>NZ_FZOT01000042.1 GCF_900188095.1 Noviherbaspirillum humi | reverse complement strand
AACTCTTCGGTGAAGGTCAGCTTGTACAGGCTGGCATCCTGGCCGAACGGCGTGGGGCTGGCGGCCGGTGCGGGAGCTGGCGCAGGCGCCGGTGCAGGTGCGGGAGCCGGTGCCGGCGCCGGAGCTGGTGCAGGTGCCGGAGTGGATGCCGGCGCGGGTGCCGGAGCAGCAGTCGTCGCCGACGACGGAGCAGGCGAAGGCGATGCCGTTACGGCAGGGGTCTCGGTTGTCGCAGTCGCCTCGCTGGAAGCTGCCGGCGTTGCGGTGGTGGTCGCGGTGTCCTGGGATGCGTTGGACGCCAGGGAAGAATTCAGGCTGGTGCTGGAATTGGCGCCGCTTGTCGCGGCAGAGGTGTCGCCGCCGCTTCCGCCGCCGCAAGCGGTGATCAATACGGTAGCGCAAGCGCTGGCGAGGGTGGACAAGGCAAAGCGATGGAACGGTGACTTGGACATGGAGATTTCCCTTGGTAAAGACTTGATGATTCTCAAAAGCAAGTCCTTCTCAGAGCTTTGCTCTGGGGAAATGGTTCCAAAAAAATTGAGGATTCAGAGAAATTTTCTTTCACCGCGATTAAGGCTGGCTATTTCGCTGTCACTTTCACCAATCAAGGCGTCAACGAAATTTTCTATCAGATAACGGTTCCTCGGTGCCCTGGGGAAACGGCCACGCCTTTCTGAAAATGAAAAAAGCCGGCATAGGCCGGCTTTCGTCTGTTCGTCCGGCATTGAAAACCGGACAAGCGCAGGGGGAAACTCGCTTACTTGAACTGCCAGGCGCGGACGTAATTCACTTCATAGGAATTGGTCTTGCCCTGCGGGGTCGAGTTGTCGGGCGTGCCCGAAGCGCTGCCAAACCACAGGTCCAGCATCAGGTACATCGGATCGGTCATCGCGGTGTTCACCGTGAGTACTTCCTTGCCATCGAAATAATAGGTCTGCTTGTTCGGCTCCCACTTCACCGCGTACTTGTGGAATCCGGCCGACAGGTCGGTGCCTTCGGTGATCATCTTGAAGCCGACCTGCTGGCCCTCGTAGTCGCCCTTCCAGACGGTCGCTGCATAAGTGGTCGGAATCGACACGCCCGAACCATCGGTGTAGCCCCAGCCGCTGCCGCCGGCATAGGCTTCCATGATGTCCATCTCGGGACGGCGGTCGCCGATGTGGTTGAACAGCCAGAATGCCGGCCAGGTGCCTTTGCCCTTGGGGAGCTTGGCTTCCATCTCGAAGTAGCCGTAGGTCTGATAGTACTTGCCGTCGGTGTCGATGGTGCGGTTGAAGAAGTTGCCGGATGCGTCACGCTGCGGCCAGATCTTCAGCACGCCGTCTTCCACGGCGTAGTTCTTGGTGGCGTTGCCCGCCTCGTACCAGATGCGGTCATTCCACAGGCTGGTGTCGAAGTTGTTGAATTCTTCGGTGAAGGTCAGCTTGTACTGGGAAGCATCCTGACCGAACGGAACGGCGACGACGGTGCCGGCCTGGGTCGTGGTCGTGGTCGTGCCGCTAGCCGCAGCGTCGGCCGTGTTGACGGTGGTGCTGGTGCCGGTCGCGGTGCTGGCGGCGGCATTGGAAGTGGAACCCGAGCTGCTTGCTGCGGTTGTCGGCTGAGTCGCAGCAGCGTCAACCGATCCAGTGGACCCACCGCCGCCACAAGCGGTCAGGAGCACGGAAGCACAAGCGCAGCAAAGCGCGGACAGGGAAAGTTCTTTAAGCGATTTGGTAAACATATTTTTCTCCTTCAGATTGATGCCATCGTTCTCAAAGGCAAGTATCCCTATGAGGCTTTCTCGCCAGAAATGGTTCCGAAAAATCTGAAAGATTTGGAGAAATATTTCTCCAAAGTATGGTCCTTCTGTACTCAACGGCAATGAAAAGTTCTCTTTTCTCAATAAAATTGCCGAGTCCGAAGTCCTGGAGGCATGGACCACGACCGGAAAACAAAAAGACCGGCCAAGGCCGGTCTTGTGAATGCAGCAATAGTGAACGGAGGCTTCCATTGAGCGGCCTGCGGGCCGCATGCCCTTCCCTGCTTACTTGAACTGCCAGGCGCGGACGTAATTCACTTCATAGGAATTGGCCTTGCCCTGCGGGGTCGAGTTGTCCGGCGTGCCC
>NZ_FZOT01000041.1:1381-3150 GCF_900188095.1 Noviherbaspirillum humi | reverse complement strand
TCACGCGATCTTTCGATCGGGCTTTACGCTACTGGCTTTGCCTATAGCCGGTCAAGGTTATAGGGACAAGCCGCACGGGCAATTAGTACTGGTTAGCTCAGCACATTACTGCGCTTGCACACCCAGCCTATCAACGTCCTGGTCTCGAACGACCCTTCAGCAGGCTTATAGCCTGGGGAAGTCTCATCTCAAGGCGAGTTTCCCGCTTAGATGCTTTCAGCGGTTATCTCTTCCGAACTTAGCTACCCGGCAATGCCACTGGCGTGACAACCGGTACACCAGAGGTTCGTCCACTCCGGTCCTCTCGTACTAGGAGCAGCCCCCTTCAAACTTCCAACGCCCACGGCAGATAGGGACCAAACTGTCTCACGACGTTTTAAACCCAGCTCACGTACCACTTTAAATGGCGAACAGCCATACCCTTGGGACCGGCTACAGCCCCAGGATGTGATGAGCCGACATCGAGGTGCCAAACTCCCCCGTCGATATGAACTCTTGGGAGGAATCAGCCTGTTATCCCCAGAGTACCTTTTATCCGTTGAGCGATGGCCCTTCCATACAGAACCACCGGATCACTATGTCCTACTTTCGTACCTGCTCGACTTGTCGGTCTCGCAGTTAAGCACGCTTATGCCATTGCACTATTAGCACGATGTCCGACCGTACCTAGCGTACCTTCGAACTCCTCCGTTACACTTTGGGAGGAGACCGCCCCAGTCAAACTGCCTACCATGCACTGTCCCCGACCCGGATTACGGGACTAGGTTAGAACCGCAAACAAACCAGGGTGGTATTTCAAGGTTGGCTCCGCCAGAACTGGCGTCCTGGTTTCTCAGCCTCCCACCTATCCTACACAGATTGGTTCACAGTCCAATGCAAAGCTACAGTAAAGGTTCATGGGGTCTTTCCGTCTAGCCGCGGGTAGATTGCATCATCACAAACATTTCAACTTCGCTGAGTCTCGGGAGGAGACAGTGTGGCCATCGTTACGCCATTCGTGCAGGTCGGAACTTACCCGACAAGGAATTTCGCTACCTTAGGACCGTTATAGTTACGGCCGCCGTTTACTGGGACTTCAATCAAGAGCTTGCACCCCATCATTTAATCTTCCAGCACCGGGCAGGCGTCACACCCTATACGTCCACTTTCGTGTTTGCAGAGTGCTGTGTTTTTATTAAACAGTCGCAGCCACCAGTTTATTGCAACCCCTTCATCCTCCGGCCGCAGGGCCTTCAAACTACCAGGGCGTACCTTATCCCGAAGTTACGGTACCAATTTGCCGAGTTCCTTCTCCCGAGTTCTCTCAAGCGCCTTAGAATACTCATCTCGCCCACCTGTGTCGGTTTGCGGTACGGTCTCGTATGACTGAAGCTTAGAGGCTTTTCTTGGGACCCCTTCCGATTGCTTCGCAGCACTAGGCCGCTCGTCCCATACCCTTGAGTTACGTGTCCGGATTTGCCAAGACACCCTCTTCGATACAGGAACCGGGACTTCCAACACCCGGACAACCTTCCGCGATCCGTCCCCCCATCGCATCATACGACGGTGCAGGAATATTAACCTGCTTCCCATCAGCTACGCATCTCTGCCTCGCCTTAGGGGCCGACTCACCCTGCTCCGATGAACGTTGAACAGGAAACCTTGGGCTTACGGCGTGCGGGCTTTTCACCCGCATTATCGCTACTCATGTCAGCATTCGCACTTCCGATACCTCCAGCATGCTTTACAACACACCTTCGCAGGCTTACGGAACGCTCTCCTACCATCTA
>NZ_FZOT01000041.1:0-1180 GCF_900188095.1 Noviherbaspirillum humi | reverse complement strand
CAGATCCGCAGCTTCGGTGACTGGCTTAGCCCCGTTACATCTTCCGCGCAGGACGACTCGATCAGTGAGCTATTACGCTTTCTTTAAAGGATGGCTGCTTCTAAGCCAACCTCCTGACTGTTTTAGCCTTCCCACTTCGTTTTCCACTTAGCCAATCTTGGGGACCTTAGCTGGCGGTCTGGGTTGTTTCCCTCTTGACGTCGGACGTTAGCACCCGGCGTCTGTCTCCCATGCTCGCACTCATCGGTATTCGGAGTTTGCAATGGTTTGGTAAGTCGCGATGACCCCCTAGCCATAACAGTGCTCTACCCCCGATGGTGATACATGAGGCACTACCTAAATAGTTTTCGGAGAGAACCAGCTATTTCCAGATTTGTTTAGCCTTTCACCCCTATCCACAGCTCATCCCCTAGTTTTTCAACACTAGTGGGTTCGGACCTCCAGTACCTGTTACGGCACCTTCATCCTGGCCATGGATAGATCATCTGGTTTCGGGTCTACACCCAGCGACTATATCGCCCTGTTCGGACTCGCTTTCGCTGCGCCTTCCCTATGCGGTTAAGCTTGCCACTGAATGTAAGTCGCTGACCCATTATACAAAAGGTACGCCGTCACCCCTTACAGGGCTCCGACTGTTTGTATGCACACGGTTTCAGGATCTATTTCACTCCCCTTCCGGGGTTCTTTTCGCCTTTCCCTCACGGTACTGGTTCACTATCGGTCGATATCGAGTATTTAGCCTTGGAGGATGGTCCCCCCATCTTCAGACAGGATTTCACGTGTCCCGCCCTACTTGTCGCAGGCCTAGTTCCACACCACCCATTTCGCATACGGGGCTATCACCCGCTATGGCCGGAGTTTCCAATCCGTTTTGCTATGCGTGATGCTAAAACCTGCTGGCTGTTCCCATTTCGCTCGCCACTACTTTGGGAATCTCGGTTGATTTCTTTTCCTGCAGCTACTTAGATGTTTCAGTTCGCCGCGTTCGCTTCGCACCCCTATGTATTCAGGGTGCGATGACCTTAAAGGCCGGGTTGCCCCATTCGGAAATCCACGGATCAAAGCTTGTTTGCTAGCTCCCCGTGGCTTATCGCAAGCTACTACGTCCTTCATCGCCTGATATCGCCTAGGCATCCACCATGTGCACTTAGTCACTTGTCCCTATAACGTTGAGCCCTGC
>NZ_FZOT01000039.1 GCF_900188095.1 Noviherbaspirillum humi | reverse complement strand
TCCTTGCCGTAGCCCCGCTACGTCGCGTCGCCACGCCTAGCATTCGACCGGTTCGCGTGGCTGCGCACATGTCACAAAGATACTGAACAGGCTCTTAAGCTTCCGTTAACCAGAATCGTGAAACGACACTAGGAATCTATGGCTGCATCCAATGAAAACGTCAGCATGGCGCTGTTCTGCGACTTCGAAAACGTCGCGCTCGGCGTGCGCGACGCAAAATACGAAAAATTCGACATCAAGCGGGTGCTGGAAAGGCTGCTGCTCAAGGGCAGCATCGTCGTCAAGAAGGCCTACTGCGACTGGGATCGCTACAAGGCTTTCAAGGGCACCATGCATGAAGCGAACTTCGAGCTGATCGAGATCCCGCATGTGCGGCAGTCCGGCAAGAATTCGGCCGACATCCGGCTGGTGGTCGATGCGCTCGACCTCTGCTACACCAAGTCGCACGTCAATACCTTCGTCGTCATCAGCGGCGACTCGGATTTTTCGCCCCTGGTCTCGAAGCTGCGCGAAAACGCCAAGCATGTGATCGGCGTCGGCGTGAAGCAGTCGACCTCCGATCTGCTCATCGCTAACTGCGACGAGTTCATCTTCTACGACGACCTGGTGCGCGACAATTCCCGCGCCCCAGCCAAGCGCGAGACCAAGGAAACCCAGGCGCCGGTACGCCGCTTGCCCGAAGAAGATCAGCGCCGTCGGGAGGAAATGGAAGTGCGCCGCAATCGCGCAGTGGACATGGCGGCCGAGACCTTCGAGGCGCTCATGTCGGAGCGCGGCGACAGCGGCAAGATCTGGGCTTCGGTGCTGAAGCAGGCGATCAAGCGCCGCCGCCCCGACTTCAACGAAGCCTATTTCGGTTTCCGCACCTTCGGCAACCTGCTGGAGGAGGCGCAGTCGCGCGGCCTGCTGGAAGTGGGTCGGGATGAAAAGTCCGGCGCCTTCGTCTTCCGCGGCAATCGCGGCGCCCAGGCCGCGGCATCGGCCGCTGCTTCCGACGCGGACATGACGATGGAGCAGGAAACGAGCGCGTCGCCCGTCTCGCCGGATGAGGCGATGCAATTCATCGAGCGCACTGTCAGCGAAGCGGCGCAGTTGGAAGAACCGGAAGGCAAGGCTGATGCCCGCCGCAAGGGACGCACCCCCCGCAAGACGCCCGCCAGGAAAAAAGCGCCGGCAAAGGAAACGGAAGCCGCTGCCGTTGCTGCGCCGGACCCGGTGCCGCCGGCGCCGGCCGTGAATGTCGTGCCGTCCGAACCGGCGGCGAGCCATTCGCCGGCCGACGAAACTCCGGCCAAGCCGGCCCGCAAGACCGGTGCCCGACCGCGGCGCCCGCGCAAGACGCCGGCCGCGATAGAAACCGAATGACGGCGCAATCGGCATGCAGCCGGGCGGCCTCGCATTTCGGCGGGCAGGCGCCGGCTTTTAACGGTTTTGGCCTGTTTTCCCCTTCTGCCCTAGCGCAAATCGGAAACTTCGGTTAATATGCCAACCCTTCGCGGCTGTAGCTCAGCTGGATAGAGTACTTGGCTACGAACCAAGGGGTCGTGGGTTCGATTCCTGCCAGCCGCACCATCATTTAAAGGGGTCATGATCTCAGGGTCATGACCCCTTTTCCGTTTACCGCCGTTTCCTCGTTACGGCGGTTTGCCTCGAGATGGACCTTGCCGGTCCCGTTGTATTGCTTCCATAGATTCACGCCGCGACCTTGCAAATCTGACCGATCAAAATGTTGGCTAAGAGCAAGTTCGTATATCATCCGGGACATGAAGACATTCCTCCGCGTCCCAGATGAAGATGCTCTCAGCGCCTTGACGCTGGGCGCGATGCGGGATGCCGAGAGTGGCCGCTATTTCGTGCCGCCGGGCTTGGAGATTGCCCAATTCAAGCCTTGGCTGCCGAGCCCATCTCAGTCTCTTGAGCTGGAAAAACCGGCGCAGAAGGGCTGCTCTCTCAGCCAGATGCTGACGCGGGTGGAGCGTGCGCTGGATACCGCCTTTCCGCGGTCCGAGTGGGTAAGGTTCGAAATCTCCGGACTGCGGCCGGGCACCCACGCCTATTTCGACGCAGTCGAACGCGGTGCCGACGGACGTGAAGTGTCGAAGGCGCGCGCCATCATCTGGGGCAGCCTGCGCGCGAAGCTCGACAAGAAATTTTTCGACGCCACAGGCGCCCGCCTGGAGAATGGTCTCAAGGTGCTCATGCTGGCCAAGGTGCAGTTCAGCGTGCAGCATGGCTTGTCCCTGATCGTCAGCGATATCGACCCGGATTACACGCTGGGCGACATGCAGGCCAAGCTCAAGCGCATTCGTGAAGAACTCGAAGCGGCCGGCATCGCCGACCGCAACCGCAGTCTGCCAGCGCCGGTCGACTTCACCCACGTCGCGGTGATCGCGCCGAATGCAGCCGCCGGCCTTGAAGATTTTCAGGTCGAGGCGCAGCGCCTGGAGCGGGCTGGGCTGTGCCGCTTCCGTTACTTCCACGCCGTGTTTCAGGGCGAGAAGGCGCGCGACTCGCTGAAGCAGGCCTTCATCGATGTCCATACCTACCATACGCAGCAACCGATCGACGCGCTGATCGTCATCCGCGGCGGCGGCGCGACGACCGATCTGCAATGGCTCAACGAAGGCATTCTCGCCAAGATGGTCTGTCGCTTCCATGTGCCGGTGTTCACCGGCATCGGCCACGAGCGCGACTCCACCATCCTCGATGAATGCGCGCATCGCCGATTCGGCACGCCATCCAAGGTGATTGCCCACGTGCGCGACCTGATCGCCGCGCGGGCCAACCGGGCGCTGGAGGATTGGACGCAGATCTGCGAAGGCATCTCGCTCAAGCTGCAGGCGGCCGAAGCGGCGGCAAGCCGCAACCGGGCAGACATCCTGCTGCGCGCACGCCATCGGCTGGAAAAGGCGGAGATCGCCGCCGTCGGCGAGTTCGGCCAGGTGCGTACGCGCGCGACAGCCCATGTCGGCGTCACGGAGGAGCGGACTGCCGCCCTGCACGGCATGGTGCTAAGCCGCGGAGCGGGACGGCTGGACATGGCGCATCAGGCCCTGGGGCAGCAATACGGCGTCATCCGCGAGCGCGCGGCGGGCGCGGTCTCGACGGTGGAAGTGCAGGCCAAGGCCAGGCTGGAAACCGTGGTGCTGGCAAGCAGGCGCAGCATCGATGGCATCGACGGTCATCTCCATGAGCATTGGCTCGGCATCGTGGCAGGCGCCGGCAAGGCGGTGACGCAAAGCGTGTCGCTCGCCGATGCCCATATGAACGACGTCACGCATTACATGCGGCGCACACTGCGCGAAGCGGAGGCGCTCGCGCAAGACACGTTCAAATCCATCCTGGCGATGGGTGTCGAGCCGACGCTGCGGCGCGGTTTCGCCTTGGCCAAGGCTGACGGTAAACCCGTGTCCAGTCGCGCGGCCGCGCTCGAACACGATTCAATCGAACTCACCTTCCATGACGGAACCGTGGAAGTTTCAACCAAGGGGAAAGCGCACCATGACTGATGCGGACAAAGGCTTCAATGCCGCCTACAAAATACTCAAGGACAACGCGGAGAAGCTGCGCAATCAGCAGGAGCTCGACATCGACAGCCTGGTGCCCATCGTCCAGGAAAGCGCTGCCGCCTATGCGATCTGCAAGGAGCGCATTGCCGCTGTCCGCGCCGCGCTCGCGGAGCATTTGAAGGAAGAAACAGGCTTGCCGGAAGCCGGGCAATAGCGAGCGTCTGCGCCGCACCGCCCTCCCGGCCACGCTGCTGAACCGAGGGGCGGGTCAACCCGGTGTCGGATTGCCCGTGGCAGACGCCGGCAGGCCAAACAGGTGATCGAAAACCCAGTTGAATACGAAGGTGTAGCACAAAAAGAAAAGGGCGAGGCCGAGGTCCATGATCAGCGCCTGCCAGAGGCTTACCTCCAGCCACCAGGCAATCAAGGGCACCAGCAAAAAGATCAATCCGATCTCGAAACCCACGGCATGCGCGGCGCGGCGCTTGAAGCTTCGTCCCTTGACGGTCTGTCGCGACTCCCAGCGCTCGAAAGCCATGTTGAAAATGAAATTCCAGGCCACTGCTATGCCCGAGGCGGCCATCGACAGCGCGCTTGCGTGAAACAGGCTTTTTCCGGTCAACGCTGAAAAGCTGACGCTGCAGATCGCGATGGCAATCGCTTCATAGGCGAAGACATAGACCACTCTTCTCTTTGTTCCCTGCACTACTTCTCTCCGAAAATGAAGGCCCCCTATTCTAGACGGCTGCAGCAGCAACCGCCTTGCATCCATGCTGTTGAATTCGACGGCGCTCGCATGTCGGACCGACAATGAGCCGAAGCAATTTTCCAAGCATGTCCGAGGCAAAGAATATTTTTCGAAAAATCTCGCAAACCCTCTAGGCAGCGCGCAATCTCGTTTGCTATAGTTCGCCTCCCGTCGCGCAACGCAGCAAGCGAAGCGAGACAGAGCGAGATCGAAAGAGGCGCGCTCTTGAAAACGATGGGAAAGCTCAATATGAATTGAGTGCTGCTGACGAACACAACGCTTCGCAGCGCGGCGAGCCGCTCAGGGGACTGAAATGGCGAGCTGAAGCAGACGGATCTTTAACAACTAACAGCCGATAAGTGTGGGCGCTTGGTAGCGTGCGGCGGCGTCAGCGGTAGGGCAGCGATGCCTGTGCTGCTGATGCTGCAAAACGAAATAGCAAGTGCTCATATAGAAATACCGGTTCATCTGCCCGCTATGGGAGGATGGATCGAGTCAGTATTTTGAGTGAGCGACGCTGCCGGCGACGGCAGTTCTGTCAGCGATGGCAGATAACAGGCATTGAACTGAAGAGTTTGATCCTGGCTCAGATTGAACGCTGGCGGCATGCCTTACACATGCAAGTCGAACGGCAGCAC
>NZ_FZOT01000013.1 GCF_900188095.1 Noviherbaspirillum humi | reverse complement strand
GTTGATGAAGCTCATGATGCCGAACACCAGCGTCAACCCGGCGGCCAGCAGAAACAGCAGCACGCCGTACTGCAGGCCGTTCAGCAGCTGCGGAACGATGAGACCCAGGGTCATGCCTGTCTCCTTGATGAGATTGTTTTGTGTGCCTGCCGTCCGCAATAAGGCTCGGCGGCCAGTGCGCGCCGCGTCCTACCGTGCGGCTTCCGCGGCGAATGGCGCGGGCGCGCCTGGCACATGACGGCAGGGAACGTGGATTACCCGTGCGTATCCGCCGGAATCGTTCCCTCCTCCGCCAGCTTGGCCATGAACCGGGGCGACTCCCGCGCCAGGCGGTCCGGCGTCATGAGGCCGGTCCTGAGCATGTAATCGAGCGCCAGTTCATAAGGCGAGAGCGCCATTTTTTCAGCGATATCCTCGTACCAGGCAATGCTTTTTTCCGCGGCGGCATTGAGCTTGTCCCGCACCGGCCGGCGCTCCGACTCATATTGCCCGAACGCCGCCTCGACATCGGTGCCTTTGTCGGTGAATGCCCGCCACAGCACGATCGCATCCTCCATGGCGAGACGGGTGCCGGAGCCGATAGACGGATGGGCGGTGCGTTGCGCGTCTCCGATCAGCACGATGTTCTTGTGGCGCCAGTTGCCGTTCTTGACCAGGCGCCAGCGCCGCCACATCGAGCGGTTGCTGATCAGCGGCTTTCCATTCAAGGTGTCCCGGAAAGTCTGTTCGAAATGCATCTTGCGCTCCTCGTCCGACATGTCCGCCATGCCCGACGTGCTCCAGGTCTTCGCATCCACCTCCGCGACCATGGTGCTCATGCGCGGCGTGTAACGATAGTGGTGGCCGCAGTAGGTGCCGCCTTCATTGCCGATGAAGGTCAGGGTATGCGCGTCGTACGGGGTTTCCACCCCATACCAGGCGAAATAGTTCTTCAACTCGACCGTCTGCGTCCCGAATTCGTCTGCGTAGCGGTCGCGCAAGGCGGAATTGGCTCCGTCCGCTGCCACCAGGACATCGCAGTCGGCTTCCAGCCCGTCCGGCTCGACCCGCTGCCCGAACGACAGTTCTACGCCGGCCTCGCGGCAGATTGCCTGCAGTTCCTTCAGCATGGTCAGGCGGGCGATCGCGGAAAAGGAATTGCCGTCGATGACGACCCGCTGTCCCTTGTGGGTAATGTGCTGGTCGCTCCAGGACTCCATGTTCGCCTTCAGGCGCTCGATGACGGCAGCGTCCCCCTGCCCCAGGAAACTGAGCGCGCGGCCCGAGAACACCACGCCGAATCCATAGGTGGCGTCGGCGGGGTTTTGCTCGACGACCCGCACCCGGTAATCGGGAAACGATTTTTTCATCAGGTAGGCAAAATACAGCCCCGCCGGCCCGGCGCCGACGACTTTGATATTCAGTCCCATTTCTCTCTCCAGTTTCGAACCGACCTTCGCCGCCCCGGATCACGTTGCCACCGGCGGGCTGCGACCTTCCGCGCGGTGGGCGATCCGGCGCGGCATGCGCGCCGATTCAAATCATTGCTTGGGTACGCATTTCGCCACATATGCATCGCGGTGCGATTTCAGCGCGACGTTCTGCAGCTCCAGTCCCACGTTGCCCGCCCCTTTCCCGACCACCTTCCAGATGCCGTAATCCTGGATCGGGAATCCGTTCCGCTCGAATGTCAGCTCGCCGCGGGGAGAGGCCAGCTTCGCCGCCCGCATGGCCTTCATCAGCTCCTTCTTGTCCTTGGCGGCCGCCGGCGACGACTTCAGCGCCTGGTCGATCAGCGCGGCCGCGTCATAGCCTTGCACCGCGTAATTGGATGGCTTGCGCTTGTACTTGGCTTCGAATTCCTTGACGAACTTCTGCGATTCGGGATTGGTCGCGCCCGAGGTCCAGTGCGAGCTGACCAGCGAGTCCACCGCGGCGTCGCGGATGGCCGGGATGGTGATGTCGTCGACCGTAAACGAGGACAGCAGCGGATATTTCTTCATCAAGCCGGCCTGCGAATATTGCTTGATGAAATTGATGCCCATCGCTCCCGGCAGGAAGGCATAGACCGCATCCGGGGCGGCCGCTGCCAACTGCGTGATCTCCGCCGCAAAGTCGCTCTGTCCAAGCGCCGGGTAAACTTCGTCGGCGAGCTGCCCTTTGTAGAATCGCTTGAAGCCAGCGACCGCGTCCTTGCCGGCCTGGTAGTTCGGCGTGATGACGACCACTTTCTTGAAGCCCCGGTTTTGCGCTTCCTGGCCTGCCGCTTCATGGGGACCGTCGTTCTGGAACGCGGTCGACACGAACCACGGCGAGCACTTCTCTCCGGCGAACGGGGAAGGTCCGCCATTGGTGCCGACCAGCGGCACCTCCTCCTTGACGACGTAGGGAAAAACCGCGTTGATGACATTCGACGCGGTGATCCCGACCACCACGCTGACCTTGCCGCGCTCAAGCAGCTCCTTGGCCACCTGCAGCCCGACATCCGGCTTGCCCTGGTCATCCACGCGCGTGACCTCGACCTTTTGCCCGCCGAGCATGCCGCCGCCCTGCTCCACCTTCAGCATGAATCCGTCGTACTGGTCGAGTCCGAGGGCGCCCAGCGGGCCGCTCATCGAGCCGATATGTCCGATCTTCATCTGCGCCGATGCGGGTAGGGCCGCCGCAAGCGCCAGCCCGAGAATGGCGAATTTCCACCGCTTGTTGTTCGATGATTTCATCGTTGTCTCCTTAGGTGTTGAACGCGTAATAACGATCAAGAAGCGAGTTCCGGTTTCACGGCGCCTTCGCTGGCCAGCTTTTCCGCAATCATCTTTTTCAT
Source organism: Noviherbaspirillum humi (assembly GCF_900188095.1). Classification (GTDB taxonomy): domain Bacteria; phylum Pseudomonadota; class Gammaproteobacteria; order Burkholderiales; family Burkholderiaceae_D; genus Noviherbaspirillum; species Noviherbaspirillum humi. The sequence continues at coordinate 157,592 of NZ_FZOT01000013.1, read as the reverse complement.
CGCCGGCTTGTCGACCTTGCCGACGCGCGTGACCGGGAATGCATCGACAACCTCGATCCTTTCCGGGCATTTGAACTTCGCCAGGCCCTGGGCCACAAGGAACGCCGCCAGCTCGCCCACCGTCGGATCGGCGGCGCCGGGGCGCACGATCACGAAGACGCAGCCCTTCTCCCCGTAGACCGCGTCCGGCATGGCGATCAGCTTGGCGTCCAGGATGGCCGGATGCTTGCTGACGAACTGCTCCACCTCTTCGCAGCCGATCTTCTCCCCGCCGCGGTTGACGTTGTCCCGCAGCCTGCCTTCGAAGCGGTAATAGGTCTTGCCGTCGATCCGGTGCGCGGAGACGATATCCCCGGTCCGGAAGAAGCCGTCGGAGGTGAACGCCGTGCGGTTGGCCTCCGGGGCATTGAAGTAGCCGCGCAGGGAAGACGGCCCCCGGAAGCAGAGTTCGCCCATTTGTCCGTCGGCCACCGCCTTCTCCGATTCCGGCTCGAGCACGCGGACTTCATCCAGGACGCAGCCCGAGGCGCCGTTCGTGCCATGGCGGGCTTGCACCGGCGCCGACGGACCGGTCCCCAGCAGGAGGCCCTCGGTGATGCCATACAGGTTGCTGCAAGGCACGCCGATTTTCTGTTCCAGCGCATCGGCCCTGGTCATCGTGAAGAACAGCTTGAGGCTGGAGAGATCGTGCTTGTGCAGGTCCGGATAGGCGATGACTTGCGGCGCGATGGGGCCAATGGACGAGATGTGCGTGACGGCGTGCGCCTCCACCAGGGTAAGCATGCGCGCGATATCCACCGCGGACATGAGGATCGTGGTGCGACCCAGCGCGAGCGTGGGCATGAGCGCATACAACTGGCCCGCGTTGTGCATCAGCGGCAGCGACCACAGGAAGACGCTGTGCTCGTCCATTTCATAATTGCGCGCGGCAAAGAGGGCATGGGCCAGGTATTCACCATGGAAGCGCGGGATGATCTTGGGCACGCCGGTGGTCCCGCCGGACAACTGGAAGCTCAATACATCTTCCGGGCCGATGCGAACTTCGGCCAAGCGCGCGCGGGCCGACGCCGCATCCCGGGTCTCGATGAGCGACGCCACTGTCAGGCAGTCGGCCGGCGCGCGGGAGCCGGAAAAAACCAGGTGCTCGATTCCCGGCAGCGCCGCCGTCATCTCCTGCGCGAACCGGACCATGTCGAAGCTGCCTGCCGGGTCCGACTGGACGAAGTAGCCGCGCGCCTGGCTCAGGCGGGCCAGCTGGCCGATCTCGATTTCGCGGTATTGCGGGATCGCGCACACCGGCACGATGCCCGCCTTGAAACAGGCGATCACGGCCAGCGCCGTCTCGATGTTGTTCCCCATCTGGAAAATCGCCCGGTCCGACGGCTGCAGCCCGATGTCGAGCAGCGCGGCCGCCAGCCGATCGGTCAGGCTGTCAAGCTCCTCGAAGGTGACGGTGCGCGTATCGGTAACCAGCGCGGGCTTGGCGGGCAGGCGCCGCGCGGTCTGCCGCAGCGCCTCGCCGACGGTGATCTTCATCCATGCGCCGCTGTCGAGATACTGCTGCGCCCGTCCGGGATCGCCATACTCGACCCCTTCAATTCGGTTCAACGGTCCATTCATCACTTTGTCTCCTCGATTTCTGGCTTTGGCGCGGACTTACGACACGTATCCGCGGCTCGCCAGCCAATTGGCGATTTCCCGTGCGGCCACGAGTCTGCCAGGCTCTTCGTCACTGGTCAGCGCGCGGCCATGATGGTCGCCGCGCACGCGCACATGCTGCTTGTCGCCTGCGCCGATCCAAGAAAAGATTTCCCGTATCTGCCGCGGGAAAGTGGTCTGGTCCCCGGTGTATTCCACCAGCAGCGCCGGCACCGTCAAGGACGGCGCGGTCTTTTCCAGCGCCGCCATCGACGACACGCCGGACCAGGTGGATAGCCAGGATTCGGGCGAGCATAGGCGGCCGAATCCCACGGCGCCGTAGTTCGACACCAGCATGTCGTTGCCCCAGATGGAGCCCGGGGCGCGGTCCGATGGGTCGAGGCTGAGGTCAAGGCAGCGCAGGTCCGCATCGGTGCGCCAGACCGTGATGATCGGTGTATGCGCCGCCTGCAGGCGCAGCGCGCGTTCCGTCGCGCCGTCTTTGATCTGGCGCCGTGCCGACTGGCGACGCTCGATCAGTTCGCGTGCCATCCGGTCCAGCCTTTCCACGCGTGCGCGCTGCGCGTTGCGATAGCGGTCGATGAAGTCGCTCGCGTAGCGCGACTTGCCGGGCTCCGCGACATAACCGTTGTCCGGGTTGAATGGGTCGAGCGAAGGATCCACCGACAGCGCATCGTCCTCGTCGCTTAACGATGGGTCGATGCATCCCATGAGCAGGCGGCCTTGGCCGGGATGCGGCGCGAGATAGACCATGCCATCCACCGCCGGCATGCTCACGCTGTCGAACCCGGTCGGTTTGCCGACCGCGGACTTTGCCAGCCGCAGTTCGGGCGCCAGCGACGATTGCTGGATGTAATAGCTGTAGACGCCCGAGCCGCCCGAATTGCCGATCAACACGATCTTCTCGAAGCCGCGCTCGCGCAGATACGCTATCCCCGCCGCCGCATCGATGACGGCCTGCTCATGCTCCAGGCGCAGGTCGTTGCCTATCGAACGGGCGCCTTGCGTCCAGACCGCCATCCCGCATTCAAGCAGCTTCGGGACCAGGTAGTGGGCGCCGAAATATTCCCGGGGATGCATCAGGCAGGCGACGCTGCGCGGCTCGCCCCTGCGGTAGAGCGTGCCCTGCACGGCGGCGCCATCGGCCGTCCTCAGGGTGATCGCCGTGGTCTCCGTCCCGGCCGGAGGGGACTGCGGATACCAGTCAATTCCCAGGGAGGGGCGCTTGATTTTGCGTGCGTCAGTCATTGTCGGATCCTTTCGCCGGCAAGCGAGCCGCGACGGGCGGGTTGATCGAGGCCGGGGCGAGCGCCGCCGCCCGCCTCACGGCGTTCACTTTCATTGCCATCTGCTTGGTCATCGTGTCGTCCTCCAAGGGTGATTGCGCCAGGCATTGCGGGTGACCGGTACCGGCCCGGGGGCAGCGGCATGCTCATGCGTATTGCGCCCCGACATGGCGTCCCGAGAGCAGCGCCCCGGCGTTGGGCACGACGGGCTCCAGCCCCAGCGCGTCAAGCATGCGGCGCGTCGTGCATACTGCCGTCGACGTGACCGGGATGCCGAGGCGGTCTTCCGCCGCCTGGATCGAGGCCAGCGATTGCATCTGCACGCAAGCCGAGAGCACGACGACATCCGCGTTCGCGGTATTGAGCCGCTTGACGTCCTCCAGCAGCAGCGCCGGGTCGCGCCGTCCGACCTCCAGGTTGTCGGGAATCTCGAAGGAAACGGCGTCCACGACCTCGATCCCCTCGCTTTCCACATAGCTGACGACCAGGTCCGTCAGGCTGCGCATATAGGGCGCCAACAGCGATACCTTCCTGGCGCCCAAAAGCTTCAGCCCGTCGACCAGCGCCCCGGCGGAAGTCATGACCGGCGCATGGCAATGATTGGCCCGGGCGACTTCGGTGAGTTCCTTTTCCACGGTGCGGTGATAGCCATGCCCCATCGCCATGATGGCGACCAGGCAGGCGGTGCTCATCACATCCACCCGCGCATCCGCCAGTTCGGCCGCGCAGCGCAGGCCTTCGACATTCATCGCCGCCAATTCCTCCTTGGTGACGCGATGCATGCGCATGCGGCTGGAATGAAAGGTGAAGCGGTCGGCGAAATCCGCTTCGCGCGCACGCAGCATCGATGGAATCTCGGTTTCCATGGTGGTGTTCGAGCTGGGCACGATTTGCCCGATTCGGTAGGTTCTGGCTTGCATGGCTTGGCTGTCCTGTGGAATGAATGGTTGCCTACGCTTTTTCCAACTGCGCTTTTTCGATTTCGGCCTGGAGCCTGTGGCGCAGCACATCGGGAATCTCGATCGCGCGCCGCTCTCCCCTGGCGATGCTGATGACCGTCAGCAGCGCGGAAAACACCGGCGTCTGGCCATCCTTGACTGCGTCGACTTGCAACACGTACGTTCGGGTGCGGATCTCCTTGACGGCCACCGTCATGTCGAATTCATCGTCCGGCCAGAGCGACGACCGGAAATCGATGTTCAGCGCCCGCGTCGGCGTTCCGAAGCCGAACCGGTCTTTCGCCCGCTGCGGCGGCATGGAAAAGAGATACTCGTAAAACAGCTCCGCCGCTGATATGACGTAATCGGCGAACTGGGCGGTGTACACCACGCCGGCGGGATCGCATTCGCCCCATTTGACGCGGCGGCGAACGGTGAACGGCGCGGTATTGATAACGGATTCTGTGGTCGCCATGGTTACTCGCAGGATGGATGTTGGAAAGGCGTGCCGGACAGGCCTTCACCGGCCGGATGCGCCGATGCGGGGGATGGACGGCATGTCACGCCGGCACGATGCGCACGATGTCCCTGTCGAACCGTTCGATCTTGCCGCGCAGTCCGCCGGTGAACAGCCCGTACCAGACCGCCGGTTTCAGGTTCAGCGCCTTGCGCCCGAATTCCACCGGTTCCCGGGCTTCTATCACCAGGTAGTCCTTGCCTGCCTGGGTAACGGTGCAATGCGCCTGCCGGCGCGCCGCATCCACTATCGCCGCGAATTCCGGTACGTTGAGGACGTAGATGCGGACCGCGGCGCCGCTCGAAGCCATGGTCCGTCCCGTTTCGGCATCAAGCAGGCTTGCCTTCTTGTTCCAGACCGAATCGATCAGCTGGACCGATGCGCCCCGTGCTTTCGCTTCTTCTTCCAATCGGATCGCCGCTTCCAGGGTGAGCGCCGCATCCCTGCCATCGAGCGCCTCGACGGGCCGCAGCTTGCGCGTGATTTCGATGAAGTAGCCGTTGGGGTCGCGGAAGTAGATCGACTCGATGACTTCATGTGCGGTCGTCGTCGACACGTCGACGCCGTTGGATTCAAGCCGCGCCTTCCATGCCAGGAGCTCTTCTTTCGTGTCGACCAGCCAGGACGTGTGCGTGGCGTCGAATACATGATCGGATGGCACCGGCGGCTGCCCGGGCTTGCCCGTCAAATGGTCCGGCTCTTTGCTTCCCAGATAGTAGAAGAAAGCGATGGTGCTGCCGTTGCCGCTGTCAAAGAAGAAATGCAGGAAATCGGGATGGGTCTCCGGACCCCAGCCGCGGGCCGAGATCGTATGGATGAGCGGCAGACCGAGCTTGTCGCGGTAAAACTCGACCGTTTCTTTCAGCTTCCAGGTCGGACGCGCGGTGTGATCCACACCCTTCAGTCTCGGTGCCGTACCGATGGCATTACTGTTCACGTTAGTCTCCAAAGAAATAGTTGATGTTGACAACGCTTGCCGACGCGCTGGCCCAACCGCTAGGCGAAACAGCCATGCGCCCAGCGTCCCCAGGCCGAGCCCATGGGAAGGGGGCCGCTCCCTGGCCGTGAAGCCCGCAAACCCTTCTGTGTCGCCGCCTTTTTTACATCATAGACAAAAATCTGACGCATGTGTCAAATCATTGTAAAAAAATTTTGCCCCTTGCATGGCGTTAATTTTCGAGGTGAAAGCGGTACGACCGGAAGGCTGGACAAGGAAGGCGCTCGCGACATCGGCAAATTCCGTCGAAATTTCGACACGAATGTTAAGATGGCCCTTTCAATCGACCCATACATGGCATGGCAAGACCGTCTGCAAAGATCAACGTCGTTCCGCAAGCCATTCTCGAGGCGGCTTCGAATCTGTTCATCAAGCGCGGATACGAAGGCACTTCGATGCAGGACATCGCCCAGGAATTAGGCATCGCACGCTCGGCGCTCTACTACTACTTCAAGAACAAGGAAGAGATACTGGTCAGCTTGACGGAAGGGCTGACCATCGTCGCCAAACAGCTTGCCTCGCAAGTGGTCGAGAAAGGAAAGGAACCGGAAGAAGCGTTGCGTGAACTGGTGCATCAACACGCGAAGCTCATCCTGTTTCACCCTGTCCAGTTCCGGGTAGTCGATCAAGCAGAAATATCCCTGCCCGAAACACAGCGCAAGACTGCCGAAGCGGCACGCCGCATCCTGCTGCAGAAATTCACCGAGGTCATCGAGCATGGCATCGAGCGCGGCCGTTTTCGGATGGTCGATGCGAAAGTGGCCGCCTTCGCCATCATCGGCATGTGCAATTGGACCGCGTGGTGGTTCAAATCCGGAGGCGCCAAATCGGCGGAAGAGATCGCGGAGATCCTGGCGGACTTCAGCTTGCATGCATTGGAACGCGGGGACGTGAGGAAAGACCGCAAGGCAGGGGTGGAAGAATCGCTGCGCCTGATCGAGGAAAACCTCCGCCATTTGAAGGAAGCCATCAGCATACGGAAATGAGGCGAGCATTTCGCCTCGGATCGCCATAGATGTCCAAGCATCCGGGGTTTACCTTGCGGCGTGAACGGCGGTCATGCGTGCCGGGCGCCGCATGAAGCCACCGGCGATGAACGCCGGTCCGGGAAGGAGTGATCCGAAACCGGAGGGCTTCCCCTCGCTTAGCCGCACAATTCCTGCAGGATCGCTTCCAGTTCTTCAAGGCTGACAGGTTTGCCGAGATGCCGGTCGAAACCGGCTTTTTCAGAAAGCTCCCGGTCCCGGTCCTGGTTGTAACCGGTGATGGCGACGATAGGAAGCGAAGCGTACGCCGGGTTCGCTCGCAGGCTTCTCACCACGCCGTAACCGTTGACGTCGCCCGGCAAGCCGATGTCGCAGAGCACGGCATCGGGCTCCAGGGTCCGCACGGCCTCGAGTCCGGCTTCCCCCGTCATGGCGGTCCGCACTTGATGTCCCTTTGCCGAAAGGGCGACCTCCAGCATGTTCACAAAGTCCTTGTTGTCATCGATGACGACGATCTTCAGCGGCCGCAAGACGCCGCGGCTCAGGCGACCTTTTGCTTCAGCGCCGATGCTGGGCGCATAGGGAATCTCGAGCGTGAACGTGGCGCCCATGCCGGGACCGGCACTGTACGGGATCAGGCGTCCGCCATGCAGCTCCGCCAGCCCCTTCGCAAGCGGCAGCCCTAGCCCGAGTCCGCCCTTGCTGCGGTCAAGGCCCTGCTGCGCTTGCACGAAAGGGTTGAACAAGTTTGGCAGGAGATCGGCTTCGATGCCGGAGCCCGTGTCTTCAACCGTGACAATGACGCGGTCTCCGTCCGGGCGGTGGTCGACGCTCAGGCGAACCCGTATCTGGTCCTGGGGCTTCGTGAATTTGCCCGCGTTGTGCAGGAGGTTGCCCATTATCTGGGCGATCCGGGTGCGGTCGGCCTCTATCCAGACCGGCTCCGGCGGCACGCTCAGCTCGAGCGATATCCCTCCTGCTTCAAGGTCGTCGCGATAATCCTCCGCCGTCTGCACGACCACCTCGGCGACGTCGCAGCGCTCTTTGCGAAGCGCTACCCGGCCGCTTGCAATGCGCGCCACGTCCAGCAGATCGTCGATGAGGTGGGTCATGTGCGCGACCTGGCGGCCCATGACCGCGGTGGCGCGCTGCAGCTTGGGATCCTCCTTGCCGAGGAGGTTCAGTAGATCGAGGCCGGCGCGGATGGGCGCGAGCGGATTGCGCAGTTCATGGGCCAGCAGGGAGAGATAGCGGTCCTTTTCCTTGGCCGCGCGCTCCAGGTCCTTTTGGGCGTCCTTCAATTCCGTGATATCGGTATTGGTGCCGAACCAGCGTACGACGTTGCCCGACTCGTCGTAGATCGGGACCACCCGCGCCAGGAACCAGCGATACGCGCCATGCTGGCTTTTCAGGGGAAAGGTCGTCTCCCAGGGTTCCCCTTTGGCCATGAAGTCCCGGTACAGGCTGGTCGCCACGTCGAGATAGTCGGGGTGATGCGTTTTTTCCCAGCCCCATCCCTTGGCTTCTTCCAATGTCATGCCGGTGTACTCGAACCACCTGTTATTGAACCAGTAGCGCTGCCCGCACGGATCGGCCATCCATGCGAAATGCTGCATGTTGTCGGCCAGCGTGCGAAACAGTTCTTCACTGCGTCTCAGGGCTTCGCTTGCTTCCTGCGCTTTGCTGACATCGTCGATTTCGATGAATGTGGCAATCGGCTTTCCATTCTTGAAGACCGGGCTGGCGGCACAGAGAACCGGAAACGTCGTGCCATCCTTACGGAAAAACAGGTCCGAATGCGCCCGGACGTCGAAGTTTTCCGGCAAGGCGCGATCGATCGGACATTCCTGCATCGGGAAAGGGCGACCATCGGGATAATGATGGTGTATCAAGTCATGCAAGGGCTGCGATCGGATTTCCATGGCCGAATAGCCGGTCATCTGCAGAAGCGCGGGATTCGCATAGATGCAATAGCCCTTGTCGTCCATCATCGCCAATCCCCGGGTCAGATTCTCGGCGATGGTGCCAAGCAGCTCGCTCGGGTCGTACCGCTCGGCCAAACCCTCCAGGTGCAGCGGGTCGGCAAAATTCGTGGAGATTGCCTGGAGAGCCGTCTCGCGCCACTGCTCGACCTGATGGACAGAGACACCGAACCTGGCCGCCAACTGCGGCAAGTCGACACCCGGTGCTAATGCAGCAAGTGCTACCTCAGTCTTGAATGCTTTTGAATGATGCACGAGGGGGATTGCTCCGACGAAGAGGGGAAGTTCCAGCCAGCAGAATTCTACAGAATACCCGCACAGATTTTGGCATATTGGCTCATGCCCATAGCAGATTGCCATCTATGCACTACTGAATTGATTCGAATGGCCGAGGAGAGATGAAGCGGAGACTTGCCCGCACTGGAAGTACCCGAAGGCGTATCAGCAATCACACCTCAGTCATTTTGAACATTAGTCAGGACATCCCGCCGCCCGGCAAGGCCGTCCCTCGATTTTCGCGTCCAAGTGGGCTGGCTTTTTTAGCAAGTTTCGATGGCACGACAAAAATGGCTCAACGGGTTACCACTCACCAGGACTTGCATGGCAACACTGCGCCACCTGTTTTCCCAAAAGAAACTTCTGTACACTAGGCGCGTGTTCTGCCGTATCGGATAAGCTGAAATGGATGCTAAGACTGCGGCCTTCTCGCTGGTACTCGTGCAGCTTTGCGTGGCAGTTACCATGACGGGGGCCTTCTACGCCACGCGTGACGAACGCTGCACCAAATACTGGGCAACGTCCGGCGTCTTGACTGGCATCGGCATCCTCTTCGTCTTGCTGAACGGGGGCGCTTCCAATTACCTGCTTCTCACGCTGGGAAACAGCGCTTTCGTGGCGGGCATGGTGACGCAGTGGTGGGGAATCCAGGCCTTTTATGGGTCGCCAAGAAGTCGCTTTGGCTGGTCCATCCTGGCGGCCTTCGTCATCGCCTATGCACTCGTCCTGTTCAACGGCGCGTCGATAATCTACCGAAACGCGTTGTTCAGCGCGACCGCGGGCTGGATTTATCTGCTATGCCTGATGGCGATCTGGCGCCAGCGGTACGGCAGCGTCTCCTTTGGCCGGACGCTGACGCTGGGCGCACTGGCCTTGCTCGTCGCTGCCATGGCGGCTCGCTTGACCGGTGTGGCATTCGGTCTCCAAGAATTTGTGGTCAGTCCGGCAAAGACCTCCGGGCTGGGCGTCATCGTCGTGTATTTCGCCCCCCTCATCGGATTGCTTCTGTTTTCATCCGGACTCTTGATGCTGTACTTCGAAAAGCTGGTGCACATCAAGCATCACCTCGCCACGCACGACGAACTGACGGAACTGCTCAACAGGCGGGCACTGGTTGCCGGAGGCGAGCGGGAACTCGAGCTGGCGGGGCGTACCGGCCAGCCGCTGGCGGTTGCCTACCTCGACATTGACCATTTCAAGAAAATCAATGACAGCCTCGGGCATGAAAACGGGGATTCGGTGCTCGTCGAAATGGCCCGGGTGTTGAAGGAAGCCTGCCGCGGTACCGATCTGGTGGGCCGGTACGGCGGCGAAGAGTTCTGCATGGTTTTGCCCGGCATCGACCATGAAGGCGCAGAGGCATTCGGAAAGCGCCTGCTCGAGGCCATCAGGAACCATCGCTTCCCCAGCCAGACGCGTGTCACCGCCAGCATTGGCTTCGCCATACACACCGGCGCGCAACCGTTCCAGACCTGGACCCAGATGATGGGCCAAGCGGATAAAGCGCTGTACGAAGCAAAAGACGGCGGGCGAGACCAGCTGCGGATTGCGCCAGACCTGGGTTCGATGGGAAGCAATCGCCTGAAAAGAGTCAAATAGGCTGCTTTACTCAAACGGCGTGGTGAAGCTGCTCGAGTGGATTGGAATGGCATGGGCAACTTGCCGGAAACGCTGCTCCATCAAGTCCGACAACCGTCGCCGAGCCAGGGCCAAGGAAAGCTACGTCTCTACCTGGTGAGGCATCGTGCGCCGGCCGCCGCGCAATCCGGTCTGCCGAGGATTTCAGCGCAACCAGACTTTCCCTTTTCGCTGCCGGCGACTCGTTAGCAAAATCGAAGAAATCGATGCGTTGGAAATTGCCAGGCGGGCCGGCACTTTATGCGGCACTGGTCATGCCGGACGAGAGGACGAGATGGAGGCGATGGTCTTCGCGTTGAAGCGGCCCACCGCCCCGGCGCTGCACGCCATTGAAAAGTCACTGGATGCGCTGCGCTTCCTGCAGTGTCGCCCGCCCTTGCAAGGCCCCGTCATTCACTCTGTGAGCGAGTACCCGCGAATTCCCGCCCGCTGCGCGACCCGCTCCAGATCTGCGAGCGTATCCTCGGGAAGAAACAATCCTTGCTCCCGATGCCTGGCTTCGTTGCGCACCTCGATTTCGCCTGGATAGAAGACTTCCTCGAACCCCGCGGCCGTGGGCACCGCCTTGAGACGCTCGATATAGTTTTCCATGCGCCGGTCGAACTGCGCCTTGGGCTGGAAGGCCTCCACATTGAATGCGACGAAGAAGTGGCCTGCGCCGCTGCGGTTCACCGGGTCGTAGGGTCCGTGGACATCGTCAAGGAAGGCGCTCCCGGTGAGCACGCCTGACAGCATGTCAACGATGACGCCGATGGCGTAACCCTTGTGGCCCGCCATCGGCAGGATGAACCCCTCCAGCGCCGCGCGCGGATCCGTCGTTGGCTGTCCTTCGGCATCAATGGCCCATGAGTCGGGTATCGATTCGCGACGCTGCTGGGCCAGAAAGATCTTGCCGCGCGCGACGCCGGAATTCGCGACGTCCATCACCATGGGCGGGAAGCGCCCGGCCGGCGCCGACACCGACCAGGGATTGGTGCCGATCATTTTTTTCCTGCCGCCCCAGGGCGCCATGTTCGGGCCGCCATTGGTGGTCAGCAGCATGATGCATCCTTGCTCCGATCCCATGCGGGTGAAGTACATGCAGGTGCCGAAATGGTTCGAGTTGCGCACGGCGACCGCGCCCACGCCGTGCTGCTTGGCCCGCCTGACGGCCTCCTCGGTGGCGTGCCGCGCGATGACCTGCCCGATTCCATCGTGACCGTCCAGCACGGCAATCGCACCCGCGTCCACCACGGTTTCCGGCTTGGTGACGGGCTTCATCGCTCCGGATTGCAAACGCGCATAGTACCAACCGACCCGCAACACGCCGTGCGACTGATGCCCCCACAGGTCGGCCTGGACCAGCGTGTCGGCGGTAAAGCGCGCTTCCGCTTCCAGCACGCCGGCGCTCTGATAGACCGCCGTGACGAAGTCCTTCAATTTTTCAGGGGAAACGCGCTCGCCTTGCGGCGCCGCCGCAGTATCCAAATCACTCATGACCATGTTTCCTAATCGACCTTGATGTTGTTCTCTTTGATGAATTTCTGCCAGTAGGCGATCTCCGCGCGGAACAATGCAGCGAACTTCTCCGGCGGGACGCCTTTGGCATCGAATCCCTCATCCGACAGGCGGGTGTTGACGGCGGAATTGGACAGGGCCCGGGAAATCGATTGGTAGATCTTGTCCACGATGGGCTTCGGTGTCTCCGGCGGCGCGAAGATGCCAAACCAGTTCGTCAGATCATAGCCAGGCAAGGTTTCGCCCACGGTGGGCACGTCCGGCAAGGCCTTGATCCGCTCGGCGCTGGAAACGGCGATCGGGACCACTCGACCGGTCTTGATATGCGGAATGAAGCCGGGCGCGGTACCGAACGACATCATGATCTGGCCGCCCAGCAGGTCGTTCAATGCGTTGCCGCTTCCCTTGTAATGCACCGTCGTCATCTTGGTGCCGCTGGCCCGCTGCAGCAATTCAGCCGCGAGATGCGATAGCTGGCCGGCGCCAGCCGTGCCGACCGATACCTTCTCCGGATTTGCCTTGGCAAACGCGATCAATTCCTTGAGCGTCCTGAACGGCGCCGACGGATGCGCCGCCAAAAGCTGCGGCGCGCTGGCAATCATGGTCACCGGCGTGAGCTTCTGCGTATCGAAAGGCAGCTTGTACAACCATGGGTTGCTGGTGATGGCGCTGTTGGTCAACAGCAGGGTGTAGCCGTCCGGCGCGGACTTCGCCAGCGCGTCGGTGCCGATGATGCTGGCGGCTCCCGGCTTGTTGTCCACGATGACGGGCACCCCCAGGTCGGCCGACATTCTTTCCCCCAGCATGCGTGTGATGACGTCGGAACCGCCGCCGGGTGCGAATGGAACGATGATCTTGATGCTTCGATTCGGATAGTCGGCCGCATGCGCGGCCGCCCCAAACAGGACCGCGGCCCCGAATGCGGCAAGCTTCCCCGCCAGTGTGTTCATATTGTCTCCTTGATTGTTTTAGTGTGACACACGCACCCGCGGCGCCGTGCTGAAGGACCAATTCGATGCGCTCTACCAGGAAGGCGCGCAACGTCCGACGGTCATGGCGATTCCCCTGCATCCATTCATCATGGGGCATCCGTTCCGGGCCCGTTATCTCGCCGAGGCGCTGGCGACCATGGCTGCCAAGCCCGGCATCTGGTTTGCGAAAGGCAGTGAAATCGGCGCCACCCTGCCATCGATTCGCTCGTTCGCAACCTTGCCGGCTGGATGCCTGGTCCTCCGGTCGAACTTGCACTTTGCGAAAAGCGAAAGAGGAAGACTGCCCTGGACCGGAGTGGTTCGGGCCGACCGGGCTGCTGCGCATTTAACCGCCTTTTTGCAGAGCGCACTCATCGCCGCCTCGTAACGCTCTTCTTTCGGCAATTGGGAGAGCAGGCCTGCCAGCTTTTTGCCGCAGCGGCTTTGATGGCAGCCTCATCGAGAGGATCGGCTAGTCAGTCGGACCGCCACAACACATTCCAAAGCGACTTGCGCGGCGCGGCGGCAAGCGTTTGCTGTGCCTGGTCCAACAATTCTTGCAGGCGAGCCTCAATGCGGATCGCGTTGGGCACATGCTCTTCCGTCACCGTCGCGCGGTACTCGGACATGGTCTTTTCGATCAGCGCGGTGAGTTTTTCATCGCGTTTTCTCAGTGCCGGCTCCACGGCTTCGAAGCCGTCCAGATAGGCGGCCAACGCCAGTCTGATGGCTTCCGGCGTGGCCCGCAGGCGCGCAGCGGCAAGACTTTCCTTGATGCGGCTTTTGGAGAAGGCGATGCTGGCGGCGGGTGACCGGCTGACCAGTTCGGGTTGGCTGCGCAGGTAGGCGACCACCGGACCGGCTTGCGCCACGCCGGATTGCCGCAATCCGGCTTCGCTTAATTGTGCCAGCGCGCCGAGGCCAGGCACCTTGGCTTGCAGCGCCGGCGCCGCTTCCCATTGCGCCTTGCCGGCCACCTTTTCCTGTGCCGAATACGCCAGCGTGGAAACGTAGAAAGCCAGCGCCCACCTATCCTCATCCGACAGGCTGGCATAGCCTTGCATGGCGGTGCCCGCAATGCCGCTCGTAATCGCCTGATGCAATGCCAGCGGGCTGCGCTGGCCCGCGCGATCGCGCTGGGTGAAATCGGTGGGCATCGGCTTCAAGCCTGCGGCCAGCTTCCCATCGCCTTTTCCCTGTACGCCATGACAGGCCGCACACTGCGCCTGATAGAGCTTCTCTCCTTGCGCCAGCTTGGGCGCCTGAGCCGGCGCGATCGGAAACGGATAAGCAGCCAGCAACTGCTCGGCGACGTGACGCGCCTGCTGGGCCACCTCCGAACTCCCCGCCTTGCGCTCGATAAGCGCTGTCAGAGCGGTGGCCCGCTGCAGCAATGCGGCCTTTTCCGGCTTGCTGGACAGGGAGCCGATTTCTCGCTCGATCGCGGCGGAGAATTCGCGCATTTCAGCATACTCGTCCGCGTCGATCACCTTGGCGTTGGCAACCGCGCTGCCGTAGTCGACGGCGATGTAGTCCAGCATCTGCCAAGTCTGGCGCGATTTTTCTCCGGTCGCGCAGGCGGGCGCCTGGGCCTGGACGGCGACTGAAACCGTGAACAGCAGGATCGGAACACAATATCGCAATTTCATCGATTACTCCCTGCGAGCGTTGGGCAGCGACAGCCAGCGCACCAGCGCTATTTGAATTCCTGCAATACTTTCACACTGGCATTTTGCAATCTTGATCTCCGTCAGCGGCGCTTGCGAACACGCGTTTCGAGTGTCCCGAATCTCGAACGGCACCGCCATCGCCCTACGGCGATGGTGTCGTTTCAGCGATGGATGCCAAGGGCCAGGAGGCCGGATTCGATGAGCGGATGCCGGAAGTCTGAATCGCCTCCCCTGCCAAGGAGGTTTCCGAGCCCTGCGGTTTGGCGAAAGGAAGGCTGATGAGCGGCCAGCGGCACGCAGAAGAATTCAAGATGACGGCGCCCAAGCAAGTGATGGAACGGCTGCATCAGGCGGAGCTTGAGGCCGGCGGGCGCGACCATGGCTGCGTCATGCCTCGGCTTGAGCGAACTTCAAAGAGCCTTCAGGAACGCAGCGAGATCGGCTCTCTCCTCTTCCGTGAAGCCGATGTTGAAGCGCGTATCGTAGAAATCCACGACCGCTTCCAGGTCTTGCGCCGAGCCGTTGTGGAAGTAAGGGGGCCGCGCTGCCAGTCCTCTCAAAACGGGGCCCTTGAATCGGCCGACATCCTTCCATAATCCCGTCAGTAAAGCGCGGCCCGGATCCGTCGTTTCGATGACTTCGCCCGTGAATTTGTGTTTCAGCGCGTACAACGGCATATCCGGCGTACGACGGGATGCATCGGACAGACCGATATTGAGCGGCATCGGGGTGGAGTGATTACCCGAGTTGGGCGCATCGTGGCAGGTTGTGCATGTTCCCTTGAATACGGGGACCTTCAAGTCGTCATTGATCCCGCCCACGCCGACGATATCGATCGGCTTGGTATTGAACAGTAGCTCGCCGCGAGCAATCGCGCGCCTGGCGCGTGCAACGCCGGTGGCGGATTTCGGTGCCTCGGGAATGTCACGCCAGGCTTGGTATAGCGTCATTACATTCGGATCGAACGGTTGATGAGTCCGATAGTCGCCCGCCAGCACATCATTGATCCCAAAATAAAAATCTTGCGTCGCCAGCCTGGCCGGCCCGCCGCGCCCGCCTTCGTACGTCAGCATCTGCGCTGCATTGTCGTAGACCTGCGCCGTGAAGAGCGACATTTCGAATGTGACGATGGCCTGCTGTTCATCTTCCGTCAAGCCAAGTACCGCTTCGGCATGCCCGCGCACGGCGCCGTCCGACTGGCGCGCCAGATTCACATTGAGCGGTGCAAAGCAATTGGCCGTCCCCACGATGCAGATGATCGAATTGGGATCACTGGAGGTCTCGCGCGCGTCCCACATCACCGTGCTCAGAAATCTCAGGTTGGTGCTCGGCAGCGGCCGGCGATACAGAGACAATTCCTTTGCGCTGGCGAACCCGTAGGGATCATCGGTTCTGATCAGCTCGAATTCCGCGCCGTCGGGAATGCCCAAGCCAACCCGTATCAAGCCCTTGGCGAGCAGCAGGCTGTAGGCGGCCTGCTTCGCGTCCGCCGTCGACACATCGGCGAGCGGTGAATTGGCGCCATCCACCAATGCGAAGATCGGGTCATTGCCCGCCGTCTGCACGAAACGTTCGCGCAGATGCCGGGGCGTGATCGACCAGCCGTCGTTTTGCTGATGGCAGCTCTCGCAGGTGCGTCCGTTACCGAAGGGTTTGAAGAAGGGATTGGTCTTGTCGATCGCACCCATCGCGCTGAAAGTCACCGCCTTGCCGCTGTCGTTGCCGTCGGCTTGCAGAAGCGTTCCGCCCGTGTCCGAGGCGCTGTCGGCAGGCTGTTCGGCCGTCCGTACTGCCGGGTCCGGCTGCACTGAATCTTTGCTGGAAAGCAGCCGATCGGTTCGATCGCGCGTATCGCCGCCGCACGATGACAAGACCAGCACCGCAGCCAGGTATACGATGGCGGAACTGATGAGTCGCGTTTTTCTCGGCCACATGATTCACCTCCGCCCGTCATGCGGGCACTTGCGTTGATCGGCGTGCAGGGCTTGGTGTGGAACATCAAGCGTTCATGCGCAGCGGCGATGAGCCGCCCCGGAGCGAGCTGACGGCACAGAGCGGTTAAGTCACACCTTCGGATCCGGCTTCGCCAGGGCAAACGCCGTCACCCGACAACAAGCCGTCATATGGATTTCACCGGCACGCGGTGTGGCCCAGCGCCCGGGGCGCATTCATACGCGCTGACGATATCAACCAACCATGCCGGGCAGTCCAGGCGGAGACACGATGCACCTTTGCTGCGCGAGGCCTATTGGCACCCATTAGCCAATAGTCTTTCCGCCCATGCGGAAGATAGCGCCCTCACCCGACAATTCGCAAGGAGGATCTGGCGTCGTACCCGACGCGTCCCGCTCATGCAAGTCAACGCGACTTCTGAATCGTAGAACCTCAAGACTGGAAGTCAAGGGTCTTTGGAAAAATCCGTTTGGTGCGGCAGGTTTGCTATCCGGGTCGCTCGAGCCCAAGGTCTGCGCTATGAGAGGCCACTCAAGCGCGGAGCGACCTTGTGATGTAAATCGCTGTGACGGCTTTTGCAAGGCATGCACCTGCCGTCGGCATCGACATGCTGGCCATAATGTCGAAGTGCCTCGCGTCACTCGCTTATTTCCGTGCTTCTGCTGTGAATCACCGGCGGAACCGCCCGATCGCTCCATTCGTCTCGATGGCAGCAGTGGCACGTACCCGGGCACGCATGTCCAAATCGCCGCAGCTGACGACAACCAGCGTCAAGCAGACGATTGCGTCAGCAGCCTCGCTGACCAGCCGCCGCGGACAGCATCATTAATCATCGCGATGCCGCGAAAGCGCGCACCGTTAATTTTCTGGCGCACTTAGGTCTTTTCCGAGCACTACGTCTCGATGCGGTTAACGAAGCCGCGTGCCGCAGGTGACGGAAACGATTATGCGGCAGTGCCGGAAGCGGCTTCGCGCACCTGTCGACGGCGCGGGCCCCGCCTCAACTGGCCAGCGAGTCAGGCGGCGGGACGCTTATGCCTGCCAAGAAGTTGTCCGGGCACCATTGCTTCGGCCTGCGGCCGAAGCATACTGATTGTCCGATCCTTCAATAGATCAAGGAGATGGTCATGAACGAACAGGCAAATACCGCTTTGGTAAAACAGTGCTATGACGATTTCCTCAAAGGGGATCTTCATCACCTGTTGAGTTGCCTTGCGGAGAACATCGTCTGGGAAATTCCGACGGTGGACAATATCCCCTTTTCTGGTACGCGCCACGGTCGTGACGAGGTGGCGTCCTTCTTCACGGAACTGAGCGATGCACAGACGCCTCGGCAATTCGAGCCCAGAGAATATATCGCGCAAGACGATAAAGTCGTTGTCTTGGGTCACTACGCCTGGGAGATAATGGCTACCGGGTCAGAATGGAATGCCGACTGGGCCCATCTGTGGACGATCCAAAATGGCAGGGTAATCGGCTTCCGCGAATACGGAGACACCTTGGCTGAATCGACCGCATTCGGGGAACAAGCCGCAGGGATAGCCAGTGGCCCATCGGCCAAGCCGGATACGGGGCGGCCCTCGATGCATTGAAGCCGCTTCTTCGACCTATCTGGTCTTCAAGGGCCCGACGGGCTGGTAAGTAACGAGGATGACGCCGGACGGCATGGCTTTCGTGCCGGCGAGCTCGAAAGCACATGCCGGAGTCCGCTCTGCGAAGAAGCGCTTCCCCGTGCCCAACAGGACCGGATAGACTGCCAGAAGAATTTCATCGGCCAGCCCGTGGATGAGCACGGCCGATGCCAGCGTCGAACTGCCTGAGAGGATCAGATTCGGACCGTCCTCCGACTTGATGCGGCGAATGCTCTCGACGATGTCCGGCCCAAGGTGCTCGAACGGGCCCCATGCAAGACTTTCCGGACGATGGGTGGCGACATATTTTTTCGCCGCATTGAGTCCGTCCGCCATCGGACTGCGCGGCGCCATTGGCCAGAAATCCGACCAGAGATCGTAGGTGCGGCGGCCGAGCAGCAGATCGAAGCTCCCGCCGTAAGCGGCGAGGAGTTCGTCCCGGCCCTCCGGGGTCCGGTAGGGTGCGGTCCAATCGACATAAGGGAAGCCGTCTTCGCCAGACGACTGGATCACGCCATCCAGCGAGATGTGCTCGATGATCTTGAGCTTCCTCATCGCCGTCCCCGTATCATGCAAGATTTCAGCTGCAGCATTTCTGATCCAGGGTGGAGAGGCCGACTATGCAAAACCCGTGTCCGAATGGATCGCTGCAGAAAGCGACCGGGGGATAGCCTGGCACGCGGTGAACCTGTTCGGATATTGCACCGGCATCGAGCGCCTTTTTGAGCGTTGCCTCGAAATCCGCAACCCGGAAATCGATATGCACCGGCGTCCAGTGGCGCTGATACTTGCGCACGTCATCGCTGTCTTTTGCGGGGGATGTTCCGGCCGGCTTGGCCAGGAGGCCGATTGTTGTCTCGCCGGCGGTAAGAACGGCATAACCTGGATGCGGTCGCGCCGTTTCACCGAACCCGAAGGCCGCGCTGAAAAACGCCAAGCCCTCTTCAATAGAAGGAACATCGATGGAGACGGTAACTTTCATATGGTTTTCCGAACAGGGACAGTTCCTGCCAATCCCTATCGATGCCTGACGCACCTTCAGTGATGGGCCGCAGCGGGCCGCAGCGGTCCGTCTTCTGCCACCGGTTGTTGTGCCGCCTTCACTGGCGCACATAGCGCAAATGGGTCGCGGCTGGGCCGTGGAGCACCCGGTCGATGCGAAACTGCGGTCCGGGCTCGCTCAGGTTTTCGAACAGACGCCGCCCGCCGCCGAACAACACGGGCGCCAAGGCAATTTCCAGTTCGTCGACGACACCCAGGTTCAAATACTGCTGGATCACGTCCGCGCCGCCCGAAATGCGAATATCGCGATGGCCTGCCGCTTCCCTGGCCAGCTGCAGCGCTCGCTCCGGTCCGTCGTTGATGAAGTGGAAAGTCGTCCCGCCGGGACGCACCCAGGGCTCGCGCTTGTCGTGGGTGAGCACGTATACCGGGGTGTGAAACGGCGCTTCCTCGGGCCATGTGGCCTCGCCTTGCTCGAACATTCGCTTGCCCATGATGTTGGCGCCGGTGCGCTCCATGGTGTGACGAACCATGTCATTCACCGGACCGGTCTCTCCCCCCGGGCCAAACTTGAGCTTCTCCCGGAAATACTGCTGCCTGAGAAGCCAGGCCATCAGCGCGCCCCACTTGGCGCCCCAATTCTTGACCTCGGGGTTGTCCATGGTCATTCCTTCCGGCGCCATGTAGCCGTCGAGGCTGAGTCCGATGTTGACGAATACTTTGCTCATGATTCTCTTCTCCTGTGTTCGGGCGTCGCCCTGAGGCGCGGTTGATGAGGCAGCCTGCCGGACGCGACCGGGCCCACTATTTGGGCTCATACCGCATCGCCACCGCCCCCGAGCGGAACGCCACTTGGCTCACAAGCTTCAAGTCGACGTACTTCGATAGCCCCGCGAACAAGGTCGGCCCGTGGCCCGCCAGCCTGGGCTGCACCACAAACTCATATTCATCGATCAATCCAAGCTCAGCCAAGGCCATCGGAAGCTTCAATCCTCCTACGAGCAGACCCTTGCCCGACTCCTGCTTCAGCCGCTGAACGGCCTCGCCCAGATTCCCCCGCACGAGCTTGGCGTTCCAATCGGGGCGATGCAGCGTGCTCGAGACGACGTATTTCCTGGCCGCGTCGATCGTCCGGGCGAAGGGTTCCACCCAGGGCGCCATCCAATCGGGCCTCGCCCCCGCCGCGACTGGCCGCCACGCTGCCTCCATCATTTCGTAGGTCGCCCGGCCAAAGAGGAGCGCATCCGCCTGGGCAAGGTTTGCGGCATGGTGACTGTGCATCTCTTCGTCGGGAATGATTGCACGATGATCGCAGCACCCGTCCAAGGTGACGTTGATGGAATATCGAAGAGGTCGCATTACGTTTTCCTCTGCGGCGGTCTGCCTGGACTTAGTGGCCTGCTGCGACAGGGTCGGTCAATCCGCCATTGATGATCCATGGCGTGCCGAATCGGTCGGTGAGCATGCCGAAGGAGTCGGCCCAGAAGGTCTTTTGCAAGGGCATGGTTATCGTGCCGCCTTCGCTCAGGGCTTCGAATACCGGTTTGGCGTCGGCGGCATTTGCGTAGGAAAGTGTCAGAGAGAACCCTTTCATGCCTTGGTAGGCCGAACCGCAGCCCACCATGGCGTCGCCCGCCATCAATACGCCCTGATCGAGTACCAGGCGCGCATGCATGACACGGTCTTCATTCCCGGGGGGCAGTTGATCACGCACCGGCGACTCGCCATGGGTCATCATCATCTCGATCCTGCCGCCGAGCACGCGCTCGTAAAAACGCATGGCGTCAGCACAGTTTCCGTCGAATCCGATATATGCATTTAGCAAAGGCATGATGACTCCTAAAAAATGTACGGTAGCCGCGGCGTTCGAACGGAAGCCCGCAGCACGCGGAATTGCGAACATTCGTTGCTGCCCTAAACTTGTGGACAGCGTCCACAAAAAATAACATGGATAATGGACGCTGTCCACATAGAGAAGCCATGACCAGGAAAAAGATTAACCCGCCTGAGCGCACCACCTATCGGCACGGCGATTTGCGGCGCGCGTTGCTGGAGGCCGGCATCGAACTGGCGCGCTCCGGCGGGCCGGATGCCATCGTGTTGCGCGAAGCGACTCGGCGTGCCGGCGTCGTGCCCAATGCCGCCTATCGCCATTTCGCCAGCCGGCAGGAACTTCTGATGGCGGTGCGTGCACACGCCTTGTCGAAACTGGCAATCGCGATGGAAAACGAAATGGATTCCTTGAGGGAGAAGCCGGGTTCAGCCGCGTATGCCCGCGGCTGCCTGCGTGCCGTCGGCCTCGGTTACCTGAGCTTTGCCCACGCCGAGCCTGGTTTGTTCCGCACGGCGTTTTCAGTGCCCTTGAACGATGGGGCGGAATCCGACCCGGCCCGTGCCGGACGCAGCGGCTTGAACCCTTTCCAGCTGCTGGGCGCGGCCCTGGACCGCATGGCCGAAGCCGGCGTGCTGCCGCCCGAACGGCGGCTGGGCGCGGAGTATCTGGCCTGGTCCGCCGTGCACGGCTTGGCCATGCTCTTCACTGACGGGCCGCTGCGCAGCCTGACCGATGCGCAGCGATCGGTCGTCGGAAAGCGCGTGGTGGATATGGTGGAAAAAGGTTTGTGAACCAATGTCATTGCTCGGGGAAATGCCAAAGCGGCAACCCATTCGGCCTGCTTGAATTCTGTTAGCATGGACTCAGAAAGTTCACCTGCCTCCAATGTATCGACACCTTATTGCGCTCCTATGGGAGGATAGATATGCCACGCTGCGCGTGCTGGCAAGCCATCTTCTCTTCGTCCTGATTCTTATTGCCGGCAACCTGCCAGGCGCCAGGAAGGAGGTGGGGGAAGTGGCATCCGGCTTTGTGCTGCACTTGAGCGCGTACTCTGTGATCAGCTACCTGCTCTTTACCGGTACCCGAGGGGCGGTCTCCAGGCGGGCGGCCGTCACCGTTCTTACCGTGGTCGCCATGGGCGCGCTGGATGAGTTTGTGCAGAGCTATTTTCCGTACCGCGGCGCGTCCGTATGGGATTGGCTGGTCGATGTCGCCGCGAGCTTGGTCACCTGCACGGCCCTGTGGACCTACTGGCCAAAAGTGCGGAAAAAGCCCGCATGTTGATCTGCCGCTCATCGGTAGCGCGTTATGGTGCCATCGTTCCAAAGCGTGTCCAGAAATCTCGCCCGGCCTCGCAAGACGCCGGGCTTTTCATGCAGCAGCCGCATTACGTCCGCCTGACTAGTCGGCGGTGATGCCTGCTTCGTTGATCACCTTTTCCCATGTCGCGATTTCCTTGCTGATGCGCTCGGCCGCCTGCTCGGGTTTGGTCGGAATGGCATAGGCGCCCTGCTGGAGCAGCTGTTCCTTCACGTCCGGCATGTTCAGTATCTTGAGCATTTCCGTGTTCAGGCGATCGATGACGGCCTTCGGCGTTCTGGCCGGCGCAAGCAATCCGAACTGGGAACTCACCTCGACGCCTGGCAGGCCGGCTTCCGCGGCGGTCGGCACGTCCGGCAGCATGGAAATGCGCTGCGGCGTCGTGACCGCCAGAGCCCGCAGCTTGTCGGCCTTGATGAATTGCTGGGCGGCCGGCACGGTCTCCACCATCATCAACACCTGCCCGCCGACCAGGTCGGTCATCGCCGGTCCGCTGCCCTTGTAAGGCACGTGAAGGATGTCGACGCCGGCTACCCGCTTGAACAGTTCGGCGCCCATGCGCTGCGGCGCGCCGGCGCCGGAAGAGGCATAGGTGAGATAGCCCGGCTTGGCCTTGGCGAAGGCCACCAGTTCCTTCAGGTTCTTCGCCGGGATCGAAGGATGGACCACGAATACCAGCGGTACCGAGCCGACCATGGTCACCGGCGCGAAATCCTTTTCCAGGTTATAGCTGATCTTGCCCTTTTCCAGCGTCTGCATGATGGAATGGGAGGTGACGGCGCCCATGAGCAGGGTGTAGCCGTCCGGCGCCGCCTTGGCCACCGCATCGGCACCGATATTGCCGCCTGCGCCGCCGCGGTTCTCCACCACCACCTGCTGGTTCAGCGCCGTGCCGAGGTTCTTTGCCACCACGCGGCCGATGACGTCGGTGGCGCCGCCGGGCGGATAAGGCACGACCAACTTGATGGGCTTGTCCGGCCAGGCGGCCAGGGCAGCGCCGACCAGAACGGCGTTCAATCCCGCGGCAGCCGCGAGCATGCATGCGCCTCGCCCCACAACAATGGCAATCGACTTCAACTTCATCGGTGTCTCCTCCGTGGTTGATGATTTTTTGTGCGCCCGCAGCTTCCGGGCAGAGATGGTCAACGCATCGCAGCCGCCTCCTTGACAACCGCCTCGATGCAACCCGCTTCGCCGAACGCGACCTGCACCCGATCACCGATCCGCACCGGATGAATGCCGGTCGAAGCGCCGGTGGATATCCAGCAGCCCGCCTTCAGATGGCGTCCGCGCTGGTTCAGATGTTTTACTAAAAACAGCAATGCACCCAGCGGTCCGCCGGGCACCTTGGCGGCGTTGCCGCTGCCGACCAGCTCGCCATTGATCGTGGCCGACGAGGTCGCCTGCTCGGGATCGCCAAATAGCGTCTCGTCGAGCCGAGGCCCGATCACCAGGCCGCTGTTGTTGCCAAAGTCGCTGATGGTGGCGCCGGGCCCGAGCGCACTCAGGCTGGCGAGCGGGCTCGCCGCCAGTTCGATGGCGCCGTGCACGGCGTTGATATAGGGCAGCAGTTGTTCCGGCCCGTCGAAGCGGGTGCCGGCCGGGATGTCGGTCCCGACGCGCAGTGCGAACTCCGCCTCGATCGCCGCATAGCCGCCGTCGATGACGGGCAGCCCCACCGGCTGGCCGTCCGTCTGCCAGATGGCGCCGGCAAACACCGGACCGGCATAGCGCTCGGCCGGAAAGCGATCGCGCATGGCAGGCTGGATCAGGGCCACCTTCCAGCCGCCGACCTGGTCTGGCCACGCCTTGATGCCCATCTCCTGGATCGCATAAGCCGCTTCCAGGCTGGCGGGAACCGTCGTCCCGGGAAAGGCGGCAAGCAGCCTGGCATCGCGCCGGGCCTGGCGAAAGCTTTCCGAAATCTGTTCCGGGGACATCATGCTTTTCCGCTGCGGCCGATTTCCTGCAGGCGGCGCGTCTGCCTCGCCACCAGGCGCTCGATGTCGGCGACATCCGCCGCTGAAAGCTTCGGCCCGGGCTTGCGTACCGCCTCGGAGGCAATCACCCCGCGCTTGAGCATGAGGTGCTTCCTCACCGCCAGGCCGACGCCCGGCTGCTGTTCGTAGCGCGCCAGCGGCAGATAGGCATCGAAAATGTCATGCGCCCGCTCGACGTCGCCAGCCGCATGCGCCTTCACCACGTCCACCATCATCTCGGGATACGCGAAGCCGGTCATCGCGCCGTCGGCGCCGCGGGTCAACTCTTCCGGCAGGAACAGGCCGCCGCCGTTGCCGGTCAGGATGGAGACGCGAGGCGCATCGCCTCGCTCGCCGGCGGCGCGGATGGCCGACAGCTTGGCCAGGCCGGGATTGTCCTCGTGCTTGAGCATCACGCAGGTCGGCGAATTCTTCAGCACCCGCAGAATGACCGAGGCCGACATCTGCACGCCGGTCGCCACCGGATGGTCCTGCAGGCACCAGGGCACCTCCGGCCCGAGGGTCTCGTTCACCATGTCGAAATAGGCCACGATCTGGTCGTCGGTGCGCACCGTCGACGGCGGCGCCACCATTACGCCGGACGCGCCGAGTTCCATCACGCTTTCGGTCAGCTCGCGCATTGGCGCGAAGCCAGGCGCCGATGCGCCGACGATGACCGGCACCCGGCCGTTCACTCTTGCCAGCACCTGCCTGACGAAGATGCGCGATTCTTCAGCCGTGAGCTTGGGCGCCTCGCCCATGATGCCGAGGATGGTGAGGCCGGTCGCTCCCTTCTCCAGATAGAAATCGACCATGCGGTCGGTGCTGGCGAGATCGAGGGAGCCATCGTCGGCGAACGGGGTGACGGCGATCAGGTAAGCTCCCTTGGCCGAGCTATCCAGGGTCTTCATGCAACACTCCTTGTTGAGTTAACCGGCGCGCTTCCATTCTGACTGCGGCAGCGCGCGCTTTACGTGCGGCGTCAGTCCGCTGCGTTCGGGTCCAGACGGCCGTCCGGCCGGGCCCTCAGGAAATCGAAATCCACGCCCTTGTCCGCCTGCGTGACGGTTTTCAAGAATAGCTGGCGGTACCCGCGCTCGGCCTTTGGCGCCGTCACCGGATTGGCCTTGGCGCGCTCCGCCAGTTCGGCGTCGGATACCAGCAGGCTGATTTCGCGCCGCTGCACGCTGATGCGGATGCGGTCGCCGCTCCTTACATAGGCCAGCGGGCCGCCGATGGCCGACTCCGGCGTGACGTGAAGCACGATGGTGCCGGAAGCGGTGCCGCTCATGCGGCCGTCGGAGATGCGCACCATGTCCTTGACGCCGGCGCGCGCCAGCTTTCTCGGAATCGGCATGTAGCCCGCTTCCGGCATGCTGGCGCCGATGGGTCCGATGTTCTTCAGCACCAGGATGTCGTCCGCCTCCACGTCGAGCGCCTCGTCGTCGATGCGGTTGGCGAGGTCTTCCAGGTTTTCGAACACCACCGCCCTGCCCTCGTGCTCCATCAGCCGCGCATCGGCGGCTGATTGCTTGATGATGGCGCCGCCGGGCGCGAGGTTGCCGCGCAGGACGGCGATGCCGCCCTGCGGATAGATCGGCTCGGCCAGCGGCCGCACCACCTCTTGCGGGAAGCCCGGTCCGGCCGCTTCCAGCTCTTCGCCGAGCGTGCGGCCGGTGACGGTGAGCGTATCGAGGTGCAGCAGCGGCTTGAGTTGCCGCAGCAGCGCATGCACGCCGCCCGCCTTGTGCAGGTCCTCCATGTAGTACTGGCCGGAAGGCTTGAGATCCATCAGCACCGGGGTTTCACGGCCGAGCGCATCGAGGCGATCGAGGCTGATGTCTATCCCCAGCCGTCCGGCCATCGCCGTCAGGTGGATGATGCCGTTGGTCGAGCCGCCGATGGCCAGCAGCACGCGCAGCGCGTTCTCGAAGGCTTTTTCGGTCATGATCCGGTCCGGCGTGATCCGCTGCTTGGCAAGCGCGACGGCGGTGGCGCCGGTGCGCTCGGCGACGCGGATGCGGTCCGACGTGACGGCCGGCGGCGCAGCGCCGCCCGGCACCATCATGCCGAGCGCCTCGGTGACGCATGCCATGGTGCTGGCGGTGCCCATCACCGAGCAGGTGCCGACGCTGGCCACCAGTTGGTTGTTGACATCGGCGATCTCCTCGCCATCGATCTCCTCGGCGCGATAGCGCGCCCAGAAACGGCGGCAGTCGGTGCAGGCGCCGACCCGCTCGGCGCGGTGGGAGCCGGTCAGCATGGAGCCGGTCACCAGCTGGATCGCCGGGATGCCGGCGGAGGCGGCGCCCATCAGCTGGGCCGGCACGGTCTTGTCGCAGCCGCCGATCAGCACCACCGCGTCCATCGGCTGCGCCCGGATCATTTCCTCGGTGTCGATGGACATCAGATTGCGCAGGTACATCGAGGTCGGCGCGGCGAAGCTTTCATGAATGGAGATGGTGGGGAAGTCCATCGGCAGGCCGCCGGCGAGCATGATGCCGCGCTTCACCGCCTCGATCAGCTGCGGCATGTTGCCATGGCAGGGATTGTAGGCGCTGCCGGTATTGGCGATGCCGATCACCGGCCGGTCGAGCGCATTGTCGGTATAGCCGGCGCCCTTGATGAATGCCTTGCGCAGGAAGAGCGAGAAGCCGTTGTCGCCGTAATTGGTGAGGCCTTTGCGCAGCCCGGTTGCGGCAGGCTGGCCGCCCTCCTTCTTGCTTGACTCCTCCATCTTTTCCTCAATATGATTATTAATAATTCATCCGATACTAGACCTGTTCCGGCGTATTGGCAAGGCAGCCGGAGCAGCGTACCGGGTTTGCGCAAGCCGGGCCGTCGTGGACGGCTGGATGTTTCCGCCAAAGCCAGTCGAGCCTGATGCCATGAAAGATAGCGTGAAGCCCCTGAACGCCGCCGCTCCTTCCGAGAAAGACGTGACATCCGCCGTGCAGGAAGTCGTTTCCACGCTGGAGGAGGAAATCGTGCTGGGCGTGCTGCATCCGCGCGAGCGCCTGATCGAGGACGAACTCATGGCCCGCTTCCATGTCAAGCGGCATGTGGTGCGGCAGGCGCTGGCCGAGATGGAGCAGCAGGGACTGGTGCAGCGCAGGAAGAACAGCGGCGCCCAGGTGCGCGCCCTCACCGCGCGCGAAGTGATGGAACTGTACGCCTTGCGCGAGCTGCTCGAGACGCATTGCATGAAGCTGATTCCGCTGCCGGCGACGCCTGCCCAGCTGAAGCAGCTGGCCGCGATCCAGCGCAGCCATGCCGCCGCGGTGAAGGCAAACGATCCCCGCGCCGTATTCCGTGCCAACCTCGCTTTCCATGCCGCGCTCTATGCCCTGTCCGGCAACGAGACCCTGATAGAAGCCATCGCCGAATATGCGCGCCGTACCCATCCGGTGCGCCTGAGCACCCTGGTGTCGCCGCAGAGCATCGAAGCAGCCCGCCAGGACCATGAGCGCATCATCGAGGCCCTGCGGACGGGCGACCGCAAGGCGCTGGTCCAGATTTGCGCCGCGCACCTGCGGCCGGCGCGCGACACTTACTTGGCAAACCTCAATCGCCTCGGAAGGGGTAAGGAAGAAGCGGCTTGAATGCGCAGGCTTGACTGTTGAACCAAGCCATTGCGTAGCACTTCGAGTGGGGCGGCTTTCGGCCAGAAGCGGACGCTCACCAAAAGCGCAGCTCGGTATATGAAGATTTCGACCCGGCGCCTACGCAGCTTTTGAAGGCGAAGCGCGACTGGCACCTGTGCTTGCGCATCCCGCGGCCCAATTGCCTCAATATGGGAGTTGAGCGGCTCCGACGACAGACAAACTCCTACCCCGAAATGGTGATGCAGGCCTTCAAGTTGCATTGATACAATCCGCTGGCCCAGTCGAATCATTGCCGCGCTGTCGACGAAGACGGGTGCGATCCACAAGGCATACCTCAAGAATCCAGAACGACCAAACACGCCTTCCATAGCCGGCGAACGACGTCGTGCAGCAAGACCGATCGCCGGCCCAACGCTCCTTCACAAGAACAAGCAACAATATGAGCCAGAAAAAGAATTGGCGACGCGCTGGCGCCCTGATTGGCGGCGCAGCCCTGCTCGCAGGCTGCGCCGCGCCGGTGTACACGGTGGACGACGGCAGCCCGGTGGACGAGCGCCTGCTCGCCGCCATCCGCATCTATGGCAAGGGCGAGCAAGCCATCCGTCCGGCGATCGTGCGCAGCGCAGCATTGAAGGATCCCGATTGCGACACCCAATACGACCTGCCCTTCGCCGTCGCCTTTTCCTATGACCTGCCGAAGGAGAAGCGCATCGCCTGGGCGCGCGGCCTGGCTGTCGATGAACGGCTGAGCGTTATCGCGGCGGATCCCGAATCCGGCCTCAGCGTTGGCGACAAGCTCGAGGAGCTGGATGGCTACAACCGGCGCAACACCGCCAAGATGGCGCTCGAACTCCAGCAGCTGCGCAACCGCGGCAAGCCGTTCGAGGTGAAGCTGGCCGACGGCAAGACGATCACCGTGAAGCCGGTGAAGGTTTGCCGCGGCTACACCACCATCGCCCAACCGGAGGCGGTAGAGACGCTGCAGGACTACCACTGGGAAAAATCGGTGCATCCGCTGAGCCTGTTCGCGGCGGACCTGAATGCCGACGAAGCATTGTGGATTACCTTGTGGACTCAAGGCTTGTCGGAAGAGACCGGCGCCCGCATGAAAACCTATGTCTACGGATCCCGCCTGCTCAAGACCGGGCTCACCGTAGCCAGCCTGGCCAGCGGCGTAGGCGCGGTGAGCAGCGCCGCCAACCAGGCCGCAGCGGCGGCCGGCGCCACTGCGGGGCGGGCAGCGAGCCAGGCGGCACTCGAGGCGGCCGGCAAGAAATTGGCGGAACAGGCGGCGGACCGGATGCGGCAGAGCCTGATCGAAACCGTGCAGAAGGCGGTCAAGGCGCAGGCGCAGGAATTGGCGCTGGATGCAATCAAGGCGGCCTCGGTGTTCCGCGATTCCCTGAGTGGCGTTTCCTGGATAGCCAGCACTGGCTTCGACCTGGCCGACAAGTGGGCGCTGGAGCGAATGACCAAGCTGGACGCCGATCCGCTGGCCAGCTTCAGCCTGCATGCCAAGCTGGCGCAGGCAAGCCTGACGCAAAACTCCTTCGTCTTCGACGAAGCACGCCTGAAGCAGATGACTGAACTGGCCGCCGCCAAGGGCATCGGCGAACAGGCTGACATGGTCCTGGCCGGCTTGGACCCCAAGGATCCGGTCGCGGTCGAGCGCTTCCGCAGCGAGCGCCAGAAGCTGCTGGCGCTGGCCCGCGCCATCCCGGTGAAGACCCTCAGCGCCGGCGACACCACCTATCACGGCGCCTTCGAGCATGACGTGCTGACCGGGAAGGTGTCCGGCAACGGCAAGGTGTCCTGGGCTAACGGTGATGCGTATGAAGGCGAGCTGGTGCAGGGCGTCCGTGCCGGCCGCGGCCGCATGGTGTGGGCCAACGGCCAATCTTACGATGGCCTATGGCAGAACGATATGCCGAACGGTGCCGGCAACCTCAGCTTCGCCAATGGCGACGCCTATGAAGGCGAGGTGGCGGCAGGCGTCCCGCATGGCAAGGGACGCATGCGCTTCGCCGGCGGCAATCGCTACGAAGGCGATTTCGATGCTGGGCTACCGCATGGCACCGGCCAGTTCACCTGGGCCAATGGCGACCGCTACGAAGGCCAATGGCAGCGCAACCTGCATCATGGCGATGGCAGGTTCTTCTGGTCGAGCGGCGATGTATGGGAAGGTGTGTTCGCGGAAGGACGCCAGACCGAACAGGGCGTGCTGAAGCGGCGCGAGACGATGCAGGCTAGCCAGGCCGAAGTGTCGGTCACCGCCAGCGCTGACAAGGCAGGCCAGCTGAATCAGGCGTCGGACGAGAAGAAGTAGCTGCCGCTGTTGCCAGGTCCGCCCCTGCCGGAGCGTTCCCGCGCGGCGCCGGCGTTCCGGCCTTGTCGGTCAAGCACCGCATCAGCGCGGACAGGCGGCCGCGACGGACAGCGCGACATGCACCGAGGTGTTGGCTTTGACTGCGGCAGGATTTGGCAATGCCTTGTACCAGCGACGGCCCGCTGCTCAGCGAAAGTGGCCAGTGTTTCGCGAACCCGCCAGGATTGAGGCTCGCCGGTCAGCTCCCTTGCTGCAGGCCTTCCTTGAGCAGCGCCACGAAGGCTGCCACCGCCGTCGTATCGCGCCGGCCCTTCAGCCGCACCAAGGCGATGCTGCGGGTGAAGGCCGGATCGGCCAGGGGAATGCGGGCAAGGTGGCGCTGCCTGAAGAGAAACAAGGCCACCGCCGGCACGATGGCGATGCCGACCTCGGCGCCGACCAGTCCGACCGCCGTGTTCATGTTGGACACTTCCATCACCGTCTTCAGCCTGGCCGGGAACATGACCGCGTCGATCTGCTGGCGCACGCTGCTGGCCCGGTCCTGCTGGATGAAGCCGTACTCCAGCAGGTCCTGGCGCCGGATGCGCTTCCTGGCCGCCAGCGGATGTCGGCGCGGGCAGACCACGTAGAAAGAATCGGCCAGCACCGGCTCGATATCGAGTTCGTCCGACTGCGCGATGGCAGTGAGCGCGATGTCGCAGCGCCCGCGCCTGACCAGATCCAGACAATCGTCCGAGGTCACGTCGTGCAGCGCCAGTTCGACGCCGGGATGGCGCTGCCTGAAGCGGGCGATCACCGGCGGCAGCAGGCTGGCCGACAGCGACGGCAAAGCGGCCACCGCCACCCTGCCCTTCTGCAACGCGACCAGGTCCTTCATCTGCGCCAGCAAGCCCTCGAAGTCGCCGAGCAGCCGCTCCGCCGCCTGGGCAAAAGCCTCTCCCTCGGCGGTCAGCTCCACATGGCGCGGCCCGCGGTCGAACAGCCGAAGGCCGACGCTTTCCTCCAGGCTTTGAATGAGCATGCTGAATGCGGGCTGGGACAGATGCACAGCGTCCGCCGCCCGGGTGAAGCTCTTTCTTTCGGCAAGGGCGAGGAACGCCTTCAGATGTCTGGTGGAGATGTTCATGGCGATGATGAAAGCAGCGTGAAGGAACACGAATTATCGATTTGCTTTCCTTATCGATCAATAAGTACGATCAATTTTTCTTTTGGGTGCAAATATCGAATAATGGACGCATCGGGGGCCGGGCGGCGACGGAGGACCCTTTGCACTGCCCCGCCGCGGCCCTTTCAATGCAATTGGAAATTGGAGACAGCATGATAGAAACCTCGCAGAAGCGCTTCCTAGGTCCCGTGATCCGGCTGCACCCCGGCGACAACGTCGTCGTCGCCCGTACCGATATCGGCATCGGCACCGAGGTCCCGCAGGAGAATTTCGTCTGCCGCAGCCAGATTCCGGCCGGCTACAAGATCGCGGCGGCGCCCATCCGGCGCGGCGAGCCCATTCGCAAGT
Organism: Noviherbaspirillum humi; assembly: GCF_900188095.1. GTDB lineage: Bacteria > Pseudomonadota > Gammaproteobacteria > Burkholderiales > Burkholderiaceae_D > Noviherbaspirillum > Noviherbaspirillum humi. The sequence goes on along the minus strand of NZ_FZOT01000013.1, from coordinate 126,009 downwards.
ACAACGTGGTGGTCGGCTTCGCTGCCATCGACATCGCGCCGGGCTACCTGGTGCACAGCCACAATACGGAGTTCCGCGAGTTCGACCGCGACTATGCCCATGCCTCGGAATACCGGCCGGTGGACTACCTGCCGGAAGCGGAGCGCGCCACGTTCCAGGGCATCGTGCGGCCGGACGGCCGCGTCGCCACCCGCAACTACATCGGCATCCTGTCCACGGTGAACTGCTCCGCCACGGCGGTGCAGAAGATCGCCAACTGGTTTACCGAGGAACGCCTCGCCGATTATCCGAACGTGGACGGCGTGGTGGCGTTCAGCCATTCGCTCGGCTGCGGCATGGAGATGACGGGCGAGCCGATGGCGCTGCTGCAGCGGACCATCGCCGGCTATGCGCGCCATGCCAACCTGGCGGCGGTGCTGATCGTCGGCCTCGGCTGCGAGCGCAACCAGCTGAAGGGCTTGATGGCGAGCGAAGGGCTGGAACAGGGGCCGCTGCTGCGCGCCTTCGTGATGCAGGAAACCGGCGGCACCCGCAAGACGATTCAAGCCGGCATCGATGCGGTGCGAGAGCTGCTGCCGCAGGCCAATGCCGTCCGGCGCACCACCGTGCCGGCCAGCCATCTCTGCGTCGGCCTGCAATGCGGCGGCTCCGACGGCTTCTCGTCGATCACCGCCAATCCGGCGCTGGGCGCGGCGGTGGATCTGCTGGTGCGCCACGGCGGCACCGCGATTCTCTCGGAGACACCGGAAATCTACGGCGTCGAGCATACCCTGACCCGGCGCGCCGCCAGCCGCGAAGTCGGCGAGAAGCTGGTCGAGCGCATCCGCTGGTGGAAGGAGCAATACTCGGTCGGGCGCGACGTGCAGATCAATGGCAAGGTCAGTCCCGGCAACCAGGTGGGCGGACTGGCCAACATCTTCGAGAAGTCGCTCGGGTCCTCGATGAAGGGCGGCACCGGCCCGCTGATGGAAGTCTATCGCTACGCCGAGCCGGTGACGGCCAGGGGCATGGTCTTCATGGATACGCCGGGCTACGACCCGGTATCGGCCACCGGCCAGATCGCCGGCGGCGCCAACCTGATCGCCTTCACCACCGGCCGCGGCTCCATGTTCGGCGCCAAGCCGGTGCCGTCGGTGAAGCTGGCGACCAACACGCCGATGTTCCAGCGCCTCGAGGAAGACATGGACATCAACTGCGGCGAGATCCTGGACGGCACCAGCTCCATCGAAGAGATGGGCCGGCGCATCTTCGACCTCATGCTGCGCACCGCGTCCGGCGCGCGCAGCAAGAGCGAGGAGCTCGGCCTGGGCGACCACGAGTTCGTGCCCTGGCAGATCGGCATCATGAGCTGAGCCGCACCAATCGGCGATTCAAACCCATGCTGCGGCTCGGGCTAAACCGTACCTCAATGAGTTGACGGTCGAGTCGGATGCAGGCATGAAAAAGCCCGCGAAAGCGGGCGTTTTCATTACGGCTTGCCGACCTCGTTCTTTCTAGCCGATTGTTGGTGGTGGCCGCTTTCCGCTAGAAGCCGACAATTGAGCAATAGCGAAAAAAGCCTGCTTTTGGATGAGAGTCCGGCCCCGTTTTCCTTTCAGAACGAGCGGTGCTTGACAGCAAAAATTTTGCCCTAGCCGATAAAAACTTATCAACACCGGTGCTCTCCAAGTCACATAGTCTGGGTGACTGACAACCAAGGAGAAATATGGACGCCATGACCAATGACATGCAGAAATGCATCAGCAACTGCATGGATTGCCACCGGGTATGTACCGAAACCGCTGCCCATGTGCTGCACGGCGGCCATCCGCATAGTGAGGCCAAGCACTTGGTGGCGTTGCTGGATTGTGCGCAGATGTGCGGACTACATGCCGATTTCATGGCGCGCCGCTCGCCCCATGCCGCTCATTTGGCCAAGGAGTGCGCCGAAATTTGTCGTGCGTGCGCGGCGCTATGTGAGGGCCACCCTGATCCCGACGGCAAGATGAAGCAGTGTGCCCAGGTATGTCGCCAATGCGCCGACAGTTGCGAACGGATGTAAGGCGCCACCTGGTGTGACTTGGCTGTAACGTCTCGGGCGGCGCCAGTTCGCAGGCGTGCCCCGGGCTTTTCCATTTTGATTTGAATGGTGGAGTGACCGATGTTGAGTCGCTTGCGTAACTGCTCACTGATGGCGACTCGGGCATCGTCATCCGGATAGCCACCTGGAAAGACCAAGTGCGCGGTCAAGGCAGTGTCGGTAGTGCTCAATCCCCAGACATGCAGTTCATGCACTTCGGCCACGCCGTCGACCGAAGCCAGATGGGCGTCGACCTGGTCGGCGCCAATGCCGTTCGGCACCGCGTGCAGCGCCAGCCTGGCCGATTCGCGCAGCAATGCCTAATTCCCGATGATCACCAAAAGCGAGATCACCAGGCTGCTGACCGGATCGATCCACAACCGATTCGTTTGCAGGCGTAATAATGACCGCTTTTCCGGCGGTAGCCGACATTGGAGGGATCCGCCAGTAAGGCAGGATGGTTCGCTGGCAGACGATTTCCACCAATCCTGAACAGACCCACCAAGCAAGGCAGGTATTGTCCACATGGCGGGCGAGTGGCAAGACCGCTATGGAAGTTTTTCCGCTGTACTGGGGGACGAGCCATCCCCGACAAAGGCTGACAGTGCCGGAGGACTGTCATTTCGAGAGCAGCAAATTCGATACGGAACGTCAGCTGCCTGGCCTTTAGCGCCGCTCTTCCTTACCGCGCTCCGGTGCGCGCCGGCAGTCCGCGTCCGCGCAGGAACTGCATCGCCACCGCCACGATCACCAGGCCGAATCCCACGATATCGGCCACGACGCCGGGATAGACCAGCGCGAAGCCGGCGACGATCAGCATGATGCGCTCCACCAGCGTGGTGCGCAGCCACATCCAGCCTTGGAAGCCGGCGGCGATGGCGGCGATGCCGATGGCGGCGGTGACCGTGACTTCCGCGATCGACAGCCAGTTCGCATTGGCCAGCGCCTTGGTGGAACCCATCAGCAGCAGGCCCTGCCCGCTCGGGTCGAGCACGAACATGAACGGCAGCAGGAAGGCCGGCACGGTGTACTTCCAGCACTGCATCGTCGTCTTGTAGGGATCGCCGCCGGTGATGGCGGAAGCGGCGAAGGGCGACAGCGCCGTCGGCGGCGACACTTCGGACAGCACCGCATAATAGAAGATGAACATGTGGGCGGCAAAGTCCGGCACGCCGAGCTTGGTGAGGGCCGGCGCGGCGATCACCGCGCAGATGATGTAGCTGGCCGTCACCGGCACCGCCAGGCCGACGATCCACACCACCAGCGCCGTGTAGATGGTGGTCAGCAGCAGCGAGCCGCCGGCGTAGTTGATCACGATGGAGCTGAACTTGAGGCCGAGGCCGGTGAGCGTGACCACGCCGACGATGAGGCCGGCGCCGGCGCAGGTGGTGCCCACGTTCAGCATGCCGGTGGAACCGGCTTCGAGCGCCTTCACCAGCTTGGATTGCGCCAGCTTGCGCCAGAACCCGCCGCCGCGCAGCAGGTCGCGCGGCAGGAGGGTGGAGTCGGCGCGCAGGAAGCTGACCAGGAAGGTGACGATCGTCGCCCAGAATACCGACAGGATGGGCGAATAGCCGAGCATCATGAAGACGATGATCGAGATCAGCGAGACGAAGTGAAACCAGTAGCGGCGGGCCAGGTTCCAGACCGAGTCCACCTTGTCGAAGGCGACGTCCTTCATGCCGTACTTGCGGGCGTCGATTTCCACCATCAGGAACAGCGCCAGGTAGAACAGCACCGTCGGAATGGCGGCCATCAGCAGCACGTCGAGGTAGGAAATCTTCAGGAACTCGGCGATCAGGAAGGCGGCCGCGCCCAGCACCGGCGGCGAGATGATGGCACCGAGCCCGCCGGCGGCGAGCAGGCCGCCGGCGGCATTGCGCTCGTAGCCGACCTTGGCCAGCATCGGCCAGGCGACCGAGCCGAGGGTGACGGTGGTGGCGACGCCGGAACCGGACGGGCCGCCGAGCAGGAAGGAAGCCAGCACCACGGTGCGCCCGGCGCCGGTGGGCTTGCCGCCCATGGCGGAGAACGAGAAATCGATGTAGAACTTGCCGGCGTTGGAGAACTGCAGGAAGGCGCCGAAGATGGTGAACAGGATGATCAGCGACGACGACACGTCCACCGCCACGCCGAAGATGCCTTCCAGCGTCATGTACATCTGCCCCACCAGCCGGCCGATCTCGTAACCCTTGTGGGTCCAGGGCTGCGGCAGGTAGGCGCCGAACAGCGCATAGAGCAGGAAGCAGAGGGTCACCACCGGCATGATCCAGCCGGTGGTGCGGCGCATGGCTTCTAGCACCAGCAGCACGAGCGCCGTGCCGAAGACGATGTCCCAGGTTTCGGGCACGGTGTTACGGTCGGTGAAGTCGTCGCCGCCCATGACGGCGTACACCACGATGGCCACCGACAGGGCCGCCGCGAGCCAGTCCCACCACATGATGCGGTGGCGGAAGCGCTTCGCTATCGGGAACATGAGGAAGGAAAGGAACAGCACGAAGGCGACGTGGACCTCCCGCAGCACCTGGGTCGGCACGATGGCGTAGGCGGCGTAGAGATGGAACAGCGACATCACCACCGCCACCAGGGTCAGGAAGCCGCCCAGCCATCCGCGCATGCGGTTGGCCGCGCCCTCCTCTTCCTCGATGTACTGCTCCACCTTGCGCATCGCCTCATCGCTGATGACCGGCTGCGCTTCCGATGGTGATCCCGTTCCTGTTCCCGCTCCGCTTGCTGCGCTCATGATGCTTTCTCCAAGCCTGTCCACGGCGTGCGGTGGCGCACGCCGGCTGCTGCAAGTCCGCCGCTCCCAACCAGGAACGGCGAGGCTGCACATCAGTTCATCTTCACGCCTTTTTCGGCGAAATACTTCGCCGCGCCCGGATGGAAGGGCACCGGCGTGGCGGCCGCCTTCTGGTTCTCGAGCTTGAAGTTTTCCGCTTCCTTGTGCACCGCGATGATCTCGTCGCGCTTCTCGAACAGGACCTTGACGATGTTGTAGGCGGTCTTGTCATCCATGTTGGCGTTGGCGACCAGGATGTTCATCACCGTCGCCTGCTTGTTGTCGCTGTCCATGCCCTTGTAGGCTGACTTCGGGATGGTGTCCTCGACATACAGGTTGCCGTACTTCTTGTTCATGGCGGGCACGGTCTCGGCATGGTCGATCATCTTGATCTTGGTGCCCGGGGTATTGGCCAGGTCAGTCACCGCCGCCGTCGGCAGGCCGCCGACCCAGAAGAAGGCATCGATCTTGTTGTCCTTGATCGCGTTCACCGACTCGGCCACCGACAGGCGCTCGCGCTTCACGTCCTTGTCTTTGTCCATGCCGGCCGCTTCCAGGATGCGGAAGGCCATCACCTCGGTGGCGCTGCCCGGCGATCCGGTGGAAATGTGCTTGCCCTTGAGATCGGCCAGCTTGTTGATGCCGCGCCCTTCCACCGTCACCAGATGCATGCGGTTCGGATACAGCACCGCCAGGGTGCGTACCGGCACCTTGCCCGACTTGAACTTGTCCTCGCCCCGTATCGCATCCTGCGCCGCGTCGGCCATGGAGAAGCCGACATAGGGCTTGCCGGTGCCGACCAGCTTCAGGTTGTCCACCGAGCCGCCGGTGACCTCGGCGGTGGCCTGCATGCCGGGCACGTATTTCGACAGCACCTGCGCCAGGCCGCCGCCCAGCGGGTAGTAGACCCCGCCGGTGCCGCCGGTGGCGATGGAAATGTTCTGCGCTGCCGCGACAGCGCACAGGCCCAGCGCCATGATGGCGATCCAGGCGCGTATTAAGTGGCGTTTCATGTCTGCTCCTCTCGTGATGAATCGGATGAACTGCTTTGCTGCATATGCGTGGCAAACCAAGCTGCGAACCAATGAAGCGTGAGGGATGTGAAGCCGGGAAGAAGGCGCGGCGGCGCCGGCGTTCAGGCCGGGCCGTGTCCGGTCGATGCAGCCGGGGGACGCGTCGTGCCGCGGCGCGGATGCGCGCGCGAGCCGGGGCGAGGGTCGGTCGTGGTAACCATGTCTGACTTGTCTCCTTCCAACTTCTTTTTTGTGCGTGGGATGATAATACGCTATCCAACCCCAACATTGAACGAAAGCATGAAACAGGACATCGATCAATCCGCGCCGGCGGCTTGCGTCAATGCCGGATCATGCGCTTCATGCTCCGTCATCCCTTCGCGCCGCCCTGCCGGCCGGCACGGGCGCAGGATGTCCGCCGCGCGGATTTCCTCCAGCGAGCGCAAGCCCAGCATCGCCATGTCGCGCGACACCTCCTTCGCCAGCAGGCCGATCGCATGGCGCACTCCCGCCTCGCCGCCGATCGCGGCGGCATAGCCGAACGGCCGGCCGACGAACACCATGCGCGCGCCCAGCGCCAAAGCCTTCAGCACATCGGTGCCGCGCCTGACGCCGCCGTCCAGCATCACCGGCAGGTCGGCACAGGCATTGGCGATGTCCGGCAGCATCCGCAGCGGCGCGATCGCGCCGTCGAGCTGGCGGCCGCCATGGTTGGAGACGATGATGCCGTCGGCGCCGGCGTCCCGCGCAATGCAGGCATCCTCGACGCGCAGGACGCCCTTGAGCACCAGCTTGCCCGGCCATTGCTTTCTTACCTGCGCGAAATGCCGCCAGCTTAGATGGCCGCGCTCGGAAAAGTCGCGCAGCACCGAGCCGGAGAGGATGGGCGCGCCGCGGGTGGCGTAGTTGTTCTCGAAATGCGGCAGGCCGTGCAGCAGCAGCGTGCGCAGGAAGGTGCCGAACAACCAGCGCGGACGAATCAATCCATCCCAGGCCAGGCGCGCGCTCGGCCGCAGCGGCGCCGAGAAGCCCATGCGGGCGGTGTTCTCGGGATTCGGCGGCACCTGCGTATCCACCGTCAGCACCAGGGTGCGGAAGCCGGCCCGGATCACCCGATCGATCAAGGCCTCGATGCCCGCCTCGTCGCCCGGAAGATAGGCTTGAAACCACGCATCCGGCGCCTGGGCGGCCACCTGCTCCATCGGGATCAGCGAGGAGCCGCTCATGATCATCGGCACGCCCGCCCGCGCCGCCGCGGCCGCCATGACGAGATCGCCGCGATAGGTCGACAGCGCACTCAGCCCCAGCGGCGCCAGACCGAACGGCGAGGCGTAGCGCTGGCCGAACAGATTGGTTTCCTGGGTGCGGCCCGAGACGTCCACCAGCACCCGGGGCAGGAATTCGTAATCGGCGAAGGCGCTGCGGTTGGCATGCAGCGAGCGGCGAGTTTCGGCGGCGGCCACCATGTAGCCGAACACCGGCCGCGGCAGGTGGCGCCTGGCGGCAGGTTCGAAGTCGTCCAGCGACAGCAGGCGACGCAGGCGGCGCGGCGCGGCAAGCGGGCTCGCCGCCGCCGCGCCGGCGGCGGTGTCGATGCGGGTCTCGGCGGGGTCCATCGTCATGGCTTGCGCCTGCGCTTTCCGGTTTTCCGCATGTATCCCGCAGGCATCAGCGCCGATCGCGTGCCCATGCTTCGTAGCGCGCCTTGTTCTCCGCGTCCGGCGGATACAGGCCCGGCAATTTCTGGCCGGCGTTGACCTGTTCCATGATCCAGGCCTCCAGCCTTTCCTGCTCCACCGCCATGGCGACCACCTCGTCCAGCATGGCGGCGGGAATCAGCACTGCGCCGTCGGTATCGATCACCACCACATCATTCGGGAACACCGCCACGCCGCCGCAGCCGATCGGTTCCTGCCAGCCGACGAAGGTCAGGCCTGCCACCGAGGGCGGCGCCGCCACGCCCTGGCACCAGACCGGCAAGCCGGTGCCGAGCACGCCGGCCACGTCGCGCACCACGCCGTCCGTCACCAGGGCCGCCACGCCGCGCTTCTCCATGCGCGCGCACAGGATGTCGCCGAAGATGCCGGCATCGGCCACGCCCATGGCATCGACCACCGCAATGCAGCCCTCGGGCATGGCTTCGATTGCCGCCCGGGTGGAGATCGGCGCGCCCCAGGAGGCCGGCGTCGCCAGGTCTTCCCGCGCCGGCACGAAGCGCAGGGTGAAGGCGCGGCCGATGATGCGCGGCTGGCCCGGCTTGAGCGGCATGGCGCCGCGCATCCAGACATTGCGCAGCCCTTTCTTGAGCAGCACGGTGGTGAGGGTGGCGGTGGTCACGTTGGCCAGCGCCTGGATGACCTCGGCTTGCATTGGAATCGGTTCGACGCCCATCGCATGTCTCCTCTGGAGTGGACGGCTTCAGCGGAATCGGAAAGCCGCCTTGATTATTGGACAAGTCTCATTGTCAAGCTGAAGCAATACCCGCACAATTTTATTTTTGTAGCTTCAAACAGAACAAAAAGTTCATTCCCGGAGACCGCCATGGAAACCAGCTACATCGACAGTTTCGTCGCCATCGCCGAATGCGGCTCGATGGCGGAAGCGTCGCGCCGCCTGAACCTGACGCCGACCGCGCTGGCCCAGCGCATCCATGTGCTGGAACGGGACTTTTCCACCCGGCTGATCGTGCGCTCGGGGCGCACGGTGCGCCTCACCGAGAGCGGCGCCCGGCTGCTCGCCCGGGCCCGCCAGTTCCAGCAGGAAGTGCGCGAGCTGCATGCCGCCACGCTGGGTGAAGGGATGGTGGGCGGCCTGCGGCTGGGCGCCATCTCCACCGCGGCCACCGGCTTGCTGCCGCCCATGCTGTCGGCCCTGGTGGAGCGCCATCCCGGCGTCGACGCCTATATCGAGGTCGGCGTCTCGCGCGACCTCTACCATCAGGTACTGCATGACAAGCTGGATGCGGCGGTGATGGTGGCGCCGCCCTTCGCCATTCCGAAATCCCTGACCTGGCGCACCCTGCGGGAGGAACCGCTGATCGTGCTGGCGCCGCGCAGCCTTGCCGGCCGCGATCCCTTGCAGCTGCTGGCGGAGATGCCGCTGATCCGCTACGACCGCCGCAACTGGGGCGGCTCGCCGGCGGACCAGTTCCTGCAGCAGCACGGGATACAGCCCAAGCAGCGCTTCGAGCTGGATGCGCTGGACGGCATCGTGGCCCTGGTCGGCTGCGGACTGGGGGTGTCGCTGGTGCCCGACTGGTCACGGGCAGCGCCGCTGCCGCCGGGCGTGGTCGGCATCGCCGTCGGCGGGGAGTCGCCGAAGCGGCGCATCGGAATGCTGTGGCCGACGCAATCGCCCTATGGCCGGGCGTTCGAGGATTTGCTTGCCGCCACCGGCAACGGCGGCGACCGGCGCAGCGCCTGACTGCTATCGAGCAAGGCGCTCGATCAGCGCCGCGCCGGTTTCCCGGGTGCCGAGCCTGCCGCCGACGTCGCGCGTGGCTTCCCCGGCAGCGATGGCCTCCGCCACGCCGCGTTCGATGGCCTCGTAGGCGTCGACAAACTTCCGGCCGCCCCGCCGCTGGCCGAACCAGTTCAGCAGCATGCCCGCCGACAGCACCAGCGAGAAGGGATTGGCGACGTTGCGGCCGGCGATGTCGGGCGCGCTGCCGTGCGATGCCTGCGCCATGGCATGCTCGGTGCCGGCATTGAGCGAAGCGCCCATGCCGAGGCTGCCCGACAGCTCCGCCGTCAGGTCGGACAGGATGTCGCCGAACATGTTGGTGGTGACGATGACATCGAATTTCTGCGGCGCGCGCACCGCATGCGCCATCATCGCGTCGACGATGTAGTCGTCCACGACGACATCCGGATAACGGCTGGCGATTTCGCGGCAGCATGCCATGAACATGCCGTCGCCGATCTTCAGCACGTTCGCCTTGTGCACGATGGAGACATGCTTCTTGCGGGTAGCCGCCAGCGCGAAGGCCGATTCGGCGATGCGCAGGCAGCATTCGCGGGTGATGCGGCGCATGGAGATGACCACGTCCTTCGTCACCAGCAGCTCGCCGTTGCCCTGCTCCATGTTCCGATCGGCGTAGAAGCCTTCCGTGTTTTCGCGCACCACGATCAGGTCGAAGGGATTGACCTTGGTGGGCAGGCCGTCATAGGTACGCGACGGACGGATGTTGGCGAACAGGTCCAGGCTCTTGCGGAAGAACTTCGACGGATTGATCTCGCCCCTGGACTCGTCCTTCATCTCGAAGGTCGACATCGGGCCGAGCACCAGGCCGTCGGCCGCCTTGACCTTTTCCAGCAGGGCCGGGGTGACGGTGGCGCCGTGCCGCTTCAGGCTGTCCAGGCCGGCGATGTCATGCTGCAGTTCCAGCCCGAGGCCGAAACGCCTGTCGACGGCGGCCAGCACGCCGACGGTGACGTCCATGGTTTCCGGGCCGATGCCGTCGCCCGGCAGAATGACGATTTTCATGAGGGTTCCATTCTCCGATTTGCCTGTTCGGCGGCCGCACGAGGACCGCCATCCGGGAGCCGATTATCGGGGCGCGGCGAGGCCAAGACAAATGCAAAGAATCTTCTGATTAATCCGCTGCACGCATAGATCGGCGCGCCGCGCGCCACCCGCTACGCTGCGGCCAGCGGCGAATTATTGCGCAGCGACTCCAGCAGCAGATCGTAGAAATGCTGTGCGGCGGGCGCCAGCGGCCGCGCCCGGCGGCGGATGAGACCGAGCGTGCGCGTCAGCTCCGGCTCGGCGATCGGCACGCTGGCCAAGGCGGGATGCTCGCCAATCGGCATCGACAGCCGCGGCACCACGCCGACGCCAAGCCCGGCCTCCACCAGGTTCACCAGCGCGGGCACATGCTGCACCTCGCAAAACCATTTCGGCCGGATCGCCGCCTTGGCCAGCGCCAGGTCGATCAGGGTGCGGTTGGCGCTGCCGGGCGCCTCGGCGATGTAATCATGGTCGGCGAGCTCCCGCCACGTCACCCTTTCCCTGCCCGCCAGCGGGTGGGCTCGGCCGCAGGCCAGCACGAACTGCTCGTCGAACACGGCAAGGAATTCCAGATCCGGCTCCTGGGTGCCGACATAGGTGAGCCCGAAATCGGCGTCGGATTTCGCCACGGCGGTCAGCACCTCGGTGGCGCGCACATCGCGAATCCGGATGCGGATGCCGGGAAAGCGCCGATGGTAGGCGGCGATCACGCTGGGCAGGAAATAGCGCACGGCGGAAGGGATGGCGGCGATGGTCACCTCGCCGGCGAGACGGTCGGCCAGTTCCTGGACGCCGACCAGCGCGCCTTCGACCTCATTGAGCACGTGCCGCGCGCGATGGATGAAATGGCGCCCGACCGGCGTCAGCTCGACGCGGCGCGTGGTGCGCTCGAACAGCTTGACGCCCAGCGCCTCCTCCAGCTTCTCGACCCGGCGCGACAATGCCGGCTGGGACAGGTTGAGCTTGCCGGCGGCGGCGGCGAAACCGCCATGGTCGACGACGGCGGTGAAGGCGCGCAGGTCGCCGAGATCGAAATTCATGTGCCAGACGCATCAATTGCAAAACTCTTTGCATTGTACATGCACCATTTCAATGCCGATAATGGGCGGGCAAAAAACAATGCAGGGCGCGGGCTCGGTCCGACGCCGCACCGAATTCTTCGAAGGAGACCCCCACGATGACTCGTCGTCAATTCCTGCGCCAGGCGCTTGCCGCCTCGGCGCTGTGCGGCCCGTTCGCCGCCCTCGTCCTTCCCGGCGCCGCCCTCGCCCAGAATTATCCCAATCGGCCGGTCACGCTGGTCGTGCCGTTCGCCCCCGGCGGCGGCACCGATTCCATCGCGCGCGAGATGGCGGTCGGCCTGTCGCAGCGGCTCGGCAAGCCGGTCGTGGTCGACAACCGGGGCGGCGCCGGCGGCGCGATCGCGGCCAAGCAGGTGGCCTCGTCTCCCGCCGATGGCCATACGCTGCTGTTCGTCACCTCCACTTTCGTCACTCATGTGGCGGCGGAACCGAAGCCTTCGTACGATGCGGTGAAGGATTTTGCGCCGGTTGCGATGATAGGGCGGGGCCCGCTGATGGTCGTCACCCGCAAGGGGCTCGGCACGGCAACCCTGGAGCAGATCGTCGCCGCCTCGAAGGCACGCCCCGAAGGGCTGTCCTACTGCTCATCCGGCGTGGGCGGCATCAACCACATGGCGGGCGAACTGTTCGCGCAAAAGACCGGCGCGGTCCTGAGCCACGTGCCCTACAAGGGCAGCGGCCCGGCCACGCTCGACCTGCTGGCCGGGCGCATCGATGTTTTCTTCTCGACGGTGCCGACCATCCAGCAATACGTGAAGTCCGGCCAGGTGGACTTGGTGGCGGTGACCGACACCAAGCGCATGGCCGGTTATCCGAATACCCCGACCGCCGCCGAGGCCGGCCTGAAGGATTTCAACATCTCCACCTGGTGGGGCATCGTTGCGCCGGCCGGCACGCCGGAACCCATCGTGGCCAGGCTCAATGGCTACATCAACGAAATCTCGGCCAGCGAAGCGATCAAAAAACGCCTGACCAATGAAGGCGCGGAAACCTATTCGATGACGTCGGCGCAGTTCAAGGCCGCCCTCGGCCAGGAAACGGCGTTGTGGCGCGGCGTGGCGAAGGCGGCGAACATCAAGACCAACTGATCGGCGGAGACCCTCCTGCCGCCGGCGCAGCGCCTCGCGCCGGCTCTCGCGGCATCGCAGGGACACGCAGGGCAAGCACTGTGTCGCCCGGACGCGGGTGAGAAGACGAAGTGCGGATCAGGACCTATCGAGTTGCATGAGGAAGATGCGACACGCCAGCGGATTGCTGTTGAACTTGGCTCGTGGGCGGTCCGCATCCGGATGCGGTGGCGTTGTGCCGGTTGACAGGCTGTTGCAGCCAGGCGCCATTTCATGCACCCAAATGGGGATTCTGTGCGCGAATACCGCTAAGAAGATACGCGTCTGGAGAAGATCGCTATAATTGCTGGAAAGCAACTCGATCTGCCGCTCCCCTGCGCCCTTCCACTCTTCTTGAAACCCATGTTCCAACGCCTCTCCATCAAAACCAAGCTCGTGGCGGTCACGAGCTTCCTCTGCCTCGCCACTGTATTCGTTGGCGTCCAGGGCATCTACAACCTGAGCACCACCAATGCTGCCGTCAAGACGCTGTACGAGGACCGGGTCGTGTCACTCGGCCAGCTCAATGCGGTCCAGGGAATGATGGAACACAACCAGCGCGCGATCGCGATGGCTGCCCTGAGCCGTGATGCCAAGTACAGCCAGGGACAGATCGACGGCGTGGCTTCGCGGCGCGCAGCAATCGATAGCCAGTGGAAAGCCTACATGGCGACTTATCTGACCACGGAAGAGAAATCGCTCGCCGCGCATTTCGAGCAAAGCCGGGGCCAGTTTTTGCGCGACGGCCTGGAGCCGGCGATCGCGGCGCTGCGCGCAGGCGACTTCGATCAGGCATCCGATATCGCGCGCAACCAGCTCGCTCGGCATTACGCGCCCGCGCGCAAGGATCTGGAAGCGCTCGTCGCGCTCCAGCTGGACGTCAGCCAGGCGGAATTCGGCAAGTCGCAGCAGCGATATGAAGAATCGCGCATGGAGACCATCGCCGCCGTCATCCTGGCTCTGCTGGTGGGCGCATCCATGGCCTGGTGGATCATCGCCGCGGTCATGGCGGGCATGCGCGACGCCACGCGAATCGCCGATACGGTGAGCGCCGGCGACCTGAGCCAGGATTTCGAAAGCGATCGGCATGATGAATTTGGCGCGCTCATCAACTCCCTGGGCCAGATGGAAGACAAGCTGACCGACCTGGTCACCAACATCAAGCAAGCCAGCGACACGATCCAGACCGCATCCGACGAGATCGCTGTCGGCAACCTCGACCTGTCATCGCGCACCGAGCAGCAAGCCGCCTCGCTGGAAGAGACCGCTTCGACCATGGAGCAGCTGACGCAGACGGTGCGTCAGAATGCCGACAACGCGCAGCAAGCGACCCGGCTCGCGGCGGACGCGTCCACCATCGCCATGCAGGGCGGCGCCGTCGTTCACGATGTGGTTGCGACCATGGACGCGATCAAGGCGGGCTCCCAGCAGATCGCCGAGATCATCTCCGTCATCGATGGCATTGCCTTCCAGACCAATATCCTTGCGCTCAATGCCGCGGTGGAAGCCGCACGCGCCGGAGAACAGGGCAAGGGTTTCGCCGTGGTGGCCACCGAGGTGCGCGGACTGGCCCAGCGTTCGGCCGCCGCTGCCAAGGAAATCAAGCAATTGATCGAGACCTCGGTCGGCAAGGTGGAGGATGGCAGCAAGCTGGTCGACCGGGCGGGACAGACCATGGAGCAGATCGTCGCCAGCGTGAAAAAGGTGTCCGAGGTCATGCATGAGATCGAACTGGCCAGCGCCGAACAGAGCAACGGCATCGTGCAGGTCAACCAGGCGGTGAGCGAGATGGACAAGGCAACCCAGCAGAACGCGGCGCTGGTCGAGCAGGCCGCCGCCGCGGCGCAAGCCTTGCGCGACCAGGCGTCTCACCTGGCCAGGGAAATCAATGGCTTCAAGCTATAGTCGGGGACCGGTCAGACAGTCATCCAAACGCTCGACGTCCGGGCGGCATCGCGGCAAGTAGTAATGCATCGCGAGCACCGCACCGTCGGGTGCTCCATGCGCGAACATCGATGGCCGGACGTGGCGCCTCCTGGAAGGCACCGGAGCGGATTCGAATCAGGCAGGGCGCTGGCGCCTGAAACCGGCTTCGCGGGTCGATGCAGGGCTAAACATGGCAGGCGCCGTCCGGCAACCGGCACATAAACCGGGTACCGTTGCCGCTTGATCGCCCATGTTTACCTCCACGTCCGGGCCCGCCATTTCAAGCCCTGGCTCCCAGCCAGGAGCAAGCCCGCCGGCCCCCTTGCCCGAGGGTCGAAGGCGGGCTTCTGCTGCTTCACCGTGAATCGCGCAAACCGATCGACGTCCTCCCTGACGCCAGCGCGGCGGATCGACCATGACGCCTTCCTCCCTGATTTCGACGCCAATGGCCTCAGTAGCATCGCCTTGGCGGGATAACTCTTGCAACAGCAATTTTTATGGTATAAATTTTCCATAGAAAGCCAGGAGCCGCCATGAAAGTTACTCAGCAGCCCGTTCCGACGCCAGCAGAGCAAGCCGCCGTGCTCAGCAAGGCCGTCACCCGTGCAGCCGACCGCCTCGCGCTTTCCCGCACCCTGCTGGCCCGGATATTGGGCGTGAGCGCTTCGACGATCACCCGGTTGTATGCCGGCGAGTATCGGCTCGACAGCACCCGCAAGGAGTGGGAGTTCGCGCTGCTTTTCGTACGCGTTTTCCGCTCGCTGGACTCCATCGTCGGCAACGAGACATCGGCGCGCCAATGGCTGGAAAGCAATAATCGCGGCTTGAACGGCCGGCCGATCGATCTCATCGCCAACACGGAGGGCCTGGTACGTGTCACGCAATACCTGGACGCCCATCGCGGTCTCGTCTAGCGCGGCGCTCTGGTCGGCGGACGCCTGGCGCCTGGTGGAGTCGCAGCACGTCGCTTCGACCATGAAGATCGTCGATACGCCGAACGAACAGGACATCCTCGAAAGTCTGCTGGAATCCAGCAAGCCGGCATTGCCGGATGACCTGGCGCGCTTGCACTATCTGCTTGCCACCCCCTTTCGCTATTGGCCAGGACGAGGCGGCTCCCGCTTCCGGGGCGAATTCGATCCCGGCGTTTTTTACGGCGCCGAGACGATCCGCACGGCTTGCGCCGAACTCGGCTACTGGCGCTGGAAGTTCCTGCAGGATGCCGACGGCCTGGATCACCTCGACCCGGTGTCCCATACCGGGTTCAAGGCCTTGTTCGACACCCGGGTCGTCGACCTGCGCCAGCCGCCCTTCTCCGCCGATGCCGCGGCGTGGATGCATCCGGCCGATTACCGGGCAACGCAACGGTTTGCCGCGATTGCACGGGAGGCCGGGATCGGCGGCATCGTCTATCAGTCGGTGCGCGATCCCGAACCCGGCTGGAATGTGGCCCTGCTGACGCCGCGCGCCTTTGCCAAGCCCAGCCCCGACCGGTTCATGCAGACCTGGTGGCTGGCGGTGAGCAAGGACGGCGTCGTGTGGCGGCGCGACGCCGAGCGCTTCACCTTTTCCGCAGAACCCTGGAAGGCCGCCTGACATCGCCCTTCTCAGCCGCGCGACCATGATTTCGCCGGCGCCGCCCATCGCAGGCGAAGCGCCGGAGCGAGCGACGGATAGAGTACGCCGGTGACGACCAGGATCGCGCCGCAGGCCTGGGCCCACGAGACCGGCTGCCCCAGCATCAGGCCGAAACCGGCGGTCAGCATCGGCACCAGGTTGATGAAGCCCGCCACCGCCGGCGCACCGAGCGCCTTCACGCCCTGATTCCACCAGATGTAGGCCAGCACGGTGCCGAACACGCCCATGAAGGCAATGCCAGCCACGACCGGCCCGGATGGCGCATCCATGAAATCCGGCGCGGCACGCAATGCGAACAGCGCCATCAGGAAGGCGCCGCCGGCAATCGTGCTAGCGGTGATCTGCATCGGCGACATGCCGGAGATGAAGCGCTTGGGAATCACGGGATAGCAGGCCCAGCAGAAACTGGCCAGCAGCATCAGCAAGTCGCCGCCGGAGAATGAGAGCGTGGCGATCGCCTGCCACGAACCATGGCTCACCACCACCATGACGCCGGCGATGCCGAGCACCAGCCCGGCGATCTGATGTCTCGATACCCGCTCTCTGCCAACCAGTGCCGCCAGCACCGCTGTCATGGCCGGATTCAGCGCCATGATCATCGCGGCGTTGGTGGCCGACGTCGAGCGCAGGCCGTAGAAGGTGGCGATGTTGAAGCCGAAAATGCCGATCGCCGACATGGCCAGCAGCGGAAGCGCATTGCGGCGCAATGCCTGCCAGGGCAGCCGCTCACGGTACCAGACCACCGGCACGAGAATGGCCGCCGCCAGCATGAAGCGCCACGCGACGACCGCGGCCGGAGAAGCGGCCGCCACGGTGAATTTGGCGACATGGAACACGGCTGCCCAACATACGGTGGTCAGCACCAGCCTCGAATAGATTGCCCACGCTTTCATGACATGCCTCCTGGAGATGATGGGAAGCAGTCTAGTTTTTCTGAATTAGAATAAAAACAATCTGGACGGCAAATCATTTTCCATAAATGAAAAACTCGGACTTCGACTGGAATGACCTCAAGTATTTTCTCGCCGTGGCCCGGCATGGCGGGCTGACCGGCGCGGCAGCGTCCCTGGACACCAGTCCATCGACGGTATCGCGCCATATTGCGTCGCTCGAAAAAAAGCTGGGCAACACCTTGTTCGTGCGGCACCAGACCGGCTACGCGATGACGGATGACGGCAGCGCGCTGTTCAGCCGCACCGAGCAGGTCGAACAGGCGGTCATGGCTACCGAGCGCAGCGCCGCCCAGGCAGCGCAGCGGCAGATGTCGGGACAGGTACGGCTGGCGACCACCGAAATGCTGGCGCTGCACCTGGTGGTACCCAACCTGCCGCAATTCCACTCGGCCTATCCGCGCCTGCAGGTCGAGATCGTGGTCGCGCTGGTGCGTGCGAATCTGACGAGGCGGGAAGCCGACCTGGCGCTGCGCGTGGTGCCGCCGAGCGAAGATGACGATGCCGGCGACTATGTCGCCAACCGGATCGGGGACCTGCGCTTCGCCATGTATGGCGAAAGGCGCGCCGTCGAGAGCGTGAGCGCCAAGGCCGCCGCCTGGCAGGAGATGGACTATGTGTCCTGGGACGAGGCCGCCGCGAACCTGCCGGTGGCGCGCTGGATTGCCAGCGCCTTCGGCGGCAAGCGCCCGCTGTTTGCCTGCAACAGCATGCAGGCGCAGTACACCGCGATACGCGCGGGTCTCGGGATTGGCCTGCTTCCCTGCTTCGTCGCCGACCGCGACCCGGCGCTGGCGCGCATCCCGGTGCCGATCGCGCTTCCTTCGAACGGGCTCTGGCTGGTCTATCACCGCGACCTCAAGGGCAGCCAGCGCGTGCTTGCGCTGCGCAACTTCATCGCCGAGCTGGCCGTCACCCATCTGGAGGAATCGGATGCGCCTGGAGGCGGCGCTGACGGATGGGTGAGGCGCTGATGCTCCGGCGTGGCCGAGTTGGTGAGCCGGTCATCGGTTCACGTGATTAGCCGGTTTTGACTTTGCGCACAAACAACGCTATCGTTTTCGGTTTTCTCACGGCTCGTTTCAGCCAAGTTATTGCTGTTTAGGAAAGCCTGCGCTTGCAACGCCAGCATCTGCTTGGCTCACGCCGTTTGCCCAAGTCTCTCGGCCTTTCACCGATCGCGGGTGCGCGCAACCCACCGGATTTTTTGGATTAAAAACGATTATGTATGCGTTCGATTTGAGCCTGAAATACCGCATAGCGGTAAAGGAGCGCAACCTGGATGCGATTCTGTCGATGTTTGCGCCGGATGCCGTCATCGAAACGCCGTTAAGGGGTACCTGCAAGGTCAGGCCTTATCACGAATGGCTGTTCGAGAATGTCAAGAGATCAACGGTTGAGGTCCAGAACGTATTTCAGGCATTGAATGGCGACATCACGATCGCCATCCATTCCCGCTATCGGTGGCTGCTCAACAATGACAAGACGATCGAGTTCGGCGGGATGTCACTGTTCGAATTTACGCCAGACCGGACAAAAATCAGAAAGATGACGACCTTCTACGATACCTCGCTGGTGCGGTCGGAGCTGGCCCAGGCGATGTCCCCAGGCTGAGCTGCGCCGCGTGCAGTGCAGGCATGAGCCCATCGTCGTGATCGCCTGAGGAAGCCCGCTCGAAAACTTTGGCCGTGTTTGCGCGGTCTGCTCATGCAGTCAATCACGCGCAAGGAACGCCGTGCGTCTGCTAGTGCTGTCGGATCTTCACCTTGAAGTCTGGGGCGAAGATGCCCTTCGCTTCGACTTAGCCGCCAGCCGGCCCGATGCCGTCCTGCTGGCGGGAGACATCCATGCCGGCGCTCACGCTCCCGGCTGGGCAGCCGCGCGGTTTCCGGGCTTGCCCGTTCTGTATGTGAGCGGCAACCACGAGATGTACGGCGGCGCCGTCGACGAGACGGATCGGGCAATCGGTGAAGCCTGCGCCCGGCATCCGAACGTTCGCTATTTGAATCGTGATGAAGTCGTGATCGGTGATGTGCGCTTCCTCGGCTGCACCCTGTGGACCGACTTTCGTCTTTTCGGTGCCGGGCGCCGCGATGCCTGCCTGAATGAGGCACGTGCAGTCATGAACGATTACCGCCGCATCAAAGTCCGGATCGCCGATGACGGGTTCCTGGATCCGACGGACACGATACGTCTCCATGAGCAGCAGAAAGCCTGGCTGAGAAAGAAGCTGCTGCAACCCTTCTCTGGCCGGACGGTAGTGCTGACGCATATGGCTCCCTCGAAGACGTCCATCGTCGCGCCGTATGAGAATGCATCCTCTTCCGCGGCTTTCGCATCCAACCTGGATGATCTGGCCGCCATGGCGGACGTCTGGATCCACGGCCATACCCACGATAGCCTCGATTACCGCATCGGCAAGTGCCAAGTCGTCTGCAATCCGCTTGGCTACCGGATGCGAAACGGCGCGGCCGAGAACGGCGGCTTCGATCCGAATCGCGTTGTGCTGGTGTAGGCGCCTTCCGCGCTTTTGCCGCGGACTCGTGGACCGGCGGCCGCCCGCCGGTTGCGCGCTTGCGCCCAGGCTTTCGCGGTGATGGCCTGGTTTGGGGGCGACGGGTTGCAGGTCTCGGTTTCTCTCGCCCTTGAGCGTCTTCCTGCCTTTGCAGGCACAATTGCCGGCATTCAACCGCATGCGGGCGTCGCTGTCGGCCTCGGTGGAGAAGGCATTTTCGCGGTCGCTTTGTGGGCAATCTTCCTTGCCGTTGCCTGCGCCTTCTGCATCGTGGCTTCCAGCGCGCGCCCGTGTCGGACGTTTCCATGGCCGGGGCGCCTGCATGCTGCTGCACTGCGGCCAACCCTGCAGGCCCTGCATTGCTTACTGAGGAAAGGCTATAACCCACCATGAGTACCACCATTACAGGTCCCGACGGCAAGCTGCGCTGCCAGTGGTGCAGCGCGGCGCCGGAGTTTCTCGCCTATCACGACATTGAATGGGGTTTTCCAGTGGGCGATGATCAGCGCCTGTTCGAGAAATTGAGCCTGGAAGCTTTCCAGTCCGGCTTGAGCTGGCGCACCATTCTTGCCAAGCGCGAGAATTTCCGGAAGGCGTTTCATCGCTTCGACTTCGACCGGATCGCTCGCTTCACGCAGCGCGATGTCGACCGCCTGCTTCAGGACGAGGGAATCATTCGGCACCGCGGGAAGATTGAAGCCGTGATCAACAACGCCCAGCGTGCCCAGGAGCTGGTCGGGCGCGAAGGATCGCTGGCAGCCTTCCTATGGCGATTTGAACCCGATGCGGCATCGCTGCCACGCCCGCAGACCGTGACAACCTCGCCGGAATCGGTGGCGCTTTCCAAGGAATTGAAGAAGCAGGGCTGGAAGTTCGTCGGGCCGACGACCGTCTATGCCTTCATGCAGGCAATGGGGCTGATCAATGATCATGCGGAAGACTGCGTGATCAGGGCCCGGGTGCAAGATGCCCGAAAACGCTTTGCTCGGCCGGGGTAAGAGCCTGCCTGCGGACACCATCTCACCGGAGGCAGGTTCGGCGCCGCGCCGCTTTCCACGGCAGGCAGCCAAGAATCGTGGTCTGTCCCGGGGGCTTGACCAGATCAAGCAAGCGAATCCTTGACGACGGCTGTTTTGCAGATCGAGGCACTTCGGGAACCTCATCTGAATCCGCCATAGATTTCATTTTATCCTCAATAACGCTCAATCTATAGCATAATTAAAGCTTCATAAAACTCCATAGAATGAGACTTAATCGTTATAATAATCATTCTATGGAGGGTTTTTATGCCGAAAAAAATCTTGCCGCATGATGCCGTGCCAACCTTGGTGCAGGAGCGCTTGCGTCAGTGGGGCGGCTGCATCAGGAACCAGCGTCTCGTCCAGCAGATGCGCAGGGCGGACTTGTGCGAAAGGATGGGAATTTCGGACAACACCTTGCGCCGGCTGGAAAGCGGTGACAGCCGCCCTGGCATCGGGCTGTATTTCTCCGCGCTCTACGTGCTCGGTCTGCTGGACCTGGTCGTGCCGGCCCTGCCGCCGGAACTGTGGGCGCCGACGGGCCGCAGCCGGGCGAGGCGGCAGCATGCGGTCGCGGAGGATGACGATGACTTCTAAGCCGCTCTACGTCTACCTGCAGCGGCCGGACACCGGCGATTGGGTCACGGTGGGCCGCTACAAGCTGGATGGCGAGTCCGAGATCGGCCGGTTCAGGTACGCGCCGAGTTATGAGGCGGCAGGCCATGCCTGGACGATCGATCCGGTCAACCTGCCCTATCTCCCCGGCAGGGACTGGGAAGCGCGGCGCTACCGCGGGCTGCATGATGTCCTGCGCGACGCTTGCCCGGACGCCTGGGGCAAGATGTTGTTGCAGCGCCAGCACAATCTGCCGGCGGATGCGCACGATTCCCGCTATCTGGCGCTGGCCGGCAATGTCGACCGCTGGGGGGCCCTGGCGGTGGGGCCGTCGGCCACACCATCGGTGGCCGCGCTGTCGAGTCCGCGCCTGCCCATGCTGGAGGCCCTGAGCCGCGAGCTGATCGCCCTCTTCGAACGCCGGCCGGCGCTGGACGCCCGTCTGCGGCAGCGCCTGGTAGCCACGCCAAGCCTGGGCGGCGCGCGCCCGAAGACCACGATACAGGATGCGGACCGCTACTGGCTGGTGAAGCCTTTTTTGCCCACGGACGCGGCCGACATCCCGTTGCTGGAGCACGTTGCCCAGCAGTGGGGACGGGCTTGCGGGCTGAATTTTGCGGAAACGGTGCATCACGCGCTCGGCGACGGTCTTTCCGTGGTGCGGGTGCTGCGCTTCGACCGCCTGGGCAAGCGGCGTTTTATGGCGGTAAGCGGCGCTTCCCTGCTGCAGACCGAGTACCCGTTCATCGGCCCCGAAGAATCGGCGCGCTGGAGCTATCCGCGCCTGGCGGAAGAGCTCAAGCGCATCGGCGCGCCTCTTGCGGACCGCGTCGAGCTCTTTGACCGCATGGTGTTCAATGCCGTGGCCGGCAATGACGACGACCACCCGCGGAACCATGCGGCCATGTACCACGCGCAGGAGAACCGCTGGCGGTTGGCGCCGGCCTTCGACGTCGTGCCCAATCCCGTCGAAGCCCCACGCGCGCTGACCATGCAGCTGTCGATGGGGCGGTTCGATATTTCCCGAGAAGCGGCGCTGGCGGATGCGATTCGCTTCGGCTTCAAAACCCTGGATGAGGCGAGCGCGCACCTGGACGCCCTGCTCGACCGGATTGGCGCCGGCTTCACCCGGGTCGAAGGCCTGCTCAGCCCTGAGCTGCGGGACCTGCTGCAGCCGCGCCTGCAAGACAATCTGGCCCTGCTGCGCTGACCGGCGAAAAGAAATCCGAAATCCGCGCGAGGCGGCTTTCGACTCGGCCGGAACGGCCGCTGCATCATCCTTGCGCGAAGAACTGGCTCGGGGTCTGGCCGAACTGCTTGCGGAACATGGTGGAGAAGGCGCTGGGACTGTCGTAGCCGAGCGCCAGGGCGACATCGATGACCTTTTCACCGGTGGCCAGCAGTTCCAGGGCGCGCAACAGCCGCGCCTGCTGCCGCCATTGTCCGAAGGTCATGCCGGTCTGCTTCACGAACAGGCGCTGGATGGTCTTGACGTCCACTGCCAGGCTCCTGGCCCAATCGGACAGGGTGGAAGCGTCGTCCAGACGCTGCTGCAGCGATTCGCAGATCCGGAGCAGCCGCGGATCGGACGGCGTTTGCAGATGCAGGGGAAGCACCGGCAGGACGTGCAGCTCATCGAGGATCAGGCGCATGAGGCGGCCGTCCCGGCTGGCCGCCTCATAGGGCTGCGGCACTTCCATCGCCGCCCGGATGAGTTCGCGCAGCAGCGGCGGTATGGCGACCGCCTGCGTTCCCGCCAATAGCGTGCGCGCAGCGCCGGGGGCGACGAACAGGCTGCGCATGTGCACTTCGCCAACGCATCGGATCTCGTGCGTCATGCCGGCCGCCATCCAGATGGCGCGGGTCGGCGGCACGACCCATTGCCCGGCTTCGGCTTTCACGACCATCACGCCGCGCACGGCATAGATCAGCTGATGCTTGGAATGCGCATGCGGCTTGATGTGCCAGCCTGCGGGGTAGTCGGTCGGGCGGCCGGTCACGGGCGACGAGGCGCCCTCGATTTCCTGGAGCGCCTCGGAAAGCGCCTTCGGTCTGGGCTGGGTTCCCATGTCTTTTTCTCAAAGATTAATGGTCGAATGCCGCAAGACAGGCATGCCGCATCATCGCATAATTCAATCTTTTCTAGCACGTGCCGGCCCGGGCAGTCCATTTCCCGAGACCGGCTGCACAAACCCCGGAATTCCCGCATGAACACTTCAGCCAAGGCAAGCGCCGCCAGCGCCAGCGCTCCCGACATCGCCGCGGTTCCCGCTGCCGGCGCCCAGAAAGCGAAACCGACGTTCGGCATCCTGGGCGCCATCAGCTGCGCCCACATGGTCAACGACATGATGCAGTCGTTGATACTGGCGCTGTATCCCATCCTGAAAACCGGGCTGTCGCTGAGCTTTGCCCAGGTCGGCCTCATCACCTTGACCTATCAGCTCACCGCCTCCCTGCTGCAGCCGATGGTCGGCCTGATCACCGACCGCCGGCCGCGGCCCTACTCGCTGCCTTTCGGCATGCTCTCCACGCTGGTCGGCCTGCTGCTTCTGTCCATGGCGCCCAGCTTGGGCATCGTGCTGCTGGCGGCCGCCTGCATCGGCATCGGATCGTCCATCTTCCATCCGGAGTCGTCGCGCATCGCCCGCCTGGCGTCGGGTGGCCAGCATGGCTTCGCCCAGTCGATGTTCCAGGTGGGCGGCAACCTCGGCACCGCCATCGGGCCGCTGCTGGCGGCGGCCGTGATCGTGCCGCACGGCCAGCGCAGCGTGGCCTGGTTCGGGCTGGTCGCCCTGCTCGGCGTCGGCCTGCTGCTCCAGGTGAGCCGCTGGTATGCGCGGCACCATGCCGGCCAGCCTGCCGGCCGCAAACAGGCAGCCGCGTCGCCCTACCCGCGCAAGGTGGTGATCGGCGCCATCGCGGTCCTGCTGGTGCTGATCTTTTCCAAGTATTTCTACATGGCCGGACTGAGCAGCTTCTACACGTTCTATCTGATGGAGCACTTCGGCTTGAGCGTGCAGAACGCACAGATGCACCTGTTCTACTTCCTGTTCGCATCGGCCGTGGGCACGGTGCTCGGCGGACCGGTCGGCGACCGCATCGGCCGCAAGCCGGTGATCTGGATCTCGATCCTCGGGGTGGCACCCTTTGCGCTGCTGCTGCCCCATGCAAACCTGTTCTGGACCACGGCATTGACCATCATGATCGGCCTGGTGCTGTCCTCGGCCTTTTCCGCCATCCTGGTCTATGCCCAGGAACTGATGCCGGGAAAGGTAGGCACGGTCTCCGGGCTGTTTTTCGGCTTCGCCTTCGGCATGGGCGGCCTCGGTGCGGCGGTGCTGGGCCTGTTCGCCGACCGGACCAGCATCGGGTTCGTGTATCAGACCATTGCCTATCTGCCCTTGCTGGGACTGGCCGCCGTGCTGTTGCCCAAGGGACGACAGCGGATGTGACGGGTGCCGGCCGCAGCGGCGTCATTCGGTTGAATAGTGACCTGGCGCGATTTCGCTTTCGCCGTCCTTGCCGCACGCCGCAAGCCGCAAGCCTGATCACGACGCGGCAGCGGCCCGGTTCAGGCCGCGTATCTGAACCTTGGTACCGGGCGGCGAAGTCTGCGGGCGAGCTTGTCCAACGTGCTGATCGCCGCGGCATCCCCAGCGCACGCATGAACGGCGCCGTTATCGATCTTGTCGCGCATTCAAATCGAGGCAAGAATCGCTTCTCCTGCCGCATCGCGATGAACCATTGGCCAGGATTCGCCTCGAAGTCAGATCACGCTTTCCGCCTTCGAGGCAACTTTTTTATGCCGGCAGCCATGCCATGGCATATATGGCAACAGAAACCAGATAATGCACGTACGGATCAGCTCGATCGGTCTCTTGATCCCGCGCCCTGCATCGCAAGACACGGCATTGACCGCTTCCATCCGCAGTATCGATCCCGCAAGCCTGGAAGCCTTGCCGGCAAGCGCGGGCGTCTACCGCTTTCTCGACGCGCGAGGCACCCCTCTCTATATCGGAAAAAGCGTCAACATCCGCGCCCGCGTGCAGGCGCATCTGCGCACGCCGCAGGAACGCGCCTTGTTGCGCGCGACGCGGCGCGTCGATTTCATCCGCACAGCGGGCGAGATTGGCGCATTGCTCCTTGAATCGCAGCTCATCAAGAAGTGGCAACCACCATACAACGTGTTGCTGAAGTCTGCGGCACCGGCTTATGCGTTATATCTCCCCAAAGGAAGCCTGCAGCCACACGTGGTCGATTATGAAGACGCCGGCCGCGATCGCGTTCATGGTCTTTTCGCTTCACGCAGGACGGCGGAAGCGGGATGGCGGGCGCAGATCAAGCGTCATGGGCTTTGCCCTTCGCTGCTCGGCATCGAGAAGACAACGCTCGGGCGCGCATGTTTCGCCCATCAGCTCGGCCATTGCCGCGGCGCCTGCGTCGGGTTGGAAACGCCCCTGGCGCACAGGCGCCGCGTGCTGAAAGCCTTGAGGCAGCTCGATCAATATGCATGGCCTTATGAAGGGCCGATCGGTGTCGTCGAAAACGATGGCCGGCTGCATCAGGTGCATGTGGTCGACCGCTGGGCCTATCTCGGAAGCTTGTCGGAAGACCTGCCCGTGCTGAAGCTGCCCAACCGAACCCGGCTGGATGTGGACACGTTCAAGATACTGTCCGCACCATTGGCCGCCGGCTTGCTGACGCGTGTTGACCTGCAAATCAGCCGCAGCGAGCGCGAGATTCGCAGTTCCACGTTTGCGCCTCATGAAGATGCGGCTTAGCCTGCAAGCCTCCGTTGTGCTGCAATAACGTTCACGTCAGACAGGTTCTGTCGTGCTGTCGGAACAATGACGTCCATCCCTTGGTCATTGAGACGATGCTGGGTGCCGCTGCTTGCACAGGCCCGATGGACTCCTACAGAAGCTCCGGCGGCACCGGCCGGCCCATCAGGTAGCCTTGATAGTATTTGCAGCCCTGCTTCGCCAGCAGGTCGCGCTGGCTCTCGTTTTCAATGCCTTCCGCCATGACATTCAAGCCGAGGATCTGGCACAGGGAAATGATCGTCTGCGATATTGCTGCATCGTCCTGGTTGCACAGGATATCCTGTATGAAGGAACGGTCGATCTTCACCTCGTCGATCGGCAGCCGCTTCAGGTACGCCAGCGATGAATAACCGGTGCCAAAGTCATCCAGCGAAAACCTGACGCCCCAGCTTTTCAGCGTATCCATCTTGGCCACCGTGTCATCGATCCGATCCACCAGCGTGCTTTCCGTCAGCTCCAACTTGAGCGACCGAGGGTCGACGCCGGCCGCCCGCAGCACATCGATCGTGCGTGGCAAAAACTCCGGATGATGGAACTGCCGCGCGCTGACGTTTACCGAGATGCCTGGCACCGGCCTGCCCGCGCGGCGCTGCCAGAGCGCCATCTGCCGGCAAGCCTGTCCCAGCACCCAGTCTCCGAGCTCGACGATCAGGTTGCTGTCTTCGGCGATCCACATGAATTCCGAGGGATAAAGCAAGCCGCGATGCGGATGGCGCCAGCGCACCAGCGCTTCGACGCCGATCATCTGGCCCGACTGGTCGACCTGAGGTTGATAATGCAGCACGAATTCGCCGGCCTGCAGCGCCTTGCGAAAGTCGCGGTCGAGTGCGGCGCGCTTGTTGACCCGGCATTGCATGCCCTTGTCGAAAAAGCGCAGGCCGTTGCGGCCGCTCGCCTTCGCCTCGTACATGGCGACGTCGGCGCGCTTGAGGATTTCATCCGGGCCGACCGGCTCGCCGTTGAAGAGCGCCACCCCGATGCTGGGCGTGCAGCTATGCCTGTAGCCAGCCACGTCGAAGGGCACTTGAAACGCACCGAGAATCTTTTCGCCGAGGATGCGCGCCTGGGTGGCCGCCATGTCGGATTGGGGATCGAGGTCTTCCAGCAGGATGACGAACTCGTCTCCGCCGAAGCGCGCGACGGTATTGCTCTTGCGCACGAAGCGCTGGAGCCGCTGCGCCACCAGGGTCAGCAGGATATCGCCCTTGTCATGCCCCATCGTATCGTTCAACGTCTTGAAGTTGTCCAGGTCGATGAACATGACGGCGCCGGACTGGGCATGGCGCAACGCGATCTGCAGCGCGTGCGCCAGACGGTCCATCAGGAGCCTGCGGTTGGGCAGGCCGGTCAGCGCATCATAGAACGCGAGCTGCCTGATGTAATGCTCATCTTCCTTGCGGCGCGTGACGTCGCGCTGCACCGAAACGAAATGCGTGGGCGTTTCTGAGCGGACTGCCACGGGCGCAATGTCCAGCTGCGCCCAGAATGGCTTTCCCCGCTTGGTGTAATTGATGAGCTCCGACTGTACCGGCAGGCAGTGTCGCAACGCATTTCCCACGCGATCGAGTTCGCAGCGCTGCGTGCCGGGCCCCTGCAGAAAACGGGGTGAGCGTCCCAGCACTTCATCGCGCCGGTATCCGGTGGTGTTTTCAAACGCCTTGTTCACGAATACGATTCTCGGCCCGGGCTCGTCCAGCGGCGATGCCTCGGTGATCATGACCGTATCGCTGACCCGCTCGATGCACTCTTCCAGCAACTCCCGCTTCGCCTGCTTTTCAATCAACTCAGTGACGTGGTGAACGGTGCCGGCCAGGGCCAGATGCTGGTCCAGGCTCCGGATCAGCTCCGCATGCTGGCGCACATGGCGCACGCTGCCATCGGCAAGCACGATGCGATGCACGATGTCCATCGGCCGCACGCCGCTGCGCGCATCTTCCAGCGCCCGCTGCACCGACGCCAAGTCGTCTGGGTGGACGTAGTCCAGATACCGGTCCAGCGGAATCAGCGGCGCTTGAGGCTCTGCATGCCAAACGCCGTAGATGCGGTACACCTGCTCCGAGATCTGGAAAGTATGCGTCGTCAGGTCGAGTTCCCAACTGCCAATATCGGCGATGCGCTGCGCTTCGCGCAAGCGGCGCGTCTGCAGCTCCAATTCCAGCTTTTGCTGGCGCAGAGTAATGTGCATCACCACCTGCTGCGCCAGCATTACCAGCCCTTCCAGAACGCTGGACCTGAACCGGCGCGGCCGCGTGTCCATCACGGCCAGGGCACCGATGACATGGCCGTTTTCCATCCGCAGCGGCACGCCGGCGTACGCACGCAGGTAGGGGCTGCCTGTCACCAGGGGATTGCTGCTGTGCGTGGGATCCTTCATGGTGTCCTCGACGACATAAATGCCGGAAGACATGATCGTATAGAGACAGATCGCCATGGCCAGCGGCGTCTCGGGCAGTTCCAGGCCCACGCGGGCCTTGAACCACTGCCGCTGCTCGTCAATCAGAGTGACGGTGGCGATCGGCGTGCCCGCGAGGTGGGCTGCAAAACGCGCGATTTCGTCGAAAAACGATTCGGCTGGCGTATCAAGCAGATGGAGAGCACGCAAGGTACCAAGGCGGTCCGGATCGTTGACTAAGGCATGGTTCATCTGCCTTTCTCCATGGAACGAGGCGCTTCCCTGTTTGCATTTTTAATGCCGATACCAAGTTTCCGCCTGAGTTCAGGCGCGTGCGCTTAATGTAAGTGTAGATCAAGGTTTGGAATGCCAATGCCCGGTCCGCCACTCCCCCGCACGGCAGCAATGCTTGCGACGCGCCATCCCCGGCAGTGACCGCCGCTCGCGCCGCCCGCGCTACGGCCGGCTGTTTCCCTGTCGCGCCCGGATCGACGACTGCGCGTTGGACAAGACCATGTCGAGCACGTCGAGATTGACCGATTTCGAGGATCGGCGAACCGTGACAGCAGTTGGCTGACCGAATTGCATTCGAACAGCTCTCTGCCGGACCGGGTCAGGCCGGGAAACCGGCGCAGCGCCTTCCGGGCAGCTGGAGCGACATGCCTTGGTTCGGCGCCGATCATCCCATCCAGTCGACGGCGATGCGGGCGGCCGCCGCGACGATGTCGCTGCGGCCCTTGGCGTCTTCCTGCGGATGGGTGCTGTAGATGGCAAGGACGATAGGAGCGCGCCGGAGCGGCCACAACACGGCGACATCGTTCGCCGTGCCGTATGAGCCCGTGCCGGTCTTGTCGCCGATGATCCATCGAGCCGGCAGGGCTGCCTGGATGCGCGCCGCCCCGGTCGTGTTCCCGCGCAGCCAGTCGCGCAGCAGACTGCGCTGAGCCGGCGCCAATGCCTCGCCCAAGACTAGGCGCTGCAGGCTGGTTGCCATGGCGGCAGGCGTGGAGGTATCGCGCGGGTCGCCCGGGATCGCGCTGTTGAGCGCGGTTTCCCACCGGTCGAGCCGAAACCGCGCGTCGCCGATGGAACGGGTGAATGCAGTGACCTCGTCCGGGCCGCCCAGCACCTGCAACAGCAGGTTGGCGGCGGTATTGTCGCTGTACTGGATGGCTGCCGCGCACAGCGCTGCAACCGTCATGCCATCGTCGACATGGCCTTCCGTGAGCGGCGAGTATTCAACCAGATCGCTTTGCCGGTAGTGCACCCGCTGCGCCAGCAATCCGGGGCGGCGTTCGCTTGCGCGAAGCAGCGCCGCCGCCGCCATCACCTTGAAGGTGCTGCAGAGCGGAAAGCGTTCGGCATCGCGGTAACCGAGGCTGGCGCCGCTGCCGGTATCGAGCGCGAACAACCCCAGCCGTCCGCCGAATGCCTTCTCCAACTCTTCCAGCCGTGTCATGGCGACCGGTTCCTGCGGCATGCTGCCAGCCCATCCAGCGCCGGCTGCGAGAGAAGCAAAGGCGGCTGCCTGCAGGAGCCTGCGCCGCCTCGGTGCGTGCGCCATCGATGAACCTCATTTTGAAAACGCAAAAGGAGCGGGATTGTCGCACGAGAAAACGCCATTGCCTCATCGACACCTGACGCCGCCATTCCGGTTGCCGCGTCCCGGACAACGGCCAGGGTGATCCTGCGCGGGCGTGCTGATTTTCAGCCCGGGAGGCGCACGGCTGCTTGAGTGGCCGCCGTGCCACTGCGCCAGCGGTCGCACAGGGAAGATTCCTTACCCGAGCCGCGGGTCGGCCGCCTAGGCTTCGTACGCAGTCAGCACCACATCGGCAGCTTCCTGTCGCAGCGGAATGAGCGCCTGGTACTGGGAGGAGGCATGCCACTCGTCGGCCGCGCGCATGCTGGGAAACCGGATGACGACAATATCCGGATGCGGATTCGCGCCCGCCAGGACGGCGGCCTGCTTGCCGCGGAAGACGATTTCCGCATCCCACGGCGCGATTGTGGCGGGCACCTGATCCCGATACCGGGCCCACTTGGTCTCATCTTTAATCGTTATCTGGCCAACGACATATGCATAAGCCATTGCGGTCGACTCCTTGGAAGTGGAGAAACGGGTCAAGCCTGCGATCGAGAGCGGACGCTGGCGCGGGCTGCCCTTCATGCCTTTGTCCGAACCGAGATAACGCCGCATCCGTCATGGGCGCAGCAGCCCGCGCGCCAGCCATGTTAAAGACGATGCGGCGAAAGGCGCTTGCGCTCGCCCGATTCTACTCGAAACGCTCATCGGCTCTTCGCATGCCGGCTGATTAACCGTGCAGACATACCGCATGGATCCGTATTGCAGGCAATGGTCAGTTTGGCTCGTGGGACGGTTCCAGCGCACCATGTTCGTCGAATTTCGTGTAGTGCCTCAACTCGGCCAGCAGCGGCGCGATTCGCTCCCTGAGCTCGGCATGCAGGTATCGCACAGCGGGAGAGAATTGTCGGCGATGCGGACATACGAGATGCAGCGGCACCGGTTCGCCCAACTGCTCCGGCATGACGATCTCCAGCCGTCCACTCGTGACGTCGCGGCAAACGTCGAGCCAGGATTTATAGGCAATGCCGAGCCCTTCGACCGCCCAGCGCCGAGCGACGTCCGCGTCGTCGCAAAGCAGTTCCCCCTTGACCGTGACCTGTCTGCGCGCGGCGCCGACCGGAAAAACCCACCTGTCGTACACCCGGCCATCCAGCACGAAGAGCAGGCTCTTGTGCATGGCCAGTTCGTCGAGCGAGGACGGCCTGCCATGGCGCTCCAGGTAATCCGGCGAAGCCACGAGCACGCGCCGGTTGCTTTCCGCCAGCGGCAATGCCACATAGCGCGCATGTTCGACCAGGCCATAGCGGAGGGCAAGGTCGACCGGGTCCCGGAACACGTCCGTGACGTGGTCCGACAGCGACAACTTCAGCACGAGCTTCGGATGCGCTTCGCGAAACGCCGTCAGCCACGGCAGCAGCACGTTGCGGCCGAGGTCCGACGGGGCTGAAATCTTCAACGTGCCCCGAAGCTCCCGGCGTTCGCCTTGCAGGCAGTCTTTTCCTTCGCTGAGGGTGGACAGGACTTTTTGCGCATAAGGGAGGTACTGCTCGCCTTCCGCCGTGAGTTTCAGGCTGCGGGTAGAGCGGGCAAAGAGCCGTATCTCCAGTTCGCGTTCCAGCCGCTGAATCGCCGCACTGACCTGTCCCGGCAGCAGGTCGGCCTCCCGGGCAGCGTTGGAGAAGCTGCCCAGCGCCGCGGTGCGCACGAAAAGCTGGAGGTCGTCGATCCGGATCATTTTCATTATCAGAGTGAAGGTGTTGCTCCATTTTCCCGGTTTTTCATGGAATTTTCAGCGTGGAGAATACGGTCCATATGCCAGGCATGAACCCGTTTTCGTGCCTGCCGATTTCCCACTGACTGGAGCTCGAAATGAAAGCTATCGTCTATACGCAGCATGGTCTCCCGGCCGAGAACCCAAACTCCCTCTACGACGCGGAACTTCCCAAGCCCGAGCCGGGACCGCGGGATTTGCTCGTCAGGATCCGGGCGATTGCGGTCAATCCGGTCGACACCAAGGTGCGCAAGGGGTCGCCGACCGATGGGCCGCGCGTGCTGGGCTGGGATGCTGTCGGCACGGTGGAGGCCGTCGGCCACGACGTCGCCCTGTACAAACCCGGCGACGACGTGTTTTACGCCGGCTCGATCGCGCGGCCCGGCGCCTATGCGGAATACGGATTGGTGGATGAGCGCATCGCCGGCCGCAAGCCGGTGTCGTTGACCGATGCCCATGCCGCCGCGCTGCCGCTGACTTCGCTCACCGCCTGGGAACTGCTTTTCGACCGCCTCGGCGTGGCGGAAGGCGGCGGCGAGGGCGAGGCCCTCCTGATCATCGGGGCGGCTGGCGGCGTCGGCTCGATACTCACGCAGCTGGCGCGCCGCCTGACCCGCTTGCGCGTCATCGCGACGGCTTCGCGCCCGGAAACGCAGGCCTGGGCGCGGGAACTGGGCGCGCATGATGTCATCGACCATTCGCGGCCGTTGCTGGACGGCTTGCAGGACATCGGTGTGTCTCAGGTGCGTTACGTCGCCAGCCTCACGCAGACGGACAAGCATTTTGCGCAAATCGTCGAAGCGCTTGCCCCGCAGGGCCGGTTCGGCATCATCGATGATCCGGCCACGCTGGATGCGATGCCGCTCAAGCGCAAGGCAATCTCGCTGCACTGGGAACTGATGTTTACCCGCTCCCTCTTCGAGACGCCGGACATGGTGCGGCAGCACGAGATTCTCGATCGGATCGCCGACCTGGTCGACGCCGGCACGCTTCGCACCACGGTGGGCGAACACTTTGGACGCATTACCGCCGAAAACCTTCGCCGCGCTCATGCGCTCATCGAAAGCGGCCGTGCGCGGGGCAAGATCGTGCTTGAAGGGTTTTGAACTCGTTGCCGCATGATCTGACACCGGGGAGGCGCCATCGGTTGAAGCTCCCCTCCTTCAGCATGCCGATCGGTGGAAGCAGAGACTCGCGGTGGCAGGTCGCAGGCGCTGCGAATCCTCTCGGCCGTGGATACCGGGCTACCCTGGGCCGCCTCCTTCAGGGAAGATTGACTCTCTTCTGCGCCTCTTCGACGATATAGCGGATGTCCAGCCTGTAGGCCTTTTCCTCGCCCGGTATCTGCATGGTCCAGTTGCAGCCGTCGATACCCGCCGACCGCGGTTCGGGCAAGGGAACGGATACATGCGCATCGTCCTCCTGCACTTCACGCAGCTGGTTCACCCGGACCTGCACGTACTGTTGAATTTCCTGCGGAGAAAGAATTTGGCGTTCCATAGCAGCTTCTCCTAAGCGCGGGGGATTATCAGGAA
Source organism: Noviherbaspirillum humi (assembly GCF_900188095.1). GTDB lineage: Bacteria > Pseudomonadota > Gammaproteobacteria > Burkholderiales > Burkholderiaceae_D > Noviherbaspirillum > Noviherbaspirillum humi. The sequence goes on along the minus strand of NZ_FZOT01000013.1, from coordinate 92,686 downwards.
GGGCACATGTCGCAAGCATCTTCCCGAAGTATAGGGGGCGATTCGCACTGCATGCCTTGACGTACCGCCACACCCGGCAGCCAGGTTCGATCCGCGCCGATCCGGCCGGCGCTTGCCAAACGGCAGACGCGAACAGCCAAGGCCCGCTCGGATGCATATTCATTTTGCATTCTTCCACTGGTCGACTATTTTTGTATGGTCGTTGCCGCTTTTTCTAACGACGCCGCCTCCCGGTTAATCGGTGCTCAGCGTGCCTTGCCAAGGGCGAGCCTGCATTAGCCGCCACATCCGACCGCAGGAGTTCCATCATGAAACTAGCCGGCGCGATTTTTCTGACCCTGGCGCTTTCCGGATGTGCCGGGAAACAGGGCTTGCAAGCATCCAGCGCAGACGGATGCAAGAAAACTTCGGAACAGGAAATTGCTGCATTGTTCGATCGATGGAACCAGTCCCTGCTGACTGGAGACCCGAGGAAGGTGACGGCGAACTACGCCGAGCAGGCGATTCTCCTGCCTACCGTCTCGAACCAGCCGCGTCTCACCTCAGGGGAGAGGGACGATTACTTCCGCAAATTCCTCGCCGACCGCCCGTCGGGAAAAATCGACTCGCGCAGGATTTACCTGGGGTGCAATTCGGCAGTGGACGCCGGGTTGTACACGTTCACCTTCGGGAGAACGGGCGCAGTCGTTCCGGCCCGATACACGTACTCCTATGCCTGGGATGGATCGCAGTGGCTGATCACAAGCCATCACTCTTCCGCCATGCCGGAGAAGTAGCGAAGTCCGCTGCCCGAATTGCAGGATTTGCCGGATTCTGCCGCTGCGGATGACAGCAGGAAGCCGTCTGCGGTCATCCGCCCGGTTGCCCTGTGTTAGGCGTTTGCCAGGGTCTTCCGCAGGATGCTGGGAATGACGCCACCGTGCCGCAGCAACTCGCATTCGAGTTGTGTCTCCACGGCCGCCGTGACGCTGAACGTTTCAGTCGTTCCGTTTTTCCGAATGATGTGCACCGGCACCGAAGCACGTGGACGAAGCGCATCGGCGGGCACATCCACCTGAACGCGGTCGCCGGGGAGCAGCATCAGCCGGGCCGGGTGCATCTCCGCCGGCATCATCAAGGGCAGAATCCCCATGCCGATCAGGTTGGAGCGGTGAATCCGCTCGAAGCTGACCGCGAGGACGGCGCGAATGCCAAGCAGCCGCTGTCCCTTGGCGGCCCAGTCGCGCGATGAGCCCATGCCGTACCGTTCGCCCGCCAGCACCACCACCGGCTCGCCGGCGGCGCGATAGCGTTCCGCCACGTCCCATATGGGCAAGACGTCCCCGCTCGGCACATGCAGGGTGTGCGCCACCGGCGCTTCCGGCGCAAGCAGATTGCGCAGTGTCTTGTTATGGAATGCGGCTCGCATCATCACTTCCCAGTTGCCGCGGCGCGATGCGAACACATTCAGATCGTTTCGCTGCTCCCCCCTCGCCACCAGGTAATCGGCCACCAGGCTGTCCGGCGGGATGGCGCTGGCCGGCGAGATATGGTCCGTCGTGACGTCATCGCCGAGCACCATCAGCGGCCAGGCCGTATAACTGCCCAGTTGGCTCCCCTGAGACCGGGAAGCGAATGGCGGACGGCGCAATGCGGTGGACGTTTCGCTCCAGGGGAAGCGCGGCGTGCTTGGCGCTTCCAGGTCGTGCCAGAGCGGATTGGCGCTGGCCTGCGCGAAATCGCGGCCGAAATCCTCCGCCGCCAGTGCGCGTGCTAGATGCGCCCGCACTTCTTCCGGCTGAGGCCAGAGATCATGGAGATAGACCGGCTTTCCTGCCGCCGTCGTTTGCACCGGCTGCCGGCTCAAATCCCGTTCCGCATCGCCGGCCAGGCCGAAGGCAATCACCAGCGCCGGCGACATGATGAAGCTCAGCTCCAGGTCGGGATGCACGCGCCCGGGAAAATTCCGGTTGCCGGAGAGGATGGCGACCGCTTTGCTGGCATGCCGATCCTGCGCCTGGCGAATGGGTTCGGTCAGCGGCCCCGGATTGCCGATGCAGGTCGTGCAGCCGAAACCGACGATGTCGAAGCCGACCGCCGACAGATCATCCAGCAGGCCGGCTCGCCGCAGATAGGAAGCGGCGGCCGGCGACCCGGGAGCGAGGGAGGTCTTGACCCATTGCGGGACCGACAGGCCGAGCGAGCGCGCCTTGCGTGCGAGGAGACCGGCGGCGATGAGCAGTCCGGGATCCGAGGTATTGGTGCAGCTGGTAATGGCGGCGATGGCCACCGGATGCTTCGGCAGCTCGCCTGCCTGCGCCGGTTGGAAGCCGACCTTCGCCAGGGCGGCTGCGGTATCGCCATAGTTGAGCAAGTCTTGCGGGCGGCGCGGCCCGGCCACATGCCAGGCAATGCCGGCGAGGTCGATTTCCAGGGTCCGCGTGTAGCGCGGCTCCGCGGCAGGATCGAACCACATCGCGTTGCGGCGGCAATAATGCTCCACCAGTTCGAGGCTGGCCTGGCTGCGGCCCGTCATGCGGAGATAGTCCACCGTGGCGGCATCGACCGGGAAGAAGCCGGTGGTGGCGCCATATTCAGGCGCCATGTTGGCGACCACGCTGCGCTCGCTGGCCGACAGGCCGCCGACCCCGGGGCCATAAAATTCGACGAACGAACCGGTCACATCGAGCTCGCGCAGATGGTGGGTGACGGTCAATGCCAGGTCGGTCGCCGTCACGCCCGGCCTGAGTCGGCCCGTCAGCTTGACGCCGACCACTTCCGGGATGCGCAGCATGGTGGGCATGCCGAACAGCACCGTCTCGGCTTCCAGCCCGCCGACGCCCCATCCCAGGACGCCGATGCCGTTGATCATCGGCGTGTGGCTGTCGGTGCCGATCATCGTGTCCGGAACCGCCCATCGCACGCCATCGAGGTCCTGCGTCGTGACGACCGTCGCCAGCTGTTCGAGGTTGATGGTATGCATGATGCCGGTGCCGGGCGGATGGATGCGCACATGATTGAGCGTGCCCGCAGCCCAGCGCAGGAAACGGTAGCGTTCCCCATTGCGCCGGATCTCGTGGCCCATGTTGATGACGGCGGCGTCCGCACGGCCATAGGCTTCCACGGCCAGCGAATGATCGACCGATACATCGACCGGCAGCACCGGATTCAGGATGGACGGATCTCCGCCCGCTTCCGCCACCTCGTCCCGCATCGCGGCGACATCGACCAGGGCCGGCGTACTCGTGGTGTCGTGCATCAGGATCCGACCGGGCTGGAACGCAAGCTCGGCTTCGCTGCTGCCTCGTTCCAGCCAATCGAACAAGGCTGCGACGGCCGCGTCCTGTTCCGCGCCTGAAGTATTGCGCAGCACGTTTTCCAGAAGGATGCGCAGTACCACGGGCAACTGGTGGACACGCGCGCCGAACCGCGACGGCAAATCAATAAATGCGTAACGCTCGCCACCAACGTTCAAGCTGGAAGCTGCAATGGGGCTTGGATGACTCATGGCCCTATTTTGCCTTTTTTACGGAAAAAGTACAATCCGAAGCAAACGCCGAATGTGAAAACTGGATAAATCGACCGTCCGACGCACACTCCACATCACTAATTACATCTGTGCTCGTTCGGCGAACAGGCAGATGCGTTCGACGTAAGGATTCTTGCTGCAGAGCGCCGGAAATGGCCCCGCTTCAGCAGGCAGAAACAGCCAAAGAAAAGTCTGCCGTTCTTTCAAACGGCCGGGAACCCCTGTTCCCTCAGTAGCGGCGAGAAAGAGCGTATTGAAGAGATCGAATCAGCCGGTTTTGGCAAGGCCGGGGACGCCGCTCCATCGCCCGCGTCCAGGATGCGATGGCGTCACCAGACGGCCCCGAAATGCTGGCGCAATTCGTCGATCGCCGACAGGGAAAGCGGCTCGGGCCTGGGCTGCGCCTGCAGCCAGAGTTTCGCGGTTTCTTCCAGCTCTTCCACGGTCGCCATGGCGGATGCCGGGTCGCGGTGCCAGACGTTGGGGCCGAGCCGCTCCAGCAAGACCGCACGGATCGGCGTACCGGCATCCCGCATGCCGGCGATCTTTGCCGCCACCTCGTCGCCGACCGCCGGATTGCCCGGACGCTGATAAGCGATCAACGGCACGCGGCCGACCTTCATCACGAAGTAAGGCGTAATGGGCGGCAGGATCGCATCGCTCTGCCAGACGCCGGAAAGCGTCAGCTGCACCAGGTGCGTCGAGTGGGTATGGATCACGCATCCGGCGTCGGCATCCGCCTCGTAGATCCGCCGGTGCAGCACCAGGGTCTTGCTGGCGCGGTCGCCGGATACCTGCACGCCATCGGTGCCGACGCGGGCAATGCGCTGCGGCTCGAGGAAGCCCAGGCAGGCATCGGTGGGCGTGATCAGAAAACCGCCGCCCTGCTCCTGCGGCAGCCGGGCGCTGATGTTGCCGGCGGTCGCATGCGCATAGCCGCGGTCGAACAGGCTTTTGCCCACGCGGCAGATCTCCTGCCGCAGATGCTGTTCATGGTCGGTCATGATGACTGCGCGAATGCCTTGCTGAAGAAATCGACCGTGCCGAAGTTGCCCGACTTCAGCGCGATATGAACACCGCTGTCCGCAGCGAGAGAATGCGCGAAGCACCACGGCACGCCGGGATCGATCTGCGGTCCGATCTGCATGGTCTTGATGTCGAGTGCCTGCACGCAGGCGCCGGAGGTCTCGCCGCCGGCCACCAGCAATTGCCGCACGCCGCCTTGCACCAGACCGAGCGCGATCGCGGACAGCGTCTTCTCGATCAGCTCGCCGGCCTCCTGCACCCCGAGCTTTGCCTGCACCGCCTTCACCGCGGAAGGCTCGGCGGTGGCGTAGATCAATACCGGCGTCGCGCCCAGCCGTGGACGCGCCCAGTCCAATGCCCTGGCAACCATATCCACGCCGCCGGCGACTTGCAGCGGGTCGATTGCCATGGCCGGCCAGCCCCGCGCGATGAAATCAGCGACCTGAGCGTTGGAGGCAGTCGAGCAGCTGCCCGACACCACCGCTTTTGCGCCGGATGCGGACGGCAGCAGCGCAGACTCGGGATTCGCCGCAATGTTCCAGTTCTGGGGCAGGCCGATGGCAACGCCGGATCCGGCCGTCACCAGCGGCAAGGCTGCAAATGCACGGCCCATTTTGATCAGGTCGGCATTGGAAATGGCGTCGACGATGGCGATGCCGACGCCATCCTGCTTCAACTGGGCGATACGCGCCTGTATCGCTTCGGTGCCGGCGGCGACGGTCGCGTAATCGATCAGCCCGACTTTCCGGGCCGACTGCCGTTGCAGAACGCGGACCAGGTTCGCATCCGTCATTGGCGTGAGCGGGTGGTTCTTCATCCCCGAATCGCTGAGCAGGACGTCACCGACGAACAGATGTCCCTTGAACAAGGTGCGGCCGTTGTCCGGGAATGCCGGACAGGCGATCGTGAAATCCGTGGCGAGAAAATCCATCAGCGCTTCGGTGACCGGACCGATATTGCCTGCATCCGTCGAATCGAAGGTCGAGCAGTACTTGAAATAAAGCTGGCTTGCCCCTTGCGCCTTCAGCCACGATGCCGCCGCCAATGACTGCGAGACCGCTTCCTGCGCCGGGATGGTCCGCGACTTCAGCGCCACCACGACGGCATCCGCCCCGGCCGGCAGCGGCGACGACGGAATGCCGATGGTCTGCACCACTTTCATCCCCGCGCGCACCAGATTGTTCGCCAGATCGGTGGCGCCGGTGAAGTCGTCGGCAATGCAACCAAGATACATAGTTTTCTCCATGAACGCGGCAATGATGAGCCGCACCGGCGGCCGAGGCGCTGCAATGCCCATGCGCCGGTCGCCTCGGCGCAGGCGTCGGCGTGCCGATCACCTGACTCCGCGGATGAACGAAGACATGCAGGGCGCACCCAAAGCGATGGGCAATAACGCCAGCGCCTCAGGAAGCCAATATTACAGCGCCTGTGCGTCTGCCGGCGCAATCGACAGGCGGGAAGCGCCGCATCTTTTCTGTTCAAGCAGGTCCAGCGAAAAACAAGGGTCCCGCGGGCGGAAGAGCCGCGGGAACTGCATCACTTGCGCCGGCCGCGGTTGGGCGGGCTTGGAGGAATCCTGGCCGCTGCCCAGCGCCCGGGACGGCAGCGGGATGACGGCTGCCGCTGCGCGTGCAGACGCTGTTCGGCATGCCCTGCCGCGTCGCCCAAGCCGCTCGTTCATGCCGGCTGGCCAATGCGCAGAATCTTCAATCCCTTGGTGCCACCGTTGGGAAGGAGACCGCAATGCATCGTGCAGGACTCGCGGGCGAGCCCGCACTGGCAAGGACTCACAAGGCGCATGAAAGCCGAACTGTTGGCGACGCGGTGGCGAATGAACTTCGTGGCTCCTCTTTGAGGAGAGGCTGCTTTATTGAATTTCTTCAATTCCTGAATCTGCCAGACGAACAAACACCAACCCCTTGCTTTTTTGGTTTTCTACGCTTTAAAATGCAATCGTGCTTTTCATTGCATCAAAGTGCAAAACCTTTCTGGAGACATACATGCAGCGTCGGACCTTCATCCGCTTTTCCGCCTTGGGACTGGCTTCTCTGGCTCTTCCCGTACAGGCGCTCGCCCAGGACGCCTATCCGGCCAAGCCCATTACCGTCGTCGTGTCTTTCAGCGCCGGCGGCAATAACGACGTCCGCGCGCGCCAGCTTGGCGTCGAGGTCTCGAAGATGCTGGGCAAGCCGGTCATCATCGACAACAAGCCTGGCGCGAGCGGCAATATCGGCCACGAATTCATTTCGCGCGCGGCCGCGGACGGCTATACGCTCGGCATTGGCGCCATGGGACCGCTCGCCGTGAATCCCTTTGTTTTCCCGAAGGTGAACTTCGATCCGCTCAAGGATTTCACGCCCATCCTGCTGATCGAGAAGGCGCCGCTGGTCCTGGTGACGCGCACGGACAAGCCTTTCAAGTCCCTGAAAGATGTGGTGGCGGCAGCCAAGGCCAAGCCCGACTCGCTGACCATAGGCAACGCCGGCCCGGGCGGCGCACATCACCTGAGTGGAGAGCTGTTCAAGCAGCAAGCCGGTATTTCGCTGCTGCCGGTCCCTTACAAGGGCGGAGGGCCTGCTTCCAATGCCCTGCTGGCCGGTGAAGTCGACATGATGTTCGAGCAAACCTACGCCGCCCTGCCGTCCATCCAGGCAGGCAGGACCCGCGCGCTGGCCGTCACCAGCGAAAAGCGCCTGCCCAGTCTGCCGGATGTGCCGACGATGGCCGAACTCGGCTATCCGAAGGCGACCGTGTCGAACTGGCTGGGCTTGATCGGGCCGAAAGGCATGGCGCCCGGCGTGGTGAAGAAGCTGAACGAATCGTTCAACGCGGCGTTGGCGCTTCCCGATCTGAAGGCCAAGATCACCGGGCCGGGGAATGAGATCGGCGGAGGGTCGCCCGAAGAGTTCGCCGCCTTCATTGCGGCTGAGAACAAGCGCTGGGCGCAAGTCGTCAAGGCGGCCAACATCAAGATCGATTGATGCTGCTTGGGCGGCACGGATCTGCGTGCCGCCGGTTGCATGCCTGTCCGCTGCTGATACCGCAGGTCGGCAGGCGTATGCTCAGTGCGTTTCCGCCGGAGCGACTGACGCCCCCTGGATGCCATGGCGCGCCAATGCCGCGCCCACGAATCCGTCTGCCTTCATGGCCTCGACGAACTGGCTGAGGAATGCGGCCGCTTCGCTGCCGCGGCTCTTCGGCGTTCCCATCGCTTGCCGGATCACCATGAACCGCTCATTCAGCAGGCGCAAGCCGCCCAGGCGCCGGGCATCCGCCTCCAGCTGCTGCTTGACGCCCGCCGCGACTTCCGCGCCTTCCGCGAGATAGGTTTCCACCACCGCCGGCGAGGTCGGCGCGCGCAGTATCTGCGCCTGCTTGAGCGTGCGCGTCAGGTACAAGTCATAGGCGCTGCCCTTGCCGACCACGACGCGGTTGGCGGCATCGTCCACCTCGTCGTTGGCGCGCAATGGCGAGTCTTCCTTGACCATGTAGAAGCCCTCGATCAGCACATAGGGCGGCGTGAAAGCGATCTCCGCCCCGCGCACCGGGTCGATCGCGAAGAAGCCGATGTCCGCCTGCTCCGACACGACCACATCCACCGACTTGCCGGCGGCATCGACCACCACCAGCTCCAGCTCCGCGCCGAGCAGCTTGGCGAACTCAGTGGCCAGATCGACCGAGACGCCATACGGCTTTCCCGCCGCATCCGCATTGGCAAGGATCGGGTTGCCGAGATTGATGGAGGCGCGCAGCTTGCCGGTCGGGGTGAAGGCGGAACGGATGTCGGAGGTAAGGTTCATGAATGTCGGCGGAAAATGGGTTCAACCCTTGGATTTGAGGATGTCCTTGATCTTGGACAGCGATTTCATCGTATGCAGCAGGTGTTCACGCATGAAAGCGGATGCCTCTTCGTTCCTCTCCCGTTCCAGCAGGTCGAGGATATGCAGATGCTGGCGGCAGTGCTCCTGGTAGCGCTCGCGCTGCTTCATCGAACGATACGACAACAGCCGCCGCACCCGGTTGACGCGGCGGATGGTGTCGATGAAAAAGGCATTGCCGGATGCCTCCACCAGGCTCTCGTGAAAGCGTACGCCGCGATCGTGCAGCTCGTCGGTGGATGCGCTCATGATGCCGTTGTTGAGCAGGTGGAGCTCCGTGGCGCGGCATTGCTCGAGCACCTTGGGATCGAGCCGGTAACCGGGCTCCAGCAGCGCCGCCGGTTCCAGCGCCAGCCTCAGCCGGTAGGATTGCAGCAGGCTGTCCGGCGTGGAGAGCATCGCAGAAAACGTCCACCCGTAGCCGGGCTTGCGTTCCGCCCAGCCCTCCCGGGCAATGCGGCTGAGGACCGCATTGAGCTGAGAGGCGGTCAGGCCGTAGCGGTTCTTAATGAGCTGTTCCGAGAATTCCTGCGGCAGCTCTCCCTTGAGCAGGTCTTCCGCGATCTGGAAGTAGGTATGGGTAACCAGATCGGACTCGGCCAAGCCAAGCCGGCTCACGACATCGGACAAAGGTTCGGTCACCGGCTTGGCCAGGAAGTAGCCGCGGTTGCGTTCCCGGGTGAGCAGGCCTTTCTCGTGCAGCAAGGCAAGCGCCGCATTGACCGGCTGGCGGGACACGCGCAGGCGGTCCGCCAGCATCTGGGCTGGCAAGTGGCTGCCGGGCCCCCAGGCTTCGGTCTTGATCAATTCAACGATTTGTTTGGGTATGGTGGTGTCGACGCTCATGGCAATGGATGGTAAGGAGCGGAACTCCGCCGATGATGATTGTAGACCGCTCCATGAAAGGCCATGCGAAACGGCCGGCCAGTCCCGCCGCGCGTTTGGACGAAGCTGAAATGGCGAAGCCCACGCATGACCTCGCCCTCGCCAGAAAGTGCGGCCATTTCTCGATGACCATTATTGCATAGATCCAAAAATAAATGCAGTGTATGGCTGCCTTCATCACTGCCGCTGCCCCGGCAACGGCAGCCTCAATGGCTCACGCCCGGGCATCGCAAGCAGTCCCGATCTTGTTTGCAGGAGTGACTGCGGCGCCATTGCGTGCTTCTCCGTCGATCCGGATAACGGTCGGCTCGAGAAGACCGGTTTCTCCGGCAACGGCGGCAGCCGGTCTGCATGGTTTTCTCACCTGACGCCTGCCCCTTCCGGAAAGGCTTTGCAAACCACTCGCCATGCGCCCGCGCGTGGGCTGAGCCGGCGCTACAGTCCGGCCGAATCGAGCTCCGCTCGGCTGGGCAATCCTTCGGTATCGCCGCGCACCTGAACCGCCCGCGCGCCGATCCAGGCGCCGCGCCGCGCGGCTGCTTGCAGATCGCGTCCCTCGAGCAGGGCGCTGATGACACCGACGGCGAATCCGTCGCCCGCACCGACGGTATCCACAACCGCCGGCACCGGAAATGCCGGCACATGACCGGCGCAGGACGCCGTCCCCTGGCCGGCGCCATGGAAATAGGCGCCCTTGCTGCCGAGCTTGACCACCACCGCCCGGGCACCCCGCTCCAGGTAATAATCGGCCACATCCTCCGGCCGCTCGCGGCCGGTGAGGAAGCGCCCTTCCTCCAGCCCCGGCAATACCCAGTGGGCCAGGCGAGCCAAGCCGTCGATGGTGCTGCGCATCCGTTCTTCGCTCGGCCAGAGCGAGGGACGGAGATTCGGATCGAAGGAGACCGTTCTGCCGGCATCGCGCATCGCCTTCATGCATTGCTCCTGCAGCGCCAGCGTGGAGGGCGACAGCGCCGCGAACACCCCGGTGGCATGCAGGTGGCGGGCCGAGGCCAGCCAGCCCGGATCAAGGTCCTGCGGCCCCATGGCGCTGGCTGCCGAGCCCTTGCGGTGGTACTCCACCGGCGGATCGCTGCCATCGTCCACACGCCCCTTGAACAGGAAGCCGGTCGGGCGCGAAGGATCGCGTGCCACGCGGGAACAATCGATGCCTTCCCGCTGCATCGCCGCCAGCAGGTAGCGACCCATCGAGTCCTCGCCCAGGCGGCTGCTCCACCCAACCCTCAGGCCGAGCCGGGCCAGCCCGATGGCGACGTTTGTTTCGGCGCCGGCGGTGCGCTTGAGAAAAGCATCCGCGAGTTCGAGGGGTCCGGGCCGGTCCGCCATCAGCATCATCATCGCCTCGCCCAGCAGGACCGCGTCAAATGCCTTGTCCATGGGGAGATCGCTAACGCTTGGCCAGGCTGCGCATCAGCGCCACCGCGCCGAAGGTCCAGGGCGGAACGCGGTCGCAGTGGTTGACACGGTTCACCAGCGCGCCGAGGCGGGGCGAGGAAATCGATACGATGTCGCCGATCTCGTGCGTGAAACCCGAGCCATCGCCATGCCGGTCCTGCGTCGGCGCGAACATGGTGCCGAGAAACAGCATCATGCCGTCGGGGTATTGATGGGTGGCGCCCATCGCGTGCGCCACGAGGTCGAGCGGATCGCGGCTGATCATGCCCATGGAGCTGTGGCCGTTCAGGATGAAGCCATCCGGTCCCTGCACCTCGAGCGCCAGGTCGCAGCGGCGCACGTCATCGAGGGTGAAGCCGTCGTCGAAGACGCGAATGAAAGGCCCGATGGCGCAGGAGGCATTGTTGTCCTTCGCCTTGCCCAGCAACAGCGCGCTGCGCCCTTCGAAGTCACGCAGATTCACGTCGTTTCCCAGCGCCGCGCCGAGGACATTGCCGCGGCTGCTGACGGCGAGGACGATTTCCGGCTCCGGATTGTTCCATGCCGACTTCGGGTGGATGCCGACCTCCGCGCCGGAGCCGACTGCTGCCATGGGCTGGGTCTTGGTGAAGATTTCCGCGTCGGGGCCGATGCCGACTTCCAAGTATTGAGACCAGGCGCCTTGCTCGACCAGCACCTCCTTCAGCCGCAGCGCTTCGGGCGAGCCGGGCACCAGCCGGGAGAGGTTGTCGCCGATGACGGCGGCAATCAGGTGCCTGACTTCCGCAGCCCGCGAAGCATCGCCGCGCGCCTGTTCCTCGATCACCCGCTCCAGCATGCTGGCGACGAAGGTCACGCCGCTTGCCTTCACCGCCTGCAGGTCGCAGGGCGCGAGCAACCGCAGTGCATCAAGGTCGCGGCCGTCTCCCCAGGAACCGGCCAGCGCCTCCGCTAGCGACGCGATGCGCCGCAATCCCCGGGCCAAGCGCAGACGGGCGGGCAATTCTTCGAGTTCGAACAGTTCCGCCGAAGTCGCTGCCAGCGGGCTGAGGTCGAGGACCTCGCCCTCTTCCACCTTGACCAGCACCGGGCCGACACCGGGTTTCCATACACGTCCGACCAGCAGGGCGGATTCATGATCATGCGGCAGGCAGGCGTGGAGGTCGAGTGGATTCGTCATGGCGGATGGCTGGAGAATCGCTGTGGAGTTGAACAGAAATGGCGCGCCGGTCGGTTGACGGCGCCAGCGTCCCATGGCGCGTTTCATGCCGATCAGAACACTCAGGCCTGCTTACGGCCCTGGAAGCAACCTTGGCACCTGCCCAAGCATTTCACCGCGCTCGCCGGTTTGTCAAGCACGACTGATGTAGCTCATGGGATTGCTCATGCCGCCTCATATACTTCGGGTTGTGAAGTAGAGTACCCAAAGCTCGAACCCGCGCCCGTGATTCGAATGCCGGCCCTGCGCCCATCTGAGAAAGGGAACCTGTGAGTGATATGAAGCGCCCGGTGCTGCACGGCGAACCGTCAGTTGGCCACCATGGTCACGCCATGCAGCAGCTTGGCATCGGATGACAGACATCGCTCATGCCGTCTTCCGATCGAGCGTCCGGTGAACTCGCAATGCAACGCGAGTCGGCTAGGCGCCGCTATCCGCGCATGCCGCACGCCAGCCATGATTCAGCCTCGCTCGCCCGGCCAGGCACGGCGGCGCGGAGATTCCTTGGGTCAATCATTAAGCAAGATCAACATGAAGATCTTGATCACTGACTACGATTTCCCGGACATCGAACTCGAGCAATCCCTTTATCGGCGCTCGGGCGTGGACGTCGTCAGCGCGCAGTGCCGCACCGAAGACGAGGTGATCGCCGCCTCGGCCGGATGCCAGGGCCTGCTGGTGCAGTATGCGCCGGTCGGCGCCAGGGTGTTCGCCGCCCGCCCGGAGATTCGCATTGTCAGCCGTTATGGCGCCGGCTACGACACGGTCGACACCCGCGCCGCGCGCGACTACGGCGTGTGGGTAGCCAACTCGCCCGACTACGGCGTCGGTGAAGTCGCAACGCATGCGCTGGCGATGACGCTGGCGCTGCTGCGCCACATTGCGTTCTATGACCGCGACGTGAAGCGCGGCGTCTGGCATTACACCAGCGCCGGCGCGATGCGGCGCACCTCGGACCTGACGCTCGGCATTCTCGGGCTGGGGCGCATCGGCAAGCGCATGGCGCACGTCGCGCGCGATTGCTTCAAGCGGGTCATCGCCTGCGATCCGTATCTGATCGACGGTGATTTTCCCGCCTACGTCGAGCGGGTGAGCAAGGAACGGTTGTTCGAAGCGTCGGATGCGGTGTCGCTGCATGTGCCGCTGAACGAGGAAACCCGCGGCATGGTCGATCGTTCGCTGCTGGACCGCATGCCGCCCGCCAGCGTGCTGGTGAATACGGCGCGCGGCGCGGTGGTGAATATCGATCACTTGCTGGCGTCGCTGGATGCCGGGCGGCTTGCCGGCGCCGGGCTGGACGTGCTGCCGATGGAACCGCCGGACGCGCAATCGCCGATCGTCCGGCATCCGCGCGTGCTGCTCACGCCGCATGCGGCCTTTTACTCGGACATCGCGGCGAATGAATTGCGGCGCAAGGCGGCCCAGAACCTGATCGACTGGCAGCGCCTGGGCCGTCCCGCATACGTGGTCGTGGAGGGAAGGCAGCAACCGAACTGAACGAAGAGCGGCTGCATCGCCGGCGCTTTTCAATGTGGCAGAGGGCAAGACAACACCGCTGCGGGATTTCCCGGCAGCGGACGAGACCCGGGCAACAGACCCGGCGCCTGAAGAACCAGGAGCGAGACAATGGCATCGGTTCAGATTCGCGGCATACAGAAGTACTTCGGCGGCACCCATGTCATCCGAGGCGTCGACATCGACATCGAGGATGGCCAGTTCGCGGTGCTGGTCGGTCCCTCGGGTTGCGGCAAGTCCACCCTGCTGCGCATGCTGGCAGGGCTGGAGGAAATCTCCTCCGGCGAGATTTCGATCGGCGGCAGGGTGGTCAACAGCGTCGAACCGAAGGAGCGCGACATCGCCATGGTGTTCCAGAACTATGCGCTCTATCCGCATATGACGGTGTTCGACAACATGGCGTTCTCGCTCATGCTGGCCAAGACCGACAAAGCCCTCATCAAGGAACGCGTCGACAAGGCGTCCTCCATCCTCGGCCTCGGCCAGCTGCTCGACCGCTATCCGCGCCAGCTCTCCGGCGGCCAGCGGCAGCGCGTCGCCATGGGCCGCGCCATCGTGCGCGATCCCCAGGTCTTCCTGTTCGACGAGCCGCTTTCCAACCTCGACGCCAAGCTGCGGGTGCAGATGCGCGCCGAGATCAAGGAACTGCATCAGCGCCTGCGTACCACCTCCGTTTATGTGACCCACGACCAGATCGAGGCGATGACGATGGGCGACCGCATCGTCGTCATGCGCGACGGCGTGGTGGAGCAGCAGGGCAAGCCGCTCGAACTGTATGACCGGCCGGTGAATACCTTCGTCGCCGGCTTCATCGGCTCGCCGGCGATGAACTTCCTGCCGGGGACGATGGTACTGAACGGGGGCGACATCGCGGTCGAACTGGCGGACGGCAGCCGCTTGCCGGCGCCGCTGCGCGCCAGCCGCCTCGGCCCGTTGGGCGGCAAGCCCGTCATCTACGGCGTGCGCCCCGAGCACCTGCGGCTTGGGAGCGCCGGCGAAGGCATGCGCGCGGTCGTGTCGGTGGTCGAACCGACGGGCGCCCAGACCGAGATATACGCCAAGGTCGGCGGCACGGACGTGATTGCGATTTTCCGCGAGCGCCACGAATTCAGGGCAGGCGACGTGATCCACCTCGTCCCTGAACACGGGCACACGCATGTGTTCGATGCCGAGTCGGGCAAGAGCCTGCTCGGCGAGTGAGGCCAGATTTGAGTTCAGCGGTAGCTATCGTTGCAGGGCCGGAGCCCCGGCAGTTCGCTATACCTATGGAGGAGTGGAAGACATGAACATGACGAGACGTGATTTCCTGGCGACCGCGGCGGCTGCTGCGGCGACGTCGGCCATCGGTGTCAACGCATTTGCCGCCACCGAGCTGCGCTACAAGCCCGAAGCGGGCGCGACGCTGCGCCTGCTGCGCTGGAAGCGCTTCGTGCAGGGCGACGAAGACCTCTGGATGGAAAACACCAAGAAATTCACCGAGCAGACCGGCGTCCAGGTGCGCATCGACAGCGAGGGCTGGGAAGACGTCCGGCCCAAGGCGGCGGTCGCGGCCAACATCGGCAGCGGCCCGGACCTAATTCTCGGCTGGTTCGACGATCCGCACCAGTATCCGGACAAGCTAGTCGACCTGACCGACCTCGCGGATTACCTCGGCGGGAAATACGGCGGCTGGTACGACGTCTGCAAGCGCTACGGCACGCGGAACAACCGCTGGATCGCCCTGCCGATGGGCGTGGTCGGCAACGCCATGGTGTATCGCGAAAGCCATGTCAAGGCGGCCGGCTTCGACACCTTCCCCAAGGACACCGCCGGCTTCCTGAAACTGTGCCAGGCGCTCAAGGCCAAGGGCACGCCCTCGGGATTTGCGCTGGGCAAGGCCGTCGGCGACGGCAACAACTGGGCGCACTGGCTGCTGTGGTCGCACGGCGGCAGGATGGTGGATGAGAAAGGCAAGGTGGTGATCAACTCGCCGGAAACCATCGCCGCCCTGGAGTATGCGAAGCAGCTCTACCCGACCTTCGTGCCCGGCACGCTGTCGTGGCAGGACCCGTCGAACAACAAGGCCTTCATCGACGGCCAGATCAGCCTCACGGCCAACGGCATCTCGGTCTACTACTCGGCCAAGACTTCGAAGGAGCCGAAGATCCAGGAACTGGCGAAGGACATCCAGCATGCGCATTTCCCGATCGGCCCGGTCGGCAAGCCGACCGAGCTGATGCAGATCACGCAGATGATGCTCTTCAAGCACACGAAGTTTCCAAATGCGGCCAAGGCCTACATCCAGTTCATGATGGAAGCCGACCAGTTCAATCCCTGGATGCAGGCGGCCATCGGCTATGTCAGCCAGCCGCTCAAGGCTTACGAGGCCAACCCGGTCTGGACTGCCGATCCGAAGCATACGGTGTACCGCGATGCGGCCGTGCTGATGCTGGACAACGGCTATTCCGGACCGCTCGGCCAGGCGTCGGCGGCCGCCATGGCGGACTACATCGTGGTCGACATGGTGGCGGAAGCGGCTAGCGGTTCGAAAACGCCGAAGCAGGCGGCCGAGCGAGCCCAGCAGCGCGCGGAGCGGCACTACAAGGCGTAACCGGCCGGCGCCTGCCCAGCGGGAGCAGGCGCCGCACACCCCGTCCACGACGCCGGGGATTCCGATCGAGGACCAGAATGCATCGCCTCCTGAATCAACGCAACCTGCTCGGACTGCTGTTCATGCTGCCGACCGCGATCCTGCTGTTGCTGTTCCTGACCTATCCGCTGGGGCTCGGGACCTGGCTGGGATTCACCGACACGAAGATCGGCCGCAGCGGCGAATGGGTCGGCCTGGAAAACTACCGCTTCCTGATCGATGATTCGCTCACCCTGCTCGCGCTGTTCAACACGGTCTTCTACACCGTGGTCGCGAGCGTCTTCAAGTTCATCCTGGGCCTGTGGCTGGCGCTGCTGCTGAACAGGAACCTGCCCTTCAAGTCCTTCTTCCGGACCATCGTTCTGCTGCCATGGATCGTGCCGACGGCCTTGTCGGCCCTCGCCTTCTGGTGGATCTATGATCCGCAGTTCTCCGTCGTCAGCTGGCTGCTGGTGAAGGGCGGCCTGATGGACCACTACATCGATTTCCTCGGCGACCCCTGGCTGGCGCGCATCTCCACCATCATCGCCAACGTCTGGCGCGGCATTCCCTTCGTCGCAATCTCGCTGCTGGCGGGCCTGCAGACGATCTCGCCCTCGCTGTACGAAGCGGCGTCCATCGACGGCGCGACCCGCTGGCAGCAGTTCCGCTATGTGACGCTGCCGATGCTCTCGCCCATCATCGCAGTGGTGATGACGTTCTCGGTGCTATTCACCTTTACCGATTTCCAGCTGATTTATGTCCTGACGCGGGGCGGCCCGATGAACGCCACCCACCTGATGGCGACGCTCTCCTTCCAGCGCGCGATCCCCGGCGGTGCGCTGGGCGAAGGCGCCGCGCTCGCCACCATGATGGTTCCGTTCCTGCTCGCCGCCATCATGTTTTCCTATTTCGGCCTGCAGCGGCGCGCATGGCAGCAAGGAGGTCAATGATGGAAAAGCAACAGGACTCGGGCATGGATTATCTCGAATCCCTGCCGCGCCGCTGGGTGACGATTTACATACCGCTCGGCATATTCGTCTTCGTTCTCCTGTTCCCGTTCTACTGGATGACGATCACCGCCTTCAAGCCGGACTCGGAACTGCTCATGCAGAGCGGCAATCCGTTCTGGGTGATCGCCCCGACCCTGGCGCACTTCAAGAAGCTCCTGTTCGATACGCCGTATCCGCAATGGCTCTTCAACACCATGCTGGTGTCGGTGCTGTCCACCGTGCTGTCGCTGGCCGCCAGCGTGTTCGCCGCCTATGCGATCGAGCGCCTGCGCTTTCAGGGATCCAAGCCGGTCGGGCTCGCCATTTTCCTGGCCTACCTGATTCCGCCGTCCATCCTGTTCATTCCGCTGGCCCAGATCGTGTTCAAGCTGGGCCTGTTCGATACCCGCTGGGCCCTGATCCTCACCTACCCCACCTTCCTCGTGCCGTTCTGCACCTGGCTGCTGATGGGCTATTTCCGCTCCATCCCGTACGAGCTCGAGGAGTGCGCACTGATCGACGGCGCCAGCCGCTGGCAGATCCTGACCAAGGTGATCCTGCCGCTGGCCGTGCCGGGCCTCATCTCGGCCGGGATCTTCGCCTTCACCCTGTCGTGGAATGAATTCATCTATGCCCTGACCTTCATCTCTTCTTCCGAAGTGAAGACGGTGCCGGTAGGCATCGTCACCGAGCTGGTCGAAGGCGATGTCTACCATTGGGGCGCGCTCATGGCAGGCGCCCTGCTGGGCTCGCTGCCGGTGGCGGTGGTGTATTCGTTCTTCGTCGAGTCCTACGTGTCCGGCATGACCGGCGCAGTCAAGGAGTAAATCATGAAGCCAGGCGTTGAACGCGATGTAGGAACCGAAGCATGAGCACCGCCATTTCCCCGCCTGCCGGCGTCGGCGTCATCGGCCTGGGGTCCATGGGACGCGGGGTGGCGCAATCGCTGCTCAAGGCCGGCTTCACCGTGCATGGCTACGATGTTCACGACGCCGCGCTCCAGCAACTGGCCCAGGCCGGCGGCATGCCGGCTGCGTCGCCGGCCGAGATGGCGCGCCATGCCGAGGCGGTCGTCATCCTCGTGGTCAATGCCGAGCAGACCGAGAGCGTCCTCTTCGGGAAAGAGGGCGCTGCGGCGGCCTTGCCCCGCGGCGCAGCCGTCATCTGCAGCGCGACGGTGGCGCCGGATTACGCCGCCCAGCTCGGCGCCCGCCTGCAGGAGATGGGCTTGCTCATGATCGATGCGCCCGTCTCCGGAGGGGCGGCCAAGGCAGCGACCGGCGAGTTGACGGTCATGGGCTCGGGCAGCGCGCAAGCCTTCGAGCGCTGCCAGCAGGTGCTCGACGCCATCGCGGCGCGCGTCTACCGCCTCGGCGACACGGCGGGACAAGGATCCCGCGTCAAGATGATCAACCAGCTGCTGGCCGGCGTGCACATCGCGGCGGCGGCCGAGGCGATGGCCTGGGGCATCAAGGCCGGGGTCGACCCGCAGACGCTCTACGACGTGATCTCCCAAAGCGCCGGCAACTCCTGGATGTTCGAAAACCGCGTGCCGCACATCCTGGATGGCGACTATGCGCCGCGCTCGGCGGTCAACATCTTCGTCAAGGATCTGCGCATCGTGCTCGATGCCGCGCACCGGGCGGCCTTTCCACTGCCGTTGACCGCGGCCGCCCACCAGATGTTTCTCATGGCTGCCTCCGCCGGACTCGGCGCGGAGGACGATGCGGCCGTCGTGAAGATTTTCCCGGGCGTCGACCTGCCCCATCCCGCCGCAGGCACGAACGGCACCGGGACCGGCGCATAGCTTCGCGCCTTAAGGCAACCGCCATCCACACCGGCAACAACGGCGCTGCAAAACCGGGCAAGACCCAGCGAGAAAAGCCGCGTGCTTCGGTGGCTTTGCCTTGAGGGGAGCGGAATTTCCATGGGCGGAACGCCATGGATGCGGGTCTGCCGGCATCCATGGGCATGGCGCACGGTCACGCGGCGGTCTTGCCGCCCAGTTCATCCTCGATGTAGGCGCGGACGATGCTGTCGAAGTCGGCATCGCACTGGAAGCCCATCGCATCGGCGCGCGCCGTGATGAAGTCGCCCGGCCAGGTATTGACGATCCTGATGATGGCCGGGTCTTCCTGCCAGCGGATGCGCTTGACGACGTCGGCCCCGGCCACGCGTTCGAGCGCCGCGACCATCTCCCGTACCGTCGTCGCAAGGCCCGGCAGGCTGAGCGCCCGGCTGCCACCGAATGCGCCGGCGTCGATGTCATGGCCATGGATCAGGCTGTCGATCGCGCGGCGCGGCGACAGCAGCCACATCGGCGTGTCCGGCGACACCGGGCATACCGCTTCGATGCCGTTGAGCGGCTCCCGGATGATCCCGCTGGCAAAGCTCGAGGCCGCCTTGTTCGGCGCACCCGGGCGCACGCAGACCGTGGGCATGCGCAGCGCGCGGCCGTCGATGAACCCTTTGCGGCTGTAGTCGGTGACCAGCAATTCGCCCATCGCCTTCTGCGCGCCGTACGAACTCTGCGGCATCAGGACCTGGGCATCCGGCACCTGCGCCGGCAGGTCGCCGCCGAAGACGGCAACCGAGGAGGTGAAGACCAGGCGCGGCTTGTTGCCGTTGTGGCGGGCGCGCTCGAGGATCAAGCGCGTCGCATCGAAGTTGATGCGCATGCCGAGATCAAACTCGGCTTCCGCCTGTCCACTGACGATGGCCGCGAGGTGAAATACCGATTCGGTTGCCGGCGTGAGCACCCGTTCGATCGTGGCCACGTCGGCGACATCTCCCGTGACGAGGTCGATGCGACGGTCGTTGAAGCCTTGGGCAGGCACCACATCGAGCAGCGTGATCTTCGAAATCGATGCCTGCCTGCCCTCGGCATCAGCCAGCGTACCGCGTTCGAGCAACTGCCTGGCAA
Source organism: Noviherbaspirillum humi (assembly GCF_900188095.1). Taxonomy (GTDB): domain Bacteria; phylum Pseudomonadota; class Gammaproteobacteria; order Burkholderiales; family Burkholderiaceae_D; genus Noviherbaspirillum; species Noviherbaspirillum humi. Next base: position 72,740 of record NZ_FZOT01000013.1, on the reverse strand, counting down.
GCCGCGCGCCAAGCAAGCCCGCGCCCCCCGTGATCAAAACTTCCATGCTTTCCTCTTGGTTCGCACAGCATTCGACAATAACGCCCGTATCGCCGCGGGCCGTTCACCGCCACTCCAACGGAAATTGCAATTTGCGCCGTCAGATGCATGATAAGTTCTTGCGCGCCGATTGCCAGCGCTGCTGTCCGCATCGGCAATGATGCATCTCCAAGGTTGTTCCGATTGATCGCGCAGCGGGCATGCCGGCGAACCCGCTGAATGAAGGGATAGCCGGCGCCGCGTCACGGCGGCTGGCCCCCTCCTCCATGTCACCATGTTGCCCGCATGATCTTTCTCAAAGTGAGTGTCCTTCAGGTAACTTAATGTAACGGCTTCACTCGAATGACGCTTCATCCACCATGGCTTACGATGTGTTAGACGCTCACGACGGACTCGCCGGCTTTGCCAGTTTCTGGCTCGACGAACAGCATGCCCTGATCGAAAGCTTCAGGCAGTGGCTGCGCGCCCTAGGAAGCGAATGGTTCACCCTGCCGCCGGCGCTGGTGGAAACGGTCGACGGAACGTGGCGTTTCGCCTTCGTACTGCGCAAGGGAGACACCGTGGCGGGCGTCTTCAATCATCCCGGCCAGGCCATCGCGGCCATCGGCGATGCCAGCTTGGCCCAGGCTTTCGAAAATGAATTCGGCGGCGATTGATGCGATCGGGGGCTGAGGCCACCGACAGGCGCTGACAAGCAGATTCGCCCAACCTGCCTCTCCTCCTGCTGCACGAGTGACGCCCGCCGCTCGCGGGCACGACCAGGCGCCGACGATTCCCGCCGGCAAATCATGCCGCTCCCGCTCGGCCATGGTGTACCGGGATTGCCTCGGCATGAGGCGAGGCGGGTCTGCTGCGCTGCGGCCGAAATCATGGATGCAGCTTAAACTTTCGTGCATGCTGCCTTGACGGTGTGGGCAACCTTACCCATCATCAAGCGGCTGCCGAATGCCAACAGGCGAAGCGGCATGCAAGCCGCTTCTTTGCCAGGCAGCAAATCCCCGAGGATCCGATCCGTGACCGAGAACTGCAATCCCGGCTGGGCCGTCTATCGGCGCGCGTTGGACGCGCCAAGCAGCATCGCGCTGGTCTGCAAGGACCGGGCGCTGAACTATGGCGAACTGGCCGCGCGCGCCGCGCGCCTCGCCGCACTCCTTGCCGAAAACGGCGTATCGAGCGCGCACGGTACGCGGCCACGAATCGGCATCCTCGCCTCGCGCAGCATCGGCGCCTGCGTCGCTGCGCTCGGCGCCTGCTGGGCCGGCGCAGCCTATGTGCCTTTCGGCCTGAAGCAGCCCGAGGAGCGGATGCTGGCGCTGGCAGCGCAATGCGGGCTGTCGGCGATCATCACCGACGACGCCGGCGCGAAGCTGGTCGGCCCGCGCCTGGCGCAGGCCTGCCCGGTGATCCTGAACTGCAGCGAGAATGATTGCACTGTGCCGGATGCGCTGGGGCCGCTCCGGGAGCCGGCCTTCGCCGCTGCCGGCGACACCGCCTACATCATTTTCACTTCAGGCTCGACCGGCGTCCCCAAGGGCGTGATGGTCTCCGCCGGCGCCTTGCGCTGCTATGTGGAAGCCGTTACCGAAGTTCTTCGCCTGTGCGAGAGCGACAGGGTGCTCGGCGTGTCGGAGCTGAGCTTCGATGTGTCGGTCCACAACATGTTCGCGACCTGGCATGCAGGCGCCGCGCTGCACGTGCTGCCGGCCGCCGCCACCTTCAATGCGGTCAAGTATGCGCGGCAGGCCAGGCTCACCGTGTGGAACTCGGTGCCCTCGCTGGTCGGCATGCTGCGCCAGATGAAGGCGCTCGGGCCTGGCAGCCTGCCCGACCTGCGCATCACCGCATTCGGCGGCGAAGCGCTGCCGGCCGCCATCGTCTCCGCCTGGCGCGACGCCGCGCCGGGCTCCGCCATCTTCAATGTCTATGGCCCGACCGAAGCGACCGTGGGCTGCATGGCGCAGGAGATCGACGATCCGCTGCCGATGACGCCGGGCCGGGACGTGGTGGCCATCGGCATGCCCTTCCCCGGCACGGAGGCGGCGGTCGTCGACGGCGAAGGCCGGATGCTGCCGGACGGCGTCGCCGGCGAACTGGCGCTGGCCGGGGCGCAGCTGGCCCAGGGCTATCTCGGCATGCCGGAACTCACCGAGCGCAGGTTCCGTGTCTTCGGCGGCAAGCGCTGGTACCTGACCGGCGACCTGGCGCTGCGCGATGCCGGCGGTCGCTTCCATTGCCTCGGGCGGATCGACAACCAGGTCAAGGTGCTGGGGCACCGCATCGAACTGGAGGAAGTCGATGCGCACCTGCGCAGCGTGTCCGGCATAGACGTGGTCGGCGCCGTGCCTTGGCCCTTGCTGCATGGCGCGGCGCAGGGCCTCGTCGCCTTCATCGGCGCCCATGATGCCGACGGCGACAGCCTGATTTCCGGCCTGAAGGCCAGGATGCCGGCCTATATGGTGCCGCACCGGGTCGTGACGATGCGCAGCCTGCCGCTCAATCCGAGCGGCAAGGTCGACAGGCAGGCGCTGCTGCGGCTGCTGCAGGATGCGCCGGAATGAGCGCCAGCCCATCTCCCCGCACGGCGTCGGCGCCTGACGGGGCCGCCGCGCGCCGCTTCGACCTCGAACGGCACGACGCCCTGATCGCCTTCGTGCAAACCCGCGCCGGACGCTGCTGCCTGCTGCTCGCCGCGCTGGCGGCTGTGGCGCCGCATTTCGGCGGGATTGCCGCACTGGCGGCGGTGGCCGGCGCGATGGCAGCGGCCGCCTGGCCGGCGCGGCGCGGCGCGATCCTGTTCGGCCTCACCTGGATCAGCGCCCTGCTCAATACCAGCCTCGGCGAAGTCGATACCGCCGACAATATCCGCGCGGTGCTGCAGCAGGAGCAGATCGCGCCATCCATGGGAACCATGCTGTCGCTCGGGTTCCTGTGCCTGCTCTTCGCCGTCATGCTGTCGATGCTGCGCCATGTGCAGAAGCGGCCGCAGTCGCTGCTCGCGCGGCGGCCGCTGCTGACCCTGCTCTCGGTCCAAGCGTTGCTGTGCGCGGTCGGCAGCTTCGGCCTGCTCAACGGCTGGCCGCGGGCGCTGCTGTGGTCGGCAGTTTTCGTCTTCGCGCCTTATCTGTGGTTCCTGCCGTTCGCGATCGCCGACCTGCGCTCGCGCGCGCCCTCGCCGCTCGCCATGCAGATGGCGACGCTGCGGCCATTCTGGAGCCCGTCCTATCTGCCCTTCGGCAAGGGCGCCGCCTTCCTGCGCAAGCACCTGTCGCTGACGCCGATGGAGCTCACCGTCACGCAGATCAAGGGACTCAAGCTGCTGATCTGGGCCAACCTGCTGTTCATCCTGCGCGACGTTCTGATGCGGGTCTTCGCCGACGGCGCCGGCATTCCCGATCCCCACGATGCAATCGACGCCCTGCTCGCCGGCCATGCCTACCCGGCGGTGATCGGATGGGCCGCGCTGGTGCTGGCCACGGCCACCTATGCGCTGCAGGTCGCCGCCTGGGCCGATCTCTTCATCGGCATCGCGCGCCTCGCCGGCTACCGCCTGCCGCGCGGCTCCTGGCGGCCGCTGGAAGCGCGGACCCTGATGGATTATTTCAACCGCTTCCATTACTACTTCAAGGAGCTGCTGGTCGACCTGTTCTTCATGCCGACCTTCTTCCGCATGTTCCGCGCGCATCCGCGCCTGCGCATGTTCTTCGCGACCTTCATGGCGGCCGGCGTCGGCAATGCCGTCTGGCACTTCAGCCGCAACCTGCTGGAAGTCGCCGTCGCGGGGCCGGCGAATGCCTTCGCCAGCTATACCAGCTACCTGTTCTACGCGCTGGTTCTCGCCATCGGCGTAGGCCTGTCGCAAGTCCGCGCGAACCGGGGCATGCGTCCATCTTCTTCTTTCACGGGGCGCCTGGGGTCCTTCGTGTTCGTCTGGTCCTTCATCGTCTGCATCCACATCTTCGGCGACGGCACGCGCGTTCATACGCTCGGCCAGCGCTTCAAGTTCATGGCAAGTCTTTTTGGAGTAACGGTATGAATCAAGCGGAAAAGCAGCAGCTTCGGGCATTCATTGAGAACGCGCTCGCCGGTCACGGAGACCGGGCGGGAGTGAACGACCGGGAATCGCTGTTTGCCAGCGGCCGGCTCGATTCGTTCACGATGATGAAGCTGGTGATGTTCCTAGAAGAGCGGCACGGCATCGATTTTTCCGACGAAGATTTTGACGTGGAACTGGTGGATTCGGTGGAGGCCATCGAAGCGCTGGTCGATGCGCGGGCCATGCAGAAATGAAAGGCTGACGCTTCGCCAGCAATCCGGTCGCCTGGCGCTTGGCGCCGGAATTTCAGTGGCATGGTATTTGCTGCACTGCGGCATAAGGAGGATTTCCATGCCGCAGAAACGATCGGAACAACGGGTTCTACATCCCAAGGGCACTGCGAATTTCGTCCATGATGGGATTCGCTTTGTAGGACTTACACAGTATGTTTATTATCAACAGGCACTTTTCCTAGGCGACTATCGGATTGCCGAAAAAATATTGAAAGCCAAGCCACGGGATCAGTTGAGACGCATCAGGAAAGAAGCGGTGGACACCGATGCATCGGCTGCGTGGGAGGCGCTCTACCCGGAAGTGCTCAAGCGCGGCATCAAAGCCAAGTTCGCCCAGGAACCGACGCTATGCCGTTGGCTGCTTCAACAAAGCGAAGGGGAATTGCGCAAGGTGCGATCGCTCTGGGACTTCAGCGCCGCCGATGCGGAACCGGATCGGAACTTGGACGAGTCGCCGGGGTCGGGCAACCTGCTGGGGGACGCGCTTGCCGAAGTTCGCCAGCAGCTGGCCAGGCAGCACTGAACGGAATCGCCTTCGCGTAGAACCCCGGGGCCGGACCGGCACCGGCCGGCATCGCCGGCCTGCAGCACCAGGGCCGCTCCGGGATCGCGCCGTGGCGACTGCTTCTCGCAGCCGAAGACGGCTGCGTTGAATCACGACCTGTCTGCGCTGCCTACAAGGCCATGCGCGTAAGCAGTCCGACCCGGGGCTTGTGCACCCGCGGCATTGCGTCCAGCTGCTCCTGCGCGCCTCGAGGCACCTTGTTGGGGATGGTTATGTAATCCCTGATGCCGAAATCTTTCGCGGCGATACAGTATTCGGGGGAAAAGATGGCGTAGCGGCCGCCGCGCCAGAAGAAGACAGACTTGCCCTTGTCGTTCATGAACCAGTTCAGGTCGCCAACATCTTCGCCGCTCGGCTTCAGCTTGCGCAGCAAGCGGAGCGCTTCATTGGATATGCCCAGATACTGGGCCGTGTCGTGGATGATTTGTCCTGGGAAGCGGGGGCTGTCTTCGGACGTGGTGACTTCCCCCTGGATCGACCGTTTCGTCAACAATGCAATGACGAGCCTGCCGCGATACGCAGTTATTTCTGCATGCATACATTCTCCTTGCATCACTTCATGACCGCATTGATGCAAAAAGCAGACCTGCCTTGAAGGGCGTATCGAGCAAGGCCGTCACAGGGCATGAGCAAGCCCGTTGTGCGTCACGGCAGATCCGCCCGCGCTACGGCATTGCGCTTTCCATTGCCTTGGAACCGCAGCGCGCAGCCCTTTCCTGGCGCCCGGTTCAGGCGATCTTCGATGCCGCGCCTGCGTTCGCAAAAACCGACTCCATTTCGCGCCGGAAGCGTACCGTCGGCGCAGCCGCATCGAAATCGACATCGTCCCAGCCGACGGTGGCGCCCGCCTTCAGCGCGCGCTTGAGCTTCACGCCATGCGCCAGGCCGAGCGGCAGGCCGCCGAGCGCCAGCGATTCCGCTGCCGGCAGCAGCTTGCCATAGACGGTGAAGCCGCCTTCGCCATCCAGCGTCTCGCCCTCGGCGAGATCGCGCTTGGCGGTAGCGACCACATCGCCCTGCCAGCAGACCGGCGCGCCGGTCGCTTCGCCGCGCAGCCCGATCGAGGCGACGCTGATGCCCAGCTCCAGGCCGATCAGGTGGAAGGGCTTGTACATGGATGAATACCGGCCGCTCGGATCCGTCACCAGCCCATACTCCCTGAAGCAGCGTTCGACGTACTCGCCGCCGCCGGCGAAGGTGACGTACACGCCCCAGCGCAGGTCGCGGAACACCGGCGAGCCGTCGGTCTCGAGGCTGGAGATCACTTCCACCTGGCCGCGCCGCGAAAGCACGCCGCCCTCTTCCTTCGGCTTGAGCACCCGCGCCAGGTCGTCCACCCCGACCGCCGGAAAGGCGAGGCCGGACGGCGCATGCAGGCCGGTCGCGTTCGCCACCGCCGCCATTTCGATGGCGCTCTTGGTACCGTCGAGGAAGCTGTTGAACATCTGCGCATTCATGCCGCCACGCCGCGCGTCCTCGGAGGAGAGTCCGTAATGCTGCCAGACCGTCTCGGGCGTGGACGCGTGGTAGGCCGGCAGGTACTTGGTGCCCTTGCCGGCGGCGATGATCTCGAAACCGGCGGCGCGGGCCCAGTCCACCATCTCGCAGATCAGGGCCGGCTGGTCGCCATAAGCCAGCGAATACACGATGCCGGCTTCGTCGGCGCGCCGCTTGAGCAGCGGGCCGGCGAGCGCATCTGCCTCCACGTTCACCATCACCACATGCTTGCCGTGCCGGCAGCAGGCCAGCACGTGGGCGATGCCGGCGGACGGACTGCCGGTGGCGTCGATGATGATCTCCACATGGGGCGAAGCGATCAGCGCCTGGCTGTCCTCGATGATGGCGGTGGCGCCGCTGTTCGCGGCGTCGTCGAGCGTGCGGGCGGAGAAGCGGTCGTCAGGCCAGCCGACCTGGCGCAGCGACTGCCGCGCCCGCTCCGGCTGCAGGTCGGCGATGCCGACGAGATGGATGCCCGGCGTGCGCGGCACCTGGGACAGATACATCGAACCGAACTTGCCGGCGCCGATCAGGCCCACGCGCAGCGGCTTGCCTTGTTCGGCGCGCAGACGCAGCTTGGCGAAAAGATTCATCTTGTCTCCTGTTGTCGTTGTTCTGCGGCGGGGGCATCGCCCCGGCGGCTCGCGCGTTGATTGTAGGTGGTGAAGCGAGAGGTGGCAAACCGGCGCCCGCTTCGCCATTCATTACAGCGGCAGCGCGGTCTTGTAGCGCACCTGCTTGAGCGCGAAGCTGGAGCGTATCTTTTCCACCTGCGGAATCGGCGTGAGATGGTCGAGGATGAAGCGTTCCAGGGCGGCGATGTCGGGCACCGCCACCCGTATCAGGTAATCGGCGTCGCCGGTCATGAGGTAGCACTCCATCACCTCGTCGCGCGCGCAGACGCGCGCCTCGAAGGCTTGCAGCGCCTTCTCGCTCTGCTGCTTCAGGCTGATGGAGATGAAGACGTTCAGGTTCAAGCCGAGCTGCTTCGGATCGAGCAGCGCGACGTAGCGCCGTATCACCCCGGATGCCTCAAGCGCCTTCACCCGCGCCAGGCAGGGCGAGGGAGAGAGGTTGATGCGGCGGGACAGTTCCACGTTGGAAAGGCTGCTGTCGGCCTGCAGCTCGCGCAGAATGGCGAGATCGATGCTGTCGAGTTCCATGAATTCCGTGCGGTTCGTTTTTCGCAGCATTATCTGCCGCAGGATGAGCGGCATCAAACATTTTCGGCAATAAATTCCGCGGCATCGAAAATAAAATGAGAGCGATGGAGGCCCTATGAACAATCGCATTCCCGAATCCTGCCTGCTCGACGCGATCGCCGCGTCCGACGCCGATCCCGCTGAAACCGCCGAATGGCGCGAAGCCCTGCTGTCGGTGATTGCGACCGCCGGGCCCGAGCGCGCCCGCTTCCTGCTCGACACCCTGGCGGAGATGGCGCGCGGGCCCTCGGTCGGCTGGCAGGCGAAGACCGGCACGCCTTATGTGAACACCATTCCTGCGGATCGCCAGCCGGCGTTTCCGGGCGACCTCGCGATCGAGGAGCGGCTGGCTTCCATCATGCGCTGGAACGCGCTGGCCATGGTGGTGCGCGCCAACCAGGCGTATGGGGAGCTGGGCGGCCACATCGCCAGCTATGCCAGCGCCGCGGACCTGTTCGAAGTCGGCTTCAACCATTTCTTCCGCGCCCGCACCGACAGCTTCGGCGGCGACCTGGTTTTCTACCAGCCGCATTGCGCGCCCGGCGTCTATGCCCGCGCCTTCCTGGAAGGCCGGCTGGGCGAGCGCGACCTGGAGCACTACCGCCAGGAACTCGGCGCCCGCGCCGACGGCGCGCGCGGCCTGTCGTCGTATCCGCATCCCTGGCTGATGCCGGACTTCTGGCAATTTCCCACCGGCTCCATGGGCATCGGTCCGATCAGCGCCATCTACCAGGCGCGCTTCATGCGCTACCTGCAGCATCGCGGCCTGCTGGCGACGGAGGGCCGCAAGGTATGGGGCGTGTTCGGCGACGGCGAGATGGACGAGCCGGAGAGCATGTCGGCGCTCACCCTCGCGGCGCGCGAAGGCCTGGACAATCTGGTCTGGGTAGTCAACTGCAACCTGCAGCGGCTGGATGGGCCGGTGCGCGGCAACGGCCGCATCATCGACGAGCTGGAGCGGCTGTTCGCCGGCGCCGGCTGGAATGTCATCAAGCTGGTCTGGGGCTCCGACTGGGACGGCCTGTTCGCGCGCGACACCCAGGGCGCCCTGGTGCGCGCCTTCGCCGACACGGTGGACGGCCAGTTCCAGACCTTCGCCGCCAAGAGCGGCCGCTACAACCGCGACCATTTCTTCGGCCGCGATCCGGCCCTGCAGCAGCTGGCGCAAGGCCTGTCCGACGAGCAGATCGACCGCCTGCGGCGCGGCGGCCACGACCTGGTGAAGATTTACGCCGCCTACGAGGCGGCCAGCCGCCATCGTGGGCAGCCGACGGTGATCCTGGCGCAGACCAAGAAAGGCTACGGCATGGGCGAAGCCGGACAAGGCAAGATGACCACTCACCAGCAGAAGAAGCTGGACCGCGACGCCCTCCTCACCTTCCGCAACCGCTTCAACCTGCCGCTGTCGGACGAGCAGGCAGCCGCTCTCGCCTTCTACAAGCCGGCGTCGGACAGTCCCGAGATGCGCTACCTGCATGAACGCCGCGCGGCGCTGGGCGGGGCCATCCCGTCGCGCGCCACGCAGGCGGATACAGTGCCGGTGCCGGCCATTGCTTCCTACGCCGAGTTCGCGCTCAATGCCGGCGGCCACGAGATGAGCACCACCATGGCCTTCGTGCGCCTGCTCGGCAGTCTGCTCAAGGACCGCGAACTCGGCCCGCGCATGGTGCCCATCGTCGCTGACGAAGCCCGCACCTTCGGCATGGCCAACCTGTTCAAGCAGATCGGCATCTACTCCAGCGCCGGCCAGCGCTACGAGCCGGAGGACATCGGCTCCATGCTCAGCTACCGCGAGGCGCTCGACGGCCAGATCCTGGAGGAAGGCATCAGCGAAGCCGGCGCCATCAGTTCCTGGGTGGCCGCGGCCACCAGCTACAGCGTGCATGGCCAGGCCATGCTGCCGTTCTACATCTACTACTCGATGTTCGGCTTCCAGCGCATCGGCGACCTGATCTGGGCCGCCGCCGACCAGCGGGCGCGCGGCTTCCTGCTCGGCGCCACCGCCGGCCGCACCACGCTCGGCGGGGAAGGCTTGCAGCACCAGGACGGCGGCAGCCCGATCATGGCCGCCATGGTGCCGAACTGCCGCGCCTACGATCCCGCCTTTGCCGGCGAATTCGCCGTCATCCTCGATCATGGCTTGCGCCAGATGCTGGAGCGGCAGGAGGACGTCTTCTACTACGTCACGCTGATGAACGAGAACTACGCGCAGCCCTCGCTTCCGGCAGGCGTCGAGGACGACCTGATCCGGGGCATGTACCGCTACGGCGGCCATGCGCCGCCATCGGCACGCGCCAGGGTACGCCTGCTCGGCTCGGGCGCCATCCTGCGCGAAGTAATTGCCGCCGCCGAAATGCTGGCCGCCGAATGGCAGATCGAAACCGAAATCTGGAGCGCCACCAGCTTCAGCGAACTGGAGCGGGACGCACGCGAGGCGGAGCGCTGGAACCGGCTGCATCCGCAGGCCGAGGCGCGCATCAGCCATGTGCAGCGCTGCCTGGCGGGCGATGCGCCGGTGGTCGCCGCCAGCGACTACGTCCGCGCCTGGCCGCAGCTGATCGCGCCCCACGTCGGCGCCCGCTTCACCGTGCTCGGCACGGATGGCTTCGGCCGCAGCGATACCCGTTCCGCGCTGCGCGGCTTCTTCGAAGTGGATAAGCGCCACATCGTGCTGGCGGCGCTGGATGCGCTGAGGCTGGACGGGCTTGTCGACGCCGGCTGCTGCGCCGCTGCGATAGCGCGCCTCGGCATCGACGCCGAGGCGGCCGCGCCCTGGACCTTGTGACCATGGACGAGCGGATGGCGCATGCCGCCATCACGGCAGGAGGAGGCCTTCGGCACATTGGTTGCCGACCGGATGGGAACCGTCGATGCAGGTTGAAGCGCTTACGGCGTGACCGAATGCACCCGCTTCAAGCAGCGCAGGGCAAAGGTTGAACGGCTGTGGCGAATGCCGGGGATCTTGTACAGCTTCTGCCGGAGGAAGCGCTCATACCCTTCCGTTCCCGAGACCGCCACCTTGATCAGGTAGTCGTACTCGCCGGTCAGCAGATAGGCTTCCATCACTTCCGGCAATTCGGCCAATGCCTCGCCAAAACGCTGGAAGATTTCATCGTCGTGCCGCTCCAGCGTCACTTCGATGATGACGGTGTCCGGGAGTCCGAGCACGCGCTGGTCCAGCAGTGCGACATAACCGGCGATGAACCCCGCCTCTTCCAGCGCCTTCACCCGGTTCCAGCATGGCGTGGGCGACAGGTTCACGCCTTCCGCCAGCTTCTGATTGCTGATGCGTCCGTCGCGGCTCAGTATGCGCAGGATCTTTCGATCGATCTCATCCAACCGGCTTTCCTTCATGGGGTACCGTTTTCTCGTCGTCTATTTCGATGAAAGTGATTCTATCCACATTCGGCGCATAATGAAGAATGATCTTCCGGTTTTCAAGGGATTCTTCTTCAACAACAGCAGCACATTTCGCGACCTGAGCAGTAAGATCTTCTTGCGCTCACAAGGCGCGAAACCGGCCCCCAGGTTTTCTTCTTCCCTTACCGGGGAAGAAGAAAATGGTCCACCCCCCGGCGCGGAACGGGACCGCACATCGCGAGCAGCGTGTCTTGAAGCGGCTCAGGAACGAATCCTCGGCGCTCGTCAATGCGCAGCCTGGCCTGGCAGGAGAACTTTCGCGCCGCCCTGGACCGCCTGGCTCTTGGCCAGCTGCTCGATCAGCTGGCCGGTATGGAACACCAGCGGCGACGCCGGACGCTGGTGCGACTTGGCGATGGCCAGCAGGCTGGTCATGCGCGGCGCGGTGATCGGCCGGGGCTGGATCAGGGCATCCATCTGGTTGGAATGCACCGCGTTGAGCGGCAGCACGGCGAAGCCCAAACCTTGGGCGACCAGGTCGAGGATGGCTGGAACGCTGTCCACTTCGCTCCTGACGTTGATCTTCAATCCGGCATCGGCCAGGCGCGTCTCCACCAGCATGCGAATGGCGTGCGGCCTGCTGGGGATGACCAGCGGATAGTCCGCCAGCGCAGCCTGGGTCACCGGCTTTCCGAGCTTCAGGCCGGCCGTCCTGCGCGGCTTGGGCGCCATCAGGAACAGGTCTTCCTCGATCAGCGGCACGATCTCCATGGTGGGCGCGGAATTCGGGTTGTAGACCAGGCCGAGATCCACCTTGCCGACCTGCAGCCACTCCATGATGTGGACGGACAGGCCTTCCACCACGCTCAGCACCGCGTTCGGGTACCGCCTCTGAAACTCCTTGACCGTGGCCACCGCGAGGATGCGCCCGACGCTCGGCGGCATGCCGACCACCACCCGGCCAACGATCGAACCGCGCTGCTCCTCGAGGGCGTTCTTCAAATGCTCCACCTGCTGCAGGACGCCCAGGCTGTGGGACAGCAGCAGGCGCCCGGCCTCGGTCATCGTCACGCCGCGCCCATTGCGTATCAGCAGGGTCTGGCGAAACTCCACCTCCAGCGCCCGTATCTGGCGGCTGAGGGCCGGCTGGGCAATGTTCAGCACCATCGAGGCGCGGGAAAAGCTGCCGAACTCGGCAACCCGCACGAAATACTCCAGCTGCTTCAAATCCATGGCGTGGTTCAGGGGCAAGGTGGGCAAACGGCGAACCGTGAGCTATATCAAATCGGTATAACAGCTTTGGGAAATATAGCATTGTTAATCGGACGGCATTGTCCAATAATGGCAGTCGATTTGTCCCGGGCGGTCGTGCCGCATCGGGCATCCATACCGTTCTTCATCACGCATCTTTATTGGATTCACGCCATGAAAGCTGTCAAAGCCCCGGACTACAATCCCGTCAAACCGAGCTACACGCCGCCGCCCAAAGCGTGCGATGCCCACTGCCATATCTTCGGGCCGGAGGCGACATTCCCGTTTTCCGCCAAGAGCACCTACAAGCCGGCCGACGCCCCCAAGGAAATGCTGCGCAAGCTGCATGCGCACCTGGGCCTGGACCGCGCCGTGCTGGTGCAGGCCAGCTGCCACGGCACCGATAACCGCGCCATGCTCGATGCCATCGCCGACAGCAACGATGCCTATCGCGGCGTGGCGATGGTCGAGAAGGATGTCAGCGACCGCGAATTGACGGCGCTGCATGAGGGTGGCGTGCGCGGCATCCGCTTCAACTTCGTCAAGCATCTCGGCGGCGCGCCCGATTTCGATACCTTTCACAGCACCATCGACCGCATCAAGGACATGGGCTGGCATGTCGTGCTGCACCTCGACTCCGCCGACATCCTCACCTACCAGTCGCTGCTCGACGGCATGCCGGTGCCGTTCATCATCGACCACATGGGCCGGGCCAAGGTGGCCGACGGCATCGAGCAGGCACCCTTCCAGAGCCTGCTCAAGCTGATGCGCACCAATGAAAAGGCGTGGGTGAAGATCTGCGGCGCGGAACGCATTTCCGCCGCCGGCGCCCCCTTCCGCGATGCCATCCCCTTCGCCGCCGCGCTGATCGAGTCGGCGCCGGACCGGGTGCTGTGGGGCACCGACTTCCCGCATCCGAACATCAGCGGCGACATGCCCAACGACGGCGAGCTGGTCAACCTGTTCGCCGAGATGTGCACCGATGAAGCCGTGCGCCACCGTATCCTGGTGGACAATCCCGAGCGCCTCTACTGGAAGGATTGATCCAGCTGCCCCGCCGTCAGGCGACGCCGGGGCAACCTCAAGCTGCATAACCGATGGATGGAAAGGATATTTCGATGCGTAACTTCCTCAAGCGCGCGGCATTGCTCGGCATGGCCGCCCTTTTCGCGCTGCCGGGTGTGGCCGGGGCCCAGGCTTACCCGAACAAGGTGATCAAGATCGTGGTGCCTTTCGGGCCGGGCGGCATCGCCGACTTGTCCGTGCGGGTCGTGGCGCAGAAGATGGCGGAGTCGCTGAAGCAGCCGGTGATCGTGGACAACCGGCCGGGCGCCGGCGGCATCGTCGCCGCCGACACGGTGGCCAAGGCGGCGCCCGACGGCTACACGCTTTTGTTGATCAGCAATGGCACGGCCGTCAGCGCCGGCTTGTTCAACAAGCTCCCCTACAACACGCTCAACGACTTCGCGCCGATATCCACCATCGGCTTCTTCGACCTGGTGGTCATCGCCAGCAAGAAGGCGCCGTTCACCAATATCGGCGAGGTCATTAAGTACGCGAAGGACCATCCGGGCAAGCTCAACGTCGGCACCATCACCCGCGGCAGCACCCAGAACCTCGCGGCCGAACTGTTCACGAATACCGCCGGCATCCAGGCGGTGATCATTCCCTACAAGGGCACGCCGGACGTCATCACCGCTGCCACGGCGGGCGACATCGACATCGGCTTCGAAATTCTCGGCCCGATGCTGGCCCAGATCAAGTCCGGCAATGTGAAGGCACTGGCGCTCACGTCCAGCAAGCGCTTCCCCGGGCTGCCGGACTTGCCGACGGTGGCCGAGAGCGGTCTGCCGAACTACCAGGCCACGTCGTGGAACGGCCTGGCGGCGCCGGCCAAGACGCCGAAGGAGATCGTCGACCGACTGAGCAAGGAAGTCGCGGCGGCCGTGGCGCAACCCGATGTCAAGCAGCGCTTGATCGAACTCGGCGTGAGTGCGCAGTCCAGCACGCCTGATGCGACCAAGAACCTGCTGGCTTCGGACATCGCAAAATGGAGCAAGGTGATCGAGCAGGCCAAGATCGAGAAGCAGTGAAGGATGGAGCGCAGCGGCGCGGGAGGCGGAGTCGCTTCCGGCCGCCCGCGGCGACGGTGGAAGCCGCTCTCCGGCGATTGACTTCGCCGCCGTCCACAGCCTGGCAGAAAAGGACTTGATGCAGAGCGCTGGCGAACCGCCGGCCACCCTCTCATGCGGGCGGGTCGGACGAGGCGACATTCGCCAGCGGCGCCCGGGTGATCCAACGCCCCAGGTTGTCGAGGAAAAGGCTCTCGACGCGCTCCCTGTTTCCATCGGAAAAACCGGCACTGTGCGGCGTGACGATCGTATTGGGCAGCGCCCATAAGGGAGACGCCGGCGACAGCGGCTCATGCGCGAAGACATCGAGAAATGCGCCCGCCAGCCGCTTTTCCTGCAAGGCCTCGCACAGCGCGGCTTCATCCACCACTTCGCCGCGCGATACATTCACCAGATGCCCGGTGCGCGGCAACAGCGAGAGCGCTTGCCGGTCGATCAGGTTTTGCGTGGTCGGGGTCAGCGGGCAGGCCAGCACCAGCCAGTCGGTCCGCGGCAACACGCCATGCAGCGCATCGAAGACCACGGCTTCCGCCGCCGGCGGCGAGGGCGTTGCCGACCGCCGGACGGCGATCACCCGCAAGCCGAGCATGGACAGGTAAGCGCCGATGGTCTGGCCGATCGGTCCCCAGCCGACGATGGTGGCGGTCTGTCCCGCGAGGTCGCGCGGCATGCCCGATTGAATCAGCGGCGCCCACCGGCATTCGGACTGTGCGCCGGCGAGCAGCGGGAAGTGGCGGGCGAGCGCCAGGATGCCGGCCAGCGCGGTCTGCGCCACGACGCTGGCATTCGCGCCCGAGGAAGTGGTCACCACCACCCGGCGGCTCCGCAGGGCAACATAAACGGGCCGGTCCGCGCCGGCAGAATGCGTATGCACCCATTGCAGGCTCGGCGCGCCCAACATGGCGTCGAAGAACGCCTGTGTGGACGGATGCACTTCATGCTTGGTGGACAGCCCCGTGACATCGCGCGACACGAACGCGATGTCGGCATCGGCGCTTCCCTCTGTCGCCTCGTGAATCACCAGCTCGTGCGGCCTATCGCCCAACACGCTGCCGATGCGCGGCCCGAGGCGCTGCGCGCACTGCCGGGACAGCAGGATGCGCAGGGTGGGGCCGCCAGGCAGCGATGAACGTTTCTGCGTCATGCGCTATTCCTGCCTTGCGCCCGATTCCAGCACCACCGTCTTCCACTTCTCATATTCCTTGTGAGTGAAGGCATCGAATTGCTCCGGCGTTCCGCCAACCGGATCGGCGCCCTCGCGGACCATTTGCGCCTGTAAATCGGGCAGCGCCTTGTTGACAGCAAGATTGATCTTCTCGATCACGGGGGCCGGCGTGCCTTTCGGCACGAAGATGCCGAACCAGGATCCGGCGGAAAAGCCGGGAAAGCCCTTCTCGGCCACGGTCGGCAGATCGGGCAGCGAGCGTGAGCGGGCGGTGCTGCTGACGGCAATGGCCCTCAGCTTGCCCGCCTGGATATGCGATATCACCGAGGGAATCGTGGCAAACATGGCCTGTATCCGTCCGGTCAGCAGGTCGTTCAGCGCATCGGCGCCCTTGTAGGGCACATGCTGCGCTTCGACGCCGATGCGCTTGAACAGCATGAAGCTCGACAGATGCGATGACGTGCCGACCCCGGTCGAACCATAGCTGATCTTCCCGGGATTGGCGCGGGCATAGTCCAGGAACGCTTCGAAGGTCTTGGCCGGGATGGCCGGCGGAACGACCAGCACGTTGGGGACGTCGGCGATCTGCACCACCGGAGTCAGGTCGGTCAGCGGGTCGTACTTGAGGCCTTTGTAGAGCGTCTGGTTGATCGCAATCGGCCCGACCGAATTGACCAGCAGCGTATAGCCATCCGCCGGCGACCGAACGACGAACTCGGTACCGATATTGCCGCCTGCGCCAGGCTTGTTTTCGATGAAGAACGATTGCTTCAGCTGCGCCGTCAGCGATTGGGCGACCGCGCGCGCCAGAATGTCCGTGGTACCGCCTGCGGTGAAGGCGACCACGACCTTGACCGGCTTGACCGGATATTCCTGGGCCTGAGAAGAGGCGCACGCCAGGACCAATGCACCCAGCAGAATCGTCCTGGTGAAATTGGCGGGCAATACCGGCCGGATGCAGCTTGCAATGCCTTTGATCATGGTGTCTCCTGTCTCTGCTTTGTCGTTGGAATTGGATCGTGCGCATGAGCCGAGCCGGCTTTCCGGAAGCCATCCTGGCATTGGCTGGTCGCCGCGCAGGTCATCCGGATGCATCATGCTCGTCCATCCTTGCGACGCGACCGGCGGACCTGCCCGCAAGCGGCCCGGAACCGCATGGCCGCGGAAGGCGATGGCACAAGCCGGCGCCGCTTCATCGGCAGCGCCATGCGGCTTCAGGTCTTATAACCGGGGTCGATGCGGTCAAGCTTGCGCAGCAGCGCCGGCCACTCCATTTGTCCGTAGGGACGGCGGGTGCCGGGCTGGTAATTGTTCCAGGTCTCTTCCAGGACCGGCTGCGGCACCTTGATCAACGGCGAGTTGCACGCCATGGCCGCCAGCTGCGACCGGCATGCCAGTTCCAGACGGTGCATCCAGTTGAATGCCTCGCCGACCGTTCGCCCCACCGTCAGCACGCCATGATTGCGCAGGATGAGCGCTTCGCCCTGACCCAGGTCCTTGATGAGCGATTCCTGCTCGGCAGTGTTCAGTACCACGCCCTGGTAGTCGTGATAACCGATCTTCAGGAACCGCATGGCGGTCTGCGTCAGCGGCAGAAGACCGCATTCGAGGGAGGACACCGCCATCGATGCCCAGCTGTGCGTATGGATGACGCATCCGACCTCGGGCCGGGCGGCATGGACGGCGCTGTGGATGACCGCCCCCGCCTTGTTGACGCCGTAGTTGAATTCGCCGAAATCGGGCGACGACAGGATATTGCCGTCGTGGTCCACCTTGAGCAGGCAGGAGGCGGTGATTTCCTCGTACATCATGCCGTAGGGGTTGATGAGGTAGGTTCCTTCTTCCCCGGGGATGCGGGCCGAGATATGGTTTGCCATCATGTCGGACATGCCATACATCTCGACGAGACGGTAGCAGGCGGCAAGGTCCACGCGGGCCCGCCACTCCGCATCGGTGCACTTTCCTTTCATCGAACTGATTTTCAGCTCATGGCTCTCCGGCATGGTCTCCTCCATCGTTGATGTTTTGTGCCGTGCAAGGCAGATGCGCCTCGACAGACCGTAACATGATGCCCGCTTCGCCCCGCTTGACAATGCTCAATGCGCAGAAGAGCGGGCCAGGGAGCCCGCCGCCCTTTCGTGCCTGACGACGAAGCTTGAATCTGCGCCGCAGGAAGAGCATGGTCACGCATCACGGCAACAACCGCTCATACCTGCCCGATTGTAGTCATTCTCCAGGACGGCGAAAGCAGCATTTCTTAAAGGCCTGTTCAGATATCGTGAAGACCCTCCTCTGAACAGCTCTCGGAATCGCTCCGGGCGGTCGGCGGATTGAAAACGCTTCCCGCTGCCCCCCCTTTCCGGCGTCTTGCATCGGCCCGGCGCCAGCATCCGCCATTTGCCGATCCGGCTTGCCGGCGTGCCCGCTTTCGCTGGTCCCGGATTACGCCAACTGCTCCCGGCCACGAATCCAATCGATCATCGCCTCGCCGCTCATGGGCTTGCAGATGAAATAGCCCTGACCTTCGTGGCAGCCATGTTCGCGCAAATACTCGAGCACCGGCCCTGACTCGATTCCTTCCGCCACGACCGTCATGCCGAGGGTCCTGCCCAGCACGATCACCGCATCCGTCACGGCCCGGCCCGCACTGTCGGACTCGATCCGGCGCACGAAGCTCTGGTCTATCTTGAGCTTATCCAAGGGCAGACTGCTGAGGTAATTCAGGCTGGAGTATCCGGTACCGAAATCATCCAATGAAATCCGAATGCCCATGTTCCGCAACCGGTTCAGCACCTCGACTGCGCGCCCGATGTCATCCATGACCGCCGTTTCCGTCAGTTCGAGCTGGAGCGCGGACGGACGAAGGCCATGGCGCTGCAGCGTCACCTGCACCTGTTCGGCCAGGTCGAGCCGCCGGAACTGTACCGGCGAGACATTGACCGCAATCGGCACCTCCGCCAACCCGGCATCCTTCCAGCGCCAGTGCTGGCGGCATGCTTCCGCCAGCACCCAGTCGCCGACTGGCCCGATAAGGCCCGTCATCTCCGCCACCGGAACGAAGCGGTCGGCGCTGGTATCGTTCTTCGGCCAGCGGATCAGCGCTTCGACGCATGTCAGCCGGCCGGTATGCATGTCGACCACCGGCTGATAAACCAGGCGGAACTCGTTTCGCTCGATGGCGATCTTCAGTTCCTGCTCCAGCGCGGCCTGCTGGTCGATATGGTCGGACATCTCCGACTCATAGAACTGGAAGCCGTTGCGTCCCTGCTGCTTGGCGTGATACATCGCAGCGTCTGCATGATTGATCAGCGTGTCGATCTGGCCGCCATGATCCGGGTACAGGCTGATGCCGATCGACGCCGATAGCACAAGCTTCAAATGCCCGACATAGAAAGGCTGATTCAATGCGGCAAGCAGATGCATCGCCATGTCGCCGACGTCCTCGGCGCTATCGACCCGCGGCAGCAGAATCAGAAACTCGTCGCCACCCAGGCGAAACACCATGTCCTCTTCCCGCGCGTGGGTCAGGATGCGCTGCGCGATCTGGCGCAGAACCTCGTCGCCGGCTTCGTGCCCATGCAAGTCGTTGATCGGCTTGAACCGATCCAGGTCGATGAACAAGACTGCCGCCTTTTCGTGCGCGCGCCTGGCGATGCCCAGCACATGGCGTGCGTATTCAAAAAGAAGCGCCCGGTTCGGCAGCCGTGTCAGCGGGTCGTGCAACGCCGCCTGCCGCGCCTTTTCCTCTGCGCGCTTGCGCTCGGTATAGTCATGGTAGAGGCACATGATCTCTTCGATGTTTCCCCTGCCGCTCATGAGGGGCACGCAAGTCACGGCGACGTGGCGGGTGCCGTTCGGCGACGGAAACTCGATGTCCGTCTTTTGCACGCTTGCGGTTTCCGCTGCCGCATGCAATGCCGACCGGCGCAGGTCCGCCCATTTGATGCCGCGCAGCTCGTCATCCTGCCGCCCGACCAGCGCCGATGCCGGCTGCTGCGTCACAGCCACCATCGCATGATTGACATAGCGTATGCGATAGTCGCGGTCGTACAGCACGATCATGTCTGGGATGTGGTCCAGCGCCGTACGAAAGCGCTGTTCGCTCGCCTTCAAGGATGTTTGGGCGTAATGGCGCTTGGTGATGTCGCGGATGGTCAATACCGCGAACTGCGGCCTTCCCTGTCCGTCGACCATGAGCGAGCCGCTGAAGCTTGCTATCCATGTGCGGCCCGAGCTGCGCTGCCTGACCTTCAATTCGACATTCGTGGCCTGCTCCCCGCGAAGCAAGCGGTATATCGGCCAGCTCTCCATCGGCACACGTTTCGAATCCAGATTCCATACATCAAAATGCTTATCCAGATCGGCGACGCTCGCCGCCGCTTCGGCGATATCCTGGTAACCGAACATCGCCAGCCCGGCCAGGTTCGCGTCCAGCAGCTGTCCCTTGGTATTGAAGACGAAGACCGCCTCGCTCAGGCTGTCGAATACCGCCTTCAGCCGGGCCTGGCTTTCTTCGACATCCGCCAGCGCCTTCTTCTGGTGATTGATGTCGCTTACGACCGACACGAAATACTTCGGCGCGCCGGACTCGTCCCGCAGCAAAGTGACTGCCAGATACGCCCAGATCGGATTGCCGCTCTTCTGGCGGTAGCGCTTTTCCATCACATAGGAGCAGCGCTTTCCATCGATTAACTCCTGCACCAAGGCTTCGTCCGCTTCGAGGTCGAGCGGGTCGGTAACATCCTGATAGGTAAGGGCGACCAACTCCCGCTTGCTGTAGCCCAGCATGTTGCATAGGAAGGAATTCACTCGCAGGAAACGTCCGTCCAGCGCCACGTGGGCAATTCCCACCGGAACCGCTTCGAGCGCCCGATCCAGCTCGTTTTCCCGCTCCGGGAAAATGTCATCACGCGGCGGCTCGCCTACCGGCCTGCCGGATTGATGCTCGACACCATCACCGCCCTGGTCTCCCGGGAAGCGGTGTAGTGTCAGATGGAGAAGCAAAGGCTGGAAGAAGGCATCCAGCACCGGCGTGAATTTCATCAACACGCCGTGCAGCTGCTTCGAGCCGAGGCAGTGTCCCACGATATAGGCATCGGTGCTTGCAAACGCGTGGCGGCAAAACCGCTCGAGCGTATCGTGGTCAGCCGTCGGGGTTTCAATCCGGATGGGGATGGACGATACGTGGTCTCCGGGTTCAACCGACCTGCCGCATAGCGTGGACAGCATGGCGCGGCACGCTGCATTGATGCCTACCACCCGCATGTCCGGGCCGATGGCCATCGCCGCCGCAGGCATCTTCTCCAGGATCGGAAACACCGGCAGCCGATGGTTGCCTGCAGCCGGCTGCACCGGAGATTGCGGAGGCGGCGCTCCGAGCAGCTGCCCAAGATGTTTGTCCATAGAAAGCTCCAAACAGATCGCCGGCGCTTGCAGCAAGCCCTATCGGCGAAGAGGCTGCGGGGTGCGGAAAAGGTTCAAAAAGGATAGGTCGTTCAAGAATAGGCACACCTATGAGTAACAAACCAGACATGCATCAATCTCGATGAGGATGGTGGGGTAAAGTACTCATCGCCGCACCGCTTGATCGAGGACGAATTAGTGCTTACGGACCATTTCTACTATGCAAAGATCAAGTGAAATTCGATGATCTTCTAATTTGTAGTAAGTCACATAGATACCCTTGGTGTTTACTTGTTCACGGACATTTCCGCAGCACCCGGTACATTAGCGGTTAGTGAATAGCGAAGCAGTCAGTTAATTTCCGCATGGGTATATAACATATAGTCGCCAGTCGACTATCCACCCTACTATGTAGCGTAACAGGAAGCTTTTCAAATCAGTATTGCGTTCGAAGAAAATGGTCCTTTGTCGATTTACATTTAGTCGGCATGCCGCCATTCGGTTGGCCATGCATGTCCCGGTGTTGCTTGAGATTATGCTGCAGATTAGCGACACAGAATCGGTTTCTCAGAATAAGGAAGCAAGGAAACACATTTCGGGCAAGAGACCGCTGTCAACTGGCCCACGCGGTGTCGCCGCGTGTCAGCGACATGAATGGTTCGTCTGTCACGTCAAACTCATAGATGAACTTCCTAGCTGCCAATTGGTGTCAGGCTGGGATGATGTGCCTGTTCTCCTTCCGGCGATGAAGTTCCAATAATCAGCACAGCTTATAGACCAAGTGCGCAAATGGTTGATCAAGCCGAAAGACTAGAGTCGCAGATCTGCACCGGCACCTCCGGTCAAACTCTTCGAAGAGCCTAAGCGACTGCGGCAGAACGCCGGGAGTCACAGAAAGGTAAAGCGTCGATATCCCTCTCCTCCAGGGACCGCGCCTCAGTCAGGCGGAACGTCCGATGCCTGGAGACTGAAGAGCGTCCGCTTCGTCTGGCGCGCTAGAGCTTTTGCATCAGACGAGGGTATGATTCCTTCAACGCAACGCCGGAACCGCGACAGACGGATCCTCCGGACGAGCTGAACGATCAAGCGGCAATCACTACCCGCATGTGCCGTTGAACCAGATGCATGACTGCAGAAAGCGAGAGACTGTTCAAGCACGGCGTCATCACACGTCATCTGGTAGCTATCAGATCAGCAACTTATCGCTTAAATAACCGTCTTTCGGCTACCTTCATTTAGCATCCTGGATTGTGGCTAACGGCCTGAGCCATAAACATTAGCTACCGGGCAACATTACTAAGGAATACCAGGTCCAGTTTAATTCATTTGCACCAAATTCGTTCTTTACCAATACTGGGTAGGAATAAATAGTGCTTTCTTCGATGGACCAACGTAACTGGAGAAGAAAATGAAATTGCAATTTAGCGTCACATCTTTAGTTGTAGCCGGACTCATGACTACTTGTATGGTGGCACCGGCACTCGCCCAAAATTATCCCTCCAAGCCAATTAAATTAATTGTTCCTTTTCCTCCCGGCGGGACTACTGACCTCGTTGCAAGAATCGTCGGCGAACACCTTGGCCGCGAATTGGGACAGCCCGTTATTGTCGACAATCGAGCTGGAGCCGGAGGCAGTATTGGAGCAGCCGCAATTTCCAAATCTGAACCGGACGGATATACGCTAGGCATCGCAACGGTGTCCACACACGCTGTCAATCCTGCTTGCAATCCTAAGGTCGGCTACGATCCCACGAAGGACTTTGCCCCGGTCACCAATATCGCTCGTTCTCCGAACGTATTGGCCGTCAATCTGAATTTCCCGGCACAGGACTACAAGCAATTCATTGATGTTGTACGCAAGAACCCGGCGAAGTTTAGCTATGCATCCTCAGGTACATGTGGCTTGGCTCACATGATGGGCGAACAATTCAAGGTTTCCACCGGCACTTACATCCTCCACGTACCCTATCGTGGCGTTGGACCTGCCTTGAATGATGTCCTTGGCGGACAAGTCCAAATTATTTTTGACAATGTACCTTCGTCCCTTCCGCACATTCAGGGCGGGAAACTCCGCCCGATTGCGGTCGCCTGGAATAAGCGTCTGGACGCAATGCCAACAGTGCCAACATTTTCAGAATTAGGTCTTCAATCAGTGAACGATCCTGCATGGTATGGATTGGTCGCTCCGCCAAAGACACCTGCGGAAATCGTTAAAAAACTGAATGCAGCCGTAGTTAAGGTCCTCAATCTGCCGGAAGTTAAAGAACGTCTCAAAGCGGGCGGATCGGAAGCAGTTGGCAACTCCCCTGAGGCTTTCAACACTGAAATTCAGACCGAGTACAACAAGATGAAGGACCTCGTCAAAAAGCAGGGAATCAAGCTTGACGCCAGTTAAACGCCTGACTTCCTGAGTAGTCAACCTGCCTATTGATAGGCCCGCGCTATGTCGGTTCGAATATGGGACTGAAATAACGCGGGTGGTTTCCATAAAACTTGGGCACCGTCAAGTAACCGCATTAGCGATGCAGATCACGTATTCCGATGATACTTAAGTTTCATCGATTACCGCTCTAGTTTTATTTGTATATAGCAATTCTGAAAGCCCCATCTGCCGGACGATTCTGGTTGGTTCCTTACGACGTGAGGTCCAACTTTTGGCGCAATTACCAATACAAATACCTCAATAACAAATCCCAATTATATGTTCGAGACTAGCCCGAATACCAAGTTAGAAACCGCTGAGAGTGTACATCCATCCAAAAACGTGATTGATTTGATTACGCGTTTCATTGCCTTCCCAACTGTATCCAGGGACTCAAATCTCGGACTCATCGAATGGACCAGGGACTATCTAAAAAAATTTGGGGTTGAATCAAGGCTGACGTACGACCAATCCGGGAAGAAAGCAAACCTGTTTGCAACGCTTGGCGATGGAAAATCGGGCGGAATGATACTGTCCGGACATACTGACGTTGTTCCGGTGGACGGCCAAAACTGGGCCACTGACCCTTTCACCGCTACGTTGCACAATGGTCGCATCTACGGCCGAGGTAGCTCCGATATGAAGGGTTTCATTGCCACTTCACTCGCCTTGGTGCCCTATTTTCTTGAACAAAACCTAAAGAAGCCAATCCACTTCGCGTTTTCCTATGACGAGGAAGTGGGCTGCCTCGGCGTCCGCAGCTTGATCGCCGACTTGAAAGAGCAAGGAATCGCTCCTGCGGGATGCATTGTTGGCGAACCGACAGACATGCGCCCGGTCATTGCCCATAAAGGAACGCACCGGTTTCGTTGCTGCGTTCGGGGCAAGGAAGCTCATTCGAGCTATACCACCCATGGCGTGAATGCTATTGAGTATGCATCGAGACTTATCGTCAAGATCCGCGAAATTGCCGACAAGCTCGCCAGGGAGGAATCAAAAAACTTCAACTTTTCCATCCCTTATTCAACGCTTCAAACCGGACTGGTAAGAGGAGGGATTGCACCCAATGTCGTGCCACGTGACTGCGAATTCCAGTTTGAGCTACGGACCTTGCCCGGCACCGATCCGGAAATCTTATTTTCCGAGATCCAGACGTATGCAGACATTCTCCTCGCGGCCATGCGAAACGAATCACCAGAAGCAGCAATAAGCTTCGAAAAAGTCTCCGGAAGTCCTGGACTCTTTATGGAAGCAAGCGATCCCTTGATTGACCTGGCAGTAAAGCTTTCCAGAAAACCCCATGGCGGTGGTGTTCCTTATGGGACGGAAGCCGGACTATTTCAACATGCGGGCATCCCGACGGTAATCTGCGGTCCGGGAAGCATTGAGCAAGCCCATAAGCCTAATGAGTTTGTGTCACTCGATCAGGTGGCGCAGTGCGAAGCGTTTTTGAAGCGTCTTGGATCGATGGATTCTCAGCAAGAGATCTCCTGAATCAAACTTTCGCAATGCTTCTAATCCGATCCTTGGACTGATCCTAACGGTAGCTGGCCTCCACGCACCACGGTTTGCGTAGCGGCCAGCCACCTTGACAAGCAAACACAAGCACCATTGCGTACGTCGGCTCCGACTCATAGAAATTCGGCAGATTACACCACTGCGACAGCATTTTCAGACTTGCTGTTGTGAGCAACGACGAGACTGCTCTTTCCGCTCGCTCAATATTGATTCATTGGGGCGCACGCTGCGTTCGACTGCGTCCTATCCTCGCGGATGAGGTATTCACAATCGAGTCAAAAGATCGAACCGGTTATTAAAGAATCTACTGGCTGGCAGGACCAGGAGCAGTCTTTGCCAATCGCGTACTCGGCGCCAATCGCCGGCTCACCGCAAGCGTGTCTTGGCCCGACAGCACCCCATTTCCTGCAGTAGCGACTCTCGCTTCCACCCACTGCAGACGACGTTGTTCAGTCTAAATCTCATAACATCTGTTGTTCACACGGTTTGCATAAAAGTCAATTTGTGAAGTTACACCAAAAAATAGCAGCCAGGCGATTTCCCAATATCCGCCATGAACCGCTTTTGTAAGAACCTCTGCTCGCTAATGGCCAATTGACCTGTCAATAATTCTCAGGATTTCTGAAATTGATTGGCACGAATCTGGCTTGTTAATTGCGAACGCACACATTTAGCTACGTTGAATGTCGCGTTGACTTGCAATCATCTGTCCATTGAAGCTTGAAAAATTAGGGGGAGAAGTCCATGTCTGGTCGCAACTTAGGTCCAAGTCAATCCACCTCCAGAGAAAAAACGTCGACAATAAGTCCCCAATCTTCACCCGTTCTTTCCAACTCGTCCAAACAATCCAACTCGAAAAGTCATTCAAAAACAGGAGAGAACTCAACTGCGCAATCTTGGCTAAATCAGCTGAACCGAAATCTTGAGATAAGGTATGTGCCACAGACGGTCGGACCTCCAAATTATCTCGACCCGCAATATCGCGCCAATGTTAAGGTCCGTTTAGATCAAGTCGTTCGCAGCCTTAGCAATGGCCAAGTAACAAGCATCGAGCACTTGGTCTACTTTTACTCTAATCATGCGGCAGTGAATTGGAGTGGTGAAGGTGGGCCAACGTTCTCCATGCTGTCGAGGGCTCTGCAAAAAGATCTCGAAAGCTCAAGTACGGGTATCAATTTATGGAAGGACCTGTTGAGTCCGCAAGGAAAGGGAATTCTTGAGTCTCGGCGAAGAGAGAGACCGACTCTGAATGTCGGTGCGGATGTTCCGGTACGGGTTTCGGTAGAAGTGGATCATCGACTGATAAAGACCGACGTCACGCCCGAACTCAAGTACAACCGGAAGACCAATAAGAAAGAGGTTGTTGGGTACTACCTGGATGGCTACTATGAAGGGCCGGTTGATTCGCCGCTTGTGACTGATACCTCTGTTTCAAAACGCCGAAAGCTGACTTCCAAAACCGGCCAGCCGATCACTGATCTAAACGCTGCGATGGATCGCGCGAGGGAAGTGATCAAGAACCATGGATTTACGTACAAAACCGATGGCCCACAACCGGCCGCGGCAACGTCGCAGGCGCCCCTGAACGCGAAGCAGTTGGCCAAGATGGATTGGAACGCCCGTCTGAGATGGGTCACCAAAGACATTTTTAATCTCAACTCGCTTGGTGGGCGCGTTGGAGAGCAGTTTAGTGAGATGATACAGTCCCCGCTTTTCTGGGGGGGCGTAGTTCTTTTTACCGCATCTTGGCTCAAGGGATGGGGCAAGCTGGCCGAACTCGCCGCATGGGGCTTCGGCGCGGCAGAACTGGTGCATATCTTCACGGAGTTAAAGAAGATCAAGGAGCTAATAGACCGTCCGAGTGTAGCAAATATGGAAAGAGCGGCAGAGTTAATAAATGGGTTGGTAGCGAGAGTAACGCTGGACGGTTTGATGGCCGTGGGTGGCTACGCGATGAAAAAATTTGGCCCAAATAATGCCAAGCCGAACAAACCCGCCGAAACTGCTAAAGCCGGTGTTTCACCTAATACTCGCACAACAAAAACTGAACCTGCCTCTGGAAATGCGTCTGGATCAACGCAGAATTCAATTCCAAAGTCCACAGTCCGCAATTCTCTTGCAGAGAACCGGAATTCACCCTCTAAAGCAAGCGGTGTCTCGCCCAAGACCAATGGAACTCCACAAGCAACGCTAGAAAATCGGAACAGGTCTGCTTCCACTATGAATTCAGTGATGGAGAAACGGTCGGCGCAAGTAAGACCAGAACCGTTAAGAGGACAATCAGCGGGTAAAAATCAGCCGCTTCGAGAAAAGACTAGTACAGCTTCCACTGCAACGAAACCTGGACAAGTGCGTATCATTAAAAGACGTTCGAATCCTGTGACTTCTCATGAAAGTCGCGGTACTGGTGGCGCCACTAGCCTCAAAAAACCAAGGAAAGAAAATGGCTCTGCGGCTCAGCCGGTTCAAAAAGCACTTCCCGGCACGGCGCCAGTTCCAACTTCGCGAATGCTCCCCGCGAAGTCGACGCCCAACAATACAGCCAAACCGGTAACTGTAATGAGCCCAAAGCTCCAACAGGCGTTACAGCTCGAGCGCGATCTTCCTGGAACCGAGTGGGAAAGGTTTTTCAATAATCTCGATCCGGTTACCCGCTCGCAGCTGGACACGGCAAAGACTGGGCAGGGAAACATCGGGCAAAGGACGCCGCAAGCTTACCAAAGACCGTATCAATACACGACCCCGCTTCAAAATCCGCTGAATAAAGCAGAGGTAGTCGCAGGAACAGTTACGGTCTATACGCCCGGTAAAGTGCCACGCCAAATTCAGATTGAGCAGGGAATCAACATTAACGGGGGAAACAGGGGTACTCATGCCGGAAAAGGTTCCTTGCAGATCGCTGGCGAGATAGAGGGCGCCTATAAAATTATGGTGACGCTCCCCGGGAACAAGATTGGAGCGTTCGCAGCAGTGACGTTGAATGACCCTCGAGCTCTTTCCTATGGCGGTCCAAAAAATACCGCTTATCTAAGCCATGTCGTTAACAGTGCTCAAGACATACGGTATCCAGAATTATTCTCCCATGGTCCGGTGGGAAAAAATTCAACGGTTCCACGTGCGGTCTCAACGCTACTTCCAGAAGTGGTGGCAATTGCTCGCGACAATGGTCAGGCAGCAATCGTTTTTTACACTAAAAATTTTAAGGCGGGGGAAGTCTATACAGGAACTGCCAAAGATCTCATGCAGAACGGGTCTCTTTCCGGCGTCAAGATCTGGGAACATGCCAATTCGAATTGGCGTATTTCGTTAGCAATAGAAACACCAACTCGCCTTGGATCCCCAGCTAGCAGTACAAGAGTACAAGAGTTATCCTCTACCGCCATCGACAACGCAATGGCTTCGTTGCCCAAGACAGGTGAGCCCCATACGATCCAGTATGAAACTGCCAACCCGAATGAACTGACTTCTTTTATCGAGTTGGGACAAGCCTATCTCAAGCAAGGTCGCATTTCTGCCTACCAAGCCATTCGAGTCGCTGATCGTCAAGGAAAACCGTCATTTATCCTTGAAATGCAGCCGAAGCGGGAGGGTGTTCACTCTCTGGAGCCAGCATCGCCTAGGAATGCGAAGCAAACTCCACAAACGCCACCTGTGGCTCAACCTTCGCTTTCCGAAAGAGTTCGATTGCTCACTGAGGAAGGGACGCTTAGCGGCTTCACCGTCTTCAAGGATAGAAGTTTGACGCGAGTCGCGCTTGAAAACGAATCCCTGCCCCGCCTTGGCTCGCCCGCCGCAAGTAGAAAAATCGGTACGCTTTCGGAGCCAGTTCTTCAAAACGCGATTGCCTCCGTGAGAATGGAGAATCCGGAAACGCTTTATTTTTCGACTGAGAATCCAGCAGAAGTCAGCTCCTTTGTCCGCATGGCTCAATCTTTTCTTGAAAAAGGGCGCGTCGATGCATATCAAGCGACACGGATTCAAGGTAAAAATGGGAAGCCAGCCTACCTTCTCGAAATGAAGCCCAAACCGGCCAAGACCACCCCTGGCCTAAAACAGCCCGAGTCTTATCTGCCCAAATGGCCTGTCGATCCAAGGGAATTGCCGTCGATTAGCTCGAAAGCTAAAAATCCACCTCGTTCTGGTTCAGGGACGTCAGAACCGTTGACAGCGAAACCATCCGGCGTAGCCGAGCAGGCGCCCAAGGTGCCCCTGGCCCCGGATCAGCACAATCCGTGGCAGCTCGGCGGGACAAAATCATCAGCGGCGAGCACTACTACTGCAGCCAAGCCGACGGCTAACACAGATGTGATACCGAATCAGAGCAAGCCATGGTGGCAGCGGTTAACCTATCAAAGTCCTATTGATAGCGCATTGAATGCAACTGCCAAAGTTGTCGGCAATCTATCAGTACGCTCAAAAGATGCACTACTTAAAAGGATTAAAGAGACCCTTCCGAATTCTCCACTTTTCAATGACATCAAGGTTGCCAAATGGGTCACAGAAGGTGTGCTGCGCGATTCGTTAACCAAAATTGCGGACACCCCGCTTGGTAAAACAATCAACAGCTTCTATGGCAATAGCGGCGTCCACAAGACGATCGAGACGATATATCACGCTGCAGAAGTTACAAAATCACCGATCAAGATCGGACGCGATGCGGCCATAGCCGTAATTGCGCGTGGTCTAACCAATGGCCAGACCCAGCATCTGCAATTCAAGCCTGGGGATACTGATCTAACGCCATTGGAGAAGCAGATTGCCCGACGCCTTGCATTGCCTAAGAATGTTCAGGTCGATGTTTGGGTTGCTCCGATTCCAGGCATGGAAACTACCAACGGTTATGCGATTATCGGGGGTTTCCAAGCTGACCACATGGCTCTACCACCCGGAATGCCTGGACAACCTGGTACGGCTCAAGCTGGAGGAGTAATTGGGAAAACGACTTCTTTCTTTCCCACGGCTGGCTGGTATGGGCCTTCCGGTGCTCTTCTGTGGAACTTCGGTACCGAAAATTTCGGAGTTGGCCAGTATGGACGTGCCTCTCTCCTGGCGCTGACCGCTAATCTACCCAAGGTCGAAATGGATTGGAATCGAAACGTGACTCAGACAAGGGTCAACGAAGTCAGTGTTGCCGTATCAGCATCCCCACTAAATCTATACACAACAGATCGCTTCACTGTGGGACCGATTAATTACATGGATACTAGGATTTCTGGTCCTCTCAATCTTGCAACTATCAATTTCCTAGACTTGATTGGCCTTAGAAATCCGCTGAAGGTCAAAACTGGTGTAACCGGTTATCGGGAAGGTTTTATTAATGGGAACGGTGGTTTCAATCCCAACGGTAAGGATGTCGAAGCAGTTGGGAAAGCAATGAACTACATACTTGGACCAATCAAGCATCTCCTAAGCCCGGCGCAAAATTCTGAAGCACAAAACAAAAAACCCGCCACCAAAAAATGATGACGGGTCAAAAGACTCCACCAAGAAGGAGACCAAAAACGTGAAGTCGGCGTTCAGATTACTCCTTCGTTCTTACGCTTAGCTTTCGGGTGGCTGACAAGAAGCTGAATCTATCCATGGTTAAGGATAAAGACGGGAGAGTTAACGTTTGGAAACGGTTTTGTGAACTTTCTGGCAATACCGGTATCTTAAAGGTAATCCTTTTTATCGGAGTCTAGCCATGAAGCAATTCCTCGTTACGCTTATCCCTACTGCTTTCCTTCTGGCCGGCAGCGTCCATGCCCAAACCGATGCGCCGGCCACGCCTGCCGACGCCAAGGCGCAAGGCAAGGTGGACCAGGCCACGATCAAGGCGAATACCAAGATCAACAAGGCACTGACCAAGGAGGCGCAGGAGAACGTCGAGGCGGATGCGCAGGCGGACAAGAAGAAGCTGAAGGCGCATCAGAAGGCGCGCAAGGAAGTGAATGACGCCGTGTCGGATGTCGCCAAGGCGCAGAACAAGGCTGAGGTGAAGGCGGCGAAAGAAGCGCGTTAATCGTTCCGTGGACAAATGATCCGGAGGGCCGGGGATGGCGACCGGGCGCGAACAGCTGGAGACCGCCAAGGCGGAAGCGCTGGAGGAGTCGTGGCTGGCCAAGCTTGGACCCGGGCTGGTGACCGGCGCCGCCGACGATGACCCGAGCGGCATCGCCACCTATGCGCAGGCGGGGGCGACCTTCGGCTTCAACCTGCTGTGGTCGATGCTGCTCACCTATCCGCTGATGGTGGGCATCCAGGTTGTCAGCGCCCGCATCGGGCGGGTCAGCGGCCGTGGCCTGGCGAGCAACATGCGGCGCATCTATCCGCCCTGGATTCTGTATGTGTGCGTCGTCCTGCTGCTCGTCGCCAATACGATAAACATTGCCGCCGACATCGCCGCCATGGGCGATGCCTTCCGGCTGCTGGTGGGTGGCTCGGCCAAATGGTACGCGGCCGGCTTCGGGCTGCTGTCGGCGCTGCTGCAGATCTTCATTCCCTACAAGCGCTATGTCGCCATCCTGAAATGGCTGACGCTGGCCCTGCTGGCGTATGCCGCCACGGCTTTCGTCATCCATGTGCCGTGGGGCGAGGCGGCACGGCGCACCCTGCTGCCGCACATCAGCTGGCAGCAGGAATACATCGTCACGCTTGTCGCCATTCTCGGCACGACCATCAGTCCCTACCTGTTCTTCTGGCAGGCCTCGGAAGAGGTGGAGCAATTGCGCGCAACCGCTGGGGCGCGGCCGGTGAGGAAGGCTCCGGAACAGGCGCGCGTCCAGTTGAGCCGCATCCAGATCGACACCTATGTCGGCATGGGTTTTTCCAATCTGGTGGCCTTCTTCATCATCCTGACCACCGCGGTTACCCTGCATGCGAACGGCGTGACGTCGATCGAGACCTCGGCGCAGGCGGCCGAGGCGCTCAAGCCGGCGGCGGGCGACTTCGCCTTTTCATTGTTCGCGCTCGGCATCATTGGCACCGGCATGCTGGCCCTGCCGGTGCTGGCCGGGTCCTCCGCCTATGCGATGGCGGGGGCTTTCCGCTGGCGAAACAGCCTGGAGCTGAAGCCGGCGCTGGCCAAGGAATTCTACGGCGTGATCGCGTTCGCCACCCTGGGCGGCGTGGCGTTGCAGTTCACCGGTCTGGACCCGATCAAGGCGCTGTACTGGAGCGCGGTGATCAACGGCGTGATTTCCGGTCCGATCATGGTCGTGACCATGCTGATGGCGACGGACGAGCGGGTGATGGGCCGCTTCGTGGTACGCGGCCGGGTGAAGCTGCTCGGCTGGGCGGCGACGGCGCTGATGATCGCCGCCTCGCTGACGATGTTCTACACCTTGCTGGTCTGATTCAGGCTTCGGCCGGCGCCGTGACGGCGTCCGGGCTCTTCACCGGAAACACCACTTCGATCACCGTGCCGCTGCCCTGCGCGCGCTGGCGCAGCGATAGCCGCGCGCCATGGTCGGTGACGATATCGCGCACGATGGCGAGACCGAGCCCGCTGCCGGTGCTGTGCTCATCGATGCGGTAAAAGCGGTCGAAGATCCTGTCGAGGTGCGCCGCCGCAATGCCGGGGCCGTTGTCTTCGATATGGAAGACGCCGACGCCATTGCCGGGATAGCAGCTGGCGGTGACCTCGGCGCCGGGCGGCGAATAGCGGATGGCGTTATCGATCAGATTGTCCACCAGGTCGCGCAGCAGGAAGCGATCGCCGAGGATGGTGGTGGATTGCAGGTTGAAGCCGATGTCGATCTGCTTCTTGTCCGCCTCCTGCACGAAATGCTGCACCGATTCAGCGACAATGGTATCGAGCGCCACCAGTTCCAGCCGCTGCTTCTCGTACTGGCTCGGCTCTGCCCGCGCCAGTGCCAGCAACTGGTTGGTTTGGCGGATCATGCGTTCCACTGACGACGACATCATCTGCAGCGACTGCGCCGCCTGCGGCGCGGCGTCCGGATTCTGTTTCAGCCAGGCGAGCTGGGTATTCAGGCCGGCCAGCGGCGTGCGCAGCTGGTGCGCGACGTCGGCGAGGAAATCCTGCCGCGCCTGGTTGCCGGTGCGGGCGCGGTCGAGCACATGATTCATCGCATGGATGACCGGCTGCACCTCGGTCGGCACCTGTTCCTCGTCGATGGTGGAGAGATCGTCGCCGGCGCGCGCGCGCAGCTTGGCGGCGATGTTGCGCAGCGGCGACAGGCCGTGCGATACGGTGAACCAGGCCACCCAGACCGACAGGATCGCCAGCGCGCTGCCGAGCACCAGCAGCCCGATCAGGATCTCGGCCCGGATCAGGTTCCGCTTGCGCAGCGTCTCGGCGACACCGATGATCACCTGCTCGCGCCCGATATCCGCCTTGAGCGACACGATGCGCACCGGTTCGCTACGCATCAGGCCGTCATAGGCGAGCGGCTTGCCGAGTTCGGTCGGGAGACTGAGCGCCGGGAAATCGCGATCGCCGCTCAGGGTATGGCCGGCGGCATCCCGCACGACGAGATACACCTTGTCGAAATGGTCCACCCTCAGCACCTGCTCCGCCTGCTCCGAGAGATTGATCTCCAGCTGATCGCCGCGCGCCCGCAGGTGCGGCAGCACCGCCCAGGCGGCGTCTGCCAAGCTCTGGTCCAGCGCCGTCTGCGCCGGCGTCCAGGCCAGCCAGTAGCTGAGCATGGCGCCGATCAGGTTCACCGCCAGCAGCGGCACGATCAGCCACTTCAGCAGTTTTACCCGGATGCTGCGCGTCATGGGGCGGCGCTCTCCAGCATGTAGCCGAAGCCGCGGATGGTGCGGATGCTTACGCCGGCTTCGGCGATCTTGGAGCGGATGCGCGAGACGTAGACCTCCACCGCGTTCAGCGTGACTTCCTCGCCCCAGGGCAGGATGGCATCGATGATCTGCTGCTTGGACACCACCCGCGACGCCTGGCGCATCAGATACTCCAGCACCGCCCATTCGCGCGCCGAGAGTTCCAGCGGCTGGCCATTGACGCGGGCGCGCTTGGCGAAGGTATCGAGCACCAGTCCGCCGATCTGCAGCTCGGTCACGCGCGGGCCGCTGCGCCGCACCAGCGCCTTCAGCCGCGCCACCAGTTCCGGCGCGGCGAAAGGCTTGACCAGATAATCGTCGGCGCCGAGTTCAAGGCCGTGCACCCGGTCCTGGATGGCGTCGCGCGCGGTGAGCAGCAGCACCGGCACCGTGCTGCCCCGGGCGCGCAGGCGGCGCACGATCTCGAAGCCATCCATGCCGGGCAGGCCGATGTCCAGCACCACCGCCGCCACTTCCTGGCGCTGCAGCAGGGAATCGGCGGTCACGCCGTTGTGGACCACGTCGGCCACCATCCCCTGGCCGCTCAGGATGCGCTCGATTCCGTCGGCCAGCACCGGGTCGTCTTCAACTAGCAGGACATGCATGTTCACTCCGCCATTTCCGGGGTCGATTTCAGTATTGATTGTAGGCATCGTCACCCTCTTCGATTTCCTTGTTGCGGTCTTCGAAGAAGGGGTACGCCAGCGGCAACAGCAGCAGTGTAAACAATGTCGCCGAAATGATGCCGCCGACGATCACCACCGCGAACGGGCGCTGCGTTTCCGATCCGATGCCGCGTGACAGCGCCGCCGGCAGCAGGCCGAGGCCGGCCATCAGCGCCGTCATCAGGATCGGCCGCAGGCGCGACACCGCGCCTTCGATCGAAGCCGGCACGAAGCCGGCGCCATTCTTCACGTTCTCGATGATCTGCTCCAGCATGATCACGCCGTTCTGCACCGAGATGCCGGCCACGGCGATGAAGCCGACCGCCGCCGACACCGAGAAATGCAGCCCGGCCGCGGCCAGGCCGGCGATGCCGCCGATCAGGGAGAACGGCACGATCAGCAGCACCAGCGACGCCTTGCGCACCGAGCGGAAGGCCCAGAACAGCAGCGAGAAGATCAGCAGGATGGTGACCGGCACGATCACCTTCAGGCGCTTGACGGCGCGCTGCTGGTTCTCGAACTGGCCGCCCCAGGTGATCTGGTAGCCCGGCGGCAGCTTGACCTGCTCCTTTACCTTGCGCTGCGCCTCGGCGACGAAGCTGCCCTGGTCGCGGCCGAGCAGGTTGGCCTTGATCGAGGCGTTGCGCCCGCCGGCCTCGCGGCTGACGCGGGCCGCGCCCTGGCGCACCTGCACCCGGGCGATGTCGCCCAGCGCCACCGTGCCGGCATTGTTCGGCAGGTTGACCTGGATGGAAGCGATGTCGTCGATCGAGTCGCGATACTTTTCCTGCAGGCGCAGCGTGATGTCGTAGCGGCGGTCGCCTTCGTAGAAGGTGCTGACGGTGGAACCGGCCAGCGCCGACTGGATCACGCTGTTGACGTCGGCCACGTTGACGCCTAGGCGGGCGATCTTCTCGCGGTCGATGGCGACGTTGAGCTCGGTCTGGCCGCCGATCTTGATCGCCGCCACGTCGGTGGCGCCGCGGATGCCGCTCAGGATGGAAGCGATCTGCTCGCTCTTCTGCGTCAGGATCTGCAGGTCGGGGCCATATACCTTGACCGCGATCTCGCCCTTCACGCCGGACATGGTTTCCTCGACGTTGTCCTGAATGACCTGCGAGAAGTTGGTCGGCACGCCGGGCAGCACGGTGATCTTCTTCGTCATGTCGGCCACCAGCTTCTCCTTGCTGGGGAAGCGCCATTCGCCGTGCGGCTTGAGGTCGGCCAGGAACTCCATGTTGTTGACGCCCTTGGGGTCGGTGCCGTCATCGGGACGGCCGACCTGCGAGATCACGCTCTTGACCTCCGGGTAGCTCATCAGGATGCTGCGCACCTGGCGCTCCACGCTCTTGGTGTTCTCCAGCGAGCTGGAGGTCGGCAAAGTGATGGTGAGCCAGATGTTGCCTTCGTCCAGCTTGGGAAGGAATTCGCTGCCCAGGCGCGGTGCCAGCAGCAGCGAGAACACCAGCACCGCGACCGACACGCCGATCACCAGCATGCGGTGCGGATTGGCCCAGTCGAGGCAGCGGCGATAGCGCTCCTGCAGGTTGTGCATCCAGGGGATGTGCTTTTCTTCCAGCGTATGCCGCCTCATGGTCAGCGCCAGTAGCGTCGGCACGAAGGTCATGGTGAGGATCACCGCGCCGATCATGGCGAAGCTCAGCGTCAGCGCCACCGGCGAGAAGATCTTGCCCTCCACCCGCTGGAAGGTGAAGATTGGGATGAAGGCCAGGATGATGATGGCCTTGGCGAACAGGATGGGATGGCCCATCTCCACCACCGTCTGCTTCAGCGTGCGCATGCGCCAGCCGGCATCGGTCTCGGCATGCGCCTCGTCGAAGCGGCGCACGGCAAGGCGCACCATCAGCGCTTCCACCAGCACCACCGCGCCGTCGATGATGATGCCGAAGTCCACCGCGCCGAGCGAGATCAGGTTGGCCGGGATGCCGCGCGCATCCAGCATGATGAAGGCGAACAGCAGCGACAGCGGGATCACCGTGGCCACGATCAGCGCGGCGCGCCAGTTGCGCAGGAAGATCAGCAGGATGGCGATCACCAGGCAGGCGCCGACGATGAGGTTTTCCGCCACCGTCAGCACGGTGTGGTTGACGAGGTCGGTGCGGTCGTAGATGGCGCGGATCTTCACGCCCTGGGGCAGCTTGGCGTTGATCAGATCGACGCGCTCCTTCACCGCCGCCACCACCTTGCTGGCATTGCCGCCCTTGGTCATCTGCACGATGCCCTGCACCACGCTGTCCTGCTTGCCATAGGCGACGATGCCGGAGCGCGGACGGTTGCCGATCTCGACCTCGGCCAAGTCGGACACTAGCACCGTCTTGCCGCCCTTGGCCAGCACCACGGTGCGGCCGATCTCTTCCAAGCTGTTGAAGATGCCGATGCCACGGATGACGAGGGCCTCGTCGCCGCGATGCACCAGGCCGCCGCCGACGTTGGCGCTGTTGGCGGTCAGCGCCTGGCTCACCTGGTCGAGCGTGACGCCGTAGCGCTTGAGCGCATACGGGTCGACCCGCACCTGGTACTCCTTGACGGTGCCGCCGAAGCTGACCACGTCGGCCACGCCGGGCACGATGCGCAGGTTGGGCCGCACGATCCAGTCCTGCAGGGAGCGCAGCTCGTTCTGCGACATGCCGGGAGGCGCTTCCAGGATGTAGCGGAACACCTCGCCCACCGCCGTCGACAGAGGCGCCAGGCTGGGCTGAATGCCGGGCGGCAGGGTGACGTTCTGCAGCTTTTCCAGCACCTGCTGGCGCGCGAAGTAGTCGTCGGTGCCATCCTCGAAAGTGAGGGTGACCACCGACAGGCCGGTGATGGTGACCGAGCGCAGCTGGGTCTGCCGCGGCACCCCGCTCATCTCGCGCTCGATCGGCAGGGTGACGGTGCGCTCCACCTCTTCCGGCGCCTGGCCGAGGTACTGGGTGACGATCTGCACCTGCACGTCCTGCACGTCGGGGAAAGCCTCGATCGGCAGGTTGGTCAGCGCGCGGTAGCCGAAGGCGCACAGCGCCGCCACCAGCACCAGCACGAAGACCCGCTGCTTGAGGACGAAGTCGACGATCTTATTTAGCATCGGAGCCCACCTCGGCATTCAGCAGCAGCGCGCCTTCGGTGACGATGCGGTCGCCGGCGGCGAGGCCGGCATCGATGAAGCTGGCCTCGGTGCCGCGCAGCGCGATCCGGACCCGGCGCTTTTCGAATTCTCCCGGCTTGCGTTCGACGAAGACATGGTTGTAGATGCCTTCCACGATCAGGCTGGAGTTCGGCACGCGGATGGCCTTCTTCTCGCCGTCGGCGATGAAGGCGACGCGGGCGAACATCTCCGGCTTGAGGCGCTTGTCCGGGTTCAGCACCATGCAGCGCACCTGGACCCGGCGCGTGGTCGGATCCAGCGCCAGGCCGACCCGCTCCACGCGGCCGCCAAAGCGCTCGTTGGGATAGGCATCGGTCTCGATGCTGACCGCCTGTCCGGGCCTGACGTTGGCGATGCTGCGCTCCGGCAGGTCGATGATGGCCCAGAGCTTGGTGACGTCGGTGATGACGAACAGCGGATTCTGCAGGTCGGGGCGGACTTCCATGCCCGGATTCACCTGCTTGTCGGCGACCACGCCGGCGATCGGCGCGCGCAGCTGGAAGCGGCCGCTGTCGCTGGTGCCGGCGACGTTGAGGTTACGCAGCCGCAGGCTGGCGCGGCGGCTTTCGGCCACGGCCTGCTGGTAGTCGGCGGCGGCCACTTCATACTCCTTGCGGGCGATGACTTCATGCTCCAGCAAGCCCTTGGCGCGGTCGAAGGCCAGCTTCTTGCGCTGCTCGTCGGCGCGGGCCTTCTGGTAGTCCGCGTCGGCGGAAGCGAAGTCTGGCGAATCGATGTCCAGCAGCACCGCATTGCGCGCCACCGGATCGCCGACCTCGGCGCGCAGGGCGGTGACGCGGCCTGCGATGGGCGAGCTGACGCGGGCGGTCAGGTTTTCGTCATAGGTGATGCGGCCATTGCTCGGCTCGGCCACCGGCATCGCCATCTCTTCCACCCGGGCGACCCGCAGGGAAGCCAGTTGCGGCGCGCCCTTCTCGTAGCGGATCACGCCCGGTTCGCCCTTCTTCGCCGGTTCGGCCGGCGCCTCGGCTTCCGGCCCGGCGTTGTCCAGCATGCGGTAGCCGACCACGCCACCGGCCACGACCAGCGCCAGGATGGCGGCCGAAATCACATTCTTGCGGGTACTCATTTTCCTTCTTCCTTCATGACGGCGGTGCGCCAGGCGGAAAGCGCCCTGGCATAGTCGGCTCGGGCGGTAACCGCGTCGAGCTGGGTGGCGCGGTAGGTGCGGCGGGCGTCGAGGACATCCATGACGGCGCTGGCGCCATTGCGGAATCCGAACTCGGCGGCATCGGCGGATTTCTTGGCGGCGACCAGCAGTTCCTGCTCGAAGCGGCGGGCGCGGTCGGCGGCAGCCTGCAGGTCCTGCAGCGCGCGGCTGGCATCGTTGCGCGCCACGATGCGGGTCTTGTCCAGCACTTCACGCGCCGTATCGAGGTTGGCCTCGGCGCTGCGGATTTCGCCCTCGAAGTTGTAGCGCACGAACAGCGGAATCTGCACCGCCAGGCCGTAGGTATTGTTGGCATTGTCGCCAGGGGCATGCTCGAACTGGACGCCGACCGAGACATCGCGGGTGCGCGAGGCCAGCGCCAGCTGGCGCGCCGCCTGCGCCGCTTCCAGCCGGGCCTGGGCGGCGCGCACGTCAGGACGCTGCTCGATCAGGCGGTCGATGTCGGCCACGTTGTCGCTGGCCTCGAAGCCGGGCCAGGGATCGGTGGCGCGGATGCCGGCGGTGTCGCAGCATACATTGAGCAGCTGCGCCAGCGCCAGCTGGGCGCGCGCCAGATCGGCCTGGGCCAGCCGTGCGTCGTTGCGGGCGCGCAGGACATCCACCTGCAGCCGCTCGACGTCGGCGCCGGCGATGTCGCCCGCCTTGCGGCGGCGCTGCGCCGCTTCCAGGGTGCTGTCGAAGAGCTGGGTGGTTTCCTGGGTGACGGCCAGCCGCTCCTGGGCCGCCAGCAGATCGTAGTAAGCCTCGCTGGTAGCCAGCGTCAGCTGACGGCGGGTGTCGTTGACATCCAGGCGGGAAGCTTCCACCAGGCGGCGGGCATTCTCGGTGCGCAGTTCGCGCTTGCCGCCGCGTTCGATCAGCTGGTCGAGACGGACGGTGGTATCGATGTTCTTGTCGCGCAGACCGCCGGAACCGACGCCGGTGCGCGGGTTGATGCTGCTGCTCTGGATGGAAAGCGTGGGATTGGGCGCGGCGCTGGCCGACAGCACCGCCGCCTCCGCGTTGCGCACCGCGATCGCGCTCAGGCGCAGGTCGGGATTGCGCTCCTGTGCCAGGGCCAGGGCTTGCTGCAGGCTCAGTCCCGACAGCGCCGGGGCGGGTGGCGCAGACTGGGCCAGTACCGGGCCGGCGGTCAGCCAGGCGACGGCCAGCGCCGCGGCTGTCAAGGCTTTACTACTCTTCGACATGAACTTCACTTTGTACCCTTGCACTGGGATGGATTCAAGCGTCACGCGGGCGCGGAAAGGCACCAGAATGCGGAGGGATGAGGATAGGAGGAAATGCTGTCAGTTTCCTGAACCTAAGCTGACAATATGCTGACTGGTACCGTATTTTGGGGATGTCGGGAGCGTTGGGCAAGGAGTTTGCCAAACACCCGAAAAAACGATAACGGCACGGCAATGCCACGCGGCGTTTCGGATGCGTTTGCGGCACGACGACGAAAAGAAGGCCGGCGGCACGGATGCCGGCGGCCAACATTTGTCAGGGACGATTGTCAGGAAAGCTAGGCAGCCCGGGCTGATTTGGCAGCCGGCTGGCGCCGAGCGCCGCGCAGCAGACGGCCTAGCGCCGTGTCGTGCTTCTTCTGCTCGATGAACCAGAAGCGAAAGCGTTTGCCGTAGCTGCTCCACGCAAGCGCGAAGGCCGATGGCAGTTCGGCAATCATGGCCAGACTGGAACGGTACAGCACCACCTGCTCCAGGTCGCGCTGCACGCCGAGGAGTGCATATTTGTACTCGTAGCGGCCCCACAGCAGATGGAACTCGGTAGCGCCGCGATGGATGGCGTCCAGCACGGTGAGGTAGCAGCAGCTCATTCCCAGCCGGTAGTTGTCGTAGGCCGGGTCGTGGGCGTTCACCACCGAAAAGAATCTGTCGCCGATGCGGAAGTAGATGGCGCCGGCACGCACTGCGCCCTCGATGCGGATCAGGCTGACCAGGCCGCACGCCCGCACCAGCTGGAGCAGGCGTGCGGCTTCCTCCTCGTCGAGGGAAGACACCTTGTTCTTGCCGGCCATGCGCTGGTGGTTGTAGTCGATGATGGCGCGCACATCGGCTTCATCGGCCTGCGCGCCTTCCACCACGACGTGCTCGAAGGAAGGAAAGGCGCGCTTGGCGCGGCTGATGTGGTGCTTGATGTTCTTGCGGGTGGACTTGCCCAGGCTGCCGATGTAGGCCTCCTTCGTATCGGGCAGGGAGATCACGATGTTCTCGGTGTAGAACAGGCGCAGCTGCGGAAGATCCGGACCCTCGGGATCGGTGGAAATGGCGCGAAAACCGATCTGCCTCGCCTCGGGATGGCGGGCGAACATGTGGCGGGCGAACAGCGCCATTTCCTGGCGGCCGATGTGGGTCACTTCATTGAGGACCTGGATGCGCCGCCCCTGGCGCCGGTACATGAGGGCGCTGACCACCAAGCCGGCGCGGCGGGCCACGAACAGGCTGGCGCTGTCCGGGGCATTGTAGGCGCTGAAGTTGGCGTGGGAAGCGTAGAGGCTGCCGTACAGGCGGATCAGGTCGGGCTCCATCCACGGCGGCACCTGGTTCTCGTAACAGGTGAAGGTCAGATCGCCTTCGGCGGTGTCGGTTTGCCCGACGCGATCGCGCGCCGACGGCAAGGCGCCGCCAGGAGCGAAACGGTGAATCTGCATGGTGCTCTCCCTGAAAGCCGATTGGCAAATGCATCGAGCCGATGCCAGGCCGCCGGCGCTGTTATTTTTTGCGTCCGGCTCGTTCATTGGGTCGCGGCGTTCCGGCGAAGTTCTCTTCTTTGTTCGCACTCAACCGTCTGGCCCGCCGGAAAATGCCGGCTTCATTTCTCGCCGGCGGGCGGTGAACTTTCTTCGCGCTGCTCCGATATCCGCACCGCCACGCCGGCCGCCTGCTTTGCCGGCATGCTGGTGGTGCGGCGCTGATACTCGCGCTCGGCCTGCTCGGTTTCGCGCTCGGCGCGCAAGTCTTCCGGCGCCTTGGCCTCGCCGGGAAGCTCCACCTGCAGCTCATCGACCAGCATCAGCACCGTCGCCGCCACCGGCAGTGCCAGCAGCGCGCCGACCACGCCGTACAGGGTGGCGCCGGCGAACAGCGCGAACAGCACCACCGACGACGGCAGCCGCAGCGCGCGGCCGTAGACGAGGGGAATCAGCACGCGGCTTTCCACCTCTTCGTAGATCAGCATCAGCACGAACACCACAATGCCGATGGTGGTGCTCACCGCCAGCGCCGCCAGAACCGCCGGTCCCATGGTGAGGAAGATGCCGACCAGCGGCAGCAGGTCGGCGAGCGCGCCGAACACCGACAACGCCAGCGCGTTCGGCACGCCGCACAGGCGCAGCAGGACGAACATGAACACGCCCATCAGGATGCAGGTGGCGATCTGGCCGCGGATGTAACCGCCGACGATGGTCTGCAGCTTCAGCAGGATGTGGGCGAGCCGCACATGGCGTTCGCGCGGAACGATGGCGAACAGCGCGCCGCGCAGGCGGTCGCGGTCCAGCATCACGTATAGGGCAAGAAAGATCGCGGCAATGGCGTAGACCGAGATCTCGACGATGCGCAGCGACAAGGCGAACAGGTTTTTGCCCGAACCGCGCAGCAGCTCCTCGTAGCGCAGATTGTGCAATTCATCGGCCAGCGATGCGGTCATCGGATAGGCGGACAGGAAATCGATCAGCTTCTTGCGTATCGCCGGCTCCTGGTCGATCAGGCCGCGCGCCTGATCGAAGAATTCGGGAAGCGTGGTGGCCAAGCCGGCCGCGGCCACCAGCAGCAGGCCGCCGAAAACCAGGCCGATGGCGACATGGCGCCGCAGGCCGCGCCCCTCCAGCCACTCGACCACGGGACTGAGGGCGCCGGCCAGAAACAGCGCCGCCACCAGCAGCAGCAAGGCCGGCAGCAGCTTGATCATCAGCCAGACGGCGGCGAGCACCAGCACCATGGCCACCATGCTGGTCAGCGACAACTCGACCTTCAGCCGCCGCATGCCGGCTCCCTGATCGTTGTGGTCGGGTGGACCGGCAAGGCCGGCATGCTCGCGCCGGCCGATTTTCGTATCAAGGCCATGGGGCCTCCCGTTGGATTGCCTAAGGGTTAGGCAGGTGCCAGGGATCAGGGTTCCCGTCAGGGAATGCCGTGGAGAAGGGAAAACCATGCGTGA
Source organism: Noviherbaspirillum humi (assembly GCF_900188095.1). Classification (GTDB taxonomy): domain Bacteria; phylum Pseudomonadota; class Gammaproteobacteria; order Burkholderiales; family Burkholderiaceae_D; genus Noviherbaspirillum; species Noviherbaspirillum humi. The sequence goes on along the minus strand of NZ_FZOT01000013.1, from coordinate 29,913 downwards.
AAGCATGAATGCGAAACTCCGCCAGCATTTCTCGTTCTGATTCCTGATTCCGCCTTCATTCACTGATGCTTTTCTGCATGCCATGATGATCAATCGCAGCCTGCGCCTGCTGCTGCCGGCCCAGTTCCTCAGTTCGCTCGCCGACAGCGCGCTGCTGATCGCCGCCATCGCCCTGCTGCTGGACATCCAGGCCGCGCCCTGGATGACGCCGGCGTTGAAGCTGCTGTTCAACGGCGCTTATGTGCTGCTGGCCGTCGCCGCCGGCGCCTGCGCCGATGCGCTGCCGAAGTCCTGGGTCATGGTGCTGGCCAATGCCATCAAGGCGGCCGGCTGCGCCCTGATGCTGCTGGGCATGCATCCCCTTGCCGCCTATGCGCTGGTCGGCCTCGGCGCGGCGCTCTACTCGCCGGCGAAGTTCGGCATCCTCGGCGAGCTGCTGCCGGCGCGCCAGCTGGTGGCCGCCAACGGCTGGCTGGAGGGCACCACCATCATCGCCATCATCCTCGGCAGCATCGTCGGCGGCCTGCTGCTGCGGCCCGACGTGCTGCTGGCGGCGGCAGCCTTCATCGACGAAGAGGGCAAGCAGCTGGCGCAGCGTCCCGCCCATTTCAGCATCGCCGCCATGGCCCTGCTGTATCTCGCCGCCACCGTGCTGAGCCTGTTCATCCCGCGGCCGGTTCGGGCAGCGCCCAGGCAGCGCGCCGGCCCGGGCCGCCTGACCGCCGCCTTCGCCCGTTCGGCGCGGGCGCTGTGGTCCGATCCCTTGAGCCGGATATCGCTCGCGGTGACGGCGTTGTTCTGGGGCGCCGGCACGGTGCTGCAGTTCATCGTGCTGAAATGGGCCGCCGTGGCGCTCGGCTACTCGCTCGGCCAGGCGGCCATGCTGCAGGGCGCCGTGGCAGTCGGCGTGGCTGCCGGCGCCTTCGCCGCCGGGCGCTTCGTGCCGCTGAAAAAGGCCTTCCGGGTGCTGCCGCTCGGCATTCTGATGGGACTGCTGCTGGTGCTGATGATCTGGGTGAGCGATGTCCGCGCCGCCCTCGCGCTGCTGCTGCTGATCGGCTTCGTGTCGGGTTACTTCCTGATCCCGATGAACGCCGTGCTGCAGCACCGGGCGCAGCGGATGATGCATACCGGCCAGTCGATCGCGGTGCAGAATTTCCTGGAGAACCTGGCGGTGCTCGGCATGCTGGCCGGCTACGCGGCGCTGGTCTGGCTCGACGTGCCGGTGCGCTGGCTGATCCTGCTGCTGGGCGGCTTCATTGCCGCCATCATGGTGCTGCTGACGCGATCCCTGCCGCATGAAGGCATTCCCATGGAAGCCGCGCCGGAACGCGCGCAAGGCCCGGCGCGGCGCCGCGAATAGCGCCGCCCGGGACGGCGATCCTCCGGCGCTCGTAGTCCCGGCGCGCCCCGCTTCACCTTGGCGCCTGATGCGCCGGCGCAATGGGCATGGCGCGCGGCCGCCGGCGCCATGCGGCTTCGTCCGGATCCGTGCCGCCGCCTCCCTCGCCGCCCTCCTCGCCTTCCCTCTCCTGATTATCCAGCGGCGCCGGACGTCCGGACCGGCTGCGCCGGACACCCGCCTCGATGCCGCGCAGCCGGTCCGCCTCGCCGGGAACGATGTCGATCCAGGGCAGCCGTTCCAGCACCGCATCCGGCGTCGAGCTGTCGTCGGCGCGCCAGGCTGCGCCGGGCCGCCGGGACGAGACGCAGACGCGGTAATACAGCCGTGGCGCCAGGCGCAGCGCATCCCAGGCATCGACCGGCAACGCGAACAGCGGCTCTGGCTTCACCGGCCGTACCGGCGAGGCATAACGACCTTTGGCAGCGCCGGGGGCCGCAGCTTCCGTGAAATGCGCAGGATCGGCGCCGACCTCCACCCGGAAGCTGCGCGCTGCAGCGGGCAGCCGCAGCCGGAACACCGGCGCCGGACCGTCACGCCCGGCATGCGACGGCGCGTCGATGGCGGGCCGCTCCACCTTGCCGGCGTCGCGCACCGCCTGACCGCTCAGCAGGATGGAAGGCGCTGCGGCTGCGTCCGCATCGGCGGTGGTGGCCACCGCGTTTTCCCAGGCGTCGGCGCTGCTGCTGAACCAGGCGCGGTAATACAGCCGCTCCGCCTGCATCAGCCGGTTCCACGCCGAGGCCGGCAGGGCATAAACACTGTCGGCCTGGAACGGTTCCGTCTCCCACGAGGCATAGAAGTTGTCCGGGTCGCGTTCGGCTTCGTTGGCGCTGTCGAACAGTTCCGGCTCGGTGGCGACTTCGACGGCGTAGTAGATCGCAGCGCCGCTGCCGGGATCGAGCGCGAACTGCGGCGGGCCGTCGGCGCGCGCCAGGCTCTGCGGCGCCATGATCGACGCTGGGCTCGCCGCCTGCGGCGCGGCGGCATCGACCCGCTCCGGATAGGAAGGATCGAGCACCGTGGCGCAATCCATGTCCACCGTCGCCAGCGACAGCGCCGGGCCGGCATCCTGGGGCACCGGGATGGTCGGCGCGCCCTGGATGTATTGCCACGCCACCGCGAACGGGCAGCCGGAATCGGCGACGGGCGGGGTGCGGAAGGAGCCGTCCGGGTTCCGCGCCTGGGTCGGCGCGAACTTGTTGATGTTGAACACCCAGAAGAACACGTCAGGATTATTCTCCCGCAGCTGGGCGGCGGTATTGAGGAAGGAGCAGTAGACGCCCGGCCGGTAATTCGAGCCGCGCACGCCGGCGATCCAGGCCTGCGCATAAGCCAGCATGGTCGGCGGCAGCAGGCCGCCGACTTCGATGTCGAGATAGATCACCGCGTTGTCGCCGATGCCGGCCTGGTCCGCCAGGCGGATGGCATCGGCGGCATCGAGCCGGCCCTGGTCGGAGCCGAGGATGTGGGAGCCGGGGCCGCCCGGCCACTGCTGGCCGACATAGACCGGCGCCAGGCCCCAGCCCATCTGCCGCAGGGTGGCCGCCTTGCTCATCCATCCGGTGTAGCCCTGCGATGGGCTGGGCGCGAGGTAGAAGCCGGTCCAGGCGAGGTTGGTGTGCTGCCAGAGCGCGCGCATGACGTCGTCGCCGGGATACGCAAGCCGGTCGAAGCCGGCGTGGGTGTTCACCGCATCGCGCCGCGCCCGCAGCGGCGCATCGCGCACCGCTGCGCCGGTGAGCGCCAATGACGGCGCCCCGGCATGATCGGCGTCGTCCAGCGTTCCCGCCACGTCGGTCCAGCCATCGGCGCTGCTGCTGAACCAGGCGCGGTAATACAGCGTGTCGGCGCTGCAGAGCCGCGCCCAGGCCGCTTCCGGCATGACGTAGGGATTGCTGGCCAGCAGCGGGCTGTCCTGCCAGGAGGCGTAGAAACTCGACGGGCTGCGTTCCTGGCCGTGCGCGGCATCGTCGAACAGCTCATGCCGGGTGGCGATTTCCACAGCATAGTAGAGGGCCGCGCCGTCGCCGGGATCGATGTCGAAGCTCGGGGGCGGGCCCCCGCGGCTGAAGGAGGCCGGTGCGTCGATGCGCGGCGGACGCAGGGCGATCACCGGACCGTCCGATGCGGCGGCCAGCGCCGCCCGCACCGCGTCGCAGGCATCGACCCGGCCATAGCCGTATTCCGGGCTGTGGCCATCGGCATCGTAGCCGCCGTCGATCTTGCGCGCGGTGCGGCGCAGGATATCGCGCACCTGGGTCTGCGTCAGGTCGGGATTGGCCGACAGCATCAGGCCGATGATGCCGGCCACCAGCGGCGATGCCGACGAGGTGCCGCCGAAGGTGGCGGTGTAATCGGCATCGACCTCGTTGCCGCCGTTGTTGTAGCCGTCCGGTCCGTGGCGGTCGGCGGTGAGCACTGATTTTTCGCCCGCGTCGCGGTCGCCGCTGGAGGGGGCGCAGATCCACACCGCATTGCCATGGTCGCTGTACCAGGCGCGGCGCTCCTGGTCGTTGCTGGCGGCCACCGCGATCACGTCCGGATTGGAGGCATAGCCGTCGAGGTCTACCGACTCGTCGCCATTGCCGGCGGCGAAGCAGACCGGGATGCCCTTGCCGCCCCGGCCCTGGTGCACGCAATAGGCGATCGCCGCCTGGGTGCTGCCGGGCAGCGGATCGACGCTGCCGGTGCCGTCGGCCGGGCCCCAGCTGCAGCTGATGACATCGGCGCCGTTATCCGCCGCCCACTTGAACATCGCCGCTTCGTCGGCATCGCCGAGCGAGGCCGGAAAGCGCGCCGCGATCAGGCTGCATCCCGGCGCGGCGCCGGAAGCGCGCACGCCCTTGGCCACCGCCACGCCGGCGCAGGCGGTGCCGTGGTTGTCCGAACCCGACTTCGGCCGCGGGTCGTCCACGCCGGCGCTGAAATCATGCCCGGCGCACAGCTTGCCGGCGAATTCCGGATGATCGACATCGATGCCGTCATCGAGGATGGCGACGGCGATCGAGGGCACGCCGCGGGTCAGGGTCCAGGCATCGTTGACGCGGGCGGTGGCGAGATGCCACTGCCGGCCCAGGTAGTCGGCGTCGCGGGTGGCGCGGGCGTCGCGTTCGGCGCGGGTCGCCGGCGAGGTGGCGGTGTCGCGCTTGTGCCGCCGGCTGATCAGGTCGGGATGGGAGAACACGGTGAGGCCGCTGGCGCGGTAAGCGTTGGCCGCCTCCACCGCGCCGGTGCCGTCGGCGCCGGCCGGCGCCAGCAGGACATAGCCGTTGGGCGCGTAATCGAGCTGGCTGATGATTCGCACGCCGTATTTGGCATTCAAGGCATCGATCTGCTGCCGGCCTACCTCGGGCCAGAATTGGACGATGAAGCGCCGGGTCAGGTAGACGTCGTCATTCTCCTGCCGTCCGCGATGCATGACCGGGGCCGCGATTTCGATGTCGCGCTCGCGGTTGAGCACCTGCACCGCCTGCTGCTGCTCCGGTTCGGAGCCGAGCTCGTAGACGATGATGCCGTAGTGATCCACCCGGGTCAGCGGCGCGGCATGCTTGCGCAGCAGGTTCTGCGCCTCGGGCGAGAGCGCCGAACGGGCCAGCCCGAAACGCACGCTGAATTTCTTCGGGTCGCGCAGCAGGCGCACCGGCGGATCGGTGGCATTCGGGTAATAGAGCAGATCTGCATTGGCGGCATTGGTGGCATTGGCGGTATGGGTGTCCGGTGGCATGGTTCCTCCTCGATGGGGCGGTGCGTTTCAAACAGGCGATGCAGTCGCGCTCACAAGCCGAGCGTTTCCCAGGTCAGGCTCACCAGCGCGCCCAGCTTTTCGACATCCCACTCCAGCCAGCGGCCGCTGGACTCGCTGGCATCGTCGCGGGTGACGGTGACCTGGTAGGACAAAAGACGCTGCGCGAGGTAGGTGGTCAGCGGCAGCACGAAGGCGGCGTTGCCCACCGCCGGCGCGCCGCTCATCGCCACCGGCACGATGCCCGCCACGCCGGCCATGCGCGCCTGCACGTCGATGCGCTGCAGGCCATGGCCGGCATGGTCGACCAGGTCCACAAACACGATGTTGGTGCGCACCTCTTCGACGAAGGCGCGCACTTCCTCCAGCGCGGCGGGCGGCGCCGGCGGCAGGCCGTATTCGACGCAAGCGATGTCGGTCGGCGCGCCGTCGGCCAAGGCCACGCTGCAGCTTTCCTGCGGCGCCAGCTGCCGCTCCACCGGCACGCGCTGCGGCGCCGGGCCGCCGCCGAACAGCAGCAGGTCGCTCACCGCCACCGGCCGCTCGATGGCATTTCGCAGCAGCGCCTGGCGCTGCGAAAGCGTGATCTCCACCGGCCCGTCCGCCAGCGGACCGCACAGGGCGGACAGGCTCAGCTGCAGGGCCGATCGCAGCCGGGTGCCATCCGGCAGAAGGAAGCTGGCGCCGCCGGCGATGCCGCTTCTTTCCAGCAGCTCACGCAGCAGCAGGGCTTGCGAGAGGCCGGCGGAAATGGAGACCGCGATGCCGTCCGGCTGCAGCGCCGCGGCGAGTTCCATGCCGGGAATGGACGCCAGCCCCCAGTCGAACTCGGCGCCGCATTCGATGTCGGTGGGCAGGAGCAGCACCGGACTGGCCGCATGCGCCTTCAGCTTCGAGCGCAGCAGCATGAGCGACGCCGGGCTGATGTCCGGCTGCAGCCGCATATCGAGCACCACCTGGTTGGCCTCCGGCCGGTCCGGGTCTAGCGCGGCGTACAGCAGGATCAGGGGCCGCCGGGCGGAGTCGCCGGCATCGGCGGCGTGGCGGCCGATGCGATAGGCATCCGGCAGCAGCAGGAAGCGGCCCGGCTGCTGCAGCGAGCGGAACACGCGGCAACCGCGTTCGGCCAGGGCCGCCATCTCTTCGTATTGCCGCCATGGCGCCTGCCCCAGGCGCAGCGCATCCTGGCAGCCGATGGCCAGCTCTCCCTCGGGTCGCCGTTCGACATAGCAGGCGCCAAAATCGGCGCAGGGATACAGGGCCTGCAGCGCCTGGCTGCGGGTGAAGCGCCTTTCGGCAAAGGTGGCTTCCGGCCGCTTGTCGTGCTGCGGCAGCAGTTCCGGCAGCGCCACCAGCGGCCTCGCGCTGGCGCTGCCCAAGGCCAGGCTGGACAACTTCGGCGGTACTCTCAGGGCATAGTCGCCAAGCGGCGAGCGCAGCGTGGCGGCGGCGGCATCGAATACCAGCTCCCGGGAGACGGCCGCCTCCCGGTTCCAGGCCACCGGCAGCAGCGCCGCCTTGTTGCCGAAGGCGAGCGGCAGCTTGCCCGGCGGCAGGCGCACCAGGCCCGGGTGGCTCCAGGCCACCGAGAGCGACGCGGGCCGCGACTGGAAACCGGGCGACGACAGCGCGCCGTAGCAAAGCCGGGCCCAGGCATCGAGCAGCGTCACCGTCACGTCGAGCAGATCGCCGTTGCGCTTGACCTCGGCTGCGAAGCGCTGGCTGCGGGTGGCGCCGCCGGCATCGCGAAACGGCAGTTCCAGCTCCACCGCCGCATCCGCCGCATCGATCACGCGGCTAGCCGGATTTCCGCGCGCCGCCAGGGCGGCCTGCGCTTCCGGACCGATCATCTGGCGCAGGCAGAATCGGACGGTGGCATCGATGCCCGGTTCGCCCGATGCGTTGGCCCCGGCGCGGGCGAAGGAGAATCGAAAGGGGCCGGCGGCGGCATCGCCGGCCGGGTCGGGCATGAGCAGTTCAAACGCGGGCTGCACCCAGACGAAGCTGGCGTCGGCCCCGTCGGCGAAGACCCAGCCATTGGCATCGTCGATTATCGGGCCGGAGGGCTGTGGCGGAACGTGCAGCGCATCGAGGTCGATATGGGCAAGGAGGCGGTGTGGATTGAGCGGGCGCGCCTCATTCGCGAGCAGTAGGCTGGCGGAGGCCAGCTTGCCGCCCGCAAGACGGCCGAGGCGAGCACTGCCGGTCGCCCCGCGGCGCGCCGGCGCTTCGCGCATGCTGACGCGGCGCGGCACCGGCGCGATCGCTTCGCGCACCCCGGTACCTGGCGACGGTGCCAGCAGGCGAACGGCACGCTCCCGGTCGAGGCCGTCGAGCGCGCCGCCGAGGATTTGCTCCAGCGGACAGGCCAGGTCGAGGCTGCGCTCCGTCGCGCCGCCGCCGCGATGGGCGAGCTCGATGCCGAACGCCGGCGCCGGCCGGATGCCGAGCCGGCCGTCGGCATCGAGCAGCATGACCCGCGCCGCGGCGGCGAAGCTGCGGAACAGGCCATCTTCGCCCGCCGCGGCGACGGCGTCACCGCCCTGCTCCGTCGACACGCTCAGCGCGCCGGTACGCACCAGCTGCGCATACGCCGAACCCAACTCCGCCTCGGTCACGGCAGCCGCTGGTTCACGGCCAGGCAAGGCAGCCAGGGCATCATGCACATCGCACCAGCGTCCGCTCAGGCGCAGGCGGGATGGAACGGCGAGCGCCCGGAAGGCGAGCGTGGCATGCAGGGAGAGGCCGCCGGCGTGGCCATCGAGCGCACCGATCACATCCAGCGCCTGCGCCCTGTCCAGCATCGCCGACAAGGCAAGCCGGGCGCCGGCACCGGCTTGCGCCGAAGCCAGCAGCCGTCCGCCAGCGCCGCGCAACTCGACCTGCAGGTTGCGGATGAAAATCGTATTCGTCTGTTCCCCGGCATGGGCCGATGGCGGCAATCCGGCGGGCAGCGACAGCTCCAGCGCGAGCGTGGCTTGAAGCAGGCGTTCGCCGATGGCGGCGACGGCGGGATCGGGTTGACGGTCGAGCAGCAGGGTCAGCGACAGGATGGGATAGCCGTCCGGCCCGCGTGCCAAGGCCAGCCGGTCCGGCAGGCACCAGGCCGTATCCGGGTCGCAGGCGTCGGGCAGCACATGCCAGCCCGGCCCGCCGGTCGCCGGCGCGCGCAGCTGCCAAGGCGCCTCGGCAGAAGGCCCGGACGCTCCAGGCGGGTTACCGGATCGCTCCCTTCCTGCGGCATTCACTGCGGCAGACAAGGCCGGCGTATCGGTCGCTTTCATGATGCGTCCCCTTTGTTTGCGATACCGGTCTGCGCAGGACCGGCGGGAACCGTGGACCAGCGGCTCGGCGGCTCAGCGCCGGCTCCGGTCCAGGCTGCGCGGGTTGGGCTAGTGCCTGAGCGAACCCGGCTTCATGGTGGTCCAGCCGACGTAGGGCTGGCGCAGTTCGCCGTTCTCATAAGCCGCCCCATGCCCATCGGCATCCGCATCGCGCAAGTCGAGCGCCCCTGGTGCTCCTGGTTTTCCTGGCGCACCGGCTTCCGCCGGCTCCGAACGCGTGGTCGCGGCCGCAGGGTGGGCCGGCGCGGCCGGTTCCGCTTCCCGTGCCAGGTCATACCCCAGCACCGCGGGCGCGGTGCGCACCGGCGTCTCGCTGCGCGGCGCGCCGGGCGGCCGGCCGACCGGGATCTCGCCCAAGGCCGGCATGGGACTGCGCGCCGGCGCCTCCTTCGGCGCACCGGCCGGCGGCTTGCCGGCACCCGGTTGGGAAGGCGGCTGTGCCGCCACCGGTTCGGCCGCCGGCAGCGCCGGCCGCGCATCGGGCACCAGGCTGCGTGTCTGTACGCCGGGATCCTGGGCGGTGGGCACGCTGGCCACCAGCGGGCCATTGCCGGCGGTTTCCATCCAGGGGCCGACCCATTCCATGCCCTTGGTGAACAGGCCGCCCTTCACCACCACCCGGCAGCGATAGCGGTAGCGCGGCACGAAGTCCTTTTGCCCGGTGAAGATGGTCCAGTAACGGTCATGTTCCTGGTCGGCGTTCTTCCAGACGAACTTGGTGACCGGCCGCTCGCTGCCTTCGTCGGTCATGCCCATTGCCTGGAATTCGATCTCCACCATCTGCGCCGGCGTTTCCAGGTTGACGTTGAGCTGGATCGGGCCGACGTCGAGCTTGCCCGCCGCATCCGCCCGCACTTCGATATTCAGGTCGCTGGTCGGCGTGCCTTCCAGCGGATCGAGGTCGACCACGTTCTTCTCGACGAAGCAGCGCACATAGGGGTTTTCGGATTCGCTCGGCGGCTCCAGGAAGTGGATGCTGCGCTTGATGTAACTGATGTCCGGCTTCCATCCCGGCGGCGGATTGGCGACGTCGGCGGCGTTCTTCTTCGCCATCGCCGGCTGCCAGGTGGTCATGGCGCCGGTATCGGTGCTCTGGAACACATGCGCGGTCCATTGCAGATCGCCCTTCGCGCTCGGATAGCCGACCTGCACGCCGATGAATGCCACCGGATCGCCCACCCACAGGCGGGAGTCGTCGCGCCAGTTCACCACCGGCTTGATGGTGTGGGTGATCTTGCGGTCCCAGTCGTCGAGATAGAGAGTGGTGAAGTATTTCTTCTCTGCGTCCGGATCGTTCTTGATTTCGTTGAAGAAGCCTTCCAGCGAACTGCTGATGGTGGTGGAGAGGTTGAAGCGCTCCTGGCGCGTCTCGTCGTAATGCAGATCGAGCCGGGTTTCGTCGCGCCGGTACTTGAGCGCGAAGCCGCCGCCGAAGCCGCCGAACAGCGAGGACAGGATGCCGCCGCCGCTCGGCGCCTCCGCCGGCTTCACGTCCGGCGGCGCCGGATCGAAGATGCGGGCCTTGGCCGCTTCCATGAATTTCGCCACCACCATGTCGACGCGCTTGTCCACCTCTTCCTTCATCTTGTCGGCGCCGGGATTGGTGCCGTCGATCTCGATCTCGACGGTGATGCCGCCGTTGATGCGCAGGTTGTTGAATTCCACCTTGATGTCGGCCCCGAACCACCATGTCCTGCCGGCAGCCGCAGCGGAGAAATGCGAAAACACGCGGTCCCAGTTGCCCCTGATCTTGATGCGCAGGGTTTCGCTCCAGACCTTGAGGTTGAGCGTCTGGCTGACCACCACCGGGCTGTAGGTGCCATGGAAGCCGGCCCAGAGGATGGCCGCCGGCAGGCTGCCGCACAGGGCGACGTAGGCATTCTCGGCGGCGGGATTGATGGAGCCGGGGCCGTCGCCCTCGATGCGCATGTACCAGGCATCGAGGTTCTGCGGCATGGTGTCGCGCCCTTCGCGGAAGGTCCGCGGCTGCGCGACCATGCGCGGCCGCATGCGCTGCACCAGCTCCGCCGAGCGGGTCGGCATGCCTGGCCCGCCCGGTCCGCCGCCGGCTGCCGGAGCAGGCTGCATGGCGGGCGAACCGCCGCGGCTGCCATTGGGCAGGGCGCTCGGCACGGTGCCATCGAGGCGCGGCGAGAGATTGGACATGTGGGTGCGGGAATCGCTCACCGGGATGGGCGCGAACTGCGGCGCGCTTGGCACCCGCCAGCCCCAGTACTTGCGCGCGTCGGCGCGCAGCTTCTGCGTCACCTGGTTATGCGCCGCCTGCAGCACGTCCAGCGGGGGCGCGGCGGTGACCGTCACGCCGAGCACGCCGCCGGCCACTTCGCTGGTGCCGGACACGCCGACGTTGGCATCCTCGTTCATCACGCCGACGAAATGGATCAGATGAAATTTGTAGTCGCCGCTGTCGCCGTTGCGGGCGACGCGCACGCCGTTCGGCAGCCAGTAGTAGACCGGCGCCTTGCCTTCCGCCTGCAGCTCCTCGTTGTGCAGGTCGGGCAGGTACAGGATCTCGTACCGGCGGCCATCCTTGGTGGCGACGATGGTCTCGAAAGCGCCTGGCCACATGGGTCCGACGGGCTGGGTCATGATGTCTCCTCCTCTGCTGGCGGGCGATCCGATCGATCATCATCGACCGGGATGGCCGCCCGGGTCGTTGAATCGGCGACTGCGCGGATGCATGAGGCCCGACGCAGCCGAACGCGCGGACAAAGCCTCTCCCGGGCGCGCAGCATGCTGGCGCCTGTCCGGTGTGGCATGGATGCCCGATCGTCGCCGCCTGACGAAGCAGGCGCGGTGTGAGGAGGCAAGGGAAGCGGATGTCTGGAGGGGATTCTAGAAGCCGAAGCACCCCGGCGCTTGAGAATGCGCAAAGCGCGCCGGCTCTCGGCCAGGACATTTTGGAAAGCTTCGGAACCAGGGTTCGCCCGTCGTGCGTCCTGGCGGTTGCGGCGTGCGTACTCCTGCGATTGCTGGTGCCCCGCTTCCTCAGTTCGCCGCCGCGGGCAAGAAAGCGCCGAGACGCCTGCTCGGCTCGGGGCTCGCAGGCATTTGGCGGCGCGGCTAACGCGCCGCCACCGTCTCCTGCTCGAGCTGCATCCGCCATTGGCGCGCGAAAGCGAGCTTGGTGCTCGGGGCATGATCGCGCAGCAGTTTTTTCGTGAGGCGGCGCGCATGCTGCAGCAGCTCGGGATGGCGGGCATCGCGCGGATGCAGGCTGAAGCGGGTCAGCGGCCGGGCGGCGAGCAGCGGCAGCATCATGCTGTTCAGGCAGCGGGAAACGCCGCGTCCTATGCCGTTGCGGGCGGTGTAGACCAGGCTGGGCGCGGAGAGCGAGGGCCCGCCGGGCAGCAGGTGGAAGCGTCGCATGGTGGTGGTGTACTCGAACGAGGATTCGCGCAGGGCTTCCCAGGCGCCCTGGCCGAGCAGCCAGGCGGGCGCGACGAAGCCCCTCACCGGCCAGTCCCGCTCCCTGAACCAGGACAGCCCGAGCTGCAGCAGGTGCCGCGCCTGCGCCGCGTCGATGGCGGCGAACTCCCCTTCGCGCTCGGTGTACAGCTGGCGCAGGAAGCGGCCACGCCAGTCGGCCGGCGCCGGCCCCTGGTCCTGATGGGTATAGCCGTGCAGGGCCAGCTCATGACCCTGGCGCTGCAGCTGGTCCAGCCAGCGCTCGAAGCCGAGATTGCTTTCGCAGCCGTGGTAGCGCGGCACCACCAGCAGCGTGAGCGGGATGTCGGCCACCGAGCGCACCGCCTGCAGCAGCACCTGGCACTCGGCCATGGTGCGCGCCGAGACGTCGTGGATGGACAGGCAGAGCGTCTTCTTCTCAATCGGCGACATAGGACAGCCTGGCTTCGAGTTCGGCGCGCTGCTGGCTGGCCAGCAGGCCGGCATAGCGGTTCAGCAGTTGCGGGACGATGCGGTTCCAGTCGAACTGGTCGACGGCACGCTGGCGCGCCTGCTGTCCGAGCAGCGACAGGTCGCGCGAGAACAGGCCGGTGATGCCTTCGCACAGCGCATCGACGCTGTTCGGCGCCACTCGTATCCCGGTGTCATCGTTCACCAGCTCCGCCACGCCGCCGGCGCTGGTGCCGATCACCGGCAATCCGCAGGCCATCGCCTCCAGCACCACCAGGCCAAAGGTTTCGCAATCGCCCGGATGAACCAGCGCATCGCAGGAAGCCATCAGCTGGGCCAGCAGGCGCGGTTCGCGCTGGAAGGGAATCAGGGTGACCTGGCGCGAGCGCGGCAGCTCGTCGCCGCTGCCGATCAGCACCAGGTGATAGTTCTTCCCCAGCCGCCGCACCGCCTCGATCAGCAGGCCGAGCTTCTTTTCCGGGGTGAAGCGGCCGGCGTAGACCAGCAGGCGCACGTCCGGCTTGAGGCGCAGCTGCTCACGCAGCGAAGGGTCGCGGCGCTGCGGGCAGAAGGTCCAGGTATCGACGCCGAGCGGCTGCAGGATCGCATCGCGCACACCCATGTCATGCAGTTGGCGCACCATCATTTCGCTCGGCGCCAGCACCATGTCGAAGCGGCGATAAACCTGGGCGAGATAACGCCTGGCAAGGGTCTCGACCGCATGTCCGCAGCGCCGGCCGATGAGCTGCGGCATGTCGGAGTGATAGAAGGCCACCACCGGCACCTTGAGGCGACGACCGGCCCGCAGCGCCGCCCAGGCGCAATGGAAGGCATCGCCAGCTTCGATCAGGTCCGGCTGCAGCTGTCGCAGTACGCGCGCCGGATAGCCGACGCTGGTCGGCAGGCGGAAGGTGTCGACGCCGGGCACCGCCACGCCGGGGATGCGAATGAGGTCAGGCTGCCGGCTTCTGAGCGGGACGCTGGAACTGACGATGGTGTGCCGGAAATTGCCGTGACGCGCCAGCCAGCGCGCTTTCGCATTCAGGTAGGTACTGACGCCGCCGCCCTCGGCGGCATAGAACAACGTGATATCGACGAAGTGCACGGTCCGGGCTTGTTTTTGGGTTGTGCCCTACCTTACCGGAGGCAGGAAGACAGCGGCTTGCGTATTATCAAAGCGACAATACCGCAATGTCGCCACGCATCCGAAGCGGTTGAGGCGGGTTCAATCCACGCGCGTGTATCCGCCTGGCACGCCGCGCTTGGCCAGCACCCATTGCCAGAGCTGAATGTCGCGGGCGCGGAAGGCGCCGGCGCAGGAGTTCAGGTAGTAGCGCCACATGCGTCGGAAGCGCTCGCCGAGCTTGTCCGCAAAGCGCGGCCAGGCGGCCTCCACGTTCGCATGCCAGGCCATCAGCGTCTTGTCGTAGTCGGCGCCGAAATTGTGCAGGTCTTCGACCACGAACAGGCCGTCGACCGCGTCGCCGATCTGGCCGATCGAGGGCAGGTCGCCATTGGGGAAGATGTACTTGTCGACCCAGGCGTCGGTCACGCTGTCGCGCTGGTTCTTGCCGATGGTGTGCAGCAGGAACAGGCCGCCGTCGTCGAGGCAGCGCGCCGCCACTTCCATGTAGACCCGGTGGTTCTTGCGGCCCACGTGCTCGAACATGCCGACGCTGACGATGCGGTCGAACTTTTCGTTCACCTCGCGGTAATCCTGCAGGCGGAATTCCACCGGCAGCCCGGCATAGCGCCGGCGGCCCCATTCGGCCTGCTCCCTGGAAACCGTCAGGCCGACGCAATGCGCGCCATAGCGCTCGGCGGCGAAGCCCATGAAGCTGCCCCAGCCGCAGCCGATGTCGAGCACGCGCATGCCCGGCTGCAGGCCGATCTTGCGGCAGATGAGATCGAGTTTGGCTTCCTGCGCCTCTGCCAGGGTCTCCGCACGGCGCCAGTACCCGCAGGTATAGGTCATGCGCGGGTCGAGCATCGCTTCGTAGAAATCATTGCCCAGGTCGTAATGCGCCTCGCCCACCTGCCATGCCCGCTTCATGTTCTGCAGGTTGAACAGACGGGCCTTCAGCGTATCGACGATCACATGCAGCGGCTGCACGTGGTCCTGCAGCCGGGCGCGCAGCAGGCGATGGAAGAACTCGTCCATCTGCTTGACGTCCCAGTCGCCGTCCATATAGGCCTCGCCCAGGCCGAGATTGCCGTAGGCGAAGATGCGTTCGGGCAGCTGCGGCGAATGTACCTGCATGTCCCAGGGCCGGTTGCCGTTGACGCGGATATCCGCCTTCAGCAGCAGCGCTTCCATGCGCTGGAACACGGTCGACTCGCCATGGACGGCGGCGTCTGTGGACTGCCGGGACACTTCATTGAGCATGCAATTCTCCAGTGAGCTGGACAGCCGACCTGGCTGCGGTGCCGGTAAGCGGGCAAGCGCAGACAAATGAATGAATGGACTAGCAATGCCGATGGCTTTTTTATAACGACCGCCGAAAGATTCTGCCAAAAAAATAGGCACGACCTTTGATTTTGGTAAAGAGTGAAGTTTCTCCCCGGCATGAACGCCGGTCCTCACCGAACTTTCGAAATGGGGAATTCTCCAAGAAGCAAAACCCATGAGGAACCAGAGATGCCTATCGCCCAGTACACCCGCTCCACCGGCAAGCGCCTGACTTACACCATTGAATACGACCAGGCCGAGTACTTCATCCAGCGCGACGGCGAAATGAAAAAGTCGGTGCCCGATGTGCTGCAGTCGGCCATGGACCCTCATGAAGCAACGCCGGAATTGATGTTGAAAATGGCGCAGGCCGACATCGAAGCACTGAACGGGATGACGGAATAAAACCGAATTAACGGTCGGCAGCCGGCCCTGCTCCGCGTTTCGATTGAGCCGGTCGAGAAGCGCCGGGCAACGTTGATTTCCTTGCGCGTTTTATCAGGCTTATCCGCTTTATCAGGTTCATCGATTTCGTCAGTTTCTTGGAACTCATTAGCTTCACCGACTACCCGATCCCCGAGGTCGCGCGCTTTAACACCCGATGCGGTTAATACGTAAATGAACGAAGTGAAGCAATGGGACTGCTAGCAGCCATTTTGCGCACGGCAAGCGTCGCCCTGATCCTGCATGTGGCGCTGAGCCTGGGCATACCTTTTCTCCGGGATGCGTTCTATCCGGCGCTGCTTGTCGTCCGCCCTCGTCCTGACCATTTGCCTTCGCCGCTCTGGACCGCAACGCCTGCCAGGCTGCACGACACTTGGGGCGCCGTTCGAAGCGGCGGCCGGCATCATGAAGGCATCGACATCTTCGCGCGGCGCGGCACGCCGGTGCTGTCGACGACGGAGGGGCTGGTCCTGCGGGTCGGGCATAACAACCTGGGCGGCAAGATCGTGCTGGTGCTTGGCCCGGGCGGTCAGCGCCACTATTACGCACATCTCGACGGCTATGGCTGGGTGCGTTCCGGCCAGCGGGTAGAGGCTGGCACGGTGCTCGGCTACGTCGGCAACACGGGAAACGCCCACGCCACACCGCCGCATCTTCATTACGGCATCTATGCCGCCGGGCGCGCCATCAATCCCTATCCTTTGCTGCGCGGGTCGCGCGGCAATCGAGCAAGTCCACCATCGCCGCAGGAGAACCGCCATTTGTGACTACGATGCAATAATCAAATGATTTTTTGTTGGGTTCATAGCGTTTAAGTTTTGAATATACTTTGGCAACATCGATCAAGTTGCGGATCAATAAATTGTTGCCGCATGCCGAATGGTCCATTTTTCTGCATTCGCGGAACCCGCGACGGAATGCGGGTCGAACTTCGGCATGCGGGCATGGATGCGGGAAGGTGCCGAGAGCGGTCGGCGGATTCCCTGCCCAGCCGGTTTGGAAGCGCCCTATCTTTAACGAACGTCACCATCAGCGAGGTTGCCCATCATGACTGCACGCACCAATGTCCACCGGCTCCAGGTAGCCACCGTCCTGCACCGCTTCATCGAAAACAAGGTCCTGCCGGGCACCGGCATCGACAGCGCGAAATTCTGGGAAGGCTTCGACGCCATCGTGCATGAGATGGCGCCAAAGAACGTCTCCCTGCTCGCCGAGCGCGACCGCATCCAGGTCGAGATCGACCAGTGGCACCGTGCCCACCCGGGCCCGATCCAGGACATGCCGGCCTATCGTTCCTTTCTGCAGTCCATCGGTTACCTCGTGCCGCGGCCGGAAGGCGTGAAGGTCACCACCGAGAACGTGGATGCCGAGCTGGCGCTGCAGGCCGGCCCGCAGCTGGTGGTCCCCATCCTCAATGCCCGCTATGCCCTCAACGCGGCCAACGCGCGCTGGGGTTCGCTCTACGATGCTCTCTACGGCACCGACGCCATTCCCGAGACCGACGGCGCCACCCGCGCCGGCGGCTACAACCCGGCGCGCGGCGCCAAGGTGATCGCCTTCGCCCGCGACTTCCTCGACCAGTCCGCGCCGCTTGCCAAGGGCAGCCACAAGGACGCCACTGCCTACCGCGTCGACGGCAACAAGCTCGCCGTCGCCCTGAAGGACGGCAGCGTCACCGGCCTCGCCGACGAGAAGAAATTCGTTGGCTACCAGGGGCAGCCGGAACTGCCTTCTTCCATCCTGCTGATCAACAACGGCCTGCACATCGACATCCAGATCGACCGCAGCAAGGGCATCGGCAAGGATGATCCCGCCGGCGTGGCCGACGTGGTGCTGGAAGCGGCGCTTTCCACCATCCTCGACCTCGAAGACTCGGTCGCCGCCGTCGACGCCGACGACAAGGTGCAGGCCTACGCCAACTGGCTCGGCATCTTGCAGGCCAGCCTGGTGGAAGACGTCACCAAGGGCGGCAAGACCTTCACCCGCACGCTGAATCCGGACCGCCAGTACACCGCCGGCATCGGTGCCACCAGCGCCAAGGATGGCGTGGTCACCCTGCACGGCCGCTCCCTGCTCTTCCTGCGCAATGTCGGCCACCTGATGACCAACCCGGCCGTCCTGTACGAGGGCGACAAGGAGATACCGGAAGGCATCCTGGATGCGGTCGTCACCGTCGCCATCGCCCTGCACGACATCAAGCGCAAGGAAGGCCAGGCCATCGGCAATTCCCGCACCGGCTCGGTCTACATCGTCAAGCCGAAGATGCACGGCCCGAATGAAGTAGCCTTCGCCCGCGAACTGTTCGAGCGCGTCGAGCACCTGCTCGGCCTGCCGGCCAACACCGTCAAGCTCGGCATCATGGACGAGGAGCGCCGCACCAGCGTCAACCTCACCGCCTGCATCAAGGAAGCCGCGTCGCGTGTCGCCTTCATCAACACCGGCTTCCTCGACCGCACCGGCGACGAGATGCATACCGACATGCACGCCGGCCCGATGATGCGCAAGGGCGACATGAAGCAGAGCACCTGGCTCACCTCCTACGAGCGCAGCAACGTGCTGGTCGGCCTCTCCTGCGGCCTGCGCGGCCGCGCCCAGATCGGCAAGGGCATGTGGGCCATGCCAGACCTGATGGCGGCCATGCTGGAGCAGAAGATCGGCCATCCGAAGGCCGGTGCCAACACCGCCTGGGTGCCATCGCCCACCGCCGCCACCCTGCACGCCCTGCACTACCACAAGGTGAACGTGTCCCAGGTGCAGCAGGAACTGGAGAAAATCGACGCGCCCAAGGAAATCGAGAACCTGCTCAACGGCCTGCTCGACATCCCGGTCGTCGCCAACCCGAAATGGACGCCGGAAGAGATCCAGCAGGAACTCGACAACAACTGCCAGGGCATCCTCGGCTATGTGGTGCGCTGGGTCGAACAGGGCATCGGCTGCTCCAAGGTGCCGGACATCCACAACGTCGGCCTGATGGAGGACCGCGCGACGCTGCGCATCTCCAGCCAGCACATCGCCAACTGGCTGCTGCACGGCATCGTCACCGAAGCGCAGGTGAAGGAAACCCTGCAGCGCATGGCCAAGGTAGTGGACGCGCAGAACGACGGCGACCCCTTCTACAAGCCGATGGCGCCGGACTTCGACTCGTCCTATGCCTTCAAGGCCGCGAGCGATCTCGTCTTCAAGGGGCTGGAACAGCCGGCTGGCTACACCGAGCCGCTGCTGCACGCGTGGCGGTTGAAGGTGAAGGCGGCGACGGCGCGGTAAGCTATTTCGGATCTGATCGAATTAAGGGTCAAAGGGAATGGAGGACGTCTTGCCAGCTGCGAGCTGGTATAGACATCCCTCCACAAACAGACTCTTAAACAAATTGGCTCAGTAAAACAAAACGCCCTGACGGCTCATGCCGATTAGGGCGTTTTTACGGGATTTACCGCTCAGCTTTTTAACCCTTGCGGCGCCACTTACCGGTGTGGACTCATGCTGCCATCACATCGAATTTTTTGCAGCGGATAGCTCCCTGCGATTCGTCAGTCCGGAATCTGCGGCTCCACCAGTGTCGCCAGCTGCGCTAGCGATTCCTGCCAGCCGAGATAGCACATCTCCACTGGAATTATCTCCGGCACGCCTTCCTGGAAAATGCTGACTTCAGTCCCACAAATGACCTTCCTCAGGGACACCGTCGTCATCATTTCGCCCGGCATCTCCGGATTGTCGAACCTGTCCGTATAGCGGATGCGTTCGCCCGGCACCAACTCCAGGTACTCGCCACCGAAGGAATGCGTGTTTCCGGTGCCGAAGTTAGTGAACGACATGCGGAAGGTGCCGCCGATACGAGCATCCATCTGATGTACCTTGCAAGTGAACCCATACGGAGGAAGCCACTTGGCCATGGCATCGGGGTTCAAGAATGCGTTGTAGACGCGGTCCGGGCTGGTGCGGAGGACACGGTGGAGTTGAACGGTTCCTGTGGGCATGGTGTTGTCTAGTAAAAATTCTGAAAGTGAAAATTGAAGAATTTTAATGGGTTAGCTTGATGTTCCGCAGTGGATGATTACATGACATCGTCCAAAGCATTTCACACCAGGTTTTGAGGATAACCGCTTCTCACTAGCGCTTCAATTTAACTGAAAAAGGAATCAGCGCCTTTCAAATTGGCACGGTCACTGGCCCTTTCCTGAATGTCTAAGCAGGTAACGCTGGATCCATCCATCTAACAAACCCCTGGAACTTGCGAGTGCGAGGAAAAGCACATACATAAAGCGTCGAAACAACGTGAAACTCGTGTGCCGCCTTTCAATGCCTTTAATTTCCACGATTCAAGGTGCAGCAAGAATTGCCGAGATCTCTTTCCTAGAACCAGGAACAACCACGCCCTTTTCGTCCAGTTCTTCGCTTCGAATAGGGCCAAATCCCTTTGCTAACCACACGACTGAGGTCTTCCCGGTCGGAATGTACTTATCGGTAAGTTTACAAGTATTGAGAAATGCGCGGCCGGCAATAGTTAAGTCTTCATATCCGTTAAACGTGATAACTGCACCCTCGCTTCGCGTGGTGACGCTCGGAGGTGAATAAAGTGAATTATCGGTAGTGGTCCAGTTAATTTGTATGGTCTGGCCAACTGCTAGATCGAGAGGAATCTTAGCGCCATCAGAATAAACGCTGATGTTCATCGGTGCTATAGGTATAGCCAGTTGCTCCTATCCATTTCAAATACCCATCACCGATGGTTTGGTAAAAAGTCCCGAACCGAGTACCGTTGGGGCGATATTCCAATCTTCCGAAAGTGTCTTGACCGTTGAATTTTTCTTGAACGATCAAGTATTTGTATCCATCATTATTCCTGTAGCTTACTCCCGGGGTCAATTGCACACAGTCGACAAAACTAGAAGTGGCAGCCACGCTTACTGCAGAAGCAGTTGACGATTCAGTGCTACTCCCACCTCCTCCACATGCCGCAGTCAACATGCATGCCAATCCGGCAACAAACCGGTTTATTAATAGTTCTTGCTTTATATTTTTCATGTTTCTAAAGTTAGAAGAACACAATTTGGTAAAAGAGATCATTCAGTTCAACCCTTATTAATCCAAGTTAATAAATGGAAATTAGAATGATCCATACTATGTTACTTTTAGCGTTACCTGACTCATCTGTAAGCCGAATCGAGATTATAGAAATGTCATAGTGAAATAGAAGCGAGTAAGAATCGTGGATTAAAAACCTTTGTTCAATTGACATAATTAAAACACTTGCAGCGGTTAGCGGTGGTCTTCATTGTTTCTCGCTAAGTTTTGGATCGGTGACGGCTGTCAATAACGCATTGGCTTCAATAACAAATTTGGAACTACTACAGATCATGCTTGCGACAAACACGTCAACTTGGCAGCCGAACTCGGCGGTCACTACGAAAGCGGCTTCGATCTACCGCCTATTGAAGTCGTTGGCCAATTTGCTTTGTCGACCGGCGTCGCTGCATCCTGGTCGTTTTTGCGTTCTTGCGCTCTTGTGCTTCGTCATTGGTGATGACGATGGCCGCATAGTTAGTACCGCTTAAGTGACGCTGCTATTACTGCCGCTGGCGCCCAGGGCGATCGGCATGTTGGCGCCGCTGCGTCCGCCATTCGGCTTGCCGGCATCGATCAGGTCGACACCACCCGGTCCCTTGGACGCTGTCGGCGCGGTAGTCGGCATGGTTACCGATGTCGCTGTGGGTCAGCGTGACGGTTTTCAAGCGGTTCTGCTGGTTGTCGATAGCGGCCTGCGTGCTGCTGATGACGCCGCCCTTGAGATAGGTTTTGCCCTTGATGCTGAGTTGGAAGCCGCCGTCGTCAGCCCGTATGGCGGTCTGCCCGCCTACGCTGGCGTAGTCATAGATGATTGCACCTTTGAGGTAGGTGTCGCACCGCTGTCGATCCGCCGCTGGTTGCCAGCGGAAACATGAGCTTTAGTTCAGGTGACGTTGTTGCCTTGAGATTGTCCACAGGTCCCGCTGACGCCGATCTCCAAGGTGAAGCCGTTTTGCACACCACCCAATGCCAACGCGATGCTGCGGCGCTGTTCATACTGTGCAACTCCGAAGTGTTTTCGGCACCCAGCAGGTCGAGCCGGCTGTCGGCCACCAAGGTGAGGTCATTGCCCGCGCGGATTTGTGACGCTAGCCCGGTCGTAATTTCTGAACAATCAGTTCATCCCATAAAGGACACAAGCCAAGGCCTTCCATGTATGCGCTGAAATCAGTAAACGGTGAAACACCAATTTCTTTTAAAGCAAACCACGTTGCTTCACATTCCTGACAAACAAATATCTCTTCTCCATTTTTTTTTATCTGCGCTTTAACTATATCGCCCTGCTCACACCGAGGACACAGCATTTCTATTCCTTATTTATTGAATTGGGTAAGCGGTAATTATTTTATTGGTTCCAGGACGAACAATTATTTTAATATTGGTCTCACCAGCAGTACCGACAGCTCGCCCCATCGGAACAACATACGCACCTGGATCGTTTGGCAAAGGACTGCCTCTTGCTAACCACGCTTCATCAACCAACCCCAATACCTCTTTTCTATCAACGTTAAACACAATATGAGTTGTTTTGGTCGGATTCGGTTCAGCATGATCCAGAATATGCTGCACACGATTCCCATGCACTGATCCCGGTCCATAGTCAAGACCTGCTGGCGTTGTCCAAGTCTGGTTGCTTTTGTCATAAGTGAGCTCAACGACTTTTGACGCATTGCCTACCTCATTGGACTGCTTGACTGGAGAAGTCGGCTGCGGTCCAGAATCTCTGGATTGTTCAACCGTACCAATTTTCGATTTCGAAGCGTCCGCCAATGCACCATCTGTACTATATATCTTGTTTGCGGAAGCTGGCGTAGCTTCCTCTATGACCGCGCCGCCTCGAGTGCCACTTCGAATAGCGGCACCAGCCCGCTTACTACCCAAAGCCGCCGCCCCCATCTCCGGCCCGTACAACTCAAGCATGGCTCGCGCCCGTTCTAAGCCGATCGGCATGGCTTTTGCCATCGTTTCCGCCCGCTGCCGTGCATACGCTATGTCGCTTTGCTGGATTGCCAGCAACTTGTCGCCCAGGTCCGGCACGATGGTCTAAATCGATATTGGCTCGACCGTGTTGTAACTCCCCTTGGCTTCCCGATAGGTTTTCATGCAGCGGCCGAAGTCGTTCTCACAGGCTTGCTTCATCTTTTCGCTGTTCTCCAGCGATAGCGCCAGCGCCTCGGCGCTGACGCGTTTCACGCAAGCCGCATCGCCTTTGCAGTTCATGAGCTGTTGTCGGGCTTTGGATGCCTCGTTCTGCGTCAGGAAGTTGTTGTCCGTCGCTGCGATCGCTGCACTAGTAGCTGTGGCGGCCGCTGCCGGACTCGTGGTTGCTGCAACCCCGGTCACAATGGTGGCAATCAGATTGCGCTTGCGCTCCCGCTCGACATTGGTCTCGTTGTCCTTCTTCTCGAACAGGTTCGTCAGCAAGCTGGAGCTGGCCGCGCCCATGGCGCCCGCTCCGCAGCTTTGATTGCCGGCCGCCGCTCCGGCGCAGGCAACGATGGCATGCATGGCGGCATGCTCGGGGCTGCCTTCTATCAATTTTTTGTCTTGCACCAGCTGGCCGATATAGCTCGCCCCCTGCTGCTGTAGGTAGTTCGCCACCGCACTATTGACCATCTCGCCGCTGGCGCCGGTGACGTTGCCGCTGGCCGCCGCCGTGATCGCCGTGGCCCATTGCCGGCTCTTGCCGCCCGGGCCCCAGTCGGCTTCGATCTGGTTGGCCTGGGCTAACAGCTCGTTGCGCTGCTCATTGTTCAGCTTCGGGTCCTTGGCGGCTTCTTTGAGTGCATCGGCTTCAGCGGCCTTGTTGGCCACATAGGTACCAACCTGCCGCCCGAACTCGCCCGTCACCGTGAAGGCAGCGTCGATCTCCTGCTTGTTGAAGTCGTTGGCCAGCTTGCTGCTGGTGTCGCGGCCGGTGACGACATCGCGATTCAGCTTGGCAATCGTCGTGGCGGCGTCCTGGCCGGTCTTGCGCTTTTGCGCTTCTTCATCGGTGATGATGATTTCCGCACCGCTGATGCCGCTTCGTGTGATGCCGAGGTTGCCGGTGCTCCGCAGCCAGTATGGCAGCCGGCTTTTTGGTATGTTGAGAGTGACCTTGAGAACTTAACAAGCTCGATTACAAGTCGTACTTGTTGATTACCTCATCTATCTCTGCAGCACGGTCAGGATGAGCCTTTCTAAAATTTTCCAATGTTTCTCTGACGAGTCGTTTTACGGTAGCTTCATCGTAATCGCCTTCACATGGATCGAGGCCACTCATTTCCGCGTACGTCCAAGCGTAATAGCGATATGTTCCATCATCCTGTTTTTCGCGATACCAGACCCAGCCTGGGTCTCCCCCTCCAGGGGCAAGTGGGTCATCAGTAAATATCCCTCGAAGGAAGTAATCCAAGGGCTGGTAGGGTAAAGCGTTTCCGACGCAATAAAGCAATGGCAAGAGGGTATGTGAGTCGTTTTCCGAGTCCCACCAAGTATAGTTACCGCCAATCTGCTTTTCTGTTACTTTTTTCCAGATCATTCAGTTACCCGTTTTGGATCGATTGGAAATGCAGTTGGAATAGAAGCATTCCCACTTTTAATACTTATAGGAACTCGAAATGTGACACCACCAACCTCAACGTTCTGGATCGGATTTTTATTTATCCCCCATTGCACGATTGCTCTACTTGCTGCCTCACTTGCCATATCTGCCATCTTCGCATCGGAATAAACCGCAGGATCATATACCGTCTTCGGCTGGACCTTTCCACCAGGTAGCTGATACTCCACTTGATATATTCCAGGTGCCAGTTCATCCCTTTTTAAAATCTGTGCCCCTGTTCTCTTCACAAGAGCATCAAAGTTATCCATGTTATGTCCTCCTGAAATGACCTTACTCTTTCCTGATCCTATAATCTCGGCTTCAATCAAATGTTTTGCTAGAGGTGCTTCAGTAACTGGTGTACCTGGCTTGACAGCTCCATCGCGCGGCCGTACCGGGATCTGGCCGGCATAGTCGGCCTCCGGCAGTTGGGTCGTGGCTTGTAGCTCTACTTGCCCCTTTTTCAGTGCATCAGCTTCCGCCTTAATGGCGGCCTGCTTCGCCACTGACTGCGCTAACCTCTCTCCCCCAACCTGTACAAGCTTGGCTGAAACTATTGCCGCTCCGCCTCCTATGCTCAAGGCGTCCACTAGCGCTTCGCCGCGTACTGTCGGATCGTCGCTACTGAGTCTTGCCTTGATATCCGACGGCAAGTTTTCGATACCCTTGGCTATACCAATGGCAGAGTCAACCAAGCCCTTTTCCATTATGGTCTTGGTAAGCGAATAGCTGCCTACTCCTACGCCAACGACCATACCCGGCGGAGTCAGCTTGAGCAAGCCTTTGCCTATGCCAAACAGGTAAGGATTATCCGCACGCTGCCCGTACAGGTACGCCATTTCATTGACTTCGCGCCTCTCGCCGGCAACTGATCCCGTAACGTCAGACTTCGCGTCGTAACCCGCATAGCTCGCCTTGGCATATTGAATTGCGGCATTCCAGCTTTGGCAGGCGGGACTGGACGGTGTGGTACAAGCGGCCTTGATCTGTTCGTCTCGCCAAGTATCCAGCTTGTTCCATTCATCGACCTCTTTACTTACTTGTTGACGGCAATTGTCATCCTTACACTGCAGCAGCTTTTGCTTGGCCTCTTCCCGCTTTGATGCCTCCTGGTGTAGCAAAAAGTTGTTGGTCGTTTGGGTCAGGCCACTGGCTGCACCGATTTGCCCACCCAACGCAGCGCCCACTGCAGTGCCAGTAACAGCGATAAGTCCCCGCTTGACTGTGGTTGGAACATCAAGCTTATTGATGTCTTCAGCAATGACCGGTACAAGAGCCGCACTGCTACCTGCTCCGATCGCACCAGCGGCGCCACCTCCCAAGGCCCCAGAAGCCGTGTGCAGCGCGATCCGTGCCTTGCCCCCCTCCTTCCAGTCGTTCTCCAGTTGCTCGGCCTCTGCCCTCAACGACGCCTGCTTTGCCGTACTCGCTTCGCTGGCAGCCTGCTGCCGCTTGTCATTTGCTTCACGCAGCTTGCTTTCGGCATAGGTGCCTACCACCTTGGGGCCTTCGCGGCTGAGCGTTTGTGTGATAGTCACCTGCGCGTCGACTTCGCCTTCTACCCGCTTGGCGTCAAAGATAGGCTTGATAGCCGCGGTGGTATTCATGCCGGTGCTCACCCCGATGCCGGCTTTCGTCACCGTAGTCTGGCTGTTACTGTCGCTTCCCATGCCGACCGACACGCCCGGCTTGAAGCCGGCAGCGCCGGAGATGCCGCCGCCGATGCCGATACTGGTGCCGCTGGCGTCGTATTGCGCTTGGTTGACGATGTCGATCTGCGTGACCTTGCCTTCGGCCTTGAACTTGCCCTTGCCTTCGGCCAGGGCTTGGTCGCTGGCGGCGATGACGGCGCCGGTGAGCGTGGCATTGCCCTTGACGTGGATGTCGTAGCCGTCTTCGCCGGCGATGATGCCGGTCTGTTCCCGCACGCTGGCGTAGTCGCTGTCGACCTTGCGGTCGCTGAGGTTGAGGCTGCCACCTGCGCCGGCCGTGCCGACGGTGAGGCTGCCGCCGATACTGTTCTGCCGGCTGCTGTAGCGGCTGGTGTCTTGCAGGCTTTCCAGCTTGAGATTGCCGCCGATGTCGGCCGTGACTTTCTTGCCGGCCACGACCGCGCCGGTCAGGTCAGCATCGCCACCGCTTTTCAGGATGACCTGGTTGCCTGCTTGTACGTGGGTGTTGACCTGGGTGACATCGCTGCCGGCGGCATTGCCACGGGCGCGGCTGACGCTGCTAGTGATGCCAATGCCGCCTTGGGTGCCCATCGATACGCCGAGGCTGCCGCTGCGACTGCTATTGCTGCTGCGCTCATCAGCTATGTTCTGCGCAGCAAGCAGGTTGATGATGTTGTCGGCTTCGAGCACCGCCTTGTTGCCGGCGCTGATGGTGCTGCCGGTGATGGTCAGGATGCTTTCCTTGCCGTCGCCGGTGACGGCGAGCCGGACATTGCCGCCGGCGGCGATGGTGGAGCCGACGGCGGTGCGGCTGTTCTGGGTGGCTTGGCTGTTGCTGCTGGCGCTGCTGTAAGCGATGCTGACATTGATGCCGCCTAGCTTGTCGGCGGCGGTGGCGTCACGGGTCTGGGGCGTGCCGTCGGCATTGGTCTGACCTGTGAGTAGTTGGTTGTCACGTCCGTCTATGGCGCTGCCTTGGCCTCGCTGCACGGCGTCGTAGGCGTTGTACCCGGCAGCCGCAGCTGCTGCCACCGCGGCGGCTTTGGTGCGACCGCTGCTGGTCTTGCCGGCAGCATCGGCGACTTGGCCAACACTTTGGGCGGCATCGAGCACCGGTGTGCTGACCGAGACGGTGAGCCCCGATTGCGAGAACCGGCTTTCCTGGCGAGCAGCGTTGTTGTTCTCAGCGGCATTGATGACAATGCGGCGCGCGGCGATGTCGATGTCGCCTTTTTCAGCCAAGACCTGGCTGCCGGTCTGCGTGTAGGTCTTGCCGGCGTCGACCATGACGTTGCCGCTTAGACTGACGATGGCCGAACCGGATTGGGTAATGGCCTTGTCTTCGCTTTGCTGGTTGAGTTGTCGCTGCCCCAGCGTCAACGAGGCGCCGCCGCTACCAAACAATCCGGATTTCTTTTCGTCAAAGACGCTGGTGCGCTCGCTGGTATTGGTGGCCGTCGTGATGTCAACATTGCCGCCGGCGACGATGTTGACGTCACCCTCGCCGGCAATGCCGCTGCCGGCCACCTTGATGTCGCGCCCGGCTTGCACCACGACGGTGTTGCCGGAGACGGCGCTGCCCTGTGCCTGGTTCAGCGTGGTGCTGGTGGCCCGGGTGGTGGCGGTGGAGGAGAACAGGCCGCTGCTCTTGGTGTAGCGTTCATCGACGGCCGCCTGCCGGGTGGCGGCGGCGTTGATGGTGACATCGTTGGCGGCAATGAGAGCCGCGCGGCCCTGCTCGGTGTTGAGGTTGGATCCGGTGATGCTGAGATTGCCGCTGCCGGCCTGGCTGTTGCCGGTGGCGCGCAGGGTGAGGTTGTTGCCGGCCTGGATGTCGGTGCCGACCAGGGTTTCATTGTCGCGGGCGAAGCGGTTGTAGCTCTTCTCGCCGATGACTTGCATGTCGCTTGCCGTGCGGTTGACGGCGGCATTGATGGTAATGTTCTGCGCCTGCACCGTGACATCGGCGCTTTTGACCTGGGTGCCGGTGAGGCGGGCGTCGCCGTCGGCCACCAGCACGGCGTTGCCGCCGCTTTCGAATACCGAACCCTGATGGCGGGTGCTGGCCTCGTCAATATAGCCGCTGCGGCCCTGCACGGTGCGGCCGGTACTTTCCTTGCTGTGGAGCTGGGACTCGGCGGTGGCGGTATCGGCCACCAGATGGCGCTTGGCGGAAACCAGCAGGTCGCCGTCGGACTTGACCACGCTGCCGCTGGCGAGCAGGTCGCGCCCGGCGGCCATGCTGACGCTGCCGCCTTGCACGGTGGCGGTGCGCTGCAGCGTGGTGCCGGTGCTGGTGCCGTCCTTGCTGACGCTGCTCAGAGTTTGGGTTTGCAGAACAATGTCGCGCCCGGCAGACAGGCGCACCTTGCTGCCGGCGCCGACGCCTTCGATGGTGCCGGAGAGGTTTTTCAGGTTGTTATTGGCGCGCAGCAGGACGTCCTGGCCGGCGATGCGGCCGCTGGTGTTGGTGAGGTCGCGGTCGGCGAGAATGGCGACCCGGTCGCCGGCGATGGTGCCGCTGTTGACGATATCCCCGGGGCTCCTGATCACCACGTCGGTGGCGGCGATGAGCGCGCCGCCGGGGCGCACGTCGCCGGCTGCCGGGCGGCGCAGGTAGACCTGCGGCACCAGCACTTGCTGGGTGCTGCCGTCGGGTAGCGTCACCGTCTGCGCTACCAGCAGCACCATGTCGGTGCTCAGCTGCGCCATCTGCTCGGCGGTCAATGCCACGCCGGGAGTGAGCTGGTACTGGCGGGCATAGGCCACGCCGGCATCCATCAGCGCCCGGTATTCGTCTTCGGTGCTGGCATAGCCGGAGAGGTAGCGCCGCCCGGTGAGGGCCAGGATCTGGTCATTGACGAGCTTCTGCTCGACGAAGCCGTCGCCGTAGCGCTTGAGCGAGCGCTCGGGGTCGCGGTTCAGCGCTTGCAGGTAGTAGTCGGAGGAGAGGAAGTCGCGCTGGCTGGTGAAGCGTGGATCGGTTTCGACGAGGTGGCGGGCAGATGGCGCGGCTTGCAGCTGGAACAAGCTGTTCTGCGGCACTGTCAACACCGGGACGGTTACGTCGATGGGTGCTGGATTGATCGATGGATGGGTGTTGCCTGTTGCCTGCAGCGCGGTGGCAGCGACCGATTGATCAGCAGCGGCCCTGCCGACGACGAGATTGCGGGTGACGGTGGGGTTGGCAGCGTAGGCTACGTACTCGACGGTGGGAAGACTAAATTTAACTTTGTCGGGAGACTGCTCATAAATTTGCGGAGGATCCCAATCGCGGCAATGATCAATTCCATGACAAGGATTTACTTCCGTGAATTGTCTGGTACCGCTGTACTCGGTTTTTTCCAAACCTTGCGTGGCAAGGTTGTCTACGCCAAGCGTCGCAACCAGTTTGCCGCCCGCAACCACGCGACTATCTTGATTGATTGCCTTCCCGGTAGTCGTCATGCTCAGGCCCGAAAGCAGTTCTCCGGGAGCAGTGCTGACTACTTGGGTACGGGTGGTGGTGGAATTAATCTTGAACCATGTGTAGTCCTCAAAACTTTCAACAAGATTGTCGTGATTGACTTCGGCGTTGTAGGCAGTGATCTTGGTGTCCAGCTCGGAGAGCCGCGCATTATTGGCCACGATCCATGCGTCCATGTCAGCGTGCCATTGAATGCATCCCGGCGACAGAATTTCGCTTGGCCCATTGTCACCGCTATATTGCGTGCAGCCGCCAGCCGGCGGCTCAGGCGGAGGCGTTCCCACCGTAGCCACTTGGAATTTTGTAAATACAGGCGAGTTCCAATCGTAGTTCGGCGTGCTGGTGCAGACTTGCCCGTCGTCCCCGCCTCCCTTGCAGACCGTAGAGAACGCTTGGGGAAGCGTGCTGCGCTTTCCATATTTATCAGGGTAGACAATACATTCATTGTCATCCTGGTCACCGCCGATTCCTTTGCACCGGTCTTTGACTGGATACTCGTTCCCCGTATTTTTGACCCGGACCTTTTCCTCATACCCCGTCCCCACCACCACCTCGGCCGTCGTCAACCTGTCATTCCGGTTGGTGACCGTGTTGGCGGCAATCTTCAAGTCGCCTCCCGCTTCGATCCGGCTGGAGGCGTTGGTCAGCGTCTGCATCGTGCCCTGCACCTGCCCGCCGACGATGGCGCCGCCGATCGTGATGTCGCCCAGGCTGTAGATCAGTCCGCCATTCGTATTGTTGAGGGTCTGCGCGCCGATCAGCAGGGTGTCGCGGGCGGCGATGGTGCCGGTACCGCTGTTGTTGATGGTGTTGCCGCTGATTGCCAACACGTCGCCGTAGATGCGGCCGGTGTTGTTGGTG
>NZ_FZOT01000037.1 GCF_900188095.1 Noviherbaspirillum humi | reverse complement strand
CACCAACAACACCGGCCGCATCTACGGCGACGTGTTGGCAATCAGCGGCAACACCATCAACAACAGCGGTACCGGCACCATCGCCGCCCGCGACAAGCTGCTGATCGGCGCGCAGACCCTCAACAATACGAATGGCGGACTGATCTACAGCCTGGGCGGCATCACGATCGGCGGCGCCATCGTCGGCGGGCAGGTGCAGGGCACGATGCAAACGCTGACCAATGCCTCCAGCCGCATCGAGGCGGGGCGTGACTTGCGGATTGAAGCCAACACAGTCAACAACAGGAATGATGGGTTGGCGACGGCTGAGGTGGTGTTAGGGACTGGGTATGAGGAGAAGGTTAGGGTCAAAAATACAGGAAACCAGTATTCAGTAGGAAAAAATCATTGCAAAGGCATCGGCGGTGGCCAGAAGGACAACGAATGCGTTGTTTACCCTGATAAATATGGCAAGCGCAGTACGCTGCCTCCAGTCTTCTCTACCGGGGTCTGCACCGGTGGCGGAGATGATGTGCAAACCTGCACTGTTTCGTCCAACTACGAATGGAATTCGCCGGTGTTTGCGCAATTCCAGGTGGCCACTGTCGGTTCGCCGCCTCCTACGTCACCGTTAGGTGGATGCACGCAGTATAGCGGAGACAACGGGCCGATCGATGTCATGTCACCGGAGTGCATGCAGTGGCGTGGTGCGATGGATGCCTGGAATGCGGCAAACAACGAGCGGCTTGCTGAGCTTGACGCAAAGATCGCCGCATACAACGCCGAAGTCAATCACGACAATCTTGTTGAAAGCTTCGAGCATTACACCTGGTACAAGGTCAACTCTACAACTACCCGTACCGAGGTGATGGCCACTGCACCGGGCGAACTGCTCTCCGGTCGTCATATGGCCATCACTGGCAAACTCACTAACCAGGATAGCCGTGTTGTGGCTGGCGGGACATTGTCGGCCCTGCCTAGTGCGAACAACATTGCTACGCAAGGCAATCTGCATACTGCATATAGTGGCAAAGCAAAGGACACTGAAATTGTCCATTGTGGATTCTCTGCTCACTGTCGCAACTGGGGAGACGAGTATCCGTACAGCCCAAACCCAATTGATGTGGAGTTCAGCCTCCCCACCGTCGAGTACGTCGACTACGCCGCTAATCCCACCATCACCCGCAATCTGGCAACAAACAAGGCAGCAGCCGACGCTTCCATCGCCGCCGCTGCAATGCAGGCGGCAGGCAACACCCGCCCGCCGGTCGATATGCCGCCCCAGTCCGGCACGACCGTCCCGGTGCTGTCCGTCCCGCAGAACAGCCTGTTCCAGCTGAACACCGCTCCTGCGGCCCGCTACCTCGTCGAGACCGACCCGCGCTTCATCAGCCGCACTGGCTTCCTCTCCTCCGACTACTACCTGCAATCCCTGAGCCGCGACCCTGAGCGCGAACTCAAGCGCTACGGCGACGGCTTCGTCGAACAGAAGCTCGTCAACGACCAGATACTGGCGCTCACCGGCCGCCGCTATCTCTCCGGCTACGCCAGCACCGAGGAAGAATACCGCGCCCTGATGGATGCCGGCGTGGTCTACGCCAAGCAATACCAGCTCACGCCCGGCGTGGCGCTGACATCTGAGCAGATGGCGCAACTGAGCACCGACGTGGTACTGCTGGCGGCACAGACCGTCACCCTGCCGGATGGCAGCACCCGGCAAGTGCTGGTGCCCCGGGTCTACCTGCGCCGTCCCGCCCGGGATGACCTGCAATCCAGCGGCGCCCTGATCGCCGGCTCCGACGTAATCATCCAGACCCCGGACGACCTCGCCAACAGCGGCACCATCGCCGGCGACCGCGTCACCCTCCAAGCCAAGGGTGACCTGGTCAACGCCAAAGGCCGCATCGCCGGCCAGGACCTGCTGGTGCGCGCCAACAACGACCTCAAAAACCTTTCCGGCGTGATCGAAGGCACCGGCGCCAACAGCAAGGTGGACCTGTTCGCCGGCCGCGACGTTGTGCTGCAAACCCAGACCAAGGCTGGCACCAGTACCGACGGCAGCGGTACCGGCACCACGCTGCAGCGCATCGCCACCGTGCAGGGCAGCAGCGTGAGCATCGCCGCCGGGCGCGACCTGCTGGCCACCGGCAGCAAGGTCAAGGCCGACGGCAGCCTGGCGGCCACCGCCGAGCGCCATATCGTAGCCGACACCGCCGCCGCCGAATCGCGGCTGCACAGCAACGGCAGCAGCGGGCGCAGCGTGCAGGGGCGCAGCGGCTACATCGACGAAGCCAGCACCCGGCACCAGGGCGCCGCCTTCGAGAGCGGCGGCGGCACCGTGCTGGTCGCCAAGGGCGATGCCCGCTTCACCGGCACGCGCATCAAGGGCGACGACGTCACCGTGCAGGCGCAGAACATCACCGCCGGCGCCGCCGTCAACCGTACGGCAGCCGACATGCAGGTCATCGGCGAGAAGAGCTACAACCGCTTCGCCCGAGACAATGAAACCCTGGTCGGCACCGACATCCAGGGCGGCAACAACGTCACCCTGCACGCCACCGGCAACGGCCAGGCCGGCAGCGGCAACCTCAGCATCACCGGATCCAACATCAATGCCGAGCAGAGTCGCGCCGCCCTGATTGCCGCCAACGACGTCACCATCAACGCCGGCACCACGCGGCAGGCGGCCATTGAGGAAAGTTACAGCAAGAGCAGCGGCCTGTTCTCCTCCACCGCCACCACCCGGGCCACCAGCACCACGCTGAACCAGGTGCAGGGCAGCGCCGTCTCCGGCAACACCGTCGTGGTGCAAGCCGGGCGCGACATCAAGGTGGCCGGCAGCGGCATCGCCGGCGAGGGTGACGTGGTGCTCTCAGCCTGGCGCGATGCCGTCGTGGCAGCGGCCACCGCCACCCGCACCGACAAGCGTTTCGAGAAGGTGGAAGAAAGCGGCTTCCTGTCGGGCGGCGGCTTCGGCATCAACTATGGCAACCGCACCACCACCAACACCGCCGACACCGACGGCACCACGCAAAGCGGCCAGACCCGCAGCCTGGTCGGCTCCAAGAGCGGCGACCTGACCATCCGCGCCGGGCGCACCGTGCAAGTCACCGGCACCGACCTGGTGGCCGGCGGCGACATGCTGCTCGACGGCCAGCGCATCATCACCGACCCCGGCCAGGACAGGCAGCAGGGCCGCACGACCACCAAGATGCAGCAGGACGCGCTCACGCTCGGGCTGACCGGCAGCGCCGTCAGCGCGGTGCAATCCACCGCCACCGTGGCTGATGCCGCCGGCAAGACCAGCAACGTCCGGGTCCAGGCGCTCGCCGCCGGCACGGCGGGCCTAACCGGCGCCAATGCCGCCAAGGACATCGCCCAAGGCGGCCCCAGCATCGGTGTCGCCCTCACGCTGGGCCACAGTGAAAGCGAATCCGCCCGCACCACCGCCAACCAGTCCAACACTGGCACCACCCTCACCGCCGGGCGCGACCTCACCCTGCGCGCCACCGGCGCCGGCCGAGACAGCAATATTCTGGCCGCAGGCAGCGACGTTCGTGCCGGCAACAACATCCACCTCAAGGCCGACAACCGCATCGAGCTCGCCAGCGCCCAGGATACGCAGAGCCAGCACAGCAGCAGCAAGAGCAGCAGCGTGGGCGTCGGCGTGGCGGCCACCGTCGGCAGCAAGGGCATGGCCGTCGGCGTCACCGCCAACGCCAGCCTGGGCCGCGCCCACGAAGACGGCGAAGGCACCACCCAGGTCAACGCCCATGTAGCCGCCGGCAACCAGCTGCGCATCGACAGCGGCGGCGACACCCACCTCAAGGGCGCGGTCGTCTCCGGGCGGCAGATCGTGGGCGACATCGGCGGCGACCTCGTGGTGGAAAGCCGGCAGGACACGGCCCGGTTCGACAGCAAGAGCCAGACCCTGGGCGGCAGCGTCACCGCCGGCTTCGGCGTCTCGGGCAGCGTCAGCGTCAGCCAGAGCAACATCAAGAACGACTACGCCAGCGTCGGCGAGCAGACTGCCATGCGGGCCGGCGACGGCGGCTTCCAGCTCAACGTCAAAGGCAACACCGATCTGCGGGGCGGCGTCATCAGCAGCACGCAAGCGGCCATCGACAACAAGCAGAACACACTGAAAACCGCCACGCTGACTCCCAGCGACGTGGAGAACCACGCCAACTACAGCGGCAACAGCATCAGCCTGTCGAGCGGCATCTCGGTAGCTGGCGGCAGCGGCCAGCCAAGCGAGAACGGCCAGGGCAAGGGGCCGGGCGGTGTCGACCTGATCGATGCCGGCAAACTGAATGGCGGACGCAGCGGCGCCAATGCACCGATCGCCATGGACGCCAGTGGCGATAACAGAAGCGTCACCCGAAGCGGCATCAGCGGCGCGACCATCGTCATCACCGACGAAGAAGCCCAAAAGCGCCAGACCGGTCAGGATGCGGCGACGACGGTTGCCATGCTGAACCGCGATGTTCTCACCGGTAAGGACACCAGCGGCAAGCTGGCCAATGACTTCAACAAGCAGGAAATCGACGCCGCCTTCACGGTGACGGGCGAGTTCGGGCGGCAGGTTGGCACCTTTGTCGCTAACAAGGCTAGCGAAGCCGATGCCCTCAGAGAGGCCGCCAAGGACCCGAAGCTGAGCGATGAGCAGCGCACCCAACTCATAGCACAAGCCAACCAGATCGAAGCCGACTGGGGCCCGGGCTGCAAGAGCCGGCAATGGGCCACGGCGATCACGGCTGCTGCCAGCGGCAACGTCACCGGCGCCAGCGGCGAGACGGTCAATGGGGCGGTGGTGAACTACCTGCAGCAGCAGGGGGCGGGCTATATCGGCCAGCTGGTGCAAGACAACAAGCTGAAGGAAGGCAGCCCCGAGCATGCCGCCATGCATGCGATCGTGGCCTGCGCCGGAGCGGCGGCCGGCAACCAGAGCTGCGGTGCCGGCGCCATGGGCGCGGCCAGCTCCAGCTTGCTGACGAACCTGTTCAAGGAAAAGGACAACGAAACCAATGCCGAGCGGGAGAGCAAGCGCAATCTGATTGTCACCATTGTGACCGGGGTTGCAGCAACCGCGAGTCCGGCAGCGGCCGCCACGGCCACCAGTGCAACCATTGCGGCAACAGACAACAACTACCTGACGCAGAACGAGGCATCCAAGACCCGGAAACAGCTGCTGGGCTGCAAGGGCGAAGCGGCATGCGTAAAGCGAGTCAGCGACGAGGCACTGGCGCTGTCGTTGAAGAACAGCGAAAAGATGAAGCAAGCCTGTGACAACGACTTCCGCCGCTGCATGGATGCCTATCGGGAAGCCAAGGGGGGTTACAACACGGTCGAGCCGATATCGATCCAGACCATCGCGCCGGAGCTGGGCGACAAGCTGCTGGCAATCCAGCAAAGCGACATGGCGTATGCGCGGCAGCGAGCCGAGGTGCTGGCGCGGGCCATGCCGTCGGGGATGGACAAGACCCTGGCCATGGCTGATTTGTATGCGCCGGACTTGGGTTCTGCGGCTCTGGGTAGTAAACGTGTGGGCACCGCGAGCCGAAGTAGCACACGGAGCGGTGCGATGGACTCAGCGGAGAAAACGGGTTCTCAACAGACTTCTTTCTCATCACAGCCAATTGGGGCAAATAAAACAGTGACCTATCCTGAAGGGCTGGCCTACCGGAAGGATTTGCCGGATCACTTGTTCGGACCGGACGGATTTACAAAATCAGGCCAGTTAAGCGGAACGCACAATTTGAGTAATGCGACTGCTGCACTTGATAGTGTCGGTGCAACTTATAAACTTAACCCGACATCAACCCCTGGAATTTTGGAGCTGAGCTACAACTACACCAACCCTGTAAATGGCAAACCAGTGATTGGCTCAAAAACCGTGTATGACCCAGCCTTATATAGCGATAAAATAATACTGGATTTATCACAGAAAGCAGGAAAAGTTGGCTTTGAAAATTATCTGCAGAATTCCACGCAAAGGATTTTTGACGTAAACCAAGATGGAATTAACTTCCGTACATACATAAACATTGATCCAAAAACGGGAATGCCGTTTGTTGGCAATGTTCACCCCATTAAATAAATCATGATGAATACAGATTACTTTAATGAAGCATTTAAGGGATTTGATCCGCGAACGGACAAAGATGCAGCAATGAAATTCTGTCTTAATGCTGTCCTTATGGATCGCCGGTTTGCCGATTTGAAAGAAATTCTTCCAAATGACACCGATCTTGGTGGTGTAGCAGGTGAGCCAAATTGGATTATTGAACGGCGTAATGAAGGAGAGACTAAGGGCTACGAAAATTGGCCGCAATTTGCACGTTTTCGTGCCTTTGTCGATCCAGACAGCTATGCCTTGGCCTATTCAGAATTTTTTTGCGATAAAACTACGTTCGAAAAATTTGTCAGTTCTGCTATACAAGCGTATTGCGATAGGCATCCTGAGAGAGGCCAAGAAGTAGAATCGATATTGCAAATATTACCAAGATAGTTTGTTGGGGAAAACAGAACACTTACAGCTTATCGGGTGAAGGGAATACCGAATCAACGCATAGTAATCAACAATGCCGGCGAAGTATCGCTAGTTCCAGATAAAAGTCAGATTATCCGGATCAATTTTGGACAAGAAGGGCAAGCAATACCATGCCTGCAATCCAAGATAGAAAAGGGTTCACTTGGAGTAGAAATAAAATTGTTTGAAGTGGACCCTAGATTTTTTGAAAAGAATTCGGTCTCAAGCATTACCGGAGCAATTCGCTCGTCAAATGTAACGACCCACTGAAAACCTGCTCAGGTCATAATCTTGAAAGGAAGATGACATGAGCGTAAAGATGGACGATGAATTCAAGCGCTGGACGGCCAAGCGCAA
>NZ_FZOT01000036.1 GCF_900188095.1 Noviherbaspirillum humi | reverse complement strand
GCCGCGGTCAGCGTGGTCTTGCCATGGTCAACGTGACCGATCGTGCCGACGTTCACGTGCGGCTTGGTCCGCTCAAACTTGCCTTTTGCCATTTTAGATTTCCTTCAAAAGAACGATTTGTGTTGTCGGCGCCGGCCGGCGTGCCGGCCGGCGCACGGGAGGGTATTGCTGATTACTTCGCTTTGGCGGTGATCACAGCGTCGGCAACGTTCTTCGGAGCTTCAGCATAGTGCTTGAATTCCATGGTGTACGTTGCGCGGCCCTGGGTCAGGGAGCGCAGGGTGGTCGAGTAGCCGAACATTTCCGACAGCGGAACTTCAGCGCGAACGACCTTGCCGCCGCCAGGGATGTCATCCATGCCCTGGATCATGCCGCGGCGGGAAGACAGGTCGCCCATGACGTCACCCATCTTCTCTTCCGGGGTCTCCACTTCGACGGCCATCATCGGCTCGAGCAGAACCGGGTTGGCCTTGCGGCAACCATCCTTGAAGGCCATGGACGCCGCCATACGGAAGGCGTTTTCATTCGAGTCCACGTCATGGTAGGAACCGAAGAACAGCGTAACCTTGACATCGACCACCGGGTAGCCCGCCATCACGCCGGTCGGCAGGGTATCGACGATACCCTTCTCGACTGCCGGGATGTACTCGCGAGGAACGACACCGCCCTTGATGGCGTCGACGAACTCGAAGCCCTTGCCTGGCTCCTGCGGCTCGATCTTCAGCACGACGTGACCGTACTGGCCACGGCCGCCCGACTGCTTGACGAATTTGCCTTCGATCTCTTCGCAAGTCTTGCGAATGGTTTCGCGGTAGGCAACCTGAGGCTTGCCGACGGTAGCTTCAACGCCGAACTCGCGCTTCATGCGGTCAACCAGAATCTCGAGGTGCAGCTCGCCCATACCGGAGATGATGGTCTGGCCGGATTCTTCGTCGGTCTTGACGCGGAAGGACGGGTCTTCCTGCGACAGGCGGTTCAGGGCGATGCCCATCTTTTCTTGGTCGGCCTTGGTCTTCGGCTCGACGGCCTGGGAGATCACCGGCTCCGGGAACACCATGCGCTCGAGGGTGATGACGGAGGCCGGATCGCACAGGGTGTCACCCGTGGTGGCTTCTTTCAGACCCACGGCAGCAGCGATGTCGCCGGCGCGGACTTCCTTGATCTCTTCACGCTGGTTGGCGTGCATCTGCAGCAGACGGCCGATACGCTCCTTCTTGCTCTTGACCGGGTTGAAGACGGTATCGCCCGAGTTCACCACGCCGGAATAGACGCGGAAGAAGATCAGCTGGCCCACGAACGGGTCGGTCATGATCTTGAATGCCAGCGCCGAGAACTTCTCGTTGTCGTCGGCCTTGCGCTCGATCGGCTGCTCGTCTTCGTCCAGGCCCTTGACCGGCGGAATGTCGGTCGGCGCCGGCAGGTATTCGATCACGGCGTCGAGCATGGCTTGCACGCCCTTGTTCTTGAACGCGGTGCCGCACATCATCGGCACGATTTCGCCGGCGATGGTGCGCTGACGGATCGCCTTCTTGATCTCTTCTTCAGTCAGGTCGCCTTCCTCGAGGTACTTGTTCATCAGTTCCTCGTTTGCTTCGGCAGCCGCCTCGACCATCTTCTCGCGCCACTCGTTGCAGGCGTCCTGCAGTTCGGCGGGGATGTCGCGGTAGTCGAACTTCATGCCTTGGGAAGAATCGTCCCAGTAGATCGCCTTCATCTTGACGAGGTCGACCACGCCTTCGAAGTTTTCTTCAGCGCCGATAGGCACTTGCATCGGGATCGGGTTGGCCTTCAGGCGGGCGCGCATCTGCTCGTACACCTTGAAGAAGTTCGCGCCGGTGCGGTCCATCTTGTTGACGAACGCGAGACGGGGAACGCCATACTTGTTAGCTTGGCGCCAAACGGTTTCAGACTGCGGCTGAACGCCGCCCACTGCGCAGTAGACCATGCAAGCGCCGTCGAGCACGCGCATGGAACGCTCCACCTCGATGGTGAAGTCCACGTGGCCCGGGGTGTCGATGATGTTGATGCGGTGCTCGGGGAAGTTGTTGGCCATGCCCTTCCAGAAGCAGGTGGTTGCCGCGGAGGTGATGGTGATGCCGCGCTCTTGTTCCTGCTCCATCCAGTCCATGGTGGCTGCGCCGTCGTGCACTTCACCGATTTTGTGGTTGACACCGGTGTAGTACAGGATGCGCTCGGTCGTGGTCGTCTTACCGGCGTCGATGTGAGCGGAAATACCGATGTTACGGTAGCGCTCGATAGGGGTCTTGCGAGCCATAGCTAATCCTAAGTTCTTTAATGAACGAAACCGAGCGCCACTTTGATCAAGAGATGCGCCCGGTTTTTCGAGTTACTGTTTCGGAGCAGGCCGCCTAAAGCGGAAAGGCAACCGCTCCGGACTGCCTTGAGGCTGTTAGAAACGGAAGTGGGAGAAGGCCTTGTTGGCTTCTGCCATGCGATGCACTTCATCGCGCTTCTTCATGGCGCCGCCACGACCTTCAGCGGCTTCCATCAGCTCGCCGCCCAGACGCTGCGGCATGGACTTCTCGCTGCGCTTGTTGGCAGCTTCACGGAGCCAGCGCATGGACAGCGCCATGCGACGGACCGGACGCACTTCCACTGGCACTTGGTAGTTGGCACCACCGACGCGGCGGGACTTCACTTCCACCATCGGCTTGCAGTTATTGATTGCAGCGGTGAAAACTTCCAGCGGATCCTTGCCCGACTTGGACTGGATGTGCTCGAACGCACCGTAGATGATGTTCTCGGCGACCGATTTTTTACCGGACAGCATCAATACGTTGACGAACTTGGCGACATCAACATTGCCGAACTTCGGATCCGGCAGGATTTCCCGTTTCGGGACTTCACGACGACGTGGCATTTCAAATCCTTTCTTCTTCAGTTGAGTGCAGGACTGTTCCTTCGACACTCGGGGATGATCATCAGGTCATCCACTTACTCGGCCCATTTCCTGGCCGACTTACCATCCGCTCAGTGAAGCACCTTGCGGAAACATGATTTACTTCTTCGCAGCCTTGGCACGCTTTGCGCCGTACTTGGAACGGGCCTGCTTACGGTCCTTGACACCCTGGGTATCCAGCGCGCCGCGAACCATGTGGTAACGCACACCCGGCAAGTCCTTCACACGACCGCCGCGGATCAGCACGACGCTGTGCTCCTGGAGGTTGTGGCCTTCACCGCCGATGTACGAAATGACTTCGAAACCGTTGGTGAGACGAACTTTGGCGACCTTACGCAGCGCCGAGTTCGGCTTCTTCGGGGTCGTGGTGTACACGCGGGTGCAGACACCGCGCTTCTGCGGGCTGTTCTCGAGCGCGGGAGACTTGCTCTTCACGCTCGCGGACGTGCGCGGATTGCGAATCAGTTGATTGATGGTTGGCATCGGTCTTTAATCCAACAAAATTGCAACGTTGATAAAAAATCGGTCCGTTTGGACCGGTAGGTACTGGCGCGCGACTGGCGCCTTTTTCAAGAGCCGCGGGAAAAGCGGGAGGTGGGAGCATTGCCTGACCAAAGAACGCTTAAGCCCGGGGAGCTTAAATTCGAGAACTCGCGAGTATAAACCGGTTGGTAGCGCCAGGTCAATGTTTATATCGCCTTGTTTCCTAAGCATTTTTCCGTTGCTGTTTCGGCTCCGGTCTTGATCGGCTTGGTGCCGAGTTTCCACTGTCGCGTTTTCTTTCTTGCAGGAATAAACTGCTTGACTTGGCTTGTTTTGCCCATCTCTCTGATGCGCCTTCGATTTTCCTTTTCCGCAGCATTTGTCTTCTCAAGTTACTTCGTGCTTAGTGGAGCGAAACTTCTGATAGCCCATTCAGCGGGTGTCGCCGGCTTTGGATGGGAAAGTGCAGCGTATAGCGTAATCGGCTGGGCGCTGCTCTGGTCGGTGTTTGGGAGTGCAGCGCGGTTTCATTGGGTGCTTCTTCCTGCCTTCGTTTTGCTTCCTGCAGAAGGTTTCCTTCTTGCAAACTTTCGTCAAGGGCTGACGTCTCATCATTTGGGGATTGCGCTTGAGAGCTCGCCTGCGGAGGTGCTTGAATTTATGGGCGACGGTGTACTTGGCGCCGGTGCGTTGCTTGCTGGCGCTCTGGCGTGGTGGCTAGCTATTGGAATGTGCGTCCTGCGTAGCAACGGACTTGTGCTTGGCTGGAGATTTCGCCGACTTCTGCTTCTTGTGTTTAGCGCCGGAGCGGTTCTTGTGTTTCTTGGATCGTTCATAACGTCTGGCTCAGTATCGAATCAGCGTCCGATCACTGCAAGCACTCCGATGTGGCGGTCTTGGGTGGCGAAGCTCGGCGCCCGCGAGAGGATGACTGCAATTGGCAACAGCGCCCCGCTTGGCTTCGGGCTCCGGACATGGGAGTTCTGGCGGGAACGTCAATACCTGGCACGCCTAAGCGGCGTGAACGAAGGATTTTCTTTTGGTGCCGAGCAGCGTAGCAGACGAGATAGCGCTCAAGTGATTGTGCTCGTGATCGGTGAATCGTCTCGGTTTGACCGCTGGGGATTAAATGGCTACGCGCGTGATACGACGCCCTTGCTCAGCAAGGAAAAGAATCTGTTGTCTCTGAGCGATCTGATTACTTCGGTTTCCGCGACGCGTCTTTCAGTCCCCGTAATACTGTCCCGCAAGCCGTCCAGGCAAAGCCTAAACGCCGGCTTTTCGGAGAAATCACTTGTCAGCGCCTTCCGCGAGGCAGGTTACAAGACGTTCTGGCTTTCGAATCAAATGTCATTTGGCGAGTTCGATACGCCCATCTCGGTGTTTGCCAGGGAAGCGGACGTCACTCGTTTCTTCAATCTCGGCGGTTACGCCGACAGTCCAAGCCACGATGACGTGTTGCTGGCACCGCTGCAGGCGGCGATTGACGATTCCGCAAAGAAGAAGCTCATCGTGCTCCATAGCCTCGGCAGTCATTGGAACTATGGTCAACGTTATCCGAAGGAGTTTGACCGCTGGCAGCCGTCGTTATTCGGCTCTGTGAACGCGGCTTTTACCGATCTTGCGCTCAAGGAAGCGCTTAACAACAGCTACGACAATTCGGTACTCTATACCGATTGGTTCCTTTCAAAAGTTATCGACTCGTTGAAGCGCACAAATGAAGTGGCGTCGATGATGTATGTGGCTGATCATGGCCAGAGCCTCTACGATGGCGATTGCAGGATCGCCTTTCATGGACATAACACCCAATATGAGTTTCATGTTCCGGCCTTGGTCTGGTTTTCGAACTCCTATGAGCGCGTTTTTCCGAAAAAGATAAGAGTGCTCCACCAACATCGGGATTCGCGTCTTTCGACAGAGAATGTCTTTCATTCGCTCCTCGACATGGCTGACATTCGGTACCCAAGCGAGCAGCTTGGCTGGAGCTTTTTCAGCCCGCATTGGACTCCGCACCAGCGTTTCGTAGATAGCTATGGCTGGACTAATTACGACGACGCCACGATGGAGGGTGCTTGCCGTGAGGTGATAAGAAGACAGGAAACCGTACCATCTGATTGAATGCCTGTGTCGTATGCGTTCCGAAGGCGCGACTCGCTTCGTGCAGGGTTTAGCTGGTACAAACAAGGAGGTCTATGCGGCTCCACTGGCGGCGCTGCGGGCGTATCCTCCTTCATGACAGGCTGATTCGACAACCGTAGTTGCGGCGGCTTGCGCTGTTAATAAGGCATCTGATATGCCCGCGGAGCGCCTGAGCTTGCGGGTGGCCGACAATTCGCAGTTAGCTTCTAATGTTGGTTTTTGCCGTGACATTTATGAGGCTCCTGGTTGTCGAGTTTTTGGTTTCGCCCCTGTATTACCGGACCGTCGGTATCAGTTATTTAGCGCCTGTCTTTCCCTGAACCGCCGTGGTGACAGGTACTTCAGGGCGCTGTGTGGGTGCCTGGTATTGTAGTGTTCAAACCAAGCTCCGAGTTGCTGCATAACCGTTGTGGCATTCGGGCGCTCTGCCAGGCTGGCGTAATCGCGCTTGATGGTCTTCACCAAGCTTTCCGCCATGCCGTTGCTCTGTGGGCTGGAAACAGGTGTCGTCACCGGCTTGAGCCCGAGATTGCGGGCAAACGAACGGGTTTCGGCAGCGGTATAGCAGCTGCCATTATTCGTCAGCCATTCAATCTCGGCCGGTGCCGTCTGGTTGGCTCCGAAGCGCGACTCGACCGCTTGCATCATTAGGTCGCCTACCAATCCAGCATCGATGCCCTTCGCGTCGCAACCCAGCTCATGACTTCTCGGTCGCAGCAGTCCAGCGCAAAGGCAACGCGCACCCGCTCGCCGTTGTCGCACGCGACTTCAAAGCCATCCGAGCACCAGCGGGTGTTGCTGGCGGCAACCGCAATCTTGCCGTCATGCTTACGTGCTGATACTGGCCGCTGCCCATGGCGATACAGCAGCAATCCATGGTCACGCATGACCCGATAGAGCGTTTTGTGATTCACTGGCCAGGCCTGCTGATGCCGCAGTAC
The DNA here is from genome assembly GCF_900188095.1 of Noviherbaspirillum humi. GTDB lineage: Bacteria > Pseudomonadota > Gammaproteobacteria > Burkholderiales > Burkholderiaceae_D > Noviherbaspirillum > Noviherbaspirillum humi. The sequence continues at coordinate 1,011 of NZ_FZOT01000036.1, read as the reverse complement.
GCCCCACACCCGTCGATAGCCATACGTCCCCAGTTCGTGCAGCACCCGGCGGATGTCCTGCAAGAGCAGGCGATCATCACGACAGTGTGTTGCCTGGCGGCGGTCTTTCCAGCCTTTTGGACGATTGGCCAGTTCTAGGACATGGCTGCGCGCTACGCCAAGGATTGAGCACACCAGCCTCATGGCTCTTCCCCGCCTGGCAAGGGCGAGCGCGCAATCCACTTTTTTGCCTTGGCGAAATCCACTGCTTCCTTGAGGATCTCATTCTCCAGTGTCTTGCGGCCCAAGGCGGCTTCGAGCTGCTTGATGCGCTTCATCGCCTCCTGCAGTTCTGACGCCGGCACCACCGGCTCGTTGGCACCCACGGCCACCAACGAGCCTTCGGTATAGACTTTACGCCACTGGAACAACTGGCTTGCCGTGATGCCGGCCTCCCTGGCCACCAGCGACACCGACATGCCAGGCTCCATCGTCCTCCTGACCCACTCCAGCTTCTGTTCCGGGGTCCAGCGTCTGCGCCGCTGGACCCCGGTTATCACTTCCACTTGCTGCATTCTTCCTGAAGGCATAGGCATATCCATAGCTGTATTCCCAGTCGTTAGTGTAAGGAATATCGCTGGTCCGGTCTTTCAGGGGGCTACTTCACCCACAGAGCAACGGCATGGCGGAAAGCTTGGTGAAGACCATCAAGCGCGATTACGCCAGCCTGACAGAGCGCCCGAATGCCACAACGGTTATGCAGCAACTCGGAGCTTGGTTTGAACACTACAATACCAGGCACCCGCACAGCGCCCTAAAATACCTGTCACCACGGCGGTTCAGGGAAAGACAGGCGCTAAATAACTAATACCGCCGGTCCGGTAGTACGGGGGCAAGACCATCATCGAAGCGAGGCCGTCCGCACAAAGCGTCCGTGCAAAGCAAAACGCCCCGCACTCTGATGAGGCGGGGCGTTTTCGGGTAAGAGCCTGACGATGACCTACTTTCACACTGGTTGCAGCACTATCATCG
>NZ_FZOT01000001.1 GCF_900188095.1 Noviherbaspirillum humi | reverse complement strand
AAAGCTCGGGGCCGGAGAGGCGGCCGTCGCGGCCGATGATGACGGTGGATTCGCCGCGCTCGCGGGCGGCGGCGCCGAAGGCCTGGCCGACCTGTTGCGCGACCGAGGCGTCGAGGGTCTTGCCGATGATGCCGCGGATGTCGTAGGCCTTGAAGATGCTGGGGGAGATGGTGGACATGATCTCTTCTTCTCGATCAGTGAAAATGGTTTCCGAATCACTCAGTGCAGCCCGGTGATGAATGCATGTTCAGGGCTGCTTTTCTTGACACCTGGCTACTATACCCGCGGCTGTTTCGTTGCGCTCGGAGGCATCTCATCCTCGACAGGGGGACGGGGAGACGGTGGGCGCCGCGGATGGGCAGGTTGCCGATGCGGCAGGTTTTTCGCGGACCGCTTCTTGCGCTGGTTAAGGACAAGCCAGCGCGGTGAGCGAAATTGGACTATGCGGCCGTACAGCCACACATAAACCACCACGAACAACACACAGAACAGGATCAGCAGCGGGGCTTGTCGCCAGAACAGGGTGGCGGGAATCACTGCCAGCAGGGACAGCAGCCAGAGATACGGAGAAGTCAGCGAATTCCGCTTGGTGAGCGCGCGCGCATCGCGACCGCCGATGGCCCATTGCACCAGGCGGCGGAAGATTAGGCTGTGCAGATGGATGCCGTCGGGAAGACCGGGGGACCGGCCGCGCAGGAAAACCCGCCGGTACACCGAAAACACGGTCTCGAATCCAGGGTAGATGAGCAGCAGCGCGGCATACCAGGCCGAGACCTGCGGATTACGTGCCACCAGCATCACCGCCAGCTCGGCGAGCATGAACCCCAGAAAGTAGGCCCCGCCGTCCCCCAGGAAAATCATCCCTGCGGGATAGTTCCAGACGAGGAACCCGGCTGCGCCGCCGGCGACGATCAGCGACATGGTCAGCACGAAGGAGTCGTTCACCTGGAGCGCGACATAGGCCAGCGACAGCAGCATGAAAATCGTCACCACGCTGGCAAGGCCGTTGAATCCGTCAATCAGGTTGATGGCATTGACGATGCAGGCGACGGCAAGAACGGTCAAGGGCAACGCCAACCAGATGAAGTCGATCTTCCAATCGAATGAGACCAGGTCGATATGGACGATGCGGGCGTCCACCAGAAAAAACCCGAGCAGGGCGGCGACCATTGCCAGCAGGAGCCGCCATTTTGGGCTGACTCTTCGCGTGAAATCCTCGACGATGCCGCCGCCGAAAGCAAATGCGGAACATAGCAGCAATCCCCACACGATGGGCGCAAACTGCGGCAGCCGCGCAGCGACGATGGCGCCGCTCACTACGACCGACAGGAAAATCGCCAGGCCGCCGATGCGCGGCACGGGACGCGTATGCACTTTTTGAACCCCCGAGAGGTCGGAGTCCATCGCGGTCTTGTGCCGGCGAGCCATCCTGACGATCAGAAGGGTGAGGACAGCAGAGAAAATGAAGGTGAAGAAGAAGGAAAACATGCTCTCTACGGTCTTGTTTGTCGTGCCTGGCGTTTTGCCAAGTCTGGTAATTCGTCGGATCGCTTCATTTTTTCGAGGCAGCTCTGAAAAGCCCCGAGAAGCTGCTTCTCCGCCTGGGCGCCGTTGCGTTCACGACCAGGCTGCCGACCATTGCCCGAACCATGCCTGATGCAGCCGCAAAGACTTCGGATGACGAGGCATCAGCGGCTTGGCTTGTTATCGACTTGTCTCCCGCAGGCGAGCTGATTGAGCGTTTTTTTATTTACGGCCGTCCTGTCGCTGTCCAGTAGCCAACCCCATTTGTTGAAGTACTGCATCGCAGAATGCATATGATACAACATGGGCTTCAGGCTTCTGTAGGAGCTCTTCGTGTACTCATGCACCACCGATACGCCCGGGAAATAGACCGTGCGCGCCAATTGTCCGATCCGCCGGCACAGGTCCACGTCTTCCAGGTACATGAAATAGCGCTCATCGAAGCCCCCTGTCCGCCGCAGCACCTCGGTTCGGATGAGCATGAAGCAACCGGACAGGCTCGGCACCTCCATGACACTGTCATAGCCGGCATGGCGCAGTTCGTAACGTGCGAGCCGGCCCGAAGCGGCATACCAGCGCGGCAGGAAGCGCCGCATGAACAAGTCCACCGGGGTGGGCAACAGCTTGCACAGGAATTGGCGCTGCCCATCGGGATAGCGGATGTCAGGCATGACAAGGCCAACGTCCGGGTTGGCTTCCATGAAAGCCAGCATGGCGGGCACGACCTCTTCACCGAAATGAATATCGGGGTTCAGAACCAGATGGTAAGTTGAGCCTTCCTCGATCGCGCGGCGGATTGCGAGATTATGCGCGGCTGCGAATCCTGGATTTCGAGGCTGATGGATGTACTCGGCATGGTAGTTTGCGGCAACGCTTTCAAGATCGCGTTCGGGCGAATTGTCGATCAGCATGATCAATGGCTGGAGCCCTGCTTCGGCACGCAACGAGGCTGCCAAGCTGCTCAACACCGCAGCGATCTGCTCTTGAGAATTACGGTATGCAACCACCGCGCAACTGATTTTCATAACTTGGCAATGTTGGGTACGCCGATCATTAATGCGCTTCGAGCGGTCCACTCATTCAGGAAAAGAGCCGGGCAGAGGCAAAGCGCGATGACCAGGAATTGGCCAGCCGGAACACTTGCACCTCCTGTTCCGACGCCGCGAGCGTCAGCGCATGGTGCACCAGGGACTGAAAATCACTGTCGGGGCCGGCGAGACAAACGCCCTCCAGCTCGCCGCGCAGCGCCATCTCGCCAAACGCGGTGCTCAGAATGGGCAACCCCATGGCACGGTACTCGTAGAACTTGATCGGATCGACCGAAGCAGTCAGGGGCGTCTGCTTGAACGGAATCAGGCCGATGTCGAATTCGTTCATGACCTGCAGCGCCTCCGCATGCGGCAACGGCGGCTCGATCGACAAGTTGGGCGGAACAGCGAAAGGCGGCGCTTGATACAGCGGGCCGATCAGCCGTATGCGGGCCGTCGGCAATGCGCGCGCCAGCGCCGCCACCATCTCCCAGTCGAACCAGGCTGCAATCGTGCCGACATAGCCGATCACCGGTCCATTGGCTGAAGGGAGACGCGGCCGCCTTGCCGGGAGCCGATCCGAAGCGCAAGCATTCATCACCAGACGGACATCCTGCTTGAACTGGCCAAAACGGCGTTGAATAAGATGGGAAGACGTAATGACCGTATCGGCCAACTGCGCCACCTGCCGCTCCCGCCCTGCCATGGCCGCCTGTGAAAACCCAGAATAGAAAGCAGGGAAATCATCCATTGCATCGTAAAAAGCAGATCGGCGCGGGCCCCGGCGGAGCAACTGGATCGCCAGCTCCGAAGGTTTGCCGACGCCGATCAGGGTCTGGCCGTCCATGACCCGCCGCACCCGATGCAACACATCGCGCCACATGAACCGATTGACCATGCCGGATCCAGGCAGGGGCTCGATCGGCAAAGCGCGCGGCCGCAGCAGTTCCAGCCAATCCGGCGAACCGGCATCCGCCCCGGTGAGCGGCGGCGTCTTCCGAAGCAGGTCGGCCACGGTTGGCAACCGGGTAGGATAGGGGTCGATCCAGGTAACCTTTCCTCCAGTTGCAGCGTGAAAGTAGGTCGCCATTTCATGGGGACGCTGCGAAAAGCTGTTCCAGGGAACCGGCGACAGGTAGATCAGCCGCATGTGGCCAGATGATTCTGAATGGCCTTTACGATACGGCCCGCGGCTTGGCCATCGCCGTAGGGCGAGACGCCGCGCGCCATCTTGCGATACTCGTCCGGATTATCGAGGAGCAATTGGGCGGCGCCTACGATGGAATCGAAATCGGAGCCAACCAGTCGCACCACGCCTTCGCTGACTGCTTCGGGCCGCTCGGTCTCTTGGCGCAGCACCAAGACGGGCTTGCCAAGCGCTGGCGCTTCCTCCTGCACCCCGCCGGAGTCACTGAGGATGAGGTAGGCGCGCTTCATCATTTCGACGAAGGGCAGGTAATCCAGCGGCTCACACAGGATGATGCGCGGATGGCCACCCAGCGTTTTGTGGGCGACGTCCTTCACGTTCGGATTCGGATGGACCGGATAGACGACCTGAATATCAGGGTTGCGCTCCACCAAGGCCAGGACCGCATTGCAGATGCTTTGGAAAGGGGCGCCAAAGTTTTCTCGACGATGCGCCGTCACCAGCACTGGCCTCAACGTGGAGTCAAGATCGAACGGCAACGCTGTCTGCCGCTCCACCACGCTCAGCAACGCATCGATCACCGTATTTCCGGTCACGAAAACATCCGCGTCTGGGATGCCCTCCTGCAAAAGGTTTGCCCGCGAACTTTCGGTCGGGGCGAAATGCCATTTCGCCAAGCGTCCGGCCACCACCCGGTTCATCTCTTCCGGGAAGGGATTCTGCATGTCGCCGGTGCGCAGGCCGGCCTCGACGTGGCCGAACGGAATCTTCTGGTAGAAACACGCGAGCGCAACGGTCATCACCGTGGTGGTATCGCCCTGAGCCAGCACTACCGCCGGCTTTTCCGATGCAAACACCTCGTCAAGCTCGGTAAGCAGGCGAGCCGTCAGAGTGGATAGCGCCTGGTTAGGGCGCATGATATTCAGGTCGATGTCCGGCTTGATGTCGAAAATACGCAGCACCTGGTCCAGCATTTCGCGGTGCTGCGCAGTGGCCAGCACCCTGCAATCGATATCGGGACAAGCCTTCAGCGCCAGAATGATGGGTGCCATCTTGATGGCTTCGGGGCGGGTGCCCACAACGCAAATTACTTTCCGTGTCATGTCACTTGTCATCTATTGAGTAATTGATCTCGCCACTGTCATCGAATGGCTTCATTCGCTTTCCCATCCCGGCCCAGTCTCATCCGGCAACCGGCGACTGACCCCGCCGCGGCTCAGGTCGCAGGCGATGCACGGCGCAATAACTGATTGCACGCAGCATGTTCGCATGGGATACATCAAATCCCTTGAGCCGTAACCAATGATCAAACTCAGCTGGCGGGTGGGTATATCCTGGCGGGCCTTGGTGAAGCCAGTCACACGGGATGAACAGGGCATCGGCCTGTTCTGCGGCGACGGGGAAAACACTTATCCGCACATGATCATGAAGCAGCGCCATGCCACTCTCGGTGGTCTGCACTTGCGCACCGGCGGCAAACATTGACTTGGCTTCGCTACGAATGGCATAACCGGTAGGCCGGCCATAGCGCCAGTCAGAGAAGTTGTTTTGTGCAGCAGCAATTGCCTGCTTGAGAGGCAGTCCATCGTCATATTGGAGAATGACTTTGTACAGCAGGAGCGCGCTAGCGCCAATGAGGATCGAAATGAGCCCATTGGCAATGCCGGTTTGCCGTTGAAACTTTTGCTGCCAAATCGCGTACAGCCGGCTAGCGCCGGCCGTGGCAGCAAATGCCAAAACCGGAAAATAGTAGCTATGGTAGTGCGTCAGCCAGCCTGTTTTTTCCGCTCCGCCAATGTTGCCAATCAAATTGGGCATCATCACCAGCAAGCTCAACAAAGCAAGCCGTGGAACTGGAAGGGCAAGCAGCATCAGAATGGCGTTATTGGCAAAAAAAATGCCGAGGTTACGCTGGAAATCCGGATTATCTAGTCGAGCAACCAGTTCGCCAGGCGATTTGGGAAGGTATCCGCCACCGTAGTATAGATTGTCAAGTCCATACGTCTTTTCCAGATAAGCGTAGGCAAGCATGACCCCTCCCAAGACCATGATCTTCCAAGGCCAGGTCCGAATGCGCGTCAGGCTTACTTCTTCACGGCTCATCGCGCAGCCTATGATCGCAATACCGGCTATCAATGCTGCCCTTTCGTTAATAGCCGCCGTCAGAAGCGCCATCAATACAAGAACAAGGGAAAAACCGCGTTTCCACGACAGCCAGCAAACCAGAAACCCGGCAAGGACAAACAGTCGGTCGGGATAAAACTGTCCGAGGAGACCGCCCAGCCAGTTTGAATTCACGAGTACCAGCGCTGAAAGCAGCAAGGCTGCCCACAAGCTCCTGGTCTCCCGGAATGCCAACGCAGCTACGGATACGATCAATCCGAAATAGCAGAAAGACTGAGCGAGCGTCAGCAACAAGGAGCTTTGAACGAAGGCCAGAAACGGCGCAATCAAGAAAAGTATGTAGTAGGCATGAAATCGCAACATGTTGCGCTCGCCAACGGAAGGAGGCTCAAGATCCTTTCCGATCAACTCGCCGGTTGGATTCGCCACATAGCCTTTGTCGATGAAATTCTGGGTGTTGGCAAAGACATTCGACACCGCCCCCTTACCGGCATGGATGTTCTCGGTCAGCTGTTCGAACAAAGCCGCATCGCCTTGCCTGTTTATTTGCTGGACATCCTTGGCAATAGAAAAGACGAGCACAAGAGCCACCGCTACAGCAATGGCAATCATGCCGAGCAAAGCGGCAGGCAACCGTCGAGGCAAAGGTGATTTCATGCGTTTTCTAGCGCCACCGGATTGACCATCCGAGCGACACGCTGGCCGATCTTGCGGCCTTCCCTGATGGCGTAGTTGGTGCCGCGGTCCTCGGGATAAATCTGTGCCATTGAACAGATATGCATGCCCGGCAGAGGAGCATCCTGCGGCGGAATCAGCTTGCTGTAATGTTTGACCACCACAGGCTGAGACCACCGGGCGCGCCAAACTTGGTAATCGCGAATCCAGCCGCGCTCAAGTTCCGGAAACATTTTTTTCAGATAGGGAAAGGCGTAGTCAAGCAACTGGTCCCTATCCATCGAATACAAGGCATCGGTATGCGGCAGATATTTGGAAAGATAAACGACATGATTGCCGCCATAGGTTTCCGGACGTTCGAAATTGGTATGTTCGATTACGCCGACGAAGGGGAAGCTGGGATCGTTGACGTTCAACCAATAGGTTTTCGAAAGGGAGCGGTCCAATTGAAGCACCAGACACACGTTACCGATGTAATCGATTTTTCTCAGAGACGCGAGATAGTCCTGATCTGCCCAACCGCGCACCATGTCGGAAATGATCGGAAGCGCGGTGGTCGCAATGACTCGGTCTGATAAGATCTCCTCTCCTTTCACCGTAGTCTTCCAGCGACCTCCGATAGGATCGATTCGAGTCACGGCAGCATTGGTTTCAATGCGGCCACCGAGGGCCGTAATTCGCTCAGCCAGCGCATCTGCCAGCCCGACGAAGCCGCCTTTGAAGTAGGCAAGACGTTCCTCGCCTCCTTTGCCACGGCTGCCTCCTCGAAGCTTCAGCTTGTTCCAGAACCACACCGCAGAAATGTCATTCGCATAGGGGCCAAATTTGCCTTTTAAAAGCGGTTCCCAAACCACCCGGTAGACATTTTCCCCGCCCAGTTCCCGTAGCCATTGGTGGGCGGTTTTGTGCTCCAGCTCCATCCAGTTGCCGACACGGCGCGCGCGCAAGGCGAGCAAGCCCAGGCGGATGCGATCGATGAAACCGAGTGGCTTGAAATTCAGCAGATCCCACGGCGTGGAGAGTTTGAAAAAATTGTTTGCGTAGTAGATGCCCGTATTGGTGGGATTGATTACCACACGCTCATTCAACCCCAGATCATCGATCAAGCCCATGACTTCGACATCGTTGGTGAACCAGTGATGATAGAAGCGATCGAGCTTTTCACCGCTTACGTCAAAAGCAGCGGCCAGTCCGGCGATTTCCGGCTCAGCTTCGAGTACGGTGACGGCAATGCCCTGCTTCACCAATTCATAGGCGGCTGTCAGGCCGGTGAATCCGCCCCCAACGATGGTTACCTGGGTCGAATGTGACAATGTCATGATTGAATTCCTTTTAAACTCTTTTCGCTTCGTGCCGGGCGCATCAGCAGATACAGTCCGCCGAGAATCGTCGGTGGCAACCAAAGCAGCGCATGGACCAGCAACGCGTAGGCAACCGCCGCCGTGCGTTCGTTGCCAAGCGCTGTCATCGCATGCACGGTGAAATAGTCAAACGTTCCAACGTAGCCAGGGGTGCTCGGGATGAGTGTTGCCAGGGTGCCGATCGGCAAAGCCAGCCAGCTGGCCGACGGCATGGTGATGGAATGTATTGCAAGGGCAGCGAAACCGAACACACCGCCCTCGGCCAGCCAAGCCATGGCAGACCAGGCGATCAGGCGGATCATGTTCCCGCCCCTTGCCATCCCCGCCAGCGTCGACAATATCTTGCCTATCTCCTCCTGCATGCGCACGCCCAGGGACGGGGCTACCCGGCCTGCGACTTTACCGAACGCCTGGAGAATCGGCGAGAACAGTCCGGGAAACAGCAGAACCATCATCACCATGCCGCCGGCCAGAATCAGCGTCGCCCCACCTATTCCGGCCAACTGGCTCGCCTGCAATCCGAACACGGCCAATGCGGCGCCGAACAAGACCAGAACCATCAACAAGTCGAGGAGACGCTCTACCAGCAAGGTGGCGAGCACACTGCCCGAGGTCACGCCAAGTCGGCGGTTGAAAGCGAACGCGCGCAACACATCGCCGGCTCTGAATGGAAGAACATTGTTGACGGCGAAGCTGGCTAAAAACGGGCCGGCGCAGTCTGCCCACCGCAGTCCCGGCCTTGCAACCTGCAGCATGAGCCGCCAACGCTGGATGCGACAAACATAGCCTGCAACGAAGGAAAGCAGGGCTGCCGCAACCCAATGTTGCTCTACGCCCTCGAAGGCTCTGCGCAGTTCATCGAGCCGGATCTGCCGTACCAGCATCCAGGCGAATAGCGCAGCCAGACCAAGGCCGAGTCCGAACCGCGCCGCTTTGCGAATATTCATTTGCACTGGACCACCGGGCTGCGCGACATGTGAGGCATATCGACCTCGAAGCCAAGATATTCATCCACGACGTACAACGGACGGTTCTTGACCTCGTTATAGATGCGCCCGATGTACTCCCCGAGAATCCCAACGCAGATGAGCTGCACGCCGCCGAGGAAAAGTACGGCAATCATCAGGGCGGTCCATCCTTCGACCCAGATGCTGGTGAAGATGCGCAGGAACAAGGCATAGACGATGCCGGCCAGTGCGAGTGAAGCGGCAGCCATGCCGAGCCCGACGGCCAGCTGCAGCGGCTTGGTGGAAAACGAAAGAATGCCGTCGGTGGCGAAACGGATCATCTTTCGTAGCGGGTACTTGCTCGTGCCGGCGAAGCGCTCCGCCCGCTTGTATGGCAGCGCAATTTGCCGGAAGCCGACCCAGCTCACCATGCCGCGGACAAAGCGGTCGCGCTCCGGCATGGATCGCAATGCATCGGCCACGTTTCGGCTCATGAGCCTGAAATCGCCGGTATCCAATGGGATGGGCACGTTTGAAAGCCGATTCAGGAGGCGATAAAAAGCGCGGGCGGTCGACAGCTTGAAGCGCGACTCTCCCGGCCGTTCGGTGCGCGTGCCATAAACGACGTCGTAGCCTTCACGCCACTTTTCAATCATCTGGTGAACGACTTCCGGCGGGTCCTGCAAATCAGCGTCGATCAGCACGATGGCATCGCCATGTGCCGCGTCAATGCCGGCCGTTACGGCGATTTGATGGCCGAAATTCCGGGCAAATCCGATCACCCGGATACGCGCGTCCCGATTGGCGTACTCCTTGAGAATGCTGCGAGTGCGATCACGGCTGCCGTCGTCGACGAATATCAATTCGATGTCAAGATCGGTCAGCTGTGCACAAAAGTCGCCCAGTCGACGCATCGTTTCATGAATGACCTCTTCCTCGTTGTAGCATGGGATCACCATGGAAAGCAGCCGAGGCTTCCTCGTTACTTCACCATCCACTGCTGCTTCCCTCTTCATTCTCATACCATCCAAATTTTGATGTTTAGCCAATTCCTGCATTTCTCGAAGCGGTTTCGCTTCAACCTTCGGATTTATTCAAACTGAATTCATTCCCAACCCGGACATGTGCGCGCCATTGTTTGGCAACGGCGCGAGCGATACGGTCTGCATTGGCCATGATCGTCAAGGTATGAGACTTTTCCGGCAGCAGCGGCAAACAAGCGCCATCGACAGCGTGAATGTTTTCCAGACCCTGAACGGTACCCAATCCATCGGTTTCGCCTTGCCGCGGCGATTGCCGCATGGGCAAGGTCCCTGCGTAGTGGATATCACCGCCGGACTTGCCCATGGTGAAACTCATCGGCAGCACGATGCCGCCGAGATGCCAAAATGCCTGGCGCAGTTTCCTTGCCGCTTCAGCCATCAGGTCCGGCACAGACTCCGAATGCCCCCCCTTGATAAGCAGGCTGCCGTTGGCGTCGAGCCTTGCCGTGGCTTCCGAAAGATGCCCTGGAAGAAACATGTTTCCAGCGAGGCAGGAGCTTAGCAGGTTACGCAGGATATCAACACTATGGCGGCGGCCGAACGGAAGATGCCTGGCAAATTCCGTTACGGGGATGCCGGTCGTGGCAAAAGTCGACCCGAATCCGGTATCGCCGCCGTTCAAGCGCAACGCGAAAGACAATTGACCCAGTCCAAATCCATCCTGGCGCTTGATGCCAAGCAGGGTCGGCAGCCACAATAAAAAAGCGGCCGTGGGAGAGGACAGCACACGAACCGGTGTGTTTATCTGCAGTGCATCCAGCACCAATCTCGTTGTGGCCAAGGTGCCGGCGGCCAGCATGATTTTCGTGCCGCCAAATTCCGAACAGCCGCTCGCACCGGGCTGATTCGAAAGTATTTTCCAGCCGCTACCGGCTCTGCTCACCCCTTCCACGACAAAACCGGCTTCATAGCGAAAATTCGGGAAGTCCCGCCGCAGCCGGATCAAGTCATCAGCGGCGCTGTACAGCGCACGCCGACTGCAACCCCATAGGCAATTTCCGGAAAGATTGCACGGCAGGCGCTCGTCGAGCGGCTCCGTCAAGGCGGCAACGCGGGAGCGGCCCATGCGGAAGCCGGCATTGATCAATTTGCTTCGCTGCTTGTGATAACGCGCTTCGAGAAAAGCATGCGCGACATCGAGTTCCACGGGCGGCTGCGCCCACTCGTCGAGTCCGAAATACTCTCTCAAATCATCGTCCCGGCTTCCGCTGATGCCCATGCGCATGGCCACTGCGCGGTACGATATATCCCATTCATGCGTTGGGCACGGGAATGCGGCCAAGTCAGCATCGGAAAAGCGGGCCACACCGCACCCCCAGGCGTTGGACAGTCCACCCTGCGCCAGCGAACCTACTGCGATGAAGTGTTCCGCCGCAATCCGGTTGCGGGCAATGAAGTCCTTGAATACGTAATCATGGGTAGGCGCGCGCAATTTGGGAGATGCCGCTTCCCGAAATTTGATGGCGTGAAACTCCCGGCCAAGCATCCACTCCCATTGGGCCGGATCGTCGGAACGCATGGAGAGAAAAGAACGCGCCGGCGGTGCAACCGATGGGCGATGTCCGCCATCGACCATCAGCACACGAAGCCCTGCACTGAGAAGGGGAAATGCGGCGGAAACGCCTGCCGGCCCACTGCCGACGATGATGATGTCGAACTCGGGACCAATCATTGCATCTCCCTGATTGACGAATCGCGCCAAACGATTCTCCAAACAATGCCAAGGAGGCGAAAGGCAATCTCCGACGACACCGCCTTCGCGAGCAGCAACACCGCGGACAAGAAGCCGGCATGCCGGTTATTTCCCAGAAAGCGCACGGCACCCGGGCGCGATGCTTCGGCGATCAACGTTGCCGCGTCCAGCCGCCAACAGAATTCAGCACCCTCCTCCGAACGCCTGAATCCGGGTTCATCCGCCATCGATACCAAGGAGGGAAAACACTTCATCCATCTCGGAAAGCGCAGCAACGCCGTTTTCCCGGCGCCATCCAGCATCCGGACATAGCGGCGAAGGAGGTCTGCAGGTGGTCGTTGCCGAAGCACATACCAAAGCAATGTTCTGGCTTCCTCGAGCTGCCGTTTGCGCCGTCCTCGTCCGCTCTTTGCCATTCCCTCTTCGAGCGTTCTGAGTAACAAGCCCAAGGATCGCATGTCTTCTTGGGTCTGCATTGGCGGCAGGCCGAACAGAGACAGCAACTGCGCGAGGCCTAGACGCCGGGCGAGCGAAGCTCCCGCTACGTACGCGAGGAACCGGATCAGGAATTGGGGAACCGGCACAAAGAAGCGGTTCCGCCGGACACGACAGCGGGCCAAGGTGTCAAGGAAATGCGTGAACGTGACGGGTTCGGCGGCGCCGAGACAATAGATTCGGGGAGCAGTGGCGCCACGCGTCACCAGCAGCATCAAGCCTTGAGCAAGATCGTCGACATGGATGGGCTGCACCAGTGACGCGGGAAGAAAACGGGGAAGCACAGGAAGCCGATCCGCTGCGCGCACCAGCGTGCCAAAGAGGCCCCGCGGCGACCCGCCGTAGACCTGGCCAGGCCGAACCACGACACCCTCACTCGCCAAAACCCGGGCTTCTATGGCTGCCTTGACTCTGCCGTAATCGCTTGGCGCGTCCGGCCGTGCCGTCTGGCTCGAGACGAATACGAAACGTGCGTCACGATCACGTGCCGCTTGCATCAAGCTCTCGGCTGCGCGGATCTCGCCTTGCGCATCCAATTCTGCCGTCGTGCCGGTTTGTGCTGCCAAATGAACGACTGCGCGTACACCCTCCGGCCAGGCCAAGACAGCTGGCTCAGCCAAATCGAAGCGGTGCCAAGATACCCTGGGATCGGTGGGAGGGCGACGCGACAACGCAATCACGTCGAATCCTTGAGACAAGGCTGCCTCAATCAGACGCTCACCGATGTAGCCCGTGGCTCCGGTGACAACGAGCTTATGCCGCGCAGCTTGATCGAGCGATTCCGGAATCATGCTTTACAACCCGGAACGCGGGCTGTCTGCGCCCTTGGTGAAGGTGAATTTCGTGGTGATCCAATATGTGGCGACGAAAAGCAGCACATCGGAGATTGCCTTTGCATAGACAGGCTGTGGCAACACCAGCATGATCAGGAAAAGAACGACCGACGATGCAGGTGTATAAGCAAGCGCCAGACCGAAGTATTTGCGTGCATGCGCCGCCATGGCCTCTCGCCCTTCGATGCGATAGGTAAAGCGGCGATGCATGAAGAAGCCGCAGATGGCGGCAAGCACTTTCACCGCGACGTTGGCGACTACCGGGTCTATTCCAGACTTGATCAGGATATAAAAGCCGCCCATGTCGATCACATAGGCAAACACCGCAACAATCAGATAACGAATCAAGGTACCCATCTTCCTCACCGATTCCTGATTTTATGCGCCGGTGCTCCCACGACAATGGAATAGGGTTCGGTATCTCGCGTTACGACGGCGTTCGCGCCAACGACCGTCCCTTGAGCCAGTCGTACGCCAGGCATGATCACTGCGCCTGCACCGATCCATACGTCATCTTCAATCACAATCTTCTTTGGCAAGGATTGGCGTGCAAAAACTGGCGGAAGCCGGCCGTCGATAGGATGCTGTCCGGAAGAAATCGTGACATTGCTGCCGATTAGTACATGGGAGCCCATTTCAATGCCACCGAATCCATTTATGTAAGTGCCCGAGTTGACAGCGAAATGCGACCCTACCGTGATCCGATCACCATGCACGATGGTGACACGAGGTTGAATCCAGGAGAGTCCACGGCAAGATTTGAGGAACAGCTTGCATATCGCGGCCCGCACAAACACGCCAAAGGTGGTCGGTACAAGGCCGGCCAGACCGAAGAACAGGGACTCGAACTCCAGTCGAAGCATCAATCCGAGCGAATAGCCCTTGGCCTTGTCTCTCAAGAATGCGAGATAGCTCATGGCTTGCTTCTGATTCCGGTCGACGCGGCATGCCGGGGGGCAGAGCGTCGTCCATGTCGAGGACGTCGGGGAACCGACATCACGTCATGTCCCACGAAGGCCAAGATCATTTGCAGACCGACCAAGATGGGCAACGCCGCCAGCATGACGGTACCCGCCGGGGTGGCGATGCCAGCCTCCGCCGATTTGATCCAGTGATACCCGCCGAAGACAACGCCGAAGACGAACAGGAACAATCCAATCGGAAGCTCCACGGAAGCCACTGACATGTCCCGCAAGTAGTAATTGTAGAAAATGCGCTTGCCGAAATTGCGAATATGTTTGACCAGGAACTCGCCGGCGACTTTGGAGATCTTGAGGTTGCTTACCTCGTCGCCGTATTTGGCATCCATCGGCACGTCCACCACGACTGCCCGCAATGTATTGAGGCGGAACAGGATGTCGGTTTCGAAAAAATAGCGCTTGCTGATTCGATCAAAGGGAAGATGGCGTGCAATGTCTGCATGGATTGCGGTGTATCCATTGGTGGGGTCAAAAAGATCCCAGTAACCGGTAGAGAACTTCGCCATGAAGGACAGTACCGCATTGCCGAAAAGCCTTATGCCCGGCATCGCGCGAATTTCCTCCAGATCGAAGAAGCGATTTCCTTTTGTGTAATCGGCTTCGCCTGCGAGGATGGGATCGATGAACTGCTGGATCAAGCCCGGGTCCATTTGATCGTCCCCATCGATCTTGACGATTACCTCCGCACCGTCCTCGATAGCCGCACGGTACCCGGTCATGACGGCGCCACCCACGCCCTGGTTTTCGGCATGATAAAGCACCCTTATTCGGGGATCGTGCAAAGTCTCCTCGGCGAATTTGCCGGAAGCGTCCGGACAAGCGTCGTCGACGATATAGATTCGCCACACCAGCGCAGGCATGCGCGCCACCACGTTGGCAATATGGCGCGTCACCCGGTACGAGGGAATGACGACCGCTATCCTGTCTTCCTGAACGATGTCATCCTGAATTCTGTCCATGCCATTTTTCTTCATTATCGAAACGAGACTTGCTTGAATCGCACCGGTATCGGGGTATGACCCGATGCGTACACGACTGCAAAGGCAGCACCGTCCGGCGCGATGACTTCCATCTGATGTTCGGCTGCTTCCGGTGAGCAGTCGAACAGCTGGATGTCAGCTCGGATGAAACGGGATCGCGCATCCTGCCAGTTCACCTGCAATCGACCCTTGGTCGGCTGTTCGGCGCAGGCTGCGCGCACACTGTTTCGATAGCGCCTTCCCGGCGCCACCGGTACGACTTGATATGCGGGCGCGTTCACGCTGGCGATGAGGCCTTGGTCAAGTTTGGCGCCGTCTTGCATGGTCCATCCCTCGGCAGCGTCAAAACCGGGATGCTGCAGCAGTTCTTTCTGAAACCGGTAACGACTGTTTATCGATCGAACCGTGATGCCGCCGAAGTTCGCAACCTGGTCAGTGACGCTTTCGATCAGGCGACGCTTCTCCGGCGTGTCCCACGCCGGATCCAGAATGACGAAGTCGACCGCTTTGGCGAGCAGAACCTCGGCCAGGGCGCTTTCGGATGCCGCGTTCTTGATGGCCTCATAAAAATTGAGGTTGTACCAGTTCGGATACAGCCCATCGGCTTCCAGCCCAGCCGTGTAAGGCATGGAAAACACGGCCACGGGAGTGTGACCGGCGTTCAGGCGGTTGACCAATTCCACCGCATTGCGGATCGGTATGCGCTGCTGAAGGTAGTCATAGCGGTGTGCCTGGCTTAGGGCGGCCCTGGGCTCGAAGTCCGCATAGAAGGCACCGGCATTGAAAAACAGGAGATTCAATGCCGCGCCGGCCGCTAACAAAGTGCTGACGATCGCACGAACCGCAATACCACGTGTTTCCACTGCCGAGAAGCCGATGCCGACGACCATTGCCAGCATTGCGAAGGATGGGAAAACGTATCGCAGATAGGCAGTTGATTGAAAGGTTAATACGATCGATGCGGCTGCAATGAAGGCAATCACGAGACCACGCATGCTTCGAGAGCCAAGCAAAAGAAGACATGCCGGAATCAACAGCAATAACCAATGAAACCCGGCCGTTCCGACCTTGCCTTCCAGGTAGCGCGTTGTGTCGAAGGTGATTGCGTAAAGGGTATCCCAGCGAACGCCCTTGGCGAAGACATCGGGTGGAGCAAAGTTTTCCGGCGGAAAATAAGGGGACCGAAAGATCGCGTTAAACAGCGGAAATACAGGATTGCCGGTCTTGAGGAATGCGGTGAGATACGGTATGCCGCCAACCACCAGAAAGGCTCCCATTGCCTGGATCACCGCCAGCAAGACCGTTTTGTCGGTCAAACGCCGCCACCGCACCAATAAAGCAAGCCCCAGTACCGGCAATACGGTCAATGTCACGGCCTTCGCCGCCGCAGCGTAACCGAGCAGGAGGCCGGCAGTTCGGAGGTCGCGCGGATCGCCTTTGCTGGAGCAAGCCCGCAATAAGGCGAAAGTACCGGCAATCAGGAAAGCGCCCCATGCAGACTCGATGAACAGGCTGCTGCTTTCGGTGAAGGTCAATGGCGTGGAGAGAAATACCAGCGCCGCCCAGCGCCCGCCGCTTTCACTTCCGCCCGCCCAGCGAACCATTTCCGTGACCAAGCGAGCAGTGGCGATGATGAAGCCGACATTCATCAAGCGCGCCGCCGTCTCTCCACCCAGCATATAGCCGATTGAAAAAATCCAATCGCCCAGCATCGGCATGACTGCCCATACGTAGGTGCTGACGTCGAAATTCCATTGATGTCGTCCCCGCAGGTACCCTGGGATGAACAGATGCATGGCGAGCGCGTCATAGCCCAGTTCCGGCAGACAGGCCGCCAGCACGTGAACAAGCAGCACGACCCCGATCACCATTTCCAGTGTCTTGCCCTGCAGGGGATTCTGGTCGATGCGTACGATGGACCCTGCCATCCTTTGCAAGATTTCGGCTGTCGAACGCCAACCGAAGGCAAGAGGCAGCGCCAATCCGACCGCATACACGCCAGGATAGTTCAGCGGAAGGTGAGCGAGCAGGCTGACGATCGAACCATATAATCCGGCCCCTAGCACTAAAGGCAGGATATTCGACGCTTCCGGCCCGGTATCAGCCGCCCGCGCCACCCTGAGCACGCCTCGCCCCAACACGATCGAAGCAAGCGCAAACCAGGCAACGACAACGAAAGCTCCCATCAGGCCCGTGCCCAAAGCCAAGAGCGTTGCCACTGCCGCCGCAGCGACCAGCGGCTTGCACCTGCTGGCCAGCGTGATGGTCGTGACCAGCACTGCAGCGACGAGCAGCAGCAACAGGAAGCGCAACAGGGGCGAGTCCATGAGAAGCGTCGTGTCGCTGAATGGAATCGCGTCCGGCCAAGCCATGAGGCTCAAGCCATGGATCACCAGGCCGGTGCCGATCAAGGCGGCGAGACCGGCAAGACCATTGAAAACGGTTGGCAACACCCTGTTCATTTCGAATGCGCGTGCCGGCTGTCCGACAAGGAGTTTTCCGCTGGCGCAGATTGCCCTGCGTCACGGTAGCTATGCGGCGTCCATTTTCCCCATTTAGCTTCGTAGAGCACCCGGTTCTGGTCGAACAGCGCCTGCCTTTCCTTGCTCTTGAGCTTGTTGAAAGACGCGGACAAGTGATGGTGGATGAAGACATCTTCCGCACAGGCGATTTCCTTGCCCAACTGTTCCACCCTGCGGCAATAGTCGTCGTCCTCGAAGAAACCCCTGCCGAACGCCTCGTCCAGCGGGCCGACCTGCTGATAGACGACGCGCGGCATCATCACGCAGAAGAATGCTGCGGTGTGCAGACGGAACGTCTTTCCAATGTGCCTGCGGGTATGGGCGGCTGACTTCCGCAGCATTTGCTGCATGTCGTCGTAAGCGATCTCGATCTTGGCTTCGTTGCCGATGTTGTTCGTGACAGGACCGATCAATCCAATCTCCGGATTCAATTGCAGGTGCCGCATCATCGTTCGCACCCAGCCGGGGGTAACGTAGGTATCGTTGTTCAACAACACGAGATACTCGCCCGACGCAGCAGCCAACCCGACATTGTTACCGGCGGCGAAGCCAAGGTTGTCAGCATTGAGAATCAACTTGCGATTGGACGCGCCCTTCACCCAGTCGGACAGATAAGCCGGGGAACCATCGCTGGAAGCATTATCGACCACGATGATTTCCAGATTGGGGTAGTCGCTGTAGGCGTCAATGCTTGCCAGGCAGGCCTGGGTGAGCGCCAGGTTGTTATAGGTGACGACGATGATGCTGACCAGGGGCTCGTCTTTCTTGCCTTCGACATCCGCAATCAGCTGACTGACACGGTGCTCCCAGGTCTGTCCTGCAGCGAATGAACGCCTGCGCGCCTCCTGCTCTTGGGAAGGCTCCCCCGCCAATTCTGCCGCCAGGTGGCGGACAAACTCGTCGGGAGTTGTTCCTACGCGAACCAGTCCTTCGCATTGAGCGATTTCCGGAAGATCAACCGACACGACCGGCTTGCCGGCGCTGAGATACTCATAGACTTTGACTGGATTGGTGGCAAGCGTCAGCGGGATGATCTTGAAGGGCAGCATGCATACATCGAAGCCGTACAGGTAGGACGGCAAGTCCTGATACGACACTTCGCCCGTGAACTTCACGTTCGCAAGCTTGCCCAGCCGGCGCTGCGCGTTCACGCTATCGGCACCGATGAGCAAGATGCAGCAGTCGGGAAATGCCCGCGCCACCGCTTTCACCAAATCTTGATCGAACCACTCGGCGATTGCGCCGTAATAGCCTATGACTTTCCTCGATTCCGGATCCCGGTAAACCGTGGCAGGCGCTTTCGAAAAGTGCGCATAGTCCCCAGCATTTCTTATCAGGGCCCGGCGCTCGGTGAGCTTCTCCGCCTCCCTGTCCAGCCAGTCCGACGTGGTGATCGTGAGGTCGGCATGCTTGATCAAGGCATTTTCCAGGACGGATATCTCGGTCGCGTTATTGCCGAACCCATCGTGATGGTCCATGCAGTCATAAACCACACGGCTATTCGGCAAGGCCATCGCCGCCTCGTACCAGAACGGGTGTTGCACGACGCTTTCGATTTGCCGCGGATTCAGCCACTCGAGCAAGGCGCCGAGGCTCGCCTGGATTTGCCCCAGTTCCTGCGCAGTGGGTGCCTGGGAATAGATCGTCGGCGCCGTCGAGACGAAGAGCTTGACCTGGAACAGCCTGCCGGTGGCATCAAGCTGCTCTAGGTCAAATCCGGCACGGCCATCAGGAACGAAGGCAGGCGAAACATAAACGACACGACGGCCGGATGCCGCCAGGGCCGTGGCCAGTTGCTGGGGACGCTGGAATCTGAAGTGCCAATCGATGACACCCCACATGACGTAATCAGGCAATGCGTCGTTGCGCGCGGCAGGCACTAGCGAAGGCAGCGTAAAAGGGAGGTTTGCGAATTGGCGGGAATGCGGCGTCAGCAGTCTTTTCAGATGGCGGTGATATAGCCAGCGCAGGCCGTTTCGCGCAGCATCGGGCAGAGGCATGCGCCGATAAGCCTTGCGCACCACTTGGCCAAGAGCGCGCCTGTCGTCGAGACCCAAGCCGTAGCGCTTTAGACGCGCAGCGAATCGCAAGGGCTTGGTCAAGCGCCAGGAGTTGGAACGCCGCATTTGCGCAATCAGTTCGTTGGCTTGCTCGTACTGCTTCCGCAGTGCATCGGCTTGCGCAAGCGCGGCTTCGCGTTCGGCCAGCGCGCGTTCCCGTTCGGCCGCGCTCGCGGAAGCGGAGGACTTTGCTTCCAGCATTTCCCGTTCGGTGGCTTGAAGCTGAGCGTACAACCGAAGATATGCCTTATGCATGATCGCTTCGAACTGTTGCTCAGCGGCTGAATCGATCGGCTTTTCAGCCGGCTTCCAGCCGGATGGGAGTACCGACTTGCTTGCAACCAGAAAAACACGATAAGCCGGTTGGTTGAAGTCGTAGTCGTACAGCTTCTGATTGAATTCGCGGCTAGCCTGATATCCCAATTCTCTCGCGGCGGCAATGTCATTCACATTGATCACATAGGACAGAAGCTCTTTCAGCCAAGGCGCATACCCATGGTAAAAAAATCCAGCATCCATACCGCGAGAAGCGAAACCGGATTGTAGATTCTGAACATTTGGCAGACCATAGGTATCGTGCTCCTCAAGCCAACTGTACGACTGCTCGTTTATGTAGGCGTAATCTTCGTTGATCGCCTGATCCACGTTGACAGGAAACTGCTCATCCGCATAGGGAAAGGCAAGCACGACCGACTTCGTGGCCAATGCCGTCAAGGTGGTGGTGAACCCCTCCCGGAATTGAGGCGGCACATGCTCCAGCACATCGATGGCGACGACAAAGTCGAAGAGGCCAAGCTTGTCAGCCACTTCATCAATCTGGTAGCCAAACTGATTGCTCTTCTTCGACGGCAAGGTGTTAATGAGCGGATCGACATAGCTGATGTCAAAACCGGGAAGGAATTCGGAGAGCAGGCAGGCGCTTCCCGAGCCGACATCGAGAATCCGGCTTTGGGAAGTCGCCCCGAGACGCAGGAGTAACTCTGCGCAGGCACGGTAACGGCTGTATTGGTCGAACAGAATGTCGAGCGTATGGGAAATTTCGCCCAAACTCGTCGTTTGAGTCGCCGATTCGAGATAATGCATCGCCTCATATTTCTCGCGATTGTTGCGCACGTATTGAGGCAACTCTTCTATATCCACGGTCACGAAGATCAATTCCCGACCGAACAGATCGCGCCCCTTGCTGATGCAGTCCGCCAGAGTGCCGATATTCTTGAACTCAGGACGATTGTATTCTGCATGCGAGAACGCTTCGATCTTCTTGACGATGTTCTCCGGAGACCCCAAATAGCTGAAATGCCAGCCGCCGTCTTTGATGATCTGGAACCCATCCGTGATGACTTTACGGCTCAGGATTTCTGACTGAAGCTTGACGACAGTACGCCTGAGCTGTGATGGCTGTCCGAGATTGCCGTAATGAGTCAGCACGGACCATGGCAGGCTCTCCATTTGAACGCATTTTCGGTTTAACTTGTAATAAAAGAGCGGCTGCTCGAATACGATGGGCAAGCCGTCTTGCAAGGTGGCGGGAATGCGTTCCGGATTCGGTATTTCATCGACATCCGATAGGAGGACGAAATCATCCGGTCGGCAATTTAGCAATCCTCTCAGGATGCAGTCGCGCTGATGGTACTCACGATCAAAGGGCGCCGCGCCGCGCGGCATGTCATCTACGACGACATAGACAATCTTGTGCAGAAACTTCGAGAAACGATCCTTGTTGTCGGCAAAATGTAAAGGCTTCGGCGCACCCTGGAAAGTCTCTGTAGCTTCTACCAGCACAAAGTAGTCAACATGCTTATCGAGCACATTTAACCGCAACTCGAGCAAGTCGAGCTCGTTAAAAAAAATGAAGGTATCGTAAATCAAGTCTATTGATCCTATTGACTAGATCGGCCCAGCCGCTTCAGGCGTATTGTCCGACCTTGAAATTCACGTCGACACCGATCAAGGTATAGACCTTGACTCTTTCGTCGATGTGAAAAGAGAAGAAGTCCACCAGCATGACTTCCGCTTCATAGTTGCCTTCCGAGTTCAGCGCGTCGACATTTAAGCTCATTGTGTAGACGCCGGCAGCTAGAAGCGGAAGCCTGAAATCGGCCTTTAGAGTCATGCTGGCTCCCGGTTCCGGCGTTTCGAGCACCACTTGGCTATCGAATGTATTGGAGCCGAATATTTCGACTCCTCGGTTATTTCTTGCCGAAAAGCCTAGCCTTATGGGAATTCCAACCGGAAGCCCTCGGTTCTGTATATCGATGCTCAGCGTAACCGACTCGCCATGAATGAAGGTGCTACTCTCCCGCCCTTCGGACGTCAGTAGGGATACTTTGTTCACCGCCAAGTCCGCCTGCTTATCGATTGGCAAACTGGTTCCCGCCGGTGCCGCAATAGATTCGCTGATGCCGTCCGCCCAGTTGCGGTACGCATCCACGACCGTTGAGGCGTCGCCAATTTTTCGCAGCTTACCGTCATGAATCCAGACCGCGCGGTCTGAAAGCATCTTGATTGCAGTCGTGTCATGAGAAACAAATAACAGGCTGGTTCCCCGGCTTTTGAGTTCTTCAAGCTTGCGATAGCATTTCTGGACGAAGCGCTGATCGCCAACCGCCAGCGCCTCGTCGATCACGAAAACGTCAGGGTCCAGATGCACCTGCACTGCGAAAGCGAGTCGAACGAACATGCCAGTCGAGTAAGTTTTGACCGCTTGATCGATAAAGCCGCCAATGTCTGCGAAAGCAGCGATGTCGTCGAACCGCTCCTGGATCTGTGCATTGCTTAGCCCATGCAGCGCGCCGCTGAGGAAGACGTTCTCGCGGCCGGTAAATTCCGGATTGAAGCCAGCGCCGAGTTCAAGCAGCGCGGCCAAGCGCCCATTAACCTGCACGGTGCCCGCTGTCGGATGCAATGTGCCGCACAACATCTGTAGCAAAGTCGATTTACCCGCACCATTGCGGCCGATGATGCCGATGGTTTCACCCTTCCGAACATCGAAGGAGACATCAGACAATGCCCAGTATTCGCGAAAAAACTGCCGCTTCTTGCCAAACAAGATTTGCAGCAAACGATGTCTGGGCGCGTCATACAAGTGATAACACTTGCCAAGTCCAGATACCTTGATTGCAATATCAGACGACATCTGCGAACCCCTCGCGACACTTCTGGAACACCCAAAATCCGAGCCAAGCAATCAAACCGGCCGCTACAACCATGAGACCAAGGTTGGTCCAATCCGGCGCGTGGTTCCAGATGAGGACATTCCGACTCTCCTCGATGATGAAAGTCAGCGGATTGAGCTTGAACCAGAAGTGATACCGTTCTGGCAATGCTGAAATGGGGTAAAACACGGGCGACAGGAAAGTGAGTACCGTCGTGAATATGCCCACGGTCTGGACAACATCACGCAGATAAACGCCGACGGCAGCAAAAAACCAGGAAAACCCGATCGTCACAAGCACCAGTGGAAGGAGGACCAAGGGGAAGAAAAAAATTGTCCAGGAGAGCGTGCCTCCCAAGAGAATGCGGGCAAGGACCAGCACCGCCAAGCTGATTGCCATATGAAACATGGCTGAACCCAGACTAATCCAGGGCAGGATTTCGAGCGGAAAAACCACTTTCTTCACATAGCTGACGTTATTTACGATGAGTGTGGGCGCCTTGTTGACGCACTCAGCGAAAAGTCCATGGACAATCATCCCGACGAATACCAGGGTGGCGAAGCTGCCCTTGTCGGCACCGTCCAGTCCGCTCCATCTCGCCTTAAAAATCACCGAGAAGAAGAAGGTATAGACGGCGAGCATCAGGACAGGGTTGAAGAAGGACCATGCAAGGCCAAGTATCGATCCGCGATAGCGTCCAACGACCTCACGCTTGCTCATTCTTGCAATGAGTTGACGGTTGCGCCATAGGCTGGCAACCAAAGTGTTTACTGACGTTCCGGCTGTGTTTTGTAAATTCATTAATCTGTAGCGTGATAACGGCTCGCTAGTTGCGTTAAATTTTGCCCATCGGATATCGCTGGCGAACACATGGCCGGAAAACGACAGGAGGTCCGGGACAAGGTTCAACCAAAGTATTCAGCGTCACAAAACGACTTGCCGTTTCTATCCTTTGCCGAAAGAAGCGGTACATCTTCTATCGGCCATTGAACGCCGATCTCCGGATCGCTCCACAAAATGGAACGCTCATGCTCCGGCGCCCAGTAGTCGGTCGTCTTGTAAAGAAATTCGGCCGAGTCGCTCAACACGACAAAGCCGTGGGCAAAGCCCTCCGGAATCCACAGCTGGCGCTTGTTCTCTGCAGACAACGTCGCACCCACCCACTTGCCGAACGTCGGCGAGCTTTTTCGGATGTCGACGGCGACATCGAACACTTCGCCCGACACCACGCGCACCAGCTTGCCTTGAGGCTGCTGAATTTGGTAATGCAAGCCGCGCAGCACGTTCTTGGCAGACTTCGAGTGATTGTCCTGAACGAACTCGGCCGCCACGCCCGTGAGTTCCTGGAAGCGGCGGGCATTGAAGCTTTCGAAGAAGAACCCACGATCGTCGCCGAACACGGTCGGCTCGAGAATCAGCACGTCGGGAATGGAGGTGGATACGGCTTTCATTGTCAGAACACCTTATCGGTCAGGATGCGCATCAGGTAACGTCCATACGCATTTTTCTTCAGCGGGGCCGCCAGCTTTTCCAGCTGTTCGCTATCGATGTACCCCTTGCGGAAGGCGATCTCCTCCGGGCAAGCCACCTTCAGCCCCTGCCGGTTCTCGATGGTGGCGATGAACTGCGAGGCTTCGAGCAGCGATTCATGGGTACCGGTATCTAGCCAGGCCATGCCTCGACCCATGACTTCGACGTTCAGCCTGTTCCTTTCGAGATAGGCGCGGTTGACGTCGGTGATTTCCAGCTCCCCGCGTGCCGACGGCTTGATGCCGGCCGCGATGTCGCATACCTGGTTATCGTAGAAATAGAGGCCGGTCACGGCATAGCTGGATTTCGGCTTGAGCGGCTTTTCTTCGATGCTGACCGCGCGCTGATCGCCATCGAACTCGACCACGCCGTAGCGCTCGGGGTCGTGAACGTGGTAAGCGAATACTGTGGCGCCCTCCGGCTTTGCCGTGGCGGCCCGCAGCTGCGCTTCGAAGTCATGTCCGTAGAAGATGTTGTCGCCGAGGATCAGCGCCGAAGGCGCGTCGCCGACGAATTCCTTGCCTATGATGAAAGCCTGGGCCAAGCCGTCTGGCGACGGCTGGACGGCATATTGCAGGCTCAGGCCCCATTGCGCGCCATCACCAAGCAGTTCCTGGAAGCGAGGCGTGTCCTGCGGCGTGGAGATGATCAGCACCTCGCGGATGCCGGACAGCATCAGCACGCTGAGCGGATAGTAGATCATCGGCTTGTCGTACACCGGCAGCAATTGCTTCGACACCGCCATTGTCACGGGATACAGCCGGGTGCCGGAGCCGCCCGCCAGAATGATGCCTTTTCGCTGATGCATGGTTATTTTTCCAGTATTTCGGCGAGCATGCGCTCGACACCCGCCTGCCACGCCGGCAGTGTGAGGCCGAACGCCGTGCGCAGCTTGTCGGTCGCCAAGCGAGAATTGTTCGGGCGCCTGGCCGGCGTGGGGAAAGCGGAGGTGGGCACCGGCTCGATCGCGCTCGGCGCCACCTTGATCTCGACGCCGGCATTTCGCGCGTATTCGATCACCAGCCGCGCATAGTCATGCCAGGTGGTATGGCCGGACGCGACGAGGTGATACAGGCCGCACAGCTTTTCATCCTGGTTCGCCGCCCGGATCGCATGCGCGGTGACATCGGCCAGCAGGTCGGCGCCGGTAGGCGCGCCGGTCTGGTCATTGATGACGGTGAGCCGGTCGCGTTCGCGTGCCAGGCGCAGCATGGTCTTGGCGAAGTTGCCGCCGCGCGCTGCGTAGACCCAGCTGGTCCGGAAGATCAGATGGCGGCAGCCGGATTGCCTGATCGCTTCTTCGCCTGCCAGCTTGGTGGCGCCGTACACGCTTAGCGGGCCGGTTGCATCATCTTCTCGCCAGGGACGCTCGCCGCTGCCATCGAAGACATAGTCCGTCGAGTAGTGGACCAGCATGGCGCCGACGGCCTTCGCCTCGCGCGCCAGCGCGCCGGGCGCCTCGGCATTGATGCGATGCGCCAGCGCCGGCTCGCTCTCCGCCTTGTCGACTGCCGTATGGGCGGCGGCATTGACGATCACGCCGGGTCTGACCTGGCGGACGGTGGCGGCGATGCCATCGATATTGGTGAAGTCGCCGCACAGATCTTTGCTGTCGAAGTCGAGCGCGACTATCTGGCCCAGCGGCGCCAGGCTGCGCTGCAGTTCCCAACCGACTTGGCCACCCTTGCCGAACAATAGGATTTTCATGGTCATCTCTAGCCGTAGTTCCGGCTGATCCATTCGCGATAGGCGCCGGATTGAACATTGCGCACCCAGTCGCCGTTCGCCAGGTACCACTTCACCGTCTTGCGGATGCCGGTTTCGAAGGTCTCGGCCGGTTTCCAGCCGAGTTCGCGCTCCAGCTTGCGGGCATCGATGGCGTAGCGGCGATCATGCCCAGGCCTGTCCTTGACGAAGGTGATCTGCTCGGCGTACCGCTTGCCGTCGGCGCGAGGCTGCAGTTCATCGAGGATGCCGCACACGATCTTGACCACATCCAGGTTCGCCTGCTCGTTCCAGCCGCCGACATTGTAGGTTTCCCCCAGTCGGCCGGCTTCGAGCACGCGGCGGATGGCGCTGCAATGGTCGCCGACGTAGAGCCAGTCGCGGATCTGCTGTCCGTCGCCGTAGACCGGCAGAGGCTTGCCGGCGAGGGCATTGACGATGATCAGCGGGATCAGCTTCTCGGGAAAATGGTAAGGACCGTAGTTGTTCGAGCAGTTGGTCGTCAGCACCGGCAGGCCGTAGGTATGGTGGTAGGCGCGTACCAGGTGGTCACTGGCTGCCTTGCTGGCGGAATACGGGCTGTTCGGTTCGTAGCGATTGGTCTCGGCGAAAGGCGGATCTTCCTTGCCCAGCGAACCATAGACCTCGTCGGTGGAGACGTGCAGGAAGCGGAAGGCCGATTTTTCCGGCTCTTCCAGCGACGCCCAGTAGGCGCGGACCGCCTCCAGCAACTGAAAGGTGCCGACCACATTAGTCTGGATGAAGGCATCGGGACCGTGGATGGAGCGGTCCACATGCGATTCGGCGGCGAAGTGCAGGACAGCGCGCGGCTTGTGCTTTTCCAGCAGACCGGCCACCAGGGTTTGGTCGCCTATGTCGCCCTGAACGAAAACATGTCTGGCATCGCCCTTCAGGCTGGCGAGATTCTCCAGATTGCCGGCATAGGTCAGCTTGTCCAGGTTGACGACCGGCTCCCCGCTTTGGGTCAGCCAATCCAGGACAAAGTTCGACCCGATGAATCCTGCACCGCCTGTTACGAGAATCATTTGCTTTTCCGAGAAGGTTGATGGCTTCAGCCTGCGGCCATTGAAGCGCCAATGGCTTTTCAATAGGGATCCGAACCGGTGTCGAGCCGTTTCGGCTGGCATGCCGTTCGACCCGGACGCTCATGGTATTTCTTTTATCGCGCCCGGTTTGCCGGCTTGTGAAGACATGCTTCGTGAAGTCCACGCATGCAAAGGCATGCTTTTTGCCGGCGCGACATTTTACCCTTACACGGCGCTGTCACCAAGACAGTGCGCGCCAGAGATTTACATACAGTTACTACTTTTGAGGGAAATACTTACCGGGGAAGAGTGCTGATTGCACAAGCACAGATGGGAAAGCGATGAAGCGCAAGCCTTGCTGGGAGGGTGAGGAAGAAATACTGCGATTGTTTGATATAAATCAAATAACAATTCAGGACCGGGAGCGAATGGTCTCGCTCCCGGCGGCGGGACTGCAACCGTCTAGACTTCAGTTACTCATGATGCGCAAACACGCTATACCCATGCTGCTTCACCAGCTCGTCGCGCTGCGCCGACTTCAGGTCTTCCCGCACCATCTCGGCCACCAGCTCCTCGAATGAGGTGCGCGGCGTCCAGCCGAGCTTGTTCTTGGCCTTGCTGGCGTCGCCGAGCAGGGTCTCGACTTCGGCCGGGCGGAAGTAGCGCGGGTCGACGGCGACGATGCACTTGCCTTCGTCGTTGTAGCCTTTCTCGTCCACGCCCTCGCCTTCCCAGCGGATATTCATCTGCAGTTCCTTGGCGGCGGCGTTGATGAATTCGCGCACGCTGTACTGCACGCCGGTGGCGATGACGAAATCTTCCGGCTTGTCCTGCTGCAGCATCAGCCACTGCATCTCGACGTAGTCGCGCGCATGGCCCCAGTCGCGCTTGGCGGAGAGATTGCCGAGGTAGAGGCAGTCCTGCAGGTTCAGCTTGATGCGCGCCAGCGCCCGGGTGATCTTGCGGGTGACGAAGGTCTCGCCGCGCAGCGGCGATTCATGGTTGAACAGGATGCCGTTGCAGGCATAGATGCCGTAGGCCTCGCGATAGTTGACCGTGATCCAGTAGGCGTACAGCTTGGCCACCGCATACGGGCTGCGCGGATAGAACGGCGTGGTCTCCTTTTGCGGAATCTCCTGCACCAGGCCATACAGCTCGGAGGTCGATGCCTGGTAGAAACGGGTCTTCTTCTCCAAACCGAGGATGCGGATCGCCTCCAGGATGCGCAGCGCGCCCATGCCGTCGGCATTGGCGGTGTACTCCGGCTCTTCGAAGGACACCGCCACATGACTCTGGGCGGCGAGGTTGTAGATCTCGTCGGGCTGCACCTGCTGGATGATGCGGATCAGGCTGGTGGAATCGGTCAGATCGCCGTGGTGCAGCTTGAAGCGCACTTCCGGCTCATGCGGGTCCTGGTACAGGTGGTCGATGCGGTCGGTGTTGAACAGGGAGCTGCGGCGCTTGATGCCATGCACCTCGTAGCCCTTGTTGAGCAGCAGTTCGGCCAGGTAGGCGCCGTCCTGCCCCGTGACGCCGGTAATGAGAGCGACCTTGCTTGGTTTGGATTTCATCAGCATGTTTCGGATTTCCTTGGTTGTTTCGAAATGATCTGCGAGACCGGCTTCCCTGCCCTTTTCCCTTTGCCGGTCAGGCCCTCCCATACACGTCGGAGAAGCGGACGATGTCATCCTCCCCGAGATAGCTTCCGCACTGGACTTCGATCAGCACCAGGTCGGTGATGCCCGGATTGGCCAGCCGGTGCCTTTCGCCGATGGCGATGTAGGTTGACTGGTTCTGGGTCATCAGGCGCGTGGTCTCGCCGACGGTGATGCTGGCGGTGCCGAACACCACCACCCAGTGCTCGCTGCGGTGGTGATGCATCTGCAGCGACAGCGAATGGCCGGGCTTGACCACCACGCGCTTGATCTTGAAGCCCTGCCCTTCCCCCAGCACGGTGTAGGTGCCCCAGGGACGCACGGCAGTGCGGTGGATTTTGTGCGCTTCATGATTGCGCGCCTTGAGTTGGCTCACCACCTGCTTCACTTCCTGGCTCTTGGCACGATCTGCGACAAGCAGCGCGTCCGGCGTGTCGACGATGAGGATGTTGTCGAGGCCGATCGCCGCCACCAGCCGGTCCTTGGAATCGATGTAGGTGTGGCGGGTGTCGATCAGGATGGCGTCCGGGCGGTTGGTGTTGTTGCCGTCGGCATCCGCCGGCACGGTGTCGGCGACGGCGCTCCAGGCGCCCATGTCGCTCCAGCCGAAGTCGCCCGGCACCACCGCGATGTTCTGCGCCTTCTCCATCACGGCGTAGTCGATGGAGATGTTGTCGAGCTGCTCGAAGGCTTCCGGCAGCTCTGTCTTGTCGCCGCTGGTGCCGGCGGCTTCCCATACGCTGCGCGCCGCCTGCATCAGCGGCGGCTGCCAGGTCTCCAGCGCCTGCAGGATGACGTCGGCGCGGAAGCAGAAGATGCCGCTGTTCCAGACGAAATTGCCCTGCGCCAGGTAGCCGGCGGCGGTGGCGGCGTCCGGCTTCTCGTGGAAAGCCTTCACCGCATGCGCCTGCGCCTGCTGCCGGACCGGATCGCCCATCTCGACATAGCCATAGCCGGTCTCCGGCGCCGTGGGACGGATGCCGAACAGCACCAGGAAGCCGTCGCGCGCCAGCGCCTCGGCCTGCACGGCGGCGTCGCGGAAGGCGGCGACGTTCGTGATCAGGTGATCGGCCGGCATCACCAGCAGGCAGGCGTCAGGATCCTCCTGCTGCGCCCACAGCGCGGCCAGGGCGATTGCCGGGGCGGTATTGCGGCCGGCCGGCTCCAGCAGGTAGTGCGGCAGCGTGCCCTTGGCCGGCAGCTCGTCGCGCGAGCGCAGGTGGTATTCGCGGTTGGTGACGATCAGCGGCGAGCGCTGCGGCGCCACCGCCTGCGCCCGCTCGAAGGTCTGCAGCAGCAGGCATTTGCCGCCGCCGATGCGCATGAAGGGCTTCGGATGCGCTTCGCGCGACACCGGCCACAGCCGCGTACCGGCGCCGCCGGAAAGGATAATCGGGGTTAACATGATGGATGCGTTTGGTTTGGAATGCCAATCGTTGCCACAACTTCTTTATAGAGCACGTTGCCTCACGGCTCCTTGTGGTCTGACAAGGAAACGTGCCGCCCATCAACTCACCCAGCTTTCATGACCACTTACGTAATCGGCGATGTACAGGGCTGCCTAGGCAAGCTCGATGAATTGATCACCCAGTTGTACGCCGCGGCCGTAAAGCCGCATTTGATCTTTGTCGGCGACCTGGTGAATCGGGGGCCGGATTCGCTGCAAACGCTACGCCGCATCCGCGCCCTCGGGCCGGACGCCCGGGTGGTGCTCGGCAACCACGATCTGCACCTGCTGGCCGTCACCCAGGGCATCCGGCTCCAGCACCGGGGCGATACCCTGCACGAGGTGCTGGACGCGCCGGACCGGGACGAGCTGATGGACTGGCTGCGGCACCAGTCGCTGGCGATCCACGAGCAGGGGCACCTGATCGTGCATGCCGGCGTGGCGCCGCAATGGACCCTGCCGCAGACATTGCATCTGGCGGCGGAAGTGGAAGCGATGCTGCGCGGGCCGGACTGGGTGGATTTCCTGCGCCACATGTATGGCAATGCGCCGGCGCGCTGGGATGACGGCCTGCAGGGCCATGATCGGCTGCGCTGCATCGTCAATGCGCTCACCCGCATCCGCTATTGCCATGCCGACGGCAGCATGGACATGGTGCACAAGGATGGTCAGCCGCTGGAGGGATTGATGCCGTGGTTCGACATGCCGGGCCGCCGCACGCGGGAGGTGCCGGTGGTGATCGGACACTGGTCGACGCTGGGGCTGGTGCTGCGCCCCGATCTCATTGCGCTGGACACCGGTTGCCTGTGGGGCGGGAAGCTGACGGCGGTATGCCTGGAAGACCGGTCGGTGGTGCAGGTGGATTGCCCGCAGTATCAGGTGCCGGGATCGATCTAGCCGGCCCTGGCCTGCCGGGGCTGGAGGCCGAGTGCCGAGGCGACTTCACGGTGCGCCGCCTCCGCCAGCTCGCGGCGATGCGCGCCGCGGGTGTCGAGCGGCGGCAGATCCACCAGCTCGACCCGGATGCCGGGCGCTTCCAGCACCCGCATCAGGCTTTCCATGAAGCCGGTGTCGCCGCTGAAGTCGACCGCCGGATGGTAATTCCCCTCTCCATCGAGATAGCGCAGCGCGTACGGATGCACCGGCACGCCGGCATCGATCGCCGCTTCGAACAGGTTGGCGTGGAAGGGCAGCAGCCCGCCCGGCGGCGACGTGGTTCCCTCGGGAAAGAAGGCCACATGGTCTCCGGCATGCAGGCTGTGCACGAGATCCTGGAAGATGCGGCGCACGTCGCGCACCCTGCCGCGGGCAATGAAGATGGTGCCGGCGCGGGCGCAGAGCCAGCCGAGCACCGGCCAGCCGCGGATGTCCGACTTGGCGACGAAGCGGCACGGCACCCGGGCGTTGATGACGAAGATGTCCAGCCAGGACACATGGTTGGAAACGATCAGCGCCTTCTCGCCGGCATGGGCGGTCGCCGGCAGCGACACCGCCAGCCCGCAGATCGCCACCAGCCGGGCCGACCAGCGCTGGATCAGGCGCCGCCGCTGCGCCTGCCCGGCAAGCGGAAACACCAGCGCGCAGGTCAGCAATCCTTGCAGGAGGTGCAGCGCCAGCCGCGCCAGGCGCAGCCGCCGCCGCAATCCGCCGGCGTTCATGCCGGCTGCGCTGCCGTCCTCAGCGCGACATGGCCGCCGACCACGGTGTAGCGCACCTTGCCGGGGAGTTCGTAGCCGAGCAGCGGCGTGTGCTTGCCCTGGCTGGCCAGGTTGGCCGCTTCCACCTTCCAGCGCGCCGCCGGATCGAAGATGCAAATGTCGGCGGCGGCGCCGGCGGACAGCGTGCCGGCCGGCTTGCCGATGATGCGCGCGGCATCATGGGTGATGCGGCCGATGGCCTTGGCCAGCATAGCGTCGGAACGGTCGCTGCCTTCCTGCGCCCACTTCAGCGTGAGCGAGAGCAGCAGCTCCAGGCCGGTGGCGCCCGGCGAGGCTTCGCCGAAGGGCAGCAGCTTCTCGTCGTCGTCCACCGGGGTGTGGTCGGAGCAGATGGCGTCGATGGCGCCGTCGGCCAGGCCCTGGCGGATGGCGTCGCGGTCGCGCTGCGAGCGGAACGGCGGCACCACGCGGGCATTGGAGTCGAAGAAGCCGATGTCGGCGTCGGTCAGGTGCACATGGTGCACGCCGACATCGCAGCTGACCGGCAGGCCTTCCTTCTTGGCCGCCCGCACCAGCTCGATGCCGGCGGCGGACGAGATGCGGCACAGGTGCACCCGGGCGCCGGTGGTGCGCACCAGTTCGAAGATGGTATGCAGGGCGATGGTCTCGGCCATCACCGGCACGCCGGACAGGCCAAGGCGGGAGGCGATCGGGCCGCTGTGGGCGATGCCGCCCCTGCCGAGGTGCGGGTCCTGGGGCCGCAGCCAGACGGTGTAGCCGAAGGTCTTGGCATACTGCATCGCGCGCAGCAGCACGGTGGTGTCGACGATCGGGCACTCGGCCTGGGAAAAGCCGATGCAGCCGGCTTCGGTCAGCTCGGCCATTTCGGTCAGCGCCTGGCCCTTCAGGCCGACGGTGAGCGCGCCGAGCGGATAGACGTTGGCCTGATTCAGGCCGCGCGCCCGGTGCTTCAGCATTTCCACCAGGCCGGGTTCGTCCAGCACCGGGTCGGTGTCCGGCGGGCACACCAGGCTGGTCACGCCGCCCTGGATCGCCGCCTGCATCTCCGACTCCAGCGTCGCCTTGTATTCGTAGCCCGGTTCGCGCAGGCGGGCGCTCAGGTCCACCAGGCCGGGAATCACCACCAGGCCGGCGGCGTCGATCGTCTCGTCGGCGACGAAGCCGGCCGGGGCCGCGCCGACGGCAACGATCTTGCCGTTCTCGATGGCGAGGTCGCGCCGGGCGTCGATTCCGTTGGCCGGATCGATCACGCGGCCATTCTTGATATGCAGTTTCATTGCTCAGTTTCCCGCCAAAATGCTCATCACCGCCATCCGCACCGCGATGCCGAAGGTCACCTGGGGCAGGATCACCGCCTGCGCGCCGTCGGCCACCGCCGAATCGATCTCCACGCCGCGGTTCATCGGCCCCGGGTGCATCACGATCGCATCCGGCCTGGCCAGGGCGAGGCGCTCCGGCGTCAGGCCGTAGCTCTTGAAGAATTCCTGCGCCGAGGGCAGCAGCGCGCCGGACATGCGCTCGTTCTGCAGGCGCAGCATGATGATCACGTCCACGCCCTTCAGGCCTTCGTTCATGTCGGTGAAGACGCGCACGCCGAGCTGCTCCAGGCCGCCCGGCAGCAGCGTCTGCGGGCCGATGGCGCGCACTTCCGGCACGCCCAGGGTGGTGAGCGCATGGATGTCGGAGCGCGCCACCCGGCTGTGCAGGATGTCGCCGACGATGGCCACCGTCAGGTTGCTGAAATCCTTCTTGTAGTGGCGGATGGTGTACATGTCGAGCAGGCCCTGGGTCGGGTGCGCATGGCGGCCGTCGCCGGCATTGACGACGTGCACATGGTTTTGCCCGGTCTGGGTCAGGTGCTTGGCGATCAGGTACGGCGCGCCGGACTGGGCATGGCGCACCACGAACATGTCGGCATGCATCGCCGCCAGGTTGTCGATGGTGTCGAGCAGCGACTCGCCCTTAGAGGTGCTGGAGGCGGCGATGTTGAGATTGATCACGTCCGCCGACAGCCGCTTGGCGGCGATCTCGAAGGTGGTGCGGGTGCGCGTCGAATTCTCGAAGAAGAGGTTGAACACGCTCTTGCCGCGCATCAGCGGCACCTTCTTCACTTCGCGGTCGCTGATGCCGACGAAGGAAGAGGCGGTATCGAGGATATGGTTGACGACGGCCTTGGGCAGGCCTTCGATGGTGAGCAGGTGCTGCAGCTCGCCGTTCTTGTTCAATTGCGGGTTATGCATGATCTACCGTGAGGGAAAGGCGGCCGTCGTCGGCCTGCTGCAGGACGAGTTGCTGGCCGTCGGCCAGGCTGACGGTTTCGGCGACGTAGTCGGCGGCGATCGGCAGCTCGCGGCCGCCGCGGTCCACCAGGGCCGCCAGCTGCACCCTGGCCGGGCGGCCATAGTCGAACAGCTCGTTGATGGCGGCGCGGGTGGTGCGGCCGGTGTACAGCACGTCGTCCACCAGCAGGATGGTGGCGCCGTCCACCTCGAACGGGATATGGGTCGGACGCACTTCCGGATGCAGGCCGCGCTCGGCGTAGTCGTCGCGATAGAAGGAAACGTCGATGAAGCCGAGGCGGGATTCGAGGCCGAGGTCGGTCGCCAGCCGCTGCGCCAGCCAGGCGCCGCCGGAGTGGATGCCGACGATGGCGGGATCGGAGGCGGACGCCAGTCCGGTCTTCACGCGTTGCGCCAGGGCCTGGTATAGGGCCTCGGCATCAAGTTGGGGATGGGTCATGCTCGTCGAAGTATTGTTGCAAAATGATTGCGGCCGCCTCGGCATCGATCACGTCGCCGCGCCGCTGCGACAGGACCGCCGAGGAATAGCGTTCGTCGACCAGCGCGGTGGCGACGCCGAAGCGGCCGTTGAGCTGATTGGCGAAACGCCGGCATCGTACCGTCATCTCGTGTTCCGCGCCATCCGGATGCATCGGCAGGCCTACCACGCACAGCGCCGGCTGCCATTCCTCGATGAGGGCGGCGATGGCGGCGAACTTGGCGTCGTTGCCGGCGGCATGGATCACCTGCAGCGGACTGGCCTGCTTCATCAGGGTATTGCCGACCGCCACGCCGACGCGCTTCAGGCCGAAATCGAAGCCGAGTACGGTTGACACCCGCCGTCCGCCGTCGAGTCAGGCGTGGCCGGCGTCGCCGGTCAGCATCAGGGGATCGATGCCGAGCAGATGCATGGCGGCGGAAAACCGCTCCTCCACCGGCAGGTCGAAGATGATGGCCGGATCGGCGCGCACCGTCAGCCAGCCGTTGCGCTTGATCTCTTCCTCCAGCTGCCCGCCGCTCCAGCCGGCGCAGCCGAGCGTCACCAGGATGCGCTCCGGGCCGCGGCCGGACGCCACCGCCTCCAGCACATCCTTGGACGTGGTCAGGGCCACGTCCTCGCTCACCTTCATGGTGGAAGAGTAGGTGCCGTGCGGGACGTGCAGCACGAAGCCGCGCTCCACCTGCACCGGCCCGCCGAACATCACCGGCTTGGCATCGCCGATCTGGCTGGGGCTGATTTCCAGCTTCAGGTCGATACGCTCGAGCAAGACTTCCATCGTCATGTCGGTCGGCTTGTTGATGATCACGCCCAGGGCGCCGCTTTCGCTGTGCTCGCAGATATAGATCACCGTCCCGCCGAAGACCGGGTCCAGCATGGACGGCATGGCGATCAGGAAGTGATCCGACAGGTTGAGCTCGGCGTTGGCCACGATAAGAGGAATTCGAAAACAGTGGATGGCGGCAAGCGGTGCGGTCCTGGCGGCTCGCCGGTATGCGGCGTGCGGACATCATGCTTTACCATAATGCCCATTCTAACATTGCAGCATGCGTCCTTGCCCGCTTCGGCCGGGAACGCCATGCTTTCCAGGGAGGAAAGCCCGTGCCATCGTTCGACAAATCGCTCGTCTGGTTCCGCCGCGACCTGCGCGCATTCGACCATGCTGCGCTCTACCATGCCCTGAAGCAGAGCCGGTCGGTGTACTGCGCTTTCATCTTCGATACCGAGATACTGGATGCGCTGCCGCGCCGCGACCGCCGGGTGGAGTTCATCCTGGCCGCGCTGGCGGAACTGGGCCGCGATCTGGAACGGCTCGGCGGCAGCCTGATCGTGCGCCATGCGGCGGCGGCGCAGGAAATTCCCAAGCTGGCGAGCGAACTCGGCGTGGACGCCGTCTTCGTCAACCATGACTACGAGCCGCAAGCCATCGCCCGTGACACTGCGGTGGCCAGCGCGCTGAAGGAAGCCGGACGGCGCCTGCTAGCCTTCAAGGACCAGGCCATCTTCGAGAAGGACGAGGTGCTGTCGCAGTCGGCCCGGCCGTTCTCGGTGTTCACTCCCTACAAGAATGCCTGGCTGCGCAAGCTGCATGAAGGCGGCGATTTCTTCGTCAAGCCCTATCCGGTCGATGCTTACGCCGACCGCCTGGCGTCGCCGGGAAGGCGGGCGACCGGTTTGCCCTCGCTGGCGGCGCTCGGCTTCGAGCCGACCAACCTGAATGCGCTCGGCATGCCCACCGGCGCGTCCGGCGGCGCCAAGTTACTGGAAGACTTCCTGCCTCGCATCGGCCGCTACCACGAGACGCGCGATTTTCCGGCAGTGAAGGGGCCGTCCTATCTCTCCACGCATCTGCGCTTCGGCACGGTATCGATCCGCACCCTGGCGCGGCGGGCGCTGGAAGCCATGCACCTGCCCGGCAGCAGCGGCGCCGCCACCTGGCTGTCGGAGCTGATCTGGCGCGACTTCTATTTCATGATCCTGCACCATCATCCTCGTGTGGCCACCCAGGCCTTCAAGCCGGAGTACGACCGCATCCGCTGGGAAGACGGCGAAGCGGCGCGGGAGCTGTTCGCCGCCTGGTGCGAAGCCCGCACCGGCTACCCTTTGGTGGACGCGGCCATGGCCCAGCTGAACCAGACCGGCTACATGCACAACCGCCTGCGCATGGTGACGGCCTCCTTCCTCACCAAGGACCTGGGACTGGACTGGCGCTGGGGCGAAGCGTATTTCGCCCTCCACCTGAACGACTTCGAGCTGTCGTCCAACAACGGCGGCTGGCAATGGGCCGCCTCCAGCGGCTGCGACGCCCAGCCCTACTTCCGCATCTTCAATCCCGTCACCCAATCGGAAAAATTCGACCCGGAGGGCAAGTTCATCCGCCGCTACCTGCCGCAACTGGCGCGGCTGCCGAACAAGGCGATCCATGCGCCCTGGCTGGCCAAGCCGGCGCAACTCGAGGCGGCCGGCATCGCGCTCGGGCGGGATTATGCGCTGCCGGTGATGCAGCATGACGAGGCGCGCCAGCGGACGCTGGCGCGCTATGCGGTGGTGAAGAAGGTGCAGCCGGAAACCGCGGATTGACCGCGCATGGAATCGCCGGGGCGGGCGCCCCGGCGGGACGAATCAATTCATCTTTGCGTCGGCGACGTAGCCGGCGATGAGCTGCAGCAGCTGCGCTTCCTGGTAGGGCTTGCCGAGATAGGCGTTCACGCCCAGTTCCATCGCATAGTTGCGATGCTTGGCGGCGGTGCGGGACGTGATCATCACGATCGGGATGTGCCGGGTGCGCTCGTCGTCGCGCACGTTGCGGGTCAGGTCGAAGCCATCCATGCGCGGCATTTCGATATCCACCAGCATCACGCTCGGCGTGATCGACTGCAGCTTCTCCAGCGCATCCACCCCATCCTTGGCCAGCACCACCTGATAGCCCTCGCGCAGCAGCAGGCGCTGGGTCACCCGGCGCACCGTCACCGAATCATCCACCACCATCACGATGTGCTGGGTGCGCAAACCCTGCACCGGTTCCTGGGCGGTCTCGGGCGACACGCTGAGCTCGGCGATGGCGCCGATGGCGCCCGCCTCCGACTGGGCCGGCCGCAGCGCCTGCTTGTGCGCGCGCTGCGCCAGCTGGACCGGATCGAGGATGAGCACGATCTCGCCGGAGCCGAGCACCGTGGCGCCGGCGATGCCGGGCAGACGCGCCAGCTGCGGGCCGACGTTCTTGATCACCGCTTCCCGGTTGCCCAATACCTTGTCCACATGGATGGCGATCTGCTCGCCGCCGCTGCTGAGGATCAGGCAGGGCGAATACTGCTGCGCCAGGGGCGCCGACTCGGCGTCGCCGAGCAGGGCCGGCAGGTAATGCAGCGGCACCTGGCGCTCCTGCCAGGGCAGCGCGCCGTCGTTGTAGGCCGAAGCCAGCGCCTGCCCCCGGAGCTGCTGCACCTGCTGCACCAGTACTGACGGCACCGCATAGGTCTTGCCGGCGGACGAGAGCAGCACCACCTGGGTCACCGCCAGGGTCAGCGGCAGATGGATTTCGAAGGTCACGCCCTGGCCCGGCCGGGAAGTGGTGGCGATGCGGCCGCCGAGGGCCACCGCTTCCGAACGCACCACGTCCATGCCGACGCCGCGGCCGGCCAGTTCGGTGACCTGCTCGGCGGTGGAGAAGCCGGGGTGGAAGATCATGTCCGCCACCTCGGCATCGCCCGCCGGCGCATCCAGGGCCAGCAGCCCGAGCTCGCCGGCCTTGCTGCGGATGCGCGCCAGGTCCAGGCCGCGGCCGTCGTCGGAGAAGCGGATCACGACCTCGTTGCCTTCCTGCCGCACCTCGATCAGCAACTCCCCGGTCTCGGCCTTGCCCCGCGCCTGGCGCTGCGCGCGCGACTCGATGCCATGCACGATGGCATTGCGCAGCAGGTGCTCGAACGGTCCGGTCATGTGCTCGAGAACGCCGCGGTCCATTTCCACCGTGCCGCCTCGGATGTCGAGGTTGACGCGCTTGTCGACCTCCTTCGCCGTCTGGCGCGCCACCCGGTAGAGGCGGTCGGAGATGCTGGCAAACTGCACCATGCGCACCCGCATCAGGTCCTGCTGCAGGTCGCGCGTGAGGCGCGCCTGCTGCAGCAGGTCGCCGGTTGCCAGGTCGACGGTACGGTTGATGCTCTGCTGCACCGAGCCGACGTCGTTCACCGTCTCGGCCATCATGCGGGTCAGTTCCTGCAGGCGGGTGAAGCGGTCGAATTCCAGCGGATCAAATTCGCGGTCGGCCGCATTCGCCTTGCTGGAGGCGATCTGGCTTTCGGCCTGGATTTCGATTTCCCGCAATTGCTGGCGCAGCCGGCCGACGTTCTCGGTCAGCTCCGACAGCGACTGCTGCAGGTTGCCGATCTGGTTTTCCAGGCGGGCGCGGGAAATGGAAACCTCGCCGGCCTGGTTCAGCAGCCGGTCCAGCGCCTCCGCCTGCACCCGCATCACGGCGCCGCCGGCTGCTCTGGCGACGGCGGCTTCCTGCTGCTGGACCGCCGGAATCGCTGGCGGCGCGGTGGGGACGGCGGGCAGGGTTTGCGCAGGCATGGCCGGCACCTGTGGCGCTTGTGCTTGTGGCGCCTGCGGCATCACGGCGGGCGCCGGATGGCGCAGCGCCTCGAACATCTGCATTGCCAAGTCGTGCGCCTGCTGCAGGTCCTCGATGGCCTGCGGCGACGGCGCACCCTTGCGCATCAGGGCTTCGATGCGGGTTTCGAGCTGGTGAAAATGGTGGCCGAGCGCCATGGCGCCGGCCATGCGGGCGCTGCCCTTCAGGGTATGGAACAGTCGCAGCAAGCCTTGCGGCACCGCCGCGCCATCGGACTGGGCCGGCCAGGAAGCCAGCAGCTGTCCGACCTGACGCAGCATGTCCTCGCCTTCTTCCAGGAAGACCGGCAGCAGGTCGGCATCCAGCTCATCCTGCGGCACCGGCTCCGCCGCATCGCTTCCTGGCGATTCGGCCCCCGGCTCCTCGACCGCCACGTGCGCCAGCACCGGCGCATGCATGCCCTGGCGCAGCACCGGATCGGCGTCATCGCCATCGCCGGCATCGGGTGCGATCCCCGCCGCCTCCAGGTCGGCTTCGCGTGCAGGTTCGGACGGCTCCATGGCGGCCCGCTGCTCCAGATCCGCCTTCAGCCTTTGCAGCAGGAGAATCTGGCCCGGTTCTCGCTCCGGCATGATGCCGGTATTGAACTTCTGCAGCATGGCGCGGAACACCTCGACGTTCGCATCCAGCAGGTCGAAGTCGGCATCGTGCAGCGCCACCGGCTTGCGCAGCAGCTGCTGCATCACCATCTCGAAGGCAAAGGCCACTTCATGCAAGGCGCTGAAGCCGACGGTGGAAGAACTGCCGGCGAGCGAATGCGCCGCGTGCACCGACTGCACCAGCACCGCCCGCTCCGGCTCATGCCGCCACTCGGCAATGTCCTGCGACAGGCGCCGCACCAGTTCGTCGGTCTCGGCCAGATAAATG
Organism: Noviherbaspirillum humi; assembly: GCF_900188095.1. GTDB lineage: Bacteria > Pseudomonadota > Gammaproteobacteria > Burkholderiales > Burkholderiaceae_D > Noviherbaspirillum > Noviherbaspirillum humi. The sequence goes on along the minus strand of NZ_FZOT01000001.1, from coordinate 661,094 downwards.
TTATGCAGCGGCAGGCTGATTTCCAGCGTGCCGATGCGCCGGATGTTTTCATCCTGGCTGGCGGTGGAAGCGCCTGGCAGCGGGAAGTCGATCACCGTGCCAGGGGCGGCCTCGGCCGGCTCTTCAATGGGCGCTGCAACGGGGGCCTGGATGGCCTCCTCTGCAGAAATCTGTGCAGAAATCTCGGCAGCAACCCCGGCAGGAACGTCAGCAGGGGCATCCTCGAAGGCGTCGGCGTCAAGCGCATCCGACAGGTCGACCGGCTCGGCGGTCGTCTCGACCGCTTGCGGCGGTAGCGGCACGTCATCCGCATCCGCCGAGAAGCCGAACTCGACCGGCAGTTCGTCCAGCGTGGCTTCAGTCGGCGCATCCGGCAGCGGCGGCAAGGCGCCGTCTTCTTCGGCTGCGGCGAAGTCCGGTTCCGGCTCGGCGGCATTTCCCAGCTCGAGCGCCGGCAGTTCCTGCGCCACCGGCGCCGCAGCCTGCGATGCGGGCGGCAAGCCTTCGCGCAGGCGGCGCGCGTCTTCGATCAGCGCAGCACCGTCACGGGATGAGGCGCCGGTCTCGCGCAGGTCGGCGACCCAGGCCTGCATCAGCTGCTCCGCCTGCTCCAGCAGATGGAACAGCGCCTCGTCGCCGCCGGCGGCGTCAGCCAGCCGGAGGTTGAGGACTTGTTCTATGCTCCAGGCCGCCTCGCCAAAGGCCGTCAGGCCGACCATGCGGCCGCTGCCCTTCAGGGTATGGAAGCCGCGCCGCAGCGTGGTCAGATGTTCCTCGCTGCGCGGCGCATGGCGCGATTGCGGCAGCACGGCGCGCACCGTCTGCAATACCTCGTCGGCCTCGCCGATGAAGATTTCCAGCAGCTCGGCATCGATCGCATCCTCGCTCTCGGGCAGACTGGGCGCAGGCAGCGGCGCGCGCGCTTCCGGCGCGCCGGCCTCTTCAGCCGAGACGATGGCGGTCAGCATGTCCGGCGCCGCATTGGGCTCATCCAGCAGGCGGATGCCGGCCTTGGCGCGTTCTGCCGCCCCGGTGTCGGCCACCAGCGTCGCGTTCACCCGCATCTGCTCCAGCGATTCGCGCAACTGCTGCTGCAGATCGGCGTCGTCGGGCTGTTCGCCCAGCGCCCGCGCCAGGGTGGCGGACTGCTGCTGGAAGCGCGTCAGGTCTTCCTCGGCACTGGCCGGTTCGGCCGGTGCTGCATCGTGCGGCGCCGCCGGCATGGCGGATTCGAAAGCGGCAACGGGTTGCACCGGCGCCCGCCGGTCGAGCAGGCGCGACTGGAAGCTGCCGCTTTCCGGATCGAACACGAAGCGCGATCTTGCCTCGTCCGCATCCTGCTGCATCGCATCGATGAAGAATCCGAGGGCGCCGACATTGCGCGCCACCTGCTGGCAGGCATGCAGCGGCGGCTCGGTCGAGGCCGGCGCATCGATGAAGGCGCGCAGGTGGCTGCGCGCATGGGCGATCGCGTCGACGGCATCGGGCTGGTCGAGCACGGCCAGCACGCCTTGCAGCTGCCCCAGCATGCGGTCGATGTCGGGCAGCGTACCGTGCTGGGCGGCCGGCTCGCGGAAATATTCATCGAGCTGCTTTTCCACCTGGCGCAGATTGGACTGCATTTCATTGCCGAGCACCGCCATGGTTTGCCGGTGCTGCGCCTGCTGCGACATGTCGTTGAGCCAGGGCGCCGCCTGTTCCGCCGGCTGGCCTTCCACCAGCGACAGCAGCCGCAGGGTGAGGGTTTGCGCCTGCTCGGCAAAGTCGGCCGGCAGCCGGTTCAGGCTGTTCAGCGCGTTTTCCAGAAACAGCAGGCCGGTCGCCATTTCCAGGCCGATGCTGTCGGCGATGATCCCATGGGCGGCATGCCGGGCGATGCCGGACATCTCGCGCAGCAGCTTGGCCAGCGGTTCGGAACCCAGGCCGGCGCCGGCTTCGGCCAGTGCCTGCATGTCCGCCTCGAAGGCGGGCGCGAGCGCCGCTTCGCCGCCGGCAATGCGCGTCCAGGTGCTCTTCGCATGCGCCAGCCTTTCCTTGGCCTTGAGCTGCGCCTCGAGATCGATGCGCCCATAGCGCCGCTCGGCGTAGTCGCGCGGCACCATGCCGTCCAGCCGGTAAGCCTGCTGCAACTCGCGGATGGCGGGCGGTGCATCGTCGATCTGCGCGATGAAGAACAGCGCGTCGCGCTGCAGGCGCTCGGCCAGGCTGGCCGATCCTTCGCTCAGCCGGCGCAGCTGCAGGTTGATGCGGCCGAACAGGCGCTTGATCTCGATGTCGACGCCGACATGCCCGCCGCCGACCGCTTCGGCCATGCCCTGCATGACGCGCCAGAAGGCGCGCGCCCTAGCGCCGGACTGGCCGTGCACGACGTCGGCGATGACGTCGCGCATGGCGGCGCCATGCGTGCGCGCCGCTGCGGCGTCTGCCTTCATCAACCCCAGCAGCGCAAGCTCGAAGCGGCCGCGCAGGCTGGACAGATCGGCGGGCGGCGTGCCGCCTCGGGCCGGCTCAGGGGCAAACGCGGTGGAAAGGTCGGGGAAGAACAGGTCGCCCGGATGGGGGGATTCGGCGCCGCGGCCATTCATCAGCGCCTGGTAATAAGGGAACAGGCGAACCGGCTGGTGCGGCATGCCGGAGCGCAGCTCTTCGAGATACTCGGTCAGCGCCTGGAAGGCGGTGGCGATGTCGTTGACCAGCGCCTCGTCCAGCCCGAGCTGGCCGCCCTCCACTTTCTGCAGCAGGCTCTCGACCGCTTCGGAGATGACCGCGATGCCGTCGATGTCGACGATCTGCAGCGCGCCATGCGCCTGGTGCAGGAAGTTCTTGGCATGACGCATCAGGGTGGCGCGGGCATCCGCATCCTGCGGCAAGGCCTCGCGCAGCGCCGCGGCGGAGCGCGACAGCGATTCGCGGATCTCGCCCAGCACCCAGGACAGCGGCCCGGTATCGATGGGCGATGCAGTGGAATTAGGGGGCGTCATCACTACCTCTTCGAAGATTCGGATGCCGCCCGGCTCGGGCCGGGGCGGCGGCATCGCTCATGGCTCGACTCAGTCGCTGATGCGGAAGCGCGACACCGAGTTCTTCAGCTCCTCGGCCAGCGTCGACAGTTCGCGGATCGAATGCGCCGTCTGCTGCGTGCCTTCCTGAGCCTGTTCGGTCACGGTCAGAATGTTCTGGATGTTGCGCGCCACGCTGTTGGCCGAGGTGGCCTGATGCTCGGTGGCGGAGGAAATGTCGCGGATCAGGTCGGCCAGCCGGTTCGAAATGCGCCGGATCTCCAGCAGCGCCGCGCCGGCGGCGTCCGACAGCTTGGCGCCCTCGACCACGCCCTGGGTGGATTTTTCCATCGCCGCCACCGCGTCGTGGGTATCGGTCTGAATGGTGCGCACCAGCGCGCCGATCTGCTTGGTCGCCTCGGCCGAACGTTCCGCCAGCCGCTGCACCTCTTCCGCCACCACCGAGAAGCCGCGGCCGGCCTCGCCGGCGGAAGCGGCCTGGATCGCGGCGTTCAGCGCCAGCACGTTGGTCTGCTCGGTAATGTCGGAAATCAGCTCGGTGATCTCGCCGATCTCCTGGGAGGATTCGCCCAGCCGCTTGATGCGCTTGGAGGTTTCCTGAATCTGCTCGCGGATCTCGTTCATGCCCTTGATCGCGTCTTCCACCGCCTTGGCGCCCTCTTCCGCCGCGGCCACCGACTGCTGCGCCACTTCCGCCGATTCATTCGCCGAACGGGAGACGTCGGTGATCTGCACCGCCATCTCGAGCACCGCCTGGCCGGTTTCCTGGATCTCGCGCGACTGCTTCTGGGATGCGGCCAGCAGCGCGCTGGAAATGTCCTGCGCCTGGTCGGACGCGGCGGTCACCTGCTCGGCGGTGCGGGTCACGCGGCCGACCAGGCCGCGCAGCTCTTCCACCGTGTAGTTCACCGAGTCGGCGATGGCGCCGGTGATGTCTTCCGACACCGTCGCCTGCACCGTGAGGTCGCCGTCGGCCACTTCCTGCAATTCGTTCATGAGGCGCAGAATCGCCGACTGGGTCTGGTCGTTGGTGGCTTTCGCTTCCTCTTCCTTGAGCAGTGCCTGCAGGCGCTGCTCGTCCGCCTCGCGCCGGCGCAGTTCGGCTTCGCGCGCCCGGTGGCGGCTGTCCTGCAGCAGCACCAGCGCGATGCCGACCGCCGCCATCAGCGCGCAGAAGGCGCTGACCAGCATCAGCCACACCGGCCAGCCGATCGAATCCTCGGCGTCGCGGAAGGCTTTCTGCAGGTCGGCCAAGCTTTGCTTGAGCTTCTCGTTCTCGGCAAAGATCAGCTGCTCCGACTGCTTGGCGGCGTTGAAGTTCTGCAGGTTGCCGAGGATGCTCGCCACCAGCTTCTGGTACTCGCCGAAGGCGGTCTGCAGCTCCTGCAGTTTCTCGCGCGTATCCGGATCCTTCGCCGCGCTCAGGCGCAGCATGTCGCTGCCATTGAGGAAGCCTTCGGTGATGTCGCGGAAGGTGTTGGTGTCCTTGCCGAGCAGGAAGGCGGTTTCGTTGTTCACGCCTTCGCTGGTGAGAAATTCATTGGCGCTGCGTCCCAAGCGCTGGGTGAGCATCAGCAGCTGGCCGGCAGCGGAAATCTCGCGCGGCGACGCCTGGCTCTGCGCTTTCAGGGTGGCGATCTGCTCGGTCAGTTCCAGCAGCGCCGGCGACAGGGCGTTGAGCTTTTGCAGCGTGTCGCCGAAGCCGGTGAGTTCCTTGCGCATCTTGGAGATGGTATCCGCCGCCTTGTCGGAGCTGCTCCACAGCTTGCGGGCATTGGTCAGCACCGGCGCCAGCGACTCCGCGGCGGGCGCGATCTCGCGGCCCTGGTAGAGGCCGCCCTGGAGCAGCACCGACAGGTCGTGGTTCAGCTCCTTGCGGCTGTCCTCGAGCTGCTTGAAGGCTTCGGCGTTGCCCTGGATCGCGTTCGGCGCCGCCTTGCCGACGCGCTGCGAATGCATCAGCGCGTCGCCGGCGATCTGGGTCAGCGTGGACGCCTGGGTGGACCGGCTCGAATTGACCGCCACCGAGAGCGCGCCGCTGACCAGGGAGATGCCGAGCGCCATGAGCAGCACCCGCACCTGGCTCTCCAGGGGCATGGCGCCGATCAGGGGCAGCCGGATGTCGCCGGTTTTTTCCAGGGCTTCCGCGATGAAGGTCGAATTCTGGCCCGACTCGTCCGTGCGCTGCTTCTTCTTACGCTTGCGCGCCGGCTGCGCCGGTGCGTCCGCCGATTGCAGGACCGCGCTTCCGCCGGCATCGATGCCGGCGTCGGCAGCGAAGTCCGTCGCTTCCGCCACGCCCGCCTGCGCCTTGCTCCTGGTGAAGAACGGTAGTTTGAATGCCATCTCAGGTCTCCTGATTGCGATTGTCCTGCGGCGTGTCGGCGCAGGCCGTTGCTGTTTGCGCAGCACTCATACGCCGGCAGCGCGATGCGCATGCCAGGCCGAGGCTGGTGGGAAAGGTGCGCTGCATGGGCGCTACCGGCCTATCTGCAGAAAGCGCGGATCCTGCAGCAGGGGCAGCAGGTCGATTTCGGTCCAGCGCTGTTCCAGCCGGTCGGTGTAATGCCGCGCCACCCATGACGGATCGAGCATGGGGTCGCGGTCCTGCGGCGTCATCTCGGCCACGTCGCGCAGGCCGGTGACGCGCGAAGCCAGCAGGCCGCAGGGAAATGACAGGCCGGGCGCAAAAGCGATGATGCGGCTTTGCTTGTCTGGCGTGACCGCCTCCAGGCCGAGATAGCGGCCGAGGTCAACGACGCCGGTCAGGTTGCCGCGGATGTTGACTAGCCCGAGGTACCAGTCCTGGGTCAGCGGCACTTCGGTGATGGCCTCGGCCGCAACGATTTCGCCCGCCTGCTGCAGGTTCAGCAGCCACCGCCGGCCGCCGGCGATGAGACCGAGGCGGCGCGTCGCATGCGGCAGGCCGGTGCTGGCCGCCTGCATGCGCTCCATCAGCTCGGCCTGGAATTCGCGCAGGCGGGTGCGGCGAGCGCCGCCTTCCGGCGCCAGACCGCGCCGGCCGGTATCGATATCGGATTCGCCGTTGGCCATGCTTGGTCGCGCGTCAGGCGATCGCGCCGATCTTCGCCAGCAGTTCCTTGGGATCGACCGGCTTGACGATGTAGTCGCGGGCGCCCTGGCGCATGCCCCAGATGCGGTCGGTCTCCTGGCCCTTGCTGGTGCAGATGATGATGGGCACGTCCTGGGTCGCCGGGTCGCGCGCCAGCGAGCGCGTTACCTGGAAGCCGTTCTGGCCGGGCATGACCACGTCCATCAGAATCAGATGGGGCTTGTCAGCCTTGATCTTCAGCAGCGCTTCTTCGCCGTTCTCGGCGGTGGAGACGGAGAAGCCGCTCTTCACCAGGATGTCGGTCAGGAAGTAACGCTCGGTCGGCGAGTCGTCGACGATGAGGACTTTTTGGATGGCCATGGAATGTCTGTTACGGAGTTATTCGGCGAGCATGCGTTCGGTATGCTCGCGCACGATCTTGATGAGACTGTCTTTGGTAAAGGGCTTGGTGAGGTAGGCGTCGGAACCGACCATGGCGCCGCGCGCGCGATCGAAGAGGCCATCCTTGGAAGACAGCATCACCACCGGGGTGGCATGGAAGCGGCTGCTCTTCTTGATGAGCGCGCAGGTCTGGTAACCGTCCAGGCGCGGCATCAGGATGTCGCAGAAGATCAGCGCCGGCTTGTGGTCGTGCAGCTTGGCCAGCGCGTCGAAGCCGTCGTCGGCAAGGACGACCTGGTAGCCGGCCTGGCCGAGGAAAATTTCAGCGGAACGACGAATGGTGCTGCTGTCGTCGATCACCATGATCTTGAGCGTGGCGTTGTCTCGTGCTGTTGTCATGACGTCATCTCGGAAGTCGCGAGCCCTAAACCCGGTGAACGGTAACATAAAGCATGATGCTTTGGGGCAATGGGTAGCGCGATTTGCCGCAGCCGCCGTGGTTTTTGCGTCAAATGCTTATGGTTTGCTCATCACTTCGACGCGAGGCCTTGCGAGAGTGGCACGGTCGATGGTCTTCATGCAATGAGCCCGGCGCCGGCAAGGGAGGGCTGCCGCCGGACATGAAGCGGTCGATCAGACCGGCACCATTTCGAAGTCTTCCTTGCGCGCGCCGCATTCCGGGCAAGTCCAGTTCATCGGCACATCCGCCCAGCGCGTACCCGGCGCGATACCTTCCTCGGGGAGGCCGGCTTCCTCGTCGTAGACCCACCCGCAAATCAGGCACATCCAGGTCTGAAATGGCTGGTTCGATGTTTCGTTATTGGTCACGGTAGCGCGCCCTTCAATCAAGTAAAATGCAAAGTCGCTTATCTTAATCTACCAGCCGTGCAAAACCAACTTCCCCCGCTCATCATGACCTTCGGTCCTGCGGACCCGACGGGCGCGGTAGGCATCCAGGCTGACCTGGGCTGCTTCGCCGCCATGGGTTGCCAGGGCGTGTCGGTCGTGACATCCATCCTCATCAGCGACACCACCCGCATCGAAGACATGCAAGCCATCGATGCCGACTGGGTGGCGGACCAGGCGCGCGTGGTCCTGGAGGACATGCCGGTGGCCGCCTTCAAGATCGGCATGCCGGGCAGTATCGAGTCGGTGTCGGCCATCGCCGAAGTGGTCTCCGACTACCCCGACGTGCCGCTCATCCTCGACCCCTTTCTTTCCGCCTTGCCCGACCAGGGCCAGGAAGGCGAGGACCTGCTGGTGGCGGTACGCGAACTGCTCATTCCGCAGGCGACGCTGCTGCTGATCTCGGCGGTGGAACTGTCGCGCCTGGCCGAAACCTGGCGCGAGGCCTCGCGCGACGATCTGCTCGCTGCCGATGCCATGCGCCTGATCGACATGGGCTGCGAATATGTATTTGTGACCGGCACGCCGGGCGAAGTGCAGGAGGTGAGCAACAGCCTGTTCGACGAATCCGGGCAGGTACGCGCCGACAGCTGGCAGCGCATGGCCGGCCCGTTCAGCGGCGCCGGCACGACGCTGTCGGCCACCATCGCCGCCATGCTGGCCAACGGCATGGACGTGCCCGACGCCGTCCTCGAAGCGCAGGAGTTCACCCATGCCTCCCTGGCGGCCGCGCAGCGCCTCGGCATGGGCCGGCTGCTTCCCGACCGCTATTTCTGGACGCGTGAAAACGACGCCCGCCAGGAAGATCCCCCTCTCTGATTCCATCTCCAGCATGACTTCCAACAACGATACCCTTTTCGCCCGGGCCCAGCGCTCCACGCCCGGCGGCGTCAACTCTCCGGTACGCGCCTTCCGCTCGGTCGGCGGCACGCCGCGCTTCATCACCCGCGCCGAAGGGCCGTATTTCTGGGATGCCGACGGCAAGCGCTACATCGACTACATCGGTTCCTGGGGTCCCGCCATCGTCGGCCATGCCCATCCGGAAGTGATCCGGGCAGTGCAGGAAGCGGCCGCCCGCGGCCTGTCCTTCGGCGCGCCGACCGAGGGCGAGATCGAGATGGCAGAAGCCATCTGCCGCCTGGTGCCGTCGGTGGAGCAGGTGCGCCTGGTGTCGAGCGGCACCGAGGCGGCGATGAGCGCCCTGCGCCTGGCGCGCGGCGCCACCCGCCGCGACAAGGTGATCAAGTTCGAAGGCTGCTACCACGGCCACGCCGACTCCATGCTGGTGAAGGCCGGCAGCGGCCTGCTCACCTTCGGCAACCCGACCTCGGCCGGCGTGCCGGAAGACTTCGCCAAGCACACCCTGGTGCTCGACTATAACGATCCGCAGCAGCTGGAAGACGTGTTCGCGAAGATGGGCGACAGCATCGCCTGCGTGATCGTCGAGCCGGTGGCGGGCAACATGAATCTGCTGCGCGCCACGCCGGAGTTCCTGCAAGCCATGCGCCGCCTCTGCAGCCAGCATGGCGCGCTGCTGATCTTCGACGAAGTGATGTCCGGCTTCCGCGTGGCGCTCGGCGGCGCCCAGTCGTTGTACGGCATCACGCCGGACCTCACGGTGCTGGGCAAGGTCATTGGCGGCGGCCTGCCGGTGGCGGCCTTCGGCGGCCGCGCCGACATCATGAAGCATCTGGCGCCGCTCGGTCCGGTGTACCAGGCGGGCACCCTGTCCGGCAATCCGGTGGCGGTGGCCGCCGGCATGACCACGCTTGCGCTGATCCAGGAGCCGGGTTTCTATGACCGCCTCGCGGCCCAGACCCGCAAGCTGGCGGATGGCTTGACGCAGCAGGCGAAGGAAGCCGGCGTCGCCTTCTGCGCCGATTCCGTTGGCGGCATGTTCGGCCTCTACTTCGCCGCCGAAGTGCCGCAGGACTATGCGCAGATGATGGCGTGCGACAAGGCGCGCTTCAATGCCTTCTTCCATGCGATGCTGGATGCGGGCGTCTATCTCGCGCCCTCCGCCTTCGAGGCCGGTTTCGTCTCGGCCCGGCACGATGATGCGGTGATCGCGGAAACGATACGCGCCGCCGCTGGCGCCTTCGGCAAGGTTGCAGGCTGAAGGCTTCAAGGCAGGTCTCCATGAAAAATGCCCGGCAGTGCCGGGCATTTTGCTTTCCGTATCAGGAGGACGCCTGCTTACTTCAGCCAGCCGCGGCGGCGGAAATACCAGAACGGCGCGATGGCGCTTGCCACCATCAGGCTGAGCGAGAAGGGATAGCCGAAATGCCAGTCCAGCTCCGGCAGGAACTTGAAGTTCATGCCGTAGATGCTGGCGATGAGCGTCGGCGGCAGGAAGGCGACGCTGGCCACCGAAAAGATCTTGATGATCTTGTTCTGGTTGATGTTGATGAAGCCGACCGTGGCATCCATCAGGAAGTTGATCTTGTCGAACAGGAAGGCGGTGTGGCCGTCGAGCGATTCGATGTCGCGCAGGATCTGCCGGCCTTCCTCGAACTGCTCGGAATTCAGCAGCCGGCCGCGCATCAGGAAGCTGACCGCGCGCCGCGTATCCATCATGTTGCGGCGGATGCGGCCGTTCAAGTCTTCTTCCTGGGCGATGGCATTGAGCGCATCGGCCGCGTCCTGGTCGGTCAGCTCTTTCTGCAGCACGCGCCGGCTGACTTCTTCCAGGGTGTTGTACATAGTCTCGAGCGCATCGGCCGAATACTCGGCGTCAGTGGCGTAGAGATCCAGCAGCACATCCTTGTGGTCGGTGATGGAGCCCGGCCGCGAACGGGCGCGCAGGCGCACCAGGCGGAACACCGGCAGGTCCTCCGCATGCATGGAGAACAGGATGTCCTTGGCCAGGATGAAGGCCACCGTCACCACCCGCGACGGGCCGTCCTCTTCCTCGATCAGGAAATCGGTGCGCAGGTGCAGGTCGCCGTTCTCCGCCTCGTAGTAGCGGGCTGAGGCTTCGATGTCCTTGACTTCGTCTTCGCCCGGCAGGATCACGTCGTACGCGCTTTTCACCAGGGCCCGTTCTTCCTCGGTCGGGTCGGTCAGGTCCACCCATACCGGCGCGATGTTCAGCAGATCATCGCGGCTCTCCACATTCACCTGGCTCAGGCGGCCGTTCTGCAAGACGAATACATTGATCATAGGTTCTCCCGGCCATGGCGCCGGCGGACGCATGGCCATATCGCAGGCGCTGCGACCTGCAATGACATGAAAATCAGGGGAACGCGGGCCGAAGAATGCCGGCCGGGATGCGCCCACCTACCAGGGTCTGGCAAGCGGCGCTGGAGGACAAGCCTGGGTTAGCGCACTCTTGCCGGATAGCCGTTGGCTGACAGCAAACGAGTTCTACTGGGACTCCCCAAGACGGGTCTCCGGAAATGAAAACAGCGCAAGTGTACTGACTTAGACAGGGGCAAGCAAGGGTTGATCGCTGCATTGCGGCAAAATGACCGGAGGCCGTGACTTCGGTCATGCCGCCGCGTTCGGAAGGGTCAGGGCAGCTCCGCCGCGCTCATGCGGCGCAGGATCAGATCGGTGCGGCGCGCAAGATAAGGGGAATTGCGGTTCTTGTCATAGAAGCGCGGCTTGGGCAGCATCACCGCCAGGCGCGCCGCCTGGGCCGGGCCCAGGCTGGCCGCCGGAATGCCGTAATAGTAATTGGCGGCGGCCTCGGCGCCGAACACGCCGTTGCCCCATTCCACGACATTGAGGTAGATCTCGAAGATCCGCTCCTTGTCCATCCAGAATTCGAGCATGTAGGTGATGACCACTTCCTGCGCCTTGCGCAGATAGCTGCGCTCGCCGGACAGGAACAGGTTCTTCGCCAGCTGCTGGGTGATGGTGGAGCCGCCGGCGACCACCTTGCCTTTCTGCGAATTCTTTTCGAAGGCCTTCTGCATCGCCTGCCAGTCCACGCCCTCGTGCTCGGAAAAGTTGGAGTCCTCGGCGGCGATGATGGCGCGCTTGAGATGATTCGAGATGCGGTCGTAGGGCACCCATTTGTGCCGCAGCTTCGCGCCCGGATTCTTTTCCTGCAGCACCGCCAGCTGCTGGCGCATGAAGCTGGTGGAGCCGGGATTGTGGTCGACCCACCACCAGATCAGGGCAAAGAAATACAGCTGCATCAGCAGCACCGCGATCACCGGCGCCAGCAGCAGCCACAGCAGCAGGCGCTTGAAAAGCTTCATGCCGCCATGCCGGCGCGCAGTTGCGCCAGCACCGGCGCGGTAGCGGGACGCAAGCCGCGCCAGAGAGCGAAGGCTTCGGCCGCCTGCTCCGCCAGCATGCCGAGGCCGTCGCGGCTGAGCGCGCCCTGGGCGGAGGCAAACTGCATGAAGCGCGTCGGCTGCCTGCCATACATCATGTCGTAGGCCAGGGTGCCTTCCTCGAAAACCTCCGGAGCGATCGGCGGCAGGTCGTCCGCCAGGCTGGAGGCGGTTGCATTGATGACGACATCGAAGCGCCCTTTCGCCTCCCCGAAGCCGCAGCCTTTGATCGGGCCGTGACCGGCGAACGACTGTGCCAGGGCATGCGCCCTGTCCACCGTGCGATTGGCGATGACCAGTTCCGCCGGCGCCTCCTGCAGCAGCGGCAGGAGGGCGCCCCGCGCCGCCCCGCCGGCGCCGAGCAGCAGCACCCGCGCGCCCCGCAGCGACATGCCGGCATTGCGCACGATGTCGGTCACGAGGCCGATGCCGTCGGTGTTGTCGCCGAGGATGCCGTCGGCATCGAAGGCCAGGGTGTTGACCGCGCCGGCGGCGCGGGCGCGTTCGGTCAGGCGGTCGGCCAGGGCATGCGCCTCCAGCTTGAACGGCACCGTGACATTGGCGCCGCGCCCGCCTTCGCCGATGAAAGCGCGCACGGTGGCGGCGAAGCCATCCAGCGGCGCAAGCAGGCGTTCATACACGATGTCCTGGCCGGTCTGCCGGGCAAAGCTGGCGTGGATTTCGGGGGACTTGCTGTGGGCGATCGGATGACCGATGACGACGTAACGATCTGGCATGACTCGGAATCGAATAAGCGCGGATGCGGCGCGGGATGCTGTCGAACCCGGCAGCGGCGCTGCCGGGACGCGTCAATATAATGCATGCGCTCAACGCCTGTCACGCTTCATGCGCTTGGGCACTGGGCTGCAGGACGCTCAGCCGCCGCCCTTCAGGTTGGCTTCGAGCGCGCCTTCGCGGGTGAATTTGAAATTCGTCACCAGCACCCAGACGTCATCCTTGTCGCTGGAGCGCATGTTGGGCGGGAATTTCCCGAAGGGCGCGGAGCGGCGCACGATGCGCTTGGCGGCCTCGTCCAGCGCCGGATTGCCGGACGACTTGTCGACCGTGATGCCGCCTTCCTTCTCGTAGATGCTGCCGTCCTGGAAGATCGGGATGGACAGCACCAGTTCGCCGTAGAGCTTGCGGCCATCCTGCTGCGGGAAATTTAGCGTGCCGACCTTTTCGATGCGTTCCCGCAGCGCGTTGTAATACATGGCGTAGCCCACCTCGCGCGTGCTCGGCGAGATCATGGTCTTGCGCGGACGCTTGTTGTAGTCCTCCAGCTGCTTGGCGATCTCGGCTTCGCGGCGCGCGATTTCGCTGGCGCTGTCGACCATGTCGCGCGCTTCGGGACGCGGCGCCTCGCGCGGCGGCGCGGCTTCGCCGGCCGGCGGCGTCTTCATCGGCGTCTTGCGTGCCGCCTGCGCCAGCTGCCGCTGCCGCTGCTCCAGTTCCTGGATGCGGCGCTGCATGGCTTTCATGCCTTCGCCATTCTCGTGCTTGCGCATGTCGGGCAGCGGAGACTTGGCGCGGCCGGCATCCGCATTGCCGCCGCCATCCAGGTTGGACTGGGCGAGCGCCTCCGCCTTGGCCGGCTTGCGGTCATGCTTGGCATTGACCAGGATGACTTCCAGGCCGGGATCGGCCGGCTTGAACTTGAAGGCCTCGGGGGCGGCGAAGCGCACCGCCAGCAGGGCGCCGTGCAACAGCACCGAGATGGCGATGGCAATGGTGAGGCCGCGGTTTTGCTGCATGAAGGTCAAGATGTCAACAACAGGAAGTTGGCGGTGGATGGCAAGGGCATTTTACGCCAGGCGGACGCGCCATCCAGCGCCTGCCCCGCCGCGTGTCACTCCGATACCACTTCCGCATCGGGTTCGCTATCGGCGGCAGCGGCTTCCGCTTCGGGCGGCGCTGCTGCCTGCACCACTTCCAGCAGGCGCGCCTCGACGCCGAGCTCCACCTCGTCCCAGCGGATCAGATCCAGCCGCACCGGCGTGCCGCGCGCCAGCGTCGGCATGCCGGCCAGCTTGATCACCAGCGGTATGTCGACCAGGCGCAGGATCTCTTCCTTCAGCACCACCGCTTCCACCTGGCGCGCGTTTTCCTGGGCCAGCCAGCGCAGGCACCAGTAGCGCTCCATGTTCGACTGGAAATCGGCATAGGCGGCATAAGCGGCATCGAAGGCGGAGACGATGGCGAACAGGTCGGCATCCTTGGGCTTGAAAGGCGCCGCCAGCGGCGCAGTCACGCCGTGCTGCACGCAGGCCAGGATCTGCCATTGGTTCACCAGGTCGGTGTAGCGCCGCAGCGGCGAGGTGCTCCAGGCGTACTGGTCCACGCCCAGGCCCTGATGCGGCGCGGCGTGGGTCAGCATGCGCACCTGCATGCGGTTGGCCCAGCCGCCTCCGCCGCCCTGGGCGCGGTAGATGCCGGGCACGCCCTGGTCATGCATCAGCTTGCCCCAGGTGCTGTTGGCGAAGATCATCAGCTCGGCCACGATCTTGTCGAGCGGCGCGCCGCGCTTGCGGCGGGTGATGGTGACGACGTCATCCTCGACGTAGAAGTTGAAGTCGACCCGGTTGTTCTGCTCCGGTTTCAGGCCGAAGGCTTCGCGCTTGGCCATGCGCCCCTTCTCCAGTACCTGCGCCCATTGCCACAGCACGGCGATATCGGCCTTGTGCGCATATTCGCCCGCGCCGGCGGCCAGCGCTTCCTCGGTCACCAGTTCGTCGAGGTCGTTGTGGCGCAGGTTGGCGGCGATGGGCACCGCCTCGGCCCGGGTCTCGGTGGAGAGCACCGACCAGTCGGCGCTGTCGATGGTGGCGTACAGGGACAAGGCCGGACAGTCGCGGCCTTCGCCCAGTGTGAATTTCTCCACCAGCGCATCCGGCAGCATTGTGATCTTGTCGCCTGGCATGTAGACGGTGGACAGCCGCTGGCGGGCAATGGCGTCGATGGCATCGCCGCGCTGAATGCCCAGGGCCGGCGCGGCGATGTGGATGCCGATGCGGAACTTGCCGCCCTCCAGCGCCTGCACCGAGAAAGCATCGTCGATTTCGGTGGTGGTGACGTCGTCGATCGAGAAGGCTTGCACCTCGGCCACCGGCAACGCCGGCGCGGACGGCAGCGCGACGGCGGGAAAGCCGGTGCCGCGCGGGAAATGCTCGAACAGGAACCGGGAAAGGTGCAGCTCCTTCGGCGACTTGATGCCGCCGGTGGCCAGCATCAGCTGCTGCGCACTGGTATGGAGTTCGGCGCAGGCCGCTTCCAGCGCCTTGTATTCGATGCTGCTCTTGTCAGGACGGAACAGCAGCTGCAGGGCGATGGCGCGCATTGGCTCCGGCAGGCGTCCGGCTTTCAGCTCGTCGACATACTGCGCCTGGATCAGCGCCTGCTGCTTCTTCTTCTCGATGCCGGCCAGCGCCGCCTTCAGCGAATCTTCCGGCGCCGCCTTGTAGCGGCCCTTGCCCTTGCGGTAGAAGTACATCGGCGCGCCATGCAGGCGCAGCACCAGGCCGGCGGCTTCCTGCGGCTGCGGCGCATGGCCGAAATACTCGGTGCCGAGTTCGTTGAACCCGAATTCCTCCTGACCCGCCACTTCCCACAGGAAGTCGAGGTCGATCTCCTCTGCCACCACCTGTGCCTGGGCCAGCAGCTCGGCCGGCTCCGGCGCGGAGAACTGCAGCAGCACGTCCTTGGCCTTGACCTTGGTGCGCTTGCCGGTATGCGTCTCCACCTGGTACGCCTCGCCCTGCTGGGAAAGGACGGCGCCGGCCTTGAAATCGCCGGACTCTTCAAAGAATAGGTTCATCGATAAATCACTTGTTGATGGATGGCAGCAGCAGCCGCTGGCAGCCGTCAGGACTGCGGCAGGCGGATGCCGCAGAATGCGAGGACGTCGTCCTGGTAGGCGGCGAAGTCGGACAGGCCGTGGTCGCTGCCCTGGATAACCTGCTGGCGCGCGCCCGGGTAATGCGCCGTCATCTCGCGCCAGTCGAGCACTTCGTCGCCGGTGGCGGCGATCAGGAAATAGCGTTCCGGCCGGGTGATGCGCTCGACCGCCAGCGCCTTCAGTTCATCCACATGCTCGCGCTTGAATTCGAACGGCTCGCCGGAATGATAGGCGGTGGTGACGCCGACGTATTTTTCCAGGTCGCGCGGCGGCCGCACTGCGGGGTTCAATAGGACAGCGCGGCACCCCGTCTGTTCCGCCAGCCAGGTGGCGTAATAGCCGCCGAGCGAGGAGCCGATCAGCGTGACTTCCTGCGCCGGCTTGCCGGTCATGCACTCCCGCGCCAGGGCGATCGCCGCTTGCGGCGAAGCCGGCAGCTGCGGGCAGGCATAGCTGTTCGCCAGGCCGATTTCCGCCAGGCGCTGGCCGATCAGCCGCGCCTTGAAGGATTGCGGCGATGACCGGAAGCCGTGCAGGTAAACAATCATCGCGCCAGCGCGTCGAGTATCTTCTGGTGCACGCCGCCGAAGCCGCCATTGCTCATCACGAGAATGTGGTCGCCGCTGCGGGCCTGGGCGGCGATCGCCGCCACCAGCGAGCCGATGTCATCGAAGGCGGCGGCGCGCTCGCCGAGCGGCGCCAGCGCCTGGCCGAGATCCCAGCCGAGCGCATCCTTGCCTTCGCGGGCGCCATAGCCGAACACCACATCGGCATCCGTCAGGCTGGCCGGCAGCGCTTCCTTCATGGTGCCAAGCTTCATGGTGTTGGAGCGCGGCTCCAGCACGGCGACGATGCGGGCGGAGCCAACCTTGCGCCGCAGACCGGCGACGGTCGTGGCGATGGCAGTGGGATGATGGGCGAAGTCGTCATAAACGGTGATGCCCTTGACCACGCCGCGCACTTCCATGCGCCGCTTCACGTTCTCGAACTTGCCCAGCGCCGCAATCGCCTGCGCCGGCGCCACGCCGGCATGGCGCACGGCGGCTATGGCGGCCAGGGCGTTGAGCCGGTTGTGCTCGCCGGTCAGGCTCCATTCGACCCGGCCCTGGGATTGGCCATTGAAGATGACGTCGAAGCTGCCGTCGGCACGCTCGTTCAGCGTCCAGCCGGAATCGGCGGCGCCGAAGAACTCTTTCTCGCTCCAGCAGCCGCGCGCGAGCACCCGCTGCAGCGCCGGCTCGCGGCCGTTGACGATCAGCCGGCCGACGCCTGGCACGGTGCGCACGAGATGATGGAACTGGGTCTCGATGGCGCCGAGATCGGGAAAGATGTCGGCATGGTCGTACTCGAGATTGTTCAGGATCGCGGTCTTGGTCCGGTAATGCACGAACTTGCTGCGCTTGTCGAAGAAGGCGGTGTCGTACTCGTCGGCTTCGATGACGAAGAAAGGCGAGTCGCCGTTGCCGCCGGACAGGCGCGCGGAAATGCCGAAGTTCATCGGCACGCCGCCGATCAGGAACCCTGGCGCGTAACCGCACTCTTCCAGTATCCAGGCCAGCATGGAGGAAGTGGTCGTCTTGCCATGGGTGCCGGCCACCGCCATCACCCACTTGTCCTGCAGGATGTGCTCGCCTATCCATTGCGGTCCGGAGACGTAGGGCAGGCCGCGGTTGAGGATTTCCTCCATCAGCGGATTGCCGCGCGACACCACGTTGCCGATGACGAAGAGGTCCGGCTTGAGTGCGACCTGGTCCGGGCTGAAGCCTTCGATCAGCTCGATGCCCTGGGCCTGCAGCTGGGTGCTCATGGGCGGGTAGACGTTGGCATCGCAGCCGGTGACGCGGTGGCCTGCTTCCTTCGCCAGGACGGCAAGGCCGCCCATGAAGGTACCGCAAATGCCGAGAATGTGGATGTGCATTGTGCTGAGTCGAAACGAGATAGCGCGATTTTACCCGAGCCGCGTCGCCGCGCCTTACAAGGTATGATGAATGCCATGAGTCATTATTCTTCTGACACCGAACTGTTGCGCGCCGAGATAGCCGCTGCGGCAGCCCGCCTGATCGCGGAAGACGGCGCCGACTATGCCACCGCCAAGCGCAAGGCGGTGAAGCAGATCCTCGGCAACGCCAAGGTGCGCGGCAACGTCATGCCGGACAACGCCCAGATCGAGGACGAGGTCCGCGCCTACCAGGAGCTGTTCTTCGGCGACACGCAGCCGGCGCGCCTGCTGGCTTTGCGCAGGGCGGCGCTGCGCATCATGGAAGACATGGCCCAGTTCTCCCCTTATCTGACCGGCGCCGTCCTCAACGGCACGGCGGGCGACCATTCCGACATTCATCTGCAGCTGTTCACCGACAGCGCCAAGGATGTCGAAATATTTTTGCTGAACAAGAACGTCGATTTCGAAGTCTCGGAGCGCGCCCATTTCAAGGGGCATGCGGAGCCGGTGGAAACCATCAGTTTCCTCTGGCACAACGAAGGCGTGCATCTCTCCGTCTATGCCGCCGACGATCTGCGCGGCGCGGTCAGGCAGCAGGCCGGCGGTCGCCAGGAGCGCGCGGGCATCGACAGTGTGCGCAAGCTGATACAGGAGTCGGAGGCTCCCGGAACACCATGAAGAAAAACACCCTCGCCTTTCTGTTCGTCGGGCTGCTGTTCGCGGGCGGCGGCGCCCTGCTGGCCAGCCGCCATACCGAGCCTGCCGCCGCGGCCGACAGTGCCGTGGCCAACCTGTATGCCCAGTCCATGCCGGACCCGAAGGGACAGCAGCAGGCATTGGCTGGCCTGAAAGGCAAGGCCGTGGTGGTGAATTTCTGGGCAACGTGGTGCGTGCCCTGCGTCGATGAAATGCCGGAGCTTTCAGCGCTGCACCAGGAGCTCGACAAGAACCGGTTCGAGATCATCGGCATCGGCATCGATTCGCCAACCAATATCGCCCAGTTTTCCGAAAAGTACCGGATCGGTTATCCTCTCTATGTCGCCGGCATGACCGGCACGGAGCTGTCCCGCCAGTTCGGCAACAAGGCGGGCGGCCTGCCTTACACCGTCCTGATAGGCCGCGATGGCACCGTCAAGAAGAGCTACCTCGGACGGCTGAAACTTGACGAACTCCGCCGGGATTTGCAGAAGCTTTCATAAAAAGGTCATTTTTTCTTGCCAATCATCATCATTTGACGGCAAAATGCGCCATCGTCGTCAAACGGAGTTTTATCTCCATGGCAAAAAAACTGCTTTTGCTGAATGGTCCCAATCTCAATCTGCTAGGAACGCGTGAGCCGCACGTCTACGGCTCCACGACGCTGGCTGACGTCGAACAGGCGGCCATTGCTCAGGCAAAAGCGGCAGGCGCCGAGCTCGACTTCTTCCAAAGCAACCACGAAGGTGCCTTGATCGATCGTATTCACGCCGCCCGCACGGAAGGCGTGGATGCCATCGTCATCAACCCGGCTGGGCTCACCCATACCAGCGTCGCCTTGCGCGATGCCTTGGCCGGGGTCGCCATCCCGTTCATCGAAGTGCATATCTCGAACGTGCATCAGCGCGAGGCATTTCGGCACCACTCCTACCTGTCGGGCATTGCGACCGGCGTGATCTGCGGCCTTGGCGTCGAAGGTTACCGCCTCGGCATCGAATACGCATTGAAGAAACTGTAATTTTCTGGTCGGTTTGGCAACCGCATATAATTGCGGCAATCGAATCGATTGCATCACCACTCATTTCTGAGGATCTTTCATGGATTTACGCAAACTCAAGACCTTGATCGACTTGGTCGCCGAATCGGATATCGCTGAGCTGGAAGTCACGGAAGGCGAAAGCAAGGTCAGGATCGTCAAATCCTCCGCTGGCGCAGCGGGTCAGGTTGTCATGATGCAGCCGCAAGCGCTGCCGCAGGCTGCTTCTGCTCCTGTGGCGCCAGCCGCCATCGCGGCGCCGGCACCCGCCGCGCCCGCCGAACCGCAAGGCCATGTCGTCAAGTCGCCAATGGTCGGCACCTTCTACCGCGCTTCCGCTCCGGGCAGCCCGGCGTTCGTCGAGGTCGGCAGCACCGTCAAGGAAGGCGACACCCTGTGCATCATCGAGGCGATGAAGCTGCTGAATGAAATCGACGCCGACGCCTCTGGCGTGATCAAGGAAATCCTGGTGGAAAACGGACAGCCGGTCGAGTTCGGCCAGCCGCTGTTCATCATTGGCTAAACCGGCGCGCGATCCCGTTCGCGCCCGCCGTGGCGCCTTTGAGCGCTTCCTTGGGCGCGCCTCCGCGGCCCCTTAACGTTTCAGCCTGCCGTACTCATCACTTATGTTTGAAAAAATTCTCATTGCCAATCGCGGTGAAATCGCCCTGCGCATCCAGCGCGCCTGCCGCGAGATGGGCATCAAGACCGTGGTCGTCCACTCGGAAGCGGATCGCGAAGCCAAGTATGTCAAGCTGGCCGATGAATCGGTCTGCATCGGACCCGCTCCGTCGGCGCTCAGCTATCTGAACATGCCGGCCATCATCAGCGCCGCCGAAGTCACCGATGCCGAAGCCATCCACCCGGGCTACGGTTTCCTCTCCGAGAATGCCGACTTCGGCGAGCGCGTCGAAAAATCCGGCTTCGTCTTCATCGGCCCGCGTCCCGAATCGATCCGCCTGATGGGCGACAAGGTCTCGGCCAAGCAGGCGATGATCAAGGCCGGCGTGCCCTGCGTTCCTGGCTCCGAGGGCGCCCTACCGGAAGATCCGAAGGAAATCGTGCGCATTGCGCGCAAGATCGGCTATCCCGTCATCATCAAGGCGGCCGGCGGCGGCGGGGGACGCGGCATGCGCGTGGTCCATACCGAAGCCGCGCTGCTCAATGCGGTGACCATGACCCGGACCGAGGCCGGCACCGCTTTCGGCAATCCCGAGGTTTACATGGAGAAGTACCTGGAGAATCCGCGTCACGTGGAGATCCAGGTGCTGGCCGACGAATTCAAGAACGCCATCTGGCTCGGCGAGCGCGACTGCTCCATGCAGCGCCGCCACCAGAAGGTGATCGAGGAAGCGCCCGCGCCCGGCATCCCGCGCAAGCTCATCGAGCGCATCGGCGAGCGCTGCGCCGAAGCCTGCCGCAAGATCGGCTATCGCGGCGCCGGCACCTTCGAATTCCTCTATGAGAACGGCGAGTTCTACTTCATCGAGATGAATACCCGCATCCAGGTGGAGCATCCGGTGACCGAGATGATCACCGGCGTCGACCTGGTGCAGGAACAGATCCGCGTCGCCGCCGGCGAGAAGCTGCGCTTCAAGCAGCGCGACATCGAGCTGACCGGCCACGCGATCGAGTGCCGCATCAACGCCGAGGATCCATTCAAGTTCACGCCGTCGCCCGGCCGCATTGTTTCCTGGCATCCGCCCGGCGGCCCCGGCATCCGCGTCGATTCGCATGCCTATGCCGGCTACTTCGTGCCGCCGACCTACGATTCCATGGTAGGCAAGGTCATCGCCTACGGCGCCAACCGCGACCAGGCGATCCGCCGCATGCAGATCGCGCTGTCGGAAATGGTGGTCGAAGGCATCCTGACCAACATCCCGCTGCATCGCGAGCTGATGGTGGACGCCCGCTTCATCGAAGGCGGCACCAACATCCATTATCTGGAACAGAAGCTGGCGAACAAAGCCTGATGCGCCCGGTCGCAGCATTATCAACGCTCGTCACGAGGCATCCTTCATGAGCTGGACAGAAATCGTCATCAACGTCGCCCGCGAACAGGCCGAGGCCCTTTCCGATGCGCTGATGGAGAGCGGCGCCCTGTCGGTATCGGTTGAGGATGCCGATGAAGGCACCGACGCCGAGCGGCCGCTGTTCGGCGAACCCGGCATGGAGCCGACCGAGGCAGCGTGGGACCACAGCCGGGTCATCGCGCTGGCGGCGGAAGACGCCGAGCATGCGGCGCTGGTGGCAGAGGCTGCCGAGGCCATCGGCCTGGCGCAGGTGCCGGACTTCGTGCTGCGCAAGGTCGAGGAGCAGGACTGGGTGCGCCTGACGCAATCCCAGTTCGAGCCCATCCATATCGGCAAGAACATCTGGGTGGTGCCGAGCTGGCACGATGCGCCCGATCCTGCGGGGCTGATTCTGGAACTGGACCCCGGCTTGGCATTTGGCACCGGCAGCCATCCCACCACCCGCCTCTGCATGGAATGGCTCGAGGCCAACGCGCCGCAAGGCCTGTCGGTGCTGGACTATGGCTGCGGCTCCGGCATCCTCGCCATGGTGGCGAAGAAGCTGGGCGCCTCTCCTGTGTATGGGGTGGACATCGACCCGCAGGCGATCGAATCGGCGCGCTACAACAGCGAACGCAACGGCTGCGACATCGCTTACTTCCTGCCGGAGGAATTCGGCGGCGGCGCGCAGCCGGAAACCTATGACGTGGTGGTGGCCAACATCCTGTCCAGCCCGCTCAAGCTGATGGCGCCGATGCTGTCGTCGCGCGTCGCACCTGGCGGCCGGCTGGTTCTGTCAGGCATCCTTTCGCGTCAGGCGGACGAGGTGGCGGCAGCCTATGCGCCCTTCATCGCCCTGTCGGTCTGGGCCGAGCATGACGGCTGGGTCGCGCTGAGCGGCCAGCGCTCATCTTCCCAATAACCAGGCATGGCGCTCGCAACCCGGTGTCCGCATTGCCATACGACATTCAGGGTCGCCCATGACCAGTTGAAGCTGCGCGCCGGCCTGGTACGGTGCGGCACGTGCAAGCAGATCTTCAACGGCATCGAGAACTTGCTCCGGCCGGAAGAGGCAGCGGTCAAAGATGCCTCTCCGATTGCGCCTTCGATGGATGCGGCGCCTCCCGCGCCCGAGGCGTCGCAACCCGCCATGCAAGCAGCGCCAGATGCCGAAGCCGCCGAAGCGCCGGAGAAGGCGCCGGCGCAATCCACGACGGATGGCAGTCCATCCACCTCCGCCGCGCAAGCCGGCCGTGAAATGGCGGCGGATGCGCCGGATCTTTCTTCACTCCTCATCTCGCCCAGCGAGACGCATGACGCTCATCCTGATCCTGTCGCCGCCCCGCAGGAGCCGCCCGGACGCACCGTACTCGACATCCGCCCGGCAGCCCCCTTGCCTCCGCTGGAAGACGATCTGCCGCAGGCACTTGCCGCGCCTGAAGACGAGCCCATCGAACTCAACCTCGAACCCTTCCGGGAAACGGATCCGCCGACGGATATCGTCGAACAGCGGGAAGAGAATACATTCGGCGATCTAGCAGCCACCGCCGATGAGAGCGTGGGTCGGCCGTCGCCCGGGGCCGACCGGGAACGAGCACCGCTGGCGGCGCCGGCGGCGACCGATACCGCAGCCAATGCGGAACCGGGCTACGACGAACCCAGCTTCGTCGTGCAGGCGCGGCGCAAGCAGCGCTTCGGCCGGCTGACCCGGGTCATACTTTGGCTAGGCAGCCTGCTGCTGCTGCTGGCCCTCGCCGCGCAGCTCATCGCCCTGTTCCGCAATCAGCTTGCCGCTCGCATGCCGCAGATGGCGCCGGCACTGTCGGGCGCCTGCGCGCTGCTCGGCTGCCGCATCGAGCTGCCGGCGCAGATCGATGCCCTCGTCATCGAATCGGGCGAACTGCAGACACAGAATGCCGACAGCCATGCCTATGTTTTTACAGGCATGCTGCGCAACCAGAGCGGTACGCCGCAAGCCTGGCCGCATCTCGAGCTGAACCTGAGCGATGCGGATGGCAAGCCGGTCGCCCGCCGGGTTTTCGGTCCCAGGGAATATCTGCCGCGGGGCCAGGGCGCGGAAAACGGCTTCGCCGCGCGCTCGGAGCAGGCGGTGCGGCTGGTGTTCGAAGTCTCGCAGCTGCAGCCTTCCGGCTACCAGGTTTACCTGTTCTACCCCTGACCCCGCGGCCATCACGCAGCCGCGATTCAACCACCAACCCGACACGCTGACCCATGACCTCCCTCATTTGCGGCTCACTCGCCTACGACTCCATCATGTCCTTCCAGGGCCGCTTCTCCGAAGCCCTGCTCGCGGACCAGCTTCATAAAATCAATGTCGCCTTCCTGGTGCCGGAGATGCGCCGCGAGTTCGGCGGCTGCGCCGGCAATATCGCCTACAACCTGAAGCTGCTCGGCGGCGAGCCGCTCATCATGGCGACGCTCGGCCAGGACGGCGCATCCTATGCCGACCGGCTCGACAAGCTTGGCATCGACCGCCGCTGCATTCGCGTCATCGACGATGCCTACACCGCCCAGGCCTTCATCACCACCGATGCCGACAGCAACCAGATCACCGCCTTCCATCCGGGCGCGATGGGACAGTCGCATCTGAACCGCATCGCCGACGCCGGCAAGGTCAGCATCGCCATCATTGCGCCGGATGGCCGCGAAGGCATGGTGCAGCATGCGGAAGACTGCGCATCGGGCGGCGTGCCCTTCATCTTCGATCCGGGCCAGGGCCTGCCGATGTTCAGCGGCACCGAGTTGACGCACTTCATTGAACTCGCCACCTACGTGGCGGTCAATGATTACGAAGCCGAACTGTTGATGGAGCGCACCGGGCTCAGCCTGGAACAGATCGCGCAGCGGGTGAAGGCGCTGGTGGTGACGCGCGGCGAACGCGGCGCCGAAATCTACACCGGCCAGGAACGCCTCGACATTCCCTGCGTGCCGGCCGATGCCATCATCGATCCGACCGGCTGCGGCGATGCCTTCCGCGCCGGCATGCTCTATGGCCTGACGCGCGACATGGACTGGTCGACCATCGGCCGCCTGTCCAGCCTGCTCGGCTCCATCAAGATCGCGTCCCGCGGCGGCCAGAACCATCGCGTCGAGGTTGGCGAGATCGACGAGCGCTTCCACCGCCACTTCGGCTACCGCTTCTAAACGCCGCGCCGGCCGCGGCATTCGTTCGAGGAGTATTCATGCGACATGCACTCGGCCTGGCGGCGCTGCTGCTGGCACTCTCCGGATGCGCCACGCAGGAGGCGCCGCCTGCCGTCATCGGCTCGACGCAGGGCACCACCCTGGTTCAGGTCGGCCGGATCACCGAGGTGCGCGACAGGACCATCGCCGACCCGGCGCGGGGTGTCGGCGCCATGGTGGGCACAGTGGTCGGCGCGGTGCTGGGCAGCACCATCGGCAGCGGTTATGGCAGCACGGCGGCCTCGGTGGGCGGCAGCATCGCCGGCGGCGTGGCCGGCAACGCGATGGAAAAATCGGCCAATACCCGCACCGAGACTCAGGTCACGGTACAGCTCGACAGCGGCGAACTGCGCACCTACAGCGTGACATCCGGAGAGGTTTTCCGGGTCGGCGATCCGGTACGCATCGTCACCCGCAACGGCATCAGCCAGGTCACTCGCTGACCGGCGGAAGCCACCGGCCATTCATTCACGAGGGTTGCCGAGCAGCCGCTTCTCCATCTCGGCAGCGTTCAATCCTCAAGCGCTTGTCTCGATCAGATTCCGTCTTGCCGCATGGCCATGGGCAACGATGATCGAAGCGCGTGGAAATCCGGGCTGCTTTGCCAAGCAACGCACCAGGGCATCGTTCGCCTTGCCATCGATCGGGGCGGCTGCAGCCGAAGCTTGTAGGCACTGTCAGACAGGCCGGCCAGGCCGGTCAGCTTCGCGTTGGACATGATGTGCAGCGTCAGGCAGAGAACGTCATCCGCTTCGGTCCATCAGGATGACATCTGCTCAGGCCAGCGTGACGACGAGGTAGGTGATGAGCTTCAGGCCGATGTTCAGCAGCAGGAGCGCCACCAGCGGCGACAGGTCGATGTTGGCGATAGGCGGCACCACCCGGCGCAGCGGCCGCATCAACGGATCATTCAGGGCGCGGACGAACGGCGCCATCGGCGCGTAGGGATTGACCCAGCTGAACACCGCTTCGATCAGGATCAGTCCCATGAAGCCGTAGAACACCCACTCCGCCAGGCGCAACAGAGACAGCAGCAGCAATCCGCTCGGCGAAAATCGATTGAGGATGGCGAGATCGATGGCGATGGAAGCGACGATCACGAGAATGGCGCCGACCAGGCTGGCCCAGTCGTAACCGGCCACGCCGGGAAAAATCCGGCGCAGCGGCTTCACCAGCCAGTCGGTCAGCTGGTAGACGAACTGACCCAGGGATGAAGGCGGCCGGACCCGCACGACCTGCATCCAGAACCGCAGCAGCAGCACGCCGCCGAGGACGCCGGCGATGGTATCGACGATCAAGGTAAGAATGCTCTGCAGCACATCAGCTCCCTAAATAAAAATCCCGTCGTGCAGCGTAACACCACACGACGGGATTGTGCCTGAAGTTAATCAGGCCACCAAGCAAGGTCCGGTTACGGACGGCTGCCGGTCGGGAAAGGCCAGGCTGCTGCCGGATTCAGCACGGTCTTCGCTGCGGGAGCAGCTGCCGGCTTGGCTGCGGCGGCCTTCTTGGCCGGTGCGGCTTTCTTGGCCGGTGCTGCCTTTTTGGCTGCGGTGGCCTTCTTGGCCGGTGCAGCTTTCTTGGCGGCGGCCTTCTTCGCTACGGGCGCCTTTTTGGCTGCGGCGGCTTTCTTGGCCGGTGCAGCTTTCTTGGCGGCGGCCTTCTTCGCTACGGGCGCCTTTTTGGCTGCGGTGGCTTTCTTGGCCGGTGCAGCTTTCTTGGCGGCGGCCTTCTTCGCTACGGGCGCCTTCTTGGCTGCGGCGGCTTTCTTGGCCGGTGCAGCTTTCTTGGCGGCGGCCTTCTTCGCTACGGGCGCCTTCTTGGCTGCGGTGGCTTTCTTGGCCGGTGCAGCTTTCTTGGCGGCGGCCTTCTTCGCTACGGGCGCCTTCTTGGCTGCGGTGGCTTTCTTGGCCGGTGCAGCTTTCTTGGCGGCGGCGGCTTTCTTGGCTACCGGCGCCTTCTTGGCGGCGGCCTTCTTGGCCGGCGCAGCTTTCTTGGCGGCGGTTTTCTTTGCGGCTGTTGCCATTTGTTTCTCCTTCACGTGATGGAAAAAATCAAGCTACAAGGTTGAAACCCGCATTAATCATCGCGATGATTCCTGCGGATTATTCATCGGCACAAGCATGAAAAGCGTTTGCGCTAATGAATTCGGCACCAGCTGAACTGCTGCATCCCCTCGTCTATGCAGCACTTCAGCCTCATTTGACTGCCCGCGTCACCGACTTCCCGACGTTGTCGCCTTAACGGAAGCTATACCGCGAATGCAGCCAAAAAAAACGCCAGCCTTACGGCCGGCGCTGGGATAGTCCTTCGGAGAAGCCACCGAATTTTTTCAGAGACAAAGCCGCCGAGCCCGGGATAAGCGGGCTGGGCGGCTTGCGCGTACTGGATCGAGTCGCTCGTCTACTGTCCATCAAGTTGTTTGCGGCCTCTCGGTTTGTGGCCGGCGCTTCGATCGAAGCTTCCGGCCCTTTGTCTCTCCACTTGCATATGGGTGAAACGGTGATGCTGACTTACTGCTGATCTCGCCATCGGCGATTGGATT
This sequence comes from Noviherbaspirillum humi, assembly GCF_900188095.1. Taxonomy (GTDB): domain Bacteria; phylum Pseudomonadota; class Gammaproteobacteria; order Burkholderiales; family Burkholderiaceae_D; genus Noviherbaspirillum; species Noviherbaspirillum humi. The sequence goes on along the minus strand of NZ_FZOT01000001.1, from coordinate 634,101 downwards.
TTTATTCCCAGCTCAATGCGCCGCCGGTCTGGTATTCGATCACGCGAGTCTCAAAGAAGTTGCGTTCTTTTTTGAGATCGATCATCTCGCTCATCCAGGGGAAGGGATTCTCTTCCTGCGGATACAGCAGATCGAGTCCGATCTGCTGTGCACGACGATTCGCGATGAATCTCAAATACGACTTGAACATCGGTGCATTCAGTCCAAGCACTCCACGCGGCATTGTATCTTCTGCATAACGATATTCCAACTCTACCGCGCGTAAAAACAACGCTTTGATCTCCTCGCGGAACTCTGCAGTCCACAGATGCGGGTTCTCGAGCTTGATGGTGTTGATGAGGTCGATACCGAAATTGCAGTGCATCGACTCGTCGCGCAGGATGTACTGATACTGCTCCGCCGCGCCCATCATCTTGTTCTGGCGTCCGAGTGCGAGGATCTGCGTGAAGCCGACATAGAAGAAGAGACCTTCCATCAGGCAGGCGAAGACGATGAGCGACTTCAGCAGCTTCTGGTCATTCTCGGTCGTGCCCGTCGTAAATTCCGGGTTGGTCAGCGTGTCGATGAACGGGATCAGGAACTCATCCTTGTCACGGATCGAAGCGACCTCGTGATAGGCGTTGAAGATCTCGCCTTCATCGAGGCCGAGCGACTCGACGATGTACTGGTAGGCGTGCGTGTGAATCGCCTCCTCGAACGCCTGGCGCAGCAGGTACTGGCGGCATTCCGGCGCGGTGATGTGGCGATAGGTGCCGAGCACGATGTTGTTCGCCGCCAGCGAGTCGGCGGTGACGAAGAAGCCGAGATTGCGCTTCACCAGCCGGCGCTCGTCCTCGGTCAGGCCGTTCGGATTCTTCCACAGCTCGATGTCGCGCTGCATGTTGATTTCCTGCGGCATCCAGTGGTTGGCGCAGCCGGCGAGGTATTTGTCCCAGGCCCATTTGTACTTGAACGGCACCAGCTGATTCACGTCGGTCTGGCCGTTGATGACGCGCTTGTCGACGGCATTGACGCGGCCGCCGGCATCGGCCGACGCGGCGGGCTTGGAGGCGGGCGCCAGTGCGCCGTGCATCGTCTGCACATTGACGGCCTGGCGGTCGAACGCATTGGGAACGGCAGAGGCGACCGAGTTCAGCCCCGGCTTGGGAAGCGGAGCGGCGGGTGCGGCAGGAGCGATATCGTCATCCCAGCTGAGCATGTGATTTTTCCTTGCTGAATATTGTAGTGAGTCGATCGTTATCTTCAAGTAAGCGCAGGAACATGTCCTGCGCTATGTCACAACGACGGGGTTACTGGCAGGCTTCGCATTCCTCGAAGCCGGGGTCGCCGGGGCGCAGCATGCATGCCGGACCGGCGATGTCCTCGGCGGGCACTTCCGCCGGCGCGGCTGCCGCGCCTGCTGCGCCGTTCAGCGCACCGTTGGCGGAGACCGCGTTGAGGGCGCCGGCGCGGGTGGTCGACTTCTCTGCGTGAGTGGCGCCGATGGTGCGCAGGTAGTAGGTCGTTTTCAGACCGCGCAGCCAGGCCAGCTTGTAGGTCTCGTCGAGCTTCTTGCCGGAGGCGCCCGCCATGTAGATGTTCAGCGACTGCGCCTGGTCGATCCACTTCTGGCGGCGGGAAGCCGCTTCGACCAGCCACTTCGGTTCGACTTCGAACGCGGTGGCGTAGAGGTCGCGCAGGTCCTGCGGGATGCGGTCGATCTTGGCCAGACTGCCGTCGAAGTACTTGAGGTCGGCGACCATGACTTCATCCCACAGGCCGCGGGCCTTCAGATCGCGCACCAGGTTCTCGTTGATCTCGGTAAATTCGCCCGACAGGTTCGACTTCACATACAGATTCTGGTAAGTCGGCTCGATGCAGGCGGAGACGTCGATGATGTTCGAGATGGTCGCCGTCGGGGCGATCGCCACGCAGTTCGAATTGCGCATGCCGTGCTGCTTGATGCGGCTGCGCAGGGCATCCCAGTCCATGCTCTCGGTGGTGTCGACTTCCAGGTAGCCGCCGCGCTCTTCCGCCAGCAGCTTGAGGGAGTCCTGCGGCAGGATGCCGCGATCCCACAGCGAGCCGCGGTAGGAGCTGTAGCGGCCGCGCTCTTCGGCCAGCTCGGTCGAGGCCCAGTAGGCGTAGTAGCACACTGCTTCCATGGAGCGGTCGGCGAACTCCACCGCATCGGCGGAGGCGTACGGCACGCGCATCATGTGCAGGCAGTCCTGGAAGCCCATGATGCCCATGCCGACCGGGCGATGGCGCAGGTTGGAGTCGCGCGCCTTCTTCACCGCGTAGTAGTTGATGTCGACCACGTTGTCGAGCATGCGCATTGCCGTGCGGATCGTCTTCTGCAGCTTGGCGTGATCGAGCTTGCCGTCCACCATGTGCGCCGGCAGGTTGACCGAGCCGAGGTTGCAGACGGCGATTTCGCTGTCATTGGTGTTGAGCGTGATCTCGGTGCAAAGGTTGGAGCTGTGCACCACGCCGACATGCTGCTGCGGCGAGCGGATATTGCATGGATCCTTGAAGGTGATCCAGGGATGGCCGGTCTCGAACAGCATCGACAGCATCTTGCGCCACAGGTCGAGCGCCTGCACCTTCTTGAACAGCTTCAGCTCGCCGCGGGCGGCCTTGGCTTCGTAGCCGAGGTAGGCTTCCTCGAAGGCGCGGCCGTACTTGTCGTGCAGGTCCGGCACGTCGCTCGGGGAGAACAGGGTCCACTCGCCCTTTTCCATCACGCGCTTCATGAACAGGTCGGGAATCCAGTTCGCGGTGTTCATGTCGTGGGTGCGGCGGCGGTCGTCGCCGGTGTTCTTGCGCAGGTCGAGGAATTCCTCGATGTCCATGTGCCAGGTTTCCAGGTAGGCGCAGACGGCGCCCTTGCGCTTGCCGCCCTGGTTGACGGCGACGGCGGTGTCGTTCACCACCTTCAGGAAGGGCACCACGCCCTGCGACTTGCCGTTGGTCCCCTTGATATGGGAGCCGAGCGCGCGCACCGGGGTCCAGTCGTTGCCGAGTCCGCCGGCGTACTTGGCCAGCAGCGCGTTTTCCTTGATGGCTTCGTAGATGCCGTCGAGGTCGTCGGAGACGGTGGTCAGGTAGCAGGAGGACAGCTGCGAACGCTGGGTGCCGGAGTTGAACAGGGTCGGCGTGGAGCTCATGAAGTCGAAGCTCGACAGCAGATTGTAGAACTCGATGGCGCGCGCCTCGCGGTCGATCTCATTCAGCGACAGGCCCATCGCCACGCGCATGAAGAAGGCTTGCGGCATCTCGATGCGAGTGCCGTTGATGTGCAGGAAGTAGCGGTCGTACAGCGTCTGCAGGCCGAGGTAGCCGAACTTCAGGTCGTGCTCGGGCTTGAGCGCCTCGGCCAGTTTCTGCAGGTCAAACTGAGCCAGCTTGGCATCGAGCAGGTCGGCTTCGATGCCCTTCTTGATGAAGCGCGGGAAGTAATCGATGTAGGCGGCGGCGGCATCCTGCTGCGCTACTTCCTGGCCGAACACCTCCTTGCGGATGGTGTGCATCAGCAGGCGGGAAGTGACCTTGCTGTAGGCCGGATCCTTTTCCATCAGCGCGCGCGCGGCCAGGATGGCGGACTTGTGCAGCTCTTCAACCGGCACGCCGTCGTACAGGTTCTTCAGCGTCTCGGCCAGGATGGCTTCGGCATCGACATGCTTTTCCAGTCCGATGCAGGCGGCGGTGATCAGGTCGCGCACCTGGGCCACGTCCAGCGGACGGCGCTCGCCGTTTTCCACCACATGCACCTGCGGCGTGTCGGCAGCGGTCTTGGACTGCTGTGCGCGCTCTTCCATGCGCTTGGCGCGGTACAGCACATAGGCGCGGGCGACGTCATGCTCGCCGGAGCGCATCAGGGAGAGCTCGACCTGGTCCTGAATGTCTTCGATGTGAAAAGTGCCGCCGGCCGGCTGGCGGCGCACCAGGGCGGAAACCACGCTGGCGGTCAGCTGCTCGACCAGCTCGCGCACCCGCACCGATGCCGCACCCTGCCCGCCGTTCACGGCGAGGAAGGCCTTGGTCATCGCGATGGAAATCTTGGACGGCTCGAAGCCGACCACCGTGCCGTTGCGGCGGATGATCTTGTAGTCGCCGAGATTGACCGACAGGTTGGTCGTCGTCGCGGGCGCTGCGGGATTGCGGGGAGCGATCATGCCGAGTTCGTTTGCGGATTTGACGGAAACTTCCTGAGTAGAGTGCATCGAGCCTCCTTTAGTTGTGTTGTGCTCAGCTTTTCGGCTGGGTGTTTGTCGTTGTGAGCAGCCCTAGGGTGGGCCGTTCGCCAATTGGGTGCCGCCTCGCGCACGGGCGCAAGCCAGGGATGCAGGGTCTGAATCGGGGATGCTAGTGGACGGTATGCCCGCCGACACTGCCGAACGACTTTAATTCAGCAAGGGAAACCCTTGAAATTATTGACTTTCTGCATCTTGCCGCCGCCGCAATACCAGGTTTTTGGTACTACATCTAGTGGTTTGGCGGGCTGGTGAAACTAATTCTAGTAGGTCGATGCGTAGTGTGCAATAAGTTTTTTACAGCAAATTTGCGTTGCGTCGGCTTGACAGAATCAGCATTCGTTACTCTTGGGGAACTGCAACGCGGCGGATGCATTCGGTGCCGTCGCACTGACCAGTGCCCGATAACGCTGCCAATCGAAGAAGGGGCCGGGATCGGTCTTGCGCCCAGGAGCCACATGCTCATGGCCTGTGACATCGGCAAGCGCATAGCGCCGGCAAAGCGCCTCGGTCAGCTCCGCCAGACGCGCATACTGCACCGGCTCGAAGGGTTCGAAATCGGTGCCCTCGACTTCGATGCCGATCGAGAAATCGTTGCAGCGCTCCCGGTCGCCGAAGCGGGAGGCCCCGGCATGCCATGCGCGCTGATTGGCCGAGACGAATTGGATGATGGCGCCATCGCGCCGGACGAGGAAGTGCGCCGACACCTTCAACGCGCGCAGCTGATCGAAGTAAGGATGCAAGTCGCAATCGAGGCGATTGCAGAACAGGTCCGCGATATAGGGACCGCCGAACTCGCCGGGCGGCAGGCTGATGTTGTGAATCACCAGCAGATCGATGGGCATGCCATCGGCCCGGTCGTCGAAATTGGGGGACGGTTCGTGGAGAGCGCCGGCGCACCAGCCGTCCGCGCCGACATGCAGGCCGGACGTCATTCCGGCTCGCGGATGGACAAGCGCTGCATGCGATAGCGCAGCTGGCGAAAGCTGATGCCGAGCAGTTCGGCGGCCTGGGTACGGTTGAAGCGGGTGCGCTGCAGCGCCCTCAGGATCACCTGGCGCTCGATCTCATCGAGATGCTGGGGCAGGCAGTTCGGCAATTCCTCCTGCGCTGGCGCGGCCGATGCCGTCGGTGTCCGGGGCGCCGCCGGTGGAGCCGCCTCGACGGGCGCGGCGACGGCCGGCTGCGGCACTTCCCGCGCCTCGGCCACGACAGGCGCGAGGGACTGGCTGACCGGCTTCAGCCCCAGGTCGATGACCTGGATGATGCCGTCGTTGGCGAACGCCAGTGCGCGCTCGAGAATGTTTTCCAGCTCTCGCACATTGCCGGGGAAGGCATGCTGGCGCAGCGCGTCGAGCGCTTCCGGCGCCAGGCGGGCGCGCATGCCGGCCGGCGCCAGCCGGTTCAGGATGGCTTCCGACAGCATGCCGAGATCGTCGAGACGCTCGCGCAGCGGCGGCAGGCGCAACTCGATGACATTGAGCCGGTAGTAGAGGTCCTGGCGGAACTTGCCGTCGGCGACGCACTTTTCCAGATCCTGGTGGGTCGCGCTGATGAGGCGCACATCGACCGGCTCCTCCACCGTGGCGCCGACCTTGCGCACCCGCCGCTCCTGGATGGCGCGCAGCAGCTTCACCTGCATCGGCAAGGGCAGTTCGGCGACTTCGTCGAGCATCAGCGTGCCGCCGTTGGCCGCCTGGAAGAAGCCATCGCGGTCGTCGTTGGCGCCGGTGAACGCCCCCTTTCGATAGCCGAAGAATTCGGCTTCCATCAGGGTCTCGGGAATGGCGCCGCAGTTGACGGCGATGAAAGGCTTGTCGGCGCGGTTGCTGTGTACATGGATGGCGCGCGCCGCGAGTTCCTTGCCGCTGCCGGATTCGCCGTGGATGGAAACCGGCGCCATGCTGCGCGCCAGGCGCGCGATCTGGACGCGCAGATCCTGCATGACGGGCGATTCGCCGAGCAGAGGCGACTTCCCGGAAGCCGAAGGCGACGAACCGGCGGATGAGCCCGACAGGCCATCCATGCGCAGCGCCGATTGCACCATTTGCCTGAGCTGGTCCAGGCCGACCGGCTTGGACAGGTAATCGAAGGCGCCGGCCTTGAGGGCGGCGACCGCATTGTCGGCGCTGCCAAAGGCGGTGATCACGGCCACCGGCGTATGGCGCGGCATGCGGGCGATCTCGCGCACCAGGTCGATGCCGAAACCGTCCGGCAGGCGCATGTCGGTCAGCACCAGCGCGTAATCGCGGCAGGCCAGGCTGTCGCGGGCGGCGGCGAGACAGTCGGCGCTGTCCACGTCGAGGCCCATCTTAAGCAGCGTGATTTCCAGCAGCTCGCGCAGGTCTGCTTCGTCGTCAACAATCAGGATACGCGGGGAACTCATATTAATAGAAGAATCATCCAGCCCGGGAGCCGGCCCCGGATCGATCAATCCCCAAGCTTACCCAATGTAAACAGGCGAAGCGAGGGAAAAGTAGGCGCGCTGCGCTGCGCGCCACACCATGTTCATGGGGATGGGTGGCCGGACAGCGCCGGCTGCGACGCGACCAGGGTGATGACGAAGCGGCCGCTCAGATGATCGCCTCGCCCCTCCGGCTTTTCATGGCGATATTCATAATCCAGCATGGCGCCGTTGTTCAGGCACAGTTCGCGCGCCAGGTAGAGGCCGAGCCCGGTGCCCTTGCTGGAGGTGGTGTAGAAAGGCTCGAACAGGTGCGCCCTGACTTTCGGCTCGATGCCTGGGCCGTCGTCCTGGACGTGCAGTTCGAGCCGGCCCGACTTCTGAGCGACCGCCCAGATGCGGATGCTGCCGTCGCGCTTGCTGGCGTAGCGCAGCGCATTGGTGAGCAGGTTGACCAGCACTTCTTCCAGGTGCAGCGGGTCGAAGCGTACCGTATGGCCGCCGACTGGACCGAGTCCGATCAGCGTCGGCGGCAGCGACTGGGTTTCGCCGAACTCGCCGAGCAGCCGGGGCAGGAAGGAAGCGAGCGGCAGCTCCTCGTCATTCATCTGGGCCTTGCGCGACAGCTTGAGGATGTCTTCGATCATGCGGTTCAGGCGGCTCACGTTGTCGCCGATGATCTTCAGCAGTCGCTGCTGAGTGGGGAGCACCAGGTCTTCCTTCAGCAGCGAGGCGGCATGGCCGATCGCCGACAGCGGATTTCGCACCTCGTGGGCGATACTGGCGGTGAGACGGCCCATGGATGCCAGCTTCAATTCCTGCGCCTGGCTCTCGATGCGGGTCATGTCCTGCAGAAAAATGACGGCGCGGTCGTCCGCCACGGCACTGGAACGAACCCGGGCGAAGCGCAACCTCAGGTGCGCCGCCATTTCTAGTCGCCCGCCCTGCCCCATAACAGTCGTGCGCTGCAGGTTCGGCTGCTCTTCGCTCGGCTTGACCACCACGAAGGCGGATGCGTCGGCGTCCTCGCCATCCGCCGCGCGCTTCATCCAGCCGAGGAAGGCATCGGCGATGGGTTGCAGCGCGGGCACTTCGTCGAGATTCCACTCGGGCGCCATGCCGGGCTTCAAACCGAGCATGCGCTCCGCCGCGGGATTGCAGGCGAAGATCGCCAGTTCGGGACCGGTCACCAGGATGCCGTCTTCCATGTCGGCGATGATGAGCTGGTTGATGGCTTCCTGCACTCTCAGGTCGCGGCCGCGCTGCGCTGCCAGGTCTTCCTGCTTGATGAGCTTGCCGGCGAGGCGGTTGATGAGGAAGACGGCGGCAAAGAAAGCGGCGCCGAACAGGCCGGCGCGGGAAGTGGAAACGTCATTGGCCGATAGCAGCACCTGGTAGCCGCTTTCGCCGAGCATGATCAGCGTCACCACCGACACCAGGAACAGCGCCGGCACGAGCGGCGTCAGAATCGCTCCGCCGCACAGCGGAAACAGATAGAGGATGGCGAGCCCGCTCTGCACGCCGCCGGCGGCGACGTAGAGCAGCGTGATGCAGGCGATGTCGATGGCCAGTTGCAACAGCAGCTGCAGCAGAAAATAGCGGCGCTGGTAAACGCTCAGCAGCCAGAAGCCAATGGCGGCCGCCAGATATAGCAGGTAGGTATCACGCCCGAATGGCTGGTCGTTGCCGAGCAGCGGGCGGCCGTTGAAGGCCAGGAAGAGCAGCAGCACCGCAACGATGACGATGCGGGTGAAGCCGAAGGTCTGGAGCGGGCGCCAGAAGGCGGCGCGGGTTTCGGCGGTGCCCAGGCCGCTGAGCAGGGACATCAGCCCCCGGCTCCGAGGCGGAAATGCTGTTCGCAGCAATAGGGCCGTCCGGCCAGGTCGAACAGGGCTTCCGATGCCGGCACATGAAGCTGGCATCGGGCGCAGGCCAGCATTTCCTCGGGCCGGCCGAGCCGGTCAGCCTGAGCGCCGGCCGCGCCCCGGCCCCGGCCGCCGGAATGGCTCGCCAGCGATTTGCCCCGCATATACCAGGCGACCACCAGGGCCGCGATCAACAGCCAGAACAGCAGCTTCATGCCAGGCTCCGGTGCAGAACGACTTCCAGCACGAATCGGCTGCCGACGTAAGCCAGCAGCAGCGTGGCGAATCCGGAAAGCGTGAAGCTGAGCGCCGTCTTGCCGCGCCAGCCGCGCAGATAGCGGCCGGCAAGCAGCAAGCCGAAGAGCGCCCAGGACAGCAGCGTGAAGACGGTCTTGTGATCCCACTGGAAGGGAATGCCGAACAGCTGTTCGGAGAAGACGATGCCGGAAAGCACCGTCAGGCTGAGAAGGAAGAAGCCGAATCCGATGAGGCGAAACAGCAGCTTTTCCATGGTCAGCAGGGCCGGCAGGCGATCGATCGCCGCATCCAGCCAGCTGTCCTTGCCGGCGCCCTGACGGCCGTGCAGGCGCGACTCCTGCAGCGCCATCAGCACTGCGTGGAAGGCGGCGATGGTCAGGGAACTGTAGGCAAGGATGGCGATGGCGATATGCCAGGGGAAAAGCGAGGACTTGGCCGACAGGGGCACCACGCTGCCCGGGAAGATGGCCGGCAGCAGCACCGCGAGGGCTGCGCAGGGCAACACCAGCACGCGCAAGCCGTCGAGGGAGAAATTCCGGTTCTCCAGCCAGTAGGCCGCGACCGAAACCCACAGCGTCGCCGACAGCACGACCGCGAAGCCGATTCTGACGGCGCCGGGAACGATGACGTCGGCACCGAGCGCCGCGCCATGCAGCAGCCAGCCGAACGCCGTTCCGAGCGAGATCGCCGTCTTGAAGCGGGCCGGCAGGAACGCGCAGACCGCATACAGCAACGCCGCCATGATGAAGAAGATCGTTTGCATTGCGCCGGAGGGTGGGGAAAGAATTCGAGTTTACACCATGTCCGGCTGTCATCATCCCTGCCCGGGACCCGATTCCGGTTTCAAGCGGCGGCGCGGCGCGGGGGCTTTCCATACCCGGGCGAAAGGCCGGCCCGCGCATGCCCTGTGCGCGGACCGCGCAGGCTTCATCGGGTAAAATGGCCCTCTTTCCGATCGCCGCGCGGCGCATCGCTTGTCATTTCACCATATCCACATCCATGCTCGACAATCTCACCCAACGCCTTGCCAAAGTCGTCAAGACCATGCGTGGCGAGGCCCGCCTGACCGAATCCAATACCGCCGAGATGCTGCGTGAAGTGCGCTTGGCGCTGCTGGAAGCAGACGTGGCACTGCCGGCCGTGCGCGAATTCATCGCCAAGGTGAAGGAAAAGGCTGTCGGCGAGGAAGTCATCGGCTCCCTCACGCCCGGCCAGGCGCTGGTCGGCGTGGTCCAGCGGGAGCTGGCGGACATCATGGGCGCCGACCTCGGGCCGGATGCCTCGCAGTTGAACTTCGCCACCCAGCCGCCGGCGGTGATCCTGATGGCCGGCCTGCAGGGCGCCGGCAAGACCACCACCGTCGGCAAGCTGGCCAAGTATCTGCGCGAACAGCAGCGCAAGAAGGTGCTGACGGTATCCGCAGACGTCTACCGCCCGGCCGCGATCGGCCAGTTGCAGACCGTGACCGGCCAGGTCGGCGCCGACTTCTTCCCTTCCCAGCCGACCGACAAGCCGGTGGACATCGCGCTGGCGGCCCTCGACTACGCTCGCAAGCATTATCACGACGTACTCATCATCGACACCGCCGGCCGCCTCGGCATCGACGAAGCGATGATGCAGGAGATTGCCGCCTTGCATGCGGCGGTGAAGCCGATCGAAACCCTGTTCGTGGTCGACGCCATGCTCGGCCAGGATGCGATCAACACCGCCAAGGCCTTCAACGATGCCCTGCCGCTGACCGGCGTGGTGCTGACCAAGCTCGACGGCGACGCCCGCGGCGGCGCGGCGCTCTCGGTGCGCCACGTCACCGGCAAGCCGATCAAGTTCACCGGCGTGGCGGAGAAGCTGGATGGCCTGGAAGCCTTCGATCCGACCCGCATGGCCAACCGCATCCTCGGCATGGGCGACATCCTGGCGCTGGTGGAAGAGGCGCGCAAGGGCGTCGACGTGGCGGCGGCCCAGGACCTGGCGCAGAAGATCAAGGGCGGCGGCAAGTTCGACTTGAATGACTTCAAGGCCCAGCTGTCGCAGATGAAGAAGATGGGCGGTTTGTCCGGCCTGGTGGACAAGCTGCCGGCGCAGTTCCAGCAGGCCGCCAGCGGCGCCAGCATGGATCAGGCGGAAAAGCAGGTGCGGCGCATGGAAGGCATCATCAATGCCATGACCCCGGCCGAGCGCGCCAAGCCGGAACTGATCAAGGCCTCGCGCAAGCGGCGCATCGCCGCCGGCGCCGGCGTCCAGGTGCAGGAGGTCAATCGCATGCTGTCCCAGTTCGAGCAGATGCAGTCGATGATGAAGAAGCTCAAGGGCGGCGGCATGATGAAGATGATGCGCAGCCTGAAGGGCATGATGCCCAACGGCGGCATGCGCTAGCCAGCCGCTCCCGCCTCGGCCGTCTTCAGCGGCGGCCGCATCTCCCCCTCTCGACCGGCGCCGGCAATAAGTCCGGTGCCTCCTTCCCGGCTGTTCCACGGTCCGCCTTGGCTTCAACGCCGCCGAGCGTTCCGCGCTTGCGCCAGATCAGAAATACCCGCCCCTTGCATGAGCATCCGCTTCAATGCCGCCGAGCGCTTTTGATGACGGACCGCGCTTTGCTTTCAAAACGCGCGTTTTCCCTCTGAAGATCTCGTGGCAGGCAGCAGACAAAATGATGTCTAAACGTATAAAAAACACTTGCATAGCCATAAAAACCACACCACTATTAGCGGTGCGTGATAGGACGCATATTCCACACACTTTGTGAAGGAGGCTTAAGATGGCAACAGCCAAGAAGACCGCGGCGAAAACCGCCGCCAAGAAGCCCGCTGCAAAGAAGGCCGCAGCGAAACCCGCAGCAAAAAAAGCAGCCCCTGCCAAGAAAGCCGCTCCGGCTAAAAAGGCAGCAGCCAAGCCCGTAGCAAAGAAGGCAGCGCCGGCGAAGAAAGCCGCGCCCGCCAAGAAGGCAGCCGCCAAGCCGGTAGCGAAAAAGGCCGCCAAGCCGAAAACCGCGCGCCAGCCCAACGCCGCCTTCATGAAGCCGCTGACCCCGTCGGAAACCTTGGGTGCAGTCATCGGCGCCAATCCCCTGCCGCGTACCGAAGTCACCAAGAAGGTGTGGGATTACATCAAGAAGAACAAGCTGCAGGATGAAGCCAACAAGCGCATGATCAATGCAGACGACAAGCTGAAAGCCGTGTTTGGCGGAAAGAAGCAGGTATCGATGTTCGAGATGACCAAGCTCATTTCGGCCCACCTGCAATAATCCTCCTCTTTCCAGAGGCCAAACAAAAACGCCCGCATCGCGCGGGCGTTTTTGTTTTCGGCGTCCGTACTTGTTACGACGCGGTACCTCAACTCGGGAATTCCCACAGCCGCTTCGCCGCCAGCACCGCATTCGGATATTCCGGCCGGCCCCGGCTGCCGTTGTAGCGCCCCAGCGCCAGATATAGATCGCCCCCCTCCATGTCGAGATACATGCGCAGGATGGCGCAGCCGTAGCGCAGGTTGGTCTGCATGTGGAACAGCTTGCGCCGGTCGCCGTCGCCGATCACGCGGGTCCAGAACGGCATCACCTGCATGTAGCCATGGGCGCCGACCGGCGAAACGGCGTACTTCCGAAACGCGGACTCGACCTGGATCAGCCCCAGCACCATTGAAGGCTCCAGGCCGGCGCGCTTCGATTCGTACCAGGCGGTTTCCAGGAATTCCCGGCGCACCTGCATGTCGGGCAGCTTCTTTCGAAGCCGGTCCGACATGGTGCCGAGCCAGTTCAGATACTGGATGCGGTCGGCGATGTTGGAAAACGCCGGCTGCGGCGGCCGGGCATCGCTGATGGCGCGGGCCAGAGCGAGCCGGACGGAATCCGACAGCGCCTCTTCGCGCTGGTTGCCGGCGCAAGCCAGGGTGCTGGCCGCCAGCAAGGCCACCGCGGCCAGCGTCCGCAGGCGGGTCAAACCATACGCCATGCTCAGGCGTTCGCCAGCCTGGTCTGGATGAAGGCAGCCATCTCCGGCACGGCGACCGGCGTTGCGGCGGCATCGCGGCGGCCCTGGTACTCCAGGCGTCCTTCCTTCAAGCCGCGATCGCCGATGACGATGCGGTGCGGCACGCCGATCAGCTCCCAGTCGGCGAACATGACGCCGGGGCGTTCGCCGCGGTCGTCCAGGATGACGTCGATACCGGCCGCCTGCAGTTCGGCGTAGAGGCGGTCGGCCTCGGCGCGCACCTGCTCGTTGCGGTCGTAGCCCATCGGGCACAGCACCACTTCGAACGGCGCGATGGACGCTGGCCAGATGATGCCCTTGTCGTCGAAATTCTGCTCGATGGCGGCGCCGAGAATGCGGGTCACGCCGATGCCGTAGCAGCCCATTTGCATCAGCTGCGGCTTGCCGGTCTCGTCCAGATAGGTCGCCTTCATGTCCTGAGAATAGCGGGTGCCGAGCTGGAACACATGGCCCACTTCGATGCCGCGCTGGATGGCGAGCACGCCTTGGCCGTCGGGCGACGGATCGCCTTCGACCACATTGCGCAGGTCGGCCACCAGCGGTTCCGGCACGTCGCGGCCCCAGTTGGCGCCGGTGTAGTGAAAATCGGCCTCATTGGCGCCGCAGACGAAGTCGCTCATGTTGGCCACGGTGCGGTCGGCCACCACCTTGACCGGCTTGCGGGTGCCAATCGGGCCGAGATAACCGGGCTCGGTGCCGAACCAGTCGACGATCTCGGCTTCGCTGGCGAAGCGGTAGTTGGCCAGGCCGGGCACCTTGCCAGCCTTCACTTCGTTCAGATCATGATCGCCGCGCAGCATCAGCAGCCACAACTGAGTGCCGGCCGGGCCTTTTTCCTCGTCGTCCACGGCGAGCACGATCGATTTCACCGTGCGCGCCAGCGGCAAGCCGAGCAGTTCGGCGACGTCTGCGCATTTCGCCTTGCCGGGAGTCGACGCCTTGACCAGCGCCTCGGTTGCGGCGGGACGGGAAGTCGCCAGCGGCAGCGCCTCGGCCGCCTCGATGTTGGCGGCATAGGAAGAAGTCGGGCAATACACCAGCGCGTCCTCGCCGGTATCGGCGATCACGTGGAACTCGTGCGAACCGGAGCCGCCGATGGCGCCGTTGTCCGCCGCCACGGCGCGGAACTGCAGGCCGAAGCGGTTGAAGATGCGGACGTAAGCGTCGTACATGATCTGATAGGAACGCTGCATGCCTTCGACGTCGCGGTCGAAGGAATAGGCGTCCTTCATGGTGAACTCGCGGCCGCGCATCAGACCGAAGCGGGGCCGGCGCTCGTCGCGGAACTTGGTCTGGATGTGATAGAAGTTGACCGGCAGCTGGCGGTAGGACTTGATTTCGGTGCGCACCAGGTCAGTCACGACTTCTTCCGACGTCGGCTGGATGGCGTAGTCGCGACCGTGGCGATCCTTCACCCGCATCAGCTCGGGACCCATCTTGTCCCAACGGCCCGTTTCCTGCCACAGTTCGGCGGGTTGCACCACCGGCATCAGCAGTTCGATGGCGCCGGCGCGGTTCATTTCCTCGCGCACGATGTTTTCCACCTTGCGGATCACGCGCAAGCCCATCGGCATGTAGTTGTAGATGCCCGAGCCGAGGCGCTTGATCATGCCGGCGCGCAGCATCAGCTTGTGGCTGATGATTTCGGCGTCGGAAGGGGCTTCTTTAAGAGTGGAAATAAAAAATCGTGATGCGCGCATTTCGATGAATTCTTTTTAAAAAGAGAGAGTTATAATCGACTCAATTTTAAAGGATTAGCTGGCTGATGCACCCCATTACTTCCAGAATTGATCAACTTCGCGCGCAGGGCTTGCACCGCCGGGCTGCCCGGCTGCCCGCGCGCGGCTGAAATGGCATGAATGTAACGGGGGCCGTCTAGCCGCAGAAAGTTTTGAGGTGCAACATGCTGGACCGTGAAGGCTTCCGCCCTAACGTCGGCATCATCCTGCTCAATACCCGGAACGAGGTATGGTGGGGAAAGCGGGTACGCGAGCATTCGTGGCAGTTTCCGCAAGGCGGCATCAAGTACGGCGAGACGCCGGAACAGGCCATGTATCGTGAGCTGGAGGAAGAGATCGGCCTCAAGGCCGAGCATGTCAAGATCATCGGTCGCACCCGCGACTGGCTGCGCTACGAAGTGCCGGATCGATTCATCAAGCGCGAGGTGCGTGGCCATTATCGCGGTCAGAAGCAGATCTGGTTCCTGCTGCGCCTGGTGGGCCGCGACAGCGACGTCAATCTTCGCCTGACGGATCATCCTGAATTCGACGCCTGGCGCTGGCACGACTACTGGGTGCCGCTCGACGTGGTCATCGAATTCAAGCGCGAAGTCTACCAGAGAGCGCTGCAGGAGTTGTCGCGCTTTCTTTCTCGCCCCGGCGGACAGAGCGCGCCGCGCCAGAACGCTCGTTACCTGAGGCACAACCATATCAGCCGCCACTCGGGCGAAAGCCTGGAAAAGCAACCGGCCGCGCATGGAAACAGCAAGCCAGAATGACAGAAAACAAGACTCAACAGAGCACTAATGGTGCTGCGGCGCTCGCCGCTTCGCGCCGCAAGGGAATGGCGCTTGCCACCATGGTATGCGGCCTGACGCTCATGGCAGCCCTGGCGCACGGACAGCAGCCAAACGAAGGCGAAGACGGCGACGACGAAGGCGGCAAGGTATGGCGCGAACTGGAGGTCGCCCCGCCTGCTCCGCCCGTCGCCGCGGAACTCATTCCTTTCGACGCCGGTGCGACCGCCACGCAAACCTTTCTGGTCGATCCCAAATCGATTTCCGTCGGCAGTGATGGCGTGGTGCGCTACACCTTGGTCAGCCGCAGCGCCGCCGGCGCCACCAACGTCAGTTTCGAGGGGATTCGCTGCAGCTCGTTCGAGAAAAAGATTCTGGCGATCGGCCGGCCTGACGGTTCCTGGGCGAAATCTCGCCGCGACCAGTGGGACAAGATTTCCCTCAACGGCATCAACCGCCAGCACGCATCCCTGGCCCGGGATTTCTTCTGTGACGGCTCGCTTATCGCCGGTACGCCGGAGAGAATGGTGCAACGTCTGCGCGCTCAGCGCTGACACGCTGTGCCGCCTGTGGGCGGCACCATGTCATAGCAGGACCAGATTGTCGCGATGAATCAGTTCCGGCTCCTCGACAAAACCGAGAATGGACAGGATTTCCGATGACGGCTTGCGCATGATGCGTCGCGCCTCGGAGCTGGTGTAGTTCGACATGCCGCGCGCGATCGCCCGGCCATGGTCGTCGGTGCAGGTAATCACGTCGCCGCGACCGAACTCCCCCTTGACTTCAACCACGCCGATGGGCAGCAGCGACTTGCCTTCAGCCGTCAGCTTCTGTACTGCGCCCGCATCCAGCGTCACGCTGCCGGCGGTCTGCAGGTGGTCGGCCATCCATTGCTTGCGTGCCGTCAGCAGCGCCGTCTGCGCGGTGAGCTGAGTGCCGATTGCTTCTCCGGAAGCGAGGCGGGTCAACACGTCCTTTTCCCGTCCCCACGCGATCACGGTATGCGCGCCTGAGGTGGCGGCGCGCTTGGCCGCCAGGATTTTCGTGAGCATGCCGCCCTTGCCGATGCCCGTTCCGGCGCCGCCGGCCATTGTCTCCAGCGCCGGATCACCCGCCTTCGCTTCATGCACGAACGCTGCTGCCGGATCGCGCCGCGGATCGGCGGTGTACAGGCCCTTCTGATCAGTGAGGATTACCAAAACATCGCCCTCGATCAGGTTGGCCACCAGCGCGCCCAGCGTGTCGTTGTCGCCAAACTTGATTTCATCCGTGACCACGGTGTCGTTCTCGTTGATGATCGGCACGACGCCAAGATTCAGCAGGGTGAACAGTGTGGAGCGGGCATTCAGATAGCGCTCGCGGTCGGCGAGGTCGGCATGGGTAAGCAGCACTTGGGCGGTGTGCAAGCCGTGTTTGCGGAAGCTGGTTTCATAGATCTGCGCCAAGCCCATCTGGCCGACAGCGGCGCAGGCCTGCAGCTCATGCACGCCGGTCGGCCGCTTGTCGAAGCCGAGGCGCTGCATGCCTTCGGCGATCGCGCCGGAACTGACCAGCACCACCTGCTTGCCGAGCTGGCGCAAGTGGGCGATCTGTTCCGCCCAGCGCGCGATGGCCTGGATGTCCAAGCCCTTGCCATCGTTGGTGACGAGGGACGAGCCAACCTTGATGATGAGGCGCTTGGCGTGTTGAATGACTGAATTCATAGCGTTGTTATGATTTTGCTTGCGTGCCGCTGCGTCAACCGATCCAGCCGCCCTCCCTGGCGCCTGGTCGGGAATGCTGCCTGATGCTTCTTAATCGATCATCTTGAAGCGGGGATCGTCGGGGTCGATCGAAACGATGCCGCGCGCCTCCTCGGCCATCTGGGTTTCCTCGGCACGCTGCTCCTGCTGGCGCTGCTCGGCGAGATGCTCGTAGATGGCGATGATCAGCTCTTCGCAGCCTTCGCGCGTCAGCGCCGAAATCTCGAACACCGGGCCCTTCCAGCCAAAGCGCTTGATGAAATCCTTGACCCGCTTCTTGCGCTCGTCTTCCGGCACCACGTCGAGCTTGTTCAGCACCAGCCAGCGCGGCTTGTCGAATAGCGATTCATCGTACTTCTTCAGTTCCTTGACGATGGCTTTCGCTTCCTTGACCGGATCGACGGCCTCGTCGAACGGCGCCAGATCGACGATATGCAGCAGCAGGCGGGTACGCTGCAGATGGCGGAGAAACTGGTGGCCGAGACCTGCACCTTCGGCCGCGCCCTCGATCAGGCCGGGAATGTCGGCGATGACGAAGCTCTTCTCGTGGCTGACGCGGACCACGCCGAGATTCGGATGCAGGGTGGTGAACGGGTAGTCGGCGATCTTCGGCTTGGCGTTGGAAACCGCCGTGATGAAGGTCGACTTGCCGGCATTCGGCATGCCGAGCAAGCCCACATCGGCCAGCAGCTTCAGCTCGAGACGCAGCTCGCGCCGCTCGCCCGGCTTCCCATCGGTCTTCTGGCGCGGCGCGCGGTTGGTCGAGGTCTTGAAATGGATATTGCCCCAGCCGCCCTCGCCTCCCTTGGCCAGCAGCACGGTCTGGCCATGCTCCGTCAGGTCGGCGATGACTTCGCCGCTATTGATGTCGGTGATCAGCGTGCCGACCGGCATGCGCAGTGTGATGTCGTCCGCGCCCTTGCCGTAGCAGTCGGAGCCGCGGCCGTTCTCGCCATCCTTCGCCTTGTGCAGCTTGGAGTAGCGGAAATCCACCAGGGTGTTGATGTTGCGGTCGGCCTCGGCCCAGATGCTGCCGCCCTTGCCGCCGTCGCCGCCGTCAGGGCCGCCGAACGGCCGGAATTTTTCGCGGCAGAACGACGCGACGCCGTTGCCGCCGTCTCCAGCAATCACTTCAATTTTTGCTTCGTCGATGAACTTCATTTTCTACCGCCAAAAATTAAAAAGGCCCTACCGTCGGCAGAGCCTTTTGAGGGAAGGCTTGCGCCTTGATGCGATCGTGCTGGCTTAGGCCGGGACGACAACCGCGGTGTGACGCTTCATCGGGCCGGTGGTCTTGAACTGAACCTTGCCATCGACCAGCGCGAACAGGGTGTGATCCTTGCCGATGCCGACATTCTCGCCCGGGTGAACGCGGGTGCCGCGCTGACGAATGATGATGCCGCCGGCATTGATGGCCTGACCGCCATAGACCTTGACGCCCAGTCGTTTCGACTCGGAATCGCGGCCGTTGCGCGTAGTGCCGCCGCCTTTTTTGTGTGCCATGTAAGACTCCTTGGTATCCGGTTAATTTCGATCAGCGCTTAGGCGTTGATCGAGACAATTTGCAGTTCGGTGTAATTTTGGCGATGGCCCTGGCGCTTCTGGTAGTGCTTGCGGCGGCGCATCTTGAAAATTTTCACCTTGTCGTGGCGACCGTGCGCCACTACCGTAGCCTGGACCTTGGCACCTTCGACCAGCGGCGCACCGAAGCGGATGCTGTCGCCAGCGCCCACTGCGAGAACTTGATCGAGAGTGATTTCGGAACCAATGTCAGCCGGTATCTGTTCTACTTTGAGTTTTTCGCCAGCAGCAACCTTGTATTGCTTGCCGCCGGTTTTTATGACCGCGTACATGTGAAACCTCGTCAATATGATTAAAGAAACTTTTCTCCCTGACCAGCCCTTGTTGGCGCCAATTCGGGAAAACCTCAAATTATACATGCACTTAGATGGCAGGTCAAAATCCGCGATAGAGCAGTTTCCGAATGGTGTAGATGCTTGTCATGCTGGATAGATTGCCTGCCATGCTTGGCATCCGGCATGTCATCGTATAATCCCCCCACTTTTCGACGAATCTCGCAGGATCCATTTTGTCCGCAGCACAGTCCGCCAACTCAAACCCGATCATCCAGCCCATTGCGGCAGACATGGAAGCGGTGAATCAGGTCATCCGCCGGCAGCTCCACTCCGATGTCCCCCTGGTGAGCCAGATTTCCGAGTACATCATCAGCGCCGGCGGCAAGCGCATCCGCCCCGTTCTCGTGCTGCTGATGGCGAATGCCTACCAATACAAGGGCACGCATCATCATGACTTGGCGGCCGTGGTGGAATTCATTCATACCGCCACTTTGCTGCACGACGACGTCGTGGACGAATCCTCGCTGCGCCGCGGGCGCCAGACGGCCAATGCCATGTTCGGCAACGCCGCTTCGGTGCTGGTCGGCGACTTCGTCTACTCGCGCGCCTTCCAGATGATGGTGGCGGTGGGCAATATGCGGGTGATGCAAATCCTCGCCGATGCCACCAACGTGATTGCCGAAGGCGAAGTGCTGCAGCTGCTCAATATGCACGACCCGGACGTGACCGAAGAACGCTATCTGCAGGTGATTCGCTCCAAGACCGCCAAGCTGTTCGAAGCCGCCGCGCAGCTCGGCGCGCTGATCGGCGGCGCCGACGATGCCGGCATTGAAGCCGCCGCCGAATATGGGCGCTCGCTCGGGACCGCCTTCCAGCTGATCGACGACGTGCTCGACTACTCGGGCAATGCCGGCGATATCGGCAAGAACGTCGGCGACGATCTGCGTGAAGGCAAACCCACTCTGCCCCTGATCTATCTGATGCAGCACGGCGAACAGGCTCAGCGCGACTTGGTACGTTACTGCATCCAGCATGGCGATCAGGAACGCTTCCCCGAAATCCTTGCCGCCATCACTTCCTCCGGCGCGCTGGACTACACCAAGCAGCAGGCGGAGCGCGCGGCCCAGCTTGCAGCCGCATCGATTGACCAAATCAGCGGTAGCAAATTCAAGGATTCCCTGATACAATTGTGCGCTTTCGCAGTCGACCGAAACCACTAGCAGCAACAAGGGGTTTCAGTTACCGAAATCGGGGTGTAGCTTAGCCTGGTAGAGCGCTACGTTCGGGACGTAGAGGCCGGAGGTTCGAATCCTCTCACCCCGACCAATCACTTCCTGGCTCGTGTCGACGACGTGAGCCACGGTCTTGAAGAAATTTCCAATCATCAAATGAAGTCGCTTGACTCGCATGCATGCTGACTCTTTGCATTGCTCTGCATGAGTTGCCGAGGCGTGTCACTACGGGCTCTTTGATCAGCGGCATGCAATTTCTTGGGTGCAATGTCCATCGTGCAACCCTGCCCCGTCTGCGCTGCGCAAATCAGACAATTCGTTGGCATGCTTGAATAGTTTCCCTAGAGGAAGCTGCAAAATCTTTACAAATCAGATGCCTGTAGGCATGATCTGATGCACCTCATGCCGTAAAGACAGTTCACATCATTTCATTGCAGCAATGCTATCACCTTCCGCCACCAGCAGCCCGGTCTCGGGTTTGGCCCGAGCACTCGTTCAGGCAAACCGCTTATCTGCGAGCCAGGCGGAAACCATCAACAAGAAGGCAGTCGCTGACAAGACAACGTTCATCGATGCCCTGCTCGCGTCCCAAAGCCTGGATGCCCGTTCTCTGGCCAGCTTTTGCGCCGAGACCTTCGGCTATCCGCTCCTCGACCTGAGCGTACTGGACCCGGCCTATCTGCCGAAGGAAATCATCGACCCGAAGCTGATGCAGAAGCAGCGCGTGGTCGCGCTGTCGAAGCGGGGGAATAAGGTGGCGGTGGCGATTTCCGATCCCACCAACACGCAGACGCTGGACCAGATCAAGTTTCAGACCGAGATGACGGTGGAGCCGGTCATCGTCGAGCACAACGTGCTCGTCAGCCTGATTGAAAAGCTGACGCAAACCGCCGAGCAAAGTTTGAACGAATTGGTCGGCGAGGAGTTCGAGGTCGAGATCGACGACGAGGCCGCCGCGCCCGTCGATGCAGCCAATGCCGACGTCGACGATGCGCCGGTGGTGCGCTTCCTGCAGAAGATCCTGATGGACGCCATCAACATGGGCGCCTCCGACCTGCATTTCGAACCCTTCGAGAAGTTCTACCGCATTCGCTTCCGGGTCGATGGCGTGCTGCGCGAAGTCGCCCAGCCGCCGCTGGCCATCAAGGAGAAGCTCGCCTCGCGCATCAAGGTCATCTCCAAGCTCGACATTTCCGAAAAGCGCGTGCCGCAGGACGGGCGCATGAAGCTTGCCTTGTCGAAGAGCCGGGCCATCGACTTCCGCGTCAGCACGCTGCCTACCCTGTTCGGCGAAAAGATCGTCATGCGTATCCTGGACCCGAGCCAGGCGCAGATGGGCATCGACGCACTTGGCTACGATGCCGACCAGAAGGCATTGCTGCTCGACGCAATCCAGCGTCCCTATGGCATGGTGCTGGTGACCGGCCCCACCGGATCCGGCAAGACGGTGTCCCTGTACACCTGCCTCAACATCCTGAACAAGCCCGGCATCAACATCTCCACGGCGGAAGATCCGGCCGAGATCAATCTGCCCGGCGTGAACCAGGTGAACGTCAACGACAAGGCCGGCCTGAGCTTCGCCGTCGCGCTGAAGGCCTTCCTGCGCCAGGATCCGGACATTATCATGGTGGGCGAGATCCGCGATCTCGAAACCGCCGACATCGCGATCAAGGCGGCGCAGACCGGCCACATGGTGTTTTCCACCCTGCATACCAACGACGCGCCATCGACGCTGACGCGCTTGATGAACATGGGCGTGGCGCCATTCAACATCGCCTCCTCGGTGATCATGATCACCGCCCAGCGCCTCGCGCGCCGGCTATGCAGCTGCAAGCAGCCCACCATCATTCCGCAGGAAACCCTGCTGGAAGCCGGCTTCCGGGAAGCCGACATCGATGACGGCTGGACGCCTTACAAGGCGGTCGGCTGCGAACGCTGCAACGGCACTGGCTATAAGGGCCGGGTCGGCATCTACCAGATCATGCCGATCAGCGAAAACATCGAACGCATCATCCTCGCCCATGGCACGGCGCTGGAGATCGAGGAACAGGCCCGGCGCGACGGCGTGAAGACGCTGCGCGAAGCCGGACTGGTGAAGGTGAAGCAGGGATTGACCAGCCTGGAGGAAATTCTGGGCTGCACCAACGAATAGAAAAGAGGGCAACAATGGCTACGGCAAGTCGGAAGATCGCCGGCGCTGGCGGCGTAAAGGAAAGCGTCTTCGCCTGGGAAGGCAAGGACAAGGCCGGCAAGCGCGTCAGCGGCGAATTGCGCGCCCAGGGTGAAGCGGTGGTGAATGCCACGCTGCGCCGGCAAGGCATCCTTGTCACGAAGATCAAAAAGAAGACCTTCCGCAGCGGCAAGAAGATTACCGAGAAAGACATCACCCTGTTCTCGCGCCAGCTGGCGACCATGATGAAGTCCGGCGTGCCGCTGCTGCAGGCCTTCGACATTCTGTCCAAGGGCAGCGCCAATCCTTCGGTATCCAAGCTGATCCAGGACATCCGGGCCGACGTCGAAACCGGCAGCAGCCTGAATCAGGCTTTCCGCAAGTTCCCGCTGTACTTCGACAGCCTGTTCTGCAACCTGGTCTCCGCCGGCGAGCAGGCCGGCATCCTGGAAGATCTGCTCGGACGGCTGGCCACCTATAAGGAAAAGACGCTCGCCATCAAGGGCAAGATCAAGTCGGCGCTGTTCTATCCGATTTCCATCATGGTGGTGGCCTTCATCGTCACCTCGGTGATTATGATCTGGGTGGTCCCGGCATTCAAGGAAGTGTTCAAGAGCTTCGGCGCCGACCTGCCGGCGCCGACGCTGTTCGTGATGGCAGTCTCGGACTTCTTCGTTCGCTACTGGTACCTGATTTTCGGTGCCGTCGGCGGCGCGCTCTATCTGTTCTTCCAGGCCTGGAAGCGCTCGGTGCCGGTGCAGCACTTCATGGACCGCGCGCTGCTGCAGGCGCCCATCTTCGGCGCCGTGATCCGCAAGGCAACCATCGCCCGCTGGACCCGCACCCTTTCCACCATGTTCGCCGCCGGCGTGCCGCTGGTGGAATCGCTCGACTCGGTCGGCGGCGCCTCCGGCAACGCGGTGTACTCGGAGGCCACGCGAAAGATCCAGACCGAGGTCAGCACCGGCACCAGCCTGACGACGGCCATGCAGAACGCCAATGTCTTCCCCAATATGGTGACGCAGATGGTGGCGATCGGCGAGGAATCCGGCGCGCTCGACCAGATGCTCGGCAAGGTGGCCGACTTCTATGAAGAGGAAGTGGACGAGGCGGTGAAGTCGCTCTCCAGCCTGATGGAGCCGATCATCATGGTGGTGCTGGGCGTGCTCATCGGCGGGCTGGTGGTGGCGATGTATCTTCCCATCTTCAAGCTGGGATCGGTGGTCTGATGTTCGATATTTTCCTGTTCCAGGCGCCGGCGAGCGTGCCAGCCGCCATCTTCATCGGCGTCTTCGGCCTGCTGATCGGCAGCTTCCTGAATGTCGTCATCCATCGCTTGCCACGCATGATGCAGCGCGAGTCGGAGAACTACGTTGCCCAGGAAAGCGGACAGCCCCTGCCGCACGCCGACCGCTACAACCTGATGACGCCGCGCTCGTCCTGCCCGCACTGCGGCCACAAGATCGGCGCGCTGGAAAACATCCCGGTGCTGAGCTACGCCATCCTGCGCGGCAAATGCGCCGAGTGCAAGGCGCCGATCTCGCTGCGCTACCCGATGGTGGAAGCGCTGACCGGCGTGCTGTCGGCTGCCGTCGCCTGGCATTTCGGCACCGGCTACACCGGACTGGCGGCGCTGCTGTTCACCTACCTGCTGATCGCCCTGACCTTCATCGATGCCGACACCCAGCTGTTGCCGGACGACCTCACCCTGCCCCTGCTGTGGGCAGGCCTGCTGGTCAACCTCAACGGCTTCTTCGTGCCATTGTCCGAGGCAGTGATCGGCGCTGCCGCCGGTTATCTCGTCTTGTGGAGCATCTACTGGCTGTTCAAGCTCGTCACCGGCAAGGAAGGCATGGGCTATGGCGACTTCAAGCTCCTCGCCGCGCTCGGCGCCTGGCTGGGCTGGAAGATGCTGCCGGCGATCATTCTGCTTTCATCCCTCGTTGGCGCCCTGGTCGGCATCGCGCTGATCCTGTTCGCCAAGCATGGCCGCGAAAACCCGATTCCCTTCGGTCCCTATCTGGCCGCCGCCGGCATGATTGCGTTATTCTTCGGGAAATCCATCGCTCAAGCCTATCTCGGCCTTCCGCTTTGACTTCCCCATCCGAAACGTCCGTTCTCGCATCCCGGTTTTCCATCGGCCTCACCGGCGGCATCGGCAGCGGCAAGACCACCGTGGCCAATCTGTTCGCAGCGCGCGGTGCAGCACTCATCGATACCGACCTGATCGCCCATCGGCTGACGCAGCCGGATGGCCTGGCGATCCCCGCCATCCGCGATGCCTTTGGTCCGCAGTTCCTCACCGCGACTGGCGCGCTGGATCGGGCACGCATGCGCAGCCATGTCTTTGCCAACCCAGCTGAGAAGTCCCGCCTGGAAGCCATCCTGCATCCGCTGATCCGCTCGGAGACCGAGCGCCAGGCAAGGGAAGCACGGGGCGTTTATGCCATCTTCGTCGTGCCGCTGCTGGTCGAATCCGGTTCGTGGCGGCAGCGGGTATCGCGGGTGCTGGTGGTGGATTGTCCGGAAAGTCTGCAGGTCGAACGCGTGATGCAGCGCAGCGGCTTGAGCGAGGCGGAGGTGCGCGCCATCATGGCGGCCCAGGCGTCGCGCGCGCAGCGGCTGGCGGCGGCCGATGATGTCATCGTCAATGATGGCGACCCGGGCAGGCTCGAAAACGAGGTCGACAGGCTGCATGCGCAGTATGTTTCTTTATCTGGGAAATCGGCCTAGCACTTATTTGTAATTTTTCATTGCTTCGTTCAGAATCACATAATTATCGCCGGGCAAATTACAGAGAGAAGCCATTTTGATCGTCTACGAATACCCTTTCAACGAGCGTATTCGCACGCTGCTGCGGCTGGAAGACCTGTACGAAAAGTTCGTCTTCTTCCTTCAGCAGGAACATCCGTATCAGCATCACATTGCCCTCTCCACCATCTTCGAGATGCTTGAGGTGGCCGGCCGCGCCGATCTCAAGTCCGATCTGCTGCAGGAACTGGAGCGCCAGCGCCAGACCCTGCTCGGCTTCCGCTCCAATCCCAACGTCCAAACCGAACGGCTCGACGCCGTGCTGTCCGACCTCGACCGCGCCACAGCGGCGCTGGTCGCGGCGCAGGGCAAGACCGGCCAGAACATCCGCGACAATGAATGGCTGATGAGCATACGCGGCCGCACTATCATTCCCGGCGGCGCCTGCGAATTCGACTTGCCCTCCTACTATGCCTGGCAGCAGCGTCCGCCGCGCCAGCGCTTCGAAGACATCACCGGTTGGTTCTCGCCGATGGCGCCGCTGTTCGATGCGATCGGCCTCGTGCTGCGCCTGCTGCGCGAGTCCGGCCGCTCGGTCGGCATCGTGGCGCAGGCAGGCAGCTACCAGCAGATGCTGCAGGGAAAAAGCTACCAGATGCTGCGTCTGGCCATCGACGAAAGCCTCGGCGCCACGCCGGAGATTTCGGCCAACAAGTACATGCTCTGGGTGCGCTTCACCTCCCAGGGCACCGATCTCAAGGCCAAGCCCGTTGAGAGCGACGTGCCGTTCGAACTCACGCTCTGCAATTTCTGAACCGGATAAAATAACGCCCCTCAAACAGCAGCGTTTTCAGCGCGCGATTTCGGAGGTGTTACATGCCAACCATGGTGGATTGTCCGACCTGCGGCAACAAGGTCGAGTGGTCGGAGAAGAGCAAGTACCGGCCCTTTTGTTCGGAGCGATGCAAGCAGATCGATCTCGGCGCCTGGGCCGAGGAGAAGTACACCATCCCGGCGGTGAATCCACCCAAGGATTTCGAAGACGACGGCCTGCCGCCGCGTTGAACGGCAGGACTGATCAGGCGGAGGGATAACGCAGGCGATCCAGCCATTCGATCAGCGGAATCGTCGCCGGCAGCAGCGGCTCGACGCCGAGGCTGCCCTGCCAGGCGAACGCCTGACCTTCCAGGCTTTGCGGCTCGCCGCGCCACTCGCGGCTGATGTAGAAATGCAGCCGCACATGGGCATGCGGATACACATGCTCGACGCAGCACCATGGCTGGGCCGACAACACCTCGATGCCCAGTTCCTCCATGAATTCCCGCTTCAGCGCCTCGAGGATGGACTCCTCCACCTCCACCTTCCCGCCAGGAAATTCCCAATAGCCGGGATAGGGCTTGCCCGGCGGGCGCTGACCGAGCAGCACATCGCCGTTCGGCTGCATCAGAATGCCGACGGCGACGTCGACCGGCTTTGTCTTTTCGGCAGCCATCACGCTTCCGCTCAGCGCCCGGCTTCGGCGATCTTGCCGGCATGGTCCTTGGCGAATTGCCAGGCCACCCGTCCGGAACGGGAACCGCGCTGCAGCGCCCAGCGCAGGGCTTCCGGCTTGGAGGCCTCGATATCATCCTCGGCGCAGCCGAAGTGGCGCAGCCAGTGGGCGACGATGTCGAGATAGTCGTCCTGGCGGAAGGGGTAGAACGACACCCACAGGCCGAAGCGCTCCGACAGGGAAATCTTTTCCTCCACCGTCTCGCCCGGATGCAGGTCGCCGTCCTCGGTGTGGGTGTAACCGGCGTTGTCCGACATCTTTTCTGGCATCAGATGACGCCGGTTCGACGTTGCGTAGATCAGCACGTTGTCCGACTGCGCGGTGATGCTGCCGTCCAGCGCCACCTTCAGCGCCTTGTAGCCGCCCTCGCCTTCCTCGAACGACAGGTCGTCGCAAAAGATGACGAAGCGTTCCGGACGATTGGCGACGAGATCGACGATGTCGGGCAGGTCGGCCAGGTCGTCCTTGTCGACCTCGATCAGGCGCAAACCTTGATCGGCGAACTGGTTCAGGCAAGCCTTGATCAGCGAAGACTTGCCGGTGCCGCGCGCACCGGTGAGCAGCACATTGTTGGCCGGCTTGCCGTGCACGAACTGGCGGGTGTTCTGTTCGATCTGCTGCTTCTGGGCGTCGATGTTGTGCAGGTCCTGCAGAGCGATGCGAGCCACATGCGCCACCGGCTGCAGGTAGCCGCGCGCGGAACCGTTCGGCCGGCGCCAGCGGAAGGCGACCGAGGCGGTCCAGTCGGGCTCGGCGACGGATTGCGGCAGGATGGTTTCGATGCGGGCCAGCAGCGCTTCGGCGCGCGCCAGGAATTGGTCGAGTTGGGTCATGATGGAGTCGTCGATCGGTCCCGGCTTCGCGCCGGGGACCGTGATGGAAAGCGGATCAGGAACGATAGTCGGCGTTGATGCTGACGTAGTCATGGGACAGGTCGCAGGTCCAGATGGTGGCGGAGGCATCGCCGCGCGCCAGCTTGACGCGGATGGTGATCTCGCTCTGCTTCATCACCCGCTGGCCATCGGCTTCCTGGTAATCCGGGTTGCGGCCGCCCGACTTGGCGACCCAGACGTCGTCCAGGTACAGATCCAGTTTCGAGACGTCGAGGTCGTCCACGCCGGCGTAGCCGATGGCGGCCAGGATGCGGCCGAGGTTGGGATCGGAGGCGTAGAATGCGGTCTTCACCAGCGGCGAATGGCCGATGGCATAGGCGATCTTGCGGCATTCATCGGCACTGCGTCCCTGCTCCACCTGCACCGTCATGAACTTGGTGGCGCCTTCGCCGTCGCGCACGATCATCTGCGCCAGCTTCTGCGACAGCGCGATCACCGCCTCGGCCAGCTGCGCATACTCGGGGCTGTCGATGTCGTTGACCTCGACGCCGGCGGCGCCGGTGGCCATGATGATGAAGGAATCGTTGGTCGAGGTATCGCCGTCGATGGTGATGCAGTTGAAGGACTTGTCCGCCGCCTGCTTGACCAGACGGTCCAGCACCGGCTGCGCCACCTTGGCGTCGAAGGCGAGGAAGCCGAGCATGGTCGCCATGTTCGGCTTGATCATGCCGGCGCCCTTGCTGATGCCGGTGAGCGTCACCGTCTTGCCATTGATGACCACGCTGGCCGAAGCCGCCTTCGGCTGGGTATCGGTGGTCATGATGGCATGCGCGGCGTTGAGCCAGTTGTCGCCCTGGAGATTGGCGATGGCCTGCGGCAGGCCAGCCTTGATGCGGTCGACCGGCAGCGGCTCCAGGATCACGCCGGTGGAAAACGGCAGGATCTGCGCCGGCTCGCAACCGAGCAGGCCGGCCAGCGCCGTGCAAGTCTCGTTGGCGGCTGCCAGGCCGGCTTCGCCGGTGCCGGCATTGGCATTGCCGGTGTTGATCACCAGCGCCCGGATCGGCGCGCCCGACAGGCGCATGCCTTCCAGATGCGCCTTGCACACCTGGACCGGGGCGGCGCAGAAGCGGTTGGCGGTGAACACGCCGGCGACGGTGGCTTCCGGCGCCAGCTTCATCACCAGCAGATCCTTGCGGCCGGGTTTGCGCACGCCGGCTTCCGCATGGCCAAGCTCGATGCCGGCAACGGGTTTCAGTTCAGCAGCTTCGGGAAGGGGAAGATTGACGGCCATGGCGGGTAAGGTAAATGGAAAACGAGAGCGCTATTGTAATCGCGCTTGGCGGATTGGTTAATTCAAGCACGTCTGCCGCAAACAGGCGCGGCAAAGAAAAAGGGCAGGTCGCCCTGCCCTTCCACATTGCCAGAAGGCTGACTTCAGGCCAGCTTGCCGTGGCACTGCTTGTACTTCTTGCCGCTGCCGCAAGGGCAGGGATCGTTGCGGCCGACCTTGGGCAGCATGTTGACCATGGTCTGGCCGGCAGCGCCCTCGCCGGCTTCCGCCACCGGCGCCAGCAGTTCTTCCGGCGCGGCGTTGGGGTCGAAGTCGGCATGCTGGTAGTGCACGTTGGCGAGATGGGATTGCGACAGCTGCTCCTCGGCGGCGTCGATCTCCTCGCGCGACTGGATGCGCACCGTCATGATGATGCGCACCACTTCGTTCTTGATCAGATCCAGCATCTGGCCGAACAGTTCGAAGGCTTCGCGCTTGTACTCCTGCTTCGGGTTCTTCTGGGCATAGCCGCGCAGGTGGATGCCCTGGCGCAGGTGGTCGAGCGCGGCGAGATGCTCGCGCCAGTGAGTGTCGATGCTCTGCAGCATGACGCTGCGCTCGAAGCCGGCGAAAGCTTCCTTCCCCACCACCGCCAGCTTGGCTTCGTAGGTATCGTTGGCCGCCTTCAGCACCCGCTCCAGCAGTTCCTCGTCAGTCAGGTCGGGCTCCGCCTCCAGCATCTTGGTGAGCGGCACCTCGAGCTGCCAGTCGGCTGCCAGCGCCGCTTCCAGACCCTTGATGTCCCACTGCTCTTCCATCGATTCCGCCGGCACGAAGCTGCGGAACAGGTCGGTGAAGACGCCGGCGCGCAGCGAAGCGATCATGTCGGTGATGTCGTTCGCTTCCAGCAGTTCATTGCGCTGCTGGTAGATCACCTTGCGCTGATCGTTGGCGACGTCGTCGTATTCGAGCAGCTGCTTGCGGATGTCGAAGTTGCGGGCCTCGACCTTGCGCTGCGCCGACTCGATGGAACGGGTCACGATGCCGGCCTCGATCGGCTCGCCTTCGGGCATCTTCAGGCGGTCCATGATGGCGCGCACGCGGTCGCCGGCGAAGATGCGCAGCAGGGGGTCGTCCAGCGACAGGTAGAAACGGGAAGAACCCGGGTCGCCCTGGCGGCCGGCGCGTCCGCGCAGCTGGTTGTCGATGCGGCGCGACTCGTGACGCTCGGTGCCGATGATGTGCAGGCCGCCGGCCGACACCACATGGTCGTGCAGCGACTGCCATTCATCGCGCAGCTTTTGCGCCTGCTGCTGCTTGTCGGCGTCGGACAGGCTTTCGTCGGCCTCGATCAGCTGGATCTGCTTGTCGACATTGCCGCCGAGGACGATGTCGGTGCCGCGGCCCGCCATGTTGGTGGCGATGGTGACCATCTTCGGCCGACCGGCCTGGGCCACGATCTCCGCCTCGCGCGCATGCTGCTTGGCGTTGAGCACGTTGTGCGGCAGCTTCGCCTGGGTCAGGATCTTCGACAGCAGTTCGGAATTCTCGATCGAGGTGGTGCCGACCAGCACCGGCTGGCCGCGCTCGTAGCAATCCTGAATATCCGCCACCACCGCGTTGTAGCGTTCCTGGGCGGTCTTGTAGACCTGGTCCTGGCGGTCCTTGCGCTGGCTCGGACGGTTCGGCGGAATCACCACGGTTTCCAGGGCGTAGATCTCCTGGAACTCGTAGGCTTCGGTGTCGGCGGTGCCGGTCATGCCCGCCAGCTTGGCGTACATGCGGAAATAATTCTGGAAGGTGATCGAGGCCAGGGTCTGGTTCTCGTTCTGGATCTTCACGCCTTCCTTGGCTTCCACCGCCTGGTGCAGGCCTTCCGACCAGCGGCGGCCGACCATCAGGCGGCCGGTGAATTCGTCGACGATGATGACTTCATTGTTCTGCACCACGTAGTGCTGGTCGCGGTGATAGAGCGTGTGGGCGCGCAGCGCGGCGTACAGGTGGTGGATCAGGGTGATGTTGGCCGGGTCGTACAGCGAAGCCCCTTCCGGCAGCAGGCCCATGCGGGTCAGGATCTGCTCCGCCTTCTCGTGGCCGGCTTCGGTCAGCAGCACCTGGTGCGACTTCTCGTCCTTGGTGTAGTCGCCCGGGACCTCAATCTTGCCCTTGCCGTCCGGCGTTTCCTCGCCGATCTGCAGCGTCAGCAGCGGCGGCAAGGCATTCATCTTGACGTACAGCTCGGTATGGTCTTCCGCCTGGCCGGAAATGATCAGCGGCGTGCGGGCTTCGTCGATCAGGATGGAATCAACTTCATCGACGATGGCGAAATTCAGGCCGCGCTGCACCCGGTCGCGCACATCATAGACCATGTTGTCGCGCAGATAATCGAAGCCGTATTCATTGTTGGTGCCGTAGGTAATGTCGGCGGCATAGGCGGCCTGCTTGGCGGCATGGTCCATCTGCGACAGGTTGATGCCGGTGGTGAGGCCGAGCCAGCCGTACAGGCGCCCCATCCATTCGGCGTCGCGCTGGGCGAGGTAATCGTTGACCGTCACCACGTGCACGCCCTTGCCGGACAGTGCGTTCAGATAGGCGGCCAGGGTCGCCATCAGGGTCTTGCCCTCGCCGGTGCCCATCTCGGCGATCTTGCCGTAATGGATGACCATGCCGCCGATCAGCTGCACGTCGAAGTGGCGCATCTTCAGCACCCGGCGGCTGGCCTCGCGGCAGACGGCGAAAGCTTCCGGCAGGATGTCGTCGAGGGAAGCGCCCTGGGCGACACGCTCCTTGAGCTGCGGCGTCTTGGCCTGCAGCTCCGCATCGGATAGCTTTTCCATCGCCGGTTCGAGCGCGTTGATCTCGCGCACGGTTTTCTGGTACTGCTTGATCAGTCGCTGGTTGCGGCTGCCGAAAATCTGGGTCAGTAAGGACATGCTTGGATCTAAAGCCTATCTCAATTGAGTTGGTTATCGGCGCCGATGCGCCTCGGGCCGGTCGGTCTGCCTCTCATGGCACATGCCAGAAAAACAGCGCCAGCCAAATCGCCGATTCTATCATGGTGGTATGGCAGCCTAGGCCAGGGCGGGATTTGACCGGACGAAAGATTTGCGTGGGTCATTCCTGATTTCGGGCGGTTCTTTCCGGCATGGCTCGGCGCAAGCGTTTTGCCGCCGGCCAGCCACTGCTGCGATAATGCTGTCTACCGATTTTGCAGGCGACCACACCGTGCGTTACAAGGCTTCCCCCACCTACAAGGGCGTCACCGAATTCCTGAATGCCGACAACAAGCTGGCCACCCTGCTGCCCGCCGCGTCGCGCATGGCGGAAATGCAGCGCGACATCGGCAGCCTGCTGCCGCCGGCGTTCGAGGCTTGTTCGGTCATCCATTTCGACCGCGGCGAACTGGTGCTGGCTGTGCCGAACGCCTCCCTCTCCGCGCGGCTGCGGCAAATGCTGCCCAAGCTGCAGGAAGACCTGACGCGGCGCGGCTGGCGCGTCGAGGTGATTCGGCTGAAGGTTCAGTTCGGGAAAAACTTCCGGCCGCCAGCCCCGCCCCGCAAAACCCTGGCGCTGCCGGAGCAGGCGGTATCGGCACTGGCGGACCTGCATGGTTCGCTGGAAGATACGCCGCAGAACCAGCAGCTCAAGGCGGCGCTGGAAGCCATGCTGATGCGTCACATCGGCAACAAGTAGCGCGGCAGCCCAAAGAAAAACGGGCGCCTGACTCGGCGCCCGCAGGTGCAATCGATCAGGATGCCGTCAGGTAAGCGCCCACTCCGGTGCAGCAGCACGAATATAGCCGTGCGGCGCCTTGGCTTCGTTCTCGAAAGTGACGATTTCATAAGCATCCGGCTGCGCCAGCAGCGCGCGCAGCAGCTGATTGTTCAAGCCATGCCCCGACTTGTGGGCGGTATAGCTGGCCAGCAGCGGCATGCCGACAAGGTAAAGATCGCCGATGGCGTCCAGGATCTTGTGGCGCACGAATTCGTTCTCGTAGCGCAGGCCGTCCGGATTCAGGATGCGGTATTCGTCCATCACGATCGCATTCTCCAGCGAGCCGCCACGGGCCAGCCCCATGCCGCGCAGGGTTTCGACGTCCTGCATGAAGCCGAAGGTGCGGGCGCGGGCGATTTCGCGCACGTAGGAATCCTCGGCGAAATCGATCTCGGCGATCTGGCCGGTGCTGTCCACCGCCGGATGATTGAACTCGATGAAAAACTTCAGGCGAAAACCGTTGTACGGCTCCAGGCGCGCCCATTTTTCCTGGGCGCCCTTGCCTTCCCGAACTTCGACCGGCTTCTTGACACGAATGAATTTTTTCGGCGCATTCTGTTCTTCGACGCCGGCCTGCTGCAGCAGGAAGACGAAGGTGGAAGCCGAACCGTCCATGATCGGGATTTCTTCGGCCGTCAGATCGATGTAGAGGTTATCGATACCGAGGCCGGCGCAGGCCGACATCAGGTGCTCCACGGTGGACACCTTGGCGCCGCTCTTGTCGAGGGTTGATGCCATGCGGGTGTCGCCGACGTCGACCGCATTGGCCGGCAGTTCCACCGGCGGGTTGAGGTCGACGCGCCGGAAGACGATGCCGGTATCGGGCGCGGCGGGACGCAAGGTCAGGTCGACCCGGGTGCCGGAATGGAGCCCGACGCCTGTCGTCTTGACAAGTTGTTTGACGGTACGTTGTTTGAGCATTGGCCGATTATAACAACCAACCCGCGGGTCATTTGTTACCGGAAGTAAGACTGCTCTTCCCTGTTGGGATTAGGCGACGGCAAAAAATCGCCGATTCAAAACTCAAACAACGCCAATCCGGAAAGCTCACCGATAGGCCGTCACTCGGGGACGGCCCATTCCCGCGATCTGTCGACCGCGCGCCGCCAAGTCGCCAGGCGCTGCCGCGCCTCCGCCGCCGCCATGGCCGGTTCGAAGCGCCGGTCGACCTGCCACTGGGCGGCGATTTCTTCCCGGGAAGACCAGAAACCGACTGCCAGTCCCGCCAGATAAGCCGCGCCGAGCGCCGTCGTTTCCGTGACCTTGGGACGGACCACCGGTACGCCGAGCACATCGGCCTGGAACTGCATCAGCAGATTGTTTCGGGCGGCTCCCCCGTCCACGCGGAGTTCGGTCAAGCCGATTTCCGCATCCTTCTGCATCGCTTCCAGCACGTCGGCGGTCTGGTAGGCGATGGCCGCCAGCGTCGCCCGGGCGATGTGGGCCTTGGTGCTGCCGCGCGTCAGTCCGACGATGGTGCCGCGCGCATAGGCATCCCAGTAAGGCGCGCCGAGGCCGGCGAAGGCCGGCACCATCACCACGCCGCCCGTATCCGGCACGCTGGCGGCGAGTTCCTCCACCTCTTCGGCGCTGCGGATGATGCCCAGGCCGTCGCGCAGCCATTGCACCGCCGCGCCGGCCATGAAGACGCTGCCCTCCAGCATATACTCTGCGCCGGGCACGCCGCTGCGGTTCCAGCCGACCGTGGTCAGCAGGTTGTTGTGAGAGGCTTTCGCGCGATCGCCGGTATGCATCAGCATGAAGCAACCGGTGCCGTAGGTGTTCTTCGCCATGCCGGGCTGGTGGCAGGCCTGGCCGAAGGTGGCGGCCTGCTGGTCGCCGGCGATGCCGGCGATCGGAATCGAAGCGCCGAACCATTGCGGGTCGCTGCGGCCGACTTCGCCGCTGCTCGGCACCACCGCCGGCAGCACCGAAGGCGGGATGTCCAGGCATTGCAGCAGTTCCTCATCCCAGGCCAGCGCATGAATGTCGAACAGCATGGTGCGGGAGGCATTGCTGACATCGGTGACATGCCTGCCGCACAGCTTCCACACCAGCCAGGCATCGACGGTGCCGAAGGCCAGTTCGCCGCGTTCGGCGCGGGCGCGGACGCCGGGCACGTTGTCGAGCAGCCATTTCAGCTTAGTGCCGGAAAAATAGGCGTCGATCACCAGGCCGGTCTTCTGGCGGATGCGCTCCGCATGGCCGGCTTCGCGCAGCGCGTCGCAGATGCCGGCGGTGCGGCGGTCCTGCCAGACAATCGCATTCGCGACCGGTTTGCCGGTGCTGCGGTCCCACAGCAGCGTGGTCTCGCGCTGGTTGGCGATGCCGATGGCGGCGATGTCGGCGGCGTCGGCGCCCGACTCCCGGAGCACTTCCTGCGCCACCGCGAGCTGGCTGCGCCAGATGTCGCCGGCGTCGTGCTCCACCCAGCCGGGCTGGGGAAATATCTGCGGGAACTCCTGCTGCGCGATGGCACGCACGCGCCCGTCATGGCCGAACAGGATGGCGCGCGAACTGGTGGTGCCCTGGTCCAGCGCCAGGATGTATTTGTTCATGGTCTCCCCCGTGAAGCGAAGCGCTCAGCGCACGGCGTTGGCGGCGGGCGCCAGCACGGTGGCGCCGGCGCGCGCCGCGATCCAGGCATCCAGTCTGGACCCCGCATCGGCCGGCAGATGCAGGCCGAGCTTGGAGCGCCGCCACAGGATATCATCGGCGCAGCCGGCGAACTCGCGCCGCATGAGGTAATCCACTTCGGCGGCATACAAGCCGGGCAGGATTTCCTCGCCCATCTGCGCCGGTTCGGCGCGCCCTTCCATCAGCAGTTCGATGCGGCGTCCGTAGGCGCGGGCATAGCGCGCCACCAGCGCCGGCGGCAGCCAGGCATAGCGGCGCTGCAGGCTGCGCAGGTAGCCGTCGAACTCCTGCACCGCGCGGTTGTTCGGCACGGGGCCGAAGATGTCGCCGCCCGGCAGGCAAGCCTTTTCCGTCCATGCCGGCCGCGCGCAGCCGAGCAGGGGCGCGAGCGTGTCCACCGCTTGCTCCGCCAGCTTGCGGAAGGTGGTGATCTTGCCGCCGAGGACCGAGAGCAGCGGCGCGCCGTCGCGATCCAGTTGCAGCCGATAGTCGCGCGTCACCGCCGAGGCATTCGCCGACGCATCGTCCAGCAGGGGACGCACGCCGGAATAGGTGGCGACGACGTCCTCGGCGCGCACCGGCTGGCGGAAGTAGCGCTGCGCCAGGCCGCACAGGTAGCCGACCTCTTCCTCGCTGATGCACACCTGATTCGGATCGCCGCGGTACTCGATGTCGGTGGTGCCGATCAGCGTGAACGCGTGTTCGTAGGGAATGGCGAAGACGATGCGGCCATCCGGGTGCTGGAACAGGTAGGCATGCGGATGATCGAACAGCTTGGGCACGATGATGTGGCTGCCCTTCACCAGCCGCAGCGCGCTTTGCGCTCCCTGCGGCCTGGCTTGCTGCAGCAGGTCGGCGGCCCACGGGCCGGCCGCGTTCACCAC
The DNA here is from genome assembly GCF_900188095.1 of Noviherbaspirillum humi. GTDB lineage: Bacteria > Pseudomonadota > Gammaproteobacteria > Burkholderiales > Burkholderiaceae_D > Noviherbaspirillum > Noviherbaspirillum humi. The sequence goes on along the minus strand of NZ_FZOT01000001.1, from coordinate 598,137 downwards.
GCTGCGGGCCGCCACTTCGATGCGGCTGCCGTCGGCCCGCGCGAGCTGCGCCCGCCAGAGACCGCCCTCGCGCTGCAGCCGTTCGCAGCGGGTGCGGGTCAGGATGACTGCCCCCTTCTCCGAGGCATCCACGGCATTGAGCGCCACCAGCCGGGCATCGTCCACCCAACCGTCGGCATAGATGAAGCCGCGTTCGAACGCCGGCTTGAGCGGCGCGCCGGCTTCATGGCGGCGCAGGTCGATGGCGCCGGAGGCAGGCAGCAGTTCGCGCCGGGCGAGATGATCGTAGAGGAACAGGCCGGCGCGTATCAGCCAGGCCGGCCGCTGTCCGGCGTCGTGCGGCATGACGAACTGCAGCGGCCACATGATGTGCGGCGCGCTGCGCAGCAGCACCTCGCGCTCGGCCAGCGCCTTGCGCACCAGGCCGAATTCATACGTCTCGAGATAGCGCAGGCCGCCGTGGATGAGCTTGGTGGAGGCGGACGAGGTATGGGCGGCAAGGTCGTCTTTCTCGCACAGCACCACGGAGAGGCCGCGTCCGGCGGCGTCGCGGGCGATGCCTGCGCCGTTGACGCCGCCGCCCACGATCAGCATGTCGCACTGAAGATCTCCTGCTTGCTCGCGCATCGGGTTGGCCCCTGGAAATCGATCCGGAAAATCCATCTGCTTCATCTGTCGCCCCGCCCCATGCGGCGCCGGCCCGACGCCCGCCCCGCTCTTGTCCTGGTTTTGCCCTGGTCCGCCGAACCGCCATTTTGACAGTTCGGCTTGGCGGGCAAGGCTCTGGATGCGGCGCCCTTAAGTTGGCTCAATCGGCGGCTCGATGCAATGGCGGGCGCGGATGCGAAAAACGGCGCCGCAGCGCCGTTTCACTGTGATGCCAGTTGGCGTTTTCAGCCCAGTTGGCCGAGCAGGGTCTCCGCATTCGACACTTCGAACTTGCCAATCTCTTCCAGATTGAGCTGCTTCACCACGCCGTCATCCACCAGCATGGAATAGCGCTTCGAGCGGGTGCCCATGCCGTTCTTGCTGAAGTCGGCATCCAGGCCGAGCGCCTTGGTGAAGTCGGCATTGCCGTCGGCCATCATGCGCACGATGCCGGTGGCCTTCTGATCTCGGCCCCAGGCGCCCATGACGAAGGGATCGTTCACCGAGATGCACCAGATCTCGTCCACGCCCTTGGCCTTGAGCGCGTCGGCGTTGGCGACGTAGCCGGGCACATGCTTGGCCGAGCAGGTCGGGGTGTAGGCGCCGGGCAGGCCGAAGATGGCGATCTTCTTGCCTTTGACGAGATCGGCGACGTTGAAATGGTTGGGGCCGAGCGAGCAGCCTTCGGTTTCGACGTCGATGAACTCGGACAGGCGTCCTTCCGGCAGGCGGTCTCCGACTTTGATGGTCATGATGCGGTCCTCTCGAATATTGACTGGTGGATGATGCGCGCGGGCGCAAAGAAAAAGCCGCGCCGCGAGGGCGCGGCTTAGCCGCAGTATGCCTGTTTCCCTTTTTTCTTGCTGGAAGCATCACGCGATGCTTCCAGCAAGGCGGAAATCGGCTTGTCAGTCCGCCTGCTTGCGCAGGAAAGCCGGGATGTCGTAGGTTTCCATCCCGTTCTTCTCGAGCGCGCGCACGGTTTCCGACGCCGATTCACGGCGCCAGACGGCCGGCTGCTTGAGCGTGCTCATCGAGGAAGAGGCCGCGCCCATGTTCATGCCCTGCTGGGCGTGGGCATTGGCCATCATCGGCTCGTTGTGGGTGCCGGTGCGCAGCATCGGGGTCTGGACCAGCTGCACGTTCTTGCGGCCGCGGCCCAGGCCGGTGGCGACCACGGTCACGCGCAGCTCGTCGCCCATGCCGTCATCGTAGGCGATGCCCTGGGCGATGGACGCGTCCGGCGCGGCGAAGGCGCGGACGGTGGCCATGACTTCCTTGATTTCCTTGCCCTTCAGGCTGCGGCTGGCGGTGACGTTGACCAGCACGCCGCGGGCGCCGGACAGGTCGATGCCGTCCAGCAGCGGCGAGGCCACCGCCTGCTCGGCGGCGATGCGGGCGCGGTCCACGCCGGAAGCGGTGGCGGTACCCATCATCGCCTTGCCCTGCTCGCCCATGATGGTCTTGACGTCGTTGAAGTCGACGTTGATGTGGCCCGGGACGTTGATGATCTCGGCGATGCCGGCCACGGCATTGTTCAGCACGTCGTCGGCATGCTGCAGCCACTCCATCATGCTGTCGTCTTCGTAGATCTCTTCCAGCTTCTCGTTGAGGATGACGATCAGCGAGTCGACGTGCTGGCTCAGCTCTTCCAGGCCCTGCTCGGCGATCTCCATGCATTTCGCGCCTTCGTAGGAGAAGGGCTTGGACACCACCGCCACGGTCAGGGCGCCGAGCGACTTGGCGACTTCGGCCACGATGGGCGCGGCGCCGGTGCCGGTGCCGCCGCCCATGCCGGCGGCGATGAAGACCATATGCGCGCCGCGCAGCGCATCCTCGATGCGGGCACGCGAGTCTTCGGCCAGCTGGCGGCCGACTTCCGGCTTCATGCCGGCGCCGAGGCCGGATTCGCCGATCTGGATGACGTTGTTGGCGTTCGACTGCTTGAGCGCCTGGGCGTCGGTGTTGGCGGCGATGAACTCCACGCCGGACACGCCCTTGTTGATCATGTGCTGCACCGCGTTGCCGCCTGCGCCGCCGACCCCGACCACCTTGATCACGGTGCCGAGGGTTGCATTATCGATCATGTCGATTTCCATGTTGACTCACTCCCTATTTTTCAGTTGCGCAGTTCTTAGTCGATAGTCACCACGCGGTGTGGCGACTAACAACTAGAAACTGCAGTTCTTGATGGCTTAAAGTTTTTGATACGGCTGTAAAACGACGGTAAAACGAAGACTCAGAAATTGCCCAGGAACCACTCCTTCATGCGCTGCCACACCGCCTTCACCGATCCATCCTGGCGAGTGACGATATGGCCGCGCAGGTACTGCTTCTTTGCTTCCAACAACAAACCCAGAACGGTGGAGTAGCGCGGGCTGCGCACCACGTCCGCCAGCTGCCCGCTGTACTCCGGCACGCCGAGGCGCGCCGGCTTGAGGAAGATGTCTTCCGCCAGTTCCACCATGCCCGGCATCATCGCGGTGCCGCCGGTGAGGACGATGCCGGACGACAGCACTTCCTCGTAACCCGATTCGCGCACCACCTGATGCACCAGGGCGAACAGCTCTTCCACGCGCGGCTCGATCACCGCCGCCAGCGCCTGGCGCGACAGGGTGCGGGAGCCGCGATCGCCCAGGCCCGGCACTTCCAGCGACTCGCCCGGATCGGCCAGCACCTGCTTGGCCACGCCGAAGCGCAGCTTGATCTCTTCCGCTTCCGCCGTCGGCGTGCGCACCGCCATGGCGATGTCGTTGGTGATCTGGTCGCCGGCGATCGGGATCACCGCCGTGTGCCGGATCGCGCCTTCGGTGAAGATGGCCACGTCGGTGGTGCCGCCGCCGATGTCGATCAGCACCACGCCGAGTTCCTTTTCATCCGGCGTCAGCACCGCGTCGGCCGAGGCCATCGGCTGCAGGATCAGGTCCGACACTTCCAGGCCGCAGCGGCGCACGCACTTGACGATGTTCTGCACCGCCGACACAGCGCCGGTGACGATGTGCACCTTCACTTCCAGGCGGATGCCGCTCATGCCGATCGGCTCGCGCACGTCTTCCTGGTTGTCGACGATGAACTCCTGCGGCACCGTATGCAGCAGCTGCTGGTCGGTCGGGATGTTCACCGCCTTGGCCGTCTCGATCACCCGGGCGACGTCGGTGGCGGTGACTTCCTTGTCCTTGATCGCCACCATGCCGCTGGAATTGAAGCTGCGGATGTGGCTGCCGGCGATGCCGGTGTAGACGTTCTTGATCTTGCAGTCGGCCATCAGCTCGGCCTCCTCCAGCGCGCGCTGGATGGACTCGACGGTGGCTTCGATGTTCACCACCACGCCCTTTTTGAGCCCCTTGGACTCGTGCTGGCCGAGGCCGATGACTTCATGCCGGCCGTCCGGCATCACTTCGGCCACCACGGCCACCACCTTGGAGGTGCCGATATCCAGGCCGACGATCAGGTTCTTTGCGTCTTTTGTCATGTTCTTCCGCTTATTTTTTCTTTCCCTCGGCGCCGAGCTTCAGGCCGCGCGCCTTCAGCGCCAGCCCGTTCGGATACCGCATATCCACGTTTTCAATACTGTCCGCCAGCCGCGCCGCCAGCTGCGGATAGATCGCCACCAGGCGGTCCACCCTGTCCTTCAGCGTCGACTTGCTCTGTTCCCGCCCCAGCTCCACCGTCATGCCGTTGTCCAGCCGCACCGACCAGGCATAGCGTCCCGACAGGCGCACCGCTTCCGGCGCCAGCTTGATGCCGCCGAACCAGTTCGCGAAGTCGCGGTAGCGCGCCACCACATCCTTTTCACTGCCGTCCGGGCCGGCGAACTCCGGCAGGTCGCCATCGTCCTCCGCTTCCGCCAAGTTGGCGGTGAAGACATCGCCCTTCACCGACAGCAGCTTGCCGTCCTCGCCCCAGGTGCCCAGCGCCTGATGCTCTTCCAGCGTGACGATCAGCTTGTTCGGCCATTCCCGCCGCACCGCCGCCTTGCGCACCCAGGGCACCGACTCGAACGCCTGCCGCACCTGGTCCAGGTTGGCGGTGAAGAAGTTGCCGCGAATGCGCGGCAGCGCCGTGTTCCTGACCGTCGACGCGCTGACGTGGCGCAGGCCTTCCACCTCCACCGCATCGATCTGGATTGCGCGCAGCGTGAACATCGGACGCTGCGCCAGCCACCAGGCGCCGGAGGCGAGCAGGCACAGCGCCAGCAGGCCGAGCAAGGCATTGGTGGTTGCATTCATCATCCGGACGTCATGCCACATGGTGGTCGCTTTCCCCTTCCGTCAAACCGGTTTCCAGTCGGCGGTCGGCTTCAGATCGAGATCCGCCGACGCCAGGATTTCCACGCACAGGTCTTCATAGCTCACGCCGGCCGCCTTGGCCGCCATCGGCACCAGCGAATGGCCGGTCATGCCGGGCGAGGTGTTGATCTCCAGCAGGAACGGCTCGTTGTCCGAGGCGCGCAGCATGAAGTCGACGCGGGCCCAGCCGGCGGCACCGACCGCATTGAAGGCGCGCACCGCCAGCGACTGGATGCGCTGGGTCAGTTCGGCATCGAGCGGCGCCGGGCACAGGTACTGGGTGTCGTCGCTGAAGTACTTGTGCTCGTAGTCGTAGTTGCCCTGCGGCGCGCGGATCTCGACGATCGGCAGCGCGCGGGCCTGGCGACCGGCGCCGAGCACCGGCACCGTCAGCTCGCGCCCGGTGATGAATTCCTCCGCCAGCACCACGTCGTCGTAGCGGGCGCACAGCGAGAAGCCGTCGCCCAGCTCCGCCGGCGCGGTGACCTTGCTGATGCCGATGGTGGAGCCCTCGTGCGGCGCCTTCAGCATCAGCGGCAGCCCGAGTTCGGCGGCGACGCGGCGCAGGTCGTCGGCCGAGGTGCCGGCCGCATCCAGCACTTCGAAGCGCGGCGTCGGCAGATCGTGGCTGCTCCAGATGCGCTTCGTCATGACCTTGTCCATGCCGATCGACGACGCCATCACGCCGGAGCCGGTGTAGGGCACGCCGAGCTGTTCCAGCACGCCCTGCAGGGTGCCGTCCTCGCCGTATCGGCCATGCAGCGCGATGAACACGCGGTCGAACTTCTCCGCCGCCAGGTCGCCCAGGCTGCGCTCGGCCGGATCGAAGCCGTGGGCGTCGATGCCCTTGGCGCGCAGCGCCTGCAGCACGCCCTTGCCCGACATCAGCGATACCTCGCGCTCGGCGGAACGACCGCCGAACAGCACACCGACTTTTCCGAATTGGTTTTTCATGGTCATTCGCTTCTCAATGCTTTCCTGCCAGCTTGCCGGGAACGCCGCTGATCGAGCCGGCGCCCATGGTGATGACGACATCGCCGTCGCGCGCCATGTCGAGGATGGTCTGCGGCATGTCGTTGATGTCTTCAACGAAGATCGGCTCCACTTTGCCGACAACGCGCAGCGCATGCGCCAGCGCGCGGCCATCGGCGGCGACGATGGGCTGCTCGCCGGCGGCATACACCTCGGCCAGCACCAGCGCGTCGGCGCTCGACAGCACCTTCACGAAATCCTCGAACAGGTCGCGGGTGCGGGTATAGCGGTGCGGCTGGAAGGCCAGCACGATGCGGCGGCCCGGGAAGGCGCCGCGGGCGGCGGCCAGGGTGGCGGCGGTCTCCACCGGGTGGTGGCCGTAGTCGTCCACCAGGGTGAAGGAGCCGCCATCCTTGAGCGCCACCTCGCCGTAGCGGCTGAAGCGGCGGCCGACGCCGGTGAATTCATCCAGCGCCTTCTGGGTGGCGCAGTCGTCGATGCCGAGCTCGCGCGCGATGGCAATGGCCGCGCAGGCGTTCTGCACGTTGTGCATGCCCGGCTGGTGCAGTTTCACCTCGAGCGGCGCATAGCCTTCCTGCAGCACGGTGAAATGCATGTGGCTGTCGACTGCCCTCGCATCCACCGCCCGCACCTGGGCTTCGGCATGGAAGCCGTAGGTGATGATCGGCTTGGAGATGAAGGGCATGATCTCGCGCACGTTGGCATCGTCGATGCAGATGATGGCCACGCCGTAGAAGGGCAGGCGCTGGGTGAACTCGATGAACGCCTGCTTCAGCTTGGCGAAGCTGTGGTCATAGGTGTCCATGTGGTCGGCGTCGATGTTGGTGATGACCTCGATCACCGGCGACAGGTTGAGAAAGGAAGCGTCCGACTCGTCCGCCTCGGCGACGATGAAGTCGCCGGCGCCGAGCTTGGCATTGGCGCCGGCGCTGTTGAGGCGTCCGCCGATGACGAAGGTCGGGTCCAGCCCGCCCTGGGCCAGCACGCAGGAAACCAGGCTGGTGGTGGTGGTCTTGCCGTGGGTGCCGGCGATGGCGATGCCCTGCTTCAGGCGCATCAGCTCGGCCAGCATCATGGCGCGCGGCACGATGGGAATGCGCTTGGCGCGCGCCGCCACCACTTCCGGATTGTCGCCGCGCACCGCGGTGGAGGTGACGATGGCATCCGCGCCTTCGATGTTTGCGGCGGCATGACCGACGGTCACCTTGGCGCCGAGCTCGCGCAGGCGCAGGGTGGCGGCATTGCTGCCGAGGTCGGAGCCGGACACCTTGTAGCCGAGGTTGAGCAGCACCTCCGCGATGCCGCTCATGCCCGAGCCGCCGATGCCGACGAAATGGATGTTCTTGACCTTGTGTTTCATGTGTTGCTGACTTCTTCCAGAACGGTTGCAATCGCGTCGTTGGCCTGGCGCCGGCCGAGGCGGTAAGCCGCTTCGGCCATGGCGCGGCAGGATTCGCGCGTCATGGTTTGCAGGAGCTGCGCCAGGCGCTGCGCGCTCAGCTCGCCCTGCGGCAGGTGGATGCCCGCCTGCTGCGCCGCCATCCATTGCGCATTGTCGCGCTGGTGCGAGGTGGTGGAGGCGATGAAAGGCACCAGCACGCTCGCCACGCCCGCTGCGGTGAGCTCGGACACGGTGATGGCGCCGGAGCGGCAGATCACCAGGTCGGCCTCGGCATAGCGGCGCGGCATGTCATTGATGAAGTCGACCACTTCCGCGTCCACGCCGGCCTGCGCATAGGCGGCGCGCAGCGCGTCGATGTGCTGCTTGCCGGACTGGTGGGTGACCACCGGCCGCGCTTCCTTCGGCAGCAATGCCAGCGCCGCCGGCACCGATTCGTTGAGCACCTTGGCACCGAGGCTGCCGCCGACCACCAGCAGGCGCAGCGGACCGCTGCGGCCGGCATAGCGCTGCGCCGGTTCCGGCAAGGCCAGGATCTCGGCACGCACCGGGTTGCCCGATACCACCGCCTTGCCGGCAGCGGCGCCGAAATCGGCCGGGAATCCAAACAGCACCTTGCTCGCCAGCGGCGCCAGGGTCTTGTTGGACAGCAGCAGGCCGGCGTCGGCATTCACCAGCACCAGCGGTTTGCCGCGCAGGCGCGCCATCAGCCCGCCAGGAACGGTGACGTAGCCGCCCATGCCGAGCACCACGTCCGGCCGGCGCCGGCCGATGATGGAAAAGCACTTCGCCAGGCCGCCTGCCATGCGGAACACGCCGCGCACGGTATGCGCCATGCCTTTGCCGCGCAGGCCGGCGAAGTCGATCGCATCCATCGGCACGCCGTGCTTCGGCACGATGTCTTGCTCCATGCCATGCTGGGTACCGAGCCAGGACACTTCCCAGCCGCGCTCCTGCATGGTGCGGGCGATCGCCAGCCCGGGGAAGATATGCCCGCCGGTGCCGGCCGCCATGATGAGCAGCCTTTTCATACGCGGCCTCCGCGCATGAGCACACGATTTTCGTAGTCAATTCTTAGCAACATCGCCAGTCCGACGCAATTAAGCAGCACCCCCGAGCCGCCATAGCTCATCAGCGGCAGGGTCAGGCCCTTGGTCGGCAGCAGGCCGAGGTTCACGCCCATGTTGATGAAGGTCTGCACGCCGATCCAGATGCCGATGCCCTTGGCGGCCAGGCCGGCGAAGGTCTGGTCGATGGCGATCGCCTGGCGGCCGATTTCGAAGGCGCGCTTGACGATCCAGTAGAACATGAGGATCACCACGAACACGCCGACGAAGCCGAGTTCCTCGCCGATCACCGCCAGCAGGAAGTCGGTATGGGCCTCCGGCAGGTAGTGCAGCTTTTCCACGCTGGCGCCGAGGCCGACGCCAAACAGCTCGCCGCGGCCGAAGGCGATCAGCGAATGCGACAGCTGGTATGCCTTGCCGAGCGCGTTCTGTTCTTCCCAGGGATTGAGATAGGCGAAGATGCGCTCGCGGCGCCAGGGCGACAGCACGATCACCAGGGTGAAGATGCCGACCAGGGTGGCGCCGATGCCGCCGAACCAGATGCCGTTGATCCCGCCGAGGAACAGGATGCCCATGGCGATGCAGACGATGACGCCGAAGGCGCCGAGGTCGGGTTCGAGCAGCAGCAGCAGGCCGACGAAGCCGATCGCCGCCGTCATCGGCATGAAGCCCTTGGTGAGCTTGTGCATGTACTGCTGCTTGCGCACGGTGTAGTCGGCGGCGTACAGCACCACGAACAATTTCATCATCTCGGACGGCTGCAGGTTGAACACCTTGAACGACAGCCAGCGCTTGGCGCCGTTGACGCCCTTGCCGATGCCGGGCACCAGCACCAGCACCAGCAGCACCAGGGTGCCGACGAACAGATAGGGAGCCCAGCGCTGCCAGGTCTTCACCGGAATGCGGAAAGCCACCAGCCCGGCCACCAGCGAGGTGCCGATGAATGCCGCCTGCCGCACCAGGAAATGAGAATTCCGGTAGGCGGCATACTTCGGCGAATCCGGCAGCGCGATCGAGGCCGAATACACCATCACCATGCCGAACAGCATGAGCAGCACCACGACCCACACCAGCGGCTGGTCGTACTCCATCATGCGCGAACGCTGCACCTGCGCCGGGCGCGGCGCGGCATCGGATGAAAAGAATGGCAGGGCGAATTTCATGCGATCACCTCGCCGCGGGCCAGGGCCGCCTCGCGCACCGCTGCAACGAACACTTCGGCGCGATGGGCGTAGTTGCGGAACATGTCGAGGCTGGCGCAGGCCGGGGACAGCAGAACCGCGTCGCCCGGCTGGGCCAGGGCGGCTGCTTTCTCCACCGCCGCTTCCAGCGTCGGACAATCGATGAGCTCGACACCGGCATCCTGCACCGCGGCGCGGATGGCGCCGGCGTCGCGGCCGATCAACAGCACGGCGCGGGCATGGCGGGCGACCGGCTCCGCCAGCGGCGCAAAATCCTGGCCCTTGCCGTCGCCGCCGGCGATCAGCAGCAGCCGGCTGCCGCCATGCTGCATGGAACCGAGCCCGACCAGGGCGGCGACGGTGGCGCCGACGTTGGTGCCCTTGCTGTCATCGTAGTAATCGACGCCGCCGACGTTGGCCACCAATTCCACCCGGTGCGGCTCGCCCTGGTACTCGCGCAAGCCATGCAACAGCGGCGCCAGCGGCAGGCCGACGGCGCGGCACAGGGCCAGCGCCGCCAGCGCATTGAGCGCATTGTGGCGGCCGCGAATCTTCAGCGCGTCGGCCGGCATCAGGCGATTGACCATCACCGCCACTTCGTTGCTGCTGTCCTTGCGGCGGCGGCGCTTCTCGCCCTCTTCCAGCGGCACTGCCAGCGACAGCCAGTGCATCTCGTTTTCTTCCGCCAGGCCGAAGCAGTCGGGCTGGCCCGGTTCGCCGGCGCCGAAGGTGATCTGGCGCGCGCCCGATGCGGCCATGGCCATGACCAGGGCATCGTCGCGGTTCAGCACCCGCACTGTGTCCTTGCCGAAGATGCGGGCCTTGGCGTCGGCATAGGCCTTCATGTCGCCATGCCAGTCGAGGTGATCCTGGGTAAGGTTGAGCACGGTGGCGGCGTCGGCCTGCAGGCTGTCGGTAGCGAACAGCTGGAAGCTGGAAAGTTCCAGCACCCAGACCTGGGGCAGGCTGCCTTCGTCAAGCGCGGCGCGCAGCACGTCCAGCGCCGCCGGACTGATGTTGCCCGCCACCTGCACCGTCAGGCCGGCGCGGCGGCACAGCAGGCCGGTCAGGCTGGTGACGGTGGTCTTGCCGTTGGTGCCGGTGATGGCGATCACTTTCGGCTGATAGCCCTGCGCTTCGCGCAGCGCGCTCAGCGCCTGGGCAAACAATTCGATCTCGCCCCATACCGGGATGCCCTTCTCGCGGGCGGCCGGCAACAGCTCCGCCAGTTCGCGCTCCGGCGCCAGGCCCGGGCTGACGGCGATGAAATCGATCCCGTCGAGCAGCGCGGCGTCGAATGCGCCGGCGCGGAACTCCGCCTGCGGCACGGCAGCCTTCAGCGCGTCCAGGCGCTGCGGCGCCTCGCGCGTGTCGGCCACGCGCAGGCCGGCGCCGCAACGGGCCAGCCAGAGCGCCATCGCCAGGCCGGATTCGCCGAGCCCGAGGACGAGAACGTGTTTGCCTTGGTAGTTCATCAGCGCAGCTTCAGGGTCGAGAGTCCAAACAAGACCAGCATCATGGTGACGATCCAGAAACGCACGACCACCTGCGTTTCCTTCCAGCCCTTTTGTTCGAAATGGTGGTGCAGCGGCGCCATCAGCAGGATGCGGCGGCCGACGCCATAGCGCTTCTTGGTGTACTTGAAGTAGCTCACCTGCAGCATCACCGACAGGGTTTCCACCACAAAGATGCCGCCCATGATGAACAGCACGATCTCCTGGCGCACGATGACTGCGATGGTGCCGAGCGCGCCGCCCAGCGCCAGGGCGCCGACGTCGCCCATGAAGACCTGGGCCGGATGGGCATTGAACCAGAGGAAGGCGAGTCCGGCGCCGGCCAGCGCGCCGCAGAACACGATCAGTTCCGCCGCGCCCGGGATGTAGGGGATGAACAGGTATTTCGCGTACACCGTGCTGCCGGTGAGGTAGGCGATCAGGCCGAGGGCGCTGCCGACCAGCACGGTCGGCATGATCGCCAGGCCGTCCAGGCCGTCGGTCAGGTTCACCGCGTTGCTGGAGCCGACGATGACGAGGTAGGTCAGGCCGATGAAGCCCCACACGCCGAGCGGATAGGAAATCGTCTTGAAGAAGGGCACGATCAGGTCGGCCTTCGGCGGCAGGTCGATGTTGAAGCCCGACTGCACCCAGGCCAGGAACAGCTGCCAGACCTTGGTGTTGGTCGGCGCCGACACCGAGAACGCCAGGTAGATCGCAGCGACGATGCCGATCAGCGACTGCCAGAAGTACTTCTCGCGGGAAGACATGCCGTCCGGGTTCTTATACACCACCTTGCGGTAGTCATCCACCCAGCCGATGGCGCCGAAGCCGAGCGTCACCATCAGCACCACCCAGGTGAAGCGGTTGCTCCAGTCGGCCCAGAGCAAAGTCGAAATGGCGATGGCAAGCAGGATCAGCGCGCCACCCATGGTCGGGGTGCCGGTCTTGACGAGATGGGTCTGCGGACCGTTGGTGCGGACCGCCTGGCCGACCTTCAGCCGGGTCAGCATGCGGATCACTGCCGGCCCGAAGATCAGGCCGATGGCAAGCGCGGTCAGGGTGGCGAAGACGGCGCGGAAGGTGATGAAGCCGAACACCCGCAGCGCTCCGACGTCCTGTTGAAAATATTGTGCCAGCCAGAGCAGCATTTAATGAACTTCCTGTACGTGTTGGGGTGTTGCTTCCTCGACCAGGCGCTTGACCACGCGCTCCATTTTCATGAAGCGCGAGCCCTTCACCAGGGTCGTGGTTCCTGCGACGGCGAACTGCTCCGCCGCCTTGCCGATCGCATCGATATCGGCGAAATGTTCTGCGCCCGCGCCGAAGGCGTCAGCCGCATCGGCGGCCAGCTCGCCTAGGGTCAGCAGCCGCTCGATGCCCTGCGCTTTCGCATAGGCGCCGATCTCGCGGTGGAACTGCGGGCCCTGGTCGCCGACTTCGCCCATGTCGCCGAGCACCAGCTGCCGCGGCGTGATCGCCCTGGCAAGGACGTCGATGGCCGCCCGCACCGAATCCGGATTGGCGTTGTAGGTATCGTCGATCACCAGGGCGCCGCTCCTGGCCTGCTTGCGCTGCAGCCGGCCGTTCACCGGGGCGAAGGCTTCCAGGCCGCGCACGATGGACTGTGTCGGCACGCCGATGGCAAGCGTGCATGCCGTTGCGGCAAGGGCGTTGCGCACGTTGTGCTCGCCCGCCGCCGACAGCCTTACGCCGAAGCGCACACCGTTGGCCGTGATGGACAGGTCGCTGCCGAAATCGTTCGCTGCGTAGGTGCAATTGATGTCGGCATCGGGGCTCAGTCCGAAGGTCAGGCTGCGGCAGCCGCGCTCGGCGGCATAGCCGCGCCACAGGCTTGCATAGGTGTCATCCGCCGGATAGACCGCCACGCCTTGACTGCCGAGCGCGCGGATCACCGCGCCGTTTTCCTCGGCCACCGCTTCCACGCTGGCCATGAATTCCTGGTGCTCGCGCTGCGCATTGTTGACCAGGCCGACGGTCGGCCAAGCCATCGCCGCCAGCTGCGCGATCTCGCCCGGATGATTCATGCCGAGCTCGATGACGGCGGCGCGGCACGCGGGCTGCAGGCGGAACAGCGTGAGCGGCACGCCGATGTCGTTGTTCAGGTTGCCGCGGGTGGCGAGACAATGGTCGGCGCCGAAATGCGCCGCCAGGATGGAAGCGATCATTTCCTTGACCGTGGTCTTGCCGTTGCTGCCGGTGACGCCGATCACCGGCAGGTCGAAGCGGCCGCGCCAGAAGGCGGCGATGCGGCCCAGCGCGGCGCGGGTGTCGGGCACCACCAGGGCCGGCGCCTTCAGGCCGGGCATGGGGCGGTCGACCACCACCGCGGCGACGCCGCGCGCCACCACCTCGTCGAGGAAGTCGTGGGCATCGAAGCGCTCGCCGCGCAGGGCGACGAACAGGCTGCCGGCGGCCGCCGTGCGGCTGTCGGTGGACACGCCCTCGAAGGCGGCATCGGCCGTCATGGCGGCGCCGGCGATATGGGGCTGCAGTTCGGCAAGCGATGATTTCATCAGCTCGATCCTTTCATCGTTGCACGCGAAGCCAGCGCCAGCGCGGCATGGTCGGCATCCAGGAAGGGCAGCTTCTTGCCCTTGATCTCCTGATAGGTTTCATGGCCCTTCCCCGCCAGCAGCACCACGTCGGCGCGGGCCGCATGGCGCACCGTCCACAGGATGGCGGTGGCGCGGTCCTCGATCACCTGCACCGCCGGCCGGCGTTCCGCGGCGATGCCATCCCTGATCTGGGCCAGGATGGCGTTCGGCTCCTCGCTGCGCGGGTTGTCGCTGGTCAGCACGATTTCGTCAGCGGCTTCGGCGGTGGCACCCATCTGCGGCCGCTTGCCGGGATCGCGGTCGCCGCCGCAGCCGAACAGGCACCACAGCTTGCCGTTGCGGTCGCGCGCCACCTGGCGCAGCGCGGACAACGTCTTTTCCAGCGCATCCGGCGTGTGGGCGTAATCGATCACCACCAGCGGCGCATCCTTGCCGCCGAGCTGCTGCATGCGTCCCGGCACCGGGGTCAGGCTTTCGACCGCATTGATCGCCGCCGGCAATCCGATCTCGTTGGCGAGCATGACGCCGACGATGCCGAGCACATTGCTGACATTGAAGGCGCCGACCAGATTGAGCTTGACCTGGGCCGTGCCGGCCGGGGTATGCAGGTGGAACACCGTACCCTCGTGCGCGGCCCGGATGTCGGCGGCGCGCAGCAGCATGCCGTCGAATTTCACCTCGTTGGCGGCATAGCCGATCAGGTTGACTTCAGACCGCGCCCGCTTCAGGTAATCGGCCAGGCGCAGGCCCATCGCGTCGTCCAGGTTCAGCACCGCATGCTTCAGGCCGGGCCAGTCGAACAGCATGCGCTTGGCATCCTCATAGGCCGCCATGTCGCCGTGGTAATCGAGATGGTCGCGGGTGAAATTGGTGAACAGCGCGATATCGAAATGCATGCCGTTCAGGCGGCCCTGGTGCAGGCCGATCGAGGACGCCTCGATCGCCAGCGCCTGCGCGCCGGCGTCCTTCAATTGCGCCAGCTGGCGCTGCAGCAGTACCGCGTCCGGCGTGGTGTAGCCGGTGCTCTGAAACTGTCCGGCCGCGCCTTTCTTGTACAGGCCGACGCCGAGGGTGCCGATCACCGCCACCGGCTGGCCGAGCGCCGACAGCGCCTTGCCCAGCCACTGGGTGCAGGAAGTCTTGCCGTTGGTGCCGGTGACGCCGATGGTCAGCATCTGCGCATCCGGTCGGCCGTAGTAGGCGGCGGCGATGTCGCCGGCGCGGCGCTTGAGGTCGGCAATCGCCAGATGCGGCACGTTCCATGCCGCATCCCACGCAAAGCCGGCGGACTCGTGCACCACCACGGCGGCGCCGCGCTCGATGGCGCCGGCGATGTAGGCGCGGCCATCGGCGCTGTCGCCGGGATAGGCAAGGAAGGCATCGCCCGGCTTCACCGCGCGCGAATCGGACGCCAGCTGGGCGTTCGGCGCTTCGCGGCGCAGCCAGTCGAGGATGTCGGCGAGGTCCATGGCGTCGTTGGTCACAGGCTCTCCTGCACCGCATCCTTGGGGATGATGATGTTGGTGACGGAGGAATCCGGGGTCACGTTCATCGCCCGCAGCACGTTGGCGGAGACCGAGGCGAACACCGGGGCCGCCACTTCGCCGCCGTAGTGGGCGCCGGTCGGCTCGTCGACCATGACGGCGACGATGATGCGCGGGTTCGACACCGGCGCCAGGCCGACGAAGGAAGCGACGTACTTGCTGGCGTAGCGGCCGTTGACCAGCTTGTAGGCGGTGCCGGTCTTGCCGCCGACGCGGTAGCCCGGAATCTGCGCCTTGGGCGCGGTGCCGCCCGGGCCGGTGACGGTTTCGAGCATGGCGCGCATGTCCTGCGCGGTTTTCGGGCTGATCACCCGCTGCCCGACCGGCGGCTCGTTCAGCTTCCTGAAGGAGAGCGGAATGATGTCGCCGTCGCGGGCGAAGATCATGTAGGAATGCGCCAGCTGGATCAGCGACACGGAAATGCCGTGGCCGTAGCTCATGGTCGCCTGCTCGATGGGACGCCAGGACTTCGCCGGACGCACCCGGCCCGCGACTGCGCCCGGGAAGCCGAGCTTGGGCTGCTGGCCGAAACCGACGGTGGTGAACAGATCCCACATTTCCTGCGGCTGCATCTGCAGCGCCATCTTGGCAGTGCCGACGTTGGAGGATTTCTCGATCACCTGGGCCACCGTGAGCGCGCCGTGCGGATGGGCGTCGCCGATGGTGGCGGTGCCGATGGTCATCTTGCCGGGCGCGGTCTGGATCACCGTATTGGGCGTGACCCGCTTGGTCTCCATCGCCAAAGCGACGGTGAAGGGCTTGAGCGTCGAGCCGGGCTCGAAGGTATCGGTCAGCACCCGGTTGCGCAGCTGGGCGCCGGTCAGGATGGAGCGGTTGTTCGGGTTGTAGGTCGGCAGGTTCACCAGGGCCAGCACTTCGCCGGTCTTCACGTCCAGCACCACCGCGCCGGCCGCCTTGGCCTTGTGCTTCTCCACCGCTTCCTTCAGATGGCTGAATGCGATGTATTGCAGCTTGCTGTCGATGGACAGGGTCAGGTCCTTGCCGTCGCGCGGCTCGCGGATGGAGCCGATGTCCTCGACGATGCGGCCGAGGCGGTCCTTGATGACGCGGCGGCTGCCGACGGTGCCGGCCAGATCCTTTTGAAACGCCAGCTCCATGCCTTCCTGGCCGGCGTCCTCCACGTTGGTGAAGCCGACGATGTGCGCCATGGCTTCGCCTTCGGGATAGAAGCGCTTGTACTCCTTGCGGGTCTCGATGCCGGCGATGCCGAGCTTGAGGATGGCATCGACCGTCTCCTGCTCCACCTGGCGCTTGAGGTAGACGAAGGTGCGGTCAGAATCCAGCTTCTTGCGCAGGTCGGCTTCGCTCATCTCCAGCAGCTTGGCGAGCGCCCGGATCTTTTCCGCCGGCGCCTCCAGCACGTCTTCCGGAATGGCCCAGATCGCCTTCACCGGCAGGGAGGAAGCCAGGACCTGGCCGTTGCGGTCGGTGATGCGGCCGCGGGTGGCGGGCAGCTCCAGGGTGCGGGCATAGCGCGAGGCGCCCTGCTTCTGCAGGAATTCCTTGGACAAGCCCTGCAGCCAGAGGGCACGGCCGATCAGCGCCACGAAAGCGCTGAACAGGGCAAACAGCACCAGGCGCGAGCGCCATACCGGCAGCTTGAGGGCCAGCACCGGGCTGGCGCTGAACTGGACGCCGCGGCCGGCGGCGGTGCGGGAGGTGGGGCGCATTATTTGACCTCTCCCAGGGTCAGGTACTGGGTGCGGGCGGGCGTTACCGGCACCATGGTCAGATCGCGCCGGGCGCTGGCCTCGATGCGCGCATTTTTGCCCAGGGTGGATTGGTCCAGCTGCAGCTGCGCCCATTCCAGGTCGAGCTGCTTGGCGGCAGCCTGGGCGCGCTCCAGCTCGATGAACAGCTGGCGCGCCTGGTATTGGGCATTCACCAGCGACAGGGCGCAGCCGACCACGCCGGCCGTCAGCAGGAAGCTCAGCTTGCCGCTCATCGCGCGCCTCCGTTGGCGCGCGCGCCGATGCGTTCCGCCACGCGCATGATGGCGGAGCGGGCGCGCGGATTGGCGGCGATTTCGGCGTCTGAAGGTTTCATCTTGCTGATCAGCTTGAGATCGGGTTGCGGCAGGTCGGCGGCTCGGATGGGCAGGCGGCGGTCCGGCTGCTGCACGGTGGCGCGGGCAGCCAGGAAACGCTTGACGATGCGGTCTTCCAGCGAGTGAAAGCTGATCACAGCCAACCTCCCGTGCATGGCCAGGCGCTCCACGGCGGCGTCGAGCCCTATCTCGAGTGCTTCAAGTTCCTGATTGATGTGAATACGGACAGCCTGAAAGGTGCGAGTGGCCGGATCCTTGTTTTTTTCACGGGTTTTGACGGCGCCTGCCACGAGATCGGCAAGCTGTCGTGTGGTTGAAATTGGCTCGACTGCCCTGCGAGCTGCAATCGCCTTTGCAATCTGAAAAGCAAACCGTTCTTCCCCATAGTCCCTGATCACCTTTCCGATGTTTTCAACAGTTTCCGTTGCCAGCCACTCCGCCGCCGACAGGCCGCGCGTGGTGTCCATGCGCATGTCGAGCGGACCGTCATGGCGGAAGCTGAAGCCCCGCGCCGGGTCGTCCACCTGCGGCGATGAAATGCCGAGGTCGAGCAGCACGCCGTCCACCTGCGTCACGCCCCGCGCCGACAAGGCCTGCGCCATGGTGGCGAAGCTGTCGTGCACGATCTCGAAACGCGCATCCTTCACTTCCTGGGCGGTGGCGATCGCCTGCGGGTCCTTGTCGAAGGCGATCAGCCGTCCGCGCGGCCCGAGCCGCTGCAGGAGCAGGCGGCTGTGGCCGCCCCGGCCGAAAGTGCCGTCGACGTAGACGCCGTCGGCGCGCGCGCCTTCGATCGCCAGCGCATCCACCGCCTCTTCCAACAGCACTGTCCGGTGCTGACCTGCGGGCACCGCTTCCTGGTTGCTCATCTCGTGCGTCAGAAGGAAAAATCGTTCAGTACGTCGGGCATGCCGTTGGCCACGGCTGCAGCTTCGTTCTCGGCCAGCTTGTCCGCATCCCAGATCTCGAAATGGCTCCCCATGCCGAGCAGCATCACATCGCGCTTCAGACCGACTGCGCTGCGCAGTTCGGGAGCGATCAGGATGCGGCCGGCGGAATCCATTTCGACATCGCAGGCATTGCCCAGGAAAATCCGCTGCCAGGCGCGTGCCGACATCGGCCACGCGGCGATCTGCTCGCGATGCACTTCCCATACCGGGCGCGGGAAGAACAGCAGGCAGCCATGCGGATGCTTGGTCAAGGTGATGCGGCCTTCACATTGGACGGTCAGGGCGTCACGATGCTTGGACGGGATGGTCATCCGCCCTTTGGCATCGAGATTCAGTGCTGACGCGCCCTGGAACACTTTGGAGAACCCTGCCCTGACGTAGGTTATGGTTGGTTTGCTTGCGGCTTTGCGTGGTAATTTTTCCCACAAAACCACACTTTTTCACACCGCCACCCACTTTAGAGGATGCACCTTTTGCGGTCAAGTAATATCCCATGGGAAAAATGCTATTTTTTCCAATGAAGTCAATGACTTAGGAGATTTCGTTAGTGCAACACAAAACATGATTTCCGTGAATTATTAAGCACTTAGGAAACATTCTGAAGGTTTCCTCTGAGATATACACATGTGTTTTGTTTCCTTCGATAAATCACGAGGCATGACTTCGGTCAGGTAAGGGCCGTTGGATTTGCGCGAAAGCGTTCAGTGCCCGGGCAAGCGCCCCTCGAGAACGACATGCCCAACAGGCATCGCTGCCGGTCAGCCTTGCCAAAAACGCATATATTTCCACTTTTAGGAATAATGCATTTCCAAAGACGCGGTTTTTCACCGGCGGGAGAAACACTACACTGTGCTTCATCGATGAGGCGCAACCGCCCGCGAAGCCGACATCCCGGCATCCCTAAAACCGTTGAGTAAAGGAAGAACAACATGAAACTCCGTGCCCTTGCCACCGTTGCCCTGTTTGCCCTTGCTGGTTCCGCCGTTGCCGCAGATGCCGGCCAAGCCAAGACCCGTGACGAAGTGCGCGCCGAACTGGCCCAGACCTACGCCCAGAACCCGGCAGCGATCGGTGCCCTGAGTGGTGAATTCCCCGCCGCGGCGTCGAACGTCCCCTTCGGCAAGACCCGCGCCGAAGTGCGCGCCGAGCTGAACGAGGCCTATGCCAGCAACCCCGCGGAACTGTCCGCCAACAGCGGCGAAGCTACCCATGCCGTGACTGCTCCCGCCAAGGCAGGCAAGGCCACCCGTGCCGCCCGCGGCAATGCCAGCGAAGACCAGGAAAAAGCCCGCCTGTACCCGGCCTGATCGGGCCAGCCGAAAGGCTGAGGCAGCTGAAATGAAAAACGCCACCCGAGGGTGGCGTTTTCGTTTGCGGTGTCCGGGTTCAAGCCGGCTGGTCGTGGGAAGGAATGCCCGCAGCCGAGGGCTGTTCCGAATTACCGGCCGAAGTGGCGGCCGCCGTAAGGCCGCTATTTCGGAACGGCTATCCATCGCTGCGCCTGTTCCTTCCCACGGCCAGCAGGCTCGAGGGACTTCACTTTACTGCGTGGGGAATCGGAGCGCTTGAGCCGCCGCAAGCAAACCCGCTTGCGCGCCGGCCAGCCGGACGGCCGTGCCGGCCGGCAATTTCTTCTATGCGGCAAGCAGGCGCACGGCAGCCTGGTACCCCCACCAGGATGCCTCCTCGAAGACGGAAAAGCCGCTGAGGTCGGCATGGGCGAAAAGCACCGGGCCGTCCGCAGCGCGCAACGCCCGCAAGCCGGCATTGCCCAAAAAGCCGACGCCTGGACAAGCCATGGCATGGCCGCGCAAGGTGATATCCACCCTTTCCACGCACCCGGCGAGCCGCGAACCATAGGCGGCGCGCAGATCGGCTCCGGCCACGTCCAGCAATTCGGCAGCCGCAGCGCTTTCCATCCAGCGCCTGACCTGTCCGGGGGGCTGACCGCCGAAAGCGTGATAGGCGCTGAAGACGAATTTCGCCGGCGGCGACACCCGAATGTCTTGATGGGTGGACACCACATATCCCAGGCCGCGGCCGCCGAACACGACGTTGTCCCAGGATAGCGGCGCGGCCGGCAACTCCTCGGGAAACTGGTTCATCAAAAAATTCGCCACCATCCATGGCGCATGGCTCGGCAGATGCAGCGCCGCATCGAAGCCGTAGCTTTGCAGGCCTGGCATGATGCCGGCGGCGACATGCAGGGGCATGGCGCAAATCGCCCTCCTTGCCTTGATCAGAAAGCTTTTCGGCCGGCCATCGGCCAATTCCGCGCACAGCACCTCGACGCCGCGGCCGCGCTCGGACAGTTCCCAGGCCATGCCGGGCCGCCGGCGCGCTCCGGCAGCGCGATCGAGCCCGGCAGCAAGGAAATGCAGACCCTCGGGCCAGGTCAGCCATGCCCCGTCGGCGGCATTTTGCGCGCGGCCATGCCGGCTGCAGAAATAATGCATGCCGGCCCAGGCGGATACCTGTCCGTAGGCCGCCCCGTAATCGTCGCGGCAGCAGTAGTCCACATACCAGTGCAGGGTCGGCGAACGGAAGCCGCGCTCGTCGAGCCATGCCTTCATGCTCAACCGGTCGAGCGCGCGCCAGGAAGCATCCATCGATGAATTCGCCATCGGGAAGGCGAAGGCCGGCCTGCCATCCATTCCCTTCGCCGCCTTCCCCTGCTCGACCAGCCGGAAAAAGCGCGCATGCTCTTCCAGTTCGGCTTGCGGCACGCCTTCCTTCGGCAGGATGCCTTCCTGCCAGCGTCCATTGAACAGCAGGCGCTCCTCGGGCGCATGGAGAAGGTAGCGTTCGTCGTAGACCGGCTGCTCGTTGGCCATCCCGTGCAGCAGCACGCCGAGGTCGCGCAGGATTTCCCGCACATGGATCAATTCCGGTCCCGGCAGGGGCAGATAATGCGCGCCGGTCGGACAAGGCACTGCATGCGCATCCAGGGCGGCGGCATTGCCGTAAGGCTGCGGCCCGTCGATCATCAGGAAGTTGCGCCAGCCTTCCCGGTTCAGCTTCCATGCCGCCGTCAATGCAGCGATGCCGGAACCGAGGATGACCACATCGGTTTCGATGACCTCCGAGGCTGGCGGCAGGCGGCGTCGATCGCGCAATGCATGGCCTTCCGACTTGCCCGGCGCATGCACCACGGTCGGCGCCTCCCGCAGCCGCCAATAGCCGCCGGCGCTGGCGGCCGCGGCGGCGCCCATGCCGAGCATGAAGACGCGACGGTTGATCACCGGATGAACCTGCGCCAATCCTGCTCGAACTCATGGACCAGCGATTGCGTGTTGAGCCGGTTCGGCGGCATTTCGATCCGCTTCATGTCGGGCGGGAAGGTGAACATCTCGCGCGTGGTGTCCGCGTTCAGGAAGCGCAGCGGCAGGCGGTAGCCGGATGGCGGCGTGTAGGCGTCGCGGCCGGTCTCCGGCGCGCCGATGATGAATCCCCACTCGCCGAAGGAAGGCACATAAGCATGGTAGGGCGTGGTGCGCAGGCCGGCTTCGCGCAGGGTGGCATCGACGGTCCAGTAGGCATGCGGCGCGAAGAATGGCGAGGTGGATTGCACCACCACCAGCCCGTTCGCCGCGACATGCCTGAGCAGCAGGCGATAGAAAGGCACCGAGTACAGCTTGCCGAGCGCGAAACTGGATGGATCGGGAAAGTCGACGATGACGGCATCGAACACCGTGTCGTTTTGCTGCAGCCATTGCGCCGCATCGGCATTCACCACCGTCACGCGCGGATCGCGCAATGAACCCTGATTCAGCGCGGCCAGTTCCTCGCGGTTGCGGAAGGCGTCGGTCATGGCCGGATCCAGGTCCACCAGCGTCGCCGACTTGATGTTCGGGTATTTGAGCGCCTCGCGCAGCGCCAGGCCGTCGCCGCCGCCCAGGATCAGCGCCGAGCGCGCCCAGGGCAATCGCTCCAGCGCCGGATGCACCAGCGCTTCGTGATAGCGGTATTCGTCGCGGGAGGAGAACTGCAGGTT
This sequence comes from Noviherbaspirillum humi, assembly GCF_900188095.1. Taxonomy (GTDB): domain Bacteria; phylum Pseudomonadota; class Gammaproteobacteria; order Burkholderiales; family Burkholderiaceae_D; genus Noviherbaspirillum; species Noviherbaspirillum humi. Next base: position 575,932 of record NZ_FZOT01000001.1, on the reverse strand, counting down.
GCCGTTGATGTAGAGCCGCAGATCGTCCTTCCAGCGCGTGAGGACCAGGCGCTGGTAGGGCGTGGACGTGGCGTACACGATCTCGTCGCCGAACATGCCGCGTTCGCCCCAGTGCACCATGCGGTCCGAAAGCACGAAACCCAGCAGCAGGACGAAACCCGTCGCCCCTGCCCTCAGCATGCGGCCGACGACGCCGGACAGCTCGGCGCGAAACACCCGCATGGTCCAGAGCGCCACGCCGACATTCAGCATGCCGAACAGAAAGGCGGTACGCACCAGGCCCAGCCGCGGCGCCAGCACCAGCGGAAAGAGCAGCGAGACCGCCAGGGCGCCGAGATAATCGAAAGTGAGCACCCGGCTGACCAGCTCGCTGAAAGCCGTCTGCCGCGCATTCAGGGCCCGCATCACCAGCGGCACTTCCATCCCGACCAGAGCGCCGATGGAGAACACCAGCAGATACAGCATGATGCGGAAAGGCGCGCCGTTCCAGGCGAAGGTCAGAAACAGCAGCGCCGCCGACAAGCCGCCGATCAGTCCGATGGCCAATTCCAGATCGACGAAGCGCGACAGCACATCCTGGTCCCGCACATGCCTCGAAAAGTGCGCTCCCATGCCCATGGCAAACAGGTAGCAGCCGATGATGGTGGAAAACTGGAAGATGGAGTCGCCCAGGAGATAACTGGAGAGGGCGCCGGCGATCAGCTCATAGGCAAGGCCGCAGGAGGCAACGACGAAGACGGAGAAGATGAGAATATGCCTGGCCATGCAGTTGCGCCCTCACAAGCTGTTATTGCCGGCATGCCGCCGGTACCAAGCTTCGTGCCAACCGCCCCTGCCCCGGAACTGGCGACATGCAACATACCGCGCCGTCGAAAACCACATGGCGCATGAGTTGGGTGGACAAAGACCCTTGCCATTTGTATATTGCCATCTAGTTTCCTGCCTCATCAAGGGGGTGAGCCTTGGCTGGATTCGCAAACTACATCGTCTATCTGCTGCTTTCCGGCCTGCTGCTCGTGCTGTTCTTTGCGGTGTACACGCGCGTGACGCCCTTCGATGAGATCCAGCTCATTCGCGAAGGCAATGTGGCCGCCGCGCTTTCCTTCGGCGGCGCGTTGCTCGGCTTTTCCCTCACCATTGCCTCCTGCATCCTCCACACCTCGGCAATACCAGGCTTCATCGCCTGGTCCATCGCGGCGCTGCTGGTGCAGTTGATGACGTATATCGTGGCCGCCCGCATGCTGTCCATGTCCAAGGACCATATCGAGTCGAACAACGTGGCCTTCGGCGCCATGCTGGGCGTCACTTCCCTTGCCGTCGGCGCCATCAACGCCGCCTGCATCTCCTGAACCGAAGCCAAAGGAAATCTCCATGAGCATCTTTTCTTTCATCAAGAAGCAGTTCATCGACGTCATCCAATGGACCGAGGACAGCGAAGGCGTGCTGGCCTGGCGCTTTCCGATGCAGGACATGGAGATCCAGAACGGCGCCACGCTGGTCGTGCGCGACTCCCAGGTCGCCATCTTCGTCAGCGAAGGCAAGCTGGCCGACGTCTTCAGCGCCGGCACTTACACGCTGACGACCCGGACCCTGCCGCTGCTGACCGACCTGAAGAACTGGAGCCGGCTGTTCGAGTCGCCCTTCAAGGCCGATGTCTATTTTTTCAGCACCCGCATCCAGACCGGCCGCAAATGGGGCACGCCGCAGCCGATCACCATCCGCGACAAGGATTTCGATGCGATCCGGCTGCGCGCCTTCGGCATGTTCTCCTATCGCATCGCCGATCCGAGGGCTTTTTACACCGAGGTCAGCGGCACCCGCGAGATCTACACCCGCGACGAGGTCGAAGCCCAGCTGCAGGGCATCATGCTCGCCACCATGGCCAATTCGCTCGGCGCGTCGAGCATCCCGTTCCTGGACATGGCGGCCAACCAGAGCCTCATGGCGCAGCAGGTCAAGGGCGACCTGAGCCTGGCGTTTTCCCGCTACGGGCTGGCGCTCGACGAATTCAATGTCGGCACGGTGAGCCTGCCCGATGAATTGCAGCAGGCGCTGGATGCGCGCATCGGCGCCGGCATGAAGGGCGGCCTGAGCGCCGGCAAGATGGAAGGCTTCACCAAGTTCCAGACGGCCGAAGCGATTCCGCTTGCCGCCCAGAATGAAGGCGGCGTGGCCGGCATCGGCGCCGGGCTCAGCGCCGGCATGGCGATCGGGCAAGCCATGACGCAGGGCATGGGCGGAGCGGCACCGGCCGCACCTGCCGCACCGGCCGCCCCCGCGGCGCAGGAGCCGCCCGAAGCCAGGCTGGAAAAGCTGAAAGCCCTGCTCGACAAGGGACTGATCTCGCAAAGCGACTACGATGCTGCGAAGCAGAAGGTACTGCAGCAATTGATCGGCTAGCCGGTCAATCGCCGCAGCTCCATGTTCAACGCCTCCTGTCCCGCTTGCGGCGCTCCGCTGTCGTTCCGCTCGGCCGCGTCGGTGATCGCGGTTTGCGAATACTGCAAGGCAACCGTTCACCGGGAAGGTGATGCGGTCAGGGACATGGGCCGCATGGCCAGCGTCCTTGAAGACTACTCGCCCATCCAGATCGGCACCTCCGGCGTATTCAAGGGCGCGGAATTCACCGTCATCGGCCGGATCCAGCTGCGCTATGACGGCGGACTGTGGAACGAGTGGCATGTGATGTTCAACGACGGCCGCTGCGGCTGGCTGTCGGATGCCTCGAACCAGTTCACGCTCACTTTCGAGACCGCCGGCGCGGGCGCCCTGCCCGCGTTCGATGAACTGATTCCCGGCAAAACCTTCATCATCCACGGACAGGCGTATCTGGCGGCCGACATACGAAGCGCCGCCTGCACCGGGGGCGAAGGCGAGCTTCCTTTCCGCGTCGGCGCGGGCTGGCAAGCCAGAGTGGCGGATTTCCGCAGCGGCTCCCGCTTTCTGACGCTCGATTATTCCGATGCCGATATCCCTATGGTCTATGCGGGCCAGGCTGTCACCCTGGACGACCTCCACTGCCAGCTGCTGCGCGCCGAGGACGACATACGCGATAGCGCCGGCAAGCTGAAAGGCGGGGTGCGGCCGCTGGATTGCCCGTCCTGCGGCAGCAGCGTCCGGTTCGTGCCGGGGATTACCCGCCAGCTGGTCTGCCCGAGTTGCCGGTCGCTGGTGGACACCACGAGCAGAACCGCTGAGGTGATCGATACCGCCACGCGCATGGCGGCCGTCGATGCCACCACCGCCATCGAACTCGGGCAGCAGGCAAGCATCAGCGGCAAGACCTTCGAAACGATAGGCCTGCTCCGCCGCAGCGACGACGAGGGCGTCGTGTGGACCGAGTATCTTCTGTTCAACCCGCAGCGCGGCTTTCTGTGGCTGGTCGAAACCGATGAAGGCTGGTTCCAGACGCGGGTGCTGGATGAGTGGCCGATCTGGGACGGCGGCGACACGGCCGTTCTCAACGGCCAGCGCTTTCGCAAGGCATCCGATTACCGCGCAAAGACGGTATTTGCCGCTGGCGCCTTCAACTGGAAGGTGAAGGCGGGCGATACGGACCGCATTGTCGAATTCAATCTTTCCGGCAAGGCGCTGGCCGCCGAACTGGGCCCGAACGAACTGACCTGGTCCCTCTCGGTGCCTGCGCCGGCGTTCCAGATGCGGGCATGGTTCGGCGACAAGTTCAAAGGCAAGCTGGCGCCGGCCAAGTCGTCGACCCGGCGAGTCGCGAAATACTTCATCGTCGGGCTCCTGATCGTCAACCTGATTCCGCTGCTGATGTCGTTCGGCAAGGTAAGCGCTTATCTGCTGATCACGAGCCTGGCGCTCTACCTGCCGGCATGGGTCATCGACAAGGCCGGGGCGGGTAAAGAATGAATGTCAAGTTCGTGATCTACGCGCTGATGATTTCGCTGGTCTCGTCGGTGGCCAGCTGGCAGGAACTGCTCAAGGGCACGCCGGGCAGCGCCAGCCGGGGCGGCAGCGCCTGGAGTTCATCGTCTTCCACGGGCGGCTATGGCAGCAGTTCGGGCGGGAGCGGCCACAAATGAATCCGGCAACCCGCTTGCAAGAGGCATCCGGGCTGCAGACAGGAACCGGCTGCGGCATGCATCTTCTGGCAGACCTGCATGGCGTGGCGGCCGAGAAGCTGTCCGACGCGGAACTGCTCGACGGCCTGCTTCGGCAAGCCGCCACGGCGGCCGGCGCAACGATACTCCACAGCCATTTCCATGGCTTCGGCCCCGGGCTCGGCATCACCGGCGTGCTGCTGCTGGCGGAATCGCACATCTCCGCTCATACCTGGCCGGAGCTGGGCTACGCGGCGCTCGACATCTTCATGTGCGGAGATTCGCAACCGGATGAGGCATTGCAAGTGCTCGTGTCGGCGCTCGCCCCGCAGAGGCATGCGGTGCGCCGGATCAGACGGCCGGAGCCGTCATCGACGATGTGAAGGGAATGAGGTGAAGCAAGCCGATAGGCCGGATTCTGTTACGGCGGACGGGCTTGCGCCCGGCCGCTATGACAGCCATTCCTCTAGGCCGTGAATTGCTCCACGGCTCAAGCTCTCTACCCGCACGCTCCGCGAGCAACATCATCGCGTGCCTATTTGAGATTGCTCCAGGTGGAGGTTACCGCGTTTCACCGTAACTGAATACGCTCGTCTCTGTGGCCCTGTTCCTCGCCTTGTATCCTTGCGGACTTTCGGCGGACGGCCGTTAGCCGTCACCCTGCTCTGTGGAGTCCGGACCTTCCTCCCGCCATCAACGATGGCCAGCGGCTGTCTGGCTTGCTTCGAGGCGGCATTGTAGCCCAGCGGGGCGGATCGCACCGGATAGCAGCGGTTTTTATTTCCGCCGCCGCCCGAGGATTGATCATCAGGCAAATTTGGTGAAATCCGGCTTGCGCTTCTCGAAGAAGGCCTGGAACGCTTCCTTGGCTTCCGGCGCGCCCAGCATTTGCGCGAAATGCGCGCTCTCCTGATCCATGCGGGCATCGATCGCCTCGCGCACGGCGCCGCGCATCAGGCGCTTGGTGGCGCGCAGCGAAGAGGCCGGCAGCGCCGCCAGCCTGGCGGCCTGCGCCTGCGCGAAGCTAGGCAGTTCTTCCGCCGGCAGGACGCGGCTGACGAAGCCCATCTCGTAGGCCTCGCGGGCGCCGAAGGCTTCGCCCAGCATCAGCTTTTCCGCCGCGCGCGGATAGCCGACGATCTGCGGGAACAGCAGGCTGGAAGCGAATTCCGGGCACAGGCCGAGCTGGGTAAAGGGCATGGAGAACTTCGCGTTCTCGGCAGCATAGACCAGGTCGCAATGCATCAGCAGCGTGGTGCCGATGCCGATGGCCGCGCCGGACACGGCCGCCACCACCGGCTTGGTGCAGCCGCTCAGCGCGCGCATGAAGCGGCCCACCGAGCTGTCGCCGCCGATGGTGGGCGGGTTGTTGAGAAAGTCTTCCAGGTCGTTGCCGGCGGTGAAGATCTCCGGCTTGCCGGTGATGACCAGCACGCGCACCGCACTGTCGCGCTCGGCTTCGGTTACCGCGTCGGCCAGCAGCTGGTACATGCTGGCGGTGATGGCGTTCTTCTTCGCCGGGCGGTTGAATTCGATGGTGGCGATGCCGCCGTTGCGGCTGCTGAGAATGTCCATGCTGTCTCCTCTTGAATGCTTGGTCGATGGTTGGGTGCCTGCTGGAACGCGAATAAAAAAGCCGCATGACGCTAACCATGCGGCTTGGATGCGGCTCAGGCCATGGTCAGACGCGCTCGAAAATGCCGGCGGCGCCCATGCCGGTGCCGACGCACATGGTCACCATGCCGTACTTCAGGTTCTTGCGGCGCAGCGCATGCACCACGGTGGCGGAGCGGATCGCGCCGGTGGCGCCGAGCGGATGGCCGAGGGCGATGGCGCCGCCCATCGGGTTGACCTTGGCCGGATCGAGGCCGAGGTCGTTGATCACCGCCAGCGACTGCGCGGCGAAGGCTTCATTGAGCTCGTACCAGTCGATCTGGTCCTGGGTGATGCCGGCGGCACGGCAGGCGGCGGGAATCGCTTCCTTCGGCCCGATGCCCATGATCTCCGGCGGCACGCCGCGCACCGCGAAGGAGGCGAAGCGGGCCAGCGGCGTCAGATTGAACTGCTTCAGGATGCGCTCGCTGACCAGGATCAGCGCGCCGGCGCCGTCCGAGGTCTGGGAGCTGTTGCCGGCGGTGACGCTGCCCTTGGCGGCGAACACTGGCTTGAGCTTCGCCAGCGCCTCGATGCTGCTGTCGGCGCGCGGGCCTTCGTCCAGTTCCACCGTGCGGCGGCGCGTGTCGATCTCGCCGCTCTGCAGGTTGGGCGAACGCTCGATGATCTCGATCGGCGTCATCTCATCCTTGAATTCGCCCGCCTGCTGGGCGGCGATGGCGCGGCGATGCGACTCCAGCGCGAAGGCATCCTGAGCCTCGCGCGTCACCTTCCACTGCTGCGCCACCTTCTCGGCGGTGAGGCCCATGCCGTAAGCCATGCCGATGTTCTCATCCTTGAAGATCTCCATGTTCATCGACGGATGGAAGCCCATCATCGGCACCATGGACATGGATTCGGCGCCGGCGGCGATCATCACGTCGGCCTGGCCGACGCGGATACGGTCGGCCGCCATGGCGACGGCGGTGATGCCGGATGCGCAGTAGCGGTTGACGGTGACGCCGCCCACGCTGTTCGGCAGGCCTGCCAGCAGCACCGCCATGCGGCCGAGGTTCAGTCCCTGCGGCCCCTCGGGGAACGAGCAGCCGACGATCGCATCCTCGATCAGCTTCGGATCGAGGTTGGGCACCTGAGCCACGGCCGACTGGATGGCGCGCACCAGCAGATCATCCGGGCGCACGTTGCGGAACATGCCGCGCGGCGCCTTGCCGATCGGGGTGCGGGTGGCGGCGACGATGTAGGCGTCTTGAAGTTGGGTAGTCATGGTCTTGCTCCTTGTCTTCCCCTCCCCCTCAGGGGGAGGGCTAGGGTGAGGGTGGGTTTCTTCCGCACGTCGAGAACTTTCTTTACTCGCGACAGAAACCCATCCCCACCCCAACCCTCCCCTTGAAGGGGAGGGAGATCGTTTTCGAGTGAACGAACGTTAGTTACGCACCGGCTTCCCCGTCTGCATCATGCCCATGATCCGTTCCTGGGTCTTGGGATGGCCGAGCAACTCCATGAAAGCCTTGCGCTCCAGGTCGAGCAGCCACTGCTCGCTCACCAGGCTGCCGGCATCCACGTCGCCGCCGCTGACGATCTCGGCGATCATGCTGCCGAGCTTGAAGTCGTGGGCGGAGATGAAGCCGCCGTCGCGCATGTTCACGAGTTGGGCCTTGATCGTGGCGAGACCGTAGCGGCCCACCACCGGCACCAGCGCGCGGCGCGGCGGACGATAGCCGGCGTCGGCCAGCGCCCGCACCTGGCTCTTGGCCACGTGCAGCAGCTCGTACGGGTTGAACACGATGACGTCGTCCGGCTTCAGGTAGCCCATCTTCTGCGCTTCCAGGGCCGACTTCGACACCGCCGCGGTGGCGGCATGGGTGAAGTAATCCTTCAGGAACTGCAGGATGTCGTTGCCCTTGGCATCGGCCGCGGCGCGCACCGCCGCTTCCTTCAGGCCGCCGCCCGCCGGCACCAGGCCGACGCCGACTTCCACCAGGCCGATGTAGGACTCGATCGACGCGACCCGGCGCGCCGCATGCATCATCAGCTCGGCGCCGCCGCCCAGCGCCAGGCCGGCGACCGCGGCCACCACCGGGACGTTCGCATACTTCAGGTTCTGATGCGCCTGCTGCAGCTTGGCGACTTCCGGCTCGATCGCCTTCAGGCCGCCCGACATGAACACCGGCAGCATGGACTGCAGGTCGGCGCCGGCTGAGAAGGCGCCCCCTTCGGCCGCATCGGCGCTCCAGATCACCAGGCCCTGGTAGCCGCGCTCCGCTTCCTCCACCGCCTTTGCCAGGCCATTGATCACGCCCTGGCCGATCACGTGCATCTTGGTCTTGAGCGACAGGATCAGCACGCCGTCATCCTGGTGCCAGATGCGCACCGATTCATCCTCGAATACCGTGGTGCCGCCCTTGCTGCCGTCCACGGCGCCCTCGCCCAGCAGCGGCGCGCGGAAAGCCTGGCGCTGGTACACCGGCAGCTGCAGGCGCGGCACGTAGGCCTGGCGCGACGGCGACCAGGAGCCTTCCGGCGTATGCACGCCGTCGCGGCCGTCGAAAACCCAGGCCGGCAGCGGCGTGTTGCAAAGGGCTTTGCCGGCGTCGATGTCTTCCTTCACCCAGGTCGCCACCTGCTGCCAGCCGGCCGCCTGCCAGTTCTCGAAGGGGCCGGTCTTCCAGCCGAAGCCCCAGCGCAGCGCGAAGTCGACGTCGCGCGCATTGTCGGCGATGGTGTCCAGATGGACCGCGATGTAGTGGAAGGCGTCGCGGAAGATGGACCAGAGGAATTGCGCCTGCGGATTGGTGGAGTCGTGCAGCGCCTTCATGCGCTTGGCCGGATCCTTTTCCTTCAGGATGCGGCCGACCAGGTCATCCGCCTTCTTGCCGCCCGGGACGTAGTTGCCGCTGGCCGGATCGAAGCGCTGGATATCCTTGCCCACCTTCTTGTAGAAGCCGGCGCCGGTCTTTTGCCCGAGCGCGCCGGCGCCGATCAGCTTGGCCAGGGTATCGGGCGTCTTGTAGACCGCGAAGAAGGGGTCGTCGGCCAGGTTGTCCTGCATGGTCTTGATGACGTGGCCCATGGTGTCCAGGCCGACCACGTCGGCGGTGCGGAAGGTGCCGGACTTGGCGCGGCCGAGGCGGGCGCCGGTCAGGTCGTCGACCACGTCGTAGGACAGACCGAATTTCTCCGCCTCATGGATGGTGGCCAGCATGCCGAAGATGCCGACGCGGTTGGCGATGAAGTTGGGCGTGTCCTTGGCCCGCACCACCCCCTTGCCGAGCGTGGTGGTGAGGAAGCCTTCCAGCTGGTCGAGGATGTCGGGGCGGGTGGCGGCGGTCGGGATCAGCTCCACCAGGTGCATGTAGCGCGGCGGATTGAAGAAATGCACGCCGCAGAAGCGGGATTTCAGGTCGGCATCGAAGCCTTCCGACAGCGCGGTGATCGACAGGCCGGAGGTGTTCGACGCGAAGATGGCGTTCGGGCCGATGTGCGGCGCGACCTTCTTGTACAGGTCGTGCTTCCAATCCATGCGCTCGGCGATGGCCTCGATGATCAGGTCGCAGCCCTTCAGCAGGTCGAGGTTGTCCTCGTAATTGGCAGCCTCGATCAGCGCGGCATCGTCCTTGTTGCCGAGCGGCGCGGGATTGAGCTTCTTCAGGTTATCGATGGCGCGCTGGACGATGCCGTTCTTGGCGCCTTCCCTGGCCGGCAGGTCGAACAGCACCACCGGCACCCGGGCATTGACGCAATGGGCGGCAATCTGCGCCCCCATCACGCCGGCGCCGAGCACGGCGACTTTCTTGACGATGAAATTGGACATGGAATCTCCTCTTTGTCTGGTTCGCACTTGTTGAGGGCGAAGCAGGGAATTTGTGGGCTGCGTGCTGTACCTACAACATTGTTCCGTTTGCAGGCACCGAATTAGCGCTTACCCATCAAGGAAGCTCCCTCCCCCTCAGGGGGAGGGTTGGGGCGCAGCAGGTAATCCGGACAGCATGCTGTCCGCCTGCGAAGCCGTCAGCGCTTGCAAGCGCTGCTGGCTGCGCAGGCGCGGAGCAGTGCTCCGCGAAACCCCTGCTACGCCCCTAACCCTCCGCTTGAAAGGGAGGGGACTTTCTTTACAATTTTAAATAAGTGTTCAAGTTGCAGCGGCTCAAAACCACGCCTCCGCCATCCCCATCTCATTCGCCGCGCCGGACCGCGCCTGGCGGATCAGCATCGCCGTCTCCGGCAGCAGGCGCGCGAAATAGAAGCGCGCCGTCGCCAGCTTGGCCTTGTAGAAATCGTCACCGGAGTCCTGCTTCTCGAGCGCGATCTTCGCCATCTGCGCGAACAGGAAAGCGAACACCAGATGACCGGCCACGCGCAGGTAGGGCACGGCGGCGGCGCCGACCTCGTCCTGATTCTGGAAGGCCTTCATGCCGATTTCCATGGTCAGCTTGGTGAGCTTCTCGCCCAGGTCGGCCAGCGGCGTGACGAACTCGGACATCGCCTCGTCGGTGCCGTTCTCTTCGACGAAGGCCTGCACCTTGGCGCCGAACTTGCGCAGCTTGGCGCCGTTGTCCATCAGGATCTTTCGGCCCAGCAGGTCGAGCGACTGGATGGTGTTGGTGCCTTCGTAGATCATGTTGATGCGGGCGTCGCGCACGAACTGCTCCATGCCCCATTCGGCGATGAAGCCATGGCCGCCGTAGACCTGCATCGCTTCCGAAGTGGCGATCCAGCCGTTGTCGGTGAGGAAGGCCTTGATGATCGGGGTCAGCAGCGCCACTTCGTCGGCGGCGTCCTTGCGCACCTGCTCGTCCGGATGGTTCAACTCGCGGTCGATCTGCAGCGCCACGTAGGAGCTGAAGGCGCGGCCGCCCTCGGCGAAGGCGCGGGCGGTGAGCAGCATGCGGCGCACGTCGGGATGCACGATGATCGGGTCGGCCGGCTTGTCGGGCGCCTTCGCACCGGACAGGCTGCGCATCTGTACCCGATCCTTCGCGTAGGCCACCGCATTCTGGTAGGCGACCTCGGTCAAGCCGAGCGACTGCATGCCGACGCCGAGACGGGCGGCGTTCATCATCACGAACATTGCGTTCAAGCCCTTGTTCGGCTCGCCGATCAGCCAGCCGGTGGCGCCGTCCAGGTTCATCTGGCAGGTGGAGTTGCCGTGGATGCCCATCTTCTCTTCCAGCGCGCCGCAGAAGATTGGGTTGCGCTCGCCGGGATTGCCGGCGGCGTCGGGCAGGTATTTCGGCACCAGGAACAGCGAGATGCCCTTGGTTCCCGCCGGCGCATCCGGCAGGCGCGCCAGCACCAGATGGATGATGTTGGCCGACATCTCGTGCTCGCCAGCGGAGATGAAGATCTTGCCGCCGGTGATGCGGTAGGAGCCGTCGCCCTGCGGCTCGGCCTTGGTGCGCAGCAGGCCGAGGTCGGTGCCGCAGTGCGACTCGGTCAGGCACATGGTGCCGGTCCATTCGCCCGACACCAGCTTGGGCAGGTACAGCGCCTTCTGTTCCGGCGTCCCGTGCTCGTGCAGGCATTCATAGGCGCCGTGGGACAGGCCGGGATACATGGTCCAGGCCTGGTTGGCCGAATTCAGCATCTCGTAGAAGGAGTTGTTGATCACGATCGGCAAGCCCTGGCCGCCGAATTCCGGATCGCAGGACAGCGAGGGCCAGCCGGCCTCGACGTATTTCTGGTACGCCTCGCGAAAGCCCGTCGGCGTCTGCACCACGCGGGTTTCCTTGTTCAGGCGGCAGCCTTCGTGGTCGCCGACGCGGTTCAGCGGAAACACGACTTCGGCGGCAAACTTGCCGCCCTCATCCAGCACTTGGTTGATGATGTCGGTGTCGACCTCGGCATGCACGGGGAGCTGCTTCAGCTCGTCTTCGACCTTCAAGAGCTCGTGCAGCACGAATTGCATGTCGCGCAGGGGCGGATTGTATTGGGGCATGGTGGTCTCCTGGTCTGACGATTACGATGGCTTGCCGACGGTGGTTTGGGATTCGGCGCCGGCCTCGGCCAGCGGCAGCGCGTCGGGATTGCGATAGGTGGAAATCAGGCGTTCGAATCCGGCTTCGGCGCGGTGCACGCTGCCCGGCTTCTTCAGGAAGCGGGCGTCGTGATGCAGCGCCAGTATCAATCCATACATCTCGTACACCAGCTGGTCGGGATCGGTATTCGGACGCAGATGGCGGGCATCGATGGCCTGCTGCACGCAGCGCCGCAGCGCCGCCTGCCAGATGCCGACCATTTCCGCCAGCTCCTCGCGTATCGCCCCGGGCCGGTCGTCGTACTCCACCGCGCCGCTGATATAGATGCAGCCGGAGGCGATTTCGACCGAGACGCGCCGCACCCAGTTGGCGAACATCGCCTCCAGGCGCGGCAGGCCGCGCGGCTGCTTCATGCTGGGGTAGAACACGTCCTGCTCGAAATGGCGGTGGTAAAGCTTCAACACTTCGATCTGCAAATCTTCACGCGAGCCGAAATGGGCGAACACGCCGGATTTGCTCATGTTCATCTTGTCGGCCAGCAGGCCGATGGTCAGCCCTTCAAGACCGTCGCGGCTCGCGAGATCGAGTGCGACGTCGAGAATGGCGGCTCGGGTCAGTTCGCCTTTGCGCATAATGAATCAGTTAATGGATGGCTGAAAATACCGGCGATTGCGGAGCGGCGATCGAGCGAACTCGCATGCCGGCCCGCGATCGATTGATACGAACGATCGTACTATTATCTACCGGGGGGCAAAAGTCAAACCGGAACTTAGAGATAGTCTTCTAGCGGCGACAACCGGGCACGGCTGCGTACCCTGGCGGCGCAGGTTTCATGCGCCGGACTTGTCGATCAGCCGGCGGTCGCGCTTGGTGGGACGTCCCTTGAGGTGGGATGCGGGTTCGCGGAAATAGCGGCGCTGCTCGGCCGCCTGTTCGCGGCGGCGTACACTTTCCTCGGTTTCCTCATACAGCGCCTGGGCGACCGGCGCCGGCCCGCGCTTGTCGGAGACGTCCTTCACGATCACCTGCCATTCGGTCGAGCCGTTGTCGATGTCGAGCTTGTCGCCCGCCTTGACGTTGCGGGCGGGCTTGATGCGATCGCCGTCAAGCTGCACCTTGCCGCGCTCCACCGCATCGGTGGCGAGCGAACGGGTCTTGAAGAAGCGGGCGGCCCAGAGCCACTTGTCGATGCGTACGGTGTCGGTCATGTGAAAACGAATGGCGCAAAAGGCCATTGTAGGCGCTTGGGGCCGGGCTTGCGCATGGCGCGCGCAAGCCCGGCCCCATACCCGCTTCCTGGCGGCAAGGCGCGGTCTCGCTTACCATGATGACGAAATCACCATCACAGGAGATAGGCATGGAACGGGAAAGCCGATTGGTGGCCGTGGTAGCCGAACTGGGATTCGACCTTTCCGCGCCGATCAAGGTGGGCGGCGATTATGCGCCCATCATCGTCCACGACGGGCAGGCGCATGTGAGCGGCCAGATTCCGCGCATCGGGGATGTCGTGGCGGTGACGGGCCGAGTCGGCGATGAGGCGACGCTCGAAGCCGCCCGCCATGCGGCGAAGATCGGCATCATCCGTGCCCTGGCCCTGCTGAGGCAGGCGCTCGGCTCGCTGGACCGGGTCTCGCGCGCCTTGCACATGACGGTTTATGTGCAATCGGCGGAGGGCTTCACCCAGCAGAGCGAGGTGGCCGATGCCGCTTCGGCGGTGCTGCACCATGTGCTGGGCGAGGCCGGCATCCATGCCCGCACCTCGGTCGGCGTGTTCAGGCTGCCGAAAAATGCGGCGGTGGAAATCAGTCTGACGGCGGCAGTCGACTGACGCGGCGGGCAGCGCCGCCCGGCGGGATCATCAATTGTGCACCGTGCGGTTCTCGCCGAGCGCGTCGGTGTTGCCGGTGGCGATGCCCTTGGCCAAGCCATACAGGCGCTTGAGCGTGCTGCCCGGCGCATCCCAATATTCGGCGCGCTCGATGGATACCTTCAGCAGCACCAGGTTGGGATCGTCCAGTCCCTGCGGAAACCAGGGCTTGATCCACGGCGTCCACAACTCCTGCATCTTCTGCTTGTCGCGCACCACGCTGCAGGTGCCGGAGATGGAGAGGTAGTCCTGCTTGTCGGTGCGGGCATAGCTGAGGTTGACCTGCCGGTGCTGCTCCGCCTCCTCCACCTTGCCGGAATCCATGCCGGTGAAGAACCACAGGTTGCCGGTGGCATCCAGCTGCATGGTGGACATCGGGCGGCTACGCAGCGTGCCGTCAGCTTCCTCGGTGGTCATCATGGCGAACTTGATTTCCTGCACCAGCTCCGCCACTTTCCCGAGGTCATCGTTTTCCTGTTCCTGTACATCCATGGCTGCTCCTTGAAATGGCCGGTCGAACGTCACGGGCCCGACCGCATGCCCATGCAGGCAGTGACGGCAGGCATGATCCAAAGTTCATTGTCCAGGACAGATACGGCGCTGCTATTCGCGCTGCTATTCGGTATAGCGGCCCAGCGTCAGCACCCGCAGCACGGCCTTGTAGAACACATAGGCCGCGCCGTAGGCGAAGCGGCGGTACCAGGGAATGGAGACATAATCCTGCAGCCGGATCGGCACGCCTTCTGCCACCGCCTGTTCGATATGCCTGCGCAGCTTGAGCGCGAACTTGTGGTTGCGCACCACGATGTTGGCTTCATGGTTGACGAACAGGCTCAAGCCATCCCAGTTGCTGGAGCCGACGGTGGCCCATTCATCGTCGATCACCGCCACCTTGCCATGCAGCTGGGTCTTGCGGTACTCGACCACCTTGACGCCCGCCTTCAGCAACCTCGGATAGAAGGAATGCGCCACCGCGTCCTGCATGCGGAACTGGCCGACGCCGATCAGCAGCGTCACTTCCACGCCGCGCCGCGCCGCCGCCGCCAGCCCGTCGCGCAGCTTGCGCCCCGGCGCGAAATAGGGGTTGGCCAGCAGTGCCCGGCGCCGCGCCGTGCCGAGCGCGCGCAGGTAGGCCTTCTGGATGGTGCGGCGGTTGCGCAGGTTGTCGCGCACCACCAGCCCGGCCATCGCCGGGCCTTCCACGTCGGCCGGCACCACTTGATAGCGGTCGCGGAACCGCTCCCAGCGGTAGCGCAAGGCAGCATCGCCGATCAGCAGCCACTGCGCCTGCACCTCCGCATGAATGGCAGCCACCAGCGGCCCGACCACCCGCACCGCGAAGTCCCAGCGCGGCGCCGGCAGCGGTATGTTGAGCCCGTCGTCGGAGACCATGTCGTCATTGATGTTCAGGCCGCCGAGCAGGGCCACGCGGCCATCAACGACACAGATCTTGCGATGGTTGCGGGCGATGCCGCGCCGGAACCATGCATTGAAGACGCGGTGATTCACGCCCGTTTCGCGCAGGGTTCGATGGAGCGCGAGCGATTCCTGGCGGCCGGTGCCGAGCCAGTCGTTGACGACATTGACCGAAACGCCGCGGGCGGCGGCGCCGGACAGCGCCTGCGCCACCCGGGAACCGGTCGAGTCCAGCATGAAGATGTAGGTTTCGAGATAGATTTCCTGCCGCGCCTCGTCGATGGCGGCGATCAGCGCCGGAAAGAACTCGGCGCCGCAGTAGAGCAACTGGATGTCGTTTCGGGCGGTGAAGCTGACGGAACGCATAGGGTTGGAAGTGCCTTGGCGGCGGACGATCGTTGCCGGCTATTCTACCCGCCGTCGGGACGCGCCCGCCTTGAACGCCGGCAAGCCTCTCAGGCCGTGACCATCTCCGGTTCCAGCACCAGATCGGCCACGATGGGGGCATGGTCGGACAGCTTGGTCCAGACGCCGCCGTGCATGACCTTGGCCGACTCCACCTGGAAACCCCGCACATAGATGCGGTCCAGCCGCAGCCAGGGCAGCGCCGCCGGGAAGGTGCGCGCCGGCTTCATCTGCGGGCCGCGTCCCGCCATGCGGCGCAGGTAGGTGCCGAAGCCGCGCGCGCTCAAATCCTCGTCGAACACTTCCTTCACGCCGAGCCCTTCGCGCAGGCGGTCGCTGAGCTGGTTGGTCCAGTCGTTGAAGTCGCCGGCGATGATCACCGGCGCGTCCGGCGGCGAGGAACCGGTCACCGCCTCCACCAGCGCCTCGGTCTGGCGCTTGCGGCTGCGGGCGAACAGGCCGAGATGGATGACATAGCAGTGGATCTGCGCCGCCGGCGCCTGCACCACGCAGTGCAGGATGCCGCGCGATTCGTAGGCATGGTCCGACACGTCCTGGTTGCGCCAGGAAAGGATGGGAAAGCCGCTCAGCAGGGCATTGCCATGATGGCCGTGGTCATACATCGCATTCATGCCGTACACCGAGTTGAGTTCCTCGCCGGCGAGGAAGTCATGCTGCGGCTGATCCGGCCACTTCATCGCATGCTTGGTGGCATACAGGTCGTGCCGGCCCTGCACTTCCTGCAGGAAAAGAATGTCGGCCTTGAGTGTGCTGATCGCCTGCTTCAGCGCATGCACCCGCGGCTGGGCGCGGAAGCTGGTAACGCCTTTATGGATGTTGTAAGTCGCGATCCGGATCTTCATCTAGTTTTCTATCCTTGCTCTGGATGCATCATCACCTGCTGCTTGGGCCGGTTTTACCGCGCATGGTTCCTTCCCGGCATGGCGCGGCAGCTGCAGGATGGCCTCCGCGTTCGACGGCGAGAAGCAGCGGTCCGCCGCCTCGCGCCAGGGCAGCCAGACATGGTTCAGGTGTTCCCGCGGCGCCAGCGTGACAGGAATGCCGCGCGGCACTTGCAGGCCGAACACATGCTCGGTATTGCGCGTGACGCCGGGCGCATAGCGATGGCGCCAGACGGGATAGATTTCATAGACGTTCGATAAGCCCCAGTCGCGCAAGTTTCGCAGCGGCACTTCATGCGGCGCGAAAAGGGTGCCGGGCACCGCATCCACCAGCGCGATGCCGGTCTCCTCCCACACCTCGCGCCGCGCGGTGTCGGCCAGCGGTTCGTCCGGCGCATCGCGCGAGCCGGTCACCGATTGCCAGTAGCCGGGGCGGTCTGCGCGCTCGATCAGCAGCACCTCGAGATCAGGGCTGTGGATCACCACCAGGACGGATTCGGGGATCTTGTAGCGCGGCGGATTCTGCATGGATCGGTAGGCACGTGAAGCGCGGCAATTCAGTGATTGCCTATTATGGCCGAAGCGGAAGAATCTGCCCGGGGCCACGGCAAAGCGCAAGACGAAAAAGGGCGCCCGCAGGCGCCCTTTTTCATGCCGAAGCGATGCAGCGCGATCAGCCCTTGACTGCCGGCTCCACGTTGCGCAGGCGGATGTGCAGTTCGCGCAGCTGCTTCTCGTCGACTTCCGACGGCGCGTGGGTCAGCAGGTCCTGAGCGCGCTGGGTTTTGGGGAAGGCGATGACGTCGCGGATCGATTCGGCGCCGGCCATCATGGTGACGATGCGGTCGAGGCCGAAGGCCAGGCCGCCGTGCGGCGGCGCGCCGTACTGCAGCGCATCCAGCAGGAAGCCGAACTTCAGCTGCGCTTCCTCGGCGCCGATCTTCAGCGCGCGGAACACCTTGCTCTGCACCTCGGCGCGGTGGATACGGACCGACCCGCCGCCCAGTTCCCAGCCGTTGAGCACCATGTCGTAGGCCTTGGCCAGCGCCTTGCCCGGATCGGTCTGCAGGAAATCTTCGTGGCCATCCTTGGGCGAGGTGAAGGGATGGTGGGCGGCGACGTAGCGCTGGTCGTCCTCGTCGTACTCGAACATCGGGAAGTCGATCACCCAGAGCGGCTTCCAGACGTCGTCGAACAGGCCGTTCTTCTTGCCGAAGTCGCTGTGGCCGATCTTCACGCGCAGCGCGCCGATGGCATCGTTGACCACCTTGGCCTTGTCGGCGCCGAAGAAGATCAGGTCGCCGTCCTGGGCGCCGGTGCGCTCGATGATCTGGGCCAGCGCGGCGTCGTGGATGTTCTTGACGATCGGCGATTGCAGGCCGTCGCGGCCCTTGGCCTTCTCGTTGACCTTGATGTAGGCCAGGCCCTTGGCGCCGTAGATGGCGACGAACTGGGTGTAGGCATCGATCTCGGAGCGCGGCATGGCGCCGCCGCCCGGCACGCGCAGGCCGACCACGCGGCCGCCTTCCATGTTGGCGGCGCCGGAGAAGACCTTGAACTCCACGTCCTTCATCACCTCGGTCAGGTCGGTGAATGCCAGCTTGACGCGCATGTCAGGCTTGTCGGAGCCGTACTTGCCCATGGCCTCGGCATACTCCATCACCGGGAACGGGTTCGGCAGGTCGACGTCGAGCACGTTCTTGAAGACGCCGCGGATCATGCCCTCGAACAGGTCGCGGATCTCCTGCTCGTTCATGAAGGAGGTTTCGCAGTCGATCTGGGTGAATTCCGGCTGGCGGTCGGCGCGCAGGTCTTCGTCGCGGAAGCACTTGGTGATCTGGTAGTAGCGGTCGAAGTTGGCCACCATCAGCAGCTGCTTGAACAGCTGCGGCGACTGCGGCAGCGCGAAGAAGTTGCCCGGGTTGACGCGCGACGGCACCAGGTAGTCGCGCGCGCCTTCCGGCGTGGATTTGGTCAGCATTGGCGTTTCGATGTCGATGAAGCCGTTGGCATCCAGAAACTTGCGCACTTCCATCGTCACGCGGTAGCGCAGGCGCAGGTTGTTCTGCATCTGCGGCCGGCGCAGGTCGAGCACGCGGTGGGTCAGGCGGGTGGTCTCCGACAGATTGTCGTCATCCAGCTGGAACGGCGGGGTGACGGACGGATTCAGCACTTGCAGCTCGTGGCACAGCACTTCGATGTTGCCGGACTTCAGGTTGGCGTTGGTGGTGCCTTCGGGACGGGCGCGGACCACGCCGGTGATGCGCAGGCAGAACTCGTTGCGCACAGCTTCGGCGGTCTTGAACACCTCGGCGCGGTCCGGGTCGCACACCACCTGCACCAGGCCTTCGCGGTCGCGCAGGTCGATGAAGATGACGCCGCCGTGGTCGCGCCGGCGGTGCACCCAGCCGCACACGCTGACGGTTTGGCCGAGAAGCGCCTCGGTGACGAGGCCGCAATATTGAGTTCGCATAGACATGATCGGATTCCTGGTTCGGATGCTGGATAACTGGTTGAGGCGGCACGTGGAACGCGCCGCCGGAAAGGGTTCAAGTGCGGGTCGGCTCCGGCTGGGGCTTGTTCCTGGCGCCAGCCGCCGCAGCCACATGCTCGGGCGTCACCACGCCCATGGACACGATGTATTTCAGCGCTTCGTCGACGCTCATGTTGAGCTCGATCGCATCGGCGCGCGGCACCATCAGGAAGAAGCCGGAGGTCGGGTTGGGCGTAGTGGGCACGTAGACGCTGACATAGTCGCCGACGAGATGGTTGCGGACGTCGCCGCCGGGGGTGCCGGTGAGAAAGGCGATGGTCCAGGAGCCTTCGCGCGGATACTGCACCAGCAGGGCCTTGCGGAAGGCGTTGCCGGAAGAGGAAAACAGGGTATCGGAGACCTGCTTGACGCTGGAGTAAATCGAGCGCACCACCGGAATGCGGTTGAGCAGCATTTCCCAGGCGATCACCAGCTTCTTGCCGATGAAATTGCGGGTCAGCAGGCCGGTGAAGAAGATGATCAGCAGCGTCAGCAGCGTGCCCAGGCCGGGGAAGCGGAAGCCGAGCACCGCCTCCGGCTGCCAGCGCGCGGGCAGCAGCAGGAGCGACTGGTCCATGGTGCTGATGATCAGGTTCAGCACCCACAGGGTGATGGCGAGCGGGACCAGGATCAGGAGGCCCGTGATGAAGTATTTGCGCATGCTGGTCGCTGGTCGTGGTTGGGTGGTCGCTCTGCCGGCGGCGTCAGGCCGCGCTCACTCGGCGGCGGAACTGCTCGCGGGCGCCGCGTCCGAGGTGCCGGTGGCTTGCTTGCTGCCGCTGTTGGCCGCCGGCGTCGAGGTGCTGCCGGAGCCGTTGCGGAAATCGGTCACATACCAGCCGGTGCCCTTGAGCTGGAAGCCGGCGGCGGTGAGCTGCTTCTTGAAGCTGGACTTGCCGCAGGTCGGGCAGTCGGTCAGCGGCGCATCGGACACTTTTTGCAGAACATCTTTGGCAAAGCCGCAAGCTTCGCAGCGATAGGCATAGATTGGCATGGAATTCCCTCCGCAAAAAATCGTACAAAACCCTGAATTATAAAGTTATTCCGGGCGAAATTCGAGGGAAATGCCGGGCTTGCGAGCTTGGCAAGGATTTGCCGCCCGTACCCGGGCTCAGGCAGTTCAGGCGGCGCGGGCCGGGCGGCCCAGCAGCTGCGGCATCAGCGAGCCGGCCAGCATGCCGGAGAGGCTCATCAGCACGCCCACCAGCTGCGGCGGCCACAAGCCTTCCGGCGCCAGCGCTTCCAGCAGGATCCAGGAGGAAAGGCCGAGGAGGATGGACAGCAGCGCGCCCTGCCCGCTCGCCCGCTTCCAGTACAGGCCGAACACCAGCGGCACGAAGGCCGCCACCAGGGTGATCTTGTAGGCGTTCTCCACCATCTTGTAGATGCTGGAGGAAGTGTTCATGGCGAAGGCGGTGACGATCACGGTGAACACCAGCACCACGATGCGCATCGACAGCAGAAACTGCCTGTCGCTCTGCTTCGGCAGCAGTTCCTTCAGCACGTTCTCGGTGAAGGTCACCGACGGCGCCAGCAGCGTGGCGCTGGCGCAGCTCTTGATCGCCGACAGCAGCGCGCCGAAGAACATGACCTGGGCGATGATCGGCACCTTGGTCATGATCAGGGTCGGCAGGATCAGCTGAGGGTCCTTGTCGATCAGGCCGCTCACCATGGCGGGATCGATCAGGGTGGCGGAATAGGCCAGGAACATCGGGATGAAGGCGAAGCAGAAGTACAGCACGCCGCCCAGCACCGAGGCGCGGCCGGCGGTCTGCTCGTCCTTGGAGGAAGCCACCCGCTGGAACACGTCCTGCTGGGGAATGGAGCCGAGCATCATGGTGATCCAGGCGGCGAAGAACCACAGCACCTCGCGCGCCGTCGGCGCCGGCCAGAGCGCCAGCTTGCCGGCGTCCGCCGCATGCGCCACCACCGCGCCGGCGCCGCCCACCAGGCCGGACACTTCCCAGCCGATGTAGAGCATGCCGATGACGATGATGATCATCTGCAGGAAATCGGTGATGGCCACCGAGAACATGCCGCCCATCAGGGTGTAGAGGAGCACGCTGGCGGCGCCGATGATCATGCCGGTCTCGGCCGAGATGGCGCCGCCGGAGACGACGTTGAACACCAGGCCGAGCGCCTTGATCTGGGCCGCCACCCAGCCGAGGTAGGAAACCACGATGCACAGCGTGATCATCATTTCCACGCCGCGGCCGAAGCGGGCCTTGTAGTAGTCGCCGATGGTCAGCAGGTTCATGCGGTACAGCGGGCGGGCGAAGAACAGGCCGACCAGGATCAGGCAGAGCGAGGAGCCGAACGGATCCGCCACCACGCCGCGCAGGCCGTCCTTGAGGAAGGCGGAGGGGATGCCGAGCACCGTTTCCGAGCCGAACCAAGTGGCGAACACAGTGGCGGTGACCACGTACATCGGCAAAGAGCGGCCGGCCACCGCGAAATCCTTGGAACTGTTGACGAATTTCGCCGCGTACAGCCCGATGCCGACCGAGATGACCCAATAGAGAATGACGAACCAGATCAGGGCGTTCATGGCGATCCTTGCGCGATGAAGTGGGAGGGTGATGGCGGGAAAACCGGCAAATTATAGCGGCAGGATGCGCCTGCACGGCCGATTTTCACGCTCCCGCTCACCCGCCGTTGCCGGACAGGCGCAGCAGCAGCTGGGTCAGCAGCACCCCGCCGACCAGGCCGCCGCCGAAATACAGGATGCGGGCCAGCATGGTGTTAGTGCGGCGCAGCTCGATCAGCATCTGCTTCAGCATCTCGTTGGTGGAATCTTCGGCTGCATCGCCGTTCTTCTTCAGCGCGTCATGCAGCAGGCGCGGCAATTCCGGCAGCAGCTGGTTGTAGCGCGGCGCCTCTTCCTTGAAGCGCTGTACCAGGCCGCGCCAGCCGATCTGCTCCTGCATCCAGCGCTCCAGGTACGGCTTGGCAGTCTTCCACAGGTCGAGGTCGGGATCCAGCTGCCGGCCCAGGCCTTCGATGTTGAGCAGCGTCTTCTGCAGCAGCACCAGCTGCGGCTGCACCTCGACGTTGAAGCGGCGCGAGGTCTGGAACAGGCGCAGCAGCACCTGGCCGAAGGAGATGTCCTTCAGCGGCCGGTCGAAGATCGGTTCGCAGCAGGCCCGCACCGCCGCCTCCAGCTCATCCACCCGGGTTTCCTTCGGCGCCCAGCCGGACTCGATGTGCGCCTCTGCCACCCGCTTGTAGTCGCGGCGGAAGAAGGCGAGGAAGTTCTGCGACAGGTAATCCTTGTCGAAGTCGGTGAGCGTGCCGACGATGCCGAAATCCAGCGCGATGTAGCGGCCGAAGCTTTCCGGCGCCACCGATACCTGGATGTTCCCGGGATGCATGTCGGCATGGAAGAAACCGTCGCGGAACACCTGGGTGAAGAAGATTTCCACGCCGTCGCTGGACAATTTCTTCAGGTCGACGCCGGCGGCGATCAAACGCTCGGTCTGGGAAATCGGGATGCCGTGCATGCGCTCCATCACGATCACCGAGGTGGAGCAGTAATCCCAGTACATCTCCGGCACCAGCAGCAGGCTGGAGCCGTTGAAGTTGCGCCGCAGCTGGCTGGCATTGGCGGCTTCCCGCATCAGGTCGAGCTCGTCGTGCAAGTACTTGTCGAACTCCGCCACCACCTCGCGCGGCTTCAGCCGGCGGCCGTCGGCCCAGAGCCGCTCCATCCAGCCGGCGGCGACCTGCATCAGGGCGATGTCCTCGTCGATGGATTTCTTCATGCCGGGCCGCAGCACCTTCACCGCCACCTGCTTGCCATCCTTGAGGGTGGCGAAATGCACCTGGGCGATGGAGGCGGAGGCGACCGGCTGGCGTTCGAAGCTGGCGAACAGGTCGTCCGGATGGGCGCCGAGCGCCCGCTTGATCTGCATGATCGCGATGTCCGGATCGAACGGCGGCACCCTGTCCTGCAGGCGCGCCAGTTCGTCGGCGATGTCGGGCGGCATCAGGTCGCGCCGGGTGGACAGCACCTGGCCGAACTTGACGAAGATCGGCCCGAGGTCTTCCAGCGCCTGGCGCAGGCGAATGCCGCGCGGCACCGACAGATCGCGCCAGAACATCACGCCGCCGAGCAGGCGGGCGGTGCGCGGCTTGACCAGGCCGGAAATGGCGATATCGTCCAGGCCGTAGCGCATCGCCACCCGGAAGATCTTGAACAGTCGCAGGAAACGGCCCAGCATCTAGCGCTGCCCTTCCAGCTTGGACAGGCGCTTTTCCAGACGCTCGACGTCGTCGCGCAGGCGCGCCACCTCATCGGCGAAATCGTTCACCGCGCGCGGCCGCACCAGCACCGGTTTTTCTTCGAGGAAGTACTCGGCAAGATTCTCGGCCACCTTCTGCTGCGTCGCCCGCACGCCGCCAGCCAGGCCGCGCGCGGCGCCGACCACCCGCACCGCCGCCACGTCGCCGATCAGGCGGCTGAGGTCGGCTTCCGCCTCCCAGCGCAGCGATTGCATGACATGCGAGATGGCATTGGCGAAATCGGCATCGCCCTCGATGGTGACGTAGGACACGGCGCGCTCGCGGTTCTGCAGGATCAGCGGCAGGTCGGCCAGCCTGGCGCGCAGGGTGACATGGGCCGGCACGTCGGCGGCGACGTCCTCCGCCATGCCGTCGGCGGCGATGCGCAGGCGGACGGCGACCGGGCCGGCTTCGAACACGGCGACCTTGCCAGCATGGACGGCGAGCTTGTCGCGCGCCCAGCTTTCCCGGGCGAGCAGATGGTTGAGGACGGCGGGAATGGGGGTGGGGATGAAGGTCATGGCCACAAAACAAAACCGCCCGTGACGATTCACGGGCGGCTCACAGTGTAACAGTTGCCGGCTGGATCGACGGCGACGGATCAGGCGGAGGCCACCTGCTGGATGCCGGCCAGTACCCAGCCGCCCTGGCCGGCCACCGGCTTGGTCAGGTTCCAGATTTCGGTGAACGGCTCGGCCGTGGCGTTCTCCGCTTCCCGGATCATGCCGGAGAAGCGCACGCTCGCCAGGTGATCCGCACCGGCGGTTTCCATGCCGAGCAGCTGGGCGTCGAGCGAGACCACGTCGGTATGATTGGGCGTGGCGCCGCGCTCCTGCAGCTGCAGGCGCAGCTCGGCGAACATCTCGGGCGTGGTGAATTCGCGGATGTCGTTGATGTCGCCACGGTCCCAGGCGGCCTGCAGGCGGATGAAATACGTCTTCGCATGGCGCAGGAAGCTGGCGGCATCGAAATCCGCCGGCACGCCGTAGGGCGCGGCGCCCGCAGCAGCGCCACCCGCCACCGGGGCTTCGACCTGGAATGCCGTAGCCTGGGTCGGCTCCAGGCGCGAGCCGATTTCCGGCGTGCGCGCCGCCGGCGCATCGGCGCCGTAGCCGGCGTAGGAAGGACGCGGCTCTTCGTAGCCGTTCTTGCGCCGGAACAGGCGCATCAGCATCATCACGCCGAAGAACAGCAGGCCGAACATCAGCAGCGTGCCGATGACGTTGGCCATGGCGCCGCCGAGGCCGAAATGCGAGAGCAGCGCGCCGAGGCCCAGGCCGAGCAAGGCGCCGCCGAGGATGTTGCGCCACGGGCTGGGCGGCTTTACCGCCGGAGCCGGCGCGGGTGCCTGCGGCCGGGCAGCCTGGCTCTGGGCCGGCGCTACGGACTGGTTAGGCGTGGCCATCGGCGCGGACCGGCTGGCGCTCTGCGACTGGCGGCCGATGGAACCGCCGCCGCCCATGCGCTTAGCCTCGGCATCGGCCGCGACCATGGCCATCGCGCTCAGCGCCACCATGCATGTCACGAAAAGCTTCTTCATATGTCCTCCGACCATTGGGTCCATTGGGTCATTACACGAACATCGGCGCCGCGAGGCGGCGGTCTCAAAACTTGATGCCGGTATGCAGCGCCGCCACGCCGGCAGTCAGGTTGTGGTACTGCACCCGGTCCAGACCGGCTTCCTGCATCATCCGCTTCAGGGTTTCCTGGTCAGGATGCATGCGGATCGACTCGGCCAGATAGCGGTAGCTTTCGGCGTCGTTGGCGATGCGCTTGCCCAGCCATGGCAGCACCGAGAAGGAATAGGTGTCGTACGGCTTCTGCAGCGGCTCCCACACCTTGGAAAACTCCAGCACCAGCAGCTTGCCGCCGGGCTTGAGCACCCGCTGCATTTCCTTCAGCGCCGCATCCTTGTGCGTCATGTTGCGCAAGCCGAAGGCCACGCTCACCCGGTCGAAATAATTGCCGGGGAACGGCAGCTTCTCGGCGTCACAAAGTAATGTGGGGATGGCCAGCCCCTTGTTCAATAGGCGGTCGCGTCCAACCCGCAGCATCGATTCATTGATGTCGGTGAGCCAAACTTCGCCGGTCGAGCCGGCCTGGCGGGCGAAGGCCTTCGCCAGGTCGCCCGTGCCGCCGGCGATGTCGAGCACCTTGAAGCCGGGCCGCACGCCCGCCTGGGCGATGGTGAAGGTCTTCCAGATGCGGTGCAGGCCGCCCGACATCAGGTCGTTCATGACGTCGTACTTCTGCGCAACCGAGTGAAAGACCTCGGCCACCTTGTGCACCTTCTCTTCTTCCGCGACGGTCTGGTAACCGAAGTGGGTGGTATCGCTCATGTCCGCGCCTGTTGGATCAATCGCACCATGTCGCTTTCATGCCATTGCGACAAGTGCCGGATGTCGATAGTTCCTCCGCGCCTTGCTGCGCTGCAGGAGGAACGCCGTTCAAAACCTGTGTGCTTCAATGCTGGTGGCCGCAGCCATGGCCGCCCGCCTTCGCCGCCATCGGCGCGTCGCGCCCGCTTTCGCGGGTATGGCCGGCCGCCTCCAGGCGCTGCAGATAGTCTTCCCACAACTGGGCCTGGTTGCTGCCCAGCCAGTGCAGATACTCCCAGGAGTAGATGCCCGTGTCGTGGCCGTCGGAGAAGCGCGGCTGCACCGCGTAGTTGCCGACCGCCTCGATGGCGTCGATGGAGACGCTGCGCTTGCCGGTCTGCAGGGTTTCCTGTCCCGGACCGTGGCCGCGCACGTCGGCCGAAGGCGAATACACCCGCATCAGTTCGAACGGCAGCGAGAAATTGCTGCCGTCGTCGAAGGCGATTTCCAGGACGCGGGACTGCTTGTGGACCGTCAGCGCGGTCGGAATGGGTGCTGCTTTCTTGGTGTCAGCCATGGCGAATGAAGGAGTGGATGAGCGCCGCGCCCTGCGGCGCGGTGCGCCGCCGCACGTGTCGGCGACCGTGCCATTATGGCAGCGTTCAGGAAAAGCGCCTGATGATAGCGTCGCGCAGCGCCGGCAGCAACGCCGTCCGTGCCGCGATGCGCTCCGGGTCCGCCGCGCGCCGAGCCGCGGCCCAGGTCGGCGCCGGGAAGTGCTGGTCGTCGGCGAAGCGCGGGATCAGGTGCCAGTGCACGTGGGGCACCATGTTGCCGAAGCTGGCGAGGTTGATCTTCGCCGGCTGCATGACTTCGCGCAGGGCTTCTTCGACCCGCCAGACGGTGTCCATCAGTTCGCTGCGTTCAGCCGGTGAGAGATCGGTCATCTCGGCCGCATGCGCCTGCCGGATCACGCGGCAGAAGCCGGGATAGCCCGGCTCGTCCACCAGCACCACCCGGAAGGCCGGGCGCTGCACCAGCACCTCGCCGCCGGGCTGGCGGCACAGTTCGCAGGAAGCGCTGCCGGTCATGCCTTACACCAGCACCCGCTCGATGCCGCCATTGTTGGCGCGGGCGACGTAGTCCGGCATCCAGTCCTCGCCGAGCAGGTGGCGCGCCATCTCGACCACGATGTAGTCGGCGTCGGTGCCCGAATCCTGGTTGTAGCGCGTCAGGCCCTGCAGGCAGGACGGGCAGGAGGTCAGGATCTTGACGTCGCCGGTGAAGCCGTCCGCCCGCACCTTGTCGGCGCCCTTGCGCATCTCTTCCTCCTTGCGGAAGCGGACCTGGGTGGCGATGTCGGGGCGCGACACGGCGAAGGTGCCGGACTCGCCGCAGCAGCGGTCGTTCTTTTCGATCTTCTGGTTGTCCGCCGTGGTGATGAGCGCATTCACCGTCTTCACCGAATCCTGCATCTTCATCGGGTTGTGGCACGGCTCGTGGTACATGTAGCGGGTGCCGGTCACGCCTTCCAGCTTGACGCCCTTCTCCAGCAGGTAGTCGTGGATGTCGATGATGCGGCAGCCGGGGAAGATCTTCTCGAATTCATAGCCTTCGAGCTGGTCGTAGCAGGTGCCGCAGGACACCACCACCGTCTTGATGTCGAGGTAGTTCAGGGTGTTGGCAACGCGATGGAACAGCACCCGGTTGTCGGTCATCATCTTCTCGGCCTTGTCGTACTGGCCGGCGCCGCGCTGCGGATAGCCGCAGCACAGGTAGCCCGGCGGCAGCACGGTCTGCACGCCCACATGCCAGAGCATGGCCTGGGTGGCGAGGCCGACCTGGGAGAACAGGCGCTCGGAGCCGCAGCCCGGGAAGTAGAACACCGCCTCGGTATCGGCCGTGGTTTTCTTCGGGTCGCGGATGATGGGGACGATCTTGTCATCCTCGATGTCGAGCAGCGCCCGCGCCGTCTTCTTCGGCAGGTTGCCCGGCATCTTCTTGTTGATGAAGTGGATCACCTGCTCCTTGACCGGCGGCTTGCCATGGGTCGAGGGCGGCGCCTTGGTCTGCTTCTTGGCGAATTTCTTCAGCACCTCGTTGCCGAGGCGCTGCGCCTTGTAGCCCCAGCCCATCATCATCTCGCGGGTGGCGTTGATGGTGGACGGGTCGGTGGCGTTGAGGAAGAACATCGACGCCGCGGTGCCGGGGTTGAAGGATTTCTTGTCCATCTTGCGCAGCAGGTTGCGCATGTTCATGGACACGTCGCCGAAGTCGATGTCGACCGGACACGGCTTGACGCAGCGGTGGCAGACGGTGCAGTGGTCGGCCACGTCCTCGAACTCTTCCCAGTGGCGGATGGAGACGCCGCGCCGGGTCTGCTCCTCGTACAGGAAAGCCTCCACCAGCAGCGAGGTGGCAAGGATCTTGTTGCGGGGCGAGTAGAGCAGGTTGGCGCGCGGCACGTGGGTGGTGCACACCGGCTTGCACTTGCCGCAGCGCAGGCAGTCCTTGACGCTGTTGGCGATGGCGCCGATGTCGCTCTGCTGCATGATCAGCGATTCATGGCCCATCAGGCCGAAGGACGGCGTGTAGGCGTTGCGCAGGTCGGCCGGGAGGGCGGGATCGTCCAGCAGCTTGCCCTTGTTGAAGCGGCCTTCCGGATCGACGCGCCGCTTGTAGTCGCGGAATTCGCCGATCTCGTCCTCGGTCAGGAACTCCAGCTTGGTGATGCCGATGCCGTGCTCGCCGGAGATCACGCCGTCGAGCGAGCGCGCCAGCGTCATGATGCGCGCCACGGCGGCGTGCGCATCCTGCAGCATCTCGTAGTGGTCGGAGTTGACCGGGATGTTGGTGTGGACGTTGCCGTCGCCGGCGTGCATGTGCAGCGCCACGAACACGCGGCCGCGCAGCACCTTCTTGTGGATGGCGCCGCACTCTTCCAGGATCAGGCGGAAGGCGGCGCCGTTGAAGATCTGGCGCAGCTGGGCGCGGATTTCCTGCTTCCAGGAGACGCGCACGGTGCGGTCCTGAACCACATGGAACACGGCGGCGTCCGGCTGGCGCTTGAGGCGGTCCTCGAAGGTGCCGGCCGGGCGGTCCAGGCCGAAGGCGACCAATTCGTCATGCGCATCCTTCAGCGGCTTGTCGAGCTGGGTCAGCAGGTAGGTCCAGCGCTGCTGCACGTCGCGCAGCAGGTTCTCGGCCTGCTCGACGCGATCGCCGAGCAGCTCGGACGGCGGGATGTCGCCGTTTTCCGCATCCTCGCTCTTGGCCAGCGGCAGGTGGCCGGCGGCGAAGAAGGCGCGCAGCTCGGACACCAGCTGCAGCTTGTTCTTGATCGACAGCTCGATGTTGATGCGCTCGATGCCGTCGGTGTACTCGCCCATGCGGTCGAGCGGGATCACCACGTCTTCGTTGATCTTGAAGGCGTTGGTGTGCTTGGCGATGGCGGCGGTGCGGGCGCGGTCGAGCCAGAATTTCTTGCGGGTCTCCGGGCTGACGGCGACGAAGCCCTCGCCCACCCGGGTATTGGCCATGCGCACCACTTCCGAGGCGGCGCGGGCGACCGCCTCCTCGTCGTCGCCGACGATGTCGCCGAACAGCGCCATCTTCGGCAGGATGCCGCGCTTGGACTTGGTGGCATAGCCGACCGCGCGCAGGTAGCGCTCGTCCAGGTGCTCCAGGCCGGCCAGGATGGCGCCGCCCTTGCGCGTCTCGGCATCGAGGTAATCCTTGATCTCGACGATCGAGGGGATGGCATCCCGCGCCTGGCCGAAGAACTCGAGGCAGACGGTACGGGTGTACTTCGGCATCTTGTGCAGGATCCAGCGCGCCGAGGTGATCAGGCCGTCGCAGCCTTCCTTCTGCACGCCGGGCAGGCCGGACAGGAACTTGTCGGTGACGTCCTTGCCCAGGCCTTCCTTGCGGAAGCGGCGGCCCTCGATGGTGAGGATTTCGGTCTTGAACGGCGCGTTGCTCTTGCCGCGCTCGGCGGGATGGGTCCATTCAAGCTTGAACTGAACCAGCGGCGCGTCATGGATCTTGCCGAGGTTGTGCTCCAGGCGGGTGACTTCCAGCCAGTCGCCGTTCGGGTCGACCATGCGCCAGCTGGCGAGGTTGTCCAGCGCCGTGCCCCACAGCACCGCCTTCTTGCCGCCGGCGTTCATGGCGATGTTGCCGCCGATGCAGGAGGCCTCCGCCGAGGTCGGGTCGACCGCGAACACGAAGCCGGCCTTTTCGGCGGCATCGGCCACGCGCTTGGTGACCACGCCGGCGCCGGAGTAGATGGTGGCGTAGGGACGGTCCACGCCCGGCAGGGTCAGCATCTCGACTTCGCCGAGCTGCTCCAGCTTCTCGGTGTTGATCACCGCCGACATCGGCGTCAGCGGCACGGCGCCGCCGGTGTAGCCGGTGCCGCCGCCGCGCGGGATGATGGTCAGGCCGAGCTCGATGCAAGCCTTGACCAGGCCGGCCATCTCTTCCTCGGCGTCCGGGGTCAGCACCACGAACGGGTATTCGACGCGCCAGTCGGTGGCGTCGGTGACGTGCGACACGCGCGACAGCCCGTCGAAGCGGATGTTGTCCTTCGCGGTATAGCGGCCCAGCACCCGCATCGCCCGCTTGCGCAGGTCATACATGGCGCGGAATTCCTCGCCGAAGTCCGCCACCGCCTTGCGCGCCGCCTGCAGCAGCACGCCCACGTTCTCGCTGCGCTGGCGCACCGCCGGATCGCTGTCGGTTTCATCGGCGCCGACGCGGCGCTTCTCGACCTCGCTCAGCCGGTGGTTGAGCGCATCGATCAGTTCCTGGCGCCGCTTCGGGTTGTCCAGCAGGTCGTCCTGCAGATAGGGATTGCGCCGCACCACCCAGATGTCGCCCAACACCTCGTACAGCATGCGCGCCGAACGGCCGGTCTGGCGGGCGCCGCGCAATTCGTCGAGCAGGCGCCAGGCATCCTCGCCGAGCAGGCGCATGACGATTTCACGGTCGGAGAACGAGGTGTAGTTGTACGGAATCTCGCGCAGGCGGTTCGGCTGGGGGCCGGCGTGGGACTCGGACAGGAGGGCTTGGATTTGTGCGGGGGCGTTCATTGCGGGGGTGTTTCGAGCTGACGCTAAACAGGCATTTTAGCCTATTGCGACAGGTCAAGCTAAGCCAGCCCGCGGCCGCAAAAGATTAAAACCAGCCGCCGATCTGGCGCCAGACGCTGTCCGGCACGTACATCAGCAGGCCGGTCATGGTGAGATAGCGGCCGAGCTTGCCGATGGCCATGTAAAAAACACAAGGCCAGAAAGGCAGCTTCAGCCAGCCGGCCAGGGTGCAGAGCGGATCGCCGACGGCCGGCAGCCAAGACACCAGCATTGCCTTGGCGCCAAAGCGCTCCAGCCAGCCGAACCAGCGGCTCTTGCGCTCCTTGGCGAAGGCCTGCTTGGCGCCATAGCCCATCCAGTAATCGATGGCGCCGCCGATGGTATTGCCGACGGTGGCGGTCAGGATCGCCGGCCAGAACAGCGAGGCATTGGCCTTGATGACGGCGAATACCGCCGGCTCGGAGCCCATCGGCAGCAGGGTTGCCGACAGCAGGCTGATGATGAAGACGGATGTCAAACCGACATCGGGAACGGCAAGCACTGCAAGCAGCCAATTGACTGTCGATTCGATCATGAGGATAGGAGGATGGGCTGGGACGCTGTGTGGCAAAGAGTGTCCACATTATAATGGGCGGTTATCCCAGCGCCGCCCGGCCGGCGTCAAACGAATTTCAGCTTTATGAAAACTGACTACCTCCAGAAGATACTCACCGCCCGCGTCTATGAAGTCGCGGTCGAAACGCCGCTCGAGCTGGCGCCCACCCTGTCGCAGCGCATGGAGAACCGCATTTGGTTCAAGCGCGAGGATGTGCAGAGCGTGTTCAGCTTCAAGCTGCGCGGCGCCTACAACAAGATGGCCAACCTGACCCCGGCGCAGCTGAAGCGGGGCGTGATCTGCGCCTCCGCCGGCAACCATGCCCAGGGCGTGGCGCTGGGCGCGACGCGGCTCGGCTGCCGGGCGCTGATCGTGATGCCGACCACCACGCCACCGGTGAAGATCGAGGCGGTGAAGGCGCGCGGCGGCGAGGTGGTGCTGTTCGGCGACTCCTACAGCGACGCCTATGGGCATGCGCTGGAGCTGGAGAAGAAACTCAAGCTGACCTTCGTCCATCCCTTCGACGATCCGGACGTGATCGCCGGACAGGGCACCATCGGCATGGAAATCCTGCGCCAGCATCCCGGCCCGCTGCATGCCATCTTCGTCGCCATCGGCGGCGGCGGCCTGATCGCCGGCGTGGCGGCCTATGTGAAGGCGGTGCGGCCGGACGTGAAGGTGATCGGCGTGCAGACCACCGATTCCGATGCCATGGCGCGCAGCCTGAAGGCCGGCCGCCGGGTGACGCTGCCGGACGTCGGCCTGTTCTCGGACGGCACCGCGGTCAAGCTGGTGGGCGAGGAAACCTTCCGCCTGGCGAAGAAATACGTGGATGACATCATCCTCGTCGACACCGATGCGGTATGCGCCGCCATCAAGGATGTGTTCCAGGACACCCGCTCCATCCTGGAGCCGGCCGGCGCGCTGGCGGTGGCCGGCGCCAAGGAGTACATCGAGCGCGCCAGGGCGTCGAAGAAGCCGATCCGCGACCAGGACGTGGTGGCCATCGCCTGCGGCGCCAACATGAATTTCGACCGCCTGCGCTTCGTCACCGAGCGCGCCGAAGTGGGCGAGGCGCGCGAAGCGGTGTTCGCCGTGACCATTCCGGAGGAGCGCGGCAGCTTCAAGCGCTTCTGTGAAATGGTCGGTCCGCGCAACGTGACCGAGTTCGTTTATCGCATCAGCGACGAGAAGGAAGCACATGTGCTGGTCGGCGTCCAGATCGCCAGCCGCGACGAATCGCCGCGCATCACGAAGAACTTCGAGAAGCATGGCTTCAGGACGCTGGACCTCACCCACGATGAGCTGGCCAAGCTGCACATCCGCCACCTGGTGGGCGGCAAGAGCCCACTGGCGCACGATGAACTGCTGTACCGCTTCGAATTCCCGGAGCGTCCGGGCGCGCTGATGCGCTTCTTGGCCAGCATGGCGCCGAACTGGAACATCAGCCTGTTCCACTACCGGAACCAGGGCGGCGACGTCGGCCGCATCCTGGTCGGCCTGCAGGTGCCGAAAAAGGAAATGAAGGATTTCCGCGCCTTCCTCGCCACCCTCGGCTACCGCCACTGGGACGAGAGCGAAAACCCGGCCTACAAGCTGTTCCTGTGAGGCCGATGCCGGCGCCGTGACCTCGGACGGCGGCGCCAGCGCAAGCATGGCCGCCTGCAGACCGCGCACGGCCATGCGAAGATAACGCAAGGAAACAGACACCCGCGCCCAGCCCATCATCTTTCCGCCCATGGACCCACACCACTCCGCGCCGCGCCCGCTCGGCAGCTACAAGTACTACGACTTCGTGATGGCTTCCTTCGTCACGGTGCTGCTCTGTTCCAACCTGATCGGCGCGGCCAAGGCGGCCGAAGTGACGCTGCCCATCGTCGGCACCGTGGCCTTCGGCGCCGGCGTGCTGTTCTTTCCGGTGTCCTATATCTTCGGCGACGTCCTGACCGAGGTCTACGGCTACGGCCGCGACCGGCGCGTGATCTGGGCCGGCTTCGGCGCTCTGCTGTTCGCTGCCGTGATGTCGACCGTGGTGCTGGCGCTGAAGCCGGCGGCCGACCCTTTCAATGCCGAATACCAGACCCACCTGCAGGCGGTGTTCGGCAACACCCCGCGCATCGTGCTCGGTTCCATCATCGCCTTCTGGTGCGGCAGCTTCGTCAACAGCTACGTGATGGCGAAGATGAAAGTGCAGATGGAAGGCCGTCGGCTGTGGATGCGGACCATCGGCTCCACCATCTGCGGCGAGCTGGTGGACTCGGGCCTGTTCTACGTCATTGCCTTCTATGGCATCTGGTCCAACCAGCAGCTGCTGAGCGTGGTCGTCGCGCAGTACGTGCTGAAGACCGGCTGGGAGGTGGTGATGACGCCGGTGACCTACAAGGTGGTTAACTTCCTCAAGCGCCGCGAGAACGAGGACTACTATGACCGACGGACCGATTTCAATCCGTTCCGGCTCAAGGTCTGAGGCGCCGGCTGTCCGCACGGAAAGCCGGCGCAGAACCGGCCCCGCCCTTGTCTGTCATAGGACTGGGCCCGCTTGAAAATTTTGCAACCGCCGCTTGATGCCGCACAAGCGGCGCTCCTTTTTTACCGAAGACGCTTTTCATGACCACATCCGACCAGCCCGGCGATTCGCCGCTGGGCAAGCCCACCGAATACCATGCCGAGTACGCGCCCTCGGTGCTGTTTCCCATCGCCCGCCAGGCGAAGCGGGAGGAAATCGGCATCGCCGGCACCCTGCCCTTCTTCGGCATCGACATCTGGAACGCCTATGAAGTCTCCTGGCTCACCCTGCGCGGCAAGCCGCAGGTGGGCATCGCCACCCTCACGGTGCCGGCGGATTCGCCCAACATCATCGAATCCAAATCGCTGAAGCTGTACCTGAATTCCCTGAACCAGACCCGGCTCGCCGGGCCGGAAGCCCTGCTGGAGTTGCTGCGCGCCGACCTCTCGGCCGGCTTCGGCGCGCCGGTGCAGGTCAAGCTGACTACGCCGGACGCCTTCTCCACCCTGCAGATGGGCGAGCTGGAAGGCTTGCTGCTGGACCGGCTCGACATCGAGGTCGACCAGTACACGCCCGATCCCGGCCTGCTGCGCGCCAACCATGAGGAAGCCATCGTCGAGGAAACCCTGCTGTCGCACCTGCTGAAATCGAACTGCCTCGTCACCGGCCAGCCGGACTGGGGCAGCGTGCAGATCCGCTATGTCGGGCCCCAGATCGATCAGGAAAGGTTGCTGAAGTACCTGATCGGCTTTCGCAACCACAATGAATTTCATGAACAGTGCGTGGAGCGGATTTTCATGGACATTCTGCGCCAGTGCCGGCCGCAGAAACTGTCGGTCTACGCCCGCTATACCCGGCGGGGCGGCCTCGACATCAATCCCTGGCGCAGCAATTTCACCACCGGCCAGCGGCCTTCCAACCTGCGCAACGCCCGCCAGTAACCCATCCCCACCGCCTCGTCTCGCTTCACGCGCCGCAGCCTGCCTGCGGCGTGCTGCATTGCAGGCATGAACTTCGCTTAACTATTCCCGCGAAATGGCTTGGCATCTGTTTTTCATGAGCTAAGCTAATCGCTATCGATGTAATTCTTTCCATATAAATAGGAATGTTCCATAGGGATGACACCATCGACGATTTCGCGTTGCGCAAGCCGAAAAGAAGCCTATAATTCGAGGCAGCAATTGAATTGTGCAGCGCATCAAAACTACTGCGACATGACCAACCTAGCCAAAATCCTCTCCCGCGACAATGTCGTGCTCGACCTGGAAGTTTCCAGCAAGAAGCGCGCATTCGAGCAGGCAGGCCTGATCTTCGAAAACAATTGCGGCATCGCCCGCTGCGTGGTGTCGGACAATCTGTTCGCTCGCGAGCGGCTCGGCTCCACCGGCCTCGGCCATGGCGTCGCCGTGCCGCACGGCCGCATCAAGGGATTGAAGGCGCCGCTGGCTGCCTTCGTGCGGCTGAAGGAACCGATTCCGTTCGAGTCGCCCGATGCGCAGCCGGTGAAGCTGCTGGTGTTCCTGCTGATCCCGGATCATGTCACCCAGCATCACCTCGAAATCCTGTCCGAAGTGGCCGAGATGTTTTCGGATGAATCCTTCCGCGCCACCCTGGCCACCGATCCCGATACCGCTTCCGTCCATGCCCGCATCCTGGCATGGGAACCCAGCATCCACGCCTGAGGCCCGCCACCGACCATGCCGCTATCCTCGCTGCTGACAATACAGCAACTCTATGACGATACGCGGGAAGCGCTTCAACTCGGCTGGTTCGCCGGCTTTCCCGGCGGTGAACGCCGCATCACCGGCGACGCCACCTCGGCAGCCGACCAGGTCGGCCACCTGAATCTGATCCACCCCGGCCGCATCCAGGTCTTCGGCCATCAGGAAATCGAGTATTACAACCGCCTTTCGCCGGCCGCCCGCGTCTACCAGACGGAAGAACTGGTGAGCGGCGAGCCGCCCGCCTTCATCATCGCCCAGGGGCTGGAAACGCCGCCCTACATCCTGTCGGTGTGCGATGAAAAGAATATCCCGCTGTTTTCCACGCCGCTGCCGGCGGCGCAGGTGATCGACTACCTGCGCGTCTATCTGTCCAAGGAACTGGCGCAGCGCGTCACCATGCATGGCGTGTTCATGGACGTGCTCGGCGTCGGCGTGCTGATCACCGGCGAATCCGGCCTGGGCAAGAGCGAGCTCGGCCTGGAACTGATTTCCCGCAATCACGGCCTGGTGGCCGATGACGTGGTGGAGTTTGCCCGCATCGCGCCCAACATGATCGAGGGCCGCTGCCCGCCGCTGCTGCGCAATCTGCTGGAAGTGCGCGGCCTGGGCCTGCTCGACATCCGGACCATCTTCGGCGAGACGGCGGTGCGGCGCAAGATGCGCCTGAAACTGATCGTCCATCTCGTCCGCCGCAGCACGCTGGAAGAAAACTATGAACGCCTGCCTCTGCATTCGCAGACCGAGGAAGTGCTGGGCCTGCCGATCCGCAAGGTGGTGATTCCGGTCGAGGCCGGCCGCAACCTGGCGGTCCTGCTGGAAGCGGCGGTGCGCAACACCATCCTGCAATTGCGCGGCATCGACACCCTGAAGGAATTCATGGAGCGCCAGCAGAAGGCGATGGGCAACGAATAAGGTGTCGTGCCCCGCGCCTGGCGGATATGGCCCCTGCGCCCCGGCAAAGGCATGCGGTATGATTCCGGCATGCGCATCGTACTCATTACAGGTATTTCTGGTTCCGGAAAATCGGTCGGGCTGAACGCTCTCGAAGATGCCGGTTATTTTTGCGTCGACAACCTGCCGCCGCGCCTGCTGCGGCAACTGGTTGAAACCCGCCTGGAAGAAGGCGGCGGCAACCTGGCGGTGGCGATGGACGTGCGCAGCGCCGATTCCCTGGCGGGCCTCCCGGTCGACATCGACGCCCTCAAGGCCGAAGGTCATGACGTCAAGGTCCTGTTCCTGACGTCCAAGACCGAATCCCTGATCACCCGCTTCTCCGAAACCCGGCGCAGCCATCCGCTGTCGCACCGCCTCGCCGGCGGCGCCGTGAGCCAGCCGACCTTGACCGAGTGCATCATGCGCGAGCGTGAAATGCTGTCCGCGATCGAGGGCCTGGGCCATGTGATCGATACCTCGGGACTGTCGGCCAACAAGCTGCGCTCCTGGATCAAGGACCTGGTCGAGATCGACCGTGCGCCGCTGACCCTGCTGTTCGAATCCTTCGCCTTCAAGTACGGCGTGCCGCTCGATGCCGACATGGTGTTCGATGTGCGCGTGCTGCCCAATCCCTTTTACGACCTGGCGCTGCGCCCGCTCACCGGCCGCGATGCGCCGGTGATCGGCTTCCTCGAATCCCAGCAACAGGTCGGCGCCCTGCTCACCGACATCCGCCAGTTCATCGAACGCTGGCTGCCCTCCTTCAAGAACGACAACCGCAGCTACCTGACGGTGGCCATCGGCTGCACCGGCGGCCAGCACCGCTCGGTCTACATGGTCGAGCAATTGGCGCGGCATTTCGGCGCCACCGAGCGGGTGCTGCGGCGTCATCGCGAACTTGCCGGCTGATTCGGCATCCCAGCCACATGCCTGCCGAGCCGATCTGGGTACCCCTGTTTCCGCTGAAGACCGTCCTGTTCCCGGGCGGCGCCCTGCCGCTGCGCGTGTTCGAGACCCGCTACATCGACATGGTGCGGGAATGCATGCGGGAGGAATTGCCCTTCGGCGTGGTGTTGATCAAGTCGGGCCAGGAAGTCGGCGCCGCCGCCGAGCCGGAAGCTGTCGGCTGCCTGGCCCACATCACTTCCTGGGAAATGCCCAGTCTCGGACTGATGATGCTGCAGACCCGCGGCGGCCTGCGCTTTCGCATCCTGGAAACCCGGGTGCTGACCGATCAGCGGCTGGAAGCCCGCATCGCCATGCTGATGCCGGAAGCGCCGGCACCGGTGACGGATGATCTTCACGGCTGCGCCATCAGCCTGGAAACGGTGATCGCCAATATCGAAGCGGTCGGACAGGCCGAGCAGGGCAGCGATTTCGACAGCCCCTTCACCCGTCCGCTGCATTTCGACGACGCCGGCTGGGTCGCCAACCGCTGGTGCGAAATCCTGCCGATTCCGCTGGCTGCGCGCCAGAAGCTGCTGGAGCTGGACGATCCGCTCGACCGCCTGGCAATCGTTCAGAAATACCTGAAGCAGCACGACATTCTCTGACCCCGCGGCCTTTCCCGCCTGTCCCGCTCCACTGTTTCCGCCTTTGAGCAGTTCGGACCTGCGCGCCGATCTATTGCCGCAAGGCCATTTCGCTTGTGTGTCCGCAAGAACCTCCCGGTCGCTTCGTACGATAAATAAGGAAAACCGCCGGGCCGCTGCCGCGGCCTCCGATTCACCCGGTTCAGCAAGAATGCACATGCTTACAATGGACGACACCCGCAATGCCCTTCAGGCAGGATTGCCCGAACGGCGCAAGGCCGGCCAGGCCAGCCACCTGCCTGAGATTTCGCCGATCAGCCTGACCTCGCTGCTGTACGCGCTCAGCCTGTTCATCTTCTACTATCAAGGCTTCATCGGCGGCACCAGCTTCATCGCCGCTGCCGCCGGGGTGCTCGGCTGGGTGCTGATGTTCTACGCCGTGTTCCGCAGCGGCGCCCATCTGCGTATGGCCGATCCCAGCCTGGTGCTGCCGCAGATCGGCGCGGCGCTGGCGACCATGCTGCTGGTGGCCTACCTCGAGCCGTCGACCCGCATCGCCCTGGTGCCCTTCATGCTGGTGGCATTCTCCTTCGGCGTATGCCGCCTGACCACCAGCACCATCACCCTGCTGGCCATGCTGTGCCTGCTGTCGCACCTGGGCATCGTGCTGGCGCATGCGCAGGTCGAAGGCTATGGCATGGAATTCCGCGCCGGGCTGCTGCAATGGTTCGTTCTTGCGCTGACCCTGCCGGCGATGATTGCCGTCGGCAAGCAGATCCAGACCCTGCGCCTGACCCTGCGCGCGACCCGGCACCAGCTCGAGCACTACGAAGAACGCTCGATCCGCGATGACCTCACCGGCCTCTACAACCGGCGCCAGCTGCAGATGGACCTGGAGCGGGCGCGCCTGACCTGCGGCGCGCGCTCGGCATCGTTCTCGCTCTGCCTGATCGACGTCGACCACTTCAAGCAGATCAACGACAGCCATGGCCACCTGGCCGGCGACACGGTGCTGCGCGACTTCGCCCGCATTGCCCGCGACAGCGTGCGCGACAGCGACATCCTCGGCCGCTTCGGCGGCGACGAATTCATGCTGATCCTGCCCGAGACCGACCTGAAGGGCGCGGTGGTGCATGCGGAGCGCCTGCGCGTCTATGCCCAGTTCCTCGACTTTTCCCGCGTCATGGAGCAGCGCCACATTTCACTCTCGATCGGCGTCGCCCAGTACCGGCCGGGCGAAAAGGTGACCGACCTGATTGCCCGCGCCGATGCCGGCCTGTATCGCGCCAAGCAGCTCGGCCGCAACCGGGTGGAGTGGGTCGATTAGGAAAACAGGTCGGCCTGGCCAAACAACCCGAGCAACAGACGCTTGACCGGCGCCGGCAGCGGCGCCGGCTCGATGCCGGCGAGCGGCAGCCAGACATGGATGCCCTCGGATGCCATGGCGATGCGCTGCTTGAGCTCCACCTGGAAAGGCTGCACATGCAGCTTGAAATGGGTGAACTGGTGGGTGAAGGTCTGCAGGCGCTGCAGCGACGCCGGCTCGCCGAAGGCGGCTGCGGCGGCCAGGACTTCCTGCTGCAGCAGTTCCGGCGCCAGCGCCTGCGGCTCCATGCCGCCCGCCTGGGGAAGAGACAGCAACCCGCCCCAGATGCCGCTGCCCGGCCGCTGCTCCAGCAGCAAGTCGCCGCCATGGGTGATGACCAGCATCACCGCATGCTTTTCCGGCACGGCTTTCTTCGGCGCCCGCGCCGGCAGCGCATTCGTCCGGCCGGTGGCGCGCGCCACGCAGCGCGCCGCCAGCGGGCAGCGCTCGCAGGCCGGCTTGCTGCGCGTGCAGATGGTGGCGCCGAGGTCCATCAGCCCCTGGGTATAGGCTTCGATGCCCTCCTCCGGCAGCAGGGCGACGGCGCGCAGCCACATCTGATCTTCCACCGGCTTGGAAGTGACCACGCCCTCGATGCCGAAGACGCGGGCGAAGACCCGCTTGACGTTGCCATCGAGGATGGCGGCGCGGGTGCCATAGGAAAAGGCGGCGATGGCGGCGGCGGTCGAGCGGCCGATGCCAGGCAGTTCCGCCAGCAGCGCCGGATCGCCCGGAAAGCGTCCGCCGTACTGGCTCACCACCTGCTGGGCGCAGCGGTGCAGGTTGCGGGCGCGGGAGTAATAGCCCAGCCCGCTCCAGAGCGCCATTACCTCTTCCTGAGGCGCGGCCGCCAGCGCTTCCACCGTGGGGAAGCGATCGAGGAAACGTTGGTAGTAGGGAATGACGGTCGCGACCTGGGTTTGCTGCAGCATGATTTCCGACAGCCACACCCGGTAGGCATTGCGCGTGTTCTGCCATGGCAGCGCATGCCGGCCATGGCGCTTCTGCCAGGCGATGACGTCGGCGGAGAAACCGGGATCGGAAAAAGCGGAAGCCGCCTGGGATTCAGGCGGCGTGCCTGCCAGCGTTCGCTTCATCAGGCTGCCATGCGCGCCGCCGCGAGTTCAGCCATGACGGCATTCCTGAGCCCGGATTCATGCATCGCCAGGGTGGTCTGCTTGGCGGCGAGATCGGCCTGCATCGCTTCCAGCGCCTCGAGTTTTTCCTCCAGGCTGCCGGTGGCTTCATGAATGCGCTCGATCGACTGCCGGCGCTGGCGCAGCTGCACCTTGTGCTCGTAGATCTGGGATTCGAGCGGCGCCATCACCATCTTCAGCCAAGCATCGACGTCGCGGTTGGCGCGGGCGAAAGCCTGCTTCACGCGGGAAGCGATGGAGTCGAAGAATTTCTGCATCAGCACCATCTGCGGCGTGGTCAGCAGCGCGGCGGTGCCGAACTGGCTCTGGTAAATGCGTTCGATGGCGCGGATTTCGACCACATAGCGGTCGAGCGAGAAGCTGGGCGGCGCGCTCAGCGCCAGGCCGTGCTCGCCAGAGAACTTGCGGTACATCGCGTTCATCATCTCGCTGATCTCTTCCACCTTGCGGGCGGAGACCGAGAGGCTGTCATGCACCTCGTCGAAGAATTCGCGCACCGCCTGGCGCAGGCCGGTGGAAAAGCGGCTGCTGCTCATTTCATCCCGCGCCTTGCGGATGCCTCCCTTCAGGTTGTCCATGCCGAGGGAAGTGAAGACCTCGTTCGACAGGCGGGTGAATACGGCGCGCGTGCCCTGCAGGGTGACGAGGCTGCTGTCGAACTCCTTCTTCTCGAGGTCGATGCGCTTCATCATGTGCAGGATGATGCCCTGGTTCTTGCCGCGCAGGCTCTTCAGCTCCACCAGCTGCTCCACCACGTTGCGCATGCGCGCAGACAGGAGCGACTGGCGGCCGGCATTGATTTCTTCGATGTCGCGCAGCAGTTGCGAGCGGATGATGTCCTGCTTGCAGGGAATCAGCTCGCTCGACATGGCGCTCTCCAGCTGCGGCAGACGGCTTCTGTCCAGCAGGCCGGCATCCTGATTCACCTTGGCCACCAGGCCCTTCTGGGCCGATACGGGGAAAACCTGGCTCTGATCGAGGCCGAGCAGGACGGCGGCGTTCTCGGCTTGCTGCTCGATCTGGGCCTCCACCTCGGCCGGGCTGCGCAGCTCGTCCCACATGCTGTCGATCTTGTTGAGCACCACCATGCGGCCAGGGGCGCTGCCGATGTGGCTGCGCCAGATGTCGATGTCGCTCTTGGTGACGCCGGTATCGGCAGCCAGCACGAACAGCACCGCATGGGCGTTCGGGATGAGGTTGAGCGTCAGTTCCGGCTCGGTGCCGATGGCATTCAGGCCCGGCGTGTCGATGATGACCAAGCCTTCCTTCAGCAAGGGATGCGGGAAGTTGACGATTGCATGGCGCCACTGCGATATCTCGACGGTGCCGGCGGCATCCACGGTAAGCGCGGCATCGGCATCGCTCTCGTCGAACAAGCCATAGCGCCTGGCCTCCTCGACCGGCACGCGCTTGGTCAGGCTGACCTGCTTGAAGGCTTCCAGCATGCCGTCGGCGCTGGCGATGTCGAGCGGCAGCACGGTCCAGGCGTGGCTTTGCTCCTTCAGATCGCTGGTGGATTGGGCGTCGGCCCGTGTCTCGATCGGCAGCAGCCGGATCGACGGCGGCAGGCTGTCGTCATACATCAGTTCGGTGGGGCACATGGTGGTGCGGCCGGCTGACGAAGGCAGGATGCGCTGGCCGTAGTCGGCAAAGAAAATGGCGTTGATCAGTTCCGACTTGCCGCGCGAGAATTCGGCGACGAAGGCAATCGTCAGCTTGTCGTTGGCGAGCCGCGCCCTGATCGCCTCGATACGCTGCCGGCAGGCTGCATCGCCAAGTTCGGCGCTGTCCATCCACGCTTCATAGCGCGACAGCGCCGAAGCGACTCCAGTGCGCCAGTTGCTGTACTCATGGAAGCTGCGGACCAGGTTGCTCACGTTGCCCTCGATAAAGTTTTTGCTGGTTCGTGCAGCCTAGCATCGGGCTTTATTTTTGACAATTTGCGCAGTAGAAGGTGGAACGCTGCCCCTGTCGTATTTGGCGTATCTGGGCATTGCAAATACGACATGGTTCGCCGGTCCGGTCGTACACGAAATAGCTTTGCTGGAAGTAGCCGCTGTTGCCGTCCACGCCGATGAAATCCCGCAGCGTGCTGCCGCCTTTCTCTATGGCGGCGTGCAATGTCTCGCGTATCGCCTC
This sequence comes from Noviherbaspirillum humi, assembly GCF_900188095.1. Taxonomy (GTDB): domain Bacteria; phylum Pseudomonadota; class Gammaproteobacteria; order Burkholderiales; family Burkholderiaceae_D; genus Noviherbaspirillum; species Noviherbaspirillum humi. The sequence goes on along the minus strand of NZ_FZOT01000001.1, from coordinate 533,509 downwards.
AGCCAGCTTTTGATAGCGGGCGAGGCTGATGCGGCGGGCCGGCGTCTTCGGATTGATGCCGGCCTTGAACAAACTTTCCGACGCATAAATATTGCCGACACCAACGACGATGTTGCCAGCGAGCAACACTTGCTTGATCGGTGCGCTCCGGTTGCGCGTCAGGCGGTGGAGGTGTTCGCCCGAAAACTGCCCCTCCAATGGCTCGATGCCGAGCCCCCGCAACAACATGTGGCTGTCGATCTCGCCGTCGTCGCGGTCATGCCACAGCACCGCCCCGAAGCGACGCGGATCGGTCATGCGCAGCACCTGGTCCTCCAGCACGATGTCGACATGGTCGTGCTTGCCGGCCGGCGTCTGCAGCGGCAGCACGCGGAGATGGCCCGACATGCCGAGATGCACGATCAGCGTTCCATGGTCGAAGCGGATCAGCAGGTACTTGCCGCGCCGGCCGGTGCCGCGTATGGCGCGCCCCTCCAGCAATTGCGGCAGGTCGGGAGGAAATGGCCAGCGCAGGCCGGCATGGCGCAGCACGACGGCGCGCACGGTACGGCCTTCGAGATGGGGCGCCACGCCGCGACGGGTGACTTCAACTTCGGGGAGTTCAGGCATGATTCATGCAGATTGTGCGAACTTAGCGAAAAACAAGGGCGTCGACGAAGAAGGGATGGCTGCCAGCGCAGGCACCCGGGTTGGGCGTAGAATGGAATCAGCTAGGACAGCCAGGACAACCGATTGAAAAACCTACTCCTCATTGTAACGCTGCCAGCCATTCTGGCTGCCTGCGCCACCCAGTCGCCGCGGCCGGCGGCGAGCGCTGCCGACACCGCTGCTCAGACGGCGAGCGCCGACCAGGAAACATCTTCCGCTTCGCCGTCGAAGACAGCGGCCCGAAACGGCAGAACGCTGGAGGAAAAGCCCGAAGACCCGCTGCCCAACCTGACCTTATCCAAGGACAACCTGTACCGTTTGCTGGCGGCTGAACTCGCGGCCCAGCGCGGCGACTGGCAGGCGGCTTACGCCACCGTCGTGGCCGTGGCGCAGGAAACGCGCGATCCGCGCCTGGCCAAGCGGGCCGCCGAGATCGCGCTCGGCGCCAAGCAGCCGGCGGAAGCCTTGAATGCGGTCAGGCTGTGGCGCGCGCTGGCGCCGAATTCCGATGAGGCGGCGCAGTACTACCTGAGCTTCGTACTGCTCGGCGACAACCTGGCCGAAGCCAAGCCCATGCTGGAGCAGCGCATGCGCGAGGCGCGCGAGCCGACGCGCGGCATGATGGCGTTCCAGCTGCAGCGCCTGCTCTCCCGCGCCAAGGACAAGGATGCGGCCTTCAGCCTGCTGGAGGATGTGCTGGCGCCCTACCAGAACCTGCCCGAGTCGCACCTTGCCCTGGCGCAGAGCGCCTTCAACAAGGGCGACGGCGAACGCGCGCGCAGCGAGGCGCGCGAGGCATTGCGCATCAAGCCGGACATGGAACTGGCCGCGCTGACCTTGGCCCAGGTCACTGCCGACAGGGGCGATGCCGACCGCGTGCTGGCCGACTTCCTGAAGCGCTATCCGAAATCGCGTGATGTGCGGGTGGCGCATGCGCGCATGCTGGTCGAGCAGAAGCAGTACGAACGCGCCCGCTCCGAATTCGGCCTGCTGCTGAAGGAGCAGCCGAACGACCTGACCGCCCTGTTTGCCCTCGGCATTCTCAGCGCCCAGCTGAACGACAACAAGAGCGCCGAGAAGTACCTCACCAGCTATGTGCAGAACCTTTCCGCACAGCCCGACGAGGAGCGCGACCCGACCCAGGCCTACATGCTGCTGGCCCAGATCGCCGAGGAACGCAAGGATAGCGAGGCGGCGCTGCGCTGGCTGTCCCAGGTGGAGCCCGGCGAAGGCTATCTCGGCGCGCAGATCCGGCGCGCCCAGATCATCGGCAAGCGCGGCGACCTCGAAGGCGCGCGCGCCGTGCTGCGCGAAATCAAGCCGGCCGGGGAACGGGAACAGATTCAGCTCATCATCGCCGAGGCGCAGATCGAGAAGGATGCGAACAAGACGCCGGCGGCGATGCAGACCGTGAAGGATGGCCTGACGCGCTTCCCGCAAAGCACCGACCTGCTCTACGAATACGCCATGCTGGCGGAAAAGGCGAGCCAGTACGAAGCCATGGAAACGGCGCTGCGCAAGGTGATTCAGCTGGCGCCGCATAACCAGAATGCCTACAACGCCCTCGGCTACTCGCTGGCCGAGCGCAACATCCGTCTGCCGGAAGCGCAGTCCCTGATCGAGAAGGCCCTGAGCCTCGCGCCGGACGATCCCTTCATCCTCGACAGCATGGGCTGGGTGCAATTTCGACTCGGCCGCCTGAAGGAAGCGGAAGCTTCGCTGCGCCGCGCCTATGCGATGCGTCCGGATGCGGAGATCGCGGTGCATCTCGGCGAAGTATTGTGGGTCAAGGGCCAGCGCGAAGATGCGCAGCGATTCTGGCGCGACGCCCAGACCAAGGATCCGCAGAACGACGCCCTCAAGAGCACACTGGCGCGGTTCAACGTCCGCCTATGATGCCGTTCCGTGGTTCGTGCCGGGCTGCCCGGGGCGGCCTGGCGCTGCTCCTGTCGTTTTCCCTTGCCGGCTGCGCCGGCCTGCTTCCCTCGCAGGCGGCGCCGGATTCCGAAGCGGCGATACAAGCTGCCGGCAGACCCTATCTCGACACATTGAAGGTCAACGGCAGGCTGTCGGTGCGCTACCAGGCCAATGGCAAGGATGAATCCTTGAGCGGCGGCTTCCTCTGGTCGCAGGCGCCCCGGCAAACCCAGGTCACCCTGCTGTCGCCGCTCGGCCAGACGGTGGCGCTGATCGAGGCCTCGCCCGACGGCGCCACCTTCCAGCAATCGGGCCAGCCGCCCCGCAGCGCCGGGGATGTCGACAGCCTGGTGGCGCAGACGCTGGGCTGGCCGCTGCCGGTTTCCGGCCTGCGCGACTGGCTTCAGGGATTCGCCACCGATCAGCAGGGCCGGCGCTTCATCGCCACGCCGGCGCGGCAGGAAGTCACCACCGCCGACGGCTGGCGCCTGCTCTATGCCTCCTGGAGCGATGCGAGTGACGGCCAGCCACCCCGGCCCAGGCGCATCGACGCACAGCGCGCCACCGTGGAAGCAGGCGAGGTGGCGCTGCGCATCGTCATCGATGGCTGGCAATAACCCGCATCAATATCCGATGAACCAGCGACTCGACAACTGCCTCGCCCCGGCGAAGCTGAATCTCTTCCTGCATGTCGTCGGCCGTCGCGCCGACGGCTACCACCTGCTGCAGACGGTGTTCCAGCTGCTGGACCACGGCGACCTGCTGCATTTCGAAACCCGTGCCGACGGCCTCATCCGCCGCGTCACCGACGTGCCCGGCGTGCCGGAGTCGTCCGACCTGATCGTGCGCGCCGCCACCCTGCTCAGGAGCGCCGCCGCCGAACGCATGGATGCATCACGGCTTGGCGCCGACATCGCCATCGACAAGCGCCTGCCCATGGGCGGCGGCCTGGGCGGCGGCTCCTCCGACGCGGCCACCACGCTCATGGCATTGAACCATCTCTGGCAGACCGGCTTCTCGCGCCAGGAGCTCATGGCGCTCGGACTGCAACTGGGTGCCGATGTGCCCTTCTTCATCTTCGGGCGCAATGCGTTCGCCGAAGGCGTGGGCGAAGAACTGGCGCCGGTGGACACGCCGAGGGATTGGTATGTTGTCATCGAGCCGGGCATATCGGTGCCGACGCCACAAATATTTTGTTCGCCGGAATTGACAAGGGACTCAAAACCCATCAGAATAACGGACTTTCCTAGCGCGCCAAGGAATTCAGCAGCAACGAACTCCAGGCGCTTCGGAAAAAACGATTTGCAAGAAGTGGCAGCCAAGCTGTTCCCCCAAATAGACGAGTGCATCACTTGGCTCGGACGATTCGGGGATGCCAGGATGACCGGTTCCGGCGCATGCGTTTTCTGCGCATTCGACGATGAACAGCAAGCCGACCAGGCACTGCAAGCAGTGCGGACGGCGGGACGGGAAAACTGGAAGGCATGGAAAGCCAGCGCGATCGAGCGGCATCCGCTCTCGCATCTTCTGCAAATCGAACACTGAATTCGCCGGTGTTGCAGCAGCAGGCAGCATGGGCAACCAGTTGTGTAGGGGAGTCGCCAAGTTGGTCAAGGCACCGGATTTTGATTCCGGCATTCGAAGGTTCGAATCCTTCCTCCTCTGCCATTTACCTTCATTGCAAAAATAACGAAAAGCCGCCAAGGCAGACTTCCGGGTCATGCGTTGGCGGCTTTTCTGATCTTTAACCCACACTTTGTAGCTAGGTATCCCATGGCGCTTGAGAACCTGATGGTTTTTACCGGCAACGCTAATCCGGAACTGGCCGCCGGGGTTGCCAAGCAACTCGGCATTCCGCTCGGCAAGGCTGTCGTCTCGAAATTCTCCGACGGCGAAGTCATGGTCGAGATCAACGAGAATGTGCGCGGCAAGGATGTCTTCGTCCTCCAGTCCACCTGCGCGCCGACCAACGACAACCTGATGGAAATCATGCTGATGGTCGATGCGCTCAAGCGCGCTTCCGCCGGACGCATCACCGCCGCCATCCCCTACTTCGGCTACGCCCGCCAGGACCGCCGCCCGCGCTCCGCCCGCGTCGCCATTTCCGCCAAGGTCGTTGCCAACATGCTGCAGGAAGCCGGCGTCGAGCGCGTGCTGATCATGGATCTGCATGCCGACCAGATCCAGGGCTTCTTCGACATCCCGGTCGACAACATCTACGCTTCGCCGCTGCTGCTGGGCGATCTCGTCGCCAAGAACTACGACGACCTGCTGGTCGTGTCGCCGGACGTCGGCGGCGTGGTGCGCGCCCGCGCGCTGGCCAAGCGCCTCGACTGCGACCTCGCCATCATCGACAAGCGCCGTCCCAAGGCCAACGTCTCCGAAGTGATGAACATCATCGGTGAAGTCGAAGGCCGCAACTGCGTCATCATGGACGACATGGTCGATACCGCAGGCACCCTGACCAAGGCTGCCGAAGTGCTGAAGGAGCGCGGCGCCAAGAAGGTGGTGGCCTACTGTACCCACCCGGTGCTGTCCGGCCCGGCGATCGAGCGCATCTCCAGCTCGCCGCTGGACGAGCTGGTGGTGACCGACACCATCCCGCTGTCGCCGGCCGCCCGCGCCTGCCCGAAGATCCGCCAGGTGACCTGCGCCGGCCTGCTGGCCGAGACCTTCAAGCGCATCACCAAGGGCGATTCGGTGATGTCGCTGTTCGCCGATTGAGTTTTGGATGGCCGGCTTCTCGAAGCCGGCTTTTTCGCATCCCCTGGTCGCGGGGGATGAGCATGCCGGACCGACGTCCGGCTTATTTTGGAGCTGAAAATGAAAGTAGTTGCATTCCCACGCAATGAGCAGGGGACCGGAGCGAGCCGCCGCCTGCGCAATGCTGGCCAAACCCCCGGCATCATCTACGGCGGCAGCCTGCCCCCGGTCACCGTCGCGCTCGATCACAACGCGCTGTTTCACGCGCTGAAGAAGGAAACCTTCCACTCGTCCATCCTCGACATGGAAATCGAAGGCAAGGTCGAGAAGGTTCTGCTGCGCGACTTCCAGATGCACGCGTACAAGCAGCTGGTGCTGCACGTCGACTTCCAGCGCGTCGATGCCAACCAGAAGATCCACGTCAAGGTGCCGCTGCACTTCGTCAACGCTGAAGTCTCCCCGGCCGTGAAACTGTCCGCCGGCGTCATCAGCCACGTGCTGAACGAACTGGACATCTCCTGCTTGCCGGGCGACCTGCCCGAGTTCGTGGAAGTCGACCTGTCGAAGCTCGAAGCCGGCAATTCGATCCACCTGTCCGACATCCAGCTGCCGAAAGGCGTTACCGCCGTCGCCCACGACAACCCGACCCTCGCCACCGCCACCGTGCCGGCCGGTCAGGTTTCCGCCGACGACGCTGCCGCTTCCGACGAAGAGAAGAAGTAATCTCGCCGTCAGGCAGTCTTGCAAAAACCCGCCTTCGCCGGCGGGTTTTTCTTTTTCCGCATTCGTCCGGTTGAAGCATGCGCCCGGCTCTTGGATAATCGTGCGCTGTCCGACGGAGAACCGTCGCCACGCCACTCAATCAACCACACCCCATGTCCATTCGCCTCATCGTCGGCCTCGGCAATCCCGGCCCCGAGTATGAACTTACCCGCCACAACGCCGGCTTCTGGCTGGTCGATGCGCTCGCCGGCCGGTCTCTGGCGCGCGAGTCGCGCTTCAATGCGCTGGCGGCGAAGACGAGCATTGCCGGCCAGGATGTGTGGCTGTTGGAGCCGCAGACCTACATGAATCGCTCCGGGCAGTCGGTCGGCGCGCTGGCGCGCTTCTACAAGATCGCGCCGGACGAAGTGCTGGTGGTGCACGACGAACTCGACCTGCCGCCCGGCAGCGCCAAGCTGAAGAAAGGCGGGTCCTCCGGCGGCCACAACGGCTTGAAGGACATCACCGCCGCGCTCGGCACCCAGGACTACTGGCGCCTGCGGCTGGGCATCGGCCATCCGCGCTCGCTGAATCTGCAGCAGCCGGTGGTGGACTTCGTGCTGCACCGGCCGCGCAAGGAAGAGCAGCCGCTGATCGACGACGCCATCGAGCGCAGTCTGAAGGTCGTTCCCCTGCTCTGCGAAGGCAAGTTCGAAGCGGCGATGATGCAGCTGCACAGCGCCAAGTGAGCGTCGCGCATAAAACATGAGCGAACTCCTCATCCAGGCGGGGCGCGCTGCCTTGGCCCGTATGCGTCGCGATGGCCTGCGGCCGGCCGACATCGCCGTCATTCCCGCGGCCGCCGGCGGACCCAAAGGCCTGATCCTGCAGAAAATCGACCAGTGGCTGTTCGGCGAGTGGCTGCCGCAGGCGCCGCGCGAGCGCATGCTGATCGGCGCTTCCATCGGCGCCTGGCGCATGGCCGCCGCCTGCCATGCGGATCCGGTGGCCGCCTTACAGCGACTTGGCGACCTCTACTGCGAACAGCGCTATCCGCACAAGCCATCGGCGCAGTTCGTCACCGACACCTGCCGCCGCATGCTGGCCGACTTCATCGGCGGTCATGAGGAGGAAGTCGTCAGCCACCCTCGGCACCGGCTGCACATCCTCGCTTCCCGCGGCAGCCGCTGGCTGGCGGCACCAAAGGCGCGCGGCGCGGCGATGGCCGGCTTCGGCGCCGCCATCCTCGGCAACCTGCTGTCGCGCTCCGGGCTGGCGCGCCACATGGAACGGGTGGTCATCGGCGACGCCCACGCACCGGCGGACTGGCTGAGGCAGCGCTTCGATGCCTTCGCCACCCATTTCGCCCGGCTCGCGCCCGACAACCTGGACAGCGCCCTGCTCGCCTCCGGCACCCTGCCCTTCATCATGGAACCGGTGCGCGGCATTCCGCATGCGCCGAGCGGCACTTACTGGGATGGCGGCCTGATCGACTACCATCTCGCCCTGCCTTACTCGCGCATCAGCGAAGTCGAGCGCGGCGGCTTGGTGCTGTATCCGCATTTCGGCCCGCACATCGTACCCGGCTGGTTCGACAAGCAGATGCCGTGGCGCTTCGCGCACCGCGCGCGCGATGCCCACTGGCTGGACAACGTCATCCTGGTCTCGCCGACGCGGCGCTTCCTGGAACGTCTGCCGAACCGCAAATTGCCGGACCGGAACGATTTCGTGAAATACGGCCTGGACCATGATGCCCGCACCGCTGACTGGCAGCGCGCCATCGCCGAGTCCGCCCGGCTGCGCGACGAGCTGGCTGCCTTCGTCGAGAAACCCGATCTGTCGCGCGTGAAGCCGCTGACACCCGCCTGAGCAGGCATGCGGTTTTTGATGGCTGCTCCAGCCAAGGTTACAATGGAGGTTTTTCGCCAGCGGAGGCAATTTGCCTCCGCCCGCCCCGTGCACCGCTGACGCATGCCATGCGCAGCCCATGCAGGCCGATGCCGCCCTTGCCGGCGCGAGCCTGATCGAATTGTCAAAGGAATCCCATGAGTCTCAAATGCGGCATCGTCGGCTTGCCCAATGTCGGCAAATCCACGCTCTTCAACGCCCTGACCAAGGCAGGCATCGCCGCCGAAAACTATCCGTTCTGCACGATCGAGCCCAATGTCGGCATCGTCGAGGTGCCGGACTCGCGCCTGAACGCGCTGGCCGAGATCGTCAAGCCGGAGCGCATCCTGCCGGCGACGGTGGAGTTCGTGGACATCGCCGGCCTGGTCGCGGGCGCTTCCAAGGGCGAAGGTTTGGGCAACCAGTTCCTGGCGCACATCCGCGAAACCGATGCCATCGTCAACGTGGTGCGCTGCTTCGAAGACCCGAACGTCGTCCACGTGGCCGGCAAGGTCAGTCCGCTGGATGACATCGCGGTGATTCAAACCGAGCTGGCGCTGGCCGACATGACCACCGTCGAAAAGGCGGTGCAGCGCGAGAACAAGAAGGCCAAGGCCGGCGACAAGGAAGCGATCAAGCTGGTGGCGCTGCTGGAGCGCCTGCTGCCGGCGCTGAACGATGCCAAGCCGGTGCGCGCCCTCGGCCTCGACGCCGAGGAAATGGCGCTGATCAAGCCGCTGTGCCTGATCACCGCCAAGCCCGCCATGTATGTCGCCAACGTCGCCGACAACGGCTTCACCAACAATCCGCTGCTCGACCAGCTCACCGCCTACGCCAATGAGCAGAATGCGCCCATCGTTGCGATCTGCGCCGCCATCGAAGCCGAGATCGCCGACCTCGAAGACGAGGACAAGGGCGCCTTCCTGGCCGACATGGGCATGGAAGAGCCGGGCCTGAACCGGCTGATCCGCGCCGCCTTCAAGCTGCTCGGCCTGCAGACCTACTTCACCGCCGGCGTGAAGGAAGTGCGCGCCTGGACCATTCCCATTGGCGCCACCGCGCCGCAAGCCGCCGGCGTGATCCACACCGATTTCGAGCGCGGCTTCATCCGCGCGCAGACCATCGGCTTCGACGACTACATTGCCTACAAGGGCGAACAGGGTGCGAAGGAAGCGGGCAAGATGCGGGCCGAAGGCAAGGAGTACGTGGTCAAGGACGGTGATGTGCTGAACTTCCTGTTCAACGTCTAAGCGCTACTCGTATCGCAAGCCTCTCGGCTCGACAATGAAAGCCCCGACCAATCGGCCGGGGCTTTTTTTCGTCCTTTTCTTATCGCGAAGGATTTTTTGCGTAGCAGCAAAAATTAAGAAATAAATTAAGAAATACTATCAGCCACAAGGGGAATTATGTTTTGTGCAATGCGTCAAAAAGCGGTAACCATCGATTAATGGAGTCCGCATGTTCGCATCCACCCACGACCCTTATGCAGGAATGGTTCTCAAGCGTTATAACGTTCACGCCCAGCAGGAAAACATCGCTTCGGACGAGTGTTGGGAAGCGCCGCCGGCCGCGCTGGAAGAACTGCCCGAGGGCCTGATCGCCGACGAGATCTGAGACTCTTCTTTTCCAGCTCGATTAACCTTTTCCATCGTCCAATCAGGCAGTGCCATCTGATCGCAGAGGCGCTTGAGTGCATTGAATGCATTGAGTCGAAGGAAAAAAGCAGAAAGCAGGAGCTGCCTCGCCTAGTAGGCGTAACGCAGCGCCAGCGTCAGCAGCCGCTGGACATGCTCCGGCTGGGCCACCGTGCCGACCACATTGCCGGCATGGCGCAAAGGATAGTCGGCGCTGCGCCGTACGCGCATCCAGTCGAACTCCAGGCCGATGCTGACGCCTCCTTGCTGCGCCATGGCCACGCCAAGCCGCACGCCTGCCGCCGGCTTGCTCCTGACCTCCGCCGAGTCGTACAGCTGCATCGGAAAACCGATATTGATGCGCTCCGGTTCAGCCAGCACCAGCAGGCCGCGCGTGACCATGCGGGCTTGCATGAACTCGGCGTGGTGCTGCAGGCCGGCCAGCATGCGCAAGCCGGCATAGCGTTCATTCAGGCCGAGCGCGATTCCGCTGCCGCGAATGTCGCGATCCGAGCGCTGCCATTCGATGCCGCCAGCGAGATCGACCGTGGAGGTCCAGCGGCGCAGCGCAAACAACTGCAGCCGGGATTGGGCCACATGGGTTCGGGTGTTCACCGGCGCGCCCGACTGTGTGCGGCCTTCATAACCGATGGTGGACGCAAAATGCTCGGCCGCGAGGCAGGCGCTGAACTCTTCAGCTTGATGACAGGCTTCGGCCGTCACACCTGGAATGACACCGTGCTCGGACACGATGCGACGGCCGGCCAAGTCATGCTCGGTGAAGTGCATATCGCGCACGGCAATGGCGACGCTGCCGCTCCATGCCGGAGTTGCTGCTTTCACGTGAGGCAGTGCGAAGGCACCACAAAGGATGGCGATCAGGTGATACGAGATCGCACGGCGCGCCATCCGGCCAACCGGATGACGCTGTCCGTCTTTTCGACTTTTTGATGTCAAGAGGAACACCTGAACTCAACTGCGGCTGTTGATGTCCGTCCAGGTGGTATTGATAGTTTCGTCGTAAACGCCATCGCCATTGCGATCCACATCGAGCTTGACGCTGGTAGCGTCAATGGCCGTCAGTCTGACGCTGGTGTTGTCGGTCGCGGTCACTGTCATCACACCTGTCGAGGGATTGAGTGCCGGTACCGTGACCTGGAAAGGCGTGACCGTCTTGATCACATAGGTGCCGTTGCCCAGCTTCGCCACGTTGCCGGTGAAACTGAAGTTGGAGCTGAACGTGCTGACATTGCCATCTATCGAACCGGTGTAGGTATAAGCAGCGAGCTGTTCGTTCCGAGTGAGCACCCCATAGCGATAAACCTTGGATTGCATCAGGTTACCGCTCACCACGATAGTCGCTTTCTTATAGGCCGTCTGGTTGAAATCCATGCGCATGTCGCCGTTGACGCTGGAAGAGTTGCCTGCGCTCGTGCTTGTCGACAGATCGGAGAAGCGCAGCATCATGGTGGCGCTCCAGGCTGTCGTCGAGCCGATGGTGCCAGTTACGTTCGCGAACTGAAATTCGATTGACCCATTGAGAGTTGAGCCACCGCTGAGGCAATTGCTTGCACTGATGGTAAGGCTATCGCCATTGCTGATTTTGCTGGACACGGCAGTATTGCTTTTTACCGAAATTGTGCCGCTACCACCGGAGCAAGTAAAACTGTCATTCACCACAGCGCCGGTCACGAGATTGCTTGCTTTGCTAGCATCGAGGCCTTGATAAAGCAATCCGAACGAAGCATCGAGCAGTCCCGGGCGAATATCTTGAGTCTCGACTTGGACCCCGGTCACCAGCGTGCTGCTGCTCGATGTCTGGCTGTTCAGGCTGGAAGACGATGAAAAGCCCTGAGACGCCGCATCCTGAGCATTATTGATGGTGATGGTTGATGCCTGCTGCGCGACGGGTGCAGGCGATGACGTGTCACCGCCCCCACCACAACTTGCCAATGTCAGCGCGCCAGCGACCATCGTGACTGCAACTGCGATCCTCATTCTGCCTCCGTATACAAAGTAAAAGACGTGCCACGGAGGAATGCTATGTTAATTTTTTTGAAACATCAGTATGAATTAGGTCATGGGAAGCACTGCAACTTGCGAGGCAAGAAGAGAGGCGTGCAGGCACGCCATTCAACCGCGGGCGGGCCTGCCAGCATGTAGAGTGACGCGGTGGGGAAAGGACCGGTCAATGCCCGAATCGGTTTCCGATGCCGCTCATCCAGGAACTTCCCGGAATCGGCTGGTCGCCGGCGAGGCGTTCCTCCGCCAGGCGACAGATGTCAAGGATGTCCTTCGCCCATTGCGGATAGAGCGCCTCGCGGCCCCGTTCGGCAGCAGCTTCGTAGTGCTCGATGGCCAGCTCGGCGAACCGGCGCAGGCGCCAGATTTGCTCCATTTCCTGTTTCAATGCGTGTCCGATCCGGCAGGTGCGAGGGCAAGGATGGCTTGGCGGGAAAGCTCTGTCCGTCCTTGATGAAAGTCTCATATTGCAAGACAGCAATATTCTCGCACACAAGCAAGAGACAGGCTATAGCCGGCGTGGCTTCGATGCCATGACTTCGATGGATGCAAACCCCGGAGGTCAGTAATCGGCCTGCACCCGCTGCGACGACTCGCCGAACACCCAGGCCATGGCCAGCCCGGCGGTTACCGCGCTGCGCCGCTGCACCAGCGGACTGTCCTCGAACGCCGCGCCGGCCAGCGCATCGTAGCGGAGGAAGGCGCCGACCCAGTAGCGCGGAAAGCGCTTCGACAGGGTGGTGGTGAACTGGCTGCCGCCATAGCCGCCGGCGGCGGCGTAAGCCGGCCTGACGGCGGTGGCCTGTTCCGGACTGACGCTGTAGAAATGCTCGTTCACGCGGCGGCTGTTGAAGATGGGACCGGCCGACATGCCCACCTTCCAGCCGCGCTGGCCGAGCGGGTCGCTCATTTGCAGCTGCAGGTTGGGAGCGAACACCCAGCCGATCGACTTAGGCGGACTCTGCACGGTGAAACCGGCACGCACCGGCGCCCGCAAGGCCAGTCGCATGCCCCGGTCGGCCGACTCCCACAGCAGCGCATTGATGGTCGGCCCGATCTCGGCGATCGGCTTCAGGTCCGGCATGCCCTGCCGCGCCGGATTGTCGCGGCTGCGCCCGCCCGGCGCGAAGTTGAGGCTGATGTCGAGTTCATAGCGGCCGCTCTCCAGCAGCTGGGTACGGATGCCGTTGCGGTCGGCCTTGAGATGTTCGCCGCGATAGATCAGATAGGGAAACGGCAGCGCATAAGTATGCGATACGTCGGAGCCGCGATAATCCGGCGCCGAGAAAACGCTGGCGCCCACGCCGAGCTCCCACAAGGGCAGTTGTTCGGCCAGGCTGGCAGAAGAAGCGGCGAGCGCGCCTGCCGTGAAGGCAAAGGCCGCGAGCATGCGGCGCGGACTGCGGGTGCGACCTGCGTTCATGGTTCTCCTTGTTGAATGCGGATCAGACCGCGCTGATGCCGCCGTCGACGGCGATGTTCTGGCCGGTGATGTGGCGCGAGGCTTCGGACGCGAGAAAGACCACCACGCCTTTCAAATCCTCGTCGCCGCCGATGCGGTGCAGGGGCGCGCGGGCGATCACGCCCTCGGCCACCTTCTCCAGCAGGCCGGCCGACATCTTCGATGGGAAGAAGCCCGGGCAGATACCGTTGACGTTGATATTGTATTTGCCCCATTCCGACGCCAGCGCCCGGGTGAAGTTGACCACCGCGCCCTTGGAAGTGTGATAGGCGATGGTGCTGACATTGGTGGCGCTGCCGCGCAGGCCGGCCACCGAAGCAACATTGATGATCTTGCCGGCGCGACGCGGGATCATGCAGCGCTTCGCCACTTCGCGAGCGAGGAAGAAGGTGGAATCCACGTTCAGGTTCATCACCTTGTGCCAGGCTTCGTCCGGATACTCCTCCGCAGGCGCGCCCCAGGTGGCGCCGGCATTGTTGATCAGGATGTCGACCATGCCGACGCGGTCAACCACCTCCTCCACCAGCGCCGGGATGCCCTCGGGTTTGGAGAGGTCGTTGACGAAGGTCTCGGCCTCGATGCCCTGAGACTTCAGATGGGCCTGGGCGTCGCGCAGTTCGTCGGCCTTGCGCGCGGTGATGGCGATGCGGCAGCCCACCTCGCCCAGCGCTTCCGCCATCTGCAGGCCGAGCCCGCGCGACCCGCCGGTGATCATCGCCACCTTGCCTTCGATGTTGAACAATTCCTTCACGCCCACGATGGATCTCCTCTCGTTCTGCTCGTTGTCGGAGCCGGTCTCGTGCGCACGGGGACCGGCCGGATATTGGTGCTATATTAACCCGACGGTCGGCAGGGATTCAGGCGCCCGACCGTGAACGGAGCCGGCGCAAGACCCGCGTCAATCCCGTTGCAGCCAATCAAAAAGAGGAGACAAGATGTTCAGGAAGCTGTTCAGCACGGCCGCTCTGGCCGCCATCACGCTCGCCGCCGGCCATGCCGCCGCCCAGGCCGACGCCAAGAATTTTCCCAGCAAACCGCTGCGCATCGTGGTCACGTTCACGCCGGGCGGCGCGCCCGACATCCTGGCGCGCATGCTGGGCGAACGCTTCACCGCCGCCTGGGGACAGCCGGTCGTCATCGACAACAAGCCGGGCGCCGGCGGCAACATCGGCTCCGATTTCGTCGCCAAGTCGGCGCCGGATGGCTACACCCTGGTGGTCGGCACCGTCGGCACCCACTCGATCAACGGCGCGCTGTACAGCAAGATGCCCTATGACATGGTGAAGGACTTCAGCCCGGTGACGCTGCTGGCGACCACGCCCAACATCCTGGTGGTGAACAACGACGTGCCGGCGAAGAACCTGCAGGAGTTCATCCAGCTCGGCAAGAAGGAGGGCAAGATGACCTTCGCCTCCTCCGGCTCGGGTACTTCCATCCATGTCTCCGGCGAGCTGTTCAAGAGCATGACCGGCATCGACATGACCCATGTGCCCTACAAGGGGCGGGCGGTGGCCATTCCCGACCTGCTCGGCGGCCGCGTCACCATGATGTTCGACAACATGCCGTCCAGCCTGCCGCTGGTCAAGGAAGGCAAGCTGCGCGCGCTCGGCGTTACCAGTTCGAAGCGCGCCGCCGCCGCGCCGGAGATTCCCACCATCGCCGAATCCGGTCTGCCCGGCTTCGAGGCGGTGTCCTGGTTCGCGCTGTTCGCGCCGGCCAACACGCCCAAGCCGATCGTCGACAAGATCCAGGCCGAGGTGGCGCGCTACCTCAAGACGGCCGACGCCTCGAAGAAGCTGATGGACCTCGGCCTGGAACCGGTGGCGTCGACGCCGGAAGAGCTGGCCGCCTACCAGAAGAGCGAAATCGCGAAATGGGCCAAGGTGGTGAAGGATTCCGGCGCCAAGGCGGAGTGATGGCCAAGTAAGCGTGGCCTGTGTGCGGCGCGGGCATTTTCGGGCATGACGTCGGCATCTGGAACAGCAGCCTGCGCGTCGGAAATTTTTCCCCTATACGCGCCGGTTCGCATGGGCTACCTTCTGCGCGAGAGATTCAGGAGATCCAACGTGAACCACCGCCTTTCTCGCCGCTGCATGGCCATGGCGGTTGCCGGCACGCTTGCCATCGCTGTCCCGGGCCATGCGCAGGATAACCCCGCCGAAGTACTCGAACTGCCCCAGGTGGAAGTGATCGGCACCAGCCTGCTGCCCGGGCTCGGCACCGCGCTGCGCGACGTGCCCGCCAATGTGCAGGTCATCAACAGCGGCGACATCGGCCGGCAGCGCCAGAACAGCGTAACCGACTATCTAGAGCAGAACGCCGCCAACCTGACGGTCAACGCCGCCCAGGGCAATCCCTACCAGCCGGACGTGAGCTTCCGCGGCTTCACCGCTTCGCCCCTGCTGGGCGTGCCGCAGGGGCTGTCGGTGTTCCAGGATGGCGTGCGCATCAATGAACCCTTCGGCGACGCGCTCAACTGGGACCTGCTGCCGCAATCGGCAATCGCCAATATCCAGCTGATTCCCGGCTCCAATCCCGCCTTCGGCTTGAATACCCTGGGCGGCGCGCTGGCGGTGTACACCAAGAGCGGCGCCACCTATCCGGGCGGCGCACTGCAGCTGTCGGGCGGCTCCTTCGGCCGCAAGGCGATCGAGTTCGAACAGGGCGGGCGCAGCGGCAAGCTCGACTACTTCGTCACAGGCAACCTCGTCGACGACAAGGGCTGGGCCGAACACAATGCCAGCCGCATCCAGCAATTCTTCGGCAAGATCGGCTACCAGGATCGCAGCACCGATCTCGATCTCAGCCTGACGTCGGCCAACAATGCGCTGCATGCGAACCAGACCCTGCCGCGCTCCTTTGCAGACAATATCCGCCAGGCTTATACCTACCCCGACCGGAACGACAACAAGCTGTTCTTCATGACCGCCAAGGGCAGCCACTTTCTCAACGACGACGTGCTGGTCGGCGGCAATCTGTACTACCGCGACTACCGGAACCGCAATCTCTCCAGCAACGTCAACGACAACTTCGGCCGCGTCGACGCCGACGGCAATGTCGATACGACACAGGGTTTCAACAACCGCTCGCGCATCGACCAGCAGGGCTTCGGCCTCGGGCTGCAGCTGACCCTGAGCGGCGAGCTCGCGGGACGAAAGAACCAGTTCGTCGTCGGCGGCAGCGCCGACATCGGCCGCGCCCGCTATACGCAGCAGGAGCAGGCCGCCGGCTTCGGCACCGACCGCGGCGCGGTGGGCAGCGGCGAGTTTGCCCTGGAAACCCATGCGAAAACCCGCAACCGCTACTACGGCCTGTTCTTCACCAATACCCTGTCGCTCTACGAGCGCTGGGGGCTGACGCTCTCCGGCCGCTACAATGTCGCCCGCATCGACATCCGCGACCAGTCCGGCACGGCGCCTGAACTCGATGGCAGCCACCGCTACGCCCGCTTCAATCCGGCGGTGGGCATCACCTTCAATCCGAACCGCGAGCTGACTGCCTATGCCACCTACAATGAAGGCATGCGCGCGCCGACGCCGATCGAACTCACCTGTGCCAATCCGGACGATCCCTGCAAGCTGCCGAACAGCTTCCTCTCCGATCCGCCGTTGAAGAAAGTGGTGGCGCGGACGGTTGAGTTCGGCGCGCGCGGCAAGCGCGGCGATGCGTTCAGCTGGAGCGCTTCGGTGTACCGCACGGAGCTCGACGACGACATCCAGTTCATCAGCAGCGGCGGCGCGGCGGCGAATGCCGGCTACTTCCAGAACGTCGGCGCCACGCGGCGTCAGGGCCTGGAACTGACGGCCACCCGCACATGGGGCGCATTCGCCCTGAGCGCGCGCTACGGTTATGTCGATGCCACCTACCGCTCCTCGTTCGCGGTCAACAGCCCGTTCAACAGCGGCGCCGATGCCAACGGCGCGATCGCGGTGCAGAGCGGCAACCGGATTCCGGGGATACCGCAGCACAGCCTGAAGCTGCGCGCGGACTACGAGTTCACCAGCCGCTGGCAGGCGGGCGCCAATGTGCTGGCCACCGGCAGCATCTTCGCCCGCGGCGACGAGAACAACAGCGATGCGCGCGGCAAGGTGCCCGGCTATGCCATTCTCAATCTCGACACCCGCTACATCCTGCGCAAGGGCTGGGATGTATTCGCCCGCATCAACAATGTCTTCGACCGCGAATACGCCAGCTTCGGCCTGCTCGGCTTGAATGCCTTCACCGGACAAGGCCGCAGCTTCGACCTGGCGAATGCCGCCGGCGAGCAGTTCCGCGGCTACGGCGCGCCGCGCGCCATCTGGATCGGCACGCGCTATTCATGGATGTAAGTCGCCCTCGCGACCAATGAAAAAGCCGGCTTGCGCCGGCTTTCTCGTTTGCGTCGGGTGGAATCAGGCGAATCAGGCAGCCGCCTTTTCCTCCGCCGGCGCCGAGGTGCGGATCAGGTGGTCGAAGGCGCCGAGCGCCGCCTTGGAACCTTCGCCCAGTGCGATCACGATCTGCTTGTACGGCACGGTGGTGACGTCGCCGGCAGCGAAGACGCCCGGCACCGAGGTCTGGCCGCGAGCGTCGACCTCGATTTCGCCATGCCTGGACAAGGCGATCGTGCCCTTGAGCCAGTCGGTGTTGGGCAGCAGGCCGATCTGGACGAAGATGCCTTCCAGCTCGACGTCATGCGATTCGCCGCTGGCACGGTCGGTATAGCGCAGGCCGTTGACCTTGTTGCCGTCGCCCTTCACCTCGGTGGTCTGCGCCTGGGTGATGACCTTTACGTTCGGCAGCGAGAACAGCTTGCGCTGCAGAACAGCGTCGGCGCGCAGCTTGGTGTCGAATTCGAGCAGCGTGACATGGGCAACGATGCCGGCGAGATCGATCGCCGCTTCCACGCCGGAGTTGCCGCCGCCGATCACCGCCACGCGCTTGCCCTTGAACAGCGGGCCGTCGCAGTGCGGGCAATAGGCCACGCCCTTGTTGCGATACTCCTTCTCGCCCGGCACGTTCATCTCGCGCCAGCGCGCGCCGGTGGCGATCACCACCGTCTTGGCCTTCAGGCTGGCGCCGCTTTCCAGCTGCACTTCGATCAGGTCGCCCGGGATCAGCCTGGCCGCGCGCTGCAGATTCATCACGTCGACGTCGTAGCTCTTGACGTGCTGCTCCAGCGCCGCCGCCAGCTTCGGCCCTTCGGTTTCCTTCACCGAGATGAAGTTCTCGATGCCCATGGTATCCAGCACCTGGCCGCCGAAGCGTTCCGCCACCACGCCGGTGCGGATGCCCTTGCGCGCCGAATAGATCGCCGCCGAGGCGCCGGCCGGGCCGCCGCCGACGACCAGCATGTCGAAGACATCCTTCTGCGCGATCTTGGCGGCTTCGCGCTTGGCGGCGCCGGTATCCAGCTTGGCCAGGATCTCTTCCAGGCCCATGCGGCCCTGGCCGAAGGTTTCGCCGTTGAGGAAGACGGTCGGCACGGCCATGATCTGGCGCGCGTTGACTTCATCCTGGAACAGCGCGCCGTCGATCATCGTATGGCGGATGTTCGGATTGATCACCGCCATCAGGTTCAGCGCCTGCACCACCTCCGGGCAGTTCTGGCAGGACAGGGAGATGTAGGTCTCGAACTCGTACTTGCCGTCGAGGTTGCGGATTTGCTCCAGCACGTCCGCCTCGGCCTTGGGCGGATGGCCGCCGACCTGCAGCAGGGCCAGCACCAGCGAGGTGAATTCATGGCCCATCGGGATGCCGCCGAAGCGTACGCCCATGGCGGCGCCGGCGCGGTTGAGCGCGAACGAGGGCGCGCGCTGGCCGTCGCCGCGCTTCTCGGCGAGGCTGATGCGCGGCGACAGCTCGGCGATTTCCTTCAGCAGGTCGAGCATCTCGCGCGACTTGTCGCCCTCGTCGAGCGACGCGGTGATTTCAATGTTCTGGGTAACGCGCTCCAGGTAGGTCTTGAGCTGGTTCTTCAGGTTGGCGTCTAGCATGATGGTCTCGCTTCAGATTGCGGTACGGGTGGTACGGTTCGTGGAGGCGCAGTGCCACCGCCGGATCAGTCGGATCAGACTGCCGGATCAGCAGACTGATCGGGGAGTGGTACTGCGGCCGGGCGCGCTGGTCCGCGCCCGGTGGAGAGCGCCATCAAGCGATGGCGCGGGAGTGCGGATGCTGCTTAGATCTTGCCGACGAGGTCGAGCGACGGAGCCAGGGTTTCGGCGCCCGGGGTCCACTTGGCGGGGCAGACTTCGCCTGGATGGGAAGCGACGTACTGGGCTGCCTGGACCTTGCGCAGCAGTTCCTTGGCGTCGCGGCCGATACCGTTGTCATGAATTTCGCACAGCTTGATCTGGCCTTCCGGATTGATGACGAAGGTGCCGCGCAGGGCCAGGCCTTCTTCTTCGATCATGACGCCGAAGTTGCGGGTGATGGCGCCGGTCGGGTCGCCGATCATCGGATACTGGATCTTGCTGATGGTCTCGGACGTATCGTGCCAGGCCTTATGGGTGAAATGGGTGTCGGTCGACACGCCGTAGATTTCCACGCCCATGGACTTGAAGGTGGCGTAGTTGTCGGCCAGGTCGCCGAGTTCAGTCGGGCAGACGAAGGTGAAGTCGGCCGGGTAGAAGAAAACGATGGACCATTTGCCCTTCAGGTCAGCGTCGGAAACCGGAACAAATTTGCCGTTGTGGAAGGCAGTAGCGTTAAACGGTTTGACTTGGGTGTTGATCAGAGACATGCTTTCCTCGCTGTTGTTGAAGTAGTCGATAAATGATAGATGCGGTCTATGGAAATGTGAAATCAATAGTTTTTATTAGCCCTATAGGCTAATTCAATGTCTACCGATTCTGACAACGCGGCGCGGCCTGCGAGAACAGCTGCAAGACAACATGGTCTGCGAGTGCCGCATGAAGTTCCGCGTCTGCCGCCGTACGCCGGGATTGTTCTGAGCCACATAAACTCGCTACACTCCTGTTCCGCGGCTTGGCGGCGGATGGCTATTGTAGGCCAGTTCGACAATGCAGGTTTGACACGCCCCTGACACCCAAAGAACACCAAGGACCGGCAGCATGCGACCGGCCCGCCACCCTCATCCGATATCGAAACGACATGCCCACGCTGACCGAACTGACGCTCTATCCCATCAAATCCTGCGCCGGCATCTCGCTGCGCGAAGCCATTCTCACCAAGGCCGGTCTGATGTATGAACACATCTACGATCGCGAGTGGATGGTGGTAGACGGCGAAGGCCGCTTCCTGACCCAGCGCGAATTTCCGCGCATGGCCTTGATCCGGCCGCGCATCAAGGCCGATACGCTGGAACTGCGGGCGCCGGGCATGATGGCCCTGGAGATTCCGCTCGGGCTGCCCGATCCGGATGAGGCGCCGACGCTGCAGGTAAAGCTCTGGAACGACAGCGTCACGGCTTACGACTGCGATGACGTCACTGCCACCTGGTTCTCGAAATTCCTCGGCGCGTCCTGCCGCCTGGCGCGCTTTCATCCGCAGGCGCAGCGCCACGCCAACCCGAAATGGACCGGCGGCATGGAGGCGCCCACCTTCTTTTCCGACGGTTATCCGGTGCTGGTGATTTCCGAAGCTTCCCTGGCCGACCTGAATGCCAGGCTGGCGGCGCAGGGGCGCGAGGCGCTGCCGATGAACCGCTTCCGGCCGAACCTCGTGATCGGCGGCATCGAGGCCTTCGAGGAGGATTTCGCCGCCCGCTTCACCCTGGGCGCCGCGGCCCTCAAGCCGGTCAAGCCCTGCCCGCGCTGCCCGATTCCGTCGGTCGACCAGGCCAGCGGCGAAGTCGGGCCCGATCCGCTCGACGTGCTGCGCACCTATCGCGCCGATGCCCGCGTCGACGGCGCGATCACCTTCGGCATGAATTCCATCCTGCTGGAGGGCGAAGGCGAACGCCTGCGGGTGGGGCAGGAAGTGGGCATGGAACTGGCGTTTGCCTGAACGCCGGTACGCGGCAAAAAGATTCGCTTCCCCAAAAACGGGTATTGCCGCCGGACGCGCGAACAGGCTATATTAATTTTCTTTCAGGCAATAAATATCTCCACGCCACGCTCCGGTGACCCGACGTGTTCCTCAGGAAAAAGCGACCTTTCAGCCCCGCCGACGCGCCCGCATCCGCCAATGAAGCGGCGGACGACAGCCGCCATGTGCGCCGGCAGCTGGAAAGCCTGATCGAGCAGGCGCGGCGCAACCAGGAAATCATGCGCCGCCACCAGCAGCTGGACATCGCCTTCATCTCGGCCGCCGGCTTTCTCGATCTCGCGCGCAGCCTGTTCGAACTGCTGCCCGCTTCGTCCGAGCTGGACGTGGTCACGCTGTTCATGCTCGATGCCGACTATGGCATTCGGCGCATGCTGGCGGACCTGCACATCGATGCCGCCCGGCTGCCGCATTTGATATTCATCGACGATGAATCGGAACTGGGCGAGATCAGCGTCGAACTCGACCGTCCACTGCTGGGCGCCTATAAAGCGGAGCTGCATGGCAGGCTGTTTCCCGAACCGGCGCCGGCGCCGGCCAGCGTGGCCATCATGCCGCTGCTGCGCCATGGCCGCCTGATCGGCTGCCTGAATCTCGGCAGCTTCGACGCCAGCCGCTTCCATGGCTCCATGGCAACCGACTTCATCGAGCATCGCGCCTCCATCGTCGCCATCTGCCTGGAAAACGTGCTGAACCAGGAGCGGCTGAAGCATATCGGCCTGACCGATCCGCTCACCGGCATCAGCAACCGGCGCTACATCGAGCGCCGCCTGCTGGAGGAAATCGGCCGCAGCCGGCGCCAGGAATACGCGCTGTCCTGCATGTACATCGACATCGACCATTTCAAGCAGATCAACGACCGCCATGGCCATGCCGCCGGCGATGAAGTGCTGCGCGAAGTGGCCGGCCGCATCAAGGCCGAGCTGCGCCTGTCCGATGCGCTGGGGCGCTTCGGCGGCGAGGAGTTCGTGGTGGTGCTGGTCGATGCCGGCCTGGCCGATGCGCGCGGCGTCGCCGAGCGCATCCGCACCAGCATTGCCGATCATCCGCTGCTGCTGTCGGGGCAGACGCGCATGAACGTGACTGCCTCCATCGGCGTGGCGACGCTGGTCAACCAGGTACGCGCCGAAGCGCCGCAAAGCGCCGCCGAGCGCCTGATCGCGCGCGCGGATGCGGCCCTGTACCAGGCCAAGCAAGGGGGAAGGAACCGGGTGGTGGAAGCAGCCTGATCAGGCTGCCTTGGGCGGGGCCTTGGGATCGGCCTCGGCTTGCAGGCGCTCGAACTTGGCCTGCAGTTCTTCCTTCGATTCGCGCCAGGCGGGGTTGAAGGGAATGCATTCCACCGGGCAGATCTGCTGGCATTGCGGCTCGTCGAAATGGCCGACGCACTCGGTGCACTTGTGGGGATCGATCTCGTAGATCTCGGTGCCCATGTGGATGGCGTCGTTCGGGCATTCCGGCTCGCAGACGTCGCAGTTGATGCATTCGTCGGTGATCATCAGAGCCATGCTGCCTCCATGCCGCCGGCGGCCGAATGGGTCAGCTGCCGGAAGATTGTTGCGTGTTGATCTTGGTTTTCAGCCATTTTTCGACCGAGGGAAATACGAACTTGGACACGTCGCCGCCGAGCAAGGCAATCTCGCGCACGATGGTGCCCGATATGAATTGATATTGGTCCGAAGGCGTGAGGAACAAGGTTTCGACGTCGGGCAGCAGGTAGCGGTTCATGCCGGCCATCTGGAATTCATACTCGAAGTCGGACACGGCGCGCAGGCCGCGCACGATGACCCGGGCGTCATGGCGCCGCACGAAATCCTTGAGCAGGCCGGAAAAGCTTTCCACCTGGACGTTCGGATAATGGCCGAGCACTTCGTTGGCGATCAGCAGCCGTTCATCGAGATTGAAGAAAGGCCGTTTGGCCTTGCTGTCGGCCACGCCGACCACCAGCTTGTCGAACAGGCCGGATGCACGGCGCACCAAGTCTTCATGGCCCCTGGTGAGTGGATCGAACGTTCCCGGATAAACAGCAGTAACCATCGCGCCTCCTAAGACAGAACGCGCATTATGCCTCAATTTCGGACAAATTCTTGCGTTGCAACAGATGGTAGAACACCATGCCTGCCCTCCCGGACCGGACCACTTCCCACGGGGCCATCCACGCTGGCACGTCTTCGCCGTCCAGCGCGAACTCGGCCTCGGCATACACCAATCCGCCCGGCGCCAGCAGGCGCTCGCACAGCGGCAGCATCCGGGCCAGCCAATCCTCGTGATACGGCGGATCGAGGAAGATGAGGTCGAAGCGGCCATCCGGCCCGGTGGCCTGCGCCGCCAGCGACTGCATGGTGGCGAACGCATCACCGCGTTGCACCTGCACCGCATCGGCCTTCAGCTTGGCCCGGGTCTGTTCCAGCTGCCGCACCGCCGGCGCGAACCGTTCCACCATCACCACCCGGCCCGCGCCGCGGCTGGCGGCCTCGAAGCCGAGCGCACCGGTGCCGGCGAAGGCATCCAGGCAGGCGACGCGCTCCCAACCCGCGTCCAACAGATGGGTAAGCCAGTTGAACACGCTTTCCCGCACCCGGTCCGGCGTCGGCCGCAAGCCTTGGGCGTCCAGCACCGGCAGCGGTGTGCGCTTCCATTGGCCGCCGATGATGCGCACCCGGTGCGGCCCCTGCGCGGGCGCGGAACGGGGCGACGACCTGGCCGGCGTCGCTGGCCGCGCGGCACGGCTGCTCATTGGCCGGCGCCGACGATGACGGTGGCCAGGCGCGCCGGATCGATGCGCTTGCTGAACGCGGCCTTGATGTCGGCGATGGTCACTTTCTGCACATTGGCGGTCCAGGTATCGAGGTAATCCAGCGGCAGGCCATAGAAGCCGATGGTGGCAATGTTGTCGAGAATCTTGCGATTGTTATCGAGGCGCAGCGGGAAGCCGCCGGTCAGGTTGTCCTTCGCCGCCTGCAGTTCCTGAGGCGTCGGGCCGTCGCGCAGGAAGGCTGCCACGGTATCGCGCACCACCTTCAGCGCTTCATCGGCCTGGCTCTTCTGCGTCTGCAGGCCGGACTGGAACGGTCCCTTCTGCGCCATCGGGTTGAAGTAGCTGTAGACGCTGTAGGACAGGCCGCGCTTCTCGCGCACCTCGCGCGTCAGGCGCGACACGAAGCCGCCGCCGCCGAGCACATAGTTGCCGACGGTGAGCGGGAAGAAATCGGCATCGCCGCGCGCCAGCGCCGGCACGCCCATGAGGATGTGCGCCTGCGACGCCGGATGCGGAATGCGTTGCTCCTGGCCGCGCGTCTCCGGCACCGGCGGCAGGTCCGGCAGCGGCGCGCCCTGCGGCAGGCGCTGCGTCAGCTGGCGCGCGATCGCATCGGCCTCGGCGCGCGAGACATCGCCGATCATCGATACCACTGCGCGGTTGGCGACATAGTGCGCCTGGTGGAAAGCCACCAGGTCGTCGCGGGTGATGGCTTCGACCGACTCCACCGTCGGCGTGAAGGCGTAGGGATGCTCGCCATACAGCTGGCGCCAGAAGGCCTTGCTGCCGATGGATTCCGGCTTGGTCTCGTCCTCGCGGATGCCGGCGATGGTGCGCGCCTTGTCGCGCGCCAGGAAATTTTCCGGAAAGCTCGGCTGCGCCAGGATGCGCGCCACCATCAGCACCGCCGTATCCCGCTCCGCCTTGCTCGACAGGGTGCGCAGGCTGACGCCGGCGCGGTCGCTGCCTGCACCGCCGCCGCGCTGGGCGCCGGTGTCGGCGATGGCGTCCGAAATGTGGGCCTCGTTCATCCCCGGTTCCGGCTGCGGCTCGGCGGCTTCGCGCACGCCGCGCGCCAGCATGGAGTTGGTCAGGGTGGCGGTGCCGGACTTGCCCTTCGGATCGCGGCGCGAGCCGGCATCGAATTCGACGCTGAGGTCGAGCAGCGGGATGCTGTGGTTCTCGACGAACAGCACGCGGGCGCCGTTGGGCAGCGACCAGGACTGGATCTGCAGCGCCGCTTCAGCGCTCCAGCTGAGGCAGGCGAGGACAACGGCGAAGAGGATTCTCATCATGGCATGCGGGGAGTGGAAGTGAGCGGGCACGGCATCAATGGCGCAGGCCGGACGGCGGCGGCGCCTTCTTTTCAGACAGCGGCAGCGGCACCAGGGTCGCTACCGTGAGCGTGTCGTCGCTGAAGTAGCGCCGCGCCACGTCCTGCACCTGCTGGGCGGTGACGGTCTTGAGCTTGTCGATGGTGCGATCGATGTCGCGGTGCGACAGGCCGGAAGCTTCCATCATGCCGATCTCCATCGCCTGGCCGAAGATGGAGTCGCGCTTGTAGACCTGGCCGGCCACCAACTGCGCCTTGACGCGCTTGAGTTCTTCTTCCGACACGCCCTCCTTCGCGACGCGCTCGACTTCAGCGCGCAGCAGCTTTTCCAGCTGGTCGGTGGTGGTGCCCTGCGCCGGCACGCCATCCAGCACGAACAGCACCGGCCCGCGGGCGACGTTCGAGTAGCTGGCGCCGGCGGAATTGGCAACGCGGTCGGTGCGTACCAGTTTCGCATTCAGCCGGGCATTGTCATAGCCGTCGAGCACCGCCGACAGCACCTCCAGCGCGTACGGATCGACATCCTTTTCCACATCACGCAGGGTGGGCGCCTTGAAAGCCAGCGCGACATAGGGATTCTCCGCCGGCGCCTTGACCACGATGCGGCGCAGGCCCTTCTGCGGCGGCTCCTCCTGCGGCTTGGTGCGCGGCAGCTTCTTGGCTTGGATGCGGCCGAAATGCTTCTCCGCCAGCGCGAACACCGCCCTGGCATTCACATCGCCGGAGACCACCATGATGGCGTTGTTCGGCGCATACCAGCGGTCGTGCCAGACCTTGGCGTCTTCCACCGTCATGTTCTGCAGATCGCTCATCCAGCCCACCACCGGATGATGATAGGGATGGGCGCTGAAGGCGGCG
This sequence comes from Noviherbaspirillum humi, assembly GCF_900188095.1. Classification (GTDB taxonomy): domain Bacteria; phylum Pseudomonadota; class Gammaproteobacteria; order Burkholderiales; family Burkholderiaceae_D; genus Noviherbaspirillum; species Noviherbaspirillum humi. The sequence goes on along the minus strand of NZ_FZOT01000001.1, from coordinate 507,596 downwards.
GCATTGAGCGCTTCGTACAGCAGCGGGATCGGTTGGTCCTCGGTGCGCCAGCGGCGCTCTTCCATCACCACCCGGATCTCCTTGGCGAACTCCTCCTTGTCGAACACCAGGCTGGCCATGCGGTCGGCTTCCAGCGCCATCACCTTCTCCAGGCGCGACTTCTCGATCTGCTGGAAATAAGCGGTGTAATCCTTGCTGGTGAAGGCGTTTTCACGCCCGCCGAGGGCGGCGACGCGGGCGCTGAACTCGCCCGGCTTCAGGGTCTTGGTGCCCTTGAACATCATGTGCTCCAGCGCATGCGCGACGCCGGTGGTGCCGTTGACCTCGTCCGTCGAACCGATGCGGTACCAGATCATGTGGGCCACCGTCGGCGCCCGGTGGTCTTCCTTGACGATGACCTTCATGCCGTTGGACAGGGTATGTTCCAGGGCCGGCTCCGCCTGCGTCAGCAGGGGCAGAAAGCCGATCAGCAGCGTGGAAAGCAAAGCCGGGAATGAAAATTTCATGGTCTGCGCTCTGTTAGAATGTGCCTGATTATAAAAGTGTTTCCCTGCCGGCGCTCCGCGCCACGACCGCACGCTCCGATCGCACACCCCACGACCGATGTTTAGTTTCTTCAAGAAAAAACCCAAAGACGAATCCGCTCAGCCCCATCAGGCCGCCGCGCCGGAAAAGGCGCAGCAAGCTTCTGCCGAGACAGCGCAAAAGGCCTCCTGGTTCGACCGCATCCGCGGCGATGCGCCGCCTGAGGGCCGCAAACCCGAGGCAGAACCGGTATCCACGGCCGAACCGGCAGCGCCAGCAGCAGAGCCGGAGGAGAAGCCGTCGTGGTTCAGCCGCCTGCGCGGCGATGCGCCGCCTGCCGAACCGCCTGCGGTCGAGGCAGCTGCGCCCGTTGCGCCGCAAGCCCTGCCCGCTGCGGAAGACGCGGAGGATGAAGCCGAGGGCGAAATCGTCCCGGCCGCGCCGGTCGCGCCGGAGCAGCGCGCTTCCTGGATCAGCCGCCTGAAGGCCGGGCTGTCCAAGACCTCCTCCAACCTCACCACTCTCTTCGTCGGCGCCCGCATCGACGACGACCTCTACGACGAACTGGAGTCGGCGCTGCTGGTGTCCGACGCCGGCGTGGAAGCCACCCATTACCTGCTGGAGGCATTGAAGAAGAAGGTGAAGGACGAGAAGCTGACCGAGGCGAGCCAGGTCAAGACCGCGCTGCGCGCGCTGCTGATCGATCTGCTCAAGCCCTTGCAGAAGCCGATGGTGCTCGGCCGGCACCAGCCGCTGGTGATGATGATCGCCGGCGTCAACGGCGCCGGCAAGACCACCACCATCGGCAAGCTGGCCAAGCATTTGCAGGCGCACCAGCAGTCGGTGCTGCTGGCCGCCGGCGACACCTTCCGCGCCGCGGCCCGCGAGCAGCTGGCGATCTGGGGCGAGCGCAACAACGTCACCGTGATCTCGCAGCAGTCGGGCGACCCGGCGGCAGTTGCCTTCGACGCGGTGCAGTCGGCTCGCGCCCGCCGCACCGACGTGGTCATGATCGACACTGCCGGCCGCCTGCCGACCCAGCTGCATCTGATGGAAGAGCTGAAGAAGGTCAGGCGCGTGGTCGGCAAGGGCATGGAATCGGCGCCGCATGAGCGGCTGCTGGTCATCGACGGCAATACCGGCCAAAACGCGCTGGCCCAGGTCAAGGCCTTCGACGACGCATTGCAGCTCACCGGCCTGATCGTCACCAAGCTGGACGGCACCGCCAAGGGCGGCGTGCTGGCCGCCATCGCCAAGACCCGGCCGGTGCCGGTGTACTTCATCGGCGTCGGCGAGAAGATCGAGGACCTGCAGCCCTTCGACGCCGAAGAATTCGTCGATGCCCTGCTGAGCTGAGCGTTTGACGACATGATCGAATTTCACCAGGTTTCCAAGCAGTATCCGGGCGGCAACCAGGCCCTGGCCAATGTCAGCTTCACCATCGGCGACGGCGAACTGGTCTATCTGTCCGGCCCGTCCGGCGCCGGCAAGTCGACCCTGCTGAAGATGATCGCCGGCGTCGAGAAACCGAGCAGCGGCCGGGTGACGGTCAACGGCCAGGATGTCGGCCAGTTGAACTCTTCCGGCCTGCCCTACCTGCGGCGCAAGATGGGCCTGATCTTCCAGGACCAGCGCCTGCTGCTGGACCGCGACGTGCTGGCCAACGTGATGCTGCCGCTGCTGGTGACCGGCACCGCCCGCGCCGAGGCCGACCAGCGCGCCCGCGCCGCCCTCGACAGGGTCGGCCTGCTCAACAAGGCCGATGCCGCGCCGCAGTCGCTTTCCGGCGGCGAGCAGCAGCGGGTGGCGGTGGCGCGCGCCATCGTCAACCGGCCGCGCATCATCCTCGCAGACGAGCCGACCGCCAACCTCGACAAGGCTAGCGCAGCGCGCGTGATGTCGGCCTTGCAAGCATTCCAGAGCGCCGGCATCACCTGCATCATCGCCACCCACGACGAATCGGTGCTGGCGACGGCGCCGCGCATCATCTCGATCGTCGGCGGCCGGCTGGCCGGCCTCATGTCAGGAAAGGAAATCACCGCATGAGCATCTGGATGCGGCAGCAGGCCGCCGCCCTGGGCGATGCGTTTCGCCAGATCCGCCGCATGCCCGGCAGCTTCCTGCTCAACGTGCTGGTGATCGCCATCGCCCTGTCCTTGCCCTTCGCCGGCCTGACGGTGCTGGAGAGCGTGCGCCCGGTGTCGGAGCAGATCGCGGTGGAGCCGGAGATCAGTCTGTTCCTGTCGGTGGATACGCCGCGCGAACGGGCCGCTGCCCTGGCGCCGCAAATCCGGCGCGTGTTGCAGCAGGCGCAGGCCGGCGGCAAGCTGGAATTCATCCCGCGCGAGCAGGCGCTGGGCAACCTGAAGAACAAATCGGGGCTGTCGGAGGCCTTGACGGTGCTGGGCGAAAACCCGCTGCCGGATGCCTATGTCCTCAAGGTATCGGCGCGCCAGGATGCCGGCCAGGCGGCGAAAATTGAGTCCATCGCGGCGCAACTCAAGGCGCTGCCCGGTGTCGAATACGTTCAGGTCGATTCCGCCTGGGTGAAACGGCTGGCGGCGCTGATGGCAATGCTGAAAATCGGCTTGCTGTTCGTCGGCGCCACGCTGGGCGTGGTCGTGGTGGCGGTGATTTTCAATACCGTCCGGCTGCAGATCCTGACCCAACGCGAGGAAATCGAGGTGTGCCGGCTGTTCGGCGCCACGGATGCCTTCGTGCGCCGCCCGTTCTTCTACTGCGGCGCACTGCTGGGCTTGGTGGCCGGCGTCATTTCTCTGGCGATCGTGGCCGGGATGCTGTTGCCGCTCAACGCGGCGGTCGCCGAGTTGGCCCGTCTGTATTCCTCCCAGTTCGCTCTTTCATCCCTCGGCGCCGACTTGATCGCTCTGCTGCTTGCCGGCAGCGCAGCGCTCGGCTTGCTGGGCGCCATGCTCTCCATCCGGCAGCACTTGCGTTAATGCATGTCAATGGCGACATAGGTCCAAAGTGGAAAATCGGGAAGACTTGCTTCGAGTCAAGTCTTCTCGTCTATAGTTTTCTATTGTTGTACTTGCAATTACAGTTGTGGGTGCAATAGCTTTTTCCCTATGCTCGTGTTCCAAAAGCCTAATTAGCACTCTCGTTTCTCGAGTGCTAATATAGGATTCAAATCGTGATCGGCAATGATGCCGGTCACTCAGGGAAGCAAGGAGAACCAATGAAAGCATCCAATGCACAGTCTGCGCTGGTTCCTGCTGGTAAGAATGCCCTGTCGCTAGGAATCATGGGCAGCCTTGGCAATATCGAGGCTTACATCTCGGCGGTGAACCGCCTGCCGATGCTGACGCAGGAAGAGGAAGTCTCCCTGGCACGGCGCTGGCGCAACGAGAACGACCTGGCTGCGGCTCAGCAGCTGGTGCTGTCGCACCTGCGGCTGGTGGTGTCCATTGCCCGCGGCTATCTGGGCTACGGCTTGCCGCATGCCGACCTCATTCAGGAAGGCAATATCGGCCTGATGAAGGCGGTGAAGCGCTTCGATCCGGACCAGGGCGTACGCTTGGTGTCCTACGCCATGCACTGGATCAAGGCCGAGATCCATGAGTACATCCTGAAGAACTGGCGCCTGGTGAAGATTGCCACCACCAAGGCGCAGCGCAAGCTGTTCTTCAACCTGCGCAGCCACAAGGAAGGCCTGGACGCGATGTCGCCGGCCCAGGTCGAAGATCTGGCCAATTCGCTCAATGTGAAGCGCGAGGAAGTGGTGGAAATGGAAACCCGCATGGCGGGGCACGACATCGCGCTGGAATCGCAGAGCGACGACGAGGACGACAAGTTCGCTCCCATCGCCTACCTGTCTTCCGACGCCAACGAGCCGACCCGGGCGCTGGAGGCGCAGCAGTACGACCGCCTGCAGTCGGAAGGGCTGGAAGCGGCGCTGAGCAAGCTGGACGACCGCTCCCGCCGCATCGTCGAGGCCCGCTGGCTGGCCAATGACGACGGCTCCGGCGCCACCCTGCACGAACTGGCGGACGAGTTCGGCGTATCGGCCGAGCGCATCAGACAGATCGAAAGCGCGGCGCTGAAGAAGATGAAGGGCACCCTCGCGGCCTTTGCCTGAGATCGGGCATCAATGCACAGCTTGGCCGCAAGGCCGTAAAAAAGCCGCTCCCCGGAGCGGCTTTTTCTTTTCCTGCGCGGCGTTCTACGCCCGGAATCTCAGCGTCAGGCAGAACCGCCCAGCAGCTGCTTCAAGTCATGCGCCAAGGCATCGGGGCCCTGCCCATGCCGCACGAAGAGGCGGATGCGGCCCTGGGGATCGAAGACATAGCTGCCGGCGGTATGGTCGATGGTGTAGCTGCCGGGCGTCTTGCCGGGCACTTTCTGGTAGAACACCTTGAACTCCTTGGCCACCTTGTCCACTGCTTCCGGGCTGCCGGTCAGGCCGAGAAAGCGTGGATCGAAGGCAGGTACGTATTTGGCCAGCAGTTCCGGCGTGTCGCGTTCCGGGTCGACGGTGACGAACAGCACCTGCACCCGGTCGGCATCCTGGCCGAGTTGCTTCATGGTCGCGGCCATCTCCGCCATCGTGGTCGGGCAAACGTCGGGGCAATGGGTGTAGCCGAAGAACACCACCACCGCCTTGCCTTTGAAGTCAGCCAGCGCTCGAGTCTTGCCGGTGTGGTCGGTCAGCTGGAAATCGCGGGCATAACCGAGCCCGGTCACATCGGTGTTCTTGAAGCTGGAATTCACCGGCGACAGGATCATCCCGCCGCTGTCGGACTGACGGTCGCAAGCGCCCAGCAGGACGGCGGACAAGCCGAGCAATCCGGCGAGCAGAACGGAGGAGGCGCGCGCCATGGTCAGAAATACAGGTAGTGATCAACCAGCAATGCCACGAACAGCAGCGACAGGTAGATGATCGAATAGGCAAAGGTCTTGCGCGCCACCAGGTCGCTGTAATGCCGGTAGAGGCGCCATGCGTGCCACAGGAAGACGGCGCCGAGCGTCAGCGCGCTGGCGAGGTAAATCAGGCCGCTCATGCGCACCGCGAACGGCAGCACCGTGGTGGCGACGAGAGCGATCGTGTAGAGCAGGATCTGGAACTGGGTGAACTTCAGGCCATGGGTCACCGGCAGCATGGGCAGGCCGGACTTGGCGTAGTCGTCGCGGCGATACAGGGCCAGCGCCCAGAAGTGCGGCGGGGTCCATACGAAGATGATCAGCACCAGGATCCAGGCCTGCATCGGCACGTCGTTCGCCACCGCAGCCCATCCCAGTGCCGGCGGCATGGCGCCGGACAGTCCGCCGATGACGATGTTCTGCGGCGTGGCCGGTTTCAGGATCATGGTGTAGATCACCGCATAGCCGACGAAGGTGGCGAAGGTCAGCCACATGGTGAGCGGGTTGACGAAGTTGTAGAGTACCCACATGCCCATGCCGCCGATGACGCCGGAGAAAGCAAGCGTCTGCGGCACGGTCAGCTCGCCGCGCGCCATCGGGCGGCGGGCGGTGCGCGCCATGCGCGAATCAATCTCCCGCTCTACCAGGCAATTGACGGCAAAGGCAGCGCCGGCCAGCAGCCAGATGCCCACGGTGGCCGCCACCAGGATTTTCCAGTTCGGCAAATCAGGCGTGGCGAGGAACATGCCGATCACGGCGCAGAAAACCGCAAGCTGCGTCACCCGCGGCTTGGTCAGCGCCCAGTACTGGGCGATTCGGCTAGGGGGAATGGTGAGCGTATTCAATTCGATTCAGGCAGATGGATGCTGCGGGCGGCCGCTTGCGCATGGCATGACAGGGTGGAAACCGGGCGTCCCGCGAGTCTAATCTTGAAGTTTAACATGGTCAGGAGAAGCAAAAGCAGCGCCGCTCCGCCGTTGTGAGCGACAGCGATCGCCAACGGCCAGTTCAAAAATATCGTGGACAGGCCGGTGATCAGCTGCAGCGCCAGCGCCAGTCCGAGCCAGCGCGCCGTCCGCTCCAGCCCCGGCACCCGGCCGGCGCGCCACGCCAGCCAGCCGACGACGGCGAACACGACGAAGGCGAAATTGCGGTGGGTCCAGTGGATCGCGGTGAGCGCGGCGAACGGCAGATAGTCGCCGGCGCCGGTCTTGCCGAGTTCGCGCCACAGCGTGAAGCCGTGCTGGTAATCCATGGGCGGCACCACGGTACCCTGGCACAGCGGGAAATCGGCGCAGGCCAGGGCGGCGTAATTGGTGCTGACCCAGCCGCCGAGCGCGATCTGCAGCGCCAGCAGCAGCAGGCCTGCGCCTGCCGCCAGTTTCAGACCCGCTGCCGCCTGCCCGACCGGCGCATGCCGGCTCAGCCGCGCCGCATGCCAGGCCAGCAGCCCGAGCAGGGTCAGGCCCAGCAGCAGGTGCAGGGTGACGATCACCGGCTGCAGTTTCAGCGTCACCGTCCAGGCGCCGAACGCCCCCTGCAGACAGACGAAGAAGAACAGCAGCAGCGGCATGGCGAGACCGCCCGACCCTTCCGCGGTTGGTGTGCGTCGATTGCGGCGCCAGTTGCGCCAGGCGATGACGACCATGGCAATGATCAGCACGCCGACCGCCATCGCGAAATACCGGTGGATCATCTCGATCCAGGCTTTCGCCACTGTCACCGGGCCGGTCGGCATGGCGGCCTCGGCAGCACTGATATGTTCATGCGCCTGCAGCGGATTGGCATGGCCGTAGCAGCCCGGCCAGTCCGGACAGCCGAGGCCGGAGTCAGTCAGGCGGGTGAAGGCGCCGAACATGACGAGGTCGAAGGTGAGAAATACCGTCACCCAGGCTAGCTTGCGGTACTTGTTGGCATCGTTCGATACCCACACCACCGACAGCGGCAGGCAGGCGGCGAGCAATCCCATGATGGCGAGCTGGATCAGCATGGCGTGGTCATCCTATGCGCGAAGCCTTGAGCAGCTTGGCAATGTCTTTCTTCATCCTGTTCGGGTCGGCATCTTTCGGAAAGCGCATCATCAGGTTGCCGAGCGGGTCGATCAGGTAGACGTGGTCGGCATAGGTGGTGCCGGCATCGGCCGGCAGCCAGGCCTTGATCTGTTCCGCCGGCGCGCGCAGCATGTGGGTGCCGTCGTATTCGCGGATCAGGATGGTTTCCACCGGCTGCTCGTCGGTGATCAGCCAGACGCGCTCGATGCGGTCCATGTCCTTGCCCTGCGCCAGCCGCAGCTGGCGCATGTCGTGCAGATGCTTGCGGCAGGCGTCGTCGCACTGGGCCGGGCCGGCTTGCAGCATTTGCCACTTGCCTTTGTAGGCGGCCAGGTCGACGGGACTGCCGTCCAGGGTCTTCGCCTTCATGGTCGGCTGCGGATGCTGGCGCGGATCGATGAGCTCGCCATAGTTGGTCCGCCCCTGCGGCTTGATGACGTAGTAAGTCAGGTAAGAGGCGATCAGCGGCGCCGCGCATACCGCCAGGATGGCCAACATCTTCCAGCGGCCGTTAGCCTTGGCCTTGCCGTTCTGCTTGTTTTCTTCCACGTCTCAATCCGGTAATCACGAAAAACAGGAAAGCCGTCGCCGCCAGCGCATACCACTGGAAGGCGTAGCCTAGGTGCTTGTCCACGCCGGCGGAGGGCCGGGGCCAGTCGCGCGCCAGGCCGTCGCCGGTGTCGCTGGTCTGCTCCAGCACATAGGGCAGCATGCGCATGCCGGCAGCGCTGGCCAGCGCTGCCGGATCGACATTCTGCACGATGGCGCCGGCTTGCGGTACCTGTGCCTTGCCCAGTTCCAGCACGTGGCCGGCGGAAAGCCGTATCGTCCCCTGCAGGTCGACCATGCCTTCCGGTGTCGGATAAGGCGCAATGCGGCTGCGGTCGGCGACGTCGCGCCGCATCCATCCGCGCGCCACCAGTATATGTAAGTCGCTTCCCGCGATCTTCAATGGCATGAGCACGTAAAACCCGGGCACGCCGCGATAGGGGCGATTGTCCAGATAGATCGGCCAGGCACGCTCGAACCTTCCCTTGACCTCGACCCGGCGGAATTCAGCTTGCGCCGGATCCGGCGGCAGGCTGTCGAGTGGAACAGCGGGTGCGGAAGCGCGCGCGGCGATGCGGCCTTCGATCGCCTCCTTCTCGGCGGCGCGCCGCATTTGCCATTGACCGAGGGCGATGCCGATGGCGACCACGACCACGGTGGCCAGCGCGGGGATCAGGCTGGGGCGGAATCTTATTGGCATTACAATGTCAGTCTTTATTCATGCATTTTCGATTCGCGAAGTCCGGATCGGTGCCTTGACCGCCATGAAAATCCTCGTCGCCATCGCTTTCATCCTCATTCTCGGCAGCCTTGGTTCGGCATTGGTGTTCCTGATGCGGGACAAGGGCCGCAGCAACCGCACCGTGACCGCGCTGGCGCTGCGGGTCGGGTTTTCGATTGCCCTGTTCTGCATGATCCTGCTGGCGCATCACTTCGGCTACATTCAGCCGACGGGCATTCGCTAGGCAGGCGCCCTCCGGTTTACCCCGCGGGCGGGAAGCTTTTCCCGTTGCCAAAAAATTAAAAAAGCCGCACCGAGGTGCGGCTTTTTCGTGGCAGGCGGGCTTAGAGCCAGTAGACCACGACGTAGAGGCCGAGCCAGACGACGTCCACGAAGTGCCAGTACCAGGCGGCGCCTTCGAAGGCGAAGTGATGGTCAGGGGTGAAGTGGCCCTTCATGATCCGCACCAGCACCACCGCCAGCATGATGGCGCCCATGGTCACATGGAAGCCGTGGAAGCCGGTCAGCATGAAGAAGGTCGAGCCGTAGATGCCGGAGGTAAGCTTCAGGTTCAGTTCGGAATAGGCATGCATGTACTCATAGACCTGGAAGCCCATGAACACCGCGCCGAGCAAAATGGTGGCGGCAAGCCAGAACGCAGTTTTCCCGCGCTGGCCCATGCGCAGCGCATGGTGGCTGATCGTCAGGGTCACGCCGGAAGTGAGCAGCAGGGCGGTGTTGATGGTCGGGATGGGGAACGGGCCCATCTTGGTGAACGGCTGGATGGTGCCGGCCGGGGTGTTGCCCCACTGAGCCGCGAAGTCGGGCCAGAGAATCTTGTGATCGAGGTCGCCGAGCCACGGAAGGGTCAAGACGCGGGCATAGAACAGTGCGCCGAAGAAGGCAGCGAAAAACATCACTTCCGAGAAGATGAACCAGCTCATGCTCCAGCGGTAGGACACGTCGACGCGCTTGCCGTACAGGCCGCCTTCGGATTCGGCGATGGCTTCGCCGAACCAATTGTAGAGCACCACCAGCAGCGCCAGGATGCCGATGATGTTGGCGATCGGCCCCCAGCCATAGCCGTTGACCCAGCCCGATGCGCCGATCATGGTCAGCAGCAGGGATGCGCCGGCGAGAACCGGCCACTTGGACGGGCCCGGTACGAAGTAGTACGGCGCTTTTGCGTGTTGCGAACTCATCTCCATCTCCCAATACAGTGAAATTATTGCTTCGTTACGACGTATTACTTTGACACGACGCTGTTGACGATCACCAGCAGCGTCACGATAAATATGGCCGCCCCGATCAACCCGGCGATGATGACGTGCACCGGGTTGAGCTGCTGCGCATCCTTCTCATAATCGCTTCGCTTGCGCACGCCGAAGAAAGACCAGAACACCGCCTTCACCGTGGCGCCGAACGATGCCTTGCGCCGCGACGCCTTTTCCGGGTCGTCCATCGCTCAGCTCGCCTTGCCTTCCCGGGCCGGCACGCCGATTTCAAAGAAAGTGTAGGACAGGGTAATTGTCTTCACTTCCTTCGGCAGCGCCGGATCGATGTAGAACACCACCGGCATCTGCTTGGCCTGGTTCGGCCCCAGCGTCTGCTGCTGGAAGCAGAAGCACTCCAGTTTCTTGAAGTGGCTTGCCGCCTGCTGCGGCGCGTAGCTCGGGATCGCCTGGGCGTCGATGCTGCGCGGCTGGGTATTCACCACCTCGTAGACCACCTGCGCCATCTCGCCGGGATGCACCTGGATGCTGTTGACCGTCGGGCGGAAGCGCCACGGGCCATGGGCATTGGCATCGAACTCGACAGTGATGGTGCGAGTCGTGTCGACCTGGGTATTGCCGACTTCCTTCACCGTCGCATCCTTGGGCGTCAGGATGTTGATGCCGGTGATCTCGCAGATCTTCTTGTACATCGGCACCAGTGCATAACCGAAGCCGAACATCATGATGGCCACCACGACCAGCTTGCCCAGCATCTGGGCGTTGAGCTTGCGCGAGGGCTGGCGATCGTCCATGTCAGCTGAACCAGATGCGCTTGACGAAGACGCCGATGAAGAACGCGATGGCGATCGATGCCAGGATCAGCGCGGTGCGGGTATTGCTGGGTTTCTTCGGGTCTGCCATGTTCATGGAGGCGGGCTTGCGCCCGCCCCTCTCAGTCTTACTTCACCGTCGGCGGCGTTTCGAAGGTGTGGAAAGGCGCCGGGCTCGGCACGGTCCACTCCAGGCCTTCAGCGCCATCCCAGGGCTTGGCGGCAGCCTGCTCGCCGCCGCGGATGGACGGCAGCACCACGGCCAGCAGGAAGTACACCTGCATCAGGCCGAAGCCGAAGGCGCCGATCGAGGCCACCATGTTGAAGTCGGTGAACTGCGCTGGATAGTCGGCATAGCGGCGCGGCATGCCGGCCAGGCCGAGGAAGTGCATCGGGAAGAAGGTGACGTTGAAGGTGATGATCGAACCCCAGAAGTGAATCTTGCCGCGGGTCTCGTTGTACATGTAGCCGGTCCACTTCGGGCCCCAGTAATAGAAGCCGGCGAACAGGGCGAACAGCGAGCCGGCCACCAGCACGTAGTGGAAGTGGGCCACGACGTAGTAGGTGTCCTGCATCTGGATGTCGATCGGGGTCACCGCCAGGATCAGGCCGGTAAAGCCGCCCATGGTGAACACGAAGATGAAGCCGACCGAGAACAGCATCGGCGTCTCGAAGGTCATGGAGCCCTTCCACATGGTCGCGATCCAGTTGAACACCTTCACGCCGGTCGGCACCGCGATCAGCATGGTGGCGTACATGAAGAACAGCTGGCCGGTCACCGGCATGCCGGTGGTGAACATGTGGTGCGCCCAGACGATGAACGACAGGATCGCGATGGAGGCGGTGGCGTACACCATGGAGGCGTAGCCGAACAGCGGCTTGCGGGCGAAGGCCGGGATGATCTGCGAGATGATGCCGAACGCCGGCAGAATCATGATGTACACCTCCGGATGGCCGAAGAACCAGAAGATGTGCTGGTACATGACCGGGTCGCCGCCGCCGGCGGCGTTGAAGAAGGAGGTGCCGAAGTGGCGGTCGGTCAGCGTCATGGTGATGGCGCCGGCCAGCACCGGCATGACGGCGATCAGGAGGTAGGCGGTGATGAGCCAGGTCCAGCAGAACATCGGCATCTTCATCAGCGTCATGCCGGGAGCGCGCATGTTGAGGATGGTGACGATGATGTTGATGGCGCCCATGATGGACGACGCGCCCATGATGTGCACGGCGAAGATGGCCATGTCCATGCCGATGCCCATCTGGGTGGACAGCGGCGCGTACAGGGTCCAGCCGGCGGCGGTGGCGCCGCCCGGCGCGAAGAACGAACCCACCAGCAGGATTGCCGCGGGCGGCAGCAGCCAGAAGGAGAAGTTGTTCATCCGCGCGAAGGCCATGTCTGAGGCGCCGATCTGCAGCGGGATCATCCAGTTGGCGAAGCCGACGAAGGCCGGCATGATCGCGCCGAACACCATGATCAGGCCGTGCATGGTGGTCAGCTGGTTGAAGAACTCCGGCTGCACCAGCTGCAGGCCGGGCTGGAACAGCTCGGCGCGGATCAGCAGGGCCAGCACGCCGCCCGAGAGCAGCATGGTGAAGGAGAACCAGAGGTAGAGGGAGCCGATGTCCTTGTGGTTGGTGGCAAACAGCCAGCGCTGCCAGCCGTGCGGATGGTCATGCGCGTGGTCGTGCGAGTGATCATGTGCGTGATCAACTGCTGTGGTGCTCATCTCGATCTCCTATCTGATTACTTGCGCGCAGCCAGCACTTCGGCCGGTTGAACAATATTTTCCTGGGCCTTGTTGGACCAGTTGTTTCTTGTGTACGTGATGACGGCCGCGATATCGGTCGGCGACAGCACGCCCTTCCAGGCCGGCATCGCGTTGCGGCCGTTGAGCAGCACGTCGATCTGCGGACCCTTCGGGCCGTTCACCAACTGGGATGCATCCAGGGCCGGGAAGGCGCCCGGCACGCCCTTGCCGTTGGCCTGGTGGCAGGCGACGCAGTTGGCGGCGTAGACCTTTTCGCCGCGCTGCTTCAGTTCGTCGATGGTGTAGGTCTTGTTCGGATCGTCGGCCTTGGCGGCCATTTCCTTCTTCTTGGCGTCGGTCCACTTTTTGTAGTCTTCTTCCGAGACCACGTTGACCACGATCGGCATGAACGCATGCTCCTTGCCGCACAGTTCGACGCACTGGCCGCGGTAGGTGCCGATCTTCTCGGCGCGGAACCAGGTGTCGCGCACGAAGCCGGGGATGGCATCCTGCTTCACCGCGAAGGCGGGAATGGTCCAGCCGTGGATGACGTCGTTGGCGGTGGTGACGATGCGGATCTTCTTGTTGACCGGAACCACGACCGGGTTGTCGACCTCGATCAGGTAGTTGTCGTTCCTCCCCTTGGAAGGATCGTTGACCTGCTCGCGCGGCGTGGACAGGGCGGACAGGAAGGAAATGCCTTCGCCTTCGCCCTTGAGATAGTCATAACCCCATTTCCACTGCATGCCGGTGGCCTTGATGGTGATGTCGGCGTTGGAGGTGTCCTTCATCGCGACCACGGTGCGGGTGGCAGGCAGCGCCATGCCGATGACGATGAGGAAGGGAACGATGGTCCAGGCAATCTCGACGGCGGTACTTTCATGGAAGGACGCCGGCTTGTGGCCGAGCGAGCGGCGGTGCTTGATGATGGAATAGAACATGACGCCGAACACGGCGAGGAAGATCACCAGGCAGATGATCAGCATTAGGTTGTGGAGGGAGTAGACCTCCTCCGCAATCTTGGTGACTGGCTGCTGGAAGTTCATTTGGCGCACTGCCGGGCCGCCCGGGCTGTCGACCACCGCCCATGACGGCATCCCGGCCGCCAGGAGCGACGCACCCAGGATCAACGATTGAAGGCGCTTCGCGTAGTTCATATTTTCCTCAAAAGCCCATGTAAGAATTCTTGCTTATTAGCGCCAGCTCCCGCTGCAGTTCCCTCGCGAGCTCGCGCCGTCTCCATTCTGTTAAAAACCTGCCCACTTCGACTTTGATGCCGAGTGATTCAAGCCCGATCAATTGCTCCCTGGAATTGGGGAAATGGACTCGCGTCCGGCGGGGATCCAGCTTGAACTGCCTCACTCGCTCCGTGCGCACCAGTTCAACCAGAAGGCAATCATCATTGAGGGCAATGTGTTCGCGATCGGTTGCATGCCGGGCATACAGATAAAACGCCCATCCCACTGCCGACATTTCGAGAATGGCGAAACCCAGGACGTAGGTCGCGCCGCGAATCGCAAAAAACATCGCAACGAGGAAAGACATGCAGCACAAGGCTGCATAGACCAGGGCCAGCTGGCGCGGCGAGATGGAACAGTTGCGGCTCAATACCCAGTTTCGCGGCGCCATCGCCATCGCTCTCGAAAGTGGAATTCTGGTCCTGGTTTATAGCCCCAAAAGTATATTCTGGAAAGCTTTCCATTATCAAGCACAAAAACTTGCTGTCTGACAGGGAAAGCGCACGAAGGAATCGCGATTTTCCTTGGGTTTACGGCATCGCGGCCTATTGTCGGTCTGGAGGGAGCCGATGAACCTCAGTGCTTGCGGCGCGGATCGAAGCGGATGATGGCTTCGCCGCTGGCCGTGGTGCGCGGCGCCGGACGGAAGGCATGGCCGTAGATCACCTCGAAGGTCAGCGGCATGCGGCCCTCGCGGCGCAAGGATTCCAGCGCATCAACGCTGCGACGCCAAGCATCCCGTCCAAGCAAGCCGCGCATGCGGGTGGCAAGCGGATTGCCGCCGAGCGCGCGAACGTCGGCGATCAGCTTGTCGACTGATTCATAGGTCACGGTCAGGGTTTCCATATCCATTACCGGCGTGGAAAAGCCGGCGTTGACCAGCATGTCGCCGAAGTCGTGCATGTCGACGAAAGGCAGCACGCGGGCATCGCCCTGTCCGCCGGCCGCCATCGCGCTGCGCAGTTCGCGCAGCGTATCCGGCCCGAAGCAGGAAAACATCAGCAGGCCGTCCACCTTCAGCACCCGGCGCCACTCGGCGAACACCTGGTCGGGCTGCGGGTGCCAGTGCAGCGCCAGGTTGGACCAGATCAGATCTACCGACACCGGCGCCAGCGGCAGACGGCCGAAATCGGCGCAGACGAGGTCGGGCGCCGCGGCGCCGCGTCCGCGCATCGACGCCGGCAGCCAGCGCGCCAGCATGCGGTTCAGGGAAGAGTGGGCAGCGGCATCATCGGCGGCGGCCTGGGCCAGCATCGCCTGCGCGCCGTCGATGCCGATGATGCGCGCTTCCGGGAAATGCTGATGCAGCGGGGCCAGATCTGCGCCTTCGCCGCAGCCGGCATCCAGCACCTGCGCCGGCGCGATCTTCACCAGCTGCAGCCGCTCGTGCATGCGGCCGGCGATCTCGCGCCGCAGGAAGCCGGACTCGGCGATCCGGGCCGGGTCGGCGAACAGCTCGCGCACGCGGCGCAGATCGATCGGGGCGCTGAACTTGGTGGAATCGGGAGGGGAAGCGGAAGACACGAAAAGCCTGCGGTCGGGATGAGATAATCCCGGCAAGTTTACACGGATGGGGAATTATCCGCCCATGGCTGAACGCATCGACACGACTTTGTCCCGGCGGCGATTGCTGCCGGGCCTGCTGTCGTCCTGCCTGGATCTGCTGCTGCCGTCCAGCTGCGCCCTGTGCGGCTGCCGCGCGCCGCGCAGCCTGTGCGACGGCTGCCGCACGCAGTTCTTCCGGCCTGTTGCAGCGCGCTGCCTGCAGTGCGCGCTGCCGCTGCCGGGCGCCAGTCAGGAGAGCGCCGTTCGCTGCGGCGCCTGCCTGGCGCAGCCGCCGGCCTTCGACCACAGCGTGGCCGCCGCCGACTATGCGATACCCCTGGACCAACTGGTGCTGCAGCTCAAGTTCGGCAACCGGCTGGCGCTGGCGCCGCTGATGGGCGCCATGCTGCGCGAGGCAGCCGATGCCGCTGCCCTGCCGGCGCCCATGACGCTGATGACCGCCGTGCCGCTCGGTCCCCAGCGCCTGGCGGAACGCGGCTTCAACCAGGCGCTGGAGATCGCGCGGCCGCTGGCCCGCAGCCTGGGCGTGCCGCTGCTGCCGAGGCTGATCGAGCGCAGCCGGGATACCCGGCCGCAGTCCCTGCTGGCGCCGGAGGCACGGCGCGGCAATGTGCGCCAGGCCTTTCTCATCTCGCCGGCCCATGCCGACGCCGTGCGCGGCCAGCATGTGGGCGTGGTCGATGATGTCATGACCACCGGCGATACCCTGAACGAAATCGCGCTGTTATTGAAACGTTACGGCGCGGCGCGCGTCACCTGCCTGGTGTTCGCGCGCACGCCGAAGTAAGGAGAATTGCTTGTTCCACGTCGTCCTGGTCCAGCCGGAAATCCCGCCGAACACCGGCAACATCATCCGCTTGTGCGCCAACACCGGCGCCCAGCTGCACTTGATCGAGCCGCTCGGCTTCCCGCTGGAAGATGCGCGCATGCGCCGCGCCGGGCTCGACTACCATGAGTTCGCGACGATGCGGGTGCATCGTGACTGGAACGCCTACCTCGCCGCCGAACGGCCGGAGCCGGCGCGCATGTTCGCCCTCACCACCCACGGCTCCACGCCCTTCGCCGGCCTCAGCTTCCGGCCCGGCGATGTGTTCGTATTCGGGTCGGAAACGCGCGGCCTCGATCCGGCGCTGCGCGAATCCTTTCCGCCCGGCCAGCGCATCCGTCTTCCGATGCGCCCCGACAACCGCAGCATCAACCTGTCCAACAGCGTTGCGGTGGTCGTGTTCGAAGCCTGGCGCCAGAACGGCTACGCCGGCGGCGCCTGACTGCGCGGTCAGTGAGCGGCGCCGCTCACGGTGTAGCCGGCGTCGACGATGGCCGCCTGAATCTTGTCCGCTTCGCGGCTGGACTCGACCCGCACCTTGTGCCGGGCGAGGTCGACATCGACCTTGGCGGCGCTGTCGACTTCCTGAATGGAACGCGTCACCGCGTTGACGCAATGGCTGCAGCTCATGCCCTGGACATTGAATTCATACATGGACTCACCTCGCTGAAAAACTACGGTTGGGAACGCCGCGCCGCTATCCCAGAGCTTGCATGCCGCGATAGCGCCGGTAGACGGAAGAAGCGCCGTCGGCCTTGATCAGCCGCACGTCGTAGGTATCGTCGCTGCCGCCTTCCATGCCGGGCGACCCCATCGGCATGCCGGCCACCGACAGGCCGCGCGCCTTCGGCTTTTCCTTCAGCAGGCGCTGCACTTCGGCCGCCGGCACATGGCCCTCGATCACATAGCCCTGCACCACGCCGGTATGGCAGCCGGCGAGTTCTTCGGGCACGCCATATTTCTTGCGGTAGGCGGCGAGGTCGGGGACATCCTGTGCGCTGACACGGAAGCCGGCCGCTTCCAGATGCTTGATCCAGCCTTCGCAGCAGCCGCAGCCGGCGTTCTTGTATACGTTCATGGCCGTCGGCGCGGCATGCGCCTCGACCGCCGCAGCCAGCCCGCTGGCGGCCATAGCCTGGAGAAATTGGCGTCGCTTCATCTTTACCACCCGGGAAACAAAAAATCGGAACGAATCGGATTGCTATAATGCCGCAAGCTCTTTGCGCCTGCAGACCCGCCCTCATTGGACGCGGGCGGCGTCAATTCATTCACGACCTCATCATGCGTTTCCGCCTGCTTTTCAGCCTCTGCGCCGGCCTCCTCCTCGCCGGCAGCGCCCTTGCCCACGGCTTCCGCGCCGGCGAGCTGCAAATCCGTCATCCCTTCGTCCGCGCCACGATGCCGGGCCAGCCGACCGGCGCCGCCTATTTCAGCATCGAGAATGAAGGCAAGAAAGCCGATCGTCTGATCGGCGCGACGACGACGGTCGCCGGCTCGGTGCAGATCCATGCCATGAACATGGACGGCAACATCATGCGCATGCGCGAAGTGGCTGCTGTCGACATTGCGCCGGGCGCCAAGGTGTCCCTCAAGCCGGGCGACGGCATGCACCTGATGCTCATGGAATTGAAGCAGCCGCTCAAGCAGGGCGACAAGTTTCCGCTGACGCTGAACTTCGAGAAGGCCGGCAAAGTGGAAGTCACGGTCGTCGTCGACAAGGAAGCCGCCCAGCCGGCCGCCGCCGACCACCAGCATCATCACTGAACCGTCAAGGGCAGTTCACGCCTTCATCAGCTGCACCGCCGGCATGATTGCGCCGGTCGGGAGGCCGCGCAGATTGCGGATCTCCGGCCGCGCCCACGCTTCCAGCGGCGTACCCTCCACCTTCGACAGCAAGCCCAGCTGGCGCAGCACGTCGACCATCACCACCGCCAGGGCGCGCGCATTGCCATCGGCGATCTTGATGGCGATGCCCAACCCGGCGGACCGTATGCCGAGCGCCTGCACACCTTCGGCGCCTGCCTTGGCGACCCAGTCGCCCGGCGCGGTGCGCATGAAGGCCAGGTCGCTACGGCCGTTGCCTGAAACCATGTCCGGATGCGACGTCATCGCCGCGAACAGCCGGCGCGGCGCTTCGCCGTAGGCCGGGTCCGGATCATCCTGCGCCAGCCGCGCGTAAGCCAGCGCCAGCGACGCCAGCGGCATTGCATAGTTGGGCGCCGAACAGCCATCGATGCCTGCGCGCAGGTCGGCCTCGGCCAGGCCGGCGAAATGCGCCGCGCTGCCGCGCACCGCGACCTGCAGCGGATGGGATGGATCGAGATAACTGTCCAGCGGCTGTCCATGCAGCATGCACCAGGCGAGGAAGCCGGCATGCTTGCCGCTGCAGTTGTTGTGCAGCTGGCTGAAGACCTCGCCGGCATGCGGACGCTTTCCCTCGATGCCGAAATGCAGCGGCTCATGGCAGCCGCATTGCAGATGATGTTCACCGCAGCCGGCTTGGCTCAGCATGCGCTGCGCCGCCTGCACATGCTTGCCCTCGCCGAAGTGGCTGGCGCACAGGAGCGCGGCCTCGGCTTCGGTATAGCCGAATCGTTCCAGGCCGCCGGCATGGACGAAGGGCATGGCCTGGAAAGGCTTGAGCGTTGAGCGGGTGAAGGTCAGGCCATGCGGATCGCCGGTGTGATGCAGCAATCGGCCGCGCGCATCCACCACCGCCACCGCGCCGCTGTGGCTGGACTCGACTTCGCCGCCGCGCAGTACCTGCGCCAGCAGCGCCTGTCCCGATGCGGCCGGCGAGGTCACTTCGCCGCCCGCACCTTGACCAGCAGCTTGGTGGTCGAACGATCGTGTTCGAACGGAATGGCCGCCACCTTGCCGCCATAGGCCAGCACCGCCTGCCCTTCCGGGATGGCAGTCATTTCATAGTCGCCACCCTTGACATACACCTCCGGCCGCGCCTGCTGCACCACTTCCAGCGCCGTGTCCTCGTCGAACGGCACCACCAGGCTGACCGCTTCCAGCGCCGCCAGCACCGCCATGCGGTCGTCGCAGATATTGATGGGCCGGTCGTCGCCCTTGCCGAGGCGCTTCACCGAGGCATCGGTATTGACCGCCACCACCAGCGAGGCGCCCTGCTGCCGCGCCTGCGCCAGATAGGTGACGTGGCCGCGGTGCAGGATGTCGAAGACGCCGTTGGTCAGCACCACCGGCTTGGGCAATTCGGCGATGCGGCGCGCCAGGTCGGCGCGGGAAGTGATTTTCTGTTCGAAGGGCAGCATGGTCTTGGCGAATCGGGATGACATCGACATGAAAAAGCCGCAGCGCTAGGCTGCGGCTTTTCTTGTTACATGGAAGCGTTCAGGCGGCAATCAGGCCGACTGCAGGTCGCCGCCGGCGAGGCGGCCGGTGACTTCCTTGCGGTAGCGGTTCAGGTCCTGGACCGATTCGAAGGTGCGGTCGAACAGCAGCGACAGGTTGTGCAGGATGCGGTCGACCACCTTCTTTTCCCAATCGAGATTGAAGTTGATCTGGCCGTCCAGCCAGCGCTCCAGCCAGTTCGGGTCGGGCAGGCGGCTCTGCACGGTGTCGTTCGGGAACAGCGCCTGGTTGACGTGCAAATTGGTGGGATGCAGCGGCTTCTCGGTGCGACGGGCGGACGCCATCAGCACGCCGATCTTGGCGAAGGCGGCGCGGGCGGTGTCGCCGGCCTCATTCAGCGCCTTCTTCATGTAGCGCAGGTAGGCGCCGCCATGGCGCGCCTCGTCCTGGCTGATGATCCTGTAGATCTGCTTGATGACCGGCTCGGTATGCCAGTCGGCGGCGCAGCGGTACCAGTGGTTCAGCCGGACCTCGCCGCAGAAATGCAGCATCAGGGTTTCCAGCGGCGGCGCCGGGTCGAATTCGAAGCGCACGTTGTGCAGTTCTTCCTCGGTCGGCACGAGATCCGGCCGGAAGCGGCGCAGGTACTCCATCAGCACCAGCGAATGCTTCTGCTCTTCGAAGAACCAGACCGACATGAAGGCGGAGAAATCGCTGTCGCCGCGATTGTCCCGCAGGAACATTTCCGTCGCCGGCAAGGCAGCCCATTCGGTGATGGCGTTCATCTTGATGGTCTTGGCTTGCTCGTCGGTGAGCTTGGACGGATCGAACTGATCCCAGGGGATGTCCTTTTCCATGCTCCAGCGAACTTGCTCGAGCGACTTGAATAGTTCCGGGTACAGCATGTGTGCCTTCAGAAAAATAAGTGGGTTAAGTGTTTGATTTTACCAAGAAAAGGCTGGAACCGTCCCAACCGATTCCAAGCGCGGAGCGAGCCGCCTTGGCTTCCTGTTTTTCGGGGGACGAAGATTGGACCTTCAGTTTTCCGCCGCGTTTCGTCCCCGGTAAAGAAATCCGTAGTCCCGCCTCCCCTCCTGCACCTTATCGGTGGTTTTCATCATTTGTTTCGCTGAGGCATTGACATCCGGCCATACCAGATGCAATATCCGTTCAGTTTTGTCCTAGTCAAAATAAGGACATTATAGGTACCTCACTGAAACAATGAGCGAATTTAGCTTTTTGTCTTGTACAAAATAGAGACAACGCTATGCCAATCGAGCTGATGCTGCGTTCGCCGCAGCGGGCATGGCAAAAACGGGAGCCTTCATGAAAATCGCCGTCGTGGGATCGGGCATTTCCGGACTTTCCGGCGCGTACCGGCTGAGCCAGGCCGGACATGCGGTGACGCTGCTGGAAGCCAATGACTATTTCGGCGGCCATACGCATACCGTCGATGTCACGCTGGACGGCAAGACGCATGGCGTGGATACCGGCTTTCTGGTGTTCAACCATCGCACCTATCCCAACCTGGTACGGCTGTTCGATGAGCTTGGCATCGCCACCTCTGCCACCGACATGTCGTTCTCCGTCAAGCTGCCCCTCGGCGGTGCTGCGCCGCGCTGGCTGGAGTGGGCCGGCAGCAATCTCGACACCGTGTTCGCCCAGCGCGCCAACCTGCTGCGGCCGGCCTTCCTGCGGATGCTGCGCGACATCCTGCGCTTCAACCGACAGACGACGCAATTGGCCACCGATGGGAGGCTCGATGGCGACATCACGCTCGGCGATTTCCTGCGCCGCCACCGCTACGGCGACGCATTCCGCGACTGGTATCTGCTGCCGATGGCCGGCTGCATCTGGTCCTGCCCGACCGAGCAGATGCTCGCCTTCCCGCTCGCCACTTTCGTGCGCTTCTGCCACAACCACGGCCTGCTGCAGGTCAACGACCGTCCGCAGTGGCACACCGTCACCGGCGGCGCCCGGCATTACGTCGACAAGCTCCTGGCCGGCATCCACGACAAGCGCCTGAACTGCCCGGTGCGCGCGATCACCCGCGAGGGCCATGGTGCGGCGGCATCCATCCGCATCGAGACCGCCGATGGCATCCAGACCTATGACCATGTGCTGCTCGCCACCCACAGCGACCAGGCGCTGCGCCTGCTGCAGGATGCCAGCCGCGCCGAGCGCCAGGTGCTGTCGGCCATCGGCTACCAGCCGAACCGGGCGGTGCTGCATACCGACGCCAACTGCCTGCCACAGCGGCGCAAGGCCTGGTCCGCCTGGAACTACGAAAGCGAAAACGGACGCGAGCCGCGCGTCTGCGTGCATTACCTGATCAACAAGCTGCAGCCGCTGCCCTTCGAGACGCCGGTGATCGTTTCCCTGAATCCGATTCGCGAACCGGCGCCGGGCACGGTGCTGGGCGAATTCGACTATGCGCATCCGGTGTTCGACGCGGCGGCGGTGGAAGCGCAGCGTCGCCTGATGCTGATCCAGGGCCATCGCAGCACGTGGTTCGCCGGCGCCTGGACCGGCTACGGCTTCCACGAGGATGGATTGAAGTCCGGACTGCTGGCGGCGCAAGCCATCGCCGAGCGCGGCCTGGCCGTGGCAGCGGCGCCGGTCGCCGCCTGAGGCAGGCTCCATGTCCGATTGCGGCATTCAGCTCTGCCTCGGGAAGGTCCGGCACAAGCGCCTGCGGCCGGCGGTGAACGCCTTCGAGTACGGCGTCTACTTCCTGCGGCTGCCGCTGCGCGCGCTCGGCCAGCGCGATTTCGGCCGCGGCCACATCAAGCGCAACCGCTTCGGGCTGCTGTCCTTCCACGATGCCGACCACGGCGACGGCCGCCAGCCGCTGCTGGCCTGGATCGACGGCCTGCTGCAGGCGCAGGGCATCCATGACGCCGATGGAGAGATCTGGCTGCAGACTTTTCCGCGGGTGCTCGGCTATGTGTTCAACCCGGTGTCGTTCTGGTTCTGCCACCGCGCCGACGGCGCGCTGCGCGCCATCGTCTGCGAAGTCAACAACACCTTCGGCGAACGCCATTGCTACCTGCTCGATGCCGGCGGCGCAATGCGCTACGGCGTGGAGCTGGCCTCGCGCAAGGTGTTCCATGTCTCGCCCTTTTGCGCCGTCGCTGGCGGCTACCGCTTCCGCTTCATGCAGGCGCTGCGCGAGCGCGACGGCGCGCAGCAGCTGCAGGTCCTGGCCCGCATCGACCACGATGATGAACACGGCCCGCTGATCGAGACCATCATCAGCGGCCATGCGCTGGCGGCGACCGATGCAGCCGTGCTGAACGCCTTCTTCCGCTTCCCGCTGATGACGCTCGGCGTCGTCGCCCGCATTCACTGGCAGGCCCTGCGCCTGTGGGCCAAGCGCGTGCCCTTTTTCCGCAAGCCCCTGCCGCCCTCCCATTCACTCAGCCGCTAGACCACCAAGATGAATACTCGCTCGATTGCGCTCGACCACTCCCGCAAGCAAGCCATCCCGGCGACGGCCGGCTTCGCCCTCGCACTCCTGGCGCGCCTTAAGGAGGGCGCGCTGCGCCTGGAACTGCCCGACGGCAGCAGCGACGTGCTGGGCGAAGGCGTGCATCCGGTCACGCTGCGCATCCATGACTGGGATGTGTTCGATGCGGCGCTGAAGTCCGGGGACATCGGCTTCGCCGAAGGCTTCATCGATGGCCAGTGGAGCACCGACAACCTGCCCGCGCTGCTGGAACTGCTGACCCGCAACCGGGCCGAGCTCGACGCCATGATCTACGGCAGCTGGTGGGGCAGCCTGCTGTACCGGCTGCGCCACCTCTTCAACCGCAACAGCCGCGCCGGCAGCCGGCGCAACATCCACGCCCATTACGACATCGGCAACGATTTCTATCAGCTGTGGCTGGACCCGAGCATGACCTACTCCAGCGCCTTTTTCGATAACGGCCGGGTAGGCGACCTGCAGCAGGCCCAGGAAGCGAAATACCGCCGCATCCTCGATCAGCTGCAGGTCGCGCCGGGCGCCAGCATCCTGGAGATCGGCTGTGGCTGGGGCGGCTTCGCCGAAGTCGCCGCGCGCCAGGCCCAGGCCCGCGTCACCGGGCTCACCCTGTCCACCGAGCAGCTGCAGTACGCCCGCGAACGCCTCGCTAAGGCCGGCGTGCATGAACGCGCCGACCTGCTGCTGCAGGATTACCGCGACACCCATGGCAGCTTCGACGCCATCGCTTCCATCGAGATGTTCGAGGCCGTCGGCGAAGCCTACTGGCCGAGCTACTTCGACTGCGTGGCGCGCAACCTGAAAAGCGGCGGCCGCGCCTGCATCCAGACCATCGTCATCGCCGATCCGCTGTTCGAGCGCTACCGCAAGGGCACCGACTTCATCCAGCAATACATCTTCCCGGGCGGCATGCTGCCCTCGCCTTCGGCGTTCCGGGCGGCGGCGGCGCGGCATGGCCTGGAGACGGTGGACGAGTTTGCCTTCGGCCTCGACTACGCCCGCACGCTGGCCGAGTGGCGCCATGCCTTCAACCGCCAGCTGCCGCAGGTGCGTGCCCAGGGCTTCGACGAGCGCTTCCTGCGCACCTGGGAGTTTTACCTCGCTTATTGCGAAGCCGGCTTCCGCGCCGGCAGCATCGACGTGGCGCAGTTCACCCTGCGCAAGGCATGACCATGAGTGCCGGCCTGCTGCGGCATCGGTTCTGCTGCCTGCTGCTGTGCTGCCTTCCGCTGCTGGCGGCGGCGCAGGCTGCGCCGCCGCATGTCGCGGCGGAGATCGCCGATGCCCGCCTGTCAGGCCAGGGCGAATTCCGCTGGCTCGGCATCAGGCTTTACGACGCACGGCTGTGGTTGGGCCCGGCCGGTTACCGCAAACAGGCGCCGGCCGCCGCGAAATTCGCGCTGGAGCTGCGCTATGCGCGTGCGCTCAAGGGCGAACGCATCGCCGAAGCCAGCCTCGACCAGATCCGGAAACTGGAGATCGGCTCGCCGGCCCAGCATGCGCAATGGCTGGAGGCAATGAAGCGATTGTTTCCCGACGTCGGGAACGGCACCCGCCTGACAGGCGTATTTCTTCCGGGCGAAGGCGCACGCTTCTACCGCGACGGCGAGCCGCTGGGCGAGATTCGCGATGCCCGCTTCGCCGACGCCTTCTTTGCGATCTGGCTGGATCCGAGGACCAGCGCGCCGGCGCTGCGCACCGCGTTGCTCGGCGAGGCCCGGTCAGAATGACGGCGCATCCGGCGCGCTTCCATCTCTTTGCCTATGGCGCCTTCGGCCTGCCGCTGGCCCTGGTCGCCCTGCCCATCTACATCCATGTTCCCCAGCTCTATGCGCAGCGCTTCGGCATGCCGCTCGGCGCAGTCGGCCTGGCGCTGCTGGCGACGCGCCTGCTGGATGCCTTCAGCGATCCGCTGCTCGGCCGCTGGCTCGACCGTGCGCCGGGGGGCCATGCCCGTTTCGTGCTGCTGGCGCTGCCGCCGCTGGGCGCGGGGTTCGTCGCCCTGTTCCATCCGCCGGCCATCGCGCACTCCCTGCCCCTGGCCTGGCTCGCCGCGGCGCTGCTGCTGTGCCATGCGGGTTTCAGCATGGCCAGCATCGCCCACCAAAGCTGGGGCGCCGCGCTGACCCAGGCGCCAGGGCAGCGCTCCCGCGTGACGGCGGCCAGGGAGGGTTGCGGCCTGGCCGGCGTGCTGCTCGGCGCCGGCCTGCTCGGCAGCGCATCGACGGTCTGGCTGTCGCTGGCGTTCGCCCTCACCCTGGTTGCCAGTGCCTGGCTGCTGCTGCGGCATGCGCAGCGCCCTGCCGCAGCATGGGCCGCCACCACCGATGCATCGCTGATGGCGCCTTTCGCCAACCGCCAATTCCGCTGGCTGTTCGCGGTATTCATGGTCAATGGCATCGCGGCGGCCATTCCGGCCACGCTGTTCCTGTTTTTCGCCGGCGACCGCCTCCGGCTCGGCGAAAGCTCGAACGGGCTCCTGCTCGTTTATTTCCTCGCCGCCGCTGCCTCGATGCCGGCCTGGAGCGCGCTGGCGCGGCGGCACGGCGAGGCCAGGCCCTGGCTGGGCGCCATGCTGCTGGCGCTGCTGAGCTTCATCTGGAGCTACCGGCTGGCGCCGGGCGATGCGCTGCCTTTCGGCACCATCTGCCTGCTGTCCGGCATCGCGCTCGGCGCCGACCTGGTGCTGCCACCGGCATTGCTGGCCGCGGTGATCCGGCACGGCGGCGGCAACCGGGAGGGCGCTTACTTCGGCCTCTGGAACTGGGCCGGCAAGCTGAATCTCGCGCTCGCCGCCGGCATCGTCCTGCCCCTGCTGGAACGGCTGGGCTACACGCCCGGCACGCCGGGCGCCGATACCGCGCCGCTGGCCGTCGCCTATGCGGTGCTGCCATGCCTGCTGAAATTGCTGGCGGCGCTGCTGCTGTGGCGGGCGCCCCTGCGTCATTTGTGAACCGATCGGAAAAGGATCCTGCATCATGCTGAAGCGAACCCTATTCACCATCGCCGCCCTGCTTGCCGCTCTCTCGCTGGGCGGCTGCGCCGCCACCCTAGAGCCATCCCGCTACGCCGCCGAGAAGCCGGCGCTCGACCTGCAGCAATATTTCAATGGCACGATCGATGCCTGGGGCATGTTCCAGAACCGTTCCGGCGAAGTCGTGAAGCGCTTCACCGTGGTCATGACTTGCGCATGGAAAGGCGACACCGGCACCCTGGACGAGGATTTCACCTATGCCGACGGCAGCAAGCAGCGCCGCGTGTGGACCCTGAGGAAAGTAGCGCCGGACCGCTTCGTCGGCACGGCGGACGACATCGTCGGCGAAGCCACCGGTATCGTCGCCGGCAATGCGCTGCGCTGGCGCTACACCATGGCGCTGCCGGTGGATGGCAAGACTTATCAGGTCGACTTCGAGGACTGGATGTTCCTGATGGACGACCGCGTGATGCTGAACCGGGCGGTGATGAGCAAGTTCGGCTTCCGGCTCGGCGAAGTCACGCTGTCGTTCCGCAAGCGGCCATGAATCCCCGCATCGGCAGCTGGCGCGGCCGGCGGGTGTGGATCATTGGCGCCTCCAGCGGCATCGGCGCCGACACCGCGCGCCGGCTGATGCAGGCCGGCGCGCGGGTGGCGGTTTCCGCCCGCAGCGCACCGGCGCTGCAGGCGCTGGCTGCTCTGGATGCACAGGCAATGGCGCTGCCGCTGGACATAACCGACCATGCCACGGTGCTGGCAGCGCGCGATGCCCTGCTGGCCGAATGGCAAGGCATCGATCTGACGCTGGTGGTGGCCGGCGGCTATGTGGACATGCGCGCCGACAGTTTCGATCTGGCGGCGGCGAAACGGCTGGTGGACCTCAATCTCGGCGGCGTGCTGCATTGCCTCGATGCGATCCTGCCGGTGCTGCTGCGGCAGGGCACGGGCGGCATCGGCATCGTGTCCTCGGTGGCAGGCTACAGCGGCCTGCCGCGGGCGCTGGTGTACGGTCCAACCAAGGCGGCGCTGATCAACCTTGCCGAATCGCTCTATCTCGATCTCGCGCCGCGCGGCATCAGTGTTTATCTGATCAATCCCGGCTTTGTCGACACGCCGCTGACGGCGAAAAACGATTTCCCCATGCCGGCCCTGATGACGCCGGCCGACGCTGCCGACGCACTGCTGCGCGGCATCGAGGCCGGGCGATTCCATATCCACTTTCCGCGCCGCTTCACCAACTGGCTGAGGCTGGCGCGGCTGCTGCCCTACCGGGCTTACTTCTGGCTGATACACAAGGTGACCGGGCTATGACGCATGAAGCCGATCTGAAGCGCGTCGTGCGCTTCTTCGAAACCATCACGCCGCAGTCCGTGGATCTTCTCGGCGACATCTACACGCCCGACGCGTACTTCAAGGATCCGTTCAACGACGTGCGCGGGCTGGATGAGATCCGCCGCATTTTCTCCCACATGTTCGTGCAGGTGCAGGCACCGCGCTTCGTCGTGCGCAGCGCCATCGCGCAGGGCGATGAGGCTTTCCTCACCTGGGACTTCCTGTTCCGGATGAAGCGCTTCTCCAGCGCCGAACAATGCATACGCGGCGCCACCCATCTCCGCTTCGCCGCCGACGGCCGGCTGGCCTTCCACCGCGATTACTGGGATGCGGCGGAAGAGCTGTACGAAAAGCTGCCGCTGCTGGGCGGGTTGATGCGGCTGCTGAAGCGGGCGGCCAGGAGTTAATCCGACCAGCCCTGCATGCGGGTCGGTGATGCATCATGACGCCTTCCCCACCACGGCAGATAGGCAACGCCCTCTCCTCGCGCGCGGAACCAGGTCTTTTCCGGATCGAAGGGTGTCGGATTCTGCGGCGGCCGGATCAGCACCGCCGTGGCGCTGCCGGCTTGCGCGGTGCCGGCCACCAGCACCGGCGTATTGCGGTGATGTGCGTAGGCGATGCCCAACGCCACATTGGTCAGTGCCGTGCCCGCGCCCATGTCGCCCAGCAGCGCTGGCGTGTTGAAGGTCTGCTTCAGGTAGTCGAACTCCGGCATGGCATGCATCAGCGCCGCCGACAGGCCGGCGAGGCGCTTGCTGTTTTCTTCCAGGCCCATGCCGGCATCATGGATCACATAGCCGATCTGGGTCGTCTGCAGTTTCCCGCGCTGTGCAGCATCGTTGATCGCTGCCTGCCATGCCTGCTGCAGGCGCGGCGGCTCGGCGGCCTGGACGGTGAACTCGTCCGCCTGCCGGCGCGAGACGCGATGAATGAAGGCCAGCGGCTCGCGCTCGGTCTTGTAGGAAGGATGGGCCAGGATCAGCAGCGTGGAGGATTCATTGAGCTGTTCATCCTTGGGGAAGCTGGGCGCATCGAAGCTCATGACCCAGACGGTCTTGTCGGGATGGGTTTCGAGATAGTCGAGCGCGGCGTCGAGGGAAGCGAAGCCGATGGTCGGACCGCCCTGGCGCACGTTCACGTCGGGTGGGGCTTTGGCGGTGGACATCTCCGGCTTGCCAATGGAGAAAGTGCTAGCGATTTCCTTTTGGATGAAGTCGCGAGACTCGTCAGCTTCGAGGGTGACAGGCAGCGCAGCTTGCACATGGATGCTGCCGACTTCGCGCCAATTCCGCTTCCAGTCGGGTTGCACGGTGTAGAAGTAGCGGCCATCGGTGAAATACGGAACTCTGTACTTAATGAAAAGTTCTTCGACATACAAGTGAAAAAAGCCCGGTATCGTGGCTTTACCTTGCATATTGAATGCAATGCCCGAAACTGGCTGTATTGTGTTGAACTTTGCAGGATTCTCTTTAACGAGTTCGTCATTTTTGTTGGGCTTGGCCAAGCCTAGCGTCCATAGAAGATTCCACTCAGTCGGATAACTGCGTCGCATAAGCGGATTGAGCCATTGCAACCCAACCACTTGAGCAGCGAAGCCATGCTGCGCAGCTTTTGCCTCTTCCAACTTCTCCCGCTCCTTATGCTGGCGTGCTTGTAGCAATGCTACTTCCTGTGCCTGCTTTTCCTCGGCCTGGGCTTCGTTATGGGACCACGCCATTGTAGCGACGATGGACAACAAGCCAAACAATAGCGGCCATTTCAGTGCTTTCATGATTTCTCCTTGAGTCAAAATGTGAGCAAGTTGCCCGCTTGCCTGCAGGTCTGGCAACTGCATGCCCATGACGACCACAAAAGCCACCATGCCAATGAGCAGGCGACCGCTCCAGCGTTCATATAGCCATCGCATCAGGAACCTCCCGTTGGCTGCTGTGGCGCAATCTGGCGCTCATCACAGATTTCCGGCGGCATAGCGCTAGGTTGATAGTCCGGATACTGGTGCAAGGGCATGTCACTAAGGGTGCCTTTATTGAAGTACTCGCCCAGATACGCTTGCGGATGTCCTTTCGCTTCGAGTTTCCTTACTAGCCGCCAGTCTGCCAACACGCGCAGTTCCTCCCAATCCTCAGGCGACAAATGGCTGTACCCCACCGCCACGTCATACGCCAGCGCCTTCTCCGCATTGGCCGCATTACAGACGATGGTGCTGTGGTCGGTCGCGTTCTGGTCCACGCTCAGCTTCAAAAACTCGGTGATGCGCTCGCGCCGCCACGCCACCCACTCCTCGCTCGGCGTCGCATCCGGCTGCTCGCCAACGACGTTGCCCTTGTCATCGGCCTTGCCTTCGCGCCGCGCCAGCATGCGCAGCCGCGCCCGGTCTTCGTAGCGCAGCTGCGCTTCAGTTTGCGCGTCGCCCTGCGGCGCTTCCTCGCTGCTGCCTGCATAAGCCGCGTACGGATCGTCGGCGGCGCGCTGGCCATGCTTGTTGCGCAGGGCGGCATTCGGGTCGCGCCCCTGGTCGAAGGCGCTCTCGCCCTCTTCCCTGTCGAAGCGTCGGGCGGTCGGTTCGAAGAGGTGCGGCAAGGCGGGCGCATTGACGGGGATGTGCCAGTCCCCGGGCGGACTGGCGTGGACCGGCTGCCTGGCCAGCGCCGACACTAGGTACATCAGCGGCGAGGTGGTGATGGTGAGCAGGGCGGCGATCATATTGGGCCGGGATTGCACGCCGCCTTCGATGTTGTAGCGCGCCGGCTTGGAGGGCGGGTGCCAGAACTCGACGGCGCTCTTGCCGTCGGCGTTGGCCTGCGAATGGCGGTGTCGCCAGTGGTCATGCCAGTAGTGGTAAGTGCCTGGCTGGCCGACCGGATATTGCTGCGCCCAGACCCGCTGCGTGAACACGCCGTCGGCGCGGGTGGCCTTGATCTGCGCCGCCGACAGGCCGAGCCAGCCGATGCCCTGGACGGTGGCGGCGGAGATCACCTGGTCGTGCGGGTTGCAGTACAGCGTCACCCGGCCATGGCCGCTGCCGTAGCGCTGCCGGTCGGTCTGGACGCAGTAGCCGTCGCTGCCGTCGGCCGGCTGCCGGTTGGCGCAGCGGCGGTCGATGGCTGCGTCGGATTGTTGCTGGCCGGCGCGCCGTCGCAGGATGTCGAAGAAGGCGGCCAGGGTCTGAGTCCTGGCCTGGCCGGTCTGGCGGCCGCTCTGGCCGGCGGCATTGACGACTTCGCGCTGGGCCCAGTTGTCCATGCCCATGCCTTGCTCGCGCAGGCTGTAGGGCGGGTTGACCAGCACATAGTTGTCGGCCACCGGCGGGGCCGATTGGCCGCGGCGGTCGGTGATAGCAGCCTGGCGCTGGCCGAGAAAGGCGGCGGCCAGGCCGATCATGTTGCCCTGGCTGTGGCAGACCACGGTGATGGGCACGCCGGCCTGCTTGCTGCGGATGGTTTCGATCAGCCTGGCGAGGCGCTGGGCGGCGTGGACATAGTAGGCGCGCGGCGGGCAGGCATAGATGTCGCGGCCTTTTTCGGGATTGAAGTGCTGCACGGTGAGCCAGAGGAAGAGGCGGTCGTCGATGCCGTCGGTCCAGAGGTCGGGCAAGGCGCTGCAGCCGTTGGCGAAGGGGCCGCCGCCCCAGTAGTGGTGTTCGTTGAGCAGGACGTTGGGGCCGAAGCGCTTGAGTTCGGCGTCATTGGCCTTGTAGCCCCAGCGGAAGCGGATTACCGGCGAGAAGTGCGGCGCAGGTGTGATGAAGTTGCGGCTGTTGTAGTCGTCCCTGACGAAGCCGTCGCCGGTCAGCTCCGGACCATAGACAACCGGGCTCATCTGCCCCGCTTCCACACCGGTGTACATCAGATGCTCATCGCAGCGCGCCAATCTTCGGTTCAGGCCGCGGCATAGGCCTTGCTCCGTCTGCTCGAACCACTCGCCGTCGGAGTTCACGCCATGCACCAGGATCACCACGCCGGGCAAGGGCATCTGGTACAGCACCTGGCACACATTGTCATCGCCCGGCAGCGTCACCATGGTCTTGCTGGCGATGACATAGCCTTCTTCGCCGGCTTGTTCGTCGTTCATGATTTGCTCCCTTCATCCGGCTCGAAGAAGCGAACCGCCATGTTCTTCATCTTGTCGGCGTCCACCTTGGCCGCATTGCCGAGCGCATCGGTGCGGCCCTCGATGGCTGGCTGCTCCGGCAGGCCGATGCGATAGCGGGCGCCGTCGATCGGCCGGCCGTCGCCGGGCCGGATCAGCTGCGGCGTGCGGGACAGGTCGCCCCGGGCGAAGCTGGGCAGGTCGGCGCTGGCGGAGGCCGGCCCCTGCACCTGATGGCTGGCCGCTTTCGCCTTCAGCGTGCCGGGGCAGCCGAACTCGATATCGGCGCCGGACAGCTTGATGTAGGCGCCGCCGCTGGTCATGAACACCACTTCCTGCTGCGCCATCGCGATGATCTTTCCCTGGCTGGCGCTGATGCGCACATGCTGCTCCGCCTGCAGCTCCACATCGTCATGCTGGGCCTGCAGCTGCAGCCGGCCCTGATGGGCAATCGCCTTCAATCCCTCCGACTGCGCGAACAGCGACATGCCGGCGCCGGCATTGAGGCTGATGCGCTGGCCGGCGGCGAGCTGCAGATGCTGCTGCGCGACGCTGTCGAGATTCCTGCCGGCGTAGCTGACGATGCCGGCCGGCGTGGCGAAACCCAATCCGGCCGGCGCCGTCATGCCGATCAGCGGCTGGCCGCCGCCGCTCGCTCCAGGCCTGGCGTTGGAACCGTTTTCCCAATCACGCAGATGCTGCCGCACCGTCTCCTGCGGCTTGCCATCCACCGGCTGGGCCTTGTGCCGAGCGGCGTAATCGCCGAGCTGCGCGAACAGGGCATGGCATTCATCCAGCAGCCGTTCGAACTCCGCCCGCTCCAGCTGCCTGCCATCCTGCAGGCGCGACCACGCCGTCAGCAGCAGGCCGCGCGCCGCCCGCACCGCGCCGGCGGCATCGGTGATGAGCTCGAAACCTTCGCCGCGCGGCTCGGACTTGCCTTCCTGGCGCGGCGTGCCGAGCCAGCCCTGGTTCAGCTCCGTCGCCGCATGCTCGGACATCAGCTGCGCGCTGATCTGGCCGCTGCTGTCGTCGAAGCGCAGCTGGTTGGCGCGGCTGCCCCGCAGTTCCCGGGTGCGGGTGCCGGACAGCGCCTTGTTGGCGGGCAGGCTGCCGGCGCCGGAAAAATGCGGCGGCGCCTGGATGCCGTTATGCAGGGCGCCGAGGCATACCGGCCGGTCGATGTCGCCGTGCAGGAACAGGATCGCGACTTCCTGGCCGACGCGCGGCAGGTATTGCGTGCCCCAGGCCGCGCCGGCGGAGGGGTGGACCATGCGCACCCAGGCCGATGAGCGCTCGTCGCGCCCGGCCCCGCCTTGCGGATGGTTCTGCGGCAGCTGCCAGTCGAACTGAATCTTGATGCGGCCGAGATCGTCGGTATGGATTTCCTCGCCCTCGGGTCCGACCACGATGGCGGTCATTGGACCGGGCGCGGTCGGCTTGGCGAGATCGCCATGGCCGAAGCGCGGGCGCACCGGCTGCCCTCGCCGCGCGCAGCGCATCCGGTTGCGGAACAGCAGCTGACCGCCTCGCGCATCGAAGCCGGCACCGGGATTGAACCAGGGTTGCAGCGGGAGCGGCAGATCCACCCCGGCTTGCATCAGCCGTTGCGCCTGGGGGTTCAGCTCATCGAGGTAATTGTTGCTGGCCTCGACCGCCTGCAACAGGATCAGAAACTGGCGCTGCTCCGCATTCTGCTGGTCATGCACCGGATGGTCGCGCAGCTCGAACCAGGTGCCGGCGGCGGCGCCGCGCAGGCAGCCAGCGGCGCTGAACTGCTTGGCCTCGAAGTCATGCGCCTGCTGGCGCAGCAGCGCATGGCGTTCAAGCCTGTCGCCGCCGCTGGCGTAGTAATGCGTGAGCGGATCGAAGTCTTCCAGCGTCGACGCCAGCGAATTGCCGGCCTTGCCCTGGTCGATGCGGCTGCGCTCGCCGGCCTGCTCGACGCTGGCGGTCTTGTAGTCATAGCTGGTCAGATGCACCAGCCCCGGCTGCACGCGGCGCAGGGCGCTCCAGCCGGTCAGCACATCCTCCTCCGTCGTCGGATGGGCGCCGGCGTAGCGCACGGTCGCCTGCATCGCCGGCGCGAACACGAAAGGATCGTCGGCGACCACCATCACATGCACCGGACAGTCATTGTCTGCGCGGAATTCGAAGAAATGAAACAGCCCATACTCGGCCATCAGCCTGTCGAGGAAATGCAGGTCGAATTCGTACTGGTTGCAATACGAGAGCACGGGATAGTCCTGCGTCAGCCGAAACTCGACCTGAAAGGCGCGGGCGAATACCGGATTGCCGCCGACATGGCGCTGCATCACGTCGCGGATGACGTCGGGCACCGTCATGTTCTGCCTGACGCAGGCATTGAAGCGATGCGCCAGCAGCGCCAGGCAGGGCTCCATCTGCAGCGCATAGCGGGTGAAGCCACCGTCCGACGCCACCGGGCCGAATGCGGTGACGATGCCGCTGACCAGGCGGCGCTTCCCATCGGCCAGCAGAATCGCCAGCTCGGCCGTCTGCCCCAGCACCTGCTTCGCCTCGATGAAGGCATTGGCGCTGAGCACGTCAACCAGGTACAGATAGCCGCCGGAGATGCTCTCCACGCCGCGCAGGCGCTGCGGCAGCAGGCTGTCCGCCTCCAGGTCGCTGTCTTCGGCGAAGCGCAGCGTGATCAGTCGCCGCTGCTGGGTGAAGGGGGACGCGTCGAAACCCGGGCGGCTATCGAGTGCTGCTGCGCGCGATGGCCGATCGCGCCGTTCGTGGTGGGACATGAGCAGACTCCGGAAGGTCGGCGGATCAGGCTGCCGGCTGATATTGTATTTTTTACAACTTTGCGATTATAGCTTCCTGGAGTCAATAAATAGGGAAATGACAACCTTGCCCGCGTGGGCTTTCGAAACTCGTGGAGAACCGCAGCGTAGGCAAGCGCCGAAAGTCACACGGCGCCGAGGAAGACGGTGGGGATAGTCGAATGCCGGCCATCGCACCGGGATGGGCAGCTGGCTTGACGGTGCTGGCGGGATGGAAGGGAAGGTGCCAATCGGCTGAGCGGAAGGGAAGGCGCCAGCCGGCTGAGCGGCTGGCGGGCGGACGAGCCCGGGTAATTACTTCGCCGGCTTGCGCTTACGGGACGCGGGCTTGGCCGCGCCTTCATCCGTCTTCGCGGCCTTGGACGACGATGAGGACGAGGATGAGGATGAAGATGCGCCGCGCCCGCCCGAAGACGGCTTGGCGCCGCCATCGCCAGCCGGCTTCTCGCTGGCCAGGGCGGTATCGACGGCTTGCTTGAAATGGTCCTGCAGCATGTTCCACCAGGCGGCGGCATTGACCAGCGGCGCGGCCAGGCTGGCGGCATCCATCTGATCGCGTTCGTTGGGCGCGGCCTTGCTTCCGGCAGCGCTGCCGGCGCCACCGCTGCCGCCCGCCGGCGCGTGCTCCGCTGCGGCTGCGCCATTGCCTGCGCCCTTCCCGTTTTCCTGCGGCGGTTGGGCTGGCTTGGCCGTGCCGCCGGCGCCGAACTCTTCCGCCGCCGCGCGCGCCTGCGCCGTCATGTTGTTGACGCCGGCATTCAGCGCGTCGCCCATGGATTTCAGCGCCGACAGGGTGGCGGCCTGCACTTCCAGCGCCTGTATGGTTCCGCGCAGCATGTGCATGTTCAGTTCCAGCCAGGCTTCGACTGCCTTCAGATCAGAAATCTTCTTCTGGATTTCCTCGACCGACAGCGTCGGCATCACCATGCCCGGCATTTTCATGCCGCCCATGGTGGCGCCCGGGTTCATGCCCGGCATGCCCATGCCGGACCACAGGTTCTTCATGAACTCCATGGTGTCGGACATCGCTTCCATTCCGGGGAAATTCGGCATATTGGGCGTGATCACGGCGCTCTCCTTTGGTGGTGGCGTTTTTGGCAATGTCCATGCAGCGTAGCAGATAAACCGGCCGAGCTGAATGATCAGGATGACATGCCAAACCCATCAGATGCCGTCGGCTTTCGTCGCAGGGATGCCGCATTAGGACGGCAATGCGCCGCATGGGCATGCTTGCCGGGGCGGGATGCCGGCATCCGTTGATACACTTGCCGGATGTCGATTTTTTCCGTCAATCCACGCCAGGCATCCAAGCGACGCATGCCCTGGCGCATGCTGGCATTGCTGCTGTTGTCCCTGCTGCTGCATGGCATGTTCATCAACTGGGGGACCGGCCGGCTGAGCTTTCCATCGCTGGGCAGCGGCGAGCCGCAGGTCGTGAGCATCGCGCTGCAGCCGGCGGCGGTTGCCGAACCGGTGCCGAGCCCGCAGGCAGCGCCCGTTCCGCCGCCTCCCGCGCCGCGCCGCAAGCCCGGGCCGCGGCCCGCCCCTGCGCCTGAACCGGTTGCCGCCGAGCCCGCATCCACGCCGCCGGAAGAGCCCGTGGCGACCCTGCCGGCCGAGCCGGCGGCAGAGCCATCCCGCGACGTGCAGGACGATCCCGCCGATGCGCCGCCTGCGCCGCCGGCCGTCGCGGAAGCCGCGGCATCCACCGACCCCGCGCCGCCTGCCGCGCACGCGAAACCGCGCTACAAGGCGCTGCCGCCGCCTTCCGCCGATCTGCGCTTCGAAGTGCAGTCGCTGCGCGAAGGACAGATGGTGTATGGCCGGGGCACGATTTCCTGGCACGCCGCAAATGGCCGCTACGCCGTGCATGGCAATGCCAGCGTGCTGTTCTTCACCGTCCTCGAATTCGCCAGCGAGGGCGAGCTGGACGATTCCGGCGTGGCGCCGGTGCTGTACAGCGAGAAGCGCTTCCGCCGGTCGCTGACCAATACTCATTTCCAGCGGGAACGCGAGACGATCAGCTTTTCCGCGTCCACCGCCAGCTACCCGCGCCAGGGCGGCGAACAGGACCGGGCCAGCGTGATCTGGCAGCTGGCGGCCATCGGCCTCGGCGATGCGACGCAATTCCAGCCCGGGGCGCAGATCGACCTGATGGTGGCCGGCTCGCGCGACATGGACCCCTGGCACATCCGCGTCATCGGCGAAGAGCAGCTGGCGTCGGACTTCGGTACCATCTCGGCATGGCATGTGGTGCGCAATCCGAAGCCGGGCTCCTATGATCAGCGGATCGACATCTGGCTGTCGCCCGGCCACTACTGGTACCCGGTGAAGATCCGCTACACCGAGACCGGCGGGGATTTTCTCGACATGTCGCTGTCCAAGATCGAAACCGCTGCTTCCCGATAACCGTTCCGCACACCATCATGCCTACACGCCTGCGCCGCCGCCTGATTTCCGCGATCCTGCTCGCTGCCTGTGCCTGCCTGCAGGCGCCCCTGCTGGCGGCCGACGTTGCGCCGGTCAGAGTCAGGATCAATCCGGCGCCGTCGGCCGAATTGAAGTACCTGGTGAAGGCGCGCCAGAGCGGCATCACGCTGGAAGGCGAGGCGACGGTGCGCTGGAGCGCCGGCGATGGCCGCTACGCGGTGGAGAGCGATTCGCGCGCGCAGCTGCTCGGCAAGATACTGGAAGTGCGCAGCGAAGGGGGCATCGACGAATTCGGCCTGGCGCCGGCGGAGTTCAACGAGAAGCGATTCCGCAAGGAGGCCACCGTCACCACCTTCGACCGGACGGCGAAGGTGATTCGCTTCGGCGCCTCGAGCGAGCAGTATCCGATCAGGGGCGGCGAGCAGGACCGCAGCAGCGTGGTCTGGCAGCTGATCGGCATTGCCCGCGCGACGCCGGACAGGTTCAAGCCCGGCAGCGAGTGGCAAGCCTTCGTCGCCGGCGCCCGCGACGCCGAGCCCTGGACCTTCCGCGTGATCGACCAGCCTGTCATCGACAGCGCCATGGGCAAGCTCAAGACGGTGCACATCGTGCGCGAGCCGCCGCCGGACTCCCGCTCGCAGCGGCTCGACATCTGGCTGGCGCCGAGCCAGGAATGGTATCCGGTGAAGCTGCGCTTCAGCGAGGTCAGCGACGAGTACGTCGAGCAAACCCTGCAGCACGTCAACCGCAAGCAGCCCTGAGGCTTCTTTGGCGCTAAGCTAGAGCGGTTTTGCCAGACTGGACCAGGCGAGGCCGAGGCGATTTGCCCGCGGAACAAGGCGCGGCGACGCGACGTAGTGGGGCTACGGCAAGGAGCCGCAACGCCGTGCCGCGGGCAAAGCGGCCGGGATAGCCGGTTCAGTTTGGCTAAAACCGCTCTAAAATGCGCGTGGCGGCATGGTGCCGCGAAAGACATCGATTCATGAGCGCTTCCATTCCCGACATCCTCCTGCCGGCCGAGCCGGACAAGGCCCTGGTGCTGTTCAGCGGCGGCCAGGATTCCACCACCTGCCTCGCCTGGGCGCTGGCGCGCTACGGCCATGTGGAAACCATCGGCTTTGACTACGGCCAGCGCCATGCGATCGAACTCGAAGTGCGCCCTGCCCTGCTCGACAGGATGCGCGGCATGTCGGAAGCATGGCGCGCCAAGCTCGGCGAAGACCACATGATCGACCTGTCGCTGATCGGCAAGATCTCCGACACCGCCCTGACGCGCGACGTCGAGATCAACATGCAGGAAAACGGGCTGCCCAACACTTTCGTCCCGGGGCGCAATCTGCTGTTCATGACGGTGGCCGCCACCGTCGCCTACCGCCGCGGCCTCAACGTGCTGGTGGGCGGCATGTGCGAGACCGACTACTCCGGCTATCCCGACTGCCGCGACGACACCATGAAGGCGCTGCAGGTGGCGCTCAACCTCGGCATGGCGACGCGGTTGAAGCTGGAGACGCCGCTGATGTGGATCGACAAGGGCGATACCTGGCGCCTGGCGGAGAATCTCGGCGGCCGGGCGCTGGTCGACCTGATCCGCGCCGACACCCATACCTGCTATCTCGGCGAGCGCGGCGCGCTGCATCCCTGGGGCCATGGCTGCGGCACCTGCCCGGCCTGCGTGCTGCGCGCGCGCGGCTACGACGCTTACCTGCAACGCAGGCAGGCCTGAGCGTTCCATGCGCCCACGGATCAGCGTCATCACACTCGGCGTGGCCGACCTGGCGCGGGCGCTGCGCTTCTACCGCGATGGCCTCGGCCTGAAGACCGATGGCATCGTCGGCCAGGAATTCGCCCATGGCGCCGTGGCTTTCTTCGATCTGCAGCCGGGTTTGAAGCTGGCGCTGTGGCCGCGAACCAGCATCGCCCACGACAGCGGCCTGCCGTTGCAGGCGCCGTCATCGACCGAGATCACGCTGGGGCACAATCTCTCGTCGCGGGAAGCGGTGGACCTGCTCATGAGCCAGGCCGAGCAAGGCGGCGCCACGATCGTCAAGCCGGCGGGCGATACCTTCTGGGGCGGCTATGCCGGCTACTTCCAGGACCCGGACGGGCACCTGTGGGAAGCCGTGTGGAATCCTCAGCTGCTGCCCGAGGACGGCTGATCCCCGCACGCCTGCAAAGCAAATCGCTGTCCCGTCATATCCAGAAATTCCAGCGCGTTCGGCACCGCCGCGTCCTCGGCGGTGTTGTCGAAGATGCACCAGACGCGCTTGCCGGCGCGCGCCGCGGCGAGCGCCTGGTCGGCATACTGCCGCAGGCGCTGCGGCTCATAGACGGAGAAATACATGCGCGGCGAGCCGTGCAGCCGCAGATAGAGCACGTCGCCGTTCTCTTCCGGCAGGCGCTGTCCGGCCGGCGCCGGGTCCGCATCCGCGTAAGACACTTTCATCTCGCGCAGCAACTGCGCTGCCGCCGGCCCGAACCAGGTCGGATGACGCGGTTCGCACACCACATCCGCCGCGCTCAGCCGGCGCAGCCTGGCGAAGAATTGCCCTGCAGCCGCCGCGTCGAAGCGCAGTCCCGGCGGCAGCTGCACCAGCAGGCAGCCCAGCTTGCGCTCCAGCGCGCCCGCCTCGCCCATGAAGCGCAGCAGGGCCTCGTCGATGTCATGCAGCCTGGCTTCATGCGTGATCGCCTTCGGCACCTTGACGGCGAAGCGGAAATGCTCCGGCACGCTGTCGCGCCACCGCTCATAGGTCTTGGGCTGGTGAGGCCGGTAGAAGGAGGTGTTGATCTCCACCGCCGGCAGGACGCGCGCATAGCGCTGCAGATGCGTCCCTTCCGCGGGAAAGCTTTCCTGCACGGCGGAAGAAAGGCTCCAGCCGGCGCACCCGACGAGAATGGGTGCAATGGCTTGCGCGCTGGGCAGCGTCATGGGGTGCATGCTGGCATCGGGAAGCGGATCGATGCACCAGTCTGGCACGCGAGTCGACGCGGGTATTGAGATGATGCAGTCATCCTGCGGTATCGGGCCCACCGGCAAGGCACGCGCCGCAACCGCCTCCCGCCCTTGAGAGGGCGCCTTGTTCTACAAATTCTGTAGATATTGTTACCTCATGCTATCCTTTTCGCATGGATCAGTCACTGCCCGACTGGCAGCTGCTGGTAATCAGCCTGCCGACAAACAGCGCCACCGGCCGCATGCGCATCTGGCGCGCGTTGAAAGCGCTTGGCTGCAGCGCCTTGCGCGATGGCGTCTATCTCCTGCCGGCCTCTGCAAGGCTGCGGCAATCCCTGGGCGACCTGGCTTCGGATACCGTGCGCGAAGGTGGCGACGCCTGGCTGCTCAATGTTCAACCCGCATCAGCGGCAGAGCACGCGGCCTACCGCGCACGCTTTGACCGGAGCGGCGACTATGCCCGGTTCGAACAGACTTTGGCACAAGCCAGGCAATCCATTCCGGACGCGGCGGCGCCCGACCTGAATCGCCTGCTTCGCAGGCTGCGTCGCGACTACGACACCCTGCGCGCCATCGACTACTTCCCCGGCGACGCCAGCGCCAAGGCCGAGGCCGCCTGGAAGGATTTTGTCAACACGGTCGAATCGGCGCTTTCGGAAGGCGAACCGCAGGCGGTGCAGGCCGCCATTCCTCGCCTTGCCATCAAGGATTACCGTCGCCGGGTCTGGGCAACGCGACGCCACCTCTGGGTGGACCGGGTCGCCAGCGCCTGGCTCATCCGCCGCTTCATCGATGCGGCTGCGCGCTTCGTCTGGCTCGAGTCGCCGGCTGACTGCCCGAACGACGCGCTCGGATTCGACTTCGACGGCGCTGCCTTCACCCATGTCGGTGCGCGCGTGACCTTCGAGGTGCTGCTGGCCAGCTTCGGCCTGGACGAAGACCGCGGCCTGGTTCGCCTGGGCGCCCTGGTGCGCGTCCTCGATACGGGCAACGGATTCGTGCCGGAGGCAGCCGGGTTCGAGGCGATGTTGGCCGGCATCCGGCAAGGCACCGCCGGCGACGATCACCTGTTGCAGGAAGTGACGCCTATCCTGGACGCCCTTTACGCGCACTTTTCTTCCGAATCCGGACAATCGACATTCCAAGGAGGCATTCCAGCATGAGCCTGTCAGACCAGGCCACGGAGCGGCCGACCTACACGCTGTGGCAGATGGTGCTGTACATGCTGCGGCTCGGCAGCCTCGGCTTCGGCGGACCCGTCGCGCTGGTGGGCTACATGCGGCGCGACCTGGTCGAGGACCGCCGGTGGATTACCGAAGCCGACTACAAGGAAGGCCTGGCGCTGGCCCAGCTCGCGCCGGGGCCGCTGGCAGCACAGCTGGGCATCTATCTCGGCTACGTCCACTACCGCATCCCGGGCGCCACGCTGGCGGGCATCGCCTTCGTGCTGCCATCCTTCCTGATGGTGGTCGCGCTCGGCTGGGCATACATCCGGTTCGGCGGCATCTCCTGGATGCAGGCGGTGTTCTATGGCGTCGGGGCCGCCGTCATCGGCATCATCGCCATGAGCGCGAAAAAGCTGACCGAAAAGAGCGTCGGCCGAGACAAGCTGCTCTGGGCCATCTACCTGCTCCTCGCCATCGTCACCGTGGCGACCGAATCCGAAATCGCCTGGCTGTTCGTGGCGGCCGGCGTACTGGCATGGCTGCTGCGGGCGCCGCCCAAGTGGTTGGGCAAGCGTAGCCTGCACGCCGCAGCGCTGACCCAGGCACCGATGGCTGGCAGCTTCCTCGGCTCCATGGACGTCTCGCTTCTCACACAAATCGGCTTGTTCTTCGCCAAGGCCGGCGCCTTCGTGTTCGGCTCCGGCCTGGCCATCGTGCCCTTTCTGTATGGCGGCGTCGTGACCGAGCACCAGTGGCTCAACGACAAGCAATTCGTCGATGCGGTGGCGGTCGCCATGATTACGCCGGGTCCGGTGGTCATTACCGTGGGCTTCATCGGCTATCTGGTGGCCGGGCTTCCCGGCGCCACGGTAGCGGCGCTCGCCACCTTCATTCCCTGCTATCTGTTCACCATCCTGCCAGCGCCTTACTTCAAGAAATACGGCAAGCTGCCGGGCGTCACCGCTTTCGTCGACGGCATCACTGCGGCCGCCGTGGGCGCAATCGCCGGCTCCGTCATCGTCATCGCGAAACGCTCGATCATCGACGTTCCTACCGCCCTGATCGCGCTGGCAACGGCGGCGCTGTTATGGCGCTTCAAGAAGCTGCAGGAACCGGTCATCATCGCGGTCGCGGCGCTGGTTGGCCTCGTGCTTCATCCGCTGCTGCATGCTTGATTGAGGTAAAGCGCCTTCTCCAGGACCGCATCGGAATCGCGCCGCGAACAGCGTGCGCAAAACGAAAGGCCCGCCTTGCGGCGGGCCCTGGCGTTACCGCACCGCCTCAGGCGGCGTGACGAGTGATGCCAAGATGCGCGCCATCCAGACCGAGCGCCTGCAGCAGCAGCGCTTCCTTCTCGCGAGCCGCATTCAGATTGCGCTCCTTCACATGGCCGAAGCCGCGGATATCCTCCGGGAGGCTGGCCAGCGCCACCGCTTTTTGAAGATTATCCACCGACAGCTTGCCCAGCAGCGCCGCGACGGTGTCGCGGTAATGGCGGATCAGCGCCCGCTCCATCCTGCGCTCCTCGGTGTGGCCGAACACATCCAGCGCCGTGCCGCGCAAGCCCTTGAAGCGCGACAGCAGGCGGAAGGCGGTCATCATCCACGGCCCGAACTGGCGCTTGACGAGATGGCCCTGGGCATCGCGCCGCGCCAGCAGCGGCGGCGCGAGATGGAACTTGAGCTGGTAGTCGCCTTCGAACATGCCCGCGATCTTGGCGCGGAAAGCCGGATCGGCATGCAGGCGCGCGACCTCATACTCATCCTTGTAGGCCATGAGCTTGTAGAGGTTGCGCGCCACCGCCTCGGTCAGGCGCAGGGGCTTGCCGCCCTCCACCAGCCTGGCTTCGGCAGCGCGTACCTGGTCCACGAAATCGCGGTACTGCTCGGCATAGGCGCGGTTCTGGTAGGCAGTGAGCAGTTCCATGCGCCGCGCGATCACTTCCTCCAGCCGCGGCGGCCGCTTGAATTCGATCACCTGGGCGGTGGCGTCATTCTGCTTTGCGGCGCTTAGCACGGCAGGCAGGTCATGGGCGGCGCTGCGGCCCCAGATGAAGGCCTGCTTGTTGAACTCGACCGACACGCCGTTGAGCTCGATCGACTTCATCACCGCCGCTTCCGACAGCGGCACCCAGCCCTTCTGCCAGGCATAGCCGAGCATGAACATGTTGGTGGCGATGGCATCGCCCATCAGCGCGGTGGCGACATGGCCGGCATCGAGCATGTCGACCCGGCCGTCGCCGCAGGCTTTGCGGATCTCGTCCTCGGCGGTGGCGCCGGGATACTGCCAGTCCGGATTGCGCACGAAGGCGGCGGTGGGCGAGCCGGTGGTGTTCACCGCCGCGTAGGTACGACCCTCGCCCATGCGCGACAGGGCATCGCGGCTGGCGGTGACGATCACGTCGCAACCGATGACGAGGTCGGCGGCGCCGGTGCCGACGCGGGTGGAATGGATGTCGTCGGGATGATCGGCCAGGCGCACATGCGACATCACCGGGCCGCCCTTCTGCGCCAGCCCGCTCATGTCGAGCACCGAGCAGCCCTTGCCTTCGATGTGCGCCGCCATCGCCAGGATCTGGCCGATGGTGATGACGCCGGTGCCGCCGATGCCGGTGACGAGGATGCCGTAGGGTTCATCGGTCGACGGCAGCGGCGGCTGCGGCAGATCGCCGCCCCGCAGCGCCGGCAAGGGCCTGGCGCCGCCTTCCTTGGCGCTCGACTTATTAAGCTTCTTCATCTGGCCGCCTTCGACGGTGACGAAGCTGGGGCAGAAGCCCTTCACGCAGGAGTAGTCCTTGTTGCAGGACGACTGGTTGATCTGGCGCTTGCGCCCCAGTTCGGTTTCCAGCGGCTCCACCGACAGGCAATTGGACTGCACGCTGCAGTCGCCGCAGCCTTCGCACACCGCTTCGTTGATCACCACCCGCTTCGGCGGATCGGGGAACTCGTTGCGCTTGCGGCGGCGCCGCTTTTCGGAGGCGCAGGTCTGGTCGTAGATGATGGCCGACACCCCCTTCACCTCGCGCAGCTCGCGCTGCACCGCATCCAGCTCGTCGCGATGGCGAATGGTCACCCCCGGCGCCCAGTTCACGCCGTGCGGATATTTCTCCGGCTCGTCGGTCACCACCACGATGGGCTGCACGCCCTCGGCGGCGATCTGGCGCGAGATCATGGCCGGGTCGAGCGGGCCGTCCACGTGCTGGCCGCCGGTCATCGCCACCGCGTCGTTGTATAGGATCTTGTAGGTCATGTTGACCCTGGCCGCCACCGCCGCGCGGATGGCCAGCAGGCCGGAGTGGAAGTAGGTGCCGTCGCCGAGGTTGGCGAAGATGTGCTGCTCCTCGGTGAACGGCGCCTGGCCGATCCAGGTCGCGCCTTCCGCGCCCATGTGGGTGAAGGTCGAGGTCTGGCGGTCCATCCACAGCACCATGTAATGGCAGCCGATGCCGGCCACCGCGCGGCTGCCTTCCGGCACGCGGGTGGAGGTGTTGTGCGGGCAGCCGGAACAGAAGTGCGGCAGCCGGTCCTTGGCCGGGTCTGGCTTCGGGCTCGCCACCTTCAGCACCGCTTCCTTGGCTTCGAGGTAGGCCACGCGCTCGCGGATGCGCCGCTCGGCCGGATGGCCGGCGAAGTACTTGCTGATGCGGGCGGCGATGGCGCGCGCGATCTGCGCCGGGTTGAGCTCGTAGGTGGCCGGCAGCAGCCAGTCGCCATGGCCCTGGCGATGGTTGCCGTTCCATTCGCCGGTATCGTCGAACTTGCCGACCACGCGCGGGCGCACGTCGTCGCGCCAGTTGTAGAGCTCTTCCTTGAGCTGGTATTCGAGGATCTGGCGCTTCTCCTCCACCACCAGGATTTCTTCCAGGCCCTGGGCGAACTGACGCACGCCCTCCGCCTCGAGCGGCCAGTTCATGCCCACCTTGAACAGGCGGATGCCGATGTCGCGCGCCACTTCCTCGTCGATGCCGAGATCGGCCAGCGCCTGGCGGGTGTCGAGGTAGGACTTGCCGGCGGTGATGATGCCGAAGCGCGCATGCGGCGCATCCCAGACGATGCGGTTGAGCTTGTTGACGCGCGCATACTCCAGCGCCGCATACCATTTGTAGTGGTTCATGCGCGCTTCCTGCTCCAGCACCGCATCCGGCCAGCGGATGTTG
Source organism: Noviherbaspirillum humi (assembly GCF_900188095.1). GTDB lineage: Bacteria > Pseudomonadota > Gammaproteobacteria > Burkholderiales > Burkholderiaceae_D > Noviherbaspirillum > Noviherbaspirillum humi. The sequence continues at coordinate 462,732 of NZ_FZOT01000001.1, read as the reverse complement.
AGGCCGCCCGGCGGCAGTTCGAAATGCTCGGGCAGCAGAATCTGCACCCGGTCGGGATCGATTTCCACCGAAGCGCCGGACTCCACGATGTCGGTGACGCACTTCATCGCCACCCACAGGCCGGTGAAGCGGCTCATGGCCCAGCCGTGCAAGCCGTAGTCGAGGTACTCCTGCACCGAGGACGGATACAGCACCGGGATGCCGCAGGCCTTGAGGATGTGCTCGCTCTGGTGGGCGTTGGTGGAGGACTTGGCCGCATGGTCGTCGCCGGCCAGCACCAGCACGCCGCCATGCTTCGAGGTGCCGGCCATGTTGGCATGCTTGAAGACGTCGCCGCAGCGGTCCACGCCGGGACCCTTGCCGTACCACATGGAAAACACGCCGTCGTACTTGGCGCCGTTGAACAGGTTGACCTGCTGCGTGCCCCAGCAACTGGTGGCGGCGAGGTCTTCGTTCATGCCCGGATGAAAGCGGACGTGATGGGCGTCCAGATATTTCTTCGCCTTCATCGCGGTCATGTCGACATTGCCGAGCGGAGAACCGCGGTAGCCGGTGATGAAACCGGCGGTGTTGAGGCCGGCCTGCTGATCACGCTGGCGCTGCAGCATGGCGAGCCGAATGAAGGCCTGGGTGCCGGTGATGAAGGCGCGGCCGCGCTCCAGGGTGAACTTGTCGTCGAGGGAAATGTTATCCCGCAGCAGGTGCTGCTGCATGGGGTCTAGCGGTGCATTCATTCGGTCTCCAAGCCAAAAATCGTGTCTTTGGATGCGAGGGTCTCGCAGTCAAACAGACTGACCTTGTGGGTCGTCGTCTTCTCATTATTTGACAGCCAACAGTAGCACAGGGTTGCCGTGCGCTCAATGCATGCTGCAGCATCGCATGCGGCAAAGCAAGCCCTGTCGATGAATGCGCTTCAGTCCGCCGGCGGATTGGGCGGCAGATCGGCTTCGCCCGGCAGCAGCGCATTGGCCGGCAGCGCCGGCTGGCGCCGGATGCGCTCGTACATCGGCGTGAAATCCGGCGCGGTGTCGTCGAACAGCTGGCGAAAATCGCGGATGACGAAATAGGTTTCCTGGTAGGAGTCGATCTTGTATTGGGTGCGCATCACCCGCTCCACATCCAGCGCAATGCGGCGCGGCGCTGGACTGGTGAGGCAGTGTTCGATCTCGCCGCCCGAGGACAGGATGCCGGCGCCATACACGCGCAAACCCTGCTCCGTCTGCATCAGGCCGAACTCGATGGTGTACCAGTACAGTCGGGCGAGGCAGGAAAGCGCGTCCAGGCGCAGCGCCTTCAGCCCGCCCTTGCCGTACTCCTGCAGGTGCTCGGCGAACACCGGGTCGAACAGCAGCGGCACATGGCCGAAGAAATCATGGAAGACGTCGGGCTCGACGATGTAATCGAACTCATGCGGCTCCCGCAGCCAGACGGTAACCGGGAAGCGGCGATTGGCGAGATGCTCGAAGAAGGTCAGCTCCGGCACGAGGCCCGGCACCGCCACCAGTTCCCAGCCGGTGGCCTTGCGCAGGGCGTCGGTGGCTTGCTCGAAGCGCGGAATGCCGTCGCCGGCGTTCAGGCGCGCCAGGCTCTCGATGAACAGGTCGCACGCCCGCCCCGGCAGCAGCCGCGCCTGGCGCTGGTACAGCCGGCGCCACAGCGCATGCTGTTGCGGCGTGTAGGCTTGCCAGTGCTGGCGCACCACGTAACGTTCATCGGCCTGGCTGTAATCGCCGCGCAGGCTGCCGCTGTCCGATTTCTCCGCCAGCGTCTGGAGAAACGCTGCCTTGTCGACCACGGTGTTCATGTCGTGCTCCCTGGGGACATCGCCATCAGTGTTGGGCGGCGTCGGTTTCTTTCAGCACGCCGCGCCGGATCTGGTCCAGTTCGATGGATTCGAACAGCGCGCGGAAATTGCCCTCGCCGAAACCCTGGTCGCCCTTGCGCTGGATGATCTCGAAAAAGATCGGTCCGATCACCGTCTGCGTGAAGATCTGCAGCAGCAGTTCGCGCTGCGAGGCATTGCTGTTGCCGTCGATCAGGATGCGCAGGCGGCGCAGTTCGTCCAGCCGCTCCCCATGGCCGGGCAGGCGGCGGTCGACCAGGTCGTAATAGGTGTCGATGGTGTCCTGGAAGGCCACGCCCCGCCGGTTCATGCTCTCCACCACGTTGTAGATGTCGTCGGTGCCGAGCGCGATGTGCTGGATGCCCTCGCCATGGTACTGGTCGAGGTATTCGGCGATCTGCGACTTGTCGTCGGAGGATTCGTTGATCGGGATGCGGATCTTGCCGCAGGGGGAGGTCATGGCCTTGGACTTCAGGCCGGTGAGCTTGCCCTCGATGTCGAAGTAGCGGATCTCGCGGAAGTTGAACAGCTGCTCGTAGAATTCGGCCCACTCCTTCATGCGGCCGCGGTGCACGTTGTGCGTCAGGTGGTCGATGTAGGTCAGGCCATGGCCCTTCGGATTCAGCTCTGCGCCGGGCAATGCCACGAAGTCGACGTCGTAGATGCTGATGTCGCCGATGCCGCCGGCGGCGCCTTCCTTGCCGCGCCAGCGGTCGACGAAATAGATGAGCGAATCGCCGATGCCCTTGATCGCCGGGATGTTGAGTTCCATCGGGCCGGTGCGGTTGTCGAAGCCCCAGGCGCCGAGTTCCAGCGCGCGCCGGTAGGCGAAGGCGGCATCCTGCACGCGAAAGGCGATGGCGCAGATGGAGGGGCCGTGCTTGCGGGCGAAGCGCTGGGCGAAGGAATCCTGCTCGGCGTTGATGATGAAATTGATTTCGCCCTGGCGATAGAGCGTCACGTCCTTGTGGCGGTGGCGGGCGACCGGCATGAAGCCCATCTGCTCGAAGAGCGCGCCGAGCGCCTTCGGGTCGGGCGCCGCGTATTCGATGAACTCGAATCCATCGGTACCCATCGGGTTGTCCCAGGGCTGAAAATCCATGACCGTCTCCTCTCGCAATTTCAGAATCTGCTTGAAGTATAGTCAAGCCGGCCTGGCATTTGATTGCAATATGTGCTTCACTTCCCCGTATCGGCGCATGTTAATTGCTGCAGAAAACAGGATAAAGCAATCTTATGCCAAAACTCGAGCTCGACAAGACCGATCGCAAGATTCTCGCCATCCTCCAGGCCGATGGCCGCCTCACCAACCAGGAAGTGGCGGAGCGCATCAACCTGTCACCCTCGCCCTGCCTGCGCCGCATCAAGCGGCTGGAGGAAGCGGGCATCATCCGCCAGTACGTGGCGCTGCTGGATGCGGAGAAGATCGGCCTCGGCCTGCTGGCCTATGTCAACGTGCGGCTGGAAAAGCACAGCGACACCTCGTCCCAGGGCGGCGTGTCGCCGCGTGCCGATTTTTCGCATGCGGTGGCGCACTGGCCGGAAGTGGTGGCCTGTTATGCAATGACGGGGGAAATGGATTATCTGCTGCGGGTGCACGTGGAAGACATGGAGCATTTCTCCCGCTTCGTGATGGAAACCCTGCTGCGGCATCCGGCGGTGCTGGACGTGAAATCCAGCTTCGCGCTGCAGAAGATCAAGGACACCACCGCGCTGCCGCTGGTGTAGGAAGGGTCAGGAACGCGGCTTGTCGATCTTGCCGCCGGACAGGCGGGTCCACCACTTCAGCGCCGCCTTGGCGTTGGCCTTCAGGCCGTAATCCAGGGTGGCCACCTGTTCGTCCATCGCCTCGCGCAGCACGGTGCCGGGACTGGCCGGCTCCAGGCGCAGATAGGCATCGGCCTCGCCGTAATCGCGCTGGATCGACATGCCGGCCTTCTTGGCGATGTGCATCATGACCTTGTTGGTGGACAGGCAATGCATGTAGAGCGTATCCACGTCCTCGTTGCGGCAATGGATGGCGGCGCGCCGGAACAGGTGCGAGCCGATGCCCATGCCGCGCGCCTTGGCATCCACCGAAACGCCGAATTCCGCGACCCGCTCCTTCAGCGTATTGCTGCCGCGATTGGGATGCGCATCTCTGGCGATGAAGGCGAGATGGCCGACGCCGAGCAGGCGCAGGTTGTCGTCGTAGACGCCGAAGATGGTGTCGCGCTCGAAATCGAGACGCTGCGCATAGCGCGTGACCAGCTCATCCGTCAGGACGCTGCCAAAACGCAACAGTCTATCGTTGTCATTCAATGCAAGAAAGTGGTTCAAAAGCCGGCGTCGATCGCGTTCCGACAGCACTTTGACGCGCACGACAGGCTTTTCCGTGCCATTCTTCGGTTCTGTCTGGTTGGAAATCGAATTAGTTGAAGACATTGCCTTGCGTTCCATCATTTCATTAAAAACCTTGCAACCACCTCATGGTGCGACGCACAAAGGCGCATCCGGATTGTACGGGATTGCCGACTGCGGTTTGATGCTTCAAGGGGTAGATGCCTTCCTTTTTCCCTATCTCAATAACAGACGTTCAAGAAACACCCGCTTTTTGTTATGCGACACCCACAAAAAAGACATCGGAGGAAGAGCATGGTCTCGACTTGGCGCGCCTGCATGGGCGCTTTTGCAATGCTGGCTTGCGTCGCCACGGCGGCAGCGGCCGAGGACGGAGTCACCGAAAGCAGCATCCTGATCGGCCAGACCGTCGGCGTCACCGGCACGGTGGCGGGGCCGGTGCGTGAAATGAACGAAGGCGCGCTGGCGTATTTCAATCAGGTCAACAAGAACGGCGGCGTCTTTGGCCGCAAGATCGAGCTGCGCACGCTCGACGACAAGTTCGATCCGGCGCTGACCCTGGCCAACGCCGAAACGCTGATCAGGAAGGAGCGCGTCTTCGCGCTGTTCCAGACGCGCGGCACGCCGCATACCCAGGGCATCCTGCCCCTGCTGGCGGAAAACAAGGTGCCGCTGATTGCGCCCAGCACCGGCGCCGTGGTGTTCCATCAGCCGGTGAACCGCTGGGTGTTCAACATCCGCGCCAAATATCAAGACGAGGTCGGCAAGGCGGTGGAGCATTTCTCCACCATCGGCCTGAACAGCATCGCCCTGCTGCACGTCAATGATGCCTATGGCGAGGATGGCCGCGAAGGCTTCGTCAAGGCCATGGCGGCGCGCAAGCTGGAACCGACCCTCGTCACGCCGTTCGACCGCGTCAAGCCCGACTACGATGCCGCGGCGGCGCGCCTCATCAAGGCCAATCCGCAGGCGGTCATCATCGTCAGCTCGGCCGCCAATACCGTCGGCGCCATCAAGGCGATCCGCGCCCAGGGCGGGCGGATGCAGATCATGACCCTGTCCAACAATTCCTCGCAGGCTTTCGTCAAGGATCTCGGTGCCGCCGGCGCGGGCGTCATCGTGTCGCAGATCACGCCGGCGCCGCATCTGATTTCCACGCCGCTCGGCCAGGAATTCAAGAAGGCGGCGACCGCCGAAGGCGTGACGATTTCCTACGCCGCGATGGAAGGTTACGTGAACGCCAAGGTGCTGGTGGAAGGCCTGCGCCGCGCCGGACGCAATCTCACCCGGGAAGGCTTCGTCAATGCGCTCGAATCCCTGCAGCGCACCGACCTCGGCGGCTTGCTGGTCACCTACGGCGCCGCCGATCACACCGGCAGCGAATTCGTGGAGCTGACGATGATCGGCAAGGACGGCCGCTTCATCCGCTGATCGGGAACCGTCGGCTACCGTTGCCGCTGCGCGGCAACGGCTTCTACCGCCGCCACCCGGGCGCGATGCACCGCGCCCGGAATCTCTTTCACCCGCTCGGCAAGCTGGCGCGCCACCGCGCCGGCATCCACGCCGCGCGCCGCCTCCAGTGCCGACGTCAGATCATCCCGCTGCGGGAACGCGGCCTGCGCGCCGCCGTGAATGCATGCCGCTGCCTGCAGCATGTCGATGAAGCGCTGCGGCTTGCGAAAGGCGTCGCAGCGCTCGAACAGCGCTACCTTGTCCTCGGCGCTCAATGTCCCGGCGCGCGCGACATGGCGATGCTCGCGGGCGGTGATGCGCGCCAGGTCGCGGCAATCGGTCGGCACCTTGATGCGCTTGCATACCGCATCGACCAGCGCAGCAGCGGCATCCTCCTGCGGCGACACGGCTCCTGCGGAAAGATCATACGTCAGCACGGCGAAGCGCTGCGGCAGATCGAGGCCGGCTTGCGCCGCGTCGTCGAGCATGCACAGCAGCCGTGCGCCGGCGGCAGCCTGCGGCGCCGATGCCGGCATGCGCCACAAGGCAGCCAACTCGGGCAGGATGCGCGCCAGCGCGCCGCAGTCGCGCAGCACCTCGATCATGCGCGACGGCCGCGCTTCCATCAGGCCGCGCGAAATCTCCTGCCATACCCGCTCCGGCACCAGCGCATCGACTTCCCCCTCTTCCGCCATGCGCCGCATCAGCGCATGGGTCTCCGGCGCGACGCGGAAATCGGTGAAGCGGGCGGCGAAACGGGCCAGCCGCAGGATGCGCACCGGGTCTTCGGCGAAGGCGTCGGACACATGGCGGAAGATGCGCTGCTGCAGATCGCGCCGGCCGTTGAAGGGATCGATGATGCTGCCATCCTCGGCCTTGGCCATGGCATTGATGGTGAGGTCGCGCCGCACCAGGTCCTGCTCCAGCGTGACGTTTTCATCCGCATGGAACACGAAGCCCTTGTAGCCGGGCGCGGTCTTGCGCTCGGTGCGGGCCAGCGCATACTCTTCATGCGTGCTTGGATGCAGGAACACCGGAAAGTCCTTGCCCACCGGCGTGTAGCCGGCGGCCATCATCTCCTCCGGCGTGGCGCCGACCACCACATGGTCGTGGTCCTGCACCGGCAGGCCGAGGAGTTCGTCGCGCACCGCGCCGCCGACGATGTAGCTTCGCATGGAGGGGTCCGATTCCGATTCGATGGTGGTGCTAGCCGGGATAGCTTTCGTACTTCTCCAGCCGTTCCGACTCGGCCAGCGCGCCTTGCATCCATTGCGCCACCGCCGGATGGGCGGCGACCCGGTCGGCATAGGCTTGCAGCGCCGGCGCCAGCGCCACGTCGTAGGTACGGAAGCGCATCACCACCGGCGCATAGTAGGCATCGGCAATGGAGAAGTCGCCGAACAGGAAGTCGTGCGGACCGGAGCGGGCCAGGCAGTCTTCCCATATCTCGCAGATGCGGCCGATGTCGGCCTGGGCTTCGGCGGTGCGGCCCTTGCCGGGAAAGCGGGCGCGGATGTTCATCCACATCGCCGAGCGCAGGCCGGTGAAGCCGGAGTGCATTTCGGCGCAGATGGAGCGCGCCACGGCGCGGTCGGCCACGTTGCGCGGCCACAGCGCCAATTCCGGAAACAGCTCCGCCACGTACTCGCAGATCGCAAGCGAATCCCAGACCCGGGTCTCGCCGTCGAGCAGCACCGGCACCCGGCCGGCGGCGGAATACTGGGCAATCCTGGTGCCGGAATCCGGCTGGCCGATGGCCACGCGTATTTCCTGGAACGGAATGTCGAAGGCTTTCATCAGAACCCAGGGCCGCATCGACCAGGACGAGTAGTTCTTGTTGCCGATGACGAGTCTCATGCGGCCCTTTTCGGCGGCGTCGAGCGCCTGCGACAGGGTGGGATCGAGTTCGGTGGTCTGCATGGAAAGTTTCGCTGGTGAAGCGCCTCGCCCGACGCCGTGGCGGCGCCGGCCGGTCGCGCAATGCTGCAGGATAAGGCTTTCGGCCGGTTTTTGAAACCGGCGGGGAAGTCGGTCAGCGGGCCAGGTAGGCCGGCGCCACCGCTTCCAGCGGCGTCGGCGTGATCAGCAGATCGGGAGAAATGGGACCGCTGGCGACGTTGGCCACCTTCATCGACTCGAGGTTGTCGCGGCTCATTAGCGGCTCGCCCGGCAAGTGCTCCAGCACGCCGGCCTGCAGGCGAGCGAGCGAGTCGGGAAGCCCGATCACCGGACGCCGGTGGCCGGACCAGACGCCGGCCAGTTGCACCAGTTGCCGCAGGGTATAGACCTTCGGCCCGGCAAGTTCGTAGATCTTGCCGATGGTGTGATCGTTGCCGAGGGCGTTCACTACCGCCCAGGCCACGTCCTGCACATAGATGGGCTGGAACCTGGCATCGGCGCCGCCGAGCAGCATCACGGGCAGGAAGGCCTGCAGCCAGGCGAAGGTGTTGAGGAAGTTGTCTTCTTCGCCGAACACCACCGACGGCCGCAGCACCGTGCTGCCGACCGCCGGATTGGCGAACATGGCGGCCTCGCCGTCGGCCTTGGAGCGCAGATACATGGAGGGCGCGCCGCGGTCGGCGCCGAGCGCGCTGATGTGGATGGCGCGCCGCACGCGGTGCGCCGCGCAGGCGGCGACGATGCGCTGCGGCAGCTCTACATGGGCGCGGGCGAAGCCGCGGCCGTAGGGCGCGCCGGACACCGGCTTGTCATGCAGGATGCCGACCAGGTTCACCACCGCATCCTTGCGCAGCACCAGCATGTTGAGCGTGGCGTCGTCGTGCACGTTGGCCTCGACGATATTCGCCGTCGGCAGCAGCTTCAGATGCTGCCCATGGCGGGCGCGCCGGGTGGGCACGGTGACGTTGCAGCCCGCCGCCACCAGCTTGGCCACGACATGGCTGCCAATGAAGCCGGTGCCGCCGATCACCAGCACCGAGGGGTTTGCATTGTCTGCCGTGTCCATGCGCTTTCCTTTTCTTGTTCTTGCGTGGGAAGAGAATCAGGGCAAGTCGCTGGCGGTGAAGCCTTTCGGCGCCACCATGCCGAGGCGCGCCTTCAGCGACTGCGGCTTGTTCTCGAACAGGGCTGCATAGTAAGTCGCGTTCGACAGCACGTTCTTGACATAGCCCCGGGTTTCGTTGAACGGTATGGTCTCGGCGAAGATGGCGCCTTCCACCGCCCGCGACAGCGTCGAGCGCCAGCTGCGCGGCCGGCCCGGGCCGGCGTTATAGGCGGCGGTCGCCAGCGCCTGCGAGCCGTCGAGGTCGTTCAGCACCATGTTGAGGTAGTTCGTGCCCAGCATGATGTTGGTCTGGATGTCGTTCACCTGGCTCACCGAGAAGTCGCCGAGGCCGATCTTGCGCGCCACGAACTGGGCGGTGGCCGGCATGATCTGCATCAGGCCGGAGGCGCCGACATGGGAGCGGGCGTTCTGGATGAAGCGCGACTCCTGCCGGATCAGGCCGTAGACCCAGGCCATGTCCAGGCCGAGGCGCTGGGTGAACTGGGTCATCACCTCGCGGTGCGGAGACGGGAAGCGCTGGGTGAAGTCGACCTCGTTGCGGGTGCGGTCGGAGGTGTTGACCATGCGGTCCAGCACGTTGGCCTGGCGCGCATACTCGGCGGCGGCGAGGTGCTGGCGCTCGTTCATCTTGCGCAGCTCCCAGTTCCACTCGCGGTAGCCCTCGAAGCGCATGTTCAGATCGAAGAACTTCAGCGCCCGGCGGAAGCCTTCGTTCCTGGCCATCGGCGCGATTTCGTCGGCCGTCACCGGCTGGGCGCGCGGCGGAATGGCGATCTTCTGGTCCAGCTCTTCCATCGCCAGCTGGCCGTAGAAATTGGTCTGGCTGGCAATGCTGCGGAACTGCGCCTGCGCGTCTTCCTTGCGGCCCTCCGCCTTGTAGGCGCGGCCCAGCCAGTAGACCCAGGTCGGATCGTTCTTCAGGCCGGCCGGCATGGCGTCGATGGCATTCTTCACCAGCCTCCAGTCGCCGGCGCGCAGGCCGCTGCGCGCCTTCCACTGGTGGGCATCGTTGGACAGCGGCGCGCCGTCGGTACGGTTCCAGAAGATGGCGGCTTCCGGCGCCAGCTTGAGCGAGGCCGGCAGCGCCACCTGCGCCCACGCGATCGGCAGCTCTCTCTGCGTCAGGCGCTCGCTGCTCTGGACCAGGAATTTCACCGCCTGGTCGATGTCGTTCTTCGCCACCTTGCCGAGCGCGATCATGAAGGCTTCATGGGCGCCGCGGCCATTGCCCGGTCCGCGCGCGGCCACCACCACCGGCTTGTCCAGCGCCTGCATCAAGAGCGTCTCGTTGGCCTCGACCGAGCCGATAACGCGGCGGATGGTGCCGGCATAACCCGATTCGGCCATCAGGCGAATCTGGTTCCAGACATCGTCCTGGGCGAACTGGCCGGACTGCGCCAGGGTGTTGATCAGCAGGGCGCAGGCTTCGCCATAATTCTGCGGCGCGGTCAGCTGAGTACGCGCCTCGTCGGCCACGTTCTCGCCCTTCAGGGCGCGCGAGGTCAGCGCATAGCACCGGACCTGCAGATCGTCATTCAGCGCGAACAGCGGATACTGCTCGTCGAACAGCGCCCAGTTGCGGGTGCGGCCCAGCTCCAGCAGCCAGTCGTTGCGCAGGCGGTCGGCGATGGCGCTGCCGTCGTAGCGGGTCAGGAAATCGCGGATCTCCTGCTCGGAGGCGGCGTTGATGCGGGGCTGGATGCGGAAGTACTCGACATAGGACGGCACCGGGTAGCTGTTGAGGCGGGTGGCGATCTCCAGCGCCCGCGCGGCGTCATTGCGGCGGGCCGCTTCGCGCAGGGCGAGGAAGGCCTCGTCATCGCTGGCGAAATCGGCGGCACGCTTGACCGCCGCCTTCTGCGCATGAGCCATGGGGGCAAAAACCACCGGCGCCAGCGCGATCAGCGCGCTCGCAATCCACTTCTTAGAAACCATCAGGCAACCGCTTTCTTGGTGTGCAAACTTGGGGAAAATCTGGAATGTAGGATAGCATGCGTGTTCCTTGTTTTCGTGTGGCCGGCATGCCTGACAACAGCATCAATACAACGGATGGCGCTTTTGACAAAGCGGCGTTGCGTCGCGCGTTGCTAGCCCACAGACAGGCGATCGCCGCCGAAGTTCGAGCGCGCTGGAACGAGGCCATCAGTCGGCGCGTATTGGCGTGGCAGCAGCTGCATGGCATCGACATGCTGGGCGTGTACTGGCCGATACGCGGCGAGCCCGACTTGCGCGATTGTTATGTCGAACTGGCAAATCGCGGCGTGCGGCTGGCGCTGCCGGTGGTGAGGTCGCCGGATGCGCCGCTCGACTTTCATCCCTGGAAGCCCGGCGATGCGACGGAACGCGATGCCTTCGGCGTCTCGATCCCCGCTGCGAGAAATGAAAGCTGCCGGCCGCAAGGCTTGCTGATTCCCTGCGTCGGCTTCAATGAGGGCAACTTCCGGCTCGGCTATGGCGGCGGCTTCTATGACCGCACGCTGGCGCAAACGCCGCGGCCGCTCACGGCCGGCATTGCCTATGAATGCGGCCGCGCCGGCTTCGACGCCGCGCCGCACGACGTGGCGCTGGACGTCATCCTCACCGAGTCGCGCCCGGCGCAGCTTGACTGATTACGGCGTGATTACAGCGCCGTGCCATTCAGGCGGCGGCAAATCTCCAGCGTGGCATTGGCCTGGTTCAGCGTGTAGAAGTGCAGGCTGGGCGCGCCGCCCTGCAGCAGGCGCTCGCACAGCTGCGTGACCACGTCCAGGCCGAACGCGCGGATGCTGTCGGTGTCGTCGCCGTAGCTGGCCAGCTTGAGCTTGATCCAGCGCGGGATCTCGGCCCCGCACATGTCGGAGAAGCGCACCAGCTGGGTGTAGTTCGTGATCGGCATGATGCCGGCCACGATGGGCACCTCCACGCCCTGCTTCTTCGCTTCATCGACGAAGCGGAAATAGGCGTCGGCGTTGTAGAAGTATTGGGTGATGGCGCCGTCGGCGCCGGCCTTCACCTTGCGCGCGAAGCTGGCGAGATCGTCCTGCGGCGACTTGGCCTGCGGATGCACTTCCGGATAGGCCGCCACCTCGATGTGGAACCAGTCGCCGGTTTCCTTGCGGATGAACTCCACCAGTTCGTTGGCATAGCGGAAGGCGTCGCCGGTCGTGCCGAAGCCGCCGTAGCCGCTCGGCAGATCGCCGCGCAGCGCGACCACGCGGCGAATGCCCTGCGACTTGTATTCATTGAGCAGGGTGCGGATGGTGTCCGGGCTGCTGCCCATGCAGGACAGGTGCGGCGCAGCCTCATGGCCTTCGCGCTGGATCTCGAGCACGGTTTCCAGCGTGCCCTGCTGGGTGGAGCCGCCGGCGCCGAAGGTCACCGAAAAATATTGGGGGTTCAGCGCCACGAGGCGCGCGCGGGCGGCGCGCAGCTTTTCCGCGCCCTCGGGTGTCTTGGGCGGAAAGAATTCGAAGCTGTAGGTATTGCGTGTCATGTCAGTCTTTCAGTATCAGCGCCGACAATGCCCAGGAAATCAGGCTGTAGAGCAGCGCGCCGCCGACCGCGGACCAGAAGCTGGCGACCTGGAAGCCGGACAGCATGTTGGCCACCAGCCAGAACATCAGGCCGTTGATGATCAGGATGAACAGCCCCAGGGTCAGCACCGTCACCGGCAGGGTGAGCAGCACCAGGATCGGCCGGATCAGCGTATTCACCAGTCCCAGCACCAGCGCCGCGATGAGCGCGCTGGCGAAGCTCTCCACCCGGATGGAGGTCATCAGGTACGGCAGGGCGAACAGGGCGAAGGCGTTGATCAGCCAGGTGATGAGCAAGCGCATGCTGCCTCCTCGGGCAATCCATCATCCATCGGCCCGCGCCTGGCAGCGCTGGCTTCCGGGCGTCGGCGCAATCGGTCATCGGGCTGACGCCGGTCGGCGGCAGCCCGGTCTCCTGCTTAGTAGCGGTAGTGGTCGGGCTTGTACGGGCCGGCCTGGGAGACGCCGATGTAGGCGGCCTGCTCCGCGGTCAGCTCGGTCAGCTGCGCGTTCAGCTTCTTCAGCTGCAAGCGCGCCACCTTCTCGTCCAGATGCTTGGGCAGCGTGTACACGCCGACCGGATAGGCGGCGGTGTTGGTGAACAGCTCGATCTGGGCGATGGTCTGGTTGGCGAAGGAGGAGCTCATCACGTAGGAAGGATGGCCGGTGCCGCAGCCGAGGTTCACCAGGCGCCCTTCGGCCAGCAGGATGATGCGCTTGCCGTCCGGGAAAATGACATGATCGACCTGCGGCTTGATGTTCTCCCAGGCGTACTGGCGCAGCGCGGCGACTTCGATCTCGTTGTCGAAGTGGCCGATGTTGCAGACGATGGCCTGGTCCTTCATCTTCTTCATGTGCTCATGGGTGATCACATGGTAGTTGCCGGTGGCGGTGACGAAGATGTCGCCATGCTCGGCGGCATACTCCATGGTCACCACGCGGTAGCCTTCCATGGCCGCCTGCAGCGCGCAGATCGGATCGATCTCGGTGACCCACACCTGGGCCGAGAGCGCGCGCAGCGCCTGGGCCGAACCCTTGCCCACGTCGCCGTAGCCGCACACCACGGCGATCTTGCCGGCCACCATGACGTCGGTGGCGCGCTTGATGCCGTCCACCAGCGATTCGCGGCAGCCGTACAGGTTGTCGAACTTGGACTTGGTGACCGAGTCGTTGACGTTGATCGCCGGGAAGGCCAGCTTGCCTTCCTTGTGCATCTGGTACAGGCGATGCACGCCGGTGGTGGTTTCCTCGGTCACGCCCTTGATCTGCGCCAGACGGGTGGAGTACCAGGCCGGATCCGCCGCCAGCTTCTTCTTGATGGCGTTGAACAGGCAGACCGCCTCTTCCGAATCCGGATTGTTCAGCACGCTGGCATCCTTCTCGGCGCGGCTGCCGAGGTGCAGCAGCAGCGTGGCGTCGCCGCCGTCGTCGAGGATCATGTTCGAGTATTCGCCGTTCGGCCACTCGAAGATGCGGTGGGTGAAGTCCCAGTACTCGTCCAGGTTCTCGCCCTTGAAGGCGAATACCGGCGTGCCGCTGGCGGCGATGGCGGCGGCGGCATGGTCCTGGGTGGAGTAGATGTTGCACGAGGCCCAGCGCACCTTGGCGCCGAGGGCTTCCAGCGTCTGGATTAGCACCGCGGTCTGGATGGTCATGTGCAGCGAACCGGTGATGCGCGCGCCCTTGAGCGGTTGGGCGGCGGCGAATTCCTCGCGGATGGCCATCAGGCCGGGCATCTCGGTTTCGGCGATGCGGATTTCCTTGCGGCCCCAGTCGGCGAGACTGAGATCGGCAACGAAGAAATCTTGCTGGGAATTGTTCTGAGAGATAACGGCGCTCATCACGCCCTCCTTTCGTTAGAAAAAAAGTAACGTGAGCGCGGTTTGCGAATGATGCGAGGTCCAAGCCTGACATGCCGTTGAAAAACGGCATGCTGCAACGCTCCTTGGAAGTCCGGAATTATACCCGAGATCGGGCCGCATCAAGCGGCCGGCGGCGCTCAGTTGCGGCCGGCAAGCGCCAGCGCAGGCGCTTCCGGCAAGCCGCTCTGCGCCTTCTGCAGCGCGGCCTGGGGACGGATATTGCGCTCGATCCAGGCCAGCATGTCGAGCCAGATGCGGCGCGCCTCTTCCTGCGTCGGCATGGCCTGCGCATTGGCCAGTTCGATGGTGACCACCGGCACGTTCTTGTGCACCCCGCCATAGTTGCCGAGAGAGCCGGGATAGACGCCGACACGGTTGAACAGCAGCCGGCCGAAGCGGTTCGGCGCCTTGGCCGGACCGTCGAAATCGAGCACGCCGAACGGCGCATGCACCGACACGATCACATGCGGCTTGAAGCGCATGATTTCCTCGTTCAGCCAGCGGCTTTCCGGCTCCGACAGGGGCGTCTTGCCGGGAAAGCGGCGCGGGTCGCTGCCGGTAACGCGCGACCAGTAGCGCGGCGCTTCCTTGTCCCAGTTCGGCGTGGGGAAGTTGCGGTTCAGCTCGACGCCATTGGCGTTCATGCGCTGCGGCTTGGCGGCCAGCATGCCGTCGGGATTAAGCACCGGCACGATATTCCACTGAAACTGCGGCGCCGGCGGCTGCTGTAGCCATTGCATCCACTGGAAAACCACGGCCGAGGCGGTCAATTCATCGCCATGGATGCCGCCGACCAGCAGCACCCGCAGCGGGCCGTCCCGGCCCGGCTTGCCGGCAGCCGCCACGCGCCTTGCCAGGATGGGCACCCCCTGGACGGAACGGGAGCCGGTGGGCGCGAGGCGGCTCGCCTGGCAGGTTGCCTCGGAGACGGTCGGCAGCCGCGGCGTCAGCTTGCGGCACCATTCGGCGACCGCCGGCTGCGCAGGCGCAGCCGGTGCCGCCTGGACGGTGCAGGCGACGGCAAGCATGAGCAGCGGCAACCAGGGCCGACAGGACGAAAGAGTTTGCACCGCAGGATGTGAATAGTGACGGGAATTGCCGGCGGCAATGCCAGCCGGCTGGCGGTCATTGTACGGAAGGCCTGCGGCCTGCTGCCTGCGGACAATGCAAAAAAGAAAAGCCTTTTGTAGGCCAACAACAAAAAACGGCGCCGAATGCGGCGCCGTTGCGGAAAGGAATCAGAGAGGGATCAGAGGCCGGCGGCAGCCCGCAGCGCGGCGGCCTTGTCGGTGCGCTCCCAGCTGAATTCCGGCTCCTCGCGGCCGAAGTGGCCGTAGGCAGCGGTCTTGGCGTAGATGGGGCGCAGCAGGTCCAGCATCTGCACGATGCCTTTCGGCCGCAGGTCGAACAGTTCCTGCACCAGCTGGGACAGGGTTTCGTCGCTGACCTTGCCGGTGCCGAAAGTGGTGACCATCACCGAGGTCGGCTTGGCGATGCCGATGGCGTAGGAGACCTGGATCTGGCAGCGGCTGGCGAGCCCGGCGGCGACGATGTTCTTGGCGACATAGCGGCCGGCATAGGCGGCGGAACGGTCGACCTTGGACGGGTCCTTGCCGGAGAAGGCGCCGCCGCCGTGCGGCGCCGCGCCGCCGTAGGTGTCGACGATGATCTTGCGCCCGGTCAGGCCGCAGTCGCCCTGCGGACCGCCGATGACGAAGCGGCCGGTGGGGTTGATCAGGTAGCGGGTGTTCTTCAGCCACTCGCGCGGCACCACCGGCTTGATGATTTCCTCGATCGCCGCTTCCTCGATCGCCTTGTGCTCCATCTCCGGGCTGTGCTGGGTGGAGAGCACGATGGTGTCGATCGCCACCGGCCTGCCGTCGACGTAGCGCAGCGTGACCTGGGACTTGGCGTCCGGACGCAGCCAGGGCAGGCGGCCATCCTTGCGCAGCTGCGACTGGCGCTCGACGATGCGGTGCGAAAAATAGATCGCGGCCGGCATCAACTCGGGCGTCTCGTCGCAGGCGTAGCCGAACATCAGGCCCTGGTCGCCGGCGCCCTGGTCGAGGTCGAGGCCGCGGCCTTCATCGACGCCCTGAGCGATGTCCGGGGACTGCTTGTCGTAGGCGACCAGCACGGCGCAGCTCTTGTAGTCAATGCCGAAGTCGGCGTTGTCGTAGCCGATGCGCTTGATGGTGTCGCGGGCGACGTTGATGTAATCGACGTTGGCGCTGGTGGTGATTTCGCCGGCCAGCACGACCAGGCCGGTGTTGCACAGTGTTTCAGCAGCGACGCGGGCTTTCGGATCCTGGGTCAGGATGGCGTCGAGGATGGAATCGGAGATCTGGTCCGCGACCTTGTCGGGATGACCTTCGGAAACGGATTCGGAGGTGAAGAGGTATTCATTTGCCATCGCAGGCTCCTTGTAGCGGTTGATATGACCATGTCGCGGCCAATCTCATGAGCCTGCGACGCTTTAGCGAGATTTGTAGACCGCCTCGCAAGTTGTCTGATTAACTCGGCGGTGAAAACGGGTTTTTCGAAGAACTGAGTCGAAAACTTCGTGCTATTTTACGCGTCTTGAAAAAAAACACCAGATTCCGGCCCTCATGCTCCTCTCCCTGTTCCACCTGCTGTCGCGCCTGCCGCTGCGCATGCTGCATGCGCTCGGCGCGGCGCTCGGCTGGCTGGTTTACCTGGCGTCGCCTTCCTACCGCCGGCGCCTGAAGGAGAACATCGAGCGAGGCGGTTTCGGCGGCCAGCTGTCCGCCGCGGTGAGCGAGGCGGGACGCAACATCCTGGAGCTGCCCTTCATCTGGTGCGCGCCGCAGGAGCGGGTGCTGCAGACGGCCACCATCGAGAACTGGGAACTGGTGCAGGCGGCGCTGGACGCCAGGCGCGGCGTGATCTTCCTTACGCCCCACCTCGGCTGCTTCGAGATCACCGCCCAGGCGGTGGCGCAGAAGACGCCGCTGACGGTGCTCTACCGCCCGCCGCGCAAGGAAGCGCTGAAGCCGCTGATGGAAGGCGCCCGCGCCCGCCCCAACCTGCACCTGGCGCCGGCCAACCTGTCCGGCGTGCGCATCCTGCTGAAAACCTTGAAGCAGGGCGGCCTGATCGGCCTGCTGCCGGACCAGGTGCCGCAGCAGGGCGAAGGCGTGTGGGCCGACTTCTTCGGCAAGCCGGCTTACACCATGACGCTGTCGGCCAAGCTGCGCCAGATGACCGGCGCGCCGATCATCCTCTCGTATGGGGAGCGGCTGCCGCGCGGCCGCGGCTACGTGATCCGCTTCATTCCCTTCGAGCGCGAGATGGGCGACACGCCGGAGCAGCAGGCGTGCGCCATCAACGCCGCCATGGAAGAACTGATCGCCCGCTGTCCGGCGCAATACCTGTGGAGCTACAACCGCTACAAGACGCCCAGAGGCGTCGCGGCGGCGGACGGCGGCGCGCGCAAGGAAGCGGCATGAGGTTCCTGATCGGATTGATGTGGCTGCTGCACTGGCTGCCGCTGCCGCTGCTGGGCCGCCTCGGCGAAGGCGTCGGCATGCTGCTGTTCCATGTGATGGGCCCGCGCCGCCACATCACCCTGACCAACCTGCGGCTGTGCCTGCCGCAGCTGTCGGATGACGAGCGGCGCCGCATGGCCAAGCGCCATTTCCAGGCCTATGCGCGCAGCATCCTGGAGCGCGGCATCCTGTGGTGGGGATCGGAAGCGCGGCTCAAGCGCCTGATCCGCATGGAACCGGGGCTGCCGCTGCAGGAGATGGCGGCCAAGCCGACCATCCTGCTTTGCCCGCATTTCGTCTGCCTCGACGTGGCCGGCGCCCGCATCGCCATGGAGATCTCGGCCAGCTCCATGTACAGCCAGCAGCAGAATGCGGTGTTCGACGTGGCGCTGCGGCGCGGCCGCTCCCGCTTCAAGCCGGTCAAGCTGTTCACCCGCGGCGACGGCATCAAGCCCATCATCCGCGCGCTGCGCGACGGCCTGCCCTTCTTCATGCTGCCGGACATGGATTTCGGCACGCGGGATGCCGAGTTCGTGCCCTTCTTCGGCATCGCCGCCTCGACGCTGACGGCGCCGGCGCGCATCGCTGCCGTCACCGGCGCCCAGGTCATTCCGGTCATTGCCACCTACCTGCCCGACTACGCAGGCTGGAAGGTGCGGTTCTATCCCGCCTGGACCGACTTTCCGGGCGACGACGTGACCGCCGCCACCCGCCGGGTGAATGCCTTCATCGAGGAACGCATCCTGGAGGCGCCGGACGAATACCTGTGGACGCACAAGCGCTTCAAGACCCGGCCGCCGGGCGAGCCTTCCGTCTACGACCGCTGACTTCAACTTCCGCTTCCTGCCATGAAACTCAAGTTCACCAAGATGCACGGCGCCGGCAACGACTTCGTCGTCATCGACGCCATCAGCCAGACCGTCGACTTCACGCCGGAACAATGGCGCAAGCTCGGCGACCGCCGCTTCGGCATCGGCGCCGACCAGATGCTGGTGGTGGAAAGGCCGCGCGCGGCCGGCGTCGATTTCCGCTATCGCATCTACAACGCCGACGGCGGCGAGGTGGAGCAATGCGGCAACGGCGCCCGCGCCTTCGTCAAGTTCGTCACCGACAAGGGCCTGACCGACAAGCGCGCCATCCGGGTCGAGACCATGGCCGGCATCATCGAGCCGAGGCTGGAGGATGACGGCCGCATCACGGTGGACATGGGCGCGCCGGTGCTGGAGCCGGAGAAGGTGCCCTTCGACGCCGCCGGGCTGGCTTCCCGGCCGGAAAGCGCGGATGCGCTCTGGCCGCTCGACGTCGACGGCAAGACGGCGTGGATCTCGGTGGTTTCCATGGGCAATCCGCACGCGGTGCAGGTGGTGGACGATAGCGAGGCCGCTCCGGTGGCGGCCGACGGCCCGGCCATCGAGCGCCATGCGCGCTTTCCGAAGCGGGTGAACGCCGGCTTCATGCAGGTCATCGGCCGGCATGAGGTCAGGCTGCGCGTCTACGAGCGCGGCGCCGGCGAAACCCTGGCCTGCGGCACCGGCGCCTGCGCGGCGGTGGTGGCCGGCATCCGGCGCGGCCTGCTGGATTCCCCGGTGGCCGTGCACACCCGTGGCGGCGACCTGTCCATCGCCTGGGAAGGCCCCGGCCGCAGCGTCATGATGACCGGCCCGGCGGTCTCGGTCTTCGAGGGCGAGATCGACATCTGAGCCCTGGCGACACGGGCCGCGCCGGGATTGCCTCACATGGCGCCCGGCGCGCCGGATAAGCGTTTGCGGCACGGGGATGTCGGTTAGAATCAAGCCTTTGCGCCTTTCGCGGGGATTTCCCCGCTGGAAGGCAGACCACGATCACCGATTCCTGACGAAACACTGCAATGAGCCTCGAACTGGACGCCCAAGACGTCGCCGATTACCTCGCGCGCCATCCCGATTTCTTTGAAGAGCACGGCGAACTGCTGTCGCGCGTGAAGCTGGCCAACCCGGTCGCCGGACGCGCCGTGTCGCTGCAGGAAAGGCAGATGGAAATCCTGCGCCACAAGATCAAGGCCGGCGAGCTGCGCCTGGCGGAGCTGATTCGCCTGGCGGAGGAAAACGAGGCGATCACCGGCAAGTTCCTGCAGTGGACCCGCGCGCTCCTGCTGGCCCGCAACGACGTCGACCTGCCGCATACCCTGATCAACGGCCTGCAGAGCATTTTCTCGGTGCCGTCCGCCACCCTGCGCCTGTGGAACGTGGCGCCGGAGTTTGCCCATGGCTGGTTCGCCGCCGAGACTTCGGAAGACGCCCGCCTGTTCGCCAACAGCCTGACCGAGCCCTTCTGCGGCCCGAACAATGATTTCGAAGTCGCCGGCTGGCTGGAAGACGCCGGCTCGGTCCGCTCCCTGGCCATGATCCCGCTGCGCGTCGGCGCCGCCCCGGAAACCTTCGGCCTGCTGCTGCTCGGCTCGCCCGATCCGAACCGCTTCAGCGCCGACATGGCGACCGACTTCCTGTCCCGCATCGGCGAGACCGCCAGCGCCGCGCTCAACTGCCTGCTGGCCTGACGCCGCGTCGTGAACCTTCCGCTCCAGCCCGACACCGGTGATGACGGCGCCCTGCGGGAGCACCGGCGCCAGATCGCCGGCTATCTCGACAACCTGCGCACCCAGCGCAAGCTGTCGCCGCATACCGTCAGCAATTACGGCCGCGACCTGGAAGACCTGCTCGAGTTCGTCGCCAAATTGCCCGGCGCGCCGGCGCTGCAGGGGCTGGGGCATTTCCATATGCGGAAATTTGCCTCGCAGCTGCATGCCAAGGGCCTGAATCCGCGCTCCATCGCGCGCAAGCTGTCGGCCTGGCGCGGCTTCTACGAATGGCTGTCGGAGCAGATCGTGTTGCCGGCCAACCCGGTGGACGGCGTGAAGGCGCCCAAGCGCAGCAAGCCCCTGCCGAAGGCGCTGGCGGCCGACGATGCCATCCGCGTGGTGTCGCAGCCGGCGCCGGACCGCGACGCCGGGGCGGCGAGCCAGATCTGCAACCGCGCCATGTTCGAGCTGCTTTACTCCAGCGGCCTGCGGGTGTCCGAGATCGCTTCGCTGGATCTGCGCTATGCCAGCGAGGCCGGCCATGAATCCGCCGGCTGGATCGATTTCGAGGCGATGGAAGTCATCGTCACCGGCAAGGGCAGCAAGCGCCGCAGCGTGCCGGTCGGCCGGCCGGCGATCGAGGCGGTGCAGGCCTGGCTGGCGGTGCGCGGCAGCGTGGCCCGGGCCGATCCGCATGCGCTGTTCCTGAGCGAGCGCGGCAGCCGCATCACGCCGCGGGTGCTGCAGGTGCGGCTCAAGCGCCATGCGCAGGCGCTCGGCATACCGACCGACGTGCATCCGCACGTGCTGCGCCACTCCTTCGCCTCGCATGTGCTGCAATCCTCCGGCGACCTGCGGGCGGTGCAGGAAATGCTCGGCCATGCGTCGATCACCGCGACCCAGGTCTATACCTCGCTCGATTTCCAGCGCCTGGCCCAGGTCTACGACGCCGCCCATCCGCGGGCGAAGAAGAAATCCGATTCCTCATCCTGAATCCAAACCGTTCCGACACGCCGGCGCTCTGCCGGCAGACATACCGATTCCATGCTGACCATCATCCTCAAGCCGGGCCGCGAGAAAAGCCTGCTGCGCCGCCATCCCTGGATTTTTTCCACCGCCATCGACCGCATCGAAGGCAAGCCGGAAGAGAAGAACAAGCCCGGCGCCACGGCCATCGTGCAGTCGGCCAGCGGCCAGTTCCTGGCGCGCGCCGCGCACAGCCCGAAATCGCACATCCGCGCGCGGGTCTGGAGCTTCGACCAGAACGAGCCGGTCGACCATGCCATGATCAAGCGCCGCATCCGCAAGGCGCTGGCCTGGCGGCAGGCCAGCGTGCGCGATACCGATGCCATCCGCCTGATTTTCGGCGAAGCCGACGGCTTTCCCGGCCTGGTGGTGGACTGGTATGCCGGCGTCAAGGGCTGGCTGGTATGCCAGTTCCAGTCGGCCGGGGTGGAAGCATGGAAGGTGCCGATCGTGCAGGCGCTGATTGCCGAGACCGGCTGCCAGAATGTCTACGAGCGTTCAGATGCCTCGGTGCGGGAGCGCGAGGGCATGCCGCTGGTGACCGGCGTGCTGGCCGGCGAGGAGCCGGGCGACGAAACCCCGGTGACGGAGAACGGTGTGCGCTACGCGGTGGACATCCGCCGCGGCCACAAGACCGGCTTCTACGTCGACCAGCGCGACAACCGGCGCCTGGTGATGGAGCATGCGAAGGACCGCGACGTGCTCAACTGCTTCTGCTACACCGGCGGCTTCTCGCTGGCGGCGCTCAAGGGCGGCGCCAGGAGCGTGGTGTCGATCGACTCCTCCGGCGAGGCGCTGGCAGTCGGCCGACGCAATATGGAGCTCAACGGCTTCGATCCCGACCGCGCCGAATGGTGGGATGCGGATGTGTTCAAGACCCTGCGCGCGCTGCGCGAACAGGGCAGGAGCTTCGACCTGATCGTGCTCGACCCGCCCAAGTTCGCGAGTTCGCCGGAGCATGTGGAGCGCGCCGCCCGCGCCTACAAGGACATCAACCTGCTCGGCCTGCAACTGCTGCGCGACAACGGCCTGCTGTTCACCTACTCCTGCTCCGGGGCCATCAGCGCCGACCTGTTTCAGAAGATCGTCGCCGGCGCCGCCAGCGACGCCAGGGTCGATGCCCGCATTTTGCGGCGCCTGTCGGCCGGCGCCGATCATCCGATGACCGCCAATTTCCCGGAAGGCGAATACCTGAAAGGCTTGATCTTGCACAAACCGGCATGATTTTTCCGCTATACATTGGCAGCCCTTGCGAAGGCAGCGGCGCTATCATCCGATGATGATTTCCCGCCGCCAATGACAGGCGGCATCGCTTTTCCGACGCATTCATTCTCTTCGACACGTCATGGCATTGATACCGACTACCATCCTCACCGGCTTCCTCGGCGCCGGCAAGACCACCCTGCTCAACCGCATCCTGCGCGAACCGCATGGGCTGCGCATCGCCGTCATCGAAAACGAGTTCGGCCAGGAAAACATCGACAACGACATCCTGGTTCAGGACAGCAATGAGCAGATCGTGGAGATGAGCAACGGCTGCATCTGCTGCACGGTGCGCGGCGACCTGGTGCTGGCGCTCGGTTCCCTGGCGCAGAAGCGCACGGCCGGCGAGATCGATTTCGACCGGGTGGTGATCGAGACCACCGGCCTCGCCAATCCCGGCCCGGTGGCGCAGACTTTCTTCATGGACGACGAAGTCGCCATGAGCTACATGCTGGACGCGGTGGTGACGGTGGTCGACGCGGTGCACGGCATGCAGCAGCTCGACGAGCACGAGGAAGCGCAGCGCCAGATCGGCTTCGCCGACAAGATCCTGCTGTCCAAGACCGACGTCGCCGAGCCGAAGCTGACCGATGCCCTGGTCGCCCGCATCCGCCGCATGAACCCGCGCGCGCCCATCAGCCGCTCCGACTTCGGCAAGGTGCCGATCACCGAGGTGATGGACCTGCGCGGCTTCAATCTCAACGACAAGCTGGAACTCGATCCGGATTTCCTGAAGGCCGACGAGCACGCGCACCACGACTGCGACGAGCACTGCGATCACGATCACCACGATCATGATCACGGCCGCCACGATCATCAGGACCACCACCATTCGCACCACACCGACGGCATCGCCGCCTTCGTCTTCAAGACCGAGCGCGCCTTCGACACCGCCAAGCTGGAGGATCTGCTCAACGGCTTCCTGGCGCTCTACGGACCGCGCATGCTGCGCTACAAGGGCGTGCTGTGGATGAACGGCGCCGACCGCAAGGTGATTTTCCAGGGCGTGCACCAGATGATGGGCTCCGACATCGGCGGCAAATGGCCGGAAAACGAGCCGCGCGAAAGCAAGCTGGTCTTCATCGGCAAGGACCTGCCTAAAAGCATATTTATTGGCGGTCTGGAACAGTGTCTGGTATAAATGTGCGTTCGGTTAGAGCCTTGACAAGATTCAAGCCGGCATGAGCGGAATCTGCAACCGAAAGCGGGAATCACAACGATAATCTGAATTAGCAAAACTGCAGGCTTTCATGCCTTGGTTGTAGCCGCCTGCAGGACGGCGAGTTCACGGAGACGGATGACATGAACGCAACCACGACAAGATCGACCGCCAAGTCTGCTTCGGCAGCGAAGACCGGAAAGACCGCCGCCAAGGCCGAAGTTCAGCCGCAAGCCGAAACGGCAGACACGGCGCCGAAGACGGCGGTAAAATCGGCGGCCAAATCGACATCCCGCTCCACGGCGAAAAGCAGTGCCGCCAAGGAAAAGCCCGCAGCCGGCGCCACGCCGGGCAAGTCGCAGGATGCCGCGTCCATGAGTGGCAGCAATGCCAGCCCGGCCGCAGCGGATAAAATTGACCCACCCGTAGTTTCGAAGGCTAGTGAAGTGACTACCAAAACCAATCAACCCACCTCCGACGCACCGGCAGCCGAAGGCAAGCTGCTGTCCGAAGCCGAAATCCTCAAGATGGACGAGAAGGATTACATGAACGAGGCGCAGCTCGCCTTCTTCAGGGCGCGGCTGCAGCAGCTCGAACGCGACCTTCTCAAGAATGCCGGCGAAACCACGGAACACCTGCGCGAGACGGTGCTGGTGCCGGACCCGGCGGACCGCGCCACGATCGAGGAAGAGCATGCGCTCGAACTGCGCACCCGCGACCGCGAGCGCAAGCTGCTGAAGAAGGTGCAGCAGGCGCTGCTCAGCATCGATACCGGCGAATACGGCTGGTGCGAGGAGACCGGCGAACCGATCGGCATCCCGCGCCTGCTCGCCCGCCCCACCGCCACCCTGTCGCTGGAAGCCCAGCAACGGCGCGAACTGAAGCAGAAGCTGTACGGCGACTGATTTCCCGAAGCCGCATGGG
Source organism: Noviherbaspirillum humi (assembly GCF_900188095.1). Classification (GTDB taxonomy): domain Bacteria; phylum Pseudomonadota; class Gammaproteobacteria; order Burkholderiales; family Burkholderiaceae_D; genus Noviherbaspirillum; species Noviherbaspirillum humi. The sequence continues at coordinate 438,260 of NZ_FZOT01000001.1, read as the reverse complement.
CAAGGCGACCTGCCTTGCCGATGCGGCCTCTTACATGAGCGGCATGTGTCCGGGTCCGCATCGGGTCCTTTCTCCTTTGGCCCGATGGCTTCTGCGTCTGCCGGGCGCATCCACCAACGTGGCATGATCACAGAACGCCGCTCCGCCCTGCCATGCTGAACCATCTCCGCAACACTGCCCATGCCAGACGCCACGCCATCACCCTGCTGCTGATGGCGGCGCTGTTGTGCGCGCACTGGACCGGCATGGCGCATCGCGTGGCCCACGCTTTCCTGGCTCAGGCCATCGTGGCCGATGCCGGCGTGAAGGAGACCGGCGACAAGGCTGGCCACTCCTGCCTTGCCTTCGATGCCGCCACCCTGGCAGATGGCCTGGATCTTCCCCTCTTCACGCCGCCGGCCCTCGTGTCGGCCGCCGTGCTGGCGCTCTGGACTGCCTTCAACTGCTGGCAGGCTCCGTTCACGCCGTATTTCTCCTCGCGCGCGCCACCCGTTCAGGCTTGACCTTTCGCAGGCCATGCGCCTGCAACGCCGCCGCATGGCCTGCGAAAGGTCGAGCGGCAGCCATCGTCAACCTGAATGGAAATCGAACATGCCCAAGCATTCCCTGATGGCCGGCGCCGTGTTGCACGCGCTCTGGCTGTTCGCCGCGAGCGCCAGCGCCCAGGAGGGCGACCAGACCCTGCCCACCGTGGAAGTCACCGCCACGCCCTTCAATGCGAGCGAGGGCGCCCAGATCCTGACGCCTGCCAAGGTGCTGTCCGGCGCCGAACTGCGCAACAAGCTGGGCACCTCGCTCGGCGCCACCTTGAACGACGAACTCGGCGTCTCCGCTTCCGGTTTCGGCGCCGGCGCCTCGCGGCCCATCATCCGCGGCCTGGAAGGCCCGCGCCTGCGCATCATGCAGAACGGCATGGGCGTCGGCGACGTGTCCACCGTCTCCAACGACCATGCGGTGGCAATCGAATCCTCGACCGCGCGCCAGATCGAAATCCTGCGCGGCCCGGCCGCCCTGCTCTACGGCTCCGGCGCCATCGGCGGCCTGGTCAACATCGTCAACGACCGCATTCCGACCGAGCTGATGCCGGCCCCGACCGGCGAGGCCGAGCTGCGCTACAGCACGGCGGACCAGGGCAAGAACCTGTCCTTCGCCACCGATGCCGCCGCCGGCACGATCGGGCTGCATCTCGACGGCCATGCGCGCACCACCGGCGACTACCGCATTCCCGGCTTCGCCGCGCCCGGCGATGCCGCCTCTTCCTACGGCGTTTTGCCCATTTCCTTCACCCATTCACGCAGCCTCGGCTTCGGCGCCTCGCACATCGGCGACTGGGGCTATGTCGGCGCGTCGGTGGCCACCCGTCGCGACCGCTACGGCATTCCGACCGCGGAGCGCTCTTCCATCGACCTGTCGGAAACCCGCTTCGACGCGGACGGCCTGGTGCGCAAGCCGGTGGAAGGCATCCGCAGCATCCGCGTCAGGCTGGCCTCGACCGATTACGAGCATGTGGAACAGACCGCCGCCGGCGCCCCGGCCTCGCGCTTCCTCAACCGCACCCTGGAAAGTCGCTGGGAAGCGGTGCATGAACCGCTTTCCGGCTGGCGCGGCACGGTCGGCATCCAGACCGAGCGCAACCGCTACTCCGCCCTGTCGGCCAGCACCGGCCGCGCCGATACGGTGCCCATCACCCGCTCCTCCTCGGTGGCCGCCTTCATCGTCGAGGAAAAGGATGTCGGCCCATTCACCGCCAGCGCCGGACTGCGCCTCGAAAACCTGTCGCGCTCGCCGGAGCGTGCCGGACTGCAGGATCGCAGCTTCAATCTCGCGTCCTACTCCGTCGGCGGATTGTGGCGCTTCCTGCCGGGATATGGCCTCGGCACCACCCTGTCGATCGCTCAACGCGCGCCTGGCACCGAGGAGCTGTATTCCAACGGCCCGCATGAATCCACCGCCAGCTTCGACATCGGCAATGCGGCGCTGGGCAAGGAAACCTCGCGCAATATCGAGCTCAGCCTGCAGAAGACGGAAGGCCTGGTGCGCTGGCGCGGCAACCTGTTCCAGAACCGGGTGAAAGACTTCATCTATGCCCGCGACACGGGCGTGCTGGTGGATGAAAGCGGGGCCATCGATCCGGCCGGCGAATTCCGGCGCCGGCTCTGGTCCCAGGGCGACGCCACCATCCGCGGCGCCGAGGCGGAAGTGAGCTACAACCTGCGCGGCGACGGCCTGTCGCTGCGGGCCTTCGCCGACACCTCGCGCGGCAGGCTGGACGGCGCCGGCAATCTTCCCTTGCAGCCGGCCAGCCGGATCGGCCTCGATGCGGGCTACAAGCGGGGCGCCTGGCGCAGCACCGCCAGCCTGATCCATGCCTACCGCCAGGAACGGCTGGCGAGCTTCGAGGCCAATCCGACGCCCGGCTATACCCGGCTCGATGCCAGCCTGTCCTATGACCAGCGCATCGGCCGCACCCGGGTCACCTGGTTCATGCTGGCGAACAACCTGCTGAATCAGGACATCCGCCTGTCGACATCGCTGTTGCGGGAAGTGGCGCCCCAGCCGGGAAGAAACGTGACGATGGGGGTGCGCACGACCTTTTGACGCGGAATCCGATTGCTTTTTCTCAAAGCGCGCCGAAATCGCAAAGTAGCATGTCTATTTCTGCATGGAAATTTTCTGCGGCTATGGTAACGTAGGCTTTCTTTCCACCTTGCCTGCCGGGCAGCACAGCGATACAGGCACACCTTGAGCATATTTTCGTTTTTTGGGAAAAAGCCTCGCCGCACCGATAGCGACGACGACACCGGCCGCGCGGAGCGAACCGTTCCGGCGCCGACCGCGGACGCCAGTGCCTCCCGCGATGCGGCGGGCAGCGCTTCGCCCCGAAATGCCCAGGCGGCGCGCAATACCGCGCGGAAGATCGACGCCATCGAATCCGAAATGACGTCGGTGCTGAGCGGGATGCGCCACAAGCTGCCCGCTTCGGCGCCTGCCAGTGCGCCGGCAAAGAACGCCGCCCCGGCGCAGCCGGCGAACCTGTCTCCTGGCCTGTCCCGCCTCGGCACCACCACCGGCATGCTGCTCGACGGCACCACCACCCTGATGACCGATTTCCCGGTTCCGGAAGCCGATCCCGAGGCGGCACTGGCGGAAGCCGCCATTCTCTACGCCAGCGGCCAGCCGCAGGCGGCGGAACTGCTGCTGCTGGAAGCGACCCGCGACACCCATGCCGAATCCACGCTGACGCCGGCCTGGTGGATGCTGTTCGACCTCTACCAGCTCACCGGCAGGCAGTCGGACTTCGAAACCCTGGGGCTGGCGTATGCCAGTCGCTTCGAGACGTCGCCACCGGGCTGGCAAGCCGCGACGGATGAGGCGCCACAGGCCGCCCAAAGCACCGCCGCCACCCTGCCGTTCAGCGGCCGCCTGGATGCCGGATGCATCAAGACCATTGAACGGCTCAAAGCCTTGTCGGCATCGACACCGTCCCTGCGCCTGGATTTCATGCGCGTCAGCGGCGCCGATGCGGATGGCTGCGCCCTGCTGCTGGCGGCGCTGCGCCAGCTGCACAAGCGCGGCATGGAACCTTATCTGATCGGCGCCAGCCGCCTGGTGCAGGTGCTGCGCGATGCCATCGCCGCTGCCGGGCCGCGCGAGATGGAACCCGGATGGCTGCTGCTGCTGGAAGTGCTGCGGCTGCTGAACCAGGAGCAGGCGTTCGAGGAAACCAGCATGGACTACTGCCTGGCCTTCGAAGTGTCGCCGCCGCCCTTCGTGGCGCCGGCCGTCCAGCCCATCGCCAGCCTGATCGACTTGCCCGACCCCGAATCCGAGGCCGACCGGTTCCGCATGCCGGCGGTCATCGAAGGCCGCACCGAGGACCTGGTGCGGGCGCTGCTGGCTCATGCGGGCTCGGCACCGGTTTCGACCATCGATTGCAGCCGGCTGGCGCGGGTGGAGTTCAACGCCTCGGCCCAGCTTGCCCTCGGCCTGGCGCCGCACTGCGCCGGCGGCAAGGTGATCGAGTTACGCGAAGTCAATCACCTGGTGGCCCGATTGTTCGCTACCACCGGCCTGGCCGACATCGTGCGCGTGGTGCCGCGGAAATACTGACCCGACTCATGCCGCCCGCCTCCCTCTCCCGGCAGGCTAAAACTTCGTCTTGTTTTCTGACGGCGCGACCCCAATTGCTCCGAATTACGGCATTTGCGGCCGTAATCAGAAACAAGAGGAAAGCATGGAACAATTTCACGGCACCACCATCCTGTCGGTCCGGCGCGGCAATTCGGTCGCGCTCGGCGGCGACGGCCAGGTCACTCTCGGCAACATCGTCATGAAGGGCAGCGCGCGCAAGGTGCGCAAGCTCTATGGCGGCAAGGTGCTGGCCGGCTTCGCCGGCGGCACCGCCGACGCCTTCACCCTGATCGAGCGCTTCGAGGCCAAGCTGGAGAAGCACCAGGGCAATCTGCTGCGCGCGTCGGTGGAACTGGCCAAGGATTGGCGCACCGACCGCATGCTGCGCCGCCTGGAAGCCATGCTGCTGGTGGCCGACCGCGAGTCCACCCTGATCATCACCGGCAACGGCGACGTGCTGGAACCGGAAGACGGCGTCGGCGCCATCGGCTCCGGCGGCGCCTATGCCCAGTCGGCCGCCAAGGCGCTGCAGGAAAACACCGACCTGCCGCCGGCTGAGGTGGTCAAGAAGGCGCTCACCATTGCCGGCGAGCTGTGCATCTACACCAACCTGTCGCACACCATCGAGACCCTGGAATGAGCCAGGCCGCCGTCCAGGCGGCACCCATGCAACGCATCGAAAAGACATCACCATGAACATGACGCCCCAGGAAATCGTTTCTGAACTCGACAAGCACGTGGTCGGCCAGGCCAAGGCCAAGCGCGCGGTGGCCATCGCCCTGCGCAACCGCTGGCGCCGGCAGCAGGTCGCCGATCCGCTGCGGTACGAGATCACGCCCAAGAACATCCTCATGATCGGCCCGACCGGTGTCGGCAAGACGGAAATCGCGCGCCGCCTGGCCAAGCTGGCGGATGCGCCCTTCATCAAGATCGAAGCCACCAAGTTCACCGAAGTCGGCTACGTCGGACGCGACGTCGACACCATCATCCGCGACCTGATCGACATCGGCATCAAGCAGACGCGCGAGGCGGAAATGCGCAAGGTGCGCAGCCAGGCCCAGGATGCGGCGGAAGACCGGGTGCTGGACATCCTGCTGCCGCCCGCGCGCGACTTCGGCTTCTCCTCCTCGCCGGCGGCGCAGGCGGAAGACAGCCAGAACGCCACCCGGCAGACTTTCCGCAAGCGTCTGCGCGAAGGCCAGCTGGATGAGCGCGAGGTGGAGATCGAGGTTGCCGAAGCGTCTCCGCACATGGAAATCATGGCGCCGCCCGGCATGGAGGAAATGACGGAGCAGATCAAGTCGATGTTCTCCGGCCTCGGCGCCGGGCGCAAGAAGAAGCGCAAGCTGAAAATCCGCGAAGCGATGAAGCTGCTGCTGGACGAAGAAGCGGCCAAGCTGGTGAACGAGGACGAACTGAAGCAGAAGGCGATCGCCAACGTCGAGCAGAACGGCATCGTGTTCCTCGACGAGATCGACAAGATCGCCTCGCGCTCGGAAGTGGGCGGCGCCGATGTCTCGCGCGCCGGCGTGCAGCGCGACCTGCTGCCGCTGGTGGAGGGCACCACCGTCAACACCAAGTACGGCATGATCCGCACCGACCACATCCTGTTCATCGCGTCCGGCGCCTTCCACCTGGCCAAGCCGTCCGACCTGATCCCGGAACTGCAGGGCCGGTTTCCGATCCGAGTTGAACTGGAGTCCTTGTCGGTGGCCGACTTCGAGCGCATCCTGACCAGCACCGATGCCTGCCTGACGCGGCAGTACGAGGCGCTGCTCGGCACGGAAGGCGTGACGATCGACTTTCGTTCCGACGGCATCGAACGCATCGCCTCGATCGCCTATTCGGTCAACGAGAAAACCGAGAACATCGGCGCGCGCCGGCTGTACACGGTGATGGAAAAGCTGCTGGAGGAAATCTCCTTCTCCGCCGCCAGCAACGAGGGCCAGACCATCGCCATCGACGCTGCCTATGTGGAGGACAAGCTGGGGGCGCTGGCGGTCAATGAAGACCTGTCGCGCTACGTGCTGTAAGCAGCGGGAAACCGGCAGCGAACACAAGGCCCGCTTCAAAGCGGGCCTTTTTCATGTGAGGGAAAGAGATGGCAAACAAGGCATTGAGCAAGCGCCAGAAGCTGATGATCCGCAACGAGCCGGCGCGGGCGCTCAAGCCGCGCAATCCGATTGCCGTCGCGGCCCGGCAGCGCGCCGCCGGGGCGCATCAGAAGAGCGCGTCGGGCGAGCGCCAGCTGCAGCAGAAATTGCTGGACCGGCTTCTGAACGACAAGGAGTAAGCGCCTGATCCGTCTCTGGGTCAGGGCTGGGCGCTGCCGGGCTGGCTGGTGCCCGGCACGCCGGGAACCGCGCCAGGCTGTCCGGCGGCCGGCGCGGCCGGGTTGCCCGGACTGGCGGCATTGGTGTTGGGCGTGGCGAACAGGCCGCGTCCTTGCGGGGCCTGCGCGGCCGGGGCGGCCCCGGACTGACCCGCGCCGGCGGCCGAAGCGCCCGAGGTGTCGGCCTGCGGCATGTTGGGCGTCGGCGGCTGGGGCGGTGTCGAATTCAGCGTGCCGGCGCTCGGTGGATTGACCACGGTCGTCTGCGGCGCCGGCATGCTGACGTTGGGCGGAGGCGGCGGCTGGGTCGATTGTGCCGGGGGCGTCGGGCCAGGCCCGATCGGGCGGGCGGGCGTCGGCGACGTGGTGGCGACATTGAGCTGGGCCTTGGCGCTCTCCGGCAGCTCCACCCGCTTCGGCGCACCGTTCTCCGCCACCAGGACGTAATCGCGATGCACTTCCTTCACCGTCACGCCAGGCGAGATTTCGCGGCCGGCGCGCACCGCCTGCGGCGGCTTGCCGTCGGCGCTGATGATGGCCACGCTGTCGCGCGGGCTGCCCGACATGATCACGCCGCGCAGCTGGTAGTTGCTGGCCACCGCCGCCTTGGCGGCGCGTCCGCCGAACAGGGACGATGCCGATTCCGGCCTCACTTCCGGCGCGGCCGCCTGGGGCGGCGCCGCCACCGGCCGCAGCGGCGGCTTGAACAGCTGCATGCCCCAGTAGGCGAGCGTGGCGCACAGCGCCAGGAACAGGATGAAGCTTGCGAGGACGGGCCAGCGTTTCATGGTTTTCCTTATTGTTTTTTCCGTACCTTCTTACCGCACCAGTTGATTGATCTCGATGATCGGCATCAGCACTGCCAGCACGATCAGCAGCACCACCACGCCCATCACCAGGATCAGGGCCGGCTCCAGCAGGCCGGCGATGGTCATGGCGCGCCGCTCCAGGTCCTGCTCCTGCGCGTTGGAGGCGCGCTCCAGCATGGCCGGCAGCTCGCCGGTCACTTCGCCGGCGCGGATCATGTGGATCAGCATGGGCGGGAAATGCTTGTGCGCCGACAGCGCCCGCGCCAGTCCCACGCCTTCGCGCACGCTGGTGGTGGCCTCCTCCACCTGGTCCTTCATGGCGACGTTGGACAGCGTGTCGCGGCTGGTCTGCAGCGCCAGCAGGATGGGCACGCCGGAACCGGTGGTGATGGCCAGGGTGCTGGCGAAGCGGGCGGTGTTCAGGCTGCGCTCGAACTTGCCGTACATCGGCGCATCCAGCTTCCAGCTGTGCCAGCGGTACCTGATGGCCGGGTTCTTCAGCGCCGTATGCCAGGCGAAGCCGGCCGCCGCCAGCAGCAGCGCCACGATCCAGCCGTAGCCGCGCACGAAGTCGGAGATGGCCAGCATGATGACGGTGAGCATGGGCAGCTTCTGCTTGGTGTTGGCGAACACCGAGACGATCTGCGGCACCACGTAGGCCAGCAGGAAGATGACGATGGCGAACGCCACCACGGTGACGATGGCGGGATAGGTGAAGGCCAGCCGCACCTTCTGCACCAGGGAGTTGCGGCGCTCGATGTAATCCGCCAGGCGCGACAGCACCCGCGACAGCTGGCCGATGTGCTCGCCGGACGCCACCAGCGCCCGGTAAATGTCGGTGAAGTCGCGGGGATGCTGGGACAGCGCATCGGACAGCGAGGCGCCGCCCATCACTTCGGCGCGGATCGCCGCCACCAGGTCGCGCACGTAGGGCCGCTCGGCCTGGTCCAGCAGGGCGGTGAAGGCTTGCTCCAGCGGCAGGCTGGCTTCCAGCAGGCTGGCGAGCTGGCGGGTGAACAGCGCCAGCTCGTTGGTGGAAAGCTTGTCGCCGAAGCTCAGGCGGCGGCTGCCGGCGGCCTTGGCCTCGGCGATGATGGCGTCAACCTGGATCGGCACCAGGCCCTGGGCGCGCAGGTCGGAGCGCGCGGCGCGCGGGCTGTCGGCGTTGACCACGCCCTTGCGGGTCTGGCCGCCGGCGTCGACGGCTTCATATCGGAATGCGGGCACGGATACTCCTCGGCTAGTCCTTCGCCACCCGCAGCAGCTCGGCCCGGGTGGTGATGCCTTCGGCGATCCAGCGCTCGCCATCCTCGCGCATGGTGCGCATGCCGTTCTGCTGCGCGGCGGCGCGGATCTCGGCTTCGGAGGCCTGGTCGTGGATCTGCTTGCGGATCTCGTCGGTGGTCTGCAGCAGCTCGTAGATGCCGACCCGACCCTGGTAGCCGGTATGGCCGCACTTGTCGCAGCCCACCGCCCGCCATTCCGGGCCGCCGTTCGGGTCCGGCTCCTTGCAGACCGGGCACAGCTTGCGCACCAGTCGCTGCGCCACCACGCCCAGCAGCGAGGACGACAGCAGGAAGGGTTCGATGCCCATGTCCAGCAGTCGCGTCACCGCCGCGGCGGAGTCGTTGGTGTGCAGGGTGGCCAGCACCAGGTGGCCGGTGAGCGAGGCCTGGACCGCGATCTGCGCGGTTTCCAGGTCGCGGATCTCGCCGATCATGATGATGTCCGGGTCCTGGCGCAGGATGGCGCGCAGCGCCTTGGCGAAGGTCATTTCGATGCGCGGGTTGACCTGGGTCTGGCCGACGCCCGCCAGCTCGTATTCGATCGGGTCTTCCACCGTCAGGATGTTGGTGGACGGACCGTTCAGGCGCGACAGGGCGGCGTACAGCGTGGTGGTCTTGCCGGAGCCGGTCGGGCCGGTGACCAGCACGATGCCGTGCGGCTGGCTGATCAGCTTGTCGAACTCCTGCTCCACGTCGGGACTCATGCCGAGATGGTTCAGGTCCATGCGTCCGCCTTCCTTGTCGAGCAGACGCAGCACCGCGCGTTCGCCATGGCCGGTGGGCAGCGTCGAGACGCGCACGTCGACCGGCTTGCCGCCGACGCGCAGGGTGATGCGGCCGTCCTGCGGCAGGCGCTTCTCGGCGATGTCGAGCTGGGCCATGATCTTGATGCGCGAGATCAGCGAGGCATGGATCGCCTTCTTCGGCTTGACCACGTCGCGCAGGTTGCCGTCGACGCGAAAGCGCACCACCGAATTCCGCTCGAAAGGCTCGATGTGGATGTCGGAGGCCTCGTCCCGCAGCGCCTGGGTCAGCAGCGCATTGATCATGCGGATCACCGGCGCATCGTCGGCGGCTTCAAGCAGGTCCTCGATGGCCGGCATGTCCATCATCAGCTTGTTCAGGTCGAGGTCGGACTCGACCTCGTCGACCACCTGGGCGGCATCGCCGCCGGAACCGGCATACGCCTGGGCGATGGCGGCCTGTAGGGCGTCGGCGGACATCGGCTTGAGCTTGACGCGGCCGAAGCGGCGGCTGACCTCCGCGATGGCGCTGGGCTTGGTGGTTTCCGACACCCAGACTTCGACGGCATTGCTGGCCGCCTCGCTGCGCCGCGCCAGCAGCGCATGGTCGCGGGCAAAGGCATAGGGGAGTAGTCGGGTGTCGCTCATGGTTGGCTCGTCTGCGGTTACTGGTTGCGGTTCGGTTCCTGCGCCGGGGCAGGAACTATGGGTATGCCGGGGGCCGGCAGCGGCGTTTGCGCCGGAGCCGGCTCGGTTCCGATCACCGGCTGGGTGGTGGTGTTGATGGCGCCTTCGCCGATGCCTTCGCGGCGGGCCGGCGGCACGTTCAGCACCGCGCCGCCCACCGGCCGGCCATCTTGCAGCGGCGGCAGCACCGGCGCCTGGATGTTCGGCAGCACCAGGCTGTTGGCCGGCTGGGCCTGGGTCTCGACGCCGCGGATGTAGTCGTAGCGATCGGCCATGACGCTGGTGTTCTGCTCGGAACTGCGGATCACCGTCGGCCGCAGGAACACCATCAGGTTGGTCTTGGTCTGCTTGCGGTTTTGATACTTGAACAGGCCGCCGACCACCGGCAGGTCGCCGAGGCCGGGCACCTTCTCCTCGCCGCCCTGGGCGGTATCCTCGATCAGGCCGCCGAGCACGATGACCTGGCCGTCATCCACCAGCACGTTCGATTCGATGGAACGCTTGTTGGTGATGATGCCTGCCGTATTGGACGTGTCGCGGATGCTGGAAGTTTCCTGGTAGATGCCCAGCTTGATGGTGCCGCCCTCGGAAATCTGCGGCCGCACGCGCAGCGACAGGCCGACGTCGCGCCGCTCGATGGTCTGGAACGGGTTGGTGCCGGCAGCCGCGGTGGTGTACTGGCCGGTGATGAAGGGCACGTTCTGGCCGACGATGATGCGCGCTTCCTCGTTGTCCAGCGTAATCAGGTTCGGCACCGACAGGATGTTGGCGCCGGCCTGGGTTTCCAGCGCGCGGGCGATGGCGCCGAGGCCGAGACGGCCGTTGATCTGGCGGAAGATGCCGAGATTCAGGCCGTTGCCGGGCAGCGTCGCGGCGGTCGCGGTGCCGGTGGAACCGGCCGCCTGGGCGGCGGCGAGGTTGAACAGGTTGTTGCCGCCGGTGGAGAAAGAGGTGCCGCCGCCGATGCGGTAGGAACTGTTGGAGTCGCCGGTCAGGCCGAGCCACTGCACGCCGAATTCCGCCGCCTTGTCGGCCGACACTTCCACGATCAGCGATTCGACATAGACCTGGGCGCGGCGCGAATCGAGCCGGTCGATCACCGCGCGCAGGTTGCGGTACACGGTTTCGTTGGCGGTGATGATCAGGGTGTTGGTCGCCGGGTCGGCCTGGATGAAGCCGGCGGCGCCGCCGGTCGGCAGGGCGCTGGCGGCATTGGTCGGCTGGGTCGGGTTCAGCGGGGTGCTGCCGCCGAGCTGGCCCGGCTGGGCGCCGGAAACGTTCACCGGCTGGGTCGGCTGCTGGCCGGGCTGGGTGGTGGTGGCCCCGGTGACGGAAGCATCGGCGGCGACCACCGCCCGCAGCGTCTGCGCCAGCTTGACGGCGTCGGCATTGCGCAGGTGGACCACGTGCACGTTGCCCGGCAGGTCGGTGGGCTGGTCGAGCTTGGCGATGAGCGACTTGGCGAGGCTGGCGCGGGCCGGCGACGGCGCGCGGATGATCAGCGAATTGGTGCGGGTGTCGGCCTGCACCGAGACCCGGCTGGCATCGATCGCGCCCGGCGCGGCGGCGGTGCCGGTGTCGAGCAGGCGGTTGACGCTGGCGGCGAGGTCGGTGGCGATCGCATGCCGCACCGGCACCACGTCGAGGTCGCCGGTGGCCGGCACGTCGAGCGAGGCGATGATGCGCGCCAGGCGCTTCAGGTTGTCGGCATAGTCGGTGATGACGATGCTGTTGTTGCCCGGGTTGGCATTGATGGTGTTGTTGGGCGAGATCAGCGGCCGCAGCACCGGCACCAGGTTGTTGGCCGATTCATAGTTGAGGCGGAAGATCTGGGTGGCGATCTGGTCGCCGCGCACGCCGGAGGAAGCGGTCACCGGCGGGCCGGCCTGCAGCTTGGCGTCGGCTTCCGGCACCACCTTGGTGTAGCCTTCGCTGCGCACCAGCGCGAAACCCTGCAGCCGCAGCGAGGAGGCCAGCAGGCTCAGGGCCTGGGCCTTGGTCACCGGCCGCTCCGACACCAGGTTGATGGTGCCCTTCACCCGCGGGTCGATGATGAAGGTGGTGTTGGTGTAGTGGCCGATGGCCTTCACCACCGCCTCGATGTCGGCGCCGACGAAGTTCAGCGTCGCCTGGTTGGTCGACGGGTCCTGGGCGAAGGCGGCCGGCGGCAGCGCGGTGGACAGCGCGGCCAGCAGCGCCACGGTTGCGCGCCAGTGGCGGCGCGCCGCCCTGGATCCGGATTGGGGTGTTGGTTGTTTTTTCATTTGAGCTCTAGCGCTATGATGTTTTTGTCGCCTTCTCTACGGCGTTGACCCAGCAAATTCAGCAGATTTGCCAACCGTTCCTCTTGCCCTTCCTCGGCTTCCGCCCGGCCCGAAAAACGCAGCCGGCCATTGGCCAGCGTGCCGCTGCCGGAGAGCAGCATCGGCCCGTGCAGCGTCTTCAGGTTCAGCGTCGCCTGCTGCCCGCGCCAGTCCATCGCCAGCAGATAGGCCCCGAGGGGCTTCACCGGCGACAGCCGCGAGGACATGTCATTCATTTCCAGCGTGGTGCTGCCCACCAGGCTCGCGTTCTGCCCTTCGCGCGCCACCTGCAGCGCATTCCACGACAGGCGCATGCGCCCCGACGGCTGGATGGTATTGAGCGGCGCGCCAAGGCCGGCCAGCCGCTCCGCCGGCAGGTCCACCGCCGCCGCGCTCACGTCCCACTGCTGCCAGTTGCCGGTGATGCGCACCGGCTGCGACAGCGCCGCAGGATTCTCGACCCGCATGTCGACCTGCCCCACCAGCACCAGCGGCGACAGCGTCCAGGCGAAGCGGCCCGGCAGCAGCGGCGTCACCGGGTCGACCCCGCTGGGCGCGCCGCCGATGAAGGCCGAGCCGTGCCACAGCGAGCCCTGGGCGTCGCCGAGGGTGATGCGGCCGCCAGTCTGCTTTTCCACCAGCGGCGCCAGCCACGCCGCCGGCAGGAAGACGAAGACCGTCAGGCCCACCACGACCAGCGCTGCCAGCAGCCACAGCATCAGCCGCCGCATGCCGTCTCCCTGCCCTGCATGACGGCGCGCGTCATCGCGCCGCCTGTTCGCCGCGCACCTGGCGCAGGGTGAAGGTGGCATTGACGATGTCGACCTCCTGCTGCGCCTCGACGGTGGCTTCCACCACCGACAGCCGGGCGGAACGGCGCATCTCGTCGAGCCAGTCGACGGTGGCGGCGAACGACGCCGCGCTCAGCTGCACCCGCGCCAGATCGCCGTTGAACACCACGTTCTGCGGCTTCAGGCCGCGCGACGTCAGCGAGGACTCCAGGCTTTCCCGGGACAGCGCCGGCACCGGCGCGGCGGCCTTGTCCGACACCGCGCCGGCTTCCTGCGCCAGCGCCTGCACTTCGGCCGCCTGCTGGCGCAGCGTCGGCAATTTCTTTTCGAGATTCTGCCGGCCGCTGATGGCCGGGTCGATCAGCAGCAGATAGCACAGGCCGAATACCGCGACCGCCGCCGCCAGGGCCAGCAGCGCACGCTCGCGCGGATTGCGCTCGCCCCAGAAGCCGGACCAGGACTGGCCGGCGTTTTGCATTTGCTCGCGCAGGCTCATTTGCCGCTCCTGATCTGCCAGACGTTGCTGCCCGCTTCGGTCGCCGACAGATTGCGCGCCGCCAGCGCCGGGCGGATCTGCTCCAGCGTGGCGCCGCTGCCCGGCTTGAGCTTGACCGTCAGCGCACGGTCGCGGTATTCGAGGCCGGCCACCTGCTTGCCGGCCTGTCCGGCGGCGCTCCAGGCGTCGCCGAAGCCGGCGGCCAGCGACAGGAAATCATCCGGCGCGGCCTGGCCGGCCTCGCGCTTGCCGGCCGCGATCTTCTGGCGCAGCTGCGCCACCGGATCGACCACCACGGTTTCCTTCGGATAGGCGGAGCGGTAAGTCTGGATCATGCGCTGCTGCAGGCTGTCGGCTTCGCGCTTCATGCGCAGCCAGTCGATGTTGAGGGCGGCGGCATTCACCGCCAGCAGGGCGGCGGCCAGCGCCAGCGGCCAGCGCCACGGGCGCCAGTTGAAGCGCTGGCTGCCGCTGCCGGCAAGGCCGCTCATCATGTTGAGCGAAGCGGCGTTGGCCGCATCCACCCAATGGTTCCAGTTGTCGGCTGCCAGCTCGATGCGCTCGCCGATGTTGGGATTGGCGGCCAGCGTCGCCTCGAAGGCTTCCATGCGGGCCGGCGGCACGAACAGCCGGATGCGTCCGGCCGGCACCACCGCCGACAGGGTTTCGATCACTTCCAGCGGCGCGGTTTCCGGCTGCTCGGCCAGGATGGGCAGGCCGACGCCTTCCTGCGCCGCGGTGCGCAGGGTGACGTCGATCTCGGTATCGTGCTGGCTCACTGCGGCGGATGCCGTGCCGGGCTCCAGCGGCAGGCAGAGCTGGGATGGCACGGCGGAAACGCGCCTGGCGCCGAGGGCTTGCATGGTGCTGGCCAGCAGTTCCAGCCAGCTGCGCTGGATTACGGCCACGGTGCGCAGGCCGTCGACGGTGTCGCCCGGCACCAGCACGCATTCCGCCGGGTCGCTCATGATCTGGTCTTCCACCATGTTCGGCAGCGCCGTCTTCAGGCGCGCCGCCGACAGCGGCGGCAGGTTCAGGCGCAGCAGGGTAACGTCGCTGGCGGCCAGCAGCAGCACCACGGCGCTGGCCTGCTGCACCGCGCCGCTCAGTTCCGACAGCGTGCCGGCGCCCTTGGTCTGCACCTTGGCGCCGTCGCTTGCCAGCGCATACTGGCACAGCAGCGCAGCGCCGGATTCGGCGCTGTCGGCGGCGGCCTTGGAAGGCAGGCGTATATACAGTGTACTCAAGGCATCCCTTCTAGTTCTCGCGTATCCAGATGACTTTGGTGTTCAAGCCGTTGCGCTCGATGAGCGCTTGCATGTTCAGCGTGGCCCGGTTCAGGCGCACGTCGCCGAGAACCAGGAAAAAGCTGGTCTTGACGTCGATCGATGCGCCGCCGATCGACTTGCCCTGCAGGCGCTGGGTGAAGTCGGCGGCGTCGCGGAAATAAGTGCGTTCCCTGGCGGCTACCAGCGCGTTCGCCTCGGCCAGCGACAGGCTTTCAATTCTCGCCGCCAAGACCTCTGCCGGCGCGGTGTTGACATTGACCGGAGTCAAGCCCGCGCGCGCTGGCAGCACGATCACGAAATCCTTCACCTTGTCCAGCATCGCCGGCGTGAAGCCGGTCACCGCCAGCAAGTCGTCCGCCTGCCAGATCGGCATCGGCTTGGCCTGCCCGCCGGCGCCCGGCGTTGCCGCGCCGCCGGCCTGCCCCGCCTGTCCCGCCACTGCGCCGGCGCTGATGCGGGCGCGCTGGGCCGATGCCAGCAGATCGGCCGTGGCCTGCGCCAGCGCCGGCTCCAGGCGCAAATTGGTCAGCAGCCGGCCGAACACCGCCACCTCTCCCGGATTCGGCTTGCCGTCGGTGGCGAGGTTGTTCAGATTGAACCGCCCCTGGGCATCGGTGATGCCGCCCGACAGCGCCGCGTCCGGCACGTCGGCCTGGCTTTGCGCATTATCCACGTACTGGTCGAGCCGCGTTTCCGCCAGCTTCACCGCCCAGGGCTCGCCGAGGTAATCGACTTTGGAGAAGCGCGCATCCTCGCGCAGGATCAGACGGGTCCAATCCAGCGCGCCGCGCAGGATCCACTGCTTCTGCAGCTGCAGGCGCTGGTTCTCGATGGAGCGCACCTGCACCTGCTGCTGCCAGAACAGGCTGGCGACGATGGTGATGGCCAGCGTGGTCAGCAGCAGCGCGGTGACCACCGCCACCCCGCGCTGCTTCCGACGCAGGCGTGCCTGCCGGATCGTCACACGGGCGGCCATGCTAGACCGCCCCCAGCAGGAAGATCTTCACCAGGTTGGCGCCGCTGCTGCGCGGCCGCAGCGACACTTCCAGCCCGGTGAGCAGCGTGTTCTGCTGATTCTGGGCCACGGCCGCCGCCGCGTTGGCATTTGTGCCTGCGGTATTGGTCGTGCCCGTGCCGTTGGTCGTGCCGGTGGTCCCGGTCGTGCCGGTGTTGCTGCCGGCATTCTGGCTGCTTCCCGGCACGAGGGTCGATGCGGTGGTCGGGTTCGCGCCCTGGCGCCAGCCGTTGCCGTCCGGCACCCAGGAGCGTATCGCCATCTCGTCGATGTCGGATTCCAGCACCACCGGCTCGATGCTGTCGCTGTCGCCGAGCATGTTGGACCAGAAGGTATCGAGTTCGCCGAGATCGCGCGTGGCCGGCGATTCGCGCCGGCTCAGCACGCCGTCGCGCAGGCGGTAGGCGACCACCTGCAGCCGAGACGGCTGGTTTTCGGCGAAGGTGGTGCGGATCAGCGTCAGCCGGCCAGAGGAAGCCTGCAGCGGCTGGCGGGTGCCGATCAGCGACTCGTCGGCCACGTTCAGGCAATCGGTCTGCATCTGGGCGAAGGCCAGCTGCAGACCGCGGGTCTGGGTCAGTTCGCTGGTGAGGCCGACGCGGGCGCGCACGATGGTATCCAGGCCGCGCCAGCCGAGCACCGCCACGATCGCCAGCACGCTGATGGCCACCAGCAATTCGATCAGGGTGAAGCCGCCGGCGTGGCGGGTGGATGGGGATGCGCGCATGCCGGCCATGCTCAGCTGCCCGAAACGATTTGCGCCAGCTTGATGATGCGGCGGTCGGTCTGTTCGGCATCGAACACGCTCACCTCCACCCGGCGGAAGAAGGGATTCGGCGTGGACAGCACTTCTTCCTCGCACACCAGATTCAGCGTGCCCTGCGGGCATTCGAAGGAACGCTTGCCGACCGGCGGATACTCCTTGGCCAGGCGGATCTGCGCCAGCCGGTTCTCGGCCGACCAGGTCGCCATCATCGAGGTGCGCAAGCCGCTGCTGTTCTGGGTCAGGCTGCCGACGGCGCGCAGGCTGGAACCTAGCGCCGTACCGACGATGACCAGCGCCACCAGCACTTCCAGCAGGGTAAAGCCTGCCGTCCGCCGCTGCGCCCGGCAGGGCGATGAGATTCGCCTGCGCTTCATATCACTCCACCACAAAATGGCCGATGCCGTCGGCACGGATGGCGACCACCGAGTCGCCCGCCGACATGCGCAGCACGAAAGGCCGGTCCACCGGCTCGCGGCCGAAGACGACGCGTAGCGGATTGCCCTGCCCCGCCGACGCCGGGCTGATTGCCAGGCCCACCGGCGGACGCTTGAACTCCCGCTCGCGCAGCAGTTCATCATTCGACATCGCCTCCCAGCTGCTGCCGTTGCGGATCAGGAAGCGGTAGCGGTCGTCCTGCGCCTCGAAGGCGATCGGCCGGTTGCGCACGATGGCCTCGTCGCGCGCGAGCTGCATCAGCAGGGCGATGCGCTCGGCATCGCTTTGCAGCACCTGGCGCTCGCTCGGCATCGCGTTCATCGTCGCCACGCCGAGCGTGATGCCGACGATGACCAGCACCACCAGCAGCTCAAGCAGGGTAAAGCCGCGCTGCGGGCGCGTCCTGCCTAGCCTGTTCATGTCAGCCTTCGATCAGAGGTCCCAGGAACCGATGTCGGCATCGACGCCGGCACCGCCGGGCTGGCCGTCGGCGCCATAGGAAAACACGTCAATCTCGCCTTTCACGCCCGGAGACAGGTATTGGTAGGCATTGCCCCAGGGGTCCTTGGGCAGCTTGTCGATATAGCCGCCGGTCTTCCAGCCGTTCGCCGCCGGGCCGGTGGTCGGCTTCGCGGTCAATGCCTGCAGCCCCTGCTCGGTGGTCGGATAGCGCTGGTTGTCCAGCTTGTACAGTTTCAGCGCCTGCATCAGCGTGGCGATGTCCTGGCGGGCAGCGGTGATGCGGGCGTCGTCGGTGCGTCCCATCAGCTTGGGCACGACCAGGGCAGCCAGAATACCCATGATGACCACGACGACCATGATCTCGATCAAGGTGAAGCCGCGCTGCAGCATGCGTGGGCGCGCGCGGCGACCGGAATCGGAGAAAGCTATTTGCATAGTGATTTTGGCAAGAAAGTTACAGAGAAGAATATACAGAAGTATAAGGCCGCGAGACAGGTCTTTTATTACGCGCAGGCAAGGTGCTGCACGAGCCCATTGATCTTTCGCAACTTCTGCGACGCGAGACGTCGTCCTTGATTTCTCCCCGATGACGTCTGCACCAGCTGACTTTGATCAAGGCCGTTGCCTGAAGTTTCCGGCTTCGACGAAGGATTGCCGCATTTCGGCTCGGCACGCGCCGAAACCGGGGGCCGGCATTGCACTCTTGACAGCGAACCCGGTCGAACACATGGCCGCTCAAGGCTTATCAAGGAGAACCGCCCATGTCACTTCATCACGCCATTTCGGGGGAAAGGATACGCATTCATCCACCGGCGGAAAACCTGCCGGATTCGCAATCGGTCGCCCTGCTCAAGTCGGAACAGCTGGAAGTCATGCGACTGGTGCTGGCTGCCGGCAGGACGGTGCCGCCGCACGACGTTCCAGGCGAAATCACGCTGCAGTGCCTGGATGGCGCGGTCGAGGTGCAGGCGCATGGAAAGACCGAAACGCTCAATGCCGGCGAGATGCTTTTTCTGGCCGGAGGCATTTCTTATTCACTGCATGCGCCGCGCGACGCGGTGGTGCTGATGACCGTGGTGCTGACGCGGGACGATAGCGGCAAGCTGCTCAGCTGAGGCCGCAGCGCATCCGCGGCCAGCGCCGACGACGTTGGCGAGGCGCCGGTCGCCGCGGAGAGATCGAGCCGAGAGCGCCGTCAGATGGCTTCGGTGCGCGGGTCCCGCGCCAGCAGCCGGGCGACCATCTGCTGCGGCGAGTCGCCGTCAAACAGCATGTCCACCACCGCCTGGGTGATTGGCATATCCACACCCAGTTCGCCGGCCAGCTCGCGCACGGCGCGGGCGCAGCGCACGCCCTCGGCCACGTGGCCGAGTTCCGCAACGATTACATCGAGCGGCTTGCCCTGGGCCAGCCCGAGGCCGACGCGGCGGTTGCGCGACAGGTCGCCGGTGCAGGTGAGGATCAGGTCGCCGATGCCGGTCAACCCCATGAAGGTTTCCAAACGCCCGCCGAGAGCGATTCCGAGCCGGGTGATTTCCGCCAGGCCGCGCGTGATCAGCGCCGCCCGCGCGTTCAAGCCGAGCTGCATGCCATCCACCACGCCGGTGGCAATCGCCAGCACGTTCTTCACCGCGCCGCCCACTTCCACGCCAGCCAGGTCGTCGCAGGTATAGATCCGGATATGACGGCCATGCACCGCCTGCAGCACGGTGTCGCGCAGGCCGGCATCGCGCGAGGCGATGGTCAGCGCGCACGGCAGGCCGCGCGCCACTTCCTGGGCGAAGGACGGGCCGGAAAGCGCGCCGGTCGGCAATTTTTCCCCCAGCACCTGCTGCACCACCTGGTGCGGCAGCAAGCGGGTGTCTTCCTCGAAACCCTTGCACAGCCAGACCAGGTTGGGCAGGTCGCGGCCGCGAAGCTGCTCCGCCAGCGGGCGCAGGCCGGCGACGGCGGTGCCGGCGATCAGCAAGGAAGGCTGGCCGGCGGCGCAGACATGCGCCAGCGCCTGCTCCAGGTCCGAGGTCAGGACCAGGCTGGCAGGAAGGGGAAAGCCGGGAAGGTAGACGGCGTTTTCACGCTGCTGGTCAGCCGCCGTCATGGCCTCGGCATTGCGCCCCCACAGCAGGACGCGATGCCGCTCCGCCAGGGCGATGGCCAGGGCCGTGCCCCAGGCGCCGGCGCCGAGGATGGCGATCCGCATCGGCGACGAAGCGGCGGCGTTCATTCGCCCCAGACCTCGGCCGACTTGATGAAGCCGACCTGGCCATCGCGGTGGCGCACCTTGACCCAGCCGGCCGCTGCCGGCTCCAGCAGGTCGAGCAGCACGCCCTTGTCCGCGCTGAACACGACCGCCGAGTTGTCATCCGCCGCCGCCCGTATCCGGCTGCCGGCGGCATTCACGACCACGGTGCGCCTGGCCGCCAGGGCCTTGGCCTCGAGCCAGGCCATGTCGCCGCTGGCGTCGCGCACCTTGACCCAGTCGCCGTAGGTCAGCACCACTTCGACAGGCATGCCGCGCGGGGCGACGAACAGCTTCTTGCCCTTGACCGATGGGGTGTCGTACAGGATGGCCGGACTGGCGCCGACCGATTTGAAATCGAGCGCCTGCGCGGACGCGCCGCACAGGGCCAGGACGGCGAAAACCGCCGAGCGCGCGGCACGGCAGGGCCGGCCGCGAGATGCTGCTGCAAACCGCATGATGCTTGCCGACGGTTACTGCCGCGCGGCGCTGCCGTCCGGCATGATCAGGCCGGATCCCTGCGGCTGCTGTTGCTGCTGCTCGGCCAGCGCCTGCAGGCGCTGCTGGTAGAACACTTCGAAGTTGATTTCGGCCAAGTGCACCGGCGGGAAGCCGGCGCGGGTGATCACGTCGGCGATGTTGGCGCGCAGGTAGGGATAGATGATGTTCGGGCAGCCGATGCCGAGCAGCGGATCGAGCTGCTCCATCGGGATGTTGCGCGCCTCGAAGATGCCGGCCTGCTTGCCCTCGACCAGGAAGGCAACCTTCTCGCCGACCTTGGAGGTGACGGTGATGGTCACGGTGGATTCGAAGATGCCGTCGGCCAGCGCCTCGACGCCGACGTCGACCGAGACTTCGATGTTCGGCGCCTGCTGCTCCAGGAAGATAGCCGGAGAATTGGGCTGCTCCAGCGACATGTCCTTGAGATACACGCGCTGGATCTGGAATACGGGCTGCTGATCGGGTTGCTGGTTCTGGTCGGACATGGGATGCCTTCAGTGTGAAATTGATAAACGGGCGGCGGGCGCCGCCCGGGATGATAATCCAATGGGAAGGAGAATGACAGGCAGGGACGGATTTGACTGCCGGGAATCAAGACCGCATGCCGCGGCCCGATGCCGGACTTCAGGCGCCTTGCAGCAGCGGCTCGAGCTTGCCGGCGCGGTCGAGCGCGCTCAGGTCGTCGAAGCCGCCGACATGAGTCTCGCCGATGTATATCTGCGGCACGGTGCGGCGACCGGTCTTTTCCATCATCGCCGCCCGCTGCTCCGGGTCGAGGTCGATGCGGATCTTCTCGATGTTCTCCACGCCCTTGGCCTTGAGCAGGCGCTCGGCCATGACGCAATAGGGGCACACGCCGGTGCTGTACATGAGGACTCGTGCTGACATGCTTTTCTCCGTTATTTGGCCAGCGGCAGACCCTGCGCCTGCCAGGCTGCCTGGCCGCCTTCGAGGCTGGCGACGTCGCTGAAGCCTGCCTTGGTGAACTGGGAGGCCGCCTGGGCCGAGCGGGCGCCTGACTGGCACACGATGATGATGGTCTTGGCCTTGGATTTTTCCAGCTCGCCTATCCGGTTTGGCAACTCCTTGAGCGGAATGTTCTTGGCGTCGCGCAGATGGCCGGCGGCGAATTCCGACGGTTCGCGCACGTCGACGATGACGCTCTTGCCCTGGTTCATGAGCTGGGTGGCCTGCAGCAGGGAAACGGTGCGGCCGCGCCGCTGCAGGTTGGGCCACAGCAGCGCGCCGCCGGAAAGGAGTGCGATGCCGATGAGCCAGATGTTATCAATGATGAATTTCACGGGGTTCCAGTGGTTCGAATGGTTTTAAGCAATCCCAACATTATAAAATAGAAGGCGCTGTACCATTTCCCATCACTCCAATCCAAGCAGACGCATCAGCAGAGACTTCGCTCCGCGTCCCACACTTCAAGACATCGACATGTACAAGATCGTATTCATGCGCCACGGCGAATCCACGTGGAATCTCGAGAACCGCTTCACCGGCTGGACCGACGTCGACCTCACCGAGAAGGGCCGCGAGGAAGCGCGCCAGGCCGGCAAGATCCTGAAGGAAGCCGGCTTCACCTTCGACATGGCTTACACCTCGGTGCTCAAGCGCGCCATCCGCACCCTCTGGATCACCCTCGACGAAATGGACCTGATGTGGATCCCGGTGGTCCACAGCTGGCGCCTGAACGAGCGCCACTACGGCGCCCTGCAGGGCTTGAACAAGGCCGAGACCGCTGCCAAGTACGGCGACGAGCAGGTGCTGGTCTGGCGCCGCAGCTACGATACGCCGCCGAATCCGCTGGAGGACAGCGACAACCGGACGTCCTTCAACGATCCGCGCTATGCCGAACTCAGCCGCACCGACATCCCGCTGACCGAATGCCTCAAGGACACCGTCGACCGCGTGATGCCGGTGTGGAACGAAGCCATCGCGCCGGCCATCCGCGCCGGCAAGCGCATCATCATCTCCGCCCATGGCAATAGCCTGCGCGCGCTGATCAAGAGCCTGGACAACATCAGCGACGAGGACATCGTCGGCCTGAACATCCCCAACGGCCAGCCGCTGGTGTACGAGCTGGATGAAAACCTGAAGCCGATCCGCAGCTACTATCTGGGCGACCAGTCGGCCATCGAGGCGGCGATGAAGGCCGTGGCCAGCCAGGGCAAGTCCAAGTAAGCGGCAAGGAAACAGACCGTGACAGTCACCCGCTCCGCCGCCGTCGCCATCATGGCGTCGGCCGCGCTGCTCTGCCTGGCCAGCGGCGCGGCGCTCGCCGCCCGCTCCAGCGAGCGGACGCAGCAGAAGCAGGCAGCCGAGGCGGAGCGCGCCGAGCTGAAGCAGAAGCTGGAATCCCTCAAGCGCAGCATCATGGCTACCGAGGCGGCGCATGGCCACGCCGCCGACGAGCTGGCGCATTCGGAACGCGCCATTTCCGAGGCCAATCGCCGCCTGCATGAACTGGACCTGGAACAGAAGCAGACCGAGGGCAAGCTGCAGGAACTGGCGACGGAGCAGGACAGGCTGGCGCGCGCCATCGCCGCCCAGCAGAAACGGCTGGCCACTTCACTGCGCGAGCTGTATCACGCCGGCAATGAAGACCGCATCAAGCTGCTGCTGTCCGGCGACAACCCGAACCGCATCAACCGCGACCTGCAGTACATGGGCTATGTGTCGCAGGCCCAGGCGAAACTGGTGAACGCGCTGCGGGCCGACATGGAGGCGAACCAGCAGAACCAGGCCGAGGTTCAGAAGGCGCGCGATGTGCTGGAAGACATTGCCGACGAGCAGCGAGAGCAGAAGGGCTTGCTGGAGAAGGAAAAGACGCGCCATGCGACGCTGGTGGCGCAGTTGTCCGGCAAGCTGTCGGCGCAGCGCCGCGAAGCCGACAGCATCGTGCGCGACGAGCAGCGCCTGGGCGCGCTGGTGGAACGGCTGGCCAAGTTGATCGAGGAACAACGCCGCGCCGAAGCGCTGGCGCTGGAAAAGAAACGCCAGGAAGAAAAGCAGCGCCAGGAAGCCTTGGCCCGCGCCCGGGCGGAAAAGCAGGCCAGGCTTGCCGGCAGGAACAGCGCCAACGGCAAGATCAATGGCAAGCCGGCAACGAAAAACCCCGATGCGATCGACGATGACGAGCCGCCGACAAAAATCGTTGCGCGCAATGAACTCACGCCAGTTGCCCACGTCCAAGACGCTGGGCTGGAGCGCGCTTTTGCCGCCCTGCGCGGCCAGTTGCGGTTGCCCGTCAAGGGCGATCTGACTGCCAGGTTCGGCAGCCGCCGCGGCGACGGCCCCAACTGGAAGGGCCTGTTCATCCGCGCCCCGGAAGGGGCGGAAATCAAGGCGGTGGCCGCCGGCCGGGTGGTGTTCGCCGAATGGCTGCGCGGCTTCGGCAACCTGATCATCATCGATCATGGCAGCCAGTACATGACCATCTACGGCAATAACCAGGCCGTACTGAAGCGCGCCGGCGACGCCGTCAAGGGCGGCGACGTGATTGCCAGCGCCGGCAACAGCGGCGGCAGCGAATTTTCAGGTTTATACTTTGAGATGCGGCACCAAGGCCGCGCGTTTGACCCTCTGGATTGGGTAACTACTAGGTGATACATGGGCAGCAAACTTAAGAATTTCAGTCTTATCGGCTTGGGCGTCATTGCCGGCATCGCCGGATCGATGCAATTCGACGCCACCGCGCAGAAAAGCGCCGCCACGCTGCCGCTGGAGGAGTTGCGACAGCTCGCCGACGTGTTCGGCCTGATCAAGTCCGACTATGTCGAATCGGTCGACGACAAGAAGCTGCTGACGGAAGCGATTTCCGGCATGGTGGCGTCGCTCGATCCGCATTCCGCCTACCTCGACAAGAAAGCCTTCAAGGAGTTGCGTGAAGGCCCCCAGGGCCGCTTCGTCGGCCTCGGCATCGAGGTCGGCATGGAAGACGGCTACGTCAAGGTGATCTCGCCGATCGAGGATTCGCCGGCGCACAAGGCGGGCCTGAAGGCGGGCGACCTGATCACCCGGCTCGACACCACCCCGGTCAAGGGCCTGACGCTGGACGAGGCGGTCAAGCGCATGCGCGGCGAGCCGAATACCAAGATCACCCTGACCATTGCCCGCAAGGACGAGGACAAGCCCATCATCCTGACCATCGTGCGCCAGGAGATCCGGGTGCAGAGCGTGAAGTCGAAAGTCATCGAGCCGGGCTATGCCTGGATCCGCGTTTCCCAGTTCCAGGAACCGACGGTGGATGACCTGGCCAAGCGGCTCAACGCCATCTACGCCCAGGAACCGAATCTGAAAGGCCTGGTGCTCGACCTGCGCAACGATCCGGGCGGCGTGCTGCCGGGCGCCATCGGCGTGTCGGCCGCCTTCCTGCCGAAGGACGTGCCGGTGGTCTCCACCAATGGCCAGCTGCCGGATTCGAAGGCCACCTTCTACGCTCGCCGCGAGTTCTACACCTCCTCCCGCGCCGCGCTGAGCGATCCGCTCTCCAGGCTGCCGGAAGCGGTGAAGAAAGTGCCGATGGTGGTGCTGGTCAACACCGGTTCCGCTTCCGCTTCCGAGATCGTGGCCGGCGCGCTGCAGGATTACAAGCGCGCCACCATCATGGGCACCCAGACCTTCGGCAAGGGTTCGGTGCAGACCATACGTCAGCTGTCGGCCGATACCGCGGTGAAGCTCACCACCGCCCGCTATTACACGCCGAACGGCCGCTCCATCCAGGCCCGGGGCATCGTGCCCGACTTGCTGGTGGACGAAACGGCGGAAGGCGACGGCTTGAACGGCCTGCGTTTGCGCGAAGCTGACCTCACCAAGCACCTGTCGAACGACAAGGACAAGGAAGAGGCGGCGCGCGCCAAGCTGGACGAGCTCGAAGAGGAGCAGCGGCTGGCGGCGCTGGAGAAGAAGCGCAAGCCGCTGGAATTCGGCGGCAAGGACGACTTCCAGCTGGTGCAGGCGCTCAACCACCTGAAGGGCCAGCCGGTGCAGCTCTCGAAGACGGCGAAGATCGAAAGCAAGAAGGAAAACACCATCAACGACGAGAAGAAGAGCAACAAGAACGAAACCACCGTGCCGAAGAAATAAGCGGCGCCGCTCCCGTTCTCCGTTCGCCGGAAGGCCGCCCTGGGCGGCCTTTCTTTTTGCGCTGCGGCTGCGGGCACTCTGGCTGACCACGGCCGATCTTCCTGCGCCCAGACGGATGATTCGATTAGAATCCTCGCACCCCACCATCAAGCCACGCCATGAACGACCAGCAATTGCTGCGCTACTCGCGCCACATCCTCCTCGACGAAATCGGCATCGAAGGCCAGGAGCGGCTGCTGCGCGGCCATGCGCTGGTGATCGGCGCCGGCGGCCTCGGCTCGCCCGCCGCCTACTATCTCGCCTCCGCCGGGATGGGCAAGATCACGCTGGTGGACAACGACACGGTGGACCTGACCAACCTGCAACGGCAGATCCTGCACACAACCGAACGCATCGGCCAGCCGAAGGCGGATTCCGGCAAGCGCACGCTGGCGCAGATCAACCCGGAAGTGGCGGTGGAAGCGGTGGTGGAGCGCGCCGACGACGCCCGGCTGGATGCGCTGGTGGCCAGCGCCTCGGTGGTGCTCGACTGCAGCGACAACTTCATTACCCGGCATGCGGTCAACCGCGCCTGCGTGCGCCATGGGGTGCCGCTGGTATCGGGCGCGGCGATCAAGTTCGACGCGCAGATCTCGGTGTTCCATCCGGTGACGGAGCAGGCGCCATGCTATGCCTGCCTGTTCCCGCCCGACCAGCAGTTCGAGGAAGTGCTGTGCTCCACCATGGGCGTGTTCGCGCCGCTGGTGGGCATCATCGGCACCATGCAGGCGGCGGAAGCGCTGAAGCTGGTGGCGGGCATCGGCGAATCGCTGGCAGGCCGCCTGCTGCTGCTCGACGCCCGCAGCATGGAGTGGACCAGCATCAAGGTGGCGCGCAATCCGGCCTGCCCGGTCTGCGGCCAGCGCCATGCCGGCTGAACGAAATCACGCTGCGGCGACCCGCCCGCTCAATGCAGCGGGGCCTGAGCGCAAGCCGGTGCAGCACTCCCCTCTTCCTGCATGATCGGCTTCAGGACCGCTTCGATTGCCTGAAGCGTGTCGCGCAGGCTGGCGGCAATTTCATCGGCTTCGGCCAGGCTGCCGCCGTCCCGGTGCGCTTCGAGCGCCTGCCACAAGGCGGCGAAGCCCAGCGCGCCGACCGCTCTCGCGCTCGACTTGTTGTAGTGACCGATGCGGGCCAGCCGCGCCGGATCCTGGGCTTCCAGCGCCGCTTCCAGTTCGCGCATGCCGTATTGCGCCGACTGGAGGAACTTGTCGGCAAACCGGCGCATCCGGACCGGATCGCCTTGCGACAGCGAAGCCAGCGCATCCATGTCAATCACCTCGGCGCTCGCTGCAACAAGCGCCGCTTCCGGCGCCGGTTCCGGGTTCGCCGTCATCCCGGCAGACTCCACGGCGGCGAGGTGGCGCGCCAGCGTCCGGTACAGGACATCCGGTGTGACCGGCTTGGTGATGAAGTCATCCATGCCGGCAGCAAGGCAGCGCTCCCGGTCTTCGGTGCCGGCATTGGCGGTCATGGCGATCACCTTCAGCGTCGCCAGGCCTGGCATGCGTCGCAGCCGGCGCGTGGCTTCCAGGCCGTCCATGACCGGCATCTGCATGTCCATCAGCACGCAGTCGAATGTCTTTCGCTGCAGCATTTCCAGCGCCTGCTCGCCATGTTCCGCAACGGCCGCCTCGACGCCGGCAGCCGCCAGCAGTTCGCAGGCCACCTGCTGATTGAAGGGATTGTCTTCCACCAGCAGAATGCGCGCGCCCTTCACGGTTTGTTGGGCCTCATCGCTTGACGGCGCATCAGGCTTCTCGGTGTTGACGTCGCCCGCCGCCACGGCGAAGGAAGCACAGAACCAGAAGGTGCTGCCGCGTCCCGGTTCGCTGTCGACGCCGATCTCGCCGCCCATGCGTTCCACCAGCTGCCGACAAATCGCCAGCCCAAGACCGGTGCCCCCATATTGGCGGGTGATCGACGCGTCCGCCTGCCGGAAAGGCTGGAACAGGTTGGCGACATCTTCCGCACGGATGCCCACGCCCGTATCCTGCACCGCGAATTTCAGGCGGCACGCTTGCGCATCCCGGGCCAGCACCGTGATGCGCACCGTGACGCCGCCATGCGCCGTGAATTTCACCGCATTGCTGCACAGGTTGATCAGAATCTGCCCAAGCCGCAGCGGATCGCCCACCAGCCGGCGCGGCACGGCAACCTTGACCCTCACCTGGAAGTCGAGGCCCTTGCCATGCGCACGCGGTCCGATCTGGTCGCTGACGGTGCGCATCACATGCTCAAGGTTGAACGCCACCGCTTCCAGCTCCATCCGGCCCGCCTCGATCTTCGAGAAGTCCAGCACATCGTTGATGATGCCGAGCAGATGCTGGCCGGCGCCCAGGATCTTTTCCAGATAGCCGCGCAGCCGCGGCTCCGGCGACTGCATCAGGGCCAGGTGCGCCATGCCGATGACGCTGTTCATCGGCGTGCGGATCTCGTGGCTGATGTTGGCCAGGAACTCGCTCTTGGCCTGGGTGGCGGCTTCGGCCGCCTCCTTGGTCTCGCGCAGTTGTGCCTCCGCCTGCTTGCGCTGGGAGATGTCACGCAGGAAGGCGCTGAAGATGAAGCCCTGCTGCTGGCGGATGGCGGTCATGCTGATCTCCAGCATGATTTCATGGCCGTCCCGATGCAGGCCCGGCAGCTCGAGCCGCCGGCCGGCAAAGGGCGCATCACCGGTGCGCAGGAAGCGCTGCAGGCCGCGCACATGCGCTTCACGCAGATGCTGCGGGATGATGAGCTCATGCAGGAAATGGCCGATCGCCTCCTGCGCCGGCCAGCCGAAAATGGCTTCGGCATGCGTGTTCCATTCGATGATGCGTCCGCCGGCATCGATACAGAGGAAGGCCTCGTGTGCGCTGGACAGGATGGCGCGCAATTGCTGTTCGCTGGCCTGCAGCGCCCGCTCCGCCAGGGTAGCGGCGGTGACATCCTGCGCCACGCAAAAAATCCGGCGCTGGCTCGCGACCCAGCGGGCGGACCACTTCATGAAAATGGTTTGACCGTCTTTCCGAATGAAGCGGCCGCGCTGGTTGGTGAGTGCGCCGCCGCTGACGACTGCGGCGATTGCCTTCTTCGCCGTTGCGCGTTCATCGGGATGCACATGGATCAGGCCGGAAGTGCCGACCAGTTCCTCCGGCGCGTAGCCCCATATCCGTTCGAAGGCGCCGCTCACGCTACGGAACTTGCCCTGTTCGTCCAGGGTGCAGATGACGTCGAACGACAGCTCGGCCAGGTCGTGGATTTCCTGGGTTGCCTGGTTTGCCTGCTGCATCAGCCGGCAGACGGCGCGCCGCACGAAGACGGCGACCAGCACACCGCCGACGCAGAGCAGCATCACGGTGGCGATGCCCGGCATGTGTGAATCGTCGAACCGCTCCAGCGCCTGGCGTTCCAGGCGATCAGCTTCCCGGCTGACCGGCTCCAGCGCCGCGTCCATCAACTCCAGGCTGCGCCGTTGCGCGTCCAGGTAGCGTTGATCGTACGTGCCGCGGGCACGGTCGGCATTGGAAGAACCCGCGGCCAGAATTTCCTCCGCCAGCGGCATCGTGACCTGCTGATCATGCAGCATCAGGATGTGGATGCGGTCACGTATGGCGTCGGTGGGCGCCGACGCCAGCGCAGCATGGAGATAAGCCCGAGCCCGCTCGCCTGCCTGGCGCATCTGATCGCGCCGCGCCTGATGGCGGACGTCGGCCAGGGGAACGATCAGCGCGGCCGCCACCTCCTGGCCGCGCACCATGAATTCATGGCGCGCCCGGTACAGCGGCACGCCCACTTTCTGCACCAGGAAACGGTTGTGCTTGGCGTATTCCTTGCCGAGTTGAAGCTGGTAGCCGAGAAAGACGCTGCCCGCGATCCCGAGCAGCAGCATCAAGGCGAAGCCGATGGTGACCAGACGTGAGATGCGCTTGTTCATGGGTGCCTTGAACGCATGAGAGGGCGGATGCCGGGCCGACCAGGGCGCCCGGGCGCGTTCAAGGATTATTGGTGGCGCGGCCGGCGAACGTCCATATGCCATTTGGCAGACGGGCGCGGCGCTTCTCACGCATTCATGGGATCAGGCAGCAGACCGCTTGCGCCCGTTGCCATCGCCAAGCTGGGAGGCGAGAAAGTCGATGAAGACCCGCACCTTGGCCGGCAGATGCTGCCGGCTTGGATAGTAGACGAACAGGTCGGCCGGCGCCGGCTGATAGTCCTTCAGCACCACCTGCAGACGCCCGGTCTGGAGGTACTTGGCCGCATCCCATTCGGAGCGCAGCAGGATGCCATGTCCTTCCAGCGCCCAGCCGAGCACTACGTCGCCGTCATTGCTCGACAACATGCCGGACACCTTGACGCTGTGGCTGCGGCGGTTGCGCGTCAGGCGCCAGACGCCATGGGCTTCATCGTTCTGGCGATGGAGGATGCAGCAGTGATCTGCGAGGTCGGCCGGCGTCTGCGGCTCGCCATGCCTGCGCAGATAGCTCGGCGCCGCGCACAGGAAGCGCCGGTTCGACATGATGCGGCGCGCGGTGAGCCGCGTGTCCGGCAGCTCGCCGAAGCGGATGCCGAGATCGAAAGCTTCCTCCACCAGGTTGATCGGCCGGTCGGTCAGCTGCAATTGCACTTCCACCTCCGGATAGCGCCGGGCGAAGCCTGACACCAGCGGCGCAATGGTGGTGCGGCCGAAGCCGAGCGTGGCATTCACCCGCAGCAGGCCGCGCGGCTCGTCGCGGCCGCCGCTGACCGACTCCTCCATCTCGCGGATGGCGGCCAGGATCGCGCCGGCCTGGGCAAGGTAGCGCTCGCCTTCATCGGTCAGGCTGATGCGGCGGGTGGTGCGGTTCACCAGGCGCACGCCGAGCCGCCGTTCCATCTGCGCCAGGCGCTTGGTCGCCGCCGGCGGCGTGATGTCGAGTTCCCGCGCCACCGCCGACAGGCTGCCCTTGCGGGCCAGCAGGACGAAAAAGCTGAGTTCCGAGGCAATATCGCTTTTCACCTTGAGTTAATAATGGTTTTCCGGGAAGTGAATTATAGGCCGCGATACCTGGGCTAATCTATGCCACTCGCATGCGCCGACGGCGCGATGAATCCAAGAAAGGTGTTGTCATGAAGATCGTCGAAATCCGGGAAAAGACCCTGCCCATCAGCTCCTCCATCCGCAATGCCTACATCGATTTCAGCAAAATGACGCTGAGCCTGGTGGCGGTGATCACCGACGTGGTCCGCAACGGCAAGCCGGTGGTCGGCTACGGCTTCAATTCCAACGGCCGCTATGGCCAGGGGAATCTGATGCGCGAGCGCTTCATTCCGCGCATCATGGCGGCCAAGCCCGACTCCCTGCTGGACGATGCCGGCACGAATCTCGATCCGCACAAGATCTGGGATTGCATGTTCACCAACGAGAAGCCGGGCGGCCATGGCGAGCGGTCGGTGGCCATCGGCACCATCGACATGGCGGTCTGGGACGCGACGGCGAAGATCGCCGACAAGCCGCTGTTCCAGCTGCTGGCCGAGCGCTACGGCAACGGCCAGCCGAACCGCAAGGTGTTCGTGTATGCCGCCGGCGGCTACTATCATCCGGGCCAGAATCTGGACGCCTTGAAGGACGAGATGCGCAGCTATCTCGATCGCGGCTACAGCGTGGTGAAGAAGAAGATCGGCGGCGCCTCGCTGGACGAGGACCTGCGCCGCATCGACGCCGTGCTCTCCGTGCTGCAGGATGGCCAGAAGCTGTGCGTGGATGCCAACGGCCGCTTCGACATGGATACCGCCATCGCCTATGCCAAGGCCCTGTCGCAGTACGACCTGTTCTGGTACGAGGAAGCCGGCGACCCGCTCGACTTCGAATTGCAGGCGATGCTGCGCAATTACTACGACAAGCCGATGGCCACCGGCGAGAATCTGTTCTCGATGCAGGATGCGCGCAACCTGGTCCGCTACGGTGGCATGCGCCCCGACCGCGACTGGCTGCAGTTCGACTGCGCGCTCAGCTACGGCCTGGTGGAGTATCTGCGCACCCTCGACATGCTGCATGCGCACGGCTGGTCGCCGAACCGCTGCATCCCGCACGGCGGCCACCAGATGTCGCTCAACATCGCGGCCGGCCTCGGCCTCGGCGGCAACGAATCCTACCCCGATCTGTTCCAGCCCTTCGGCGGCTTCCCGGATGGCGTCAGGGTGGAGAACAGCTACGTCACCCTGCCCGACCTGCCGGGCATCGGCTTCGAGGGCAAGGCCGACCTCTACCGCGAGATGGAAGCGCTGAGCCGCTAGAGCCGCTGAGCCGACTGGCGCAAGGCCCGGTTCTCCAGGATGGCGACGCCGGGCGCCGCCGCATGCATCGCGCGCACCAGCGCCGCCGCGACGGCGGCCGCCTCGATCGGCTTCCAGGGCGACGGCAACAGCCAGCCGAAGCGCTTGGCCCATTCCTCGCCCGGCCGGTGTTCGCTGCGCTCGCCGAGCAGCAGCGACGGCCGGACGATGGTCAGGGAAGGAAAATCGAGGGCGCGCAATGCCTGCTCCAGTTCGCCCTTGACCCGGTTGTAGAAAATCATTGAGCGCGGATCGGCACCAGCGGCGCTGACCAGCAGGAAGTGCCGTGCGCCGCGGGCCCGGGCCGCCCTGGCGAGCGCCAGCGGATAGTCATGGTCCACCCGCCGGAAGGCCGGCCGCGATCCGGCGGCGCGCAGGGTGGTGCCGAGCGCGCAGATGACGGCATCGGCATCGAACTCGCCGGCATGGCGGTCGAGATGATCGAAATCGACCATGCATGCCCGCACCTTGCCGCCTCCCGCCAAGTTCTTTAGTGGCCGGCGCGTCAGCGCCCGGACTTCGCGCACACCGGGATCTTCGGCCAGCAGGCGCAGGCAGTGGCTGCCGATCAGGCCGGTGGCGCCGGCGAGCAGGACGATCTTGGCGGTATCGGGCATGACATGCTCCTGATGGCAAACTGTGCGGAATCATCCGATTGTAAGCAGAAGTGACGCCCGTGCGCCGCGGCAAATCCCGCCCGGCCCCCGGGTGTAGAATCAGCGGCTCTCTCATTCCGCTGCCCCGCCGCATCAGACGCCATGCGCGCCGCCGATATCGTCAAGCTAGTTTTCCTTTCTGCCATCTGGGGCGGCTCCTTCATCTTTCTGCGCATCGCCGTGCCGGAACTCGGCCCGCTGCTGACGGCGATGCTGCGCATAGTCATTGCCGGCGCGGCGCTGTTCGGCTTCGCCCTGCTGACCCGGGCGCCGATGCAATGGCGGCGCCACCTGCGCCCTTTCGCGCTGGTCGGCCTGTTCGCCTGCGCCATCCCCTTCAGCTGTTTTTCCTTCGCCGCCCTGCATCTGCCGGCAGCGCATTCGGCGGTGCTGAACGCCACCGCGCCGCTGTTTGGCGCGTTGTTTTCGGCCTGGTGGCTGGGAGAACGCATGACGCTGCCCAAGCTGGCCGGGCTGATGCTGGGCATTGCCGGCGTCGCCATCCTGGTCGGCGCCGGCACGCTGCGCCTGACCGCCCCGGTGCTCCTCGCCGTTGGCGCCTGCCTTGCGGCGGCGGCGAGCTACGCGCTGTCGAGCATCATCGTCAAGAAGACCGGCGTACCCGGCGGCGTGCATCCGATCGCGATGGCATCCGGCTCGCTGGTGATGGGCGGCGCCATGATGCTGCCGGCCCTGCCGCTGGCTTTGCCGATTCCCATGCCGTCGCCCCTCGCGCTGGGCTGCATCGCCGGTCTGGCGCTGCTGTCTTCGGGACTCGCCCAGGCGCTGTTCATTCCGCTGATCGTCAAAGTGGGGCCGACCCGGGCCATGACGGCGTCCTTCCTGATTCCCTTGTTCAGCATGGCCTGGGGCGTGATCTTTCTGGGAGAAGCGGTGCGGCCGCCGACGCTGGCCGGCGGCGCGCTGGTACTGGCGGCGATGGCCCTGGTGCTCCGGTCCGGCCCCGCAGCGGAGCATCCAGCGCAACTGGCGCGCGGAGGAAAACCCGGCTGACGCCGAGGGATGTCAGCTGCCGCGCTTGGCCAGCCAGATGCCGCACAACAGCAGGGCGCCGCCGGCCATCTGCAGCGGCATGACCGCTTCGCCGAAGATCAGCCAGGCGGCAATGGCGGCCGTCAGCGGCTGAATCAGCAGGCTGACCGAGCCGAGCGCCGCCGGCAGATGCGCCAGCGCATAGGCAATTACGGTCTGGCCGCCGATCTGCGCCACCAGGGCAAGGCCGAGCAGCGGCAGCCAGCCGATGGCCGAAGCGGGAAGCAGATTGCCGGAGGAAGCCCAGGCCAGCGGCAGCAAGGCAGCGCCGGTGATGGTCGTGCTCCAGGCCATCAGCCGGGCGGTGGAGTAGGTTTCGCGGGATTGCTTGATCACGAGCTGGTAGGCGGCATAGAACACGGCGCTGCCCAGCCCGAGGGCATCGCCGAGTAGATGGCCGCCGCCATTACCGTCGGCAGGGTCCGCCGTGCCGCCCACCAGCAGGATCGCCCCGGCAGTCGCCAGCCCCATCCCGGCGAGGAAGAGACGGCTGAAGCGCAGCCGGTAAGCCAGCCAAAGCCAGACGGCGATGAAGATGGGCGCGAAATTGGACAGCAGCGTTGCATTGGCCACCGTGGTCATATGCAGCGACAGGTGCCACATGCTCATGTCGCCGGCGAAGTACAGGCCGGACAGCAGCAGGCCCAGGCTGAAGTCGAGGCGCTTGCCGGCAGCGGCGTCGCCGTCCCGGCTGCGCCATGCCCATAGCCACAGCAAAGGCGCGGCCAGCGCCATGCGCCAGAAGGCCGATGCGATCGGGTTGACGTCGGAGAGCCGCATCAGGATGCCGGCGAAGCCGATGGCCATGCCGCCGGCGAGCAGGGAAAAGAAGGCCAGCAAGGGCAGGGTTCGCGGAGACGGCATGGCGCGGTGCGAGTGGCAAAGAGCCGCAGTGTACTGAGCTTTTCCCTCCGCCGCAGGGAAAACCGGCGGGCGCAGGCCGGCGGACTGCGGATCAGGAAGTGCGCGGCCGGCACAGCCGCAGGGCCATCCGGCGACCCAGCCTGAACATCGGATGGAGCAGGCCAACCCGGCACGCGCAGCGCAACAGGCGGTGCAGGCAGTTCAGCCGGCGGCGGGGCTCGGACAGCAGCGCGAGTGCATGCATCGCATCGGCGCCGTAGTAGGCGGCGTCCCCGATCAGCACCAGCATTCCCTGCTCCAGGTCGTAACCGGCCTGCATCAAGCCTTCGGCGAGTTCCGGCATGGCGCGTATGTCGATCAACCGCACCGGCGCGAAAACCTCGCGCAGCCGCAGCAGGCGGACATAGGCGTGACAGAAAGGGCACACGCCGTCAAAGAAAATGCTGACTCCGGTATTGGCAACCATGGCAAGCGGGGCTAGCGTAGAAGTGAGGTCATGGGCGCTCCGTCGTTCGGGTTGAGGCGGAGCAGCAAACATCGAATCGGACCGAGCCGCCGGGTAAAGCATGCGGGTCCGAATGGGAAACGAGGCGCAACGCCTCCCGGCCGGCGACATCCCGCCTCGGGAAGCGAGCCGTCCGGACTTCGAGCCGGACTAGGCTAATCCAGGGAACCAGCCAATACGCCTGTCAAGGCTGACAGGCTGAACCGATGGGAATGGAGAGGGCGTCGGTCAGGCCAGCAGCATGCCGATCTGCGCCTGCGCGTGCTCGGCCGGGCTGTGGCGAAAGCCGGTCTTGGCATAGCGGTGCCAGCGGCCGATCACCAGGCTGGTGATCATGCTCGCGCGCAGCGCGGCTTCCGCCTCGCTGCAATGGCCCTGGCTGGCGGCCAGCCGCAGCGACTGGCGCAGCGCCATCTCCACCCGCTCGACGAACTGGTTCATGCGCTGCTGCAGCCGTTCGTTCTCGTGCACCAGGGCGTCGCCGATCAGCACGCGCGTCATGCCGGGATTGCGTTCGGCGAAGCCGAGCAGCATGGCGACGATGGCCTGGGCCTGGAGCAGTCCGTTTTCCTGCTGCTCCGATATCTGGTTGATGAGGCTGAAGACGGTGGATTCGATGAATTCGATCAGGCCCTCGAACATCTGGGCCTTGCTCGCGAAGTGGCGGTACAGCGCCGCCTCGGATACGTCCAGCCGCTGCGCCAGGGCGGCGGTGGTAATTTTTTCACTGCTCGGCTGCTCCAGCATGGAGGCCAAGGTTTGAAGGATTTGCAGCTTGCGTTCACCCGGTTTTGTCGTCGCCATGTTTTCCCATGCCACGTAATCGATG
The DNA here is from genome assembly GCF_900188095.1 of Noviherbaspirillum humi. Classification (GTDB taxonomy): domain Bacteria; phylum Pseudomonadota; class Gammaproteobacteria; order Burkholderiales; family Burkholderiaceae_D; genus Noviherbaspirillum; species Noviherbaspirillum humi. The sequence continues at coordinate 402,641 of NZ_FZOT01000001.1, read as the reverse complement.
CAAGCTGCGAGGCAGCTGTAAAACCGATTTTACTTTGACATCGACGCCAGCGGAACGTCCGCGCAATGTCGGCAGGCCGCGCTCGGCGGCATGAGGGCCCTGGGCGAGATACTGGGTGACCCAGACGGTGCGCATGCGCAGCGCCCGCGCCGCCCTCAGGTTGTCCACCGTATCCTCCACCAGGATGCAGTCGCGGGCGGCGATGCCTTCCCGCGCCAGGATCTTGCGCAGCAGGGCGCGCGACGGCTTGGGACGCAGCTGGCGGTGCACCTGCATTGCCTCGATCGGGATGTGGCGCGCGAAATGCCGGTGCAGGCCGAGATGGCGCAGCACCTCGTGGGCATAGCGGCGCGGGCCGTTGGTGAGCAGGACCTTGCGGCCCGGCAGCCGCCGCAGCAGCCGTCCGAGGCCGCGCTCGGCCCGGATCATGACCCGCAGGTCGTCGAAGCGATGCGCTTCCCGAAGAAATTCTTCCGCGCGCACGCCGTGATGCCGCACCATGCCGAGCAGCGTCGCCCCGTAGCGCCGCAGGTAGCCGATGCGGGCGGCATTCACCGCCGCCGCGTCGTCCGGCATGCCGGCGGCGCGCAGGACGCCGGCGATATAGGCGTTCATGTTGGCGTTGATCGCCGGGAAGATAGCGTGGGAAGCGTTATGCAGCGTATTGTCGAGGTCGAACAACCAGACCGGCTTGGACATCGGGGCAGCCCGTTGAAGCGCCGCGGCACCCTCAGGCGCCGCGGGCGGGAGGGAAGGATACGGCGCTTAGTGGGAACGGATCATGGTGCCGAAAGCCTGCTCGGTCAGCACTTCCAGCAGCAGGGAATGCTCGATGCGGCCATCGATGATGTGCACGGTGTTGACGCCCGACTTGGCGGCATCCAGCGCGGAAGAGATCTTGGGCAGCATGCCGCCGGAGATGGTGCCGTCGGCGAACATCTCGTCGATCTCGCGCGCCGACAGGTCGGTCAGCAGGTTGCCCTGCTTGTCCATCACGCCGGGGATGTTGGTCATCATGATCAGCTTCTCGGCCTTCAGGATTTCGGCGATCTTGCCGGCGACGAGGTCGGCGTTGATGTTGTAGGCCTGGCCGTCGACACCGAAGCCGATCGGGGAAATGATGGGAATGAAGGCGTCGTCCTGCAGCGCCTTCACCACCGCCGGGTTGATCGCCTCGATCTCGCCGACGAAGCCGATGTCGATGAACCGGCCGGGATTCTCCTTGTCCGGCATTTCCATCTTGCGGGCGCGGATCAGGCCGCCGTCCTTGCCGGTCAGGCCCACCGCCTGGCCGCCGTAGTGGTTGATCAGCATGACGATGTCCTGCTGCACCTCGCCGCCCAGCACCCACTCCACCACTTCCATGGTCTCCTCGTCGGTGATGCGCATGCCCTGCACGAAGGTGCCCTGCTTGCCGATCTTCTTCAGCGCATTGTCGATCTGCGGACCGCCGCCGTGCACCACCACCGGGTTCATGCCGACCAGTTTGAGAAGGATGACGTCGCGCGCGAAGCCGTGCTTGAGGCGCTCCTCGGTCATGGCGTTGCCGCCGTACTTCACGACGATGGTCTTGCCATGAAACTTGCGGATGTAAGGCAACGCCTCGGCCAGAATCTCCGCCTTGATCTGCGGGGCGACGCCGGTGAGGTCGTTGATGAGTTCGGGTGAAACGGTCATGGCAGGTCCTGAAAAGAAAGTTTCGCGATTTTACAGGGAAAGAAAGGGTTTTTCGCGGCTTTGGCCGGCGTATCCGGCGGTCTCCGCAGGCTTGATGAAAATGACAACGACGCCGTCCGGGCGTTCCGGCCGCGCCGCCGATGCTCGCGTCAGATGTCGATGCAGTCGCGCAGTTCCTTGCCGCCAAAACCCGCGCGCAGGCGGTCGACGGCGGCGCGGGTCTCGGCATCGATGTCGCGCAGGCGGAAAACGTTCATGCTGGCCCGGACCTGCCGGGTGCCGATGCGGGCGGTGCGCACGCCCTTCTGATTGAGCTGGCCGAGGAAAATGCGGGCCGCCTCGTCGGTGCGGAAGACGCCGAGCGAGATGCCCCAGCGCTGTTCGGAATTATCCTGGATGACAAAAAAGTCATTGATGCCGAGGCGGCGCAGCTCGGCGGTCTTGCGCTCCGCCCCTTCCTTGCTGCCCTGCGACGGGATGTAGACCATGTGGCTGGCCAGTTCCTGCACCGGGTGCCGGCTGAGATGCGGACCGAGCGTCAGGCTGGCCAGACTGGCTTCGAAGCGACGTGCTTCCTCGGCGGTGAAATTGCCGACTTCGACGCAGGCGACGTTATTCGAAGCCGTCGGGGATGCAGCCGGCTTGCCGGCATCGGCCACCACAGCCTTTGGCGGCTTGACCGGCGCGGCGCTTTCGGAAGCCGCCGGCGCGGTGGCCGGCGAGGCAGCTGGCGTAGCTGCTGGCGCCGGAGCTTGCGCGGTGACGGCCGGCGCCCTGGCGGCGACCGCCGCAATGCCCGATGCCGCACTTTTGGCGACTGTCGGTTCGTCATCTCCGGAACCAGCGGAAGCTGAACCCGACCGCAGCAGGCGAATGCGGTCGGCATTGAGCTGGTTGTTCAGCCGGGCCGGTTCACGCTTTTCGGCGGCGCTGCCGAGCCAGCCCTGCTGGTAGGCGAGCAGACCGGCATTGGCAATGAGCAGGATCCAGAAGAAGAATTTCAGCATGGCTTGTCGTCACGGGCGACGGCTTGAAGGCCGATCAGCACCAGATTATCCACCCGGGTGGCGGGAACCGCCAGATGCGGCTGGATCAGCGTTGCTGCGCCGCCCGAGAGCAGGCAGCGCACCGGGCGTCCGCCCGCCATCTGCTGGTGCGCCTTGACGCCGCGCTCAATGGCGCCGGCCTGGGCGGCGAGGCAGCCGCTGACGATCGCGGCATCGGTATGGTCGGCAAAGGGCTGGTCGTCGGCGAGATGTTCCGCCACCTCGGGCAGCTGGGCGGTGTTCCTGGCCAGCGAACTGGCCATCAGCCCAAGGCCCGGCAGGATCATGCCGCCGAGGAAGGCGCCGTCGGCGGTCACCGCGTCGACCGTGGTGGCGGTGCCGCAGGTGGCGACCACCAGCGGCTCGTCCGGGTACAGCGCATGGGCGCCGATGGCGGAGGCAAAGCGGTCGCAGCCGAGCTGAGCCGGATTGCGATACCGGTTGACGACACCGGCCAGGCGAGCCCGGGAGGAAAACCACGCAACCGGCGTGGGCGGCCCGCCTTTATTCGCCTCATCCACCGCGGCCTGCAGGCGCTCGCGCATCGCCGCACCGGCGACGTTGGAAGCCAGCACGCGGCTGATGCCGCGCCCGCGCCATGCCTGAACCAGAGACGGCACCTCGGCATGCAGCGCATGGCCGCTGCTGCTCCAGTCGCCCAGCGGCCGCTCCGCCATCCCGGCCAGCGGCAGCAGCGCCCATTTGACCCGGGTATTGCCGGCATCGATTAGCAGCAGCATGCTCATGCGCCCACCTCGCGCAGCGAGACGTCACCCGACATCACCGCGCGTCGTCCCTGCGGCGTATCGATGAGCAGGCAGCCCTGGCCATCGACGCCGACGGCCACGCCCTGCTGCAGCACCTTTCCCTGGTCGAGCAGGGCCACTTCGCGCCCGCGCCAGGCGTGCAGCGCATTCCAGCGCTGCTGAAGGGCGGGGAAGCCATGCTGCTCGAACTGGACCAGCACCTGCGCCAGGCTGTTGGCCAGGGTGGCGAGCAGCAGGTTGCGGTCCAGCGCGGCCAGCCAGGGCACGCTCGCCACCGGCCGGTCGATCGCCGCCTCCAATTCTCGCGGCAGCGCCAGGTTCAGCCCGATGCCGATCACCGCCCAGCAGCCGGGCGCGCCGGCATCGCTGACGTCGCGGCTTTCGACCAGGATGCCGCCCAGCTTGCGTTCCTCGTAAAGCACGTCGTTGGGCCACTTCAGCTGCACCGTCAGTTCGAACATCGCCAGCGCCTCGGCCACCGCCACGCCGACGGCCAGCGGCAGGCCCACCAGCGCGGCGAGCGGCCGGGCGAAGCGCCAGGCCAGCGAGAAGGCAAGCGAGCCGCCCGGCGCCGAATGCCAGGTGCGGCCGGCACGTCCGCGGCCGGCGGTCTGATGCTCCGCCGCCAACAGTACCGGCGAGGTGAAGCCGCCGACTGCGGCGATCAGGTCGGCATTGGTGGAACCGGTCTGCGCCACCACGCGCACGTCGATGGCGCTGGCCGGCTCGCGCAGCAGGGCGGCGACGGCGGTTGAATCAAGCAAGGAAGTCATCGTGGAAACAGGGATGAAAGGCGCCGCCGCATTGTAACGGCAGCGGCGTCAACCGTCGCATGATGCTGAACGCTTTTGGATCTGACGGCAAGCGCATCCGCATTCGAAAGCGGGACGGACGACGGCGCTTGATAGAATCACCCAGGCCAGGGCGGCCCTGTCGTGAATGCATCGCCCGGTTTTCGAATTTGCGCCGGCCAGGCCGGCTTCACTTCCATGTCGATCAACATGTCCAATGCCAGCGGCGGCGTGCCTGCGCAAAGCAATGTCTCCGGCTATCCCTTCGCCCGGGCCGGCCTGTTCGCGTATCTGGCGCTGGTGGTGTACGCGAGCTGGTATCCCTTCTCCGGCTGGCAGAACAAGGGGCTGCCGCCCTGGGGTTTCCTGTCCGCGCCGCTGCCCTATTACTGGAGCGGATTCGACCTGCTGGCCAACGTGGTGGGCTACATGCCGCTCGGCGCGCTGTTCGTGTTTGCCGTCCATCCGCGCCTGCGCGGCATTGGTGCGGTCGGTCTCGGCTTCATCTGCTGCACGCTGTTGTCGGCGCTGATGGAAGCCGGCCAGACCTACCTGCCCAGCCGGGTATCTTCCAATCTCGACCTGCTGCTCAACGCCGGCGGCGGACTGGCCGGTGCCATCGGCGGCGGACTGCTGTCGCCGCTGCTGATGGAACGCAGCCGGCTGCTGCGCCTGCGCAGCGAATGGTTCGCGCCCCATGCCGGCGCGGGCTTGATCGTGATGGCGCTCTGGCCGATGGCCCAGATTTATCCGCGGGGTTACCTGTTCGGCCACGGCCAGATGCTGGCGACACTGTCGGACTGGCTCACCCAATGGCTGGAAAGGCCGGTCGACCTGGCCGCGATGCTGCTGCGCGATGCTCAACTCAGCGTGCAGCAATACTGGATGGCGGAAACCCTGATCACCAGCCTCGGCTGCACCGGCGCGGCGCTCACGCTGCTGTCCACGCTGCGCAAGCCGGCACCGAAGGCGGCGCTGGTGCTCGGACTCATCGCGGCCGCGCTCACCGTGAAGTCGCTCGCCAGCGCCCTGGTGTTCGCGCCCGAGCATGCCTTCGCCTGGCTCACGCCGGGCGCACAGGGCGGCTTGCTGATCGGCGCCATGATGGTGTTCGGCCTGTCGGCGGCGCCGGCCGCGGCACAGCGCCGGCTCGCGGTCATGAGCCTGCTGCTCGGGGTGGCGATCGCCAACGTGGTGCCGACCAATCCCTATTTCACGCTGTCGCTGCAAGCATGGAGCCAGGGCAAATTTCTCAATTTCAACGGCGCGGCGCAGTTCCTGTCCTTCGCATGGCCATTCTTCGCGCTCGCTTTCCTGTTCTACCCGGCGCAGCGCCTGAAGCGGAATTGAGCCAGGTGTATGATCTCGTTTTGCCCGAGACCGACATCATGAGCGACAAGCCGTACTACCAACACCATGTGTTCTTTTGCATGAACCAGCGCGACGAAGGCGGCCGCCCCTGCTGCATGAACCGCGGCGCCAAGTCGGCGCAGGAGCATGCCAAGCGCCGCGTCAAGGAACTCGGCCTGAGCGGCGAAGGCAAGGTGCGCATCAACAAGGCCGGCTGCCTCGACCGCTGCGAGGAAGGGCCGGTCCTCGTCGTCTACCCCGAAGGCACCTGGTACACCTATATCGACCAGCACGATATCGACGAGATCATCGACGAGCACCTGGTAGGCGGCAAGGTCGTGGAACGACTGAAGATCTGAATCGCCGCATGAACGCACAAACCCAACGCTTTTCCCTCACCGGCGCCGCCGGCAATATCGAATGCGCGCTCGACCTGCCGGCTGACGGCATGGTGCGCGGCATCGGCCTGGTGGCGCATCCGCATCCGCTCTACGGCGGCACCATGGACAACAAGGTGGCGCAAACGCTGGCGCGGGCCTTCGTCGCCCTCGGCTATGCCGCCGCGCGCATGAACTTCCGCGGCGTCGGCGAATCCGCCGGCGTGCACGACGCCGGCCAGGGCGAGACCGACGACATGGCCTTGCTGCTCGATCACATGGCACAGCGCTATCCGGACGTGCCGGTGGCGTTGTCGGGCTTTTCCTTCGGCACCTTCGTCCAGGCTTCGCTGCAGAAGCGCCTCGAGGAACAGGGGCGGCCGGCGGAGCGCCTGATCATGGTCGGCAGCGCGGCGCGCAAGTGGCCGCTGCCGACGGTGCCGTCCAACAGCATCGTCATCCACGGCGAGCAGGACGACACCATCACGCTGGCCGACGCGCTCGACTGGGCGCGGCCGCAGGACCTGCCGGTGATCGTGATCCCCGGCGCCGACCACTTCTTCCATCGCCGCCTGCACCACATCAAGAACCTCATCGTGGAGATGTGGCACCGCTGATCCGCATGGCTGCGGCGTTGCGCCATCCGTGGCGAGAGCGCTTGCCGTCAGCCGGCGCGGCATCGGATGCCGTGCCAAGGCATTCCTGCCAGCTGCGGCCAGCGTCGTGCTTTTCATTGGTATCCGCATGTTTCCAGCCGCTATGGCGCGGCGGCGTCCCTCTATAATTCCGATGTCTTCAGGCGCGTCCGGCGCCTGCCGCCCCCATCAGCAACTCCGCTGCGGCTACCAAAGTGTTCAAAAAATGAGAAATCCCATTACGGCGCTGGCCGCTCTCCTTCTGGCGTGCTTTCTGCCCCTTTCCGCCGCCTTGGCGCAGATATTGCCGGCACCTGCCGTCGCTGCCCGGTCCTGGCTGCTGCTGGATGCCACCAGCAATCAGGTTCTCGCGTCCCAGGATCCCGGCATGCGCGTCGAGCCGGCATCGCTCACCAAGCTCATGACCGCCTACCTCGCCTTCTCCGCCATCAAGGAAAAGCGGCTCGACCCGCAGCAGATGGTCACCGTGTCGGTGCGCGCCTGGAAGGTCGATGCGGGCAGTTCCAAGATGTTCATCGACCCGGCCACGCCGGTGAAGGTGGAAGACCTGCTGTACGGCCTGATCGTCCAGTCCGGCAACGATGCGGCAGTGGCGCTGGCCGAGGCGGTGGCCGGCAGCGAGGAAGCCTTCGTCACGCTGATGAACCGGGAAGCGGAGCGCATGGGCATGAAGAACACCCGCTTCGCCAACTCCCATGGCTTGCCGCATCCCGGCAACTACTCCACCGCCGCCGATCTGGCGACGCTTGCCGCGCGCCTCGTCAGCGACCATCCCGACTACTACAAGATTTACGCCACCCGGCAGTTCACCTACAACAAGATTACCCAGCCCAACCGCAACCGCCTGCTGTGGCAAGACCCGACGGTGGACGGCATGAAGACCGGCCACACCGCCGCCGCCGGCTATTGCCTGATCGCCTCCGCCAAGCGTCCCAGCGTCGGCGGGGAACGCCGTCTCATCTCGGTGGTCCTGGGCGCGCCGTCCGACCAGATGCGCGCCCAGGAAAGCCAGAAGCTGCTGAACTGGGGCTTCCAGAATTTCGACACGGTGAAGCTGTATGCCAAGGGCCAGGCGGTGGCCACGCCGGAAGTCTGGAAAGGCGCGCAAGGTCAGGTGAAGATCGGCTTCACCCGCGATATCTTCGTCACCGTGCCGAAGGGCGTGCTGGAGAAGATGAAGCCGGTGCTGGAACGCAAGGATCCGCTGGTGGCGCCGGTGGCCGAAAACAGCCGGGTCGGCACGCTGAAGATGGTGGTGGATGGCAAACTGCTGACCGAGCTGCCGGTGGTCGCATTGGAACAGGTGAATCAGGCCACCATCTTCGGCCGGGCCTGGGACTCTCTAAGACTGATGCTGAAATGAGCATGCAGCATGACCTGAGACCGGGTTGATTGAAGCAGCGAACGAACCGGCGCGATGCGCCGGTTTTCATTTGTGGCACTCGTTTTCCACCCATACGTTTTTTGCATAACCTTCCGCCCATGCCTGTGACAAAATGCCAGCAGTACTTTCTGGCCTCGGACAAGTCACTTTGGGGCCGGACTTCTCTTTCTCTTTTTCGCAGGAAACCACCCATGAGCCAAGCCACCTCCGTCAGCGATCCGCTGGTTTATTTGAACGGCGAGATGACGCCGCTGTCCGAAGCCCGCATCCCGGTGCTGGACCGCGGCTTCATCTTCGGCGACGGGGTGTATGAAGTGGTGCCGGTCTATGCCCGCAAGCCCTTTCGCGAACAGCAGCACCTGGCGCGCCTGTTCCGCAGCCTGGCGGCGATCGGCATCCCGAATCCTCACAGCGAGGAGGAATGGCGCGCGCTCGTCCAGAAGATCATGGATGCCCATCCGGCCGACGACCAGCTCATCTACCTGCAAGTCACCCGCGGCGTCGCCAAGCGCGCCCACGCCTTCCCGACCGAGATGACGCCGACCGTCTTCATCATGACCAACCCGCTGGTGCTGCCGCCGGCGGAGGCGCGCGAAAAGGGCGTGGCCTGCGTCTCGATGGAAGACAAGCGCTGGCTGCATTGCGAGATCAAGTCCACCTCCCTGCTCGGCAACGTGCTCGCCGCCCAGCATGCGGCCGAACACGGCGCCACCGAAACCATCCAGTTCCGCGACGGCTATCTCACCGAGGCCTCGGCCTCCAACGTGTGGATCGTCAAGGATGGCAAGCTGATGGCACCGCCCAAGAACAATCTCATCCTGGAAGGCATACGCTACGGCTTGCTGGAAGAATTGTGCGCAGCGGCGGGCATCCCTTTCGAAGCCCGCCGCATTTCGCGCGAGGAAGTGTTTGCTGCTGATGAGGTGATGCTGACCTCGGCATCCAAGGAGATTTTGCCCGTGGTGACCTTGGACGGCGAGGTGATTGGCGACGGTCGGCCGGGTCAGGTCTTTAAAGGACTGTATTCGGCTTACCAAGAAGCGAAAGAGCAATAGCTTTCATACTTTTTCGACCACTCTGAAAGAAGCTGAACAACTGGAGGTGCCAGTTACCACCTCCATCGGCTTTACTTAAAGCATGTAATTCTCGTTTTGTTGTTCCAAAGCACTCTAGAGATTTCTACGTACCAGTTTTTGTTACTAGTATTTTGGTAAATCATCACAGGCTCGTTAGCTTTTCCTGAATCGGGATCGCCTCCATATGCGCTTAGCCCTGCTACAGCACATACTTTCCAAGAGCTATCTGCAACTTGCACAATCTTCCCTGTGCTTCCCGGTTCGACTGATACATCCACTGTGAAATATTGCAGATCTTTGGTCGATCTCCACACACTACCGTCGCACATTAGCGTTTCTTGATTCACGCTCGTCGTAATAATGTTGGTCTCCGAACTCTGGCAGGGCGCTCCTGGAGTAGCACCTTGGGGAGGCAATTTCAGCCTGCCCAGCGTGGACGACAATTCTTTTCCTTCGACTGCGCCTGCAGCCTTGATTTCTCCAGCGGATACAGCGACGCTAGTCCCTGCAGCGATGCCGCCATTTGTAGACCTGATGTTGCCTTGTGAACTGACCCCGCCAGCGCCTGCCATCACAGTATTTCCTGCTTGAACGGTATCTCCCGCCGTGATGCTGTTTCCCGCCTTTATGTCGCCCTTGGTGGCCGGAACGCCTGCAGCAATACCGCCTTCCGTCGTTGTGATGTGTCCTTTGGAATTCACGCCACCGGCCCCCGCCATCAGGGTATTTCCGGCTTGAACCGTATCGACGGCTGTAACACTGTTGCCGGCTTTGATGTCGCCAGCCGAGGGGGTAATGTTTTTGCCGACAGCGATACCACCCTCCGTCGTCGTGATGTTCGCTGTTGCGCTGATGCCCTTGGCACCTTCAATGTCGTTGCCGCCCATCTTCAAAGATCCAAGCATCGTGTCGCTGCCATCCCGGCGGAGGTAAGCGGACCAAGCTTGACTGTCATAATTGGCCCAGTATCCAACTGAATTTACCGGCGGGATTTTGTTGTTGAAAACAGTGTTGGCGATCGTGTCCGGGATATTGTTTTGATTTTTACGAACGTAAGTGAACTTGCCCGGAGCCACTTCTTGGACTATCCCGCCCAGAAAACCCATTTGTGCAAGAACGGTTTGCGCATCGGCACTGGCACTCTTGTTGCTCGTGACGTCTGGCACGGCCTGAGGGTCGTAAGCAACGACCTGAAGACTGCTATTGGCTTGGCGTACCCGCACTTCGAAGTTATTGCCGGCGCCGCATGGCGTACGGAATATGGGACAAGCGAGAAATCCTGGAGGCAGAAAGCCGAGGTTTTGTAATTCCTCCATGGTTGGCTGTTCGTTCGTCGCCACTTGGCCGCCTACACAGGTACTGCAAGGAATCGGCTTGGCAGTGCTTATCTCGTTGAAGTATCTCGATGCATAGGCATTGGCTGCATTGCCCAAGGTTTTGAGCTGCTCGGCATAGGCTGTCAGTTTTTGCTCGCCGGCGTAGATCTTCACTTGGCGGGCGATGCCTGCCATGATCAAGCCGATTACGAGCAATACCACCGTCAACTCAAGCATGGTATAGCCGCCATTTTTCATGCGTTGCCTGATTTTCCCACCCATGGTAATCCCCTTAAATTGCGGATTTTTGCCGCCTCAGCCGATTGATCAACAGATGCTGAAAGATATTCACTTGCCTTGTTGAAGCCACGCCTTTAAGACCTGCTGCAATGTTTCCAAGTTATATTTTTGTCATTAAAAGGTACAGGTCGGAAATGACCGACCTCATATCAAAACTTGACGTTTTGGTTGTTTTGCATCGCTAAGTTGGGGTTATCGATTGGGCGGGCACTGGAGTTGCGTTCGAAACATAACCAGCAACTCTTCACATCAGCGGTTCGCCCTTAGGGCGCAGGACGCTTGTCCCTCTTGGCGTAAAATGACATTTTTGCTGATGCGCTTTCCGGACGTATCAGACTATTTCCAGGTTGCACCATGTCCGAACCCAAAGATTCCCTCATCGAGTATCCCAGCGACTTTCCCATCAAGGTGATGGGCGTGATGCAGGATGCCTTCGCCCAGACTATCGTCGACGTGGTGGTGCAGCACGATCCCACTTTCCATGCCGGCAAGATGGAGATGCGGCCTTCGTCCAAGGGCAATTACCTGTCCCTGACCGTCACGGTGCGCGCCACCAGCCGCGAGCAGCTCGACAATCTCTACCGCGCCCTATCCTCGCACCCGATGGTCAAGGTGGTGCTCTAAGTGGCCGGCTAAGCGGCATTCGGCATGCAGAAGATCATCCGCAGCGGTGACTTCACCGCCGACCGCGCCTGGGGCGCCCTGCCCGTCGCCAGCATGAATGGCATCACGACCCGCCTGCACTGGACGGATCAGCCCTATCGATGGCATGTGAATGATGGCGAGGAGGTGTTCGTCGTGTTGGACGGCACAGTAGAGATGCGCTACCGCGAAGACGGCACGGAAAAGTCGGCGCTGCTGCGTGCCGGCGACATCTTCTTCGCTAGCGCCGGCTGCGAGCATGTCGCCCATCCGCAGGGCGAAGCGCGCATCCTGGTGATCGAGAAGGAAGGCAGCGTCTGAGCCTTTCTTGAATGGCGTGGCTAGGTGCTCTCAGTGCGGGTCTGTCAGCTCGCCGGCGAGATTGCTTAGCAATGCCTGTCTGACCTCATCCGCAGGCAACCCCAATGCAAACAAGTGATGCAGCTTGGCGTAGAGCGCTTCGAAGGTCATGTCGGCCGCGCCGATGACCCCGGCCTGCGCCAGCGCCGATCCGGTGGCGTAGGCATCGAGCGCCACGCCGCCGTGCAGGCACTGGCTGCGGGCCACCAGCAGCACGCCGGCGTCATGCGCCTGGCGCAGCAGGCGGTGCAGATCGGGATCGTTGTCCGGCAGATTGCCCGCGCCATAGCCTTCCAAAATCAATGCGCGCGGCATGAGCGCGAGCATGGCGTCCAGCAGGCGCGCCGGCAGGCCCGGGGCGAAACGCAGCGGCAGGATGCGCCCGGCCTCGTAAGGCGGCAGGTCAAAGCGCTCCGCTGCTCGCGGCTGCCACAACGCCGACGCATCCAGGTGAATATCGATGCCGACCTCGCCCAGCGGCGGATGATTGGGGCTGTCGAAGGCAGTCAACCGGGTATTACTCACCTTGGTGGCGCGGTTGCCGCGCAGCAGGCGCTGGCCGAAATACACCGCCACCTCCCGGATGTCGTCGCGTGCTGCCAGCTGCAGCGCGGTGACGATGTTCTGCAGCGCGTCGGACCGCGCTTCGCCGAGCGGAATCTGCGATCCGGTGACGATCACCGGCTTGCGCAGGCCCTGCAGCATGAAGGACAGCGCCGACGCGGCATGGGTCATGGTGTCGGTGCCGTGCAGGACCACCACGCCGTCGCAGGCGCCGTAGTGCCGCGCGATGTCCTGCGCGATGCGCTGCCAGTCGGCCGGGATGGCATTGCTGCTGTCGATCGGGTCCGGCATCACATGTGGCGTGTAGCGCGGCAGCGCCGCGCCGGCGCTCGACAACAGGCGCGCCAGGTGCGCCGGGAAATCGGTGGCGGGCGCATAACCGTGGGCGGTGCGCGCCATGCCGACGGTGCCGCCGGCATGGATCAGCAGGATGTGCTTGTTCGTCATGGGACCATTCTCGCAGAAAGCCGTCGCATGCTGGCAGCCGATGCCCGGACGATTCGGTAAACTGGCGGCCATGAGCGACATCACGATCATCCGGCGCGGCCGCGAAGACTACGACACCACCTTCGCCGCCATGCGCGCCTTCACCGATGCCCGCACCCGCGACACGCCCGACGAATTATGGATCGTCGAGCATCCGCCGGTCTACACATTGGGCCTCGGCGCCGACCCATCGCATGTGCTGGATGCGCACGGCATCCCGGTGGTGCAGACCGACCGCGGCGGCGAAGTCACCTTCCACGGCCCGGGCCAGGCGATTATCTACCTGCTGATGGACCTGCGGCGCAACCGGGAAGCGCGCCTGTTCGCCCGCGAGTTCGTGCATCGCATCGAGCAGGCGGTGATCGATACGCTGGCGGCGTATAATCTCGATGGCGAGCGCAAGCAGGGCGCGCCGGGCATTTATGTTTCCGGCAAGGTTCCCGGCCCCTGGCGGGGCGCAAAGATCGCCGCGCTGGGCTTGAAGGTGCGCGGCAACGGCTGCACCTATCATGGCGTGTCGCTGAACGTGGCCATGGATCTCGCGCCTTTTTCCTGGATCAATCCCTGCGGTTACGAAGGTCTCGCCACCGTCGACATGCAGACGCTGGGCGCGCATGCCGCCTTGACCGATGTGCAAGACGCATTGGCCAGCCAGCTGATCCGCCAACTGACACCCGAACCCGACTGAGGCCGGCCAGTCCATTGCGCCGGCACCTGATGAAGCGAATCCCGACATGAGCACCGAGAACAAGATCCTCGACACCGCCGCCTACAATCCGAGCGAAAAGCAGAAGGGTGCCGGCAAGACCGCCCGCATCCCGATCAAGATCGTGCCGGCGGAAAAGCTCGCCAAGCCGGACTGGATCCGCGTCAAGGCCGCTTCGCCGACCACCCGCTTCTACGAGATCAAGGACATCCTGCGCGCCAACAAGCTGGTGACGGTGTGCGAGGAAGCGTCCTGCCCGAACATCGGCGAATGCTTCGGCAAGGGCACCGCCACCTTCATGATCATGGGCGACAAGTGCACCCGCCGCTGCCCCTTCTGCGACGTCGGCCATGGCCGCCCCGATCCGCTCGACCCGAACGAACCGGAGAATCTGGCCCGCACCATCGCCCAGCTCAAGCTGAGCTACGTGGTGATCACCTCGGTCGACCGCGACGACCTGCGCGACGGCGGCGCCGGCCATTTCGTCGAATGCATCCGCCGTGTGCGCGAACAGTCGCCGCAGACCCGCATCGAGATCCTCACCCCCGACTTCCGCGGCCGCATGGACCGGGCGCTGGAAATCCTGAAGGCTGCGCCGCCCGATGTGATGAACCACAATCTCGAAACCGTGCCGCGCCTGTACAAGGAAGCGCGCCCCGGTTCGGACTACGCCTACTCGCTGAATCTGCTCAAGCGCTTCAAGGCGCTGCATCCGGACACGCCGACCAAGTCCGGCATCATGGTGGGCCTGGGGGAGACCGACGAGGAAATCTTACAAGTCATGCGCGATTTGCGCGCCCATGATGTCGACATGCTCACCATCGGCCAGTACCTCATGCCGTCGGGCGACCACCTGCCGGTGCGCCGCTATGTGCATCCGGATACCTTCAAGATGTTCGAGGACGAGGCGTACAAGATGGGCTTCGTGCATGCCGCCGTCGGCGCCATGGTGCGCAGCTCCTACCATGCGGACCAGCAGGCCCATGGCGCCGGCGTGGTCTGAGCATGGCGATGCCGGACAGATTGATCCAGTTAAAAGGGGTGACCCCCTCGCTGATTCAGAATAGGAACAAGGCGCCGGACAGCCACATGCCCGCAGGCATGGCCTGAAACTTGCTCCTCATGCAAGCAGGCCGCGGTGGGCCGGCGCATTTTTTGTTCCCTTTTGTCCAGCAGGAAAACGCCTCTTTATGATTCCATGGCACACCATTACCGGTTTCGGCGACATGACCGTAACCGGGCTTGCCCTCATCGCCATCACCGCCTGGCTGCTCCTTTCCGGCGAACGCCGCCTCACCGTCTGGTGGGTTATCCTCAACGGCATCGGCCTGTTTCTCATCACCGCTTCCAAGATGGCCTTCATCGGCTGGGGACTGGGCATCGCCGCCCTCGACTTCACCGGCTTCAGCGGCCACGCCGCGCGGGCCATGGCGGTGTTTCCGGTACTGCTCTACCTGTTCTGCCAGCGGATGTCGCCGACGGCCCGCTTCACCGCCATGGCGGCCGGCTTCGCTTTCGGCACCCTGATCAGTTATTCGCGGATCGTGGTGCATGCGCATTCGCCGTCTGAGGTGGTCACCGGCTGGCTGCTCGGCCTGGCGATCAGCATCACCTTCATCCGCATGACCGGCATGCTGCAGAAATGCCTGCTGACCCGGGGCCATCTGGCGCTCGGCTTCCTCCTGGCCTTCACCGCCGCTTCCGCCGAGCCGGCGCCGACGCAGAGCTGGCTGACCAGGGCGTCGCTCTACATTTCGGGCCACGATACGCCGTATGTCCGCATCGCCAGCGGTGAATTCCGCCGCCTCGGCACACTGCAGCGCAATTCCTGATCCGGCTTCTTCGCTGTCAAAAACAAAAGGCTCAAAAACAAAAGGCGCCCTCAGGCGCCTTTTGTTTTTGAAGCCACGCTACCTACGGTTAGGCTGCCAGCGCTTTCTCCAGCAACTGGTGCAGCGAGGCGAATTCCGGCTCGCCGACATAGCGCTTGATGATGTTGCCCTGCTTGTCGATGACGAAGGTGGTCGGCGTCAGCTTGACGTCGCCGAAGGACCTGGCGAGGTCGCCCTTGACGTCCAGCGCCACGGTGAACGGCAGGCTGCGGGTCTGGGTGTAGTTCAGGACGTAATTCGGCGGATCGTAGCTCATCGCCACCGCGACGAAATCCAGGCCCTTGTCCTTGAACTTGTTGTAGGTCTCGACCATCTGCGGCATTTCGTGGACGCAGGTGGTGCAGCTGGTTGCCCAGAAATTCACCATCACCACCTTGCCGCGCAAATCCTGCATCGACACCTTCTGGCCGCTGAGGTTGGTGAAAACCACATCGGGCGCGGTTTTCTTATGGGAAAGCGACAGATAGCTGGTCACGCCGATGGCGAGCACGGCCGCCAGAATCAGCAGTTTGATCCAGAGCGGCTTGCGGGAGGGAGATTGGGAAGATTGCATGATGCGTTCGATTCAAATCAAAACAAGCTTCATTATAGGCGCTGCTTTTGCGGGCGTGACCGCATCCAGGTCAAGGACGCAGGTAAACGAAGCCCTCGCGCGCCTGCAGCCGGGCGATCTCCGCCACCCCGGACGGCACCACCTTCGCTTCCGGCAGCACCTGCGACAGCGGCACGTCATGCGCGGAGAGGGTGTTGCCGCAGATGCGGAACTCGACGCCCTGCGATGCCAGAGCGGTTACCGCGGCGTCGAAAGGACGGCCGTTGCGTTCCCGGGTGCCGTTGAGCAGGAAGCGTATGCCGTCGCCCAGCGCCACCACCACGATGCGGGTGCCGGGCTCGGCGCGCAGATGGTTGCGAATATTGGCCAAACCGCGCGATGCCTGGTCGATGCCGTCGACGAAGTGGTAGACCACCTTGACCTGCTCCTGTGCCGCAGCCGGCCGTCCGGCGAGCAGGCCGAGGATCAGCAGTGCTTGAAGCAGAAGGCGCCAGGGGCGGAACACGGTGTCATTCATCATGATGGAATCGGATCAGGCAAACGGACCGGATGCCGGCGCGGCGCCAGCATCCGGCGCAGCGGGTCAGCTCGGCGAGCGCGGCGCGGCCTCGGCGTCGGACGAGCCCGAGGTGCGCTTCTGCGGCACGGTCGTCATCTGGCGCAGCTCTTCCTCGGTGATGTAGTCGAACACCTTCACCACTTTCTGCACGCCGCCGATGCCGCGCGCGATGTCGGTGGCGATATTGCCTTCGCGCTGGGTGACGCGGCCCATCAGGTAGACGGTGCCGCGCTCGGTGACGACCTTGAAGGAATTGGCGAAGATTTCCTTGGAATCGACGAAGGAGGCGGTCACCTTGCTGGTGATGAGCGTGTCGTTGGAGCGGGCCGCGAAGCTCGACGACGGCATCGCGGCAAGCTCGTTCACCACCGCCTGCACGCCTTCGATGGCGCTCACCTCACGCTCCACCGCCGCCTTCATCTGCTCGTCGCGCACCTCGCCGGTCAGCAGCACCTTGCGGTTGTAGCTGGTGACATTGACATGGCCGGCGCCGCCGACCAGGCTGGCGACCCGCGCCTCGCCCTTCACCGTGATGGTCTTGTCCTCGGTCTGGGCACCCAGGGTGCGGCGATCGGAAGCGGCCAGGGTGCCCACCACCGCGGTGCCGACGGCCAGGCCGATGCACCCCTGCAGGCCGGTGACGAGTGCGCCGCACAGCGCGATGGCGGCCAGCGGACGGAGCACGGTATGTCTAGTCATTCGATTCTTCTCCGAACAAGGCAACGTCGATGCCGTCGCACAGGCAATGGATCACCAGAAGATGCACTTCCTGAATGCGGGCGGTGCGGGTGTGCGGCACGCAGATATGCACGTCGGCTTCGCTCAGTCGCTCGCCGATGGTGCCGCCGCCCTTGCCGGTGAGGGCGATGACGCGCATGTCGCGCTCCAGCGCCGCGTCCACCGCCGCCAGCACGTTGGCGGAATTGCCCGAGGTAGACAGCGCCAGCAGAATGTCGCCGGCCTGGCCGAAGGCCTGCACCTGCTTGCTGAATACGTCCTGGTAGCTGTAGTCGTTGCCGACCGCGGTCAGGATGGAAGTGTCGGTGGTGAGCGCCAGCGCCGGCAACGGCAGCCGTTCGCGCTCGAAGCGGCCGACCAGTTCGGCGGCGAAATGCTGGCAGTCAGCGGCCGAGCCGCCGTTGCCGCAGGCAAGGATCTTGTTGCCATTCGATAAAGCAGTAAACATCAGTTCGACGGCCTGCTCGATCGGTTGGGCCAGGGCCGTGGCGGCCTTGATCTTGAGTTCCGCACTTTCTTGGAAGTGGGACAGGATGCGTTGATTGTTCATAGTGTCCGCGATTATAGAGCACGCGGGCGGTGGCCATCTGTAACCGATGGTTTGGAAAAGCGGACCGGGAAGATTGGCAGAAGATCAAGCTTCGATGGCGTTGCGCAGCCATTGCAGCCGATCGCCATCGATGGCGACGACGTCGAAGCGGCAGGGCGGCGGCTCCCGGTGGCGCTGCAGGAACACTTGCGCAGCCAGGATCAGCCGCGCCTGCTTGCGCGGCGTGACGCTGGAGGCGGCGCCGCCATGGCTGCCGCTGGCGCGCTTGCGCACTTCGACGAACACCAGCGCGTCGCCATCCTGCATGACGAGATCGATCTCGCCGCCCTTGCAGCGGAAATTGCGTTGCACCAAGCGCAGCCCTTTTGCCTCAAGATAGCCGAGCGCCCTGTCCTCGCCCGCCTGGCCGATCTCCTGCCGCCCGGTACGGCGGCCGATCAGGCCGTTGAGCAGGCTCACCGGTTTTCCTGCAGCGGCACCACCGTGCCGTCGCGCCAGACCGCCGGCTGCAGCGTGCGCTCGAAGCGCCGCGTCGCCGCTTCGTAGCGCACCGTCAGGCGCCCGGTGACGCCATCGAGCTCGAACTCGCTGCGCCGCTTCGCCATTTCATAGGCGATGCGATAGGCATCGATGCCAAGCGCATACAGACGCTCCATATCGGCATCGGGCTGGGTATCGACCGGCACCGCGCGACGCGGATAGATCATCACCGCCGGATGATCGCGCTGCAGCAGCCAGGGAATGTCGAGCAGCCGCACGCCATTCAGCACGGCAGCTGCCTGCGGATCGCTGTCGGCCGCACCGCCTTCATTCATTTGCGAGGTGGCATACATCGGCAGGCCGTTGCCGAGGACCGCCCGTGCCTGGCGCGCCTGCGCCAGGGTCAAGGGCGCGAACAGCAGGCTGTCGCGTCCGTTGCCGATCGCCCGCTTCATCTGCGTCACTTCCTGCGCCGAAAACACGCCGCCGGAGGCCGGCAGTTCCACCACCTCGGCGCTGCGGCCCTCGGCCTGCCACTGGCTGGCGAAGGCGCGGGCGGCACGCTGGCTGCGCGCGGCGCCGGTGGCAATGACGATCGCCTTGCGCTCCTTCTGCTCGGCGGCGGCCCAACGCGCGGCCTGGCGCGCCTCGTCTTCCACCGACAAGCCGATGGCGAGCAGCTGCCAAGGGAGATCGGCCGAAGCGGCATCGGTCTGGCTCAGGGCAATGGTAGGGCGGTTGACGGCGCCGCTCTTGCTGACGGCAGTCACGCCGGAACGCGGCAGCGGGCCGATGATGATGTCGGAATCGGCGGTGGCGGCGCGGTAGCTGGAGACGATTTCCTGCTGATTGTCGCCGGTGGCGGCGATGTCCAGGCGGATGTCGCCGGGATCCCGTTCATGGGCCGCGCGCAAGCCGGCCTGGACCGCTTCGGCGGCGCTGCGGAATGCGTCGGAGCGCCCCGGCAGCTGGACGCTCAGGCGAGCCCGCGGGACGGCAGGCGCCTGCCCCAGGGCTGGCGCCGGCGTCAACTGGATCGGCGCGGCCGATTCCACGCCGGGTTCGACATTGGCCTGAGCCAAGGTTGTGTTTGCCTGCGCCGGCAGGCACAATCCGCACAACGCCAGCGCCAGCATCCGCTTCGCCGCGCCGGTCCACCACCGCTTTCGCATCTCTGTCTTCATGACTCAGCCTCACGCCAGTTCAGTCGCCAGCCTGCCCATCCTGCAGGATGTGTCACAGCAGAATTACCCCGCCTCGGCATTATATGTGGTGGCTACCCCCATCGGTAACGTGAGCGACGTCACCTTGCGCGCGCTGCATGTTCTGCAATTGGCCGATGCCGTCGCCTGCGAAGATACGCGCAATACCGGGCATCTCCTGGCCCGTTATGGCTTGGCCAAGGAACTCGTCGCTGCCCATGAGCACAACGAGCGCGAGGTGGCGCAGCGCCTGATCGCGCGGCTGCAGGCCGGTCAGCGCATCGCGCTGGTGTCGGATGCCGGCACGCCCGCCGTATCCGATCCCGGCGCGCGCATCGTCGATGCGGTGCGCGCGGCCGGCCTGCGCGTGATCCCTCTGCCCGGCGCGTCGGCGGCGGTGGCGGCGCTCTCGGCGAGCGGCCTGGTGAATGACCGCTTCCACTTCATCGGCTTCCTGCCGGCCAAGCCGGCACAGCGCATGGCGCAGCTCGAAGCGCTGCGCGCCGCGTCGTCCACCCTGGTGTTCTACGAGGCGCCGCACCGCATCGTCGATACCGTCAATGCGCTGGCGCAGGCCTTCGAGCCGACGCGCCAGCTGGTGCTGGCGCGCGAATTGACCAAGCTGTTCGAGGAAATCCATCGCTGCCCGGTGGCCGAGGCGCCGGGCTGGCTGGCGCAAGACGCGCACCGCCAGAAGGGCGAATTCGTGCTCCTGCTGGAAGGCGCAGCGGAGGAGAGGGATGCCGGCGATGCCGAAGCGGACCGGGTGCTGACCATTCTGCTGCAGGAATGTTCGGTGAAGCAGGCCGCCAGCCTGGCGGCGCAGATCACCGGCCGCAAGAAAAACGCCCTCTACGAGAGGGCGCTGAAATTGAAGCAGGATTGACCAAAGACAGGCTGATCGCTCAGCGCTGAACCACCATTGGCCGGCCCGCGCCCGCCTCCAGCACCCGCCGTGCCGCTG
The DNA here is from genome assembly GCF_900188095.1 of Noviherbaspirillum humi. GTDB lineage: Bacteria > Pseudomonadota > Gammaproteobacteria > Burkholderiales > Burkholderiaceae_D > Noviherbaspirillum > Noviherbaspirillum humi. Next base: position 382,205 of record NZ_FZOT01000001.1, on the reverse strand, counting down.
CCTGCGCCTCGTCGCGCGAGGCGAACGGACCGGCGTACACGCGATGCATGCCATCCTTCTGCACTACCTGCATCGGCGGCAGGCGGCCGGCCCAGGCCGGCTCCAGGCGCGTGCGCGCCGCTTCCGCATTCGCCGGCTGGGAAAACGCGCCCATCTGCAGGTAGAAGCCGCTGGTCTTCTCAGGCTCCGGTCCGTCTGCCTTCACCGCCACCTGCGCCGGCTGGGCGGCATCGCCCGCGTTGGCGCCGAGGCTGCCGCCATAGGCTACCGGTAGCGGCGTGGTGGTGATGCCGCCGACCGCCGCCGGCTCAACGCTGAATACCGTCACCGGCCCGTTCGAGGCGGTGGCGACGGCGGCAGCTGGAGAGTTAGGCGGCACCGGCTGGCTGGCGGCCAGCTTGATGCCATTGGCGCGCGCCGCCTCCATCCGGCGGATTTCCTCCGGCAGGATGCGCTCGACTTCCAGCTGACCGCTGCCGGAACCGAGATAGCCGAGCTTGAGCGCGGCGGTGAAGGAAAGGTCGATGATGCGCGAAGAATGGAAGGGGCCGCGGTCGTTGACCCGGACGATCACCTGCCTGCCGTTGCTGAGATTGGTCACCCGCGCATACGACGGAATCGGCAGCGTCGGATGGGCGGCGGTCATCTTGTACATGTCGTACGGTTCGCCGGACGAGGTTTTCTGGCCGTGGAATTTTTTGCCATACCAGCTGCCGATGCCGCGCTGCTTGAACGGACGGTCGTCGCTGATCGGCGTGTAATTGACGCCGAAGACGTTGTAGGGGCGCAGGGCGGCGCGGGAATAGGGTTCGACCTTCGGTTCGGCGTCGGGCACATCCATCAAGCCGTCGGGAATGACGTCGCCGGGACCGTCGTCCTGGTAGTAGCCGCCGCGGCCGGAGCCGGCGCGCGGCAGGCTGGGTATCGGGCTGGACGGCTTGCCGCCCTTGATGGCGCCGGCGGCATCGGCGCTCTGGGTGGGCGCCTGCGGCGGCGTACCGCAGGCGGCTAGCAGCGCGGCGCTCAGGCTGATGGCGAGAACATGGCTGTTCCGGTGTTGAATGCGCAACGGCATCGGTTCTCCTGCTGGAATCGGGGCGGATGACCGATGCAAGCGTCGCACCGATCATTACTTCGCGCCAATTTTAACGAGGAGCCAACTCGCTTCCAACAGGAAAGTTGCAACAGGATTGCCGGGTTGCAAAGGTTTTGCGGCGCCGGCATTGAGGACGGCTCAGGTCTGCACCAGCTTGCGGTGGCGCTGGATGCTCATCAGGATGCCGATGCCCAGCCCGAGCGTGACGAATGCGGTGCCGCCATAGCTCATGAAGGGCAGGGGCACGCCGACCACCGGCAGGATGCCGCTCACCATGCCCATATTGACGAAGGCATAGGTGAAAAAGATCATGGTGATGGCGCCCCCCATCAGGCGGCTGAACAGGCTGGGGGCATTGGCCGAAATCAGCAGCCCGCGCCCGATCAGCAGCAGGTAGAGCACGAGCAGCACGCAATTGCCGATCAGCCCGAACTCCTCTGAATACACGGCGAAGATGAAGTCGGTGGTGCGTTCCGGGATGAACTCGAGGTGCGCCTGGGTGCCGGACATCCAGCCCTTGCCCGCCACTCCGCCGGAACCGATGGCGATCATCGACTGGATGATGTGAAAGCCCTTGCCGAGCGGATCGGTGGTGGGATCGATCAGCGTCATCACCCGGGCGCGCTGGTAGTCGTGCAGCATGGACCACACCACCGGCAGGCTGGCGCCGCCTGCCAGGACGAGGCCGAACATCACCTTCCACGACAGGCCGGCGAGGAAGATCACGTAGAAGCCGGCGGCGCCGACCAGGATGGCGGTGCCGAGATCGGGCTGCTTGGCGATCAGGCCGAAGGGAATCAGCAGCAGGAGGGCGGCGATGATGAAATCCTGCCAGCGGATCATGCCTTCGCGCTTCTGGAAGAACCAGGCCAGCATCAGCGGCGCGGCGATCTTCAGGATTTCGGATGGTTGGATCACCACGCCGACATTCAGCCAGCGCCGCGCGCCCTTCTTGATCAGGCCGAACATCGCGACTGCGACCAGCAGTGCCACACCGACGGTGTAGATCGGCAGAGCGAAGCGCATCAGGGTCTGCGGCGGCACGACGGCGGCGATCCACATGATGACGAAGGAAACGATGATGTTGCGCAGGTGGTCTTCCACCCGGCCGGGGAAGTCGAGGCCGGCCGAGTACATCGTTATCGTGCTCACGGCAAAGATCAGGAACACGATGATCGCGAGCGGGCCGTCGAACACGGTCATGTATTGGCGGATCAGCGGCCACAGCGGCCGGCGGCCGGCGAGTTGGGCGGTTGCCATCAGTCGTTGTTTCCTCGTGTTTCGGCGCCGGGGCGCGGGCCGCCGGCGGATTCTTCCTCCGCCTTCAGCTCCGCCGCCGGGCGGGTGCTGGCAACGTCGGTCTTCTCTGCAACCGGCTTGTCCTTGTCTTCGGATTTCTTGCCCATCAGGTAGTAATCCATGGCCTTGCGCACGATCGGCGCCGCCGCCATCGCGCCGAAGCCGCCGTTCTCGACGATGATGGCGATGGCGATGCGCGGATTGTCGGCCGGCGCGAAGGCGGTGTAGAGCGAGTGGTCGCGGTGGCGCTCGTCGATCTTGCTGGCGTCGTACTTCTCGTTCTTCTTGATGGCGATCACCTGGGCAGTTCCGGTCTTGCCGGCGGAAACATAGGTGGCGCCGGCGAAGGCCTTGGACGACGTGCCTTCCCGCACCACGCCGACCATGGCGCGCTTGATCACCTCGATGTTCTCCGGCTTGAGCGGAATGCGGTAGCTTTCCTTCGGCACCGTCAGCGTGCGCTCCTTGGTGGCGCCGTTCTCCAGAATCTTCACCAGGTGCGGCTTCATCACCACGCCGTTGTTGGCCAGCACGGCCGTGGCATGCGCCAGCTGCAGCGGCGTGAAGGAGTTGTAGCCCTGGCCGATGCCGATGGAAATGGTTTCGCCGGCATACCACTTCTTCTGCTCCGGCCGCTTGTAGGCATTGCGCTTCCAGGTGGTGGACGGCAGGATGCCGGTGCGCTCGTTGTCGAGGTCGATGCCGGTGACCTGGCCGAAGCCGAAGGGCTTCATGAAATCATGAATGGTGTCGACGCCGAGGTCGTTGGCCAGCATGTAGTAGTAGGTGTCGCAGGACTGGACGATGGACCGGTACATGTCGACCAGACCATGGCCGCCTTCCTTGTCGTCGCGGAATTTGTGGTTGCCGAACCAGAAATAGCCCGGGTCCGACACCGCGCTGGCCGGGGTGCGCTTGCCGAGTTCGAGCGCCGCCAGCGCCATGAAGGGCTTGTAGGTGGAGCCGGGCGGATAGGTGCCGATCAGGGGGCGGTTCAGCAGCGGCCGGTCGATGGAGGTATTGAGCTCTTCCCAGCTTTTCGGATCGATGCCTTCGACGAACAAGTTGGGATCGAAGGTGGGCTTGGAGACATAGGCCAGCACGTCGCCGGTCGACGGCTCGATCGCCACCAGCGCCCCGCGGCGGTCGCCGAAGGCTTCCTCCACCACTTTCTGCAGCTCGATGTCGATCGACAGGATCAGGTTGTGGCCCGGGATGGCGGGCGTGCGCGACAGCGTGCGCACGGCGCGGCCGCCGGCGGACACCTCGACCTCTTCGTAGCCGGTGGTGCCGTGCAGGAGATCTTCGTATTTCTTTTCCAGGCCTTCCTTGCCGATGTAATCGGTGCCGGCGTAGTTGGCCGAATTTTCCATGTTCTCGATGCGCTCGGCATCGCGGGCGCTGATGCGGCCGATGTAGCCGATCACATGCGACGCCACTTCGCCCAGCGGATACTGGCGAAACAGCCGCGCCTGGATCTCGACGCCGGGAAAGCGGAAGCGCTGCGCGGTGAAGCGCGCCACTTCATCATCGGAAAGCTTGGTGCGGATGGGCACGCTTTCAAAGTTTTTCGCCTCATCCAGCAAGCGGCGGAAGCGGCGCTTGTCCTTGGGCTGGATCTCGACCAGCGTGGCCAGTTCCTCGATCAGCGCATCCAGCGGCTGGTTGATCTTCGACGGCGTGATCTCCAGCGTGTAGGCGGAAAAATTCCGCGCCAGGACCACGCCGTTGCGGTCCAGGATGAGTCCGCGGTTGGGCACCACCGGCACCACCGAAATCCGGTTGTCCTCGGCCTGGCTGGCATAGTCGTTGTGGCGGTATATCTGCAGCCAGACGAAACGGGCTGCCAGCAGGCCGAAGCAGACGAGCACGAACACCGCCGCCACCGATAGGCGGACCCGGAAATGGTGCAGTTCTTGTTCGGTGTTCTTGAATTCGGTCATTCGTCTCAATCAACGCTGTCGGAGCGGCGCGGGCGCACAGGCCGCGCCGCCCGCGGTATGGGCAGCAAGGCCTCCTCAGATCGGCCGGGTCTCGTCGCGGTCCACCGCGCGGCGCTGCGGCGCCAGCAGTATCCAGCTGGCCACCGGCCACAGGGCTGCCGTGATCACGCTTTCCAGGAAATACAGCCAGCCCGGAAATTTTCCGGTCACCATCAGGCGGATCACCAGGTCCACGCTTTGCATCAGCAGCAGCAGGGGCAGCACGTGCAGTGTTTGCGCCGGGATCTGGAACCACAGCACGCGCCGGTGGATCATGATCGCGAAATAGGACAGCAGGGTGTAGCACAGGGCATTCTCGCCCAGCAGCGTGGCCTCATGCACGTCCATCATCAGGCCCATCACGAAGGCAATGCCGATGCCGACCTTGCGCGGCTGATGGATGCTCCAGAACACCAGCACCAGCGCCACGAAATCCGGCACGCCGACCATATGCCCCCAGGGCAGCAGGTTGAGCACGAAAGCCGCGACCAGACTGAGCGCGATGAACAGCGGATTGGCGGGCAGGAGGATGTAATGCGGACGGTGGTTCATCGCGGCGCTCCATTCTGCTCGGCCGGCTTGGCGGCGACCGGTTCGGCGCGGCGTGCGCCGTCGGCCGGCGCGGCAGGCGCCTCACGCGGGTTTTCCTTGGCCGGCTCGAGATTGCGGCGCTTGGAGAATTTTTCGCGCTTGTCCTTGCGCTCTTCCGGTTCCGGCCGCGGCGGCAGGTTCAGCTCGGTCAGCAGGATCAGCAGCTGGCGATTCTTGTCGATGCCGGCCACCGGCTGGCAGACGATCTTGGCGAAGGCGTCGGACGACTTGGTATCCACCTGGCTGACCTTGGCGACGGCCAGGCCGGGCGGATACACGCCGTCGATGCCCGACGTGACCAGCGTATCGCCAGCCTGGATGTCCGCATTGGTCGGCATGAAGCGCAGATCGAGCGAACCGGAATTGCCCTTGCCGTAAGCAATGCTGCGCAGGCCGCTGCGCACCACCTGCACTGGGATGGCCTGGTCCTTGTCGGTCAGCAGCGTGACTTCGGAGGTGAAGGGAAAGACGCGCGTGACCTGGCCGACCACGCCGACATCGTCGATCACCGGCTGGCCCGGCGCCACGCCATGGCGGCTGCCGCGGTCCAGCACCACCTTGCGGGTGAAGGGATCCCGGGCGTCGTACAGGATCTCGCTCATGATGGACTTGCCCTGCAGCCGCTCGTTGGCCGCCAGCAGCTTGCGCAGCTGGACGTTTTCGGCGTTCAGCTGCGCAAGCTGCTGCAGATGCTGGGCATTGCCGATCTGCTGCTGCTTGAGGCGCTGGTTTTCCAGCTTGAGATCCGAAACCGACGTGAAGTAGCCGCCCACCGCCATGGCGGCGTCGCGCGGGAACATGGCCACCACCTGCAGGGGATAGAGCGCGGTGCCGAGCACCAGGCGGATGCGGCCCAGCGAGTGCAGTCTCGAATCGGCGATGAGCAGGAAGATCGCGATCACCGCGAAGATCACCACCTTGGCACGCGCGGAAGCGCCTTGCTTGAAGAGTGGCGGCGGACTGTATTCCATTATGCTGTCCTGGTGTGGAGAAGACTTCTCTCCACCAGCGTCCGCCGGAAGCGGCGGACGCGGGAAGATTGCAGATTACTCGTAGGAGAAGATGGAGCCAAGCTTGTCCATGCGTTCCAGCGCCATGCCGGAGCCGCGCACCACGCAAGTCAGCGGATCCTCGGCGACGATGACCGGCAGGCCCGTCTCTTCCATCAACAGGCGATCCAGGTCGCGCAGCAGCGCGCCGCCGCCGGTGAGCATCATGCCCTTCTCGGCGATGTCGGCGCCGAGCTCCGGCGGGGTCTGCTCCAGCGCGTTCTTGACGGCGGAAACGATGTTGTTGAGCGGGTCGGTGAGCGCTTCCAGGATTTCGTTGCTGGAGATGGTGAAGGAGCGCGGAATGCCTTCCGACAGGTTGCGGCCCTTGACTTCCATTTCCTTGACTTCGGAGCCCGGGAAGGCGGAGCCGATTTCCTTCTTGATGGCTTCGGCGGTCTGTTCGCCGATCAGCATGCCGTAATTGCGGCGGATGTAGTTGACGATGGCTTCGTCGAACTTGTCGCCGCCGACGCGCACGGAGCCTTTGTACACCATGCCGCCGAGGGAGATGATGCCGACCTCGGTGGTGCCGCCGCCGATGTCGACCACCATGGAGCCGGTGGCGTCCGACACCGGCAGGCCGGCGCCGATGGCGGCGGCCATGGGTTCTTCGATCAGGTAGACCTGGGAGGCGCCGGCGCCGAGCGCGGATTCGCGGATGGCGCGCCGCTCGACCTGGGTGGAACCGCAGGGCACGCAGATGATGATGCGCGGCGACGGCTTGAACAGCTTGGAGTCATGCACCATGCGGATGAACTGCTTGAGCATCTGCTCGGTGACGGTGAAGTCGGCGATCACGCCGTCCTTCATCGGGCGGATGGCCTCGATGTTGCCAGGCACCTTGCCCAGCATCTGCTTCGCTTCCTTGCCGACGGCCTGGATGGTTTTCTTGCCATTCGGTCCGCCCTGCTGGCGGATGGCGACGACCGACGGCTCGTCGAGCACGATGCCTCTGCCGCGCACGTAGATCAGCGTGTTGGCCGTACCGAGATCGATCGCCAGGTCGTTTGATAAATAGCTGCGTACAAATCCAAACATGTATCGTCCTGATGCGCAAAGCAATGCGCAAACTGTAAAGGTTCACAACCGTTCGAGCGCGGTTTCCGCTCTCTGCGACGGCAAGGCATTAACCCGACATTCTACCTTATAATTCCATCGAAATTTGCCGGCAGAAATCCCATAAATCCGAGAAGAAAGCCTCGATTTGACAAGGTTTTTGCCATAGTTGGAACAGTTTTACTCTTTTGAATTTATTTGCTGGCACCACTCCCGCGGTCGCCGCCTCACACCATGTCCCTCGACCTCTCCGACGTCAAACGTCTCGCCCGGCTCGCGCAGCTCGACCTCGACGATGCCCAAGCCGAAAAAACCCTGGCCAAGCTGAACGGCATCTTTGACCTGGTGGAACAGATGCGCGCCGTCGACACTGCCGGCATCGAGCCGCTGAACCATCCCATCGAAGCATTCCAGCACGACCTCGCGCTGCGCTTGCGCGAAGATGCCGTTACCGAACCGAACCGCCGCGAGGAATACCAGTCGGTCGCTCCGGCCACCCAGGATGGCCTCTACCTCGTTCCCAAGGTCATCGAATAATCCGGCTGCGCCACGGTCATACACGCTTATGCACACCAAGACACTGAAACAACTTTCCGCCCTGCTGCAATCGCGCCAGGTTTCCGCCGCCGAACTGGCGCAGGCCTACCTGGCCCGCATCCGGCAGAGCGACCTGAATGCCTTCATTCATGTCGATGAAGCATTGACGCTGGAGCAAGCGGCGCAAGCCGATGCGCGCCTGGCCGCCGGCGATGCCACCGCGCTCACCGGCATCCCGATTGCCCACAAGGACATCTTCGTTACCCGCGGCTGGCATTCCACCGCCGGCTCGAAAATGCTCGCGGGCTACGGCAGCCCCTTCGATGCGACCGTGGTCGAACAGTTCCGCGCGGCCGGCATGGTCCATCTCGGGAAGCTGAATTGTGACGAATTTGCCATGGGTTCCTCCAACGAGAATTCGGCATTCGGCGCGACCCGGAATCCGTGGGACAGGCAGGCGGTGCCGGGCGGCTCCTCCGGCGGCTCGGCGGCGGCCATCGCCGCCCGCCTGACGCCGGCCGCCACCGCCACCGACACCGGCGGCTCGATCCGCCAGCCGGCTTCCTTCTGCGGTGTCACCGGCATCAAGCCGACGTACGGCCGGGTCTCGCGCTTCGGCATGATCGCCTTCGCTTCCTCGCTCGACCAGGGTGGGCCGATGGCGCAGACGGCGGAAGACTGCGCCATGCTGCTGTCGGCGATGGCCGGCTTCGATCCGCGCGACTCCACCAGCCTCGACATGGCGAAGGAAGACTTCGGCCGCGACCTGGACAAGAGTTTGCAGGGCTTGCGCATCGGCGTGCCGCGCGAGTACTTCGGCGAGGGTCTGGCTGCCGATGTCGAAGCGGCGGTGCGCGCCGCGCTGGCGCAGTACGAGAAGCTGGGCGCCACCCTGATCGACATCTCGCTGCCCAAGACCGAGCTCTCGATTCCGGTGTACTACGTGATCGCGCCGGCGGAAGCCTCGTCCAACCTGAGCCGCTTCGACGGCGTGCGCTACGGCCACCGCGCCAAGGAGTACAAGGACCTCGGGGACATGTACCGCAAGTCGCGCGCCGAGGGCTTCGGCGACGAGGTCAAGCGGCGCATTTTGGTCGGCGCCTATGTGCTGTCGCACGGCTACTACGACGCCTACTACCTGCAGGCGCAGAAGATCCGGCGCCTGATCGCGCAGGACTTCCAGGAAGCCTTCAAGCAGTGCGACGTGATCATGGGGCCGGTGGCGCCGACGGTGGCCTGGGACCTAGGCGACAAGGCCGACGATCCGGTGGCCAACTACCTGGCCGACATCTTCACGCTGTCGACCAGCCTGGCCGGACTGCCCGGCATGTCGATTCCCTGCGGCTTCGGCCAGGGCGAGAAGAATGGCAAGCGCCCAGTCGGCCTGCAGATCATCGGCAATTACTTCAGCGAGGCGAAGCTGCTGAACGTGGCCCACCAGTACCAGCTGGCCACCGACTGGCACGCACGCCAGCCCGAGGGTTGCTGAGATGACGCGGGGCGCGCAGCGGATGCTCGGCGCCCTGCTGCTGACGGCCGGGGCGGCGCAGGCGCAGGAACTGACCACGCGCTTCTCCTGCAGCGCCAGCCGCGACGATGGCGGCGAGAGAATCATCCTGGCCGACCATGGCGAAATCCGCATCGCCGGCGAGCGCATCGATGCCCTGCGCTGGGAATCGGCGCTGTACCGAAGCACCCATGGCTTCGATTGCAGCATCGACCAGGACGACGGCCTGCAAGCCGAAGCGGACGAATCGAACCACGCGTGGCGCATCCGCCTGCATGACGCCGGAAAGGCGCGCGCGGCGCGCGGCTATGATTTCAGCCGCGGCCTGAACTGCACGATACGCCTGCGCCTGCAAGGCGACTGGCTGCAGCTGCAGCCGAGCTGCCCGGCGCTGTGCGGATCGCGAACCAATTTTTCATCGCTGGCGGTGAACCTGAAAACAGGCGACTGCCGCTACGACGAGTAACGAATGCCCGCGCCGGCCAAGGTCGGCGCCCATACACAGACGAGGTAAGCTATGCAGTGGGAAGTGGTGATTGGCCTGGAGACGCACGCGCAGCTCTCCACCGAATCGAAGATCTTCAGCGGCGCATCGACCCGATTCGGCGCCGAGCCGAATACCCAGGCCTGCCCGGTCGACCTGGCCCTGCCGGGCGTGCTGCCGGTGATGAACAAGGGTGCGGTCGAGCGCGCCATCCAGTTCGGGCTGGCGATCGGCGCCACCATCGCGCCGCGCTCCATCTTCGCGCGCAAGAATTATTTTTATCCCGACCTGCCGAAGGGCTACCAGATCAGCCAGTACGAGATTCCGGTGGTCCAGGGCGGCAAGGTGTCCTTCATCCTGGAAAAGGATGGCAAGCCGGAACTGCGCTCCGTGCAGCTGACCCGCGCCCACCTGGAGGAAGATGCCGGCAAGTCGCTGCACGAGGATTACCACGGCATGTCGGGCATCGACCTGAACCGCGCCGGCACGCCGCTGCTGGAGATCGTCACCGAACCGGACATGCGCAGCGCCGCCGAGGCGGTGGCCTATGCCAAGGCGCTGCATTCGCTGGTGGTGTGGCTCGGCATCTGCGACGGCAACATGCAGGAAGGTTCCTTCCGCTGCGACGCCAACGTCTCGGTGCGCCCGCTGGGCCAGAAGGAATTCGGCACCCGCTGCGAGATCAAGAACCTCAATTCCTTCCGCTTCCTGGAAGAAGCGATCAACTTTGAAGTGCGGCGCCAGACCGAACTGATCGAGGATGGCGGCAGGGTGGTGCAGGAAACCCGGCTCTACGATCCGGACCGCAAGGAAACCCGCTCCATGCGCAGCAAGGAAGATGCGCAGGATTACCGCTATTTCCCCGACCCCGACCTGCCGCCGCTGACGATCGCCGCCGAGTGGATCGAGCGCGTCAAGGCGTCCATGCCGGAGCTGCCTGGCGCCATGCGGGAACGCTTCATCAAGGACTACGGCCTGCCCGAGTACGATGCGGCGGTGCTGACGCAGTCCAAGGCCATGGCTGCCTATTTCGAAGGCGTGGTGGCGAAGGCCGGCCGCGAGCAGGCCAAGCCGGCGGCCAACTGGCTCATGGGCGATGTCGCTTCGACGCTGAACCGCGAAGGCGTGGACGTTGCCGAATCGCCGGTGAAGGCGGAGCAGCTGGCGCTGCTGCTGCAGCGCATCGCCGACGGCACCATCTCCAACAAGATCGCCAAGGAAGTCTTCGCGGCGATGTGGGAAGCGCCGTCCGACAAGCCCGGCCTCGCCGACGACATCATCGAGGCCAAGGGCCTGAAGCAGATTTCCGACAGCGGCGCGCTGGAGAAGATCGTCGACGAGGTGCTGGCGGCGAATGCCAAGTCGGTGGAAGAGTACCGGGCCGGCAAGGAAAAAGCCTTCAACGCCCTTATCGGACAGGCAATGAAAGCCACGCGCGGCAAGGCCAACCCGGCGCAGCTGACCGAGCTGCTCAAGAAAAAATTGATGGGCTGAGGCCAACCTCGGTCATAATCCTTCCACGGGCCGGGGTTTTCCGGCCCGTGCCGTTTTCTGACCGTATTGTCGCTTTTGCCATGGAAACTCTCGTCGCCGCCGCCAGCCTGATCGCAGTGCAGCTGTCCGGCATGGTCGTCATGTTCGGCCTCATGCGGGCAGCTCCCCATGAAAGATGCACGCGCTATTGGGCGGCATCAGCGGCGCTGGCAGGCATCGGCGTGCTGCTGATCATGCTCAACAACGGCGCCTACCGGCCCGCCATCCTGGTCCTCGGCAACAACTTTCTGATCTGCGGCGTCGTGCTGCAGTGGTGCGGCATACGCGTCTTCTTCCGCAAGACGAAAATGATTGCCGGCTGGGCCATCGGCGGCGCCTTCTTCCTCCTTTTCGGCCTGCTGGTGCTGCAGGGTGCCGGCGTGATGCAGCGCTCGGTGCTGAGCTCCGCCACCATCCTTCTGCTGCTGACGATGAGCGGCATCGAACTCTGGCGGTCGCAGCCCCGGACCGGCGGCACGGCACGAACGATCGCTCTCGGCGGCTGCGTCCTGCTATGCGCAAGCTATACCTTCCGCTTGGGCGCGCTGCTCAGCGGCTCCTCGTCCGGCCTGTCCACCAGCACCGCCCTGCCCGGCCTTGCCATGCTGTACATCATTCCCACCTTCAGCTCGCTGCTGCTGTGGAGCGGTCTGCTGCTGTTGTATTTCGAGCGTATCGTCGGCACCCATCAGCACCAGGCAACGCACGACGAGCTCACCGGCCTGCTCAACCGGCGAGCGCTGACCATCGACGGCGAGCGCGCGCTCAGCCTCGCGCAGCGACTTCATGCCCCGCTGACGGTGGCCTTCATCGACATCGATCATTTCAAGGACATCAACGACAGCTTCGGCCATGAGGCCGGCGACCGCGTATTGGTGGAAGTGGCGAACATCTTCCGCCAGACTTGCCGCAACGTCGACCTGGTAGGCCGCTACGGCGGCGAGGAATTCTGCTTCGTGTTTCCTGGCATCGACCGCGACGGCGCCGTCGCCGTCGCCTCGCGACTGGTGCAGACGGTGCGCATGCACGATTTCCGGCTGGGGCGTCCAGTCACCGCCAGCATCGGCTTGGCCGTGACGCTGCCGGAGGCGGCGCAGCGCGACTGGCATGCGCTGCTGCGCGAGGCCGATGCGCAGCTCTACAAGGCCAAGCATGCCGGCCGCAACCGCTACTGCATCGATCAGCCGCGGGGAGAAGTGCTCAGCCTGCCGCAGCAGATGGCGAGCTGATCAAACCCCATAGCGGCTGCGATAGGCGGCCACCGCATCCTTGTGCCGAGCCAGATCTGCGCCGGCGCCGGCCTGGGTGAGATAGGCCAGCAGATCGTCGAGATTGCCGATGGACAGTACCGGCATGCCATAAGCATGGCTCACTTCCTGCACCGCCGAATGGGCCGACAGCGCCTCGTCCTTGCCGGAACGCTCCATGCGGTCGAGCGCGATCAGCACCGCCGCCGGCGTGGCGCCCGCGGCACGGATCAAATCCACCGACTCGCGCACCGAAGTGCCGGCGGAAATCACGTCGTCGATGATCACCACCCGGCCCTTGAGCGGCGCGCCGATCATGGTGCCGCCCTCGCCATGATCCTTGGCTTCCTTGCGGTTGAAGGCGAACGGCACGTTGCGGCCCATGCCGGCCAGCGCCACGGCGGTGGCCGACGCCAGGGTGATGCCCTTGTAGGCCGGGCCGAACAGCATGTCGAACGCGATGCCGGAATCGATCAGGGTGCGGGCATAGAACTGCGCCAGGCGGCCGAGATTGGCGCCATCGCTGAACAGGCCGGCATTGAAGAAATAGGGCGACTTGCGTCCCGCCTTGGTGATGAATTCGCCGAAGCGCAGCACGCCGGCTTCGACGGAAAAGGCGATGAATTCCTGACGGAGATTGCTCAAGGTGACCTCTGGGATGGTGAAACGGCAAGACCTGGCGCCCGCCGCTGGATGAATGTGAGCCGCATTGTAATGGCGCGCGGACGGCGATGCCAGCGTCGTTCCGCAACGTCCGGATTCGCGCCGCAGCCACCATCATGGATGCGGGATCGGTTATGCTTGCCGCGTCGATTTTTTACGGTCCATCATGCTCAAGATCATTTCCGCCAACCTCAATGGCATACGCTCCGCCTCCCGGAAAGGCTTCTTCGACTGGATGCTGCAGCAATCCGCCGACTTCGTCTGCGTACAGGAACTCAAGGCCCAGGCCGCCGACATGACGCCGGATTTCCTGGCCCCCGGCGGCTATCACGGCGCCTTCCATTACGCCGAGAAGAAGGGCTACTCCGGCGCCGGCATCTACTCCCGCCACCAGCCGGATGCGGTGAAGATCGGCTTCGGCTGTCCGGAATTCGATGCCGAGGGCCGCTACGTGCAATGCGACTTCGGCCGCCTGTCGGTGATCTCGGTGTATTGCCCGTCCGGCTCATCCAGCGAAGAGCGGCAGCAGGCCAAGTTCCGCTTCATGGAAGTGTTCCTGCCGCATCTGCAGCAGCTGAAGGCAGCCGGCCGCGAGGTGGTGATCTGTGGCGACTGGAACATCGCCCACAAGGAAATCGACCTGAAGAACTGGAAAGGCAACCTGAAGAACTCCGGCTTTCTGCCGGAGGAGCGGGCCTGGCTGTCGCGGGTGTTCGATGAAGTCGGGCTGGTGGATGCCTTCCGGCGCGTCGAGACCGGCGCGGAGCACTACACCTGGTGGAGCAACCGCGGCCAGGCGTGGGCCAAGAACGTCGGCTGGCGCATCGATTACCACATCACCACGCCCGGCCTGGCGGATCTCGCCAAGGCGGTGGCGATCTACAAGGAGCAGCGCTTCTCCGACCATGCGCCGCTCACCATCGAATACCACGGCGCCTCGGTGTTCCTCGAGCCGGCCGACGTGGCGCTGAAGTCGCCCGATGCGATCAGCGCACTGGTGGAATCCCGCTGACGTTGGTCTGGTAGGGCGGCAGCGAAGTGATCGCCACGCCCTTGGCCTTGGCATAGAGCGGCATCACCGATGGCAGGTGCTTGTCGATCTCCGCCAGCCGCGCCGGTCCCGCCGGGTGGGTGGAGAGCCATTGCGGCGGCGCGCTTTTTTCCAGCATGCCCATCTTCTGCCACAGCGCAATGCCGGCGCGCGGATCGAAGCCGGCGCGGGCCATGATGTCGAGGCCGACCAGATCGGCCTCGGTTTCGTCGTTGCGGGAAAACTTCAGCATGGCCAGATTGGCCACGCCGCCGGTGGCGGCGCTGGTCAGATTCGGGTCGATGCCGAAGATGGCCGACAGGCCCAGTCCGGCGATCTTGGCGCCGGCGTCGGCGAGGCCCGACTTCGCCACCCGCTCGCGGCTGTGCTCGCGCAGCGCGTGCGCCATCTCGTGACCCATCACCACCGCCACCTCGTCGTCGGTGAGTTTCAGATTATTGATCAGGCCGCTGAAGAAGGCGATTTTGCCGCCCGGCATGCAGAAGGCATTCACCTGCTTGGAGCCGATCAAGCTGATTTCCCAGTTCCACTGCGCCGCGCGCTGGTTCCAGCGCGGCGCCTGGGCGATCAGGCGCTGAGCGATGGCGCGCAGGCGTTGGGTTTGCGGATGATCGGGCGGCGCCAAGGCCTGCGCCTTGGCGGCTTCCTGCTTGAGTTCGTTGTATTGCTGGGCGGCGGCGGCCTCGAGTTCCTCTTCGGGCACCATGTTCCGCAGCGGGGACATTTCATCGACCCGCACGCCGTCTTCGGCACCGCGGGCATTGTCCTTGGCCAGCAGCGCCGGCGGCGTGGCGCATAGCAGCAATCCCAGCCATGCGGCGGCTAATTTTTTCTTCATGACACCTCCATCCAGTTGGGGCAGGAGGCCGGCTGCCTGAGCCTTACTTCTCGCGCCAGGGCGCGATCTTCGGCAGCAGCATCATGCCGGGCAAAGCGAGCACGAAACATAGGATGAAAAACGTGAACCATCCCGTCTGCGCCACGATGTAGCCGGTGGCGGCATTGAAGAATGTGCGCGGCACCGCCGCCAGGCTGGTGAACAGCGCGAACTGGGTGGCGGTGTAGCGCGGGTCGGTCGTGGTGGCGATGTAGCCGGTGAAGGCTGCCGTGCCGAGGCCGACGGAAAACGCTTCCATGCCGATCACCGCGCCCAGCATCCAGGTGCTCATCCCGGTCTTGGCCAGGATGGCGAAGCCGAGGATCGCCAGCGCCTGCAGCACGCCGAAGATCCACAGGCCGCGGTTGACGCCGGTCTTCTCCAGCCAGACCGCGCCGAGGATGCCGCCGGCCAGGCTGGCCCACAGACCCGCATTCTTGGCAATTAGACCAATCTGCGTGCGAGAAAATCCAAGGTCGATGTAGAACGGCGTGGCCAGTGACGTGGCCATGGAATCGCCCAGCTTGTAGAGGAAGATGAAGGCCAGGATCAGCAAGGCATGCGACCATCCGCGCCGGGTGATGAATTCCTTGAACGGCAGCACCACCGCCTCGCGCAGGTTCTTTGGCGGGACGCCGTAGATCCGCGGTTCGCTGATGAGCAGCGTCGTAAGGATGCCGGGAAGCATGAACAGGGCGGTGATGATGAACACCAGCTGCCAGCTCAGGAAATCCGACAGGATCAGCGACAGCGAACCCGGCACCAGCGTGGAGAACTTGTAGGCATTGACGAAGACCGCCGTGCCGGAACCCTGTTGCTGGTCCGACAGCAGCTCGCGCCGGTAGGCATCGATCACGATATCCTGGCTGGCCGACAGGAAAGCCACCACGCCGCACAGGAAGACGATGGCGGTCAGCTCCGTTTTGGGCGAGAGGAAGCCCAGCCCGGCCACGGCGGCCAGCAGCGCCGCTTGCGTCACCAGCATCCAGCCGCGACGCCGGCCCAGCAGCGGAAACTGGAAACGGTCCATCAGCGGCGACCAGACGAATTTCCAGGTGTAGGGAAAGCCGACCAGCGCGAACAGGCCGATCGCCTTCAGGTCCACGCCTTCGACCTTGAGCCAGGCCGACAACAGGTTGTAGAGAATGAACAGCGGCAGCCCGGAGGAAAATCCGAGCGACACGCAGATCAGCATCTGGCGGTTGAAATAATGGCGCCAGCCGGGCTTGGCGGCTTGCTCGGCTTGTGCGGAAAGGGTCATACGGACTCGCAGTGCAGAGGGATCGGGGCCGCCCGCCTGCATGCCGGGATTGTCATGTCGGCCAGTGGGATGGCGTCGTGCCGGAAGTGGGCGGTGCGGTGTTTCGGCGGCGAGCGTTCGCGCCGGCGCAATGGCAGCTTGGCAGCGTGGCGCCTTGGCAAAAAATTATGCGCTCTTCCTGAAACGAAACACGGCTAGACTACCACGCCAGTTCGGAAGAAACGATACCGGTTTGCCATCCTGCAACGCGACGCGCTCGAGCACTTCGAGGCCGACCTCGCTGGCGAGTTCCTCGAAATCGCGGATGGTGGCGCAGCGCAGATTGGGCGTGTCATACCACTCGTAAGGCAGGGTCTTGGATACCGGCATGCGGCCGCGCATCAGGGCGAAGCGGTGCGGCCAATAGGCGAAATTGGGAAACGAGACGATGGCTTCGCGGCCGACGCGGGCGATGTCGCGCAGCGTGCCTTCCACGTTCTTCATCATCTGCAGCGCCGACAGGCATAGCACGGTGTCGAAGGAGTCGTCGGCGAAGATCGACAGCCCCGCCTCCAGGTCGCGCTGGATCACCGACACGCCGCGCTGGATGCATGCCGGGATCTGCTCGTCGCTGATCTCGATGCCGTAGCCGAAGCAGCGCTTTTCCGTCTGCAGGTAATCCATCATCACGCCATTGCCGCAGCCGAGGTCGAGCACCTGCGATTGCGGCGCCACCCAGTGCGCGATGAAGGCGAGGTCGGGGCGCAGAACGCTCAATTCCTGGAAATTCATGCCGCCTCCCGCTGGTCCAGTTCGTTCCAAATGCGCTCGTAGTAGGCGCGCACCGTGTTCATGTAGCGCGGATCTTCCAGCAGGAAGGCGTCGTGGCCGTGCGGCGCGGCGATCTCGGCGTAGCTGACCTCGCGCCGGTTGCTCACCAGCGCCTGCACGATCTCGCGGCTGCGCTCCGGCGAGAAGCGCCAGTCGGTGGTGAAGGACACCAGCAGGAACTTGGCGCGCGTGACGGCGAGCGCCTTGGCGAGGTCGTCGCCGTGCTCGCGCGCCGGGTCGAAGTAGTCCAGCGCCTTGGTGATCAGCAGATAGGTGTTGGCGTCGAAATACTCGGCGAACTTGTCGCCCTGGTAGCGCAGGTAGGATTCGATCTCGAAGTCGACACCGAAGCCGAACTGCAAATCGCCGTTGCGCAGGCCGCGGCCGAATTTTTCCGCCATGCTGTCGTCCGACAGGTAGGTGATGTGGCCAACCATGCGCGCCACCCGCAGGCCGTTCCTCGGCACCACGCCGTGGGCGTAGAAATCGCCGCCGTGGAAATCGGGATCGCTCAGAATCGCCTGGCGGGCGACGTCGTTGAAGGCGATGTTCTGCGCCGAGAGCTTGGGCGTGGAGGCGATGACCACGCTGTGCCGCAGCCGCTCCGGGAACAGGATGCTCCAGGCCAGCGCCTGCATGCCGCCGAGGGAGCCGCCCATCACCGCCGCAAACTGGCCGATGCCGAGGGCGTCGGCCAGGCGCGCCTGCGCCCTGACCCAGTCTTCGACCGTCACCACCGGGAAGCCGGCGCCATAGGGCTTGCCGGTGGCCGGATTGACGTGCATCGGCCCGGTGGACCCGAAGCACGAACCGATGTTGTTGATGCCGATGACGAAGAAGCGGTCGGTATCGACCGGCTTGCCGGGCCCGACCATGTTGTCCCACCAGCCGACGTTCTTCGGATTGTCGGCATACACGCCGGCCACATGGTGCGAGGCATTCAGCGCGTGGCAGATCAGCACCGCGTTGGAACGGTCGGCGTTGAGCGTGCCGTAGGTCTCGTACATCAGGGTGTAGTCGGACAGCGCTGCGCCGCTGCGCAGCGGCAGCGGCTCGGCGAAATGCATGCTCTGGGGCGAAACGATTCCAACGGATGGCATAGAAGTCCGAAAAAACAAGCCGAAACCGGCCGGGGTATGACGACGATGGCGTGGCGGCGGCAGCCTGGAGACGCAAAACAAAAAGCCCGGAAGCGTCGGCTAGCGAGCTTGTTCCGGGCCTGGTGCAAGCGCTTTAGCCGTATTTGTCATGCGCCCGCAAGCTGATCTTCAAATCGGCGCCACTGCAAAGCGGCTAGGATAAACCAAGGGCTTTCGCCGCGTCAAACCCGAGGAATGCAGCCGGACGGACCCGTGCCGGGATCACAGCGCGCGCAGCTGCTCCACCGCTTCCACGATCGCTTGCGGCTCGGTGGCGCGCAGGATCTTGCGCGCCACCGGCGCGATCAGCGACAGGTCGCTGTTGAGCACCTCCTGCTTCACCGGCAGCAGCTGCGCCGGATGCATGGAGAATTCGCGCAGGCCCATGCCGAGCAGCAGGCGGGTAAGCTTGGTGTCGCCCGCCATCTCGCCGCATACCGCCACCGGCACGCCGGCCTTGTCGGCGGCGGCGATGGTATGCGAGAGCAGGTAGAGCACCGCCGGATGCAGCGGATCGTACAGGTGCGCCACCTCGTGGTCGGCGCGGTCGATGGCGAGGGTGTACTGAATCAGGTCGTTGGTGCCGATGGACAGGAAGTCCAGGCGCTTGACGAACATCGGCAGCGTCAGCGCCGCCGCCGGAATCTCGATCATGGCGCCGACCTGGATCAGCGGGTCGAACTTGATGTCGGCCTCGCGCAGCTGCGCCTTGGCCTGCTCGATCATGGCCAGCGACTGGTCGATCTCGAAGGCATGCGCCAGCATCGGAATCAGCAGCTTCACCGGCCCGAAGGCGGATGCGCGCAGGATGGCCCGCAGCTGGGCCAGAAACATCTGCGGCTCGGTCAGGCAGTAGCGGATGGCGCGCAGGCCGAGCGCCGGATTCAGCGCCGTCTGCTCGGCATGGTCGAGCGGCTTGTCGGCGCCGATGTCGAGCGTGCGGATGGTGACCGGCCGCCCTTTCATCGCCAGCACCGCCGCCCGGTAAGACTCGAACTGCTCGTCTTCGGTCGGCAGCCGGTTAACCTGGCCGGTACGGCCCATGAACAGGAATTCGGAGCGGAACAGGCCGACGCCGATGGCGCCGGCGTCCATGGCCGGGCCGCAGTCTTCCGGCAGCTCGATATTGGCCAGCAGCGCCACCTCGACGCCGTCGCGGGTGACGGCCGGCATCTTGCGCAGCTTGCCCAGCTTCTTGCGGTCGCGGACCAGGCGCGCCTGGCGCTCGCGGTACTGCTCCAGCACCTTGGGCGGCGGATCGACGATGACCACGCCCACGTCGCCGTCGATGATCACCACGTCATCCTGCTCGATCAGGGTGGAGGCATTGTCCATGCCGACCGCGGCCGGGATGTCCAGGCTGCGGGCGACGATGGCGGTATGCGAGTTGGGTCCGCCGAGGTCGGTGATGAAGCCTCCGAAGGCGCGATCCTTGAACTGCAGCATGTCGGCGGGCGATATGTCGTGCGCCACCACGATCAGGCTGCCGATCGGCTCTTCCGAGTTCCCGACGCGGGCCAGGGTGTCGGCGCTGCCGGTGAGGATCTTCAGCACCCGTTCGCCGACCTGCTGGATGTCGCCCTTGCGGGCGCGCAGATAGGCGTCCTCGATCTCGTCGAACTGGGCCGACAATTCCTCGATCTGGGTCACCAGCGCCCATTCGGCGTTGTAGTGGCGCGAGCGGATGATGTCGAGCGGCACTTCAGCGATCATCGGGTCGGACAGGATCAGCACATGGACGTCGATGAAGGCGCCCAGCTCCGCCGGCGAGTCCTTGGGCAGCTCGTTCCAGATGGTCTGCAGTTCCCGGTGCACCACCGCGAAGGCGTTCTGCAGGCGCTGCACCTCGGCTTCCACCTGCTCGTCCGGAATCAGGTAGTGCTTGACGTCGAGCGCCGCCGGCGCGAGCAGATGGGCGCGGCCGATGGCGATGCCGCTCGATACTGGAATGCCGTGTAGCGTGAAGCAGGCCATGGTGTCCCGGATTCGCGTTGCGTTACTCGTCTTCGCCGAAACGATTGGCGATCAGCTCCTTCAGCGCGGCGAAGCACTCCGCCTCGTCCGGTCCCTCGACTTCCAGCAGCACGGTGGCGCCCTTGCCGGCGGCGAGCATCATCACGCCCATGATGGACTTGGCATTGACGCGCCGCTTGTTGCGGGTCATCCAGATCTCGCTCTTGTACTTGGCTGCCAGTTGGGTGAACTTGGCCGATGCGCGCGCATGCAGGCCGAGCTTGTTGATGATTTCGATTTCCTGTTGGACCATTTTTCTTATGCTTGTTGTCGTCAGTTGGGAGAGAGGCGAATGCGATTGTCGACCCGGACTGCGCCGTTCTGGCCGCCGGCCAAGGCCATTTCCACCACCACGTCGATGGTGTCGTTGCGATAGGTGAGCGCGCGCAGCAGCATCGGCAGGCTGATGCCGGCGATCACCTCGATATGCCCGGGACTGCACAGCTTGAGGGTGCAGTTGGACGGCGTGCCGCCCATGACGTCGGTGATCACCAGCACGCCGCTGCCATCGTCGATGCGATTGATCGCATCCTGCGCCAGGCGGTTGACCTCGACCAGGTCCTGGTCGGCACGCACGTCGATCGCCTCCAGCCGTTCCGGCCGGCCGCGAAAGACATGGGATGCCGCCTCGACAAAGGCGTTGCCGAGCGGGGCGTGGGTAAGAAGAAGAATGCCGACCATGCTGTCAGAAGAACTCAGGATTGCGCCGAAGTGCGGCTGCCGCCGGCGCGAAGGCGAAATGCGCCAGGCGCGCCATCATCAGGCCGCCGCCTTTTCCAGCGCATCGATGAACAGGCCGGCGACGTTGCAGCCGGTCTGCTGGCGGATCTCCTGGAAACAGGTGGGACTGGTGACATTGACTTCGGTGAGGTGGTTGCCGATCACGTCCAATCCTACCAGCAGCAGGCCGCGCGCCGAAAGCACCGGCGCCAGGGTCTCGCCGATCTCGCGGTCGCGCGCCGTCAGCGGCCGGGCTTCGCCGCGTCCGCCGGCAGCGAGATTGCCGCGCACTTCCCCGCCCTGTGGAATGCGCGCCAGGCAGTACGGCACCACCTGGCCGCCAATCAGCAGCACCCGCTTGTCGCCGTCGACGATCTCGGGAATGTAGCGCTGGACCATGATGGTGCGGCGGCCATGGTGGGTCAGGGTTTCGATGATGGAGCCGAGATTGCGGCCATCCTCGCGCACATGGAAGATGCCGGCGCCGCCCATGCCGTCGAGCGGCTTGAGGATGATATCGCCGTGCAGCGCATGGAAGGCGCGGATGCGCACGCTGTCGCTGGTGACCAGCGTGGGCGCGGTGAACTGGGCAAACCGGGCGATGGACAGCTTCTCGTTGTGGCTGCGGATGGCCTCCGGCTTGTTGAACACCTTCGCGCCCTGGCTTTCCGCCGTTTCCAGCAGGTAGGTGGCGTAGATGTACTCCATGTCGAAGGGCGGGTCCTTGCGCACCACGATGGCGTCGAAGGCCGACAGCGGCGTGGCGACCGGCGACTCGGCGCGGTACCAGGCATCCTGCTCGCCGGTCAGGTGGATGCGCGCCACCAGCGCGGTGACCACGCCGTTGTCCAGCGCCATGTCGCGCTGCTCGAAGGCATGGATCTCGTGGCCGCGGGAAGCCGCTTCCGCCATCATGGCGTAAGTGCTGTCCTTGTAAATCTTGAAGCTGTCGAGCGGATCGGCGAAGAAGGCGATTTTCATTTAGTAGATTTCCGGATTCGGATCGGTCTTCTCGAGTTCGATCGATGCCGCCAGCAGCGCCAGGCGCGCCACCACGCCATACATGTAGAAGCGGTTCGGCGCCGCGGTGCCCGGCTTGGCCTGCAGGTCCGGCAGCGCATGCTGCTGGGCAAAGGCGAGCGGAACGAAGTGCGCGCCCGGGGAATTCAGGTTCTCGTCGACGCCGCGCTCCGCATGGACGCGGTAGAAGCCGCCGACCACGTAGCGGTCGATCATGTACACCACCGGCTCGGCCACCGCGTCGTTGATGCGCTCGAAGGTATGCACGCCTTCCTGGATGATGACGTCGCTCACCTCCAGGCCTTCCTTCACCACCGACATCTTGTTGCGCTGCTTGCGGTTCAGGTCGCGCACCTCGCTCGCGTCCTTGACCGACATGATGCCCATGCCATAGGTGCCGGCATCGGCCTTGACGATGACGAAGGGCGTTTCCTTGATGCCGTACTCCTTGTACTTCTTGCGGATCTTGGTCAGCAAAGTATCGACGGCGGACGCCAGGCACTCCTCGCCGGTGCGCTCCTGGAAATTGATTTCGCCGCATCGGGCGAAATACGGATTGAGCATCCACTGATCGACGTCGATCAGCTTGGCGAACTTCTTCACCACTTCGTCATAGGCGGCGAAATGGTTGGTCTTGCGCCGCACCGCCCAGCCGGCATGCAGCGGCGGCAGCAGGTTCTGCTCGTGCAGGTTCTCCAGGACGGAAGGAATGCCCGAAGACAGGTCATTGTTCAGCAGGACGGTGCAGGGATCGAAGTTCTTCAGGCCGAGGCGGCGGTTGTTGTTGAAGCGCTCCAGCGGCTCCAGCATGATGCTGGTGCCATCGGGTAGATCGATCTGGGTCGGTTCCTTGACATCGTCGGAAAGGGAACCGAGGCGCACGTTCAGGCCGGTCTGGCGGAAGATCTGGGTGAGCCGCGCCACGTTCTGCAGATAGAAGGTATTGCGGGTGTGCTTTTCCGGAATCAGCAGCAGGTTCTTGGCATCCGGACAATATTTCTCGATCGCCGCCATGGCCGCCTGCACCGCCAGCGGCAGCATTTCGGATGACAGGTTGTTGAAGCCGCCCGGAAACAGGTTGGTATCGACCGGCGCCAGCTTGAAGCCGGCGTTGCGCAAATCGACCGAGCAATAGAAAGGCGGCGTGTGTTCCTGCCACTCGAGCCGGAACCAGCGTTCGATGGCCGGAGTGGCGCCCAGAATCTTCTTTTCCAGGTCGAGTAGCGGGCCGTTGAGTGCAGTAACGAGATGCGGAACCATATAAACCTTCTGAATGAGCTGTAATGCGCGGCTTGACGATTCTATCGGGAATCGTTGCCTTGCGCCGGATACGGCTGAGACCGCCGAATCAACCGGCTGATCGCGCGCCGTCCGCGCCAAAAAGGAAAAACCCGCGCCGAGGGCGGGTTTCCAACGTCTCGCACATGGGGACGAGGACCTAAATTTAAAGGCCCAAAAGCAAAAACGCCTCCGCGGGGGAGGCGCTGGGCGCTTCGCCGGCAGCCGGCGAAGACCTCGATTACATATGGTAGGCGGATTCTCCGTGGCTGGTGATGTCCAGGCCTTCGCGCTCCTCTTCTTCCGGCACGCGCAGACCGACGATCAGGTCGACCAGCTTGAAGGCGATGAAGGCGACCACAGCGGACCAGATCACGGTGGTGATCACCCCCTGCAGTTGCACCCAGACCTGGCCGGCGATCGAATACTCCGCGGACGCCTTGTTGGCGACGTAATCGAAGATGCCGGTGCCGCCAAGGGACGGTGCGGCGAACACGCCGGTCAGCAGCGATCCCAGGATGCCGCCGACGCCATGCACGCCGAACACATCCAGGGAATCATCGGCGCCGAGCATGCGCTTCAGGCCGTTCACGCCCCACAGGCAGACGATGCCGGCCAGCAGGCCGATCACCAGGGCGCCCATGACGCCGACGAAGCCGGCGGCCGGGGTGATGGCAACCAGGCCGGCAACGGCGCCGGAAGCCGCACCCAGCATGGAGGGCTTGCCCTTGCCCATCCACTCGCCGAAGGTCCAGGCGACGGTGGCGGCCGCGGTGGCCAGCAGCGTGTTGACGAAGGCGAGCGCGGCGGAGCCGCCTGCTTCCAGGGCGGAACCGGCGTTGAAGCCGAACCAGCCCACCCACAGCAGCGAGGCGCCGATCATGGTCATGGTCAGGGAGTGCGGGGCCATGGATTCGCGGCCGTAGCCAATGCGCTTGCCGACCACGAAGGCGCCGACCAGGCCGGCAACGGCGGCATTGATGTGAACCACGGTGCCGCCGGCGAAGTCAAGCGCGCCCTTCTGGAACAGCCAGCCGGAGACGCCGGTGGCCTTTTCCGCGGCGGCGGCGTCGGTGAAGGCATCGGGACCGGGCCAGAACCAGACCATGTGGGCGATCGGCAGGTAGGAGAAGGTGAACCACAGCACCATGAACAACAGCACGGCGGAGAACTTCACGCGCTCGGCAAAGGCGCCGATGATCAGGCCGGAGGTGATGGCGGCGAAAGTGGCCTGGAAGGCGACGAAGGCAAACTCCGGAATCACCACGCCCTTGCTGAAGGTGCCGGTGTTGGTGTCAGGCGTCATCCCCTTGAGGAACAGCCGGTCCAGCGAGCCGATGAAGGCATTGCCCTCGGTGAACGCCAGCGAGTAGCCGTAGATGAACCACAGCACCGTGATCAGCGAGAACACCATGAAGACCTGCATCAGGATCGACAGCATGTTCTTGGAGCGGACCAGGCCGCCGTAGAACAGCGCCAGGCCGGGAATGCTCATCATGATGACGAGCAGGGTGGCCACCAGCATCCAGGCGGTATCGCCCTTGTTGGGGACCGGAGCGGCTGCGGGCGTTGCGGCAGCCGGCGCCGCTGCCGCTGCAGGGGCCGCCGCAGCGGGTGCCGCGGCAGCCGGCGCGGTGAGGGACGGTGCGGCCGGGGCGGCCGCGGGCGGCGCGCCGGTGATGGCGGCGGCCTCGGCTTTGGAGCTGGACGGCGCGTCGATCGCCAGTGCCGGCGAGGACATTCCCGCGCCGAACAGCATGACGCCGGCGGCGAGGAGGCTTGCTAGGGTTTTCTTCATTGTTGTCTCCGTATCAGAGTGCTTCGCGGCCGGTCTCGCCGGTGCGGATCCGGACAACCTGCTGCAGGTCGTAGACGAAAATCTTGCCGTCGCCGATCTTGCCGGTGCGGGCCGCGCTTTCAATGGCTTCGATGGCGCGATCGAGTATGGCTTCGTCGACCGCCGCTTCGATCTTGGTCTTGGGCAGGAAGTCGACCACGTATTCGGCGCCGCGGTAGAGTTCGGTGTGTCCCTTCTGGCGGCCGAAGCCCTTCACCTCGGTGACGGTGATGCCTTGCACGCCGATGGCGGAAAGCGACTCGCGGACTTCGTCAAGCTTGAAGGGCTTGATGATGGCAGTGATCATTTTCATGGCAACCTCGCTTAGAAGGTCTTGCTGATGGAAAACACCAGGTTGTCCTTGCCCAGGTACTTCAGCTCGGGGGCCGGGCCGTAGTAGAACGAGCTGTTGGCGTTGGTCATGATGTAGGCGACGGAACCGGTGACGAAGCCGAAGTCCTTGGTCAGGCCGACCTTGTAGTCGGTGTAGCTGGCGACGTTGGAGTACAGTCCCTTGACCTTCTGATGGCCGGCATGCAGGTTGAGGGTGAGGCCTTCACCCACTTCGACGTTGGCGCCGATGTCGAGATAGCCACTGTTCTTGCTGCCCGGGTTGCCGAAGATGGTGGTGACGGCATGGGAGTACTTGACGTAGGCCGGGCCGTAGCCGAGCTGACCATAGAGCTCGGTGGTGTCGGCATTGGTGTAGCCGGGCACGCGGTCGAGCTTGTTGGACGGGTAGATATAGGTCAGCACGCCGACGTCGTAGCTGACGCTGGGCATGATCTCGCCGCGCTTGCCGGCATAGATGTCCCATTCGATGTTGCCATCGCCGCCCAGGTCCTTGGCCCACTTGATCGTGGAAAGCCAGGTGCCGACATAGAAGCCGCTGGGGTTATGGGTATAGTCCGCGCCGCCCTGGAGAGCCGGCTCGCGGCGGGTCTGGGAGATGCCCCGGTAGCGGTAGTCGCTGACCACGGCGGCATTGAAGCTCAGCTCATGATCAGGCTTCGGGTCTTCGGCGTGTGCGATACTGCCGGCAAAAGCTGCCGCGACGGCCGTGGCGAGAACGAGTTTTTTCATGGGTTTTCCTCTTTGGTGTTGGCCTGGGACAAATAGTCAGGAATTTCTTGAAACTTTCTCCCTGTTTAGCAGGACTTATGCCACCCTATTTCGCCCGGGATACGTTAACATTTTGACTACTTAGTTCTTGATTTCCCGGCCTTTCGGGTACGGCGAGCTTAGATAAGGTGCAATGCACCGAAAACTGGCGCACCAAGGTAAGGCAGCCCTCTCCTCTCGCACTGAATTGGTGCTCCACTACAGGCTAACTATATGAACATGAATGCTTTCTTTAGCGATCTGCAATCGAAAATCAACCAGGCCATCGACAACTCGCCCGCCAAGGACCTGGAGAAAAATGTGAAGGCGATGCTGAGCCAGGGCTTTTCCAAGCTCGATCTGGTTACTCGTGAGGAATTCGACATCCAGGCGCAGGTGCTGGCCAAGACGCGGGCCAAACTGGAAGTGCTGGAAGCGCGGGTTGCCGAACTGGAAGCGCAGCTCAAAAAGTAGGCAATGAGCCTGGCAGTGCTGAAAAGCCGGGCGCTGGCTGGCATGGAAGCGCCGGAAGTCACCGTGGAAGTCCATCTGGCGAATGGTCTTCCGGCATTCACCATCGTCGGCCTGCCCGAAACCGAGGTCAAGGAAGCGCGTGACCGGGTCCGGGCGGCGCTGCAGAACGCGCGCTTCGAATTTCCTGCCCGCCGCATCACCGTCAATCTGGCGCCGGCCGACCTGCCCAAGGAATCCGGCCGGTTCGACCTGCCGATCGCCCTCGGCATCCTGGCGGCTTCGGAGCAGATTCCCGGCGACGCGCTCGACCGTTATGAATTCGCCGGCGAACTCTCCCTCTCCGGGGAGCTGAGGCCGATACGCGGCGCCCTGGCGATGACGTTCGCCATGCATCGCGCCAGCCATTCTTGCGGCAGGCGCCGTGCCTTCATTCTTCCGCAGTCCAATGCCGCCGAGGCCAGCCTGGTGCGGGATGCCACCATCCTTCCCGCCAAGACGCTTCTCGAGGTTTGCGCCCACTTCGCGGCAAAAGACGACTCCTCGAGGCTGACGGCGTATACATCGGATGCCGTCGAGACGGCGCCCGCTTATCCGGACTTGTGCGATGTAAAAGGACAGGCGCAGGCACGCCGGGCGCTGGAGGTGGCAGCCAGCGGTGGTCACAACCTGTTGATGATCGGGCCGCCGGGCACCGGCAAGTCGATGCTGGCCAGCCGCTTCCCCGGCATCCTGCCGCCGATGAGCGAGGACGACGCGCTGGAATCGGCGGCGGTGCACTCCTTGACGGGAGGCTTTTCCAGCGCCCGCTGGAAGGTTCGGCCTTTCCGGGCGCCGCACCATACCGCGTCGGGCGTGGCGCTGGTCGGCGGCGGCAATGCGCCGCGGCCGGGCGAGATTTCCCTGGCCCACCGGGGCGTGCTCTTTCTGGATGAATTGCCCGAATTCGATCGACGGGTGCTCGAAGCCCTGCGCGAGCCGCTCGAGTCCGGCCAGATCACGATTTCCCGCGCCGCCCGGCAGGCCGACTTCCCGGCCGCGTTCCAACTGGTGGCGGCGATGAACCCCTGCCCCTGCGGCTACTTCGGCCACAGCCGGCGCGAATGCCGCTGTTCGCCGGACAGCATACGGCGCTACCAGGGCCGCATCTCCGGGCCGCTGCTCGACCGCATCGACATGCAGGTGCTGGTGGCCGACCTGTCGCAGGATGAGCTGATGGGACAGGCTGCCAGCGAAAGCTCGGCGGCGGTTGCGGCGCGGGTGACCCGGGCGGCGCGCCGGCAGCAAGAACGCCAGGGCAAGCTGAACCAGGCGCTGAGCGGCGCCGAGATCGATGCCGAGTGCACGCCCGACGAGTCCGGCGTGCAATTGCTGAAGCAGGCCATGGCTCGGCTCAACTGGTCGCCGCGCGCCTACCATCGGGTGCTGAAAGTGGCCCGCACCATCGCCGATCTGGCCGGCGCACAGCGGGTATCGGGCGCTCATGTGGCCGAAGCCATCCAGTACCGGCGCGGACTGCAGGCACAGTAATCCGTCGACCCGGTTCGCCGGCGGCGCGCATGCCGGTCGCCCTCCTGTTACCATCCTGGCATGACCCCATCCTTCCCAACCCTGCGCCGCGGCGCGGCGCTGCTTGCCTTGCTGATCTTTACGGCATGCTCGCCCCGGCTCGACTGGCGCGATGTGCGCGGCGAAGGCGCGCCCTTCATGGTGACGCTGCCCGGCAAGGCATCCAGCTTTTCCCGGCCGATCCGTCTGGGCGAGATTCCCGTCACCATGACCATGACCGCCGCTGAGGTGGACGATGTCACCTACGCCGTCGGCACCGCCG
Organism: Noviherbaspirillum humi; assembly: GCF_900188095.1. GTDB lineage: Bacteria > Pseudomonadota > Gammaproteobacteria > Burkholderiales > Burkholderiaceae_D > Noviherbaspirillum > Noviherbaspirillum humi. The sequence goes on along the minus strand of NZ_FZOT01000001.1, from coordinate 353,749 downwards.
AATTGTCGGATGCCGCCCAGACCGTGCAAGCACTCGCCGCGATGCAGACCGCGATGTTGAGAAATGTCGGCGCCGCGCCGCGCCAGGAAAGGACGGTGACGGCGGCCGGCATGTCGTTCCGGGAGGTCGAAGCGGTCGGTCCGCCCGGCTCGAACACGCAAGGCCAGCCGCGGCTGCTGCTGGCGCGCTTCGGCGCCAAGGACAAGCGGGTCTATCAGCTGGTGATTCTGGGCAGGGAACCGGCGGTGTCGCGGGAGGCGGCGGATACTTTTTTCTCGTCCTTCAAGACGCTGTAGCGATGGCTCCGGCCCGATTTAGGGAACCGAATCGCCGCTTTGGCGTCCTGATTCTGGCCTGCAGCAAACCGCTTGTGCGAGCGATGGTCTAATCTTCAAAAGAAATGTGGAGGGCATCATGCTGGTTCGATTCAAATCCAAGGCGGCAGCGGAAGTGCTGATGTACGAGGAGCATGCCAAGCGCATTCTCGACCTCCTGCACAAGGACCTCGGACGCGGCGTCATTACCGCGGAGGAAATGCCGCAAGCCGTGGCCAAGCTCGAAGCGGAAATCGCGGAGAGCCGGATGCATCCGATTTCCGATGAAGTCAGTCATGACATCACCGCCCACCACGGGGAGGCCGGCGACGACAACGAGCACGAGCCGGTGGAGGTCGTCACCTTCGCCACGCGTGCCTATCCCTTGCTGGAAATGATGCGCGCCGCCGCCAAGGACAGGAAAGACGTCATGTGGGGCGTGTAGCGACGGCTTCGCACCGGCTTCGTTCGCCGGGACTTGGCCTGCATGCCGCATGGCAAGCGCCTCCTATCCTGAGCCGACGCCCGGAATTCCGCTACAATCGCGCCGGCGCAGGCATCGCGTCCACGCTTATCCGCTGAGACCGCCCGCCATTCCCGGAGTCTCCTTGCCTGCTTTTTCCATCATGCCGCCCCGCCCGCTTCGGGCCTGTTACCGGATCCCGTTTTGTCCAGAACCCGCTTAAAGAACGATTCGCTTGCCTTTGCCCTTCAAGGCGCCGCCCGCGCGCTTGCCTCGGTACGCGAAGGCGCCGCCCTGCCGCAGGCACTGGCAGGCGTGTTCGCCGCCACCGCCGCGCCGCCGCCTTCCCGCGGCGCGATCCAGGACATTGCGTACCGGGCGCTGCGCCGCCTGGGGTTGTCGCAGGCTTTGCTGGATCGCCTGACCACCCGCGCGCCCTCGCCGCCTCTCTTGCACGTTCTGCTGTGCTGCGCCCTTGCCTTGCTGGCCCAGCCAGACGAGGACGGCAGCTTTCCCTACGAAGCCTTCACCGTCGTCGACCAGACCGTCGAGGCGGCCTCATCATCGCTGGAAACCGCGCATGGCAAGGGCATGGTGAATGCGGTGCTGCGCCGTTTCCTGCGCGAACGGCAAGCGCTGCTGGAAGCCGTGCTGAAGCAGGAGTCGGCGCGCTGGAATTATCCGGACTGGTGGATTACCGAGACGCGTCAGGCCTATCCCGATCGATGGCAGGCGATTCTGGAAGCCGGCAACCGCATGCCGCCGCTGACGCTGCGCGTGAATCGGCGCCGCACCGATGTCGACGCCTATCTGCAGCGCCTGCGGGAACATGGCCTGCAAGGCGAGCGCATCGGCGCCAGCGCGGTGCGCATGGTGCAGGCGCTTCCGGTCAGCCAGCTTCCCGGCTTCGACGCCGGACTGGTATCGGTGCAGGATGCCGCCGCCCAGCAGGCCGCGCCCTTGCTCGATGTGCGGGACGGCATGCGGGTGCTCGACGCCTGCGCCGCCCCGGGCGGCAAGACCGGCCACCTGCTGGAACTGGCGGACATCGACCTCACGGCGCTCGACAGCGACCCGGCGCGGCTGGAAAAGGTCCGGCAGAACCTCGGCCGGCTGGAACTCTCCGCCAAGCTGGCCAGCGGCGATGCCGCGGCTCGCAACTGGTGGGATGGCAAGCCTTTCCAGCGCATCCTGGCCGACGTGCCATGCACCGCTTCCGGCATCGTGCGACGCCACCCGGATATCCGCTGGCTGCGTCGCAAGAGCGATGCCGTCCGGCTGGCCGCGCTGTCGGGCCGCATTCTCGACAACCTGTGGCAGCTGCTGGAGCCAGGCGGCAAGCTGCTGTTCGCCACCTGTTCCATCTGGCCTCATGAGTCGGAACGTCAGGCCGCCGCCTTCGCCGCCCGGCATGACGCCCGCCGCCTCGACGCGCCCGGGCAGATGCTGCCGACCGCCGCACTTGAACAGGATCACGACGGCCTGTTTTATGCCCTGTTCCAAAAGTAGCCTCTGATAAACTAGCCATCCCGATAGTGCGAGACGGCCGGGCAGCCCCCGGTTCTGGACCATAGACGAGTGACGCTGCAAAAACTTCATTCCTTGATCTGCTGGCTGTTTGCATCGGCCCTGCTCGCGCTCTCGCTCGCGGCCCCGCCTGCCAGGGCGGACGGCATCGAGATCACCCGCGCGCTGATGGAAAGCACGGATGAGGGTTACAAGCTGTCGCTCGGCTTTTCCTTCGACCTCAACCGCGGTCTGGAGGATGCGGTCAACCGCGGCATCCCGCTGTATTTCACTACCGACGTGGAAGTCACCCGTCCGCGCTGGTACTGGTTCGATGAAAAGACCTTGAGCGCCACGCAGACCGTGCGCATTTCCTACAACGTGCTGACTCATCAATATCACGCCGCCATCGGCGGCCGCCTGCAGCAGAGCTTTTCCACGCTCGACGATGCCCTGTCCCTGGTGCGGCGCCCGGGGCGCTGGCTGATCGCCGAGAAAGGCACTTTCAAGCCGGGCGATGTCTACAACGTGGCGGTGCGCATGGGCCTGGATGTCACGCGGCTGCCCAAGCCATTTCAGGTCAATGCCATCAACAACAGCGACTGGCGCTTCTCGTCGGACTGGAAGCTGTTCCTGTTCCGGGCGGAGTAGCCGTGACCCGAGTGCTGCGTTATTCCCTGGTAGTGGCTGGCCCCGTGGTCGGCATCCTGTTGTTCCTGCTGGCGTCGGCCTCAGAGAACTCGGCGCTGTTCGACAATCATTATCCGTCGCTGCTGGCGTTGAATGCGATGATGGCGACCGCGCTGCTGGGCCTGGTCGTCCTGCTGCTGGCCCGTCTCTACAAGCGCTTCAAGCGCGGCGAGTTCGGCTCGCGCCTGATGGCGCGGCTGGTGCTGATGTTCGCGCTGGTCGGCATCCTGCCCGGCAGCGTGATCTACATGGTGTCGGTGCAGTTCGTGTCGCGCTCGATCGAGTCCTGGTTCGACGTCCGGGTGGAATCGGCGCTGGAAGCGGGCCTCAATCTCGGTCGTACAGCGCTCGACTCCTCGCTCGCCGACCTCAGCGCGCGGGCGCGCAGCATCGCGCTGGAATTGTCCGAACTGCCGGAGCCGGCGCAGGCGACCCAGCTGACGCGCCTGCGCGCCTCGGGGCAGATGGAAGAGGCGACCATCGTCGGCGCCAACGGCCAGGTCGTCGCCACCGTGGGCGGCCGCATCGGCAGCCTCGTGCCCGATCTGCCGAGCGCCGCCATGCTGCGCCAGGCGCGCCTGACGCGCGGCTTCGCGGCAATCGAAGGAACGCCGGACATGAGCGAGAGCGCCTCGCAGGAGGCGGCCGAGCAGAAAAAATCCGGCGTGCCCTTCGTGCCCACCGAGCTGCGACTGCGGGCGGTGGTGATGATCCCGGCGGCTGGCAACGATCTTTCGCTGCAGAGCGAGACCCGCTTCCTGCAGCTGATGCAGCCGGTGCCGCCTCACCTTGCGACCAATGCCGAAGCGCTGCGCGCCGCCTACAGCGAATACCAGGAACGCTCCCTGGCGCGCTCCGGCCTGCGCAAGATCTATATCGTCACGCTCACGCTGACGCTGCTGCTGGCGATCTTCGGCGCCATCGCCGCTGCCTTCCTGATCGCCGGCGACCTCGCCAAGCCCTTGCTGGTGCTGGCGGAAGGCACCAAGGCGGTGGCGGAGGGGAACTTGTCGCCGCGGCCGATTGTCGCCACATCGGATGAACTCGGCACGCTGACGCAGTCGTTCAACACCATGACCCGGCAGCTGTCCGATGCCCGCGCATCGGTCGAGCGCAACCGGACCGCGCTGGAAAACGCCAAGGCCTATCTCGAGTCGGTGCTGGCCAACATGTCGGCCGGCGTGATGGTGTTCGACAGCCAGTTCCGGCTGTTGACCTGCAACGAATCGGTGGAACGCATCCTGATGCATCAATTCGACCAGTACATCGGCCAGCCCCTGCATTCGGTGCCTGATCTGCAGCCGCTGGCCGATGCGGTGGTCAGGGCCTTCTCCGAACAAAGCGCGCAGTCGGCCGCCGACGCCGGCAGCGGCATGCACTGGCAGCAGCAGATCGAGGTTCCGCGTCATGCTTCGGGCGCCGGCGAGCAGACGCTGACGCTGCTGGCGCGCGGCTCCCATCTCCCCGTGGCCAGCGGCGATGGTTATGTGGTGGTGTTCGACGACATCTCCGACGTGATCTCGGCGCAGCGCTCGATTGCCTGGGGAGAAGTGGCGCGGCGGCTGGCGCACGAGATCAAGAATCCGCTCACGCCGATCCAGCTGTCGGCCGAGCGGCTGCAGATGAAGCTGGAAGACAAGCTGGCGCCGCCCGATGCGGCCATGCTGGCCAAGGGCACCAACACCATCGTCAGTCAGGTCGCCGCGATGAAGCGCATGGTCGACGACTTCCGCGATTACGCCAAGACGCCGCCGGCACAGCTCTCGCCGCTGGACCTGAATGCCCTGATCGAGGAAGTGCTCCACCTCTATGTGAGCGGCGATGACCATGACATTATTCACGCTTCCCTAGCGCCTGATCTTCCGCTCATAATGGGCGATGAGACGCAGATGCGGCAGGTGATTCACAACCTTCTGCAGAATGCGCAGGATGCCGTGGCCGAACAGGCCCAGGATGCAGGAGCCGCGCGCATCGACGTCGTCACTGAAGCGATTCGCTATCAGGCCTCCGATGGCAGTCGCCGTACCGCGGTCCGTCTTTCCATCACGGACAATGGTCCGGGATTTGCATCGAAGATCCTGGCGCGCGCCTTCGAGCCGTATGTGACCTCCAAGTCGCGCGGCACCGGCCTTGGTTTGGCGATGGTGAAGAAGATCATGGACGAGCATGGCGGCCGCATCGACATTCACAACCGGCCTGAAGGCAACGGTGCAAAAGTGTCAATTTTGCTGCTAAAGTTAGCGCCGGATTCAATCGGGAAAGCCGCAGCCTGAAGACGGTCGATGACGATAGCCCCACAAGACATCAGCAATAATTGAAGCGAACAAGGCAACCCTATGGCAAATATTCTGGTGGTCGATGACGAGATGGGTATCCGGGAATTGCTCTCGGAAATTCTGGGCGATGAAGGCCATGTCGTGACAACCGCTGAAAATGCACAGCAGGCTCGCGAGCAGCGCGCGAAGGGCGCCCCCGACCTGGTCCTGCTCGACATCTGGATGCCGGACACGGACGGCGTCACCCTGCTCAAGGAGTGGCAGCGCGACGGGCTGCTGACCATGCCGGTCATCATGATGTCCGGCCACGCCACCATCGACACGGCGGTGGAGGCAACGCGCATCGGTGCGCTCAACTTCCTGGAAAAACCGATCGCCCTGCAAAAGCTGCTGAAGGCGGTGCAGCAAGGCTTGACCCGGCCGCAGCCCGGCGATCTCCCGCGCCCGCCGCTCCACCAGAACCGCATGCCACTGCATGAGCATGCGGCCGTGCCGCACGCGCCGGCATCCCATGTTCCGCACGCGCCCGCCCCAGTCAGTCACGGGCCCGTGGCAGCGGCCGCCCCGCAGCCGCCCGAGAATGGCCTGTTCGGCGTTTCCTTTGACATGCCGCTTCGGGAAGCACGCGATGCCTTCGAGCGGGCATATTTCGAACACCATCTGGTCCGCGAAGGTGGCAGCATGACGCGCGTGGCCGAGCGCACGGGCCTGGAACGCACCCATCTGTATCGCAAGCTCAAGCAATTGGGCGTGGAGCCGGGCAAGGCCGGCCGCAAGGGGTGATCCGGGCCACGCTCGTCCTTGGCGGCAATGCCTCGATGCGCGAGCAGAAGATTGCCGATCATCTTCCGCAGGAGAGCGACACCGCCATTCTGATCGAAGGCTTGCCTTATGGCAGCAGCGCATTGGATGGCAAAGCTGACAGGGAGGATGTATATATTGCACGGATTGCCCCGGGCTGCATCTGCTGCAGCGGCAATCTGACCATGCGGGTCACGCTTAATCGCCTGTTGAGGCGCAAGCCCGGGCGGCTTTTCATCAGCCTTGCGAACGCTGAGCACTTGGCCTCGATACGCGCGTTTCTGACTGCCCCGCCCTATGATCAGTTGCTGGATTTGACCGAAGACATCATGCTGCAGGGCACGCCCTAAAGCCCGACAGGGCGAGTGCCGAAAACAGGGGTGGAAGTTCGCCGTTCATGACCGGCTTGAAATCGTTCAAGGTGGCCTCATTTTTGCATTAGTGGGCATGGGTCCTCAGAAATCACCCGGAACACAAGGAGTGCAACATGAACTTAATCTACAACAGCGAGCAGTACAGCGTGGTGGAATTCGGTGCTGACGACGATCGGGAGGCGCTGCGTTTCGGTGGTTATGAAATCATGGACAAATCGGGCAAGCGTGAAATCTTCATCGGCGGAACGTTGGCCCGGTCCTTCAGGGAAGAAGTGGAAAACCTAATCGCCACGGAGCCTACCGTCGAGGAAATCGACAGCTACCTTGGCAAGTATGACGCCCTGATGCGTCAACCAATGATCCTCCATTGACCGGCAAACGCAGCCCCTGTCACAGCACAGGGGCTGACGAGCCCTTCCAAGCGACGCGAACGGCGCACCGAATTGCCGGCGTCGGCTTCCTTCCCTGGTTTCCCTTCATCAGCGCTTAGCCAGTGACTTGCCGTACTCGGCAAATTTCTGCGTAGCGCGCCTCCCTCTCCCCTGATCCGGCGCAAGGCCATGCAATGTGGCATCATGCCTGCCATCGATTCGCGCACCGCTTTCACGGTGCCGCAAGATTTACCGACCCCGGCAAAATATGTACGGCAATTCCCGCCAGATCAGCAGCGGCCAGACAGGTGTGCATGAAAGACTGCAAGCCACCGTCGCCAGGCACGCGGCCAATGTTTTCCAGAAGCCCATCACGGACTACAACCGCCGTGCCTTCGACGAAAGCATGGCCGCGTGGCGCGCGGCCGGCGAAGCGCCGCTGATCCTCGATAGCGGATGCGGGGTCGGCCTGTCGACCTATCATCTTGCCGCCAGCCATCCGGAGCATTTCGTGATCGGTCTGGATCAATCCCTTGACCGGCTGGAAAGAAAGCGCCTGTGGCCAGACGAGGTGCCGCAGAACCTGATTCTGATCCGCGCCGACGCGGTGGATTACTGGCGCTTGATGCTTACCGCCAAAGTGCGTCCGGCGAAGCATTTCCTGCTGTATCCCAACCCGTGGCCCAAGATCGGCCACCTCGGCCGGCGCTGGCACGGCCATGCGGTGTTTCCCGCCATGGTGGCCCTCGGCGGCAGGCTCGAATGCCGCAGCAACTGGCGCATCTACATCGACGAATTCGCCGCGGCATTGCGGCAGCTGGGCGTGACGGCGCTGACGACCGAATCCTATGCGCCGCAAGACACCATCACCCCTTTCGAGCGCAAGTATCTTGCCTCGGGACATGGGCTGTGGCGCTGCCAGGCCGATCTGGACAGCCGCTGACCCAGTCTTTCCCCTGAACGGAGCCAGTCATCCATGGATCGTCTGCAATCGATGCGCGTGTTTGCCAAGGTGGTTGAACAGGGCGGATTTTCCCGCGCCGGCCATGTCCTGGGCATGTCGAACGCGGTCGTGACACGGCATGTGGCGGATCTGGAAAATCATCTCGGCACCCGGCTGCTCAACCGCACCACGCGCAAGCTTTCTCTGACCGAGAGCGGCCAGGCTTATCTCGACCGGGTGACCCAGATCCTGCAGGAAATCGACGATGCCGAGGCAGTCGCCTCTTCCCAGGCAACGCGGCCTGGCGGCACGCTGCGCCTGTTCTCGCATGTCGGCTTCGGCCAGTATCAGCTCGCCGCCCTGCTGCCCGATTATGCGCAGCGTTTTCCCGACGTCACGCTGGACGTGACGCTGTCGGAGCGCTCGGTGGACCTCGTCGAGGACGGATACGACATCGGCATCCTGACCGCGCTGCAGAAAGTGGACGGCAGCCTGATCGTGCGCCGGCTGGCGCGCTGCGAGGTGCTGCTGTGCGCCTCTCCAGACTACCTTCGGCGCCATGGCACGCCGGTGAAGCCCGAAGACATCTCGCGCCACGCCTGCCTGAATTTCTCTTATGAACAGCTGCGCCACCACTGGCCGCTGGCGGTAGATGGCGGCGGCCATGTCAACATCCCGATCCATGCGCGCATGGTGTCGAACAATGCCGACCTGCTGCGCCAATGCGCGCTGGCCGGCATGGGCATCATGATCCGGTCTTCCTTCAGCCTGGGCGACGACCTCAGCAGCGGCCGCCTGGTGCGTCTCCTGCCTCAGCATAATCTGGGGCAGATGACGATCGACATGGTCTACCCCAGCCGCCGCCTGCTGTCGGCCAAGGTGCGCAGCTTCGTCGACTTCATGGTTGCCCGCTTCCCCCACCCCGACAGCGATCCCTGGCTGGCGCCGCAGCGTTGAACAGAGGTTGCGCGAAGCGGCCGGTTTCGGCAAAGTGAAGGCAGTCAGCCAGTCTTCATATCTACCGAACGAGAAGGGAACAGGGGTCCATGTGTCAGCTGCTCGGAATGAATTGCAATGTCCCGACCGACATCATCTTCAGCTTCACCGGGTTCGCCACCCGCGGCGGACGCACCGACCATCATAGCGACGGCTGGGGCATCGCCTTCTTCGAGGGCGCCGGCGTGCGGCACTTCGTCGATTATCAGGCGGCGATCGATTCGCCGATCGCCGACCTGATCAAGCGCTATCCGATCAAGTCGCGCAATGTCATCGCCCACATCCGCAAGGCGACTCAGGGGCAGATCGCGCTGGAAAACTGCCACCCGTTCGTGCGCGAGCTGTGGGGACGCTATTGGGTATTCGCGCACAATGGCGACCTGAAGGATTTCTCGCCGGAACTCAACGGCGCCTTCCGCTGCGTCGGCTCCACCGACAGCGAGCTGGCGTTCTGCTACCTGCTGCAGGAACTGCGGCGCCGCTTCGGCGACACGCCGCCGGCCCTGGAGGCATTGACAGAGGCGCTGCGGGAACTGACTGCCCAGATCGCCCGGCATGGCACCTTCAACATGATGCTGTCGGACGGCACCGCGCTGTTCGTCCATTGCTCCACCAGCCTGCATTACATCGTGCGCCAGTATCCCTTCTCCACCGCCAAGCTGTCGGACGAAGACATGCTGGTGGATTTCGCCGAGGTGACGACCCCGAAGGACCGGGTGGCCGTGATCGTCACTTCGCCGCTGACCACCAACGAAACCTGGACCGGCTTCCTCCCGGGCGAGCTGAAGGTGTTCGTCGACGGCGCGCCGTTGTAATCAGGCTTTGCCCAGCACCTCGGGGTTGGCCACGTTCTTCGGCGTGCCGGCGGCGAAATCCAGCACGTTGCGGAAGGCCGTGCCGAAATACAGTTCGTAGCCATTCTTCTCGACGTAGCCGAGGTGCGGCGTGCACAGCACGTTCGGCATCTGCAGCAGGGGGTGGTCCGGGTCCAGCATCGGTTCCTGCTCGTACACATCGATGGCGGCAAACCCGGGTCGTCCGCTGCTGAGCGCGGCTTCCAGCGCGCCGGGGGCAATCAGTTCGGCCCGACTGGTATTGGTGATCAATGCATCCGGCTTCATCATCTGCAGGTCCTGCAGCGTCACGATGCCGCGGGTCGCGGCCAGCAGGCGGATATGCAGCGAAATCACATCCGACTCGCGAAAGAAGGCTTCGCGCGAAGGCGCCGCCTCGAAGCCGTCGGCGATCGCCGCCTGACGCGATTTCTCGCCGCCCCAGGCCCAGACACGCATGCCGAAAGCCTTGCCATAGCCGGCGATCATCTTGCCGATCTTCCCGTAGCTCCAGATGCCAAGGCGTTGCCCATGCAGGGCAGTGCCGATGGTGGTTTGCCATTTGCCCTGCTTCATGTCCTGCGCGGACTGAACGAGGTGGCGGCGCGAGGCCATGATCAGCGCCCAGGTCAGTTCGGCCGGCGCGACCGGCGAGCCGAAGCCTTCCACCACCGCCACGCCCCGTGCAGTGCAGGCCTTCAAGTCGATATGCTCGCCGGCCTTGCCAGTCTGGCTGATCAGCTTCAGTTTTGGCAGGCGCTCGAGCAGTTCGGCCGTGATGCGGGTGCGCTCGCGCGTGAGCACCAGGCATTCCGCATCGGCGAAACGTGCCGCCAACTGGTCGATATCGCTCACGGTATCGTGATAAACAGTCACTTCATGCCCTTGCAGCACGGAGAAGCAGTCCAATTTTTGTATGACATTCTGATAGTCGTCCGGAATGGCGATTCGCATTCTTCTCTCCTCTTTATTCTTTGGTAATGGTGCGGCACATCATAGCGCGAATGCAACTGAGGAGAAGCTGCAACATCCTCTGCATCGCACAACAAAAAATGCTCGGCATTAATAAAAAATCCGCTTACATTGAATAAGACTTTTCCTACCTGCGCACCTTACGGTGTCAACAGGCCGTATGCGTCGCAAGTCTGCCAAAGGCTTGCTGGTTGTCCGCTCAGGCACCACTGCGACCCATACGACCTGTTCGCATCGATCCCGCTCCGGCAGCCGCAGGTGATGACATCGCCCATGGCCAACAACAAGAACGGGAAACATGTCTACCACGATCGCAGCCAAGCAAATGCATGCCGTCCAAGTGGCGGAATTCTTCCTCGCGCGCCAATCCATACTCGACAGGTCGCAGCAGCTGTGCGGCTATGAGCCCCTGTTTCGCAATACCGAAACCGGGCCGGCCTGCGTCAAGAATGACCTCGCAGCGACCGCCGCAGTCATCGCCCATACCGCTCATCTCGGCCTCGAGCAGGTGGTCGGCAACGCCATCGCCTTCCTGAACGTCGATGATGCCGTGCTGCGCAGCGACATCTTCCGCTTCCTGCCGCAGGAAAGAGTGGTCCTGGAGATCATCGAGACCATGCCGGTGACGCCGGCCATCATCGACCGGATTGCCGAACTGGCCAGCCAGGGTTTCCGCTTCGCCCTGGATGACGTCATCGCCGATGGACCGCAGGTGCAGGCGCTGCTGCCTCTGGTGCAAATCGTGAAGCTGGACTTGTGCGATGTTCCGGATGGGGATCTGCAAGTGCTGGCCGCCCGCTTCAAGGCGCAGGGCAAGCTGCTGCTGGCGGAAAAAGTGGAGAGCCGCGAACAGTTCGACGCCTGCATGGAACTGGGCTTCGATTACTTCCAGGGCTATTACTTCGCCCATCCCACCGTGCTGAAAGGGAAGAAGCTCTCGCCCTCCCAGCTGGCCGTGGTGGACTTGCTCACGCTGGTGGTGGCCGAGGCCGACGACGCAGCCATCGAAAAGGCCATCAAGCGCGACATCTCGCTCTGCATCAACCTGCTTCGGCTGGCCAATACGCCTTTCGTCGGCACCGGCGGATGCATCGACTCGATCGCCCAGGCATTGCGCGTGCTCGGCCGCGATCAGCTCAGGCGCTGGCTGCAGATCATGCTGTATGCCGATGCAACGCCCCAGAAGCAGCGCCGCGATCCGCTCCTGATATTGGCCACGACCCGCGCCCGCATGCTAGAGCTGCTGGCGCAGCAGCACCAGCCGGGCGATCTCGCCATGGCGGAAACCGCTTTCACCATCGGCATGGTGTCCCTCATGGATGCGCTGTTCGGCATGCCGATGGTTGAGGTGCTGTGCAATATCCCGGTTTCAGACGCCGTCGGACAAGCCCTGCTGGAGCGGCACGGCGTGTACGGCGACATGCTGTGCCTGGTGGAATGCACCGAGCAGCCGCACCCGGATCTCGCGCTCATGAGCGAGCTGCTTGGCCGGCTGCGGCTGCGTGTCGATGACTTGTATCGCGCCCAGCTGGATGCGTTCGGCTGGAGCGAAAGCGTGTCCCGGCGCACCCTTTGCTGAGCGCCGCCGCGGATCAGCCGCCGGCTCAGGAGAGATTCGGCGCCAGCCAGCGGCGCAGATCGTCTTCGCTGACGCCGCGCCGCAGCATCATGTCCTTCAGCTGATCTTCCCCGATCTTCCCGACCACGAAGTACGTCGATTCCGGATGGGCGAAGTAGAAGCCCGATACCGATGCGCCCGGAATCATGGCGAAGGACTCGGTCACCTGCATGCCGATTTCTTCGGCCTGCAGCAGCTTGAACATGTCGGCCTTCACCGTATGCTCCGGACAGGCCGGATAGCCCGGCGCCGGGCGGATGCCGCGGTACTGCTCCTTGATCAGCTGCTCGTTGGAGAGGTGCTCCTGCGGCGCGTAGCCCCACAGGTCCTTGCGCACACGCTCATGCAGGTGCTCGGCGAAGGCTTCCGCAAGTCGGTCCGCCAGCGACTTGAGCATGATGCTGCTGTAATCGTCATGCGCATCCTCGAAGCGCTTCTCGTGCTTCTCGATGCCGATGCCGGCCGTCACCGCGAACAGGCCGATATAGTCGGCCACGCCGGACGACTTGGGGGCGATGAAATCCGCCAGGCAGCGATTCGGCCGCGCCACGCCGTCGATCACCGGCTTCACGCCCTGCTGGCGCAAGCCGTAGTAGGTGAACGCGACTTCGCTGCGGGTGTCGTCGGTATAGATTTCGATATCGTCGTCGTTGACGCTGTTGGCCGGCAGCAGCGCGACCACGCCGTTGGCCGTGAGCCAGCGGCCTTCCACCAGCTTCTTCAGCATCGCCTGCCCTTCGGCGTAGACCCTGCTCGCGGCTTCGCCCACCACCTCGTCGGTCAGGATGGCAGGGAAGGGGCCGGCCAGGTCCCAGGTCTGGAAGAAGGGACCCCAGTCGATGTACTGCGCCAGTGCCGCCAGGTCGTAGTTCTTGAACGTGCGGCGGCCGATGAACTTCGGCTTCACCGGCGCGGCGGCGCCGTCGAAGGCGAGCTTGGTCTTGTTGGCGCGCGCCTGCTCGATGCTCACCATCGGCGCGGCCCGCTTGTTCGCATGCTGCTCGCGGATGCGCTCGTAATCCGCGGTGATGTCCCGCACATACTGCTCCCGCTGCTCCGGGGTCAGCAGCGACTGCGCCACCGACACCGAGCGGGAGGCATCCGGCACGTAGACCACCGGACCTTCGTAATTGGGCGCGATCTTGACGGCGGTGTGGGCGCGGCTGGTGGTGGCGCCGCCGATCAGCAGCGGAATCTTCATCATGCGGAAATGCGGGTCGCGCTGCATTTCCTTGGCGACGTAAGCCATTTCCTCCAGCGACGGCGTGATCAGGCCGGACAGGCCGATGATGTCGGCGTTCTCCGCCTTGGCCTTGGCCAGGATGTCGGAGCAGGGCACCATCACGCCCATGTTCACCACTTCGAAGTTGTTGCACTGCAGGACTACCGAGACGATGTTTTTGCCGATGTCGTGCACGTCGCCCTTCACGGTGGCAATGACGATCTTGCCCTTCGGCTTGGCGGCGACGCCGGTCCTTTCCTCCTCCTGCCGCTTCTCTTCCTCGATGAAGGGAATCAGGTGCGCCACCGCCTGCTTCATCACGCGGGCCGACTTCACCACCTGCGGCAGGAACATCTTGCCCTGGCCGAACAGGTCGCCGACGATGTTCATCCCATCCATCAGCGGGCCTTCAATGACGTTGATCGGACGGCCGCCGGCTTCCGCCACCTTGACCCGAGCCTCCTCGGTATCCTCGACGATCCACTGGGTGATACCGTGCACCAGTGCATGCGCGAGGCGCTTTTCCACCGGCTCGCCGCGCCACTCGAGGCTTTGCTCTTCCCGCTTTCCGCCGGCCTTCAGGGTGGCGGCGAACTCGATCATGCGCTCGGTGGCGTCGGGACGGCGGTTCAGCACCACGTCTTCCACCCGCTCACGCAGTTCCGGGTTCAACTCGTCGTAGACGCCGACCATGCCGGCATTGACGATGCCCATGGTCATCCCGGCCTTGATGGCGTGATACAGGAATACGGTATGGATGGCTTCGCGCGCCGGATCATTGCCGCGGAAGGAGAAGCTGACGTTGGACACGCCGCCGCTGATCTTGGCATGCGGCAGGTGCTCGCGAATCCAGCGGGTCGCGTTGATGAAGTCCACCGCGTAGTTGTTGTGCTCCTCGATGCCGGTGGCGATGGCGAAGATGTTGGGGTCGAAGATGATGTCTTCCGGCGGGAAGCCCAGCTTCTCCGTCAGCAGCTTGTAGGCCCGCTCGCAGATCTCGACCTTGCGCTCGAAGGTATCGGCCTGGCCGACCTCGTCGAAGGCCATGACGATCACCGCCGCGCCGTAGCGGCGGCACAGCTTGGCCTGGCGCAGGAACTCCTCCTCGCCTTCCTTCATCGAGATGGAGTTGACCACCGATTTGCCCTGCACGCACTTCAGGCCGGCCTCGATCACCGACCATTTCGACGAGTCGATCATGATGGGCACGCGGGCGATGTCCGGCTCGGACGCCACCAGGTTCAGGAAGCGCGTCATGGCCGCCACCGAATCGAGCATGGCCTCGTCCATGTTGATGTCGATGATCTGGGCGCCGTTCTCCACCTGCTGCCGCGCCACTGACAAGGCCTCGTCATACTGCTCGTTGAGGATCATGCGGGCGAAAGCCTTGGAGCCGGTGACATTGGTGCGCTCGCCGACGTTGACGAACAGCGACTGGTCGTCGATCACGAAAGGCTCCAGCCCCGACAACTTCATCGACGGCGTCACCGTCGGCACCTCGCGCGGCGCGATGGTTTTCACCGTCTCGGCGATCGCCTTGATGTGGGCCGGCGTGGTGCCGCAGCAGCCGCCGGCGATGTTGACGAAGCCGCTTTCGGCGAAATCCTTCAGCAGCGAAGACGTGACATCCGGCGTTTCGTCGAAGCCGGTGTCGGACATCGGATTGGGCAGGCCGGCGTTCGGATAGATGCAGACGAAGGTATCGGCGATCTTGGACAGCTCTTCGGCGTAGGGGCGCATCAGCGCCGCGCCGAGCGCGCAGTTCAAGCCCACGGTCAGCGGCCGGGCATGGCGCACCGAATGCCAGAAGGCGGCGACCGTCTGGCCGGACAGGATGCGGCCGGAGGCGTCGGTGACGGTGCCGGAAATCATGATCGGCAGGCGCTTGCCGGTCTCTTCGAAGAAGGCATCGATCGCGAACAGCGCCGCCTTGCAGTTCAGCGTGTCGAAGATGGTTTCCACCAGCAGCACGTCGACGCCGCCTTCCACCAGCGCCCGGGTCTGCTCCAGGTAGGCGGCGACCAGCTGGTCGAAGGTGACGTTGCGCGCGGCGGGGTCGTTGACGTCCGGCGAGATCGAGGCGGTCTTCGGCGTGGGGCCGAGGGCGCCGGCGACGAAGCGCGGCTTGTCCGGCGTGGCGTACTTGTCGCAGGCAGCGCGGGCCAGGCGGGCCGACTGCAGGTTCATCTCATAGACCAGGTGCGCCATGTGGTAGTCGTCCTGGGCGACGCTGGTGGCGCCGAAGGTATTGGTCTCGATCAGGTCGGCGCCGGCTTCCAGGTACTGCTCATGGATCTGGCTGATGATCTGCGGCTGAGTCAGCGACAGCAGCTCGTTGTTGCCCTTGACGAACAGTTCCTTGCCCGGCACCGCGAAATCGGCGAAGCGGCCGTTCGGCCCGCCGCGGTAATCCTCCTCCGTCAGCTTGTACTGCTGGATCATGGTGCCCATGGCGCCATCCAGGATCAGGATGCGTTGGGACAGCAGATCGCGCAGGATCGATTCGGTGGCGGAGAGGGCGTCGCGCTTCATGGCTTACTCGTGGTGGGTGATGATGGGATTGTCTTGAAAAGCAAAAAACCCGGCCTGCGCAGCGGACCGGGTCTGGATGCTTGTCCGCTTTAGCAGCATTTGTAACGGGACTGGGTACCCTGGCGCCCGCAAGCTGGGTTTGACCTTTCAATCAAATCGGCGCAATGGAATTATAAGGCAAATCAAGGATTTGCTCTGGAAAAGCCAGCTTTGGCGAAGCCGCCGGGCGACGTGTCCGCGTCGCCCGGACTGCCGTCAGGCGACGCTTCGAGCCGGGGCGAGGCGCGCCTCGTTGAGCTTCAGCGTCAGGCACTTGGCAGCGCCGCCGGCCTTCATGAATTCGCCCAGCGGCGTCTGGCGCGGGATGAAGCCGCGCGAGCGCAATTCCTTGACCAGGATTGCCGAGGCGCGATTCAGGAAGACGTAATGGCCGGTATTGACGGCATTGCAGGCAAAGGCGGCGGCATCGGCCGAGATCACCGCAATGCGCCGCTCGGCCGGAATGCGGGCGTGGATGCGTTCGCGCGAGGCCGCATCGAAGGCGGCCGGGTAATAAATCAGATAGCCGCCTTCCAGGGGGCAGAAGCAGGTGTCGAGGTGGTAGAAGCGCGGGTCGACCAGGCGCAATGGTTCTACCTCGATATCCAGCATCTGCTGCAGCAGCGGCGCGCAAGCCGACTCCGATCGATGTCCGTGGCCCAGCCACAGCAGCGGCTGGCCGCGGTCGAGCAGTGCGTCGCCGGCGCCCTCGAAGCGCAGTTCGGGCGGCAGCCGCAGCACTTCCATGCCCTGCTGCCGGAACCAGCGCTCGAAATGCGCTTCCTCCGCCTGCCGCTCCACATGCCGGAAGCGTGACAGCACCACCCGGCTTTCCAGCACCAGGCCGGCATTGGCGGTGAAGACCATGTCCGGCACGCCGGGCGCCGACGGCATCACCTGCACCTGCGCTGCCCGCGTCAGCATGCCATGCAAGGCCGACCACTGGCGCAGCGCCATGTCGCGGTTGTCCTTGGCGATATTGCCCTTCATCCAGGGATTGATGGCGTAGGCGACGGTGAAATGATCGGGGGCGCACATCAGGTAGCGGTCGGTCATGGATGGCTTCTCCTGTGAGAGGTGGTGAAGGGCGGGGTCAAGCGGCGAGGCGCTTCGCTTCGCCGGCGGGAAGAATGGGCGCCGGCAGGGCGGCGAACACCGATTCGATGATGGCCAGGGCTTCATCGACCTGCTGGGCGCTGATGATCAGCGGCGGCGCGAAGCGCACCACGGTGTGGTGAGTGTCCTTCGACAGCACGCCTTGCCGCATCAGGCGCTCGCAGAATTCGCGCGCCGAAACGATGGCGGGGTCGAGCTCCAGGCCGATCAGCAAGCCTCGGCCGCGAATGTCGCGGATGGCCGGATGGCGAATCCGGCGCAGACCGTCCATCAGCCGGCGGCCCTGCGCCTCGGCACGTTCGGCCAGGCCTTCGTCCCGCAGCAGGCGCAGGGCGGCGAGGCCGACCGCCGCGGCCAGCGGATTGCCGCCGAAGGTGCTGCCATGGTCGCCGGGCCGGAACACCGACATCACTTCCTCGCTGGCGAGGAAGGCGGAGACCGGCAACAGCCCGCCGCCGAGCGCCTTGCCCAATGTCAGGCCGTCCGGCCGCACGCCATCGTGCTGGCAGGCCAGCAGCTGCCCAGTGCGGCCGAGGCCGGTCTGCACCTCGTCGCAGATGAGCAGCACCCGGTGGCGGGAGCAGATTTCGCGGCAGGCGCGCAAATAACCTTCGGGCGGCACCACGATGCCGGCTTCGCCCTGGATCGGCTCCACCAGGAAGGCGGCGGCATCGGGCGTGATCGCCGCTTCCAGCGCGGCGGCATCGCCGAAGGGCACCGAGACGAATCCCGGCGTGAAGGGACCGAAGCCCTCGCGGTATTGCGCCTCGGAGGAGAAGCCGACGATGGTGGTGGTGCGGCCGGCGAAATTGCCGTCGCAGACGATGATCTGCGCCCTTTCCGGCTGCACTCCCTTGACCTGATAAGCCCATTTGCGCGCCGCCTTGATCGCGGTTTCGACGGCTTCGGCGCCGGTATTCATCGGCAGCGCCCGCGCCATGCCGGTCATCTCGCACAGGGTTTGCAGGAAGGGCGCGAGGCGGTCGGTATGGAAGGCGCGGGAGGTGACTGCCAGCCGCCGGGCTTGAGCGGCGAGCGCATCCACCAGGGCCGGATGGCTATGACCGAAGCTGACGGCGGAGTAGGCCGACATCATGTCGAGATAGCGCTTGCCATGCACATCCCACAACCATACGCCGGCGCCCCGGGTCAGCACCACCGGCAGCGGGTCGTAGTTCGCGGCGCAATACCGCGCTTCCATCTGGATGATCGTTTCCATTTGCCCCTCCCGAAAAAGTGAGCGGAATAGGGATCATCTTACGGATAAAGGCGAGAAACGTTTTTGCATAATCAGACATGAAACCAGTCTTATGTGCAAGAATCGTTCATCCATATACCCTATTTTGGAGAAACCATGCAGTCTCTCGACAGGTATGACCGCGCCATCCTGCGCACGCTGCAGGAAAACGGCCGCGCCTCGAACGTGGAACTGTCGGACAAGGCCAGTCTCTCGGCGCCGCAATGCTATCGCCGCGTGCAGCGCATGGAGAGCGAAGGCGTGATACGCGGCTATACGGTGAAGATCGATCCCGAGGCCATCGGGCTGGGCGTGACCGCCTTCGTCAGCCTCAACCTCGACCGCGAGCAGTTCAAGCAGGTGCGGTCCATGGAAAAGGTGATCCGGCAATTTCCGGAAATCCTGGAGTGCTACGCGATTTCCGGGGATTTCGACTATCTGCTGAAGGTGGTGGCGAGCGACCTGAAATCGCTGTCGGCTTTCCTCACCGACAGGCTGATGCAGGTGCCGGGCGTGTCCGGGGTGCGCTCCACCGTCTGCCTGGAAGAGATCAAGCCGGTCAGCCCGCTGCCGCTGGATCGCGGCCGCTGACGAGCATGGACATTGTCAGGCGAAGCTGCCGCCTTCTATCGGGAAGCCCTTGAGGAACTCGGCCGCCCGCAGGCGCTTGCCGCCGGGCTTTTGCAATTCGGCCAGGCGCAGCGCGCCGCTGCCGCAGGCAACCACCACACCCTGCTGGGCATCCGCCACCAGGACCTGTCCCGGCCGGGCGGACGAAGGCGCGGTTACCACTTCGGCCTGCCACAATTTCAGGGTGACGCCGCCGAACTGTCCGCCGGCGCCGGGAAAGGGATTGAATGCCCGGATCTTGCGCGCCAGCTGTTCGGCCGGCTGGGTGAAGTCGAGCGCCGCTTCTTCCTTGCTGATCTTGGCGGCATAGGTCACCCCCTGCTCCGGCTGCGGCGCGGCCTGCAGCGGCGCCTTCTGCAGGCGGCGCAGGGTATCGACGATCATCCTGCCGCCCAGTTGCGCCAGCTTGTCGTGCAGGCTGCCGGTGGTGTCCTGCGGCTCGATGGCAACCGCTTCCTTCAGCAGCATCGGGCCGGTGTCCAGTCCTTCCTCCATCTGCATGATGGTGACGCCGGTCTCGGCGTCACCGGACTCGATGGCCCGATGGATGGGCGCGGCGCCGCGCCAGCGCGGCAGCAGCGACGCATGGATATTGATGCAGCCATGCCGGGGCAGGTCCAGCACCCAGCGCGGCAGGATCAGGCCATAGGCGGCGACCACCATGACGTCATGCGGCGTGGCCTGCAGCAATTGCTGCGCTTCGCGCGCCGCGTCGGGATATTTTCCATCGAGCCGCAGCGATACCGGCTGCGCCACCGAAATGCCGTGCGCCTGGGCGAACTGCTTCACGGGCGAGGCCTGCAGCTGCATGCCGCGGCCGGCCGGACGGTCGGGCTGGGTGAGGACGAGGGGAATGTCGAAGCCGGCGTCGTGCAAGTCCTTAAGCGCGACGGCAGCAAATTCGGGCGTACCGGCGAAGATGATTTTCATGGGGCTGGATTGTAGCCGCTCGAGACCCTCAGCGCCGCGCCGGCAGGATGAAGGTCAGCGCACCGCCGTCTTTTTCCGGTCGCGCATGAGTTCGCGTTCTTCCTTCTGCAGCTTGGTCTTGATGCGGTTGCGTTTCAGCGGCGAGAGATACTCGACGAAAACCTTGCCCTTGAGGTGATCCATTTCATGCTGGATGCAGACCGCCATCAGGCCATCGACGTCGACCTCGAACGGTTTGCCGTCGAGATCCAAGGCGCGCACCTTGACCCGGGAAGGGCGCTCCACGCCGTCGTAGATGCCGGGCACCGACAGGCAGCCTTCGTCGTACACCTGCTTCTCCTCGCTGGCCCAGACCACTTCCGGGTTAATGAATACTTGCAGGGCATCATGAGTATCGGAGATGTCGATGACGACGATTTGCTCATGCACATCGACCTGGGTGGCGGCCAGGCCGATGCCAGGCGCCTCGTACATGGTTTCGGCCATGTCGGCGGCCAGCTTCTTCAACCGCTCGTCGAAGACCGCTACCGGCTTGGCAACCTTGTGCAACCGGGGATCGGGGTAACGCAGGATATTTAATAGAGACATACGACTTTTGCGCAACAGCGCAACGGGATAAGAACGCCTTTTGCCTTGCGAGCACCAGGATTTGTGGGCAGAATTTGATTCACTGTGGCAATATTTTCATGCCATACCGCCTAAATCAGCCTGCCGCGGCGCGACAACAACAATAAACAAACGAAGAGCCGAATTGACCGGACCACCTATGAAAAAGTTTAGCACAGCCGCACTTTTCCTTTCCCTGCTCAGCGCGTCCGCAGGCTTCGCCGCCGATGCCGGCCAGCCTGCGAATGATCCGCGCTGCGCCTTTCTGGCCAGCGCCCCGGACCAGCATGTGGTGGTGCGCGGCGACACGCTTTGGGGCATTTCCGGCCGATTCCTTTCCCAACCCTGGTGCTGGCCACAGGTTTGGGGCATGAACCGGGAGCAGATCCGCAACCCGCACTGGATCTACCCTGGCCAGATCGTCTACCTCGACCGCGCCGCCGGCCGCCTGCGCCTCGGCAACGCCATCGGCAGCGGTAATCAGATCGGCAATGCGGACGGCGATACGCTCAAGCTCAAGCCGCAGATCCGCAGCGAAGAACTGTCGGCGCAATCCATTCCATCGATTCCCTCGCACCTCATCGAGCCTTTCCTCTCGCAGCCGCTCGTCATCGGACCGGCGGAATTGAACGGCGCGCCCCGCATCATTGCTGCCGAGGCAAACCGCGTCATCCTGGGCAAGAACGACAAGGCCTTCGTGCGCGGCGACATCGGCAACGTCACCAGCTTTCAGGTGTTCCGCCCCGGCGTGCCGCTCAGGGATCCGGTGAACGGCGCCGTGATCGGCTATGAGGCCGCCTACCTCGGCACCGTGAACCTGGCGCGCGCCGCCCGCGCTCCCAATGAAGCACATATGTTTACAGTCGCGGAAGTCAAGCAGGAAATGGGCATCGGCGACCGCCTCGTGCCGCTGCCGCCGGCGCCGGTGCTGAACTATGTACCGCATGCGCCGGAAAAACCGGTCGATGCCCGGGTGGTGTCGGTCTACGGCGGCGTCAGCCATGCCGGCCAGAATCAGATCGTCACCATCAATCGCGGCAGCGCCGACGGCATCGACGCCGGTACGGTGCTCGATCTGTATCGCCTCGGCACCATCGTGCCGGACCGCACCGACCGGCGGCAGCCGGTCAAGCTGCCCGACCAGCAGTACGGCAGCCTGTTCGTGTTCCGCACCTTCGACCGCATCTCCTATGCCTTGGTGATGCAGGTCACCGATTCGGTCCAGGTCGGCGACCCGGCCAGGTCATCCGAGTAAGGTTGCGCCCGCATGGCGAGCGCCGAGCGTCATCAGGAAATCGCGGACTGGCTGCGGCTTGAGCAGACGCCCGGCGTCGGCCCCGCGACTGCGCGCAAGCTGCTGGCGGCCTTCGGCCTGCCGTCGAACATCTTCGCGGCCGATCCGGTGGCACTGCGGGACGTCGTGCCGGCGCGCGTTGCCGACGCCCTGCTGGAGCCGGTTTCCGACACCACCAGCGCGCTGATCGATAAAACGCTGACCTGGGCGCAGGCGCCCGGCAACCATGTCCTGCTGCTGGGCGATCCGGCCTATCCTTCCTCCCTGCTGCAAACCTTCGACCCGCCGCTGGTGCTCTACGCCAAGGGCAGGCTGGCCTTGCTGACGGCGCCGGCCATCGCCGTCGTCGGCAGCCGCAACGCCACCGCGCAAGGCATGGCCAATGCGGAGCGCTTCGCCGAAGCCCTGAGCCAGTCCGGCCTCGGCATCATTTCCGGCCTCGCGCTCGGGATAGACGCCGCCGCCCATCGCGGCGGGCTCAAGGGGGCAGGCGGCACGGTGGCGGTGATCGGCACCGGGCCCGACATCGTTTACCCCTCGCGCAATCACCGGCTGGCGCACGAGATCGCCGCCGAGGGCTGCCTGCTGAGCGAATATCCGCTCGGCACGCCGGCCATTGCCGCCAATTTCCCGCGCCGCAACCGCATCATTTCCGGATTGTCGCGCGGCGTGCTGGTGGTGGAGGCTGCGGCGCAATCCGGCTCGCTGATCACCGCCCGTCTGGCGCTGGAACAGGGCCGGGACGTATTCGCCATCCCGGGCTCCATTCATTCGCCGCTCTCCAAGGGCTGCCATCTGCTGATCAAGCAGGGCGCCAAGCTGGTGGAATCGGCGCAGGACGTCCTGGAAGAGATCGGGGCCTTGGCGGCGGCTTGCCGGGCGTCGACGGAGGATCCCGATGCCGGCAAGCCCGCCGACGATGTCATGACTTCACAGGTGCTGCAGGCGCTCGGCCATGATCCGGCGCCGGTGGATGTGCTGGCGATGCGCAGCGGGCTGGACATCGCCAGCCTGTCCACGGCGCTTCTGCACCTGGAAATGGAAAACCGGGTAGAGTTGCTCCCCAATGGCAATTACCGGCGTATCGTTTGATCAAGATTTCCCTTGAAATAGGGAATTCCACGCTTCTTCCGCTTGCTTTTTTCAGTTATGCTGTAATCGGACTTTCCCACTAATCAACCCTGGCGTGCAACGACCCGACTTTTCTTGATGGAATCAAGCTTGGTGTAAAGAAATTTTGAGTCTGAGAAGTGTCTCGAGTGCAGCCCCGCAGCACGGCTGTGATCCTGTTGACTAACACGAGTGTAAAGCCATGTTTGATGTCCTCGTCTATTTGTACGAAACCTATTATCGTCCCGACGCCTGCCCGGATCCGGACGTCCTGGTAAAGAAACTCTCGGCTGCCGGCTTCGAGGACGAAGAGATTTCCGAAGCGCTGGGCTGGCTGACCGATCTGGCTGAAACCACCCACGGCTTTTCCGACCATCACCCCCAGCAAACCGCGTTTTCCTTCGGCACCCGCATCTATGCGCAGCAGGAGTACGATCTGCTCGGCACGGAGGCCATCGGTTTCCTGCAGTTCCTCGAATCGGCCAAGGTGATCGATTCAATCCAGCGCGAGATCGTGATCGAGCGCGCGCTGGCCGTTGCCGCGTCGGACTTTTCGCTGGACAAGCTGAAGGTCATCGTGCTCATGGTGCTCTGGAGCCAGGGCAAGGAACCGGACGGCCTCATGTTCGATGAATTGTTCCTCGACGACGAAGACGCCGAACCCCGACTGCTGCACTGAATTTCACTTCATCCGCGCAGCGAACCAGGACGGGGCAGCGGCCGTCCGATTTGGCAGCATCCCGCCTGGCTTTCCTGCTTCAACGGCTGCGCGCTTGCCGTTCGCTGCGCAACGCGCTTATCATTGGCCGCTTGATTAAGCTCGCTTGGTCCCTATCTGTGCCGTTGCCAGGAATTGCCAAGCTTAAATTTCCGTGCCGAACCCCGCATGAACGGCCTGCGCCAATGGCGCACCTTCGGGTTGGGCACCTATCCTCGAGATCAACGTTATGACTAAAGCCCTCATCATCGCCGAAAAGCCGTCGGTCGCGAATGACATCGCGAAGTCGCTCGGCGGCTTCACCAAGCACGATGAGTACTTCGAATCCGACGAGTTCGTCCTCTCGTCCGCCGTCGGCCACCTGGTCGAAATCGCGGTGCCGGAAGAGTACGACGTCAAGCGCGGCAAATGGACCTTCACCCATCTGCCCATCATTCCGCCGCATTTCGCCCTGAATCCGATCGCCAAGACCGAGTCGCGCCTGAAGGTGCTGAACCGGCTCATCAAGCGCAAGGACGTGTCGATGCTTATCAACGCCTGCGACGCCGGGCGCGAAGGCGAATTGATCTTCCGCTTGATCACGCAGTACGCCAAGGCCAAACAGCCGATCAAGCGGCTGTGGCTGCAGTCGATGACCCCGGGCGCCATCCGTGAAGGCTTCAAGCATCTGCGCGAGGACAGCGACATGCTGCCGCTGGCCGACGCCGCCCGCTGCCGCAGCGAGGCCGACTGGCTGATCGGCATCAACGGCACCCGCGCGATGACGGCCTTCAACTCCAAGGAAGGCGGCTTCTACCTGACCACCGTGGGCCGGGTGCAGACGCCGACGCTGTCGATCGTGGTGGAGCGCGAGGAGAAGATCAAGAAATTCGTGCCGCGCGACTACTGGGAAGTGCGCGCCGAGTTCGTCTGCGCCGCCGGCGTCTACGAAGGACGCTGGCTCGACACCAGGCACAAGAAGGACGAGAACGATCCTGAGAAGCGGCCGGAGCGGCTCTGGAGCCAGGCCGCGGCCGAGTCCATCGTCGCCGCCTGCCGCGGCAAGCTCGGCACCGTCACCGAGGAGTCCAAGCCGACCACCCAGATGGCGCCGGCCCTGTTCGACCTCACCAGCCTGCAGCGCGAGGCCAATGCCCGCTTCGGCTTCTCCGCCAAGAACACCCTCGGCCTGGCGCAGGCGCTGTACGAGAAGCACAAGGTACTGACCTACCCGCGTACCGACTCGCGCCACCTGCCGGAAGACTACATCGCCACGGTGAAGCAGACCCTGGACGTGGTTGCCGAGAACCACAACTACCATCAATTCGCCAAGCAGATCCTGGACAAGGGCTGGGTCAAGCCGAACAAGCGCATCTTCGACAACACCAAGATCAGCGATCACTTCGCCATCATCCCCACCACCCAGGCGCCGAAGAACCTGTCCGAGCCGGAGCAGAAGCTGTACGACCTGGTGACGCGGCGCTTCATGGCGGTGTTCTTCCCGGCCGCCGAATTCCAGGTGACCACCCGCTTCACCGAGGTATCCGGCCACCAGTTCAAGAGCGAAGGCAAGGTCATGACCCATGCCGGCTGGCTCGCGATCTACGGCCGCGAGGCGGTGGCGCCCGAGAAGTCGGAAAAGAAGGAAGACGGCAGCGGCAAGAGCGACGGCAACATCCTGGTGCCGGTCGCGCCGGGCGAGAAGGTCAAGACCGACAAGGTGAATGCCGTCGGCCTGGTGACCAAGCCGCCCGCCCGCTACACCGAAGCGACCCTGCTGTCGGCGATGGAAGGCGCCGGCAAGCTGGTGGATGACGAGGACCTGCGCGAAGCCATGGCCGGCAAGGGTCTCGGCACGCCCGCCACCCGCGCCGCCATCATCGAAGGCCTGCTGAACGAAAAGTACCTGCTGCGCGAAGGCCGCGAACTGGTGCCGACCGCCAAGGCTTTCCAGCTGATGACGCTGCTGCGCGGCCTCGGCGTGAACGAACTCACCGCGCCCGAACTCACCGGCGAATGGGAATACAAGCTGGCGCAAATGGAGCGCGGCAGGATCAGCCGCGAAGAGTTCATGCGCGAGATCGCGCAGATGGCGCAAATCATCGTCAAGCGCGCCAAGGAGTACAACAACGAAACCATCCCGGGCGACTATGCGACCCTGCGCACGCCCTGCCCGAACTGCGGCGGCGTGGTGAAGGAAAACTACCGCCGCTTCGCCTGCACCCAGTGCGACTTCTCGATGGGCAAGACGCCGGGCGGCCGCCAGTTCGAAGTGGAGGAAGTGGAAGAACTGCTGGCCAAGCGCGAAATCGGTCCGCTGCAGGGCTTCCGCTCGAAGATGGGCCGGCCTTTCGCGGCCATCCTGAAGATTTCGCGCGACAACGACATCAACAACTTCAAGCTGGAATTCGACTTCGGCCAGAACCAGGACGAGTCGGAGGATGGCGAGGGCGTGGACTTCAGCGAGCAGACGCCGCTCGGCCCCTGCCCGAAATGCAGCAGCGGCGTGTATGAAATGGGCCTGGCCTATGTCTGCGAAAAGACGGTCGCCAAGCCCAAGGCCTGCGACTTCCGCAGCGGCCGCATCATCCTTCAGCAGGAAATCCTGCCGGAGCAGATGGCCAAGCTGCTCAACGAAGGCCGCACCGACCTGCTGCCGGGCTTCGTCTCCCAGCGCACCCGACGGCCGTTCAAGGCTTATCTGGTGCGCGCCAAGGATGGCAAGGTGAGCTTCGAGTTCGAGGAGCGCAAGAGCGCGCCGGCGCGCGGCAAGGCGGCGGCGAAGGAAGCGGGTTCGGAAGCCGCGGTGTCGGCGGTGGCGGCAAAAACCGCGGCCAAGACGCCGGCGGTGAAGAAGGCGCCCGCCACGAAGAAGACGGCGGTAAAGAAGACTGCCGCCAAGAAAGCGCCGACGCGCAAGCTGGCGGCGTAAGCAGGGCGCCAATATCCCGCCTGATGTTCCTCCCGAGGGCCGGCAGCATGCCGGCCCTTTTCATTTCCGCTTCGGCGTCAGCACTGGCCGGCCAGTGCCGTCCATCGGTACCGGCGTCATTGCCGGCTCGGTTCGAAACCCGCGTAGCGCGGCGCGTCATCTTCGAGCGCCGCCCATGGAGGCAGATCGGCGACGAAGATGTGCGCCGCCGGCACGGCGTCGGTCGGGCTGTCGATGCTTCCCATGCGCAGGCGCAGCACGCCGGGATCATCGACGCGGCGCGAATACAGCGGGCTGCCGCACTGGCGGCAGAAGGCGCGCATCTTGCCGGGAGACGATTCATATTCGGCAATCGACGCTTTCCCCTCCAACCATTCCAGCCGTGCCGCATCGACCGGTACCGCGACCACGCCGGATGAGCCTTGCGCCTTGCGGCAGTGCGCGCAGTGGCACACCGTGACGACGCCGAAATTTCCGGCATAACGATACCGGACCATGCCGCACATGCAGCTGCCTTCTACCATGCGCTTCCTTTCGAGATGATGCCAGGCGGATGAAGGTCTGCGCCTGGAGGTGATCGCAAGCGCCGACCGGGGGTTACATTTTGTCGCAATTGCAAATGTCTAAATGGAACTCCGGTTTCAACGCGGAAGTCGAAACCATACGAATTCAACATCATGCGCGGCTTGCTGCGCTTTCCATCCACCACCGGAGGTAAACATGTTCAAGCGTACCGTAGTTTCGATTGCCAGCGCCGTTGCCCTCGTCTCCGCTCTTTCCGGCTGCGGCACACCTTCACGTCAAACCGTTGGCACGGCCGGCGGCGCGGCCCTTGGCGGCGTGGCAGGCAATGTGCTGACCAATGGCAGCACCCTCGGCACAGTGGGCGGCGCCGCAGTGGGCGGCGTCATCGGCAACCAGCTGGGCAAATAAGCAGGCTTTGGCGGGCGCCCTGGCGCCCACCCATCCACAAGGGCGATGCGTGGCCGAGATGCCGCGCATCGCCTTTTCGCTTCTTCAGGTCGCCGACTTTTCCACGTCCGGCTCGAAGAAGCACCAGCGCACCTGCGGCCAGCGCCTCTGGATATCTTCTTCCACGCGATTGATCGCATCCACCAGCATGGCATCGGACTGCTGGGATCGCATCTTGGCCTGCACCGCCACCATCAGCGATTCTCCCCATTGCAGCGTGATCAGGTGCAGCACCTTTTCCACTTCCGGCCGTCCTTCGATGTGGGAACGGATGGCGCGCCGGATTTCGGGCGCGGCGGATTCGCCGGTGATCATCGCCTTGACCTCATGCGTGATCATCACCGCCACCACCATCAGCAGCACGCCGACGGCAATCGAACCGCAGGCGTCCCAGAGCGGATTGCCGGTGACCATGGTCAACAGCACGGCGATGAAGGCGATGCACAGGCCGGCCAGCGCGGCGATGTCCTCGCCGGCGACCACCAGCAATTCCGATTGCCTCGTCTCGCGGAACCAGCGCAGAAAGGGTTTGCCGCCCGCCACCTTGCGGATCTCCTTCATCGCCCCGCGCAGCGAAAAGCCTTCCAGCAGCACCGAGATGCCGAGCACGGCCAGCGCCACATAGGGATTGCTGATCGGCCCCGGATGACGCAAATGGGAAATGCCCTCCATGACCGAAAAGGCCCCGCCGACGAAGAACAGCAGCAATGCGACCATCATGGCCCAGAAGTACACCACGCGGTTGTAGCCCATGGGATGAAACTCGTCGGCAGGCTTTTTCGCTTCCCGCAGACCGATCAGCAGGAAGATCTGGTTGGTGCAATCCGCCAGGGAGTGGATGGCTTCGGCGAGCATGGCGCCGGAGCCGGTGTACAGGGCGGCGGCGAACTTCGAGACCGCAATGCCGCCATTGGCGCCGAGGGCATAGAAGATGGCCTTGGTTGATCCTTCCGAATGCGATGACATAGACCTCCGGGTGCATGCAGTCATGGGCGCCGGAGCATGAACCGGGCTTGCTCCGCGCGCAGATGACATATAGGCAATGGGCAGGCGCTTTTGTTCACTGCGGCTCGCCGCAGCCGGCATGGCGTTTCATTGAAAAACGCGATGCCGTGGAACAGTTTTGTTCCGCAGATAACAAAATGGAAAACCTTGGAACTTTCCCCGGAGGTTAGATTCTACTAGGCGCATGCATGCAAACTTGGCATGAAAATCTGTTCATGCTTCACCGAATTATTTTTGGAGAAACACATGATGAAATGGACCATCCCTCTGGCATGCGCCCTGGTTCTGGCCGCATGCAGCTCCACCGGTCGCACCGGCATGATGGGCTCTGGCAGCTCCAGCACCGGCGCATCTTCTTCGAGCATGGGCTCGGGCACCTCGGGCGCGATGGGCACCTCGTCCACCGCTGGACCGAACCGTTCCTCGACCGGCGCTACCGCAGCCGGCGGTGATTCCGGCTCCGGCGGCTCGGGTTCGGGCGGCGGTGCAGGCGGCGGCTCCCGCTGATTCACCCGTAGCCAGTAGGGTACTTGGTCAGGGCGGTGCTGCCGCCCTTGCCTGCCCTGCGCCTGTCCGCCTGGCTTGCTTCAAGCGAAGACGAGGGCGCGACAGCATCGCCCAGGCCTTCACGCCAACATCGGCTTTTCTTCCCGAGCCCGTCGTTTCGCCGCCTCCATTCCGCGGCCCGACGACCGAATCACCGGCTCAGCCTTCCCGTACCAGAGAGACTTCCTGCTCCAGCGCGAGCAGCGCCTGCTTGCGCGTCAAGCCGCCGGCATAACCGGTCAATGCGCCCGAACTGCCGAGCACCCGATGACAGGGCAGTACGATGCAAAGCGGGTTGCGGCCGATCGCCGTGCCCACCGCCCGCACCGCCGACGGCATGCCGATCGCCTGGGCGACGGCGGCATACGTGGTGGTGCAGCCGTAGGGCAGCGTACGCAGGTGGCGCCATACCGTCTGCTGGAATGCCGTGCCCGGCAGGTCGAGGTCGAGGTCGAAGGTTTGCGCGCGGCCGCTGAAATAGGCATCCAGCTGCTGCGCCGCTTCCCGCAGCACGGCATGCCCGTCGATGCGCGCCCATCCTTCGGCGCCGCGGAAGTGCTTATGCTCATCGAAATACAGGCCGCACAGGCCGTCGTCGGTGGCGGCGAGCGTGATCGGCCCCAAGGGGCTGGTTCGAACGGTGTAGTGAATCATCACGGACTCCCAAATCCTTCCATCCACGATGCGGCAATCCTCTTGACGCCGCTCTGCCATGGTAGTTTTACTACTTTGCATCAGGATTGCATTGCTGTAACCTGAAACGAAACTTGCCGCATTCCGCCGGGTGCAAGGCCCGGGCAAGGATAAGGACAAGTCAAAATATATAACGATAGAGAGGAAGACGCATGAGACATCATCTGCTCGCGGCAGTTGCCGCGCTCTGCTGCGCCGCAAGCGGCGTTCACGCCAAAGACATCAAAATCGCCCACGTGTATGACAAGACCGGCCCGCTGGAAGCCTACGCCAAGCAGACCCAGGCCGGCCTGCTGATGGGCCTGGACTACGCCACCAACGGCACGATGCAGGTCAACGGCAACAAGCTGGTGGTGATCGAAAAGGATACCCAGGGCAAGCCCGATGTCGGCAAGTCTCAGCTCGCGTCCGCCTATGCCGACGACAAGGCCGACATCGCCGTCGGCCCGACCAGCTCCAACACCGCGCTGGCGATGCTGCCGGTGGCGGAGGAGTACAAGAAAGTGCTGCTGGTGGAACCGGCGGTGGCCGACGCCATCACCGGCGACAAATGGAACCGCTACATCTTCCGCACCGGCCGCAACTCTTCCCAGGACGCCATCTCCAATGCCGTCGCCCTGGATCATGAGAACGTCAGCATCGCCACGCTGGCGCAGGACTACGCCTTCGGCCGCGACGGCGTGAAGGCCTTCAAGGATGCGCTGAAGAAGGCCAAGATCGTGCATGAGGAGTACCTGCCGACCAGCACCACCGACTTCACCGCCGGCGCCCAGCGCCTGTTCGATTCGCTGAAAGGCAAGCCGGGCCGCAAGGTGATCTTCATCATCTGGGCCGGTGCCGGCAATCCGTTCAAGATCGCCGACCTCGATCCGAAGCGCTACGGCATCGAGATCGCCACCGGCGGCAACATCCTGCCGGCCATGGCGGCCTACAAGAACTTCCCCGGCATGGAAGGCGCGACCTACTACTACTTCGGCATCCCGAAGAACCCGGTCAACAACTGGCTCGTGACCGAGCACTACAAGCGCTACAAGTCGCCGCCCGATTTCTTCACCGCCGGCGGCATGGCGGCCGGCATCGCGCTGGTGGAGGCGCTGAAGAAGACCAATGGCGACACCGGCAGCGAGAAGCTGATCACCGCCATGGAAGGCATGAGCTTCGACACGCCCAAGGGCAAGATGACCTTCCGCAAGGAAGACCATCAGGCGCTGCAGTCGATGTACCACTTCAAGATCAAGGCCGACCCCGCCTTCGCCTGGGGCGTGCCGGAACTGGTGCGCGAGATCAAGCCGGAAGAGATGAACGTGCCGATCCGGAACAAGCGCTGATATCGTTCACCGCATGCGCCGCCCGGCGCGTGCGGCCGCCGTCCGGCTACCAACGGCCGGTCGGCGGCCAGCATCATCCGCCCGTCCGTGACATTGCCGCTTTCAGGCAAAGGAAATCATGCTCCAACACGAACCCGAGTCCGCGTCGCGCCCAGGCTCCCTGGAAACGCGCGACCTCACCATCCGCTTCGGCGGCCATGTGGCGGTCAACGCGGTGTCCTGCCGCTTCGCGCCCGGCACGCTGACGGCCATCGTCGGCCCCAACGGCGCCGGCAAGACCACCTACTTCAACCTGATCTCGGGCCAGCTGCACGCCAGCGCCGGCCAGGTGCTGCTCGACGGCCGCGACATCTCGTCGCTGGCCGCTTCCGCGCGCACCCATGCCGGGCTCGGCCGCGCCTTCCAGCTCACCAGCCTGTTCCCCAACCTGAGCGTGCTGGAGAACGTGCGCCTGGCGCTGCAGTCGCGCCGCAGAATCGGCCTCGACATGTGGAACGTCTGGACCCGCCACGGTGCCCTGATCGAGCGCGCCGACGAACTGCTGGAAAGCGTGGCGCTGCAGGCGCGGCGCGACGCGCCGGCGGCTTCGCTGCCGCACGGCGACCAGCGCAAGCTGGAGGTGGCGCTGCTGATGGCGCTCGATCCGCAGGTCTACATGTTCGACGAACCCACCGCCGGCATGAGCGTGGACGAGGTGCCGGTGGTGCTGGACCTGATTCGCAAACTCAAGGCGCGGCGCGACAAGACCATCCTGCTGGTGGAGCACAAGATGGACGTGGTGCGGGAGCTGGCCGACCGCATCATCGTGCTGCACAACGGCACCCTGATGGCCGACGGCGAGCCGGAGGCGGTGATCGCCTCGCCGGTGGTGCAGCAAGCCTATCTCGGCCAGGCGCCGGTGGAGGAAGCGGCATGAGCGAAAACATCCTCAGCCTCAAGGGCGTGCACACCCATATCGGCGCGTATCACATCCTGCACGGCGTGGACCTGGACGTGCCGCGCGGCCAGCTGACCATGCTCCTCGGCCGCAACGGCGCCGGCAAGACCACCACCCTGCGCACCATCATGGGCCTGTGGCAAGCCTCGCAGGGCAGCATCCGGTTCGACGGCCGCGACATCACCAGGCGCGGCACACCCGACATCGCCCAGCTCGGCATCGCCTACGTGCCGGAGAACATGGGCATCTTCGCCGACCTCTCGGTGCGCGAGAACATGCTGCTGGCGGCGCGCGGCGCGCGCAGCATCGCCGACATCGACACCGCCCGCCTGGAGTGGATCTTCGGCCTGTTTCCGGCGATGAAGAAATTCTGGCTGCATCCCGCCGGCAAGCTGTCCGGCGGCCAGAAGCAGATGCTGGCGGTGTCGCGCGCCATCGTCGAGCCGCGCAAGCTGCTGCTGATCGACGAGCCGAGCAAGGGCCTGGCGCCGGCCATCATCGCCAACATGATCACCGCCTTCCGCGAACTGAAGCAGACCGACACCACCATCCTGCTGGTGGAGCAGAACTTCAACTTCGCCCGCCAGCTCGGCGACAGCGTGGCCGTGATGGACGACGGCCGCATCGTGCACCGCGGCCCGATGGCGGAGCTGGCGGAGAACGAGGAACTGCAGACCCGACTGCTCGGCCTGTCGCTGGCCGCGCACCAATGAGGAAGATCACCATGGAACAAGCCACTCCCGTGGAAACGGCAGCGCCGATTCAGGCCGCGCCCGCCGTCCATGCCGCGCCGCCGGCGCCGAGGCGCATCGACTGGATGCCGCTGCTGCTGGTGCCGCTGCTGGCGCTGGCGGCCCTGCCCTTCGTCGGCTCGGCGCCGACCTGGGTCACGCTCACGGCCGCCGGCCTGGCGATGGGCATGATCATCTTCATCATCGCCTCCGGCCTGACGCTGATCTTCGGCCTGATGGACGTACTCAACTTCGGCCATGGCGTGTTCATCGCGCTCGGGGCCTTCGTCGCGCTGTCGGTGACCGGCGCTATACCAGAGTGGATAGAAGCCGACGATCTGGGCCGCAATCTTGCCGCGATCGGCCTGGCGATGGCCGCTGCCATGCTCGCCGCCGGCGCCATCGGCCTGGCGTTCGAGCGGGTGCTGGTGCGGGTGGTCTATGGCCAGCACCTGAAGCAGATCCTGATCACCATGGGCGGCATGGTGATCGGCGAAGAACTGATCAAGGTGGTGTGGGGCCCGGCGCAGCAGCCGCTGCCGCTGCCGGCGGCGCTGCGCGGCTCGGTGCTGCTCGGCGATGCCGCCGTCGAGAAATACCGCCTGATCGCCATGGCGGTGGGGCTTGTCGTGCTCGCCGTCCTGCTGCTGGTGCTGAACCGCACCAAGCTCGGCCTGCTGATCCGCGCCGGCGTGCAGGATAGGGAAATGGTGGAGAGCCTGGGCTACCGCATCCGCCGCCTGTTCGTCGGCGTGTTCGTCGCCGGCTCGGCGCTGGCCGGACTGGGCGGGGTGATGTGGGGCCTGTATCAGCAGAACGTGGTGCCGCAGATGGGCGGCCAGGTCAACGTGCTGATCTTCATCGTCATCATCATCGGCGGCCTCGGCTCCACCACCGGCTGCTTCCTCGGGGCGCTGCTGGTCGGGCTGATGGCCAACTACACCGGCTTCCTGGCGCCGAAGCTGGCGCTGTTCTCCAACATCCTGCTGATGGTGGCCGTGCTGCTGTGGCGCCCGCAGGGCTTCTTCGCGGTGACCAACCGATGATGACCCGACTCCTCTCCCGCGATCTGCCGCGCAGCCGGGCGCTGGCGGCGCTCCTGGCCGTGATCGTGCTCGGCCTGGCGCTGGCCCCCTTCCTGTTCCCCGGCGCCAAGGCGCTCAACGTGGCCGCCAAGATCCTGATCTTCATCGTGCTGGTGGCGAGCTACGACCTGCTGCTCGGCTATACCGGCATCGTCTCCTTCGCCCACACCATGTTCTTCGGCATCGGCGCCTACGGCGTGGCCATCGCCAGCGCCAGGCTCGGCCCCGGCTGGAGCAGCCTGCTGCTGGGCGCCGGCGGCGCGCTGCTGCTGTCGGCGCTGCTGTCGCTGGTGATCGGCCTGTTCTCGCTGCGCGTGCGCGCCATCTTCTACGCCATGATCACGCTGGCGGTGGCTTCCGCCTTCCAGACCCTGGCTTCGCAGCTGTCGGAAATCACCGGCGGCGAGGATGGCCTCAACTTCAAGCTGCCGGACGTGCTCTCCCCCGCCTTCCAGCTCAGCGAGAACCCGCTGTTCGGCGTATCGCTCGACGGCCGGCTGATCACCTACTACCTGGTGTTCGCCATCGCGCTGCTGCTGTTCCTGGCCATGCTGCGCATCGTCAATTCTCCCTTCGGCCGGGTGCTGCAGGCGATCCGCGAGAACGATTTCCGCGCCGAGGCGATCGGCTACCGCACTGTCGTGTACCGCACCTGGTCCAACGTGCTGGCCGCCCTGTTTGCCACCCTGGCCGGCTGCCTGCTGGCGCTCTGGCTGCGCTACAACGGGCCGGACACCTCGCTGTCCTTCGAGATCATGATCGACATCCTGCTCATCGTCGTCATCGGCGGCATGGGCACGCTGTACGGCGCGGTGTGCGGCGCCACCTTGTTCCTGCTGGCGCAAAGCTACCTGCAGGACCTGATGGGCATGGCATCCGCCGCCACCGCCTCGCTGCCGCTGCTGCCGGCGCTGCTGTCGCCGGACCGCTGGCTGCTGTGGCTGGGCATCCTGTTCGTGCTGTCGGTGTACTTCTTCCCCACCGGCATCGTCGGCAAGCTGCGCGCCGCCCGTCTCGCGAAGAAGTCGTGAGAGACGCCATGAACCAGCCATCCTCCCGCTACGTGCAGTGCCAGGGCCGCGAGATCCACTTCGTCGAATGGGGCAGGCCGGACGCGCCGCCGCTCCTCATGTGGCACGGCCTGGCGCGCACCGGGCGCGATTTCGACGACCTGGCGGCCGCCCTCGCCGACCGCTATCGCATCGTCTGCCCCGACACCCTGGGCCGCGGCTTCTCGCAATGGAGTCCTGATCCGGACAAGGAATACTGCCTCGCCTTCTACGCCGAACTGGCGCGCGACCTGGCCGACCAACTCGGCATGAAGCAGCTGCGCTGGGTCGGCACGTCCATGGGCGGCGCCATCGGCACGGTGGCCGGCGCCACCACGCTCAAGGGCCGCATCAGCCACCTGGTAATCAACGACAACGGCCCGGCGCTGGCGCAGGCGGCGATCGAGCGCATCAAGGCTTATGCCGGCAATCCGCCCGCCTTCGCCACCATGGCGGAGTTCGAGCAATTCCTGCGCACCGTCTACAAGCCTTACGGCTGGCAGAGCGATGCCCAATGGCGGCGCATGGCCGAGACCTCGGCGCGCCGCCTGCCCGACGGCCGGATCGCGCCGCATTACGATCCGGCGATGGTGCGGCAATTCATCGTCCATCCGCGGGATTACGACCTGTGGCCGGCCTACGATGCGCTGGACATGAAGGTGATGGTGCTGCGCGGCATCGATTCCGACCTGCTGCTGCAGGAAACCGCAGAGGAAATGACCCGGCGCGGCCCGCGCGCCCGTCTGGAAGTCATCCCCGGCTGCGGCCATGCGCCGGCGCTGAACGTGCCGGAACAGATCGGGCTGGTGGCGGATTTCCTGGCGGATTGAAAGCGGCGCCCGCCGCCTTCGATGCAACCAGAACGGAGCGACACACTCAAACGCAGACGAAAAACAAGCGGAACCGGGAGGAAACATGCCAACGCGCTTCGTGATCGTTTGCCTGCTCCTGACGCTGGCGGGCTGCGCCAACCAACAGCCACCACCCGCCATGCCCGCGGCCGCGCCCGCGCCCGCTCCCGCGCCGCGGGCGGAGGATGAACAGGCCCAGGCCATCCTCGCGGCCTTCCGCGAGGACATCGCCGCCTGCCAGGCCTTCACCGCCGCCGCCAAGGGCGATCCCGGCTTCATCGATGCCTTCCTCGCGGAAGACCGGCGCCGCGCCCAGCCTACCGCCGCCTTCCTGGCGCAATCGCCCAAGGCGAGCGATCCCGCCTACCGCTATGTGCTGTCGCACCAGCATTACCTCGACATCGGCGTCGACTATCACGGCATGCCCTGGGCCGCCTCCTGGGTGGAAGGCCAGGCCATCTACTGCGCGCCGACCTTCCGCCGGCTGGACGAAATTGAAGCCTTGGGTGAAACCGGGGCCGGCTGGGAAGTGCGGCGCTTCTTCCTTGACAAGGCGCTGGCCGGCCTGGGCCGGCCGACCGATCCGATCGCCGACGGCAGACTCGACGACCGCACTTTCGAATCCCTGGTGCAGGATGCGGCGCGGCGCTACCGCGGCCCGCTGCAGCCGGCCTTCCGTTCCTGGCTGCAGCAGGCAGTGGCCCGGCTGGAGCAGCAGCGTCAGGACAGCCCAGGGGCGGACCGGCGCTCGGCGCGCGCCAGCCAGTCGGCGGTCGGCCGGCGCATCGCCTTCCTGCGCGGCCTGCATCCGGCCATGGAGTCTTCGGGTTTTTGAAGGAACCTGCGCCCGGTGCGGAAAACCGCTTTGCGCTACACTCGGACTTCAACCGATAACAAGAGACAGCCATGCTCACCGTCGACCGCGCCCCTTCCTTCAAAACCGTGCTCATCGCCAGCGGCCTCGTGCTGACGGTGTCGATGGGCATCCGGCACGGCTTCGGTTTCTGGCTGCAGCCGATTTCCCAGGCGCACGGCTGGACCCGTGAAACCTACTCCCTGGCGCAGGCGCTGCAGAACCTGCTGTGGGGCGCCTTCGGCCCCTTCGCCGGCATGGCCGCCGATCGCTTCGGCACCGCCCGCGTGGTGCTGCTCGGCGCGCTGCTCTACGCCGCCGGCCTGCTGTGGATGGCCATGGTCGACCAGCCGACGGTCTACGTCATCGGCGTCGGCATCCTGCTCGGCGGCGCGCTGGCCTGCTCCAGCTTCGGCGCGGTCACCGGCATCGTCGGCCGGGTGGCGCCGGAATCGCGCCGCTCCTGGGCCTTCGGCATTTCCGGCGCCGCCGGCTCCTTCGGCCAGTTCGCGCTGATGCCGATCGAGCAGCAGCTCATCTCCACCTCCGGCTGGCAGGGCGCGCTCTACATCCTGTCGGCGGCGGTGCTGCTGCTGATGGTGCCGCTGGCGCTGCAGCTGCGCGAGCCGCCGCCGCAGAAAAGCGGCGGCCCACAGCAGAGCATCGCCGAAGCCATCCGCGAAGCCTTCTCGCACCGGCCCTTCCAGCTGCTGGTGGCCGGCTATTTCGTGTGCGGCTTCCAGCTCATGTTCATCGGCGTGCACATGCCGTCCTACCTGAAGGACAAGGGCCTGCTCGATCCGACGGTGGCGGTGATGGCGCTGGCGCTGATCGGCCTGTTCAACATCTTCGGCTCCTACTATGCGGGCAAGCTCGGCGGCCGCTTCCCCAAGCGCTACCTGCTCTCCACCATCTACTTCACCCGCGCGGTGCTGATCACCCTGTTCCTGCTGGCGCCGCTGACGTCGTGGTCGGTGTACATCTTCGCCGCCGGCATGGGCCTGCTCTGGCTCTCCACCGTGCCGCTGACCAATGGCGTGGTGGCCGGCATCTTCGGCGTGCGCTATCTGTCGATGCTGTCCGGCTTCGTGTTCTTCTCGCACCAGGTCGGCAGCTTCCTCGGCGTGTGGCTGGGCGGCTACCTGTTCACCCTGCAGGGCAGCTACAACACGGTCTGGCTGATCACCGTCGGCCTCGGCCTGTTCGCCGCGCTGATCAACCTGCCGATCAACGAAAAGCCCATCGCGCGGGCACAGCCCGCCACTGCCTGAGGAGAGCGCCATGCCGGTCCGGATCAAGCAGCTGCTCATCGCCGTCGCGGCGGCGCTGATCCTCGCCGTGGCCTTCGCCGGCTATCTGCAGCCGGCCTTCGTGGTGGACCTGGCCAACCGCATCATCCTGTGTTTCTGAGCGCGCATTCAGGGAGATAAAAACGATGGAGATCACGCTCGCCGAACTCGAACAGGCCATCAACCACTGGCGCCAGCTGCGCCCGTCCAGCGGCGAGGAAAGGGCGCTGTCGCCCGAGGTGGATGCGCTGGCCACGCTCTACGCCACCATGATCTTCCATCACGCGAAAAGCCTGCCGCTGGAATCGGTGGATGCAAACTTGCGCAACCTGATTGACGCGTGGCGCGTGCAGCAACCGCAGTAGGTTTCCATTCCTCTCGTCAGGCGGCCGCATGCCGCTGCTGGCGCGGCAGGGCGGCGGCATCCGCCTTGACAGCCTTTTCCGCCTTGCCGGCATTTTTCCCCGGCTTGCCCGCCTGCCCCGCATAGTCGTTCGCCAGCGCCGCTTCGGCTTCCTTTTCCAGTCCCTGCAAGCGCAGCCATTTCCCGACCAGCGCCGCCAGCTTGTCGAGCGCAATGCGGTGGGTGGCATCGGTCTGGGCGTAGAGCCAGTCCGACAGCGCCATGAAATGGGCGAAGGGCGCATCGCGCAGGATCAGCGGCAGGGTATGTGCGAAGCGGCCGGAGTTGGCCACCAGGTCCCAGTAGCGGGCGAAGCGCACCAGGCGCTGCATGCTGGCGAAGTCGATGCGGTCGGTGGCGAGGATGCTGTAGGGCGGATAGGGATCGAACACCAGGCCGTAGGCGTCGGTATGGCGGATGATCGGCGTGCCGCGCAGCCGCTTCAGGATGCCGAACTGGATCTCGTGCGGCCCCAGCGCCACCAGCTTGTCGAAGCCGGCGGCGAAGCTGGCGATGTCTTCGCCCGGCAGGCCGGCGATCAGGTCCACATGCAGATGGGCCTGGGTATGACTGCACAGCCAGCGGATATTCTCCGCGGCCTTTTCATTGTTCTGGCGCCGGCTCACCAGTGTCTGCACATTGGGATTGAAGCTCTGGATGCCGATCTCGAACTGCAGCGTGCCGGCTGGGAATTTCAGGATCGCCTCCTTCAGCGCATCCGGCAGATGGTCCGGCACCACCTCGAAATGGGCGTAGACCGGATCGTCGGGATGCGCCGCCAGCTTGTCGAGGAAGAACTGCATGATGCGCAGGCTGGACTTGATGTTGAGATTGAAGGTACGGTCCACGAACTTGAACAGCCGCGCCCCGCGCGCATGCAGCGCCTCCAGTTCGGCGAGGAAGGCATCGAGGTCGAACGGCCAGGCGGTCTTGTCCAGGGATGACAGGCAGAATTCACATTTGAATGGACAGCCGCGCGAGGCTTCCACGTACAGGGTGCGGTGGGCGATGTCCTCGTCGCTGTACTGCGAATACGGCAGCCTGATCTCTTCCAGCGGCGGTTGCGCGCCCGCATGGATTTTCATCAGCGGCTTCGGGCCATGCAAAATCTGCCGGCACAGCGCGGGAAAGGTGACGTCGCCCCAGCCGGTGACCAGGTAATCCGCCAGCTGCACGATGCGCTGCTCCTGCGGCTCGTACGACACCTCCGGCCCGCCCAGCACGATCACCACCTGCGGCGCCACCCGCTTGAGCATCGCCACCACCCGGCTGGTTTCTTCCACGTTCCAGATATAGACGCCGAAGCCGATGATCTTCGGTTGGTGCGCCAGCAGCCGCTCCACCACGTCAGAGGTCTTCGCGCCGATGACGAACTCCTGCAGCCGCGTCACCGGCTGCAGGTCGCCCATGTTGGACAGCAGGTAGCGCAGGCCTAGGGAGGCGTGGGTGTAGCGGGCGTTGAGGGTGGAGAGGAGGATGGTCATGCTGGGGTGGCGGGGATGGGCAGGCGCCATTGTACGCGAGGAGGCAGCTCAATCTGCAGGCCAGTTTTTAAAGGACTAGTGCACTTGATGTCCTGCATCGCCTTGAAAGAAGGATACTGCTTAAAGGTAAGAATGCCGCTCTGAGCGCTCGGTGCCGACGCGCCGCATTCGGCATTGCTCTTGACTAATCTCCGACGCACATCGCCGTCCCGCTGCCACAACTTCAAGCGCCAGACTACCGTGCATTGGATCAGCTTTTGCTACCTAGTTCCAAACTGCACGTGCAGTCGTCCATTGCCTTGTATCGATTAAATCAACCTCATCTAGTAAGTACCCTCGTATCAAAAGGCGAAGATTGAAGGCTACTCAGAAATAAAATTGCGAAATTGCGAAATTGCAAATCTCGATCGATATGGCTCAGCGTTAATAGATCGCTCATCGTAGCGGCGACGCAAATTGCAGTGAACATCATCGTTTTCAACCGATATTTTTGACACCCGTAACACGTCTTGCCTCATTGCTGATCTGATTTTTAAAGGATGCTGCCATGTGGAAGAAACCATTTCCTAAGCTGATCAAGTTTAATACGGCGATCCATACTGGTTCCATGCAACCTGGTGCAACAGCCTCTGTGCCGAAAGTGGCTTTCGTTCCGCCAGCCGAATCCGCAGCATCTGGTCTATCAGCGGAGATCATCCAAGTATTAAAAAATGCGTCGGGCGCCACGAACGCAATAAAAGCGCTACCTGTACCACAACAAGCGCCTTCCAAAGTAGGCAATGCGCTCGCAGGCGCGCTTGGCTTCCTGGGCCCTTCCGAAGCTGAACTCAACTGGTCCAAGCTCACCGGTGAAATTCCCTGGGCACTATCGCAGCGCGATCTGCAGATGAGCGAGATCGCTCTCGACAAAGCCGCAAAACTTAAAATTCGGCTGCCTTTGCTTGAGGCGAAAAATAAGCTGTCCATGCAGCAGAAGATTGCGCTG
This sequence comes from Noviherbaspirillum humi, assembly GCF_900188095.1. Classification (GTDB taxonomy): domain Bacteria; phylum Pseudomonadota; class Gammaproteobacteria; order Burkholderiales; family Burkholderiaceae_D; genus Noviherbaspirillum; species Noviherbaspirillum humi. Next base: position 313,036 of record NZ_FZOT01000001.1, on the reverse strand, counting down.
AGCCGGCTTGCCGCAGGTCTTGGCGAACTGCTGACTTCCGATCCCAACAAGCGAACCGATCCGGCCTTTCTCGCCATGTTCACGCGAGTCATGGTCACTGCATTCGGATCGCCAAATGGCTTACGCGAGTTGCAGGACAGGTACGTGAAGAACGCCAACACCTCTTCGCCACCACCAACGACAGCGAGACAGTCAACCGCAGGCTACAAACTTGGGCAGGTCGGCACTCAGGAGGGCCAAGCGACGCAGGCAAAGGCAAGCGCATCGACCACGCCATCATCCTCGGCGCCTATTGCCATATCCACGCCACAGCAGCAAAGCCACGCCAATCGTCTCGCCAACGAGTTCGCCGCTGGCATCATCAGCGGCAACGCCAAGTGGGATCAAGAGCGCCTGCTAGCCGGCGATTTGCCGGGGCTGTACGAAGCGGGAAAGAAGAAAGTGCTTGAAGCCGCTCTGCCGGAACCTCTCGCCACGTATTGCCTGGATACGCTCACCGTCGCCATCTACAACAAGCTCATCCATGCGGTGCTGGACGATAAGGTGGATAACAAGCGCGCCATCCCGGTTGAACGGGTGCGCGGCATCATCGAGGGCATCCGGGCGATTCATTTGCGATTCAGCGGATCCGTAAGCTTGTTTGGCATTCCGATGGACGACGCTGGATTCACCACGCTGGCGCAACGGCTTTGGAAAGATGCCATCGACGGTCGTATAAGCGCTGCCCGGCAGCGCTCTCCCTTCAAGGCGGTGGTGTTCGATCGGTCAGGTGTTCCCCAACCGGTGATGCGAGTTGAGAACAATGGGCCTGGCATCTCGATTCCAGGCGGCGGCGGTGCACCAAATCGCTCTTATATCGCCACTCTGACGCTCTATACCCAGGATGGCAGCGCCTGGATCGGCTTTGGCAACCCGCAGGCCAAGCCGCCCCGGGTGTACCCCATACCCGCAAACCGGCTGGATCTACTACCGCCGGGCGGCAATACACGCGACACGCGCTGGATTCAGCGACTGCGCAATTACGTGCTGGCGCAGCGCAAGAGCGGCGCTGTTGCCGAGGCCGCGTTTGTCCCATTGCCTGGGCAGTCGCCTCGCTCGTCGGGCAACTTACCGCAACAAGGCGGGCAGCCGCAGCCGCTTCAGAAGCCAGCCATCAATCCCACCGGCGGAAGCGACTCCGCTGCCGCAGCGGCGGAGAAATACGGTGTCAGTGAAGGGAATGTGCGGCGGGTCATGCAGGCTACCGGAATGACGCCCGAGCAGGCGGCTGCCTTCTTGGCAGCTCAAGTCTTGGGGGCTGGTTGGCGTAACAATCCAAGTGGTGGAAGCACTGGCCAGAGCGACCCTGTGGGTGGTAGCGATGGCACGGCTTCTGAAGATGAACTCGAGAAAACGAATGCGGCGATACTTGATCAAATACGAACTGCATCGACCGAGACACTGAACAAGTGGCTTGCAGAAGTGGAGTTTAGTGAACTTCCACCGCTTATTCAGCAAGCAATCCGACAGAATAAAGCGTTTGGGTATGTCATCGATAAGGGAATAAGAAATATTCTGCGAACCGCCGCTCCTGCCTTGGAGCCTGCCAACCCACCGGATGAATCTATCCCGACCAATATAGAGTCCTTTTCGGTTGAGGCTCACTCAACAATTAGGTTTGTCCCGTCTGGGACTGTAGATTCAACCTCAGCAAACGTGGATGGAAAGTTTTATGGCGAAATAACGTTAACCAACAATGGAAGAACTTTCGTTACTCACGGATTGACGCATCAATTCGATTTTTATCTCCCCGGCCACGATATGGCTCATGTGGTAACCGGCTTAGGGATAGAAGCAAAAATTGCTGCGGTGGGAAGCAATATCGAAGAATTGAACGATCCCTTCATTGAAGCGGAATTATTTGGCTTGGCTGAAGCTCTTAGGGCACTTCCCGAATTTGCAAAAACGGTAACTGCGAAACTGCCAATTGTTGACGAACTCTGGGGAGATTTGACCAAGGGAAAAAGTGACCTCGACGAACGCCAGATGGCAACGAAGCTCAAGGTCAATGCAGTTACCGTAATTACCGATTTCTTCAACAGGACTGGGTACAACACATTTATGGGCAATATTGAACCCAATACGCCCTATATGAACCAGATAAGAGACTTTGTGGAAAATGGCACCAATGAACTTGTAGCTGATCCCAGCAAGCCCAACGTTTACCTTTACGAGGTTCCGCAAAACATCGTCACAACATTCAAGCTGGTATTTCAAAACCTTCTGTCAACCAACCCTCGGTTCAAGGAAGAAATAATCCAGAACTGCAGACGCTACATTGATTTTGTTGGCAAAGCGAAGCTTATGATGCAAGACAAAGAGACAACGCCTCGGCAGATTTCGACTGAATTGGCGCTCTCGGGCGAAAGTACTAAAGCAATGCATCAAGAGTTGATTCGCGGTCTCAAGGCGTTGAAGAGGCTTTACCCTGGAATGCAAAGTATCGACGGGTTGATCCGGTACTCTGAATTCATTCTTCAGCAAGGCGAAAGCAGCGATCGGCACAGCGAAAGCAACCAGCGCAAAAATTGATTTCTTCAGGTTTGATATCTTGGGATCTGTAACTGCAAGCCGTTCCTCATTTTGATTCAACGGAAATTTGGCGGAAGCATGCTTTCCGCATCAGACGACTCACAATCGAAAAAATTTTCTCGTTTTACAAATTCATCACATCAAACCTTGGCTTTCCCCACACAAAAAAAAATTGGATCATGAGCAGAGAAATAAAAAATTGGCTGCCGTCACTTGACCGTGATGACAGATTTTCGTCTTTTCCGGTGCCAATATTGGCGGCACAACCTCATCGTGCCGCACCGACGACGACACCAAAGAGGGAATGCAATACAACGCCAAATGGGTAATGAATTCGACATTGCCAGCGTAATCCCACTTTGCGAATCAATGAGTCAATCAGGGATCACGCAGCGCTCAAGCCCTGCGTGACATTCTTACCTCACTTCGCCATTTCCCTTTCCTGCAAGACCCGCCACATCACTTTCCCCGTAGCCGACTTCGGCAAGGCCTCTACAAACTCCACCAACCGCGGCGTCTTGTACGCCGCCATCTTGGCATGCGCCCACTCGATGATGTCCTCGGCGCTGGCCTCGACGCCTGCCCGCTTGGCTACCACCGCCTTCACCGTCTCGCCGCGATAAGCGTCGCGGGCGGCGATGATGCAGCATTCCTGCACCGCCGGGTGCTGGTACATCATGGCTTCCACTTCCGCCGGCCAGACCTTGAAGCCGCTGGCGTTGATCATGCGCTTGAGGAGATTAATGAAAAAAACTGCTCTCTCATTCGTATAGCAGATGTCGCCGAAATGAAAGAAAAGCAATTTTTTGTTGCCGTCTCTGCTCGATATGTCTGGCAATCGACGTCTCTTTAAGCCGTTCTGAACGAAAAACCTACATCCGCTTCCATCATTCGAAACTGGCGTGCCAACTTGCCTTGGCACATCGTTTGCTAATGGCTGTTCGTCCAGTTCATTTAATTTATTGATCCGGCCTTGATATATCGAGCCTGACTTTCGATCAAGCAACGCGTTATGTAGCCAGCGGGTTGTCGAAATTGTGCATCGGATATTGGCATCCAAGGGATTGACGACCGATACGCAGGAGCCAATCATGGAACCGATGGAGCAACGCAGCGATAGTCGACTGCTGCCAGTGGTGGTGTTGAATGAACGGCGGCGGCGCGCCGTGAAACTGTATTTGAGCGGCATGACGTACGACCAGGTCAGCGCCTTGTGCGAAGTATCGCGCAACACGGCCATCAGCGCAGTCAGGGCGTACCGTGAGGGCGGCTGGGCAGCCGTGCCGGTGCAGCAGCATCGCGGGCCACGGAAGGGAGAAAACTGTTTGCTCGATGCCCGCCAGCAGCAGGCGATTCAGGCGTTGGTGGCCGAGCATACACCGGATGAGCTGGGCTTGCCGTTCGCGCTGTGGAGCCGGGCGGCGGTGGCAGCACTCATTGCGCAGCAGACCGGCCAGCGGCTGATCGTGCGCACCACGGGCAAGTACCTCAAGCGCTGGGGCTATACGCCGCAAAAGCCCTTGGAACGTGCCTACGAACAAGACCCGGTGGCGGTGCAGCGCTGGCTCGACGAGCAATACCCGGTCATCGCCGGCCGGGCGGCGGCCGAAGATGGCGAGATTTACTGGGGCGACGAGACCGGCTTGCGCAGCGATGACGTACGTGGGCGCAGTTATGCCCCTGCTGGTGATACACCGGTGGTGCGGCCGTGTCATCGACGGGAAAAGGTGGATCTGATCTCGGCGGTGACGAACAAGGGTGAGGTGCGCTGGATGATGCTCAAGCAGGCAATCAATGCCAACCTGCTAATTGGCTTCCTGCGCCGCCTGGCACACGAAGCCAAGCGCAAGGTGTTCCTGATTCTGGATAACCTGAAGGTGCATAAGGCGCCAGAAGTCGTGGCCTGGCTGAACAAACACCGAGCGCAAATCGAAGTATTTTATCTACCGAGCTATAGCCCGGAATTAAACCCGGATGAACTGCTCAATGCGGACCTGAAGCAGGCGATGTCAAAGTTGGCGCCACGGCGCGGCCAGGGCGAATTGAAACGGGCCGTTGCCAGCTACCTGCACAAGCTGGCCAATATGCCGGCCCGCATCAGAAAGTATTTCGAGCATCACACGGTCGCTTACGCAGCATGACACCGTTTCAGTTCAACAAAACAGGGCCGGCTCAATAAGTGGAGTGCCGAGGAAAGAATATGTAAGTCAAAACAATATTGTTCGCTCTGGGTTTCTAACGCCTCATAAACAATCTAATGGGCCAAGCTGCATTCTAAGCACAAAGATTGATAAGACTGGACCGGGTAACTATACAGTTAAAGGCATTGGTGAAAACAAAAATCATGGACTTGTCAGAGTGGATGCTGCTGTATATGACAATAGAGTCCAAGGCGGCAAACATATTTCAGTGGCTGAGCCTTACGTGGCACAGGATAGCAGGCGCGTGAAGCTTGAGATACCGAATGTTGGCTCGGGAGGAGTAATAAAGTTCGAGATAAGGTGCGACGGATCTCTGGTGCCTAACGGTTTACCGCCTGTCATAAATGTGACTTTGCCTGATTAAAAATCAAAGTCATGAAGAAAAGCGATCTTATTGCATACATTCAAAGAATAATCTTCCGACGGCTTAAATTCCCCGGTTTTCGCATTGATGTTCCGAGCTTTAAGAATGCTCAAGATCGCTTTGGTGTGTAGCCCCGGCCAGTGGGGCGACCGGTTTCTCTTATTTGACAGGTTGATCTGTCGTTCAATCCGGAATGTTTGCCGCACAATGGAGCAACCGCTAAGGTGTAGTACCCACAATTTGATCAGGCAGTTGCGAGCTTATACGAAGCTATTTCCTCGAATGCAAACATCCTGCTGAAAAGCGCCCGCGGACCAAATCTGCGGGGCTTCCTGTCTCACTTCGCCATCTCCCTCTCCTGCAACACCCGCCACATCACCTTCCCCGTCGCCGACTTCGGCAAGGCCTCTACAAACTCCACCACCCGCGGCGTCTTGTATGCCGCCATCTTGGCATGCGCCCACTCGATGATGTCCTCGGCGCTGGCCTCGCTGCCGGGGCGCCTGACCACCACCGCCTTCACCGTCTCGCCGCGATAGGCGTCACGGGCGGCGATGATGCAGCATTCCTGCACCGCCGGGTGCTGGTACATCATCGCTTCCACTTCCGCCGGCCAGACCTTGAAGCCGCTGGCGTTGATCATGCGCTTCAGGCGGTCGGTGAAGAAGAAGAAGCCTTCCTCGTCCATGTAGCCGAGGTCGCCGGAGCGGAAGAAGCGCTTGCCGTCGAGTTCGGCAAAGGCGTCGGCGGTTTTCTGCGGGTCGTTCCAGTAGCCCTGGAACACCTGGGGGCCGTGCAGCCAGATCTCGCCCTGCTCGCCCTGCGGCACTTCCTGGAAGGTGACCGGATCGACGATGCGGGCGTCGACGTTGAAGTAGGGCACGCCGAGGCATTGCTGCTTCATGCGATGCGGCGGGTTGACGTGGGTGGCGGCCATGGTTTCGGAGAGTCCGTAGCCTTCCATGTAGGTCTGGCCGGTCAGCTCCAGCAGCTTCTGCGCGATGGCGGCCGGCATGGCGGCGCCGCCGCCGGAGATGCGCTTGAGGCCGCTGATGTCGTACTCGCCGAGGCGCGGGTTGGAGAGGAAGTCGATCATCATGGTCGGGATCAGCGTCCAGCCGGTGACCTTATAGCGGGTGATCAGCTGGCCGGCGGCGTCGCGGTCCCAGCGCGGCAGCACGACGATGGCGCCGCCGCAGTAGATGGCCGAGTTCATCACCGACTGCATGCCGGTGACGTGGAAGAAGGGCAGCACCGCCAGCGTGACCTGGTCGGCGACGGTGGCGCCGGACCAGGTGGGGCTGGCGACGGCGTTGAACATCAGCGAGCGATGGGTATGCACGCAGCCCTTGGGCTTGCCGGTGGTGCCGGAGGTATAGGGCATGCAGGCGAGGTCGTCCGGGCCGGCCTGGTGCGGTCCCGGCTCGCAGCCGGCGGCGAGGGCGTCGTTCCAGGTCGCCACGCCGTCCTGCGCCGGCACGTTGCGCGGGGCGCGCACGAAGTCGGGCACAGTGAGGTCGGTCGGCGCGGTGAGGTAGTCGGAGTAGCTGGCCACGATGGCATGCGTCAGGCCGGTGTTGCCGACCAGCGGCGCCAGGCGCGGAAACACTTCCTGGGCGGCGATGGCGACCGACGCGCCGCTGTCTTCCACGTAATGCTGCAGCTCGTCGGTCATCAGCATCGGGTTCACCGGCACCACCATGGCGTCGGCGCGCAGGATGGCGAAGTAGGCGATGATGAACTGCGGGCTGTTCTGCATGTCGAGCAGCACCCGGTCGCCCCGCGCCACGCCGCATTGCTGCTGCAGATAGCCGGCCAGCAGCCGCACCTGGCGGTCCAGCTCGGCGTAAGTCAGGAGCGCGTCGTAGAAGATGATCGCCGGCCGGTTCGGATAGCGGCGCGCCGATATCTCGAGGTTCAGGTAGACGCTGGTTTCCGGCGTGGAAATGGCATAGGGCATGCCCGCCGGCCAATGGGGGTAGTGGGTGGTGTTCATTGTCTCCGCCTGCTGTTTTTGGATTTGGCCCGGACGATTATAGCCTTCATGGCAAGCGGGCGGCATGCGCCGGTTGGCGGCGCTTGAGGCTGCGCAGGCAGGAGCAGGATCGCGCCGGCTGCGCTACCATCGCACTCCGGATTGACGATTTGTTCAGTTCCGCCTCACCGCATGATCCCTATAGGAGCCTGACGAATGAAACTCTATTTTTCCCCCGGTGCCTGCTCCCTGTCCCCGCACATCGTGCTGTGCGAAGCCGGCTTCGACTTCGAGACCGAGCGGGTCAATCTGGCGGACAAGAAGACCGCCAGCGGCAACGACTACCGCCAGGTGAATCCGCGCGGCTATGTGCCGGCGCTGCAGCTCGACAGCGGCGACGTGCTCACCGAAGGTCCGGCCATCGTTCAATACCTCGCCGACCAGGCGCCGCAGAGCAAGCTGGCGCCAGCCGCCGGCAGCATGGAACGCTACCACCTGATCGAGTGGCTGAACTTCATCTCCACCGAGTTGCACAAGAGCTTCAGCCCGCTGTTCCGCCCGACCACGCCGGAAGAGTACAAGACCATCGCCCGCGACAACCTCGCCAATCGGCTGGACGCGGTGGCCAATCAGCTGGGAGGCAAGGACTACCTCACCGGCAACAGCTTCACCGTGGCCGATGCCTACCTGTTCACCGTGCTGAACTGGGCGCCGCGCGTCGGCATCGACCTGAGCCGCTGGCCGGCGATCGGCGCCTACCAGCAGCGCGTGGCCGCCCGTCCGGCGGTGCGCAAGGCGATGGTGGCGGAAGGCCTGATTCCGGCTTGACTCACGTCGAGACGAAACCCGGTGATCGATCCGGTGTCGTAGCCGCATGACGACGAACAAACCGGATCGCCTGGGCCTCGTGATCGGCCTCATTTCCGATACCCACAACCTGGTGCGGCCGGAAGCGCGGCATGCGCTGGCCGGCGTGGACTGCATCATCCATGCGGGCGACATCTGCGCGCCCGAGGTGCTGGAAGATCTGGCGAAGATCGCGCCGGTGCTGGCGGTGCGCGGCAACAACGACCGCGGCGACTGGGCGCACGGCTTGAACGAAGTCGAAACCCTCACCGTAGAGGGCGTGCGCATCCTGGTGATACACGACCTGAAGGAACTGCGTCCGGAGGATGCGGCCGGGGCCGACGTGGTGATCAGCGGACATTCGCACAAGCCGCAGATCAGCATGGAAGGCAAGGTCATCTACATCAACCCCGGCAGCGCCGGGCCGCGCCGCTTCAAGCTGCCGATTTCAGTGGGCTTCCTGGAGATCGAGGCAGGCAGGCGCAAGCCGCGCCTGCTGACGCTGGAAGTGGATTAGTAGGTCTGCATGCCCGGCGCCGAGCCGCCCTGGGCATCCTCGCGCCCGACCAGGCTGAGCGCCACGGCTTCCGCCACCTTGATGCCATCCACCGCGGCGGAGAAGATGCCGCCGGCATAGCCCGCGCCCTCGCCGGCCGGGAACAGGCCTTTCACGTTCATGCTCTGGAAATTGTCCTGGCGCTTGACCCGCACCGGCGACGAGGTGCGCGTTTCCACGCCCGTCAGCACCGCGTCGTGCATTGCATAGCCGCGGATCTGGCGGTCGAAGGCCGGAAAGGCTTCGCGCATGGCTTCGATCGCATATTCCGGCAGGCTGGGCGCGAGGTCGCCGAGGTGCACGCCCGGCTTGTAGGAGGGCAGCACCGAGCCGAATTCGGTGGAGGGCCGGCCGGCGATGAAGTCGCCCACCAGCTGGCCGGGCGCATCGTAATTGCCGCCGCCGAGCTCGAAGGCGCGCGACTCCAGCGCGCGCTGGAAATCGATGCCGGCCAGCGGATGGCCGGGATAGTCCACCGCCGGCGTGATGCCGACCACGATGCCGCTGTTGGCATTGCGCTCGTTGCGGGAGTACTGGCTCATGCCGTTGGTGACCACCCGGTTCGGCTCCGAGGTGGCCGCGACCACCGTGCCGCCCGGGCACATGCAGAAGCTGTACACCGTGCGCCCATTGCTGGCATGGTGCACCAGCTTGTAGTCGGCAGCGCCGAGCAGCGGATGGCCGGCGAACTTGCCGAAGCGGGCCTTGTCGATCAGCGATTGCGGATGCTCGGCGCGGAAGCCGATCGAGAAGGGCTTGGCTTCCACATACACGCCGCGGTCGTACAGCATCTGGAAGGTATCGCGCGCGCTGTGGCCCACTGCCAGCACCACATGGTCGGTATCGATCACCTCGCCGCCTTCCAGCACCACGCCGCGGATGCGGCCGTCCTCGATGTTCAGGTCCACCACCTTGCTCTGGAAGCGGAATTCGCCGCCAAAGGATTCGGTGGTGGCGCGCATCGCCTGCACCATCTTCACCAGGCGGAAGGTGCCGATGTGCGGCTTGCTGACGTACAGGATTTCCGGCGGCGCGTAAGCCTTGACGAACTCGGCCAGCACCTTGCGCCCGTAGTGCTTCGGGTCCTTGATCTGGCTGTACAGCTTGCCGTCGGAGAAGGTGCCCGCGCCGCCTTCGCCGAACTGCACGTTCGATTCCGGCTGCAGCACCCGCTTGCGCCACAGGCCCCAGGTATCCTGGGTGCGTTCGCGCACCGCCTTGCCGCGCTCCAGGATGATGGGCTTGAAGCCCATCTGCGCCAGAATCAGGCCGGCGAAGATGCCGCACGGACCGGTGCCGATGACCACCGGCCGCTTGCCGCCGAAGCTTGCCGGCGCCTGGGCGACGAAGCGATATTCCATGTCCGGCGTGCGGCCGATATTGGCCACGCCCTGGAAGCGCCGCAGCAGCGCTTCCTCGTCGCGCACTTCCACGTCGAGGGTGTACACCAGCAGGATGGCGCTCTTGCGGCGGGCATCGTGGCCGCGGCGGAAGATATTGAAGCCGAGCAGATCCTGTTCCGGTATCTGCAGCCGCGCCAGCACGGCGGCTTTCAAGTCTTCTTCGGGATGGTCGAGCGGGAGGGTTACTTCATTCAGTCGCAACATGCGCAGGGGTTCCGGAAAATGATGGGCGGCGTTGCAGCGGAGATGAGGCAAGGCCGGCAAGCCGTTGAGCGCCTGAACGGCGCTCCAGAGAGGGCGCTATTTTACTCCAGCCCGCCAGGCGCCCCATGCCGCGGGCCGACTGTCCAGCCGCAAAAAAAGCCGGCGCCTCCCTTGCGAGAAGGCGCCGGCTGGCGGCAATACGGCTGCGCCGCGTCAGGTATTGCGATACTGCTCGCGCAGGCGCTTCACCTGATCATGATTCTGCAGCACGCCCTGATACTGGCGCTCGACGACGGAACGCACCTCCGCCGGCAACTCCTTTTCCAAGGCCTGGCGATAGCTCTTCTTCGCCACGTCCTCGCCGCGCTCGCACTCTTCCAGCACCGCCTTGTCGTCCTTGCCGGTGACGAGCGACTTGATGTCGACCCAACGCCGATGCAGGGTGCCGGAGACGCTGCTGCCGGTCTCCGGCTTGCCGCCGTAGCTGGTCACCATCTGCTGCAGCTCGGCTGCTCCCTTGGCGCATGCCTGGGAGCGATTGGAAAACAGGGTCTTGAGCTGCGGGTCGCTGATGTCCTCGGCGCAGACGCGAAAACCTTCCTCGCCATCCTTGCAGGTTTCGATCAGATCATTCAATACGGAAACGACGTCGTCCTTATCCATAATTTCTCCATTGTCCAGATGTCGATATCGGGGATGCCGTCATTTGCCGAGCTGCGAGCCGCTGCCCGAGCTGGCGCTGCCGCTGGTACCGGAGCTGCCGGAAGCGGTGTCGCCCGACTTCGGCTTGTCCAGCTTGGTGTTGCCGAATGCCGCCTTGGTGGCGCTGGTGCGGCCGGTGGTGTCCTGGGCCAACTTCAGGTGGCCATCGACGATGGGCTGCATCTTGGCGGCGAGCGCTTTCAGATCGGCATCGCCGGCCTTGGATTGGGCTTTTTCCAGCAGCTTGTGGGTGGCCTTGTGGTCCGCGAGGCCGCCCTGGGCCATGTATTTCTTGTCGAACTGCTCGGCGGAGAGCTTCTCCAGCCCCTTCATCGCGGCCTTGTGCTTGGTGTCCGGCTCGGTCGGCAGATCCACGCCCTTGGCCTGCGCCAGTTTCTGGAGGTCATCCATGCCCTTGGTATGGTCGTCGATCATCTTCTGGGCGAAGGACTTCACGCGCTCATCCTTGGTTTTTTCCAGCGCCAGCTTGCCTGCAGCCACTTCCGAGAGGTTCGCGTGGGCAAGGTCTCGCATCATGCGCTGGTCGCCGCGGCTCATGGTGCTGCTGCCGCTCTTGCTGGCAGCCGCTGCCTTGTCCATGCCGCCGGCAGTGGCGGTGCCAGATGCGGACGTCTTGTCGGAGGAAGAGGCGGCGCTCGACGGGGTGCTCGGGCTGGCGCCGGTGGTTTGCGGGTGGACGGATGCGGCGCTGAACATGACGGCCAGCGTTGCAGCCCCCAGGATGTGCGGCATGTGCTCACGTTTTAACATGGAAATCTCTCCTTGGTCTGGTTCGAAACAGGTGCCGGATGGCGATGCGATGGTCGAAGCAAGACAGACTCAGGCAATGGTCGTGCCAATGCTGCAACAAGCGCGATGGCACGGCGAACACCAGGGAAAGAGACGCGAAAGCGGGAAAGGACGGCGGTAAAGTGTAGAAGCGACTACAGGAAAGATGCAAAAATTACAGCAGCGAACTGTAAATGCGAACATGCTTGACGGCAGGAATTGCCGACAGGATTCGGCAGCACCTTCGCTGAAGTCTTCACTCAGGCCTCAGGTGAGCGCGTTTGCAGGACGTGCCGTCTGCGGAGGCTCCATGCATTGCCATGCATCCTTCCGGCCCGGATGCATGGCAATGCGAGGCGTCAGATACGATGCTGCTTCTCGTGCTTGCACTCCATGCGGGTGATCATGTTGCCGTCCGGATCCACCGTTTCCATGCGCACGTCGAAGCCCCACAGGCGGGTCACATGCTTGAGCACTTCCTCTGCCTGCTGATTCAAGGGCCGCCGCATGTACTGATTGTGACGCAGGGTCAGCGCCCGGTCGCCATCGGTGTCCACCGACCAGACCTGGATGTTCGGTTCCCGGTTGCCGAGATTGTATTGGCCGGCCAGCTGCTCGCGGATATGGCGGTAGCCGGCTTCGTCGTGGATGGCCGATACGGTCAGGTTCTCTTCCTTGTCGTCGTCGAGGATGGCGAAGAAATGGAAGTCGCGGATCAGCTTCGGCGACAGATACTGGGCGATGAAGCTCTCATCCTTGAAATTGCGCATGGCGAAGTCGAGGGTGCTCTTCCAGTCGCTGCCGGCGATGTCGGGGAACCAGCGCCGATCCTCTTCGGTCGGGTCCTCGCAGATGCGGCGGATGTCGCGCATCATGGCGAAGCCGAGCGCATACGGGTTGATGCCGCTGTAGAAGCGGCTGGTCACCGGCGGCTGGTACACCACGTTGGTATGGCTTTGCAGGAACTCCATCATGAAGCCGTTGCCGACCACGCCCTCGTCGTACAGCTGGTTCAGGATGGTGTAATGCCAGAAGGTGGCCCAGCCTTCGTTCATCACCTGGGTCTGGCGCTGCGGATAGAAATATTGCGCAATCTTGCGCGTGATGCGCACGATCTCGCGCTGCCACGGCTGCAGCAGGGGCGCGTATTTTTCGATGAAGTAGAGCAGATTTTCCTGCGGCTCTGCCGGAAAGCGCTTGGGCGCGTCGATGGCCGCGGCTTCGTGCTTGCGCGGGATGGTGCGCCACAGGTCGTTCACCTGCGACTGCAGGTAGCGCTCCCGTTCCTGCTGGCGCTCGCGCTCCTCGGTGATGGAGAGCCGGGCCGGCCGCTTGTAGCGGTCCACGCCGTAGTTCTGCAGCGCGTGGCAGGAATCGAGCACCATCTCCACCGCATCGATGCCGTAGCGCTCCTCGCACTCGGTGATGTAGTTCTTGGCGAACACCATGTAATCGATGATGGCGTCGGCATCGGTCCAGGTGCGGAACAGGTAGTTTCCCTTGAAGAAGGAATTGTGGCCGTAGGAGGCATGCGCGATCACCAGCGCCTGCATCGTCAGGCTGTTCTCCTCCATCAGGTAGGCGATGCAGGGATTGGAGTTGATGACGATCTCGTAAGCCAGGCCCATGTGGCCGCGCTTGTAGCTCTTCTCGGTCGACATGAAGTGCTTGCCGAACGACCAGTGGCTGTAGGACACCGGCATGCCGACCGATGCGTAGGCATCCATCATCTGCTCGGCGGTGATGACCTCCAGCTGGTTCGGGTAGGTGTCGAGGCCGAAGCCTTCGGCCACGCGGCGGATCTCTTCATGCGCCTGCTCGATCAGCTCGAAGGTCCACTCCGATTGCTCCGGCAGGCGCACCGGACCGCTCTTGCGGCGCGAGGACTTGCGGGCGGGCTTCTTGGTGGCGGTGGCTGTGGTCATGTGGTCTGCTTCTTGAACAATTCGCGGAACACCGGATAGATGTCGGCCGGCGACTCGATGCGCTGCATGGCGAAATTCGGCTGGGTCTCGGCGATGCCGGCGTACTCTTCCCACAGGTTCTGCGGCTCGCCCTCGGTGATCTCGACATAGGCGAAATACTGCACCGCAGGCATGATGCGGTTGACCAGCAAGTCGCGGCAGGTCTTGGAATCGCTGTCCCAGTTGTCGCCGTCGGACGCTTGCGCGACGTAGACGTTCCAGTCGGTGTTGGCGTAGCGCTCCCGGATGATCTTGTCGAGCAGATGCAGCGCCGACGACACCACCGTGCCGCCCGACTCGCGCGAGTTGAAGAATTCATCCTCGCTCACTTCCGACGCCTGGGTATGGTGGCGGATGAACACCACCTCGATCTTTTCATAGGCGCGGGTCAGGAACAGGTAGAGCAGGATGAAGAAGCGCTTGGCCGCGTCCTTCTTCGCCTGGTCCATGGAACCCGACACGTCCATCACGCAGAACATCACCGCCTGGCTCGACGGCTTGGGCACCTGCACCCGGTTGCTGTAGCGGAGGTCGATCGGGTCGATGAAGGGAATGGCGTTGATGCGGAAGCGCAGATGGCGGATTTCTTCCTTCAACGCCAGCACCCGGTGATCATCCTCGTGCACCGTCTTCAGCAGCTGCTCCAGTTCATCCTCCGCCTCGCGCAGGCGGGCACGGGAACCGCCGCCGACGGCGATGCGCCGGCCGAGGGCGCCGCGCAGCGAACGCAGCACATGGATGTTGGAGGTGGTGCCGGAAAGCTTGAAGCCGGCGCGCTGCTGCTTGAATTCGGTGATCGATTGCAGCTGGGTCTTGACGAGGTTGGGCAGTTCCAGATCCTCGAAGAAATACTGCATGAACTCTTCGCGGGTCAGCTCGAAGCCGAACTCGTCTTCGGTGGTTTCCTCGCTGTTGCTGGCCTTGCCCTTGCCGGCGCCGCCACCGCCGCCCTTGGGCCGCTGCAGCTGGTCGCCCTTCTGATATTCCTCGTTGCCGGGACGCACGACTTCCCACACGCCGCCGGACGCATGGCCGAAAGTAGGCTCATTGATGTCCTTCACCGGGATCGAGACTTTCTCGCCCTTCTCGATGTCGGTGATGGAACGCCCTTTCACCGCGCGGGCAACGGCTTCCTTGATCTGCGACTTGTAGCGCCGCAGAAAACGTTCACGATTGCCTGCGGACTTGTTCTTGCCCTGCAAGCGCCGGTCGATGAGATAAGCCAAATTGCCTCCTGCTCATGCGGCCGCCGATGCCATCCGGCGCCCGCTTTCTGTCGATGCCGCGTGTCGCGCTTGGCTGCTGCGGCGGGGCGGCATGCCGCCCCGCCGCCCTGTTACGACGCCTTGCGCACCCGCAGATACCACTCGCACAGCAGCCTGACTTGCTTGGCGGTATAGCCCTTGGCCACCATGCGCGAGACGAACTCCTGATGCTTGTTGGCATCGTCGGCGCTCGCCTTGGCGTTGAAGGAAATCACCGGCAGCAGATCCTCGGTGTTGGAGAACATCTTCTTCTCGATCACCGTACGCAGTTTTTCATAGCTCGTCCACAGCGGATTCTTGCCATTGTTCTGCGCCCGCGCCCGCAACACGAAATTGACGATCTCGTTGCGGAAATCCTTCGGGTTGGAAATGCCTGCCGGCTTCTCGATTTTCTCCAGTTCGCCGTTGAGCGCTTCGCGGTCGAAACTCTCGCCGGTGTCGGGATCGCGGAACTCCTGGTCCTGGATCCAGTAATCGGCGAAAGTCACGTAGCGGTCGAAGATGTTCTGGCCATACTCGGAATAGCTTTCCAGGTAAGCCGTCTGGATCTCCTTGCCGATGAAGCCGACATAGCGCTGCGCCAAATACTCTTTGATATAGGCCAGATACTTCTGTTCAATCTCGCCCGGGAATTGCTCGCGTTCGATCTGCTGCTCCAGCACGTAGAGCAGGTGCACCGGGTTGGCAGCGACTTCGGTATTGTCGAAGTTGAAGACCTTGGACAGGATCTTGAACGCGAAGCGGGTCGAGAGACCGTTCATGCCTTCATCCACGCCGGCGTAATCCACATACTCCTGCTTGGACTTGGCTTTCGGGTCGGTGTCCTTCAGGTTCTCGCCGTCGTAGACCTGCATCTTGCTGAAGATGCTGGAATTTTCCGGGTCCTTGATGCGCGAGAGCACCGCGAACTGGGCCATCATCTTCAGGGTTCCCGGTGCGCAGGGTGCATTGGCGAGGGATGAGGTACGGATCAGTTTCTCGTAGATCTTTACCTCGTCCGATACGCGCAGGCAATACGGCACCTTCACGATATAGATACGATCGAGAAAGGCCTCGTTGTTCTTGTTGTTGCGGAAAGCTTTCCACTCCGACTCGTTCGAGTGGGCCAGCACCACGCCTTCGAAGGGAATCGCGCCGAAGCCCTCGGTGCCCTTGTAGTTCCCTTCCTGGGTGGCGGTCAGCAGCGGATGCAGCACCTTGATGGGCGCCTTGAACATCTCGACGAATTCCATCAGGCCCTGATTGGCGAGGCACAGGCCGCCGGAGTAGCTGTAGGCGTCGGGATCGTCCTGCGAATAGGTTTCCAGCTTGCGGATATCGACCTTGCCCACCAGGGAGGAAATGTCCTGGTTGTTCTCGTCGCCCGGCTCGGTCTTGGCGATGCCGATCTGCTTCAGCACCGACGGATAGCGCTTGACCACGCGGAACTTGTTGATGTCGCCGCCAAACTCGTGCAGGCGCTTCACCGCCCAGGGACTGGGGATGGCGCGCAGGTAGCGGCGCGGGATGCCGTAGTCTTCTTCGAGGATGGCGCCATCCTCGGCTTCGGAGAACAGGCCGAGCGGCGACTCGTTTACCGGAGAACCCTTGATGGCGTAGAAGGGCACCTTCTCCATCAGCTGCTTGAGCTTCTCGGCGATCGACGATTTGCCGCCGCCGACCGGGCCGAGCAGATACAGGATCTGCTTGCGCTCCTCCAGGCCCTGGGCCGCGTGCCGGAAATACGCAACCACCTGTTCGATCACTTCCTCGGTGCCGTAGAACTCGCGGAACGCCGGATAGATCTTGACGACCTTGTTGGCGAAGATCCGCGACAGGCGCGGATCGTTGCGGGTGTCGAGCAGCTCCGGCTCGCCGATGGCTTCGAGCATGCGCTCGGCGGCAGTGGCATAGGCCATCCGGTCTTTCTTGCAAATCTCCAGATACTCCTGGAGCGAGTACTCCTCCTCCCTTGTCCGTTCGTACCGCGATGCATAGTTGTCAAAGATTTTCATGAGGGATCCTTTGATTAAATCGACCGGTAGATGGGAGAGTGCTTTCCACTCCGCAATTCAATAATACGCCGTCTTCCAAACGGTCAATAGGGGATTTTCACCACAAACCTCAATTAATTTTGAGCCGTCACAAAGGTTCAAAAAAACCGTGTGGAGGCCGTCATCCTGACGTCGGTCAAATGCGTTTAACAAAAATGTGCCTGCACAATTTTTAAGCACCGTTAAGTTCGACCCCGAAGCTTGATCGACATCAAATGCGTGCGCATCCCGTTCGCGCCGAGCACCCTTTTCATGGGAGGTGCGCATCCCGGTCCGCCGCTTCCCTTTTCCTTGCTGCCGCATGACGCGCCCGCATGTTTCGTTTATACCAGCTTGTAGCGAAAGCGCACTATGAAGAAGGTCACTCGCAGAGGCATTCGGTATTTTTGACTTCCGTGCAGCGTGTTTGATTGGCGTATGGCAGCATGCACTGATCTAGCTCAATGCCATGAGAGCCTGCTTTGTGAATGCCCGGGCCAGCTGCCGGGTCGAGCGTGTCAGCGCGACGTCGTTCCGCGCCGATGCATCTTCAACAAGAAGCGCGCCGGGTCGAGGGCTGCCGACTGATCGCGGCTCATCGGCAGGATGTCGCCATCGAGCCGGTCGGCGAGCAGCTCCGCCATATAGCTGGCCCAGATCAGGCCGCGCGATCCGTAAGCCAGCAGCGCATGCAATCCCGGCAGGCGCGGCACGTCGCGCAGGCGCGTGCCTTGAAGCGGCGCGTCCGCATCGGACAGGCTGCCGGCCAGAGGCAGGCGATCGGCCGACACGCAGCGAAAGCCCACGCGCCCATCGAGCGGCATGCCGCGCAGGCTAGCGGCGACGCCGGGCAGCATGGCGGCGAGGCGCGCAATGTTCTCGTCCTGGCTCTGCTGCCGCAGCGCGCGCTCATCATCCATGTCATAGGAAGCGCCGAGACAGCTGACGCCGTTCGAGGGACGGGTGAGGTAGGCATCGCCGCAGATCACCACCGGCAATGCCGGCACGCTGTCAGCCGGCACATGGGTCACCTGTCCGCGTATCGATTGCAGCGGCAGATGCGCCGCCTGCGCCAGGCCGAGCGCGCCGGCGCCGTTGGCGAGGATGACCACCGGCGCGCTGGCGAGGAGACGGTCTTCGCCATCAAGCATCTGCCAGCGGTTTTCGACGCGCTGCAGCCGCGCCACCTGCTGGCCGTAGCGCACATCCACCTGCGAACCGCAGGCCCGCAGCAAGGCACCGCAGACGCTTGCCGGATGCACCCAGGCGCCCTGGGGAAACAGCCAGCCGCCATGCACGGCGGCGCCATCGGCCAGCCTCGCCGCATCGGGCGCATCCAGCCAGCGGGCATAGCCGCCGGGATAGGCCAGCGCGGCGGCGCTCTCGCGCTGCAGGCGCGCATCGTCTTCGCTGGCGGCAAGCTGCAGCACGCCGCAGGATTCGCCGACGATGACTTCGCCGATGCCGCCGATGCGGCGCCACAACTCAAGACTGAACAGGTAGGCGGCGCGGGCAAGCTGCGAGGTCAGGTTGTCATCGCGTGACAATAGCGGCATGACGATGCCGGCCAGATTGCCGGAGGCTTCCATCGCCGGCGCCGCATGACGTTCCAGCAGCGTGATGCGCCAGCCGCGCGCCGCCAGCCGTTCGCAGGCCGCGCTGCCGGCGAGTCCGGCGCCGATGACGATCGCATGACGCTCGTCCGGCGGCTGCGATGCGCCGGTCCTGGCCCAGCGCGGCGCATGGCGCGCCACCAGCAGATCGTCGAGCGCTGCATCCGTCGCGGCGCAATCGAAGCCATCGCTGCGCAGCAGCGGCTGCCATCCGGGCACGGGGTTCGAGATGCTCAGCGTCGCCTGCGCCGCGGCGAGGCGGCCGGGACGCATCGGCGCCAGCGCGCCATCGACGTGCAGGGCATCCGCCTGGCCTTCGATCTCGTCGAGGCCGATGTCGCCGAAGACCAGGGTGAGCGTCAGTCGCCCCGCGTCCAGCAGCAGCCGGTGAAAGCCGCGCACCAGCGGCGGCCAGGCGTCGGCCAGTTCCTGCGCCAGGGGCAAGGCTTCGGATTGCGCAGCATAAGCGCGCACCCATTCGCCGCCTTCGAATGGCCGCGGCAACAGCGCGACATAGTGCAAGCGGCGCGGCGCCTGCGGATCGGCGCGCAGCGCCCGCCAGAGCGCGAACAGCATGGCGCCGCCGCCGAAGCCGGCATCGAGGAAGGTGAAGCGTTCGCGCCGCTGCCAGCGCTGCGGCAGTCCATGCGCCTGCTGCAGCACCCGGCGGGCGTGCTGCAGCCCTTGCTCTGCGAACGACGGGTCGGCCGGAAGAAGCGGGAGGGGATTCAGCGGAAGGCCAGGCATGGATGCATCGGATTTGAGATGGCTCGTACGAACCTGCATTATCGGGCAGCGCTTTAAATTACAATGATAGCCCGCGAGCCGCCGCCCTGATGGCGGCTTTCCTCATCCCGAACCGAGAATGAAACCTTCCAAGAACACCAAGAGCAGTCCTGCCGCCGCACCCGCCCCGTCCGCAGAAAAGCCGTTCTATGCAGTGAGAGACTCCAAGGTCCATGGCAAGGGCGTATTCGCGACCCGCAAGATCCCGGCCGGCACCCGGATCATCGAATACGGCGGCGAGCGCATCAGCTGGCGCAAGGCGGAGAAGCGCCATCAGGCGCAGGACAGCGAGTCCGGCCATACTTTCTTCTTCAGCCTGGAGAGCGGCCGCATCATCGACGGCGGCAGCGAGGGCAACGATGCGCGCTGGATCAACCATTCCTGCGCGCCGAACTGCGAAGCCCGGGAAGAGGACCGCAAGGTGTACATCTACGCCGTGCGCGACATCGCGCGCGGCGAAGAGCTGAATTACGACTACGGCCTGCAACTGGAGGAGCGGCATACCGCCAAGCTGAAGCGCATCTACGGCTGCCGCTGCGGCGCGCCGGAGTGCCGCGGCACCATGCTCGCGTCCAAGCGCAAGCCGGCGGCGAAGAAGGAAGCGGCCGCCTGAAAGCCGATTCCTGAATGAGATCTAGGCCCCGGCCGGTTCCGGCCGCGGGTCGTATTTCGCATCGCCGGGCGCGCCGCCGCGCTGCGCCAGCAGGGCTTCCGGCGTCGGCAGGCGCGACGCATCGACATGGCTGGCGCCGTCCCACAGTCCGGCTTGGGCCACCGAGCGCGAGCACTGGAAGAACACCGACTCCACGCTGACCACGATCACGACCTTGGGCGGCTTGCCTTCCTGCGTGAACCGGGACAGCAGCGCCGGGTCGACGCTGATGCGGGCGCGGCCGGCCACGCGCAGCGTCAGCACCGCGCCGGGGATCAGGAACAGCAGCGCCACCCGCGGATCGTGGATGATGTTGCGCAGGCTGTCGATGCGGTTGTTGCCGCGCCGGTCGGGCAGCACCAGGGTCTTTTCATCCAGCACCTGCGCCACCGCGCCAGCATCGCCGCGCGGCGAACAGTCGAGTCCGCCTGCGCCGGCGGTGGCCAGGGCGACGAAGGGCGAGGCTTCGATCAGCTGCCGGTAGCCGGGGATGATGCGGTCGGATTCCTTGACGATCGCCGCCTTGCTGGGCGCATCGAACAGGGATTCCAGCGCGCTCAGGCTGGTGATATCGAAACCGGGATCGGGCAAAGACATGATTTCCAAACTTCCTCAAGGGTTCCTCATGGGCGGACCGCGGTTCGAGCTTACCAGAACCGGCTGGTTCGCAGCAGCCGCAAACGCGGCGTGATTGTGGACGCCGGGCGCTTGGTGCTATCGTTGTTCCCGCCGACGCTTCCTCGTCCCACCCGCTTAGCAGATTGACATGCCGCGCCTGATCATCAGCATTCCCGAACAACGCCTCAGCCTCGTCGAGGACGACGGAACCATCCGCCGCTATCCGGTATCGACCGCGCTGCGCGGCGCCGGCGAACGACGCGGCAGCCATTGCACGCCGCGCGGCCGCCATGTGGTACGGGCCAGGATCGGCGCCGGCCTGCCGGCCAATACGGTGTTCGTCGGACGTCGGCCGACGGGTGAAATCCATTCGGAAGAACTGGCGGCGCGGCATCCGGGGCGCGATTGGATATTGAGCCGCATCCTGTGGCTGTCGGGCTGCGAGCCGGGACGCAACCGCCTCGGCGAAGTGGATACCATGCGGCGCTACATCTACATCCACGGCTGCCCAGACAGCGAGCCCATGGGCGTGCCGCTGTCGCATGGCTGCGTGCGCATGCGAAACGCCGACATCATCGATCTGTTCGACCGGGTGCCGGCGGGCTGCGCGGTGGATATCGAGGGGTGAATTCGGGGGCTACTTCATGTTCTCGCGGAACATGGCCAGCAGCTGGTAGGCCGGCTCCGGACAATCGCGGAAGGCTTCGGCCGCCACAGGATCGCTCAGGAAGGCGCTGAATCCGTTCAGCGCGTCGGGCGACAGCTTGCTGACATTGTGGAAGCCCATGGACCAGTTCGGGAACTGCCGCTTGTCGATCGCCTGCTTCATCAGCAGGAATACATCCTTGTGGCGCTGGTCGCGCGAGATCTTGGCGAAGGTGGCTTCCACCGCCTCGTCGGGCCCTTCCAGGGTCTGGATGATGTTGCCGTCACGGTAGAGCAGCAGCCCGGTGATGCCGAGCTGCTCGTTGATCGGCCGCACTGCCTTGAGCATGTTGACCAGCTCGGCTTCGCCCATGAGCCGGACCGCCGAACTGAGATAGGTAAGGGATAGCATCGGAATCTCCCGGTCGATGCGCCGTGCAGATGGTCCCGCATGGTCGACGGGGAAAAGTTTATCCGCGTCCCCGGCGGAACGCATCCCATAAGTCTGTCATCCCGGCGGGCTCAATTGCTGCGCAGCGACCGCATCAGGCCCGGCACCTGGGCCGGGATGTCGCGCGCCAGATAGCCGAGCAGGCCGTCGGCGATCGACAGCCGCTCGCCGGCGCGGGCATGCAGCGCCACGCCCCAGGCGCAAGCCTGTTCCAGCGGCGCGCCGCGCGCCGCCAGGCCGACGATGATGCCGGCCAGGGTATCGCCGGAACCGGACACGGCCAGGCCGACATTGCCGCCGTCATGGCGCCAGGCGCGTCCGTCGGGATGGGCGACAAAGGTGGTGGCTCCCTTCATCGCCACCAGCACGTTCCAGCGGCGGGCCGCACGGCGGGCGGCGTCGAGCGGGTCGCGCTGGATGGACTCCTTGTCGTCGCCGGACAGGTGCGCCATCTCGCCGGCATGCGGCGTGATCAGCACCGGCGAATCGATGCGCCGGCCGTTCGCGAGCACCGCCATGGCGCTGGCATCGATCACCACGCTCGCCTCCCGCACGAGCGGAAGCAGCGCCGCGGCCAGCGCGCATGTCGCTTCCTCGTTCTGCATCCCGGGGCCGATCAGCACGGCGGCATAGCGCGGCGCCAGCTCGCGCAGCGGACCGAGCTCCGGCGCGATGGCGCCATCGTCGGTTTCCGGCAAGGCGACGACCCGCGCTTCGGGCAGGGCGATGGCCAGATGCAGGGCGATGCTCTCTCCGGTGGCCAGGGTGACCTTGCCGGCGCCGGCGCGCAGCGCGGCGTTGACGGCGAGCAGGGCGGCGCCCGGCATTTCGCGCGAGCCGGCGACGATCAGGGCGCGGCCGCGCTCTTCCTTGTCGCCCTCCATCGCCGGCATCGGCAGCGGCCATGCGCGCAGGCTGTCGTCGTCGATGAGCTGGATCTCGCCGTCGGGCTCGGTCATGGAGGCATCTCGCGCAAGGTCAGGATTTCGGTGCGGCCGGCATGTCCGGCTCCGCCGTCACCGGAGTGCCGGTTTCCTGCAGCGGCGCCAGGAAGTTGACCAGGCGCGGCACCAGCTTGCCATGCTTGCCCCGGGCCGGATCGAATTCATAGGACGTGACCGAGCAGTTGGGCACGTCGGCGGCGCGGTCGATCTCCAGAATGGCTCTTTCGTCCAGCCGCTCCAGCAGGTAACGGAAGCAATTGACGATCACCTGATGCCCGACGATCAGCACCCGCTCGCGCCGGTATTCGCGGCTGATGGTGTCGAGCACGCTGCGCAGCCGCAGGATGACGTCGCACCAGCTCTCGCCGCCCGGCGGACGGAAATAGAACTTGCCGACGTGGCCGCGCTGCTCGCTCAGCTCGGGGTACTTGTGGCGGATGCCGTAGGTGGTGAGGCGGTCGAGGATGCCGAATTCCTTCTCGCGCAGGCGCTCGTCGACCTGGAATACGATGTCGTCGATATCGACGCCGGCCGCCTCCAGCGCGATCTGCGCCGTCTCCTGCGCGCGCACATAGGAAGAGCACAGCACCACGCTCGGCCGCTGGTCCACGGGCATGGCGCCGAACCAGCGGCCGAGCGCCTGCGCCTGTTGCCGGCCCAGGTCCGACAGCGGCACGTCCATGTCGCGATGGGCGATGTCGATCAGTATCTTGCGCGCCGCCTCGGCCTGGTCGCGCGCGACATTGCCGGCGCTCTGTCCGTGCCGGACGATCCAGATGTGCTGCGGCCATTTCTGCTCGACCATGCTGTGCCTTTCCCGATATGTCTTGAATGACAAGCCGCGCCGGGTGAAGTTTCGTCAGGGATGCAGAAGCGGATGAGAAAGCAAAAGGGCGGCATGGATTCCATGCCGCCCGGAAAACGCCTAGACGCTGGCAGGGTCCAGCGAAGGCTAATCCTTGCGCGACCGCATCCAGCGCAGCGCGCCGATGACGATGACGATGCCCAGCAGGTCGGCGGCGGCGTTGGCGCGGGTCATGGGAAAACCGAGCAGGCCCTTGATGCCGGTGACGATCATGAAAGCGGAAAGCGCCGCCAGGGCGACGCCGGTGATCGGGCCGGAATAATGGCGGCCGATCGAGGCAAGCAGGCCGGCACGGGATTTGGAAAGCGGGTTTTTCATGAGTGAAGGCGAATGGAAAACGCCTGCTCGGCCGCGGCGCGAAGCAGGCGTCGGGGTTGGCGGAAAGATCAGGGCCCGGTCAGCTTGGGCGTGACGCCGCTGGCATTGGCCGGCTTGCCGCCGCTGGCGGTCATGGTGTCCGGCGCCCAGACCACGTTGTTGTCCACGGCGTACAGCTTGCACGGCTGCGAGCTGTTCTTCTGGCAGGTGGCCAACACCTGCTCCGCCGGGTCGTCGCCATCCTCGGCCCAGCTCCAGGCGCCGGTAGGCGACACGGCGAAGGCGCGCGGCGCCGACTTGCTCAGGAAGACCTTGTACTGCTCGCGGCCGCCGTCGCGCAGGAAAGGCACGGCCTCGATGTTGTCGATCGCCGCATAGTCGGTCTTCGGAATGCGGTTGTCGTCGGCCAGCGCGTACATCTCGTCGGTCGGCATGCCGATCTCCTTCAGGAAGCGCTCGGTTTCCGGCCACCAGATCCTGACGCCGTCGCGGCTGCCGCTCATGCCATGGGCATCCGACTTGAAGGGGCCGAAGGCGATCAGGCGGGCGCGGCCGCCGGCCTGCTGGTAGGCGTTGTACATGCGCGAGGCCAGCTCCGGGCTGAAGTGGTTGTCGTTCTCGCCGTAGAACCAGAGGCTGGGCAGGCTGGTATGGCTGCCGTACTCGGAGAAGGCCTTGATCAGCGACGATTGCCAGGCGCAGTCGCCGCCGTGCACGCGCAGGCCGCCGGCGAAGTTGATCAGGGCTTTCACGCCGGGCAGGCCGCGGGTGCCGGCGGCGAGCGCGGTCAGGCCGCCATAGGATTGGCCGGCGAGCACGATGCTGTTCTTGTCGACCCAGGGCTGGGCACGGAAATACTCGAGCGCGCTCTGCAGGTCGTCGGCCTGGGTCTGGCCGTGCGCGGTCATGTCGCAGCCGCGGTCGACGTACTCGCCGGTGGATTGGGAAAAGCCCTTGCGCATCGGGATGGCGACCGCATAGCCGCGCTTGACGAACTCGCGGCTGAGGAAGACGAAGCGGTCGCGGCCCTGCAGGCGCGGATTGCCGAGCGCCTTGCCGTGGTTCATGATCACCAGCGGAAAGGGACCGTTGCCCGGCGGTTTGAAGAGGGTGGTTTCAAGCTCGGCGGCGCGCGTGTTGCCGACCATGGCCGGCACCATGACGACCTGCTCGTTCATCGAGGCATCGATGGTCATTGGCGCAGCCTGTGCTGCCGGTACGATCGGCGCCGGTGCGGCGGCGGCGGCAGGCAGGGAAGAGAACAGCAAACTGGCGCCGACGAAGGCGGCACCGAACGCGCTGAGGGCGGCTTGAATGGTCCATTTGCTGCGGGCGTTTCTTTTCTGTGCAAAAAACTTTGACATACTCTCTAAACACTTTCGGATTGCAAGCAAACCGGCTCTGGAAGAACCCGTTGAAGACTGGTGACGTTCGGTCAAGAATTTCTTGACGTGGCGCAACGTTTCCCATTCTAAATATCGGGTTTCCCGGACTCAATATCCGTTTATGCAATACAGAAAGATTTATTTGGAGTATGTTGGCGAGGCGGCATGGCCGGCTTCAACTTTCATGGCAGGCCGCCAAGACGATCGGCCGGCGGCTGCAGGCAAGCACCGACTTGATCGACGGGCCCCGCCGGCACCGCAACCTTTTGTGATGTCGGATGGTCAATGCTAGAACTCATTTCATCCCCGGCAAGAAGGGGGATGGGAGAGTTCTGGAACCCTCATGAAAGGACAGGAAGATGAAAGTTGATGTCTACAAGCGCCCTGAGAACGCGGGCAACTATTCCTATCTGGCCGTGCCCGAAGGCCGGCCCATCCCCGAGGAAGCGACGAACATCGATTGGGAGACGGCCGAGCAAAATATCGACCTGGACGAAGACAACGAGACGGTGCTGGGACTGGATGCGCGCGATGCGCTGGAGCAGATCGGCGCCAAGGGCTATGCCATCTCCCGCGTGCAGAACAAGGTCTGGCTCGGACCGAACGCCTGAGCTAACGGGCGGACAATGAATGCCGCCTGATCAATCGAATGCCGCGCCGGCGGTCCAGCCTTCCACCGGATCCATGTCGGCCGGCAAGCCATAATTCGGTCGCTGCGCCGCCCAGGCGGCGGCGACCGCGCACAGCACCGCGTCGAGCCAGTCGGCGCTGCCATCCTCCACCAATTCCCCAGCCAGCTTGCGGCTCAGCTTGAGCGTGACGCCGAGCGGATGGCTGCCCTCCTGCAGCGCACGCAAAATGGCCACGCGCGCCGCGCGCCGCGCCGGCGTCTGCTTGCTCTTTTCATCACTCTTGTACGAAGCGCGCGTCACCGCCCGCGCCACCAGGCCGGGGTAGCCTTCCAGCGCGATGCGCTGCGGATCGCCGGCGTGCAGGCCATGCACCGTCACGCCGGCCTGCAGCAGGCGCCGGGTGCCTTCATGAAACATGTAAGCCACCGGCGGATTGACCCATTTCATGGACGGGCTGGACCCGGCCGGGCCGTCGGTGACCCGGTGCGCGAACTTACTGCCCGCCGGCCGGGCATCGCAGAAGGCCTTGAAGGTGTCGCGCAGGGCGGCGCGGGGCAGGGCGGCGCAATGCGTCACCAGCTCCGCCCAGGTGCCCGGCCAGCCGAGGTGGTCCACCAGTTCGCGCGACAGGCCGAAGGGAAAGTCGAAGGCGCCGATCCAGGGGCCGGGCTGCGCCAGCCAGTGCTCATAGGATGCCCAGTCGGGATAAGGCACCAGCCGGGTGATGCGCAGCACCGCGCCGTCCGCCTCGCCATGGGCGACGGTGATGGGCTTGCTGCGGCGGGGAACGGAGGTGAAGTCGACGCCGATGATGTTCATGCCGGCAGTGTAGCCGGTCGGCAGCTAGCGCAACCTGATGCAATGTCCAGGCGCTGTCGCATCATCGGTTTCGCCATGCGGAATTATTTGCCTGCAAATATGTTCAAAGCATCAATCCCCTTTCCATGATGACAGACTCCGCCATGCATCCGTCGCTTTCCCGCCCGCTGCAACGCTTCTGCGCCTTGCTGCTGCTGTTGCTGCTGAGCAGCTGCGCCTCGCTGCCGGATGTCTCCTATCTGCGCGACAGCCAGCTCACGCCGAAAGCCACCCCCAATATCGTCGGCAGCCGCGGCGAGCTGCCGGACAGCCGCAAGCAGGCCATCATCGACGGCATGGCGGCCAGGGCCGGCGCCACCGACATCCTGAGCAAGCACATCGCGGCGGAGGAAGCCATCATCGGCGCGCCGCTGGTGGCCGGCAACAAGGTGCAACTGCTGGACGACGGCCCGATCACCATGCGGGCGATGATGAACGCCATCCGCGGCGCCAGCCGGCATGTGAACCTGGAAACCTACATCTTCGAGGATGATGAAGTCGGCCGCGCGCTGGCCGATCTGCTGCTGGAAAAGCGCGCCGCCGGGGTCCAGGTCAGCGTCATCTACGACAGCGTGGGCACGCTCGGCACGCCGAAGGAGTTCTTCGAGCGCCTGCGCGCCGGCGGCGTCCGGCTGCTGGAATTCAATCCGGTCAATCCGCTCGAGGCGCGCGGCAACTGGACGGTGAACCAGCGCGACCACCGCAAACTGCTGGTGGTGGATGGTCGCATCGCCTTCACCGGCGGCGTCAATATCAGCCGGGTGTATGGCAAGAGTTCCTTCTTCAGCCGCAACCGCCGCCAGGACGACAACCCGCCGGATGCCAAGGAAGCCGCCTGGCGCGACACCCACATGCAGATCGAAGGGCCGGCGGTGGCCGAGTTCCAGAAAATGTTCGTCGACACCTGGCTGCGCAAGACCGGGCAGGCGCTGCCCGACGCCGGCTTCTTCCCGCCGCTCAGGCGCGAAGGCAATTCCCTGGTGCGGGCCATCGGCAGCACGCCGGAGAAGGAGGATTACTCGGTCTACAAGACCTATGTCTCGGCGCTGGCGCATGCCGACCGCTATGTGCACCTGACCACCGCCTACTTCGTGCCCGACAAGGAGATCGTCGGCGCCATCATCGATGCGGCCCGGCGCGGCATCGACGTGCGCATCATCTTCCCCAGCTTCACCGACCACACGCTGATCCTCTACGCCAGCCGCTCCTACTACGACGAACTGCTCGCCGCCGGCGTCAAGATCTACGAGCGCAAGCAGGCGATGCTGCATGCGAAGACGGCGGTGATCGACGGCGTCTGGTCCACCATCGGCTCCACCAATCTCGATATCCGCAGCTTCCTGCACAACGACGAGATCAATGCCGTCATCCTCAGCACCGACTTCGCCGACCGCATGGAGGCCCTGTTCCAGCGCGACGTGCTGGAGTCGGACCAGATCCTGCCAGAGCAGTGGAGCCAGCGCGGCATGTTCCAGCGCATGCGCGAATGGTCGACGCGGCTGCTTTCCTACTGGCTGTGAATCACTGTCTGTGAATCGCGCCCCGCCGACGCCCAGCGGCCGGCGCTACTGCTCGGGCGGCCGCTGGGCGTCGGCGGAAGCCTGTCCGGTGCGTTCCGCGCTCTGCCGGCTGCGCATCGCCCACGGCTCCGAATACTGGTTCGGCATCACGATGGGCACCTGCAGGCAGACGCTCTGCGTCGGCAGCACCTGGCGCCAGTCGCTGATGAGCTGGCGATAGGCGGCGCCGACGGCGCGGATGTTTCGGTTCAGGTCGTACAGCCCGAGCGGATTCACATTGCCGTTGTTCTCGCGCAGCGCGCTGTCCCAGTCGACTTGGTCGGTCAGCGAGTACCAGGTGAAGCCGACGATGGGCACGCCGTCGTTTCGCACCCGCAGCACGTTGGCCCACTCCTTGCGCAGCCACAGCACCGCCTCGTCGCCCTTCGGTCCCTGGCTCAGGTTGGTTTCGGTATGCATCACCGGCAGGCGGTAGCGCTCATGGTACTGGCGGGTGATGACGGCATAGCCGAATATCTCCCCCGACGCGTGCGTCATGCCGTCGGCCGACACCAGGTGCTCGTTGGTGAGGTAGTAGTCGTTGCCCATGATGCAGTGGTGCTTGAGATGGTTCGCCAGGAAATAGTGGTACTCCTCGCGGGTCATGCCGTTGTCCATGACGTATTCGTACATCTCGGAGTCGATGCGGCGGCCGTAATTCAGGTCGAGCGACAGGAAGCGGCGCGCATTCATCAGTTCCGCCGTTCCGACCGCCTTCGGGCTCTCCGCATGGTAATACTCCGACGATTCGCTCTGGATGAACAGGGCGTCCGGGCGCACCCGGAGAATGGCCTTCATCGCCAGCACGTTGGCCTTCACCAGGTGCTTGATGGCGGTGACGAAGGCGCGGTCGGTGGTTTCCTGTTCGTTCCACCAGCCGTACAAGGTGGAGAACAGCGCGCAGATGAACATCTCGTTGACCGGCGTGTACAGCTGCACCCAGGGATAGCGCAGGGCGAAGGCTTCGGCGTACTGCGAAAACAGGTCCGGGAAATCCGGATTCTGGAAGTTGCCGATCCAGTCCGGCACGCCGAAGTGGCACAGGTCGACGATGGGGCAGATATTGCGCCGGTAGAGCTCGGCGAAGGCTTCGTCGCAAAAGGACCAGTC
Source organism: Noviherbaspirillum humi (assembly GCF_900188095.1). Classification (GTDB taxonomy): domain Bacteria; phylum Pseudomonadota; class Gammaproteobacteria; order Burkholderiales; family Burkholderiaceae_D; genus Noviherbaspirillum; species Noviherbaspirillum humi. Next base: position 283,748 of record NZ_FZOT01000001.1, on the reverse strand, counting down.
ATAGCGCTCCGAGCCGATGAAGGTGCGGTAGAGCGGCGGCCCGTAGCGCAGGAAGCAGATGCCGAGTTCCTGCACCAGCTCGAAGTCGGTGCGCCAGTGCTGGTAGTGGCCGCATTTCTCCATTTCGTCCATGCGCACCCGGCCGCCCTGGATGGTAGGAATGCTGTTTTCGATGCCGGTGGCGAAAATGAAGCCCGGAACCATGGCGCCTCCCGATGAGGATGGCCGCCTCGGCGCGGGCGGCTGCTGATGCATCGACTGCACCGGCCGGGCGAAGTTTCATCGGGACATCCCGGTGTGCATTGCGCCCTCGCGGCCGATATCGGCAGGAATTTAATGACGGGCGGCTGGTCGTACTGATAATACGAAAAACACCCATGGCCAGCGCATGCTCAATCCCAGCGCTTCCTTCCCTGCAACGCCCGAAGAAGTCGCGGCCCATTCCCGGCTGATGGCGGAGTGCGTGCAGCTGTATGCCTCGATCCAGCTCGACGCCGGAGGCCGCATCAGCCGCTGGAGCCGCCAGGCCGCCGCCATGACCGGCTATGACGCAGCCCAGGCGGTCGGCCGCATGCCCGCCTTCCTGCTCGCCAACGCGGCCGATGCCGACCGACTGGCCAGCCTGATGCAAGCCGCGGCGCTCGGCAAGCAGGCGCTGGAACTGGATTGCCGGCGCAGCGACGGCGACATCATGCCGACGCATTTCCTGCTCGAGGCGGCGCTCGACCACGACGCCATGCCGGACGGCTTCAGCCTGAGCCTGCTCGACCTGCGCCAGCGCTGGCGCCTGGAGGAGCAGCTGCTGCAGCACTGGCAGCAGGCGCGGCAGACGCGCGTGGCCGCCGAACGGCGCCGCTTCCAGTCGGTGCTGGACCAGATGCCTTCCGGCGTCTTCATCATCGAAGCCGATTCCGGCAGGCTGGTCTACCAGAACGCCGAGGTGGCGCGGCTGCTCGGCGGAGAGCCGAAGCTGGCGGCTGCCGAAGCGGACGGTGCCGGCGCCATCGATGACCAGGGCCGCATGATGCCGGTCGCCCGGCTGCCGGTGATGCGGGCGCTGCGCCTGGGCGAGGTGCTGCATGCCGAGGAAATCGCCTACCGCCGGCCCGACGGCAGAATGGCGGTGCTGGCGGTGAGCGCCGCGCCCATCCGCGACGAACAGGGCCGCATCACCCATGCGGTCTCGGTGCTGCATGACGTGCAGCCGCTGAAGGAGATGCAGGCTTCGCTGACGGTGGAAAAGGAAAAGGCCCAGGTCACGCTGCAGGTGCTGACCGACAGCGTGATCATCGTCGATACCGGCGGCCGGGTGGAATACCTCAACCCGGCGGCGGAACACCTGACCGGCCATGTGCTGGCACAGGCGCGCGGGCAGGCGCTGTCGGCGGTGCTGGACTTCGAGGGCATGGATGCGGCCCAGGCGGAAACCGGCATCGTGGCCCGCTGCCTGCACGATGGCGACACGCCGGCGCTGTTCCAGCACGGCACCCTGCGCTCGGCGACCGGCCGCAGCTATGCGGTGGATGCGGCGGTGGCGCCGATCCACCTTTCCGATGGCCGCCTGGTGGGCGCGGTGCTGGTGCTGCACGATGTCACCGAGTCGCGCCGCCTGCTGCGCACGCTGGCGCACCAGGCCAGCCATGATGCCCTCACCGGCCTGCTCAACCGGCGCGAGTTCGAGGTGCGGCTGCAGCGGGCGCTGGAGCGGGCCAGGGGCGGACGCGGCAACAGCGCGCTGCTGTATTTCGACCTGGACCAGTTCAAGGTGGTGAACGATACCTGCGGCCATGCCGCCGGCGACGAACTGCTGCGGCAGCTGGCGCAGACCTATCAGTCGGTGATCCGGGAGCGCGACACGCTGGCGCGGCTGGGCGGCGACGAGTTCGCCCTGATCGTCGAGCATTGCGGCATCGAGGACGCGGTCTGCGTCGCCAACAAGATGCTCGACACCACCACCAATTTCAAATTCAATTTCGGCGGACGCACCTTCTCCGTCGGCGCCAGCATCGGCGTGGTGCCGGTGAATGCCTCCGCCATCTCGCTGGAGCAGACGCTGCGGCGCGCCGACCATGCCTGCTACATCGCCAAGGAGAACGGCCGCAACCGGGTCTTCGTGCACCAGGACAATGATGCCGACACCATCCGGCGCCAGAGCGACATGCATTGGGTGGCGCGCATCAACGAAGCGCTTCGCACCGACCAGCTGGAATTGTTCTACCAGACCATCGCCCCGGTGGATGACCGGCATGAATTGCTGCACTACGAGATCCTGCTGCGGCTGAAGGATACCGACGGGCGCCACATCGGCCCCGGCGCCTTCCTGCCCGCAGCGGAGCGCTACGACCTGATGCCGGCGGTCGACCGCTGGGTGCTGAAGCGGGTGCTGGCCTGGCTGGAGAGCCAGCCGGAGCATGTGCGCCAGCTCGACATGTGCACCATCAACCTGTCGCGCCGCACCCTCGCCGACGAGTCCTTCCAGCAGTTCGCGCTGCAGTGCCTGGAAGCCTCGCCGGTGCCGCCGCACAAGCTGTGCTTCGAGATCACCGAGAATGGCGCGATCGACAATCCCAACCGCACCATCCGCTTCATCGAATCGCTCAAGGAACTCGGCTGCCGCTTCTCGCTGGACGACTTCGGCACCGGCATGACCTCATTCTCCTATCTGAAGATGCTGCCGGTGGACTTCATCAAGATAGACGGTTCCTTCGTCACCATGATGAAGGAGAGCCCGATCGACCGCGAGATGATCCGCTTCACCAACGAGATCAGCCACATCATGGGCCGGCAGACCATCGCCGAGTTCGTCGGCGATGAGGACACGCTGGAGGACCTGCGCGATCTGCACATCGACTACGCTCAGGGCTTCTGGATCGGCCGGCCGAAGCCGCTGCAGGGCATGAGTCTGTAACCACAGTTGTTGCCGCCTCAAAAAGTCATTTTCCGTCCGGCACTTCGCGCCGCCGCGCGGCCCCCCGAAAATGAAGCGGTCGATATCCCGTTGCCTGCCGATGAAGATCGAATACTGGACCGCCCTGGAAGAGGTGTTCGCCGAAGTCCTCGCCGAGAAAAGCCTGCCGTTTTCCGCCTTCGGATCCGAAGACGGTTCAGGTGCGGAACGCAAGGCGCACGCCTACGGGCGCAAGGCGTCGCCCCTGCGGCATCACTGGCTGCTGCTGGTGCCGCATGCGACCTGCGATGCCTTCACCATCGAGCTGGGCTGGTCGTCCCTGCCGGAACCGCCCTCGCCCGGTGCGCAGCAGGCGCCGGTGGCGCCGCGCCATGCCGCCCGGCTGGACAACTACCTGTGCCGGCTCGGCCGCCTGCTGGATGACACGCCGCGCAGCGACAGCTGGTGGTGGGTGGAAAACCGCTTTTCGAAACCGGAGCGGCAGGTAAGCGCCTTCCTTACCCAGGCCCAGCCGCGTCTGTCCCATGTCCTGGCGCGCAATCGGGTGCGCGAGCCGGCGCTGGAAGCGCTGTCGCAGGTGGAGCAGTTCGGACTGCCTTTCCTGGAGCGGCACAAGTAGCGCATGGGCCGAGTGCGCATCCCGGCGACGAGCCGCAGGCGAACCATTCAGCACCAGTTGGCGTCCGGCTTTGCCTTCAAACGCTTGGCGGCGTCGATCACGTCCTGCAGCTCCACCGGGTCGCTGAAGGGATCGGCGTCGAGGCGGGTGACCCGGTTGAGTTCCTTCTGCCAGCGCCGCAGCTCATCCACGTAGTCCTTGTCCGGCACCCGCTTCAGGTCGCCATCCTGCTCGACCAGATCGCAGATGCCGTTGTGCAGCCATTCCCCCGTGTGCCAGTCGGGCATGTCGACCGCCGGAAACAGGCAGATGCCCTGCAGGTCCATGCCCTCGTCCACCGCCGCCAGCGACTCCTGCATCACGTCGTGCAGCCAGGCGGCGCGGCCCTGGCCCATGCCGCTGGTCTCGCCGATGATCATCGGCCGCCGGTAGCGGTTCCAGACCCAGCCGAGCAGTTCGCATAGCGGCTTGATGCGGTCGTCGTCCGGATCGAGCGCCTTGTGCGGGCCATGCTCCCGGTACTCCATCTGTCCAAAGGAGTAATTGTTGGCGCCGACGATGTCCAGCACCTCCGGCGAGCCGCCCAGCTCCGGATGCTCCCGGCCGGCAATGATGTCCCAGGCGAGGAAGGTGTCGACAAAGGTTTCGTGCCAGGCGGCGTCCTTCAGGTCGGGGCGGTCGCGCGGCGGCACCACGTACACCAGCGGATCGATGTGGATCATGCGCGCCTGAGGGGCGACCTCGCGTATCGCCTTGACGCCGGCGATGGCGGCGCGGCACAGCGCCAGCCGCAGGCGCATGCGGTCCTCGCGGCAATTGCGGTAGGGCGCCACCCAGCCCCATTCGCCGCCGCAGAAGGAAAAGAAGGTGATCTCGTTGATCGGCGTGAAGAAATGCGGGCCGTGCACCCGCGGCGTGACGTAGGCGGCGGCGGCGCGGGCATAGTCGGCGAAGCGCTGCGCGAAGCCGTCGTCGAAGGGGTCGGCGTCGTCCGGATAGCCGTAGTGGCAGAGGTCCCAGACGGCGGTTACCTTGGCTTGGTTCATGGCGTCGATCATCGGGTCGAGGCAGCCGAAGTCGTAGCTGCCGCCCTTGTCCACCAGCGGCCAGGGAATGCCTTCGCGCGCCACGGCGATGCCGAGGTCGTGCAGGATGCAGTAATCCTCGCGCGCATGCTGCGCATGGCGGGTTTCATCGATCAGGTTGCGCCGTCCCTGGTCCTTCCACTTGAAGGTGGAGCACTCGAAGCCGGAGATGAAGAAGGTGGGGAAAATGCCGGGACGCTTGGCCATGCATTGCTCCTGTCAAGAACTTCAATGCCCGGCGGATCGCATCTGGTCCGCATACCAGCCGGCGTAAGGTGTTTTGGATGCCATGCGCCGGTTGTAGTCCGGCGCGCCGTCGGTCCACCACGGCGGCCCGCGCTCGCCGAGCGCAATCTTGGCCGCATCGACCCGGGCCCGCGCTGCCCGCTCGGCTTCGGGATCGCCGGCGCGCAAGGCCGACTGCACCGCCCGCCGCGCCGCCATCAGTTCCCGCGTCAGCCGTTGCCGCTGGTCGGCCGGCAGATGCGGATCAGTGCGGCGCCACAGTCGGCCGCGCACGACGAAGTAACGGCCGTCCGGCGTCACCGGGTAGGGCGGCCGGCTGTCGGGGGCCGGCATGTGTTCTGCGGTTTGCTTCATGGGCAGGCCGGTTTGATTCATTTCATCCCGGCGAGTTCTTGCCATCGCGGCAAGGAACTATGCCCCGAAATTGCCATCTGCCGACAGGCTGCGGTGCATCATGCCGCATGCCGCCCACGCCAATCCGGTGTTTTCTTCCTGCAAGCCGGCGCCCGAACGCGGCTTGTCGCTCTTCCCGTATCGACGTTTCCCTATGCCAGACTGGTCACAAACCTTCCTATATGCCGTCATGCCGTGGATGGTGCTGATGACGCGCATTCCCTGGATGGGTCCGCTGGTGCAGATACTCGGCAGCCTCTTTGCGGTGCTGGTGTTCCATCAGATCGGCACCGGCATCCTCGAGCGGCTGACGTTCAACCTGCCCTATTCCCGCAAGCTGGTGGCCTACGGCCATCGCGCCGGCGCCCTGGTGCTGCTGTTCCTGCTGATGCAGATCATCCTGCGCAACAGTTCCGACGACCTGCCCGGCATCTCTGTCTTTCGCCATCTGAGCGCGCTGGCGCTGATCATGTCGCTGACCTGGCTCGGCGTGCGCTGCGTGCGGGCGGTGGCCGACGCCATCATCGAGCTCAATCCCGCCACCTCGGCCGACAACCTGCAGGCGCGGCGCATCCAGACCCAGACCAAGGTGCTGGCGCGCAGCCTGATGGTGCTGATCATCCTGCTGGGCAGCGGCACGGCGCTGATGACGCTGCCGCTGCTGCGCCAGATCGGCACCAGCCTGCTGGCCTCGGCCGGCGTCGCCGGCCTGGTGGTCGGCTTCGCCGCCAAGCCAGTGCTGGGCAACCTGCTGGCCGGCATGCAACTGGCGCTGACGCAGCCGATACGCCTGGAAGATGTCGTCATCGTGGAAAACGAATGGGGCCACATCGAGGAAATCACCGGCACCTACGTGGTGGTGCGCCTCTGGGACCAGCGGCGCATGGTGGTGCCGCTGCAATGGTTCATCGAGCATCCGTTCCAGAACTGGACCCGCACCAGTTCCGACATCCTCGGCACCGTGACGCTCTGGGTCGATTACCGCATGCCGGTGCAGGCCATCCGCGAAGAGGCTGAACGCATCTGCCGCGGCGCCCCGGAGTGGGATGGCCGGCTGTGCCTGACGCAGGTGGTGGAAAGCGGCGAACGGGCGATGCAGGTCAGGCTGCTGCTCAGCGCCGCCGACGCCGGCCGCTCCTGGGACTTGCGCTGCCGCGTGCGCGAGGAATTGATCGACTTCGTGCAGCGCCATTATCCGGATTACCTGCCGCGCACGCGGGCGGCCCTCGATGCCGGCGAGCATGATGCGGGTCCGCAGCACGGGCCGGGCCGGCCATAGTGGGCGCATTTGCGCTCCGACAGTGGCCCGTTCCTTGCATCTTGACTCGCTACAAACAGGCATGCAGTCGGACTGGCTACGCTGTATGCATGAACCTTCGGGAGAGCACCATGAGCCATGATTCGAAACATCCGAGCTTCGATATGCTGTCCTCGCTGTACCAGGACGATCCCCAGGCATTCGAAGCCTACCGCCGGCATCTCTTGCGCGAAGCCATCGACAGTGCGCCGGAAGAACACCGGCTGGCGCTGGAGCAGTTGCTGGTGACCATCGAGGCGGCGCGGCAGGAAGCCAGGACGCCGCTGGAAGCCGCGACCATTGCCTCGCGCCTGATGCACGACTCGGTGCGCCGGCTCGATCATCACTGGAAGAACATGCAGGCGGCGGTGGCCGAATTGCAGACGGCGGTAGTGATCGAACGGGCGCGCGGCACGTTCTAGCGCAAAAATTCTCAGTCGAACAGCGAGGCGGTCTGCCCGGCATCTTCCGGTTCGCCGGGTTCGCAGCCGACCGCATCGCCCACCTTCAGCATGCCGCCGCGCAGAATGCGCGCCGTCACTCCGCCGTGGCCGCGCATGGCGTTGTAGCCGCCCTGCCCCAGGATTTCCTCCATGCGCGAACAGGGCTCGCACGGGCCGCTGATCTCCAGCACCACCGACTCTCCCAGCCTCAGCACCAGCGGCCGGTCGCGAAACAGCGAGCGCGCCGCCAGCAGATTCAATCCCGACACCACCAGATTGCGCCGCAGGTCGCGCGGATCGATGCGTCTGCGCCCGGTGAGCGCCGCCACCGCCGGCAGGTGCTCCGCCTGGATCAGCGTCACCTGGCGCTTGCCGCCGCCGCGGGCGCCGGGACGCACGCTGCGGTCGCCTTCCAGACCCAGGCCCTCGAGCGCGATCGCGCTCTGCGCCAGCAGGGCCGGCGCGCGCCGCTGGGGCCGCAGCACGATGGCCTCCAGCCTTCCCGGCCGGGCGAACTGCAAGGACAGGCTGCGCAGGTCGTTCATGGCGCAGTCCGATCGAGGATGCGGCTACCGCGGCTTGAACTCGTAGGCTTCGCCGTGCTTGAGATAGGTGACCTTGCCCTGCAGGCCGGCGGCATTGACCGCGGCCTCGAAATCGGAGAGCGGAGACTTGAAGACATCGTAATCGTTGTAATGGATCGGAATGGTGTGGCGCGGCGCGATGATCTGCATCATCTCGACGCCGTCCTTGCCATCCATGGTCACTTTCATCACGCCGAGGATGCGGGTGCCGCCGAGGTGCAGCAGCGCCAGGTCGATGTCGGGATAGCGGCGCGAAATTTCGCGGATCTCGTCATACACCATGGTATCGCCGCTGATGTACATGCGATAGCCTCCGCGCTCGCCGTTGCTGAACTCGAGCATGGAACCCATCACCTCCGGCAGCAGGCCGGACAGCACCGGCGGGCCGTGGCGGCCGGGCGTGGCGCTGATGCGCAGCGTGGCGCCGCCCTTCTTCACCGTCAGCGTCTCCCAGGTCTTGAGCGCATGCAGCCGGGTGAAGCCGAAGCGGCCCAGCCCATGCACCGCATCGGTGGTACTGACGATGGGAATATCGCGCTTGAGCTTCTGCTGCACCAGCTGGTCGAAGTGGTCGCCGTGCAGATGCGACAGCACGATCAGGTCGATGGGCGGCAGCTTGTCCAGTTCCATCGCAGGATTGGTCAGGCGCTCCGAGGTGAGGCCATAGCCGAGGTGCACATGCTCGCCCTTGTGCAGGAAGTTCGGGTCGGTGAGGATGGTCAGGCCGGCATAGCGGATGATGACGGTGGCGGTGCCGATGAAGGTGACGGAGCCGGTGCCGCCGGCGGCCTCGGCGGCGGCGGGCAGGGTCAATGTCTGTTCCTGCGCCGGCGCACTGGCGGATGCCGGCGCCGCATCGCGCTTGTCCTGGGCCTGCGCCATGCCGGCGGTCAACAGCGCCAGCGCCAGCGCGGCGCACTGCCGCTTCAGCGCCATCATCGGCTTCATGGTTCCGGTCACGTGGTTCTTCCTTTCATCGTCATTCCGTTGCAAACGCTCACGGTAGAAATGAACGGAAGGGAAAGCAAGCCGTCGGCCGCGGCAAATGGCAGGCGCTTGAAGTCGATCAACCAGCCCGGCGGCGTTGGCGATGAGAAGGCGTCAGCCCGCCCATAGCCAGCGCTGCCAGGCCTGGCGGTAGACCGCCTCGAGGCGCCGCATGAAGCCGGCCTGGTCGCACAGCGGCGAAACCTGCATCCGCTGGCGCAGGCCGCGCCTGATTTCGGCAAGCGCCGACGCATCGGCCGCCAGGGCGAGCGCCTTGGCGACATAGGCATCGGCATTGTCGGCCAGCCACTCCGGATGGCCGATCTGATGCAGGATGCTGGCCGTCAGCCGGCCGATCGGCCGCCGCGCCGGAAAGGCGATGACCGGCACGCCCATCCACAGCGCGTCGCAGGTGGTGGCGCCGCCGCCATAGGGAAAGGTGTCGAGCGCGATGTCGATCTCGTGGTAGGTGCGCAGGAAGTCGCCGCTGGCCGGGCGCAGGTCGAGCCGGTGCGGGCGGATGCCGAAGGCTTCGAACAGGCCGCGCAGGCGACCGGTCATGCCGGCATCGGCGATGAACTTGCCTTGCAGGAGCAGCTTCGCGTCCGGCATGGCCTGCAGCAGCCGCGCCCATTCGCGGACCACGGTGACGTTGATCTTCTGGATGTTGTTCAGCGAGCCGAAGGTGACGTGGCCGTTGCGCCTGAGCGGCAGGCCGCTCACCTCGGGGAAATCGTCATGCGGCTGGTAAGCCATCATGCCGCCGGGAACGCGCAGCAGCTTCTCGGTATGCTGGTCCTCGGTCATGCCGGGCGGATCGACCCAGGCATCGGTGAGACGGTAATCCATGGCCGGCAGGCCGGTGGTGCCGAGATAGCCGAGCCAGGTCATCATCACCGGCGCCGGCTTGGCCGCCAGCGCCTTGAGCCGCGTGCCGTGGGTATGGCCGGCGCAGTCCACCAGGATGTCGATGCCATCGTCTTCGATCAGCCTGGCGAGCGCCGCATCGTCGAGGCCATGCACCCAGGTGCCGCGATGGCCGTACTGCATCAGGCGCCGGGTGCGCTCATCCATGCCCGGGCCCTGCGCATAGCAGACGATTTCGGTGGCCTCGCGGTCGGCATGGGCGAGCAGGGGCTCGATGAAATGCGCCATCGCATGCACCCGGAAATCGGGCGACAGGTAGCCGATGCGCAGCCGGCGCTCGGCCTGGCGCGAATTGCGCCAGACCTTGCCGAGCGGCGCCGGATAAGCCTGGCCCCATTCCCGATGGCGGGCGGCGATCTCGGCGTCGCTCAGCTCAGGCAGGCACAGCAGGTTGAACAGCGAGCCGCTGCCGCTGTTGTGCTCGGCTTCCGGCGAACTGCCGAGCTGCAGCGCCCTTTCATAGCAGGCTGGCGCTTCCTCGAAGCGCGCCTGCTCCACCAGCGCGTTGCCGAGATTGTTCCAGGCCGGCGAACAGGCCGGGTCGAGCTGCACCGCGCGGCGGCAGGCCTGCTCGGCTTCCGTCACCTGGCCGGCGGTGCGCAAGGCATTGCCGAGGTTGGACCAGGCCAGCGGGTACTCGGGAAAGCAGTCGATGGCGCGGCGGTACAGCGCGATGGCTTCCAGCACCTGGCCGAGGCCGAGCAGCGCATTGCCATGGTTGTTGAACACGCTGGCCAGGCGTCGCTGCAGCGCCGATGCTTCCTGCGGCAGCTGCAGGGCGACGGCGCGCTCCTGCAGCGCCTGCAGCGCCAGGGCCAGGCCCGCATGCGCCGGCAGGTACATCGGATCGCGCTGCAGCGCCGCCGCATGGGCGATGTCGGCCGCCTCGAGCTGACCCGACTGGCGCAAGGCTTCGCCGTAGTTGTAGAGGAATTGGGGATTGTCCGGCGTCAGCTCGCAAGCGCGGCGCAGCATGCCGACCGCATCGAGGTTTCGGCCGCGCTGCCCGGCGATGACGCCCAGGCCCGCCAGGGCGGGCGCATGGTCGCACTGCCGCTCCAGGATGCGCTGGTAATAGGTGCTTGCTGCGTGAAAATCTCCCTCCGCATGCAAGGCGGCGGCGACGTCGAAGAGCTGCTGCAGATCGTCTGGCATCGTCGTGTTCCTGGTCGACATGGGCCTGCTGTCCGGTGAAAGCGATCGACGCGGCGGCTCGAGCGCGGCGATGCACGCCATGTTACTTTGCGCTACTGGCAACGCCTACCCAGGTTCATGGGAATGCAGCCGCCAAGCAACGCGGGCGCGGTGAATTTTTGGAGAGGATGCGAATGAAGATCGCAATCGCAGGAATGGGCGCCGTCGGCGCGCTGATGGCGGCGCGCCTGGCGCAGGTCGGCGCGGACGTGTCGGCCCTCGCGCGCGGCGCGACTTTGGCAGCGCTGCAGGCGCATGGCGTGCGGGTGCGGCAGGAGGGCGGCGTGGCGCAGGCGCCGCTGCGCGCGGCCGCCGATGCCGCGGCGCTGGGCATACAGGATGCGGTGATCGTCGCGGTCAAGGCCACCGCCATGCGCGAACTCGCGCCGCAGCTGGCGCCGCTGATCGGCCCGCACACCATGGTGGTGAGCGCAATGAACGGCGTGCCCTAGTGGTTCTTCGGCCGGCCCGACCGGCCCCATGCCGGTACCCGGCTTGCCAGCCTGGACCCCGACGGCGCGCTGCTGCAGGCCCTGCCGCCGCAGCGCATGCTGGGCTGCGTGGTGCATCTCGCCAGCGCCAGTCCCGAACCCGGCGTGGTCAGTCCCGGCTTCGGCAAGCGCCTGATCTTCGGCGAGGCCGTGGGCGGCATGAGTGCCCGCCTGGCGGAGCTGACGGCGCTGTTCCAGCACGCCGGCTTCGACGCCGAAGCCAGCGCCGACATCCATGCCGACATCTGGTACAAGCTGTGGGGCAACATGACGATGAACCCGATTTCGGCCTTCACCGGCGCCACCTGCGACCGCATGCTGGACGACGACCTGGTGCGCCGGTTTTGCCTCGACATCATGGCCGAGGCGGCGGACATCGGCGCGCGCATCGGCTGCCCGATCGCGCAGAGCGGCGAAGACCGCATGCAGATCACGCGCCAGCTGGGCGCATTCAGGACCTCCATGCTGCAGGATGCGCAAGCCGGCAAGCCGCTGGAGATTGATGCGCTGGTGACGGCGGTGCACGAGATCGCCGGCCTGGCCGGCGTGCCGGCGCCGAACATCGGCAGCCTGCTCGGCCTGGTGCGGCTGTACGGCCGCTGCCACGGCCTGTATCCCGACTGAATTGGCCGCGCCGGGGAACGGCCGGGCGGTCGCGGTGATCCCACGAGTGCGGGCGCGTCCGCGCCCCCTTCACTCCATGGAGACAGGCATGACCCAGGCTTCCCGAAACGATGATGCAGGCACCTCGGGCAATCAGCGCAAGCCCGGCGACGAGGATGCGGCCGGCACGCCGCAGACGGCCGACAATACCTGCCCGCGCTGCGGCGGCAGCGGCAAGAACATGGAGGGCGGAACCTGCGACAATTGCGCCGGCACCGGCACGGTGACGGAAATCGTGGGAGACGCCTGAACGGCGGGAAAGGAAACGCACCGGTTCGGGCGAACCGGTGCGATGCATGCGTCCCGCTCAGGCGGGAGGGGTGCTTCAGTGCTGGCGGCCGCTGTGCTTTTCCGCCTTCTCCGGGGTCGGAATGGCGATCGGATCGCTGGCCGGGAAGGTCATCTCCACCGCATCATCCAGCTGTTCCTCGTTCCGCTCTTCGGGGTCGTCGGAAGCGATCTTGCGCTCCACCACATCCTTGGAAGCGGCGGTGCCGGAAGGCACGTCCTTGGGCGTCACCGAGGTCGAGTTCTCGCCATGTGACGACTTCATTCCCTTTTCCTGCTTGGCGTCGTCCGCGTCGGCTTTCTTGCGATTAGGCATGGGTTCCTCCTGTGTCAGATGTCGGAAGCGTTTGCCGCTTCTCTACGTCGGATGCCCCGCCCCGAGGAAAGTTTCCCTTTTCACAGCCCGATACGGCGCGCTCTGCAATGCGTCATACCAGATCGCGGTCCATCAGCTCCTGCTTGAGATAGGCATAGAACACCGGCGCGGCGACCACGCCGTGCAGGCCGAACACCGCTTCCATCAACAGCATGGCGCCGAGCAATTCCCAGGCACGGGCATTGATGTGGGAACCGATGATGCGGGCATTGAGGAAATACTCCAGCTTGTGGATCACGACGAGAAACAGCAGCGAGGCCAGCGCCACCTGCAGGGAATGCGACAGGCCGACGATCACCACCACGGTGTTGGAGATCAGGTTGCCGATCACCGGGAGCAAACCGGCGACGAAGGTGATCGCCACCATGCTTTTCTTCAACGGCAGGTTCACGCCCGCCATCGGCAGCACCAGCATCAGGTAGATGGCGGTGAATACCGCATTGAGGGCGGCGATGCGCACCTGGGCGAAGACGATGTTGCGGAAGGCCCGGTGCAGGTTGACCACCCGGGCATAGAGAGCGGCGGCCAGCGGCTTGTAGTGATGGGGCGAGGTGGCGTCGCGCAGCGCGGCGATGGCGCCGATGACCATGCCGATGAGAATGTGGGCAATGGTGCGGCCGGCCTGCTGGCCGAGGGTCTGCGCCTGAGCGGCGTGCTCGCGCAGCCAGCCGGTGAGCATGGCCCGCAGCGCTTCGGCGCTGGCCGGCACATGGTCCATGATCCAGGGCGGCAATTGGCCGCGCGAGGCTTCGATGATGTCGGCCAGGCGCTGCATGATGGTCTGCGGGTTGCCGGCCTCGCTGCCGAAGAAGCTGGCGGCGCCCCAGATGCCGGCGGTGAGCAGGGCGACGATCGCGCCGCTCAGCACCGCCACGGCCAGCACCCGCGCCCGGTGGTCGCTGATGCTCTTGCCGAGCGCCGGCGCCAGCATGCGCACCAGCGAAAACACCAGCAGGCCGGAAAACAGGGCGGCCAGCAGATCCCGCCACAGCACCAGCAGCAGGATGAATCCGGTCAGGAGATAGGAGGCGACTTGGACGCGGTCGCGGCGAATCGGTTCGGTCATGAATTAAGTAGTTTGGTCCTGGCGAGCGAACGGTATGCAAGGAAAATCTTGCCGCTCTGTCATGGTGAGCTTGCATTGTAGTGGCGATTCACGGGGAAGCGGTGGCGATCCTGCGCGACTCGGCCTGGACAGACGTGTTAGTCTTGGACAAAATTTTTCCCTGATGCAATTTATTGACTTTGATCAAGGTCTACACCGGAACTTTTTTGTTTCCTGCTGTTATTGTCCTGGACAGAAGCAAACAAACTTTTTGAACCGTGGAGAAAACATGAGCGACTTGGCACTGGTGGCCTTCAACCGCAGCGACATCGAAAACGTCATGAGCCGCATGACGGAGACCCAGATCAACCAGCTGGCCTTCGGCACCATCCAGCTCGATGGCAGCGGCAACATCCTGAAATACAACCAGGCCGAAGGCCAGATCACTGGGCGCGACCCGAAAGCGGTCATCGGCAAGAACTTCTTCCGCGACGTGGCGCCCTGCACCAACACGCCGAAGTTCAAGGGTGTGTTCGACAAGGGCGTGAAGTCGGGCGACCTGAACACCATGTTCGAATACATCTTCGACTACCAGATGCGGCCGACCAAGGTGAAGATCCACATGAAGAAAGCCCTCAGCGGCGACACTTACTGGATCTTCGTCAAGCGCCTGTGAACATGCCTGCCGCGACGACCCTGCTGCCCCAGGAGCAGGACTGGTGGAGCCGCGACGACGCCCTGCGCCGCTTCGTTTGCGATCTGGTCGCCGACGAACTCGCGCGGCTGCGGCCGGACGGCGCCTGCCTGCCGCCGCGGCCCTGGCCTGAGGATTTCTCCCTGGACCGCGACGCCGGCTGCGACTCGCTGGAACTGGTGGCGCTCGGCGCGGCGCTGGCCGAAGCCATTCATCTGCACGAAAGCGGCATCGAGGATTATCTGCTGGCACGGCGCACGATCGGCGAGTGGACCGCCATCGCCGCCGCCGGACTGGCGCACTTCTCGGCACGCCTGACCTTCCGCACCTCCGGCAGCACCGGCCTGCCGAAGCCCTGCATCCATCCGCTGGCGCATCTGCGGCAGGAAACCGCCGAGCTGGCCCGGCTGCTTGCCGGCGCGCGGCGCATCCTTTCGGCGGTGCCCAGCCACCACATCTACGGCTTCCTGTTCACGATTCTGCTGCCGCAGCAGCTCGGCGGCATTCCGGTGCTGGACGTGCGCGCCAGCTCGCCGGCGAGCTTGGCGCGACTCTGCCAGCCGGGCGATCTGATCGTCGGCCATCCGGAATTCTGGCGCGCGCTGCTGCGCGCCCTGCCTGCGATGCCGACGGGCGTGACCGGCGTCACGTCCACCGCGCCCTGCCCGGCGGAGGTCGCCGACGGCGTCAGCGCGCTCGGCCTGGTTCGCCTGATACAGATTTACGGATCTTCCGAAACCGCAGGCATCGGCTGGCGCAGCGCCAGCGATGCCTCCTACCGGCTGTTCGGGCACTGGTCCCGCAGCGGCGAAGATGCGCTCGAACGCACGCTACCCGAAGGCGGCAGCTTGCACGTCGAGGTCCAGGACCAGCTTGCCTGGGACGACGAGCACCGCTTCCGCATCGAAGGACGGCGCGACGGCGCGGTGCAGGTGGGTGGCATCAACGTCTTCCCGGAGCGCGTGCGGCAAGTGCTGCTGCAGCATCCACAGGTGGCGGAAGCGGCCGTGCGCCTGATGCAGCCGCATGAAGGCAACCGGCTCAAGGCCTTCATCGTGCCGCGCGGGCGTGGCAGCGACGATGCGGCATTTCGGCGGGAGCTGGAGCAATGGATGGCGCCGCGCCTGAGCGCCGCCGAGCGGCCGCGCTCGCTGCGCTTCGGCCCGGCCCTGGCGCGCAATGCGATGGGCAAGCCAGCCGACTGGCCGCTTGCTGTCGGGGCGACTGCGGCTGTGGAGCCTGAATAAGCGATCGGCCGGAAGCTCCGCGTCTCGCCGTGATCGCTGATCGCTGATCAGCGTATCGGCGACCGGCGAGCGTGGATCAGCGCCTGACGGGGCGGAGCCGCTGCGGGCACGTCGAAGACATTCGGCAACCACATTCGGCAACCGCACCGTCGCATCCCCGCACTGGCTTTCCTGCTGCGCTTCGGCGCGGCATCCACGAAAAAAAACCGTTCGCAGGTTGCTGCGAACGGTTGTTAAAGCCGGAGGGAGTCTTCCGGCCGATCTGGTTGACGGTCCGTTACCTGGACATGTTTAGGACAGCTGCTGGATGCCGGCCAGGACCCAGCCGCCATTGCCCTTCACCGGCTTGGCCAGGTTCCAGACTTCGGCGAAAGGCTCGGCAGCCGCGTTTTCCGCTTCCTTGATCATGCCGTCGAAGCGGACGCTGGCGAGATAGTCGTTGCCCACGGTTTCCATGCCGAGCAGTTGCGCATCCAGCGAAACCACGTCGGTATGGTTGCCCGCCACGCCGCGTTCCTGCAGCTGCAGCCGGAGTTCGCCGAACATCTCGGGCGTAGTGAACTCGCGCAGGTCGTCCACATTGCCTTTGTCCCACGACGCTTGCAGGCGGATGAAATACGTTTTGGCCTGGCGCAGGAAGCCCTGGGTGTCGAAGTCCGCCGGCACGCCCCACGGCGCCTGTTCGGCCGGCGCTTCCGCCGTCGCGGTGGTGCCGGTGGAATTCAACGCGGCAGGCTGAACCGGTTCCAGGCGCGAGCCGATTTCCGGCGTGGCCGCTCCGGTGCCGGCATAGGCCGGCTGCCAGTTGCCGCCAGCAGGCGATGCGCCCGCGTCGGTTTTGCGCTTGAACATGCGGTAGATGAACATCGCCGCCAAGGCGAGCAGGGCCACCATCAGCAGGGTGCTGATCATGCTGGCCATGGCGCCGCCGAGGCCGAAGTGCGACAGCAGGGCGCCGAGGCCGAGACCAAGCAGGGCGCCGCCGAGGATGCCCTTCCAGGGGCTAGCGGGCTTGGGCGGGGTGGCCGCAGGCGTTGCGGCCGGCGCGGCGGGCTTGGCGGCGGCGGGCGCCGCCTGGCTGGCCGCAGGCGACTGGGCCTGGCGCGCCACGCTTTGCGACTGCTTGCCCGACGACGAGCCGCCGCCCAGGCGCTTGGCTTGCGCATCGGTGACGACCATGGACAGGGCACTCACCGCGACCATCAAACCGCCTAAGAATTTCTTCACATTTCCTCCAGTTGAACAGGACTTGCCGGCAAGCCGGCCAGGCGCCTGACGGGAGATCAGGTCCTCATGCCGTCGGGCGCGTCGCTTGGGCAGGGTACGCCGGCCGTTTGGCGCCGGATCCGCCGCTTTTGCAACGAGCCTATCCTACGTGGGGCATCCTCCTGTAAAAAGCGAAGAAAACAAGAGGTTGGGTGCGGAAAATCCTAACAACCTTCATGAGGCGACCGAGACTTTTGGATTGCTTGCTCAGGCTCATGCGAGAATGCGCGCCGGAGCGGCCTCAGCCTTGCCGCCTCTGCAGCTTCCCCCCACCGCTTCCAACACCGATGCCATGACCGATCTCCAGTCTCTCACCGCCGACCTGCTGCGCTTTCGCGATGAGCGCGACTGGAAGCAGTTCCATACCTTGAAGGACCTCATCATTTCGCTCAACCTGGAAGCCGGCGAACTGCTTGAACTGACGCAATGGAAGCCGGAGGATCAGCTGCAGGCGCTGAAGGCCGATGCGGGTTTCATGGAAGCGCTTGGCGATGAATGCGCCGACGTGCTGCTCTATCTGCTACTGGTGGCCAACGAGGCCGGGATCGATCTGGCCGAAGCAGCGCGGCGCAAGATCGGGAAGAACGCGCTGAAGTATCCGGTGGCCCAGGCGCGCGGGAGCGCGCGCAAGTACAACGCGCCGGGCGATGCCGGCAGGAGCGGCGCGGACGAGGGCATCGGCTCCTGAGGGGCTGCCGCGTTTTCGGGTTCAGGCGTCCGCGGCGCGACGAGGCTCGGCATGCATCCGGCCCTGCTCGCATCGGCCCGTGCATCGCAGACAAAGCCACGCCGATTCCATCGGGCGTAAAAAAACAGGACTCTTGCGAGTCCTGTTTCTGCGTACGCTTGAAGCGGATGGAAAATCAAACGTCGATATTCCCCGCCTGCAGCGCATTCAGCTCGATGAACGCCCGGCGCGGTTCGACATCGTCGCCCATCAGGGTGGTGAAGATCTGGTCGGCGGCGATGGCATCCTCGATCTGCACCTTCAGCAGGCGACGCACGTTCGGGTCCATGGTGGTTTCCCACAGCTGTTCCGGATTCATCTCGCCCAGGCCCTTGTAGCGCTGCTTGGTGACGCCGCGCTCGGCTTCCTCGCGCAGCCAGTTCATGGCTTCGTGGAAATCGCGGATGGCGGCTTCCTTGGCGCGATCGCCCTGGCCGCGGCGCACCAGCGCGCCCTGGCCGATCAGGCCCTTGAAGGTGGCGGCCGCCGTGGCCAGCACCTGGTAGTCGGCGCTGGCGACGAAATCGGCGTCGAGCACCGACAGCTTCAGGTTGCCATGATGGCGGCGCTGAATCTTGAGCGCATGCTTGTCCGACAGCTCGTCGGAAGCGGCGACCACCGATACCGTCGGATCGTTGATGGCGGCGGCCAGCGCGGCGGCGGACGCCTGGGCGCGCTCGGCGTCGCCGAGGTCGAGCGCCACGCCATTCATGATGGCCGACAGGGCCGCCTCGTCCATCGCGCGCGACAGGCGCATGATGATGGCGTTGGCGGTGTTGTACTGGCGCACCAGCTCGGACAGCGCGTCGCCGGTGATGGCCTCGGCGCCGTCGGCCGGAATCAGCTGGGCGTCGTGCAGCGCGATCTGCATCATGTAGGCCGCCTCCTCCACGTCGTCCTTCAGGTAGCGCTCGTCCTTGCCGTGCTTGACCTTGTACAGCGGCGGCTGGGCGATGTAGACGTGGCCGCGCTCGACCAGCTGCGGCATCTGCCGATACAGCAGGGTCAGCAGCAGGGTGCGGATGTGGGCGCCGTCGACGTCGGCGTCGGTCATGATGATGATGCGGTGGTAGCGCAGCTTCTCGACGTTGAACTCGTCCGGGCCGATGGAGGTGCCGAGGGTGGCGATCAGGGTGGTGATCTGCTCGCTGGAGAGCATCTTCTCGAAGCGCGCCTTTTCCACGTTCAGCACCTTGCCGCGCAGCGGCAGGATGGCCTGGAACTTGCGGTCGCGGCCCTGCTTGGCGGAGCCGCCGGCGGAGTCGCCCTCGACGATGTACAGCTCGCACAGCGCCGGATCCTTTTCCTGGCAGTCGGCCAGCTTGGCGGACAGGCCGAGGCCGTCCATCACGCCCTTGCGCCGGGTCAGCTCGCGCGCCTTGCGCGCCGCCTCGCGGGCGCGGGCGGCTTCGACGATCTTGCCGCAGATGATTTTGGCGTCGTTCGGCTTTTCCATCAGGAAGTCGGTCAGGGTCTTCGCGACGATTTCCTCGACCGGGCCGCGCACTTCGGAGGAGACCAGCTTGTCCTTGGTCTGGGAGCTGAACTTCGGCTCCGGCACCTTGACCGACAGCACGCAGGTCAGGCCTTCGCGCATGTCGTCGCCGGTGACTTCGACCTTGGCCTTCTTGGCCAGCTCGTTTTCCTCGATGTACTTGTTGATGACGCGGGTCATCGCCGCGCGCAGGCCGGTCAGGTGAGTGCCGCCGTCACGCTGCGGGATGTTGTTGGTGAAGCACAGCACCTGCTCGTTGAAGGCATCGTTCCACTGCATCGAGACGTCGACGCCGATGGTGGTGCCCTGGTCCGAGGCCTTCTCGCCGGTGGCCTGGAAGATGGTCGGGTGCAGCACGTTCTTGTTCTTGTTGATGTACTCGACGAAGCCGCGGGTGCCGCCCTCGAAGGCGAAATCCTCTTCCTTGCCGGTGCGCTGGTCGGTCAGCTTGATGTGCACGCCGTTGTTGAGGAAGGACAGCTCGCGGATGCGCTTGGCCAGGATGTCGTAGTGGAACTCGACATGGGTGAAGATTTCCTCGTCGGCCCAGAAGTGCACCTCGGTGCCGCGCTTGTCGGTCTCGCCGATGACCTTGATCGGGGAAACCTGCACGCCGTCCTGCTGCTCCAGTTCGCGGTTCTGCACCGCGCCCCGTGCGAATTCCATGGTGTGGACCTTGCCGTCGCGGCGGATGGTGAGCTTGAGCAGCTTGGACAGGGCGTTGACGCAGGACACGCCGACGCCGTGCAGGCCGCCGGACACCTTGTAGGAATTCTGGTCGAACTTGCCGCCGGCGTGCAGCTCGGTCATCACGATCTCGGCCGCGCTGCGCTTCGGATCATGCTTGTCGTCCCACTTGATGCCGGTGGGGATGCCGCGGCCGTTGTCGGTGATGGAGATCGAGTTGTCGGCGTGGATGGTGACATGGATCTCGGTGCAGTAGCCGGCCAGCGCTTCATCGATGGAGTTGTCCAGCACCTCGAACACGAGGTGGTGCAGGCCGGTGCCGTCGGAGGTGTCGCCGATGTACATGCCGGGGCGCTTGCGCACCGCCTCCAAGCCTTCCAGGATCTGGATCGACGAGGCGCCGTACTGGCTTTGCTGCGGCTGGGTGGTGGTTTCTTGGGGAATCGCGGACATGGCTGCTTTCTGTAAATCGGGTTACAACTAAAGAACGAAATGCTTTTCGATGCGGCGCATCCGGCTGCCGGCGAACCCGTTCGCCCAGGGATGCGTGGCGAAGCCGCCGCCGCAGTCAAAGCCCGGCATGCCGATCTGCATGCCTGTCAATGAATTCAACATGACGGAAAGGCGCGCTCCCGCGGCGCGCCCATCCTTGCTGCTGTGTCGATCAGATCCGCATCGGCATGACGACATACTTGAAGTCGGGGTTCTCGGGAACCGTGATCAGCGCCGATGAATTGGCGTCGCCCAGGGCGATGTTGACGCTCTCGCACTTGAGGTTGTTGAGCACGTCCAGCAGGTAGCCGACGTTGAAGCCGATGTCGATGCTGTCGCCGCCGTAGTCGAGCTCGATCTCTTCCACCGCCTCTTCCTGGTCGGCGTTGGTGGAGCTGATCTTCAGGCTGCCCGGACTGATGATGCAACGCACGCCCTTGAACTTGTCGCTGGTCATGATGGCGGCGCGCTGCAGGGAGCGCAGCAGCTGCTCGCGGTCGATGGTGAAGTTGTTCTTGTAGCCCTTCGGGATCACGCGGGTGTAATCCGGGAACTTGCCTTCCACCAGCTTGGAGATCAGCTCGATGTCGGCGAAGGTCAGCTTCACCTGGTTGTTGGCGATGTCCAGGCGCACCGGCTCGTCGGCGTCGTCCAGCAGGCGCTGCAGTTCGAGGATGGTCTTGCGTGGGATGATCACTTCCTGGCGCGGGAATTCTTCCTCGGTCTGCACCTGGCAGAAGGCGAGGCGGTGGCCGTCGGTGGCGACCGCGATCACGTTCTTGCCGTCCACCACCAGCAGCAGGCCGTTGAGGTAATAGCGGATGTCCTGCTGGGCCATGGAGAAGTGGACCATGTTGAACAGGTGCTTGAGCATTTTCTGCGGCAGCGTCACGCTGGCGTTGAAGTGCTCGGCCTGGGCCACGGTCGGGAATTCTTCCGCCGCCAGCGTCTGCAGGGCGAAGCGCGACTTGCCCGACTGGACCGTCATGCGCTTGTTGGCCAGCGACAGGGTGACGTCGCCGAAATCCGGCAGGGCGCGCAGGATGTCGAGCAGCTTGCGCGCGGCGACGGTGGTGGCCACTGATTCGCCGGCAGTGCCGACGTCGGCATGGGTCGTGATCTGCACTTCGATATCGGTCGACAGGAAAGACACCTTCTCGCCTTCCTTGCGGATGAGGATATTGGCCAGAATCGGCAGCGTGTGCCGACGCTCGACAATACCGCTCACGATCTGCAGTGGGCGTAGCAGGGCGTCCCTGGGGGATTT
This sequence comes from Noviherbaspirillum humi, assembly GCF_900188095.1. Lineage (GTDB taxonomy): Bacteria > Pseudomonadota > Gammaproteobacteria > Burkholderiales > Burkholderiaceae_D > Noviherbaspirillum > Noviherbaspirillum humi. The sequence goes on along the minus strand of NZ_FZOT01000001.1, from coordinate 262,327 downwards.
AACCAATTGCATGCTTTGATCCTTCTAGTAATAGTTGAGACCTTTTTGGCGTAGCCGGCGTACTGCTTCCACTCCCTGAATGCCGGCAAAACCGTTTCCATTCTGACAGAAAAAAACTTGCTCAATTCAAGCGAAAAAACAACGCGGGCAGACTGCGATTCCTTCCGCCTTACCGCTTCTTCATTGCATCTTTACTGCTTGCCAAAAACTTATCCACAAGCCGCTAGGCAGGCGGGCTAGCCTTTCAGCGTCTGCTCCAGCACATGCAGCTCGTGGTTGATTTCCGGATTCTTGCTGCGGTCGGCGGCGATCTTGCGCACCGCATGCAGCACGGTGGTGTGGTCGCGGCCGCCGAAGAGTTCGCCGATTTCCGGCAGGCTCTTCTGCGTCAATTCCTTGGCCAGGTACATCGCGATCTGGCGCGGCCGGGCGATATTGGCCGGGCGCTTCTTCGAATACATGTCGGCGACCTTGATGTTGAAGAAGTCGGCCACCGTCTTCTGGATGTTCTCCACCGAGATCTGCCGGTTTTGCACGGAAAGCAGGTCCTTCAGCGCTTCCTTCACCACGTCGATGGTGATGTCCTTGCCGTGGAAACGGGAGTAGGCCAGGATCTTGCGCAGCGCGCCTTCCAGCTCGCGCACGTTGGAGCGCAGGTGCTTGGCGACGAAAAAGGCAACGTCGTCGGACAGCGTGACGCTTTCCTGCGCCGCCTTCTTCAGCAGGATCGCCACCCGCATTTCCAGCTCCGGCGGCTCGACCGCTACCGTGAGGCCGGAGTCGAAGCGGGAAATCAGCCGGTCATCCATGCCGGTAATTTCCTTCGGATAGGTATCGCTGGTGATGATGATCTGCTTCTTGGCGGCGATCAGCGCTTCGAACGCATAGAAGAACTCTTCCTGCGTGCGGTTCTTGCCGGCGAAGAACTGGATATCGTCGATCAGCAGCAGGTCGAGCGAATGGTAGTAGCGCTTGAAGTCGTCGAAGCCCTTGCGCTGGTAAGCGGTCACTACGTCGCGAACATACTGTTCTGCGTGGATGTAGCGGATCCGGACACTGGGATTGTCGGCCATCACCTGGTTGCCGATGGCATGGATCAGGTGGGTCTTGCCGAGGCCGACGCCGCCGTACAGGAACAGCGGGTTGTAGGACACGCCCGGATTGTTGGCGACCTGAATGGCGGCGGCGCGGGCCAGCTGGTTGGCCTTGCCGGTGACGAAGCTGTCGAAAGTGAGCGCCTCGTTGATGCGGCTCTGCTCGCGGCGGTTGTCTGCCACGGGCGGAGGCGGCGCTTCCGGCATGGCGGCCGGCTCGGCATTCATCTGGCCGCCGCGCGGGCCGAGCGGCATGGCGCTGGGCGCGGAGGGTGCCGGCTTGCGCAGGCCGCCGGCGCGCGGGTCGAGCACGAACTGCACGTCCACCGGCGCTTCCCAGTACTGGGCGGCGAGAGAGGTGATGCGGCTGGCGAACTGGGTCTTGACCCAGTCCAGTTTGAACCGGTTCGGCGCGGCGATCCGCAGGCGGCCATCCTCGTAATCGAGGGGCACCAGCGGCTTGATCCAGGCGCTGAACTGCTGCGGCGTCAATTCCTGCTCAAGGGTAGCCGAGCAGCTTTGCCAGAAATTCTCCATGAAACCGTCTTGTAATGGGGTGTGGGAAACGACTTTTCTTTCTTTGGATTCCATTGCGTCGGACGCTCCCTGGTATCCGTTGCACCGGCCGCCGGACAGGCTCGCTCGGTGACTTTGATGTGGTCATTTATTGAACAGGAGCGAGCCACACAATTACCTCCATTCTACTCCTGACGGGCAAAGTTATCCACAGGCCGGGCGGTTTTCGCCAAAAAGCCGCGCTTCTTGCTTGAATGTCCAGGAAGTGGTAAGTGATTGACAGAGAAGCAGAAAGTAGAGTCTAATTCAGGGTTCACCAAATACCGTGTTGCTCTGCGGATGTTTTGACAATGCCGAGCCGCGGAAACGAATTTTCCGACTCTTTGCCGATTAGCGAGATTAACAATGAAACGTACCTACCAACCTTCCGTCGTCCGTCGCAAGCGCACCCACGGCTTCCGTGCCCGCATGGCTACCCGCAGCGGCCGCGCCATCCTGAACGCCCGCCGCGCCAAGGGCCGCAAGCGCCTGGCCGTCTAAGTTCAGACCAAGCCTGACACTGCTGGCGTGACCGGAGATTTCTCGCGCGATCGTCGCATCGTAAAAACGGATGAGTTCTCATCCGTTTTTCGTTTGCGGCCCGCCTACCGGACCGCGCACTTCGTGCTCTACACCCGCCGCACCCAGCTTCCCCACGCCCGGCTCGGCGTGGTGGCCGCCAAGCGCTTCGCGCCGCGCGCCGTCACCCGCAATACCATCAAGCGCATCACCCGCGAATTGTTCCGGCAAAGCGCGCTGCCTGCGCTCGACTGCATCGTCCGCCTGTCCAAGCCGGTCAACACCCGGCAGGACCCGGCCACGACCGGCCGGCTGAAGGCGGAGCTGCGGGCCGAACTGCAGCGGCTGCTGGCCTCGGCCTCGCGCCGGGAAGCGGACGACGCCGGGAGCGCGACGTGAGCCGGCTGCTGCTGCTCCTGCTGCGCGGCTACCAGCTGGGCATCAGCCCGTTCCTCGGCAGCCGCTGCCGCTTTCATCCCAGCTGCTCCAGCTACGCCATGCAGGCCATCGCCGAGCATGGCGCCGGCCGGGGCATGCTGCTGGCGGGCCGGCGGCTGTGCAATTGCCATCCCTGGCATCCGGGCGGTTACGATCCGGTGCCGCCGAAAGCCGCCGCGGGCCAGCCTTGCCGCGGCTGCGGCCATTCCTGAATTCCTGTTCCTTCAAACACACTTATGCAAATCCAACGTACCGTCCTCTGGGTTGTGTTCTCGTTGTCCCTGCTCATCCTCTGGGACAACTGGATGCGCTACAACGGCAAGCCGTCGATGTTCTTCCCGAATGCCACCCAGACCGCCAAGCCGGCCGGCGGCGCTGCGCCCGCCGACGCCAATCAGGCCGGCAGCGCCAAGTCGGACGTGCCGCAGGCCAGCGCGACCAGCGCCGCCACCGCGCCGGCACCGGGCGCCGTGCCGAACGCCGCGCCCGCCGCTGCCCAGGGACAGCGCGTGACCATCACCACCGATGTGTTCAAGGCCGACATCGACACCCTCGGCGGCGACCTGAAGCGCCTGGAACTGCTGAAGCACAAGGACCCGGTCGATCCGACCAAGAACATGGTGCTGTTCGAGTCCACGCCGACCCACACCTATCTCGGCCAGACCGGCCTGATCGGCGGCGCCTTCCCCAACCACAAGACGGCCTTCGCCGCCCGTCCGGGCGAGCGCGCCCTCGGCGCCGGCAACGAGCTGCAGCTGGTGCTGGAAGCGGAGCAGAACGGCGTCAAGCTGGTGAAGACCTATACCTTCCACCGCGGCGACTACACCATCGGCCTGCGCCATGACGTCGTCAACGGCAGCGGCGCGCCGGTCTCGCCCTCGCTCTACATGCAGCTGGTGCGCGACGGCAGCAAGCCGGCCGGCGAATCGCGCTTCTACAGCACCTTCACCGGCCCGGCCACCTATACCGACGCCGACAAGTTCCACAAGATCGACTTCTCCGACATCGACAAAGGCAAGGTCAAGGCCACCAGCACCGCCGACGACGGCTGGATCGCGCTGGTGCAGCACTACTTCGTCTCGGCGCTGGTGCCGCCCGAGAAGATGAAGCGCGAAACCTACATCAAGAAGCTGGACGAGAACCTGTACGCCATCGGCGACATTCTGCCCCTGGCCGCCGTCGCCCCGGGCGCCACCGCCAGCGTCGACGCCAAGCTGTATTCCGGCCCGCAGGTCGCCGAGACCCTGGAAAAGGTCGCTCCCGGCCTGGAACTGGTGAAGGACTACGGCTGGCTGACCATCATCGCCAAGCCGATCTTCTGGCTGATGGAGCACATCTACGCGGTGCTCGGCAACTGGGGCTGGACCATCATCGTGCTGACCATCCTGATCAAGCTGGCCTTCTTCCCGCTGTCGGCGGCGAGCTATCGCAGCATGGCCAAGATGAAGACGGTGACGCCGAAGATGCAATCCATCCGCGAGCGCTTCAAATCCGATCCGCAGAAGATGAACCAGGCCATGATGGAGCTGTACCGCACCGAGAAGATCAACCCGCTCGGCGGCTGCCTGCCGATCGCGGTGCAGATCCCGGTCTTCATCGCCCTGTACTGGGTGCTGCTGGCCTCGGTCGAGATGCGCGGCGCGCCGTGGCTGGGCTGGATCCATGACCTCACCGCCCCGGACCCGTTCTACATCCTGCCGGTGCTGATGGCGGTGTCGATGTTCGTGCAGACCAAGCTCAACCCGACCCCGCCGGACCCGGTGCAGGCGAAGGTGATGATGGTGATGCCGATCGTGTTCTCGGTCATGTTCTTCTTCTTCCCGGCCGGCCTCGTGCTGTACTGGGTGGTGAACAACCTGTTGTCGATCGCCCAGCAATGGGTCATCACCCGCAAGATCCAGACCGCCCAGCCGGCCTGACGATATCTCTTACGCAGCAAGAGCCCGTGGCCAAGGTCACGGGCTTTTTTCATTCATGGCCGAGAACATCGGCGCTAGAATTCCGCTCATGAACTACGACTCTTCTCCCATCGCCGCCATCGCCACCGCGCCCGGCCGCGGCGGCATCGGCGTGGTGCGCCTCTCCGGCAAGCACCTCGACCCCGTGATGCAGGCGCTGTGCGGCACGCGCGAACTCAAGCCGCGCTACGCCACCTACCTGCCGTTCCTGAACGCCGACGGCAGCGCGATCGACCAGGGCCTGGCGATCTACTTCAAGGCGCCGCATTCCTATACCGGCGAGGATGTATTGGAGCTGCAGGGCCACGGCGGCCCGGTGGTGATGCAGATGCTGCTGGCACGCTGCATCGAGGCGGGACAGGAGATCGGCCTGCGCCTGGCGCAGCCGGGCGAGTTCACCCACCGCGCCTTTTTGAACGACAAGCTCGACCTGGCCCAGGCCGAGGCGGTGGCCGACCTCATCGAAGCCTCCACCGAGGCGGCGGCCAAATCGGCCTCGCAATCGCTGTCCGGCGTGTTTTCGAAAACCATCCACGACCTGGTGGAGCAAGTGGTGCACCTGCGCATGCTGGTGGAAGCGACCCTGGATTTCCCGGAGGAGGAGATCGACTTCCTGGAGAAGTCCGACGCGCGCGGCCAGCTCAAGCGCATCCGGGAAAAGCTGGCGGAAATCTTCGGCCAGGCAGCTCAGGGCGCGCTGCTGCGCGAAGGCCTGAACGTGGTGCTGGCGGGGCAGCCGAACGTCGGCAAGTCGTCATTGCTGAATGCGCTGGCCGGGTCCGACGTCGCCATCGTCACGCCGATCGCCGGCACCACCCGCGACAAGGTAACCGAAACCATTCAGATGGAAGGCATTCCGCTCAACATCATCGACACCGCCGGCATCCGCCATGCGGGCGACGAGGTGGAGCGCATCGGCATCGAACGCACCTGGGGCGAAGTGAGCAAGGCCGACGTCATCCTGCATCTGCTCGACGCCAGCCGCGGCCCGACCCGGGCCGACGAGGACATCGTGGAAAGATTGCCGGCCAACGTGCCGGTGCTGCGCATCTGGAACAAGATCGACCTGTCCGGCCACAAGCCGGCGCTCGATCGCAGCAGCGACGGCACGCACATCTACCTGTCCGCCGCCGAGGGCACCGGCATGGAGCTGCTGCGCACGGAGCTGCTGCGGGTGGCCGGCTGGCAGCAGACCGGCGAATCGCGCTTCCTGGCGCGCGAGCGCCACCTGCTGGCGCTGAAGGCCGCCGCCAATCACCTCGAGATGGCGGACGAGTTCGCCAACGCCGACAATGGCCAGACCAACGACCAGGCGCTCGACCTGCTGGCGGAGGAACTGCGCCTGGCGCAGGAACGGCTGAACAGCATCACCGGGGAGTTCACCTCGGATGATCTGCTGGGGGTGATCTTCAGCCGGTTTTGCATCGGTAAGTAATATCCATCACTCCCCGCACCGACATCATCGATCGCCGGTGCGGGCATCCCATCACGCCTTCCCAAGCACCCCATCCACCCGCCGCCACAAGCCAAGCGGATTGCCCGGCTTGATCGCCTCCGGCAGCAGAGCTTCCGGCAGGTCCTGGTAGCAGACCGGCCGCAGGAAGCGGCGGATCGCCAGCGTGCCGACCGAGGTGGCGCGCGGATCCGAAGTTGCCGGGAAGGGGCCGCCGTGCACCATCGCGTGGCACACCTCCACGCCGGTCGGATAGCCGTTCACCAAGATGCGGCCGGCCTTGCGTTCCAGCGCCGGCAGCAGGGCGCGGGCGGCGTCGGCATCGGCGTCGTCCATTTGCAGCGTGGCGGTGAGCTGGCCTTCCAGTTGTTCCGCCACGTCCCGCATGTCCTGCAGCGAGCGGCACAGGATGACCAGGGAAGCGGCGCCGAACACTTCTTCCTGCATGCTGGCGTCGGCCAGGAAGTCGGCGGCGCGAGTGATGAACAGGGCGCCCTGGCAGGCATGCCTGGTTGCACCCTGCTGGCCGCGCGCGACTTCTTTCACTTTTCCGTTGGCGGCGAGATGGGCCACGCCGCGCTCATAGGCGGCATGGATGCCGGGGGTGAGCATGGTCGCGCCGACGTTTTCTTTCAGGGCCTTGGCGGCCGAGGCGAGGAAGGCATCGGCATCCGGGCCTTCCAATGCCAGCACGATGCCGGGATTGGTGCAGAACTGTCCCGCCCCCATCGTAAGCGAGGCGATGAAGTTCCTGCCGATGGACTTGGCGCGGGCGGCGAGGGCGGCCGGCAGCAGGAAGACCGGGTTGATGCTGCTCATCTCGGCGAAGACCGGGATCGGTTCGCGCCGCGCCGCCGCCGCATGCACCAGCGCCATGCCGCCGGCGCGCGAGCCGGTGAAGCCGACCGACTTGATGCGCCAGTCGGTCACCAGGTCGACCGCCGCGCCGCGCTCGGCGAACAGCAGCGAGAACACGCCTTGCGGCAGGCCGCAGGCGCGCACCGCGTCCTGGATGGCGCGGCCGACCAGCTCCGACGTGCCGGGATGGGCGGAATGGGCCTTCACCACCACCGGACAGCCGGCGGCCAGCGCCGAGGCGGTATCGCCGCCGGCAACCGAGAAGGCCAACGGGAAATTGGAGGCGCCGAATACGGCGACCGGGCCGACGGCGATGTGACGCTGGCGCAGGTCCGAGCGCGGCAGCGGCTGGCGTTGCGGTTGGGCCGGATCGATGCGAGCGTCGAGCCAGCTGCCTTCGCGCACTTCCTGGGCGAACAGGCGCAGCTGGCCGACGGTGCGGCCGCGCTCGCCTTCGAGGCGCGCGCGCGGCAAACCGGTTTCCGCCATCGCACGCTCGATCAGGGCGTCGCCGATGTCGGCGATGTTCGAGGCGATCTTTTCCAGGAAGGCGGCGCGCTGTTCGAGGCCGGTTTCGCGGTAGGTGTCGAACGCGGCCCAGGCGAGGGCGCAGGCGTGTTCGACTTCGGCCTTGCCGGCCAGGCCGAAGGCGGGTTCGAGGGTATCGCCGGTGGCGGGGTTAATGCCGCGTACCTGGCCGTTCTGGCCGGGGAGGGATTGGGAGCCGATGAGCAGGTGGCCGGTTAGCATGGGGTTCTCCTTAGTGGTTGAGATGAGCGTAGCGAGGGGCGTAGCAGGGGTTTCGCGAAGCACTGCTTCGCGCCTGCGGAGCCGGTCAGGCTTGCAAGCCTGACCGTGGGTGGTTCAAAGTCTGACTTCCTATTCTCCCCCTTGAATGCGCGGAGCCGGTCAGGCTTGCAAGCCTGACCGTGGGTGGTTCAAAGTCTGACTTCCTATCCTCTCTCCTTGACTGCGCGGAGCCGGTCAGGCTTGCAAGCCTGACCGTGGGTGGTTCAAAGTCTGACTTCCTATCCTCTCCCCTTGAATGCGCGGAGCCGGTCAAGCTTGCAAGCCTGGCCGTGTAGTGGTCGCGCAGAAAAGGAAGTCCCCTCCCCCTCAGGGGGAGGGTTAGGGTGAGGGTGGGTTTCCTGCGCGACTAAAAAACATTTTTTAAGCGCTAAAGAAACCCATCCCCACCTGTGAATGCACTTGCAAGCGCATTTGTGGGTGAGGGTGGGTTTCTCTTGCACTTCAAGGACAATCTTTAAGCGCGACGGAAACCCATCCCCACCCACAGCAGCGCTTGCAAGCGCTGCTGGCTGCGCAGGCGCGGAGCAATACTCCGCGAAACCCCTGCTACGCCCCTAACCCTTCCCTTGAAAGGGAGGGGATTTTCTTTATGGAGTAAAGGGAGCGAACTCTCTCTATTCTTTACGTTACCAAAGCCGAATCAAACAACATCGGCGCATCCTGCAGCTTTCACTGCCTTAACCAGGCCTTGTTCCTGCCACTAGCAACATCAACCAGGAACTAAAACAGCGCCGGCCCCACTTCCTCGACGCCGGTGCCGCCACTCGCCATCCCACCAGCGTTGATGTCCAACAGATCGCCCCACGCCGCTCAACCTTGATGCACGACTCTCGACAATCAAATTAAAAAAGACCGGGACGGAAGCCGCCCCGGTCCAAGACCTCGGAGGAAGTCAGGAGACGAAAGGCATCAGAAGCGGTGCAGCACGCCAGCCTGCACGCCGGTCAGGTTGCGGCCGTTGACATCGGCGCCGGCGAGGTTGGCCGACGGGCCGGCCGAGCCGCCGAAGCGGAAGCCGGCGTTCTCGTCGTTCTTCAAATAGTTGACGAAGCCGTACAGCGTGGTGCGCTTGGACAGGTCGTAGAAGGCGCCGACGTTGCCGCCCTTGGCCCCGGCATTGCCGCCGGACTGATCCTTGATCACGCCATACAGCGCGCCGACGCGCAGCTGGGCATTGACGCGGTAATCGGCCGATACCTGGTAGATGTTGAAGAAGCGGCGCGCATTCGGATCGGTGCCGGCGAAGTAGTTGTTCGGCGTGGAGATGTTGCTCAGGATGGCGGCGGCGGTCAGGCCGTTGCTGCTGGCGGTGACGTTGTTGCTGCGCGCATAGGTCGCATACACCTTGCCCTGGCCGTAGTCATAGGTGCCGTACAGGTTGTGGTACTGGATCTTGTTGGTCACCGTGCCGGCCGGCGCCGGGTTGGCCGCCAGGCCGGCATAACCGGCGCGGTACGGGCCGTTGGTGTAGTCCAGCGCCAGCTGGTACACCGCCTGCGAGCCGACGCTCTGGCCGGCGGTTTCGGTCAGCGCATAGTGGATGGCGCCCTGCAGGCCGCCGATGCGCGGCGTGCGGTAGGAAATGTCATTGTCGTAGCGCGACGGCACGCCGAAGTTGTTGATGACGGAACCGAAGGTGGTGCGCTCGGTATAGTCGATCGCGGCGCCGATGGCCTGGATCTCGGTGTTCTGGCGGCCGATGCGGAATTCGCCGTAGGGCGTGTTCAAGCCGACCCAGGCCTGGCGGTCGAACAGGCGCGCGCTGTCGGCGAAGGTGCCGGAATCGGCGGCGAAGCCGTTCTCCAGCCAGAACTTGGCTTCGTAGCCGTTGCCCAGCGTTTCCACGCCGCGGAAGCCGATGCGGCTGCGCAGCAGCGAGCCGTCGTTCAGGCCAATGATCTTGTTGCCGCTGTTGCTCTTGATATAGCCCAGGTATTGGTCCACGCTGCCGTAGATGGTGATGTTGCTTTGCGCCTGGGCGCTGGTAACACCGGTGGCGCAGGTAGCCAGCACGGCCAGCGCGACGATCTTCTTGTTCATGACATCTCCCATGATTGATTAATAGGTCCTTGCCTCTTCGGCGAGGACGTTTTTCCCTCGAATGCATCGTTGTCCGCCTCGCTTGACGGCGAAGCCGACCCGGTCGATGCGCCGGATTTCGTTGCCCGCCGGGTCGTCACCCGGTGGGCAGGTCCTACATGCGTCCGCACGAAGCATGCTTGACGCCTGATTAAACGTTTAACTTCATGGGCGCCATGCGGGCGCGGTTTTGTTCGACGGCTTAGAGCCGGTCCAGCGTGATGCTCATGCTGAAGCCGAGCGACTCGCCCGGCGCCAGTATCCGCATGCCCGTATCGGCATGGCCGCGTGCTGCCAGGTTGATGCCGTCATTCACATGCGAGACCGGCTCCAGCGCGATGAAGCCGTCCACATCGGGCCGGCGAAACACCACCAGCTTCGACAAAGGCTCGCCGGCATTCAGCGTGACCCGGCGCCTGCTGGCTGGATGCATCAGCTGCGCCGTGCCGCTCCAGCCGTCGAAGCAGTTATCGATCGCTACGCCTTCCAGCGCGCGGGCGGCGCCGAAGTGCCAATCGCCCCGCGCCGCCACCGCCTGCTGCGGCAGCATGTCCTCATCGTTCAGCCAGACGCGCTCTGCATCGAAGCGCAGCGTGGTGCCGGCGCCGGTGGCGAAGAACGGATGCCAGCCGCCGCCGGCCGGAAAGGCTTCCTTGCCGCTGTTGAACAGCGTGGCGCTGACGCTGAAGCGGTTTCCCTCGAGCCGGAACACCTGCTCGGCCTCATAGCGAAACGGCCAGTGCTCGTCGCCCGCATGCCGCAGTTCCAGCGTCAGCGCATCTGCCTGCTTTTCCCGCGCCGTCCAGGCCGACATCCAGCCATTGCCGTGGAAGCTGTGCGGCGCATCCGGCCGGTTGGCCGCCAGCGTCAGTGTCCGCCCGCCGAACTGCATGCGCCGGAAGCCCATGCGGTTCGAGTACGGCAGCAGCGGAAAGCAGCCGAACTGGCGCACGTTGCCGGCGGCGATGTCGGCCTCGGCGGTCGGGCGCAGCAGCGCAAAGCCGGTGCCGCGCTCCGCCAGGCTGGCGATGGCCGCGCCGTGGCGCGGCGCGATATCCGCTTTCAGCACGTCGGACTGCAGTCGGATGAGGTCGCTCATGAACGCGCGGCTGGCTGCGGCAAGCTGATCGCCATCCTTACTTCAGGAACAGGTTCGGCAGCCACATCGAGAACGAGGGCACGAAAGTCACCAGCAGCAAGGCGGCGATCAGCGCGCCGTAGAACGGCCAGATGGTGCGCATGACCTGGCCCACGGTGACGTTGCCGATGGCGCAGCCGACGAACTGGGTGGTGCCCACCGGCGGCGTGTTCAGGCCGAGCGCGCAGTTGATCAGCATGAGCATGCCGAACTGCACCGGATGCATGCCGAACTTCATCGCGATCGGCAGGAAGATCGGGGTGCAGATCAGGATGGTGCTGGCCATGTCCATGAAGGTGCCGAGGATGAACAGGATCAGGTTGATCATCAGGAAGATGACCCACGGGCTGCTGGAGATCGACGACAGGAGTTCGCCGGTCAGCTCCGCCACTTCGTACAGGCTGATCAGGTGCTGGAACACCGCCGAGATGCCGATCAGCAGCAGCACCACGCCGGTGGTCTTCACCGCCTTGGCCGCCGACTTCATCAGGTGTTCCCAGGTCATCGTCTTGTAGACGAAGAAGGTGAGCAGCAGCGCGTAGCCGACGGCGACCGACGCCGCCTCGGTGGCGGTGAAGATGCCGGACAGGATGCCGGCGAGGATGATGACCGCGATCATCAGGCCCGGGACGGCGGCGATGAAGGAGCTCAGCACCGCCGACCAGCCGGGGAACTGCCCCGCGGGATAACCGCGCTTGACGGCCACCAGGTAGGCGGCGGCCAGCATGCAGGCCATCAGCACCAGGGACGGCACCACGCCGGCCATGATGAGGGACGAGATGGAAGCGGCGCCGCCGGCGGCGAAGGCGTAGATCACCATGTTGTGGCTGGTCGGCATCAGGGCGCCGACCAGGGCCGCGTGGGTAGTGACGTTGACCGCATAGTCGGCGTGATAGCCCTCTTTCTTCATCATCGGGATCATCACCGCGCCCATGGCCGAGACGTCCGCCACCGGCGAGCCGGAGACGCCGCCGAACAGGGTGCAGGACACCACGTTCGACATGCCTAGGCCGCCGCGGATGTGGCCGACGATGCTCTTGGCGAAGTTGACGATGCGCTCGGCCACGCCGCCGTACAGCATCAGTTCGCCGGCGAAGATGAAGAACGGGATCGCGAGGAAGGAGAAGATGTTCATGCCCGAGACCATGCGCTGGAACAGCACGGCCATCGGCATGCCTTCCACCAGCAGGGCGGCTGCGGAGGAGAGGCCGATCGCGAACGCGACCGGCACGCCGAGCACCAGGAAGCCGGTGAAGCTGAGAACGAGAATTGTCAGTGCCATGATGGTTCCACTTCCTTGCCGGTGAAGATTGCGATGATGTGCTCGATGCAGAAGGAGATGATGAGCGCGCCGGCGATGACGACGGCGGTGTAGTTGACGCTTTCCGGCAGGCCGAGCGTCGGGATCTTGTAGTTCTTCACCGAGTAGCCGAGGACGGCGCCGTACCAGACCATCAGCCCGCCGAACAGGCCGACCAGGCAGTGGATCAGGATTTCGAATTTGCTGCGCAGCTTCTCCGGCAGCAGGATCAGGATGGACTCCATGCCGATGTGGCCGGCGTCGCGCACGCCGGCGGCGGCGCCGAACATGGTGACGTAGATCACCAGCACCAGCGCGGTGCTCTCGGCCCAGGTCGGTGTGTCATTGAGCACGTAGCGGCCGAAGACCTGCCACAGCACGACCAGGATGATGCCAAAGAGCGCGGCCACCGCGGTGAACATGCACAGGCGGGACAGCAGGGCGTTGATTCGAGTGAGGGCCATGGGCTTGTGAGTTTCTGTCCGCGCCATGGGGGCGGTTTCTGCGCTTGCGTAAGACATGATTTCTCCGATGTCTCCAGGGTGCGGGGGCGCGGCCTGCGCGTCCCCGCACTGCGGGTGGTTCGCGGCCGCGGATGGCCGCTGCTTATCCGGTCGTTACTTGATCTTCTGGATCTTGGCAACCAGGTCCTTCTGCATCGGGTCGGTGATGAACTTGTCGTACACCGGCTTCATGGCATTGGAGAAGGCTTGCTTGTCGACGTCGGAGACGATCTGCACGCCGGCGGCGGTGACCACCTGGCGGGACTTGGCTTCACGTTCGTCCCACAGCTTGCGCATGACGGGCACCGATTCCTTGGCGGCCTTGCGGATCAGCTGCTGGTCTTCCTTGGAGAGGCCATCCCAGACCTTCTTCGAAAATACCAGCACTTCCGGCGCGAGCGAATGGTCGGTCAGGCTGTAGTACTTGGCGGCCTCGTAGTGGCGCGAGGATTCGTAGGAAGGCCAGTTGTTTTCCGCGCCGTCGACCAGGCCGGTCTTGAGGGCGGTGTAGACCTCGGCGAAGGGCATCGGCGTGGCGTTGGCGCCCAGCGCCTGCATCATGGCGACCCACATCTCGGATTGCTGCACGCGGATCTTCAGGCCCTTCATGTCGGCCAGGGTACGGATCGGCTTCTTGGTGGTGTAGAAGGAGCGCGCGCCGCTGTCGTAGAAGGCGAGGCCGATGAAGCCTTCCTTCTCCAGCGCCGCCAGGATCTCGTCGCCGACCGGGCCGTCCAGCGCGGCGCGCATGTGCTCGGTGGAGCGGAACAGGAAGGGCAGGGACGGCACGGCCATGGCCGGCGACACCGCATGCAGGGCGGCGATGTTGATGCGCGCCATGTCGAGCGCGCCGATCTTCACCTGCTCCAGCGTATCCTTCTCGGACCCCATGGAGCTGTTGGCGAACACCTTGATGCCGAGGCGGCCCTTGGTCTGCTCGGCGAGGGACTTGCCGAGCTGGGTCACCGCCTTCACGGTCGGGTAGTCGTTCGGGTGCACGTCGGCGGAACGGAAGTCCTTGGCATGGGCGGCCAGCGGCGCGGCGATGAAGGCCGCTGCCAGCGCGGGTGCGGCGATCCAGTTGAAGCGAAGTTTCATGCGTCTCTCCTCTGAGGGATATTGGTATGTTGTGTGGTGTTAGGAAGCAAACGGATGCTCGGGCAAGCCCTTGACACCCGGGTCGAACGAAAATACGCCGCCCGCCAGCGGCTGCTCGGCCTCGACCGAGGCGTCGCCGGGACGGATGGAAGTCACGAACAGGGTGCCCATATCCGGGCCGCCGAAGGCGCACATCGCCGGCTTCTTCACCGGCAGCGGCACGCTGCGGTCGAGCCGGCCTTGCGGCGTGAAGCGGTGAACCATACCCGCATCGTTGCCGCAAATCCAGTAGCAGCCGTCGGCATCCACCGCCGCGCCGTCCGGGCGTCCCGGATGCTGGCGCATGTCGACGAACAGGCGGCGGTTGCTGATGGCGCCGTCGGTGGTGTCGTAGTCGAAGGCCCAGATCGTCTGCACCGTCGGATGCGAGTCGGACAGGTACAGGGTGCGGCCGTCCGGCGACCAGGCCATGCCGTTGGGGACGATGAAGCCGTCGAGCTGTTGCTGCAGGCCGCGGGCATCAAGGCGGTACACGGCGCCGGCGACGCGCGCCAGGCCCATGTCGAGATGCATGGTGCCGGCCCAGAAGCGACCCTGGCGGTCGCAGCGGCCGTCATTGAAGCGCATTGGCCTGTCGGCATGCGCCACCTGCGCCAGGCGCTGCGCCGACATACTGCCGTCATCGCCCAGCTGCAGCTTGAAGATGCCGCTTTCCATGCCGGCGACGAGACCGCCGGATGCCGCCGGAGCGATGCAGCCGATCATCTCGTCGGCCTGCCAGGTGGCGATGCCGCCGTCGGGACGCCAGCGGTGCACCCGGCGCGCCGGGATGTCGACCCAGAACAGGCTGTTCGAGGCGGCATCCCAGAACGGGCTTTCGCCGACGCCGTTGCGGGCGTCGCTCACCAGGTTGATGGAGGGGAAGACCATGGCCGGACCTCAGTTGTCGAACGGTCCGGCGACGACGAAGCGCCCGCCCTGGTAGATCATCAGCGGATCGTCCTCGGCCACCGGCGGCTGCTGCTCGATGGCGGCGCGGAAGGGTTCCGAGCTGTCCTTCGGCGTGAAGCCGAGATGGGCGGCCTTGCTGTTGTCCCACCAGACGTCGCGGTTGGCGGACATGCCGTAGATGACGGTGTGGCCGACCTCCGGCTTGAACAGCGCGCAGCGCATCAGTTCGGTGAAGTCGGCATAGCTCATGTAGGAGGCGAGCATGCGGCGGTCCTTCGGCTCCGGCATGCAGGAACCGATGCGTACGCATACCGTCTCGATGCCGTAGCGGTCGAAGTACATGCGCGACAGCAGTTCGCCGAAGCCCTTGGACACGCCATAGAGGGTGTCGGGCCGCATCGGCACCTCGGTATCGAGGACTTCATCCTGGCGGTAGAAGCCGACCACATGGTTGGAGCTGGCGAAGACGATGCGCTTGACGCCATGGCGGCGCGCCGCCTGGTACAGATTGAACAAGCCGATGATGTTGGCGTTGAGGATGGGTTCGAACTTGTCTTCCACCGAAATGCCGCCGAGATGGACGATGGCATCCACGCCCTGCACCAGTTCATTCACCGCGGCGGCATCGCCGAGGTCGCATTGGAAAACTTCTTCATGTTCCGCGCCGCTTCCGAGCCCTTGTATGTCGGAAACGCGCAAGGTCTTCGCAAAGCCGGCGAGCTCGCGCCGCATCACCTTGCCCAGACCGCCGGCAGCGCCGGTCAATAGGAGTCTGTTCAACATCCTTGTCCTGTCGTTCTCACTCTGATTATCCCGTTGCGGCCTGTAGCCGGAACCGGGGGATTCGCCTCGAGGGCGCTCTTTTCTCCGCGCGCCCGTCCTACGGGCGGCGGCTGTTTTCTTCGATTTGCGGCTCGCCGAAAATTTAGGAAAACGTTTAACTGAATTATGCCAGCACATTTCCGGAGAATGCAACAAGAAATTTGCAGCACCTGTCGCTCGGCTGAAAAGTGCTTGTGCAGCAAGAGCAATCACGCTTCGCCGGGCAAGTTGAGTAGAATGCAGGAAAGTAAAACGTTTTCCGCGATTGACCGCCTTGCGGTTCCGGCTTCGGGCCGGGGGTCCATTCAAGCCCCGTGAAGCCGGCGCCGTTCCCGGCCACGTAAAATGACGCTTTGCGCTCACCGCGCCCACACTTGCCGAGCCTCGGCGAAAGACCGAGCCAGACCATGAAGAAGACCGCTCCCACCCTGCACGACGTGGCCAAGGCCGCCGGCGTGTCTATCGCCACCGTGTCCAAGTACCTGAACGGCACCCAGCGCTTTTCGCCGGCGGTGGAAGCCAACATCGACGCCACGGTGAAAACCCTCGGCTACCGCTCCAACGAACTGGCGCGCTCCATGATCACCGGCGCCACCAAGACCATCGGCGTGGCCATCCTCGACATCAACAACCCGCACTTCACCTCGGTGGTGAAGGGCGCCAACCGCGTGGCGATCGACAACGGCTATACCCTGCTGCTGGTCGATACCGAGGAAAACCAGGGCCGCGAGATGCAGCTGCTGGATGCGCTGAGCCGCCGCGTGGACGGCATGATCATCAGCTCGCGCATGCCGGAGTCGGACATCAAGACGGTGGTGGACTTCGGCAAGCCAATCGTGTTCTTCGGCCGCCTCGAATCGCTGCGCCTGCCGACGGTCGGCAGCGACGTCTACCGCGGCGCCTACATGCTGACCCAGCATCTGGTGACGCAAGGCCACCGGCACATCGCCTACCTCGGCTTCTCGAAATCGCGCTGGGACGCGGAGCGCCTGCGCGGCATGCTGGACTGCCTGCAGCAGCACGACCTGCCGCTGGCGCGCTTCGATGCCCAGCTGCCCTTCGCCTCGGAAGGCGAGCGCATGTGTTCCTTCGTCATGCTGGGCCGGGAAAGGCCGGATGCGCTCATCTGCTACAACGACCTGATGGCGATCGGCTTCATGAAGGAGGCGCAGGCGCTCGGCTTCCAGATTCCGCAGGACCTGTCGGTGGCCGGCTTCGACAACATCCAGTACGGCGAATACGTCTCGCCGTCGCTGACCTCGGTGGACTTGAAGAGCCAGCACATGGGCGAGGTGGCGATGCGCAAGATGCTCGACACCCTGGCTGGCAAGGAAACCGACCACTACACCATGCTGGAGCCGCAGGTGGTGCTGCGGCAGTCGACCATGAAGCGGCAGTAAGTCCGCCCAACCGCGCCGCCGCCTTGTGACGACGAGGCGGCGCCTGTCACCGTTCCACTACACCCGACCGACGCAAACGCCGATACCCGCCGCCGCAGGGCTGCAAGATACTGGTCTCATGCCATTTGCCGCATGAGCGGCGCTTCCATGACCATGATCACCGAAGATCCCGAATTCCTGCGCGCCGTGCTGCGCGACCTGATGCGCGACGTCGTCGGCATGCGCGCGCCGCGCGCCGACGACGCCGACACGGATCATCCCGGCAGCGCTGGCACACCCGGCTTGCCCTGTCTGATCGCGCTGCTGTCGTCGCTGGCTGAACCGGCGCCGGAACAGGCCGCATCAGGCCAGCGCCCGCAAGGCGATGACATAGATGATCGCTCCGCCGAGGAAGCCATAGGCGGCGATGTCGACCTCGTCGTCGGGATCGGCGCTCTGGCTGAGGAAAAGGGACAACACCGAGACGATCAGTCCGTTGAGAAGCATCAGGCAGCCCGATATGGCCTGCCGCGGCGTGGGCAGCATTTCGCCGGCTTCAAGGCCGAGCATCAGAAAAATATCCATGACCACAGGTAGAAGAGGGTTCGTCACGGCGCGGCCCTGTACTGCAGCTCCTGCCGCACCGTTACGGCTCGAATCGTGAATCCGGCAAGGCTTCGCGCGCGAACGGTCGCCCGGCTGCGGCTCGTCGGCCTTGCCAGGCTCACTGCGTACGGATGAGGCGATCACCGGTCTTGTGCTTTTAATAACGTCCAACCCGTATCTAGTCCCAAAGCGGACCGGCGCGGCTTGTGCGGTCGCAAAATGAACGTGGACGCTGCCGGCGCATGGCCGCGCCGCTTGTGCGCCATCAAGCGACCCTGGCGGATCGACCGGTGAACGGCGTGGAATCGTTTGAAGGATGCCGCCGGCGGCGCTGTCAACGTTCGCCCAGCAGCGCGCCGAACAGGCTGTCCCACTGCGCCGGGACGATGTGCGCGAGCCACGTGTTGTGGTTGGCTTCCGCCACTTCCAGATAGGCGGCGTGGGGCAGGGCTCGCGCCAGCGCGCGGGCATGCTCGACCGGGATGACGCCGTCGCGGCCGGCGCCGAGGATGACCAGCCTGCCGCCGTAGCCGGTCAGCGCCTCGGCAGAGTCCAGGCGCTGGTGCAGCAGCCAGTCCACCGGCAGGTGCCCAGCCTTTTCCCGCGCCAGGGCGGCGAGGGATGACCACGGCGTGACGAGCAGCGCGCCGGCCACCTGGTCCGGATGCGACCGGATCACCTGGGCCGCGACGCCGGCGCCGAGCGACTCGCCGACGACAAAGACCGGCCCGGGCCAGCGCCGCAGCGCCAGCATGAAATCCGCCTGTGCGGCCTCGAGGATCGGATTGATGCCGGCGCTGCCCTCGCGCCTGCCGAAGCCGGGATACTCGACCAGCACCACCCGCAGGCCGCGCCCGGCGAGCTGCTTCGCCAGCGGCAGGCGGTGATCGACGTGTCCCGCATTGCCGTGGAAGAGCACCGCCGTGCCGCGCGCCGGACCGGACGCTTCCAGCACCTTGCCGAGATAGCGCCCCTGTTCCAGCCAGGGCTGCAGCTCCGCCGGTTCGGCCATCGCCTGCCAGGAAGGCAGCCTGAAGTCCGGCTGCAGGATGAGGCGATCCTGACCGAGATAGAGACCGGCGACGACGAGCAGCGGAACGAGCAGCAGCATCCGGGTTAAGTCATGGGTGTATGAAGGGGTCAAGCTACTGTATCGCAGCGCGCCACGCCAGGGAATGGTCGAAACGGTTCACTGCATCCGCGCGAGGCGATTACATCATTGACTAGCCTTCGATTCCCCCTCGCCATACATTGAGCGATATCCATCCCGCCCCGCTTTTTTCCGCTTCCGCCTTGCCTGCAACACGACTTCTGCATTCCGCCTTTACGTACTCGCACTGACCGCTTGCCGAACCTCAATCGCCGTCGGATTTGCGCGTTCAGACGCCGCGCCTGCCGTACTACAGTAGCCCGCGACGACACAGTCATGAAGCGGAGCGCACCGGCTGCTTCGCAATCCCGCCGGACCGGCAAGCAGGTCCTTCCAGGCACTGAACAAACAGACAAGGCGATGGCATGACGCTTCTCCAAGTATTCGTGATCCTGCGCGCGCGCATGCGCCTGCTGCTCAAGGCCATGCTGGCGACGGTGTTCGCCGCGCTGCTGATCAGCCTGCTCTTCCCGAACATCTACAAGGCCGGCACCAGCCTGGTGCTGAACTACAAGGGCATCGACCCGGTCTCCGGCACCGCCATGGCGCCCCAGCTCATGCCCGGCTACATGGCCACCCAGATCGACGTCATCAAGAGCAAGAACGTGGCGCTGCGCGTGGTGGATGCGCTGCGCCTGGCAGACCGGCCGTCCTTTCAGGAGGACTACCGCAGCGATACCGGCGGCCGCGGCGATATCCGCGACTGGATCGCCGAGCGCCTGCTGGAAAAGGTGAAGGTGGTGCCGGGACGTGACAGCAGCGTGATCGACATCATCTACCGCAGCCGCGACGCGGATTTCGCCGCCGATGTCGCCAACGCCTTC
Source organism: Noviherbaspirillum humi (assembly GCF_900188095.1). Classification (GTDB taxonomy): domain Bacteria; phylum Pseudomonadota; class Gammaproteobacteria; order Burkholderiales; family Burkholderiaceae_D; genus Noviherbaspirillum; species Noviherbaspirillum humi. The sequence continues at coordinate 242,792 of NZ_FZOT01000001.1, read as the reverse complement.
GCCACCCAGTACCTGGAGACCCTGGTCCAGCTCACCACCGATCCGCTGAAGGGCGTCTCCAGCTACTTCACTTCGCAGATCAGCGTGCTGCGCGAGGCGCTGGAAGCGGCGCAGAACAAGCTGTCGGCCTATCAGCAGGAAGCCGGCATCGTCGATGCCGACAGCCAGATGGATGTGGAAACCATGCGCCTGAACGATCTCTCCAGCCAGCTGGTGCAGGTGCAGGGCCAGCTCCAGGAAGCGAGGTCGCGCCAGCGCCAGGCGGCGGCGCGGGGCGGGGAGAATTCACCGGAAGTCATCGCCAATCCGCTGATCCAGAATCTGAAGACCCAGCTGGCGCAGGCCGATGCCAAGCTGGCCCAGTTGTCCGGCAGGCTGGAGCCGGCACATCCGGCGTACGAGGGCGCGCAGCTCGAAGCCGACAAGCTGCGCGCCGAACTGCAGCGCCATGTGCGGGCCAGCCTGGACAGCCTGGCGATCAATTCCCGCGTCATCGAACAGCGCGAACGCGACCTGAAGGCGGCGGTGGAAGCGCAGAAGGCGCGGGTGCTCGAGCTGGGCCGGGCGCGCGACCGGCTCACGCTGCTGGCCAAGGATGCCGGCAGCGCGCGCGATGCCTATGACGCGGCGGTAGCCCGCTTCAACAAGGTCAACCTGGAAGGGCATGCCAACCAGCCGGACGTCACCGTGCTCAATCCCTCGACGCCGCCGATCGATCCCTGGTTCCCGCGCCTCGGCCTGAACATGATGCTGGCGCCGCTGATCGGCCTGATGATCGGCATCGCGCTGGCCCTGGCGCTGGAATGGATGCGGCCGAGGCTGCGCACCCTGGACGACCTCGGCATGGTGCTCGACGGCGTGGTGATCGACGAGATCGACTGGACGCCGCAGCGGCCGCCACGCCGGCTGCTGCCGGCTATCGCCTCCCGGCCGGCGTTGCGCTGATCATTCACTACCGCAAAGAACAGCATGAAGAAATCCTCCGTCATCCATGTCGCCTCCCCCGACGACGATCTGCCGGCAACGGCCGCCGCCATCAATCCGGCCGAGGCCGCGCCGCGTCCGAAGCTGGGCCAGCTGCTGCTGGAAGCCGGCAAGCTGCGCGCGATCGACATCGAGCGCGTGCTGCAATTGCAGGTCGTCTCGCGCCTGGCCTTCGGCGAGGCGGCGGTGCAGCTGCAGCTGGTGGCGCCGGAAGATGTGGAACACATGCTGGCGCGGCAGTTCGGCTGCCCGCAACTGTTGCCGGGCGAGGGCGGCTATGCCAGCGAGCTGGTGTCGGCCTATGCGCCGCTCGGGCCGCAGGCGGAAGCGCTCACCCGCTTTGCCACCTGCCTGACGCAGCGCTGGTTTGCCGGCGGCCGGCGCGAATTGGCGCTGTGCGGCATCGAGCCCGGCAGCGGCGCCAGCCTGCTCGCGGCCAATCTGGCGGTGATATTCGCCCGCCGCGGAGCGCGCACGCTGCTGGTGGATGCCGACCTGCGCGCGCCGTGCCAGCACCGCATCTTCAATCTGGCGCAGCGGCGCGGGCTGGCGGATGCGATCGGCCTGCGCGGCGACGACGACATCGCTTGCGAACTGCCGGAGCTGCCGGGCCTGTCGGTGATCGCCGCCGGCAACCGCCCGCCCAATCCGCAGCAATTGCTGGCGCGTCCCGCCTTCGGCCAGCTGATGGAGGATTGCGTGCGCCGGTTCGACGTTGTGCTGTACGACACGCCAGCCTTCACCAGCGCCGCCGACATCTTCGCCGTCGCCGCCCGCGCAGGCGGCGTGGTCCTGGTGGCGCGGCGCGATGCGACGCCGGCGGCCGAACTGCGCCGGGCGGCGGACTATCTCGGCCGCGCCAACGCGAGCGTCGTCGCCGCCATGCTGAACCGTTTCTGAATCCGACAATGCCGCCACGCCTCGTGCCGGCTTGCCCAGCCAGGAGATGAGTTTGCCGCACCTACCCGCCAGCCATGCCGGTCGATTGCCGGGCGCCGCCGTCGCGCAGGGCGGCGCCGCTTTCCGTCTGTTCTGGGGAATCGGGCTGCTGGCCCTGGTACTTAATCTCGGCCAGGTGTTCAACCTCGGCAATATCAACGCCATCGAAAAACTGCTGCTGCTGATCGCCGCACTGGCCTATCTGCGCCATAAGCCGATCGCGCCGGCGGCGGCGTGGGGCGTGGCGCTCATTCTGCTGGCGGTGCTGGTGCCGGGAGCGCTGACCAGCTTTCCCGCCTTCACCTGGGAACGGGTGCTGCTGGCGCTGCTGGCCTTGCTGGCCCTGCTGGGCTTTCTGCTGGCGCCGCCGACGCCATCCGAGCGCAGCCTGATGCTGGTTTCCATCGCCTGGCTGCCGGCGCTGGTGCTGGGCTATGGGCTGCTGCTCAACGTGAGCATCGGCCGGCCGCTGTTCATGGTCGACCATACCGGCTCCACCCGCCTCGGCGGCGCCACCTTCCCCGCTTTCCTCGCCGCCGCCTGCTATGCCTCGGCGATCGCCTCGGCCCTGCTGTATGCGCAGCGGCGCCATCCGCTGTACCTGATGCTGGCGGCATCTTCGCTGGCGGTATGCACGCTCTCCGGCACGCGCATGCCCACCGCCTGCGCCACCGCTAGCACCGCGCTGATCCTGCTGTTCGCTATGCGCCACGCCGGCGCCCGGCTGGCCCTGATGGCCGGCGGACTGCTCATCGGCTCCGTGTTCCTGCTTACCGCCGGCGACCAGATCCTGCGCCGCATCCAGTCGGGCAGCAGCAGCGGACGCGACCAGATCTGGTCGGCGTTGGCGCGCTGGTCCGACCTCTATCCCTACACCGGCATCGGCTTCGGCGGCCACAGCTTCGTCATCCCTTACGCCATCTCGCGCCAGACCAGCACTTCAGCCGCCCACAACGAATACTTGCGGCTGCTGGTGGAACTGGGCTATCCAGGCGAAGCGGTCTTCCTTGCCGGGCTGCTGCTGATCTTCGTGGCCGCGTTGCGCGCCCCCGGCGCCGCCGGCCGCTGCTGCTGCCTCGCGGTGCTGGCGCTGTATTTCCTCTACGCCGCCACCGACAACGTGCTGTATCTCAGCTATACCCTGTTCATTCCGCTGGCGCTGAGCCTGGGTTCGCCCTTTCTCGGCGCGCAAGGAGACGGCCGTGCAGCCTGACGCGCCGGCTTTCGTCCGCCCGGCACCGTCCGGCCGCGCCATGCTGGACGCGGCGCAGCAGCTCAAGGGCCTGGGCATCATGCTGGTGGTGGCGGCCCATCTGGTGAAATACCAGACGCTGGGCGAGCCGCTCTGGTACAGCGTGTTCAAGTTCAAGGTCTACCTGTTCCACATGCCGCTGCTGATGTTCGTCAGCGGCTATCTGTTCTTCCACACCGGCGCCCATGAGAATCAGGGAAAGGATCTCCGGCATTACCTGCGGCGGCGCGCCAACCGGCTGCTGGTGCCGTTCTTCGCGATTGCCTTCATCAGCCTGGCGGCGAAGCTGCTGCTGCGCTCGCGCCTGTATGTGGACGAGGCGCCGGCCGGCTGGAAAGAGGCGCTGCTGTCGCTGCTCGTCAATACCGAGCAGAGCCCGGTGCAGACGGTCTGGTTCCTGCTGGCGCTGTTCGTGTTCTGCTGCGTCACGCCGGCGCTGTACCGCCGCCTGGAAAACAACCGCCTGCTGCTGCTGGTCTTCGCCGCCTGCCTGTATCCCCTGCCCGTGCCGGACATCGCCTTCGCCAACCGCCTCACCGGCTTCTATCTTTTCTTCGCCGCCGGCGCCGTGGCCCAGTCCTGGCGCTATCTGGAGCTGCCCTCCGCGCGCCATGCGCTGCCGCTGATGCTGCTGTTCCTGACGTTGCTGGCCCTGCCGTTCAACCGCCTGGTCGGCCTGCCGGTATGCGGGCTGCTGGCCTGCCTGGCGCTGCCGCGCCTGCTGCCGCTGCTCGGCGCGATGGCGCTGCGGCTGCTGGCCTTCTGCGGCCGCCACTCGATGGCGATCTACCTGCTCAACGTCATGGCCGTGGGCGTGGCCAAGGCGGCGTTCTTGCGGGTGGCTGCCTATCAACCGTGGCAGTTCGTGCCGCTGCTGCTGGTCACCTTTACCGCCGGCCTGTTCGGGCCGGTGCTGGTCAAGTGGCTGCTCGGCCTCTCGCCGCGCACCTGCATCCTCCACCGTTACCTGAGCTGAGGCTGGCATGCGACTCCGATTTGCCCATCTTTCCCTGCTGCGCCGCCTGCTGGTCGAAGCCAAGCGCCAATGCTACGTGCGGCTGTTCGGCATGGACCTGCATCCGAGCTGCGAATTCTCGCTCTCGACCCGCTTCGACAAGACCAATCCGCGCGGCGTGCATGTCGGCGCCCACAGCTATCTCGCCTTCGACGCGGCGCTGCTGACCCACGACTTGACGCGCGGCGTGCGCCTGCATACCCGCGTCGGCCGCAACTGCTTCATCGGCGCCCGCAGCATCCTGCTGCCGGGCGTGCAGATCGGCGACGGCGCCATCGTCGGCGCCGGCTCGGTGGTCACCCGCGACGTGCCGCCGGGCTGCGTCGTTGCCGGCAACCCGGCCCGCATCCTGCGGCGCGGCATCGAGGTCGGCCGCTATGGCCGCATGCGGGATGCCGACCGGGTGCAGGCGCGCCACGTGGCCGAACACGGACTGGACTGAGCCATGAGCCAAGCCATGCCATTTTCCCCAACCCTGCCTTCGGCCCGACGCTGCGATGCGGTGCTGTTCACCACCTGCGACCTCGGCTCCGGCCGGCTGGACGATCTGCAGCGGCTGCTGGCCAGCGTGCGCCGGGCGGTGACGGAGGACGGGCTGTCGATCATCCACTACGTGCTGCTGCAGCGCGCCGCCGACGGCGTGCCGCCGCCGCTGCTGGGCGATGACTGGCATGCGCCGCGCTTCATGACGGCGGCGGCACGCCTGCCCCTGTCCCGGGCGCGCAACCTGATGCTGGCGCAGGCGCTGCGCGACAAGGCGCTGCAGCACGCCGCCTGGGTCGCCTTCCCGGATGACGATGCCTGGTATCCGCCGCAGCTGCTGCTCGAACTCAGCCTGCTGTTCGCCTGCCATCCGCACGTCGACCTCATCACCTGCCGCTACGGCAGCGCGCCGCTGGACCTGAGCCCGCTCGGCGCCGATCCTGCCTTCCGACCGGCGGAAAGCCGCGGCGAAATGGTGCGCCGGGTCTCTTCCAACACCCTGATGCTGCGCGCCTCGGCGGCGCTGCGCACCGGCTTCTTCGACGAGCGGCTGGGACTGGGCGCGGCCATCAACGGCGGCGAGGATCTCGATTATGCGCTGCGCAGCGACGGCTGCCGGCCGGAACGGGCGCTGATCAGCGATGAAATCCTGGTCGGCCACCGCGACCGCCTTGCCTGGGTGCGCTCGCGTTACTACGCCGGCAGCCTGTTCGCGCTCGCCCGCGCCGCCCGCCGCCAGCCCATGATGGCCGGCCAGGCGGCGCGCAAGCTGCTGGTCGGGCTCGCCCTGCTGGCCGGCCGCGAACTCGGCTGGCGCGAATGGCGCAGCGGGCTGCGCGCCGGGTGGCTGGGCTGGCGCCTGCCGGACCCGGGAACCGCGTTCACCCTGGAGGCGGAACCGCACTTGGTCGAAGGAATGCACCATGGCGCCGCCGACCAGTCCTAGCATGACCGCCAGCGTGCTTTGGTCCTTGTGCCGCACCTGGGGCGGCCGGCTGGCCGGCTTCGTCATCTATTTCCAGCTGGCGCGGCTGCTGACGCCGGCGGAAATGGGCCTGTTCTCCGCCGCCTTCGCGCTGCTGGTGCTGAGCGACATCGTGGCCGACCAGGGCATGGTGCAGGCGGTGGTGCAGCGGCGCGAGGTCGGGCCGGCGCAGCTGTCGGCGGTGCTGCTGGCCAATGGGATCACCGGCGCGGCGCTGGCGGTGCTGCTGTGGCTGGCCGGCGGCCCGGTCGAGCGCTGGATGGCGCTGCCGGGACTGGCGCCCGTGCTGCAAGCCGCCGGCCTGACGCTGCTGTTTTCCGCCGGGGGCTACAGCCAGGAAGCCTGGGCCCGGCGCGAGCTGCGCTTCCGCCTGCTGGCGCTGCGTACCCTGGTCTCCACCATCGCCAGCGGCGCCCTCGGCGTGGCGCTGGCGGCGATGGGATACGGCGTGTGGGCGCTGGTGGCGCAGCTGCTGCTGGCCGCCGTCCTGAACCTGCTGTTGTTGTGGACCAGCGCCGACCGGCATCGCCTCGCGCGGCCCGACTGGACGGCGCTTCCCGGCCTGTTCCGCTTCGGCTCCCGCGTCACCGGCATGCGCCTGCTGGAATATGGCGGCACCCGCGGCGTGGAGCTGCTGATCGCCGCCAAGCTCGGCGCCGCCGCCCTGGGCCTGTATGCGGTCGGCACCAAGATCCACTACATTTGCCTGCAATTGCTCGGCGCGGCGCTGGTGGACGTCGCGCAGTCCGGCTTCGCCCGCCTGGCGGCCGAGCCGGCCCGGCTGCGCCAGAGCTATCTCGACGCCGTCGGCCATGTGGCGCTGGCGGCGACGCCGGCCTGGATCGTCCTGGCGGCGGCGGCGCCGGAAGCGTGCGCCATCGCCTTCGGTCCCGGATGGGCCGACAGCGCGGCGGTACTGACGCCGTTCGCACTGCTTGGCGCGCTGCAGGTGCTGCAGCAGTTCGACACGGCGGCGCTGAACGCCGCCGGCCGCCCCGGCAGTTCGATGCTGCTCGGCGGCGTCCGCGCCGCCGTCGCCCTGGCCTGCGTGCTGGCCGTCCACGACCGGGGCCTGGCGGCGGTTGCCTGGACCTATGCGGTTTCACAGGCGCTGCTGACGCCGCTGAGCCTGTGGCGGGTGCGGCGGGTGATCGGCGCCGAGCCTGTCGACTGGCTGCGCCAGGTCTGGCCGCCGCTGCTGGCGGCGCTGGCAGCCTGGAGCGCCGGCAGCGCATGGCGCGCCTGGGAAGCCATGGCGGCATGGCCGGCGCCGGCACGGCTGTTCTGCCTGGGCGCGATATCGATCGGCGTCTACGGGCTGGTGCTGGCGGCGGTGGCGCGGCCGCGCATCGGCGCCCTAGTGCAGGCTGCCCGGGCGAGGCAGCCATGAGCCTGAAGCGTTCACTTCCCGCCTTGCTGCTGCCGGCCTTGCTGAGCATGCCCGCAAATGCCGAGCCGGCGCTGCGCCAGCCCCATGAGCAATGGGAGGCGGCGCGGCGCAAGGTGGCGCAGGACGAGGACTGGCGCCGCTGGCTGCAGCGGGAGCGGGAAGCGCTGGCCGCATGGATGGCCGCACCGCGCGACAGCGAGGACTGGAGCGCCGGCTGGATCCATGACTTCCAGGATGCGCGCACCGGGGCCTTCAGCGCCTGGACGCCGGCCACCGACTGCAATGCCGCCGCGCCGCGCGAATCGCGCAGCTGGCGCGGCTGCCTCGCCCTGCAGCGCCAGCACCACATGCGCATGCTGCGCGCGGCCGCGCGACTGGCCACCCTGACCGGCGAACGGCGCCATGCCGAATGGGCGGGCCGGCAGCTCGACTTGTATGCGCGCCTTTACGAGCGGCGCGCCGCCGGCAGGGCGCCGGATGCGCCGGTGCTGTTCGCCCAGCTGCTCGACGAAGCCACCATGATGCCGCTGCTGGCCGACACCGTGCGGCTGCTGCGGCCGATGGCGGATGCGCAGCAGCCGCGCCGCTGGTGCGACAGCCTGCTGCTGCCGATGGCGCGCCGGCTGGCGGCGGCGCAGAAGGAGGTGCACAACATCGCCGTCTGGCATAGCGCCGCCGTCGCCATCGCCGGCATGGAGTGCGGCCAGGAAGAGGCCATGGATCAGGCGCTGCGCGGACCCTGGTCGCTGTCGCGCCTGCTGCAGCAGGGCATGTCGGACGATGGCTTCTGGTTCGAGCTGTCGCTGAGCTACCAGTACTACGTGGCGCAGGCGCTGAACGAGGCGCTGCTGGCGGCGGCGCTGCGCGGCAGGCTGGCGGAATTCGCGCCGCTGGCCCCGGCGCTGCGCGGCCTCTTTCTCAGCCCGTTCACGGTGCAGTTCGACGGCGGCGACACGCCGCTGATCAACGATGCCAACAACACCCTGCGCCTGCCCGACGACACCATGACGCGCGCCGTGCGGCGGCTGCTGCCGACGGCGGCCGGGGTGCGGCTGGCGCTGGCCCAGCCGGACTGGGACCTGCTGCTCGACCCGCCCGATGCGCAGCGGGTCGGGCTGGATCCACTGCCTGAAGCGAAGCAGCTGGCGACGCACGAAGCGCCGGGGCTGAAGTCGCTTTACCTGCGCAGCGGCGAGTGGCAGGCGCTGCTGCGCATCGGCCAGGGCGCGCGCTTCCACGCCCATCAGGATGGCTTGACCGTGGAGCTCAAGCATGGCGATACCTGGCTGCTGCGCAATTCCGCCACGCCGGCCTATGGCTCCGAGCTGCACCGCCTGTTCTACAAGCTGGCGGCGGCCAAGAACACGCCGCTGGTCAACTATCAGGGCACCAGCAACTGGTTCGCCGCGGCGGCAGAGTCCAGCGCCGGCGCGCAGGCCATCGACGCCAGCTACAAATCCTTCCAGTATGGCGTGAAGGTGCGGCGGCGCCTCGCCGTGCGCGAGGGCGCGCTGGAAGACCGCCTCGAATTCAACCCTGCCTCGCCGGCGGCAAACGCCGCCGGCACCAGCGTCGGCATGGTGTATCACAGCGACTGCATGGCGTCCGATGCGCCCGCCGCGGCCGTCGATCCGGCGCCGCTGCCCGCTGCGCCGGGGTTTTCCTATCTGACGCCCAGCCGCTCCTGGCCGCCGGACCGGTCGTGGCAGGTTCGGCTCGACTGCGCCGGCAAGCCGTTCTCGCTGCGCCTGTCCGGCTCGGAAGCCTTCCAGGTAACGCTGGCCACCGCGCCGGCGCTGAAGCCGCCGCGCCAGCGCACCGCCCTGATCGTCGCCATGGCCGCCGCGCCCGGCGCCTGGCTTGCGGCCAGTTTTGCGCCGCTATCGCCTCGCAAGGAGACCGCCCGATGAGACAGCCCGCGCCGCCCTAGCCCCGCGCTGCCCGCAGCGGCAGCCGATTCCCGACCCGGCAAAACAACCGTCCGCCGCGAGCGGACCGGGCCGCCTTTTGCCCGCGCTTTCCCGCTTTTTCGCCCCCAACCAGCCCTAATCAGGAGGATCAGCATGACCCGCTCACAGACGAGAATACTCGCGGTCGCTTCAGGCGGCGGCCACTGGGTGCAGCTGCTGCGGCTGCGCCCCGCCTTCGAGCAGCACCAGGTCACCTACATGACCACCAGCGCCGCCTATGCCAGGGATGTCGGCACCGGCCTGGTGACGGTGACCGACGCCAACCTGAAGGAAAAATCCCGCCTGGCGCGCATGTTCCTGCAGGTGTTCCTGCACATCGTGCGATTGCGGCCGAACGTGGTCATCTCCACCGGCGCGGCGCCGGGATTCGCCGCCATCCTGTTCGGCCGCCTGGTGGGCGCCCGAACGATCTGGATCGACAGCATCGCCAACTCGGAGAAGCTGTCGGTATCGGGCCGCTTCGCGCGCCACTTCGCCAATCTCTGGCTCACCCAGTGGCCGCACCTGGCGCGCCCGGAAGGCCCGGAGTACTGGGGAGGCGTCCTATGATCTTCCTGACCGTGGGCACGCAGCTGCCCTTCGACCGGCTGGTGGCGGCGGTGGACGACTGGGCGGCGCTCAATCCGGAGGTGGAGCTGTTCGGCCAGATTGGCGCCGGCGACTACAAGCCGCTGCATTTCCGCCATGCCGACTACCTCACCCCGGAAGCCGCCGACAACCACTTCCGCCGTGCCAGCCTGATCGTGTCGCATGCCGGCATGGGCTCCATCCTGACGGCGCTGAAGTACCGCAAGTCCATCCTCATGCTGCCGCGCCGCGCGGCGCTCGGCGAACACCGCAACGATCACCAGCTGGCGACGGCGAAGTGGCTGGGCCAGCGCCCCGGCATCGTGGTGGCGGAAGAAACGGCGGATGTGGGGCGGCTGCTGGATCGGCGCGAAAGCTTCGGCGGCGGCGACGCCATCGGCGACTTCGCCGAGACCGGATTGATCCTGCGGCTGCAGGATTTCGTCTCGATGCGGCGCGAACCCGGCGTCGAGCCTTCGGCCCGCGGCGACGCCGCCAAGGACGCCGGCTGAACGGGCGGCGCGCGCCGGCGTCAGGCGGCACCGGGACCAAGCTGCTAGACTGATGCGCTGTCCGCCCCGCTCCCGCAGCCGGGCGACCCGTTCCATAAGTGCCCGCAACAGTCCGCGCCTACGCCTCATGAATGCCCTTGCCGCCCCGGCAGACCTGTCCCGCCTCGCCGATTTCGCGCAACGCCACCCCGGCCTGCTGCTGCTCACGGGCGCCGGCGTCAGCACCGCGTCCGGCATTCCCGACTACCGCGACCGCGATGGCGTGCGCCGCGGCCGCGCGCCGATCCAGGGGCCCGACTTCATCGCCCAGGAAGCCGTGCGCAAGCGCTACTGGGCGCGCAGCATGGTCGGCTGGCCGCGCCTGGCGCAGGCGCAGCCGAATGCAGCCCACCGCGCCATCGCCGAACTGGAAGCGCGCGGATGGATATCGGCGGTGGTGACACAGAACGTGGATGGCCTGCATGGCCGCGCCGGCAGCCGCCGGCTGACCGAGCTGCATGGCAACATCCACTGGATCGGCTGCAGCGCCTGCGGCAGCCGCTTCGAGCGAGCGCGCATGCAAGTCTGGCTGGAACAGGCCAATCCGCATCTGGCCGGCGCCGCCGCGCTGCCGGCGCCGGATGGCGATGCCCATCTCGAACCGGAACTGCTGGACGACTTCCGCGTGCCGGCTTGCCCGCACTGCGACGGCCTGCTCAAGCCGGACGTGGTGTTCTTCGGCGACGGCGTGCCGGCCATTCGCGCCGAACAGGCGCGCCTGGCGATGGAGGCGGCCGATGCGCTGCTGGTCGCCGGTTCCTCGCTGATGGTGCTGTCAAGCTTCCGTCTTTGCCGCATGGCGGCGGAGCAGGGCAAGCCCATCGTCGCCGTCAACTTCGGCAAGACCCGGGCCGACGACCTGCTGAACTTCAAGGTGGATGCGCCGGCGGAGCAGGCGCTGCCCTGGCTGGCCGGTCAGCTCGGCAAGCGCTGAGCGGGCGGGAACCGCTTTCCAATCGCAGCCTCATCGGGTAAGATGCGCGTCGTCATTGGGGAGTAGCCGCCCCGCGCCATCGCGGGGGCTTGCGTCAACACACTTGGCCGGTCGCGGTCATGGCGCAAGCGGTTCCGATGCCCGCCACCGGCGGGCATGGCTTGGCAAGACCTTTGACCATGTCGCCTCCGCTTGGGCCGGAGGGGCGCATGGTCATCGGTTCTATCCGGCCCGGAGCATACCTTGGAAGCTTTCCTCATCTCCACCGGCATCGTGGCGCTCGCCGAAATCGGCGACAAGACCCAGCTGCTGGCCTTCATCCTCGCCGCCAAATTCCGCAAGCCGGTGCCCATCATCCTCGGCATCCTCGTTGCCACGCTGTTCAACCACGGCCTCGCCGGCGCGCTCGGCGCCTGGATCACCTCCCTGATGCAGCCGCAAACCCTGCGCTGGGTGCTGGGCCTGTCCTTCATCGGCATGGCGGCCTGGACGCTGATCCCCGACAAGTTCGACGTGGATGACGCGAAGCTGGCCCATGCCGGCATCTTCACCACCACCCTGATCGCCTTCTTCCTCGCCGAGATGGGCGACAAGACCCAGGTGGCAACGGTGGCGCTGGCGGCGCAATACCACGCCTTCCTCGCCGTGGTGGCCGGCACCACCGCCGGCATGATGATCGCCAACGTCCCGGCGGTGCTGCTCGGCGGCCGGCTGGCGCACCGCATGCCGGTGAAGCTGGTGCACGGCATCGCCGCCGGCATCTTCGCCGTGCTGGGCGTGATGACTCTGCTCGGGGCCGGCAAGTCGCTCGGCCTGTAAGCCGCCGGCCCGGGAACGCGCATGATCAATATGTCATGCAGGACATGTTTTCCGGAACTCCTGGAGCCAGCGCCGTTCCAAGGGTGAAATTACAATAGCGGGCACGACAACGATACGGAGACCCGCATGCCCTTGCCGATCCACCGTCCGCAGGCGCGGCGCCCGATGCCCGCCGTGCCGGCGCCTGAACGGCGGACGGCTTGACCATTCTGGCCTCGGACACCGGGGCTGCGACTTACAATCGGCACAGCACACCCCGCCGGCAATCCGCCCGCGCTGCTGGCCTTCCCAAATCCCATCCATGTTCTTCAGAGACAAAGACGCCATCTTCGTATATGCGCTGATCGCCGGCATCAGCGCCCTGGTATTCGCCATCGACTGGGTCACGCCGCTCGGCGTCGCCGTCTGGGTGTTCTACATCGTGCCGGTGGTGCTGTGCATGATGCAGCCCTATGCGCGTCTGCCCTTCATCGTCGGCCTGATCCAGACGGTGCTGGTGATCATCGGCCTGTTCGTGTCGCCGCCGGGAAGTACCAGTTTCACCGTCGGCGCGGTCAACCGCCTGTTCGGCGTCACGTCGATCTTCATCGTCGCCGCTCTGGTGCGCTCCGTGATCATCGAACGTCTGCGCGCCGCCCACCTGCTGTGGCTGGAACAGGGCCGCACCGAAGTGACCCGCAGCCTCATGGGCGAGGACGACATCGACACCCTCGGTGCCAACCTGATGCGCAGCGCGGCCCATTATCTCGACGCCCAGGTCGGCATGCTCCATGTGGCCGATGGCAACCGATTGATGCCGGCAGCCGGCTATGCGCTCGATCCGCTGCCCGATGCCGGCCAGGCGCTGCGCATCGGCCAGGGCCTGGCCGGGCAGGCGGCGCGCGAGACCGACGTCCAGGTAGTGGGCGACCTGCCGCCGGGCTACCTGCGCATCAGCTCCGGCACCGGCGCGGCCCAGCCGCAGGCGCTGCTGCTGGCGCCGCTGCGGGCGGAAGGCCGGGTCGTCGGCGTGCTGGAGCTGGGCTTCGCCCGCGGCGCGGCGCAACTGGAGCGGGAGAAGGCCCTGCTCGGCCTGGTGAGCGACAAGATCGGCGTCGCCCTGCGCTCCGCCCAGTACCGCAACAACCTGCGGCAGCTGCTGGCGGAGACCCAGCGCCAGAGCGAGCAGCTGCAGAGCCAGCAGGAAGAGCTGCGCGTGACCAACGAGGAGCTGCAGGAACAGGGCCGGGCGCTGCAGGAGTCGCAGTCGCAGCTCGAGATCCAGCAAAGCGAACTTGAGCAGTCCAACGTGCAGCTGGAAGAACGCACCCAGATGCTGGAGCAGCAGAAGCAGGATTTGCTGACGGCGCAGGCCAGGCTGGAAGCCAATGCGATCGAGCTGGAGCGCGCCAACCGCTACAAGTCGGAGTTCCTGGCCAACATGTCGCATGAGCTGCGCACGCCGCTCAACAGCTCGCTGATCCTGTCGCAGATGCTGGCCGACAACAAGCCCGGCAACCTCAACGATGACCAGGTGCGCTATGCCCGCACCATCCATTCCGCCAACCAGGACCTGCTGGCGCTGATCAACGACATCCTGGACCTGTCGAAGATCGAAGCCGGCCAGATCGACATCCAGCCGGAGCCGGTGTCGGTGGCCAGCGTGCTCGACCAGCTGCGCCAGATCTTCGAGCCGGTGGCGCGGCAGAAGCGCCTCGCCTTCCGTGCCGAAGCCGCTTCCGACGTGCCGCGCAATATCGTCACCGACAGCCAGCGCCTGCAGCAGGTGCTGAAGAACCTGCTGTCCAATGCCTTCAAGTTCACCGAACATGGCGAGGTGGCGCTGCAAGTGTCGCTGCTGCCGAGCGGCCGTTTGAATTTCGCGGTGCGCGACACCGGCATCGGCATCCCGGCGCACCAGCAGGAAGTGATCTTCGAAGCCTTCCGCCAGGCCGACGGCAGCACCAGCCGGACCTACGGCGGCACCGGCCTCGGCCTGTCGATCTCGCGCCAGCTGGCGCGGCTGCTGGGCGGCGGCATACGCGTCGAGAGCAGCACGGGCCTGGGCAGCACCTTCAGCCTGGAGATTCCGGCGCAGCTCGACCCGGCGATCATCCAGCTGCCGGCCACGCTGGCGCCGCTGCCGGCGCCGGCACCTGCACCAGTACCTGCACCGGCGCCCGCGATGGCGTTCGCGGCCGCATCGAGCGCCACCCAGCTGGCGCCGGCGCCCGCCGCCTCGCCGGTGATGGACGACCGCGCCGAGCGGCGCCATGAGCGCCTGATCCTGGTGGTGGAAGACGATCTCAACTTCGCCGACGTGCTGTGCGACCTGGCGCACGAAATGGGCTTCGACTGCCTGCATGCGCTCAACGGCAACGAGGCGGTGCGGCTGGCGCGCGAATCCCGCCCCGACGCCATCCTGCTCGACGTCGGCCTGCCGGACCAGTCCGGGCTGTCGGTGCTGGAGAAGCTCAAGCGCGATCCGGCCACCCGGCACCTGCCGGTGCATGTGATCTCCGCCGGCGACTACGCGCAGAGCGCGCTGGAGCTGGGCGCGGTCGGCTATGCGCTCAAGCCGGTGGCGCGCGATGAGCTGGTGGATGCCATCGGCAAGCTGGAGCAGCGGCTGCAAAGCCGGGTGCGCCATCTGCTGATCGTGGAAGACAATGCCAGCATGCGCGAGAGCCTGGCGGCGATGCTGGCCGCCGACGACGTGCAGATCACCATCGCCGGCACCGTGGCCGAGGCGCTGCAGCATCTCTCGGCCATGACCTTCGACTGCATGGTGATGGACCTGGTGCTGCCCGACGGCACCGGCTACGACCTGCTGGAGAACATCGCGCAGAGCGGCCGGCATGCGTTCCCGCCGGTGATCGTCTACACCGGCCGCCTGCTGACGCGGGAAGAGGAGCAGAAGCTGCGCCGCTATTCGCGCTCCATCATCATCAAGGGCGCCCGTTCGCCGGAGCGCTTGCTGGACGAGGTGACGCTGTTCCTGCACAAGGTGGAATCGTCGCTGCCGGCCGACCAGCAGAAGCTGCTGAAGCAGGCGCGCCAGCGCGAGGCGATCTTCGAGAACCGGCGCATCCTGGTGGCGGAGGATGACGTGCGCAACGTGTTCGCGCTCTCCAGCATCTTCGAGCCGCTCGGCGCGACGCTGGTGATCACCCGCAACGGCCGCGAGGCGCTGGACAGGCTGAAGCAGGAAGACGGCGCCATCGACCTGGTGCTGATGGACCTGATGATGCCGGAGATGGATGGCCTGACCGCCATCCGCGAGATCCGCAAGCTGCCGGCCTTCGCCAAGCTGCCCGTCATCGCGCTGACGGCGAAGGCGATGCCGGACGACCGCAGGAGCTGCCTCGACGCCGGCGCCAACGACTACATCGCCAAGCCGATCGATGTCGACCAGCTGGTATCGCTGTGCCGGGTGTGGATGCCGAAGTAAGATGCACGGAAGAGGGAACGGACAAGGCCATCGATGGAACCGGTTTTCGACATAGAACTGAAGCTGCTGCTGGAGGCGGTCTACCTGCGCTACCAGCACGACTTCCGCCAGTACACCGTCGCCTCGCTGCGGCGGCGCATGCAGCAGGCGATGGACAAGTTCGACTGCAGGACGCTGTCCCAGCTGCAGGACAAGGTGCTGCACGAGCCGGAAGTGTTCTCGCAGATGCTGCAGTACTTCACCGTGCAGGTGAGCGAGATGTTCCGCGATCCGGAGTACTTCCGCGCGCTGCGGGAGCATGTGCTGCCGGTGCTGCGCACCTACCCCTCGCTCAAGATCTGGGTGGCCGGCTGCAGCACCGGCGAGGAAGTCTGGTCGCTCGCCATCCTGCTGGCCGAGGAAGAGCTGCTGGAGCGCACCCTGATCTACGCCACCGACATCAACCCGGAAGCGCTCAAGGCGGCCGAAGCCGGCATCTATCCGCTGGAGCGCATCCCGCAGTTCACCCTCAATTACCAGCGCGCCGGCGGCCGCAAGTCGCTCTCCGAGTACTACAGCGCCGCCTATGACGGCGTGCGCTTCCAGCCGGCGCTCAAGCGACAGATCGTGTTCGCCGACCACAGCCTGGCCACCGACGGCGTGTTCTCGGAAGTGCAGCTCGTCTCCTGCCGCAATGTACTGATCTACTTCAACCGCGAACTGCAGGACCGGGCGCTCGGGCTGTTCCACGAGGCGCTGGTGCATCGCGGCTTTTTGGGCATCGGGCCGAAGGAAAACCTGCGCTATTCGGCGCATGCGCATCAATTCCGGGCCATCGCCCCGATGGAAAAGATCTACCAGCGCCTATGACGACCACAACCATGGCGCGCGACTTCGACGCGGTGGTGATCGGCGCCTCCGCCGGCGGCGTGGATGCGCTGACCCAGCTGGCGCATGCGCTGCCGGCCCGCTTCGGCAAGCCGGTGATGGTCGTGATGCACCTGCCGCCGGGCCGGGACAGCCTGTTGCCGGCGCTGATGGCGCGGCGCTGTCCGCTGCGGGTGAAGGAGGCGGAAGACAAGGAGCCGCTGCAGCCGGACACCGTCTATCTGGCGGTGCCGGACTACCACTTGCTGGTGGAGCCGGACCGGCGGCTGGCGCTGTCGCGCGACGAGCCGGTGCAGTATTCGCGGCCGTCGATCGACCTGCTGTTCGAGTCGGCGGCGCTGGCCTATGGCGAGCGGCTGCTGGCCATCGTGCTCACCGGCGCCAACAACGACGGCAGCGCCGGCCTGCAGACGGTGCGCCGCTTCGGCGGCACCGCCTGGGTGCAGGACCCGCGGCAGGCGCAGGCCAGCCTGATGCCGGCATCGGCCATCGCCGAAGCCGGCGCCGACGCCGTGCTGACACTGGAACAAATCGCGGAGGGTCTGGGCGGGCACGCCCATCCGCAGAAAAAAGGGAGAGGCACAACATGAATGATGCCGCGAAAGACGCCGTGAACATCCTGGTGGTGGACGACGTGCCGCAGAACCTGGTGGCGATGGAGGCCTTGCTGGCCCGCTCCGGCATCCGCGTGCTGAAGGCCGCTTCCGGCCTGGAAGCGCTGGAGATCCTGCTGGTGGAGGAAGTGGCGCTGGCACTGGTGGACGTGCAGATGCCGCAGATGGATGGCTTCGAGCTGGCCGAGCTCATCCGCGGTAACGGCCGCACCCGCGCGGTGCCGCTGATCTTCCTCACCGCCGCCATCCACGACCCGCACCGCATCTTCCACGGCTACCAGGCCGGCGCGGTGGACTTCCTGCTCAAGCCCTTCGATCCGGCGGTCCTGCGCAGCAAGGTGGAAGTGTTCGTGGAAATGTACGCGCAGAAGAAGCAGATCTCGCGGCAGCTGGAGGAATTGCGCGAGGCGCTGCGGCTCAACGAAATGTTCACCGCGGTGCTCGGCCATGACCTGCGCAATCCGCTGGCGGCGGTGCTCAACGGCACCGAGCTGATCCGCCGCATCACCGACCAGCCCAAGGTGCTGGCCACCGCCAACCGCATCCAGTCCAGCGCACAGCGCATGGAGGGCCTGATCAATCAGCTCCTGGACGTGGCCCGCATCCGCGCCGGCCGGCTGGAACTGCATCTGGCCGCCAACGATTACGGCCGGCTGTGCCAGCGCATCGCCGAAGAACTGGAGCCGGCCGACCAGCCGCCGCGCATCCGCATCGAGGTGGAGGGCGATCCGAACGCGCAATTCGACGCCGACCGCATGGCACAGGTATTTTCCAACCTGATGGGCAACGCCTTCCAGCACGGCGACGCGGCGGCCGGGGTGCAGGTGGGCATCGACGGCCGCGAGGCGGCCTCGGTCAGCATCCGCATCAACAACCGGGGCACGATTCCGCCGGCGGTGCTGGACAACATGTTCGAGCCTTTCCGCTCCGGCGAGCGCGCCCAGCATGATGCCGCCGGGCTCGGCCTCGGGCTCTACATCGTGAAGCAGTTCGTCGATGCCCACGGCGGCCGGCTGAGCGTAAGTTCCGAGCAGGCGCGGGGCACCACCTTCGAAATCAGCATGCCGCGCCGGCCGCGGCCGGCGCTGGCGGCCGCATGAAACGACAGGGTCAGATGAATTCGATCGGCTTGCTGGTGGAGACCAGGATCAGCGCATCTTCCAGCGCCTGCACGTCGTGCACCTCGCCGCCTTCGGTGTAGATGAAATCGCCCTTTACCAGGACATGGCCGCCGATGTCGACCCGGCCTTCCAGCACCAGCACCTCTTCCTCGGCGCCGTGGCGGTGGGCGCCGGAAGTCGTGCCGGCCGCCAGCCGCACCAGGTAGGTCCGGCCGCCCGCAGGATGATCGCGGTAGACGGCGCGCGACACCCCTTCCCTGGCCGGCACCCAGTCCAGTTCACTGGCTTTCTTGCTCCACATGGGACCTCCTCGAATACGGCCATCTTGCGCGAACGCCCGATGGCGCGGAGTCGGCAGGAGAGGCATGCGGGCCGAACGGCCCGCTGCGGACGAGAAGGGCGGCTTCGGCGCCTGACCAGGCGCTCACACCACCCGGTTGAACCACAGCAGCGAAAGTCCCGCCGCCGCGATGGCGAACAGCGCGCCCACCAGCGCGAACAGGCCGGAGATCTCGGTCTCGCGCTTTTCCATCACCAGGCGCGAGCTGAGCGTCTGGTAGACCTTCTTCAATTCCTCGGCGGTGCCGGCGTAGAAATAGGTGCCCTGGGTGGCGCCGGACACCTGCTTCAGGGTGTCCTCGTCCAGCCGCACCCGCATCGACCAGCCTTCGAAACCGATGGTCTCGCCTTCCACCGTGCCGATGCCGACGGTGTAGACGCGCACGCCGCGTTCGGCCGCCATGCGCGCCGCTTCCATGGTGTCGATGCCGGTGGTCTGCTGGCCATCGGTGAGCAGGATGATGGCGAATGAATTGTTGGAGCCGGGCGGCACCGGGCGGAAATCGTTCTTCGGATCCTTGTTCCTGCCGCGCGCGCCGAGCGGCTGGGCGCGCGCGTCGGGCCGTTCGTAGGTCATGTCGCTGAGGTCGATGCCGGCCTCCGGAAACAGCGTCGCCAGCGACAGCACCAGGCCGCTGCCGATGGCGGTGCCGCGCTGCAGCTGGAAGCGGTCGATGGCGGCGTACAGATCGTCGTGCGACAGGGTCGGCGGCTGCACCACGGCGGCGGTGCCGGCGAAGGCGACGATGCCGACCTTGACCTTCGACGGCAGTTCCTCGATGAAGGCCTTGGCCGCGTTCTGCGCCGCCACCAGCCGGTTCGGCTGCACGTCGGTGGCGCGCATGCTGCCGGACACGTCCATCGCCAGCATGATGGTCTGCTGCTGCGAGGGCAGGGTGATGACCGCGGTCGGCCGGCTCGCCGCCAGCAGCATGGCGGTGATGCCGAACAGCAGCAGCGCCGGCGGCACATGCCGCTTCCAGCGCGACTGGCCGTTCATCGCCTGCTTCACCAGGCCGAGGCTGGCGTAGCGCACCGCCAGCTTCTTGCGGCGCTTGAGCATCCAGAGATAAAGCCAGATCAGGCCGGGCAACAGCGGCAGCAGCCAGAACATTTCGGGCCAGAGGAATTTCATGCCGACTCCTGGGATACGGGAAGCAGATGACGAGCGAACTTGCCGCGCGGGCCGCTCAGGCCGCCGCCCTGGCTGCGCAGGCGCTGCTTGCGCAGCTCGACGAAGCGCAGCAGCGATTCGAACAGGTCGTCATCGGTGGACAGTTCCAGCGCGTCGACGCCGGCCGAGGCCAGGCCTTGCAGCAGCATGGCTTCGCGCTCGTCGGCCAGCCGCGTCAGGCGGTTGCGGAAGGCGGGGTCGTGGGTGTCGACCAGCAGCTGCTCGCCGCTTTCGGCGTCTTCCAGCGTCAGCAGGCCGAGGTCGGGCAGGTCGCGTTCGAGCGGATCGGACAGGTGCACCGCCAGCACCTCATGCCGGCGCGCCAGCCAGGCCAGCGCCTTTTCCCAGCCGGGTTCGCTGATGAAGTCGGAAACGACGAACACCGTCGAGCGGCGCTTGAGCAGGTTGCCGGCCGACTGCAGCAGATCGAGCAGCCGGGTTTCGCCGTGCGGCGTGGACTCCGGCCGGTGGTTGATCTGCTCCAGCATGAACAGCACATGGCGCCGGCTGGTGCCGGGCGGGATGACGCGCTCGACGCCGGCGCCGTAGATCACCGCGCCGACGCGGTTGCCGTGCTTGCTCAGCAGGCGCGCCAGCGCCGCCACGAAGCCGGCCGACAGGTTGCGCTTGCGGACGTCGCCGGAGCCGAAGTCGAGCGAAGCCGACAGGTCGAGCAGGAACCAGGCGGTCATCTCCCGGTCCTCGGTGAACTGCCGGATGTACGGCGACTGCATGCGGGCGGTGACGTTCCAGTCGATGTGGCGCACGTCGTCGCCGTGCTGGTATTCGCGCAGGTCGGCCAGGTCCAGCCCGGTGCCGCGCATCAGGGTGCGGTAGTCGCCCTGCAGCAGGCCGTCGAGCCGGCGCAGTACCGTCCACTCGACGTGGCGCAGCAGCTGTTCAGGCCTGGGCGACTGGGCAGGCCTAAGCGACTGAGCAGGCTTAGGCGACCGGGGCGGCGGGCTGGGCATGGGTGGCGAGCGGCTTGTCCGGCACCGCGGTCTTGGAAAGAATGTGGCCGACGATCTGGTCGGAGCTCACGCCTTCGGACATGGCTTCGTAAGTCGGCACCACCCGATGCCGCAGCACGTCGGCGGCGATGTCGGTCATGTCCTGCGCCAGGGCATAGCGGCGGCCGCGCAGCAGCGCCATGGCGCGCGCGCCTTCCACCAGGCCGATGGTGGCGCGCGGGCTGGCGCCGAATTCGATGAAGCGGGCCAGGTCGTTCATCCCATGCTTGGCCGGAGTGCGGGTGGCGGAGACCAGCTTCACCGCATACTGGATCAGCGCCGGATCGACATACACCTGCCGGCACTCCTGCTGCAGCGCGTAGAGCTGCTCGGTGGTGGCCACCGGCATGACGTCGATCGCCGGGCCGGTGATGCGCTCCACGATCACATACTCTTCCTGGTCGGTCGGGTAATCGACCAGCACCTTCATCATGAAGCGGTCGACCTGGGCTTCCGGCAGCGGATAGGTGCCCTCGGTCTCGATCGGGTTCTGGGTGGCCATGACGAGGAAGGGCTCCGGCACCTTGTGCGTCTGGCCGGCGATGGTCACCTGCCGCTCCTGCATGACCTCCAGCAGCGCGCTCTGCACCTTGGCCGGCGCGCGGTTGATTTCGTCGGCCAGCAGCAGGTGGGCGAACACCGGGCCGAGCGAGGTGGCGAAGTCGCCGGTCTTCTGGTTGTAGACCCGCGTGCCGACCAGGTCCGCCGGCACCAGGTCGGGCGTGAACTGGATGCGCTTGAAGGAGCCGCGGATGGTCTGCGCCAGCGTCTTCACCGTCAGCGTCTTGGCCAGGCCGGGCACGCCTTCCACCAGCAGGTGGCCCTGGGCCAGCATGGCCACCAGCACCCGCTCCAGGAAGCGGTCCTGGCCGACCACCACCCGCTTCACCTCATACAGGATGCGCTCCATCAGCGCGGCGACATCGGTCCTGCCATTCACGTCCTGGGCGTCCATACTATCCTTTGCGAAAGTTTAGAAAGGCGGCATGCCGGCGGCGGAAGCTGCGTTCTCGATCGGCACGGCAAAGCCGATGCCGACGAAGACCCGCTGTTCGGTCGGATTGAGGATGGCGGTGACGATGCCCACCACCTCGCCCTCCGCCGTGACCAAGGGGCCGCCGGAATTGCCGGGATTGGCGGCGGCGTCGAACTGGATCAGGTTGGTGAGCAGGCCCTTACCCTCCGGCGAAACGAACTGCCGCCGCAGGCCAGAGACGACGCCGGCCGATACCGACGGCCCGATGCCGAACGGAAAGCCGACGGCGAACACATGGTCGCCGGGCGCGAGGTCGCCGGTGGAACGCATGGTGGCGGCGGTCAGGTCATCCGGGATGGTCTTGGCCTGCAGGATGGCGAGGTCATGCTCCGGCCGGATGCCGGTGATGGTGGCGTCGGACTTGGTGCCGTCGGAAAAAGTGAGCTCGATGCGGTCGGCGCCCTGCACCACATGCTGGTTGGTGAGGATGACGCCGGTGTCGACGATGACCACGCCGGTGCCGACGCCATACGGCGTCTTTTCCTCGCCATGCTTCTTGGCAAAGCTGGTGACGCGCACCACCGACGGCAGAATGGTCTGATAGGCGCGCACGGCAGGCGAGGGCAGGATGGTGTTCTGCAGCGTGTGCTTGACGGCGGCGTCGATGTCGGCCTGGGTCAGCGGCTGATGCGGCTGTCGCATGGCCAGCGATACGCCCAGCATGGACAGCAGGGCGAAGACCGCCAGCAGGTTGGCGCCGGAAGGGAAGCGCCGCTTCATGCCGGCCCAAGAAAAGGGGCGGTCCGGCGGCTGAATGGGTTGCTGCGGTTGCTGCGGCGGTCCCGCCGCGGTGGCGCCGGCGCGCGGCTGACCCGGCCCGGACGGCATAGCGTTGTCGGGCGTGCGCTTGGCACGGCTGTATAAGGGAGTTCGGCGCATGGCTATGTCCGGTGAGAGCCTGTTCAGTATCTTTGTGACATGTGCGCAGCCACGCGAACCGGTCGAATGCTAGGCGTGGCGACGCGACGTAGCGGGGCTACGGCAAGGAGCCGCAACGACGCAGGCGGCCGGTTCCCGTGGCTGCCCGAAGGGTTCAAGCAGGAAGGGCGCATTGCGGCGTTGCGGCGCTTGCGCAGGGGACCACCCTGAGCGGCGCGCCGCCCTTGCAGGGCGCGTACCGGCTGATAAGCCGGTACCGCTCCGCAGGCGAGCGGCATGCCGCTCGAAACCCCTGCTTCGCCCTTGCACTGCATCCCTTCCTGCTTGAACGCACATGCCACAAAGATGCTGAACAGGCTCTTATGACTTCACCTTAGCAGCCTTGGTTCGCCGTGACATGAGATGGATCAACGGCAAAATTTCGCTGCTTCCACGATGCGCGCAGGCTTGCTGCGCGCCAAGGCTGCCGCACCGGGCGTGCACCCGATTGGGCATGTCCATGTTCATGGGATGCCGTGCGGCATATTGCGAGCATCGGCAATTCCCTGTTTCATGATCATGGCAAAGCCGGCGCGGCAGCCTGATCCCGCTTCGACCGCGAACCGGCGGCTTTGTCTCCCATCCCGCAAAAAAAAGGAGTCGGCCATGGCCTTGCTTGCCCGCCTGCGTCTCATGCAGCGTTTCGGATTGATGATCGGCGTGTTCGCCGCCGGCATGGCGCTGTATGGCCTGTGGTCCTTCAAGACGCTCGACGACCTGCGGGTCAACGGACCGTTGTACCAGCGCATCGTGCAGAGCAAGGACCTGATCGCCGACATCCTGCCGCCGCCGATGTACGTGATCGAGTCATATCTGGTGTGTTTGCAGATGATGGACAGCAATGAGCCGAAGGAGAAGTCGGCGCTGGCCGAACGGCTGACCGCGCTGGCCAAGGACTTCGCCGAGCGGCAGCAATTCTGGAAGCAGCAGCATCTGGAGCCGGCGCTCGATGGCATCTTTGCGGAGGAAGCGCAGCCGCCGGCGCAGGCTTTTCTCGACATGGCGATCAAGGACTATGCGCCGGCCGTCTTGCGCGGCGATGCCACGGAGGCGCGCGCCGTGCTGGCGCGCATGAAGCCGCTGTACCAGAAGCACCGCGATGCGGTCGACCGCCTGGTCAAGGCGGCGACGCAACGCAACGAGCATGACGAGGCGGCCGCCAGGCAGCAGATCACCATCGGCAGCCTGGTCATGCTGGCGACGCTGCTGACGGCGCTGGCGACGGGGGTGGCGATATCGCTGGTGATCGCCGTCGACCTGCTGCGGCGCCTGGGCGGCGAGCCGGACTATGCGGCGCGGATCGCGCACGGCATCGCCAGCGGCGACCTGACGCAATCCATCGTGCTGCGGCCCGGCGACAGGAAGAGCCTGCTGTTCGACATGGGCCACATGCAGCAGATGCTGGCGCGGACCGTGCTGACGATACAGCGCACCGTCGATTCGGTGCATACCGGCGCGGAGCAGATTGCCCTCGGCAACCAGGATCTCGCCGCGCGCACCGAGGAGCAGGCCAGCGCCCTGGAAAAAACCGTGTCCTCGATTCAAACGCTGGCCGCGACGGTGCGCGAGAATGCGGACAGCGTGCGCCAGGCGAACGACCTCGCCGTCTCGGCATCGGAAGTCGCCGGCCGCGGCGGCGCGATGGTGGAGCAGGTGGTGCAGACCATGGACACCATCAATGCCTCGTCGAAGAAAATCGCCGACATCATCGGCGTGATCGACGGCATCGCCTTCCAGACCAACATTCTCGCGCTTAACGCTTCGGTGGAAGCGGCGCGAGCCGGCGAGCAGGGCCGCGGCTTCGCGGTGGTGGCCTCCGAAGTGCGCACGCTGGCGCAGCGCTCCGCCGCCGCCGCGCGCGAGATTCGCGAGCTGATCGCCGATTCGGTGGACAAGGTGGATGCCGGCGCGCGCCTGGTCCATGCCACCGGCCTGACGATGCGCGAAATCGTCGACAGCGTGCGCCATGTCACCGACATCATGGGCCGCATCAGCAGCGCCGGCGCGGAACAGCAGAGCGGCATCGAGCAGATCGGCCAGGCGTTGAGCCAGATGGATGCCGGCACGCAGCAGAACGCCGCCCTGGTGGAAGAAGCGGCGGCGGCCTCGGACGCCTTGCAGAATCAGGCGCAGAGCCTGGCGGGGGCGGTGCGGACCTTCCGGCTTGATGAGGGAGCGGCGGCGCACTCGGTGACGCACGACCGTTCGTAGCCGTGTGGAATCTTCCTGCTTCATGCAGGGGTGAAACCCGAGTTGTAAAACCCAGTTGTAAGACTATGTAAAGCCGATTTGATAACGGGGGCCGCACTCGTATAGTGAAATCGTCTTTCCAGTTCTCCTGGAGTTGAATTCCGCCCGCATTCCATGCGGGCTTTTTTTTGGGCGCCACGCCGCCATGGCGGCCAGCCGCGAGCACCGCGTGCCGGCCTGCGCTTGCGGCTGCCTCCCTCTCAATGGGCGTGCAGCGGCTCGATCATGCGCGGCGTGCTGCGGCCCACCTTGTTGACCTCGGTGCTGACTTCATACCATTCGAAGCTGTCGGGCGGCAGGGCGAAATAGCGCGCCATGTGCTCCGCCTGTTCCTTGGAGAAGCCGGCATCCATCCACAGCTGCGCATCTTCCGGCGCCAGCACCACCGGCCTGCGGTCGTGAATGTCCACCATGCCGCCGCCGGCGCTGGCGGTGACGAGCACGAAGCCGCCGTCTTCCGAGAGCTCCTTGTCCAGCCGGAAATTCGTCAGCGCCGCCATATAGAGCGGGGCGCCGTCGCGGCGGCGCACGTACCACGGCTGCTTGCTGCCGCGCTCGCCGGTCCATTCGTACCAGCCGTCGGCGGGCACGATGATGCGCCCGTTCTTCCACATGCCGCGGAAATAGGCGCTGGTGAGGGCGTTCTCGATGCGGGCATTGATCGCCACCGGCAAGTTCTTTTCCGCGCCCCAGCTCGGGCGATAACCCCACGGCAGCTCGCGCATCGCCGGCGCTTCCTCCATGCAATGCATGATCCAGTGGCCGGCGCCGGGCGTGCAGTTGTAATTGTCGATCGGAACTTCCGGCAGCGCCGAGACCACGCTGTCGGGCCAGCTCAGCCCGCGCGCGTAGTCCGCCGGGCTGGCTTTCTGAGTGATGCGGCCGCACATGATGGCCCCCGGGAGCGGTTAATGGGCGTCCAGCAGGCGGTGCGCGAGCGCCTTGGCTTCTTCGAGCGCTTCCTCGGGCGAATCGGACAAGGCCTCGGTCAGGTGCTGCGCGCCGTCGGCGCTCCGGCTTTCCTGGCCGGTGATCAGCACCACGCCCTGATATTTCCCGCCGGCGAGGCGCTGGATGTCGGCCTCGATGCGCTTGTCGCCCTTGGTGTAGGTGATGGCTGCCATGCTCGCTCCGTCGTCATGTGTCGATGACGATAGGACTGGCATGGCGGCCGCAGGTTCGCCGGCGGGAAGTCGCCGGCGTCCCGGTAGGTGGCTTACTGAGTGGTGAAAGACCAGCTTCGGGTGACCGGAGCGCCATCGACCGTGCCGGTGAACTGGACGTCGTAGGTGGTGCCGGCGCTGAGCACGTTGAGCGGAACAATGGCGGCGGCCGAGGTCGGGGTTTCGGCATCGCTGCTGTTGACCAGCAAGCGAGTGGTGAGCGGCGCACCATTGCGCGGCGCGACGGTGAAGCTCTGCACCGTCACCGTGGACGTGATGTCGGCATGCACGCTGATCGGATAGCCGACTTCATTGCGGCCCGGCACCGGGTCGGGTAGCTCGTTGTCGCTGAAGAAGCTGCGCGGCACCCGCTGCTGGCTGGCGAACGGATAGACGAGCATCTTGCCCTTGCCCAGCACGCTGGTGAGCGGATAGGCGGTGAAGTCGGCGGTGAAGTAGGTATTGCCCCCGGTTACCGTGCCGACGCCGCCGCCTACGCCCTTGAAGGTCGGTTCCATGACCACGAAGCGATGGTAGATGGCGGCGATCAGGTCTTCGGCGGCGATGAAGCCCGATGTATCCGGCGTGCTGGAAATGACTTCGCCATAGGCATAGCTGGTGTTGCTGTTGAAGGTATAGCTAGCCGCCACGAGACGGTCGCCGACGCTGACGCCGGTGAAGCCGGGCAAGCCCTGCGTTTCGTCATGGGTGATGGTGTTGTTCAGGCGCTGGTAATTCGAATGCGCGGCGGCCGCCTTGTCGATGCGGGCATCGCGGGTGAAGGCGGGCAGGCCCATCTGCTGGCGCCGGTAATTGAACCAGGCGATGCCGTCGGTGGCGGTGTTGCCGGTGGCGGCCGGTGCGCTCGTTTCGCCCGCGACGGTGGCCGCCGACGGCCCCTGCGTCGTGCTCACGCCGCTGAGGGTATTCGACCCGCTGCTGCTGTTTCCGCCCCCGCCGCCGCATGCGGCAAGCAGAAGGGCAACGATCAAGGCGGAGGCAGCCGAGGGGGCTTGGCGGGAGATGAAGCTCATAAAGTTCCTTGTGAGACGACATGACGTGAATCGATCATGCCTGAATGCATCGCATTGTAAAAGCTTGGTGCCTGAAACAACGGGAAGTGTGTAGGGTTTTGTCGGCGAACTGCCGCAAATGGTTTCCAACCATGCGGAATTGGCAATATCTTCGAGGGCTTGCTGGTCACGAGGTATATAGGACAGGAAGCGGGTTGAACTGGCTCCGCTTGCATATTGCCGTCAAACAGTCTTTCCACAATTAAGCAATCGCAACTCAAGCGGCTTTCACCGCCGTCTTGGCCTCGAACCACACACCGACTTTCAGTCCCATTCCGCTGTCGCCATCGTCAAGCGTGATGCGGGCGCCATGCAGGGCGGCGATGTCGCGCACGATGGTCATGCCCAGTCCGGTGCCAGCGCTGTTCACCGCCTGCGCCGACGGCGCGCGGTAGAAGGGCGAAAAGACTTTCTCCCGCTCGCCTTCGGGAATGCCGGGGCCAGTATCCTCCACTTCCAGCAGCGGCGCGGGATCGGCCTTCACCCGCAGGGCGACGCGACCGCCGGCCGGCGTGTAGCGGATGGCGTTATCCACCAGGTTGCTCACCATCTCGTGCAGCAGCAGGGCGCTGCCTTCCACCTCGACATCCGGCTCTGCCTCCAGCGACAGGTCGATATCCTTCTTCACCGCCTGCTGCGCCAGCTCCAGCCCCACCTGCTGCGCCAGATCGGCCAGCGACAGGCGGGTGCGCTCGCCCTCGGCCACGCCGTGCTCGGCACGCGCCAGCGTCAGCAGGCGGTTGGCCAGGTGAACGGTGGCATCGGTGGTGCGGGCGATGCTGGCGACGATGTCGCGCAGCGCCCGCGGATCGTCCTCGCGCAGCGCCATCTCGGCCTGGGTCTTGAGCACCGCCAGCGGCGTGCGCAGCTGGTGCGAGGCATCGGCGATGAAGCGCTGCTGGCCGCTGATCAGCGTGCGCAGGCGCGTCATGTAACCGTTCATCGCCTCGATCAGCGGCCGCACTTCGCGATGCACGAGGGCGGGATCGAAGTCCGACAGGTCGGTGGGCGTGCGCGCCTCCACCGCCTGGCGCAGCTGCATCAGCGGCCGCAGCACGAAGCGCACCGCGATCCAGGCCAGCATCACCGCCGCCAGCACCAGCGCCGCCTGGCGCCACAAGGTTTCCAGCAGGATGCGGCGCGTCAGCTCGCTGCGCGCTTCATAGGATTCGCCCACCTGGATCATGGCGATGCCGCGCATGCTCTCGTCGTAGACCGGCTGATACAGCGCGGCGATGCGCACCGCCTCGCCGCGGTAGGTCGCATGATAAAAGTACACCAGGGCCGGATAGATGTCGGAGCGCGGCGTGTTCTTCGGCATGGCCGGCAGGTCGTCGTAGCCGGCGACGAACTCGCCGTGGATGCCGGTGACCTTGTAGTAGATGCGGCCCAGGGTATCGGTCTCGAAGCTGTCCAGCGCCACGTAGGGCACGTCGGCCACCAGACGGCCCTGTCTGACGCTGACCCGCTCGGCCAGGGCGCGGGTGGAAGCGAGCAGGGAACGGTCATAGGCGAGGTCGGCGGCATCGAGCGCGTTCTGGTAGACGAACACCGCATCCACCGCCACCAGCAGCACCAGCGGGATCAGCAGCCAGCGCAGCAGCTGGTTGCGCAGGCTGCCCAGGCGCAGGCTGCCGCGCAGGCGCCGTCCGGGCGGCCGCGGGAATGTCATTTCGGGGCGGCGACTTCCAGCAGATAGCCGATGCCGCGCAGGGTGGTGATGGCGACGCGACCCTGCTCGATTTTTTCCAGCTTCTTGCGCAGGCGGTGCACGTAGATTTCGATGGCGTCGATGTTGGCGTCGTCATCCAGCGCGAACACATCGTCGAACAGCTTTTCCTTCGACACCGCCCGGCCGGCGCGGGTGATCAGCGCCTCCAGCACCGCATGCTCGCGCGGCGTCAGCGCCAGCGGCGCGCCGCCATAGCTGAACATGCGCGACACGGTGTCGAAGCTGAGCGCGCCGCAGGACAGCGTCACCGATTCCTGCCCCTGGGAGCGGCGCAGCAGCGCCTTGACCCGGGCTTCCAGCTCGGCCAGCTCGAAAGGCTTGGACAGGTAGTCGTCGGCGCCGAGGTTGAGGCCCTGCACCTTGTCGTTCAGGCCGCCACGCGCCGTCAGCACCAGCACCGGCGTCTTGCTGCCGCGCGCGCGCAGGCGGCGCAGCACGTCCAGGCCATCCATCTTCGGCAGACTGAGGTCGAGGATGACCAGCGCATACTCCTGGGTATGCAGCAGGGCGTCGGCATCGGCGCCGTTCATCGCGCATTCGACCGACAGCCGGGCATCGCGCAAGGCCTTGGCGACCCAGTGCGAGAGCTCGGCATGATCTTCTACCAACAGGATGCGCATTGCGGCGTAATGTGAGATGAGGGGATGAAAGTATCGTGCAGCCGGCGGAAAACGACAAGGGCCGGCGCTGCAGCGGGATTATCCGGCAGGCAAGGCGGGAGCACTATAGCCGAGCCTCGCCCTGCTGCCGGTAAGCCCTCGATACCGGATCAACGCCGCTCAGGGCTTCGCATTGGGCATTTCACCGCCCATCATTGCCTGGGTGAGCGCCATTGCCTTGTTGAGATTCTCCACCACGGCCTGGCTATCGCCCTTGAGAGAAACGGAGCGCATCCATGCCGGGATGAAGATTTCATTGAACTTCGACCCCAGATCCCGCAGCACGTACTGCTGCCCTCTGAGCGTGATCAGCATGTTGAGCGCCCCATCGCGAACGAAGAATTCCGGCCTGCATTCCGCGATCACCCCGGCACTCAGCGCGGGAACACTGCTCTTGGTAAAGAAGAGTTGTCGCACATCGTCTTCAGGAAGCGGCTCGTCGCTCAGCTCGAGCATGTTTTCGACATTGGCCTGTTGCTTTGCCTCGTTGACCACCGGCTCGCGCAGCTTGGCGAAGCCGGGAATCAGCCTGTCGTTCGCCAGCAAGCCGAACAGCACGCCGTTCTCGTTATGCCCCCGGATGCCAACCACCCGGATGAGCTGCGCGTAATATTTCTCCACCAGCGGCGCGAGTTTCCGAAGCTCGGGCGGCATCGACGACTTGTCGACGCCGGTGGCCGCCATGGATGCATGCAGGATGAGTTTCTGCATCAGCTCGAACTGCCATCCGGTGATCACGCGGTCCTTCACCAATGCTGTACGCAGGTCCTTGAGTGCGCCGAGCATGGGGCCGCCGGACATGGTGCTCAAGTCGGGAAAAGACGCGTTCTCCAGGCCGATCCGGTTGATTCGCTTGGGATCGGCAGTGATGTTATGCGCTGGCGCCGCTTCCCGCAGATACATCATGATCGACTCCCGGAACCTTGGGTACGAGCGATCCTTGATGGGCTCGGTTGCAAAAGCATCATCAACCAGGGAGCTGGCATGAACGGCGAGTGCGGGACTGAGGAAGGTCAGCCCTCGAAGACTGATGTCCAGTTTCTCATCAATGATCTGGTTGTAAGCCCTTCGGCCCAGCGCCTCGCTTTCGTCATAAAGCTTGTCCAGCTTGGCTATCTCCAAACGCAGAAGCTTCACGTCGTCGGCCAATGCAGGATTTTTCTCAACCAGATAATTCCACATCCGGTCATTGAAAAGATTGTCCTTGAGGAAGCGCCTGGCCAAATCCACGGGTTTCAATTTCCCCGGATTGGTTTCATAGAATTTGATGACATCTTCCCGCGCCCGGCTGTACGAGGCCGCGAGGCTGAAACCCTGGCGCTCATGGTGCTCGGCATAGGTCGACAGCATCGTGCCTGGCATCAGCGCAGCCGACACCGCATCCAGCGTAGGACCGAAGCCAATCCTGGTGAACGCCATATTGGCGTTTTCAAATATGGTCTCCTGGACGCTGCTTGCGCTCTTGCCTGCCAAACCGTCGAGGATCGTCAACACGTTCTTTTCCTGTGTTTCGATACTTTCCTGATTCACGCTAACCAGATTGGCAATCGAGCGCAAGCGAGGTGAAAAGCTGCTCTTTCTTTTCAGAGCAAGCATCGCCATGAGGAGCGTTTGTGGCGTTTCTTCCGTGCTGATCGTGACGATGCTCACACGAGGCCACATATTGAAAAACGAAATTCCGGCCGGCAAACGTTCGAACCGGCCGTTTTCGTTTCTCTTTCGATGGTTTTTCTCAAACTCTTCCATCACCTTGAGATACACATTGCCGATGACCAGAGACGGTGATCTGACCAGGCGCTGAATCGCAACCTGCTTGTCGGCGAGTTCAATCTCGTTTTCCGCAAATGACCCGGCGACACCCTCTTTCTTAGTCCGCAGGAGCGGATCGCGGAGGGTAGTGGAAATCGCAAAGGCAAAACCTGCGACTATGATTCGGGGATCGGCCCCGGAGGCGTTGATGGAATTCTTGAGCATGGGGAAGAGGCACTCGATGACAAATACGTCTGTATCAAAAACCTTGTCCTTTACATACTTGTTCAGGTTCCCATTCTGGAGTTCTGCGGCGATGACAGGCAAAAACGGGTTTTGCTTGAGCTGTTCGAAGAGCGCATTGGTGAATGCCGGTCTTATCTCCGCGGGGAGTTTTCCAACTGCCTCGTCAAAGCCTTCTCTCGACAAAGGTGGCACTTTCAACCCATTGGATAAGACATAGGTCGTGCCATCGAGCGTTTATTGATAAGTTGCCCCTTCCAATGAAGGGATGCGCTCGCGTCTTCTCACATCCGCTGCCGCGTTCCAGAAGTCCTTCTTGTTCAAGAACTTCTTCATTCCGCCAATCCCGACCACAGTCCATTCGTTCCAGTCCCGCTTGGGTGGCTCCGGCGGCTTGGGTGGTTCTGGCGCCTTTTCTCCTTCCCCAGGGGCCTTTTCCTTGGCCGTGGCACCTTCCTGCTTCGCATTCCCGCCAGCCTGATCCTTGTAGGAGGAAGCGCTCAATCGCTTCTCAAGGCTTGCCATCTGCTGCTGGTAGCGACCCGCTGCGCCCTGATACGCCTTCCTCACCTTTTCCACCTGCATCGCAATCGTTTTCGAATTGAAGGTCAATCCGGTCTGCGGGTCCCGCACCATCGTCAGGCCGGGATTGGCTTTCAGCGTCGCCTGCATGCCGCTCAGCATGGCCATTCGTTCAGCCCGCTCGGCAAGGGCATGGAAGCTGTTGGAAGTCTGCAGGAAGGCTTCAGTCAATCCCGAGGGCGCTGTGCCTGACATCATGAGTCCCCGCACTTGGGTGCGCATGGCATCCAGTCGGCTCTCATAAGCTTCCAACGTGGTTGCAATGCTTTTCGCTTTCTGCGGGGAGGTTGTCACGGATGCCGGCTGGGATGGATTGCGTTTCTGCGACGTCGGCACGGGCTGGGATTGCACCGGATTGTTGGCATGCGGGACGGTTCGCCGGTTCATAGGCTGGCTGGCTGCAGGCGCCAAGGATGCGGTCGCATTCGTTACGGCGGCTTGCTTTGGAATCGGTTGCAAGACACGCGGCGCGACTTGGCGAGGCGCTTGTTCCACCTTGCTTGCATAGGAAGCGGCTAACCGGCTTGAAAGCGCATCGATGCTGGACGCGGCAGTTTCCGGCAGCTGGCTCATCACCGCTTTCAGGGGACTCCACAATTCTTGCGGCACCTTGGCCAGCAAGCGATTTTCGAGGAAGCTTTTGATATCCGGATCTTTCTTCTTCATCTCTAGTTCGAGGTCTTTGAAAAAAGGGCCGAGCGCCTGCTGGAAAAGCTTGCCCATGCCGGCCCCCTTGTCACCAAGCCAGTTCAGACCGATTGCCAAAGCCTGGCCGGCGCTCTTTCTGTCAATGAAGATGGCCGAGAGCACAACGCCAGTAGCAGCAATGATGATGGCCGCCTGGGCAGGGGTAAATGGAAAGCCTAGGATGGTGAGTGTGAGTTCGAAGGCAATAGCCACCTTCTCCGGCGGAGACACTGGCAATTGATCCGTCTGGCTTCCGGGGCTGGCAGGTTGAAGCTGATAACCTTGCGGATTGAACGCGGTATTCGTGCTCATGGTTCGGTTCGCCTTTCAGTAGTCGAGGACGGTCATCGCCTCCAAGAAATGCCGGTCTCGGGCTGGCACATGCCGTTTGGGGCCGTATCGCCAACGCGCTCGAAACAACCTCTTGGAAATGACTGATTCCGATCTTGTTGACGGTTTTGTTCACTTGATGGGCGGCATTGCTTAGCAAAATCCATACCGCTGAATGGCCAAGTTCCTCACGCAGGTTTTTGCCGGTCAACGCGGTCCTCCTTGCGCAACAATCGAAAATTGCTTGGGCAGCGTTCTCGCAAATTGACCCGGCAGGCGAGCCCCCAATGCATTACAGTTCCGGTTTTCCCCTCCTGCGATTCCTGCCGCGCGCCGGCATGAACAGAAACACAGAAACCTCATGCGTTCAGCATTGAAGCACCTCATCGCCGCTGCGGCGGTATGGACAAGCGCCGCCGCCATGGCGTCTCCGCAATGCCTGGTGCCGGCCAAGCCCGGCGGCGGCATGGACCTGACCTGCAAGCTGACGCAGAAGGGCCTGGCCGATCTGCTGCACGCCTCTGCCGCCGAGAGCCAGATGCAGCTGAGCTACATGCCGGGCGGCGTGGGCGCCGTGGCCTGGAACGCCATCGTGTCGCAGCGGCGTGCCGAAGCCCAAACGCTGGTGGTGTTCTCCGGCGGCTCCCTGCTCAACCTCGCGCTCGGCAAGTTCGGCAAGTCCTCGCCGGCCGACGTGCGCTGGGTCGCCGCCCTGGGCGCCGACTACGGCATGATCGCGGTGCGCAGCGATTCGCCGTACAAGACGCTGAAGGACTTGATGGATGCCATCCGGCGCGATCCGGCCAAGGTCTCCATCGGCGGCAGCGGCACGGTCGGCAGCCAGGACTGGCTGAAGATGGCGCTGATCGCCAAGCGCAGCGGCATCGAGCCGAAGGCGCTGCGCTTCGTGGCGCTGGAAGGCGGCGGCGAAGCCTTCACCGCGCTCTCCGCCGGCTATGTGCAGGCGGTGTCGGGCGATGCTTCCGAAGCGCTGTCCTACGCCGGCAAGGGCAATGTGCGGGTGCTGGCGGTGCTGGCCGATGAGCGCCTGCCAGGTGCGCTGGCCGCCGTGCCGACCGCCCGCGAGCAGGGCTTCGACCTGAGTTGGCCCATCATCCGCGGCTTCTACATGGGACCGCAGGTGTCCGATGCCGACTACCGGCGCTGGGTGCAGGCCTTCGACCGCATGCTGGCGCAGCCGGCCTTCGACCGCATGCGCGCCGACTACGGCCTGTATCCCTTCGCCCTGACCGGCGACGCGCTCACCGCCTACATCCGCAAGACGGTGGACGGCTATGGCCGGCAGGCGAAGGAGCTCGGACTGGTGCGGTGACTTTGGCTCATTCGCGCAGCATCGCGGGCCGGCCGACGGCATGGCATGCGGAATGCACCCGCTCCGCTGCAGCCTCGCGAGGCTTCAGGTAGGCTTGCGGGGCCGCATGCGGCGGCAATGCATCGAAAGTTTCCGAATTCCGTCATGCCCATCGTTTCCCGCTCCGACCTCGTCCCCTTCATCCTTGCCTTTTCCCTCGGCCTGCTGGCCGCCGGGCTGTGCGTGTGGCTGGCCACGCCGCTGCCCTGGATGATCGGGCCGCTGCTGGCCACCGCCATCGGGCGCATGGCCGGCGTCGACCTGCATGCGCCGCTGGCGGTGCGCAGCGCCGGCCAATGGGCCATCGGCACCGCCCTCGGCTTGTACTTCACGCCGCCGGTGGTGCAGGTGCTGGCTTCCTACATCGGCTTCATCGCGCTCGGCATCGTCTTCGCCATGGGGCTGGGCCTGTTCTGCGGCTGGCTGCTGCAGAGGATGACAGGCATCGACCGCACCACCGCCTTCTTCGCCATGGCCATCGGCGGCGCGGCGGAAATGGCGGCGCAGGGCGAGCGCCACGGCGCCCGGGTGGATCGCGTCGCCGCCGCCCACAGTCTGCGCATCATGATGGTGGTGCTGATCATTCCCTTCGCCTTCAAGTTCTCCGGCGTGCATGGGCTGGACGCGTATCAGCCCGGCGCGCGCATCGTCAGCTACCCCGGGCTGGCGCTGCTGATCGCCGCCACCAGCGCGATGGCATGGCTGTTCCGCCGCCGCGACCTGCCGAATGCCTGGGTCATCGGCCCGCTGCTGGTGAGCATCGGGCTGACCGCCACCAACATCAACCTGTCGGCGCTGCCGGAGTGGATGGTGCATCTCGGCCAGCTGTTCATCGGCATTTCGCTCGGTTCGCGCTTCAGCCGCGAATTCCTGCATACCGCGCCGCGCTACCTCGGCTGCGTGGCGCTGTGCTCCACCGTCGCCATGCTGCTGGCGTTCGGCTTCGGCCTGGCGCTGTCGGCGCTCAGCGGCATCCATCCGGCCACTGCCATTCTCGCCACCTCGCCCGGCGGCATCGCCGAGATGAGCTTGACCGCCAAGACGCTGGAACTCGGCGTGCCGATTGTCACCGCCTTCCATGTGATGCGCATGGCGGTGCTGGTGATGACCATCGGTCCGCTGTTCAACCTGATGCGCCGCTGGCAGGCCGCGCGCGCCGGCGCATCGTAAAAATTTGCGGTTCGTTCATCGCACCTTTTCCGGCGCGCATGGTCAAAAATACAACTGGCGGGCGGCCGAAATATGCCGCTACACTTGAACTCATTGCATTCATTTAAGTCAGATGGCATCACGGCCGGTCAGCCGGCCGGCGCAACGACGCTGTCATCCTGACTGCATGGTGGCGGACCTGCGGATTGCTCGCGTTTTCCGCAATCGCACCCATGCAAGGCATGACCGTTTTTTCGTGTCCGCGCGGTTTTCAACGCTTCCATTCGACCATTATCAGCATCACTCTGACCAATGAAAGCAGTCGCACCAGGCACCGTCATCTTCCATCGCCATCGCGGGTATGGCGTCATCACGTCCGTCAACCTGCTGACCGGATGGGTCTCGGCCCGCTTCGGCAGCGAAATCCGCACCCTCGACCTGAACCTGTCCACCGACGAGCTGCAGCATGCCGACGGCGAGCCGATCCGCTTCCGCCGCTCGCCGCCGGACCGCATGCCGCATGCGCGGCTGATGGGCATGGTGCGCGAGCTGCATCGCGTCGGCTATCAAAGCCTCTATCTCTATAGCTGGCCGAAGCCGTCCGGCCTGCACTGGCGCTGGCATCTGTTCACCGGCCAGCGCAACTGGATCGAGCGTTCCTGGCGCGAAGGCTGGTACGGCTCCGGCGCCGACTACAACTTCAATCCGATCCTCGGCTGGGGCGACGCGCCCGGCGCCACCACGCAGGAACTGGCGAGCGCGCTGGCCCAGTTCGATCCGCAGGGACTGGCGCAGGCGCTGCGCCGCGACGAAGACCATACCGCCTGGTTCGACGCGGTGTGCGAGGCGCTGCTGCCCAACTATGCCTACACCCTGGGCTGGGATTACCGCGACGGGCCCTTGCCGGAAAGCCTGCCGGTGATTCCGGTGCGGCGCAACGTGCCCGAATATGCCGGGCCGCCGCTGCCCTGGCCGCCGGGTTGGACCCGGCTATGGAGCAATGGCCGGAAGCTGCAGACGGAGTTCATTCATCCGACCCGGCGCAAGCGTTCCGACACGGTGAAGTAAGCGGCGCCCGGCGCCGATGAAGCAAAGCCCCGCGTGCGGGGCTTTCGCATTTCAGGAGCGGGCGGCGGCGAGGCGGCGACCGGCTGCCATGCGCGAGGCGAGATACGAGATCAGCAGCGCCGAGCCGAGGAAGCCGGCGCCTATCCAAGACAGCCGCGAAGTGCCGAAGGAAGACAACACCAGTCCGCCGATGAAGGCGCCGCTGGCCTGGCCGAGATAGATGGCGGAGGAGTTGAGCGCCACCGAGGCCGAGGCCAGTTCCGGCGCCATCGCCACCAGCCGCACCTGCTGCGAGCTGTTGACCGCAAAGCAGCCCAGTCCCCACAGCACCAGCAGCAGCGCGGCAAGCGGCAGCGAACCGTGGGCCGCAGGCCAGAGCAGCAGGGCGGCAAACATGCAGCCCATGGCGATCATGCCGACCCGCACCGGGCCGATGCGGTCCATCATGCGCGCCGCCAGCACGTTGCCGGTGACGCCGGCCAGGCCGAAGCCCAGGAACAGCAAGCTGATGGCGGTGGGACCGGCGCCGATGAAATCCTTCAGCACCAGCGCCATGTAGGAGAACACAGTGAACATGCCGACCGCCTGGCAGGCGGTGACCGATACCGCGACCAGCAGCGGCGCGTTGCCGGCGAGGCGCTTCCAGGCGGCGCCATCCATGGGCGCGACGAACAGCCGCGAGGGAATCTGGCGCCACACCGCCAGCGCGAACAGCGCCGACATCAGGGCAACCAGGCCCATGGTCAGGCGCCAGCCGATGTGGGCGCCGAGATAGGCGCCGAGCGGCGTGCCGAACACGGCGGCAATGGACCAGCCGAGAAACACCAGGCCCATCGCCTGGCCGCGCGCCTCCGGTTTGACCATCAGTCCGGCAGTGGCGGCGGCCTGCGAGGTGAACACCGCCGCCACCAGCGCCGTGAGCATGCGTGCGCCGAGCAGGCCGACGTAGCCGGGCGCCAGCGCGCCCAGCAGATGGGCCAGCGCATACAGCGCGAGCGAGGCGGTGAGCAGCAGGCGCCGTTCGATGGCGGTGGTGAGGCTGGCGAGGATGGGGCCGCTCACGCAGATGGTGATGGCGAAGGCGGAAATCAGCATGCCGATCGAGGCCGGCGGCACGCCGAGATCGGCGCTGAGTTCGTTGAGCATGCCGGGCACGATCATGACGCCGGTGCCGATGGCGAAGTTGCCCAGGGTGAGGGACCAGAGCCGGGGCGGCTTGGAGGAATGCGATGACATGAAGGCGCGACGGGATGAACGGGGCATTCAGCATAGCAGCGTCCTCATGACGCCGTGCAGCATGGATTACTTCAAGATTTCCGGATTGATCAGATTCGTCGGTTCGCCGCGCGCGAAATTGAGCACGTTTTCAAACGCCGCCCGGTAGACCTGCTCGTAGCTGTCCTGCTCGACGTGGCCGATGTGCGGCGTGGCCAGCAGATTGGGCAGGCGCAGCAGGGGATCGGTCGGCGCCAGCGGCTCGTTCTCGAACACGTCCAGCGCCGCCTGGCCCGGCCGGCCGCGCTGCAGCGCTTCCAGCAGCGCGCCGGGTGCGATCAGTTCGGCGCAGCTGGTGTTGACCAGCAGCGACTGCGGCGACATGCGCGCCAGGTCGTCGGCGCCGACGATGCCGAGGGTGGCGTCATCCAGCCGCAGGTGCAGGGAGACGACGTCGCAGCCGGCGAAGAACGCTTCGCGCGAGGCGGCCGCAGCGTGGCCGTCGGCCTGGGCCCGCTGCCGGGAAGCGTCGCTGCCCCAGATGACGACCTGCATGCCGAAGGCGCGGCCGTAGCCGGCGACGAGGCTGCCGATGCGGCCGTAGCCCCAGATGCCGAGCGTGCGCCCCTTCAGCGAGCGGCCGAGGCCGTTGCGCGCCGGCGTGATCGAGGCGGCTTGCCACAAGCCTTCCTTCAGCAGGCCGGCATAGTCGCTGAGGCGGCGCATCGCCGCCATGATCAGCGTCCAGGTGAGTTCCGCCGTGGCCGTCGGGTCGCTCACGCCATCGGCAACGGCGATGCCCTGGCGCGTTGCCGCGTCGACATCGATGTGCGGTCCGACCCGTCCTGCCTGGGCGATCAGCCTCAGGTTGGGCAGCTTGGCCAGCAGCAGGCGCGGCAGGCTGGTGCGGTCCCGGTTGAGGACCAGCGCCTCGAAAGGCGCCAGCCGCACCGCCAGCTGGCCAACGCCGCGAGCGGTGTTGGTAAAGATTTTTACCTCATGGCCAGCGAGCAGCTCAAAGCATGGCAATCGACTTACGCTCGATTGATAGTCGTCAAGAATTGCGATTCTCATACGGGTATTGTTTCCCTACTTTTCAGCACACTTAGTATTATGTTAACCAATAGATAACCATGAACGGGGGTTGGTCAAAAATCAGTTCCCGGGTGTAAAATCGTATGTTCCGTAGCCTTATAGCAGCCCATGCCCGCCCCACCCTGGCGGGAAAAAGAGCTGATATCCGAAGCGCTTATCAAACGTGCTTCACCATCCGACAGACCGCCGTTCCGCTGTTGATCGAACGCCACCGCCGTTCCGAACCAGCCCTGGAAATCCCAAACGACGATCCTGCCGTGCCGCTACAACCGGTTTTTCTTTAGGCATTGGAGGTTTTATCGTGAATCAACCTGTCATGGGCGGCGTCACCGCCGTGAACGCCCCATCGTACGTCAAGCATCAGAAACTCATCAATTGGGTTGCCGAAATCGCCGCGCTCACCAAGCCGGACAGCATCTACTGGTGCGACGGCTCCCAGGCCGAGTACGACCGTCTGTGCGAACAGATGGTCGCCGCCGGCACCATGAAGAAACTGAACCCGGCCAAGCGCCCGGGCAGCTTCCTCGCCAACTCCGATCCGTCGGACGTCGCCCGCGTCGAAGACCGCACCTTCATCTGCTCCGCCACGCAGGAAGAGGCCGGCCCGACCAACAACTGGGTCGCCCCGGCGGAAATGCGCGTCACCCTGAACGGCCTGTTCGACGGCGCCATGCGCGGCCGCACCATGTACGTGGTGCCGTTCTCCATGGGCCCGCTCGGCTCGCCGATCGCCCACATCGGCATCGAGCTGTCCGACTCCCCGTACGTCGCCGTCAACATGCGCATCATGGCGCGCATGGGCAAGGCCGTGTATGAAGTGCTCGGCGAGAACGGCGAGTTCGTTCCCTGCGTGCACACCGTCGGCAAGCCGCTGGCCGCCGGCGAGAAGGACGTGCCGTGGCCCTGCAACGACACCAAGTACATCGTCCACTATCCCGAGACCCGCGAGATCTGGTCCTTCGGTTCCGGCTACGGCGGCAACGCATTGCTGGGCAAGAAGTGCCTGGCGCTGCGCATCGCCTCCGTCATGGGCCGCGACCAGGGCTGGCTGGCCGAACACATGCTGCTGCTCGGCGTGGAATCGCCGGAAGGCAAGAAGCACTATGTCGCCGCCGCCTTCCCGTCGGCCTGCGGCAAGACCAACTTCGCCATGCTGATCCCGCCGAAGGGCTTCAACGGCTGGAAGGTCACCACCATCGGCGACGACATCGCCTGGATCAAGCCGGCCGCCGACGGCCGCCTGTACGCGATCAATCCGGAAGCCGGCTACTTCGGCGTCGCCCCGGGCACCAACTTCGAGACCAACCCGAACTGCATGGCCTCGCTCAACGAGAACACCATCTTCACCAACGTCGCGCTGACCGACGATGGCGACGTCTGGTGGGAGGGCATGACCAAGGAAGCGCCGGCGCACCTGATCGACTGGCAGGGCAATGACTGGACGCCGGAGATCGGCAAGCAGACCGGCCGCAAGGCGGCGCATCCGAATGCCCGCTTCACCGTCGCCGCGACGCAGAACCCGGTGATCGACCCGGCCTGGGACAATCCCGCCGGCGTGCCGATCTCGGCCTTCATCTTCGGCGGCCGCCGCTCCACCACCGTGCCGCTGGTGACCGAAGCCCGCAACTGGGTCGAAGGCGTGTACATGGCCGCGACCATGGGCTCCGAGACCACCGCCGCCGCCACCGGCGCGCAGGGCGTGGTGCGCCGCGACCCGTTCGCGATGCTGCCCTTCATCGGCTACAACATGAGCGATTATTTCGACCAGTGGCTGAAGCTGGGCGAGAAGATCGCCGCGTCGCCGGCCGAGCTGCCGAAGATCTACTGCGTCAACTGGTTCCGCACCGACGAGAACGGCAAGTTCGTGTGGCCGGGCTTCGGCGACAACATGCGCGTGCTGAAGTGGATGCTGGACCGCGTCGAAGGCAAGGCCGGCGGCCAGGAGCATGTATTCGGCGTCACGCCGCGCTTCGAAGACCTGCAGTGGGAAGGCCTGAACTTCTCGCAGAACCAGTTCGACAAGATCACCTCGATCGACAAGGCTGCCTGGGAAGCGGAATTCAAGCTGCACGCCGAGCTGTTCGAGAAGCTGAAATACCACCTGCCCAAGGCGCTCGAAGAGACCAAGGCGCAGATGGAGAAGCGCCTGGCGGCATAAGCCTGCCGTCGTTCGCCCCGCTCGCCGGGGCGGCGCAGAAAATGAAAAGCGCGCCGGGTTCGCCCGGCGCGCTTTTTTTCATGCGGCCGCGGACGTCGGCGGCAGGTCCGGTCAGGCCAGCAGGGCGGCGAAATCCTGATGCGCCATCGGCTTGCCGAAGTAGTAGCCCTGCACTTCGTCGCAGCCATTCTCCAGCAGGAAGCGGTGCTGCGCTTCGGTCTCCACACCTTCCGCCACCACCTTCAGGTTGAGGATGTGGGCCAGCGAGATGACGGCGCGGGTGATGGCGGCATCGTCCGGATCGGTGGTGATGTCGCTGACGAAGGAGCGGTCGATCTTCAGCTTGTCCACCGGCAGGCGCTTCAGATAGTTCAGGCTGGAGTAGCCGGTGCCGAAATCGTCGATCGCGATGCCGATGCCGAGCTGCTTCAGGCGGTGCAGGGTATGCAGCGACTTTTCCACGTCGCGCATGATCACGGTCTCGGTGATTTCCAGTTCCAGGCAGGCAGGGTCCAGCCCGGTGTCGCGCAGCGCCTGCTCCACCACGTCCAGCAGGTCGTCGCGCAGCAGCTGGCGCGGCGACAGGTTGACCGCGATCGGCAAAGGCGGGGCGCCGGCCCGCTGCCAGGCCACCGCCTGGCGGCAGGCGCTGCGCAGCACCCATTCGCCGATCTCCACGATCAGGCCGCTTTCCTCCGCCAGCGGAATGAAACGGCCGGGCGGGATCGGGCCGTGGCTGCCGTTGTGCCAGCGCAGCAGCGCTTCGGCGCCGACCAGGCGGCCGGTCTTCAGGCAGACCTTGGGCTGGTAATGCAGCAGGAATTCGTTGCGCTGCAGCGCATTGCGCAGGCGGCTGAGCATGCCCAGACGCTCGGTGGCGTTGACGCTCATCTCTGCCGAAAAGAAGGCGAAGTTGTTGCGCCCGAGTTCCTTGGCGCGGTACATCGCCGCATCGGCGTTGCGCAGCAGGGTCTCCGCATCCAGGCCGTCGTTGGGATAGATGCTGATGCCGATGCTGCAGGTGACGTGCAGCTCGATACCGTTGGCCGACCACGGCGCCGCCACCGCTTCCAGCAGGCGCTGGACGGTGTCGGTGATCGACGCTTCCGACGGGTGATTGTGCAGCACGAGCACGAATTCGTCGCCGCCCTGGCGCGCCACGGTATCGCTGGCGCGCATGCAGGAGGTCAGGCGCGAGGCGACGATCTTCAACAGCATGTCCCCCGCCGGATGGCCGAGGCTGTCGTTGATGAATTTGAACTGGTCGAGGTCGATGAAGGCCACCGCCGCCAGGCTGCCGGCCCGGCTGGCATGCAGGATGGCCTGCTGCAGCCGGTCGTGCATCAGGTTGCGGTTCGGCAGGCCGGTGAGGGCGTCATGCGTGGCCTGGTGGCGGATGCGTTCCTCGTAAAGCTTGCGCTGGGTGATGTCGATCACCGTGCCTTCGAAGAACAGGATTTCGCTCGCCGCGCCGCGCACCGTGCGCGCATTCTCCGAAATCCAGATGATGCTGCCGTCCCGCCGATAGACCTCCGACTCGAAGTTCATCACGCCGTCCTGCGTGTTCATCAACGCCAGGAATTCGGCGCGGCGGCG
Source organism: Noviherbaspirillum humi (assembly GCF_900188095.1). Classification (GTDB taxonomy): domain Bacteria; phylum Pseudomonadota; class Gammaproteobacteria; order Burkholderiales; family Burkholderiaceae_D; genus Noviherbaspirillum; species Noviherbaspirillum humi. Next base: position 200,273 of record NZ_FZOT01000001.1, on the reverse strand, counting down.
CGGATCGACGTAGAGCTGACGGTCGAGATGACGCAGGTTGAGCATCATCTCCTGCGGCGTCTCGTAGCCATACATGCGGGCCAGCGCCGGGTTGACGGCCAGGTAGCCCTTGTCCGGCGTGGATTGGAAGATGCCCTCGATCGAATTCTCGAAAATGCTGCGAAAGCGCCGTTCAGCTTCCGCCAGCGCATGCTCATTCGCCTTGCGCTGCGTGATGTCCTGGATATATCCGTCCAGCGCCACATATGCGTTGCCCTCGCGCACGCCGATGCCGCGCTCCCACACCCAGTGCACCGTGCCGTCGCGCCGGCGAATGCGGTATTCGATGCTGAAGCGGCGATTCGTTTCCAGCGCCGCGTAAATGCCGTCGCGCACATGGATACGATCGTCCGGATGGATCACGTCTTCGTAGGCGATCACCTGGTTGGCGAGGAAGTCTTCCGCCAAATAACCGGTCAGGGCTTCGCAACCCTGGCTCATGAAAATCATGGTCCAGCTGTCGTCGATGAGGCAGCGGTAGACGAGGCCGTCAAAGTTCGCCAGCAGGTTGCCCAGCATGCCGGCGTCGCCGTCGAGCGCGCCCGTCGAAGCTGCGAGGGCGGGCGTCGTGTTGACCATTTTCTTCCTTTCCAAGCTCGGCCGTTCCACGCCGGCAAGCATGGGGCGGATCGGCGCCTCTTCGACGTTTCCCAAAGGAAATCATGATGCCACGAAACAATGTGCGCCGCAGCAAAACGATGCCTCTATGCCGAAAATGAATCTATGGAGTGGCTAAAACGGCAAAGCTGCCATGGGAATGGCCAACGCCGAGGGAGGAAAGGCAAGGGGGAAGCGGGAAAAGGAAAGAGGCCACGGCGCCGCGACGCGCCATGGCCCGACTGAAACCGGATGCTGCAAGAAGAAGCGACTACCAGCTGCGAGTGCGAGCCGGGGTGCGGGCCGGAGCACGCGCCTTGCCGGCGAGCAGGCGGGCCTGCAGTTTTTTCCAGACGAAGCCGGCGACCGCCATCAAGATCATTTTTCGCATGATGCACCTGTTTCCGAAAGCGCCGCCGCGGCGGCAATAAGAGTCAGACTCCCGGCCCGGAACCCGGTTCCGGGCATGGTCTTGCGGCTCAATGCTGCTTGTGCGGCTCGCGCTCGTGGCCGTAGCCCGCATGCTGCGACGCCGGCTTGCTCGAGCGCCTGCGCAGCCGGATGTTGAGCATTTCCACCACCACCGAGAACGCCATCGCGCTGTAGATGTAGCCCTTGGGCACATGATGGTCGAAGCCTTCGGCGATCAGCACCACCGCCACCACCACCAGGAAGGACAGCGCCAGCATCTTGATGGTCGGATGCTCGGAGATGAAGCGGCCGATGGGGCCGGCAAAGAACATCATCAGGCACACCGAGGCGATGACGGCGGCGATCATCACTTCCACCAGGTCGACCATGCCGACGGCGGTGATGATGGAATCGAGCGAGAACACCAGGTCGATCATCATGATCTGGGCGATCACGCCGGCGAAGCTGGCCTTCACCTGCATCATCGCCTCGTTGCCGCCGCCCTCGAAGGATTCGTGGATTTCGCTCACGCTCTTCCACAGGAGGAACAGGCCGCCGCCGATGAGCACCATGTCGCGTCCGGAGATTTCGTTGCCCATGATGGTAATCAGCGGCGCCGTCATGCCGACGATCCAGGACAGGATGAGCAGCAGGCCGATGCGCATGAACATCGCCAGGAACAGGCCGACGCGGCGCGCCACTTCCTGTCTTTCCTTGGGCAGCTTGTCGACCAGGATGGAAATGAAGATGATGTTGTCGATGCCCAGCACCAGCTCCAGGGCGGTCAGGGTCGCGAAAGCCATCCAGATTTGCGGATCGGCCAGCATGTCCATCATGGGAATCTCCTCGTGTATAGGCGTGTGATGCGGCGGCGCGGCGGAACGATTGCCGTTTGCGCCTGCCGAAAAAATGAGGGCGTCACGTTCGACACATGACGCCCCGCGTCCTGCGGAAACGCGCCGCCGGGCGGCGCGTTCCCTGCTCAGCAACCGTCCTCAGTCATTGCTGCTGGCAAAGCCGAGCAGTTGCAGCAGGCTGGTGAACAGGTTGAAGATCGAGACGAACAGCGTCACGGTGGCCATGACGTAATTGGTTTCGCCGCCATGGATGATGTTGCTGGTCTCGTAGAGGATCATCCCGGACATCAGCAGCACGAACACGGCGGACACCGTCAGCGACAGCGCCGGAATGCTGAACAGCAGCGCGCCGAGGCCGGCGAGGAAGGCCACCAGCACGCCGACCGCGAGAAAGCCGCCCATGAACGAGAAATCGCGGCGGCTCACCAGCACGTAGGCGGAGAGCGACATGAAGATCGCGGCCGTGCCGCCCAGCGCCATCATCACGATCTGGCCGCCGTTGGGCAGCTTCAGGTAGTGGCTGATGATCGGACCGAGGGTGTAGCCCATGAAGCCGGTGAGGGCGAACACGAAGGCCACGCCGAGGCCGCTGTCGCGGTTCTTGTTCACCAGGTAAAGCAGGCCGAAATAGCCGAGCAGGGTGATCAGAATGCCGGGATGGGGCAGGCGCAGCGCGGCGGACGCGCCGGCGACGAGCGCGCTGAAGCCGAGCGTGAGCGCCAGCAGCATGTAGGTATTGCGCAGCACCCGGTGCGAGGCCGTGTCGATGACGGTGGTGCTCGACTGGGAGGCGCCGAAGCGCAGGCTGTTGTAGCGGTCTACCATATTGATGTCCTTTGATGTGCTGATGCGATGAAATCCAGAAGCGATGGGCGGTGAAACGATGGCTGTGCGGCGGCCATGAAAAAGTGGCGGCCGCCCGGTGCGCATGGCGCGACGCTTACATCGGCAACTCCTCGAATGAATCCATTGTGTCGATCAGGTGGAATGATGGTAAGGTTGCACTCATTCTTTAAAAAGCGAAGATATTGGAAGCATCGCTTCGGAAAAAACAGAATATGAAAATTTCCACGCTCAACTACCGGCATCTCTACTACTTCTGGATGGTGGCCAAGGAAGGCAGCGTCACCCGCGCCGCGGAGCGGCTGGATGTGGCGATTCAGACCATCAGCGCGCAGCTTTCGCTGCTGGAACGCTCGCTCGGCAAGTCGCTGCTGGCGCCGTCCGGACGGCGGCTGGTACTGACCGAAGCCGGCCGCGTGGCCCTGGGCTATGCCGACCAGATCTTTTTGCTCGGCGAACAGCTGCAGGATGCGCTGGCTGAAAGCGAGATCGGCCAGACCATGCGCCTGACCGTGGGCATTTCCGATTCCCTGCCCAAACTGATCGCCTCGCGCCTGCTGGAAGCGGCACTGAAGCTGCCGGAGCGGGTCAAGCTGGTATGCCATGAGGACGACTTCGAATCGCTGCTGGGCGACCTGTCGGTGCACAAGCTGGACGTGGTGCTGACCGACCGGCCGGTGCCCTCCGGCACCACGCTGCGGGTGTTCAGCCACCTGCTCGGCGAGAGCGAGATCACGCTGTTCGGCGTGCCTGAACTGGCCAAGCGCTACCGCGACGATTTCCCGCGCAGCCTGCACGGCGCGCCGCTGCTGCTGCCGACGCGAAACAACGCCATCCGCGGCCGCCTCGACCACTGGTTCGAGGTGAACGACATCCGTCCCGACGTGGTCGGCGAGTTCGACGACAACGCGCTGCTCAACACCTTCGGCCGCAGCGGCATCGGCCTGTTTCCCGCGCCATCGGCGCTGGCCAAGGATGTGCGCGAGCAGTTCGGCGCGATGCCGATCGGCGAGCTGCAGGTACAGGAGCAGTTCTACGCCATCTCCAACGAACGCAAGATCAAGCACCCGGCGATCGAGGCCATCATGTCGGAAGTGCACCGGGAGATCTTCGCCAAGTAAGTCCATGCATGGCGGCATCAGCCACGCGGCGGCCGGCCTCGTGACGCATCGACGCTGGCTGCGGATCGCCATGCCGGCCATCGCAGCGCTGCGGCCATCATGAGGCGCGGCCTGCGCCGCTCTTTCGGCGTGCGAGGGCCGACGGCGGCATCCATGTATTTTCGGTAAGATGCCGGCGTCGTGCCGGAATACCCGCGCCATCCCTTCCCCTGCGGACAGCGCGGAATCAATCCCGCATTCATGCACTCGAAAACAACCGGACAAGAAAAGGAGTTACCCATGAAGACCCGCGCCGCTGTCGCCTGGAAAGCCGGAGCACCGCTCACCGTCGAGGAAGTCGATCTGCAGGGCCCGAAGGCGGGCGAGGTGCTGGTGGAGATCAAGGCCACCGGCATCTGCCACACCGATTACTACACCCTGTCCGGCGCCGATCCGGAAGGCATCTTCCCTGCCATCCTCGGCCATGAAGGCGCGGGCGTGGTGGTGGACGTCGGCCCGGACGTGAAGTCGCTGCGTCCCGGCGACCATGTGATTCCGCTCTATACCCCGGAATGCCGCCAGTGCAAGTTCTGCCTGTCGCAGAAGACCAATCTGTGCCAGGCGATCCGCAGCACCCAGGGCAAGGGCCTGATGCCCGACGGCACCAGCCGCTTCTCGCTCGACGGCAAGCCGCTGTTCCACTACATGGGCACCTCCACCTTCGCCAACCACGTCGTGGTGCCGGAGATCGCGCTGGCGAAGATCCGCTCGGATGCGCCGTTCGACAAGGTCTGCTACATCGGCTGCGGCGTCACCACCGGCCTCGGCGCGGTGCTGTTCACCGCCAAGGTGGAGGCCGGCGCCAACGTGGTGGTGTTCGGCCTCGGCGGCATCGGCCTGAACGTGATCCAGGGCGCGAAGATGGTCGGCGCCGACAAGATCATCGGCATCGACATCAACCCGGCGCGCGAGGAGATGGCGCGCAAGTTCGGCATGACCCACTTCATCAATCCGAAGGACGTGGACAACGTGGTGGACGCCATCGTCCAGCTCACCGACGGCGGCGCCGACTACAGCTTCGAATGCATCGGCAACACCACCACCATGCGCCAGGCGCTGGAGTGCTGCCACAAGGGCTGGGGCCAGTCCATCATCATCGGCGTGGCCGAGGCCGGCAAGGAGATCAGCACCCGCCCGTTCCAGCTGGTCACCGGCCGGGTGTGGAAGGGTTCCGCCTTCGGCGGCGCGCGCGGCCGCACCGACGTGCCGAAGATCGTCGACTGGTACATGGAAGGCAAGATCAACATCGACGACCTGATCACCCACACGCTGAAGCTGGAGCAGATCAACGACGGCTTCGACCTGATGAAGCGCGGCGAGTCGATCCGCTCGGTGGTGGTGTACTAAGCGGCAGGGGAGGGCGCCATGCTCGACATCATCAGCCAGCACGGCTGCTTCGGCGGCGTGCAAGCCTTCTACCGGCATGACTCCACCGAGATCGGGCTGCCCATGCAGTTCTCGGTGTACCACCCGCCTCAGGAAGAGCATGAGGCGGTGCCGGTGCTGTTCTACCTCGCCGGGCTGACCTGCACCGAAGAGACCTTCATGATCAAGGGCGGCGCCCAGCGCTGGGCGTCGCAGCACGGCATCATGCTGGTGGCGCCGGACACCAGCCCGCGCAATACCGGCATCGAGGGCATAGACCGCGACTGGGACTTCGGCCACGGCGCCGGCTTCTATCTCGACGCCACGCAGGCGCCGTATGCCGAGCGCTTCCGCATGGAGTCCTACCTCGTGCGCGAACTTCGCGAGCTGGTGCTGAACCAGTTCAACACCGACGCCAGGCGCGTCGGCATCTTCGGCCATTCGATGGGCGGCCATGGCGCGCTGACGCTGGCGCTGCGCCATCCCGAGGTGTTTTCCTCGGTGTCCGCCTTCGCGCCGATCGCCGCGCCCAGCCGCTGCCCGTGGGGCGAGAAAGCCTTCGGCCACTACCTCGGCGCCGACCGCGCCGCCTGGGTGGAGCATGACGCCAGCGAGCTGATGAAGCGGGCGAAGACGCCTTACCCGCAGGGCATCCTGATCGACCAGGGCTTGAACGACAAATTCCTGCAGGAGCAACTGCTGCCGCAGGAGTTCGAGCATGCCTGCCAGCAGGCGCAGCAGCCGCTGACGCTGCGCCGGCACGAAGGTTACGATCACGGCTACTACTTCATTTCCACCTTCATGGAAGACCACCTCGCCTTCCATCACCGCGTGCTGAACGGCCAGCCGGCGGGTTTCTGACCGGAGTCATCATGGCCGCCATCCCGCTTTCCGTCCTCGACCTGTCGCCCATCCGCCAGGGCGACACCGCCGCCGATGCGCTGCGGCGCACGCTCGACCTGGCGCGGCATGCGGAACGCTGGGGCTATCGCCGCTACTGGCTGGCGGAGCACCACGGCATGCCGGGCATCGCCAGCGCCGCCACCGCGGTGGTGATCGGCCATGTGGCCGGCGGCACCTCCACCATCCGCGTCGGCGCCGGCGGCATCATGCTGTCCAACCATGCGCCGCTGGTGGTGGCGGAGCAGTTCGGCACGCTGGAATCGCTCTACCCGGGCCGCATCGACCTCGGCCTGGGGCGCGCGCCCGGTTCCAACCAGGCGGTGATGCGGGCGCTGCGGCGCAGCCTGCCGACCGAGGATGAATTCCCGCAGCTGCTGGAGCAATTGCGCGGCTACTTCCAGCCGCAGGCGGGCCGGGCGGTGCGCGCCATTCCCGGCGAAGGCTTGAACGTGCCGATCTGGCTGCTCGGCTCGAGCGACTTCAGCGCCCGCCTCGCCGCCTGGCTCGGCCTGCCCTTCGCCTTCGCAGGCCAGTTCTCGCCGGCCTACATGATGACGGCGCTGAACCTCTACCGGCAGAGCTTCCGGCCGTCGGAAACCCTGGAGAAGCCGTATGCCATGGTGGGCGTCAACGTGTTCGCCGCCGACACTGAGGAAGAGGCAAGGCGCCTGTCGACCTCGCACCAGCAGGCGCACCTGAACCTGATCCGCGGCACGCCGGTGCAGCTGCCGCCGCCGGTGGACAGCATGGACGACCTGTGGCTGCCGCATGAGAAGGCGTCCATCGAGGGAACGCTGGCGGCCTCCATCATCGCCGATGCCTCCACCGTGAAGGACAAGCTGCAGGCCTTCGCCGACGCCACCGGCGCCGACGAGATCATCATCAACGCCATGATCCACGACCATGCGGCGCGCCTGCGTTCCTACGAGATCGTGGCCCAGGCCTGGTCCGGCTGAGACGGGCAGGCCGCGATGTACATGGTGTACTGGACCGACGCCGATGGCGGCCAATCCGCGCCGCAATCGCGCCGATTCGCGTCCGACGACATGGCGGCGGCGCTCGCCTTCATGGAAAGCCTGCGGGCGCGCCAGCGTGCCGGGGAAGGGATTTCCTTCGTGACCATGTCATCCGAACATCCCGATTCCGTCGGCCATCCCGGCGCGGCCGATCCGTCGCCCGACTACAACTGGAAGAAGCGGCGGCGCTGATTGCCTGCCTGTTACGCCAAGCTGCGCCGGCCAACGTTGGCTTATCGGCTTCTCATCCCGTCAAGGGATTTCCTCCCATCATCACCATCCCACCTTTTTTGATCATCGGCACTGATTTCCGGAACCGGCTTGCCTTGCGGCAGTCCTAACGCCCTGTTCGCGCTTTTCCGCTTTGAAAGAAAGCGCCCACGACAAGGTAAAGGATGCACATGGCAGCAAGACGCTTGAAGGTGATGTTGGCAGCAGGAGTAACGGGATTGGCAATGGCCGGCGGCGCGCTGGCGGACGTGTCGGTGACGGGCGACATCGGCACCACCGGCATCGGCTTTCACGCCGGCATGCCGGTGGCGCCGAACGTGAACGTGCGCTTCGGCACCGGCTATCTCGGCTACACCTTCGGCGGCAGCACCTCCAGCGCGGACTATGCCTTGAGCCTCAAGGCCAAGACGATGGACGCACTGGTCGACTGGTATCCGGTCCAGGGCAGCGCCTTCCGCCTCACTGCCGGCCTCGCCCTCAACGGCAACAAGATCGACGTCAACGCCAAGCCGAACGGCAACGGTCAGTACGTGGTCGGCGGCAACGCCTACTCCGCTTCCCAGGTGAATGGCATCAGCGGCCGCACCGAGTTCGGCAAGGTCGCGCCCTATCTCGGCTTCGGCTGGGGCCATGGCGAGAAGGAGGGGAAAGGCTGGTCCTTCTCCTCCGACGTCGGCGTGCTGTTCCAGGGCTCGCCGCGCACCACGCTCGATGCCGGCGGCTGCAGCGGCGGCGCGGCGGTGTGCAGCCAGCTGGCGACCGACCTCGCGCGCGAACGAGCGGCGCTGAACGACGAGGTCAGCCGCTTCAAGCTGTATCCGGTGTTGCGGGTGGGGGTGAGTTACCGGTTTTAAAGAACTAGGGAGCTCTTATTTTTTCCAGCACTGATCTACAAATTCTCTAGCCGCTTTATCGAGAGGCATTGTCGTCAGCTCCCACAGCGTTGCTGCTCCACTAACGATCGCTCCTTTAGTCAAGAAGGTACCCAGCCCACTGAAGCCCATTCTGAAAGCGGAGACGGCGCTTCTGCCGAAGCCCCCTGTCACCGCTACGCTAGAAAGAGTTACAGCCAAAGGTAAACCGAAGTTAACCATTGCATCTTGACATTCGGTTTTCTGATAATCGATTGGGATATTGACTTGTGGTAAGGACGGCCGGTTATTTGGTTGCCCCGCATTGGTAACCTTATTGTTGGAATACGTTGAGGAATGAATTAAAGGATGAGTTGAAGGTTTATTCACTGAGTGCGTCATTTCAAGCTCCTAAAAATTGGATCGATAAGTTTGGGAGCGTTCATTAAGCACTTTGTATGCCGGATGTAACGGTAGGAAACAAAAATGGCCCGACTTCATCGGGCCATTTTCTTTAGCGCATCAAGCAGCGGCAGTTCATCACTCCAGCATCGACCGCAGCATCCACGCCGTCTTCTCATGCACTTCCATGCGATCGGTGATCAGGCTGGCGGTGGTTTCGTCATTCGCATCGCCGACCGCGCCGAGCAGGGAGCGGGCGGTGCGCACCACGGTTTCCTGGTCCTGCACCAGCTGGCGGATCATTTCCTGCGCGGCCGGCACGCCGTCCGGCTCCTTGATGGCGGTGAGCTTGGCGAACTGGGAATAGGTGCCGGGCGCCGGGCTGCCGAGGGCGCGGATGCGCTCGGCGATGGAATCCACCGCGGTGGCGAGCTCGGTGTACTGGCCTTCGAACATCAGGTGCAGGGTCTGGAACATCGGGCCCGTCACGTTCCAGTGGAAGTTGTGGGTCTTGAGGTAAAGCGTGTAGGTGTCGGCGAGCAGGCGCGACAGGCCGTCGACGATGCTGAGGCGATCCTTCTCGGAAATGCCGATATTGATTTCCATCTGTTGTTCTCCAAGGTTAGTCAGGGATTCAGACCGGGCAAGTGGTGATGGGTTCTTGCCAGATCACCATGGCGAACATTCTACGATGCCGGGAAAAAACCGTTTGGCGGCGCCCTGATCTCACGGCAGCAAGCCGAGCTCATCCACCGCCAGATGCGCCGCCGCGAGGTCCCAGCCGGCGTAACCCACGCTCTTGAACAGCAGCGGCCGGCCGCGCTGCCACACCAGGCTTTCGTCGCGCAGCGAAGCGACGGCGTCCCAGGCTATGCCGGCCTGCAGCAGGTCGCCCGCCTCGTGGCGCGCGCCTTCGAGATTGTCCACCACCCATTGCGAATGCCGCACCAGCGCCGGCGGGATCTCCACCATGTGCGGACGGAAGGCGCCGACGGCGATCAACAAGGCATCGTCGCGCACCCGTTCCGGCAGCACCGGCGCGGTGGCGGTGGTGGCGGTGACGATCACGTCGGCTTCCTCGGCCGCCGCTGCCAGCGCGGCCGCATCGGCGGCTTCGATGACCCTCACCTCCGAGGGCAGAGGCTCTTCCAATGAATCCAGCATGGCCTGCGCCGACGCGGCGCGGCGCGCCACGATGGCCAGGCGACCGACGGCACGTGTTTCGCAAAAGGCTTGCACATGGGCGCGCGCCTGCGGGCCGGCGCCGACCACCAGCAGGCTGTCCACCGGCCCGGGACGCAGGCGGTCGGCGGCATGCAGCGACACCGCCGCCGTGCGCCGCTCGGTGACGGCGGGACCGTCGAGGATGGCCAGGCGGCGGCCGCTGGCGGCGTCGAACACCGTCACGTCGCCCTGTATCGTCGCCAAGCCCAGGGCCGGATTGGCGGGATGCACGCAGATCAGCTTGGCGATGGCGAGCCGCGCATCGGCCGCCGGCATGGCGAGGAACAGCGCGTCGCTGCCGAGCTTCAGGGTGGCGCGCTCCGGCGCCTGGATGGCTTGGTCGCGGGCCGCGGCGCAGATGCGGGCGATATGGCCGGGCAGGCGCGAGAAGGGCAGCAGGCGCCGGGTCTGGTCGGCGGTGAAGACGGACATGGGGTTCTTCGAAACAAGGAAAGAGGCGAGCAGGCTACAGCCTGGCGGCGATGGCGTGCAAGCCCTGCAGCGCGCCGCAGGCCATGCCGATGCCGGCCCCGGCGTCGAGCTGCGGGTCGAACGGGTTGATGCGGATGAGCCGGCTGCCGATCGCTTCGCCGAGGCGCCTCACCGTCGGCACCGCGGTGCCGGCGCCGAGCTCGATCACCAGCGGCCTGCCGACCCGGCGCAGCCATTGCTGCAGGCGCGCCGATTGCGCCGCCGTGCGCCGGCCCAGCCATTCGCCGTCGCCGAACATCAGGATGTTGGGCCGCGCCACCGCATCGCAACGCGGGCAGCGCGGCAAGGGCGACAGCAGCCGGCAGCGGCTTTCATCGACCTCGACGTCCATCTTCGCCGGCCAGATGTCCTCCGCGCAGGGCCGGCTGCACTGCAGGAAATGGATGGAGCCATGGCATTCGACCACCCGTTCCTCATCGAAGCCGGCGCGGCCGAAATGCCCGTCGACATTGCTGGTGAAGACGAAGGCGCCGTTCGGCATCTTCTCCGCCATGCGCTGCAGCAGCGCATGGCCGGCATGCGGCGGCGTGCGGCGGTACATGGCCAGGCGATGGCCATAGAAGCCCCAGGCCAGCTGCGCATCGTCGCGAAAGGCTTGCGGATTGGCGATGTCGGTGAAGGACAGGCGCGCCTGCCGGAGCGGCGGATAGGCGTTCCAGAAGCCTTCGTCGCCGCGAAAGGTGGGCAGGCCGGAATCGGTCCCCATGCCGGCACCGGCGGTGATCAGCAAGGCATCGGCATCGGCTATCCATGCGGCCGCCTGGGCGGCCTGGGCGTCGAGATTCATGGCGGCAGGCATCGGAACGGATGCCGCCAAGGCTACCAGAGATTGACGTCGGCCTGCGATGGCGTGCGGCCGCGCGCCGGATCGATGGTGATGGGAATCTCGTCGCGCGGCGGACTGGGGCTGGCATGGCTGCCCGGGCTGGCTGATGCACCGGAAGCGCCGGAAGGACCTGAAGCGCTTGAAGCCGCCGCACCGCCCGGCGCGCCGCCGCCCGAGGCATTCTCGCCGGCGCCGCGTTCACCTCCAACCGCCATGCGGCCAATCTCATCCAGCCGCTCGCGCTGCGATTCCACCACCCGGCTCCCGCCCGGCGTGAGCAGGATGGTCTGGCCGTCGTCGCGCGTCATCACGCCATAGCCGGGCGGCAGGGCGTCGTCGGGCAGGCCCGGCTGCAGCGCGTCGTATTCGGGCGCCTTCACGATCAGCGGGGCGCGCCGCTTCGGCTTCGGGAATTGCAGCTTGGTGTCGATCAGCTCGGACTTGAGTATCTGCTTGTAGAAGTCGCCGACCAGCAGCAGCGCATTGTGGCCGCCCTGGCCCCAGTAATCGCTGCGCATGGTGACGCGGGAATCGTTGAAGCCGACCCAGGCGCCGGCCACCAGCTCGGGATGCATCAGGATGAACCAGCCGTCGGTATTGTTCTGCGTGGTGCCGGTCTTGCCGGCGATGTCGGCGCCGATGTTGAACTGGGTCTTGATGAAGGTGCCGGTGCCTTTCTTGACCGCGCCGCGCATCATGTCGATCAGCTCCACCGCCGTATCTTCCGACATCGCCCGTTGCGGCTCGCTGCCGAATTCGGCCAGCACGCGGCCGGCGCGGTCGGTGATGCGCTTGATCGTCACCGGCTTGCGGTATTCGCCGGCCTGGGCGATGGTGGCGTAGGACGACACCATCTCCAGCAGCGTCACCGGGCTGGTGCCGAGCGAGAGGGAAGGCACCGGATCGAGACGGCTCTGCTTGACGCCGACGGCGCGCGCCAGGTTGACGATGTTGGGAATGCCGACGTCCCGCATCACCTGCGCGGTGATGGTGTTCTTGGAGTACATCAGGCCTTCGCGCAGGCTCATGCGGCGGCCGCTCACGCCCGACATGTCGGTCGGGCGCCAGTAGGTGCCGTCGTTGAGCGCGATCTGCACGGCGGTGTCGGGATAGGTCTTGTCCGGCTTCATGCCCATCTCCAGCGCCGCGCCGTAGACGATGGGCTTGAAGGTGGAGCCGGGCTGGCGCTCGGCCTGGGCCACGTGGTCGAACTGGTCGACCTCGAAGTCGCGGCTGCCGACCCAGGCCTTGACCTCGCCGTTATTCGGGTCCATGGCCATGAAGCCGGCTTCGAGGCGGGTCTTCATCGCGCGCAGGCGGGCCATGAAATCGGCATCGGCCTTCAGCTTCGCCAGCACCGTCGTATCGCGCTGGCCGGCGGCGACGGCGCGGCGGAATTCCGGCGTCTCGCGCAGGAAGGCATTGAGCAGGCCGTCGTTCTCGTTCCAGAAATGGCGGAAGGGCTCCACCTTCTTCCTCAGCGCCGCATAGGCCGCCGGATTCTGCGATGCCGCCCGGCTGCTCTTCTGCGCCCATTCGACGTCGGCGATGTTCTGCAAGACCCTGGATTGCCGCGCCACCGCTTCCTGCGCCGCTTCCTGCAGGCGGTCGTCGATGGTGCTGTGGATGATCAGGCCGTCGGTATAGAGGTTGTAGTCATGCTCGTCGGCCCAGTCGATCAGCCAGCGCCGCACGTAGGCGGCGAAGTGCGGCGCGGTGCCGAGCGGATCGGGCTGGCGCGTCAGCCGCACATGGAGCGGCTCGTCGCGCATGGACTTGACTTCGCTGCGGGTGAGAATGTGGTGCTTCACCATCTGCCCCAGCACCACGTTGCGGCGCTTGCGCGCGCGTTCCGGATTGAGGATGGGATTGTAGTAGGCGGTGCCCTTGAGCATGCCGATCAGGGTGGCGCTTTCCAGCACGTTGAGGTTGGCGGCCGGCTTGTCGTAATAGGTGCGCGCCGCCATCTCGATGCCGACCACGTTGTAGAGGAAAGGGACGGTGTTGAGATAGGTTTCGAGGATCTCGTTCTTGGTGTAGGCCTGCTCGATCTTCAGCGCGGTGATGATTTCCTTGATCTTGCGGTCGATGGTCTTGGCGCGGCCTATCTCGTCGGGAAACATGTTGCGCACCAATTGCTGCGTGATGGTGGACCCGCCCTGGGTATCGCCGCGCAGGGTGCGGTAGATGGCGGACGCGGTGCGGGTGAGGTCGATGCCCTGATGCTCGTAGAAGCGATGGTCTTCGGTGGCGATCAGCGCCTGCACCACATAGGGCGATACCTGGGCCAGGGTCACCCTTTCCTGCTGTCCCTGGCTGAAGACGGCGATCTGCTTGCCGCTGGCGGAGAACAGCAGGCTGGGTTCGGCCGTGCGGGCTTCGAGCAGGTCCTCGATCTCTGGGGTTTCCGGAATCAGCTTGTAGACATAGGCGCCGGCAGCGATGACAGCGCCCAGGCCCAGCACCATGCACAGCGCGATGGCGCGCATCAGGTAAACGAAAGTCGTGGCGAAGGGACCGCGCCGGCGTTTCTGCGCGGACGATGTCGAGGAGGCGCGCTGCTTGGTATTTTTCCTGGACACAATCGCTGCCCTTGAAGATCATCAATGCCCTGTTCGACCGAGCCGGCCTGTTTTGGTTTTATTCAGGGCTTGCGCTGGGACAGAGGATGGTGCGCCGCAATGACTTAGGTTAATGCGGTTGCATGCGGCGCGAACCCGGGAAGCCATGCGCCGTCGTATCGAAGTCGGCCGCCGCGCATCGTCGCGCAGGCAAGCCGGCGCATTAGGCAGGCTGGCCAAGCATCGCGTCGGCGCCTATCACCAACGAGGGCTATGGCACTGATCCTTTCCTGTTATTACCTGGACGATCCACTCGGCGACGATGAATTGCAGTTCCTCCGGCAAACGCTTATCGGACCGCAAGCCCGCTTCTGGACCGGCGCGGCGGCTTTGGCGCAGAAGCGCGTGCCTTTCGTGCTGCCCTTGCCGGGCAAGGGGGGCTTCCACCGGCGCAGCCGGGAGCAGCGCGCGCAGGCAGTGCGGCGCCACCTGCGTCAGGCCGGCATCGCCGGCGACCGCGGCCATCAGGTGGTATGGGTGATGCCGCGCGATGCCGAATGGGATGCGGTGTTCCAGTTCGCCATCCGCCTGGAGACCACCTTCGCGCCCTTCGTGGTGCAGCGCTGGTTCGAGCGCGAGGGCGAACTGAAGCGCGGGCAGGCGAAGGTGATCGATACCCATATGCTGATTCAGGGGCTGTGACTGCGGCGCGCAAGCGTGCGCTTCGCGGTGGCAGCCCCCGCAACCACCCATCATGATGGAGAAAGCATGTCGATTCGCATTTCATCCCGCGTGAGCTCGCTGCCTGGCGGCGCGATGCGGGAGCTGCTCGCCGCCTTGCTGCTGCTCGGGCCTGCCATGGCCGGCGCGCAGGAAAGCGGACCGCGGCTCCGCACCGAAGTGGTCGCCGGCGGCCTGGAGCATCCCTGGGGCCTGACCTTCATCGATAGCGGCCGGATGCTGGTGACGGAGCGCCCGGGCCGGATGCGGCTGGTGGGCAGCGACGGCAAGCTGTCGGCGCCGATCACCGGCCTGCCGAAGATCGACGCCGGCGGCCAGGGCGGCTTGCACGACGTGCTGGCCGACAGCGATTTCGCGCGCAACCGTCGCATCTACTTTTGCTACGCCGAACCGGCCGCCAACGGTTCGGGCAACTCCACCGCGCTGGCCTCGGCCCGGCTGTCGGAGGATGGCAGCCGGCTGGAGCAGCTGAAGGTGATCTTCAGCCAGAAGCCGAAGGTCAAGAGCAGCGCCCATTTCGGCTGCCGCATCGTCGAGGCGAAGGATGGCACGCTGTTCCTGACGCTGGGCGAACGCTTTAGCCGCATGAAGGATGCGCAGACGCTGGACAATCACCACGGCAAGGTGGTCCGCATGCGCAAGGACGGCGGCGTGCCGGCGGACAATCCCTTCGCCGGCGGCAGGAATGGCGCGCTGCCGGAAATCTGGAGCTACGGCCATCGGAATTCCCAGGGCGCGGCGCTGGGGCCGGATGGCAGGCTATGGACCCATGAGCATGGCGCTCAGGGCGGCGACGAGATCAACCATCCGGAAGCCGGAAAGAATTATGGCTGGCCGGTCATCACCCATGGCGAGAACTACGGGGGCGGGCCGATCGGCGAAGGCATCACCGCCAAGGCCGGCATGGAGCAGCCGGTGCATTACTGGACGCCGTCGATCGCGCCTTCCGGCATGGCCTTCCTGCACAGCGACCGCTATGGCCAGGCTTGGCGCGGCAGCCTGTTCATCGGCTCGCTCAAGTTCAAGTACCTGGCCCGGCTGGAAATCAGCGACGGCAAGGTGACGAAGGAAGAGAAGCTGCTGACCGATCTGAAGCAGCGGGTGCGCGATGTGAAGGAAGGGCCGGACGGCCTGCTGTACCTGCTCACCGATGAAGCGCCGGGGCAAGTGCTGCGGGTAGCGCCGGCTTCCTGAACGGGGTGCAAATAAAAGCCCCGCCGGGTGTTCCTGCGGGGCTTCGTTTGCCAAAAACTCGGTTCGAAGAGGCGTCGTCAGGCGACGCGATGCGGGCTTCGGAGCTGCCGACGCGGGGCCACGCCGTTTCGGGCGCTGGCCTTGTCCGACGCGGAGGTGATCGCATGCCAGCCGAGGCCCGGCGGCGTTGCCCGTGCGCCCAGGCCGGCGCCGAGGCGGTCGAGCAGCGGGGCCAGTACCCAGGCGATGGGGAAGGCAATCGGCCAGGCGGTCAGCCAGGATTGCATCCAGTGCGCCATGAAGCCTTGCGCGGCGTTGTTGAGCAGGGTGCTGGCGGCGGTGCTCACCAGGGTGATGACGCCGGTCAGCAGCAGCGCCGGCAGCACGGAGGCCAGGCTCCTGGAGCGGCGCAGACGGCCGGCCAATGCAAACGGCCGCGACTGCGGCCGGGTCATTCCTGCATGTTCGGAGGAAGCAAGCAATTCCATGGAAATACGGCTCTCTTCTTTCCCCGGCCCGTGCGACCGGGGCGATGTCGATCTATCTGGTTAGTCGCGCCCGGCGAAGAAGCGCAGTTCGGCGGCCAGGTTGGGCTGGATGGCGTCATAGTGGCGGGCAATGCGGTTCAGCTTGAGCGCGCTGCGCAGCTTGTAGGCGGCGGAACGCTCGACCAGCGACTGGCGCGGCTTGACGACCAGCAGGGCGGCGCGGAACAGGCCGAGCAGCAGCGGTTTGAACACCATCAGGAACATGACGGTGGCGCTCAAGCCCAGCAGCGGGCGAGCGACGGAGGTGGCGATGGCGCCGGCGGCGGGAATGATGGCCTGGACGGGCAGGGCAAGGGTCAGGATGGACATGGACTTTCTCCCAAAGATTCTTGACGATTCACATTTGTTGCTTTGCAGTATAAGGATCGGTAAGATATAAATCCAATTCAGTTATTGGATATCAGCTATACTTCCCTTGAATATCTTTATCGCCTTTCCGGCATGTCTGCGGGAAGCGCTTTTTTATCGCCGAGACTGACGACAAATGAGTTTTCTGACGCTGGATTTGAACCTGCTTCGGGTGTTCGACGCCGTGATGACGGAGCAGAACCTGACACGCGCCGCCAATCGCCTCGCCATGACCCAGCCGGCAGTGTCGAATGCCTTGAGGCGCCTGCGCGACGCCCTCAACGACGAATTGCTGATCCGCACCGCCCATGGCGTGAAGCCGACGCCGCGCGCCGAAAGCCTGTGGCCGACGGTGCGGCGTTCGCTGGCGGAACTGGAGGAAGCGATCACGCCGGACCAGAGCTTCGACCTGGCCAAGGCCGACCAGACTTTCCGCCTGGCGATGGCCGACGCCACCGCCGCGCTGTGGCTGCCTTCCCTGGTGCGGAAGATCGAAACCGAGGCGCCCAACATCAAGATCCGCATGGTGCCGCTGACCACCCGCGAACCGCGGCCGATGCTGCTGCGCGGCGACATCGACCTGGCGATCGGCTTCTTCCCCGGCGTGGTGGCGCAGCTGACCGGCAGCCAGGGCTCGGTCTCGCCGATCCGGCACGAACAGCTGTACTCCGGCCAGTATGTGTGCGTGATGCGCAAGGGCCATCCGCTGGCCGAAGGCAAGCTGACGCTGGACGGCTACTGTTCCGCCAACCACCTGCTGGTGAGCTTTTCCGGCCGCGCCCACGGCCTGGTGGACGAGGCGCTGGCGCCGCTCAACCGCGAGCGGCGCATTCTCTTGACGGTGAACCAGTTCTTCACCGCCGGCCGGGTGGTTTCCAGTTCGGACCTGATCACGACCCTGCCGCGCCATCTGATGGCCGCCACCGGCATGACGGAGGAACTGGTCACCAAGGAGTTGCCGTTCAAGCTGCCGAACGTGCACGTGGACATGCTCTGGCATGAGCGCGACACCCGCAACCCGGGCCACCGATGGCTGCGCGGCCACATGTCGGAAGTGACGCGCGAAGCGTCGCAGCGCGTGGCTGCCCGTCAGGAAGCCTGAGCGCCGTCGTCGGCGCGCCCGGCGGCCAGGGTCTTCTGCTGCCGGAGCGCGCATCCCGCCCATAGCAGGGCGAGCAGCATGACGGCCTTGCCGGCAGCGCCGAAGAACAGCCCAATGCGTTGGGCGCGCCGGCCAATGCCAAGCATTGCGAAGAGATTCATCCAGTCGTGGCCGTCGTTTTCGGCGCCCGTGCCGCCGCCGAGCAGGGTGAGTTTCGGCTCCAGCGCGTCGTACATGTAGACCGCCATGTCGGCCACGGAGAAGCCGAGCAGCCAGCAGAACACCGCGGCGCCGAAGCCATCGCGCCGCTTCAGCAGCAGCGCCAGGCACAAGGTCGCCGCCATCGCATGCTGACCCAGGGTACCGCCCAGAACATATAGGAAGCGGCCGGCCCAGCTCAGGAAGAAATGCCCGGCTTCATGAAACGGCAGCAGCACCGCATGCAGGAAAGCGCTGCCCGGTTCGCCGCCGGCGATGTCCATGTCGCGCCAGATCGCCACCGTCCACAGGATGAGTCCCGCCAGCGTCAGCATCCGTCCCCGCCATTCCAGCGCCGTCGTTTTTGCCGGCTGCGCCAACAGCAGCGCCGCCAGCCGGCCCGGCTCGTTGGCGGCCGGCATGCGCCGCGGCGCCACCATGCCGACCTTGGCGAGGATCACGCCGCAGGCCGGGCAGGCGGCGGGAAAATCCTGCTTCTCGGGCAGGGGCGCATGGCGGCATTTCGGACAGGCTGGATAGGACATGGGCGCGCGGTGCGGTTGGCTGTCGACACCTCACCCTAAGCCATGCGCTTGCGCCTGTCAGCGTGAAGAACGGCAGGGATGCCCCGTTGACGTCAGCGCAGCGGCAGCCGGGTGCTGTGCTTCACTTCCTCCATCACCGCATAGGTGTGCGTCTCGCGCACGCCCTTCAGCTGCAGCAGCGCCTTGCCGAGGAATTCGCGGTAGGCGTTCATGTCCTTCACCCGCGCCTTGATCAGGTAGTCGAAGCCGCCGGCCACCATGTGGCACTCCAGCACCTCGGGAATGGTCTGCACGCTGCGCTTGAAGTCGTCGAACACGTCCGGCGTGGTGCGGTCCAGCACCACCTCGATGAACACCAGCAGCGACACATCCAGCAGCTGCGGGTTGAGCAGGGCGGTGTAGCCGAGGATGTAACCGGCTTCCTGCAGCTTGCGCACCCGCTCCAGGCAGGCGGCGGGCGACAGGTTCACCCGTCCCGCCAGCTCCACGTTGGAGATGCGGCCATCGTTCTGCAGCTCCGCCAGTATCTTGCGGCCGATCTTGTCCAGCATGCCGGTCCTCGCCAAATTTTATTGGCATTGATTCTCACATGGCGAATTTCATTTCGCAAATACCCATGATTTCCAGAATTAATCCAATAAAAACCGCTCTAGAATCAAATCACCCCTTTCACCGAAAGAGTGCCATGCAACCCTATCCCGAAACGCCCGACCCGCGCCCCGGCGGCGAACCGCCCTTCGCCGCGCTGGCGCGCAACGCCGGGCCGGCGCCATCGCCGCTGCGGCAAGCCGTTACCGCCGCCTGGCGGCGGGACGAGACGGAAGCGGTGCAGGCGCTGCTGGCCGAAGCGCCGCAGGATGCGCAGTCGCGGCAAGCCATCGCCGCCCGGGCGGAAACCCTGGTGCGGGCGGTGCGGGCCAAGCGCAGCCGGGCATCCGGCGTGGATGCGCTGATGCACGAATTCTCGCTGTCGTCCGAAGAGGGCGTGGCGCTGATGTGCCTCGCTGAAGCGCTGCTGCGCATCCCGGACCGGGAAACCGCCGACCGGCTGATCGCCGACAAGATCAGCCGGGGCGACTGGCGCCGCCATCTCGGCGCCTCGCCTTCGCCCTTCGTCAATGCCGCCAGCTGGGGCTTGCTGATCACCGGCCGGCTGGTGTCGGAGCCGGGCGAGGGCGGCTTCGGGGCGGCGCTCACGCGGTTGATCGCCCGCGGCGGCGAGCCGCTGATCCGCAAGGGCATGGATCTCGCCATGCGCATGCTCGGCAGCCAGTTCGTCACCGGCCGCACCATCGAGGAAGCGCTGGCGCATGCGCGGGAACGGGAGGCGCGCGGCTACCGCTATTCCTACGACATGCTGGGCGAGGCGGCCCTCACCGCCGAGGATGCCGGCCGCTATTACGAGGCCTATCGCCACGCCATCGACGCGATCGGCGCCGCCTCGGCCGGCCGCGGCATCCGCAATGGCCCCGGCATCTCGGTCAAGCTGTCGGCCCTGCATCCGCGCTACGGCCGCGCGCAGAAGGAACGGGTGATGGCGGAACTGCTGCCGCGCCTGAAGGCGCTGCTGCTGCAGGCCAAGCGCCATGGCATCGGCCTGAACATCGATGCCGAGGAAGCCGACCGGCTGGAACTGTCGCTGGACCTGGTGGAAGCGCTGGCCTTCGATCCCGAACTGGACGGCTTCGACGGCCTCGGCTTCGTGGTCCAGGCTTACCAGAAGCGCTGCCCGGCGGTGATCGATTACCTGATAGACCTGGCGCGCCGCAGCGGCCGTCGCTTCATGGTTCGCCTGGTGAAGGGTGCCTATTGGGACGCGGAGATCAAGCGCGCCCAGATGGATGGCATGCCTGGCTACCCGGTCTACACCCGCAAGGTGCATACCGATGTCTCGTACCTGGTCTGCGCGCGCAAGCTGCTGGCGGCGGCCGACGTCATCTATCCGCAGTTCGCCACCCACAATGCGCATACCGTCGCTGCCGTGCATGCCTGGGCCGAACAGGCCGGTATCGAGGATTATGAATTTCAGTGCCTGCACGGCATGGGCGAGAGCCTGTATGACGAGGTCGTCGGCCTCGGAAGGCTCGACAAGCCGTGCCGCATCTATGCGCCGGTCGGCTCGCATGAAACCCTGCTCGCCTACCTGGTGCGGCGGCTGCTGGAGAATGGCGCCAATACCTCCTTCGTCAACCGCATCGTGGATGACGCCGTGCCGGCGGCGGAACTGGCGGCCGATCCCTTCGAGCAGGCCAGCGCCAGCGGCGGCCAGCCGCATCCGAAGATTCCGCTGCCGTCAGATCTGTTCGGCGCCGCGCGCCGCAACTCCGCCGGGCTGGACCTGGCCAATGACGAAGTCCTGCGCGATGCAGCGCGCGAACTGGCGCGCTTCGCCAGCGTGCAATGGCAGGCGGCGCCGCTGCTGGCGCACACCATGCCGGCGGACGCGATGCGTGAAGTCGCCAATCCCGCCGACCGGCGCGACATCGTTGGGCACGCAGCCGAAGCCGGTCCGGCCCATGTCGAAGCCGCCTTGCAGGCCGCATCCGGTTTTGCGCAAGAATGGCAGCAAACGCTGCCTGCCGATCGCGCGGCCGCGCTGGAGCGGGCCGCCGATCTGCTGGAATCAAATCGCATGGAGCTGTTCGCGCTCGCGGTGCGGGAAGCCGGCAAGTCGCTGCCGAATGCGGTGGGCGAGGTCAGGGAAGCCGTGGACTTCCTGCGCTACTACGCCGCTCAGACGCGCGGCATGACTTTCGGGCCGGCGCTCGGGCCGGTCGCCTGCATCAGCCCGTGGAATTTTCCGCTGGCCATCTTCATCGGCGAAGTCAGCGCCGCGCTCGCTGCCGGCAATGTGGTGCTGGCCAAGCCGGCCGAGCAGACGCCGCTGATCGCCGCGCGGGCGGTGCGGCTGCTGCATGAGGCCGGCATTCCGCGCGCCGCGCTGCAACTGCTGCCGGGGCGAGGCGACACCGTCGGCGCCCGCCTCACCGCCGATCCGCGCATCCGCGGCGTGATCTTCACCGGCTCCACCGAGGTGGCGCGCCACATCAACGCCAGCCTGGCCGCACGAGCGGATGCCTCGGGAGAACTGGCGCTGATCGCCGAGACCGGCGGCCAGAACGCGATGATCGTCGACTCCAGCGCGCTGCCGGAGCAGGTGGTGCAGGACGCGGTCGCCTCCGCCTTCGACAGCGCCGGCCAGCGCTGCTCGGCGCTGCGCGTGCTGTGCCTGCAGGAAGACATTGCCGACCGCATCCTGGCGATGCTGCGCGGCGCCATGCGCGAGCTGCGCATCGGCGATCCGTCGCGGCTGGACACCGATGTCGGCCCGGTGATCGACGAGCAGGCGCGGGCCGGCCTGCAGCGCCACATCGATGAACTCGGCCTCCGCGCGAAAAGCATGATGCAGCTGGACCTGCCGCCGGCCTGCGCGCACGGCAGCTTCGTCGCGCCGGCCCTGATCGAAATAAGTTCCCTGTCGGCGCTGACGCGGGAAGTGTTCGGTCCGGTGCTGCACGTGCTGCGCTACCGCCGCGACGACCTGCCGGCGCTGCTGGACGCCATCCACGCCACCGGCTACGGCCTGACGCTGGGCGTGCAGTCGCGCATCGACGCGACCATCTCCCGCATCGCCGGCAGCGCGCGAATCGGCAATGTCTACGTCAACCGCAACATCATCGGCGCGGTGGTGGGCGTACAGCCCTTCGGCGGCGAAGGCTTGTCCGGCACCGGTCCCAAGGCCGGCGGGCCGCTCTATCTGCACCGGCTGCACCGGCTGCAACGGGCAAGCGAACCGGCCCTCGGCGCGCCGGCGGACGAAACGCCGGCGCCGCTGCGGGAACTCGCTTCGTGGGCGCAACGCACGGGCAGGGCCTGGCTGCATGAACTGTGCGTGCAGTATGCGAACACCACGCTGCTTGACCGCGGCGTCGATTTGCCCGGGCCGACCGGCGAGGCCAACAGCCTGCGCTTCGTGCCGCGCGGCGACGTCTTGTGCATCGCTGCCGGAACCGATGGCTTGCTGAACCAGATCGCCGCCGCGCTCGCCACCGGCAATCGGCCGCAGGTGATCGCGCAGGACGTCAGCCGGCTGGAAGCGGATCTGCCGTCTTCGGTACGGGAAACCCTCATCGTCGTCGACGCCATCGCTCCGGCTCCCATGGCGCTCGTGGAAGCGGATCTGCAGCCGCCATGGCTGCCGCGGCTGGCCGCCATGGGCGAAGGCGTGACGATCACCGTCGCCACTCGGGGATGCCAGCCCATCCCCCTGTGGCGCCTGGTGGCGGAACGGGCGCTGTGCGTCAACACCGCCGCGGCGGGCGGCAATGCCAGCCTGATGAGCCTAGAGGCTTGATCTGCCGCTGAGGTCAGGGTGAACCATTGTCAATCGGGAAAGTCTCAGTCTCATGTCCCGGCTTGCCAGGTTCCTGCTGCTGTTTTCCGGCCTGCTGGCCGCTTCGGCGGCGGCGGTGGCCATTGCATTGGCCGGCTTCGACTGGGACCACGTCCGGCCCTGGCTGAACAACAAGGTGACCCAGGCCAGCGGGCGCCAGTTCGAGATCCGCGGCAAGCTGGCGCTGGTCTGGCGCTATGAAGGCGAAGCGGGCTTTTCCATGCAGCGCTGGATGCCCTGGCCACGGCTGACGGCCGATGACGTTCATTTCGGCAATCCGGCATGGGCCAGCAGCGGCCCCGACATGCTGCAAGCCAGGCGCGCCGTCTTAACTCTCAATCCACTGGCCCTGGTGAGCCATCAGTTGATCCTGTCTTCCCTGGTGCTGGAAGCGCCGCAACTGGTGCTCGAGCGGGATGCGCAGGGCCGTGCCAACTGGCAGCTGGAGAATCCGCCGCAGTGGAAAATACGGGTCAACCGCATGTCCTTCGGCGAAGGCAGCATTCGTTACATCGATGCCAGGCGCGAAGCCGACATCAGCGCTACCGTTCGGCAACTGGATCATGACCAGGACCATTTCCGCGTGGCCTGGGACCTGACGGGCAATTACGGCGGCGCGCCGCTGACCGGCAGCGGCAAGTCGGGCAATCTGCTGACCATGCGCGACGGCCGGCATCCCTACCCGCTGACGGCCGAACTGCGCCTGGGCCAGGCCGACATCAAGCTGCAGGGCAGCATCACCCAGCCTTTCAAGCCGAGCGCACTGGATCTGCAGCTGGAAGTCAGCGGCAAGAATCTGTCGCAGATGGAGCCCATTCTGCGCCGCGAGCTGCCGGCGATCGGGCCGTTCGCCACCGAAGGGCATCTGGTGGCCTCGTTCGACGAAGAGGCCAGGCGCTGGACCTACGAAAAATTCAGCTCCCGGCTTGGCAAGAGCAAGGTGTCGGGCAATCTTCATCTGCGCATGGGCGCGGACGCCCGCCCCAAGGTTGAAGCGCGGCTTGAAGCGGAAACCCTGGACATGACGGAATTGGCCAGGCTGTTCGGCGAAGAAGAAGCGCCGCCGCCCAGGAAGGGCGGCAAGCCGAAGGCCAGGCCGGTCGCGCAGGCGAAGATGCTGCCGGCCGAATCCGTGCATGCGGAGCGCCTGACGGCGATCGATGCCGATATCGAGTTCCAGGGACGGAAAATCGTCGCCACGAAGCGCCTGACGCTGGGCAATGTCTCGGCACGGGTGCGCGGCAAGGATGGCCTGCTGGCGCTGGCGCCGCTGAAGCTGAATGTCGCGGAGGGCAGCATCAATGGCGAACTGCGCCTCGACGGCCGGCAGCAGCCGGCGAAGATGGACCTCAAGGCCTCCCTGCGTGAACTCCGCGTGCGGCAACTGTTTCCGGGCGTGCGCTCAGCCGATCCAGGCCGGCTGAGCGGCGACATCGCGCTCTCCGGCAGGGGCGATTCTGTGGCGAGCTTGCTGGCCTCGTCCGATGGCAAGGTGAGCGCGGTGGTGTCGCAGGGCACCATCAGCCAGATGGTGCTGGAGCAGATGGGCTTGAATGTCAGCGGCATGATCGCCACCAAGCTGTTCGGCGACCGTCAGGTCAGGCTGAACTGCGGCGTGGCCGATCTGGAGGTTGCCGGCGGCATCATGACGACGCGCAGCCTGGTGGCCGATACGGAAGAGTCATCGATCTACGGCGAAGGCCGCTTCGACTTCGGCAAGGAAGAGATCAAGCTGGAACTGCAGCCGGAAACCAAGGGCATGCGGCTGATTTCGCTTAGCTCGCCGCTGGAGGTCAGCGGCAGCTTTACCAAGCCGAGCATCGAAGTCGACAAGACCACCATGGCCATGAAGGCCGGCAGCGCCCTGGCGCTGGGGGTGCTGGCGCCGGTGGCGGCGGCTGTGCTGCCGCTGATCAACATCGGCTCCGGCGAAGGCGAATCCTGCGCCAGCCTGATCGCCAGGACGGTCAAGCCGCACCCGGCACCGGCGCCCATGTCGGCGGAGGCGCCGTTGGAACAGGGCAGCCGGATAGACAGCAGCGGACGCTGACGCCTGCGGGTTTCTACCCAAGCAACTTCTTCAGCTGTCAGGGTTGACAGCTTTTTCCGGTGTTGCGGCAGCCCTACATTCGGAATTCATCTGAATCGTCATTCAAGCCCATGGGTTCCGACATCGTTTTGATTCGTTTCGCCGAAGGATTCCGCGTCGCCAACGGCTATCTGCATCTGGCCAGCAAGCTGGATGCGCGCGGCGAAGTCTTTGCCATCGTTCACGGCGAGCAGGGAATTGCCAAGATCAGCCGCACGCCCCAGGGCTTGCTGGTCTACAAGGACAGCCGGCAGATGCCGCTGCTGACGAGCGACTAGGCTGTATTGAGGCGGGAAAGCTGGCGGCAGAAGCGGCGCATGATGCCGAACGCATAGCGCGCCGCCACGGCATCGATGAATTCGGTGAAACCGACCGGCGCAGCTTCATCCGCCGCATCGGAAATCGTGCGCAGCACGGCAAAGCCAATGCCGAACTCGTGGCACACCTGCGCCACCGCGGCCCCTTCCATTTCCACCGCCAGCAAATCCGGAAGCGCCGCCTTCAGCTGGCGGATCTTCGCCGCCTCGGTGATGAACTCGTCACCGCTGCCGATCAGGCCCGCATGCAGCGCGGGCTGGTGCAGCCGAAAGCGTTGGCGTTCGGCTTCCGGCACCAGGTGATGGAAATCCTGCTCCAGAAAGGTTTGCGCCGCCTGCACCAGTTCTCCCGTGAGCAGGGCATCGGCGGCGAAGCGTGACTTGCCGATCAGCGGGATTTCGAAACGCGGAAACAGCGGCGAGGCATCGACGTCATGCTGCAGCAGCTGGCTGCCGACCACGATATCCCCCACCTTAGCCGCCGCATCGCCGGAGCCGGCCACGCCGGTGAACACCAGGTGCGTTACGCCGAAGCGTTCGATCAAGGTCGTTGCAGTGGCGGCAGCCGCCACCTTGCCGATGCGGGACAGCACGCAAACGCATTCCAGCCCTTCGATTTCCCCGAGGGTGTATTCCCGCATGCCGGAGTGCATGCGGGCGGGATGCGCCATCAGGTCGATCAAGCCGGTTTGTTCCTGCTGCAGGGCGCTGACGAGGCCAAGACGCATGACTTTGCTCCGATCGGGAGTGGTTTGGAAAATCCAGGGATTGTAGCTGGACTGGTTTTCTGTGGATTTCTTCGGCGTATGACGAAAGCACGGGGGGTTTTAATAAAAGGTTTTGTATACGAATAGTGGTAATGGTTAACGGGGCCGATTTTTGTGGATAACTCGGGAAAAGCTTTTAACTTCAAGTGCTTACTGATTTTTCAAGTAAGGGGAAAAGCACGGTATGGCCGAAGGACGAATTGCGGATAAAAAAAGATGTTCCACATCTTCAGGCAGTTTTCCCCAGATACGGAAAAACCTATGCAGAGATTTATCCACATGACGATCAGGCGACCAGACGGCACCGGCAAGGCTTTCATCAGAAGCAATCGATTCCGCCATCGCCGGTTTTTCAGAAAGCCGTTTCGTACTTCTTTGGCAAAAAGCATCTTCAGGTAGGCAGACCGGTTTGCTCGACGTTGCCGAGCTGTAGTGATTCCGCATTTGCCTTCGGGTTTCGTTTCAATGCCGGCGAAACGACAAGAAGCGGATTTTAAATTAAAAGCTGTTGTATACGAATAGTAGTAACGGTTAACGGCCGCGTTTTTTGTGGATAACCCAAGTAAACCGTGGGTAAACAAGGCATTAGGGTCTTCGCAACATGCGGGATAAGGCCTGTACCTGCATGGGGCGAATTTCTGGATAAAAAAACGGCTTCGACAAACTTTCGTGCTTGTCCCCAAGTGGTGCACGGCTTGTTCTGCAAGTTATCCACATTTTCCAAGGTACTTCCTGCACCAATCATGCGCGCCAAAGCGCCTGCATGAGGGCGAACAGGGCGGCGATGGTCGGTTCCTGCCGCCGGCGGGCGAGGGTGACGAAGGAGAGTTCGGTGGAAACATTGACCGCGTCGGCGATCGCCAGGCCATGGGCATGCGCCTCGCGCAACGCGATCGATTCCCTCACCAGGGACAGGCCGACGCCGGATTTCACGAGGTCCAGCATGGACGGTTCCTGGTCCACCAGCGCGACCCGGTTCGGCGTGACCTTGTGCTGCGCGAAGATCCGGCTCAGCAGCCGGTTGTGCACCGATTCGGGCGGCGACCAGATCCACGGCAGGCGGGCCAGCGCCGCCCAGTCCTTGCCTGCAACCCGGCTCTTCCAGCCTTGCGGCGCCACCACGTGATAAGCAAAGGAGGTCAGGGTCAGCGAATGCACTTCCTTGCCGGGCGTGCCGAGGTAGTAGCCCACATCCAGCGCGCCGGACTTCACCTGCTGCAGCACCCAGCCCGACATGCCGTGGTGCAGCTCGGTGGACAACTGCGGATAACTCTCCACGAGCCGCTTGAGAAAGGCGCCGAGCCGGATGAATTCCGGATCGAGGATGGTGCCGATGGCCAGCGTCCCGGACAGGGTGGAGTGCAGCGCATCCACGCCCTGGCGAAACTCGGCCACGCTTTCCATTACCCGCTCGGCGAAGGGCAGCAGCTTGGCGCCGTCGTCGGTGAGCGCCATGCCGCTCGGCGTGCGGCTGAAGAGCTGCAGGTCCAGCGCCTGCTGCAGTGCCTTGATTTGCAGACTGACCGCTGGCTGGGTGAGGTGCAGCCGTTCCGCCGCGCGGGTGAGATTGCCTTCGCGGGCGATGGTGACGAAGGCACGCAGGTGAGCCAGATCCATGAGAGACCCTTGGAAGATGAGCTTGATAAGCGCTGCTTATGATCATCTTCATAATAACTCATTGGATTTCCGGTTTTGACTCGCTTATCGTGCGAAAAACCCGTCAACCGCCAAAGGAATCCTTATGACCAACCTTACCGTTCCCTCGATTCAGCACTATGTGAATGGCCGCGTGGTGGCTTCGACCAGCGGACGCCAGCAGGATGTCTTCAATCCGGCAACGGGCGAGGTAACCGGTCAGGTTGCGCTGGCCAGCGTCGAGGAAGTGAATGCCGCCGTGGCTGCCGCCAGCGCCGCGGCGCCGGCCTGGGCCGATACCGCGCCGTTGAAGCGGGGGCGCATCCTCTCCAAGTTCAAGGAGCTGATCGAGAAGCATCACGACGATCTCGCGGCTGCCATCACCCGCGAGCACGGCAAGGTGTTTTCCGATGCCAAGGGCGAGGTGGTGCGCGGGCTGGAAGTGGTGGAGTTCGCCTGCGGCGCGCCGCAGCTGCTCAAGACTCAGTTCACCGACAACATCGGCGGCGGCATCGACAACTGGCAGCTGCGGCAGCCGCTCGGCGTCACCGCCGGCATCACGCCGTTCAACTTCCCCTTCATGGTGCCGATGTGGATGGCGCCGATGGCGATCGCCACCGGCAACACCTTCATCCTCAAGCCGTCCGAACGCGATCCATCGCCGTCGCTGATGGTGGCGGACCTGTTCCGGCAGGCCGGCCTCCCGGACGGCGTGTTCAATGTGGTCCAGGGCGACAAGGTGGCGGTGGACGCGCTGCTGCATCATCCCGATGTGAAAGCGGTGTCCTTCGTCGGTTCCACCCCGATCGCCGAATACATCTACAGCGAGGGCGCGCGCCGCAAGGGGCCATGGCCGCTGCGGGTGCAGGCGCTGGGCGGCGCCAAGAACCACCTGGTGGTGATGCCGGATGCCGACCTCGGCCAGGCGGTCGATGCCCTGATCGGCGCCGCCTACGGATCCGCCGGCGAGCGCTGCATGGCGATCTCGGTGGCGGTGGCGGTCGGCAGCGTGGCCGACCGGCTGGTGGAAGCGCTGATCCCGCGGGTCAAGTCGCTCAAGATCACGAACGGCATGGAAAGCGATGCCGAGATGGGTCCGGTGGTCACCGCCGCCCACAAGGCGAAGATCGAAGGCTATATCGAGGAAGGCGTGCGCGCCGGCGCCAAGCTGCTGGTGGACGGCCGCGGCCTGAAGGTGCCGGGCCACGAGAATGGCTTCTTCCTCGGCGGTTCGCTGTTCGACAACGTCACCCCCGAAATGAAGATCTATCAGGAAGAGATCTTCGGGCCGGTGCTGTGCGTGGTGCGGGTGCCGGACTTTGCCTCGGCGGTGCAGCTGATCAATGCCCACGAATTCGCCAACGGCGTCTCCCTCTTCACTTCCGACGGCAACACCGCGCGTGAATTCTCGCGCCGCATCGAGGTCGGCATGGTCGGCGTCAACGTGCCCATCCCGGTGCCGATGGCCTGGCACTCCTTCGGCGGCTGGAAGCGCTCGCTGTTCGGCGACATGCATGCCTATGGCGAGGAAGGCGTGCGCTTCTATACCCGATTCAAGTCGGTGATGCAGCGCTGGCCGCAGACCATCGCCAAAGGCGCCGAATTCACCATGCCGGTGGCGAAGTAAGCCTTTCCTCGATAGTTCGTTCTCGAAAGCGCCGCCGGCGCGGCGCGACTCTACCATCCGAACAGGAAGCAGGCGCATGGAATCCGCGGGCAAATACGATTACATCATCATCGGCGCCGGCAGCGCCGGCTGCGTGCTGGCCAACCGGCTTTCGCAGGATCCCGGCGTCTCGGTGCTGCTGATCGAGGCCGGGCGCAAGGATGATTATGTCTGGATCCACATTCCGGTCGGCTACCTGTACTGCATCGACAATCCGCGCACCGACTGGCGCTTCCGCACCGAAGCCGATCCCGGCCTGAATGGCCGCAGCCTGATCTACCCGCGCGGCAAGGTGATCGGCGGTTCCTCCTCCATCAACGGCATGATCTACATGCGCGGCCAGGTGCAGGACTACGATGCCTGGGCGCAGGCCACCGGCGACGACGGCTGGCGCTGGGACAGCGTCCTGCCCGTTTTCAAGAAAAGCGAGGATTACCACGAGGGCGCCGACGACTTTCACGGCGCCGGCGGCGAATGGCGGGTGGAGCGGCAGCGCCTGTCCTGGGAAATCCTGGATGCCTTCCGCGAGGCGGCGGAGCAGACCGGCATCTCGAAATCCGACGATTTCAACCGCGGCGACAATGAAGGCTGCGGCTATTTCGAAGTCAACCAGCGCGCCGGCCTGCGCTGGAGCAGCGCCCGCGCCTTCCTCAAGTCCGCCGGCAACCGCAAGGGCAGCCTGGAAATCATGACCGGCTGCCACGTGAAGCGGCTGCGCCTGAAGACCGGCGAACAGGGCCTGGTCTGCACCGGCGTCGAATTCACCGGCGGCGGCACCGAATGGTTTGCCGAAGCGGCGCGCGAGGTCATCTCCGCCGCCGGCGCGGTCGGTTCGCCGCAGATCCTGCAGCTGTCCGGCATCGGTCCGGCCGCGCTGCTGCAGCAACACGGCATCCCGGTCATCGCCGACCTGCCGGGAGTGGGGGAAAACCTGCAGGACCATCTGCAGCTGCGCATGGCCTTTCGCATCCAGGGCGCCAAGACCCTCAACACCATGGCCAACAACTGGTTCGGCAAGATGAAAATCGGGCTGGAGTATCTGATGACGCGCAGCGGGCCGATGTCGATGGCGCCGTCCCAGCTCGGCGCTTTCACCAAGTCGGATCCCGGCCAGCGCCGCGCCAACCTCCAGTACCATGTGCAGCCGTTGTCGCTGGAGCGCTTCGGCGAGCCGCTGCATCCGTTCCCGGCTTTTACCGCCAGCGTCTGCAATCTGCGGCCGACGGCGCGCGGCCATATCCGCATCGTGTCGGGCGATCCCTTCGCCGCGCCGAAGATCATGCCCAACTACCTGAGCACGCCGGAAGATCGCAAGGTCGCCGCCGATGCATTGGCGCTGACCCGCCGCATCGTCGCCGCGCCGGCGCTGCAGCGCTACCATCCGGAAGAGTTCAAGCCCGGCCTGCAGTACCGCACCGAAGAGGAATTGGCGCGCGCCGCCGGCGATATCGGCACCACCATCTTCCATCCGGTGGGTACCTGCAGGATGGGACGGGCCGACGATGCGGCCGCCGTGGTCGACAGCCAGCTGAGAGTGCGGGGCGTGCGCGGCCTGCGCGTGGTCGATGCCTCCGTCATGCCGACCATCACATCGGGCAACACCAATTCGCCCACCATCATGATCGCGGAAAAGGCGGCGCAGCTGATTCGGGAATCCTCCGCCGCATCGGGCGCCGGCGATATCGTCCGGAGCGGCAATCTGAGCCAGCCTTCGTCCATCGAAACGGCCTGATCCAATCACGCTCCGGCACCACGCCTGGAGCGACCCTTTTCTCCAATCGCCGAGAGCGAAGCAAGGCTGAACGAAGGCAGGCGTCCTGCAGTCTCGTGCGACGCTTGCTTTCACTCGCCTTTCTTACCGTAGAAATACTAGGTTGGCGCATTGAATGCGTTTCTCCGCTAGGGAAAAAGATTGATTCATGACAAACTTTTTCCATATCCATGAAGCGGATTGTTGCGACCCGCTTCATGCTCTGTGTACTGTGATGCTCCGACCGTCACCGACTTCGCTAAATTTTTCAATGTCTTAGGAAGTTAAACGGGCGAGCCGCGGGTGCTTGAATGTTCTCCGTCACATGGCGATGCAGGGAGACCTGGGCAAGGAAGGGCATGGTTCTTTTAGCAAAATAATTTGCCCTTGTTCAACATCGGTGTGAGAGAATAATTTCGAAGGAGACACTATGTCAGATGTGATATTAGAGACTCGCCACTTGACTAAAGAATTCAAGGGCTTCACTGCAGTCAACGACGTCAACTTGCAAGTTCAGCGCGGACACATTCATGCCTTGATCGGCCCGAACGGCGCTGGCAAGACGACCTGCTTCAATCTGCTCACCAAATTCCTGGTGCCGACATCGGGACAAATCCTGTTCAACGGCCGTGACATCACCTCCGCCCAGCCAGCCCAGATCGCGCGCCAGGGCATCATCCGTTCCTTCCAGATCTCGGCGGTGTTTCCGCACCTGACCGTGCTGGAGAACGTGCGCATCGGCCTGCAGCGGCCCATCGGCACGTCCTTCCATTTCTGGAAAAGCGAAAAGACGCTCGACACGCTCAATGCACGCGCCATGGAATTGCTGGCGGAAGTGGACCTCGCCAGCTTCGCCGACACTATGACGGTGGACCTGCCCTATGGCCGCAAGCGCGCGCTGGAAATCGCGACTACCCTGGCGATGGAGCCGGAACTCATGCTGCTCGACGAGCCGACCCAGGGCATGGGCCATGAGGACGTGCATCGCGTCACCGAGCTGATCAAGAAGGTTTCCGCCGGCCGCACCATCCTGATGGTGGAGCACAACATGAACGTGGTGTCGGGCATCTGCGACCGCATCTCGGTGCTCCAGCGCGGCGCGCTGCTGGCCGAGGGAACCTATGAGGAAGTATCGAAGAACCCGCAGGTGATGGAGGCCTACATGGGCACCACGGCCGGCGCGCTGGAAGGGGCTCACTGAAGATGACTGTCGCGCTGGAACTCAAGAACCTGCAAGCCTGGTATGGTGAATCGCATATTCTGCATGACGTCAATCTGACCGTGAACCAGGGCGAGGTGGTGACGCTCCTCGGCCGCAACGGCGCCGGCCGCACGACGACGCTGCGCGCCATCATGGGTCTGACCGGCAGCCGCAAGGGCTCCATCAAGATCAACGGCCGCGAGAGCATTCAGCTGCCCACCTATCGCGTGGCGCATCTGGGAGTCGGCTACTGCCCGGAAGAGCGCGGCATCTTTTCCTCGCTGTCGGCGGAAGAGAACCTGATGCTGCCGCCCTTCGTCTCCAAGGACGACCGCGGGATGTCGATCGACGAAATCTACGACATGTTTCCCAACCTGAAGGAACGCCGTTCCAGCCAGGGCACCCGCCTGTCCGGCGGCGAACAGCAGATGCTGGCCGTGGCGCGTATCCTGCGCACCGGCGCCCGGCTGCTGCTGCTGGACGAGATTTCCGAAGGCCTGGCGCCGGTCATCGTGCAGGCGCTGGCGCGCATGATCACCACGCTGAAGGCCAAGGGCTACACCATCGTCATGGTGGAACAGAATTTCCGCTTCGCCGCGCCGCTCGCCGACCGCTTCTACGTCATGGAGCATGGCCAGATCGTCGAGAGCTTCGCCGCCGCCGAGCTGCAACAGAAAATGCCTGTACTGAATTCCCTGCTGGGAGTCTAGACCAACAAATGCCGGCATCCGCCGGCGCCATAACCAAAGGAGAACAGCATGAAGTTGAAGCAATTGGCACTCGCAGTAAGCGCCACCTGTGCGCTGGGCATGGGCGGCTCTGCCATGGCCCAGATTTCGGGCGACGTAGTGAAGATCGGCTTCATCACCGACATGTCCAGCCTCTACTCCGACATCGACGGCGCCGGCGGCGTCGAAGCGATCCGCATGGCGATCGCCGACTTCGGCGGCAACGTCAACGGCAAGAAGATCGAGCTGGTGGTGGCCGACCATCAGAACAAGGCCGACATCGCCGCTTCCAAGGCGCGCGAATGGTTCGACCGCGAAGGCGTGGACATGCTGATCGGCGGCACCAACTCCGGCACGTCGCTGTCGATGGCCAAGGTCGCTGCGGAAAAGAAGAAGCCCTTCATTTCCATCGGCGCCGGCACCGCCCGCCTGACCAATGAAGAGTGCACCCCGTACACCATCCACTACGCCTACGATACCGTGGCGCTGGCCAAGGGCACCGGCTCGGCGGTGGTGAAGCAGGGCGGCAAGAGCTGGTACTTCCTGACGGCCGACTATGCATTCGGCGCCTCGCTGGAAGGCGATACCGCCACCGTGGTCAAGGCCTCGGGCGGCAGCGTGGTGGGTTCGGTCAAGCATCCGCTCAACGCCTCCGACTTCTCCTCCTTCCTGCTGCAGGCGCAGAGCTCGAAGGCGCAGATCCTCGGTCTGGCCAATGCCGGCGGGGACACCGTCAATGCCATCAAGGCAGCCAACGAGTTCGGCGTCACCAAGTCGATGAAGCTGGCCGGTCTGCTCATGTTCATCAACGACGTGCATTCCCTCGGCCTGAACCTGACCCAGGGCATGTACCTCACCGACAGCTGGTACTGGGACCAGAATGACGACACCCGCAAGTGGTCCCGCCGCTATTTCGAGAAGATGAAGAAGATGCCGTCCAGCCTGCAGGCCGCCGACTACTCCGCCGCAACGCAATACCTGACCGCGGTGAAGGCAGCCGGCAGCGACGATACCGACAAGGTCATGGCCAAGCTGCGCTCGCAGAAGGTGAACGACGTCTACGCCAAGAACGGCAGCTATCGCGTCGACGGCAGCATGATCCACGACATGTACCTGATGCAGGTGAAGGCGCAGTCCGAGTCGAAGTATCCTTGGGATTACTACAAGGTGGTCCAGACCATCCCGGGCGATCAGGCTTTCACCACCAAGGCCGAGACCAAGTGCTCGCTCTGGAAGTAAGCGGATCCGGTAGTCGATAAAAAAAATCCGCCGTTCCAGGCCGGGAGGCCTTGCCAGCGCCCGGAACGGCGCCTGCCACAGTTCGTCTTTCGAGAGTCCTCTCTCGCACACCGCCATGGAAATTTTCGGCATCCCTTTGCAAGCGATGTTGAGCCAGCTGCTGCTCGGCCTGGTCAACGGATCGTTCTACGCCATGCTGTCGCTTGGCCTGGCGATCATCTTCGGCTTGCTCAATGTGATCAATTTCGCCCACGGCGCCCTGTACATGATGGGCGCCTTCTTCGCCTGGATGGGCTTGAGCTACCTCGGCGTCAATTACTGGGTCATGCTGGTCGCCGCGCCGCTGCTGGTCGGCGTGTTCGGCATGATCATCGAGCGCACCATGCTGCGCTGGCTGTACAAGCTCGACCACCTCTACGGCCTGCTGCTGACCTTCGGCATCACGCTGCTGCTCGAAGGCCTGTTCCGCTCGGTGTACGGCGTTTCCGGCCAGCCGTATTCGGTGCCCGATGCGCTGTCCGGCGCCTTCAACCTCGGCTTCATGATCATGCCGAAATACCGCGCCTGGGTGGTGCTGGCGTCGATCGTGGTGTGCCTGCTGACCTGGTTCGTCATCGAGAAGACCAAGCTCGGCGCCTACCTGCGCGCCGGCACCGAGAATCCCAAGCTGGTGGAAGCCTTCGGCATCAACGTGCCGCTGATGGTGACCCTGACCTACGGCTTCGGCGTGGCGCTGGCGGCTTTCGCCGGCGTGCTGGCCGCGCCGGTGGTGCAGATCTCGCCGCTGATGGGTTCCAACCTCATCATCGTGGTGTTCGCGGTGGTGGTGATCGGCGGTATGGGCTCCATCCTGGGCTCCATTCTCAGCGGCCTGGGACTGGGCGTGATCGAAGGCTTCACGCGCGTCTTCTACCCTGAGCTCTCGGCCACGGTGGTCTTCATCATCATGGCGATCGTGCTCATGATTCGTCCCGCCGGCCTGTTCGGCAAAGAAAAATAAGAGGGCCTGAGCAATGAACAAGAAACTCGGTTATACGATCGCTTTGGTAGCCGCACTGGCAGCGCCGTTCTTCATGTATCCGGTGTTCCTGATGAAGCTGCTGTGCTTCGCGCTGTTCGCCTGCGCATTCAACCTGCTGATCGGCTTTACCGGCCTGCTGTCCTTCGGCCATGCCGCCTTCTTTGGCGGCGCCGGCTATATCACCGGCCATCTGCTGAAGAATGTCGGGCTGCCGTTCGAGCTGGGCATCATCGGCGGTGTGGTGGTGGCCGCCTTCTTCGGACTTGTGATGGGCCTGCTGGCGATTCGCCGTCAGGGCATCTACTTCACCATGATCACGCTGGCGCTGGCGCAGATGCTGTACTTCATCTTCCTGCAGGCGCCGTTCACCGGCGGCGAGGATGGCTTGCAGGGCGTTCCGCGCGGGCGATTGCTCGGCATGGTGGACCTCGGCGACGACCTCACGCTGTATTACGTGGTGCTGGCCATCGCCGTCGCCGGCTTCGCTCTGATCGTGCGGACGGTACATTCACCCTTCGGGCAGGTGCTGGCGGCAGTGAAGGAGAACGAGCCGCGCGCCATCTCCCTCGGCTACGATGCCAGCCGCTTCAAGCTGCTGGCGTTCGTGTTGTCCGCTGCGTTGTCAGGCTTGGCTGGTGCTACCAAAACGGTAGTGCTGGGCTTCGAAACCCTGACCGACGTTCACTGGTCCATGTCCGGTCTGGTGGTGCTGATGACCCTGGTCGGCGGCCTTGGCACCCTGGCCGGACCGGTGGTCGGCGCCATCATCATCATCGCGCTGGAAAACAAGATTGGCGACATGGGCAACTGGCTGGCCTCGCTCACCAGCGTCGAATGGTTCCGCTCCATCGGCGAGTCGGTCACGATCGTCACCGGCCTGATCTTCATCATTGTCGTGCTTGCCTTCCGCCGAGGCATTGTCGGTGAGCTGATCGCTTTCACGAGGCGGGTCGGCGCCCGCTGAATCAACCGCTGTTCAGACTAAGGGCTGGCGTCTCGATGAGCGCCAGCCCTTTTCTTTGGGCGTTGACTCGGGATGTCTGCCAAGCTGAACACGAGTTCTGCTGCCGAAGTGTGAAAAATGAGCGCTGGTGCGATTTCGTGGTGAAGCGGATGTCGGCATCTTGCCGGTGGCCAGGACTGCCCTGGCAACAAAGGAAAGCCGTGGCTTGCACACATCGGATACAGGACGGAAGACTGCCGGCCGGGCCGTCGATTGGCCTGGCCGGGCTCCGGCTTCACAGCTACTTTCGACCCGATTTTGGGCAGGCTGAACGGCGCTGAGCACCTTACCGTCGTGCTACAGCGCTTCGGCGTAAATGGCCCGCGCATCCGCGCGCGTGACATCCCGCGGATTGTTCCCCAGCAGTCTTGTCTGCAGCATGGCGTCATCCGCCAATCGGTCCAGATCCGCTTCCGTGATCCCCACCTGAGATAACCGGGTTTCAATGCCCACTTTCTGGGCCAGATTCACGAAGTAATCGATGAAGGCGGCGCTCTTTTCTTCCACGCCTTTGCCTTGGCCCGCGCAGACGATGTCGGCCAGTTCCGCATACGAATGTCCGGCGTGCTGCACATTGAAGCGCAAAACATGGGGCAAGACCAAGGCATTCGACAGTCCGTGGGGCACATGAAAAATGCCGCCGATCGGATAGGCGAGGGCATGTACCGCCGCCACCGGTGCATTGGCGAACGCCTGGCCGGCGAGCATGGCGCCGAGCAGCATCGCTTGTCTTGCTTCGATGTCCTTCCCATTCTCACAGACACGCAATAAATTACGTGAAAGCAATCTAAGCGCTTCCTTGGCAAGCATGTCGGACAGGGGATTCTTCTTGACCTTGGAGGTGTACGCTTCGATGGCATGTACCATGGCGTCGATCCCTGTCGCCGCAGTGATCTTGGGTGGCAGGCCTATCGTCAATTCCGCGTCTAGGATAGCCAGATCGGCGTACAGCTGGGGTGATACCACCCCCATTTTTGTGGTCTCTCCTGTGGTCACGATCGAGATTGGTGTCACCTCGGAGCCGGTTCCGGCAGTAGTGGGTACTTGCACTAGCGGTAAGCGTCCGCCTTTTACATTGCCAATGCCGTACATGGACTGGAGATCTTGTTCGCCTGCTGCCAACACGGCGATGAGCTTGGCCACATCCATGGAGCTTCCTCCGCCAAAGCCAATCACCATGTCGATCTGGTGTTGCCGCGCCTGACTGGCTGCCTCCAGCACCACCGCTTCTGGGGGGTCGGCAATGATATCGGAAAAGGTCACGATGCCGATCCCGACCGCTTCCAGGCTTTGCAGAGATGGTTGCAGCAAGCCGGCTTTCAATAAACCGGCGTCGGTGACAACAAGCGCCTTCCGAACTTGCGGAAATTGGGTGCGAATGCAGTCGCCTAGCTGCTTGGCACCGCCTGGTTCGGACAGCAGATGCGAGACGGTGCTGAAGGAAAACGCGGGGGATGGGGTCATGAGATGAAGTCTCCGGTATTTTTCGAGGTCCTGGCCTCTGTGTTATTGCGGATAAGCATTTTGTAGCCGAAGTAAAATGGGAAGTTTCGTTTCGGCTAACCATGCCTTACGCACCTGCCTAAAGGCATATTGCCGCTGCATTTGTTACAAGGGTTTAATAATGATAAGTGAATACGTTGTGCTTTGTCTTGCAGGCTTTTTGGCAGGGTTGATCGACGCCGTTGTCGGTGGAGGAGGTTTGATCCAGACGCCGGCGCTCTTCGCGGTGTTTCCGAATATCACGCCGGCTACTTTGCTCGGCACGAACAAGCTTGCCAGTATTTGGGGTACGGCGGCAGCCGCTTTCAGCTACGCGAAAAAAGTCAAAATCTCCTGGAGCACGGCGGCACCCGCGGCAGCAGCGGCTTTTGTCTTTTCTTTCCTTGGCGCTTATCTGGTAACTCGTATTCCGCCTGATTTCCTGCGCCGCCTGCTGCCGTTTATTTTGATCGCAGTCGCGGTTTATACGTTGAAGAAGAAAGACCTGGGAACGGTTCATCAACCGGCTTTCACAGGGAATAAGGAAAAGGCACTTGCAGGTATCACTGGGGGCTCAATTGGTTTTTACGACGGCTTTTTCGGTCCCGGCACAGGCAGCTTTCTCGTGTTTTTTTTCGTGAGGCTATTCGGGTTCGATTTTTTGCATGCATCCGCGGCAGCGAAAGTAGTGAACGTATCGTGCAACCTAGCTGCCTTGCTTTGGTTCTGGCATAGCGGACATATGATCTGGCAGCTGGGTGCTGCCATGGCGGTCTGTAATATTGGAGGCTCTTTAATCGGAAGCAGGCTAGCTATTCGTTATGGAAGCGGTTTCGTTCGGAAGCTTTTTCTTTTGGTCGTTTCCGCATTGATTTTCAAAACCGGTTTTGATGCCTTTTTCCGCTAGAGAAGCCCTGTTTCACGTGAAACATAGGCGAGGTAAATGTGCAAATCAGCGCTAATGTCGTGCTCCAACGAACACAAAGTGGCAAGGATGAGATTTACCAAAAAAGCGGAAGGCTGACTCAAAGCGAGCGCACCGTGCTTATCCTCATTGATGGAGTGAGCAGCCTCGATGCAGTCATCGCGAAACTGACGCGGTTGACGGCGGTCCGTGTTACGGTGGCAGCGGAAAAGCTGGTCAAGATGGAACTGGTAACGGAAGTTCTATTGCCTGATGAGGGCAACAAAGAAGAGTTGGACAACGAGGTTGTGCAAAATTTTCTGAAGCAAGATCCGCTCGATCCAGTTACGCTTTTCTCGACTAATCCAGAGGAATTATTGGACCTCACGGAAGATGAATACCGTGCTCCGCAATCCCCGTCCGCAAAACCGGTTGATATTCCAGGCGCACGTGGTGAACTGCTGAGCAAAATCGAAGCGATGATGCGTGAGCCTCAGCCGGCACAGACTCCGCGTGATGAACACGGGCCTAGGAGAGAGGCAGGGATGGCAACGCAGGCACTAGCGCCCACATGCCGAGAACGTTCTATAAAGATCGTGGAAGAAA
This sequence comes from Noviherbaspirillum humi, assembly GCF_900188095.1. GTDB lineage: Bacteria > Pseudomonadota > Gammaproteobacteria > Burkholderiales > Burkholderiaceae_D > Noviherbaspirillum > Noviherbaspirillum humi. Next base: position 161,018 of record NZ_FZOT01000001.1, on the reverse strand, counting down.
ACTGCTCGGCTACGGAACTACACGAAGAAGAACAAGAAGTTGAGCGAAAGAATGAAAGCCTTCGATTAAACCAGGTAAAGGATGGGTCGATCGAGCTTCCGCTGGCGTCACTCCTCCTGACGCTGCTTGGCATCTTCATTATCGGCTTCTACCTGCTGCGACGATTTCTGTAGTGGTTTCACGTGAAACACAAAGGACGTTCAAAAGCGCCCTCCGAAAACCCTTATAATCCCTTCTGAACCTGTCACAAGTCATTCGCTCCGCTTCCGTCGGAGGCGAATCATTTCCTTTTGCGTCTCCCTTAGGCAAAATGCTATACCCAAAAGAATTTGACGTTATCGTCGTCGGCGGCGGCCATGCCGGAACCGAGGCTGCATTGGCTTCTGCTCGCATGGGGCAATCCACGTTGCTGCTGACTCACAATATCGAAACTCTCGGCCAAATGTCATGCAACCCTTCAATCGGTGGCATCGGCAAAGGCCATCTTGTCAAAGAAGTCGATGCGCTTGGCGGTGCAATGGCGATTGCCACGGACGAAGCTGGCATACAGTTCCGCATCCTGAATTCATCTAAAGGTCCCGCAGTACGGGCCACACGAGCACAAGCGGACCGAATTCTTTACAAGAAAGCGATCCGAGGCCGGTTAGAGAACCAGCCGAACCTACACCTCTTCCAGCAAGCAGTAGACGATCTGATGCTGGAAGGTGGCAAAGTCGTGGGTGCCGTCACCCAGGTTGGTATCAAGTTTCGCGCACGCGCGGTGGTGCTGACTGCCGGTACTTTTCTCGACGGCAAAATTCACGTCGGCTTGAATAATTACTCAGCCGGCAGGGCAGGGGATCCGCCGGCGGTTTCGCTTTCGGCGCGCTTGAAAGAACTCAAGTTGCCACAGGGAAGGTTGAAGACGGGTACACCCCCGCGCATCGACGGGCGAACCATCGACTTCAGTGTGTTGGCCGAACAGCCGGGAGATCTTGATCCGGTGCCGGTATTCTCCTTCATGGGTTCTGCAGCGATGCATCCGCAGCAGATGCCGTGCTGGGTGACCCATACCAACGAGCGCACGCACGAAATCATCCGTAACGGTTTGGATCGCAGCCCGATGTACACCGGGGTAATCGAAGGCGTCGGTCCGCGCTATTGCCCTTCGATCGAGGACAAGATTCATCGCTTCGCTGACAAAGCCTCGCACCAAATATTCCTCGAACCCGAAGGTTTGACGACCAACGAGTTCTATCCCAACGGTATCTCGACCAGTTTGCCGTTTGACGTCCAATTGGCACTCGTTCATTCGATGAAAGGTCTGGAGAATGCTTTCATCCTACGACCGGGTTATGCGATTGAGTACGATTACTACGATCCACGAGGTTTGAAAGCATCGCTGGAAACCAAGGCAATTGAAGGGTTGTTCTTTGCTGGGCAAATCAACGGCACGACCGGCTACGAAGAAGCGGCAGCGCAAGGATTGCTGGCTGGACTGAACGCGGCACTTCATACACAGGGAAGGGAAGCATGGACCCCACGCCGTGATGAGGCTTATCTCGGCGTGTTGGTGGACGACCTCATTACCAAAGGCGTACAAGAGCCTTATCGGATGTTCACCAGTCGGGCAGAGTACCGACTCAGCTTGCGTGAAGACAATGCCGATATGCGCCTGACCGAGATCGGCCGCACACTGGGCTGTGTCGGCGACGCACAGTGGGAGGCTTTTGAACGCAAGCGGGAAGCGGTGGCACGTGAAACGGAACGCCTCAAATCGATTTGGGTGAACCCCCGCATGCTGCCATCGCAAGAGGCAGAGCGGGTCCTTGGAAAGGCAATTGAACGTGAGTATGCGCTCACTGATCTGCTGCGGCGTCCCAACGTAAGTTATGAAGCGCTGATGAGCCTGAAAGGGGAGGACGGCACTGCACTGGCTGGTCCTGGCGTGAACGATCCCGCCATCCGCGAACAGGTTGAAATTCAGGTCAAGTATGCCGGTTACATCGATCGCCAAGCACGCGAAGTAGAACGCCACGACCACTACGAAAACCTGAAGATGCCGGCATCGCTGGATTACATGGAAGTCAAAGGTTTGTCGGTCGAGGTGAGGCAGAAGTTGAACAAGCACAGGCCGGAGACCCTGGGTCAAGCATCACGCATTTCCGGCGTGACCCCGGCTGCGGTGTCGCTGCTTTTGGTGCACCTGAAGAAGGGCGGCTTCAAGGAAATGACACCCGCTTCCCCGGCGGCCTGATCCATGGCGACATCCAAGCAAGCGGACATGCAGCAACTGGCGGCGGTGCTGGCGGACGGTATCGCTACCTTGTCACTCGACCTGTCGCAGCAGCAGCAAGCCTTGTTGCTCGATTACTTGGCTTTGCTCCTGAAGTGGAACACTGTCTACAACCTGACCGCTGTGCGCGACCCGCTTCAGATGGTGACGCATCATCTGCTGGATTCTCTCGCGGCGGTCCCGGCATTCATCAGCGCTTCGCGTGTGCTCGACGTTGGCGCAGGAGGCGGGTTGCCGGGAATCGTGCTGGCAATAGCTTGCCCGACGATGCAGGTTCACATGATCGACACCGTTCACAAGAAAACCGCCTTCCTCACGCAAGTGCGCAGTCAACTCCGCCTGATGAATGTGACGGTGCATACCGGCAGAGTAGAGCAGTTGGACACGGCGGACAAATTCGATGTCATCACTTCCCGCGCTTTCGCGGACTTGTCCGACTTCGTCAGCTGGTCTGGCCATCTGCTGGCCGATGCAGGCCGATTCATTGCATTGAAAGGCGTGGTACCTGTTGATGAAATTGCGCGACTTCCGGCTGGCTGGAAGGTCACTGAGGTTGTTCCTCTTTGCGTGCCTGGCTTGGATGCCGAGCGCCACCTGCTCATGGTGGGCCGGGAGGCGACATAACCGGAATGAGCGCTCCATTAACTATCTCAAAAATGACCTGTGCGCCACTGCAGATCAAATCGGCAAGAAAGCATTCAGGCATAAATAGTCGTTGCGGGGCGTTGCAAGGATGATGTTTTGTGTCGCGGAGGGTGATGCAAAAGGGAAGGGGATTTTTGCTGCAGCCTGTGTTGCTTTGAACTGCATCGCTACACAAAGCGACGAAGGTGAACACAAAAATATTGCTGGCAAAAAATGAATTGAGCGCTACTATGGTGCCTCATTTTGTTTTGTGTCGAATGTGGCTTCTCCCTTCACCTTTCGTCTCGTAGCACCAAGACCGAAATCAAGCAGGACACGATGCAACGCGCGATAGACGACAGACAACAAGCGGCATGGCGACCAACCGCTGCACACCGGAACAAGTAGAAGATATGGGCAAAATTTTTTGTGTCGCCAATCAGAAGGGTGGCGTCGGCAAGACGACAACAGCAGTGAACCTTGCCGCAGGATTGGCGCAACTGAAGCAGCGCGTGCTTCTTGTTGATCTTGACCCGCAAGGCAATGCCACGATGGGTGCTGGCATCAACAAGGCCACGCTGCCTGCTTCGGTTTACCAAGTGTTACTCGGCCTCGCCAATGTCAAGCAGGCAAGACAAGCTTCCGAAAGCGGCGGGTTCGACGTACTTCCGGCGAACCGTGAATTGGCCGGTGCCGAAGTGGAAATGGTCGAGCTGGAACAGCGGGAAAAGCGTTTGAAAATGGCGCTGGCGGAAGTGGAGGGCGAATACGATTTCATGCTGATTGATTGCCCGCCAGCGCTTTCCATGTTGACGCTGAACGGCTTGTGTGCCGCCCATGGCGTCATCATTCCGATGCAGTGCGAGTACTATGCGCTCGAAGGCTTGTCCGACCTGGTCAATACCATCAAGAAAGTGCACGCCAAACTGAATACCGAACTGAAGATCATCGGACTGCTGCGCGTCATGTTCGATCCACGCATTACGCTGTCGCAGCAGGTCTCGGCCCAACTCGAGCAGCACTTCGGCGACAAGGTTTTCAAAACCATCATTCCGCGCAATGTGCGCCTGGCCGAGGCACCGTCATATGGCATGCCGGGCGTCAACTTCGATCCCGCTTCGAAGGGCGCGCAGGCTTACATCACCTTCGGCGCCGAAATGGTGGACCGCATCAAGTCAATGTAAAGCAAACATCATCATGGTCATCAAGAAATCCAAGGGACTGGGCCGCGGCCTGGATGCGCTGCTCGGCGGAGCAGGGGACGTCATCGAAGCGGTGCCGAGCGTGCCGGGCGCACCCAACGCGCTGCAGGTCGGTCAGCTACAGGCTGGCAAATACCAGCCGCGTACGCGCATGGATGAAGGTGCGCTGAACGAGCTGGCCGCCTCCATCAAGGCGCAGGGCCTGATGCAGCCCATTCTGGTGCGGCCGCTCGAAGGCGCACGGGACCGGTATGAGATCATCGCCGGCGAACGCCGCTTCCGTGCGGCACAGATCGCCGGCCTGACCGAGGTGCCGGTACTGGTAAAAGACGTGGACGATCTCGCCGCGGCTGCCATGGCGCTGATCGAAAACATTCAGCGTGAAGACCTGAATCCGCTGGAAGAAGCGCAAGGCATCCACCGGCTGATCAGCGACTTCAACTTTACCCATGAACAGGCGGCCAATGCGGTAGGACGCTCGCGCAGCGCGGTATCGAATCTGCTGCGCCTGCTGAACTTGGCCAAGCCGGTGCAGACCATGCTCATGGCCGGCGACATCGACATGGGTCATGCGCGTGCCTTGCTCGCGGTCGATGCCGCAACCCAGATTACGCTCGCCAACCAGGTCGTTGCCAAACGCATGTCGGTGCGGGATGCGGAGAAGCTGGTGGCGCGCAGCGCCGAGCAGACGGCGAACAAGCCGCGGCCGGTGCGGGAAAAGTCGCGCGACATCGCGCAGTTGGAAGAGGAATTGTCCGACGCGCTTGCCACGAACGTCTCCGTGAAACTCGGTGCCAAGAATCGCGGCCAGCTGATCATCGATTTCGCTGACCTCGATATGCTCGATGAACTCATCGCCCGTCTAAAAGCCAAAGCAGAAGCCTGAGCCTTCGCAGGCTAGTCTCTTACCAATAGTAAATTACGTCATCGCATGCCATGCTTGGTGCGCACTCAAGCAGTGCACCAATCGTTTGACGCACTAGGCGCAATAAACATATAATCCCGTGGTTTCACAAAACGCTCCAAGGCGTTCCACGAATCAAGGCGGGCGCGGAACATGACAACATCAACGTTTCCGTGCATCGACCCCTTCCGGGCAAACATGCTTCGCATTGTCCTCCTTCAATTAGCGGCGACAGTCGCTGCCGGCTGTGTGGCCGGCTTGATCGGTGGAGTGCATGCGTTCGTGTCGGCGATCTTGGGCGGACTGTGCTGTGTTGTGCCAAATGGCTTGTTCGCATTGCGCCTTTTCATCGGCGCGCAGAAGCCGGGCGGCGCCAATCCGATGACGTTTTTCATCGGCGAATTTATGAAGATTGCACTGACCATCGCGTTTCTCGGCGCGGTGGCGACGCTGTACCGCGATCTGAACTGGCTGGCGCTCATCGCCGCCTTCATCGTGGCACTGAAGAGTTACATCATCTTATTATTTAGGCACTAGCATGGCATCCACACCTGTCGAAGGAGCAGCGGCGCACGCCCCAACTGCCTCCGAATACATCGTCCACCACCTCGGACATCTCTCCACCCACCATCAGGAAAAGATCGTCGACTTTTCGATCATCAACATGGATACGGTCTTCTGGTCCGTCGCCATGGGCGTGGTTGGCTGCTTCATCATGTGGCTCGCTGCTCGCCGTGCCACGGCCGGCGTCCCGGGACGTCTGCAGGCCTTCGTCGAGATGGTCGTCGAGATGGTCGAGGACCAGTCCAAGGCCATCGTTCACGGTGATCGCCGCTTTATCGCGCCGCTGGCGCTGACCGTGTTCGTCTGGGTTGCCCTGATGAACTCGCTCGACTTCCTGCCGGTCGACCTCTTCTCCGGCCTGTTCCGCATGATCGGCATCGACATCCACCATCGCGTGGTGCCGACCGCCGACCTCAACGGCACCCTCGGCATCGCCCTTGGCGTGCTCGCGCTGATGATTTACTACAGCCTGAAGATCAAGGGTGTGGGCGGCTGGATCCACGAGCTGTTCGCCGCGCCGTTCGGCATCTACATGGCGCCCTTCAATTTCCTGCTGAACCTGATCGAGTATGCCGCCAAGACCGTTTCGCTCGGCATGCGACTGTTCGGCAACATGTATGCCGGCGAACTGCTGTTTCTGCTGATTGCACTGCTCGGTTCCATGGCCACCGCCTTCGGCTTCGTCGGCCACGTGATCGCCGGTTCCATCTGGGCCATCTTCCACATCCTGATCGTCATCCTCCAGGCCTTCATCTTCATGATGCTGACCCTGGTGTACATCGGCCAAGCGCACGAAGGACACTAAGTTTCGTTTCAAATCCTAACCATCTCAATTAACTTCACTTAACTTTTAAAGGAACTCAAATGACTGACGTATCTTTTGTTGCTCTGGCTTGCGGTCTGATCATCGGCCTCGGTGCTATCGGCGCCTGTATCGGTATCGCCATCATGGGCGGCAAGTACCTCGAAGCTTCCGCTCGCCAGCCTGAGCTCATGAACACCCTGCAGACCAAGATGTTCCTGCTGGCCGGCCTGATCGACGCGGCATTCCTGATCGGCGTTGGTATCGCCATGCTGTTCGCCTTCGCAAACCCGTTCGTCCGCGCGTAATACCGCTAAACGATGGTTATCGATTGCCGGACCGAAGGTTCGGCACTCGTTATTTAAAGAAGGAAAAATACCGTGAACTTAAATGCAACGTTGTTTGCGCAGTTCGTGGTCTTCTTCATCCTCGCGTGGTTCACCATGAAGTTCGTGTGGCCGCCGCTGATGAAGGCGCTCGACGAACGCGCCGAGAAGATCGCCAACGGACTCGCCGCCGCTGAACGTGGCAAGGCTGAAATGGCCGCCGCTGAAAAGCGCGTTCAGGCCGAACTCGCCTCCGCACGCGACGAAGGCCAGAAGCGCGTGGCGGATGCCGAGAAGCGCGCCCAGTCCATCATCGAAGAAGCCAAGAAAACTGCCGCCGACGAAGCAGCGCGCATCATCGCCGCCGCCAAGGCTGACGCAGAGCAGCAAGTCACTCGGGCACGCGAGGAACTGCGCGACCAGGTCGCAACCATTGCGGTCAAGGGCGCAGAACAGATCCTCAAGCGTGAGGTGAACGCAGCGGCGCATGCCGACCTGCTGAACCAACTGAAGAACGAGCTGTAATCATGGCGGAACTGGCTACCATCGCTCGTCCTTACGCAGAAGCCCTGTACCGGGTGGCGAAGTCCGGCAACCTCGCGCAATGGTCCGACCTCGTGTCGGAAATGGCGCAGGTAGCCTCCCTCCCGGATGTCCAGCAATTCGTCAGCAATCCCAAGCTCACCAACCAGCAGGTCAGCGAAACTTTCGTTTCCCTGCTCAAGTCCAGCGTTACGCCGGAAGTCAAAAACTTCATTGGCATGCTGGTCGAGAACGGTCGTCTCAATCTGCTGCCGGAAATCGGCAAGCAGTTCCATGCCCTGAAAAATGCGGATGCCGGTGCGGCCGATGCGGAAATCGTCAGCGCGTTCGAGATGACCCAGGCACAGGTGGCGGATCTGGTGGCGACGCTGGAGCGGAAGTTCGGACGCAAGCTCAATCCGACGGTCAAGATCGACTCTTCCCTGATTGGCGGCGTGCGCGTCGTCGTTGGCGACGAAGTCCTCGACACCTCCGTCCGCGCCAAGCTGCAGAAGATGCACACCGCGCTGACCGCCTGATTCGCCGGCCACCGCCGCGACAGAGCGTCAAGCAAGTGAACAATTTTAGGAGTTAGCAATGCAACTCAACCCCTCCGAAATCAGCGAACTGATCAAGACCCGGATTCAGGGCCTTGGCGACACCGCTGAAATCCGCAATCAAGGTACGGTCATCTCTATCAGCGACGGCATCGCGCGCGTGCACGGCCTCTCCGACGCCATGCAGGGCGAGATGCTGGAATTCCCGGGCAACACCTTTGGCCTGGCGCTGAACCTCGAGCGCGATTCCGTCGGTGCCGTTATCCTCGGTGAATACGAGCACATTTCCGAAGGCGACACCGTCAAGACCACCGGCCGCGTGCTGGAAGTCCCCATCGGTCCGGAACTCAAGGGCCGCGTCGTCAACGCCCTCGGTCAGCCGATCGACGGCAAGGGTCCGATCAACGCCAAGCTGAGCTCTCCGATCGAGAAGATCGCCCCGGGCGTCATCGCGCGTCAGTCCGTGTCGCAGCCGATGCAGACCGGCCTGAAGGCGATCGACTCCATGGTGCCCATCGGCCGTGGCCAGCGCGAGCTGATTATCGGCGACCGCCAGACCGGCAAGTCCGCCGTTGCGGTTGATGCCATCATCAACCAAAAAGGCCAGAACATGACGTGCATCTACGTCGCGATCGGCCAAAAGGCATCGACCATCAAGAACATCGTGCGCGCGCTCGAAGCCAACGGCGCGATGGAGTACACCATCGTCGTCGCCGCTTCTGCTTCCGAATCCGCCGCGATGCAGTTCATCTCGGCCTACTCCGGCTGCGCCATGGGCGAATACTTCCGCGACCGCGGCCAGGATGCGCTGATCGTGTATGACGACCTGTCCAAGCAGGCCGTGGCCTACCGTCAGGTGTCGCTGCTGCTGCGCCGTCCGCCGGGCCGCGAGGCATTCCCGGGCGACGTCTTCTATCTGCACTCCCGCCTGCTCGAGCGTGCCGCTCGCGTGAATCCCGACTACGTCGAAAAGTTCACCAACGGTGAAGTCAAGGGCCAGACCGGTTCGCTGACCGCGCTGCCGATCATCGAAACCCAGGCCGGCGACGTGTCCGCGTTCGTTCCGACCAACGTGATTTCGATCACCGACGGTCAGATCTTCCTGGAGACTTCGCTGTTCAACTCCGGCATCCGTCCCGCGATCAACGCCGGTATTTCGGTGTCCCGCGTCGGTGGCGCCGCCCAGACCAAGGTCATCAAGGGCCTGTCCGGCGGTATCCGTACCGACCTGGCGCAGTACCGTGAACTCGCCGCGTTCGCCCAGTTCGCGTCCGACCTCGACGAAGCGACCCGCAAGCAGCTGGACCGCGGCGCCCGCGTCACCGAACTGCTGAAGCAGCCGCAGTACTCGCCGCTGCCGATCTCCCTGATGGCCGTCTCGCTGTTCGCGGTCAACAAGGGCTACTTCGATGACATCGACGTCAAGCGCGTGCTCGCCTTCGAATCCGGTCTTCATAACTTCATGAAGACCAGCCATGGCGCGCTGCTGCAGAAGATTGAAGACACCAAGCAACTCGATAAAGACGGCGAAGCACAAATGGCCGCCGCGATTGCCGACTTCAAGAAAACCTTCTGAGCCCGCCGAAGCAAGGAGTAATTACTCATGGCTGCAGGTAAAGAAATACGTGGCAAGATCAAGAGCGTAGAAAATACGAAGAAGATCACCAAGGCGATGGAAATGGTCGCCGCATCCAAGATGCGCAAGGCGCAGGACAGGATGCGGTCCGCCCGTCCCTACAGTGAAAAGATTCGGAACATCACCTCCAATCTGGCCCAGGCCAACCCCGAGTACTCGCATCCGTTCCTGGTCAAGCAGGACGCGTCGAAGACCGTCGGCATCATCGTCGTCACCACAGACAAGGGTCTGTGCGGCGGCATGAATACCAACGTGCTGCGCACGGTGACCAACAAGGTGCGTGAACTCGAAGGCCAAGGCAACAAGATCGAAACCGTCGCCATCGGCAACAAGGGTCTCGGCTTCCTCAACCGCATCGGCGCCAAGGTGGTGGCTCAGGCTACCCAGCTCGGCGACACGCCGCATCTGGAAAAGCTCATCGGGCCGGTCAAGGTGCTGCTCGACGCTTACCAGGAAGGCCGTCTCGACGCCGTCTACATCTGCTACACCAAATTCATCAACACGATGAAGCAGGAGTCGATGCTGGAACAGCTGCTGCCGCTGTCGGCCGAACGGATGCAGACCGAGAAAAGCGCCCACTCGTGGGATTACATCTACGAGCCGGATGCCCAGACCGTCATCGACGAGCTGCTGGTGCGCTATGTCGAGGCCCTGATCTACCAGGCCGTCGCCGAGAACATCGCGTCCGAGCAGTCGGCGCGCATGGTGGCGATGAAGGCGGCCAGCGACAACGCAGGCAACGTGATCGGCGAGTTGAAACTGGTCTACAACAAGACCCGCCAGGCCGCGATCACGAAAGAACTGTCCGAGATCGTCGCTGGTGCAGCTGCGGTTTAACGTAAAGAATCTAAATCTATATTGAAGGAACGAAAATGGCTGAAGGCAAAATCGTTCAGTGTATCGGCGCCGTGGTGGACGTGGAGTTCCCGCGCAATGCAATGCCGAAGGTGTACGACGCCCTGAAGATGGAAGGCTCCGAGCTGACCCTGGAAGTGCAGCAGCAGCTTGGCGACGGCGTGGTCCGTACCATTGCGCTGGGTTCTTCCGAAGGTCTGCGCCGCGGCATGACCATTCAAAACACCGCTGCCCCGATCTCGGTGCCGGTTGGTCCCGCCACGCTGGGCCGCATCATGGACGTGCTCGGCAACCCGATCGACGAAGCCGGTCCGGTCGCGACCGACGTTCGCGCTTCCATCCACCGCAAGGCGCCGGCCTACGACGAGCTGTCCCCGTCGCAGGAACTGCTGGAAACCGGCATCAAGGTGATCGACCTGGTGTGCCCGTTTGCCAAGGGCGGTAAGGTCGGCCTGTTCGGCGGCGCCGGCGTGGGCAAGACCGTGAACATGATGGAACTCATCAACAACATCGCGAAGCAGCACTCCGGTCTGTCGGTGTTCGCAGGCGTGGGCGAGCGTACCCGTGAGGGCAACGACTTCTACCACGAGATGAAGGACTCCAACGTTCTCGACAAGGTCGCGATGGTCTACGGCCAGATGAACGAGCCGCCGGGCAACCGTCTGCGCGTGGCGCTGACCGGCCTGACGATCGCCGAATCCTTCCGTGACGAAGGCCGCGACGTGCTGTTCTTCGTCGACAACATCTACCGTTACACCCTGGCCGGTACCGAAGTGTCCGCGCTGCTGGGCCGTATGCCGTCCGCGGTGGGCTACCAGCCGACCCTGGCCGAAGAGATGGGCCGCCTGCAGGAGCGCATCACCTCCACCAAGACCGGTTCGATCACCTCGATCCAGGCCGTGTACGTCCCTGCGGACGACTTGACCGACCCGTCGCCGGCAACCACCTTCGCCCACCTCGATTCCACCGTCGTTCTGTCGCGTGACATCGCCGCGCTGGGTATCTACCCCGCCGTGGACCCGCTCGACTCGACCTCGCGTCAGCTGGACCCGAACGTCGTCGGCCAGGATCACTACGAGACCGCCCGCGCTGTTCAGGGCACGCTGCAGCGCTACAAGGAACTGCGCGACATCATCGCGATTCTCGGCATGGACGAGCTGGCACCGGAAGACAAGCTGGTCGTGGCTCGCGCCCGCAAGATGCAGCGCTTCCTGTCGCAGCCTTTCCACGTCGCCGAAGTGTTCACCGGCGCACCTGGCAAGTATGTTTCGCTGAAGGATACGATCAAGGGCTTCAAGATGATTGCATCCGGCGAGCTCGACCACCTGCCCGAGCAGGCGTTCTACATGGTCGGCACGATCGACGAAGCAATCGAAAAAGCCAAGAAAGTAAGCTAACCCAGCAAGCCGGCCGGCCTTCGCGGGCAGGCCGGCGCGCCGGACAGGAAACCCCATGGCAAATACCATTCATGTAGACGTTGTTTCGGCCGAAGAGGAAATCTTCGCGGGCGAGGCGGAATTCGTCGCATTGCCGGGCGAATCGGGCGAGCTGGGCATCTACCCGATGCACACCCCGCTCATCACCCGCATCCGTCCGGGTGCGGTACGCATCAAGGTACCGAACCAGGCGGAAGACGAGTTCGTGTTCGTCGCCGGCGGCATCCTCGAAGTCCAGCCGAATGCGGTCACGGTGCTCGCCGATACCGCCATCCGCGGCCATGACCTCGACGAAGCCAAGGCAGCCGAAGCCAAGCGCGTTGCCGAGGAAGCCCTCGCCAACAAGGATACGCAGATCGATTACGCAAAAGCCCAGGCCGAACTGGCTGCGGCCATTGCGCAATTGCAGGCGATCCAGAAGCTGCGTCAAAAGCGTTGATCGCAGCGGCAGTACAATGAAGGGCAGCCCTCGGGCTGCCTTTTTCATTTGCAGTCATTTGCAGCGTTTTTTGCGGAGGAATGATGCGCCAGCAAGCGATGTCCATCCCGGAACTGCTCAGCCAGTCGCGCACGGTCGCCGTGGTCGGCCTCTCCGCCAACCCGGAAAGGCCCAGCCACGGCGTCGCCAAGTACCTGCAAGCGCACGGCTACCGCATCATTCCCATCAATCCCGCATACGCCGGCGGGCGCATCCTCAACGAGCATTGCTACCCAACCCTGACCCAGGCCGCGGCCATGCTGCAGGGAGAAGGAACGCCGATCGACATCGTCGACTGCTTTCGCAAGCCGGAAAGCATTCCTGCCATCGTCGAGGAAGCCATCGCCATCAGCGCCCGCTGCGTCTGGATGCAGCTCGGCATCGTCAACGAAGAAGCGGCGCGCCGCGCCGAAGCCGCAGGTCTGCAGGTCGTCATGGATCATTGCATGAAGATCGAGCACATGCGGCTTCACGGCAGCTGAGCCACGCAGAAAATCCTCCGTCAGCGCCGGCTTCCTCTTCCCGAGTATGATGCGTCACACGCCCATGGCCTACCAGGAAAACCGCCGATGCGACGCTGGATTCCCGAACTCGCTGCCGTCCCGCTGCTGCCCTTCCTGATGCTGCAGGGCCGTACGGCACGGCGCCGCATTCCCCGGCTGCCCGAGGCCGATGGACCGACGGAGGGAATCCATGGCACGCAGCATGGCGGCCAGCCATTACGCCTGGTGGGTATCGGAGAATCCACCATCGCGGGCGTCGGCGTCCAATGGCAAGACGAAGCGATTACCGCCCAGCTCGCCGCGCAGCTCTCGATGCGCTTCCGGCGCAGCGTCGCCTGGCAATCGCTAGGCCGGAATGGGGCCACGCTGGACCATGGAATTCTCCATCTGCTGCCCGCCTTACCGGCGTGCCATGCCGACATCGTGCTCATCGGATTCGGCGTGAACGATACGACCAGCTTTCTTTCTCCGAACCGCTGGCGCGACAAGCTGACGCAATTGCTGGACATGGTCAACCGGCGGCTGCAGCCGAGCGGCATCCTGCTCTCGGGCGTGCCGCCAGTCGGTCGCTTTCCCGCCTTGCCTATGCCATTGCGGACCGTGCTCGGCCTCAAGGCCGCTACGTTGGACAACGAAGCAAGGCTCGTCGCCCGCAGGTATGCCAACGTCAGCCATGTTCCCTTGCCGCCTTCCATCCTGCAGCCTCACCTGATGGCGAGCGATGGATTCCATCCGTCCGCCGCGGGCTGCGCCACATGGGCGATGCGTCTGGCCGCCTCCTGTCCTACCCCGTAACCCGCCAAAAGCCGCGGCGCGGCGCACAAGCCTGCCAAGCAACGTGCCGAGGCGTCCCGCTTGGGCGATAATGGCGGCTTACTGAAAGTCCGCCATGTCAAATACCTTCGCCCCTCTCAAGAACGATACCTTCCTGCGCGCGCTGCTGCGCCAGCCGACCGATTACACCCCCGTATGGCTGATGCGCCAGGCAGGCCGCTACCTGCCCGAGTACAACGCCACCCGCAAGCGCGCCGGCTCCTTCCTCGGCCTGGCGAAGAACCCGGACTACGCCACCGAGGTGACGCTGCAGCCGCTGGATCGCTATCCGCTCGATGCAGCCATCCTGTTCTCCGATATCCTCACCGTCCCCGATGCCATGGGCCTGGGGTTGTATTTTGCCGATGGCGAAGGTCCCAAATTCAAGCATCCGCTGCGCGACGAAGCGGCGGTGAAGGCGCTGCAGGCGCCCGACCTCGGCGACCTCCAATACGTGTTCAACGCCGTCACGCAGATCCGGAAGGCCCTGGATGGCCGCGTGCCCCTGATCGGCTTCTCCGGCAGCCCATGGACTCTTGCCTGCTACATGGTGGAAGGAGGCGGCTCTGACGACTTCCGCACGGTGAAGACCATGCTCTACAACCGTCCGGACCTGATGCGCCACATTCTCGAGACCAATGCCGCCGCAGTCGCCGCGTATCTGAACGCGCAGATCGATGCTGGCGCGCAGGCCGTGATGATCTTCGACACCTGGGGCGGCGCGCTGGCCGACGGGGCCTATCAGAAATACTCCCTGCACTACATGCGCCAGGTGGTGAGCCAGCTGAAGCGGGACGTCGACGGCGTTCGCATCCCCTGCATCGTCTTCACCAAGGGCGGCGGGCTCTGGCTCGAGGAGATCGCCGATATCGGCAGCGACGCCGTCGGCCTCGACTGGACCGTCAACCTGGCCGAAGCCCGCCGCCGGGTCGGCTCCAAGGTCGCGCTGCAGGGCAATCTCGACCCCGCCGTGCTGTTCGCCAGCGATGAAACGATACGCATGGAGGTTGGCCAAGTCTTGAACGCCTTTGGCAAGCCGGACGCGAATGGCAGCGGCCATGTATTCAATCTCGGTCACGGCATCTCGCAGTTCACGCCACCCGAAGCCGTCGCCGTCATGGTGGAGGCGGTTCACAGCATGAGCCGCCAGATCCGGGCTTGATGCCAGGCCTGCAAAACCATTTCAGACCCGTTGTCGCGCCCGCCCGGCGAGGCCTGCATCCCAAGTGCGCCGGCCGCCTTATTCACAGAAAGATGGGATGGCAAAAAACCCGGGTTTCAGATAGGAAATCAGCCTCAGCGACGCAGAGGCAGACTTAAGCCACTGAAAATAAAAAGGAAAAAACCTGGGAAGGAGGATTTGTCCGCACTTTGTGCGTGCGCAAGAATAGCACTGCGAACAAACGCCTCCTTTTTTCCACAAAGTTATCCACAGCTTTGCCCGCTTAAAAATTGCGCTTCAAAAACCGGCACTTAACGCCGAATCGGAAGAATTACTTTAAGTTCAGACCTATCGCCGGCATGACGGCGAACAAGGTCCGATGCGGCGAAAATGTCACGCCACGCTCAAGCCGGAATCGACTCGTCCAGTGAATTCAACCTTCCTCAAGCTCGCCCTCGACACGCCCCTCGACCAAGTCTTCGATTACCGTTGGGTGCCTGAGCGCGAGGATGAAGCGCCGCCCGAGATCGGCCAGCTCGCCCTCGTCCCATTCGGCCGCCGCGAAACGTCCGGCGTCATCATCGATGTCGTGCATCAGTCCGACGTCCCGCCGGAAAAGGTGAAGGAGGTGCTTGCCGTGCGGCGTAATCTCCCGCCGCTGTCCGGCCAATGGCTGTCGCTCTGCCGTTTCGCGGCCGACTATTACCAGCGCCCGCTGGGCGAAGTAATGGTGCCGGCGCTGCCGAAGAACCTGCGCGCTGGCACGCCGGTTTCGCTGGAGCGGGCGCTGAAGCGGCTGGCCAAGCTTCATGCCGCCCCCGATCCGACCCCGGTAGCCGCTCAAGAGCTCAACGCCGGCCAGCGTCAGGCGGTGGAAGCAATTGCCGTTGCGCCCGGCTTTGCCCCGATCCTGCTGCACGGCGTCACCGGCAGCGGCAAGACGGAGGTGTACCTGCAAACCGCTGCTTGCCTGCTGCAGCGTGCGCAGGCAGCCGGCCAGCCCGCTCAAGTGCTGATCCTCGTGCCGGAAATCAACCTCACGCCGCAGCTCGAGCAAAACATCCGGGCACGCTTTCCCGGCCTGCCGTTGGCTACCCTGCACAGCGGGCTGGCCGAGGGCGAGCGGCTGACGCACTGGCTGGCCGCGCACCTGGGGCAGGCCAGCATCATCCTCGGCACCCGCCTCGCGGTGCTGGCGTCGTTGCCACACTTGAAGCTGATCATCATCGACGAAGAGCACGACCCTTCCTACAAGCAGCAGGAAGGCTTGCGCTACTCGGCGCGCGACCTAGCCATCTGGCGTGCCCGCCAGCTCGACATTCCGGTCGTGCTCGGTTCGGCCACGCCCTCGTTGGAATCGTGGCAGCATGCCCAGTCCGGCCGGTATCGCCGCATCGATCTGCATGAACGCGCGGTACGCAACGCCGTATTGCCGACCGTGCGCCTGATCGACATGGAACGCGACAAGCCATCCGAGGGCATCACCTCGACGCTGATCGGCGCCATCAAGGCGCGCCTGGAAAAAGGCGAGCAGACGCTGCTGTTCCTGAACCGGCGCGGCTATGCGCCGGTGCTGTCCTGCGACGCCTGCGGCTGGGTCAGCAACTGCCCGCGCTGCACCGCCTTCATGGTGCTGCACAAGCCGGAGCACCGTCTGCGCTGCCACCATTGCAGCCTCGAGCAGCGCATCCCGCGCTCATGTCCGACCTGCGGCAACGTCGACCTGCAGCCGATGGGGCGCGGCACCCAGCGCGTCGAGGAAGGACTGCAGCAGATGTTTCCGCAGGCTCGCATCCTGCGCATCGACGCCGATTCCACCCGGCTCAAGGGCAGCGCCCAGGCGGCGTTCGATACCGTTCACCGCGGCGACGTCGACATCCTGGTCGGAACGCAGATGGTGGCCAAGGGCCACGACTTCCAGCGTCTTACCCTGGTCGGCGTGCTCAATCCCGACACCGCGCTGTTCTCGCATGACTACCGCGCCGGCGAGCGCCTGTTCGCCCAGTTGATGCAGGTGGCCGGCCGCGCTGGCCGGGCAGGGCAGCAGGATGGGGGCAATCCGAGCGAGGTATGGATACAGACGCGCTATCCGCAGCACCCGCTGTATGGCGCGGTGATGGCGCACGACTATGCGCGCTTCGCCGCCGGCTTGCTGGAGGAGCGGGAGCAAGCGGGCCTGCCACCCTACATGCACCAGGCCCTGCTGCGAGCGGAAGCGCGGGAACTGCAGGAAGCCTTGGATTTCCTGTCGACGGCAGCGGGCCTGATGGACCATCCCGGCATCACCATCAACGAACCGATCCCGATGACGCTGACGCGGGTTGCCAATACCGAGCGGGCGCAGCTGCTGATCGAATGCGTGTCGCGCCCGGCGCTGCAGGCTTTCCTGCGCGAATGGATGAAGGCGCTGCGAGCCGCCCGGACGCGCGTCCGGTGGTCGCTGGAAGTCGATCCGGTCGATATCTGAACCGGATCAGAGCCGCCTCAGAAGCGGATCATAGCCGCCGCTCATGCCCGGTCGGCACCAGATGCACCGGCGATACCGGATCGAAATCGCGCCAGTCGCCGTCGACGATGGTGCCTTCGGCGCACTCGATGTTGGTGGCGCCGATCGAGCGCAGCACGTTTACCGCGCTGTCGAGCATGCCGTCATCCGGCACCGCGACTGCCACCATCATGCCTTCCATGCGCTGCGGCAGGGTGTTCTCGACATCATTCTCATCGCCCGGGTCGCCATGTTCCTTCATGGATGACATGCCGCCCACCAGGCCGCCCACATGGGCGCCCACGAGGCCGCCGGTGATCGCGCCCACCGGGCCAAGGAAAGGCGTGGTCGCCACGCCGATGGCGGCGCCGGCCGCCGCGCCCATGGCCACGCCCTTGTCGGATTCTTTTGCGCCTTGCGACTTGTCGGCGTCGCCGCCGATGGGATATTGGGCATGCCGGCCGGCCGGCCCCATGTAGAAGGAGGAAATCTGCTCACGCGAAAAGCCGGCGCGGCAGAGTTCTTCCACCGCGATATCCACGTCGGATTGCAGCTGCACGTGTCCTGCGATGATTTTCGACATCTGCGGCTCCTGGAAATGGTCAATCAATCAAGCAATAAGAACATTGCTTACAGGTTTAGTTCGCTGCCGTTTCCCGCCATTACGTCATCGCCGGTCCCTGTTCTCGGGCGTACTACTTGCATCGCCGCGGTGTTATCGACATGCCTCTACCAAGGAGACCGCCATGCCTCATGCCTCGTCCCATCATGCCCTGAGCGGCAAGCCCGTGTTCGACGCCGCCGGCCATCCCGCCACCATCGTCTCCTTCACCGAGGCCGACGCCCGGGAACAGGCGATGGCATGCATACGGCCCGAACACGGTCCGGACGTGATGATGCCGCTCGACCTGCTGGAGCAGCGCGACGATGGCAGCCTGCGCCTGCCTTTCAGCTTCGGCAATGGCGACGAAGGCCGGATGGCGCAGGTAACTTTTCCAGTCATGCAGGAGAAAATACAAATCGACAAACGCCTGGTCGATACTGGCCGCGGCATACGCTTGAAAAAGACCGTTGCCGAGAAAGAAGAACTGGTGGACGAAGCATTGCTGCGCGACGAAATCAGCGTCGAACGCGTGGCGGTGAACCGCGTCGTCGACGATGCCCAGCTGCCGCAGGCGCGCTATGAAGGCGATACCTTGATCGTCCCCGTGCTGGAGGAAGTGCTGGTGCTGCAGAAGCAGACGCTGTTGAAGGAGGAAGTCCGCATCACCCGCCGGCCACAGGAATACCACGCGCCCCAGCGCATCGTGCTGCGCCGGGAGCAGATCGACATCGAACCGCTGGGCAACGCCCCCTCCGGTCGGGCATGAGTTATGCAGCCATGAGCTTCTCACCATGGCTGCGTGCCGCCGCGACTGCTGCTCAGGCCGGAAAACGCACAGAAAAGACCCGAGCGCGTACAGCCGCGGCGCCGGGTGACGTCGTCACAGGCGCGCACCAGGGTTCCACCCGGCCGATTCGGAGCCGGCCATCAGGTAATCAAGGAGAGATTGATCATGGAACATACTGTAGTTGGCGTCTACGACAGCTATACGCAGGCGCGCGATGCGATGAACGAGCTCATCGCATCCGGTTTTTCCCATCATGATGTGCAGCTCAACCCCGACCAGGAACCCTCCGCCCATGATAGCCATGCCGTCCATGAAGAGAAGCATGAATCGGGCATCGGCGCCTTCTTCCGTTCCCTGTTCGGCATGGACGACGGTGTGCGCGAGAACCATGACGTCTACTCGGAAGCGGTGCGCCGCGGCAGCTGCGTGTTGGCGGTGAACGCCGACAGCGACGAGCAACGCGACCGCGCCACCGAGATCATGAACCGCTACCATCCGGTGGACGTCGACGAGCGTTCCTCTCACTGGCGCAGCCAGGGCTGGACCGGTTACGACGCCTCGAAGCCGCGCATGACCGACGACGAGATCCAGCAGGAGCGCAGCCGCTACGCAGCTGCCGGCGACGACAGCATGTATGCCCAGGGCCGTGAAAACACCATGAACCTGCAGGGCGACGAGCGCGGGGTGATTTCCGACAACCGCGAAGCCACCATGCTTTCCGGCCACATGACGCCGCAGGAGCAGCGCATGCAGAACGATGCCACTCTATCCGGCGGCACCGCGGACATGGACCATCGGGACAGCAGCCTGCTCAGCGCCGGCGACCGCAGCGAAGACCGCCTCACCAATGAACGCCTGAGCGAAGACCACCTCGGCAGCGCCGGCATGACCGGCGCCGGTGTGACTACCGCATCGGGCATGGCAGACGATGGCATGACCGGCGATCGAATGCGCGACGACAGCCTGCTCGGCAGCGATATGCGCGACGACCGGATCGGCAGCCATGCCGCCGCCGGCGGCACCCTGACCAGCGGCGGCATGATGGGCGACCGCATGGACAGCGACCGCCTGCGCGACGACAGCCTGACAGGCAGCAGCACTGGGGGCGACCGCCTGCTCGACGACAACATGGGTGCCAGCGCCATGGGCGCCGATCATCTGCGCAGCGACCACATGGATGACACCGCCATGCATGCCGACCGTCTGCGCGATGACAGCCTGACTGGCAGCGGCATGAGCGCCGACCGCCTGCGCGACGACACGTCCATGCATGCGACGGACGGCGGCCTTCGGGACACCGGCGAGACCCAGCGCATTCCGGTGGTGCAGGAAGACCTGCAGGTCGGCAAGCGCGAAGTCCAGCGCGGCGGCGTGCGCGTGTTCCAGCGGGTGCGCGAGACGCCGGTCAACGAGGAAGTGCAGCTGCGCGAGGAACAAGTGCATGTCGAGCGCCATCCGGTCGACCGCCCGGCCTCGGAAGCGGATCTCGCTGCCTTCAAGGAAGGCACGGTGGAAATGCGTGAAATGGCCGAGGAAGCGGTGCTGTCCAAGACCGCGCGCGTGGTGGAGGAAGTCGAGGTCGGCAAGGAGGTACGCGAGCGCACCGAGCAGATCAACGACACCGTGCGCCGCACCGAAGTCGATGTGGAGCAGCTCGGCGCCGAAGCCGCGCGTCATCGCGACAGCCTGATGCCGGATGACGCCACCCTGGCCGGCCGCGACATGGACCTGGCCGGCCGTGCCGCGAGCGCCGCCAGCCTGCGCGATGCCGATGCGCCCACCCATGACTGGGGCCATAGCGACATGGGGCATGACGACAGCATGCGTGATCGCCTCGTGGCCGGCGACATGGGCGGCGACCTGAGCGCAGCCCATATGTCGACAGCCGATACGCGCGGCGAAACGATGGGCGAGGGCCTGCGCGACGACATGAGCAGCGACATGCGCCATGACATGACCCGCGACCACATGGCCAGCGGCGCGGCGACTGCCGATGGCATGGTTTCGCGCAATCCGGACATGGCATCGGAAAGCATGGCGCCGGCCGGCATGAGCATGGGCACCGGCGATACCAGCCGAAGCATGATGGACGACAGCGACGACTATCGCCGCCACTGGCAGTCGGCCTATGGGCAGTCGGGCGGCCGCTACGAGGACTATGACTCGGCCTACCGCTACGGGTCGACCATGGGCGGCACCGAGCGCTTCAGGAATTATCGCTGGGAAGAGGCCGAGCCGGAACTGCGCAGCGACTGGGAGCGCAGCCACCCGGAAAGCACCTGGGAACGGGTGAAGGATGCGGTGCGGTACGGCGCCGAGCGCGTCACCGGCAATCGTCACCACTGAGCAAGGCAGGGGAAACCGGCCGGGTGCGTGCCTGGCCATTATCCCGACACCGCGCCGCTGCAGACCGCAGCGGCGCGGTTTTTCATGTCCCGGAAACCATGCGGAGAGCGTGAAGAAACGTCAGGCCATCGGCTTGGCGAGGCGGCCATCCTCGGCCATCTGCCGGATGGTGCGGATGGTGTCGATGTCGGCTTCCTGATAGGCGGACCGGCGGAACTCGCTGTAGAAGGCGGCCATGGTGTCGGCTTCCTCATGGCCATCGTCGTACTCGAAGCGGACGAAGAACACGTCCGGATTTGGCTCCTCGATGGTCATGGTCAGGCTGGACGCCGGGATGTCCTTCTGCTGCGGGACTTGGTAGCGCACCTGATGCTGCGGCAGAAAGGTGACCCGGTCATGCACCACCACGTCGCCGTAATGCAGCTCGCGCGAGATGGAGTCCTCCGAACGGTCGGTGATGTGGCACTGGTCCAGCCAGGGCACGAATGCCTTCGGGATTTCCGCGCGCAGCACCAGGCCGCGCCAGAGCTGCTCGCGGGTCAGCGGGTCGATCAGGGGGTTGAGCGGATCGTTGATTTCGATGAGATGGGCAAACTTCATTCTTGAACGTAAGGGAGAAGGTCGGGCCAGCACGCGGTCGTGAGGCGGAAAAGAAGCGATACCGGGAACAGGTGCGGCGTACGCAATCCGGCAATTCATCCATAATACATAAGGTCTGGCGAGCCGTTCGACAAGAAGGAGCGAAGATCGGCGTTCGCCGGCATCCATCCGCCATGTGTTCCCACGGAGTCATCATGCGCATCCTGCCGATTCTCCTCGCCAGCCTCCCGGCTTTCGCCTTGGCCGGCGGTTCCAACTACACCGTGCCGCCCGGCACGTCCCAGCCCAGCGGCAAGGTATCGGAGTGGGCGGTGCCGACGCCAAAGTTCGCGCGCGATCCCGCGCCGGCGCTGGATGGCAAGATCTACATCGCCGTCATGCACGGCAACAAGCTGGCCCGCTTCGACCCTGCGACACAAGCCTTCGAGGAGTGGGACTTGCCGGAAGGCACCCGGCCGCACGCCTTGCTGGTGGATGAAAAGGGCACGGTCTGGATGACCGGCAATGGCAACGGCACGCTGCTCGAAATCCCGTTCAGGAACGGCCAGCCGGAGCGCATGGTGGCGCACAAGGTGCCGTCCGGTGGCAGCCCGCATACCATCGTCTTCGATGGCCGCGACAGCCTGTGGTTCACCAACCAGTCGGCCGACAAGGTGACGCGCTACGACCGCGCGACGCAGAAGATGACCGAATACGGCAGCCGCGACGGCCCCTACGGCATCGCCATCGACCGCGACGGCAACGTCTGGTTCTGCCAGGCCAGCGGCCAGCGCGTCGGCCGCATCGATGCCCGCAGCGGCAAGGTGAGCGAGATCGACTTCGGCCAGGGCTCGCTGCCGCGCCGCATCGCCGCCGCGCCGGACAACACCTTGTGGGTGGTGCGCTATGGCGACGGCAAGCTGACGCATATCGATGCCAGGACGGCAAAAGTGATCAAGAGCTACGACATGCCGGCCGGACCGCGCGGCAATCCCTATGCGGTGACGGTGGATGGCGCCGGCAAGGTATGGGCCAACGAAATCGCGACGGATACCGTCGCCCTGTTCGACCCGGCCAGCGAGAAATTTCGCGTCTTCGATCTGCCGACCAAGAACGAAGGCATCCGCAAGATGATCGTCGATGCCAAGGGCAAGCTCTGGTACATGGGCAGCCACAGCGGCAAGCTCGGCGTGGTGGAGTAAGCCGCCGCATCGATCTGCCGGTCAAGAGCCGGGTTGCAACACCAGCGGATTTTTTCTGCTGGCCAAAAATGCAAGATTGGAAATCCGGGAAAAGCGCGCTGCTACAATGGCTCGCTTTTCCTCTCCGTTGGTTTCCATGACACATCCTCCCCAGTTTGGCATGAACGCGCCGCAGCGCGAGGCGGTGCGTTACATGGACGGTCCCTGCCTGGTGCTGGCCGGGGCCGGTTCCGGCAAGACCCGCGTCATCACCCAGAAGATCGCCCACCTGATCGAGGACCACGGCTACGAGGCGAAAAACATCGCGGCCGTCACCTTCACCAACAAGGCCGCCGCCGAGATGCAGGAGCGCATCGCCAAGCTGCTGAAGGAACCGAAGGAAGCGAAGAACCTGACGGTCTGCACCTTCCATTCGCTCGGCGTGCAGATCCTGCGGCGCGAAGCGCGCGAGATCGGACTGAAGGATCGCTTTTCCATCCTCGACAGCGACGACTGCTTTTCCCTGGTCCAGGATCTCGCCTGCACCACCGACAAGCAGGAAATCCGCCGCATCCAGAACGAGATGTCGCTGTGGAAGAATGCCCTGATCGACCCTGACACCGCGCTGAAGCAGGCGCGCACCGAAGAGCAGGCACAGGCGGCGCGCATCTTCCGCAATTACGTCGCGACGCTCGCTTCCTACCAGGCGGTGGATTTCGACGACCTGATCCGGCTGCCGGTGGAACTGTTCCGCAGCAACGAAGCCGTGCGCGACAAGTGGCAGCGCAAGCTGCGCTACCTGCTGGTGGATGAATACCAGGACACCAATACCTGCCAGTATGAACTGGTGAAGCTGCTGGTGACCGGCCTCGGCAAGAAGCCGATGTTCACCGCCGTGGGCGACGACGACCAGGCCATCTACGCCTGGCGCGGCGCGACCATCGAGAACCTGCGCACGCTGCAGGTGGATTTCCCCGACCTGAAGATCATCAAGCTGGAGCAGAACTACCGTTCCAGCACCCGCATCCTGCAGGCCGCCAACGCGGTGATCGGCAACAATCCGAAGCTGTTCGAGAAGCAGCTCTGGTCCGAGCACGGACTGGGCGACCCGGTGAAAGTGCTGGCGATGCAGGACGACGAGCAGGAAGCGGAGCAGGTGGCGATGATGATTTCGGCGCACAAGTTCGAGCGCCGCGCCAAGTTCTCCGACTACGCCATCCTCTATCGCGGCAACCATCAGGCGCGCGTGATCGAGCAGGCGCTGCGCAAGGAGCGCATTCCCTACACCATGTCCGGCGGCCAGAGCTTCTTCGACCGCGCCGAGATCAAGGACATCGTCAGCTATCTGCGGCTGGTGGCGAACGAGGATGACGATCCGGCCTTCATTCGCGCCGTCACCACGCCCAAGCGCGGCGTCGGCCAGTCGACGCTGGAAGCGCTCGGCGCCTTCGCCGGCCAGTGGCAATGCTCGCTGTTCGAAGCGGTGTTCAAGGGCGGCATCGAAGCCAAGCTGGCCGAGCGCCAGCTCACGCCGCTGCGCGAGTTCGGGCATTTCATCAACGGTTTGGAAGCGCGCGCCAGCCGGCGCGGCGAGGATGCCGCCCAGCTGCTGGACGACATGATGAAGGAAATCAATTACGAGGGTTATCTCTACGATACCTTCGACGACCGCCAGGCCCAGGCCAAGTGGCAGAACGTGATCGACTTCACCGGCTGGCTCAAGGAAAAGGGCACCGGCGGCAAGGATGGCGCCGGCGAGGAGAAGAGCCTGCTGGAGCTGACGCAGATGGTGGCGCTGATGACCATGCTCGAAGGACGCGACGAGGAGCCGGACGCGGTGCGCATGTCGACCCTGCATGCCTCCAAGGGCCTGGAGTTTCCGCACGTGTTCCTGGTCGGCGTGGAGGAGGGCATCCTGCCGCACAAGGGCGACCCGGATGCGCCGGACGCGCAGATCGCGGCGCGCATCGAGGAGGAGCGTCGCCTGATGTATGTGGGCATCACCCGCGCCCAGCGCAGCCTGCATGTCACCTGGTGCAAGCGCCGCAAGCGCGCCCGCGAAAGCATCAACTGCGACATCTCCCGCTTCATCAAGGAAATGAAGCTGGACGAAGGGGATGCGGTGCCGAAGGAGGATGAAGTCGTCACGCCGCAGGCCCGGCTCGCCAATCTCAAGGCGCTGCTGCAGAAACCGAAGGCGGCCTGAATTTCCGGCGATCGCCCGGGTCGAAAGGACGGAGGTGATCGATCATGCCCATCCAAGTGAAATCCGGCCGCCATCCCGCCGCTTCTTCTGCCGCTCCGCCGCGGCGTCAGCATGCCCTGGGCAAGGGCTTGGCGCTGCTGGCCCTGCTGTTGCTGCCGGCCATCTGCTTCGGCTGAGGAAAGGTCGCGGTGAACGTGACGATACGCGAGCGCGTCGCGGGCAACCGCCTGCCCGATGCGGTGCCGCCGGCCTGCCGTGACGGCATCGGCGAGGGCGTCAAGCCCGACGGTGTCTAGACGATGTTCGTGTGCGATGCGCCTACTTGGCGCGGTTGACGAGCTGCTTCTCGAAGGCGACGTCGAGCTTGCTGACGCGTACCTGTTTCTGCGGGCCAGTGCGGTTGCACAGTTCCACGAATTCTTCCATGGTGAGATCGCCGCTGATCTTTTCCGCCGGCTGATCGTCGCTGGCGCGCAGCAGGTAGAAGAAGCCGCTGGCGGTCATGCCGAGGGAATAGTGGTGTTCCGGATCGCGGCTGTTCAAGCGGGTAACGGCGGCGCTGGCTTTGGTGGTTCTCATTGCTGGCTTTCATGAAAGTCCCGGCATTCGATGGATCGCGCCGGACGCGCTTTGTTCACCCTGCGACGAGCCATCGCAGGGCTGATTCCGCTACCATGGCGGCTTCTCATTTTTTCACAGTTTGCACAGGAGCGTGACGATGATCAGCGACGAGCGCTTGGCCAATATCGAGATGCAGCTTGCGCGCCAGGACGACCTGGTGGAAACGCTCAACAAGCTTGTGTATCGCCAGCAGAAGAAGATAGACGAACTGGAAGCCCTGTGCGCCGCCCTGGCGCGCCATGTAAAGGATTTGCGCGACGCCGCCCGCGATGCCTCGCCGGCTGACGACAAGCCGCCTCACTACTGAAAACTTTTCCCGACCTTATGACTTCCTCCATACCGCAGGACCCGCTGCTTCGCGCCAAGCTCAACCTCGAGACCGCGCATTTTCCCTGGAAGGAATTGGAGCGCTATTTCGCCGCCGGCATGGTCATCGTGGTGAGCGATGAGCTTGACCTGATCGAAGTGGCCACCGCCATCGCCAGCGATGACAAGGCCGCTGTGCTGCAATGGATGAACAAGCAGCAGCTGAGCAAGGTGCCGGACGACCTGGCGCAGGCATGGAGCGACAGCAATGCGCTGCTGTGGACGGTGGTGGTGAAGCCCTGGATTCTGGTGCAGATGAGGGCGTCCTGAGTGCTCGTCGGCAAGGGTTGAAACATCTCGTAACGACCCTGACTGGAACTACGAAATGAACGATTTGTCTTTTCAACAAGATCGCTCGGCAGCGAGGGAATTTTCTTGTTCCCTCCGGCATGGTGCCGCCGGGGCATTTCGAAAGGAGTCGTTCATGTTCACACCCAAGAAGATCCTGCTTGCTTCCGCCCTCCTTGCCTTTGGTCAGCTCGCCCAAGCGCAGTCTGCCGGCACCTCATCCACTTATGGTGCTTCTTCGGCCAGCCCGGCAGCCAGCGGCTCCGCGATGACTGATTCCGCATCGGGCACCGCGCCGAGCGCCACGCCGGGCGTGGTCGTCGTGCCGGTGCAAATCGTTCCAGTCCCGGCGACCGGTGCGGATACCTCGGGCGCATCTTCGATGGGTTCCGGCGCTGCCATGGGAGGCTCGGCGGCATCGAGCGCTTCTTCTGCCCCGGTGATGGTGCCCATCCCCGGCACCAACCCGGCCGACAATGCGGCCAATGATCCGCTGGTGCGCCGCCGCATCGAGCGCGCCGAAGCGAAGGCCGATTACAAGTCGGACAAGCGCGCCGCGAAAGAGGAGTACAAGGCCGACCGGCGCGCCGCCAAGGAAGAGTACAAGGCGGAGAAGCGTGCCGCCGATGCCGAGCTGAGGGATGCCAACCGCGTCTCCGGCCCGCTGAACCGCGGCTCCACTTCCGGCCAGTAAGCGGGTAGCCGAAGCAAAACGGGGCGCCATGGCGCCCCGTTTTTATTGCTGCATTTTTCAGCGCTTCTGCGCTCTGCATGCAGCCAGACCGATGGTTCAGCGCTTGTAACGCTCATCCGAAAGAATCGGCGCCTTGTCCTCGTCGCTGCGTTCGTTGTCGACTTCGCCGATGACCTCGACATGGCCATCGGCCGTGCCGGCCGGCGCTGCGGTGCCTTCCTTGGGCTGCCGGTCGCGCGGCTGATAGGGCGCCGGATTGGGCGGATTCTTGATGTTGGCGGGGTCCTGCATCGAACCGGGCTGGGCCATGGTGTTCTCCGGAGTGGTGATGGGAATTCGACCCGCGATCGCCGCAGCGAGTTTCTCACGCGCCCGGGTTGTATCGAGCTGTATTACATCCAGGCATTCACACCGCTACAATAGGCGCATGGCTTGCCGCGCGAGCCCCATCCCGCCTGACCGCCTTGACCTCCGCTTCCCGAAAGATCATCCACTGCGATTGCGACTGCTTCTACGCCGCGGTCGAGATGCGCGACGACCCGTCGCTGCGCGGCCAGCCGCTCGCCGTCGGCGGCCGTGCCGATCAACGCGGCGTGGTCGCGACCTGCAATTATGAGGCGCGCAAGTTCGGCATCCACTCCGCCATGTCCACCGCGCAGGCGCTGCAGCGCTGCCCGCACCTGATCGTGCTGCCGCCGGCGATGGACAAATACCGCAGCGCCTCGAAGCAGATCCTGGCCATCTATCGCGACTACACCGAGCTGGTGGAGCCGCTGTCGCTGGACGAGGCGTATCTCGACGTGACGCAGACGCCGCAGTTCCGCGGCAGCGGAACCCTGATCGCGCAGGAGATCCGCCGCCGCATCGCGGACACGGTGGGCATCACCGCATCCGCCGGCGTGGCGCCGAACAAGTTTCTCGCCAAGATCGCCAGCGACTGGAACAAACCGGACGGGCTGTTCGTCATCCGGCCGGAAGAAGTGGAGGATTTCGTCGCCGCGCTGCCGGTGGAAAAGCTGCATGGCGTGGGCAAGGTGACCGCCGCCAAGCTCAAGCGCCTCGGCGCCCATACCTGCGCCGACCTGCGAACCTGGTCATTGCTTCAATTGCAGCAGCATTTCGGCAAGTTCGGCGAAAGCCTGCACGGCCTGTGCCGCGGCATCGATCGCCGCGAGGTGTGCCCCGAGCGCGAGCGCAAGTCGATCAGCGTCGAAGAAACCTATGTGACGGACCTGCCGGATCTGCAAGCCTGCATGGCCGAACTGCCGCCGCTGGTGGAGCGGCTGCACCAGCGCATCCGGCGCGCCAACGCGCAGCGCCAGATGAACAAGCTGTTCGTGAAGCTGCGCTTCGCCGACTTCAAGCGCACCACGGCGGAGTGCGTGGCCCACGCCGTCGATGAGCGTCAGTTGCATGCGCTGCTGGAAGCGGGCTTTCGTCGCGGCGGCAAGCCGGTGCGACTGCTTGGCGTCGGCATCCGGCTGAGCGAGGAAGCGCCGGCCGATCAGCTCGGCTTGTTCGGCGTGGAGAACATCACCCTCGAGGACTCAGAAGCCGATGCGCCGCGCTTGTCAACCGCTGTTGCGGACGGTAGCGAAAACACCGTGGGATAGCAACCAATGCGCGCGGGCCAGCGTGTAGAATTCCCGCTTTTTGCGTGCCGCCATGTGGTTCAAAAATCTTCAGATCTATCGTCTCAGCGCGCCGTGGACAGTCGTCGGCGATGCGCTCGAAGCCGCGCTCGCCAAGCAGGCTTTCGCGCCCTGCAGCAGCGCCGACATGGAGACCCGCGGCTGGGTCTCGCCGCGCAACAACGGCATGCTGTCGCATACCGTCAATCGCCAGATCCTGCTGCAGCTCGGCACCGAGCGCAAGCTGCTGCCGTCGTCGGTCATCAACCAGGTGAGCAAGGAGCGCGCCGCCGAGCTGGAAGAGCAGCAGGGCTTCAAGCCGGGTCGCAAGCAGATGAAGGAAATCAAGGAGCAGGTCGCCGATGAACTGCTGCCGCGCGCCTTCAGCATCCGCCGCAGCACCTCGGTGTGGATCGATCCGGTCAACAATTGGCTGGTGGTGGATGCCGCCAGCCCGGCCAAGGCCGACGAGGTGTTCAAGACCCTGCTCAAATGCCTCGACCAGCTGCCGGTGGGCACGCTGCGCGTGGCGCGTTCGCCGGTCGCCGCCATGACCGACTGGCTCGCCGCCGACGAAGCGCCGTACAACTTCACCGTCGACCAGGACACCGAGCTGCGCGCTTCCAGCCAGGACAAGGCCACGGTGCGCTATGTGCGCCATACGCTGGAAGCAGACGATGTGCGGCGCCATATCGCCGCCGGCAAGCAGTGCACCCGCCTCGCCATGACCTGGAACGACCGCGTCTCCATCGTGCTGACCGAAAGCCTCGCCATCAAGCGCGTGGCGCCGCTTGATGTGCTGAAGGAGAACAACGACAGCACCACGCAGAACGATGAGGAGCGTTTCGATACCGACTTCGCGCTGATGACGGGCGAGCTCGGCAAGCTGCTCAACGACTTGGTGGATGCGCTCGGCGGCGAAGTGCCGGAAGGCGCGCTGGCTGCGCCCGCTGCGTCGGGAGAGAAGCTGGCTGCCTGACGGCTTGTGAATTTGATTGAATTAGAAAGCGCGGCGAGTCCGCGCTTTTTCTTTGGCGGCGCAGGAACGTCATGGCTTGCCGGCCCGTGCGGTAGACGAGCGGCGGCGCATGCGAGGGAAGGGGAAAGGCAAAAAGTAAAAACGGCTCGCCGAAGCGAGCCGTTTTCGAGTTTGGCGGAGTGGACGGGACTCGAACCCGCGACCCCCGGCGTGACAGGCCGGTATTCTAACCGACTGAACTACCACTCCTAAATCGGTCAGCGTTTCATCAACGTCTGGAGGCGCGAATTGTACAGGGGATTTCCGGATTTGGGTAGCGGCGAGGAAAAAATTCCTGATGCTGCGGCAAGATACCAAAGAAGCAAAAAAGAAGGCGCGCAGCGTAACGGCGGGAAAACCTTTCGGCACGGCAGACGGGCAGTATAGATGCGCAGGAGCAGCCTCCCTTCATCATTGCCGCAGTGCGTTGCCATGCCGGCTCCTGCGGTGCCGTCTTCCGCATCGTTTTCAGGGTTATCGGTCTTCGCATCGTGCGGGCTGGAAGGGCCCGGACGGTGCCGCTTCTGTCCGATTCTGTGCACAAAAATTGATCAGGGCGTAATCGCGGCCGGCTTCCGTAGCGAATCTTTGGAATCACCTTCCTGAATTTCGATGTTCGTAAATCGGGAAGCAAACAGAGGCGTGCGGGTTATTGTCATCCGCCCAAGCTTTGCTGGTCATGGATTCGCTTTTCTTGCCCAGGCACTGACAATGCATGAAAGCGAAACTTCAACATTCCGTTTGATGCACCGGTACGCCACCGCACGCCGTACCGGGCGCCCAAACCCGCCTGATTTCACCTACATTTCCCGCACCATGCCGACCTTGGCGCGGCCGGTGACACGCCTTTCCAATCGATTCAACGGAGAACACCATGGCAGACAGAAATGAAGTCAAGGCTTTGCTGGCCCGCGCCGGCGTCGAAATCAACGATGCACCCGCGCGGATGGATTGCATGCGCGAGCCGGGGGCCGATGAAGTTGCCCGCGTGGCGCCGGCTGCCTGCGTCGGCAAGGATGGTTCCGGCGGCAGCCTTGAAAATGCGCTGCAGACGATGCCAACCCAGCGCGGCGGGATCGGCTGAGCGTTCGGGGCAGGGCATGCCGGAGCGCGCCGCTTCGTCCATGCCCTGCCGGTCGTCATTGGCAGGGCAGCGGCCATCCCTGCTCCTTCATGCGCACTTCGTCCGGAGTTACCGATGTCCCGTTCCATGAAGCTTTCCCGATATGTCGCCGCGAGCGACTGCCTGACCGCAGCCCGCAGCGGCTTCAGGGGCCGCCTGGTTTTCTCGACCCGCTCCGGCAATCTGATGCGGCTGACTGAAGCCGCTTGGCAAACGCTGCTGGCCGACGACATCGATGCGATCGGCGACGAGCAACGGGGCGTCTTGGCGCAGGCGGGCATCCTGGTCGATCGGAGCGAAGATGAATTTGCGGCGGTGGTCCGCGAGAATCAGGCCGCGGTCGATGCCAACGACGTGCTGTATCAAGTCATTCAACCGAGCGCCTGGTGCGAGCTGGCTTGCGGCGGCTGCGGCCAGGCGCATGAGAAGACGCTGAAGAGCGAGCTCATGCGGGAGGATTTCCTGGCTCGAGTGGAAAGCCGCCTGGCAAGCGGACGCTATCGCGAGCTGCGCATCGGCTGGTTTGGCGCCGAACCGCTGACCGGCATTGCCGTCATGCGCGACATGAGTCCTCGGCTGATGACGCTGGCGGCGCGTCATGGATGCGGCTATTCGGCCAGGCTGGTCACCAGCGGCCTGGGGCTGACGCCCAAAGTCGCTCGGGAACTGGCGCAGTGCCACGGCGTGCGGGAAGTGGAAATCGCGCTCAATGGCGACCCGAAGACCCACGGCCGCCGGCGGCCCGGCACGAACGGCAAGGAAAGCTTCGCCGCCATCTTCCGCAACCTTTGCCTGATTGCCGCCGCCAGCAATCTCGGCATCACGCTACGCTGCAACGTCACCCGGGAAAACGCGACGGCGGTATCGGGCCTCATCGAGCGGATCGCCGAAGCCGGCCTGGCCGGCCGCATCCGGTTCTACGTGTCTTCGGTTTGCGCCTCGGGCGCCGCTGCCCACGACACCGCGCTCGACCCGAAAACCCTTGCCGACGCCGAAGTCGAATGGCTGGCGCTGCAGGCCCGCCTCGGTTACCAGCCGGCGCTGCTGCCGCAGCGGCGCAAGATCGTTTGCTTGTCGGTGCAGCATGATGCCGAAGTCGTCGATGCCCATGGCGGCAATAACTGCACCGAGACGCCTTGCGTGCCGGCGCATGGCCAGCCGGATCGCCATGCCGTCTCTTTTCCGGTCAAGGTGATCACGCAAACGCAGATGCAGCCGGCGCAGCGATTGAAGGCATTCAATGCGCAATTGCTCAATGGCGAACATCGCCAGTGCGCCGCCTGCGCCATGCTGCCGGTATGCGGCGGCCAGTGTCCGAAATCCTGGCATGAGGGCATGGCGCCCTGTCCTTCGACCAAGCACAACATCAGGCATCGCCTCAATCTGCTGTTCGCACTCGATGAGCTGGCGAAGTAAATCCCTGAACGGCCAGGCCGGCATGCCTGCGCCACGCGCCAGGCGACTTCGCTACAATGGGCCGACTCCACTTTTCAATCGTCCCATGTTCCTGCCCCGCACCGCGCTCTTCCCGCCGATCGAGCCCTATCGCCAAGGCATGCTCGCCGTGGACGATATCCATACGCTGTACTGGGAAGAGTGCGGCAATCCGGACGGCTTGCCGGTGCTGTTCCTGCATGGCGGTCCGGGCGGCGGCGTGACGCCGCGCCATCGCTGCTTCTTCCATCCCCAGCACTACCGCATCGTGCTGTTCGACCAGCGCGGCGCCGGCCGCTCGACGCCCTTGGGCGAGTACCGCAACAACACCACCCAATTGCTGATCGACGACATCGAGCGCCTGCGGGTCATGCTCGGCATCGAGCAATGGCTGACGTTCGGCGGTTCCTGGGGGTCCACCCTGGCGCTTGCTTACGGGCAGGCTCATCCGGAGCGCTGCCTCGGTTTCATCCTGCGCGGCATCTTCCTCTGCACCCAGCCGGAGATCGACTGGTTCATGCACGGCATCCGCTGGTTTTTTCCGGAGGCGCATGACGAGTTCATCGCCCGGATTCCGGAAACGGAGCGGGCCGACCTGCTGCATGCGTATGAGAAGCGCCTGTTCTGCGACGATCCCGACGTCTACATGCCGGCGGCCCGGGCATGGAGCCGCTACGAAGGAAGCTGCCTGTTCCTGCGGCCGGAGCCGGAAGCAATCGACGATTTCGGCAGCG
Organism: Noviherbaspirillum humi; assembly: GCF_900188095.1. Classification (GTDB taxonomy): domain Bacteria; phylum Pseudomonadota; class Gammaproteobacteria; order Burkholderiales; family Burkholderiaceae_D; genus Noviherbaspirillum; species Noviherbaspirillum humi. The sequence continues at coordinate 128,262 of NZ_FZOT01000001.1, read as the reverse complement.
ATGCCGTCAGCCTCGGCATCGGGCGGCTGGAAGCGCATTACTTTCTCCATCGCGGGTTCTTCGAGGAAGATCAGCTTGTGCGCGGCATCGACCGCATCCGCCATCTGCCTGCCGTCATCATTCAGGGCCGCTACGACGTCGTCTGTCCTCCGGCGACCGCCCACCGCCTGCACCAGGCATGGCCCGAGGCGGCCTTCCATATCGTGCCGGACGCCGGCCATGCCGCCGCCGAACCCGGCATCACCAGCGCTCTGGTCAACGCCACCGAACAGTTCCGGCTCGGGCGCGGCTTCATCTGACATTTCGTTCCGCTTCCGTCCGACATCTTGCTTCCGTTTGTGACATTGCTGGCGATCCGCAGGCAGGTAATGCATCATGGGTCGAGCCGGGTTCCATGCTTGCCATGCGGCGATAACTGAAAACAGGATTGCGAGAGGGACGAGACAAATGAAACCATTGTTGTTGACGAAGACCATCCGGCCCATCCATGGGCTTCTCCTGGCCGGCGCGGTGGCGGCCCTGGCCGGCTGCGCCAGCACCCATCCCGGTGCGCTGATCCCGGTCGGTAGCCAGAGCGCCGGCTACGATCGGGCGGAAACCGACCGCAATGCCGTGTCCACCGCAATGACCGCCGAAAGCTACAAGCGTGACCTGGCTCAGCGCATCTCTCAGGTGAACTCGACCCGTGTCTATCTCGATCGGCCGCAAGCGCTGCTGCGCTCGGTGATCGTGGTGAAGTATGCAGTGGACAGCCACGGCAACCTCGTGCGCAGCGAAATCCAGCGCTCCAACCGTGACCGCGAGACGGAGAGCATTGCGCTCGCCAGCCTGCGCAACAGCGCGCCTTTCCCCAAGCCCGCCTCGCATCTGATGCGCGGCGGCCGGGTGGAGCTTTCCGAAACCTGGCTCTTCAACAGCGATGGCCGCTTCCAGCTACGCAGCATCGCGCTGGCGCAGATGGATCAATAGGATAAATAGGATAAGCAGCGCCTTCCCCGACATCCGTTTTGCTGCACGCGGGTTGCTCCTTGGCAGATCCGGGCACTTCATCGACGCGGCGATACTGCCAAGGATTTTTTTCCGGCACCGATAGTCGAATGACAACGACCGATCTGGGTTACAGATTTTTACACCGTAAAAATCATCGCCGATTCAACGACTTGGTCACCAGACCTTAGGCGGTCGCCAATGCTTCAATGAACAAGCCGCCGGCCTCTGCATCCAAGCAGCTGTCTCGGTGATGTCTTTATTTCAACCAAGGAGTCAGTCATGGCATTCAAAAAAACGCTCAAGTCCCTGTCTTTCGTTGTCATCGCATCCGTTTCCGTGCTCGCCTTCGCCCAAACCAGTTCCACCGGCAACGCCGGCAGCACTGATCGCACCTCCACCATGAAATCCGACAGCGCTTCCGGCGGGTCCAGCACCGGCGGCACCGGCGCTTCTTCCGGCACCACGGGTGCCATGGGCGGCACCGCCGGCACCACCGGCGCAGCAGGAGCCTCCTCCGGCACCAGCGGCAGCACCGCGGGTTCCTCCGGCAATTCCGGCAGCGGCAGCATGGGATCTTCCTCTGGCACCTCCGGCGGCACCGGCACCAGCATGAGCGGCACCGCCGGCACTTCAGGCGCCAGTTCGACCGGCAGCGATACTTCCTCGAGCAGCCCGGCTGCGTCCAGCGCCGGCGGCACCAGCACCGCCGCCGCGTCGGATACCGGCACCAAGGCCAAGAAGAAAGCCAAGAAAGCCAAGCGCGCCGCCAAGCGCGACGGTGCTTCTGCATCGACCGCCGCGACCGGCACCCCGGGCGGCACCACCGGCGGCGCCCGCGAATCGACCTCGGGCGGCCAGGGCGCCGGCGCGTCGGCACCGACCAGCAGCGCTTCCCCGGGCGCTGCCGCCACCTCGAAGTAAGCACGCCGACAGGCATGCCAGGAAAGCGGCCCCAGGCCGCTTTTTTCACGTGATTTGCCGGGTCTTACCGAATCTGTTTAAATGGACGCAGATCATCACCGTTGCCCTTCATGAAATCAGTCTCGCCGGCATCGCTTGCCGTCCCCAGTGACCGTCCCCAAAAGCTTTACCGTTACTCACAAAGCATCTGGCTGGAACGCTCACTCGCTCAAGGCGAATTTCGCCTGCAGCCGCCCCAGCCCGAAGCCGCTTCCAGCGACCGCATCCTGCCGTGGAGCGCGCGCCAGGCCAGCATGACCTCGGCCCGCAATTACCTGACGCTGAGCCTGGCTTCGGCCTGGGACGAGAAACTGTTCGATGCCTTCCCCGGCACCGACTGCTGTCTTGTCATCCACGATCCGGAGCAGTTCGGCGAGCGCATCCACCGCGCGGCGCAGCGCGCGCTGCCGAGCTGGGCGGGCATCGACGCCGCCGTTTCCTACGGCATGCCGAGCCCGCTCGGCGCCACCTTCTCCAAGTCGCGCCAGTTCGCGATGGAAAAGGAGTGGCTGTTCGCCTGGCGCCCGATGCAGCCGGGCCTCAGTTCGCGGCCGGTCATCATCCGCATCGGCAGCATCGAAGGCATTGCCGAACTGCGCCAGCGGGCCGTGTAAAGATCAAGGCGGCGTGCCGCGGCAGCACGCGTTGCTCTTACATTTGGTAAATTAGTCAGGTTCGCGTGCGTCGTGTCCGCTCCATGGCGGGCCGATGAACAATTCCGGTGGAACATCTGTCTCATTGAAGACAGTTAACATACCGTCATTGTCTTAACCCGGTGAATGCCAGACGCCAAGACGCCTGCATTCCCGCCAGTCCGTACAGGAGAACATCATGCAGACGACCAATTACAAGACCGTGCGAAACGACATGCGCACCCTCCTGAAGGATGCCCGCGATTTGTTCCGGGAAGCGACCAGCACGACCGGCGAGCGGGCCGAGGATCTGCGCAACAAGGGCATCCAGCTGCTGGACGTGGCCGTGGAACGGGCGCAGGAGATGCAGGCGGTCGCGCTCGAATCCAGTCGGGAAGTGGCGCAGAACACCGATCAGTACGTGCGCGCCAACCCGTGGCGCGCCGTCGCCGTCTCGGCCGGCGTCGGCCTCGTGTTCGGCATGCTGTTCTCATCGCGCAGGTAAGCGCCTTGAGGGAGGGATATAACGACAACAGCGCATCGGCGCCATCCCCCGGCTTCGCGGCGAGCGTCGCAGCCGTCGCGAAGAATCTGCTCGGCCTGACGCTCAGCCGCATCGAGCTGGCGGCGCTGGAACTGGGCGAAGCGCGCAATGTGCTGCTGCGCCTGCTGCTGGTGGGCGCGCTGGCGATTGTCGCCATCGGCTTTGCGCTGGCGGGATGGAGCGCTCTGATCATCGTCCTCGCATGGGAAACCTGGGGCTGGAAGATACTGCTGCTGCTGGCCCTGGCGTTCACCGCGCTGGCCGCGCTGCTGCTGTGGCGCGCGCGCGGCATGGTGGCCGGCGGCAGCCTGTCGCTGCCGGCTACCCTGTCGGAACTGCGCGCCGACCGCGACGCGCTGCTTTAAGGAGGCGACATGGATACACCACGCAATACCATGCGCATGTCGCCCGAACTGCGCAAAAAGCAGCTGATTGCGCAGGGCGCGCTCTTTCGCGCCGATCTGTATCACGCCAAGGAAGATGCGCTGGCATCCTTGCAGCCCCCGCGCATGGCACTCGGCGCGCTGCGCAACGCCGGCGGCATGGTCATGTCGCTGCTGCAGCGGCGAACCGGCCTGCCGATAGCCGGCGCGCCGCTCGACCTGCAGGCACTGCTGCCGGTGGCGACGAGCCTTGCCTCCACCTTGTTCAAGGGGCGCGTGCGCAAGCCTTCGCTGCGAACCGTGCTGGGCGTGGCCGCCGTGGCCGGCGGCGCAGCCTTCCTCTATGCCAAGGCCAAGTCGCGCCTGACGCGCGACGACACGGCCGACTCTACCGACTCGTATTATTGACGAACCACCGATGCCGTAACCCCGACGGGGAAGGGCATCACTTTGCTTGCCGCCTCGCAAAGGGCTTGTCGAACTTACATATCTTGCCGGGGTCGAAAAAGACCAGCAATCAGGCAAGGACTTCGCAATGCACATTCGACTGACAGCAGGCATGCTCGCAATCACATTGGTTGCGGGAGGGTGCGCCGACATGAACGCGGTGGACCGCGGCACGGCGCAAGGTGCCGGCATTGGCGCCGGTGTCGGCGCGGTGCTCGGCGCCGTGGTCGGCCCGGGCGGCGGGCACCGCACGGCCCAGGGCGCTGCGCTCGGCGGCGCTGCCGGCGCGGTCATCGGCAACATCTGGTCGACGCGCATGGAACAGCAGAAGCGCACCATGCAGCAAGCCACCCAAGGCACCGGCATCCAGGTCACGCAGACCGCCGACAACCGGCTCAAGCTCGACATCCCGAGCGACATTTCCTTCGATACCAACCGTGCCGACATCAAGCCCAACTTCCGGCCCATCCTCGACAAGTTCGCCAGCACGCTGACGGAGAACCCGGCAACGGTGCTCAACATCACCGGCCATACCGACAGCACCGGCAATGATGCCATCAACAATCCGCTGTCGGTCAATCGCGCCGCCTCGGTGCGCGACTATCTCTCGGGCCGCGGCGTGGCGGCCAATCGGGTCAACGTGCAGGGCCATGGCTCGCACGAGCCGGTGGCGCCGAACGATACCGAAGCCAATCGTGCCCGCAACCGTCGGGTGGAGATCTTCGTCGCCGAACCGCAGACCACTGCGCAGGCGCCGATGCAGTCGCAGCCCGTGCCCATGCAGCGGTCCGTCCCGATGCAGCAATCGATCCCGGTCTCACCGCGATGAACGATAGGCGGCACGCATGCCGCCGAAGGTAATAAAAAAGCCGACCCGCGGGTCGGCTTTCTTCTTGCGTCGGCAGATTATTTGGCGGCGGATGCCATGTAATCGACTGCCGCCTTGACTTCATCGTCGGAGGCGGTGGAACCACCCTTGGGCGGCATGACGCCTCCCTTGCCCTGGAAGCCCTTGATCGCATGCTCATACATCGTGGCCGAACCTTGCGCGATGCGCGGCGCCCAGGCTGCCTTGTCGCCGAACTTCGGCGCGCCGGCAACACCGGCGCCATGGCAAGCGACGCAGGCCGATTCATACAGTTTTTTGCCGGCATCGGCCGATGCCTTGGCAGGCGCAGCTGCCGGCGCAGCCGCTGCGGGAGCAGCTGCCGCCTGAGTCGCAGCCGGAGCGGCAGGTGCTGCGGCCGCCTGGGCATTGCCGGCGTCGGCGGGTGCGGCATCCGCGGTCTTGCCAGCCGGTGCCGCCGGTTCCTTGAACTTGCCGCCCGACTGATTCGCCATATACACCACGGCGCGCGCGACTTCCACGTCTTCCAGATCAGGATTGCCACCCTTTGCCGGCATGGCGCGGATGCCCTTGATCGCGTTGGAGACCAGCGTGTCGTAGCCCTGGGCGATGCGGGCCGACCAGGCGGCGCCATCACCAAGCTTGGGCGCGCCGGCGGCGCCGCTGGCGTGGCAGGCCGCGCACACGCCCTTGAAGACGGCTTCGCCGGTTTGCAGTTGCTTCGGTGCGTTCACATCCTTGAAGGTAAAGCCCTCGTCGGCAACCGGACGGATGCGCGCCGCAACGGCCTCCGGCGATTGTGCATTGGAGCCTGCGCCGACCTTGTCCGCAGAGCCGAAATGGCCGGCCAGCAGCATGATGATCGTAATGGGGATGACAAAGGCCGCGACCACCACAGCGATGAGCTGCTTTGGGGTTTTGATGACGGATTCGTGTTCGTTATGTGCTTCGCTCATTATTCCCTCAGTGCTATTTCAAAACCGGACGGCAGGGCACAGGACAGCAAGACCAGCAAAAAGATGCTGCGGTGCAATACCTTGCAAATCTTTTGATTATAGACTTAATACCCTTGGTTTGGAATGAAACGGCCGTGTTTTGCATGGACGGAAGCGAAGAAAACCGGTATCCTTCAGGCCTCTTCCCGTTCCACAACGCGGCTGTAGCTCAGTGGATAGAGTATTGGCCTCCGAAGCCAAGGGTCGCTGGTTCGATCCCAGCCAGCCGCGCCACGCATTTTTCCCAACGCATCACGCTTTCACCGCGCTTCAGGCGCGCTCCGGACCGGCCATGATTCCGGCGTTCCGCGGAAAGCGTCCGAAACGATTACCGCATCGCCTCACGATCAGGTAACCAGGAACGGCTGATCCCTTTTCTTTCCGTCTTCGTCCTGTGGATACGTGGGTCGGCCGCTAAATCGAAGCCGGCACATATCATTGGTCCTGGCCCTTGAATTCGCTCGGGCCGTGTCCATCTATGGAGTACAATAGATTTTCTGCTTGGGGGCGACCTGGTTTCGACAGGGGTTGCAAAGCAGTGCAGGGCATGCTGAGGACTGGTTACCTCATAAATCCATCCAGAAATGCTTAAATGCAAACGATGAAACCCCTTACGCTCTCGCAGCGTAAATCACTAGAAACCTAAGAACCTTCTAGCTCCACACCGTCTCGTCCCTGGGGCGGGCTGGCAACAGCAGTGGAGTCATTTACAGGGAATCGCGTCATGTCGGGCTACTTGGCATGGCGTTAAACTTAGGTGGCTCGCCTTGACGAAGCGCGTGCGTCCGCGTCGGCAGGGTTAAAACCAATAGGCTGCACTACGCATGTAGAACTGTCTGTAGAGGGCTTCTGGACGCGGGTTCGATTCCCGCCGCCTCCACCACCAATACGCTAAACCGTTGATTACTCAACGGTTTAGCCGTTTCTGACTATCCGACCTGGCTTGGTACCCCAACCAAGCACCCCAAAACAGGTCGAGCATGGCGATCAAATTACCTTCCCATCTTCACCGCAGCCGATCCGGCACGCTGCATTTCCGCATTGCAATACCGCTCGACCTGCGGCACCATTTCGCTACCAAAGAAATTTACCGCAGCCTTCGAACTGCGAACGTACGACAAGCGGTAAACGACGCAAAATCGCTATCGACCGCATTTAAGCGGATGTTCGAAGAACTCCGTCAAAAACCCATGCCAGACCGAATTACAACCGCAACACACCTAGCTACTGATGTCGATAGCACTCCGGTTTTTATCGCGGACCTTGCCGCTGAAAGAGCTCGGCTTGGCGATCACCTGCTGTCATTGATGGAGAAAGGTAAAGCCCTCGAAAAACGGAAGACAGCGCTTACTGAAGCGCTCTTGGCGATGCAAGAACACGTAGCTAAACTCGATGCTTTGCGCGGCACCACCAAAGACGCGGACAGGCGCACCGCCATCAATGCCGAATTTCATAGGGTCGATGGCATGCTGGATAAGATGTTGCCGCAATTGATGGCATTCAAGACTGAAGAGAGCGGCCTGAATACCGAATATATGCTGCTCCTGCAGGACGTTCGCGCGTTGAGCCTTTCCCGACAACATCAGGAAGCCATTGCAGAGCAAGCGAGCACGCATAAGGCCGAGAAGCATGCGCTGGCCGATTTCGTTTCCACTATAGTGTCAAGGGCGCCGGCATCCGAATCCAACAGCGTCCCCTCTATCCCTTCGCTATCCGCGACCATCGAAGACTTCGTCCGCTTCAAGCGCGCGCAAGGAAGGTGGACAGCCAAAACTGAAGCGGAAAACCGCGCTGTCTACGAACTGTTCAAGCTGATTGTCGGAGACAAGCCGCTTGTGGAGATCGACGATGATGGCATCGTCAGCTACCTTGAAACGCTGAAAAAGCTCCCGCCGAACATAAACAAAGCCCCTGCTTATGTAGGCAAATCGATTGATGAAATTATTGCACTGGCGCCCGAAACGACAATGGCAGCGCGGACAATCAATAAAAACGTCGAGCGAGTAAGCAGCTTGTTCAAATGGGCGATGGGCAAGAAGAAATACGGCGTTACCCGCAACCCCGCCGCCGGCATGAGCGTGGACGAAAGCGGCGCTGCGAAGCGCCAACCTTTCACAAATTCGGAACTTGCCGCCTTGTTGCGCTCGGAAGAATTCGCTACGCGCGAATTCGAGAATCCCTATGCCTACTGGCTAATACCTATGGGATTACTCACTGGTGCAAGACTCGGCGAACTGTGCCAGCTTTACCTTTCGGACTTCGTAGATCACAACGGCGTCCCTTGCATCGACGTGACTGACGAAAAAGAAGGCCAGCGCCTGAAGAACGCCAACTCCAAACGCCTCGTCCCAGTCCATAGCAAGCTGATCGACCTTGGTCTATTACAATACGTTGACGGTTTGCGCAAAGCCGGTGCTAAGCGGCTTTTTCCGGAACTGAACGAGCGCCGCGACGGTTTTGCGCAGGCGGCGTCCAACTGGTTCCAACGGCACAAAAGGAAATGCGGCATCGACGGCAAGCATACGAAAGTTTTCCACAGTTTTCGTCATACTTTCATTTCGGCTCTGCTGGACGACGAAGTGCCCGAACATTCTGTCGCTCAGATAGTAGGCCACGAATCGAATCTGATCACCGGCAAGGTGTATTGGAACGCCAAAGACGCGGCCAAAAGAAAACCGACCGTCGAAAAATATCAACCGCACGAAGACGTGTGGCGCCTAATACCAAAGTTCGAGCAAGTGCGTATTGTCCCGCGCCGGGGGCCCCGTTAAAACAAGTAACAGCGCCGAATATGGGGCTATTTTGTCGCCTAATGGCGCCGGCGACTTTGGCAGCCGGATGTCGCCATCATCGAACAACGTTTATACAGACGTGGAAATTCCAAAATCCGTCTGTCATTTCGCCCGACGATCTCGCCACCTACAGAACCCGCCGAACATCGTGCCCCAAACGATGCGAGCAGCGACAACGCTAGGCTAGCCGCCGGATGACTCGTTGCAGTTGCACGAGCGACCACGTGCTTCCTCGCGCGGTGCGAATACCCAACTGGTTCAGTTCATCCACCATAGCGCGCTGCGACAATTTACGCAGCGTGAACCCTTCAATCTGACCGCGCAGCTTTTCGGCAAAGATATTGGCGTTCGCTTGGCGCATGTGGATATTTGGCTTTAGATTTGCGGCGCCGGCCTTGCCGAGAATCACTCCGCGTTTCTTTGCCATCGCCAATGCATCCTTCGTGCGCTCACTGATTCGCCTGGCTTCATGCTCCGCAAACGCTGCCATCAGGTGAATGGTTAGGTCATTTGCATCCGGCATATCGCATGCCACAAACTTGACCGCGTTCTTGCCGTTTCCCCGCGAGGCTTCCATCAGGCCTGTAATGAAGTGGACGTTTCTTGCCAGTCTGTCGAGCTTTGCAATCAGTAGCCTTGCGCCAGACTTTCGGCATGCTTCTAGAGACGCGCGAAGTTGGGGCCGTTTCGCGAGTGCGTCGGCGCCCTTTCCGGTTTCAGTTTCGACAAACTCATCGACCAGCTCCCATTCTCCGCCGTTCAGATAACGCCGCACGGCTTCTTGTTGTGCTTCGAGCCCCAACCCAGAAGCACCTTGCTTTTGGGTACTGACGCGGTAGTAGGCGATGTATTTGCCCTGTGCCATGATTTTCTCCTTGACGACGTTTCAAGACGTTCGTTTAATCTGTGGTCAATAATAAATCTGAACCTTATAATATGCAATTGAATCTCATGGTATGCTAACGTTTATTTCGTAGGAGTAAAAATGCCGACAACCGCGCAACGCATGCTGACCCTTCATTCCGGAAGGCGCATACCCATGAAGCTAGACGAAGCGACTTGGCAGGCTATCGATTGGCTTGCCGACCAGCAAAGCAAGACTTGGCAGGTATGGTGTGCCGATGCGCTGGCTCCAGCAAGTGATGCAGAAAACATGACGGCAGCGCTTAGAGAGGCGGCAATGTGTAGGTTGCTAGAACAGACAATCTTCCAAGATCGGGCAGCCCAATACGCAGCAATGGGAAACCATCCGCTGATCCGCGACAGCGGCATGCTCGACGATGCTGAACTCGGTTCGATCTTGGAAAAGGCACACGTGCAAGGACGATTAGACTTCGGTGGGTTTGAAGTCGTTTTCGGCTTCGATGAGCATGGCCAGGATTGCGTATGGATTCGGAACGGCCTGCGCAATGGCCTTCACTTTGCATTCATCGTTCCACACGGATTGACTACCTCAAACGAGAAGCACCAATGAAAATTACCGTTATGTCCGCGTCTGAAGCCGCCTACCTGCTCCGCAAGGAGCTTGGACCGGTCAGGTCTTGGCTTGACACCCTGAGCGACATGCGGCGCGGCAAAGTCGCTGTCAGCGGTTTTATTCTCCTTCCAGAGTGCAAGGGCAAAGGAGACCGCGCCTGGCTGCCAATGTATCAAGCGGCAAAAGTCTGGGAATTCATCGAGGCGGTCAGGGCGGCCGATCCCAGTACTAAGCGTAACGAGCCCCCCTTGATGAAGACCGCGCTCAGCGATTCGACCGACATCCGGCACTGGAGGCTGCGTAAGCTGCCAACGGCGCGGACGGCTTTCGTGGTCAGTTGTGCGGCTTCGCCTTCGGCATACGTTGCGGCCGCATGATGAGCCAGAGCCTCCGTTCCCGTTACCGCACGGAGGCCGTGATCGATTGGATTCAGCTCGACGTGCGCACCACACAGCCAACCCAGCCGCGATGGATTTGGGAGAACCTGCAACGCATTACCGGAACGAATGCCACGCGAACCGAAGCCATCAATCCGGGCGCGGGCGGCGTCGCTACCAACTTCAGAATAACCCTGTACGACGCTCAGGCAAATTCCTATTCGGAGCTGCGCCGCATTGTCAGCGCCTTGCCCCTGGCGCAGGAACCGACCGTCACCGGCCTAGAAATTTCGCTCGACTTCTATGCGCGACCAGAGGACGGCGATCCTAATGCGGTTACTGAAATGGTGCGCCGGCTGCAAGCTGGGATTGCAGCATATGGGAAAGACGCCCGCCAATTCGACCCTAGCCTGAAAGACACGGCGACAATGGGGAACGTCTTTCTAAGCGGCGACGATCCAGAGCCGACCATTTACACGCGTCGGTTGAAAATTGATCCGCACCACAACCTGCGTATCGGCAGCAAGGGCAACCAGATCAGCTACCAGGTTTATTACAAGCGCACCGATGGTAACTGGGGCGGCGACAGCGGTAACCGAGATTTGCCGATTGCAGAGCATCGCGCCCGCGCCGAATTCACCTTGCGCGGCGACGAGCTGGCGAAGCACGGCATTGTGAGGCTGGACGACTTGGACGGCTACCGCTTTCAGCGCCTGGCCGAACTGCTGCATTTTCGCCGCCTTCGATCCATCGATGAGTTGACACAGGGGCGGCTTGAAATCATGCAGCTCATGCAGCTCATGTTAGTCGCTGCGCGTAAGGGAAGGGCGGAAGCGGTCTGCACCTACCCGCTCGGTCGACTTGCCTACGGTACCGACGCCCGAACCGGGAAACCAAGAGATGGCGGTAAGCCGAAGGAGTTGCGGCACTCCAGGCACACTGTTGCCGACGAGGAGCTGAACCGGATCGTGAGGGCGAAGCTGGCCACGTTATCGACCCGTTTCCACAAAAAATAGGCACGGATTTTCCATCCTGAACCCAGGATTCATGCGGGTTTGCGGGCAGCGTCCTTTTAACTATACCTACTGAAAGCTCTATCTTTGCCTACATTAACAAAGTAGACACACCAGCCGAAACAAGAAACGCAAAGCGGTTGGTGCGTCTGCTAGAAAACATCAAGGGGGAAACAATGTTCCACGTTTTCATGATCTCGCTAGTTGTTGCACTTCTGCTCGACACCATCACGCGTGGGCGTTCTACTCGCTGGCTTACTCGTGCCACCTTCGCAGAAATCTTTGGCCTTGCTGTGACCTTTGCCAGCATTGTCGTCGGGTTGGCTTACTGGTCCAAATAACCTAAACCCGTGCTGGCGGTTTGCTGGTCTAACGCGGGTGGTTTCTTATCTTTCGACTGCGTTTCGCGCACACAGCATTGCATGCATTCTGCACCTTGCCGGCTGCACGACAGACAATGAAGACCAAAAGCACGATAGCTATGCATGGAAACATCGGCACACCTGACAACCCATGCCGGTTCATCACCGTGCATGGGGCCAACGCGGACCGCGTAGCCCTGTTCATCTATAGACAGCTTGGCTGCAATCGAAACAATTCCCTTTATTTTTGCTCTCCCTTCCGCTCAATCACCTCGGATTGATACCCCCCAAAAACAAAAGCCCTAGAGCCGTTGCGCAGGTGTGATGGTGCAGCAGTCGTCGACTATGGCAGGTTTCAATGCAAACCTTATAGATTGACTGTTGCAGGACTGCGGCTTTATACGCCATGACATGTGAACTTCCAAGTTCGCCCCAAAGCTGCCCATCACACTTAGCGAAGTCGCGTACCTTGACTAGCTTCCCAAAACTCCTACGGCCCCAGTCGCCAGCGGCACCGTGGCGGCGCTTGTCGGCGTCAAGCCGGCGGCCGGCTCTGTCACCGTGTTGGGGTCGCTCGTAGGCGCTGGGTGGGAACGCCGCGTCGCTGGGCCTGGCTGCCCCGCCGTTGCGGCCGGTACCGCTGCTGGGCGGGCTGGTCGGTCGCGAGCAGGTGTGGCCGGAAATCCAAAATTGTTTCCTCTGTGTAAGTTTTTTCTTGTAAGAAACTGTAAATTGGTGCTACTGTTTCCCAGCAATCAGGTGGTCGGCCAGCGCTTGCCGACTGCCCCGTTTTCCCGCCGCCGGGCCGTCGCCACGCATTACACAGCGTGTTGTCGGTTGATTTAGCGTGCGGTACTAGCCGGGCTTTCTATGAATTCGCTTGCGTGCTTTAACATTCACCGCAGCGGCCGCGGCCGCACTCCGCTGATCTTCTCGCACGGTTTCGGCTGCGACCAGTCCGTCTGGCAGCAGGTAGCGCCCGCTTTTGCTGACGACTTCGACGTCATCCTGTACGACCTGGTCGGCGCGCGCCCCTCCAACCGCGCCAGTTACGACCCGATCCACTATGCCAGCCTAAATGCGTACGCCAACGACCTGCTATGCCTGATGGACGGTTTGCAACTGGAGCAGGCGCAGTTCGTCGGCCATTCGGTGTCGGCCGCCATTGGCGCGCATGCGGCCGCCCGCGCCCCGCATCGCTTCGCCGGGCTAAGCCTGGTGGCGCCATCGCCGTGCTACATCAACGACGGCGCCTATCGCGGTGGGATGGACCGTGCTGCCGTGCTGGCGCTGCTGGATTTTTTGGCAGCGAATTACTTTGCCTGGGCGCAGACGCTGGCGCCCACGATCATGGGCCGCCCCACCTGGGACGGGCTGACGCTTGAGCTGACCGATAATTTCTGCCGCACGGACCCGGACGTGGCACGCGCCTTTGCACGGGTGACCTTCCTGTCGGACTGGCGCTCGCTGCTGCCGGCCATTACTGTGCCGACGCTTATTATGCAATGCCGCGATGACGCTCTAGCGCCGCCCGAAGTCGGGCACTACATGCATCAGCAAATTCCGGGCAGCGTGCTGGCGCTGCTGGAGGCCACCGGCCATTGCCCGCATCTGTCGGCGCCACAGGAAACCGTGGCCGTGCTGCGCCGCTTCCTGCTGCATTGACCGGGACCAGCCATGAGCAGCATCCTCGCCGTACTTAACCGGCCATTGCTTGGCACCGTCGAAGCCGACGCCGCGCCGTGCGCTCTGGCGCACTGCAGCGCCGATGGCCGCCTCACGGGGGTCAATCGCGCTTTCCTCGACCTGACCGGCTACCGCACCGACGAACTGGCCGCCCTGGACATGCAGCGCCTGATGGGCGCCGCCGGCCCGGTGCTGTTCGAGGCGGTCTGCCGGCCGCTGATACGCAATGGCAGCAACATCGACGAAATCGCGCTCGACCTGGTGTGCGCCGGCGGTGCGACCACGCCGGTGCTGATGAATGCGCGTGCATTGCCGGGGGCCGCTGGCCTGGCGCTGGCGCTGTTTCCGGCTAAGGCGCGCCGCGCGCAGGAAACGCGCCTGGCGCTGCGCGAGCAGCACCTGTCCGAGCGCGAACTGTCGCTTAAGACCATCGGCCGTTTGGCTAAGGTGGGTGACTGGCGCCTGGAGTTTGCCAGCGGCGCCACGACATGGAGCGACGAAGCCGCCGCCATCCTTGGCCTGCCCGCCGGGTTCACTGATACCGGCCAAGCCTACCGCCGCCATCTGGACACCGCCGCGTGGCGCGAGCTGAATGACGCCAAAGAGGCCGCGCGCCACAGCGGCACGCCGTTCTCGCATGAACTGCGCATCTGGACCGTCGAGCGCGAGGCGCGCTGGGTGCGCGTGGTGGGCGAGCCGGTGCGCGGGTTGGACGGCACGGTCACCGGCCTGCGCGGCGCGCTGCAGGACATTACCGTCAAGCGCGAGACGCTGGAAGAAAACCGCCGCCTGCATGAGCGCCTGACCAACACGCTAGATACCATCACCGATGGCTTTCTGCTCATGGACGACGGCTGGCGTTTTCGCTACGTCAACCGCGCCGCCGAGGCGATGCTGCGCCGCAGCCGCGCCGACATGCTGGGCAAAACCATCTGGGAAGTGTTTCCGACGTTTCGCGGCTCGGAAACTGAGCACCGCTATCTCGCCGCGCGCAACAGCGGGCATGTGACGCGCTTTGAAATCCAGCTCGACGCGATGGACTTGTGGCTGGAAATCTCGGCCTATCCGACGACCGACGGCTTGTCAGTGTATCTGCGCGACATCACCGGCCGGCGCCAGGCCGAGCAGGAAGTCGCGCAACTGGCGTACTACGACTCGCTTACCGCGCTGCCCAACCGGCGCCTGCTGCTGGAAAAGCTCCAGGCGTTGATCGAGCGCCAGCAGCAAGTGCCGGCGTATTCCGCGCTGCTGCTGCTGGACTTGGATGGCTTCAAGGACCTCAACGACACGCTCGGCCATCTGGCCGGCGACGAGCTGCTCAAGGCCGTTGCGCGCCGGCTGCTGGACACGGCGCGCCCAATCGACACGGTGGCACGCCTGGGCGGCGACGAATTCGTGCTGCTTCTGCCGGAGATTGCCGACAGCGCCGATTCAGCACAGTCGTGCGCGGCGGCGACGGCCGAGCAGGTGCGCCAGCTACTGGCGCACCCGCATCTGCTGTCGGGCGCCGCCCGTCACCTGCCGGCGTCGATCGGCGTGGCCGTCATCAATGCGACGGTCACGAACTGCAGCGAGGCGCTGCGTCGCGCCGACCTAGCCATGTATGAAGCCAAGACAGCTGGCGGCGATCTGGCGAAGACGTTTCAGCCCAGCATGCAGGCCGCACTGGAGCGCCGTGCGCGGCTCGAAGACGACTTACGCCGGGCGCTGGCGGCCAACCAGTTCGAACTACACTACCAGCCGCAGGCCGACTTTGCCGGCAGAATCGTCGGCGCTGAGGCGCTGCTGCGCTGGCGCCACCCGACCGACGGCTTCATTGCGCCGCTAGACTTCATCGGCATTGCCGAGCGCAGCGGCCTCATCTGCGACATCGGAGCATGGGTGCTGCAGGAAGCCTGTCGCCTGCTGGCGCAGATGGCACGCGAACCCGGCTTGGCCGACCTTACCCTGTCGGTCAACGTCTCGGCGCGCCAGCTCGCCGAGCCGGAGTTTGTCGGCCAGGTGCTGCAGGCGCTGGTAACCAACGACACCCCGCCGCAGCGCCTGCACCTGGAGTTGACCGAATCAGTGTTGGTGGCCAATGTCGAAGACACGGTGGCCAAGATGGGCGCGCTGCAGCGCATGGGCGTGCGCTTTCAATTGGACGACTTCGGCACCGGCTATTCGTCGCTGGCATACCTGAAGCGCCTGCCGCTGGACGCGCTGAAGATTGACCGCTCGTTCGTCGCCGACCTGCTGCACGACCCCAATGATTTCGCCATCGCTCGCTCCGTGATCACGCTGGCTGGCAGCCTGGGCCTGTCGACGGTGGCCGAAGGGGTGGAAACCCGCGAACAGCACGACCTGCTGGCGCAATTGGGCTGCCCGGCCTACCAGGGCTATTACTTCTGCCGCCCGTTGCCGCAGGCGGCGTTCCTGGACTTCGTCCGCGCGCACCAAACGCCGCCGCCGGTGCCGGACGCCGCTTCCCACCGCTAGATCACCGCCCTGAACACTTGATGCCAAGTTACTGACCGCAATTCCTGCCCCATCGGTATCACATCAAAAGCTTAGTACGATGTCAGCTTGTGGCCGCCTTTCAGTCACGTCTGACTGATACCCCCAAAAGCAAAAGCCCTAGAGCCGTTGCGCAGACGTGATGGGACAGCCGTCATCAACTGCGGCCAGTTTTCGAGCGAACCTTATAGATAGCTTCGTCAGAACCCTGCTTTTTTCGCTTACGCTGGCGGCTGCGAACTTCCAAGTTCCACTCGGAAGGCCATTTTCGTAAGAGAGACGTGCAAACTAGAGCGGTGAAGAGCGGACCGGGGAGATTGGTACGTGGATCGCAGGATAGTGAAAATAATCGTTTGTGCGTCAGGAACTTGACGCAGCATATTGCATGTCCAATAAGTGCTTCTTAGGTCTCCAACTTAAAGCATTGCAGGGCACGCCTTGATTGGGTGTCCTGCTTTTTTATGGCTGCTGTAAAGCAAAAAGGGCCCGCAGCCGCATAATAGCTGCTGCGGGAAATCAGGGAGCCGTAACATAGACACGGTGATATCAATTTTGCAACAATTTTTCAGCTTGATGAAAGAAATTTGTCAACCTTGCGAACTTGGTAGACGTGAGGTGCGTCAACTGTTCAGGTATTGACCAACAAAGACCCCAATGAAAACGACGCTCCTCGAAGGCAAATTTGTTCCTCGCTTCGACCATGACTTGCTCCAACAACTCGCTGCCGTCCCTGTGGCGCCTGTGTCGGAGGCTGTCAAAATAGGTGTAGAGAATGAGTACGGGCAGATTTACCGCATCATAGAAACGGCAGACCTGCTTGCCAATAAAGAGCTACTGAGCAAACTCCGGCAGAGTGGATATTTCGTGGTCCCGCTTAACCCTATCGATGAGTACAGCGTACTTGCTATTGTAAAGTTACAAGAAGAGTAGACGAACGTCGCTGTCTATGCAGGGGCGACTTCGCTAGTGGTTAATCATGTCTTCCACCTCCCGCCATTCCAAAAAAACTGGACCGCCAAACAAGGTTCACCGTAAAGTCTTGCTAGTAGACGACAACCTTGATCTGCTTGAGCTTGTAATCGATTTTCTCAACTTTCTTGGGCACGAAGTGATTGCCGCGCGTGATGCGGAAGAGGCGCTTGAACGGTTGAAAGCCATCCCAGACTTACAAGTGCTTATCAGCGACGTGACAATGCCTGGCATGAGCGGCATAGAATTGGCGCATCGGGCACGACAAATGTACCCCGGCCTTCGCGTGCTGCTGGTGTCGGGACGCGCCGACCTAGTCGCCGCTCAGGGCGCTACCCAATATTTCGACTTCCTTCCAAAACCGTACCGAATTGCCGACGTCGAGGCCTATCTAGCTCACTTATAACCAAAGAATTTGGTTAAAAAGCGCATGCGCTCATCTCGATTTCTACCCTAACATCCGCACGTCGCACCTTGGCATCTCCAGTCAGGACAGCATCGAACGTCCGCTTGTGGCCGGAAGCGGCAGCAAGTGACGATTGCCAAGATCAAGAAAGAGTTGAGCCACAATGAAAAGCCCACTTTAGCGGGCTTTTCATGCTGACTGCAGGGCTAGATTGTCAACATATTAGGCTAACGGCTTAGATGCTGGCGACTTGGTATCGGAATGTTGTACGTCCAAGCGCTGTGCTCGAATTGAGGCAAGCCACTCTCCATGATCGATTCCACCAGCAGGCGAGGCTGGAAGGGAATCGAACCGGCGTCCTGCAGGTAAATCAGACTGATGGCTATCTACCGGAGGTGCCTGATATTATGTCTCCACAAGTAATCACCCCAAGTCACGCAGTTGGGCTGGTCAGATTTTTAGAAAAGCTATTTAGTAATCAATGGCTTAGCTTTTTTGTGGTGGAGGCTGGAGGCTCCCGCCGCCTCCACCAATTCCATCCCGCCTGCCCAAGGTGGAACAAAAAGCCGCACGCCGATCAGGCCTGCGGCTTTTTGCTTTCCGCTCGAAAATTCATCGCTTCCAACAGGCAAGGTTTAAAAGTACAGAACTATGTACTTATGCATGTGGCTTGCGTAAAATGCACTGCCATTCGCTATATGAGAGCTTCATTCAGGAGCCAAAACATAGAGCCATGGCCTTGGTCCGGCATGACTGCCGCCGCCATGTCCGCATCCATAACGAACAAGGAAGAGACGATGAGACAAAACCTAGCCCCTTCGCTTCCGCGCCGCCGTGCCTGCATCCGTTTGCTCGGTCTCGGTTTGACCGCCGCCACGATGTCGCTGGCGATGTCGCATGCAGCCCATGCCGCCGATCCTTATCCCTCCCGGCCGATCAAGGTGATCCTGCCGTTCCCGCCGGGCGGTTCTTCCGATTCGGTGTTGCGTCTGGTCGGACAGAAGCTGTCCGAATTGCTGAAGCAGCCGGTGATCGTCGACAACCGGCCCGGCGCCAACGGCGTGCTGGGCGCGGAGATCGCGGCCAAGTCCGCGCCGGATGGCTACACGGCGCTGTTCACCGATCGCGGCGCGCTGGCCATTAATCCCAGCCTGTACAAGAAGCTGACCTACGATCCGATCAAGGACTTCAAGTTTGCCGGGGTGGTGGTGTGGGCGCCGTATGTGCTGGTGGCCAATCCCAAGGTGCCCGCCAGCACCATGACCGAGCTGGTGAACTATGCAAAGAAGAATCCCGGCAAGCTGAACTACGCCAGCTTCGGCATCGGCAGCATGACGCAGATGGGCATGGAATCGCTCAACGAGCGCTTCGGCACCGCCATCACGCATATTCCGTACAAGGGGGGCGGGCCGGCCGCCACTGCCACCATGTCGGGCGAGGTGGATCTCAGCCTGGCCACGGTCGGCACCGCCAGCGGGCCGATCAAGGCGGGCAAGCTCAAGCCGCTGGTCTACGGCAACAGCGACCGCTCGCCGCAGTTGCCGCAGGTCGCCACGATCGTCGAGGCAGGCGGCAAGGCCGACACCATTCCGCCGACCTTCTTCGGCTTCGCTTTTCCGGCGCGCACGCCGGACGACATCGTCAAGAAGTTTTCCGCCGAAGTGAAGCGGGTGCTGGCCATGCCGGAAGTCGCCGACAAGCTGGTGGAGAATGGCTATGTGATCGGCAAGATGTCGCCGGAAGACATGAGCGACACCCTGAAGCATGACGTGGTCGAGTTTGGCCGGCTGGCGAAGAAGCTCGGGATCGAACCGGAATAAGGCAGGACGGAAGGGCCGGTGACGCACTCCCGGCCACGACGGCAGCATCGCCGCCCGTTCAGATTCGGAAGCCATCCATGCAGGAAACCGCCACCATCAACCGCAGCCGCGTGCCGCTGTATTTGCAGCTGGCCACCCTGTTTCGCAATCGGATCGCTTCCGGCCAGTGGCCGGTGGGCGAACGCATCCCCAACCTCGACGACCTCGTCGCCGAGTTTGCGGTGGCGCGCGGCACCATGCGCGAAGCCATGGGCGAGCTGGAGCGGGAAGGGCTGCTGGAGCGGGTGCGCGGCCGCGGCAGCTTCGTGCGCAGTTCGCCGTTGCGCAAGCCGGTGCATCAGCTCGAAACGGACTGGGCGGCGCTGATCGCCGCCCATCAGGGGCAGGACGTGCAAATCGAAGTGCTGGAGCATGGCCGCACGAGCGTGCTGCCGGACTTTGCCGCCGGCGAGGGCGTACCGGTGAAGCAGTACGAGATGATGCGAAGGCTGCACCGGCGCAACGGCCATCCCGCCATGATCGGCCGTTCCTTCCTCTGCAGCCGGCTGTACCGGCAGGTGCCGAAAAAGCGGATGTACCAGGAGTCCATCCTCACCATCCTGCACGAGCTGCTCGGGCCGCAGATCGCTCAAGCGCGGCAGGTACTGACCATCGACACCGCCGACATGGAGATCGCCAGCCATCTCGACCTGCCGCTGAACGCGCCCGTGGCGCGGGTCCAGCGCCTGGTGCTGGATCACGGCGGCCACCTGATCTACGCCGGCGAAGGCCTTTACCGCGGCGACATGGTCCGGCTCGAAATCAACCTGCGATGACGCAGCCACAGCAACGACATTCATCCCTATCGATACAAGGAGACACCATGCACAACACAGGCGCCAATCCCGAACTCATCGACCGCCTGGTCCTCGCCAACCGCATCCTCTATGACCAGGGCGTGGTCGATGGCCTCGGCCATGTCAGCGTGCGCCACGACAGCCAGCCCGGCGTGTTCCTGCTGTCCTGCAACCGCGCCCCCGGCATGGTGGTGCGCGACGACATCCTGTCCTATGACTATGATGGCAACACGGTGTGCGAGACCAGCGAGCGTTCCTACCTCGAACGCTTCATCCACGCCGAGATCTATCGCGCCCGGCCGGATGTGATGTCGGTGGTGCACAGCCATTCGCCCAGCGTCATCCCGTTCGCCGCCACCCGCACCGCGCTGCGCCCGATCTATCACATGGCCGGTTTCCTTGGCTGCGGCTGCTCGCATTTCGACATCCGCCTGGCCGCCGGCAATACCGACATGCTGATCAGCAGTTCCCAGCTCGGCAAATCGCTGGCGGAGTCGCTCGGCAACAGCGCGGTGGTGCTGATGCGCGGCCACGGCTCGACGACGGTCGGCACGTCACTGGAGCAGGCGGTGTTTCGCGCCATCTACGCCGAAACCAATGCCAAGCTGCAGGCGCAGGCGAAGAACCTGGGCGAGGTGGAGTATCTCAACGACGAGGAGGCGAAGCTGGCTTCCGATACCAATGATGGCCAGATCCTGCGGTCCTGGAACTTCTGGAAGATGCGGGTCGGGCCGATCTGAGTAGTGGTTTTACCGCCGTTCACCCTCGGCGTGGACGGCGGCGCAGGCACCATGGCCGCTCGGCCGGTGGTGACTTCAGGCGGTCAAGCCGCCCCGCGCCCGCTGCCTTGCCGTCGCCCTTGGCGTCAGGGTGGCAATGCCCTCGACGCCAGCCCTTGGCAGCCGGGCTTGCCCCTCTTCGTGATCCGCGCCTCCTTTTGAGGCAAATCAAACGTTTTGCCGTCGCCGCGCGAGCAGCCTTGCGCATTGAAGCGATTCGATTAAATTGGTTTTAATTGAATTTAAACCTGTTTAACCGAATCCCTGACGATCATGGCTCCCCGGCCCTACAACAATGCGCTGCGCAAGGAAGTGGAAGCCGAAACACTGCGCCGCATCGTCACCGCCACGGTGGCATTGCATGCCGAGAAAGGTGCAACCGCCACCAGCCATGCGGACATCGCTGAACGCGCCGGTGTTTCCGTGCCTACCGTCTACAAATATTTCCCCACCAAGAGCGCGCTGCTGCCGCATTGCATGGGCATGGCCAGCCGTGATGCGCCGGCGATCGATCCCGGCGCCATTCTCGCCGCCCCGACGCGGGCAGAGTGCCTGGCCAGGCTGGTGGAAGCGGTCTATGCGCGCCATGCCTATTTTCATCCCTGGATGCGCTGGACCGGCGCCGATGCGCTTGCCTTGCCGGAACTGGCGCAGGCGCTGCAGGAAGGGCAGGCGGAACTGGCGGCCCTGGCGCGCGGCGTTCTGGAAAAGGCGCTTTCCTGCGTCCTCCCCGAAACAGAAATGGCACTGGTGCAGGTGCTGCTGGATTACTGCACCTGGCAGCGCCTGAGCGAGTCGCTCGGCGCCGCTGATGACGTCAACTGCGCCGCCGCCACCGCGCTGCGGCGCATTCTCTCCCCCTTCATCGAAAGCGAGTAAGCCATGGACATGCATCTGCCAGCCTCCACCAGCATCGACGAGATCGCCGATGGCATCTACCGCATCTTCACGCCGGTCGGCCCCGAGGTCGTCCCGGGCGGCTTTTCCTTCAATCAGTATCTGATCGCCGACGACCGGCCGCTGCTGTACCACACCGGCCCGCGCAAGCTGTTCCCGCAGGTGAGCGAAGCCATCGAGCGGGTGCTGCCGGTGTCTTCCCTGGCGTATATCGGCTTCTCCCACGTCGAGGCGGATGAGTGCGGCGCGCTCAATGAATTTCTGGACGCCGCCCCGTGCGCCGTCCCGCTGTGCAGTCCGGTGGCGGCGATGGTGTCGATCAACGACATCGCGCTGCGGCCGGCACGTGCCCTCGCCGAGGGCGAGGTGCTGGACCTCGGCCGGCACAAGCTGCGCCTGCTGGCCACGCCGCATTTGCCGCACGGCTGGGAATGCGCGATGGCTTTCGAGGAAACCACCCGGACCCTGCTCTGCGGCGACCTGTTCACCCAGCCCGGCAGCAGCCATGCGCCGCTGGTGGAAAGCGACATCCTCGAGCCGAGCGAAACGTTCCGGCAGCAGATGGATTATTTCGCCCACAGCCCGGATACGCGGCTGCACCTGAGCCGGCTGTCGGCGCTGCAGCCGACCACGCTGGCCTGCATGCACGGCAGCGCCTGGCGTGGCAACGGCGCTGCGCTGCTGATGCAGCTGGCGGACCGGGTCAGCCCGAACTGAACGGTGAGGCGAGAAGGCGGCCCTGTCGCGCCGGCCGGGAAGAAAAGGGCTGCGGGACGTCCTCGGAAAATGGGAGACAGGCGTCTTGGGAGACCAGAGGATTGCCGGCGCTTGCGCGCCCGGGTCCCGCAGCGGGAAAGCGGATGTCAGTCAGCCGGACCTTCGATCCAGGCGTAGGCCGAGTGGTTGTGGATGGACTCGAAGTTCTCCGAGGCCACCTCGTAGCGGGCGATGCGGCGGTCGGCATTGAGCACCGTCGCAATGTCGCGCACCAGGTCTTCGACAAACTTCGGATTCTCGTAAGCGCGCTCGGTGACATACTTCTCGTCCGGCCGCTTGAGCAAGCCCCACAATTCGCAGGAGGCGCTGCGTTCGGCCAGGGCGATCAGTTCCTCGGCCGCCATTTCGGCGCCCGGCGCCAGGGTCGCGGCAATCGTGATGTGGGAGCGCTGGTTGTGGGCGCCGTACTGGGAAATCTCTTTCGAGCAGGGGCAGAGGCTGGTGACCGGCACCAGCACCTGCAGCGTCAGCCGGCGCCGGCCTTCGGTCTGCTCGGCGCGCAGCATCAGCTTGTAATCGAGCAGGCTTTCCACGCCGGATACCGGCGCCGTCTTGCGCAGGAAGTAGGGCATGCTCATCTCGATCAGGCCGCTGTCCGCGTCAAGGCGCAGCAGCATGGCATCCAGCATGCGGCTCAGCGACGCCGGCGACAGCGCCTCTTCATGCGCCTGCAGCACCTCGAGGAAGCGCGACATGTGCGTGCCCTTGACATGCGCCGGCAGCCGCACCGTCATGTCGATGGTGGCCACCGAGGGCTGGGCGCCGGTCGCCGTCTTTACCATGACCGGATGAGTGATCGACTTCACGCCGACCCGCTGGATCGCGATGTTGCGGCGATCGAGCGCGGATTGCACATCCGGCAGGAAGTGGTCGACGGGTGCGTTCATGAAGATCCCTGGGTGAGTTGGTGAGAAAGGCTGGACGCATCCAGTCCTGTTTTGTCCTAGGCAAACCGGTATGCGCAGCGTAGAATAGGTTTGCGCATCATTATTGTCAAGTTCTTGGCATAGACAAAACCTGAACAACGATGTCCAACCCATCCAACGCCGCCTTTGAATCCTTCAGCATCGCCGTCGTCGAGCGAGATACCGGCCTGTCCAAGGACACCCTGCGCATATGGGAGCGCCGCTACGGGTTTCCGGCGCCGCTGCGCGATGCCCATGGCGAGCGCATCTATCCCGCGCACCAGGTGGAGAAGCTGCGGCTGTTGCGCCGGCTGATCGATAACGGCCACCGCCCTGGCAAGGTGGTGCCGCGTCCGATGACGGAACTGGTCGAGATGCAGGACGAACTGACGGCGCGCCAGTACGACGCGCCCGCCACCCCGGAAAGCGATGTGGTGCTGACGCATTTCATCGACCTGATACGGCGGCACCAGACCGAGATGCTGCGCCAGGAAATGTCCATGACCCTGATGCGCATCGGCCTGCGCCAGTTCGTCATCGAGGTGGCGTCGCCGCTGTCGCGCGCCGTCGGCGAAGCCTGGGCATCCGGTCAACTGGAGATCTTCGAGGAGCATCTGTTCACCGAACAGATGAGCGACCTGCTGCGCCAGGCCATCAGCTCCATGACTCGCGCCACCGATATCCACGAATCCGGCGTCATCCGCCCGCGGGTGCTGTTGACTACCTTCCCTCAGGAATCCCATGCCCTCGGCCTGCTGATGGCCGAAGCCCTGCTCACCCTCAGCGGCTGCATGTGCATTTCGCTCGGCGTGCAGATGCCCCTGCAGGACATCGCCGCCGCCGCTCAGGCGCACCGCGCCGACATCGTGGCGCTGTCCTTTTCCTCCAGCATCAATACTGCCCATGCGCTCAATGGCTTGATCTCGCTGGACAGCCGGCTGCTGCCGAACATCGAGATCTGGACCGGCGGCAGCAGCGCCTGCCTGTCCAGCCGTCTGCTCAAGGGCATCGCCCGCCTGCACGTCATCCGCCGCCTGGACGACATCGCCGCCGAGGTCACGGCCTGGCGCCAGCGCAGCCTGGCGGACCAGCGCGAGCAGCAATAGCGCTCCCCATACGCCGGCGCAGCCGGAGAACGTCCGTCCGCTTCAATCTCCGGCCGCCGGCTTCTCCATCGTTTCCAGCGTCTGCCGGATGGCGGTTTCGGCGCAGGCAATGCTTTCCTCCAGGCTGAAGTCAAAGTAAAAGCGGAAGTAATGCCAGGTGGTCGCGGTGAGGTAGTAGCGGATATTGGCGGTGGCGACCTTCCGTTCCAGTTCGCTGCGGGCCGGCGCCATGTCATCGATGATCCTGGCGATGGCGTTGCCGCGTCCGCGCTGCACCGCCGCCCGCATGCGCTCATAGATCTCGGAGTGCAGCGCCGCCCGCGTCAGGCTCTGCTTGGCTTCGAAGGCGCCATACAGCTTGCGTGGCGCGTCCCGCAATTCCGTCAGCGTCGCCGGCAGCGGCGGCAGTTCCAGCCGCAGGTGCATTTCCTCGGCGATGGCATCGAGAAATTCCTCCCGTGTCGGAAAGTAGCGGAACACCGTGCGTTCCGAGATGTTGGCCTGCTTGGCGGCGGCGCGCACCGTCAGTTCCCCGACCGATGCGTGCTCGATCATCTGGATCGCGGCATCCAGGATCAGCGTACGGGTCATTTCCATGCGGCGATCCGCGAGCGTGTTTGAATTTTTCATTGGTCTGAATTTTTCATTGACATACACCGTGACGTGGTGTCATATTGTATGACATAAGCCGCCGTTAATCTACTGTGTCACGACAAGGAGATGAAAATGAGCAAGCAAGTCGTCATGATGAAGCAAGGCCAGGGCGAGACCCTGCATGTGCTGGGCGCCCAGGTGACGTTCCTGTGCGAGGCGGACAAGACCGACCGCGCCTGGTCGCTGATGGAAGTGGTGCTGCCCAAGCACGCCGGCCCGCCGCCGCACGACCATCCCTGGGACGAGGCTTATTACGTCGTCAACGGCCAGGTGAAATTCCTGGTGGGCGGCAAGGAACAGATGGTCGGGGCCGGCGAGTTTCTCTACACCCCGGGCGGTACGCTCCACGGTTTTCAGGGCGCTTCCGACGATCCGGCCCGCGTGCTGATCTTCGATGCGCCGGCCCACGCCGAATCCTTCTTCCGCGAAGTGGACCGCGAAGTGAAGGGGCCGCAGGAATTCGCCAAGGTGCCGGCCATCGGCGCCAAGCACCAGATCAACTTCATGCGTCCATGACCTGATGCGGATCAACACGAGCGCGTCCTGACATTCACGGCGGCGACCTATCATGTCAGGACGCGGTCCGCGACCGCGTCGCCGCGTCGGCCCGGTGCCATGACGTCAGCCTGGCCGCAACACCCAACAAAAATAGACAGGAGAGACACGATGCAAGGCTTTGCATGTTCACGCGCCCTGTTGTTTGCCATTGCCGCCGCGACGCTTCCGGTCGCGGCTCATTCCGCCGACGGCGCCGGCGACAAGACCCCCGCAGCCCGCAAGTCGGCCGATGGCAAGTACATCGACCGCGGCCGTTACCTGGTGCGCACCGCCGGCTGCAACGATTGCCACACGCCCGGCTATCCGCAGAGCGGCGGCAAGGTGCCCGAGGAGAAGTGGTTGACCGGCGAGCATGTCGGCTGGCGCGGGCCCTGGGGCACCACCTATGCCGCCAACCTTCGGCTCTACATGAACGGCATCGACGAGAACCAGTGGATCAAGATCGGCCACGGCAAGGAATTGCGCCCGCCCA
Source organism: Noviherbaspirillum humi (assembly GCF_900188095.1). Lineage (GTDB taxonomy): Bacteria > Pseudomonadota > Gammaproteobacteria > Burkholderiales > Burkholderiaceae_D > Noviherbaspirillum > Noviherbaspirillum humi. The sequence goes on along the minus strand of NZ_FZOT01000001.1, from coordinate 102,082 downwards.
TGCCCTGGTTCGCCTTGCGCGACATGACCGAGGATGACCTGCGCGCCATCTACCGCTACGTGCGCAGCCTCGGCCCGGCCGGCGCTCCGGCGCCGGCCTATGTGCCGCCGGACCAGACGCCGCAAGGACCCTACGTGCAGTTCCCGATGCCGCCGAAGTAAGCTTCCCGCCCGCTGCCCGAACGCATGGTTCCCGGCGCGGGCAGCGCATCGTTCAGGGCAGCACCGGCCACTGCCGAGCGGTGAATGAAACGCCGTGGCGGGGGCCACGTTGCCGGCGCATGTCTCTCAACCATTTCCAAGCTGCGTCGAACCCGGCCGCTTCCCATCGCCCGCACCAGCAGAGGCTGCGGCATGACCGCCTTGTCGCTGCGTTCCGTTATATGGATCGGCGTACCTGCTTTCAAACGGCCGATGGTATGATGGTTCCGTAGTGCGGCCACATCAAACACAACTCCGCGCCGCGACACATCCAAATAACACATGCAACGATTGGAGGAGACCCCATGAAGCAATCGCTTACCCGGCGCCATGCCGTGCTCGCCGGCCTGGCCATGATCGCCGGCGCCACTTTGCCTGCCCTGGTCCATGCCCAGGACACCTGGCCCAGCAAGCCCATCCGGATCATCGTTCCCTTCACCGCCGGCAGCGGCACCGACATCATCGCGCGCTCGGTCGGCGAGAAGCTGTCGCAGTCGCTCGGCCAGCCGGTCATCGTCGAGAACAAGCCCGGCGCGGGCGGCACGGTGGGCGCGTCGCAGGTGGCGAAGTCGCCGGCAGACGGCTACACCCTGCTGGTGCACTCCGCCGGCCATGCCGCCAACGCCGCCATCTACGGCAATCTCAATTACGACACCGTCAACGACTTCGTCGGCATCAGCCTGCTGGCGACGCTGCCCAATGTGCTGGTGGTCGCGCCCAATACCTACAAGAGCGTGGCCGAACTGGTGAATGCGGCCAAGGCCAAGCCCGGCTCGATCAACTACGCCTCCGCCGGCAACGGCAGCGCCACCCACATGAATGCGGAAAAATTCCGCGCCGGTGCGAAGTTCGACGGCACCCACGTTCCCTACAAAGGAACGCCGGAAGCCATGTCCGACACCGCCTCCGGCCGCGTCGATTTCTTCTTCGCGCCGATGGTCTCGGCCCTGCCGATGATCAAGGACAAGCGCCTGGTGCCGCTGGCGCTCGGTTCCGCCAAGCGTTCCGACCAGCTGCCGGACGTGCCAACCACGGTCGAAGCCGGCGTGCCCAATTCCGACTTCAACTTCTGGGTCGGCATGCTGGCGCCGGCGAAGACGCCGCCCGAGGTCGTGCAGCGCCTCAACAGCGAAGTGCAGAAGATCCTGAGGATGCCGGACATCAAGACCCGCTTCTCCACCCTCGGCGCCGAGCCGCAGCCGATGGACTCCGCCCAGTTCAACACGTTCATCAAGTCGGAAGTGACGTCGTTGGGCAACCTGGTCAAGAACGCCGGCATCAAGCCGAACTGATCCTGCTCCGGGAGCGGCGGCCATGCCGCTCCCTTTTCTCCGTCCCCTGCGCCGAAGACCGGCGACGCCTCGACCATCATTCCCGCCATCCCTCCGGCGCCTCAAGCGCCGGCCTTCATCAGCGCCCCGCGAACCGGTCCAGCACGTTGCGGGTGATCTGCTGCACGGCCGGATTCACCCGGTCCGGATATTCGCCGAAGTCGTCCAGCCCCCAGTTCCACTGCATCGAGCCCGTGGCGAACACGCCGGCGCCGCTGCCATGGGTGTAGTAGGTCATGTTCGAATAGCGCCGCTCGCCGCCGACGTTGTACGGCGAGGCGCCGATGATGGTGATGCCCGCTGGCGAGGACGCAGCCACCCGGTCCACTTCGTAGCCGAGCATGCCCCTCAGCACCGAGCCAGCCTGCAGGCTGGTTTTGCTGCAGATCCACGCCAGGCTGGTGCAATCCGAGATGACCATGTCGAGATCGACCGAGTTGTAGTCGTACATGACGCCGAGCAGCGCCGCCTCCGGCCGGTTGATCGGCGCGTTGCGGAACAGGTAGGTGGCCTCCGACGGACTGCTGTTGAAAAGCGGGTCGAGGGCTGGCGCATCGTATTTGTAGGCCACCACCGTCCGGTTGGCCTGGCCGGTCCGGCTTGGTTCCAGCCGCACCTGCCAGTAGGCGGCATTGGCGCCGAGGAAGGCGAGGCTGACGCCGGCATTGCGCGCGCCTTCCACCGCATCGCGCATGCCGCGGGTCCAGTACTCGTCATGCCCGACGGAGAGGAAGCCGCGATGCCCCAGCAGCGCGGACGGATTGACATGGGTATCGATATTGGTGGCATACGTGACGTCGTAGCCATCGCGCTCGACGAAGCGTAGCGCCTTGGCTTCCCAGGAAAAGAAGTCACCGGCACCCTTGCCGTTGCTCGGGCGTTGCGGGTTGCTGTAGGGCCGGTTGAAGGAAAGCTTGTAGGCCGGCCTGCCGCCCACGCTGTCGCTGTCGTAAAAGTCGTAGCCGCCCCAGTTATTGTAGGCGGCGTAGGTGGTCACGCTCTGCTGGAACAACAGCGCCGAACCGCGCGAATCGTCGCGCACGGTGAAGATGATGTAGCTCTGCTTGCCGCTGGAGCCAGTGAGCTTGGCGAGATAGATGCCGCTGGCCCAGTCGGTCGGGTCGGCCGTGTTGTTCGGTATGGCCAGCACATAGGGATCGGTCCAGTCGCACTCCACCAGGCGCACGCTGCTGTCCAGCGCGCAGCTCGCCTGCCGCCGGCCGGTGCGAGTGATCGGCCCCGCCACTTGCCGGCCGCCGGCGCCGCCGTACCAGCCCATGCGGTAGACGGTGATGGTGTAGCTGGGATCGATCGTGTTCACATACAGGCTGATCGACTCGCCGCGGTTGACGCTGGTGGCCGAGGCATAGCCCTCGATCTGGTTGGCGCTCGCATAGTTTGCATCGGCGATGATCCAGCCGGTGCTCACGCCCTGGGCGGCGGTTTTTGCGTTTTCGCGCTGGATGACGTTTTGGCCGGGTGTTGGCGTCGGCGTCGGCGTTGGCGTCGGCGTTGGCGTTGGCGTTGGAGTCGGTGTTGGTGTTGGTGTTGGCGTTGGTGTCGTGCTCGCGTACTCGCATATCTTGTCGGCGCCGGGATAGGGATCGCCGAACACCGCGTTGTTGCAGCCGATGCTGCCAGTGGCGGTGCGGGTGGCATAGCGGCCGCTCAAACCGTAGCGCACGTCGCGCGTGCCGGTGAAGGCACAGGTGCCATCTTCCACCGCGCACTGGGTCCAGGTGACTGTCGGCGTTGGCGTTGGCGTTGGCGTCGGCGTCGGCGTTGGCGTCGGCGTCGGCGTTGGTGTCGGTGTCGGTGTCGGTGTCGGTGTCGGTGTCGGCGTCGGCGTCGGCGTCGGCGTCGGAGTGAGCACCTGGTACTCACAGATCTTGTCGGCACCCGGTAGCGGGTCGCCAAAAACGGTGTTGTTGCAGCCGATGCTGGCGCTGACAGTACGGGTGGCATAGGTGCCGTTCAAGCCGTAGCGAACCTGGGTCGTGCCTGCGAAATTGCAGATGCCTTCTTCGTCGGCACACTTCACCCAGGTTTCCACATAGGTTTCCGCCCGCTGCACGCCATTGGCAGCGCCGCCTGAGGCAGTGTCGCCCATAGCGCCGCTTGAACCAGCCATGTTCCCGTCTCCGCCGCCGCATGCCGTCAGGCCGCTGATGAGCACCCACGCCAGTCCCGACACCCCTTTTCCGTGCACTCGCTTCATTTCTCCACCCCGATGATTATTAATTTGTCAATTAATGTAACCATCGGTGTCAGCCGGACGATTGAAGAGAATCAAGATGCCTATTGCGCCATCTCACCTTCGGCGCTGGGGAAGAAAGGCAGTGAAGCCCGGAGGCTGGCGCATGACCGTAACGCCGGCGACCCCCGATCTCATGTCATCCGTGATCGCGCTGCCAACATCGTTTTCACTTCGATCACGGTTTGAGTGCCTATTTATTAAGCACTGTTGGCACTCCATCATTTTTATGTCGCACCCCAACCACGAGCGTGACGACGTGTAAGCAAATGTTTTGCGCAGCGGAAACAACATTGCACAATAGCACCGTATGCAAGGGCAAACCCGTCAAAGGCGGGAACGCAGCGCCTCAAGTTCTGTAGCGACGACCCGCGCCATGGGTCGATGCCGAACCGCGGGCCGCCATCATCCGGCGTAGCGGGCCCTTTTTCCCATCCAGAGTCAGCGGAGAAAAGGCAAACGATGTCTTCCCCCAAGTTGTTCCGGCGCGGCGCCATGGCGATTGCGCTGGCCGCGGCGTTCGCCGCCCATGCCGATGAAAACCTGCGCTTGCCGGAGGTGAGTATCGTTCCTGCGCAGACTTATTTCCCCGCTTCCGGTGCCACCGATGCCGAGCGCACCAATTCTCTCGGCACGACCAGCCAGATCAATGCCGATGCCGCCTACAGCCGCGGCATCACCGGGCGCGGCGTGACCGTGGCGGTCATGGATACCGGCATCAGCGCCGGCAACCGCGAATTCTCCGAGGCCGGCAAGCTGATGGCCGGCTACAACGCCATCAACGGCGGCACCGATGTCATCGACCGCGCCGGCCATGGCACCCATGTCGCCGGCATCCTGGCGGCGGGCCGCGACGGCTCCGGCATCTTCGGCGTCGCTTACGACGCTCGCCTGCTGCCGATCAAGGTCCTGTCGGACAACGGCAACGGCTCCACCAACTACCTCGATACCGGCTTGCGCTACGCGATCGGCAAGGCCGCCATCGCCAACTTCAGCCTCGGCGCCACCGGCGTCTACAACTCGTCCGCCATGCAGCAGGCGGTGCAGGCCGGCATGCTGATCGTGGCCGCCGCCGGCAACGACGGCGCCGCCAATCCCGACTGGCCGGCGCGCTTCGCCAAGGAAGGCTGGGCCAACAACCAGATCATCGCCGTCGGCGCGGTCGACGCCAGCAACCGCATCGCCTCCTTTTCCAACCGGGCCGGCGATACGGCTGCCTGGTACCTGGTGGCGCCCGGCGTAGCCATCTACTCGAGCTATCTGAACAACCAGTACGCTTACATGAGCGGCACCTCGATGGCCACCCCGGTGGTCAGCGCCGCCGCCGCGCTGCTCAAGCAGCTCTGGCCGACGCTGCGCGCCGACCAGATCGCCGACATCCTGTTCATCACCGCCACCGACCTCGGCGACCCCGGCATCGATGCCGTCTACGGCCGCGGCCTGCTGAACCTGGCGCGCGCGCTGCAGCCGGTAGGCGCCGTCACCACCACCACCTTCAACGGCCGCACCGTCAACGTGCTCGGCAGCGCACTGCGGCCGTCGGCCGCCACCAGCAAGCTATGGAGCCTGGCCGCGTCCGGCAGTCTGCGCGTCATCGGCCTCGACAGCTACAGCCGCAGCTTCAACGTCGATCTCGGCGCCAACGTTGTCCAGCCGGTGCCGCTGTCGGTCAGCCAGGTGTTCGGCAGCATGGACAGCCGGCTGGAGGTGACCGAGCAGGTGCTGGGCCGCACCCGCCTGCTGGCCGCCTTCGACAACCGCCTGCCGGCCATCGGCAATCCGCTGCGTTTCGACGATGCGCCCCATGCGCGCCGCCTGTCGGGCTACGCGCTGGTATCGCAATGGGCCGGCGGCAATGAGGTGGCGCTCGGCGCCGGCGGCTTCGCCGCCCAATATTTCGGCATCGGCGGTCTGCCCATGGCGGCTGACCTCGGCCTGGGCAGCGTGCCGGCCCTGGCCCATCCGTATTTCTCGCTGGTGGCCGGCGCCTCGCATGGCGCCATTGCCCACGACTTCGGCGGCGTCAAGGTGAAGTTCGGCGTGCTCAGCTCGCGCCTCAACGGCACCCTGGGCTCGCAGGAAGGACCCTACCTGCCCACGCTGCCCACCAATGCCTGGAACAGCCTGCCCAAGGCCAATGCCAACCTGGTGGAAGTCTCGCGCGCCTTCGGCAATGCGGCGATGTCGGTCTCCTTCTCCCAGACTCGGGAGGCGAATGCCTGGCTCGGCGCGCAGTCCTTCGGGGCGCTAAATTTCGGCGCCACCGGCGTCACCACCGCGATGCAGGTGGCCGGCGCCTACCTGCTGGCGCCGAAGCTGGCGCTGGCCGGACAGGCATCCTACGGTTACACGCCGGGCGGCTACAACAATGCCAGCCTGATCACCGCCCTCAGCGGCACCCGCACCAATGCCTTCTCGCTGGCGCTGGTGGCCGCCGACAATCTGCGCCGCGGCGACCGCTTCAGCGTCGCCGTGTCCCAGCCGATGCGCACCTATGCCGGCAGCATGACGCTCAATGTCTGGTCCGGCCTGACCGACAGCGGGAAGGCGGTGCGCGACAACCTGCAGCTGTCGATGGTGCCGACCGGCCGCGAACTGCGCACCGAGATGTATTACCAGATGCCGGTCGGGCGCGATGCCTCGGCAGGCTTCAGCTATATCCTGCGCCGCGATCCGGACAACATCGCCGGCGCGCCGGCGGAGCAGCTGGTGGCGGCGCGCTACAGCCGGCAGTTTTGAAATTGGCTTTACACTGAGCCAATTTCAATTGCACGCATGTCCCTCGCAATCTTCACCTACGGTTCCCTGATGTTCGACCCGGTCTGGCGCCGGGTGGTGCGCGGCCGCTACGCCAGCGCGGCGGCCGTGCTGGCCGACCATGCGCGCTACGCCGTGCGCGACGAAACCTACCCCGGCGTGGTGCCGCAGGCCGGCGCCAGCGTGGCCGGCCTGCTCTACTTCGATGTGTCGGCGGACGATGTGGCAGCGCTCGACGCTTTCGAAGGTAATGCCTACCGGCGCGACCAGGTGACGGTGACCACCGCCGACGGCAAGACCTACAGCGCCGCGACGTATCTGTTTCTCAATGGCGCCGATCTGACCGGCGATCCCTGGCTGCCGGAAGCCTTCCGCATGGAGCGCTTCCTCGCCACCTACTGCCGCGAACGGCTGTCGGAATGACATCCTGACAAGCCGGCCGGGACGGGCCGAGGGCAGGGCGGAAGCGGCTTGCGCACGGTCGGTGCCGGTATAATCGCGGTTTTCCCGGAAAACGCTCGCGGGCCCGCGTCCGCACCATCCCTCCCATGCTCGCTTCACAAAAACAGAAGATCACCGGCCTGTTCCAGGCCGCGCTCGCCCCCATCATCGAAGGCTCCGGCCTGCAGCCCGCCGTCGGGCTGGAGCGACCGCGCGATCCCTCACACGGCGACATCGCCTGCAACATCGCGATGCAGATCGCCAAGCCGCTGAAGAAGAATCCGCGCGAAGTGGCGCAGGCCATCGTCGCCGCCGTCATGGCCAACCCGGAGCGCGCCGGCCTGATCGAATCCATCGACATCGCCGGCCCCGGCTTCATCAACCTGCGCGTCAGCGCCGCCGCCCGCCAGGCGGTGGTGCATGCGGTGCTGCAGGACGGCGACGCCTTCGGCCGCGGCAACGGCGGCACCGGCAAGAAGGTGATGGTGGAGTTCGTCTCCGCCAACCCGACCGGCCCGCTGCACGTCGGCCACGGCCGCCAGGGCGCCCTCGGCGACGCGCTGTCGTCGCTCCTGGAGGCGCAGGGCTACGACGTCACCCGCGAGTTCTACTACAACGATGCCGGCGTCCAGATCGGCAACCTGGCGATCTCGGTCCAGGCGCGCGCCCGCGGCCTGAAGCCGGGCGAGGCCGGCTGGCCGGAAGCGGCCTACAACGGCGACTACATCGCCGACATCGCCGCCGACTTCCTGGCGAAGAAGACCGTCTCCGCCAGCGACGGCGCGCCGGTCGCCGCCAGCGGCGACGTCGAGGACATCGACTCCATTCGCCGCTTCGCCGTTACCTACCTGCGCCATGAGCAGGACCTCGACCTGCAGGCCTTTGGCGTGAAGTTCGACAACTATTACCTCGAATCTTCCCTCTACACCGAGGGCAAGGTGACCGCCGCCGTCGAGGCGCTGGTCGCCGCCGGCAAGACCTACGAGCAGGATGGCGCGCTCTGGCTGCGCACCACCGAGTACGGCGACGACAAGGACCGGGTGATGAAGAAGTCGGACGGCACCTATACCTACTTCGTGCCGGACGTGGCCTATCACATCACCAAGTGGCAGCGCGGCTATGCCAAGGCCATCAACGTGCAGGGCAGCGACCACCACGGCACCATCGCCCGCGTGCGCGCCGGCCTGCAGGCGGTCGGCCTCGGCATCCCGCAGGGCTTCCCCGACTACGTGCTGCACAAGATGGTCACCGTGATGAAGAACGGCGAGGAGGTGAAGATCTCCAAGCGCGCCGGCTCCTACGTCACCGTGCGCGACCTGATCGAATGGTCGTCGGGCGACGCGGTGAACGAGGACGGCAGCCGCGACCTGACCCGCGGCCGCGACGCGGTACGCTTCTTCCTCATCTCGCGCAAGGCCGATACCGAGTTCGTGTTCGACGTCGATCTGGCGCTGGCGCAATCCGACGAGAACCCGGTGTACTACGTGCAGTACGCCCATGCCCGCATCTGTTCGGTGCTGGCGCAATGGGGCGGTGACCCCGCCAGCGTCGCCGGTGTGGATTTGTCGCCACTGACCACGCCGCGCGAGGCGGCGCTGCTGGCGAAACTGGCCGAATACCCGGAAATGCTGCAGAAAGCCCTCGACGAGCTCGGCCCGCATCAGGTAGCTTTCTATCTGCGCGACCTGGCCGGCGAGCTGCACGGTTACTACAATGCCGAGCGGGTGCTGGTCGACGATGCGTCAGTGAAGATGGCGCGTCTGGCGCTGATGTGCGCAACACGCCAGGTGTTGCGCAATGGCCTGGCACTCATCGGCGTTTCGGCGCCGGCAAGGATGTGAGCGAAACAGCATGAACACCGCATTTAACAGGCAGGGTGGACGCGTCGGCGCCGGGCGCCAGCGCGGCGGCACCATCCTCGGCATCATCATCGGCCTGGTGATCGGCCTGGGCATCGCCCTCGCCGTGGCGATGATGATCACCAAAACGCCGATGCCCTTCACCAACAAGGTCGCCCGTCCCGACCGTCCGGATGCCCCGGCCGCGCCCGCCGCCGATCCGAACAAGGCGCTGTACGGCAATCGCAATGCCGCCAGGGATGCGGCCCGCGCCATGGCCGAACGCGACGGCCAGAAGCCGGAAGCCGCGCCGGCCCAGCCGCCGGTAGCCATGCCCGCGCCGGAACCGCTGCCGCCGCCGGCCAAGCCGGAAAAGCGCGCCGACAGCCAGGCACAGCCGGGCGAGCCCGGTGCCGACAAGGGCAAACGCGCGGACGGCAAGGCGGAGACCAAGGATGCGATCGCCCGCCTCGACGCCGAAGACAACAAGTGGACCTACTACCTGCAGGCCGGCGCCTTCCGCGATCAGACCGACGCCGAGAACACCCGCGCCAAGCTGGCGCTGATGGGCGTCGAAGCCCGCATCACCGAGCGCCAGGCGGAGAACGGCACGCTGTACCGCGTGCGCGTCGGCCCCTTCGCCCAGATGGAGTCGATGAGCAAGGTGCGCTCCAAGCTGTCCGACAACGGCGTCGATGTCGCCGTGGTGAGGATCGCCAAGCAATAAGCCGGGAACGGTTTCATAATAGCGAGCGTGCCAGGAGCGCAACCCCGTTTGCGCAATGGCACGCCAATTTCAAGAAAGGAAACCCATGCGTCTTCTGCACAAACTTGTCGCCGCCGCCAGCCTGAGCCTGCTGGCCCTGGGCGCCGGCGCTTCTCCCTCCAATCCGCAGAGCGGCGTCGACTACCGCGTCCTGGACAAGGCGCAGCAGACCGACGCGCCCGCCGGCAAGGTGGAAGTCACCGAATTCTTCTGGTACTCCTGCCCGCACTGCAATGCGCTCGATCCCTCGCTCAACGACTGGGTGAAGAAGCACGCCGACAAGATCGTCTTCAAGCGCGTGCCGGTGGCATTCCGCGAATCCTTCGTGCCGCAGCAGCGCCTGTACTACACGCTGGAAGCGATGGGCAAGCTCGATGAACTGCATGCCAAGGTCTTCCGCACCATCCATGCCGACCGCCATCCGCTCGACACGGAAGCCTCGATCATAAACTGGATCGGCCAGCAGCCCGGCATCGACAAGCAGAAGTTCGCCGAGACCTACAACTCCTTCGGCATCCAGAGCAAGGCCCGCCGCGCGACTCAGCTGCAGGCCGCTTACCAGGTCGACGGCGTGCCGCTGATCGCCATCGACGGCCGCTACATCACCTCGCCCTCCATCGTCGGCACCAGCATGCGCAACGCGCCGGAGCCGCAGCTGCATGCGGCCACGCTGCAGGTGATGGATGCGCTGGTGGCCCAGGCGGCGAAGGAAAAAGGCGGTTCAGCCGCTGCCGAGCCGGCGAAGAAGAAGTAATCGTCTCGCTGGATTGAACGAAAAGCCCGCGGCCTGGATGGCGCGGGCTTTTTCTTTCGCGCTGTTTGAAGATTGAAATGGTTGAGGCAGCGAATTGCGCAGGTTCGAGACTTTGTCTAATCGAAGAATCAAACCACGCCAAGAAATACGGCGACTGCCTGGTTTTTATGGCGACGAGATCGTTTTCCTCCGCACCGCCATAAACGCCTGTCAGTTTTGTCGGGTCTTAAAACTAGTCGAACTTCCGGGTTCGGCCATAAGCAGACCTAGAGGCGGCAAATCCGGCACCCGCGAAACCAGAACGATATGCCTAGTTTTGCCGTCTCTGTGTTGCGAAGTGCTGACTAGTCTTCGGTCCATGAGGATGACGTCGTGAGCACATCGGGCAACCGTTCTGAACGGGACAGGTCTTACTGCTTCGACCCTTCCGTCAAGCGGCGACCAAGCCCCACCGCATATGGCGCTGCGCGGGCGGCGAGCATTGGATCGTCCGACGCCTCCACTCCCTTCGGCAGGACCGTCGGCACAAACGTGATATTAAGGCAAGGGCCGCCAGAGTCATCGGAAACTGATATTACCTTCAGCGTGCCCAAGGTGACTTTTCGTCGGCCTTCCGGCAACGGCACTGTTGCATTGTTCAACTGATCGCTTGGTTGGGCCATTTCAAGGTTGAAGTTAAATGCGACCTTACCGTCCTTGACACGTTGGCGCAGATCTTCGAACAAAAAGCTTGATCCTTTAGCTTTGGCTTCCTCGTCGCTCAGTCCCTGTACGCCACCAATTGGTTCGAAAATCCATTTTCCGAATTGCTTGTCGCCCTTTGCGTTGACAAAGGCGAACCCGTGCACGCCCCAGTAATTCACGGTGGCAAAGCTGGCAGGTACCGGTTGGCTTGCGAAATATTTGCTCTGCAAAAGCACCTCAGGGTTGGCTTCGGCGAACGCTTTTACTTTCTCTGGATTCGGAGCCTTCGTAATCGGGTCCGGAGTCAATGACTCAAGGCGGCCGAGCAATTGCGCCGGTGACGAAGCGCCGAAGATCGGAGCAGATATGTTACCCATTTGCCAAGACTCACCGCCGGGCAGATTGAATTGAAGCGCCATGTTGCGCTGGCTCTTAGTGTTGTCGGCCGCTTTCGGATTCGCGCCGCCGACGGAAAAGCGCACGATTACCGGTATCTTCTGCCCGCTGAACGCCGAGGCAACAGACAAGGCGCGGCCTTCGGCGTTGCCTACAAACTCGCCCATTGCGCAGATACCCTTGGCGCCTGAGCGACGATAGCCGTCGAATTTGCCATTGGCTGCCTCAAAGGCATCGACTAGCTTCGTCGGATCGGGTGAAGTCACGGTCTCAGCGGCGTAGGCCGATGAGACGAAGGCAGTGCAGAGGGTAAATGTGGCAGCAAGCTTTCTCACGGCTACTCCTTTTAGTAAGTTGTTTGCGGATTGCACTTACTTATACGTTGCTGTGCTTCAAACGGATTCAACTATTTGGTGTAGTACTGAACTCGCACCCAAGCGCCCTTATATACCCGTCCACTCGGCGCCCGTGGAGTCGGTGTGCCGCCTTTGGGCTCCAAGCTCACGGTAAACACTGGCATGGTCTGTAGCGTGACCTGCAGCGGCTGGCGGATAGTGACCGGGCCATTCGCATTGATTAGGCCAAGCAACCGCGGTGCACCTCGCACCGATTCCGTCCACCGTTCCAGGCTGCGATCGGCGGCGGCATGTACTGAGCCGACCACACGTTGCGAATGATAACAGGCAGCTTGGAGTCGTTCTGAGCCGGTGGGTAGGGCAACTCACGGCCAAAAGCGGATGGTCGCCGTTGCTCGATAGCGCAAGCTACTCTTGTCCAATCCGTGCGGGGTTCCTCCAGAGATTGCCAATGCCGTGCGTCGCCAGTGGATGCAGGTAGATCCTTGTGGTGGAGAGCATTCATCGTTGTTGGCCAGAAATGGCACCGATGGTTGAGTGCCGAAGCCGGCAACGATATCCAAGCCATGGCCACACCTCTCATGTGCAGCAATCCTCTTTCGATTAGATCAACGATCAGCGTTCCAATTGTGGACGAGTCGACCTTGTGCATGGCTTAACGCTCGGTCGCCGGAGTGAGCGTCTGCAGCAAGACAAATCGGCTAACCACGGCCAATTGCCTGACTTATGGCGTCAATCCGCATAGCCGGGCATCTCGCGATCCAACACCCGCATCATGGCCGCGAAATAGAGCATTTCGCGCTCTTCCTGCGAATGACTGTTGCGCGGATTTGGTCGGCTCACCTTCTCCACGGTGGCCTCGTCAAGTAGCGCTAGCGGCCGGCCGGTAGACATTGCCAGAATTTGCGCGCGGCAGACGCGCTCTAGCTTGTACAGCCGGCGGTAAGCCTGCGCGATGGTTTCTCCGATCACGAGAACGCCGTGATTTTTCATGAAAAGGATTTGCTTGGTGCCCAGAATGGCAGCAAGTCGTTCGCCTTCGCTCAGCGAGGCAGCTAGGCCTGCGTAGCCGTCGTCATAAGCGATGTGCGGCGTGAGGAAAGCGGCGGTCTGACTCCCGGGAAGTAGGCGGTTGTCTTCCATCATGTTCAGCGCCAGCGCCCAAGTCTGATGAGTGTGCAGGACCACATTCGCACCGGTGATTCGGTGAAGAGGAGCGTGAATGCTCAGCGCGCTGAGTTCCAGCGTTCCATCTCCTTCGAGGACATCGCCGGCTTCGTTGAACACGATCAAGTCGCTCGCCTTTGCTTCGGACCAGTGCCGGCCGAACGGGAGTACCAGATACCGATCTTCCTTGCCCGGAACGCGCGCTGTGAAGTGGTTGTCGATGCCTTCTTCCAGGTCGTCGTACACAGCCAGACGGTTCGCGGCTGCCAACTGGACCCGGACGCGCCAAACCTTATCGTTTTCGTGATTCATTCGAACAGTCCTTGCTCATGCAACGTCAAATTAAGGCATGTACGTCATCGGCCCGGCCAATCAGGGGGCGAAACCGATTGGGGCTGTTCGGGCCGACGTACGAATTCTCAGCCTGAAAGCTTCTTGGGTAGCAGGTTCCACTGTATCACCGTATGGAAGAACGCTGTTTCAAAGAGTCGGAACAGATCGTGAGCGGCTAGCGTAGTCCAGATGACCCGGTTGGGTGACCGCTTCGGGTCGATAGTCGTCGACGGGGCAGGGCTACTATCGGCCAAAAGCAGCCTTTCGCGGGGAGTACAATCTCCAGAAAATAGTGAGGATAAACATGCAGATCGAAATCCGCCCTGCGGTTGAAGATGACGCTTTTGCCGCCAGCCAAGTGCTTAACCGCTCGATCACGGAGTGCTGTAGTGAAGACCATCAGGATGATTCTGGAATTATCGCTGCATGGGTCCGAAATAAGACTCCGGAGACTGTTCGAGGGTGGCTGTCGAACGGATATCTGTTTTGTATAGTCGCGGTCGCAAGCGGCCAGGTAGCGGGTTTCGCGGCGTGTTCGACGTCGGGCGAGGTTATGCTTTGTTATGTGCTTCCCGAAGTTCGCTTCACTGGCACCGGTCGGGCAATGCTTCGCTCACTTGAGCGACTGGCTGTGAAACGCGGCATTCAGACACTCCATCTGACCAGTACACTTACGGCGCGACCGTTCTATCTAAGGAATGGATTTGAAGTGATTGGTCCGTCAGTCATTGCCTTTGGTATGGCGGGCATACCAATGACCAAGCATCTGAAACGAGATATGGGTACATGACTCAGCCGCGCTCATTTCAAAATGAGCCCAACCATTGAAGAGAACTGCTGAGGGTTACTTTGAGCGAAGCCAACTTCCGCTTCGGGTCGAACTCGGAAGTTCGCAATTTGACACAGCCTGTCTAATCAAGTCCCAAACAATACAGATCAGGGACTTCGTATCCAGCATGTTGTGCTAGCCCATCGCCTATACTTGGCAGCCATGTTTGCAAACTATCCATCATGAAGCGCGTCTTCATCACCGGCGCCTCCAGCGGGCTCGGCGCGGCGCTGGCGCGCGAATATGCCCGGCAGGGAGCCATCCTCGGCCTGGCGGCGCGTCGCGGCGAAGCATTGGACGCGCTGATCGCCGGCCTGCCGAATGCGCAGCGCCACCACCGCTATGCGCTCGACGTCACCGACCATGCGGCCCTGGCCGAGGCGGCCGCCGACTTCCTGCGCCGCGAAGGCGGGGTGGAGGTGGTGATCGCCAATGCCGGCATCTCGGTCGGCACCCTGACGGCGCATGCGGAAGACCTGCCGGTATTCGAGCGGGTGTTCGCCACCAATGTCGCCGCAACCGTGGCCACCTTCACGCCCTTCATCGCGGCGATGCAGCGGCAGGCGGCGGCCGGCAACCGGGACTGCCGGCTGGTCGGCATCGGCAGCGTCGCCGGCATTCGCGGCTTGCCCGGCGCCGGCGCCTACAGCGCCTCCAAGGCGGCGGTGATCGCCTACTGCGAATCGCTGCGGCTGGAGTGCCGCGCCAGCGGCGTGAAGGTGGTGACCATCGCGCCCGGCTACATCGATACGCCCATGACCCGCGGCAATCCCTATCCCATGCCCTTCCTGATGGCGCCGGAGAAGTTCGCCGCCCGCGCCGTGGCCGCCATCGATGCCGGCGTCGGCTACCGCGTCATCCCGTGGCAGATGGGCGTGGTGGCCAAGCTGCTGCGCCTGCTGCCGAATGCGCTGTACGACCTGCTGTTCGCCAGGGCGCCGCACAAGCCGAGGCAGAAGCGACCATGACGCTGATCGATGCGATAGGCACGGTCCACGTCGCCGTAGCCCCGGGGGAGCAGCCGCGCATCGTCAGCCTGGTGCCCTCGATCACCGAGCTGCTGTGCGACCTCGGCCTGGCGCCGTGGCTGGTCGGCCGCACCGGCTTCTGCATCCACCCGGCGGACGTGGTCGCCGCCATTCCGAAGGTTGGCGGCACCAAGGCCGTGAACATCGACAAGATCCGGCGCCTGGCCCCAACCCATCTGGTGGTGAACATCGATGAAAACGAAAAGCCGACGGTGGAGGAACTGGCGCGCTTCATCCCGCACATCATCGTCACCCACCCGCTGGCGCCGCAGGACAATCCCGGTTTGTATCGGCTGCTGGGCGGCATCTTCGGCGCTGCCAGCCGCGCCGAAGCGCTATGCGCCGCCTTCGAGCGTTCGCTCGCGGCCTTGCAGGCGCTGCCGCCGCGCCCGGCACAAAGGGTGCTGTACTGCATCTGGAAGGATCCGTGGATGACGGTATCGGCCGACACCTATATCGCGCGCATGCTGGCGCTGATCGGCTGGACCTGCTGGCAGGCGCCGTCGCCGGAGCGCTATCCGCGCTTCGAATGGTCGGATGCGCTGGCGCGCGAGATCGATATGGTGCTGCTGTCCACCGAACCCTACCGCTTCACCGAGGAACATGTCGATGCGCTGGAGCGGCAGGTGGGCAGTCCGGTCCTGCTGGTGGATGGGGAGATGCTCTCGTGGTACGGCAGCCGCGCCATTCAGGGACTGGCTTATCTGCAGAACCTGGCGCTGGAAGCGCGATAGGGAAGGGCGCTACTGTTTTTTCGGGCTGATGCGGATCAGCATGCGCAGGAATTCCCGCGCCAGGTTCTGATGATGTTCATCCAGGCGCTGGAACTCGGACAGCAGCTTGAGGTCGGCCGAGACCAGCGGCGAGCGCGTGCTGGCCGGAATTTCGCTCGGTTCGAATTCGGTGCCGCCGAAGCGCAGCCAGTCTGCCGGCACCGTCAGCCAGTGGGCCAGGATGCGCAGCTTCTCCTGCGTAGGGATCGCTTCGCCCACCAGCCATTTGCGCGCCGCATGCACGGTGATGGGACGCCCGTCGAAGCGGAGGTTGAATTCGCGCGCCAGCTGGGTCGGGCTTTCTGCAGAATAGCCAGCATTCCGCAGTGCTTGCTGCAGGCGCTCGCTAAAGCTTTCTCGTTCTGTGGATGGATTCATTGCCCGGCACTATTCCATTTCCTATTGTGATAGTCAGTCGTTCCCCGATAAAACCTTTTGTGAACCAAGCGTCAATGGCCGGGAAACGAACGGATGGAAGGGAGTTTGCCGGCGCGGGATCGCGTTCGCGGGATGGATACTCCTTGAATTCCTTCTATTAGGTATTCTTAGTCAAATTGAGGGAAATAAACACTTACTCGGAATCCGGTTTGAGCAATGTCAATCCGCGCCCTATTTTGGCCATGTGAGCGAGGAACCTTCCTGTACGGACAGGCTCGGGCAGCGGCTGAAACCGGCTGTCGCACCGACTGTCAGCGGTACTAGGCCGCCTTGAAGCGCACGATGCCATCCGCATTCAGTTCCCGCCGCAGCGCGCCGTCGAACCAGAGCTTATGCAGGTGGGCCAGCGCCTCGCCAAGGGCGAAGGTGAGCTGATGCGCGTCGAGCGGCCGGCGGAACATGACAGGCACGATGTCGGCGGCGCTCTGCGGTTCGGCGCAGACGGCCAGGACTTCCGCCAGCCGCTCGCGGTGATGCGCCTGCAGCTGCCCGATGCGGGTATGCAGGCCGCGGAAGGGCTTGCCGTGCGCCGGCAACACCAGGGTAGCGGCCGGCAGCGGCGCATACTTTTGCAGCGAGTCGAGATAAAGCTGGACTGGATTGGCTTCCGGCTCCACCGCGAACACCGAGACATTGGTGGAAATGCGCGGCAGCACCATGTCGCCGGAGATAAGCAGCTGCTGCGCTTCGCAGTACAGCGCCATGTGCTCCGGCGAATGGCCGAAGCCGGTGATGACCTGCCAGTCGTGCGCGCCGATGCGCAGCCGGTCGCCGTCCTGCAGGCGGCGGTAAGCCTGCGGCACCGACGGCACCAGCGTCGGGTAATAGCTGCGCCGGCCGCTCAGCTGCTCCAGCATGGCGGGATCGGTCAGGCCGTGGCGCTGGAAGTGCGGCAGCATGGCGGTGCCGTCGACGCCGGGCAGGGCGGCCGACATCATGCGGGCGAAGCCGAATTCGCCGGCGGTCATCCACAGCGGCGCCTGCCAGCGCTGGCACAACCAGTCGGCCAGGCCGACATGGTCGGGGTGGCAGTGGGTGACGATCACCCGCAGGATGGGCAGGCCGTCCAGGGCCGAGGCGAATACCTGCTCCCACGCGGCGCGGGTGGCGTCGTTGGCGATGCCGCAGTCGACCACCGTCCAGCCCTGACGCAGGCCATTGCCGTCATCGATCGCATCGCGGATCAGCCACAGGTTGATATGGTCGAGGGCGAAGGGCAGGCCCATGCGCAGCCAATGGATGCCGGGCGCCACCTGGTGGACGGCGCCGGGCGCGGGAATCGTGTCGCCGAAGGCGTAATCGAGCTGGGATTCGAGCGGATTCATCGTGTCGGAAAAAGCGGGAAGGGAAGGGATGCCAAGGCCGCGCCGGAGGGTTCACATTCGCGGCGCACGCGCTACAATAGGCCAAGGTTGACGTTTACGTTAACTGCGGAAGCCTCCATTCTAAACGCAATCCTTGCTCATCGCCGCCGACCATGCCGACCTACACCATCACCGAACTGGCTCGGGAATTCGACATCACGCCGCGCGCCATCCGCTTTTATGAAGACCAGGGCCTGCTCAGCCCGAAGCGCGAAGGCGCCGGCGGCCGGGTCCGCGTCTACGGCGCGCGCGAGCGCACCCGGCTCAAGCTCACCCTGCGCGGCAAGCGCCTCGGCCTGAGCCTGATGGAGATCAAGAGCCTGGTCGACATGTACGAATCGCCCAAGGACACGAGCGCCCAGTTGAAGCGCTTCATGCAGGTGCTGGCCCAGCACAGGGAAACGCTGGAACGCCAGCGCGAGGACCTGGAAGTGACGCTGGCCGAAATCGGGGCGCATGAGGCCGAGTGCCGCCGCCTGCTGGCGGCCAACGGCGGCGAAGCGAAGCCGGCGCGCAAGACGGCGGCGAAGCGCAAGCCGGAAAAGCCCGCCAGGGAAAGCAAGCCGATCAAGGACGCCGCCTGATTTCGAAGCGCGTCAAGCGGCGGCGAAGTTACGTTTACGTTAACGTCAATTGACGCTATCATTTTCCGGCACGGCGTCCGGCTTCCGGAGCCGATTCGCAACAGCCCGCAGTCCGCACCATCCAACGATTCTGACGCGAGGAAGACATGCTCCACCTGCCCGGCCTGACCTTTGACCATGGCGACGACATCGCCGCCCTGCGCGAGACCATCCAGCAGTTCGCCCGGGCGGAAATCGCGCCGCGCGCCGCCGAGATCGACCGTACCGACCAGTTCCCCATGGACCTGTGGAAAAAGATGGGCGAACTCGGCCTGCTCGGCATCACCGTCGGCGAGGCGTACGGCGGCACCGACATGGGCTACCTCGCTCATATCGTGGCCATGGAGGAAATCTCGCGCGCTTCGGCCTCGGTCGGCCTGTCCTACGGCGCCCATTCCAACCTGTGCGTCAACCAGATCAAGCGCAATGGCACCGAGGAACAGAAGCAGAAATACCTGCCGAAGCTGATTTCCGGCGAGTACGTCGGTGCGCTGGCGATGTCGGAGCCCAATGCCGGCTCCGACGTGGTCAGCATGAAGCTGCGCGCCGACTTCAAGGGCGACCGCTGGGTGCTCAACGGCACCAAGATGTGGATCACCAACGGCCCCGACGCCGACGTGCTGGTAGTCTACGCCAAGAACGACATCGAAGCCGGCCCGCGCGGCATGACCGCCTTCCTGGTTGAGAAGGGCTATAAAGGCTTCTCGGTAGCGCAGAAGCTCGACAAGCTCGGCATGCGCGGCTCCCATACCGGCGAGCTGGTGTTCCAGGATTGCGAGGTGCCGGCGGAGAACGTGCTCGGCGGACTCGGCAAGGGGGTGAACGTGCTGATGTCGGGGCTGGACTTCGAGCGGGCGGTGCTGTCGGGCGGGCCGCTGGGCATCATGCAGGCGTGCATGGATGTGGTGGTGCCGTATGTGCATGACAGGAAGCAGTTCGGCCAGCCGATCGGCGAGTTCCAGCTGATGCAGGGCAAGCTGGCGGACATGTATTCGACCATGATGGCCTGCAAGGCGTATGTGTATGCAGTGGGCCAGGCCTGCGACCGGGCGAAGACGCCGGAAGCGATCCGGGCGCTGCGCAAGGATGCGGCCGGGGCGATCCTGTACTCGGCGGAAAAGGCGACGTGGATGGCGGGCGAAGCGATCCAGGCGCTGGGCGGCAACGGCTACATCAACGAGTATCCGGTGGGGCGCCTGTGGCGCGATGCCAAGCTGTACGAGATCGGCGCCGGAACGAGCGAGATCCGGCGCATGCTGATCGGCCGCGAGCTGTTTGCCGAAACCCGTTGAGTCCTGCCGGATGCGCCGCAACTGCTTAAACTGGAGAACGTGACGCCATGACGCGCGCGCTTCCCTTGGCGGGATGCCGCGCCGAATCGAGCCGAGCCGCCCACGCCATGTCATCCACGCCCTTTCCCAAGCTGCTGCGCTCGCAGATCGCCTTCGACCTGGCGCGCGCCATCCTCGACGGCTTCGACAAGCATTACCGCCTGTTCCGCGCCGCCAGCCAGGATGCGCGCCGCTACTTCGCTGCGCGCGACTGGAAGACGGCGCAGGAGAAAGCGCGCGAACGCATCGCCTTCTACGACAAGCGGGTGGCGGAATGCGTGCAACTGCTGGAGGATGAATACGAACCGGGCGAGCTGAACGACGACGTCTGGCGCGAGGTGAAGCTGCATTACATCGGCCTGCTGATCAACCACAAGCAGCCGGAACTGGCGGAAACCTTCTTCAATTCGGTGTGCTGCAAGATCCTGCACCGCACCTACTTCCACAACGATTTCATCTTCGTGCGGCCGGCGGTGTCCACCGACTACATCGAGCCGGTGGAGGGCGAGCCGACCTACCGCGTCTACTATCCGGCCAAGGACGGGCTGCGCTTCGCCCTGAAGCGCATCATCACCAACTTCCGGCTGCAGGCGCCGTTCGCCAACCTCGACCGCGACATCGGCTTCGTCGAAAGCCGGCTGGCCGCCTTGCTCGGCGAGCAAGTGGAACCCAACCACCAGATTCACGTGCTGGCCAGCCTGTTCTACCGGAACAAGGGCGCCTACGTCGTGGGCCGGGGCATCAACGGCATCCATGTCTATCCCTTCGTCGTGCCCATCCTCTACAACCGCAAGGGCGAGCTGGTGCTGGACACGGTGCTGTTCGATCCGGCGCTCATCATCACGCTGTTTTCCTTCACCCGCGCCTACTTCATGGTGGACATGGAGGTGCCGTCGGCCTACGTCACCTTCCTGTCCTCCATCCTGCCGGGCAAGCCGCGCAGCGAGATCTACACCATCCTCGGCCTGCAGAAGCTGGGCAAGGCCGCCTTCTACCGCGACTTCCTGCATCACCTGAATCATTCCTCCGACTGCTTCGAGGCGGCGCCCGGCATCCGCGGGCTGGTGATGGCGGTGTTCGCCCTGCCATCCTTCCCCTATGTGTTCAAGGCGATCAAGGACCATATCCCGGCGCCGAAGGAAACCACGCGCGCGCTGGTGAAGGAAAAATACCTGCTGGTGAAGTATCACGACCGCGTCGGCCGCATGGCCGATACCCTGGAGTACTCCAACGTCGCCTTTCCCCGAGCCCGCTTTTCCGATGCGCTGCTGGCGGAGCTGAAGCAGGTGGCGCCCTCCATCATCGAGGAGGACGGCGACGAGATCGTCATCCGGCACCTGTACATCGAGCGCCGCATGATCCCGCTGAACCTGTGGCTGTCCGATGCGCAGCGGCGCGGCGACTCGGCGGCGCTGGAGCATGGCGTGCGCGAGTACGGCAACGCCATCCGCGACCTGGTGAAGGCGAACATCTTTCCCGGCGACATGCTGTACAAGAACTTCGGCGTCACCCGCAACGGCCGGGTGGTGTTCTACGACTACGACGAGATCGAGTACATCACCGACTGCAATTTCCGCCGGATTCCGGAACCGCGCAACGAGGAAGACGAGATGGCGAGCGAGCCCTGGTATCCGGTGGCGAAGAATGATGTCTTCCCCGAGCAGTTCGGCGCCTTCCTGCTCGGCAACCCGGACGTGCGCCAGGCTTTCCTGAAGTACCATGCCGAGCTCCTGACGCCGGAGTTCTGGCAGAACGCCAAGCAGCGCATCCTCGACGGACACATCCAGGATGTGTTCCCCTATCCGGAGGAACTGCGCTTCCATCAGAAACCCCCGGCCGCCGCGCAGGCGGCCTGAACCGGAGACACATCATGAACGATCCCGTAGTCATCGTCGGCGCCGCCCGCACACCGATGGGCGCCTTCCAGGGCGATTTTGCCTCGCTCGCCGCGCATGAACTGGGCGCGGTCGCCATCCGCGCGGCGGTGGAGCGCGCCAACCTGGAGCCGTCTCATGTGGAAGAAGTCCTGTTCGGCAATTGCCTGATGGCCGGCCAGGGCCAGGCGCCGGCGCGCCAGGCCGCCATCCGCGCCGGCATTCCGGTGTCGGCGGGCGCGGTCACGCTGTCGAAGATGTGCGGCTCGGCGATGAAGGCGGCGATGATGGCGCACGATGCCATCCTTGCCGGCAGCAGCGAGGTGGTGATCGCCGGCGGCATGGAGTCGATGACCAATGCCCCTTACCTCATCCCGAAGGCGCGCGGCGGCTACCGCATCGGCCACGCCATGATGTACGACCACATGATGCTCGACGGACTGGAGGATGCGTACGAGAAGGGCCGCTCCATGGGCACCTTCGCCGAGGATTGCGCCGCCAAGTACGGCTTCAGCCGCGAAGAGCAGGATGCCTACGCCATCGAATCGGTGAAGCGGGCGCAGGCCGCCGCCGCCGGCGGCTTCGACTGGGAAATCGCGCCGGTGACCGTTTCCGGGCGCGGCGGCGACCTGGTGGTGAGCAAGGATGAAGGTCCGCTCAAGGCCAAGCCGGAGAAGATTCCCGCGCTGAAGCCGGCGTTCAGGAAGGACGGCACCATCACCGCCGCCTCTTCCTCCTCGATCAACGACGGCGCCGCCGCCCTGGTGCTGATGCGCGAATCCACCGCGAAAAAGCTCGGCTGCACGCCGATCGCCCGGCTGCTGGCCCACGCCACCCATGCGCAGGAGCCGAACTGGTTCACCACCGCGCCGGTGGGCGCGATCCAGAAGCTGTATGCCAAGACCGGCTGGCGCACCGCCGACGTCGATCTGTTCGAGATCAACGAAGCCTTCGCCGCAGTGCCGATGGCCGCCATGCGCGAGCTCGACATCCCGCATGCGCGCATCAACGTCCACGGCGGCGCCTGCGCCCTTGGCCATCCGATCGGCGCGTCCGGCGCCCGCATCATCGTGACACTGCTCGGCGCGCTGAGGCAGCGCGGCGGCAAGCGCGGCGTGGCGTCGCTGTGCATCGGCGGCGGCGAGGGCACGGCGGTGGCGATCGAGATGGTGTAAGCCTCCCGGAAGATCGCCATCATGCCTACCGCACTCATCCTCGGCGCTTCGCGCGGCATCGGCCGCGAGTTCGTCCGCCAGCTGCTGTCCCGGGGCTGGAAGGTCCATGCCACCGCCCGCGACGATGCGGCGCTGGCGTCGCTGCGCGCCGAGGGCGCCCATGCGCTCAAGCTCGACGTCGCCGTGCCGGAGTCGCTGGCCGGCCTCGGCTGGCAGCTCGACGGCGAGGAACTCGACCTCGCGCTCTACGTGGCCGGCGTCTACGGTCCGGACAGCGGCGCCGGCACGCCGCCCACCCGCCAGGATTTCGACACGGTGATGCATGCCAACGTCCTCGGCGTGATGCAGGCCATTCCGCTGGTCGCGCCGATGGTGCAGGCGGCGCAAGGGAAGTTCGGCTTCCTCAGCAGCGGCATGGGCAGCATCGAAGGCGCCCATGGCAGCGATGGCTGGATCTACCGCGCTTCCAAGGCGGCGCTGAACATGGCGGTGAAGTCGGCATCGCTCGATTATCCCGGCGCCATCTTCGTCGCGCTCGATCCGGGCTGGGTGCGAACCGACATGGGCGGGCCCAACGCCAGCATCGGCGTGGAGCAGAGCGTGTCCGGCATGCTGAAGGTCCTCGATGGCCTGGGGCCGCGCGACAGCGGCAGCTTCCGCAGCCACGGCGGCGGCGCGCTGCCTTGGTGAAGATAAAAAAGGGAGAGATCACATGGTCTTGTCGGAACAGCATGCAATGATCCGCGACGCGGTGCGCGACTATGCCCGCGAACGGCTGGCGCCGAATGCCGCGCGCTGGGACCGGGAGCACCACTTTCCGAAGGAGGAGCTGAAGGGGCTGGCCGAGCTCGGCACCTTCGGCGTGGCGGTGCCGGAGAACTACGGCGGCGCCGGCCTGGATTACCTGTCGCTGGCGCTGGTGCTGGAAGAGATCGCCGCCGGCGACGGCGGCACCTCCACCGTCATCTCGGTCAACAACTGCCCGGTCTGCAGCATCGCCATGGCCTATGCCAGCGAGCCGCAGAAGGAACAGTGGCTGCGGCCCCTGGCCCAGGGCCGGCTGCTTGGCGCCTTCTGCCTGACCGAGCCGCATGTCGGCAGCGATGCCTCGGCCCTGCGCACGACGGCAGTGCGCGACGGCGACGACTACGTGCTCAACGGCGTCAAGCAGTTCATCACCAGCGGCAAGCATGCCGACGTGGCCATCGTCATGGCGGTGACCGACAAGGCGGCCGGCAAGCGCGGCATCAGCGCCTTCTGGGTGCCGACCACGACGCCCGGCTACATCGTCGCCCGTCTGGAAGACAAGCTCGGCCAGCATTCCTCCGACACCGCCCAGATCGTGTTCGAGAATTGCCGCATCCCGGCGCGCAACCTGATCGGCGAGGAAGGGCAGGGCTACCGCATCGCGCTGTCCGGCCTGGAGGGCGGCCGCATCGGCATCGCCGCCCAGTCGGTGGGCATGGCGCGAGCCGCCTTCGAGGCCGCGTTGAGCTATGCCCGCGAGCGCAGCAGTTTCGGCAAGCCCATCTTCGAGCACCAGGCGGTGCAGTTCCGCCTCGCCGACATGGCGACCCGGATCGAGGTGGCGAGGCAGATGGTGTGGCATGCGGCCAGCCTGAAGGATGCCGGCCGGCCCTGCCTGAAGGAGGCCGCCATGGCCAAGCTGTTCGCCAGCGAGATGGCGGAGCAGGTCTGCTCCGATGCGATCCAGATCCACGGCGGCTACGGCTATGTCAGCGACTTTCCGGTGGAGCGCATTTACCGCGACGTGCGCGTTTGCCAGATCTACGAAGGCACCAGCGACATCCAGAAGATCCTGATCGCGCGCGGCCTGCAGGATGCCTGACGTGGCAAGCATGAAACCGAAGAAGGACGATCACCAGGCCTGTCCCTGCGGCGGCAAGGAATACGCCGCCTGCTGCGGCCGCTTCCATGCCGGCGAGGCGGCGCCTAGCGCCGACTTGCTGATGCGATCGCGCTATAGCGCCTATGTGCTGGGCCTGCCGCAGTACTTGCATGACACCTGGCATCCGGACACCCGACCGGCGCTGCAGGACCTGGCAGCCGATCCTGAAACCAAATGGCTGGGACTGGAGGTAAGGCGCCACGAAGGCGGGGGCGATGCGGCAACGGTGGAGTTCGTCGCCCGCTACAAGCAGGGCGGCCGCGCGCATCGCCTGCACGAGGTCAGCCGCTTCGTGCGCGAAGGCGGGCGCTGGCTGTATGTGGATGGCAGTTTCCCCGAGAAAGCGAAATAACCATGGCAATCATCGAATCCAAGCTCAACCCCCGCGCCGACGATTTCCAGGCGAATGCCCAGGCGATGCGCACCCTGGTGGACGACCTGCGCGCCAAGGTCGAGCAGCTGGCCCTGGGCGGTGGCGAAGAGGCGCGCAAGAAGCACACCGCCCGCGGCAAGCTGCTGCCGCGCGAGCGGGTGCAGATGCTGCTCGATCCCGGCACCCCTTTCCTGGAACTGTCGCAGCTGGCTGCTTACGAGATGTACGACAATGCGGCGCCGGCGGCCGGCATCATCACCGGCATCGGCCGCATCGCCGGCATCGAATGCGTGGTGGTGTGCAACGATGCGACGGTGAAGGGCGGCACCTACTACCCGATCACGGTGAAGAAGCACCTGCGGGCGCAGGAGATCGCCGAGCAGAACAATCTGCCCTGCGTGTACCTGGTCGATTCCGGCGGCGCCAACCTGCCGAACCAGGACGACGTCTTTCCCGACCGCGACCATTTCGGCCGCATCTTTTATAACCAGGCCAACCTGTCGGCCAAGGGCATTCCGCAGATCGCGGTGGTGATGGGTTCCTGCACCGCCGGCGGCGCCTACGTGCCGGCCATGAGCGACGAATCCATCATCGTCAAGGAGCAGGGCACCATCTTCCTCGGCGGCCCGCCGCTGGTGAAGGCGGCCACCGGCGAGGTGGTCAGCGCCGAAGACCTCGGCGGCGGCGACGTGCATACTCGGCTCTCCGGCGTGGTGGACCACCTGGCGCAGGACGACCTGCATGCGCTGGCGCTGGCGCGGCGCATCGTCGGCAACCTCAACCGCAGCAAGCGGCATGAGCTGCTGCTGCGCGAGCCGGTGCCGCCGCAATACGATGCCAACGAGCTGTACGGCGTGATTCCGACCGACACCCGCAAGCCCTTCGATGTGCGCGAGGTGATTGCCCGCATCGTCGACGGCAGCGAGTTCGACGAGTTCAAGGCGCGCTACGGCACCACGCTGGTATGCGGCTTCGCCCACCTGCACGGCATGCCGGTGGGCATCATCGCCAACAACGGCATCCTGTTCTCGGAATCGGCCTTGAAGGGGGCGCACTTCATCGAGCTGTGCTGCCAGCGCAAGATCCCGCTGGTGTTCCTGCAGAACATCACCGGCTTCATGGTGGGCCGCAAGTACGAGAACGAAGGCATCGCCCGCAACGGCGCCAAGATGGTGACGGCGGTGGCCACCGCCAGCGTGCCGAAGTTCACGGTGATCATCGGCGGCAGCTTCGGCGCCGGCAACTACGGCATGTGCGGGCGCGCGTACTCGCCGCGCTTCCTGTGGATGTGGCCGAACGCGCGCATCTCGGTGATGGGCGGGGAACAGGCGGCCAGCGTGCTGGCCACCGTCAAGCGCGACGGCATCGAGGCGCGCGGCGGCAGCTGGAGCGCGCAGGAAGAGGAGGCGTTCAAGGCGCCGATCCGCGAGCAGTACGAGCACCAGGGCCATCCGTACTACGCCAGCGCGCGGCTGTGGGACGACGGCGTGATCGACCCGGCCGACACCCGCATGGTGCTGGCGCTGGGCCTGAGCGCGGCGCTGAACGCGCCGATTCCGGATACCCGCTTCGGCGTGTTCCGCATGTAACCCTGGACAGGAGCAGCCGATGAATTTCCAGACCATCGAAGTTACGCAGCAGGGCAGGGTGGCCGTCGTCACCCTCAACCGGCCGGAGGTACGCAATGCCTTCAATGAAACCACCATTGCCGAATTGACAGGCGCCTTCCGGGCGCTCGGCGATGCGCCGGAAATCCGGGTGATCGTGCTGGCGGCGCGCGGCCCGGCCTTCTGCGCCGGCGCCGACCTCAACTGGATGAAGAAAATGGCCGGCTACAGCCATGAAGAGAACCGCGCCGACGCCGCCCAGCTGGCAGAAATGCTGCGCGTCATCCACACCTGCCCGAAGCCGGTGGTGGCAAAAGTGCAAGGCGACTGCTACGCCGGCGGCATGGGCCTGGCGGCCGCCTGCGATGTGGCGATTTCGGCGCAGGAAGCGTTTTTCTGCCTATCCGAAGTGAAACTCGGCCTGATCCCTGCGACAATTTCGCCCTACGTCATCCGCGCCATGGGCGAGCAGTCGGCCCGGCGCTACTTTCTCACCGCCGAGCGGTTCGACGCCGACGAAGCAAAGCGCATCGGTTTCGTGCATCATGTCGTCCCCGCCGCCGAACTCGACGCCGCTGCTGAGCAAATCGTCAAGTCCCTGGCCGCCAACAGCCCGAATGCGCTGAAGGAAGCCAAGCGCCTGGTGCGCGACATGGCCGGCATGCCGCTGAGCGAGGCGCTGATCGCCGATACCGCGGAGCGCATTGCGGATATCCGGGCGTCGGAGGAGGGGAAGGAAGGCGTGAAGTCGTTTTTGGAGAAGCGGAAGGCTAATTGGGCGTAGCAGGGAATTCGCGGAGCACTGCTCCGCGCCTGCGAAGCCGGTCCCGCTTGCAAGCGGGACCGTGGGTGAGGTTCAAGGCCTGACTACCCAGTCCCCTCCTCTTCAAGGGGAGGGTTAGGGTGGGGATGGGTTTCTGGCGCACTTAAACGATGTTCTTTAGTCACGCTGGAAACCCACCCTCACCCTAACCCTCCCCCTGAGGGGGAGGGAGCAACTAGCGCCAACTCTCCGTAATCAACTAATTCCCAACCACACCACAAGCAACCCAGCACCACCCATGTCCACCACCCATCCCTCCTGGATCACCCGCAGCCTCCAAAGCGTATGGCACCCCTGCACCCAGATGCAGCACCACGAAACCATGCCGCTGATCCCGATCAGCCATGGCCGCGGCGCCTGGCTGGTGGATACCGACGGCCGGCGCTACCTGGATGCGATCAGTTCCTGGTGGGTGAACCTGTTCGGCCATGCCAACCCGCGCATCAATGCCGCGCTGCGCGATCAGCTGGAGCGGCTGGAGCATGCGATGCTGGCCGGCTTCACCCATGAGCCGGTGATCGAACTCTCGGAAAAGCTGGCGGCGCTGACCGGTCATGAACTCGGCCACTGCTTCTACGCCTCCGACGGCGCCTCGGCGGTGGAAATCGCGCTAAAAATGAGCTTCCATTACTGGCGCAACAGCGGCGAGTCGGAACGGCGGGAATTCGTCTGCCTGAAGAACAGCTATCACGGCGAGACCATCGGCGCGCTGGCGGTGACCGACGTCACCCTGTTCCGCGACGCCTACGGCCCGCTGCTGCGGCAGGCGCATGTGGCGGCCTCGCCCGATGCCCGCCTGGCGCAGGAAGGCGAGCGCGCCGAGGATGTCGCGCGCCGCGCCGCCGCCGAGCTGGACAGCCTGCTGCAGCAGCGCGAAGGCCGGATCGCCGCCGTCATCGTCGAGCCGCTGGTGCAGTGCGCCGCCGGCATGGCGATGCACGATCCGCTCTACCTGAAGCTGGTGCGCGAGTCCTGCGACCGGCACCGGGTGCACCTGATCGCCGACGAAATCGCCGTCGGCTGCGGCCGCACCGGCACCTTCTTCGCCTGCGAGCAGGCCGGCATCCGGCCCGACTTCGTCTGCCTGTCCAAGGGCATCAGCGGCGGCTACCTGCCGCTGTCGCTGGTGATGACGCGCGATGCCATCTACCAGGCCTTCTACGATGCCGACGTCACCCGCGGCTTCCTGCATTCGCATTCCTACACCGGCAATCCGCTCGCCTGCCGCGCCGCGCTCGCCACCCTCGCCATCTTCGAGGAAGACGACGTGCTGGCGAAAAACCGCGAGCGCGCCGAGCGCCTGACGCAGGCGCTGCAGCCGCTGGCACAGCACCGAAGCGTGGCCCACTTCCGCCGGCGCGGTATGATCTGGGCCTTCGACGCGGTGCTGGACGATGCCGCGGCCGCAACCTTCTCGCGCCGCTTCTTCACCGCCGCGCTGGAACAGGAGTTGCTCATCCGGCCGATCGGGCGCACCGTCTACCTGATGCCGCCCTACATCCTGGATGAGGAAGAAAGCATGCTGCTGGGCACCCGGCTGCATGCGGTGTTCGACAAGGTGATTGCACAATGACGATGGAACTGCTCGACCGGCTGCAGCAGGAAATGCGGCAACTCGACGAACGCGGGCTGCGCCGCCGCCGGCGCACCGTGGAAACGCCGTGCGCGCCGCACCTCACCGTGGACGGCCGGCCCATGCTGGCCTTCTGCAGCAACGACTATCTCGGCCTGGCCAACCATCCGGCGCTGATCAACGCGCTTCGGGAGGGCGCCTCGCGCTACGGCGCCGGCAGCGGCGCTTCGCATCTCATCAGCGGCCATTCGCTGGCGCACCAGATCCTGGAAGACCGGCTGGCCGAATTCATGGCGCCGCACATCGAATCGCCGCGCGCGCTGACCTTCTGCACCGGCTACATGGCCAATCTCGCCATGCTCGCCGCCCTGGCCGGCGCCGACGGCGAAATCTTTTCCGAAGCGCTCAACCATGCCTCGCTGATCGACGGCGCGCGCCTGTCGCGGGCGGCGGTCAAAATCTATCCGCATGGCGACACCGCCGCGCTGGCCGACCTGCTCGGCGCCAGCCATGCCAAGAACAAGCTGGTGGTGACCGACAGCGTGTTCAGCATGGATGGCGACCTTGCCCCGCTCAAGCGCCTGCTGGAGCTCTGCGAGCGCCACGGCGCCTGGCTGGTGATCGACGACGCCCACGGCTTCGGCGTGCTCGGCGAGAACGGCCGCGGCGCGCTGGAGCATCTCGGCCTGCGTTCGCCGCACATCGTCTACATGGGCACGCTCGGCAAGGCGGCCGGCGTCGGCGGCGCCTTCGTCGCCGCGCATGAAACCGTGGCCGACTGGCTGGTGCAGCGCGCCCGTCCCTATATCTACACCACCGCCGCGCCGCCGGCCGTCGCCCATGCGGTATTGGCCAGCCTGGAGCTGATCGGCGGCGAGGAAGGCCGGCAGCGCCGCGCCCGCCTGACGGCCAGCACCCGCCTGCTGCGCGAATCGCTGCGGTTGAAGCGCTGGACGCTGATGGATTCCGACACGCCGATCCAGCCGGTGGTCATCGGCGCCAACCAGCCGGCGCTGGATGCCGCCGCCGCCCTGGCCGAGGAAGGCTTCTGGGTGCCGGCGATCCGCCCGCCCACCGTGCCGGCCGATACCGCCCGCCTGCGCATCACCCTCTCGGCCAGCCACACGGCCGATGACGTGGCGCGGCTGGCAGCGGCCGTCAACCGGCTCGACGCGATGGAGGCCTGAATGCGGAACATACCCGCGTATTTCGTCACCGGCACCGATACCGAGATCGGCAAGACGCTGATCGCCAGCACCCTGCTGCATGCGCTCGGCCGCACCGGCCTGAAGGCTGCCGGCATGAAGCCGGTCGCCGCCGGCTGCGAGGAGCGCAATGGCGGCTGGTTCAACGAGGATGTGGACAGCCTGGCCCGCGCCGCCACCCTGACCCTGCCGCGCGAATTGACCACGCCCTATCTGATGCGCCAGCCGGCGGCGCCGCATATCGTCGCCGCCCTGGAAGGCGTGACGATCGACCCGGACCACCTCCTGTCCTGTTACCGCCGCATCGCCGAGCAGGCGGACGCGGTTGTGGTGGAGGGCGTCGGCGGCTTCCGCGTGCCGCTGACCGATACGTTCGACACCGCCGACCTGGCGCAGCGCCTCGGCCTGCCGGTGGTGATGACCGTCGGCCTGCGCCTGGGCTGCATCAGCCATGCGCTGCTGACCGCCGAGGCCATTGCCGCCCGCGGCCTGACGCTCGCCGGCTGGGCCGCCAACGTGGTCGATCCGCAGATGAGCCACATGCAGGCCAATCTGGAAGCACTCAGGCAGCGGCTGCCCGCGCCGCTGCTCGGCTGCGTGCCGCGCCTGCCGCAGGCATCGCCCGAAGCGGCCCTGCCGCATCTCGATTTCTCCCTGCTGCCCGGCTGGCCTGCCGCCGGGCATGCCGTTTCACCTTGATCTGAAGGAAGCTGTTTATGTCGTCGCAACCGATCACGTTCCACGCCCACAAATCCACCCCGCCCGCCGATGCCGCTTCGCAGCGCTGGCCGGTGGAGCAGGTGCTGGCGCTGTTCAACCTGCCGTTCCACGACCTGCTGTACCAGGCGCAGCAGGTGCACCGCCAGCATTTCGATC
The DNA here is from genome assembly GCF_900188095.1 of Noviherbaspirillum humi. Taxonomy (GTDB): domain Bacteria; phylum Pseudomonadota; class Gammaproteobacteria; order Burkholderiales; family Burkholderiaceae_D; genus Noviherbaspirillum; species Noviherbaspirillum humi. The sequence goes on along the minus strand of NZ_FZOT01000001.1, from coordinate 71,004 downwards.
CGAGCGAGGTGGAACTGGCCACGCTGCTGTCGATCAAGACCGGCGGCTGCCCGGAAGACTGCGGCTACTGCCCGCAGGCCGCCCGCTACGACACCGGCGTCGAAGCGCAGAAGATCCTGCCGCTCGACACCGTGCTGGCGGCAGCCAAGCAGGCCAAGGACAGCGGCGCCACCCGCTTCTGCATGGGCGCCGCCTGGCGCGCGCCGAAGGACCGCGACCTGGAACACGTCGAGGAAATGGTGCGCGAGGTAAAGGCGCTCGGCCTGGAAACCTGCGCCACGCTGGGCATGCTGGAAGAAGCGCAGGCGCAGCGCCTGAAGGACGCCGGCCTGGACTACTACAACCACAACCTCGACACCTCGCCGGAGTACTACGGCAACATCATCACCACCCGTGACTACCAGGACCGCCTGGATACGCTGGGCCGGGTGCGCGGCGCCGGCATCAAGGTCTGCTCCGGCGGCATCGTCGGCATGGGCGAGAGCCGGCTGCAGCGCGCCGGCCTGGTGGCGCAGCTGGCCAACATGGAACCGTACCCGGAATCGGTGCCGGTGAACAACCTGGTGCAGGTGGAAGGCACGCCGCTGCATGGCAGCGACAAGCTGGACCCGCTGGAATTCGTGCGCACGATTGCGGTGGCGCGCATCACCATGCCGACGGCGCGGGTACGCTTGTCGGCAGGGCGGCGCGAGCTGGGCGAGGCGGTGCAGGCGCTGTGCTTCCTGGCGGGGGCGAACTCCATCTTCTATGGCGACAAGCTGCTGACGACGGGCAATCCGGAGGCGGATGCGGATGCGCAGTTGATGGAGAAGCTGGGGCTGCATGCGAAGCATACGGTGCGGGATGCGAAGTGCAGTGTGACTGAGGGCTAGCAGGAAAATCGCGGAGCACTGCTTCGCGCCTGCGCAGCAACGGAGACTCCTCCCCTTTCAAGGGAGAGGTTGGGAGGGGGATGGGGTTCTTCCGCGATTAAAGAATCGTACTCTAAGCGCCCCTGAAACCCATCCCCACCCTAACCCTCCCCTTGAAGGGGAGGGGACTAAGTAGTTAGCAGTTGAAAGCTCGCCACGTTGCGCTTGCAAGCGAAACAATAAGTAAGGTGAACAATAATGAAAATCCCTTTCCTTCAATCGGAAGGGATCGGTAGCTGGTATTGCTAACCCCTCAAGGAGCCCCATGCAAGGTCAATCCAACCCCGCATTGAAACCCGCAGCCCGCTCCCTGCGCAGCAACATGACCGACGCCGAGCGCCTGCTGTGGCAGCGCTTGCGCAGCAACCAGCTTGGGGCGCGCTTCCGGCGCCAGCACCCCTTCCAGCACTACATGCTCGACTTCGTCTGTCTGGAACATAAGTTGGTCGTAGAAGCGGACGGCTCCCAGCACATGGAAGCAGCAGCCTACGACACGCAACGAACCCAAACCCTGCAGGCAGCCGGATTCCGCCTGCTGCGTTTCTGGAATCACGACATACTGAATCAGACCGAAGCCGTCATGGAAGCGATCTACCTGGCGCTGCACGGCAAGCAACAAGTTTGAGAAAACCAGGAAACGAAAGACCCAGCCACACCAGCAAGACATCGCCGCACCACCCGGAACAGCAGTCCACCACAACAAACCGCCAACGGAAAAGAGAGACATGTTCACCAAGATCCTGATCGCCAACCGTGGAGAAATCGCCTGCCGCGTCGCCGCCACCGCGCAGCGGCTCGGCATCCAGACCGTCGCCGTCTACTCCGAGGCCGATGCCAATGCCCGCCATGTGGCGGTGTGCGACGAAGCGGTGCCCATCGGTGCGGCGCCGGCGCGCGAGAGCTACCTGCGCGGCGACCGGATCATCGCGGCGGCGCTGGCCACCGGCGCCCAGGCCATCCATCCCGGCTACGGGTTTCTCTCCGAGAACGAGGAATTTGCCGAAGCCTGCGCGAAAGCGGGTCTGGTGTTCATCGGCCCGCCGGCCGGGGCCATCCGCGCCATGGGCTCCAAGTCGGCCGCCAAGTCGCTGATGGAAAAAGCCGGCGTGCCGCTGGTGCCCGGCTACCACGGCGACAACCAGGACCCGGCCTTCCTGCGCGAGCAGGCCGATGCCATCGGCTACCCCGTCCTGCTCAAGGCCAGCGCCGGCGGCGGCGGCAAGGGCATGCGCATCGTTGAAAAAAGCGCCGACTTCATCGACGCGCTCGCCTCCTGCAAGCGCGAGGCCAGCAGCAGTTTCGGCGACGACAAGGTGCTGGTGGAAAAATACCTGACTCGCCCGCGCCATATCGAGATCCAGGTCTTCGCCGACGGCCAGGGCGGCTGCGTCTACCTGTTCGAGCGCGACTGCTCGGTGCAGCGCCGCCACCAGAAAGTGCTGGAGGAAGCGCCGGCGCCCGGCATGACGCAGGAGCGCCGGCGCGCCATGGGCGAGGCGGCGGTGGCGGCGGCCAAGGCGGTCGGCTATGTCGGCGCCGGCACGGTGGAATTCATCGCAGAAGAAAGTCGTAACGGCGAGGACGGCTCCTTCTACTTCATGGAAATGAACACCCGGCTGCAGGTGGAGCATCCGGTCACCGAAATGATCACCGGCCTGGACCTGGTGGAGTGGCAGCTGCGGGTCGCATTCGGCGAAGCGCTGCCCAAAAAGCAGGAAGAACTCACCATCCACGGCCATGCGCTGGAAGCGCGCATCTATGCCGAGAATCCGGAGAAGGGCTTCCTGCCGTCCACCGGCACGCTGCACCACCTGCGCACGCCGGCGGCGGTCGAGTTCTCGATTGGCGCCGCGCTCGGCCTGCCTGCGGCGGTGCGCATCGACGCCGGCGTGCGCGAGGGCGACGCCATTTCGCCGTTCTACGACCCGATGATCGCCAAGCTCATCGTCTGGGGCCGCGACCGCGAGGAAGCGCTGGCGCGCATGAGCCAGGCGCTGGCCGGCTACGAGGTGGTCGGCCTGTCCAGCAACGTCGCCTTCCTGCAGCGCCTGGTGCAAAGCCAGCCCTTCGCCACCGCCGACCTCGATACCGGCCTGATCGAGCGCCATCATGCCGCGCTGTTCCCGCCGCCGCAGCCGGCGAGTAAAGCGGTGCTGGCGCTGGCGGCAGCCTTCCTGCTGGCCGGCGAGCGGCCGGCCGCAGCCAACGACCCCTGGAGCGATGCCGCTGGCTGGCGCCTGAACGGCATGCTGCGCCGCCGCTTCCGCTTCGACGACGACGCTGGCAGCCATGAGATCGCCATCGGTTACCAATCCTCCGGCTGGCTGTTGCTGGAAGACGGCGATGCCGCTTCCCTGAGCCTGCTGAAACAGGACGGGCCGGCGCTCACCGTGCGCCTGGGCGACGCCACCCTGCGCGGCAGCGTGGTGCGCGAAGGCGAAAGCCTGCACGTGTTCACCCATGGCCGGCATGCGCTGCTCACTTACCGCGACCCGCTGGCCCATGCCGGCGAGCATGAAGCCGAGGGCGGCCGCCTGACCGCGCCCATGCCGGGCAAGATCGTGGCGGTGCTGGCGGAGAAGGGCCGGGCGGTGGTGAAGGGCGCGCCGCTGCTGGTGATGGAAGCGATGAAGATGGAACACACCATCGCCGCCCCGAGCGACGGCATGGTGGAGGAACTGCTGTACGCCGTCGGCGACCAGGTGGCCGAAGGCGCGCAGCTGCTGGCCTTCAAGGCCGCCTGAGGTATTCAGGAAATCAGGAAAGGAAACGACATGAACCTGCCCGACCGAGTCAAGATCGTCGAGGTCGGCCCGCGCGACGGGCTGCAGAACGAAAAGGAAACCATCCCGGCCGACGTGAAGGTCGAGCTGGTGGACCGCCTCACCGATGCCGGCTTCGCCAACATCGAAGCCGCTTCCTTCGTCTCGCCGAAATGGGTGCCGCAGATGGCGACTTCGGCCGAGGTGATGGCGCGCATCCGGCGCAAGCCGGGCGTGGTGTATTCGGCGCTGGTGCCGAACATGAAGGGCTTCGAGGCGGCGCTGGCAGCCAGGGCCGACGAGGTGATGATCTTCGGCGCGGCGTCGGAAGCGTTCTCGCAGAAGAACATCAATTGCTCGATTGCCGAATCCATCGAGCGCTTCCGCGAGGTGGCGGCCGCCGCCAAGCAGCACGGCATGCGCCTGCGCGGCAGCATCAGCTGCGCCATGGGCTGCCCGTATCAGGGCGAGGTGCCGGTGGAGAGCGTGGCGGACGTGGTGCGGCGGCTGAAGGCACTCGGCTGCGACGAGATCGACATCGCCGACACCATCGGCGTGGCCACGCCGCGCCAGGTACAGCGGGTGATGGAGCGCGCCGCCGCCGAGTTCCCGCTGGAGCGCCTGTCCGGCCACTTCCACGACACCTACGGCCAGGCGCTGGCCAACATCTACGCCAGCCTGGAGGTGGGCGTGTCGATCTTCCATTCCTCGGTTGCCGGCCTCGGCGGCTGCCCGTATGCCAAGGGCGCCACCGGCAACGTCTCGACCGAGGATGTGCTTTACATGCTGCGCGGCCTCGGCATTGAGACCGGCATCGACTTCGACCGGGTGGTGGATGCCGGCCAGTTCATCTCCAGCCATCTCGGACGCAAGGCGGTCAGCCGCGCCGGCAACGCCATTGCCGCCAAGCGCGCGGCGTAGAAGGGCGGCAGGGCATGGCGCCGACTGGCAGGCTGATTCCGCTGCTGCAGGAAGTGCGCGCCTGCCGCCTGTGCGAGGCGCACCTGCCGCACGGCCCGCGGCCGGTGGTGCAGGCGGCGGAAAGCGCGCGGCTGCTGATCATCGGCCAGGCGCCGGGGCGCAAGGTGCATGACACCGGCATTCCCTGGAATGACGCTTCCGGCCGGCGCCTGCGCCACTGGCTGGGCATGGATGCGGATGTTTTCTACGATCCGGACCGGGTCGCCATCCTGCCCACCGGCTTCTGCTATCCCGGCAAGGGCAGAAGCGGGGACCTGCCGCCGCGCCCGGAATGCGCGCCGCGCTGGCATGCGCCGCTGCGGGAACGGTTGCCGCAGGTGCGGCTGACGCTGCTCATCGGCCGCCATGCGCAGCTGTTCGCGCTGCGCGGCAGGAACCGGCCGACACTCACCGAGACGGTGGCGGCCTGGCGCGATTACCTGCCCGAGTTCCTGCCGCTGCCGCACCCCAGCCCGCGCAACCAGGCATGGTGGCCGGCCAATCCCTGGTTCGAGCGGGAACTGCTGCCGGAACTCAAGCGCCTCGTCGCCGAGGCGCTGCAAGACAATGACGTCACACCATAAGCGATGAATTACCAGGACATGATGCACACAGAAACCTCGTCCGGCATCCACGCCGGCGCACCGCTGCCCGACAGCGCCCGCCGCGTCGCCGGCCTGCTCGCCGCCCTTGGCCATGAGCGGCCGGTGGTGATGCTGCCCGGCACCGGCAAGACCTCGGCCGAGGCCGCCGCCGGCCTCGGCTGCGACATCGCCCAGATCGCCAAGTCCATCGTCTTCCGCCGCCTGTCTGACGATGCGCCGGTCATGGTGGTGGCCAGCGGCGCCAACCGGGTGGATGAGACCAAGGTCGCTGCCATCGTCGGCGCGCTCGGCCGCGCCGATGCGAAGTTCGTGAAGCAGCGCATCGGCTACGCCATCGGCGGCGTGTGCCCCATCGGCCATCTGGAAAAGACGGTGATGCTGCTCGATGAAGATCTGTTCCGGCTAGACAGCCTGTGGGCTGCCGCCGGCCATCCGCATGCGGTGTTCAAGCTCACGCCGCGGGAGCTGCAGGCCATGACCGGCGCGCCCGTGGCCGACGTGGCGCTGCGCGAGGCGGCATGAAGCATTTCGATCCGCGCCAGGACGGCGGTCCGGTGCCCTCGCCCTGCATCAACATCTGCCGCATGGATGAGCGCACCGGCCTGTGCCAGGGCTGCCAGCGCACGATCGACGAGATTGCCGCCTGGGGCATGGCGAGCGAGGACGAGAAGCGCGCGGTGTGGCGGGCGATCGAGAGGCGGCGCCGGCCCGAGCGCTGAACTCAGCCAGGCGGGGCACATGCAAGTCCAACCAAGGAGGCAACATGAAGAAGCAGGTCGACTGGTATTTCGATTTCATTTCCCCGTTTTCCTACCTGCAGGCGGAGCTGCTGCACACGCTCGACGGCGAGGCCGACATTGCCTGCCGGCCGCTGCTGTTCGCCGGACTGTTGAACCACTGGGACTTCCGCGGGCCGGCGGAGATCGGCCCCAAGCGCACCTGGACCTACGAACATTGCGCCTGGCTGGCGCACCGGCATGGCATCCCCATCACGATGCCGCCGCACCATCCCTTCAACCCGCTGCCGCTGCTGCGCCTGTGCGCGGCGCTCGGCAGTACGCGCGAGGCGGTGCTGCGCCTGTTCCGCTTCGTCTGGCGCGACGGCCGGCTGCCCGCCGACGAGTCGGCATGGCAGGAACTGCTGCAGGAAATGAGGGTGGAGCCGGCCCGGCTGGAGGCGCCGGAAGTCAAGCAGGCGTTGCGCGCCAACGGCGACGCGGCGATCGCCGCCGGCGTGTTTGGCGTGCCGACCGCGGTGGTGGATAATCGCATCTTCTGGGGACTGGACGCGACCGACATGCTGCAGGCCTGGCTGCGCGGCGATGCCTTCTTCGATTCACCCGCCTTCATCGAGGCGGCGCGCGTGCAGCCGGGCCAGCAGCGCCAGCCCAAGCCGTCCGCCTGACATTCACCTTCCTATCGCTCCTATCGCCATGCAGTTCTATCAACCCGAAAAATCCGTCGCCGGTCCCGCCTACAGCGCGGGCTTCAAGGTGCTCGCCACCGTGGTCACCTTGGTCCTCGCCGGCTACGGCGTCAGCGTGGCGCTGCGCTTTCCGATCATGCAGTACGGCTTCGGCATCAAGATGCTGCTGCTAGGCTCGGCGCTGATGCTGGGCGTGAGCTATTACTGGTTCCTGCGCTCCCGCACGGCCATCGACGAGCGCGGCATCAGCCAGAGCTGGCTCTACGACAAGCGGGTCGAGTGGCGCGACGTGCGCGGCGCCAAGATGATCGGCATTCCCTACCTCACCTGGCTGTTCCCGCCGCGCCTGGTGGTGCGCACCGGCAATGCCTTCGCCACCTTCAACGCCGGCAGCCAGGACCTGCTGGTGGAGTTCGCCAGGATTTCCCTCGCCTTTCAGATGAAGCGATGAAGCTGCCGCCGACGATGCGCGTGTTCGAGCGCGGCTGGCTGTCCTCGAACAATATCGTCTTCCTCGGCCGGAACGAGACCGCCATCGTCGACACCGGCTACGTCAGCCATGCAAACCAGACGCTGGCCCTGGTGCGCCATGCGCTCGGCGGCCGGCGGCTGGACCGCATCGTCAATACCCACCTGCATTCCGACCACTGCGGCGGCAACGCCGCGCTGCAGCGCGCCTACGCCAGCCGCACCACGATTCCCGCCGACGAGGCCGGCAAGGTGCTCGACTGGGACGAGGAGGCGCTGACCTATCGCGCCACCGGCCAGCAATGCGAGCGATTCGGCTTCGACGACACCTACGCGCCGGGCGACGTGCTGCGTTTGGGCGATCTCGACTGGCGGGCGCTGGCTTCGCCCGGGCACGACCCGCATTCGCTCATCCTGCACTGCGAGCAGGAAGGCATTCTCATCTCCGCCGACGCGCTGTGGGAAAACGGTTTCGGCATCATCTTCCCCGAGCTCGAAGGCCAGCCCGGCTTTGCCGATGCCCGCGCCACCCTGGACCTGATCGCCGGCCTCGAAGTGCGGCTGGTCATCCCCGGCCATGGCGCGCCGTTCACCGACATCGGGACGGCATTGAAGAAGGCCTACGCCGTCCTCGATTACTTCGAAGCCGACCCGGCGCGCAACGCCACCAAGGCGGCCAAGGTATTGCTCAAGTTCCTGCTGCTGGACAAGAAGCGCATTCCGCTGGGGGAAGTGCCGGCGATGCTTGCCGGCATGCCGCTGCTGCGAGAGACCAACCGACGCTTCATCGGCAAGGAAATGGGCGCGCTTTCCGAGTGGGTGGTGGCGCAGCTGGTGAAGGCAGGCGCGGCGGCGGTGGAAGGCGACGCGCTGGTCGATGCCTGAAACAATGACAGCGCCTGCAAAAAATTAGACGCCGCATTCCAGCACGACCGTTCTTTTTTGCTCTTATAATCTGCTTTCCCATTCCACGACAACCCACGACAACCGCGAGGCCGCCATGTCCCTGCCCCCCGTGCTGCAAAACCTCAGTCTTCCCGTCATCGGCTCGCCGCTGTTCATCGCCAGCGGCCCGGCCCTGGTCAAAGCGCAGTGCAAGGCCGGCATCGTCGGCTCCTTCCCGGCGCTGAATGCGCGGCCGGCCGAGCTGCTCGACACCTGGCTGACCGAGATCCAGGCCGAGCTGGCCGAGTTCAAGGAGCGGAATCCGGAAGCGAAGATCGGGCCGATCGCGGTGAACCAGATCGTGCACCAGTCCAACAACCGCCTCGAGCATGATGTCGAAGTCTGCGTGAAGCATCGCATTCCCATCATCATTTCCAGCCTGCGCGCGCCGCCGAGGGAAATGCTGGATGCCATCCACAGCTATGGCGGCATCGTCATGCACGACGTGATCTCCATCCGCCATGCACAGAAGGCGCTGGAGGCGGGAGTGGACGGCCTGATCCTGGTGGCGGCCGGCGCCGGCGGCCATGCCGGCACGCTGTCGCCGTTCGCGCTGGTGGGCGAGGTGCGCAAGTTCTTCCAGGGACCGATCGCCCTGTCCGGCTCCATCGCCACCGGCGATGCCATCCTCGCGGCGCAGGCCATGGGCGCCGACTTTGCCTACATCGGCTCGCGCTGGCTGGCCACCAGGGAATCGAATGTCGACGAAGCTTATCGCCAGGCCATCCTCGAATCCTCGGCCGCCGACGTGGTCTATACCAATCTGTTCACCGGCGTGCACGGCAACTACCTGAAGAAGTCCATCGTCGCCGCCGGCCTCGACCCGGACAACCTGCCGACCGCCGACAAGTCGACCATGAACTTCGCTTCCGGCGGCGGCAGCAAGGCCAAGGCCTGGCGCGACATCTGGGGCGCCGGCCAGGGTGTCGGCCTGATGGACGACGTGTCGAGCGTCGCCGAGGTGGTGGACCGCCTGAAGCAGGAATACGAGGCGGCCCGCGCCCGTATCTGCGGCCGGACGTGAAGGAGCACGGTATGAAGAAAGCTTACGTGGTGGCCGAAATCCAGGTCACCAACCCGGTCGACTATGAAGGCTACCGGGCGCTGTCGACTCCGGCCGTCGCCCAGTACGGCGGGCAATTCATCGCGCGCGGCGGGCAGCGGGTGCAGCTCGAAGGCGGCGACGACAGCCACAACGACGGCTGGCGCACCGTGATCGTGGAGTTTCCTTCGCTGGAACAGGCCCGCACCTGGTACGACTCGGTGGAGTACACCAGGGCGCGGGAGATACGCCAGGCCAATTCCATCGGCCGGTTGTTCATCGTCGAGGGGGCCTGAGCGGTTCACGTTATTTTTGGCGCCATCCAGGGGGAAAACCGATGCCGATGAAAGCGATGAACATCAGACCCGTCAACCGAGGCCTTGATTCGCCGTCCCGCCCGTGCAGATCGACAATCAAGAGGCGCAAGGTATTGCGCCCAGGTTTCAACTTCGATCGGGTGCCGGTTCATAACTGGCACCGCTGAAGTCGAAGCCGCCCCTTCTCAACAAATCCGCCAGTCCGCCGGCAGGTAAAGGCGCGTTCAGCAGCTCGATGCTGAATCCGCTGTTCGCCAGAACATACTTGAGGTTGGTGTGCATGGCCCACAAACCCTGCCCGGTAGTCGAGCCATTCGAATACCGCTCTCCTTCCTGAAGCAAAACGTCCCAATACTGGAGGCACGCTTTCAGGAAGGGTTCATGCCGCTCTTTTGGATGAAGCCACATCACATTGGGCTGAGAAAGAAGGCCCAGAACGCCCCAGGCAGTCTGCAGGGATCGATGGAAGATTTCCGGCTGGACTGCGGCAGGCAGCCCTCCATCCGATAGGGCATCGAGGATCTGCTGCAGATGAACATAGCAATGAAAATGCGAGCTGTCGCCAAGCAGCCGGCTTGGGCCATGCAGGACGATCAGGCCCGGACAGTTTGCGGTATCCACTGCGTGCTCAGCGCCGATGGCTTCATTCCATTGCCCGCCGCGCGCGAGGTGACGCAGGCTTGCGCGACTTCGGGTTAAAACCGCTTTGTAGCGTCCGTAAAAAGATGATGGAATCAGCATGCTTGTGACCGTAAGAGAGAGCCGCGGCCACACCGCGTTGATGGAGCGCGGCAGGAAAATGATCGACACACGCGGGTCACTAAACTGTATTTCCGGAAACTTGCCGGCTGCAAGGAAATTCGCCAGTCAAAGCAGGGTTCCGGAATGGTCAATACTGCGAGCGCGCCACTGCTGACGAGGCAGCAACCGGAAAGGGATGAAACGCCATGCTTGAAGGCATGGGCAAGTTGCCGTGCTGCTCAGTTGAGGGAATCTTTGCCGCTCAGCGGGTTCGAACCGGTATTGCCAACCCGATACCAAGGACAGCCATGAGCACTGCATCGAAGCAACTCGAGGTCAGGACCAGCCGCCCCGCCCGCGACGAATCCACGCCGCGCATGCCGCACGAGCGCGACGAATCGGAGGACAGCCAGGCGTCGCAGCCGGGCCCGAAGCGGGATGACATCAAGCAGGCCTACGAGGACCTGAAGAACGGGCAGGTGGATACCGACATGCGCGGCATGCATGGGGTGGACGAGGTGGTGAACAATCCGCCCACCGTCTCGCCGGACAAGAACATCAAGCGGGATTGACGCCGACGGATAAAGGCAGGGCGCTCGGCCGCCGAAGGCCCGCCCCCATCCATTCTCTCCTTCAATCCGGTTTTTTCCTCGAAACCGGCAACTCCACCATCATCGGCTGCCCCGGCGCCGTGCAACCGGTCGAGCAGCACTTGCCCGGCTGGCGGTTGCTCGTGATCGGCCGGCGCGGGTCGTCCACCACGCCGCGTTCCATCAGCCGCTCCACCAGTTCCACCTTGTTCCCCACCGGATAGTTCCGGTAGATCTCCTGCTTCATCGCCGCCGGGGAGCCGCCGCCGTGCAGGCTGATCACCGAATACCAGCCGCCCTGGTAGGAGGCGGTCAGGTCCTCGATGAAGCGGGCGGTCTGTATCCGCTTTTCGTAGGGCACGTCCGGATTGGCGCGCAGCACGTCGGCCAGCACCGCCTCGGTGGCCGGGTTGTGGTCCTCATCCGGGCCGGGCAGGGTGACGATCAGGCCGCCGGACACGTAGTGGGCGATGCGGTGCATGTCATAGATCTGGGTGGCCAGCAGCAGCTTGCCGATGTTGGCGAAGACCGCGTCCGGCACGAACACGCCGGAAGCCTCGTCCTTGGCCGCGTAGACCGAGGCCGCCACGCCGCAGGCATAGAAGCCTTCGGTGATCTTGATCAGCTCCACCATCTGCTCGCGCAAATGGGTTTCCTTCGCCGGGTCGAAGCCGTTGGCTTCGCACATCAGGGCGCCGGCGCCGATCAGCAGGTCGCCGAAGCCGGCGCGGGCGGCGATGCAGGTCTGGCGGTGATGGGTGGCGTACTGATAGGTCATGAAGCTGGAGTGCTCCCATTCGCCGGCATAGAACACCCGCTCCCACGGCACGAACACCCTGTCGAACACCAGCACGCCGGTGGACTGGCCGAACTTGTTGGAGAACAGCGCCGCCTTCTCGCCCGGCCGTCCCGCCGGGCGGGCGATGATGGTCAGGCCCGGCGCGTCGCAGGGCACGGCGCAGCAGACGGCGAAATCGGCATCCTGCTCGCTCATGTTTCGGCAGGGCATGACGAGGAACTCATGCATGTAGGGCGCGCCGGTGACGATGGCCTTGGTGCCGGAGATGACGATGCCCTTCGCGCTGCGCTCGACGATGTGCAGGTAGGCATCGGGATTGGCCTGCTCGTGCGGACGCTTGCTGCGGTCGCCCTTGGCATCGGTCATGGCGATGCCGAGCGACAGGTCGCGGTCCTGCACCTCGTGAATATAGTTGACGATGTGCTGGCGGTAGCCGGTGCCCTTGTCGGCGTCGATGCGGTGCGCCACCTGGAAGATGGCGTTGAGGGCGTCGGTGGCGAGATAGCGCTGGGCGCAGCCGGTTTCCTGGCACAGCAGGCGAACCGCTTCCAGCTTGTTGAGCAGGTCGCCGTTCTCGGTGCAAATGTGCAGCATGCGGTTGACTTCCTTGCCGGAGGTCTGCTGCACCGCCCGCATCAGGGGCGCGTATTGCTCCTTCAGCGCATAGTCGTAGGTCACGCCGAGGGCATTGATGCCGGGCGCGAAGCCGGGTTCGTCGGCCACCGACTCCACCCGCCGGCCATCGAGATAGACGCGCGGCTTGAAGCGGCGGAGGGATTCGCGGTACTCGGCGGACGACATGAACATGGCGGTCTCCTTGTTTGGATAATGTTCGCAAAAATATGAACGCCGTTCATTGAAATGTCAAACGTTCATTCGAGGCCGCGCAAACCCGCGGCGCCATGCTAAAGTCGGCGCATGAAGAAAACAGTCGCACTCGCAGAAAACCGCGTCGAAGGAGACGCCGCGGCGGCGCATCCGCGCGGGACCCGGCTGCGCGCCGTCAACGAGCTCAAGCGCCAGATGATCCTGGATGCGGCGCGCCGGGTGTTCGAAAAGGAAGGGCTGCTCGGCGCCAACATGCGCGCCATCGCCGCCGAAGCAGGCTATGCCGCCAGCGCCCTCTACAACCATTACCCGAGCAAGGAAGACATCTACGGCGAGCTGCTGCTGCAGTCGCTCGACCGCCTCAACGAAGCCGTGCATCACGGCGGCAACGACAGCAGTTCGCCGCGCCGCCGCGTCGAGCGCCATGCGCTCGCCTTCTACGACTTCTACCTGGAAAATCCGCGCGAGCTGGATCTCGGCTTCTACTATTTCCAGGAAATGCGGCCGCTCGGCCTGACACCGGAACTCAACGACCGCCTCAACCAGCGCCTGCGCGATGCCCTCTCCAGCGTGGAGCGGGGGCTGGCGGAACTCGGTGCCGGGCCGGCCGACGCCCTGCGCGAAACCACCGCGCTGTTCGGCCATTGCGTCGGCCTGCTGCTGCTGACCCATACCGGCCGCATCCGCATGTTCGGCCAGGACGGCCGCAAGCTGTTCGCGGCTTACGTGAAGAAACTCATCCAGCAGGAGACGCCATGAATCCCACCGCGTTGTGCGACGCTTCCCGGTCGGCGCTGATCGTCATCGACCTGCAGCAGCGGCTGATGCCGGCCATTCATGCCGGCGAGCAGGTGATCCAGCGCGCGCATATCCTGGCCCAGGCGGCGCGCGCGCTCGGCGTGCCGGTGATCGGTACGGCGCAGACGCCGGCCAAGCTGGGCCCCAACGTGGCAGACCTGCATGCGCTGTGCAACCAGGTGGTGGAGAAGGACAGCTTCGACGCCTGCGCCGAGCCGGCTTTCCTGGAGGCGCTTCCCGGCGACCGCGACCAGTTCATCGTTGTCGGCTGCGAAGCCCATGTCTGCGTGCTGCAGACGGTGCTCGGCCTGCTGGCGCGCAGGCGCCCGGCGCGCCTGATCGCCGATGCCGTCGGCTCGCGCGATCCGGCCAACAAGGCGGTTGCCCTCGACCGGGCGCGTGCAGCCGGCGCGGAAATTCTGACCAGCGAGATGGTGGTGTTCGAATGGCTGCAGGACAGCCGCCATCCACGCTTCCGGGAGCTGATGGCGTTGATCAAGTAGGCAAGCGGCCCGTGCGGAACGGGCGCTTCAGGAAAGCGCAAAAGAGGCGCTTGACGGGAGCTGCCTCGTGCTCCTTGCCGGCTGCTAGCCGCGAGGAAGCGGCTGCAGCATGCTGACCCGGTTTCCCTCCGGATCCATGAATGACACATAGTGTCCGACGCCGGGAATTTCCATCGGCTCGCCCAGCACCTGCCCGCCGCTCGCCGAAACCTTCTCCATCGCCGCCCGGATGTCATCCACTCCGATCACTACCGACGGATGCTGGGCCGGCCAGTCCGGATGCTTGCCGTAGAAGCCGCCATTGATGGCGCCCGGCTGCGTCGGTCCGCGGTCGCCGGTCTCGGTCTCGGTCGTCGTGGCCAGCACGTAATTGCCCATTTCCGGCCCTAGCATCTGCGTCTGCCAGCCGAAGGCGGAACGGTAGAAGGCGGCCATGCGCTCGCGGTCCTCGTAGGGCATTTCGAAATGGATGACTGGATTCATGTTTCGCTCCCGTGCTGATTGCCAGATGTAACGCGAGCCGAAGGACTGTTGTGTTCTTAGGGCATCGCTACTTGTAGCTGCGCGCATCCTCGATCACCTTGCCGTCGTTGGGCAACTCCCCCTTGCCGACGAAGCGCACCTCGCCGCGCAGCTTGGTGACGTCGCGCATGGTGTCCACCAGCGCCGCTTCCATTCCCGCCTCAGAGGAGGGCGACGCCAGTTCGCAATGCAGCGTCATCACATCGTTGGCCATCTCGCCCGACACCACCAGCCGCGCCTTCGCGATCTCCGGGTGGCGCCGCACCACTTCCGCCACCTGGGATGGATGCACGAACATGCCGCGCACCTTGGTCGTCTGGTCGGCCCGGCCCATCCAGCCGCGGATGCGCACATTGGTGCGGCCGCAGGGCGAGCGCCCCGGCAGGACCGCAGACAGGTCGCCGGTGCCGAAGCGGATCAGCGGGTAATCAGGATTGAAGGAGGTGACCACCACCTCGCCCACCTCGCCTTCCGGCACCGGGTCGCCGGTGCCGGGGCGCACGATTTCCAGGATCAGGTCCTCGTCCATGACCATGCCGGGATTGACCGCGCCGTCGCTTTCGGTTTCGTAGGCGATGTTGCCGATGTCGGCCGAGCCGTACATCTGCAGCACCCGCCGCACGCCGTTGTCCTGCAGCCAGGCGCGCAGCGACGGCGGCAGGGCTTCGGCGCCGACCAGCGCCCGTTGCAGGCTGCGGATGTCGGCGCCCATTTCCTGTGCCTTCTCGATGATGATCTTGAGGAAGGACGGCGTACCGACGTAGGCATCCGGTTTGAGCGCCGCCATCGCCTGCACTTGCATCTCGGTCTGGCCGATGCCGGCCGGGATCACCGGGCAGCCCAGGCTGGCCGCGCCGCCCTCGGCCATGAAGGCGGCGGGCGTGAAGTGATAGGAAAAGCAGTTCTGCACGACATGGCCGGCGCGCAGGCCGATGGCGCGCATCGGCCGGGCGAAGCGCCACCAGTCCTGGGCGCTTCCCTCCGGATCGAAGATCGGGCCGGGCGACATGAACAGGTGGCGCAACCGCCGCGCCGGCGTGGTGGTGAGGCCGCCGAAGGGCGGCTCCGCCTGCTGCAGCGCATGCAGGTCGGACTTGCGCGTCACCGGCAGCCTGGCGAGCGCGGCGCGGCCGGTGACGGCGGCGGCGTCGATGTCGCGCAGGATGCGCGCCCAGCCGGGTGCAGCCTGCGCCCGCGCCACCAAGGCGGGCAGGGCGCGCATCAAAGCTTCCTCGCGCTGCTGCGGGTCGCGGGTTTCGAGCGGATCGAGCGGATCGGTGGGATCGGACATGGCGTTTGCGTGCATGAGAAGAAGAGGGATCAGGCCAGCCAGCGCTTG
Organism: Noviherbaspirillum humi; assembly: GCF_900188095.1. Taxonomy (GTDB): domain Bacteria; phylum Pseudomonadota; class Gammaproteobacteria; order Burkholderiales; family Burkholderiaceae_D; genus Noviherbaspirillum; species Noviherbaspirillum humi. Next base: position 55,448 of record NZ_FZOT01000001.1, on the reverse strand, counting down.
CGGCGGCGGTAGAACTTCATGTCGCGAAAGCTCTTGCGGCCGGCGCCCGACATGCCGAGGTAGAACTCCTTGACGTCTTCGTTGGCGCCGAGGTCGGCGGCGCGGCCTTCCATCACCACCCGGCCGTTTTCCAGGATGTAGCCGAACTCGGCATAGCGCAGGGCGATGCCGGTGTTCTGCTCGGCCAGCAGGAAGGTCACTTTTTCCTTCTGGTTCAGGTCCTTCACGATGGTGAACACTTCCTCCACGATCTGCGGCGCCAGGCCCATCGACGGTTCGTCCAGCAGCACCATGCGCGGACTGGCCATCAACGCCCGGCCGATGGCGCACATCTGCTGCTCGCCGCCGGAGGTGTAGGCGGCCTGCGAGGTGCGGCGCGTCTTCAGGCGCGGGAAGTAGGTATAGACCTTGTCGAGGTTGGCGGCGACCTCGCCCTTGTCGCGCCGGGTGTAGGCGCCGGTCAGCAGGTTTTCCTCGATGGTGAGGTGGGCGAAGCAGTGGCGGCCCTCCATCACCTGCACCACGCCGCGCTGCACCAGGTCGGCCGGCGACAGGTTCTCGATCCGTTCCCCGCGCAGCTCGATGCTGCCCTTGGTCACTTCGCCGCGCTCGCCGCGCAGCAGGTTGCTGACGGCGCGCAGGGTGGTGGTCTTGCCGGCGCCATTGCCGCCGAGGATGGCGACGATGCTGCCTTCCGGCACCTTCAGCGATACGCCCTTCAGGACCAGGATGACGTGGTTGTAGATGACTTCGATGCCGTTGACGTTGAGGATGGCGGTGGTGGGTTGCATGGTGTGGTGGGTAGTTGGTTGACCTGCCTTGCCCGACTGGAGACGCCTTCCTCTTCTAAAGAAACTCCCTCTCCCTCAGGGAGAGGGTTGGGAGCGTAGCAGGGGTTTCGCGGAGCACTGCTCCGCGCCTGCGCAGCCGAATGCACTTGCAAGCGCATTCGTGGGTGGGGATGGGTTTCTGATGCGCTTAAAAAAAGTCCTTTGGCTGCAAAAGAAACCCATCCCCCTCCCAACCTCCCCCCTTGAAGGGGGAGGGGCGTCCTTTATGGAGGAGTGTCCTTTATGGGGAAGGAACCTCCTCAGCTCTGACACTCCGCCGGCGTCCTTGGCGTCAGCTTCTTCTCCTGCGCGTATTTCGCGGCGGTGTTCTTCACCAGCGGCTTGATGATCTGCTCGTCGGCCTGGATCCAGTCGGAGGTAAACTTCCACTGCTTGCCGTCCCAGGTATGGATGCGCGCCCAGGCGGAACCCATGTGGTCGGTGCAGGAGGTGCTCACCGGGCGCATGACGCCGGCGAAGCCGAGGGCGTCCAGCTTGGCCTGCGTCAGGTCGAGGTTTTCCAGGCCCCAGCGCACCTGCTCGCCGGTCATTACCTTGCCACGGCCATAGCGTTCCTGGGCGGCGCGCACGCCTTCCACGCCGATCATGGCGCTCATCGCGCCGCGCATGTACAGCACCTGACCGACTTCCTCGCGCGGGCCGGTGCCCTGGCCCTTGTCGTGCACCATCGCCAGGACGTCCTTCACCACCTTGGACTGCGGCTCGGCGCCGTGCTGCATGGTCACCGCGTTGTAGCCCTTGGCGCCGTCGGCCACGTCCTTCACGTCCGGCTCGGCGCCGGCCCACCAGACGCCGTACATCTTCTCGCGCGGATAGCCGGTGGCCTGGGCTTCCTTGATGGCGGTGGAGTTCATCACGCCCCAGCCCCACAGCACCACGTAGTCCGGGCGCGCCTGCCGCACCTGCAGCCAGGTTGCCTTCTGCTCCACGCCCGGCGCGGTGACCGGCAGCAGCTGCAGGTCGAAGCCGTTGAGGCGGGCGCGTTCCTGCATCAGCGGGATCGGTTCCTTGCCGAACGGGCTGTCGTGGTAGACCAGGGCGATCTTCTTGCCCTTGAGCTTGTCCATGCCGCCGCCTTCCTTCTTGGCGATGGCTTGCAGGATGGCGTCGGCGGCGACCCAGTAGGTGCCGGCCACCGGGAAGTTCCACTTGAACACGGTGCCGTCGGCGCTCTCGCTGCGGCCGTAGCCGACGGTCACCACCGGCACCTTGTCCTGCGGCGCCTTCTCGGTCAGGGCGAAGGTGGCGCCGGTGGACAGGGGCTGCACGAAGGATGCGCCCTTGCCCTTCAGGCGCTCATAGCATTCCACGCTGCGGGCGGTGTCGTAGGCGGTCTCGCACTCCTCGAAGGCGATCTTGACGCCGTTGATGCCGCCGCGCGCATTCACCAGCTTCAGGTAGTCGACGAAGCCGTTGGCCCAGGGCACGCCGTTGGGCGCGTAGGGACCGGTGCGGTAGGACAGGACCGGCACGTACTGCTCCTTCGCCTGCGCGTAGGCATTGGTGAATACCGTCGTGGCCGCCGCGGCCAGCGTAGCGGATGCCAGAACCAGGTGTCGCATCTTCATGTGTCTCTCCTCGAATCAAGCCCGGCCTCCCGGGCGCCAACTCTCAATGGACTGCGGCGGACCGCAGCTTCTTCTTGTAAAACAGCGCTAGTACGGAAATGGCCAGACCCGCAGCTTCTGCTTGCCGACCGACCACAGCTTGGCCAGGCCGTGAGGCTCCACGACCAGGAACCACACGATCAGACCGCCGAAGATCATCAGTTCGATATGCGAGATGGTGGCGGTGGAGATGCTCAGCCCCACCGTCCCGGCCAGCAGCGGCAGCATCTGGCTCAGCAGGATCGGCAGCACCACGATGAAGGCCGCGCCCAGAAAGCTGCCGAGAATGGAGCCCATGCCGCCGATGATCACCATGAACAGCAGGCGGAAGGACTGGTCCACCGAGAAGGCAGCCGGCTCCCACGAGCCGAGGTAGACGAAGCCCCACAGCGCGCCGGCCACGCCGATGATGAAGGAGCTGATGGCGAAGGCCGAGAGCTTGGCGGACATCGGCCGGATGCCGATCACCGCCGCCGCCACGTCCATGTCGCGGATCGCCATCCATTGCCGGCCGATGGCGCCGCGCACCAGGTTCTTGGCCAACAGGCCGATGACCGCCAGCACGCACAGGCAGAACAGGTACTTGCTGACGGCGCTGTCGAGCGGCAGGCCGAACACCTGCAGGTTCGACACCGATACCGAGCCCGACGGCGAATCGTTGGTGAACCATTTCACGCGCAGGAACATCCAGTCGCTGAAGAACTGCGCCGCCAGCGTCGCCACCGCGAGGTAGAGGCCGCGCACCCGCAGGCTGGGCAGACCGAACAGGATGCCGAAAGCGGTGGCGCAGAGGCCGCCGAGGATCAGCGCCGGGATCAGCGGCATGTCCGGGATGCGCACGAAAAAATTGTAGGCGCCATACGCGCCGACCGCCATGAAGGCGCCGGACCCGAGCGAGATCTGGCCGCAGTAGCCCACCAGCAGGTTCACGCCCACCGCCGCCAGCGCGAAGATGAGGAAGGGGATGAGGATGGCGCGGAACAGGTAGTCGCTCGCCGTCAGCGGCACCACGACGAAGGCTGCCAGGATCAGCAGGCCGATGGCGACGCGGTCCTGCGCGATCGGGAAGATCTGCTGGTCGGCGCGGTAGGTGACCTTGAACTGGCCGTTTTCGCGGTAGAGCATGGGTTTCCTTTACACTCGATCGATGATCTTCTCGCCGAACAATCCCTGCGGCCGGAACAGCAGGAACACCAGCGCCAGCACATAGGCGAACCAGATCTCGATGCCGCCGCCGACGAAGGGGCCGAGATAGACTTCGGACAGCTTCTCGCCGACGCCGATGATCAGGCCGCCGAGGATGGCGCCGGGCACGGAGGTCAGGCCGCCGAGGATCACCACCGGCAGCGCCCGCAGCGCCACTGTCGCCAGCGAGAATTGCACGCCGAGCTTGCTGCCCCAGATCATGCCGGCCACCAGCGCCACCACCCCGGCCACGCACCAGACGATGACCCAGATGCGGTTGAGCGGAATGCCGATCGACTGCGCCGCCTGATGGTCGTCCGCCACCGCCCGCAGCGCGCGGCCGGTGGCGGTCTTCTGGAAGAACAGGCTCAGGCCGGCCACCAGCGCGGCGGCAATGGCGGCCGCGATGATGTCTTCCTTGTTGATCAGGATGCCGCCCTGGAAGGTGGATTCGAACGCGAACACCGGGTCCTTCGGCATGCCGATGTTGATCTTGTAGATGTCGTTGCCGAACAGGATCTGGCCAACGCCTTCGAGAAAGTAGGTGATGCCGAGCGTGGCCATCAGCAGGGTGGCGCCTTCCTGGTTGACGAGGTGGCGCAGCACCAGCCGCTCGATCAGCCAGGCGGCGGCGAACATGATGGCGCCGGCGATGATGAAGGCGCCGATATTGGCCAGCACCGGGCCCACGCCGAACCAGCGCGGCAGCCATTCGGAGAAGCGCGCCATCGCCAGCGCCGCGAACAGCACCATCGCACCCTGGGCGAAGTTGAACACGCCGGACGCCTTGAAGATCAGCACGAAGCCGAGCGCCACCAGCGCATACAGCATGCCGGCCATCAGGCCGCCGATCAGGGTTTCGAGGAAGAATGCCATGCGGGTTGTCTCCGTTGGTACTTTGCTTTTTCGTCTTAGGTTTTGCTACGGTTCTCTACGACTTTTTGTTTCACTGCTAAAAGACGTCCCACCCTATATAGAACGTTCCTCCCCCTTCAAGGGGGAGGTTAGGAGGGGGATGGGTTTCTTTCGCGCTTGAAGAACATTCTTTACTTGCGACAGAAACCCATTCCCACCCACAGCAGCGCTTGCAAGCGCTGCTGGCTGCGCAGGCGCGGAGCAATACTCCGCGAAACCCCTGCTACGCCCCTAGCCCTCCCCTTGAAGGGGAGGGAATCAAGCAGTCGGTTGTTAGGGCCTTCCTTACATGGCGCTTGCAAGCAAAACCGGCTTAGAGCGCGCTACGCCGCCACCTTCTCTCCACCAAGGTACGCCCGAATCACCTCCTCATTCCCCCTCACCTCATCCGGCGTGCCATCCCCGATCTTCTTCCCATAGTCCAGCACCACCACCCGGTCGCTGATGTCCATTACCACGCCCATGTCGTGCTCGATCAGCACCACCGTCGTGCCGAACTGGTCGTTCACGTCGAGGATGAAGCGGCACATGTCCTGCTTCTCTTCCACGTTCATGCCGGCCATCGGTTCGTCCAGCAGCAGGATTTCCGGCTCCATCGCCAGCGCCCGGGCGAGGTCGACCCGCTTCTGCAGGCCGTAGGGCAGCTGGCCGACCGGGGTCTTGCGGATGTGCTGGATCTCGAGGAAGTCGATGATCTCCTCCACCTTCATCCGGTGCGCGATCTCTTCCCGTTCCGCCGGGCCGAAGCGCAGCGCCTGCATCAGGAAATTGCTCTTCATGCGCAGGGTGCGGCCGGCCATGATGTTGTCGAGCACCGTCATGCCCTTGAACAGGGCGATGTTCTGGAAGGTGCGGGCAATGCCGCTGCGGGCCGCCTCGTAGGTGTTCATGCCGCGCCGCGGTTTGCCCCGGAAGATGATCTCGCCCTGCTGCGGGTGGTAGACGCCATTGATGACGTTGAGCATCGAGCTCTTGCCGGCGCCGTTGGGGCCGATGATGGCGCGGATCTCGTGCTGGCGCACGTCGAAGGAGATGTCGGTGAGCGCCTTCACGCCGCCGAAGGCCAGCGAGATGTTGTTCAGGCTCAGGATCACGTCCCCGATCCGCCTGGTCTGTGCCGTGCTCATGGATTGTCCTCGCCTCGGTTCACGCGGCCTGCTTCATCGGCGCATGGGTTTTCACGTCGCGGATCTTCAGGTCGGCGCTGATCATGCCCTGCCGGCCATCCTCGAACTTCACCTGGGTCTCGATGTACTGCGACGCCTTGCAGGTATAAAGCGCGTCGATCAGCACCCGGTATTTCTCCGAAATGAACTTGCGCCTCACCTTTCGGGTGCGGGTCAGCTCGTCGTCGTCCGGATCGAGTTCCTTGTGCAGCACCAGGAAGCGGTGGATCTGGGTGCCGCTCATCAGCGCTTCGCCCGCCAGGTCGGCGTTCACCTTTTCCACGCATTCGGCGATCAGGTCGTAGGTCTCGGGCTTGCCGGCCAGGTCGGTGTAGCCGGAGTAGGGGATGCCGCGCCGCTCCGCCCAGTTGCCCACCGCATCCATGTCGATGTTGATGAAGGCGCACACCATGTCGCGGCCGTGGCCGAAGGCGACCGCTTCCTTGATGAAGGGAAAGAACTTCAGCTTGTTTTCGATGAAGTTCGGCGCGAACATCTGGCCGCTCGCCATGCGGCCGACGTCGGCGGCACGGTCGATGATCTTCAGGCTGCCGTCGGAATCGAAAAAGCCGGCATCGCCGGTATGGAAATAGCCCTCGGCGTCCATTACCTCGGCGGTGGCGTCGGGCCGCTTGTAGTATTCGCTCATGACCGAGGCGGAGCGCACCAGCACTTCGCCATTGTCGGCCAGCTTCACTTCCACGCCCGGCGCCGGCAGGCCGACGCTGTCGAACTTGATCTTGCCGTCCGGCTGCAGGCAGACATAGGCGCAGGTCTCGGTGGAGCCGTACAGCTGCTTCAGGTTCACGCCAATGGAGCGGTAGAAGCGGAACAGGTCGGGGCCGATGGCGGCGCCGGCGGTGTAAGCCACCCGCACCCGAGACAGGCCGAGCACGTTCTTCAGCGGGCCGTAGACGAAAAGCTTGCCGAGCTGGTAGCGCAGGCGGTCGAGCGCGCCGACCGGCTTGCCGTCCAGGATGTCGGCGCCGACCCGGCGCGCCACCTCCATGTAGTGGTGGAACAGGGTGCGCTTGATCCAGCCGGCATCCTCCATGCGGATCATGACGGTGGTCAGCATGTTCTCGAAGATGCGCGGCGGCGCGAAGTAATAGGTGGGGCCGATCTCGCGCATGTCGTTCATCACGGTGTCGGCCGACTCCGGGCAGTTGACGGTGAAGCCGGCCGCCAGCGCCTGGGCATAGGAAAACAGGTGGTCGCCGACCCAGGCCATCGGCAGGTAGGACAGGATGTCGTCCTTCTCGCTGAGTTTGTCGAAGCCGGCGCCGCCGGTGGCGGCGGCGATGAAGGAGGCATGGGTCTGGCACACGCCCTTGGGCTTGCCGGTGGTGCCGGAGGTGTAGAGCATGACGGCCACGTCCTGCGGACCGCCGGCCTCCACCTCGCGCAGGAAGAAGTCGGGATGCTCGCGCTCGAACTCGCGCCCCATTTCCTGCACCCGGTCGTAGGCATGCAGTTCCGGCTGGGTGTAATTGCGCATGCCGCGCGGGTCTTCGTAGATGATGTGGGAAAGGCGGGAAACGCTCTGCTTGATCTCCAGCAGCTTGTCGACCTGCTCCTGGTTTTCCGCCACGGCGAAATCGATCTCGGCATCGTCCAGCACGTAGGCCATGTCGGCTGCTGGCGCATCCTGGTACAGCGGCACGGCGACGCCGCCCAGGCATTGCGCCGCGATCATCGCCCAGTACAGGCGCGGCCGGTTGTCGCCGATGATTGCCAGGTTCATGCCGCGCCTGAAGCCCATCGCGGCGAGGCCGCAAGCCAGCGCACGCACTTCCTCGGCGGTCCGGGCCCAGCTGACCGTCTGCCAGATGCCCAGATCCTTTTCGCGGTAGGCGGGCCGTTCCGGCCGGACCTGCGCATGGCGCAGCAGGATCCGGGGGAAGGTCATGCCGGTCGTCTCATCCACCATCTTCACTCTTTCCGTGTTCGGACTGCAGAGAATCGGTGGAGACTGGAACCGCAAGCGCGAGGTGCCGGCGTGGAGCGCGGCATCGTCTGCGCTTACAATGTCTCCTGTTTGTGTTTTTGTCGATACTAGGGCAGCGGCATCGAGGCACGCTGTCATCCTGCTGACAATCTACTGATAAACCGACCCGATAGCAACCTGGCTCATGACTGGCTCCACGCTTTCCCCCGCGCCTTCCTTCCGGGAACGGCTGCGCGACACGATCTGGGCCCGACAGCTCACGCCGGAGCAGATGGCCCGCGTCGAGGTCGAGACGGTGGAGCAGTTCGTGCCCAAGGGCGGCTTCGTCTGCCGCAAGGGCGAGATGGTGGACAGCTGGATCGGCGTGGTGGAAGGGCTGGTGAAGATCACCAACCTGTCGCCCGAAGGCAAATCCGTCACCTTCACAGGCCTCGCCGCCGGCGCCTGGTTCGGAGAGGGCACCCTGCTCAAGCAGGAGGTCCGCAAGTACGACGCGGTGGCGCTGCGCGACAGCCGCATCGCCCGCATGCCCAGCAAGACCTTCATGTGGCTGCTCGACACCAGCCTGCCCTTCACCCGATTTCTGTTGATGCAGCTCAACGAGCGGCTTGGCCAGTTCATCGGCATGGTGGAATCGGATCGGCTGCTCGACGTGGATACCCGGGTGGCGCGCTGCCTCGCCAGCCTGTTCAACGAGCACCTCTATCCCGGCACCCATACCCTGCTGCAGATCTCGCAGGAAGAGATCGGCTACATCTGCGGCGCTTCGCGCCAGCGCGCCAACCAGGCGCTGCAGGTGCTGGAGAAGGCCGGCCTGCTGAAGGTGGATTACGGCGGCATCCAGATCCTGGACGTGGCGGGCCTGCGGCGATTTCACGCCTGAGCCCACGCTCTCATCGATGGACCTTTCCATGAGGTCCGAGGGCGAGCGCCCACCCCGGCGCCAGGCCGGCCGGCGTGCCACTCTGCTTGACCTAGGCGTGGCCGGAGCCGCACAGGCAATCATGCCCGCCTGCTTAATTAATAAGCATCAAGGATTGAACCCCAACCCAGAACCTTGCCGCGTCATCATGGTCTGAAAAGAAAGATTGCAGTCTGCAATGAAAGGATGACTATGAAAATCGTCGAATTCGCTCTCGCGCTGGGCCTGGCTTTCACCTTGGCGGCCTGTGACAAGGCCGGCACCCCGCCCAAGCCGACCACCTCGTCCACTGGCAACACCGACAGCGGCTCGGTCGCGCTGGCGCCGGGCGCGGTGCCGCCCTCCGATGCCACCATGAAGCCGACCGCTCCGGCGACGGGCAGCGGCAATGCAGCCACCCCGACCCAGGCCAATCCCACGCCGCTCACCAAGGAGCAGGAGCAGTCCAGCCTGCCGCACACCGGACAGGTCAACAACCACTCGACGCCGGACACGACGTCGGCGAAATAAGGGGTTCAGGCCACCCGGCTGCGCTGCGCGCGCACCTGGATGCGGCCGCCGCTGAGCTTGAGGCGGTGCACGCCGCGCAGGGCAATCAGGTCGCGGTCATGGCAGGCCATGATGACGCTGGCGCCGCTGGCGGTGAGGCTGGGGATCAACGCCAGCACCTGTTCGCGGGCGGCGCCGTCGAGGTTGGAGGTGGGTTCGTCCAGCAGCAGCAGGCGCGGCTGCAGCACCTTGGCCCGCGCCAGCGCGATGCGCTGCTTTTCGCCGCCGGACAGCGTCTGCGTCCGGCTGTCGCGCAAATGTGCCACCCCGGCCCATGCCATGGCATCGTCGACCAGCGCATCGATACGCTGGCGCGGCACGCCGCGCGCCACCAGGCCATAAGCGATATTCGCCGCGACGCTGGTGGAAAACATCACCGGATGCTGGTGCACATAGATCACCGACTCGCGCATCGCCTGCGGATAGGGCGAGAAGCGCACCGCTTCGCCGGCGAAGGCCGCAGCCTCCGCCTCGGCGCTCTCCAGCCCGCCCAGCACCCGCAGCAGCGTGCTCTTGCCGGCGCCGTTCAGGCCGGTGAGCACATAGGCGGTGCCGGCGGCGATGTTCAGCAGGTCGATGTCGAACAGCTGGCGCTCGCCGAAGGATTTGCGCAGGTGGTGCAGGGTGAGGAGAGGGGACATGGCTAAAGGGTAACGTGCCATCGCGAGAAGAGTGCGAGAGGGCCGGTCAAGCTGCCATCATAAAGGATAGCTTGCGATGGCGCATGTTTTGGACCGCCTGCCAGGGTGCGGGTTGTGCTTCCTGCTGACCGTCGGCTGTTTCCACGTCCAGTAACGCCTAACTGCGCTCTTGTGTCGGGGGGCGGCCGTTGAGGACTCATCCTGTTGCGCTGTTGCGCACAACAACACGTCACGCCCACAGCCACTATCCAGAGTGATTTCGGTACGAATTTTGCTCGACTGGAAATGGCTAATATCAGGCCTCAAATTGGGAGAAAACATATGGCTGACGAAACTGTGGGGGCATCTGGATCAGGGCAAGCCAATCGAATGCTCGTGGCACAAAATTCTGAAGGTCCCAAGCTTGGTGAAACGAAGACCAACGAAGCACCGCCTCAAAGGGCGCAAGATCAGGTCCCAGAGGCTAAGGGAACGTGGAATATGACGGGCGACTCGATGAGGACTGCTGCCGACTGGGAAGCGTTGATGGCCAATGTCAAAGAGCGAGGAATGCCTTACCAGACCGTGTTCGTGGATGTCGACTCCTATAACAGCCTTCTACCCGCCGAATTACGGGGGCGAGATCCCGTGAAGTCCACCGAAGCCTTGATCGGAATGCTTTATGCATCTGGCGTTGTCGTCCCAGGCGGAACTGTTGTTCTCCTGCCCGAAGATAACGGCCCGTTCATCGCCAAGAGTAATCTCAGGTCGATCGCATCGAGAACCGGCTTGACGATCACAGACCTCAGCGGTGGGGCCGAGAAGCAGGCAGCCTACCCAACAACCCTCAAAGAGTCAGCAGTCCAACGTCGTAGCGTTGCGTTGCAAATAGTAAAACGAGTGAAAGAGCTTACTGGATTGTCTGAATTGCCCCCGGGCCTTGTCATGAAGATCTTCTATTGGGGGCTTTCGCCAATGGAAACCCCCGGAAGAACGCTGCGCTCGGCTATCAACGAACTCAATGGATTTCCCCGTCGCCTCGAGGATGTGAACATCATGCGGTGAGGGGGCTTGACCCAGCGCGAGAGACGGCGCCAATCGCTTTACGAGGATCGGGTCGAAGACCTATCGCGCCGCCAGCCCCGGCAAGGCATCGAACCACTCCGGTTCGAACACGAAGCGCTCCTTCCCCGACAGCAGCAGGAAATGCTTGCCGGTGCAGCGCGCCAGCAGCGTCATGCCGACGCGCTGCGCCACCGTGTGGCCCATCTGGGTGGTGCCCGAGCGCGACAGCAGGAAGGGAATGCCCATCTGCGCGCCCTTGATCACCATTTCCGAGGTCAGGCGGCCGGTGGTGTAGAACACCTTGTCACCGCCCGCGATGCCGTCCAGCCACATGCGCCCGGCGATGGAATCCACCGCGTTGTGGCGGCCGACGTCCTCGATGAACGTCAGCAGCTCGCCCTCGGCGGAGAACAGGCCGCAGCCGTGCACCGAGCCGGCCTGCTTGTAGATCGAGGGATGGGTGCGGATGGCGTCCACCACGCGGTACAGCGTCGACTGCGTCAGGCGCGCCGCTTCCGGCAGGGCGATGTCGTCGACTTCATCCATCAGCTCGCCGAACACCGAGCCCTGGCCGCAGCCGGTGGTGACCACCCGCTTGGCGGTGCGGGCCTCGATGTTGTCTATGCCCTCGCGGGTGGTGACCGCCACCGCGCCAACCTGCCAGTCCACCTGGATGGAGGCGATGTCGTCGATCGAGCGCACCAGGCGCTGGTTGCGCAGGTAGCCCAGGGTCAGCATTTCCGGCGCGGCGCCGAGCGTCATCAGCGTCACCAGCTCGCGCTTGTCGACGTAGACCGTGAGCGGGCGTTCGGCCGGGATGGAAATGGTGGAGCGGCGGCCGCGCTCGTCCAGCACCTCCACCGCTTCGGTCAGGGCAATGCTGGCGCTGGAGAGGAGAGGGCGGCGCGACATGGAGGCGGAAACCGGATGAAAGGGGAGCGGAAAAACAGGCGGTCCGCCGCGGACGGCGGACCGGGATGGCGGGTAGTTTACTTCTTGGCGCTGGTTTGCGCAGCGGCTGCCGGGGCGGCGGGCTGCGCAGCGGCCGGCGCCGCTGCAGGAGCTGCGGCCGGTGCCGGCGCGGAAGCGACGAAGGGGCCCGGATCGGCGCAGGCCGGGGTCTCGGCCGGCTTCACGTCCTTCTTGCCCTTCAGGTACTGGGCGGCGACCTTGTCCTGCGACTTGCACAGCTGGTAGGCGCTGACCTTGTCGCCCCAGGCGGCTTTTTCCTTGGCGAGGGCGGCGGCGGCCTTGGCCTCCTCCGACGGCGCCGGCAGCTTGGCCAGGGCCGAGCCGGACAGGCCGGCCAGCGCCATGGCGATCAGTGCGATGGTGGTTTTCTGCATGTGGATTCTCCTTAGACTGCCTTCGCCGGCTGTATGACCTTGGCGCCTTCCGCCGTGCGCACGCGCGGGATCTCGCCTTTCTCGATCTGCTCGTACCACAGGTCGTGGTGCTCCTTGGCCCAGGCATCGTCGACGTAGCCGGTGCGCATCGCATCGTAGGCGCCTTCCATGCCGATGGTGCCAATGTAGATGTGGGCGAGCGACATGGCGAACACCAGCACCGCGGCGACCAGGTGGATCACGTTGGCGTACTGCATCAGCGCCCGGGTGTATTCCAGGTTCGGCACGATCTTGTCGAGCACGAAGCCGGAGCCGCTGACGATCAGGCCGAGCACGGTGACGCCGCCCCAGAACCAGATCTTCTCGCCGGCGTTGAAGCGGCCGGCACTGGCATGGCCGCGCGCCCCGCCCAGCTTCTTCAGCCAGTCGAGGTCGCCCTTGCCCGGCAGGTTGTCGCGCACGAACATGACGAAGAACACGATCACCGAGGCGGTGAACAGCGGTCCGACGAAATTGTGCACGTTCTTGCAGGCGTAGGCCAGCCAGCCGAACAGGGTATGGCCAAAGAGCGGCATCAGGACATGCTTGCCGAACAGCATGGTGAGGCCGGTGAGGGCCAGCGCCAGAAAGCTCAGCGCCATGGTCCAGTGGGTCACCCGCTCGAGCGAGGTGAAACGCTCGATCAGGCGGCCGGTGCGCGGCGCGTTCAGCTTGATCTGACCGCGCAGCAGGTACACCGCCGCAATGCCGAGCACCGCCAGGATCAGCAGCCAGCCGCCGTAGGAGGTGAGCGGGCCGTTGCGGTACTGGCGCCAGGCTTCGCCGGCGGAGGTGGCGCGCGCCTGGCCGGGGAACTGCTCCTTGGCCTGGATCAGCACGCCGGCTTCCGGCGCCGGCAGGCTGGAGTAGTGCTGCTGCCCCTCCTTGACCGCGCGCCAGACCGGCGCATTGTTGCCGGGCTGGTCACGGCTGCGCTCCGCCTGGTTCTGCTTCATGATGTCGACCGACTCCACGGCAGGAGCCGGGGCGGCAGCCGGGATGGGCTGCGCCGCCGGCTTGGCCGCTTCCTGGGCGAAGGCGCCGCCGACGGAGGCCGTCAGCAGCGCCGCGCCGAGGGCGAGGCTGGCTAAACAGGTTTTCATGATGTCTCTCCTGGCCGTGGCTCAGTTGATCTTGTTGTACTCGTTCTGACCCATTGAACGGGCACGCAGCTGGTTCTCCCAGGAAGTCTTGTCGCCCGGCGCCCAACTGCTGGCGACGAAGGCGTTCTTGGCGCCCTGCCAGGGCGCCGCATCGTCGCGGTTGGCGGACTGGGCCGACTTGGTCTGGTCGATTTCACCGCAGGCGGCCAGCAGGCCGGCGGACAGGGCGATCACCATAAGCGTCTTCATCATTTCTTCCCCTCGGTGAAGGAGGCCGGTGCTGCGGTGGCGGCCGCCGGTGCGGTGGCGTTCGGATTCGGCGACTTGCCGTAGGCGGTGCCCCAGCCCCAGACTTCGCTGCCCTTGCCGCGGCGCATGACACGGCTGCGGAAGATGTCGGCGATGGCGTCGCCGTCGCCGCCCAGCAGGGCCTTGGTCGAGCACATCTCGGCGCACAGCGGCAGCTTGCCTTCGGCCAGGCGGTTGCGGCCATACTTCTCGAACTCGGCCTTGGAGCCGTTTTCCTCTGGGCCGCCGGCGCAGAAGGTGCACTTGTCCATCTTGCCGCGCAGGCCGAAGGTGCCGTTGGACGGGAACTGCGGCGCGCCGAACGGGCAGGCGTAGGAGCAGTAGCCGCAGCCGATGCAGGTGTCCTTGTTGTGCAGGACCACGCCTTCGTCGGTGCGGTAGAAGCAATCCACCGGGCACACCGCCATGCAGGGCGCGTCGGAGCAGTGCATGCAGGCGACCGAGATGGTCTTTTCCTGGCCGATGACGCCGTCGTTGACGGTGACCACCCGGCGGCGGTTCACGCCCCAGGGCACTTCATGCTCGTTCTTGCAGGCGGTTGCGCAGCTGTTGCACTCGATACAACGCTCCGTGTCGCAGATAAATTTCATTCTTGCCATGTGTCTCTCCTAAGCGCTGTATCGATCAAGCCGCGAAGCGTTCGATGTTGCAGATCGTGGTCTTCGTTTCCTGCATCATCGTCACCGAGTCGTAGCCGTAGGTGGTGGCGGTGTTGACCGCCTCGCCGCGGACCACCGGCATCGCGCCTTCCGGATAGGCATCCTTCATGTCCTTGCCCTGCCACCAGCCGGAGAAGTGGAACGGAATGAAGGCGGTATCCGGGCCGACGCGCGGGGTGACCAGGGCGCGCACCTTGAGGCGGGCGCCGGTCGGGGTCGACACGATCACGTATTCGCCGTTGCGGATGCCGCGGTCGGACGCCGCTTTCGGATTGATCTCGACGAAGTTCTCCTGCTGCAGTTCGGCCAGCCACGGATTGGAACGGGTTTCCTCGCCGCCGCCCTCGTACTCCACCAGGCGGCCGGAGGTGAGTATGATCGGGAATTTCTCGTACAGCTTGTTCTCGACGTTCTTCTGCTGCACCGACTTGTACAGCGTCGGCAGGCGCCAGAAGGCTTTCTTGTCGTCGTGGGTCGGATACTTTGCAACCAAGTCCGGCCGAGTGCCGTACAGCGGCTCGCGGTGCAGCGGGACCGGGTCGGGGAAGTTCCACACCACGGCGCGCGCCTTGGCGTTGCCGAAGGGGTGGCAGCCATGCTTCATCGCCACGCGCTGGATGCCGCCGGAGAGGTCGGTCTTCCAGTTCTTGCCCTCGGCCGCCTTCTTCTCGGCCTCGGTCAGGTCATCCCACCAGCCCAGCTTCTTCAGCAGGATGTGATCGAATTCCGGATAGCCGGTGGTGATTTCCGCGCCGAGCGAATGGGAGCCGTCTTCCGCCAGCAGGTTGACGCCATCCTTTTCCACGCCGAAGTTGGCGCGGAAGTTGCCGCCGCCGTCCATGACATGCTTGGACGTGTCGTACAGGTTGGGCGAACCCGGATGCTTGATCGCGGCGGTGCCGTAGCAGGGCCAGGGCAGGCCGAAGTAGTCGCCGGTCATGTCATAGCCGGTGACCGGGTCCTTGCCGCCCTTGCACTTGAGGGTCTTGACGTCGAACATGTGCATGTTGCGCATGTGCGCCTTCAGGCGCGCCGGGGACTGGCCGGTGTAGCCGATGGTCCAGGTGCCGCGGTTGATCTCTTCCAGCATGGATTCCGGCTCCGGCTCCATCATGCCGCCCTTGCCGGGCACCAGCTTGATCTTGGCGACCAGTTCCTTGCCGAAGCCGAGCTTCTCAGCCAGCTGGTACATGATCATGTGGTCGGTGCGGGATTCGAACAGCGGTTCGATGACCTTCTCGCGCCACTGGAGGGAGCGGTTCGACGCGGTGACCGAGCCGGAGGTCTCGAACTGGGTCGCCGCCGGCAGCAGGTACACCGCGCGGTTCGGGTTCAGTTCCTGGCCGTCGACCTGCATCGCCGCCATCGCCGCGGTGGCGGAAGGATAGGGGTCGATCACCACCAGCAGGTCGAGCTTGTCGAGCGCCTTCTTCATGTCCAGGCCGCGCGTCTGCGAGTTCGGCGCATGGCCCCAGAACACCACGCCCTTGACGTTGCTGTCCTGGTCGATGTACTCGTTCTTTTCCAGCACGGCGTCGACCCAGCGCGAGACGGTGGTGCCGGACTTTTCCATCATCGCCTGGGAAGCGAACTGCTTCTTCACCCACTCGTAGTCCACGCCCCAGACGGTGGACCAGTGCTTCCAGGCGCCGGTGGCCAGGCCGTAGTAGCCGGGCAGGGAATCCGGGTTCGGGCCGACGTCGGTCGCGCCCTGCACGTTGTCGTGGCCGCGGAAGATGTTGGTGCCGCCGCCGGAGACGCCGACGTTGCCGAGGATGAGCTGAACGATGCAGGAAGCGCGCACCATGGCGTTGCCGATGGTGTGCTGCGTCTGGCCCATGCACCAGACGATGGTGGACGGGCGGTTCTTGGCCATGGTCTCGGCGGCCTTGAACACCTCTGCCTCGGGCACGCCGGAGACTTCCTCGACCTTCTCCGGGGTCCACTTCATGACCTCTTCCCTGACCTTGTCCATGCCGTAGACGCGGTCATTGATGTACTTCTTGTCTTCCCAGCCGTTCTTGAAGATGTGGTACGCGATGCCGAACAGCAGGGCGACGTCGGAGCCGGAGCGGAAGCGGATGTACTGGTCCGCCTTGGCCGCGGTGCGGGTGAAGCGCGGATCGCAGACGATCATCTTGGTGCCGTTCTCCTTGGCGTGCAGCATGTGCAGCATGGAGACCGGATGCGCCTCGGCAGCGTTCGAACCGATATACAGCGCCGCTTTCGCGTTCTGCATGTCGTTGTAGCTGTTGGTCATCGCGCCGTAGCCCCAGGTGTTGGCCACGCCGGCCACCGTGGTGGAGTGGCAGATGCGCGCCTGGTGGTCGCAGTTGTTGGTGCCGAAGAAGGAGACGAACTTGCGCAGCATCTGCGACTGCTCGTTGTTGTGCTTGGAAGAGCCGACGAAGAAGACGGAATCCGGGCCGCTTTCCTTGCGCAGCGCCAGCAGCTTTTCCGAGACTTCCTTGAGCGCCACGTCCCAGGAAATGCGCTGGTACTTGCCGTTGACCAGCTTCATCGGATATTTCAGGCGGTATTCGCCATGGCCGTGCTCGCGCAGGGCGGCGCCCTTGGCGCAATGGGCGCCGAGGTTGATCGGCGAATCGAACACCGGTTCCTGGCGCACCCAGACGCCGTTCTCCACCACCGCGTCGACCGCGCAGCCTACCGAGCAGTGGGTGCAGACGGTGCGCTTGACCTCGATCTTGCCCTTGCCGTCACCGGCGGCGGCGCTGGCGTTGGCGCGCTTGATCAGGCTGAGCTGGGAAGCGGCGATGCCGGCGCCGACACCGATGCCCGAACGCTTCAGGAAGGTGCGGCGGTCCATCGTGGGCAGGGCGCGCGACAGAGTGTCGCTGAGGCTGGATGAGAAACGGCTAGGCGTGCGCTGGCCTGAGTGGCCCTTGCGAGTCAGCTGCATGGAAGTCCCCTCGGGATTAAATGGTGGTGGTGCGGTAATACTTCTTGATGTGCTCGGTCAGGCGGTAACCGTCGCCTTCCGGCTCGGCCGGCGCCGCGGCGGCGGCTTCCGGAACGACCGCTTTCGGTGCGAATTTCACGGCGGCCACGCCGGCTGCGGCCAGTCCGAGTCCGGCGAAAAAGCTGCGCCGAGTGGTTTTCTTGGCTTCTGTCATATCTCCCCCTCCTTGGTTTCAACGCGACAGCACTGAATTTCAAAAGGACAATGCTACAAAGTAACACAAGCTGCGCACTCATGCAGAGCCGAGCATATGTCATGCGCAACATAGCGATACAAAAATAGTGCATCTCTGCACTATTTAAGACCATTATTGGCGGTTTTGTTGTGATAGCGCAACCCGCGCCCAGCCGGTTCCGTTACCGGCAGCCGGGTCACGCCATGTCGAAGGCTTGCATTTCGACTTCGAAGAAGGCCCGCGCCAGCTTGGCAACCGATGAATAGAAGGGGGTCTTGGGATGGTCCAGGATGGCGTCGCACATCTGCAGCACCCAAGGCTGCAGGTGATCGGCGAAAAACGCTTTCTGGGTAGTGAGGTTGGCATGCAGGGCGTCATCGGAAGCGATCAGGTATCGCATGACTTCGCACAGATAGGCCACATGGTCTTCCGTCTCGGGCATGGTGTCGTCGCGCGCCAGACCGAGGCGCGCCAGGTCGGCGCGCAACGCCGCCAGCGGTTTCTCCATCAGGAAACCGGACAAATAATAGGACCCGTACAGCATCACGTCCGGTTTCCCGACGCCGATGAACACGCTTTCATACTCGTCGCGCACGGCTTCCGCCCGGCTGTCCTTGCAGGCGGCGGATAGCTCCGCCCAAGCCTTCTCCAGCAAGCCGTCGCCCTCCCGGCCGGCGGAGCCGATGGTGTCGAGCAATTGCTGCGACGGCGGGGCGTAGAGCAGGGTGGCGAGCAGGCCGTACAGGTCGGCGCGGGCGGTTTCCTCGCCGGCGTCCGGCGCTTCGAATTTCAGGGGCTGGGAAGTGGTCATCGGATGCTGGAAGGTCAGTGTGGTTATCGTTGCCGGTATCAGCGCAGGCGCTTCAATGCGGGCGCTTCAGGTCGAGGACGCTGGCTTCGCGCTTGTTCTCCATCATGTCGACCACGCGGCAGTCGCCGCACATCTTCAGGCGGTCGATGTTGCCGGCGAAGGCGCCATGCAGGGACAGCTTGGCCACCATGTTCTCGATCATCTGCAGGGTGCCGAAAGGCTTGCTGCAGCGGATGCAGTGGAAGGGCTGGGCTTCGTTCAGCACCTGCGGCTGCTTGACGGCATCGGTCAGCAGCAGGCGCGGCGTCAGGCTGATGGCGTTCTCCGGGCAGGTCTTCTCGCACAGCCCGCACTGCACGCAGTTCTTCTCGATGAAGCGCAGCTGCGGCAGATTGGGATTGTCGGCCAGCGCCGACTCCGGGCAGGCGCCGACGCAGGACATGCAGAGCGTGCAGGCGTCGCGGTTGACGTTCACGCGGCCGAAGGGCGAGGCGGCCGGCAGCGGAATTTCCTCCGGCTTCACCGGCGCATGCTTGAGCAGGTGCTCGATGGCGAATTCCAGCGTGTTGCGCTTGTCCGCCGCCACCCGGAACACCGCCGGCTGCGGCGCCACCTCGGCCGGGCGCAGCTCGTGCAGCGCCACGTCCAGGCCTTCCGGCGTGCCGGCGCGCACCAGCTGCAGGTGCGTGCCCTGGTAGCCGAGGCCGTTGAGGATGGCCTGCGCCACGTCGATCTGCTCGCCCAGCGCCTGCAGGTACTGCGGCGCTTCCTCATCGGTGGTGAGGATGGCGACATTGGTGGCGCCATAGGCGATGGCCGCCAGCCACAAATCGATGCCGGCGGACGCGGTGTGGTGCAGCGCCAGCGGCATCACGCGCGCCGGCATGCCCTTGAGCTTGCGGGTGGCCTGGGCGGTGCGGCCGAGCTCGCCGATCAGCTCGGCACCGCCTTCATGGCTGTGCAACAGCAGCGCCGGCTGGCGGCCGCCGGCCTTGGCATAGGCGGCGAGCATGGTGCGGATGCGCTGGCCCATGTCGGCAGCGCGCGGGTAGGCGTAGGTCAGCGCGCCGGACGGGCAGACGGTGGTGCAGGCGCCGCAGCCCATGCACAGGTTGGGCGTGACCTTCACCAGATTGCCGTTGCCGGCGATGGCGGCGGTGGAGCAGACGTCGATGCAGGCGTTGCAGCCGGTCTGCTGGTTGCGGCTGTGGGCGCACAGCTTTTCTTTGTAGATGAAGTATTTCGGCTTGGTGAACTCGCCCACCATCTGCGTCAGCTGCAGCGACGCTTCGGTCTGCCTGACTTCCGAGGCGCCCGGCGCGAAATAGCCCTGCGGCGGCTGGTGCAGGGTAATGAGCGGCTGCTCGGAGAGGTCGAACACCAGGTCGAAGCTGCCGCTGCGCTCGGTGGCGCTGCGCTGGAAATCGATGGCGCCGATCGGGCCGCAGGCCTTGACGCAGTCGCGGTGGTCACGGCACTTGTCGAGGTCGATCTGATAGGTCAGGTCGATCGCGCCTTCCGGGCAGGCGCTGATGCAGGCGTTGCAGCGGATGCAGGTTTCCAGGTCGATCGGGTTGGCCTGCTGCCAGCTGACCTCGAAGGCGCCGAGCCAGCCCTTCACGTGGATGCGCTCGCCGGAGAACACCGGGAAGGCGCGCGACTGCATGCCGGACGAACCGCGTCCCGAGGTCAGCAGCACGCTCACTTCCAGCTGCTGCTCCAGGCGCGCCGCCCAGCGCAGCGCCCGTTCCGCCGGGCCGATGATCAGCACCCGGCCGGCCGACGCATACTCCACCATCGGCACCGGCTCCGGCTCCGGCAGGGTCTGCGCCGCCAGCAGCGCCGCCATCTTCGGCAGTGAATCGCGCGCCTGGGCGCTCCAGCCGCCGGTCTCGCGGATGTTGACGAAGCGAATCGGCGCC
Source organism: Noviherbaspirillum humi (assembly GCF_900188095.1). Taxonomy (GTDB): domain Bacteria; phylum Pseudomonadota; class Gammaproteobacteria; order Burkholderiales; family Burkholderiaceae_D; genus Noviherbaspirillum; species Noviherbaspirillum humi. The sequence goes on along the minus strand of NZ_FZOT01000001.1, from coordinate 35,273 downwards.
ACCGTGCCTTTCTGCTCGGCGAGTTCCGAAAAGAGCGCCTGTTCCTGGGTGCAGGCGACCACCACGTCGTCCACGCCGTCCAGGGCGTTGAGATAGGCGCCCACCTCGCGCCGGCACAGCTGGTTGGCGACCGGCAGTGCCTCGCCGCCCAGTGCCGCGCCCAGCTTGGCGCCGGCGGCCGCGTCCAGCGGCATGGTGTGGTTGCAGTTGCAGACTTTAAATTTCGTGCTCATCGGAAGGCCTGGTGGGAGTCGTTTGGTTCGGCGCCTGCCCGGCTTCGGCAGGGCGGTCGGTGTCTTGGTCGGAAGCGGGCGGCTGTCCGGAGGCGGCCGCCTGAATGGGTTGCTCGTCCTGGCTGTCGCCGCCAGGCTGTTCGGCAGCGGCCGATTCTGCATCGGCCTGCGCGGCCTCCGGCATGGCTTCGGCGGGCTCCGTGGCGTCTTCCGCCTCGCCGTCGGCGGACTTCGCCGCGATGCTGCCCGGCACGTCGGACTTCTCCGCTTCCGGCGCATTCAGCAGGCTCAGCAGCGGCTTGCCGAACTGGTCGAGCGGATTCAGCACGCTCTTGGCATGGAGCAGGCCGGCCAGCATCGCCGCCGGGATCGGGTCGGACTTGGTGTAATCGTCGATATAGATGTCCAGCCCGTCCATCACGTTGAAGTGCGGATCGGTGAACAGCTTCTTCATGGCCGAGCGCCGCACGCCCTCGTCGACGTCGCGGGCGACGAAGCGGGAGAAGTCGGATTCCGGCGTCAGCGCCGCCACGTCGTCCAGGGTCGGCGCCGGCAGCGGCTCTGTCGGCGCCGGCGGCGCGGCTTGCGTCTCCGCCGGGCTTGCCTGCTCGGCTTCGCGCGCTTCCGCCTTGCGGCGCGACCACTTCTGGAAAAAGCTTTCAGCGGCCATGGATGTCCTTTTCGTCGCTCGCCATCTGCGCCACCTGCTCGCCGCCCTCGAAGGAAGGCTTGCGCCGCTTGCGCTTCGGTTCGGGCTTGTAGAAGTCGCGCACGAAGGCGGCCAGCTGCTCGACGATTTCCGCCGGCGCCGGCAGGCTGTCGACCCGCTCGCCGCCATCCATCAGGCGCGATGCTTCATGATAGGACAGGGTGACGTGCTTGGGCACCGCGATTTCGCCGCCGTCGACCTCTTCCATGCGCCACATGACGAACCAGCCCGGCTGCGGCGAGTCGATGTTGAGGAAATAGCCTTCCGCCTCGTCGCTGAACAGGCGCACTTCGAAACCCGGGAACAGCCAGCGGCTGTCGGCCTCGTCCTGGCGCAGGCAGCGCATGCTGCCGTCGCCGAACGGGTCGGGGATGACATCGATCGGTTTCCAGGCGTAAGGCTGCCAGCGGCTGTTCAGCGGCGTGCGCTGCATGACGACCGCCACCCGGGTGGCTTCCGGCTCCCTGCCCGAAGGCGCGTTGCTGCTCATAGATGTGATGCTTTCGTGGTGCTGGTTGCCCGCGTCCGGCATGGCGACGGGCGCGGGCGGCATTGCGGTGGTCAGTCGTTCTTGATGACGATGCTGGGAAACTTGCTGGTCATGTCCTTCGCCTTCTCCGCCACCTTGACGGCGATGCGGCGGGCGATGGCTTTGTAGATGTCGGCGACCTTGCCGTCCGGATCGGCGACCACCGTCGGGCGGCCGGAATCGGCCTGCTCGCGGATCGACATGGTCAGCGGCAGGGAGCCGAGGAAGTCCACGCCGAAGTCGCTGCACATCTTTTCGCCGCCGCCCTGGCCGAAGATATGCTCCGCATGGCCGCAGTTGGAGCAGACGTGGATGCTCATGTTCTCTACCACGCCGAGGATGGGAATGCCCACCTTCTCGAACATCTTCAGGCCCTTGCGCGCATCCAGCAGGGCGATGTCCTGCGGCGTGGTGACGATCACCGCGCCGGTCACCGGCACCTTTTGCGACAGCGTGAGCTGAACGTCGCCGGTGCCGGGCGGCATGTCGACGATGAGGTAGTCGAGGTCGCGCCAGTTGGTCTGCTCCAGCAGCTGCTGCAGGGCCTGGGTCACGATCGGGCCGCGCCACACCATCGGCTCGTCCGGATCGATCATGAAGCCGATCGACGATACCTGCAGGCCATGGTTCTCCAGCGGTTCCATGGTCTTGCCGTCCAGGGTCTCCGGCCGGCCGGAGATGCCCATCATGGTCGGCTGCGACGGGCCGTAGATGTCGGCGTCGAGGATGCCGACCTGGGCGCCCTCGGCGGCCAGCGCCAGCGCCAGGTTGGCGGCGGTGGTGGACTTGCCGACGCCGCCCTTGCCGGAGGCAACGGCGATGATGTTCTTCACCGTCGGCAGCAGCTTCACGCCGCGCTGCACGGTATGGGCAATGATCTTGCTGTAGACGTTGGCGCTGACGTTGCCGGCGCCGTCGATCCTGCGCACAGCGGCGATCACGGATTTGCGGATGGCATCTATCTGGCTTTTCGCCGGGTAACCCAGTTCGATGTCGAGCATGACGTCGGCGCCGTCGACCTTGATGTTCCTGGCCGACTTCGACGTAACGAAATCCTTGCCGGTATTCGGGTCGAGGACTTCGGACAGCGCCGCCTTGACGGCTTCAACGGTGATGCTCATTGCTTCTCCTCATATTGATTGGCGCTAAGTCTAAACCAAGTCCATCCGGTTCTGCTGACAGGCTGCGCCAATAGCGGGTCATGGTTGGCTGCCGCATACAGCTCTTGTCGGAAGGACAATTCGCGATGGCGCCAAAAGGCCGTCACACTTGTTATATAGGCAGCGGCCGGCCGTTTGGCAATGCGCCATCCTTGGACACGCAAGCGGCGCGCGGCATACAATGCATTGTTCGAAGTAATGCGCCGGCTTGTCCGCCGCACCGCTCCCTGACCCGCCATGACTGAAAAAGTAATACCGCTCGCCGACCATCGCTATGCCAACCAGGTGCCGGTCATTCCCGAGCGCCTGGAGGCGCCGACCGGCCGCCTGGCCGACGCCTTCGCGCGTCCGCTGCGGGACCTGCGCATCTCGGTCACCGACCGCTGCAATTTCCGCTGCGTCTACTGCATGCCGAAGGAAGTGTTCGACAGCAGCTATACCTTCCTGCCGCAGAGTTCGCTGCTGTCGTTCGAGGAGATCACCCGCATCGCCGCCATCGCGGTGTCGCACGGCGTGGAAAAGATCCGCCTGACCGGCGGCGAGCCGCTGCTGCGCAAGCACGTCGAAACGCTGATCGCGTCCCTGAGCGCGCTGCGCACGCCCCAGGGCAAGCCGCTCGACCTGACCCTGACCACCAACGGCTCGCTGCTGCGCAAGAAGGCCCAGGCCTTGCGCGACGCCGGCCTGCGCCGCGTCACCGTCTCGCTCGACGCCCTCGACGACGCGGTCTTCAAGCGCATGAACGACGTCGATTTCTCGGTGGAGCAGGTGCTGGACGGCATCGAAGCGGCGCACGAGGCCGGCCTCGGCCCGATCAAGGTCAACATGGTGGTCAAGCGCGGCTGGAACGATGACCAGATCCTGCCGATGGCGCGCTACTTCAGGAACACGCCCTTCGTGCTGCGCTTCATCGAGTACATGGATGTCGGCTCCTCCAACGGCTGGCGCATGGACGAGGTGATTCCCTCCGCCGAGGTGATCCGCCGCATCGGCGCCGAGATGCCGCTGGAGAAGGCGGCGCCGACCGCCGTCGGCGAAACCGCCGAGCGCTGGCGCTACCGCGACGGCAGCGGCGAGGTCGGCGTCATCTCCAGCGTCACCCAGGCCTTCTGCGGCGACTGCAACCGCGCCCGGCTCTCCACCGAGGGCAAGCTGTACACCTGCCTGTTCGCCACCGGCGGCCACGACCTGCGCGCCCTGCTGCGCGGCGGCCGCAGCGACGAGGAGATCGCCACCGTGCTGGCGCACATCTGGCGCGCCCGCGACGACCGCTATTCGGCCCTGCGCACCAGCCAGACCGCCGACCTGCAGCGGCCGCTGCGCAAGGTGGAGATGTCCTACATCGGTGGCTGAGCGCCGCGGCGAACGCCGATCGCATCACCGAGAACAACAACCCCAAGGATTCAGGGCGGAAACCAATGAGCATCGACATCGAACAGATCAGCGGCGTCATCCTCGCCGGCGGGCGCGGCTCGCGCATGGGCGGGGTGGAGAAGGGCCTGCAGCAGTTCCGCGGCGCACCCATGGTGCTGCACGTCATCATGCGCCTGTCGCCGCAGGTCGGCCTCCTGATGATCAACGCCAACCGCAACCTCGCTCCCTATGAAAGCTTCGGCTTTCCGGTGTGGCCGGATCAGATGGGCGGATTCGAGGGACCGCTGGCCGGCCTGCAGACCGGCCTCGCGCACTGCGAAACCGAGTACCTGGTGACGGCGCCCTGCGATTCGCCGTTCCTGCCGGAAGACCTGGTGCAGCGCCTGGCCGATGGCCTGGTGAGCGAACAGGCCGACCTGGCGGTGGCCGTCACCGGCGAAGGCGAGTCGCGCCAGCCGCATCCGGTGTTCTGCCTGCTGAAGTCCTCGCTGCTGCCGTACCTCACCCTGTTCCTGCAGGAAGGCGGACGCAAGATCGATGCGTGGTACTGCTCGCTGAAGGTGGCCGAGGTGCGCTTCGAGGACGAAGACGCCTTCCGCAATATCAACACCATCGAGGAACTGCGCCGCTACGAGGCGTCTTGAACAGCCGGTCCTTTTCTGGCTTCAGTCATTAAGGCTCCGTAAGACGAAAACGATGAATCCACGTCGGGTCCACGAACTGATGACCGCGCATTTTCCGCGTGTCGAATTAGTCACCTTGAATTGGGTGAACGTGCTTGAGGCTGACGGTATAGTCCGAAGGGAAGTCCTCGGCGGGCTGATTGACGAGTTCATTCACACAACTGACATTCTCGTTGAAGTAAACCGGAAGTTCGGGGACCTCAAGCCAAGGAATGAAGTGATTCCATACGTGCAGCAGCATATTGGCAAGGGCCAAATCCGGATAGCTGGTCGAGACTTCCACGGATATGTGCTGATTGGGATGAACGGTGTAGCCGCTGGCTGGTCGTCTACTTAGCCCTCACTGCAAATGCCGCCATCACGATCGAAATTTCTACCTATGCATGCAGCCATTCGCCGATGCATGTCGTTGCCGGCTTAGTTTCTTTTCTTTAACCGGTCTCATAGAACACGGCAAGCCAGACAGTATTCACCTCCGGCTTTGTCCACTCCACCCGGTGCCGCCGGCGCGCGGCGATGCTCACGTGGCAGCCCGGCGTCAGGCGCAGCGGCTCCGGGCGGTCCTCGAAGCGCAGCAGCGCCTCGCCTTCCAGCAGCATCACCCACTCATGCTCCTCCTGGTCGTACCAGAAGCCGGGCGGCGAGGCATGGCCGCGCGAGACGATACGCTCGATGCGGGTGCGGCCGCCGGCGGCCAGCGTCGTGAAAAGCTCCTGCGGCAGGTCCGCCGGGAGGCCGTCGTCGATGCGATCACAGGCCATTCTGCTTCCTTCGATCAAGTTCTTGGTTCTCATGCCACACAAAGTAAACCGGCGGAAATGAATGCGCCCGCCCGCCATGCAGGCTTCATCGACGTGGATTATGCTGTGCATGTGTGGTTCGCGCGGTGGCAAAGCGCGCCTTCATCGCCGCACGATGTTGGCGCCGCGAAGCCTTGCCGCCGCAGCGCCCGCAGCACAGAAAGGAGCATACATGGCCTTCATCCTGCCCCCGTCCTTTGAGCGCGACGGGCTCATGCCGCATGCATCGCATCCGGAACTGCTGTGGGCCCAGGCCACATCGGATGGCCTGATCGCGCTGGCCTGCTTTTCCATCCTGCTGGCGCTGATGCTGTTCCTGCGCCGCCGCCACGACCTGCAGTTCGGCCGTTTCCTCAGCCTGTTCTCGTTCTTCATCCTGGCTGTCGGCGTCAGCCAGCTGGTCTCGCTCTGGACGCTGTGGCATCCGGTGCCCTGGCTGCAGATCGGCGCTCGCGCGGTGGAGGCGCTGGCGGCACTGGCCGCCGCCGCGTCGCTCTGGCTGATCCTGCCGCGCGCCCTCGGCTGGCCGAGCAACGCCCAACTGCGCGAGGCGGTGCAGCGGCTGGAAGTCGAGGTTCGCGACCGCAAGCAAGCAGAGGAGGCGCTGCGCCGCTCGCAGGCGATGCTGCGCGAACTGGCCGACTACCGTGACCGCATCCGCGAGGACGAGCGCAAGCGCATTGCGCGCGAGATCCACGATGACCTCGGCCAGAACCTGCTGGCGCTGCGGCTCGACGTCGCCAGCCTGCATGCCCGCACCGCCCGCAGCCACCGGCGGCTGCATCAGAAGGTCGGCGTGGTGCTCGACTGCATCGATACGACGATAAAGTCCATTCGCAACATCATGAACAACTTGAGACCGGCCGTGCTGGATCTTGGCCTGAAGGCCGCCATCGAATGGCAGGTGCACGAGTTTCGGCGCGCCAGCGGCATCGAATGCGAGCTGGCGGTCGACGACCAGAGCGGCACCCGGGACGCGGAGGGCCTCCTGAGCGACGAACAGGCCACCGCCATCTTCCGCGTGCTGCAGGAATCGCTCACCAACATCCGGCGCCATGCCCAGGCCAGCCATGTGGACATTGCGCTGCGCATCACGCCGGCATCGCTGCAGCTGGATGTCACCGACAATGGCGTCGGCATGTATCCGAATGACCGGCGCAAGGCGCATCGCTTCGGCCTGCTCGGCATGGAGGAGCGCATGGCCATCCTCGGCGGCCATTTGCAGATCGACAGCAGTCCCGGCCACGGCACCCGCGTCCAGCTCGGCATTCCGCTGCAGCCGGCGGCGACCGAGCCGCTGATCGACCAGCGGCACGGCGAAGGGCTGCGGCTGCGGCCGGCGGTGAATCAGTAAGCCGGCGCGACCGAACCGCCGGCCCTGCCGGAACGCAACGGAATCTTTTTTCGGAAGAGCATCTCAAACCGGACATGGCTCCGATTCCCGGGGCTTACCGGGATACGCTTCATGACCGATCGATCCGCCGCCGACTCCGCCGCCCCTGCCGCCCTTGCCGAAGAGCCGGTCCAGGCCGCCCGCCTGGTCGGCCTGCGCTACGTCACCGACAGCCAGCCCGGCATTTCCCGCCAGCGCGCCGGCGACGGCTTCCGCTATCTCGATGCCGATGGCGCCGTCATTCGCGACGAAGACACCCTGGCCCGCATCCGCGCGCTGGCGATCCCGCCGGCCTGGACCGATGTCTGGATCTGCGCCCGCGACAACGGCCATCTGCAGGCCACCGGCCGGGACGCCAAGGGCCGCAAGCAGTATCGCTACCATTCGCGCTGGCGCAGCGTGCGCGACGACGCCAAGTACGGCCGCATGATCCAGTTTGGCCAGGCATTGCCGGCCATCCGCCAGCGCGTGGATGCGGCGCTGAAGCTGCCCGGCCTGCCGCGGGAAAAGGTGTTGGCGACGGTAGTGCACCTGCTGCAGGCGACGATGATGAGGATAGGCAACGAGGAATATGCGCGCAGCAATAAATCCTTCGGCCTGACCACGCTGCGCAACCGCCATGTGAAGGTGGAAGGCAGCCAGGTGGAGTTCCGCTTCCGCGGCAAGAGCGGGGTGCGCCACGAGATCCACATCGACGATCCGCGCCTGGCGAAGATCGTGCGCCGCTGCCGCGACTTGCCGGGGCAGGAACTGTTTCAGTATGTCGACGACGACGGCGAGCGCCGCAGCGTCGATTCATCCGACGTCAACGACTACCTGCGCGAGATCACCGGCGAGGATTTCACCGCCAAGGATTTCCGCACCTGGTCCGGCACCATGCTGGCGGCGCTGGCGCTGCAGGAGTACGAGAAGTTCGATTCCGATGCCCAGGCCAAGAAGAACGTGGTGCGCGCCATTGAGAGCGTGGCCGAGCGCCTGGGCAACACGCCGTCCGTATGCCGCAAGTGCTATGTGCATCCGGGCGTGATCGAATCCTACCTGGACGGCACCATGCTGGAAGCGCTGCGCGAGCGGGCGCGGGAAGAACTGCAGGAAGACCTGCATGCGCTGAAGCCGGAAGAGGCAGCGGTGGTCGGACTGCTGCAGCAGCGCCTGCAATCGGCCAGCCCGGCGCCGGCGAAACGCCCATCGGCGAAACGCAAGGCGCCAAGCGGCCGGGCCGCGCGCACGGCATCGGCGGCGCGTGCCTGAGCCACTGGATAAGAAGCGGGCTAAGGTGTCATAATCGGGTATTGCATTATTCCAACCTGAAAGCGCCGCATGATCCTCGAACTCGCCGACATCCGCGTACAGCCCGAAAAGCAGGAAGAATTCGACGCCGCCATCCAGCGCGGCGTGGAGCAGGTGATTGCCAAGGCCAAGGGCTTCTGCGGTTACAAGATCAACAAGGGCATCGAGTCTCCCGGCCGCTACCTGCTGATGATTTTCTGGGAAACCCTGGAGAACCATACCGTGGACTTCCGCGGCTCGCCCGCCTTCCAGGAGTGGCGCGCCATCGTCGGCCCGTACTTCCTCGCGCCGCCGGCGGTGGAGCATTTCACCCTGCTGGCGAAATCCAGCTGAGCCGGGGCGCACAGGCGACTTAATTCCGACGTCCTATGATGCCCGACCATTTCGATCTCCTGCATCTGATACTGCTGGCGCTGGTGCTGGTGGCCGGCGTGGCCGCCGCCGTGCCGGGCCTGCAGGCGCGCCGCCGCGCCGTCCGCGAGCAGGCCGGCAACGATGCCGTCAGGGATGCCATCATCGAGTATTTCCGGCGCAGCGGCGTCACCGTGGCCGCCGCCTGCATGCGCCTGCCCGGCAGCAGCCGGCTGACGGCGGTGATCGAATCGGAGCCGATGAAGCGCTTCCGCCTGTCGCACATCATCGAGATGACGCTGCGCGACCATGTGCGCAAGACCTGCGGCCTGGAACTGGACAAGGTCTACTGGCGCTTCCCGATCAAGGAAGCCACGCAGGCCACGCATGCAAGCGAAGCCGAGGGCAAGGAGCCCAACGGCGACGACTACATCAACGAAGGGCTGGAGCACTACAAATACATTCCCAAGATGGAAGCGACCGAGCTTTCGTGGGAACACTTCGAGCAGGCCACGGCGACCGTCCAGCCGGCCAAGCCGGAAGGCGGCCCGGCCGACGACGCGCAAAAGTAATTTTCTCCCTCCCGCATCTCCCGTTCCGGCGCGCGCCGGAACCGTGCCTGCCTCCCCCGGGCGCGGAACCCTGTCAGAAAATCATTGACTAAACGTTACCCCATGATCTGAGCTGGTCAGCGACCGGCTGTGTGGTTTCAATGATCCGCCGGCCCCAGCCTGCATCGGGCGATGGCCGGCATGACGGAGGAGAAACATGCAAGGTCAAGCCAGCAGTCCGAGCCAGCCAGCGATGGCTGCCCGCGCGTCGCACCCCGTTCCGGGCGACGCCTCCCCATCCTTCCACGTGCAGCCGGTGCACCGGCACCAGCCTTCCGGCGCCGAGCGCAGCGCCCAGATGGCGACGGCCCTCGGTTGGTTCAGCATCGGCATCGGCCTGGCCCAGCTGCTGGCGCCGCACCGCCTGTCGCAGGCCATCGGCGCGCCGCAGAAGCCGAACCTGATGCGCGCCCTCGGCGCGCGTGAAATTGCCAGCGGCGTCGGCATCCTGTCCCAGCGCCGGCCCACCGGCTTCCTCTGGTCGCGGGTGTTGGGCGATGCCATGGACCTGGCGCTGCTGGCGGCTGCGGCCAGGCGCGCGGTCGGCTCCGAGCGCTCCCGGGTCGGCCTGGCGACGGCGGCAGTGGCCGGCGTGGCGGTGCTGGACATGCTCTCCAGCCTGCAGCAGACCCAGCTGCCCGGCACCAGCGAGAACTACACCGCCACCGGCGCCATCCATCTGGAGAAGGTCATCACCGTCAACAAGTCGCCGGACGAGTGCTACCGCTTCTGGCGCAATTTCGAAAACTTCCCGCGCTTCATGCAGCACCTGGAATCGGTGCAGGACGTCGGCGGCAACCGCTCGCGCTGGCGCGCCAAGGCGCCGGCCGGCACCAGCGTCGAATGGGAGGCGGAAATCACCGTCGACCAGCCGGGCGACATGCTGGCCTGGCGCTCGCTGGAAGGCTCCACCGTGGACAATGCCGGCACCATCAGCTTCGAGCGCGCGCCCGGCGGACGCGGCACCATCGTCCGCGTCGAGCTGCAATACCATCCGCCGGGCGGCAAGGCCGGCGCCATGGTCGCCAAACTGTTCGGCGAAGAGCCGGCGATGCAGATCGACGAAGACCTGCGCCGCTTCAAGCAGCTGATCGAAACCGGAGAAATCCCCACCACCGTCGGCCAGCCGGCCGGACCGCGCAGCCCGATGACGCGCCTGATCGCCAGGAAAGGAGCACCAGGATGAAAGCCAACTGCTGGATGGGCAAGAACGATGTGCAGGTCGTGAACGTTCCCGACCCGCAGATCCTGAACCCGCGCGATGCCATCGTGAAGATCACCTCGACCGCGATCTGCGGCTCCGACCTGCATCTCTACGACGGCTTCATTCCGACCATGGAAAAGGGCGACATCCTCGGCCATGAATTCATGGGCGAGATCGTCGAGCTCGGCAGCGAGGTGAACAACCTGAAGGTGGGCGACCGGGTGGTGGTGCCGTTTCCGATCGCCTGCGGCCACTGCTACTTCTGCGACGAAAAGCTGTACTCGGTGTGCGAGAACTCGAACCCGAACGCCTGGATGGCGGAAAAGATGTGGGGTCATTCCACCGCCGGCATCTTCGGCTACTCCCACCTCACCGGCGGCTATGCCGGCGGACAGGCCGAATATGCGCGGGTGCCGTATGCCGACGTCGGCCCGATCAAGGTGCCGGACGGCATGACCGACGAGCAGGTGCTGTTCCTGTCCGACATCCTGCCCACCGGCTGGATGGCGGCGGAGCAGTGCGACATCCGCCCCGGCCACGTGGTAGCGGTATGGGGCTGCGGCCCGGTCGGCCAGTTCGCCATTCAGAGCGCCTTTCTGCTCGGCGCCGAACGCGTCATCGCCATCGACCGCATTCCGGAGCGGCTGCGCCTGGCGCGCGAGCACTCCAAGGCCGAGACGCTGAACTACGAGGAAGTGAACGTGCTTGAGGCGCTCAAGCACATGACCGGCGGGCGCGGCCCGGACGCCTGCATCGACGCCGTCGGCATGGAAGCGCACGGCCTCGGCCTGGCGGCGATGTACGACAAGGTGAAGGCGGCGATGATGATGGAAACCGAACGTCCGACGGCGCTGCGCGAAGCCATCATGGCGGTGCGCAACGGCGGCGTGGTGTCGATTCCCGGCGTCTACGGCGGCTTCGCCGACAAGGTGCCGCTCGGCTCCATCATGAACCGCTCGCTCACCATTCGCACCGGCCAAACCCATGTGCAGCGCTACATGCGGCCCCTGCTGGAGCGCATCCAGCGCGGCGAGTTCGACCCGGCCTTCATCATCACCCACCGCCTGCCGCTGCACGACGCCCCGCAGGCCTACGAAACCTTCAAGCACAAGCAGGATGAGTGCATCAAGGTGGTGCTGAAGCCTTAGCCGTCGAATTCGCGGCCAGTCGTTTCCTGCGGCGCAGGAGGGCGCCCACGACCCTGGGCGTCGCCTGCATCGCCGGGCGCTCGATCAGGCGGAAGGTGGCGTAGCACAGCACCACCAGCGGCACGGCCATGGCCGTCACGGCGCGCCAGTGGCCGATTGCGTAAGCCGGCGCGCCGAGGCCTGGCAAAGGCGCCGCCCGCAAGCCGATGTACAGCAGGAAGCCGTGCAGCAGATAGATGCTGTATCCCATGTCGCCGATCAGTTGTATCGGCTGCCACGTCAGGACGCCGAACAGCGTATTGCCGCAGGCGATGAGGGTGAATGCGACGGTCAGCAATGCCGTCGTGGTGGTGTTGAAGGCGCCTGGCGACAGGTGCACCGCCAGCCCGAGGCAGGCGAGCGCCAGCAGGCTGGCGGCCGTGCCGCGCGCCAAGGCGCAAAAGCGCGGCGATTGCGCGCAAAGCGCGGCCAGGATGCCGCCGCCGAAAACCGCCAGGTAGCTGAAGTCGCTGCCGCGCATGAGCATCACGATCACGGCGCAGGCCAGCAGGCTGGCGAGCACCACGCGCCGTGGCGGCGTCACGCCGATGACCAGGCCGATGAGCGGCAGCGCCGCATAGAACAGCCACTCGTAAGCCAGCGACCAGACCACCCCGGCATCGATGACGAAGGTGAGCTTCATCCCGTTCAGGTCCGGGTTTCCGGCGACCCCGAAGCTCAGCCAGCGCAAAACTTCATTCAATAGCCTCGGCCAGGGTTCATTCAGCCGGAAGCCGGTTTGCGCCGCCACTGCCGCAAACAGCAGCAGCATCGAAAACAGATACAGCGGAAACAGCCGCAGGACGCGCGACACATACAGGTGCAGCCAGTCGATGGGCTTGTGGCGGCCGGCGAGCAGCTTGGAGAAGAACAGGAACCCGGTGATCATGAAGAACAGCGCCACGCTGGATTCGCCAAGGTGGTTGTACAGGTGCGAGGGAGGCTCATCCCATTTGCCGCTCTGGCGGTAGAGGTACCACATCGAGGCATGGTGCAGGAACACGCCGAGAACCAGCAGGCCGCGCAGCCCGTCGAGGGAGGCGAAGCGCCCCGGCGCCTGCCCGGGTGCTTCAAGAAAACGCGCCAGTACGGCAGCGGCCAGTATGGCCAGCAGCGATATCCCCAGCGCGAAGATCGGATGGAAAGCGGATAAGCCATGCCCCATGGTCAGCGAGCCTTTCTTGCCAATATCCGGACGGACACGTGCGCGGGCAAACAGTTCGGCGGCTTTGCTGCGCTGATGCGCGGGCACAAGGTATGGGCGCCGGCTTGCGCCGATCATCAGCCGGCGGAATGTCGAGATGAGCGAGGCGGCACTGCCGCGCGGGCGAACGGCATGACGCTTGAAGCGCCTGCGCCGCCGCTGCAGGGCATCCGCTTTTGCCTGATTTCGCTTGCCGCCTGAATACCCATCATGCGCTTGGGCGTTCCCGGTTTGGCGGCGAGGGCAGCGTGTCGAGAAGACGAACGAAATTACGGCGCCGCTTGTATTCGATGCGCAGGCTGGTGACGTAGCCCTCGAACTCTTCTTCCCGGTCCCGTGCCGCCATCAGCGCTTCAAGGCGGCGCAACAGCAGCAGTGCTTCGGCGTAGGCCGCTTCGCCCCCTTCCTCGGCCAGGTCGGCGATGATCCGGGTGTACAGTTCCAGCGCCCGCTCCGGCATGGCGGGCGAAAGTCGCCCGGCCAGCGCCACCAGCAGCGCGCGTCGGCAATCGCCGGCCATGGCTGCCGACCAGGCGCCCTCCAGGTCCGCTTCCCACAAGGCGATTTCCAGCCGCAGCGATTGGTTCGGCGACACATAGCGCTGGCGCCGCCGGCTGGTTCTGCGCGCCAGGTCCAGGGCGAGTGTCTCGATCCACTCAAGCGCGCGCTGCCGCGTCTTCCTCCAGGACCGCAGCACCGTCGCCACCCGCTTCAGCTCGCCGTAGCGCTGCAGCGTCGGATAGGTTTCGAACATGCGCCAGGCCAGTGCTAGCGCCCGGCCGCGATCGCGGCTGGCGAGATAGGCGTCGATTAGGAAGTCCGCCAGGCGGCTGTCCGGATGGTCGGCGAAGGCGTCCAGGCCGCGCTCGGCCCACGTCAGGGCTTCCTCCCGGCGGCCGGCGGCTTGGCAGAGTTGCGCCAGTTCGAGATAGCGGTAGGAGGCGGACAGGTCGCGGCTGGCGAGCGCGATCAGGCGCTCGACGTCGGCACCCGCCTGCGCCAATTGCCGCAGCAGGGCGTCGAGGCGCTGCCGGCGCGGGCCGGGGTGACTGGCGCCGGTAATGGCCAGCCGCTCCCACTCCGCTTCCACCATGGCCACATAAGGTCGCAGGCCGGCTTTGCCGAGCGCCCTGCGGTAGGCCGCCGGATCGAGATGCCAGTCGGCCAGGGGCAGAGCGAGAGTCAGGCGGAACAGGCGCTCCGCCAGCGCCGCGGGTGGCGGCTTGGCGGCGAGGCAGGCATGCAGATGCAGTTCGCCGATGCGCCGCAGCGCCGCACCGAGGGGCATACCGGCATCGTGCAACTGCGGCGCGACATGGGCCGCCTGTGCCATCGCCTGTTCCGCCAATGCCATCGCTTGCGGCGCCGCTTCCGGCGGCATCATGCCCAGGGCGGCGGCGAACGTCTCCAGCCGAACGGCAAGTTCGGCGGGGGCAAGACGCTCATGGATGTCGAGAAGGGGAGGGCTGATGGCGGCTGCCGCGCTGTCCGCCTGCCTGGCGGACAGCGGTTCGGAAGGAAAAGCGGCGCGGGACGTGGCTGCCTGAGGGGGCATAAGAACTTTGCAGGCGGCGCGGGCGAAGCCGGCCGCCGGTACGGCAGGAATCAGGCGTAGACGATCGCCGCGATCACGCCCGCGATCAGCGCCAGCTTGGTGATCTGGTACACCGTCTTGTTCCACTTCTTGAAGCGGCGGCGATACTGTCCGGCGGACCAGAAGAAGCGGAAGATGCGGTTGATGCCGCCGGTCTGGTCGCCGGTCTCGTTGGGCGAGCTGGCGGCGGTCATCATGGTGCGGCCGAGGAACTTGTTGATGCCCTGCGCCCAGCGGAAGCGCATCGGCCGCTCGACGTCGCAGAACAGGATGACGCGGTCGCCCTCGCTGGTGTTCTGCGCCCAGTGGATGAAGGTTTCGTCGAAGATCACGCCTTCGCCGTCGCGCCAGCTGTAACGCTGGCCGTCGACCTCGATGAAGCAGCGGTCGTCGTTCGGCGTCGACAGGCCGAGGTGGTAGCGCAGCGAGCCGGCATACGGATCGCGGTGCGGGTTGAGCTTGGCGCCCGGCGGCAGCTCGGCGAACATCGCCGCCTTCACGTTCGGGATCTGCTTCAGCAGCGCCACCGTCTTCGGGCAGAAGCGTTCCGCCGACGGATGGCTGGCGTCGTACCACTTCAGGTAGAAGCGCTTCCAGCCGGTCTTGAAGAAAGAATTGAAGCCGGCATCGTCATTTTTCTCGGCGGCGCGGATCTTTTGCATCGCGATCAGGGCCAGCGCCTCGTTGCGGATCATCTCCCAGTTTTCCTGCAGCGGCTTGAGCTCGGGAAACTCCGAGGTCGGCAGGTAGGGGCGACGCGACGACACCCGGGAGAACAGGTGCATGAAGAAGTTGATCGGCACCATGAAGGTGGAGTGATCGAACATCTGGCGGAAGAAAGGCAGGCGCGCCCGGCCGCGCAGATGCACGTAGGCGACGGAGAAGAGGTAGATCGAGACGACGGCCCATTTCATGGCGGGATTCCGGCAATGCTGTAAAGACGCCGATTTTACCCGCTTTGAACGGTTGCGCCCGCATCCTCCGGGAAGGAATGCGGGCGCGTGACAGGCTGGCAATGTCATTCGTGCCATGCCGCCGGGGCGGCATGACGGAGTGCCATCAGCGGCTGATCGGCTTGTAGCGGATGCGCTTGGGCTTGGCGCCTTCTTCGCCGAGACGCTTCTTCTTGTCGGCTTCATATTCCTGGTAATTGCCGTCGAAGAAGACCACCTGCGATTCGCCTTCGAAAGCCAGGATGTGGGTGGCGATGCGGTCCAGGAACCAGCGGTCGTGGCTGATCACCATCACGCTGCCGGCGAACTCCAGCAGCGCGTCTTCCAGCGCGCGCAGGGTTTCGACGTCGAGGTCGTTCGACGGCTCGTCCAGCAGCAGCACGTTGCCGCCCATGAGCAGGGTCTTGGCCAGGTGCAGGCGGCCGCGCTCGCCGCCGGACAGGTTGCCGACGACCTTCTGCTGGTCGCTGCCCTTGAAGTTGAAGCGGCCGAGGTAGGCTCGCGACGGCATCTCAAAGCGGCCCACGGTGAGCAGGTCGGCGCCGTTGGATACGTCCTCGAACACCGTCTTCTTGTTGTCGAGTTCGTTGCGCGACTGGTCCACCAGCGACAGGCGCACCGTCGGTCCGATCACCACCTCGCCGCTGTCCGGCTGTTCCTTGCCGGCGATCATGCGGAACAGGGTCGATTTGCCGGCGCCGTTGGGGCCGATGATGCCGACGATGGCGCCGGCCGGCACCTTGAAGCTGAGGTTGTCGATCAGCAGGCGGTCGCCGTAGCCCTTGGAGACGTTCTTGAACTCGATCACCTCATTGCCCAGGCGCTCCGCCACCGGGATGAAGATTTCCTGGGTCTCGTTGCGCTTCTGGTACTCGAATTCGGACAGCTCGTTGAAGCGGGCCAGGCGCGCCTTGCTCTTGGCCTGCCGTCCCTTGGGGTTCTGCCGCACCCACTCCAGTTCCTTCTTCAGCGCCTTCTGCCGCGCCGACTCGCTCGACTCTTCCTGCTTCAGGCGATTTTCCTTCTGCTCCAGCCAGGAACTGTAGTTGCCTTTCCAGGGGATGCCATGGCCGCGGTCCAGCTCCAGGATCCATTCGGCGGCATTGTCGAGGAAGTAGCGGTCGTGGGTGATGCCGACCACGGTGCCGGGGAAGCGCTGCAGGAACTGCTCCAGCCAGTCCACCGATTCGGCATCCAGGTGGTTGGTCGGCTCGTCCAGCAGCAGCATGTCGGGCTTGGACAGCAGCAGGCGGCACAGCGCCACGCGGCGCTTCTCGCCGCCGGACAGGTGGCCGATCTTGGCATCCCAGGGCGGCAGGCGCAGCGCGTCGGCGGCCTGCTCCAGCTGCTGCTCGACGTTGTTGCCGTCGCTGGCGGCGATGATGGCTTCCAGCCGCGCCTGCTCGTTGGCTAGGGCGTCGAAGTCGGCGTCCGGCTCGGCATAGGCGGCGTACACCGCATCGAGCTTGGCGCGCGCCTCGAAGACTTCGCCCAGCGCCGATTCCACCGCCTGGCGCACGGTCTGCTCGGCATCCAGCTGCGGCTCCTGCGGCAGGTAGCCGATGTTCAGGTTCGGCATGGGGACGGCTTCGCCCTCGATGTCCTTGTCGATGCCGGCCATGATCTTGAGCAGGGTCGACTTGCCGGAGCCGTTCAGGCCGAGCACGCCGATCTTGGCGCCGGGGAAGAAGGAGAGGGAAATGTCCTTGAGGATCTGGCGCTTGGGCGGGACGATTTTGCCCACGCGGTTCATGGTGTAGACGTATTGAGCCATAGAAAGTCGTGAAGACGGGGTGAAGACAGGAATGCAAGCATAACCGATCACGCATGCGATGGTGACGGCCTGCGGAACCGGAAGGCAGCGCTGGCCGGCATCGACTGCAAACGGGACCGCACCTGACCGCTGGGCGTCGACGTGAAGAAAGCACGGCTCCGCGGCGACGCGATCCCGGCATCACCCGCGCCGTTATCGGCAAGGGCAATGCGGACCCGCTGCCGATCAGGGTCGGCTGCCGCTCCCGAATGGATTGCGCGGATGACTGCAGGGGCTCGGCCTGCCGGGCCTGCATGGGCAGGGGTGTTCGGACGACCGCCTTTTTGCTTACGACGCCTGGCGCAGACGCGTCGCCTGGCGCTGCCACACGCCTTCCGCCGAGTACACCGCCAGCGCGCACCAGATCAGCGCGAAGCCGGCGAGGCGCGCCCCGCCGAACGGTTCATGATAGAGCCAGACGCCGAGCAGCAATTGCAGGGTCGGGCCGATGTACTGCAGCAGGCCGAGCACCGACAGCGGAATGCGGCGCGCGCCGGCGGCGAACAGCAGCAGCGGGATCGCGGTGATCGGGCCGGCCGCCGCCATCAGCAGCTGGGTCGCCAGCGGCGCCTGCGCGAAATGCGTCTGGCCTTGCCAGCTCAGCCAGAGCAGCATCGCCAGCGCCAGCGGCGCCACCAGCAGGGTTTCCAGCGCCAGGCCTTCGAGCGGACCGAGCACCGCGGTCTTGCGCAGCAGGCCATAGAGTCCGAAGGTCGCCGCCAGCGACAGTGCGATCCATGGCAACTGGCCGCCGATCCAGGTCAGCCACAGCACGCCGGCGGCGGCCAGCGCGATCGCCAGCCATTGCACCGGCCGCATGCGCTCGCCCAGCACCACATAGCCGAGCAGGACGTTCACCAGCGGATTGATGAAGTAGCCGAGGCTGGCATCCACCACGCGGCCGTTGTTCACCGCCCAGACATAGACGAACCAGTTGGACGACAGCAGCAGCGAACTGGCGAGGAAGCCCGCCACCAGCTTCGGCCGGCGCAGCGCCTGGCCGAGCCAGGTCCATTGCCGCCGCGCCGCCAGCACGATGAAGAGGAAGGCCAGCGACCACAGCATGCGGTGCGGCACCAGCTCGATCGAGGGAATGGCTTGCAGGGATTTGAAGTAGACCGGAAAGGCGCCCCAGATGACATAGGCGAGGGCGGCGTAGAGCATTCCTAGTTGCATGGGGTGGACAAGAGGCTGGCGCGGCGATGAAGCCGCCTATTATCCCAGCAATCCGGATACGGCGCGGATACGGCGATGCCGCGCCGCAAGCCAGGCGCAAGAACGGCGCCGTGCCTACATGTTCCGCCGGTACTGCCCGCCCACCTCGAACAGCGCATCGGTGATCTGCCCCAGCGAGCAGACCCGCACCGCGTCCATCAGCGTGGCGAACACATTCTCGTCGCGGATCACCGCCTGCTGCAGCTTGGCGAGCATGGCCGGCGCCTCGGCCGTGTGGCGCGCCTGGAAGTCGGCCAGGCGCCGCAGCTGCGACTGCTTCTCTTCCTCGGTCGATCGCGCCAGCTCCAGCGCCTGCGGCACCGGGTCGCCCTTGGGATTGCGGAAGGTGTTGACGCCGATGATGGGCAGCGTGCCGTCGTGCTTCAAGTGCTCGTAATGCATCGACTCTTCCTGGATCTTGCCGCGCTGGTAGCCGGTCTCCATCGCGCCCAGCACGCCGCCGCGCTCGGCGATGCGCTCGAATTCCTGCAGCACCGCTTCCTCCACCAGGTCGGTCAGCTCCTCGATGATGAAGGAACCCTGGTTCGGGTTCTCGTTCTTCGCCAGGCCCCACTCGCGGTTGATGATGAGCTGGATGGCGAGCGCGCGCCGCACCGATTCGTCGGTCGGCGTGGTGATCGCCTCGTCGTAGGCATTGGTGTGCAGGGAATTGCAATTGTCGTAGATGGCGATCAGCGCCTGCAGCGTGGTGCGGATGTCGTTGAAGTCGATTTCCTGCGCATGCAGCGAGCGGCCGGACGTCTGGATGTGGTACTTCAGTTT
Source organism: Noviherbaspirillum humi (assembly GCF_900188095.1). GTDB lineage: Bacteria > Pseudomonadota > Gammaproteobacteria > Burkholderiales > Burkholderiaceae_D > Noviherbaspirillum > Noviherbaspirillum humi. Next base: position 16,187 of record NZ_FZOT01000001.1, on the reverse strand, counting down.
CTGGCTGCGCTCGTTGGCGCCGTACTTGTCGCGCATGGCCACCGCCCAGATGCGGCGCGCCACCCGGCCGAGCACGGTGTACTCCGGGTCCATGCCGTTGGAGAAGAAGAACGACAGGTTGGGCGCGAAATCGTCGATGTGCATGCCGCGCGCCAGATAGGCTTCGACGAAGGTGAAGCCATTGGACAGAGTGAAGGCGAGCTGCGAGATCGGATTCGCGCCGGCCTCGGCGATGTGATAGCCGGAGATCGACACCGAATAGAAATTGCGCACGCCGTGCTCGACGAAATAGGCCTGGATGTCGCCCATCACCTTGAGCGAGAACTCGGTGGAGAAGATGCAGGTGTTCTGGCCCTGGTCTTCCTTCAGGATGTCGGCCTGCACCGTGCCGCGCACGTTCTGCAGCACCCAGGCGCGGATCTGTGCCGCCTCCTGCGCGTTGGGTTCGCGGCCGTTGTCGGCGCGGAAGCGCGCCAGGCGCTGGTCGATGGCGGTGTTCATGAACATCGCCAGGATGGTCGGCGCCGGGCCGTTGATGGTCATCGACACCGAAGTGGCCGGATCGCACAGGTCGAAGCCGTCGTACAGCACCTTCATGTCGTCCAGCGTGGCGATGGAAACGCCGGAGTTGCCGATCTTGCCGTAGATGTCCGGCCGCAGCGCCGGGTCGGCGCCGTACAGGGTGACCGAGTCGAAGGCGGTCGACAGGCGCTTGGCCGGCATGCCTTCCGACACCAGCTTGAAGCGGCGGTTGGTGCGGAAGGGATCGCCCTCGCCGGCGAACATGCGGGTCGGGTCCTCGTTCTCGCGCTTGAAGGGGAACACGCCGGCGGTATAGGGGAAGGCTCCGGGGACGTTTTCCCGCATCAGCCAGCGCAGGATCTCGCCGTGGTCTTCGAACTTCGGCAGCGACACCTTGCGGATGGTATTGCCGGACAGGGTCTGGTAGGTAAGGCGGGTACGGATTTCCTTGTCGCGGATCTTGACGATGTGCTCGTCGCCGGCATAGGTGGATTGGAGGGCGGGCCAACTTGAGAGGAGGTGTTTTGCGGACGGATCGAGTTGGCTCTCGCGATCCTCGATGAGCCTGCCAAGCGCTTTGTCAGTCCCTTCCTCTTCAAGGGGAAGGTTAGGATGGGGAAGGGTTTCGGGTGAGGCACCAAAAGAAGCGTTGAAATGCGCTACCGGTGCTGCGCCACCGAACCCCATCCCCGCCCCATCCCTCCCCTTGAAAGGGAGGGCTTCCTGAAGCATCCGCCTCGCTTCCACCAGCTGCTGCCTTTCCCTTGCCAGCCGCACCTGCTGCCGCACCTTGCCGTGATACCCCCGCACCGTATCCGCGATCTCCGCCAGATAGCGCGCCCGCGCCGGCGGCACGATGGCATTCTTGCCGGAAGAGAAGCGCACATCTGCTTTTTCCAGCCTGCCCGGCCCAGCCTTCAGCCCGAGCTCCGCCAGCCGTGGCAGCAGTCCCTGGTACAGCGCCGTCACCCCATCATCGTTGAAGCGCGACGCCTGGGTGCCGAACACCGGCATCTCCTCCGGCCGCCTGCTCCACAGCTCGCGGTTGCGCTGGTATTGCTTGGCGACGTCGCGCAGCGCATCCTGGGCGCCCTTGCGGTCGAACTTGTTGATCGCCACGAAGTCGGCGAAGTCGAGCATATCGATCTTTTCCAGCTGCGAGGCGGCGCCGAACTCGGGCGTCATCACGTACATCGAAACATCGACATGCGGCACGATGGCCGCGTCGCCCTGGCCGATGCCGGAGGTCTCGACGATCACCAGGTCGAAGCCGGCCACCTTGCACGCGGCAATCACGTCCGGCAATGCCTGCGAGATTTCGGAGCCGGCTTCGCGCGTGGCGAGCGAGCGCATGAACACCCGCGCCTGGCCGTTCCAGGGCGCGATCGCATTCATGCGGATGCGGTCGCCGAGCAGGGCGCCGCCCGACTTGCGCCGCGACGGGTCGATGGAAATGACGGCGATGTGCAGGGCGTCGTCCTGGTCGAGGCGGATGCGGCGGATCAGCTCGTCGGTCAGCGAGGACTTGCCGGCGCCGCCGGTGCCGGTGATGCCGAGCACCGGCGCGGCGATGCCGTCGGCCAGCTTGTGCAGCTCCGCCTTCAGGCCGGCATCGGCGCTGCCGTTCTCCAGGGCGGTGATGAGACTGGCCAGAGGGCGCTGACGCGTCGGCATGTCGCCCTCGCGCAGCGGCGCCAGGTCGCGCGGCGCGTGCAGCGACAAGTCGGCGTCGCAAGCCTGGATCATGGACAGGATCATGCCGTTCAGGCCCATGCGCTGCCCGTCCTCCGGGCTGAAGATGCGCGCCACGCCGTAGGCATGCAGCTCGGCGATCTCGGCCGGCACGATGACGCCGCCGCCGCCGCCGAACACCTTGATGTGGGCGCCGCCGCGCTGCCTGAGCAGGTCGACCATGTACTTGAAGTACTCCACATGCCCGCCCTGGTAGCTGGAGACGGCGATGCCCTGCGCGTCCTCCTGCAGGGCGGCGGTGACGATCTCCTCCACCGAGCGGTTGTGGCCGAGGTGGATCACCTCGGCGCCATTGGCCATCAGGATGCGCCGCATGATGTTGATGGAGGCGTCATGACCGTCGAACAGGGAGGCGGCGGTGACGAATCGCACCTTGTTGACGGGCTTGTAGTCGGTGAGCTGCTTGGCAACGGAGAGATCGGTCATGGCGTTTCCTGTTGAAGCGAGGCGGCGGGTAGGTTCGTGCGTACGGTAGCTTACGTTAACGTTAACGTCAAGGCGCGGGCGGCGGCTTGATCGGGCGGAAGTCGGTCGGCGCGATGCCGGCGAAAGGGCGACGAGAGATTGCCGGATGGCAGGCCGGAAAGACCTTTTGGCGCCCGCGGGTGCGGCGCCCGGATCCGGAAGCCTGGGCGGCTGATGAAAGGACGGAAGGAAGAGGGTTTCCGAGCGGGCGAGCAAGGCGGCGCGCTATCCCGCGGCATCGCGCCATGCCAGGCGCGAACGCTGCCTACTCGACCCGGCGCACCTCGGCCAGCTTGGCCACCTCGGCGGACGGCGCTGCCGGTTCCAGCACCGCCTGGCCGTCGCGCAGCCAGGCGAACAGCACCGCCATCAGGAAGGGGCCGACGAACAGGCCGATGATGCCGAGCGTGGAAACGCCGCCGAGCAGGCCGAACAGCACTGCCAGGAAAGGCAGGTCGACGCGGCTGCCGATGAGCTGCGGCCGCAAAAACTTGTCTACCAGGAACAGTTCGAAGGCGCCCCAGGAAAACAGGCCGAGGGCGGCGCCGGAATTGCCCTGGCCGAGCAGCAGGAGCGACACCAGGGTAAAGGACAGCGGCGCGCCGCCCGGGATCAGCGCCATGTAGCCGGTGATCACGCCGAGCAGGGCCGGCGCCGGCGCGCCGGCAATCTTGTAGGCCACGCCCAGCACCACGCCTTCCAGCACTGCCACCGAGCACAGGCCGAGCGCCGTGCCGCGCACCGACAGCGGGAAGATCTGGCGCAGCATCGGATACTGCTGCGGCGCCAGGCGCAGGCCGGCGCCATCCACGTAGCGCACCACGGTGTCGGCCTCGAGGTAGAGGATGAACAGTGTCAGCATCGCCAGGAACAGGTACAGCAGGTTGGCGAGGAAGGTGGAGCCGAAGGCGCCGGCGCGGCTGGTGATCTGCGGCGCCAGGTCGCCGACGGTGGACTTGAGCAGCGCGTTCAGGCCGCCCGGCACCGCCAGCGTCTTGTGCCACCAGGTCTGCGCCGCGTCGGCGATGACCGGCAGCCGGGCCAGCCAGTCGGGCGGCGGCAGGCCGGTCTGGTTGTAGGTCTGGAACACCTGGACCACGGTCACGATCTCGGTGCGCAGGGTGTTGAGCAGCAGGGCCGAGGGGATGGCGAAGCAGGCGATCAGGGCCACTACCAGGATGGCGGCGCTGGCGCGCGTACCGAAGCCGCGTTTCACCAGGCGCTGGTGCAGCGGCCAGGTGACGGTGGCCAGCAGGCCCGCCCAGGCCAGGGAAGGCAGGAAATTGTTGAGCAGGAAGAGCAGGGCGCCGGCGAACAGCAGCGGCAGCAGGGAGCGCGGAAGATGCGACATGTAGAAATAAGCGTTGGGCCGGTTCAGTTACCTGATGATAGCTGATCCCGGCCCGGCTTCGAACCGCCGCCGCGTGCATTGCGGCGGCGGGTGCGGCTGGGTGCGACAGTCAGGCTCGCTTACTCGACCGTGACCGACTTCGCCAGGTTGCGCGGCTTGTCGACGTCGGTGCCGCGCGCCAGCGCGGTATGGTAGGCCAGCAGCTGCAGCGGCACCACGTGCAGGATGGGCGACAGTTCGCCGTAGTGCTCCGGCAGGCGGATCACATGCACGCCCTGGCTGGAGGCGATCTGCGAGTCGCCGTCGGCGAAGACGAACAGTTCGCCGCCGCGGGCGCGCACTTCCTGCATGTTCGACTTGAGCTTCTCCAGCAGCGCATCGTTGGGGGCAACGGTGACCACCGGCATTTCCTCCGTCACCAGCGCCAGCGGGCCGTGCTTCAGCTCGCCGGCCGGATAGGCTTCGGCGTGGATGTACGAAATTTCCTTGAGCTTCAGCGCGCCTTCGAGTGCGATCGGGTAGTGCAGGCCGCGTCCCAGGAACAGCGCATTCTCCTTGCGGGCGAAGGTCTCGGACCAGCCGATGATGTGCGGCTCCAGCGCCAGCACGCTCTGCAGCGCCGTCGGCAGGTGGCGCAGCTGCTTGAGCTGGTTCTGCTCCTCGTCGGCCGACAGGCGGCCGTTGAGCTTGGCCAGGGTCATGGTCAGCAGGTAGAGCGCGGTCAGCTGCGTGGTGAAGGCCTTGGTGGAAGCCACGCCGATTTCGGCGCCGGCGCGGGTCAGGTAGGCCAGCTCGGTCTCGCGCACCATGGCGGAGGTCGGCACGTTGCAGATGGCCAGCGAATGCTTGTGGCCGAGCTCCTTGGCGTACTTCAGCGCCGCCAGCGTGTCGGCGGTTTCGCCCGACTGGGAAATCACCACCACCAGCGCGTTGGGGTTCACCGCCGGCTTGCGGTAGCGGTATTCGCTGGCGATCTCGACATGGGTCGGCAGGCCGGCGATCGACTCCAGCCAGTACTTGGCGGTCATGCCGGAATAGTAGCTGGTGCCGCAGGCCAGGATCTGCACCGCATTGACGCGCTCCAGCACGGCGCTGGCGCCTTCGCCGAACAGGGCGGGCACGAAGCCCTGCACGCCTTCCAGGGTGTCGGAGATGGCGCGCGGCTGCTCGAAGATTTCCTTCTGCATGTAGTGGCGGTAGGGGCCGAGGTCGATGGCGCCGGAATAGGCGTTCACCGTGTTGACCTTGCGCTCCACCGGCTGGTCGTTCTTGTCCGTGATGGTCACGCCTTCGCGGGTGACGTCCACCACGTCGCCGTCTTCCAGGTAGATGATCTGGTCGGTGGTGCCGGCCAGCGCCATGGCGTCCGAGGCGAGGAAGTTCTCGCCCTGGCCCAGGCCTATCGTCAGCGGGCAGCCGAGGCGGGCGCCGACGATGCGGTTCGGCTCGTCCTTGGAAAACACCGCGATGGCGAAGGCGCCGTGCAGGTGCTTGACCGCCTTCTGCACGGTGCGGAACAGATCGCCGTCGTAAAGGGAATTCACCAGGTGCGCCACCGCTTCCGTATCGGTCTGGGACTCGAACTTGTAGCCCTTGGCCATGAGGTCGGCGCGGATTTCCTCGTAGTTCTCGATGATGCCGTTGTGTACCAGGCCGATGCAGTGCTCGCCGTTCGGATTGGCGGAGAAGTGCGGATGGGCGTTGTTGGTGGCCGGCGCGCCGTGGGTGGCCCAGCGGGTATGGGAAATGCCGGCGCCGCCCTGCAGGCCGGACTGCTGCACCTGGGCCTCCAGTTCGGCCACGCGCGAGACGCTGCGCGCGCGCTTCAGGGTGCCGTCATTGACCGCCACGCCGCAGGAGTCATAGCCGCGGTACTCCAGGCGCTTCAAGCCTTCGAGCAGGACGGGAACGATATTGCGTTGCGCTACTGCGCCGACGATGCCGCACATGATGGTTTCCTATTTCTTCAGTTTGACGGGCCGTTGCCAGCCTTCGATGGTGAGCTGCTTCGGACGCGATACCGTCAGCTTGCCTTCCGGCGCGTCCTTGGTCAGGGTGGTGCCGGCGCCGAGCGTGGCGCCGCGGCCGACGCGCACCGGCGCCACCAGCTGGGTGTCGCTGCCGATGAAGACGTCGTCCTCGATCACGGTGCGGAACTTGTTGGCGCCGTCGTAATTGCAGGTGATGGTGCCGGCGCCGATGTTGACGCGCGAACCGACGGTGGCGTCGCCGACATAGGCCAGATGGTTGGCCTTGCTGTGCGCGGCCACCTGGCTGTTCTTGACCTCGACGAAGTTGCCGATGTGGACATCCTCGCCCAGCTCGGTGCCGGGACGCAGGCGGGCATAGGGGCCGATCTGCGATTGCGGGCCGACCACCGCATCCTCGATATGGCAGAAAGGACGGATCACCGCGCCGGCGGCGATGCGGGCATTGCGGATCACGCAGTGAGCGCCGATGGCAACGCCGTCGGCCAGCTCGACCTCGCCCTCGAACACGCAGCCGACGTCGATGCTGACATCGCGGCCGGCCTTGAGGCTGCCGCGCACGTCGATGCGCGCCGGGTCGGCCAGGGTCACGCCGGCCTCCAGCAAGGCATTGGCGATATTGCGCTGATGGATGCGCTCCAGTTCGGCCAACTGCACCTTGCTGTTGACGCCCAGGGTTTCCCACACATGGGCCGGCTGGGCGGAGACGACCGGCACGTCGTCGGCCACGGCGCGGGCGACGATGTCGGTCAGGTAATACTCGCCTTGGGCATTGTCGTTGGACAGCGTCTGCAGCCAGCGCCGCAGCTGGCGCGTCGGCGCCACCATGATGCCGGTGTTGACCTCGCGAATGGCGCGTTCTTCCTCGCTGGCGTCCTTCTGCTCGACGATGCGGCTGATGCCGCCGCCGCTGCGCACGATGCGGCCGTAGCCGGTCGGGTCGTCCAGGGACACGGTGAGTATGGCCAACTTATCCTGTCCGGCGCTGTCCAACAGTTGCCGCAGCGATGCGGCGCTGGTCAACGGCACGTCGCCGTAAAGCACCAGGGTAGGGGCATCGTCGTCGAGGTGCGGCAGCGCCTGCATCACCGCATGGCCGGTGCCGAGTTGCGGTTCCTGCTTGGCGAAGGAGAGATCGGCGGCCTGCATGGCTTGCGGAACGGCTTCGCCGCCATGGCCGTAAATGACGCACAGCCTGCTCGGCGACAGGGTCCGGGCAGTATCGATCACATGCGACAGCAGGGGTTTTCCGGCGAGGGGGTGAAGCACCTTGGGCAGCGCCGATTGCATTCGCTTTCCCATGCCGGCGGCAAGAATGACAACGTTCATAGAGGATTAGTTGAAGTGACGCAAGATTCTATCACGCAGGCTTTTCGCTCCTGGATCGCAAGAAGCGGTCTGTTGCTGCTGGCCGTGCTGCTCGCCGGCTGCAGCGCACTGCGGCTCGGATACAGCAATGGCGAAACGGTCAGCTACTGGTGGCTCAACGGCTACGTGGATTTCGAGTCCAGCCAGCAGCCGTGGGTCAAGAAGCATATCGACAATTTCTTCGCGTGGCATCGAAAAACCCAGCTCCCTGATTACGCTCAACTGCTGGGCAAGGCACAGCAGCAGGTTCAGCGCCCAGCCACCGAAGCCGATGCGCTGGCGTATTACGACGCCTTCAGAAAACGCATGCTTACCGTGGTGGACCACGTCCTGCCGGACCTTGCGGAGCTGGCGCTTTCACTTCAGCCGCAGCAGATTGCGCATCTTGAAGGAAAGTTTGCTTCCAATAATGAAAACTATCGTAAAGAGTATCTCCGTGGCGACGTTGACCAGCGTCAACGCAACCGGTTCAAGAAAGTCATGAAGCAGGCTGAGTACTGGTTCGGCAGTTTCAGCAGCGAACAGGAGTCACAGATCCGGACGCTTTCCGACGCCCGGCCGCTCGATAACGAGGTGGGCCTGGAGGAACGCGTGCGGCGGCAGGAAGAGATGGTCGCCATGCTCAGGCGCATCCATGACGAAAAGCCCGCCAAGGAAGCGGCCATGCGCATGATCCGCGACTATGTCGACCGCAGTTTCAACTACTTCGGCGATACCAGGCACAAGACTTTCTCCGATGCCGCCACCAAGGCCAATGCCGGCATGCTGGCGGCCATTGTCAACCTTGCCACCCCGGAGCAGAAGGCGCATGCCGCCCGGCGCCTGCAGCAGTGGATCGACGATTGCCACAACCTGGCGGCGCGCGACTGAGGCCGCATTAACTGGCCCGGCCGCCCGGCTCGGTTGCCGGGCTCAATCGCCGGGCTCAATCGCTCAATCGTCCAGCGCTTCGAAGCGGATCACGTTGCCGGCCGGCGGCGCGCACGGCTCCTCGTCGAAGGCAATGTCGCCGTCGGGCAGCGCCTCGCCGCCCGCCTTCAGCGTGGCGAAGTCGAACATGCTGCGGTCCATCAGATGCGACGGCACCACGGTCGACAGCGCCGAGAACAGGTTCTCCACCCGGCCCGGGAAGCGCTTCTCCCATTCGCGCAGCATGGCCTTGATCTGCTTGCGCTGCAGGTTTTCCTGGCTGCCGCACAGATCGCAGGGAATGATCGGGAAGCCCTTCACCTGCGCGTAGCGTTCCAGGTCGGCTTCCTTGACGTAAGCCAGCGGCCGGATCACCACGTTCTTGCCATCGTCCGATTGCAGCTTGGGCGGCATGCCCTTCAGCTTGGCGCCGAAAAACATGTTGAGGAAGAAGGTTTCCAGGATGTCGTCGCGGTGATGGCCGAGCGCGATCTTGGTCGCGCCGAGCTCGCCCGCCACCCGGTACAGGATGCCGCGGCGCAGGCGCGAGCACAGGGCGCAGGTGGTCTTGCCTTCCGGGACCACGCGCTTGACGATGCTGTAGGTATCCTGGTTTTCGATGTGGTACGGCACGCCGATCTTTTCCAGGTAGGCGGGCAGCACGTCGGCCGGGAAGTTGGGCTGCTTCTGGTCGAGGTTGACGGCGACGATGTCGAAGCGGATCGGCGCCCGTTCGCGCAGCGTCAGCAGGATGTCGAGCAGGGCGTAGCTGTCCTTGCCGCCGGACAGGCACACCATGACCTTGTCGCCGTCCTCGATCATGTTGAAGTCGCCGATCGCCTGGCCCACCAGGCGGCACAGGCGCTTGTGCAGCTTGTTGTTTTCGTAAGCGATCTTTTCCGCCTTCTTCAGGCTGGCGGCATCGGCCTGCAATTCGGTATTGCTGTTCATGTCAGCCCTTGATGTGGAACACTTCCACCCCGACCGCGTCGCAGTCGGGATAGACATCGGGTTTTTCGGTCGAGACCCGCACCGCCCGCACCTTCGGATGGGCGAGCATCTCGCGCGCCACGTCGTCGCACAAGGTTTCCTGCAGGTGGATGTGGCCGAGCGCCATGCGGCGGGCGATGGTATCGCGCATGAAGTCGTAATCCACCACCTCCTGCAGATGGTCTTCCTTCGGCGTCGATTCCGCCAGCGGGATGAAGAGGTCGACGTTGATCAGCACGCGCTGTTCCCCCTTCTTTTCGAATTCGTGCACGCCGATGTTGATCATGACTTCGTAATTGCGCAGGAACAGGCGGCGGCAATCGGCGAGGCGGGGATGGGTGAGGGGAGAAGGCATAGGATGACAGTTTGCTAAATGGACAGCGCGTGCTGTGAAAAGGGAAAACGGGGCGCTACTTGGCTATGAACATGACATCGCGCTGCAGCGGCATCAGATGCTGGCCGCCGTCGACCAGGATGGTGGTGCCGGTCAGCGCCGGATTGCGCGCCGCGAAGCAGACCGTCTCGGCCACGTCCTGCGGCGTGCTGGAGCGGCCGAGCGGCGTCATCGCGTGCGCCTTGACGAAGCCGTCCTCGGTCTGGTCGCCGGAGACCAGCGTGATGCCCGGCGCCACGCCCACCACCCGCAGCTTCGGCGCCAGCGCCTGCGCCAGCAGCACCGTGGCCGACTGCAGCGCCGCCTTGGACAAGGTATAAGACAGGAAATCCGGGTTCGGGTTGTACAGCTTCTGGTCCAGCAGGTTGATCACCACCGCCTGCGCGCCGTCCGGCGTGGCGGCATGCAGCTGCTGCGCCAGCACCAGCGGCGCCGCCAGGTTGGCGCGCATGTGGGCATCGAGCAGGCCGGGCGAGAAGTGCGCCGGATCGTCGTGCTCGAACAGCGAAGCGTTATTGACGATGCAATCCAGGCGCGCCGCTCCAATCGCCTGCGCCGCCTGCGCCGGCAGCCGTGCCGCGGCCGCGGCGTCCGCCAGGTCGCAGGCCACCGCGGCGGCGCGCCGGCCGAGGCTGCGGATTTCCTGCGCTGTGGCCTGCGCTTCGTCGGCCGAGCCGCGGTAGTGCACCACCACATCCCAGCCGTCGCGTGCCAGCGCCAGCGCGATGCTGCGGCCGATACGCCTGGCGGCGCCGGTCACGAGGGCGGTCTTGCGGATATCTGCTGTCATGGTTGGCACGGTTCTGCGGTTGGTTGGAGCGCTTGGGCGTCACAGCGTCGCGACGGACGGGTCTGGCGCCGCCCGGCCGGCATCAATACCCAATACAATAGCGCGATGCATTCGTCTCTTCCCGCACCCTCGCCCGACGCCTTGTCGGCATCGCAACGGCTCAGGCAGGCAATCCTCGACGACATTCGCCAGGCCGGCGGCTGGATCCCGTTCTCGCGCTACATGGAACTGGCGCTGTATGCGCCGGACCTCGGCTATTACAGCGGCGGCTCGGCGAAACTCGGCAAAGACGGGGATTTTACAACCGCTCCCGAGATTACGCCGCTTTTCGGCCAGGCCCTGGCCCGGGTCGCGGCGGATTTGCTTGGGCAGACTGCGCCGCGCATCCTGGAATTCGGCGCCGGCAGCGGCAAGCTGGCCAAGGACGTGCTGACCGAATTGCGCCAGCTCGGCGTCGAGGTGGAGCGCTACGAGATCGTCGACCTGTCCGGCGAGCTGCGTGCACGCCAGCGCGACACCCTGGCGGATTTTCCCCAGGTTGCGTGGCTGGACGCGCTGCCGCCCGCGTTTTCCGGCGTGGTCCTGGGCAACGAGGTGCTGGACGCGATGCCGGTGGAACTGGTGGTGAAGGGCGAGTCCGGCTGGCTTCGGCGCGGCGTCGTGGCGGCGCACGATGGCTTCGCCTTCGCCGACCGCGACTGCGAACCGGCGCTGGCGGCGCAGATCCCCGAGGCGGACGGTCTGCCGCCCGGCTACCTGACCGAAGTGCATCCGGTGGCCTGCGGTTTCATCGCCTCGCTCGGCGCCATGCTGGACGCCGGCGCAGCGGCCATCTTCATCGATTACGGCTTTCCGGCGCATGAATACTATCTGCCGCAGCGCCGCCAGGGTACGCTGATGTGCCACTACCGGCACCATTCGCACGCCGACCCGTTCTACCTGCCGGGCCTGCAGGACATCACCGCCCACGTCGACTTCAGCGCCATGGCGCGGGTCGGCGCCGAGGCCGGCCTGGAGGTGCTGTGCTACACCAGTCAGGCCGCCTTCCTGATCGCCGCCGGCATCGGCGAGCTGCTCCTGCGCACGCCGCCGGAGGATGCGCTGCGCTTCCTGCCGCAATCCAACGCGCTGCAAAAGCTGGTGTCGCCGGCGGAGATGGGCGAATTGTTCAAGGTGCTGGTGCTGGGCCGGAACCTGGCGCTGCCGCAGCATTTGGCGCGCGGCGACCGCAGCCACCGCCTGTGAGCGGCTGCCCACATGTCACTTCGATAAGGCTTCCATGATCCGCTGGGTCCTCACCATCTTCATCGCCCTGGTCGTGTTCTCCTCGCTGCTGCCATGGCTGGAGAAGCTCGGCATCGGCCGCCTGCCGGGCGATGTCCGCTTCACCCTTTTCGGCCGCAAGGTGTTCCTGCCGTTCGCCTCCACCGTGCTGATGTCGATGCTGGTGGTGCTCATCGCCCGCCTGCTGCGCTGAACGCCCCACCATGATCCGCTGGGTCGCCGCCATCTTCCTCGGCCTCGCCGTCTTCTATCCGCTGCTGCCGGAACTCGGCCGGCTCGGCGTCGGCCGCCTGCCGGGCGATGTCCGCTTCCGCCTGCGCAGCGTAACTCTGTGCCTGCCCTTCGGTTCGACCCTGCTCTGGTCGGCGCTGGCCTTCCTGATCGCCGAACTGGTCCATCTTTGATGCGCGTCTGCGGCGAGGCGCTGTAAGCCGTCGATTTGCTCGCTAGAATGAGCGGGCTCGAGCGGGCGCCTGGCTCGCCGAGAATTATCAACATCACAAGAACAACGCTGACATGCCCAACGCCACGCCCCTGACCCTTGAACAGCTGCGGGAGCGCTTCGGCGCCCGCTACAAGTGGCTGGTGCTGCTGACGGTGATGGTCGGTACCATGGCGTCGGTCGTATCTTCCACCATCGTCAACGTCGCGGTGCCGGACCTGAGCCGGCATTTCACCCTCGGGCAGGAGCGGGCGCAATGGGTGTCGGCCGGTTTCATGCTGGCGATGACGCTGTCGATGCTGACCACGCCCTGGTTCCTACTGCGCTTCGGCCTGCGCCGCACTTATTCCGGCGCCATCCTGCTGTTGCTGATCGGCGGCGTGGTCGGCGGGTTCAGCTTGAACTATCCGATGCTGTTGTCGATGCGGGTGGCCGAAGGTCTGGCCGCCGGCATCCTGCAGCCCATTCCGGCGATCGTCATCATGCGCGCCTTCGAGCCGAACGAGCAGGGCAAGGCGATGGGCATCTTCGGCTTCGGCGTGGTGCTGGCGCCGGCCATCGGCCCCAGCGTCGGCGGCTTCCTGGTGGAGCAGTTCGGCTGGCGCTCGATCTTCTTCGTGGTCGTCCCGTTCTGCCTGGCGGTGCTGGTGCTGGTGCGGCGCGTGCTGCCGCTGGCCTCCTCGATGATGGGCGAGGCCCGGGCGCTGGACTGGAAGGGGCTGGTGCTGGCCAGCCTGTGCACCATCGGCCTGCTCAATGGCCTGGTGGAAGTGCGCCAGGCGCCGCTGCAGGGCGGACTGCTGCTGGCGGTGGGCCTGGCCGGCCTCATTGCCTTCATCGCCTATCAGCTGCGCGCCGAGCATGGCCTGCTCGACCTTTCCCTGTTCCGCTACCGCCAGTTCACCATGGGCGCGCTGGTGGCCTTCATCTACGGCGCCGGCCTGTTCGGTTCCACCTATCTGCTGCCGGTGTTCATGCAGATGGCGCTCGGCTACGCGCCATCCGAAGCCGGCCTGCTCCTGCTGCCGGCAGGCATCGTGCTGGGGCTGGTCATCATCCTGGCCGGCAAGCTGGCGGACAAGGTGGCGCCCAGCCTGCTGGTTTCCGCCGGGCTGATCCTGCTGGCGCTGTCCTTCGCCATGCTGGCCAGCGGCCCGTCGGCCAGCAGCTACCTGATGCTGACCATCTGGTCGGTGGTCGGCCGCATCGGCCTCGGCTTCGTGCTGCCTTCGCTCAGCCTCGGCTCGATGCGCGGCCTGGACAAGACCCTGATCGCCCAAGGCGCCAGCACCATCAATTTCCTGCGCCAGCTCGGCGGCGCCATCGGCATCAGCCTGGTCGGCATCGTGCTCGAATGGCGCCTGGCGGTGCATCACACCGGCTTGGCGGCCGGTGCCGGCGCGGCGGGCGGCGAACGTCTGCATGCCTTTAATGAAACATTTCTATTCGTAGCGGCGCTGTGCCTGCTCGCCGTGGTCGCGGCATGGCGCATGAAGCCGATAGGAACGGGGGCGCGGCCAACGGGAAGCTGAACCGGCTCCCTTTCGGTAAAGCGGGAGTTTGCTTTTCGGTCGAGTACTGGTATGTTGAAGCCCTTGCCGCCGAATTTCCTGCGTTCAATTCTGTGCCATCCCGGCCAGCTTCGGCGGAAGGGACTTCGCCCTTCATCAAGTCACGTCCATGAAAGCCCTGCCGAGCCTGACCGCCCTCCTGATCGAGCCGCACACCGGCATGCGTGCCAGCCTGCACAACATGCTGACGCTGTGCGGCGTGACGCGGATCGAACATGCGGTCAGCGCCGGCGCCGCCATCCGCAGCATCCGCAATCGTGAGTTCGACCTCGTTCTATGCGAGTACGACCTGGGCGACGGCCAGGATGGGCAGCAGTTGCTGGAGGACCTGCGCAATAACCGCCTGATTCCGCTTTCCACGATCTTCATGATGGTGACGGCGGAGCGTTCCTATGAAAAAGTGGTGAGCGCCGCCGAACTGGCGCCCAGCGTCTACCTGCTGAAGCCGTTCACCGCCGATGCCTTGCTGGAGCGCATTCTCCGCGCGGTGGAAAAGCGCGAACTGTTCATGCCGGTCTACGCACTGATCGAAAAGGGCAATCCGCATGCCGCGATCGCCCGCTGCATGCAGAACGAGGAACGCTATCCGCGCTATGCCACCGACTTCATGCGGTTGCGCGCCGAACTCTATATCAATCTCGGCGAAGCCCGCGCCGCCGAGCAGGTCTATCTGCGGCTGAGCGAATCCAAGGCGGTGCCCTGGGCCAAGCTTGGCTTGTCGAAGTCGTATTTCATGCAGCAGCGCTTCGAGGAGGCCGAGCAAGTCCTGAACAATCTCGTCGAGGAAAACAGCCACTACATGGATGCCTATGACTGGCTGGCGGCGACTCAGGAGGCGCGCGGCAAGCTGGAGGAAGCCAAGCTCGTGCTGGAGAACGCGGTGCGCATTTCGCCGCATGCGGTGAAGCGCCTGCGCCGCCTGGCCGAGGTGGCCTTCGACATGGACGACCTCGACTTGGCCGAACGGTCCTTCCAGCGGGTGATCGCCCGCGCCCGCTACTCGGAGTTCCGCGACCCGGAGGACCATGCGCGCCTGGTGCAAGCCCTGGTCCGCCGCGGCGATTCGCAGCAGGCCGCGACCATCATCCGCGACCTGGAGCGATCCTTCGGCGACCGCGCCAAGGGCCCGGCCTGCCGCGCGATATCCGCTGCGTTTCTTCACGCCCACCTGGGAAACCATCAGAAGGCGGAAGAGGAGGTCGGCGCCGCCATCGCTGCCTCGAACGCAGAGGTGAACATCTCCAACACGCTGAAGATGGAACTGGCCAAAACATGCCTTGCCAGCAATCTGGAAGGCAGCGCAACGGAGCTCATGCTCAGCGTGATGAACAACACGCCGGAAGGTGCGCCGATGGAGAAAGCGCTGGCGGTCTTCGAAAAAGCGGGACGCAAGGATCTCGGCGAATCGGTGGCGCGGGAAAGCCGGCGCCAAGTCGCCGATCTGGTCGCCAATGGTGCCGAAAAAGCCAAGCAAGGCGATTACCGCGGCGCGGTCGACCTGCTGGCCGCCGCGGCACAGCGACTGCCGAACAACCCGCAGGTCATCTTCAACGCGGCGCTCGCCGCCCTCAAATATCTCGACAACCTTGGCTGGGACGACGGCATGGCCGTGCAGGCGCGCGGCTATATTGAATCGGTGCGCCGCCTCGACGCCGCCAATCCGCGTCTGGTTCCCCTCATTCAGCTCTACCAGAACCTGCACAAGCGCCATCGACCGGAAGCAGCGTCTACGTCCTGACGATGCGCTTCAAAGCCGTCACCGCCAGCCACATTTCCTTGTATTTCTGTTCAGGAAAGCGCTTCGGGAGCGAAAAAAGGCTGCCAAACAGAAAAACCGGTTGACACTCAAGCCTCTCTTTACTATAGTTTGGGGTTCCCCGGGAGGGGTGGCCGAGTGGTTAATGGCAGCAGACTGTAAATCTGCCCTCTTACGAGTACGCTGGTTCGAATCCAGCCCCCTCCACCAGAATTTGAGTAGTTTTTGGCGGTAGTGAATTTGCCTTGCGGGTGTAGCTCAATGGTAGAGCTGAAGCCTTCCAAGCTTATGACGAGGGTTCGATTCCCTTCACCCGCTCCAAAGTTATCCGGCTGGACGCGGTGTTGCGAACGGCCTTTGCCCTTGTAGCTCAGTGGTAGAGCACTCCCTTGGTAAGGGAGAGGCCACGTGTTCAATCCACGTCAAGGGCACCAATATTTATTAGTCGCTACATACAAGCAAGACGGTCGGGCGCGTGCCTGGACATTCTCATCAAATCGTTAGGAGTCGAAAATGGCAAAAGGCAAGTTTGAGCGGACCAAGCCGCACGTGAACGTCGGCACGATCGGTCACGTTGACCATGGCAAGACCACGCTGACCGCGGC
>NZ_FZOT01000033.1 GCF_900188095.1 Noviherbaspirillum humi | reverse complement strand
ATGCACAGGATGGGCGTGACGCCGATGCCGCCGGCAAACAATAGATAGTGCTTGGCCTGGTTCAGCGGGAAGTGGTTGCGCGGCTCGCTGATGGTGATGGTGTCGCCTTCGTTGATGCTGTCATGCACGGCAACCGAGCCGCCGCGCGAGTTCGGGTCGCGCAGCACGGCAATCAAGTAGCGGTGGCTTTCGGTGGGGTCGTTGCACAGCGAGTACTGGCGCACCAGGTCGGGCCTGACCTGCACGTCGATGTGGGAGCCGGCGGAGAACGGCGGCAGCGGCTTGCCATCGGCGCTGGCGAGTTCAAAGCTGTAGATGTCTTCTGCTTCTTTCGTCTTCTTGACGACTTTGACGGCGAGTGTGTTCATGGCTCACTTCTGGAAGGGCTTCCGCCGGGGCGAAAGCGGATGAAAAAAAGATATTGTAGTTCGGCGGAGGGTCTCGTGCTTGGCATGACGACCGGACTGGCTCCGGATGGCAGCCGCCGGCATTGTTCGAGGTCTTTTGCCGCGGCGCACGGCACGGATTGCCACGTGCCGAACGATAAATAAGCCCCGGCAGGGTGTCAAGAAAAAATGAGCGCGTTATAAAAATCCGAGCATTTTCGGATCAGGCGTGATATATTTCATGCGCCCGATCTGCTGCTTTGGAGGCGGATCGATGCATGCGGGAAAGCCGGAGGTGCGCTTCCGTTACCCCAATAGATTGCACGAAACCTTTCTCTTATCAATGACCGTTTCCGCCAAAATACCAGACGCCGTCATGGACCCGCCCAAGCCGCCCGGCCTGCGCGAGCGCAGCAAGCTGGAGAAGCGCCGCCGCATCAAGGAAGCGGCGCGCGAGGTCTTCATCGAGAAAGGCTACGAGGCTGCCACCACCCGCGAAATCGCGGCGCTGGCTGACGTCGCCATCGGCACGCTCTTCGTCTACGCCAAGGACAAGCGCGACCTGCTGATGCTGATCATCAACGACGACCTCGACGCGATCAACGATACCGTCATGAAGAGCGTGGCGAAGAAGGGCAGCCTGCTGGACCAGCTGACCGAATTCTTCCGCAAGCGCTACGCCTATTGGGCGAAGGAGCTGCGCCTGGCGCGCCCGGCGCTGCAGGAAACCTTCGACTTCATCGCGCCGCGTTCCGAAATGGGCGCCGAGACGGCACGCTTCTATGCGCGCCGGCCGAAGATCGTCGCGCTGCTGACCGAGATCATCAAGGCCAAGCAGGATGCAGGAAAGATAGCGAAGAACGATTCGCCGGAAGCGATCGCGAATCTGATGATGACCATCTACCTCACCGAGAATCGGCGCTGGCTGAACGAGGAGAAGCCGACCGTGGAGCCGGGCATCGCCCGCCTGCGCTCGCTCCTGTCGCTGGCCATGCGCGGCATCGGTCCGGCGCCGGAAGAAGTCGGCGAACCCGAGTAATCCCCTTTCCACCCAGAACACTGGCTCGCAGGCCGAGTCCCGAAAGCTTATCGTGAGTTTCAACCGGAAGAAGATCATCAGCGGCATTTCCGCCGCCGCCTTTCTCGGGCCTTTCACCCAGACGGTGTACACCCCCAGCCTGCTCAAGCTGCAGGCCTTCTTCCATGTCAACACCTTCCTCATCAACCTGACGATCTCGCTGTTCACCGCCATTCTCGCGGTAAGCAACTTCGTCATCGGCCCGATCGCCGACAAGTGGGGCCGTCGCGCCACGCTGCTGCCCGGCATGATGGTGTTCGTGATCGGCTCCCTGATCTGCCTGTTTTCCACCTACTACGAATTCTTCCTGCTCGGCCGCGCGGTGCAGGCGGTCGGCATCAGCACCGCCATCCTGGTGGCGCCGACGGTGATCGGCGACATCTACCCGCCCAACGAGCGGGCTCGCGCCATGAGCCTGTACCAGACCATCAATCTGATGGGTCCGGTGTTCGGGCCGGTGGTGGGCGGGCTGATGGCGGCGGCGTTTTCCTGGCAGGCCATCTTCGGCGTGCTGGTGGCGGGCGGCGTCGCGGCCTGGCTGTACAACCGCGTCAACCTGCAGGAAACCCTGCCGGAAAACCATGAGCCGATGCGCATCACGCTGGCATCGTTCGCCACGGTATTCGGCAATCGCTCATCATTCTCCATCATCCTGCTCGGCTTCAGCCAGATGTTCGGCTACTACCTGTTCCTGGTGTTCCTGCCGAAGGTGCTGGATACCTTCTTCACCCTGCCGGCCTCCAGCTATGGCTTCTTCTTCGTGCCGCTGACGGCCGGGCTGGTGCTCGGCGTGCGCCTCGGCAATCCGCTGCAGCGCTACTGGACCCGCACCCGCATCCTCGGCATGACGTCGCTTGCGATCGGCCTCGCCGTCCTGCTGTTCTGGCTGACCATGGAAGCCAAGCTGCTGGGCATTCCCGCCCTGGTGGTCTTCCTGGCGCTGTATGGCCTGCTGCTCGGCTGCAGCATGCCGGTGCAGTCCACCATCCTGGTCAATGTGTTCGAACGCCAGAAGGGCACCGCCGTCGGCATCTACAATTTTTCCCGCTTCATGGGCGCGGCCCTGGGCCCCCTGGCGGGCGGCTTGCTGGTCATCCGCTTCAACGTCGAGACGGTGTTCCTGTCGCTCGGCCTGCTGCTGGTGGTGGCTGCCTTTTTCATCTATCGCAATCTCGCCGATCCTTACGAACAGAAGGGCCAGCGGACCGCGGCCGGCTGAGATCAGCGCCGCATTTCCATCTTCGATCAAACTGACGAGCCGGAAGATACCGGCAACCGACATGGAGGAGACGCCATGAGTAGCACCAGGAAGAAATAAAAGAAGGAGACCAGCGGCGGGGCGTGCAAGCGTCCCGCCGGCGGCCTGGCATGCTCAGGCCGGGCAATCATCATCACCCCGAACCAAGAAGGAATCAGCAATGGACCATAATCAGACGGCAGCCAAGCCCGTGCCGGGCAAGGTCGAGTACAAGCGCATCGCCACCGAGGAGGCGTTCTGCCCCAAGGAGATGTTCGACATCTACCGCAAGATCCTCGCCGGCCCGGATCCCGATCCCGGCTTCGTTAGCCTGATGGGCTTCTACATGAGCAGCCCGAGCGAGCGCGCCCGCCACATCATGAACTGCCTCACCGACCTCGGCGATCAGCGCCTGGCGCACATGGATGAAGCCGGCATCGATCGTCAGGTGATCGCGCTGACTTCGCCGGGCGTGCAGATCATGGACCCGGAAACCGCCGTGTCCTTCGCCAGGATCGCCAACGATGAGCTGGCCGAGGCGGTGCGCAAGCATCCGACCCGCTTCTCCGGCATGATCGCGGTGGCGCCGCAGAACCCGGCCGAAGCCGCGAAGGAAATCGAGCGCGGCGTCGGTCTCGGCCTGACCAGCGTCATCATCAATTCCCATACCCACGGCGAGTATCTCTCCGACCCGAAGTTCTGGGAAATCTTCGAAGCGGCCGAAGCCAACAACACCCCGATCTACCTGCACCCGAACACCCCGCCGCGCGAGATGATCAAGCCGCTGCTGGAAGTCGGCCTGGACGGCGCCATTTTCGGCTTCGGCGTCGAGACCGGCATGCATGCGCTGCGCATCATCACCGCCGGCGTGTTCGACCGCTTCCCGAAACTGCAGATGATCATCGGCCACATGGGCGAGGCGCTGCCGTTCTGGTCCTATCGCCTGGATTACATGCACCGCGCCACCGTGGTCTCCAAGCGCTACGAGTCGATGAAGCCGATCAAGAAGAAGCCGAGCGACTACCTGCGCGAGAACTTCTACATCACCAACAGCGGCGTGGCGCACGAGCCGGCGATCAAGTACACCCAGGAAATGGTGGGCGTCGACCGCGTGATGTACGCGATGGACTATCCGTACCAGCATTCGCTCGAGGAAGTCGTCACCCTCGACAACATGAACATGGATGCGGACAAGAAGAAGGCCTTCTTCCAGACCAACGCGGAAAAGGCGTTCAACATCAAGTAAGCCGCCGGCTTGCTGATCATTTCGGCGCCGCTTCCCGAGGAGGCGGCGCCGGTGCCGCAAGCGACGGCAGCAAAAACACCGGACAGTCGAGCCCATGATGGCCATGCCGGGACGCAAAGAATCCGATCAACAAGGAGGAGACCTTGTTCACACGCTGGAGCATTACCCGGCTTGCCCGGGCTGCATGCCCGAGGGCATGCGCTCGCTGCGCCATTCATCTCGCCGCACCCGCGGCAAGCCCGCCCGGCTTGCGCCCGCTTTCATGCTTTTCCGGTTCCGGAAAAGTCTTCCATCCTTCACTCTGCTGAGATCATGAAAATCGCAACTTCTCTTGCGGCGCTCGGCTTCATCCTGGCGACCGCCGTTTCCCTGCCTTCCCACGCACAGGCGCAGTCCTCCGCGCCGCAGGGCTACCCCTCGCGGCCCATCCAGTTCATCGTGCCGTACACGCCGGGCACCACCGCCGACGTGCTGGCGCGTCTGCTCGGACCGCGCATTTCGCAGCACTGGGGCGTGCCGGTAGTGGTGGACAACAAGGCCGGGGCTGCCGGCATCATCGGCTCCGATGCGGTGGCCAAGGCGGCGCCGGACGGCTACACCTTCCTGTTTGCCGCCACTTCCTATGGCACGGTAGCCGTCACCAGCAAGAATCTGCCCTTCGATCCGGTGAAGAGCTTTGCGCCGGTATCGCTGCTCGGCACCAGCGCGATGACGCTGGTCGTCAATAACCGTTTCCCGGCGCAGAACATGAAGGAGTTCGTGGCCGAGGTGAAGAAGCAGCCCGGCGTGCTCAACTATGCCTCGCCCGGCATCGGCAGCTCGCAACAGCTGGCGATGGAATTGCTGAAGCAGGAGACCGGGATCAACCTGACCCATGTGCCCTACAAGGGCAGTTCCGGCGCCATCAACGACATCGTCGCCGGCCATGTGCAGGCCAGCGTGGTATCGGTGCAGAGCGCAACGCCGCTGGTGCAGTCCGGGAAGATGCGCATGCTGGCAGTGCTCGGCAACGAGCGCGTGCCGACCTTTCCTCAGGTGCCGACCGTCAACGAGACCGGCGTGGCCAACATGGTGGTGGAAACCTGGTACGGCGTGATGGCGCCGGCGGGAACGCCTGCGGCCATCGTCAACAAGATGAATGCGGAAATCAACCAGCTGCTGGCACTGCCGGAGGTGAAGGAAGCGATGGCCAAGCAGGGCGTCAATCCGACCGTCGGACCGCCGGAGCGCTTCGGCAACCTGCTGCGCAATGAACTCAAGTTGTGGAGCCAGGTGGTTTCGCGCGGCAAGATCAGCGTCGACTGAGGCCGGCGTGCCGGCTGGGCGCTTCCTCACCGAGAAATGAATATCGCAACGTAAAACAACAGGAGACTATCGTGAGCTTGTTCCAGGACCTCGTCATTGCCTACCGCGTGCTGGCCGACTACGGCATCATCGACGCCTATGGCCACATCAGCGTGCGCTGCCCCGACAACCCGAACCGCTTCTGGATGGCGCGCTCGGTCGCGCCGGAGCTGGTGACCGAAGCCGACATGATGGAGTTCGACATGGAAAGCGAGCCGGTCGACGCCCGCGGCCGCAGCCCGGTCAATGAGCGCTATATCCACGGCGAGGTGTACAAGGCGCGGCCGGAAGTGATGGCGGTGGTGCACAACCATTCGCCGTCGGTGATTCCTTTTTGCTGCAGCGATACGCCGCTGCAGCCGATCTTCCACATGTCGGCCTTCATCGGCCTCGGCGTGCCGAACTGGGAGATCCGCGAAGCGCGCGAAGGCAGCGACATGCTGGTGCGCGACAACTACCTCGGCGCATCGCTGGCGCGCCGCCTCGGCAATCATCCGGCGGCGCTGATGCGCGGCCACGGCGCGGTGGTGGTCGGCGAGAGCCTGCAGATCGCCGTGGGGCGCAGCGTCTATCTTGAGCAGAATGCGCGCATGCAGTTCCAGGCCGAGCTGCTGGCCGGCCCGGGCGGAAAGATCACCTTCATGGATGAGAAGGAGGTCGCGGCCAATGTGGTGTGGCAGGAGTACGGGCGGTTCTGGAATCTGGTGAGGAACAAGTACATCAGGAAGCTGGAGGAGGAAAGCGCGTAGCAGGGGCGTAGCAGGGAATTCGCGACGCATGCGTCGCGCCTGCGGAGCCGGTTGCGCTTGCAAGCGCAACCGTGGGGGAGGTCCAAGCATAAAGAAATCCCCTCCCTTTCAAGGGGAGGGACAGGGTGGGGATGGGTTTCTGTAGCACTCAAAGAATGTTCTTTAGTCGCACAGGAAACCCACCCTCACCCTATCCCTCCCCCTGAGGGGGAGGGGACTTCCTTTGCTGCGCGACCTCACCGCACGGGTTCGCTTGCAAGCGAACCCGGCTTCGCGAGCGCAGAGCAGTGCTCTGCGAAACCCTCGCTGCGCCCCTGCTACGCACCCCCACCAAACAACTCAAACACCACTCCCCGCAACCACTGATTCGCCGGCTCCTTGTGCACCTTCGCGTGCCAGAAAATATTGATTCCCACCTCAGGCAACGCAACCGGATGCGGCACATAGCGCAGCCCGAAAGGTTTGGCGCACTGCATCGCATAGCGCTCCGGCACGGTGGCGATCATGTCGCTGTTCGAGAGGATATGGCCCACCGCCACGAAATGCGGCACCGTCAGCCTGACCTTGCGCTGAATGCCCTTGCGCTCGATGGTCTCATCCATGCGCGCATGGCCGGTGCCCGGCGATATCACCACCACATGGTCCGCCCCGGCGAACTGCGCCACGCTCAGCGCGTCGCCGAAGCGCGGATGATCGGCCCGGAACATGCAGACATAGCGCTGCTGAAACAGCCGTCGCTGGAAGAAGCCTGACTTCAGCTGCGGCAGCAGGCCGACCGCCAGGTCGACATGGCCGGCTTCCATTTCGTCCCGCAGGTTGATGGCGGTATTGCGCACCGTGCTCACCGTTACGCCCGGCGCCTGCCGCGCCAGCGCATCCATCAAGCCGGGCAGAAAATAGATTTCCCCGATGTCCGTCATGCCAACGGTGAACTTACGGTCGCTCGTCAGTGGATCGAATTCGCTGCGCCGGTTCAGGGTGCTGCGGATGGTGCCGAGCGCATAGCCGATCGGCTCGGCGAGCTGGCTGGCGTACTCGGTCGGCTCCATGCCGCGCGAGGTGCGCAGGAACAGATCGTCGCCGAGCAGCCTGCGCAGGCGCGCCAGCGCATTGCTCACCGCCGGCTGGGTCAGGCCCAGCTTCTCCGCGACCGCCGATACCCGGCGCTCCATCAGCAATTCATTGAAGACCACCAGCAGGTTGAGGTCGATGTCCTTCAGGTCCATGGTCGAAAGCGTTCCCGGAAGCGCCTAGTAATATTCATTAAATCAATGGGCATGATTCACCAAATCCCCTATTTTAATATTCCTTCGCTTCTTATAATCCAGTCATTGTCAATTGCGCTACCACTCATTGCCCCATGGAACTGGTCGTACATCCGCTGGATCGCAGGATCACCGTCACCCCGGGCGCGAATCTGCTCGATGTTCTTCGTGAACACCAGGTGCCGGTGTCCTACAGCTGCACCGCCGGCCGCTGCGGCACCTGCCGCTGCAAGGTCACCCGGGGCGATGTGCTGGAATCCGGGCCGGAAGCGAAGATCACCAATCCGGGCGAGGGCCGCTTCGTCCTGGCCTGCATGAGCACCGTCACCGAGAGCTGTGAGATCGAAATTCCCGAGCCGGACGAGGTGGTGATCCATCCCGCCCGCATCATCAAGGCATCGGTCACGGCCATCGAGGACATGACGCACGACATCAGGCGCCTGCGCCTGCGCCCGGCCAAGCCGCTGGAATTTTCCCCTGGGCAGTACGTCAACCTGCAGTTCACGCCTGACCATGTCCGCCCCTATTCCATGGCCGGGCTGTGCAGCGATGGCGAACTGGAGTTCCATGTGCGGGTGGTGCCGGACGGCCGGGTCAGCGGCTACGTCGCCAACCAGCTGAAGGTCGGCGATTCGGTGCGCGTCACCGGGCCGCTCGGCACCGCCTACCTGCGCCGCAAGCACGAAGGCCCGATGCTGTGCGTGGCCGGCGGCACCGGCCTGGCGCCGGTGCTGTCCATCGTGCGTGGCGCGCTGGCGGCAGGCATGCGCAATCCGATCCACCTGTATTTCGGCGTACGCTCGCCGCAGGACATCTACGGGGCGCAGTGGCTGCAGGCGCTCGCCGAGCGGCATGCCAACCTGAACGTGCAGATCGTGGTCGCCATGGGCAATGAGGATGCTTCCCTGCGCAGCGGCCTGGTGACCGATGCCGTGGCTGCCGACTGGAATGATTTCAGCGGCTGGCGCGCCTATCTATGCGGCGCGCCGCCCATGGTGGAAGCAGCCGCTATGATGGTGAAGCTGCGCGGGATACAGGCGGAACATGTCTACGCCGACGCTTTTTACCCGGCAGCCAGCTAAACCGATATCCGAGGAGACGACACATGCATGCCCAAGCCATTCCCAAGGAAGCCCTGGCCGAACGCAAGGCCTTCTACGACCGCATCAACGAATTCAGCATGACCCCGCTCTGGGAAGTGCTCAACGCGCTGGTGCCGCGCACGCCCACCACGCCGGTCGTGCCGACGCTGTGGCGCTACAGCGAAGTGCGCGAGCACGTGATGGAAGCCGGGCGGCTGATTTCCGCCGCCGAGGCCGAGCGCCGCGTGCTGATCCTGGAAAACCCGGGCCTGCGGGGGCAGTCGTCGGTGACGCATTCGCTGTATGCCGGCCTGCAGCTGATCCTGCCGGGCGAAGTCGCGCCGGCGCACCGCCACAGCCAGTCCGCCCTGCGCCTGGTGCTGGACGGCGAGGGCGCCTATACCGCCGTCGACGGCGAGCGCACTACCATGCGCCGCGGCGACTTCATCATCACCCCGTCATGGACTTTCCATGACCACGGCAATCTCGGCAGCGATCCGGTAGTCTGGCTGGACGGCCTCGACATTCCCACGGTGCGCTTCTTCGACGCCGGCTTCGCCGAGCCGGGCGAGCGCGAATCGCAGCAGACCTCCCGCCATGAAGGCGACGCGCTGGCGCGCTATGGCAGCAACATGGTGCCGGTCGACTTCTATCAGCGCCCGCATGAGCCCACCAAGGTATTCGTTTATCCCTTCGCCAGGACGCGCGAATCCTTGCTCGGTGTGTCGAAGAGCGGCATCGATGCCCATTTCGGCCACAAGCTGCGCTTCGTGAATCCGGCCACCGGCGCCTCGCCGATGCCGACCATCGGCGCCTTCTCGCAATACCTGCCGGCCGGCTTCGAAACCCAAACCTACCGCTGCACCGACAGCACCGTCTATGTCTGCCAGGAAGGCGAGGGCGCGGCCGAAATCAATGGCCAGACTTATCGGTTCGCGGAGAACGACGTGTTCGTGGTGCCGTCCTGGCACAGCCTCAAGCTGCAGGCCGGACGCGGCACCATCCTGTTCAGCTTCTCCGACCGCCCCAGCCAGCAGGCGCTGGGACTGTGGCGCGAGCAGCGGCTCTGACAATCAAGCAATCAAAAAACGATATGGAGAACACCATGGACTACGCCGTACCGCCGGCCCCGATCCACACTTTGGCCGTCGCCGGCCGCAGCGAGCGCTTTCCGGTCAACCGCATCTTCTGCGTCGGCCGCAATTACGCCGCCCATGCGCGCGAAATGGGCAAGGACCCGACGCGCGAACTGCCGTTCTTCTTCATGAAGCCGGCGTCGGCCACCGTCGATGCCGCCAATGGCGAAGCGACCATCCCCTATCCGCCGAAGACCAGCAACTTCCACCATGAAATCGAACTGGTGGTGGCCATTGGCAAGGGCGGCGCCGACATTGCCGAAGCCGATGCCCTCAGCCATGTGTACGGCTATGCCGTCGGCCTCGACATGACCCGCCGCGACGTGCAGCTGGAAGCGCGCGACAAGGGCCGGCCCTGGGAATTCGGCAAGTCCTTTTCCCAGTCGGCGCCGATCGGCGCGCTGCATCGCGCCCAAGACATCGGCCATCCGCAGTCGGCGGCGATCATGCTCACCGTCAACGGCGAGCCGCGCCAGTCCTCCGACATCGACAAGCTGATCTGGTCGGTGGCCGAGTCCATCGCCTTCCTGTCGGCGTACGAGACCCTGGAGCCGGGCGACATCATCATGACCGGCACGCCGGAAGGCGTGAACGCCGTCAAGCCGGGCGACGTCATGCGCGGCAGCGTCGCCGGCCTCGGCGAGATCACGGTCAGGGTCGCAGGCTGAACGCGGCGGCAAGCAAGGGCAATTCGAGAATCTCCATTCTTCAAGGAGCACATCATGGGCGACATTCCCGCCATCTTCCCGGTGGCGCCGGCCTGGGAAGCGGAAGGCACCAGCCGGATTCCGTTCTGGGCCTATACCGACGAGGCGCTGTACAAGCGCGAACTGGAGCGCTTCTTCTACAAGGGCCACTGGTGCTACGTCGGTCTCGAGGCCGAGATTCCGAACCACGGCGACTTCAAGCGCACCGTGGTCGGCGAGCGCTCGGTGATCATGACCCGGGCCGAAGATGGCAGCATCCATGTGCTGGAGAATGTCTGCGCCCACCGCGGCATGCAGTTCTGCCGCGAGCGCCACGGCAACAAGAAGGACCTGGTGTGCGCCTACCACCAGTGGAGCTACAGCCTGAAGGGCGACCTGCAGGGCGTGCCGTTCCGGCGCGGCGTGAAGCAGGACGGCAAGATCAACGGCGGCATGCCGAAGGACTTCAAGCCGGAAGACCACAGCCTGAACAAGCTGAAGGTGTCTACCCGCGGCGGCGTGGTGTTCGCCTCCTTCGACCACGAGGTGCCGTCGCTGGAGGCGTATCTCGGCCCGACCATCCTGCAGTACTTCGATCGCCTGTTCAACGGCCGCAAGCTTACCATTCTCGGCTACAACCGCCAGCGCATTCCGGGCAACTGGAAGCTGATGCAGGAAAACATCAAGGACCCGTACCATCCCGGCCTGCTGCATACCTGGTTCATTACCTATGGCCTCTGGCGCGCCGACAACAAGTCCGAGCTGAAGATGGACGAGCATTTTCGCCATGCGGCCATGATTTCCACCCGGTCCAATGCCCAGGTGAAGAACGAAGTCACCGCCGGCGTCTCCAGCTTCAAGGAATCGATGGAGATCCAGGACAAGCGCCTGCTCGACATCGTGCCCGAACCCTGGTGGGGCGGTCCGACGGCGGTAATGATGACGGTGTTCCCGAGCGTGATCTTCCAGCAGCAGGTCAACAGCGTCTCTACCCGCCATATCCAGCCGGATGGCCACGGCAGCTTCGATTTCGTCTGGACCCACTTCGGCTTCGAGGACGACACGCCGGAGATGACCCAGCGCCGCCTGATTCAGGCAAACCTGTTCGGGCCGGCCGGCTTCGTGTCTGCCGACGACGGCGAGGTGATCGAGCTGTCGCAGAATGGCTTCGAGCAGAAACCCTATCATCGCGCCCTGGCCGAAATGGGCGGGCGCGAGATCGAGAACACCGATCACATGGTGACGGAATCGCTGATCCGCGGCATGTACGACTACTGGCGCAAGGTAATGGGGGTATGACCAGCATGATGAACGATTTCCAGACCTATTTCGATCTGATGCGCCTGTACGCCGACTATGCGGCGGCGGTGGATGCCGGCGACTGGGAAAAGTGGATCGAATTCTTCACCGAGGAATGCGAGTACAAGGTGCAGCCGCGGGAAAACTACGAGCGCGGCTTCCCGCTGGCCACGCTGGCGCTGATTTCCAAGCGCATGCTGAAGGACCGGGCCTACGGCATCAAGGAAACCCTGTTCCATGATCCGTACTACCAGCGCCACGTGGTCGGCGTGCCGCTGGTGCGCAGCCAGGAAGGCGACGCCATCGTTTCGGAAGCGAATTACGCGGTGTTCCGCACCAAGCTGTCGCAGGAATCGACGGTGTTCAACGTCGGCCGCTATCTCGACCGGGTGCGCATCACGCCGGAAGGCATGAAGTTCGAATCCCGCATATGCATCTATGATTCGGAAATGATTCCGAACTCCATCATCTATCCGATTTGATTTTTCAGAGGAACACATGACCCAGAACTGGATCGATGCGCTTGCAGCCGACGACGTGCCGCAGGATGACGTGATCGGCGTCGACGTGGCCGGGCGCGACATCGCGCTGTACGGCATGGACGGCGAGGTCTTCGCCACCGACAACATCTGCACCCACGGCCATGCGCGCCTGTGCGACGGCTTCCTGGAGGACGGCGAAATCGAATGTCCGCTGCACCAGGGCCGCTTCGACGTGCGCAGCGGCAAGGCGATGTGCGCGCCGCTGACCGAAGACATCCGCAGCTATCCGGTGAAGATCGAGAACGGCAGGGTGTTTGTCGATCTGGGCTGAAGCCGGACGCGAACACGCATGCGCATTCATCCGCCTCGTCACGCTGCTGACGGGGCGGTCTTGTCACACATGCGCCCGGCCTTTTCCATGCCGGACGCAACATAAGCAAACGAACCAAGGAAGCAGGAGACGACCATGAAATACAACAAGATTCATCAAGCCGTGCTCGCCGCCGCGCTGTCGGCCATTGCGGGCGGCGCCTTCGCCGACGTCAAGATCGGCCTGTCGGCGCCGCTGTCCGGCACCCAGGCGGTGGTCGGCCAGGAGCAGGTCGACGGCTTCATGCTGGCGCTGGAGCAGCTCGGCGGCAAGCTGGGCGGCCAGGCCGCCACGGTGGTCAAGGAAGACGACCAGCTCAAGCCCGAACTCGGCAACCAGATCATCCGCAAGTTCCTGGAGAAGGACAAGGTCGACGCCATCGTCGGCCTGGGCTATTCGAACGTGCTCATGGCCAGCCTGAAGCCCATCGTCGAGTCCGGCACGGTGGCCATCGCCACCAATGCAGGACCCTCGCCGGTGGCCGGCGCTTCCTGCGCAGCCAATGTCTTCTCCACCGCCTGGCAGAACGACGGCGCGGCGGAAGCCATGGGCAAGTATGTGCAGGACAAGGGCATCAAGCGCGTCTACCTGATGGCGCCGAACTACCAGGCCGGCAAGGACATGCTGGCCGGCTTCAAGCGCATGTACAAGGGTGAGATCGTGGACGAGGTCTATACCCAGGTCGGGCAGACCGATTACTCGGCCGAACTGGCGCAGCTGCAGGCAGCCAAGCCGGATGCGGTGTTCGCTTTCTATCCGGGCGGCATGGGCGTGAGCTACATCCGGCAACTGAGCCAGGCCGGCATGCTGGGCAAGCCCGCCAACTTCTCCGTCTTCACCATCGACGGCACCACCATGCCGGCGCTGAAGGATGCGGCGGTCGGCACGGTGTCGGGCGCGATGTGGGATGCGGCCCTCGACACGCCGGAAAACAAGAAGTTCGTCGCCGCCTTCGAAGCCAGGTACAAGCGCACGCCGAGCGAATACGCGGCCACGGCCTATGACGCGGCGCAGATCCTGAACGTTGCCTTGACCAAGGTAAAGGGCAACACCGCCGACAAGAAAGCCTTCGCCGCCGCCGTCAAGGCTGCCGGCCAGGAATTCAAGTCGGTGCGCGGCCCCTTCAAGTTCAACAACAACAACCTGCCGATTCAGAACTACTATGCCTTCGAGGTGGTGAAGGAGGGCGGCAAGCCGGCGGTCAAGCTGGCGGGCACGCCCCTGCAGAACCATTCCGATGCCTACCATGCGAAGTGCCAGCTGAAATAAGGACATTCCCATGAACTTCAGTCTGCTGATTCCGCAGCTGCTGAACGGCCTGCAGTACGGCGTGCTGCTGTTTCTGCTGGCCGCCGGGTTGACGCTGGTGTTCGGCATCATGAGCTTCATCAAC
>NZ_FZOT01000046.1 GCF_900188095.1 Noviherbaspirillum humi | reverse complement strand
TTCAGTTCAATGCCTGTTATCTGCCATCACTGACAGAACTGCCGTCTCCGGCAGCGTCGCTCACTCAAAATACTGACTCGATCCATCCTCCCATAAAGGTCAGATGAACCGGTATTTCCATATGAGCACTTGCTATTTCGTTTTGCAGCATCCGCAGCACAGGCATCGCTGCCCTACCGCTGACACCGCCGCACGCTACCAAGCGCCCACACTTATCGGCTGTTAGTTGTTAAAGATCCGTCTGCTTCGGCTCGCCGCCCCAGTTTCCTGAGCGGCTTGCCGGCGCTGCGAAGCGTTGTGTTCGTCAGCAGCAGAGAAGCGAGATTATGCGGGGTTTGCTCCTCCCTGTCAACACCCTTGAGAGCACAAGAACCCGGTACCGTGCATTTGCGAGGTCCGGCATGTTCAATCGGGAACCTTCCGGGCAACACTAGCAACTATGCTAATTTGCCAGGAGATCGTTATGCCAAAGTCCACCATTGCAGGTCACCCGTTGCACCCGATGTTGATCGTGGCGCCCGCCGCCCTCATTCCTTTTGGCTTCGTGCTTGACGCGATGGCTCGCCGTACCGGGAAAAGGTCTTATTCAGATGCGGCGTATTACAGCTTGGTGGGCGGCCTGGTTGGCGGGTTGGCGGCGGGCGCGGCTGGTGTCATGGATTATCTGACGATCGAGCCGGAGACTGACGTGAAACGGACGGCCAATCTGCATGGCGCTTTGAACGGGGCAGCCATGGTATTAACAGCGGTTAACGTTGCCACCAGGCGCAATGAGTCGGCTCATCGCGGCGGATCCCTTTTGGTCTCTGCGCTAGCGGCGGCCGGGGTCATGATATCCGGATGGTTCGGCGGACGTCTGGTCTACGAACAAGGCGTGCGTGTGAAAGGGGTAAGCCCAATCGCTGATGCCAGCGAGGCGAAGCTGCCCGCCGATGAGAGGCTGGAGAAAGCCATGAAATTCGAAGAACGCCTAATGCCGTCGAGCGGGCCTTACCTCAACTGACGAAACGTACATTGTCTGTGCGGCATGCACCGAGCCTGTATAAAAGATCAAAAGAAAAGGAAGTTGGTTTTATGGGCGCGAAAATAACGAGACATGATCATTGATTTTCATCAATCTTGGTCTCCAGGGATGATCCAGAATCAGCGGAAAATCCAGTTCAAGGATGGCAAGAGGAGACAAGAAGCCGGTTCTTCGGAGCCGGCTTTTTCATTTGAATTGGCCAAATGCCAATCCTGCCTAATCAGACAGCGATGGCTTCGATCGCAGCATCTTGGCTCACAAAGCTTGCTCGATTAAAACGGGCGCTGAACGTACTGCCTTTGCCGGGCTCCGACTCGATGCTCAGCGTGGCGCCATGGCGCATGAGCACATGCTTGACAATGGCCAGCCCCAACCCGGTGCCTTGCGTCTGCCGCGACCGGCTCTTGTCCACCCGGTAGAAGCGCTCCGTCAGCCGCCCGATATGGCCCGGCTCGATGCCGAT
>NZ_FZOT01000031.1 GCF_900188095.1 Noviherbaspirillum humi | reverse complement strand
TTTCCGCGGCTGAAGGAAAGAAGAAGCAACCTGGGCGCGCAGCTGTCGGGCGGGGAGCAGCAGATGCTGGCCATCGGGCGGGCATTAATGACCAACCCGCAGCTGTTGGTGCTGGACGAGGCGACCGAAGGACTGGCGCCGATCATCCGGCAGGAGATCTGGGAAGCGCTGACGCGGCTGAAGGGCGAAGGGCTGTCGCAGATCGTGATCGACAAGAACGTCGGCGCGCTGCTGAAGTTCGCCGACCGGCACTATGTGCTGGAGAAGGGCAAGGTGGTGTGGCAGGGCAGCTCGACCGAGCTCGCCGGCCAGCCGGACATCGTTCATCAATATCTTGGGGTTTAGAGCACTATGGCCCTGGCTTTAGCTGCAAACGAGTATGACCACGCCCTAGTGCAGAAAAGCGGCCTGTTGCCGGCCGGAGCGGCCAGAAGGAATGACTGCCTCGGATCGTTCTATCCAGTAGCGCGGGACAACTCACCACGGTCAGCAATCGTTCGCGATTCACAACAGGACTGAACTAGGAATTCCAAGCTGCCCGCACTCGTAACGCCGCGGTCGCGTGGCTGCCTAGCACACTCATTATGCGTACATGCTCCCGATCAAACTGTATGGCCGGGTCATGAGACAGCACCCAGATGGTGCCAATGCCTTGCTGTCCATGCCAAAACAGCGGCACGATCAGCGCTTCAGCGATACTCGGATCAAACTGCATCCAGGCGAAATATCTTTCGGGTTGCGATAGAAGCTGGGGCGCTTTTTGCTCGATGCTGTACTTGCAAGGGCTGTCCACGCTTGGTGCCGATTTGCCAGTCAGCTCGGCGACTTCGCCCTGTACCGCTACCCACTGAAGATCGGTATCGGGATCGGTCAGGTTCAGTAATGTGATACCGCAGGAGCCAGCGCTGCACAATTCCATGCCGAGGCTGCACAACTCGTCCAGGATCGCCTGGTCGTCCTTCGCCATGGCGCGCGCTATGCGAACCAGCGCGGCATCTTCGCTTTTACCATGGGTTGGCCGGAGCGGCCGGGTGGCCAGGGCATGAGTGATCAGGATGTCTTCGAACCTGAGCGCAGCGTGCTCCATGGGTGTTTCTCCCTCTTTGTCCATCTTCTTATAGGTCCGAGTACTTTCGGAATATACCGTCGTTATCAAGGAATTTAACCGTTTGTAACGAAGCGTACAAGGGTCAAGTCGCCGTTAAGGAATTAATTGTGAATGCTGCCGAGCCGGCGGCATCATTGATGTCTGATTGGCAATTACGTGCCATGAAGGCTTAATGTTGCCAGTGGGCTTGCCGGTATGCGGTCTTGGCAGTCGGAAGACGGCAGACCCTGAACCTTGGCATCGCGCCTTCATCCAAATCTTGCCATATTCATAAATCGGGTGGCGGCAGAGATGGGAAAACCAAGCGGAAAGCGGCTCGCAAAACCCGCATCGTTTGACGCTGCACCTCCAGCATCCACTGGCGGGGCGCCGGGCGAAGCCTGGTTCAGCGGTCCGCTCACCTATCAGTTAGCGGTGGAGGCGGCCGGATTTGGGACCTGGCATCGTCGCCTCGATAGCGACGTAGTGACCATTTGCCCGATGATGGCACGCCTGCTCGACTTGCCTGCGCGTACGACTTCCCTGTCAGCGGATGAATGGCGGCAAGTCATCCTGGCGGAAGACTTGCCCGCAGTCGAAAGCGCTGTTGCTGCATCGGTCGATGCACGCTGCCCATTCAACCTGGAGTACCGCGTGAAGACGCCCCGTGGGCGGATCGTCTGGCTGCTCGTGCGGGGCACATTTCTTCGCGACGAGCAAGGCAATCCCCTCCAGGTCACCGGCGTCTCCGTCGATATTACGGAAAAGAAAAAAGCGGAGGAGGCCGCAAGGGCAGGGGAAGAGCGCTACCGGCTGCTGACCGACCTCAATCCCGACGGCATAGTGGTTTACCAGGATCGCCGGTATGTTTATGCCAATCCCGCGGCCGCTCATATCCATCAGGTCGCTGGCGCGGCCGAACTGATCGGGCGGTCGGGGTTCGATTTCTTCGAACCGGAAGCCGTCAAAACCATTGATGAAAGCGTGACCCTGCTGCTTGAACAAGGTCTGCCGGCCCCGCTGGCGACCTTGCGGGCGAGGCGGCCGGACGGCAGCGTGGCTCATTTGCAGGCAACATTCGGGAAAGTGACATGGGAGGGACGTCCTGCCGTCCAAATTACCGTGCGCGATATCACTGAACACAAGCGTTTGCGGGAGAAGCTGCGGATCACGAACGAAAGACTCAAGCTCGCGGTGGAGGGTACCGGGGAGGGCATCTGGGACTGGGATCTGGTCACCGATACTTGCTCCTTGTCGGCCAACCTGAGGCGCATTCTAGGCTGGGAAGAGAAGGGCCCTGGCCCGGAAAGGATAAGCTGGCGCACGCTGATTCATCCCGACGACTTTCCCAATGTCGATGCTGCCTTTCGTTCATGCATCAAGGGCGACAGCCCGGCCTACGAGTGCGAGTTCCGTATCAAGGCGGCGGATGGACAGTGGAAATGGGTGGCCGGAAGGGGCGTGGTCGTCGAGTGGAATCAGCGCGGCAATCCGACCGCCATGACGGGCACCATCTCCGACATCACGGTCAGGAAGAAATTCGAAGAGCAGATCTGGCGCTATGCCAACATCGATGCCCTGACCGGCTTGCCGAACCGGCGCATGTTTCGCGATCGGCTGGATGCGGAGATCCGGAAGGCGCAGCGTACCAGCAAGGAACTGGCGCTGCTTTTCCTGGACATGGATGGTTTCAAGCAGGTCAATGATGTATTCGGCCACGAGTCCGGGGATCTGCTGTTGCTAGAAGCGGCGCATCGCATCCATGGCTGCGTACGCGAGAGTGACATCGTCGCCCGCCTGGGCGGGGACGAGTTCACCGTGGTGCTCACCAACCTCGATGATCTCGACCATGTTGAATACCTCTGCCGCAAGGTCCTGGACCGGCTGGCTGAGCCGTTTTCCATCGGCGCGCATTACGCCTACGTCACCGCCAGCATCGGCGTCGCACTCTATCCGATGGATGGACCAGGTTCGGAGGACCTGGTCCGCAAGGCGGACCAGGCCATGTATGCCGCCAAGGCGGCCGGCAAGAACCAGTTCAGCTACTTCACCGAGTCCATGGACGAGAAGGCCCATGCCAAGCTAAGCCTGTCCACGGAATTGCGCCAGGCCATCGCCAAGGGACAGCTCTTCCTGCATTTCCAACCGGTCGTGCATCTGCGCGATGGCCATATCCTCAAGGCGGAAGCGCTGCTGCGCTGGCGGCATCCGCGCCTGGGTATGATCGAGCCCTCGCGCTTCATCCCTGTGGCCGAGGAGTCCGGGATGATGGGACCGATCGGCGACTGGGTTTTCCGCGAAGCTGCCACCTGCGCGAAGCGCTGGAGCGAGTGCACGGGCACGATCTTTCAGATAGCGGTCAACAAGTCCCCGGTGCAGTTCATGCCGCGCTGCCTAGAATCGGACTGGCTCGGCTACCTGCAGGAACTGGAGCTGCCCGGTGAGAGCCTCGTTATCGAGATCACCGAGGGCATGCTGCTTAATCCGGCGCCCAGCGTCACCAGCAAGCTGCTGCAATACCGCGATGCCGGCATCCAGGTAGCCATCGACGACTTCGGCACCGGCTATTCTTCAATGTCCTATCTGCACCAGTTCCATATCGATTATCTGAAGATCGATCGGTCCTTCGTGCACGATATCGCTACCAACCCGGTGCACCGCACCATCGCCGAGACCATCATCGTCATGGCGCACAAGCTGGGGCTCAGCGTCATCGCGGAAGGGATCGAGACAAGAACCCAGAAGGAAATCCTGCAGCAGGCCGGGTGTGACTATGGCCAAGGCTTCTATTTCTCTCATCCGGTGCCGGAAGAGCAACTCACAAGGATGCTTGCATCAAGACCGACGACGCCGGGGCACCGCGATCCGCCCGGCTAGCAGGCCACCCGATACGCCCTATGCCGTCCGAGGCTGTCGGGTATCAAGCCGCTCCAAGGCAACAGCTTCGGGATGGCTGCATGCAAGGAGTTCATGCCGTGCCTAACCTTGCGATCTCAAAGAGAAAGGCGATGAATGAACAACTGGTTCAGTGAAGATAGTTATTGCCCGATTGCAGATTGATACGCTCGATTCCCGGTTCTTCGATTTCAGGCATCTGCAGCTCGCTGTGTGAGTTTGGTATCTGTCCCTGGTATAAAAGTCCGACCAGCATGATCAGCTTTTGCAGTTCAATCGGTTTCAACATCGGCGACAGGTCGGCCAACAACGCCGCAAGCACCGAAGCTACGTTCTCCGGATCGATTGCGGATGCGTGGATGTTCTTGATCTGCTCGAGTACCTCTACCGCGTTCATGATGATGCGCTCCTCTCTATTGTGACTGTGAGAGAAGCGTTTCTCGTTAGGTTCCTGACAATGGACTGAAGATCTTCGGACCTTGAGATTGTTCAGGGTGCGTGGGATCAAACGGTTTCTGTTCGTTCCCGTTTCAAGATTTCCGTACAGAATGCCCTGTACAGGGGATACGATGAGAATCCCATCGCAGTTACTATCCACTCACCGTCACCCCCTCCAGGGACGCAGGTGCCGGACCAAGCAAAACTTGGTTCGCGCACCGACCACGGATGAAGGAACGAGCAATAGAACTCTGATTGTCTGTCAGCCAGCGGCCGACGAACGTGTGCGCCTGTAGATGCGGCGAAACAGGCAGGTGGTGCCGTCCAGGCCAGTCGCGCCTATTGAACCAACCAGGCTCAAGACCAATCAGGTTGGCAGTCAGTCGCAGTTCAACCCACAAACTCAAATGCTGGAAAGCCGATCTGCCATTCTTCAGGAGGCGCGCCCCAAGATGCGCTGAAAGTGATTTTGAAAAATGGCGTAGCACTCACAGGACGCCTCTTCCAGCGCTTGTCTATCCAGCACGCGGATCTGGCCTCGTTTGTATTCGATGATCCCGGCACGCTGCAGCGCGCCGGCTGCCAATGAGACGCTCGGGCGCTATCCCCAAGCATTGCGGCCAAGTATTCCTGCGTCAGGCTAAAGTCCTGCCGACGCATTCGGTCGCGGCTCATGAGCAGCCACTTTGCCAGGCGGTGCTCAATGATGTGTAGGCGGTTGCACGCCACGTTCTGCGACACCATGCTCAGGTACGCTTGCAGATAGCGAAAAGCGACGCGGCGCAACGCGGTGTCACCCGCCGTCAATTGCCGAAACACTTCTGCCGGCATGCGCAGCGCCGTGCCGGGGATCTGGCAGAGATTGGCCTCGATCGCAATCTCCTTTGCCAGGATAAGGTCCGTTGTCGACATGCCTTCGAAGCCGACGGTGCCCACTTCCACCTGTGCGCCATCGTGCATGGTAGCCAAGATCGAATGTCCTCCGATCAAGGGGAAATAGGCGTGAATGGTCGTCAATGTGCATGCCGTTGAGACAGGATATTCGCTAGCTCATGCAGTTTGACGACTTGACCAGGTGGTAACCAAAGCCGGCCGCATGGGTGCGGTTTCGATCAACCTCCTGGCCATACCCGGTGACCGCAACCAGGACAGCTCTGCTGGATTTCTGCCGGGCGTGATGCCGTCAGCAGGGCAGGCAATGAATGAACGCGCAACGCGATAACGGTGAAATTGGCAAGCGGCTGGTCTTCGAGCGGACATCGCACCATGCGGGACATCGGCCGCACGAAAATCTACCGACTGAAACAGGCTGCACCATGGCAGTGCTGTCGGCAGCAGGCCGATTCCTGCAATTTCGAATTTGTTTCCTATTGCTTCGCCAGTCATTTATCATGCAGACAGTTCATAGGCGTGCTCCCGCCCACGATGTCGGTCGAGCGAACGGACACATTTGAACTGAAGATGCTGAAGCGGTACCTTCGATTCGATTGACGTCCAAACCCATGCACGCTGCCAGAACGTACCACCTCCGTCAATTGCTCCTCCTGCTGGCAACCATTGCCTTGCTGCCCCTCCTGCTGGCTGGCGCCTGGGCGGTTCATAGCACGATCCGGCAGCAGCGCCTGGAAGTCGAGCGATCGGCGCTTGATCTTTCCCGCGCGCTGGCCACGGCGGTGGGAACCGAACTTGACGCGACCATTGCCTCATTGCGCACGCTTTCGCAGTCGCAGGCGCTCGCCGACAACGATCTGCCCGCTTTCTATCGAGTTGCGCTTCGTGTCAAGCAAGCCAATCCGTCATGGCAATCCGTAATCCTCACCGACACCAAGGGCTCGGTGCTGTTCAGCACATCGCGGCCCTATGGCGATACCGCGGCCCGCATCGTTGATCCGGACAGCCTGCGCGAAACCGTGGACAGCAGGCGCCCGGTGGTTGGCAGTGCCCGGGTTGGTTCGCGTGGCACGCTTGCCTTCCCGGTGCGTGTTCCCGTCCAGCGCGACGCGGACATAACCTATGTGCTGGGCGCGGCCGTTCTGCCAGAGCGCATTCTGGACATCCTGCATCAGCAAAAGGTATCTGCGGACTCGGTCGTCGCGGTATTCGATGCATCCGGCAAGCGGGTCGCCAGAACGAAAGAACACGGCAGCGATGCCCCGTCCCCCTCGCTTGCGAAGCTGCTGGCCGGCGGAGGTGCCGAAGGCGTCGGCGTGACTACCACGCTTGAGGGCGCGGAATCCGTCACCGCGTTTACCCATGTTCCCGGACACAACTGGACGGTTGCCGTCGGCGTTCCGACGACCGGGATCGGCAGCCTGCTCTTGCGCGGTCCCTTTTATTACTTCGTCGGCGTGTTGGCGTCGCTGGTCGTCTGGGTGCTTGCCGCGTCCTGGCTATCGCGCCGGATAGCGGGAGCGGTGGATCAACTGCGGGAGCGCGCCACCGGACTGGTCCGCGATGGCAATCTGCTGCCGCAGATACAGAGCCCGATTCGCGAAATCAATGAAGCCAATGCCGCCCTGGTGGTGCTGTCCCGCGAACGCGCCGAAGTCGAGGCCGAACGGCAGCGGCTGCTGGCGTCGGTGAACGCCGCGCTGGACACCACGCGGCTGGCGCTGTCCCAGGCCGAAGAAGCCAGCCGGGCCAAGGACAACTTCCTTGCGATGCTCGGCCATGAGATGCGCAATCCGCTCGCGCCGATCGTCTCCGCGCTGGATCTGCTCGACCTACGCGGAGACGAGCGCAGCGACAAGGAGAGGGTGATATTGCGCCGGCAGGTAAGCCGTCTGCATCGTTTGGTCGACGACCTTCTGGATGTTTCCCGTATCGTGCAAGGCAAGCTGGAGGTACGCAAAGAGCACGTAGACATCAGGCATGTCGTGTTCAAGGCGCAGGAATCCGTCCGTCACGCGGCGGAGGCCGGCGGCACACGCCTGCATACGAACCTGCCGGAGCACCCAATACCGGTGGACGGGGACCCGGGAAGACTGGAGCAGGCCATTACCAACCTCTTGTCCAACGCCCTGCGTTTCGCCCCGGGCGGCGCGATCTGCATAACGGGCGCGCTCGACGGCGAGGATGCAGTCCTGGTGGTCGAGGATGACGGCGCCGGCATGGAAGCAACGACGCTGGAAAAATTGTTTCAGCCGTTTTTCCAGGCTCCGCAATCGCTCGCCCGCTCGCACGGCGGCCTTGGGCTGGGACTGACGATCGTCAGGACCATCGTCGAACTCCATAACGGGCGCATAGGCGTGAGCAGCGAGCTTGGCGCGGGAAGCCGTTTCGAAATCCGCCTTCCACAATCGTCGGGCGGCCGCGCACAGGCGGAGGAGGCAGAAGATTCTGGCCTGCTCGAAGGCCGCCGCGTATTGGTGGTCGATGACAATGTCGATGCAGCCGAGCTTCTTGCCGCGGGCCTGCGTATGGCGGGACACGATGTCCAGACGGCCTATTCGGGATCTGATGCGCTCACCCTGATGCGAACCTTTCGTCCCGAGGTGGCCATATTGGACATCGGCATGCCAGAGATGGACGGATACCAGCTCGCCCATGCGATACGGGACCAGTATCCCCGCTGGCAAGGCCAATTGCTTGCATTGAGCGGATACGGCCAAGCGATGGACAAGGATTTGGCGCGTGCCGCCGGCTTTAAACAGCATTTCACCAAGCCGGTGCGGCTGCCGCAACTTAACCGCGTCATCGCCATGCTGTTGAACGCTTAGGCCGCGGTTACCCGCCCCGGAAAATTCCTGGAAAATCCTCCTCTCACAATCAACGATCGCCTCGCACACAGAAGCTCAAAGGCTGTCAGGAGGTTAAGTATCGTGTGACGCGTTCCGCCGGCGGGCGGATGGGCTGACCGCAGCGACGCGCCGAAGGCCAGGATGTCCTAAGGAGCAGGCATCACCGCAGCGGCTCATGACTGCGGTTGCGAGAAGGCCGTGCAGTCTGTCGACGTAAGCGTCAGAGCCGCCGAGCTTTCTCGTCGGCCTCAAGGTCGTCCCGAGAACCTGTCCTCTGCAAAATCTCGTAAATAAAGTACACAACGAAAAAGATGGCGAGTACGGGCAGCAGTAGTGTGTCTCTCCAAGCCAGCACGGAATCTCTATTCATCGGTATCTCCTCCCGTAGTACTTACTGAGGGAGTGTAGAGCGCCTTTCGCTACAACATTTGCTAGCGCTCAAGTTGAGACAAAGAAATTATTCCGGAATGAAATCTGGATGGCCAGTTCGCGAGGCGGGCGTAAAAAAGCCCAGCATGTCTATCGACACCTGGGCTAATCCAATCACAAGATCGGAGGAGACACTGGTTAGACCATCGCCTGGGTCCAAGTTCGGTCGGAACGAAAAGAAGCCCAAGCACCCTTGGGTGCCTGGGCGAAACCTCTCGGAGAGAGCAGTTGTGAAGAAGAACACCGCTGCAAGTTCAAGTTAGCAGACCGAAACCCTCACTTCCAGTCTGTCCAACAATATGTTGCCCTTCATCAAGGGTACGCAGTGGGCCTTCAAGCGATTGTTTTCGCGATTTGAGTTTCACGATTTGATCGGGGTGCCATGGCAGTGCAAATCGCAGGACATCCATAGATGGGCGCTCGCAATCGCGTTCGAAGCCGATTCCAGTGCAACAGGGCTACCGATTGCATCCTCGACCTTCAGCACAGTTTGGTCCAAATACAGTCTCTGGTACCCGCGCATTGCCCTCCTGCCCACTCTGGCCGCCCGGTGGTCTGACCGTCAAAGAAAACCCGGGAAAGCTTGTTTCCAGAGAGATCCATGAATCGGCACGATCCAAACGATATTCATCCGCAGATGATGCAGCTATCGATGCCAGGCAGCGGCTGCCAGAAAGGGGCCCGCTTGAGGCAACCTTAGGTGTTGGCTTTGACTGCTGCAGGATCTGAAAATGCCTTGTGCGAGCGACGGCCTGTTGCTCGGCGAAAGTGGCTGGAGTTGAATGGCGGCTTTGGGCCGATAGCGCCATATCGGCTTAGGCGCACTTCGGCCAAAAGCAGTTATCGCCGTCAGCCGGTATAGTGTAATTCTGATTTGAGAACATTCCTGGCGCAGCGAAAAGAAACATGCTTTCCTCATCTCTATACGAGTCGGTTTTCAATAGTTCGACGATAGGCAATGCTTTACTGTCGCCAACGCCAGAAGCGACGATTCTTGCTGTCAACGACGCTTTTCTTAAGGGGTCCTCTCGACGGCGAGAAGAATTGATTGGAGTAAGTGTGTTCAAGGCGTTTCCTGGAAACCCGGATGATCGTGAAGACACTGGTGAAATGGCGTTACGCAATTCGCTTGTCCGTGTCCTTGAAACGCGCAAGCCTGATTCCTTGCCAGCACAACGCTATCCCATTCGCATTGCACTTCCCGACGGCGAGGAAAACTATGAGGAGCGGTTTTGGAGTGCTGTAAACACGCCTGTTTTTGACCAAGATGGCGAAATCGTTTGCATCTCGCATACCGCCACCGATGTCACCGAACAAGAGCGGGCTGTGACTGCGTTACGTGAAAGCGAGAAGCGGTTCCGCGCACTGACTAATGCGGCGGCAGATGTTGTGTACCGCATGAATCCAGATTGGACGCAGCTACATCAGCTCCAAGGACATGGCTTCTTGAAGGATACCGTTGAGCCGGATCACTCCTGGCTGGAGGAATATATCCCGCCCGAGGATCAGGAACTGGTGAAGAAAGGCATGCACAAGGCTATCCGCGACAGGACGATTTACGAACTGGAGCACCGGGTGCGCCGGGTCGATGGCACTTATGGCTGGGCGCTTTCCAGAGCCGTGCCGATGTTCGATGCCGCCGGAGAGATCTACGAATGGATCGGAGCTGCTAGCGACATTACCGAACGCAAACAAGTCGAGGAGAAGCTGAAGGATGCTAACCGGCACAAGGACGAATTTTTAGCAATGCTGGCTCATGAACTGCGCAATCCCCTCGCGCCGATCGGGGCGGCGGCGGAGCTGTTGCAAATGGCGAGCGTGGATGAGGCGCGTGTGCGGCAAACCAGCCAGATCATCGGCCGCCAAGTTTCGCACATGTCCCACCTGATCGACGACTTGCTTGATGTGTCGCGCGTCACCAGAGGTTTGGTTACGCTGGAGAAGGCGCCGCTGGACATCAGGCATATTCTCATGGATGCCGTGGAACAGGTAACACCGCTGATTCGGGCTCGGGGACACCATCTTGCATTGCATTTGCCGCCGAATACCACCATGGTGACGGGCGACAAGAAGCGGCTGGTGCAAGTTATTGCAAACCTCCTCAACAATGCAGCCAAATATACGCAGGAGCACGGCAACATTGAGTTGCGAGCCGACGTGCAGGCATCGCGCGTTCTCATCGCGGTCATCGATAACGGCATCGGCATGGCGCCCGAGGTGGCGGCACGCGCATTCGATCTATTTAGCCAAGCAGAGCGCACATCGGACCGAGCCTCTGGAGGGCTTGGACTTGGCCTGGCGCTTGTTAAAAGCCTGGTCGAACTGCACGGCGGAACCGTCACCTGCGAGAGTCGAGGAATTGGCAAGGGCAGCCGGTTCATGGTGTGCCTGCCGCTTTCAAGTGTTCGGGGAGATCGTGACCGGCCTCATGAGACTGACAGTGACAATCAACTGATGTCGAATTCCTTGCGTGTCATGGTGGTCGATGACAACGTTGACGCGGCAGCAATGCTGGCCATGTTGCTGGAGGCGTCAGGCCATCAAGTAGTAGTGGAGCATCGACCAGGCCGGGCGCTTGAGCGGGCGCGGAAAGCGCCTCCACAGATTTTCCTGCTCGATATTGGGTTGCCTGACATGGATGGGAATGCGTTAGCCCA
Organism: Noviherbaspirillum humi; assembly: GCF_900188095.1. Classification (GTDB taxonomy): domain Bacteria; phylum Pseudomonadota; class Gammaproteobacteria; order Burkholderiales; family Burkholderiaceae_D; genus Noviherbaspirillum; species Noviherbaspirillum humi. Next base: position 15,790 of record NZ_FZOT01000031.1, on the reverse strand, counting down.
ACGCCTGCGCGCTCAGCCTGAAACCGCTCATTCCGTGCTGGTCGCCATCACCGGATACGGTCAGGAGAGAGACCGCGAGAAGGCTTTTGCTGCCGGTTTTGATCATCATCTGGTTAAGCCGATTGATACGAAAGAGCTCTATAAGATACTGGCCAAAATTAACAAAGCTTGACCTCCGGTTCGGGCTTACTCAAGTTCGAGCTTGCTCATCAAGTGTCACCACAAAATCGGGCGGCAAGATTAGCTGCAATTCACCAAGGCGGTGAGAACGCCGGTCAATCGCGACAGAGCACGTCCACCGGGCCGAACTGCCGCCGATACTCGGCCGGCGTCATGCCAGTGTGACGCTTGAACAGTTCACGGAAGTGGGACAGATCCTGATAGCCCACCTTCATGCAGATGCGCTGGATCGACGGCCCGCTCGACTCCAGCAATCCTTTCGCCTCAGCGATCCGTAGCGCCTGCAAATAGGCGCCCGGCATCTGACCGGTCGCGGCCTTGAAGCGCCGGATGAAATTGCGCGTGCCCATGGCGGCGCGGCCGGCCAAGGCATCGATTGTCAGCGCTTCATGGTAATGCTCATGCATGTAAGCTTCGATTTCGCGCACCTTGTCATCGGCATGCGGCCGTCCTGCAAGCGGGCCGAAGTAGGCCGATTGGTGCATGCGGGGCATGCCAAGCAGCAGCGACTTCGCGCATTGCAGAGCGATTTCGCGGCCGGCGAACTTCTCGACGAGATAGAGGCTGAGATCCAGCGCCGAGTACACGCCGCCACTGCAGAACAGTCGGCCGTCCTCGGTGATGAGCCGCTCCGGACACCAGCGCACCCTGGGGTAACGCGCCCGCATGTCCTCCACCAGCGCCCAGTGCGTGGTTGCCATGCGGTTGTCGAGCAGACCCGTTTCGGCAAGATACGTTGCGCCGGAGCACAGACCGGCCAGTGCGCTGCCGCCTTCGTACATGTCCCGCATCCAGCGCACTAGCCGCGGATCGAGTCCGGAGCCATACACGTCGCCGCTCGGCACCAGCACGAGGTCGGAGCGCTCGACCTGGTGGATCGCCGCGTCCGGCACGACGGAATACGCGCCGACCCCGGCGACAGGCTTGCCGTCGATCGAAACCATCCTCACGCTGAAGCGCGGTGCTTCGCCCTGGCCGTGCAGATGGTTCCAAAGGCGACCAGCGGAGTGGAAGATGTCGATGGGCGCCGCGGAGAGCGACGCATATCCGCTGTCGAGCAGCAGCACCGTGACCTGGATCGGTCTCGCTTCGCGGCCAGCGGGCGGCTGGTCGCCGAAGGAATTACCGGAACTAGGCATCATACGGCCCCCCATCAAGCGCTTGCCAGACGCCCAGCTGCGCACCCACTGCATCGAGAATGACAGCTATACGCGCCATGCCCTCGACGTCGAAGGGCTGCACCAGCAGCTCGCCGCCGAGCGCCAGCGCCTTGGCGACGACGGCGTCGACATCGGCCACCCGCACGTAGGGCAGCCAGTGCGACGGCGTGCCCGCCTGCATGCGTTCCGCGCTCAGCTGGTAGATCGAGCCGAACGCGTCGCCGAGATTGCGCAGCTCGGTGAAGCCGCCCCCGTTGGCGCTGCGCGCCGTCGCCTGCCAGCCGAACAGCGCACGGTAGAACTTGGACGCCGACCCGAGATCGGCGGCCGCCAGGTCTATCCAGCAGACCCGCCCGACGGCCGCACCGGCCGCGCATTGCGTCGGGTCGTTGTCCATGGCCACCTCAGTTGTGTGCCGTTTCCGGATTCAGCACGCTCGAGACCTCGCTGATCTTGTTGGCGGGAAAGCCGCTCAGGCGCGCATGCTCCCGGATCACGTCTTCATTCTCCGCCATGTAGACACAAAACGTCTTGTCGGCCACGACATAGGAATGCAGCCACGCGACCTTGCCCTGGAGCTTGTTCAGGGCCTCGTTGGAGGTTTGAGCGGCGGCTTGCCGCTGGCCCGCATCGAGGGCGTCGACACCGGGGATATTGCGTTCGATGATATAGCGCTTCATGATGTTTCTCCACTTGGGTTGAAGGAGATACCACTATCGCGCAAAGCCTGTGCGCCGACGAGACGGCATTTTTGACTTTGACGATAGGGATTTCTGCCGTGGTTCCGCATCATCCGTGCTGGCATGCGTTGCGATGGCTGAGGCCCGTGCCGGAAAGAATCGGGATCGTGGAATCATGATCCGCCACCCGCCGGACTTGCCGCCTTCACGGCCGGTGTGCAACTGCCCGGCATGGAGTCCTCATTCTTTCGCCCGGCCGGCCCGGCGCTCGCGCCGCATGTGCACGGGGGGCGACGTAATTGCGCTTTGTGCGGCAGCAAGGACGCCCAGCACCCGGTTGCCATAGTCAGTTCACCGTGCTGGCAAGCGGGGTGAACCCCAGGAGAGTTTTTTCGAACCGTCCGTCCTGGCCGAGATGCTCACCGCGATGGGTTTTAGCAGCTACTACGTCTGGGCCCCGGACGAACTGGACCAGCGCTACCTGGCGAAACGCTCCGATGGGTTGCACATCGAAGCGACGCCAACGCGTCTGGCGCTGGCAATCGTGCGACTTGGGAGGCGACTCTCATCTTGCGACGCACTGATTAACTGTTGCCTTACCTCGATGGGCACAGGTCTCGAACGACCGCAATCGGGAATTGCTGCCGCATCGCTGGAGGTCGGCCGGCCATTGTTTGTCATCATGGGATGCTCAAGTCCAAACCGAGCATCCTGGCAACGGCGAAGGTGACGAGCCCCAGGCCCAGGAGCGATAGCACGAAGACTGCGGCCACCTTGCCGCCCGCGCGCAGCACCGCGCGCTTGTCCATCTCCCTCTCCTTTTGTCCTTGATCGTAATGCCACTTGATGGCGAAGAACATGCCCGCGCCTAGCACGAGAACCTTGAACGTAGCGAAGACTATCGGAATCCATTCCATGTTTTTTGAGTATTTCCGGGCTATTGCTTGACACTGCCTATCCTGAGCAGCACTACCTCAAAACGCTGCTTCAGCAGCTTCATTCCTTGTTCAAACCATTGAAGCCGATTGCCTGGGCATTTTGCTCATTAATAGTGGTTGTCAGTTTTAGACGAAGTGAAAGTCCATGAAGAACGAGGTCGGAACCGAGTCCCGTCATGTGTATGGCGCAGGTGACGTGCTTTATCAAACCAATATGGTCGAGTGCCATCCTGCGTTCCGGAACAGCCGGTAGGGCAAGGCCCCAGGCATTCTGTTTGAATCTTTGGTTACATTTACTTATGAATTGAGAATGGCTTCAGAAGAAAGAGGAGAAAACGCAAGCGACTGCCATGCAAGGGCAGGTGTTGCACGTTCTGAGGCATTCTACTTAAAGGCAACTTACATACACTGAGACAAACTGTCCCAGTTGAAAACAATGCAAGTTGAAAATTCGCCATCTTCAACGACTGTCTCATTTGCTTGCGCGGCGACTCGAGTCGTTCGGTGCTGCTGTGATTTAACTGCCCGGGAAACACGGTGCTTCATTCTGGGCGCTTACCGGTGGATCAACTCACTCGCGAATCTGCCTGGTGGTTCGCCATGGGCATTGACTTCTCGAGACCTTCAAGCAGTTGGGAAAATGGCATCGGCTTTCCAAATAACCAGCCTTGTCCGAACCGTACTCCCTGCTCATAGAGAAATTGAGCTTGTAATTCCGTCTCTACTCCTTCGGCAATCATTTCAATATTAAGCGCCTTGGCCATTTCAATAATATGGAGGACCACCCCGCTGGTCGCCGCATCGGTGTTTACCGTATCGACGAATGACTTATCAATCTTCAGGTAATCAAACCTGATCCGCTCCAGGTACGCCAAGCTTGAATAGCCTGTACCAAAATCGTCAATCGCAACCGGAAACCCTTCCTGTCTCATCTGCTTGATTACGGTCGCTGCCCGACTATGATCGGTAAAGCTGCGCTCCGTTGCCTCGACGATGATATTGTTTCGGCCAGCGCCAGTGGCTGCAGCGAGTTCGCGAAACATCAACACGGTCGCTTCATCATGAATATCGGCCGCCGCCACATTGATCCCGACGTGGAATCCTGGATAGCGCCGAAAAAGATCACCGGCTTCCGAAGCGAATTGCTTGGCAACGTACTGGCTGATCTGTTGAATTAGGCCGCACGCTTCCGCCACAGGAATAAAAATGTCGGGCGGTACGACTTCACCCGTTGTCCGACGCCAGCGGATAAGCGCTTCGGCTCCGATCCAGCGACCCGTCGCAAGCTCGACCAAGGGTTGGTATTCAAGAAAAAACTCCCGCTGCTTCAACGCGCTCTTGATTACGGCTGGCATGGCCGTCCGCGTCTTGGCAATGCGAAAGACTGACCAAGCCAGCAGCAGGCTCGCCAGAATACCGACTGGAATCGTTATCAGCGAAGTTGAATAGATGCGCTTGTCCAATTCCCTGGTCGGAACGGCACTTATTGCGCCGATGTAGTATCGCTTGGGCGCCGCGATTGCCACAACATAGCCGTTGGAAATGAACGTCTTGGACTTTCCATCAATCGCGGCCAACCAGGCGGGATTGATGGCCCCACGTCCTGTTACGATCTGGGCCTCGGGGTAGGTGACTGTCGCCAACGATACGCCGTCCACATCGGTTGTCGCGTCGATCGGCAAATCCTTATGAACGATGGCCACGTATCCGTCACGCTCCACGGCGAGAAATTCCGCGTTCCGGGCGAAGGGAAACTGGACATTCAGCCAAAGTCGCACGCCGCTCGCTCTTACCATGTCGGCTGGACCCAAATCAACGCTGCCTGTTTCCACGCCAAGAGAAGAGCAAACGATTTGATTGCCGGCAATATGGCCCATTGCCTGAATATAGCTCGACGAAAGGTCGATTTCTTTCATCAGCTCCTGATTGCTTGTTGAGCATGGATTGCTCGCCCCTGAGGCAACAAGCCGTTTGATGCCGACATCGATCTGGTTGGTCACCGCTTCGGATCTTGCTAAAACGTCCAAAGCATAGGAAAGGGCGCGATTCTCCTCATTACGAAGGGCTTCCCGTTGGGTGACGTATGCTGACAGAACGACCGGCGCTAACAAACCGACTACCGCTGCAAAGGTATTCACAACCAAGAGTGGCGTGATTTTCATGACCAATACAAACCAGAAGTTGCATAACCAAAATTTGGGGGATCGGCCACTATACCATCGGGCTGGGCGGGATTTTCCCGAAATGCCACGCTTGCTGGACTGGCTTTTTCACACGACCTTACTGTGGCCGAGCTTCGGGTAGCAAGGAATGGCTGCTTAAGGTCGACAACGCCGTGTCTGCTTCAACGCAGTTCAGCCGAGTGTGTTGAAAAAGCGGTTGTGCAACACGCGTAAAGTATTGAGACCCTGGGATTGAATCGTTTGCTGAATCTTTCGACAAAAATGGAGCCGAAACCAGGCCTGGAGAGAATTAATCGCAGCTTTCCGATTGCGGCTAGATAGTGCGGGCGGATTTTTCAACACGCTCGGCCAGAAGCGGACTTTGAGACATAATGTTAAACGTCATATAGCTGATATTGCCCTCGCCAAATGACCATCAAAAGCATCGAGGATGCCTCTGGAATGAATTGCATTGACGTGACGAGCCATCCCGACGGGCAGTTCACCTTCAAGGTGTTCCGAAAAGATCCGGAGGACCAGGGGCGTTGGACGCTTGCCTCAGATTATTCCGGACTCCGGTTCGAAACAGAGGATCAAGCTTTCCATGCCGCTGCCGCGCGAATTCCATGGTTGGCAGAATTGCTCGCTTCAACACCGGCTGCTCCGCGTAACGAACTCAACGACTGAAGCAGTTGGCAGCCTGCGTATTTTTGCAAACTCGAATGCGGTTCCAGTCCAGCCTATAGTCGGCTGCGCACGCGATACGCAAAGCATTGGACAAGGTCAACGCGCCATGGTCATGCAGCGCAAGACACATCGACGGGTGCTGTTCGAGAACTGCGCGCTGTGCAACTCCCTCTCGGACATCACACTTACCGAGGATGGGTACTGAACAAAACTTTTTCAGGCTCGAAGCAGGCGGGCCACCTGCCGGGTGAAATCGTCCAACCGGAACGGCTTGAGCATGATATCAATGCCGGTTTCATGCAGGCCCTTCCCGATATCGACCTTGTTCGCGTACCCGGTAATGAACAGTATCTTGAGCGCCGGCCGCAATGCCCGCGCTGCTTCAGCCAACTGTTTCCCATTCATGCTGCCTGGCAATCCGACATCACAGACAAGCAAGTCGATTACCGGCGACGATTTCAGCAACTCCAAGCCAGCCGTGCCGTTTTCCGCCTGCAGCACTGCATGACCCTGGCTGGTCAGTAGTTCGGCGAGCAAGCTGCGCAGAGCGGCTTCATCGTCGACAAGCAGCACCGTGGCTTCCGCCGTTGGGCACGCCACGCCGGTCGTCTCCATGGACTGCTGCGTGTCCACAGCAACTTCACCCACATGACGGGGTAGATAAAGACTGATCGTCGTTCCAACCCTGAGTGTCGAGTCGATGCGCACTGCGCCACCGGACTGCTTGATGAAACCCTGGATCATCGACAATCCCAGGCCGGTGCCCTGTCCAATGGGTTTGGTCGTGAAAAACGGATCGAACGCCCGTTCCATGACTTCGCGGGGCATGCCGCTGCCGGTATCGGCCACGCTGATCATGATGAAGTCGCCGGGCGGCACCTGCAGCAGGCCAGCCTGTTCCATATCCAGCGAGACATTTCGCGCGGCAATCGCCAGCGTGCCCCCCTCCGGCATTGCGTCGCGCGCATTGATGGCCAGATTCAGCAAGGCACGTTCGAACTGGTTGCGATCGCAAAGCACCGGATGCAGGTCGTCGGGCAAGGTAATCCGCACCTCGATGCTCGAACCGACGCTCTGCTCGATCAGCCCGCGCATGAAGCCAATGGGCTGGCGCAGATCAGTTGGTTTCGGGGCTAACGCTTGCTGCCGCGAGAAGGTGAGCAGTTGCTGCACCATCGCGGTCGCCCGGTCGGCGACGGCTTCGGCCGCGTCAATGTGGCGCCGCATTTCGTCGATCTGCCCTTGCTGCAGCCGAATCCGCATCAACTCCAGATTGCCGGCAATTCCCGCCAGCATATTGTTGAAGTCATGCGCAATGCCGCCCGTCAACTGGCCGATTGCTTCCATTTTCTTGGCCTGATGCAAGGCCTCCTCCAGGCGCTGCACTGCCTGCGCGCGTTGCCTTTCTTCCGTCACATCGCGCCCGATCATGTGGAGCAGGGCGCTGTCCGGAACGACATCCCATGCGATCCACCGATCACTCCCATTCTTGTGCCGATGCCGCACCACGGCACCATGGATGGCTTCGCCAGCGGCCAGTCGGTCCATGTTCCGCAGGAAAACCGAGTGATCCTCCGAATGCAGCAAATCGGCGTAGGACAACGCCGCCAGATCGTCGGGCGTCCACCCCAGCACCGTCGTAAAGGCCGGATTGACGCTGAGGAAGCGGCCGTCGATCGTCCCCACGGCCAGAATGTCTTGTGAAAGATTCCAAAGACGGTCCCGCTCCTTGGTGCGCGCGGCAAGCAACTCTTGCAGGTGCTGGTTCAGGCGGCGCACGTCAACTTCGGCGGCCTCCGCCCGGCGGCGCGCCAGCAGCAATTCCTGTTCATAGGCGCGCCTGCTGCGCGCGTCCAGCAAAGTGGTGCGGATCAGCAGCGGCGTGCCGTCGGCAGCGCGCTTCAGGCTTGAATTGAGCAGCATCGGCAGCCGCTGGCCAGTAGCGCAGGTCACCTCAAAGGCCAGTTCCTTGACCTGCTCCTGCATCAGCAGCAGCGGAGCGAAATGGGTGTCGTAATAAATCCTTCCCGCAATCGGCAGCAGTTCCTGGAACCGCTTGTGTCCGAGCAGGTTTTCGCGGCGGTAGCCAGTCCATTCGAGGAAAGTGGCATTGGCCTTGACGATGGTGCCATCTGGCAGGGTTGAGAGATATCCACACGGCGCATGTTCGTACAGGTCGTGCACATCCTCATCCAGCAATCCATCAGGCAGCTTGTTGATGGTGACCTCTTCCCGTGGTGGATGGTGGCAGATACCGGGCGATCGACTCGATAGTTTCGTCGGGTGCGCTCAGGTTCGGACAGTGTCCCGTCGCCTTCATCAGCACCAGTGTGCTGTTCGCAAGTTGGCGGTGCAGGTATTCGCCGACGGCCTGTGGCGCGATCACATCCGCGGAGCACTGCAGGATGAGGGACGGTACGGTCAGTTTATCCAGGTCGGCGCGGTGGTCCGACAGGAAAGTCGTGCGCGCAAAGTGCTTGGCGATCTCGGGGTCAGTGCGGCAGAAGCTGTTTTCCAGTTCCGATGCCAGGCTGGGCCGGTCCGGGTTGCCCATGATGGCGGGTGCCATCGCGCTGGACCAGCCCAGATAATTGCCATCCATGAACTCGAGCAGCTCTTCGATGTTGGCCCGCTCGAATCCCCCGATGTAATCACCGTCATTGATGTAACAAGGAGAAGGTCCAACCAGGATCAACCTGCTGAACATTTCCGGCGCTTCAATGGCAGCCAGGATGCCAATCAAGGCGCTGACCGAGTGGCCGACGAAGATGATGTCGCGTCCGCCAGCCAGCCGGCAGATGTCCAACACATCTTTCGCGTAGCCGTGCAGAGTGCCGTACTTGACTGGATCGAACTGCGAAAGGTCCGAATGACCAGCGCCCACGTGATCGAAGAGCACGACCTTGTAGCCTTCCAGGAACGCCGGGATGACGTAACGCCACATGTTCTGGTCGCAACCGAAGCCATGGGCGAACACCATTACTTGACTGCCTTGGCCCAATATCGTCACGTTATTTCTTTGGGCGATAAAGGGTGCCGTATTTTCTTCCATGAATCTTGGCTGTGAGTATTATGTTTATATGATCGGCGAACGTCGTCATATGACGGCATAGTATGCCAGATTCCCCCTCGCTGAGCCGCCCCAGCGCAATTTCAAAAGTCAAGCCGAGGACTCGGCGTGAATAAGGTGACGCAAGCGTCCTTGCCAGTGGCTACGAGGGGATTGATGGAGCCTGAGCGCTTAAGCCCAGCGGGCGTAACGGACTTTCATGAGGCGCCGATCGGAACCAACCCTTGAATGTCGAACAGGTGCTCTTTTTCGCAGCATTGCAGACGACTGATGGCCGCCGGAGCGGACGCTAATCTAAAGATCCATCAAAGCAGAGACTGCTTGACGGTGTTATTTGCAGTCGGACGCAGACCCGTGTTAACCCATGGACGCGAACCATCAGCGCTCTTACGAGTAGAATGCAGGTACTTCGCGTCAATCGCCTCATGTTCCACGAGCCGGGGGTTGCCTTTCATCCATAACATCAAGCAGTCGCAACCTTCGGGATTCTCATGGTTACCACACAAAATGCGTCCAGCAACGCCTTCATATCCACCGGGATCCCTGGACTCGACAACATCCTTGGCGGTGGCCTAACCAAGGAACGACTCTATCTCCTGGAAGGCGATCCTGGCGCAGGCAAGACGACCATGGCACTGCAGTTCCTGATCGAAGGCGCCAGGCAAGGGGAGCCGGTTCTCTACATTACCTTGGCCGAGAATGACATCGAGCTGCGCTCCGTCGCGCAAGCCCACGGTCTTTCGATGACGGGCGTCACGGTGCATGAAGTCATTCCCGAGGAAAGCATCCTGGATCCGGACGAGCAATATACCGTTCTGCATCCGTCCGAAGTGGAACTGAGCGAGACCAACAGCCGGATTCTGGAAATGATCGAGCGGCTTAACCCGGCACGGGTGGTGCTGGATTCTCTCTCGGAGCTGCAGCTGCTGTCCGGCAGTTCGCTGCGATACCGGCGCCATGTGCTGGCGCTGAAGCAGTATTTCGCAAAGCGGTCCTGCACTGCCTTGCTTCTTGACGACAAGACTGCCATCGGCGGCGATCAGCAGGTACGAAGCATCGCCCATGGCGTCATATCGCTCCGCCACCATGAGTCGGATTACGGTGCGGATAGACGCGTGGTGAGAGTCCTCAAGTATCGCGGCATCGCCTTTCGGCGCGGGCCGCATGACTATTCGATCGTCACGGGAGGGATCATCGTTTATCCCCGGCTCGTTGCCGCGGAGTCGAGGGCGCTCGTCAAGCGCTTGCAGCTGTCGAGCGGTCTGCCCGCATTCGACTTGCTGCTTGGCGGTGGCATTGAAGAAGGCTCGAGCACCCTGATTTCCGGTCCTCCGGGGACCGGCAAGTCCAGCCTGGCGATGCAGTTCGTGCAGGCGGCGCTGAGACGTGGCAGTCGGGCGGCATTGTTCCTGTTCGAGGAATCCTACAACTCCTTGCTCAACCGAAGCGAGGGCATCGGCATGGACCTGCACTCGCACTACGCTTCAGGACAGCTGTTCGTGCATCAAATCGATCCCGCGGAGCTGTCGCCCGGGGAGTTCACCCACGCGGTATGCAGCGCGGCGGATGCAGGCGCCAAGGTCATCGTGATCGACAGTCTGAACGGATACATGAACGCAATGCCGGGCGCGGAATTCCTCAATACACATTTGCATGAAGTGCTGACCTACCTGGAGCAGCGTGGCGTGGTGACCTTCGTCATCGGCGTCCAGGCGGGCATGGTCGGCGTCATGACGACCGGCGCGGATGTGAGCTACATGGCAGATAACGTACTGATCCTGCGTTATTTCGAAGCGCGCGGAGCGGTCGAGAAAGCGATATCGGTGTTCAAGAAGCGCGGCAGCGCGCATGAGACCACCTTGCGGCAGTTCCGCATCACCTCCACCGGACTTGAAGTAGGGGCCGTGCTGAAAGACTTCCAGGGGGTGCTGACGGGCGTGCCCACCCTGGTGGATGCGAGCGGCCGGGATGGCGGCGAGCCGCTCAGCCGGACTTGACGCTTCTCGCCATGTCATTCGTGGAACGTCGAGTACTGGTATATACGCCCACCGGCAAGGATGGGATGCTGATTGCGAAGTTGCTGGAGCGCGCCGATATAGAACGCCAGGTATGCCGAGCCGCCAGCGAAGTGATCGAAGAACTGGAGCGGGGCGCCGGTTGCATCCTGATCGCGGATGATGCGCTGACGAAGGAATTCATGAAGGCGGTCACGCCGCTGCTCAAGGAGCAGCCGACCTGGTCGGACCTGCCCATTCTCGTCTTGAGCAAGCGCGGGCTGAATTCATCCGAGATGCGAAGCATCTATCTCGAACTCGGAAATGTGACGCTTCTCGAACGACCGGTGCAGGGCGTCACCCTTGTCATGGCGGTGATCTCGGCGCTGCGCGGTCGCAGCCGTCAATACGAAATGCGCGAGATCGATCGTCGCAAGGATGAATTCCTGGCGATGCTGGCCCATGAACTGCGCAATCCCCTGGCGCCGATCGGGGCGGCGTCCGATCTGCTTCGGGTGGCGCAGTTCGATCCCATCCGCATTCAGCAAACCAGTGAAATCATTGCCCGGCAGGTCAAGCACATGACCAGCCTGATCGACGACTTGCTCGATGCCTCGCGGGTATCACGCGGGCTGGTCAAGCTGGAGCGATCCCAGGTCGACGCGAGGCAACTGGTGAGCAGTGCGGTTGAACAGGCACGTCCGCTCATCGATGCGCGCCGTCATCGGCTGACGGTACGGACGCCGCCCGAGGCGGCCATGATCCATGGTGATCAGAAACGCCTCATCCAGGTCATCTCCAATCTCTTGAACAACGCGTCGAAATACTCTCCCGAAGGCAGCAACATCATGCTTTCGTTGGACGTAGAACTTGACAAAGTGATCATCAGTGTCGCAGATGACGGCATCGGCATGGCTCAAGCGACGATCGACCATGTCTTTGAAATGTTCACCCAAGCGGAGCGGACCTCAGACCGCTCGCAGGGCGGCCTGGGGATCGGCCTGGCCCTGGTCAAGAGCCTGGTGGAACAGCATGACGGCACCGTGTCTGCATCCAGTCCTGGCATCGGAAAAGGCAGCCAGTTCGCGGTCCATCTTCCGCGCTTGACGAAGCCGCAGGCGCACGACGTGCCGGACAAACTGGTCAGCGCGGCTGCGGCTGTGACAGGCTTGCGCATGCTCGTGGTGGATGACAATGTCGATGCCGCGCACATGCTGTCGCTGCTGCTCGACGCCATGGGCCACGAAACCATGGTGGAGCACACCGCAAAAAGTGCACTGGAACGCGCGCGCAAGGAGATGCCTGAAGTCTGCCTGCTCGATATCGGTCTTCCTGATTTGGATGGGAATGACCTGGCGAAGCAACTTCGGGCGCAGCCGGAAACGGCGCATTCCATCCTGGTTGCGATCACCGGGTATGGGCAGGAACAGGATAGGAAAAAGACGGCAGAGTCCGGGTTCGACCATCACCTGGTCAAGCCGGTGAACATGGAAGACCTGCTCCGCGTCATGTCGGAGTTGCCATGATGACGCCGGGGTTTGTGGGAAGCAGAACCACCCTCGTTCGCGCTCCTGCCCGCTTGACGTTGTAGCTCATCAGGAAGGCCGGTACGGTTGCGCAATCCGGTGGCATGGCGGCGTAGGGTCGGCAAGCCTCACCCTCTATGTCGGCAATGCGATTCCCTTCCACATTCTGGCCAAGGAGCTTGAGATGAAACATTCCAGCATCGCCCTTGCCTACGATGAACTGGCCGATCGGTGGCGGGACGATCAGTTCAGTCGTACCGATGGCGTTCACCAGCACAACCGCGCGCTGGGATTTCTCGCTGAAGGAACCAGCGGATGGGCGCTCAATGTCGGCTGCGGATGCAATACGCGGTTCAATTCGATCATGCGTGAACACGGACTGGAGATCGAGGGAGTTGATATCTCCGAGCGGATGGTTGCATTGGCCAGAGCGGCGGATCCAGCCGTCACGGTGCATCATGCCGACGTCTGCGGATGGCAGCCCCGGCGAACCTATCGCTTTATCTCCGCGCGGGACAGCCTCTGGCATATCCCGCTAGAACAGCAACGTTCGGTGATGATCAAGCTTATGTCTGCGCTGGTTCCCGGAGGTGTGTTTATCTTCTCAGCGGGAGGGCTTGACGAAGCCCAGGAGCATGTCGACTCAGCGATGTGGCCGCGTGTTTACTACAGCACCCTTGGCATACCGGGCCTGCTTGATGTCATACGGGACACGGACTGTGTATGTAGGCACCTCGAGTTGGATCAGCGTCCTCAGAATCACCTCTTCATCATCGTTCAACGAGCCCCCTGACGAAACGCTGCGACAGCAGATCTCGTCATCACTGCTTCGTCCGTTCGGCACGGAGTCTCGTTAGGCTGACATACGGCAGTGTTTAATTCACTTTCAGGATGACTGGTCCGAGCAGGCAGCAAGGAAAGTCGGCTGGCGCCGGCCAACCCAATGTAAACGCAAAGCAGGGACTGCACGTCATGCGGCCAGTCTTGGTGCCAAGGTTATCCCCAGAAAATGTGGACCAGCCTGTGGAAAACGTGGTGACAGGTAAGTTAACTCATTGAGTGGCATCGGCTTAATGAGTTTGGATCCACAGGTGTCGCCGACTGGTGGTCTGGCCTTCGCAGGATTTTTGGTCGCTGGCCGACACGCTAGCCTACTGAACATCAAATTCCACGACTTGGACCGCGAAATATGCGTCGCCTTCAGCATATGGACTGCACACTCCTGACCTGTGTCGCGGCGCACGAACCGCGGGACAGTCTTCGCATACAAGAAGCGCTGACGCTCTATCTCGGCGCCCGCAGTTCAAAACCGCTGACGAGGAAGATGCGCCAGCAAGCGCAGGAGCGGAAGAACTGCGAGTCGCCTCATGTGCCGACTTCCGTGCCGAACGCCTAGCAGGGACGTCGACTACGCGGCAGCCATCGGCTTGATTGGCGTGGGACCGCTTTTTGACGTCTGCTACTGCGGCATGAGCCGATCAGGCCCGCGCCAGAGTGCCTGCGTCCGCAAGGCCAGTGCAACGGAGCGGTTCTACTGGTCACCCTGGCTTTTCATGCAGCGTCCCCTCCAGGGGAATAAAGGATGGCGAAGGATACGCCGGCGGAAACGCCTATCGGGGCTGCGTTGGCAATGGCAAAGCTGTCAATTCCAGTGACGCCATTTTCGCGACTTGGCGTCTCCGTCAGGCTGCGGTGCTGTGGTTCCCGATTGGTGCCGCCGCGCCTTGAGAGCGTCGCAGCCTAGTACCAGAAACCTCGGCTTGCGACGTAAAAACCTGCGCCCGAGCGAAAAAGGGGGGCACTTCATAACCTGCCTGCCCTGAAATCAAGTTTGTGCGGCCTCAAACAATTTCCATATTGCATCTTAGCTTGGCTTTATATGCACTACATTACGGTGAATTAAAGCTAAACAGGCAACGAGGTTTTAAAGACAGCAAGCATATTTGGGTGTTTCTTGAACAGGAGCGCTATGCAAACAAGTATCGAATTGACTGTGCAAACCTACGTTTCATGGGAAGATCAAAAACACGACATCGATGTTTTTGCCGATTGGCTCAAGATCAATACGCCAGACTTTTTCATATTGCCGCCGGTGACCATCCTGACATTGGACGGTCATGAGAAGCTGGTTTTCGTCATGCGCAAACAAGACATGGTGATCGGCATCTTCGAATCCCCCTCGCAAGCCTTGCATGCGCTGGGCGAAGTCAGGCGGTCCTTTCACGCCTTTCGTCACCACGGCGGTGCTGCGTCAATGTGCCCTGCCAGCGCGTCAACCGCACGCAATGGCAAAAACGGTTTGTCACAACAAAGAGCGGCTTCCAAGTCCAGCCATCGTAAAAATAGCCGTGGTCGCCAGCGCGAATTGGTGACGCCCTAGGAACTCGATCGACGCTGACTAAAAAGTCGCAAGGCGCGCTGCAACTTCTTTTTCCTTAAGTCATGTCGGGTTTCCCTGGCGGACTCGGCATCCTGCTTGGCACGATTGGTTTACTGAGGGTAGCCTCAGTATTGGTGCCCAATCCCGAGCATCCCTTCGTGAGACAAGCATTCGCGTTTCGTTTCACTGTCCGCATCCATGCCGGCCGTGGAGCGATCCCTTCTGATTGAACGGCCATGTGCCTCAAACGAACCTAAACGCTCGGGCGCTTGCTTTGCTGTTTGGAGCGATACCACGCAGCTCCTGTCGAGCGGCTCATTTTTCGCAAAGAAGTTGGCGGCATGCTGACAGCAGCGGTTTTCCAGATCAGCTTTGTCACGGCGCCGGACTTTATGCGGCGGAAGAGAATCTGCTGATTTGGCTCAAGGCCGGTAAGGAAGTTGCGATGACAACCTGTGATTTGCGGTCACGCGCCCTAGAGTGGAAAAACCGTTTTGACCGACGGTTTTCAATGACGCGGAGACAATCATGTCTAAATACCTTGCTGCTGTATTGCTTGCTGGCCTGCTCGGGGGCTGCGCCGGCATGGGTTCCTCCTTTAATGGAAGCTCGCCGATGACGATGAACTACGCTGCCTGAGGCGGCGTTGCTGCCTGCGTGCGCCATGCACAGGGTGTACGAGCGGGTGTCAGGCACCGCGTTTTTTATTGTTGACGGCAACGCTTGCTCGAAACTCGTGGCGCCGGTTTCCCATCAGTGCCGTGCTGCTGCCATATGGGGAGCCGAACGAGAAAAACCGCAAGCTCCTGTGGCTTTTGCATCGGGGTTCTGAGCAGGCTCCCGCAGGAGCCTGAGCGGCATTACAGCGCGATGCCGGCGTTGGCCCATTGCGAGGGGCTGACGTCGAGCTTCGGCATCACGAAGCCGGCGCCGATCACGCCGACGTTGTTCAGCGCGTCGACCTGCACGTTCTGCAGCTGCTGGATGTTCTGGGCGATGTTGATGTTCACATC
>NZ_FZOT01000016.1 GCF_900188095.1 Noviherbaspirillum humi | reverse complement strand
GACGGCTGGGCGGTACTGGCGTTGGTCATGCATTGCCACACCCGTGAACTGCTGGGCTGGCACCTGTGACGCTCGGGCAAGGCGATGACGGCCGAATCGGCGCTGGAACAGGCCCTGATTGCCCGCTATGGCACACTTGGCAAGGTGACAGTTCCGTTTCTGCTGAGGTCTGACGATGGCCTGGTCTTCACCATCCGCAGCTATACCGCTCTGGTACGTAGCTATGGGCTTATGCAGGAATTCATTACGCCGCATTGTCCGGAGCAAAACGGCATGGTTGAGCGGGTCATTCGAACGCTGAAGGAACAATGCGTCCACCAACATCGATTCGAGACCTTGCAGCACGCAAGCCGGGTGATTGCCGACTGGATTAGCTTTTATGACACCCGACGCCCACACCAGGCGCTGAAGATGAAAACACCTGTAGAAGCATTCGCTTTAGCAGCCTGACCTGTGCAGGTTTCGGTGGGTCGTTACAGTCGAGCGTAGCTTCGCCTGGCTGCATCAATTCCGACGCCTTTGTGTGCTACGAAAGGCGTGACGATATGCATGAAGCATTGCTGCGATTAGGCTGCGCCACCATATGCTGACGAGTATTGCACGGCCCGCTCCAAAATCCGTTTCCACTCCCTTTTTCTAGACGATTCAAATATGTCTTAAAATTATTCATAGTGAAGCCATCATACTGATTTATCGTAACTATTTTAGTTTACCTGCCTTTGTCTAAATCTCTGCTAAAAATCCATACTGGTACACGCCTATCAACCCATCTACATCAGAGATAGAACCAAAGCGTTCTTCCCAACGACGCAGGGCTTGCTCAAGCAAAGGCTGATTGAGAAAGTAAAGCTCTTTATTTTCTTCTCCATCCCTAGAATATGGGCGAAACAAAGTGTGATCCATTTCAAGGCATAAGTAAGGTTTACGCTTTTCTGGTCCTCCCCAAATAATAAATTGCGTAGGTAATCTAGCCCAGGCCTTAACAGGAGTTTTTGGAAAATCTTTTGTGCGGAAGAAGGCGAACAAATCAACTTCTATCTCCATCATATGAATTGGAGCAGGATATGTCCGCGTTGCTATCAAAACATTTTTTAGATAAAGCTCATAGGAATTTCCTGTTTGCCAATCGAACTTCATTCCCTTAATATCATCCCTATATATTGAAGTAAAATAAATATTACATGCTCGAGCTACATGAGAGAACGCATCTAAGGTTCCCTCTAGGGTTATGGCAAACCAATCATTGACTTCTTGAACAGAAAGAGACTTGAAAACAAAGTTTGGCGCTATACACCAAGAGCCGGCATCGGTTTTTCCTCCCCAAGTGTCATACACTGGTTCGACAGGTGGTGTTTCGTGGAACGGTTCAATTTCCATAATCAGTTTTTTATGGTGCAATCACCACATCTCCATTCTCGATGTAGAAAGTTCAATTTTCGAGCATTACTTGCAGTATCTTCACAAATAACTTCATATTTAAGGTTTGGAATGATTTGAATTTCTGTCTGATCTATTTGGTTCGGTATTAACGATTGCACTCTAACCAATTTTGTATTTCCCTAGAAGTTGGTGCTGAAGACGATGCAGAACTTGCGTCAATGCGAAAATTCCCCTTTCCCAAGTCGCTCCAGACTACTCTTTAATCCGGCCAAAAGCTTTTCAAACGTGTCTTTGGATAGCTTCTTCTAATAAAATTTTATTGCATACTTTCAATTCTGCAAGGTGGTTTGCAGATTCAGAGCCAGTGACCCAATAGTCAGAAATAGCAGCCCGTTCTGCCAAGGAAAATCATCGTGGTCGTCAATCACCCACTCCATCGGCTCATTGTTAAAAGTTAGCGTGAACGGGCGTTTACGCTCTTCTCGAGGAGGGTATCCTTGATTGCGTCCAAAGCCCTTCCTACTCAATTCGCCCCAAGCCATTGTTCCGGATCCCGCACACGAATTGTCCTTCGATAGACCTATTCCCATATGGTGTCCCACGGACTGGCTTCCACCAATTGCGTTCCTTCAGTGTCAAGCAAGTGCTTGAGCAGCTTCGGATTCTGTGAAAACTTGGCGTAATTGCCCCGGAAGACGACATTTCGGCATTCGGCATCCCACACGGTCTTGTCGAAGCCTTTGACCTTGCGGCCGAGCGCCTTTTGTTCTTTTGGTGCATCAGTAGTCAGAATTTGCTCAGCGGTTTCCATGTCGCCGAACAGCTTGGCTTTGCTGAACATCATGTACTGCTCGGTGGTGTTGAATACTTGGCCCTCCACCATGAAACTCGTTTTGAAGAATTGGGAAAAGGGGGAGGTGTTTTTGGAGAAGAAGGTGAGATTGGGTTGATCGCGCATGGGCATGGGAAGGTACTCGTTTGGTCCGTAAGATAATTTATCCCCGTCTTTACTTTTGACTGGCGTATGCAAACAACCATCATGGTTTGTTCTGCTCCATCGCAATACGGTAACCAATAAGCATTTTTATGCCCATCCCATGTTTTAGATTAACGCTTCACTTCAACTTTCTAATCCGAGCCAAACGGACTGCGTGGAACAACATGTCGGCTTGGCGTCTTCATCAAGGTTCTCTTGTCCCAATTGAGAAAAATGAAAACGCCATTGGTGCATACCAAATTCAAATCAAACATTTATTTCCGTAGTCGGTAATTAGGTATCGTCGTTCGTTTGGTCACGACAGTATCGACTAATCCTTGTTCAATCGCTTCCGTGATTGGCAATATTCGTAAGCCTTCGCCGTGCTTATAGATGGCAACGTAAAGCATGTTCTTTACCATGATGAGCGCAGCCAACTGTGCTTGTGTGTACCCGCTTATGTCAAAAGCAAGCAGTCCTCCTTCAGGCGAAGCGACAATTCTATCCACCATGTTATGACCCGTGACATTCAGGACATTTCCAAATATGCCCTCGGCATAGTGCGCGATATCATATTGGCCCAAGCGTGGCCACAGAAAATCCGCCGACTTTTGTCCCCAAGGGTTTGATAGATCAAGCTGAACAGGCCTGGGATTGGGCGGAGCATGGGAAATCAAGTACTGGGAGCCAAGTGGCTGATGGTAGAGATTGCCGTTGCTTAGAAGATCTTTGTGACTTTCCGGAAATACGTCTAAAACATACTTCTGGTAGGCTTCGAACCACTCCACGGCTTTCTTATACTCTTCTGTCAATTCGAAATTATCCGGATGGGCTTTGATGATTTTGCTAAGGTCAGGAGGAACGGGAGAATCACTAAGCACTTTGGGTACCGGAACATCGGGGCGAGCACGTCTGTAAGAGTCAAGTGTAAGGTCGAAGCCCTTTTGGCGCATGCTAATTACGTGTTCAATGTAACGTCTATCCACCGGCTGCTCATTCTGCGGTTTCAACAGCGGTTCAAGATAACTTTCCTCGTGGTTGCCCTGGTTTACTACCACTTTGTCAGCGCCCATCTGCGCAATACTATCCGCTACAAACTGGACCGCGCCAAAACCATTTGGGCCCTTGTTGATGAGGTCGCCATTCACGACAAGTTCATAATCTCCAAAACGGCTTTCTATCCACTTTTGCACTCCCCTCATCAGTGAGCGTAAGAGATGGGTGTTGCCATGGAGATCAGTGAGGACCAATGTTGGAACGTTAGGGCCTTCAACGTTCCAATATATTGGTTCATCTGGCTTGATGAAATTAGGTTTTCCCGGCGTTAGAAATGGTATCCGCTTAGGGAGATAAAGCAGTCCATCGCGCCCGTAACGTCGTGACCGCGCAATCGGAGAGGCGCTGCCAAGCCTTGTATCCGGTGGCAATTGAATTACACCGTCTTGCACTACCGATGCTGGTAGGATCAGCCCATTTTGCTCGACGGTGTCAGGCAAGTCCTTGAGCGGCGCATTGACCGGCCCGTTCGTCGGCGGGATGACCGAGTCAGTCCGAACTTTTTGACGAGGAACCTGGATCAACAATTGGGCGCTCGAGGTCGACGGTGGCTGTACGATAGGTGACCTTGGCGGAGGATTTTTCGCTAACCGACGGTTCTCAAGCGGATTAAGGCGGTTGAGCGCATCTCTAAGCTTGATGACGCGCTGTTTCTCTATGGGCGATGAGCCTAGTTTTTGCCACTTTCGATAATGGCGCATGTAGATTTCAATCCGAAGCGTCGGAACGAGCGCATTTCCAGCAGGCGTTCCCGCAAGTGCGTCTATTTCTCGCGATGTCATCCCGAGCACCGCATCGTTGGCAGCTACCACCTCACGAAAGCTCATGTGCGGATCGGCGCCTTCGGGCGTCATCTTGTGTTTAATCGGAAGTAGCGCATGGGTTTCCCGTTGGGGTTGTTTTGCCACCGTCAGATTTACGCCACGCGCAGGCTTACGTAGCCTCGGCAGGTTTGCCTGCCTGCCGGACGTAACGGTCATCCGCTTTGGCGGCTGCTTCAACACCCGGCCTGGCGACTGTGCAGGCTGAGATTGTGACCGGGATGCGCCAAGTTTCTCGCGGGCGGCTTGGGCTTCGATTGTTTGGACACTCCGATCCCGAGCCAGATTTACCGGCCTG
The DNA here is from genome assembly GCF_900188095.1 of Noviherbaspirillum humi. GTDB lineage: Bacteria > Pseudomonadota > Gammaproteobacteria > Burkholderiales > Burkholderiaceae_D > Noviherbaspirillum > Noviherbaspirillum humi. The sequence goes on along the minus strand of NZ_FZOT01000016.1, from coordinate 135,821 downwards.
CTTGATCCTGGAGCAGTCCGCCGCAGGTGTTCCGCAACCCGCGTGCGGCACGCCTCCCCGAACTGGCGAAACAGCAGCAACAACGCCGCGCTCATGCTGGCATTCAGGGTGAAGCGGACCAGACGCTTTCCGCTGTCAACGAGCGCATACTTGAGAGCCTCCGGATCGTACTTGCTCTTGACCATGGCAGGAAAGACAATCGGCTTCAGGATTTCGGCCATCTCTTCCAACACTGGACGGGCGAAGCCTATGATCATCAAAACATCGGCCAGCGCACCGACGCCGAGCAGATTGGCGGCGGCCAACGCTCCCAATCCTGCGATTATTTGTGGAAGCGAGGCCTTAAGTCGTTGAAGTGCCTCAATCGCTTCCTGTTTTCCGTGCTGTCGAGCGTGGGCAAGCGCACAGTCGATCGCATAGTTGAATCGCTGTTGAAGATTCATGTCATCCACCTTCAGCGGTTCCCTCGGGGGCATCACACCACGGGTAACCGTGGTTGGCCCATTGAATACGACCGGAGCTTGAATCGGCACGTGTGCATGTGGCAGCGCCGAAGTAATGCCCCCAAACCGTATCATCGCCATCGCCTGTGCAGCGGCGTGGTCTTCGTTCAGCAACCATTTCCCTTGCGCTTTCAGCGGATAAAGCTTGCCGCGTTCCATATCTGGCGCGCCGAGCCGATTGGTCGAGAGGGATATCGGTCCCTTGGCAAGATAGCCGACAACTTGGCCGCGCTTGTCGATACAGGCAAGAAGCTGAACCCAAAGATTTTTCTCCGGGACTTCAACAGGCCGATTCAGATCGACATAAGCCACGGCACCCGGCGGCACCGGCGTATTCTTTGGCAGCGGGATCGGCCTTGACGGACCCAATCCTTTATCGGCGCCTATCGATGTAGTGGCTTTCGCAGTGGAGGGAGATCGCTGCCGGGGAGAGGCCGAAGGTGCCCGGGCAGGTGATGCGCCCAAGCTCGAATCGAGCGCTTTCCAAAGATCTGAACCGAATGTGGCAGCGGGAACCGGCATGCATATCTCCTCTCTGTTAGCGGCCGCTATTGTTTGCTGTTTGATCAGCTGGCCGGTTGTCGATTATCAAGCCGAGGGAGCTTTGTGGCGCTTGTGTTGAATGAATCTTTGGATCGGGTCTATCAAGGTTTGAGAATGCAGTGAGGTGCTGCAACCGCATGCGATGTATTGCGATGGCGATGCATGCCGGCGACTGTCGCCATCATCCCGGGGCAGGGTAGCGAACATTTTTGATGACGCCCTCGACATTCAGCCGGTCCGCTGCGATTGGCGGGCCGCTTTATTTCCGATAGCGATGGGCGCTGTAATAAAAGGCTGATTGATATTCACTGTCGATTCGACGGCTATGCAGTTGCTTGGAAGCGACAATTTCATGAATTTTGTCGGAGACGCATCGAGATGCGTATGGACCTCAGGCGCGATGAGGGCTGACGCTGGGGGAGTGCCTGTGATATCGCCTTTTCCGAAGTGCCAAGCGGGATATGGCGGGGGCGAAGGTCCAAGGGCCGCTACATTGGCGCGGTGTCGGCTTGCGCTCATTCACATATGGATCGTGCCCAACATGCGGGAAATGCATTGGATTGCAAAGTTGAGGTGTGGATAATGCGGTCAACGATGCTTGAGAAAGACAGGCGAAGGAAAATGCATCGAATGCGACAAGTTGATTCGTGTAGGCCCATGCTTCTCGACTTCAAATCATGTCTGATGATCGTCACGGATTCCCGGCTCATGAGGCGCATTGAATCTCTCCACAATGAGGCTGAGAGCCGCCGCCATTGCAGCATTACGTATCCAAGCGACATATCCATCCAGTGCCGGGTCGGAAAGGAAGCAGATCCATGCTGAAGCAAAGCAAACGACAGCTCGGTTTCAATCTGGTGGAGTCGCTGGTAGTCATCGTGATCCTGGCGACGTTGGTCGGAATTGCGGCGCCTTCATTCGGGAGCGTGTTGGCGGGCTTGACAGTGCGTTCCGTGGCGGACTCCATGCTGCAGGGATTGCAGCTGGCTCGGGCGGAGGCGATCCGAAGGAATGAACGGGTCGTCTTCGTTGTCGCCGCCGATTCGAGCTGGAGCATATCGACCGACGCCGGAACATCCATACAATCCAAGCCTGCCAGGGACGGCACGCTGAAGCCGACGCTGACGATCACGCCGAATGACGCAACGAGCGCGACATTCAATGCCTACGGAAGGATTACTGCAAATGCAAACGGCACGGGATCGCCGACGCAGTTCGATATTGCAGTGGACGGCACCTCTGTCAGCCGGCGAATCACAATTGCCAGCGGAGGCCAGCTGCATATCTGCGATCCTGCCGTAACAACAAACGGCGATCCAAGAAAGTGTTGATGAGAATATGCGAACGATGAAAGCGGGGCCGGCCGGATTTGTCTTGATCGAAGCATTGATTGCGCTGGCGGTATTCGCGTTCGGTCTGCTGGGGTTGATAGGCCTGCAGGCCATTTCGATAAGAAACAGCGCTGACGCGAAGCACCGTGCCGATGCGGCCTACTTTGCCAATCAACTGGTTTCTCAGATGTGGGTGGATAAAGCAAATCTAGCCAACTACGCGTATCGGTCCACGGACACGGCTTGCAACGCGTCAACCGCGGTTCCCACCTACGACGCCCTCAATAACTGGCTGAGAGACTTGGCGACCTCGCTTCCTGGAATCACATCGGATTCAACCGGCTCGCTGAAGCCCCAAATCCTGCTGGACACCGCACCTGTGACATCGACCGCAGTAACGGTAACCATCTGCTGGCGGCAGAACAACGAAGCGGCTGCGCACAGTCACGTGGTGAGAGCGCAAATTAACAATTAGCCGAATCCTATGGACATTAAAAGACAGTGCCCGATGCATTACAGGCGTGGAATCACGCTGGTCGAGCTCATGGTCGGCATTACGATTGGCATGCTTGCGTCGCTTGCGATCGTTCAGTTGTTCGCATCGTATGAAGGACAGCGCCGTTCGACAACCGTGGGATCGGAAGCGCAAGAAAATGGCCTGATGGCGCTTGTGCAAATGGAGCAGGACATCCAAAACGCCGGAGCCGGCCTCACCGATCCGAACACCCTCGCATGCAACAAGTTCTTTACGTATCTGGATGGCGGAAGCGGCAGCGGTGGCGCAGCGATACCTAATTTTTCACTCAACGCGGTAAGCATTGCAGATGGTGCATCCAACGGTAATGACGAGATCACCATTCGCTCCGGCGGGAAATTTCTGGGTTCGTTGCCCGTCATGCTTTCATTAACCATGGCATCCAACGCAACGGAATTTTATGTAAGCAACCCGAATGTGTTCAACGTGGGGGACTTGTCGATCGTCGCGCAAAATGGCAATTGCACCATCCTGAACGTCACTCATGTGCATACGACGGGGAATCCGAAGATTGAAGCCGACCCCGTCAATGGGGCGCCTAACAATCCCCCTGCCAGCTTCAAGACGGCGAATGCGTGGCCGAGCTATACGGCCGGCGCAGTTGCCAAGTCGATCGGATCGGTTACGGCAAGAACCTATTCGCTTGCTGCTGTCAATGGCGTCAACAGCCTTCGCATGGTGACTGCCGATGTCGCGACCAATTCAGTTAAAGGCAGCGAAATCCTGGCGAAGGATATTGTGAGCCTGCAGGCGCAATATGGCGTCGCGCCTGCCAACAGCCAGGTGGTGAATGCGTGGGTGAATGCTGCCGGCTCCACATGGGGAAACCCCAATGCGGCAAACGCCAGAAGGATAAAAGCAATACGGCTTGTCCTCATCGCCCGCAGCGGGAAAAAGGAAGCGTCGAATGTCACTGGAACATGCGTCAATAACGCGGGAACCAATAACGGTCCATGCGCTTGGCAGGATACCGCCGCGAATCCTGCGCCGCTCATCGATCTGTCATCGGATCCTGACTGGCGCAGGTATCGATACAGCGTCTACCAGACGGTCATCCCGTTGCGCAACATAATCTGGGCGAACGTATGAGAGAAGATCGATACGCGCCGGTCCTTCTTCAATCAGGTCAAAAAGGCGTTTCGCTGATCATTGCGCTGGTTGCATTGATTGGCATGTCGATTGCAGCGATTGCCTTGATACGCGCGGTCGATTCAATCAACCAGATATCGGGGAATTTCGCTTTTCGAAACGCCGCTCGGCATGCCTCGGACGCCGGTATTGAAACCGCTTTTTCGGCGTTGAACACGATCGTTTCAGGCAAGGCAGACGCCGATGACCCGAATGGATGCACCAACAACTGCGTGTATTTCGCGACCAAACCGGCGACTGCGGACGACAGCCTCGTCCTGCCCAACCGGGTGGATTGGTCGACGCTCACTCCGATTTCCGTCAACGGGAATTACCAGGTGCGTTACGTCATCGAGAGACTATGTACCGGCTCGCTGCCGGTGAGAAATATCGCGGGCAACTGCTATACAGGCGCATCCATCGATGGAGGATCGAAAAAGGTGGGTGGAATTGTCCTGTCATCGACCTATGAAATATTTTTTCGGATTACGGTGCGCGTCGAAGGCCCGCGCAACACGGTAAGTTATGTCCAGGCTCTCGTTTCACATTAATGCTCTTCACCGTATCGGGCAGTGTTGCTGTGTCCATGGAGTAGTCAATGAAAAAAACCATATCGGTGTCCGGCCTGTGGGCCGGGCTTGGGGCAGCCTTGATCGCTTTCTCGCCCTCGGTGCTAGGCGGCGTCACCGATCTTGCTGATTTTCCCATGGCCGTCAGTAACGAGGTAACGCCGAACGTGCTTGTCATCTACGATAACTCGCAATCGATGGATGCCTTCATGAACGGCAAGCTGGTTTCGGGGAACAACCCGCTCACCCGTGGAAACATTGGCAGGCAGGTCATGCGCAATGCGATCACGAATTACCGAAATAGATTTCGTTGGGGGCTGATGAGCTTTCGGCTCGGAGGCGAACTCAGATTGTTCAACACGTATGCCTATTACTTCGGTTCGGACCAAGGCATGGTTTTCACGGACGATTGTGTCAACGGCATATCGACATCCAACGGAAACCGGCGCTGCGTGGCCAATCTTCAGCCTTTCCCCGGCGGGAGATTCCTCACTTATGACCGTTCGGGCGATGATGCGGACATCCTTGACGTCTTATACTCGCCGGGCGGCTACGCCAATCTCTGGATGCGCAGCAGCGGAACCGGAACGTGCTTCTTCGGATTTGAGGCCCACAATGCGGTCAACAGCTGGAACGAGTCGGACTTCAGTTACGGCATCGGAAGAATCTGCTTCACTCCGACGGATGCCGGGTATCTGGTAGTCAATCCTCCCTATACCAGACAATATTACGTACCCCGGGGACTCGGCTATTACGCCCCCATCACTGGCGCCGGCGAAGTACTGGAGCCGGTCATGCCGGACGGCGCCGTACACTTCAACAACCTGATGAGCAAGCTCGCTGCCGAAACGATCAATCCGTCGACCAGTGAGCTGAAAAATGCCGCTGTCTTTACGCCCTTGAAGGGCAGCCTCGTATCGGCGAAGTCGTATTTTTCGGGGAACTCCAGTCCCATCATTGCCTCTTGCCAGAAGAATTTCGTGATGCTTGTCACGGACGGCCTGCCGACCGGAACGTCGACCGGTGAGTTGTACTCCGAAGCGGCGCGGACCAATGTTTATGACGCGGCCAAAGGTACCTGGTCCTTCGGGGCTGCGGCGCAGGATGCAATCAATGCTGCAGCCGCCTTGCGCGCTACCAGCAAGGGCACCGCCACCTATGATATTCCGACCTATGTGCTGGCGCTCGGCGACACAGTGAGCAACGCCGGCGCCATGGCCGTCATGGATGCGATTGCAGCCGCGGGCAACACCACAAGCGCGAAGCTGGCCACCGACGAGGCGACGTTTGTGTCCGCAGTCGAGGCGGTAAGCCAGGACATATTGTCGAAGTCCGGCGCTGCCGCCGCGGTAACGGTTGCCAACCCCAATGTGGTGGTCGGCGGGTTGAATGCATCCTACAACTCCACTTACAACTCCGGAACCTGGACCGGCGACGTGAATGCGTATCCGATCGATGCCACGTCCGGCACGGTAGACTTGTCGAAACCGATGTGGACGCCGAGCCCGCAAGCCCGGCTCGATGCGAGAACGCCGGAGGATCGATTCATCGTCAGTTATTCAGGTGCGTCAGGCATCCAGTTTCAGCCATCCACCGCGAATACCGCCACGAAATTGACCCCAGCTCAACAAGCGCTCTTCAATTCATCTGCGTCGCCGCCGGGACCGGCCGATTCTGCTGCTGTCATTGCCTATCTGCGTGGGGATCGCAGCCGGGAGGGAGCGAGCTATCGATCCCGCAGCCATCTGCTTGGCGATATCGTCAACGCCGAGCCCGTTCTGGTTCAGCCCCCCATGAGACATTATGCGGACGACTGCTATTCCGCTGCCATCGCCGGCTTGTGCGGGCAATCCTACGTAGACGAGAAAGCGTCAAGGCCTAACGTGTTGTTTCAGGCGGCCAACGACGGCATGGTACATGCCTTCGATGTCCGTACCGGTGCTGAGCTTTGGGCCTACATACCCAAGCTGATATGGCCGGGCTTGGGGAATCTCACGAAAAAAGCCGGATTCACGCATAAATATCTGGTTGACGCCACGCCGGTCGCAGGCGATGTCGACTTCGGCAATGTTTCCGGAGGAAACGGATCGAACAGGGTTCCCAACTGGCGAACCATACTCGTCGGCGGTTTGGGCGCGGGCGGCCGCGGCTACTACGCGCTGGATGTCACGAATCCCGTGGCAACCAGTGAAGCGGATGCAGCCAGCAAGGTTTTATGGGAGTTCCCTGACAACAGCACCCAAAGCGAGGCCGACAATATTGGTTATTCCTTCGGCCGTCCATTGATCGTAAAGACCGAAACCGAGGGATGGGTCGTCGTTATTCCTTCCGGCTACAACAACGTTTCAGGAAATGGGCGCGGCTATTTGTTTGTGCTGAATGCGCGCACCGGGGCACTGATCAAGAAAATCAGTACCGGCGTCGGCACCGCTTCCAATCCGTCCGGCTTGGCAAAGATCAGCGCTTATGTAGAGAACGGCGATATCGACAATACGGTCACCGCGGTCTATGGCGGCGATTTGCTGGGAAACGTGTGGCGCTTCAACCTGAGTGGAAACAAGAATAGCTGGAACGCGGTAAAGCTGGCGACTCTGGTCGACGGCGGTTCGTCGGGGCTTCCGCAACCGGTCACCAGCGAACCGGAGATCGCGACGATCACCGTCGAGGGTGTTGATTACCGCTATGTATACGTGGGCACCGGGTCCTATCTTGGCGATTCAGACGTGCCTACCACGCAGGTACAGACGATGTATGGACTGATCGACGACTTGAGCGCCTCGCCGCTGATTTTTCCGTTGCGAAGCCAACTGCAGCAGCAAACGCTTTCCACCGCCGGCAGCGGCACGCGAAATGTCACCAACAACGCCATCACGGTTTCCGGAGCGTCCGGGAAAAAAGGCTGGTATGTCGACTTGAGTCTCAGCGCTGGAGAACGCGTGGTTTCCGATCCTCAGCTTGCCTTGGGCGCGCTTAACTTCACCACCATTATCCCTTCGTCCGGGGTATGCGTGCCGGGCGGATCAAGCTGGTTTTACTCGCTTAACTATAAAACCGGAGGATTGGTGGCCAATTCGACGGTAGCGCATTCAGGCTCCTTCCTGGGCGATGCGCTAGCCAGCCGGCCGACGCTCATCAAGTTGCCTACAGGGGCGGTGAAGGGCGTGATCCGCATGTCCGACACCACGACGATAGTAAAGGATATCCCCGTGCCGCTTTCGGTCACCGCCGGCCGCAGAGTGTCATGGAGAGAAGTAATGACGAACTAGCTCCAGTCCGTGACCGGACGCTTCCGCCCTATCCATGGAGGACAACATGTACCGCTTCAATCGACTCCTGCTGGCGCTCATCGTCGGCGTGTTCGCTGTGAACATGCCGGCATTCGCAGTCATGGCTGCTCCCGGCTCGTCCGCCAGTATGGGAAGGGCTGATCAACCCTTTTTCCCGCAGGGGCCGCAGCATGGCGTTATCACCTCGATAGATGTGGCCGGAAATGCCATCGTGATAGACAAGGTGTCTTATATGTTTGTGCCTGCGTTGACCAGGATGCATGCCGTAGACAAGCGGATGGCTGTCAATCCGCTGAGCCTCAAGCCCGGGCAACGCATCGAGTACACGGTTGTTCCAGAAGGAGCATCGAAGCGACGGGTCGAGAGCATCTTCATCAGGGATGAGGCAGAGTAAGCCTGCCTGATCCAGGTGCAACGTGACAGCGTGCCGAGCATCAGCCGCGTATCGCCGGATTGACCGGCTGCTTTGCGGACTGGGCGCAGTCGCCATGCATGCGTGCATTCTGTCGATGGCTGGGAGAGAAAGCGCTATTGCCAAGCCGGAGGAGGCCGACGGGCCTATGCAGCACAAGGTCATGCAGGTGGTCCTTGTTCCTGGAGCCGACTCGGGCTGCGGGGTCCATTGCCTTAAGGCGGCGGTTGCACCCGCCAAAGCGCGCAAATCTTTACTCGCGGGTCCGAATGCCCGGAACACAACGCCGGCAAATAGTCAGGATAGAGCGGAAGTCCTGAATCTGGTGCATTACTACAATCGTCGGGAATTGAGCCAGCCTCCGCATCCGATGACGGAGCCCCATATCGCCGTGCCGACCGACGACAAGGTTTATCTCGTCGGGTCGGCTCATCTGCGGATATACCTTTCGGAGTTTGGACAGGTTGACGAGGTAGCGGTATTGAACGCGACACTACCCGAAAACTATGTCGAGGGAGTCGTTACTGCCTATCGGCAGATGGCCTTTCACCCGGGCGAGTTGAATGGCGAAAATGTGAAATCGCAGATCGACGTGGTGATCGATTTTTCGACCGATCTTTCGCCCATCAAGCTTCCGCAACGAGGGACATGAGGCGCCAATCGACACAAGCAGCTCGTCATCCGTTTTCCATTTTCGGCTGTGCCGACGGACGATCGCTCGGCATGGCGCGGCGCCTGCCTCCAGCGAACTCCTGTTCAGTCTCTGCTTCAAGCAGCGCCGACAATACTTCCGAGTGCACGCGAGGTTTTCTTCCAAGAGACTCAAGCGGCGGCGAAGCGGTTCCGCCAGCTCAAGCAGCCACGCTTGCGCGGAAACGACATCGTTGCTCGCCTGCTCTTGCCGCCGCAATTTCTTGAGCGTTTTTCGCAATTTGTCGCTGTTGGCCTGCACGCCGGGATAGTCGAGTTCAACGAATCATTCACAAAGTTCGTTTTCAATCTGACCGGAAATCGGCACATGGCTTGCGCCACAGTCACCTGCATGCATTTGACTACGCTTGCATACGGATGTCGCAGACGCTGGGCTCAAGAGAAGCGTCGTTATCCGGATTCAACGAGTCATATTCGGTCCAATCGTGGTCTGTCACCCCCTGGCATGCAGGACCGGTTTGCAACATGTTTCAAGTCATGCAGATTCATTCATCATCCAAGTCCGTTTTGACCGGCCTTGCGCCACACAATCGCTGTATTCTTTGATGTCAATTGCGCCGTGATTCTGCGCGCGGAACCGTTCGATAGCCCTTGAGCGAAATGAAGATTACCTGCTTGGGGCAATGGCTCTTTATGCGCGGCGAACCGTTTCAGGCTTCCTGCCGTTCGCGAGCGCGGCGCAGCTTTGGAAACCACAATCAACCTGTCGGGAGGCTCGGATGAAAATTTACAGGCACCTGGGAAGCGCTTGGGTTGCGATCGCTCTTTTTGCCAGCGCCAGCGGCGTTGCACAGGCCGCAAAGATCGACGCCGAGGCGGAGATGAAAGCCGCTGTTGAAGCAAGCCGAGCGGTTGCCAAGGAAGGCCCGATGGATATCGACCTTGCCAGGCAGGCGACGCTCAAGCTGCCCAAGGGTTATACCTACATCCCCCAGCCTCAGGCGGACCAGCTGCTGAAAGCGATGGGCAATGGCGCGGATGCCTCCCGGCTCGGCATCATCTTCCTCCCCAGCGGCAACAGCTTCGTCGTGCCACGCTTCATCGATTCCGGCTACATCAAGGATGACGAGGCCAAGGATTGGAATGCGGACGACATGCTGAAGAGCCTCAAGGCAGGCACTGAAAAGACCAACAAGGAACGCGTGGCGCGCGGCATCGCTGAAATGGAAATCGTCGGATGGGTGCAGAAGCCGACTTACGAGAAAGCGACACATCGGCTCGTGTGGTCCATCGAATCCAAGGAAAAGGCCGGCAAGGATGAAGCCCACGGCGCCAATTACAACACCTTCGTCCTGGGCCGGGAGGGCTATGTGTCGATGAACCTGGTGACCGGCACCGGCACCGTCGCACAGGACAAGCCCATGGTGGAAAGCCTGCTGGCCAACATGAAGTTCAAGGAAGGCAAAGCCTACGCCGACTTCAACGCCAGCACCGACAAGGTGGCGGAGTACGGCATTGCGGCGCTGGTCACCGGTATCGCGGCGAAGAAGCTGGGCCTGTTCGCGTTGATAGCCGCTTTCGCAGCGAAGTTCGTCAAGGTGATTGCCGTTGCTGGGTTGGCGCTGTTTGCCGGCCTCTTTAGTCTCTTCAAGCGAAAAGACAAGGAGCAATAGGGCGCTTCGCGGTGACGGCGTTGGCGCGTCTCTTCAAGACCGGCACGCTGGAGCATCCGCCTTCCTCCAACGGAAGGCATCCGGGACCGTGCCGGGGCTGTTCACTCCTTGTAGTAGACGACTTGATGGCTCACCGCCAGCAGCGTCCCCGCCGCGCTCCACACCTCCGCGCTCTGATCGAAGAAACCCTGCTCGAAACGCGAAGCCCGTGCCTGTCCCAGCACAGGCGCGGTGCCGACCGCCGCGAGCTGTGCGGCATCGGCATGGAAGTACGTGGTGAGCGCCACCGTGCCGACGGCGATCCATTTCGGGCGGCGCACGAAGATGCGCGGAAAGAAGGCATCGCAGATGGCGGCCAGCGATTGAAAATCCAGCGGACGCGGCGGCTCGTCGCGTATCCACAATCGGGTGCGCGAAGGTTCCTCGGCCGATCGTTTGCCATCGAGGCCGCCCTCGATGAAGCGCATGTCGTAGCTGCGGGTCCAGGCGGTCTGCGGGATGCGCGGGGTGGGCGGCAGGCTGTCCGGGCCGGGAACGTCGGGAAAGGACGATTCGGTCGTGCCCCAGGTGTCGCGGCGCGTGGCGGTGACCATGGTGGCATAGGCCGCCACTTCGCCTTCCTGCGACAGCTCGACCAGCCAGTGCTGGGTGCTGCGGTTGGTGCGCATCGGTTTTGCCGCCACGATGAAATCGCCATCCTTGATCGGGGCGGCGAAGTGCACCGTCAGGGCCACCGGATCGCCCAGCCGGGCCGGGTGGATCATCACCGCATTCAGCAGCGTCGCGCCGATGGCGCCGCCGAAGGGGCCGACCATGTTGGCGTAGGCAGGGTGGGTATGGCCGGTGAAGGTGTCGCCATCGAGCGGCGAGAGGGCGATGGTGGCATCGAATACATGGCCTGCGGCGTCGGCTGTCTGCATGGTCTCCTCGTGCTGGTCTTGGCTGGTTTTGTTGTGATGGATGCTGAAGCCAAAGTATGGCGTGAAATCGGTTTTGCTGCCGGCGAACGGGAATGGCTTCGCCAATGAAAAAGCCCCGCCGGTCCGTAGACGAGCGGGGCTCTTGATGACAGGGGCGCTTATGGCCTGCTAAAGCCTAAGCGTCTGCCCATCCTCATGCATGATGCGTCGCCTCAGACATTCGCCACGGCCACGGCGCGGGTGTTGAGGTAGGCATCCACCGCTTCAGGGCCGCCTTCCGAGCCGTAGCCGGAATCCTTGATGCCGCCGAACGGCAGCTCGGCCGAGGGCAGGGCGGGCATGTTGACCCACAGCATGCCGACTTCGACGCGGCGGGTCAGCAGGTCGGCGTTCTTCAGCGAGCGGGTGAAGGCATAACCGGCCAGTCCGAAGGACAGGCGGTTGGCTTCGGCGATGGCATCCTCCAGCGTGTTGAAGCTGCGGATCGCCGCCACCGGGCCGAAAGGCTCGTCGTTGAAGACCTTGGCTTCCAGCGGCACCTCGTCCAGGATGGTCGGCTGCCAGAAGTTGCCGGATTCGCCGATGCGGGCGCCGCCGGTCAGCACCTTGGCGCCGCGCTGCACCGCGTCCTCGGTGATCTCGGCCATGGCGGCGAGGCGGCGCGGATTGGCCAGCGGGCCCATCGTCGTGCCTTCGGCCAGGCCGTCGCCCACCTTCAGGCCCTGCGCATGCTTGGCCAGCGCCTGGGCGAACTCGGCGCGGATGCTTTCATGCACGAGGAAGCGGGTCGGCGCGATGCAGACCTGGCCGGCGTTGCGGAACTTGGCCGCGCCGGCGGACTTCACTGCCAGGGCGATGTCGGCATCCTCGCAGACGATCACCGGCGCGTGGCCGCCCAATTCCATGGTGACGCGCTTCATGTGCTGGCCGGCTAGGGCGGCGAGCTGCTTGCCGACCGGGGTGGAGCCGGTGAAGGTGATCTTGCGGATCACCGGATGCGGGATCAGGTAGCTGGAGATCTCGGCCGGATTGCCGTAGACCAGGCCGAGCACGCCGGGCGGAATACCGGCGTCGGCGAAGGCCTGGATCAGCGCCGCCGGGCCGGCCGGGGTTTCTTCCGGCGCCTTGACCAGCATGGAGCAGCCGGCGGCCAGCGCCGCGCCAACCTTGCGCACCACCTGGTTGATCGGGAAGTTCCACGGCGTGAAGGCGGCGACCGGGCCGACCGGGTCCTTGATCACCATTTGCCGCACGGACAGGCTGGTGCGCGACGGCACGATGCGGCCGTAGACGCGGAAGCCTTCCTCGGCGAACCATTCGATGATGTCGGCGGCGGCCATGGCCTCGCCCTTGGCTTCGGGCAGCGGCTTGCCCTGTTCCTGGGTCAGCATGCGGCCGATGTCGGCGGCGCGTTCGCGCATGAGGCCGGCGGCCTTGCGCATGATCTTGCTGCGCTCGGCCGGGGTCATGTCGCGCCAGGTCTCGAAGCCCTTCTGCGCCGCTTCCAGCGCGCGGTCGAGGTCGGCGCGGCCGGCATGGGCGACGCGCCCGATTTCCTGGCCGGTGGCGGGGTTGACGACGGCCAGCGTGCGGCCGTCAGCCGCGTCCTGCCACTGGCCATTGATGAAAAGTTGCGTGTTCGGATAGCTCATGGTGTCCTTACTTTGCCCAACGCAGTACGAGTGGATCGAGCCGTCGCGCCGCATCCAGCAAGCCTGCGCGAACCGCGGGATGCATGGGAGCGAACGGGTGGCGCGGCGCATCGCAGCCGATGACGCCGCCGGCCTTCATCAACGCCTTGGCGGTAAGTATTCCACCTTGGCGATTCTCGTAGTTTATCAGGGGCAGCCAACGCGCGTAGGCGAGCACCGCATCCTCGCGCCGGCCTTCCCGGTAGGCATCGACGATGGTGCGGATGCCGTCCGGATACGCGCCGCCGGTCATGGCGCCGGTGGCGCCGGCGTCGAGGTCGGCCAGCAGGGTGATGGCTTCCTCGCCGTCCCACGGTCCCTCGATGGCGTCGCCGCCGAGCGCGATCAGCTCGCGCAGCTTGCTGGCCGCGCCGGCGGTCTCGATCTTGAAGTAGGCGACATGCTCGATCTCCTTCGCCATGGAAGCGAGGAAGGCGGGCGACAGCGGCGTGCCGGCCACCGGCGCATCCTGGATCATGATCGGGATGTCGATGGCGTCCGAGAGGCGGGCGAAGAACTCGCGGATCAGCGGCTCGCCGACGCGGATGGTGGCGCCATGGTAGGGCGGCATCACCATCACCATGGAGGCGCCCATGTCCTGCGCGCGCCGGCTGCGCTGCGCGCAGACCTCGGTGCCGAAATGGGTGGTGGTGACGATCACCGGCACCCGGCCATCGACGTGCTGCAGGATGGTCTTCGTCAGCACTTCCCGCTCGTCGTCGGCCAGCAGGAATTGCTCCGAGAAGTTGGCCAGGATGCACAGGCCGTTGGAGCCGGCATCGATCATGAAGTCGACGCAGCGCTTCTGGCTTTCCAGGTCCAGGGTGCCGTCATCAAAGAAGGTGGTCGGCACCACCGGGAACACGCCGGTGTAGCGCCGGCTTGCGCGTGAAGTGGTCGGGCTCATTCGATGATCTCGAAGTTGTGCAGTTGATCGGTGCGCAGCGACAGGCCCAGGCCGGGCGTGTTGTCGTCCAGCTGCAGGAAGCCGTTGTCTGCTTCCGGCTCGCCGGCGAAGATGTAGTAGAACAGCTCGTTGCCGACCTCGACGTCGAAGATCGGGAAGTACTCGCTCATCGGGCAGTTCAGGCTGCTCATGGTGAGGTGGTAGTTGTGCATCTGGCCGGCATGCGGGATCACCGGCACCGAGTAGGCTTCGCACAGCGCGTTGATCTTGTGCGCCATGGTGATGCCGCCGACGCGGTTGGTGTCGTACTGCACCACCGACACCGCCTTCTTGTCGAGCAGCTGCTTGAAGCCGTACAGCGAGAACTCATGCTCGCCGCCGGAGATGGGGATGCTGGTCAGCTGGTTCAGTTCGGCGTAGCCGTCGATGTCGTCGGCGATCACCGGCTCCTCCAGCCAGCGCGGCTGGTACTTCTCCAGCTTGGGCAGGATGCGCTTGGCGTATTCCAGGTTCCAGCCCATGTAGCACTCGAGCATGAGGTCGTTGTCGTAGCCGATCACCTCGCGCACCGCTTCCACCGATTTCAGGTTCTCCGTCACGCCCTGCTGGCCATGGGCCGGGCCGTAGCCGAAGCGCATCTTGAAGGCGCGGAAGCCCTGCTTGACGAATTTCTCCGCCTCCGCCTGCATTTCCTTCAGGTCGGTGCGGTACAGCTTGCTGTAGTAGCAGGGGATCTTTTCCTTGGTGCGGCCGCCGAGCAGCTTGAACACCGGCTTGTTGGCGGCCTTGCCGAGAATGTCCCAGATGGCGATGTCGACCGCCGAGATGGCCGCCATGCCGACGCCCTTGCGGCCCCAGGCATGGGTGGCGCGGTACATGCGCTGGTTGATGTACTCGTAGTCCCAGGGGTCCTGGCCCAGCACCAGCGGCGCCAGGTACTGGTCGATGATGGCCTTGGCGATGCGCGGCGCCAGCGCCACGTTGCCGAGGCCGACGATGCCGTCGTCGGTCTCCACTTCCACCACCGTCCACTCGTGGAAGCGGAAGGTGTTCATGGTGTCGTTGCCGCCGGCATGGCGGTTGGCCTGGTTGTCGTACACCAGGTCGATGGCGTTGGAGCAGAAGTTGGCCTGGGGCGGAACGGTCGGGCCTTTCCACTGGTAGACGCGGGCGCGGATGGATTTGATTTTCATGTCGTGGTTCTTTCTGATTAATTCAGGCTTGGCGCTGGCGGCTGGCCGCGCCCATGCGGGCGGCGATGGCGAAGGCATTGGCCATAGCATTGACGTCAGCCTTGCCCTGGCCGGCGATGTCGTAGGCGGTGCCGTGGGCGGGGGTGGTGATGGGCACCGGCATGCCGCCCTGCACCGTGACGCCGCGCGAGAAGCCGAGCAGCTTGAGCGCGATCTGGCCCTGGTCGTGGTACATGGTGACGATGCCGTCGAGCGCGCCTTCGCGGGCGCGCAGGAAGATGGTGTCGGGCGAGTAGGGGCCGACCACCTGCATGCCTTGCTCGTTCAATTCGCGCACCGCCGGCTCGATCACGTCGATCTCCTCTCGGCCGCAGGTGCCGCCTTCGCCGTTGTGCGGATTCAGGCCGGCCACCGCCACCCGCGGCTGCGCCACGCCGCTGGTCTGCAGCGAACGGTAGAGCAGGGCGGCGGCATCCACCACCCGCTTCTTCGTGATGTAGCGCGGCACGTCGGCCAGCGGCACGTGGGAAGAGATGCGCGAGGTCCACAGGCCGTCGAGGGTGTTGAATTCGCAGAAGTAGCTGTCCACGCCGAGGTATTCGGCGAAATGGTGCAGCTCGTCCTCGTGGCGCAGGCCGCCCTGCTTCATCGCATGCTTGTTCAGCGGCGCGAAGCAGATGGCGTCGATCTCGCCGGCCTTGGCCGCATCCATGCAGCTGTCGAGCACCTGCAGCACCGAACGGCCGCCGGGCGCGGCGGCGGTGGCGGGCTGCACCTCGTCCGGCGACACGCTTTGCACCGGCAGGAACATCGGCACTTGTCCCTCGTCGGCGCGAGCTTCGGCGAAGCCGCCGATCTCGCGCGTCTCGACCGTCACGCCGGCCTGGCGCTGGCCCTGTTCCCACAGCCAGGCGTCGCCGACCAGCACCACCTTCGCCTGCTGCAGGGTCTGCGGCCGGGCCAGCAGCCGGGCGGCGAGTTCGGGGCCGATGCCGGACGGATCGCCGAGGGTGACGGCCACCACCGGCCGCTTGTCCATTGCTTGCGTCATGTTCAATCTCCTCTGATGCCGCGGCGCTTGATCAGCTCCGCATAGCGCGTGTTTTCCTTCTCGTGGAAGGCGATGAATTCGGCCTGGGTAATCGGCGTGATGTCGGCGCCGATCGCATCCAGGCGGTTGCGGGTTTCCGGCATGGCGAGCACCTTGTTGACCTCGTCATGCACCCGCTGCTGCACCGGCTTGGGCGTGGAGGCCGGCATGTAGATGCCGTACCAGGCGCCCATCTCCACGCCCGGCACGCCGGCTTCGGCCATGGTGGGAACGTTGGGCAGCTGCGGGTTGCGCCTGGCGCTGGTCACCGCGAGCGCCTTCACCTTGCCGCTCTTGATGTGCGGCAGCACTGACGTCATGGTGTCGAAGCTGATCTGCACCTGGCCGCCCATCAGGTCCACCAGGGCCGGGCCGCTTCCCTTGTAGGGAATGTGGACGATGGACACGCCCGCCGCTTCCCGGAACAGCTCGCCGGCGATGTGCTGGGTGCTGCCCGCGCCGCTGGAAGCGAAGTTGATCTGGTCGGGCTTGCGCTTGGCCAGCGCCACCAGTTCGCGCACATCCTTCACGCCCAGGTCGTTGTTCACCACCAGCACGTTGGGCACCGAGCCGACGAAAGCCACCGGCACCAGGTCCCTGGCATTGTCGTAGGCCAGCTTGATCAGGTAGGGGGCGATGGCGTGGGCGGTGGAGACGCCCATCACCATGGTGTGGCCGTCGGTGGACTTGGCGGTGGCATCGGCGGCGAGGGTGTTGGAAGCGCCCGGCTTGTTCTCGACCACCACCGGCACCTTCAGCAGGGGTCCGAGGCGGTCGGCCACGGCACGGGCCATGGCGTCGGTGCCGCCGCCCGGGCTGGAGCCGACCAGGATGCGCACCGATTTGCTCGGCCAGGCGGCGGTCTGGGCGGCCGCCAGCCCGGGCGCGAGCAGCGCACAGGCGATGAGGCCGAGTGTCTTTCGTTTGTTCATCAATATCTCCTCTGGTTGTTTGATTCAGACAGGTATGGTGGGCAGACCAGTTAAGGCAAATAAAGGGCGGATCACTCCGCGCCCATTTCGCGCACCGTGGTGGTGTGCACATGGTCGAGGTGGCTGGCGAAAGCGGCTTCGGCCTGCTTCGGATCGCCGCTGGCGAGCGCCTCGACGATGCGTTCATGGTCGCGCACGCTGTCGGCGATGGCGCCCTTGCGCTTGAGAGCCTGGCGGCGGTAATCCAGCGCATAGTCGTACATGTCGCTGACGAAGTCGCGCAGCAGTTCGTTGCCGCAGGCGGCGTAGACGATGGCGTGGAATTCGCGGTCGGAAATCTGGAAGGACACCGGGTCGTTCAGCATCAGGCGCTGGTCGGCCACCAGGCCGCGCAGGCGTTCCAGGTCCGCCTGGGAGATGCGCGCCGCGGCCAGCTTGACCACCTGCGCCTCGACCTGGGCGCGGGCTTCCGCCACTTCGTCGATGTCCTTGTCCTTGAGCTTGGCCAGCGCCCGCACCGACGAAGCCAGGGTCTGCTTGCCCGGGCCGACGACGCGGGTGCGGGCGCCCTGCGAAACCTCCAGCATGCCGCGCGCATGCAGCACGCCGATGGCGCCGCGCACCGTCTCGCGCGATACCTGCAGCGTGCCGGCAAGCGCGCGCTCGGAAGGCAGTTCGTCGCCGGGCTGCAGCAGGCCGGTCAGGACCATGTAGGCCAGCTTGTCGGCGATCTGGTCCTTGACGGTGCGCTTGACGATGTCGGTTTCGCCGCCGGGCAGGCGGGTGAGGAGTTCCATGCTTTTTTCCGGACCTTCTGATCTACTGGTCTGGCCAGTGTACCAGTTGAAAAGCGCCTTTGCAACCGGCGCGGCATGCCGGTCGTTGATGCCGGTCAAATGGCGCCGGCTGATCTTCCTGCTTCGCATGCCATCACGATGCGGACAGAACGGGATCGCCGGCGATCGGTCAAACCCGGGTTCAAGACTGCGACCGGCAAGGGAAAGGAAACCCATGAGCGATGCTTCCAGCAAGGACGGCAGCCAGCCGCTGAAGATCGGCCTGATCGGCCTCGGCAAGATTGCGCTGGACCAGCACCTGCCTGCCATCCATGGCAATCCCGGTCTGGCGGTGGTGGCGGCCTGCTCGCCGCGCGCCACCCATGCGACGCTGCCGGTCTATCGCTCCACCGGGGAAATGCTGCGCGCCCATCCCGAAATCGAGGCGGTGGCGATATGCACGCCGCCGCAGGTACGGCAGGCGATCGCGCGGGAGGCGATCGACGCCGGCAAGCATGTGTTCCTGGAAAAGCCGCCGGCGGCCACGCTGGGCGAGGCCGAGACGATACGGCGGCTGGCGGAGGATAAGGGCGTGTCGCTGCTGGCGAGCTGGCATTCGCGCTTTGCGCCGGGCGTGGAGCGGGCGCGCGACTGGATCGGCCAGCGCCGCCTGAAGCAGGTGCGCATCGCCTGGAAGGAGAACGTGCGCCAGTGGCATCCGGGCCAGACCTGGATCTTCGCGCCGGGCGGCATGGGCGTGTTCGATCCCGGCATCAATTCGCTTTCCATCCTGACGCGCCTGCTCGGCCCGGAAGTGGTGGTGCACAAGGCCGACCTGCACATACCCACCAATTGCGATGCGCCGATCCAGGCGCAGGTGGAGATGGTTTCCGGCCACGGCGCGCGCATCCACGCCGACTATGATTTCCTGCAGGAGAGCCAGCAGACCTGGAGCATCTTCGTCGAGGCGGAGCAGGGCGAAAACCTGGCGCTGCACATGGGCGGCACCATTCTGGAAATCGACGGCAAGGTGGTGCTGCAGGAAAAGGAAGCCGAATACCCCGGGCTGTATGCCCACTTCCTGCGCCTGGTGCGAAGCGGGTCGTCGGACGCCGACTTCTCGCCGCTGCGCATCGTCGCCGATGCCTTCCTGGTCGGCAAGCGCATCGCCGCGCCCGAGTATCACGAGTAGCCGATCGCGGCGGGGTTACTCCGCGCCGCCCAGCCGGTATTTCCGGATCTTGTCGTGCAGCGTGGTCTTGGCCACGCCGAGGGCTTCGGCGGCGCGCGCCAGGCTGCCGTTGCAGCGCGCGAGCGCATCGGCGATGAGGTCGCGCTCGAAGGCGGCTACGGTGTCCGCCAGCACCCGCGTCGGCGCCGGCGCGCGTTCGGCGAAGGGCGGAAAGCCGGCTTCGATGCCGAGCACGCAGCGGTCGGCCACGTTGCGCAGCTCGCGCACGTTGCCCGGCCAGTCGTAGGCGAGCAGGCGCGCGGTCCGGGCCGGGTCGGCTTCCGGCGCCGGACGCTGATGGCGCGCGGCGGCCTGCAGCAGGAAATGCTCGAACAGCAGCGGAATGTCCTCGCGCCGCTCGCGCAGCGGCGGCAGCGGCAGGGTGGCGACGTTCAGCCGGTAGTAAAGGTCGGCGCGGAAGCGGCCCTGGTCCGACAGCGCCTTCAGGTCGCATTTGGTCGCGGCCACCACCCGGCAATCGATCGCCACCGGCGTGTTGGAGCCGAGCCGCTCCAGGGTGCGTTCCTGCAGCACCCGCAGCAGCTTGGTCTGGAGCGGCAGCGGCATCGACTCGATCTCGTCGAGAAAAAGCGTGCCGCCGTTGGCATGCTCGATCTTGCCGATGCGGCGCCTGGCGGCGCCGGTGTAGGCGCCCGCCTCATGCCCGAAGATCTCGCTCTCGAACAGGGTGTCCGGCAGGCCGCCGCAATTGATGGCGACGAAGTTGCCGGCGCGCCGGGGCCCGGCTTCGTGCAGGCAGCGCGCCACCAGTTCCTTGCCGGTGCCGGTCTCCCCTTCGATCAGGATGTCGGCGGCGCTGTTGCCGAGGTCCGCCACGAGTTGCCGCACCCGCGCGATCGCCGCCGAGCGGCCGATCAGCCGGCCCTCGAGCTGGCCGCGGTTCTCCAGCTGGGCGCGCAGGCTGCGCACCTCCAGCGTCAGGCGCCGCTTGTCCAGCGCGCGCCGCACCACTTCCACCAGGTGCTCGGAGGAGAACGGCTTCTCGATGAAGTCGTGGGCACCCTGCTTCATCGCCTGCACCGCCAGGGTCACATCGCCATGGCCGGTGATCAGCACCACCGGCAGGTCGGCGTCGATCTGCCGCAGCGCCGCCATCAGCGCCATGCCATCCATGCCGGGCAGGCGGATATCGCTCACCACCACGCCGGGGAAGTCGCGGCCGACGCGGCTGCGCGCCGCCTCGGCGCTGTCGACGGCGAGCACCCGGATGTCTTCCAGCTGCAGCGCCTGCTCGCAGCCGAGGCGCACGTTCGGATCATCTTCGACCAGCAGTACCTGCAGCGCATCAGTCATGTTCAGTGTCCCTGGCGGCGGGCAGATCGAGTGTAAAGACCGCTCCGCCTTGTGGATGGTTGGCGCCGGACAGGTTGCCGCCGAAATCGGCGACGATGCCGGCCGAAATGGCCAGCCCGAGGCCGAGGCCCTGGCCGGCTTCCTTGGTGGTGAAGAAGGGCTCGAACAGGCGCCGGCCGGCTTCCTCGCTCAGGCCGGGGCCATGGTCCCGCACCTGCAGCAGGATGCGCCCGTGCTCGGACCGCGCGCCGATCTCCAGCGCCGGCCGCGGCAGCCCGGCCATGGCGTCGAGCGCATTGCCGGCGAGGTTGACCAGCACCTGCTCCAGCCGGTTCGGGTCGCACCAGGCCAACAGCTCCTGCGGCGGCAGATCGATGCTCACGCCGGCGCCGGACTGCTTCAGCTTCTGCTCCAGCAGGAACAGCGCATTGTCCAGCGCCCGGCGCAGCGGCACCGCCTGCGGCTGGCCGGAGGACTTGCGGGCGAAGGACTTCAGCTGCGCCGTCATGCGGCCCATGCGGTCCACCAGGTCGCCGATGCGTTCCAGGTTGCCGCTGGCGGTGTCGTGGTTGCCGCGCGCCAGAAACTTGCGGGCATTGCCCGACAGGGTGCGCAGCGCCGCCAGCGGCTGGTTGAGTTCATGGGCGACGCCGGCGGCAAGCTGGCCGATGACCGCCAGCTTGCCGGCCTGCACCAGCTCATCCTGGGCGGCGCGCAGCGTGCGCTCGGCCTGCGTGCGCTCCGCCACTTCCCGCTGCAGCCGCCGGTTGGCGGCGGACAGATCGGCGGTGCGTTCGGCCACCTTGCGCTCCAGCTCGTCGTGCGCGCGCTGCAGCGCCGCCTGCGCCGCGAGGCGGTCGCTCAGGTGTCGCCGCCTCTGGTTCAGCAGCAGCATGAGAATGAACAGGAAGGCGGCGCCGACGCCGGCAATCGCCGCCCGGCTGATGGCGTCGCCCCGCACCTGATCCTGCGAGGAGAACACCGTGAGATGCCAGGACGTGCCGGCCAGCGCCTGGGTCTGGGCGACGAAGGTGCCGGCCACCGGGAACATCGCCACCGTCTTCGGCTCCACCGCTGGCATCCGCACCAGTCGCGCGCCATGCTGGAGGTCGGCCAGTTCGGTCACGCCGAGCGGATGCAGCGCCTGCCGGTTGTATTGCTGGGTGCGGTCGAAGGCGCTGCGGGTGGCTTCATCCAGCGGCTTGATGGTGGTGAATTTCCAGCTCGGCACCGAGGCCAGGATCACCACGCCATTCTCGTCCGCCACCAGCGCCGGCGCTTCCACCGGGCCCCAGGATTTCTCCAGCTGCTTCAATCCGACCTTCACCACCGCCACGCCGAGCGTGCCATGCTCGTCGGACAGCGCCGAGGACAGGTAGTAGCCCGGTTCGCCGCGGGTGGTGCCGATGCCGAAGAAGCGACCGCTGCCGCCATCCATGGCTTGCCGGAAATAAGGACGGAAGGCGAGTTCCTCGCCGAGGAAACTGTCGGCGCGGCGCCAGTTGCTGGTGGCGACCACCCGGCCGGCGCGGTCGAGGATGTAGATCGACAGGCTGCCGGCGCGCTCGTTGAGCTGCTCCAGATAAAGGCTGACCTGTTCGCCGCGCTCCGGCGTCGGCGCGGAAAGCAGCTGCAGCACGTCCCGCTCCAAGCCCAGGGTGGTGGGGAAATAGGCGTACTTGTCGATTTCGCGTTCGAGGCTGGCGGCGTACAGGTCCAGCCGGTGGCGGCCGGTCGCCTGCAGTTCGGCCATGCCGACGGCGAGGCTGTAGCGGAAGGCGAGCAGGCCGGCTCCGCCCGCCAGCGCCGCGAAGCCCAGCACCAGCAGGATCAGGCGCGGCAGTTGACGGTGTTGAAACATGCAGGATGGGTCCATTCGGAATGCCGAATTATGCCGCGCTCCGGCCATTGATGCCCGCCCCAGGGTGACCGCGCGTGGATTTGCCAAGGCGGTCCGGTAACACGGACCGGCGTGGCGGCCGGCGTCGTGAAGCGGGAAACCGCAAACCGGCTCAGCCGGCCAGCATGACGCGCTGCCAGAACAGCAGCAGCGCTGCTGCCGCCGCAGCCCACGCCAGCGAAGCGGCCGCCAGCGTCGCGGCGAGCGTCAGGCGGGTACTCAGTGCGTAGACCGCCAGCAGATAGGCGGCGTAGGGCAGGAGAGCGCCCAGCCCGAACAGCGCGGTGGCGCGCAGTTCGGCCGGTCCGCGTTCGCTGCCGACGATCGCATGGGCGATCAGGGCGAAGGTCGGAAACAGCGGAACCAGCCCGGCGAGGTAATAGCTGCGGCTGCTCGACAGAAGCGCGATGAGCAGCACCGCAAGCGCGCCGAGCAGGCTTCAGAGCCTGATCAGTATCTATTTGGCATGTGCGTTCAAGCAGGAAGGTATGCAGTGCAAGGGCGAAGCAGGGGTTTCGAGCGGCATGCCGCTTGCCTGCGGAGCGGTACCGGCTTATCAGCCGGTACGCGCCCTGCAAGGGCGGCGCGCCGCAACGCCGCAATGCGCCCTTCCTGCTTGAACCCTTCGGGCAGCCACGGGAACCGGCCGCCTGCGTCGTTGCGGCTCCTTGCCGTAGCACCGGCTACGTCGCGTCGCCGCGCCTAGCATTCGACCGGTTCCCGTGGCTGCGCACATGTCAAATAGATACTGATCAGGCTCTCAGCGCCAGGCCGAACATGGCCGACTCGCCCCGATCAGGCCGGCCGCGCCGACTGCCTTTCCTCCGGCAGCGGCAGCACGTCCTCCGATTCGGCCAGTTCCGGGCTGACCGGATCGATCGCGTTTTCCCACTTGGCGACGACGGCGGTGGCAATCGCGTTGCCCAGCACGTTGGTGACGGTGCGGCCCATGTCCAGGAAGTGATCCACGCCCATCACCAGCAGCAGGCCGGCCTCCGGCAGGCCGAACATCGGCAGCACCGCGGCCACCACCACCAGCGAGGCGCGCGGCACGCCGGCGATGCCCTTGGACGACACCATCAGCACCAGCAGCATGGTGATCTGCTGTCCGAGCGTCAGCGGGATGTTGTAGGCCTGGGAGATGAACAGCGCGGCGAAGGCGGTGTACATCATGGAGCCGTCGAGGTTGAAGGAATAGCCGAGCGGCAGGATGAAGCCGGTGATGCGGTCCTTGATGCCGAACTTCTCCAGCTGCTCCATCAGCTTGGGATAAGCGGATTCGCTGCTGGCGGTGGAGAAGCCGAGCAGCATCGGACCGCGGATCAAATGGATCAATCGGAACACTTCCTTGCCCAGCACCAGATAGCCGGCAAAGATCAGCACCAGCCACAGCGCCGCCAGGGCGGCGAAGAAGCTCCCCATGTACTTGCCGTACACCAGCAGGATGCCGAGGCCCTGGGTGGTGATCACCGACGCCACCGCGGCGAACACGCCGATCGGCGCGAAGCGCATCACATAGTCGGTGACCTGCAGCATCACGTGGGCGATGTCCTCGATGGTGCGCACCAGGCTCCTGGCGGTGCTGTCGCGCAGCTTGCTCAGCGCCACGCCGAAGAACAGCGCGAAGATGAGGATCTGCAGCACTTCATTGTTGGCCATGGATTCGAAGATGCTCTTCGGGAACACATGGGCGACGAAGTCCTTCAGGTTCAGCGCCGCCGTCTTCAGGTTGGTCGCGGTGCCCGCCGCCGGCAGCGGCACGTTGACCGCATCGCCCGGGCGCAGCAGGTTTGCCATCACCAGGCCGATCAGCAGGGAACAGAGCGAGGCGGAGATGAACCAGCCGAGGGCCTTGGCGCCGATGCGGCCGACCACCTTCGCGTCACCCATGCCGGCCAGGCCGGCCACCAGGGTGGTCAGCACCAGCGGCGCGATGATCATCTTGATCAGGCGGAGGAAGATGTCGGTGACGAGCGAGAAATAGCTGGCGATTTCCTTGGCCGCTTCGGGCGTGGGCGCGATGCTGTTGCAGAAATAGCCGACGGCGATGCCGGCCGCCAGGGCGATGCCGATCCAGACGGTGAGCTGGTTGCGTTTCATGGAAGAAGTCCTTTGCCGCTAATGCGTGACGAAGTCGATCAGAGAGCAGGAAACGCCAGGCTGCTGCAAGCCCGCTGCGGATCTGCCGAATCGTCTTCCATTTGCATGCTTCATGCCACCTGATGCACTGGCGGGCGCCGAAGCTAAGTGGTTGATAGTTCTAGCATTGAACTCGCGTCGGGCGAGGCGGTGCGTCGGCTTTCCGAATGGAGGAAGGAAAAACGTACGGAAAACCGAATGCGCCGGGCGGTACGGAGTGTGGACTAACGCATGCCTGTCGCATGCGTGGGCTCTCAGGCGCTGGAAGTGATGCGGTAATCAGGCGGCCGGTTCGACGAGATAGGGTTCCACCTTGTCCTGCTCCGCCGGATCGTTGCGCGCCACCACGGCGCGCGCCGGCTCCGTGGCGCTGAGGTTGATCGCCTCGTGCGGCACGCCCGGCGGCACGAAGAGGAAGTCGCCAGCCTCGCTGACGATCTCGTGCTCCAGCGATTCGCCCCAGCGGGTGCAGACCCTGCCTTCGAGCACGTAGATGCCGGTTTCGTAGCCGATGTGGCGATGCGGCGCCGCCCGCGCACCCGGCGGAATCACGACGAGATGCATCGACAGGCCGAGAGAGCCAACGGTGCTGCCGGAGATGCCGATGAAATACGGCAGGCGCTGGCGCGTCATCACTTCGGCCTCGGGACGCACGGCCTGCAAGCCGGGCTGGCGATTTTCCATGGCAACTCCTTTCCGAGATGGGGCGGCAACGCCATGCCGAAAATTTACCAGCTTCCGTCACAACTGAGCGCCGGTGACCATTTCATAGCCCTTGCTGAACCAGCGGTTGGTGAGCGTCATCATGCGTTCGTACAAGGGCAGCCGCACCCGACGCGCCGGCGCCGTGTTGACGGTGGCATGGTCCCATTCATCAAGATGCACCAGCAGATCGGGATAGTTCAGCCCCGCATTCATCGCGTACAGCAGCGACGCCCAGAAGCGCGGGTTCAGTTCCAGCAGCTGGTAGTGGTCGCGCTGCGGATCGTAGCGGGTATCGATGTGGCCGACGCCGGAGTAGTCGGTGGCCGCGACGAAGGCGGCGAGGTAATCCCGCAGGCGCGGGTCCTCGAAGAACACCCGCTCGCCGTCGACCTTGTGATGGAACAGCGAATAGGCCACCAGCCGGCCATGGTTGGCGAGGAACGAGGCGCCTACATCCCAGCCGGGAATGTAGCGCTGCGCGATCAGCGGGAAGTCCGACTTCAGCCGCTGATGCCGAAGGGTTTCCGCCAGCGCCTCCCGCGATTGATGCAGCTCGAAGCCGACGCTGGCCCACTTGTCCAGCGGCTTGGTAATGATCGGAAAGGGAAGCCGCGTGGCCAGCAGCTGCTGCTCCGATTCGATGCGTTCGCTTTCCGGATACGGCAGGCCCAGCCGTTCCAGGAAGCGGGTGAAGGTCCACTTGTCGTTCATCTCGCTGATGACGCCGGCGCTCGGCACCGGCACGCAGGGAAGGCGCGAGTCCTGCGGCCGGCGCGCCAGCAGCAGCGCGGAATCATAGTCGGCCGGCACCACGATGTCGATGCTGCGCGTTTCGCAGATCCTTTCGACCAGGCCGAGCGCCGACAGGTCCAGCATGCCGTCGGTCTTGCGGATGTTGTTCCACATGATGTATCCGCTGCAGTCGCTGCTCATGCGCATCGGCGACAGGCCATGCCATGCAAGGATGGTCGGCGAGCCGCCGGCCCGCTTCAGGCACCGCGCCACCGGCCAGATCAGCGACGGCACCACGCCGACCACCAGGACCGATGGATAAACTTTTCTTGTCATTTCTGCTTGTCCCCTCATTGATTGCGGCCGCGCCTCCGGGCATCGATCAGCCTGCGCAGGCGGGCAGCATGCCGCCCGAATTCGCTGCTCCGCCCTGACATTCGAGCGCTTGCCGTGGCTGCGAAATCCTTGTTTGAATCCATGACACGCCCTCTAGGAGGCGGCTTCCGCCGATAAAGTTCGTGCATGCATGCGCCCGTCCTCCATGGCCTCATGCCAGGGCCCGCCGTGTCCGCCGCGCCGCACTCATGAGCAGCTTCGCCCAGTGCGATCCGTTTCGTTCGCCGCTCTTGAGCAGCGTGGCCAATCGATGGTAGGTCGAGGAGAGCGCGCCCTGAAAGGCGGTCCTGCCTACCACCAGGCCGTCGAGCATGAACGCGGGCCAGGAGCGGTAGAGAACCAGGCGATAGATATCCCGATTGACGGCGCCGAACTGGAACTTGTATTCCTGGCTGCCCCAGCCCAGGTGCACCCGCTTCGCGCCCTGCCGGATGCATTCGCAGATCGTCAGGAAGAAGACCACCGAGCCGAGGCTGAATTCATCGTAAGCCGCTTCATGCGCTATCGAGCGGAAGCAGAAGGTCTCGCCGAGGTGGTAGGCGATCTGGCCGCCGCACAGCTCGCCGCGTATGGTGGCAATGCAAACGAAGCCGCAGGCCTTGACCATCTCGCCGATGCGCCGGGTTTCCCGCGCATCGATATTCGGCGCCTTGCCCAGTCTCGATAGACGCGCCTCGCTGATCCTGATGAGCGAGCGGATGTCCTCCTCGCGGACTTGCGATCCGCCCAGGAAGCGGTAGTCGAAGTCGGGAAAGGTGCGCTTGAGCTTGCTGATGCGGCGCTTGATGTTGTGCCGGGTGCTTTTGCCGAGGCTGGCGACATAGCGCTCGACGCTCTCCGGCAGCGGCAGGACCATGTCTTGCGCGCAGTGGGCGCGCAGAACGGGACGGGCTGGCTTTTTTCCGCCGTCCGGCTCAACCGCGTTGAAGGTCAGGGAAATCGCTTCGGGATAGCGTTCAAACGCCCAGTCGGCGAAGCGGTCGATGTAACGGGTTTCCACCCGCATGCCTTCGTTGAGGATGCGTATGCGCTGCTGCCGGGCTTCGAAGAGGAAGATCGCGACCGGGATGCCATTTCTCTTTAGCACATAGGCGTTCGCCTCGGCCAGGCGGCGATGGATGCGCAGGTGGTGAAGCGAACAGAATCGTGATCCGTACAACCGGTCCAGCTCCGGTCCGATGAAATCCGGCAGATCGCCTTCGTAATGCGAAACAACATACTCGTCAGACACATGCACACCTGATGCAGAAGACTGCTGCCTTGTCGTGGAAAGAAAACATGCTTGCCAAATGAGTCTATTGAGGTGCCGTCCGCGGGCGCCTGATGTATCGCAAAGGCAGCATGGTCAAGCAGGGAAATGTGGTGTCGATGCCAAAGGGTCGGAGGATATGTGAATAGAGAGTAATGCCGTGCTGCATGACAGTTGCAGGAGGCGCTTCCGGCGAGTGAAACAATTCGACATAGGGCGGAAATACGCCGCTTACATCGCATGCGTATGATGCTGCCGTGTTCAACAGGAAAAGCAGCCATGTCTCAAGCCACTCGCGCCATTCAAACCAGCAAGCCCGCCCGCTTCATCGATCAGATCCTGCCGCGCTATGCGACCCAGGCCACCGCCGCGCTGTTCGTGGTGGTCGCCGTCACCGGCGTGATGATGTTCTTCAAGTTCTACAAGGGCGAAGTGGAGGGGGTGCATGAGTGGCTGGGGCTGGGCTTTGCCGCCGTGGTCGCACTGCACCTGGTGCGCAACCGGCGTTCCTTCGCCCAGATGCTGAAGCAGGGACGCATGCGGGTGCTGTTCCTGCTCGCGCTTGCCGGCAGCGCCGGCTTCATCCTGCTTTCGCCGCCGAAGCAGCCGAACCCGACGCGGCAGGCGACCCAGCGCATGCTGTCGGCGCCACTGGCGAACGTGTCGCCGGTGCTGGGCATGTCCGCGGAGCAGGCGGTGGATGAGCTGCAGCGTGCCGGCGTCGGCGATGCGACGCCGGACGCCTCGCTGAACAAGCTGGCGCGGGCGCACGGCAAGGAGCCGGCGGCGCTGCTTAGCGAGCTGATGGCTGCGCCGGCGAGGCAGTAGGCACGGCGATCGCGGTGTTACATCGTGTGCAGGCAGATCAGCAAGTCGTCGCCAACCTCGATTGATAAGCTCGCCCAATGCGCGCCGATCTGTACTGGAATGAACTGCAAACCCCGCCTGTTCATGGTTTGGCGGTGGCGATTGCGAACAGGCAGAGAAGAAGAAAATCAAAACCAAGGATAGATGGCGCATGGCTGATTTCTTTCGCGGTGCATCAGTTTTTACTTCAAGCCTGCGATGCTACCGATCTAACGCGCGTAGAAGATGGTCATTTTTTCCTCGCTAGCATTTCAGCGCGCCAAGCGAAGAACCGGAATTGCGCTTTACAATGGACCGTGCGTGCAACGCCGTCACCAGACAAATAGCGTCGGCGTGCCGTTTCTTTCGAATGAATGTAAGGCCCCGGCCAAACCACTTTATGAGGCGGTGGACGGTTCGGCAACCATGATGCCCGTGATCGATTCGGACGGAGCGCCATGCAAACGAAGACAGCAGCCAAGAAAGTAACAAGGCGCCAGCACAGCAATGCGTCGAAGGCAGAGGTGGTTGCTGCCTGCCGGCAGCCGGGCGCAACCATTGCCAGCTCGGCGCGGCAGCACGACATCAATCCCAGTCTTGTGCGCTGTTGGCTGCAGGAGTGGCTGCGGTGGTCCGGATTGACGCTATCTGGCTGGTGACAGAATCACTGGACATGCGCGCCGGTTGATGAAGATTCGCACCTCTTTCAAACCTCGTAACCCCGCCTTTTGGCAAGGTCTTCCTGTCAGATCCTGTCGGAACTACTACAGCTAAGCGCTTACTAGGACATGTCACCCGGAGGAGGGGTTAGTTGGCTGCGTTCAAAGCCTCAATAAACGCTTTGTAGTCCTCTTGCGCACCAACTGCATGCTTCAGAAACGCGCGTATCGCAGCCGCCTGCCTATTTATCGAATCAGTCGTGGAGTTTCCCGGTCCGACAACCCAGACCGCGAGCGCCCTCTGACCGATAGGCATTGCAACGCTACACAGACCTCGAGCATCTGGACCGCAATCTACGCTTGGATCATCCCTTTTAAAGTTCATTCTTTGCACCGCTACGTTGACAGATTCCCTCTGTCCCGTAATGAAACCCAAACTGTGCCCTGCGAGCGCACTTGCCTCAATGAGGGTGAAGCCGCGAAGGTTGTCTTTGAAGTGGTTTTGATCTGCACACTGCCGCCTCGCCCAACTCTGGGTTAACTTACCGCATAGATGCGGAATCTCGAACCACCTGTCGAGCTTCGTATTTTTAAAACTGCTGTAGCCCTCTAACTCTATCGCAATGCGCGACACGGAGATTGGCGACCTTTGCGTGCTTGAAATTGCTGCGAGATCCCTCAACGGGATAGCGCAAAGCCTCGCAGGCCCCTCCCCCCCGCATAGCCTCTCTACGCGGGAAAACCCTGCCCGTGTCACTGCCACCAATGGGAAGTGATAGGAGTGCCCTCCAAGTTCTACCGCAACCACTTTTGCAAGAGTTTCTACAGGCGGTCGGAAACTCTTTCCGCTGTCGTGTAAGCCGTCTGGGCTACAGGCGATTAGGAGCAAGGTGGCTAGCGTAGCGATAATTACCTTCATTCTCATTGCATCTCTACTTCAAACAGGGTAAGAAATGGGTCTACTGATCTTACCTTGATCTCACCTACATTAGATATTTGTTACTTTATGACTGTAGCCAGGCTGGGGTTGACTGCATAATGCCGTGCCGGCAATGGTGGCGTTCGGTTGCCGGTAGGTAGCATCTGCTTCCGCCATCAATCCATCAATGTGGCGGCGCCGATTCGTTGCTTTCGTTACGGTCTTCGTATCCATGGTGCTCCTTTCAATCCGATCACGGCCATCATGGTTATCCAACGCCTACCGCTGTGCAAGGTGGTTTGGGCGGGGGCTTACGAATGAATCATCCGACGCGGTCTTTCTCAAACATGCAATAAAAAGGGCTTCCCGAAGGAAGCCCTTTGTCGCTTTCCGATGTAGCCCGCGCCCTTCGGCGCGGACGTCAAGCGGCTTAGACCTTGACTGCGTCAGCCACCGAGCGGAACTCGTCCAGCTGGTCGAAGTTCATATAGCGGTAGATGTCGTCGGCGTTCTTGTCGATCACGCCGATGTTCGCCATGTACTCTTCCCTGGTCGGGATCTTGCCGAGGGTGGAGCAGACCGCGGCCAGTTCGGCGGAGCCGAGGTAGACGCGGGTATCCAGGCCGAGGCGGTTCGGGAAGTTCCGGGTCGAGGTCGACATCACGGTCGCGCCCTTGCGCACCTGCGCCTGGTTGCCCATGCACAGCGAGCAGCCCGGCATTTCCATGCGGGCGCCGGTGCGGCCGAGGTTGCCGTAGTGGCCTTCGGCGGTCAGCACCTGCTGGTCCATCTTGGTGGGCGGCGCGATCCACAGGCGGACCGGGATGTCGGTCTTGCCTTCCAGGAGCTTGGAGGCGGCGCGGAAGTGGCCAATGTTGGTCATGCAGGAACCGACGAACACTTCATCGATCTTGTCGCCGGCGACTTCGGACAGGGTCTTGACGTCGTCCGGGTCGTTCGGGCAGGCCACGATGGGCTCGTGGATGTCGGCCAGGTCGATCTCGATGACGGCGGCGTACTCGGCGTCGGCATCGCGCGCCAGCAGCTCGGGCTTGGCGAGCCAGGCTTCCATCGCCTTGATGCGGCGCTCCAGCGTGCGCTTGTCCTGGTAGCCGTTGGCGATCATCCACTTCATCAGGGTGATGTTCGAGGTCATGTACTCGGCGATCGGCTCCTTGTCGAGGTGCACGGTGCAGCCGGCGGCGGAACGCTCGGCGGAGGCGTCCGACAGCTCGAATGCCTGCTCCACCTTCAGCTTCGGCAGGCCTTCGATCTCGAGGATGCGGCCGGAGAAGATGTTCTTCTTGCCCTTCTTCTCGACCGTCAGCAGGCCCTGCTTGATGGCGTACAGCGGAATGGCGTTGACCAGGTCGCGCAGGGTGACGCCGGGCTTCATTTCACCCTTGAAGCGCACCAGCACCGATTCCGGCATGTCGAGCGGCATGACGCCGGTGGCGGCGGCGAAGGCCACCAGGCCGGAGCCGGCCGGGAAGGAGATGCCGATGGGGAAGCGGGTGTGGGAGTCGCCGCCGGTGCCGACGGTATCCGGCATCAGCAGGCGGTTCAGCCAGGAGTGGATCACGCCGTCGCCCGGGCGCAGCGAGACGCCGCCGCGGTTCTCGATAAAGGACGGCAGTTCACGATGCGTCATGACGTCGACAACCTTCGGATAGGCGGCGGTGTGGCAGAAGGACTGCATCACCAGGTCGGCGGAGAAGCCGAGGCAGGCGAGGTCCTTCAGTTCGTCGCGGGTCATCGGGCCGGTGGTGTCCTGGGAACCGACGGTGGTCATCTTCGGCTCGCAGTAGGTGCCCGGGCGCACGCCCTGGCCTTCCGGCAGGCCGCAGGCACGGCCGACCATCTTCTGCGCCAGGGTAAAGCCCTTGCCGGAATCCGACGGGCTCTGCGGCAGGCGGAACAGGGTGGACGGCGGCAGGCCGAGCGCTTCGCGGGCGCGGCGGGTCAGGCCGCGGCCGATGATCAGCTGGATGCGGCCGCCGGCGCGCACTTCGTCGAACAGCACCTCGGACTTGACTTCGAATTCGGCGATGACTTCGCCGTTCTTCAAAGCCTTGCCTTCGAACGGGCGCAGCTCGACCACGTCGCCCATCTCCATCCTGGAGACGTCGAGTTCGATCGGCAGCGCGCCCGAGTCTTCCATGGTGTTGTAGAAGATCGGGGCGATCTTGGTGCCGAGGCAGACGCCGCCGAAGCGCTTGTTCGGAACATAGGGGATGTCCTCGCCGGTGAACCACAGCACCGAATTGGTGGCGGACTTGCGGGAGGAGCCGGTGCCGACCACGTCGCCGACGTAGGCGACCAGGTTGCCCTTGGCTTTCAGCGCCTCGATCTGCTTGATCGGGCCGATCTTGCCGGGCTCGTCCGGGTTGATGCCGGGGCGGGCGTTCTTCAGCATCGCCAGCGCGTGCATCGGGATGTCGGGACGGGTGGTGGCGTCCGGCGCCGGGGACAGGTCGTCGGTATTGGTTTCGCCCGAGACCTTGAACACGGTCACGGTCAGGCTCTGCGGCACTTCCGGACGGGAGGTGAACCACTCGGCGTCGGCCCAGGACTGCAGCACCGCCTTGGCGTTGGCGCTGCCCTTGTCGGCCAGTTCCTTGACGTCGTGGAAGTAGTCGAACATCAGCAGGGTCTTCTTCAGGCCCTCGGCGGCGACGGCGCCGACCACGGCGTCATCCAGCAGCTCGATCATCGGCTTGATGTTGAAGCCGCCGAGCATGGTGCCGAGCAGCTGGGTGGCGAGTTCGCGCGAGATCAGCGGGCTGGTCTCGGTGCCCTTGGCGACCTTCTCCAGGAAGGCGGCCTTGACCTTGGCGGCATCGTCCACGCCGGCGGGCACGCGGTGGGTGATCAGATCGACGAGGAACCGTTCCTCGCCGGCCGGCGGGTTCTTCAGCAGTTCGACCAGGTCCTGGGTCTGGGCCGCGGACAGGGGCAGCGGGGGAATGCCGAGGGACGCGCGTTCGGCGACATGGTTGCGGTACGCAGCTAGCATGACGAAGCTCTTCAAGTGATGGTGAAAAAATAAGCCAGGGTGCTGACTTGCCAATGAGTGGCGTTATTGTACCCGAACAACTCTTATATAAGATATAGGACTAACAATAAAAACCGGGATTTTTTGCTCTGGTGAAGGAAGTCGCTTGCCGGTTTGGCAAGGCCGGGCGGGAAACCCGGGCGGGAAACGGTAAGCGCGGGTGCCGCAGCCGCAGCGCGGCGGCGGATCGGCCGCCGCAAGCGTTCCGGTTTCTCTTCGCCGCGGCTTGCGGCGTTCGGCCTGCGCGGACGCCCTTAATCCGCCACGGCGTCCGTGCGTGACTTCAGGAACGCCGTGGCGACCGCTCGCCGCCGCTGTTACCGCAGCGAGAATTCCGCCTTGGCAAGCGCGGCGCCAGCCGCCTTGTCGCTGCCCGCCGTGCGCGGCGCGACGAGGAAGATGCGATCGCCTGCAACGCCGTGGCGGATCAGCCAGTCGCGCGCCGCCTGGGCGCGCCGATTGGCGAGCGTTTCCAGGTCGTCCTCATCGACCGCCGCATGCTCCAGCATCAGCTGCTCCATCTGCGGCACCGGCAAGCCCTTGGCCAGACCGATCAGATTGCGCGGCTTCTCGAATTTCTCTTCCTTGTAGGCCCGCGCCAGCAACTCCGGATACTCGGCCGGACTCACCGTGACGGCGGCGAAATCCACCGCCTGGCCGCGCGCCTGCATGTCCTTCACCTTCAGCGCGCGCACCTTGCGCTCGATCGATGCCCGCTTCAGCCCGGGCACATCGGCTTCCGGATCGGCCCAGCCGGTGATCTCCAGCTGCAGCTTGGGCCGGTCGTTGAGCGCCTTGGCCAGCGTCTCCATCGACGATTCGCCGGCTGCCGGGACGGCGGACCGGCCGGGCTCGAAGGTCAGGGCCGACATTTCCGGCGCGCCCTTGCCGCCGAACAGGGAACCGAGCATGGCGAACGGCTGGGTAACGGCGCGGGCGATGGCATTGCCGATCACCTTCAGCACGATGCCGCCCACCGAGAATTGCGGATCGTCCAGCGTGCCGTCGACCGGCACGTTGATGTCGATGACGCCGTCCCGGTCCTGCAGCAGGGCGATCGCCAGCTTCACCGGCAGGCGGGTGGCGGCGGAGGAGGCGGCTTTTTCGTTGAGCGTCAACTGATTGAGGATGAGCCGGTTGGAGGCGCTCAGCTGGCGCTGCTCGATGCGGTACGCGACTTCGAACGACAGCTTGCCCTTCTCGATGCCGTAGCCGATGTAGCGGTCGGCATAGGGCGACAGCGCCGCCAGTTCCATCCCGCGCACCTTGGCCTGCAGGTCGAGGAAGAGGTTGCCGGCGAGCGGATTGACGCGGCCCGCCACCGACAGCGGCGCGCCGTTGACTTCGCCGGCGAGCTCGACGCTGGCGCGCGAGGCCGGGTCGGAGGACAGGCCGGTGATGCTGCCGCCGAGCTTCATCAGGCTGGCCGAGTAGCTCGGCTTGATGAAGTTGTCGGTGAAGCGCACCCGTCCGCCTTCCAGCGTCATGCGGCGCACGCGGATCGGCGGCAGCTTTGACTGCGCTTCCTTCCCGGATGCGGCGGTGCGAACGGCTTGCGGCGCCGGGGCAGCCGGCTTCCCGCCGGCGTCGGCAACCGGCGGCCTGGCCGGCTCCGCCGGCGTCGTCTCGGGGCGGCCGCGCAGGAGGTTCTGCAGGTTCAGGCGGCCGCTGGCGTCGATGGCGACGCGGGCGAAGAAATCGCGCAGCGCGACGTTGTCCAGCGCCAGGCCGAAGGGCTGGAATTGCATGTCCATGCCGCCCAGGGCGAGCGATTGCCAGCGCAGGAATTCGCTGCCGCCGGCGGCATCGACGGCGGAGAAGTTGTCCACGCCGACATCGCCGCGGAATCCGCCCTTGATCGCGCCGTCGGCGCTGCTTGCGAACTGCAGCCGGCCCTTGCCCGAAAGCGTGGCGCGTGCCAGCTTGATGTTGCCCAGATTGCCGAAGAAGGGTTGCAGCGGCAGCAGGTCCAGGCCCTTCAGGTCGGTGGCGAGGTCCGCGCGCAGCGGCGACAGGCCGACATCGCCCGTCAGCTTCAGCCGGCCGGCCTTGTTCACGCCGGCGTCCAGCTCCACCGGAAAGACGCCCGTCGCGCCGGGCGTGAAATCCTTCATCGCCACCCGCAGCGGCGCGATGGTGGTCGTTACCGGCTGCGCCTGGCGCTGGTCCTCGACGCGGGCGGACCAGCCGTCGATGGCGATGCGGCCGATGTGTACCGCATAGGGGGATTGTGCATCGGCGCTGGCGGAAGGCGCCTTGCCCGGCTGGGCCGGAGAAGGCGCGGAAGACGCCGCGCCACGCGCATCGCTAGCCTTCAGCTGCTGCACCAGTACATCTGCGCGGGCGGAAGCGATCTCGCCGATGCCGATGCTGCGCTTGCCGGTATCCAGCGCCAGCTCGCGCAACGCGAGATTGAGCTTGCCCGCATCGAGCTTGATAGGTTGCGCCGCCTGCCGGTCGGCATAGCGCAGCGCCGCGTCGCGCAATTCCAGCTTGCCGAGCGCCAGCCGCAGCGGCGCGCCGGACTTGGCGGACGACGCTTTCTCCGGCTTGCCGTGGACCTCGGCCGGCGGCAGCAGGCGCTGCAGGTTGACGCCGCCATCGCGCTCGCGGATCACATCCGCTTCCAGCCCGGTCAGAACGATCTCCGGCAGCGAGATGCGGCCGCCCAGGATGTCGCTCTCGCCCAGCGTCAGCGCCAGTTCCGGCAGCTTGAGCAGCGGCGCGCCGTCGCGCTCGGTGAGGCGCAGCGACTTCAGGCTGGCCTTGCCGCTCAACTTGAGCAGCGGCGCCTGGTCCTTCGCCTGGCTGAAGCTGGCGACGAGGCGGGTATCGAGCCGGCCGCCGGGCATCTTGAAGCGCGCCTGGAACGGCAGGTAATCCACGAAGCGGGTCAGGTCCAGGCCGTCGAGATCCAGTTCCAGCAAGGCTTCCTTGGTATCGGCGAAGGGGCGGGCGCGGCCCTTGAGCTCCAGCGGCGTGCCATCCACCCGGGCGCGCAGCAGCGGCTCGACGAAAATGTTCACCTGCGCGGGCAGCGAGGAAACGAAGGGGATGCCGAGCGCCAGCTCGGTGACGCTGTGGCGCGCCTGTTTCGGCTGGTCGTGGAAGTCGATGCGGCCGCCGTCGATGCGGATGTTGTTGACCGAGAAGCGCGCCGGCTTGTCGGAAGGCGGCGCGGCGAGCGCCATCTCGATCAGGTCGTCGATGTTGTAGCGATGCGCATCCCGGCGCACCAGGCTCACCAGCGGCTTCTCCAGGCGCACCTCCTGCACCACCGGCGCCAGCTTCAGCACGGATTCCGCCGCCAGGTCCACCGCCAGCGTATCGAAGGATGCGAACACCGCCTTGCCATCCGGCTCCATCAGCCTGAAGTCGCGTACGGTGAGCGCCAGCGCGAAGGGCCGGATCTCCACGTTGCCGATGCTCGCCGGCCGATGCAGTTTCTCCGCCAGCAGCTTTTCCGCCTGCCATTTCACCAGCGGCGGCAGGGCCAGGTAGAGGGCAGCCAGCAGAAGGGCGATCACGCCGGCGCTGATCAGCAGGATGCGGGCGAGTCGGGATTGGAACAGGGCGGCAGTTCGCCGTTCGGAGGAAGTGGCCATGGCGCTTCGGTCGGTAACGTCGGAAGCCGGTCTCCGGAGGGAAAGCCGGCGCATGCGCAGGGCGCATGTTCGCAAAGGAACGGCGTTATGTTACGTCAACCGCGGCGTGGCCGGGAGAAAGTGCGGTGTTTGTTACGGTTGGTCCGCTGGGCGCGGCAATAGGCGCCACGCCGCCTTCGGCAGCGGACGGCGTGGCTGTCAGCGGCGTTGCCTGTCTGCCTAGTGGAGCTTGATCTGGTCGCGCAGCTGCTCGGGCCCGAAGCTGGTGTAGTCCTTGTCGATCTCCACGCTGATGGTGGAGCCTACCGGTCCATCGAGTTCCGACCGCAGCGCGCCCAGGAACTTGGGCGAAGCGACGACGGCAAGATGCTTGAAGCGGCCTTCCCGATAACATTCCTGCAGATATTTCGCCACGTCCTTGGCGAAGATTTCCGCCGCCTTCTTGTCCGGCGTGGTGTCGGGTTCATAGGTCTTGTTCGGCAGCGCGCCCCCGGTATTGTGCATGCTCTGGCCTGCGGATGTCGGGCCGAGGCGGTCGGTCTCGCTCTCGTTGGCGTCCAGGCGCGCCGCCTCGTTCACCATGTCGTGAACCTCCTGCAAGGGCGCTGCGTCATTGTCCTGGGAAAAGAACCTTGCCCGGCTTGCATTGGCTGAAACGATCCAAGTTGCGTCCATGTTGTCCTCGTTAATGCATTGGCAAGCAACTTCGATGCGCGAAGCGGATGAACGTTCCACATGGCGGCGGGAAACGCCTGGCCTCGGCAACGCACCGTCTCCAGGCGCCGCCGGAAGAACAGGCTCGTCCTTCAGAAGGTGGCGATTTGGCCGTTCACCAGGTACTTCTCATACTCGGCGGGTTCCGCCGGCGCGCCCGGTGTCGGGTAGACCAGCGGCGGCACTTCGCGCAGCACCGGCCTCGGTTCCGGCACGCTGTAGACGAAGCCGGCTTCCGGCGGCGGCGCTTTCGCGAATTCGGCGCTCGGCGGCAGGTTGGCCGACAGCACGGCCTGCAGCATGCCGTCCGGCACGGCGCCGTTGTATTGCGCGTGCTCCCATCCATAACCGGTGGCCGCGGCTGCGCCCACCAGTCCGGTTGCAATGATGGCTTTCGTGGTGATGATCACGGCGAACTCCTTGTGCTCCGCGACGGGCGCTCGGCGGAATGCGGGCGCATGAAGGCATGCTGGCGTGCCGCTTCTTCACATGAATCAGGCCGGCAACCCGTTGATCGAGCATCCATTCTAGGTGCGGCGACGGGATGCGCCATCATGCAGATGCGCGAGGAAAGGAATTGCCACTGCATAAATTCCTGAATGCATCTCCCCTGTGCCAGATAAGGGCGAGCGCCTGCCAAAGCCGTTCGAAGGCGACGATCCGACTGCCTACCTACGCAGCGGCAGCCGGGTCGGCAGCGCCGGCGCGTTCTCCACTGTCTGGAAGACGGCGGTGCAAAGCGCCGGCTTCGACCGGAGTTCGCCGATGCTGCTCGACGTGTCGACGAATCGAATGCTGATGGTGTCACTGCCAGCCATCCATGCCCGCCAGCTTGGGTTCGAACGGCGCTGCTTCATCTACAGTTCGGCCCTGGTGGTGGCATGTCGGCGCGGCGTCGCAATGGTGCGCAAGCCCGGCAGGCTGCCGACCACAGTCATTTCCGATTCTTGCGGGCTCGAATACGGCACCGACCGGCTAGAGATCGAAGAAAGCCTGCTACCGACAGGCGCGTTGCCGATTCTGGTTTCAACGGCGGCTGCAATCGTACCAAGCGAAGCGGTGGAACGCATGATGTTTCTTGCCCTTTCTTTTCTTGTTCATGCATTCACTTAAACCGCCCTGTCTACGTGGATCGGTTACCTATTTGGTGCGCGACATTGGCACAATGATATATCGGCAGAACACATCATTGCAGTTCGCCAGTAACGTCCCAAAAAGATAAATTGAAGGTGCGTCGGCGGGAACACCCGACAGAGAACATGCCAGCATATATTCGGCGGTCGGGTAATTCAGGTCCCAGCAATTATGGACACTTGGATTGGCCGAAAGTATTGGCCGCAACTGGTTCATGGCTTCAATGGCGTCGGGAGAACGCGGTGTTTGATTTTGGTGGTCGATGGCGTACTTGAGCGCATTCGATGCGAACTGCAAATTCTCGACATTTCGTACCTTATTAAGGTCTTGTCTGTCCGTAAGCACCCTGTCGCCTGATTTCAATACCGACGCAAGTGTGCATTTGGTTTCTTCTTCGCACACCAAGGAGATCTCAACAGTGTTTCCCGGTTTTCCCATTTCCGCTTTATGTGTGCCAATGATACTGTCGGTCGCCGGCGCCCCGTTTGCCGAGGTAAAGGTCACCAAGAAAGCAAAGGCCAGATACATTCGATTCATTTAACCCTCGTGTCTAAAGTTACGTCGAGTTTGCCGGAGCAAGCCTCT
Organism: Noviherbaspirillum humi; assembly: GCF_900188095.1. Classification (GTDB taxonomy): domain Bacteria; phylum Pseudomonadota; class Gammaproteobacteria; order Burkholderiales; family Burkholderiaceae_D; genus Noviherbaspirillum; species Noviherbaspirillum humi. Next base: position 96,497 of record NZ_FZOT01000016.1, on the reverse strand, counting down.
GTGTTCATGGATGCAGAAAACGCAAATCGCAATCGCTAACTACGGTGTCTTGATGGGTCTCGATTTCAATCCTCATATCTTGCAGACCTGACGGTCTATGAAGCATGCGGCTGTAAGGGTGAGTCCGAACGAATGAATTGAGCTGGCGGCCTTGAGGGTTTCCTCCGGCTCTTCGGAGGAGAGCGGGCTGCGACGGTTCTCAATTATGTGTTTTTAGCGGCGGCGATTGTACGCGTCGTCGTTAATTGACTTGATGCTGTGGCGGTCCGGCCACGATCAATGCGAGCCATGCGCTCTGAACACCTAACTGTACCGTCAAGGAAGTCGGCGACGGGCTAGCCCGTCACGACAGGAAAACGGAACGATCATTTTCCGTTTCTTTGAAATCTAAATTCGCTTTGACTCGCGAGATTGTAATTTCGCTTTGATGGAGCGTCAGCGTGGCCGACTTATAGATTTTCCTTAATGTCCCTATGGCTCCATGCAGCCGCTTCCAATAAAATCGCGTCCCTCATAAGTTTTCTCCGAGAACCAAAGCGTCGATGGTTCTCTCAAAACCAAGAGACACCCACAACTCAACGAATCCCATGACCAACTTCCTCGACCACCTCACCAGCGTCCCCGACTTCCCCGTGCCGGGCGTCACCTTCCGCGACATCAGTCCGCTGCTGGCCAGCGCGCAAGCCTTCGCCGACGCCATCGGCGCGATGAAGGAACTGTGCAGTCAGCATGCATTCAGCCATCTCGCCGGCATCGAGTCGCGCGGCTTCATCTTCGGCTCGGCCCTGGCGGTGGCATGCGAGCGCGGCTTCGTCATGGTGCGCAAGCCCGGCAAGCTGCCGACCAAAACCATTTCCGAATCCTACGGGCTCGAATATGGTTCCGACCGGCTCGAAATCGAGGAAGGCCTGCTGCCGGCGGGCGCGTCAGTGATTCTGGTGGACGACGTGCTGGCCACCGGTGGCACGCTGATCGCCACCGCCCGCCTCATGGCGCGGGCCGGGGCGACGGTGGCGGGCGCGGTGTGCCTGCTGGACATCGGCGCGCTGGACGGCAAGCGGCGGCTGCAGGAAGCGGGCATCGGGGTGAAGACCCTGCTTACCGTATAGCGGCAATTCGCGCTGGCGGGGGCTCTCCGGCACCGAGGCAACCCTCCGGGGCGGAGACGTCAAGGCGGATTACCTTTCCAATCGAGGCGAAGCAAAGCAGCAGGCTCCGACACACGGCGCCGACCGCTCAGGCAATCAACTTCAGTCCCGGCGGCAGCGAATCCCCGACGAAGCTCTGCCGGCTGGCCTCGTCCAGCTCCTGGGTCTCCGCCACCATTGCCGCCCACGCAGAAGGCGCGCCGCTGGCCTTGAGGCGGACGATGACGCGTTGCCGCAGCGGCTCCGGCAGGTCGCGCGAGCGGTCGCCGGTGAGGCGCGACAGGTGGGCCGCCGCCAGCGACGCGTTGGCCGAGCGCTTCCAGTCGAGGGCCAGGATCTTCTCCACCCAGGCTGCGGCGGTTTCAGGCGGCACCACGTCGTGGGCGCTGCCGTAGAAGGGCTGGCGCGCGCCGAGGCGGGCCAGCGCCCAGAGTACGAGGCCATCTGCCGGTCTCGACGTTCGCCCGCCGGCCGGCTGGTCGAGCAGGCCGAGCAGCCAGTCGCCGATTTCCGCCTTGTAGCTGGCAGGAATGCGCTCCAGCGCGCCGATCAGGCGCAGCATGTCGTCTTGATTGCCCGGCACCAGCTGCGCCGGGCGTTCGATGCCAGCGTCGGCGCCCTGGACGTTGTAGGCGAAGTCATCAAGCACGCGCAGCTGCGCCTCCGACGCCAGGCCGCCGGCCACGCGCCGCCATAAGGTCCACCATTCGGCGCTCACCTGCGCATCGTTGCGGTATTGGGTGCCTTTCTCGAACAGCGGCCAGAGCTGGGCCATGCGCCAGTCGTCGAGTGGATCGCCGAAGCCGGGACGCAGGCACCAGCCGGCCAGGTTGAGCCAGGCCCGTTCATGCTCGGCCGAGCGGCGCCGGCCGCGGGCGCGCTGCCACAGCGCGTCGAACAGGCGGCGCAGCAGCGGCGTGGCCCATTGTTCGCGCACGCCGATGAGCCGCTCCAGCTGGGCACGCAGCTGCCGCACTTCCTTGGGCATCACCTTCTGCGCGCGGGCGCCGAAGATGCGCTCGATCTGGGCGATGGCGTCATCGAAGCGCGGCGGCATCGCGGCCGCTTCCTCCGCCGGCGCAGCCTCGGCATCGCCGCGCAGCTGGAATTCGAGCGACCAGCGCCGTGCCACGTCCTCGGTGCTGACGCATTGCATCTGCAGCGTGCCGACCTCGGTCAGGCTGGCGGCCAGCCGCACCGGCACTTCCTGGCGGGCGGCGCCGGCATCGGCCGGCAGCACGGCGGCGATCGGCGGCAGCGGCGCGAAGCGTGATTCATCGATGTCCACCAGCTCGCCGGGACGGGGCGGGGCATTGCCGTCATCGGCGGTGGCGGAGACGAGATGGAAGCGCACCGGCTGGCCCAGGCGCAGCGCGAAAACGCGGTCCTGCAGCAGCAGTTCCCGTCCTTCCTCGCTGCCGCGCGGCAGTACGCATACCGCCCGCGTCGCCGTCCTGCCCGGCTCGTCCAGCCGCAGGAAATAGCTGCGCGCCGAGCCGCCGCCTATCTTCGGCGCCAGGCCTGCGCCGGCCAGCGCGAAGGCGACCGCGCCGCGTGCCACCGCCACGTCCGGGTTCTCGTTGTGCAGCAAGGTGAGCGGCGTGCCGCGCCAGGCATCCAGCGTGGCGCGCAGACGGCCGGCCAGCGCCGGCGAGCGGAACACGCCGCCGTTGAGCAGAAGGGTATCGGGGATGGCGGGCGTGTCGGTTGCTTGCTGGCCGAGGGCGGTGCGCGAGGCGGCCGCGTGCAGCATCAGGAACCCAGCTAAGTGGCGGGTAATGGCCGGGTCGCTCGCATAAGGCAGGCCGAATTCGACGATGCCGCTGCGCCGCTGCTGCGGTCCGTCCTGGGGGCCGACCTGTGGGAAAAAGCCGTCCACCACCAGGCGCTCCACCTCGCCGCGTTCCAGTTCCACCGATCGGCTGCCGCCGATCAGACGCGCGCCGGCGCCGAGCAGGGTGACGACCGTACGCGCCGGCGCGTCGGTGGCCAGCAGCTGTTCCTTGGCGGCGCGGCAGCGGTCGATCAGTTGCGACAGCTCCGTGGCGCCGAGCTTCCGGTTGCCGCCTTCGCCCGGCGGTGCCAGGCGCGATTCAGCGAGGTGCGCCAGCACCAGGTCCATGTTGTCGCCGCCCAGCATCAGGTGCTTGCCGACGCCGATGCGGGTCAGGCGCGGCTCGCCCTCCTGCAGCTCCACCTGGATCAGGCTGAGGTCGGTGGTGCCGCCGCCGACGTCCACCACCAGGATGAGCCGGCTCTGCGCCAGTTCCGCCTGCAGATTCTCCCGGTGGCGGAACAGCCAGTCGTACAGCGCCGCCTGCGGTTCCTCCAGCAGGCGCAGGCGCGGCAGGCCGGCCAGATGCGCCGCCTGCACGGTGAGGGCGCGGGCGGCTTCGTCGAAGGACGCCGGCACCGTCAGCACGATGTCCTGCCGCTCCAGCGGCTGATCGGGATGGCGCCAGTTCCAGGCGGCCCGCACGTAGGCGAGGTAGCTGGCGCTGGCTTCCATGGGCGAGACCTTCGGCACCTCTGCCGGCGCGCCCCAGGGCAGGATCGGCGCCAGCCGGTCCACTGCCGCATGCGACAGCCAGCTCTTGGCGCTGGCCACCAGCCGGCCCGGCACCTGGGCACCGAGGCGGCGGCCGAGGGCGCCGAACACCACCGGCGCATCGCCCTCGGCCAGCGGTTCGCTCCAGGGCAGCTGCAACTCCGCCGGCGGCAGCGCGCCCGGCGCGGCATGGAAGCGCAGCGACGGCAGCAAAGGCAGCGCCTTCGCCTCGCCCGGCGCCACCAGCTGCTCGACGTCGAACAGGCGGATGTCACTGCCGCCGGCCTCGGCATAGGCCACCACCGTATGGGTGGTGCCGAGGTCGATGCCGACGGTGTAGCGCGTCATCGCTGCATCATTGGCCTTGGCCACGCACGTTGAACTCCACCTTCCAATGCTCGCTGCCGTTGCGCGGCACGGCCGACAACTCCAGCGTGCCGGCCTCGGTCACCCGCGCATGCAGCCTGACCTGCACCACCTCGCCCGGCTGCCGGCCCTCTGCCGGCAGGGTGGACTGGATCTCTTCCAGTTCCTGCAGTTCGTCCGGCGCCCAGTAGTCGAGCAGGGTGCCGATCTGATCCTGGCGCCGGGTGGAGGAGCCGAAGAAGCGGAAGTGCACCGGCTCGCCCACCACCAGGCCGAACTCCTGGGTCTGCAGCTCCGCCTCGGTCCCTTCTTCCATGCCGAAGGGGGCCACGCACAGCGCCTGGATCGGCGGCTCCATGCCGGGGATGGCGGGCATCGACGACTCCACGCCGACGTAGAAGGCGCGCGCCGTGCCGCCGCGGATGCGCACGCCGCGCCCGCGCCGCACATAGCCGTAGTAGGCAGCGCCGCGCGCCACGGCGAGGTCGAGGTCGGCGCCGGTGAGTTGCCGTGCCGGCTCGCCGTTCTCGGCGGCGAGCCAGGCATTGAGCGTGGCCAGGGTGCGCTCGGCCAGGATGCCGGACTTGAACACGCCGCCGTTGAACAGCACCGCCGTCGGATGCAGGAAGCTGGCGTTCGGATCGACGCGTCCCTGGAAGCCTTCCAGTTCCGACAGCGCGGCCACCTGGCGCCCGAGGAAGGCGGCGAGGTGGCGTGTCACCGCCGCATCCTGGGCGAAGGGCAGGCCGAGCTGGGTCAGCGCCGCGCGGGTGCGCACCGCCGGCCGCGCCGCGGCATCCACCTGCGGGAAGAAGCCTTCGAGAATGACGCCGCTCACTTCCTCGCGCGTGAGCTCGGTGCGGATCGAGCCGCCGATCAGCTTCGAGCCGCGGCTCGGCACCACGATCGGCATGCTCGGCACGCCGGAATCCGACAGCAGCGCTTCCTTGGCCGCGCGGCAGGCATAGGTCAGCGCCCGCATCTGCCACGGGTCGAGCTGGGTGCCGCCCGCAGCCAGCTTGCGCGCCACCACGTGGGCCAGCGTCAGGTCCATGTTGTCGCCGCCGAGCAGGATGTGCTCGCCGACCGCGACGCGGTGCAATTCCAGGTTGCCTTCGCGCTCCACCACCGCGATCAGCGAGAAGTCGCTGGTGCCGCCGCCGACGTCCACCACCAGGATGATGTCGCCCGGCTTGACTTCCTTGCGCCAGCGTCCGCCGCTGGCCTGGATCCAGTTGTACAGCGCCGACTGCGGTTCCTCCAGCAGGGTCAGCGATTCATAGCCGGCGGCGCGCGCCGCTTCCGCCGTCAGTTCCCGTGCCGCCGGATCGAAGGAGGCGGGAATGGTGACGGTGATCTCCTGCTGGTTGAAGGGCGCTTCCGGATGCGCATGGTTCCAGGCATCGCGCAGATGCTCCAGGTAACGGATCGAGGCATCGAGCGGCGACACCCGCTGCACCTCCGGCGGCGCATCGGCCGGCAGGATGGCGGCGCGGCGGTCGACGCCGGGATGGCACAGCCAGCTCTTGGCGCTCGACACCAGGCGGATCGGCGTGGTGGCGCCGCGGCTGCGGGCGAACTCGCCGACCACGTAAGGCACGTCGGCGCGCCAGGGCAGCACGCGGTCGCCGGGCGTCAGCTCGTCGGCATGCGGCAGGTAGAGGAAGGAGGGCAGCAGCGGCTGCGCCTCCACCGCGCCCGGCGCGGTCAGCTGCGGCACCGGCAGCACGCCATGGCTGACCTCTTCGCCGTCACTGGCGGCGGTATCGGTGTACGCCAGGGCCGAATGGGTGGTGCCGAGGTCGATGCCGATGGAGTAGCGCGCGCTCATAGCTCCACCTCCGCCGGCGCCAGCACCGTGGCGTCGTGGCTTTCGGCCAGCTTCGGCAGGCGCACCTCGGTCACGCGCCAGCCGCGATGGGTGAGGCTGCCGGAGAAGGGCGGCTTGCCGATGACGTTGCCGGTCAGCCGCACGGCAGCGGCGTCGAAGCCTTCCTGCAGCGTCACCCGGCTGCCTTCGTTCTCGCTGCGCACCGGGGCGACGGTGAAGTGCTCGCTCAATACCTTGCGGCAGCCTTCATGCACCACGCGGGCGGCCGCGCCGATTTCGGCGTCGGAGTACTGTCCCAAGTTTTCCTGGGTGAAATCGATCAGGCGGGCCTCGCGCTGCAGCAGCGCGAGCAGCAGCAGCGCAGCGTCTGCCGGTGCTTCCTTCAGCGGCGGTGGGGCAGCCGGCTGGGATGGTGGGACGGGCTCCGCAGTCTGCACCGGGCTCTCCGGCTCTTGCTGCAGGTTATCGATGCGGGCAGCGAAATTGCTGTCGGAGAAGGTGCGGAAAAAGGTGCCAAACGCAAGGGAAATCCTGCGCAGGAAAGATGGCTTCGACGGGTTCGCCGGGGTCGGTTGGTGATTGCTCATTGAGGCTCCTGCTGTGTTGAGTGTAATGCTGGATCGCGGCGTGCCTGCTTGCCCGAATTGGTCGCGAGTTACCTTGTTGGATTCTGCCCGCGACGCAAAGCATGTTGCAAAAACGGGAATTATGTCAGATGCGATGCAAAAACATTTGGTTCACGATAGTAGGAGATCGAAGTTACCCGAATGAAATTAAGGAGACTTCTAGCAGAAAAACCACAGAATTACGTTGCATTACTGGAAGTGAAAGTGGCCGACATCCAATACATCATGGATGTCACCCAAAAGGGGTAAGAAATGAAGTGGTCAATCACTAGGAAACTTGCCGGTAAGTTTTAAAACGCAGGTCTAGCAATGGTCCATGGCCGTAAGCCAATTGCGGACATCAATTCATATACAAAAATGTCGATCTCGGCGGTGCGACAACGCTAGAACTGTAAAGGCAATTAGAGATGGGCATATAAATTGCTGCATACCAGATTGGTTCTCAGATCGGTTCCAAACGAAAGGAGAACGCTTCACATCGATGCGACCGCAATTTCAATAGGTTCAATTTGAACCAACGGACCATTTCCATTATTAAGAGGTAATAATGAGTAATATAAATTCAGTCAATACTGAACATCACACCTTGTTTGAAACGGCAAGCCAAACTCCCAACATACCCGTATCTCGAGAAATAGCCACAGCGAAGCAAATAGCTTTGACTGATGACCAGAGATCAGATTTAGCTAATAACCCGCCGGAACGCGTTCAAAATGCCATAAAAGCGATCGGTGGAAAAATCGTTGATGTGACGGTTTATAAAGGTGAATTCTATTGGATATTTCAATACCCACCCTCAGTTGATCCGCATTCAAGAAAACCAGCAGCGGATACATACGGTTGCGTTGATAGAAATGGACGATTGCCAACAACCATAAAATTCAAGCAGCGTAGCGCAATCCCGCTGTTTCTTTATCTTTATGAGAAAAATCCGGGTCAATTCCTTGGTAAGCCAATAGAGCTTATTTGAAGCGAACCCTACCTATCAAAACTGAACGCTACTTATTCATCGCGCTGGACTAAATCTAAGGTGTAGTAAACGCGATCTGACCTGACAATTGCCCAGTTTGACAGGGCGATTGTCAGGTCAAGTTCAGCAATTCGATGCGGTAAATTTATCGTGTCACGCCTGCTTTCCGGCCAATAGGGTTTGCATCGGCGTGTGCCCGCAGCACATCTTGCCCTGATACGTGCGCTCGCTGTTGTAATAGACTAGTCATGCATTCAAGTCGGACTGCAACTCCTCGATGCTCCGGTAGATCTTGCGCTGGAATGCGACTTGGTAAGGTAATCCACCTAGAATTAAGGGGTTTGAGAAGTAGAGTTACGCGGCCATGGCCAGCCGCTGTTTTGGCGTTATCCCACCCAAGTTCATATTAGGGCGGTGATGAATGTAATCGATCATCCATTGAGTGGCGTACTGCTGTACTTCTTCCAAGTCTTTCCAGAGGTATTGCGATAGCCATTCGTAGCGCACGGTTCGGTTGGAGCGCTCGACATAGGCGTTCTGCTGCGGCTTGCCCGACTCGATGTGTTCCACGCAAATTGACTTCTTTGCCGCTCAGGCTTGCAGTAATCCGCTGACATTCTCCGGCCCGTTGTCACATCGAATTGCGCTCGGCTTGATGCGCATGTTTTGCTCCAATTATCGGTAGATCCGATACACCCGCTTATGATTCCAGCCAAAGCCCTTGACGTTACGCAGGTACAGAAAGCACAACCCAAAGCCCCAACTGTGATGGTTGTCTGTCAGGCGCAGCAACCAGTTGGCAATCTGGTCATTCTCGGAATCTCGCTTTGCAGCATCGTGGTAGCAGGTCTGACTGACGCTGAAAATCTCGCGCGCCAGTCGGATGAATATGGCGGTCTTTGATGCCGTTTCCCTGATCATCTATCGCCGCTGAGATGCCTGAGCTACTTTTTTCCCAATACTTCCTTCAGGATATCGGCCTTCAGCCGCTCTTCAGCATACATCTTCTTGAGCCCCGCGTTTTCCGCTTCCAACTTCTTCATGCGTGCCATGAGCGAGGCATCCATGCCGCCGTATTTCGAGCCATTTAGAGAATGTCGCTGAACTAATACCCAACTTCGGCACAACCCCGGCACCGCCATGCCGTTCTCTGCCCACTTGAGCGTGTCCATGATCTGGTTGCCGGAAAACTTCGCTATCTTCATGCAGCACCTCCCTTAACGAGAAATCCCACTTCTCATCGCCACTCTCGGCCAGAGGATTACCGCTTGCCGTTCACTCCTTCTCTAGCGGGATTGCAGGTCTCTGCAGCATCCATCAAAGGGTAACAATCCAACCTCAGGTGCGGCTCGTGCCCAACCCGCAAGATTCTTGTGTGGAGAAACCGATTCCGGGGGCAGCATGAGTCAATTCGTTACCTCATGACTTTTGCCATGTATCAAAAGCCGGTGCATGGGGGTAACGTCGGACGGTACATATTTGAGTGTTTATAGTGGCGAGACTTTCCGGACAGGGAGTAAGGCGATGGAAGCATTGGGTGCTGCAGGTGACTGGTTCAGGCAGGCACGCATTGGCGTGTGCTTGGTGTTCTTCATGTGGCTCACCGCTTGTGGAGGCGGCGGTGGAGGAAGTGCGAGCAGCGCTGCCAGTGAACCTCCGCCAGCTGCTCCGTCGCCCACCTTGACCTTGGGCATGAAGGAAGTGCGCCTATCCTGGCCTGCAGTAAGCGGAGCCACGAGCTATCAGCTGCTGGAAAGCCCGGACGGCACATCGCCATTCGTGCCGGTGGGAGAGGCATTCACCGACACCAGCGTGAAGCATTCGATCGCGCTGTACCAGCGCGTGAATGCGAGCTACAAGGTCCAGGCATGCAATGCAGGCGGTTGCACCGAGTCGGCAGTAAAAGGGCTGACCAGCTCTTTGGCCGAAGCGATTGGCTATTTCAAGGGTTCCAACAGCAAAGTAGGTAGGTTTGGAGAGTCAGCCGCTCTATCGGCTGATGGCACGACCCTAGCTGTAGGTGCATCTAGCGAATTCAGTTCGGCGATCGGTATAAATGGCGACCCAACGGGGTCGACGACAGTTTCTAGCAGCGGTGCCGTGTATGTATTTTTGAAAAATAATGGAACATGGAGCCAGCAGGCTTTCATCAAAGCTAGCAATCCAGGGGATTCCGATGCGTTTGGTAGCGCTATTGCGTTGTCTGCCGACGGCAACACGCTCGCAGTTGGCGCAAATAAAGAAGATAGCGTGGCCACAGGCATCAATGGTAACCAGGCAGATAACAGTGCTTCTGATAGTGGTGCGGTCTATGTTTTCAGTCGTCAGAATGGAAATTGGATCCAACAGGCGTATGTAAAGGCTTCGAACACTCCAATGGGTGCGGACCAACTCTTCGGCAATTCAGTAGCTTTGTCGTCCGATGGAGATATCCTCGCTGTCGGCGCTCCAAGAGAATCCAGTCTGGCCACCGGCGTCAATGGTAATCAAAACAATTCCGGCGCCACATTCAGCGGCGCCGTCTATGTCTTCGTTCGTTCTGGTAGCGCTTGGAGCCAGCAAGCCTATATCAAGGCGTCCAACACCCAGGCGAGTGATAGCTTTGGCTATTCAGTCGCACTTTCATCGGATGGCAGTACCTTGGCTGTTGGCGCCAACGGGGAAGATAGCTCTTCAACCGGTATCAATGGAGACCAGGCCAACAATGGTGCTTCCGACAGCGGCGCAGTTTATGTTTTTGTTCGAGCCGGCAGTGCCTGGAGTCAGCAAGCCTATTTGAAAGCATCGAATACGAGCGCCGATGCCCGCTTTGGCGACTCTGTGGCGCTCTCCGCTGACGGCAGCACCTTGGCGGTTGGCGCCAGTCTGGAAAACAGCTCGGCCACCGGCATCAATGGCGACTCCTCCAACAACACTTCGACCTACAGTGGTGCGGTGTACGTCTTCACTCGCAGTGGCGGCGTCTGGAGCCAGCAGGCTTACATCAAAGCCTCTAACACAGGAGCAGGCGACGAATTTGGTGCGTCCATCTCGCTTTCTTCTGACGGAAACACTTTGGCCGTCAGCGCTTATGGCGAGGATAGCTCGGCTACAACACTCAACGGGGAACAATCAAGCAACGCAGCAAGCGCAAGCGGCGCTGCATACGTCTTTACCCGTAGCGGCGTCAACTGGACTCAGCAGGCGTATGTAAAAGCCACCAATACCCAAGCATCTGACGCGTTCGGCTCTTCCGTGGCAATGTCAGGAGATGGCAAGACACTGGCGGTGGGTGCTGTGGGTGAAGATAGTTATTCGACTGGCATCGGCGGCGACCAGAACGATGACCAATCCAATTCGCAAAAAGGTGCAGTGTATCTGTACTGATTTAGTGCTTTGTCGTTGAAGTGCGGCTGATATCAACATTTAAACTACTATGCCATGAACCGAAGAAAACGCTATGCAGGAAGATGAAGTCCTAATTCAACCTGAGATAACCGAATTCGCTTCCGGTCCTCTCGAAGAGGTGACCAATGTGCCAGGCTGGGTGAAGGCACTCGTCGGCGGCGGTTTTGTGTTGTTCGCGATTCAGATGCCCAGTTTTAAAACATCCTTAGCGGATGCCGTAGAGAAAAACCGGGCGGTCAAGGCGTTCCATGGCGAGGATTATGACCGGGCGGCGACGCTATTCAAAGGTCTTCATGCGCGCTTCCCCGATGACCATGACCTAGTGAAGCGCCTCGGCTTCACCTACTATCGGACAGGCAGGTATGCCGAAGCATTGGATGCATTCAACGAGCTTGACGGCGTAAAGATGCGGAAGCGGGACATCAGGGAAATTGAAGAGGCGATTGTCGATATCGAGTCCAAGCTCAGCCATAAAACCAAATAGCGGGAGCGATCATGCTCTTCATCCCAGGCAAAGTCATCGCAGCAGCGACGTTTCCAGGTGTCGTTGTCCACGAGCTCGCTCATCAGCTGTTCTGCCGCCTTTTCAAAGTCCCCGTCTTTGAGGTGTGCTATTTCCAGTTCGGCGATCCCGCCGGCTTCGTCGTTCATGGGGAGCCGAAGAAGTGGCCCCACCATGTCCTGATCGGCGCCGGGCCGTTTTTCATCAACTCTCTCCTTGGCGCGTTCCTCTCCTTCCCTTCGGCGCTGCGCATCGTCGAATTCAATGGCGCGGCATCGGTGCTTGACATCGCTCTCATGTGGTTCGGTGTTTCGATCGCCATGCATGCCATCCCGAGCAAGAGCGACGCGAAGTCCATGTGGCAGTCAGTGTCAGGGAAAAGGGCGTCGTTTCTGGCAAAGATGATCGTTGCCCCGATTGTCGGCCTTATCTATTTGCTCGCTGCCGGTTCGGTGATCTGGCTCGACGCAATCTACGGCATTGGCGTATGCGTTCTGGTTCCGGAAATACTTGTCGCGATGCTTACCTAAGGAATTTTCATCAGAGCGTTTCTCTTCTCCATAGCAGATCGTTTGTGTCAGGGGTATGGAATGCCTTGATCTTAATTCGGCTTGATGAATGTTGAGAAAATCATCCAGATGAAGCTCAATAGCATACGAAAACGAAGACGCTACCTGCGCGTGTCTCATTTCATCTTGTCACTTGCTTTCGTTTTCCCTTTCGGTACGCTAGCAGCAAAAGAAACTGATCTCGATCAGTGGCTCGGCACCGAATTGACTGGGCGTCTCGAGCCTGATCTGCAGAAAATTGATTGGCTTTTCGGTGATGTCGTATCAGCGAGCAAAAAACCCGTCATGCCGGGCAAACTGTTCGGGGTATTTCTGTTCGTAAATTCAAACTTACTGGGACTCCAACAAGGCGTGGAAGGAGATTGCGCCACCGGAGGACGGGGTATCGTCACGATGAACGAGAGTCAGGGTGCCGATGTACTGATTGGAAGATTTGAGCGCTGTACAGCTTCCGACCGGGAGAGGTTGCGCCTGCAGCTTGATGGGACATTGAGTGCGACAAGTTATCGACGTGTGCCGACGGTTCAAGACCCGATAAGGATTCGCGCGACGCTTACCGAGTTTTCACTGCATGTGAGCGAAAGCGGCAATTCCGTCCCTGGCTTTGGATTCACTTCCCTGAGCGGCCAGCTCGTTTGCGGCCCGGAAAAGAACGAAGAGGGAAGCTGACAAGCCATGATACATGCCGATTTTGGGATGGTGAGCGCTTTTGGCTGCAAAATCCGGCTGAAGAGCCTATATACAAATACCGCACCGATATAGCGGGCATCGGTTTGGTCGAAATAGCTTTTGGCAGCGCGGCTGCGCGAGTCGTTGGCCGTGACGGGAACTTTGTCTTGCTGCGGCCCTGCAAAATCCCTGGCACATACCAGGCGCAATGGCGGTCGGGCATTCGGGTGAAAAACGTCACCAAGGGAGAATGCGTTGGAACGCCTGGTTTTGAGGCGCAGTAGGAATCGTAAGAAGCGCCGAGAGCGAAGTTCATTTGAATTGCTTCGGTAACCCAATCGACGGTTTCGCTTCATTTGAAACGCGTTGGGTGGCCGACTGGATGCCTTTACCGCTTGGTGTCTCGCCGCGCAAATATCATTTGCTTGCGATGTTACAGGTTGGAGCGGGGGCGGAACCTGTTTCGACGTCGCGCGAATCTACCGCACGATTTAATGCGAAGCCTTTAGCGACTCCACCTGGATGCGTCGGTAATCTCCGGTAGTGAAATCCAGATACTTTTTCAAAGACACTCTGCCTGCATGACCTTGGCCATATGTTAAGAGTTGGCGCCTATCTATATCCTCGTAAATCTGGCCCTCAGCCGAGCGTGTTTCGGCTCGCCGAAATTCTTCTGGCATAAGGAGTTAAAGATGATCAGGTTGAGCAGTCAAAATATATGGTACGGGCGAGTACGCTTCTGGCTGTGTGCACTCACGATGGCGGTGCTGACCGCTTGCGGCGGTGGCGGAGGAGGGAGCTCAAACTCCGTTGAAAGTGCTTCTCCTCCTGCAGCGGCGCCGGTGCCTACCTTAACACTGGGCCTCAAAGAAGTGCATCTTGCATGGCCGACCGTCAGTGGCGCTACGAGTTACCAACTCCTTGAAAGCCCGGACGGTACGTCTCAGTTTATGCCGGTGGGCGGGGCTATTGCTGAAACAAGCGTAAGCCATTCGATCGCGCTATACCAGCGTATCAATGCGAAATACAAGGTGCAAGCATGCAATTCGGGCGGATGCACCGATTCAGCCGTGCTTGCCCTGGGCGGTTCACTTGCGGAAGGCGTAGGCTACTTCAAGGCATCCAACTCAAGAGCACATGCGATGTTCGGTTATTCCGTGGCGTTGTCAGCTGACGGCACGACGCTAGCGGTCGGGGCAATCGATGAGAGCAGTGCTGCTACTGGTATCAATGGGGACCAAACCAATACTGCTGCGCCTAATAGCGGCGCGGTTTATGTGTTTACCAAAACAAACGGTTCCTGGATCCAGCAAGCTTATCTTAAGGCTTCAAACACGGGCGCCTACGACCAATTCGGGTTTCCCATTGCCTTGTCTGCCGATGGCAATACTTTGGCCGTTGGGGCCTTTTTTGAAGCCAGTGCAGCCACTGGAATAAACGGTGACGAAAGCAGCAATAGTGCCACCGTTAGCGGAGCGGTGTATGTTTTCACCCGAACTGGCGGCACTTGGAGCCAGCAGGCCTACATCAAGGCTTCCAACAGCGAAGCGAACGATGGATTCGGATCGTCCGTCGCGCTTTCGGCCGATGGAAGCACCATGGCAGTTGGCGCAAGTCGGGAAGATGGTGGCACGAATGGGATCAATGGTGATCAAAGCAATAACAGTGCAAGCGGTAGTGGTGCCGTGTACGTTTTTACCCGAACTGGCGGCACTTGGAGTCAACATGCTTACATCAAGGCTTCCAACGGTGAAGCAAATGATGGATTCGGATCGTCCGTCGCGCTTTCGGCCGATGGAAACATCATGGCGGTAGGCGCGACCGGGGAAGACAGCAGCGCCACAGGAGTCAACAGTGATCAAACCAGCAACGGTGAAAGCAGCAGCGGCGCGGTCTATATCTTCACCCGAACTGGCAGCACCTGGAGTCAACAATCTTACATAAAGGCTTCAAATACAGAAACGATGGATAAATTCGGATATTCCCTCGCCCTTTCTGATGACGGGGCCACATTGGCAGTGTCTGCAAGACAGGAGGATAGCGCTGCCACCGGGATCAACGGTGATGAGTTCGATAATAGTGCTAGTGATAGCGGCGCGGTGTATGTTTTCATTCGAACCGGCAGTATCTGGAGCCAGCAAGCGTATATCAAGCCCTCCAACACGCGAACCCAATGGGATTTTGGTTATGCCATTTCCTTGTCAGCCGATGGCAATACATTGGCCGTGAGTGCCGATCGGGAAGGCAGTTCAGCGAGTGCATTGAACGGCGCTCAGGACGACAATTCGTTGACTTCGAGTGGCGCTGTGTATGTCTTTGTCCGAGATGGCGCCATCTGGACACAGCAGGCCTATGTGAAGGCGACCAATCCGGGCCCGTCGAATTATTTTGGTCAATCAGTAGCGCTTTCGGGCGACGGGAAAACATTGGCGGTGGGGGCTTACACTGAAAATAGCGATGCCACCGGCATCGGCGGCGCCCAAAACAATAACAATGCCACGCATAGCGGCGCTGTATACCTTTACTAGATTGCAGCGTGTTCTTCTTTGCTTCCTGCTCCATATGACGCGGGAAGTCAACTTTTCCGAGGCTCTCCGTCTTTGTTGGAGAGCCTCTTTTCCTATTGCTGGAAAGTTGAATATCAAGCAGCGCGAGCAATTTACGTTGAGCTTTCTCGAACGGTGGTGCAAAGCTTTCAGTATCGTCAATCCACCTTGATGTTCCCCGCCTTCACCACCTTCTCCCACTTCACCATCTGCTGATCAAGGAACGCGGCGGTTTCCTGCGGCGTCTTGGCGGCGACTTCACCGCCTAAAGCAGCGATGCGATCGCGGACATCCTTGGCGTTGAGCACCTTGGTCAGCTCTGCGGAAAGCTTGTTCACGATCTCGACTGGCGTGCCGGCCGGCGCGAACAGCACATTCCACTCGTAGACCTCATAGCCGGGCACGCCGGACTCCGACACCGTCGGCAGGTTGGGCATGGCTTGCGCGCGCTTGGCGCCGGTAGCGGCCAGGGGCTTGAGCTTGCCGCCCTTGATGTGACCCATGCTGGAGGCCATGTTGGCGAAGAACACCGGCACCTGGCCAGCCATCACGTCGGTCATCGCCGGGCCGCCGCCCTTGTAGGGAACGTGCTGCATGTCGATGCCGGCCTGCTGCTTGAACAGTTCGGCCGCCAGGTGCTGGGCGGAGCCGTTGCCGGACGAGGCATAGTTGATCTCGCCCGGCTTGGCCTTGGCCATGGCCACCAGCTCCTTCACCGAGTTGGCAGGGAAGGAGGGATGAACCACCAGCACGTTGGGGAACAGCGCCAGCAGCGAAATCGGGGCGAAGGCCTTGCGCGGGTTGTAGGGCAGCTTCGGAAACAGCGCCGGGTTCACCGCATAGGAGGAAGCATCCACCATCAGGGTGTAGCCGTCGGCCGGCGCTTGCAGCACGCTCTGGGCGCCGATCTGGCCGCTGGCCCCGGGCTTGTTCTCGACGACGAAGGTCTGGCCCAGCGAGGCGGTGAGCTTTTCCGCGATGAGGCGCGCCATGACGTCGGCGCCGCCGCCGGGCGGATAGGTGACCACGATGCGCACCGGCTTGGCCGGGTAGGACTGGGCCGACGCGCCGAGGCTGAGGGCGGCCAGCAGGGTGGCGCCGGCGGCGCGGATGAACATGCTCCTCATCGGATTTCCTTTATTTGATCTCGACGTTGTAATAAAACTTTGCCGCATCGCCCTGGGTGATGCGGAATTCGACCGGTTCTCCGGTCAGGCTGAAAGCGGTGCGCTCGATCACGGCCACCGGCGCGCCTTTCGCCATGCCCATCAGCGCCGCGTCGTCCCGGCCGAGGGTGGCGAAGCGTATGGTCTCGCTGGCGCGGGCGATGACCACCCCGCAGCGGCTGCGGTAGAACGGGTACAGCAGGTCAGGCATGTCCTTCGGCTGCAGCTTCAGCAGTTCGCGGAAGGGCGGATAGGGCAGCCAGATACGCTCCAGCAGGCCCGAGCCTTCGGGCAGTTCGCGTGAGCGAAGAATGAAAATGCCGCGCCGCGCGCGGCCCAGCGACAGCCGCTCCGCTACCCTGTCATCCAGCGTGGCTTCCTGCAGGGCGTGGATCACGGTATGCGGCACCACCGGACTGGCGTCGTCTGCATCCCGGCGGAAACGGAAGAAGCGGAACATCGACGCCTGCTGCAGCTCGCCGCGCACGAAGGTGCCCTTGCCATGCAGACGCTCGATCAGGCCGTCGTCCACCATCAGCTCGATCGCCTTGCGCATGGTGCCGAGCGCCACTTCATATTCCTTTGCCAGCTCGGTTTCCGCCGGCAACGCCGCGCCGGGCGCCCACTCGCCGGCGAAGATGCGGCGGCGCAGGTGTTCCCGGATCTGCTCATAGCGCGGCAGGCGTGGATCGGCTGCGGCTTGCATGGTTCTCAATGGTTCATCCCGTGAAGTTTTGCTTTTCGGTCTTATTGAGGTTTAGTCCTCTATAGGACTATAATAGCCGCCGGATCAGTTCGAGGTCAACCGCTGTCATGCCCATTGTCGACACCCACGCCCATGTTTTCCTGAGCAATCTTGCCATGGTCGATGGTGCCCGCTACCGCCCGGATTACGATGCCCGCCTGGAAGAATGGATGGCTGCCTGGTCAGGCGCCGGCGTAACGCATGGCGTCCTGGTGCAGCCGAGCTTCCTGGGCACCGACAACAGCTACATGCTGGCGCAGATGCGGCTGCATTCGCAGCGCCTGCGCGGGGTGATCGTGGTCGATGCCGGTGTGCCCGAGGCGCTGCTGGCGCAGGCCCATGCCGCCGGTGTGCGCGGCATCCGCCTGAACCTGATCGGTGTGCAGTCGTTCTCGCCCTACGCTCAGCCGGCGTGGCAGGGATTGTTCTTCCGGCTGCACGAAATGGGCTGGCACCTGGAAGTGCAGTGCCTGGGCGAGCACTGGCCGCGGCTGCTGGCATCGCTGGGTTCATTGCCGCTGGCGCTGGTGGTCGACCATTTCGGCCTGCCGGACCCCGGTGCCGCCGAGGTCTGTCCCGGTGCCAGAGCCATCGTCGCTGCGGCGGATCGGCGTGCGGTCTACGTCAAGCTCTCGGCGTCGTACCGCTTGCGCGGCGCAGATGCGGCACGCTATGCACGTTACTACCTCGCTCATCTCGGCGCCGAGCGGCTGCTGTGGGGCAGCGACTGGCCCTGGACCAACCATGAGGCGGGAAGGAATTATCCGGCCTGCCTCGAAACGCTGCGACAGCACCTGCCGGAGGCGTCGCCGTCTCAGGTCGACGCCATGCTGCACGAGGCGCCATTCCGGCTGTATGGCTTCGAAGGTTGAAGCCCCGTTTCAAGCTTTCACGCGGCATGCGGTCCAGCTTTGCTCGCATGCGGCATCGCCGCCGGAGTCTGTCCGGCAACATCACAACGCAACACGAATGGAAAGCCCATGAATCACGCTAACTTTACCCGCCGCCGTTTCCTCACCGCTGCCGGTGCCGCCGCCCTGGCCGGACATCCGTTGGCTTCGTTCGCCGACGCCGCCTGGCCGAGCCGCCCGCTGCGCCTGGTGGTGCCGTTCGCTCCCGGCGGCAGCTCCGAAATCGTGGCCCGCTCGGTGGCCGCCGAGCTGGCCAAGACCATCGGCCAGAACGTCTACGTCGAAAACAAGCCCGGCGGCGCTGGCAACATCGCCATGCAGGAAGTGGCCAACAGCACGGACGAACACACTTTCATCCTCGGCCATACCGGCACGCTGGCGGTGAACCCCTTCATCTTCCCGAAGCTGTCGTATGACGCCAACCGCGACTTCGTGCCGGTCACGCTGCTGTCGAAGGTGCCCAGCCTGTACGTGGTGCATCCGGACCTGCCGGTGAAGAACATCAAGGATTGGGTGGCGTATGCAAAGAGCAAGCCGGGCCAGCTCAACTACGGCTCGGCCGGCAATGGCAGCTCGGGCCACCTTGCCTTCGAATACCTGAAGATGGTCAGCGGCACCTTCGTGCTGCACGTGCCTTACCGCGGCACCGGCCCGATGCTCACCGACCTGATGGCCGGCCGGCTGCAGGCGGCGGCAGTGGGCGCGCCTGCCATTCTGCAGTTCATCAAGACCGGCAAGCTGCGCTGCATCGGGACCGGCACCCTGCAGCGCTTGCCGCAGTTGCCCGACGTGCCGACCGTGGCGGAGCAGGGCTTCCCCGGTTTCGAGATGACCCAGTGGTACGGCCTGCTGGCGCCGAGCAAGTGGAACAAGGCCCACGTGGCCAAGCTGGAAGCCGACGCCATCAAGGCGGTGAAGTCGCCGGCGGTGACGGAGCGCCTCGCAGCCGATACAGCGATCCCGGTGGGGAACAGCGCATCGGACTTCGACAAGTTCATCAAGATGGAACAGGCGCGGTGGAAGCCGGTGATCGCGCGCGCGCAGATCAAGCCGGAAGGCGCGTAACGGGATTCGCGACGCCGTTCAGTCTTGCAAGCCTGTCCGTGGGGGCGCAGCAGGGGTTTCGCACCGCATGCGGTGCGCCTGCGAAGCCGGGTGCGCTTGCGAGCGCACCCGTGGGTGAGGTCGCGCCAAAAAGGAAGCTCCCTCCCCTTTCAAGGGGGAGGTTAGGAGGGGGATGGGTTTCTTCCGCACTAAAGGGAAATTCATTAATTGCAAAGAGGTCCCATCTTCGGCTACGAAGGCGCGGTCGCGGCAACCTAGAGTGAAGTCGCGGATGGGTTTCTGATGCGTGTGAAGAACGCCCATTGAATGCAGAAGAAACCCATCCCCCTCCCGGCCTCCCCCTTGAAGGGGGAGGAGTGTCCTTTACTGCGCGACCTCACCGCACGGGTGCGCTTGCAAGCGCACCCGGCTCCGCAGGCGCGACGCATGCGTCGCGAATTCCCTGCTGCACCCCACGGGCAGGCTTGCAAGCCTGCCCGGCTTCGCGAGCGCAGAGCAGTGCTCTGCGAAACCCTCGCTACGCCCCACTGAAAGCAAACTGAAAGCATCACACCGACTGAAAGCGCTACCATCGACCCCGGTCGAATCCTGTTCTCCCGGACGAGTTCGATTCAGAAGAGACCCGTGCACCGCCCAAGTCGCGAACCAGCTCCGATGACGGCTGGTGAACCTGTTGGTGCCGCACAGACAAGAACCATTGAACACGAATGCCCGCCATGTCAAAGACCGTCATCGAAGGCACCGCATCCCTCGACAAGGCGCTCGATATCCTGGATGCCATTTCCGCCGCCCCGGGCGGCGTGAGCCAGGTGGAGCTGTCGGAGCGGCTGTGCCTGCCGCGCACCACGCTGCACCGGATGATGTCGGCGCTGATGGCGCGCGGCATGATCCGGCGCGACTCCCAGCGCCGTGTCTACGAGCTCGGCTTTCGCTGCTTCGAGCTGGGGCGACAGACCTATGACGTCTCCGATCTCGCCCGCGCGGCCGGCGCCGAACTGCGGGCGCTGCGCGACCTCACCGGGGAAAGCGCCTATCTCGCGGTGCTCAAGGGCGCCGAGGTGCTGGCCCTGGAACGCTGCGACGGCGCTCACCGCGACGTGGTTCATTTTCCGCTTGGCGAGCGCAAGCCCCTGCATTGCACCAGTCAGGGAAAGGCGATCCTGGCGGCGATGAATGCGTCGGCGCGGGACGCGCTGCTGCGCAAGCTGTCCCTGCAGGCGCTCACCGCCCGCACCACCACCGACATGCGCCGGCTGCGCGCCGAACTGGACCTCACACGCTGCCGCGGCTACGCCATCGACGACGAGGAAAGCGTCGGCGGCATCCGCTGCGTCGGTGCGCCCATCATCGACAGCGCCGGGCAGGTTCGCGGCGCCATCAGCATTTCCGGGCCGGCCTATCGTCTGCCGCGCGAGCGCCTCGGTCTGCTCGGGCCGGAGCTGGCGGAAGCCGCGGGCCGCATCGGCGCGCAGCTGACCGCTACGCGGGTCCTGCCGGCGGAAACGCCGCAGGCGCTCGACGGGGAGCAGGCCGCGCATGGCGCCTTCCCGCACTGGTGCGGCCGGCGCCGCACGCTGTACTGGGCCGACGCGCTGAAGCCGGCCGTCCGCTGCCGCGACGAGGACGGCGAGCGCGAACTCGCCACGCTGCCGGCGTCCATCCTCGGACTGGTGCCGCATGGCGCCGGCTTGCTGGCGTTGACCGCCGAAGGCTGCTGGCAGATCGATCCCGCCAGCGGCGCCTTGCATGCCGTGGCGACGGCGACCGCGTTGCCGCACAGCCTGTGCGCCGGCGACGCCGGGCTGCTGTGGGCCGCGCGCCGGGAGGAGAGCGGCCGCTGGACCATCGGCAAATGGGTGCCGGAGTCCGGGCTGCACCCGCAATGGCGTCCCGGCGAAGCCATCGGCGCCTTGTGCTGGGACGCGCGCCAGGGACTGTTGTATGCGGCCGCACCGGACAGCGGCGCCATCCTGGTCATGCGGCCGGGCGAAACGGTGGTGCGCAGGCTGACCAGCATTCCACGCGCCTCCGGGATCATCGCCGGCATTGCGGTGGATCCCGAGGGCGGCGTGTGGACCGCCATGCGCGATGGCTGGAGCGTGCTGCGCATCGCGCCGGACGGCAATATCGACAGGGTGGCCGGCCTCAGCGTGCCCCAGCCGACCGACCTCGCCTTCGGCGGCGATGACCTCGACACGCTCTACATCACCACAGCCCGCCACGGCCTGGGCGCCGATGTGCTGGCCAGCGCCATCCACTCTGGCAGCCTGTTCCGGCTTGCGCCCTCCGGCGATGCCGGCGACCCAGCCTGACCGGGCGCCTCATGCCGCCAGGATTGCCAGCGCCAGCAGCGCCAGGTAGACCGCAGCATAGGGCGCCATCCACAGCGACAGCCGGAACGACGGCACCCGGTTGATGGCCTGCACCAGGCCCAGCGTACCGCTGAAGGGGCCGAGCATGTAGGTGACGACCGCGCTGCCTATCATCGCCACGGCGAGCTGGCTAGCGCCGATGCCCAGCGCCTCGGGCCTGAGGGACTCGCCGAGCAGGGCGATGGCCACCAATGGATGCACGCCGACGAAGGAAGCCGCCAGCGCCATCAGCGGCAGCAACAGCAGGAAGGGCGTCGTGCCGACCAGGTCGTGCAGGCGCAGGAACATCAGGTTGGCCTCGTGGTCGGCGCCCGACAGCCGCATCGCGGCGGAAACGAAACCGGCGCCGAGGAAAATGGCGAATTGGTCGGCCATGCGCGGCAGCCGCTGCGCCATCTCCCGCCGCGTTTCATGGATGAATTCGCCCGGCTTGCCCAGCAAGGCGCTCCAGCCGAAGGCGAAGGGCAGCGCCAGCACCGTCACCACCGCCAGCAGGCCGATGCCGGTCCAGCGGTCGACCAGCACGATAGCCGTCACCAGCAGCAGGATCGCCACGCCCATCTGCACCAGCTTGCCCAGCGGCGCAGACGGGCCGTTCGGGGCTGCTTCAAAACCGGTTGCCCGATCCCCGCCGCCTTTCGCTTCGATCAGATGAAACGCCAGCCAATTCGCCGCCAGGCTGGCCAGGCTCAGGCCGAACAGGATGGGGAAGACGTCGAGCCAGTCCACCCGCAGGTTGTGCAGCACTACGCCCACCACGCCCGACACCGGCGTCCACAAAATGGGCAGCACATAGCCCGAGATGGCCGAGACGGCGATGAAGCGCTCGCGGTTCCTGATGGGGTAGGCGGCCACCGCCGGCGCCATGGCCGTCATCATGATCGGCACCGCGGCCAGGCTCATGAAGGAGCCGCAGATGAAGGCCAGCAGGGTGACCAGGCAGTTGAGCTGGAACACGCGGCGCACGCGGCGCTGCAGGGCCGCTTGTATCGCCTGGCTGTAGCCGCCGAGGCGAACCGGCACCGACAGCACCGGCAGCACGGCGAACAGCGCCAGCAGGTAGGCCATTTGCGCGTAGGCGCCGAGATACGCTTGCCAGCCGACGCTGGCCCGCAGCAGCATCCAGTTGCCGGCGACGAGGAAGACCAGACACAGCGCACGCGCCGAGCGGCCGGCTGCCGGCAGCGACACCAGGATGGCGAGTGCCGACAATACCCACAGCAGGGGCTGCAACGAATGCACTCCCAGGATGCCGGCCGCCACATGGCACAGCACCACGGCGGCATAGAGCGCGGTGCGCAGGCTGGCGAAGGCGGTCGGGCGGGAAGCGGGCGGCGCGGCGCGGGAGGAAGCGGTCATCGGAAGGAACACGCGACAGCGTGGTGTGCCTGTTTGGGACGGGCGCCAAGGTTACCGCAAAGCGGATGCCGCCGCCGCCGGCAAGAAACGAAAAGCGGCGCAATGGCCGCTTTCGCACATCAATACCGAAGAGAAGCTTACTGTGGCGGATACATGCGCACCCAAGCGGAACCGCTCACGCCGCCGCCGCTGACCGCCGGCTGGCTGTTGACGGTGATGGACTGGCCGACCAGGTTGCGCTGCGCGACGGTGGCGGTGGCCGGCCGCACCAGCGGCACGGAGGAAAGCGTTGCCTGCATCGAGAAGTGGCCGGCGATGTTTTCCAGGGCGGCCAGCTTCGAGCCTGCCTGCGAGAAGGCGTTTTCCAGATCGACCAGCAGCACGATGCTGGTGGTGTCGCCCTCATGGTCGAGCAGCTGCCACAGCGGCAGCAGACGCACCGATCCGGCTGGCACCGGCAGGGTTTCGCGCACCTCGACGCCGGCTGCGTTGCGGCCGTAGACGTAGAGCTGGGCGCCGTCCAGCGCGCGTGCCGACGTCAGCTCGCCATTGGCATCGCTTTGCAGCTCCACCTTGTCGATCACGAACTTCATGCTTTCCGCCACTTCTCCGGCGCCGATGCCCTGGGAACCGGGCAGCTCGGTCAGTTCGAAGGCAACGCGGCCGACCACCGTCTGGTTGGCTACCGCCTGGCTCGCCGATGTGCGCTGCACCACCTTTTCGACGCGGAACCCGAAAGCGGCCAACGGCGCCGCCGGCGCGATCGCCGATGCCGGCACCGGCGCGGTGGCATCGCCATCCTTGCTGCCGGAGGCGAAATCGTACATGCCGGTCGCGCCTTCGAAGTCGGTCAGGCCAACCGGAAAGTAAATGGAGCGGTCGCGCTTGATGTAAACCAATTGCTCGGCCACCAGCGCCAGGTAGCCGGCGAGCTGCTGGTCGGTGGCGGGGCTGGCAGCAGTGCCCGAGCCGGTGCTGCCGCCGGTGGAGGTGCCGCTGCCGGTTCCGGTGGTCGTAGTGCCGCTGCCGGTGGTATCGGTGGCAGTGCGGTTTCCGGTTGCCGAGGTATTGACGGCAGTCGTGCTTGAGCTGCCATCGCCGCCTCCGCCGCCGCATGCTGCAACCAGCATCGCGGCGGCAACCAGCACCGCGATTTTCTTTTTCTCGAGCATCTCGGGCTCCTTGAGTAATGAAGGTTGTCGGAAAACCGGACGAGCATCGCCGGTTGCAGACGACAGTATTTCGTCGGCGACCATGGCATGCATTGGCAAAAACCAATTGCACAGCCGTGCGGGACGCATCGGGATCAAAGGTTTTGCGTATGGATGGCGGGAGATTGCGATGGGTCAGAAGGTATGCCGCGATTCGCGACGCCGCTGTAACGCAGGGCGGCCTTGAGGAATTACCCCATGTCTTTTCTGCCGCGGCACCGTCTTAAGGCGGAATTTCCGCTCCTGATTTTTTGGGAAGTTTGTCCAGTAGCCTAAAGCGGACCGGCGAAAGACCCTTCTTTCGGATCGTTCATCACCTGTACTGCTTGCCATGAACGTGGAGTGTGCAAATGCGCGGGAGTCGAAAGCTGCTGAACCTATCATCGACTCATCGACAGGAGGATGGCTATGGGTGAGCGGGCAGCGTTATCGACGAGTGTCCAAAGGCGTTGAATCGGCCTTTATGAATCGGGAACGACACATCATCAAGCCGATGAAGTGTGTGTCATTCTCCATGCAAGGAGATGCCGCTTCTTTCGAGGCTTGCTGCCGGCCCGCTTCATCAGGCTGACAAGTATTGCCGGTATTGGCTGGCACGGTATTTCGGGCAGAGACGATTCCACAGTTCGAGCCCGGCAGCGGCGGCCAAGGCCAATACCCACGGCAAACAATGGCCGCCGCTTGCGCTGCGTCGCTCAACCGAAATGACGCAGCCGTGCTGCCAGCACCGGCGACATGACCATGAAGGCGATGCCGACCGCCAGGAAGCCGCCGCGAGCGGGATCGTAATCCGACAGGATGCGCGCCCGGTCGTAGCCGAGCGCCAGGCCAAGCCCGAACTCGAAGGCCAGCATCAAGCCCGCCCAGAGCAGGCCGGTGCCGATCTGCAAGGGAAGGGTGCGGGCGCCGATCCAGCGTATGCACAGGCAGGCGATGAGCAGGATGATGAGCGATCCGGTGGCCACGCTCAACTGGCGCGCCGGCAGGTCGCCCATCATCGGCTCCAGGAAGAGGCGGCGCAGCGTGCCATGCACCGACTCCGCGGCGGCGATCAACAGCCACGCCAGCACCGCCCGGCGCCATCTCATGGCATCAGTCCTCGGTGCCGGCAGGGGCGAGCGTGATCAGCGCCGGCTGCAGGGCGCGGATGCGGCGGTCGACGTAGTAGCCGCCGTATTCGGTATAGCGCAGATAGCAGCGGCTGCACTGGCGGCATTGCCAGATTTCGCTGCGGTTGGCCGGATAGTAGTTGAGGGCGATGGGCGCATCCGGCGACCAGAGGTTGGTGCCGTGCGGATGATGCTCGCGCACCGTCGGCTCTTCGTCGGCCTCGGAAGCCACCCGGCCGAGCGGCTGCAGCAGCTCCTCGGGGAAGCTGGTGGACTGGCTCTCCCAGCTGGCATGCGGCTGCCTCGCGCAGGCGCACGCCACGGAAACGACGGCAGACGCTTCGGCCAGCTGCATGATGGTTTCGGGGGATAGGGGTGGCAAGCTCATCGTCCTTCCTGTCGACTGTGATCGCGCCGGGATGGTACCGCGTCGGCGCCGATAGCGCGAGAAGAGGCTGGCGCAGCGCGTTCCGCCGTTACAGGATGCCGCGCTCCCGATAAGGCTCGTTTTTCATCACGCGCTCATAACCGAGGCGGCCGAGGTCGATGGTTTCGAAGCGTCCGGCATCGATCAGTTCGGCAATGGCGCGGCCGGCCGCCGGCGCATGCATCATGCCGTGGCCGGAGAACCCGGCGGCCACATAAAAGTTCTCATGATTTCCCGTCCACGTGCCGATGATGGGATTGCCGTCCAGCTCGCATTGCTCGTACAGGCCGGACCAGGTGCGGTGGCATTTCACGCCCCCGAAGGCCGTCGGGAAGCGGTGCGCCAGGGCCGGCCACACCACTTCGTCGAAATAGCGGTGGTCGACATCGAAGTTGAATCCGCGCGGCTCATTCGAATTGACCAGGCCGCCCGAGAAGCCGCGGCCCTCGGAGCGGAAGGCGAGGCGCTGCAGGTCCTTCACGTAGGGCAGCGGCTCTATTTGGCGATGGCCGGTGAAGTAATGCTCGAAGCGGCGCAGCGGCGACACCGGCAGCGCCATGCCGGCCATGGCACTCACCTGGGCCGACCAGGCGCCGGCGGCATTGACGAAATGATCGGCTTCGATGACGCCACCCCCGCCCAGGGCGGCGGCGCTGATGCGGCCGTTGTTCAGCACGAAGCCGCTGACGCGGTCCTGGATGAATTCGACGCCGAGCGACTTCACCTTGCGCCGGGTGCCCTGGAGGAAGCCGTTCGGGTCGCACCAGCCATCGCCGGGCGACCAGGCGCCGCCGTCGAGGTCGTCCACATGCATGGATGGCAGCAGGCTGCGCAGTCCGTCGCGGTCCAGCATGCGGACATCGGCGCCGAGCGACTGCTGCACCCGGGCATTTTCCTCGAGCATGCGCATCGCGGCATCGCCCGCCACGATGAAGAGATAGCCCTGTTCCACCCAGTCTATCGGCGCCGGCTCGTTGCCGACCGCCATCTCGGCGGCGAAATGGCGGATGCGCTCGATGCTGAAGTTGGACATCTCGATGTTCTCCGGGCAGGAGAACAGGCGCCGGGCGCCGCCGGAGGCGCGCACCGTGGAGGCGTATTCGTAGGTCGCGTCCGGCTCCACCACCGCGACTTCGATCGCCGGCGCGCGCTGCTTCAGGAAGTAGGCAACATAGCAGCCGACGATGCCGCCGCCGGCGATCAGAACATCGTATTTCCGGCGCTCGCTGCCCATGCCGTCCTCCCGAAACCATCGTCGATGAAGACGATCTTACCAGTCATCCGCCGTGTCGATTCTCCGGCAGGGGCGGCAGCGGGCTGCCTGTTCCAACAGCGCGGTCAGGAGCGTGCTGCCTGCTCCGTCAGCACCGCGCGGGTACGGCGGGCTGGCGTCGATGCCAGCCTGCGTTCGCCCAGCAGCAGCTCCTTCACCAGCGCGACGCAAGCCTGGTCGCGGCCCGCAGGCGTCAGGCTGTCGGCCGGCGCCGCCAGCAGCTCGCCGATGGCGGCAAAGCGTACGCCGGCGGTATGCATGGCCAGGTCGAGCGTGCGCTCGCGCGACACGATCACGTCGCCGATCCAGCCGCTGAAGATCTCGTACCAGTTGTCGTCCAGTGCCTTCTCCTGGGCCGCCGACTTGGCGACCTGGGCGAAGGAGATGCCGCCGTCGCGCGAGTGGCGCAGCAGGGTGGCGAACACGAAGACGAAGGCGTCCAGGGGCAGGAACACGGTCGCGCGCGTCACCGCATGCGCCAGCACCATGCCGTTGGCAATCGCCTGGCCGTTCCATTCGCCTTCCAGCGCCATGGCGGCATGCATCGGGAAGATGCGCAGCAATGAATGCACGTAGGCCCAGCAGGCGGCCTCGCTCTCACAGGCGCCGTTGAGTTCCGGCAGCGTCACCGGCTTGTTGGCGAAGAACTTGTCGACCAGCTTGTTGTAAGGCGTGTCGGGATGGGCTTTTTCCCGGGTCTTGCGGTAGCGCTCGATGTCGAGCGCGCTGCTTAGCATCTTGATATCCGTGGTGCTCAGCTTCATGGTCCTCTTTCGATAGAACCGTTAGTGAGTTACGGCGGGAAATAGTTCCAGTGGAAAAGTCGTTTATCGGAAATCAAATCAGGCGTAGAGCAAGAGGCGCGGACGCGCATGAGCGGGGTCATGCTTCTCGCCGCTCGCGTTGAAGGCGCAAGACCTTGACGATATAGTAAGCGGCATCCCACCTCGCGAGGAGAATGGCGCATGAATGCTGACACCAGGGCGTTGTTGAGCGAAGCCTTCGCCATCATCGATGGCATCCCGGACGACGCCATCCGCTTCGGCGCGCCGCGCAGCATCAAGGGCCCGACGCTGGATGACGGTACGGTCTGTTCACCGGAAGGCTGGCTGGCCCAGCATCCCCGCTTCATCGAACGCGGCCTGAGACTGACGGAGGACGGCAGCGCCATTCTTTACCGCGGCGAAGGCTCGGCCAGCGTGCCGGCCGCTCTGCCGATGGCGCGGGCCCTCGGTCTGCCGCTGGACGAAGCGCGCCGCCTGTTCGGGCAGCGCGAGGAATTCACCGCCAACCCCGACAATCCGCTCACCGACAAGCAGCTCTGGGAGCAACGCGTGCGCGAGGTGCTGGGCAAGGCGCACAGCCCGCGCGCCGAGGTGCAGGAACTGGCGGAGACGGGCAGCCTCGATCCGCATTTCGGACACGATGTGCCGTTGTAGCTCAATGAATCGTCACTTGTGACAAACCGGATTCGACCTGTTAACCGGTCTCGGATTCTGCCGCGATGCGAAGCTGGACATATTTC
The DNA here is from genome assembly GCF_900188095.1 of Noviherbaspirillum humi. Classification (GTDB taxonomy): domain Bacteria; phylum Pseudomonadota; class Gammaproteobacteria; order Burkholderiales; family Burkholderiaceae_D; genus Noviherbaspirillum; species Noviherbaspirillum humi. The sequence goes on along the minus strand of NZ_FZOT01000016.1, from coordinate 68,172 downwards.
AGAGCGCGGCCAAAAGCGGCCAGTCCGGCATTCAGCAACCTCGGCAAAGCATCCTCGCTGGCGCTTGTGAGATTACGCGGATCAGCTTTTCCCTTTCAGTTTGCTTTTACTCCGGATCATCAATCCCTCACTCGGAAGTGCAGTTGTAACCCTATCAAGTAAATAAAATTAATCAATTTTCCCCATGCCGTAGAACTGGCTATGCTGGTCGTGTGTCTTAGACATCTTGTGTTTTAGCTAACCGTTTACCTTTTCAGGGGACCCGGGATGCCCAGGTTGACAGTCGGCAAGGAAGCGACCAGTCCAATCGAAATTCATTACGAAGACTATGGCCACGGAAAGGCCGTCGTCATTATTCACGGCTGGCCGTTGAGCGGCCGCTCGTGGGAGGCTCAGGTGCCGGCGCTGATTGCTGCCGGATACCGTGTGATTGCTTTTCCACGTTGATCAAATGTCCACTCAATCAAGGAGCAGAGCGTGAACAAAATCGATTTCAAAACTTTTGAACGGGAAGCACTTGCCAGTGGACACGACGAAGCGCTGGAACGGCGTTGGGAGCCGAATTCGCAGCAGGGTACTCACAGCCATCCTTTCGATGCGGAGGCCGTGGTCGTGCAGGGCGAAATGTGGTTGACATGCAAAGGGACGACACGTCACCTGCTTCCGGGGGACACGTTCACGCTTGAGCGGGGCGAACTCCATGAAGAGCGCTATGGACCCGTGGGGGCGACCTATTGGGTGGCACGCCGCAATGCCGTCAAGCGTGAGCAAGGCGCATCGACGCCAGATGAGAAATCGGTCCTCTGAAACGCGAAGCGCTCGAAGCTGTAAATTTCAAGCTGCAAGAACAAGTTTCGTTTTCCATGGCGCCGATAAGGGATACCGAACCGCGATCGGTTATTTCTGCGTTACAAGGCGTGGCCACCAGGCCTATCATCCGCGGATTTGAATTCGACTCGATGCCATATCGCGTCGGCCATACCGAAACACCCATCAGATTTGGATCTTTCGATCTCATTTTTCAGTGCAGATAATGGATTTCGACTTCGAAATCCATTATCGAACTTTATTCGTCAAAGGAACGCTCATGTCCGAAGAAGCAAAGTGCCCAGTCGCACACCAGAAAAAGCAAACCCGTACCAATGCACATTGGTGGCCCGATCAGCTGAACCTCAGCATGCTGCACCAGCACGGAAAACTGGGCGACCCCATGCTGGAGGATTTTGACTACAAAAAGGAATTTCAGAAGCTGGACCTGAAGGCCGTCGTCGCTGACCTGCATGCGCTGATGACCGATTCTCAGGACTGGTGGCCTGCCGACTATGGCCATTACGGTCCCTTCTTCATCCGCATGGCCTGGCACGCTGCCGGCACTTATCGCATCTTCGACGGCCGGGGCGGTGCTCGTTCCGGTGAGCAGCGCTTTGCGCCGCTTAACAGCTGGCCGGACAACGGCAATCTGGACAAAGCGCGCCGCCTGCTCTGGCCGATCAAGCAAAAGTACGGCAAACAGCTCTCCTGGGCCGACCTGATGATCTTGGCGGGCAACGTCGCGCTGGAATCCATGGGCTTCAAGACGTTCGGCTTCGGCGGTGGCCGCGAAGACGTGTGGGAACCGACCCCTGTGGACTGGGGCCCGGAATCGTCCTGGCTGGGTGACGAACGTTACAGCGGCGACCGTGAACTCGCCAAGCCGCTGGCCGCAGTGCAGATGGGCTTGATCTACGTGAATCCGGAAGGACCGAACGGCAATCCCGATCCCGCCAAATCGGCGCGAGACATCCGCGATACTTTCGGCCGCATGGCGATGGATGATTACGAGACGGTCGCCTTGGTCGCCGGCGGGCATACCTTCGGCAAATGCCACGGCGCTGGTCCGGCCCACCACGTCAGCCACGAACCGGAAGCCGCGAACGTCGAGGAACTGGGTTTCGGATGGAAGAACGCTTATGAAACCGGCATCGGCGCGCACACCATCACAAGTGGATTGGAGGGCGCCTGGACACCGACCCCAACCCGATGGGACATGAGCTATTTCGAAACCCTGTTCGGCCACGATTGGGAGCTGACCAAGAGTCCGGCCGGCGCGCACCAGTGGAAACCCAAGGGCGAGGCAGGACGCAACGTGCCGGACGCGCATATCCCCGGGAAGTTGCACCAGCCGATGATGAGCACGGCTGACATGGCGCTGCGTGTCGATCCGGCGTACGAAAAGATCTCGCGTCACTTCATGGCCAACCCGCAGGAGTTTGCGGATGCCTTCGCCCGCGCCTGGTTCAAGCTGACGCACCGCGACATGGGTCCCAAGGTCCGCTACCTCGGCCCCTTGGTGCCGCAGGAAGATCTGCTCTGGCAGGACCCGGTGCCGCCTGTCGATCATCCCCTGGTCGACGATGCGGACGTCGCGGCGCTGAAAAAGAAAGTGCTCGACTCGGGCTTGACGATTCCGCAGTTGGTCAAGACGGCATGGGCTTCCGCCTCCACCTTCCGGGGCAGCGACCTGCGCGGCGGCGCCAATGGCGCGCGCGTTCGACTGGCCCCGCAGAAAGACTGGGAAGCCAATGAGCCGGCCGAATTGGCAAAGGTGCTGTCCAAGCTGGAAGACATTCAGAAAGACTTCAATGGTTCGGCTGGCGGCGGCAAAAAGATTTCGCTGGCCGACCTGATCGTTCTGGGTGGCTGTGCTGCAGTGGAAGCCGCTGCGCAGAAAGCCGGGCACAAGATCAATGTGCCTTTCAGCCCTGGACGCACCGATGCCTCTCTGGAGCAGACGGACGTCAATTCATTTGAGGTGTTGGAGCCGGCAATCGATGGCTTCCGCAACTATGTGCGGAAAGGCGGAGAAGAGCATGTGGCCAACGGCATGATCGACAAGGCGAGCTTGCTGACCTTGACGGCGCCCGAGATGACCGTGCTCGTTGGCGGCATGCGGGCACTCGGCGCGAATGCCAACCATGTACAGCATGGCATGTTCACGAATCGCCCAGGTACGCTGACGCCGGATTTCTTTGTCAACCTGCTCGACATGCGTACGGCATGGAAGAAGGTGGAAGGCTCGCCCGGCGTGTTCGAAGGCACGGATCGGAAAACGGGAGAACGGCGCTGGACGGCCACCTTGGCTGACCTGATCTTCGGCTCCAACGCACAGCTGCGCGCCCTCTCTGAGGTGTATGCGGCGCGCGATGGTGAAGCCCACTTCGTGCAGGACTTCGTCGCGGCCTGGACCAAGGTGATGAACCTGGATCGCTTCGATTTGAAAAACGCCACGGCTGCTTGAACCGGCACTACGATGAAAAGGGGTTACCCATGCACTGGGCAGCCCCTTTTCAAATTCTTGAATGGATCCTGTGTCTTCGATGGCGCTCCGCATCGTGTCCCGAGGTCCGCTTCGCATTTGTCGATGAGCAGCTCGCTATTGCGAGCTTTCTTATGCTTCGGATTGAAAAGAAGTTTTCGGCGGCAGGCCCTGTCTCAATTGGGCTTCCCTTGTATTGATATCCGGAGCAAGCGAGTCAAGTTTTCCTGGCTTACCGGCTGAGGAAGCCAGTCGGCTCGTTGAGACGACGCATGGTACTTGCCCCTACTCGAACGCCATCAAGGCAAGCGTTGACGTCAAAACGACAACGAGATCTTGATGCTGCCAAGCGCGGGTTGGTGAATGATCGTCGCCTGCGCGACGTGTCGTTCCAATGCGGGCGCGCAGGAGGCAGGATGGTGATGTCGTCGACCAGGTTCAGACACCGAATGCGCATGCCATCGGCCAGAGCATCATGCACGAAGTCCATGCACCAGGCATGATTGGGGTGATCTGGCAGCAGCAAGGACAACCGTTCGTCTGCCAGAAGAGACTGGGCAGGTCACTTCCATAAGCTTGATAGTGCGCATCTGGCAGCCAAGGGGAAGCAACGGGCAATTCAGCACGGCATAAGAAAGCATCCCCGCACAGCCGGCTGCAACCGGCAACGAACCATAGATGCAAAGCAAAATGCCAGCATTCAAGCTGGCATTTCAGTGTTACCGCGGATGTCCGCGTCGAGCGCGGCGAGGCTTAGATGGCATCGGCGATCGCGCGAACCTTGTCGAGCTGCTCGCGGCTGACGCTGTGGCCAACGGAGACGGCATGCTTCATGGCTAAGGTGCTAGCCAGGACATCAACCAGGCCGCTCACAGACAGGCCGGTGGAACGCTTGGCGTTGGAGGTGGTGGTCATGGCACTTTCCTTTCCTTGAATTGTGCTGCTGTGTATTCAAGATATGCCTTGCCAGCCATGATTCCCAATTTCAATTGGTGTTATGAGTAATCATTCCTGTGAATGTCTACGACAGCCCTCATGAAAGACAGGACGTGATACAGACGCGTGCTGCTGGAGGATCAATTGGAGTCATTACGGATGAAGCCGTTGGTAAAAAATTATGCTTACGCTACGTACCTAATACATCGCCCCTAGCTACATGTTAAATTGCATTTGTTAAGGAAGTAAGGACCGTATCGGATCGCTGAAGAAAGCGATTGCAGAAAAGTAGAAGCGCCAACCTTGTACGAATATGAACCTGCCTGTCGAGCGGTTCAGCTGAGTGGCAAAACCCGTTTCGTTATTGCGTCCGCGCCTGCCATTATGACCACCCCCTACATCGCAATCATTGAGAGCAGCGGTCCGCATCCATCAGACCGGAAAGCCAAAGTCTTGGACCCGGAAATCAGTTACCCATCCTTGATTGAGGAAATCCTGCTCATGGCGCCGGGTTTCGCTGCCGACTGCGAGGTGGTCGTCAAGATATTCCCGGCCGAGGACTTTGCAAGGTACTTCGATCCAGAAATGAAGCAGATTTTGGATGAGGAAGTTTATCCGGACTATCAGTCGACTTGCTTGACCTATACCGGGGTCGATGAAGACATGCGTCATATGGTCAAGGAGCACGACATAGGCGGGTTCGAGATCAAGTCTTACCAGTTGGGCGGCAAGCTATACCTGTATCCTGAGGACATCCCGGAGGCGAAGCGCTCCAGCGCGAAAGAAGTCTGGGTCTATGCGCCTTATCGGAAAGGCGATCCGATGTTTGATACGGTCGATGAAATTCGATGACATCTAACCAGGCAGGATCTCAATGGCGATATTCAGGAAGTCTGGGCAATGCTACGGGAGTATGGTCTTTAAAACGCCGCTCCATAGGCAATCAGACGCCGACTAAGGCACCCGCCGATCCCCTTCCCGCAGGCTCCCCCGCTTCTCTCCCACGCGCCCCTGCCCATGCGGGCACATGTCGAGCAGCAGGCATTGCCTGCATTTCGGCTCGCGCCAGGTGCAGGTGTCTTTCCCGTGCCGCATCAGCACCTGGTGATTGTCATACACCTGCTGCGCATCCCAGTCCGGCGGCAATTGCGCTTCCAGCACGTCGTGCGACGCGCCGACCGGCAGGCTTTCCGGAATCAGGCCGAGCCGCGCCGCTACCCGGTGATGGTGGCTGTCCACCGGCAGGGCCTTGCCGCGCAGCGAGCTGAAGGAGATAACCGCCGCGCTGGTCTTGGGGCCGACGCCGGGAATCGTTTCCAGCCAGGCGCGCGCCTGTGCCACCGGCCAGTCGCGCAGGAAGTCGAGCGACAGCTCGCCGTTGAGGCGGCGGCCGACTTCCGTCAGCACCGACTGTATGCGCGGGGCCTTCTGTTCCGGCCAGGTGCAGGTGGAAATCGCCTCCTGTACTTCCTGCACCGGCGCATCGCGCACCGCCGCCCAGTCGGGGAAGCGCTCGCGCAGCGCGCGAAAGGCGGCGGCCGAATCCCGGTTGCGGGTGCGGTGCGACAGCAGGGCGGACACCAGCTCGCTCAAAGGGTCGATCGAGTGGAAGTAATGAAGCGGGCAGCCGTAGTGGGCGCACAACCGCTGGTGCGCCTCCAGCGCGCGCGACTTGAGGTCCGGCTCGGGCGCGCGCTCCCAGTCGGCGCTGAAGCCGGGAAACATCTGCTGCTGCATGGCTGCTCCTCGGGACGACGCCATGCCGGCGGCCGGCTGTCCCATCGTGTTGGCATGAAAGCCTTTAGAACCGGTGCAGGCTGCTTGGTTTCTGCAGCGTCATAAGGCTGCGTTTAACCCAGCGACGATCCATGGACAAGCCGCCTAACACGCTCTTTCAAAGCTGACAATTTGTTACCAGGCACGCCGGAACCGCGTGAGATGGCAAGTTGTCAATAAGCCACATCCTGCAAACAGGAGACGCAGCGGCTGCTTGAAGCCATCCGCAAAGCCGTCCCGGCAACGATGTATTTCTCGGTTACTTAAGGAGTACGGAATGAGACGCACAAAAGTTGGCCTTTCCCTTCTCGCCGCCGCCCTGATCGCGGCAGGTCCGATCGCCGCCCAGGCGCAATCCAGCAGCACGCTCGGCACCGGCGGCAGCTCGGCCGGCGGCGGTTCGACCAGTTCCACGCTTGGTACGGGCGGCAGCGCCGCGGGCAGCGACAAAAGCTCCGGCAGCTCCAGCACCCTGGGCACCGGCGGCAGCTCAGCAGGGTCGGGCAGCGGCTCCGGTTCTTCCAGCACACTGGGCACGGGCGGCAGTTCCGCCGGGGGCAGCTCGGGCAGCTCCAGTACGCTTGGCACCGGCGGCAGTTCGGCCGGATCCGGAAGCGGTTCGGGCTCGGCCAGCACGCTGGGTACGGGCGGCAGCTCCGCAGGCGGCGCCTCCGGCAGCTCCAGCACCTTGGGTACCGGCGGCAGTTCTGCGGGTTCTGGCAGCGGCTCCGGTTCTTCGAGCACGCTAGGCACGGGCGGAAGCTCTGCCGGCAGCGACAGGAGTTCCGGCAGCTCCAGCACATTAGGCACCGGCGGCAGCTCGGCCGGCTCGGGCACAGGCTCGGGTTCTTCCAGCTCGCTAGGCACCGGCGGCAGCGCCTCAGGCTCCGGCACTTCCTCCACCATGGGCGCAGGCGGCAGCAGCGCCGGCAGCAGCGCCAGCGGGGCGTCCTCCGGCATGTCCACCGGCGCAGCTGGCCGTGGCAGCGATGACAGCGCCGGCAAGCGCGGCGGCCATGGCGCCGGCAAGAGCGGGCATTGCCCGCCGGGCCTGGAGAAGCAGGGACGCTGCTAAGCAGGCGATGATCACCGGGCGCTGAAGCTTGGAATCGACGGCAGCATCCTCTGCCCGGGAACGCGGCTTTCCGGGCAGGCGCGCATTCGCGCTTCGATGAAACGAAGGAGATTTCCATGAAACGTACACGCATGTCGCGCCTGCTGATCGGCGCATTCATTCTTGGCGCCGCCATGACTGGCGCGGCCCAGGCCCAAACCTCCGGTACCAGCGGCACCAGCACCAGCGAGAGCCGCGCCATGGCGGCCGGCCGTCATGCCGACGGCAGCACCGGCGTGCGCAAGGCGCAGAGCTCCACCACCACTGGCACATCCGGCAGCAGCTCGGGCAGCTCGAGCGGGACCGGTAGCACGGGCAGCGCCAGCACGGTCGGCACCGGCGGCAGCGCCACCACGGGCAGCGGGGTCGGCGCCTCCACGCTGGGCACCGGCGGCTCCTCGGCCGGCACCCGGAACAGCAGCGGCGGCACCGCCACCAGCAGCAGCGGCCCGGGGGCCAGCGCCAGCGCCAGCGGACCGAGCGGATCGAGCAGCTCCGATGCCTCGGGCAGCAGCGCCAATCCCGCTCGCGGCGCGTCCGGCTATGCGCGTGGCCACACCGGCGGCGAATCGGCCGGCCACGGCGGCGCGAAGCCCGGCCAGGCGAAGAAACAGGACATCGACAAGTAAGCGTCTGTCACTGTCGGGCCAACGATTGCAGCGTCCCTCCGAAGGGGGACGCTGCCGCTGCGCACGCTCGCAGCCGGCGGACGCTCCATGCCGGCTGCGGATGCGCTCTGCTCAGCTCACCTGAATCTTGAAGTAATCGGGATTGGGCGGCGGGTAGGCGAGCTTCATGTCCTGCAGCACCTCCACCATGATGGCGGCGATGGCGAGGTTGCGGTGGGTCTTGCTGTCGGCCGGGATGACATACCAGGGCGCTTCATCGCTGTCGGTCTCGGCGATCGCCTTCTCGTACAGCCGCTGGTAATCGTCCCAGTACTTCCGCTCCTCCAGATCGCCCAGGTCCACCTTCCAGTGCTTGTCGCCCTCGATCAGGCGCGCCTGCAGGCGCTTCTGCTGTTCTTCCTTCGAGATATGCAGGAAGAACTTAACCATCACCGTGCCGGTCTCGCACAGCATGCGCTCGAATTCCCGGATGTGTCGGTAGCGGCGCTTGCATTCTTCCGCATCGATCTTCCCATGTACCGCCGGCACCAGCACGTCCTCGTAATGGCTGCGGTTGAAGATCACCGTCTGGCCTTGCGCCGGCACCTGCGCATGCACACGCCACAGGAAGTCGTGCTCGCGCTCGTCGATGCTCGGCGCGCGGAAGGCGATGCTGCGCACGCCGAGCGGATCCAGCTTGCCGAACACGCCGCGCACCGTGCCATCCTTGCCGCTGGTGTCCATGCCCTGCAAAAGGACCAGCAGCTTGCGCCCGTGCTCGGCGTAGAAGATGTCCTGGTAGGCGGCAATCTGCTCCGCCAGGTCGGCCACCCGCGCCTGGTCCTTGACCTTGTCGCCGGAAGACAGCGGCTTCTCGCCCGCGGCGTTTTCCTTGAGCTTCAATCCCTGCGGGGCGCGGAACTGTTTTCTCGCATTCATGGCGTGCCTTCCTCTGTGGCGGATGTCGAAGCGGTACGAGCGGCTGCAATGTCAGTATCGCCGCTTTGGCCGCGGCGGGTGGCGGCATAAATCAATAGCGGGCGGCGCACGCCGCATCAATCGTCGCGGCCCGGCTCCCGAGCCTGCGGCATGTGGCCCAGCATGCGCGACAACTGCGCCGCGCTCGCCATGACTGCCGCTTCGATGGCTTCGCGCCGCTTGCGGTCCCGGTCGAGATGATGCTCGGGGCCGGCGGCACTGAGCGCCGCCACCGCCATGCCGCTGGCATCGAACACCGGCGCGGCGCAGGCAGCAATGCCGGACTCGTAACCGGAGAAATTCCAGGCGCAGCCTTGCTTGCGGTCCTGCTTCAGTTGCCGCTCCAGCGTCGCGTAGCCAAGCTTCCTGCGGGCATGCTGCTGCGTCGCCTCGAAGGCTTCGCGCCACCGTTCCCGCGGCTGGTGCGCCAGCAGGATGCGGCCGGGCGCCACTTCCCAGGCCGGAATCCGGCTGCCGGGCTGAATGTTGCTCACCAGCGGCGTGGCCGGCATCTCGCGCAGCACGTACAGCACCCAGGCGCCGTCCGGCACCACCATATAAGCAGACCATTGCAGCCTGGCGCTGAGCTGGGCCAGCAGGTAGCGGCCATGGCCGAACATGTCGCCGCTGGCAAGCGCGGCGGCGGCCACCGACAGGAAGCCGATGCCGATGCGGTGGCCGCCCTGCGGCAGGCGCTCCAGGATGGCTTCCTGCTCCAGCGCCGCCAGCAGCCGCGTCGCGGTGATGCGATTGAGGCCGGTCTGGCGCGCCACTTCGCTCAAATTGGCGGTGCTGCCGCCGTCGGCGATATGGCGCACCAGGCGCAGCGCGCGGCCGATCTGGCCTTCCTTGCCGCTGTCCTGTGCGATGTCGGTCTTGCGGCTGGAAGAAGTCAATCGACGTTCCTTTCCGGATGGTTGCATTAACTCGATGCCGCGCAGCCATGCTGCATCGGCAACGTGGTTTCCCTGCGGCAGGAGACGCTGCGCCAAACTGTTCATATTTGAACATACAGTTCATATTTTATACAAAGCTGAAAAATCGCTGCTATATTTTTTCCATCTCCCTGCACAAACCGTTGCCGCTCCAGGCGCGGCATTTCTCAGACGAAAAGGAAGGTGGACCATGCACAAGCTCAAGATCGGCATCGTCGGCGCCGGCATCGGCGGACTCACCGCAGCCATCGCGCTGCGCCGCTTCGGCCACGACGTGGTGGTGTTCGAACACGCGAAGAAATTCATGCGCGTCGGCGCCGACATCAATCTCACCCCGAACGCGGTGCGGGCGCTCGACGGCCTCGGCATCGGCGAGGCAATCCGCCGCACGGCAGCGCGGCCCACGCATCGCATCAGCCGCACCTGGGACAGCGGCGAGGAAACCTCGCGCCTGGAAATGGCCGACAGCGCCGAGCAGAAGTATGGCGCGCCTCAGCTCACCATCCACCGCGCCGACCTGCTGGCGGCGCTGGCGGAGCAGTTCCCGCTGGAACAGGTGCTGTTCGACAAGCATGCCTCGGCCGTGCGCGAAGATGACGCCGGCGTCACTGTCGATTTCACCGATGGCAGGACCCATCGGGTCGATGTGCTGATCGGCGCCGACGGCATCCATTCCGCCGTGCGCACCGCCATCTTCGGCGCGGAAAAGCCGCGTTTCACCGGCATCGTCGCCTTCCGCGCGGTGGTGCCGGCGGCCAGGGTGGCGGGCGTGCCCAATCTCGGCGCCTTCACCAAATGGTGGGGGCCGAATCCTTCCAGCCAGATCGTCACCTTCCCGCTCAACCGCGGCGAGGATGTGTTCATCTTCGCCACCACGCCGCAGGATACCTGGCATCTCGAATCCTGGACCACCCAGGGCAGCGTGGAGGAACTGCGCGACAGCTATGCCGCTTTTCATCCGGAAGCGCGGGCGCTGCTCGCGGCCTGCGACGAAGTGCTGAAGACGGCGCTGTATGAGCGCGACCCGATGCCCTCATGGATCCGGGGCAGCGTGGCGCTGATGGGCGACGCCTGCCACCCGATGCTGCCTTTCATGGCGCAGGGCGCCGGCATGGCGATCGAGGATGCGGTGGTGCTGGCGCGCGAGCTGGAAAAGGTGGGCTGCCGCGAGGAGGTGTCGGCCGCGCTGCAGCATTACGAGGCGCAGCGCCTGGAGCGCGCGTCCCGCATCCAGCTCGGCTCGCGCGGCAACAACTGGCTGCGCGAAGGCGGCAACGCCGACTGGGTATACGGCTACGATGCCTGGCAGGTGCCGACCCGGCAGCCGGCGCCGGCGCAGGCCGCCTGAGTCTTGACGAGCGGCACCGCACATGGAGGAGACATCATGATGCGCATCCTGAGAACGATGGCGGCCTTGCTGCTGACCGGCGCTTTGGTTGCCGCCGGCGCGCAGACGTCGGCCCAATCCCAGCCGCCTGCGCCGATGCGGGTGCGTCTGCTCGGCACCGGCAGCCCCTTGCCGCAGACCTTCCGCTTCGGCCCCTCCATCCTGGTGGAAGCCGGCGCGCAGAAATTCCTGTTCGACGCGGGACGCGGACCGATGCAGCGGCTGCACACGCTCGGCATTCCCTTCGCCGACGTGGACAAGCTGTTCCTGACGCATCTGCATTCCGACCATACCATCGGCATTCCCGATCTCTACCTCACCGGCTGGCTGCGCGGCCGCCGCCAGCCGCTGCGGGTATGGGGACCGGCGGGCACGCGCCGCATGATGGAGCACCTGGTCCAGGCCTACGACTACGACATCAACATCCGCCTCGACAAGAATCCCGGCTCCCAGGTGCAGGTGACGGAATTCACCGCCGGCGTGGTGTACGAGAAGGACGGCGTCACCATCACCGCCTTCAAGGTGGACCATGGCCCGGTGGAACCGGCGGTCGGCTTCCGCATCGATTACCAGGGCCGCAGCGTGGTGCTTTCCGGGGATACGAAATATTCGGAAACGCTGGTCAGGCAAGCCAGGGGCGTTGACCTGCTCGTGCACGAAGTGGCGGCGGCATCGGACCAAGTCATGAAGAGCAATCCGGCGGTGCGCAATATCGTCGGCATCCATACCGAGCCGGAAATGGCGGGCCAGGTCTTCACCGAAACTGCGCCGCGCCTGGCGGTGTATTCGCACATCGTGCTCTTCGGCGTGAACGAGGCGGAGCTGGAGCAGCGTACGCGCAAGACCTACGACGGTCCGCTGGTGGTGGGGCAGGACCTGATGACCTTCACTATCGGCGAGCAGATCACCGTCGCCACAAGCAAGCCAACGGAATGAGATCGCTGCCGCCGGAGCCGCTTGGTCCGGCGCCCGTTCTCCGGCCTTGCATGCGCGGCGCTATCCGCCCAGCTTGCTGAGCATGAAGGCGGCAAGGAAGCCGGCCACGGTGAGGAGGCCGGCGAAAGTATGCGCCACCTCGAACGCTTCCGGAATCATGGTATCCACCAGCATCGCCAGGATGGCGCCGGCGGCGATGGCGGTGGTGGCCGCGACCACGTTCGCGGAGAAGTCGCGGAACACCGAATAGCCGATCAGCGCCGCGATGCCGGAGACGACCGCTATCCCGCCCCACACGCCGAAGATGTAGCCTGGCCCGCGCCCCGCCTTCTTCATGCCGGCCGCGCTGGACAGGCCCTCCGGGATGTTGGACAGGAAGATCGCGATCACCGCGACGAAGCTCACGGCGCCGCCCTTCAGCAGGCTGAGGCCGATGACGATGGATTCCGGGATGCCGTCAAGCAGGGCGCCGACGGCGATCGCCATGCCGCTGCCTTCGTTGTCCTGCTCGGTCGACTGCTGCTCTCCCGAGCGCTTCCTGTGCTTGGCGCCCTGCTGATCGAGGAACCAGTTGGCCGCGGTATAGACCAGGGCGCCGCCGAGGAAGCCGATGGCGGTGGCATCGAAGCCGCCGGTCCGGTAGGCTTCATCCATGAGCTCGAAGGACAGCGCCGAGATCAGCACCCCGCTGCCGAAGGCCATGATGGCGGCGATTGCCCGCTGCGAGACATGGAAGAAGTAACCGAAGCCGGCGCCGATCAGCAGCGCGGCACCGGCAACGAAGCCCCAGAAGGCGGCTTGCAGCCAAAGCGGAAAATGACCCATGGAATCATCCTGTCATGGCACGATATCGGGAAGATCGATGCGCCAGGAAAAAGTGCCCGGCGCCTGATGCTCGCTCGGCGCACCCGCAGCATGGATGATGCCCGGGCCGATGCGCGGCCCGCGGCCCAGACCAGACAACAAGGCAACTAGGAGACTACCGGCATGGAAAGCACACCCATTGAAATCCGCATGACGCCCATCGGCTTCGTCCGCGGCGGACGCCGCGAAGCCACCAAGGATGGATGGGGAAGCAACCGCTCGCGTCTGGAGCTTGATGCAGCGCGCTTCGCGCCGGATAGCCTGGCGGGCATCGAGGACCTGTCCCATGTGGAGGTCGTCTTTTATTTTCACGTCGATGCCGACGAGCCGATGGAGACCGGTGCGCGCCATCCGCGCAATCGCAGCGACTGGCCCAGCGTCGGCATCTTCGCCCAGCGCGGGCGCATGCGGCCCAATCGCATCGGCGTGTCGGTCTGCCGCGTGCTTGGGGTGCATGGGCTTGCCATCGAAGTCGAAGGGCTGGACGCTGTGGATGGCACGCCCCTGCTCGACATCAAGCCGGTATGGGAAGGCTACCTGCCGCGCGGCGAACTGCGGCAGCCGGCGTGGAGCCGCGAGCTGATGGCGAATTACTGGTGAAGCTGAGCGCGAGGCGCCGCCAGCCTGACGCCTGCCTGCCTCAAGCCAGCAGCCCTTGTCCGGTTTCCGATTCGAGAAGGATGCCAATGAACTTGCAAAAAACGCTTGCCGCCAGCTTGCTGGCGATTGCCGCAGCAGCCTGGGCCGATGCGCCTTTCCCAGGCGCGGAAAAGGTGATGGTGCCGCATGCCGCCGATGGCGCGTCGCCGCCGGCCATCACCGGCTGGTGGATAAGCGCTGGCGACGGACAGCAGCCCAAGCCCGCGGTGCTCGCCTTGCATGGCTGCGGCGGCATTTACAGCGCGCGTGGCGACCGGCAGGTCTTTTCCGCCCGGCATGCGGATATCACCCGCCAGTTGCACCGGGCCGGCTATCACGTGCTCTGGGTGGACAGCTTCAGCGACCGCGGCAAGACGCAGATCTGCACGGAAAAAATCGGCGCCCGGGGCATCACTGCACGGGTGCGTGCCGGCGATGTGAGGGCGGCGATGCGCTGGCTGGGCGGGCGCAGCGAGGTCGATGTAGGCCGCATCGTCTGGCTGGGCTGGTCGCATGGCGGTTCGACGGTGCTGCAGGCGCTCGATGCCAGGGACGAGCACTGGCGCGAACTGGATCCCAAACCGCGGGCCGCCGCCGCCTACTATCCGGGCTGCAAGGCGTACGACAAGCCGGGCTACGCGGTGGCGGTGCCGACGCTGGTGATGATCGGCGAGAAGGATGACTGGACGCCCGCTCCACCCTGCGTCTCGATGGCGCAGCGCTTGAGCGCCGCCGGCGCGCACCTCACGCTTGAGCTGTATGACGACAGCTACCATGGCTTCGATGCGCCTGGTCCCGGACGGCTTCAAGTGCGCAGCGATGTGCCGAACGGCGCCATGCCCGGCCAAGGCGTCACCAGCGGCCCGAACCCGGCGGCGCGGGAAGCGTCGCGCAAGACGCTGCTTGAATTTCTGGAGAGGGCGCTGGACTAGGTCGGATTCAGCGCGGGCGCACGGCGAGGAATTCGCCCTTGCCGACCGGCACCACGCTGGTGGCGAAATCCGAATCGCTCTCCATGGCATCGAGAAACGCCGCCATCTGGTCGCGATGGGACACCGCATTATCAACGACCAGCAGCCCGCCCATGCGCAGCACCCGCTTCAGGTCCGCATCCAAGTCGCTTTGCAGTCCTCGATCCAGTGCATCAACACAGCGGCACGCTTGCTGCCGCCTGCAGCCTGCCGCTTGGCGTGGTAGAACTGACGCATCGCATCCACTTTCAGGAGCTTGCCATGTTGAAGGCCATCCTCACCGGCCACAGCCGCGGCCTCGGCGCCGCCATCTGCCATGAGTTGCTGAGCCGGGACATCCCGGTGCTGGGCCTGGCGCGTCACGCCCTGGCTCGCCCCGGGCGCAATGCGGAACTGTTGGAGCAGGTTGCCATCGACCTCGCCGACGGCGCCACGCTCGCCGGCTGGCTGGCAGCGGGCGAACTGGCGCGACGCCTTGCCGGCTGCACCCGTCTCCTGCTGATCAACAACGCCGGGCTGGTGCAACCGGTGGGGCCGCTCGGCGTGCAGGATCCGGCGGCGGTGGCGCGGGCGGTCAGTGTGAACGTGGCTGCGCCCTTGATGCTGGCCGACGCCGTCTGCGCCCAGTCGGGGGTGCAGGAGGTGCGGGTGCTGCATGTGTCGAGCGGGGCGGGGCGCAATGCTTATCCAGGGTGGAGCATCTACTGCGCCACCAAGGCGGCGCTCGACCACCATGCGCGCGCGGCGGCGCTGGACGGCTCTCCGGCGCTGCGCATCTGCAGCCTGGCGCCGGGCGTGATCGATACCGACATGCAGGCAGAGATACGCGCCACGCCGGCGCAGCGCTTTCCGCTGCGGGAGCGCTTCGAAAACCTGAAGCGTGATGGCGCCTTGACTTCGCCGCAGCAGTGCGCGGGCGCGCTGGTGAACTTCCTGCTGGATGACCGCTTCGGCGCCGAGCCTGTGGCGGATCTGCGCGACAGGAGATAGCCAGCAGCGCTTGTCTGGCCAGGTGGCGCAGCATCTCCATGAAGTGGCATGGGCCGGCATGCGCGTCGCACGCTCTCTTCAAGCAAGCATGAAAACAAGCCATCGCGCGCGCGGTGGCTTGCGCCGAATGCAGGCGAGGAAATGACGTGCTTGGTTCATCGGCATGACCTTTCCGGTGTCTTGGAAACATCCCGGAAACAATTTGACGCCGCTTGCCCAGATGGAAGCGCTGCGCTTGGGCACGTCAGAGACTGATATATCCGACCGTGGACATTTCATGGAGAAGCGGCCTGGGGACACATGATAATAGAAAAAACCGATCGAAACGCTAAAAACTATTTTCTTTTGCTATTGAATGAGAGTCGCTATCATCCTTCCATCAAGAAGAAAGCAAATACTTAGGAAGGAACCCAATCATGGCAGTTGCAGCGAAGAAAATCAGCCAGGTGGCAAGCTACATCGTCATCGGTTTCGCCATTGCCTACGTGATGACCGGCTCGGTGGTGCTGGGCGGCCTGGCGGTCCTGCTCGAGCCGGTGCTCAATGTGATCCTGCTTCCTTTCCATGAGCATGCCTGGGCCGGCATGCGCGCCCGCGCCGCGTCGGAAAAGGCGCGTTATGCCGTCATTGCTGCCGAAAAGGTCAGCCAGACCGGGCTGCACATGGTGATCGCCTTCGGCGTCATGTTCTGGGCCACCGGTTCGGCCGCCGTCGGCGGGTTGGCTGCAGTGCTGGAGCCGATTTGCAATGTCGTGCTCATGCCCCTGCATGACCGCGCCTGGGACAGATTCCTTGCACGCGGCTTTGGCACCGGCGCCGGCCGCCTGAACGCCGCCTGACCGGCGCCAGGCTTTTCCCGGCACCTCTCCCCGCCGGCGAATTCATTTCTTCCCCATCGGTCAAACCGGCGCGGCGGAACTGCGCCCCGTGCCAGCGCGCCGCCGGCGAACTGCTGACGGGCCGCCAACAGGGAGATGCCGTCATGTCCAGCACCGAAGGTCGACCCGCAGCATCGCCGCCGCAAGCGCCGCGCGCCAGCCAGCTCGACGCCGTGCGCGGCATGGCGCTGTTCGGCATTCTGCTGGTCAATGTCTGGTCCTTCCTTTGGGGTTTCGGCTACCTGCGATTCGGCTTGATGCCGGAGTCGCCCTCTCTCGCCGACCGCGGGGCGGTGTTCCTGGTGGCGCTGCTGGCGGAGCAGAAGTTCTATCCCGTCTTTGCCTTCTTGTTCGGCGCCGGCTTCGCCCTGCAGACGCGGTCGATGCGGCGTCGCTTTCCCGCCTGGCAGACGGTGCGGCAGCAATACAGCCGGCGCCTGCGCTGGCTGCTTGGCTGCGGCATCCTGCACGGCACGCTGATCTGGGCGGGCGACATTCTGACCATCTATGGGCTGGTCGGCTTTCTGGTGCTGGGCATGGCTGGCGCGAAGCTGAAGACCATCGCCATCAACCTCTGGAACTGGAGCGTGGTGTGGCTGGCGGCGATCGCCGTCAACCTGGCGCTCGCCCTCACGCCTTATCCGGAGCAGGACGTGCGCCATCAGGCGCAGGAGATGGTGCAGGACATCGCCGCCACGCACGACATCTATACCGCCGGCACCCTGGCCGAGCAGGCGCTGCAGCGGCTGGCCGACTATGCCGACGTCACCTCCCGCTCGATCTTCCTGGTGCCGCATCTGCTGGTGCTGTTCCTGCTCGGGATGCTGGCGGCCCGGCTGGGCTGGCTGACCCGGCCCCGGCGTCATGCGGCGCTGTGGAGAAGGATGCGCGCGGTCGGCTTCGGCGTCGGCATTCCCTTCAACCTGCTGTGGGCGGCAGCGGCGCTGGCCGAGGCGATGGACCCGCTTGCCCCGCCGCATGTGGTGCTGGCGCTCTACGCGCTGCTGCCGGCGGGAGGCAGCTTCCTGGCCGCCGGCTATGTCGCCTCGCTGATGCTGGCCGGCGACCGGGCTTCGTCCCGTTTATCCGCATGGCTGTCCCCGGCCGGCCGCATGTCGCTCACCAACTATCTGATGCAATCGCTGCTCGGCGTGCTGCTGTTCCAGGGCGTCGGCCTCGGGCTGGGGCGCAGCGCGACGTCCCCGGCGGTAGTGCTGGCGCAGGCGTTTGCCATCATCGCCTTCCAGATCGCCTTCAGCCGCTGGTGGCTCGGGCATCATTCACGCGGTCCGATGGAAGCCCTGGACCGTCGCCGCCGCGCCACGATTTGGCCGCGACCGCCTGGCGGATGACCTCGCCATCTGGTCAATCATGTCCACATGATGGGAAGCACCATGCGATGTTGAAAAAATGAAAGCGGATTGACAGCTTCATTTCGCATCCTCCGGACCGGCAGCGCAAAGGCTGCCAGCCAGGGCCGCGCACCAAGCCAATAACAAGCGCGCCCCGGTTCTCAATAATCCTAGAGGAGAGATTCCCATGAAGAAGCAAGTCATCGCGTTGGCGGCCCTGGCCGCCGGCGCCGCGCACGCCCAGACCAGCGTTCAGTTCTACGGCCTGGTGGACGCCGGCGTCGAATACGTCAACCACGCCAACGCAGCCGGGGACAAGGTGTTGCGCCTTACTTCCGGCGGCCAGAACACCTCGCGCTTCGGCTTTCGCGGCGTGGAAGACCTGGGCGGCGGCCTGAAGGGCGTGTTCAACCTGGAAGGCGGCTTCTTCGTCGACAACGGCACCATCGACGGCGCGCTGTTCCGCCGCCAGGCCAACGTCGGCCTCGAAGGCGCTTTCGGCCGCCTCATCGCCGGCCGTTCCTACACCACCGTGTACGACTTCATCCTGCCCTTCGACCCGATGGGCTACGCGCCCCAGTACTCCTGGGCCACCACCGGCAACGGCACCGGCGCCAGCAAGTACGGCATGACCACTGCCTTCGACAACATCCTGAAGTACCAGGGCCAGTTCGGCGGCGTCAAGGTCGGCGCTTCCTACGGCTTCGGCGAAGTCGCCGGCAGCGTGTCGGATGCGGCCAAGTCCGCCCTCGGCCTCGGCTACACGGCCGGTCCCCTGAGCCTGGCCGCCACCGCCGAGCAGGTCAACGGCACGCCCGCCACCGGCGCCACCACCCGCAGCAAGACCAACGTCTACCATCTCGGCGCCGGCTATCAGGTTTCCGACGTGCTGGCGGTCAAGGCCGGCTACCGCAACTATCGCCAGGCGCCCGCCACCGGCGCCGGCGTGCGCGCCGACACCTACTGGGCCGGCGTGAATTACCAGGCCACGCCGGTGATTGGCCTGACCGGCGCCGTGTACTACCAGAACGTGAAGGCTGGCGCGAGCGCGGCCGACACCCTGGCCGACCCGATGATGTTTGTGCTGCGCGCCAAGTACGCGCTTTCCAAGCGCACCGACCTGTATGCCGTCACCGCCTACGCCAAGGCCAAGAACGGCCAGGCAGTCGGCCTGACCCGCGACAGCACCGCCGACGGCGGCGTGACCGGCTTTGCCGACCGCCAGACCGGCGTCATGGTCGGCGTGCAGCACCGCTTCTGATGGCGCATACTGCCGGTATCGCAGCCAGCCGCTGAAAGCAGATTGACAGCTTGGCCGACTAAGATGCGCAGATGTGATTGAGGTCTCCAGATCTCAGCGCTTGCCCGCCGTGCCGCCTGGCCGGCGGGCATTTTTCCCGACAACAAACGAGCCGCCGCAAAGGCGTTCACCCTCACAGAAGAGACGAGCCATGATTTCCACCCTTTCCAAGACCCTGGGCGCGCTGCTGATCGCCGCCTCCGCCTTGCCGCTGTCAGCCATGGCACAGGCCAACGACTATCCCAACAAGCCGATCAGCTTCATCGTGCCTTACGGCGCCGGCGGCGGCGCCGACTCGCGCAGCCGCCAGATCGGCCAGCGCCTGTCCGAGAAGCTGGGCAAGCCGGTGATCGTGGAAAACAAGCCGGGCGCCGGCGGCAACATCGGCACCGAATTCATTGCTCGCGCCAAGGCGGATGGATACACCATCGGCATGGGCAACTTCGCGCCGCTGGCGGTGAACAAGGCGCTGTTCGGCAAGCTGAACTATGACCCCGCCACCGACCTGGTGCCGGTGGTCGCCATCGAGCAGGGCCCGCTGGTGCTGTGCGTGCCGACCAACTCCCCGTACAAGACCGTGGCCGACGTGGTCAAGGCGGCCAAGGCCCAGCCCGGCTCGCTCACCTTCGGTTCCGGCGGCATCGGCGGCACCCACCACCTCTCCGGCGAGCTGTTCAAGCAAGTGGCCGGCATCGACATGATTCACGTGCCGTACAAGAGCGGCTCCGCCGCCACCACCGACCTGCTAGGCGGCCAGGTCAACATGATGTTCGAGCAGATGTACTCCGCCATGCCCAACATCAAGGCCGGCAAGGTGCGCCCGCTGGCGATCACTTCCGCCAAGCGTTCCGCTCAGCTTCCCGACGTGCCGACCTTCGGCGAAGTCGGCTTCGGCAAGGTGGTGGTCAACAACTGGCAGGGCATCGTGGCGCCGAAGGGCACGCCGCGTCCCATCGTCGACAAGCTGAACAAGGCCGTCAACGAGATCCTGCAAGAGCCGAAGATCCGCGAATTCATCGTCGAGCAATCCAACGATCCGCTGGGCGGCACCCCGGAAGACTTCGCCAAGCTGATCGCCGCCGAGTCGGCCAAGTGGTCGCAGGTGGTCAAGCAGGGCAACATCACGCCTTGATCCGCGGCTGAACAGCAACCCGGAATCTGCTTAAAACGAACGGACCTTCGGGTCCGTTCTGCTTTTTTGTCCAGCGCGTCCGGCGACCTGACGACAGCCCGGCTTGCACCGCAAACCTTGATTATTTTCCAATGCGCAATGCCGCCTTGCATGAATTTTGTCATCAGGCAAGCGTTTGGCAGAACGAATTCATTCCTTTGACCGCGTATAACGGTTAGACTTGACCGTTTAACGCATTAGCGGTTTTTCAGTTTTATGAGCGACAACAAAAGGAACTCCTTACAGGATCCTTATCTCAATGATCTGCGCAAGCGCCACATGACCGTCCTGATCTATCTGGTCAACGGCGTGCGGCAGTACGGGCATATCGAATCCTTCGACCAGCACACCATCCTGCTCAAGAACGGCACCAACCGCCTGATCATCTACAAGCACACCGTCGCCAGCCTGATGCCGGCGCCGAAGGCGATCCCGGAAGCCAAGGCCAAGCCGGCCGCCGCGCCGATGGCCAACCGCGCGCCCGCCGGTGCTTCCTCCGGTGCGCCCGCTTCCACGCCGGTCATCATCCGCAAGCCGGCAACCCGGCGCATCATTACCCGACCGGACAACAACGACAACTAGGCCTCACTCAGGCCGATCCGGCGGTTTGACGCCTCAGCCGCCGTCCGTCCCCGGTTCCACCATCTGCTTCAGCTGCAGCGCCACCTCCTCCGCGAATCGTTCGCGGGCGGCATTGCCGCGTCCCCTGCCACCCATGCCGATCGCCCATTCGGGATGGCTGCGCGCCGGCTGCAGTGCCTGGGCCAGGCGATTGAGGTGATCGTCGGCAGCGCGGCTGTCTGTACGCTGCTCCGGCAACTTGTCCATGGCGGCATGGCCGCGCCGCTCCAGGGCCCGCAGCAAGCCCAGCATCTGCTGCGCCGCCGCCAGCAGCAGTTCATTCTCCAGGGTCAGATCCTGCATGCCGCGCGCCATGCCGGCCAGCTTGCGGCCGAACTGGCCCCAGCCCTGGCTGGCGAGGCCGCCCAGGGTGGCGCCGATGGCCGACGCCGCGCCAAGCGACAGCCCGGCGGTGGCCAGGTCCGCCACCAGGCCGATGGCGGCGCCGACCGCCGCCCCGGTGCCGAGCCGGCGACCGGCGTCGCGCAGGGTCTCGGGATTGAAGATGTCGGTCTCCCAGCGGCCGTCCAGCCAGGGCAGCACGGCGACGTCGGCATCGTCCTGGCGGAAGCCGTAGACCTGCAGCAGATCCTCGATGCCGCGCCGCATGCGCCGCACCACCCGCTCGCGGAAGCCGCGCATGATCTCCGCCTTGCGCTGGGCATCGGCGATCTCCTCGCGCGGCACCTCCAGCCGCAGCGCCGCCATGTCCACCAGCATGTCGGCGATCAGACGGCAGCCGGCGGCGCGGCGCTCGTCGAACTGCTGCCCGAGATGGCGCACCACTTCCAGCAGCAGTTCGCGCCGGTGGCGCAGCAGGATGGCGAGGTCGTGGTACAACTCGCGTTCCGAGCCGACGAAGGGCGCCACCGCGTCGAACTCCACATGGGCATGCAGGTTGTAGGCGGACAGCGTCTCCAGCCAGTCGCCCTTGCGGCTGGCCGGGTGGCGCACGAAATTCAGCACCGGCAGGATCGGGCGGGCGCAAAAGGTCAATATCTCGATCTCGGCGCGGAATTTCGGCAGCACCGGCTCGCGGGTGTCGATGACGTAGATCGCCGCCTCGGTCTCCAACATCTGGCGCAGCACCTTGGCTTCCTGCTCGAAGCTGCGCCGGGCTTCCGGCCCATCGAGCAGCACGCGCACCCGGTCCGGCGGCGTCGGACAGTTTTCCAGCGCCTTCAGGTAATCCAGCAGCGCCACCGAATCTTCCAGGCCGGGGGTGTCGAAGAAGCGCACCGCGCTCACGCCTCCCATGCGCAGCTCGATGGCTTCGACGTGACGCGTGGTGCCCGGGCGGTCGGATACCTCGCCGAAATGCACGTTGCGGGTGAGGGTGCGCAGCAGCGAGGTCTTGCCGGCATTGGTATGGCCCACCACCGCGACGGAAATGGCTTGCAGTGCCTCAGGCATGGGCTGCTCCCAGCCAGCCGGCGGCTTCGTCGGCGCCAGCGAACAGCGCAATCTCCGGCAGATCGATTTGGCGCAGCCAGTCGCGCCAGCGCTGCAACTGCGCGGCCGCGCCGGCATCATGGACCGATGCCGGCAGCAGCAGCGCGCAGGCGCCGGCCTGGGCTGCCGCTTCGCGCAGGAAGCGCTCGGTGCCGCGGTCCGGGGTGGAGGGCGCATGGCAGGCCAGCAGCAGCCGCGCCGGCCGGGCGGCGGCAAGCATGGCCAGCGCCGTGCGCCGCTCCTCGCTGCTGCCGGCGATGCGCTGCGTCAGCGCCGGGTCGACGGCGATGCCGGGTGGCGGCCAGGCCGCGTCCTCCGGCAGTTCGAAGCCGATCAGCGCCGTGCCGCCGGCAGACGGCATCGCGGCCCGGGCCGGCATCGCCGCTTTTTCCGGCCGCTGTTCCCGGTCCACCACTTCGCTCGGCGCCATCGCCTCGAAGCGGGACAGCAGCTTGCGGTAATAGGGATCGGCGGTGTCGAGCCGCAGCCGGCGCCGGCCACGCCGCCAGACCAGCGCGCAGAGGGCGGCCAGCAGCAGGCGCGGCACCAGACCGTAGACGAAGACGCAGCCGATCAGCCACCAGGCCCAGGCGCGCTGGTCGCCGCCGGGCGCGTCGGGATGGAGCAGGGTGGCGGTGTCCGGCAGCGGGAAGCCGATCAGGTGCGGCAGCCAGCCGGTGGCGCGCACGAAGGCGGCGAAGAAGGCGGGATCGAGAATGGTGGTTTCCCAGCCGAGGCGATAGGCGCGGAAGGAGAAGCCGGCGATCAGCGCCAGCAGCACCAGCACGAAGGCCAGCGCCCAGACCCCATGGCTCACGAGGCCGAAGGCCCAGGGCAGCAGCCGGCCGCGGCGCAGCAAGTCATGCGCGGCGCGCAGCAGGGTGAGCGACTGCGGTCCACGCGCCGGCGGCAGCCAGGCCACCAGCCGCAGCGCCAGGTTGCCCAGCGACAGCCGGTTGAACAGGTTCATGCTGCTTCGGGAAAAGATCAGCGCCAGCAGCCATGCCAGCAGCGTCAGGCCATGCATGCCGAGCGCCAGGATGAAGGCCAGCACCGCATTGATCGTGCGCTCGGCGCCGATGACGGCGGCGGTGATGCTCCAGGCAAGGGAAAACACCAGCAGCGGCAAGGCCAGCAGCACCAGCCCGGCAAGGCCGCGCCAGCGCGCCAGTTCGCCGTCCAGTCCGAGGCGCAGACCGAGCAGCCGCGCCCGCTCCAGCAGTCGCGCTTCCGACGTGTCGGCCGCGGCGAAGGCTTGCCGCATCTCTGCGCTGTCTTCCAGCGGCCCGTCGGCCTCGACGAGTTGCACCGTGCGGGCGACGAGCAGGGCGGACAGGGAGGAGTGGACGGATTGGTGAGCGGGGCTGGGCAAGTCGCATCCTCAGGCTGACGATAGTCAAGACTCTACCACCCCGGCGCGAGTCGGCGGCGAGGCGGCGCAAGACCCGAAGCGGCTGACGGCGCTCTTCAGATCTTCGAACTCGGTCAAACCGTCAATACGACTGCAGCGACTCCGTCACCTCCGGCGCCACCGGATGCAGCGGCATCAGCGTGCGCATCGCATCGTCCACCGTGTCGAGAAAGACGAAGGTCAGCTGCCGGCGCGCGTCTTCCGGCACGTCCTCCACGTCCTTGCGGTTACGCGCGGGCAGCAGCACGGTGGTGATGCCCGCGCGCAGCGCCGCCAGTACCTTTTCCTTGATGCCGCCGACCGGCAGCACCAGGCCGCGCAGGCTGATCTCGCCGGTCATGGCGCAGTCGTGGCGCAGCGCGCGGTTGCTCATCAGCGAGGCCAGCGCGCTGAACATCGCCACGCCGGCGCTCGGCCCATCCTTGGGCGTGGCGCCGGCCGGCACGTGGATGTGGATATCGCTCTTCTCGAACAGCGCCGGGTCGATGCGCAGGCTTTCGGCGCGGGTCTTCAGCAGGCTCAGCGCCGCCTGCGCGCTTTCCTTCATCACGTCGCCGAGCTGGCCGGTCAGCACCAGGCGCCCGCCGCCCGGCGTGCGGGTGGCTTCGATGAACAGGATGTCGCCGCCGACCGGCGTCCAGGCCAGGCCGGTGGCCACGCCCGGCATGCTGGCGCGCATCGCCACCTCGTTCTCGAAGCGGGCCGGGCCGAGGATGGCTTCCAGGTCCGGCTCGTCGATCTTCACCTGCTGTGCGCTGCCCTCGGCGATGCGCATCGCCGCCGAGCGCAGCACGCCGCCGACCTCGCGCTCCAGGCCGCGCACGCCGGCCTCGCGGGTATAGCGCTGGATCAGCGCATGCAGCGCCGCGTCGGTGATCTCGCACTGTTCCGGCTTCAGGCCGTTGGCTTCCATCTGCCGTCCGATCAGGTAGCGGCGCGCGATCTGCGCCTTCTCCATCTCGGTATAGCCGGGCAGCTGGATGATCTCCATGCGGTCGCGCAGCGGACCGGAGATGGTTTCCAGCATGTTGGCGGTGCAGATGAACATCACCTTCGACAGGTCGAACGGCACGCCGAGATAATTGTCGCGGAAGGTGGCGTTCTGCTCCGGGTCGAGCACTTCGAGCAGCGCCGCCGCCGGGTCGCCGTGCACGCCGCTGCCAAGCTTGTCGACCTCGTCCAGCATCATCACGCAGTTGGATGAGCCGGCCTTGCGCATGCCCTGGATGATGTTGCCGGGCAGGGCGCCGACATAGGTGCGGCGATGGCCGCGGATCTCGGATTCGTCGTGCACCCCGCCCAGGCTCACTCGCACGAACTTGCGCCCGGTGGCCTTGGCGATGCTCTGTCCGAGCGACGTCTTGCCCACGCCCGGCGGGCCGGCGAAGCACAGGATGGGGCTCTTGCCGTTGGGATTGAGCTTGCGCACCGCGAGGTATTCGAGGATGCGCCTTTTGATCTTCTCCAGGCCGTAGTGGTCTTCGTCGAGGATGCGGCGCGCCTCGCCGATGTCGATGCGGTCCTCGGTGGCGGCGGACCAGGGCAGTTCGGTCAGCCACTCCATGTAGGTCAGCAGCATCGAGTATTCGCCCGCCGCCTCCGGCATGCGCGCCAGGCGCTTGAGCTCCTTGCGGGCATGCGTTTCCACCTCGGCTGGCATGGCGGCCTTGTCGATCGCTTCTTCCAGCTGCGCCACCTCGGCCGGCGCTTCCTCGTCGTCGCCGAGCTGCTGCTGGATGGTCTTGAGCTGCTCGCGCAGCACCGCTTCGCGCTGGCGCTCGGCGAAGCGCGATTTCGTGCGCTCATCGATATCCTGGCTGATGCGCAGCACCTCCAGGCGATGCGACAGCAGGCTCAGCGCCTTTTCCATCCGGGCGCGCAGCTCGAAGGTCTCCAGCACCTCCTGCTTCTCCGCCGGCTTGGCATCCATCATGCCGACGATCCAGTCGGCCAGCGCGTCCGGCGCGGTGATGTTCTGCAGCGACACGCCCAGTTCCGCCGGCGCCTGCGGCAGCAGGGTCAGCACCTCGGCGGCGCGCGCCTTGAGCTGCAGCATCAGCGCCTCGATCTCGGCATCGATCACCGGCGCGGACTCCATGCGCTCGACGCGGCCGACGTAGTACGGATAGCCCGACAGCAGCTCGTTCAGGCGAAAACGCTGCTCGCCCTGGCAGATGACATGGTGCGAGCCGTCCGGCGTGGTCATGTAGCGCAGGATGCTGGCGGTGGTGCCGACCGGGTACAGATCGTCCTTGCCCGGCTCGGTGACGCTCGGGTCGCGCTGCAGCACGATGCCGACCTGGCGGCCGGTGCGGGCCGCTTCCTGCACGGCGGCCACCGTGGTTTCGCGGCCGATGGTGATGGGCATGACGAGGCCGGGGAACATCACCAGGTTGCGTACCGGGATGATGATGAGCGCATCGTCGGGCAGCGGCGCGGCGCCCTGGCTGGGCGGGCGGGCGCCCGCGATGGGCTGGCTTTCAACGGTGTTCGGTTCGGTGGTCATGGAGGTGTCCGGTGAAATGGCGTTGAATGGACAGGCGGACTCAGCGCAGCTTTCGCAGCGACAGCAGCAGGCAGCCGTCCGACAGTTCGCGGCGCTGGATCTCGAACAGGCCGGGCGGCAGGTCGATGCGGCGCTCGAAGCGGCCGTAGGGAATCTCCATGCGGCGCACCACCGCCGACGCCGGCACCGGAATTCGCCGCTCGCCGACGATGGCGATGGTGCCGCCGTCGATCAGCACGTTCACCGTCTCCGCCGGCACGCCGGGCAGGGCCAGCACCAGGATCAGCTCGCGCTCGGTCTCGAACACATCCACCGGGGGCTCCCAGGTCGGGCCGCGGCTGCTTGAAATGGAAAGCTGGAAACAGTGGCGGTGCAGCTTGTCGATGCGCTCCAGCATCGCCAGGCTGTCGGCCCACATGGATCGGGTGGGGTCGTGGGAACTCATGTCGTGTCTCTCGCTGCTATTCGAATGCCTGCCGCAATAAGCGTCTCTCGGGCTCATGCCGACTTTTTGAAGCCGAATGCGGGCCGAAGTTCTTTCCTTTCAAAACGATGAAAGCGGTTAACGGTGATCTGAGGGCGCATGCGCTTTAATCAAGCGCAATCCCGGCCGGCCATGATGCTGCACCATGAGCGCAGCCGCTTCCCATGACCGCCCATCGTCGAGCTTGCCATGCCGAAATCCCGCCTTCCGCAACTTCTTGTCGTTGCCATGCTGGTCGCCGCCTTCGGCGCCGGCTGTTCCCGTTCCACGTCGGACCAGCCGGGCAACAAGCCGCCACCCGCTTCCCAAACGCCGGCAACTTCCGCCGCGCCGGCGACGCCCGCCGCAGCCGGCGCGAATCCGTCGCTGCCGAACTTCGTGAGCCTGGTCAAGCAGGAAGGCCAGGCGGTGGTGAACGTGAGCGCGGTGCGCACTGCCGCCGGCGGATCTTCCCGCAGCGACCCGATGCAGGAATTCTTCCGCCGCTTCGGCGTGCCGCCGCCGGATGCCGGCGAAGCACCGAGCGGCAGCCTCGGCTCCGGCTTCATCATCAGCCAGGACGGCTTCATCCTGACGAATGCCCATGTCATCGCCGACACCAGCGAGGTCAGGGTGAAGCTGACCAACAAGCGCGAATTCAAGGCGCGCGTCATCGGCGCCGATCCGTACACCGACGTGGCGCTGCTGAAGATCGATGCTGCCAACCTGCCGGTCGTGAAGATCGGCGATCCCAACCGGCTGGAACCGGGCGAGTGGGTCGCCGCCATCGGCGCGCCGTTCGGCTTCGAGAACAGCGTCACCGTCGGCGTGGTCAGCGCCAAGGGACGGCTGCTGCCGGGCGGCAGCTATGTGCCCTTCATCCAGACCGATGTCGCCGTCAACCCGGGCAACTCCGGCGGGCCGCTGTTCAGCACCAATGGCGACGTGATTGGGATCAACTCCCAGATCTACAGCGAGACCGGCGGCTACATGGGCATCTCCTTCGCCATTCCGATCGACATTGCCATCGGCATTTCCAAGCAGCTGCGTGAAACCGGCAAGGTCACGCGCGGCCGCATCGGCGTGCAGCTGCAGGAGCTGACCTTCGACCTCGCCAACTCGCTTGGCCTGAAGGAAGCGCAGGGCGCGCTGGTCGCGGCGGTGCAGCGCGGCGGCCCGGCCGACCGCGCCGGCCTGCGCCCCGGCGACGTGATTCAATCGGTCAATGGCCAGCCGGTGCAGAGCACCGCCGACCTGGCGCGCATCATCGGCGGCACCCGGCCGGGCACGGCGGTAAGCGCGCAGGTATGGCGCGAGGGCAAGACAGTGGCGTCGCAGATCACGGTCGACGCCATGTCCTGATGCAGGTTTGAACCGGATTCTCCTGCGCGACTGGAACTTTCGCCGGAATGGCCGCAGCTTGAAATCGCTTGGCCGTTTCCTAAACTGCAGGCTTCACTAGCTTGTGTTGAGGAGTGGCAAATGGAAATGGACGTCAACATGAACGAGCATCGCGGCTCGGGCGGCTTTCCGGTCGATAGCCCGCTGGAAGCGCTGAAGAAGGACCATCACTTCGTCAAGATGCTGTTCGAGCGCTATCTTGGCAGCCAGGACATGAAGGTCAAGCAGGAAGCCGGCCCGCGCATCCTGCAGCTGCTGGAGATGCACGACATGCTGGAGGAACGGGTGTTCTATCCGCGCGTGCATGAATGCGATCCCTCGCTGGTGGACCATTGCGAGGAAGAGCATGCGCAAGCGCGGCAGATGATGGACCAGCTCAAGGGCATGACCCCGGGCGACGCGCAATTCGACCAGCTGCTGGCACAGCTTCAGAAGGCCATCCTGCATCATGTGCAGCAGGAAGAGCAGCAGCTGTTCCCGAAGGTGGAGCAGTCGAAGATGGACATGACCAAGCTTGGCTTGGAGATGCAGGCTTTCGAGTCCAATATGGTCAGCACGCAGGCGCGCATGTCGGGGCAGCAGCCGGGGATGCGGAAGTAGTGTTAGTGCGGTGGTGAAGTAAGCGCAGGCATCTTCCTTCACCACCGCTGTACGTTACTGACCGGTCTATTAAAGCTGGCTTGAAGAGCGAATGGCTTCGTTAAGGCACTTCGTCTCGGTAATTAACGTCTCGGCGGTGTGCGTGCCGGCGCTGAGTCAAGCCTTAATTTGAACGGCGCCAGCCTCCGGTGAGATCGCAAATCTCGGACCGAATCCAAGCATTATTGAACGGGAGGAACGCTTGATTTGAATGGATAAAGGCTTGTTGAACGAAACAACGAAAACCGCGAGCGAGCATGCCCACAAGATGATCAAGAGCCAGGCAATGACTTTCGTGAAGACGTTCACTGCGCTGGGAAAATTTTCCTTTTTCCTGTCGTAGAAAAGCAGCGCGCATATGACTGCAATACAAATGACAAGTAGCGTGGTGTTTTCACTCGATTCTACGGTGCAGAATTCTTCGATAGCGCATTGGTAGACGATGAGACGCCATAAGAGCGCCAAGGATGACCATCCAAACCCAAGGATCGCCACGGTACGTCTGCCTGCAGCGCCTGCCAAGTAGCACAGGAAGATACCTGTAAGGCCGAACACCCAGACAAGGAAAAACGCACCATCTCCCATGCCATTCATAGGCGGGCCATCACCTAACCCCGCGCTGAAGAATGAGAGGGAACCCAGAATCGTTACTGCTAGTGCGACGACCATCAGAAAGCTGCAAGCAACTCGCCAGTGCATGGACCCCTTTTCGACTAAATTTATGATTGTGCAACCTGTTGTGATTTCAAACCGTTCCCCAGGAGGTGCTTGCAGATTGATTACTTCCACCTATTTTCGCAGTATATTTAAATATCCAAAGGGTGAATGAATCGGTTTTGCAGCAGGTTGAATCATTTCAAACAAGTCATGCTACTAATAGAGGTGATCTTTCAAGGGGAGTTCTGATGGCATCGATTCTACAAGATGTGGTCGACACCGCTGCGCGTGCAGTCGAAACGTTCTCAGATCGCACGGAAGGCAATCTTGATTTCTCGGAAAGCAGTCTCTCGATTATCGAAGAATTGCTTGAGGAGGCTTCTGCCTATGTTACGGAGATGCCTGAGTCCAGAGTGACAGACCTGATACAGCTATTCGGCTGCTATGTTCTTGAAGTTGCGCGCAAAAATTATGGTGGCGATTATGCATGGCTCGACGATAACCGAGGTCCCGTACTTGTCGTGGGCGAGCCTGCGACCCACATTGCCATTTCTACCTGGGCTAAAGTACGGGGCCGCTTGAACGGAGATCGAGCCGATGACATCCCATTTTTCTATAAAGGCTTTTCCAATATGGCTAGGGAGCGTCCAACTGCAAGAAGAATCTTATTCATTTGATTGAGCGGAAAATTTTATTCTTCTTGAAAATTAAAATGCACGAGCGCGTAAAAGATTGTTCTGACTACGATTCTCTTTCGTCTCCGGAGAGGACTTTGAAAATCCATACGTTCGATACTCCGCAATTGATCTGTATTAAATTCGAAGGCGAATAGCACGTTTGTTCAATACAGGAAAACCAATTCGTTGCTAAATCCAGGATCAAGGAAAGTGAAGCACGATGAGTGCTAAGACGATCTGGCTTTCAGTGGCAGTGAATTTAATACTGCTCATCGTGTGGTTCATTCGTAGGGATATCCGATGTATCGCATGTCATGCGAGGCTGCACGAACCGGATACTTATTGCATTCAATGCGGTGAGCCACCAGAGGGAAAGAACCGGTGTAACGAAGTAAGCGATATAGATCGGTTCATGATCTTGCAGCACTTAAGGCGTTGCCTTGCATTTTGTGTCATCTGCATCACTTGCCTGTTTTTCGCCGTCCTATCTACGCCAATACAATCAGTGATAAAAGTAATTATTCTTGGCGGCATCTGCCTTTTGGCTTTTTCAGTTTTTTTGCTTCGCTTTATGAGAGATTGCCGATGCACTAATTGCGGGAAATATATCCCTATTGCAGAGGTAAAGGTGTCCCATAGTTGCTACTGTCCAAATTGCGGAGCACATGTGCTGAGCACACGTCATTGAAGATAGAAATGAACAATGCGGCTTGCAAGGCTCTGGCTGTTCCGTGCAAAAAAGTAGTGTAGGTCCGCACATCCGCAAGCCGACACGCCAGCGCCGAGGAGTTGGACTTTAATTCTTTATAGGCCAGGTCCTATACATAGGAAAAGGCCTTAAGTAAGCCGCTTCGGCGCTGGCATTAGGGCTAGATGGATCCACGGCTTATTGCACACACAGCCGCATAGCTTTCAATCGAAGCACGTTCCCCTTTAAGTAGGTGTTATTACATCTGGTTCGCTTCAACAACTCATGATGCCCCATCCCACGAACCCAACTTACCGAAACTGGCACTTCTTCTTGGCTCTAATTCCAAGGGATAGGAACGTAGGAAAAATATTGAGAAGGCTCCGCCGAGCGTAATGGCAAACGCAAGTTAACTAAGCTCGGCGCCAATCCAACCTACGCATCCGCCACTTCCAGCCTGCCAATCGTATGCGCCTGCACCAGCGGAGAAAGATCATCGACGATGCGGCAATGCAGGTGCCGCCTCACCGTTTCCGGCAGATTGGCGTAAAAAGAACGTGTCACCTGCAGATCATGCTTTTCCGAATTGCGGGCATCGGGCGCGTCGGCGCCGAGCACCAGCACCGGCCTTGCCTTGTTCGACAGGTTGGCCGTGCCGCGGTGGATGGCCAAGGCCGAGCGGGCGGAGATGTCGCCCATCTTCGGCAGCTTGCGCTGCATGCGCGCTTCATAGCGCGGGTAGAGCGATTTCGGCGGGAACATCGGGTCGTCGAAGGCTGACAGGTCGTCCCACTGCGTTCCCGGCGCGATCTCGAACGGGCCCATGTCTTCCTCCACGTCGACCGTGGTGACATTGAATGCCAGCGAATTCAGCCGGCGGCCGGCAGTCGTCGCCAAGGGGGACGGGAAATCGCGATGCCAGGGCTGGTTCAGGGCGCCGGGATTCGGGACGTCGAATCCGATTTCGACGATCTTGTAATCCGGACCGAGCACGGCGCGACACACTTCGATCACCCACGGATGCGACACGAGGTCGACGAAACCCCGGATCGATTGCGGGGCGATCTCCACGTAGTGGCGATTCGGTCCGCGGTTTAGCGCGCCGCCCGGCCGCTGCAGCGCTTCCCGATACAGGATGTCGACGTCTTCCCGCAGCGCCTGCACCCATTCGCGGCTGAAAGCGCCCTTGCATCCGATGATGCCGTCTCCGTAAAGACCTCGCATGATGTCGGCGGTGTCGAACTGCTGCGTCGGCATGGAGGAGGTCGGTTTGTGTGTGGTCATGCTGTGTCCCGGTTGCGCGGCGTGGCGGGGCGATCAGCCCTCTGGTCCTGTCCAGCCGCATTGTGTTATCGATCATGTGGCTTCGGTCTGCTTGCTGCAGGAAACCAGCGGATTGCGTGTGACAGAGTGCCGGGCCCGCGAAAAGTGCCATGCCGGGACAAGAAAAATTGCAGCGTTATTTTTTTTGATTGGCGGCCTTTCAAGAAAAGGCCGCACTCTCTTTGAATGGGTTGTCGATGAAAGCGCTTCGAGCCTTGTTGGTTCGGTAGCAAAAGCGCAAAGGCCCGATTGACCCGGGGAGCCGGCGTCGAGCAACGGCTCCCCGAACGCCGGTTTCAGCTGGCGTTGCGCCGCTCCTTGTGGGCCGCAACCGCTGCATATACGGCATCGATATCGGCAGGCTTGAGCAGATGATCGTCGAATCCCGCGTCCCGGCTGCGCTCGCGATCGCTGGCCTGCCCATATCCCGAAAGCGCAATCACCAGTGCGCCGGCGGTGGCGGGGTCCGCGCGAAGCCGGCGGGCGACTTCCCAGCCATCGAGCTTGGGAAGCCCGAGATCGAGCAATACCACCCGCGGGGCGAAACGGCGGGCGACGGTCAGCGCTTCCTCGCCGTCACGGGCGCGGCCGACGCGGTGTCCATCCGCTTCGAGCAGCATCACCAGCATTTCCAGGGCATCGGGGTTGTCGTCCACCACCAGGAAACTGGTTGGCGCGATGGCGCGCGCTGGCAGTCCCACCGCCAGGTTGCGCGGCACCTGCCGCCGATCGACTCGGGGCAGACGCAAGGTAAAGACGGCTCCCATATTCGGGCCGGCGCTCTCGGCTCGCACCGTGCCGCCATGAAGTTCGACCAGGCGCTTGACCAGGGCGAGGCCCAGGCCCAATCCGCCGCGCGACCGGTCCAGCGTCACCGTCCCCTGCGAGAAGAGGTCGAACACCCGAGGCAGCAGTTCGCCATCGATGCCCGGACCGTTGTCGGCCACCACGATTTCCACCCATTCCTCGTCATCGCCGGCGGCGCGTACCCGCACCGAGATATGGCCGCCTTGCTGGGTGTACTTCGAGGCGTTGTTCAAAAGATTGGCAACGACCTGAATCAGCCGCGCCTGGTCCGCAACCAGATCCACGTCCGTCGGCACGTCGAGATCCAGCGTCTGTTCGCGCTGCCGCACCAGCGGACGCACCGTCTCGGCAGCGGAAAACACGGCGGAGGCAGCGAGGATGTTTTCCTTGCGAAGCTCGATCCGGCCCTGCGTAACCCGCGATACCTCCAGCAGATCGTCGACCAGCCGCGCCATGTGCTCCGCCTGCCGGCGGATGATCTGCAGCGCG
The DNA here is from genome assembly GCF_900188095.1 of Noviherbaspirillum humi. Taxonomy (GTDB): domain Bacteria; phylum Pseudomonadota; class Gammaproteobacteria; order Burkholderiales; family Burkholderiaceae_D; genus Noviherbaspirillum; species Noviherbaspirillum humi. Next base: position 34,908 of record NZ_FZOT01000016.1, on the reverse strand, counting down.
GCATGCCTGCGTTCCGGCTGGTCGCCGACGAGTTCCAGCAGCTGGACCGCGGTGGTGATGGGCGCCAGCGGATTGCGTAGTTCATGGCCGAGCATCGCGAGGAACTCGTTGCGCCGCCGGTCGGCGTCGAGCAGGGCCTGTTCCGCTTCCTTGCGTTCGGTGATGTCGACGGTGACGCCGACGACGCGCTCCGGCCGGCCCGGTATTTGAGATACGACGTTGCCGCGGATGAGCAGCCAGCGGATGCGGCTGTCGGTATCGATGATGCGCGTCTCGGCCTCGAAATCGCTGCCGCTGTTCAATGCACGCGCCAGCGCCGCGTCGACTTTGCCGCGGTCCTCGGGATGGACCATGGCAAGGAAGAGTTCCCCCCGGGTTCGGCCGTCATCGCTGGCGGGCAGTCCGAGGATTTCGAACATCTGCGAACTCCAGGTAGCTTCGCCGGTGGCGGGCGACCATTCCCAGACACCCATGCGGCCGGCGGTGAGCGCCATCTGCAGGCGCAGCTGGGCGTGCGCGACCTCGTCGGTGCGCTCGTGCAGGGCCGCTTCGGCCTGCTTGCGCGCCGTAATGTCAACCGAAGAGCCGATGAGGCCAATGACCTGTCCCTTGGCATCCCGGAAGGGCGCCTTGATCGAATGCCATATCGCCTTGCGCCCGTCCGAGAAGCTAATCTCTTCGTCAACGGTCTCCGGTCGGCCGCTCTCCATGATGCGGCGGTCCGTTGCCATCACGATCGCCGCCTGCTCCTTGTTGTCCAGGAACTCGATGTCCGTCTTGCCGAGATAGGCCTCGGGCGGCTTGCCGACCAGGTCGGTCACGCCCTGGTTTGCAACCAGCAGGCGCCCGTCGCGGTCCTTGGCATAGACGACGCCAGGCACCGCATCGACGAACGCCCGCAGCAGCTGCGCCGCGCGGTCGCGTTCCGCTTCGACGGCGCGCCGCCGCTCGAGATCGATCAGCACGCCGGGGAAGCGCAGGGGCGTGCCATCGACCCCATGATCGACGCGGCCATTGGCCTCGATCCAGCGGTAGAGGCCATCTGTTCCGCGCACCCGATATTCGCGGCTGTAGGGTCCGCCGCGGCTGATCGCTTCCGCTATGGCTACCCGCAAGTCTGGCAAATCTTCCGGATGAACCGTCGCGATCACTTGCTCCTGGCTGAGGCCGGTGCGGCCAAGAGAGGGATCAATGCCGAAGCTCTCTGCAAAGCGTTCATCGACGGTGATGCGGCCGGTCTGCAAATTCCAATCCCAGGTACCCACGATGGCGCCGGCCGCCAGCGCGAGCTGCACCCGTTCAGCGGCGGCTCGGGCCTCTTCCTTGCTCTGCATGAGCGCCGCCTGCGCCTGATCCAGCGCGACGCTGACCTCATGCGCTTCCTTCAGCGGCAAATCCGGAACACTGACTGAGCTGCCGGTTCCCAAGGCGGCTGCAGGCCCGGTCAATGCGGTGATGGGAGCAGCGATTTTCCGGCCGACATAGGCTGCCAGCAGCAAGCTCATGCAGAACAGAATCGCGGCGCCCAGCGCAATCATGGTCAGCGTGCGCGCGAGCGCCCCGGCCACGCTGGTGCGCGAGATCCCGATCGCAACGCCCCAGTCTGTCGCTTTGGAGCGGCTGAACACCACGATCGAGGGAATGCCTTCCTTGGTTCGCCCGTCGATCACTCCCTCGCTTTTGCGCCCGAGCGCTTCCATCAATTCCGGGGTCAGCTTCTGGCCGACGAATTTATCGGGGAGATGAGAGCGGCCAACGATCGTGCCGGCTTTGTCGAATACCCCGACGATCCAGTCCGACGGCAATGCTTGATTGTTCAAGATGGTGTTGAAATGCTCGGGCAGGATGCCGATCCCGAGCGCATAGACCGTGTTGCCGCCCAGCCTGACCGGTACATCGACGCTCATGATCGGACGCTTCAAGACCGGGCCGGTAAAAACATCCGAGACGGTTGGCTTGTCCGTGGCGAATACGCCCTGGGTTTGTTCGGGCGCATGCGAGGCAGGCAATGGCTTGCCGTAATCAATCGCCGTATTCAGGATTTGCCTGCCCTGCAGGTTGCGAAGCACTACGTTGGTACCCAGTCCGGACAAGGCGATCACCTGCCGCGCTCGTTCGTGGAACCCGGCCAGGTCGCCTCGTGCGAGAGCTTCGTCCGTCGACAGGGTTTGGGCAAGGGCTTTTGCCAGGAGGAGGTGGTTATCGATCGCCTGGATCAAGGCGCGGGCGGTCTGGGTCGTGTCCTTGGCGAGTTGCTCCCGCCCCTTTTGGTATTCGAAGTAAAAAAGCCCGGTCGCCCCGATTGCGCAGGGCAACAGGCATGCCACCACCAGCCAGGCGAGATAGGTGCGAACCGGCCGACGTTTCGGAGATGGCTGGCCTTCCGATTTCAAGGTGCCAATCGATTGCGTATCCTGATGTCTGTGCGCAGCCTTCATTGCCCGGTCCAGAAATTGATTGTCCTCGGTTTTCGGAAATCGTCTGGCTGATATTCCAGCGGCCTGCCTGGTCAGCTTATGTCACGCACCCTTCCATGCTCCCCACAGCAAGCAAATCCAGCCCGCGAGCAGGGCCAGTCCGCCGAGCGGCGTGACGGCGCCCAGCCAGCGCATGCCGCTGATGCTGAGGATATAAAGGCTGCCGGAGAACACCAGGATGCCGGCAATGAAGAGCCAGCCGGCCGCGGTGGTCGCAGCGCCGGGCCAGCGGGTGCAGGCCCAAGCCACCGCCAGCAGCGCCAGCGCATGGTACATCTGGTAGCGCACGCCGGTTTCGAAGACGGCCAGCATGTCGGCGCCGAGGCGGTTGCGCAGTCCGTGCGCGCCGAAGGCGCCGGCACCGACGCCGATGAAGGCGAACAGGGCGCCTATCGAGAAGAAAAGTTTGTCCATGCGCCGATTATAGGGTTTGCGGCAAAAGGCGCGCCATGCGGATCGGCGCATGGCGCGCCCGCTCCTCAATCCACCGTCGCGCCGGTGTCCTTGACGATCTTCCCGAGGCGCACGCTCTCGCTGCGGATCAGGTTGCCGAAGGCCTCCGGCGTGCCGCCGACGATCGGCGTGCCGAGTTCTTCCCAGCGCTTCTTGAAGGCAGGGTCGGCGAAGATCTCGTTGAGGGTCTTGTTCAGCTTCGTCACGATGGGCTTGGGCGTGTTCGCCGCCACCACGATGCCGTGCCAGCCGGAGAAGTCGAAGCCGGGCAGGCCGGCTTCGGCCAGGGTGGGCACGTCGGGCAGGGCGGAACTGCGGGCGGCGGTGGTGACCGCCAGCGGCGTCAGCTTGCCGGTCTTGATGTACTGCACCGAGCTGCCGAGGATGTCGAACATCACCTTTACATGCCCGCCAAGCACATCGTTCAAGGCCGGGCCGGCGCCCTTGTAGGGAACATGCTGGAGTTTGGCGCCAGCGGCGACGTTGAACAGCTCGCCGGCGAGGTGCTGCGGGGTGCCGCTGCCGGCCGAGGCGAAGTTGTAGTTCTCCGGCTTTTCCTTGGCCTGGGCGATGAATTGCTTCAGGCTGGTGATCTGCGTCGAGGGATGCACTTCCAGCACCAGCGGGAAGGCGGAGATCTGGACCACCGGCGCGAAATCCTTCACCGGATCGAAGGGCAGGTTCTTGTACAGCGTCTTGTTCACCGCCATCGGGCCGCTCGCCGCCAGCAGCAGGGTGTAGCCGTCGGCCGGTCCCTTCGCCACCGCGTCGGAACCGACGTTGCCGCCGGCGCCGGCGCGGTTCTCGATCACCACCGACGTGCCGAGCTTGGCCTGCAGCGGCGCCTGGATCAGGCGCGCCATCAGGTCGGTCGGCCCGCCGGGCGGGTAAGGCACGATGAACTTGATCGGCTTGCTCGGCCAGTTTTCCTGGGCGGCGGCGCCCAAGGCGGTCGCGGCGAGCATCGAGGCGAGCAGCAGCTTTTTCATGAACATGTCTTCTCCTGAATTGTCGTGGGTCGTTATGGTCTTGCAGCGCTGCGTTCAGCCGTGCCTGAACATGGCGCGGATCTGCGCTGCCGTGGCCAGCGGCCGGCCCAGCACGCGGGCGCCATCGGCCACCTGGCGCACCAGAGCGGCGTTGTCCGGCGCCTGGCTGCCATCCTTGAGCAGCAGGTTGTTCTCGAAGCCGATGCGGGCATGGCCGCCGAGCGCGGCGGCGGCGATGGCGCAGGCATGCTCCTGCGCGCCGAAGGCGCACATCGCCCAGGGATAGGCATCGTCGTGGGCGTTGAGGAAGGGGATCAGGTCGGTCGGCGCCGAGGTCTGGCCGGCGCTGTAGCGGCCGAGCACGAACAGCAGGAACCACTTGGCGTCCGGGATCACGCCGCGCGCGCGCAGGTCCTGCCAGTCGCGCACATCGGCCTCGTCGTACAGGATCACCTGGGTCATGATGTCGGCTGCTGCCAGCCAGTGGAAAAATTCGGACAGCGTTTTCTCGCCCACCTCCGGCAGGCGCAGTTCGCGCAGGCCGACCGATACCGCTTCCGGCTTCACCTCGCGCACCACCGCCATCTGCGCCGGCGGCGCGTAGACCTTGGCGGCTTCGGTGGTGATCTGGATCACCATCTCGTCGCCCACCGCCTTGCGCACCGCCTCGATGCCGGCGAGGTAATCCGCCGCTTCCAGGCTGTGCGAGCCGTCGGCCTTACGCACATGCATGTGCAGCATCGCCGCGCCGGCGTCGAGGCAGGTGCGGGCGGTGTCGGCCAGCATGGCGGGCGTCACCGGCAGCGCCGGATGCTGGGCGGCGGTCTTGTAGGCGCCGTTGGGCGCGACCGCCAGGATGAGGGGAGAGGTCATTGCTGTTTTCCTTGTGGGTCGAGGCCGTCGATGGGCGGCAGTTCATCGGCCAGCAGTTTCAGGCCGGCCAGCAGCTTGTCGTTGTAGCGGGCGCGTTCGGCGGCGATGGCTTCCGGCGTCCAGGTGTAGAAGCCTTCTCCCGTCTTCATGCCGAACTTGCCGGCGGCGACGCGCTCCGACAGCGCCCTTGCCGGCACTGTATTGGCGGCCAGCGAGGGATACATGGTGGCGGCGGCCGCGCAGTGCACGTCGATGCCCGCATGGTCACGCTGCAGCACCGGGCCGGCGGCAAGGAAGCGGAAGCCGAAGCCGAAGCGCACCGCCGCATCCACGTCTTCCGGCGAGGCGATGCCAGCGTCGATCAGGGCGAAGGCTTCGCGCGCCAATGCATGCTGCAGGCGGTTGGCGAGAAAGCCCGGCAAGTCCTTGCGCACCAGGACCGGCACCATGCCGCAGCGATGCATGAACTCGTGCAGCGCCTGGCCACGGGCGGGATCGGAGTGCGCGCCGAGCACCACCTCCACCAGCGGCGTCAGGTGCGCCGGCATGAAGAAGTGCAGGCCGAGCATGCGTTCCCGCGTTGCCAGCCCTTCGCCGATGGCGGAGATCGGGAAGCTGGAGCTGTTGCTGCACAAGAGGGTTTCAGGCTTGGCGCGGCGGACCAGGTCGGCGAAAAGCCGCTGCTTGATCGGCAGCTGTTCCGGCACGCATTCGATGACGAGATCGGTGGCTGCCCAATCGATGTCGTCGAGGCTGGCGCAGGCAGAAAGGCAGTCGCGCCGCGCCGCAGCGCCGAGCGTTGCCAGGCCGTCGCCGAAGTAGGCATCGAGCTTGCCGCGCCGCGCCGCGTCGGGTTCGACCACGACGGTGCGGCAGCCGGCACGCCCCAGCACCAGCGCGACATCGGCGCCCATGGTGCCGCCGCCGACGATTACGGCATGGGCGAGGGATGGCTTCGGCAGCAGAGCCGAGGAAGAGGAGGCGGAAGCGTCCACGTGTCTCCTTGTTTTGTCTTGGTCAAAGCCAGGAGTGTGAGGCTTCGTTCCTGTTTTGTAAATCGGCGTTGACCGCGATCCGGCCTTCAATTCCACTGGGCGGGATTCACATGGGGCGACGGCGGATGGAAAAAATCCACGCGCGTATTTCTCATGGGTTATAGTCGGTCTTCAACCAAAATGAAAAGCCGCGAGACGCTGCGAGCGACGCGGCCGAGTCCGTCAACCGGAGGAGATTCCATGCCACGCTACGCCTTGAAGGTGAATGGCGCGACCAAAGCCGTCGACGCCGATGCCGATACCCCCCTGCTTTATGTCCTGCGCGATGATCTTGAACTGCGCGGCCCGCGCTTCGGCTGCGGACTGGGCCAATGCGGTTCCTGTACTGTCCATGTCAACGGCGCCGCGGTGCGCTCCTGCGTGACGCCGGTGTCGGCCGTCGGCCGGGGCGCCATCACCACGCTGGAAGGCTTGGGTTCTTCGGCCAGGCCGTCCAAGCTGCAGCAAGCCTTCATCGACGAGCAGGCGGCGCAGTGCGGCTACTGCATCAACGGCATGATCATGCAGGCGGCCGATCTGCTGAAGAAGAACCCGAAGCCGAGCGAGCAGCAGATCCGCGAAGGCCTGGCGATGAACCTGTGCCGCTGCGGCACCCACAAGCGCATCATCCGCGCGGTGCAGCGCGCCAGCGATCAGCCCGTCACCGCCTGAGGAGAACGCCATGACCAAGAACACAGACCTGCATGACGCTTCCCTCGACCTCGCCCGCCGCGGCTTCCTGAAAGGCGGCGGGGCGCTCGTCGTGAGCTTTGCGCTGGCGCCGGCCGCCTTCCTGAAGCCGTCCGAGGCCGCCGCCGCGAATGCGCCGGGCAAGCCGAAATCGGTGGCGGCCGACGAGGTGCCCGGCTTCCTCGCCATCGACGAGAAAGGCATGGTGACGGTTTATTCCGGCAAGGTCGACCTCGGCACCGGCGTGCGCACCGCGCTGATGCAGATCGTCGCTGAAGAACTGGACACGCCGTTCGACCGCATCCGCCTGATCGAAGGCGACACGATGCTCACGCCCGACCAGGGCACGTCCTCCGGCAGCCTGTCGATCCAGATCGGCGGGATGCAGATACGGCAGGCCGCTGCGACGGCGCGGGAAGCGCTGAAGGCGCGCGGCGCGCAGGCGCTGGGCGTGGCGCCCGAGGCGGTGCGCACGGCGGACGGCAAGGTCGTTGCCGCCGAGGGCGGCAGGTCGCTCGGCTACGGCGAGCTGGTGGCAGCCGCGCCGCTGGCGATGAAGGTGGATGCGAAGGCGCCGCTGAAGGACCCGGCCACATACACCGTGGTCGGCAAGCCGGTGCGGCGGGTCGATATCCCGGCCAAGGTCACCGGCGAGTTCACCTACATGCATGACTTCCGCCTGCCCGGCATGCTGCACGCGCGGGTGATCCGGCCCGCCGGCATCAAGTCGGAACTGCTGTCCTTCGACGACGGCGCGGCGCGCAAGGTGAAGGGCTTCGTGCAAACCGTCCGCAAGGGCAATTTCCTGGCGGTGGTGGCCAAGTCCGAATGGGCGGCGGTGAAGGCATCGCGCCTGGTCGAGGCGCGTTGGAGCGACTGGAAGGGCTTGCCGGACAAGGCCAAGGTCTTCGAGCACATGCGCCAGACCCGCATCGTCAACGACGAGCAGTTGCAGAAGGCCGGCGACGCAGACGCCGCGCTCGCCTCGGCCGGCAAGACGCTGTCCGCGGACTACCATTTCGCCGTGCACACCCACGGTTCCATCGGCCCGTCCTGCTCGGTGGCGGACTACCGCGATGGCAAGATGACGGTATGGACCGCCTCCCAGGGCGCGCACAACCTGCGGCGCCAGGTCGCCGCCATGCTGAGCATGAAGCCGGACGACGTGCGCTGCATCTACCTCGACGGCTCCGGCTGCTATGGCCGCAACGGCCACGAGGATGCCTCCGGCGACGCGGCCCTGATCGCGCGCGAGATCGGCAAGCCGGTGCGGGTGCAGTGGATGCGCCACGAGGAACACGGCTGGGACCCGAAGGCGGTGCCGACCTCGCTGGCGGTCGCGGGCGGCCTCGATGCCGAGGGCAGGCTGGTGGCATGGAAAGTCGAGAGCTGGCTGCCGGTCAAGCCGAAGGAATCGCTGGTGCCGCTGGTGGCGGCCGACCATGCGGGACTGCCGATGGATCCGGCCAGCCCGGGCAACATCCATCAGGGCATGGCGATTCCCTATGCCGTTCCCAACATCCGCGCCACCGCCCACTGGGTGGAGAGCACGCCGTTCCGCCCGAGCTGGATCCGCACGCCGGGCCGCATGCAGAACAACTTCGCGGTCGAATCCTTCTTTGACGAAATGGCCCATGCGGCCGGCGTCGATCCTTTCGAGGCGCGCATGCGCAACCTGACCGACCCGCGCGGGCTCGAGCTGCTGCAGCGCTTGAAGGAAGCGGTCGGCTGGCAGCCTTCCGCGCCGCGCGCGAAGATGCAGGGCAATATCGCGCGCGGCCGCGGCGTCGCCTATGTCAAGTACGAGATGGTGCGCACCTATGTCGGCGCGGTGGCGGACGTCGAAGTAAATCTCGATACCGGCGCCATCCGCGTGGCCAAGTTCACAGTCGCCCACGACTGCGGCCAGGTGATCAACCCGGACGGCCTGAAGAGCCAGATCGACGGCAACGTGATCCAGACGGTGTCGCGCACCCTCGTGGAAGATCTGCAGTGGGATGCGTCCAATGTCACCAGCCTGGACTGGGGCAGCTATCCCATCCTGCGCATGCCCGAAGTGCCGAAGATCGATTATGTGATCATCGACCGCCCGAACGAAAAGCCCTGGGGCGCGGGCGAGCCGAGCGCGGCGGTGATTCCGGCAGCCATCGGCAATGCGGTGTTCGACGCCATCGGCGTCCGGTTGCGCGAAGTGCCGTTCACGCCGGAGCGGGTGAAGGCGGCGCTGCGGGCGGCCGGCATGGCGGGAGTCAAGGCGGCGTAAGCGGCTTGATTGGCGTCAAGCATGGCGCGGGGCGGGCGGCCGTCTGCGGCGCGCCGTTTTTCCTCACGAAACGATTGCGCGCGGCGGCATGCCGGAAAACGCAGAAAACCTGCGTTTAGCCGCCGGTCCCCCTTGCGAAGCGCCGCCATTCGGGCGACACTCAGCGAACGGACGCCGCCGCCCGAGGAAAACGGCGAGCAACCAAAACAAAAATCAGGAGACAAGCATGACCAGACAGGAAGCCTTCGCGCGCTCGCGCGCGACTTCACGTTCCATTTCCCGCCGGCTGGTGCTGGCTGCCGTCGGCGCGCTGATCGCCGCCACGGCCATCCTGCCCGGCAGCGCCGGCGCCCAGGAATATCCGAGCAAGCCGGTGCGCATCATCGTTCCCTTCGCCGCCGGCGGACCGGCCGACGTCTACGCCCGCTTCATCGCCCAGCGCCTGCAGGACGCGCTCAAGCAATCCTTCGTGGTCGAGGATCGCCCCGGCGGCGGTTCGCTGATCGGCACCGAGGCGGTGGCCAAGAGCGCGCCGGACGGCTATACCCTGCTGATGATGTCCAACACCCATACGGTGAACGAGTCGCTGTTCGCCGCCAGCGCCAAGCCCTACCAGCTGATGCGAGACTTCGCGCCGGTGGCGCCGATCAACTACTCCGACCTAGTGCTGGTGGCCCGCCCCGGCCTGCAGGTGAACAACCTGGGCGACCTGGTGAAGCTGGCCAAGGCCAAGCCCGGCACGCTCACCTATGCCTCCTCCGGACCCGGCACGCCTTACCACATGGCCGGCGAACTGTTCAAGGCGATGACCGGCACCAGCATCCTGCACGTGCCGTACAAGGGCAGCTCCGGCGCACGCACCGATGTGCTCGGCGGCCAGGTCGACATGATGTTCGATGCCGTGCCGACCATGGTGGATTTCATCCGCAGCGGCAAGGTGAAGGCCCTGGGCACCAGCGGCAAGGCGAAGTCCACCGTGATGCCGGAACTGCCGACCATCGCCGAAGCCGGCGTGCCGAATTATGAAGCGGTGATCTGGCTCGGCATCATGGCGCCGGCCAATACGCCGCCCGCCATCGTCAACAAGCTCAATGCCGAGATCAACAAGATCGCCGTCGATCCGGAAGTGGTGTCGGCCTGGGGCAAGAAGGGCGCGATCGCGATGAAGATGACGCCGGCGGAATTTGGCAAGTTCATGAATGACGACATTGCCAAGTGGGCCCAGATCGTGAAGATTTCCGGCGCCAAGCCGGACCAGTAAGCGATGCGGTTCGTCCTGCAGATCAACGGCGACCCGCGTGAGGTCGAAGCGGAGGAAGACGTGCGTCTGCTCGACCTGCTGCGCGACACCCTCAAGCTCAAGGGCGCGCGCTTCGGCTGCGGCAGCAATGCCTGCGGCGCCTGCTATGTCTTGATCGACGGCCAGGCGGTGGCCTCCTGCGACACGCCGCTGTGGGCGGCGGCCGGCAAGGACATCGTCACGGTGGAGGGGCTGGGCAGCGAGACGGCGCCGCATCCGCTGCAGCAAGCCTTCATCGATCAGCAGGCGGCCCAATGCGGCTACTGCACCTCTGGCATGCTGGTCTCGGCGGCGGCGCTCCTGCGGCGCAATCCGCATCCCGATGAGCAGGAAGTGCGCGAAGCGCTGGACCGCAACCTGTGCCGCTGCGGCAGCCACAACCGCATCGTGCGCGCCGTGATGCAGGCGGCGGAGCAGGGGAACGCATCGTGAACATGGCCTACGTCATCGCCACGCAGGGAGCGGATGCCGGCAAGGCGGCGCTGCCCGGCAGCCTGCAGGTCAACCGCCGGCTCGATCAATGGCTGCGCTTCCGTCCCGGGGGATATGTCGACGTTACATCGGGCAAGGTGGAACTGGGCCAGGGCATCCTGACGGCGCTGGCGCAAATCGTGGCGGAAGAACTCGACCTGCGCCTGGACCAGGTGCGCATGCTGCCCGCCAGCACCGACCGCAGCCCGAACGAGGCGGTGACCTCCGGCAGCCTGTCGGTGCAGGAGTCGGGCATGGCGCTGCGCCAGGCATGCGCCGAGGCGCGCCGGATCATGCTGGAAGCGGCCGCGGCGAGACTGGGGGCCGATCCGCCGTCGCTGCAGATTCGCGAAGGCGTGGTCGACGATGGCAGCGGCCGCTCGCTCAGCTACTGGGAACTGGCGGACGACGCCCTGCTGGCCCGCGAAGCCGATGGCCGGGCAAGTCCGAAGGCGGGCGCGGATTACCGCATGGTGGGCGCGCCGGCATCGCGCCTCGACCTGCCCGACAAGGTGTTCGGCAACCCGCGCTTCATCCATGACATCGAATTGCCCGGCCTGCTGCATGCGGCCATGGTGCGGGCGCCTTCCGTCTCCGCGCGCTTGGCCAGCCTCGGCGACCTGCCGGAAAAATTCGCCGGGGCCAGCGTGGTGCGGGACGGCTCGCTGCTGGCCGTGCTGGCGCCGACGCGTCGGCTGGCGGAGCAGGCGGCCAGCGCGCTGGCGGAGCGGGCCGAATGGCGTGTGCCGGAAGACACGCCGCCCATGCCGGCGGAGAACGATCTGGAGGCGTGGCTGAAGTCGCAGCCGGCCGACACCAAGGTGGTGGACAGCCGCCGGCCGGCGGACGGCCGAACGCATGCCGCCCATAGAAGTTTCCACGCCGCCTACGTCAAGCCCTTCATCGCCCATGCCTCGATCGGACCGTCCTGCGCGCTGGCGCTGTTCGAAGAGGGCGTGCTCACGGTCTGGAGCCACAGCCAGGGCATCTACAACCTGCGCAAGGACCTGGCGCTGGCGCTGCGCATGGACGAGCAGGACATCGTGGTGCGGCATGCGGAAGGCGCCGGCTGCTACGGCCACAACGGCGCCGACGATGTCGCCTTCGATGCCGCCTGGCTGGCGCTGGCGCGGCCCGGCACGCCGATCCGGGTGGTGTGGTCGCGCGCCGACGAGCTGTCGGCCGCGCCCTTCGGCCCGGCGATGGCGGTGGAACTCCGGGCGGATGTCGATGCGCATGGCCGCATCGTCGCCTGGCGCCAGGAAGTCTGGAGCAACGGCCACAGCACCCGGCCCGGGCGCGCCGCCACGCCGGCGCTGCTCGGCAGCTGGCAGCTGGCCCAGCCCTTCGCGCCGCCGGCGCCGATCAATGCGCCGCTGGCGGCCGGCGGGGGCTCCGAGCGCAACGCCGTTCCCTCGTATGACTTCCCGAGCTGGGACGTGATCAACCACCGCGTGTTGACCACGCCCATTCGGACCTCGGCCCTCCGGGCGCTGGGTGCGGTAGCGAACGTCTTCGCCGCCGAAAGCTTCATCGACGAGATGGCGCGCGAACTCGACGTCGATGCGATCGCGTTCCGGCTGCGGCATGTGAGCGACGAGCGCGCGCGGGCAGTGATAAAGGCGGCTGCGGAAGCCGCCGGCCTCGGTATCGACTCGCCGCGCGCCGAAGGCGAGGGTTGGGGCTTCGCCTGGGCGCGCTACAAGAACACCAGCGCCTATTGCGCGGTGGCGGCCCAGGTCGTTGTGGCGGAAGCAGTGCGGGTGCGGCGGCTGTTCATCGCCGCCGACATCGGCACTGTCATCAATCCGGACGGCGCCGTGAACCAGCTGGAAGGGGGAGCGATCCAGGCCGCCAGCATGGCGCTCAAGGAAGCGGTGCGTTTCGAGGGGGGGCGCATCGCCAGCGACAGCTGGGACAACTATCCCATCCTGCGCTTTTCTGAGGTGCCGCAGGTCACGACGCTGCTCATGCCATCGCAGCAGCCACCGCTCGGCGCCGGCGAAGCCTCCCTCGGTCCGACCGTGGCGGCGATCGCCAACGCGGTGCGGGATGCGATCGGGTTGCGCCCGACATCGCTGCCGCTGACGGCGGAACGGCTGGCGGCCATGGCGCTGGCCGCAGACTGATGCGTCGCTAAGGCAATCGGCTGCGGGCGGACGCCCAGCCGCTGCCTGCTCGCAGCCCGCCGCCTGCTTCTGGCGGGCACTGCCGGCGAACCGAGATGCAACCAGGCATCGCCCGGTTTGAGCCGTCTCAATCTTCCTGTCGCCGCAGCCTGATGCAATTCATCGACGGGCATTGATCGCGGGGGAAAAGCGCCGAACTGTCGATTTATTAACAGCGGTCAAAACAGTTAACCCGACGCACTGCACCATACGTCCTGTCAGGCATCGGTCGGACGCGACCAGCATTGCATGGGAGGACTATGGCTTCATACACGCTTCAAGTTTCAAGGATGGCGCGCCGCTTCGCCTGCGGCGCGCTGCTGTGCTGCCTGCTGCCGGCAGCCTTCGCCTTCACCTTCGAGGACGTCGCCGCACGGGCCAAAAAATTGGCGGCTTCGCCTTACGCGCCGCCGGAAAAGAATCTGCCGCGCTCGCTGGCCAACCTCGACTACGACCAGCTGCGCGACATCCGCTTCGATCCGGCCAAGGCCCTGTGGCGCAACAACCGGCTGCCGTTCGAGATCGCCTTCTTCCACCAGGGCCGGTCCTTCGACACGCCGGTGCGCATCAACGAGATCGTTGGCAAGACGGCGCACGAGATCCGCTTCGATCCGAAGCTGTTCAACTACGGCGCCAACAACCTTCCGGCCAAGGATCTGGCCGAGCTTGGCTATGCCGGCTTCCGGGTGCATTATCCGATCAACACGCTGGCCTACAAGGACGAAGTGCTGACCTTCCAGGGCGCCAGCTATTTCCGGGCGCTCGGCAAGGGCCAGTTGTACGGCCTCTCGGCGCGCGGGCTGGCGGTGGATACGGCCCTGTCGTCGGGCGAGGAATTTCCCCAGTTCACCGAGTTTTGGGTCGAGCGCCCGGGGCCGACGGAAAAGCAGCTGACCATTTACGCATTGCTCGATTCGCGCCGCGTGGCCGGCGCCTACCGCTTCGTCCTGCGGCCCGGCATCGACACCGTGATCGACGTCAAGGCCCAGCTCTACCTGCGCGAAAACGTGACCAAGCTCGGCATCGCGCCGCTTACCAGCATGTACTTCTTTGGGGAAAACCAGCGCTCCCAGGTCGAGGACTACCGGCCGGAAGTGCATGACTCCGACGGATTGTCGATCCATTCGGGAACCGGCGAGTGGATCTGGCGTCCATTGGTCAACCCGAAGCGGCTGCTGGTGACGTCGTACGCATTGACGAACCCGGCCGGCTTCGGCCTGATGCAGCGCGACCGGCGCTTCGCCGACTACGAGGATCTGGAAGCGCGCTACGAAATGCGGCCCAGCGTCTGGATCGAGCCGAAGGGCCAGTGGGGCGCCGGACGGGTGGAGCTGGTGCAGATCCCGACCCCGGACGAAACCAACGACAACATCGTTGCCTACTGGGTGCCGGATGCGCCGCCCAAGCCGGGCGCGCCGCTCGACATCGAGTATCGCCTGCTGTGGCAGAAGGAAGTCGAGCGGCGTCCGCCGTCGTCCTGGACCACGCAGACCCGGCGCGGCCACGGCTGGGTACGCAAGCCGGACGACACCATCGCGCTGATGGTGGACTTCGAGGGCCCGGCGCTGAAGAAGCTGCCGGTCGATGCCACGCTGCTGCCGGTGGTGAGCGCCGATCCCAACGGCAAGATTCTGGAAACCAATGTCATCCGCAACGAGGTCAATGGCGGGTGGCGCATGACGGTGAAGCTGAAGCGCGTCGACGAGAAAAAGCCGGTCGAACTGCGCGGTTATCTCAGCACCGACAACACAACCTTATCGGAAACGTGGAGCTACATACTTTCACCGGAATGAACGCGCAGCCGGCATCGTCCGAGAAGGTGGTCCAGCAGGCGCGACTGATGTGCCGGCGCTACCTGGATCGCCTGCCGCTGGCGCAAGCGCAGCGCGCCGAGTTCGAGGCGCGCCTGCACGGCGCCGAGCCGGAACAGGCGCTGGCCGACCTGCACAATCTGCTGGCCGGCGGCGATGCGACGCCGTCGAATCCCGCCTACGGCTCCATCATGAAGCGGCTGCAGCTGGCTTACGGCCGGCGCGCGCCGGATCGGCGGGAGCCGGGCAACGTGCGCCACCTGGATATCGAGCGGCGCAAGCAGGCGCGCATGCAGTTCACGCCGCCGATCAATCGCAGTTCCATGGTGCCGGTGCCGTGGGGCACCTTGAATCCGCTGCAGCGCTGGATGGAACAGCGCCGGCGCAGCAAGACCGACTGGGTGCCGCGCAAGCCCCAGCCTCAGCGCCAGGCCTGGCCGGCGGATGCGCCGGTGACGGCCGACCGGGAACGCGACGACGCGCCGCATCCGCGCGGTCAGTGGCGCCTGATCGGCACCATCCGTCGCTTCATGCTGCTGGCGCTGATGCTGGCGCAGACAGTGGTGGCGACCTGGTTCATGAGCCAGGTGCTGCCTTACCAGGGCAAGGCGTTCAGCGAGATGGCGCTGCTGGCGCTGTTCGCGCTGCTGTTCTGCTGGGTATCGGCCGGCTTCTGGACGGCGCTGGCCGGCTTTCTCGTGCTGGCGCGCGGCAAGGACCGCTTCGCCATCGCCAGCCATGTCGATCCGGCGGCGGCCATCCCGCCGGAGGCCCGCACCGCGATCGTCATGCCGATCTGCAACGAGGATGTGGCGCGGGTGATGGCCGGCCTGCGCGCCACCTATGAATCGCTGGCCCGCACCGGCGACCTGAAGAGATTCGACTTCTTCCTCCTGAGCGACAGCAGCGGCGGCGACGTGCGGGCCGCCGAGCTGTCGGCCTGGGCCGAGCTGTGCAAGGCCGTGGATGGCTTCGGCCGCATCTTCTACCGGCACCGCAAGCGCCGCGTCAAGCGCAAGAGCGGCAACATCGATGACTTCTGCCGCCGCTGGGGCAGCGACTACCGCTACATGATCGTGCTCGATGCCGACAGCGTGATGAGCGGCGACTGCCTCACCCGCCTGGTGCGGCTGATGGAAGCCCATCCCGGCGCCGGCATCATCCAGACGCTGCCGGTGGCGGCCGGGCGCGACACGCTCTACGCCCGCATCCAGCAGTTCGCCTCGCGCGTCTACGGGCCGCTGTTCACCGCCGGGCTGCACTACTGGCAGCTGGGCGAATCGCACTACTGGGGCCACAATGCCATCCTGCGCCTGGAGCCCTTGATGCGACATTGCGCGCTGTCGCCGCTGCCGGGGCGGGGCTCGCTCGCCGGGGAGATCCTCTCGCACGACTTCGTCGAGGCCGCCCTGATGCGGCGCGCCGGCTGGGGCGTGTGGATCGCCTACGACCTGCCGGGCAGCTACGAGGAGATGCCGCCCAACCTGCTGGACGAGTTGAAGCGGGACCGGCGCTGGTGCCATGGCAACCTGATGAACTTTCGCCTGCTCACCGCGCGCGGCATGCATCCGGTGCACCGGGCGGTGTTCATCACCGGCGTCATGGCTTACCTGTCGGCGCCGCTGTGGGCGCTGTTCCTGGCGCTGTCGACCGGCATGCTGGCGCTGCACACCCTGACGGTGCCCGAGTACTTCGTCGAGCCGCGCCAGCTGTTCCCGATCTGGCCGCAATGGCATCCGGAAAAGGCCCTGGCGCTGTTCTCCGCCACCGCCACGCTGCTGTTCCTGCCCAAGCTGCTGTCGGTGCTGCTGATCTGCGCGCGCGGCGCGCGCGAGTTCGGCGGCGCGCTGCGGCTGTGCGCCGGCATGCTGCTCGAAATGCTGTTCTCCATGCTGCTGGCGCCGGTGCGCATGCTGTTCCATACCCGCTTCGTCATCGGCGCTTTCCTCGGATGGGCTCTCCACTGGAAGTCGCCGCCGCGCGCCGACTCCGAGACCGGCTGGCGCGAAGCGCTGGAAAAGCACGGCTGGATGATGCTGCTCGGTCTGGCCTGGGGTGCCGGCGTCTACTGGCTCAATCCGTCCTTCGTCTGGTGGCTGCTGCCGATCGCCGGCGGATTGTTCCTGTCGGCGCCGGTGTCGGTGCTGTCGAGCCGCGTCTCGCTCGGACGCTGGTTCCGTCGCGGCAGGCTGTTCACCATTCCGGAGGAGCTGACGCCGCCGCCGGAACTGCAGGCCAGCGCCGCCCACCATGCGCAGACGCCGGAGCCGCCCGGCTTCAGCGGCGCGGTGGCCGACCCGGTCCTCAATGCGCTCGCCTGCGCCGCCGGCCATGCCGCCGATCCGGCGCGCGCCCAGCGCGGCTTCGCCCGGGCGCTGGCGCTGGGCGGGCCAGACGAACTCGACGACCAGCACAAGAACGCGCTGCTGGACGACCCGGTGACCCTGTCGCAGCTGCACCTGCATGCCTGGGCCACGCCGCAGACGCTGGCGCGCTGGGAAGCGGACAAACCGGGGCCGGCTTCCTGCCAGGCGGGCTAAGGTCCAAGCCGGTCCATGGCATCATGGCGCAAGGAGGACTCCATGACGGACAACAAGACCAGGGCAGCGCCCTTGACCGCCATCGTCGCGGCCGACGCCGCGCCTCGCACGAAACCATCCAACTATCCCGAGCCCTTCGCCTCGCGCATGGCCGGCCGCGAGAAGCGGCCGCTCGGCGACCTGTTCGGCCTGACCAACTTCGGCGTCAACCTGACCCGGCTCGCGCCCGGCGCGGTGTCGGCGCTGCGCCACGCCCATACCCGCCAGGACGAGTTCGTCTACATCCTCGAAGGCACGCCGATGCTGGTGACGGACGAAGGCGAAACGCCGCTGCGGCCGGGCATGTGCGCCGGCTTTCGCGCCGGCAGCGGCAACGGGCATCAGCTGGTGAATCGTTCCGGCGCCGACGTGCTGTATCTGGAGGTCGGCGACAGAACGCCGGGCGATGCCGCCACCTATCCCGACGACGATCTCCAGGCGCAGCTGGTGGAAGGCAAGTGGCGCTTCCTGCGCAAGGACGGCACGCCGTATTGATTTCCAGTGTCGCCTAGTGCAGCACCCGGCGCGCGTCGTGGTCGCGGCACCATGTCGCGAATTGCGCGCCGGTGAGCGGCCGGCTGAACAGGTAGCCCTGGCCATGGTCGCACTCGCGCTGCCGCAGCAGGTCGAGCGCCTGCTCGCTCTCGATGCCTTCCGCCACCACTTCCGTGCCCAGCCTCTTGCCGAGGGTAATCACGGCATCGGCGATGGCCAGCGAATGCGGATCGTCGCTGATGCGGCGCACGAAGGACTGGTCCACCTTCAGTTTGTCGATCGGGATTTGCGACAGGTAACCGAGGCATGAATAGCCGGTGCCGAAGTCGTCGAGCGTGATCCGCACGCCAAGCTCTTTCAGGCCGGCCAGCGTGCGCGCCGCCTGCTCCACCTGCTTCATCACTGTCGCCTCGGTGACCTCCAGTTCGACGCAGGCCGGATCGATGCCCGCTCCCGCCAGCATTTCCGCCACCCGCCTGCGGAAATGCTTGGCCCGGAACTGAACCGGCGACACATTGACGGCGATGCGCAGCGGCGGCAGGCCCTGCCGCCGCCATGCGTCATGCTGGCGGCAGGCTTCGGCGAGCACCCAGTCGCCGATCTGGTGGATCAGGCCGCTGGTCTCGGCGGCGGCGATGAATTCGGCCGGCGGCAGCGATGGCGCGTCCTCCTGCTTCCAGCGCACCAGCGCCTCGGCGCCGACGACGCGCATGCTGCGCGTATCCAGCACCGGCTGGTAGGCCAGTTCGAATTCGCCGCGCCGCAGCGCCTCGCGCAGGCGCTGCTCCAGCATGAATGCATGCTCGGCGTGGTCGTTGATTTCCGCCGTGAAGAACTGGAAGTTGTTCCGTCCGGCGCCCTTGGCGTGGTACATGGCGGCATCCGCATGCCGGATCAGGGTGTCGATGTCGCGGCCGTCGGCCGGATACAGGCTGATGCCGATGCTGGGCGAGGTTGCCAGTTCCAGCTCGCCGATGCGGCAGGGCTGGCCGAGGGACTGCAGAAGGTGCGCGGCCGTGTGGGTGACGTCGGCCTCGGTCTGCATGTCGGTAAGGATGGCGATGAATTCATCGCCGCCGAGGCGGCCCACCACGTCGCTGGCCCGCACCGCCGCTTTCAGCCGCCGCGCCACTTCCTGCAGCATGCGGTCTCCGGTTTCATGGCCATAGGTGTCGTTGATCGGCTTGAAGCGGTCGAGGTCGAAGAACAGCATTGCCACCTTGCGGTCGGCGCGGCTGGCCGCCACCAGGGCGTGCGCGCCCAGTTCGTAGATCAGCGCGCGGTTCGGCAGGCCGGTGAGCGGATCGTGGCGCGCCGCATGGATGATCCTCTCCTCCGCTTCCTTGCGCCGGGTGATGTCGGCGACGAAGGTCACGGCAAGCGGACCGGAGGGCGTGTCCGCCATGCCGAGGCTGGCCTCCGCCGCGATCAGGCGGCCATGCTTGTCCCGCGCCTTCACTTCCCGGACCTGCGATGTGTAGCCGGTGCGCGACGCGGCAAAGAAGGCTTCCAGGTCCTGCGGCTGCAGTTCCGGCAAGCCTTCCGGCACGAGCACCCAGACCGGCCTGCCGATCAACTCTTCCGGCGCATATCCGAAGAGGCGGCGCACCGCTTCGTTGGCAAAGCGTATCAGGCCGTCCTGGCCGACACCGAGCGCAGCCTGGGTCGTTGCCTGCAGCAGGGCCCGCATGGTCTGCTCGCTCTCCTGCAGCGAGCGCATCAGGCAACCGGCCTTGCGCTCGGCGCGCTCGAGCATGCCGCCCATCAGGCTCATGAAGGAACAGATGAAGGAAAACACCACCAGCACGGCCCTGTCCTCGGTCGATGCCACCGCGAATGAATAGCGTGGCTCCATGAGGAAGAAGGCGCCGATGCCGAGCGAGGTCACGGTGGCCAGCACCGCCGGCCGCCAGCCGCCAAAGACGACGCAGATCATGACCGGCGGAATCAGCAGGCCGAGCGGCGCCCGGAACCCGAGGTAGGTGCGCGCCGCATACTGGGCGAAGGCGAAGGGCAGGACGATCAGCACCGCCATGGCGAAGCTCCGGAGCGGGCTGTCGCCGGTGCCGCGAAACCAGTTGGATGAATGCATGGAGGGCCGAGTCCGATCTATCGATTAACAGATCACAATCTCGACTTCCGGTTCCAGGGATGGCGTCGCGGTTGCAAAAGTCCTGCGAGCCCGCAAATCCGGGCTTCCATGAAATCAGTCATGTTCCGGCGGGTTGTGCAATATGTCATCGTGCCAGCGTGTTCACCCCTGGAGATGCGCCATGTCCGACGACCAGCCCCAATTGATCCCGACAGATGCGGAAATCGAGCGGCTTCGCGCCGAGAACGCCATGCTGAGAGCGCGTTTGGAAGAAAGCGATAAGGTGGCCTAGGCCAGCCAAGTGGCTGATCTGCTGGTGCTGACCAGCCTTCGCGAAGAGGTTGAAACGCTGCGTCGGGTGCTTCGGCCTGAACGCCGGCTGCCGGCCTTCGGCAAATGAAGCGGATGCTGGCAGCAGAAAATATGGGCGAAAAAAAGCCCGCTGGCCTTTCGGTTCGCGGGCTGAATCCAATTCAAGAGATTGGAGGAGACAGTTCTTAATATACTGCATCGCAGCATTCCGTGCAATATGTTTTTGCGTTGACGTCATGATTTTTCTGTAAAGCGCAAAAAAGCCACGTTTTCAGCCGGCGCACCGAGCGGACCGGAAGTAAGTCCTTGAAATCGCAACAAAAGCCGCGGAAATCAGTATGGCTCGGCCTGCTGATGCGGAACGGCGATTCACTCGCAGTGCGCTTGCGGCATGGGTTTCGCGCCCGCGCCGGTAACGGATACTTCCTACTCAGAGCAGTGTTTTGACGCCGTCGTTGTGCGCCGCATCAGCTCTTCCGGAACAGGGGAGCGTCGATTCCGCTGCCGTTCTCGATAAACCCCGCAGGGGCCGGTACACCAGGACGGCGGCGGCCGCCGAAGCGAACAGGTGCTTCAGCGTATGTCCGCTCACCATGCCGGTCGCCTGCAGCAGTTCGTGGTCATGCATTTCCGTCAGCTTGGCCAGGGCATAGAGCAGCAGGGCGGCGCCGGCGAGCCATCTATCGCCGCGCGGCGCCCGGTAGATTCCCTGCCAGAGAGAAATCAGCAGCATCGGCGCCGCCTGCAGCAGCAGATAGGGCCGGAGATCGCCGGCGCCAAAGCCTTCGGTCACCTGCCACCAGCCGACGCTGGCTGCCGCCGCGAGCGACAGCCAGAGGCAATCGCGGCCGGCATCCGCGCCCGGCACGCATTCGGCCCGGACCGCGGCCAGCAGCCCGGCACAGGCCAGCGCGATCGGCAGTCTGTCCCACACCAGCCGGCTATTGTCGGGCGCGAGATGATAGAAGGCCGAGCCGCAGGCGGTCAGCAGCAGGGCGGCAAGGAAAAGCCGATACCCCGGCCAGGCTGGCGCAAGCTCGGCTTCGCGGCGGCGCGGCGAGAGCCGGCGCCAGCCCCATAGAGCGATCAGGGCGAACCCGGCATTCGACAGCACATCGGCGGCATGCGGCATACCGAGGAACCGGGAGACGTCGGCGAAGCGATGATAATCCGGCCATTGTGAAATCGGCCCATGCGCCAGCATCGCCAGGATAACGCTCGCGAGGAGGAGCGACGGCAGCCAGGCCAGCGGCCGCCGGGCGGGATGGAAAGGGTCCATGCTGAAACTCCGTGTCGGATGAAGGAGCTTCCAGCATGCCGGGGTGCCGGCGCACGGTCGACGCCTTCCGGCGAGGTGGCCGTATTGCCCACCGCCGGTACTTCGCCGCGATACCAACCGCGGGCGCGACAGGCTTGCGGGCGAACCAAAGCGCGGCGGCACAGCCTAACCTGTTCGAGTCGCTGCCACATCCACGATGCATTCCCTCTTTCCCGCACAGCGCTTCCTGCCCGATCTTCGTCCGGATGGGCGGCCCGCCACCGAATGGGTGATGCCGGCGCCCCAGCTTGCCCGGCGCGATTACTGCCGTACCTTCAAGCGGCTGCCGCCCGGGATGCCGGACTGCCTGGAAGTCAGCGTCGCGCATTCGCCCGAGGGAACGGAGCGCAGCACCGCCGCCATCTACGACCGCAAGGCCTATCTCATCCACTATGAATTCCTGCCCAGCCGAAGGAGCGTGAAAACGCAGGGCTGAGCGCAAGGCGCGGTGCTTCAAACGCTTAACCAGCATCAACATATGCATGGAATCCATACCTATACTGAGTCCAGCGGTCGGCATCGAATGCCGGCTTTCCGGTCCCAGATTGGATGTGAATACATGACGCGATACCTGATGCTCCCGGTTTCCCTTTTTCTGCTCGCCGGCTGCGGCACGCCCGGCATCTATGCCTGGCAAAAGGAAGGCGCCGCCAAGGAAGAACTGAGGGCGGATGCCACCAATTGCCGCGAGATGGCATTCGCCGCGTATGGCGCCAACCTGCCGAAGATGGTCGACCACTACAAGAGCTGCATGGTCAGCCGCGGCTGGCGCAAGGATGGCGCTGCCAAACCGGCGCAGGGCTGAGGCGGCCGGGCAGGCCGGCTGAACAAAAGGCCCGGTCCTCCGCTCCAATGAAGACAACCTCAATGGCTTCATGGAGGACATCATGCGTCGTCTCCTAGCCGCAGCCGTCGTGCTGCTCTGCCTTGCTCCCGCCGCACAGGCACAAGCCTGGTCTGCCGGTTCAACGTCATCTTCCTTGGTCGAGGTCCGGCACCGGCCGGGCCATATCAACGTCAAGCCGCCATTGCGCCGCTGTCCCGACGGCACGGTGCACAGTAACACCGCCCGGGGCTGCAAGGGCCATATGCGACGGGTGCGGCGGCACTGACACTGAGATCCAACCTTCGCTGTTTCAGCCGAGTGCCATGGCCTCCGGCCTTGGCCTGACGGCATGCCGGCCCTTGCGCGCCGAAGGCGGGAATTGGACAAGCCGGGACGCGGCCCGTATAATTTGTTTAGGTACCTAAGCAAATTGCCGGCGCCCGTCGCCATGCGGGACGCCCGGCCGCCCGCATCCTGTTCCGATACAGGATGCGCGAGCCAAGACGTCAATAAATCAAGAGGAGACAAGCAATGGCCAAGCTTCAGCTTTCGGTCGCCATGGGCGACTACGACCGCACGCGCGCGCTGCTCGACGGCAGCGTGCAGATCGACGGCGTCGATCCGGTCTACATGACCGCCTCGCCGGAAGAGATCTTCTTCCGCGCCTTCCGCAACGTCGAGTTCGACATCAGCGAGATGTCTTTCTCCAGCTACCTCGTCAAGCACTCGAAGGGCGAGAGCCCCTACATCGCGGTGCCGGTCTTTCTCTCGCGCGCCTTCCGCCACACCTCGATTTACGTGCGCAAGGATCGCATCAAGCGGCCGGAAGACCTCAAGGGCTGCCGCATCGGCGTGCCGGAGTATCAGCTCACCGCCATCGTCTGGGCCCGGTCCATCCTGCAGGACGATTACGGCGTGCGGCCGGAAGACGTGACCTGGGTGCGCGGCGGCATCGACGAGCCGGGCCGTCCGGAAAAGATCAAGCTGCAGCTGCCGGCCGACGTGCGCCTGGAAAGCGCGCCGGAAGGCGACACGATTTCCGCCATGCTCGACCGCGGCGACATCGACGGCTTCATCGCCCCGCGCCCGCCGGGCGGCGCCGCGGCGAAGAATCCGAATGTCGGCTGGCTGTTCGACGACCCGACGGCGGTGGCGAAGGATTACTACAAGCGCACCGGCGTGTTCCCCATCATGCATGTGGTCGGCGTGCGCAAGGAATTGGCGGCCCAGCATCCGTGGCTGCCGGGCGCGGTGCTGAAGGCCTTCGAGCAGTCCAAGGCGGCCGCGCTGGAGAAGCTGAGCGACACGTCCGCCACCAAGGTGACCCTGCCCTTCGTCGAGGAGCAGCTCAAGGCCGCGCGCGAGACCATGGGCAGCGACTTCTGGTCCTACGGCGTGGCGGCCAACCGCAAGACCCTGGAAACCTTCGTGCGCCATCATCATTCGCAGGGCTTGTCGGCGCGGCTGATGAACGTGGAGGAGCTGTTCCATCCCGCTACCTACGAATCATTCAAGATTTGAGCGTGAAATCTTCCCGGCCTGGCCGGGAAGGAATCTAGATGCCGCCTTTTGACTGCGCCGGAGCCAGCCGGCGGCTATTTCAAAGAAGGCGGACGGACATCAATGGCAACTCTCGACTCGGTATCATTCGCGCTGCTGAGCGCTTTCATCGCTGCCTTTCTGGCGGGCGGCATCGTCAAGGGCACGCTTGGCGTCGGCCTGCCACTGGTCACCGTGCCGCTGCTGTCGCTGGTGATGCCAAGCCCTATTGCGATCAGCCTGGTGTCCATACCGGTGCTCGCTTCCAACCTTTGGCAGGCCTATGACAGCGGCGTTTCGCTTGCCAGTTTGCGCCGCTTCGCGCCGCTGATGCTGGCGCTGGCGACCGCCACCTTGATCACCGTGCCGATGACGCTGGCCATGCCGGTCGCCACCCTCAACGCCATGCTGGCTGGCGCGGTGCTGCTGGCGGTGGCGCTGATGGCCTTGAAGCCGCGCTTCGACGTCGCGCCGCGCTGGGAACGGGTGGCAAGCTTCTTCGTTGGCGGCATCTCCGGCATCCTCGGCGGCATCTCGTCGCTGACCGGCCCGATCATCATCAGCTACCTGACGGCGCTGCGCCTGCAGCGGGAAGAATTCGTGGCGGTGGTCAGCGCCATCTACCTTTGCAGCGCCATTCCGCTGTACGGCTCGATGGCGTTGTACGGGCGGCTCGGTGCAGGCGAGATCGGCTGGTCGCTGGCCAGCCTGATTCCGATGGCGCTCGGCCTGAGCATCGGCAAATGGCTGCGCGGCCGCCTGAGCGAGGAATGGTTCCGCCGCAGCCTGCTGCTGTTCCTGAGCGCGGTGGCGATCACCCTGCTGTTCAAGGGCATGACGGCGCCGGCGTCTGCTTGAGCAAATGATGGGCGAAGCGACCGCCCGCATCCCGTTGTGCGAACGGGAGCACCGAGGCTTTATTGAACGCCGGGGGCCGCCGCATGCCCGGCTGTGCGGCGAACCTATTCAGGCATGAGGGTGGACTGCGCCAGCCGGCGCAGGGAATTCAGCGCCGGAAACCGCCTTCCGCCCAGGTGATGGCGCTCTGGCGCGTCAGCTTGAAATTCGGCGCGACGCGCATCTGTGCTATCTGCTCGCCGTTGCCGTCGAGCGCCGTGAGCAGGGCGTAGGGATCGTCCTCGTCCGGCACGATGTCGAGGTTGACCGTCAGGTAATCATCGCCGTGCGAGATGTTGATGCTCTTGTGCAGGCTGGCGTGCAGTTGCTGCTCGTGGCGGCGCAGCACCTCGCTGGCGGTCTTCACCAGGGTGGAGAATGCCGCCGCGTCCAGCGGCTTCGGGTTCTTCTTGTCCCGGCCCATGGTCCAGGGACCGACCAGCGCCGGCTCCGCTTCGCCATCCTTGATCATCGCCACCGCCCAACCCTCATCGTCTTCGTTCTTGATCACGCGCGCGGTCCAGCCGTCGTCATGCCAGAGGCGGTCTTCCTGTATGCGCGGATTGGCTTCGTCTTCATGAACTTCCGTCGTCGCTTGGTCTTCCTGCATGGCTTGGCTTTCCTCGGTATGTGTCGCTTCCTCGGCGGCCTGGGCATCCTGCTGCTCCAGGTCGGCGAAAAGATCTGGCGTGTACTGGTCCATCATGGGGTGTGCTGTGGGTGGATGGGCGAGCGGTCCCGTCCGGAGGGAAGGGTTGGTGGGATTATACTGGATGGATGTACAGTTTTTGAAGAGGCTTTTGCCTACGGAGCGCGTGGTAATGCGCGGAGGCCGAAAAGGCGTTGTCTTGAAGGTCCGCGCAGCGGACCTTGGGGTGCCCGGAAGAGGAGCTCGGCCACGTTCCGCGGCCCCGGCCGGGCTGGCAGGCCCGGCCTTTCGAGTCCTCGCGCGAAGCCCGCAGGGGCTTCGCTTTCTGGGCACAAATAGAAAAAGGTCCGCGATCGCGGACCTTTTTTGTATGACTGGTGCCCAGAAGAGGACTCGAACCTCCACGCCTCGCGGCACAGCGACCTCAACGCTGCGCGTCTACCAATTCCGCCATCTGGGCTTGCGTCGTCGCTTGCAATGTCGTGGTGCCCAGGAGAGGACTCGAACCTCCACAGTGTTGCCACCGCTAGGACCTGAACCTAGTGCGTCTACCAATTCCGCCACCTGGGCAGAACACCGCGCATTGCTGTTTGCGAGAGGCGCGAATCATAACTGATACCGACCCATGCGGCAAGCGGAAACGGAAATTAAATTGGTGCCAGGCAGTTTTGCGGAGAAATTCTTCGCCGCGCCGCACGGGTGCCGGAGCCGCCGCTCCAGCGGCAAGGACGGCAGGTTTATCGATATTGCGACTCAATCTAACAAGATCACGGGGAAACTTGATAAGCTTGCGCCCGTTTTCGGCACGGCAGCGGCAGTCCCCTTGACCGTGTCCGTTCCGCTCATCACCTTCGATAGGACTCCCATCATGTTCAGCAAGCTGCTCACCACGCTGGCCGTCTGCGCCTCGACGCTGCTCGCCGCCGGCCACGCCGCCGCGGCCGACCGCCCGCTCGAGATCGGTTACCTGCCCATCCTGCCAATGTCCCAGCTGTTCGTCGCGCTGGAATCGGACACTTTGCAGAAGAAGGGCGCGCCCGCGCCCAAGCTGGTGCCGTTCCAGAGCGGGCCGGCGCTGACCCAGGCGCTGGTCTCCGGGCAGCTCGACGTGGCCTATGTCGGCATCGGCCCGGCGCTGGTGGCGAGATCCAAGGGCGCCGACATCAAGGTGCTGGCATCCAACATCGTCGAACAGGTGAACGTGATCGCGCTCGGCCCGCTGGCTTCCTATTTCGCCTCAGGCGATCCGGCCACCGCCTTTGCCCGCTTCGCCAAGGACCACAACCGCAAGCCGACCATCGCCAGCTATCCGAAAGGCGCCGTACCCGAGACCGCCTTCCAGTACTGGATCCGCGAAAGGCTGAAGGTGGACCCGGGCGCCATCAACCTGATCTACCAGGGCGAAGCGCAGATCCAGCAATCGCTGACCACCGGCGCCATCGACGGCGCGGTGGCGCTGGAGCCGACGGTGAGCGTGGTGCTGAGCAAGCTGCCGGATGCGCGCGTGGTGGCGCAGGGCAGCGCCATGTTTCCGCGCCAGCCGGGGGCGGTGCTGCTGGCGCGCGAGAAGCTGATCAAGGAACAGCCGGAGGCGGTGCAGCAGATCGTGAACGCCCATGTCGATGCCACCCGCCTGCTGCGCGACAACCCGGCCAAGGCGGCCGGCTACGTCCAGAAATACGTTGCCGGCGGCCGCCTCGACAAGGCGCTGGTGGAGAAGGCCATCCGCCGCTCGCATGACCAGTTCGTCGCCAACCCCTATGTCATCATCGGACCGACGCGCGATCTGCAGAAGTACCAGGCCGAGCTCGGCACGTTGGACAGCGCCGCGGTGACGGTCGAGCAATTGTTCGACATGCGCTTCTTCGACAAGGCGCCGAAATAATGTCTGCTGCCACCGGCTCCACCGGCACGGCTTCGCCGGCCGCCGCGCCGGCCTGGCATCGCCGCGGCAGCCGTTTCAGCCCGGCGCGCATGGTTTACGGCGCGGCCGGCATCGCCCTGTTCGTGGCGCTGTGGAAGGCTGCCATCGCCTGGAACTGGGTGCCGCCCAATACCTTGCCGGATCCCTTCCTGCTGCCCGCCTCGGCCTTGCAGGAGTGGACCTCCGGCCGCATGCTGCCGGCCATCGCATCCAGCCTGCTGCATTACTTCTGGGGGCTGGGCATGGGCACCGCCTGCGGCGTCGCCATCGGTCTGGCCGCAGCCACCGTGCGCCGCTTCGACATGCTGCAGGCTTACCTGGCCCGCATCCTGCGCCCGATTCCGCCATTGGCCTGGGTGGTGTTCGCCATCGCCTGGTTCAAGGTCAGCCACGCCGGCGCCGCTTTCGTCATTGCCATCGGCGTGTTCTGGATCAATTACTTCGCTACCTACAGCGCCGTGCGCAACATCGATCCGCGTTTCTATGAACTGGCGCGCGCTTTCGGCCATGGCCGCTACGCCGCGCAGATGCTGAGCGTGACGCTGCCGGCGATGGCGCCCGGCGCGCTGGCCGGCATGCGCGCCGGCCTCGGCCAGGCCTGGATGACGCTGATCGCGGCCGAACTGCTCGGCGTGCCGGGCATGGGCCAGGAGATGAATGCCGCCGCCGGCGTCGGCGCCTATGATGCGGTGGTGGTGTACATGCTGGCGATCTCGCTGCTGTACAGCGTTACCGACGTGATCTACATGCTGCTGGAAAAGAAGGTGCTGCGTTGGCGTCCATAGTTGAGTTCACCGGCCTGTCTTATACCCATCCCGGTGCGCCGGCGCCGGTCATCGATGATCTCTCCCTCGCCATCGAGGCAGGCAGCTTCGTGGCCATCGTCGGCGGCTCCGGCGTCGGCAAGACCACGCTGCTGCGCATGGCGGCCGGCCTGGTGCAGCCGGGCGGCGGCAGCGTCAGCCTGCGCGGCGCCCACCGGCCCGACGCGCGCAAGAGCGCGGTGGTGTTCCAGGACAGCCGGCTGATGCCGTGGCGCACCGTCGACGACAACGTCGGCTACGGCCTGGAGGGCCTGCCGCTGTCGAAGCAGGAGAAGCGCCGCCGAATCGGCGAGGCGCTGGAGCAGACCGGCCTGGCCCACCTCGGCCGGCGCTGGCCGCATGAACTCTCGGGCGGCCAGGCGCAGCGCGTCGGCATCGCGCGGGCGCTGGCGGTCAAGCCCGACCTGCTGCTGATGGACGAGCCCTTCAGCGCGGTGGATGCCGTCACCCGGCGCAAGCTGCAGGCGGAGCTGGTGCAGGTGTGGCAGCGCTCCGGCGCGGCGGTGCTGTTCGTCACCCATGACATCGAAGAAGCGGTGTTCCTCGCCGATGAAGTCATCGTCCTCGGCGGGCATCCGGCCAACATCGCCGGCCGGCACCCGATCGATTTTCCGCGGCCGCGCGACTGGACCGATCCCGCCTTCATGAAAACCGTCGCGGCCATTGCCCATCAACTCGAACATGGCTGACACCCTCAAACTCCTGATCCATGCGCCAACCGAAGGCGCCCTGCAGCGCGCCCGGCGCAATGCCGCCAACCTGCTCAAGGCCGCGCCCGACGCCGAGGTGGAAATCGTCATCAACGCCGGCGCCGTGGCCGCCGCGCTGAGCCAGTCCGATCCTGCCGATGCCTGGCTGGTGGTATGCGGCAATACCCTCACCGCGACGCAGGCACAAGCGCGTCCGGGCATGCGGGTCGTGCCGGCAGCGGTGCTGCACATCGCCCGGCGCCAAGCCGAGGGCTGGGCTTACATGCGCGCCTGAGGCGCCGCATCGCCAGCGCCTTGCTTCCCCGGCGGAAAGCCGCGGCGGGACGGTAGAATCAAGCCAGCCTCGTCTTGCTTTACCTGACATTCCCATGGAAGACCGCCCCGACTACCGCCCCTGGCAGCCGCCGCCCTTCGCTGTCGCCGTTCTCGACAGCGACGAAACCCTGGCCGATTCGCTCTGCCAGGCGCTGCGGGACCAGGGCTTCGCCGCCACTGCCTTTTACGATATCGATGTTCTGGCCCAGGCAATTTCGGAAAGTCGCTTCGACGCCTATGTGCTGGATTATCTGGCCGACTGGCAGCCGAATTCGCCCCGGCTGGAGGAGATCGTTGCCGCCATCCTTGCAGGCACGCCCGACGCGCCGGTCTTCGTCCTTGGCAACCAGACTCGTCCGGAGAACGTCGAGCCGCTGGCCGGCATTCTCATGCGCCACCGGGTGCGCTACCTGGTGCGGCCGCTCGCAACGCCTTACCTGGTGAAGCGGATCGGCGAGGCAATCGCGAAGCGGGCAGGGCTGTAGCGAGCCGGGAATGCAATGGCCGGGCAGGCAGCATCCCGTGGAGGGTTCAGGGTTCAGGCCGCCTGCTCATCTTCGACAACGGCAGCGGTCCGGCGTTGGCGCAAGGCCGTTAAAATCGTGCTTCCGCGTGAAGCGCCATTTGCTGAACAGTCCAAGCCATGCCGATCAACTACCTTGCCCGTCTCACGGCCCAGCAAAGAACGGCGGCCGCCAACCTGCATCTGGGCGTCATGCTCGCCTTTGTCGCCGGCGCACTCAACGCCGGCGGCTTCCTCGCCATCGGCCAATACACCTCGCACATGACAGGCATCGTCTCGGCGGCGGCGGATAATCTCGTGCTTGGCCATGCCGGACTAACGATCGCGGCCGGACTGTCCCTGTTTTCCTTCATGGCGGGGGCGGGCGCCACGGCTTGGCTGGTCAACTTCGCCCGGCGCAGCGCGGCGAAGAACATCTATTCGGTGCCGTTGCGGCTGGAAGCCGGCCTGCTTTTGCTGTTCGGCTTGTTCGGCGCCAGGCTACCGGTGCGCGAGATGGGCGGCGTTTCCCTGATCGCCGTCCTGCTGTGCTTCACCATGGGGTTGCAAAATGCGCTGGTGACGAAGATATCCAATGCCGAAATACGGACGACACACGTCACCGGCCTGATCACCGATATCGGCATCGAGCTTGGCAAGCTGGTGTACTGGAACCGGGATCGCAGCGTTGCCGCCAGCGTGGTGCTGGCCAATCGCACCCGCCTTCGGGTCCATGGCGCATTGGCGCTGTCTTTTTTCGTTGGCGGGGTCGCGGGCGCCTTCGGTTTCAAGACCCTGGGCTTTGCCTCTGCCATCCTGCTGGCCGTCCCCCTGATCGCCATGTCGCTGGCACCCGTGCTTCAGGCGTCGGCACGGAGCTGATGCGTCAGATATCGCTGCTTTTCATCGGCACTTGAATCGTTGCAGATGCCCTGTCGTGCAGCTAAATTGGTTCAGGCCTGGCCTAGCTGGCCGGTACAGCGGCATGGGTCCGCCGGCTTGGGTGTCATAGCGCCGCCAGTCTGGCACTGCAGACAAAAGCGCCAGGTCGCGGTGCTGCTTTTTGACGGAATGCCAATGAATCTGTAACGAGAAGTAAATTACCGTATGGAAATATTACTCGGAGGAACTTAGGAACTAAAACTTTCTCATAGGAATCCTTGCCTGGAAGAATTACAGGCGCTTCAAAGGATTTCAATGCAAAAGCTTCATCGTCTTTCGATCCCGTCGACCCTGAGCTCACTATGCGCCGCCATGCTGCTGGCTGCTTGTGGAGGAGGTTCCTCCAGTCCGACCGCTTCCAGCGCCTCCACCGCCGATTCGGCACAGGCTGGCGCCGTTGCTGCCAGCGAGGGTAACGCCGCAGCGTCTTCCCCCGATACTTCCAGCATGCCGAGCGCGCAACCAGCGCCGATCGCCGTGGCGCCTGCGCCGGTTGGCGGTCAAGCCACGCCTTCCCCGTCTGCACCAGCGCCAGCCCCTGCACCAGCACAGGCCCCCGCACCTGCACCTGCACCTGCACCTGCGCCGAGCACGCAGCCTTCCGCCAAGACGATCTTCGGCGCCAGCAGCTTCTGGTACCAGCAGATTCCCGCCAATGCGCCGCTGCATGCCAACTCGGCCGGCTTCGCCGCCGACTTCCAGCGCCAGATACAGTCGTACTACGGCAATGTGACGATCAACACCGATTCCTACGCCAGCCCCGTCTATGTGGCCGACGCCAGCACGCCGACGGTCAAGGTGTCGTTCTGGGATTGCCAGGGCAAGGGCTATGTCGACCAGGCGCTGCAAGCGCAGTGGGCGCAGGTGCCGATTCCGTCGTATGCGCAGCCGTCGGACGGCACCGATGGCGAGATGACGGTCTATCAACCCTCCACCGACACGGTCTGGGAGTTCTGGCAGACCCGCAAGGTGAATGGCCAGTGGCAGGCCTGCTGGGGTGGCCGGATGACGAATGCGTCGAAGAGCGATGGCCGCTTCGCCAATTCCTACGGCACCACCGCCACCGGCTTGCCTTTCCTCGGCGGCCAGATCAGCGCCGAGGAATTGCAGGCCGGCGAAATCGGCCATGCGATCGGCATCGCGCTGGTGGAACCGAAGGCCTACCCCGCGCTCTCGTGGCCGGCCAGCCGCACCGACGGCTTCTACACCGGCGCCAACGCCATCGCCGAAGGGCAGCGCTTCTTCCTCGACAAGTCGGTGAACGTGGATGCGCTCAATATCCACCCGGTGGCGAAAACCATCGCCAGGGCGGCGCAGAAATACGGCTTCGTGGTGTGGGACAAGGCGGGGGCGCTCTCGCTTCGCGTGAACAATCCGAAGGGCTACACCGCCATGGGCAAGGCCGATCCGTACGACGCCCTGTTCAACGGCACCCAGCCCTACGCCATTCTGAACGGCTTCCCCTGGGACAAGCTGCGCTTCCTGCCGATGGATTACGGCAAGCCCTAAGCGCCTCGACACGCGCCGCACGCATGCGGCGCGGTCGCGGTCTCCTGTTGCCGCATGGGCGCGGGAGACCGCTTCAGCAGAGGCATGAGCGAGGCGCCGTGGCGCGCCTCGCTTTCATGTCGCTCCTCATCACTTCGGATAAAGCTGGTAGATCGCTCCGGCAAAATCGTCGGAGATCAGCAGATTGCCTTTTGCGTCGGCAATCACATCCACCGGACGGCCCCAGACATCGCGCTCCTCCGGGTCGGTGACGAAGCCGCTGACCAGGTCCATCTCCGCGCCGGTATTGCCCGCTGCATCGAAGGGAAAGTAGGTCACTTTGTAGCCTGCGTTCAGGCTGGTGCAGTTCCAGCAGCCATGCTGCGCCACTGCCGCCCCGGCACGATATGCGGCAGGCACCGAGCTCGACTGCAGAAAGCTGAAGCCGAGCGGCGCCGAATGGGCGCGCATCCCCTTGGCGGACCGTTCCACCACGGCGCAATTCAATGCGGCGCCGGCGCGATTGAGCTGGTAATCCGGTTCCAGCGCGAGCCCGCTCATGGCGGGATTCGCGATCGCATTGCAGAACGGCCAGCCGTAGTTGGCCCCATCGCGTACCGAAGTGAACAGCTCGGGCGGATTGTTGTCGACATAGGCCGGCAGCAATTCGCCAATGTCGCTGGCGCCATCGCCGTCGATGTCCACATCCGTCGGCACCAGGACATTGTCCCGATTGTTGACTGTCACCCACAGCGTGCCGGTGCCCGGAATGAAGTCCAGCCCTTCGGCATTGCGCAAGCCCCGGGCGAACAGTCTGCGCTGCGTGCCGTCCGCCGCATGCTGGTAGATTGCCCCTCGCACCGGATCGCTGACGGTATCTTCCGTACATGCATTGCAGGTCGATGCCACCGAAACGTATAGCTTGTGGTCGGGGGACAAGGCGATGTTCTTGAGTTCGTGTCCGTAATTGCCTTGCAACTCGGGCGAAGAATTGTCGGGAAGGTTGTCGACGACGGTTACCCGCTCGCCGCTAAGGGTCTCCGCGCTTCGATAGACGGATCGCGTGACGCGGTTCGATTCGGCCACGTACAGATAAGTGACTCCGTCGATGGCGTGAAACACCATGTCATGGGGATTGCGCAGCCCCGTTGCATAGTCGAAAGCTTGTGGCGGCTCATCGGCGCGTTCGCGCAGCAATACGATTTTTCCCTCGCCTGGCACCGATACCAGCACGTCGCCGTTTGGCGCGAGCGCCATGAAGCGCGCGCCCGCCACGCGCGCCCAGACGCGAATACCGAAACCCGGCGGCACGGTCAGATCTTTCGCTTCATTGAAGGGTGCTTCTGCGAGCGCATCCCGCACTTCGAGCGGCACGACCACTGACGCCGGGGCAGCTTGTTGCCGCGATGTCGCGGCATTCGGTTCAGCGGATGACGCTCCAGTATTGGCGGAGCCACCGCCACCGCCTCCGCCGCAATTGACGAGCAGCGCTGCGCCCAGCATGAGCGACAGCAGTCTCAAAGAGATGCTGCACCCGATGAATCCAAGGAAGTGTTTCACATCATGCTTATGAAGTTCGCAATACCCAATGGAGTCCGGCCCAAAAGTTTGGTTCAACCCGATCCGCGCGGTGTACGGATCGACAACGAGCAACGATGGGCCTAGAGCATCGTCGCCTCCAGTTCGCCGGCATCGGCCACTTCCTTGATGATGTCGATCAGCGCCTGCATTTCCGGCGCCGGCAGGTCGTCGGTGCGGGTCAGCAGGCCGATGGAGCGCATGCGCTGCGCGGACGCCGGGCCGCCCGGACGCGCGGCCAGCGGCAGCTTGACCAGGAAGCCGCTGCGAAGATCGTTGACGACCGCGCTCCACGGCACGAACCAGATGGCGTCGCTGTCGTGGGTATAGGTGCGCCCGAAGGAGACCGAGAGCGTCTCTATCGATTGCGCCGCCGTGGCGATGCCTTCCTCCACCGCGAAGGTGTCCGCCACATGACGGATGAAGGTGCCGCGGCTGGGCAGTACCGCCGGATAGTCGCCGACTTGTTTCGGATCGACGGCGGCGGCGCCGAGCAAGGGATGACCCGGCCTTACCACCACGATCAGCGGGTCGGCGTACAGGTGCTCGAAGGAGATGCCGACCATGCGCTTCGGATCGAGATGGCGGCCGAGCATGATGTCGAGCTTGCGGTCGCGCAGATCGCTCAGCAGGTCGGCATTGCGGCCGGTCTGCAGGTTCACCTGTATGTCGCCGGTGTGCGCAACGAAGCGCTGCAGCACAGCCGGCAGGAAGGAAGGGGCCAAGGTGGGCGGGGCGCCGAGCGAGATGACCGAACGGGCATGGCTGCGAACCCGCGTCATCGACTCCACCCCCTGCTGCATGGCGCTCACGCTTGCCGCGGCGTAGCGGAAGAAGGTCTGCGCCTCGGGCGTGAGCGTCGCATTCTTGCGGCCGCGCTCGAACAGCCGTACCTGCAGCAGTTCCTCAAGTTCCTTGAGCGTCTTGGAGACCGCCGGCTGAGTGATCGATAGGGAAGCGGCTGCCTTCTGCAGGCTGCGCTGCTGTGCCACCGCCAGAAAGCACTGCAGGTGCCGGAATTTCACGCCGCTGTTAACCATGTTTCCCTCTTTGCATAACCATTTGTGCCGTCAAGGCATAAAAAATATCACTTTACGTAATTTTCATCATCGATTAACTTTGTTCCGTTTCGCAGAACCACGTTCCGGAATCCGGCAGCCGGCGAATGAAGTCGTTGCTCCGTTCGCCTTTGCCGCCCGGGCGGAGCGTGCTGCGTTGCAAAGCACGGCTGGCACCGATCTGGCCATCCTTCGGCCGCCAGCCCGAAGACAGGCAGCAGACCCGTACAAGAAGGAGACACCATGGGTAAAGAGTCGCACTACAACAGCAAGAAGGACCGCGTGTTCCTGCGCGCCATCGCCGGCCCCTACAACCTGAAGGCCGAGCTCG
>NZ_FZOT01000030.1 GCF_900188095.1 Noviherbaspirillum humi | reverse complement strand
TGCAGCATCGGCCGTCCTGCGAGCGTGAACGGCAGGCTGAGGCCGGCGGAGGCGACGGTGATCGTCGGCCGCACCGTCAACCCGCCCTCGGCTGCAGTCGGCAGATCATCCTGGGCGCCGCGCCAGTTGATGCCCTGCCGGTGGCCGATCTCCAGGTCGACGCTGGCGGCGCCGAGCAGCTGCTTGTAGGTGATGCCGGTTTCAAGGTTGGTGGTGCGTCGCCGCTGGACAATAAGCTCCACGTCGTCGAGGTAGCTGCTGGCGCGGCGGGTGCCGACTAAGGCATAGGCGCCAGCCTTGGCGCTGCTGGTGCGCAGCAGGATGCGATGCCAGCGCAGGTCGGCGCTGTCGCTGCTGCCGTTGGAGAGAAAGCGCGCCGTCGTTCCCTGCACCACTTGGGCGAAGCGGTTGTGGCTGCGGCTGAGGGTGAAGGTGTTGTATCCCCAGGGAATGGTGTATTGCAGGTTCAGGCTCTGGCTGCGATGGTCCGGGCGCAGGCTTTCGATATTGCTGTTGGCGGACAGGGAAAAGATGTCGTTCAGGCCGAGCGCGTTGTCCAGCGACGCGTAGGCGGACAACTGCGGCTTGCCGACGGCCCGGCTGCCGGAGTTGTCGAGCGTGATGCCGCCGCGCAGGCGCTGCCGGAAGGTTCCCGCCTGCCGCAGGATGCGCAGGATGCGCAGGCGGCTGGTGTCGGGTTCTTCGCCGGGTTCGAGTTCGGTGGCCACCGCCTGGCTGGGCAGGCGTTTCATCTGTTCCACGCCCTGTTCCAGGTCGCGCACATTGAGGATGTCGCCGTCACTCACCGGAAAGGCGTTGCGCCAGGTGCCCCATGCGGCGTCGGGCGCCTTGGGGTTGCCTGCCTGGTTCATGCTGATGCCGGCGATGCGGCCGACATGCAGGCGTATCGTGAGGATGCCTTCCTTCAGGTTTTGCTGCGGCAGGCTCGCGCGGGAAGTGACGTAGCCCTGCTCGATCAGCCTGGCGTCCAGTGCGGAAGCGATCTGCCGCAGGCCCGCCGCGCCGGCACACTGACGAAGGTAGGGCAGCGCCGCATCGGCCAGCCAGGCGAATTTCGCTGCATCCGGGCCGGTCAGCTCGACGCCCTGGATCGGGAAGCAGGGCGATTCTTCCGGCAGCTTGTCGGAGATTGTGGTTGGCTTGGCTGCTTGCAGCAGGTCCGCATCCGGCTTCAAATGCTGCTGCTGTTCGCGGGCGCGCTCCTCTTGCCGGCGCAAGCCTTCCTGCGCGATGTCGGCCGGCGACGGCGGCACGGTCGGGGCATGAATTGGCAGTGCGGCGAAGGCGAGCAGCAATAGGCTCGCCAAAGCACCGAAGCCACGGGCGGGGACTTGACGATGCGGTTTTCGCAGGCAAAGCGCTGCCCGGCAAAGAATGAAATGCCTGAAAAATTTCAGCACGGTTTCTAATGAAATGGCGCCCGAACGGAACCACGCGAAGCGGCGACGAGCGCGATGGATAACGGGACGATCAATGGAACCTGAAGAGCCGCTGGCGACGACTTATCCGTTACTTGCGTTCTTCAACGTACCTCCCCGGTCGGAATTAACTATTTATTAATATTAACCTTTTGTTAATCCTTTTTTGAAGGATTACCTGCTTCCGGTGTCGTGTTTTTACAGCGTTAGGGGTGGTTGCGTGGAGTATCGAAGACAAACATCAATGTATTCGCGTGTGGCGCAAAATTAATTGCTCATGTCATTACGCTCTTCAAGATCGGCTGTGTTTTGTACTAAGCGAGCTAATCCAAGATGTGAGGCGTCGTCACCAAAGCAAAACGGGCGCAGCGACAAAGCGCTACGCCCGTTCCTGATGCGGCGATTCAGTTTGCCGCGGCTTGAGCTCCAGACTTTAAAAGCCTGCTCAGTGCATTCCGTTGAACCCTGATGAGTTCAATGCAATCGCCGTGTGTATGGAGTGCATATGAACGATCAGCTTACTTCTGCTTGCCATGTTAGTGGCCCTCAGAATATTTGTTACATAGTTCTTGATTGTCCCGGGTGATACGCCAAACTCTTTTGCAATTTCCTTATTCGCCTCCCCGCACAACAGGCGCGACAAAACTTCCTTTTCACGAGCGGTTAACATCGATACGCCAGGAAGTTTCTCAATCACGGCCCTTTCCGCGTCAAGCGGAATCGGGTTGCTCAGATTCTTGCCAGGTTGATGACGAATTCCGCTCATTGGCAGCACCGAAGGATGCCCGTCAATAAGATTCGATATCAATGCACGGGAGATGTAAGTTCCGCCGAGAAGAATAAAGTTGATCGATGCAGCCATCAGCCCCGCTTCATCGGACTTGGAAAATATTCCATTTACGTCATACCTCAAGCTGAGATGTACTAGGTCAGAAGAATTGGTTGAGGTACATAAAACGAGCTTTTTTCCGTGAATTATTGCCTTTAAGGACTTGAGCTTATCTTCGGAGAATGAAGGCATGTCCGCATCAACCAGAACTACGCCAGGCAGATTGCCGCTAGTCGCTTGGCTCAGAAATTCATTTACGGAGTCGAACTCTTGAGGGGTTTGATGGCCTGACCTCAGCGTGATGGAGATTTTTTTGCGGAAAATGTAGTCGTTTGAGACGATAAACACTTGGCTTTCTCGGCATTGCTTTTCCAGTCTATCTCCCATATGGCCCCCAGTACTATTATTCAATATATTCAAATTGAGTTACTTACCTCTTCCTTAAATCGAATACAAACCGATTACGCAATCTCTTTCATGTATCGGTTTGCTATAAATTTCCTTTAAGAAAGTTACTTAAGGATAGGAAATTGGGCGATATAGGTACAGGTCAAAAGCAGGTTGCACTTGGTCAAATTAGGATAAGAAATATGCGGAGCCCAATTTGACTTTTTAAATGCACGAATTAAATGGTTTTGAGGTGAGGAGAGCCGAAGTCAGAGCAAGCCAAATAGCTGCCCATTACTAAACTGGCGCGATTAAAGATTTAAACATACACATCATGAATCTCAGCGCTCAATGCTTTCCTGTATCGCCAGAATAAATTCACTTCTTTATGGGAGCGGCTTGGTCAATGTCGGTAAAGCTTTTGAGGGGAAAACCTGAATCCAGATCGCGTATTTCGCTCTGATCTAAATTTGAAGCGCATACCTTCCACCGTGGAGATGTCCACTGAAGCTAAATCTTATTGCATTTCTTTTTCGTTTCTTCGTAATTCACTTAACTTTTTCAAGATACGGCAAGATAGATCTTCGGTTTCTTTTCGAATTGATTGTTGGATATCGACAGCCGCTTTTACCGGCTCTGCTGAACGGCGCAGTTCATCGGTTTAGATGATCAAGCATGATGTCGACGTAATCGCATGCCTTTACTGAACTTGCTTAGCCACCATCCGTAGTTTACGGAGCGTTGACTCACAGATCGCATTCGGAGTAATCGCAACGGCTTAAGCCGCCGTGACGTTTCTTTCCACCGGAGGCTGCCAACTCGTTGGAGACATGCTGTTCCGTTTTAGCAGTCGGTAAAACTCTGTGCGATTGCGTCCGGCCATATTGGCGGCCAGCGGAACGTGGCCCCTCGCTTTTTTCATTACCAGACTCAAATAGTCAGCTTCGAGCTGCTGTTTGGCGCTTCGGAATGAATACTTTATTACCGGGCTGTTTATGGCCTTGGCAATCTCCGCTTCGGTTATATATTTGAAATTTGCGAACGCTGCGGCTTGAAAGATTACGTTTCTAAGCTGGCGGATATTCCCGGGCCAAGGCAGACAGCATAGTGCGAAGAAGGCTTGTGCACTGAGACGGATTTCTGACGAAAGACCTTTGGCAAGCTTTAGCTCGTCGAGGAAGTTGGCGAGAATGCCCGGAATATCCTCTCGCCTCTCCGCAAGTGATGGAAGACTTACGTGAATCGTGTTAAGCCTGTACAGCAAATCTTCACGAAATTCACCCTTGGCTACTCTTTCACGCAAGTCGATCCGTGAAGTAGCGATGACTCGGATGTCGATCGGAATATTGACCTGGGATCCCACTGGACGTTCCTCGCGCTCCTGTAATGCGCGCAACAATTTCGCTTGGTTATTCAGGGAGAAATCCTCGATCCCAAGCAAGACTACCGTCCCGCGATCTGCTTCTCTCAACAAGCCCGTTCTGGCATTTGCTGCGCCGGTAAAAACCCCCTTCTCATGGCCGAACAATTCGGATTCGATCAGCGTGTCGGGAATGGAGGCGCAATCGACAACGACAAACGGAAAACCCTTGCGGCGACTATGGTCATGGATAAATCGTGCACAATAGTTCTTTCCGCTACCACTAGGTCCTGATATGAGGATATTTGAATTGGAGCGTGCAACCAGGGCAAGGTTTGCCAAGCGTTTCTCCGTTGCTGAGCGAGACTTTCGGCCGTTTGGCGCAGCAAGGTTCAAATGATTTTGAGGCAGGCATTCTGCTAGACGCTTTTCCATTGTTTGCGTAGGCAGCGCTTCCTTGGTTGGCGGAATAACGAGGACTTTAGCGGCGCCTTCATTCAGGTAGAGGAATGCTTGTTCGGCAGAAGGTCTGGAGAATAAGACCACTGCTTCCGCAGCAGGCGCAGCAAGGCTCAATTTCTTGAATTCTTCAAGGCTAGTAGCGTCGAGTTTCGAGACGCAATAAAGAAAATGGTTGGAGACGTTAATGCATGCAAGGCATTCTGCAATGTCTATTACTTGATTTTGTCGAGGCGAGCACCCGAAATCGTTCAACAAATTGCATACGTGGGTTAAATAGTCGGAATTTCCCCCGATTACCAACAGTTCTTGGTTCCCCATGATCAACCCCTTTTGTTCCACTTATGCGCTGAACCGAAGTCATTGACAACGCAGAATTAATTGCAATTGTTTTATCTATATGTGGCTCAAGGGTATTTGAGGGACCGTGGGCTTGTACAGGTCAAAAGGGGAGGTATACGCTTCAAAAGAGGGATAACTTGGAAGCAGAGGACGATTTATGGAGACGTATTGATTTAAACCAATACCGCTCTTGCGTGCGGCGAATGGTCTTGGTTGACGTTTGCTGTCTCTGCCGAGCCGGGGTTTTGGTAGTATTAGCCCCAAAAGAGCGTGGTTGGGCGCTACATCGAACGAAACTTGTCTTCTTTGGCTGATGCAAAAGAAGGACGGAAAATACCATTATGGAAATGTTGTTCAGTATCGGCAGCGTAGAGCGTGATACCGGTTTGTCAAAGGATACCTTGCGTGTATGGGAAAAGCGTTACAGCTTTCCGCAGCCGATCCGAGACGCCCTTGGCGATCGCAGTTACTCAATCGAGCAGGTTGAGAAGTTGAGATTGTTGAAGCGCCTGATTGACAGCGGCTACCGTCCGAGCAAGATCATCAACCTTGAAGTTCTTGAATTGCGCGCTTTGGCCGAGCAGGCCGAGAAGATTTCTACGAGACCGGCTCATTTTGAAAAGAAGCGCGACGATCTGCGCATTTACCTGGACGCATGCAAAGAGCACCGCTTCGACGATTTGCGGCGTCTACTTTCAAGGGAATTGCTGCGTCTGGGGCTGTACAGGTTCATCAGCGAAGTGATTGCCCCACTGAATACGATCATTGGTACGCTATGGGCAACTGGAGAAATTGCGGTTTACGAGGAACACCTCTATACCGAGTCGGCTCAGGTTGTCATTCGCAACGCCATCTCAGCCGTATCGGTACTCCCCGAGGAAGGTTCGGTTGGCCCCAAAATCCTGCTCACCACGTTTCCCTATGAGTCCCATGGATTGGGCTTGCTGATGGCCGAAGCCATTTTCGCGCTGGAAGGAGCGAAATGCATTTCGCTTGGGACGCAGACGCCAATCATGGACATTGCACGGGCCGCGGAGAAGCAGGATGCCGACATTGTCGCCCTCTCTTTTTCCGAAGCCATGAACGGTAATCATGTCGTTGAAGATTTGAGCGAGTTGCGCAGTGCGCTTCCTCGTTCCTGTGAAATCTGGGCCGGAGGGAGTTGTAGTGTCATCCATCGCCGTCCGCCCGACGGAATAAGAGTGCTCGGACTGGAAGGAATCGGCATTGCGCTTGCCGATTGGCGGCAAGCGCAGCCGCAGTCCCAGGGTCGCCCTTGATATGGATACGGCTAAGGAGCTTACGTCGCTCTCTCG
Organism: Noviherbaspirillum humi; assembly: GCF_900188095.1. Lineage (GTDB taxonomy): Bacteria > Pseudomonadota > Gammaproteobacteria > Burkholderiales > Burkholderiaceae_D > Noviherbaspirillum > Noviherbaspirillum humi. The sequence goes on along the minus strand of NZ_FZOT01000030.1, from coordinate 23,532 downwards.
CCTCCAGCCTTACCGCAACGGCCCTGCCTTGAAAGATGCGCCGTTGCTCGTAAGCGCAGAGCTTCCTGGCTGCTTACACGATCTTGCGTGGGAGGGATGGAGTCGCGGCATTGGCCCCCTCCTCTCTTGACATGATCGCCAGATCAACCAGGTCGGAATCCGTTGGTTTTTCCCATCCCTCTTCCCAAACCGCGTTGCCTAGAAAGCGCAGGAAAGCTGGCTTGACAATGGGACTGGCGATACCTTTAGTCCGAAACGCCTTTCGAACTACTTCGCTTGCAGGTAATCCCTCCGTTTCAAAGCGAGAGATCCACTCCTGCTGATCGGTTTCCGGCATCTCCTGGAACATGTCGTTCAACTCATTTCGTTTCATTGCCATGTAACGTTCAATGAGCTTCAGCCTTTCTGCCTTGGTGTCGTACACCTTGGCAATCGGCTGCTGTTCGGACTTCTTCTCATCTCCAAACTGGCCTGACTGCAGCAATGTCGTCAGATATTTGTCCGGGCTTCTAACGGGCTCCATATTGGCGCGCGACTGACGCTCATTCATGGTCTTAAGCGCCTGCTCCAGTGCCTTCGCCCCATATTTCAAAAGATGTTTTTCCGCGCGCTCTTGCGGAATGCCTGCCTTGATTGCTTCCCCTATTGTCTTCAAGTCCACCGGCTCGATGGCTTTTTCTGAATGCGCCGGCGCCGGCCGCTTGCGGCTCACACGGAATTGAAGGTCCTGCACGGCTCGACCGACCCGGTGTTCCACCAGTTCGATTTCCAGATCAGAAACTTCATTGACTTTCTTGACTGCCTTTTTAAGCACGTCGCGATTGAAGATCTTGTACTCTTGGTAGGCACTCGTTGGGCTGTCGGGAGATCCCGTCAATACTGGTCGCCACCATGCCCAAGGCTGTCTTGCCGTTAAGCCGCCGGGATTGTCTGCATAACGGCAGCAGATTTCGTAAAGCACAAGGGATGCCATGGTATTGAGTGACGCCTGCACCTGAAGCGACATTTTTGCGAAACGCTGCGGGTCAAGCAGTTCCTGCTTGATGTTCGGCGCATAGCTCCATTCAAGAATGAGTTCGCCATCACGCTGAATAAGGTCGGCATGCGCAATCAGTGCCGAAACGCTCCATCGAGCGCCCTCACCTGTGGTTGGCGACTGCCATTCGACGCCAGTCGTTGCCATCTGGCGAAAATACTGTTTGATGAGCTCAGTGTTGTTGGAATTGAAGTCGATTCCGGTAGCAATATCACCCAACCGGACTTGATAACGTTCTTTTGCCATGCCTTGCCGCTGGGCATAGTGCAGCATTACGTTATAGATCTTCCGGGCAGTGACCGTGATGCGCTCGGACTTCGGAACGATAGCCAAGGTATTGACCGGTTTGCGAAGTGGGTAATCTATTTCCGATCGACTGTTCGGAACACTCGCCTCGCGCTTTTCCGCAGCCTTTTTCATGCCTATCCAGAAAATTGGAACCAAAGCAACAGTCTACAGTGAGGTCATTAGCGATGCAATCTCACCTGTGAAAAGCCGTTTTCCGGAATTCGTTATGGCAGCTCATCCCAAATCCTCTCACCTGTTATGGGGAGAAGTTTTGGGAGTTTGATCGCTAGCGTATGCGGTGAAGCAGAGAGCGAAATCCGAGTGTTGTGTGTTTACGCAAAAGGGCTTGGCTAAGTCCTTGTTTCCTATATCAACTCACTCGAGCCCCTATATACGCTCACCTAAGCTACCAAAGCTCCTCACCTGAAGGCCCAAAGTTTCTCACCTAACATACCAAAAACTCTCACCTAAATTTAGGTAAGTGATTGATTTTAAATACTAAACCGGGTTGCTTAGTTATTATAGAGATTTCAGGTTTACCTATGTTATTAGCTTTGGCAGCCTAAAAGAAGGAAGTTAAGCTGATGCCTGGCAAAAATTTTTTACGGTTTTTGGGGATTTTTCAGATTTCTGATTAGTAGCGGCTTTTAGAGTACCGCCTGCATAACGTAAAATCAGTTGTTTTCTAAAAACTGAGGAATTTATGATCCAACCCGTAAAAGCGGTCCAAAAGATCCATATTAGTGACATTGTCGAACAGGCTGAGCGTGCGACCCAAATGGTCAATCAAATCCGCTCACGGATGCTAGCCCCCAATGCGGAAAAGAAACCCCCTGTTTTCACGCTGACTCAGCTGGCGGCGTTGTGCGGGATCGATAAAGGACAAGTGTCTTATCGTATCAGCAAAGCAGACCTCCCCGCGGGCCAGTTGAACGAGAAAGGCTCTCGTCGGGAATTCACGCTTGAGGAAGCACGCACCTGGATTAGGCATTACCGAGCCGACTTCATGCGTCCCGATGGAGCCCGCGCCATTACCATGGCTATCGGTAATTTCAAAGGCGGCGTAAGCAAGACGACGACAGCAATGGTACTCGCCCAGGGACTGAGCCTTCGGGGGCATAAAGTGCTCGTGATTGATGCCGACCCGCAGGGTTCGCTGACTACCCTCTTCGGGATCATGCCTGATACAGAAGTGACGGAACTGCAGACGATCGCGCCCTTGGTTTATGGTGATACCACCAGTATCCGGCCCTCCATTCAATCTACCTATTGGTCCGGTATTGATTTGGTCGCCGCCTCGTCGACCCTGTTTTCAGCAGAGTTCGTACTTCCCTCCCGGCAGATGAAGGATCCCGAGTTTCAGTTTTGGGATGTCATCAATCTTGGTTTGGAAGATGTCCGGGATGACTATGACGTGATCATCATCGATACGCCGCCTTCGCTATCCTATGTCACGATCAACGCATTCATGGCGGCAGATGCCATGATCGTTCCCTTGCCTCCCAATGCGCTCGATTTTGCAAGTTCCGCCCAGTTTTGGAGTCTGTTCAGTGATTTGGCTTCCAATCTTGTTGAAAACGCCGGAATTTCCAAAACCTTTGATTTCATACATGTGCTTCTGGCCAGAGTCGATTCCGCCGATGTGGCGAGCGACGTCGTTCGTTCCTGGATTTCCGCCACTTATGCAGAGAAGGTGTTGCCGGTGGAAGTGCCCAAAACGGCCGTGACCTCGAGCAGTTCGGCCGAGTTTGGAACGGTTTATGATGTGAATCGTTATGAGGGCAGCGCTAAGACCTACAGCCGTGCTCGTGATGCCTACGATCGCGTAACGGATTTGGTCGAAGCGTCCATTCGCAATTCTTGGATGTCTCAGATCACAGAGGGAATTTGATTATGTCGATGAAAGACCGACTAAGCCGCAAGACGGAAGGGCTTGTGGTTCCGACCAAAAGCGAGACTGCGGCTGCCCAACCCAATGCGCTCAGAACAAGTCCTGGCCAAATGTTAATGGTCAACAGCTTGATGAAGGAGAGTAACGAGCGGATGGCATTGCTCGAAGAGCGACTCAAGGAGTATGAGGGCGTTCTCCCTGTCAAGCTGCTCGATGCTGAAAAAATCGTACCGTCTCGTTGGGCGAACCGGCTGGTCGACAGCTTCCAATCGCCGGAGTTTGCCCAACTCAAGCAGGAGATCGCGTCGTCAGGTGGCAATGTTCAGCCGATCAAGGTGCGACGAAGCTCGGGTAATGACGATACATACGAAATTGTATTTGGGCATCGCCGTCATCGTGCCTGCGCCGAGCTTGGTTTGCCGGTCTTGGCAATGGTTGAGGATATTGATGATCAGCAGCTCTTCAAGGAAATGGATCGGGAGAACCGAGAGCGCGCCGACCTTTCCCCTTGGGAGCAAGGAATGATGTACAGGCGTGCGCTGGATGAAAAGCTCTTTAAATCACAGGAACAACTTTCCAAAGAACTTGGGGTGGACCCTGGAAACGTAAGCAAGGCGTTGAAGTTGGCGGATTTGGATTACAGAATCGTTCAAGCCTTCTCTTCGCCGCTCGATCTGCAGTACCGATGGGCGAAGCCGCTTTCAGAAGCACTCATCAACGGAAAGGAACGTGTTCTGTCAATCGCTGCGGAACTGATCAAGGGTGGTCGCGCCGGTAAGTCTGCGAAGGATATATTCGAGCTTTTGACGAGCAGCTCGCCGCTTGCCGGGGAAGCGTATCCGGTCATGGTCAATGGTAAGGTCGTGGCGACTATCGTAGTAAAAGGCTCAGAAGTCACAGTGCGCTTTGGGAAGGGTGCTGCACCTTTGGATCGTATTGCTGATCTTGAGCATCTTATTGCGGATTGGATGAGCGGCGCTTTTTAGTTGTACCGTACAACCGGCTCAGGGCAGGCCGCTTCATTGGTCAAGAGGCGAGCGTGTGTGTATGCCTAAAGGCGGATTCTGGCGTACATGCATAGAATGCCAACCTGGAAAGTTGCCCGGTACAACTACACTAAGGTTCACCCAAAACTTCTCACCTTTGACCCGCACCCACGCGTACAAGCCAAAAAGCGGCGCTCAATCCTATGCCGGTTCACCGAAATCTCTAACTTTCTGCAGCCCAACATGGTCGATGGGTCGCTGGCGGAGCGGGGAAATCACCCAAGAAAGCAAAAAACTGTTTCCAGGGACCGCTAGGAAAGTTAAAAGCTGAAAAAGGCGATCCTAAGGGGACAGGAAGAAAGGAACTCAAGGGCAAGACTGCTCAAGTCATGGGGCAAAACTACGCTTCCCAAACTTTCTCACCCTAGGTTCAGATTGCTTAACTGCGCAGCAAGTAACGCGGCTGCGCTTTTGCAATCTCTGCCAGAAGATCCTGAGTGACCTCCGCTCCGAATAACCCATGTAGCGCGTGGGTATGTTCCCCGCTAAGACCGGACAGCGACGCACAATTGCGAAACAAGGAACACAACAGTAGATAAATCGCATGCGGGGTGAGCGGTCTGGTGCCCGTTGATGCTACGCCGCCGCCGCGAGTCGCGTTAAGCGCGTGCAGTGCCGGGTTCGATTTCGCCAAGTCAACCTTCTGCTCTTGCAAAACAGCCAGATATCTACTGGCTGCACTTGCTAGTGCTGCTCGATCACTTCGATCCAGCTTCTCCCACCTTGTCACTGTCACTCCGCTCACTAACTTTTCAAGGTCTCCGATGGAAACCAATCTGACCTCTCCAAGCCTCATGTGCCCGTGCCAAATCAGATGGGTTAAAAGTCTTAGTCTTTCGGTGGCCAGGCCAGGTGCTGAATGGTCGATGAAAGCCTGGAGTATCTTCCAGTGCCGGACGCCAAAGCACTCCCTTGCGCTGGCTACCGCCTCTCCTCGAATCCGAACCTTGGCGGATTGCCACGGATTTGCGCGGAGATAACCGTTCGCTGCAAGCCAGCGGCACAAAGAACCGGCAACCGTAAGGGATAGATTGATGCTGGAGGCCGACAATTTTCCTTCAAAAGGTCGCCAGAAAGGACTCCAGCGGGGTGTGCCGCGAGGCGCGCACCACATAGCCGTTTCCTCAGCTGCAAACCTTTCACCACCCACCGATTCCAGAAACACGCGATAAGCAAGACAGTCATCCCGGTCCAAAGAAGAAAGCGGCTTGCCGCGCTTGACCAAACTCCAAAGGAGAAATCGCTCCGCTTCCTTGCGATTGGTGCGCCACGATGCCGTTTTGGCGTCATGCCGCGCAAGCCAGGACCCGATTGCGCCAAGATCATCTTCTGCATCGATTCGTGAATTGGCGCCACGGTTGCAGCCTTGGCTTCCATCGAGCGCGGGAGGCGGCTGCAAGTATTCAAGCGGAAGGATGCCGAACGACTTCGGGCGCGCTACCTCCTGAGCACGCTGCCGTAAAATGCTCGCCTTGGTTCTGGCTCGTTGGTCGAGCGATCCCCCAAGTGAACGTTCAACCGCTTCATTGCCCAGCCAGGCAAGCACTTGCGCTGCCGCTTTTTCACCGAAGCGAGGAACGCGTGTCCACCAGCGATATCCACGACCTGCGATGATCTGCCTGAGATCATTCAGCGTATGGATATTCGCTGCCTGCAGGCGCTTTGCCAGTATGGGATGCAACCAGCCGGATACCTCGTCATCAAGCGCAGGCGGCGCACCGATCATTTTTTCCAGCGTGTTCAACGCCAGCAATTGACGCCGGCGCAACCTTTCATTGCGGCGCACCCGCCGTTCGTTGCCAGCCGGCTGACCATATTCTTCCTGGAAGATTTCGATCAGCTCCGCTTCGCTGTACAGTTCATGCGGATCGCGCTGTTCCCGGAATTCCTCCAAGCTGGGAATGACGCGGACCGTGACATCGCGCAGCTTGTCGGGATCGATCAGGATCAGCCGCGCTTCGGGGAAATGTCCGCGCCGCCGGGCCACAATGAGCAATTGCGCACGTATCCACTTGAGCGTGGTTCGCGCAACACGTAACTCCGGATCCGGCGAGGTTGCCGTTTCCAGGTAGCGACGCGCCAGCGTGGCGAGGTCAAGCCCCTCGAGATAGCCTCGGAGAAATGCCAAGTGATGAGCACCAACTTTGATCAAAATGGTGCCGTTATCAAGCCAACTGAGACTCACAGCGGATAAGTGCTTGAAATGAATGAAAAAAGAAAGACAGCTTTCTGGATGGACTTATTTTAATCGAGGAAGAGACACTATTGATTATAAAAATTGAGGTATTGCCTTCCAAGCAGACGAATGCCGCCATAAATTCGGTAAAAACCACAAACGAAATTGCAGCGTCGCCTAATCGAAGTTCGCCCCGCAGGGCGTTAGGGCAGGTCAGGCCTGATATACCGGCGACCCGGTCGCTTCCTCGGCACGGCTTTGCGGCTGCTGCCCTAACCGAACTCTCACGCTATTGCGTAGCCCCCTTTTCAGGGCGCGCCGACGCAAAAGGTGCCGTTTCGCAGCTATGAAACGCGCTGCTTGAAACCGCTGCGCTCTGTCGTTCCGCAGACGACTCGCCTCAGTCTCATCCAGTCTCAGCAGGGGAGAGCAGATCTGACGCAACAACGATCTGCAGCTTCCTTCAACGTTCGCAGGTCGGCCAACAGCCTGAACCCGCTGCGGCCACCAGCCGGGTACCGGGCCACGGCGAGCGGTCGAAACGCTATTCCCGCCCTGGGCCGAACCGGTTCGCTCTCGAAGCGCACTTTGCGCCGGTCGCAATTCCTGGCATGCGGATCAGGGCAGCAGCACCGCCAGTTCCTGAGCGCTGCGCAGCAGCACTGGAAGAAACTCATCCTTCATCTGACGGCCGCTCACGCGGGTGGCTTGGGCGCCTACATTCAAGCCGGCGACGAAGCTTCCCGACGCGCCGCGAACCGGAACGGCGATCGAACGCAATCCGATCTCGAGTTCTTCTTCCACCATCGCGTATCCTGCGGTGCGGGCGGCAAGGATGACTTCCTTCAACCGCGACCGGGATACCACCGTCTTCTCCGTGAATGCCTTGATATCGACTCTCTGCAGGTAATCATCGATTTCCTCGTCGGGCAGCTGCGCAAGCATGATCCGGCCGAGGGAAGTGCAGTATGCCGGCAGACGGCTGCCCGTGTTCAAGGCGACCGACATCACCCGGGAGGTGGCGGAACGAGCGACATAGAGCACTTCCTGCTCATCCAGTACCGCCAGTGAGCAGGATTCGTTCAGCGTGCGGCTGATCTGGTTGAGGTAGGGCTGGGATGACACGGTCAGCGGTGTCGACGATAGATAGGAGTATCCCAGCGTGAGAATCTTGGGGCGCAGGGAAAAGTTGTTGGCCTCCGCTTCCACATAGCCGAGCTGCTTCAGCGTGAAGAGGCAGCGCCTGACCGCGGCGCGTGGAATGCCGGTGCGATGGCTGATCTGGGCGATCGTCAGGCTGCGGCGCTGGTCGCTGAAAGCGCGGATCACCGCCAGCCCGCGCGCCAGTGAGGTCATGAAGTTCGGATCGGTGAGCGCGTCGATCTCTTCAGCGACGGAGAGCGGTTTCCTTGCGGTCACAACCTCCTTGTCTTCAGTCGTGGAGGATTCAAGGGACGAAGCAGACGGGCGATCATTCATGGGAAGCATCCGGAATGCGGCGACCGCACCATGGGCCGCCTCGATCTCAAAAATTGTTCGGCCATCGCACAGAATCCCCGGATGGCCGCTTGACGCTTTTATTATCGCATCGATAAACTGCCCTGCGTTCTATAGCCAAACGTTTGTTCGGTTGCCGAACATCATCGTTCCAGTCCGAAGGCGTTTTCTTACCCATCGGGCTCACCGGCCACCGTGCATCGACGGTTGGTTTTTACTACTTCGCCAAGCAGAGAAACAACGTGATCGACAAAACCTACGAATCCTTGCAGGCCGCCGTCGCCGGCATACCGGATGGCGCGACCATCATGATCGGCGGCTTCGGCAATGCCGGCATGCCGGCCGCGCTGATCGACGCGCTCATCGAACAGGGCGCGCGTGAACTCACCATCGTCAACAACAACGCCGGCAACGGCGACACCGGCCTCGCCGCGCTGCTCAAGGCCAAGCGGGTCCGCAAGATCATCTGCTCTTTCCCGCGCCAGGCGGATTCCTGGGTGTTCGACGAACTCTATCGCAGTGGCCAGATCGAGCTGGAACTGACCCCGCAGGGCAACCTCGCCGAACGCATCCGTGCCGCCGGCGCCGGCATCGGCGGCTTCTTCACCCCGACCGGCTACGGCACGCTGCTGGCGGAAGGCAAGGAAACCCGCCTCATCAATGGCCGCCACTATGTGCTGGAATCGCCGATCCACGCCGACTTCGCCTTGATCAAGGCGCTCAAGGGCGATCGCTGGGGCAACCTGGTGTATCGCAAGACGGCGCGCAACTTCGGCCCGATCATGGCCATGGCGGCCAAGTGCGCCATTGCTCAGGTAAGCGAAATCGTGCCGCTGGGCGAGCTCGATCCGGAAAACATCGTCACCCCGGGCATCTTTGTGCAACGGGTTGTGCTGCAGGAGAACAAAGCATGAATCGCCTCGACCGCAAACAGATCGCCGCGCGCGTGGCCAAGGACATTCCCGAGGGCGCCTATGTGAACCTCGGCATCGGCCTGCCGACCATGGTGGCCAATTACCTGCCCAAGGACCGTGAAATCCTGCTGCACAGCGAGAACGGCGTGCTCGGCATGGGCCCGGCCCCGGCCCAAGGCGAAGAGGACGAAGACCTGATCAATGCCGGCAAGCAGCCGGTGACCCTGCTGGCCGGCGGCGCCTTCTTTCATCATGCCGATTCCTTCGCCATGATGCGCGGCGGCCATCTGGACATCTGCGTGCTCGGCGCTTTCCAGGTCTCGGCGACCGGCGACCTCGCGAACTGGCATACTGGCGCACCGGATGCGATTCCGGCGGTAGGCGGCGCGATGGATCTGGCGATCGGCGCCAAGCAGGTCTTCGTCATGATGGAGCATCAGACCAAGACCGGCGAAAGCAAGATCGTGGAGAAGTGCACCTATCCGCTGACCGGCGTCGGCTGCGTCAACCGCATCTACACCGACCTGGCCGTGATCGACGTCACGCCGCAGGGACTGGTGGTGCGCGAAATGGTCGAAGGCCTGACGCTGGACGAATTGCAGAAGATCACCGGCGTACCCTTGACGCTGCAGCCGCTGTAATCGGGGTCGGACAAACACAACATAGAGACGGGACAACATCATGATCAATGCTTTCATCTGTGACGCCATCCGCACGCCCATCGGCCGCTACGGCGGCGCGCTCAAGGATGTGCGTGCCGACGACCTCGGCGCCGTGCCGCTGCGCGCGCTCATGCAGCGCAACCAGAAGGTGGATTGGGCCGCCGTCCAGGACGTCATCTACGGCTGCGCCAACCAGGCCGGCGAAGACAACCGCAACGTCGCCCGCATGTCCTCCCTGCTGGCCGGCCTGCCGATCGAGATCGGCGGCGCCACCATCAACCGCCTGTGCGGCTCCGGCATGGATGCGGTCGGCACCGCCGCCCGCGCCATCAAGTCGGGCGAAGCCAGCCTGATGATCGCCGGCGGCGTCGAATCCATGACCCGCGCGCCTTTCGTCATGGGCAAGGCCGACAGCGCCTTCTCACGCAATGCGGCGATCTACGACACCACCATCGGCTGGCGCTTCGTCAACAAGCTGATGAAGGAAAAATACGGCGTCGACGCCATGCCGGAGACCGCCGAGAACGTCGCCACCGACTACAACATCAACCGCGAAGATCAGGACAAGTTCGCGCTGCGCAGCCAGGCCAAGGCCGCCGCCGCCCAGCGCAACGGCATCCTGGCCGAGGAAATCACCGGCGTCACCGTCCCGCAGAAGAAGGGCGATCCGATCACCGTGCTGCAGGACGAGCATCCGCGCGAGACCAGCATGGAAGCGCTGGCCAAGCTGAAGGGCGTGGTCCGTCCCGACGGCACCGTCACCGCCGGCAATGCCTCCGGCGTCAACGACGGCGCCTGCGCGCTGCTGCTGGCCAACGAAGAGACGGCCGCCCGCTTCGGCCTGACGCCGAAGGCGCGCATCGTCGGCATGGCGACCGCCGGCGTGCCGCCGCGCGTGATGGGCATCGGCCCCGGACCGGCCTCGCAGAAACTGCTGAAGCAGCTCGGCATGACCATCGACCAGATCGACGTGATCGAGCTGAACGAAGCTTTCGCGTCGCAAGGCTTGGCGACCCTGCGCATGCTCGGCGTCGCCGATGACGATCCCCGTGTGAACCCGAACGGCGGCGCCATCGCGCTCGGCCATCCGCTCGGCATGAGCGGCGCTCGCCTGGTCACCACGGCGACGTACCAGCTGCAGCGTACCGGCGGCCGCTTCGCGCTGTGCACCATGTGCATCGGCGTTGGCCAGGGCATTGCGCTGGTGATCGAGCGCGTATAAGGCGGAAGGCCTTTCAAAGGAACCGGGCCGCAGGCTGGCGGTCCGGTCGCCGCGTCGCAAGAGGCACCAGGCCTTGCTGCGGCAAATCGACTGAATCCATACTCATCGCTTCATGACCATGAACCAACTCACCGCCTTCATGTTTTCCACCGAAGCCATGCAGGCGGTGTTCTCGTCGTCATCGACGGTGCAGCGCATGCTCGATGCGGAAGCCGCGCTGGCCCGGGCCGAAGCGCACTGCGGCGTGATCCCGCCGGAGGCGGTCCAGCCCATCGCCGACCAGTGCCGCGCTGAACGCATCGATCTGGACAAGCTGGCGCAAGCGGCCGGTCCGGCCGGCAATCTCGCCATTCCGCTGGTGAAGCAGCTCACTGCCCGCGTGGCGGAGGCGGATGCCGAGGCCGCGAAATACGTGCACTGGGGCGCCACCAGTCAGGACATCATCGACACCGGCATGGTGCTGCAGCTGCGCGACGCGCTCGATGTGATCGGCAGGGATCTTGCCGCACTGGCTGACGCGCTGGCCGCTCAGGCTGTACGGTACAAGGCCACGCCGCTGGTTGGCCGCACCTGGATGCAGCATGCGTTGCCGATCACCCTCGGCTTGAAACTCGCCGGCTGGCTGGATGGCATCAATCGTCATCAGCAGAGACTGGCAGATATTCGTTCGCGCTTGCTGTTTGTTCAGTTCGGCGGCGCTGCCGGCACGTTGGCCAGCCTCGGAGACAAGGGACTGGATGTCGCAGCAGCGCTGGCACAGGAACTCGGCCTGCAGCTGCCCGACACACCCTGGCACACTCAGCGTGACCGAATCACCGAAGTCGCGACTACGCTCGGCATGATCACCGGCTCGCTCGGCAAGATGGCGCGCGACGTGTCTCTGCACATGCAAACCGACGTCGGCGAATTGTCGGAGCCGGTGGCAGAAGGCAAGGGCGGGTCCTCGACCATGCCGCACAAGCGCAATCCGGTGGGCTGCGCCGTGGCGTTGACTGCGGCGGTACGCGTGCCAGGCCTGGTCGCCACCATGTTGTCCGGCATGGTGCAGGAACATGAGCGCGCCCTCGGCGGCTGGCAGGCGGAATGGGACACGCTGCCGGAAATCGCCGGCCTGACTGCGGCCGTGCTGCAGCAGATGGTTCAAGTCGCCGCCGGCCTGGGAGTCAGCGAAGATCGCCTGAAGCAGAACCTCGACGCCACCCATGGCCAGATTCTGGCCGAGGCGGTCACCTTGGCGCTCGGCGCGAAGATGGGCCGGCTGGCGGCGCACAAGCTGGTGGAAAAGGCTTGCCAAGCGGCCAGCGCCGGCGGCCGCCACCTGCGCGAGGTGCTCGGCGCCGATCCAGCCATTGCGGCCGAATTGTCGCCATCCGATCTCGACCGCCTGCTCGATCCGGCCAACTATACCGGCCAGTCCGCCGCTTTCGTCGAGCGCGTGCTGGCCACTCACCGGCAAATCAAGAACACGCCTCGTCATCAGGAGTAATCCATGCCCCATATCCAAGCCGGCGACATCCGCCTGCATTACCGCATCGACGGCCGCGAAGGCGCGCCCTGGCTGATCCTCTGCAATTCGCTCGGCACCACCCTGGACATGTGGGCGCCGCAGATGGCGCAGCTGCAGGAACGGTTTCGCGTGCTGCGCTACGACACCCGCGGCCACGGCCAGTCGGATGTCACGTCCGGCCCCTACAACGTGGCCCAGCTCGGCCAGGACGTCATCAACCTGATGGATGCGCTGCAGATCCAGCGCGCTCATTTCTGCGGCCTGTCCATGGGGGGCATGACCGGCATGTGGCTCGGCATCCATCACCCGCAGCGGTTGCAGCGGCTGGTGCTGTGCAATACCGCCGCCAAGATCGGCACCCCGGAAGCCTGGAACGCGCGCATCGACGCGGTGATGAAAGATGGCATGGCGCCCGTCGTGCCGGCGGTGCTGGAGCGCTGGTTCACCAAGCGCTATCTCGACCAGGGCATGGAGCAGGTGGAGCCGGTGCGGCAGATGCTGCTGTCCACCAATGTCGAAGGCTATGCCGCCAACTGCGGCGCCGTGCGCGACATGGACCAGCGTGACGCCATCAAGACCATCGCCGTGCCGACGCTGGTGATCGCCGGCACCCATGACCAGGCAACCTCGGCCGCCGAAGGGCGCGCCGTGGCCGACGCCATTCCCCACGCCCAGTATGTGAAGTTCGATGCCGCCCATCTCTCCAACTGGGAGCTGCCGCAGCCGTTCACCGACACACTGATCGAATTTCTCAGCAAATAACCGGATCCAGAGGAGACCCACATGGATGACCAGGAACGCCATGACAATGGCATGACCGTGCGCCGCGCCGTACTTGGCAATGCCCACGTCGACCGCGCCCAGGCGAATCGCACCGAACTGACCACCGAGTTCCAGGACTTCATCACCCGTTACGCCTGGGGCGAAATCTGGACCCGGCCGGGCTTGCCGCGCCACACCCGCAGCCTGCTCACCATCGCCATGATGGTGGCGCTCAACCGCGAGGAAGAGCTGAAGCTGCATCTGCGCGCGGCGAAGAACAATGGCGTCACCCGCGACGAGATCAAGGAAGTGCTGATGCAGGCCGCCATCTACTGCGGCGTGCCGGCGGCCAATTCGGCCTTCCACATGGCATCGGAAGTGTTCAAGGCCATGGATGCGGAACAGCAGAGCGGCACATGATTATTTTTCCAGCTTGCATTAATATCCATGCCCTGCGCGAGCAACCGCCGCGCATGAAACGGGAAGGAATACCATGTTAGGAAACCTCATCGGCGTACTGTTCGACGGCATTGCCTACGGCAGTCTGCTGTTCTTGATCAGCGTCGGCCTGTCGGTGACGATGGGCCTGATGAACTTCGTCAATCTGGCCCACGGCGCCTTTGCCATGGTCGGCGGCTATGCCTGCGTCATGCTCATGAGCCGTGCCGGCGTGCCGTTCCTGGCCACGCTGCCGCTGGCCTTCATCGCCAGCGCCGCGGTGGGCTTCGTGCTCGAGCGCAGCCTGTACCGGCGCCTGTATCAGGCCAGCCACCTCGACCAGGTCCTGTTCTCCATCGGCCTGACCTTCGTCGCCGTGGCCGGCACCACCTACTTCTTCGGCCCGGGCCAGCAGCCGGTGACGCTGCCCGACTGGCTGCGCGGCCAGGTCTCGGTGCTCGGCCTGGACCTGGGCACCTATCGCCTGTTCCTCATTGCCGTGGTGGTGGTCATCACCGCCGCGCTCGGCTACCTCATCGAGCGCACCCGCTTCGGCGCCCAGATCCGCGCCTCGGTCGACAACCAGCAAGCCTCCGCCGGCCTGGGCATCAACGTCAGCCGGGTGTTCTCGCTCACCTTCGCGCTGGGCTCCGGCCTGGCCGGCCTGGGCGGCGGCCTGGGCATCGACGTGCTCGGCCTGGACCCCAGCTTTCCGGTGAAGTACATGGTGTACTTCCTGCTGGTGGTGGCCGTCGGCGGCGCCGGCACCATCAAGGGGCCGCTGTTCGCCGCACTCATCCTCGGCGTGTTCGACGTCGCCGGCAAATACTATGTGCCGGAGATCGGCGCATTCGTCATCTATGCATTGATGGTGGTCCTGCTGCTGCTGTTCCCGGCGGGCCTGCTCGGGAGGCGCACATGAAACACGCAGACATCATGGTGCCGGCGGCCAAGGCGCCGGCCGGACGCAGCGCCTTCCGCCTGCCCAACGACCGCTGGACCATCCCGGAAATCCTGTTCTGGCTGGTGCCGGTGGCGGCCTACTTCCTGTTCCCCGGCTACCTGGTGCTGATCTCCCAGATCATGATCGTCGGCCTGTTCGCCCTGTCGCTCGACCTGATCCTGGGTTATGCCGGCATCGTCTCGCTCGGCCATGCCGCCTTCTTCGGTCTCGGCGCCTATACCGCCGGCCTCTTGTCGGTGCACGGCTGGGGCGAACCGATCACCGGCGTGCTCGCCGCCGCGGTGGTGGCCGGCATCTTCGGCTATCTGGTGAGCTTCCTGGTGGTGCGCGGCCAGGACCTCACCCGCCTGATGGTGACCTTGGGCATCGGCCTGATGCTGTTCGAAGCCGCCAATAAAGCCGCCTTCATCACCGGCGGCGTCGACGGCCTGTCCGGCATGAACGTCGGCAAGCTGTTCGGCGTGTTCGAGTTCGACCTCTCCGGCCAGACCGCCTACTGGTACAGCTTCGCCGTGCTGCTGCTGGTGTTCGCCCTGATGCGCCGGGTGGTCAACTCGCCCTTCGGCCTGGGCCTGATCGGCATCCGCGAAGGCGGACGCCGCATGCCGGCCATCGGCGCCAACGTCAACCAGCGCCTGAAGGCCATCTTCACCGTCGGCGCGGTGGTGGCCGGCATCGCCGGCGCGCTGCTGGCGCAGACCACCCAGTTCGTCGGCCTGGACAGCTTGAGCTTCGCCCGCTCGGCCGAGCTGATGATCATGCTGGTCCTGGGCGGCACCGGGCGCCTGTACGGCGCGCTGGTGGGGGCGCTGATCTTCATGCTGGCGCAGGACTACATTTCCGGCCTGAACCCGACCTACTGGCAGTTCTGGATCGGCCTGCTGCTGGTGGTGATCGTGCTGTTCGGCCGCGGCGGCATCCTGGGCGGCATCGACCGCCTGCGCGGCAAGACCACCCATCACGCCGGAGGAGGGCACTGATGAGCAGCATTCTGAGAACCGAAGGCCTGTCCAAGCATTGGGGCGCCTTCAAGGCCAACAGCGACATCACGCTCAACTTCGAGGATGGCGCGCGCCATGCGCTCATCGGCCCTAACGGCGCCGGCAAGACCACCTTCATCAACCTGCTCACCGGCAGCTTCCCGCCGTCGGCAGGCAAGGTGCACTTCGCCGGGCGCGACATCACCGGCCTGCCGCAGCATGAGCGGGTGAAGCTGGGCATGACGCGCACCTTCCAGATCAACACCCTGTTCGCCGGGCTGACGGTGCTGGAATCGGTGCTGCTGGCCATCGGCGAACGCAAGGGCCAGCAATACGTCTGGCACCGCACGGTGGCCAACCAGAAGGCCGAGATCGACGAGGCGATGGAGTTGCTGGGCAAGCTGCGGCTGGAGCGCGACGCCGACACCGTCACCCGCAATCTGCCCTACGGCAAGCAGCGGCTGGTGGAGATCGCGCTGGCGCTGGCGACCAAGCCGAAGGTGCTGCTGCTGGACGAGCCGGCGGCCGGCATCCCGTCGGCCGAAAGCGCCGAACTGTTTGCGGTCATCGCCGCGCTGCCGCGCGAGGTGACGATCCTGTTCATCGAACACGACATGGGGCTGGTGTTCCGCTTCGCCGAGAAGATCACGGTGCTGGTGGGCGGCAAGGTGCTCACCGAAGGCACGCCGGCGGAAATCTCCGTCGATCCCCGGGTCAAGGAAGTGTATTTGGGCGAGGCTGAACATGAGTGAGTTGCTGGCACTGGACAATGTAAGCGCCGGCTACGGCGAATCGGTGGTGCTGGAGGGGATTTCGCTGGCGCTCAATGAAGGCGACAGCCTGGCGCTGTTGGGCCGCAACGGCGTGGGCAAGACCAGCCTGCTGGTGACGCTGATGGGCCTGACGCGCCTGCACGGCGGCAGCATTCGCTGGCGCGGGCAGGACATCGCCCGGGTGCCGACCTACAAGCGGGCGCATGCCGGCCTGGGGTGGGTGCCGCAGGAGCGGATGATGTATCCGTCATTGACGGTGGAAGAGCACCTGACGGTGGTGGCGCGGCCGGGCGAGTGGAACCTGCAGAAGATCTACGAGATATTTCCGCGCCTGAAGGAGCGGCGCGCCAACATGGGCAACCAGCTCTCCGGCGGCGAGCAGCAGATGCTGGCCATTGCGCGGGCGCTGATGATCAACCCGAGCCTGCTGCTGCTGGACGAGCCGATGGAAGGGCTGGCGCCGATCATCGTGCAGGAGCTGATGCGGGTGATCGCGCGGCTGGTGAGCCATGGCGGCATGTCGGTGATCGTGGTGGAGCAGCATGCGCGGCTGGCGCTGTCGCTGACGCAGAAAGCGATCGTGCTGGACCGGGGCCGCATCGTGCACCAGTCCGACAGCGCTTCGCTGCTGCAGGACAAGGAGAAGCTCGACCGGCTGGTTGCCGTGGCTGCCTGAGACGGAACGGCCTTTTTCATCCGAGGCGGCCACTGGCCGCCTTTTTTCATTGAAATTCTCTGCTCTTTTACTGCAATCCGGCCTGATTCCCCGATCCGCCATGCATTGAACTCCATTATCATTCGTGCACCGGCGGCCCCGCCGTATCCTTCACCACAACAATATCAAGGAGAGTGAGATGTCATCCAATCGCATGCTGCGCGTCGCCGCCATGGCAGCGCTGCTTGGCGCCGCCATGGCGGCCCAGGCCCAGGAAACCATCAAGGTCGGCCTGGTTGCGCCGTTTTCCGGTCCCTTCGCCGACTACGGCAAGATGATGGAAGGCGGCATCAAGGCTTACATGAAGGACCATGGCGACAAGGTCGCCGGCAAGAAGATCGAGGTCATCATCAAGGACACCACCGGCCCGGTGCCGGAAGTGGCGAAGCGCCTGGCGCAGGAACTGGTGGTGCGCGACAAGGTGGATTTCCTCGCCGGCTTCGGCCTGACGCCCGAAGCGCTGGCGGCGGCGCCGGTCGCGGACCAGGCGAAGAAGCCGATGGTCATCATGAACGCGGCGACCTCGGTGATCACCACCAAGTCGCCCTACATCACCCGCGTGTCGATGACGCTGCCGCAGATCTCGGCGCCGATGGCCACTTGGGCGGTGAAGAATGGCGTCAAGCGTGTCGTGACGCTGGTGGCCGACTACGGCCCCGGCATCGATGCGGAAACCACCTTCCGCACCAACTTCATCGGCGGCGGCGGGCAGGTGCTGGAATCGATCCGGGTGCCGCTGCGCAATCCGGAGTTCGCGCCCTTCGTTCAGCGCATCAAGGATGCCAAGCCGGAGGCGGTGTTCATCTTCCTTCCGGCGGGCGAACAGGCCATCGGCTTCATGAAGGCTTACCGCGAGCGCGGACTGGCCGACGCCGGCATCAAGGTCATCGCCACCGGCGACCTCACCGACGATCACGTCCTGCCGGCCATGGGCGACTCGGTGAATGGCGTGATCACCAGCTTTCATTACTCCGCCGCGCACAAGTCGCCGGAAAACCAGAAATTCCTGAAGAGCTTCGCCGACACCAATCCCAACGGCGGCCGGCCGAATTTCATGGCCGCCGCCGCTTATGACGGCATGCACGTGATCTACGAGGTGTCGAAAAAGCTCAACGGGAAGATCGACGGCGAGAAAGCGATGGCGGCGATCAAGGGCATGAAGATCACCAGTCCGCGCGGCCCGATCAGCATCGACCCGGAAACCCGGGATGTGGTCCAGACCGTCTACATCCGCAAGGTGGAGAAAGTGGGCAATGAGTTCTACAACGTCGAATTCGATAAGGTCGCCGATGTGAAGGATCCAGGCAAGTAAGACGCTTGTTGTCTGATTGCTTCGTTTTCACGCCACCGCATCGACGGTGGCGTTTTCTTTTTGACAGCGTTTCCATGCTAACCAACAGTGTATTCCTAAAAAGACGGTAAAAATTCGCCGAAACTTTTGGTGGACGATAAAAAAGTGGAATATTGGAAGTACACTGGTTCTTTCCGATAGTTAATTAGTTGCGCCATGCAGATACAAACCCGGCTGATGAAACTGGTGCTGTCAATTCTGCTGTCGGCGATTCTCGTCGCCGTCTTCGGCATCTACTACGTCTATGTAGAAGGCGAGCAGTCGGTCGAGCGCAGCATGCGCGAAACCACCAAGGCGCTGGCCCTGATACTGGACGAGGAACTAGAAAGCCGGGAAGCGGTGCTGAAAACGCTATCGCTGTCGGATGCGCTGAGGCGGGACGATATCGCCGGCTTCGAGCAGGAAGCGCGGCGACACGCGCAAGCCCGGAATGCCACGATCGTGCTTTTGAAACCCGGCACCGGGCATCTTATCGATACCTCGGCCCCCCCGGGGGAAGCTGAAAAGTACAAGACCACCGTCTTTCCGGCGCTGCGCGCCCGCTATAGCACGGACGCCACCCTGGTTTCGGATCTCTTCAAGCGCAATACGACCGGCCACCAGGAATTTTCGGTCCAGATACCCGTCAAGCTGAACGGTCAGGTGCGCTATTTCCTATCCCTTGGGGAACCGTCGCATCGCATCCAGTCGCTCTTCAGCGAGCAGCACTTGCCGGTGGAGTGGATAGCCAGCATTGTCGATAGAAATGGCATCGTTGTCGCTCGCAGCGTCGATGCCGACAAGTTTGTCGGCAACTATATCGGCGATGTTCGTCAAAACTATATCAAGGGGAACGATCAAGGCTTCATTCGGAATACCCTCAGCATCAGCAATGAGAAAGTGGTGACCTATTTTCACCGGGCGCCTAAATCCGGCTGGACTTTCATCGTCAGCGTGCCGCATGCTGTGGCATACCGCGGTGCGACGCGCGCAGCGGTCGGCCTCGGCGCCGTTTTCCTGCTTCTGATCGGTGTCGCCGTTTCGTCGGCGATGTGGATGGCGCGCCGTACCGTCGCGCCGCTGGAGGCGTTGCGCAAGAAGGCGGAACGCCTGGCGGAAGGCGAACAGTTCGAGGCGGAAGTGAGCGGGCTGCTTGAAGTCGATGCGGTCGGCGCCGCGCTGGCGCGTGCCAGTAAAGATCTGCGCCAGACGCGCCTCGAACTGGAGCAACGCATGCGCGAATCCATGGTGGCCGCCGACCGCTCCAGGCGCGCCCTGCTGCAGGCGCAGCGACAGGATGCCGTGGGCCGCATGGCGGGAAGCATCGCGCACGAATTCAACAATGTGCTGCAAACCCTCACGACCGGTCTGCAACTGGTTCATGCCGCCAACCGCGACAGCCGCATCCAGTCATCGCTCGAGGTATGCCGGCTCGCGGTGCAAAAGGCGGGCAATCTTGCCAGCCAGCTCATGGCGGCGGCGCACGACGAGGAACCGCAATGCCAGGTGACCGATCTCGCCGGCCGGCTGCCGGCCACGCTGCCGATGCTGCAGGGCTGCCTCGGCCCGGCGGTGATGTTTCGCTTCGAGGCCAAACCGAATCTCTGGCCGGTATCGGTAGACCCGCTGCAGCTCGAGCTCACCTTGCTGAACCTGACGATGAACGCCCGCGATGCCATGCCTTCCGGCGGCATGCTGCGGCTCCACGTCTTCAACGTCAGCCTGGCCGCGCCCTACCGCGGCATGGCGCCCGGCGACTACGTCTGCCTGTCGGTGGATGACAATGGCTTCGGCATGGACGACGACGAACTGACGCAGGCGCGCGGCTGGGCGTCGGGAGCGCCCGCCAAAAGCGGGGTCGGACTTTTTCAGGCGGGAGAGTTTGCACGCGCCAGTCAGGGCGGCCTGCTGATCAACAGTCGCGAGGGCGGCGGCACCGAAGTCCTGCTGCTGCTGCCCAAGGCGGTGATCGAGGCGCCGGCGCAGGAATCGCTGCCGCCGGAGGTGAGGCGTGTGCAGCCGCGCCGCGGCGGACGGGTACTCTTCGTGGAAGACGAGCCGATGGTGCGCACGGTGGTGGCGCAAGCGCTGGAAGAGCACGGGCTGCGCGTGGTGGTGGCCATCAATGGCGACGAAGCGCTCGGCCTGCTCGAAGTCGACAAGGAATTCGACGTGGTGTTTTCCGACATCGTGATGCCGGGGCGGCTGTCCGGCCTCGATCTGGCCAAGACCGTGCGCCGCCGCTTTCCCGACATCGACGTCATCCTCGCCACCGGCTACAAGGAACGCTGGGCGGTGCTGCCCGGCATCCGCACCCTCGCCAAGCCCTACGACGTGACCGACGTGGTCAACGCCGTCTGGGCGGCGCTGACCGACGCGCCGGCCACGGTTCAGGCGGCCGACACGCCGGCCTGATCACTCCACCGGCTCGTACGGCAGGCCGACATAGTTCTCGGCGATGGTGGTGCGGCCGGCCGGCGAACCGGTGTAGTAGTCCAGCTCCGCCAGCTGGATGCGCTGGGCGAAGGCGTCGTCGCCGAACTTGTGCAGCAGCGAAGTCATCCACCAGGAGAAGCGTTCCGCCTTCCAGATGCGGCGCAGGCAGATGTCGGAGTATTTCTCCAGCAAGTCGCGCCGCCCGTCCTGATAGCGCCGGCGCATTACCTGGTACAGCGTCGCCACGTCGCTCGCCGCCAGGTTCAAGCCCTTGGCGCCGGTGGGCGGCACGATATGCGCGGCATCGCCCACCAAGAACAGATTGCCAAATTTCATCGGCTCGGCGACGAAGCTGCGCAGCGGCGCGATGCTCTTCTCGATCGACGGTCCCGTCACCAGCCGCGCGGCCGCGTCTTCCGGCAAACGGCGCTTGAGCTCTTCCCAGAAGCGATCATCCGACCAGTCTTCCACCCTGTCGTCCAGGGAGCACTGCACGTAGTAGCGGCTGAGCGTGTCGGAGCGCATGCTGCACAAGGCGAAGCCGCGCTCATGGTTGGCGTAGATGAGCTCATGGTCGACCGGCGGTGTATGCGACAGAATGCCGAGCCAGCCGAAGGGGTAGACCCGCTCGAAGGTGCGGATGGCGTCTGCCGGAACCGATTTGCGCGACACGCCGTGAAAGCCGTCGCAGCCAGCGATGTAGTCGCATTCCAGCTCCACCTTCTCGCCATCCTTGACGAAGCTTACGCGCGGCTTGTCGCTGTAGATGTCATGCAGCGCCACGTCGGCCGCTTCGTAAATCGTGGTGGCGCCGCACTCGGCGCGCTGCTGCATCAGGTCGCGCGTCACCTCGGTCTGGCCATACACCATGACGGTCTTGCCGCCGGTGAGCTGCTTCAGGTCGATGCGCTCGCGGCGCCCGGCAAAGGCCAGGCTGAAGCCTTCGTGCACATGGCCTTCCCGGTCCATGCGCGCGCCGGCCTTGGCTTCGCGCAGCAGGTTGACCATGCCCTGTTCGAGCACGCCGGCGCGGATGCGGCCGAGCACATAATCGGCGCTCTTCGCTTCCACGATGACGGTATCGATGCCCTGGTGGTGCAGCAGCTGGCCGAGCAGCAAGCCGGACGGGCCGGCGCCGATGATGGCGACCTGGGTCTTCATGGTGTTCTCCTCTGTTGTAGCAGACGCCGCTCGGGCGGCGCCTTCATGATCGTGATTGACAGAGCGTTATCATCACGCCGGCCAGGGTGCGCGCCAAGTCACTTTTGCCGGTAAGATTGGTACTTTTCATGGATTCGTCATCCGCGTTGCCATGGCTCGGCACCCTGCCGAGACATTCACGCCGCGGTGGAGGAGTGCACTGCATGGCTTCAGGCATCGTTGTGCCCACCTACAAGCTGTACGGCGAGGACCGTCCCTGGCCCACGCCCGACCTGCTGCACTGGGAATCCATCGCCGAACGCAGCCGCTTGCACAATTGGCAGATCAAGCCGCACCAGCACAACGGCTTGTTCCAGATGCTTTTCCTGCAAAGCGGTTCTGCCACCGTCTGCATCGACGAGCGCGAGGAGCGCATGCGCGCGGGACAGGTGGCGCTGGTGCCGCAGATGTGCATCCATGGTTTCCGCTTCGAAGCCGATGCGCTCGGATCGGTGCTGACGCTGGCTTATCCGCTCTTCTCCAGGCTGGTGCAGCATGCCGACAATCCGCTCGCCACCCTGACTCAGGTGCAGCTTCATACACTCGACGAAAAGCGGGAACGGGACTATCTGAGCACCGCCTTCGAAGAACTGGGCGCCGAATACCGCCAACAGGCGCCTTACCGTGAATTGCTGTTGGAGAACCTGCTGGGAGGGATCCTGCTGCGGCTGGCGCGGCATGTCACCCACCAGGCTCGCGACGCCCCTGCGGAGCAGCGCGCCCGCCGCCATTTCTCCCGTTTTTCGCAGCTGATCGAGCAGCATTATGCGGAGCATCGCCCGCTTTCCTTCTTTGCCGCGGAACTGGGGATCACCGCCGCGCATCTGAATGCTTTATGCCGTCAGACCGTGGGCCGCTCGCCGCTGGAACTGCTGCATGAACGGGTGCTGCTGGAAGCCAAGCGCAGCCTGGTCTACAGCGCCATGACGGTCAGCGTGATTTCCGACCGCCTCGGATTTTCCGATCCGGCCTACTTCACCCGCTTCTTTCGCAAGCAGACGGGCATGTCGCCCAAGGTGTTCCGCGAGCAGCATGGCGGCATTGGCGGCGGCGACTGAGCCGCCGGCAAGGTCAAGCTTGACCGAGTGCAAGCGGCGGCGGCCCGCCAGCGATGGCGGAACGCTGGCAGAGGCGGCGAAAATTCAGTACACTTAATTTTGATCCGGCTGGCGCTGGCCGGATCCACACTTCCAATAACAGGAGACAAGATGCGCCTCGTCAGGTTGTTTGCCGCTTCTGCGCGCACGACCCATGAACATGGGCAGGTGCCGTGCCTGTGCGCGTCGGCCGTCGGCATCGCATTCGGGAGCAAGACCATGAGAGCCGGCATCCCATTTCCTCTTTGCGGCGGGCAACACAAGCAGGGCGTTCGCGAATACGGCACGGCCTTTCGCCATGCATCCGTGAAAGTGACGCGACCATCCCGCGTCGGCGCGGCATCGAACAGGGCGAGAATGACGGGACCGCAATTCGTCGCCGCAAGCCGCGCCGGAATTTCCCGCGGGAACCGGTCCAATGCCGGTTTGCATGTGCCGCGGGACCACCGCCATGAAACCGTCCTTTCCTTCCCGGCCAATTAGCCCTTACTCCGAGGAGCGAATCATGTTTGTTCTGAACCAATGGTACGTCGCCGGTTTTTCCTGGGAACTGCAGGACAAGCCGCTGGCGCGCACCCTGCTCAACCAGCCGGTGGTG
>NZ_FZOT01000006.1 GCF_900188095.1 Noviherbaspirillum humi | reverse complement strand
TAACCAGTACTAATTGCCCGTGCGGCTTGTCCCTATAACCTTGACCGGCTATAGGCAAAGCCAGTAGCGTAAAGCCCGATCGAAAGATCGCGTGAGATCAATCACACCCAAGATTAAGTAACACACATCCTTACTACGGATTCCAGATTGGTTGCCTGAACGTGCAGCAGCAACGCACGCACAGGCAGCGACAAGTCATGCCTGATGACCATAGCAAGTTGGTACCACCCCTTCCCATCCCGAACAGGACCGTGAAACGACTTTGCGCCGATGATAGTGCTGCAACCAGTGTGAAAGTAGGTCATCGTCAGGCTCTTACCCGAAAACGCCCCGCCTCATCAGAGTGCGGGGCGTTTTGCTTTGTACGGACGCTTTGTGCGGACCCTTTGTGCGGACGGCCTCGCTTCGATGAATCCTCATGGGCGTCCTGGCGCGGCCGCAGAAGCGACTTGTGACGGCTGTGGCAACCCGAGCAGCGCTAAACCAAAACGCTCCGCCTAATCTAAGATTTGCCTATATGAGACCCGAGGCACGAGTTTTTAAACGTCCTTTTTGGGTGATTGATTCTTCCCACGGCTTGGGATTTGCACATATCCATAGGCCCGGTCTTATCGTATCCCTGCAACGTACCCGCTTTTACATATTGATGTTGACTAGAGCGTACAGCTAAGATGTTAGTTTCTGTGCGGAAATAAAATTAGCTGCTTCAATCATGAACACCATCTCTGCCGACGCGCAGAATCTGCTTGCCGAATCCAAGACGCCTTTCATTCATAACGGCATCCGCTACATCAGCTTCATCCAGTACCTGAGTCATCAAAAAGCGCTCTGGTTTGGCGATATCCGTGTCGCCGACCAGGTCATGCGGGTGAGCGCGCCGATGAAGCAGCGGCAATTGGGGAACAAGGTTCAGGGATATGTGGCCGCGGCTTGGGCGCCGGTGTGCGGCAATGTAATCTTCGAAGGCTTGAAGTCGAAATTCCTGCAGCATCCGGCCTTGTCGCGGTGGCTGCTCGACCGTTCCGATGCAGAGCTGATGCGGGTGGAGTGCGCCTGCGGCATCAGTTGCGGCGTCGATTATGGTTGCAGGAGTGGCGTCAGCAAGACCTCCTGCAATCCGCTCGACGAGGCGCTGGTAAGAGTGCGTGAACTGCTGAAGATGCGGCGGGCCGCATGAACGGCAATCTTCCTGCCTTAGTGAATCCACGAAAAGCTTGTTTATTAAGAGCATTGCGCTGCCAGCAGTTTAGGCTTGGCAGCGTTTCCTGGCAGGGTGAAACACTCCGCTGCAAGGCGAAGGTCGAACCGCGCTGTGCTACGACGGAAATGATGCCGAGCTCACGTGTCGATGCGAATCCAACGTCACATCTTGACCGCAGACCACTGCTTCACTACGGTGATCTATGGTGCCGGCCCAGGGCTGCGCTTGAGGGCTTGCTGCGATTGATCGCAGGGCGCGCAAGGCATTGGCTAGCATGCCATTCTGACGAAGTTCATCCGCCGCTTCGTCCGTGTCGCCCCGAAATCACCATCGCGATGCCGCCCAATACCGCAGCGGCGGCCAAGACGAGGCGCAGCGTGAGGGGTTCGCTTAGCAGAACGATGCCGCCAACGGCCGCAATGACCGGTACGCTGAGCTGAACAGTCGCCGCCGTGGTCGCGCGCAGCCGGGGAAGGGCGGTATACCAGACCGCGTAGCCAAGCCCGGAGGCGATGGCGCCGGAAGCGATGGCGTAGACCGTGCCCGGTTGGTCGATTTCGGCGGCGGGCAGGGTGGCCAGCGTCAGTGCTGCGCAAAAAGGAAGCGAGCGCATGAAGTTGCCCGCGGTATTGATCGTCGCATCGCTGCTGCCGCGTCCCCGCAATGAGTAGATGCCCCAGGCGATGCCCGCCGTCGTCATCAGCAGCGCCCCGGAAAGCGGCGGTGCCGCCAGCCCGGGCAACATCAATCCCACCAGTCCTGACGCCGCGAGCAGCAAGCCGGCCGATTGCATCATTCCCATGCGCTCACCGTGCCACAAGCCAAAGCCGATCATGGTGGCTTGCACCGCGCCGAAAAGAATGAGCGCGCCCGAGCCTGCCGGAAGCGACTGGTAGGCGAAAGAGAAGGCTGCCGCATAGGCGAATAGCGCGAGCGCGGAAGGCCAGCTGCCTCGACTTCCGGAGGCGCCATGGCGCAGGCGCACGATGATCCAGAGCACGAGGGCGCCGGATGCCAGGCGTATCGTCGTGAAGCTGGCCGCATCGATGTGCGTCTCGCGCAGGGCCAACCGGCAGAGCAGGGAATTGGCGGCGAAAGCTGCCATCGAGAGAGTGGTTAGCAACGTCGTCCCGGAAGCCAGGCCGGGTGGGTTTCGATCATCGGTCATTGGCCATCCTTTTCATCGAAGTAACAGTCAATTGCGCCAGATGCTGAATTTCTAGTCAAGCATGGTTACCATATAGGGATTTTCCTTTTGGAATTCTTGCGATGATGTCTTTACTGAAGCCGGTCAAGGTTGCCTCATGCGTTTGCCTGTTCAGCGCCATCCTGCCGGCAAGCGCCAATGACGCCTGGGACCACTGGCGGAAATCCGCGGGGGAGCGCTATGACACCATCATGGAGAACGGTAGCCTCGACTTGTACGTCTCGGGCCGAATCCGCCATGGGCGTGGAACCTATTCGGATGAAAAGATCCAGAGCTTCAACGAGCGCGATGCCTGGGGCCTGGGCATCGGCCGGACGTGGCGCAATCCGCAACAGAATGATGAATCCCTGTATGCATTCGTCATACGGGATTCGCACTACAAGCCGCAGCTGATGGCCGGCTATGCTTATTTATGGACCAAGCCGCTCGCGTTCGGCATCGAAGGTGGTCTGGGATGGACCGCCCAACTCATGAGCCGACAGGATTACTTTGGCGGATTCCCGTTTCCCGTCGTACTGCCGCTCGCCGCCATCGGCCCGCGCGGCGGCAAGCTTTTCCTGTCCTATGTACCGCGGCTGTCCAGCAGCAAGGGCAATGGCGACGTCCTGTTTGCCTTTGGGCGGATAACGCTTGATTGATTGATGAGCGGCCGGGTTTTCTGACGAAACCGACCTGAGACAGGCAGCTTGAGGAAGCCGTTACCGCCTTCTTGCCAGACGTTTTTCTACTTGCCGCTTCACTTGCCACCTCTGGCCATCGCATACCAGAAACATCCGGGTGCACTGCGGACCGTTGCGTGGATATTGTTCCGACTGGCGCCGGCAATCGATGCATTCTTTTGCGGCAGAGTCCAGCACGCATTGACGCGATCCGGTTACTTGGATCAGTGAACAGGCCCACACTGCGCCACGACGTGCTCAGTTGCAGAAAGCGCCGCATTCTGACGAACTAATGCGCTTGCGATTTTTTGAAGGGTATCCGTCACCACTGATATTTGCAAATGCAGCAAAAATAAGGGTTAGCTAGGCTAATCTCTAGATTCAATGAGGGTCGGAGTGATTTTGCAGTGCAATAGGAAATTTGCGAGTGCCTGGAACTTGCCTAATTGGCCAACCTCTACTGTTTCCGCGTTCGCGCAGGTGACGATGGATGTTCCTCTGCCATGGCGCGCTCTTTGCAATCTCATTGAAAGGTGACTTCATGCTACGTTTTTCCCAGCCTGTCACGCCTGCTATCTTGGCGCATATCGATGCTCAATATTCCTTTCTGAAGGATTTCTCTGAAAAGCTGTTCGATACGGCGCAGAAGGTAAACGAGCTCAACATCCAAGCAGCCAGTTCCGTTCTGGAGGAATCGCTTTCCAATACGCAGCAGGTCATCTGCGCCAAAAATCCGTATGAAGCCTTGTCAATCGCTGCTGGCCACGCTCAGCCGACCGCTGAGAAAATGCGCGCCTACCAGCAGCACCTGACCAATATCGCCGCCCGCATGCAAGCAGCCCTGGCTCAAACGGCCGAATCCCACGTGCCGGAGACCAGCCGTACTGCTGCAGCCATGGCAGACGACGTCGAGCGCCGCGCCGCTGAAGAAGCGGAACGCACTCGTCAGCGCCAACGCGCTGCGATGGAGGCAGCCACTGCGCCATCGCAGCAAGCGCCTCAGCAACCACAGCAAGCGCAACCGGCACAGCGCGCTGCCGAAAGCAAGTCGAGCGCTTCGCCGCGCGCCGGCACCTGAACGCAGAGAAGAGATCGCCAGCCACATTGGTGTATGCCAGCATGGCATCTCAGTTTGATTTCACCCGACTTGAACCTAAGAGAGGTAATTCATGATTGCACTCAACCAGCAAATGCCCGAGTCCGCCCGCGCGCACATGGAGGCGCAGTTCAATCTGTTATCGGAAATGTCCAAGCAATTGTTCGGCTCCATGCAGCGTTTGAATGAACTCAATATCCAGGTCGTGCAGACCATCTTGCAAGAGTCGTTCGAGAGCACCCGTGAGGTGATTTCCGCACAGGACCCGTACGAGGCATTGTCGATCGCCGCTGCACAGGCGCAGCCGGCTGCAGAGAAACTGCGCGCTTATCAGCAGCACTTGACTGATATCGCCGCCCGAACCCAGGTTGATCTATCCAAGGCTGCCGAGCGTCATGTACCAGAGACCAGTCGCACCGCAGCCGCCGTTGTGGACGAGGTTGCCCGTATTGGCTCGGAGGCGGCGCAGCAGGCCACGCAGCGTCAGCGAGCAGCGCTTGACAAGCTCAGCACGCCGCTAGGCAAATCTGTCCCCGGTAAATCTGGCACCACGGCGAATGTGCATTAGCAGTCTATAGCGGGGAGGCGGCCAAGCCGAGCAAGGCGAAGGCCACCTTCTTGGTGTGGGAATTTGCCGGAGCGGGTGAGCGGCGCATGAACCTTGTTCTTCGAGCTGTGCTTTGCGAGAGGCTGGCCATGGCAGTACCGGCTAGCGTGATGTTGCCAAATACATTCGCGTCTTTTCTTACTTTACATAACACAAATTATAGGAAGGTTTGGTTTGGGGAAAGATATTCGTCCGGCACCTTTCCCAAGGCCCTATTTACTTTGATAGAACTGCCTGGCTCTCGGCTGTCACACAGGCTCCACTTGTTCACGAGCGATCATCCGTGGAACATCCCGTCGATCAAAACCGGGCGAAAGCCCAGGTCAACTCCAGGCTAATGCGGCCGTCGGCCCAAGACTCATCTGTGGGCCATGCGGCTTTTACGTCTTGCTCATCGAATTCCGCGTCAAAGGCGGTCCCCATGGCGCCGCATGTCGATTTCAGTGTCGTCGGCGGATTTTCGCGGCACGCCGCGAGACGCCGATATACCTGCCGTTGAATGGCACCGCCAGGCGATTCATGGATGAAATGGCGGGAATCGAGGCAAAGTTTCGGGTCGGATCACGCTTTCCACGGCAACGTTTTCGAGTGC
This sequence comes from Noviherbaspirillum humi, assembly GCF_900188095.1. Lineage (GTDB taxonomy): Bacteria > Pseudomonadota > Gammaproteobacteria > Burkholderiales > Burkholderiaceae_D > Noviherbaspirillum > Noviherbaspirillum humi. The sequence continues at coordinate 234,609 of NZ_FZOT01000006.1, read as the reverse complement.
TTTCAGTTACTGCATGCGAGTCATTGATCGGGAGCATTTAGCTTTTCCTGCAACCAAGCGCGGTTTTGGCGGTCGCAAAGGAATCGATAAACCTCCCGGAAACATCATGGCGACAGCCAACTGGTTCCTGCTCATCGGCTTGCTGATGCTTACGCGCGGCGTCGCGGCGGCCGCCTTCGAGCGCCTGCCATTCACCCCGGCAATCATCTATCTCGCTGTCGGATTCACGCTCGGGCCATCGGTGATGAATGTGTTCTACCTCGACCCGTTGCAGCAATCGAAGACACTGGAACTGCTGACCGAGATCGCGGTCCTGATTTCGCTCTTTTCCGCTGGGGTAAAGATGCCGGTGCCGGTGAAGCTTTCGCGCTGGCGCCCCGCCCTGCTGCTGGCCTGGCTGTCGATGACGGTGACGGTCGGGCTGGTGGCGGCATTCGGCCATCTGGTGCTCGGCCTGCCGCTTGGCGCTGCCATCCTGCTCGGCGGCTTGCTGGCGCCTACCGATCCGGTGCTGGCCACCGATGTGCAATCGCGCCATCCCGGCGATAACGATCAGCTGCGGTCCACCCTGACCTGCGAAGCCGGCCTAAACGACGGTACCGCTTTTCCCTTTGTGATGCTAGGGCTCGGCCTGCTCGGCCTGCATGAGATCGGCGACTTCGGCTGGAAGTGGGTAGCGAAAGACGTATTGTGGGCCACCTTCGGCGCCATCGTCATCGGCGCCTTCAGTGGCGGGCTGATCGGCTACATCGTGTGGAAGCTGCGCGGCGAAGAGCGCAAGCATGATGTGCTCGACGACCTGGTGGGGCTTGGCCTGATCGGCATCGTCTACGGCACCTGCGTGCTGCTGGATACCTGGGGCTTCCTGGCGGTGTTCTTCGCCGCGGTGGGTCTGCGCCAGACCGAGCTGACGCTGGCCAGGCGCGCCGGCGTGAAACCCGAGAAACTCAATGCCGACACCGCCGAACCGGTGGAGATCGCTTCCGACGAGGAAGAGCCGCCGCCCATCGTCAGCGCCCAGGCGCTGGTGTTCAAGGAACATCTGGAGCGGCTGTCGGAATTGATGCTGGTGCTGCTGCTGGGCGGGATGATGTTCCTCGATTTCTGGAACTGGCGCACCGTCGGCCTGGCGCTGTTTTTGTTTTTCATCGCCCGGCCGCTGAGCGTCTTCATCGGGCTGGCGCCTTCCGACACGACCTGGCGGGTACGCGGCATCGCCGGCTGGTTCGGCGTGCGCGGCATCGGCTCCGTCTACTACCTGATGTACGCTATCCAGCATGGCCTGTCGCCGGAAGTGGCGCGGGAACTGGTGCCGATGACGCTGGTGGTCATCACGCTTTCCATTCTGATGCATGGCACCAGCGTCAAGCCGCTGCTTAACCGCTTATGGCGCCCGAGGCCGCAGTCGGCCTGAGCGCCATGCTGAATCAGCTGGTCTTCTGCAGGCCGAGCATCTCCACCGTTTCCTTCTCTTCGCGGTAGGTGTCCTGCGCGAACTTGGTGTAGGCAGCGCTATCCATGTAGATCACCGGCTGGTCGAATTTGTCGAGCACCGCGAGCACGTTCGGATCTTCCAGGGTTTTCTTGAAGGCGTCGTGCAGCTTCCTGACGAGGGCCGGGTCCATGCCCTTCGGGCCGCCGATGCCGAACGGCGAATCCGAGACGGTCTGATAGCCGAGTTCCTGCAGCGTCGGCACGTTGGGCCAGCGCTTGGTGCGCTTGCTGCCGTAGGTGGCGAGCAGGCGGGCGCGGCCCGACTCCACCGCGCCGGCCCAGCCGGTGGCATCGCTGTGCGCCATGACGTGGCCGCCGAGCAGCGCCTGCATGCCGTCGGCATTGCCTTTGTACGGAATGTGAAGCAGCTTGACGCCGGCACGGCGGGCGAACTGCTCCACCACCAGATGCGGCGTGGTGCCGGTGCCGGTGGAACCGTAGCTGAACTGGCCCGGATTGGCCTTGGCGTAGTCGACCAGGTCCTTCATCGACTTGATCGGCGAGTCGGAGCGGACCACCATGCCGAAGGTGTAGCCGGTCAGGCAGGCGATGTAGGTCAGGTCCTTGACCGGATCGAAAGTGACCTGCTGCATGTGCGGCAGGCGGAAGATGCCGAGCGGCAGCTGGGAAATGGTGTAGCCGTCGGGTCGGGCGTTGGCCAGTTCGGCGGCGCCGAAAATGCCGCCGGCGCCCGGCTTGTTTTCGACGATCATGGTGCCGCCCAGCGCCTTGCCGGCGGACTCGGCGAAGGTGCGCATCACCACGTCGGTGGAGCCGCCTGCCGGCCAGGGGCAGATCAGGCGGATCGGCTTGTTGGGGTAGTTCTGCTGCGCGACGGCGAGGCCAGGCGCGGCCAGCGTGGCGCCGGCTGCGGCAGAGGCCTTGAGAAAATCACGGCGGGAAAACGGGACGGAAGGTTTGCGGGAATCGGTCATGGTTGTCTCCTGTCAGGAAGGCCGCCCGTTTGATTGGGTTATGTGGAAGACAGCGGCCCTCTATCAGCCGACGAGTCTACCGGAACAGTTTGCCGGATCAACGAAATTCTTTAGAGCTTGGCATCAGGAAAGCGCTGGCAGCTTGCGCAGTCGGACGGCGATCAGCAGGCAGGCCGCCAGACACAGGCCGAGCAGCAGCGTGACGCCGCCCCAGCCGCCATGCGTCCAGGCCAGCCCCGAGGCCGATCCGAGCAGGCTGGAGCCGAGGTAGTAGAAGCTCAGGTAAAGCGCCGAGGCCAGCGCCCGCGCCGTGGTGGCGCGCCGCCCTACCCAGCTGCTGGCGATGGAGTGGGCGCCGAAGAAGCCGAAGGTGAACAAGGCAAGGCCGGCGATCACCGCGATCAGCAGGGAGGCAAGCGTCAGCAGCAGGCCGAGGCCCATGGCCAGCACCATGATCCACAGCACCTTGCGCCGGCCGAGCCGGTCGGCGAGGCGGCCTGACCATACTGAAGCGAAGATGCCGATCAGGTACAGTGAAAACACCGCGCCGCTGGCGCTGTGCCGCAGCGAAAACGGCGGCTGCGCCAGCCGGTAGCCGAGATAGTTGTAGACGCTCACGAAGCAGCCCATCAGCAGGAAGGCGATCAGGAAGATCCACGGCAGGCCGGCATCGGACAAATGGCGGCGGATGTCGCCCAGCATGCCGGCGGCATGGAAGCGGCGCGGCTGGAAGTGGCGCGACGGCGGCAGGCTGCGACAGAACTCCAGCGCCGACAGCAGTCCGGCAATGCCGATGACGGCGAAGGCAATGCGCCAGGAGATGAAGTCGGCGAGCAGCGAGCTGAGGATGCGTCCGAGCATGCCGCCGAAAGCGGTGCCGCCGATGTAGAGGCCCATCGACCTGCCGAGCGCCAGCGGATCGATCTCTTCGCTCAGGTAAGCCATGGCCACGGCCGGCACGCCGGCCAGGGCCATGCCGAGCAAGGCGCGCAAAACCAGCAATTGCGGGTAGGTCTGGGCCAGCGCGCACAGCACCGTCAGCACAGCCGATGCCAGCAGCGCCGCGCCCATCAACAGCTTGCGGCCGATTACATCCGACAGCGCGCTTGCCAGCAGCAGCAGCACGGCCAGCGTGCCGGTGGACGCCGAGAGCGACCAGCTGCTCTCCGTCGGGCTCAATCCGAATTCCGCCGACAGCAGCGGCATCAGCGGCTGGGCGGTATAAAGCAAGGCGAAAGTGGAGAAGCCGGCGAAGAACAGCGCCCGGTTGGTGCGGCGAAATTCGGGCGTGTCCACCTGGATGTGGCCGGCGGCGGAAGCGCCGGCGGGCGCGACGTTAGGAGTGGCGTTCAATCAGTGCTCGGACGGCGTCGATGCGATGCGCCATTCTAAAGGACATGCCGGCGCGACGCATGCTGCCGCCCTACTTCGCCGGCGCCACCCGCCAGATGGTGTTGCCGACGTCATCGGCCACCAGCAGCGCGCCAGCCTTGTCTACGGCCACGCCGACCGGACGGCCGAGCGCGTCGCCCTTCTCGCTCAGGAAGCCGGTCAGCACGTCCTGCGGCTGGCCGCTCGGGTTGCCGTCGGCGAAAGGCACATGGATCACCTTGTAGCCGCTGGCCGGCTTGCGGTTCCAGGAACCATGCTGGCCGATGAATACGCCGCCGCGGTACTGGGCCGGCAGCAATGCCGCTTCATAAAAGGCCAGCCCGAGCGATGCGGTATGCGGGCCGAGCGCGTAGTCGGGCACCAGCGCCTTTTCCACCAGATCGGGCCGTTGCGGCTTGACCCGCTCGTCCACATGCCGTCCGTAATAGCTGTAGGGCCAGCCGTAGAAGCCGCCCTCCTTCACCGAAGTCATGTAGTCCGGCACCAGGTCGCTGCCGATCTCGTCGCGCTCGTTGACTGCCGTCCACAGCACGCCGGTCTTCGGTTCCCAGCCCAGGCCGTTCGGATTGCGCAGGCCGGAGGCGAACAGCCGCGTGCTGCCGCTGGCCGGATCGACCTCGAGGATGGCGGCGCGGTTGGTTTCGTTCTCGATGCCGTTCTCCGCCACATTGCTGTTCGAGCCGACGGTGACATAGAGCCGCTTGCCATCCTTGCTGGCGATGAGGTTCTTGGTCCAGTGATGGTTGATTTCCCCGGCCGGCAGATCGGCCACCTTCACGCCCGGCCCGGCGGCGCGCAGTTCGCCCCTGCGGTAAGGAAAGCGCATGACCGCATCGGTATTGGCCACGTAGAGGTCATTGCCGACCAGCGCCATGCCGAAGGGGGAATTCAAGCCCTGCAGGAACACGCTGCGGATTTCCGCGATGCCGTCGCCGTCGGCATCGCGCAGAATCATGATGCGGTTCGGGCTGGGCACGCCGGCGCCAGCCTTGGCCATGAACTTCTTCATCAGCCAGCCGCGAATGCCGGTGTGCCGGTCCTTCTTCGGCGGCGCATTGGTCTCGGCCACCAGCACATCGCCGTTCGGCAGCACATGCAGCCAGCGCGGATGCTCCAGCCCCGCCGCGAAGGCATTCACCGCCAGCCCCGGCGCCGCCACCGGCTTGCCGCCTTCGGGCCAGCCTTTGGCCGGCGCGATGTTCACCGTCGGAATCGCCGACTTGACCGGCGGCGGCAGGGTCGGGTTGGGGCCGATGCCGGCTTCCATCGGCAGCTTGGCAGTCTCGCTGCAACCGGCAAGCATGAGCGTGAGTAGGCTGATGGCGAGGAAGGGGGAACGCGATGGGCTCATGCTGTCAGCCTCCCATGTTGACGTCGGACGTCGAGGTGCCGGTCACTTTGCGGGTATTGATGTCGAAGTGCACGTTGAACAGGCGGTCATTGGGGCCTTCGAGGTACTTCCAGTCCCAGACTTCCTCTTTCTTGCGCTTGTACTGCGCCACGCTGCGGGGCTTGCCGAGCATGCGCCGCACGTCATCCTCGCTCATGCCGGGCTTGATGCGGGCGAAGTTTTCCATGGTCAGCACCTGTTCATAGTCACGCAGCTTGCCGCCCTTGTCGATGTGGAACATCCAGGTGCGGGAGCCGGCGGGTCCTTTCGGATACTCCAGGGTGCGGCTGCCGTCGTCGTCTTCCCAGACGGTGTCGGGCTTGCCCATCACCATCCGCACTTCGGCTTCGGTGGAAACGCCCTTTTCCAGCTTGTCGAGGCCGAATTCCTGGATCGGGTTGCCGTTCTTGTCGCAGGCGCCGAGGAGAAATGAGAACAGGGACATGATGAGTAGTTTACGTAAAGAGAACATGATCGTCCTTGGAGCGAGTTGCCGGGTCAGGCCGGCTTGGTCACCATCAGGTAGAACACTATCACCAGCCCGAAGAATGCCGGGATGCCGAGCAGCACCCAGAGCTTCAGGTAGTTCCAGTAGCGCTGGGGCAGCGGCGCGTTGGCGGCGGCGGCTTCCTGCGCCATGGCGCGCATGCGGATCTGCAGCCATACCACCGGCAGCCAGCAGGCGCCGGCGAGGAAATACAGCGCGAAGGACCACATGATCCAGCGGCTGGCGAGCGGAAAGCCGGCGAGGTGCATCATGTACAGGCCGGTGAGCGGCTGGATGATGATGGTCGGCGTGGTGAACAGCCAGTCCGCCAGCACCACGAAGCGCACCACCACGGCTGTGGCGCGCACATCCTTGGTCAGGCTGGTAAACAGCATGTAGAACGCCGAACCCAGCCCGGTGCCGAACAGCAGCGTCGAGGACAGGATGTGCAGCCACTTCACGGTGAGGTAATCCATCACTCTTTCTCCATTTCCATCAGCAGCCAGATGGCCGCCAGCATCGGCAGGTTCTTCAGCAAGGGACCATAGGGATGCAGCCAGAATTCCGGCAGCCGCCAGCTGATGATCAGGGTGTAGAACGCGATGACGGCAATCTGTCCCAGCCACATCAGGCGGCGCAGCAGACGTCCGCGCAGGAAGAGCGTGGCGATGCCGAAGCCAAGGTCGAGCAGCGCTGCGCCGTAGAGCATGACGGGCGCGAGGACGCCGGTGACGCCGACCCGCGCCAGCAGCGCATAGCTTTCCTGCACCGGGTACAGGCCCAGCGAAACGATGCCGGTGACGATCCACACCAGCGCCACCGTCAGCCTCACGATCGGCAGCAGCCAGTCGAGCCGGGCGCGGGCGCGCAGCGCCGGCGCGGCGCCGGCGGCGATGAAGGCTTCCACCGGCCGGGGCGCATGGCCCAGCAGACGGGTGATGGCGCCGGCGTCGGCGGTGTTGCCGCGCTCCAGCATGCCGAGGGTTTCCGGATCGAGCAGGCTGCCGGGCAGCCTGTCGGCGACGGATGCGGCAACCCGCACCAGGGAAATGGGCACGGAAAAGAACAGCGGCCGGCCCATGCCCATGGCGGCGCGCAGCCGGGCGAGGTAGTCGCGCAGCGTCATCGGCTGCGGGCCGACCAGGGCGATGCGGCTGCCGCTCGTCGGGCGGCGTTCGGGATGCTGGAGCAGCGCCACGACGGCCGCTACCGCATCGTCGATATGCACCGGCTGGATCGTTTGCCTGCCCTGCCCCGGCAATCCGATCAGCGGCAGGCTGGCGAGCATGCCGAACAGGCGGGCGCTGGCGCCGCCGGGGCCGTAGACCAGCGAGGGCTGGACGATGAGCGAATGCAGCGGCAGGCTGGCGAGGTAATCGTCGGCGGCGCGCTTGCTCAGGTGGTAGCGGCTGGCGGCGTGTTCGTCCGCGCCGAGGGCGGAGATCTGGATCACCAGGGGCACGCCGGCTTCGGCGCAGGCGGCGAAGAGCGCCTTGGGCGCGCTTTCATGGATGGCGGAAAAGGTCTGGGCGCCCTGCTCCCGGATGATGCCGACCGCATTGATCACCGCCTCGACGCTCTGCAGACGCGGCGCCCAGGCGGCGCGGTCGAGGTCGCGGGTGAAGTCGGCTGCGACGTAGCGCATGCGGGGATCGGCTTGCCGGGCCGGATCACGCACGGCACACGTGACTTCATGGCGCGCCTGCAGCAGCGCCTCGGCGATCTGCCGGCCGATGAAGCCGCTGGCACCGGTGAGCAATACCTGCAATTTCTCATCCTTTCCTGGAAGGGAACCGTTGCTGCGCGGCGAAATCTATAAGTGGCATTGCAACAATGTTAACGATCGACCATCTTACGACCGGGCAGCGCCAAGCTGAGTTCATTTACCGTTCAGACAAACCCGCATCGATATCGGCACACGGATGATCCCCATGAAAAGACGCAGCCACAGCTGGGCGCAAACCTTGCGCGATGGACTCGTTTCCGGCGCGATTTCCAGTTTGACCTCGACCGCGGCGCTGAGCGTCCGGGGCGCGATGGAGAGCGGATCGCTGTGCGCGCCGGTGAATGCCATCAGCCGTTGGGTCTGGGGCGAACGGGCCGTGGCGCATGACGAGCCGAGCCTGCGCCATACCCTGCTCGGCTATGGCATCCACCATGCCTCATCGACCCTCTGGGCGGTAGTCTACGAGCGCTGGTTCGGGGAGGTGGCCCGCCGCAGCGGGCCGGGGCCGGCGCTGGCTGCCGGGATGGCGGTCGCCGGCATGGCCTGCTTCACCGATTACCGCCTCACGCCCGACCGTCTGGAGCCGGGATACGACCGCCGCCTGACCGCCCCGTCGGTCGGACTGGCCTATGTGGCGTTCGGAGCCGGCGTGGCGCTGCGCAGCATCTGGGCGGCGCAGCGCCGTTCCGACTGATCAGGCGGCCGCTGCCTGCCGTTGCCGTGCCAGGTCGATGAAGACGTCGAGGCTCTCCGGATTGGCCATGGCGTCCCGGCTGGCGGCCTGATCCGCCTGCATGCCGAGCAGGATTTTCTTCACCGGCAATTCCATCTTCTTCCCGCTCAGCGTGCGCGGGACCGCGCCGATGGCGATGATCTCGTTGGGCACATGACGGGCCGAAAGCGCTTCCCGGATATGGCGGTTGATGCGCTGCTTCAGCGCGTCGTCGAGCACCGCGCCCGGCGCCAGCACCACGAACAGCGGCATCCAGGATTCGCGGCCGAGGTACTCGAGATCCACCACCAGGCTGTCCTGCACCTCGTCCAGCGCTTCCACCACGCGGTAGATCTCGCTGGTGCCCATGCGGATGCCGTGGCGATTGATGGTGGTGTCGGAACGGCCGTAGATGATGGCGCCGCCGCGCGGCGTGATGCGCAGCCAGTCGCCGTGCCGCCACCAGCCGGGATAGGTGTCGAAGTAACTGTCGTGGTAGCGCTTGCCGCCCGGGTCGTTCCAGAAATAGAGCGGCATCGATGGCATCGGCTTGGTCACCACCAGCTCCCCGACTTCATCCTCCAGCGGCCTGCCCTGCTCATCCATGGCGTACACCGCCACGCCGAGCGCGCGGCATTGCATTTCGCCGGCGTACAGCGGCAGCGTCGGGCAGCCGCAGACAAAGGAAGCGGCGACATCGGTGCCGCCGCTGATCCCGACCAGCAGCACGCCGGGGCCGAATTCGCGGTAGATCCAGTCATAGGCTTCCGGCGGCAGCGGCGAGCCGGTGGTGCCGAGGCTATGCACCCGGCTCAGGTCGGCCAGTTCGCGCGGCTTCAGCCCGGCCTTCATGCAGCCGGCGTAATAGGCGGCGCCGGCGCCGAAAAAGGTGATGCCGGCTTCCTCGGCAAAGCGCCACAGCACGCCCAGATCGGGATGGCCGGGGTTGCCGTCATAGATGCAAAGGGTGGCGCCGAGCAGCAGGCCCATCATCTGCGAATTCCACATGATCCAGCCTGTGGTGGAGTACCACATGAAGCGATCGTCCGCCTGCAGGTTGCCGTGCAGTCCATGCGCCTTCAGGCTTTCGATCAGGACGCCGCCGTGGCCGTGAACGATGGGCTTGGGCATGCCGGTGGTGCCGGAGGAGTAGACGATCCAGAGCGGATGGTCGAAGGGAAGCTGCTCGAATGCCGGCTCGGCGTCGTTGGCAATCAGCGCTTTCCATTCGGCGGCGTCTTCCAGGCTTGCCTGCGCATCGAGATAAGGCAGCAGCACCAGATGGCGCACCGAGGGCAGCGATCGCCGCAGCGAGCGCACTACGTCGAGCCGGTCGAAATCCTTGCCGCCGTAACGGTAGCCGTCGACGGCGAGCAGCACCGTGGGCTCGATCTGGCTGAATCGGTCGACCACGCTGGCACTGCCCATGTCGGGCGAACAGCTGGACCAGACGGCGCCGATGGCGGCGCAGGCATGAAAGGCGACGGCGGTTTCCGGCAGGTTGGGCAGATACGCGGCGACGCGGTCTCCCGGCATCACACCCATGCGCTTGAGACTGGCGGCCATGGCGGCCACCTGGCGCCGGAATTCGGACCAGGACAGTTCTGCCGTCGGCCGCAGTTCGGAGCGCGAAATGATGGCAGGACGATCCGGCTCGTCGAGGTGATGGCGGAACACTTGTTCTGCATAGTTCAGCCGGGCGCCTTCGAACCAGCGGGCGCCGGGCATGCGCTCGGCGTCCAGCACCGCCGTGTACGGCATGCTATGGCGGATGTCGAAGTAGCGCCAGATGCTCTCCCAGAAGTCGGCGAGCCGGTCCACCGACCAGGTCCACAGCGCCGGATAATCGGCGAAGCGCAAGCCGTGATTCATTTCCAGCCAGTGCTGGTAGTCGGCGAGCCGGCTATGGTTCAGGCGCGCTTCATCCGGCGTCCATAGCGCCTTCGGGTTTTCCGTCATGGGTATCGTCTCCTCCGTGTTATGCCCGGCGTTTTCGGCTTGTACGTGCCAGCGTTCTGCCTGGCCAAGCTTAACCGATGCCTGAACTGTGATTAATCCTGCTTGGTTGAGCTTGCTCAAAAGTTCTGGAAAGGAAAGCTGTATTTTCATACAATTTTGCGACAGCCATGCTTTGGTTCGATTCCGCCGATCCATCGCTGTATTGGGTGCGGTCAGATGACCTCAAGGCGGCCATTTCGGAGAACGGGTTGGGAAACGAATCGAACATGCACTGCGTCCTGGGGCAGCAGCAAACCAAAGTCCTTCTGATCGACGACCAGGTCATCGTCGCCGAGATGATCAGCGACATGCTGCACGGCCAGCCCGACTTCAGCCTCGATTACGTTCCCGATGCCAAGCAGGCGCTCGACAATGCCCTGCTCTTCAAGCCCACGGTCGTCCTCGTCGACCTCAAGATGCCGGCCATCGACGGCTTCGGCCTGATCCGGCTGTTTCGGAATCATCCGGAAACCCGCCAGCTGCCGATCATTCTGCTCTCCTCCGAGGAAAGCCCCGAGAACAAGGTGCAGGGATTTTCCGTCGGCGCCAACGATTACCTGGTGAAGTGGCCAAACAAGCTGGAATTGGTGGCCCGCTTGCGCTACCACTCCAGCGCCCATATCGCCCACCGCGAGCGCGACGATGCCTATCTGTCCCTGCATCGCAGCCAGCAGGAACTGCTGGCCCGGACGCGGGAACTGGCGCAGAGCCATGCAGCGCTGCACCATGCGCAGAAGATGGAAGCAGTCGGCAAGCTCACCGGCGGCGTGGCCCATGACTTCAACAACGTGTTGCAGATCATCAGCGGACACCTGCAGCTGCTCATGCTGGATGCGGCGGATAGCCCCGTCATGCGGGACCGCATCACCGCCGCGCTCGATGGCGTCGGCCGCGGCGCCAAGCTGGCTTCCCAGTTGCTGGCCTTTGCCCGTCGCCATCCGCTGCAGCCTGCGGTGATCCATCCCGGCGATCTGCTCCATGGCATGACGGAACTGCTGAAACGGGCGCTCGGCGATGGGCCGGAATTGGATATCCGGGTCGCCGATGATCAGTGGAACACCCTGGTCGATCCGAACCAGCTGGAAAGCGTGATCCTCAATCTCGTCCTGAACGCGCGCGACGCCATGGGCAGCCGCGGCAGGCTGCTGATAGCAACCGACAATCTTCGGGTGGAAACTGCGCAGCCCGGCTTGGATAGCGGCGAATATGTGCGAATCACCGTGTCCGACACCGGCATGGGCATGCCGCCGGATGTGCTGGACCGCGCCTTCGAGCCTTTTTTCACCACCAAGCCGGACGGCCAGGGCACCGGCCTGGGACTCAGCATGGCCTACGGCTTCGTGAAACAGAGCGGCGGCCATATCGACATCGACAGCCGGTTCGGTCACGGCACCACCCTGCGCATCGTTCTTCCGCGCACGCGGCAACTGCTGCCGGTCGGGGCAGCTGATGTGGAACCGGCGATCGCCGGCGGAACCGAGACGGTGCTGGTGATCGAGGACGAGGAACAGGTAAGGCGCACCACCTGCGAGCTGCTCGGCCGCTACGGCTACCGCATCCTGCAGGCGGAAGATGGCGCGGCCGCGTTGCGGCTGCTGACGGACGGAACCGAGGTGGACCTGGTGTTCAGCGACGTGGTCATGCCGGGCAAATTGCGCGGCGTCGAGCTGGCGCGGGAAATCAGGAAGCTGGCGCCGGCGGCGCGCATCCTCTTCGCCTCCGGCTATGCCGAAGGCACGCTGGTCCACGACGGCAAGCTGGAGCCAGGCTTTTGCCTGCTCAGCAAGCCCTATTCAGGCCTGACGCTGGCGCGCCAGATCCGGCATATGCTAGATGCCTGACGCTTCCCGCCTGCGCCGTCAGCTGCGGCGCACGTAGCGCATGGAGCCGGGCGGCGGCTCGTTCAGCACCGCCCAGAAAATGCCGAGGTCGGCGATGGCGCGGATGAATTCCTTGAAATCGACCGGCTTGACGACATAGGCGTTGACGCCGAGTTCATAGCTGCGCAGCAGATCCTGCTCTTCGCGCGACGAAGTCAGCATCACGACCGGAATGCTCTTCAATCCCGCATTGGTGCGGATCATGCGCAGCACTTCCAGCCCGTCGATCTTGGGCAGCTTGAGGTCCAGCAGGATGACAGCGGGGTTGCCGGTGGCGCGTCCGGCGAAATCGCCTTCCGCATTCAGATAATCCATGGCCTCGGCGCCGTCGCGCACCACCACGACATCATTGGCCAGCTGGCTCTTCTCCAGTGCGATCAGGGTAAGTTCGAGGTCGTTGGGATTGTCTTCAACGAGAAGAATTGGCTTTAACATGGGTAGTGCTGGATTGTTCAGGCACGCTCAGGTGCACGGGGATTGAAAAGGAGAACATGGCGCCTTCGTCCGGCCTGCCCTCGGCCCAGACCCGCCCGCCGTGGCGCTCCACGATGCGGCGGACGTTGGCCAGGCCGATGCCGGTACCCTCGAAGTCTTCCATGCGATGCAGGCGCTGGAAAACGCCGAACAGCTTGTGGACATACTCCATGCTGAAGCCGACGCCATTGTCGCGCACATGGAAGATGATTTCGTCGTTGGTGCTCTCCGAGCTGACCTCGATTTCTGCCACTTCGCGCGTGCGGGTGTATTTCACCGCATTCGCCAACAGGTTGTAAAGGGCCAATTGCAGGAAGGCCGGATCGCCTTCGATCATCGGCAGGCTGGCGATTTTCCAGTTGACCACCCTGCCCTCGTCGTCATTGGCAATCTTGGTCAGCGCATTCGTGACCAATTCGTTCATGTCGACCTTGTCGATGCGCAGCGCGGCGCGGCCCATCTGGGAAAAACTGAGCAAATCGTCAACCAGCTTGCCGGCGAAACGGGCCGAATCCTTGATGTTGCGAAGGAAGCGCAGCCCGCGTTCGCTCAATTGGCTGCCCTCGAATTCCATCAGCAGGTCGGTGAAGCCCGCAATATGGCGCAAGGGCGCCCGCAGGTCGTGGGAAACCGAATAGGAAAACGATTCCAGTTCCTTGTTGGCGCGGCCCAAGCCTTCCGCGAGTTCCGCCATCTGCTCCGCCCGCTCGAGGACGATGCCGAGCAGCGCGGTGCGAAACTCGAGCGCCGTTTCGATCTCGCTCTTGCGCCAAGGGAGGGAGCGGCCGTGGACGGTTTCGCGCCACGTGGCGAAGCTGCTGCGCGGCGTAAGCGCCGCGGCGATGCCGTCGCCGACGTTTTCCTTGAGATGGGGGTTGCCGGCCCAGTCGATGGTGCGGATGACTTCCGGACGGAACCAGACCAGGTAATGCCGGTGGATTTGCGAGATCGGCAATGCCATGATGCCGCTGGCGCAGTCCTTGAATTCACTGGCCGGCGCATAGGCGCCGCTCAGGTCGTCGGTGTGGAACAGGTCGTTGTGGGAACGGGCGCTGAGCCACTCAACCAAGTCGAGGATCTGGGGCGCGTCCGGCGTCAGGCCGAAGCAGGACAATTTGCCTTCGAAGCAAATCGCTGCGCCGGACGCGTTGGCAAAGCGCAGCAGCTCATGCGAGACCGACGCCATGTTGGTGACGAAGTCGGTGCTCTGGCTGAGCGCCGACAGCATCGATACCAGGATGCGCCGCAGCTCCAGCCGGTAGGTGTACTCGTCCCGCTCTTCGCGGGATTCGATGCGCAGCGCAAGAATCTGTCCGAGCTGCTCGCATACGGCGCGGGCGTCGAAATCGACGAAGGCGGGTTCCGCGTTGTGGCAGGAGATCAAACCCCAGAGCTTGCCCTGGACCACGAGAGACACCGACATCGAGGCCAGCGTGCCCATGTTCTGCATGTAGCGCTTGTGCACTGGCGAGACGCTGCGCAGCGTGGCAAAGGAGAGGTCGGTCGGCTCGCCGGTGACTGGATTGCGGGGCGGCAGCAGGCTTGCCGGCTCATAGCCGGCATCGGGAATCAGCCGGACCCGGTTGGCGAGATAAAGATCGCGCGCCTGCCGCGGCACGTCGGACGCCGGAAAGCGCTGGTGCAGATAAGAGTGATAAGCCGGATTCCTGGCCTCGGCGATGACATGGCCGTGGCCCTCGTGGTCGAAGCGGTAGACCAGCACGCGGCCGAAGCCGGTCAGCGTCTTGATTTCGCGCGCCGCCAGAGCGCTCATCGCTTCCACCGAATCGGTATCGGTCAAGTGTGACAGGAAGTCGGAGATCAGCGAGGCCAGATGGCGCGAGCGGCCCGGCAGGGTCGAAGCGGTCGGCTCGAACTCCAGCATGAGCAAGCCGTCGGCCTGGTGAACCAGCAGATTCATCACGCCGCCGCCCGGCAGGGTCACCGCATCGAAATGGATGGGTTTGGCGATGTTGCCCTCTTCCCTCAGCACATCCCGGAGCCGCAGGCAGGGGGCTGCGCCGATGAGAACGGTTGCCGGCTGTCCGAGCAGCGCCGATGCAGCCAGCCCGGTGAAGGAAGCCGTGTTGTCGCTGACCTGGACGATCGCCATGTCTTCCTCGCGCACCGCGGCGAGAAAACCGTGCGGCTGAACGCTGCCGGGAATGCGGATCGCTTCCTGTTCGCATACGGTCAGGTCAATCGCTTCGTGTTGGCTTTCCATACTGTTGGTTCGGGTCGAAGTCATGAAAGCTGTCAGGTTCTGAACCACTCTGCCAGCGAGCGGAAGGCCGCCTTCGCCGCCTCGGCGGCAATGCGGCGCGCTTCGTCATCATCGAGGTGCATCTCGATCGCGTCGGTGAAGTCGCGCCAGCGGCGTCCGGTTTCCGGTCCATATCCCTGCAGCCACCGGGGGTTCCAGGGCGCCAGTGCCGGCTCCAGGTTCTTGCGTATCACCTGGGTGCCGAGCTGCGAACCCTCGATTACGTAGGCCAGGCCGAAACGGGCCGCGGCTGACGTGAGATCGGGCGTGAAGGCGCCGCCTGGCAGCGCTGTCAGCTCGCGTTCGTCGATATCGAAACGCCGCAGGTCTTCGGCGATCCAGTGCCGCTTGCCGTTGCGCGCCGGCGCCTCGATCGTCGCCGGCCACGGCGCCGTCCAGAGACGCTCCTCGAATGGCGCCATCCATCCCCACAGGGCTTTCAGGTAGGCATGATATTCGGCTGCGCCGGCACCCGGACGCGCTATCGCGAGGTGAGTTTCGAGATCATCATGCGCTTGGCGGGTGGCCGCGCGCAGCGCTTCCAGGGCGGGTCTTGCTGGCATCGTGAATGGCACTTGGGCCTGAAGGTTGAGCCGGGAATGCGGCCGCAGACGTTCCCGTCCCGGAATCAGCCACAGTCAGGAATGACGCGGCCGAGCCGAAGCGGCCATTTTACTCGGAAAGCCGGCACGGGGTTGCCAACCATTATGGCGGGCCTATTCGAGCGCGATGCGCCCGACGACGCGCAGTGTGCCCGCCACGGGTTTGGCCAGCACCATCTCGCCCGGAGCCGGCGATACATCGAGCATGTGCTGGATGTTCTGCGCATGGGTAACGAACACCACGTTGGCGGCGGCGGGAATGCGGGCAACTGTGGCAAGCACTTCGCGCGTCTTTTCTTCGTCGCTGCGCTTGCCCGGATCGTTGAACATCGAGTCCAGCATCGGAGCCGGCGTCACTTTGCCGAGCGCGAGCTTTGCGGTATCGAGGCAGCGGCACCAGCGGCTGCTGTAGACCTCGGCGATGGGCACCTGCCGACGGCGCAGGGTCTCGCCGATACGGGCAGCCTCAGCGCGTCCCTGCGGCGATAGATTGCGTTGGGTATCGCAGCGGTCGAGGATGAAGCCGGGGGGATCGCCTATGCCCGGCGTGGTGGACGCATGGCGGATGAAGATGGCATGGCCGCCCTGACGCAGCGCCGTCCACAATGCGTCGTTGTCCGCGCAGCGGCCCTCGACGGGATGGCCCGCTGCGAAAAGGGCCAGCACAAACAGCAACGCCGCCCATGGGCGGCGCAGCAAAACGAAATTCAGTCCGAAGGGGGCATTCGACAGGCGGGAAACCGGCGGATGCGACATCCTGCTATCCCTTTGAAGGCGTAACGAGGCCGTCCACGCCGGCGGCGTCAGGCCCGCTTCTGATACTGTTTGAGGACGTCCTGGATTTCGGCGAACTTGATCGGCTTGGCGAACACACGGTTGAAACCCGCTTCCAGCGCGCGCTGCTGCGCCTCGACGTCGCCATAGCCGGTCACCGCGATCAGCGGCAGGTCGGCGTAGTCTGCATTGGCGCGGAGTTCGCGGGCGAAATCGAAACCGTTCTTCTCGCCCGGCAGGCGCAGGTCGCAAAAGATGATGTCAGGGGAATTCTTGAGGGTGCTCTGCAGACCGGCGCGCACATTGAAGGCGACTTCCGTTTCGCAGCCCATGACTTCGAGCAGGTCGCAGAACAAGCGTGCCAGGTCCTGGTTGTCTTCGATGACGAGCACGCGCATCTTGAACTCCGGCAGAACCACGTCTTTATTGTTGTTGGTAGTGTTATTCACTCTTGCTCCAGAAAGTCGAATGGCGGCATCCGACGCAAATCCCTCGTATTTCAAGCCTGAACCGCGCTGCTGCATGCCGGTGGCCTGTTCACCGTCGTCTTTCACCCCTGTGCATCCCTCAAACCCATCGGATATGGATATGACAACCGACGGTATTCAGGACCTGTGAGACGTGCAAACCATGCTTCGCAATTGTAGTCGATCTAGTGGGTAAAGTAATTGAAAATCCCGCGTTGTCCTTTGATAAAGGGCAACGCGGGATGTTGAACTGGGAGTTGATTGGCGGAATCGGAAGGTTAGACGGTGCGGCCCTTGCGCGAGGCCTTTACCGCAGCCTTGGCTTTTACCAGCACGACGCCCGACTTCGACTTGCCATGCTTGCGTGCCGCGACCTGCTTCACGCCGTGATGGGCGAACAAGGCCCTGGCCTCGAGCGGCGGTTGGCCCGACAGGTAGCGCTGAACGTTCTCGGCATCCAGCACCCGGTAGGCGGTTTCCTTGGCGTTGAGCAGCACCAGGATGACATGGCGCCCCGCCGCCTGCATGCGCATGATCAGGCAGCGTCCGGCCTCGCGGGTGAATCCGGTCTTGGAGAGCAGGATGTCCCATCCCTTCTTCCCGACCAGCCCGTTGGTATTGCGGTACTGGACCGGCTTGCCGTTGATATCGACCAGTTCCGCCGTTTCGGTGGTGAGGCGCGAGATCTCGGGATAGTAGGAAGCAGCGGTGGCCATCTTCAGCAGGTCTGCTGCGGTGGATCGGTTGTGCGGCGACAGGCCGGTGGGCTCCTGGATCGAGGTGTCAGTCATGCCGAGCGCCTGCAGCTTGCTCCGGACTGCGTCGAGAAAGGCGATATGGCCGCCCGGGTAGGTGCGGCCGAGCGCCGCGGCGGCGCGGTTGTCGGAAGACATCAGCGCCAACTGCAGTACCGTGTGGCGCGGCAGCACGGCGCCGACCGGTACGCGGGAAGAGCTGTTTTTCAGGGTGTCGACATCGCTTTCGTCGATCGCAATGAGCTCGTCCATGTCCTGCTTGGCATCAAGCACGACCATGGCGGTCATCAGTTTGGTCAGGGAAGCGATGGGAACGACAGCGTGGGCATCTTTCTCAAGCAGCACCTGCCCGGTTTCCTCGTCGAAAACCAGCGCATGCTGCGAACTGAATGGTACCGCCCATGCTGTCAGCGAGCAGCTCAACATGGCCGCAAGCAGCGCTTTTTTGAACATATGGCACCAATAGGAAATGTTTATGACGAGAAATAATCATAACGCGTAACCCTGGTGCAAGGTTTCAGATTTTTAAGTCGAAGAAGAAATTATTTTTGGAATGTTGCGGACACGTCTTGAAGGGGTAGCAATTTGGAGAAGCCGTGTCCTGCCGGGTAAGCCGGTTTCGCGCATAATCGGCGGCACGCCGGCGCCGCATGCCGGATGAAAACGACCAGGAGGAGACATGAAGGAAGCGGAACAGGCCCCGATCCGGGCGCTGGTGGTGGGCGCTGGCGCGATCGGCGGCTTCTATGGCGCGCTGCTGCATGGCGCGGGCGCGGAGGTGTCGGTGGTATGCCGAGGCGAATTCGACGCGGTCCGGGAGCGCGGCTATGAACTGGCAAGCGACCGGCTGGGGAACCGCAGCTTCCGGCCGGCACAGGTGCTTCGCAGCGCTGGCGACTATCAGGGCGGCGCGCCGGATTACCTGATCGTCACGCTGAAGGTGGTGGAAGGCCTGGATCGGGTGGCGTTGATGCGCCCGGCCGTAGGGCCGCATACCGTGATCGTGCTGATCGAGAACGGCGTCGAGATCGAGGCCGAAATCGCCGCCGCCTTCCCGGACAACGAAGTGATCAGCGCCCTCGCCTTCGTCCAGGTCAGCCGTACCGGGCCCGGGCGGATTCGCCATTTCGCCTTCGGCGACCTCAATTTCGGCAATTATCCTTCCGGGGTGTCCGAGCGGGCGCGCCGGCTGGCTGCGCTGCTGGAAGCGGGCGGCATACGCTGTCCGCTGACAGACAAGGTGGCCGCCGCGCGCTGGCAGAAGGCGCTGTGGAACACGGTGTTCAATCCGATATCGGTACTGGGCGGCGCGCTGGATACGGCGCAGATCCTGGCCACGGCGGAAGGCTCCGCCTTCGTGCTGGAAGCGATGCGGGAAGTGGAAGCGATCGCGGCGGCGACCGGCCATCCGCTGGCGCCGGAACTGGCTGAGCAATTCATCGACGCCACCCGCAAGGGGCCGGCCTACAAGACCAGCATGGCGCTGGATTACGAGAACGGCCGGCCGATGGAAACCGAAGCCATCATCGGCAATGTGGTGCGGGCTGCGCAGCGCGAAGGCGTGCCGGCGCCGAGGTTGGCGTCGCTGTATGCACTGTTGAAGATGGTGGAGCGGAAGAGCCTTCCGCGGTGAATCACCGCCGGTACGGTTTCTTCACCTGCCGCATGGCGGATGGCCGGTGGATCGCGACGCCACCGGCATGCCGGGCCGTCCTACTCCAGGGCGGCGTAGACCATGTTGCGGAACAGCTGGCGGTAGTGCTGGCGCTGTTCCGGCGCCTGCATCAGGAAGATGGCGGCGATGTCTTCCAGCGGGTCGATCCAGAAGTAGGTGCCGGCCAGCCCGCTCCAGGTGTAGTCGCCGACGGATCCGGGAATGACGGCATTGCCTGCCGAGGTCCGCACCGCGAAGCCGAGTCCGAAGCCATAGCCCGGTCCCGGCAGATAGCTCGGGCCGGTCCGCGCCAGCGGCAAATCGCCGAGATGGTCGCTGGTCATGAAGTTCAGGGTGGAGCGCGACAGGAGGCGCTCGCCGTCCAGCTCGCCGCCGTTGAGCAGCATGCGCGCGAACTGCAGGTAGTCGCGGGCGGTGGAGACCATGCCGCCGCCGCCGGAAAAGAACACCGGCCGCTTGCCGACATAGTTCAGCTTCACGTCGGCGCCGGTGACCGGGTCCTTGTCGAAGGCCTGCGCCAGCCGGTGCAGCTGCTCTTCCTCGACCCAGAAGCCGCTGTCGCGCATGCCGAGCGGGTCCAGGATTCTTTCCTTCAGCAGCGCCTCGAGCGATTGGCCGGTGATCCGCTCGAGCAGCACGCCGAGCACGTCGGTGGAGTGGCTGTACTCCCAGATGGTGCCCGGCTGGCAGAACAGCGGCAGCGAGGCCAGCGTGCGGATGTATTCGTCGCTCGGCATCCGGGTGACGCCGATGCCGGCCTTCTGGTAGGCGGACTTCACCATCGAGCTGCCGAACAGCCCGTAGGTCAGGCCGGAAGTATGGCGCAGCAGGTCATGCACGGTGATCGGGCGCTCCACTTCGACCAGATCCAGCTTCGGCGCACCGGAGGCATCGCGCGACTCCACGCCCACCCTGGGCCGGACGAATTCCGGCAGGTAGTCCGAGATCGGGTCGGTCAGCAGCAGCCTGCCCTCTTCCACCAGCATCATGGCCGCCACCGACACGATGGGCTTGGTCATCGAATAGATGCGGAAAATGCTGTCGGTGGTCATCGGCGCGCCGCTCGCGGGATCCTGGGCGCCCAGCGCTACCTCGTAGGCGATTTCGCCGTGCCGCTCCAGCAGCATGACCGCGCCCGGTATGCGGCCGGCCTTGATGTCGTCGGAGAGTTTGTGGGTAAGCGCATCCAGCCTCGCTGCAGAAAAGGATGAAGAGAACAGTGAGCGTGAATTCATGACCGGTCCGGGAAAGAGATGAAGGCAGGTGCGTCCGGAGCGTCTGCCCGTCCGGCCTTGCCTGTTGATCGATTGCCTATTTTAGCCGAGCTGTCCGCAACGGGTTCGGCGCTGCATCGAGGGGCAGGCACGCAGGCCGGCGCACGGCAGCTGCATCAAGGCCGCGGCGGAAAGCGCGAACTTGAGTTCGCTTTCTTATTCCAATGCAAAAATGAACGGACCGGCAGCACGCAGTCCATGAGCCGCATCCGCGCCGCGCGATTTTGCGTTTCCTTTCTTCAAGCAGACATTGCCGCCGTTCAACCGCCAGATGGCCACCCACCCGCCCAACCCCCTCGATCCCGACTCCGGCGGCACAGGTCATGGCGAGGCGCCCCGGTCTGAGCGACTGTCGAACTGGACGCGGCATGGCGTCATCCTCCCGGCCCTGGTGCTGCTGCTGTGCCTGGGGGTCACCCGTCAGCTCTGGCAGGATGCGCGCGACAGCGCGCGGCAGGAATTGCAAACCCGTTTCGATTTCCGGGTTCGCGAATCCAACCGGCGCATCGAACAGCGCATGCTGACCTATGAACAGGTGCTGCGCGGCGTGGCCGGGTTGTTCGCGGCGTCTTCGCAAGTGACGCGCCAGGAGTTCCACCGATACGCATCCACCCTGCGCCTGAAGGAGAACTATCCCGGCATTCAGGCGTTAGGCTTTTCCGCCCAGGTGCCGGCGTCGGAAATCGCGCGTTTCGTCGATGCCATGCGGGCCGAAGGCTTCCCGGATTATCAGGCCTGGCCCGCCGGCAGCCGCGAGTGGTACGGTCCGGTCCAGTACATCGAGCCGTTCGAAGGCCGGAACCTGCGGGCCTTCGGCTTCGACATGCTGACCGATCCGGTGCGGCGAGCGGCGATGGAACAAGCCCGCGATACTGGCAAGGCGGCGGTGTCGGGCAAGGTCACCCTGGTCCAGGAAACCGATAGGGACATGCAGATCGGCTTTCTGATGTACATGCCCATCTACCGCGACGGCGCTTCGCCGGACTCTGCCGACGCAAGACGGGACAGCCTGAGCGGCTGGGTTTATGCCGCCTTCCGCATGACAGACCTGATGAACGAACTGCAGGGCGACCGCCCGGTCGAGCTGGACGTGGAGGTCTACGACGGCAATCAAATGTCCGATCAGTCGCGCATGTTCGACACGCTCCAGGAATCGCGGGCGGCGGTATTCAGCAATCCGCTCACCAGCATCCAGCGACTGGAGATCGCCGGCCATTCCTGGATCGTCGTCAACGCCGCCCTGCCCGGCTTTGCCGCCAGCGCCGATACCGGCAAGGCGGAGCTGATTCTGCGGGGCGGCATCAGCATCGCGTTGCTGCTGGCGCTGCTGACCTGGCTGCTGCTCGACGACCGCACCCGCGCGCTGCGCGCCAGCGAGCAGGCAATGCGCCTGGCGCTGTACGACGTGCTGACCGGCCTGCCCAACCGCAAGCTGATGATGGAACGGCTCGGGCAGTCGATCGCCGCGGCGCGGCGCGAGCGCGGCCGCGTTGCGCTGATGTTCATCGACCTCGACCGCTTCAAGCCGGTCAACGACAATTACGGCCATGCGATCGGCGACCTGCTGCTCAAGGAAGTCGCCAGCCGCCTGCAGCACAGCATGCGCGAATCGGATACGGCGGCCCGGCTCGGTGGCGATGAATTCGTGCTGCTGTTGCCGCGGGCGGAAAGCAATCAGGGCGTGGCGGTGGTGGCGCACAAGGTGCTGCAGGAACTGAACCGGCCGTTTCTGATTGCGGGACATGAATTTCATATCTCGGCCAGCATCGGCGTGGCTTTTTTCCCGGACGACGCGGTGGATGAGAAGATCCTCATCCGCTATGCCGACGATGCGATGTACCAGGCCAAGCACAGCGGCCGCGGCACGATCCACTTCTATCGACATCCGGGCAAGCAGGCCTGAGCGCTCTTCGTGAAGGCTCAGACCTCGATCGGCGTCAGCAGCAGGTCGCCGCGCAGCATCGGCTTGACCAGGATCTTGTAGGTGTCGACGTCGAAGCGCCGCCGCGCCGGCCGCCGCACTGGCCGCCGTCCCTTGCGCCGTTCGATGGAGCCGAGATAGAACCAGTGGTCGACGATATGGGTCTGGCGCCAGCCGTCGCACTCTTCCACGATGCCCATGGGCCCGGGATAGGGCCACACCACCACCCGCAGCTCTTCCAGCGCGGCCAGCAGGCGGGCGTCATGGGCTTCCGAGGCTTCATCGCCGGTGCAGGCGCCCAGGCAATGGCGCAGCTGGCGGGCGAAGCAGGCGCGGCCGCGGATGGCGCTCTCCAGCCCGGTGCGGGCATGGCACAGGCGGTGGTTCTCGACGATCTCTCGCAGCTTGTCCTGTGCCGCCCGCTTGCTGGCGAACAGCCCATAGAGGCCCTGGGTTCGGGCGAAGTCATGGTCGCGCTCGTACACCACCTGCGGCGCCGGCGTGCCGCTGTCCGGATCGAAGCGCAGCGCGCACATCTCGCGGGTATTGCGCAGCTTGACGTTGTAGAGCGGCTGCATTTCCTTGATCAGCCGCGACTCCAGCAGCAGCGCGCCGATGTCGCCGGCCGTGCGCTGGAAGTCGACGCGGCGCGTCTGCTCCAGCATGCGGGCTTCCGCCGGCGTGCGCAGGTGCGACAGCACCCGGGTGCGGATGTTGACGCTCTTGCCGATGTAGAGAGGCCGCTCCAGCGCGTCGCGGAAGATGTAGATGCCCGGCTTGGAAGGCAAGGCGGCGATGCTGTCGCTATCGATGTGATCGGGATAGCAATAGCCGGTCGAGAGGCGCGGCGCGGTGACCAGGCCGACCGAGGTGACGCGGGATGACATGAAATGGCGAGATAGTTGAAGCGGATCGGTAGGGATTTCCAACAGACAATTCCCGCTTCGACATATCGAACACGCTTAGGTTCCCGCAACTTAATGGGCCGAATCTGCCGTTGCGTAATCCCTCGCCGGGGGCAGATTTTCCATGGCAAGAATGGCTAGCATGACGATGGCCAGGCTGGTCAGCACCTCGCTCAGGGTAAATGAAACGCCTTCGGTCTGAAACCGTACAACCAAGCCCGTTATGGTCAGTAAAACAGCCCGAGTGGCTATTGTCGTCAAATGCCAGAACAGGGGCAGCCTGGTCGATTCCATGGCGGTTCGCCACTCGGAAGTTGCGGATGCACTGAACAGACTCCTGGAGCATCGGCAGGCCTGAAGCCCAATCACATAACAGATTGCGCTGGCCCACATGCCCATGAACAGTCCATTGCCTGATCCATCGGTCAGGGCAAGGCCGCCAACGACGAGCATGATGGAAACACGGATGATGAGCTGCAGCATGGTGACTCCTGTCCAGACCGGGGCATGTCACTGGCAGGATAAACACCATCGTGCAGCGAATGAACATGATTTAAGTCACCCTGTTCAGGACGCAGCGGGCGCATTTACAGGAAATCAGTCAATCAAGGTTCTCATCATCTACCGCGAAGGGTTCGCTTCCGCTTCCTGCTTGAAAAAATTCCAATCTTCTGCAGCAAGCAACACCAGCATGACGATGGTAAAACTGATTATGACCTGCCCATATGTGAATGAAACGCTATCGAGCTGAAACCTTACGAACAGATTCGCTCCGGTGAGTAAAGCGGTCCGGAGAAGTATCACCATAAGGCGATGGCGTATGGATGGCTTGGATAGCGCCCCGGTGATACGACTCCGGGAGTTCGTCGTTGACTTAAACATGCTCTTCAAGCTTTCGTAAGCACGATGCCCGACAACATATCCGATCGTGCCGGCCCACATGACCATGAATAAGCCTTTACCGGAGGTATCGAACTGGGCTAGGCCAGCGGCGGCGAGCACGATGGAAGTACGGATGACGAGTTGAAGCAAGGCGGCTCCTGTCCAGGATTTAGCAATCACTGGCAGGATAATCAGCACCCAGCGGCGCGCACATATGACCTAGATCACGTTGTATAGCGCAACGCAGGAGACCGTATATTCAAGCATTAGTCCAGATTCACCGCCCGATGCCTCGCCACCTCCGGCGCCGAAACCAGATCGCCGCTATTGCCCCACGACGTGCGGATGTAGGACACCGCCGCCGCCACTTCGATGTCGCTGAGGAAGTTGCCGAACGGCGGCATGCCGAAGGGCTGGGGGTTGTCCTTGGTGCTGGGCGGGTAGCCGCCATGCAGCACGGCGCGGATGGCGTTGACCGCCGGTTCCTGCACCACCGAACGGTTGCCGGCCAGCGCCGGGATGCCGGGCGGCTTGCCGGCGCCATTGGCGCCATGGCATTCGGCGCAATGCTTTTCATACAACGCGGCGCCATTGGCGAGGATGGCCGCGTTTTCCGGTCCGCCGGTATCGGCCTTGCGAGACGGCGCCGATGCTGCCTGCGGCAGCGCCTTCAGATAGACGCTCATCGCCCGGATGTCCTTGTCATCCAGGTATTGCAGGCTGCCGCGTACCACGTCCGCCATCGGTCCCGAGGTGACGGCGCGCGGCGCGATGCCGCTGTGCAGCAGCGACGCGATCTCCTGCACCGGCCAGTCCGCCATGCCCGCCTCCGCAGGCGACAGCAGCGACGGCGCATACCAGTCCTGGGCCGGCAGCAGCGCGCCGGCGAGGTCGGTTTTCTGGCGCGTGCCGCCGAGCGCGCTGCGCGGCGAATGACAGGCATTGCAATGGCCCAGCCCCTGGACCAGGTAGGCGCCGCGGTTCCATTCCGCATTCTGCGCGGTGTCCGGCTGGTAGACGCCGGGCTGGAAATACAGCGCCCGCCAAACCGCCAGCAGCGGCCGCTGATTGTAGGGAAAGCGCAGGTCGGGCTGGCGGTTCTCCTGCTTCACCGGCTCAATCGAGCGCAGGAAGGCGAACATCGCATCCGCATCCTCGCGGCTGACGCGGGTGTAGTTCGGATAGGGAAAGGCGGGATACAGCAGCCGGCCGTCCCTGGATTTGCCGTTGTGCAGGGCGCGCCAGAAGTCGTCGGGCGTCCAGTTGCCGAGGCCGGTCTGGGCATCGGGCGTCAGGTTGGTCGAGTACACCGCGCCGAACGGCGTCTGGACCGCCCGGCCGCCGGCATAGCTGCCCCCGCCGCGCGCGGTATGGCAGCCCATGCAATTGCCGGCGCGGACCAGATAGGCGCCGCGGGCGAAGGCGTCGCCCTGTATCGGGGCCGAGGAAGCGGTCGAACCGGTGTCGTCTTCCCGATGCCCGAGGTAGAACAGCACGCCAACGCCGATCACCAGGATGGCGGCCAACAGAATCAGAATGCGCTTCATCGCCGCCTCATGGATTTTGCGGATAGCTGCCGCAAGCCAGCGGCAGCTTCACCTTGGTGGGCGCCGCCGGCGAAGCGTCGGCGGGCACCGGGCGGGACGACAGCCACGCGGAGGCGGCGCTGATGTCTTCCACGCTCAGGTGGCGAGCGATCTCGCCCATGCAGTCGGGCATGGCGGCCTTGCGGGCATTTTCGCGCCAGGCGCCGAACTGGCCGTTGATGTAATCGCGCGGCAGGCCGAGCAGGCCCGGGATGCCGGGATTGACGCCGGTGAGCGCTTCGCCATGGCAGGCGGCGCAGGCGGGAATCTTGCGCGACGGGTCTCCCGCCACCACCAGCTGCCGGCCGCGTTCCAGCACGGCGGCCGTAACATCGGAGGGCTGCGGCGGCGGATAAGGCACATGCTGGTCGGCGAAATGCTGGGCCATCGCTTTCAGGTAGTCGTCCGACAGATGCTGCACCATGTAGGTCATGAGCGGATACTGCTGGCGCCGGCCTTCGCGGAAATTGATCAGCTGGTTGTAGAGATAGCCGGCCGGCTTGCCGGCGATGCGCGGATAGTAGCCGTCGGCCGCCGCCCTGCCCTCCTTGCCATGGCAGGACATGCAGGGCGCCACCTTGGCGGCGAAGGGATTGCTGCCGTCGGCCGTCGCGCCACCCGCGCCGAAGGCTGAGGCGCAAAGCAGCGCCAGCGCGGCGAGCAGTGAAGATTTGGTTGTTGTTCGCATGGTCTCTCTTGCAAGTGCGGCACCACTATAGCGCAAGCCCTCTCCTGCCGCTTCGGAGCCCGCCTCAGCCATCGATGTGGGCGATCAGTGGCAGGTGGTCGGAAGCCACGCGGGACAGCGGCGTCGAATGCGCTTCGACATGCACCAGGCGCCGGCGCGGGCTGATCCAGATCCGGTCCAGTGCGAAGATCGGCCAGCGTGAGGGAAAGGTGCGCGGCGCCGGCACCGCTTCAAAATGGGACACCAGCCATTTCAGCGAGCGCCCCCAGACGAACCATTCATTGACGTCGCCCAGCAGGATCACCGGCATGCGGTCGGTATCGAACACCTGCAGCAGGCGCCTGATCTGGTCGCGCCGCTCGGCGAAGCGCAGGCCGAGGTGGGTGGCGATCACGCGCAGCGGATGGCCATGGCAATCGACGTCGGCATCCAGCGCGCCGCGCGGCTCATGGCTGCCGAAGCTGAGGTCGACGGTGCGGGTGGCCATGATCGGATAGCGGCTCAGCACCGCGTTGCCGTAGCGGCGGCCATCCTTGGCCCGGGTCGGCCCTTCCACTGCGTGAAAGCCGGTGGCTTCGGCCAGCAGGTCGAGCACATTGGCCATGCCGCCGCCGCCGAGCGGCACTTCCTGCAAGGCCACGATGTCGGCGCGTATTTCGAGCAGTACGTCGGCAATGCGGCGCGGCGCGAAACGGCCGTCGGTGCCGACCGCGCCATGGATGTTGTAGGTGCAGATGGTGAGCGGCCAGGGATTCAGGTCGGCCGGCTCCAGCGTCAGGCCGGCGGAAGGATCGGCGGTGAAATTCATCGTGTCGATGGATTCTCCTTGCGGTCGAGCAGGCGTTGCAGCCCCAGCGCGGAGCCGATCAGCAATGCCGCGACCAGCACCAGCACCATCACCGTGCCGGGCGTGGGATTGCGTATCGCTTCGGCCAGGTGGTGCACGAAGGTGACGGTGAGCAGAATGCCCGGCGTCATGCCGAGCAGCGTGCCGACCAGGTAGTCGCGGAAGCGGATGTGGCTCGCGCCGGCGACGACATTGACGACGGTGAACGGCGCCACCGGCAGCATGCGGATCACCATCATCGCCAGGATGCCGCGCTTGGCGATGCGCCGGCTGAGGCGGTTGATGCGCGGCCCGAGCAGATTGCGCACCGTCTCGCGCCCGAGCCAGGCGCCGATGCCGTAGGCGGCTACCGCGCTGAGCATGGTGCCGCCGATGGCATAGCCGGCGCCTGCCAGCGGACCGAAGACGATGCCGGTTACCGCGATCAGCAGCATCACCGGCACCATCGCCATCCCGGCCAGCACATAGCAGCCCATGATGGCCAGCGGCGTGAACGGCAGGTCGTCCAGGTGCTGCGCCACATTCACCATCGAGGCGAGGTTGACGTACTCGCGCAGCGGCGTGGCGCGCCAGGCGATGGCCAGCAGCGCCAGCGCGATCGCCAGCGCGCCGATGCCGACCAGGCGGCGCGGCACCGGCTTGCGCGCATCCTTGGGAACCAGCTGCGCCACCAGTTCATCCGGATCGATCGGCCGTTCGGGATCGAATACCGCGCGGTCGGGAATCAGGGCATCCAGCTCCGGCGTGGTTTCAGGGTCCAGCCTTCGCAGCGTCCGCTCGGATTTGTACAGCCGGTCGACGGTGCGGTGCAGGCTGCCATCCACCGCCAGCGATCTATCTATCTGCTCCGGCGCGCAGTCGAGGTGCTCCGCCAGCAGGCGGTTGCGCATGGCGGCGATGGCGCCAGCGATGCGGCGGCCTTCTTCGTTATCGCCGGCCTCGATCACCAGGTTGCATTCGGTATCGAAGGCCATGGAGCGGTTGCTGAGATTGGCCGAGCCGATGGAAAACAGGCGCTCATCCGCGGCCAGCACCTTGCTGTGCACGTTCAGGCATTTGTCCTGCAGCGCGGCGATGTGCGGCGAGTACAGGCGGTAGCGGCCATGGCGGTCCGCATGCTGCAGGCGCCTGTGCACCCGGGCGCGCAGCACGCCCATGGTCGATTGCTCCAGCCAGCCGCTCTGGCTTGCGGGGGAGATGATCATGATCTCGGGGGCGTCCTCGTCCGCCAGGCGGGCTGAGAGCGCGTTGCAGATCAGGTCCGAGGTGAAGTACTGGTTCTCGAAGAACAGCCGCTCGCGGGCGCAGGCGATGGCGTCGAGGTGCAATTGCCTGATTTCATACACGCCAGGATCGCCGTCATAGGCGGGTTCGGTGCGGGAGATGCCGACGTCGATGCCAGCGATGTCGGCTTCCACGCCTGCCGGCCAGATATCGGACGGCAAGGGGTCGTGGCGCAGCGCCTGGTGGCCGGTGGCGCGGCGCCAGCGCTCCCGCGCCAGTTCGCCGAGCGCCTGCGCGCATTCTCCGTCCACCATCGCCTGCACGTCATGGAAGGGATCGTGCGGCTTGCCTTCGGGGTCGCAGCGAAGCGGATCGCCGCAGGCATGGTCCGGCGTGTCCCAGCGGCAACGGGTGAGGTCGAGGCCGCCGACGAAGGCGAGGCAATCGTCGATCACCACCACTTTCTGATGATGCGAGGCGCCGACCGGATGGCGGCCATCCATGTGGAAGTTCAGGCGCTGGTGGGTAGTCCAGCCCAGTTTGTAGGCCGGCAGCCATTCGCGCTCCAGCGCATACAGCATGGCGAAATCCCAGTTCAGCACGTAGGCGTGTAGCCCGGGCCGGGAAGCCACGACTTCATGCAGGAATTCGCCGAGGGGTTCCGGAAAGCCGTCGTTGGCCCCGCCAGGCACCAGCCAGGTGCGGCTGTCGATATCCCAGCTCAGGATGAAGATGCTGCGGCGGGCATTGCGTATCGCTTCCCGCACCGCCTTGAAGTAGGCCTCGGCATCCACCAGCATGCTGAACCGTTCGGCGCGGGCGATGCGCCAGCAATTGCGGCCGGGCTGCAGGATTTCTTTGCGGTTGGCTGGTATTGACGATTGCTGCATGGGTTGCCGTGGAAGAAAGCAGGTTTTCCTTTCGACGCCTCCGGCGCTGGTTGGTTTCTTAACAAGATGCATTTTTGGCGGCCGGGCGCCGCGACTTGCGAATTGCCAGATCCCGAGGGGCAGTGCCGGTTTGGGAGCGATACCGGGGTCGCCGCGTTGGCGTCTGCGCAGCGCAGGCTGCCGCAGCCCGTGGCGGTGCAGCCAGGGAGATCAAGATACCGGTCAACGACGCGGTGAAAGGTAAATGCCGGCTCCTGGCCGGTCGATCGATCCGAACGGCCAGGGCGGGAGTGCCCCTGCGGGCAACGGCGCTGACGCGACTTGGCCAGCCTTATTGCCTGATCCGGATCAGGCCCTCCTGGGCCATGGAGGCCACCATCAGGCCTTCCCGGTTGTAGACATGGCCGAAGCACAGGCCGCGCCCGCCTGATGCATTCGGGCTTTCCATCGAGAACAGCAGCCACTCGTCCATGCGGAACGGCCGGTGGAACCAGATGGTGTGATCGAGGCTGGCGATCTGCAGGCGCTTGTCGCCGAGCTTTACGCCGTGCGGCTGCAGTGAGGTCGACAGCAGGCCGTAGTCGGAGACGTAGGCGAACAGCGTTTCGTGCACCACCGGGTCGTCGCCCAGGGCAATCGGCGTGCGGGTCCAGACCTGCTTGCGCGG
The DNA here is from genome assembly GCF_900188095.1 of Noviherbaspirillum humi. GTDB lineage: Bacteria > Pseudomonadota > Gammaproteobacteria > Burkholderiales > Burkholderiaceae_D > Noviherbaspirillum > Noviherbaspirillum humi. Next base: position 204,701 of record NZ_FZOT01000006.1, on the reverse strand, counting down.
CTCGCCGCCCGGCGCCGCGAGGATGTCGCCGTCATGATTGAAGCGGAAGTCCACCGGCACCGGCTGGTAGGGGCGGACCGAGCCGGCGCTCTGCTTCCAGCGCGGCAGGCTGGATTCGAGCGTCTCCGGATCCGCGCATGCCGGCGCCGGGTCCTGGTGCGACAGGCCTTCTTCCGGCGTCTGGAAGGAGGCGGACATGACGAAGATGCGCCGTCCCTCCTGCAAGGCTACCACGCGCCGGGTGCTGAAGCTGCCGCCGTCGCGCACGCGTTCCACTTCGAAATCGATCGGCAGCTTCAGGTTGCCTGGCAGGATGAACAGCGAATGCAGGGAATGCGGCCGCCGGCCGTCCACCGTGACCGAGGCGGCATACAGGGATTGGCCAAGCACCTGGCCGCCGAACACGTTCGGGCTGCCCATGAAGTGGCTCAGGCCGCGGTAGCGGTCCTCGCCGGTCTGCTCCAGCCGCAGCAGCTTCAGGATCTCTTCGGTGTTGTAGAGGGAGTCGTCGCTCATGGTCGCGCTTGTTCGAATGGATAAAAAGTTCGGGTTCAGATTGGGCCGCGCGGGACGTAAGCATCCCGCAGTTCCCGCTTCAGCACCTTCCCGATCGGGCTGCGCGGCAGGCTGTCGGTCAGCACCAGGTCGGCCAGGCGCTGGGTCTTGCCGAGGCGGGCATTGGCCCAGTCGCGGATGGCGTCGGCGCCGTCCGTTGCGTCTTCCCTCGCCACGACGAAGGCGACCGGCGTTTCACCCCAGCGCACGGATGGCACGCCGACCACCGCCGCTTCATGCACCGCCGGATGCTGGCGCAGCACCGCCTCCAGGTCGCTCGGGTAAATGTTGAAGCCGCCGGAAATGATCATGTCCTTCTTGCGGTCCAGCAGGATCAGGAAGCCGTCGGCGTCGAAGCGGCCGACGTCGCCGGTGCGGATGAAGCGCTTGCCGCTCGGATCGTGCCATTCGGCCTCGGCGCTCTTCTCCGGCTGGTTGTGGTAGCCCTTCATCATGGCCGGCGAATGGCCGACCACCTCCCCTGCCTCGCCCGGCCCGACTTCGCGGCCGGCATCGTCGATCAGACGGATGTCGTGGCCGGGCGCCGGCAGGCCGACGGTATGCAGCTTGTGCGGATGCTCGTGCGCTGCCAGCACGCAGGTGCCGCCGCCTTCCGTCATGCCGTAGTACTCGATCAGGCCGCCCGGCCAGCGCCGCAGGATATCCGCTTTCAGTGCGGCGGAAAACGGCGCGCTGGTGCAGAACTTCATGCGGAAGGCGGACAGGTCGTGGTCGGCGAAATCGGGCCGGTCCATGATGCGCTGGTACTGCACCGGCACCAGCATGGTGTGGGTGACGCGGTGGCGCTGCGCCAGCTGCAGATAGGCGCCGGCATCGAACTTCGCCATCAGCACCAACGTGCCGCCGAGGCCGATGGTGGGAAAGAAGCTGACCAGCGTGGTGTTGGAGTACAGCGGCGTCGAGATCAGGGTCACCGCGTCGGCGCCGTAGCCGTTGATGCGGCCGCGCTGCACATGGGTCCAGCGCATCGAGAACGGCTGCACGATGCCCTTGGGCGCGCCGGTGGTGCCGGAAGAATAGATGATGTTGAAGGCCTGGTCGGGCGAGATGTCGACAGGCGCCGGCTTGGCCCCTTCCGCCGCCAGCCAGCGCTCGAACGGCAGGTTGCCGCTGCCGTCGATGGCCACTACCGGGATGCCCGGTTCGACGCCTGCAGCTGCCAGGGCTGAGCGGGTCGCGGCATCGGCGAACAGGAGGCGCGCCGATGCATCTTTCAGCATGCCGGCCAGGCTCTCGGGCGAGGAGGATGGCGCCAGCGGCGCCACCGCCACGCCGGCGCGCAGCGCGCCGAGGAAGACGGCGGCATAGGGAATCGAATTCAGGCCGCAGATGGCGATGGCGTCGCCCGAACCCAGGCCGTCGCGCTGCAGGGAGGCGGCGATCCGGTCCATCAGGGCGTCGAGCGCGGCGTAGTCCAGGCGCTTTTCGTCCTGGATCAAGGCGGTGTGTCGGCCATCAATGGTGGCGTGGAAGCGGATGAGTTCGGGCAGCGGCAGGAAATCCCGGTCGAGCAGGTCGTCCAGGCGGGGCGATTGGTCTTGCATGGCGTGCTTGGTGTCTGGTTGAGGGCATGCCGCTTTCTATGGAGCGGATGACCTCAATACTAAGGCAGATTCCCCGCCGGCGCAGAACTTTTTAGAACGGTCGTTCGTAATTGCGGGATCCCGGTCACGCTTTGAGCCAGGGCTGGGTTTCACGCCAGTGGGCGATCCAGTCGTCCGGCATCACCAGGCAGAAGGCGCCGATGTCGGCCACCCATTTCTCCAGACCCGCCGGAACGATGGTGACGCCTTCGGTGAGCGCCGGAAAGCGGGAGGCGATTTCCCGCTGCGCCAGCGGGCCGAGCCAGTCGCCATGATTGGCCCAGACGCTGCCGCCGGCAACGAAAACGGAAACATCGAGCGCGGCGGTGAGGTTGTACAGCGCCCGGCCGAACCAGCGCGCGGCGCCGGCGGCGATCGAACGCGCCGGTTCCTCGCCGCGGCGGGCCGCATCGAAGAGTTCCGGCGCCGGACGGCCACCGATGGCGGCGATGTTGCGGCCGGAGATCAGGCCTTCCAGGTCGCCGCGGTTGCCGCAGCCGCATAGCGCGTCGGAGGATTCGCTCATCAGCAGATGACCGGCATGGCCGGCATTGCCGTTTTTGCCGTGCAGGACGCGCCCGTCCACGCACAGGCCGAAGCCGACGCCGGTGCTCCAGGTGACATAGACGCAGTTGGGCTCATCCTGCACCGCGCCCAGCGCCCTCTCCGCAATCAGGGCAGAAACGCAATCGTTCTCGATGACCGCGTCGGCATGCCGCTCGCGCAGCACCGACTGCAGCGGCACGCTGGTCCAATCGTTCGGGAGATCGGCCGCGCCGCCCTGCCCGCCGCAGATATTGGGCGCCACCAGCTCGATGTCGCCGTCCACATGCAGGAACGGACCGCAGGAAGCGACGCCGACTCGGGCGAGATCGCCCGGCTGAATGCCGCATTGCCTGCAAGCCTGCTCCAGCAGCGCGAGGCACTGATCCCCCAGCGCCCGCCGCGGCCCGCTCTTGGGCGTGGGCGCCGTCACCCGCGCCAGCGGCCCGTCGCGGCCGGCGATGCTGGCGACGATCTTGGTGCCGCCAATGTCGAGCGCGCCCAGATATTCGGATTGCATGACGACTCCGTATTCAGTCTTGATGACTTCGATTATCCCGGGTATGCCGGATGGCTGCCATCGCTATTCGGGGTGTTTGCCGGCATGGCGCAGCCAGTTTCGCGCGCCCTGCCGCTCCAGCAGCGAGATCACCTGCGCCAGCAGGCGTGCGATGTCGCGCTGGCTGGCGATCCAGGCATGGGCGGCAGTGTCCGCATGCGGCTCGACGCGAATGGAAAGGATGTCTGGCCGCTGCAGCCGGAACACATCCTCGTCGGTGACGTCATCGCCCACATACAGCGCGGCTTCGGCGCCGGTCAATTCGATCAGCCTTTCCAGCGCGTCGCCCTTGTGCGGGGCGTCGTCATGCACCAGGTTGAAGACGAACTTGCCGGCCACCACCCGCGGCGGCGGGTCCAGCCGAGCGAACAGCGCGCGCAGGGTCCGCTCGGCGGCCACGGCATCCGGCGCCTCGCGGTAATGCACCGAGAGCGAGTACGCCTTGTCTTCCAGGCGGCAGCCTGGCAGCGGCCCTTGTTCGAGCAGCGTGGACAGCTGCTCGCGCCAGTTCTGCGCGGCGCGCCGGAACATGGCGGCGCTTTCCTGCCAGTTGGGCGTGCCTTCGATGCCGTGGTTGCCGATGACGAAATCCGGATCGAAGCCGAGCCTGGCATCGATATCCTGCAGCGAGCGGCCGGTGATCACCGCCACCGGCGCCAGTTCGAGCAGGCGCTGCAGCAATGCCTGCACCGCCGGCGGCAAGGCCGCCGCATCCGGTTCGCTGACGATGGGCGCGAGCGTGCCGTCGAAATCGAAAGCGCACAGCAGGCGCCGTGGCACGCTATGCGCCAGCCGCGCGAGGCCGGCCTCGGTGAAGAAATCGGTCATGTCACACCACCCTGCGCAGCGACTTGCGGCTATGTGAACGAATCTTCGACATGGTCCGTTCGCGCTGGCGCAGCCGCGCCGCATCCAGCAGCATGTGGCCGGCCCAGCGGTAGATGTTGCGGTCCTTCACCCGGTCCCGCATGCTGCGCATGCGTTCGCATTGCTCGATCTCCGGCATGGTGACGGCGCGGTGGACGGCTTCCGCCGCCTGCTCGATGTGGTAGGGGTTGACGATCAGCGCCTCGTGCAGCTCGCGCGCGGCGCCGGTGAACTGGCTCAGGATGAGCACGCCGCGGTCGTCGTCCCGGGCGGCGATGAATTCCTTCGCCACCAGGTTCATGCCGTCGTGCAGGCTGGTCACGAGGCAGACGTCGGCAGCGCGGTAATAGCGATTCACCTCGTCGCTGCCATGGTGCTCCGCCTTGAGCAGGATGGGCTGGTAGCCTGGCTTGCCGAAGCGCTTGTTGATGCGCTCCACCAGCGCCTTCACCCGTGTCTCGAAGTTCTGGTATTCATCCAGCGTTGAACGGGTCGGCGCAGCGATCTGGACCATGGTGAAGCGGCCGATCACGTCGGGATGCAGTTCCAGCATTTTTTCCACCGCCTGGAAGCGCTCGATGATGCCCTTGGTGTAGTCGAGGCGGTCGACGCCGATGCCGATCAGCTGGTTGGGCGGCAGGCCGAGTTCGGCGCGCACCGAGGCACGGCATTCAGCCACCGGCGGCAGGCTGGCATTGTCGGGCCAGGCGATTGAAATCGGATAGTCCTCCACCTTGGTCAGCTGGCCGCCATAGGAGATGGTAGATACCTCATGCTCGATGCGCGACTCGAGATAGCGGTCCACCGTCTCGAGGAAATTCTTGCAGTGGAACTGCGTGTGGAAGCCGAGGATGGTGCTGCCGAGCAGGCCTTCCAGCAATTCCTCGCGCCACGGGCAGATGCCGAAGGATTCGGGGTTGGGCCAGGGAATGTGCCAGAAGGTGATGATGGTCGCCTTTGGCAGCGCGTCGCGCACCATGCGCGGCAGCAGCGCGAAATGATAGTCCTGCACCAGCACCACCGGGTCGTCGGTGCGGGCTTCCTTGACGACGGCATCGGCGAAGCGCTGGTTGATGGCGACGTAGGCATCCCAGTCGGAAGAGCGGAACACCGGCCGCACGTGGGCGATATGGCACAGCGGCCACAGGCCTTCGTTGGCGAAGCCGTAGTAGTACCCCTGCTCTTCTTCCTGCGTCATCCAGACCCGGCGCAGGGTATAGCTCGGGTTGGCCGGCGGGACCGGAACGCGGTCGTCGCGGTCCACCGTCTCCCGATCGGCATCGCCGCTGCCATGGGCGATCCAGGTGCCGGAGCAGGCCCGCATCACCGGCTCCACCGCCGTCACCAGCCCGCTCGCCGGGCGCTTGACATCGATGCCCTGCCTGCCGTGCACATGGCTGTAGGGTTCGCGATTCGAAATCACCAGCACCTCATCGCCGGCCAGCTCCTCATGCAGCAGCGCCCGCAGCTTTTCCGGCGTCCAGAGATAGGCGGTATCGTCCTGGCTGCGCCGCTCCCGGTTGATTTCGTACAGGAGGTTGCGCAGGTCGCCCTCCAGCGGCTTCATCTCCGGCGGCGGCTCCTCCCGGCGCCTGTTCGCCGGGACCATGTTCGCATGGCCGGCGGGCACCAGGGCACCGCGCAGCAGGTTCTTGACGGATGACATCCAGCCGCGCCAGCTGAGATGGGCCACCAGGGCTGCGATGAGGGAAATGATGATGGCCAGCGCCGCGAACAGCACGATGACGTACTTGCGGGTATCGGCGCTGCGGCGCTCGATGAAGCTCATGTCCTGCACCAGGATGAGCTTGCCCAGCGGCCCGGCATCCGTGTTGACCGGGCTTTCGGTCACGTGCAGATTGGCGTTGGCGAGATTGACGACGGTGTGGCGGATGCCATTCGGCGCTTCCGGGCTGCGGCAGCCCAGCGCTTCCGGAAAGGTGACGGTGCGGTAGAGCAGCTTGCCGGCGTTGTCGCAGAAGGCAAGCGCGTACAGCCGGTCATCCTTGATGGCCCGGTCGAACAGCTGGTTGATCTTGCGGTCGGCGTTCTGCGGCACGTAGTCGATCAGCGGATCCTGCAGAGCGTTCGACAGCAGCTGCGAGCGCGTGTCCAGTTCGCGCACGAACCAGCGCATGGTGAGGCCGTCGATCACCGGCACGATCGCATAGGCGAACAGCGCCAGCACCAGGGCCAGCGGCAGCACGAACCGGAGCGAAAGACCTATCGATCTGAGTGGCATGGGATGTCCTCGCGGGCGGCACGGCATCCGCCGTGGGCGGATGTGCCGCTTTCAGAGATCGTCCGCTTGTTCATTTGTCAGCATGGCAAGCACGAAGGTTCATTTCATGAGAAGGATTCGGCACGCAGGCAGGCCGCCTCCCGCGCGGGGAACGACCTTGCCGACCCGAAATGCCGGTGCACGGCATTGCGGCACAAGCGGGAGCGGTCTTGCCTCCGGCGTCACCATCTTAGCCACGCTTGGCAACCCGGCCATGATGTGGAACAGGAGTAAGAAAGAGTCAATAAAAAAGGCGATGCATACGGAATGCATCGCCTTTCTTCAGGGAATCGGTCTCGCCGGCGAGCTCAACCGGCTCCGGGCCGGATCAATAAGGCCGTTCGCGCAGCCACTTGTTGGCAATCACCTTCACGCCGCTCACCACCGGCATGCCGGAGTGCAGCGTGTTGCGGTCCGGCGTGCCGAACATGTCGGTATTGGCGAAGAAGACCGCGTTGCCCTTACGCGGCTGGACTTCCAGGCCGAGGCCAGGAAAGCCGGTGCCGCCGCCCTGCGGCACATCGTTCAGATAGAGCACGAAGGTGCCGACGCGCTGGCCGCCGTGCTCCATATGCTTGCGCGGTCCCGCCTGCGTGGGATCGAACCAGTCGAAGTGCGCGCGGTATTCGTTGCCGATGTCGTACCACTGCACCTGCAAGCCCTCGCCGTTTTCCACCGGCCACTTCGCCAATGCCGCGAGACGGGCGTCGACGCGCGCGATAAGGTCGGTCTCGCCGCGCATCAGCATGGCGCCGCGGCTGGTGCGCCCGGCATGGGCCTGCACTTGCGCGCCATCGTCGGTCACCACGGTGGAACGGCTCAGCTTGCCGGAAACATAATCGCAGAGCTGGTCGCACTCCTCGTCGCTCAGCACGTTGCCGAGCAGGACGATGCGCGGCGCGGCCAGCGACAGCAGCACATGCACCATGCGGTCCGGCGTCTGGATGGTATTGCTGCTGGTGTCGATGTCGGGGCGGGGCTTGGTGACGCGTTGCACGCCGCCGGCCTCGCGGATGGCCGCCTCGGCCAGCGCCGGATCGAACTTGCCATCCCGGACCATGACCATGGCCATGCTGTCCGGCGTGCAGCCGCGCGCCAGGTTTTCCTGTATCCAGGCTTGCCATTCGACGGGTAGCGTGTGGATTGCGCTTTGGATCATGTTGCCTCGTTGTCAGTCGAGCGCCACGCGGTTCATGCCGGCGCCGGTAAATGATGGGTTCGGGTCTGACTGGGTGCGACAGGGTAAGTTCCTGCAAGAAAGCATAGTGCCCGCGGCACACGCGGGCAAGCTTAATCACTTGCCATTTGCGGACAGTCAGATGCGACGACCGCAATGCTTCAGTCAAAGGCGAAGTTGTAGAACAGGGAAAGCGCGCTGCGCGAGCCGGTCTCGCCTTCCAGGGTCAGCCGCGGACTCAGCACATAGCGCAGATGGAGCACCGTATTGGCGGTTTCCAGTCCGCGGCGGAAGCTGACGAACAGACGCGATGAAAGCTGCTTGCCGAGGGTGACGATGCGCTCCTGAACGGTGGCGCTGTCGGCGCTGCGGCCGATGTTCACCTCATCCAGGCCGAAGGCATTGGCGAGTTGGGAGCCGACCCCGGCGGCCGCGCCCTGCGACAGCAGCGCCCCGGCGGCGCTCTGCAGCGCGCCGACGTCGCCCTGTCCCGCGCTTGCCAGTCCGCGTCCCAGCACCAGCCAGGACAGCTTCTCCGCATCCGGGACGGTGGGCTCCGATACCAGGGTGACGCGCGGCGACAGCACCGTGCCGCCGACCGACACCCCGGCTTCCACCTGCTGCCCGCGCCGCATGGCCAGGATGTCGAGGCCGGGATTGTCGAGCGGACCGGAGAAGCGCAGAAGTCCGCGCTCGATCGCCAGTTCCCGCCCGTAAGCGGAGAAGGTGCCCTTGACGATGCGCAGGATGCCCCGCGCCGTCAGCGGCTCGCCCGGCTGGCTGGCGAAGCGCAGGTCGCCCGCCAGCTGGCCGTCCAGCCCCCTGCCCTTCAGCTGGATGAAGGAGCCGATGCCGACGCTGACGTCGATGGCAGCCGGCAGGCCGCGCCGCTCCCCGGTCTTGCCCTTGTCCTGGTCGCGGCCGACGATGACCACGTCGTCCGACAGTTTCGGCATGCTGATGTTGCCGATGTCGAAGTAGCCGGAATCCACGGTGAAGGCGCCAGTGATATTGCCTGCGCCGCCACTCCAGCCGAGCTGGCTCGAACCGCTGATGCTCAGGCGCCGGTCGGAGCGGTCGAGCAAGGCGAAGCGCTCCGCGCGCAGATCGATGCGTGCCGCCGGCGCGCCGCTGGCGAAATCCACCGTGCCGCTTGCCACCAGCGGCCCGCCCTTGCCGGCGGGTCCGGCAAATCGCAGCGAGTTCAGGCGCAGGCGGGAATCGTCAAAGTCGGCATCGAGGGTGCCGCCGCGGAAATCGATGCCGGTATCGGCCATCAGGAAGTGCAAGCCGTTGCCGGTCAGCTTGCCCGCCAGCAGCGGCTTGTCCAGGGTGCCGCCGATGTCGATCCGGCCCTGCAGCCGGCCCTCGGTCAGCATGGTGGGCGACAGCAGTGCCGCCGCCCAGCCTATCGACGGCAGATCCAGTTCGACCTTGCCTGACAGCGGCGCGTTCGGCGCCAGATGCGGCGGCGTGCCGGACTCCATGAGGCTGCTGCCGCTGGCGGCGATGCGGCCGAGGCGCTCTCCCTCCGCACGCAATTGCACGGCAATCCGCCCGCCTTCGAGATTGGCGGCGGCCTCCAGCTGGCGCAGTCCGAGGGCGACCGGCACGCTGCCCTGGACCACCACGTCGCCGCCGTCCCGGCGCAGGCTAGCGCTTCCGGAAGGATTCTTGCCGAGGTCGATGTTCCAGTCGCCGCTGAGCATCAGGTCGCTGCCGAGGATGGACGGCGAGCCGATGAGCTTGAGAATCTGGCCGGTCCGCAGTTGCCGGATGCTGCCGCGGGTGGCGATGCCCGCAGCGTCCCGCTGGAACCGTTCGATGGTGATGCGGCCGGTGTTGCCGTCCAGCGCCAGATTTTCCAGCCGCGCGGAATCGGCCGACAGCAGCAGCGGCGCCGGTCCGGTCGAGCGGGCGACGAGGCGGCCGTCGGCCTCGAAGCGCTCTATCGTCCCCTGCCAGGCAGGCTGCGGCTTCGGCTTGGCGGCGAGCCCGCTCAACCCGCCATGCGCGGCCAGACGCCAGACCTGGCCGGGTTCGTTGACGATGGCGTTGATCTGGTGATTGCCGGTGGTGCCGTCGGCCTGCAGGTTGAGGCTGTCGAGACGCACGCCGCCGACGCTGGCCTGGCGTCCGGCGAGCGCGATGTGCAGCGGCGCTTCGGGTTGCGGCGCGAAGCGCGCCTGAAGATCGACCTGCTGCAGCCGGTTGGCGCCTTGCAGCAGGCCCCGCGCCGCCACGCTGACATCGGCGGCGCTCAGCAGCAGCGGGTTGGCGCGGTCGATGCTGGCGCTGCCGCTGCCGTCGGCGCTGTCGATGCGCACGCCGCCCGGCAGGCGCAGCTGGCCGGCGCCGAAGCGGGCTTGCACCTGGGGCCGCCGGAAGCTGCCGGCGGCTTGCCCGTCCAGGCGCAGGCTGCCGGCGAAGTCGCGGCCGAACTGCTCCAGGCGCGGCGCATCCAGGTTGAAATCGATCTTGCCGCCTTCGGCATCGAGCGCGCCCTTTGCCTGCAGCCGGTTGGCGCCGGCCAGCAGCGCCAGATCGTCGATGCGCAGGCTGTCCGCCTGCAGCCGCACTCGGCCCTGGCCGCGCAGCGGCTGGCCGGCGAGCTGGCTGTCCTTCAGGCTGAAATTCGCATCGGCCAGCAGCGCGGGCTGGCGCTCGCCTTCGACGGAAAATTCGCCGTTGAGCAGCATCTCCGGCAATTGCGCCAAACGTCCCAGGTCCCGGGGCCGGAAACGGTTCAGGCGGCCGCTGGCGGCGAAGCTGCCCTTGCCCTCGAGATCCGCTCGGGCCCGGGCTTCCAGCGTGCCGCTGCCGGCCTGGATGCGCACCCGGTCGAGGTCGAGGCGCTTGGCGGCCAGAACGCCATGCGCGCTCAAGCCGATCCGCTGCCGATCCAGAGGTTCGGACAGGTCAAGCGCGAACTCCTGGCCATCCTTGCCGCTGCTCAGGCTGGCGTTGCCGGCGAGGCGGGTCGTTTGCATGCGACTGTCGAGCCGCTTCAGATCCAGCGCCTCGGTGGCTAGCTTGAGCGCCAGTTTTCCCTGGCGGTAGCTGCCCGAGCCGCGCAGCGATCCCGCCGGCTGGGCCGGCGCCCCCATGAGGGCATCGATGCGGTCGAACAGAAAACCATCTTGCTGCTGGGTGAAGGCAAGTTCCAGGCGCGACAGCGGAAGCCGCTTGCGGTCATAGGGGCCGGCGGCCGGGTTGTCCAATGAAAGCGTGCCGCTGCCTGCGGCATTGCTCTCCAGGCGCAGCGCGATGTCGCTGCCCGGCAGGTCCGGCTTGAAGCGCGACAGATCGATGCCGCTTGCCGCCAGACGCGCGGCGCCGAGCTTGCTCTCCGCAAAGGGATGCAGCGTCGCCTCGCCTTTCACGATGGCGCCTGCCGCGGCGAGGTCGGCATCAATGCGGGTATCTTCCAGCGAGCCGCCGAGGGTCACGCGGCCGTTGCCGGCAAAGTCCTGCTCCGACAAGGCAAGGGTGCCATTGCCGTTGAACGCGCCCTGCAGCGCATAGGGCTTGATGGCGGCAAGCCTCAGATCGCCCTGGAGCGACGCGCCGAACGCATTGCCGCCGGCATCCCCCTTCAGCGCCAGCTGACGAAGCTGCAGCCGGTAAGCCCGATCCGTGTAAGTCAGGCCGAGAACGGCCGGACCGAACAGCAGCGGCTCGCCTTCCGTCGGTTTCATGCTGCCGCTGTCGATGCGCGCCTCGTCCAGCTTCAGATCGAATGGCAATCCGATGGCATCCGGCAGCTTAGTCTCTTCCTTCGGCGCCTCCGCCTTGGCGGTCACGTCCAGCCGGCCGGCATGCAGGGACTGCACATGAAGCTCGCGCTGCAGCAGCGCGCGCGGAAACCAGTCGAGCCGCACGTCCTGCAGCACCAGGGTTTGGGCCTGGGTGTCGATGGTGATGCGGTCGATGCGCAGCGGACTGGTCAGGGCGCCATGCACGCCTTCAGCGCGCACCGCACCGTTCGAGAGGCGCTGCGCCAAGCCGAGCGCCGTGCCGGCGCCATGCTCGGTGCCAAGCATCCAGGCGACGGCAATCGCGATCGCCAGCAACAAACCGAGCAGCAGCAGACCGATCGTTCGCCATCCATGCCGGCGCGACGGCGGCTTGGGAGCGGGCGCTTGGGCCTCAGAAGCCATAGCCCACCGTGAAATGCAGGCGCGGCTGGCGCGTCTCGTGGTTGTAAGCCACATCGACGCTGACCGGGCCGATCGGGCTGCGCCAGCGGCCGCCAATGCCGGTGCCGTGTCCTGCGGAGAAGTCGCGCCAGGAGTCGGCGGCGCCGCCGACATCGGTGAATACGGCGGCGCCCCAGTCCGGCTTGAACCAGTAGACCAGTTCGGCGCTGGCCACGGCAAGCACCCGGCCACCGACGATGGCGCCATCCTGCGGTACGCCTAATGTGTTGAGCGCATAGCCGCGGACGCTCTGGTCGCCGCCGGCGCGGAACAGCAGGTCCGCCGGCACGTCGAAACGGCTGGCGCCGAAAACCTGCCCGACCTGGGCGCGCAGGATGGGTTGCCATGTCCGGTTGAGCATGGTCATCCACACGCCGCTGGCGAGGACGCGGCCGATGTTGGCTTGATTGATCACGCCCGCCGGACCGGCGCCCACGTCGACCGACGCGAGATAGCCTCGGCGCGGCGACAGCAGGTTGTCGACCCGGCGCCAGGTATAGCCGGCATTGGCGAGCAGCGCCTGGCGGTTGTTGATGAAGGTGTCGCCCACGCGCTGGCGGTCGGCGTAATACGTCACGCCGAGGATGCGCTCGTCGGTCTGGATCGGCTTGGTGAGGCGGCCTCCGACGCGGATCTTGTCGTTCAGCTCGCCGGAGATGTTGGTGCGTTCGTAGCGGGCATCCAGATTCGGGTGCCAGCCATTGCGCCAAGTGGGAAAGAACACGGTGCCGGCGAGGCGCCGGGTATCGCGGTCGAACAGCAGCTGCGATTCCAGGCGCCAGTTCCGGTCGAGGAAGCGGCGGTCCAGCCAGCGCGCTTCCACGCGGGCGCCGGCATCGGTGGAAAAGCCGAGGCCGAGCGCCAGCCGGCGCCGTTCGTTCTCGCTCACGTCGACCCGCACCGGGACGTCGTTCGGATGATCGGGATCGACCTCGGTGCTGGCGAAGGCCGACTTGAAATAGCCGCTGTCCTGCAGGCGGGCCTGCAATTCGTTCAGCTTGTCCTGGGAATAAGGCTCGCCGGGACGGATCGGGTTGAGTTCATCGATCATCTCGCGCGAATAGCGCTGCAAGCCCTGCACCTGCAAGGTGCCGAAAGTGAAGGCCGGTCCGGAGTCGACTTCGACGCTGAGGTCGGCGATGCGCCTTTCCGGATCGACTCGCGCCTCGCTCTCCTTGATGGCGGCCGACGGATAGTCGCGGTTGAGCAGATTCTTCAGCAGATTGCCCTTCGCGCCGGACCACGCCGACTGCTTGAACACGTCGCCGGCATCGAGGCTCCATTGCCGCCGCAGCGCCGCCATGCGCTGCGCGTGGCGTCCGCCGGCGATGTCGCCGCTGAAGCGGATGTCGACGTTCCCGACCCGCGTCGGCTCGCCGGGCTCGACGATGAAGCGAGCCACCGGACGACCGCCATCCCGCAGCAGCTCATGGCGTATCGTCGGGCTGAAGAACCCTTCCGTCGCCAGCAGTTCGCGAATCTGCGCCGGCGTGATGTTCACCAGGCGCTGCAACTCCTCCTCGCTGAGCGCATCATCGGTCTGATGGCGGCGGATCTCGAGGTAATCTTCCAGCAGCTTCCGGTAGTCCCCGGCGCCTTCGATCTGTACGTCGAAACGGTTGTCGGACTCGGCCATCGCCGTAAGCGGCAGGCAGGCCGCCAGGCTGAGGAGACAGCGCAGCGCCATGCGCTTGCAGGCACCGGCGTAAATGCGGTCGATAGGAGACTTCGGTGGGTTCTGCTTCATCAGCGACTCTTGGAATCGCATCATTGAACCATGGCCGACGGCGATCGTGTTGTGCGAAATCGACTGCGTCGCGAGTCGTTCGTGTCGCGCGGATGAGGAGTGACGGTGTGCGTGAAATGCGGCACCGGCGGGCAACGCCGGCCGCCGCGTGGAGGCATCACATGCCGTATTTGGATTGAAGCAGCTGCTCGACCAGATCGCGCGTCTCTTCGATCGCATCGATGCTGTCGTCGTGATCGTAGACGACGGTATGCCGCTGCTCGGCGACGTCATATTCTCCGGTGACCGAAATCACGGCCATCATCTTCCCATGGTCGACTTCCCGCACTTGAGCATGCGCGTGCCATGGCCCTACCCTGCAATCAAGCTCCTGCATACATACTCCGTTCAACTTGTTTTCATTCTTGTCTGATTGTGCCGGCAAAACAGGGTTCCGTCAGTGCATCTTCGCTTGATGAAGCGCAGGGAAATTGCGTATAGGAAGGTTCGTTGCGTACGGCGTATCGAAGGCCGGCTGCGTCACAAGGAGACGGCGAGAAAAGGCATCCGCCGGCTGATTGGAAGCCGGCGGATGCCGATGAACAGAACGCCGATGATCAACGCGCCGTCGAGGCGGCGCGATTCGGGCTTTTAGCGGGAGCCGGCCCCATTGTTGGTGCTGGTGCCGGTGCCGACGCCGGCCGGACCGCTGGTGGTGCCGGTCGGGCCGCCAGTGCCCGGGATGCCGCTATTCGTACCCGACTTGTCCACCGTTGCGGCGGAAGATCCGCTACTTGAGCCGGTGCCGCTGGAGCTCCCCATGCCGGAAGTGCCGCTGGTGGATCCGGTCGCGCCGGCGCCCGATCCCATGCTGCCGGAGCTGCCGGCGGCGCCCGTGCCGCGGGTGGTCCCGGCGCCGCTCGACGAGCTGTTCATGTCGTAACCGGGACGCGAGCCCATCTGCGTGCCGGCGCCGCCGGGTCCGGGATTGCTGCCCATGGCGGCGGCATCGGCGCGGCCACCGGAAGGGTCATGGGACTTGCGCGCATGCTTCATGCGCTTGGTCCGCTTCTTCTTGGTGGTCGTGGTGGTGCTCGGCGCAGCCGAGGTCGTGCCGCTGCTGGTTGCGTCGGTGCTGCTGGTTGCGCTGCCGGTTTGGGCATACGCGGCGCCGGCGAGTCCCAGCATCGAGAGAAGCACTGCAAGAGTGAGTTTTTTCATGCTGCCTCCAGTATCCAGATATTGAATGGGAATATGGGTCTTTACTCTGGCGAAATGACAGAGTTACACCATTAGACTGGCGTGGAGAAACAGGTTCACCCTGGCTTTATATTTTTTGCATCATCCCAGTGCAACGGTGTTGGCACGGAGAAAGCAGCGTCGGCTGAGAGACGAACCGGCGTGAGGACGCGCTATCCCTTGTCCGTGCCGCCGGCGAGCAGCGTCAGGTCTGCCGCTTCCAGATAGAGCCATTCGCCCTCGTCCAGCGCCAGCGCATCCAGCGTCAATCCGCCGATGGCGATGCGGCGCAAGGCATCGCAGTGGTTGCCTGCGGCCGCCAGCATGCGCTTGACCTGGTGGTACTTGCCCTGCTCCAGCACGATTTCGATTTGATGCTCGCCCAGCCGCTGGCAGGAAACGGCATGCAGCGGCGCCGGCTCGTCGTGCAGCTGGACGCCGCCGAGCAGCTGGGCCACCAGCGCATCGGTCACCGGTTCATGCGTGGTGGCGACGTAGCGCTTGGGCACGTGACGGCGCGGCGAGGATTGGGCGTGGATGAAGGCGCCATCGTCGGACAGCAGCAGCAGTCCTGTGGTGTCGTGATCGAGCCGGCCCACCGGCTGCACCTCGCGCCAGGTGAACTGTTCCGGCAGGAGCGTCAGCACGCCGGGATGGTTGCTCGGCTTGCGCGAACATTCATAGCCGGCCGGCTTGTTGAGCACGATGTAGACATGCTCGCGATAGGTCCAGTCTTCGCCGAAGACGGTGAACACGAGTCCATCGGTTTCCACTGCCTGCTTGTAATCGGTCGGGGTTTCGCCGCCTATGCTGACTTCGCCGTCCGCCACCAGCTCGCGGCACCATTTGCGCGAACCGAAGCCCTGGGATTGCAGCATGCGGTCAAGGGTGATTTTTGCCATGGCGCGACTGTACCAGAAGCGGGCAAGGTCAGGCCGGCGACGCCAGGACCAGCCGCAGCGCGGTGACGCCCTCTTCCCCTGGCCGCGTGCTGAAGCCGAAGCGGCGCGCCAGGTGGATCAATCCCTTGTTGTCGGACAGGGTCTCGCCGATGATTTCCTTGAGCCCGATGGCGCGGCAGTAAGCCACCAGCTTGGCCATGAGCAGGCTGCCCAATCCCCTGCCCTTCATGTCGGAGCGGACGATGATGGCGAATTCGGCGCTCACCTTTTCCGGATCGGAGATCGCCCGCACCACGCCGACCGTTTCCGGCCGGCCGCCGGCGCCCTGCCAGCTGGCGATGAAAGCCATCTCCCGGTCATAGTCGATCTGCGTCAGCCGCGCCACATGGTGCGGCTGCAGCTCGCGCATGCGGCTGAAGATGCGGTAGCGGACGTCGTCGGGGTGCAGCTGATTGAAAAAGCGGACATGTTCCGCGCCGTCCTCCGGTCGGATCGGCCGCAGCAGCAGATCCCCGCCTTGCCACTGGTGATGCTCCTCGAGCTCGACGGGATAAGGCCGGATGGCCAGCCTGCTGACGCCATCGGCGCTGACCCGGCGCAGCTGGATGCGGGCATCGAGCGCGACGAGGCCGTCCGCATCCACCAGCAGCGGATTGATGTCCATCTCCGCAATCTCCGGGATGCCGATGACCATGTCGCTCACCTGTATTAGCGTGGCGCAGATGGCGTCGATATCGGCCGGCCGTCGATGGCGGTAGCCGGCCAGCAGGGCCGCCACGCGGGTGCGGGAAATCATTTCGCGCGCCAGGATGGTGTTGAGCGGCGGCAGGCCGATGGCATGGTCGTGGGTCACTTCCACCGCGATGCCGCCCTGGCCGAACAGCACGACCGGGCCGAATACCGGATCGGTGCTGATGCCGATGATGATCTCCACGCCCTCCGGCTTGCGGGCCATGGCCTGCACCGACCAGCCGTTCAGCCTCGCTTCCGGCCGGATGGCATGCAGCCGCCGCTGCATCTGGCCTGCTGCTTCGAGCAAGGCGGCCGGACTGGCGAGATCGAGCGCGACGCCGCCGACATCGGATTTGTGCGGGACATCGGGCGAGACGATCTTGAGCGCGACCGGAAAGCCGATTTCCTGCGCCAGGCGAGCGGCTTCCTCGGCACTGGCGGCAGTGCGCGTCTGCACCACCGGAATGCCGTAGGCGGCCAGCACCCGCTTGGCCTCGGGTTCGGACAGGATGCTGCGCCCGTCCGCCAGCGCCTGCTGCACCATGGCCCGGGCGCGCCGGCGGTCCTCGCGGCCGGCCTTTTCCGGCATCGTCGGCACTTCCATCAGCAGCCGCTGGTTGCGCTGGTATTGAACCATCTGCATGAAGCCGCGCACCGCCTTCTCCGGCGTGTCGAACGATGGAATGCCGGCGGCGGCAAAACAGGTCCTCGCTTCGCTCACCGAATCCCGCCCCATCCAACAGGCCAGCACCTGGCGCGCGGCGCGCTGGGCCGCCGGCGCGACGGCACGGGCGATCTCGGCGTTGGACACGATGGCATTCGGAGCATGGATCACCAGCACGGCATCCACGCCGCCATCGGCGAGGACGATTTCGATCGCTTTCAGGTAGCGTTCCGCGTCGGCATCGCGTTGCAGGTCGATGCTGTGGCCCGGCTTCCAGTTCGCAGGCAGCATGGCTTTCAAGCCGGCGACGGTTTCCTTGGACAGTTGTGCCAGCTGTCCCTTTTCCGCCAGCAGGCTGTCGAGCGCCATCACGCCCGGTCCGCCGCCATTGGTGATGATGGCGAGACGGCCGCCCCGCACCGGCTTGCCGCGCGCCAGCGTTTCCACCGCGTCGAAGAGGTCTTCGGTCGACGCCACGCGCAGCATGCCGGCGCGGCGAATGGCGGCATCGAATACGTAGTCGGCGCCCGCCAGCGCGCCCGTATGCGATGCCGCCGCCTGCGCGGATTGCGCTTCCCTGCCTGCCTTGATGATCAGGGTCGGCTTGCTGCGGGCCGCCGCCCGCGCGGCGGACATGAATTTGCGCGCATCGGCGATCGATTCGGCGTACAGCAGGATGGCGCGGGTCTCGCCGTCGGTGGCGAGATAATCCAGCACGTCGCCGATGTCGATGTCGGCGCATTCGCCGAGCGATACGAACTTCGAAAAGCCGATGCCGCGCGACTTGGCCCAGTCCAGTACGGCCGTCACCATGGCGCCCGATTGCGACACGAAAGCGATTGTGCCCGGCAGTGCATCGGCATGCGCGTAGCTGGCGTTCAGGTGCAGCCTCGGGATGAGCAGACCAACGGAATCCGGGCCAAGCAGCCGCAGCAGCCACGGCTTGGCGGCTTCCAGCATGGCCTGTCGAACCGGCCTTCCATCCGGCATCCTGGCGCTGGCCACATCCGGCGTCAGCACAATGGCCGCCCGGGTTCCCAGCCTGCCGAGGTCCGACACGATGGCGGGGATGGCATGCGCCGGCGTGCAGATCAACGCCAGCTCCGGCGCCTGGGGCAGCGCCGGGACGTCCGGGTACATCGGCTGGCCGCCGAGCTGTTGGTGGTTGGGATTGACCAGCCAGATGCTGCCCGTGAATTCGCTTTGGCTGAGATTGTGCTGCAGCACTTCGCCGATGCGCTGGCCTTGCACCGTCGCGCCGATGATGGCAACCGACCGCGGCTGGAACAGGAACTTCAGGTTTCTGATGCTCATGGGGTAAGCTCCGCCGTAATGATTTCTTGATGCGAATCCATTACATCGCAGAGCACGGCTCGTACCAAACGTTCCCCGCGCGAGCGGGACAAATCCTGCGTTCGGTGCGCATCACGCCATAATAGATTGTGAGGAAGCCACGAGGAAGGCCTGCAGGCGCCCCGCGCCCAAACAGCATGGCGGCCGCAAGAGGCGTTGCCGCGGATGGGAAGTGAATCGGTGGATTGAAGATTGCCGGCTCTGCCGCAATCAAGCGAGCATGCCGAGCGCAGCGGCCTTTACGGCTGCTTGGGTCTTGTTTGAGGCGCCGAGCTTCAGGACCACGTTGTTAACATGGAAATTGACGGTACGCTCGGACACCGAAATGATTTGCGCTATCTCGGAGGCCGTCTTGCCCTCCGCCGTCCAGCGCAGTACTTCCCTTTCACGCGGCGTAATCGACACCTGGGTCTCGGGCGCCAGCTTGGGCATCAGAACCCGGGTCATGGAGGCATGCGCGATTTGGGTGAGCCAGCTCATCATGCTTTGCTTGTGCATCAGCTCCGCATCAGCGATTTGTTCGGTGCCGCGCGCCAAGGTCAGCATGCCCACCGCGCCGGAAGGATCGCGCGATGCCTGCGCCCACCCGAAACGCAAGCCATACGCCCGGGCTTCCGACCAGAGCTCTTCCGCTGACTGGAACGTTTCGGGAGACCACACGATGGGCAAATTGGACTTCAGTCCATGGTGCACCGTCGGATCAACGCTGATGTAGTTGCGCTGCGCGTAGCATTCCTGCCACTGGCGCGGATAGTTGCTGAACAGAGCGAGCCGGGGACGGGATACCGGCACGGGCATCTTTATGCCATAGGCGCAGTATTCGAAGCCGAGGCTGGCGGCGATCGATTTGATGCGGTCGAAGAGCTCTTCCTCCGAGGCGGTCTGAAGCAGATTTTCGAAGCTGGTGAAGCTGTTGAAGCTGTTCGGGTCCATCCTTGCTCCTGCAACGGGTAGAGAAACTGTGGCTGCGTGCCGTCGGGATGCGGTGTAAGCCCATGTCTCAAGTGTCAGAATTGACAGTCGCACAACTCAGTGACAGCACGTAGACTGATGCCGGTTCGCGATGGAGCGAATCACACTCATTCTCTGCGAGAAACCGATCTTGAATAAGTCAATCGAAGGCAGCGCTCAAACCAGGCAGGCAGACTTTCCGCTTCTTTCCCATTCCTTCGACGGCTATATCCGTCTTTCGCTTTCGCACTTTCATCTGCTTCCGTTCATCCACCTTTATTCGAGCGAGGATGCGGACTTCCTTGACGAGCTCCACAGGCTCGCCATCCCTGCCGCTTCTGCAGGCTATTCGGAATGGGTCAGCGATACCTCACCGCCGGTCTCCATCGCGTGGGGCTGGTTCATTCACGGCCCCACCGGCCAGATGCTGCTCGCGCCGGATGGCGTCCGGTCCAATGTCATGCTGGTCGACCGACAAGGCTACGACCTGGGGCCGGAGCGCACTGCCAATCTGTTCGGTGTCTGGCTTGGAATATTCAGCTGGCAGTCGGAGGTAAGGAGCAGCACTTGGAGCACTCGCGGTGTTGCGGCCAGCGCTGAAATTCCGACTGTCAACTTTTGCAGTTACTAAGGCCCTTTCGAGCAGGTGTAATCGTGTCAGACAAATAACGCTCTGACAAGATTATGACCATGACATTTTCTGGTACCAGCGCTGACCTTTCCGCGGACATGCACAAGGCGCTTGCGGCATACCGCTATCGCATCTTCATCGAACGGCTCGGCTGGTCGCTGCCGGTGAAGGAAGGCGAAGAGGAAGACCAGTTCGATCGACCGGACACGGTTTATGTCGTGGCGCAGGAAAAGGATGGATCGTTGAGCGGCTGTGCCCGCTTGCTGCCCACCACCCGTCCCTACCTCCTTGGCGAGGTGTTCCCCGGCCTGCTGTGGGGCATGCCGATCCCCCGCAGTCCTGAGGTATGGGAATTGTCCCGCTTTGCCGCCGCGCCGCTATCGGGCGGCAGCGGCATGGATCAGGCGAAGCTCACCCGCGGCTTGCTGGCGGCGGCCGTACGCGCCGCTTTCGCGCGCGGCGCCAAACGGCTGATCACCGTTTCGCCGCTCGGTGTTGAGAGACTGCTGTATCGAATGGGCGTGCATTCGCACCGCGCCGGACCGCCGTCGATGATCGACGGCAAACCGGTGTTTGCCTGCTGGATAGAGCTCGATGAGCAGACTTTCGCCGCGCTCGGAATTGCTCAACCCGGGCGGGATGCAGGGCAGCCAGAGGCGCTGCAAACAAGACCGGCTCCGGTCGGCGATTCAGACATCATTTTCCAGGGCGCTGCCGCGCCTAGCGTTGTCGACGCATGCGTCGGCGTTGCCGAAGCGGGATAGGCACCGCGAAGCGCCAGAGTAGGCGTCGCTCGCAGCACCATTCGCCGACCGGGCGCATGCTGGTGCCTTGAGATCAGGAAAACCGGCTCCGATTCGGCTTCAGATCGCTTGGGCGTGCCGCGATTGCCGAACCGGCGGCACATCAGTGAGGGCTCATCCGGTTGTCCATGGAAAACAGCCAACATCGGTTCGGCCGGAAGTTTCGGCTTTGTTTAAGGCCTTGAACCCGTATCCTTGCCGGCATCCTCTCCCCGCTGCATTCTTCCGGAACGCATGTTTCCGCGCCCCGCCGGAAACTGCTCATTGAAAATTTTCTGCTGCTCCGGACTCAGCACCGCATAAAACTCCCTGGTCGCGGCGAGGTGATCTGTCATCCGCTTTTCAGCCTCCCGCATCATCGCGAGATGACGTTCCATGCGATCCGGCACCGAGAGCTTTGCCATGTCCGCGCGGTCGGGCCTTTGCGCAGGCACTTGGCGCAGCCGGGCAACGTAATTGTTCCAGGCAGTCTCCTGACTCGCGTTGAGCTGCAGCTTGTCGTGTAATTGCTGCAGTCGGCGCGTCATCATTTCACGCATGTGTTCGGCATGATGCTGCTCATGTTCTTCGCCCATGTGGTGCTGCATCCGCATGCCGGGGCCGCCCATCTGGCTCTGTTGCGACTGCGCGCCGGCGCAGGCTGCAACGCTCATGGCGACGGCTCCGGCGGTCAAGATCCTTATCATGTTTTTTTCCATTTTCATGCTCCTGTCCTAACGTGGGTTGATGTACCAATGCAGGCCGGGCCGCGTTGTTTCGCTCCCTCGAACCAGTCGCCCGGTTCGGCTTGCCCAAGCCTCGCCGATGCGGCCAGCAGTGCCGCAGCCTTACCGGATGGATGGCCCGGTTGCGGATGCGAGCCGCTTGAGCGACGGAATCAAGTTTGCTTTGCCGATGTATCGGTTCAATGTCTTCCCGGCAGCGTCATGTATCGAGTCGTGTCGTCGGCAGGGAGATTTGTAGCGCCCTGTATCAAGTTATCGGACCGAAAAAACATGATACAAATCTGCTGCCCGGTCTCGTTGCGGCTTGCGATAATCGTGCCATGGAAAATTCCGCCCGCATTCTCATCGTCGATGACGACTCGGACATCAGCTCGCTGCTGGCCGAATACCTGGAAAAAAACGGCTACCGCACCGCCACTGCCGCCGATGGCAAGGGCATGTGGAAGGCGCTGGATGACGCCCGCATCGACCTCATCGTGCTGGACCTGAACCTGCCCGGCGAGGATGGCTTGACGCTATGCCGGAACTTGCGCGCCGTTTCCGCCATCCCGGTCATCATGCTGACCGCCCGCGGCGAGCCGCTGGATCGCATCCTCGGCCTTGAAATGGGGGCGGACGATTACCTCCCCAAACCTTTCGAGCCGCGCGAACTCTTCGCCCGCATCCGCAGCGTGCTGCGCCGCACCCAGGCGCTGCCGCCGGCGATGCAGCAGCCGGATGCCCAGCAGGTCCGCTTCCAGGACTGGACCATGGACTACACCGGACGCCACCTCGTCAGTCCCGATGGCGTGGTGATCGCCCTGTCCGGGGCGGAGTTCCGGCTGCTGCGGGTCTTCCTCGAACACGCCAACCGGGTGCTGAGCCGCGACCAGCTGCTCAACCTCACCCAGGGCCGCGATGCCGATCCCTTCGACCGCTCCATCGATCTGCAGATCAGCCGCCTGCGCCAGAAGCTGGGCGAGGATGCGCGCTCGCCCCAGATCATCAAGACGGTGCGCAACGAAGGCTATGTGCTGGCCGCCACGGTGAGCCGCGTGAAATGATGCGGCTTTTTTCAAGCATGAGCAGCCGGATCTTCCTGATCCTGCTGGGCGGCATCGTCATCTCGGCAACGCTGACGCTCGGCTTCGCGATGAGCGAGCGCCAGGAAATGATTCGCGATTTCCGCTACGCGCAAGCGGCCGAGCGGGTATCCCAGTTCCTGCTTTCCTTCGAGCGCGTCTCGCCGGCATTGCGGCCCGAACTGGCGCGGGCCGCGGTCGGCGTCGGCATCGATATCCGGCCTGCCGGGCAGGCGCGCGAACGCGAGGCGGACGAGGGATCGCTGGCCGCAGCGGTCGACCAGCGCCTGCCGGGCGGTTTCCGTGTCGCGGCGGCGGAGCCCGGTCCCGGGCTTTGCCCGCCGCCGTTCGACGAGGGACGGCGCGGCGACGGCCGACTGCCCTGCGAGCCGCTTCTGGTGCAGTTGCCGGACGGCGACCGCCTTTTGCTCGTCTCCCGTCCGCCCCGTCCTGCCGGCCGCATGCGGCCCCGGGCACGCCCCGACTTCACGGTGCAGGCCATCCTTTTCATCCTCAGCATTGGGGTGCTTGCGGCTTTCATTGCGCGCATGGCGACGGCGCCGGTCAAACGGCTGGCTCAGGCAGCGACCGCGCTCGGCGGCGACATGGAACGGCCGCCGCTGCCCGAGGCCGGGGCGACGGAAATCCGCCAGGCCGCAGCCGCCTTCAATGCCATGCAATCCCGCATCCGCCGCCACATCCGGCAGCAAACCCACATGCTGGCGGCGATCACTCATGACTTGCAGACGCCGCTGACACGCATGCGGCTGCGGCTGGAAAAGGTCGGCGACGAGGAACTGCGCGGCAAGCTGCTGGGCGACCTATCGGCCATGCAGGGCATGGTGCGCGAAGGGCTCGACCTGGCGCGCAGCCTGGATGCGAGCGAACCCGTGCAGCGGCTGGACCTGGACTCGCTGGTCGACAGCGTCTGCACCGATGCCAGCGATGCCGGTCAGGCGGTCAGTTTCTCCGGCAGCACCGGCATGTCGCTACCCGGCCGGCCGCTGGCGCTGCGGCGTTGCCTGACCAATCTCGTGGACAATGCCGCAAAATACGGCCGGCGCGCCGATGTCACGGTGCAGCGCGGACCAGGCGTCGTGCTGGTCAGCGTGCGCGACCACGGGCCGGGTATTCCGGAAGACCAGCTGGAAAAAGTGTTCGATCCGTTCTACAGGCTGGAGACCTCGCGGTCCCGCGATACCGGGGGCACCGGTCTCGGCCTGGCGATCGCGCGCAACATCGCCGAGCAGCATGGCGGAAAGATCGAACTGCGCAACCGCGCCGACGGCGGCCTGGAAGCGATCCTCACCCTGCCCTGCTAGCCGATCAGGGCAGCTTGCCCATCTTCCGCAGGCGGTAGGTCAAGCCTTCGGCGATATCTTTGTGGTTGAATTTCTCGGCGAAGTCTATTGCCGTCATGCCCTGATCATTCTTGAGGGTGACGTCGGCTCCTTCGTCGAGCAGCAGCTTCACCGTCAGGATATGCCCGCCGCGCGCCGCCATCATGATGGGCGTGGTCTTGTTGGGCGATTCGGCATCGATGTAGGCATAGCGCTCCAGCAGCAGCGCGACGATGTCGTTGCTGCCGGCGGCCGCGGCATAATGCAGCGCGGCCCAGCCGGGCCGGTTCACTTCCGCACCCTTGTCGAGCAGGGCCTTGACGGCCGGCAGGTTGGTCTTGTAGGCGGCGATCATGAGGGCGGTATCGCCATTGCCGGAACGGGCTTCCAGATTGACGTTCGGCGCATTGAGCAGGACGTCGAACACCTTCATGCAGTCTTCCCGCAGCGCCAGGATCAGCCCGGTATCGCCGCGCTGGGGCTCGGTGGCATTGACGTCGAAGCCGCGCTGTAGGAGGGAGCGAACCGTGGATGCGCCATCGGTGGCGACGGCACGAAAGTAATCCTCGTAAGCGCCGCCGACTGCAATGTCCGGCGCCAGCGCGCACACGCCGCCAGCCGCGATCGCGCCAATCAGGCGCCGCCGCGCCTTGTCCGGGCGAGGCCGGTCAGCCATGGACCACCGCCTGCGCCGCCGGGAACAGGCGGAAAAAATTCTCGCTGGTCTGGCGCGCCAGCTGCTCCAGCGGCACGCCCTTCAGATCGGCCAGGAACTCGCCGACATGGCGCACGAAGCCGGGCTCATTGGTCTTGCCGCGGTAAGGCACCGGCGCGAGATAAGGCGAATCGGTCTCGATCAGCATGCGCTCCAGCGGCACCGCCCGCGCCACTTCCTGCAGCGCCTTGGCGCTCTTGAAGGTGACGATGCCGGAAAAGGAAATGTAGAAGCCGAGCTCCATCGCCGCCTGGGCGACTTCCATCGACTCGGTGAAGCAATGCATGACGCCACCCGCGCCGCCGTCGGCGGTGCCGGCGCCCTCTTCGCGCATGATGCGGATGGTGTCTTCCGACGCCGAGCGGGTATGGATGATCAGCGGCTTGCCGCTGGCGCGGGACGCGCGGATATGGGTGCGGAAGCGCTGCCGCTGCCATTCCAGGTCGCCGCTGAGCCGGTAGTAATCCAGCCCGGTCTCGCCGATGGCGACCACCTTGGGATGCTGCGACAGGGAAACCAGCTGGTCGACGTCCGGCTCCGGCGTTTCCTCATAGTCGGGATGAACGCCGACCGAGGCGAAAACGTTGTCATGGTTCTCGGCGACGGCGAGCACTTTGGGAAAGTCGGGCAGATCGACGCAAACGCACAGGGCGTGCGTGACCTTGTTGTCGGCCATGCGGTCGAGAATTTCCGGGAGGCGCTCGGCCAGTTCCGGAAAATCGATATGGCAGTGGGAATCGATGAACATGGGCCGCATTTTACGCCGCGGAGCTCAGAGCCTGTTCAGTATCTTTGTGGCATGTGCGTTCAAGCAGGAAGGGATGCAGTGCAAGGCACGGCGCGCCGCTCAGGGTGGGCCCCTGTGCAAGCGCCGCAACGCCGCAATGCGCCCTTCCTGCTTGAACCCTTCGGGCAGCCACGGGAACCGATCGCCTGGGTCGTTGCGGCTCCTTGCCGTAGCCCCGCTACGTCGCGTCGCCGCGCCTAGCATTCGACCGGTTCGCGTGGCTGCGCACATGCCACAAAGATACTGAACAGGCTCTTGTAGCTGCCGATGCTCAGTCCAGGCGTCGGCCCAGGATGGCCAGGTCGCGCTCGACGCCATCCAGTGTCGCCACGCGAGGCAGCAAGCCCCAGCGCTGGAAGCTGAAGCGTTCGAACAGGCGCAGGCTTGGCGCGTTATGGCCGAAAATGAACCCCAGCAAGGTATGAACCCGCAAGCGCGGTGCGGCTGTGATTGCCTGCTGAAGGAAATAGGCGCCGAGGCCGCGCCGGCGATGCGAGCCGGCGATGTAGATCGAGAGCTCGCTGGTGCCGGCATAGGCCGGACGTCCATAGAAATCCGAAAATGACAGCCATCCGATGATCTGCCCTGCCTCCTCTGCCACCCACAGCGGGCGGCGGGCCGGGTCATGCTGGGCAAACCAGGGATGGCGGGATGACGTGCTGACCGGCTCAATGTCCGCCGTGACCTGGCGCGAGGGTATGGTGCTGTTATAGATTGCAACGATCTGCGGCAGATCTTCCAGCCGGGCAATTCGATGTGCAAAACCCATGAACGGCGTCAGAGCGTGTGGGTGGCGCGGGAGGAACGCAGTGCCGCGCCAAGGATTTCCTCAATCCGCATTTTCACCCGGTGGCCGCTTTCGTCGGCGGAGAAATGCACGCCAATGCCTTGCGCCTTGCCATTGTTGGCGCCGGAAGGCGTGATCCAGGCGATGCGCCCAGCTACCGGGTATTTGGTGGGATCGCTCAGCAGTGTCAGGATCAGGTAGATTTCCTCGCCCAGCTTGTAGGGTTTGCTGGTGGGCACGAAGATGCCGCCGTTGGCGAGAAAAGGCATGTAGGCCGCGTAGAGAGCGGCTTTTTCCCGGATCGGAAGCGACAGCACCGAAGGGCGCGGCGCGACCACCGTCCCGCCGGCAGGCGGTGCTGCCGTTGCTAGAGAATTCTCGGCCATGTATTCCCTTGATTAATGACGTTGCTATCTGCTTGAGAATGCGCTGGCATATTCCAGCAGC
Source organism: Noviherbaspirillum humi (assembly GCF_900188095.1). Taxonomy (GTDB): domain Bacteria; phylum Pseudomonadota; class Gammaproteobacteria; order Burkholderiales; family Burkholderiaceae_D; genus Noviherbaspirillum; species Noviherbaspirillum humi. The sequence continues at coordinate 178,053 of NZ_FZOT01000006.1, read as the reverse complement.
GTATCCTCGAGAAACAGCTTCGCCGAGAGCGGGTGTTCCGCAATCGCCCGCCTATCCTTGAAGCGCTGGGTCAATTCCAGCAGGCCATCTGTGCTTGCCATAGTTGCCAGCGAGAAAATTTCTTTGTGGTAACGGGGGTAATAGCGAATTCTGCCAGATAATTTCGACGCCAAGAGGTCATAAGTCCAGCGTTGCAGCCAGGATACAACATCCGGGACCGGTATCTTTTGCATGCGGTCGGCGGTCTTCAGCGCCTGGTCTGCACTCGGCCTTGACAAGGCTTGCAGCAGTTCCTGCAACACTTCCGGCCCGCCTTGGGCGGCGAACGCCTGCGCGAGCAACGGCGCGCCTCCCTGCTCCGCCAAACTGGATTCGGCGTCTGGCACGCCGGCCTGTTCCAGCCATGCAAGCGCAGCCTCACGCGCAGGCGTGGACAAGGCGATCTTCCGGCAACGTGAGAGTATGGTGGGCAGCAAGCGATCGATGCCATGAGAAACCAGTAAAAACAGAGTATTTGGCGGGGGTTCCTCAAGTGTTTTCAGAAGTGCGTTGGCGGCCATGCTGTTCAGGGTCTCCGCCGGATAAAGCAGAATGATGCGCAAGCCTTGGCGATGGGTGGAAATGTTGACGAAGTCGGCCAAGGCCCGGATCTGGGCGATCTTGATTTCCTTGGACGGCGCCTTGGCGGCTTTTCCGGATTTCTTCTCGCCTTCCTCCTCCGCGTCGCCACCCTCCTGTTCCGCCTCCTCGTCGAGCGCCTCGGGCCGCACCCTGCGGTAATCCGGGTGGCTGTATTGGACGAACCAGCCGCAGGAGTCGCAAGCATCGCACGCTTGGCCATCCGCCAAAGGCGCCTGGCACAGGAGCGATTGGGCAAAGCGTTCCGCGAAATTGGTTTTGCCGATGCCTTCCGGCCCATGGAGCAGGATGGCGTGCGGCAGGCGCTCTCGTAGAGACTGGAGTTTTTGCCAGTCACTGACCTGCCATGGAAAAAGGTGGGAAGGCATGAATATGCTTTACTTCAAAGGCTTAAGGAAGCTGCTTAATGTGGACTGTCACACGCAAACTGTCACACGAAACGCAATTTCAATTCTAAATCAGAGATTTGCAACGATTTCCTGAAGCTGTTGCTGAACTTGCTCCATGCTTCGGGTTGAGTCGATGACCCGAAAGCGGTTTGGAAACTGGTCGGCGCGGCGCAGATACTCGTTGCGGGTGGCGGCAAAGAAGTCAGCCTTTTCCTGCTCGAAGCGGTCGAGGGTTCGTGTTGCATCCAGCCGGGCACGCGCCACTTCCAGCGGAACGTCGAACAGCAGCGTGAGATCCGGCTGCAATTTGGGATGCACCCATTGCTCCAGCGCCTCCAGCTTTTTCAGGTCGAGGTGGCGTCCCCCGCCCTGGTAAGCAAAAGTGGCATCGGTGAAGCGATCGGAAATGACCCAGTCACCGCGTTCCAGCGCCGGCCCGATGACTTGAGCGATATGTTCGCGGCGCGAGGCGAACATCAGCAGCGCCTCGGTTTCGAGGTGCATCTTTTCATGGAGTACCAGTTCGCGCAGTTTCTCGCCGAGCGGGGTGCCGCCCGGCTCCCGGGTATGCACGACCGTCCTGCCGGCACGGCGCAGGAGGCTGGCCACGAAATCGATGTGGCTGGATTTGCCAGCGCCGTCTATGCCTTCGAAGGTAATGAATTTGCCGCCAGCCATGTCACCGTTCACGCAGGAAAAACGCCATTATCGCTGGTATTTGTTCACCGCGCGGTTGTGGTCGGCGAGGGTTCGGGAGAATTCACTGGTGCCGTTGCCCCGGGCGACGAAATACAAGGCATCGCTCTGGGCCGGACGCAGTGCCGCCGCAAGCGATTCGGCGCCCGGCAGCGCGATCGGCGTCGGCGGCAGGCCCGGACGGGTATAGGTGTTGTAAGGCGTATCGGTTTCCAGGTCGCGCTTGCGGATATTGCCCTGGAATTTGTCGCCCATGCCGTAGATCACCGTGGGATCGGTCTGCAGCAGCATGCCCTGCTTCAGACGATTGACGAAGACGGCGGCGATCAGGCCGCGCTCGGAACGCTGGCCAGTTTCCTTTTCCACGATCGACGCCATGATCAGCGCCTCGTAGGGCGACTTGTACGGCACGGCGGGATCGCGCCTGGCCCATTCATCGCTGAGCCGCTTCTGCATCAGGGCATGCGCCTGGCGGTAGACCTGGATGTCGCTCGACCCCTTGGCGAAGAGGTAGGTATCCGGGAAGAACAGGCCTTCCGCCGCCTTGTAGCCCGGCGCCACCTTGGCCAGCAGTTCCTTGTCGCTCATCTGGGCGGTATCGTGCTTCAGGCCGGGATGCTGGGCGACCGCCTGCCGCATCTGGCGGAAGGTCCAGCCTTCGATGATGGCGAGCGACTCCTGGGCAAACTGGCCGCGCGCCAGCTGGTCGACCAGGCCGAGCGGCGTGGTGCCCGGTTTCAGCTCATAGCTGCCAGCCTTGAGCTTCGATCCCTTGCCAGTCAGCCGGGCGAGAACCTCGAACAGCAGCGGCTGGATCGGCACGCCTGCCTTGGCGATCTGCTCAGCGCTGCCGCGCACGCCGCCGCCCGGCAGCACGGTAAATTCGATCGGCTCCTCGTCAACCGTGATGATCGGCTGCGTGGCCCAGAAATAGCCGGTGCCGGCGACGACGACGGCAAGGGTGAGCAGGAAGACGAAAAATTTCTTCAAGAAGATGAATCCATGAGGGTTGTCGCGCGCCAGACGCGGTTTCGGCGGGGCCTCTATAATCGACCCCGAGTGGCGACCGGCTCGGGCGGGCCGCCGCATGACCTTGCGTGCCAGCCGTCGGGTATTGTACCGGGCGTTCGGCTGGCTTTCCTGTTCTAGGACTGATTCTATGACTACATGGTTGCAATTTCTGGCCGACCAAGGCGCCGGCTTCGATGAAGCCGCCGGCGGCGAGCTGACCGGGTTCGGCGCGGCAGCGGCGCCCTCGTCCTTCATGGCGCCGCTGACCGATCTCGGCCTGATCGCCGTCAGCGGCGAGGAAGGCGCGCAATTCCTGCACAATCAGTTGACCAACGACGTCGAGCATCTGGGCTCCGGCGAAGCGCGTCTCGCCGGCTATTGTTCGCCCAAGGGCCGGCTGCTGGCCACCTTGCTGATGTGGAAGGCCGAAGCCGGCATCATGCTGCAGCTGCCGAAGGCATTGCAGCCGGCGATCCAGAAACGGCTGCAGATGTTCGTGCTGCGCGCCAAGGCCAAGCTCGCCGACGCCGTCGACGAGGCCGTTGCCATCGGACTCGCCGGCCAGCAGGCGCAGGATGCGCTCGGCAATCTGTTCCCCCAGTTGCCCGCCGCCGACTATGCGAAGGTCGATGCGCCGGCCGGCAGCCTGATCCGCATGCCGGATGCATTCAACGTGCCGCGCTACCTGTGGATCACCCGCCCGGAGACGGCGCAGCAGGCCTGGCCGACGCTCAGCGCTTCCGTGCCACCGGCCGCCCCGTCCCTCTGGCGGCGCAGCCAGATCGCCGCCGGCATTCCGCAGATCACGCCCGCCACCCAGGACCAGTTCGTGCCGCAGATGGTCAATTTCGAGCTGGTCGGCGGCGTGAATTTCCGCAAAGGCTGCTATCCGGGGCAGGAAATCGTGGCGCGCAGCCAGTATCTCGGCAAGCTCAAGCGGCGCATGATGCGGGCGGAGGTGGACGCGGCCGAGGTCCGGGCGGGCATGGAAATCTTTGCCGCCTCCGATCCGGACCAGCCCTGCGGCATGGTGGTGAATGCCGAACCCAACGACCGCGGCGGCGCCGACTGCCTGGTGGAGATCAAGCTGGCGCTGGCCGAAGCCGGCATCCGTCTCGGCACCGCTTCCGGTCCCGAGGTGCGCCTGGCGGCCGTGCCCTATCCCGTCACCGAACCGGCCTGAACCATGGCGACCATCGAACGAGGCGCGGCCGGCATCGACCTGTATGTCTACTATCGCGTCAAGGCGGACGATGCCCAGGCCCTGCGCGATGCCGCCCGCGGCATGCAGGCGGCATTGCAACGCGAGCACGGCGTTGCCTGCAGCCTGAAGCGGCGGCCGGAAGCCAAGGATGGCATGCATACCTGGATGGAGGTCTATCTCTCGGTGCCCGCCGGATTCGATGCCATCCTCGAGGAAGCAGCCGCCGACGATGCTTTGCGTCGCCTGATCGCCGGTCCGCGCCATACCGAAACCTTTCTGGAAATCGCCTGATGTGCCTCATCGTCTTCGCCTGGCAAGTCGTGCCGGGAACGCCGCTGGTGGCGGCCGCCAACCGCGACGAGTTCTATGACCGTCCCGCCGCCGCCGCCCACTGGTGGGAGGACTCACCGCAGGTCTATGCCGGCCGCGACCTGGAAGCGGGCGGCACCTGGATGGGTATCACCCGCGACGGGCGCTTCGCCGCCATCACCAATATCCGCGCGCCGTCGGAACGGCGCGGCGATGCGCCGAGCCGAGGTCGGCTGGTGAGCGACTTCCTGTCGGGTGAAGTTGAACCGCGCGACTACGTCGAGAGCTTGCGCTCGCAGGCCGGCGCCTACAACGGCTTCAATCTGGTGGTGGGCAACGGCAAGGAGCTGATCTGGCTCACCAACGGGCGCAGCGATGATCCGCGCAATGGCCAGCCGCTGACGCCGGGCGTCTATGGCCTGTCGAACGCGGCGCTGGACACCGCCTGGCCGAAAGTGATGAAGAGCCGGGCGCAGTTCTCCAGCCTGATCTGCCAGGGCGCGCCCGAGGAGGCGTATTTCGAGATGCTGGCAGACACATCGCTCGCGCCGGACGATGACCTGCCGCATACCGGCGTCGGACTCGAGCGGGAACGCATGCTGTCCGCCGTCTGCATCGAGTCGCCCGCCTACGGCACCCGGGTATCGACCCTGGTCTGCCTGCACGGGGATGGCAGCGGCATGCTGGTGGAGAAGCCGGTGCGCTGACCGCAGCGGCGACTTCAGCCCAGCCGGCAGCGCATCTCGATGTGCGGTATGCCGGCCTCGGCGTATTCTGCGCCGTACGGTTCGAATCCATGGCGCCGGTAAAACGATTCCGCATGGCGCTGGGCGCTCAGCACCACTTCATTCACGCCTTGCTGGCGTGCCGCCTGCATCAGCGCCGCCAGCAAGGCGCTGCCCACGCCACGGCCGCGTGCCTCCTTCAGCACTGCCATTCGGCCGATATGCCCGTCGGGCAGAAGGCGCGCCGTGCCGATGGCCTTGCCCTCCGCATCCAGCGCCAGCGCATGCAGGGAAGGCGCATCCATCTCATCCCACTCAAGCTCCACCGGCACCTGCTGCTCCCGGACGAACACGTCATGGCGGATGGGCCGGGCGCGCTCCTTCATCGCTTCCCAGTCGCCGGTGATGATGCGGATGCTCATGCCGCCTCGGGCTTGCGCGTTTCCAGCCGGCTGATGGTGTCGCGCCAGGCGTCCGGCAACGGCACGCCCTTGCGCGCCGTCGTGTCGGCATACACATAGACCAGTTCGCCGCTGATCAGGTGTTCTTCGCCGCGGAAGATTTCGAGCACGAAGCGGGCCGATGAGCGGCCGAGCGCCGCGCAGCGCACGCCGATGTCGAGCAGGTCGTCGAAGCGGGCCGGGCCCTGATACTCGATGGTTGCCTTGCGGGCGAACAGCTCCCTGCCCTCGCGCGCCTGCTGCATGACGTCGGGCAGGCCGGTGGCGCGCCAGTATTCGGTGAAGGCGACGTCGAAATAGGTCAGGTAGTGGCCGTTGAAGACGATGGCCTGCATGTCCACTTCGGCCCAGCGGACCCGCAGCTGATGGAAAAAGCTGAAATCCTCTCTTGCCATGGTTCGAATGTCCTATCGAATGCGTTAGCGGTGGAGGCTCATTCCTGCAGGAAGCGGCGGATCAGCGCGTTCACCCGCTCCGGCTGCTCATGCACTACCCAGTGGCTGCCCTCGGGAATGCGCTCCACTTTTAAATCGGGCACGAAGTCGCCCAGGCCATCCAGCAGCGAAGGCAGCAGCGCCACGTCGCGCTCGCCCCAGATCACGCGGGTTGGCACCTTCACCCGGAAATCGTCGGGGTTCAGCACCAGACCTTGCGGGCCGGGATTCTCGGCGGTCGGCGGATGCAGCGGCGTGGCCCGGTAGTAATTCACGCCGCCCACCAGGCCGCGCGACCAGCATTCATGGTACTTCCGCCTCACCTCGCCGGCGAACCAGGGCGTCGGCGATTGCCCCATGCCGCTCAGCAGTCGTTCCAGGATGGCGAAATCGTGCTTGGCCAGCACCTCTTCCGAATGCGGCGAGCGCAGCCAGTTCATGTAGGCGCTGGCTTCCTGCTGGGCCGGATCTTCCGCCAGGGCCTTCATGAAAAGATAGGGATGCGGGGAGTTGACGATGATCAGCCGCTCCAGGAGCTGCGGCAGCGCGATGGCGAGATTCCAGGCGATGGCGCCGCCCCAGTCGTGCGCCACCATGGCGCAGCGCGGGTAGCCGAGATGGGCGATGAGCAGGCGCAGGTCGTCGACGATGTGCTTCGGCTTGTAGGCCGTCGGCTCGGCCGGCATGTCCGACAGGTTGAAGCCGCGCAGGTCCGGCGCGACGGCGTAATAGTCGCCGCCGAATTCCTGCAGCGCCGCTTCCCACTCGTACCAGAACTCAGGAAAGCCATGGACGAACAGCAGCAGCGGCGCCCCCGGCTTGCCGGCGCTGGCGTAATGCAGCCGCGTGCCATTGGGCAGCACGGCATACTGGTCGGTGGTGATGGTTGCCGTCATGAAAACTCCGCAGTAGGTTGATCAGCCGCCCTTGAGCTTGGACTGCAGCAGTTCGCGGATATGCGGCGCGGCCTCGAAGGGATCGCTCGGATTGCGCTGGTTAACGATGTCTTCCATGCGTGTCTGCACGTTGCCCAGCGCCTGCGGATGGGAATAGATGTAGAAGCCGCCGTCGCGAATGGCGTCGAAGGTCCGTTGCGACACCTCGGCCGCCGTTACCTTGCCCGAGGAAACCGCCTTGTCCGACACTGCCTGGGCCACCATCTGGCTGACCGTCGCCTTGCCGTCATCCTTCAGCTCGTCGGGCCGGTTGCGATGCGACTGGCTGATGCCGGTCGGCACGAAGTAAGGGCAGAGCACCGAAGCGCCGATGGGCGCGCCGATCAGGTTCAGGTCGTGGTACAGCGTCTCGGACAGCGACACCACCGCATGCTTGGAGACATTGTAGATGCCCATGTTGGGCGCATTCAGCAGGCCGGCCATGGACGCGGTATTGACGATATGGCCTTCATAGCTCGGGTCGCGCCTGGCGCATTCCAGCATCAGCGGGGTGAAGGCGCGCACGCCGTGGATCACGCCCCACAGGTTCACGCCCAGCACCCACTCCCAGTCGGCGAGCGAGTTTTCCCAGACCAGGCCGCCGGCGCCGACGCCGGCATTGTTGAACACCAGGTGCACCGCGCCGAAGCGCTGCATCGCGGCCTCCGCCAGCGCCTGCACCGCCTCCGCCTTGCGCACGTCGCAGATCTGGGCCAGCACCTGCGCGCCCTGCTCTTCCAGCTCGCGCCGCGCCTTGTCCAGCGCATCCTGCTGCACGTCGGCCAGCACCAGCTTCATGCCGAGCCTGGCCCCGATGTTGGCGAATTCCCGGCCGAAGCCGCTGGCGCCGCCGGTGATGACGGCGACCTTGTCCTTGAATTCCTTCATGCTGTCTCCTCGTAATGTCTTATTCGTGTCGTCGGACCCGTTACGCCTTTTTCAGCTGGAAACCGATGCGTGGAAAATGCACCACCAGGGTTCCTGTCTCGAATTTCCGCTCGACGGCGAACTCGCTGGCGGTGGCCGCGACCAGCCGGCCCTGCACCGGGTCGATGCCGTAGTCGGTCGGCATCACCGCCACTTCGTCGCCGAGCGACACCCCATGGTGGTCGACGAAGTCTCCCTCTCCGGCGGGCGCCGGGCGGCTGCCGCGCGCCACCGCCAGCGCCTCGGTGGAGGACATGGCGCTGGATTCGTGATGGCCGAAGGCGACGACGCGCTTGTACCAGCCTGCCAGCGCCGGCTTTTGCTCGACCAGCGGTGCGAGCGATTTCACACGCTGCAGGAACCAGAGGCAGTGATAGACGGAAAAATCGGCGATGCTGGCTTCATCACCGAACAGGAATGGCTGGCCGCCCGCCAGCATGCCGGCCAGCCGGTCGAGATAGAGCGGCAGCATGCCCATCGCATCCGCCGACGACAGGCGCGGCGCGTTGCCGCGGAAGGCGGCCCGGTCGGCGCCGAAGGCCTTCATCTGCTCCGGCGTCATGCCGGCCAGAATCTCCCCGGCCGTCGACGGCTGGAAGGCGCAGGGAATCACCGTCCAGAAAAGCGCCGTGTCGGCCCATTGCGCCAGCAGGCGGGAGGCGCCCTCCACCGCCGGCGGATAGAGCGACGGCGACGGCTGCAGGCGCTCCAGCACATCGGAAATGAGTGAAGTGTCGCAATAGATGTCGGCGCCGATCTGCAGCACCGGCGTGCGGCGGTAGCCGCCGGTCAGCGCCACCAGGTCCGGCTTGGGCATGATGGGTGGGATGAACACTGATTTCCATGCCAGGCGCTTGAAGCCGAGGATGGTGCGGATCTTCTCGGCGAACGGGGACGTCGGGTAATGGTGCAGGATGAGGTCGGCCATGTCGTCTCCTGGTGGTGGCGTGACGGTGAAAGCAGCGGCCGGGATCAGACCAGCTTGACCAGCTGCTTGCCGAAGTTGCGGCCCTTGAGCAGGCCCATGAAGGCGTCCGGCGCCGACTCCAGTCCCTGCGCGACGGATTCGCGGAATTTCAGCTTGCCGCTTGCGACCAGGCCGCCCAGCTCCTGCAAGCCCTGGGGCCAGAGGTCCATGTGCTCGGAAACGATGAAGCCCTGCAGCGTCAGGCGCATGGTGAGGAATGCGCGCACGTTGTGCAGCGCCATCGGCTCGCCGTTGTAGCCGGCGATCAGGCCGCACAGCGCGATGCGGCCGAACGGGTTCATGCGCGCGAGGCAAGCATCGAATCCCCCGCCGCCGACATTCTCGAACACCGCGTCGATGCCGTCCGGCGTTGCCTTGGCGAGATCATCCTGCAGGTTGCCCGCCTTGTAGTCGACGCAGGCGTCGAAACCCAGTTCTTCCACCACATAGCGGCACTTCTCGGCGCCGCCGGCGATGCCGACCGCGCGGCAGCCACGCTCCTTCGCCAGCTGGCCGACCACGCTGCCGACCGCCCCGCTGGCGGCGGACACGACGATGGTCTCGCCCGCCTTCGGCTTCATGATCTGGGTCAGGCCGTACCAGGCGGTCATGCCCGGCATGCCGACCGCGCCGAGATAGGCCGACAGCGGGATGCGGCTGGTATCGAGCTTGCGCAGCAGCGCGCCGTCCGACACGCCGATCTCGGACCAGCCGAACATGCCCTGCACCTTGTCGCCGACGGCGAACTTCGGATGGCGCGATTCGATCACCTCGCCCACCGTGCCGCCGATCATGGTTTCGTTCAGCGGCTGCGGCGCGGCATAGCTCTTGGTTTCCTCCATGCGGCCGCGCATGTAGGGATCGAGCGAGAGGAAGTGATTGCGGACCAGGAGCTGGCCTTCCTGCAGCTGCGGCATGGGCTGCTCTTCCAGCCGGAAGTTATCAGGCGTCACCTCGCCATGCGGGCGGGATGCCAGGACGATGCGCTTGTAGGTATTCATGGTAAGTCTCCGGTAAGGTGTTGTTCTGATCCGGCGGCGGTGCTTTTCGGACTATTCCTTCTCCATGCGCTTGCCCGCATCCAGCCGCTTCAGGTACTTGAAGGTGCCGCTGGCTTTCGCCACCAGCTTGTCGCCGTTCCAGATCTCACCCTCGCAAAAGCAGATGGAGCTGGAGCGGTGGATGGCACGGCCCTTGGCGACGATGCGTCCACCGGGCTTGCCGGCCGGATGCAGAAAGCTGGTCTTCATCTCCACCGTGACGCCGCCGCGGGCGTCCGGATCGAGCGAGCGGCCGGCCATGGACATCACCACGTCGAGCAGCGTCATCGAAACGCCGCCGTGGGTGACGTGCCAGCTGTTCATGTGGCGCGGCTGCAGCGTCAGGGCCACGCTGGCCTCGCCGTCGCCCATGCCGAGGAATTCCACCCCGAGGTCATGGAGAAAAGGTATCTCGACCGGAAAAGGCTGGGAATGCGAGAAATCCATCAATGAACCGCCGACACGCCGCCGTCCACCGCGAGGATCTGGCCGGTGATGTGCTTGCCGGCATCGGAGGCGAACAGCAGCGCCGCGCCCTTCAGGTCCTCATCGTCGCCGATGCGCTGCAGCGGCGCGCGCCGGGAGAGATTGTCGACGCCCAAGTTCTGCAGCACGCCCTTGGTCATCTTCGACGGAAAGAAGCCCGGCGCCAGCGCGTTGACGGTGATGCCATGCTTGCCCCATTCGCCGGCCAGGGTGCGGGTGAAGTTCACCACTGCGCCCTTGGAAGTGTTGTAGGCGATGGTCTGCATCGAGTCCGGGCCATTGCCGGCAAGGCCGGCGATGGAGGCGACATTGATGATGCGGCCGTACTTGTTCGGAATCATCGATGCCTTGCCCACCGCCTGCGACAACAGGAAGATGCTGCGGATATTCAGGTTCATCACCTTGTCCCAGGCCTCGGTCGGATGGTCTTCCGCCGGCGCTCCCCAGGTGGCCCCGGCATTGTTCACCAGGATGTCGATGCGGCCGAGCCGCTTCATGGCTTCTTCCACCAGCGGCTGGATCGCGCTTTCCTGCGACACGTCGGCGGCGATCGCTTCGGCGATGATGCCGCGCTCCTTAAGATGGGCCACGGCTTCATCGAGGTCGGTCTGCTTGCGCGACGACAGCACGATCTTCGCGCCCTGCTCGCCCAGCGCTTCGGCGATCTGCAGGCCGAGGCCGCGCGAACCGCCGGTCACCAGCGCGGTCTTGCCCCTGAGGTCGAACAATTGTTGAATGGTACGCATCGTGTCTCCTGTTATTGATCTTGGTGTTGGTCAGACTTCGTAATCCATGCACTGGCGCGCTTCGCGCACCGCGCCAATGAAGGGCTTGAGCGCCACATGCTGCGGATGCTCCTGGTAAGCGTCGAGCGCCGCCCGGGAAGCGAACTCCGAATACAGCACCACGTCGTAAGTGGCTTCCAGCCCTTCCTGGGCCAGGGCCACCTCGAACTTCAGAATGCCCGGCACGATGTTCGCGCAGGCGTCCAGCATCTCCTTCATGCGCTGCGCATTCCGCGCCCGGTTGCCGCCCTCGGCTTCGTCCTTCAGTTTCCACATCACGATATGCTTCAGCATCTTGCTTCTTTCTTTTCCGGTTAGAACCATTCGTCGCGCATGTCGAGCGCGGTGGTGTCGATGGATTGCAGCAGGTCGAGCTGGGCATGCACCTTCGGCAGTTCCCACTTGAAGAAGAAGGCGCAGGCCTGCAGCTTGCCGCGATAAAAGTCGGCATCATGACCGCCTTTGCCCTCGGCGGCAAGCGCCTGCTCTAGCCAGATCCAGGCCACCACCATGTGGCCGAATGCTTCCAGGTAAACCGAGGCATTGGCCAGGGTCTTGTTCAGGTCGCCGACGGCGTACAGCGCCCGCGTCACCTTGGCGACGCGCTGCAGGGTGGCGCCGAGTTCGCGGCCATGGGCGGCCAGTTCTGGCGATTGCTGCGCGCGGGTGATGGACTTTTCCATCACGGCGGCGAGCGCCTTGAACGCCTCGCCGTCGCGCATCACCACCTTGCGGCCGAGCAGATCCAGGCCCTGGATGCCGTGCGTGCCCTCGTGGATGGGGTTGAGGCGGTTGTCGCGATAGAACTGCTCGACGTTGTATTCGCGGGTATAGCCGTAGCCGCCGTGGACCTGGATGGCCAGGGCATTGGCTTCCAGGCACCACTGCGAGGGCCAGGACTTGGCGATCGGCGTGAGAATGTCCAGCAGCAGCGATGCCTGCCGCCTGCCCTCTTCCGATTCGCCGGTGCGCTCCTCGTCCACCAGCCGGGCGCAGTACAGGTTCAGCGCCATGCCGCCCTCGACATAGGCCTTCTGCGCCAGCAGCATGCGCTTGACGTCGGTATGCTCGATGATGCGGACCTGCGGCTGCGCCGCATCCTTGTTCAGCGGATGCCGGCCCTGAGGCCGTTCGCGCGCATACTCCAGCGCATGCAGGTAGCCGGTGTAGCCGAGCGCCACCGCGCCGAGGCCGACGCCGATGCGCGCCTCGTTCATCATGTGGAACATGTTGGCCAGGCCCTTGTGGACCTCTCCGACAAGATAGCCGACGGCGCCAGGCTGTCCGCCCGGCTTGTACTTGCCTTCGCCGAAGTTGAGCAGGCAGTTCGTCGTGCCGCGGTAACCCATCTTGTGATTCAGTCCGGCCAGCACCACGTCGTTGCGCTCGCCCAGGGTGCCGTCCGCATTCACCAGCTTCTTCGGCACGATGAACAGGGAGATGCCCTTCACGCCGGGAATCAGCTTGCCGTTCTCGTCCGGCACCTTCGCCAGCACCAGATGCACGATGTTCTCCGACAGCTCATGCTCCCCGGCGGAGATCCACATCTTGTTGCCGCGCAGGCGGTAGGTGCCGTCCGGCTGCGGCTCGGCGCGGGTGGTGATGTCCGACAGGGAGGAGCCGGCCTGCGGCTCCGACAGGCACATGGTGCCGAAGAAGCGGCCTTCCAGCATCGGCTTGACGAAAGTCTCGATCTGCTCCGGCGTGCCGCACTTGAGCAGCGTGTTGGCATTGCCGATGGTGAGGAAGGGATAGGACGAGGTGCCGACATTGGCCGCCTTGAAGTAGGCGAAGCCGGCCTTCTCCAGCAGCACCGGCAGCTGCATGCCGCCGAAGTCGTAATCCTGGCCGGCGGCCATCAGGCCGGCTTCGCAGAAGGCTTTCAGCGCCGTCTTGACTTCCGGAATGATGTGCACTTTCTCGCCGTCGAAATGCGGCTCCTGCTGATCGCTCTTCTTGTTGTGCGGCGCGAACAGGTCGGTGGCGATGCGCTCGCAGGTGTCGAGCGCGGCGTTGAAGGTTTCGAGGGTGTGGTCGGCGTAGCGTTCGCGCCGGGTCAGGGATTCGGCGTCCAGCCACTCATACAACAGGAATTCGAGGTCGCGCCGGGACAATATCTTGGATTGCATGGAAAGCCTCTGCTGCCGCCGTCCGCACGGCGGCGGACGGCGCTTTGACGGATGGAAGGCGACGTGTAGCGGATCAGACCACTTCGAACAGGCCGGCCGCGCCCTGGCCGCCGCCGATGCACATGGTGACGACGACGTACTTGGCGCCGCGCCGCTTGCCTTCGATCAGCGCATGGCCGGTCAGTCGGGCGCCGGAGACGCCATAGGGATGGCCGACGGCGATGGCGCCGCCGTTGACGTTGAGGCGGTCGGCCGGGATGCCGAGCTTGTCGCGGCAGTACAGCACCTGCACGGCGAAGGCTTCGTTCAGTTCCCACAGATCGATGTCGTTGACCGTCAGGCCGGTTTTCTTCAGCAGCTTGGGAATGGCGAACACCGGGCCGATGCCCATTTCGTCCGGCTCGCAGCCGGCCACGGCGAAGCCGCGGAAGATGCCGAGCGGCTGCAGGCCACGGGCTTCGGCGACCTTGCTGTTCATTACGATCGCGACCGAGGCGCCATCCGAGAACTGGCTTGCGTTGCCGGCGGAAATGACGCCGCCCGGCAGCGCGGTGCGGATCTTGGATACGCCTTCCAGAGTGGTGTCGGCGCGGATGCCTTCGTCCGCGGAGATAGTGACTTCACGCGTGAGCAGCATGCCGGATTCCTTGTCGGCCACGCCCATGATGGTGGTCATCGGCACGATCTCGTCGTTGAACTTGCCGGCGGCCTGGGCGGCGGCGGCCCGCTGCTGGCTTTGCACGCCGTATTCGTCCTGCACTTCCTTGCTGATGTTGTAGCGCTTGGCGACCATTTCGGCGGTCTGCAGCATCGGCCAGTAGACCTCCGGCTTGTTCTGCTTGAGCCAGGTGTCCACGATCATGTGGCGGTTGGCTTCGTTCTGCACGCAGGAAATGGATTCGACCCCGCCGGCGGCGTAGATGTCGCCCTCGCCGGCGATGATGCGCTGGGCAGCGGTCGCGATGGTCTGCAGGCCGGAGGAACAGAAGCGGTTGATGGTCATGCCGGGCACGCTCACCGGGCAGCCGGCCCGCAGCGCGATCTGGCGCGCGATGTTGCTGCCGGTGGCGCCTTCCGGCGTGGCGCAGCCCATCAGCACGTCTTCCACCTCGGCCGGGTCGATCTTCGCGCGCTCGATGGCGGCCTTGAGGACATGGCCGCCCAGCGTGGCGCCGTGGGTCATGTTGAAGGCGCCCTTCCAGGACTTGGCCAGCCCCGTGCGGGCGGTGGATACGATGACGGCGTCGGTCATTGCTTGCTCCTTGAATTGTGGATGTTGGGTGGTGAAGCGTTGCCGCCGAATCTCGGTTCGGGCTTGCGCTTTCTTTTGTTATTGCTGGGGTTGTCTCCGCCCGCAGGGGCAAGATGAAATCGAGAATAGCATAGTTTTAGCACGATCGTTCGCAAAGATTGTATAGCAAGGCGGTACGGTCATGAAGCCGGTTTGGCGGGTGTGTCGGCAGGCGCTTTCGTGACCCCGGATCCCGCTCGCGCCTTGTAAGTTTCTGTAAGTTTGAAGAAAGCATCGTGTAAGTTTCGCGTCGCAGACTGCATGGGTGGCAAAGTAGACCGACACGCTTTCGCACACCAATTCAATCAACGAGGAGATGCACATGGCGACAGTTACCGCTGCGCGTGGAATGACCGCCGAAGAACGGAAAGTAATTTTCGCTTCTTCGCTCGGTACCGTTTTCGAATGGTACGACTTCTATCTTTACGGCTCGCTCGCCGCGATCATCGCGAAGCAGTTCTTCGCCGGCACCGATCCCAATACCGCCTTCATTTTCGCCCTGCTGGCCTTCGCCGCGGGCTTCATCGTCCGTCCCTTCGGCGCCCTGGTGTTCGGCCGACTGGGCGACATGATTGGCCGGAAGTACACCTTCCTGGTCACCATCCTGATCATGGGCCTGTCGACCTTCATCGTCGGCCTGCTGCCCACCTACGCTTCGATCGGCATCGCCGCGCCGATCATCCTGATTTCGCTGCGCATCCTGCAGGGCCTGGCGCTCGGCGGCGAGTACGGCGGCGCGGCTACGTATGTGGCCGAGCATGCGCCGGACGGCAAGCGCGGCGCCTACACCGCCTGGATCCAGACCACCGCGACCCTCGGCCTGTTCCTGTCGCTGATGGTGATCCTCGGCACCCGCACCGCCGTCGGCGAGACCGCCTTCGCCGAATGGGGCTGGCGCGTCCCGTTCCTGATCTCGGTCTTCCTGCTGGCGATTTCCGTCTGGATTCGCCTGGCGATGAACGAATCCCCCGCCTTCGCCAAGATGAAGGCTGAAGGCAGGACCTCCAAGGCGCCGCTCTCCGAAGCCTTCGGCCAGTGGGGCAACCTGAAGATCGTCATCCTGGCCCTCATCGGCCTGACCGCCGGCCAGGCCGTGGTCTGGTACACCGGCCAGTTCTACGCGCTGTTCTTCCTGACCCAGACACTGAAGGTCGACGGCTCCACCGCCAACCTGCTGATCGCCGCCTCTCTGGTGATCGGCACGCCGTTCTTCATCGTCTTCGGTTCCCTGTCCGACCGCATCGGCCGCAAGCTCATCATCCTCGGCGGCTGCCTGCTGGCCGCGCTGACCTATTTCCCGATCTTCAGCGCGCTGACCCACTACGCCAACCCGGCCCTGGAAACCGCGATCAAGAACTCCCCGGTCGTCGTCACCGCCGACCCGGCCAAGTGCCAGTTCCTGTTCAACCCGACCGGCACCAAGACCTTCACCTCCTCCTGCGACATTTCCCGCACCGTCCTGGCGCAATCCTCGGTGAGCTACACCACCGTCGACGCGCCGGCCGGCTCCATCGCCTCCATCAAGATCGGCGACAAGGTGATCCAGGGCTACGACGCCACCGGCCTGTCGAAGGACGAAGCCGCTGCCAAGGACAAGGCCTTCAAGAAGGACCTCGGCGACGCCATCAAGGCGGCCGGCTATCCGTCCAAGGCCGACCCGGCCCAGATGAACAAGCCGATGGTCCTGCTGCTGCTGACGATCCTGGTGCTCTACGTCACCATGGTGTACGGCCCGATCGCGGCGATGCTGGTGGAGATGTTCCCGACCCGCATCCGCTACACCTCCATGTCCCTGCCCTACCACATCGGCAACGGCTGGTTCGGCGGTCTGCTGCCGACCACCGCCTTCGCGCTGGTAGCCTACAAGGGCGACATCTACTACGGCCTGTGGTATCCGATCATCATCGCCCTGGCGACCTTCGTCATCGGCATGCTGTTCATCCGCGAAACCAAGGACCGCAACATCTACGCCAACGACTAAGCAGCGCTGGCTTTCCCTCGAAGCCGCCGGTTCGCCGGCGGCTTTTTTCTTTGCGGAACCGGCTCTTCCCTGATCGGCAGCCTTGCTGTCCAAATCCGCCGCAATTTGCTATCGTCGCGCTTTCAAAACGGCAAAGTGCCTCTCCACCCTTCTTTCCTTTCGACGACCCATGAAAACTCCTTCCCGCCTCGGCACTCCGCTTTCATCCTCCGCCACCAAGGTCATGCTGCTCGGCTCGGGCGAACTCGGCAAGGAGGTCATCATTTCGCTGCAGCGGCTGGGCGTGGAAGTCATCGCGGTGGACCGGTATCCGAATGCGCCCGGACACCAGGTCGCGCACCGCTACCATGTGATCGACATGACCGACGGCAAGGCGCTGGCTGCGCTGATCGAGCAGGAACGGCCCGACCTGATCGTGCCGGAGATCGAAGCCATCGCCACCCCGACCCTGGTGGAGCTGGAGACGGCCGGCAAGGCCACCGTCATTCCCACCGCCCGCGCCGCCTGGCTGACCATGAACCGCGAAGGCATACGCCGCCTCGCCGCCGAGGAACTCGGCCTGCCGACCTCGCCCTACCGCTTCGCCGACAGCCTCGATGAGCTCAAGGCGGCCTGCGCCGAGGTTGGCTTTCCCTGCGTGGTGAAGCCGGTGATGTCTTCCTCCGGCAAGGGGCAGTCGAAGGTGGACGGTCCGGACGAGGTTGACGCCGCCTGGGACTACGCCGCTGCAGGCGGGCGCGTCGATGCCGGCCGGGTCATCGTCGAGGGCTTCATCGACTTCGATTACGAAATCACCCAGCTGACGGTGCGCGCCCTGGAGGGCGGCTTGCCGGTGACGCATTTCTGCGAGCCGATCGGCCACGTGCAGGTCAAGGGCGACTATGTGGAGTCGTGGCAGCCGCATCCGATGCATCCGGAAGCGCTGCGCAAGTCGCGGGAGATCGCGAAGAAGGTCACCGACAATCTCGGCGGCCTCGGCATCTTCGGCGTGGAGCTCTTCGTCAAGGGCGAGATGGTCTGGTTCTCTGAAGTCAGCCCGCGCCCGCACGACACCGGCATGGTCACCATGGCCAGCCAGGTGCAGAGCGAATTCGAATTGCATGCCAAGGCCATCCTCGGCCTGCCGGTGAACACCGCCCTGCGCGCGCCGGGCGCCTCCGCCGTCATCTACGGCGGCCATGAAGCCAAGGGCATCGCCTTCGAAGGCGTGGCCGAGGCGCTGGCCGTGCCGGGCGCCGACATCCGCCTGTTCGGCAAGCCGGAATCCTTCGAAAGGCGCCGCATGGGCGTGGCGCTGGCCGCGGCGGAGAATGTCGAGACCGCCCGCCAGCGGGCCAAGCAGGCGGCTTCGCTGGTGCGCCCGGTCAAGGCCTGACCGGGGCGAAACCAGAAGGCCATTGATCAGGGCGTCAAGCGCAGCAGGCCGAGCCGGTTCCTTTCCACCTGCTCGCGCCGCGTCTGCATCGGAACATACTGCACCGCCGCCCAGGGCTGGACGAAATTGCGGTACAGCGGCGAGAACACATTGCCGGACTGGCCGGTGGAATGCATGAACAGCGAGCGCTCCGGGTCCGACAGGTCATAAATTGCGCGCAGGCTGGCGGCATGCCGGTTGACGAAAGGCGCCTTGTCGTCGCGCATGCTGAAACGGCCGACGTTGACGGTATAGGCATCGCCCGGCGACGCCACCCGGATATCGAACAGCCGGTCCAGCGGCGGCACGCGGCCGAAGGGCCGATGCTCCGAACGCGCCTGGTGCGCCTCGCCCCAGCGCCAGGACGCCATGTCCTTGCCGTGGCGCTTCTCCATTTCCTCCAGTGCCGTCTCCAGCGCGCGCGACACCAGATCCAGGCATGCCTGCTCCGGCGTGGCCGCCGCCCTTTCCGGCTTGCGGCACCATTGTCCCTTGCCGGCCGGGTCGGCGAGCGCATTCAGCAGGGGCTGATGGACATTGCGCAGGTCCCAATAGTCCCGCATCAGCGCATCGCCCAGGACGTCGGCAAACATGTCGCGCGTCGCAGCGCGCAGCCAGGCGTTGAAAATCAGCGGCTCGGCGCGTTCCGCTCCCATCGTGCCATCCCAATCACGAAGCATTTCCAGCGCGCGCCGCCCGCGCTCGGACTGCGGCTGCGCCTTGCGCATGAAGGGAAGCAATTGCCGGGCAGCGAGCGAGACCACGTCTGCCTGCATGGCGATGAAGCTTTCCAGGTCATGCTTGCCTCTGGCGGCCAGCAAGGAATGTATTCGTTCGGCACGATACGGCAGCGCCCATTCACTGGTTAGGTAATACGGATAGTCGTCGGCAACGATTTTTTCATTGGCGGTCGCCCGCATGCCGGAGGCGGGGTTGACGCTTATCGGCAGCGCCTCGAACGGAATGAAGCCATCCCAGTCGTAGCGGGCGTCCCAACCGGGCGCCGGCGCCAGCCCCATGAGGTCGTTCTCCGCCTTGCGCAGCGGCACCCGTCCGGGCGCAATGAAGCCGATTTTGCCGTCGACATCGGCATACACCATGTTTTGCTGCGGCGAGGAGAACGCTTTCAGCGCCGACGTGAAGTCCTGCCAGTTGCGCGCCAGGCCGACGCGTATGCCCGCCTGCACGGTGAGGTCGTCCGGCCGCAGCGCGGACCAGGCAAAGGACACGGCATGGGTTTTTACATCAAGGCCTGCGCGGCCGATGACGGGCAGCGCGCCACTCACCACCGGACCGTGGCGGGTCTCGCGCACGGTAAGGATTTCGTCGGGAGCGCCCTTTACGCGCAGCGTTTCCTGGCGGGTGGCGAATTCCGCCCAGCCGTCGGGCGTGCGGTACTGGTTCGGGTTGTCCGGATTGATGCGCTCCAGGTAGAGGTCCTGCACGTCGGACGCGGTATTGGTGAAGCCCCAGGCGATGCGGTCATTGCGCCCGAGGACCACCGCCGGCAGGCCCGGCAGCGTGGCGCCGATCACGTTCATGCCCGGCGCCGACAGATGCGCGAAATACCAGAGCGCCGGCGCCGACAGGCCGAGATGCGGGTCGTTGGCGAGCAGCGGCTTGCCGGAAGCCGTGTGTGCGCCCGACACTACCCAGTTGTTCGACCCCATGCCTTCGCGCAGTCCGACAGGCGCCGCCGCGACCACTTTTTCCATCTGATCCGTCAGCGCCGCCAGCTGGCGGTAAAGGCTGGGCAGATCGCGCGTCTGCAGCGGCACATCGCCGGGATACGGCGGCAGGAAGGCGTTGATCTGCTCCTGCGTCAACCGCTGCGCCAGGCGCATGCGCAGCACTTCCTGCCCCCAGTTCGCGCTCAGGTCCCAGGCCATCATGGTTTGCCAGGCGATGGAGTCGGCCGGGTGCCACGGCTCCGGCGGCAGCGCGCCGGTGAGGATGAACTCCGGCGGACGCGGCCTTTGCTGGCCGTCGATGAAGGCATTGACGCCGCGGGCATAGGCATCGAGGGCGGCGCGGGCATCCGGCGCGAGGCGGGCATAGATCTGCTCGGCATTGCGGCGCACGCCCAGGGTGCGCAGAAAGCGGTCGGCGTCGAGCGCGTTCGGCCCGAGGATTTCGGCCACCCGGCCGGCGGCAATGCGCCGGTTCATTTCCATCTGCCACAGCCGGTCCTGGGCATGCACGAAGCCGAGGGCGAAATAGGCGTCGGCGCTGGCGGCGGCGTAGATGTGCGGGATGCCGTGTGCATCGCGCACGATGTCCACCGGCGCGGTCAGGCCGTCGAGCTTCAGCGTGCCGTCGATGCGCGGCTGACTGGCGCGGGCATACCAGCCCAGCACCAGCGCCGAGGATGCCACGACGATCAGCGCCAGCAGCAGCGCGCCAAGGCCGATCTTTTTCAGTATTCTCCTCATGTCCTCTTCTCTGGTAGGGGCTGCCGCAGGCATTTTTTCCCGATGATAAGATGGCGCCCTTGTTCAATCGATGGCAACGAAGCTCGTACCCTACTCTATGAAATTCGACGTGGCAATTATCGGCACCGGTCTGGCCGGTCTCTCGGTGGCGCTGCACCTCGCGAAGTCGCGCAAGGTGGTGGTGATTTCGAAGCGCAAGATGCTGGACGGCGCGAGCGACTGGGCCCAGGGCGGCATCGCGGCGGTGCTCGATTCCGGCGACAGCCATGAGCAGCATGTGCAGGACACGCTGATCGCCGGCGCCGGCCTGTGCGACGAGGCGGCCACCCGCTACATCGTCGAGCATGGGCGCGAGGCGATCGACTGGCTGATCGAGCAAGGCGTGCCCTTCACGCCCGATCCGGCCGCCGAGCTCGGCTACCACCTCACCCGCGAAGGCGGTCACAGCCAGCGGCGCATCATCCATGCCGCCGACGCCACCGGCCATGCGGTTCAGGTGACGCTGGAGCAGAAGGTGCGCCAGCATCCGAACATCACCGTGCTGGAAGACCATTGCGCCATCGACGTGATCCGTTCCGACCGCCTGCCCGGCGCGGACGGCACGCCGCGCTGCGTCGGCCTCTACGTGCAGGACGTCAACAGCGGCGAGGTGAAGACCTTGGCCGCGCCGCATACCGTGCTGGCCACCGGCGGCGCCGGCAAGGTCTATCTCTACACCACCAATCCGGACACCGCCACCGGCGACGGCATCGCTATGGCCTGGCGCGCCGGCTGCCGCGTGGCGAACATGGAGTTCGTGCAGTTCCATCCGACCTGCCTCTACCATCCCTTCGCCAAGTCCTTCCTCATCAGCGAGGCGGTGCGCGGCGAAGGCGGCATCCTGAAGCTGCCGCCGCAGGCGGGCGCCGCTGCAGGCAAGCGCTTCATGCCGGAACATGACGAGCGCGCCGAACTGGCGCCGCGCGACATCGTCGCCCGCACCATCGATTACGAGATGAAGAAGCGCGGCCTGGATTACGTCGAGCTCGACATCAGCCACCAGCCGTCGGCATTCATCAAGGAGCACTTCCCGACCATCCATGCGCGCTGCCTGGAGTTCGGCATCGACATCACCCGCCAGCCGATCCCGGTGGTGCCGGCGGCGCACTACACCTGCGGCGGCGTGGTGACCGACATGAGCGGCCGCACCGACCTGCCCGGCCTCTACGCCGTCGGCGAAACCGCCTATACCGGACTGCATGGCGCCAACCGCCTCGCCAGCAACTCGCTGCTGGAGTGCGTGGTGCTCGGTCGTTCTGCTGCCCAGCATATCGAGGCTGATGCTGTTTCCGCGCTGCCCGATCTGCCGGCCTGGGACGAAAGCCGCGTCACCGACGCGGACGAGGAAGTCGTCATCACCCAGAACTGGGACGAGCTGCGCCGCTTCATGTGGAATTACGTCGGCATCGTGCGCACCAACAAGCGACTGGAACGGGCGCACCACCGCCTGCGCCTGCTGCGCGACGAAATCTACGAGTACTACGACAAGTTCCGCATCACCCGCGACCTGCTGGAACTGCGCAATCTGGTGGACGTGGCGACGCTGATGGTGGACAGCGCGCTGCAGCGGCGGGAGAGCCGCGGGCTGCATTACAGCCGGGATTTTCCTAATACCTTGCCGAAGGCGCTGCCGACGGTGCTGACGCCTGCGCGGCGGGCGAGTCGGGAGAGCATCGGGATATAACGAACAGGTGCTCGGCCAGTTGGCTTCAGATTAGCTCGCTGGTCGTCCGACTACCGCGTCCATCGGCCGCCACATCATTCCATTTCCATTTCTGGGTAAGGTGGCCGCCTCTTCGAAACTATAGTCCTCGCATCACTTCGAAATCGAGAAGCGAATCATTTTGATCGAGCAGGTCTGCCAAGCTGAAGCTGCTTTGCACAACTGCCAGCAACATTTGCATCCACAATCGGCTCAGCGCCTCCTTTAACTTTCAAGTTTAATTTGCCGGCGTAGCAACTACATCCTTATTAGATGCTTGGTGAAGGGATCAAGAATCTCTTCCTCTCCCAGCCAATCAATGCGGATTCGGCAGCTGCATCCATTCCTTGCGAGAAATAAACTGGCATGCAATTTGCTCGTCCCGGTTCGACTTCGGTAGAAACTTTTTCTGCTTAATTCGGGATAAGACATGAGTACAAGAGCGATCGAAAGCGCGTCTATCATTCGAAATCCAATAACTTCAAGCTCAAGTCCTGTACTTGTTGCGGGCATGCCGGGTGCAGACGGCACAATGCTGCCTTACCGACTTGGCACGGCGAATTCCGAGACAAAAATCCAGCAAGCAGCGGTAAGTTTTCTACAGCAACTTGGCGCTTCTTCTATACTGAATAAAGCCCAAGACGACAAATCGTCCGATCCCAGAGATTGGACCGAAGTCACGGTACAAATCACTCCGGCTCGCTTAGCACAAATTTCAAAGGCGATTGGACTGCCTGGTCCTGTTCCAGCCAATCAGATTTGCGCAACCATGACAAATTTCATTCGTGTCAGTGGGGGCTTGCACCCTGTTGGGATTACCCCCTCCTATGTCCCTGACATGATTAAAGCAGCAAGGAAAGACGCAATAGAAGTGGGAAAAGCGCAAGCGCGGCCCGGTGATATTGCAGTACTTTTAAATGACACTCACTCGGGAACAGTGATCAGATTGCCGAACGGACAATTGAAGGTCTTGGCATTCACTGGCGAATTAACACATGAAGTGGTGGTTCAAATCATACGGATCGAGAGCGTGAAGCGCATCTTTCGATTCAGTAAATAGTCAACGAATATTTTTTGATTTTTAAGTTGTGACGCTCGATTTATTGATTGATTCACTGGCTTGCTGCGTGCAAGCCTTTAATTGATCTTGATAGATGCCGTAGCTTGTCAACAAAGGAGAAACCATGGGACTTAGAGTCATCGAGAGTAGGAATGTGAATCAAAATCTTCAATCCTCACCAAATAATCCTGTACTTGTTGCCGGTAACTTAGCAGGTAATGATGGAACAATTATCCCCTACCAAATAGCTACATCAAGTAAGACGGCCCGAGTTCAGCAAGAAGCAGAGAAACTACTAAATGAATTTGGAGTTTTTTCGGTGTTAAAGAAAGCACAGCAAAGTAATCACTATAGTTGGACGTACGAGAGTGTGTATCTTGATGCGGCTCGACTACAAGCAATTTCGAAAGCACTGAAGCTACCGTACACACTTCCTGCCACTCAAATCTGTGCCGCCATGGTGAATTACCTTCGGGTCCGCGCGGGACTAAGGACCGTTGGAACACCGCCTTCCTACATTCCCGCCATGGTTGCCGATGTCAAAAAGAATGGTACGGTGGTCAAGGCCTCAGAAGCTCAACCTGGCGATATTGCGATTCTTTCTGGTGGCGGACACTCTGGGACAGTCATCAGATTAGCGAATGGCGAGCTCAAGGTATTGGCGTTCACTGGAAACTCGGCCACTGACGCAACTGCACAAATTGTACCAATTGAATTTGCAGAACCGATTTACAGGGTCAAATAGACAAACGCTTCGTGGGCGAAGTTGTGGTTGAAGCGGATGAGGTAGATCGGCGCCAACCATCGCACTTTTACGCTTGTATCTTCACCGACGATAACACCGCTCAAAATTCACAAAATAAGAATGCCGTTCAGCTTTTCACTGAACGGCATTGCATGTTGTAGCTATTCTGTAATTTGAGAGTGCAAAGCTAAATCAAGCCGGCCCCACCCCGGCAAACAGCTTCTGCTCCTTCGCCAGATCGCTGCCCGGCCGCACATTCGCCTTGCGCGCAGCCGCAAAGTCCAGCATGCGGTCGATGCACACCTTCGCCTGGCGGCCGACGGCCGGATCGACATGAATCTCGTTGCGGCCGGTTTCCAGCACGTCGATGAGGTTCTGCAGGCCGTTCATCGCCATCCAGGGGCAATGGGCGCAGCTCTTGCATGTGGCGCTGTTGCCGGCGGTGGGCGCGTCGATGAAGATCTTGCCCGGGGCGGCCATGCGCATCTTGTGCAGGATGCCGTTGTCGGTGGCGACGATGAACTCCTTCGCGTCCAGATTCTGGGCCGCGGCGATCAGCTGCGAGGTGGAGCCGACCACGTCGGCCTGCGCCACCACCGCTTCCGGCGACTCGGGATGCACCAGGATCTTCGCCTTCGGATGCTCGCGCTTCAGCAGTTCCAGTTCCACGCCCTTGAACTCGTCATGCACCAGGCAGGAACCCTGCCACAGCAGCATGTCGGCGCCGGTCTTCTTCTGGATATAGCTGCCGAGGTGCTTGTCCGGCGCCCACAGGATCTTCTTGCCCTGCGCATGCAGGTGCTGCACGATCTCCAGTCCGATGGACGAGGTCACCATCCAGTCGGCGCGGGCCTTCACCGCCGCGCTGGTATTGGCGTAGACCACCACGGTGCGGTCCGGGTGGGCATCGCAGAAGGCGTTGAACTCGTCCGCCGGGCAGCCGAGATCGAGCGAGCAGGTGGCGTCCAGGTCAGGCATCAGGATGCGCTTTTCCGGGCTCAGGATCTTGGCGGTCTCGCCCATGAAGCGCACGCCCGCCACCACCAGGGTCTTGGCCGGATGGTCGCGGCCGAAGCGGGCCATCTCCAGCGAGTCGGAGACGCAGCCGCCGGTTTCCTCCGCCAGGTCCTGCAGGTCGGCATCGACGTAGTAGTGCGCCACCAGCACCGCCTGCTTTTCCTTCAGCAGGTGGCGAATGCGGTCCTTCATCGCCCCTCTTTCGGCGGGCGACACATCGGCCGGCACGCGCGCCCAGGCGTTGGCGACGCAGCTGATGCCCTGTTCCATCTGCGGGCGTTCAAATTCGACGGTCTTGATCGGTTGAATTTGCATGGTCTGGTATCCGGAAGTAATCGGGCATCACCCCTGGGCACCGGCAGCTTGCCGGCACCTGCTATGTGCGTGGGAAACAGCGGATTTCAATGGAAAAACGACAACGGGCTTATTCGATGCCCTGGCTGCTCAGATAGTCTTCGTAGCCGCCCTGGAAGTCGATCACCTGGCCATCCTTCACCTCCAGGATGCGGGTGGCGAGCGAGGACACGAACTCCCGGTCGTGGGAGACGAAGATCAGCGTGCCGGCATATTTTTCCAGCGCGATGTTGAGCGACTCGATGGATTCCATGTCCATGTGGTTGGTCGGCTCGTCGAGCAGCAGCACGTTGTGGCGGCCGAGCATGAGCTTGCCGTACATCATGCGGCCCTTCTCGCCGCCAGACAGCACCTTGACCGACTTCCTCACGTCGTCGCCGGAGAACAGCAGCCGGCCGAGGATGGAGCGCACCGCCTGGTCGTCGTCGCCTTCCTTGGTCCAGCGGCCCATCCAGTCGGTCAGGTTGGTGTCCTCGGCGAATTCATCGGTCGGGTCCTGCGGCATGTAGCCGATGTTGGCATGCTCGGCCCACTTCGATACGCCGCGGTCCGGCTCCATGCCGCAGACGTTCCCGCCAATGCAGCGCAGCAGCGTGGTCTTGCCGGCGCCGTTGGCGCCGATAATGGCTATCTTCTCGCCGGCTTCCACCAGCATGTTGAAGTTGGCGAACAGCGTGCGGTCGTAAGCCTTGGACAGGCCTTCCACTTCCACCGCCTGGCGATGCAGCTTCTTTTCGCCTTCGAAGCGTACGAAGGGATTCTGCCGGCTGGACGGCTTGAGGTCTTCGACCTTGATCTTCTCGATCTGCTTGGCGCGCGACGTGGCCTGGCGCGCCTTGGACTTGTTGGCCGAGAAGCGGCGCACGAATTCCTGCAGTTCCGCCACCCGCTCCTTGGCCTTGGCATTGGCCGCCATGACCTGGGCCCGCGCCTGCGACGAGGCCAGCATGTAGTCGTCGTAGTTTCCGGGGTAGATCTTCAGCGTGCCGTAGTCCATGTCCGCCATGTGGGTGCAGACCTGGTTCAGGAAGTGGCGGTCGTGGGAAATGATGATCATGGTGGAATTGCGCTCGTTGAGCACGTTTTCCAGCCAGCGGATGGTGTTGATGTCGAGGTTGTTGGTCGGCTCGTCGAGCAGCAGGATGTCCGGGTTGGAGAACAGCGCCTGCGCCAGCAGCACCCGCAGCTTCCAGCCGGGAGCGACGTTGCTCATCGGGCCCTGGTGCTGGTCCAGCGGCACGCCGACGCCGAGCAGCAGTTCGCCGGCGCGGGCTTCGGCGGTGTAGCCGTCGTACTCGGCGAACTTCGCTTCCAGGTCGGCGGCGCGCATGTAGTCATCGTCAGTGGCCTCGGGGTTGGCGTAGATGGCGTCGCGCTCGCTCATCGCCGCCCACATCTCGGTGTGGCCCATCATCACCACGTCCAGCACCCGCATTTCCTCGTAGGCGAACTGGTCCTGGCGCAGCTTGCCGAGACGCTCGTTCTGGTCGAGCATGACGGTGCCGGAGGACGGCTCCAGGTCGCCGCCGAGGATCTTCATGAAGGTCGACTTGCCGCAGCCGTTGGCGCCGATCAGGCCGTAGCGGTTGCCTTCGCCGAACTTGACGGAGATGTTTTCGAACAGCGGCTTGGCGCCGAACTGCATGGTGATGTTGGCTGTTGATAGCACGGAAATGCCTTTTGCGGTGGAATTCGGATTAACCCGCTATTCTAGCATTCCATGCGGCTCCAGCCGACCTCCCCGCCGGCGCAGGCCGAGTTGCCAGGCTGGCTTATCGAGCCGGCAAGGCGGCCCGGGCGCGCATGAACGCTTCCGCCGACTTCTTCAGGCCGGCGGCATCGATACCCGGCTTGTAGAGGGCGCTGCCGATGCCGAAGCCGGTGGCGCCGGCGGCGGCGAAGGCCGCCATGTTTTCCGGGCTGACGCCGCCCACTGGCATGACCGGCGTGTCCGGCGGCAGGATGGACACCATCGCCTTCACCACCGAGGGCGGCAGCATCTCGGCGGGGAACAGCTTCAAGCCGTGCGCTCCCGCCTGCAGGGCGCGGTAGGCTTCGGTCGGCGTGGCCACCCCGGGCAGCGCCAGCATGCCCTTGCCGACCGCATAGGCGATCACTTCCGGCTCGCAGTTGGGCGAGACCATCAGGCGGCCGCCGGCCTCATGCACCTGTTCCACATGCTGCAGGGTCAGCATGGTGCCGCCGCCGATGATGGCGTCGGCCGGCGCGATCCTGATCAGTTCGCGCATCGCTTCGATCGCGCCGGGCCGGTTCAGCGGTACCTCCAGCAGGCGGAAGCCGGCATCGAACAGGATGCGGCCGAATTCCGGCGCTTCCGCCGGCGTCAGGCCGCGCAGGATGGCGACCAGCGGATAAGGCGAAGGAAGATTGTAGTTCATGACTGATCGCTTTCCTTGAAGAAGGCATGCAGGGCGGCGAGGTAGACCTGATCCGGGTCCCAGGCGCGGCTGGTCATGCCGAGGATGTCCAAAGCCCGTCCGTAGCGGGCGGCAAGGCTGGGGCTGCCGACGATCTGCACCGGCGCGTCCATGCTGCCGGCGCGGCGCAGGATGTCGTGGATCTCGCTGCCGATGAGCAGGCCGGAGAGGTAGGAGGCCGCGTGCTCGGGCGGCATCATGTCGGTGACCACCAGCGCCCGGCAGCCGAACGCGGCATGGGTGAACTCGCCATGGGCGCTGGCCTTCAGGCCCGCTTCGAAGGCCAGCGGAACCGGCTCCCGGCTGTTGATGACCTTGGACAGCGTGCCGTGCTCGCACAGCAGCGCGTACAGCTCGCCGGTCATGAAGGTGAGGAAGCGCAGCAGCCGGCCGCCGCGCAACTCGGCCCATTTGCTGTGGGTCCCTGGCAGCAGGTACCAGCCATCCGGCGCGCCCATGCGCATGGCGCCGAAGATCTGCGCTTCCTCGCCGCGCATCACGTCCGGCACGCCCTGCGGGTCGATATAGGTATAGCCGGGCACGATGCGGCAACGCACGCCCGGCAGCGCGGTCGGCACCGGCGTCATGGCCTGTGCCAGGGCGGACAGCGGCTGCGTCACCGGCAGATAGGGAACCTGCACCCAGCCGTTTCGGCTGCCCACCATGCCCGACATCACGATGTCGGCGCCCTGCTCCAGCTTCATGGCTTGCAGCAGCTGCTGCAGCGACGCCTCGAAGTCGCCGTTGACCTGCAGGATGCCGGCATGGTCCGCATGCTCGGCGGCGATGCCGCCTTGCGCATCGAGCAGATAGGCGCGGCGGTTGCTGGTGCCCCAGTCGATGCCGAGCAGGGGGCGGTTGGCTGATGTCATGGCGGACTCCGTAAGCGGAGGCAAGAATTTCCCTGCAGCTTGGATGGCATTGCCCTCTTCCCGTTCCCGCCTTTCGGCTGCAGCGGCCGCGCCTTGCGATGGCTCAAACCCGGACGATGCTCAACGCCTAGTATCCGAATGAGCCGTAACGGCTGCTGGCAGGCTTGCCTGAACTTTCATTCTTCCGGCCACTCCACTATTGATGCCGGATCGTAACCGCGCTTCTTCACGACAAGAACCCACTCCCTTCCATGAGCAATCAAAATCCCAAGCGCCGCAGTACCGCCTGGTTCGGCCACCAGGACCGCGATGGCTTCGTGCACCGAAGCTGGACCGCCAAGGCGGGACACCCGCAGGATGAATTCGATGGCCGGCCGGTGATCGGCATCTGCAATACCTGGTCGGAACTCACGCCTTGCAACAGTCATTTCCGCGAGCTGGCCGAGTTCGTCAAGCGCGGAGTGCTTGAGGCGGGCGGCTTCCCGCTCGAGTTCCCGGTGATGTCGCTCGGCGAAACCCAGCTGCGGCCGACCGCCATGCTGTTTCGCAATCTCGCCAGCATGGACGTGGAAGAGTCGATCCGCGGCAACCCGATCGATGGCGTGGTGCTGCTGATGGGCTGCGACAAGACCACGCCGTCGCTCATGATGGGCGCCGCCAGCTGCGGCCTGCCGACCATCGGCGTCTCCGGCGGGCCCATGCTCAACGGCAAATTCCGCGGCAAGGACATCGGTTCCGGCACCGGCGTATGGCAGATGTCGGAGATGGTACGGGCCGGCACCATGACGCAGGCGGAATTCACCGAAGCCGAGGCATGCATGAACCGCTCTGCCGGCACCTGCATGACCATGGGAACGGCATCGACCATGGCCAGCATGGTGGAAGCGCTCGGGATGTCGCTGCCCGGCAATGCCGCGATTCCAGCGCCGGATACGCGCCGCAACCGCATCGCTCAGTTGAGCGGCCGCCGCATTGTGGAAATGGTGAAGGAAAACCTCACCATGGACCGCATTCTGACGCGCGAAGCCTTCGAGAACGCGATCCGGGTGAACGCGGCCATCGGCGGCTCCACCAATGCGGTGGTGCACCTGCTGGCGATCGCCGGCCGCATCGGCGTGGACCTGAAGCTGGAAGACTTCGACCGCATCGGCAGCCACCTGCCCTGCCTCGTCAACCTACAGCCGTCGGGCGAATTTCTGATGGAAGACTTCTTCTATGCCGGCGGCGTGCCGGCGGTAATGCGCGAGATCCAGCACCTGCTGCATGGCGATGCCCTCACCGTGAACGGCAGGACCATCGCCGAGAACATCGCCGATGCGCCCTGCTACAACCGCGACGTCATCATGCCGCTTGAGCAGCCGTTCAAGGACAAGGCCGGCATCGCCATCCTCAAGGGCAACCTGGCGCCGAACGGCGCGGTGATCAAGCCGTCCGCCGCTTCGCCGCACCTGCTCAAGCACCGCGGCCGCGCGGTGGTGTTCGAGAACATCGAGCATTTCCGCGAGCGGGTGGACGACCCGGCGCTGGACGTGGACGAGAACTGCGTGATGGTGCTGAAGAATTGCGGCCCCCGCGGCTATCCGGGCATGGCGGAGGTCGGCAACATGCCGCTGCCGCGCAAGGTGCTGCAGAAGGGCATCACCGACATGGTGCGGATTTCCGACGCGCGCATGAGCGGCACCGCCTACGGCACCGTCGTGCTGCATACCTCGCCGGAGGCGGCGGCAGGCGGCCCCCTGGCGCTGGTGCGGGACGGCGACATGATCGAACTCGACGTTGAAACGCGCCGCCTGAACCTGGAAGTGAGCGACGAAGAACTGCAGCGGCGCAAGGCCGAGTGGGTCCCACCGCCGAAGCCGGAACGCGGCTACGCCCGGCTCTATTGCGACCATGTGCTCGGGGCTGATCTCGGCGCCGATCTCGATTTCCTGGTCGGCAGCAGCGGCGCGCCCGTGCCGCGCGAATCGCACTAGCGCGGGGACATGTTCATGCATTATCCGGACCCAAGGAGTTCGTCATGATCGACATGAACCGCCTGGAGTGCGTATGGGATGCCCATGCCCAGCTGGGCGAAGGGCCGATGTGGTCGGTGCGCGAGCAGGCGCTGTACTGGGTCGACATCCTCGGCCATCGCCTGCACCGCTTCTCCCCGCGCGACGGGCGGCGCACCTGGCAATTCGAGCAAAACATTTCTACGCTGGCCGAGCGCGCCGACGGCAACGGCCTGATGGTGACCCTGCGCCATGGCTTTGCCCGCTTCGATCCCGCCAGCGGCGAACTGACGCCGCTGCATCAAGTGGAGCACGACCAGCCGGGCAACCGCTTCAACGACGGCAAGTGCGACAGCCGCGGCCGCTTCTGGGCCGGCACCATGCATTTCGACGGCAAGGAACCGACCGGCTCCCTCTACCGATACACGCAGGAGCACGGCCATGTGCAGGTGGACAGCGGCTATGTGGTCACCAACGGGCCGGCCTGGTCAGGCGACGGCCGCACCATGTACCACAACGACAGCGTGAACGGCCGTGTCTACGCCTTCGACTTCGATCCCGACACCGGCGAAGCCGGCAACAAGCGCCTGTTCCTGCAGTTCGGTCCGGAAGACGGCTCGCCCGACGGCATGACCACCGACGCCGAGGGCGGCCTCTGGATCGCGCACTGGGGCGCGAGCAGGATCACGCGCCACGATCCGCAGGGCAAGGTGCTGCAGACGATTGCGCTGCCCTGCAGCCAGATCACCAGCTGCGCCTTCGGCGGCCCGGATTTGAAGACGCTGTACATCACCTCCGCCGCCGTCGGCCTGTCGCCGGAACAGCTGGCGAAGGAGCCGCAGGCAGGCGGGCTGTTCGCGATCGGGCTCGACGTCGCCGGCGTGCCGCCCCATCCCTTCCGCGGCTGAGGCCGCCAACCGCATCGGACACCGGAGCATCATGACCGCCGACATCATCACGCTCGAAGCGGGCAAGCAGCGCCTGCGCCTGATTCCCTCGCTCGGCGGCAGCGTCGCCGCATGGGACTGGAAAGCCGGAGATGCATGGGCGCCGCTCTTCCGACCCTGGGATGGACAATCCGAGGAGCGTTATTCGTTCGCCTGCTTTCCGCTGGTCCCCTGGTCCAACCGCATCACCGGCGGCGGCTTCGAACATGACGGCGTGTTTCATCCGGTGAAGCTGAACAAGCCGGGCGAGGCCTATCCCATCCATGGCGACGGCTGGATGCAGCCGTGGCAGGTGCAGGACCAGGGCGATGGTGCGATCACCCTGGCGCTGGAATCGCACCGCTTCGATGGCGATCCCTACGACTATCGCAGCACCCAGCGCTTCATCCTGGAACCGCATGCCCTGCGCATCGAGCTGTCGGTCACCCATCATGGCGAGAAGCCGCTGCCTTATGGACTCGGCCTGCATCCCTACTTCGTGCGCAATGAACGCACCCTGCTGCAATCCCCCTGCGACGGCGTCTGGCTGGCGGGCGACGATCCGATCCCGGTCAGTCACACTACCGAGTTTCCGCCGACTTGGGATTACAACCAGCCGGCGCCGCTGCAAGGCCCGCTGATCGACAACTGCTTCACCGGCTGGATCGGGGAATCGGTGATTTCCTATCCCGACCGCGGCATCAGCATCACCATGACGATGGATGACTGCAACGGATACAGCCTGATGTACCGCCCGCCCGACCTGCCCTTCTTCTGCCTGGAACCCATCACCCAGCCTATCGATGCCTTTCACATGCCGGGCCAGCCCGGCCTCGCCATCCTGAACGAGGGCGACACGTTTGTATTGAAATCGCGCTTCGCCGTATCAGCGCTCGGCTGAGGCGGCCGGCACGGAGAATCCGGGAAACGACAGGCGCGTCTTCGAACGGTCGCTGACCAGGCGGGCCTTCACACCCACCGGCAGGCTGGCTTTGTCGCGGATGTGGCCGAAAGGCAGGCCGGTGAGCACCGGGATGGCGAGGCTTGATCGCAGATGGCGCAGCATGGCGTCGAAGTCGTAGCCATTGTCGTAATCGCTGAGGCGATAGAGCGAGAAGTCGCCCAGCAGCAGCGCCTTCTGCCGTTGCAGCACACCGGCATGCATCAGCTGCAGCAGCATGCGTTCCACCCGGTACGGATGCTCGTTCACATCTTCGACGAACAAGATGCCGCCCTCGACCTGCGGGAAGTATGGCGTGCCGGCGAGATGGGTCAGCATGGCGAGGTTGCCTCCCCAGAGCATGCCTTCCGCTTCCATCGGCGCGCTGCCCGCCGCGGCGAATTCGACCGCATGCCCGCCACGCAGCAAGCCGAGAAAATGATCGAGCATGAAGCGGCTTGGCATGTCGCGGGTGAAGTCGTCGCAGATCATGGGACCGGAAAGCGAGGGCATGCCGGCTTTGGCCAGCAACGCCAGTTGGAGTGCGGTGATGTCGCTGTGGCCGATCAACAGTTTCCGGTTTTGCTGCAGCCGTTCGAAATTGAGCAGCGGCAGCAGGCGGGTGGCGCCATAGCCGCCGCGCAGGGCCAGCACCAGGCTGACATCCGGATCGGCGAAGGCATCGTGGAGCGCCCTTGCCCGGGCTCCGTCGGGCGCGCTGAAGCGTTCATTTCTTTCGTGGGGCGCGCAGAAGAGTTTCACGCGAGCGCCAAGCGCTCGCAGACGATCCACGGCTACCGCTACTGCCGTCGGATCGGGTGCGTAGCCGCCCGGCGCCACGATGCCTATGGCATGGCCATCCAGTCCGCCGCGCCAGCGCGCGATGTCGAAACCGTCCGCCGCCATTCAGGCCCTGCGCCTCTCCGGGTCGCCGGCCGCGCGGCAGTGCGCGGCGATCAGGCCGGCGAGAATCACGTCGAGACCGGGCGGCAGGTCATGGCCCATGCCCTTGACTTCATGGAACTTGGCGCCGGGTATGAGCAAGGCCGCATCCCGTCCGGCAACGAGGGGAACCAGCGGATCGTCGCTGCCGTGTATCACCAGAGTGGGCGCCTGGATATGGCGCAGTTGCCGCCAGCGGTCCCCGGCGGCGGCGATCGCCATCAGTTGCCGCCCGGTGCCGCTGGGATAGAGGCTTCGTCTGATCTCGGCCGCCACCTGCTCGCGCAGCCTAGCCGGCGGCGTGGGATAGCCGGGGCTGGAAAGCACCTGATAGGTGCGCACCATGTGGTCGATGACGCTGTCGATATCGCGTGGATTATTCGGCTGCGACATCAGCGCTGCATTCGCTGCCAGTGTGGGCCCCGGGAGCCCCGGGCGGCCGCTGGTGGACATGATGGAAGTCAGCGAAATCACCCGCTGCGGCGCCTTGACGGCGATGGTCTGGCCGATCATGCCGCCCATGGAAACGCCGATGATGTGCGCCTTGTCGATGCCGAGCGCGTCGAGCAGGCCGAGCGCGTCGTCGGCCATGTCGTCGAGCGTGTAAGGCGTCTTGACCGGCATGTGGAACATGGAGCTGACGAAGGCCATGGCGAGATTGGGCCTGCCCATTTCGCGCATCTTCGATGACAGGCCGCTGTCGCGATTATCGAAGCGGACCAGATGATAACCCTGGGCCACCAGCGCCTGGCAAAACGCATCCGGCCAGGAGATAAGCTGCAGTCCGAGCCCGGCGATCAGGAGCATGGTCTCGTTGCGCGGATCGCCCATGGTGTCGTAGGCGATGGTGATGCCGTTGGCTTGGACAGTTGGCAAGTTTTCCTCGTCAGTCAGCGCGAAATGCGGATGCCGCTGTGCATGCGGTGTCATGGTGCAAAATGGTGCTCGCCGCGCGCCTGCCATTTGAAGGCAATAGGCATGCCATCATTCGCCGCCGTGCTCGCTGTCAACCACCCTGCCGCGCAGCATCGCGGCCCGGCGCCTTTCGGCAAAGAACTCCCTCAGCAAGGCACCGCATTCTTCGCCGAGCACGCCGCCTACCACCCCGGTATGGTGATTGAGTTTCGATTGCTCGAACAGGTTCAGCACCGAACCGCAAACGCCCGTCTTGGGATCGGAGGCGCCGAACACGACGCGGTTCAGGCGGGCATGCATCATTGCCCCGGAGCACATCGCGCAGGGCTCGAGGGTGACGTACAGCTCGCATCCCGGCAGCCGGTAATTGCCGAGAATGGACGCCGCCGCGCGCAGCGCCATGATTTCGGCGTGGGCGGTGGGATCATGGTTGCCGATCGGCTGATTGAAGCCGGTGGCGATCACCTGCCCGTCCTTTACCACCACCGCGCCGACCGGCACTTCGCCGAGCGCCCATGCGTTGTGCGCCTGGTCCAGCGCCTGCCGCATGAACAGCTCGTCAGTCATCGGTGGCCTCGGCCCAGCAGTTCGGGGTTTCGTAGAGCTTGACGCGCTTCAGGCGCAGCGCGCGGCCGAAGCGCTGCTCGAAGGCGGGCTTGAGAATGTCGAAGGCAGTCACGGCGAGGTTTTCCACCGTCGGCACGCGCGGCACCACCACCGTCTTGTGGTCCGGCATGCTGGCAAGGAACTCGCGCACCGGGGCATCCTTTTCGTAGACCAGGAAGGCATGGTCCCAGACGTCCACCAGATGCTGCTTGGCCAGCGTCTTGACGTCGGAAAAGTCCATGATCATGCCGTTGTCGGACTCGCCATCCTGGTCAACGACCTCGC
Organism: Noviherbaspirillum humi; assembly: GCF_900188095.1. Lineage (GTDB taxonomy): Bacteria > Pseudomonadota > Gammaproteobacteria > Burkholderiales > Burkholderiaceae_D > Noviherbaspirillum > Noviherbaspirillum humi. The sequence continues at coordinate 142,966 of NZ_FZOT01000006.1, read as the reverse complement.
CCGTCAGTGTGATTTCCAGCACGTAGCGATGGCCGTGGAGATTGCGGCATTGGCTCTTGTGGTCGGGGATGCGATGGCCGGCATCGAATTCGAGTTTTCGGGTAATGGTCAGCATGCCGGCGTTCAGGGGATGTGCAACAGCTTATGGGTTTGCAGGCTCAGCTTCCAGCGCGGGCGCTGCTTGCAGGTTTCGATGGCGAGGCGGGTGTTGGCCTCGACCTTGGGGCCATCCATGGCCTGCAGATAGAAATGGGTGAAATCGAGGTTCTCGTAACGGCTGATGTCCTGGCCGAGCTGCGGGATCACCACCTTCAGCTCGTCGCCCTTTGTCACCACGAGCTCGGAGCCGATCTTGGGACTGATGCATACCCAGTCAACGCCGGCAGGCACCGGCAGCGTGCCGTTGGATTCGATCGCCACCTCGAAGCCGCGCGCATGCACCTGTTCCAGCAGCGGCGCATCGAGTTGCAGCAGTGGCTCGCCGCCGGTGAAGACGACGAATTTGCGCTGCGGGTAGGCGGCCGGCCAGAATGAATCGATGCGCTCGGCGAGATCCGCCGCCGCCGCGAACTTCCCGCCGCCCTCGCCATCGGTGCCGACGAAATCGGTATCGCAAAAGCGGCACACCGCCGTGGCGCGGTCGGCTTCCCTTCCGCTCCACAGATTGCAGCCGGAAAACCGGCAGAACACCGCGGGGCGCCCGGCATGCGTGCCCTCGCCCTGCAGGGTGTAAAACATTTCCTTGACGCTGTAAGTCAACGCATTGCCCTGCTTAAAAAGTTATTCCCACTCGATGGTCGCCGGCGGCTTGCCGGAGATATCGTAGACCACGCGGTTGATGCCGCGCACTTCGTTGATGATGCGGTTCGAGACGCGGCCGAGCAGCTCGTGCGGCAGGTGCGCCCAATGCGCCGTCATGAAATCTTGGGTCTGCACCGCGCGCAGCGCCACCACGTATTCGTAGGTGCGGCCGTCGCCCATCACGCCGACCGACTTCACCGGCAGGAACACGGTGAAGGCCTGGCTGGTCTTGTCGTACCAGGACTTGCCTTCCTCGTCCTTCGCCGCGCGCAGCTCTTCGATGAAGATGGCGTCGGCGCGGCGCAGCAGGTCGGCATACTCCTTCTTCACTTCGCCGAGGATGCGCACGCCCAGGCCCGGACCCGGGAAGGGATGACGGTACACCATGTCGTGCGGCAGGCCGAGCGCCACGCCGAGCTCCCGCACCTCGTCCTTGAACAGTTCGCGCAGCGGTTCCAGCAGCTTCAGGTTCAGGGTTTCCGGCAGGCCGCCGACATTGTGGTGGCTCTTGATGGTGTGGGCGGTCTTCTTGCCCTTGCCGGCACTCTCGATCACGTCGGGATAGATGGTGCCCTGGGCCAGCCACTTGGCGCTCTTGAGCTTGCCGGCCTGGGCCTGGAACACCTCGACGAATTCGCGGCCGATGATCTTGCGCTTGGCTTCAGGATCGGTCACGCCGGCGAGATGGCCCATGAACTGCTCGGTGGCGTCGACGTGGATGACCTTCACGCCGAGATTCTTGCCGAACATGTTCATCACCATGGTGCCTTCATCCAGGCGCAGCAGGCCGTGGTCGACGAAGACACAGGTCAGCTGGTCGCCGATGGCGCGATGGATCAGCGCCGCCGCCACGCTGCTGTCGACGCCGCCGGACAGGCCGAGGATGACTTCATCGTCGCCCACCTGGGCGCGGATGGCTTCCATCGCTTCGGCGATGTAGTCGGGCATGTTCCAGTCCGACTTGCAGCCGCAGATCTCGTGCACGAAGCGGCTGATCATGGCCTTGCCCTGCTGGGTATGGGTGACTTCCGGATGGAACTGCACCGCATACAGGCGGCGCTCCTCGTCTGCCATGCCGGCGATCGGGCAGCTCTCGGTGGAGGCCATCAGCTTGAAGCCGGGCGGCATTTCGTTGACCTTGTCGCCATGGCTCATCCAGACCTTGAGCATGCCGTGGCCCTCGTCGGTGACGAAGTCGCTAATGCCGTTGAGCAGCGCGGTATGGCCGCGGGCGCGCACTTCCGCGTAGCCGAACTCGCGCACCTTGCCGTTCTCGACCTTGCCGCCGAGCTGCGCCGCCATGGTTTGCATGCCGTAGCAGATGCCCAGCACCGGCACGCCCAGCTCGAACACCGCTTGCGGCGCGCGCGGCGTGTCGCCCTCGGTCACCGAATTCGGCCCGCCTGACAGGATGATGCCGGCGGCGCCGTAGTCGCGCACGAATTCGTTGCTGACGTCATAGGGAAAGACTTCGGAAAAGACGCCGGCTTCGCGCACGCGGCGCGCGATCAGCTGCGTGACCTGGGAACCGAAATCGAGGATGAGGATTTTCGAATGGCTGGACATGGATTGCTAGGATGATGTTGAGATCTTGGTCGCCTGCCGACATGCTGTCAGCAGGCTGAAAATTCGCCGCCGGCCTTCCAAAGAAGCAGGCCGGCATCAATGCAAATGCCCGATTGGCCACGAGAACCAATCGGGCACGCGAGACGCGGCGGGAACGCTTAGTCGGCGCGGTAGTTCGGCGCTTCCTTGGTGATCTGCACGTCGTGCACGTGCGATTCGCGCATGCCGGCCGACGTGATCTCGACGAACTCCGCCTTCTCGCGCAGTTCATCGATGGTGGCGCAGCCGCAGTAGCCCATGGAGGAGCGGACGCCGCCCACCAGCTGGTAGATGATGGCCAGCACGCTGCCCTTGTAGGGGACCCGGCCTTCGATGCCTTCCGGCACCAGCTTGTCGGCATTGTTGGCCGCATCCTGGAAGTAGCGGTCGGCGGAGCCTTCCGACATCGCGCCCAGGCTGCCCATGCCGCGGTAGGACTTGTAGCTGCGGCCCTGGAACAGGATCACTTCGCCCGGCGCTTCCTCGGTGCCGGCGAACATGGAACCCATCATCACGCTCGATGCGCCGGCGGCGAGCGCCTTGGAAATATCGCCGGAAAAGCGGATGCCGCCGTCGGCGATGCAGGGAACGCCGGTGCCCTTTAGGGCTTCGGAAACGTTGGAGATGGCCGTGATCTGAGGCACGCCGACGCCGGCGACGATGCGGGTAGTGCAGATGGAGCCGGGGCCGATGCCGACCTTGACGCCGTCCGCGCCATGCTCCAGCAAGGCCCTGGCGGCCGCCGCCGTGGCGATGTTGCCGCCGATGACTTCCACCTGAGGATAGTTTTTCTTCACCCACTTCACGCGCTCCAGCACACCCCTGGAGTGGCCGTGCGCGGTATCGACCACGACGACGTCGACGCCGGCCTTTACCAGCAGGTCGATGCGCTCATCGTTGTCGGGGCCGACGCCGACCGCCGCGCCGACGCGCAGCTTGCCATGCTCGTCCTTCGAGGCGTTCGGATGCTCGGTGGATTTTTGAATGTCCTTCACCGTGATCAGGCCGCGCAGCTCGAAGTCGTCGTTGACCACGATGACGCGCTCCAGGCGGTGCTTGTTCATCAGGCGCTTGGCGTCGTTCAGCTCGGCGCCGTCCTTGACGACGACCAGCTTCTCACGCGGCGTCATCTTCACGCGCACTTCCGCATCCAGCTCTTCCTCGAAGCGCAGGTCGCGATTGGTGATGATGCCAACCACGGTGCGTCCTTCCACCACCGGGAAGCCGCTGATGCCGTGCTGCTGGGAAAGCGCGATGACGTCGCGCACCTTCATCGTCGGCGGAATCGTGATCGGATCGCGCACCACGCCCGACTCGAATCGCTTGACCTTCGCCACTTCCCGCGCCTGGTCCTTTGGCGTGAGGTTCTTGTGGACAATGCCGATGCCGCCTTCTTGTGCCATGGCGATCGCCAGCCGGGCCTCGGTCACGGTGTCCATTGCCGCCGACAGCAGCGGAATGTTCAGCGTGATGTTGCGGGTCAGGCGGGTCTTGAGGGAGGTGTCCTTGGGGAGGATGTCCGAATGTGCCGGCACGAGCAGCACGTCATCGAATGTGAGTGCTTTTTGAAGAAGACGCATAGCAATTCCTATTGGCGCAAAAGCGAATTATACAGAAAAGGCTAGTTGCTCGTGGTTTTCACGCGGAAATTTGGCAATATGGCTGGTTTTGACAGCGTCTTTCGTTGACAGGGGCGACGAAGCATGGCGAAATCGTTTCGTTCCTCATGGGCAATTTTTTATGAAAAATCTTCTGCAGAAAATCGCGCTTTCAGGCACCGCCCTGCTCGCGCTCAGCGCTTCCCTTTCCGCGTCAGCGCAATACGCCTGGACCGACGAACGCGGGGTGCGTCAGTATTCCGACCGTCCGCCCCCGCCCGATGTGTCGGCTTCGCGCATCCACAAGGCGCCGGGCGGCGCGAAACAGCACGAGACACGGACGGGCGTCGAAACGGCAAGTGCGGATGCTGTCAAGCCGGGTACCGACGCTGCAGCCGAGGGTGCAGACAAGAAAAAGCAGCCACAGACCATCGCCGAGCGCAATGCCGAATTCCAGAAGCGGCGCATCGAGGCAGCGGAGCAGGAAAAGAAACGGAGCGAGCAGGAAGCGGATGCCGCCAGCCGCGCCCGCAATTGCGAGCGCATTCGCGGCTATCAGAAAACCTTGGAGGCTGGAGGCCGGGTGGCCAGGCTGGACAAGAACGGCGAAAGGAATTACCTCAGCGAGGAACAGGTGCAGCAGGAGCTGCGTGAAACCCGCGACATGGCAGCACGCTGCGCCAACTAGCGGCTGTCGAATCGTCCCTGGCGCCAAGCCGCCGACGACGCCTCATTTCTCCGCATGCCGCTTGGCGGCACGCTGCCGTCGCGACTCCTTGGGGTCGGCCAGCAGCGGGCGGTATATCTCTACCCTATCCCGGTCCCGCAGCACCGCATCAAGCGTCTTGAGCTTGCCGAAGACGCCGACCCTCGCACTTTCCAGGTCGATTTCCGGATGTGCACCCAGAACACCGCTGGCGATGATGGCCTGCTGCAGGGTGCCCGCCTCCGGCAGGCGGAGTTCCTTCAGGAAGACGCCATCCGGCCGGGCGTAGCAAACCTCGACGGTGATCTCAGGCGGATTTGCCATAGACCGCGTCCGCACGCTTGCAGAAGGAATCGACAAAGCTGTTGGCGATCATGTTGAAGACCGGACCAATGATGCCTTCGAGGAGCCGGCTGGAAAATTCATAGTGGAGATTGAACTCGATCTTGCAGGCGTCTTCGCGCAGCGGCTTGAAGTTCCAGGTGCCGTCCAGGTGCTTGAACGGCCCCTCCAGCAAGCGCATCTTCATCTGCGTCGGTGGCGTGTTGGTGTTCTCGGTGGTGAAGCTTTGCTTGATGCCGTGATAGTTGATCGCCAGCGTGGCCACCAGGCGGTTCGCTTCCCGGGTCTTTACATCGACGCCGCCGCACCAAGGCAGGAACTTGGGATAATCCTCGACCCGATCGACCAGCGTGAACATCTGCTCTGCGCTGTATCCCAGGAGAACTGTCTTGTGCACCACCGCCATCGAAGAGACACCGTTTGTTAAAATGTGAACCCCGCATTCTAACCGACCCGGAATTCTTCATATAGCTCATGAGCATAGTCGACAATAAAAAGGCCTTCTTCGATTACTTCATCGAGGAGCGCTTCGAAGCAGGCATGGTGCTCGAGGGCTGGGAGGTGAAATCGGTTCGCGCCGGACGGGTGCAACTTAAAGAGGCTTACGTCATCGTGCGCAAGGGCGAAGTGTTCCTGTTCGGCGCCCATATCAGCCCCCTGCCGACGGCTTCCACCCATATTCATCCGGATCCGGTGCGCACCCGCAAGCTGCTACTTAATGGCGACGAAATCAGCAAGCTGATCGGCAAGGTGGAACGCGCCGGCTATACCCTGGTGCCGCTCAACCTCCACTACACCAAAGGGCGGATCAAGTGCGAGATCGGCCTTGCCAAGGGCAAGAAGCAGCATGACAAGCGCGAGACCGAGAAGCAGCGCGACTGGCAGCGCGAGAAGCAATCCATCATGAAGCAGAACCGCCGTTAAGGCGGTGTTCCGCGCGGACGACCGGTCCGTTTGATTGAGATGCCATATCCTTCCGAAGGCCGGATGGTCCCGGCCGTCATTCGGAAGTCGACAGCGGCGAGCAAACGCTGCGCTTGCCGGCTTAGCCTGGCCGCTGGCTTTTCACGACCTGCATGGCGCCGGCGATCAAGCCGCTGATGTCGCTCAGATTGGCCGGCACGATGATGGAATTGTTGGTCCGGGCGAGTTGAGCAAACGCATTCACATACTGTTCCGCCACCTTCAGATTGACCGCATCGCTGCCGCCCGGCTCCCGGATGGCGGCGCCTGTCTTGCGCAGCGCCTCGGCGCTCGCATCGGCGATGGCCACGATGGCAGCCGCCTGGCCCTGGGCGCGGTTGATGGCGGCCTGCTTCTCGCCTTCGGATCGTGCGATGGAGGCTTCCCGCTCGCCGCTGGCGATATTGATTTGCTCCTGGCGGCGGCCTTCGGAAGCGGCGATCAGCGCCCGCTTCTCCCGTTCGGCGGTGATCTGCGCCTGCATCGCGTGCAGGATTTCCTTCGGCGGCGTCAAGTCCTTGATCTCGTAGCGCAGCACCTTTACGCCCCAGTTGGTGGCGGATTCGTCGATGGCGGCGACGATGGTCTTGTTGATGTGGTCGCGTTCTTCGAAGGTGCGGTCCAGTTCCATCCGGCCGATTACCGATCTAAGCGTGGTCTGGGCCAGTTGGGTGATGGCGGCAATATAGTTGGAAGAGCCATAGGAGGCGCGCATCGCGTCGGTCACCTGGAAATACAAAATGCCGTCCACCTGCAGCTGGGTGTTGTCCTTGGTGATGCATATCTGGCTCGGCACGTCGAGCGGGATCTCCTTCAACGAATGTTTGTAGGCGACGCGGTCAATGAAGGGCAGCACGAAATTAAGCCCTGGCGACAGCGTGCCGTGATAGCGGCCGAGACGTTCGACCACCCATGCATGCTGCTGCGGCACCACCGCGAACGACTTCACCACGAAGGCGACCGCAATGATGAAGATGACGAGGCTGACGCTTCCGAAGTTCAGTTCCATTGCAGCTCCTTTCCGATTATTCGACGACCAGACGGTTACCCTTGACTTCGCAGATAGTGAAGGAGCCATCGCGCGGCGCGACGCCATGCCGCAATTCCACATCCCACATGGCGCCGCGGTACATGGCGCGGGCGGTATGCAGGCCGCCCTCCACCTGCCATTGATGGACGGTGAGCGGCTGCCCGATGTCGAGGTTGACGTCGCGATTGCGGCTGGCCTCCATGCGGCGTTGATGGCCGAATCGGCTTCGCCGCAAGGCGTAGGTGGCCATCACGCCGACCACGGCGGCGATGCCGAATTGAATGTTGGGAGAAAGGCCCGCAAAGGCTGCGATGCCGCCCGCAGCGGCAGCCAACCCGATCATCAGCAGGTAGAAGGTGCCTGTGAAAAGTTCGAAGAGGATCAGGGTGCCTGCCATGATGATCCAGACCATCCATGCATCCATAACGCCTCCCATGCGGGCCGTGTATCGGACCAGCTGCCCGGAAAAGAAAAAACCCCTGCTACCGGAGGCAGCAGGGGTTCAATAAGCAAAATTTACTGCTGTTTTTGTTTATTGTCGGGTGCTTACAAGCTGCCCTGAAGTCTAAGTGAAAAATTTCTCTTGATCAATGCGTATCGTGTGGCTTGTGTCTCATTACAACACCGCTTATAGCGCTTCACGCTTCCATTCGGATGACATCCGGCGCTGCAGCCGAATGTCATCAAACGTCAAGCAGATTTACTGGGCCGAAGCGAGCTTCTGCCAGGTATCGATCACCGTGTCGGGATTCAGGGAGATCGAACCGATGCCCTCCTTCATCAGCCACTCGGCGAAGTCGGGATGGTCGGACGGCCCCTGGCCGCAGATGCCGACGTACTTGCCCTTGCCGACGCAAGCCTTGATGGCGCGCGACAGCAGTGCCCTCACCGCCTCGTCGCGCTCATCGAAGTCTGCCGCCAGGAGCTCCATGCCGGAGTCGCGATCCAGTCCGAGCGTTAGCTGGGTCAGGTCGTTCGAGCCGATCGAGAAACCGTCGAAGTAATCGAGGAACTGCTCGGCCAAGATGGCGTTGGACGGCACTTCGCACATCATGATCAGGCGCAGGCCGTTCTCGCCGCGCTTGAGGCCGTATTTCGCCAGCAGCTCGACCACCTTCTTCGCCTGGCCCAGGGTGCGGACGAACGGCACCATGATTTCGACGTTGGTGAGGCCCATCTCGTCGCGCACGCGCTTCATCGCGCGGCACTCCATTTCAAAGGACTCGGCGAAGTCCGGCGCCAGGTAGCGCGCGGCGCCGCGGAAGCCGAGCATCGGATTTTCTTCGTCCGGCTCATAGCGGGAACCGCCGATCAGCTTCTTGTACTCGTTGGACTTGAAGTCGGACAGGCGAACGATCACCGGCTTGGGCCAGAAGGCGGCGCCGATGGTGGCAACGCCTTCAGCCAGCTTGTCGACGTAGAAAGCGCGCGGCGAGGCATGGCCGCGGGCCACCGACTCGACCGCCTTCTTCAGGTCCGGATCGATGTTCGGGTACTCCAGGATGGCCTTGGGATGCACCCCGATGTTGTTGTTGATGATGAACTCGAGGCGGGCCAGCCCGACGCCGCCATTCGGGATCGACTGGAAGTCGAAGGCGAGCTGCGGATTGCCGACGTTCATCATGATCTTCAGCGGCAGCTTCGGCAGTTCGCCGCTGGCCACTTCGGTCACTTCGGTTTCGAGCAGGCCGTCGTAGATCTTGCCTTCGTCGCCCTCGGCGCAGGAGACCGTCACCAGGGTGCCGTCCTTCAGCATGTCGGTGGCGTTGCCGCAGCCGACCACCGCCGGCACGCCGAGTTCGCGCGCGATGATCGCCGCGTGGCAGGTGCGGCCGCCGCGGTTGGTGACGATGGCGGCGGCGCGCTTCATCACCGGCTCCCAGTTGGGGTCGGTCATGTCGGCCACCAGCACGTCGCCGGGCTGCACGCGCTCCATTTCGGCCGGATCGCGGATCACCCGCACCGGGCCGGCGCCGATCTTCTGGCCGATCGCGCGGCCGGAGGCCAGCACATTGCCGCTGCCCTTCAGGCGGAAACGCTGCTGGGCGTCGGTGCCCTTCTGCTGCGACTTTACCGTTTCCGGACGCGCCTGCAGTATGTAGAGCTGGCCGTCACGGCCATCCTTGCCCCACTCGATGTCCATCGGGCGCGCATAGTGCTTTTCGATGATCATCGCGTAGCGGGCGAGTTCGACGATTTCCTGGTCGTTGAGCGAATAGCGATTGCGCAGTTCGATGGGCACGTCGACGGTCTTGACCGAGCGTCCGGCTTTCGCTTCGCCGGTGAATTCCATCTTGATCAGCTTGGAACCGATGTTGCGGCGGATGATGGGCAGCTTGCCCTGCTCCAGCATCGGCTTGTGAACGTAGAACTCGTCCGGGTTGACTGCGCCCTGCACCACCGTCTCGCCGAGGCCGTAGCTGGAGGTGATGAAGACCACGTCCTGGAAGCCCGATTCGGTGTCGAGCGTGAACATGACGCCGGCGGCGCCGATGTCGGAGCGCACCATGCGCTGCACGCCGGCCGACAGCGCCACTTCGCTGTGGGTGAAGCCCTTGTGCACGCGGTAGGAGATAGCGCGGTCGTTGTAGAGCGAAGCGAACACGTGTTTGATGGCTTCCAACACGTTGTCGATGCCGACCACGTTGAGGAAGGTTTCCTGCTGGCCGGCGAAGGAAGCGTCCGGCAGGTCTTCGGCGGTTGCGGAGGAGCGGACGGCGAAGGACATTTCAGCGGCGGAGCCGGCCACAAGGTGATCGTAGAACTGGCGGATCTCCTCTTCCAGGCGCGGCTGGAACGGCGTTTCGACGATCCATTTGCGGATTTCGGCGCCGGCTTCGGCGAGGGCGCGCACGTCATCCACGTTGAGCGACTCCAGGCGCTCGTGGATGCGCTGGGCCAGCGTGGCATGGCCCGGAGGCGCATATTCAAGGAAATCGCGGAAGGCCTTGGCGGTGGTGGCGAAGCCGCCCGGCACGCGCACCCCGGCGCCGGCGAGCTGGCTGATCATTTCGCCGAGGGACGCATTCTTGCCGCCTACCAGCTCCACATCCGTCATGCGCAGTTTTTCGAAGGACGCGACGTACGTCGTGCCGTCGAATCCTGCATTGATTACTTCGTTGGACATAACTACCCCTGGTTTGATGATGAGAAATCTGTCGCGGACAAGGACGCCGTCGGTGCTATGCTTCCGGCAGGCGAATCGGAGTCGACTCAAGCCATTTTTAACGAATCGCGCCGCGCGAGCTTGCATGAGCTCAAACCGATGATGGCATCGGCCACGAGCGCCGGCGACTCCGGGAAGGCGGGTCCAGGCAGCATCTTGTCTGGTAATCTGTTGCCAAGCATTTTACAGTGCGCAAAATGGCTTTGCGCTGAACATCCGTGAATTTCTTGCATTATATTTAATCCACATTATGCCAGACCTATCCCTGCATTCTTTTCCCGTGGCTCAACGCACCGTCTTCTTCGTCTCGGACGGCACTGGCATAACTGCGGAAACCTTCGGCCACTCCTTGCTGAGCCAATTCGAACTGCGTTTCAAGCAGATCCGGATGCCCTTCATCGACACCGTGGAAAAAGCGCACGACGCGGTGATGGAGATCAACGAAGCCTGCCGCAAGGATGGCAATCGCCCGATCGTGTTCTCCACCCTGGTCAAGAGCGAGCTGTCGCAGATCATCCGCCAGGCCGACGGCCTGCACATGGACCTGATCCAGACCTTCGTCGAACCGCTGGAACAGGAACTAGGCGTGAAGTCGACCCATACCATCGGCCGAAGCCACAACATCGCTGATTCCGAGGATTACAAGAACCGAATCGAGGCGATCAATTTCTCTCTGGCCCATGACGATGGCCAGTCGCACCAGAATCTGGAAGCGGCAGATGTCATCCTGGTCGGCGTATCCCGCTCCGGCAAGACGCCGACCAGCCTGTATCTCGCAATGCAGTACGGCATCAAGGCCGCCAACTATCCGCTGATTCCGGAGGATTTCGAGCGCGGCAAGCTGCCCAGCGGCCTGCTGCCCTTCCGCCGCAAGATCTTCGGCCTGTCCATCGCGCCTGACCGGCTGGCGGAAGTTCGCAACGAGCGCCGCCCCGGCAGCAAATACGCCGCCATCGAGAATTGCCGCTATGAGGTGAACGAGGCGGAGAAGATGATGCGCCGCGAAGGCATCCGCTGGCTGTCCTCGACTACAAAGTCGATTGAAGAAATTGCAGCCATGATCCTCCAGGAAATCCGGTTGAACTCGCGCATCAGCTGACAAAGTCGCATTCCCGCAGGCTCATGACTGCTTGATCATCCTGTACTGATCACAAGTCCGCCCCGCTCATGCAGATGCAGCATGCGGTGGCAAAAATTTTGCTACAACCTTACAGAATTCTTACGCCGAGAATTCTTTCACCGACATGGTGTCAGAAGGCAATTCTGGAGTGTTGACATGGACTTGTTGTGGATCGAGCTGATTTTATGGGCAGCCATGCTGGTGCTGCTGTGGGCAATGAAGGATGGCTTGGGAAGGATAGAATCCGAGATACAGGCTTCCGGCCCTGCTGGCAGAAACCTGCGAAGTAATTGGGCGGAAGCGCCTGCTTTCGTTCAGGCGACGGATCTGGAGGAGCAGATCGGCATTCTGGGTGACGCGCCGATCTACCGATACGCGGTGATCAATGGCGAGTGTTACCAGTTCGACCATGTGCTCCCCGCCCGCCCAAGCGCCGTCCTGCGTGCCGATCAGCGTTGCATCGCGCCGGGTTTGGTATACGTCCGGTACGAGCGGCAGCCGGTTTCCGCCTAGGCTTTTTGCAATAATTGCCGGCTCTGCTCGAAAAAGCAGACCGCAGCGCTGGCAGCCACGTTGAGCGATTCGATGTCGCCTGCCTGAGGGATTGCCACCTTCATGGTGGCCAGTTCCAGCAAGCCTGGCGAAACTCCCTGGCCTTCATTGCCGAACAGCCAAGCCACCGGCTGAGCAAGGTCGGCGTCGTAAATAGACGCATCCGCATGGGAACTGGTGGCTAGAACAGGCACCTTGGCCTCCCGTACCATCTCTCGCAAATCGAGGTTTTCGTGGATGTGCAGCAGGAAGTGCGCCCCCATCGCGGAGCGCAGCACCTTGGGCGACCAGGCGAACACCGTCCCCTTTCCGCAGCAGACGCGACGAATACCCGCTGCCGCAGCGCTTCTCAGGATGGAGCCTAGGTTGCCCGGATCCTGCAGGTTATCCAGTAGCACCGTGCTTTCGTTCAGCACGCCCGGCGCGGTCTCGCGCGGTGTATCGATCACGAAGATCAGGCCAATGCCGTTTTCCACTTGGCTGAGGGCGCCAAACAGCGCATCCGGCAGGGTCACGCAGCGGGCGTTGGTCGCTTCGCATTCGGCGATCAAGGGCGCCGCTTCCGGATGAGCGAGCGTGCTTTCGCTCGCCACCGCCACCACCGGCTTGCCCGCGTTGCGAAGGTACACCTCGCATAAATGGATGCCTTCGAGCAGCGTGCGTCCGGCGCGGCGGCGGGCCTGCGAGCTGGCGGCGAGCTGCTTCAACTCCTTGTAGAGCGGATTGTCGCGCGAGGTGATCTGCTTCATGGGGTGATGGTGTGAATCGGTTCGAATGCCCCTCCGGCCGCCTCGAGCGCGGCTCGCACCGGTGCGTAAGAGCGCCGATGCGCCGGCGACACGCCGTGAAGGCGCAGCCGCTCCAGGTGCAGCGCGGTGGGATAGCCCTTGTGCTGGTCAAAGCCGTAATGCGGATAGGCGGTATGCAACTGCTTCAGCACCGCGTCGCGTGCGGTCTTGGCCAGGATGGATGCCGCTGAAATGGCGGGCACCAGATCGTCCCCCTTGACGATGGCTTCGGCCCGAACCGACATCACGGGACAGCGGTTGCCGTCGATCAGCGCCAGGGTCGGCTGCAGGCGCAGTCCTTCGACCGCCCGGCGCATGGCCAGCATGCTGGCATGCAGGATGTTGAGTTCGTCGATTTCGCTTTCCGTTGCATGGGCGATGGCCCAGGCCAGGGCCCGCTCCTTGATCAGCCCGGCCAGCGAATCCCGCTTGGCCTCGCTCAGCTTCTTCGAGTCCCGCAACCCTTCTATCGGCCGGCTCGGATCGAGGATCACCGCGGCGGCGAACACCGGACCGGCCAGCGGACCGCGCCCGGCTTCGTCCACGCCGCAGACGGTTTCCTGCGACAGGTCGGCGAAGATTAGCGGGGACTGGTTCCGGCTCATGTTCTTCCTATCAGCTTCAGGACCGCCTCGGCGCTGGCGCGGGCGGTGTCCCGCAACAGGCTTTGATGCATCTCGGTGAAGCGTTGTTGCAGCGTGCGGCGCAGATTTTCATCCGTCAGCTGCGTCCAGACGGCATGGGCCAGGCGTTGCGGCGTGGCGGCGTCCTGCAACAGTTCCGGAACCAGGAATTCCCGGGCAAGTATATTCGGCAGGCCGACCCAGGGCTGGTAGCCCATGTGGCGCAGCACCGCCCAGGATGCCCGCATCATCTTGTAGCCGATGACCATCGGCTTCTTGAACAGCGCCACCTCCAGCGTCGCCGTGCCTGACGCCACCAGCACCGCGTCGGCGGCGGCGATAGCCGTATGGGAATTGCCGTCGATGATCTGGATGCGGACATCCTTCAAGCCGGCCTCATTCAGCAGCGATTCGAAATAGGCACGCTGGCGGCTGCCTGCCATCGCAATGATGACATGCAGATCCGGCTCGCGCTGCAAAAGCAGCTGCGCCGCCTGAACGAAGGCAACGCTGTTGTACTTCAACTCCGACATGCGGCTGCCCGGCATCACCGTCAGGATTTTGGCCTCGGCGGAAAGGCCGAGCGATTGCCGCGCCGCCGCCACGTCCGGCGCCATCGGAATCACCTCGGCCAGCGGATAGCCGACATAGGTCACCGGAATGCCTGCTTGGCGATAGATATCTTCCTCGAAGGGAAACACCACCAGCATGTGGGAAACGGCTTTCGCAATCTTCTTGATGCGGCCGCCGCGCCAAGCCCAGATCGAGGGGCTGATGAAGTGCATGGTCGGAATGCCGGCCGGACGCAGTTGCGCTTCGAGTCCGAAGTTGAAGTCCGGCGCATCCACGCCGATAAACGCAGCGGGACGGTCGGCCAGCAGGCGGTCGCGCAGGCTGTTCTGGATGCCCTTGATTTCCCGGTAATGGGCGAGTACCTCGAACAGGCCGCGCACAGACAGCTTTTCCATCGGCCACAAGCTGTTGAACCCGTACTGCGCCATGCGCGCGCCGCCGATGCCATAGAACTCGGCTTCCGGCAGCCGTGGACGCAGCCCGGAGAGCAGACGGCTGGCCAGCAGGTCGCCTGACGATTCGCCGGCAACCATGGCGATCTTCAGGTCAGCGGACGATGCCACGAGTGGTGGTTTCCAGGAATTCCCGCATCAGCTTCAAGCTGTCTGCGCCGTCAGCGACCTTGCCCTCCTCCGCTGCCAGCGCCTGCTTCGCCTCTTCCAGCGTCAGGCCGGATTTGTAGATCAGCTTGTAGGCATTGCGGATCGTCCCGATGTGCTCGCGGCTGAAGCCGCGGCGCTTCAAGCCCTCGGTATTCACGCCGTGGGCCGCCGCCGGATTGCCGTTCAGGATGACGAAGGGAGGAACGTCCTGGGTCAGGCTGGTGCTCATGCCGAGCATGGCGTGCGGGCCGATCTTGCAGAACTGATGCACGTTGGAGAAGCCGCCGAGGATAACCCAGTCACCGACTTCCACATGGCCCGCCAGCTGCGCGTTGTTGGCGAAGATGGTGTGGTTGCCGACCTGGCAGTCGTGCGCCAGATGGACATAGGCCATGATCCAATTGTCGTTGCCGAGGCGAGTCACGCCGACGTCCTGCACCGTGCCGACGTTGAACGTGCAAAATTCGCGAACCAGGTTGCGATCGCCGATTTCCAGCCGGGTTGGTTCCCCGGCGTACTTCTTGTCCTGCGGTGCGCCGCCGATGGACGAGAACTGGAAAAATCGGTTGTCGCAGCCGATGGTAGTATGGCCGTCGATCACCACGTGCGGGCCGATCACCGTGCGGGCGCCGATGACCACGTTCGGGCCGATCACCGAATAGGCGCCGATCTCGACCGACGCATCGATCTGGGCCTTCGGATCGACAATCGCCGTCGGGTGAATCTTCGTCATTACTGCCCCGCCGGCTGGCTTGCGTCGTGTGCGCTGCGCATGGTGCACATCAGCTCGGCTTCCACGGCCAGCTGGCCGTCCACCGTTGCCTGCGCCTTGTATTTCCAGATGCCGCGCGCGGTGCGCAGGATTTCCACCTCCATGCGCAGCTGGTCGCCCGGTTCAACCGGGCGCTTGAAGCGGGCGCCGTCGATACCGACGAAATACACCACGCTGCTGTCGTCCGGCTTGGTGCCCATGGTGAGGAAGGACAGCAGCGCAGCAGTCTGGGCGAGCGCTTCGATCATCAGCACACCCGGCATCACCGGCTTGTGCGGAAAATGGCCGTTGAAGAATTCTTCATTCACGGTGACGTTCTTGATGGCGGTAATCGATTTGCCCGATTCCCAGTCGAGGACGCGGTCGACCAGCAGCAAGGGATAGCGATGCGGCAGGTACTGTTTGATTTGGTTAATGTCCAGGCTCTTCATTCTTGCTTTCGGTCAGCTGTTTGATGGTTTTTTCAAGTTCGCGGAGCTTTTCCCGCATGCCGGCGAGGTTGCGCACGATGACGGCGGACTTTTCCCAGTCGCTGTTCTTGGCCAGCGGATAGAAGCCGGTGTAGTGGCCCGATTCATGGATGGAGCGCGACACCATGCTGCCGGAGGAAATATGCACGTTGTCGGCGATGGTCAGGTGGCCGAGTACCATGGCGGCGCCGCCGAAGGTGCAGTACTTGCCGATGATGGCGCTGCCGGCCACGCCGACGCAGCCGGCCATGGCAGTATGGGCGCCGATGCGGCAGTTATGGCCGATTTGGATCTGGTTGTCGAGCTTGACGCCTTCCTCGATCACGGTGTCCGCCAGCGCGCCGCGATCGACGGTGGTGTTGGCGCCGATCTCCACGTCGTCGGCAATCACCACCCTGCCCGTCTGCGGAATTTTGACCCACTGACGGTTTTCCTGGGCGAAGCCGAAGCCGTCGGCACCGATAACTGCGCCGGAGTGGATGATGCCGCGCTCGCCGATGATGCAACCGGCATGAAAGCTGACATTGGCGTTCAAGCGAGTATGGGCGCCAACGCGGGCATCGCGCCCCACGAAGCAGTTGGCGCCGATGACGGCACCTTCGCCGATGACCGCGCCAGCCTCGATGGTGGCATGGGGACCGACGCTGGCGCCGGGTGCGACGGTGGCCGCCGGATCCACCCAGGCCGACGGATGAATGCCTAGCGTGGGAGGAATGGCGTTCAGGTCGGCAAAGAATTGCGCCGCGCGGGCGAAATAAACGTAGGGATTGTCGGTGACGATGCGGGCGCCGCGAAACTGGGCGCCGATGGCGGCATCGTCCGCGGGCGACAGGATCAGCGCGGCGGCGCCAGATTCCGCCGCCTTGGCGCGCAGCTTAGGGTTGGAGAGGAAGGTGACCTCCGACGCGCCGGCGCTGTCGATGGGCGCGATGCCGGTGACTTCGACCTCCGCATCGCCGCCAAGCTGGCCTCCCAAGCGTTCGACCAATTTTCCCAGCCGAGTGCTCATGATGGCCTTGGACTTACTTGTTCAGCGCTTTGAGCACTTTGTCGGTGATGTCTATGCGCGGACTGGCGTAGACGGCTTCCTGGAACACGATGTCGTACTTTTCGGTTTCCGCGATCTGCTTGATCACCTTGTTGGTCCGCTCCAGCACGATCGCCAGTTCCTCGTTGCGGCGTTGATTCAGGTCTTCGCGGAACTCGCGCTGCTTGCGCTGGAAATCCTTGTCGAGCTCGGCCAGTTCGCGCTGGCGCTTGGCGCGATCCGACTCGGAGAGAACGGCGGCGTCCTTGTCCAGCTTGTCGGACATGGATTTGATGCGGGCTGCCATGTCCTGCAGCTCCTTGTCGCGGCGAGAGAATTCCTGCTCGATCTTGGTCTGAGCGGTCTTGGCGGGCGCAGCTTCGCGGAAGATCCGCTCGGTGCTGACGAAACCGATCTTGGATTCCTGAGCCTGCACGCCGCCCGACGCGAGCATAAGCGTACCCAGCGCGAGCGCGCTGCTGCAGGCCATCAGGGATTTCGATAGGGACTTCAAAGTCGTTCTCCGCAATACATACAAAAGAGGGATTATGCCACTACCGGTCAAAAGCCTGTTCCCAGCTGGAACTGGAAGCGCTGCGTCCGGTCGCCCGTCTTGGCGTTGAGCGGGCTGCCGACGCTCAGCTTGAGCGGGCCGATAGGCGATACCCAGCTGATGCCGAGGCCTGCGCCGTAGCGCAGGGCCGATGTCTCGAGTTTCTGGCCTTCGGCGAAGACATTGCCGCCGTCCAGGAAGGTAAACCAGCGCAGGGTACGGTCGTTGCCCGAGCCGGGGAACGGGAACTGCAATTCGGCATTGAAGATGAGACGGGTGCTGCCGCCGAGCGGGTCGCCATTGGCGGCGCGCGGGCCGAGCGAGGAACCCTCAAAGCCGCGCACCGAGCCGATGCCGCCAGCGTAGAAGTTCTTGAAGATCGGGTAAGGCCGGCCGCCGAGGCCCTTGCCGTAGTCGAACTCGCCGTTGAGCGCCAGGGTAACGGTGCGGCCGATCGGCAGGAAGTACTGGTGCTGGTAGATGGCGCGGTAGTACTTCAGGTCGCTGAATGGCGCCACCTCCAGGTTGGCGCGCTGATAGCGGCCGCGGGTCGGCACCAGCGCGCTGTCGCGACTGTCGCGCTGCCAGGCGGTGGTGAGCGGGAAGCTGGTGGTGGTCGCGGTGCTGCCGTCGCCGAACTGGGCGACGTAGCGGCGGTAAAGCTCGGGACTGTCGTTGTAGCCGGGCACGCCGAAATAGGTTTCCACCTGGGTGCGCTCCACGCCGACGCCGAAGAACACGGTATCGACTTCGGAGAACGGCACGCCGAACTTCACATTGCCGCCGGTGGTTCGAACCACATAATCGCCGGTGTTGACGATAGGCGGACGCGAGGTACGCAGGAACAGTTCGAAGCTGCGGCTGATGCCGTCGTCGGTGAAGTACGGGTTTACCTGGCTGAAGGCGATGGTACGGTTGCGGCGGCTGGTGTTGACATCGACGCCGACCGTGTTGCCGCTGCCGAAGGCATTGGCCTGCTGAATGGAGCCGGTCAGGGTCACCTTCTCGCTGCTGGAGAAGCCGGCACCGAGCAGGATATTGCCTGTCGGCTTTTCCGCCACCGTCATGTTGACGTCGACCTGGTCGGTGGTGCCGGTAACTTCGGGCGTGTCGATCGACACTTCCTTGAAATAGCCGAGGCGGTCGACGCGGTCGCGCGACAGGCGGATCTTCTCGCCGTCGTACCAAGAATCCTCGAACTGCCGGAATTCTCGGCGGATCACTTCATCTCGGGTCTTGGTATTGCCGCCGATATTGATGCGGCGGACATAGACGCGCTTGCCAGGGTCGACCAGCACGGTGAAGCCGACCTCGCGCTTCTCCCGGTTGATCTCCGGGTTGGCGTTGACGTTGGCGAAGGCGTAGCCGAAGTTGCCCATGCGCTCGGTAATCTTCTTGACGCTATCGGCCAGCTTCTCGCCGGAATACACGTCACCCGGCTTCAACTGAAGCAGCGAACGCAACTCGGCTTCGCGGCCGAACATTTCGCCTTCGAGCTTCACGTCGCCGACGGTGAATTTCTCGCCCTCGTTGATGTTGATGGTGATGTAGATGTCTTTTTTGTCGGGCGTGATCGACACTTGGGTCGATTCCACCTGCATCTCGAGATAGCCTCGGTTCAGGTAGAAGGAGCGCAGCGCCTCGATGTCGCCAGTGAGCTTCTGCTTCGAATACTGGTCGGCCTTGGTGTACCAGGTGAACCAGCCCGGCGTGCGCAGGTTGAGCACGCCGCGCAGATCCGAATCGCTGAAGGCTTTGTTGCCGACGATGTTGATCTGACGGATGCGGGCGACATCGCCCTCGTCCACCGCAAAATTCACGTTCACCCGGTTGCGCTCGATCGGCGTCACGGTCGTCGTCACCTGCACGCCATACAGGCCGCGCGACAGATACTGCCGCTTGAGCTCCTGCTCGGCGCGGTCCACCAGCGCGCGGTCGAAGATGCGCGATTCGCCCAGGCCGATTTCCTTCAGCGACTTGACCAACTGGTCCTTGTCGAATTCCTTCACGCCGGAAAAGTCGACTGCGGCGATGGCCGGGCGCTCTTCCACCATCACCACCAGCACGTCGCCTTCCACCTCGATGCGCACATCCTTGAAGAAGCCGGTCGCATACAGCGCCTTGATGGCGGCCGCGCCCTTTTCATCGGTGTAAGTCTCGCCGACGCGAACGGGAAGATAACTGAAAACGGTTCCGGCTTCGGTGCGCTGGATGCCTTCTACCCGAATGTCCTTGACGGTGAAGGGATCAACGGCGAGTGCCTGGCCGGCGCAGGCGGCGAAGACGGCGATGGCGATGAGGCGGCGGGGGAAGGATGTCGGGAAAAAACGCTGGGAATGTAATTTCATTGATCGAATTATTGTCTATATCCTTGTCGGACGCGGACAAGGACCGCCGGGCCGCCAAGGACCATTACGATACCAGCCGTAATATGTCGTTGAAGACCGCGACAGCCATCAGCATCATCAATATGCCCACGCCCGCGCGCTGCGCGATCTCGCCGACCCGTTCGGGAATGGCGCGCCCAGTCAAAACTTCCAGCGCATAATACAGTAAAAGCCCCCCATCCAACACCGGGATTGGAAGCAGATTCATAACACCGAGGCTGATGCTGATGAATGCGATGAAGGTCAGGTAGCTGACCATGCCGATGCGGGCTGTCTGGCCAGCGTAATCGGCGATGGTGATGGGTCCGGTGATGTTCTTCCACGAGACCTCGCCGATTAGCATTTTACCAAGCATGCGCAGCGACAGCACGCTCGTGTCCCAGGTTCTCTGCACCGCCTTGCCCAGCGCCGCCAATGGCGCCTGACTGACGTTGATCATTTCCGGCGCCAGCGGAACCTCCGCCTTGATGCGGCCGAACACCCGCTCGCTCTTGAGCACCGCTTCCGGCATCAGGCTGAGCGGCACTTCTCTGCCCTGGCGCTCGACCACCACTTCCATGGTTTTGCCCGGCGAGGAGCGCACCAGTTCAACGAAAGCCAGGCCATCCATCATCGGCTTGCGGTCCACTTCGAGCACACGGTCCCCTTCCTGCAGGCCGGCCCGGGCAGCCGCGCCGTCGGGCAGCACCTTGCCGATTACCGCCTGCGGACGAGCGAGGTCGAGTCCCAGCTTCTGCAGGAACTCGCCTTCGAGTTCGGAGGCGGACAGTGAAGACAGGCTGAGCACAAGCTGTTCATGCACCGGTTCGCGCCGGTCGTCCACCCGGCGTTCCACCTCGAGGCGGGCCGGCGCATGGTCCACGGCGAGTTGCAGGATCTTCCAGCGCAGATCGGTCCAGCCCTGGATCGCTTCGCCATTGACCGCGGCAATCAGGTCGCCGCCGCGAAGCCCGGCGGCATGGGCAGCGGATTTTTCCGGCACGGCCCTTAGACGAGCGGCCGGCTCCGGAATGCCATGCATATAGAGGCCGGCGAAGACGGCAATGGCGAGAATGAAGTTGGCGAGCGGGCCGGCGGCCACGATGGCGATCCGCTTCCAGACCGACTGGCGGGTAAACTCCCGCGCCAAGTCCTGCGGCGGAATGCTGCGCACGTCCTGCTCCCGCGCGTCCAGCATCTTGACGTAACCGCCGAAGGGAAGCGCCGAAATCGCCCATTCGGTCTGGTCCGGACCCAAGCGGCGTGAAAACACGATCTTGCCCATGCCGACCGAGAACCGCAGCACTTTGACGCCGCACCAGCGCGCGACCCAGTAGTGCCCCAGCTCGTGCACGATGATCAGCACGCCCAGGCACACAGCAAAAGCGATCAGGGTTTGGATCAGCATCATGGCATTGCCCCTTTCAGGAAATCAGGGAAAGCGCAACACGGCGCGCGGTCCGGTCCTGCTCGAGCAGCGCGTCGATGGAGCCGACGTCAGGCGCGGGCAGCTTTTGCAGCACGCCTTCGATCACGGCCGGTATGGAATGGAACGCAAGCCTGCGCTCGAGAAAGGCTTCGACCGCGATTTCATTGGCGGCATTCAGTATAGCGGGCGCCGTACCCCCCGCCAACAAGGCGTCATAGGCCAGCCTGAGGCAGGGGAAGCGCGCCATGTCGGGCGCTTCGAAGTCCAGGCGGCCGATGCGTGCCAGGTCGAGCGGACCGACCCCCGATTCGATCCGTTCCGGAAAAGCCAGGGCATGGGCGATGGGCGTGCGCATGTCGGGATTGCCGAGTTGCGCCAGCACCGAGCCGTCGTCGTAGGACACCATCGAGTGGATCACGCTTTGCGGATGAATCACCACTTCGATGCGATCGGCCGGCGCACCGAACAGCCAATGGGCTTCGATGACTTCCAGCCCCTTGTTCATCATGGTGGCGGAATCCACCGAGATCTTCCGCCCCATTACCCAATTCGGATGCGCCACCGCCTCTTCCGGCGTGACGGATGCAAGGGTGTCGAGCGGTCGGGTACGGAAAGGGCCGCCGGAGGCGGTCAGCAGGATCTTGGAAACGCCATGGCCGTCGGGCCGTCGGCCATAGGTGTGCGGCAGGCACTGGAAGATCGCGTTGTGCTCGCTGTCGATGGGCAGCAGGATGGCGCCACTCTGCTCGACTGCGTCCATGAACAGCTGGCCGGACATCACCAGCGCCTCCTTGTTGGCAAGCAGGACGCGCTTGCCGGCGCGTGCCGCGGCCAGGCTTGGCGCCAGGCCTGCGGCGCCGACGATGGCGGCCATCACGGTGTCGCAGTCCCGGGCGCTGGCGACGGCGCAAAGCGCCTGCTCGCCATGCAGCACCTCGGTCCGGCTGCCCGCCTGCTGCAGCAGCGATTCCAGTTCCTTTGCTGCCTCGGCGCTTCCTACCACCGCAACCTGCGGCGTAAAGCGCAGGCACTGCTCTGCCAGCTTGCGGACCTGGGAATGCGCGGTGAGCGCGTAAACACGGAATCGGTCGGGGTGGCGCGCCACCACGTCGAGGGTCGATGCGCCGATGGAGCCGGTCGCACCCAGAATTGTGATTGTTTGCATCCCGCTAGGAAATCAGAGCCAAGAATCGAATAATACGGCAATCGGCAGTACGGGAATGAGGGCGTCGATCCGATCCAACACGCCCCCATGGCCCGGCAGGAGATTGCTGCTGTCCTTCATGCCGGCGCGTCGCTTGAGCTGGGATTCGAACAAATCGCCGACGATGCTGAAGGCGGTAAGCAGGATCATCACGCCGACGAGTCCGGCCCAGCCCCACTTGCGCTGCAGCGCCACGGAAAAAGTGTCGGAAAAAGCAGGATGGAGGACCGAGGCGCCACTCAGGACCAGTACCGCGACCAGCCCGCCGATGGCGCCTTCCCACGACTTTCCGGGAGAAATGGAGGGTGCCAGCTTGTGCCTACCGAATGCCTTGCCGGCGAAATAGGCGCCAATGTCGGCGACCCAGACAATGGCCATGACCGACAACAGATAGACCGCCGAATGCCGGAAAAGGACCACGATGGCCATGAAGCAGCCGAGCAGCGCCACGCCGTAGATCGCGTTGAGCAGCCGGTTGGGCAAGCCCTCGCGGGCGGGCAAGCCGGTCGCAAGCGACGGCGCAAGGCGGAGGATCCATATCGCGGCGCATACGCCAAACAGGAGCGTGCCGCCCTGCTGGCTGCCGGAAAACAGCAAGAATGCAAACGCCGCCGTCCATACGGCGGCCCCCAGGAGAGGCCGGACGCTGCCGAACAGGCGGAAACTCTCCCAGGCGGCTGCCATGAAGAACACGGCGGCCACCAGGGCGAAAAGCAGATAGTTACCTAACGATAATACTGAGACTAAAACGACGAGCAGGATGAGCGCGGTGATGATACGCGTCTTGAGCATTACGATGCTTTCTTCTGTTCGACGATCTGTTCGCTGGTGCGGCCGAAGCGGCGTTCGCGCTGCTGGTAGGAAAGAATGGCCTGATCCAGGGCGGTGGCGTCGAAGTCGGGCCAAAAGGTATCGGTGAAGTACAGCTCGGTATAAGCAAGCTGCCAAAGCAGGAAGTTGGAAATCCGCTCTTCGCCGCCAGTTCGAATGAACAGGTCCGGCTCGGGGGCGTAGGCCATGGCGAGATATGGCCCCAGCTCTTCCTCGGTGTAGGAAGCAGCGCCAGGCTTTTCCTGAACGAGCCGGTTGACCGCCTGCATGATGTCCCAGCGTCCGCCGTAATTGGCGCAGATCGTCAGCGTCAGGCCGGTATTGCCGGCAGTCCGGCGCTCAGCCGTGGCGATCATGCGCCGCAGCTTCTCATCGAAGCGACTGAGGTCCCCCACCACCCGCAGCCGGATGCCGTTGGCATGCATCTTGGAGACTTCGCGCTCCAGCGCCGTCATGAACAGGCGCATCAGCAGCGATACCTCTTCCGCCGGACGCCGCCAGTTTTCGGAACTGAAGGCGAACAGCGTCAGATATTCGATGCCGCGCTCGACGCAGGCTTCCACGATGTCGCGCACCGACTCGACGCCCTTGCCATGCCCGGCCACGCGCGGCAGGAAACGCTTGGTCGCCCAGCGGCCGTTGCCATCCATGATGATGGCGACATGCCGCGGCATGGCCGAGGCGCTGGGAATGGTCAGGGTAGAACTCGGATGGGTCATGTAAGCCCGCTTGTGAGGTTGAAAAGGCACGTCAGACGGTGAGGAGTTCTTTTTCCTTCTCCGCGATCAGCTTGTCGATCTCGGCGACATAGCGATCGGTCAGCTTCTGCACATCGTCCTGGGCGCGGCGCTCGTCATCCTCGGAGCACTCCTTGTCCTTGAGCATTTTCTTCAAGGCTTCGTTCGCGTCGCGGCGAATGTTGCGCACGGCGATCTTGGCATCCTCGCCCTCGCCCTTCACCAGCTTGACGAATTCGCGGCGGCGCTCTTCCGTCAGCGGCGGGGTCGGCACGCGGATGATGTCGCCCTGGGTGGACGGGTTCAGGCCGAGGTCCGACTCGCGGATCGCCTTTTCGATCACCGACACCATTTTCTTTTCCCAGGGCTGGACGCCGATGGTGCGGGCATCAATCAGAGTGACGTTCGCCACCTGGTTGATGTGGGTCGGAGTACCGTAATAGTCGACCTGGATGTGATCCAGGATGCCGGTATGGGCCCGACCAGTCCGGACCTTGGCCAGATCGGCCTTCAGGGTCTCGATCGACTTGCCCATTTTTTGATCGGCATTCTTTTTGACGTCACCAACTGCCATGTTTTCCTCTCTTCTTCAATTCGTCTCGGATGAATCAGACGTGTACCAGGGTGCCTTCGTCCTCGCCCATGATCAGGCGCTTGAAGGCCCCTGGCTTGACGATGGAGAACACCTTGATCGGGAGTTTCTGGTCGCGGCACAGCGCGAACGCGGTCGCATCCATGACCTGCAGATGCTTCGCAATGGCCTCATCGAAGGAAATGGTGGAGTAGCGCACGGCATTGCGTTCCTTGTTCGGATCGGCGCTGTAGACGCCGTCCACCTTCGTCGCCTTCAGCACGACTTCGGCGCCGATCTCTGCCCCGCGCAGCGCGGCGGCGGTATCGGTGGTGAAGAACGGGTTGCCGGTGCCGGCTGCGAACACCACGACCTTGCCCTCCTCCAGGTACTGCAGCGCCTTCGGCCGCACGTAGGGCTCCACCACCTGCTCGATGGCGATGGCGGACATGACCCGGGCGGTGATGCCGACCTGGCGCATGGCATCGGCCAACGCGAGGGAATTCATGACGGTAGCCAGCATTCCCATGTAGTCGGCGGTGGCCCGGTCCATCCCCTGGGCGCCGGGGGCGACGCCGCGGAAGATGTTGCCGCCGCCGATGACGATCGCCAGTTCGACGCCGAGATTGGCGACTTCGGCCACGTCGGCCACCATGCGTTCGATGGTCGAACGGTTGATGCCGTAGGCGTCTTCTCCCATCAGGGCTTCGCCGGAGAGTTTCAGAAGAACCCGCTTGTAAGCCGGTTTTGTCATGAGGCTGAAATCCTTAAAGTATCAAGACAGGAACATTCTATTCCAGCTTCATCGTCGCAGGCTTTCATACAGCCTGAAGATTAGATGAATTTGGACAGGAGCGGTGAGCTTTGCGCTTGACGGAGCGTAAGGCCCGGAACACGCACAAGCGTAGGCAGCAACGCCAGGCGCAGGCGACATGCTTGCTGCGCTTCGCCGCCGCCGAAACGCCGGCGGGTAAAGAAACGGGCCTTGCGGCCCGTTGTTTGCTTCTGCCTTATGCCTGCTTCTTGGCGGCAGCGACCTGCGCCGCTACTTCGGCCGCGAAGTCGTCCTGCTTCTTCTCGATGCCTTCGCCCACCACGAACATGGTGAAGGACTTCACCGTCGTATTGGCAGCCTTGAGCATCTGTTCCACGGTCTGCTTGTCGTTCTTGACGAAAGGCTGGTTGAACAGCGATACCTCTTTCAGGTATTTCTGCACGGTGCCTTCGACCATCTTGGCAACGATGTCGGCCGGCTTGCCGGATTCGGCAGCCTTCTGGGAAGCGATGGAACGCTCCTTCTCGATGAGGTCGGCCGGCACTTCGGCGGCGGACAATGCCACCGGCTTCATCGCGGCGATGTGCATCGCCACGTCCTTGGCGACCTGCTCGTCGGCGCCTTCGTATTCGACGATGACGCCGATGCGGGAACCGTGCACGTAGGAAGTCAGCTTGCCGGCGGTTTCATAGCGCTTGAAGCGGCGGATCGACATGTTTTCGCCGATCTTGCCGACCAGGGCGGAGCGAACTTCATCCACGGTCTTGTCTTCGAGCGGCAGGGCCGACAGGGCAGCCACGTCAGCCGGGTTGTTCTCGGCGACCAGACGGGCGCAGGTGTTGGCCAAGCCGATGAAGTCGTCGTTCTTGGTGACGAAGTCGGTTTCGCAGTTGACTTCGATCAGGGCGCCGACATTGCCGGAAATGCAAGCCGCGACCACGCCTTCAGCCGCGATTCGGGACGCGGCCTTGGAAGCCTTGCTGCCCAGCTTGACACGGAGGATCTCCTCAGCGCGAGCCATATCGCCTTCAGCCTCGGTCAGGGCTTTCTTGCACTCCATCATCGGCGCGTCGGTCTTCGCGCGCAGTTCGCCTACCATCGCTGCGGTAATTGCCGCCATGTCATTCTCCTAATTCAGTAGTTTCCCCACGGGGAAATCAAGGTAACGGTATTTGCCTGTCAAAAAAAAGGGGCCACACACGTTGCCCCTTTTTGATGCCTGACTTCAATATCAGGCGCCTCGGCGATTAAGCCTGCTCGCTGACTTCGACGAACTCGTCGGAACCGCCCTTGACGGCTTCGACCAGGTCGTTAGTGGCGTTGGCGCGGCCTTCCAGGATCGCGTCGGCGACGCCGCGGGCGTACAGCGCGATGGCCTTGGAGGAGTCGTCATTGCCCGGGATGACGTAGGTGACGCCGTCCGGGGAGTGGTTGGTATCGACCACGCCGATGACCGGGATGCCCAGCTTAGCGGCTTCGGTGATGGCGCCCTTGTGGTAGCCGACGTCGATGACGAAGATGGCGTCCGGAATGCCGCCCATGTCCTTGATGCCGCCGATGGACTTCTGCAGCTTCTCGATCTCGCGCTGGAACATCAGCGCTTCCTTTTTGCTCATCTTTTCCAGAGAGCCTTCCTCGATTGCGGCTTCCATATCCTTCAGGCGCTTGATCGAGGTCTTGATGGTCTTGAAGTTTGTGAGCATGCCGCCGAGCCAGCGCTGGTCGACGAAAGGCATGCCGGCGCGCTGGGCTTCAGCCGCGATCAGATCGCGAGCCTGGCGCTTGGTGCCAACGAAGAGGATGGTGCCGCGGTTGGCGGCCAGTTGGCGGATATACTTCATCGCCTCCTGGTACATCGACAGCGTCTTTTCCAGGTTGACGATATGGATCTTGTTGCGATGGCCGAAAATGAAGGGGGCCATCTTGGGGTTCCAGAAGCGGGTCTGGTGGCCGAAATGGACACCGGCTTCCAGCATTTCGCGCATGGTTACGGACATGTTTCTCTCCAGGGTTAGGTCTTGAATCCGTTCGGCTACCGAGCTCTCGGCTTCGGCACCCTTGGCGAGCGGATTCGCGATTTACAAAATAGTCACTTGAATCGGTTTCAAGCTAACCCATGATTCTACTCGATTCCGGACAATTTGATCAAGCCGGCGCGGCCCCTCCGGCGGCGCGCTTTGCCGGGCTCGACTATAATTGAACCTTTACGGCAAGCTCTGTGAAAAGCGTTGCCGTTATCAATCCATCACGCGTTCAGGCTTGCATCATGGCAAACATTTCCATCAAAACCGAAGAAGACATCAAGGGCATGCGCATCGCCGGCCGCCTCGCGGCCGAGGTGCTGGACTACATCGAGCCCTTCGTCAAGCCTGGCGTCACCACCGGCGAACTGGATCGTCTCTGCCATGAGTACATGGTGAAAGTACAGGATTCGATTCCGGCGCCGCTGAACTACTGCCCGCCCGGATACACGCCTTTCCCGAAAGCCATCTGCACGTCGGTCAACGACGTGGTCTGCCATGGCATCCCGGGCGACAAGGTGCTCAAGAACGGCGACGTGGTGAACATCGACATCACCATCATCAAGAATGGCTACCACGGCGACACCAGCCGCATGTTCTTCGTCGGCGAGCCCTCGATCCTTGCCAAGCGCCTTTCCGAGATCACTTATGAATGCATGTGGCTCGGCATTGCCAAGATCAAGCCGGGCGCCCACCTCGGCGATATCGGCTATGTGATCCAGCAGCATGCGGAAAAGGCCGGCTACAGCGTGGTGAGGGAGTTTTGCGGCCACGGCATCGGCAAGGTGTTCCACGAAGAACCCCAAGTGCTGCACTACGGCCGTCCCGGCACGCTCGACAAACTGGCTGCCGGCATGATCTTCACCGTCGAGCCGATGATCAATGCCGGCCGCCGCGAAATCCGCGAAATGGGCGATGGTTGGACCATCAAGACCAAGGATCGCAGCCTGTCCGCGCAATGGGAGCACACCGTTCTCGTCACCGAAACCGGCTTCGAAGTGCTCACCGTGTCGCCGAAGATGCCGCCGCCGCCCGCCTTCATCCAGCAGACCGCCGCTACGCCGGCTGCCGCCGCCTGAGCGCCTTTCACCGCATGGCAACGCTTGCGCTCGCGCTCAAGGAAAAGCTGAAGTCCGAGCGTCAGGCGATCATCGATGCCTACCGCGAGGACAACCGTCCCGAAAAGCTGCTTTCCGGCCTGTGCCATGCGGTGGATGGCATCCTGCTGCAAGCTTCCGAGCAAATCGGCCTGCCGGCCGAAGCGGCACTGGTGGCGGTGGGCGGCTACGGCCGCGGGGAGCTGTTCCCCTACTCCGATGTCGACGTTCTGATCCTGCTCCCCGGCGCGCCGGAGGGCGAGAGCAAGGAAAGGCTGGAAGAGCTGGTCCAGCTGTTCTGGGACATCGGCCTGGAGATCGGCCACAGCATACGCACCGTCGATGAATGCCTGACCGAATCCGCCGCCGACATCACCGTTCAGACCAGTCTGCTCGAAGCCCGGCTGCTGGCCGGCAACCGCGACCTGTTCAACCAGCTGCGCAAGCGCTTCATGGCCGCCATGGATGCCCGCGCCTTCTTCCAGGCCAAGATTCTGGAGCTGCGCCAGCGTCACATCAAGTACGAGGATACGCCCTACAGCCTGGAGCCGAACTGCAAGGAAAGCCCCGGCGGACTGCGCGATCTGCAGGTGATCCTGTGGGTGTCGAAGGCGGCGGAACTCGGCAATTCCTGGCGCAAGCTTGGCGAGCGCGGCCTGATTACCAGCACGGAAGCCCGGCAGCTGACGCAAAAGGAACGCGCACTGAAGGACATCCGCATTCGCCTGCACCTGATCGCCGGCCGCCGGGAGGACCGCCTGGTGTTCGACTTGCAAACCCAGGTGGCCGAATCCTTCGGCTTCGTCAGCAGCGAGACGCGCCGCGCCAGCGAATACCTGATGCAGCATTACTACTGGTCGGCGAAGGCGGTGACCCAGCTCAACACCATTCTGCTGCAGAACATCGAGGCCCATCTCTTCCCGCGCCCGGTCGAATCGCAGCCGATCAATGAGCGATTCAATGCCGTCAACGACCTGATTGACATCGCCGGCGACGACGTCTTCGAGAACCATCCGTCGGCAATGCTGGAAGTGTTCCTGCTCATCGCCCGCCATCGCGAACTGCGCGGCATGACCGCCCGCACCCTGCGCGCCCTCTGGCATGCGCGGGTTCGCATCAACGAAACCTTCCGCCGCAATCCGGAAAACCGCAAGCTGTTCCTCGACATCATCCAGGCGCCGGAAGGCATCACCCATGCGCTGCGCGGAATGAACCAGACCAGCATCCTCGGCCGCTACCTGCCGAACTTCCGGCGCATCGTCGGCCAGATGCAGCACGACCTGTTCCATGTCTACACGGTGGACCAGCACATCCTGATGGTGGTGCGCAATGTTCGCCGCTTCACCATGAGCGAGCATGCGCATGAGTATCCGTTCTGCAGCCAGCTCATGGCCAATTTCGGCAAGCCCTGGCTGCTCTACACCGCCGCACTGTTCCATGACATCGCCAAGGGGCGAGGCGGCGACCACTCGGAACTCGGCATGGGCGACGCCCGCCGTTTCTGCCGCGACCACGGTTTCTCGCAGGAAGATACCGAGCTGATCGTGTTCCTGGTTCAGCATCACCTCACCATGTCGCATGTGGCGCAGAAACAGGATTTGTCCGACCCGGACGTGATCCGGCATTTCGCCGGGGTGGTGAAAGACGAGCGCCATCTCACGGCGCTCTACCTCTTGACCGTGGCCGATATCCGCGGCACCAGCCCGAAGGTGTGGAACGCCTGGAAAGGCAAGCTGCTGGAAGACCTGTATCGCATGACCCTGCGGGTGCTGGGCGGCGAAGATCCCTCCACCGAGCACGAGCTCGCCGAACGCCAGCAGCATGCCCTGAAGACGCTTCGCCTGTACGGCTTGCCGGAGAATGCGCACCAGAAGCTGTGGCAGCAGCTCGACGTGGCTTATTTCCTGCGGCACGAAGCCGGCGACATCGCCTGGCAGACGCGCAGCCTCTATCACCGGGTCGACAGCCAGGAGCCGGTGGTCAAGGCGAGGCTGGCGCCAATCGGCGAAGGCGTGCAGGTTACAGTCTACGTCAAGGACCAGCCTGATCTGTTCGCCCGCATCTGCAGCTACTTCGACCGAAAGAACTTCAGCATCCTCGACGCCAAGATCCATACCACCCGCCATGGCTACGCGCTCGATACCTTCCTGGTGCAGGCGCCGGTGTTCGCCAACAGCTACCGCGACATCATCAGCCTGATCGAGCATGAACTCTCCACCCTGCTCAAGAGCCAGGATGCGCTGCCTGCGCCGACAAAGGCGCGGCTGTCGCGGCTGTCGCGCAGCTTCCCGGTGACGCCCACGGTGGATTTGCGGCCGGACGAGCGGGGACAGCATTATCTGCTCTCGGTCACCGCCAACGACCGCAACGGCCTGCTGTACTCGATCGCCAACGTGCTGGCGAAATACCGCATCAATCTGCACACCGCCAAGATCATGACCCTGGGCGAACGCGTCGAGGACGTGTTCCTGGTGGATGGGCCGCTACTGCACAACCCGCGCAGCCAGATCCAGCTCGAAACCGACCTCCTTGAAGCGCTGCGCATCTAGCGCCGTACGCCCTGCTCCGAATTCCGTTTCACGCCACGAAAAACGCATCGCCATGACCGAACCCGTCCGCCTGTCCAAACGCATGTCCGAACTCGGCCTCTGCTCCCGCCGCGAGGCCGATGAATGGATCGCCCGCGGCTGGGTGCGGGTCGACGGCAAGGTGGTGTCCGAACTCGGCAGCAAGGTCCTGCCGCACCAGCGCGTCACGGTGGAACGGCAGGCGGCGGCGGAGCAGGCGCGGCGCGTCACGGTGCTGCTGCACAAGCCGATCGGCTATGTCAGCGGCCAGGCCGAAGACGGGTACCAGCCTGCCGTCGTGCTGATCACGCCGGACCGCCGTTGGACCGAAGACAAAACGTCCACCCAGTTCCATCCAAGCCAGCTGCGCAGCCTCGTGCCCGCCGGCCGCCTCGACATCGACTCCAATGGCCTGCTGGTGCTGACTCAAGACGGGCGCATCGCCAAGCAGCTCATCGGCGAGGATTCGGGCATCGAGAAAGAATATCTGGTGCGGGTGAAGTACACCAAGCCGGGCCGCCTTCCCGAAGCGGACCTGAAGCTGCTGAACCATGGACTGAGTCTGGATGGCAAGAAGCTGCGTCCGGCAAAGGTACGCTGGCAGAACGAGGATCAGCTCAGCTTCATCCTGAAGGAAGGAAAGAAACGCCAGATCCGCCGCATGTGCGAGGCAGTCGGCCTCAAGGTGCTGGGGCTGAAGCGCATCCGCATTGG
Organism: Noviherbaspirillum humi; assembly: GCF_900188095.1. Lineage (GTDB taxonomy): Bacteria > Pseudomonadota > Gammaproteobacteria > Burkholderiales > Burkholderiaceae_D > Noviherbaspirillum > Noviherbaspirillum humi. Next base: position 111,363 of record NZ_FZOT01000006.1, on the reverse strand, counting down.
CCGCGTCACGCTCGGCAATCTGCCGCAGGGACAGTGGCGCTACCTCGGGCCTGACGAAAGCTTCTGATTCGGCGCGGTTACCAGCCTTCGCCCTGCTCCGACTGCAGCGCTTCGACGTCGCGGGCGAACATGGCTTCCAGTTCCTCCCTTGCCTGCACCGAAAGCGACACGAACTGCTGCTGGTCACGGTAATACGGGTAGACCGCTTCCAGGGTCTTGATGTTGTGATCGCGGAATTTCATCGCCGCCTCGCGCGCCTGGTAGGCACCATAGCCCACTTCCTGCAGCGCCTGCCGCCCCAGCCGTAGCGCCGACTCGAAGGTTTCGCGCTCGATCACGGTGACGCCGCGGTCCATCAGATCGTAGTAGTGGGTAACGTTGCGCGCCCGCGCAAGGATCTTCAGCCCCGGAAACGCTTCCTTCGCCGCATCCACCAGCTTCAGGCTGTCCTCGATGCTGTCGATCGCGACCACCAGCGCCCTCGCCTGCTTCGCGCCGGCGGTGGCCAGCAGGTCGGCGCGGGTGGCATCTCCGTAGAACACCTTGAAGCCGAATCGGCGCAGCAGGTCGATCTGGTCCGGGTCATGATCGAGCACCGTGACGCCGATGCGGTTGGCATGCAGCAGTCGGCCGATGATCTGCCCGAAGCGGCCAAAGCCGGCGATGATGACCGGATTCTCTTCCTCGATGCGGTCGGCAGCGCGCTTGCGGGCAGCCCGGAAACGCGGCGCGATCAGCTTGTCGTACGCCAGCATCAGAAGCGGCGTCGACACCATGGAAAGCGCCACCACGACCATCAGCAACGATGCGGTATCGGCGGAAAACACCCGTGCCGTTGCCGCCGCACCGAACACCACGAAGGCGAATTCGCCGCCTTGAGAAAGCAGAAAGGCGAAGAACAGGCGCTGGTCGCCGGCAATGCCGAAACGCCGGCCGAGGAACGCCAGGATGCCGATCTTGATGACCAGGAAGGCGGCAACGAGACCCGCCACCAGCAGCGGCTGGTGCAGCAGGACGCCGAAGTCGATCGACATGCCGACGGCGATGAAAAACAAGCCGAGCAGCAATCCCTTGAAGGGTTCGAGATCGGTCTCCAACGCATGGCGATACTCTGAATCCGCCAACAGCACGCCGGCCAGGAAGGTGCCGAGTGCCATCGACAAACCCACCATCTGCATCAGCAGGCCGATACCGATCACCATCGCCAGCGCCAGCGCGGTGAAGATTTCGCGCATGCCGGTGCGGGCGATGAGGCGGAACAGCGGCCGCATCAGGAAGCGGCCGGCGAGCACCAGCACGGCAATCACCAGCAAAGCCTTGCCGGCCGCCATCCAGGCCGGTTCGCCGTCATCCGCCGCGGCAACGCCGAGCATGGGCACGATGGCGATCATCGGGATCGCGGCGATGTCCTGGAACAGCAGGATGGAAAAGCCGGCGGCGCCGGCCGGCGTCGCCATCAGATGGCGCTCTTCCAGGGTGGCCAAAGCGATGGCGGTGGAGGACAGCGACAAGCCGAGGCCGGCGATCAGCGCCACCTTCCACGGCACGCCGAACACCAGCGCCGCGGCCGCGAGCGCAGCGCTCACCAGCCCCACCTGGGCGCCGCCCCAGCCGAAGATGGAGCGGCGCAGCGCCCACAAGCGCGTCGGCTCCAGTTCCAGCCCGATCAGGAAGAGCAGCAGCACCACGCCGAATTCCGAGAAGTGCAGAATGCTTTCGACCTCGCTGATCAGTCCGAGCCCCCAGGGACCAATCGCGATGCCCGCGATCAGATAGCCCAGTACCGCACCCAGGCCCAGCCGTTTGGCGACGGGAACGGCGACGACAGCCGCCGCGAGGTAGAGCAAGGCATTCAGCAGCAGCTTATTTTCCATGGCCATCCTCCCTGGCGGTAATCGGCAAACCGTGGCCAGACCACGATGGATAGCTTGCGAGCCGGTCGCGGAAAGCGCCCGCCTGCCGGGCCAGTTCAGCGTCCGACGCCTGCCCGACGCCGTGCAGCACCAGCGGCGGCAGCCAGTTCATGCCGCACAGCCTGGCCGTCTGCTCGAACGGCGGCAGGTAGGTTTCGAAGGGATGGCCGTGGTGGCCGTTCTCCTGGTACGCATCCTCGCTGCCGCCGGTGGTCACCACCATCCAGCAATCCTTGTCCCGAAGCGCGTTGCCGCCTTCTCCGTAAGCCCATCCATGCTCATACACCGCGTCCACCCACTCTTTGAGCAGCGCAGGCATGCTGTACCAGCGGATAGGATGCTGGAACACCACGAGGTCGGCGGCGGCGAGCAACTCCTGTTCGGCTGGGACGTCGATATGGAAGTCGGGATAGGTTTCGTAGAGATCGTGCACCCTGACGTTCGGCAGCGAAGCGGCGGCTTCGCGCAGCAGCCGGTTGGCGCGCGAGCGATGCGGCGTCGGGTGGGCGAAGATCAGGAGTATGCGCGGGTCGGTGGTCGGGCTCATAACGGGTCGGCGTGGCCCGGCCGTCATCTGCGGCCCGGCGAAAGAGGCTAATCGTCGCTGGCGGGATCGAGTTCGGGGAACAGGATATCGACGAATCCGAATCGGGAGAAATCCTTGACCCGCATCGGATACAGGATGCCGGCCAGATGGTCGCATTCATGCTGCACCACGCGCGCGTGGAAGCCATCGACCTCGCGGTCGATAGTCTTGCCGTGCTGGTCGAGGCCCTGGTAGCGCAGGCGCTTCCAGCGCGGCACCACGCCGCGCAGTCCCGGCACCGACAGGCAACCTTCCCAGCCCTCTTCCATCTCCTCGCCGAGCGGCGTCAGCACCGGGTTGATGAGCACCGTTTCCGGCACAGGCGGAGCGTCGGGATAGCGGGCATTCTTGCCGAAGCCGAAGATCACCAGCTGCTTGTCCACGCCGATTTGCGGTGCGGCCAGACCGGCGCCGTTGGCCGCATGCATGGTGTCGAACATGTCGGCGATCAACGCCTCCAGCGCCGGCGTGCCGAACTCCGTCACCGGCTGCGCCTGGCGCAGCAGGCGCGGGTCGCCCATGCGCAGAATTTCCCTTACCGCCATCTCATTCTCCTGCCTGCGGCGCCCTGCTGGAGCGCCGTCATTGGGTTTCGAGCAAACGCTTCAGTCCATCCTCGTCCAGGATGGGCACGCCGAGATCCTGGGCCTTGGCCAGCTTGTTGCCGGCCTCTTCCCCGGCGACGACGTAACTGGTCTTCTTCGACACCGATCCGGCCACCTTGCCGCCGGCGGACTCGATCATGGCGGCCGCTTCGTCGCGGGTAAGCGTCGGCAGCGTGCCGGTCAGCACGAAAGTCTTGCCCAGCAGCGGCCGCGGCTTGTTCTCGCCGACCGCGTTCTCGGCCCAGTGGATGCCGGCGGCGCGCAGCTGCGCGATCAATTCCTGGTTCAGCGGATCGTCGAGGAAGCTCCTGATCGATGCCGCCACTACCGGGCCGATGTCCGCCACTTCGAGCAGCTCCGCTTCGGAGGCCTGCAGCAGGCGGTCGAGGCTGCCGAAATGCGCAGCCAGCTCCTTGGCCGTGGCCTCGCCCACGTGCCGGATCCCAAGCGCGTAGATGAAGCGCGCCAGCGTAGTGGACTTCGACTTCTCGATGGCATTGACCACGTTTTGAGCCGATTTGGCGGCCATGCGATCCAGTTCGCTGAGCGCCGTCAGGCCGAGCTTGTACAGGTCGGCGGCGGTGGTGATGACCTGCTTTTCAACCAGCTGGTCGACCAGCTGATCGCCCAGGCCTTCGATGTCCATCGCCCGCCGAGAAACAAAATGCAGCAGGCCGCCCTTGCGCTGGGCCGGGCATTTCACCCAGCCGCCGGAGCAGCGCGCCACCGCCTCATCCTCCGGCTTGACGATGGGCGAGCTGCAGATCGGGCACAGGGCCGGCATGACGAAGGGGCGAACGTCAGCCGGCCGGAGTTCCGGAACGTAGCTCACCACTTCCGGGATAACGTCGCCGGCGCGGCGCACGATGACGGTGTCGCCGATCTGGATATCCTTGCGCCGCACTTCATCCTCGTTGTGCAGCGTGGCGTTGGTGACGGTGACGCCGCCGACCGAGACCGGCGCCAGCCTTGCCACCGGCGTGATGGCGCCGGTGCGGCCGACCTGCACGCCGATATCCTGCACCACCGTCATCGCTTCTTCCGCCGGAAACTTGTGGGCGATGGCGAAACGCGGCGCGCGCGACACGAAGCCGAGCGCCTGCTGCTGGTCGAGCCTGTTCACCTTGTACACCACGCCGTCGATTTCGTACGGCAGGCTCTTGCGGCGCTGGCCGATGTCGCGGAAAAAACCGAGCAGGCCGGATGCGCCCTTCACCACGGCGCGTTCACGGCACACCGGCAGGCCGAGCTCGGCATACCAGTCGAGCAGCGCCGAATGCGTAGGCGGCAGCGACGCACCTTCCAGCACGCCGATGCCGTAAGCGAAAAAGCGCAGCGTGCGCTGCGCGGTGATGCGCGGGTCGAGCTGGCGCAGGCTGCCGGCGGCGGCATTGCGCGGGTTGGCGAATTCCTTCTGGCCGGCGTCGCGCTGGCGCGCGTTGAGCTTGGCGAAATCGGCCTTGAACATCAATACTTCGCCGCGCACGTCGAGCACCGCAGGATGCGCTGATCCATGCAGGCGCAGCGGGATGGCCTTCACCGTGCGGATGTTGGCGGTGACGTTTTCCCCGGTCACGCCGTCGCCGCGGGTGGCGGCCTGGGTCAGCAAGCCGTTCTCGTAGCGCAGGCTGATGGCAAGGCCGTCGAACTTGAGCTCGGTCGAGTACTCCGCCTCGGCAATGTCAGCCAGCCCTTCGCGTACCCGGCGGTCGAAGTTGTCGATGTCCTCGTCGTCGAAGCCGTTGTTAAGCGAGAGCATCGGCACCGCATGGCGCACCTGCTCGAATTGGGGCAGCGGCTTGCCGCCGACGCGCTGGGTGGGGGAGTCTGCTGTCAGGAGGTCGGGATGGGCCTGCTCCAGCGCTACCAGTTCGCGGAACAGCTTGTCGTACTCGGCGTCCGGAATGGTCGGATTGTCGAGCACATAGTAGGCGTGGCTGTGACGGTTGATCTCGGCACGAAGCCAGTCGGCGCGCGTCTGCCAGTTCTCGAGACCGGATACGTCAACGGCGCCGTCCTGGGTCGCGGCGGATGAGATTTCGCTTGACATGGCGGTCAGCTGAAAAGGCGCTGCGCGCGCGGCGAGCCGGCCGGAATGCCGGAAGACTCCATGTGCTCGTAGAAGCTGCGGACCTGCTCCGCGATCTCGGCGAGCGCGCCCTCAGCCAGGGGCTGGCCGCCGTCGTCGACGACGGTGCCATCGAGGCGGTTGGCCAGCATGCGGGCGCAGGCGGTCATGGCGCCGAAGCCATCGAAGGACGGGGCGACGCGCGGCACATCCAGCAGCAGCGTCAGCAGCGACGTGGTTTCGGCCGCGAGCGTAACATTGGTGGAGACGGAAAACAGCACGCCGCCGTCGCCGTCCGGCATCACCAGCCGGCCGTCCGGACGCAGGTCGAAGCCCTGCCGCTCCAGCGCCGCCAGCAGCGTGTTGATGGCCCAGGGCGCGCCGTTGGAACGCACGTTCACGCTCAGCTGCGCATCGTGTTCGCTGACGAACTGGTGCAGGCCGCGGGCATGCTCCATTACCCGCGTCATGTCAGGCACCTCGATTTCGGCGTCGATGTCGTCGGTAACCTGGCGCAGCATGGCGATGAACTCGGAATACTCGATTTCATTGAGCGGCTTGGAGCGGTTGGCGATCTGCAAACCCACCTGCAGCGCATGATAGACGCCGCCATGGGCGACTTCTTCCCAACTGCCATCCTCGCGCTGGCCGATATAGTGCACCGGCTTGTTGCCGACATGGCGCAGCGCCTGGATCTTGCCGAGCACGCGCTCGCCGCGCACCGGGGAGCTGAGGGAAATCGGAATCAGGCAATCGATCATGTCGTCGATCGGCAGCTCCTTCTCGAACGCTACCGGCGGAACGATGGGGCTTTCAGCGGCGTCATCCGCCGACGATTCGTGAGACGGCGCTTCATGTGCGGGCTGCGCCGGTTCGGCCGATTGATCCGCATTGGCGGGTTCCAGGCCGGGTTCCTGACGGGCGGCGGAATGCGCATCGATCTGCGGTTCCACCCGCATCAGCACATCTTCATGCTCGGAAGCGAAGGCGCGCTCGACGGTTTTTCTGGCTTTGTACTCCTGCCACTTGTTATAGCTAATGACGCCAACAACGATAGTGCCGCCAATCGCCATCAGACTCATCTGAAGGTCGGTCATGCGTGTGCGTCCTGTTGTGAGGGGGAAGGGTTGCCGGCGCGCTGGCGCCGAGGATAGACAGAGGATGACCGGGAAACGGATTGAATCATTTACAAGTTCCAGTGAATCGTCGGCGCGCCAGTCAGCGTTCCGGGGCTGGCTGCCCGCACGGACGCCTCGGCGGCGCCGACACGAGGGAGTCAGGGTAGTGTCGGCCGGTAAGCTTGTCAAGCAATACAGTTTTTTCATTGCCTGGCGCTCGAAAAGCACTTTCTTCCGCCCGGAAAGACGGCGGGTCGAGAACGCGCAATACGGCGCAAGCACCTAGTTGACGGCGGTCAATACTTGACGGATGGCACGGCCAATAGAATAGGAACCGTTGCCTCGCCTTAACTTCCGGATGCCGATGCAGGAGTGGACGAAGCATGATAGGGAAGCGCGGCCGCCATCCCAAGACACCTTTCTGATCACGGAGACCCGCATGCACAGAAATCTGAGAGAAAGCCTAGCGATGTCCCAGACAGTCAAGATTCCGAGCGACATCTCCCCGCGCGGCGCTCGCCTCGCCCGCAGCCACACCGCGTCCGGCGGCATGCAGGAATTGAAGCTGCCGGAGCTGGCCGGCCTGGCATTTGCGCCGCTGGTGCGCTACCTGCACAACTGGTGGATGCAGCGCGCCGAGCGCCATTACCTGATCTGCGCCGACGTCGAGTTGCAGCGCGCCCGTGAAGCCCAGCAGAACGTCGCTTACTACCAGAAACGCGCCGCCCTGGCCCGCGCTGCCCGGCACTGAGCGTATCCAAGAACGCACTGGGAGGGGCCGGACCGTTCCGGCGTCCTTCCCACCGCGTGTCACGCCGCCTGCGCCTCGGAGGCGAAATTGGCCGCCGCTTCCATGTCCACCGCGACAATGCGTGACACGCCCTGCTCCTGCATGGTGACGCCGATCAGCTGCTGCGCCATTTCCATCGCGATCTTGTTGTGCGAGATGAAAAGGAACTGGGTGTGCGAGGACATGCGCTTGACCATGTTGCAGAAGCGCTCGGTATTGGCGTCGTCCAGCGGCGCATCAACCTCGTCCAGCAGGCAGAACGGCGCCGGATTCAGCTGGAACATCGAAAACACCAGTGCCGTCGCCGTCAGCGCCTTCTCGCCGCCCGACAGCAGGTGAATCGTCGCGTTCTTCTTGCCTGGAGGCTGCGCCATCACCTGCACGCCTGAATCGAGGATTTCCTCGCCCGTCATGATCAGCTTGGCGTTGCCGCCCCCGAAGAGGATCGGGAACAACTCGCCGAAATGGCGGTTCACCTTGTCGAAAGTGTCTTGCAGCAGGTCACGGGTTTCGCGGTCGATCTTGCTGATCGCGTCTTCCAGCGTGGCGATGGCTTCCGACAGGTCGGCGAACTGGGCATCAAGGAAATGCTTGCGCTCCGATGCCTGCGCCAGTTCCTCCAGCGCCGCCAGATTGACCGCCCCGAGCGCGGCGATGGCATTGGTCAGGCGGGTAACCTCGCCCTGGAGATAGGACGGCTTCATGTCCGGGTTCAGCTTCTGCGCCAGCGCGGCCTCGTCGGCCTGGGTGTCCGCCAGCGCCTGCGCATACTGCTCCTGGCTCAGGCGGGCCGCCTGCTCCTTCAGCTGCAATTCCATGATCCGGTCGCGCTGGGGCTGAAGGCTGCGCTCCGCCTGCATGCGCGACTCCTCATGGTGGCGCAGCTTCTGGGTGATCTGGTCCAGCTCATGGCGCGCATCGGCCAGCGCCCGCTCCTGAGCGCTGCGCCTTTCCAGCAACTCCTGCAAACCGGCCTGCGCCGTCTCATCGTCCAGATTTTCCAGTTCCAGCTGGCCCTGCTCCATGCTGGCGTGAAGCTGCGCCGACTGCTCCTGGGCAGTGACGATGCTGCGCCTGAGTTCGTCGATGCGGTTGCGGTGCGATTTCTCGGCGAACTCCGCTTCCTGGGCCGCCCGCTCCAGCTCCCGCAGGCGCAGACGGGCATCGTTCAGCTGGCGTTCCTTTTCCAGGTACTCCGTCTGTCCCTGCTCGTGCGTTTCCTGCAGTTCGGCCAGCTCCATATCGAGCTGCTCGAACCTGGCTTCAGACTCGGCCTGGATCAGTTTCTGCTCTTCCTCCTGGGCGGCGATCTCGGCCAGGTCGGATTCGATCTGGGTGCTGCGCTGGTTGTAGCGCTCCTGCACTTCGCTCAACTTCATGACGTCGATTTGCAGGCCGTGCACCGCCTGGGTCAAGGCGGCCACGCGCTGACGCAGTTCCTGCAGACGCTGGCCGGCGCCAGTGACGGCGGCATCGGCACGTACCGCACGGGTGCGCGCCTCGTCCGCCAGCATGTGCTGGGCGCGCAGCTGCTTGCCGAGATTCTCGATTTCCTGCTGGCGCGCCAGCATGCCATCCTGCTCGGAATCGGAGGCGTAGAAGCGCACGCTGGACTGGCTGATGACATGACCCTGCCGGGTGACGAAGCATCCGCCTTGCGGCAATTTGGCACGGTCGAGCAAGGCGGCGGCGCTGTCTTCGGCGACGAAGACGTTGTGCAGCCAATCCTGCAGCATCGCCCGCAGGCCGGGATCGTTCAGCTGCAGCAGGCTGATGAAGGGCTTGAGCCCGGCCGGCGCCGCGTCCTGGGAAGCGACCGGGATCGCGTTCGGGGTGTAGAGAGCCAGTTTGGCCGGCGGCGCGTCGTTGAAGAAGGCCTTGGCCCAGTCCAGGTTCGAGACTTCCAGCGCTGACGTGCGCTCGCGCAGCACCGCCTCCAGCGCGGTTTCCCAGCCCTGGTCGATATGCAGCTTCTGCCACAGGCGCGGCAATTCGCCCAACTCGTGCTTCTTCAGCCAGGGCTGTACCTTGCCCTCGGTCTGCACGTTTTCCTGCAGTTGCTTCAGCGCGGCGAGGCGCGCCTCGAGCTGCGCATGGGTGGCGGTCTCGCGGTTCAGCGATTCCTGCGCCGCGCGGCGCTCGTCCTCCAGGCGCGGCTGCTGCTCCTGCGCCGATTCCAGCTGTTCGCGGGCTTCCTCCAGGGTGGCCTGCTTTTCTTCCAGCTGCATCTTCAGGTTATCGAGGTGCGCCGGGTCCGGCACGCTCAGTCCGCCGCGTTCCTGGGTCAGGCGTTCGCGGCGCGTGGCCAGGCTGGACAGAATGTTGGAGGCGTTGCGCTGGTGGGCCGACTCCAGCTCGATCTGCTGCTGCGCCTGCATGATGCGGGCGCGCGATTCGGTGGTCTTTCCCTGGCTCTCGCGCCAGGCTTGCTCCAGCGCCGGCAGGCTGTCGTTCTGCGCCTGCGCCGCATGCTGGGCCTGCTCCACCCGCATCGCATGTTCTTCCAGCCGCATCTCGGCTTCTTCCAGGTCTTCCTGGTGCTGCCGGCCCTGGCGCTGCCACTGCTCGCGCTGCGCCGAGAGCGAATTCAGCTGCGTCTGCAAGCGGCCGCGCGACTCGATCACGAACTTGATCTGTGCTTCCAGGCTGCCGATCTCGGCATTGGTCGAGTACAGATGGCCCTGCGCCTGGTGCATGCGGTCGCCGGCGGCGTAATGCGCCTGCCGCATGTGCTCGAGCTCGGCCTCGATGTGGCGCAGCTGGGCGGTGTTCTGCTCCAGGTCGAGCTGGGCCTTCTCGATGTCCCGGAACTGCCTTTCCTGCTCGGCCTTGGCTTCGTTCTTGCGCAGCAGCCAGAGCAGCTTCTGTTTCTCCTCCTGGTCGGCCTGCAGCTCGCGGAACTTCTGGGCCACCGCCGCCTGCGCCTCCAGCTTTTCCAGGTTGGCATTCAGCTCGCGCAGGATGTCCTCGACCCGGGTGAGGTTTTCGCGGGTATCGTGCAGCCGGTTCTCGGTTTCGCGGCGGCGCTCCTTGTACTTGGAGACGCCGGCGGCTTCTTCCAGGAAGACGCGCAGCTCTTCAGGACGAGCCTCGATGATGCGGGAGATCATGCCCTGGCCGATGATGGCGTAGGCGCGCGGGCCGAGGCCGGTACCGAGGAAGATGTCCTGGATGTCGCGGCGCCGTACCGCCTGGTTGTTGATGTAGTAGGTCGAGGTGCCGTCGCGCGTCAGCGTGCGCTTGACGGCGATCTCGGCGTACTGGCTCCACTGCCCGGCGGCGCGGCCATCGCTGTTGTCGAACACCAGTTCCACCGAGGCGCGGCCGGCCGGCTTGCGGTTGGTGGAACCGTTGAAGATGACGTCCTGCATCGATTCACCGCGCAGCTCCGATGCCTTGGATTCGCCCAGCACCCAGCGTACCGCGTCGATGATGTTGGACTTGCCGCAGCCGTTGGGACCGACCACGCCGACCAGCTGGCCGGGCACCTGGAAGTTGGTCGGATCGACGAAGGACTTGAAGCCGGAGAGTTTGATCGAAGTTAGGCGCACGGTATCGAGAAAAGTTGTAAGAGCCTGATCAGTATTTATTTGGCATGTGCGTTCAAGCAGGAAGGGATGCAGTGCAAGGCGCGGCGCGCCGCTCAGGGTGGTCCCCTGTGCAAGCGCCGCAACGCCGCAATGCGCCCTTCTTGCTTGAACCCTTCGGGCAGCCACGGGAACCGATCGCCTGCGTCGTTGCGGCTCCTTGCCGTAGCCCCGCTACGTCGCGTCGCCCCGCCTAGCATTCGACCGGTTCGCGTGGCTGCGCACTTGCCAAATAAATACTGATCAAGCTCTGAAACCGACAACAAAAGGAGGCTTTCGAAGGGGGCCATCATATCATTTCACGCCGGAAGCTCAGCGCATTTCCGCTTCTGAAGAGGCAGTGTTTCCTGCGTAGCCAGATACGCAACTGTATAATTCCGCCTTCGCCCGCCCGGGCAGCCAGACCTCTTGTCATTGTTCTAACGTGAATCCGCTCCTCGACCAGCTCCAGCCCTACCCTTTCGAAAAATTGCGGCGATTGTTCGCCGGGGTGACGCCGAATTCGGCTTATTCACCCATCAGCCTCGGCATCGGCGAGCCCAAGCATCCGACGCCGCGCTTCATCCAGCAGGCGCTGGCCGACAACCTCGACGGCTTGGCAAGCTATCCGACCACGGCCGGTTCGGAGGCGCTGCGCGCCGGCATCGCCGGGTGGCTGGAACGACGCTACGGCTTGCCGAAAATCGACGCCGCCACCCAGGTTCTCCCGGTGAACGGCTCGCGCGAGGCACTATTCGCGCTGGCGCAGACGGTGATCGACCCGCGCCCCGGCGCGCTGGTGGTCTGTCCCAACCCGTTCTACCAGATCTACGAGGGCGCGGCCTACCTCTCCGGCGCCAAGCCCTATTTCGTGAATTCCGACCCGGCCCGCAATTTCGCGCCGGACTTCTCGGTGCTGGACGAGGCAAGCTGGCGCCACGTGCAGCTGCTCTACGTCTGCTCGCCCGGCAACCCGACCGGCGCCGTCCTCGGCCTGGACGACTGGAAAAACCTGTTTCAGCTGTCCGAAAAATACGGCTTCATCATCGCCGCCGACGAGTGCTACTCCGAGATTTATTTCAAGGACGAACCGCCGCTCGGCGCGCTGGAAGCAGCGCACCGCCTCGGTTTCGGCGACTTCCGCCGCCTGGTGGTGTTTTCCAGCCTGTCGAAGCGTTCCAACGTGCCGGGCATGCGTTCCGGCTTCGTCGCCGGCGACGCCGATGTGCTGAAACAATTCCTGCTCTACCGCACCTACCATGGCGGCGCCATGAGCCCGTCGGTGCAGGCCGCCTCGCTGGCCGCATGGAACGACGAGACCCATGTCGCCGAGAACCGAGCCAAGTACATCGCCAAGTTCAACCAGGTCACACCGCTGCTGGAAGAAGTGCTCGACGTGGCGCTGCCGGACGCCGGCTTTTACCTGTGGGCGAAAGTCGACAGGCTCGGCGGCGTGACCGATACCGACTTCGCCCGCGGACTGTACGCCGACTATAATGTGACGGTGTTGCCTGGGAGCTATCTCGCGCGCGAAGCGCATGGCATCAACCCCGGCAGCAACCGCATCCGCATGGCGCTGGTGGCCGAGGTCGACGAATGCCTGGAGGCCGCCCGCCGCATCGTCGAATACGCCCGCAAGCTATCCCTTTCCTGATTCCATCCATCGAGACCCGTAGAGAAACCACCATGACACAACAACTGCAGCAACTCATCGACCAGGCCTGGGAAGACCGTGCCAATTTCTCGCCCAAATCCGCCCCGTCCGACGTGCGCAACGCCGTCGCCGACGTGCTGTCCCAACTGGACGCCGGCACCCTGCGCGTGGCGCAGAAGGAAAGCGGTTCCTGGCAGGTCAACCAGTGGGTGAAGAAGGCGGTGCTGCTGTCCTTCCGCCTGGAAGACAATGCGGCCATGCCCTCCGGCGAACACATGCAGTTCTTCGACAAGGTGCCGACCAAGTTCGCCAACTACACCGCAGAAGACTTCGCCAAGGGCGGCTTCCGCGTGGTGCCGCCGGCCGTCGCCCGCCGCGGCAGCTTCATCGCCAGGAATGTCGTGCTGATGCCTTCCTACGTCAACATCGGCGCCTATGTCGATGAAGGCACCATGGTCGACACCTGGGCCACCGTCGGTTCCTGCGCCCAGATCGGCAAGAACGTCCACCTGTCCGGCGGCGTCGGCATCGGCGGCGTGCTGGAGCCGATGCAGGCCAACCCGACCATCATCGAGGACAACTGCTTCATCGGCGCCCGTTCCGAGATCGTCGAAGGCGTGATCGTCGAAGAGAACTCCGTCATCTCCATGGGCGTGTACATCGGCCAGTCGACCAAGATCTACGACCGCGCCACCGGCGAAGTCAGCTACGGCCGCATCCCGGCCGGCTCGGTAGTGGTCTCCGGCAGCCTGCCTTCGGCCGACGGCAAGTACAGCCTGTATTGCGCCGTGATCGTCAAGCGCGTGGACGCCAAGACCCGCGCCAAGACCGGCATCAACGAACTGCTGCGCGACGCCTGACAAACGCAGTCCGCTCCGGGAGGAAGCGCATGGCCATCGAACGCCTGTTTCAGCTGATGAAGGAAAAGAAGGCTTCCGACCTTTTCCTGTCCCCCGGCGCGCCGGTCCATGTGAAGATCAATGGACAGGTGCTGCCGGTGAACCAGCAGAAGCTGGACGACGTCACGGTGCGCGCCCTCCTCGGCGAGGTCGTCCCGCTGGACCAGATGCGCCAGCTGGACGACGACCATGAGCTCAATCTCGGCATTCCCGTCCGCGACATCGGCAACTTCCGCCTCTCCGCCTTCCGCCAGCGCGGCAGCGTGTCGGCGGTGTTCCGCTTCATCCCGATGGACATCCCGGCGCTCGCCGACCTCAAGCTCCCGCCGGCGCTGGCCGATATCGTGATGGAAAAGCGCGGGCTGGTGCTGGTCACCGGTGCCACCGGCTCCGGCAAATCGACCACCATCGCCTCGATGCTGGACTACCGGAACAGCCACAAGTTCGGCCACATCCTGACGCTGGAAGACCCGATCGAATACCTGTTCCAGAGCCGGAAATCGGTGGTCAATCAGCGCGAGGTCGGCACCGACGCCAAGAGCCTGTCCATCGCCCTGCGCAATGCGCTGCGCCAGGCGCCCGACTGCATCCTGATCGGCGAGATCCGCGACACGGAAACCATGGCGGAGGCGATTGCCTATGCCCAGTCGGGCCATCTGGTGCTCGCCACCCTGCATGCCAACAACAGCTACCATGCGCTCAACCGCGTGATCAGCTTCTTCCCGCTGGAGACGCGGCAACTCATGCTGAGCGACCTGGCCGCCACGCTGAAGGCGGTTCTGTCGCAGCGCCTGGTCCGCTCGGTCGATGGCGGCCGGCGCGCGGCGGTGGAAGTGCTGCTCAACACGAGCCACATCGCCGAGCTGATCGAGGAAGGCGAGTTCAGCAAGATCAAGGAAGCGATGGAGAAGAGCATCTCGCCCGGTTCCCAGACCTTCGAGCAATCGCTGATGCAGCTTATTTCCGAAGGGGCGGTATCGGTGGACGAAGCGCTGGCCAATGCCGACTCGGCGACCAACCTCTACTGGCTGCTCAACAACCAGACCGCCGCCAAACAGGAGGCGGAGCCGGAACCGCCGAAGGACGATGGCCCCACCTTCACCGAATTCACCCTCAACATCTGATGACAGTCACGCTCTACGGCATTCCCAACTGCGACACCGTCAAGAAGGCCCGCATCTGGCTCGACAGCAAGGGCATCGCCTACGTCTTCCATGACTTCAAGAAGGCGGGCGCACCGGCCGCGCTGATCGACGGCTGGCTGACACAGGTTCCCTGGACTACTCTGCTCAACACCCGCGGCACCACCTGGCGCGGCCTGCCCGAAACGCGCCGGGCCGAGGTGAGCGACGCCGCCGGCGCATCGTCGCTCATGCAGGAAGCGCCCTCCCTCATCAAGCGCCCGGTGCTCGCGACCGGCGGCGCCATCCACGTCGGCTTTTCCGACGCGGCTTATCAGGACATCTTCAAGCCATCATGACCAGCAAAACCCTCGCGCTCACCGAAGAGCTGATCGCCCTTTCCTCCGTCACGCCGGACGACAAGGGCTGCCAGCGGCGCCTGATCGATCTGCTTTCTCCACTCGGCTTCGATTGCGAATCCATCGAGTCCGGCGGCGTCACCAACCTCTGGGCGCGGCGCGGCACCGCCGCCCCGCTGCTGGTCTTCGCCGGCCATACCGACGTGGTGCCCACCGGCCCGGTGGACCAGTGGCAATCGGACCCGTTCAAGCCCTCCCATCGCGACGGCAAGCTGTACGGCCGCGGCGCCGCCGACATGAAGACATCGATCGCCGCCATGGTCGTGGCGGTGGAAGAATTCGTCGCCACCCATCCGGACCACAAGGGATCGATCGGTTTCCTGATCACCAGCGATGAGGAAGGTCCGGCCACCGACGGCACCGTGATCGTCTGCGACAAGCTGCAGGAGCGCGGCGAAAGGCTGGATTACTGCATCGTCGGCGAGCCGACCTCCAACCAGGAGCTCGGCGACATGATCAAGAACGGCCGGCGCGGCACCATGTCGGGACGCCTCACCGTCAAGGGAATCCAGGGGCATATCGCCTATCCGCAGCTGGCAAAGAATCCGATCCACCTCGCGGCGCCGGCGCTCACCGAACTGGTGGCCGAGAAATGGGATGAAGGCAACGAGTACTACCTGCCGACCTCCTGGCAGATGTCGAACATCCACGGCGGCACCGGCGCGTCGAACGTGATTCCGGGCGAGGTGGTGATCGACTTCAATTTCCGCTTCTCCACCGCCAGCACCGCCGAGGGATTGCAGCAGCGGGTGCACGCCATCCTCGACAAGCATGGGCTGGATTACGACCTGAAGTGGACCATCGGCGGCCATCCCTTCCTCACGCCGCGCGGCGCGCTCAGCGATGCGCTGTCCGGCGCGATCCGGGAGGAAACCGGCATCGACACCGAGCTCTCCACCACCGGCGGCACCTCCGACGGCCGCTTCATCGCCCGCATCTGCCCGCAGGTGATCGAGTTCGGCCCGCCCAACGGCAGCATCCACAAGATCGACGAGCATATCGAGATCCGCTTCATCGATCCGCTCAAGAACATCTACCGCCGCACGCTGGAAAAGCTGCTAACCTGATCCGATCATGGCGGCGCCTTTCGGCGCCGCTCCCGTTTTCAACGGCGGCCATGCCGCCCATCAACATTCCTGGCATGAACCCTAACACCCTGTCGACCGTGCGCGACCTGCTGCGCTATGCGGTCACCCGCTTCAATCGCGAAAAGCTGTTCTTCGGCCACGGCTCCGCCAGCGCCTTCGATGAAGCTGCCTACCTGGTGCTGCACACGCTTTCGCTGCCGCTGGACAAGCTGGAACCCTTTTACGACGCCAAGCTGCTGCCGGACGAAGTGGAGGCGGTATTGAAGGTAATCGAGCGCCGCGCGATGGAGCGCGTGCCGGCCGCCTACATCACCGGCGAAGCCTGGCTGGGCGACTACCGCTTCACGGTCGACGAACGGGTGATCGTGCCGCGCTCCTTCATCGCCGAGCTGATTCCCGAGCAGTTCGCGCCCTGGGTGGCCGACCCCGACGGCATCACCAGCATCCTGGAGCTGTGCACCGGATCCGGCTGCCTGTCCATCATGATGGCGGATGCGTTTCCGAATGCGGCCATCGATGCCGTGGACATCTCCCCGGATGCGCTGGCGGTAGCCAAGCGCAATGTCGCCGACTATGAAATGGAAGACCGGATCAACCTGGTCCAGTCGGATCTCTACGAAGCGCTGCCGAAGAAGAAATACGACCTCATCATCACCAACCCGCCTTACGTGAATGCGGATTCCATGGAGCGCCTGCCGCAGGAGTATCGGCATGAACCGCAGATCGCGCTGGCCGGCGGCGCGGATGGCATGGACCTGGTGCGGCGCATCGTCGACGGCGCCGCCGAGCGCCTTAACCGCAACGGCGTCCTGATGGTCGAGATCGGCAACGAACGCGAATACGCCGAGGCAGCCTTCGGCGACATGGAGCTCACCTGGCTCTCCACCTCCGCGGGCGACGACATGGTGTTCCTGCTCACCGCAAGCCAACTGAAGAAGCGATGATACGGTTTCAGCAAGTCAGTCTCACGAGGGGCGTCAAACCGCTGTTGGAAAACGCCGACCTCACCCTCAATCCCGGCGACAAGATCGGCCTGATCGGCGCCAACGGCGCCGGCAAGTCCAGCCTGTTCGCAGTGCTGCGCGGCGAGCTGCATGCCGACCAGGGCAGCGTCGATTTCCCGGCGAAGTGGCGCATGGCCTACGTCGCCCAGGAAACGCCGGCGCTCGACCGTGCGGCGCTCGAATACGCCATCGACGGCGACGTTCACCTGCGCCAACTGGAAGCCGATCTGGCACAGGCCGAAGCCCAGGCCGACAGCCACCACACCGGCAACCGCATCGCCGAGCTGCATGCGGCGCTGGCCGATGCCGATGCCTATACCGTCCGCTCCCGCGCCCAGCAATTGCTTACCGGCCTCGGCTTCACCCTGGAACAGATGCAGCGGCCGGTGGCCAGCTTCTCCGGCGGCTGGCGCATGCGCCTGAACCTGGCGCAGGCGCTGATGTGTCCTTCCGACCTGCTGCTGCTCGACGAACCGACCAACCACCTCGACCTCGACGCCATCCTGTGGCTGGAGGACTGGCTCAAGCGCTATCCCGGCACGCTGGTCATCATCTCGCACGACCGCGACTTCCTCGACGGCGTGGTCAACGTCATCGTCCACATCGACCAGCGCAAGCTGATCCGCTACAGCGGCAACTACTCCGCCTTCGAGCGCCAGCGCGCCGCCCAGATGGCGCTGAGCCAGGCCGCCTTCGAAAAGCAGTCAAGGCAGCGCGCCCATCTGCAATCCTTCATCGACCGCTTCAAGGCCAAGGCCACCAAGGCCAAGCAGGCGCAGAGCCGCATGAAGATGCTGGCGAAGATGGAAGAGATCGCGCCGCTGCGCGCCGCCGCCGAATTTTCCTTCGAGTTCCGAGAGCCGCTCAGCTCGCCCAACCCGCTGCTGGTGATGGAAGATGTGGATGCCGGCTACCAGGTCGAGGACGGCAACGGGAAGACCATCGTTTCCCGCATCAATTTCTCGCTGCAGACGGGCCAGCGCATCGGCCTGCTCGGCGTGAACGGCGCCGGCAAGTCGACCTTCATCAAGACCATCGCCGGCGAACTGCAGCCGCTGGCGGGCGATGCCCGCTTCGGTAAGGGCCTGGTGATCGGCTATTTCGCCCAGCACCAGGTGGAAATGCTGCGCCACGACGAGTCGCCGCTCTGGCACCTGACGAAGCTGGCGCCGGATGCGCGCGAGCAGGACCTGCGCAACTTCCTCGGCGGTTTCAATTTCCCCGGCGACATGGTGACTTCGTCCATCGCCCCGTTCTCGGGCGGCGAGAAGGCGCGGCTGGCGCTGGCGCTGATCGTCTGGCAGCGGCCGAATCTGCTGCTGCTCGACGAACCGACCAACCACCTCGACCTCGAGACTCGCGAGGCGCTGACCATGGCGCTGGCGCAGTTCGAGGGCACCCTGGTGCTGGTCTCGCACGACCGCCATCTGCTGCGCGCCACCACCGACCAGTTCTTCATCGTGGCCGACGGCCGCCTGAATCCATTCGACGGCGATCTCGACGACTACCGCGACTGGCTGTTCAAGACCCGGCTCGGCAAGGCCGATCCAGCGTCCGATGGCGGCACGAAGGCGAAGGCGGCGGCCGAATCCGCCCCGGTGCCGACGGAAGACCGGCAGGAGCGGCGCCGACGCGAGGCGGAGGAAAGACAACGCCTGTCCGCCCTGCGCAAGCCGATCGAATCGCGCATCAAGCGGCTGGACGAGCAGTTGGTCAAGCTCAACCAGCGCAAGGCGGAGATCGACGCACGCTTGGCCGACCCTGCGATCTACGAAGATGGCGCAAAGGAGGAACTGAAGTCCCTCATCCTCGACCAGGCTTACGTGGCGAAGGAACTGGAACAGCTCGAAACCGAGTGGCTGGAACAGCAGGACGCGCTGGAGCGCGTCGGCGCCTGACCGATCACCCGGGCGGACAAACCGTCTGTAGCAGGGATTGTCCCACCCGCCCCTCTGGAGGATGCAGCATGGAGAAAGCCGCCGTTTCGAATGCCCTGCCGCTGCACGGCGTCCGCGTGCTCGACCTCACCCGCCTTCTGCCCGGCCCGCTGGCGACGCAGCATCTCGCCGACCTGGGCGCGGAGGTGATCAAGATAGAAGACACCGGCAGCGGCGACTATGCCCGCACCATGGGCAAGGTGCGGGCCGAGGTGTCGCAGTTCTTCGTCGCCGTCAACCGCGGCAAGCGCATGCTGCGCATGGACCTGAAGGACGCGGCTCAACGCGGCGAATTCCTGGAGATGGCCAGGCTGGCCGATGTGGTGGTGGAGAGCTTCCGCCCCGGCGTGATGGACCGCCTTGGCCTGGGCTGGGAAACCCTGAAGCAAGGCAATCCGCGCCTGGTGATGTGCGCGATTTCCGGCTACGGTCAGGACGGCCCGTTCGCCGCGCTGGCCGGCCACGACATCAACTATCTCGCCTTGTCCGGCATGCTGGAGCAGAACGCCGGTCCGGACGGCACGCCCGCCCTGCCCAACCTGCAGGTGGCAGATTTGCTCGGCGGCGCGCAGCAGGCGGTCTCCGGCATTCTTGCCGCGCTGATCGGCGCCAGGACCACCGGCGCTGGCCGCTTCGTCGACATTTCCATGACCGACGGCGTCCTGGCGCACAACATCATGCCCCTGGTGGCGGTGAACAACGAGGGCCGCAGCGCCGCGCCCGGCCGTGACCTGCTGACCGGCGGCGTGCCCTGCTACAACGTCTATCGGACCAGCGATGACCGTTTCATGGCGGTCGGGGCGCTCGAATTGAAGTTCTGGCAGGCAGTGTGCGAGCGCCTCGGCCGCTCCGATCTCGCTCATCGCCATTGGAGCCTCGGCCAGCAGGTCGGCGGCGCGGAGGCGATGGCGATCAAGTCCGACCTCGATGCGCTGTTCCGCCAGCGTACCCAGGCCGAATGGACCGCGCTGTTCGCCGATGCCGATTGCTGCGTCACGCCGGTTCTGCGCATGGACGAGGCATTGCAGCATTCGCTGTTCCGGGAGCGCGGCATGGTGTCGCGCCAGGTTCATCCGACCGAAGGCGAGTATTGGGCGGTGGCGCCCGCCATCCGCTTCCGGAATTGATTTAGACTCGGCGCATCTGAATCCTCAACCCCTCCTGACAAGGCCGGTGCCGATGAGCCTGCTCTTCCCCACGCTGTCCACCGCACGCCTGCGCCTGCGCCGCGTCACCATGCAGGATGCTGATGCGCTCTTCGCCATCCACTCCGACGTCGAATGGATGAAATGGTATGGCGTCGAGCCGGTCACCCAGCGCGTGCAGGCGGAGCAGCTGGCCGACATGTTTTCCGGCTGGTTCGTGGCCGGCACCGGCTTCCGCTGGGCGCTGGAGCGCCGGCTGGATGGGCGCCTCATCGGCACCTGCGGTCTGTTCCGCTGGAACAAGAGCTGGCGCAACTGCGTCATTGGCTATGAGCTGGCCCGCGATTGCCGTCGCCAGGGCTATATGCGCGAAGCGCTGGAAACGGTAATCGACTACGGCTTCGACCGCATGCAGGTGCACCGTATCCAGGCCGAGACTCACCCCGACAACCATGATTCGATCCAGCTCGCGCAGCGCCTCGGCTTTCGCTACGAGGGTGTGCACCGGGAACAGGCTTACTGGTCCGGGCATTACCATGATCTGAACTGCTACTCGCTGCTGGAGCAGGATTG
Organism: Noviherbaspirillum humi; assembly: GCF_900188095.1. Taxonomy (GTDB): domain Bacteria; phylum Pseudomonadota; class Gammaproteobacteria; order Burkholderiales; family Burkholderiaceae_D; genus Noviherbaspirillum; species Noviherbaspirillum humi. The sequence goes on along the minus strand of NZ_FZOT01000006.1, from coordinate 90,877 downwards.
GCGGCAGTCGCAGCGCAGCCGGGATGATTGAACCTGGAGCAGGCATGAAGACCCTCAACATCATCGGCGCCGGAGCGCTCGGCAGGACAGTCGGCAGGATGTGGCAGCAGGCCGGCGTCTTCGCGATCGGCGACGTGGTCAACCGCTCTGCGGCAAGCGCGGCCGACGCGGTTCGATTCATCGGCGGCGGGCGGCCGCTTTCGGAAATCGCGGACATGCGGGAAGCCGATGCCATCCTGATCGCCACGCCCGACGGCGCGATCGCCGAAACGGCGGCGGTGCTGGCGCGGACCCCACTGGATTTTGCCGGGCGTATCGTATTTCACTGCAGCGGCGCCTTGCCCTCCGCGCTCCTTGCGCCGGTCGAAGCCCGCGGGGCTCTGATCGCCAGCGTCCATCCCATCCGCAGCTTTGCGGTGCCGGAAAACGTGATCAGCGATTTCGCCGGCACCTTCTGCGGCGTCGAAGGAAACGAACAGGCATTGGCGGTGCTCGAACCGGGGTTCGCGGCGCTCGGCGCGCGTCTGGTGCGCATCGATCCGGATGCCAAAACGCTTTATCATGCCGCGGCGGTATTCGCCGCCAACTATCCGGTGACCCTGCTCGACATCGCCGTTCAAGCTTATGGCAAGGCCGGCATCGCGCCGGAAACGGCATTGCAGATGATGGCGCCGCTGGCCATGCATGCGGTGAGGAATGCGCTCGCGGCGGGACCGAAGGCCGCGCTGTCCGGGCCGGCCGCCAGGGGGGACTGGGAAACCCTGAAGCGCCAGCAGTCAGCTCTGCAGGAATGGGACGATGAACTTGCCCGCCTTTATGAACTGCTGGGCCGCTTCAGCGCCCGTCTTGCGGGCAAGACGCCGCCAGAAACATCACTTGAATTCACAACTTGATGGAAATCAAATGCCGCACGGCAAGGAGTTCGGCTTAATGACGCCGCTGATACACTTCGTGCCCGGCCTGTTCGATCTGCTGGCGCAGGCGGCGCCGGTCGTCCGGAGACATCCTGTTGTTATCCTGGCGGCGCTGGCCGCCCTGATCGCCGCCTCCCTGGGCATTCTGGCTGCCTTGGTCGCCATAACCGCTGCTCTGCCAGCCCTGGTTCTGAGGCATCTGCTGGGCGCCTTGCTGCTGGACCGGTTGCTGCCGATCCGAACTCGGGTCATAGTCGGTCTTCTGCGTAAAAAAGCCGCGCAGGATCTCCCTGCCAGCCTGACCGAAATGTCCCGGCTGGGCGAGCGCGCCAACCGCGCTTGCGGTCAACAGAACTGCCAGAGTGAATTGCTTGAGCGCCATGAGATCAACCGTTGTTCCGTGAATCGTCTCTGCCTTTCTCACATATATGGGCATCAGCGTCCACGGCAAGCAGGTATCGAGATGTCCCAGTGTAGGCCGCTGCGAACCGGGACGTAACCCGTTTGGGGTAAAGTGTGTAACAAGCTGTAATACTACGTCATTCCTCTATCAAAACCCGCTAGTCGACCTTACCATAGCGCCATGAATACGACAAATCTTGCTGGCAACGCCAGCGCCGTCTCCCAGCATGCGCACCAGGCCAAGATCCTCGTCGTGGACGACGATGCGCGCCTGCGCGATCTTCTGCGCCGCTACCTGTCGGAGCAGGGATTCAATGTCGTCACCGCTGAAAATGCCCAGAGCATGAACAAGTTCTGGCTGCGCGAGCGCTACGATCTGCTGGTGCTCGACCTCATGCTGCCCGGCGAGGATGGCCTGTCGATCTGCCGCCGCCTGCGCGGCGCCGGCGACCAGACGCCGATCATCATGCTCACCGCCAAGGGCGAGGACGTGGACCGCATCGTCGGCCTGGAAATGGGCGCCGACGACTATCTGCCCAAGCCCTTCAATCCGCGCGAGCTGGTGGCGCGCATCAACGCCGTCCTGCGCCGCAAGGGTCCCGACGAGATTCCCGGTGCGCCGTCGGAAACGCCGCAAACCTTCGCCTTCGGCGATTTCGTGCTCGATCTCGGCACCCGCACCCTGAAGAAAAATGGCGAGAGCATCAGCCTCACCACCGGCGAGTTTTCGGTGCTGAAGGTGTTTGCCCGCCATCCGCGGCAGCCGCTGTCGCGCGAGAAATTGATGGAGCTGGCTCGCGGCCGCGAATACGAAGTGTTCGACCGCAGCCTCGACGTCCAGATCTCCCGCCTGCGCAAGCTGATCGAGAGCGACCCCTCCAACCCTGCTTTCATCCAGACCGTCTGGGGCCTCGGCTACGTGTTCATTCCCGAAGGACAATCGCGCTGATCAGTTCGCCCGAAGAATCCGCGCTCCCCTTTTCCAGCATGCGGAGCAAGCTGAACCGCCTCGGCTGGCTGAAGAGCGGCCTGCTGTGGCGCACCTTCTTCCTGCTTGCCTTTCTCATCACCGCCAGCCTCGCCGCCTGGGTCGCGAGCTTCCGGGTCGTCGAGCGCACGCCGCGCGCCCAGCAGCTGGCGGCCCAGATCATTTCCATCGTCACCATCACCCGGGCCGCGCTGACCCACTCCGCGCCCGACCTGCGGCGCGAACTGCTGTTCGATCTCGCCAGCAACGAGGGGATCCGCATCTATCCGCTGGAAAAGAGCGATGAGGTGGAGCCGCCGCCTGACAACGTGCTGCTGCCCATCCTGCGCGACACGGTGCGCGACAACCTGGGCGCCGATACCAAGTTCGCCGGCCGGGTCAATGACGTCGCCGGCTTCTGGATCAGCTTCAAGATCGAGGATGATGAATACTGGCTGCGCCTCGACCGCGAACGTATCGAGCGGGTGTCCGGCATCCAGTGGCTGGGCTGGGGCACCATCACCCTGCTGATGGCGCTGGTGGGCGCGGTGTTCATCTCGCGGCTGATCAACCAGCCGCTGGCCAACCTGACCGCCGCCACCCGCGCCATCGCTGCCGGCCAGCGCCCGCCTCCCCTGCCGGAAAGCGGGCCGGCGGAGATCCGCCAGGCCAACCGCAGCTTCAACCAGATGGTGGACGACCTCGAGCGGGTGGCGTCCGATCGCGCCGTGATTCTCGCCGGCATCTCGCACGACCTGCGCACGCCGCTGGCGCGCATGCAGCTGGAGGTGGAAATGGCCCACCTGCCGGACGATGCACGCAAGGGCATGCAGTCCGACCTGACCCAGATGGATGCCATCATCGGCCAGTTCCTCGACTACGCCCGGCCGACCGATGTCGCCAAGTTCACCCGCGTCGATCTGAGCGGCCTGCTGACGCAGACGGCGGAGGAAGCGGCGCGCCTGCCCGACGTTCGCATCGATGCCCGGGTTGCCGATGGCATCCATGTGCAAGGGGATGCGACAGACCTGCGCCGCGTCATCAACAACCTGATCGAGAATGCGCGCCGCTACGGCAAGAAGGAAGACGAGGAAATCGCCACCATCGACATTGCCTGCCGCTTGGAAGGCGGAAAGGCGCTGCTGGAGATCGCCGACCATGGCGACGGCGTTCCCGACAGCGAACTGGAGCGCCTGCTGCGTCCTTTCACCCGACTCAACGTCGCCCGCAGCCAGGCGAACGGCTCCGGCCTCGGCCTGGCCATCGTCGAGCGCATCGTCAAGCGCCATCGCGGCGAACTCAAGCTTGCCAACCGGGAGGGCGGCGGCCTGAAGGCGGGCATCACCCTGCCCGCCGCCTGACCAGTCCGCTCGCCGTCTGCGCCGCCGCTGAACTTCCCTCTTCGTGAGCAATCTACCAAGTCCGCATCCCGGATCATCGCGGGATGTTCCGTTCGTCCGGATCGGCAAGAGGAGGCTCCATGAATGCAGGCAATCAAGGCGGCAACCAGGGCGGCAACCAGGGCGGCAATCCCGGTTCGCAAATGAATCCGGGCGACGAAGCCGCGCCGGGCACCCCGGGCACCGGCGAGGACTTGTGCCCCCAATGCAGCGGCAAGGGCAAACTGGGCGACGGCACCCCTTGCCCGAACTGCGGCGGCACCGGCAAGATCGTGGAAGGCATCGGCGGCGGCTGATTCTTCCGCCCGGAAATTCCTTACGCCCGAACCAGCAGCACCACCGCCTGCGCGGCAATTCCTTCTTCCCGGCCTTCCCAGCCGAGGCTTTCGTTCGTCTTGGCCTTGACGTTCACCTCATCCGGCGCGATGCCCAGGTCCTCGGCCACATGCAGGACCATCTGCGGAATGTGCGGCGCCATCTTCGGCGCCTGGGCGATGATGGTGGCATCGACGTTCCCCACCAGATAGCCGGCTGCCCTCACCCGGCGACAGGCTTCCCGCAGCAATGCGCGCGAATCGGCACCGGCGAACTCGGCATCGGTATCCGGAAAATGCCGGCCGATGTCGCCCAGCGCCGCTGCGCCGAGCATGGCGTCAGTGATTGCATGCAGGAGCGCGTCGGCATCGGAGTGGCCGAGCAGGCCGCTGGCGTGGGGAATATCCACGCCGCCGAGAATCAGCTTGCGGCCCGGTACCAATGCATGGCAATCGTAGCCCTGGCCGACGCGGATCGTGGTCTTCATGCTTGTCCTTTCAGATAAAGTTCGGCCAGCGCAATGTCGTGCGGCAGGGTGACCTTGAAGTTGCGCGGACTGCCTTCGATCAGCAGCGGGCGCAGGCCGAGCGCTTCGATCGCGCTGGCATCGTCGGTGATTTCGCCGGCGGCTTCCAGCGCCCGCAGCAGCAGGCCATGGCGGAACATCTGCGGCGTCTGCGCCGCCCACAGGCCGGCGCGCGGCACGGTGCGTTCGGCGCTTCCGTTCGCATCGGCGGCCTTCAGCGTATCCACCACCGGCAGCGCCAGCAAGCCGCCCACCGGGCTGTCGGCCACGGCGTCGATGAGCTTGCTCACCAGTTGCGGCGTCAGCCCCGGTCGAGCGGCATCGTGAACCAGGATCCAGTCGTTTACCCGTGTTTCGCCGGCGATCGTGCGCAGGCCGTTCAGCACCGACGCCTTGCGGGTCTCGCCGCCGCAGCGCAGGACGTTCACCCTGCCCTGCAGTTCGGGCTCGGCACTTAGGGCCTCATCGACATAGCCGTCCGCGGCGCTGACGACGAGGTGGATGCGGTCGATCTGCGGCGAATCGACGAAGGCCTGGAGCGCATGCAGCAGCATCGGCTTGCCGGCAAGCGGCAGGTACTGCTTGGGCAGGGTCGCGCCGAGGCGTGCGCCGACGCCGGCGGCGGGAATCAGGGCATGGAAACGGGTGGAACTCATCAAATGGCGCGCAGCGGCTGGCCGGTGGTCCAGGCGCTGTCATGGTTTGCTATCGGGAACGGGAATCATACCTTAGCCCGGCACTCCAACAGCAGCCGGGAGGCGCCGGGGCCGGCAAATGCCTTCGTTTATAATCTCCGGTTCATTGTTTCAGCCGGGCAGCGCGGGCTCCCTCGGACTGGAACGCTTGCCGTCTTCCATACCGATGTCATTCGATCTCAAGAACGCCCTTCCCAAACCCGGTCACCGCCACGCCCTGCCGGCCGTCCACGGCTCCGCCGATTCCTTCGTCCTGGCGGAAGCAGGCCTCCGGCTCAAGGCGGAAAAGCGTCAGCTGGCCATCGTCGTTGCCAATGCCGCCGATGCCCAGCGCCTGCTGGTTGAGATTCCCTGGTTCGCCCACCGCCAGGGCACGGAATTGCGCTGCCACCTGCTGCCCGACTGGGAAACCCTGCCCTACGATGCGTTTTCCCCGCACCAGGATCTGGTTTCCGAGCGCCTGGCCACCCTGTATGACGTGCAAAACGGCCAGTCCGACGTGCTCATCGTGCCGGCCAGCACCGCGCTGCTGCGCATGGCGCCGCCCTCCTTCCTCGCCGCATACACCTTTTTCTTCAAGCAGGGCGAGACCCTCGATGAAGCCCGCCTCAAGACCCAGCTGACGCTCGCCGGCTATGCGCATGTCACCCAGGTGATGTCGCCCGGCGAGTATTCGGTGCGCGGCGGACTGATCGACCTGTTCCCGATGGGCTCGGCCCTGCCTTATCGCATCGACCTGTTCGACGAGGCGATCGAGACCATCCGCACCTTCGATGCCGACACCCAGCGCTCGCTGTATCCGGTGAAGGAAGTGCGCCTGCTGCCGGGGCGGGAATTCCCGATGGACGAAGCCTCCCGCACCGCCTTCCGCAAGCGCTGGCGCGAAGTGTTCGAGGGCGATCCGACCAAGTCGCCGATCTACAAGGACATCGGCAACGGCGTGCCGTCGGCCGGCATCGAGTATTACCTGCCGCTGTTCTTCGATGAAACCGCCACCCTGTTCCAGTACCTGCCGGAAGATGCCACGCTGGCCTTCGTCGGCAATGTCGACGAAGCCATCCGCCGCTTCTGGAGCGACACCCAGTCGCGCTACCAATTCCTGAGATCGGACCGGGAACGGCCGCTGCTGCCGCCGCAAGACTTGTTCCTCACCGGCGACGATTTCTTCACCCTGGCCAAGCCGCACGGCCGCATGGTGTTGCAGCCATCGGATGAGCCGTCGGAAATCTCGGCGCCGCTGCCCAATATCGCAGTCAATCGCCGCATCGACGATCCGCTTGCCAACCTGCGCTCCTTCCTGCTGCAGACCGACAAGCGGGTGATGATCTGCGCCGACTCCAGCGGCCGCCGCGAAACCCTGCAGCAGTACTTCAGCGAGTTCAAGCTCGACCTGGAAGGCTGCGCCGGCTTCGAGGATTTCGCCGCCAGCGACGGCCGGGTGATGCTCGGCGTGGCGCCGCTGCACGCCGGCTTCCAGCTTGGCCCGGACCTGGGCAATCTGGCTTTCATCACCGAGACCGAGCTTTATGCCGGCAGCGGCCGCCGCGCCGGCCGCAAACGCCAGGAAGCCACGAGCCAGGTCGACGCGATGGTGCGCGATCTGTCGGAACTCAAGATCGGCGACCCGGTGGTGCACGTCAACCACGGCATCGGCCGCTACATGGGCCTGGTGAGCATGGATCTCGGCGAAGGCGAAACCGAGTTCCTGCACCTGGAGTACGCCAAGGAGAGCAAGCTCTACGTGCCGGTGTCGCAGCTGCACGTCATATCCCGCTACTCCGGCGCCTCGCCCGAGGACGCGCCGCTGCATTCGCTCGGTTCCGGCCAGTGGGAAAAGGCCAAGCGCAAGGCGGCGCAGCAAGTGCGCGACACCGCCGCCGAGCTGCTCAACCTGTACGCGCGACGCGCGGTGCGCCAGGGCCACGCCTTCCAGTACTCGGCGCGCGACTACGAAACCTTCGCCGAAAGCTTCGGCTTCGACGAGACGCCAGACCAGAGCGCTGCCATCAATGCGGTGATCCAGGACATGACCAGCGGCCGCCCGATGGACCGCCTGATCTGCGGCGACGTCGGCTTCGGCAAGACGGAAGTGGCGCTGCGCGCCGCCTTCGTCGCGGTGATGGGCGGCAAGCAGGTCGCCATCCTGGCGCCCACCACCCTGCTGGCGGAGCAGCATGCGCAGACCTTTGCCGACCGCTTCGCCGACTGGCCGGTGAAGATCGCCGAGCTGTCGCGCTTCCGCACCGGCAAGGAAGTGTCGGCGGCGATCAAGGGCCTGGCCGAAGGCACGGTGGACATCGTCATCGGCACCCACAAGCTGTTGTCCAGCGAAGTGAAGTTCCAGCGCCTGGGCCTGGTCATCATCGATGAGGAGCACCGTTTCGGCGTGCGCCAGAAAGAGGCGCTGAAGGCGCTGCGCGCCGAAGTGGATGTGCTGACGCTCACCGCCACGCCGATTCCGCGCACCCTCGGCATGGCGCTGGAAGGCATGCGCGACTTCTCCGTCATCGCCACCGCGCCGCAGAAGCGCCTGGCGATCAAGACCTTCGTGCGGCGCGAGGACGAATCGGTGGTGCGCGAAGCCTGCCTGCGGGAGCTCAAGCGCGGCGGCCAGGTGTATTTCCTGCACAACGAAGTGGAGACCATCGAGAACCGGCGCCAGATGCTTGAGCGGCTGCTGCCCGAGGCGCGCATCGCCGTGGCCCACGGTCAGATGCATGAACGCGACCTGGAAAAGGTGATGCGCGACTTCGTCGCCCAGCGATTCAACATCCTGCTCTGCACCACCATCATCGAGACCGGCATCGACGTGCCGACCGCCAACACCATCGTCATGCATCGCGCCGACAAGTTCGGCCTGGCGCAGCTGCACCAGCTGCGCGGCCGCGTCGGCCGCTCGCACCACCAGGCCTACGCCTACCTGCTGGTGCACGATGTGCAGGGTCTGACCAAGCAGGCGCAGCGCCGCCTGGAAGCGATCCAGCAGATGGAGGAACTGGGCAGCGGCTTCTACCTCGCCATGCACGACCTGGAGATCCGCGGTGCCGGTGAAGTGCTGGGCGAGAACCAGTCGGGCGAGATGCACGAGGTCGGCTTCCAGCTCTACTCCGACATGCTGAGCGAAGCCATCCGCTCGCTCAAGAACGGCAAGGAGCCGGATTTGGCGGCGCCGCTGGCGTCCACCACCGAAATCAACCTGCATGTGCCGGCCCTGCTGCCCAACGAGTATTGCGGCGACGTGCACGAGCGCCTGTCGCTGTACAAGCGCCTCGCCAACTGCGAGACGCAGGATGCCATCGACAGCATGCAGGAGGAACTGATCGACCGCTTCGGCAAGATGCCGGACCCGGTCAAGGCGCTGGTGGAGACGCACCGCCTGCGGGTGTCGGCCAAGCAGATCGGCATCGTCAAGATCGATGCCCATGCGGAGTCGGCGGTGCTGCAATTCCAGCCGAATCCGCCGGTGGACGCGATGCGCATCATCGAACTGGTGCAGAAGAACCGCCATATCAAGCTGAACGGCCAGGACAAGCTGCGCATCACGGCCGCCATGCCTGACCTCGCCGCCCGCGTCGGCCAGGTGAAGACCACCATCCGCTCGCTGGCGGCCTGACAAGATTACTCAACAACGATTCGAACATGAACCTGATTCTGCAAGGATTGTCGGCCGACCGGCCGGCCGTGGACCGCATTGCCCGCATCGCTGGCGCCAAGCATGTCGTGGCGCTTTCCCCGCTCGCCTTCCGGTGCGAAGGCGTGTCCGCCGATCCGGCGCTCAAGGCGGAGGTCGGCCAAGCCGCCTTCGAGGCGAAGCTGGATGCCACCTTCATCGAACCCGGCCGCAAGCTGAGCGACTTCGGCCTGGTGGCGATGGACATGGATTCCACCCTGATCACCATCGAATGCATCGATGAGATCGCCGACATGCAGGGCCTCAAGCCGCAGGTGGCGGAAATCACCGAGGCGGCGATGCGCGGCGAGATCGAGTTCCAGGAAAGCCTGAAGCGCCGCGTCAGCCTGCTGAAGGGCCTCGATGCTTCCGCGCTGCAGCGGGTCTACGACGAGCGCCTGAAACTGTCGCCGGGCGCCGAAAACATGCTGCGTGCGGTTCAGGCCGCCGGCCTGAAGACGCTGCTGGTCTCGGGCGGCTTCACCTTCTTCACCGACCGCATGAAGCAAAGGCTGGCGCTGGACTACACCCATTCCAACCTGCTTGAGGTAGCAGACGGCAAGCTGACCGGCAAGGTGGTGGGCGGCATCGTGGATGCCGACGAGAAAAAGCGCACTGTGGAACGGGTTTGCGCCGAACTGGGCATTTCCACCCGGCAGGCGATCGTCATGGGCGACGGCGCCAACGACCTGAAGATGATGGGTATTTCCGGCCTCTCAGTAGCCTTCCGCGCCAAGCCGGTCGTGCGCACGCAGGCCGATGTGGCATTGAATTTTGTGGGGTTGGACGGCATCTTAAACCTGTTCGATTGATTCCCCACCCACTCTAGTGAGGAGATGCGATGGCTCAGGAACTGGTACTGGACAACAACCTGCAATCCGGCAAGAACCTGGCCTGGTGGCTATACCTGTTTCACGCCGCCAGCTTCTTCTTCTCGCTCGGCGCCTTTTCCTGGATCCCGCTGATCCTCAACTACGTCAAGCGCGACGACACCGCCGGCACCTTCGTCTACAGCCATCATTCCTGGCAGATACGCTCGTTCTGGTGGTATTTCATCTGGATGGCGCTGGGCGGCGTGCTGTTCCTGACGGTGATCGGCATCCCGCTGGCATGGCTGATCTGGTCCGTTGCCTGGGTGTGGAAGGCTTACCGGCTGATCAAGGGCTTCATCTACCTGAACGACAACAAGCCGATGCCGTGAAAATTGGGTAGCGCTGCCGGGCGGCTCAGGAAGCGAGCCCGGCCAGCGCCTGCTCGATGTCGGCAATCAGGTCGTCCGGCGCCTCCAGCCCGATGTTGAAGCGCACCAGCTGGCCCTGGTGCGGCCAGTGCCAGCGCATGGCTTGCATGCGATATGGCACGCAGAGGCTGTTCGCACCGCCCCAGCTGTAGCCGATCTTGAACAGACGCAGGCTGTCGATGAAGGCATCGGTCTGCGCCTCGCTGTAGCGCTCATCGAAGATCACCGAGAACAAGCCGCCGGCGCCGGTGAAGTCCCGCTTCCAGATGTCGTGCCCCGGGCAATCCTCGAATGCCGGGTGCAGCACGGTGGCGATCTCCGGCCGCTGCTTCAGCCACGCAGCCACCTTGCGGGCGCCGGCGTCGTGGGCCTCGAAGCGCATCTTCATCGTCGGCAGGCCGCGCATCACCAGGTAGGCATCGTCGGCGGACACGCCCATGCCCAGGCGCATGTGGGCCATCTCGATGCGATGGATCAGCGCCTTATCCCGGGTGATCACTGCGCCCATCAGCACGTCCGAACCACCGGACTGGTACTTGGTCAGGGCCTGCATCACGATGTCGACGCCGTGATCGAAGGCCGGGAAAGCCAGCCCGGCCGCCCAGGTATTGTCGATCGCCACCAGGATGTCCTGGCCCTGCTCGCGCCGACCGCGGGCGACGGCGCAGATGGCCGGCACGTCCGGCACCTCCATCGACACCGAGCCGGGCGCCTCGGTCCAGATCAGGCGGGTGTTCGGCTGGATCAGTTCGGCGATGCCGGCGCCGATGAGCGGATCGTAGAAACGTGCCGTGATGCCGAAATCCTTTTCCAGCCAGCGACCCATTTCCCGGTTCGGGTTGTAGACATTGTCGGGAATGAGCACGTCGTCGCCGGTGCGCAGCAGCGCCAGGTCGACCATGGCAATCGCCGCCAGCCCGCTTGGCGCCAGCAGGCAGTGATTGCCGCCTTCTATCGCGGCGAGACGGGCTTCCAGGGTGAAGGTGGTCGGCGTGCCGTGCAGGCCGTAGGTATAAGCGTTCTTGTCCTGCCAGTTCCGGGAACGCAGCGAGGCGACATCCTTGAACAGGACGGTGGAGGCATGGTGGATGGCGGTGGGAAAGGCGGCGAAGCCCGGCGGCGCGGTGTAGTCGCTGTGGATCAGCGCGGTCTGGACGGATTTCTTGGGCTGGGTCACGCCGCCTCCTGATGAGTTGCCTGGTTCAGTCTTGCCGGCTCACGGCCGCTTGCTCGCTTCCGCCTGCTTTGCCGGGCGCGGCGCAGCGGCCGGCCTGCTCTTGTCTGCGCGGACCACCTGCAGTTGGAAAGGCCGCTGGACCGAGCCATCCAGCGACTCCCAGTTGCCGCTGATGCTGTCACCATTCACCGTGCCGAGCCAGTGGCCGGAGACGTCGGTGCCGTTCTCGGACTCTTCCATCACCAGTTCGCCTGCGTCGGCTTCGCCCGCGAGCAGCACCTTGGCTGAACTGCCGAATGCGAAATAATCCCCCTCGATGCCCTCTTCGCCCGTCTTCGGGCGCAGCTGCATCTGGATCTGGCGCTCACCCAGCGTGCCTCGCAGCACGACGGGCGCCGCGAACGGTTGGACCACCGCGCCGCCGGGTCCCCCTTCGGCGCTGAATGCGACCGCCGGAGCGAGAAGCAATACGCCGGCCAGAGACAGCGTGACCACAGCGCGCATGGGTCAGGATTCCGCCCAGAGGTCGTGCGCGTCGGCGGCGGTCACCCGCACGTCGACGAACTCGCCCACCTTCAGCTTGCGGTGAGGCTCGTAGGGCAGCTTGACGTAGACCACGCCGTCGATCTCCGGCGCATCGGCGGCGGAGCGGGCGGTGGCGCCGGAGGCATCCACCGAGTCGATCAGCACCTTGATCGTCTTGCCGACCTTGGCCTGCAGGCGCTGGCGGGAGATGCCTTCCTGCAGTTCCATTACCTGGCGGCGGCGGTCTTCCTTCACCTCTTCGGGCACCTGGTCCGGGAGGTCGTTGGCGGTGGCGCCTTCCACCGGAGAGTAGGCGAAGCAGCCGAGGCGGTCGATCCGGGCCTCGCGCAGGAAGTCGAGCAGGTACTCGAACTCCGCCTCGGTCTCGCCCGGAAAGCCGGTGATGAAGGTGGAACGGATGGTCAGGTCCGGCGCCATCCTGCGCCAAGCCTGGATGCGCTCGATGTTCTTCTCGCCGCTGGCCGGACGCTTCATGCGCTTGAGCACGTCTGGATGGGCGTGCTGCAGCGGCACGTCAAGGTAAGGCAGGATGCGGCCCTCGGCCATCAGCGGGATGACGTCGTCGACGTGCGGGTACGGGTAAACGTAATGCAGGCGCACCCAGGCGCCGTACTGGGCGGCCAGTTCGCCGAGCGCGGCTGAAAGCTGGGTCATGTGGGTGCGCAGCGGCTTGCCGTTCCAGAAGCCGGTGCGGAACTTCACATCGACGCCATAGGCGGAAGTGTCCTGGGAAATCACCAGCAGTTCCTTGACGCCGGCCTTGAACAGGTTCTCCGCTTCCAGCATGACCTCCGCCACTGGGCGCGACACCAGGTCGCCGCGCATGGACGGAATGATGCAGAAGCTGCAGCGATGGTTGCAGCCTTCGGAAATCTTCAGGTAGGCGAAGTGCTTCGGCGTCAGCTTGACGCCGGCGGCCGGCACCAGGTCGAGGAAGGGATCGTGCGGCTTGGGCAGGTGCTTGTGCACCGCCGCCATCACCTCGCCCAGCGCATGCGGACCGGTCACTTCCAGGACCTTGGGATGGACGTTCTGGATGATGTCCTTGCCGTCGGCATCCTTCTTCGCGCCGAGGCAGCCGGTGACGATCACCTTGCCGTTTTCGGTCAGGGCTTCGCCGATGGCATCGAGCGATTCCTGCACCGCGGCGTCGATGAAGCCGCAGGTGTTGACGATGACGAGGTCGGCGCCGTCGTAGGACTTGGCGGTTTCATAACCTTCGGCGCGCAGCTGGGTGAGGATTTGCTCGGAGTCAACCAGGGCTTTGGGACAACCGAGCGAGACGAAGCCCACCTTGGGGGCGGCTTGAGAATCTTGAGACATGGGAAATGGGGTACGAGAGCGAATCCGCTATTGTACCCTGTCGCTTCGGCGAGGTTCTGCCTCGCCGTACGCAAGAAGGCTTACTTGCCCTGCTTGTCCGTGCCCGGCGCGGCGGCGCCGGTAAAGGGGAAGGAGCCGAACATGCTCTTGGTCTGGTTCTGCATCTGCTCCTGCATCTGGATGAACAGCGTCTTGCTCTGCTCGATGTAGTTGCTCATCATGCCTTGCATCATCGGGCCCTGGACATTCATGAACTGGGTCCACATTTCCGGACTGAAAGGCTTGCCCTCGTAGAACCCCTTGGAGCTTTCCGCCAGCTTGTTCTGGATATCGATGAAGGCCTGGATGTTCTTTTCCAGGTAGGACCCCATCATGCCCTGCATCGCATGGCCGTAGTAGCGGATGATCTGGGCCAGCGCGCCGCTGGAAAACATCGGCGTGCCGTTGGACTCTTCCTCCAGGATGATCTGCAGCAGGATGCTGCGGGTCAGGTCTTCTTCGCTCTTGGCATCGACTACGGAAAAATCCTCGTTGTCGAGAACCAGCTGCTTCACATCGGACAGTGTGATGTAGGAACTCGTCTGCGTATCGTACAGCCTGCGGTTCGGGTATTTCTTGATCAAACGCTCTGTCGTCTTTTTTGCACTATTCATCACACATTCCAGTTTTAATGCCGCTGCCTGCGCGGCTTTTGTGGGAAAACGGGCGGATGGTCTCCACATCCGCTTTGGCTTAAGGGTAAAGGCCGCTGATTATGCGGTTGCAGCATCTATTTTCATTATGCCGGCGAGTGGGAAAAACAGCCATACCCCATGACTATTTTTGCGCTGCGGGAAAACAAGGGGCGCTGAACCCGTTGGCGCAGCGCCCCTGAACTCAGCTTTTGCCCCGTCCCGGCTTGCTCTTCCTATTCGGCTTTCACCTTCACATAGCGGCCCGGGGCGGGTTCGATTTCGGGATATTTCTTGCTGCCCGGCTTGCGCGCCTTGACCTGCTTGCCGCCGCCGGCCTCGAGGAAGGCTGCCCACTCCGTCCACCAGCTGCCGGGGCGCTCCTGAGCGCCGGCGAACCAAGCGTCGGCACTGCCGGCTGCCTTGTCATTGATCCAGTAGCTGCGCTTCTTCTTGGCCGGCGGGTTGATGACGCCGGCGATGTGGCCGGAGGCGCCCAGTACGAAGCGGTTGCGTTCGCGCTGGCCGGGATTGAGCAGTTCGACGGAGGCGTAGGCGGAGGTCCAGGGCACGATATGGTCCTCGCGCGAACCGTAGATGAAGACCGGCGCATCGATGAGCGACAGATCGACCTTCTCGCCGCCCACGGTGAGCTTCCCAGGCACGCGCAGATTGTTCTCCAGGTACATATTGCGCAGATACCAGCAGAACATCGGGCCCGGCAGATTGGTGCTGTCGGCGTTCCAGTACAAGAGGTCGAACGCCGGCGGCTCCTCGCCCTTCAAATAATTGGTCTTCACATAGTTCCAAACGAGGTCGTTCGGCCGCAGGCTGGAGAAGGCGGAGGCGAAGTCGCGACCCGGCATCAAGCCGCCTTGGCCGATGGTCTGCTCGCGCAGGGTGACTTGCGCCTCGTCAATGAAGACATCGAGGATGCCGGTGTCGGAAAAGTCGAGCAGCGTGGTGAGCAGCGTGAGGCTGGCAGCGGGCTGTTCCCCGCGTTGCGCGAGGACGGCGAGCGCGGTGGCGATCAGGGTGCCGCCGACGCAGAAGCCGAAGGCGTTCACCTTGTCCTCGCCGCTGATGTCGCGGGCAACTTCGAATGCCTTGATCACGCCTTCGACGATATAGTCGTCCCAGGTGAGATGGCCGAGCGAGGCATCCGGATTGCGCCAGGAGACCAGGAACACCGTATGCCCCTGCTCCACCGCGTAGCGCACCAGGGAGTTCTCCGGCTGCAGGTCGAGGATGTAGAATTTGTTGATGCAGGGCGGCACCAGCAGCAGCGGCCGCGCGAACACGGTCTTGGTCAGCGGCTGGTACTGGATCAGCTGGAACAGATCGTTCTCGAATACCACCGCGCCTTCGGTGGTGGCGACGTTGCGGCCGACTTCGAAGGCGGTCTCGTCGGTCTGCGAGATGCGGCCCTTCTGCAAGTCGGCCAGCATATGGGTAATGCCCTTGGCCAGGCTCTCCCCCTTGGTTTCCATGATCTTGTGCTGGGCCTCGGGATTGGTGACGAGGTAGTTGGCAGGCGACATGGCATCGATCAGCTGCTGCACCGCGAAGCGGATCTTATGCTTGGTCTTTGCCTTGGCATCCACCGCGTCGACCATCGCCAACAGGAAGCGGCTGTTGAGCAGATAGGTCGCGGCGTTGAAGGCAGCCCATACATTGGATTGCCACTCGGGCGCGGAAAAGCGGCGGTCCGCTACCGGAATCGGTTTGCCGGCGACCGCATCCTGCCAGAGCGCGCAAAGCTGCTGCATGTAATCCTGCTGCAGCTGCGCCATGTCGGCCGGGTCGATGCTGGCGCCGAGTTCGGCAATGGTGGAGAGTATCGGCCGGGTGTCGATCTGCGGCGGCTTCATCCAGGTCTGCCATGCGTTGGGATCGGCGAACTGGTTCATCCAGGCCGGGGTTCCGGAGTGCGGGCTAAACATATTCATCTTGGCCTCTTTCAGTTGGCGCTTCCGTTGTCACGCTTTTCGCGTATCGTTACGTCTCATCCTGCACTGCTCGCTGCCATGTACATCATTGCCATCGCCTGGATCTACGTCGTCTTTATGATGGCGATCACCGAGCATTCGGTCATCGCGGGAATAATGACCTTCCTCCTCTACGGCGTATTTCCGTTGTCAATCATTTTATACATAATGGGTACGCCTCGGCGCAAGCGGATGAAGGCGGAACGGGAAAAAATGCAGGCAGCGGCAGATGCCCAAAGACAGGCCGCCGCCGATCCGGCGGCCGTCGAACGGGGAAAACGGCAGGAGAATTGAGTCCCGGGCGGGTTCAGTCGAACCAGATGAGTGCCGCCATGCGGCCGGTGACGCCGTCGCGCCGATAGGAGTAAAAGCGGTCGCGATCCTCGACGGTGCAGAAGCCGCCGCCATGCACGGCCACCGCCCCGGCGCGGGCCAGCCGGCGGCGCGCCAGCGCATAAATGTCAGCCAGATACTTGCCGGGCTTGCCTTCGATGGCAGCGAAGGCGTCCTGATCGCTCGCCGCAGCGGCAACGAAGGCCTGGCGAACGTCGTCACCGACTTCGAAGCGCTCCGGGCCGATGGCCGGCCCCATCCAGGCGCTGACGGCCTGGGCGCCGGCGTCGCGCATGCGTGCCAGCGTATTTTCGAGCACGCCGCCTGCGAGCCCGCGCCAGCCGGCATGGGCCGCGCCCACTACTCTGCCCCCGGCATCGGAAAACAGCACCGGCAGGCAATCCGCCGTCATGATGGCGCATACCACGCCCGGCCGGTCGGCAACCGCGGCATCGGCCTCCGGTACACCCTGCGCCGCGCAGGCATCCACTACCCGCGCACCATGCACCTGGGAAAGCCATGCAGGCTCAGCCGGCAGCAAGCGCCGCAGCAAGGCACGGTTCGCCGCCACGGCTTCCGGCGCATCACCGACATGGGCGCCGAGATTCAATCCGCCGTCCATGCCGCCATACGGGCCGGCGCTGACGCCGCCGCAGCGGGTGGTGCACAGCGCATGCACGCTGGCCGGCAAGCCAGGCCATTCCGGCACGAGAATCTGCGGCTTCCCGCTGCCGGCGGTGCTCATTCGGCTGCTCCGTGCGCAATGCCGGCGCGTTGCAACAAGCCGGAGAAATCATCAGGCAGGGGCGCCTGCCACTCGCACGCCTCATTGGTGGCCGGGTGCAGCAGCCCCAGCCGCTGTGCGTGCAAGGCTTGCCGTGGGAAAACCGATGCCAGGTGCGGCTTGCCATACAGCGGATCGCCGACGAGGCCGAAGCCGATGGATTGCATGTGAACCCGGATCTGGTGGGTGCGGCCCGTTTCCAGACGGCAGCGCAGCAGTGACACTTGACGCCCGTCGATGGCCCCGGTCGCCAACCGCTCGTAATGCGTCAGTGCCGGCTTGGCGCTGGGGCTGTCGCTCACGGCCATCTTGATGCGATCGCGCGGATGGCGTCCGATCGCCGCTTCCACCTTGCCGCTGACCATCGTCTGGCCCCACACCAGGGCGAGGTATTCACGCTTGACGCTGCGCGCCTGAAGCTGGCGCACCAGGTTGGTCTGCGCCTCCAGCGTCTTGGCCACCACCATCAGCCCGCTGGTTTCCTTGTCGAGCCGGTGCACGATGCCGGCGCGCGGCACGCCAGCGATCGCCGGGCTGTGATGCAGCAGCCCATTGAGCAGCGTACCGCTCCAATTGCCCGCCGCCGGGTGCACCACCATGCCGGCCGGCTTGTCGATCACGAGGATGGTTTCATCTTCATGCACGATCGGCAACGCCATGGCTTCCGCGCTATAGGACATGGTTTCCGGGTCGGGCTGCGGCCGCACCACCACCGTCTCGTCGCCGTACACGGTCGCCTTGGGCTTGACCGGCTGGCCCTCGATGGTGATCAGGCCGGCTTCCATCCATTGCTGCAGGCGGTTGCGGGAATACTGGGGAAGCAGTGCCGAGAGCGCCTTGTCGAAGCGGCTGCCGCAGGCATCTGCGCTCAAGCGGATCACGATTTCCTCATTCTCGGGAGAAAGAAGCAGGTCGTCTTCGGCGTCGGCGGGATCGTTTTCGGGGAGGGTATTGTTCAAAATCGGTGCTGGGATTGAATTGGCATGATGTGCATCAGCTATAATCGAACGATTGTCCGAATGCACCATTGCAAAGTCATGCGAAAAGTTCTGTTGAAAGGCCTCACCCTCGTATTTGCGGTTTCCCTGTCCGCCTGCGGCTTGCTGCCGGAGAAGGCGGACGAAACCCGCGGGTGGTCGGCGTCGAAATTATACTCGGAGGCCAAGGACGAGCTCTCGTCGGGCAATTACGAAAAGGCCATCCAGTACTTCGAGAAGCTGGAATCCCGTTATCCCTTCGGCACCTACGCCCAGCAGGCGCAGATGGAAGTCGCCTACGCCTACTACCGCCAGGCGGACCAGGCGCAGGCGCTGGCGGCGGTGGAGCGCTTCATCAAGCTGCACCCGAACCATCCGAACGTCGATTACATGTATTACCTGCGCGGCCTGATCAACTTCAACGACCAGCTCGGCTTTCTCAGCTTCCTTACCCGCCAGGACCCGAGCGAGCGCGACTCCAAGGGCACACGCGATGCCTTCGATGCCTTCAAGCAGCTGGTGGAACGCTTCCCGGACAGCATCTACGCCAAGGATGCCACCGCCAGGATGAAGTACCTGGTGAACGCCATGGCGCAGTATGAAGTGCATGTCGCCAACTACTATTACCGGCGCGGCGCCTACCTTGCCGCCGCCAACCGAGCGCAGCGCGCCGTCACCGAGTACCGGGAGGCGCCAGTCATCGAGGAAGCGCTGTGGATCATGGTGCGCTCCTACGATGCGATGGGCATGCCCAAGCTGCGCGACGATGCCGGCCGGGTGCTGAAGGCCAACTTCCCCAACAGCAGCTATCCGCCAGGACAACAGGCGAAGTCCGATCCCTGGTGGAAATTCTGGTAAGCCAGCCTCATCAATAAAAAGCCTCGCGTTGCGAGGCTTTTTTATTTTCCGACCCTTCCGAACCGGTCGCCTTCGCCCGGCTTAGGCCTCCAACCGCCTGCGAAACACCCAGATATCGGCGTCCGATGCTTCAGGGGCGTAGGCATAGCCGTCAAGATCGAACGCCTTCAGTCGCTCGACATCGGTGATCCCGTTCAACGCAGCGTAACGCACCATCAGCCCCCGGGCGCGCTTGGCGAAGAAGGAAATGATCTTGTACCGGCCGTTCTTCCAGTCTTCGAACACCGGTGTCACCAGCCGCGCCTGAAGCAGCTTGGGCTTGACCGACTTGAAATACTCCTCCGACGCCAGATTCACCAGCACCTCGCCGCCTGCCTCCAACAGATCCCGGTTGAGTGCTTCGGTGATCGTTTCGCCCCAGAACGCATACAGATCCTTACCGCGCGGATTCTCGAGCCGGGTACCCATTTCCAGCCGGTACGGCTGCATCATGTCGAGCGGCCGCAGCAAGCCGTACAAGCCGGATAAAATACGCACATGTCGCTGCAGGAAGTCCAGCTGATCCGTGGAGAGCGTCGCAGCCGCCAGCCCATCGTAGACATCGCCATTGAAAGCCAGCACCGCCTGCTTGGCGTTTTTCGTCGTGGAACGCGTCGACCAGGTGGCGTAGCGCTGCACGTTGAGGGCAGCTAGCGCATCCGAAATCTGCATCAGGCTGCCGATCCGGTCCGGCGAATAGCCGCGCAGAATATCGATCAGTTCAGCGGAATGGCGGGCGAAGCGAATCTTCGTGTGCTTCTCGGTGATCGGCGGGGTTTCGTAGTCGAGGCTTTTCGCCGGGGACAGGACTAGCAGCATTGCAGTGTTTCGAAAGTGATGATGAACGCAATGATACCCAAGCCCAGCCGGATAGTGCTGGACACCAATGTTTGCCTCGATCTGTTCGTCTTCCGCGATCCGCGCTGGCAACGCCTGCTTGCCGGACTGGAGACCGGTCTGCTGCAGGCGGTGACCCGGACCGACTGCCGCAAGGAATGGCTGCTGGTACTGCAGTATTCGCACCTGCCCTTGGATGAGGCCGGCCGCCATGCCGCCCAGGCGGACTTCGACCGGCTGATCCAGCCCTCCGGACAGGAGCCGGCGCCGGAGCCGCATCCCCTGCCCGCCTGCAAGGACAAGGACGACCAGAAATTCCTGGAGCTGGCGCGCGATGCCGGCGCCGAGATCCTGATCACCAAAGACAAGGCGCTGCTGAAACTGGCGCGCCGGCTTGCCCGCATCGGCCTGTTTCGCATCATCACGCCGGAAGCCTGGCTGGCGGAGAATGAAACGCCGAATGTAACGTCACCAGCCGCTACAATGCCAGCCTGACACCATGCACAACCACTAGCCCAACCTCCATCCATGACGACAGCCACCGCATCCAGCCTCGTGCCGCCCAGCCGCCTGCCGAAAGTCGGCACCACCATCTTCACCGTGATGTCCGCTCTCGCGGCGGAAAAAGGCGCGGTCAATTTAGGCCAGGGCTTCCCGGACTTCAATTGCGATCCGGCGCTGGTGGAGGCAGTGTCGAATGCGATGCGCGACGGCATGAACCAGTACCCGCCGATGACCGGCGTGCCGGCGCTGCGCGCGGCGATTTCACAGAAGATCGGAGCACTCTACGGCCGGCATTACGACGCCAACAGCGAAATCACCGTCACCGCCGGCGCGACCCAGGCCATTCTCACCGCCATCCTTTGCTGCCTGCATCCGGGCGAGGAAGCGATCGTCATCGAACCGGCTTACGACAGCTATGTGCCTGCCATCGAACTGGCCGGCGGCACGCCAGTGTTCGTGCAGATGGAACTGCGGGAAGCCGGCTATGCCACGCCGTGGGACAAGGTGGCCGCCGCCGTCACCGGCAAGACTCGGCTGATCATCATCAACTCGCCGCACAATCCGACTGGCTCCGTCATGCGCGAAGCCGACATCCAGGCCCTGGCCGACATCGTGCGCGGCACCAATATCCTGATCCTGTCGGACGAGGTGTACGAACACATGGTGTACGACGGTGCGCGCCACGAATCGGTCTGCCGCCATCAGGAACTGGCGGAACGGGCCTTCGTCGTCTCCAGCTTCGGCAAGACCTACCATGTCACCGGCTGGAAGATCGGCTATGTCGCCGCCCCGGCCGCGCTCAGCGCCGAGTTCCGCAAGGTGCACCAGTTCAATGTGTTCACCGTCAACACGCCGGTTCAGCACGGCCTCGCCGCCTACATGGGCAATCCGGCGCCTTACCTGGAGCTTGCCGGCTTCTACCAGCGCAAGCGCGATCTGTTCCGGGACGGGCTCCAGAGCACCCGGCTTCGCCTGCTGCCGTCCGACGGCACTTATTTTCAGTGCGTCGATTATTCGGCGGTGTCGGATCTGAGCGAAGCCGAGTTTTCGAAGTGGCTCACCACCGAGATGGGCGTAGCGGCGATTCCGGTCTCGGCCTTTTATGACGATCCGCGCGAATCCGGCATCGTGCGTTTCTGCTTCGCCAAGAAAGACGAGACCCTGAAGCAGGCCCTCGACAAGCTGGCCCGCCTCTGATCCCTCCCCTCCGTCAGGATGCCGGCTTGCGCTGCGCGGCCAGCTCCTGATTCGCCTTGCGGTCGGCATTCACCCGCTGGGCGGTTGGGCGCTCGCCGATCATGCGCGCATAGTCGCGCACCGGAAGGCCCGCCATCATGTCTTCGCCGAAAACCGCCTTGGTGGCAATGCCGATCAGCGGCAGGTGCACGAAGGCGGCGCAGTCCGCAATGGTGAACTCATTCCCTGCGATGTAAGGCGAGAATTTCGCCATCTTGGTGAAGGCGGCGATATTTCGCTTCAACAGCTTTTGCACCCTGGCCTGGCTTTCCTCGCTCAGGGCGCCGCCGAAAAAGGCTTTCGGATAGAGCTCCCGCGCCACCAGTTCCAGGTGCAGTTCCATGAAGGTGATCAGTTCACGCACCTTCGCCGCCGCATAGGGATCGGCCGGCAACAAGGGCTGCTGCGGATAAGCCTGCTCGATATACTCCATGATCACCTGCGATTCACACAGCGACCCTGCCTCGGTCTCGATGAACGGTATCTTGCCGAGCGGCGACCGCGCCAGCAGCGCCGGCGAACGGTCGGCCCACACCAGCTCTTCCTCGAAAGCCACGCCCTTTTCCAGCAGGGCGAGCTTGACCTTGTTGTAGTAATTGCTGAGTGCGAAGCCGCATAGCTTGAGCATGATGTCTCCTGTCGTTGATGATCTTGTGCGGTCGAATGGCGCAGCTTGCCCACCGCGCCGTGAAGTATCGCACCAATCGATGCTCGCCTCCACCGGCAGGAAGATGGCGGGCCGCGCCACCCGAATATGCGTTTTCGGCAATAATAGAAAAACCTGAATCGAACAGCCGAACAATGATTCCACCGATCGGCATGCCGCTTCACTGCCGCATGCCGAAAGCCGCAAGAGACGCCAGCCCTCCCAACTTCATTCACCGCCATGTCCGCCGAACTTCAAGCCTCGCGCCGCGATGCGACCCTGATCCTCACGATTTCCAATCCCGGCGCCAAGAACGCGCTGCATCCCGACATGTACGCCGCCGCGGTGGAAACCCTGACCACCGCCGAACGCGATGACTCGATTCGCGCCGTGGTGCTCACCGGCGCCGACCATTTCTTCTGCGCCGGTGGCAACCTCAATCGCCTGCTGGAAAACCGCAGCAAGGACAAGTCGGTGCAGGAAGCTTCCCTCGACAACCTGCGTGGCTGGATCGAAGCCATCCGCGATTGCCCGAAGCCGGTCATCGCCGCCGTCGACGGCGCCGCGGCCGGGGCCGGTTTTTCGCTGGCGCTGGCCTGCGACCTCGTGGTGGCCGGCGCCAGCGCCAAGTTCGTGATGGCCTATGTGAAGGTGGGCCTGACGCCCGACGGCGGCGGCAGCTGGTTCCTGAGCCGCGCCCTGCCGCGCCAGCTGGCGATGGAAATCATGGTGGAGGGCAAGCCCATCGGCGCCGAACGCCTGCATCAGCTCGGGCTGGTCAACCGCCTCGTGCCCGACGGCAGCGCGCTGGACCAGGCGCTGGAATGGGCCGACGCACTGGCCGAGCTGTCGCCGAATGCGGTGGAGCGCATCAAGTCGCTCTCTCACGAAGCGCTGAATACCTCGCTGCCCCAGCATTTCGAAGTCGAGAAGACCCATTTCGTCGAAAGCTTGCATCATGCCGATGCCCAGGAAGGCATCAGCGCCTTCCTTGAAAAAAGAAAGCCCCGCTACAAATGAAGCCCATGGAGAGACGCCGCATCTACCTGATACGTCACGGCAGCGTGACCTATTTCGATGCCACCGGACGCCCCTTCCTGCCCGAGCAGGTGCCGCTGAATGAAGACGGACGCGCCCAGGCCAGCGCCGCCGGCAAGGTCTTCGCCAGTGAAGGCATACGCTTCGACAAGGTGATCGTTTCCGGCTTGCCGCGCACCGTCGAAACCGCGACCCGGGTGCTGGCCGAGACCGGGCAACAGGCCGAATTCGAGCAATGGCCCGAACTGCAGGAAATCCGCGGCGGCAAACTGTCAGCCATTCCGGATGAAGCGCTGCGGGAAGCCTTCGTCGGCGCCTTCGACGGCGTCGTGCCTGAGCATAAGCAGTTTCTCGGCGGCGAAAGCATCGGCCAGCTGCTGGACAGGGTGCACCCCGCCATCGACCGCCTGCGCGCCGACAAGCGCTGGGACACGGTGCTGCTGGTGCTGCACGGCGGCGTCAACCGCGCCATCCTGTCCTACGCATTGACCAACCAGCGCCTGTTCCTCGGCAACCTGGCGCAGACCGCCGGCTGCATCAATGCCCTGGATGTCGGCGAACAGCAGGCCGACTGGGTGGTGCGCCTGATGAACTTCTCCCCGCCTTCGCACCTGCAGGGCGAGGAGCGCAGCACCACCATGGAGAAGCTGCTCGAGCAGTACAAGAAGTTCCGCGCCGGCTGAAGAGCAAAACGTAAAAAAGTACGACCGTGCGCAATGTTGGGTTAGAATCGAACACACGGTTCGAGAACATCCAGGAGACAAGATGTACGAAGAATACATGGGGACCCGCCCGGTCTCCGAGCGCCAGAAATTCGACGTCGGCGCGCTGCAGGACTACATGCGCCAGCATGTGGAAGGCTACTCCGGCGATCTCGCCGTCGAGCAATTCAAGGGCGGCCAATCCAATCCCACCTTCAAGCTGAGTGCCGGCGATCGTCAATACGTGCTGCGGACCAAGCCCGCGCCCGCCGCCAAGCTGCTGCCCTCCGCCCATGCCATCGACCGCGAATTCCGCGTCATGGATGCGCTCAACAAGGCCGGCTTCCCGGCGCCGCGCCAGCATGCTCTCTGCACCGACGAATCCATCATCGGCCGCGCCTTCTACATCATGGAGTTCGTCGAAGGGCGTGTGCTGTGGGACCAGTCGCTGCCCGGCATGAGCCGCGAGCAGCGTGCGGAGATCTACGACGAGATGAACCGCGTGATCGCGCAGCTGCACACCATCGACTATGAAGCGATTGGCCTCGGCAGCTACGGCAAGCCCGGCAACTACTTCGCCCGCCAGATCGACCGCTGGACCAAGCAGTACAAGGCGTCGGAGACGGAGACCATCGAGGCGATGGACCACCTGATCGAGTGGCTGCCAAAGAACATCCCCGCCGGAGACCAGACCAGCATCGTGCATGGCGACTACCGCATGGACAACATGATCTTCCACCCGACCGAGCCGCGCGTGCTGGCGGTGCTGGACTGGGAGCTGTCCACCCTCGGCCATCCCTTCGCCGACTTTTCCTACCACTGCATGAGCTGGCACATTCCCCAGGGCCAGTTCCGCGGCATCGGCGGGCTCGACCTGAAAGCACTCGGCATTCCGTCCGAGGACGAGTACATCGCCAAGTACTGCGAACGCACCGGCAGCAATATCAACAAGGCCGACTTCAACTTTTACCTCGCCTACAACATGTTCCGCATGGCCGGCATCCTGCAAGGCATCATGAAGCGCTATGTGGACGGCACCGCTTCCAGCGAGCAGGCGCTCAAGTCCGGCAAGTCGGCCCGCCCGATGGCGGAGATGGGCTGGCGCTATGCGAGCGGCCAGGGCCAATGACCGCCCTTTCCCGATAAACCGATACAACCAACGCTAAACCGGCTGACACCAGCCTCAAGGAGACGACATGGACTTCGAGTATTCCGCCCGTTGCAAGGAACTGCAGCAGAAGCTGCTGCGCTTCATGGATGAACACATCTATCCGAATGAAAAGGCATACGACGAGGAAGTGGACCGCAACGGCCGGGAAAAGGGCAATCGCTGGATCGCCACCGAGCTGATCGAACAGCTCAAGCCGAAGGCGCGCGAACAGGGCCTGTGGAACCTGTTCCTGCCGAAGTCGCCGCGCGCGCCGGAAGGCTTGTCCAACCTCGATTACGCGCCGCTGTGCGAAATCATGGGCCGGGTGCCCTGGGCCCCGGAAGTGTTCAACTGCTCTGCGCCGGACACCGGCAATATGGAAACCATCGAGCGCTACGGCAGCGAAGAACACAAGCGCCGGTGGCTGGAGCCGCTGCTGCGCGGCGAGATCCGTTCCGCCTTTGCGATGACGGAACCGCGCGTGGCTTCTTCCGATGCCACCAACATTGAGACCCGCATCGAGCGCGACGGCGACGAGTACGTGATCAACGGCCACAAGTGGTGGATCTCCGGCGCGGGCGATCCGCGCTGCGCCATCTTCATCCTGATGGGCAAGACCGATCCGGACGCGCCGCGCCACCAGCAGCAATCCATGATCCTTGTGCCGCGCGATACGCCGGGCGTCACCATCAAGCGCCCGCTCAACGTCTTCGGCTACGACGACGCGCCGCACGGCCACTGCGAAATTTTGTTCGAGAACGTGCGCGTGCCCGCCTCCAGCATCCTGCTCGGCGAAGGACGCGGCTTCGAGATCGCCCAGGGCCGCCTTGGACCAGGCCGCATCCACCACTGCATGCGCGCCATCGGCGTGGCCGAACGCGCGCTGGAATTGATGTGCAAGCGCCTCAACGACCGGGTCGCGTTCGGCAAGCGGGTTTCCGAGCAGAGCATCTGGCATGAGCGCATCGCCGAGGCCCGCATCCGCATCGACACCGCCCGCCTGCTCACGCTGAAGGCCGCCTACATGATGGATACGGTCGGCAACAAGCACGCCAGGGCCGAGATCGCGATGATCAAGGTGCTGGCGCCGAACGTCACCCAGCAGGTGCTGGACTGGGCCATTCAGGCCTACGGCGCAGGCGGCGTCTGCGACGACTTCCCGCTCGCCGGCCAGTGGGCGGGCAACCGCACCCTGCGCATCGCCGACGGTCCGGACGAAGTGCACCGCAATGCCATCGCCAAGCTGGAGCTGGCCAAGCACATGTCGATTCCGAAAAAGGACCTGGAGCTGCCTATCACCCGTTCCTGATTCAACCGCCGCGACTTTGACAGGAACGCGGTTGCCGCCCGGCGGCAGCCGCGTTTCGTTTTCCGACAACCCGTTTCGAAAGGATGCTAATGATCGACGTCTATTCCACCGCCACGCCGAACGGCCACAAGGTCCACATCATGCTGGAGGAATGCGGCCTGCCCTACCGCGTTCACCATATCGATATCGGCGCCGGCGACCAGTTCAAGCCGGAGTTCCTGGCGATTTCCCCGAACAACAAGATTCCCGCCATCGTCGACGAGGATGGTCCCGACGGCCAGGCGATGTCGCTGTTCGAGTCCGGCGCCATCCTCCTCTACCTCGCCAGCAAGGTCGGACGCTTCCTCGGCGACACCGACCGGCAGAAGTTCGCCACCCTGCAATGGCTGATGTTTCAGATGGGCGGCGTAGGCCCCATGCTCGGGCAGGCGCACCATTTCCGCATCTATGCGCCGGAACAGATCGAGTATGCGGTCAACCGCTACACCAACGAAGCGCGCCGGCTGTACGGCGTGATCGACCGCCAGGTGGCCAAGGAAGGCTATCTCGCCGGCAGCGAATACACCATCGCCGACATCGCGACCTTCCCCTGGCTGCGCTCATGGAAGAACCAGGGCATCGACTGGGCCGACTTCCCGAATGCCAAGCGCTGGTTCGACGAAATCGAGGCACGCCCCGCAGTGCAGCGCGGCGTGCAGGTGCTCGCCGACCTGCGCAAGCCGATACGGGACGACAAGGCTAAGGAAATCCTGTTCGGCAAGACGCAGTACGAGCGGCGCTGAACCCTTCACCGCTCCGCAAGGAAAAAAGGCGGACCGCCTGGTCCGCCTTTCATCACATCGGCACCGATCGCCCTACTCGTAGCGACGCGACAGCGACTCCGCCACGCACACCGGCTTGTCGCCGCCTTCCCTTTCCATTGTTACTTGCCAGGTCATCTGCACGCCGCCGGGAATGTCTTCCAGCGCCATCAGCAGCATGCGGCCGCGGACGCGGCTGCCGACCGGCACCGGCGCCGGAAAACGCACCTTGTTCAAGCCATAGTTCACGCTCATCTTCGCTGCCGGCATCTGCATGGCGCTGGCCATCATCATCGGCAGCAGCGAAAGCGTGAGAAAGCCGTGGGCGATGGTGCCGCCATAGGGCGACTCACGCTGGCAGCGTTCCACGTCGAGGTGTATCCATTGGTGGTCGTCGGTGGCGTCTGCGAATTTCCGCACCCGCTCCTGGGTGATTTCCACCCACTCCGACACTGCCACTTCCCGGCCGACCAGTTCCCTGAGCTCGGCGACGGATTCGATCGTTCGCATTTCTTCTCCCTGTCTGTACGCGAAGCGGCTCTCGCTAAGCCGCTTCCTTCGGCCGACGCATGAACATGCCCATGCCCTTCACCGTGGTCACCGTCTCGCCATGCTGGTTCTTCGCTTCCCACATGGTATGGACCACGCCGCGGTCCGGCTTGCTGGCCGACGGCCTCGCATCCAGCACCGTGGTCGTGACGCTGAGGGTATCCCCGGCACGCACCGGCTTGAGCCAGCGGATCTCGTCCACGCCGGGGGAACCGAGGCTGGCGGCTTCCCGCATGAAGCCGTCGACCATCATGCGCATCATCATGCCGCAGGTGTGCCAGCCGCTGGCGATGAGGCCGCCGTAGATGGATTGCTCGCCGGCCGCCTTGTCGACGTGAAAGGGTTGCGGATCGAACTGGCGCGCGAAATCGATGATCTCCTGCTCCTCCACGAGGCGGGTGCCGACGTGGATGGTTCGGCCCGGCGTGAAGTCCTCGAAATACCACTTGAATTGACGCATGGGGACTCCGTCGCCTCAGGCCGCGTCGCGGAAGCCGGGTTGAGAAGCGAACCGCGCCAGATGGTGGTCGGTATCGCCAAGAGTCAGCTCGATCAGGGACAGGCGCTTGAAGTGATGCGCTGCCGGCAGTTCATTGGTGACGCCCATGCCGCCATGCAGCTGCACCGCCTGCTGGCCGATGAAGCGCGCCGCCTGGCCGATGCGCGCCTTGGCGGCGGACACGGTGCGGCGCCGCTCCTGCGCATCCGCAGAATCCGCTTTCACCGCTGCCAGCGTCGCCATGGAGCGGGCCTGCTCGAAGTGGATGAACATGTCGGCCATGCGATGCTGCAGCGCCTGGAACTTGCCGATGGGGACGCCGAACTGCTGGCGCGTCTTCAGATACTCCAGCGTGGCGGCGTTCAGCGCTTCCATCACGCCCACCGCTTCCGCGCAGAGCAGTGCCACGCCGTAGTCCGATGCCGCATCCAGCGACTCCCATCCCAGGCCTTCCTTACCGAGCAGCGCCGATGCCGGCAAGGCAACGTTGCCGAACTCGATGTCGGCTGCGCGCATGCCATCCAGGGTACGGTATTCCCGCACCGTCATGCCCTCGGTGCCCGCGGGCACCAGGAACAGGGAAATGCCCTCCGCATCGCGCTGGCCGCCGGCGCTGCGCGCCGACACGATGATCTGGCCGGCCTGGGCGCCGTGCAGCACTACCGTCTTGGCGCCGTTCAGAACGTAGCGGTCGCCGTCGCGCCTGGCGGACGTGGCGATGTCGGCCAGGTCATAGCGCGACTGCTTCTCCGCCAGTGCGCAGGCCAGCTTCAGTTCGCCGCTGGCAACCTGCTCCAGCAGTTCGCCGCGGTCGCCAGCCAGGGCGAGGAAACGGGCGCCGAGCATGGTGGCGAAATACGGCTCCACCACCAGGCCGCGGCCCAGTTCATGCATCACCACCATCATGTCGACCGCGGTGCCGTTGAACCCGCCCTGCTCTTCCGGGATCGGCAGCGCCGTCATTCCGAGTTCGGCCAGCGTCGCCCAGGCGTCGTCGGACACGCCCTTGTCGGAGCGGATGACCTTCATGCGCTGCTCGAACTGATAATCCTTGTCGACCCAGCGGCGCAGCGCGTCGGAAAATTGCTGTTGTTCGGGGGTGAAATCGAAGTTCATCGCCGTCTCCTCACAGGCCCAGGATCATCTGGGTAATGATGTTTCTTTGAATCTCGTTGGAACCGCCGTAGATGGATGTCTTGCGGAAGTTGAAGTAGTAGCCGGCAAGCGGGGCCGCGTCGTCGTCGGCCGCGATGCTGTGCTCCTGTTCGCCTTCGAGATAGCGCGGATCGAAGGGCAAGGCAGCCGGGCCGACCGCCTCGATCATCAGTTCGGTGAGCATTTGCTGAATGTCGGTGCCCTTGACCTTCAGCATGGAAGCTTCCGGCCCCGGTCCGCGACGGGTCTTTTCTTGAGACAGCACGCGCAGCACCGTCATTTCCAGCGCCATGATCTCGATCTCCAGGCTGGCCACCTTGGCGGCGAACAGCGGATCGTCGATGATGGGCTTGCCGTTCTTCATGTGGGTGCCGGCCACCTTTTTCAGGAACTGCAGCTCGCGCTTGGCGCGGCCGACCGCGGCGATCCCGGTGCGCTCGTGCCCGAGCAGGTATTTGGCATAGGTCCAGCCCTTGTTCTCTTCGCCGATCAGGTTCTCCACCGGGACCTTGACGTTGTCGAAGAAGACTTCGTTCACTTCATGTTCTTCGTCCAGCATGACGATCGGACGGACGGTAATGCCCGGGGTCTTCATGTCGATCAGCAGGAAGGAAATGCCCTCCTGCTTGCGCGCCTGGGGATCGGTGCGAACCAGGCAGAAAATCATGTCGGCATGCTGGGCCAGCGTGGTCCAGGTCTTCTGGCCATTGACGATGTAATGGTCGCCCTGACGCTCTGCACGTGTCTTGAGCGACGCCAGGTCGGAACCGGAGCCAGGCTCGGAGTAGCCCTGGCACCACCAGTCGTCACAGTTCAGGATGCGCGGCAGATAGTGCCGCTTCTGCGCCTCGTTGCCGAAAGCCATGATGACCGGCGCCACCATGTTCACGCCGAATGGCAGGATCGGCGGCGTGCCGGCGCGGGCGCACTCTTCTTCCCAGATATGGCGCTGGACGGCGCTCCAGCCAGTGCCGCCGTACTCGACCGGCCAGCCAGTGCCGACCCAGCCCTGCTTGGCGACGATCTTGTGCCAGCGGACGAAGTCATCCTTCGATAAACGCTTGTGATTCAGGACTTTCCGCTGCAGGTCGTCGGGAAGATTGGCATCGAGGAAGGCGCGAACGGTGTCGCGAAAGGCGAGGTCCTCGGGCGAGTAGCTCAGGTCCATGCTGTCTCCTGTGTTGAATTATAAAAGCACGATCGTTCTAAAAGATTATACAGAGAAGAACCCCGGCGCGCGGGATTTATTCATCGGCGCAAGGCGCATGATCACGCACCTTGCGTCTGGATGACGATGTGGAGCGTCTTTCAGGCGGAGACTGGAATGCTGCACTAAGCCGACGGGCGTGGCGCCGAGAGGAGTACTGCGAGCGTCGCAGGGAGCGGAATGGCTCAGCGTGGAGAGGAGATGAGCGTAAGCACGCTCACGGCTTGTTGAAGGCGAGTTGCCACTGGCCGGCGTCATCCGGCATGCCGGGACGCTGCGCCGCCAGCAGCAGCTTCGTTTGACGACGCGCCGCCTTTGCGGTGACGCCGCCGGTCAACAGCTCAATGTTGGTTTTCATTTCATGAAGCATTTCCGTCTTTGCCAGACGGACGAGACTGCGCAGCGTCTCCCGGTAGACATGCTTCGACCTGTCGTTTGCCTCATCGCCGTACACGGCCACTACGAGTTCCTCAATCATCATGTCGGAGTTCAGCTTCTTTTTCATGTCCGCGCTTTCCGTTGAAGTTAGGAATTTTCTTAGCACGCAGAGTATTTCAGAGTTTCCGCCATTTAACTTGAGCCGAATCAAAGGTGTAGACAAGTTCGATGGATTGCGGAAATAAAAAAACCCGCAAGGCTCACGCATTGCGGGCTAAGACTTCCTGGGAGGCCTTTAGGGACCGCCCTCATCGTATCGATTTTTAACGCAGGAAATTTTGAGAAATCGCAAGGGAAGTTGAAGTCACGAAATGTTTGGCCTCATCCGGGGTCGCTTGCTGCCATGCCGATTCTCAAGTGCAGCGCGGTCGAATTGGTCTATGATCGGCTTATAGCTTTCGCCTACATCGGGTCTCGCCATGCCCCACCACATTCCGCCTCCGCCGGCCAGGAACGTCTACAACGAGCCGCTCGTCCCATGCTCCTTCGAGCCCTTGACCGGGTTCTTTCGCGACGGCTGCTGCAAGACTACGCAGGAAGATGTCGGCACCCATGTCATCTGCGCCATCGTGACGGCGGACTTCCTTGCATTCAGCAAGCAGCATGGCAATGACCTCAGCACCCCGGTCCCCGAGTGGAATTTCCCCGGCTTGAAGCCGGGTGACCAATGGTGCATCTGCGCGCTTCGCTGGATCGAAGCCTTCAACGAGGGCGCTGCGCCGCAGGTGGTACTGGAGAGTACCAACATCAATGCGCTGGACCTCATTCCGCTCGAGATATTGGAGCAGTACCGGCATAATGCTTGATCACGCTCTGAGCCGGCTCGGGGCTCACGGCAAACTCGTTGCTTTAGCTGATTTGATTGCGGATCTCGACGCAAGAACATGCTTGACCGTCTTGGCTTGACCCACGCCGCAATTTGCGCCCGCCGCCTTAAAGGTACGGATCAGGAAATGGGAAGCGCCTTGGGTCAATACTCTGATTCTCGTCTTGTTGCGATGGACGGGTAACGATTGACGATGTTGAGTAGCGAAACGATCCCGCAGCGCTGCGTTGACGATCGTTGTCGAGTCGAACTCTTTTACAACATTCTTCCCAACTTCCATTCACCTGTCACCTTCCTATATCGGGAGATAGTGATTTCCATGTGACGCCTTGTTCTTGCGAATGGAGACAGAGTTATTTTGATGGTTTGTTTGTGCTGCGTCATCTACGCTGGCTGGACAAATCTTCCATATCTGCTTAGAAGTTTTACTTCGGCCGAGTTGCGCCATTATCGTTGTCGAATTAATTAACACCTTTTGGTTAAAATCCAAGTACCGGAAGTTCACACCATTGATTTAATTGAATATTTTGGATTGGCATGTGCATTGCTATTAGAGCAACGCAACACACCAATCGATAATTGATTAAAAAGGGGAAAAGATGAACTTCGTAAAAAAGGCGCTGCTAGGTCTTGGATTTTTTGCTGCACTGGGCCTCTCCGCTGCGGCAAGCGCGACACCATTCAGCATCACTGGCGGATCGTTTAGTACAGGTACGGGTTATGGTACCGGCGATGGCCAGTTGGACGTTACGTTCACCAGCTTGGTGGCACCTACGTCGTTTGACCTGGCTGTTGGGCAAACCGCGTCCTTCCTGTTTGGGCGCGTGACGCTCAACGAGTCATGCATCAATAGCGGTAATGGCTTGGTTGATTTCTTTGCCTGCGGGCTCAGTGGGCTTGGAAAAGATGAAACCAATAATTTGGGTGTAACCGCCAATCTGACGTTTGCGAGCCCATTGGCCACTACCGTGTCGAACGTTGCCATCGTTGGGGCTTTCGTCGGTACTGTCAACGGTGACAACGATGTTGACTACTCTATCGATTTCAACCCTGTCACAGTTAACTTTGGCACGAGCGGTGCATTCGTGGTTGATGTCGGCGACTTTATTTTCCGTGGAACGGGTCCGATTTCTAACGGCTTTAATGTAACCCTGACCCGCGCTGAAGTACCTGAGCCGGCCACTCTAGGTTTGCTTGGACTCGGCCTGCTTGGTGTGGCTACTTCACGTCGCAAACGGGCGAAGAATAAGATTGCATAGATTGGTCCGATCACGTTGTTTTAGCCCGCCGCGCGCGGGCTTTTTTACGTCTGTACCGGTCTGTGAATCGTCGCACCGGAGGAACTGCAATCAATCTTTGTGTGTCGCCGCGCTAAGCGCGTTTTGCCGGCATTGCGTCCGTCAGCATGCAGTACACTGCTCACGCCCCTAAGTTATATAGTTGGATAAAGTTCGCCGTATTCAAAGAACCTCTCTCGAGAATTCTGCAAGCAAACAAGAATACAACCGGAATAACGCGGACCTCAGGAAGTCGCTTTGAAAAATCAAGCGATACCAAGCGGCCTGCATCAAGGCGGATCAATACGGTATAGCGGGAATGCTGAGGGAGGCTTTGCGCCTCGAACTGGCGGGTCAGCCGGTTGAGCTAGGCCACAATAAGTCGTACGAGGCCAAGCATGAAATCTGCAGTATGCACCGCTGTCACCGGCTTGTTACGGCCAATATTGCCGGATCTAGAATCGGTTCTCCCCAAGTCACTGGAATTCGAGTCGCTCCGGCAAAATCAAGAGCTTCATCATGTTCAGTACAGACCATAGCAAATGGCCCGACATACACGCGGGCCATTTTCAATGTAGCTATTCGATCAAGATACTTGGTGCCCGAGACCGGAATCGAACCGGTACGCCCCCTCTCGGGTAAGCGGCGGATTTTAAGTCCGCTGTGTCTACCAATTTCACCACTCGGGCAGCGGGTGCATTCTACATCCAAACCCCATGCATCGTTCCCAAAATGGCAATCTTGACGTGTGCTGTTCGGAGCATGTCCAGAAACGCCATGAACGACGCCAAACATCGGCAAAAAAAAGACCTGCTTCACCGAAGCAGGTCTTTCATGTTTGGAGGCGGGGGTCGGAATTGAACCGGCGTAGACGGCTTTGCAGGCCGCTGCATAACCACTTTGCTACCCCGCCGAGGGAGCCGTATTTTACCGCATTCCGGAGAACCGCTCAGTGCTTCGACTGGCAGCCGTTCCTTGCGGTGTCATCTGCGAATCCAACCCGCCGAGCGAATCCGCAGATGCAAAACTGGAGCGGGAAAAGGGGCTCGAACCCTCGACCTCAACCTTGGCAAGGTTGCGCTCTACCAACTGAGCTATTCCCGCGTTTTTGAGCGCCTGCCATGACGCTGACACTCAATAAAAAAGGAAGCCGTTTAAGCTTCCTTTCGAATGCTTGGAGCGGGAAAAGGGGCTCGAACCCTCGACCTCAACCTTGGCAAGGTTGCGCTCTACCAACTGAGCTATTCCCGCGTCGACGACAGGCATGGATTATAGAGGAACAGCACATTTTGTCAATCGCCCCTTGTGTGGATGACATCTGCGTAAGACCAAATTCCCCTATACCCTAGCGGCGTCGGAACGCTCCTTGATCATCGGCCAAGCCTTGCGCAGGTAATAGAACATCGACCAGATGGTCAGGATGGCGGCAACGCCTAGCAGCCATCCGCCCCAGTAGCGGGTATCAATCACATTTAGTATCTGGCCGTTGAAGAGCAACATGGGGATGGCCACCATCTGCGCGGTGGTCTTGATCTTGCCTAGCGAACTGACGGCCACCGACTTGGAAGCTCCGATTTGCGCCATCCATTCGCGCAATGCGGAGATTGCGATTTCACGGCCGATGATGATGAAGGCGATGACGGCGTTCACCCGTTCGAACTCGACCAGCACCAGCAAGGCCCCGGCCACCATCAGCTTGTCGGCCACCGGATCGAGGAAAGCGCCGAAGGAGGACGTCTCGTTCCAGCGCCTCGCAAGGTAGCCGTCGAACCAGTCCGTCACCGCAGCGATGATGAAGATGGCGGTCGAGGCGGCGCCTTTAGCGAATGGACTCAGCCAGGCGTCGGGCAGGTAGAACACGCCGACCACCAGCGGAATCAAGGCGACTCGCATCCAGGTCAGCAGAATGGGGATATTGAAAGGCATGGCTTGAGTCGTTGACGGATTGCTGCGAATTATCTCGCGCATCTTGCATCAAGCGCAATCTAAAACGGGCCGCCTGTCCGCCCGCGGTCAATGCAGTTGCCGGTAGATTTCTTCCGCTAGCTGGCGCGAGATGCCTTCCACCGAAGCAAGTTCATCAACACTCGCTGACGCCACGCCACGCAGGCCGCCGAAGCGGGCCAGCAGCCGCTGGCGACGCTTGGCGCCGACTCCTTCGATTTCCTCCAGCTGCGAGGTCTGGCGAGCCTTGGCTCGCTTGGCGCGCATGCCGGTGATGGCGAAACGGTGGGCTTCGTCGCGGATCTGGGCGATCAGCATCAGGGCTGCCGATTCCTTGCCCAGCTCGCGCGGTTCGCGGCCGTCGGCAAACACCAGCGTCTCCAGGCCGACCTTCCTGCCCTCGCCCTTGGCGACGCCGACGATCTGGCTGATGTCCAGCCCGAGTTCGCTCAGCACTTGGCGCGCGACCTCCACCTGCCCCTTGCCGCCGTCGATGAGCACGATGTCCGGCATCACGCCTTCGCCGTTCACCACCTTTTCGTAGCGGCGGGTGAGCACCTGGCGCATGGCGGCGTAGTCGTCGCCGGGCGTAATGTCGTTGATGTTGTAGCGCCGGTATTCGCTGTTCTGCATCGCATGATGGTGGTAGACCACGCACGACGCCTGGGTCGCTTCCCCTTGCGTATGGCTGATGTCGAAGCATTCGACGCGGAAGGCTTCCATGTCCTCCACATCCAGGCCGAGCACGTCGACCAGGGCGCGGGTGCGCGACTGCTGCGAACCCTGTTCCGACAATAGCCTCGCCAGGGCGATCTCGCCGCCCTTCTGCGCCATTTCCAGCCATTGGCGGCGCTGTCCCTGCGGTTGGAACACCAGGTTGATGCGGTGCCCGCACTGCTCTGACAGCGCCATGATCAGCGCCGGTTCATCAAGCTCGGTGTTCAGGATGATGATGCCCGGGATGAACTTGTCGACATAGTGCTGGGCCAGGAAGGCCTTGAGCACTTCCACTTCGATGCTGGCGCCCTCGTCCGCGCTCG
Organism: Noviherbaspirillum humi; assembly: GCF_900188095.1. Classification (GTDB taxonomy): domain Bacteria; phylum Pseudomonadota; class Gammaproteobacteria; order Burkholderiales; family Burkholderiaceae_D; genus Noviherbaspirillum; species Noviherbaspirillum humi. The sequence continues at coordinate 54,896 of NZ_FZOT01000006.1, read as the reverse complement.
CCAGCGCACTGTCGACGTGGGCCGGGAAATAGGCGCGATCGCCCAGATGGCGGCCGCCGCGCACCATGGCGAGATTCACGCAGGCTCGGCCACCTTGGACCAGCACCGCGATGATATCGATGTCGGCATCGCCGACGACTTCCATGGATTGCTGGTGCAGCACCTTGGAGAGGGCAGATATCTGGTTGCGCACTGCGGCTGCCTGCTCGAATTTCAACTCAGCGGCGAAGGCATGCATCTTCTCCTCGAGGTTCGCCATGACTTCTGTCTGGCGTCCGCGCAGGAATTTGGCGGCGTTGTCGACATCGGTGACGTAGTCTTCCTTGCTGATGGCGTTTACGCATGGACCGCTGCAGCGGTTGATCTGGTACAGCAGGCAAGGCCGGGTGCGATTGGCGAAGACGGTGTCCTCGCAGGTGCGGATGCGGAACACCTTCTGCAGGATCTGCATCGACTCCTTCACCGCCCAGGCACTGGGAAATGGACCGAAGTACTGGTTCTTCTTGTCCACCGCGCCGCGGTAGTAAGCCATGCGCGGCACATCCTGTCCGGTGATTTTCAGGTAGGGATACGACTTGTCGTCGCGAAACAGAATGTTGTAGCGCGGCTGGAGCTTCTTGATCAGGTTGCTTTCCAGCAGAAGCGCTTCGGCCTCGCTGCGCGTGACCGTGGTTTCCAGCCGGACGATGCGCTCCACCATCATGGCGATGCGCGGGCTGGCCAGGTTTTTCTGGAAGTAGCTCGAGACGCGCTTCTTCAGGTCGCGCGCCTTGCCGACGTAAAGCAGGTTGTCCTGGGCGTCGAAATAGCGGTACACGCCCGGCAGGTTCGGCAGCTTGGCCACCGTCGCCAGCAGGGATTCACGCGGATCGATCGCTTCCATTTCAGACATGGGTTACACCTCGTCAGTCGGCGGCAATGCCTTTCGCCGCCTGCTTCGCCGCCTTGTAGCGCGGTTCCTTCTGGAGCGCGTCCCAATCCAGCGCGGGCATGGCGGGCACGAGGCCGGCGATGCGCCGGGAAGACGCGCGGGAAGCCTCGGCATCGGCCTGCCAGTTCAGGCCGGACAGCAGCTGATCGGCCTTGTCCGGCGAATTGCAGATCAGGACCATGTCGCAGCCAGCCTTGAGCGCCGCATGCGCGCCGTCCACTACCGAACCGGCCACGCTTGCGCCTTCCATGCTGAGATCGTCGCTGAAGATCACGCCTTCGAAACCCATGTCCTTGCGCAGCATGGTGAGCCACTTGCGCGAGAAGCCGGCCGGATGCTTGTCCACCTTCGGGTAGATCACATGCGCCGGCATCACCGCCGAGAGGCCGAGTCCGAGCCAGTCGTACGGCGCAGCGTCTTCGCCGAGGATCGCGTCGAGATCGCGTTCATCCACCGGAATGTCCACATGCGAATCCGCCTTGACGAAACCATGCCCAGGGAAATGCTTGCCGCAATTGGCCATACCCGCCAGGGCCAGGCCTTGGTTCAGTGCCCGCGCCAGCATGGCAACGACGCGCGGGTCACGGTGAAAGGCGCGATCGCCAATGACCCCGGATTCGCCGAAATCGAGGTCGAGGACTGGCGTGAAGGACAAATCGACGCCGCAGGCACGCAGTTCCGCTGCCAGCACGAAGCCAACCTCGGTAGCCGCCTTCATCGCGCCCAGCACATCCCTGTCCCACAGCGCGCCGAGGCGGCGCATGGCGGGCAGATGGGTGAAGCCATCGGTCTTGAAGCGCTGCACTCGGCCACCCTCGTGATCCACGGCGATCAGCACGCCGGGCCGGGCGGCGTGAATGGCGGCGGTCAGCGCCGTCAACTGCTGCCGGTTCTGGAAATTGCGCGCGAACAGGATCACGCCGCCCGTGAGCGGATGGCGGATGCGGCGCAGGTCGTCTTCGGTGAGGGCGGTGCCGACCACATCGAGCATCACCGGGCCGAGCGGATCGTTGTTATTGGTTTGGGCTGCTGCGAACATCAATTCTTCTCCACGATGACGAAGGCGACCGCATAGTCGGACTCGTCGGTAATCGAAATCTGCGCGGTCAGGCCGTGCTGATCCATGAAATCTTTCAGCTTGCCGCTCATCACGGCAATCGGCTTCCCGCTCGGCGCGTTCAGCGCCTGCATGCTGCGCCAGGTCATGGGCATCCTCATGCCGAGGCCGATGGCCTTGGAAAAGGCTTCCTTGGCGGCGAAGCGGGTCGCGAGAAAGCGGACGCCGCGCTCTTCGATCTTGGCGCGACGACGATGGTATTTGGCCAGTTCTTCCGGCCCGAGTATCTTTTCGGCGAAGCGGTCGCCGTTACGCGCCAGGACGGCGCGAATGCGATCGATCTGGATGATGTCCGTGCCTATGCCGTAGATCATGTCATTTCTTGTGCAGGCCGAGGCGGGCCGCCACCATGATGGACTTCATTTCCCGCACCGCGTTCTTCCAGCCGATGAAAATCGCCTCTGAAACGATGGCGTGGCCGATGTTGAGTTCCGCGATTTCCGGGATGGCGGCGATGGCTTGCACGTTGGTGTAATGCAGCCCGTGGCCGGCATTCACCTTGAGCCCATGGCGTATGCCCTCCAGCACCGCCGCATGGACCCGCTCCAGTTCCGCCCGCTGTTCCGCCTCCGTTACGGCGTCGGCGTAGCGGCCGGTGTGGATTTCGATCACCGGCGCACCGGCCTCGACCGCAGCCTTGATCTGTTCGGCGTCGGGATCGATGAAGAGGCTGACCCGGATGCCCTGCGCGGCCAGCTGCTTCACCGCGGCCGACACTTCATTGAAATGGCCGATGACGTTCAAGCCGCCCTCGGTGGTGATCTCGTTGCGACGCTCCGGCACCAGGCAGACATCCTGGGGCTTGATGCGGCAGGCGAAATCGATCATCTCGGACGTCACCGCCGATTCCAGGTTCATGCGGGTGCGGATCTGGGCACGGATGACTTCGACATCGGCATCGCGGATGTGGCGGCGGTCTTCGCGCAAATGCAGCGTGATGCCGTCGGCGCCCGCTTCCTCGGCCAGCAGCGCCGCCTGAAGCGGATCAGGATAGACGGTGCCGCGCGCGTTGCGCAGCGTGGCGACATGGTCGATGTTGACGCCGAGATCGATAACGGGACTGTTCGGATGGAGAAGGCTCATGCTGGTGTGGATGAGAGTTACAGTTGCATCAAATCTATCAGAATTTGACGCGTGTTTAGCGTCCCGCCGCCAAGATGATGGGCCAATAGATAGCGCATCAGGAATTTGCTCTGGACTTGAGTCGGCTGATCGGCGTAATCCTCATTGTCCATGTCGATCAGGGTCTTGCCGCTGACCCGCGGCGCATTGTCGGAAGCCATCGCCGGCCGCGGCCCCTGCTCCGGATCGACCACGTAAATTGCGTCCGTATCGACCCTGCGGCCGGTACGGGTGCAGTAAGTGAAATTCACCAGCACCCCGGTTTCCTTCATCAGCGCCATCTCGAACTTGCGCAGCACGATGGGCGCCGGCTCGTCATGTGCCAGTTCGTTGAGCGTGGCGACATAGTGGTCGAACAGTACCGGATGCGGATCGTCGCGCGCCAGCAGCTTGACCAGCAGTTCGTTGAGATAGAAGCCGCTCAGCAGTGCGGCCCGCTCCAGAGGCCGCAAGCCGCCCACCCACTCCGCATTGATCAGATTGCGCACTTCGCCGCGGCCGCTCCAGTCCAGCGCCAGCGGCTGGAAGGTCTGCAGCACGCCGCGCAGCTTGGAATTGGGACGCTTTGCGCCTTTCGCCACCAGCGCCAGCCGTCCGTGATCTCGGGTGAACACATCCACCAGCAGGCTGGTTTCCTTGTAGGGGTAGCTGTGCATGACGAAACCGGGCTGGCCGACGATCCGGGTATCGGCTTCGGTGCTGCGCGCGCGGCGTGCCGGCTTTGCGGCTGCCTGCTGGGCTTCCGGCGGATTGTCGAGCGGCGGCGTCAGGGAAAGCGCATCGAAGGATGCACCCGAAGAAGCGCCGTCCTCGCCATGGGCATCATCGCCAGGCATCCTGTCGTTGGCATTGGCCATAAAATTGCGTGGACTACTCGTAGCCGTACGCCCTCAAGCCGGCTTCGTTGTCAGCCCAGCCGGACTTTACCTTGACCCAGATTTCGAGATAGACCGGACCACCGAACAGCTTCTCCATGTCGAGCCGGGATTGGGTCGAGATGTCCTTCAGCTTGGCGCCCTTCTGCCCGATGATCATCGCCTTGTGGCCATCCCGGTCCACCAGGATGGCGGCGAAGATGCGGCGCAGGTTGCCTTCCTGCTCGAACTTTTCGATGATCACCGTGCTGGTATAAGGCAATTCCTCGCCGACGAAGCGGAACACCTTTTCCCGCACGATTTCTGAAGCGAGGAATTTCTCGCTCCGGTCGGTGATGTCGTCCTCGTCGAACATCGGCCCTTGCCGAGGCAGATGCTTGGCGATTTCCTGCTCCAGCGCTTCGAGCTGGAAGCGCTGCTTGGCTGACACGGGAACAATCGCGGCGAAGTCATGTTCGGCTGCGACCTTCTGGGCGAACGGCAACGCAACCGCTTTGTCCTTGATGCGGTCCGATTTGTTGATGACCAGGATCACCGGCACTTTCGGCGGCAGCAGCGCCACGACCTGCTGGTCGGCTTGGCCGTAGGTACCGGCCTCGACCACGAACAGGATGACATCCGCGGCCGTCAGGGTGTTGGTCACGGTACGGTTCAGCGTGCGGTTGAGCGCGTTCGAATGGCGGGTCTGAAAGCCCGGCGTATCGACATAGACGTATTGCACGTTTTCGCGGGTCTGGATGCCAGTGATGCGATGGCGCGTGGTCTGCGCCTTGCGCGACGTGATGCTGACCTTGGCGCCGATCAGCGCATTCATCAAAGTGGATTTACCGACATTCGGCCTGCCGACGATAGCGATGTAGCCACAGCGGAATTCGGGGTTGTCAATCGCGTCTGTCATGCGGTCTTGGGTTCTTGAGTGGCTGCGGTGGCCGTTGTGGCTGTTTGGCCGGCGGTCGCCTGGGAGGCATTGTCGAGGCCGAGGTCCATGGTGTGCTGAACGCCGTCTGGCTCACCGTCCGGGCCATCCTCGGACCGTTCAGGCTTGGCCGCTTCCTGCCGGCTGTCCGTCTTCGAGGAGGAACGGGGTTTACGCGGTTCATGCTCGGCCGATGCATCCGACTGGATGGTCGCAATGCCGGCCAGCTTCAATTGGGCGGAACGCTGACGCGGCTTGCGGCCGGTCACGCTGTTCTTGGCAAGTGCCTGCTGCACCGCTTCCAGCGCCAGCTTGGCAGCCGCCTGCTCACCGGCGCGGCGGCTGCCACCGGTGCCGAAAACTTGAATGTCGAGCTTGGGCACGAGGCATTCGACTTCAAATTCCTGATTGTGGGCAGCGCCGTGCGTCGCCACCACGTTGTATTGGGGCAGCGCGATCTTCTTGCCTTGCAGATACTCCTGAAGCAATGTCTTTGCATCCTTGCCCAAGGTCTTGGGATCGACATGCTCCAGGATTGGAATATAGAGCGACCGGATGACGTCCCGGGCGGCGTCGAATCCGGCATCAAGGAAGATTGCGCCAAACAGCGCTTCCAGCGTATCGGCCAGAATGGACGGCCTTCTGAATCCCCCGGATTTGAGTTCGCCCTCGCCCAGGCGCAGGAATTGCGAGAGCTCAATCCGCTGGGCGATCTCATACAAGGACTGCTGCTTCACGAGGTTGGCACGCAGGCGTGAAAGATCGCCTTCGTCGATCTTGTTGTAGCGTTCGAACAAGAGCGAGGCGACGACGCAGTTAAGAATCGAATCGCCCAGGAACTCCAGCCTTTCGTTATGCAAGCTGCTATGGCTGCGATGAGTCAAGGCCTGCTGCAACAATGCAGCATCCTTGAAGGTATGCTTGAGCCTGCCTTGCAATAACGTTAAATCCATATTTTTTGAAATTAAGGTCGCTCAGCTTTTGATGCCCTGCCGTCGGTGCTCGCCACATAGTCAAGCACGAGGCTCGCCGGCCCGATCAGGCCAATCTTGCGTTGATAAGCAACGCTGACTTCGAACCCCGACGCCGAGCGCGTGATTTCCAGATCCTTGCCCGACACCGATTCGATATAGCCGGCATCGCGCTGGCGATCGAACGCAGCCTGAATCTCACGGGCACTATTGGCTGACGCTTTGGCGGACGTGATTGCTTTCTTGACCGCCATGTATTCGGTGATTGTGGGAACGATTCTGAGCGCCAATACCGCCAGCGCGCCGACCACCATCGCCGTTAAAAGGAAGCCAACCAGCGACAAGCCCGATTGATGCCCACTTCGCCCTACTGCCTTTGACAAGGAATCCATCCGATTACTCCCCTCAGCATGTTTTTATCTAAAGCTGCCGATACGCTTCAAATCGCCCAAATTCATCCAGATGAAAAATGCCTTTCCGACAATGTTTTCATCCGGCACGAATCCCCAGAAACGGCTATCGAGGCTGTTGTCCCGATTATCGCCCATCATGAAGTAATGGCCCGGCGGGACCGTACAAGTGAACCCCTCAAGGTTGTAGTTGCACGACTCGCGAAACGGAAACGCATCCGGGTTCGGCACATACGCCGGCGCTCTGTCGTCGTTCAAAATCCGGTGCGTCGATCCCGGCAGCTTTTCGACGAACTGCCTCGAATAATTGAGGTGCTCCTCGTTTAGGTAGTCGGGCAGCGCTTCGTAAGAAACCTCTTTACCATTGATCGATAAACGTTTGTTTCTATACGTGATTTTATCACCAGGAACGCCGATGACTCGTTTGATGTAATCAAGCGAGAGATCCTTGGGATACTTGAACACCATGACGTCGCCACGCTGCGGGTTGTTGACATCGACGATCTTCTTGTTGATCACCGGGAGCCGGATACCGTAAGTAAATTTGTTGACAAGGATGAGATCGCCCACGACCAGGGTGGGCACCATGGAACTCGACGGAATCTTGAAGGGTTCGAACAGAAAAGAGCGCAGCACAAATACCAGCGCGATCACGGGAAAGAAGCTGCCGGAATATTCGATCCACGCCGGTTGCTTCAGCAGCGAAGCTTCCAGCGACGCCCTGCCTGCATCGCTGGTGTCGCCGCGGATGCCGTCCTGCCTCAACCGGGCGCTGCGTGCGTCGTATTCGGCCAGCGCCGCATTGGCGCGGGCGCGCCGCTGCTTGGCGAGCACGAACACATCGAGAAACCAGACAACCCCTGTAAGTACCGTGAGAACGAAAAGAATGAGCGCAAAATTGCCGAGAATCGCTTGCAGGGTCATTTATCTTCCACTTGTAGGATTGCCAAGAAAGCTTCTTGCGGCACTTCCACCGAACCAACCTGTTTCATGCGCTTCTTGCCCGCCTTTTGTTTTTCCAGCAGCTTGCGCTTGCGGCTGATGTCGCCGCCATAGCACTTCGCCAGCACGTTCTTCCGCATTGCCTTCACATTCTCTCGGGCGATGATGTTGGAACCGATCGCTGCCTGGATGGCCACGTCGAACATCTGACGCGGAATCAATTCGCGCATCTTTGCCGCCACCGCCCTGCCCCGGTACTGGCTGGAGGATCGGTGGACGATGATGGCCAATGCATCGACTTTTTCGCTATTGATCAGCATGTCGACCTTGACGACATCCGCGGCACGGTACTCCTTGAACTCGTACTCCATCGAGGCGTAGCCGCGCGACGTGGATTTCAGCTTGTCGAAGAAATCGAGCACAATCTCGGCCATCGGCATTTCATAGGTCAGCATGACCTGCTTGCCGTGATAGCTCATGTTGATCTGCACGCCGCGCTTCTGAGTGCAGAGGGTGATCACCGAGCCGACATACTCCTGCGGCATGTAAAGATGCACGGTGACGATAGGCTCGCGGATTTCCTCGATCTTGGACGGATCCGGCATCTTCGACGGATTGTCCACCATGAGGATGGTTCCGTCGCGCTGCACCACCTCGTAAATCACGGTTGGCGCGGTCGTGATGAGGTCCATGTCGAACTCGCGCTCCAGGCGCTCCTGCACGATCTCCATGTGCAGCAAACCCAGGAAGCCGCAGCGAAAACCGAAGCCGAGCGCCTGCGACACCTCCGGCTCGAACTGCAGCGCGGCGTCATTCAGCTTGAGCTTTTCCAGCGAATCGCGCAGCGCGTCGTACTGATTGGCTTCGACCGGGAACAGGCCGGCGAACACCTGCGGCTGTGCTTCCTTGAAGCCGGGCAGCGCTTCCTTCGCCGGCTTGGAAGTCAGGGTCACAGTATCGCCCACCCGGGCCGCTTTCAATTCCTTGATGCCGGCGATGATGAAACCCACCTGGCCGGCGGAGAGCGACTCACGCGGCTGGGCTTTCGGCGAGAACACGCCGACACTTTCGGTCAGATGCTGCGAGCCGGTCGCCATCAGCAAAATCTTGTCCTTGGGGCGCAAGGTTCCATTGATGATACGCACCAGCATGACCACGCCGACGTAGTTATCGAACCAGGAATCGACGATCAGTGCCTGCAGCGGCGCGTCCGGATCGCCCTTGGGCGGCGGCACCTTGGCAATGAGCGCTTCGAGCACGTCTTCCACGCCCATGCCGGTCTTGGCGGAGCAGCGCACCGCGTCGGTAGCATCGATGCCGATCACATCCTCGATCTCGCCGCTGGCGCGATCGGGATCCGCCGCAGGCAGGTCGATCTTGTTCAGCACCGGCACGACTTCCACGTTCAGATCGAGTGCGGTGTAGCAATTGGCTACCGTCTGCGCCTCGACACCCTGCGACGCATCCACCACCAGCAGCGCGCCTTCGCAGGCGGACAGCGATCGGCTCACTTCGTAGCTGAAGTCCACATGGCCCGGCGTATCGATCAAGTTCAGGTTGTACACCTTGCCGTCGCGCGCCTTGTAATTCAGGGCCGCGGTCTGCGCCTTGATGGTGATGCCCCGTTCCCGCTCCAGGTCCATCGAGTCGAGCACCTGCGCTTCCATCTCACGGTCGGACAGCCCGCCGCAGATCTGGATGATGCGATCGGCCAAGGTGGATTTGCCATGGTCGATGTGGGCGATGATCGAGAAATTCCGAATGTTGTCCATTAATAGATTGCAAATACAAAAAGGCGCTCAAGTCACAAGCAAACCAGTGAGCGCCCTCTGCAAGTTGATTGAATAACCCGTCATTTTACTGGATTTCGGGATAGAAAACCCGGGCTGCCAGAGGGAGGGCAGACCCTTTCGGGGAAAGCTGGCCTGGATGGCTGGAAGCGGCGGCTCTTCGCTCGCAGCAAGGTTCCGTTCAAGCCGCCTCGCAGGCAAGAAACGCCCTGACTTTTTCAACGTCGAGGAAATAGTGGCAGAGTTCCTCCGCCGCCCCGCCATGACGGCCGATGAGCACCGGCACCAGTTCATCGTAGCGGGCGACCAGCTCATCATCCGTGTCCACGTCGATAGTTTCGATGATGCAGGCGGTATCGCCGACAAGGGATTGCAGGGCTCGCAGCATGTCTTCGCACAAATGGCAGTAGCTACGGCTGTAGAGGGTGAATTCGATCATGAGTGGTATTGCAGCATGCGCGAGCCGCAAACGAAAAAGGCATCGGCTGTCTGAGCCGATGCCTTCATGTCAAAACAAGCTTATTGGCCGTTCGGTCGGATGGGAACGAACTGCGAGGCGTCGCCCCGGCGGACCAACACGACCGCCACCTTGCGCGGCTCAAGCTTGGCAACCAGCGCATTGAACTGCTTGGCGTCCTTCACATCCGTATTGTTCAACCGGAGGATGACGTCGCCCGGCCGCAAGCCGGCGCGAGCGGCTGCGCCTTCTGCCGCCTCAACCAGCACGCCCTCGGTCTTGAGCTCGCGGCGCTGGGCTTCGCTCAGCTCGCTGACCACGAGTCCAAGTGCATTGGCAGCCTGCTCCGGCTTGGCCTTGCGTTCCTCCTTCTTCGCCACCTTTTCCGGCTCGAGTTCAGCGATAGTGAGGGTCACATCACGCACCGCCCCCTTGCGCCATACGTTGACCGTGGCCTTGGTTCCCGGCTTGGTTGCGCCGACAAGTCGCGGCAGATCGCTCGACTTTTCGATATTGCTGCCATTGAACTTCAAGATGATGTCGCCTGCCTCCAATCCGGCTTTTTCTGCCGGCGCGCCCGGTTCGACGCGCTGCACCAGGGCACCCTGCGCTCGCGGAAGGCCAAGCGAGTCCGCCACGTCCCGCGTCACTTCGCCGATCTGGACGCCAATCCGCCCGCGCGTCACACGTCCGGTGGTGCGAAGCTGGTCAGCCACTCGCACTGCTTCATCAATCGGCACGGCAAACGAAATGCCCATGTAGCCGCCGGAACGGCTGTAGATCTGGGAGTTGATGCCAATGACCTCGCCGCGCATGTTGATCAGGGGGCCGCCCGAATTTCCAGGGTTGACCGCGACGTCGGTCTGAATCAGCGGCAGATAGTCGCCGGTATCCCGTGCCTTGGCGGAGATGATGCCTGCGGTAACCGTGTTCTCAAGGCCGAACGGCGAGCCGATGGCAATCACCCATTCGCCGACGCGCAGCTTGCTGGGGTCGCCGATGGCCAGCCGAGGCAGGTTATTGCTGTCGATCTTGACCACGGCAACGTCGGTACGCTTGTCGACGCCGATGATCTTTGCCTTGAATTCGCGCTTGTCGGTCAGCGTGACATAGACCTCATCCGCGCCCTCGACCACATGGGCGTTGGTCAACACGAAGCCGTCGGCCGAAATGATGAAGCCCGAGCCGACGCCTCGAGGAACTTCTTCCTCCTGCTGCTGGGGTGCCTGGCGACGCCCGCGCGGAGTACGTTCGGGTTGCTGCTGGCGAGGCGGCATTGGCACGCCGAAGAAGCGGCGGAAGAACTCCTGCATTTCCTCGTCATCCGCACCCGGCAAGCCCTGCTGGCCAGGCTTGGCCCTTTCGGTGGTGCGAATATTCACCACGGCGCCGCCAGTCCTTTCGACGAGGTCGGCAAAGTCGGGCAATCCGGCTACATTGGCCGCCGAGGCGGTTGCAACCAGTCCGCCTACCTCAGGCGGCAATACTGCGCCGCCAAACAGTACGAGTAGCGCAGCGAAGGTGTTGCGCATGGAACGAATTGGAATTGCTTTCATAAATCCTGTTTTTCGCTTGATCTGGAATCGGTTGGAAAAGCCTCATGACAAATTACCATCTTTGACATTTCGCTCACGATAGTAAGCCAAAAACTTCAATATCGCTTGCCTCGGTATGGCGCGACAGAGAAATCTCAACGGTGATTGCAAGGAAACAAGGGCAATATGGGGACAGTGCTGCCAGCTTCAATCTTTGGATTGAAAAGAGATGCTACTGTCAGGCTTTGTGTGGCTGCGCCGGGAAATGCTGAGAGATGAGGTCCCGGCGAGTAGCTGCAGATTTGCTAATTTCGAAGCAGGAGCAGGAAGCGGCCGGTGATGCACCGGCCGACAATCACTTGCCTATTTGATGTGTCGATGCAATGACTTGGGCTCCGGGCGACGAGTCGGTCGACGCGGCGACGAGGGTTTGACCGTTGGCTTTGATCGCGCCAAGAGCACCCGTCTGGTTGTCGGTCGCGGGAAGCGTCAGGCTGGCGGAACTTGCCACCTTGGCAGTTCCATCGGCGGCCGGCTGCCCCTTGGTCGCCATGGTCAATTGAGGGCCGGCAAACACGCCGACGGTAGTCGCCGCAATTGCCAAAACCCCGGGGACGACCCAACGGTGGGCGCCGGACTGCTGTTGAAGCTGCTTTTCCGTGCCTGTCGCAGTCGTTAGCTGATTCGCCGTGAGGTCGGAGGTGTTGGTGTCGCCATGAACCGGCTCAAGCTCAAGCCGCGCCTTCAAGCGCGCAGAAAATCCTGCACTGAGCTCACCATTACTGTCGTTTGCACGCAACACATCGCCGATTTGATGATAAATTTTCCATTCTTCCCGGCTTTCCTCCTTGTCAAGTTCAGCGAGGAGAATGTCGAGCTCGGCATCCGCCACTTCCCCATCCATCAAGGCGGAAATCTGTGCACGGCTTTTTTCTTTTGATTCCATTTGTACCCCAAATCTCGCTGGCCAAGCTCGGTAAACGGCCCAAAAATCGCGTTTTCCTGATCGAAACCGCTACCAGCGCTTGTCTATCGCGGTGCCCAGAAGCGGTCTCAATTTCTCTGCAATCGCCTCCCGTGCCCGGAAAATTCGACTGCGCACCGTTCCGATGGGACATCCCATCGCCTCGGCAATTTCATCGTAGCTTAAGCCTTCGATTTCACGCAACGTGATCGCCACGCGCAGTTCATCGGGCAAGGCATCCATCGCCACGTTCACCGTCTCGGCGATCTGCTTGGTTGCCAGCATCGATTCCGGGGTATTGATATCTCGGAGATGGTCGCCGTCGTCGAAGGTTTCCGCCTCCTCTGCGTCAGCTTCGGTTGATGTCGGAGCACGTCTGCCCTGGGTGACCAGATAGTTCTTTGCCGTATTGATGCCAATCCGGTAGAGCCAGGTATAGAAAGCCGAATCCCCCCTGAACTGGGGCAAGGCACGGTACGCCTTGATGAAAGCCTCCTGAACCACGTCTTCAGCCTCAGCCTGATCGCGCACCAGGCGCGAAACCAGACGCATCAGTTTTCGCTGATACTTTGTCACCAGCAGTTCGAACGCTTTCTTGTCACCGCGCTGGACGCGTTCGACTAGCAGTTGGTCAATATCGCGTTCTGTCGTCAATCCACGTTTCCTTGTTCCGTTTCAGATCAAGCGCCATGATTTCCGGCGATCAATCCTCGTTCATTTGGAGCCCTGAACAGGCCGCGTATCGGTATCTCCGCCCCGTGCCGCCATCCAGCGGCAAGCCGCCGCCAGAGAACGAAAGCTGTCGCCTTCAAGACTATCCGGCAAGATCCGAATGGTCCTGGTCTTGCCCTCTGGTTCCTGCAGTCTGAGCAGCAACAGGCAAGGCCACAGCGTCGAGCTCTCCAGCAAACGACATGGGCGGGACATCTTTATCACTTGCGGCCAACTCGCATCCATACAAGAGGCATCTGCAGAAGAGATTTCGGCAATCCGAAATTGTCCGCTTCCAGTGATATCTATATGTAAAGCCTTTTGCTGGCGGGCGGTATGATAAAACCCAAGGAGCGCGGCAAAAACCATCGCAAGGGCAAGGGTTATTCGAAAGACCGGGGAAAGCTCCCCGATGTAGCCGAAAGCTATGGTGCCGGCGGCACTGAGAATGGATAGGCACAGCATGCCAGACAGGATGCGCAGCATCCTGGATGGAACCACGGTGACGGAAACCGCGATCGACATGCGATGAGAGAGGAAAGCGCTTCCGCCATCAGGACGGAAGCGCGTACGACATCAGGCCTTGCCGAACACCAGGGTGCCGTTCGTTCCGCCGAAGCCGAACGAGTTCTTGACCGCGACGTCGATCTTCATTTCGCGCGCCGTGTTGGCGCAGTAATCGAGGTCGCAGGCGGGATCCTGATTGAAGATGTTGATTGTCGGCGGCGAGACCTGATGGTGCACCGCGAGGATGGTGAAGACCGACTCGAGTCCGCCCGCGCCGCCCAGCAGGTGGCCGGTCATGGACTTGGTCGAATTCACCACCGCCTTCTGCGCATGATCACCCAGGGCACGCTTGATGGCCACGGTCTCGGCGATATCGCCAAGCGGGGTCGAAGTGCCGTGAGCATTCACGTAACTCACCTGGTCTGCATTGACGCCGGCGTTTTTCATCGCTGACACCATGCAGCGCCGAGCGCCGTCACCGTCTTCAAGAGGCGCGGTCATATGATGCGCGTCGGCGCTCATGCCGAAGCCGAGAACCTCGGCATAGATCTTGGCGCCTCGCGCCTTGGCATGCTCATACTCTTCGAGCACCACCACACCCGCACCTTCTCCCAGAACGAAACCGTCGCGGTCCTTGTCCCAAGGACGGGAAGCAGTGGCCGGATCGTCGTTGCGGGCCGACAGCGCACGTGCGGCAGCAAAGCCACCGATGCCCAGAGGCGACACGGTGGATTCGGCGCCGCCGGCGATCATCACGTCGGCATCGCCGTATTCGATCATGCGAGCTGCGGCACCGATGCAATGCAGACCGGTCGTGCAGGCGGTGACGATCGCCAGGTTCGGGCCCTTGAGCCCGTACTTGATCGACAGGTGGCCCGAGATCATGTTGATGATCGAGGCCGGCACGAAGAAGGGGCTGATGCGTCGCGGACCGCGATTGGTCAATTCGGCATGCGTTTCTTCGATCATCGGCAGGCCGCCGATGCCGGAGCCGACCATCACGCCGATGCGCTCGGCGTTCTCTTCTGTGACCTGCAAGCCGGCATCCTGGAAGGCTTGCATCCCGGCTGCCATGCCATAGTGGATGAAGGTATCCATATGGCGGGCTTCCTTGCCCGGAATGTAGTCTTCGATGTTGAAGCCTTTGACTTCACCCGCGAACCGCGTTGAGAAAGGCGAGGCATCGAACTTGGTGATGGTGGCGATGCCCGATTTGCCAGCAAGCAGCGCAGCCCAGGAATCGGCTATGTTGTTGCCAACAGGCGAGACGCACCCCAGGCCGGTAACGACGACGCGGCGTTCACGTGAGCGGATCAAACGCTTCTCCTGTTCCAATCTAAAACTTAGGCCTTGACGTGAGCCTTGGCGTAATCGATTGCCTGCTGAACGGTGGTGATCTTTTCAGCCTGCTCATCCGGGATTTCCATCTCAAACTCGTCTTCCAGGGCCATGACGAGCTCAACGGTGTCAAGGGAATCGGCGCCGAGGTCGTCGACAAAGGACGACTCGTTCTTGATATCAGCTTCAGCAACGCCGAGTTGTTCAGCGACGATTTTCTTAACACGTTGTTCGATGTCGGACATATCTTCCCTCCAATGGGTTACATAAAAAGTGCGCGCATTTTAGCAGGTTTGCGCTATGAAAATTGAATTTTCAATCTCGGTGAAACGTAGTTTCCTGGTGGAACGGCAGCCTCGTTCAGCTCATGAACATGCCGCCGTTCACATGGATCGTGGTGCCGGTGACGTAGCTTGCCTGCGGCGAAGCGAGGAAAGCGACGGCTGCTGCAATGTCTTCCGGCAAACCGAAACGGCCGAGCGGAATCTGCTGCAGCATCGCGTTGGTTTGCTGTTCGGTCAACTGCTTGGTCATGTCGGTGTCGATGAAACCCGGAGCGACGCAATTGACGGTGATGTTCCGGCTACCGATTTCCCGCGCCAGCGCACGGCTCATGCCGGCCACGCCCGCCTTTGCAGCCGCATAGTTCATCTGGCCCGGATTGCCGGCGGAACCGACCACCGAGGTGATGTTGATGATACGGCCACTGCGCGCCTTCATCATGCCGCGCAGCACGGCGCGAGACAGGCGCGCTACGGCTGTCAGGTTGGTGCTGATCACGGCATCCCACTCTTCGTCCTTCATCCGCATCGCCAGTTGATCCTGGGTGATGCCTGCGTTGTTCACGAGAATGGAAACCGAGCCGTATTCCTTCTGCACCTCTTCCACCACATCGTTGCAGCGGGCGGCATCATTGACGTCGAGCACGACACCCTTGCCTGCGCCCGGCGCAACGCCGTCGAGATAGGCGGTGATGGCGTCGGCGCCGGCAGCAGTGGTGGCGGTGCCAACGACCTTTGCACCCTGGCGGGCGAGTTCGGTGGCGATGGCACGGCCGATGCCGCGGGATGCGCCGGTGACCAGCGCGACCTGATTCTGCAGATTCACTTCAGGGACTCCAGGACTTTTTCGAGAGATGCCTGGTCAACGATTGCCTCGCCCACCAGATTGCCGTTGATGCGTTTGGTGAGACCGGCGAGCACCTTGCCCGGTCCGCACTCGATGAGGTGAGTGACCTCGAGCGACGCGATCTTCTGCACCGACTCCACCCACCGCACCGGGCTGGCCGCCTGGCGGACCAGCGCGTCCTTGATGCCTTCCAGATCATCGACAATGGCGACATCGACGTTGTTGATCACCGGGATGGAAGGCTTGGAAAAGTTGATGCCGGCCAGATACGCTCGCAGTCTGTCGGACGCCGGCTTCAACAAGGATGAATGAAACGGCGCCGACACCGGCAGCGGCAGCGCGCGCTTGGCGCCCCTGGCCTTGGCCGCTTCGCAGGCACGCTCGACAGCTGCCTTGTGTCCGGCAATGACCACTTGGGCCGGCGCGTTGAAGTTGACCGCTTCCACCACGTCGCCCTGTGCGGCGCTGGCACAGGCTTCGCGCACGTCTTCATCCGACAAGCCGAGGATGGCAGCCATGCCGCCCTGCCCGACCGGAACGGCTTCCTGCATTGCCTGCGCGCGAAAACGCACCAGCGGAACGGCGTCGGCAAACGGGATCACGCCGGCTGCCACGAGCGCAGAGTACTCGCCCAGGCTATGGCCGGCGACCACCGAAGGCTGGGTGCCGCCCGCGTCCAGCCAGGCGCGATAGGCTGCAACGGCGGCGGTCAGCATGACCGGCTGTGTATTGGTGGTGAGGTCGAGGTCTTCCTTCGGCCCTTCGGCGATCAGTTTCGCCATGTTCATGCCGAGCGCATCGGAAGCTTCTTCCAGTGTGCGAGCGACGGCCGGGTTATCGCCGAAGCCGTTGAGCATGCCGACGGCTTGCGATCCCTGTCCGGGGAATACAAAGGCAAATTTTGTCATGCGATTGATGAAGTGGTTTTACATTCGTGCGAGGACCGCACCCCAGGTGAAGCCGCCGCCCACGCCTTCCATCATGACATT
This sequence comes from Noviherbaspirillum humi, assembly GCF_900188095.1. Lineage (GTDB taxonomy): Bacteria > Pseudomonadota > Gammaproteobacteria > Burkholderiales > Burkholderiaceae_D > Noviherbaspirillum > Noviherbaspirillum humi. Next base: position 38,193 of record NZ_FZOT01000006.1, on the reverse strand, counting down.
CTGGCCGGGGCGGACACGACCGTCGCGCACTGCCTGGTCCAATGCCAGCGGAATCGAGGCGGCCGAGGTATTGCCATGCTGGTCGACCGTGACCACCATCTTTTCCAGCGGCAAGCCGAGCTTCTTGGCGGTGCCTTGCATGATGCGGATGTTGGCCTGATGAGGAATCAGCCAATCGATCTGATCAGACGCCATTCCGGCCTTCTCCAGCGCCTCTTTGGCGACCTTTTCGAGCACCGACACCGCCAGCTTGAACACCGCCTGTCCATCCATGTGAAGGAAGGCGCTGCCCTCGACCGCACCATGGCTGACGCGGCCAGGAATGCAGAGGATGTCCGCATGGCTGCCATCCGCATGCAGCGCCGTGGCAAGCACGCCCGGTTCTTCCGAAGCGCTCATCACGACCGCTCCGGCGCCGTCGCCGAACAGCACGCAAGTGGTGCGGTCTTCGAAATTCAGGATGCGTGAAAACACTTCGCTGCCGATGACGAGCACATGCTTGTGAGCGCCAGCCTTGATGAAGCTGTCGGCAATGGAAACCGCATAGACGAAGCCGCTGCAGACAGCCTGGACGTCCATGGCGGCGCAGTGGTTTCCGATTCCGAGTTTCTGCTGCACGATGCAGGCAGTGCTGGGGAAGCCACCGAAATGGTCGGGCGTGGAAGTCGCCAGCACGATCATGCCGATGTCGTTCGGCTGCAGGCCGGCTGCCTCGATTGCCTTGCGCGCCGCTTCCGCACCGAGATCGCTGGCGTTCACGCCCTCGCCGGCATAGTGGCGCGCCGAAATGCCGCTGCGGGAAACGATCCATTCGTCCGAGGTTTCGATTCCACGGGTGGCGAGTTGATCGGCCAGTTGCTGGTTGGTGACGCGTTTGGGCGGCAATGCGCTGCCCGTGCCGGTGATTTTGCTGTACAAGGTCATGCGGTCTTATGCGGAGTTAAGTCAGCGGGCGCAGTTTCGGCAGAAGCCGGCGCGGCAATGACATCAGGCGTTGGGATGAATTCGGCGATGCTTCGGCTGATGCGCTCGATCAGCCCATGGCTTGCCGCGTCATAGGCTCGCCTGATCGCCCATTCGTAGCCGTACGCGCTTTCGCCGCCATGGCTCTTGAACACGAGACCACGCAGGCCGAGCAGGCTGGCGCCGTTGTAGCGTGACGGATTCATGCGACTGGAAAAAGCCTTGATCGCGCCGCGGGCAATCAAGGCGCCCAGCATGTTCAGTGGATTACGCTTGAATTCATCGGTCAACGCTTTCTTGACGAAACGACCCAGCCCTTCCGACGCCTTCAACACTACATTGCCGACGAAGCCATCGCATACGACGATGTCGGTCGTGCCGGCGAAGATGTCGTTGCCTTCGACGTTGCCGTAGAAATTCAGGATTCCCTTTTCATGGTCGGCGCGCAGTAGCGCTGCGGTCTGCTTGACCACGTCGTTGCCCTTGATGTCTTCCGACCCGATGTTGAGCAGACCGACGGTGGGTTTGGCCTTACCTTCAAGGGAGGAAACCAGCGCCGACCCCATGAGTGCGAACTGATGCAGGTGCTGGGCTTCGCAGTCGACATTCGCACCCAGATCCAGCATATAGGTTGGCGAATCTTTCTGATTCGGGATCAGCGTGCAGATGGCAGGACGGTCGACGCCGGGGATGGTTTTCAGAACATAACGCGACACCGCCATGAGTGCGCCGGTATTGCCAGCGGAAACGCAAGCTTGCGCCCGGCCTTCCTTCACCAGCGAAATGGCGACGCGCATGGAAGAATCCTTCTTCCTGCGCAATGCGGTTTCAACCGGGTCATCCATGGCGACGACTTCGGAGGCATGCACAACGGACAAGCGCGGATGCGCGTCGGCCTTGTGCCTCCTCAGTTCCGCCCGGACGACATCCTCCTGGCCCACCAGAATCAGTTCCGCGTCATGAACATGATTTACGAAGGAGATTGCAGCCGGAATCGTCACTGCCGGGCCGTGATCTCCGCCCATGCAGTCGATGGAGATTTTGATTGTCATTTAGTTGATTCAGAAGCGCGTTTCAGGCCGCTTGGAAGCCAGATCCGGCATGATTCAAAATGACGCAACGAGAATAGGGAGCATATGAAAAAAACGGCGCTAAATCCAGTTTTCGCGCCGCTTTTCATCAGTTTGCAAAGACTGACGATTACTCGTCGTTCTTGGTCTTCAGGACCTTGCGGCCACGGTAGTAGCCATTCGGGCTGATGTGGTGACGCAGGTGGGTTTCACCAGTGGTCGGCTCGACTGCCAGCGGCGGAGCGACGAGGAAATCGTGGGCACGGTGCATGCCACGCTTCGAGGGGGATTTTTTGTTTTGCTGAACGGCCATGATGACTCCTAAACCATAAGAGAGAGATTTTAACACAGACAGCCGGCAATTCATTGCCAGACTGTAATTTCTTCGCCTGTCGCCGAGGCGCAAACTTGCAGCGGCCAAGACGTCAGGAGCGCTTCAAGTCCTTGAGAACCGAGAAAGGCGATAACTTTTCCGTCTCCGCCTGCACGCCCGACACCAACTGGTCAAGGCAGGTTTCGTGCTTGGGCGAGAGCGGCAGTGCCAGCAGTGCTTCATCTTCGATCAGGTCGCGAATATTGAAGCTGCGACTGCCAACGATGACTTCCACCGATTCATCCTCGAGCTGGGCATCCAGCTCATCCGCCACGCCTTCGGTCTCTGCAAGAATCAGCACCGACGCGGTCTCGAAGGGAAATTCGAAAGGCGTCAGGCAGCGCTGGCAGATCAGGCGCACCGAACCGGACACCGACAGCGTCAGCTGGGAATGCCCCTGCTTGTCGCTGCCACCGGCAAGTTGCCACTTGACCGAACCGAAACCACTCACCGACTCCTGGCCCAGCCTGGGCAAGTCGGCAACGGCAAGCTCGCCCTCACGCCGCTCCCTGACGCGACAGAACTCGAAGGCGTCGATCACAAAAGCATTCATAATGAGCCGAACCCGGAAAACCTGCGATAATAACAGGCTTTTCCTTTATCCGTCAAAGCTTTAGCGCTTTTCAAGGCTTTTCCCGCCATCCATTGCCAACATGACTGCGTTACCTCTGCCACCGCGCATCATCCTCGCTTCAAGTTCGGTTTATCGCAAGAGCCTGCTGGAACGGCTTTGCCTGCCCTTCGACACCATCAGCCCGGACATCGATGAAACGCCTCTGGCCGGCGAAGCACCGGAAGCGACCGCACTGCGGCTGGCAAAGTCGAAGGCTGAAAAAATCGCTGAAACGGAAAAGGATGCGCTGGTGATCGGCTCCGACCAAGTGGCCACCCTGGACGGCGAGCAAATCGGGAAACCGGGTACGCACGACAACGCGATGGCGCAACTTCGCATGATGCGGGGAAGAGACGTCATCTTCCATACCGCCCTTTGCCTGCTCGATGCGCGCAAGACGCCCTCCGGTCCGCGCCTGCAGATGGTCGACGCGCAGACTCGCGTGTCGTTCCGCTCGCTGCCGGACGAGGAGCTGGATGCCTACCTTCGCATCGAGCAGCCGTATGACTGCGCCGGGAGCGCCAAGAACGAGGGTTTGGGCATCGCCCTGATCGAACGTCTGGAAAGCACCGATCCAACCGCCCTGACCGGACTGCCGCTGATCTCGCTCACCACGATGCTGCGCACCGCCGGCGTAACCTTCTTCCGGCGCTGAACCTACCGTTTCCTCTCATCACCATCGAGACCGTCCATGCCCGGCACTCTTTTTCTGATTCCCAACAGCCTTGGCGTGCCCGTTACCGGAGAGTCCGGCTTCTTGGCCGGCATCATACCGGCCCAGGTTTCCGCCCTCACCGCCAAGCTGGATTACTTCATCGCGGAAAACGCGAAGACCACCCGCGCCTTTCTCAAGCTGGTCGGCATGGATTTCCCGTTGAACAGGGCACTGCAGGAAATCGAGATCCGGGAATTGAACGTGAATTCGGATGCCACCGCCCTTCCCGCACTTCTCGAACCGCTATTGGCCGGACGCGATGCCGGTCTGATCTCCGAAGCAGGCGTACCTGCCGTCGCCGACCCGGGCGCCGATCTTGTCCGAATGGCGCATGCCAAGGGAATCACGGTGCGGCCGCTGGTAGGCCCTTCCTCACTGCTGTTGTCCGTCATGGGAAGCGGTCTGAACGGTCAGAGCTTCGCGTTCAACGGTTACCTGCCGACCGATCCCGCGCTGCGCGCCAAGCGCATCAAAACGCTGGAAGACCGCTCACGCCAAGAGCGCCAGACGCAGCTTTTCATCGAGACGCCTTACCGTAATCAAGCCATGCTGCAAGCCTTGGCGGATCATTGCCAGCCGCAGACCCTGCTCTGCATCGCGACCGACCTTACCCTGCCAACCGAAACCATCCGGACCCATAGTGCGGCAGATTGGAAGAAACGCCTGCAGAATCAACAAGCACCTGACATTCAAAAGAAACCGACAGTGTTTCTGATGCTGGCCGAGACTCAACGGAAATAGGTTTGTCGCCAGGGACAAAAGAGGATGGTTCAGACGTGCAAAACGGCGGTATTGCGCCGCCGTTTTGCTAGCCAGATGGCTATTGGGTAGTGAAGAAAGAAGTCAAAGACTCCTTCAACGCCGCATCGCGGATGCGGTAGGACATCCAGCCCGATACGCCTTCCAGATGGTTTACCGCATCGGAAGAACCGCGCCGGACAATGGGCAGTATAGATCGCCGCTTTTCAGATTCAAGGGCGCTAAGGAAAAAATTTGGAATAGCCTCCCTGCTTGGTGTCCCACCGTGCGGGACCGCCCCCAGTTAAGAGTCAGCGGCAATCTCCCCGATGATGGAAATTGCCTTTAGGGTCAGCGCATGGAAGGGCGTGCCGAATTCCAGAACGATGCCATGGCAGCCGTACCGACCGCGCCGCCGAATTTCTTGAGCAACTTTTCCGACAAGCCTTCATGCTGGGTATAGTCGACCACGTCGTCGGCCTTCAGCTCATCCCGGGCAACGGTATCCACCGTGCCGAAACCATCCGCCAGGCCCATCTGCACCGCCCGCGAGCCGCTCCAGAAAAGGCCGGAAAAGGTTTCAGGCGTTTCCTTCAGCCGACTGCCCCTCCCTTGGCGCACCACGTCGATGAATTGCTGATGCACCTCGTTCAGCATGTCCTGAGCGAAGGCTTTCTGCTTGCCGCTTTGCGGGCTGAACGGATCGAGGAAACCCTTGTTCTCTCCGGCCGTCATCAGGCGCCGCTCGACGCCGAGTTTATCCATCAGGCCGGTGAAGCCGAAACCTTCCATCAGCACGCCGATGGAGCCGACAATGCTGGCCTTGTTGACAAAGATCTTGTCGGCCGCCGCCGCAATGTAATAGCCGCCGGAAGCGCAGATCTCATCGACCACGACGAATAGAGGCTTCTTCGGGTAAGCCTTGCGCAGCCGGACGATCTCGTCGTTGATCATGCCTGCCTGCACCGGACTGCCGCCCGGGCTGTTGATCCTCAGGACGACGCCGACCGAGTTGTCATCGGCGAAAGCGCGATTGAGCGCCGGAATCACGCTATCCGCAGCGCCGGACGTGCCGGATTCGATCGTCCCATCGATCTGGATCAATGCGGTATGCGGCCCCACCGGCTCGGACTCGGCTACGTTGTACTGAAAGGCCATCCACAGGCCGTACACGACCAGCACCAGGGTGACCAGCCTGAAGAAGATGTTCCAGCGCCGGCGCGCACGCTGTTCCCTGAGCGTGGCGAATGCCAGCTTTTCAAGCACGTCGCGCTCCCAGGCGCCTGAGCGCTCATTGCGGCCATCCCGGCCGGGCGGCAAATCATTGTTTGCGTTGTAACCGTCGTTGCTCATCGTTTATCACTTTTTCTAGATTAGGCCCGAACCGGCCTGATGAAATCATCCGGGTGCCAGGAAATCTGACCGTCAGCCTCCGTAACCTGGATCGGGCGCAGCCGCCCGCCGCGGCAAGGGCCGCCGGCGCAAAGACCCGTGCTTGGCACATAGAGCGCGCCGTGCGTGGAGCACATCAGGTAGCCGCCGCCAGACTCGAAAAACTCCCCTTCATTCCAGTCGAGTTCGATCGGCACATGGGCGCAGCGATTGAGATAACCATAGACCTGGCCATCGTGGCGCACCACGAAGCCGGTCCGGTCCTCGCCGCCAGCGGTAACCGGGAAGCGCACGCCCTTGCCGCCATCCTCCAGGTCGGCCGAAGCGCAGATCGGGATGGAAACCGCTTCCGTCATCCGTTTTCCCTCAGCCAGGCATGCAGATCGGCGACCGAATTCGCCGAAAATAGCGGATTGAGCGCCGACAGCTGTTCCGATGGATGGGCGCCGTAATGAACGGCAATCGCCGCCGCACCGGCATTGCTTGCCATTTGCAGATCGTGGGTCGTGTCGCCGATCATCACCGTGCGCTGCATGTCCTGGCCCAGTTCACGGGTGAGTTCCTGCAGCATGGCCGGATGCGGCTTGGAGAAGGTTTCATCGGCGCAGCGGGTGGCGTCGAAGACCGACAGCAGTTTGGTGGCATCGAGCGCGCGATTGAGCCCGACCCGGCTCTTGCCGGTGGCAACCGCCAGAAAATAGCCTTGCTGGGAAAGGTCGACCAGCATCTCGCGCACCCCGTCGAACAGGTCCAATCCCTTGTCCTTCGACAGGTAGTGGTAGCGATAGCGCTCCACCATGCGCGGATAGTATTTCGGATCGACGCCGGGAAGCACGGCTTCCATCGCATCCTGCAGTCCGAGGCCGATCACGTAGGAAGCGGCACGGGTGTCCGGCACGGGCAGCCCGAGATCCTTGGCCGCCGCCTGAATGCACTTGGCGATGGTGCTGGTGCTGTCCATCAGGGTGCCATCCCAATCGAACACGATCAGGTCGAACTTTTTTCTTGCCATAGTTATCACGGGCCGCCGAAGCGCCCACTCCCTGTAAATATGTTTTGCCTTGCCGTCAGGATACCCGCTCGTCCGCAGCCTCGGCTTGCAAACTGCGCAGGAAGGCGTCGCACTCGCGAGGCAATTCGGCCTTCAGCGTCAGCGGTTCGCCGCTTTCCGGATGCAGGAAGGTGATCCGGTGGGCATGCAGAAACATGCGCTTGAGCGCAATCCGGCTGCCCTGCGGCTTTTGCAGCGCCCGGTTCAGGCCGAAGTCGCCATACTTGTCATCCCCGGCGATCGGATAGCCGCTGGCCGACAGGTGTACGCGAATCTGGTGCGTGCGCCCGGTCTTGAGCTCCGCTTCCAGCAGCGCGAAGGCGCCGTATTTCCGGACGAGGTTGAACACGGTGTGCGAGGCCATTCCATCGGACTGCACCCTCACCCGGCGCTCGCCATCGGGCGTATTGTATTTAAATAATGGCAGCTTGATATGCTGCCGAGCATTTTTCCATTCGCCGTGGACGAGGGTCAGATAGCGCTTGTCGATCGTCCCTTCCCGGATTTGCTCGTGCAGATTGGTCAGCGCCGAGCGCTTCTTGGCCAGCAGCAGAATGCCGGAAGTTTCCCGGTCCAACCGGTGCACCAGTTCCAGGAACTTGGCCTGCGGGCGCGACGCGCGCAATTGCTCGATGACGCCGTAGCTCACGCCCGACCCGCCGTGCACCGCCACGCCGGCCGGCTTGTCGATCACCAGCAGGTGCGCATCTTCATGCAGGATGGTGAACTCGGCGCCGGGCACGGCTGCCTTCTGCGTTTCGGCGACCCGCACCGGCGGCACGCGCACCACATCTCCCGCCTTCAGGCGATAGGTTTGATCGATGCGACCCTTGTTGACCCTCACCTCGCCCGAGCGCAGCACCCGGTAGACGTGGCTCTTCGGCACGCCCTTGCAGATACGGAGGAGGAAATTGTCGATGCGCTGATCGGCCTCTTCTTCGCCGATCGTAATCAAGCGGACCTGCGGAACCACCGGAGCGGATGGAGGGTCGGCGCGATTTTCGGGCGCATTCCCAGAAAAATCCGGTAAGTCCTTCATTTTGAATATATAATCGTTTCGCACCAGTCACGAACCGGTGCACGTGTAAGAATAAAAAGCACATTCTACACAGGGGCGTCTCCACCAGCCTCGCCAAACCGCAAATTTGATGGAAAAGAGATGTGTATGCAGCATCCCCGCATGAGCCAGGGCGGCACCGCAGTTGCAGCCGGGCGGCGTGCAGGGATGTTGAACGAGTCAGCTTGAATCGAATGGATAAGTCCGGCAAGCAGTGCCTTTCGCATAGGTCGCGGCATGCTTGCTGGTTGATGGTGTTGATGAATCGTCTGCCGATGTTGGAAAACCCGAGATCTTCTAGTGGTCAGACAAGCCGCTGTGCGCCTGGCGCCGCGCTCGAAGGAATCGAGCCGCCCGGGCAGGAAGCGGCACGCACCCGGCACACGCGTCAACCTCATCCGCGCCCCGTGGCGGCAATGGCGGATCATCTTCGCTTTGGCCCACATTGAGGCAATTCCTCCCAAGCCCTCCGTTCTCGCGTACATCCCGCTAGTCTGCCGCAGCAACGGCGAAGCCGCCGCTGACGGCACTTGATGGCCTCGTGCCATACGGAGAAGAAATGAAACGCATGTTGTTCAATGCCACGCAGCAGGAAGAGCTGCGCGTGGCGATCGTCGATGGGCAGAAGCTGATCGACATCGATATCGAAACCGCCGGACGCGAACAGCGCAAGTCCAATATCTACAAGGGTGTCATCACCCGCATCGAACCCTCCCTCGAAGCCTGCTTCGTCAACTACGGCGAAGAGCGCCACGGATTCCTCCCCTTCAAAGAAGTCGCCCGCAGCTATTTCCGCGAAGGTGTCGACGTGCGCAACGCTTCCATCAAGGAAGCGCTGCGCGAAGGCCAGGAAATCATGGTCCAGGTCGAAAAGGAAGAACGGGGCAACAAGGGCGCCGCCCTCACTTCCTTCATTTCCCTGGCCGGCCGGTATCTGGTCCTGATGCCGAACAACCCGCGCGGCGGCGGCGTTTCCCGCCGTGTCGAAGGCGAGGACCGCCAGGAACTGCGCGAGACGATGGACAAGCTCGACCTGCCGGCCGGCATGTCGGTGATTGCCCGCACCGCCGGCATCGGCCGCAGCGTCGAGGAACTCCAGTGGGACTTGAATTACCTGATGCAGCTGTGGCGCGCCATCGAAGGCGCCGGCCAATCGGCGCCGGGCGCATTCCTGATCTACCAGGAATCGTCCCTCGTCATCCGCGCCATCCGCGATTATTTCCAGCCCGACATCGGCGAAATCCTGATCGACACCGACGACATCCACGATCAGGCGCGCCAGTTCATGGCCCACGTGATGCCCGACATGGTGCACCGGGTCAAGCGCTACCGCGACGACGTGCCGCTGTTCTCGCGGTTCCAGATTGAGCACCAGATCGAAACCGCCTATTCCCGCACCGTGCCGCTGCCGTCCGGCGGCGCCATCGTCATCGACCACACCGAGGCCCTGGTCTCCATCGACGTCAACTCCGCCCGCGCCACCCGCGGCAGCGACATCGAGACCACCGCGCTCAACACCAATCTCGAAGCCGCCGACGAAGTCGCGCGCCAGCTGCGCCTGCGCGACCTCGGCGGCCTGATCGTCATCGACTTCATCGACATGGAGAACGCGAAGAACCAGCGCGAAGTCGAGACCCGCCTCAAGGATGCGCTGCGCTACGACCGCGCCCGCGTTCAGATGGGCAAGATTTCCCGCTTTGGCCTGATGGAGCTGTCGCGCCAGCGCCTGCGTCCGTCGCTGTCCGAAGGCAGCCACGTGACCTGCCCGCGCTGCAACGGCACCGGTCACATTCGCGATACCGAGTCCTCCGCCCTGCAGGTGCTGCGCATCATCCAGGAAGAGGCGATGAAGGAAAACTCCGCCGCCATCCACGTCCAGGCCCCGGTCGACGTGGCTGCCTTCCTGCTCAACGAGAAGCGCGGCGAGATCCTGAAGATCGAGACGCGCCACCGCGTCACCGTCATCCTGATCCCGAACAAGCATCTGGAGACGCCGCACTACAAGCTGGAGCGCATCAAGCACGACGATCCGCGCCTCGAAGACAGCCAGCCGAGCTACGACATGGCGGAAGAAGTCGATACCGACATCGGTTACGGCAAGCGCCAGAAGGAAGAGCCGCGTCCACGCCAGGAAGCGATGGTCAAGGGCATCACGCCGGATCAGCCGGCGCCCATCGTCGAGCGCAAGCCGGTTGAGCCGGCGCCCGTGCAGGCGCCCGCACCCGCGCCGGTCAGCGAAGGCGGCTTCTTCAGCCGCATGTTCGGCCTGTTCCGCCGCAAGCCGGTGGCGCCGGTCGTCGCGCCGGCGCCGGCAGCCGAGGAAAAGCCGCAGCAGGCGCGCGAGCGCGCCGGCGAGCGCAACGGCCGTGGCGGCCAGCGCAACCGCAACCGCGGCCGCACCGGCCGCGAGCGGGTGGAAGAGCGGGACAACAGCCGTGTCGAGGCGCGGGAAGAAAAGCAGGCGCAACCGGTTGCTGCCGAAGGCGGCGCTCCGGCACCGCGCCAGCCGCGTCCGCCCCGCGAGAACCGCGAAGCGGGCTCGGAGAGCCGCCGCGAGCGTCCGCGCCGCGAACGTGAGCCTAAGGAAAATCGCGAGCCGCGCGAAGCGAAGGAGCAGCCGGCTGACGCCCTGGCCGCGGCTGCCGTACCGGCCGCCCTGCAGGCCGAAGACTTGGCTGCCGCAGCCGTGGCCGCAGCAGCGGTTCCCGTCGGCACCGAAACCACCGCCGAAGACGCCCAGGTGATGGGCGCCGAAGGCGAAGCCGAGGCGGGCGCCGAGGGCAGCGAAGAGCGCCGCCGTCGCCGTCGCCGTGGCGGCCGCAACCGCAATCGCCGGGATCGCGAGGGTTCGGAACTGTCCGCCGGCGGCGAACAGCTCGGCGCGGAAGAAGGCGCGTCCGAAGGTCAGGACACGGTGCAGGTCGTCATGACCGAAGCCACCGTACAGACTACCGCCGTGGATCTGCCGGCCTCCACATCGGCTGACACCCGACCGGCGGTGCATGCGGAAGTCAGCGACGTGTCGGTACAAACCACGACCGTGGTCATGCCGGCCGCCGAAGCGCCGTCGGAAGCCGCTGGTGCCCAGCCCGTCGAGATTGCCGAATCGGCACCCGCAACGGAAGCTGCCGCGGTTGAAGCCGCCGCCGTCGAACCTGCCGTTCAGCCGCAGGTCGCCGCGGAAGCGGCCGCTCCTGCCGCGGTGGCTATCCCGGCACCGCAGGTGGCTGCGGCAACTGCCGCCGCTGAGCCGGAAACGCCCCGGCCCTCCGTCGAAGCAGCCAAGCCGGCATCGACTGCCCCGGCATCGATGCCGGTGGAAAGCCTGCGTGAAGTGCTCGCAGCCGCCGGCCTGACGTTGGCAATGACGGATCCCGAAAAGCTGCGCAAGGCTCAGGAAGCCGCGGCCATGATGGCGCCCCAGCCTCGCATTCCGCGGGAGCGCAAGCCCCTGCCGCCGATGCCGAGCGAACCGCTGATCCAGGTGGAAACCCGGCAGCAGGCTTGATCGTGGATGGCTTTCGGGCCATCCTGCTGCCGCAACAATGACGAGAGGGGGCCTGGCCCCCTCTTCTTTTTGCCTGTCGCCGGCGGTCGCCAGTATCATCAGCCGCCTCATTTCCCAGCAAGATTCTTTCCATGAACACCGTTGAACGAGACCGGGCCGACGCGCCGTTTTCGCCCACCCAGCCGCCCGCCGCCGTGACCTTTGCCGAAGCCGTGCGCTATTGGTTCTGGCTCGGCTTCGTCAGCTTCGGCGGACCGGCCGGCCAGATCGCCCTGATGCATCAGGACCTGGTGGACCGGCGTCGCTGGATCTCGGAGGGACGGTTTCTCCACGCCCTCAATTTCTGCATGCTCCTGCCAGGCCCGGAGGCGACCCAGCTGGCAATCTACATCGGCTGGCTGATGCATCGCACCTGGGGCGGCATCGTGGCCGGGCTGCTGTTCGTGCTGCCCGGTTTCCTGGTGCTGGTGGGCTTGTCCTGGCTGTACCTGCGCTTTGGCAGCGTACCGCTGGTGGCCGCGCTTTTTTATGGCATCAAGCCAGCCGTCGTCGCAATCGTGCTGGCGGCGGCCTGGCGCATCGGTTCGCGCACGCTCACCAACCGCTGGCTGGTCCTGCTCGCGTTGGGTGCCCTGGCCGCGATCTCGATATTCAACATCGGCTTTCCTTGGGTGGTGCTGTGCGCCGCCGCGATCGGCGCGCTCGGCGCCCGATTTGCACCTGACAGCTTCAGCCAGGCCGGCGGTCATGCAAGCGCAGCCAAGGCGCCGCTCGGAGCGGCGCTCATCGGCGACGACACGCCGACGCCGGCCCACGCCCGCTTCACCGCGGGCAAGCTGCTTGCCTCATCCGCCATCGGCATCGCAATCACGCTCGCCGGACTCATGCTGCTCGCACTGCTGGCTGGCGCACAGAGTCCGCTGACGCAGATCGGCAACTTCTTCACCAAGGCGGCGCTGCTGACCTTCGGCGGCGCCTATGCGGTGCTGCCCTACGTCTACCAGGCGGCGGTGGAGACCCATGCCTGGCTGACGCCGGCGCAGATGATGGACGGCCTCGCCCTCGGCGAAACCACGCCCGGTCCGCTCATCATGATCGTCGCCTTCATCGGCTTCATCGGCGGCGCCGGCAGCCAGGCGAGTTTTGCCGGGGGATTCATCGGCGCCAGCGTCGCGACGTTCTTCACCTTCCTGCCCTCCTTCATATTCATCCTGGCCGGTGCGCCGGTGGTGGAGTCCACGCGCGGGAAGCTGGGCCTGACCGCGCCGCTGACCGCCATCTCCGCGGCCGTCGTCGGGGTCATCGTCAGCCTGGCGCTGTTCTTCGCCATCCATGTATTTCATTGGGATAAGCCGCCGGCATCCTGGGACGTCACCGCCATGGCGCTGGCGGCAGCCGCCTGCGCCTGCCTGATGCGCTTCAAGCTCGGCCCGGTGCAGGTGATCAGCCTCTGTGCCGCCGCCGGCCTCGTGCTATCTTATCTGCGCTGATTTTCCGCTCGGCGGTTCGACGCCCGGCGCCCGCCCTGTTCATCATTACTCGTACAAGAAACGGAACATGACCGCTCCCGCCCTTTCCGACATCGTCAGCTGCCTGTCCGGCTATGATCCGAATGCCCTGCCCGTGGCGCAGGCGCAGCAAATCATGCGTGACTTCGTCACGCCGGTCGCGGCCATCGAAAAGCTCGCCATCCGCGCCGCGCTGGACCGGATCCTGGCGACCGATATCGTGTCCAGCATCGACGTGCCGGCGCACGACAACTCCGCCATGGATGGTTTCGCCGTCGTCGGCGACGACCTCTCCGATGCCGATCTCACCCTGAAGGTGATCGGCACCGCCTATGCGGGACGAGGCTTCGAAGGCAGCGTCGGCCGCGGCGAATGTGTGCGCATCATGACCGGCGCGGTGATGCCCGACGGATGCGATACCGTGGTGCCGCAGGAGTTCACCCGCAACGCGAGCGAAAACGGCGTCACCATCCCGGCCGGCGCAGTGCGGCGGGGGGACAACCGTCGCCTGCGCGGCGAAGATCTCGCCATGGGGAAGCCGGCGCTCCTGCAAGGGAAAATGCTGCGGCCGGCTGACATCGGCCTGCTGGCCTCGCTTGGCGTGGCGGAAGTGCCTGTCTGGCGCCGCCTGCGCGTGGGCTTCTTCTCGACCGGGGATGAACTGCGCTCCATCGGCGAACCGCTGGACGAAGGCTGCGTCTACGACAGCAATCGCTACACGATTTTCGGCATGCTGCGCCGCCTCGGCTGCGACGTCATCGACATGGGCGTGGTGCGCGACGATCCGGCCGAACTGGAAGCCGCCTTCCGCAGCGCCTGCGAAAACGCCGATGCGATCATTACCTCCGGCGGCGTGTCGGTCGGCGAAGCGGATTACACCAAGCAGATGATGGCCAAGCTCGGCGACACCACGTTCTGGAAGATCGCGATGCGGCCCGGCCGCCCGATGGCTTTCGGCCGAATCCAGTCCAACGGCAAGAGTGCTTATCTGTTCGGGCTGCCGGGCAATCCGGTGGCGGTGATGGTCACCTTCCTGTTCCTGGCGCGGCCGGCGCTGCTGCGCATGATGGGAGTCGAGGAGCCCGCGCTGCCGTTGCTGAAGGCGAAATCGGAAACGGCCATCCGCAAGAAGCCGGGCCGCACCGAATATCAGCGCGGCGTACTCAGCGCGGGCGCGGATGGCATGCCTCAGGTAAGGATTACCGGCGCCCAGGGCTCCGGCATCCTGCGCTCCATGTCGGAAGCGAACTGCATGGTGGTGTTGAACCACGCCCAGGGCAATATTGCTGCCGGCGATCCGGTTGACGTGGCGCTGTTCGACGGCTTGATCTGATTGATGTGACGGCAGCGGCGCAGGCGCGCCGGACTCACATCGTCGGTTCCGGGGTTTCCTGGAGGAGGCTGTCTTTCGCCGGCGGCGTGGCAAGCACCTTGTCGATGCGCTTTCCGTCCAGGTCCACGATCTCGAAACGCCAACCTTCCCATTCGCAGTGGTCCCCGGTCTGGGGCAGCTTGCCGAGCAGGAGCATCACCATGCCGCTGAGCGTGTTGTAGCGGCCGCGCTCTTCTTCCGGCACCACCTTCAGGTCGAGCCGGTCCTTGAGTTCCGGCACTGGAATAAGTCCATCGAGCAGCCAGGAGCCGTCCTCCCGCTGCACCGCCCACGCGTCCTCGTCGTGATGCGGCTTGAATTCGCCGGTGATGGCTTCCATCACGTCCTGCAAGGTGACGATGCCCTGCACTTCGCCGTACTCGTCGATGATGAAGGCGAGATGAACTCCTGAATTCTTGAAATTCTCCAGCAACTCCATGCCGGTCAGCGACTCCGGCAGGAACAGCGCCGGCTGCAGGTGCTCGGTGAGATTGGGGCGGTTGCCGCGCAGGGTCTGGGTCAGGAACTGGCGGGCGGTGGCCACGCCCAGCACATCGTCCCAGCCGCCGCGCACTACCGGAAAGCGGGAATGCGGACTGGCTTCGATGCGGCGCAGGTTTTCCTCCAGCGGCTCATCCACGTCGAGATAGACGATGTCGCCGCGAGGCACCATCAAGGAAGCGATCTGCCGGTCATCCAGGCGAAACACGTTTCGCACCATCTGATGCTCATGATGCTCGATCACGCCGGCATCGGACCCCTCTTCCAGCATGAGATTGATCTCTTCCTGGGTGACCACCGACTCCAGCCTTTCATTCACGCCGAAGGTCCGCAGGACGAGCCGGGTGGATCCGGACAGCAGCTTGACGAAAGGCCGGGTCAGCGCGGCCAGCCACAGCATCGGCCGGGACACCAGGCGGGCAATGGCCTCGGGGCTGATCTGGCCCAGGCGCTTGGGCACCAGCTCCCCCAGCACAATCGAGAAATAGGTGATGAAGACCACCACCAGGCCGGTGGCGAGATAGCCGGCGGTGGAAGCTTCCACGCCGTGCCGCTGCAGCCATGCGCTGAACGGGCCGGCGAGTGTCGCCTCGCCGACGATGCCGTTCAGGATGCCGATCGAGGTGATGCCGATCTGCACAGTCGACAGAAACTGGTTCGGATCCTCGCCCAGCTTCATCGCCGCCGCGGCCGAGCTGTCGCCCTCTTCCGCCAGCCTCTGCAGCCTGACCTTGCGCGCGGCGATCAGGGCGATCTCCGACATGGCGAAGGCGCCGTTGAGGAGAATGAGGCCGAACAGAATCGCTATTTCCATATGGGTTGAGGTGAGCTCGAAGTCGTCATTGCAATTATCGGTTCCGCTCCACATGGGCGGATACAGCGGCATGGGCTGGCCGCGCAGCAGGTGAAGGCGAATCAGCCGCCTTCATCCTCCACGCCTACCAGTTCAGCACCAAGCAAGCGCTGTGCCGCCTCGGCCGGCAAGGCTTCGACCGACTTCAGCTTGCGCGCCATCTGCCGGCTGCGGGTCTCGGCCTGCTCGATATTTTTCGCGGCCCGCTCCAGCGAATTGCGGGTCGCCGTCAAAACATCGCCGAATTTCGCGAATTCGGTTTTGACGGCGCCCAGCACTTGCCACACTTCGGATGATCGCTTTTCCAGCGCGATCGAGCGGAAGCCCATCTGCAGGCTGTTCAGCAGCGCCAGCAGGGTCGATGGACCGGCAATGCTGATGCGGCAGGCGCGCTGCAGGTCGTCGGCCAGGCCAGGCCGCCGCATTACCTCCGCATACAAGCCTTCGGTCGGCAGGAACATGATGGCAAAGTCGGTGGTGAGCGGCGGGGACAGGTATTTCTCGGAGATGGTCTTCGCCTGCAGTCGCACCGCCTTGTCCAGTTCCCGTCCGGCGGCGGTCATGCCATCCGTATCGGCGCGTTCCGCGGCTTCCAGCAGCCGCTCGTACTGTTCCTTGGGAAACTTGGCGTCGATCGGCATCCATACCGGCGGCCTGCCTTCCCCATGCCCAGGCAGGCGGATGGCAAACTCGACCCGCTCGCCGCTGCCCGGCACGGTTTCCACATTCTTTCCAAACTGGTCGGGCGTGAGCATCTGTTCCAGCAGCATTTCCAGCTGAACCTCGCCCCAGGTGCCGCGCGACTTCACATTCGTCAGCACCCGCTTGAGATCGCCCACGCCGATGGCCAATTGCTGCATCTCGCCCAATCCCTGGTGCACCTTTTCGAGCCGGTCGGAAACGAGCTTGAAGGATTCGCCCAGGCGGTGCTCCAGGGTGGCATGCAGCTTCTCGTCCACGGTCTTGCGCATTTCCTCGAGACGAGTGCCGTTGTCGGCCTGCATGTCGCGAATCCGGGTTTCGAGCGTGGACCGGATCTCGTTCATGCGCTGCGCATTGGATTCGGTGAGGGTGCTCAAGGACAGCGCCAGCGTGTCGCCAAAGCGTTTGAGGGCGGCGGCCTGTTCCTGCCGCGCCCCCTGGGATTGCGCCAGGATGGCGTTGCGCAGCGTCTCCAGCTGCAAGCCGTTGGCTTCGGTCAGCTTGGCGAGCTGCTGGGCAAAGGCGTCTATCTGGCTGTTCTGCAGGGTGGCCATGCTGGCGAGCTGGTGCAGCATCGCCTGCTGAAACTGGCTGAAGCCGGTGCCGACCTCCTGCCGTGAAAGTTGGGCGGAGGTCTGGATCTGGGCGCGCAGTTCCCGCTCGACCCGTTCAGCCGTCTGTTGCTGACTCGCTTGAAGGTCTTGCTGAACGCGGTTGAGATCGGCCGCTTCGCCGCCGCGGCTGCGCAGAAGCATGAAGACCTGCAGCAGCAGAATGGCGACGCCCAATCCGGTAAGGATGAGTTCGCTTACTGACATGGAAATCCGGCGGGGATCATAGGCTGGTCAACCGGCCCGGTTCCGCATCCAGTCTGCGGTCTGGTAGAAGGAATGCATCAGGCGCTCCTGCAAGCCGGCGTCGATGCCGACGTCCTGCATGGCCCACGCCATGCAGCGCAGCCATTGGTCGCGCTCGCTGGAAGCAATCGCGTAGGGAAGATGGCGGGCGCGCAGGCGCGGGTGGCCGAATCGCTCGATATACAGGCTGGGCCCGCCCATCCATCCGGACAGGAACCAGTACAGCTTGTCTCGCGAACCATCCATCGGCGTCGGGTGCAAGGCGCGAATGCCGGCGAACTCCGGCTCCAGTTCCATCAAGTCGTAAAAACGGTCGACCAGTTCGCGCAACTTGTCGGCGCCGCCGATGAGTTCGAAAGCGGTAACTTCCTTGGTTTCTTCAAGATCCATGCAGCGCATGATAGCGCATCGCGCCCGGAGGGGAGAAGGAGTTTCCCGGCTTCAATGCATTCTCCGGGTGGTTTTACCGGTGCTTTGCCCTGCCATGTTTAGCGCTTTTCGTATGGCCATCAGGCGGTCCACAACTGCAGAATCGCTCATTTTTGATTCCGGCGATCAAGAGTGTTGACCCGCATTAACACCCCGCATGAGCTTTTACAACGGTCGCTTTGAGCGTTCGCAAGCAATATCCAAATCACATCTGAAAGGCGTTGCGAGTCCCTAATATTGTCGAAAAGGTAAGTCTCTCTTACCCGTCTCAACGGTAAAAAAACGGATCCGCCATGCAAGACTTGATCATCAAAAATTCCTCAAGACTCGAATTTTCCATGCGTCTGATGGACGTGCTGGTGCTGGAGGTCGCCGGCCTGCTCGCCAGCTATATCCATTTCCGAACTCCCATCGGCGAGACCGCGCCCATTCACTCGGTACTGCTGCATTTCTGCAGCGGCCTTTCGTTCCTCATGTTCGCCCAGCTCGGCCTGTACGGTTCCTGGCGCGGCCGAGCCCTTCCCGACCGCTTCCTGCGCCTGGCCGGATCCTGGGCGCTGGTGCTGAGCATAGGCCTGTTCTTCAGCTTTCTCATCCATCACGTCGGCAATGTATCCCGGCTCTGGCTGTTCTACTGGTATGCACTCGGCCTCACCTTCATGATTCTGATCCGGATCGGCGTGTACTTCATGCTCCGCTATTTCCGAGCGAAGGGATTGAACAACAAGCGCGTGATCATCGTCGGCTACGGCAGCACCGGACAGGAAATGCATCGACGCGCCATCGCCCAGGACTGGGCCGGTTATGATGTGCGGGCCGTCTACGCCGATGAGAAGGATGCGCAGAAGATTCAGGACTCCGGTATCGCCAGGCTGCAAAAGCTGGAAGACATCCCCATTTTCATGGCGGCGCACAGCGTGCACGAGATCTGGATCACCCTTCCCTTGATGGCATCGCCGAAGCTGCAGGAACTGCAGTACATGCTTCGCAATACCCTGGTCGACGTGCGCTGGATACCGGACATCTTCAGCCTGCAGATGCTCAGCAACAAGATGGGCGACTTCCTCGGCTTGCCGGCAGTGGATCTCAATCAGCCAGTCACGGCCGGTGTCAACGGCATCTTCAAGGACCTGTTCGACAAGGTGTTCGCATTGGCCGCGCTTTTCATGCTGCTGCCGCTGTTCATCGTGCTTGCGATTGCGATCAAGGCGACCTCGCCAGGCCCGGTATTCTTCCGGCAGCCCCGCCTCGGTCTGAATGGCCGGCCCTTCAATGTCTACAAGTTCAGGACGATGAAGGTGCATCAGGAACAAGGCACCGTCACCCAGGCGCGCAAGGGCGATCCGCGGCTGACGCCCATCGGCGGATTCCTGCGCCGCACCAGCCTGGATGAATTGCCGCAGTTCCTGAACGTGCTGTTCGGCGACATGTCGGTGGTCGGTCCGCGTCCGCATGCGTTGCAGCACAATGAAATGTACAAGGATCTGCTGGAGTGCTACATGCTGCGCCATCGCGTCAAGCCGGGCATCACCGGCTGGGCGCAGATCCATGGCCATCGCGGCGAAACGGATACCGTCGACAAGATGGCCAAGCGGGTCCAGTTCGATCTGCACTACATCCAGAACTGGTCGATGTGGATGGACATCCGCATCATCGCCTGGACCGCCTTCAAGGGGTGGACCGGCAAGAACGCTTATTGAACCTAGCAGCGCTTTGCTCGCACTTACACAAGCGGGTGTCGGCACGTTGCCTGACACCCGCTTTCTTTTGGTCATCATTCCCGTTCAATTCTGAAAGGAAGCCGGCATGCGCCTAACAAACCCGTCATCCCAATAAGGCAGATCAATATCTCCCGCGATGATAAGCCCCATCATCGCAGCAGGCTGGGATCCGTTCTGATTGCCGCGCGGAAAAGCGGCAGCCGATCCAGTTTTCCACTTTCCTGATCAAGCCTTTATAAAAGACACCGACTATGCAGAGACCCGTTACCAAAGCCGTATTCCCGGTCGCAGGACTAGGTACCCGTTTCCTCCCTGCCACGAAGGCAAGCCCGAAAGAAATGCTGCCGGTGGTGGACAAGCCCCTCATCCAGTACGCCGTCGAAGAAGCCATCTCCGCCGGCATCACCGAAATGATCTTCGTCACCGGCCGCAACAAGCGCGCCATCGAGGACCATTTCGACAAGGCCTATGAACTGGAAGCCGAGCTCGAAGCAAAAAACAAGCAGGCGCTGCTGGAGGTCATCCACAGCATCAAGCCGGATAACGTCGAATGCTTCTATGTGCGGCAGGCCGAGCCGCTCGGCCTCGGCCACGCCGTGCTTTGTGCGGAACGCATGGTGAACAACAAGCCTTTTGCCATCATTCTTGCGGACGACCTGCTCTACCATGAGCAAAAGCCGGTGATGCGGCAGATGGTGGACGTCTTCAGCCAGTATGGCCGCAGCGTCATCGGGGTCGAGCAGATTGCGCCCGAGGAGTCGCGCTCCTATGGCGTGGTGGCCGGCACGCCGCTGGATGAGCGCCTGCTCAAGCTGCACGGCATCGTGGAGAAGCCCGCGCCGGAGGATGCGCCTTCGGACCTCGGCGTGGTCGGCCGTTACGTGTTGACGCCATCCATTTTCGACCACCTGCGCACCATCCAGCCTGGCGCCGGCGGCGAGCTTCAGCTTACCGATGGCATCGCATCGCTGCTTCGGGACGAAATCATCACGGCGTACCAGTTCGAAGGCAAGCGCTACGATTGCGGCAGCAAGCTCGGCTATCTGGAGGCTACCGTGGAATTCGCGCTGCGCCATCCCGAAGTCGGCGCTCAGTTCCGCGACTTCCTGCGGCAGCACCATGGCAGTCAAACCGGACAGCGACAATCCGACAGCGGCAATGAACCCAACACCATCCTTCCTCTGCAAGCCTCGGCCTGGATGGGCTGACCATGCCTCCGGCGGGCATCCCGGGTGCGCGCCGGCCCAGCCGTGAGCGAGGCCCAAGGCCTGACTGACAGTTCGCTCTCCCTTCAAAGTGAGGACTTGGGTGGGGATCGGTTTCTGGCGCAAGCGAAGCATATTTCCTGAGCACGAAAGAGACCATTCCCCTCCCAGCCTCCCTTTTGAATGGGGGGCTGCCGCTATTTGAAGGGGAGCCTGCTTTCCTGGAAAGCCGCGAAGAAATCGACCCTGACACGCCGCCGACGACCGCGGCGTCAATTTCCTCTCATGCGCATGCCTCGACGCAGCGCTACTCGTCAGCGGCTTGATGATCGGAATACTTGCCCTGCTGCCCGCAGAGCAGCGGTTCATCGATCGGGCCGGCGTCATCCACCCACCCTCTTCGCTACTCTCTTCCACAGTCAAGTCTTCAGCCGGCGCTGCTGCTGCGCGGCGGCACAGCACGCCGCATCGATCGCGCCGCGTCGCTGGCTTTCATCTTCCGCTTCGCGATCACGCTTGGGGAACGAACGCTCGCATCGCCGCCTGACGATGCAAGCCTTACGCGCAATCCGCTACGCAAACCCCCTCGGCGGCTGACAAAAAACAAGCCCGCTTCCGACAATCGAACCGCACCAAGCGGCTCGTCATCCCGATACCTCACTGTCGTTGTCACATCTCAATATTGGGAGAAGGCGGGAAGTCACAATTTCTGAGCCAAGCGCTGCGAGGACCTGCCAAGGGTCATGGCCTCGCAGCGTCAACGCACGGCGGCCTTCGCCATGCCTGAAGAAAGATTCGAATGAAAAAACACGCTCATGGATAAAAAAGCCAATCTGTCTAGCAAGGGCATCTCTGCCGTTTTCTGGGGCGGCTTCGGCTCCGTCATCAGAACGCTGCTGCAGATCGGCACGCAGGTGGTGCTGGCACGCCTGCTCGGCCCGGTCGAGTACGGCATCTTCGCCATCGCCACCGTCATCCTCACCTTCAGCAAGTTCTTTTCCGATATCGGCATCTCCTACGGCCTGATCCAGAAAAAGGAAGTGTCGGACGACGACATACGCTTCGTCTTCACCTGGCAGGTGGTGATCGGCCTCGTGGTCGCCACCGTGGTTTTCTTCCTCTCCCACCCGCTCGCAGGCTTCTTCAACGAGCAGCGGCTGGTGGATGTGATCCAGGTATCGTCGGTGATCTGTCTGCTGAACGCGATCTCCTCGCCTTCGCTCAACTTGCTCAAGCGCGACCTCGATTTCAAATCTATCCAGGCGTCGCAACTCAGCGCCTATGTGATCGGCTATGTGTTCGTCGGCATTCCGATGGCCATGGCCGGCCACCAGGTGTGGGCGCTCATTGGCGCCTTCATCACCACCGAAACCCTGAATTTCTTCCTGCTGTACCGGCATTCGCGCCACCCGATCGGCATCCTGTTCAAGCCGAAGGAAAAGAGCGATCTGCTGAGCTACGGCTTCAAGGTCCTTGCCACCAATATCATCAACTGGATCATCAACAATATCGACCGGGTGCTGATCGGCCGCATGTTCCCGGCGGCACAGGTCGGCCTCTACTCGCTGTCTTACAACCTGGTTTCCAGCCCGGCCCTCACCATCATCGGCGTGATCCAATCGGCGCTGTTTTCCGCCAGCGCCCGGGTCCAGGATGACCATGCGCGCCTGCGCCGCGCCCTGCTGACGATGATCGGCGTCGTCACCCTGCTCCTGTTCCCGGTGTTCGCCGGCATCGCCGCCGCCTCCGACAGCGTGCTGCACGGCCTGTATGGCGAAAAATGGCTGGCGGCGGCGGAACTGCTGCGGCCGATCGCGCTGGCGATGCCGCTCTACCTGCTGCTCGGCATGGCCACCCCGCTGCTCTGGGTGTCGGGACACACCCACAAGGAATTCGTGATCCAGATTCCGGTGGCCATCGGCTTCGTCGCCGCCGCTGCACTTGCCGCGACCATTTCGCTGGAAGCAGTCGCGTGGACCGTCTTCGCCATGTACTTCATTCGCGCCGCCATCATCGTCGGCACGACCTGCCGCGCCCTGAAGATCACCATGCAGGACTTGTTCTCCGTCATGGCGGGCGGCCTGGTGGCGACGGTCACGACGGCACTCGCCATCATCGCCGCCGACCTGGCGGCGCGGCAGCTGAGCGACGCGCCGATCGCCTGGCTCATCGCCGACGTCGCGGCGGGCGGCATCGGCCTTCTGTCCACCCTGGTCCTGTTTCCGCGGCTGGTCGACGACCACGTGGCCGAGCTGTTCGGGAAGGTGGCTTCCCGCCTGCCGGCACGGACCGGGGAATGGGTGCAGCGTCTTCTCTTTCGCGGTCAATTGAAAAGGTCTGTCTGACATGGATGAACTTCAAATCGGCACCGCCGCCCTCACCATCGCCGGCACAGCGCTGGCGGCCGTCGCAGGGCTGGTGGCATTCGGCGCCTTCATCGGCATCCAGCGGCGCGGGGGCAACTGGCTCATGGCGATGATCTATCCGCTTCTCATCCTGCCGATGGGAATCCAGGCCATCCTCAACAACCGCAACGTCTCCAACGCCGACCTGGAGATCGGCAGCGTGGGCGGCACCGAGACCGGGCTCACCACCTGGATGCTGCGGGTAGTGACGATGCTGGTGCTCGGCATCTGCCTGGCGCGCATGGTCTCGGTGTCGCAGTCCAATGCGCCGCGGGGGAAAACGGGGCGCGCGCTGTTCCTTGCCTTCCTGGCGTTCTTCATCACCAGCGTCGTCATCAACAACATCTTCGGCACCAAGCCGACCTTCGACCAGCGCGCCATCTATCCGGTGTTCATCTTCACCGCGCTCTACTTCAGCCGCAACAAGGACGC
Source organism: Noviherbaspirillum humi (assembly GCF_900188095.1). Classification (GTDB taxonomy): domain Bacteria; phylum Pseudomonadota; class Gammaproteobacteria; order Burkholderiales; family Burkholderiaceae_D; genus Noviherbaspirillum; species Noviherbaspirillum humi. The sequence continues at coordinate 14,728 of NZ_FZOT01000006.1, read as the reverse complement.
CGGCGTGGCCATCGATGCCATGAAGGTCAGCCTGCTTCTTTTCTTCCTGGCATCCTGCGCGATGGCAGTGGTGAAGCCGCAGCTGGCGGTGCAGCGCGACTATGCCGGCTGGATACCCGGATTCAACATCCGCTTCTGGGGACTCGGCTCGAACCCAAACAGCATCGGCCCGATGGCGCTGGTGTTCATCCTGCTGCTGCTGCACAAGCCGTTCCGCAACTGGCTGCTGCAGCATCTGAGCCTGCTGCTCGGCCTGGCCGTGCTGTTCCTGTCCCAGTCCAAGACGGCGTGGGCGGCGACCATGATCTGCGTACCGATGCTGCTGATTGCCCGCATGATGTATGCCCCTCAGGCCGGCGGCCGCGGACGCTCGCCCTACGCCCTGCGCCGGCTGGCCATTCCCCTGATGCTGGCGGCGCTCGGCATCGGCGCCGTGCTGATCGCCCTGTTCTACACCATGCAGGCTGACCGACTGGCGGCAGTCGCCAACCAGCAGCAGGTCACCTCGCTCTCTGGCCGCACCGCCATCTGGAACGTCGCGGTCGAGACCTGGCTGCGCAATCCGCTGTTCGGCTACGGCACGACGATGTGGGACGAAGAATTCCGCCGCATGATCGGCATGAACTTCGCCTACAACGCCCACAACCAGTTCATGCAGACGCTATCGGTGGCCGGCGTGCTCGGCATCATCGGCCTGCTCGCCTACGGCGCCATGCTGCTGCGCTACTGCCTGGCCGCCAACCGCCACACCGGCGGACTGGCGCTGGCCATGTTCGCGCTGCTGTTCGTGCGCTGCTTCACCGAAGCCCCCTTCAACCTCAGCACCATTTTCAGCGGCGAGATGGTGACGCAGACGATCCTGTTCACCCTGATCGTGAACAAGGGCCGCAATCCGCTGCTGGCCCGCATGCCGCAGCAGCCGTACGTAATGCCGCAGATGCAGCTGCGCTAGCAACAACGAAGCCAAGGGAGCAAAGAAACACATGAGCACACACCGCGAACAGCGGCCCGCACCGGGCGGCAAGGCCAAGTCCGGAAAGGCCCTCACCTTTTCCATCATCACCTGCACCTGGAACAGCGAGCCCTACCTGGCGCAGTCCATTCAATCGGTGCTTGAACAGGATTACCCGCATGTCGAATACATATTCGTCGACGGCGGCTCCACCGACGGCACCCTGGAACGCATACGCCGCCTGGAACGGCCATACCGCCTGCTGGAAAACGTTCGCGGCGGCATCAGCAACGCGATGAACGAGGGCATACGCGCCGCCACCGGCGATGTCATCGCCCACCTCCACTCGGACGATTACTACATTCATCCGCGCGTGCTCTCCACGGTCGCCGACGCTTTGCAGACGCAGGAGCGCGGATGGCTGTTCGGCCGCATCCTGCGCGATGTCGACGGCAGCCTGCTAAAGGAAAACTTCATCTCGCCGCGCTACAGCCATAGCCGGCTGCTGCATGCCAACTTCATCCCCCACCCTGCCACCTTCGTGCGGCGCGACTGGATGAACCGCGCCGGCGGATTCAGCACCTCGCTCAAATATGCGATGGACTACGACCTCTGGCTGAGGCTGGCGGAAATGGGCGACCCGGTTCAGCTCGACGAGCCGCTTGCCGCCTTCCGGGAACACCAGGGCAGCCTCTCCACCCGTGACCGCTTGCCCGCCTTCGAGGAAGACTTCCGGGTACGCAAGTCTCATCTCGGCGTGAACCCGATCGCCCGCGCCAAGCATTACGCCTACTACCTGGTACGCCGCCACCGCGTACTTCAGCAAGGAGTTCCCGCATGAGGACCCCGGATATCACCCTCGTACTGGCCACCGTGGGCCGTACCAGCGAACTCGGCCGCCTGTTCGATTCCTTCGCCGCCCAGAGCTTCGCCAACTTCGAAGTGGTGGTGGTCGACCAGAACAGCGACGACCGGCTGCTGCCGCACCTGGAACGGGCCCGCTATCTCGGGCTCTCGGTGCGGCACATTCGGCACGATCCGCCCAATCTGGCGGCGGCGCGCAATGCCGGGATCGAGGCCGCCCGCGGACGCTGGATCGGCTTTCCGGATGACGATTGCTGGTACGACCCGAAAGTGCTGGAACAGGTCGCCGCCCGCTTCGAGCAGGCCGACCAGCCGGAAGGCGTGGTGGTGCGCTGGGTCGAGCAGAACGAGCAGCCGCTGACCGCGGCGCGATTGACGTGGAAGCGGGCCAGCGCATTCCGCGACGTGCCCGTGAGCTCCATCACCCTGTTCTGCCATCGCGCCCTGTTCAAGACGATAGGCGGTTTCGATGCGCGGCTCGGCGTGGGCCAGTACTTCGGCGCCGGCGAGGAAACCGATTTCGTGCTGCGCGCGCTGCGCTCCGGCGCCGCGTTCTGCTATGAACCCCTGGCCGAGGTGCACCACCACGTGAATCCGGAAAAGCCCGACCCGACGCCGCAGGCGCGCCTGGCGGTGCGCCACCGTGCGCGCGGAACCGGCGCGCTCTACGTCAAGCATCAGCTGCCGGCCTGGGTGATCCTGCGCGGTTTGCTGTCGCCCATCCTGAGGCCGCTGCTCAAGGGCGCCTTCGGCGCCGATTTGGCGCACGGATGCGCGGTGATGCTCGGGCGGATCGACGGCATGCTGCGCTGGCGGCGTACCGGCACCTGATGGCTGCAAGCCCCTCCGGCGCATGGCACGGGCGAAACTTGCGTGAGCTTGATATGCCGCCCTGCTCCGCCGGGAGAAGCATGAGCTTGCGCAGGGAATGCAGGCGGCCAGCAGCTATCTTGTAATCGATGGCACGCCCCGCGCAGCGAACGGGGCTCAGGGAGAAGCAGCGCCATGCTGCAAGACTAACAAAGCGTATAACCATGATGCTATTGCAAAAGAAAATCAAGGCGACGGCCATCGAGGTCCGGTCACTGGACCCCAGAGACCTGCGGCCGCCGCTTCCTGCCACCGGCAACAAGCAAGCGCTCAAGCTCGCGATCATCACCAACCATCCGCCGCCGTTCCGCATCCCGGTCTTCGAGCGCATCGCCGCCACGCCCGGAATCGAGCTGCTGGTGATCTTCTGCAGCCGCCGCGAGCCGAACCGCCAATGGAAGGTGCCGCCGCTCACCTTCAATCACCTGTTTCTCAAGGAGCGGTTCGTCACCCGCGGCGACAATTTCATCCACAACAATCCGGACGTGCTTCCCGCCCTGGTCAAGTTCGGCCCGGATGCGGTCGTTACCACCGGATTCAATCCAACCTTCCTCTACGCCTTCGCCTACTGCCTCGCCAGCGGCGTAAAGCATATTCCGATGACCGACGGCACGGAAGTGTCCGAACAGGCCCTCAGCCGCTGGCACAAGACGCTGCGCCGCTTCATCTATTCGCGCTCCGGCAGCTTCATCGCCGCAAGCGCCGGCGGCGAGCGCCTCTACCAAAGCTATGGCGTCGAAGCGGAGCGCTGCTTCAAGTCTTGCCTGTGCATCGACAACACGAGCTACCTCGAAGCCGATCCCGAGTCGCGCGCATTCGATTTCATCTTCTGCGGCCGCATCGTGCCCGGGAAGAACCCCTTGTTTGCGCTCGATGTCGCCGCCGAAGCCGCGCGCCGTCTGCAGCGCCGGGTGAGCATCCTGTTCGTCGGATCCGGCAGCCAGGAAGAAGCGGTCAGGCGCGCGGCGGAGCAGCATGCCGGCCTGGTCGATGCGCACTTCAATGGCTTCGCGTCGCAGGACGAATTGCCGGGGCTGTACCGCTCGGCGAAGGTTTTCCTGTTCCCGACCCTGGCCGACGTCTGGGGCGTGGTCGCGAACGAGGCCTGCGCCGCCGGCTTGCCCATCATCGTATCTCCGCATGCCGGCACGGCTGGCGAGCTGATCCTGGACCAGCAGAACGGCTTCATCTGCGATCTCGATGTCGGCGCCTGGTCGGAGCGGGCGGTGCAGCTGCTGACCGACGACGACCTGTGGCAAGGGTTCTCGGAACGCAGCCGCGAGATCGTATCCGGCTACAGTTTCGACCATGCCGCGGCCGGCGTGGTAGCGGCGGCCACCCAGGCGGTCCGCCATCCGCGCAAGGCGCGCGCGCGCATCGTGGCGAGCAAGGCGGGACTGAGCTGATGCCGGTCAGGACCCTGTCGATCAACGCCCGTTCCTGGAGCATGGCTACGTGAAGATACTGGTTGCCCATAACACTTATCAGCACCGCGGCGGCGAAGACACCGTCGTCGATGCGGAGATCGCTCTGCTGCGCTCCAGGGGCCACGAGGTGCGCGAGTACCGCCAGCACAACGATGCAATCAAGCAGATGTCGCCGGCCGCTGCGGCGGTGAGCGCCATCTGGTCTACGCAAACCGAGCGCGATGCGGCTGCCATCGCCCGGGAATTCCGGCCCGACATCATCCATGTGCACAATACCTTTCCCCTGATTTCACCGTCGCTGTACTGGGCGGCGGACAGGATGGGCATTCCGCTGGTGCAGACGCTGCACAACTTCCGCCTGCTCTGTCCGCAGGCGATCTTTCTGCGCGACGGAAAGATCTGCGAGGACTGTATCGGCAAGCTGCCCTGGCGCGCCGTCACGCGCAAATGCTATCGGGAGTCGGCGGTGCAGTCGGCGGTGGTGACCGGCATGCTGGCCACTCACCGCGCGCTCGGCACCTATCAGCAGCGCATCACCCGCTACATCGCGCTGAACGAATTCGCGCGGGCGAAATACGTGGAAGGCGGCTTGCCGGCGGATCGCATCCGCATCAAGCCCAACTTCGTGGCAAGCGCGGGCGCGCCGGAGGAAGGAGAACGCCATGGCGGGCTCTATGTCGGCCGATTGTCCGGCGAAAAAGGCCTGGACGTGCTTGCCGCCGCCGTTCAGGGCGCCAGGCTCGAGGGCATCGAGGTGATCGGAGGCGGACCGCTCGAACCGCTCGCCAAGGCAGCCTTCGGCGACGGCTATCTCGGCTATCGCAGCCTGGACGAGATCATGGCGCGGATGCGGGGTGCGAGCTTCATGGTATTGCCGAGCATCTGCTATGAAAATTCGCCGCGCACCATCGTCGAGGCTTTCGCCAGCGGCCTGCCGGTGATCGCCAGCCGCCTCGGGGCCCTGGTCGAGATCGTGCGCGACGGCGTTACCGGCCTGCTGTTCGATCCGGGCAGTCCGGACGATCTGGCCGCGAAGATGCGCTGGGCAGCCCGGCATCCGGACGAGATGCGGCGCATGGGACGCAACGCTCGAACCGAATATGAAACCCGGTACACGCCGGATCGCAACTACGACATGCTGTTGGGAATCTATGAAGACGCAATTTCGAGTACAAGGAATCAGCCACATGCTGCGTAAGGGACAGACCATTCTCGACGCATTCATCGATGCATTGAGCTGGGATGATGCGATTCAAGCCATCCTGCGCTGGGGCGCGGCGCGCGAATCGCGATATGTCTGCATCTGCAATGCGCATTCGGTGGTCACGACCACGCAGGACATCGAATTCAAGCTGGCGGTGAACAATGCCGACATGGCGACCGCCGACGGCGCGCCGATCGCGTGGGCGATGCGCCGGCTGGGCTATCCCACCCAGGAGCGCATCAACGGACCGGATCTGATGGTGAAGTACCTGGAAGCGGCGGAGCGCGTAGGGCAGAAGGCATTCTTTTACGGCAGCGTGGACAGCACGCTGGAGAAGCTGCGCGGCACGCTGTCGTCACGCTTCCCCAAGCTGGCGATCGCCGGCATGTATTCGCCGCCCTTTCGCCCGCTCACGCATGCAGAGGACGAAGCCATCGTCAGCATGATCAACGAATCGGGCGCCAACGTGGTCTTCGTCGGGCTGGGCTGCCCGAAGCAGGAAAAATGGATGGCCGACCACCGCGGCCGGATACAGGCGGTGATGATCGGCGTGGGCGCGGCCTTCGATTACCATTCCGGCGTTCTCAAGCGAGCTCCCCTCTGGTGGCAACGGAATGGACTGGAATGGCTGTACCGCCTCGGCTCCGAACCGCGCCGGCTGTTCAAGCGTTACCTGGTCACCAACACCCTCTTCGTCGTCGGCTTCCTGCGCCAGCTTGCCATGCAGCAGGCGCCCATAAAAAAAGCCCCCTGAGCGGAGGCTTCTCTAGAGCGTGGATGACATCAAGCAGGGATTTCGCCACGCATGCGTGGCCCCTGAGCGGCGCGCCCTTGCAGGGCGCACACCGGCTTGCAAGCCGGTGCAGCTCCGCAGGTGAGCGGCATGCCGCTCGAAATCCCTGCTTAGCCCTTGCGCTGAACGTGCTTGCGCTCGAACGCAACCCCTGTTTGAGGTCATAACACGCTCCAACAGCGGCCCGCGGGCCGCGTGCCCTTCCCTGCTTACTTGAACTGCCAGGCGCGGACGTAATTCACTTCATAGGAATTGGCCTTGCCCTGCGGGGTCGAGTTGTCCGGCGTGCCCGAAGCGCTGCCGAACCACAGGTCCAGCATGATGTACATCGGGTCGGTCATCGACGTGTTCACCACCAGCACTTGCTTGCCGTCGAAGTAGTAGGTCTGCTTGCCCGGCTCCCACTTCACCGCGTACTTGTGGAATCCGGCCGACAGGTCGGTGCCCTCGGTGTACATCTTGAAGCCCACCTGCTGACCGTCGTAGTCGCCCTTCCAGACAGTGGCCGCATAAGTGGTGGGAATCGACACGCCCGAACCATCGGTGTAGCCCCAGCCATTGCCGCCGGCATAGGCTTCCATGATGTCCATCTCGGGACGGCGGTCGCCGATGTGGTTGAACAGCCAGAATGCCGGCCAGGTGCCTTTGCCCTTGGGGAGCTTGGCTTCCATCTCGAAGTAGCCGTAGGTCTGGTAGTACTTGCCGTCGGTGTCGATGGTGCGGTCGAAGAAGTTGCCGGATGCATCACGCTGCGGCCAGATCTTCAGCACGCCGTTCTCCACGGCGTAGTTCTTGGTGGCGTTGCTGCCCGAGTACCAGATATGGTCATTCCACAGGCTGGTGTTGAAGCTGTTGAACTCTTCGGTGAAGGTCAGCTTGTACAGGCTGGCATCCTGGCCGAACGGCGTGGGGCTGGCGGCCGGTGCGGGAGCTGGCGCAGGCGCCGGTGCGGGAGCCGGTGCAGGAGCCGGTGCAGGAGCTGGTGCAGGAGCTGGTGCAGGAGCTGGTGCAGGTGCAGGTGCAGGTGCAGGTGCAGGTGCAGGAGCCGGTGTAGGTGCAGGTGCCGGTGCCGGTGCGGGAGCCGGGGCAGGAACTGGTGCCGGAGCGGGAGCCGGTACTGGTGCGGGAGCTGGTACAGGAGCCGGGGCCGGTGTGGTCGTCGCGGTTCCCTTGAATTTCCATGCGCGGACATAATTCACCCGCAGCGAATTGGCTTTTCCGGTGGGCGTGCTCGCATCCGGCGTGCCGCTCGCGCCGCCGAAATACAGGTCAAGCACCAGATACATCGGATCGGACATGCTGACGTTGATCGTATAGACCGGCTTGCCGTCGAAATAGAAGGTCTGCTTGTTCGCCTCCCACTTCACCGCATACTTGTGATAGGCGGCTGACAAGTCGAGCGCGGTATCGACGCGCTTGGAGCCGGCAAGGTGGCCGTCATAGTCGCCTATCCAGGTTTTCGATTCGAACGATGAGGGATGGACCACGCCCGTGCTGTCGGTGAAGCCCCAGCCCGTGGCGCCGGTCATCGCTTCCATCACATTGATGGTGGGACGGCGGTCGTCCGGGTGGGCAAACAGCCAGAATGCCGGCCAGGTGCCTTTGCCCTTGGGCAGCTTGGCTTCCATCTCGAAATAGCCGTAGGTCTGCTGGAATTTGCCGTCGGTGTCGATGGTACGGTTGAAGAAGTTGCCGGATGCGTCACGCTGCGGCCAAATCTTCAGAACATTGTCTTCGACCGCATAGTTCTTCGTCGCATTCGAAGTCTCGTACCACATGTGGTCGTTCCACATCCTGGCGTCGAAGGTGCTGTTGAACTCCTCGCGGAAAGTCATCTCGTACTGCGCCGCATCCTGACCGTAGGGCGCAACGGACGGCGCAGTGGCGCTGGTGAAGGTGGTAGCGGCTTGGACGCTGGATGCGTCTTCCTGCACGGCGGCGGCATTAGCTTGCTGGCTGGCTGGATCGGATCCGCCGCCGCAGGCGGCGAGCAGCACGGCGGCGCAAGCGCAGGAGAGCGCTGATAAAGAGCGCGGGTTGACTATGGAAAACTTGGACACAAAACCCCCAGGAAGGAACAGTTTGACGATTCTCAAAAGAAAGAGTTTCGTCAGAGCATTTCTTTGAGGAACTAGTTCCGTGTCTTATAGGATTTATTTATCCGTTTGAATTCCCTATTGGAATATTTTTTGTGTCGGACGCGCACACCCTTGTGCGGTGAAGTGCGAAGGGATGAAAGATTGGCAAGCCCGCCCAGACCCCTTGGCTGGCAAGCCAACGGAATGACCCAATCCACCAGGACGGCGAAGGGCTGGTCAGAGAAAGATCGAAAAGATGCGCGGCGGCCGCGCCAAGGACGAAAGCCGGGACCGGCCGAAAAACAGGCCGGCCGGTCGCAAACTAGGTGGGTGCGCCCTTATTCCCGTTCGGTGACAGGCTGGCTGCCGGCAGGAGGCCGCACCGGGGCGATGTCGGCCCGGCCGAGCGCGCCCCGCGCGGCATGGCAGGCATCGATGAAACCCTTGGCCGAATTGGCGTAGCTGTACTCGCTCACGCGCCGCAGCGCCGCCTGAGAGAACGACTGCCACTCATCGGAATTCGACAGCAGCTGCGTGCAGCGCCTGGCCCAGGCCGAGGCGTCCAGCGCTTCGATGTAGCCATTGCGGCCCTGGTCGACGAGCTCATTCGCGCCGGCATGGGGCGATACGATGACCGGAACCCCCGATGCGCAAGCCTCGTTCACCACCACGCCCCAGGGCTCCCAGAGCGAAGGCAGCATGAAAATGCGGGCCGAGTGGTAGATGGAAGGAAGATTTTCATGAGCGGTGAAGCCTTGGTAATCCACCTTCACCTGGTCGGAGCATGCAGCCGCAGCACGACGCAGCTCCTCTTCCTGCGCCCCGGTGCCGACGACGAGCATGCTCACCCTGCGTCCAAGCTGACGGGCCGTCTTCAGCGCCACCTCGAGCGCAAACAGCGGGTTCTTCACCGGCTCTATCCGGCCGCAGAACAGGAAGTCGTATTGCTTCTTCACGCCGGGCGGCGGCGCGAAATGGCCATTGTCGACGCAGAGGCAAGACTTGTAGCAGCGATCTTCCGCGATGCCGTAGCTCTCGAACAGGCGGATCCCGCTGTCGCTCGAGGCAATGAAGGCCGCCGACCGCTGATAGACGAATTTGCGGATGGACCGGTGCAGCTTGTGCAGCCGCTGCTCCGAGACCAGCGTGCCGTCGGTCCAGGGCACGTGCGGCACGCCCTTCATCGCCGCATAGGCGAAGGCATACAGATGGGTTGGATTGAAGCCGCCGGTGACGATGACCCCGGGCCGGAAGCGGCGCAGGGCGGCGATCACGTCGGGATTGTTGTGGATATAGCGGCCGTTGCGTTCGGTGACGCGCTCCTTCAGGAACACATGATCGAACCCGAGCCGCGGCAACTCCCAGTGACGGTTCGGCTCGCGCTGGCTGCACAGGATGGCCTGAAAGACGATGCCCGAGACTTTGCCGAGCGCTTCGAAAAAGGGAATCCTGTAAGGCGGGAGCTCGTTCGAGACAAGCGCGACTCTCAGCATCTTTCAGCGCCCCTTGAATTTCCAGGCACGGACGTAATTGATTTCAAATGCGTTTCCTTTCCCGAGTGGCGTGGTGGCATCCGGATCGCCGCTGGAACTGCCGTACCAGAGGTCGAGCAGGATGTACATGGGATCGGAGAGGCTCGCCTGAAGTTTCAAAACTTCTTTTCCATCAAAGTAGTAAGTCTGCTGGTCGGGTTCCCACTTGACGGCGTACTTGTGGAAGCCGGCCGAGAGGTCCAGCCCGGTATCGAACTGGCGCGTGCCGGCCGGCCTGTCCTTGTCGAACCATGTGGTCGCGCCGTAGGCGCGCGGATGCGGCACTCCGTCCTTTCCCGGAAATCCCCAGGGATCGACGCCGCCCGGATAGGCTTCCATGATGTCGATCTCGGGCCGGCGTTCACCCGGATGGGCAAACAGCCAGAAGGCGGGCCACAAGCCCTTCCCGCGCGGCAGCTTGGCCTCCATCTCGAAGTAGCCGTAGCGCTGCTCGAACTTGCCGTCGGTGTCGATGGTGCGCTTGACGAATTCGCCGCTCGCATCCCGTGCCGGCCAGATCTTCAGCACGCCGTTTTCCACCGCATAGTTCCTGACCGGATGCGGGCGTTCATACCAGATATGGTCGTTCCAGCGGGAGCGGTCCAGGCTGCGGTCGAATTCCTCGGAAAAGGTGAGGATGTAGTCGGCGGCGCGCTGCCCGTAGGGACCGGCGATCAGGCTGGCGGGCGCATCGCGGCGGGAGCGCGTCACCGCGCTCGGCCAGCCGTCGCCGGCATCGTCGGCCTGCGGCAGGCGTTCCAGCGCAAGCAGGCTGCGTTCGGCGTCCTGGGCGCCGGCCGCGGGCAAGGCGACCCAGGCGAGCAGGCAGGCACTGGCGATGCGCCTCGCGCGATGCAGCAATGCCCGCAATGGCGCAGCGCTCGGAAGGTTGGCCGCCATGATCAGCGCCCCAGCAGTCCGGCGGAGAGCTGCCGCAGCTTGCGCCCCATCGGATAGGCGAAGTCCCACACCGATGCCAGCTGCCCCGACTGCAGCCACAACTGGCGCTGGAATGCGGCGAAATCGGTGGCATCGAAGCAGGTGCGGGGAATCTCGTCGAGCGGCGAGTCGGGACGCCAGGACTGCTTGGCAACGGTGTACTGGAAGCGGAAGCCGCATTTGCTGGCGATGGAGCGCCACTCCGGACGGGACAAGCCCCATGGCCAGGCAAAGTGGGAAAAGTGGCTGCGCGGCAGGTTGAGTTCGCCGGCCAGCATGTCAATGGACATGCCCAGGTCGTTGCGGATTTCCGTCAGCGAGCTGTGAGTGAAATTGCTGTGGGTATGCGAGTGCGACTGGCAATCGATGATGCCGCCTGCCTGCAGCGCCCGCGCTTGATCCCAAGTCATGAAGCCGGCGGCCTCGGGATCTTCCGTCAATCCCCAGTTGCCGCCCGGTTCGCGCAGGAAGCGCGTGGCAAGGAACACCGTGGCGCGGAAATCGAACTCCTCCAGAATGGGGAGCGCGGCGCTGGCCACCGTCTCGTAGCCATCATCGAAGGTGATGAGGCAGGAGCGTTCCGGCGCCGGCCGACCGCTGGTCGTGACGAAGGCGAACTCGTCGAGCGAGAGCGCGGTCCAGCCATCGCTGCGCAATTTGGACAGATGCTGGCGGAACACCGCCGGCGGCGTCGCCGTCGACAGCCCGGACTCGTCGATGCGGTGATACAGGAGGATGGGTATGGAGTCGTTCACTGGCAGGCCCCCGGTAGGGAATCAAGTACCTATTTTCGAGCCATGCCTTTTCGCGGGCACGACCCTCCACGCAGCCCGGCTCTTCGCCGCCGGGCCGTACGTCTTGCTTGCTGCCTGCAGGCGCTGGCGCCTGCTAGCTGCGGTAACCTTCCGGGTTGGTGCTCTGCCAGCGCCAATGATCGGCGCACATTTCGGCCAGCCCCTTCTTCGCCTGCCAGTCGAGTTCATTCCTGGCATTGGCGGGATCGGCGTAGCACACCGCGATGTCGCCCGGACGCCGGCCGACGATCTGGTAAGGCACCGGACGGCCGCTGGCGATCTCGAAGGCCTTCACCATTTCCAATACGCTGTAGCCGCGGCCAGTGCCCAGGTTGAGCGTGAAGCTGTCGCCGGTGCGGAAGATGCGCGCCAGCGCCGCCAGATGGCCGAGCGCCAGGTCCACCACGTGAATGTAGTCGCGCACGCCGGTGCCATCCGGCGTCGGGTAGTCATTGCCGAATACCGACAGCTTCTCGCGCCGTCCCACCGCCACCTGGGCGACGAAAGGCATGAGGTTGTTGGGAATGCCGCGCGGATCTTCGCCGATGAGGCCGCTGGAATGCGCGCCGACCGGATTGAAGTAGCGCAGTGCGCCGATGGCCCAGGACGAGTCCGAGTTGGCCAGATCGTTCAGCACCTCCTCCACCATCAGCTTGGATCGGCCGTAGGGATTGGTGACCGACAGGCGGGCCGATTCGGTGATCGGCACCGATTCCGGGTCGCCGTAGACGGTGGCCGACGAACTGAACAGGAAGTTCTTCACCCCCGCGTCGCCCAGCGCCTGCAGCAGGGTGACGGTGCCGCCGACGTTGTTCTCGAAATAGGACAGCGGCTTCTCGACCGATTCGCCCACCGCCTTGAGGCCGGCGAAATGGATGGTGGCGTCGATCTTGTGGCTGCGCAGAAGCTGGTCGAGCCCGGCGCGGTCGCGCACGTCGAGTTCGATGAAAGTCAGCGGCTTCCCGGTGATGCGCTCCACCCGCTTCAGCGACTCGGGCGAGCTGTTGCACAGGTTGTCGATGGCGACGACGTTGTAGCCGGCGGAAAGCAGCTCGACGCAGGTATGGGAGCCGATGTAGCCGGCTGCGCCGGTCACCAGGATGGTTTTTGCAGAATCCATATCATTGTTCCGATCTATGTAAAGCTGGGGCCGACCCGTTGCGCCGGCCCGGTGGTTGCCGCGCGGCGCCGCCGCCGGCAACCGTCGATGCGGGCGGTCAGGCCGCCTGCATCGACAGATTGCTGGGCGCGGTGGCGTTGCGCAATTCCTTCGTCACGTGCTCCGACAGTCTAAACGCAAGTGCCGCCAGCGTGATAGTCGGGAAGTTGGCGCCCGAGGTGGGGAACACGGAGCTGCCGGCAATATACAGGTTGCTCATGCCGTGCACCTTGCAATCGCGGTCCACCACGCCTTCCTTGGGCGAGTCGTGCATGCGGGTGGTGCCCATGTGGTGCCAGGTGCCCTCCAGATCCGCCGGCCATTTCTTGCCTTCGATCGGTTCGTCCAGCTCGACGCTCGCCACGCCGCTCTTGCGCATGTCGTCCGCCAGGATGGCCAGCGTACGGTCAAAGGTGCGCTGCACCTTGGATGTCAGGCGCCAATCGACCCGCACCCGGTTCATGCCGAGCTGGTCCTTCTGATCAGGCGACAGCATTACGCGGCTGTCGCGATTCGGTTCGGGCTCGACGATGATCTGGAACTTCACGCCGCGGATCAGCCAGCGCGGCTGGAACAGGCGGGTATAGCCGTAGCCGATGGTGTCCAGCGGATGCATGGCCATGGTGAGCGCATCGCGCCACATGCTCCAGCCTGCCTGTTCCTTCTGGGACAGCGCCTGCTTGCAGCGGAACAGCGCCTGGGCGCCTTCGCTGCCTTCGCCGGGAAACACCGAACAGAACCAGGCGCGGGCGTTGAGGATGCCCTCTTCCTGCATCACTTCCGGCGTCAGCGCGAACTGGTGCGCCACGCAGGTGCCGTGCGCCGCCACCGCCGCATTCTGGTAGTGATATTTCACATCGGGCAGCTTGTTGCGCGACCATTCGCGCGTGAACTTGATGCTGCCGCTGAACAGGCGCGGATGGTCCATGAAGAAACGGCCGACGAGATCGTTGCCGTTGCCCAGTCCGGCGCTCTGCACCTTGTTCGACGCCAGCAGCAGCCGCGCATTCTCGATGCCGCCGGTGGCGAGGATGAAGGTGCGCGCCTTCACGTCCATGCGCCGGCCGCTCAGCGTGGCGACCTGGACCCGGGTGACGGTGCGGGCGCTGCGGTCGGAATCGATGTTGACCACGTTGGCGTAGAGGAAGACACGGATGCGCTGCGATCGCTTCAGCGTCTCCCGGTACATCTTGCCGAAGCGGGCCGGCGGACTGAACTGGGAAATCGTGTCGCGCACCTTGCCGGTCACCAGCGGTATGCGGCGCACATCGGGGCGGCCGATGGATTTCTCCCAAAACTCCGGATCGAAGTTGTTCGGACCCAGCTTCAGCAGCTCATGCGTGCGCGCATAGTACGGCAGCATTTCCTCCAGGCCGAACGGCCAGCCGCTATGATCGATCCAGTCCCGCTTCTCGAAGTCCCAGGGATCCAGCGGACGACACCAGCCGCCCCAGCAATTGCTGCTGCCGCCGAGGAAGCGGCTGCGGCTGCCGTCGGCGAAGTTGTAGCGCCATTCGCCGACGTCCTCTCCTCGGCAAAGATCCCGGGTATCGTCGTCCGGCGCGAATCCGCCGCTCTCCAGCAGGCAGACATCTATCCCCTGCTTGTCGAGCTCCATTGCCAGCGTGATGCCGGCCACGCCGCCGCCGATGATGCAGACGGCGGATTCGACCACCGTGCCCTCTTCTACGCGCCTTGTGTCGATGAACATTGTTTTTTCTGCTTCCTCAATAGACTGAATTTCGCCGCCTTCCGCCTGGAAGGCCCCGCAACCCGACTCCCAAGTCCGCTCGCTGCCGCGCCGGTCTGCGCTGGCAGCGGCTCGAGCGATCGGCGCCTTGCCGGCCGCCGCACCAGAACAACGATAAGCGTTACTCGCGAGGCCGCCCTTGATCTAGCATAGGGGCGATACTTTCCTCGCTTCAAACCGATCAAACATTGCCTCTTCTGCAGCGCCCGCCAGGGCGACCGGTCCCCCGCTCCCGAATCAGAACGGGAACTGGGCATCCGGCTTGAGCGCGAGAATGGCTTGCTTGAACTCCTGCTGGATGCGGTCCAGCGCCTGCTGGTTCTCGCCTTCGAAGCGCATCACCACCACCGGCGTGGTGTTGGACGG
>NZ_FZOT01000004.1 GCF_900188095.1 Noviherbaspirillum humi | reverse complement strand
CTGGAGAACCCGGGCAAGCTGCCGCTGGAGTTGATCGAGGTGCAGTCGGGCGCCTACCTGGGCGAGGATGACATCGTCCGCTTCGAGGATAAGTATGGGCGGGCGTGAGATGTGAAGGCGCCGTAATGGGGCATACGTGGACTAACCTGCCCGGTCCCACGGTAAAAGAGGCGGAGCCAACTGAAGCCCCCTTGTCGACATTCAGCGTCGAAGGTTCGGAAAACGTTATTTGAATTCGTAGGCGCCGATGTCGACACTCGTGCCTTGAGGTCGACGTGTTCCGTCGAGATCCGTGGAAGGGGACATGGTTGATGTGCCCTTGTCGATGGCGGGTGAGCCTGGTGAAAGATGATAGTCGCCGCCGCCCGATCGAAGATAGTTGATGAACAGTGGATCGAGATTCACGTCAGCAGAATGAACAAGGTCGTTCTGAAGTTCCCAGTCTAAGCCGCTATTCATGTACAACAGATTGTTGACGTATGTATTGTGTATCCCCGTGAATCCGGTTTCCTTGATTCCAAAGACGTTATCCATCACGATATTGTTTGAGACATGAATATTGTCGGCGGGCGCATCGGAATGATAAAAGTCGCCTCCGCCAACTAGAATCCCATAGGTGGAAGCAAACACCGTATTGTTCGTGATAACGATACTGGTCGCATCGTGCCAGAGATGGATTGCCGCATATCCGATCTGATACACAAGATTATTAGCCACCATTCCCGACGTTCCGGCGTAGACACCATGGATGAAATCGCAGCCGACAGAGCCGATGTGGTGAATGACATTGCCGACCACATCGTTATTGGTCCCGAAATAGTAGTGGTCGGTAACGACTGCAGCACCGCCATCGTTTGTGCATAGTGTGGGATCAGTCGCAATATCGTGTATGCGATTGTTCTTTACCGCGGAAAAAGAGCCGGGTAGGTAGATACCCGAGGTCCATGCCAGGCCACCGCGGAAATTGGTGCCGTCAATCTCAAACCCCTCTATGTCGACATAGTCTCCCTCATTGATCCATGCGGAGCGATCGGTCGAGTTTTCAGGGGGAACAATTTTTACAGACGAAGGAATATCGGCAATATAGCGGATGCGTGCCGCCCCCGTGCCGCTAGCCGATGTTTTAAAACTGCCTTCATATTCACCGGGGGCAACATGTACTGTAGTTCCAGGGACGGCAACCGTGGAGGCCTTCGATATCGTTTTGAACGGGGCTGCAAGCGTTCCTGAATTCGCGTCGGAACCAGACGTTGCGACAAAGATATCGGCTGGGCTATCTACGGCCGTAGTATCTCGTGTGTTCGCCGTTGAGTCGATGGGTTCTGGTCCATTCGATCCTCCACCGCAGGCGTTGAGAAAGAGCACTAAGAAAACGCATAAACCCGTTGGCTTGGCTGCTCGAATGGAACATGGATGAAACACATCAATGCTCCTTGGGTTGATGGTCGTTGTATAACGAGACTGATATCTGGGTCCTTAGTTCGGATAGATCCAAGAATTGGATCAACTTCGTAATATCGGCGAAATATTTGATTGATTACCCAATGTGCTGTTTAAGGAGAAATCCAAATAGGTTCTAAAATCGCGGGCGGTTTGAGGCATTGCCCACACCGGCCTTGAAATGACTAGGCGCCCGAGAATTCGTCATTCCTCATGTAAATAAGGCATTCCGGAGATACCCGGAATGCCTTACTTGGTCAGCAAACAGGTGATGTTGCGACGAAAGCTTACTGAGCTATGTACTCGTATGCACCGATGTCGATACCTCCGCCTTGCGGACGGGAGACGCCGTTGATATCGGTTGTGGGTGCATAGGTAGTGGCGCCTTTATTGATTGCCGGCGAGGTCGATTTCAGTCGATAGTCGCCGCCGCCAGTGCTTACATAGTTCATGAACTGCGGGTCGGCACTAACCGTTCCACTGGTCCGGGTCGAGCTTCCGCTGGTAAGGGAGAGATTGCTTCCTCCATTGCCATAGACCAGGTTATTGCGGTACGTGTTATTGGAGCCGATGCCCAACGGTCCGGCGCCTTCGCCAATACCTGTTCCCCTGTTGTTGACCACGATGTTGTTATGCACGTTGAAGTAGTCAGGGGCAGTAATCAGGTTGTAGAAGCCATTGGCGCTCATGATGATGCCGCGGTCAGCATTGAACACCGTATTGTTGATCACGTCGACATTCGTGGCATCGTGGTAAAAAACGATACCGTCGGAGCCGATTGCATAAACAAGGTTGTTCTTGACCTTCATGTAAGCGCTCTGGCCATAGATGCCGCTGATCGTGCCGCAACCTGAGAATCCGACGTGATCAACGGTGTTGTTCAGGATCGCATGATCGTGCTGCTTGTAATACCCGTCGGTCACAATGCCTGCACCGCCATTGCTATCGCAGGTGCCGGAGGTGTAGATATTGTGGACGTGATTGTTTTGCAGCACCGAATAAGAGCCTGCCATTCTCAAACCAATGCGCCAGGCGGTACCGCCTTGCCCGTCGACATCGAAACCGCTGATCGTCGTATAGCTGCCACTGTCATTCCAGGCCACGCTCGAACCACTGCCTGGGACAAGCTTCGCACCCCATAAGACGTCCGACACGTAATAGATTCGCCCAGTCGCCGTGCCGCTTGCTGTGGTGGACAAACCACCGGTATAGGTGCCAGACGCGACGTGAACGATCGTATCGGGCTTGGCGACACTCGAGGCCTTTGCGATGGTTTTGAAAGGCGCCGCTTTTGTTCCAGGATTGGAATCGGAGCCGGTGGTTGCAACATAAAGATGATTGGTTGCGGTAAAGCCCGAAGTTGTGCTGGTGGTCGGGGACGTCGTGGTCGTGGTGGTGCCCGACGGAGTGCCTGAGGTGGTGCCGGTGGTTGGCGACGTCGTGGTTGTGGTGGTACCCGACGAAGTGCCTGAGTTGGTGCCGGTGGTTGGCGACGTCGTGGTCGTGGTGGTCCCCGGCGTGGTGCCGGTCGAGGTCGATGCCGTCGTCCACTCATAAGCGCCGATATCGACCGCGCCGCCTTGCGGGCGGGCTATGCCGTTCAGGTCGAGCGTCGGTGCATTGGTCGGACTGCCCTTGTCAATTGCTGGCGAAGTGCTGTTCAGGCGGTAGTCGCCGCCGCCCGTGCGCACATAGTTGACGAACTGAGGCGCCGCATAAACAGTGCCGCTTTCATGCGGCTGGCTGGCGGTGGTGAGCGACATGTTCGTGCCGTTGCCAAAGACCAGATTGTTGTAATAGTAGTTATTCTGGCCGATGCCAAGAGGGCCCGATCCTTCACCGATGCCTGTCGACGCATTGTCGTAAACAATGTTGTTGAAGACGTTGAAATAGTCCGGAGCGGTGGTCAGGTGATAGATGCCGCCAGCACTGAGGATGATGCCGCGATTGCTGTTGAACACGGTGTTGTTGCCGATGTTTGCACGGGTGCCATCGTGGTAAAACACAATGCCATCCGAACCGATCGCGTAGACCAGGTTGTTTTTAACGTCCGTGTAAGCGCCTTGCATGTAGATGCCGCTGATCGTGCCGCAGCCGCTAAAGCCGATATGGTCGACGACGTTGTTCAGAACGCGGTGATCTTCTTGGCCGGAGTAACCATCGGAAACGATGCCACCGCCACCATTGGAATCGCAGCCTTGAGCGGAACTGCTCCATACATTATGCACGTGGCTGTTTTCCACCGTTGCATGTGAACCGGTGATATGTACACCGATTCGCCATGACGATGTGCTGCTTCCGTCAATATCAAAGCCGCTGATGGTCACATGGTTTCCGCTGTTTCGCCAGCCGATAGTCTCTGTGCTGCCGGGGACGATTTTTGCGCCCCATTTTACATCCGACACATAATAGATGCGGGCGCCGTCCAGGCCGCTCGCACCGGTGGTGACTCCGCCAACATACGTTCCTGGTGCAACGTGGACGATGGTATCAGGCTTTGCGACGCTGGCTGCTTTCGAGATGGACTTGAAAGGCGCCGCCTGCGTTCCTGCGTTGGAATCTGAGCCTGTCGTGGCAACGTAGAGATGATTGGTTGCCGTGTACGTTGTGGACGGGCTGGCGGTCGCGGTTACAAGAGCGGTATCGGTGGTTGGAGAAGTCGTTGTGGAGCCGGTCGATGTTCCCGGCGTCGTGGATCCGGTGGACGCGTTCTTGCCATTTACACTGCTTCTTGCAAGAAGCTCGGCGTCGCCCTGTGCGGAGGTGTCTGTGGCGGTATCACTCCCTCCGCCTCCGCATGCAGCCAATAATACTGCTGCGCAAGCGCATGAAAGCGCACTCATCGAATATGAATGGAATGATTTTGAGAAAGGCAAAACGGATCTCCCTGATGAAACGGCGACTAGGTGCGCCTGTATGAAAACAGTTCATCAGAGCAATGACGCGAGGAAATAGTTCCAGGAGGAATCAGTTAAATCGCTGCGTTTTGCAACGATTTGTAAGCACAATCGCAGAAGAAGGACGAACTATTGGTACATGAGGATATTAAGAGGCGAGAAGAAGTGGCGTGATTCGGTTTGCGCCTATTGCCTGACTGAAAAATATTTCTGACAGAGAGCACCGTTGGGAGTGATGGAAAAGGCGTGCGTGACAGCAGTCACTGATGGCAATGCGGCTACGGGGCCGATTAATCCAAAAAACGGATAAAAATCTGTGCAGAGGGCGAGAACCATCGAAATTTCATCCTTAAATTTCGCTTGCGGGATCACTACATTAATAGAACCGGCCGACATGCCCTCGTCCTTGGTCGACCTATCGCTCTTCACTGCCAGAAACCAAGACCAGATACAAGCCAACCTCCTTGGGAGACTCGGCTCATTGTCCATCAGCCATTTTCAGCCCTCTCGAATGAAACAGCCGCGTCAACCATTGGTACCGCACGGATTGGCATCCCAGCCAATGTCGATCACATACGAAGAGAAAGACGACACATTAGATGCCGCGAGCTATCTGAAGTCATTAATCGAACATCGTTGGCTGATAGGATTCATTGCGGTTTTCGTTACGCTGCTCGGATTTGCCTATACCCTTATCGCAAAGCCGGTGTACCAGGCAAACATGCTGGTACAGGTCGATGAAAACGTAATACAGAGCAGAAGCATACTTACCGACATCAATGGCGTATTCGAGAAGAAGGTCGGGGTGAGCACTGAGATGGAGGTACTTCGCTCCCGCAATGTGTTGGACGGCGTTATCAACAACACCCATTCATATATTGTCGTGGAGCCGAAGTACTTTCCTGTAGTGGGCGCTTGGATCGCGCGCCTTCACCCCTACCTTTCAATGTCGGGGCTGCACGGAATGCAGAGTTTGGAGAGTTATGTATGGGCAGATGAGCAAGCGTTGGTTTCGCGATTGGATGTCCCGGATGATTTCGTGGGAAAGGAATTTTTACTCACCTTCCTGGGGGATGGGAAATATCGCCTGCGAGAGCGAAGACACGATATTGACATTACAGGAAGGGTAGGAGAGCTGCTTCAGGTTCCATATAGCAAAGAAACCATTGAAGTCATGGTCGATCGCATCATAGCCAAACCCGGAACAGAATTTAGCCTCAAGCGTATTCCCCAGATCGACGCTATCGAGCGCCTGCAAGATTCACTCAAGATTTCGGAAAAAGGAAAGCAGTCGGGGATCATCAACGTCGTGTTGGAGGGAAGCGATCCGAGGCGCACCAGCAGGATCGTGAATGAGATTGGACAGGAATATATCCGGCAAAGCGTCGATCACAAGGCTGATGAGGCGGAAAAGTCGCTTGTCTTCCTGAACAAGCAACTACCAGAGCTGAAACGTGAATTGGAAAATTCCGAAGCGAAGTACAACCAGATCCGAAACAGCTATGGAACAGTCGATCTAGGCGAAGAGGCCAAGATGATCGTGCAACAGGCAGCGTCGAATCAAACAAGGCTGGTTGAACTGCGACAAAAGCGGCAGGAATTGCTGAGCCGATTCGCCGATGAACACCCGGCCGTGAAAACCATCAATCAGCAAATCCGGGACATTAGCGTCGAACTCAACCTGATCAATGGAAAGATAAAGCGCATGCCTGCCATTGAGCAAGAGGTGTTGCGCGTTAGTCGAGACGTCAAGGTCAACACTGAGCTTTACACCAATCTGTTAAGCACGGCACAGCAGTTGCGGCAGGTCAGTGCAAGCCGTCTTGGCGGAGCGCGATTGCTTGACATGGCAGCGGTTCCCACCAAACCGGTCAAGCCGAACAAGCCAACCGTCCTATCGGTATCAGCCTTGCTGGGTATTGCGCTGGGCGTCGCCGCCGCTTTCATCAGAAAAAGAATGAGTGGGGAAATGCCCGACCCATACACGGTGGAAAACCGGCTTGGATTAGCGGTGAGCGCCACCATCCCGCATAGTCAAGACCAGGAGCGGATGTACGCACAGATTCACAAAAAGGCCAAAAAGGTGTCGCTGCTGCCTTACGATGCGCCGTCGGACAGCGCTGTAGAAAGCTTGCGCAGCTTCCGGACGTTGCTGCAGTCGGCAATATCAGATTCACAAAACAACATCATTCTGATTACCGGCCCGACGCCTGAAGTAGGCAAATCGTTCGTTTCGGCGAACTTCGCCGCTGTGCTCGCTTCAATTGACAAGCGGGTGCTCCTTATCGATGGCGACATGCGTACCGGGTACCTGCACCGCTATTTCGGCTTGGAACGCGAGAATGGACTCTCGGAAATTCTCGGCGGAACGATCAAAGTCGAGCAGGCAATCCATCAGCAAGTCGTCGAAAACGTGGACTTCATATCCACCGGCGAGCTTTCAACGCGCCCAGCCGAATTGCTCGCTCACAAAAACTTCGAGGCACTGCTCGAGAATCTGTCGCCGCGCTACGATTTCATCCTGATCGATACCGCACCTGCACTCGCTTTCGCTGACGCGATGATCGTCGCTACTCATGCAAGCACTATCTACAACGTCGTACGGGATGGCATTAGTACGGTGGACGAAATTGAAGAAACCGTTCGACGCCTGACGAAAGCCGGCGGTACGGTTACCGGCACAGTGTTCAACGATTTAAAAGGAAAGACAGCTAGCCGGTATGGATATGGGTATGGAGTGAAATACGGAAGATATCGAGATGCACGCTAAGCAAGAAGATCAGTTTCCGCTTCACGGTGGATTTGGATCCATGTAACCGAAGACGCTCTAGCCGTAACAACCATAAGAGAATAATTCGAAGGTTACCAGAAACGGAAACCGCTTAATGGCTGCAGAAAATTTGCTCTGGCATCCGTCCAAGATCAATCAGGACCAATCACCGTCAGCGCCAAAGCGGGATGAGAAGCCTTGAGCCAGCTTACGCACATTGTCCGTCGCATGCTGCCGAAAAACCCCTTTGCGCGGGGTGTTTCCGTGCTGGTTGCGGGTACCGCCAGCGGGCATCTCCTGACCATATTGGTAGCGCCGGTTCTAACACGCCTTTATCAACCGGAAGACTTTGGTCTGCTGGCTGTGTTCACAGCGTTGGCCGGAATCGTTAGCAATATTGCCAGTCTGCGCTATCAAGCGTCGATTCCATTGCCGGATAGTGACGAAGAAGCCGATGCCTTGCTTATTCTTAGCTTGGGAATCGTCGTATTGATTGCAGGAGCTTGCGCGGTGCCGTTGATTAAGTATTCAGATCGGATCGCCCATCTCCTCAATACTCCAAAACTCGCAAGATTTCTTTGGCTGCTGCCACTGGGAATTTTTTCGATTGGCATATTCAATGCCTTTCATAGCTGGGCCATCCGCACCAAAGCATTTGCACCCATTGCGAAAACCAGGTTGAGCCAGTCGGCGGCTACGGCGGCCATCCAACTGGGGGGGGCAACGATTGGCCCAGCGGCGCTGCTGGTAGGCCAGATTACCGGATATGCCATTGGAGCGGCATCTTATGTGCTTCGCGTGGTGCAGGCACGCTGGTCGCACCTAAAAAGAGTAAGGTTCTCCTCGCTATCTGTGGTCGCGATACGATATAAGCAGTTTCCATTGTTTTCAACATGGGGTTCGCTCTTCAACACAGTTGGCGCAGAGCTGCCTTCGATTCTATTTGCCGTGCTTTTCAGCCCTGCGGTTGCCGGCATCTACGCTCTCGCCAACCGCGTCCTATCGGTTCCCATGCAATTGCTTGGCCAAGCAATTGCAGACGTGTTTTTTTCGGACGCAGCCGACGCGAGTCGCGAGGGCCGGTTGGAACCGTTGATTGCCGTCATGCACTCGCGGCTGGCGCACATCGCCATGCCCCCAATTCTGGTGCTCTTGGTAAGCGGACCAGACATATTCAGCCAGATATTCGGCCAGGAGTGGCGCGAAGCCGGCGTTTTCGCGCAGTGGCTCGCACCGTGGCTCTATCTTGCTTTCATTACCTCGACGTTTTCATCCTTGTTCGCTGTGCTTGACAAGCTTGGCATGCTGCTTGTTTTCGAAGCGGTTTCACTCGTGGTGCGTGCGGCGGGGATAATTGCCGGCGCCTCCATTGGCGGCATGATTACGGCCGTTGCACTGATGGCGGTTGGCAGCGTTACCTGCCGCGCGATCATGTTCGTATATCTGATGCGAGTGTCGGGCAGCCGCTGGCATGAAATCGGGAAACCAACGTTGAGCGCATTAATCTGGGCAATTCCTTTAACCGGCCCTATCATTGTGGCGAAGATGTGGGGCTTAGGTCATCCGTTCTGGCTGCTAGGACTTGGAACGGCAACAATATTTATCGCTGCTCGGTATGCCTGCTTGATGAAAGAAGCGTGGGCATAAATCGCTAAAGTATGCGGCAATTAGCATTGGCAAGGGGTTGGCTTTGAAATCCGCAAAGGACCAGTATCGCGAAATCTCTGCAAAGGAAGAGTCCATTCCAATTTTTTCGCGAGCGTGGTGGCTAGACGCTACCGCGGGAGACGAGAACTGGAACGTCGCGCTGGTGACCAGCGGTGGACAAATCAAGGCCTCCATGCCTTACGTCATGCGTAGAAAGTTCGGCATGAAAGTGGTTAGTCAGCCTGCGCTGACCCAAACACTTGGTCCATGGTTGCGTCCGCTAAATGAAAATGCTAGTCATGCAAAAAGGCTTTCACAGGACCAGGAAATGATGGAAGAACTGATCGCACAGTTACCGCGCTTCGATTACTTCACTCAAAACTGGCATTACAGCCAAACAAACTGGCTGCCATTCTGCTGGCAGGGATTCCAGCAAACTACGCGTTACACCTACATACTGAATGACTTGCAAGACATGGGCAATGTTTGGGCGGGCTTTCATAACAATGTCCGACGCAACTGCAAGTCGGCATCCGAGCGGCATCAGATTACACTGCGCGACGACTTGCCATTGTCCGACTTTCTATCCTTGAACCGCATGACGTTTCAGAGACAAGGATTGAAGGTGCCCTACTCGGACGAGTATGTTCGCCGGATCGATGAGGCATGCCAGAAGCAAAACTGCCGTAAATACTACATTGCAGTTGACCGCGAGGGACGGAGGCATGCGGGATGCTATGTGGTGTGGGACAAGAACAGCGCATACGGCTTGATCAACGGTTCCGATCCCGCACTGCGTTCCAGTGGCGCGTTGAGCCTGTGCCTTTGGCAGGCAATTCAGGATGCAGCCCGCGTAACGCAGAAGTTTGATTTCGAGGGATCGATGTTGCAGCCAGTCGAGCGTTTCGTTCGTCACTTCGGTGCAGTTCAGACGCCTTATTTCAACATCAGCAAAATGCCGTCCCGTCTGCTCCGGGTAAGGCGAGCCCTGCAATCGGGGATCAAGGAGGAGTGATGTTCACCTTGACGTTTCCAGAGGGATGTCGACAGGAACGCCGGTGGATAAGCTCTGTATTGTTCCATGAGTTCCTTGGCATCGATCATCAAGTGCAGTTCGATCACCATGCGTCGGTTAGGATTAGCGCCGAGAACAAAGTGCTTGAGCTGCCGGACGTATTCTTCCGGATGGCAAGCGTGGAATGGCTCAGCCCGAAAACCCTTCCCTCGCAGCCAGTGAAATGGTGGTTTCTGCCGGCAACCAGCAATCTGGATCCTAAACTGATTTCACCATTTGTCCCCATCATCTTCGGGCAGCCGGGGTTCCACGCTAACGTGGGATCTGCATCCCTTGGGATTGATGTCTTCGGCTCTGCCTTTTATATGTTGTCCAGGTATGAAGAAGCGGTGAGCAAGGAGCGCGATATACATGATAGGTTTCCCGCGAAGGCGTCGCTCGCCTTTCAAGAAGGTTTCCTTGACCGTCCGGTCATTGACGAGTACGTCGAGATACTATGGTCCGCGATGTCGCATCTATGGCCGCAACTCAAGCGTCGTCCTAAGCAATACAAGATGATCGTCAGCTGCGACGTCGATTATCCCTTGCATCCCTCGGCAAAATCATTCAATCGAATGGTTCGCTCGACGGTAGGCAAAGTTGTGCATGACCGCCACCCTATGGCGATGTTGGGGCCATTTAAGAATTATCTGTCCCATCGATTCGGAGACTGGCACCGCGATCCATACTATCTGGCAGTTGATTGGATCATGGACATCAATGAGAAAGCCGGCAATGCGGTCGTATTCAATTTTTTGCCTGAAATCACCGACCCGCTCTTTGATGATACATGCGAAATCACCAGTGGTGCGGTAGCGGCGATGATGAAGAGAATCGACGACCGTAGACATGAGATCGGTCTACACCCGGGATACCGCTCATATCAGAGCGTAGGAACCACGCTTTCCGGATTGTCAAGACTGCGAGAGGCCCTGGACAAGGCGCATGTCAAACAGAACATCAATGGCGGGAGAAATCACTATCTAAGGTGGTCGACGATAACACCGGCGGTATGGAATGCGACCGGTCTGCGTTACGACAGCACTCTTGGTTTTGCAGATCACACCGGATTTCGTTGCGGTACTTGCATGGAATTCACCATGTTCGATCTGCATAGCCGTCAGCCGCTGGAGGTCAAGCAGCAGCCATTGATATGTATGGACTGCTCGGTGACTTCCTATATGGGATATGGTTTTACGAATGAAGCGTTAGAGCACATCAACAAATTGAACAATGCAGTACGGGAAATGAAGGGCAGGTTTTCATTGTTATGGCATAACTCGAGCCTGGAAAGCCTCGCCGCAAGATCGCTTTATTGTGAGGTGGTCAAATAATGTACCGCCGATTCATGCTCCTACTCCTGAATCTGGCTATGTTCGTAGCCTTGACCTTCGGATATGAAAACTTCATTGTGCCCTTATATGGTTATGAAGGGTATGTATTTCAGCCAGACATCACAAATGGGTATGCTGCAGTGATCGCGATCATAATATTGTCGATCATCATTCCCGCAACTTTCAAAAAACCATCAACACTGTTCTTCCAGTTGACTATGGTTTTTATATTGATTCCGATGATGGTATTGTTTTATGCAGAGGGAAAAAGCTGGGAATATCCGGCGCAGGTCGTTACGGCCTTCGTCTTTTCCGTTGGCTTATTGCGGTTCATAAAAATCGATCGCCCGCGATCCTTCTTCCTAAGTATGGATGCCTTGCAGCGCTTGTTGCTGTTCATGGTACTGATATACCTGGGCTCGATCTTTGCAATGGGGGGCGCTGCTTATCTCAATTTCGACTTATCCAAGGTTTATGACTTTCGAACGGATGCGGCGGACAATCTGCCAGGCATATTTGGGTATATTTCTCCTCCTATGGGGAAAGTCGTCGTGCCTATCGGACTGGTATTGTCACTTTTGTACAGAAAGTATGTGTTCGCGTCGCTCTACGTGATCTTCGGATTTCTCATTTTTGGGCTCACCGCAAACAAGGCGCCGTTGTTCAATCCTTTTCTTGTCCTCTTCATCTATCTCATTTCCTCGAGCAAAAGTCTTACGATCAAATTTAATCTGGGAATCTTGCTGGTAATACTGCTTTCAATCGGAGACTTTTGGCTGGCGTTCAACCTGGAGAACAGTGACGGATTATTTGGGTGGCTCGGAACCTTGATGCTCGCAAGAATGTTCTTTCTACCTCCCGAAATCAACTACATGTATCACGAATTTTTTTCGAGCCATGACTGGGTACTTTTCTCAGACAGCAAGATCACACTTGGTCTTTTGCGTTATCCCTATCCGCTTGACGCGCCCCATATGATCGGAAGGTACTACTTCAATAGTGACCTGACCGGCGCCAATACTGGGTGGATCGGAAGCGGCTATATGCATGCGGGCTTCGCTGGCATGCTCCTTTATGCGGCCATGACCGCCGTTATATTCAAGTACGTTGATTCTTGTGCGCGTAAAGCCGGTGATCGAGGCGTTGAATTAGTTACTGCCGCGACCGTCATTCCAATATTCTCGCTCATTACCTCCTCGGACCTGCCAACTACATTCCTCACGCATGGCTTGTGGGCAAACATGATACTGATTGCATGTTTCCGAAATCGCTCACCGAATGACTATGCGGAGCTAGTCAGGATGCGATCCGGGGTGAAGCCATCAAGCACAGTTCAAAAAGGTGCGTTGTTAAATCCAAGAGAGCACAACACCTATCTGAAAAGGTCTTGACGCTGGGCGATGGTTAAAATGTCTTCCGTTGAACGGCAAGAAAAGAGCATCTAAAGTGGCCGCCATGGTAAGGGCGCTGGGTTTCTTTCTGATATTGGCGTCATGGGGAGGATATGGTTTAAGCGCCGACCTACGATCGCTTGAGCTTGATCGTGGCAATCGTCCTGCTGAGGCTGGAATTTTCATATGTGGCGGCGAAGTCGAGCAAGCGGTCTGGACGAGTTGGGAGACAAGCGTTAAGCGCTATCTTCAGCAGGATCTCCTAGAGCACCGCTTATTGAACCACGGAGACGTTTACGCGCTATATGACTTCGAGATTTTTGCGCACAACATGGTGTT
Source organism: Noviherbaspirillum humi (assembly GCF_900188095.1). Taxonomy (GTDB): domain Bacteria; phylum Pseudomonadota; class Gammaproteobacteria; order Burkholderiales; family Burkholderiaceae_D; genus Noviherbaspirillum; species Noviherbaspirillum humi. The sequence goes on along the minus strand of NZ_FZOT01000004.1, from coordinate 322,060 downwards.
GATGGCACGGCGCTGCCATCGTACGCATCGCCTCCGGGAAGTTGCTGAGCTGATCAATAAGAGCTACTCGGCACTAACCGAAGGTACCGCTCTCTCGCCGGGCCGGCGTTGGATTTGTCGAGGGGGAAGCGTGTGCACCAACAAAAATCATCTGCTCGATAACGAGGTCATTCTATGTAGCGTCCAGTTTCTGGCGATGGCAGCCTCGGTTGCGAATGCGCTCGCAATTCAGGAACGGTCCCTTACCCGGGAAGACAAGGCCTTCATCAAGGAAACGGTTAGCGTCGCTGCAGATCACTTGCTTCGCTGGGGCGGGTGGGTCACCGTGTACCGTCTCAAATGGCAGGCTGCTGCAAGCGCGGATGACGTTACCAATTCATCATCAGCACTCTTTTTCACCGATAAATCCCTATGGATGATCACCATCTATTCTGAGCTATCGGGAATCGTCCGGAACTTGAGCCCGGCTGCAGCCGCTTTGCCTTCTGGTTTCGCTGAGAGGCAACGGGCTCATTTGAAAGCATTGCTTCGACTATTCAAGTCACGCGTCACGATTCGGCATTTGCCTTTCAGCCGAATTGGACCGGTTGACGTTGCTGACATTGACCGTGGTTACTGGCGGTTGTATGCGGACAATCAATATGCAGGGTACGAGAACGAAAAAAAACCGGCGTTATGCACGATAGGCAAGGAGGCTGGCAGCACGCAAAAACCGGAGTTGCAAATTTCGCCAAGCGCGGTTACCAGACGACAGGATACTGGGTGGGACTTCAGTCATGCACGCCGTCTGGTGCCTGCGCTGGATGCGATAGGGCGCAATCGGGAGGCGCTGCAAATCCTATTTGCTCTCTCCAGGGACGACTTGCCCGGCAACGATTTGGCAACCAGCTTTGCCAATAATCTGCTCGCGGTGATCTGGAATGGCGATGTGGCCAAACCCCTGTTTGCGAATTATTGGAGCGGAGCGAACGGCTGGTTTCGGGTTGCGTATGACAATGGGACAGGCGAATGCAGGGAAGGATACCCTCCCTATGGACTGACAGACGCCTTTGCAACAGGCGGATATGCGGCTTGGACCCGATATCGTCCTGAAATCGGCTTGCCGGCAAAGGCGCTGTACTGGCTTTTGCGAGATGAAAGCCGGGAAAGCAAGGCCTTCATTGCCAAATACTACCCAAGCTTCTCCGACAACGAAGATGGTCGAATAACAGCGCTTACCCAATTCGCCTTTCAGGCTAGCTTGGTAGCGGTCGGCATTCCATGAGGCAGTGAAAGTCACGTTGCTGACGTGCTCGCCAAAAACCTACTTCGCAGGGCCTCCATGATCCCCGGATAGCTGCTAATCCGATGATGTACCCATCGATTTCCCGCTTCCAGCCTTTTGCATAAACAAACATCGAAAAACTGGAAGTAAATCTCGTCTTCCGCGGCGCACCCATCGAAAATTCGGACTTATTTTTTTAGCGCCAGCAACTAAATTGATAATGAGCCGGCACACAGCGACGTTGGCGATCAATGAGCAGGATATCGAGATCGGATCTGGCGACAAAAATTATGCTATTGGCAAGCGCATCGAGTAACCCGTTTAGCGTAAAGATGGTTGAAATGAGCAGACCTGCCAAAATCGGCCTTATGTTGTTGGTCGATTTGGTGGCGTTACCTGCATGCTTCATGCTTGCCTTGTTGTTGAGGGTTGGAGAGGCACAAGCCATCACACGGTACGGCCTGCTGCCGTATCTGCTGGTAACGGCGATCACCATCGGCGCATTTGCCGCAACAGGACTGTACGGCGCGGTAGTCCGCTTCATTGATCAATGCCTCCTCATTGCAGCCGGAATCGGACTTGCGCTTGCTATCGCGCCGATCTACCTCTTGTCCTCCTATTTCAATTACTTGAAGATTCCGCACAACGCGTTGATGATCTACTGGTTCGTCGCATTTTCCCATGTGGTCATGTCACGGATGACGGCACGTGCGCTTCTGCGGGACAGTCAATTCGAAAAACGCAAGCGCATGGGACCGCTGGTTGCCGTTTATGGCGCCGGTGAAGCTGGGGTCAAGCTCGCGCGCGCCATTCGCGTCAGCGATAAATATAGGCTTGCCTGCTTTTTCGACGACAAATCGGTACTGAAAAACCGCAATGTTGCCGGACTGCGGGTGTTTTCTCCGGACCTCGTGGTTGATGTCGTAGCACACCATCACATCGACCTGATCATCATCGCCATTCCCTCCGCAACGCCGGAGCAGCGCAAAGCGATCATTGCCAATGCACAGAAATCGGGCGCGCAGGTGAAGACGCTCTACAATTTGATGGAACTGGCCGATGAGCACATCACGACGCGCTCCATCCGGGACCTGAAAGTCGACGATCTCCTGGGCCGGGAGCCTATCCAGCCTGACATGCACCTGTTCAAGAAATGCGTACACCACCAGAACATCCTGGTTACCGGCGCTGGTGGCTCGATCGGCAGCGAGCTATGTAGGCAGGTATTGACACTGGACCCTTTATCACTGCACTTGATCGATCATTGTGAATATGCGCTTTACAACATTCAGCAGCAGTTGAGGGATCGGTTTCCGCGGGCCGTCGTACACGCCCACCTTGGCTCGGTATGTGACGCCCGCCTCGTTGACCGAGTCGTTGCCGACAACAAGATTGACACCATTTACCATGCCGCCGCGTACAAGCACGTGCCACTTGTCGAAGGAAACATGGCGGAAGGATTGCGCAACAATATTCTCGGTGCGGAAATCGTTGCGAATGCCGCCCAGCGATTCAAGGTGAAAACCTGCGTGCTCGTTTCCACCGACAAGGCGGTCCGGCCAACCAGCATCATGGGCGCCAGCAAACGCATCGCCGAACTGATTTTCCAGGCAGCCGCGGTCAAGCAGTCCGGAACAAAATTCTGTGCCGTGCGTTTCGGTAATGTACTCGGCTCCTCCGGTTCTGTCGTTCCCCTCTTTAAGCAACAGATCGAGCGTGGCGGGCCGATAACCATAACCCACCGCGATGTGGTGCGCTATTTCATGTCCATTCCCGAGGCCGCGCAACTGGTCGTTCAGGCTGGCGCCATGGCGACCGGGGGCGACGTATTTGTTATGGACATGGGATCGCCGGTAAAGATTGTCGACCTTGCGCGAACGATGATCGCAATGTGCGGGCTTACTGAAAAATGCCCGGAAAATCCTAGTGGCGATATTGAAATACAGTTCATTGGTCTGCGTCCCGGCGAAAAGCTCTTTGAAGAGCTGTTTGCGGGAAATGATGCCATTCCTAGCAGACATCCTCGCATCATGACAACGACCGAGTATGTAATCGAACCTGACGTGCTGTCACAACAAGTCGCCTATTTGATGGTGGCTTGCGCCACAAACGATACCTCCATGCTGAAGATTTTGGTGAGAAAGCTTGTTCATGGCTATGCACGAGATGCGACGAAAGAAGCGGCCCTCGTGCCGGGCCAGGCAGATGACACGGAAACCTTGCCGACATTGCCGTTCATGCCGATTCGAATGATGGGCCGGACAGGCCTGAGGCATTAGCCGCGGGATCGCCGGTCGAAGCAAAGCACCAAAAACTGCAGACACCGCCTTGGAACTGCGTATTAAGAAGAGGAGCGATTCATGTCTTACCTTGAAGAGCAGGGCAGCATGCTACAGGGACCAACTGTCGTCGAACGTGAATCAAGCCTGTTGGATGATTTAGTCTCGAAGTTCGAAGACCGCACCGCCGTGATAGGCATAGTGGGACTCGGCTATGTCGGTTTGCCTTTGCTGCTGAGGTATTCCTATGCAGGCTTTAGGGTAATTGGCTTCGACATCGAGCAAGGGAAGGTGGATAAGCTGAATAATAGTGAAAGCTATATCGAACATATTTCTGAAAAATCGATTGCGTATGCGCGTCGCAATGGCTCCGAAGCAAGCTCCGATTTTTCGAGGGCTTCGGAGGTGGACGCGATCATCATTTGTGTGCCAACGCCCTTGAATGCCTATCGGGAGCCCGATCTGAGCTTTATTCTTGGTACGGTAGAGGCTTTGGTACCACACCTGCGCATCGGCCAAGTACTGTCTCTGGAAAGCACAACCTATCCCGGCACGACCGATGAGGAATTGCGCCCTCGTATTGAATCCAAGGGCTTCACGGTAGGTGAGGATATCTTTCTTGTTTTTTCTCCTGAACGCGAAGATCCGGGCAATCCCAACTTCAAAACCCGGTCCATTCCCAAGGTATGCGGCGGCGCCACGCCGGCATGCTGCAGGGCTGGGATCGCCCTGTATGCATCTGCCATCGATGAAGTGGTGCCGGTCAGCTCGACGCGCGCCGCGGAATTAACGAAGCTGCTGGAGAACATTCACCGAGCGGTTAATATCGGCTTGATCAATGAAATGAAGATCATTGCCGACCGAATGAATATCGACATTTACGAAGTCATCAATGCGGCGGCTACCAAACCGTTCGGGTTCACCCCGTACTATCCAGGGCCGGGGCTCGGGGGACACTGCATTCCGATCGATCCATTTTATCTGACATGGAAAGCACGCCAGTTCGGCTTGCATACCCGCTTCATTGAATTGGCGGGCGAAATAAACAACGACATGCCGCAATGGGTGGTCAATAAGGTAGCGAGCGCATTGAACGACCGTGGTCGATCGGTCAAGGGCAGCAAGATCCTGATATTGGGAATTGCCTATAAAAAGAACGTCGACGACATGCGCGAATCCCCTTCCGTGAAACTAATGGAAATATTGCGCAGCAAGGGCGCGGAGATCGCTTATTCCGATCCTCATGTCCCGGTTTTTCCAAAGATGCGCGAGCATCACTTCGATCTGGAAAGTGTCGATCTGACCACCGAAGCAATCGAGTCTTATGACTTGATACTTCTGGCAACGAACCATAGCTCATTTGACTATGGCTTGATACAGAAGCATGCCAAAGTTATCGTCGACACACGCGGCGTCTACCCAGGTCACTTGCACAACGTCGTCAAGTCCTAACGCTCTGAAAGGCATGACATGCAATACCACTCCGCACCTCTCGCAGAAGGCGCTTTCATCCGGCGAATCGACAGAAAGATCCGATTCGCACTGGTCGGCTGCGGCCGCATCTCCAGAAACCATTTTGCTGCACTAAAACAGCATCAAGATCGCTGCGACCTCGTCGGGGTTTGCGACACGGATTCGCGCGCGTTGGAAGAATCCGTCGCCATTACCGGCGCACGGCCTTATAAGAGCCTTAGCACCATGCTTTCCGAATCTGATGCAGACGCTTATATCCTTACTACACCGTCAGGTCTGCATTCGCGGCAAGCGATAGCCGTTGCCGAAGCGGGCAAGCATGTCGTGACGGAAAAACCGATGGCAACTCGATGGGAAGATGGAAAGCGCATGGTGGCCGCCTGTGACGAGGCACGTGTTCACCTGTTCGTGGTAAAGCAGAACAGGCGTAATGCGACGCTGAAGCTGCTGAAGAGGGCAGTGGAAGAGCACCGCTTCGGCCGCCTCCACATGGTCAATGTCAATGTGTTCTGGACACGGCCTCAGGAATATTACGACAGCGCGCGGTGGCGCGGTACCTGGGAATACGACGGCGGCGCGTTCATGAATCAGGCCAGTCATTATGTCGACCTGCTTGAGTGGCTGGTCGGACCGGTAGAGAGCCTGCACGCCTATACCGCTACGCTGGAACGCAACATCGAGGTGGAGGACACCGGCGTCATGAGTCTGCGCTGGCGAAATGGAGCACTTGGCTCCGTGAATGTCACCATGCTTACGTATCCGAAAAACCTGGAAGGCAGCATTACCATTCTTGGTGAAAAGGGAACGGTACGCATCGGCGGCGTAGCGCTCAACGAAGTGCAGCATTGGGAATTCGAGGATCATTGCGCAGATGACGCCAAGGTGCATGAAGCCAGTTACCAGACCAACTCGGTGTACGGCATGGGCCACGCCCAGTATTACGAAAACGTCATCCAGGTGCTGCAAGGAGAGGCCGAACCGGAGACCGACGGGCGGGAGGGCTTGAAAACGCTGGAGGTTTTGATCGCGACTTACTTGTCTGCGCGTGACGGAAAACGCATAGCGCTACCCATGGAGTACTGAGATGAATATGGCGATTCCGGATGCAATTCACCCAAGTGCAATTGTCGATCGCGGGGCCACCATCGGGCATGGCACGCGGATATGGCACTTCTCACATGTCTGCGGCGGTGCCCGTATCGGCAAGTCGTGTTCGCTCGGACAAAACGTGTATGTGGGTAATGACGTAGTGATTGGCGACAATGTCAAGATTCAAAACAACGTGTCGGTCTATGACGCAGTCACTCTTGAGGATGACGTGTTTTGCGGACCCAGCATGGTGTTCACCAATGTCTACAATCCTCGCGCCGCCGTGCTCCGGAAATCGGAATATCGAAAGACCCTGATACGACGCGGCGCCTCGTTGGGCGCAAATGCCACCATCATATGTGGCGTGACGGTGGGCCAGTATGCCTTCGTTGCTGCAGGGGCGGTCGTCAACCGCGATGTCCCCGACTATGCACTGATGACCGGCGTGCCCGCACGTCAAATCGGCTGGATGAGCCGCTATGGTGAAAAACTTGAATTGCCGCTTCGGGGCAATGGGGAAGCCGTTTGTCCCCACACCGGAGACCATTACATATTGCAAGACGGTCTCTGCGTTATCAGCGGTGATCCTGAGAAAGTTGACATATCGGCAAACACAAACAACCATGAGGCTGAAAAACGATATGGAATTCATTGACCTTAAATCCCAATATGAAGCACTCCGCCCGAAAATCGGCGCACGGATTCAGTCGGTTCTTGACCACGGAAATTACATCATGGGACCGGAGGTGGAAGAGTTGGAAGCGAAGCTTGCCAGCTATACCGGGGCGCGCCATTGCATCACGGTTGCTTCCGGAACCGAAGCGCTGCTTATTGCATTGATGGCAATCGGCATCAAGCCGGGCGATGAAGTGATCACCACGTCGTTTTCCTTCATAGCGACTGCCGAAGTCATTGTCCTGTTAGGCGCGACACCAGTCTTTGTCGATATCGAACCGGATACCTGCAATATCGACGCATCACTGATCGAGCAGAGCATCAGCGAAAGGACGCGCGCAATCATTCCGGTCTCTTTGTATGGCCAGCCTGCCGACATGGATGAGATCAATGCCATCGCTGACAGATACGGAATTCCAGTAATCGAAGATGGGGCGCAGAGCTTCGGCGCCGTTTACAAGGGACGAAAAAGCTGCAATTTATCGACAATTGGCTGTACCAGCTTTTTTCCAAGCAAGCCACTCGGCTGCTATGGCGACGGCGGCGCGATTTTCACCAATGATGCTCAGCTGGCGCTTGCCATGCGTGAGTTGCGAATTCACGGACAGTCGAAGCGTTATGTACATACGCGCGTTGGCGTTGGCGGACGCATGGATACGATTCAGTGCGCGATCGTGTTGGCGAAACTGGAACGCTTCGATTGGGAAGTCCAGCGCCGGCAGGAATTGGGGTCGTACTATAGCGGCGCGCTGAGCGACTACATGGAAGTCATGCAAGTTCGGCCGGATCGCACCAGCGTTTTTGCGCAGTACACCGTGGCCGTTGAGGACCGGCAGTCAGTGCAGTCAATGCTCAGGGAAAAGGGCATTCCTACTGCAGTGCATTACCCTGTCCCGATACCGCTCCAAGCGGCCTATGCGCAATCTTGTCTTATGGAGCAATGGCCGGTCGCCATCGAGATGTCACAGAAAGTCATGAGCCTTCCGATAGGTCCGTATATGGATGAAGGAGACGTCGCATTTATTAGCGACGCGCTGCTTGCGACCCGCCGAAGACCATTAGTGCCTGCGTTCAAGACGACGCTGCACGCATAGCGCATTCCTCTCGAATGGATAGAAGCCAAGAAATGTGAAGCCGCCTGCTGGCAATGCGTTCTGCCGGCCTTCGACGACATTTCGTTCGAACCACTCATTATTTCGTAGGCCTCCTGCAATGTGCGGAATCGCTGGATCAGTCGTCAGGCAGAGTATGAGCCATGGGCGGCAAATTGTTCCCTGGGACGAACTTGCACTGATCAATGCTAGAGGGCCTGACAGCCACGGCATCGAGAACTTTCAATGCCGCGGATTTGACGTGTCGCTGGCACATGCCCGTCTTTCGATCATCGACCTGTCGGCGCTGGCGCATCAGCCGATGCATGATACGGCATCCGGCTGGTGGATCACTTACAACGGAGAGATCTATAACTATCCCGAAATAAGAGGAGAGCTTGTAAGTCTGGGATGGTCCTTTCGATCGTCAGGCGACTCCGAAGTGCTATTGAAGGCCTGGGCGCAATGGGGCCTTGATGCGCTACCCCGTTTCAACGGCATGTTCGCGTTTGCCGCATTCCATCCGCTGTCGGGCGAATTGTGGCTGGTAAGAGATCGATTTGGCGTCAAGCCGCTGGCATGGGGAAATCTGCCTGAAGGAGGAATCGTTTTTTCTTCTTCGGTCTCTGCCGTTGCCGGTCAAGTTGGCGGGGAGATTGATACCGAGTATTGTGCTCGCGGTGCACGATACAAGGTATTTGAAACTGCGGAAACCGGCACGCCGTTCATCAACGTGCGTAGTGTCGCGGCGGGCAGCTGGACCCGGATCCGGATCACAGAGGCAGGAACGCACGTGACCGAGGGAGCGTGGTATGACTTGCGGAAGCGGGTCGCCATGGCTGCCGAGTCGGTCCTCTCCATGACTGACGATGAATTGTTTGAGCGCTGCAAGCACCTGCTGGAAGATGCAGTGCGCGTCCGGCTGCGTTGCGATGTGCCTGTCGCGGTGTCGCTAAGCGGCGGATTGGATTCAACCACGGTCGCTTCGCTTGCTTCGAAAGAAGTCCCGCAATTGCGCGGATTTACTTATGGATCACCAACGGCACAAGCGTCGGAAGGTCCTGCCGTTGAGCGCTTCGGGCGGGAAACCGGCATTGACGTCACCTATGTCTGGCCCAGTGTCGGGCGCAGAGCGCTTGGCGATGCGCTCGAGCGGACCATGGGATTTCAAGAGGCGCCATTCTCCGGACTAAGCTTATTAGCCCAAAATCAAGTGTATCGAATCGCTCGGCAGGCCGGCTTCAAGGTACTGCTCGGCGGTCAGGGAGGGGATGAGCTGTTTGCCGGCTACCGAAAATTCTTCGTCGTTGCTTTGCGGGAGGCAGTACGCAGGCACGAGTTCCAGAATATCGTCGGCTACGTCTGTTCATTCGGGTTGATGATGCTGCACGAGGCCAGCCAGGCGCGCATGTATTGGGAAAACCTGAACCGCTACCGTCGCAATGCCGATGCGGGTTTCCGTTTGCTGAACTGGCAGTCGACCCTCGAAAACTTGTGGGGCGCCCACGATCTTACCTTGTCTGCCAGGCAGATCGACGATGTGCGCCAATGGAGCCTGCCGACCCTGCTGCGCTATGAAGATCGTAATTCCATGGGCTACGGCGTGGAGAGCCGATTACCGTTCATGGATTATCGCCTGCTCGAGATGGCGCTGGCGCTTCCTGCCAGGCTGAAGATCAGCAACGGCTACGGCAAATGGGCTTTGCGCAAGATCACCGCGGGGACTGTACCGGATTCGATCAGGCTGAATCGGAAAAAAAGAGGGTTCGATGTGACGCAATCGTGGATTCAGAACGGCATCAGTACTCGCCTGAGATGCCTGATCTTCGATCACCGGCGGATATTGACCGGCCATTTGCAGAAAGGCGCCGATCTCGACCACCTGTTGTCGGATGCGGCCCTTTCAAGCGACAGCAATCTACTGGATGAAGCCTTGATGCTGGCATGGCTAGCCAAGCCGGTCAGAGCCAACGCGGCGGAAAAAGCGGTAGCGAGGGTGTCATGAAAAAAATATGCCATATGTCCTCGGCACATCATGGCCTGGATATTCGCATATTCCGCAAGGAGTGCGTGTCGCTAGCGGCAGCTGGCTTTGACACCCATCTGGTCATCAATGCAGCTGCGGCCGATGTATCAGAAGCCGCCGGCTACGGCGTGACCTTGCATCCCCTGACTTATGTACCGGAAAGTAGACGATTCTCCAGAATGTCGGTTCACGCGTGGCGTTGTTACTCGGCTGCGAAGAAACTTGATGCGGATATCTACCACTTTCATGATCCGGAGCTGATGCCCTATGGCCTGATGCTGGCGCGCGCCGGCAAGCAAGTGATCTTCGATGCGCATGAAGATCTTCCCGGTGAGATTCATTCCAAGGATTGGGTACCGCTGCCGGCGAGGTGGATACTGGCCAGTGCCGCCCGATGGCTTCAGAACTTTGGGGTCGCACGCCTTGCCGCTGTTGTCGCAGCGACGCCTTTCATCGGATCGCTGTTCGATGGCATCGCGAAGCGGGTCGTGGTGATCAACAACTTTCCGCTGATCGGTGAACTCAGCCCGCAGTCCGAAGATGAAACCAATCCGCGTGACAGTGTCTGCTACGTGGGCGGGATCGATGAAATTCGAGGCATCCGTGAAGTTGTGCAGGCGATTGGTAGGACACAGTCACGCCTGCTTCTCGCTGGAAAATTTGCAAAGGACGCAGTCAGAAATGAAGTCATGCGTTACGTCGGATGGAGCAGAGTAAAAGAATACGGTTTCGTTGACCGTCAAAAAATATCGGAAATCATGGCAAGAAGCTTTTCTGGATTGGTTACGCTGCACCACGTTCCCAATTTCGTCAATTCACAGCCAATCAAAATGTTCGAGTACATGTCAGCAGGAGTGCCTGTCATCGCCTCAAACTTCCCATTGTGGCGTGAAGTAATCGAGGGCAACGAATGCGGCATTTGTGTTGATCAGAATGATCCGGAAGCCATTGCCGCGGCGATCAGGCATTTTCATGAACGCCCGGAGGAGGTTGCGCGCATGGGCAAAAACGGCCGTCTCGCCGTTGAAAGCAAGTATCGCTGGGATTGCGAAGAGAAAAAGCTGGTTGCGTTGTACCGGGATTTGCTTGGCTATTGATTCACTTATCCAGCGATGGAGGGGATGGACGTTGTGCATATCGTTATCGTACAAGGGGATGGCGTCCGACGCATCAAGGAATCGCTTGTCGACCAGGTGAAAACCTGCAGCGAAACTCGGCGAAGGGGCAAAATCGGCATTGCTTTGCGACCCGCCTATTCACGAAGAGATATCGATCGGGTTGTCGATGGAAAGCGCTGTTCCGCCATCTTCCAGTTGACTGCTGGTTCGCGTTTGACAGCAAGGGAAGGGTAGAGGGACATGCGTATCCTCTATATCAATCATTACGCCGGCTCGCCATTCCACGGGATGGAGTATCGCCCCCATTATCTGGCACGTCACTGGGTACGTGCTGGTCATCAGGTTAGTGTCGTGGCGGCGAGCGCGTCGCATGTGCGCAGCAAGGCGCCTGAGATGTCCGGCAAGGTAAAAGAAGAGTCGATCGATGGCATCCGCTACATCTGGCTGAGGACGCCTTCCTATTCTGGAAATGGCTTGCGCCGGGCCGTGAACATGGCTTCCTTCGTCAATCGGCTGTATCGGATGCGATCTTTGCTGGCGCGCCGCTTTTCGCCTGATGTGGTGATTGCTTCCTCCACCTACACTTGGGATATTTTCCCGGCCAGCGCAATCGCTCGACTGAGCGGCGGCAAGCTGGTCTATGAGGTACATGACCTTTGGCCATTGTCGCCGATGGAACTGGGAAAGATGTCGGCTTTACATCCTTTTGTCCTCAGCCTGCAATTGGGCGAGGACTATGCCTGCCGGCGTGCCGACTCGGTTGTGAGCATGCTCCCTTTTGCTGACAAGCACTTGTGCGAGCGAGGCATGGTACGCGAGAAGTTTCATTACATCCCCAATGGTATCGAACTCGACGAATGGCAAGCTGAGGCAGGGGAGCTGCCGCTGGAGCATTGCGCAGTGCTTAAGGAATGTCGCGACAAAGGCAGGTTCATAGTCTGTTACGCCGGCACCCATGGTTTGGCTAACGCGCTTGATGGATTGCTCGATGCGGCGAAGCTGCTGCTCGACCATCCCGTGGACTTCGTTCTTGTCGGACAGGGGCCGGACAAGCAAATGCTGCAACGCAGAGCGCGGGAGCTGGGTTTGACCAACGTCCATTTTCTTGCTCCGGTTCCCAAGCGTTGCATTGCTGAATTGCTACGCGCAACAGACGCTCTGTTTATCGGTTGGAAGCGGCAGCCACTGTACCGGTTCGGCATCAGCCCCAACAAGCTGATGGATTACATGGCTGCTGGCAAGCCGATCATCAATGCAGCCGAGGTTCCCAATGATTGTGTTGCCGATGCCGGTTGCGGTTATAGCGTAAAGCCAGAGGATGCCCCGGCGCTAGCGGATGCGATAGCACGATTGATGCGATTGGCGGCGCCGGAACGGCAGCACATGGGACAGCTCGGAAAACGTTATGTCCATGCACATCATGACTACGCCGTGCTTGCTCAAAAATTTCTGAGTGTCATGCAAGCGGCACGGATGCCCAACAGCCTGGCAGGAGCGCCCAATGAGTAATAGTGAAAGCCATGCGGAAGTGAATGCGATCGTTTCGCGCTATGCCGTTCGGGATGCCAGAGAGGATGCGCAGCGTTACTCTTGGCTAAGGCCGGATGTGCACCTGGCCAGCATGGAGTCCGAACGACTGATGCTGAAACTGTTCGCGGAGGCAGGTTTAACTGATCTGTCACGAGTGTCTCTACTCGAAGTGGGGTGTGGCGGCGGCGGCAACCTGCTTCGATTTTTGCGCTGGGGTTTCGATCCCGCCAATCTGGTAGGCAATGAGCTGCTGCCGGCTAGCCTCGAAAGGGCACGCAGACACTTGCCACAGGAGCTGGCGCTGATTGGTGGAGACGCGTCGGAACTGGACTGCGAACCGTTCGACATCGTCTATCAATCGACAGTGTTCTCGTCGATCCTAGACCAGGGTTTTCAGCATAAGCTGGCACAGCGCATGTGGGACATGACTCGTCCGGGCGGCGCGATTCTCTGGTACGACTTCTGCTACGACAATCCGCGAAATCCGGATGTACGTGGGGTATCGATGCGGCGAATCCGGGAGTTGTTTCCCATGTCGTCTCCGGTAATGCGACGCGTCACATTGGCGCCGCCTATCAGCCGCGCCGCGACGCGGCTGTCGCCGCGCTTATACCCCGTGTTGAACGTCTTTTCATTTCTGCGTACTCATGCGTTGTGCTGGATACCGAAGCCAGCCGCAAGCGACGTGCATTCAGCCCAATAGATGGAGCCATGCCATGAATAGCCCATTTCTCCCCTTTGCGCTCCCCGATATTGACGAACGTGAAATCAACGCTGTAACTGAGTGCCTGCGCTCGGGCTGGATTACGACCGGCCCAAAAGCCAAGGAATTTGAACAATGCTTTGCCCGCTATCTCGATTCGAATGCGGAAGCCGTGTCAGTCAACTCTGCAACCGCTGGCTTGCATCTGGCGCTGGAAGCGCTCGGCATCGGGCCGGGAGATGAAGTGATTTTGCCGACGCTGACGTTCACGGCCACTGCCGAGGTCGTACGCTACCTTGGCGCTGATCCGGTGCTGGTTGATATCGATCCGATCACGCTGAACATCGATCCGTCTCGGATCGAGGGTGCCATCACGCGGCGAACCAAAGCGATCATGCCGGTGCATTATGGAGGCTTGGCATGCGATATGGACGAAATCATTGATATCGCCAGGGTCAACAAGCTTTATGTGGTGGAAGATGCAGCGCATGCTTTCCCTACCCGTTACAAAGGCCGCCTTGTCGGCACGCTTGACAGCGACGCCACCGTCTTCAGCTTCTATGCCAACAAGACGATGACAACCGGGGAGGGTGGAATGGTTGTGACCAAAAATCCTGAGATTGCGGAGCGCGTCAAAATCATGCGCATCCATGGCATCAGCCGGGATGTATTTGACAGATTCGTCTCAACCACTCCCAGCTGGTTTTACGAGGTTGTGGCACCGGGCTTCAAGGACAACCTGACCGATATTGCGGCGGCAATGGGCATCGAGCAATTACGCAAGATTGATCGGTTTCTCTTGCGCCGGGAGAGAATGGCTGCCCGCTACAACGAAGCGCTGGCCGACCTGCCGCTGGTCCTCCCGGCTGACGCGGACGGGGATAGCCAGCACGCGTGGCATTTGTATGTTGTCCGGCTGACGGAGGAGGCGCCCATAAGTCGTAATGAACTGATAGAGCATCTCTCCAGGCAGGGAATCGGTACCAGCGTGCACTATATTCCCCTTCATAGGCATCCGTACTGGCGCCAACGTTACGGACTGGAGCCGGACCAGTTTCCGGAGGCGGAAGCCGCTTATCAAAGCATGCTGAGTCTACCGCTTTATACCAAGATGACTGACGAGGACCAGACACGCGTCATCGATACCATGCGTGAACTACTATGCTGACGAAACGAATATTTGACTTCGTCGCGGCCCTGTCGGGCCTGCTCATCCTGTCGCCGATCCTCATCCTCATTGCGGCAGTCGTCAAGCTCGATTCGCCCGGGCCAGTCTTTTTCCGTCAGGAGCGTGTGGGGATTCACGGTAGCGTATTTCGTATCTATAAATTTCGAACCATGACGCTCAATGCCGAGGCGAAAGGACAACTCACTATCGGCGAGGATGAGCGGGTCACCCGCGTTGGCCACGCGCTGCGCCGCTTCAAGCTTGATGAACTGCCGCAGCTAATCAACGTGATACTCGGTGACATGAGTCTGGTTGGACCGCGTCCGGAAGTGGTTCGCTATGTCGCGAAATATCCGAAAGCGTTGCGCGATGCGGTGCTGTCGGTTCGGCCGGGCATCACGGATTGGGCATCGATCGAGTTCAAGGAAGAAAATGCAATTCTCGGGAAATCTCACGATCCTGAGCGAAGCTATGTTGAAACCATCATGCCAATCAAACTCGATTACTACGTCCGATATGTTCATGAGCGCAGCTTCGTAATGGACCTGAAGATTATCGGCCACACACTGCTAGCAGTCGCCAGTCTTCATAGAAAGCGCGATCCTTGAGTATGAACTTGATCCAGCTTTTTTTCTAGCCTTCCATCGAACCGGACTGTCTTCGTCGATCCGTCCATTGAAGTCATCGGCTGCCAGAACTTCCATGGCGTCTGATCAGCCGCAAGACGAAGCGCGGGAGACTTCATACGCTGTAAATAAGGTCGGGTTTTTAGTGTGGTCAAAAATATGAAAATCGTACCGAGATTCCTTCAATTTCTTCTCTGCGCAATTTGTTGTCGTACTCCGATTAAGAAAGGCGAATGATGAGCCGGGAAACTGATGTCACCATTGTAGGAGCTGGTCCATATGGTTTGTCGATTGCCGCGCATCTTCGAAAATATGGCGTGGACTTTCGCATTATTGGCAAGCCGATGCATGGATGGTTCGCCAATATGCCGAAGGGGATGTTACTGAAGTCCGCCGGCTTTTCATCCAGCCTATATGATCCGGATAGGAGCTTTCCGTTAAGGCAGTACTGCAAAGAGCGCGGCCTGCCTTATGAGGATATTGATTTCCCCATCCCGCTCGAAATTTTCTGCGATTACGGTCTCACCTTCCAAAAGCGTTTTGTCCCTACTTTGGAAGAAGATAACGTAGCGGCTATCACACCCTCTGGCCACCACTATCAAATTCGGCTGCAAGGCGGTGAGGTGTTTGTCACATCCAGAGTGGTAATCGCCGTGGGCCTGGATTACTTCCGCCATATTCCTGAAGAGTTGCAGTCCTTGCCTCCGGAACTGCTTTCTCATAGTGCCGAAAATTCGAATCTACAAAAATATCGGGGAAAGGAGGTGGCAGTTGTTGGGAGTGGATCATCCGCATCGGATATTGCCATTCTGCTGCATGAAAACCAGACAAAGGTGCAGCTGATTGCTCGCAAGCCGCAGATTAATTTCGGTAGTCCGTGGGGCGATGGTGCGAGATCCTTCTTGAACCAGTTGCGTCTGCCTATTTCCGGGATTGGCCCAGGATGGGAAAGCAAGATTTGGTGCGAAGTACCATGGATCTATCGTTATTTACCGAATGAAAAGCGAAGCGTGTATGCAAACAGGTATCTCGGCCCGTCTGGAGGGTGGTTCATGAAAGAGCGTGCCCGAGATTTGGCTGTGCTGTCAGGCTGTGAACTGATAGACGCGAGGGTGCATGATGGTCGTGTGCAATTGGAGCTGGCATCCATGGACGGCGTGCATCGATATATCAATGTGGACCATGTGATTGCGGCAACTGGATATAAGGCCGATGTCGGCCGTATACCGTTCTTGAGTGACGTGCTTGTCGACCGGCTCAAACTCATAGGCCGTGTCCCTGATTTGTCTGTGCATTTTGAATCTTCCATACCTGGGCTGTTCTTTACCGGGCCCATTGCGGCAACGTCATTTGGACCGGTCATGCGCTTTGCTGTGGGTGCCAATTTTGCATCGCGCAATATCGCCAAGCATCTTGCTCGGTCGCAGGGAAGGAGACGAAGCCGGAACAGACAAAAGCCTGGTGAAACGATGGTATCCCACCATACTTGAAAGAAAAGAGGGAACATGAATTTCAGTAATTGCCGGCCTGCCCGACACCTCGAAAATATGGTAGTCACGACGGTTCACGGCAGGCATGGCGATGCGACAGTGAGATTTCTTTGTGTCGATCGAATCCATGGCGGAGGACGGAAGTACATTTTTACCTGCCAAGCGTCACATTACGTGATTTCCGGTTGGCGCCAGGCTCATCATGCTAGTGTAAAACGGGAGTATGCCTGACAGGACGTATGATTGGCGGCGGCGGATTGCCGAACTTTGATCGTTGAAATTCATGGCTAGCGGTGAAGATTTCGTTGTGGTAGGAGCCAGAAGAGGCCTTCTAATCCAAGTGCTGCTCGCTCTCCATGCCTACACTGATGCAAATTGCATTGCGGTGTGCGCCCGTGGAACGCGCTATCTGCGCCTGACGCACCTTTGCTCCGGTCAACTGGAAACGGACTTCGATGGAGCGGAAGATGACCGGTTTGTGAATGCAGTGAATCAGCTTTGCGAAGCCATGCCAAACTTGGTGATGTTGTGCTCCGACTGTGAAGGCGCGCGTCTAATCAGTCGCGTGCGCCGTCGCTTAAACGTTCGCATTGCGCCTACTCCTGACGGTTCCATGCTGGATCGATTTGATAATAAATGGCGTTTTTATGAATTTTGCCGCGACCATGGCTTGCGAGTGCCAGAATCGCAATTGATAGAATCGAAGGAGAAGCTCAATTTCTCTGCCGTCGCGCAAAAGATTGGCTTGCCATTCATTGTGAAGCCGCTTGACCAGCAGGCTTCCACGGGAGTACACCTGATTTTCAATGAACTGGATTACCGGGGGCGCATTGTTGCCAATGATGCTTATCAATACGCCCCTCTCGTGGTGCAGCGCTTTATCAAGGGCGTTGACGTTGGTCTGAATCTTTTATCCATCCAGGGACAAGTCCAAGCAATCGCAATTCAGCAGCGCATCTATCCTCAGAACGACGAGGCGAAAATCATATTCATTGAAAACGATTACCTGGAGCAGGCGGCCTATACCATTTGCAAGGAAAGCGGATATGAAGGGGTCATGAATGTGGATGGGCGTATCGAAGAGCATACCGGGAATGTGTATCTTTTCGAATCCAACCCGCGTTACTGGCGCAGTCATGCAGCTTCAATCTGGTGCGGATTAAATTTTGTGGCCGAAAGCGTAACGCGGTTGCAGCCTAGGCCTGAGCCATGCGTCATGACTTCAGGCTGCGCCGATACCTTCTATCATCCTCTTTTTCGTCCCATGATCTGGCCTTATATTGCCTTTGGAGTTGGACTTCGCGGGCATATGTCACGCCTCATGATGATGGATCTTTGCTCGCTCGCGAGTCAAACGCGGGCAAGTTTAAAAAATCACATGAAAAAACGGGTACCTCCGAGTTCAATCATGGCGGAGGATGATGAACATATGAGCCGACTGCTAAAAGCATGTCGTTCTCACGGAAAGAATGCTTTTGATTCGGATGCGCATTGATTCAAGGAAGAAGCAATATCAAGTGTCGCTTGCCACGCGAAGTCGCAATAAATCTTACTTGCTGATTTCCGCACTCGGATGGTCTCCGAATGCGATCCCCAAGCATCTGGTCCGAAAAGTGCTTCTTATGAAGACCCATGGCGAACGACCATGGTGGTCTGGTTTTTGGCAATCAGACCAGGATCGTATGCGCCATGAAAAGGTGTAAGTGGTTCGTCTGCTTCGATGGCGCTCGATTTCGCCGTATTAACGCTGCGTCGATGATCTTTCTTGCCTTCCTGTTCGAGGTCCTTATTTTTTGAAGAACGATTTCATCGCAATGCGAGTGAGTTCATCATGTTGCTCGTACTCGCATGCTTTAGCATCCCGCAGAATGCTTTTGCTTGTCGTGCCTCGGGGCGTGCGTAGATGGCAAAGTATTGAACCATGCGAACCTGACCTTCTGCTAGAGGCAACAGCGCCAATTGTCGTCTTTTGATGGCGGCTTCGACACGCATCATCGGTAGCCACGCATAGCCCAAGTTCTCCATTACTGCAGCTTCTACCGTCACGATGCTGTTGACTTTCCATTGTATGCCGGCTGCGGCGAGCAAGTCCGGATTGGCCTCGCTCAAGCCACTGCGATCGGTCACGATTTGCACCTCGCGCTCGAGGTCTTCCTTGATCAACGGGCGGTTTAGCTGATGAAGCGGATGGTCTGGATGCGCGACGGGGACATATTTTGTTTCCAGCAGATGTTCGCCCAGGAATCCGGGCGGGATTCTGCATGCAATGCCCAGATCGATGGTTTGAGCGCAAAGATTTTCTTCAAGCCCCCGACTGCTCAACTCTGTAAGCCTGATTCGGCTGCTTCCATTTTCAAGCGAAAATTTCTTCAGCTTGGGGAGCAGCCAATCGATGAAAAAGTCAGATTCAACGCCGATAGCCAGGACAGGTCGAACGCTCAACCGTATCGATTCGGCAGTTCGCTCCAAAGCCGCTGCTTGAAGTAACAAGTGGCGCGCCCGTTCCAGCAGAAAATGTCCGGATTCAGTCAGTTCGGCGCGGCGCCCCTTATGCTGCAGCAGGCACATGCCCAACTGATCTTCCATTTTTGCAATCGTGTAGCTGATTGCCGGCTGGCTAACATTGAGATGGCTCGCTGCGTTAGCGAAACTTCCATGCCGAACAACCGCCAGCAATGTTCGCCATTGCTTCAAATCGGTCTGGAACCTCGGAATATGACCGGGTCCGTGTTCTTCTGCGGAAAGTGTGGCTTCGTTGTTAGTCATAGAGTGGACAGGCATACGTTCTTCTCCTTCATTTAAGGACACAGTCGCTTATCGGCTTGCACTGTGATGGTTTTCCTGTCTCGAAATGAACTGCAGCTTGCTCTCTTTTTCCTGTTGAGGGACTTAGTCTATGACGTCATGGTTAAAAAAGTGACATCATCCAGATAGGTTGTTTGATTTACATCACCTGCATTACGTGAAGCATTTCTCTTTTATAAGGTGTCTTTTAGAGAAGCTTCCATGTGTAAAGATGCTGTATGGATGCTATATAAATTTATCTTATAGATGCGTTTGTTGCAGATTGAATCGATAAAAAAATTTGGTTAAAACGGCTCTTGTCATCCGCATTTTATGAAATTGAGTTGAAACACGAAGGTAGAATTGCTTTCTGATTGCCTGCAGTCGTTTAGGAAAGACCGGTCGTTTAGAAAACTCGATTCGATGCGGCCGTTGTCTTCAGGAGACACCGACTTTGCATCAAGTAAGTCCAATTCAAACTATTCGTTGCCGACGGCTCACTGATTCAAATACAACTACGGCGACTGGGCAATACTTCTCCGTTGGCTTCAAGGAATGATTTTCTGCAATATGCAATGTAGCGGCTTTTTTAGCGGCATCACTAGTGTGGACCGATGTGGAACGTCTTCCTCTTTGCGGGTTAAAAGACATGAGTCGTTCCCGTCGGTAGTTCTGTTTTGTTTTTATAACGTAACGTGATTTTTTGCGAATGTGGCATCCTACATAGCAGCTGAGAGCAACTGACATGAGTTTGAGCCGCTATAAATAATTTGTATTTTCAGGCATCGAATTAAAAGCGCTGAGATGCAGTAGGCTCATACAACCAAATATCTTTTAATAAAAGAAGTTGTGCTTAATTTTGTTCTGGCTTATCTATTTTTTAAAAGTTGCTTCCATTTATGTTCAAACAAATGTCTCAAGCGCTTATTGATTCATGTGATTCTCGACATGGGCGGATACGAAGATTAATGTTGGTCTGTGCCGCATTGCTTCCAGAGCAAATTCAAACGGATTTGATACACAGCATGCATACCGTTAGTCTCGGCTGCATTCAGGGAGACGGGTCAGTTAACTCCCGCCGCGCGACTGAGGGAGAAGTCCGGAAAGCGTTATAGGCCATGGGAGTTTGACGTGAAGCGGGACACAAGGCGCACCGCTCGAAGAACTTGAGCACATCAGCGTTCAACTGCGGGATATCAATACATGCCAGGCAGCAGGGAATAGGCTGAAGCCGGATTATTGCCCTGAAGAGGCGTTACAATGATGAATCGCTTAACCTCACAGCCTGAATCCCCCGGCCAAGCGCCCGTTCTCCCGGAAAAACAGCCACCTTCGCCGCAGCCTGAACGCCCGCCGGTATCTGAGCCCGAACCGGAATTGCCGCACCCTGAAGAACCTACGCCGGAAGAACTGCCATTTCCGCCTCAATTTCCTATCGCCTAGAGAATCCGATCGGCAAATCCCTGGCTGGCATTTCCAATGGCGGCGTGTTTTGCCAACCTTGACACTGTCAACTGGGCCGCTTTGCCCAAGTTGTTACGCAGCACTTGGCCAGGGCAGGCGCGGTGGGCTTGAAGGTCATCCACCTTCGAAACGAACGCGAAGACGTTAATCCGTCCAAAGCGGATTTGCGCTTCATCAACACCTGCTTTTCCATAATCAACTTTACTTTACGTAAAACATGTGAATGAGGAAAGGTAGTCGCTTGCGATTGACAATGACAAATCGATAGCCTGCCGGGCGTTATCGCGCCGAGGCGGCTGCGTACAGGGGAGGGGAGAATGCAGGATGATGCGGTTCGGCTGAACGATGTCGTCATTACCTACGAACTTCTGGCACGCGGCGGGCGCATGCCGGATCTGCGCGCGGAGCGATCCGCTTTTACCCATCTGGCGCGACAGATGTCCTATGGACGAGGCGCCATTCTCGACGCGCTTTGCCAGCTGAACCTGAAGCTGTGCCGCGCCGGATCTTCCGGGGTCAGCCTGCTGCGCGGCGCCGGGCGGGATCAATACTTCGTCTGGGAAGCGGTGGCCGGCAAGCTGCAGAAACAGCGCGGCAGCCGGCTGAGCTGGAACAGTCCCTGCGGCTTCGCGCTGGAACGGAATTCGGCCCAGCTCTTTCATTATCCCGACCGTTATTTCACCTGCATCCGCGACATGGAAGTGCCGGCGCATGAATGCCTGGTCGTGCCGCTGTTCCGCGAAGCTCACCAGTCCTATGGCGCCATCTGGGTGATGTCGCATGATGACACGCGGCAATTCGACCGTGAGGATCTGCGCATCGTGACCGAACTTGCGGCCCATGCCACCAGCGCGCTGCGCATACAGAGCAGCCAGGGCGCGTGGGAAGGCGAGGCTTGAGCGGCAGGCGTGGCCTGTTCCGCTGCAGGAACGCGGGAACGTTGGACTTCGGCGAGCGTCCATAAGGAATCGACAACATTGCCCCGGCTGCGGGGCGTCGCCGTTCCGGAGGACGATTTCATGAAACGCATTCTCATGTCCTGGCTGCTGCTGTTTGCCTGTATCGCGGTTGCCTTGCCCGAAGCGCAGGCGCAGCGCATGGGCGGCAAGCGGTCGACGGGGCGCCAGTCCTCTGCAATCAACCGGCAGGCGGTGCCGCCTGCGCCGTCACGGTTGCCGCCGCAATCCCAGCCCCAATATGAACCACCGGGCCGCTATGCCAGCCGGCCTGCGCCGGTACCGACCGCCCCCTACGGTCAGGCCTTGCCGCCGCAGCGCATGCCGCAGCCGGTGCCGCAGCGCCAGGCCAGTCCATGGGGCGGCGTGATGGGCGGCCTGCTGGCGGGCATAGGACTGGGCTCGCTGATGTCCCATGGCACGGCAGGTGCCGCGCCGGGATACGGCCAGGGCTATGGCGACGGCGGTGGAGAGGGCATCTCCTTCCTCGGCCTGATACTGATCGGTCTCGTCATCTTCCTCGTGATCCGCTTCCTGCGACGCCGTCGCTATTGAGCAGGGCAGAGCCGCCGCATTGAGCGGCATCCCTGCCTCGATCAACCCGCCGTCTTGTCAGCAAAACGGCGATCGAGGGTTCAAATGCGCCGTGCGCTGGCAGCGTCCGGATGAGCGCGGCGATTGCGCGCCTCCACATCCAGCCCGCCGCAGCGCTCCATGATGTCGGCCGCCGCGGCCAACTGGCGCTCGTCATCCATGGCCACGGTCATGATGTAATTGCCGTTCCAGATGGGCGTCGAGTTGTTGTAGGCGTCCGTACGGTCCGCGCCGCCGGGAAGAATTTCGCGCACCAGGCTGCCGCCGGTCGGGCCGTGACCGGTGTCCTTGTCGTCCAGATAGCCGTTGCCGACGACCGGGCCGGCCTCGTCGCCGGTGGCGGTCAGGTCGATACAGTCTCTGGGAATGCCCATTGCCAGCAGTTCATTGCGTGCCCGCTCGGCGTTTTCGGTGAGGTCGAATACCCTGACGAGGGTGGTAGCCATGATGATTCTCCTGTTAATGTCATGATCCGGCATCCAGGCTGCCGCCTCGACGCCGCAGTGACGGATGCGCTTGTTCTGTATAGGTGGCCAAGACAGCCCAAAGTTCGGCCCCGGCCCGGATAAAATTGCCGGTTCACCCATCGCGGTCCCACCAGTCCCATGACAGAGGCTGGCCGAACCACGAGGGCTTTCCATGGTCACTCGGGATGACCCAAGGACACGACACGAACAGGCAAAGGACAAGCGCATGCAAAACGAGGTTGATCAGCTGAACGGCGACATCGACCCTGGCGAGACGGCCGCGGACGACGCCCCAAGCGAGGTGGACGGCCTGGCGGCTGAACGCCATGTGGAACAGCAGGGCGCCGACCTGGTGAAGCAGGATGGCCGGGTGCTGGTGCGGTTCGCGGGCGAGGTCGTCATCGGCCCGGAAAAGCTGCGCGTGCCCTATGACCTGGTGCCGCCTACCGGCGTGCTGGCCAAGGCTGGCAAGTGGCGCAACATGAAGCCGGAAGCGCGGCTGCAGCTGGTGCAGGAGCGGGTGAATGCGAAAGTCGCTTCCGCATTGCATGCCAAGGTGCAGGACTTCGCCATGCTGATTGCGGAGCAGGCGGCGGATTATGGCCTCGATCCCATGCCCTTCCTGCGCTCCCTTGCCGTCAAGGAAGTGTCGGAGCCGGTCGACCATGTGATGGGCCGCATCGAGCAGCGCCTGGAGCATGCGGTCGAGCGGCAGCAGGAAGAGGACAGGGCGCTGCGCACCCGCCAGAGCATCAACCTGGCTGAATATCCGGAGTCTTTCGAGATGGCGCGGCGCCTGCCGCGCAAATTCATTGCCTTGCTCGGCCCGACCAACTCCGGCAAGACCCACCAGGCGATGGAAGCGCTGGCCAAGGCCAGGAGCGGCGTCTACCTGGCGCCGCTGCGCCTGCTGGCGCTGGAAAATTACGAACGCCTGCTGGAAGCACGGCCGCACGGCGAGCCCCTGAAGGTGAACCTGGTGACGGGCGAGGAGCGGCGCATGGTGGAAGGCGCCACCCATGTTGCCAGCACGGTGGAAATGCTCGATACCAAGACCCGCGTGGATGTGGCGGTGATCGACGAGATCCAGATGCTGGCCGACCGCGACCGCGGCGCTGCCTGGACCGCGGCGGTATGCGGGGCGCCAGCTACCACGGTTTATCTCGTCGGCGCACTGGAAGCGCGGCGCGCCATCCATGCGCTGGCCGAGCGCATGGAAATCCCGCTGGAAGTGCACGTCCTGAAGCGCAAGGGGCCGCTGTCGATGGAACACGGGCCGGTGCGCAAGCTGCGCAACCTGCGACGGGGCGACGCGGTGATCGCCTTCTCCCGCCGCGAGGTCCTGATGTGGCGCGATCTGATCACCGAGGCCGGCTTCTCCGTCTCCACCGTCTATGGCAATCTGTCGCCGGAAGTGCGGCGGGCGCAGGCGGCCCGCTTCCGCGAGGGCGAGGCCGACATCGTGGTCGGGACCGATGCGATCGCCATGGGCTTGAACCTGCCGATCGAGCGGGTGGTGATGACCAGCGTCAGCAAGTTCAACGGGGTGGAAGAGGAAGAACTGTCGGCGGCGCTGGCGCGCCAGATCGCCGGCCGCGCCGGCCGCTACGGCGTGCACGAGGAAGGCTTCGTCGCCGGCTACGACGAAGAAACCCATTACGTCATGCGCTCCTTGCTGCAAGAGCGGCCGGCGCCGGTGCCGCTGGTGGGTTTCGCGGTGGCGCCGACGCTGGAGCATCTGAACCGCATCGCCTCGGTGACGGGCGAGCAATCGCTGTCCAAGCTGTTGAAGCGCTTCGCCTTCAATATCGATGTGCCGGACGGATTCTTCACGCCGCGCATCACCGAGGAACAGGCGGAACGGGCACTGTGGCTGGACACGCTGCCGCTGTCGGTGGCGGACAAGTTCACGCTGTCGCTGGTGCCGGTATCGTCACGCGTGCCTTCGCTGCACCAGGCCTGGCAGCAGTGGGCGAGGGCACTCGCGCGCAAGCATCCCTACCTGCTGCAGCGCCATGCGGAGCTGCAGAACTGGAATCACAATCTGCAGGAAGTGGAGGACAGCTGCCGGCTGTTCTCGGCCTATGCATGGCTCGGGTATCGCATCCCGGCGTATTTCCCGGACATCGAACTAGCGCAGCGGCTGGCGCGGGAGGCGTCGGAGCGGGTGGATGGCATCCTGCAATCGCAGAATGCGACGATGAGGAAGAAGCGGAAGCGATTTTGATCAGAAGACCAGGGAAGCGTTGACGTCGATCGGCGCCGCTGCTCTCTGGCAGAGCGGCGTTCAACTCAGAAAATACCTATGGGCAGCGGCGTGGATTCACCGCCTTGTCTGCTCGCCGACTAGCCGCAGCGCCATTTCAACGGTCGTAAAGCAAATAAAACCCCGGCGGCTTTGGATTGACCGACGGTGGATCGTGCATGGGCCGTGATCACTTGCCAGCAAGCTTCACCAGTGCGTTCATCTACGATGGTGCAGCCGAGCACAGTTAAACCCTATCCATGGCGGTGGTGGAAAACACCCACCACAAGTATCGGGCGGCTAGCTTCCGGCGACGAACATGGAGATGGCCGCGTGTGCGGCACGGTTGACCCAATACCTGATTCGTGGCGGCGTCGAGGCATGTCACAGGCATGAGATCAACCGGCGAATAACAAAAATAGTTTCATAAGCTCAGGCACAACTTTGAAATGAGCCTATAGTGACCTTAGGTGTACACCTCTCAGCATATGACCGGCATGAGCGAAGTGTCACTTCAACTGGCTGGAGCCAACTATGGAAACGCCGAAACCGATCCCGATGCAAGCGGAACCCTCCGAAGTTAAGCAAGACCCTCCCGTGAAGGCATGGGGAGTGATGACTGGCAAGGAAAGATGGACTTATACATGGCATGTAATCGTAATGCTGTGCACCGGCGGCTTCGTTTTTCCAAATGCCATAATTTCGTAACTCCGCAAAAAATGAAAATATAAGAGCTTCGATTCCCTGCGGGGGCTGACAGAGGCAACCCGACAAGGCCTGCCTCAAGTCGACCGGCTTCCGATAACTTGGTCAATAGTGTCGCTCCCAAGGGAATTGAGCGCTTGCTTTCCAGAGCTTGCCTATCCAGTTCGGCCATTAACGGGCCAGTAAGAGAAAATCCAGCCATCTCCATACGGCACTGCATTCGGCGCACTTGACTACTTGTTCCGCAGGTGAGGATCCTGTTCCAACCAGTTTCACCTGGCCATGGAAATGTGGTTGCCGAGTCGGATGACGCTTAACGACGATGAACATCACAACGATACTTATTCAGAGCTGCCAGCAACCTGACTCAGACAATGCGCTGACACGCCTTTTCGGCCTTCATAAGGAGCATGAGGCTAGCCAGGGATCTGTCATGTGGCTTGGGGTCGAAAACGAAGCCGGCCAGATCTATCGCTTGATCGGGGTCGAGGGCATTGCCGAATACGTCGCGATGCTCAAGCGATTGGACGCTGCAGGATATTGGGTACAGTCAATCGAGGCCGATGTAAGCAGCGCCTTGCATGCAATCGTCAGAGCGCCGGGAGACGTCCAATCGCCATGATGACCGATTGCTTGAAGCACTGCTGGTCCACGGCGCGCTTTCGCTTCCGAGAATAGTCACTTCCGCGCATGCTCAAGTGCGGCGGGCCTGGGACTGCGGCATCGGGTAGGTCAACGTGTCAGGGCCGCGTACTTGACGGCATCCGCCAAGCGGTCATACCGAAACTCGGCATAGTGGTAGTACCTGCCATCGAAGGTCACGCCGAATTCATCCATCCGTCTCAGCTCTTCTGCCGTCGGCATTTCAGGAGGAACCCATACCGGCGCCATTTCCGGCGGTGGGCGATGATTCGACTCCTTTTGCTCGAGTCGGGCATAGTTGATCGCGTCCTTCAATTGCTCGTAGCGGTACTCCCGATAACGATAATCTCGACCGTCGAATCGAATTCCGAGTTCCGACATCAGCGCAATGTCGGCGCTGGAAGGGGTGTGCGGGGCGATCATTGCCTCTACTCCTTGGGGCTGCGTTCACGGGACGAATGCGCGCGTTTCGGCCAACTCCGTTCACCGAAACGCGAGGAGAACGGACCATCGCGGCTTCCCTGCAGGCGTTTGTCTTCTGAATTGCCGGCACATCCTGCGTTATGCGGAAGCTATATTTTTCCCACGGGATCTTGGAGACGGCCCAAGCGCTTACGCGTGAAGCCGTGGAGGTAATTTTCGAAGGCGCTGGTGAGCATGGGATCCGCCAGGAACCTCAGCGCTGCATCGACGGAGTCGAACGTCGAAACGAGGCTGTCACCTCGGTTCAAGTCGAAGGTCAGCTCCTCGCTTCCATCCTGGCGTTCGATGATGTCGATGGCGCCAATACGGTAGTCAAAAGCACTATCTTTAAGCCACTCCCTGAACAGTCCAACCTTCCCGAGCTGCATGACAATCGGATTGTCACTGAAGGCGCTCATGGCTTCATCTCCTGACCGCTGGTGGGTAAGCGCGCCGGTAAGCAGGTGCGGGCCGACGGTGCTTCGTCTGGGCCAACCGAAATAGAAGGGTACCGATTATTGGTTGTACGCCGGTTTGAAACAATTTGCAACAATAAGCTGAGCTGGCGGCACTCCTGGTTTTTTCAAGCACTGTGCCGAAAATCCGCAGCATCAACCTGTGTGAAAACCGGTTTTTATTCGTTGCAGAGAAAACGCTCGCTAAACGCCCCGCATGGGGTTACGCCATCGCTTGCGCGCCCGCTGGTTGACAAGGTGTTGCCATTAAATCAAGCCGCAACTGCTCGACACTTAGCGCCTTTGGACGTCTTTTGTCAGATAGATGGCCTGGTTATGCGGACTGCGCCTGACGAATACAACCTTCGGCGAATTATTTTTTGGTTCACTCATGGCGGCGTGGCTTACGGATTGTTCGTCAACCCGCCGCTTGAATGCTTTTCCAATCATGGCTCGAATACCATGGTCAAGTTCGTTCCAATCTGTCGTGAAAGGCTTTTGCTTGTAAAGCGCCTCAACCAGGTACTCGTTGCTTTCGCGTGCGCCTTCTTTCCCGATCGCGCTGACAGGCTTGTCAAGCGCATAGAGAAATATCTCTTCGGCTATCTCTGTGGCGGTTTGCTGCGATTCCGCCGGCTGGGTGCTGATAGATTGATCAAGCGGAAAGCTCAAACGCCATTCAGCGTATTCACTGAAGGTCATGCCAAGGCTAGCCGCCTGACCAATTGCCTCGCATGCGACTCTTTCGTCCATTGAAACCAGGATGCTGATCATTTTCACCGCCTCACTAGCACTAGCTACACATCAGTCACAGAAAATCCGACGGCGACGCCCTAGAGGTGCTCAACAAATCTGCAAAATCCGAGACATCGACCACCAGCCCGCGCCGGTCAAAGCCGTCATTGCCGTCGACCGGATTTCGGCCAGGCAGAGCCGATTCCATTCGCAGCGCTGCGGAGAATCTTCCGCTGTTAGATCAGTAGGATGTCATCGATGACTTCCTTGATTCCCTGCGTCGACTCGGCAGCATTCCTGGCAGCGCGCCGTTGAGCCGGGGAATGCACGAATCCGCTCAGCGTAGCCCGCTTCTGCTCGACCTTGACGCCAACATCAGCCGGGGCAGGGCAGGCTTCATCAGCCAAGGCGATGCTGACGTTTCCCCTGACCTCGTCTTCCAGGTCCAGATTCCGCACGCGGATCTGAGCGTTGACTCCGAGGACACCAGGAACGCTGCTGACGGCTTCCTCTGCTGCCCAGCGCTCGCCGCCATGGGCAACGGTACCCGACAGCATTACCCATCCGGACGTCACCATGACCGTGACCTCCAGGTCCCTGCTTGCCTTTATTTTTTCCAGTGCGTGTTCACACCGGCGCTTGATATCGGCGTCGGTGACAAACATCTTACTTGCAATGGGAAGCGCGTCATTGCGTTTCACCACTTTCGCCAGCCGGTAGAAGTTCATGGCAGCGCTCCTTGGAAATGAGGGTTCGGCGATACGGCGAATCCTCGTATTGCGGAAATGCGCTTCGGTAGCCGGGAATCAGCTTCCGTCTGCCGCTATGGCGCGGGTCTTCTTGGGGGTGACTCGCCCAAGGCTAATTGCGACCGGATCGCTTGCCGGAAAAGATTCCATCAATGCCTCGTCAAGCGTATGCTCGCGACGCAGATCGTCGCTTTCCGGCACGCCGTCGCGATGCGCTTCAGGTAAATGTTGCGCACCGCTTCGAATCAGGTAATGCGCGTAAAAACCGCTGAACATTGCATTGTGCAGTCTGCACATATGCTCCACGATGGAGCAATGAAGCGCGGCGAGCTGCCCGCCAGGCAAGGTGCTCAGTCGATTTTTCACGTTGGCCCCTCAGCGGACGATTACCCGGGACAGGTCCGGACCGTGGCTTTTGGCCTGCTTCGCCGATTTGGCCGCCTTCTTTTCCCTCGGCGTCAAGATTGGCTTCTTTTTTGATTCCTTGTTGCTTTGTCTGATCTTGCTCATCGTATTTCCTTGGGTGGGTACTGATTAAGTGCAAACCAGATGACACGGCCTTTTGCCGGCTATCCGGTTTGGTCGAGGGTATTCGTTACGCAGTTGCACCACGCTGTTCATGACTCGCAGCCAGGCTGCGCACTCAATATCGGTAGTATTGGTCCCTGTAGGGAATGTTCAAATCCGCCAACAGGTGTCGCTCCGCCTCCGTGGGCTGCTCAAGATTGGCATGCACCTGGTAATCGGTGGAATCAATGAAGAACATGGACCTGGAGCCGTCCAGCGGCTGATGATTGCTGATATCGCTGCGAAATGAAAACAGGCCAGGTTGCTTCCTGCTCCGATTTTCGACCACTTTTTCATGGTCAAGCGTCGAAGCGGCCTCCGGGGCTTCGCAGGGCACTGCGGTGCGGCTCAAGCTGCTGGCATTCGCACAGTGAGGGGCTTGCTTGTTATGAGACATGATGTGCTTTCTTGGTTGTAAACACCATTACTGGCGAGTTTGAAGCGGTTCGGCAAATGCCGGCGGCTGGTGCAGATGCGCGCCCGGCAGGGCGTCGCATGCGCTGCTGCGTACGCTCCAGCTCGCGTCTCGCCTGCGAACCTGAAATGCAGATTCCTTCTTCGTTAGAGGAAGCTCTGTATCAAGCCAGGATGTCGCGGCCGGAAAACTGAACGCGCATTAGTTGAGCGGGAGCGCCTGAACCCGGCCATCGATGATATCTCTCCCATACTCCATCGCGAGATCGATCGCCTTGTCGCTGTTGTCCGGAAAGCTGGCCGTCGAGCTCAACTGATAGCGCTGAGCAGCGAGTTCATCCATGCGGCTGCTGTCGATCCGCACTACGGCGGAAAACCGCCTTGGACCGCTCGCATACGGATCGTTGTGCGTCGGGTAGAGCTTCTGCGAATAGGCACTTAGGAGGAAGCCCCGGTACTCAAGGGTAGGTATGGTCATGGCGGTTCCTTGCGCGGAACCGACCGTCTGGAAGGTCGTAATTTACCGATGCGGAGACGGGCGGTTAGCGGCATCGGACTCATTAAGAGTGGGCCTAAAGACACCGGAAGGCAAGCTTTATTTATATTTATATTTTTGGAAGCGGCCGGCGAGGCGAGATGCGGGATGTGGACGATTATTTTCCTGCGGTCCAAGACGCGCATCGCACTCCTTGCTATCGGCGCGATTTCATCGCCTTGCATCCGCGCTGCACGATTCGCTTGCCAGGATTGAGGCATTCGTCATGTTCGGGAAAGCCGACTTTGCGGTTATGCCGCTGGATACCGCCGACTGCTCGCGAAGAGTTGCAAGCTTGGCGCGCACAATAAAAAACCGCAGCAGATGCCGCGGCTTTTGCATGCATGCGCTCCAGGAAGATTATTGCGCGCGAGTGCTGCCGTTAGGTGACTGATTGCGTTCGCCAGTCCCGCGAATCGGCGTGGTCAGCTTATCCAGTGCTTCCTTCTGCCGCTGTGTCACCTTCGCCGTCTGGTCGGAGGCTTTTTGCGCCACTTCCCTGACGACTGCCTCAGCCGTGCGGGTGGCGTTCGGCGTATGCGTTTCGGCAGTCTTCGCTATGCCGACCTGCGCTTCAGCGAGGATGGCTTGCACGTGCTGGTTGTAGGCACGGACTTTTTCTGCGGTTGGCTGTGCCTGGCCGGCAGCAATCGACAAGGCCTCGATACGATCCTCAGCCTGCATCACCTGCCGGGTGCTGGACAGCGTTTCTTCCATCAAGGTTTGCCCGACCTGTATGTTGAGCTCGTTCAGCTTTTGCATGCTTTCGAACATTTTCTTCGACACGTCGGCATAGAACGCAAATTGCGCTTCGATCTGCGCATTCACTGCGGGGGAGGAGAACGATTGAAAGAAGTTATTCATTAAAATTCCTAATAAAATTTTTATACAGGCGGTTATCTGTACAAGGGGCCAACGTAAGGTCAGAGAAGCCAGTTAGCGGAACGTTCAATATATATTTTTGCAATGCAGCAAACCAAGAGTTTCATTGGTGATTTAAATAGTTCAGCAAATATATATCGCGTAATTCTTCCGCGACGCAGCATAATAGGCATCCGAACTCAATGCTCATTCGAGCTTCCATGGAGCATTATGCATATCACCAATATTCCGCCGTCTTCAGCGATGCTGTTCGCTTTCGAGCCAGTGCGCTCAATGATCGACTTTTTCGCAGGGAATGCGCTTTCGCTCGAGCTCCTGCCAAAAGGGGATGGACATTCAGTAATCGTTTTTCCCGGTCTTGGCGCCTCCGGGAGCGCCACCGCAGTGCTGCGCTCACGTCTGCAGCAACTTGACTACGAGGTTCATGATTGGGAGCACGGCGTCAACCAGCTTCCGGGGGGCGACCTGGAGGCCTGGATCACGCAGCTGGCGACGCAATTGCGGCGGCTGGCGGAACGGGACGGGCGAACGGTGACGCTCGTCGGCTGGAGCCTGGGAGGCCTGTATGCCCGGGCACTTCTGCAGCGCTATCCCGCCTACATACGCCAGATAATCACGCTCGGCACACCTTATGCCGAGCTGCGTCACGCCGGTGCCGCGCCAGCGAGCCATCACGGAATCGATGATGATGCGGTCGCCGCCGTCCCTGCCTTCTCGATCTATTCCAAGTCGGATGGATTGGTGGCATGGCAGGGTTGTGTTCCATCGGCATTGCACAACCATCACGCCATCGCAGTCGATGATGTCAGTCACATGGGGCTCGTGCACCATCCGGAAGTACTGTCGATTATCGCTGGCTTGCTTGCCCGATGCGGCGGCGATGCTGTCCATGCACGGGCAGTGAGATGATCGAAAATTTTTCAGGGTGCCAAGTGTGCAGTCGCCCAGCGCTTATTCCGCTGCCACGCGAGCGATGACGGTGCTTGCACCGGAGACCTAAAACGGATGCGGCCTTCTTCCTGCCGGCTCGTAAGCTGGCAGGTTCGCCGCGCCGTGTCGTGTCTTGTACCAGCTTCGCAGGTATGCCGCCATGCGATGACCAAACACCGGCTCCCTTCGATCATGGTCTTGACTGGGTCGGCGCATCCTCCTGCGCCTCCCAGAACAGATGCGCATCCAGCATCAGCGCCGCCCGGGCCTGCAAGGCCTCCACCTGGGCGGCTTCGGCGCTGGCTTCCGCCTCCAGGGACTGGCGCCGCGCCAGCAGCGCTTCGCCTATCGTTACCTCGCCCAGCGAATACGCTTTCGACAGCAGCGCGGCAGTGTCCCGCGAGCGCTGCGCCAGCCGCGCGAGGCTTGCCCAGTTGTCGTAGGCGGCGCGGGCGCTCATGGCCGCTGCGGCAGCCTCGCGCTGCACGCGGAAGCGTACGCCTTGGGCTTTTTCAGCCACCACCGCCGCTTCGGCTGCGCTGGCGTCGGCCTGGGCGGCGCGGACGGCGCCGGGGAGGGGAATGGAAACGGTGACGCCGACGATCTTTTCCTGGCGGTCGCGCTCCTGCATCATGTGCACGCCAACGGTCGGGTCCGGCGTTCGCTCCAGGCTGCGGCGCTGCGCCGCCAGTCTGGCGAATGCGGCCTGGGCATCGGCCAGTTCGATCTCGTGGTTTTCCGAGACGATGCGCTGCACCCATTGCTCGATGCCGGTCGCGTCGGCATTTGGCGCCGGCACCTGTGCCGGCATGGCCAAGGGCAATCCGGGATAGCGGCTGTCCAGCTCCAGCCTGGTGCGCTCGGCGCGCTGCATCGCCTGCTGCTGAACGGCGAGCAGGCGGTCGCGTTCGGTCTCCGCCAGCATCATGTCCATGCGCGGGGCATCGCCTGCCTTGACCCGCTTGGCGGCGATGCCGGCCTGCTGCTCGAGCAGCTTCACCTGCTCCTGGAGCAAGGCCGCGGCGCGCGCTTCGCGAATGGCGTCGAACCACAAGCGCAGAAAGGCGCGGCCGGCTTCATGCCAGGCATCGGCATAGGCGAACTGCGCCACCTGCAGCTGCTGGTCGGCCAGCGCGCCATCCTTGCCGGCCTTGCCGAACCAGCGCACCGGACGCTCCAGCGCCACGCCCTGTTCGCGGTAGCGCAAGCCATCCGCCTCGGTGCGGCGCTGCACGGTGGCGCGCGCCACCCATTCATGCGCGCCGGTGCGCAGGCGCCGCGATTCGGCGCTGTCGAAGTCGATGCGGGCGCGGGCGGCGCGCACTTCCGGCGTCCGATCCAGTGCGGCGCGCACGGCGGGTTCCGGCGGCAGCAGGGCGGGATAATCGTCCTGCGCCCGCGCCGCCGCGCCCAGCAGCAACGCCAGCGCTGCGCAACCGCGCCTGACCGTCATGCGCTTCATGCAAAGCTACCGCAGGCGACCAGCGGCGTCATCCAGTAGGACATCTGCGGATTGCGGAATGCCTCGCGCAGGCTGGCCAGCAGCGCGTGGGCCTGGTCCTGCCGCAGCGGCAAGACGATCTGTCGGCGGGCGGCGCGGCCGCGCACCTTTTCCAGCGCGGCTTCGAGCATGATGGCGCTTCCGTAGCCTTCGGCGGTAGTCACGCTGAAACCGTCCACCCACTCGGGATGCGCCTGCAGATGATCGAGCACCGCCTCTTCAAGGCGTGCCGGGATGGCGAGGGTCAGCAGGCAATCGGGGGCGGTAGGCGTCATGAGGTCCTCGCAGGCGCGCCGGCTTGCGGCATGCCGAATTTCTGAAACAGGATGGGCAGCAGCACCAGCGTCAGCAGGGTGGAGCTGACCAGGCCGCCGATCACCACGATAGCCAGCGGGCGCTGAATCTCGGAACCCGGGCCGGTCGCCAGCAGCAGCGGCACCAGGCCGAAGCCGGCGATGCCGGCGGTCATCAGCACCGGACGCAGCCGCCGCAACGCGCCGTTGCGCACCACCTGCGCGCCGGGCACGCCGCGCGCCAGCAGCTGGTTGAAGTAATTGATCATCACCAGGCCGTTCAGCACTGCCACGCCCATCAGCGCGATGAAGCCGACCGAGGCCGGCACCGACAGATACTCGCCGGCGGCGGCCAGGGCGACGATGCCGCCGATCAGGGCGAACGGAATGTTGGCGAATACCAGCAGGGCCTGGCGCAGGGATCCGAAGGTGGCGAACAGCAGAAGAAAGATCAGCGCCAGCGCCACCGGCACCACCACGGCCAGCCTCGCCGCGGCCCGCTGCTGGTTCTCGAACTGGCCGGCCCAGCCGATGCGGTAGCCGGACGGCAGCGGCACTTCCTGCGCGACCCGCTGCTGAGCCTCGCGCACGAAACCGACCAGGTCGCGCCCGCGCACATTGGCGCGCACCACCACCATGCGGGAGGAATTCTCGCGCTCGATCTTCACCGGGCCGTCGACCCGCTGCAGCCGCGCCAGGTTTTCCAGCGGGATGGCATCGCCGTCGGCACGGGGGATGCGCAAGCTGCGGAACAGCTCCGGCGACATGCGCAGGTCCTCGCCGCCGCGTATCGTCAGCGGCAGGCGCCGGCCCTGCTCGATGACGGTGCCGACCACCCGGCCTTCCACCATCACCCGCAGGTCGGCCTGCACGTCTTCCACCGTCAGGCCATGGCGGCCGGCGGCGGCGCGGTCGATTTCCACCTGCAGGTATTGCACGCCTTCATTCTTCACCGTCAGCACGTCCTCGCTGCCCGGCAGCGACTCCAGGATGCGCACGATCTTCGCTGCCAGCGCATCCAGCTGGTCGAGGTCGGTGCCGTAGATCTTGATCGCCAGGTCGCCGCGCACGCCGGAGAGCATTTCGGAAGTGCGCATCTCGATCGGCTGGGTGAAGCTCAGGTTCATGCCGGGAAATTCGGCTGCCACCTCCCGAAGACGGTCGATCAGCTTCTCTTTGTCATCGTCGCGCCATTGCGCGCGCGGCTTCAGCACCAGGAAGGTGTCGGTCTCGTTCAAGCCCATCGGATCGAGACCGAGTTCATCGGAACCGGCGCGGGCGACGATGCTCTCGACCTCCGGCACGGTGGCCAAGATGCGCGCCTGCAGCGCCTGATCGATGGCGGCGCTGCGGGCGAGGTTGATGGAGGGCACCTTCTCCACCTGCATGATGATGTCCCCTTCGTCCAGGCTCGGCATGAAGGATTTGCCGATCAGCGGATACAGCGCCAGCGCCGCCGCCAGCGCCAGGCCGCCCGCGACGAGCACCGCCTTCTGGCGCTGCTGCGTCCAGTCCAGCACCCGGCCATACAGCGCTTCGAGCTTTCGCGCCAGCCAGGGCGAGTCGTGCGGATTTCGCTTGAGCAGGAAGGAGGCGAGCACCGGGATCACCGTCAGCGACAGCACCAGGGAACTGGCCAGGGCAAACACGATGGTCAGCGCCACCGGCGTGAACAGCTTGCCTTCCAGGCCCTGCAGCGTCACCAGCGGCAGGAACACGATGATGATGATGACCATGCCGGAGACCACCGGCACCGCCACCTCCTGCACCGCGCGGTAAATGACCTGCAAATGGGGTCGCGGCGCGGCGGCGTGCGGATGGGCATGGTGCGCTTCGATGTTCTCGACCACGACCACCGCGGCATCGACCAGCATGCCGATGGCGATCGCCAGCCCGCCGAGCGACATCAGGTTGGCGCTCAGGCCGAACCAGCGCATCAGCAGGAAGGTGGAGAGCGCCGACAGCGGCAGGATCAGCGCCACCACCAGGGCGGCGCGCAGGTTGCCGAGAAAGGCGAACAGCAGCAACAGCACCAGCACGATCGCTTCCAGCAGCGCCTTCGATACGGTATTGACGGCGCGGTCCACCAGGTTGCCGCGGTCGTAGAAGGGCTTGACGGTGACGCCCTTCGGCAAGGCTTTCTCGACGTCGGCGAGCCTGGCCCGGACCTGGCTCACCACGTCGCGCGCATTGGCGCCGCGCAGCCCGAGCACCAGGCCCTGGACCGCTTCCTCCCGGCCGTCCTTGGTCACCACGCCGTAGCGCGTCAGGCTGCCGATGCGCACGTCCGCCACATCGCCGACGCGGACGGTGACGCCATCGCGCCGGATGACGGCGATCGCGCCCACGTCCTGCACGGTTCGCACGTTGCCGCTGCTGCGCACCAGCAGGGACTCTTCGTTGTCGGCCAGCCGGCCGGCGCCGTCGTTGCGGTTGTTGGCTTCCAGCGCCGCCTGCAGCTGGGCCAGCGACACCTGGCGCGCCGCCAGCGCCGCCGGATCGGGCACCACCTCGAAGGCGCGGACCAAGCCGCCGAGGGCATTGACGTCGGCCACGCCGGGGATGCTGCGCAGCTGCGGCCGGATCACCCAGTCGAGCAGGGTGCGCTTTTCGGCCAGCGACAATTCGCCCTCGATGGTGAACATGAACATCTCGCCGAGCGGCGTGGTGATCGGCGCCAGGCCGCCGGAAACGCCGGGCGGCAGGTCCTTGAGCACGTTGCCGAGGCGTTCGGCGGCTTGCTGCCGCGCCCAGTAGATGTCGGTGCCTTCATGGAAATCGAGAGTGATGTCGGCGATGGCGTACTTGGATTGCGAGCGCAGCACCGATTGGCCGGGAATGCCGAGCAGTTCCTGTTCGATCGGCGCGGTGATGCGGTTCTCCACTTCCTCCGGCGTCATGCCGGGCGCCTTGAGGATGATCTTCACCTGGGTCGAGGAGACGTCCGGAAAGGCGTCGATCGGCAGGGCGGTGAAAGCGAGCGCGCCGGCGCCGGTGAGCAGAATCGCTAGCACCAGGACCAGCAGGCGCTGCGACAGCGCGAAGGCGATCAGGCGCGACAGCATCATTTGCCTTCGCCGGCCGGGCTGCCGAGGCCGAGCCACATTCCTTTCAGCGCCGCGAGGCCGCCGGTGGCGACTTCATCGCCCGCACGCAGGGCGCCGCGCACCGATGCCGAGCCGGCGTCGCGCCCGACGACCTCGACTTCGACCGGCTTGAATCCGCCCTTCTGCCGCAGGAAGACGACATTGCGCTCGCCGCTGCCGGCGATGGCGGCGCCGCTGACCCGCAGCGCGCCTTCCGGCGCGGCGCGGGTGCGCACCACGCCTTCGACATGCTGGTTCGGGCGCACGCAGTCGCTGGCCGAGGGCAGCGGCACCCGCACCGTCAAGGTCTGGCTGCTGGCTTGCAGCTGCGGGCTGATGGCGCTGATTTTCCCGGGCCTGGCGCAGCCTTCGACTTCAACCGCATCGCCTTCGCGCAGCAGGGCCGCCTGCTGGCGGGTGGCATGCAGTTCGAGCCAGAGCTGGGAATCCTGCGCCACCTTGGCCAGCGGCGCGCCGGCGTCGACGCGCTGCCCGATCGCCGTCATCTGCTCGATCACTACGCCCTTGCGCGGGGCGGAGATGGTGAGGGTAGAGGACAGGTTGCGGCTGTCGGCGAGGGCTGCGATGCCCTTGTCGCTCATGCCGGCCAGTCGCAGCGACTGGCGCAGCTCGTTCTGCGCCGCTTCGAGCTGGAGAAAACTGGAACGGCTTTCCTGCAGCCGGCTCTCGGCGACGATGCCTTCCCTGAACAGTTCCTGGTCGCGGCGCAGCTTTTCGCCGGCGAGCCGGGCTTGCAGCGCCGCCTGCAGGTACTCCCGCTGCCACTGCAGCAGCTGCGGGCTGCGCAGCGTGACCAGCGCCGCGCCGGCAGCCACCGCTTCCATCGGCTCCGCCTGGATGGATTCGACCACGCCGGCGGCGGGCGCGCTCAGCAACTGTATCGCCCGGGTGGGGAAGACCGCGCTGCCCGGCAGGCGCAATACCGCGCCCGTTCCGGCCGCGGCGGCGGTGATCTTCTCGACGCGCACGCCGATATTGGTTTCCTGCGCCGGGGTGAGCGGAATCGTCGGATAGTCAGCGGCGCATGCGGCGGACGCCGCGCACAGCATCGTCGCGGCAATCAGGGTGGAGCGAATCGATGCGGACCGATTCCTGTTCTCGTTTGGCTGGATCATAGGAAAGACATGGGCGAGGCGCGGCCCATATTACGGAGAGGGCGGCAAACATGCAACCCGATGAATCAGGATCCGCCAGGGAAGATTTCCCGCCATGCGCCGAAAACTTGCCGGATCACGTGCCGGTGCAGCGAGCGCGCCAGGGCAGGCGGGCGATGTCGCCGTTCAAGGGCATCGCGTTGGATGCGGCACCGGGGAGCCGCGAGCGTGCGGCGCTACGAGGCGCGCGCCACCGTTTCGCGCCGCGCCTTCTCGGCTTCCGCCGCCATGGCCCGGATGAATTCGGCGGTGGCGTCCGGATTGGTCACCGGCAGCATGTGGCCGCCTTCGACGGTCTTCAGGTTCAGCTGCTTCACCTTGTCCCGCATCGCTTCGCCGTGGCGGCGCCAGTCGAGGATGCGGTCGCCGGTGCCGTACAGGATGCCGACCGGCAGGGAGAGTTCCGGATAGCGCTGCATCATTCCCGGCAGGTCGTGCTCGATCGCCTGCATGTCGGCCGCCGCGGCGAGGTAGGCGGCCGGGCGCAGGCTCATCAGGCCGCCGCCCGCGGTGGGGAAGTCGATAGGCGCTTCCTCCGGGCCGAATACCACGTCCATGGTCTCCTTGCGCTTGAGGATGGCCAGCGGCAGCAGCAGGGTGCGGCTGAACAGCGCGCGCATGCCCGGCGAGCGTATCGCCAGTGCGCGGAACGGTGTCGGCACATCCTCCTGGAAGTGGGTGAGCGGCGCCACCAGCGCCAGCGCGGCGATGCTGTCCGGGTGATCCAGCGCCACCGACAGCGAAATTGCGCCGCCGAGCGAGTGGCCCACCAGCAGCGGACGTTCGAGCTGGAGAGCCCGGATCACGCCGGCCACCAGATCGCCCTGGTGCTTGATGCGGGCCGATCCGCTGGCCAGCGGCGAGGAATGGCCGGAACCGGGGCGGTCGATCAGGATCACCCGGTACTCGCCGGTGAGCCGGCCGGCGAGCGAATGGGAGAAATTGCGCGATTGCCCGTTCAAGCCATGCACCATGACGATGGGCTGGCCGGCGCCTTCGTCGACGTAGTGGATGCAGGTACCGTCGATGTCGATGAAGCGGCCGTGCGGCGGAAAGCCCTGGTTGATCTTCTTTTCGATCATGGAAGCGAAGAGGGCCAGCCCGAGCAGCGTGAGGGCAGCGGCGATGACGATGGCGAGGATGACGGAGAACAGGATCATGGTTAGGTGGCGGTGAGAGGGGCAGGGTCGACAGGTTGGGCGGCTTTGGTGTCCGGCATGGCGCGGCCGAAGCGCATCGTGCCATCGTTGATACGGGAGAAACGCATCGCCAGCCGGTCCCTGAGGTAGTTCTGGTAGGCGCGCCATGGCTGGCGCGCGCCTTGCCTGGGCAGGACATCGGCGCCACGCCGGACGTAGCCGGAACTCAGGTCCAGCACCGGCCTTTCCGGCATGCTGCCCGTTGGCCGCTGCGGCATGCACCAGTGCAGCTGCCGGCGCTCCATGTGGCGCAGCAGGCGGCAGACATACTCCGCCGTCAGTTCGCAGCGCAGGGTCCACGAGGCGTTCACGTAGCCGAAGGCGGAAGCGAGATTGGGAATGCCGCTGTACATCATGCCCTTGTACACCAGCGACTCGGCAACATTCTTCTCCACCCCGTCGACCGATACTTTCATGCCGCCGAACAGCTGCAGCCTGAGGCCGGTGGCGGTAACGATGATGTCGGCTTCGAGCCGTTGGCCGGAACGCAGCAGCAAGCCGGTCGGGGTGAAGCGCTCGATCTCGTCGGTGACGATGGACGCCTTGCCGTCGCGCATGGCGCGGAAAAAGTCGCCGTCCGGCACTAGACAGAGGCGCTGCTCCCAGGGGTTGTAGCTCGGCGTGAAATGCCGCGCCTCGTAATGCGCGGCGAGCTGCCTCTTTACGCCTTTCTCGATCAGGCGGCGGGTGAAGCCGGGTTTGCGGCGCGCGATGTTGAAGAAAGCCGTGCCGAGCAGCACGTTCTTCCAGCGCGCCACGCTCGCCGCCGCGCCCGTCGGCAGGCGGCGGTAGAGCCAGCCTGCCAGCCTGTCCTCGGCCGGCCTGGACACCATGTAGGTGGGCGAGCGCTGCAGCATGGTGACATGGGCCGCCTGCTGCGCCATGGCGGGCACCAGGGTGACGGCGGTGGCGCCGCTGCCGATCACCACCACGCGCTTCCTGCGGTAGTTCAAATCGGCGGGCCAGTGCTGCGGATGAACCAGCGTGCCGGCATAGTCTGCCATGCCGGGCCAGTCCGGCAGGTAGCCGGCGCGGTAGTCGTAATAGCCGCTGCACATGAACAGGAACTGGCAGGTGAAGGCGACCGGGATGCGGGTGTCGCCTTCGGCACCGACCTCGGCGCGCAGGCGCCAGGTGGCGCTGCCGGAGTCCCATGCGGCCTCGGCGACGCGATGTCTGAAGCGTATCTTCGACCGGATGCCGTAGGCCTGCGCCGCATCCGCGATGTACTCCCGGATCAGGGCCCCGTCGGCGATGGCGCGGGAGTCGCGCCAGGCCCGGAAGCGGTATCCCAGGGTGTACATGTCGGAGTCGGAGCGCACGCCAGGATAGCGGAACAGGTCCCAGGTGCCGCCGATGGCATCGCGGGCTTCCAGGATCAAAAAGCGCTTGTGCGGCAATTTGGCTTGCAGATGGTAGGCGGCGCAGATGCCGGACAGGCCGGCGCCGACGATGACGACGTCGAAGTGCTCGATCGAACTGCGCACCGGCGCCGGGTTGGCGGCAGCGGCGCCGCGCGGGTCGCGTTGCTCGTTTCCCGTATCCATGACTGGACCTGTCTCCTCGTGTCTTTTTGCCTATCCTAACCGATAAGCCTTGCTCATGCGCCTCCGCGGGCGAGTTGCCAGATGGATGCGCCGATGCCGGTCATGCTCTCGCCAGCGACAAGGCCGGCGGCGAGGGTGACGGCATAGCGCTCCGTCAGGCCGGGCCAGCGCAGGCCGCACAGCCAGGTCACGATGGCGCCGAGCGCCATCATGAGCGATACCGACGCCGGCAGAATGAACGCCAGGCCGAGCGCGGCCGGGCTCGGCAGCAGTCGGGCGCGTGTTGACGGCAGCGCCGACTCAAGCAGGCCGAACAGCACGCCGGCGATGCCGCCCGCCAGGATGGCCAGGCGAATGTCCGCCGACAGCGAATCCAGGCCGAGCGCCAGCGTCTGCGCCACCGCCTTCCATGTGGCGGCGGCCGGGGCCGGCCATTGCTCGCTCAACAGCATTGCCTGTGGATCGGGGATCAATGCCCGGTAGACCAGCACGCCGACGATGCTGCCGACGGCGATGCCGAGGCATTGCGCCACGACTTGCTTGGCCGGCGTGGCGCCGATCAGCATGCCGACCTTGAAGTCGTTCATCAGGTCGGTGCACTGGCCGGCCGCGCCGCCGGCGGTATTGGCGCTCATCAGGTTGATCGCCACCTGGCCGGGTGCCACCACGCCGAAGCTGAGCTGCGAAAGCTGGCCGATGGCGCCGATGGGCGGGATGCCGGTGGCGCCGACCACCCGCGCCGCCACCGCCGCCAGGCACAGCGCCAGCGGAATGGTGAGCAGAGCCATGACGACGTCTATGCCGAACAGCGTCGCCTGCAGCGTCACCACCAGCGCGATGGAAAGCAGCAGCCCGATGGCAGGCGCCGGCTGCGGCCGGGGCAGGCGGAATGCGCGTCCGGCGTTACCGGATGCCCCATTGCCTTTCGTCTGGCGCAGCAGCCGCAGCGATAGTGACGACAAGGTGGCGCAGGCCATCAGGCTGACGCCCGGCCACAGCAGCCAGTTGACCAGGAGGGAGAACTGCGGTCCGGCGGCGTCTGCCGGTAGCGTCACGAGATGCCGCGCCAGCAGCCAGGGCGCAATGCCGCCCCAGGCCAGCGCCGCGCCGATCAGCAGCGACAGGCCGACGCGCAGCCCGATGATGCCGCCGAAGCCGAACAGCAGCAGCGACGGATCGAAGGTAAAGGTGAGCCGTTCCCAATGGGCATTCGGCGCCCAGCGCGGGAAGGCGGCAATGAAGGTGTCGGCCGCCTTCACCGACGCCGAAAACAGGCCGGCACCGAACAGCACCGACAGCCGCCGCGCAGATTCGGCGCCATGGCTGTAGACGTGGGTGAGGGTCTCCAGCGTGGCCATGCCCTCGGGAAAGGTGAGCCCGCTGTCGTTGATCAGCGATGGTCGCAGGTACCAGGCGATCCAGATGCCGAGAAAACTCACCGAAAACACCCAGGCCATCATCGGCAAGGGATCGAGCTGGTTGCCGGTCAGCAGGGTGTAGGCGGGAATGGGCGCAACCAGACCGCCCGAGATGATGGAAGCGGCCGCCGAGGCCACCGTCTGGTTGATGTTGCTTTCATGGAGCGTCCATTCCGGCCCATTCCACAGGCGGCGCGCCATGCCCTGCCAGAAGCTGAAGCCGATCAGCAGCGCGATGATGGCCATGTTGAACGACCAGCCGATCTTCAGGCCGGCATATACATTGGAAGGGGTGAGCAGGACGCCGAGCAGCATGCCGGTCAGCGTCGCGCGCAGGCTCAGCTCGCGTTCGATGACCGGTCCCGTCCTGCGATGGCTTACCGCGGCTTCTCCGTGGCCAATCTTCTCCTGCTGGAACATTGCCGTGCGCCTCCTCGTTCTGGTTGCCTGCGATCACGGAGGCGCGCGCCTCGTCTCCAGGTAGTGACCTCGAAAGCGCCGCCAAGCTCCCGGCAAGCCAGCCTTGCCGGGTTTGAACTCATGCCCCGGCCGCCCATCGAACATACCCGTCGCCGCCGTTCGCCCCTTGCGCGTAACGGCGGCCAGATGATCACCCCTCAGGATTGGAGCGAAACAATGGATGCCAACATGCATGAAAACCGCGGCGCATTTCCGGTGGACCGTCCGGTGGAAGCGCTGCTGCGCGACCACAACATGGTCCGCAAGCTGGTCGAGACTTATCGTAATTCCCAGAGCCTGGAAGTGAAGCAGGAAGCCGCGCCGCAGATCCTGATGCTGCTCGACATGCACTCCAAGCTGGAGGAAACCGTGTTTTATCCGGCGGTGCGCAAGCTCGATCCTTCCCTCATCGGCCACTTCGAGGAAGAGCACCACAAGGCGGACGATCTGGTTCAATCGCTGCAGAGCATGACGATGGACGACCCGCAGGCGGAGCAGATGTTTCAGCAGTTGATCGACATGACGATGCACCACATTCAGGAAGAGGAGAACGACTTCTTTCCGAAGCTGGAGCAGGCGAACCTCGACATGACGGAAATCGGCCTTCAGATGCAGGCGTTCGAAGCGAACCTGGTGCACATGCAGGCCAAGGCCAGCGACCAGAGCATGCGGCGCTGAATCAGCGCCACGATGGCGCCGGCGCGGCAGGATGCGCGCCGTGATTCTCGAGCAGCGGCACGTCAGTTACGCCGGAGGAAGGCAAGCAGATACCGGTTCACTTCCTCCGGCGCCTCGTTCTGCACCCAGTGCCCGGCGTCCGGTATGCGGTGTACCGTCAGCCGCGGGGCGAAGCGCTCGGTGCCGTCGATCAGGAAGCTGCCCAGCGCCGGGTCGCGCTCGCCCCAGATGATGGCCGTTGGCGCCGTCACGCGCGCCGA
Organism: Noviherbaspirillum humi; assembly: GCF_900188095.1. Taxonomy (GTDB): domain Bacteria; phylum Pseudomonadota; class Gammaproteobacteria; order Burkholderiales; family Burkholderiaceae_D; genus Noviherbaspirillum; species Noviherbaspirillum humi. The sequence goes on along the minus strand of NZ_FZOT01000004.1, from coordinate 278,326 downwards.
GGCCGCCAGGGCCATGCCGTCGGATCGGACATTCTCGCGGTAGTAATCGATAGCCGCCTTGAGCGCGCCGGGCCGGGACAGGCCGGCCACGTAGCGATCGATGTCCGCGCGCTGGAAAGCGCCCCGGCGCGCCGGCATGAGGCGGAACATTTCCCGCACGATGCGGAAATCGCCAGCCGCCAGCAGTTTCTCCGGCAGCAGCGGCAGCTGGAACAGGCCGACGTAGAGGCTGCGCAGCAACTGCGAGCTGCGCCAGACTTTTTCCCGATACACCTGCAGGTGGGGCGCGTTCAGGATGATCAGCTTGTCGAGCAGGGCAGGGTAGAGGCCGGCGAAGGTCCAGGCGATGATGCCGCCCCAGTCGTGGCCGACGATGGCGGCGCGTGCATGCCCGGTGGCGGCCACCGCGGCGGCAACGTCGTCCGCCAGGCGGCGCAGGTGGTAATCCGCTTGATGCGACGAGACCTCGGAAGGCGGATAGCCACGCAGGTTGAGCGCCCAGGCTGAAAAGCCGGCGGCCGCGATCGGGCCGGTCTGGTGGCGCCAGGAATGCGCGTTTTCCGGGAAGCCGTGCAGTAGGATCACCGGAGGGCCTTCGCCGGCAACCTCTGCCACCAGCGTCAGCCGACCGGACCGGATGGATTGCCGGCGCGCGAGCGGTGGCCTCATTGCCTTCTCCCGTCAACCGGAACGCGCCGGCTTTCCCGGCGGATGGAAAGGAACCATTTCCAACCGGATGCCCCTCCAAGCTTCATTACCGCTTTGCCGTATGGATCCATCATGTTTCCCCGTTTCATCCGCGCCGCTGCGTTCGCCGGCCTGGCCTGTGCCGGCATCCAGGCAAGCGGCGCCGATCAGCTTCCCGTGGTGCCGGTCGACACCGAAATCCGCGTGCGGCAATTCCTCGAGGCCTTCATCAATCCCGATCAGACCCCGGAACAGCAGGCGACGTTCTTCCGCGAGGACGTCCAATACTACGGATTGGGCAAGCCGGGGCGCAGGGAAATCGTGCGCGACATCCGGCACTACGCGAAGCGCTGGCCGGATCGCAGCTATCGGCTCGCCGACATCGAATTCATCCGACCCGATCCGGGAACGGATGATGTCTTCGTCAGCTATGTGGTCGATTTCCAGGTGGCCAGCCCGGAGAGGAGCATCGGCGGGCGGGCGCTTTACGGCGCGGTGATCACCGACCTGCATACCGACCCGCGCATCACCCTCATCATGGAAAAGGTGCCGCGGCGGCGCAGCGACCTGTCCGCCGGCACGGCGGCGCCAGCGACTTCCGGCAAATGATCCGCCCGAGCGGCTTTCCGCGCGGCATGACTTTCCACACAATTGCGCGGCCGGGTTGACAAGCGGGCCAGCGCCACTTAAATTAAGCACACTGATGCTTAGCATGCTAATCGTGACAAGGCGCCGGCAAGAGCGCTCACGACGAATTTCGATAAAGGAGACAAGCAGTGGATTCCCAGACATGGCCCAAGAACGCCTGGTATGTCGCGGCGTTTTCGCATGAAGTGCAAGGCAAGCTGCTCGCCCGCAAATTCCTCGGCAAGTCGGTGGTGATGTACCGCCGTACCGATGATTCGGTGGTGGCGCTGGAGGATCGCTGCGCCCACCGCCTGCTGCCGCTGTCCTTCGGCTTCGTCGAGAACGACAACGTCACCTGCGGCTACCACGGCATGACCTTCGATGCGAGCGGCAAGTGCGTGCGCATCCCGGGTCAGGACAAGATTCCGGCCAGCGCCTGCGTGCGTTCCTTCCCGCTGGTAGAGAAGGACAGGCTGGTATGGATCTGGATGGGCGACGCCAGCCAGGCCGACCCGGCGCTGATCCCCGACATGGGGCGCCTCGATCATCCGGAGTGGATCCCGGCCCAGGGCTATCATCACCTGAAGGCGGATTACCGCCTGCTCAACGACAACCTGCTCGACCTGTCGCACGTCGCCTTCGTGCATGGCCGCACCATCGGCAATGCCGCGGTCGCGAATTCGCCCATCACCGTCAGCCAGAACTGCAACGTGGTGAGCGTGCACCGCGACGTGATCGGCGCGCTGGCGCCGCCTTTCTTCGAATACCTCGGCAAGTTCACCAAGCCCATCCACCGCTGGCATACCGTCAATTATCATCCGCCCTCGATCTGCATGATCGAGGTGGGCTGCAAGCCGCTCGACGGCGAGGACGGCGTGGGCAAGATCGAAGGCGTGGTGTTCCACATGGCGACGCCCGAGACCGAAACCACCACCCATTATTTCTGGGCCTTCATCCGCCACTTCCGCCAGCAGGATCCGGCGCTGACCGAATACATCCGCCAGGCCATCACCGCCACCCACGGCGAGGACAAGGTGGTGCTGGAACTGCAGCAGACGGCGCTGACCGAGACCGAGCGCGACAATCCGGCCGTGGTGGCGATCGCCGTCGATGCCGGGCCGATCCGCGGCCGGCGCCTGCTGGAACAGATGATCGGCGCCGAGCGGCAGCAGAAGGAAACGGCGCTCGGCGCCTGAGGCAAGACGGACATCGGGCCGGCGCAGACCGGCGATGCACTTCGGTTAACGGCCGCCATCAGGGCGCGCCGATTGGAGGAGACGCGGATGAACGACAATTTCCAGAAGCCGGCGTCGCGCCGGCGCTTCCTGCTGGCCATGGCCGCATGCGCGGCGCCCGGCGCCGTGCTGGCCCAGGCCAATGGCAATGCCAATGCCAATGTGGGCGGCACCCTCGCCGGGCCGGTGCGCATGCTGGTTCCCTTCACGCCGGGCACTACGCCGGACAATGTGGCGCGACTCATCGGGCCGCGCCTCGCCAGGCGCCTCGGCCAGCCGGTGGTGGTGGACAACCGGCCCGGCGCCTCCGGCATCATCGGCATGGAAGCGACCGCCAAGGCCCCGCCGGACGGCCAGACGGTGATGGTCACCACCAACACCACCTTGACCCTGCCGTATTTCTACAAGAAGGTGCCGTTCGACGTCATCCAGAGCTTCCAGCCGCTGGCGATGATCGGCTCCAACAATTTCGCCCTGGTGGCCCATCCCTCGCTGCCCACCGGCAGCCTGCAGGAACTGGTCGGCTACCTGAAGGCCCATCCCGGCGAAGTCAACTATGCCTCGCCGGGCATGGGCACGCTGCACCATTTGGCGATGGAGAAGATCATCGCCAGCACCGGCGTCAAGATGAGCCATGTGCCTTACAAGGGCACCGCCGGCGCCATGACCGATCTCATCGGCGGCCATGTGAAGCTGATGATCATGCCGCTGCAGCTTGCCATGCCCCAGCAGATCGAGGGCAAGCTCAAGATCATCGGCGCCACTCGGGCCCAGCCCGATCCCTTGTATCCGAAAGTGGTGCCGCTGCAGGAAGCGGGCGTGCCGAACTTCGATGAAGACGCCTGGGTCGCCGTATGGGGGCCGAAGGGCATGGCGCCGGCCATGGTGGCGCTCTACAACGCCGCCATCCGCGAAGCGCTGGAAGACCCGGAAGTGAAGGCCGGCATGGTGCAGCAGGGCCTCACCCTGCGCCCGAGCACGCCGGAGGAATTGCGCCGCACCGCCGTCGCCGAATACGAGAAATGGGGCAGGGTGGTGCGGGAAGCGAAGATTCAGGCCGAATGACAGCAGCCAAGGACAAACCAAGGAAAGAAGAGACAATGAGCCAAGCCGATACCACAGCCGCAGCCCGACCCGCCAAGGTGGATTACAAGCGCATCGCCACCGAGGAAGCCTTCGCGCCGCCCGATCTGTTCGACATGTACCGCAAGCTGCTCGACGACGGCTTCGACGATCCCGGCTTCCGCAGCCTGTGGGGCTTTCACCTGAGCAGCGCCGCGCCGCGGGTTCAGCACATCATGAAATACAACCAGGACCTGGGCGAACTGCGCCTGCGCCACATGGACGAGGCCGGCATCGACATGCAGGTTTTGTCCCTGACCTCGCCCGGCGTGCAAGTGTTCGACGCGGCGACGGCGGTGTCCTACGCCCAATACGCCAACGACTATCTGGCGGAGGCGGTGCGCCGCCATCCGACCCGCTTCGCCGGCCTTACCGCCATCGCGCCGCAGGACCCTCAGGCGGCGGCGAAGGAGATCGAGCGCGGCGCCACCCGGCTCGGCATGAAGGGCATCATCGTCAACTCCCATACCAAGGGCGAGTATCTGTCCGACCAGAAGTACTGGGACATCTTCGCCGCCGCGGAAGCGCACGACATGCCGATCTACCTGCATCCGAGCAGCCCGCCGGCCAAGATGATCGAGCCGTTCATGGAAGTGGGTCTGGACGGGGCGGTGTACGGCTTCGGCGTCGAGACCGGCCTGAGCGCGCTGCGCATCATGACCTCCGGCGCGCTCGACCGCTTCCCCAAGGTGCAGATCATCCTCGGCCACATGGGCGAGGCGCTGCCGTACTGGGCTTACCGCCTGGACTACATGCACCGCGTCACCGTGGCGGCCAACCGCTACGACAACCTGAAGCCGACCAAGCGCAAGCCGAGCGAATACCTGAAGGAAAACTTCTACGTCACCAACAGCGGCGTGGCGTGGGAGCCGGCGATCAAGTTCGCGCAGGACTTCATGGGCGTGGACAGGGTGATGTACGCCATGGATTATCCCTACCAGCATGTGCTGGAGGAAGTCGTTACACTCGACAACATGGACATGAGCGCGGACGTCAAGAAGCGCTTCTTCCAGACCAATGCCGAACGCGTGTTCAAGCTGGCCTGAACGCTCGGCGCGAGCCATCGACCCATTTGAGGAAAAGCGTGATCATCGAAAACCAGCAGCAAGTGACCCAGGCGGTGCTCGAGGAACTGAGCCGGGCGGACAACCCGCGCTTTCGCGAGATCATGTCGGCGGCGGTGCGCCACCTGCATGACTTCGCGCGCGAGGCGCGGCTGACCGAGGTCGAGTTCCAGCAGGCCTGCGCCGTCATCGCCAGGCTCGGCCAGATGACCACCAAGTCGCACAATGAAGTCGTGCTCTGCGCGGGGTCTCTCGGCATGTCGGCCCTGGTCTGCCTGCTCAACAACGGCGACAGGGGCCAGACCGAAACCACCGCCAACCTGATGGGACCGTTCTGGCGCATGGAATCGCCGCGCACCGAGAATGGCGGGAGCATCGTGCGCTCGCCCACGCCCGGCGAGCCGATCTTCGTCGATGCCTGGGTGCGCGACCAAGCCGGGCGCCCGGTGGCGGGGGCCGAAGTGGATGTCTGGCATACCTCGGCCGAAGGCTTCTACGAGAACCAGGACCCGGAGCAGGCGGACATGAACCTGCGCGGCAAGTTCACCACCGACGCGCGCGGCCACATCGCCTTCCGCAGCGTCAAGCCGGCCGGGTATCCGATCCCGATTTCCGGCCCGGTGGGCGACCTGCTGCGCGCCCAGGGACGCCACAACATGCGCCCGGCCCACATCCATTTCATGATCTACAAGCCGGGCTACAAGACCCAGTTCTCGCAGGTGTATTCGAACGACGATCCGAACCTGGAGACCGACGTGCAGTTCGGCGTCACCCGCGCCCTGGTCGGCCAGTATGTGCTGCACGATGGCGAGCCGGCGCCCGATCCCCAGGTGCAGGGCCGCTGGTACTCGCTGCAGCACCATTTCGTGATCGAGCCCGGCGAAGCCCGGCTGCCGAATCCGCCCATCACCGGCAAGGCCGCCGGCGACCGGCCGGCGCTGGCCATCCTGGAGCGGACCGAGCGCTGACGCGGGGCAGACCGGATGTCACTCGTCCTTGCGGCGCGGCCCCGGTTTCCTGGCGACGGTGCCGGCGGTGCGCAGCGGCGCCCGGCTGCGCTCGTTGTTCGAGTCGACGAACTTGTGCATCAGGTTGATCAGCGCATCGCGCTCCTGGGGCTGGAAATCCCTGAACAGCTCCCCATGCATGCGGCGCACGCCTTCCACCAGCGAGGCGAGCAGGGCCTTGCCTTCATCGGTCAGGTACAGCTGCTTCTGGCGCCGGTTGGCCGGATCGACATGGCGCACGATCAGCTTCTTCGCCTCCAGGCGCTCGGCGGTGGTGGCGGTGGTGACGGTGTCGAGCGCCACCAGGCCCGCGAGGGTTTTCTGGTCGATGCCGGGCCGCTCGTACAGCATGCGCAGCAGGGCGTACTGGATGGGCGTGACGGCATCGCCGACGACGTCGTAAAACACCGAGACGGCGATCTGCTGGGCGCGGCGGAAGAGGTGGCCGGGCTGCGCGTACAAGTCCATGAACACGGATTCGAGTCCGGCCAATGGGAGATGTTCGGTATCGCGGGTCTTGGGCATGGTTGGGGATGTCGGTGGGGTAGCGGGGCAGGCGTTTTCTGCGATGGTTTTTCTGGCGATGTCCCGTGCCTGCCGGTCGAAGGGAAGTTGGATCGATTCTATCAGCAGCGTATCGGAAAAAACGAGATCTCCGTGATAGAGTACCCGACAGACCAAAAACAGAATCGAACCACCGGCAATGCCGGTTCGCGGAGACAGCATGTCCGGCCATCACGACCCCACCGCCCGTATCGCAAGCGCGTACGCCCCGTACGCGTTCACTCTGATCCACTGATCATCACGGCGCCTGGCGCGGCCCCGATCGCGTTTGGCGCCAGCCATTCAACCACACCGGAAGAGACCAACCATGATTTCTGAAAAAGAGCGCCAGCAGGCCGCCGATGCCCTGCTCGAAGCCGAGAAAAGCCGCAAGCCGATCCGCCAGGTGAGCCAGACCTGGCCGGCGATGGAGATCGAAGACGCCTATGCCATTCAGCAGCTGTGGGCCGAGAGCCGCGTGCGCAACGGCGCCCGCGTCGTCGGCCACAAGATAGGCCTGACCTCGCGCGCGATGCAGATGGCTTCCAAGATGACAGAGCCGGATTACGGCGTGCTGCTGGACGACATGCTGTATGCCGACGGCGCCAGCATTCCCGCGTCGCGCTTCCATGCGCCGCGGCTGGAGGTGGAACTGGCCTTCGTGCTCGGCAAGGACGTGGGCGGCAGGAACGTGACGCTGTTCGACGTGCTGGATGCCACCGCGTACGTGACGCCGGCGCTGGAGATCATCGATTACCGCACCGAGGTGCCGCGCGCCATCTGCGACACCATCGCCGACAATGCCGCCGCTGCCGCCATGGTGACCGGCGGCCGCGTGGTGCGGCCGATGGACGTGGACCTGCGCTGGATCGGCGCCACGCTTTCGAAGAACGGCGTGATCGAGGAGTCGGGCGTGTCGGCCGCCGTCATGGGCCATCCGGCCATGGGCATCGTCTGGCTGGCCAACAAGCTGGCGCGGCACGACATTACCCTCAAGGCGGGGCATATCGTTCTTGGCGGCTCCTTCACCCGGCCGACCTCGGTGCAGGCCGGCGACACCATCCATGCCGACTTCGGGCCGCTCGGCTCGATCGGCGTTTCCTTCACCTGACGCATCCGATACGCAAGCGAAAAACGACGATGGAATTGCCCAAGAACGGTTTCAAGCAGGCGCTGCAGGAAGGCCGGCAGCAGGTCGGCCTGTGGTGCACCCTGTCCCATCCCTACGGCCTGGAGCTGCTGGCCGGCTCCGGCTTCGACTGGCTGCTGATCGATACCGAGCATTCGCCGAGCGACCTGGCCAACGTGCTGGCGCAGCTGCAGGCGGTCGCCCCATATCCGGTGGCGCCGGTGGTGCGTCCCGCCTGGAACGACCCGGTGGTGATCAAGCGCTATCTCGATATCGGCGCGCAGACGCTGCTGATTCCCTATGTGCAGAACGCCGACGAGGCGCGCCAGGCGGTGCGCAGCGTGCGCTATGCGCCGGGCGGCATGCGCGGCGTTTCAGCGCTGACCCGCGCCAGCCGCTTCGGCCGCATCCCCGACTATGCCAAGGCCTGCGAACGCGAACTTTGCCTGCTGGTGCAGGTGGAAACGGTGGCCGCGGTGGATCGCATCGAGGAGATCGCCGAAGTCGAAGGGGTCGATGGCATCTTCATCGGGCCAGGCGACCTCGCGGCCGACATGGGCTTCGTCGGCGAGCAGGGCAACCCCGCCGTGAAGGCCAAGGTGGAAGAAGCGATCGCGCGCATTACCAAATGCGGCAAGCCGGCCGGCATCCTCACCGGCGATGAAGCCTTCGCCAAGCGCTGCATTGAACTCGGCACCTTGTTCACTGCGGTCGGCGTCGATGCCGGCATTCTCGCCAGGCAATCCATGGAACTGCGCAAGCGCTTCGATTAGCAAGGACGAACGAGGTGGAACAGGAAACGAACGGGAAGGCCACGGCCCGATAGCAGGAAGTTGCCGGGGCGGATTCGAAAGCAGCAAGACTTACGCGCCATCAACCTATAACAGGAGACACGCATGGAAAAAACGGTAAATGCTCAGCGACGCAACCTCATTCTCGGCGGCGCGGCCCTGGCCGCAACCGCCGGGCTGCCAAGGATCGCCCTGGCGGCCGACCCGATCAAGGTTGGCCTCATCGTGCCGATGTCGGGTCCCTTCGCTTCCACCGGCAAGGAAATCTGGGCGGCGGTCAAGCTGTACCAGCAGCTGCAGGGCGACACGGTGGCCGGCCGCAAGGTGGAAGTCATCCTGAAGGACGACGGCGGGGTGAACCCCGAGATCACCAAGCGCCAGGCCCAGGAGCTGGTTTCGCGCGACAAGGTGCAGGTGCTGGCCGGCTTCGGCCTCACGCCGCTCGCCTTCGCCGCCGCGCCGGTGGCGACCCAGGCCAAGACGCCGATGATCGTGATGGCCGCCGGCACCTCGGTCATCCCGCAGCGCTCGCCCTACATCGTGCGCACTGCCTTCACCCTGCCGCAGGCGACCGCGCCGATGGCGACTTGGGCGGCCCGCAACAAGATCCGGTCGGTGGTCACGCTGGTGGCGGATTTCGGGCCGGGCATCGACGCCGAGAAGACTTTCACCAAGTTCTTCACCGAGGCGGGCGGCAAGATCGTCGAGAACCTGCGGGTTCCGGTGCGCAATCCGGACTACTCCCCGTTCCTGCAGCGGGTGAAGGATGCCAAGCCGGAAGCGGTGTTCGTGTTCGTGCCTTCCGGCGAGGGCGCCGCGCTGATGAAGCAGTACAACGAGCGCGGACTGGCAGCCGCCGGCATCAAGATGATCGGCACCGGCGACGTGATGGATGACGAACTGCTGCCGGCCATGGGGCAGGCCGCCGTCGGCGTGATCAGTTCCCATCATTATTCCGCCGCCCATTCCTCCCCCGAGAACAAGGCTTATGTAGAAGCCTTCGCCAAGGCCAATCCCGACATGCGACCGAACTTCATGTCGGCCGGCGGCTATGACGGCATGCATCTGCTGTACGAAGCGCTGAAGAAGACCAATGGCGATGCCGACGGCGACAAGCTGCTGGCGGCGATGAAGGGCATGTCGTGGACCAGCATACGCGGCCCGGTGACGATCGATCCGAACACCCGCGACATCATCCAGGACATCTACATCCGCGAGGCGCGCATGGTGAACGGCCAGGTCTACAACGTCGAGATCGACAAGATCGAACAGGTGCGGGACCCGGGCGTATAAGGATGGTTCGGTAAAAAAAAGGACCCGCAGGGCATTGGAGGATCTGCGGGTCCAGGGCCGATCCATCAGGAGATCGGAGGAGACAGTTCCACTTTACTGCATCGCAGCAAAATAGCAATGCCGTAGAAATACGGTATGTCTGCGACCCTTGCCGCGATAAAGGATTGAAGCAGGATTGAAGCGGGTCATGACCTCAAAAAAGGCTTTCGCCGCCCCGGCAAGGGGTCGGATGCTGGCGCGGAGCCCCTTTGCGCTCGAACGAAACCCGTGTTTGAACCCGTGACGCGCTCTAGCCGAGCACCAGCGCCTCTGCCATGCCTTCGCGCCGGATATGCGCCACCAATTCGGTGGGATCGTAAATGAAGGTCACCTTCTGAAACTTGCGCTCGGCGTCGTCGATCTCGAAGATCGTCATTCCATCCAGTACGATGGTGTGGCCGCCGCTCAAAACCCAGGTATAGGTGAACTGGAGGGCGATGGAGCGGGTCTTCGTCATCCCGTCGAAGACGTTTTCCAGCCTAGCGATGGCGTAGCGGCCATGGGCGAACAGCCGTTCGTGAAACGGGATGACGCCCATGGTGCCGGAGAGCGGCGCCTTGATGAGGGCATCCGGCTTGAACAATGCGGCGATGGCCGGCAAATCCCTGAGATTGAGCGCCTCCTGGTACTTCCTGCACATCTCGTAAGCGTACATTGCCTGCCTTCATCCCTCTTTGTCTCCCAGGCATTATCCCCAGGGGCGGCGTCGACATACTTGATGCGGATCAATACATTCCCCGGCTGCCGGTTCGGCTTCCCGTTCCGTCAGCCTCCTCGTTTCCGCCTTCCTGCAGCAACCGCTGAGTCGGGCAAGCGCGCCGTCGCACCGGGGCACGAGCGGATTGCCGCCGCCGCGCCTTTCTGCCCAAGCTCAGACCGGTTTATCCATGACAGGCGCCCGCCCGCTCGAACCATAAAAAGCCTTGATCCATTCTGCAGTCCAGGAATCAACATCGTTTAGCCAGATCAAAGCCGGGGCCGAATCTTCTGTTAGCGCCGCCTGCAGCGCCTAGGATTTTTTCATTGTCCGCCGCCGGCGCTCGCCGGCGATGTCCGGCCGAATTCAAACCAAGGAGGAAGAACATGACGATACGCCGCGTCCCTCGCGCCGCATGGATTCCATGGATTCTGTTGCTGGCTTCGTGCGGTGGCGGCGGTGGCGGCAGCGGCGATACCAGCACCTCGTCACGGGCGGTCTCCTCCAGCGTCGCTGGCACGGCCGGGCCGGTGGTGCGCGCGCCCGGTGATGCCGGACCCGATCCCCTGTTTCCCCTGCAATGGTATTTGAAGAACACCGGCCAGCGCGGGGCGAACAATTATGTCGCCACCGCCGGCGAGGACATCAATGTCGAGCCGGTCTGGGCCGCATGCGCCGATGCGGCGACCTGCCGCGGCGAGGGCATTGCCATCGCCGTGGTGGACAGCGGGCTGGAGATTGCCCACAAGGACTTGCAGGCCAACATGTCCACCACGCTGAACCACCGCGTCTATGCACGCGGTGCGGCACCGGTCAACGGCGACCCGACACCGCCGCGCGGCAGCGGCAGCGAACCGAGCCTGGCGCACGGGACCATGGTGGCCGGCATCATCGCGGCGCGCGACGCCAATGGCATAGGCGGGCTCGGCGTGGCCCCGCGGGCCTCGCTGGTGGCCTACCGGCTGGCCGGGGTGGGCGCTTCCGCCGCCGATGCCGCCGAAGCCATGGCCTACCAGGCGCCGGCGATTGCCGTTTCCAACAACAGCTACGGCCCGCTGGACGACACCGGGCAGGCGGTCGGCGCGCCGACGCTGTGGCAGACGGCGGTGAACGAGGGCCTCGCCACCGGCCGCGGCGGCCGCGGCACGATCTATGTCTGGGCCAACGGCAACGGCGGGGAAACGGTGGACCTCTCCACCTACGACGGCAAGGCCAGCTACCGCGGCGTGATCGCGGTCGGCGCGGTGGATGCGCAGGGCAAGCGGGTCTCCTATTCGGAGCGCGGCGCCAACATGTGGGTCAGCGCGCCGGCGGGCCGGTTCTGTTCGCGCGACCTGACCATCGTCACCACAGACCTGAGCGGCGACCGCGGCGAGAATGCCGGCGGCGCGGCGAACGACCTGGCGGACGGCGACTTCACCCAATGCATGAACGGCACCTCGGCCGCCGCGCCGGTGGTCTCCGGCGTGGTGGCGCTGATGCTGCAGGCCAACCCCGCGCTGAGCTGGCGCGACGTGCGGGCCATCCTGGCCAATACCGCCCGCCAGAACGATCCCGCCAACGCCGGCTGGAAAAAGAACGCGGCCGGCCATGCCATCAACGATGCCTACGGCTTCGGCGTCGTGAATGCCGCTGCCGCCGTCACGGCGGCGCGCGGCTGGACCAGCCTGCCGCCGCAACTGCCTCCGGTGAGCGTGACGCAGCCAGTGAACCGACCCATCCCGGACAACAATACCGCCGGCATCGTCAGCGACATTCCGGTGGCCGGCAGCGGCATCCGCAGCATCGAGTGGGTGGATGTCAGCGTCAGCGCCGGCGACCATCCGTATTCCGCCGATCTCGAAATCGTGCTGACGGCACCGAGCGGCACCCAGAGCATCCTGGCGGAAACCCATGTCTGCTTCACCGAATATCCGACCCAGGCCCGCTCCTGCGCGCCCTACGACAACTGGCGCTTCGGCATTGCGCGCCACCTCGACGAGCCGGCCGACGGCGTCTGGCGCCTCGAAGTCCGGGACAAGGCCACCGGCGATGTCGGCACCTTCCAGTCGTGGCAGCTCACGATTTACGGTCATTGAAAGGGAAAGTCCATGATCAAGCATGTGCTGACCGCGGTGATCGCCGGCCTGCTCGCCGGATGCACCGCCTTCGCCCAGGAGAAGAACGGCAACAACGCCTATGTTTGGTACGAGAATGGTGTGCCGAAGAAGGCCTGGGTGGACCCGGAGGTGGTGGCCGAATTCGGGGACCGCGAAGAAAGCGTGTCCAGGCCGTACGCCAAGTACGACGGCGTGCGCATCTGGAAGAAGGAAGACCAGGCCGTCACCCGCGCCAAATCGGAAGGGCGGGTATCCCCGGTGCTGCGCGACAGCCCGGATGGCCCGATGCGGGCGCTGCCGGGCAATGTCGTCGTGCAGCTCGACCCGAAGTGGAGCGACGCCGACGTCAATGCCTGGCTGGCGCAGAACCGCCTGACCGAAGTGCGCCGGCTCGCCTTCGGCAAGAACATCCTCATCGTCGGCGCGCCGCCGGGTTTGGCGGCCCTCGATCTCGCCAACCGCCTGCAGCAATCCGGCACCGTGGTGTTCTCCGAGCCGGAATGGTGGATGCCGGTCCGGCAGCGCTGATTTCCGCGGCGGTTCCATGCCGCCGGGTGGCGGAAAAGTCACGGGCTCGATGGATTTGACAAATCTCATCCGGCGTCCGATAGCCCTGTTTTACAGTTGAACCACAAGAAGAGCATAAACAGGGAGCCGGATGACGGCGCATGGCGGGCGCGGGGCTGCGGCAGCCTCGAGCCATGCCATTGCCGGTAGAGACAAGGGCACACCATGAAGGGCAGGGGGCGCAGTCATCATGGCATGGCCGCACGCATGGGATGGGGCATCGTCGCGGCGCTGGCCTTGCCGCTGCTGCCGTCCTGCGGCGGAAGCGGTGACAGCGCAGCGGCCAGCCAAGCGGCGGTGCAGCCGGCGCGAACGCCTGCCGGCTGGCAAATCACCGACCTGGGCACGCTGAACGGGGCCGAGCTCGCCCTGGCAGCGTTCAACGATGCCGGCGACGTCGTCGGTTCGGTCCAGTTGCCGGGCGGCGTCACCCACGCCTTCCTGTACAAGAACGGCAGGACCACCGACCTCGGCACGCTCGGCGGCAGCTACAGCGCCGCCACAGGCGTGAACCGCGCGGGCCACATCTTCGGCAACAGCGCCGGCACGGATGGAGCGCGCCAGGCCTTCATCCTGAAGGAGCGGAACATGGAGCCGGTCGCGCTGCCGTTTCCGGTAGCGCTCAGTGTCGCGCGCGGCATCAATGATGACGGCGACCTGCTCATCGAATATGTGAAGCGCCCGAACGACGATCCGGAACGACGCTGCACCTCCATCCCCGGCTGCGTGCTCATCATCCGTCAGAATGAGACCATCGACCTCGGCAATACCTTCTACCAGGCGGTGGCGATGAACAACGCCGGACAGGTGGTCGGCACCCAATTCTCCCGCAATCAAAAGACCCTGATCTGGAACAAGGGCGCGGTGACCGACATCGGTCTCCTGCCCGGCCCGGCGGCGCCGTTTTCCACGGTGCCGCTGGCCATGAACAACAAGGGTGAGGTGGTCGGCTACAGCAGCAGCCCGCCGCGGCCCTACCTGTACAGCCAGGGCGCGATTGCCGACGCCGCCGCCAGGCTGGGGGCCGACATCGCCAGCCTGAACGGCATCAACGATGGCGGCGGACTGATCGGCGCCTACCGCAGCGGCGAAGGCGACAGCGCCTTCCTGTACAGAGATGGCAAGCTGATCGACCTGAATGGCCTGGCGGAAGTGAAGCAGGCCGGATGGAGCCGGCTGTCCGCCACCGCGATCAACAATGCGGGCCAGGTCATCGGCTACGGCATCAACCGGGACGGCATGCGCCGGGCCTTTCTCCTCACCCCGCCGAAGTAGGCCGGGCCTGGATCCGGCCTTGATCACATTCCGGCCTTGATCACATGCCTAGCACCAGCTGGCCGGCATGCGGCCGCTCCGCATCGTCGAGGTAGCGGCTGAAGGCGCGCTGGATGAGCGGGTCGCCGATATGCGCAAGCGCTGCGTCGACCGACTGGAAAATGGCGACCGGCCGGTCCATGCTGGTCAGCACGAAGGAGGCGCACTCCCGGCCTTCCTTGCCGACGGTCAGGCTGATTCTGCCCACGGCGTAGCAGGAGTGGATGTCCTTCAGAAAATCTCTCAAGCAGCTGAGCTTGGCAAGCTCCATGGCAAGCGATGCGTCGCCTTCCGATTTCATGCTTTCCCCGACAATGATGAGCGCCGCAGTCGCCGATCAGCCTGCTTCGTGGACGGGTCGCCTTGGCCGATCGGTGGCACTGGTGCGCGTATAGGTTTCGTTCGAAGCGCCAATATACATAGCCGACCAGCCTTCAAACATCCCACGGACATGGCATACCTGCCGGCGCCTTCACGACAGACGAGTTGTCGACGATGCCTTCCCTTGCCGGAGAGTCGAATTCCTTCCCACGCTTATGGCTTTTGGCCCTTCGATGCACGTTTTACGATACTTCTGCCAGCACGCCGATTGCGCGAGCACCGGCCGATGCGGGAGTGCTGACGGCGCTGGCCGGCGGCGACTCGGGTGACAGCGTGTTGGGCATCCCACCATTCGAGTTAAGGATCTTTACGATGAACGTCAACCGTTTGCGATACCGCCGGGCGTGAAGGAGGACAGGTGATTGCGATAAATGCCGATAGTCAAGCCAGATTGAAACATCTGGAAACGCTGATCGACTCGCTTTCCATGAACATACTGGAACAGGTTTCGGCCATCGAGGAAGCGCGTGCGACAGGGCGTTCGGCGCAACGCCATGAGCGCTTGCTGGCCGTGACGCTCGAGACGCTGAGATACATCGAGCAGCAATCCGACATGCTGAAGATTTATATTGCTGCGATCGAGAAGGCGAGCCGTCTTGATTAGCCGTCAACCTTCGTTGGTCAGCGGCCGGCTCAGCCGCGCTTGCCGACCGCTTTGCTTCGAAGCGCTTGCGCATCGGCCAACGCCAGCTTGAGGCGCGACAGCGCGTGCATCAGCGCAAATCCCATCACCGGCAGCAGCAGGCCCACGCCTGCCGCCGGTGCCAGCTGGATGGGCTCAGGCCAAAGCATCGCGTCGGCGCACATCGCCAGGGCCGGCACGCCGAGGAGGAAAATCACCAGCCACAAGGCGGATTCGAGGAAAAAATTGAGTCGCAGAAGGGCGGTCATGCTGAAGTCGTGGCTGAATCGGGGGAACGCTTGCCGGGCGCCTGCTCGGGCATGCTGCGGAAGGAAGATCAAGCGCTCGCTGCAAGGATTGAGTGAAATCAATGCTAGCACAAGGTGCCGGCCGCAACGCTGCCAATCAAGCGAGCGCAGAAGCTCATGCAACAGCCGTCACCGCCGTGCGTCGTCGTCGCCGAACGGTTTGAAAAACGGTCCTTGTCGATTCAATAAACCCAGGGCAGCAGCTTGCGGGTCTTTTCCCTGTACGCCGCATAGCCGCTGTACTGGCGCTCCAGCCATCGCTCCTCGGCGCGGGCCTTGAAATCGAAGAAAATCAGCAGCAACGCCGAACACGCCAGGCGCAGCCAATTTTCCGAGGCCAGTGCATAACCGAAGGTGCATAGCAGGACGCCCGCATAGATGGGATGGCGCACGAAGCGGTAGGGGCCGGTCGTCACCAGTTCGCCTTCCGGAAGCGGGCGCGGAAACGGCGTGAATGTCTTCCCGAGCCGGATCACGCTCCACAGGAAGATCACCGCGCCGCCGATTGCGATGAGCCCGCCGGCAATCCGGAAGATGGTGCCGCCTGGCCAGTCCGGCCAGAGGCGGGGGCAGAACAGATAGATGGCGAGCAGAAGCATCTGCACCGCGACCCACGCCTCACCGCGTTTTCCCGACATGCCAGCTGCCTTTCTCTGTGCGTAATCCGTGTGCGGGTAATCCGCTACGCAATCAGTGTAGCGAAATGGCGAGAACTGTTAAGCCGGCGCTCTCACAACGCCTGAGTTACTGGAGCCGTCAAGCCACTAGGCAAGCGCTTCCGCTTCCCCTATGCTGGCACCAGAAACCTGTGAGTTGACATCTGCGGCACACGCCTTACGCACCATGAGAATCCCGTTTCTTCCCCTGGCCAATTCGAAACAACCTGGCGGCAGCCTCATTAAAGGCGCGCTCAAGGCGGGATTCGGCGTCGGTTTGCTGGTGTTGGTGCTCGGGTCGCTGCCCACCTGGGCGTGGCCGCTGCTTCCCCTGGCCGCCTACCTCTGGGACTGGAGCGATGTCTGACTGGCGACAGCCACCCTGCTCGTTGCATATTCGCAACAATGCTTTCTGATAAAAATTAAAGCTCTTGCCTAGCCAAGCCAGTACCATTAATTTTTACTTGCTTAACTTTCAGCGATAACCGCGCTGCCAGTTAAGCCGACTTGGAGGTGGTCACCATTACGAATGGAGTTCTCTTCAGGTTCATACTTCTTAATTAAATTGGAGAGACACGCAATGGCATCCGGTATCGTCAAGTGGTTCAACGACGCAAAAGGTTTCGGCTTCATTACGCCCGATGAAGGCGGCGAAGACTTGTTCGCTCATTTTTCGGCGATTCAGGGCAAGGGCTTCAAATCCCTCAAGGAAGGCCAGCGCGTCACTTTCGAAGTGACCACCGGCCCGAAGGGCAAGCAGGCCACCAACATCCTTCCCCAGTAAGGCTGGTTCCGGTCTCCGGATAGGCGTCTGTCCGGAAAGGAGGGACGACAGGGATGCGTACGCCCTCGCGTGCGCGAAAGCCGCCTCAAGCAGAAGCGCAGACCGCGCGCATGCATGCATGCGGGCGGTCTGCGCGTTCTTTCCATCCGTGCCGCCGGCCAAGCGGCCGGAATCGCGGCTGCGGTCGCCTAGATGTCGTACTGGTCCAGTAGCGCCATCGGCGAAGGCTGGCTGCGCTTGGCGCTGGTAATGGTGATGGCGTCGTGCGTCGGCTTGCCGCCACGCTGCTCGGCCGCCCGAATCTGCTGCCGGATATAGCGCGACAGCGAAATCCGCTTGTGCGAGCGGGTCAGGCCGATGCTGCTGCGGCACTGCAGGCCATCTTCGAACACGATGCGAACGTCGCAGCGTGCTTCGCCTTCTTCCGGCGCCTCGGGCGCCCAGGCTTCCAGCACCGAATTGGCCGCGGCGATCGTCGAAACGCGCGCCCGGGCAAAGAAGCCATCCATGCGTTCGATCAAAATCCGCGCGATATCGATCTTGTCGGCGACGGCTGCCGTCATCTGAGCTCCTTCAAGGTTTAACGCTTTCATCATGGGAGGGAATGCGCTTTGGCGGCGCGCATCGCTAACGAAAAAAGCCCGCATGCCGATGCGGCGCGGGCAAATCCAATCGAGAATTGGAGGAGACGGGGTGATGGTATCCAAACAAGCGGACGCAGTCTGCTTTATTGATCGCATAACAGATATTCACCAAAGCAAGATCTCGCCTGGCGAGTGCCTCGCTTGGGCGGAGTCTGCTTGGCGCTGATGGCGGCCCGCGCCATGCCGGCATTACTCGAGCACCCCTCCCGGCCGCGCCGAAACGGCGACAACGCCCGGATTCAGCATACCGCACCGATCAGCGCAAGCCCTTCCGCCGCTGCGCTTGCCGACCATCAAGGAAATGCCATCAAGCGCGGCTACATTGCAGGAACATGAAGCAAAAACAAGGGGACCCCATGCAATTCATGACGCTGCTCGACTTGGCCGACGACTGGATCTTCCCGACGCTCATCCTGTTCTTCTTCATCGTCTGCGTGCGCGATGCCTACCAGATGACGCGGATCAGCCAGGACCCGCACGATTAAGCCGCGCTGAATTCACCATCCGACGCTTCGACGCCGCTGCCCAAGCCATGCGCCGGCGGGCGGGGAAAATCGCCGTGGCGCCGCATCATCTCCCGGAATGCCGGCTGCCGGGCCGCCAATTCCTCCACCGTTCCGGCGTCCTGGACTTCCCCGTTTGCCATCAGCACGATGGTGTTGAAATGGCGCAGAAGGTTCATGCGGTGCACCGATGAGACGATGCAGGCTTCTGGGAAGGCGGCGCCGATGCGCACGAGCACGTTCTCCTCGGTGACGGGATCGAGCGCGCTGGTGGGTTCATCCAGGAACAGGATGGAGGCGCCGCTTGCCGACAGCAGGCCGCGCGCCAGGCAAAGGCGCTGCCGCTGGCCGCCCGACAGATTGCAACCGCGTTCTCCCAGCTGCGTATCCAGGTCCAGGCCCATGTCGGCCATGACCGCATCGAAGGCGCTGGCATGCAGCGCGCCGGCGATGTCGCCGTCCGCATGCTCGCCGGAGAGCGATGCGTTCTCGCGTATCGTGCCTTCGAATACATCTGCCTCCTGCGGAACAAGGCTGGCAAGACTGCCCAGATGCCGGGTGTCCGGGAAGACCTCGCCATCCACCTCGATGACCGCATGGCGCGGATCATACAGCCCGGCCAGCACCCGCATCAGGGTGCTCTTGCCGGCGCCGCTCGGTCCTACCAGCGCCACCCGGTCGCCGCGCCGCAAAGCGAGGCTGACATGCCTCAGGCCGGCCGAAGCGGAGGCAGCGGATGTCGGCACCGCATCGGCGCTCCCCGTCGAGCGGGCGGGATGCTCGTAGCACAGGCCGGTGATCCGGATGCGCTGCCAGCGCGAGGGAAGGGCGGCGCCGCAGGGTGGCCGGTCTGCCGCGCGCCAGATCGCGTCGGCGCTGGCGAGGTCGGTTCTGGACCGCGCCACCGTCTGGAACTTGTCGGCCAGGGCCAGCACCACGCTCCGCGCCTGCTGCGCATACTGGTGCACCATGAACACGCCGCCGATGAGAATCGCGCCGTCGATCCGGCTGAGCCAGACCGCGGCCGCCACCAGCCCCCAGGTCAGCGCAATGCTGGCGAGATCGGCGATGCACCACTTCGCCTCCACCAGGGTGATGCTGCGCCTTGCCGGCACGAAGACTTCCTCGAGGCGTTCGCCGCTTTTTTGCCGGGTGCTGTCATGCAGGCGCAGCGTCATGATGGTGCCGACATTGCCGAGGAAGTCGAGCAGCTTGGACTGGAACCGGCGCTCGGCCGCGTTCTCTTCCGAGGCCAGGCGCATCAGGGCGATGTCGAAGCGCGTCATCATGAAGCCGATCAGCGCATAGCCGGCCAGCGCGATCAAGCCCAGCGACGGGGAGAACAGCATCAGCGCCCCGGCGGCGCCGATGAAGTGCACCACCGCCTTGATGTAGTGGAACTGGTTTTGGGTGAAGCTGTGCAGGGCAAGCGATGCCTGGCTGATGCGCTGCTGCACCTCGCCGGAATGGTGCCGGTCATGCCAGGCGAGCGGCAGCCGCATCAGCTTGGCATACAGCGCGTCGGTGAAGTTGCGGCGCACGTGGAGCGCAACGGTGCGTTCGCCGACCCGGCCCGGACCATGCAAGGCCCAGGCGAGCACGGCGGCGGCGATGATCGCCGCGCCGTAATACGCAGCGGTCGACAGCGCCTGCGCGCCATGCTGCTGCAGTTCATCCAGCGCGCGGGCACCGAGCCAGGGCGACACCAGTTCCAGCAGGGCCGCGCCGATCAGCATCACCCAGGACAGGCCCAGCCTGAAGCGCGCGCCATGGGCGTGCCGCCACATGTTGACATACAGGCCACCGGACGGCAGGGCAGCCGGGGGTGGTGAGGAAACGGCGGTAGAGGAAAACTGCGCAGGCATGAGGTTCGGCGGATCGGCGTCGGAAGGCGGACTCCAACATCCTGGAAAGTCCACCATAGCCGTGTTTATGGAAGGCAATACTAGCATGCCGATTTGCCTATCCCTAAGCGGTGAAACGCCCGTGTTGCGTTAAACCCTCGCCTGGCGGGCGAAGCGTTATCGGTTCAACACACCCCTTGTCCGGCTGACAAAGGCTAAGGGGATCGCGCTTTCTCTTCGCGCGGCGCTCCGCCGGAAATGACGGCCGTCGGGGATGGAATCAATGAAACCACGGTCACCAGTCCGCCTGCCTGGCGCGCGGCTTCGAGGCGACGGCATCGAGCCAACCATCTCGCTGCCGGCGTTCGGCCGGACCCAACAGCGGCTTTCGATCGAAGCGATGCCGGTCTTGTCCGTCTTGCATTCCATCCGCGCCATTTCTTCATGTTTTCAATGACTTGGATGTCTTTGGGCGCGGCAGGCGAGGGCTGGCACGGTCCTCGCGATATAGGGCTCGAGTGCGACAGATTTCACTCACCACACCAACCAGCCATCCAGGAGAATCGACATGAAAGCCATCATCATCCAAGACCTGCGCATCGAAACCGACCTCGACGGCGAAGCCTTGCGCGCCGTGCGCGGCGGCACCTATGCCTTCCGCATGCCGGCCTGGTCCGCCCCCAGCTTCGATCTGCACCTGTCCGACACCAAGTTCGACGCTTCCCAGCAGCTGCAGCAAAGCCAGGGCACCCTGGTCAACAACGGCAACAACGTCGCCTTTGCCTCCGGCATCACGGCCAACGTCACGCCGACCCAGAACGGCAGCAACAACATCAACTTCCATTGATCCACCCGCCACACCTTTAATCCCATTCACGAATCAGCCCAGGAGAACCATCATGAAAACCCTCATCCTCAAAGACCTGCCCGTTGCCACCACCGAACTCGGCGCCGACGCCCTGTCCGCCGTCGTCGGCGGCTGCGGCTGGAGCATGCCTTCCTGCCTGCCGGCCATGCCGTCCTACTGCGCCCCGTCCTACGGCGGCCCGAGCGTGTCGCTGGACAAGTCGGCCACCACCTTCAACGCCAGCCAGCAGCTCGGTCAGCAGCAGAACACCGTGGTCAACAACGGCAACAACGCCGCCTTCGTCTGCGGCACCACCGCCAACGTCGCCCCCAGCCAGTGCGGCCACAACAACATCAACTTCGGCTGATGAAACGCAGGCGGGGCGCATGCCGCTCCGCCTCGCATGGCCATCACTAATCACCGATTCAAGGAGAACGACATGACGCAATTGATGATCAAGGATATCCCGGCGGCCCGGGAGATGGAGCGCGGCGCGCTGGCGGCAGTACGCGGCGGCTATGCAGTGCCGGCGGCGCTGGGCGCGCTCGGCGGGCTGGGCAAGGTGGCGGATGTGAACATCAACATCAGCCAGAACATCCAGCAGCTGCAGAACGTGCAGGTGAATGCGCTGAACAACGTCGGCGTGATCGGCGCCGGCTTCGTGATGCCGAAGCTGGACGTCAGCCCCTCGCAGTGGGCCAATGCCGGCATCGCGCTATAAGTCGGACGCCGGCTCGCTCGAGGAGCCGGATCAGCCATCCAAGAAGATTGGCGGAACGCTCAGACCGGGATGCTCTGCTCGCTGCTTGCCGGCTCTTCCGTTTCAGGCACGTCGGCGCCATCGGCGCTGGCCAGCATGTCACGCACCCGCTTCAGCCACAGGCCCTTGTCCGACAGTCCGCCGTTTTCGGCTGCGCCTAACGCTTCGCGGCTGCCGAACAGGCGGCCTGCTTCTTCGAGCGAAAGATCCAGCGCGCCAGCCATCGGCAGCGCAGGCCCATGCGATGGCGATGCTTCGTCCTGGAACAGGATGGCGCCGTCATCGTCGGACAGGCGCAGACCACGCGAAATGAAATCCGGATGCTGGGCCAGCCAGCCTTCCGGCGAGCAGATGGTTCCCTCGGCGAGCGAGGGGCCGCGCCGGCTCACCGGCGGGCCGAACCGGATGGCGTCTTCGGGAATGCCATCGATGATGGCATAAGCGTCGCGCAGCAATGCTTGGGTTGCTTCGTTCATCGTTCTTCTCCCTGTTGTTGGAGAGTTGACGATATCGCAATCGCGGCCCGACTTCAATTGCCGGAAGCGAGATTGCTGAATTGGCCGGCCCCTGTCACCGCGCGGGGAGGGAAATCAGCAGCGGCCTTTCTTGGCCTGGCCCGGCGGGCAGTGAACCGGGCCGCCGTCCTGAACGACCACGCGGGTAACCGGCACGTCCGGAACGACGACGCAGCCAGCGAGGATAAACACGGAAAGCAGGGAAATCGAAATGAGCTTCATTGTTGAGGTGATGAGATTAGGATCTTGGTGGATTCGAGTGCCCGGAATGAACTGGGCGGTCGCATGTTACCTTAAGGAAATCTTTTCCTGTTTGCTTTCCCTCAATCTCGTCAATTAAATTGTGACGCTTCGTAACCGTACTTGGCGCGCGCCTCCAGGTACTTCTTCACCGCTGTCGCCATCTAACTTCGCACGATTCTTTACCTGCCTTAAATCAGATTGCCGGCCCCCTGCGCGGCTAGCAAAGACGGCCATCACTTCCCCTGGAAGCACGGCGACACGGCACGGAACCGGTCCGTATCGCTGCGCCGCGGACGCACGACTATCCGGCCTCACCCCTCCATTCGCGATTTGCCGCATATCCAAATCCGTTCCCGTTTTAAGGCGGAATGTGCATTAGCAAGCGCAAATTGATTCGTTCCCGGCGACATGGATCGTGCTTAAAGTGGCAAGCCATCGGTCCCGTCCTGATGCAAGCAGCCAATCGGCGCTTAGCCAGGGGGGGAGCCCATGTACAGCCCGAGTCACCTTCTTGCATTGGAACCGCCATGTCCATTCTTCTCATCGCCGGCAGCCCCTCATGGGCGTCGCGCTCCAGCCGCCTGCTCGCCCATCTCGGCACCGGGCTGGCTGAACTCGGCCATCGCATCGCGTCGGTGGAGGTTATCCGCCTGCCGGCCGAGGCGCTGCTGCATGCCCACTTCAAGCATCCTGAGATCCTGGCGGCTGGCGCACTGGTGGAGCAGGCACGGGCGGTGATCGTCGCCACGCCGGTGTACAAGGCAGCCTACAGCGGCGTGCTGAAGGCTTTTCTCGACCTGCTGCCGCAAGACGGCTTGCGCGGCAAGCTGGCGCTGCCGCTGGCCACCGGCGGCAGCCAGTCGCACATGCTGGCGCTCGACTATGCGTTGCGGCCGGTGCTGGCCGCGCTCGGCGCCCGGCACGTGCTGCCCAGCATTTATGCCACCGAGGACCAGGTGCGCTGGAGCGATGACGACGGCTTGACGCTCGACGCCGGCATTGCCCGCCGCCTCGACGAGGCCATCGATGCGCTCGATGCCGGCCTGCGCGCATCGGCTGGCCATCAAGCGGGGACAGCTTCCTTCGTCCCGTTCGCCGACATCCGATGTAGCGTCTAACGCCTCTTCCCTGCAACGTCGCTTGCTTTTTCAACCGCCTCCCGACACGCGGCGGACGGGCGACGCCATGCCGAAAATTTCGCTTTTAACCCAACGAACAAGGAAAAACATGAGCCTCATCGACCCTCAGCGCCGCGCCAGGCGGCGCACCCTCGGCCTGCTCGCCGCCACGGCCGCCGGCGCGATCGCAACGCCGTTCGGCGCCCTGGCCCAGGCCAGGGGCCAGCTGCGCATCGGCTATCAGAAATACGGCACCCTGACGCTGCTCAAGGCGCGCGGCACGCTGGACAAGCGCCTCGCGGCCCAGGGCGTGGAGGTGAAGTGGACCGAATTTCCGGCCGGTCCGGTGCTGCTCGAAGGGCTGAACGTCGGCAGCATCGACTTCGGCACCGTCGGCGAAGCGCCGCCCATCTTCGCGCAGGCCGCCGGCGCCAATCTGGTCTACGTCGCGAATGAACCGGCGGCCCCGCTGTCGGAAGCGATCGTCGTGCCGAAGGATTCGGCCCTGCGCCGCGTCGCCGACCTGAAAGGCAGGAAGGTGGCGCTGAACAAGGGCTCCAACGTCCACTACCTGCTGGTGCGGGCGCTGGAGCAAGCCGGCTTGAAGTACGGCGACATCCAGACGGTGTACCTGCCGCCGGCCGATGCCCGCGCCGCCTTCGAGCGCGGCAGCGTGGATGCCTGGGTGATCTGGGACCCGTTCCTCGCCGCCGCTGAAAAGCAGCTGGGGGCCCGCATCCTGGCGGACGGACGCGGCCTGGTGAGCAACCACCAGTTCTTCCTCGCCTCGCGCCCCTATGCCGAGCGCAATCCGGCGATCCTGAAAGTCATCCAGGAAGAGTTGCAGCAGGTGGACGACTGGGCCAAGGGCAATGTTCGCGAAGCCGCCGCCATCCTGGCGACCCAGATCGGACTGGAGACACCCGTCGTGGAGCTCGCCGCCAGCCGCTACAGCTACGGCATCGCCCCGGTCAGCGAGGCTGTCATCGCCGAGCAGCAGAAGATCGCCGATGCCTTTGCCAATCTCAAGCTGATCCCGAAACCGATCCGCGTGCGCGACGCGGTGTGGAACCCGGTGGCGGCGACCGCCCGGATAGGCGGCTGAACAGGAAAGGAAAAACCATGACCCTGAACGTATTCTGGTTCCTGCCGACGCATGGCGACAGCCGCTATCTCGGCACCACCCGCGGCGTGCGCGCCGTGACCCACGACTATCTGCAGCAAGTCGCCGTGGCCGCCGATACCAGCGGCTACGACGGCGTGCTGATCCCGACCGGGCGCTCCTGCGAAGATCCCTGGGTGGTCGCCTCCAGCCTGATCGGCGCCACCAGGCGGCTCAAGTTCCTGGTGGCGATCCGTCCCGGCTTGAGCACGCCGGGGCTGGCGGTGCGAACCGCCGCCACCTTCGACCGTCTTTCCGGCGGGCGCCTGCTGGTCAATGTCGTCACCGGCGGCGACCAGGCCGAACTGGAAGCCGATGGCCTGTTCGCCGACCATGCGACCCGCTATGAGATCTCCGACGAATTCCTGCGCATCTGGCGCGCAGCGCTGGCCGGAGAGGGCGGCGAGGCCGGCTTTGACTTCGAAGGGAAGCACCTGAAGGTAAAGGGTGCGAAGACGCTTTACCCGCCGGTGCAGAAACCCCATCCGCCGCTTTATTTCGGCGGATCCTCGCCGGCGGCGCATGAGCTGGCGGCGGAACAGGTGGATGTCTATCTCACCTGGGGCGAGCCGCCGGCCGCGGTCGCCGAGAAGATCGCCGACATTCGGGCGCGCGCCGCGCGCCACGGCCGGACGGTGCGCTTCGGCATCCGGCTGCACGTGATCGTGCGCGAGACCAGTGAAGCCGCCTGGGCGGCGGCGGAAGACTTGATCAGCCATCTCGACGACGAGGTGATCGCCCGGGCCCAGACCGCCTTCGCCAAGATGGATTCGGAAGGGCAGCGGCGCATGGCCGCGCTGCATGGCGGACGCCGCGACAAGCTGGAAGTGTCGCCGAACCTGTGGGCAGGCGTCGGCTTGGTGCGCGGCGGCGCCGGCACCGCGCTGGTGGGCGACCCGGAAACCGTGGCGGCGCGCATGAAGGAGTATGCCGACCTCGGCATCGAAACCTTCATCCTGTCCGGTTATCCGCATCTGGAAGAAGCCTATCGCTTCGCCGAACTGGTCTTTCCGTTGATCGGCAAGGGCAGGCAGGAGCCGCAGACCGCGCTGACCGGCCCCTTCGGCGAAGTGGTCGGCAACGGCTTCCTGCCCAAGGTCGCGCAGAGCTAGGAGCGGACATGCACATCACCACCACCGATATCGAAGCGCTGGCGCCTGCCGAGGCACGGCTCGACCGCTTCCGGTTGCTGCGGCGCCTGTTCTCCCGATTGACGCCCTGGATCGTGCCCTGCGCGCTGCTGCTCGGTTGGCAGGCAGCCGCGCAGATCGGCTGGCTGTCCAGCCGTATCCTGCCGGAGCCGCTCGCCGTGATCCAGTCGGCCTGGACCCTGGCGCTCTCCGGCGAACTGTGGCAGCACGTGCGCACCAGCGCATGGCGCGCGCTGTCCGCCTTCGCCGTGGGCGGCGGCCTCGGCCTGCTGCTCGGATTGCTGACCGGTTCCTTCCGCCAGGCCGAAACCCTGCTCGACACCACGATCCAGATGATCCGCAACATCCCGGCGCTGGCGCTGATCCCGCTGGTCATCCTCTGGTTCGGCATCGATGAAGCGGCCAAGCTGTTCCTGGTATCGGTCGGGGTGTTCTTTCCGATCTACCTCAATACCTTCCACGGCATCCGCTCGGTGGACCAGGGGTTGATCGAAATGGCGAAGAGCTATGGCTTGTCGGGCTGGCCGCTGTACCGGGATGTCATCCTGCCGGGCGCGCTGCCGTCCATCCTGGTCGGCGTGCGCTTCGCGCTCGGCCTGGTCTGGGTGCTGCTGATCGTATCGGAAACCATCTCGGCGCAGTCCGGCATCGGCTACATGACGATGAATGCCCGCGAATTCCTCCAGACCGACGTGGTGCTGGTCGGCATCCTGCTTTATGCGCTGCTGGGCAAGCTGGCGGACGTGCTGGCGCGCGCGCTCGAGCGGGCCGCGCTGCGCTGGCATCCAAGCTATCAATGAAAGGATCATTCGCATGACAACGACACTTTCCCGCCAAGCGGCGGCTCTGCAGGCGGTGCCTGCTCCGCCGGCGCGCGGGGTGCAGGTGGACCTGCGCGGCGTGCACAAGGCGTTTGGCGGCCGCGCGGTGCTGCAGGAGGTGGACCTTCGCATCGCGCCCGGCGAGTTCGTCGCCATCGTGGGCCGCAGCGGTTGCGGCAAAAGCACGCTGCTGCGCCTCGTCGCCGGATTGGAGAAAAGCGAGCGCGGCGCCATCCGTTTCACCGACGGGAGCGGCGGCAGCCGGCAGCCGCAGACGCGCATCATGTTTCAGGACTCGCGCCTGCTGCCCTGGAAGCGCGTGATCGACAACGTGTCTCTCGGCTTGCCGCGCTCCTCTGCGGCGCAGGAGGCATTGCATCAGGTGGGTCTGGCGGAACGCGCCCATGAATGGCCGGCTGTGCTGTCCGGCGGCCAGCGGCAGCGGGTGGCGCTGGCGCGCGCCCTGGTGCATGAACCGGATCTGCTGCTGCTGGACGAACCGCTCGGCGCCCTCGATGCATTGACCCGCATCGACATGCAGCAGCTCATCGAGCGTTTGTGGAAGCAGCGCGGCTTCACCGCGATCCTCGTCACGCATGACGTGCAGGAAGCGGTCGCGCTGGCGGATCGGGTGGTGCTGATCGAAGACGGCCGCATCACGCTCGACGAGCGCATCGCCTTGCCGCGGCCGCGCGCCCGCGGCGATGCTGCCTTCGCCAGGCTGGAGGAAAGCATTCTTTCGCGGGTGCTGCGCCAGCCGGCGCGGCATCCCGACAGTTCGCCCGGCGACGAACGCTGGCGAAAAAGCGTCGGCCAGGTCGCCTGGGCGATCTGATCCACCCCATTTCTCAACTCCGACCTGACACCCCTTTGATTTGAAACACCTTTGAAAGGATTTGCAATGACGATTCAAGCCATCAACGTGCGCAACCAGTTCCGCGGCAAGGTCAAGGCCATCATCGACGGACCCGTCGTGTCTGAAGTCGATGTCGAAACCCCCGCCGGCATCGTCACTTCGGTCATCACCACACGCTCCGTGCGCGACCTCGGTCTCGCACCCGGCGTCGAAGTGGTGGCCCTGGTGAAGGCAACCGAAGTTTCCATCGCCAAGCTCTGATGACTGCCAGCCGGCCTGACGCATGACGCCGGGCCGGCTGGCAAGCGATTCCTTCCCTCCTCATTGCGGCACACGCCGCGAACAAGCGATACCCGCAGGCATATGTAGATAAGTGCCTGCTGCCGAATGCGCTGTCCGCAGATGCATGCTTCGGCCCGCCACTGGATTCACTATCCGCATCGGCACGGCTTGGCGCCGGGATAAGTCTGCACGCCAAGCTTCTTCTGCATCACGATCATCGCGCCATGTGCCGCCGGACATTCCCCGACCGCCGAGAAGCCCTGTCGAGCGAAGAAACCCTGCGCGCTGAGGGTGCTGTGGACATGCAGCGTCCGTGGCCGCGAGGATGCCACCTGGCCGCACAGGCGCTGAAGCAGAAGCGCTCCCAACCCCTTGCGCTGCATCGCCGGCGCCACATACAGCAAGGCGAGCTTGCCCGGGCGCGCCAGCATCCCGATGCCGGCCATCTCGCCATCCAGCGTCGCCACAAGGGCGCGATGCGCCGGCCAGGCGAACCAGCTGCGCACCTGGTCGGGTGTGATCGGCTCCAGCCAACGTGAGAGGACCATGGCATCGGCGCCATGGTCCGCCCGGCAGCCGGCGATGATGGATTCATGGATCAACCGGCATGCGGCCTGCGCATCGGATTCCAATGCGCGTTTCAGCGTGGGGGACATGGGCATGGGGCAAGCAACATCGAGAAGTTGGACAACGGGGCCGAAGCCGGCCTTTCTGCATCGATAGCGTAAGACCCCGCCGCAGCGGCAGGAACGAATAAATCCGTTTATCCATATGCGAAACACGGTGTTCACAGGCCGTCGCTGCGAAGCCGCCACGCTCTTGCCGGCGCCCGGTTTGCACTGGCTGAAAAAGCGAATATCCATAGTAATAATCGTTCGTTCCCAGGCGCGCCGCGCAGCGCTAGCATCGATTCAGAGCATCCGTTTCGCTTTGCCTGCACAGGCTGAATCGGATCACGCCGTTTTTACTGAACGAACGAGGACATATGGAAAGCGAAAAGAACAAGGGTGAATGGGTTTCGGATGGCGCGACATCGAACAGCCATCACGTCGATGTGCTCGTGATCGGCGGCGGTCCGGCCGGCGCGTGGGCCGCCATCAGCGCAGCGGCGCGCGGCGCCAGCGTTTTGCTGGCCGACAAGGGTTTTTGCGGCACCTCCGGCGCCACCGCGCCTTCCGGCACCGGCGTCTGGCATGTGCCGCGCGACAAGGCATTGCGCGAGCAGGCCAAGGCGAGCCGCCTGCAACTGGGCGGCCATCTCGCGGAGGATGCCTGGATGGACCGCGTGCTCGAGCAAACCTGGCTCAATGTCGAGCGCCTGACGGAGTGGGGCTATCCGTTTCCCACCGACGCACAGGGGCAGCTGCGCCGGACGTCGCTGCAGGGCCCGGAGTACATGCGCCTGATGCGCAAGAAGGTGAAGGAGGCCGGCGTTCGCATCCTCGACCACAGCCCGGCGCTGGAGCTGCTCGTGGACGAGCAGGGCGCAGTATGCGGCGCCATCGGCGCCGACCGGCAGCGCGGCGAGAGCTGGGCCGCCCGCGCCGGCGCGGTCGTCATCGCCACCGGCGGCTGCGCTTTCCTCAGCCGGGCGCTCGGCTGCAACGTGCTGACAGGCGACGGCTTGCTGATGGCGGCCGAAGTCGGCGCCGAGTTTTCCGGCATGGAGTTTTCCAGCGCCTATGGCCTCAGCCCGGCCTTCTCCTCGGTGACGAAGTCGCTGTTCTACAACTGGGCGAGCTTCTATCGCGCCGATGGATCGGCGATCGAAGGCGCGGGCTCCGCGCGCGGGCGCGGCGTCATCGCAAGGACGCTCGAGACGGAACCGGTGTACGCCTGCCTCGATCGCGCCGACGCGGATATCCGGCGCTGGATGCAGACCGCGCAGCCGAACTTCTTCCTGCCATTCCAGCGCGCCGGCATTGACCCGTTCACGCAGCGCTTCCCGGTCACCCTGCGCCTGGAAGGCACGGTGCGCGGCACCGGCGGGCTGAACCTGGTCGACGACTCCTGCGCCACCACGGTGCCCGGCCTCTATGCCGCCGGCGACGCCGCCACCCGCGAACTGATCTGCGGCGGGTTCACCGGGGGCGGCAGCCACAATGCCGCCTGGGCGCTGTCCTCCGGTTTCTGGGCCGGCGCCGGCGCGGCGGACCATGCGCGCTCAGCGAGGTCATCGGCGCGGCGTGCCGCCCGCCGCGCCGGCGGCGTGGCGATCAGGGGCAAAGGTAGTGCGCAGCTCGACAGCGCCGCCCTGGTCAGGACGGTGCAGAACGAAGTCTTTCCCTATGCCTTCAACTGGACCCGGTCCGCCGATACGCTGCAGGCGTCGCTGGCGCGCCTGGATGCCGCCTGGCGGGAGGCGAGGGCGACTGCGCCCGCCGCATCGGTCAACGAGAGGGTGCGGGCGCGGGAAGCCACGGCGATGCTGGCCACGGCGCGATGGATGTATCGCAGCGCCTTGCAGCGGACGGAGACGCGCGGCATGCATCGCCGGCGCGATCACGCTTTGAGCGATCCGGCGCAGCGCCACCGGCTGATCAGCGGCGGCCTGGATGAAGTCTGGACCCGCACGCAAGCGGTGGCCTCCGGCTCGCCGCTCGCGCCGGCGCGGCTGGAAGGAGTGGCGGCATGATCGAGATCGTCAGCGCCGACCGCTGCACCGGATGCAATATCTGCGTTCGCGTCTGCCCCACCAACGTCTTCGAGGCGGTGGCGAACGCCGCCCCGCGCATCGCGCGTCAGTCGGATTGCCAGACGTGCTTCATGTGCGAGCTGTATTGTCCGGAAGACGCCCTGTTCGTCGCCGCCGAGGCCGACGGCCCGAGCGATATGACGGAGGCGGCGCCGGCCACCCAGGCGCTGCTGGGCAGCTACCGCAGCGCGATCGGCTGGAAGCGCGGCCAGCGTCCCACCGCCGGCCTCGATGGCAGTTTTGAACTTCTCGAGCGAGTTCACTGATGGCGACTTACCCGAAGCGTTTCATCCCCGGCACGGCAGCATCGCCGGCATCTCCCGCGCGCCGGCGCCTGCTGGGCGCGGCGCTGTCCGCCAGCGCCGTCCTGGCGGCCCCCGGCATCGCGCTTGGCCAACGCGCCGAAAAGGCAACGCTGCGGCTCGGCTATATCGGGCCGTCCCGGCAACCCGCCCTGGCGACCGGCTGGGCATTGAGGCAGGGCATCCTGCAGAAGGAACTGGCGCCGCTCGGCTTCGATGCCGTCACGACCCATGCGTTTGCGAACGGGCCGGACCTGAACGAGGCTTTCCTGTCCGGGGCGCTCGACGTCGGCATTTACGGCGACACGCCAGCCATCGTGGCGTACTCGCGCGGCTTGAACGGCCGCCTGATCGGCTTCGAGAACGTCGGCATGAATGCCTGGCTGCTGGCGCCGAAGGAGGGCGTGTCATCGGTGGCGGAACTGGCGGGGAAGGTGGTGGCGGTGCCGCTGGGGTCCTACATGCATCGCTATCTGCTGGGCACGCTGAAGGAGGCTGGCCTGGGCAGGAAGGTCAACATCGTCTACATGCTGCCGCGCGACGCGGAACCGGCGCTGGCGCGCGGCGCGATCGCGGCGTTCGCGGCGCCCATCGATACCGGCCCGCTGCTGGCGTCGCGCGGCTATCGCATCATCGACGAAGCGTCGCGCCATCCGGCGCTTCTCGGTACCTCGGTCATCGTCGCTTCGGAAAAGCTGCTGGCCAAGGCCCCGGGTGTACGGGATGCCTGGAGCCTTGCGCGGCAGGCTGCGCTTGCCGAGATGCGCAGCGATCCGGAGCGCTACTATGCCTTCCATGCCGAGGTGTCGGGCTTTCCGGTACCGATCGTCAAAGCTTCGCATGCCTTCAGCCAGATGCCGGAGGAACCTTACCCGCCCCGCGCGCTCGGCCTGCTCAACGAGACCAGGAAATTCCTCCTTGCCGAAAACCTGATGCGCAGGGATGTCGACCTGGGGCTCTGGAGCGGAAAAGGGGCTACCTAGCGCAAAGGCGGGTTCCGGCCTGCCGGAACGCCGCGGAGAAATCGCATGAACATCCTGTTGACCCCGCAATTCCATCGGCCGATCGCTAGGTCGGGCGATCGCCTGATCTGGGTGGCGTGCCCGCGGCCGCCCACCGTGGTGGCCGCCAAGGCCGCGCATTACCGCGCATGGCAGGCGGAAGAGCGCGAGCGCCTTCAGGCCGCCGGGGAAGCGGTCCTGCTCGTGCCGATCAGCCACTGATCTTGATGTCGCCTCATTTGGCGGGGCAGTGCAGACAGAAGATGCCCGTCATGCGCGCTCTTTACTCCGGAGAGATCGCTGCCGTTCTGCTGCGAAAAGAAAAGACACGAAATTTTTAAAATGATAAATTGCCCGACTTGGCTATTCGTGAATTCAAGTGGGGCAAGAAGTGCAATCCGGAACAGATGCAGGCCTCTCGAGCGCCGCACGCCAGTTGGCGAAAAAACAAGAACAGCTCAACCTGGTGTTTGACAATGTGGCGGATGTCATCTTTGTTCTGGACGTCGTCGATGACGCGAATTTCATATTTTCCGCGGTCAACCGGCGCTTCCTCGAGACCACCGGCTTGTCGCAGGAAGCCATTCTCGGGAAAAGCGTCTATGAAGTCATTCCGCCGCCGGCCCATGCGCTGGTGACCGGCAAATATCTCGAAGCCATCCGCGGACGCAAGACCGTATCCTGGGAAGAAACGTCCGACTATCCGGCCGGGACCAAGATCGGCCGGGTAAGCGTCTCCCCGATTTTCGACGGCAACGGGCGCTGCACGCAGCTGATCGGCACCGTGCATGACATCACGCAGTACCGCCGCATGCACGACCAGCTGCTCAAGGTCGAGGAACGCTGGCGCCTCGCGCTCGAGGGGTCCGGCGCCGGCGTGTGGGATTGGGACATCAAGGCCGATACGGTCAATCATTCCCAGCAGTGGAAGAAATTGCTCGGCCTCGATGACGAGGAGATCGGCCTGGGCCTGGGAGAATGGAAGGACCGGCTCCATCCCGACGATCAGCCGCGCGTCTGGGCGGAGACTCAGGAGGCATTCGCCCGGCGTCGCACCGCGATCCAGTCCGAGCACCGTCTGCTGCATCACCAGGGGTATTGGATCTGGGTGAGCGGCCACGGCATGATCACCTACGACGCGCAGGGCAATCCGGAGCGCATGATCGGCACGATCGTCGACATCACCCTGCAGAAGGAAGCGGAGCGGGCGATGCAGCTGGCGAGCATCGTTTACCGGCAAAGCAGCGAGGCAATGGCCATCACCAACGAGGCGGGTGTCGTGCTGACCGTCAACGATGCGTTCGCGCGCAGCCGCAAGCTCAACGCGGATGCGATCGTGGGCAGGCCGCTGATCGAATTCTTCGATGAGGAGCACGGTTCGGATGCCCATGAAAAGATCCAGCAAAGCCTGAGCCGCGAAGGGCACTGGCACGGCGAACTGTGGCACCGCGACCCGCAGCGCGGCGAGGTCGCCGAACTGTGCACCATCGATACCATACGCAATGCCGACGGTTCGGCCTTCAGCAGGATATATCTGTTTCTCGACATCACGGAACGAAAGCGCTCGGAGCAGGTGATCTGGCGGCAGGCCAACTTCGATGCCCTGACCGATCTGCCCAACCGCAACATGCTCGGCGATCGGCTGGTGCAGCTGATCGAGGCGGCAGGCGCGCGCGGCACGGCGGTGTCCCTGATGCTGATCGACCTCGATCGGTTCAAGGAAGTCAACGACGGCCTCGGCCATTCGGTCGGCGACCAGTTGCTGGTCCAGGCAACCCAGCGCCTGCGGTCGGCAGTGCGCGCCATCGATCTCACCGCCCGCCTCGGCGGCGATGAATTCGCCGTGGTCTTGAGCGACGGCAACGACAGCCGCACGGTGGAACGGATGGCTGAAGCCATCAACGATGCGCTTTCCATTCCTTATGATGTGGAAGGCAACCGCATCCACGTGTCCGGCAGTATTGGCATCGCCCAATATCCCGGCGACGCCAGCAGCGCGGAGGAATTGATCAAGCACGCCGACCAGGCGATGTACGCCGCCAAGTCGCTGGGCGGGAACCGCCATTGCCATTTCCTTCCGACCATGGAAGAGCGCATCGTGGCCCGGCGCCGCATGGTCAACGATCTGCATGCCGCGCTGTCCTCCGATCAGTTCTTCCTGAATTACCAGCCGATCGTCAACCTCAAGGACGGCACGGTTTCCAAGGTGGAGGCGCTGCTGCGGTGGAAGCATCCGGAACAGGGGCTGATCAGTCCGGCCCACTTCATCCCGCTGGCGGAAGACATCGGCGTCATCGGTCCGATCAGCAACTGGGTCGCCCGTGAAGCCATCAGCAGGTTCGCGCCGCGCTGCCGCGCCGAGCCGCAGCAATTCGAGGTCGCGATCAATGTCTCCCCGGTGCAGTTTCGCCGCGGAACCCGGGCGATCGGAACTCTGCTCGAAACCATCGAGGAGTTCGGCATACCCTATTCGTCGATCGTGGTGGAATTGACCGAGGGCATGCTGCTGAACCTCGACGACACGATGAAGAAGAAATTCGCGATGCTGCAGGAAAAGGGCGTCAAGCTGGCGCTCGACGATTTCGGCACCGGGTACTCGTCGCTGTCCTACATCACCAAGCTGCGCTTCGATTACCTGAAGATCGACCGGCTGTTCGTGCATGAACTCGGCACCGACCCGACCCGGCTCGCTCTGTGCGAAACGATGGTCTGGATGGCGCACAAGCTCGGCATGAAGGTGGTTGCCGAGGGCATCGAGAACGAGGTGCAGAGCCGGATCCTGACGGATCTCGGAGCCGACTTCGGCCAAGGCTTCCTGTTCGCCAGACCTATGTCATTCGACGACGCCAGCCAGCATATCGATGCCACCAACAAGAAGGCCGAGTGCAGGGCATCGCCCATCGCGCTGGCCGGTCAGCGCACAGCGAGCCGGTTCAGAACCTAGCTCGCCGGCTCCGCGCAAACGGGTGGCGGGTCGGCAGAAGTAGGGCGCCTGGCCGGGATCAAAACGATCAGCATGAGGGCAGAAGTCTGCGCACAAGCGCCACTTCGGGCGCATCATCCCGCCCGAACTCATTTTTCGTGAACGCGCATCCATACCGTGGCTGCGCGACGACGGCGGGAGACGCGACATCATCGCCCGCCGGCTTCGCGCCATGCTGCTCCCAGTTCACCAGCGCATCGAACGCTTCGACCAGTTCCGCCACCGTGAAGTCGCAGTGGCCGGGGGAGCGGATGCTGCGCTGTACCAGCCACCCGGCGCTGCCATTGTCGATGGCGCGCTGCCGGTAAATCTGCTGCATTCTGAAGGGCACGAACAGGTCGCCGAGCGTATGCAAGGACACCACCGGCACATCGAACTGCCCATTGACCTTGGGAATCCAGCGCAAGCCGTCGGTGCGCCGCCGGTTGGCATCCGGCGCGGCCGTGACGCGCAGGATCTGGCCGTTCATCGCCAGCTCCTCGGGAGAAAGCGACGGGTCGGCATCGAGCTGATAGACAAGGCCGGTGGTGTCCGAGGCGTTTCGGTTCAGGATCCCGCCTGCCGTGCCGTCGCTGCCAAACCATTCCCAGAGATGGTCCTGGACCGGCTCGAGGCCGAAACTGTCTTCGGCAATCGGCCTGGCGCCACCGGACAACTGCACCAGGGCAGCCCGCAACTTGCGGCCCGCCTCGGTCGGCTGCAGGGGGTAGACATTCCACAGCCGGTCCTTGAGTGCGCCCTCGATCGCGGCGAAATTGGATACCGGGTAGGCCGCCGCCGGCGCGCCGCCCAGGTATTGGGCCGCCATCTGATAGGCGGTGAAATACGAAAGCAGTTCCGTGTCCCCGACGACGCCGCATAGGCTCAGCGCGCCGTGGTAGCGGTATTTGTTGACCGCGGTTTCCTGCGTTTCACGTTCCACGGCCGCTGCGGCGACATGCCCGCCCATCGATCCGCCAACGATATAGGTGCGATTCGGCGCCGCAAGCGCGCGCCCATGGCCGGCCGCGATGGCAGTAAAGGCGGCGGCCAGGGCGTTGGTATCCTCGATGCCGGCGCGCACGTCGTAGTTGTTGCGGCTGAACGAGGACGCTGCCCAGGCATATCCCCGTTCGATGAGATGGCGGCGGATGGGCGGGTCGTTGACGACGAGCCTGGGATCTGCTTCCGCAAAGCCATGCGCATACATGACCAGCCTGCCGTTCCAGTTCTTCGGCACCTCGATCCGATAACCGGCACCGTTCAATATCCCGGTCCAGCGGTCGGTCTCTACGGATGAGCCCGGCAAGGACGAAAAGGGCAGCGCGGCTTCATCCACGGTAAATACGCGGCTGTCCTGGGCTCTGGCTTCTTCCTGCGGGGCTGGCTCGGCTTTTGCGGGTTCCGCGGCGAATGCCGCCGGCATGAATGCGGCGCCAAGCCAGGCCGGCAAGGCGGGGGCGAACAGTCCCGCTGATAAAGAGACGCAGAGTATGCTGAGAAATGGTAACGATCTGGAACGAAACATGGTTGGCAGGCAGCGCGCATGCGCGTGGACGGGGCGGATCAGAAGCGCAGGTCGGAGGGCTTGAAGGAAAGCATGGGTCGGCATCGGGCCCTAAGCGAATACGGTTAACCAGAGAGCACAGGCGGCATTAAGTTCACTACGACGCTGAAAGGCTGCCGTGCCGTGATCCGAGAAGGTTTCGGTGCAAGCAAGCCTTCAATATCGGTTTTCGATTCCGTTGGCAAAAGGAGTTTTCAGCCATTGCTGCATAAGGCTTGCCATGCGAAATCAAGCCCCGACAAACTAGACTGAAGCCGATAAGTTCTTGGAACCCCAATGAGAGGTTTGATGGGAAGAAAACGGATATCCGAAAATGGCTAGATATGGACCCTTTTGAATGGCTGCTGCGCTCATGTCGGTGCAAAGTTCAAATGTCCGCTGTGCTGCCAAGTTGAAATGTCCGGTCTTTTGCTGGACGAGGTTGTTTTTTTGGAGGCTTTCCAGAGGGTGCAACTTGGGCCACGGCTTGAGCGACATCCTCACTGCTGAGCTGCCGTTGCGTCTTCTTTCCAGGCATGGCCTGCTTCGGCACCGTTGGCACGCCCCGATTGGTACGTGATGGAAAGGTCTGCCCCCGTCGACTGTCACGCTGCTGCTGCACCAGTTGCGCAATCTGTAGTACATGTCCCAGCCTCTTGTTTTCCACGATGGCTGCCTGATCAATGTCCGGCAGGCGGTCATAAGCGACGCAGAGGAGGGCGCGACCGTCATGCCGCGGCTCGATTCTTCCATCCGGGTATTCATACACAGCGATGTATTTGCCAATGAGCCGGCGATTGGCTGCAATGTCGGCCAGCAGGTATAAGGTATGGTCGTACTGCAGGGTGAGCGCATGCGATACCTTGCGCTGCTCACGATACGTAAAAATTAACTCCAATTCCTCGTCCTGCCTGACTGCCCGATGTACATCCGCGTCGCTTCTGGGCGGCTTGGCAAACCGCCGGTTGTAGTCGGCTATGAACTGTGGCGCGAAGGCATTGGCATCTTCCATCGTCGAAATGCCTTGCAGCCGCAATTCCTTGACCAGGCGGTCCTGCAGTGTCAAGTTGGCCCGCTCCACACGTCCTTTGGCCTGGCTGCTGTTGGCGCAGATACTTTGAATATTGAGCTCATACAACGCTCGTCCGAATTGCATATAGCCTACGCCAGCCTGGGCCTGCTTGCGGGTGACACGAAACACGCTGTACTGGTCGCTGTAGAACGCCTGCGGCTTGCCGTGCAGTTCGATATACCGCCGCGTGGCTTCAAAGTAGCTGAGGTTGACTCCGTATGGGTGAAGTGCAGATGCATCAGCCGGCTAGTGGCGTCGTCGATAAACACCAGCAAAGTGCAAGCCGCAGCACGGTCTTCGAACCACCGATGGTCGCTGCCGTCGATTTGGATCAGCTCGCCAACACAATGCCGCCGGTTCCTAGGCTGGTACACCGAGCGATCCCGCAATCGCCTGGGAATCCATAATCCGGCTTCCATCATGAGTTGGCGAACCGTCTCGACACCCAGATAAAGTCCATGACACTCACGCAGCTTCTCGCAGGCCAGCGTAGGCCCGAAATCGGCATACCGCTGCCGGATCAGGGTTAATGCTGCGTCAGCCACACCATTAGACAATTGATGATTGCTGCGCCGGCCGCGCTTGCGCGACACCAGCCCAACAGCACCTTCGGCCCCATATCGCAGCACCAGGCGCCGAACCTGTCGCGTCGTCAATTCCAGTCGTTCGGCTGCCTGCAGCGGCTTCAGATTGCCATCGACGACCGCCGCGATGACTTTGAGCCGCTCCGCTTCCTGCATGCTCATTGTGATGGTCCCAGTCTTCGCCATGGCCAGCTCCCGTACTCAGAGCTCCATAGCTTGCATCTACTCTTGCTTTACTATCTTTCCAAATGACAAATACGGACATTTCTACTTGGGAGAAAACGGACATTTCTACTTGGGACCTACAGCTCATTCTTCCGATAATTTACCTTATGTAAAATAAGCCTTGTTCGAGTTTGCGGAAAACCGTTGTAACCGTTCTTCAGCCAATTGAGAACGCCGAACCTCCCTGCGTCTCCTGCCGTTCAAACCGGCCATCCGACCAACCCGGCGAACATGCGCGACCGCTCTGCCGTCATCAATGAAGCTTTACCCTCGGCGTCGTCCGCTGTCTCAGCCACTGCACCACCGTGTCCACCACCATGCGCATCGCGCCTCGCAGCGCCAGCACGTGCATGCGGTAAAGCGAGGCATACAGAACCCGGGCGATCAGGCCGTCGATCAACAGCGAGCCGCCGACCAGGTTTCCCATCAGGTTGCCGACGGCGCTGACCCGCCCCAGCGAAACCAGCGAACCGAGATCGCTGAACTTGAATTCCGGCAGCGGCTTGCCAGCCAGGTGCAGCTGCAGCGCCTTGAAGAGAAAAGCGGCTTGCTGGTGCGCCGCCTGGGCCCGCGGCGGCACCGGCTTGCCATCGTCGGGCGATGGGCAGCTGGCGCAGTCGCCGAAGGCGAAGATGCTCGAGTCGCTCGGCGTCTGCAGGGTTTGCTTTACTTCCACCTGGCCGAGTCGGCTGAGCGGCAAACCAAGCGTCGACAGCACCTCCGGCGCCTTGATGCCGGCCGCCCACACCACCAGGTCGGCCGGCACCCGCTTTCCGCTCTGGGTCAGCACCGCGTCTTCCCTCACTTCGGTCACCCGTTCCGACGTCATCACCCCGATATTCATGCTGTGCAGCAGCTCGGTGGTCGCCTTCGATACCCGCTCCGGCAAGGGACCCAGCAGGCGCGGACCCGCCTCAATCACCGTCAACTTTACGTCCTTGACCGGATCCAGCTGATGCAGCCCGTAGGCGCGCAGCACCTGGGCGGTGTTGCGCAGCTCCGCTGACAGCTCGACACCCGTGGCGCCGCCGCCGATGATCACCACATCGACCTGCGGATTGCTTTCGCCGGCATGCTCGCCGAGCCGGTTCTGCGCCC
This sequence comes from Noviherbaspirillum humi, assembly GCF_900188095.1. Classification (GTDB taxonomy): domain Bacteria; phylum Pseudomonadota; class Gammaproteobacteria; order Burkholderiales; family Burkholderiaceae_D; genus Noviherbaspirillum; species Noviherbaspirillum humi. The sequence continues at coordinate 239,130 of NZ_FZOT01000004.1, read as the reverse complement.
GCATGCAGGCGGCGATCAGGCGCCGCCGGAAGCGTTCCGCCTGAGGCACGGTATCGAGCGCGATCGCATGTTCCGCCGCACCCGTCGTGTTGAAGAAATTGGTGACGCTGCCGATTGCCAGCACCAGGGTGTCGTAGGCGATTTCGCGTTCCGGAAGAATCTCGATGCCGTCTTCGTCGAGGGATGCGGCGACGCGGAGCTGTTTTCGCTCCCGGTCCAGCCCGATGAGCGCACCTTGCTGGAACTCGAAATGGTGCCACCTGGCTTGCGCGATGTACTCCACCTGATGGGCATGAATGTCCAGGCTGCCGGCGGCCACCTCGTGCAGCAGCGGCTTCCACAGGTGGGTTGGGGAGCGATCCACCAGAACGATCTCCGCCCTGCCCTTGCGCCCGAGCTTGTCGCCGAGGCGGGTCGCCAATTCCAACCCGCCGGCGCCGCCGCCGACGATCACGATGCGATGCCCTGTGGAAGGATTCATCGGTTCTCCGAAGTTGAGGATATGGCGTGCGTCATCGGCCGCTGGCGAGCAGGCAAGCCCAGCCGACATGACACACTCTGGAGTGACAGGCAGCCGGCCCCGCCGTTCCTCGGCGGGATTGCGCGACCGGCCTTGCAGCCTGTTGAAACGATGCTGATCAGAAGCCGATGCGGCGCTTGGCCGGTTCGGACTTGAGGCGGATGTCTTCCGGCACGAGGGCGGAACGACCCGCGGCCACGGCGAAGCCGAGCGCATCGAGCAGCGTCTTGCGCATCTCGCGCGGCGAGACATCCGCCACCTTGGCCTGCACGTTCTCCGGCAGCTCAGCCTCCATGCTGGCCAGCTTCAGCTCCTTCAACAGCATGGCATAGATGCGCTGGGCAATGCCGGCCGCCTGTTCCGGCGTGGGGCTTGGCACATCATAGACCGCCATGCGGCTGAGCAAGGCTTCCGGAATGCCTTCAAGACTGTTCGCCGTCAATACCCAGAAAACCTGGCTGGCATCGAGATCGACGTCGATGAATTCATCGTGGAAAGCGCGCGAGGTCTCCGGTTCGAGCAATTGGTAGAGGGCCGCCATCGGGTCGGACTGGGTGGAGCCGGTCGCCTTTTCCACCTCGTCGAGCAGCACCACCGGATTGGCGAAGCGGCCGCGCACCAGCCGCTCCGCCACCTTGCCGCATTTGGCGCCGCGCCAGGTGGAGGAACTGCCGGTGATGACGAAGCCGGCGGAAAGCGCGTTCATGCTGATGAACTCGAATTCGGTGCCGAGGACGGAAGCGAGGCGCTTGCCGAAATGCGTCTTGCCGACGCCGGGCTCGCCCAGCAGCAGGACCGGCATGATGTTGAAGCTGGTGCCGCCGGCCAGCGCCAGGCCGAGGTAGCGGGAGAGATCGTCCAGCACCTCGCCGAAGTTGGGACAGTCCTCGTACAGCGGATCGAGCGCGGCGGCGGACGATGGCGTGGTGAGAAAGCGGTCGGCACCGAGCGCCAGCATGTTGTCGTAGAACGCTTCCAGTTCCACAGACTTGAGGGCGCGCGCCCTTTCCTGGGCGCTTTCGACTGCCTTTACGTCGTAGATGGTGTGAGAACGGGCGATTGTGAGGGTCATACACACTCCTATTCTGCGTGCCTGCCCGGCGAACCGCCGGCGCCGCGCACGTCGACTTGCCGAACCGGACCTTCCCTGCACCAACCGCGTGCCTGCCCGGCAGTCTTCATCCATTATTGCAATACTCGTTCCAGCATCACTCCAACGCGCGCCCTGCCCTTCAGGCTGACAACGCCGCGCAGCCGTTGGAATATTGTTCCAAGGGTACGGGAACAATTTACACGAAATAACTTCGTCGGGACGAAGCTCGCGCGTTTCCACAGTCGAGCCGTTGCAGCCCTTAAACGGCACTTTCCCGCTCTTTGAGATGCGTCAATCCCTGCAACGCATCATCCCTCGGGCTCCGACTCTCCATAGTTTATGAACGCGTTCGCAGCAGATGCGGAGGCCTTGCACGCATCTTGCTGCTCGAAGCCTGGCTCGCTGGGGAAGCGCCGACGACGCTCAGCACACTGCCCAGAATTTTGACGGGGCGCAGGAATCAGGCAGATAGGCGATGGGCCAACGCGCTCGCCTGGAACCTGAGAGAAACGCTCGGGGATTTCCAATGTCCATCAGTCGAATCCCCACAACCTAACGGGAGCACTAGCATGGCAACCCAAGCCGAGTTGAATCACAGCGAACGGCAAGAAAGTTTTCTGCAAAGCCTGGTGGCCTTCACCCAGAACCACCGGGCCGAGTACTGGTCGGGCTCGCTCGCCCAGTTTCTGAAAGATGTCGTGCCCGCCGATCCGCAGGGCGTAGCCCGCAGTTCGCATCAATACATGTGGGACATGATCCGCTGGATGGGCGAGGAAGACGAGAACGGCAATTTCCGCTGCAAGCTGTTCGACCAGGAATTGTTCGGGATCGACGAATCCATCGACCGCGTGGTGGATTACTTCAAGGCCGCCGCCGCCGGTTCGGAAGTCGGCCGGCGCCTGCTGCTCCTGCTCGGCCCGCCGTCCGGCGGCAAGTCGACGCTGGTGATTCTGCTCAAGCGCGGCCTGGAAGAGTACAGCATGACCAATTCCGGCGCGGTGTACGCCATCCAGGGCTGCCCGGTGCATGAATCGCCGCTGCACCTGGTGCCGCACTCCCTGCGCGCCAGCTTCCGCGACACATACGGCGTCGAGATCAAGGGCGAGATCTGCCCGCACTGCCGCTCGCGCCTGGAACACGAGCACGATGGCGATTTCATGAAGATGCCGGTGGAACGCATTTTCATTTCCGAGGCCGGCCGCGTCGGCATCGGCACCTACGCGCCGCACGATCCAACCACCGCCGACCTCGCGGACCTGGTCGGCTCGGTGGATTTGTCCAAGGTCGCGGAGTTTGGCGACGAGGGCGATCCCCGGGCCTGGTCCTGGTCGGGCGCGGTCTACGCGGCCAGCCGCGGCATGCTGGAAATGATCGAGATTCTGAAGGTCAAGCGTGAATTCCTCTACCTGCTGCTGACGCTGACCCAGGAGAAAAACGTCAAGGTGTCGCGTTTTCCGCTGATCTATCTCGACGAAACCATCCTCGCCCACACCAATCTGGCGGAGTTCCGACGCTTCATGCAGGAAAGCGAGAACGAGGCGCTGCTGGACCGGATGGTGATCATCCAGGTGCCCTACACGCTGAATTACCGTGACGAAGCGCGCATCTACCAGAAGCTGATTTCTTCCGCCGCGCCGGCCTTCCGGGAAGTGCATCTGGATCCGCATGCACTGCATGCGGCCGCCGTCTTCGCCATCATGACCCGCATGCACGAAGGCGACGACAAGGAAGCCGATATGTCGCGCAAGCTGCGCATCCACGCCCGCGAGGATGTCGAGGGGCATGTCGAACCGGAACGCAGCAGGCAGCGCGCCCCCGAGGAGGGGCTGGCCGGCATTTCCCCGCGCTTCGTCATCAACGCGCTGTCGAACGCAATCATTCAGTCGAATGTCAAAAGCTTGACGACCATGGATGTGCTCCTGGCGATCAAGGATGCGATCGAGAACGATGCGCGCATCGATCCCAAGAAGAAGCGCAAGTGGGTCGACTACCTGGTCCTGGCGCGCAAGGACTTCTACAACCGCTGGGTGAAGGAAGACGTCCACAAAGCGCTGTTCGTATCCTTCGAACAGGAGGCGCAGGACCTGCTCGACAAGTATCTCGACGAGGTGGAGGCCATGCTCGACAACCGCCACATCAACGATCCGATCACCAACGAGGAACGGCGTCCGGACGAGCGCTTCCTTCGTGCAGTGGAGGAAAAGATCCATATCTCCGAGTCGGGCAAGCAGTCATTCCGCCAGGAAGTGGTGCGCAAGGCGATGGGCGCCTTCAAGCGCGGCGAGAAGTTCACCCTCGACTCCCATGCCCAGCTGCACAACGCCATTCAGCAGTACCTGTTCGAACAGCGGCGCGACGTGCTGCGCCTGGTCAGCTCCAGCGCCCGGCCGGACGACGAGGCGCGGCAGAAGATATCGGTGGTGGAAAAGCGCCTGGTGGACGAGTACGGCTACGACAGCCACAGCGCACGCGAGGCATTGAACTATGTCACCACCCTGATGGCGCAGGAATGAGTGCCTGGATCGAAACGCACGTGACCGTGCACTAAGGTTGATTTATGGCGAACTTCATCACCATGTCTGCAGAAACACCGTGGTACGACCTGTTCTCGCGCGGGTCGCGGGACTGGCTGCGCCACAACCAGAAGGTACGCGATGCGGTGCAGCAGAACCTGCCGAACCTGGTGGCTGGGCCGGACGTCATGACCGGCGCCCAGGACCGCACGGTGCAGGTGCCGGTCCATCTCCTGGAGCATGCCCGCTTCCGCCTGGCCGATTCCTGGAACAAGCCGCAAAGCGCCGCCGGCCAGGGCAAGGGCAAGCCGGGCGACGTGCTGCGCCAGGCCGATCCGAGTCCCGGCGAGGAATCGGGCGGCGGCGGCAACAACGAGGGCGAAGTCAAGCTCATGCTTGAATTCAAGGTGGACGACATCATCGACTGGCTGTGGGAAGAGCTGCAATTGCCGGATTTGAAGCCGCGCCACAATACCGCCATCGAGGATGACAGCATGGTGCGCGAGGGCTGGGACAAGCATGGCGCCCGCGCCCGGCTCGACCGCCGCCGCACCGTGAAGGAAGCAGTGAAGCGCCGCGCCATCCAGGAAAACCCGGTGCCCTTCACCAACGAGGACCTGCGCTTTCGGCAGCTGGTGCAGCGGCGCAAACCTGCCACCAACGCGGTGGTGCTGTTCGCGCTCGACGTGTCGGCCAGCATGACCGAAGCGGAGCGCAAGCTGGCCAAGAGCTTTTTCTTCTTCGTGCTCCAGGGCATACGCCGCCGCTACGCCAAGGTGGAGACCCGCTTCATCGCGCATACGACCCAGGCATGGGAGTTTTCCGAAAGCGAGTTCTTCAACGTCAGCGGCACCGGCGGCACCGGCGCGTCCACCGCCTTCAAGCTGGCGCTGGAGATGATCGAGAAGGAGTACGATCCGGCGCGCTACAACGGCTACCTGTTCTACGCATCGGACGGCGAGAACTTCACCGAGGACCGTCCGGCGGCGACGGATTACCTGAACACGCTGGCGGGCCTGCTCAATTTCGTCGGCTATGTCGAAACGGTGCCCGGCACCCACCGCACCACCGAGACAGAGATGAAAGCCATCTGCCATGAAATCGAGCATGCCGGCGCGCCCATCAGCGCCTGCGACCTGACGCGGCACGACGATGTCTGGCAGGCCATCCGCAAGTTTTTCATCAAGCAGCAAGCTGAATAAGGAAACCGGCGTCCATGTGCACCTGTGGAGAAACCCTGAAGGAATACGCGGACAAGATCGAGGCGCTGGCCCGGGCCCAGGGGCTGGATTACTATCCGGTCGACTTCGAGATGGTTCCCAACAACTTCATGATGGAAATCGCCGTCTACGGACTGCCAGTGCGCATGCCGCACTGGTCCTTCGGCGTGCGCTACATCCATCAGCTGATCCGCCAGGGGATGGGCCACTCCCGCATTTTCGAGGTCATGTTCCCCGGCGACCCCTGCCGCGCCTACCTGGTGAACAACAACACCCTGCCGGAAAACACGCTGGTCACCGCCCATGTGCTCGGCCATGCGGACTTCGCCAAGAACAACCATCTGTTCGCCCGCTTCATGCAGATGGCCGGGGGCCATATCCTGGAAGAAGCGGCGGCGCGCGCCCACCGCATCGAGAGGGCCATCCAGGCGCATGGCGAGGATCGGGTGGAAGCGGTGCTGGACGCGGCGCTGGCCCTGGAACCGCATGTGGACATCACCCGCGAGCTGCATCGCGACCGATATGCGGAGACGGTGCGGGAAGAGAAAACGCCGGAGCCCACGGCCTTCCTGCAGAAATTCCGGCAGCTGCCGGGCGAGAAACCGCTTGCCAGGCAGGAACCGGGGACCCGGCGCGCCCCGATTCCGCCGCAGGCGGAATACGATCTGCTCTGGTTCATTGCCCAATACGGACCGGAGATGGAAGACTGGGAGCGCGACATCTTTCTCGCCGTGCGGGAGGAGTCCTTCTATTTTTACCCGGTGTTCGCCTGCCAGATCATGAACGAGGGCTGGGCTTCCTATTGGCATGCGCGGCTGCTGCGGGAAGCCGATTTCCTGCCGCAAGGACTTTACCTGTCAGCCATCAAGGCGCATTCCGACGTGGTGCGCCCCTATGCGGCAGAGCAGCAGCTGGCGCTCGCGGTGAATCCCTACCATCTCGGCTTCTCCATCTGGGAAGACATCGTGGAGAAGCATGGCCTCGAAGCGGCGCGCCGCATCTGCCGCGAGGAGGACGACTTCGGCTTCATCCGAAATTACCTCACCGCCGACCTGATCGAGAAGCTGGAGCTGTTCGTCTATGAATCGCGGGACGACGGGGACATCCGCATTACCGAGAAGGATGTCCATGCGGTGCATGAGGCCATCCTCTCGCCCAAGTTCAACTACGGCGCGCCGCGCATTGCGGTCAACCACATGCATGTGGACGGCAGCCTGCAACTGGTGCATGACCACAAGAGCGATGGCCGCGGGGTGGACCTCGGCCGCGCCGAGCGCGTGCTGGAATATCTGGGAAGGGTATGGCGGCGTCCGGTGACGCTGCATACCGTCGGCGAGCGCGGCGAGGCGCGGGTGGTGACAAGCAAGCGGGTATAGCAGCTCGGCAGTCGGTTCAACAAAAGCGGGTCAAACAAGAACGGCGCCTTCTTTCTTCCGGGAAGGCGCCGTTTTCGTGTTTCGCACCAATGGCTGCGTCAAGGACGCGGGTTGCCTGGATGCGGGTTACATCGCATGCCAGGTCATGGCAAAGAAAGGCAGGCTCCCCTCGGCCAGCAGCATGAGCAGCAGATAAGCACAAAGCGACGTGTAGGACAGCACCACCAGTGATGCCATCAGCGAGTGGTCTTTCATGGGTGTTACAGGCGCCCGCGCTGCACGCCCGCCTCTGTAACGGCAAACCGAAGCTCGTTTCCGAGCCCTGCTTCCAGCATATGACGCTGCACTACAATGTAAACCCGGTGCGCCCTGATCGCCCGATGAAATTTGCGAAACGGATACGGGGTATCCATAGCGGAAAAACACATCGTCCGTCCGGCTTCGATCAAATCAGTTCGCAGCGTATCGTTGCCGGTTCGCGGCAGATCTTCTGCATGACCGACGGCGGAATCACCGCGTCGACGTCGGTGATCACATAACCGATCGGACCCTTGGTCTCCAGATACTGGGCCACGATGTTCAACCCCGCTTCGGCGAAGTCGGCGTTCATGCGGGCGATCACGCCGGGCTCGTTCCGGTGGGTGTTCAGGATGCGGCTTCGCGCCTGCTTCTCGCGGTGCGGCACTTCGGGGAAGTTCACCGCCCAGCGGGTGGTCCCGGCTTTCAGAAAGCGCACCAGCTTGTCCGAGACTTCCTTGCCGATGTTTTCCTGAGCCTCCTCGGTGCTGCCGCCGATGTGCGGCGTGAGGATGACGTTGTCCAATCCGCGCAGCGGCGACACGAATTCTTCCTTCTCGTTTTTCGGCTCCACCGGAAACACGTCGATCGCAGCGCCGGCGACCTTCTTTTCCACCAGCGAGTCGCGCAGCGCATCGATTTCGACCACGCCGCCGCGGGATGCGTTGATCAGCACCGCCGATGGTTTCATCAAGCCAATGCGCTCGCGGGTGATCAGGTTCACGGTGCCGCTGCCGCCAGGCACATGGAGCGTCACCACATCGGCCTCGCGCATCAGGTCTTCCAGCGTCGGCGCGGCGCTCGCATTGCCGAGGGGCAGCTTGCTTTCGATGTCGTAGTAGCGCACCCTCATGCCGACGCTTTCCGCCAGGATGCCGACCTGGGCGCCGATATTGCCGTAGCCGACGATGCCGAGCGTCTTGCCGCGCATCTCGTAGGCGCCGGCGGCGCTCTTGTCCCATTGTCCGCGATGGGTCTTGGCGTTCTTTTCCGGGATGCGCCGCAGCAGCAGGATCGCCTGGGCGATCACCAGTTCGGCCACCGAGCGGGTGTTGGAAAAAGGCGCATTAAATACCGGGATGCCCTTCGCCGCGGCGGTGATCAGGTCCACCTGGTTGGTGCCGATGCAGAAGCAGCCGATGGCCCGCAATTTCGGGGCGGCTTTCAGCACTTCCGCCGTGATCTGGCTTTGCGACCGGATGCCGATCACGTCGGTGTCGGCGAGCGCCTCGATCAGCGCCTGTCCGGTCAGGGCCGTCGGCAGCTGCACGATATTGTCGAAGCCCGAGTTCTGGAAATGCGCCACGGCGCTCTGGTGGATCTTCTCAAGCAGCACGATCTTCGTCATTCGAAGTCCTTCTCCATTGGTTGAAGCAGGATGCCGCGCCATCATCCTCTGTTTGCGCAGAAATCCTGCGAATCGTGTAACGTTCGGCCTATTCTATAGAAAGCCAAGCAAGCCCATCGCCGCCATGAATTCCGTCCCGCCCGCCGCCAAAGCCACCGTCGAAATGGTGACCAGCATGCATCGCTGGACCGACAGCCTGTTCAGCTTTAAGACCACGAAACCGGCCGACTATTCCTTCGTTGCCGGCCAGTACGCCCGCCTCGGCCTGGAACACGAGGGCGCAATGATATGGCGGCCCTACTCCATGGTGTCGGCGCCGCAGGAGAAGGAACTGGAGTTCTACAGCATCCTGGTGCCGGGCGGCAGCTTCACCACCCTGCTCAACAGGATCGAGCCCGGCATGCCGATCCACCTCGAGAAGCAGCCCTACGGCTTCATGACGGCGGACCGCTTCACCGACGGCACCGAGCTGTGGATGCTGTCCACCGGCACCGGCATCGGCCCGTTCATCTCCATACTGCGCGATCCCTTCGTCTGGACCCGCTACGGCCGCATCATCCTGGTCCACTGCGTGCGCCACGCCGGCGAACTGGCGTATGGCGAGGAATTGATGCGCATCGCTGCACGCGCGCCGCAGGGCAACCATGCCCGCTTCCAGCTGATTCAGTGCGTCACCCGGGAAGCCGCTGCCCCGGCGGGCGTGCTCAATGGCCGCATCACCAGCCTGGTTCAGAATGGCCTGCTGGAACAGGCCGCCGGCCTGCCGCTGACGGTGGATGATTCCCGCGTCATGTTGTGCGGCAATCCGCAGATGATCGACGAGATGCGCGAGATCCTCAAAGCCCGCGGCATGCGGCCGGCGCGGCGCGCCGTCCCCGGGCAGTACGTTACCGAAAATTACTGGTAAACGGTCTTGATCGGCGGTCGCAGTCCGGCTCGCGACCTACCTGCTCTTTCTGCCCAAAATGCAGCCTCGCGACCCGAGCGCTGCGTCATGCCGCCTGCTCTGGCCGCCGGCCTGCATCCGGCGATACGCCAATGCCCTTGCCATGCTGGTGCCCGTCGAAGTAGGACGCAGCCGTCGGCAACCCGGATCTTCCCTTCAAATAAAAAAGCCCGGCATCGCTGCCGGGCTTGGAAGGAGAGAGAAAGTTTCTCGTTTTTATTGTTACTTGTCGTTGAAGCCCTTGCCCTCGGCGGCGAGCTTCGCCAGCAGGGGCGCCGGCTTCCAGGCGTCGCCGTGGCGACCCTTGGCATATTTTTCGATGGCCATCAGCACGTTCGGCAGACCGACGGTGTCGGCATAGAACATCGGGCCGCCGCGGAACAGCGGGAAGCCGTAGCCGGTGAGGTAGACCATGTCGATGTCGGAGGCGCGCATGGCGATGCCTTCTTCCAGGATATGGGCGCCCTCGTTCACCAGCGCATACACCAGGCGCTCGACGATTTCCTGGTCGCTGATCTTGCGGCGCTCGACGCCGAGGTCGGCCGAGTGCTTGACGATCATGTCGTTCACCAGCTGCGACGGATACGGCTTGCGGTCGCCCGGCTTATAGTCGTACCAGCCGGCGCTGGTCTTCTGGCCGAAGCGGCCCATCTCGCACAGCAGGTCGGCAGTCTTGGAGTAGGTGATGTTGGGCTTCTCGACGTAGCGGCGCTTGCGGATGTACCAGCCCACGTCGTTGCCGGCCAGATCGCCCATGCGGAACGGCCCCATGGCGAAGCCGAACTTCTCCACCGCCTTGTCGACCTGCTCCGGCAGGCAGCCTTCCTCCAGCAGGAAGCCGGCCTGCCGGCTGTACTGCTCGATCATGCGGTTGCCGATGAAGCCGTCGCACACGCCGGAGACGACGCCGGTCTTCTTGATCTTCTTCGACAGCTTCATGACGGTGGCGAGCACGTCCTTGGCGGTCTTGTCGCCGCGCACGATCTCCAGCAGCTTCATCACGTTGGCCGGGCTGAAGAAGTGGGTGCCGATCACGTCCTGCGGGCGCTTGGTGAAGCTGGCGATCTTGTTGACGTCCAGCGTGGAGGTATTGGAAGCCAGGATGGCGCCCGGCTTCATCACCTCGTCCAGCTTCTTGAACACCTGCTCCTTGACCGCCATATCTTCGAACACCGCTTCGATCACGATGTCGGCCTGGCCGATGTCTTCATAGGACAGGGTGCCCTTCAGCAGGCCCATGCGCTGGTCCAGCTTTTCCTGGGTCAGCTTGCCCTTCTTCATCGAGTTTTCGTAGTTCTTGCGGATGGTGGCCATGCCCTTGTCGAGCGCTTCCTGCTTCATCTCCAGGATGGTCACCGGAATGCCGGCATTGAGGAAGTTCATCGAAATGCCGCCGCCCATGGTGCCGGCGCCGATGACGGCAACCGACTTGATCTCGCGGGCCGGGGTATCTTCCGGCACGTCGGGAATCTTGCTGGCGGCGCGCTCGCCGAAGAATGCATGGCGCAGGGCCTTGGATTCCGGCGTCTGCACGAGATCGATGAACAGCTCGCGCTCGTACTTCAGGCCATCGTCGAACTTCTTGGTGACCGAGGCTTCGACCGCGTCGATGCACTTGAGCGGCGCCGGGAACGGGCCCGCCATCGCCTTCACGGTATTGCGCGAGAACTGCAGGAAGGCTTCATGGTTCGGATAGTCGACCTTCAGGTCGCGCACCTTGGGCAGCGGGCGCTGGTCTGCCACCTTGGCGGCGAATTCCAGCGCATCCTGCGCCAGATCGCCCTTGACGATCTCGCTGAACAGCTTCGTGCCTGCCAGCTTCTCGGACGGCACCGGGTTGCCTGAGACGATCATGTTCAGCGCCAGCTCAAGGCCCACCACGCGCGGCAGGCGCTGCGTGCCGCCGGCGCCGGGGAGGATGCCGAGCTTGACTTCAGGCAGCGCGATCTGCGCGCCCGGCGCGGCGATGCGGTAGTGGCAGCCGAGCGCCAGCTCCAGGCCCCCGCCCATGCAGACGCTGTGGATGGCGGCAATCACCGGCTTTTCCGAATTCTCGACCACGTTGATCACGGTATGCAGCGTCGGCTCGGCGAGCGCCTTGGGCGTGTTGAATTCGCGGATGTCGGCGCCGCCGGAAAACGCCTTGCCGGCGCCGGTGATGACGATGGCCTTCACCGCGCCGTCTTCATTGGCCTGCTTGATGCCTTGCACGATGGCGCTGCGGGTGGCATGGCCGAGTCCGTTGACGGGAGGGTTGTTCAGCGTGATGACGGCGACGCTGCCGTTGACCTTGTATTCCGCAGTCATGTCTTTTCCTTTGATGGGATGGATGTCTCGTTGCCTCTGGTTCTTATGCCGGACGGCCGCCGTGCGGCATGGCGTCCCGCTGGTGGGCATGATGCCCTGCGTCCAGAACTATAACGCAAAAAGAACGGTCGTATTATTTTATTTGTTGATCGAATTCCCGAACGCGCCGGGCGGAAGAAGCACCGAATGCGAAGCGCCTCATCGTTGTCGAAAAAGCGCCTCAGACCTCCAGCCACTCCTTGCGCACCGCCGCGTTGCCGCGCAGGGCGGCCGGCGTGCCCTCGAAGACGATGGAGCCGTGGCCCATGACGTAGACCCGCTGCGAGATCTCCAGCGCGATCGCCAGCTTCTGCTCCACCAGCAGGACCGAGATGCCGCGGTTTTTCAGCTCCTTCAGGTACTCCGCCACCAGTTCGACGATCTTCGGCGCCAGGCCTTCGGTCGGCTCGTCGATCATGATCAGGTCGGGATCGCCCATCAGGGTGCGGCACAGCGTCAGCATCTGCTGCTCGCCGCCGGACAGCACGCCCGCCGGCGTATGCTGGCGCTCCTTCAGGCGCGGGAACATGCGATACATGTCGCCGAGCGACCAGCGCGACTTGCGCCCCTTCTTTTCGCCGAGAATTAGGTTCTGCTCCACCGACAGCGTCGGAAAGATGTCCCGGTTCTCCGGCACGTAGCCCAGCCCCTTGTAAGCGATCTCGAAGGCTTTCAGGCCGACCAGCTGCTCGCCCTTGAAGCGGATCGAGCCGGTGACGTTCACCTGTCCCATGGTCGACTTCACCGTGGTGGAGCGGCCGACGCCGTTGCGGCCCAGCAGGCTGACGATCTCGCCCTCGCCCACCGTCATGTCCACGCCATGCAGCACATGGCTCTTGCCGTAATAGGCGTGCAGATCCTTGATTTCGAGTAAAGCCGTCATTAAGCCTCCACCGGTGCATGGCCGCCGAGATAGGCTTCCTGCACTTTCTGATTGGCGCGGATGTTGGTCGGCGTATCGCAGGCGATCACCTCGCCGTACACCACCACCGCGATCTTGTCTGCCAGGCCGAACACCACGCTCATGTCGTGCTCCACCATGAGCAGGGTTTTTCCCACCGTGACCTTGCGGATCAGCTCCACCGCCGCATCCGATTCCGATCGGCTCATGCCGGCGGTGGGCTCGTCGAGTAGGATCACGTCGGCGCCGCCGGCAATGGTGATGCCGATCTCCAGCGCCCGCTGCTCGGCATAGGTGAGCAGTCCGGCGGACACGTCGCGCCGGCGCTTCAGGCCGATCTGCTCCAGCACCGCCTCGGCACGCTCGGCGGCATCCTTCAGGCCGCCGAGCCGGTGCCAGAAGGAGTATTTGTAGCCGAGCGACCACAGCACCGCGCAGCGCAGGTTCTCGTACACCGACAGGCGGTGGAAGATGTTGGTGATCTGGAAGCTGCGCGACAGCCCGCGCCGGTTGATTTCGAACGGCCGCAGGCCGAGAGTGCTTTCGCCATTGAGCAGCACGTCGCCCGACGTGAGCGGGAAGCGGCCGGAGATCAGGTTGAACAGCGTCGACTTGCCGGCGCCGTTCGGGCCGATGATGGCGAAGCGTTCGCCCTTCGGCACCTGGAGATTGGCGCCGCGTATGATTTCGGACCGGCCGAAGCTCTTGCGGACATCCCTGAGTTCGAGTGCGAGTTCGGTCATGCCTGTGCCTTCCTGATGGTTTCTTCAATTTCGGTATTGGCCTCGCCCCATGCTTTCTGGAAGGCAGGCAGGCTGCGCCAGAACAGCAGCGCGGCAACGGCAATCAAGCCGAGCGTCACGATCCACGGCAGCGCCGCGGCGGTATCGACCTTGACGCCGAACAGCATGCGCTCGGTGCCGTTGACCGATTCCAGCGTCAGGTGATACAGCATCTCGATCGCGAGGATGGCGCCGAAGCAGCCGATCAGGGCGGCGATCAGGAGCGGCAGCATCTTCGGCCACACCCGGCCGAACTTGCCGAACTTCACCAGTCTCAGGTTGAGCATCATGATGCTGGCGATGCCACCCGGCGCATACATCACGATCAGGATGAAGAAGATGCCGAGGTAGAGCTGCCAGGCCTTGGTGTAGTCGGACAGCATCACCGTCAGGAACACGCCGATGATGGCGCCGATCATCGGGCCGAAGAAGAAGCCGACGCCGCCGATGAAGGTGAACAGCAGCACCGCGCCGGAGCGGATTGCGCTGACGTTTTCGGCAGTGACGATCTCGAAGTTGATCGCCGACAGGCCGCCGGAGATGCCGGCGAAAAAGGCGGAAAGGATCAGCGTCAGATAGCGCGCCCATTGCGTGTCGTAGCCGATGAATTCCACCCGCTCCGGGTTGTCGCGCACCGCATTGATGATGCGGCCCAGCGGCGTCTGCGTGAAGGCGTACATGCCGACGGTGCTGACGAACAGCCAGAAGGCGATCAGGTAGTACACCTGGATCTGCGGCCCGTAGGTGATGCCCATGAAGGCCTCGCCGATGACGCGGTTGGTGGAGATGCCGCCCTCGCCGCCGAAGAACTCCGGGAACATCAGCGAACAGGCGAATACCAGTTCGACGATGCCCAGCGTGATCATGGCGAAGGTCGTGCCGGACTTCTTGGTGGTGACGTAGCCGAACAGGATGCCGAACAGCATGCCGGCGAAGCCGCCCACCAGCGGAATCAGGCTGACAGGTATCCACAACTTGCCCCCGGCAGCCAGGTTCATCGCATGGATGGCGAGGTAGGCGCCGAGGCCGGAGTACACCGCATGGCCGAAGGACAGCATGCCGCCCTGGCCGAGCAGCATGTTGTACGACAGGCTGAAGATGATCAGCGTGCCCATCAGCGACAGGATGGAGAGCGAGGCGCCCTTGCTGAACACCAGGGGCGCGACGATCAGGGCCAGCGCGTACAGGCTCCAGACGATCCAGCGGCCGAGGTTCATCGGCTTGTAGGTCAGGCGTCTGCTGCGCGTATTGATGGCGGGGGTTTGCATGGATTGAGTGGATTGTGTGGTTTGCATGCTCAGCCCTCCCGCGTGCCCAGCAGGCCGCGCGGCCTGAAGATCAGAATGAGTACCAGCAGCACATACGGCAGGATCGGCGCCACCTGGGAAATCGTCAGCTTGAGCACCGGGTAGCCGAAGGTTTCCGGTCCGAGATTGGCCCCGAACAGCGAGAACACGTTCAGGAAGGAGTAATCCAGCGCGACGGCGAAGGTCTGGACGATGCCGATCAGCAGCGAGGCGATCAGCGCCCCGGCGAGCGAGCCCATGCCGCCGACCACCACCACCACGAAGATGATGCTGCCGACGGTGGCAGCCATCCCCGGCTCGGTGACGAAGGCATTGCCGCCGATGACGCCGGCCAGGCCGGCCAGCGCGCAGCCGCCGCCGAAGACCAGCATGAACACCCGCGGCACGTTGTGGCCGAGCGCCTCCACCATGTCGGGATGGGTCAGGGCCGCCTGGATCACCAGGCCGATGCGGGTGCGGGTCAGCACCAGGTAGATCGAGATGAGCATCAGCACCGCGATCAGCATCATGAAGCCGCGGTACATCGGGAAGGTGGTTGTGTACAGGGTGAACAGCGGGCCATCCAGCGAGGGCGGGATCGGATACGGCACCGCCGCCCTGCCCCAGACCAGCTGCACCAGTTCGACCAGCACGTAGGACAGGCCGAATGTAAACAGCAACTCCGGCACATGGCCGTACTTGTGCACCGAGCGCAGGCCGTAGCGCTCGACCAGCGCGCCGATGGCGCCCACCAGGAGCGGCGCGACGATCAGCGCCGGCCAGAAGCCTATCTTCATGCTCACCGTGTAGGCGAAATAGGCGCCGAGCATGTAGAAGCTCGCATGGGCGAAGTTCAGCACGCCCATCATGCTGAAGATCAGGGTCAGGCCGGAGGACAGCATGAAGAGCAGCAGTCCATAGCTCAGACCGTTGAGCAGCGTTATTAAGGTAAATTCCACCTGGGGTACCCCTGATTCAAGTTTCTTGTACGACCGTACTATTTTTCAAGCCATAAAAAGGCGTACCGCCGCGACGGCACGCCCTGCGAGCGGGTTACTTCGCCGAAGGACGCTTCATCTCGCACGACGTCGGCTGGGATGCGACGTAGGTGTCGAGCTTCTGGTCGGTCTTCCAGCCATAGCCGGTGTTTTCCTGGTCGTAGCGAACGTCCTTGCCGTTCACCTTGGTCCAGGTGGCGATGTACAGCGGCTGCTGCAGCTGGTGATCCGACTTGCGCATCTCGACCTCGCCGTTCAGGCTTTCCGCCTTCATGCCCTCCAGCGAGAAGGCCACCTTCATCGGGTCGGTGGACTTGGCTTCCTTGAAAGCCTTGGACAGCATCAGGATGCCGGTATAGGTCGCCATCGCGTAGTAATCGTCGTTGTATTTCTTCTTGAAGCCCTCGACGATTTCCTTGCCGACGAATTTCTCGTTGTTGGCATTCCAGTAGCCGACATATTTCACCCGGTCGGCGCCGGCGGCGCCCATCGCTGTCGGCACGCCCGTCGTGCTGCCGTAGTAGGTGTAGAAGTTGGCGGTCAGGCCGGCATCCTTCGCCGCCTTGATCAGCAGCGCCAGGTCGGCACCCCAGTTGCCGGTGATGACGGTGTCGGCGCCGGAAGCCTTGATCTTGGCCACATAGGGCGAGAAATCCTTCACCTGGCCGATCGGGTGCAGGTCGTCGCCGACGATCTGCACATCCGGGCGCTTGCGCTTCAGGTACTCCTTGGCGGCGCGCGTCACCTGGTGGCCGAAGGAGTAGTTCTGCCCGATGATGTAGACCTTCTTGATGTTCTGGTCCTTGGCCATGAAGGTGGTCATCGCCTCCATCTTCTGGTCGGAGTTGGCGTCGAAGCGGAAGTGCCAGAAGCTGCACTTGCTGTTGGTGAGGTCCGGGTCCACCGCCGCGTAATTGACGAAAAGCACTTCCTTGCCCGGGTTGCGCTCGTTGTGCTTGTTGATCGCATCCACCAGCGCCAGCGCCACGGCCGAGCCGTTGCCCTGGATGACGTAGCGATAGCCTTGGTCGATGGCCGCCTTCAACTGAGTCAGCGACTCCTGCGGGCTGGCCTTGTTGTCGAAGCCGACGATCTCGAAGGTGTTGCCGGGGCCGGCCCACTTCTCCTTGTTGGCGATCTCGGCGACGTACTGCCAGCTGTGCATGATGCCCTGCCCGACCGGCGCGAACGGACCCGAGAGCGGATCGATGAAAGCCATCTTGACGTTCTCCGCCGACGCGCTCAGCGGCGCGGCGAAGGCAGCGGCAAGCGACAGGCCGATGATGAGGGATTTCGATTGGATAGCCATTTGTCTCCTCCTTGTAAATGCGTGTCTACAGGATGTGGGTGCTTCCATCTTTGGGCGCGCCATGAACGGGCGCGTTCCGGCAGGAGCATGCTGCCCGCGGCGCGGCGGCTCGCTGCCAGGCCGCCGCGCCGGATTGCTTCGATTCCGTCCTACGACTTGGAAGGACGCTTCATCTGGCAGGAAGTCGGCTGCGCGGCGACGTAGGGATCGATCTTGACGTCGTTGCTCCAGCCATAGCCCGTGTTCTCCTGGTCGTACTTGATCTTCTTGCCGTCGACCTTGGTCCAGGTGGAGATGTAGAGCGGCTGCTGCAGCTGGTGGTCGGCGGCGCGCATCTCGACATCGCCGTTGATCGCCTTGGCCTTCATGCCTTCCAGCGCGAACGCCACCTTGACCGGGTCGGCCGACTTGGTGGTCTTCACCGCCTGGGACAGCATGGTGACGATGGTGTAGATGTCGCTGACGTAGAAGTCGTCGTTGTACTTCTTCTTGAAGGCTTCCACGATTTCCTTGCCGGCGAAGGTCTCGTTGTTCGGGATCCAGTAGGCAACTTGCTTGATTTGCCCCTCGGCCGATGCGCCCATGGCGGTCGGCACGCCGGAGGTGCCGGCGTAGTAGGTGTAGAACTTGGCGGTCAGGCCGGCATCCTTGGCGGCCTTCACCAGCAGCGCCAGGTCGGCGCCCCAGTTGCCGGTGATGACGGTGTCGGCGCCGGAAGCCTTGATCTTGGCCACATAGGGCGCGAAATCCTTGACGGTGGCGATCGGGTGCAGGTCGTCGCCGACGATCTGCACATCCGGGCGCTTGCGCTTCAGGTACTCCTTGGCGGCGCGGGTGACCTGGTGTCCGTGCGCATAGTTCTGGCCGATGATGTAGACCTTCTTGACGTTCTGGTCCTTGGCCATGTACGTGGTCAGGGCTTCCATCTTCATGTCCGAGTTGGCGTCGAAGCGGAAGTGCCAGAAGCTGCACTTGCTGTTGGTCAGGTCGGGGTCGATGGCGGAGTAGTTCAGGAAGACGATTTCCTTGCCCGGGTTGCGCTCATTGTGCTTGTTGACGGCGTCGACGAGGGCCAGGGCCACGCCGGAGCCGTTGCCCTGGGCGATGTAGCGGTAGCCCTGGTCGATCACCGTCTTGAGCTGGTTCAGCGATTCCTGCGGGCTGCCCTTGCCGTCGAAGGCGGCCACTTCCAGGGTATTGCCGGGGCCGGCCCAGCCTTCCTTGTTCGCCATCTCGGTGAACATCTGGAAGCTGCGCAGCTGGTTCTGGCCGATCGGTGCGAAGGCGCCGGACAAGGTCTCGATCATCGCGATCTTGATGTTTTCGGCCTGGGAAGCCGGCGCGGCGAACGCGGCGGCAACGGAAAGCGCAAGGACCAGCGTGCGAATCGTCTTCTTCATCTGTCTCTCATCCTCTTTGGTTTTATGGTCCGACTCGTCGAATCGGCATTGCTTGGGTACTGCGGTCGGGCTTCACGCTGTGGGCAGCTGATAGCCCTTGAACTGCTCGCGTATCTTGTTCTTCAGGACCTTGCCGGTGGCGCCGATCGGCAGCGCGTCGACAAAGGCGACGTCATCCGGCGTCCACCATTTGGCGATCTTGCCGTCGTAGAAGCGCACCAGCTCCTCCTTGGTGACCTCGGCGCCGAGGCGCTTCACCACCACCAGCAGCGGCCGTTCGTCCCACTTCGGATGGAACACGCCGATGCAGGCCGCCTGTTGCACTGCCGGGTGCGCCATGGCGATGTTTTCCAGGTCGATCGAGCCGATCCACTCGCCGCCGGACTTGATGACGTCCTTGCTGCGGTCGGTGACCTGCATGTAGCCGTCGGGACTGATGGTGGCGACGTCGCCGGTTGGAAACCAGCCATCCTCCAGCACGTCGCCGCCCTCGTCCTTGAAGTAGCTGCTGATGATCCACGGTCCCTTCACCAGCAGGTTGCCGTAGGTCTTGCCATCCCAGGGCAGTTCGTTGCCGGCATCGTCGACGATCTTCATGTCGACGCCATAGATGACATGGCCCTGCTTTTCCAGGATCGCGTTCCGCTCCTCCTTGGGCAGCGCCATATGGTGCGACTGCAGGGTGCAGGCGGTGCCGAGCGGCGACATCTCGGTCATGCCCCAGGCATGCACCACCTCGACGCCATACTTGTCCTGGAAGGCATGCATCATCGCCGGCGGACAGGCGGAACCGCCGATGACCGTGCGCCGGAAGGTCGAGAACGTCAGTTCGTTCTGGCCGACATGGTTGAGCAGGCCGAGCCAGACGGTCGGCACACCGGCGGAGAAAGTCACCTTCTCCGCCTCGAACAGTTCGTACAGCGACTTGCCATCCAGTGCCGGCCCCGGGAACACCAGCTTGGCGCCGGTCAGGGGAACGGAATAAGGCAGGCCCCAGGCATTGACGTGGAACATGGGCACTACCGGCAGCACCGTGTCGCGCGCGGAGACGTTCAATGCGTCCGGCATGGTGGACGCATAGGAGTGCAGGATGGTGGAGCGGTGCGAGTACAGCGCGCCTTTCGGATTGCCGGTGGTGCCGGAGGTGTAGCACAGGCTGGAGGCGGAATTCTCGTCGAACACCGGCCAGACGTAGTCCGGCGAGTGCTTCTCGATGAGGTCTTCGTAGCACATCAGGTTCGGCACCTTGCTCTCGGCGGGCAGGCGCTCGCGGTCGCACATCATCACGAAGCCGCGCACCGTCTTGCAGTGGGCGGCGAAGGCTTCCACCAGCGGCAGGAAATTGATCTCGAAGAACAGGTACTGGTCTTCGGCGTGGTTGACGATGTAGGCGATCTGCTCCGGATGCAGGCGCGGATTGATGGTATGCATGACCGCGCCCGAACCGGAGATGGCGTAATACAGTTCGAGGTGGCGGTAGCCGTTCCACGCCAGGGTCGCGACCCGGTCGCCGATCGTCACATCGAGCGACTTCAGGGCGTTGGCCATCTGCTTTGCGCGCCGATGGCAATCTCGGTAGGTGTAGCGGTGGAGGTCGCCTTCCACGCGGCGGGAAACGATCTCGTTGCTGCCGAAGTGGCGATCCGCATGCTGGATGATGCTGGAGATGAGCAGGGGCTGGCTCATCATCTGGCCCATCAATGGGCTCTTCATGTACTCCGCCATCATGTCTCCTCATATTCTGCGATGGGTAAGGCGTTTTCGTTCATGATTTTTGAACGACCGTGCTAAACCGTCAATCACTTTCGATGATGCGGCGCACCATCGTCAAGCCGCCTTTTCATTTTCCTCGACGACGCTGCGATAAATCGTATTTTTCGGCTTGGCCATTACGCGCCGCAGCATGGGCTCGAAAAAGCTGAGCGGCAGGCTTTCATATGACGCGTCGAAGGCAGGCGCGTCGTACTTCTCGCAGAATTCCAGCGTGCGGTCGTAGATCGGCCGCCCCTTGTACTGATCGCGCAGGTTACGGTCCATGCCGAGGTGGTGGAAGAAATAGTGGCTCTGGAAAATGCCGTGCAGCGCCACCATCTGCAGGTTCTCCTCGCTGACGAAAGGCTTGAGGATGGCGGCGGCAATGTCCGGATGGTTGAAGCTGCCGAGGGTATCGCCGATGTCATGCAGCAGCGCGCAGACGACATATTCCTCATCCTTGCCGTCGCGCCAGGCCCGGGTCGCGGTCTGCAGGCTGTGCTCCAGCCGGTCGACCGGATAGCCGCCGAAATCGCCGTTGAGCAGCTTGAGGTGGTCCAACACCCGATCGGGAAGCGCCGCTGCAAACGGCCGGAATTCGTTGCCGATGATCTTCCAGTCCTCGGCGGTGCTGTCCTGCATGTCGCTGAACGCGGCGCGTGCTGTCATGCTGTCTCCTTTTGTAATTCTTTATTGCGCGATGCCGACTACTGGCGAAAGCTCGGATCCTTCCGGTCCAGCCGGCGCAGCAGCCCCGGCCACGCTAGCATTCCGCCTTGAGCCTTGGTAACGGTTTTTGCCTGCTGTTGAGCGCCGTCAATGATGGCTTGCGGGATGCGCGTCAATTCTCCACCGCCCGCCTGAGCGCGGATCTGGATGTTGCAGGCCGCTTCGAAGATATACATATTGAGGAAGGCGTCGGCAATGGTGCGGCCGACCGTCAGCAGGCCGTGATTGCGCAGCATGAGGTAGGTCTTCCTGCCGAAGTGATCCACCAGGCGCGGCTTCTCTTCCTCATTCAGCGCCACGCCCTCGTAGTCGTGATAGGCCAGGCTGGAGAGGACGAAGATCGACTGCTGGGACAACGGCAGCACGCCTTCCTTTTGCGCCGAGACCGCCACGCCGTTCAGGCTGTGGGTATGCAGTACGCATTGCGCATCATGGCGCACTGCATGGATGGCGGAATGGATGGTGAAGCCGGCGGGGTTAACCGGGAACGGGGAGTCTTCGATCTTGTTGCCATGGAGGTCGATCTTCACCAGCGAAGAGGCGGTGATTTCATCGAACATCATGCCGTAGGGATTGATCAGGAACTGGTCCTCGGTGCCCGGCACGCGCGCGGTGATATGGGTGAAGATCAGGTCGCTCCACCCGAATTCGGCCACCAAGCGGTAGCAGGCGGCGAGATCGACTCGGGTCTGCCACTCTTCGGCGGAGACGCGATGTTGCATCGAGGGAATCGCCAGGCTCTCGGGCGCGTTCATAGGGTGTCTCCTCTTCTCTGTCAAAATAGCGAAGTTCTCTCCAGCTTATGGCCCCTTGAGGCTCGCTGCAAGCGAAGCAGTATTGGCGCATTCTAACCGCCAAGACTGTCAACTTTTTAACATTTGACATGCCTGCGCAAAAAAATCCTGACATCGATCGGGCCGCCGCCTTGCGTGCCTCCTGGCTATCGCGCATGCCGGAGGCGGCGGTGACGGAAGCGGCCGCCTGCGCCAAGGTCAGGCTGGTGGAGGATGGCATGCTGATCTACGCCCATGGCGCCGCCTGCGATGGGTTGTACACCCTGGTGCGCGGCGCGGTCCGGTTTTCCCGCACCACTGCCGACGGCCAGGCCAGCACCATCGCCGTGCTGGATGCGCCCACCTGGTTCGGCGATCTCTCCATCTTCGACGGCCGGCCGCGCAGCTACGATGGCTACGCCTACGGCGAGACTGTCCTCCTGCATCACAGCAAAGCCGACTTCAAGCGCCTGCTGGCGCGCCACCCGCAAATCTACGAGCGCTTCCTGCGTTCGCTCAGCCTGCGCCTGCGGGCCACCTTCGACATGGTGGAGGAAGCGGTGATCGCGCCGTTGCCGCAGCGCCTGGCGCGGCGCCTGCTGGAACTGGCGAAGCTGAAGCCATCGGCGATGAATTCGGCCGTCATGCCGAGCGGTCGCGAAGTGCCGCTGACGCAGGAAGAACTCGGCAATCTGCTCGGCAAATCGCGGCAAAGCATCGCCAAACTGCTGCGGCTCTGGGAAGAAGACGGCATGGTCGAGACTCGCTACGGCCGCGTCTCCATCGCCGATCCGCAGAAGCTGATGCGGGTGGCGTATCCGGAACGGATCGGGTGAAGGGAGTTCAAAATGGGAACGAGAGCACTCCCCGGGCGAGTGAATAGCCAGTGCTCAGTTCCTCCTTTCAAGGGGAGGGTTAGGGGCGCAGCAAAAGTTCCGCGGAGCAGCACTCCGCCCGACCCTTGCTTCCCTCTCCTCCCGAGGAAGAAGGAGTTCCTTATACATTCGCGCAAACTATCTAGTCCCGGCAGCAGTGCCGACCCAAGGAAACCAATGACTTCACCTGACCCGCAACAAACGCAGTACCGCATCGACACCCTCCCCTTCGAGAACTCCTTCGCCTCCCTGCCGCCGGCCTTCTACACCCGGCTGATGCCGACGCCGGTGCCGGCGCCCTACCTCGTCGGCGCCAGCGAGTCGGTGGCGGCGATGATCGGCCTCGACAGCGCCGAATTGGGGCGGCCCGAATTCACCGATACCTTCGCCGGCAACCGCGTGCCGAAAGGCGCGCTGCCGCTGGCCGCGGTCTACTCCGGTCACCAGTTCGGCGTCTGGGCCGGACAGCTGGGCGACGGCCGGGCCATCCTGCTGGGCGACGTGCCCGCCGCGATTTCCGACAAGCCGGGCCGGATGGAACTGCAATTGAAGGGATCCGGCCTGACGCCCTACTCGCGCATGGGCGATGGCCGCGCGGTGCTGCGCTCCTCGATCCGGGAATTCCTTTGCTCGGAAGCCATGGCGGCGCTCGGCATACCGACCTCGCGCGCCCTATGCGTGACCGGGTCCGACATGCTGGTCATGCGCGAAACGCCCGAGACCAGCGCGGTCGTCACCCGGCTGGCGCCGACTTTCGTGCGCTTCGGTTCCTTCGAACACTGGTACTACAACGAGAAGCACGACGAACTGAAGCTGCTGGCCGACTACGTCATCGATCGCTTTTATCCCGAACTGCGCGAGGCGGACAACCCCTACCGCGCATTCCTGTCCGAAGTCACCCGCCGCACCGCCCGGCTGATGGCGCAATGGCAGGCAGTCGGCTTCATGCATGGGGTAATGAACACCGACAACATGTCGATTCTCGGCATCACGATCGACTACGGCCCCTACGGATTCATGGAAGCCTTCGACGCCAACCACATCTGCAACCACACCGACCGCCAAGGGCGTTATTCGTACCAGATGCAGCCCGGCATCGGCCAGTGGAACTGTTATGCGCTCGGCCAGGCGCTGCTGCCGCTGATCGGCGAAGTGGAAACGACACAGGCCGCGCTCGAAGTCTACAAGGGTGAATACCAGCAGGAAATGGACCGGCTTCTGCATGCCAAACTCGGACTGACCACCCTGCAGTCTCAGGATAAGGCCCTGATCGACGAGATGTTCGCGCTGATGCAGGCCAATCACATCGACTTCACCCTGTTCTTCCGGCGCCTCGGCGGCCTCAAGCTGGACGATCCGGGCAGCGACGAACCGGTGCGCGACCTCATCATCGACCGGCCGGCCTTCGACGCCTGGGCGGCCAAGTACCGGGAGCGGCTGCGCGCCGAAAACAGCGTCGATGCCCAGCGCCAGGCGGCGATGAATGCCGTCAATCCGAAGTATGTCCTGCGCAATTACCAGGCGCAGATTGCCATCGAGAAGGCCCAGTCCAAGGATTTTTCCGAAGTGCAGCGGCTCCTGAAAATATTGGAAAAACCGTTTGACGAACAGCCGGAAAACGAGAAATATGCCGAACTGCCGCCCGATTGGGCCAAGGAACTGGAGGTAAGCTGCTCATCATGACCGACAAAGTGACCAAGACCGACGCCGAATGGCGCGCCCAGCTCGACCCGATGCAATACCAGGTGACCCGCCATGCGGCCACCGAGCGCGCCTTCTCCGGCAAATACTGGGATCACCATGAACATGGGATCTATACCTGCGTCTGCTGCGGCACGCCGCTGTTCGAATCGGACGCCAAATTCGAATCCGGCTGCGGCTGGCCGAGTTACTTCCGGGCGCTCGATCCGTCCAAAGTGACCGAGCGCGTCGACCGCAGCCATGGCATGATACGCACCGAAATTCTTTGCAACGTCTGCGATGCGCATCTCGGCCATGTCTTCCCCGATGGCCCGCCGCCGACCGGACTGCGCTATTGCATCAACTCGGCCGCGCTGGCGTTTCAGCCGGCCCCGGAGAAATAACCGCACATGAAGTTTCTTTTCGATCTGTTCCCGGTCATCCTGTTCTTTGGCGTCTTCAAATGGGGCGAAGGCCACCGGGAGCAGGCGCTGGCGCTGGTGCAGCAATACCTCTCCGGCATCGTGTCCGGCGGCACCGGCTCCCTGGCGGAGCAGGCGCCGATCATGCTTGCCACCGCCGTGGCCATCGTTGCCACCCTGGCGCAAATCCTTTATCTGCTGCTGCGCGGCCGCCGAGTCGATCCGATGCTGTGGGTATCGCTGGTGATCATCACCGTGTTCGGCGGCGCCACCATCTACTTCCACAATGAAACCTTCATCAAGTGGAAGCCGACGGTGCTGTACTGGTGCTTCGGCGTGGCGCTGCTGGTGTCGCAGGCGCTGATGGGCAAGAACCTGATCCGCCTGATGATGCAGAAGCAGGTCAGCCTGCCGAATGCCGTATGGCAAAAGCTCAACGTCGCCTGGGCGGCCTTCTTCGGCTTCATGGGCCTTGTGAATCTCTACGTGGCCTATAACTACACCACGGCGGCCTGGGTGAACTTCAAGCTGTTCGGATTCACCGGCTTGATGTTCGCCTTCGTCATCGGCCAGAGCCTGTTCCTGTCGAAGTACCTGAAGGACACCCGATGAGCGACCGCATGGAGCGCATCCGCGCCAGACTCGAACAAGCCTTCGCGCCGAGCCGCTGCGAACTCGTCGACGACTCGCATCTGCATGCCGGCCATGCCGGCGCAGCAGGCGGCGCCGGCCACTACCGGGTGACTCTGGTCTCTGCCGCTTTCGAGGGCAGGAACCGCGTCAGCCGGCATCGGCTGGTGTATGATTGCCTGCGCGACATGATGCAGGCTGAAATACATGCGCTCGTGATAAACGCGATCGCACCCTCGGAGCTGGCGAGCCAGCCCTCGGCGCCAACTGCCTGAAGCTATTTTTCAACCCGAATTAGGAATTGCAATGACTTCAACACCCGCTCGTCTGCTGATGACGCTCCTCGCTGCTGTCACCCTTCCGGCATTCGCCCAGAACCTCGCTGTCGTCAACGGCAAGC
The DNA here is from genome assembly GCF_900188095.1 of Noviherbaspirillum humi. Lineage (GTDB taxonomy): Bacteria > Pseudomonadota > Gammaproteobacteria > Burkholderiales > Burkholderiaceae_D > Noviherbaspirillum > Noviherbaspirillum humi. The sequence goes on along the minus strand of NZ_FZOT01000004.1, from coordinate 213,534 downwards.
CGGTACCGTCTTCGCGCGCCGACGCCATGATCAAGCAACTTACCTCCCAGGGCCAGCCCGACTCCCCGCAGTTGCGCAACATGGTCAAGGAAGAGCTGATCAACCGCGAGATCCTGATGCAGGAAGCCGACAAGCAGGGCCTGTCCAATTCGCCCGAGGTGAAGAATCAGGTTGAGATCGCCCGCCAATCCATCGTGATCCGCTCGCTGGTCTCCGATTACCTGAAGAAGAACCCGGTCAGCGACGCCGACATCAAGGCCGAGTACGACAAGTTCAAGGCCCAGGCCGGCGACAAGGAATACCATGCCCGCCACATCCTGGTCGAGAAGGAAGAAGACGCCAAGGCCATCATCACCAAGCTGAAAGGCGGCGCCAAGTTCGAGGACCTCGCCAAGCAATCCAAGGATCCGGGTTCCGCCAACAACGGCGGCGACCTCGACTGGGCTTCCCCGGCTTCCTTCGTCAAGCCCTTCTCCGACGCCATGACCGGCCTGCAGAAAGGCCAGATCACCGAAGCACCGGTCAAGACCCAGTTCGGCTATCACGTGATCAAGCTGGAGGACGTGCGCGCCGCCAAGGTGCCGTCGCTGGAAGAAGTGAAGCCGCAGATCGCCGAAGCGCTGCAGCAGAAGAAACTGCAGGCCTTCCAGCAGAACCTGCGCGAAAAGGCGAAAGTGCAGTAAAGCCGCCTGATTCTGTCGTGCGCCCATCCGCTTTGGATGGCGCATGAGAGAACGCTTCCGGCTCAAGAGGCCGCTTATCGTCCCGGTAAGCGGCCTTTTCCATTATTGGCGCAAATGGCCGAAGATGCCCCTTTTCGATCGAAGCGATGGGCCATCGTCCCTCTGTTGAAATCCAATGCTTCGCCACGCGAAACCGGAGAAAGGGATCAATCCAGCAGTCTAAGCTGCCCCGCTCGACTAGAATGCGCTGACGCACCCAACACGGACGTTCCGCATGACCAGTCACCGCCGCCAGCTGCTGCGTTCCCATCCCCGCCTGATGACTTCCCTCATGGCCGGTACGCTAGTGGGTGTGGCCCTGCCCGGGCCGGCGAGCGCCATCGTGCGGATACTGGCCGGCTGGAATGTGGCGATCTGGGCTTATCTGGCGTTGATGAGCTTGCTGGTTGCACGCGGCAATGAGGAGCGCATCTACCGCCTGGCCCGGCAGGAAGACCGGAATGCGGTTTTCGTGCTGGCGGTGATGTCGCTTGGCGCGATGCTGAGCCTGGCGGCGATCGTGGTCGAACTGGCGTCGGTGAAGAATGTGGCCGGCGGCGCGCGCCTGATGCATTACGGGCTCACCGCCGCCACCGTGATCGGCTCCTGGCTGCTGCTCGGCACTGTCTACATGTTCCACTACGCCCATCTGTATTACCGTGCGCCCGAAGGCGACCGGCCCCTGCGTTTTCCGGACGAATCGCTGCGGCCGGGCTACTGGGATTTTCTCTATTTTTCCTTCACCATCGCCGTCGCTGCCCAGACATCCGATATCAGCATTGCGTCGACGGCGATGCGAAAGGCGGTGCTGGCGCAATCGGTGTTGAGCTTCTTCTTCAACGCCGCCATCATCGGCATGTCAATCAACATCGCCGCCGGCGTGGTCGGGAGCTGATATGCATGCCTTTCGACGCATGTTGAAAACGAGCGGCGCGCTTCTGATCGTGCTGCATGCCGGCACCGCACCGGCCCAGGAAAGCGGCAAGCGACCGCCGCCGAGCATCGATCCCAATCCGGTGAACCTGAAATTCACGCCCTCCTTCTACCAGTCATCCGATGGCAACCATGCGTTCGACGCCAACCTGCGCGGCAACCATGGTCCGCATGCGCTCTGGCTGGGCTGGTATCGGGACAGGGAAGACTTCCGCCAGCTTCGGGGCGGATATGAATACACCCAGGACTTCAGCTATGGACGCACGGTCTGGTCGGTGCAGGCCGCGAGTGGCGGCTTCCTCGGCGGCTCCGCCAACATGCAGGTCGGCGACCCGGTTTATGCCTTGCTGGGCTTCGGACGGACCAACCTGCGCAGTTACGTGAATCTGAATTTCGATCCGAACGATGCGATCACTGTCGGGCTGGGCGCCCGCTTTCGCAGCGGCACCGAGGTGCTGGCTTATCACCTGTGGGATGACCGCCTCGGTACGAACCAGCGCGTGACGCATGCCTACATGCACCAGAACCTGTCCGCCACCGAACGGTTCTCAATCGACTTTTCGGTCAAGCACGGAACTTCGAGCAGCGGCGACTATGTGCGGGGCCGGGCGCTGACGCTGACCTATGCCTGGGGCCGCACCTTCATCCGCTATGCGCATGACGAGTACGCCAACTTCGGAATGGCGACGCAGAACCGGTTTTCGATCGGGCTGGCGTATTGAGGCCGAATGGTGCTTCCGGCCGGTCGTTTAGCCCGCCATACGGTTTGGCTGTAAGTCCCCGGTCAAACCACCTTGTACGGCGGTAGGCGGTTGAAATACTTATGACGTCCGTGATCGGACTGGCGATCCCGGTTTCCACTCTGGCCGACTGAGTTGGCGCCTATGCCATGCAGTTGCAGTATGCGATTGCATTGATCGATAGCCACCGGCTCTGTTATTGATCAGGCATTTAAATTGCTCACAATAAAAGCGTGTCTGTAATCAAACTGGGAGCAGTATTCATGACAAAGGTGGACCGAACCAATAGCCAGCAGTCCCTTTCAGGCGACCCTTCGTATCCAGTTGGTCCATTTACCCAAGCGTTTGCGCAAGCATCCAGCACCAGCAGCTTTGTCCGTAATCCGCGCCAAGTAGCGGAAACATTTGTCAATCGACAAGGCTATAAAATGGAAGACACGCAACGCCCTCAAGTGATCAAATACATCGAGCGCCGCTTTCTGCAGGTATCCGACCAGCGCATGGACGGTGTCTTGAAGTATTTAGCGACGGCGTTGCGCGACAATAAGGGTAGACCCCTGGCCGGCGATGCATTACTCAAACGCTTGCACGATATCGACCAAACCGATGGCAACAACGCGCAAGCCCTAAGTAATATTGGCGGTGCAGTAGTGTCCGCTCTCGCGCAACCTATGGCCGATATTTCCGGGTTCTTGGGCAAGATGCTAATTGCGCCGCCACTTGGAGCAATGGTTGACCCGAGTGCGATGGAGCGCTTTCGCCGACAATCAGCAGCGCTGGACGAATTTTTCTCTCAGGCCGGCGACAAGGCGGCAAGGATTGTCGGCGCCGATCCCAACTCCCCACTGTATCGCGAGGGCAAATCAGCTGCTGAGCTTGCCTTGGTAATAGCCGGTGTGCTGCATCTTGCGCCGGATGCGCTTCAGCTGGCGCGCATGGGAAAAGAAGTGGTGTTAGTTTTCAAGGACGCCAGGACCTTTCAACGCGCAATCAACGACCCCGAACTACAGAAGAAACTGGCGATAGTGATCTCCAATCGGAATCCTAGAGCGATTGCCCTGCTGCCAAAGGGGCTGAAGATCAAAGTGCGCAAGATTCTGAAAGAGTGGCCCGAAGATCCGAGCGCTGTAAACGCTTTGGGTAAAATACCAACCACGCCGCGGAGCGATGCGATTGTGGATCGCATCGCGCAGAAGTTAACCGTCGTAACTGACAGACATAGGGAAGCGTCATTCGAATACAAAGTTGGCAACGGCCAGAATCACTTCATTGATGGCCGAGTAATACGCAGAAATGGGCATTACGAATTAAATTTTTCCTTTCGTTCAGACCCTAGATTCGTGGGTAAGAGCGGAGGGGGCACTGACATGTTCAACGCAGTGATGAAGAGGCTGAAAAAAGAGGGTATCGAGGTTGATGTTGTTATTGGCAACTGGAGCGGCGAAAACCCCTATCTTAATGATAACTACGAAGCTTTTAAGCGTCTTCAGTCCATGGGTAAGTCACGCGAGGAAGCAGCTCTGCTTACCCCAACCGGACGGCTTGCTGAGGCCCATGGCTATAAAAATGTCAACATAGTTAAGGATGGTGAGTTTGTCATAGTTCATTTTACTAAGTAACGATCCAAGTAGGCCTATGATGCGCCAAGTGATCATGCCGCAAGTCAGATAAACTACCTTAGGTTTTATAGAGGCTCGTTGGTGTGAGCTAAAGCGCGACGGCGTGCTGCTCACTACACTCCGCAATAACTTGGGCCTTGAACCGTCACCATAAAAACGGACGTGTTTGCTGTCTTGCGGAACCTTACAGGTAAAGTTGAACGGACATCATTTTCGCTCAAGCAGCGACTCGTACAAGGTAGTTCCGCCGGGACCTTACTTTCGGCTAGTACGCCGGACCAGTACACGGAGCGCGCAGCAGTGCTGCGCGAATTTCCGCTCTCATCTTCACGAGTCTTACGCAACCCAGTTCCGCGCATTCTGGAACATCCGCATCCAGGGCGAGAACTCGCCCCAAGTGTCCGGCGCCCAGGAATGCTGCACGCTGCGGAACACCCGCTCCGCATGCGGCATCAGCACGGTGAAGCGGCCGTCCGGCGTGGTGACGGAGGCGATGCCTTGCGGCGAGCCGTTCGGGTTGAACGGGTAGCGCTCCGTCGGCGCGCCGGTGTTGTCGATGTAGCGCAGCGCGGTGATGGCCTTGCTCATGTCACCCGTGAGCGAGAAGTCGGCATAGCCTTCGCCATGGGCGATGGCGATCGGCGACCGGGTGCCGGCCATGCCGTCGAAGAAGATGGATGGCGACTCGGCGACTTCCACCATGCCGAAGCGGGCCTCGAACTGCTCCGACTTGTTGCGGGTGAACTTGGGCCAATCGTGGGCGCCGGGGATGATGGATTTCAGGTTGCTCATCATCTGGCAGCCATTGCAGATGCCGAGGCCGAAGGTGTCGCCGCGGTTGAAGAAAATGGAGAAGGCTTCGGCCAGCTTGGCGTTGTAGAGAATGGTCTTGGCCCAGCCCTCGCCGGCGCCGAGCACGTCGCCGTAGGAGAAACCGCCGACGGCGATCAGGCCCTTGAAGTCATCCAGGCGGGCGCGGCCGGAGATCAGGTCGCTCATGTGAACGTCGACGGCGGTGAAGCCGGAACGATGCATCACATAGGCTGTCTCGACATGCGAGTTGACGCCCTGCTCGCGCAGGATGGCAACCTTCGGACGCGCACCGCTGGCGATGAAGGGCGCGGCGATGTCCTGCTGCGCGTCAAACGTCAGCTTCGGCGTCATGCCGGGGTCGTTCGCATCCAGGATGCGGTCGTACTCCTGGTCGGCGCAGGCCGGGTTGTCGCGCAGGCGGGCGATGCGCCAGCTGGTCTCGCTCCACAGGCGCTGCAGCTCGGTGCGCGGCTGGCTGTAGATGACCTTGGCATCGCGGGTGAACTCGATCACGTCGCGATCGTTGAGCTTGCCGATGATGTGGCTGCAGGCGCCGAGGTTGAAGGAACGCAGCACGTTCATCACATCGGAGCGCTCGTCGGCACGCACCTGGATCACCGCGCCCAGCTCCTCGTTGAACAGGGCGCGCAGGGTTTGCTCGTTGCGGCGCTCGGCAACCTGGGTAGCCCAGTTCTTGGAGTCGCCCCAGTCCGCCGCATGCTCGCTGTCCATGGTCAGGATGTCGAGATTGACCGATACGCCGGCGCGGCCGGCGAAGGCCATTTCGCACAGGGTGGCGAACAGGCCGCCGTCGGAGCGGTCGTGATAGGCGAGCAGGCGCTTTTCGAGGTTGAGCTGCTGGATGGCGTTGAAGAAAGCCTTCAGGTCCTCGGCGCTGTCCACGTCCGGCGCCTCGTTGCCGATCTGCTGCATCACCTGGGTCAGCGCCGAGCCGCCCATGCGGTTCTTGCTGCGGCCGAGGTCGATGGCGATGAGCACGGTGCTGCCGGCATCCTTGCGCAGCTGCGGCGTGAGCGACAGGCGCACGTCATGCACCGGCCCGAAGGCGGAGACGATGAGCGACACCGGCGCCACCACCGACTTGGCTTCGCCGTCGTTCCAGGTGGTGCGCATGGAGAGGGAATCCTTGCCCACCGGGATGCTGATGCCGAGCGCCGGGCACAGTTCCATGCCCACCGCCTTCACCGTGTCGAACAGCGCCGCGTCCTGGCCCGGCTGGCCGCAGGCAGCCATCCAGTTGGCGGACAGCTTGACGTCGGACAGGTTGCGGATCGGCGCGGCGGCGATGTTGGTGATGGCTTCGCCGACCGCCATGCGGCCGGAAGCCGGGGCATCGATCACCGCCAGCGGGGTGCGCTCGCCCATGGCCATGGCTTCGCCGAGATAGCCCTCGAAGGACATCGCGGTGACGGCGCAGTCGGCCACCGGCACCTGCCACGGGCCGACCATCTGGTCGCGCACGGTGGTGGCGCCGACGGTGCGGTCGCCGATGGTGATCAGGAAGGACTTGTCGGCCACCGTCGGCAGGCGCAGCACGCGCTGGGCGGCGTCTTCCAGCGAGATGCCGGTCAGGTCCACCGGCGGCAGCTGCGGCTGCGCCCGCTGCACGTCGCGGTGCATCTTGGGCGGCTTGCCGAGCAAAACATCCATCGGCATGTCGACCGGCGAGTTGTCGTGCGCGGGATCGATCACCTTCAGCTGGCGCTCCTCGGTGGCGGTGCCGACCACCGCGAAGATGCAGCGCTCGCGCTCGCACAGGTATTGGAACAGCGGCAGGCTCTCCGGCAAAATCGCCAGCACGTAGCGCTCCTGCGATTCATTGCTCCAGATTTCCTTCGGTGACAGGCCGCTCTCTTCCAGCGGCACCTTGCGCAGGTCGAAGATGGCGCCGCGCCGGGCGTCGTTGGTGATCTCGGGGAAGGCGTTGGACAGGCCGCCGGCGCCGACGTCGTGGATGGACAGGATGGGGTTGTCGTCGCCCATCGCCCAGCAGGCGTTGATGACTTCCTGCGCCCGGCGCTCCATCTCCGGATTGCCGCGCTGGACCGAGTCGAAGTCGAGGTCGGCGGTGTTGGTGCCGGTGGCCATGGAGGAAGCGGCGCCGCCGCCCATGCCGATGCGCATGCCGGGGCCGCCGAGCTGGATCAGCAGGCTGCCTACCGGCAGGTCGTTCTTCCTGGTGTGCCTGGCCGAAATGTTGCCGAGGCCGCCGGCGATCATGATCGGCTTGTGGTAGCCGTAGACGGTGCCGTTGACCTTCTGCTCGTAGGAACGGAAGTAGCCGGCGAGGTTGGGACGGCCGAATTCATTGTTGAAGGCGGCGCCGCCGAGCGGGCCGTCGATCATGATCTGCAGGGCGGAGGCGATGCGGTCCGGCTTGCCATAGATGCCCGACTGCGCATGGGCCTGGCGCTGCGACGGCGGCACCGCGGCGTCGGCGGCGTTCTCCCAGGGCTGCACCGCATGGGTGATCATCAGGTTGGAGACGGTGAAGCCGGTCAGGCCGGCCTTCGGCTTGGCGCCGCGGCCGGTGGCGCCCTCGTCGCGGATCTCGCCGCCGGCGCCGGTGGAGGCGCCCGGGAAGGGCGAGATGGCGGTCGGGTGGTTGTGCGTCTCCACCTTCATCATGATGTGGATCAGCTCGCTGCTGCTGTCGTACACATTGCCGGCGGCCGCGCCGCGGGCATAGAAGCGCGGCACCTCGGCGCCCTCGATGACGGAGGAATTGTCGCTGTACGCCACCACCGTGCCCTGCGGGTTCAGCTGGTGGGTATTGCGGATCATGGCGAACAGGGAGCGCTCCTGCTTCTCGCCATCGATGGTCCAGTCGGCGTTGAAGATCTTGTGGCGGCAATGCTCGCTGTTGGCCTGGGCGAACATCATCAGCTCGACGTCGGTCGGGTTGCGGCCGGCCTGGGTGAAGGCGTTCACCAGGTAATCGATCTCGTCCTCGGACAGTGCCAGGCCGAGTTCGGTGTTGGCCGCCACCAGCGCCGCGCGGCCGCCGCCGATCACGTCGACATGGGCCAGCGGCTGCGGTTCCAGTTCCCGGAACAGGCCTGCTGCATCGCCGGCATCGCGCAGCACGGTCTCGGTCATGCGGTCATGCAGCAACGCCGCCACCTCCGCCCAGGCGCCCTCGGGCAGCTTCTTCGCGCCGCCGAGCAGGCCGCTCTTCATTTGCAGGCGATAGGAGACGCCGCGCTCGATGCGGTGGATATGCGCCATGCCGCAGTTGCGGGCGATGTCGGTCGCCTTGCTCGCCCAGGGCGAAATGGTGCCGAAGCGCGGGATGACCACGAACGCTTCCCCGTCCGCCGCCTTCTGGAACGGCTCGCCGTAGGTCAGCATGCCGTCGAGGCGCCGCTGGTCATCGTCCGACAGCGGCGCGCTGCTGTCGATGAAATGCAGATAGCGGCCGGTGATGCCGCTGATATTGGGGTCGACGGTTTGCAGCTGGGCGAGGAGGCGTTGGGTACGGAAGGCAGACAGGGCGTTCGAGCCTGGCAGAATCAGCATGGCGGAAAGAGGATAAGGACCGGGCATGACCGGGATGCCCGCTCGAGGGTTGGATCGGAGATGAAACGGAAGCCGGGATTATACCCTGTCGCCGCTTGATGGCTGGATGGCAAGCAGTCCCCGGAAACGGGAAAACGCCCGCATTCCGGGTGGTTTCCGGCTGAAAATCCTATGCCGGCGCACGGCTTGTCAATTGATATACAGCGTCGAGTTGCCGACGCGGTGAACCCGCTGAAGGCCGGCCGCTGCCGGCGAGGCCTCGAATTCGGCGCGCTGCCTGTCCATGACGACAAGCGCCAGCTTGGCCGACTTGGCGGCGTTGAACTTCTCGATGGAAACGCTGATCGAGTTGCCCGGCCGCAGCCTGTTTCCCCAGAACAAGTCGTTGCTCTGCATGTCTACCACCGGCAACGGCTTCTTCAAGTAGAACGGCAGCGAGGACTGTTCCTCGAATTTGCGGTACAGGTATATCTGCCGGTCCGGATGGGCCAGCTTCAGGTAGTTCGCCATCTGCCGGGTGGACACGGCGGGTTCCATGGCAGCCAGCGTCTGCAGCAGGATGATTGAAAGCCAGGCCGGAATCAGGCCATAGCCATACAGTCCCATGCCGCCCTGTCCGGCCAGCCAGGCAGCCAGCAACGCCAATGCCAGAAGAATGCCGACCGCAAGCAGTGCAAATTCCCGCTGCTGCAGTCCCATGATGATCAATGATTCGCCGCTCTCCGGTGCGCGCTTAAGCAACGCCACCAGGCCGATCAGGCACAACGCGGCGATCAGCAGTCCCGGCAGCATCCGCCGCATCGGCGACAGATAAGCGCGCCGCGCCAACGCCAGCGCGAGATGCAGCGCGGCGAACGGCATCACCGCCACCAGGTAGTAATTCGCCTTGGCGCTCGAGACGGAAAAGAAAGCCAGCGGCATGATCCAGGCGCAGGCGAGGAAGCGGTTCAGGCGAAGGGCGGAATCGCCTTGCGCGGCTTCAGGTTTTGCTGCCCGCAGCAAAAACGGCAGCAGGAAAGACCACGGAAAGAGATAGATCGCCATGCGCGGCAGGTAGTACCACCAGGCGCCGGAGTAGTAGTCATGTGGCTCGCGCCTGCCGAGAAAGCGCAGCACGTGCTCGTTGATGAAGTAGAACCAGGCGAAGATCGGCTCCGTCAGGCTGGCGGCGATGTGCCAGGGCGCCGCGATGGCCAGCAGCAGCAGCAGCGCCAGCGGATCGAGCCAGCGGCGCAGCGCGCGCAGGAAGGCTCGCGCAGAACCGGCGGTGACGGCGAGATAGGCGAACAGCACCAGGCCGAACAGGATCAGCGCCACGAAGCCTTTCGCCAGCAGGGCCAGCGCCAGACATGCATGGGAAGCGCGCAGGCGCGAAGCACGGCCGGTGGCGTCGAAGCGGTAGGCGAGCGCCAGCGCCGCCGTCAGCAGCGCCGTGAGCAGCATGTCGAACATCAACACGTGTGACATGGCCATGACGCCGAGGCCGCTGATGAACATCAGTGCCGCCAGCCGGGCTGCCTGCGCCTGTCCGGCGGCCTTGCCGAAACCGAGGACGATGCCGACGCAGGCCAGCGCCGACAGCGCGGGGGCCAAGCGCGCCGCCCATTCCGCTTCGCCGAAGAGGCCGAAGGACAGCGCCGTCAGCCAGTACAGCAGCGGCGGCTTTTCCATGTAGGGCAAGCCGTTGAGATGCGGGATCACCCAGGCTTGCCAGGTTCCCGCCTGCAGCATCTCGCGCGGTATCTCCGCATACAGGCCCTCGTTGTTGTCGAGAATGCCGAAGCTGCCGAGGCCGGCGAAGACGAAGCAGGCAGCGGTCAGCCATACGAGCCAGGCGGGAATCGTCGGCAGCATGCCGGACGTGCTGGCTGCTTCCGAAGCGCCGCCGGACGGCGGTTGACGGCCGTCGCCATCGCGGTAGGTTTGACGCGCTTCTTGCATTGCTGCCCTGTATGATATTGGCTTCAGCCATTCGAACGGACCCGCATTCTCGCATGAACCCTCCCATTTCCCAATCCATCGCGCACCTGGCGCAGCTGTCGCGCCGGGAACTGGTCGAGCGCTGCCTGGCAGACGCCGGGAAGGCGCAGTCAGTCTTCACCCGCCTCTATCCGGAAGCCGCCCGCGCCGCAGCCGACCAGGCGGATGCAATGCGGGCGGCAAGGGTGGAAACCCATGCGCTGGCCGGCCTGCCGGTGTCGATCAAGGATTTGTTCGATGTGGCGGGCGAAACGACGCTTGCCGGTTCCATCGTGCTCAAGGATGCGCCGCCTGCCGCCGCCGATGCCGAAGCGGTCCGCCGCCTGCGCCGGGCTGGCGCGGCCATCATCGGCAAGACGAACATGACGGAGTTCGCGTTTTCCGGCGTCGGCCTCAATCCGCATTACGGCACGCCGGCCAATCCGCGCGACGCCGCGGTGGCGCGCATTCCCGGCGGCTCCTCGTCGGGCGCCGCCGTCTCGGTCGCCGCCGGCCTGTGCGTGGCCGGCCTCGGCTCCGACACCGGCGGATCGATCCGCATCCCCGCCGCGCTCTGCGGCCTGGTGGGTTTCAAGCCGACCAAGCGCCGCGTTTCCGATGCCGGCGCCCTGCCGCTCTCCACCACGCTCGACACCGTGTGCGCCATGACGCGCTCGGTGCAGGACTGTCTGCTGGTCGACGGCGTGATCGCCGACCAACCGCTGTCGCCGCCCGCGCTTTCCGTCAATCGCCTGCGCTTCGCGGTGCCGCAAAGCGTGGTGCTGGACGGCATGGATGAGCAGGTGGCGGCAAGCTTCCAGCGGGCGCTCTCTCGCCTGTCCGCCGCCGGCGCGGAGATCGTCGATATGCCGCTGACGCCGCTGCGGGAAGCGCCGGAGATCAACCGCTTTTCCGGGCCGGAGTCGCTCGCCTGGCATCGCCATCTGCTGGCCGAGCATGAAGCCATGTACGACGCCCGCGTCGCCAAGCGCATCAAACTCGGGGCGACCCTGAGCGCGGCGGACTATGTCGACCTGCATCGCCGCCGCGCCGATTGGATCCGGCGCATGGAAGCCGAGCTCGCCGGCTTCGACGCCATGCTCATGCCGACGGTGCCGACGGTGGCGCCGCCGATCGCCGAGCTGGAGGCGTCCGAAGACGAGTTTTTCCGCGTCAACGGCCTGATGCTGCGCAACCCGTCGACCATCAACCTGCTCGACGGCTGTGCCGTTTCCCTGCCGTGTCACGCGCCGGGCGACTTGCCCGCCGGATTAATGATCGCCGGCCCGGCGATGAGCGACGCGCGCGTCATGGGCGTTGCTCTCTCGGTGGAACGGCTGCTTGCGGGGAACTGAGCGATGCGCAATCCTATCCGGGGCCGCCTGCTGAGCCTGGCACTGTCGTTCGGACTGCTGGCCGGCGTCGCGCATGCCGAGCCGCCCTGCGCCGACAACACCGCCCTCAATGCCAGCTGCGAGATCGCGCTCGACGCCGTGCGGCCGACCCAGCCGGCGGTCGGCATGATCCAGGTCGAGGAACGGGTGCGCCGCATGAAGGGCGAGACCGACACGCTGAAATTCACGCGCAGCCGGCCGTTGCCGGTGGTGCGCGGGCCGGACGGCAATTTTTATCTCACCGACGGCCATCATCTCGCCAGCGTGCTGTCGCGCATCGGCGCCGAGCGCATGGTGGTGCAAGTGATCGGCCGTCTTGACGACTCCGCCAGCTTCTGGCGCGAAATGCAGGCACGGCACTGGGTTTACCTGTTCGATCCGCAGGGCCGGCCGCTGCCGCCGGAGCGCCTGCCGCGCCGTATCGCCGACCTGTGGGACGATCCCTACCGCGCCCTCGCCGCCTATGCGGAGAGCGCCGGCTATTTCCACAAGACCGACGCCTATTTCATGGAGTTCGAGTGGGCGCGCTATTTCGGCGAGCGCATGGGCTGGAAGCCGGTCGACAGGCTGAACCTGCTGCCGGCGCTGCAGGAAGCGGAAAAGCTCGCCTGCCAGCCGCAGGCGAGCGCCCTGCCGGGCTACGCCGGCCCCTGCAAGACGCCGCAATGAGCAAAATCCGCCAGACCGGCAGTTCATCGCGCAGCCGCCCACATTTTGCTGTTTCGGCCTGCCTTTTGCGGACCGGTGTCGCGGATTAGTCTCAACCGGCACGGTCAGCATGACAATCTGATCTGGCATTGGTTCAAGACCATCCAGTCCGCATAGAATCACGGGCGGGTCAGCAGCCTGGCGGCATCCGGCGCCGGACGGGCATTCACAAGGCATACAGGGATTCAAGTGGCAGCGAAGCAGATTGCGGTGATCGGCGGCGGCGTAGTGGGCGTCTGTACCGCCTATTTTCTCGCCGAGGCGGGGCATCAAGTGGTCGTTCTGGAACGCCAGCAAAGCGTGGCGCAGGAAGCCAGCCTCGCCAATTCCGGCGTCACCGCGCCCGGCTATGGGGTACCGATGGCGGCGCCCGGCATGCCGCGCAAGATCCTGTCCCATCTGTTCAAATCCGAGGCGGCGGTCGTGGTCAAGCCGACGCTGGAGCGGGCGCTGTGGCGCTGGGCCCGGCGATGGCTGAATGAATGCGAGGTCGACCGCTACCGCGTCAACCGCGAGCGCATGCAGCGCGTCGCCATCTACAGCCATGCGGTGCTGCAGCACCTGCGCGAACACTATCGCATCGACTACGAACGCACTCAGGGCGTGCTGCAGCTGTTCCGCGCGCCGGACGACATCGCGGCCGCCGAGACGGCGGCCGGCCTGCTCGCCGACGGCGGCATTCCCTATCGCATGGTAAGCGCCGAAGAGGCACGGGAAATCGAACCGGCGCTGGCGCCCTCCACCACTCTCGCCGGCGGCCTTTACCTGCCGGACGACGAATCCGGCAACTGCCCGTTGTTCACCAAGCGCATGAAGCAGATCGCCGAGGACATCGGTGTTCGCTTCCTGTTCGCCACCCAGGTGGATCGCATCGCGCCCGGCGGCCATGGCGTAACGCTGCACATCGGCGCTCGGGAATTCCCTGCCGATGCGGTGGTGCTCGCCGCCGGCGCCGACAGCGTCAAGCTGCTGGAGCCGCTCGGCGTACAAGTGCCGCTGTATCCGGTGAAAGGCTACTCTGCCACCGCAACCATCAAGAATTTCGACGAGGCGCCGGTGGCCGCGGTGAGTGACGAGCATTACAAGGTTTCGATCTCGCGCATGGGCATGCGCATCCGCATCGCCGGCACCGCCGAAGTGGGCTCGCGCTCGCTGGACATGCACGAGGCGGCGCTGCGCATGCTGGCGAAAGTGGGCGACGACTGGTTCCCCGGCGCCGCCAACTACCACGCCGCTTCCTTCTGGAGCGGCGCCCATCCGATGCTGCCGGACGGCCCGCCCATCCTCGGCGCCACCCCGCTGCGCAATGTCTACGCCAACATCGGCCACGGCTCGCTCGGCTGGGCCATGGCCGCCGGCTCGGGCAAGATCGTGGCCGACATTGTTTCGGGGCATAATCCGGACATCGACATGCATGGATTAACCCTTTCCCGTTATGGATCACATTGAATGCGTCGTCGCCGGCGCCGGCGTGGTCGGGCTGGCCGTGGCGCGCGCGCTGGCCCTGTCAGGCCGCGACGTCATCGTCATCGAAGCCAATCCCGCCATCGGCATGGAAACCAGCTCGCGCAACAGCGAAGTCATCCACGCCGGCATCTACTACCCGACCGGCAGTTTGAAGGCCAGGCTGTGCGTAGAAGGCCGCGACCAGCTGTACGCGTATTGCGCGGAGCGCGCCATTCCGCATCAGCGCTGCGGCAAGCTGATCGTATCCACCAGCGCCGAGCAGAACGGCAAGCTGCAAACCATCCGGGCCCAGGCGCATGCCAACGGCTGCACGGAAGTGACGCTGCTGTCGGCGGCGCAAGCGCAGGAACTCGAACCTTCCCTTTCCTGCACCGCCGCCCTGCACTCTCCGAATACCGGCATCATCGACAGCCATGCGCTGATGCTGGCACTGCAGGGTGACGCGGAAAACGCCGGCGCGGTATTCGCCTTCGACAGCCGGGTGGTTGCCGGCCGCTGCGACGGCAATGCTATCGAACTCGAAGTGCAGACCGGGACCGGGGACGCGTTCTCGCTGCGCACCGATCTGCTGGTGAACTGCGCCGGCCTGTGGGCGCCGAAGCTGGCGCGGAGCATCGCCGGTCTCGACGACGGCACCGTGCCGCCCGCCTACTTCGCCAAGGGCAATTACTATTCGCTCGCCGGCCGTGCGCCCTTTTCGCGCCTGATCTATCCGGTGCCGGAGCCGGGCGGCCTCGGCGTGCACCTGACGCTCGACCTCGGCGGCCAGGCCCGCTTCGGTCCCGACGTGGAATGGCTGGAAGGCGAATCCCTGGATTACCAGGTCGATCCGCGCCGCGCCGACAAGTTCTATCGTGAGATCCGCGCCTACTGGCCGAACCTGCCGGATGACGCGCTGCAGCCTGCCTACGCCGGCATTCGCCCGAAGATTTCCGGGCCCGGCGAGCCTGCGGCCGACTTCGTGTTCGCCACGCATGGCAAGCCGTCCTATCTCGGCCTGTACGGCATCGAGTCCCCCGGCCTGACCGCATCGCTGGCGATCGCCACCCATGTGCTCGGGCTGACGGCCGCTTAGTCTGATGGCTGCTTAGTCTGATGGTCGCCTGGTGACGCAAGGTTCAAACCAATCGTCGGGCATAGAATAGGCGGATTGCCCTTTCCTGCCCCAGCCATGACGACAAGCGCGCTCCCTTCGAACGCCCTGTACACGATCGCCCGGATACGCCAGATCGAACAGGCGGCCATGAGTCATCTCCCTCCCGGCAGCCTGATGCAGCGCGCCGGCGCCGCGGCGGCACGCGAGGTGCGCGACATCTGCCGGCGGGCCGGCCGCCGCGTCGATGTGCTGCTGCTTGCCGGTTCCGGCAACAATGGCGGCGATGCGCTGGAGGCGGCGGCGGTGCTCAGGCGCGGCGGCATGCGTGTTCGGGTGCTGCTGCATGGCGATCCTGCCCGGCAGCCGCGGGATGCCGCCGCCGCCCATGCACGCGCGCTGGCCGCTGGCGTCGAGATACACCCGTTCAGCGATTGGCAGGCGCAGCTGGAGCGTCCCTGCAATCTCGTCGTCGACGGCCTGTTCGGCATAGGCCTGCAGCGGCCCTTGACGGGCGAGATCGCGGAAGCGGTTCAGACGATAAACGAAATCGGCGCCGCGCGGCTGCCGGTGCTGGCGCTCGACGTCCCCAGCGGCATCGATGCGGACACCGGCACCGTGGTCGGCGGTGCCGTCGCCGTCCGGGCCAGCCATACGATTACCTTCATCGGCGACAAGCCGGGCCTGCACACCGCAGACGGTTGCGACCATGCTGGCGAAGTGCGGGTCGCCGGTCTCGACATCGCCTCCGGTCTGCCGCCGCCGGACGGCATGCTCAACCACCCCGGACTGTTCGCCGCCTGCCTGCGCCCGCGCGCCAGGAATACCCACAAGGGCAGCTTTGGCGACGTGGTGCTGCTCGGCGGCGCATCCGGCATGGCAGGCGCCGTCGTGCTGGCGGCACGCGCCGCGCTCCATGCCGGCGCCGGCCGCACCTATGCCGCCTTCATCGGCCCGGTGCCTGTTTATGACGATGCACATCCGGAGTTGATGTGCCGTGCTGCGCATGAGATCGATCTGGCGCGCAAGGTCGTCGTCGCCGGTCCCGGCATGGGCAGCGGCGAGGCAGCGCGGGCGGCACTGACAGCGGCGCTGAAGTCGCCTATGCCGGCGGTATTCGATGCGGATGCGCTCAACCTGCTTGCTTCCGATCGAAGCCTGATGCAAGCGCTCGCGGATCGCGGCAATCTGCAGCAGCCATCCTTGCTCACGCCCCATCCGCTGGAAGCGGCGCGCCTGCTGGGCATGAAGGTCGCGGAAGTCCAGTCGGACCGGCTCGCCGCCGCCCGTGCGTTGGCGGAAAGCGCCAACGCGGTTGTCATCTTGAAAGGCGCAGGAAGCATCATCGCCGCACCGGACCGGCCCTTCGTCATCAATCCCACGGGCAATCCGGCCTTGGCAACGGGCGGCACGGGCGACGTGCTCGCAGGCCTGTGCGGCGCTCTACTGGCTCAAGGCTGGCCGGCGCACGAGGCGGCGCTCGGCGCAGCGTGGATGCATGGCCATGCCGCCGACGAACTGGTACGGAAAGGCGTGGGCCCGATAGGCCTGACGGCGAGCGAGCTGATACCGGCGCTGCGGCTATGCCTGAACCAGCTGGTCGCGGAACGAAGCGTCCGCCCGTGAGCCTGCGCGAATCCGCGTGAAGCGGTCAACCTTGCACTTGGCCGGCCGCGAGCGTGATGATGCGGCCGCATCGGGCCGCGATGGAAGTATCGTGGGTCACCAGCACCAGGGTAGAGCCGCGTTCCCGGTTCAACTCGAACATGAGGCGGATCACCGCTTCGCCGGTGGCCGCATCGAGACTGCCGGTGGGCTCGTCGGCCAGCAGCAACGACGGCTCGGTGACGAAGGCGCGCGCCAGCGCCACCCGCTGCTGCTCGCCGCCGGACATGGTCCTGGGGTAATGGCGCAGGCGGCTGGAGAGTCCCACCCGGTCGAGCATCTCTTCCGCCTTGCGGCGAGCCTCGGTATCGCGCGCGAGTTCCAGCGGCAGCATCACGTTCTCCAGCGCGGTAAGATGGGCCAGCAGTTGGAAGGACTGGAACACGAAGCCCAGTTTTTGCTGCCGCAGCGCGGCCCGGCCATCCTCGTCGAGCTGGAAGATGTCGATGCCATCCAGCTTCACCGTGCCGGAAGAGGGATGGTCCAGCCCGGCGAGCAGGCCGAGCAGCGTCGATTTGCCCGACCCGGACGCACCGACGATCGCCAGGGTCTCGCCTGCCAGCACGCTAAAATTAATTTCGCGCAGAATGGTCAATTCACCAGTGGCGTCGGCGACGCGCTTTCCGAGGCCGACGACTTCGATCGCATGGACAACGTGGGAAGGATCTCGCATGCAGTTTCGTAACAGGAGTGGAAGGATGTTCGGCAAGCTCGCCGGCGGATCGATGCGCATCCGGCGGCTGTTGGCGTTGCTGCTGATGATGACGCTGGCGGCCTGGATGCCGCTTGCCTATTCTGCATCAAAAACCGTGCTCGTGCTCGGCGACAGCCTTTCGGCCGAGTATGGCATTGCCCGCGGTTCCGGCTGGGTCTCGCTGCTGGAGAAGCGGCTGCAGTCGGAAAAAGTCGATGCCCGCATCGTCAACGCCAGCGTCAGCGGGGAGACCACCAGCGGCGGCCGCACCCGGCTGCCTGCGCTGCTCGGCGAGCACCGTCCCGACACGGTGGTGATCGAACTCGGCGGCAACGATGGCTTGCGCGGCCTGCCGGTGCCGCAGACGCAATCCAACCTCGATGCCATGATCGACGCTGCGAAGAAAGCCGGCGCCAAGGTGCTGCTGGTCGGCATGCAGATTCCACCCAACTACGGCCGCGACTATACCGAGCGCTTCGCGCGCATGTTCAGCAAGACGTCGAAGGAAAAGGATGTGGCGCTGGTGCCTTTCCTGCTGCGCGGGCTGGAAGACCGACCGGACCTGTTCCAGGCCGACCGCATCCATCCGACGGCGGAAGCGCAGCGCATCATGCTGGAAAACGTCTGGCCGCACCTGAAGGCGCTGCTCAGGAAGTAGCGGCGCGCTTTTCTTGCCGCTGCATGCGGCGGCCTTGTTCAGTCTTTACCCGTTGGTCGCTCGACCGTCAGCCCGCCCGACCAAAACATGGATGCCCACAATGAAAAAGCCGCCCGAAGGCGGCTCTTTCATGGGTCAGGCGACGCTCATTTCGCCGGCTGTTCCTCGCCCGGCTTTGCGCCGACCGGATGCAGGATCTGCACCTTGGCCTTGGCCTTAAGCGATTCGAGGTACGCCGCCATTTCCTCCTGGGCCATAGCGCCGGCAATCTGCTGGCGTTCGGTCTGGCGCCGGGCGGCATCGACGGTTGCCGGCTGCATTACCTTGTTGATGCGGTACAGCGCATAACCGCCGTTTTGGAGATCGACGCCGACATAAGCCGGCAGCTTGCTGGCGTCGGCCTTCATCACCTCCGGCAATGCGCCCTGGGAGACTGCATTCGGCTTGGCGCGCGACACCACCTTGGCTTCGCCGAAGCCGCCCAGCTTGCCTTCCGACTTCGCCGCAGCCAGCTTGGCTTCGCCATCCTTTTTGGCCAGCGCCGCCGCTTCCGTCTGAACCACCCGCTCCCGGATCGCCGCCTGCACTTCCTCCAGCGGCTTGCGGGTCACCGGCTTGTAGTCGATGATGCGGCCGGCCACCAGGGTGCTCGGCGCGACTTCCACCGCGTCGGTATTGCGCTTGTTCTTGATGACCTCGTCGGAGAAGAGCGCCTTCAGGAACTTCGGCTGGTTGAACGGCGCTGTCGCCGGCAGCTTCGGATTCGGGTTGCGGGTCAGGTCGGACACCGTCTCGATCTTCAGCTTCAGCTTGTCGGCCACCGGCTTCAGGCTGTCCGACTGCTCGTACACCGTATTGGTAAAAGTCTCGGCCGCCTCGGCAAACTTCTTGGCCGCCTGCTGCTTCCGGATGTCAGCCACTACTTCCGGCTTCACCTCGTCGAAGGACTTGGTCGTCGCCGGCTTGATGCCGGTGAGCTGGATGATGTGGTAACCGAACTCGGACTGCACCACGTCGCTGATGTCGCCCTGCTTGAGCTTGAAGGCCGCATCCTCGAATGGTTTCACCATCATGCCCTTGCCGAAGAAGTCGAGGTCGCCGCCGCGCTCGGCGGAGCCGGGATCCTGGGAATTTTCCTTTGCCAGCTTGGCGAAATCGCCGGGGTTCTTGCGCAGCTGGGCCAGCAGCTTCTCCGCCTTGTCCTTGGCGGCAGCCTTGTCGGCATCGCTCGCATTCTGCTTCACCCCGATCAGGATGTGGCTGGCGCGGCGCTGCTCCTCGGTGCCGAAGCGCTTGGCATTCTGCTCGTAGTAGGCACGTGCATCGGCGTCGCTGACTTCGATCTGGGCAGCCAGCGCGGCCTGGTCGAGCACCACGTACTCGGCCTTGGCGCTTTCCGGCACTTCGAACTGGGCGGCGTTGCTCTCGTAGTAGCGCTTGACCATGTCGTCCGTCACCTTGACTTGCGACGCATAGTCGGAGGGCTTGAGCAGCAGTTCCTGGACCTCACGCTCTTGATCGTTCAGGTCCGACAGCTTGTCGGCCACGGTCTTGGGCGCAAACGCAGTGGATTGAATCGCATTGCTGACCTGTTGCAGCACCAGATCGCGGCGCAGGCGCGCTTCATAGCCTGCCGGCGTCAGGCCCTGCGCAGCGAGCAGGGTCTTGTAGCGCTCCACATCGAACTTGCCTTCCGGCGTGGTCAGCCCCGGAATGCCGAGGATGGTTTGCTGCAGCGCCTGGTCCGACACGGCGAGATTGTTGTTGGCAGCTTCTGCAGCGAGCACGCGCTGGGTGATCAAGCCATCCAGCACATTGCGCTTGGCTTCCGGCGTATCGAACATCTTCGGGTCGAACTGCTGGCCGAACATCTGGCGCAGGCGCTCCATCTGCTCGCGGTGAGCGGCATCGAGCTCCTGCTCGGAGATGGTTTGTCCCGCGACTTTCGCCACCGCGTTGTCCCTATCGCGGAAGCGGGTATAGCTTTCGAGTCCGAAGAAGGCAAAGGAAGGGAAAATGAAGAGCAGCAGCAGGAACTGCATTAGGCGCTGGTGCGTGCGAATGAATTCAAACATGGTCAGCCGATCACTTGATCATGGATAGAGAGCGAAATTCTATCCCATAAGAAAAAAGGCGAACTTACGTTCGCCTTTTCTCGGTTTTGGCGGAGTGGACGGGACTCGAACCCGCGACCCCCGGCGTGACAGGCCGGTATTCTAACCGACTGAACTACCACTCCTGAAACTGGCACTGCATGCAAGCTGACTGGTGGGTGCTGAGAGGCTCGAACTCCCGACCTACGCCTTGTAAGGGCGCCGCTCTACCAACTGAGCTAAGCACCCAAACGAGACTTAGCCACGCAAATCAGACTGCACTTACGGCTGTTGTCACCTCGCCGTAAAGACCGCTATTCTACAACAACTTTTGGCGACAGGCTAGTTGATCGCTTCCTTCAAGCCTTTGCCAGGCCGGAATTTCGGCACGCGCGCCGCACCGATTTCGATCACGCTCCCAGTGCGCGGGTCGCGGCCGCGGCGCGCTTCCCGCTTGCCGACGGAAAAGGTGCCGAACCCGACCAGGGTCACGCTGCCGTCTTCCTTCAAGGTAGTGGTGACTGCGCCCATCATGGCATCGACTGCCCGTGCCGCCGCCGTTTTCGAGATGTCGGCCGTCTTCGCCACATGCTCGATCAATTCGTTCTTGTTCAACTATGCCTCCTCACTAAATTGTTTTTTCCTGACTTCTCACTGCGAGCCTACTGACTCGCGGTCAAAACCAGGGTTGCAATTTAACTAGGGGCTCTTGATGCTGTCAAGGAATACGACTGTGCACAGCGATGACACAACACTTCTGTCGAGAACCGATCGGCCAATAAAAAAGCGACCCGAAGGTCGCTTTTTGCAAGCGGGGATGAAGCCCCGTCGATCAATCGCTTGATCAGTGCTTGATGACGCCCGTCTCGGCGGCATCGGTGCTCTTGGCAACCGCCTCGACCGGCACTTCTTCTTTCATTGGCGAAGGCTGCCGCTCCAAAGCGACTTCCAGCACCTTGTCGATCCAGCGCACCGGAATGATTTCCAGCTTGTTCTTGACGTTGTCAGGAATGTCCGCCAGATCCTTGACGTTCTGCTCGGGGATGAGCACCGTCTTGATGTCGCCGCGATGCGCCGCCAGCAGCTTCTCCTTCAAGCCGCCGATAGGCAGCACTTCGCCGCGCAGGGTGATCTCGCCCGTCATCGCCACGTCGGCGCGCACCGGAATGCCGGTCAGCACCGACACCATGGCAGTGGTCATGGCGATGCCGGCGGAAGGACCATCCTTCGGCGTTGCGCCTTCCGGCACATGGATGTGGATGTCGTTCTTCTCGAACAGCTCTTCCTTGATGCCGAGACGCTTGGAGCGGCTGCGCACCACGGTGCGGGCGGCTTCGATCGACTCCTTCATCACGTCGCCCAGCGTACCGGTACGGATGATGTTGCCCTTGCCTGGCATGTTCACCGCCTCGATCGTCAGCAGGTCGCCGCCAACCTCGGTCCAGGCTAGGCCAACCACCTGGCCGACTTGGTTCTCTTTTTCGGCGACGCCGAAATCGTAGCGCCGCACACCCAGGAATTTATCCAGGTTCTTCGGCGTCACGGCTACCTTGCGATCCTGCTTCTTCAGCAGCAGCATCTTGACCACCTTGCGGCAGATCTTGGAGATTTCACGCTCCAGCGAACGCACGCCGGCTTCGCGGGTGTAGTAGCGGATGATGTCGCGGATCGCAGCTTCGGAGACGTTGATCTCGTCTTCCTTGAGCCCGTTGTTCGTCACCTGCTTGGGCAGCAGATAGCGCATCGCGATGTTGGCTTTTTCATCCTCGGTGTAACCCGACAGGCGAATCACTTCCATCCGGTCCAGCAGCGCCGGCGGAATGTTGTAGGAGTTCGACGTCGCCACGAACATCACATCCGACAGGTCGAAGTCGACTTCGATGTAATGGTCGGAGAAGGTGTGGTTCTGCTCCGGGTCGAGCACCTCCAGCAGCGCCGAAGCCGGATCGCCGCGGAAGTCCATGCCGAGCTTGTCCACCTCGTCCAGCAGGAACAGCGGATTGCGCACACCGACCTTGGCCAGGCTCTGCAGAATCTTTCCCGGCATGGAGCCGATGTAGGTACGACGGTGGCCGCGGATCTCGGCTTCGTCACGCACGCCGCCCAGCGCCATGCGCACGAACTTGCGGTTCGTTGCGCGGGCGATCGACTGGCCGAGCGAGGTCTTGCCCACCCCAGGAGGGCCCACCAGGCACAGAATCGGCGCCTTCACCTTATCGACGCGCTGCTGCACGGCGAGATATTCAAGGATGCGCTCCTTGACCTTTTCCAGGCCGTAGTGCTCGCCCTCGAGCACCTGTTCGGCATTGGCCAGATCGTTGTTGACCTTGGACTTCTTCTTCCAGGGCAGGCCAACCACGGTATCGATGTAGTTGCGCACCACGGTGGCTTCAGCCGACATCGGAGACATCAGCTTCAGCTTCTTCAGTTCGGCCTGCGCCTTCTCGCGGGCTTCCTTCGGCATCTTGGCGGCAATGATCTTCTTCTCGAGTTCCTCGAGATCGGCACCCTCTTCGCCCTCGCCCAGTTCCTTCTGGATGGCCTTGACCTGCTCGTTCAGGTAGTACTCGCGCTGCGATTTTTCCATCTGGCGCTTGACGCGGCCGCGGATGCGCTTCTCCACCTGGAGGATGTCGAGTTCGCCTTCGAGCTGGCCGAGCAAATGCTCATGGCGCTTGGCGACGTTGAAGATTTCGAGGATGACCTGCTTCTGCTCGAGCTTGAGCGGAAGATGCGCGGCGATGGTGTCGGCCAGGCGGCCGGCGTCGTCGATGCCCGCAAGCGAGGTGAGGATCTCGGGCGGAATCTTCTTGTTCAGCTTCACGTACTGGTCGAACTGCTGCACGATGGCGCGGCGCATCGCTTCGACTTCCGCCTCGTCGCCCGGCTCCGACTCCACCGGGGTCAGGTCGGCGACGAAATGGGTATCGCTCTCGTCGATGCGGTGGATACGGGCACGCTGCGCGCCCTCCACCAGTACCTTGACGGTGCCGTCCGGCAGCTTGAGCATCTGCAGGATGTTGGCAACGCAGCCGATGTCATAAATATCGTTGGGAGAAGGCTCATCCTTGGCAGCCGCCTTTTGGGCGGCGAGCATGATGCTCTTGCCTTGCTCCATCGCGGCCTCAAGCGCCTTGATGGATTTGGGACGACCGACGAACAGCGGAATCACCATATGCGGGAACACAACCACGTCCCGCAGCGGCAATAACGGCAATTGAGTATGTTCAGAGAATGTTGGTGTAGTCGTCATGGCGAACCTTATTTAAGAGCTTGTTGATGATGTGGGCCCAAGCAGCCAAATCTCAAGTCCATGCAGCAACAATCCAGATATTACTCCAGGTTAAGCAGCCAAAGAAAAAAGCCACACGCGAAGTTGCCCTCGGGTGGCTTTTCGATGGAAGCCTGAAGATTGATGTGCGATCAAATTTCAGCGAGTTTCAGCAAAGTGGGCACAATCATGCTTGACTGACCAGCCTGACGAGCGCCGGCTTACTTGGCGCCAGACACCTTAGGCTGCTCATGATAGATCAGCAAGGGCTTGGCTCCATTCACGATCGTGTTCTCGTCGATCACGACCTTGGCAACGTTCTGCTGGCTCGGAAGTTCAAACATCACGTCCAGCAGAGCATGTTCGAGAATGGAACGCAGTCCGCGCGCACCCGTCTTGCGTTCCAGTGCCTTTCTCGCAATGGCGTGCAGCGCTGCCGGCCGAACCTCAAGTTCCGCTCCTTCCATCTGGAGCAGCTTCGCATATTGTTTTATCAATGCATTCTTGGGCTCAAGCAAGATTTGGATTAGCGCGTCCTCGTTTAGTTCACTCAGGGTCGCGACCACCGGCAGACGTCCGACCAGTTCCGGAATCAGGCCGAACTTGATCAGATCCTCGGGTTCGGCGCTCATCAGCTTTTCGCTGGCGTTGCGCTCGTCCTGGCTCTTTACGCTGGCGGAGAAACCGATGCCGCTCTTTTCCGAGCGATTGGAAATGATCTTGGCCAGACCGTCGAAGGCGCCGCCGCAGATGAACATGATGTTGGTCGTGTCGATCTGGACGAAATCCTGGTTCGGATGCTTGCGCCCGCCCTGAGGCGGCACCGAGGCCATGGTGCCCTCGATCAGCTTCAGCAGCGCCTGCTGCACGCCTTCGCCGGACACGTCGCGAGTGATGGAAGGGTTGTCCGACTTGCGCGAGATCTTGTCGATCTCGTCGATGTAGACGATGCCCTTCTGCGCCTTTTCGACCTCGTAATTGCAGTTCTGCAGGAGCTTCTGGATGATGTTCTCGACGTCCTCGCCGACATAGCCCGCTTCGGTGAGCGTGGTGGCATCGGCGATGACGAAAGGCACATTGAGCATGCGGGCCAGCGTCTGCGCCAGCAAGGTCTTGCCGGAACCGGTCGGGCCGATCAGCAGGATGTTGCTCTTGGCGAGTTCGACATCGTCCTTCTTGCCGAGATGCTTGAGACGCTTGTAGTGGTTGTAGACGGCCACCGAAAGGATGCGCTTGGCAGTTTCCTGGCCGATCACGTACTGACCCAGCAAGTCGCAGATTTCTTGCGGCGTGGGCAGATCGGATTTCGGACCGGAAACCGACTCGATGCTGGAAGCCTCGTCCCTGATGATGTCGTTGCACAGGTCGATACACTCGTCGCAAATGAATACCGAGGGACCCGCGATCAGCTTCTTCACCTCATGCTGGCTTTTGCCGCAGAAGGAGCAGTAAAGCAGTTTCTCACCGCTGGAGGATTTTTTGTCTGACATGGGGACAAAGTTTAAGACTAAGAAGTGAAAGTTTTGGGACGATATTACCCGCGAAATCGCGATTCGTCACGACACCGCTCAAAGGATACCGGACAAAGCGCAACAGCGCAGAAGCGCCCCGAATAAGACAAATGCCCGGAGGACAAGCCATCCGGGCATCATTGCAATCGGTTACCGATTCAGGGATCAAGCCCTGTTGGTCAGCACCTTGTCAATCAGGCCATATTCGGCCGCCTCGACAGCGGACATGAAGTTATCTCTGTCCGTATCCTTGCTGATTTGTTCCACCGACCGACCGGTCTTTTCAGCCAGGATGTTGTTCAAGCGGTCGCGCAGGTACAGGATTTCCCGTGCCTGGATCTCGATGTCCGATGCCTGGCCCTGAGCGCCGCCCAGCGGCTGGTGAATCATGATGCGCGAGTTGGGGAGCGAGAAACGCTTGCCCTTCGCACCCGCCGCCAGCAGGAAAGCACCCATCGATGCAGCCAAGCCGGTGCAGAGGGTGGAGACATCCGGCTTGATGAATTGCATGGTGTCGAAAATCGCCATGCCGGCAGACACCGAGCCGCCCGGAGAGTTGATGTACAGCGAAATGTCCTTGTCCGGATTTTCGCTTTCCAGGAACAGCATCTGGGCGACGATCAGGTTGGCGGTGTGATCATTCACCGGGCCGACCAGGAAGATCACCCGTTCCTTCAGCAGGCGCGAGTAGATATCGTAGGCGCGCTCGCCGCGGCCGCTCTGCTCAATTACCATCGGCACCATACCGAGCATTTCGGTATCGAGCGCAGAATTTCGGTTCATGCCTGTCATGTGCTTTCCTTAAGGAGTGCGCACAAACGTTTAAGCCTGTGCGTTGTTGCCCATCAATTCATCGAAAGAAACCGCCTTGTCGGTCACCTTCGCCTTGCCAAGGACATAGTTAACGACGTTTTCTTCCAAAACAAGGGCCTCGACTTCAGCCAGGCGGCGACGGTCGCTGTAGTAGTACTTCAGGACCTGTTGCGGATCTTCGTAACTTTGCGCGAAATCCTCGATCTGCGCTTTGACCTGCTCCGGAGTCGCATCCAGTTTGTTTTCCTTCACGACTTCGGCAAGGATCAGACCGAGGCGGACGCGGCGCTCGGCCTGGGCGGTGAACAGCTCCGGCGGGAACGGCATGTCCTTGACGTTCATGCCGCGCTGGGCCATGTCTTCGCGGGTCATTTGCACCAGGCGCTCCACGTCCTGCTGCACCAGCGCGTTCGGCACGTCCAGCTCGGCAACCTTGATCAGCGCGTTCATCACGCTGTCCTTGGTGCCGGCCTTGGCGCGGTTCTTCACTTCGCGCTCCAGGTTGGCCTTGATGTCTTCGCGCATTTTGGCGAGATCGCCGTCCTCGATGCCGAGCGACTTGGCGAAGTCGCTGTCGACTTCCGGCATGTGCGCCCACTCGATGCGCTTGACGGTGATGGTGAATTCGGCAGTCTTGCCAGCGACATCCTTGCCGTGGTAGTCGGCCGGGAAAGTGAGCGGAAAGGTCTTGGACTCACCAACCTTCAGGCCGATGGTTGCAGCCTCGAACTCGGGCAGCATGCGGCCTTCGCCCAGCACATAGGTGAAGTCTTCCGCCTTGCCGCCGGCAAATTCGACGCCGTCGATCTTGCCCACGAAGTCGATGGTAACGCGATCGCCGTTCTGGGCCGACTGGTCGGCGCCGCCATCGCCGTGCGCACCCTGCTCGCCCTTGACGTGGTAGTGCACGCGCTGCTTGCGCAGGATGTCGATGGTCTTGTCGATTTCGGCGTCCGTGACTTCACTGACGACCTTTTCCACTTCAACCTGGGACAGGTCGCCGATCTTCACTTCCGGATAGACTTCGAAGGTGGCATCGAACGCGACGGAATCCTCGGCCACGCCTTCGCCGGACTTCGGTTCGATCTTCGGCAGGCCGGCGACGCGCAGGTTGTTTTCGGTGGCGGCGTCGTTGAACGCACGGCCGACCTTGTCATTGAGCACTTCGGTTTCGACCTGGAAACCGTACTGTGCGGCGACCATCTTCATCGGCACTTTGCCCGGACGGAAACCGGGTGCCTTCGCTGTGCGGGCACGAACCTTCAAGCGTTTTTCAACTTCCGCCCTCACATCTGCCAGCGGCAGGGTGATCGTCATGCGGCGCTCGAGTTTTTCCAGGGTTTCGACTGCAGTTGCCATGTGAATCGTCCAAAAAATGAAATGATCTGTGGTGCGAGGAGGGGGACTCGAACCCCCACACCATTGCTGGCGTCAGGACCTAAACCTGGTGCGTCTACCAATTTCGCCATCCTCGCAGGATTTCGCGCCGGCCGCCCTTGAAAACTCGGCAACCGGGGTATAAAAGCAAAGGGCGACCTGAAGTGTCAACCGGTCGCCCTGGAAAGCCTGTTAATAGCTTCTTAACTTCAATCCGGCATTTTACTGGATTTTTTTGCGAAACGCCTCTCCTTTTGATGACGGGGGGCGGCCTGTCATGCCGGTTTTGCCGGGTTTCGCCTGACACGGAACCAGGCCGCATACAAGGCCGGCAGGAACAGCAGCGTCAATCCCGTGGCGATGACGAGGCCGCCCATGATGGCTACCGCCATCGGCCCCCAGAACACCGAACGCGACAGCGGAATCATGGCCAGCACCGCTGCCGCCGCAGTCAGGATGATGGGCCGGAAGCGGCGTACCGCCGAGCCGACGATCGCATCCCAGGCCGGCACGCCCTCGGCAATGTCGTGCTCGATCTGGTCGATCAGGATCACCGAATTGCGGATGATCATGCCGAACAAGGCGATCACGCCAAGCTGGGCGACGAAGCCGAACGGCCGCTGCAGCAGCAGGAGTGCGAGCGCAGCGCCGGCCACGCCGAGCGGCCCGGTGAGGAACACCAGCACCGCACGCGAGAAGCTGTGCAGCTGAAGCATGAGCAGCGTGAAGATGATGAAGATCACCAGCGGCACATTGGCGGCAATCGAGGCCTGGGCCTTGCCGCTGTCGGCGGCGGCGCCGGCGAGTTCGATGCCGTATCCGGGCGGCAGTTCGGCGCGCAGCGCCGCCAGCCTGGGTTCGATCTGCGACGACACCGTCGGGCCCTGGATGCCTTCGACGATGTCCGACTGCACGGTAATGGCCCATTCACGCCCTTCGCGCCAGACCACGCCCGGCTCCCACACCAGGCTCACGCGCGCCACCTGGGACAAGGTGATCGGGCGCCCGGCAGGCGTCTGCAGAGTCGTCTCCGACAGCGCCTGCACCGTCGAGCGTTCATCCTGCGGCTGGCGCACCACGATGTCGATGAGCCGATTCTTTTCCCGGAATTGTCCGACCACGCTGCCGCTTAGCACCGTGTTCGCCGCCCGCATCACCGCCTGCGAGGTGATGCCGAGGGCGCGCAGCTTGTCCTGGTCGAGCTCGAGCCGGATCGATTTCACCGATTCGTTCCAGTTGTCATTCACGCCCAGGGTATTGGGATTGGCACGCATGATCTCCTTCACCTTGTCGGCGATCTCGCGCACCTTGGAGACGTCGGTGCCGGTGACGCGGAACTGCACCGGATATGGCACCGGCGGACCGTTCGGCAGCAGCTTCACCCGGCCGCGCACCTCCGGGAAATCGGTCTTGAAGACGTCGATGATCTTCGCCCGCAGCGCCTCGCGCGACTTCAGGTCGCGCGGCAGCACCACGATCTGCGACACATTGGTTTGCGGGAAGATCTGATCCAGCGGCAGATAGAAGCGCGGACTGCCGGTGCCGACGTAACTGGTCACGCTCTCCACGCCCTCCTGCTTGCGGATGAAGGCTTCGAATTTCTTCGCCTGCGCTTCGGTCGCGGCGAAGGAAGAACCCTCGGGCAGCCAGAGTTCCACCATCAATTCCGGCCGGCTCGAATCGGGGAAGAACTGCTGCTCGATGACGCGGAAGCCGAGCACGCCGAGGGCGAACACGCCCAAGGTCAGCAGGATGGTGGTCTTGCGCCATTCCACGCACCAGTTCACCAGGGCGCGGAAGCGGCGGTAGAACGGCGTATCGAACAGCTCATGGTGGCCATCCGCGCCTGCCGCGGGCTTCACCTTCAGCAGCAGGTAACCGATATAGGGCGTGAACAGCACCGCGGCGAACCAGGAAATCAGCAGGGCCAGCGCATTCACCGAAAACATGGAGAAGGTGTATTCGCCCGCGGCGGATTTCGCCAGGCCGATGGGCAGGAAGCCGGCGGCGGTGATCAGGGTGCCGGTCAGCATCGGCATCGCGGTCGAGGTGTAGGCGAAAGTGGCGGCCTCGAAGCGCGACAATCCTTCCTCCATCTTCCGCACCATCATTTCCACTGCGATGATGGCGTCGTCCACCAGCAGGCCGAGCGCGATGATCAGCGCGCCGAGCGAAATCTTGTGCAGGTCGATGCTGAAGATGCTCATGAACAGGAAGGTCACTGCCAGCACCAGCGGGATGGTGAGCGCCACCACCAGGCCGGGACGGGCGTCGAGGCGAAACGGCTTGGTGTGAAGGCCCAGCGAAATAAAGCTGACGCCGAGCACGATCAGCACGGCCTCGGTCAGGGTGCGTAGGAACTCGTTCACCGAGGACGAGACCGCCTTCGGCTGGTCGGACACCCGCTCCAGCTCGATGCCCACCGGCAGCTTCGCCTTGAGGTCGGTGACGGCGGCTTCGAGATGCTTGCCGAGTTCGATGATGTCCCCGCCTTTTTCCATTGAAATGCCAAGGCCGATCACTTCCTTGCCGTTGAAGCGCATCTTGTCCTGAGGCGGATCCTTGTAGCCCCGGTGGATGGTGGCAAAGTCGCCGAGCCGGAAGTTGGTGGCGCCGGCGCGCAGCTGGAGGCTTTCCAGGTCGGCCATGTTGGCGACTGCGCCGGTGACGCGGATCTGCAGGTTGTCGGTGGGTGTGGCAAGGATGCCCGCGGCTTCCACCGCGTTCTGCGCATTCAACTGCGCCACCACGCTGTCGAGCGAAATGCCGAGCTGGGAAAACTTCTTGCTGGAGAATTCGATGTAGACCTTCTCATCCTGCACGCCGAACAGCTCGACCTTGGCGACCGACGGCACGGACAGGAACTGCTGGCGAATGAAGTCGGCGTAGTCCTTGACTTCGGCATAGCTGAAACCGTCGCCCGACACGGCGAAGATGGAACCATAGGTATCGCCGAATTCGTCATTGAAGAACGGTCCCTGCACGCCGGCGGGCAGCGTGCCGCGGATGTCGCCTATCTTCTTGCGCACCTGGTACCAGGCGCCGGGCACATCCTTGGGCGGCGTCGATTCCCGCAGCTGCAGGATGATCAGCGTCTCTCCCGGCTTGGAGTAGCTGCGTATGGTGTCGATATAGGGCGTTTCCTGCAGCTTGCGCTCCAGCTTGTCGGTCACCTGCTCCGCCATCTGCAGCGAGGTGGCGCCCGGCCAGATGGCGCGAACCACCATGGCGCGGAAAGTGAACGGGGGATCTTCATCCTGCCCGAGCCTGCCATAGCTCAGGATGCCGCCGATCAGCAACACTACCATCAGGTAGCGCGTGAGCGGGATATGCTCCAGCGCCCAGCGCGAAAGATTGAAGCCGCCCTTCATTTCGCCGCTCCGGCGTCGGAGCGGTCGGCCGGGTCAGCCTTGGGGTCGAGCAGTTTCACTTTCTGTCCAGGCTTCAGCAGATTGACGCCGGCGGTCACCACGGTCTGGCCCGGCGCCAATCCGCCAGCCACCAGCACGTCGTTGCCGTCCAGGCCGGCCACCTTTACCGGCGCCTGGCGCACCGCGCCGTTCTCGACCAGCCAGACGGCATTGGCCTCCTTGTCGCGCACCAGCGCCGCCAACGGCAGGCGGATCACGTTGCCCGCCGCCTTCTGCACGAAGCCGACATAGGCCGTCATGCCCAGCTTGACCTCGGCCGGCGCATTGGGAATCGAAATCTTGGCGGTATAGGTTCGGGAAGCCGGATCGGCCACGGG
Organism: Noviherbaspirillum humi; assembly: GCF_900188095.1. Classification (GTDB taxonomy): domain Bacteria; phylum Pseudomonadota; class Gammaproteobacteria; order Burkholderiales; family Burkholderiaceae_D; genus Noviherbaspirillum; species Noviherbaspirillum humi. The sequence goes on along the minus strand of NZ_FZOT01000004.1, from coordinate 182,716 downwards.
TGACACTTCCCGCACCTTGCCGGGAAATACCTGTTCCGCATTGGCCCAGGTGCGTATGCGGACGTCGGTCACGCCCCGCAGCGCATCGACCTTGTCTTCCGGGAGACCGATCACAACTTCCTTCTCCGACAGCTGCGCCACTCGCACCACCGGCGTGCCGGCGCTGACCACCTGGCCGACCTCGGCATCGATGGCGGTGACGACGCCGTCCGCATCCGACACCAGCGTGGCATAGCCGACCTGGTTGGCCTGGTTGCGCAGCGCGGCGACCGCTTGGTCATAGCTTGCCTGCGCCGCCTGATAGGCGCCTTCCTTGCTCTCCAATACCGCCTGGCTGACGAAGTTCTTGGCGCGCAGGTCGCGGTAGCGTTCAAGCTCGGATTTGGCCAGATCACGGTTGGTCTGCGCCGCCTTCAGCGCCGCCTGGGCCTGGGTCTGCGCCAGGCGCAGATCCTGTGGATCGAGCTCCATCAGCACCTGGCCGCGCTTCACCGTCGCACCGACATCGATCTTGCGCGATACGATCTTGCCGCCGACGCGAAAGCCCAGCCGCGATTCGATGCGCGCCCTCACCTCGCCGGCAAACTCGCTGCTGGCATCGACGCTGCCGGCCGCGATCTTCATCACCCGCACCGGGCGCACGTCTTCCGTCTTTTCCACCGGCTTGGAACAGGCCAGCAGCAGACAGGCGGCGAGCACCGGCATTGCCGTGCGGATGAATGGAAAGCGGTCCAAGGCGGGACGGCGCAACGATTTGCGGGAAGACATGGTATTTCCTTTATGATTCGGCATCTAATTTTCGACGAACCGGCATCGACATCCCGCGAGGGAGTTAATGACCGCAAGGTTAGTAATTATAAACTTGAAGATTTGCAATCGCATTCGATTTGATTCGATTTCTCCCGCTACCCTCTGGCAATGTCGGTCGAACACTACGAAAACTTTCCCGTCGCTTCCCTGCTGCTGCCGGCGCACTTGCGGCCGGCGGTGACGGCGGTCTATGCCTTTGCCCGCAGCGCCGACGACATTGCCGACGAAGGCACGGCCAGCAATGCCGAGCGGCTGGCCGCGCTGGCAGACTATGAAGCGCAGTTGCGGCGCATCGAATGCGGCGAAACGCCGGAGTCGCCGATGTTCGCCCGCCTCGCCGCCGTGGTGCGGGACTACCGCCTGCCGCTGCAGCCGCTGCGCGACCTGCTATCGGCCTTCGCGCAGGATGTGCAAATCAAGCGCTACGCGGATTTCGCCGGCCTGCTGGATTACTGCCGGCGTTCGGCCAACCCGGTGGGCCGGATCATGCTGCATCTGTATGGCGCGACGGCGCCCGCCGGGTTGAGCCAGTCGGACGCCATCTGCTCCGCGCTGCAGATCATCAATTTCCTGCAGGATGTGGCGATCGATTGGGACAAGGAACGGGTCTACCTGCCGCAGGAAGATTTGCGCCGTTTCGGCGTCAGCGAAGCGTCGATCGCTGCCGGCAAGGCCGATGACGCCTGGCGCCGACTGATGGCCTTCGAAATCGAGCGGGCGCGCAGCATGATGCTTTCCGGCGCGCCGCTGGCGCTCGCCCTGCCGGGACGCGTCGGCTGGGAATTGAGGCTGGTGGTCCAGGGCGGGCTGCGCATCCTCGAGCGCATCGAGATGGCCAACCATGACGTTTTCCGGCACCGCCCCAAGCTCGGGCGCAAGGACTGGCTGATCATGGCCTGGCGCGCGCTAGGCATGACTGCCGACAACAAAGTCGGCTAGCATAGCGGATTGACTCATTTCCAACGATACATGTCTCCCGACGATTACTGCCAGCAGAAAGCCGTGCAAAGCGGCTCCAGCTTCTACTACAGCTTCCTGTTCCTCCCGCCCGAACGGCGCCGCGCCATCACTGCGCTCTATGCCTTTTGCCGGGAAGTCGACGACACCGTCGACGAAACCTCGGATCCCTCGGTGGCGCGGACCAAGCTGGCCTGGTGGCGCAGGGAAATCGGCCTCATGCTGGAAGGCCACCCGACGCATCCGGTCACGCGCGCATTGCAGCCGCACATGGCGACCTACGGACTGGAGGGAAGGCACCTGCTGGCGATCATCGATGGCATGGAAATGGACCTCGACCAGACCCGCTATCTCGATTTCGCCGGTCTGCAGCGCTACTGCTGGCACGTGGCGAGCGTGGTCGGCATCCTTTCGGCGCGCATTTTCGGCGCCACCCATCCGGACACCCTGAAATACGCCGAAAAGCTGGGACTGGCCTTTCAGCTCACCAACATCATCCGCGACGTCGGCGAGGACGCGCGCAAGGGCCGCATTTACCTGCCGGTGGATGAACTGCAACGCTTCAGCGTCACCGCCGCCGACATCCTGAATGCCCGCCACAGCGAGAAATTCGAGCAGCTGATGCGCTTCCAGGCCGAGCGTGCGCGCACGCTCTACGACGAAGCCTTTACCCTGTTGCCGGCCCGGGACCGCAAGGCCCAGCGTCCCGGCCTCATCATGGCCGCCATCTACCATGCCCTGCTGGATGAAATCGAGCGGGACGGCTTCCATGTGCTGCAGCAGAAAATATCGCTGACGCCGATCCGCAAGCTGTGGCTGGCGTGGAAGACCTATGTGCGGGGATGAGGCGTGAGCCCACCCTTGCGGGTGGCAGTCGTCGGCGCCGGCTGGAGCGGCTGCGCGGCGGCGGTGGCGCTGGCCGAAGCCGGCCAGCGCGTCACCCTCTTTGAATCGGCACGCAGTCTAGGCGGCCGGGCGCGCGCCGTGCCCTTCGACGGTTATATCCTGGACAACGGCCAGCACATCCTGCTCGGCGCCTATGCACGGACGCTGGATGTCATGCGCAGGGTCGGGATTGCGCCCGATCAGGTCCTGCTGCGCCTGCCGCTGCAGATGCCCTACCCTACCGGCTGCGACGGCATGAACCTGCAGGCACCGCGCTTGCCGGCGCCGCTGCATGTAGTCATCGGACTGCTGCGGGCTACCGGCCTGAGGCGGGCAGACAAGATGTCGCTGCTGCGCTTTTCCAGCGCCGCCCGCTGGATGGGATGGCATCTGCATCAGGATTGCAGCGTTGCTGAATTGCTCGAACGCTTCGACCAGACCGAACGCCTGACCCGCCTGATGTGGCGGCCGCTCTGCATTGCCGCGCTGAACACGCCGCCGGACCGGGCCTCGGCCAATGTTTTTCTGGCGGTGCTGCGCGACAGCCTCGGCGCCGGCCGCAAGGCATCCGACATGCTGCTGCCGCGGGTGGACCTGAGCGCCCTTTTTCCTGCGAAGGCGGCGGAAGTCGTCACACGCCGCGGCGGCGAGGTGCGCATGGGCGTTCGGATCAACGCTATCGAGACTTGCCGTCACGGCTGGAACCTGTTCACTTCGGCTGCGGAGGTCGCCGAAGCCTACGATGCGGTGGTTCTGGCGACGCCGGTGCTGCAGTCCGCCGAACTGCTACGGGGCCATGTCGACACATCCCTGTTGGAAAACCTGGGCCATGAACCGATCACCACCTGCTATCTGCGCTATGCGGCTTCGCTGCGGCTAGCGCGACCGTTCTACGCGCTGGCGGATGATGCGGAACGCAGCGACTGGGGCCAGTTCGTGTTCGATCGCGGGCAGTTGAATGCGGCGGATGCGGGCTGGCTGGCTGTCGTGATCAGCGCCTCGTCCGACGCGATTGCGCAGGGACGAGAAGCCCTGGGCGCTGCGGTGGCGCAGCAGCTGGCAGAGGCGCTGCAAATGCCGGCGCTCGCGGCGCCGCAGGAGATTCAGGTTGTTACCGAAAAGCGCGCCACGTTTTCCTGCACGCCCGGACTGGTCAGGCCGGATAACGACGTCGGCCTGCCGCGGTTGGCGCTGGCCGGTGACTACACCGCCAGCGACTATCCGGCGACGCTGGAATCGGCCGTGCGCAGCGGCCTGCAGGCGGCGCGGCTCGTGATGGAAACAGCGCCTTAATCCTGCTCGCGCAGCCGCGAGAACGCTTCGTCGATGCGTTCCACCGCGATGATGTTCAAGCCTTCTATCTTTTGCTTGGGCGCATTGGCCTTCGGGATCACGGCCAGCGAAAAACCGAGCTTCGCCGCTTCCCGCAAGCGTTCCTGGCCGCGCGGCGCGGGACGGATTTCGCCGGTCAGGCCCACTTCGCCGAACACCACGAGGCCGCGCGGCAGCGGCTTGTTGCGCATCGAGGAATTGATGGCCAGCAGCACTGCCAGGTCGGCTGCCGGCTCGGTGATCTTGACCCCGCCGACGGCATTGACGAACACGTCCTGGTCGAAGGCAGCGATGGATGCATGACGATGCAGCACCGCCAGCAGCATGGCCAGACGGTTCTGCTCCAGGCCAACTGAAAGGCGGCGCGCATTCGGCACGTGGGACGTATCGACCAGCGCCTGAATTTCCACCAGCAGGGGCCGCGTGCCTTCCTGCGTTACCATCACGCAGGAACCAGGCACCGGGTTGTCATGCTGGGACAGGAACAGCGCCGAGGGATTGGAAACGCCCCGCAAGCCCTTTTCCGTCATCGCGAACACGCCGAGCTCGTTCACCGCGCCGAAGCGGTTCTTGAAGGCCCGCACCAGGCGGAAGCTGGAGTGGGTATCGCCTTCGAAATAGAGCACGGTATCGACGATGTGCTCCAGCACGCGCGGACCGGCGAGCGCGCCTTCCTTGGTCACGTGGCCGACCATGATGATGGTGGTGCCGGACTGCTTTGCGACGCGGGTGAGCTGGGCCGCGCACTCGCGCACTTGGGCCACCGATCCCGGCGCGGAGGTCAGCGCATCGGAGTAGACGGTCTGGATGGAGTCCACGACCGCCACCTCCGGCTTGTGCTCGGCGAGGGTATTCAGGATTTTTTCCAGCTGGATCTCGGCCTGCAGCTTCAAATCCTTGGCATCGACCGCGAGGCGCTTGGCGCGCAGCGCAATCTGCGAGCCGGACTCCTCGCCGCTCACGTACAGCACCTTTTTCAGCCTGGCCATATTGGCCAGCGCCTGCAGCAGCAAGGTCGATTTGCCGATGCCGGGATCGCCGCCGATCAACACCACGCCGCCCGGCACCAGGCCGCCGCCCAGGACCCGGTCGAACTCGTCGATGCCGGTGCCGAAGCGCGGCACGTCGATCGCTTCGATGTCGGCCAGGCTCAGCACGGGCGCAGTTTGCGCCAGGCTCTGGTGCTGGGAAGAGAAACGGTTGCCGGCGGTTTCCACCACGGTTTCGACCAGCGTGTTCCATTGGCCGCAGGCCGGGCATTGTCCGGCCCACTTGGCGGAGACGCCGCCACATTCGGTACAGGTGTAATTGGTTTTCTGCTTTGCCATGGGTACGCGCTGACGAGAAAGAGCAGGAAGGGAAACGCCGGCAGCCATCGATCCGCCGGCGGCAAGCTTGTTAAATGGGGGCGTTTCCGGTTTCCACAACCCGGACGCGCGGCGCGAGCGCGCACATCAGCTCATAGCCGATGGTTCCGGCGGCAGCGGCCACTTCATCGATCGGGAGTCCGTCGCCCCACAGCACCACCTCGCTGCCCATGCCGGCATCCGGCAGGCGGGTGAGGTCGACCATCAGCATGTCCATCGACACCCGGCCGACGATGCCGGTGCGCGCACCGTTCACCAGCACCGGCGTGCCATCCGGCGCGTGGCGCGGATAGCCGTCCGCATAGCCGCAGGCAACCACGCCGATGCGCATGGTCTCCTTCGCCACAAAGCGGCTGCCGTAGCCGACGGCGCCGCCCGGCGCCACCGTTTGCACTGAGATGATTTGGCTGCGCAGCGTCATCGCCGGTCGCAGGCCGAAGTACTCGGCGCTGTGCATGCCGGGCGTGCCGCCGTAGAGCATGATGCCGGGCCGCACCCAGTCGGCGCAGGCCTGCGGATGCAGCAGATCCGCTGCTGAATTGGCAAGATTGCGTGCGCCGGGCAGGCCATCGGTGGCGTCGAGGAAGTTTCGCAGCTGGTGCGCGAACGGCATGCCGGGATTGGCAGGATCGTCGGCATTGGCAAAATGCGTCATCAGCGCGATGCTGCGCACCTTGGCGCAAGCCTGCAACCGAGCATGCGCCTGGCGGTATTCCGCCGGCACGAAACCGAGCCGGTTCATGCCGCTGTTCATCTTGAGGTGCACGTCGAGCGGCTCGGCGAGCGGACTGCGCTCGATCATTTCGATCTGTTCGCGGCAATGCACCGCGACCTGAATATTCCGGGTTTGCGCCAGCACGACGTCATCCATGTCGAAACAGCCTTCGAGCAGCAGGATGGGCTTAACCCAGCCAAGCTCGCGCAATTGCTGCGCCGCTTCCGGCTCGATCAGCGCCAAGCCGTCCGACTGATCGAAGGCCCGCAAAGCCCGGACCAGGCTGTGGCCATAGGCATTGGCCTTGACCACGCACCACGTGCGAGAACGCGGCGCATGAGCGCGCGCGACCTCGAGGTTATGGCGCATGGCGGAAAGATCGATTTCAGCGAAAAGCGGTCGGGACATGGATTGTCGATTGTTTTATGTGCATTGCAGCACGAACAAAGAGGTCTTTCATTCTACCGGAGGCCACTTCCATAGAGCATGTTTTGCCTTGAGGGATAACCAAATCATGGTATAAAGCTGGGCAATACAAGGCTCCAAAGCTATCAACCACATGCGGATGAATCGCGGGTTTTACACCATCATGGCGGCGCAGTTTTTTTCATCGCTCGCCGACAATGCCTTGCTCATCGCAGCAATTGCGCTTCTGACACAGATGAACGCCCCGGCGTGGATGACGCCGCTGCTCAAGCTTTTCTTCGTGCTGTCCTACGTGCTGCTGGCCGCCTTCGTCGGCGCCTTTGCCGATGCGCTGCCCAAGGGGCGCGTCATGCTGATCACCAATCTGATCAAGATCGCCGGCTGCAGCCTGATGTTCTTCAACGTGCATCCGCTGCTGGCTTACGCGGTGGTGGGTTTCGGCGCGGCGGCCTACTCGCCGGCCAAGTACGGCATTCTGACCGAGCTGCTGCCGCCGGAAAAGCTGGTCGCCGCCAATGGCTGGATCGAAGGGCTGACGGTGGTCTCCATCATCCTCGGCACGGTCATGGGCGGCGCGCTCGTCAATCCCAAGGTGGCGATGACGCTGCTCAACTTCGATTTTCCGGTTATCGAATTGGGCGTCGATACCGCCGGCGAGGCGGCGCTTTCGGTGATCATGGGGACCTACGTGGTGGCCTCGCTTTTCAACCTGAAGATTCCCGACACCGGGGCCCACTATCCGCACCAGGAACGCAACCCGATCAAGCTGATCCTCGATTTCTCCGGTTGCTTCGGCACGCTCTGGAAAGACAAGCTGGGACAGATATCCCTTGCGGTCACGACGCTGTTCTGGGGCGCCGGCGCGACGCTGCAGTTCATCGTGCTGAAATGGGCAGAGAAATCCCTGCGCATGCCGCTCGACCAGGCAGCGATCCTGCAGGGCGTGTTCGCCATCGGCGTGGCGCTGGGGGCCATGGGCGCCGCCCGCTTCGTGCCCTTGCGGAAGTCGCTCAGCGTGATGCCGCTGGGCATTGGCATGGGTTTGATCGTCATGACGATGACGCTGGTGCACAGCGTCTGGCTGGCTTACGCGCTGCTGGTGCTGGTGGGCGCGCTGTCCGGCTATTTCGTGGTGCCGATGAATGCGCTGCTGCAGCACCGCGGCCATGTGCTGATGAGCGCCGGCCATTCGATCGCGGTGCAGAACTTCAACGAGAACCTGTCGGTGCTCACCATGCTGGTGCTGTATGCGCTCATGGTCAAGCTCAATCTGGACATTAATATCGTCATCATCCTGTTTGGCATGTTCGTTTCAGGCACCATGCTGCTGGCGATGAAGCGCCATGCCTACAATCAGCGCCAGCATGATTCGCTCGCGCTGATCGGCGAACACAAGCACTGATTCAACACAAGCGCTTAATCCTTACCCTGCCGCGATCATGCGGCTGACGCGTTCGCCCGCCTGGTCGCGCCAGCCATCGGGGACGATGAAGCCGCGGTCAACTTCCAGCAGCGCGTTTTCAGGGTCATCGCCTTCGCCCATCTTCGCCACCAGCACGGGGGTGTGCATCGTCTCGAAATGCGCTCGCAGCGCCTCTTGCAGGGCTTGAATTCCCATGCAGGCCTCCGGCGTCGCCCGGGCCGGCGCCAGCCAGCGCAGGCGCGGCAGCATCAGGTAGCGCGCTTGCCCATCTGCTTCCAGTTCAGCCGCTTCGCACCAGAAGCCGCGACAGTGCGGCGGCGAAATGCCGAGATTACCGGGCGGCGGCGTTCGGTGCCGGTAGAACAGCCACCCCTTCACCAGCGCCTGCGAGGCTTCCACACTGCCGGGCAGATAAGGCTGAGCGGAAGGATGGCGGGCCAGCGCGAGCTGCCGCTCCATGATCTTGCGCATCTTGGCGCCAAGGCTGTCGGCGAGGTTGGGGCCGACGAAGCTGTCGGCATGGACGGCATTCCCCTCGTCCTGCAGCAGGTAGAGCTTGGTGGCGAATTCCCAGTGCAGCAAGCGCCCGCCGGCATCGCGGATGAGGAAATCGAGTTCGCCGATGGTGGCGCCGGTTTCGGTGCGCACCTGCGTTCCGTGCGCCACCAGCACGCCGCGATGGCGAAAGTAGAACGCCATCAGCTTTTCGGCGTAACGGCCGAGGCGGGTGAAGCGCTGCACGTCCAGCCACGCCTCAAGCGCCTCGGGCGCCTGGTCGAGCTGTGCCAGCCAGGCGGCGGCAGCATCATCCACCTCCCCGAGGGTGGCCACCCGGCCCTGCCACGCAACCGCATCGGCGTCGAGCAAGCCGGGCGAATCCAGCAGCCAGGCCAGGGCACGCACATCGGCATGGCGCAAGCGGCCCCAGCGGCGGTGGAACCGGCTCTGGAAGCTTTCGCTATTCGCGGCTGGCATAGGTCGACATGGCGAGGCAGAGGTCGGCCCAGACCTTTTTCTTGTCCGCCATGTTCCTGAGCAGATAGGCGGGATGGTAAGTCACGACCAGAGGCAGGTCGCGATAGCGGTGCACGCTGCCGCGCAGCTTGGAAACCGGCGTGTCGGCGCCGAGCTGCAGCAGCGCCAGCGCCGCAGTCTTGCCGAGGGCAACGATGACCGATGGCTTGATCAGCTCAATCTGCCGCTCGAGGTAGGGCAGGCAGGCGGCCGTCTCGGCCGCGTCGGGCGGCCGGTCGCGTCCATTGGCATCTGTGGGCCGGCATTTGACGATATTGGCGATGTAGGCATTCTCGCCGCGGCGCAGATCCATCGCCAGCAGCATGTTGTCGAGCAGCTTGCCGGCCTGTCCGACGAAAGGCTCGCCGCGCTGATCCTCGTTGCGGCCCGGTCCTTCGCCGACGAAGAGCCACTTGGCGTGGATGTCGCCGACGCCGAACACCGTCCGGGTACGGCTTCGGCACAAGTCGCAGCGCACGCAGCCGGCCACCGCTTCCTCCAGCTGAGGCCAATCCATGCGCATGATTTCCTGCTCCGGCGCGGCGCTTGGCGGCGCTTCCAGCGCGATGCCTGGCAATTCACCGGTTGCCCGCGCGGATTGTTCTGCCGCGGGCGCCGGCTCCCCCGCACCGGGGAAGCTGACGTCGTCGCGCCGCGTCCAGAGGGGGCCGAGGCCCATTTCCGCCGCCAGCCGGGCGCGCCTGTCCTGGGAAGATGTCATAAGGGCAGCCTCATCACGATCGCATCCTCGCGGCGGTTGCCCGCCGCCGGGTAATATCCCTTGCGCAAACCGATACGGGAAAAGCCGTAGCGCTCGTATACCGCCAGCGCGCGCAGGTTCGACGGCCGCACTTCCAGCAGCACCGACCCCATGCCCCGCTCCCGCGCCAGCGCCGCCACCCGGTCGAGCTGGAGCTTGCCCAGTCCCCTGCCCTGCAGTTCGGGGCGCACGGTGATGTTGAGCAGGTGGACCTCGTCCACCGCCAGCATGACCAGGAAATATCCGGCCAGCCGCGTCGTTCCATGGCGCAGCACCCAGGCTTCGTAACCGGAATAGAGCGAATCGAGGAAATTGCCCTTGGTCCACGGATGGGGATAAGCGGCGAGTTCGATCCGCATCACTTCGTCGATGTCGTCCACCTGCATGCGATCGAAGATGTACACGTCATCGGGACGGAATTCGGACTGCGGCGCCGCGCTCACGATGCCACCTTCGCCATTCTTTCCTCGGTGGTGAGGGCGACCTTGTTGCGCAGGTAGAGCGGCTGGGCCTCGGCCGCGGTGACGATCCGGCCGGCGGCGAAATCGATTGCAGCCAGCATGGCCACCGACGCCGCATGCGGCATGATGTCCGGCCGGGCTCCGGCATTGAAGCCGGCGTCGCCGAAGGCAGCGGCATAGGCGTTCAAGCCGTTGCCGCAAGCCGTTGGAGCGCCCTGTGCCCGCACCGCCGAGGCAGCAGTCAGTGCCGGTTCCGTCACGACTTGCCAGGTGCCGTCGAAACGGTACTGCGCCCAGTAGACTTCTTCCATGCGGGCGTCGAGCACCGCCAGCACATCGTCGGCGCCGGTCTGTTCACGGCAGGCCTGGGCCATGGCCAGCAAGGTCACCACCGGGACCACCGGCAGGTCGGCGCCGAAGGCGAGGCCTTGCGCCACGCCGCAGGCGGTACGCACGCCGGTGAATGAACCGGGTCCGGCGCCGAAGGCGATGGCATCGCAGCGCGACAATGCCAGACCGCTCTCGGCCAGCAGTTGCTGCGCCATCGGCAGCACGGTTTGGGAATGCGTCTGCACGCCGCTGGTTTGACGGCTGGTCAATCTGCCGTCATGCAGCAGGGCGACGGAGGCTTCTTCGGTGGACGTTTCGATGGCAAGTAGGATAGGCATGGATGCTATTTTACCGTTCCATCCGCAGGCATACCGCACTCCGGCGCGGTATGCCTGCGCATTTCCTGCCCGCACCGGCTCGGCAAGGCGCCCGGGCATCCTTTACAATGAACGCCGGTCTTTCCCGCTTTCACTGCCCGCCATGTCCAGCATGACCCTTACTCCGGCTTCCCGTCACCAACTCAGCGAATGGCTGACGCAAGGCGATTGGGTGGTTGCCTGCCTGTGCGCGGCCTGGTGCGACACCTGCCGCGCTTACCGCACCGGCTTCGATGCCTTGGCGGCGCAGCATCCCGGCAGGCATTTCGTCTGGATCGACATCGAGGACGAGGCGGACGTGGTGGGGGACTTCGACGTCGAAAATTTCCCCACGCTGCTGATCCAGCAAGGCGACCAGGTCAGCTTCTACGGCACCGTCCTGCCGGACCACAAGCTGGCACAGCGCCTGATCGATGCGCAGCTGGCCATGTCGGCGGCGGAACTGGCCCGGGCCGCGAGTACGCTTGATCCCGAGGTCAATCTGCTCACGCGCTTGAACGATCTGGCCTGATTCGCAAGAACTCGGCCGCTTCGGCTGGCGCCTTCGTCGTTCGCTTTTTTGCCGGCGCAATGGCTTCGCTCAGGCAGCCGGCGTGGCGCCGCGCCTTTAGAGCGTCTTGTAAAAATAGAAGATCGTCAGCAGGAAGCCGACGGCGATGATGAAGCGCCGCAGCCACACCGCCGGAATCTTTCGCGCCACCGTCGCGCCCCAGTAGCCGCCCAGGGTGGCGGTGATCAGCATGACGACGGTATACGGCCAGTCGACCGCGCCGGCGATGACGAAAGTGATGACGGTGACGCTGTAGATGATGGCCGAGAGCAGGTTCTTGATGGCGTTGATCTCGTGCACGTCGTCATGGCCGGCCATCGCCAGGCTGGCGAGCATCAGGATGCCCATGCCGGCGCCGAAGAAGCCGCCGTAAATCGACACCACGATCTGCCCCAGCAACGACGCCGGACTGTTTCCGGGCTTGGCTTCATGCTTGCCGTTGCGAAGAAAGGCCGAGATCCTGCCTGAGAACGCGAACAGCAGCGTCGCGAAAAGCAGCAGCCACGGGATCAGCTTGGAAAAAGTGGCGTCCTTGGTGGAGAGCAGGATCAGCCCGCCGGCCACGCCGCCGGCGAAGGAAGCAATGCCCATCGGCACCAGATAGCGCCGGTAGCGCGCCAGCTCGGTTCGGTAAGCCCAGGCACCCGAAATGCTGGCCGGCCACAGCGCCACTGAATTGCTGGCATTGGCGATGACCGGCGGCACGCCTACGCTGAGCAGCGCGGGAAAGGAAAAGAAGGTGCCGCCGCCCGCAACCGAGTTCATCGCCCCGGCGCAGAAGGCGGCCACGCCGACCAGAAGAATTTGCCAGATTTCCATGCTTGGATCGCTTTCTTATGTCTTGAGTTGTCTGACGTGGCTGAGCAGGTCGTTCATGTCGCGGCCGCTGGCATCCGGCAGTACGCCGAGTTCCTCCAGCGGCGCACCGGCGCGGTTGACCCAGAAAGTGGTGTAACCGAACCAGGAGGCGCCGCACACATCCCAGCAATTGCTGGAGACAAAAAGGATGTGCTTCGCCGACAGACCGAAGACGTCCGGGCCGAGCTGATAAGCCTCGGGCGCCGTCTTGTATTTCTTCACTGCATCCACCGACAGCACATGGCTGAAGAGGCCCTGCATGCCGGCGGCCTGCACCGCCGCCTCCAGCATCTGCGGGTTGCCGTTGGACAGGATCGCGAGCTTGAACCCGTCCTGCTTGAGCTGCTGCAGCACGGCCAGGTTCTCGGGAAAGGCCTGAAGCCTAGCGTACTCGCCCATCAGCTGGCTCTGCGCTTCCAGTCCCATGTCCAGTCCCAACTTGCGGCAGCTGAACACCAGCGCATCCTGCGTCACTTCCCAGAACGGCTTGTAGGTGCTGCACAAGGTGCGCAGCCGGGTGTACTCGATCTGCTTGTCGCGCCACAGCTCGCTCAACGCCGCGCCTTTGCCGGGGAAAAGCTTTTCCGCCAGCGCGCCGATGGCGTAGACGTCGAACAGCGTGCCGTAGGCGTCGAAGATGATGGCTTGCAGGGTCATGACGGACGTGGCAATGCCTCGAATGGATGATGCAGAAAGTATATTCAAAACCGAATCGTCATTAAGCGCTGCTTTGATCACTTGATTATTGCGATTAAGTCACAAATCCTCTATGTTTCCGGCATGGACCATTTCAAGCAGATCTCCACCTTCGTCGATGTCGCCGCCAAGAGCAGCCTCACCGCCGCGGCCCGCGCCGAAGGCATTGCCCCCGCCGTCATTGGCCGCCGCCTTGACGCGCTGGAAGAACGGCTGGGCATCAAGCTGCTGCAGCGGAGCACGCGCCGCATCGCCCTCACCGACGAAGGCCTGACGTTTCTTGAAGACTGCCAGCGCATCCTGGCCGACCTAGAGAGCGCCGAAGCGGCGGTGGCGGAACGCAGTGCCCGCGCCCGCGGCCATCTGCTGGTATCCGCTCCTGCCGGCTTCGGCCGCCAGCACGTGGCGCCGCTGATTCCCTCCTTTCTCGCCGAGCACCGCGACCTGTCGGTCACGCTCAACCTGAACGACCGCATTGTCGACCTGATCGGCGAAGGCATCGACGTCGCCATCCGCATTGCCAGTTTGACCGACTCCAGCCTCGTCGGCGTCAAGCTGGCGACCAACAAGCGGGTAGTGGTGGCGTCCCCGGACTACCTCAGGCGCCATGGCACGCCGGCCTCGCTCGACGATCTCGCCAAGCACAATTGCCTGGCCATCAGCAGCGCCGGCAGCCAGCCCGGCTGGACCTTCCGCCAGAACGGCAAGAACGTCACCCTGAAAATCTCGGGCAACATGGTCTGCAACGACGGCGCCGTGCTGCATGAATGGGCGCTCGCCGGCAAGGGCCTGGCCTGGCGCTCGATGTGGGAAGTCGGCGCCGCCATCGAGGCCGGCCGCCTCATCACCGTGCTCGACGACTTCGCCGCCCCGGGCAACGACATCTACGCCGTCTTCGCCCAGCGCCGCCATCTGCCGCTGCGCATCCGGGTCTTCATCGACTTCCTGCGCTCCGCCTATGCCGATCCGCATTACTGGCGCAAGGATTGAAGACACCCTGCTTCGACCACGATAGCCCACAGCCGTTGAGGCATGAAGACGGATGGTTTGTTATGGGAAGCAAGGGAGCGATGATGAAAAGGCTTGCATTGCACATTTGTTGTGCAATCGCATGACGATATACACCCTCGCCTGCTATTGATAACGGCGGACCGGAGCATCGTCGGATGCTCAGGAATGCGCATTGCGGCAATTCGCATTCCTGAGGGTTTGCCCGCCCAGCAGCGCGGCGGCGTGCGCACGATGAATGCCCGGATAAGAAAACCAACTTCAAGGAGCATTCATGTGGTCGCAAGTCTATGATCCACTCAACAATGCCGTGCTATCGACGCTGATGGCGGGCATACCGGTCGTCGTGATGCTGGCGGCGCTGGCCTTCTTCCATATCAAGGCGCATATCGCCGCCCTGCTAGGCCTGCTGTCGGCGCTGGCGGTCGCCATCATCGGGTACAGCATGCCTGCGTCCACCGCCGTCGCATCCGCCCTGCTGGGCGCGGCGAACGGCCTTCTGCCCATCGGCTGGATCATTCTCAACGTCATCTTCCTGTACCAGCTGACCGAGCGCAAAGGCTACTTCAAGGTCATGCAGGACAGCATCACCGGCATCACCGTCGACCGAAGGCTGCAGCTGCTGCTGGTCGCGTTTTCCTATGGCGCCTTCTTCGAGGGCGCCGGCGGCTTCGGCACGCCGGTGGCGGTCACCGGCGCGATGCTGATCGGCCTCGGCTTCGCCCCGCTGGCGGCATCCGGCCTGTCGCTCATCGCCAATACCGCGCCGGTGGCCTACGGCGCGCTCGGCACGCCCATCATCGCGCTGGCGGGCGTCACCGGCCTCGACGTGATGTCGCTATCGTCCATGGTCGGTCGCCAGCTTCCATTCTTCTCGATCCTGGTGCCGTTCTGGTTGATCTGGGCCTTCTGCGGCTTCCGCGGCATGGCCAACATCTGGCCCGCCATCCTGGTGGCCGGCGTGGCTTTCGCCATTCCGCAGTTCCTGATCTCGAACTTCCATGGTCCCTGGCTGGTGGACGTCGGCGCCGCCATGATTTCCATGGCCTGCCTGACGCTGTTCCTCAAGATGTGGCAGCCGGCCCAGGTATGGACGTCCACCGAAGGCAAGTTCAAGGGCGGGCAGACGGCGGCGGCAGCTGCCGGCGCCGGCAGCACCGTGCATCAATACAGCCGCGGCGAAGTGATGCGCGCCTGGCTGCCCTGGCTGATCCTCTCTATCCTGGTGGTGATGTGGGGCATCCCCGAGTGGAAGAAATTTCTCGATGCGCTCTCCATGCCCAAGTTCGAATGGCCGGAGCTGCACAGACTGGTGCAGAAGATGCCGCCGGTGGCGCCCAAGCCGACGCCGGAAGCGGCCGTCTACAATCTGAACTGGCTGTCGGCGACAGGGTCCGGCATTCTCGTGGCGGCGGTCATCTCCGCCCTGATCATGGGCTACCGCATCCGCGAAATGTTTGCGGTGTACTGGGATACCCTGAAGCTGCTGCGTTTCTCGTTGATGACCATCGCCGCCATGCTGGCGCTGGGCTACACCACCCGCTACGCCGGCATCGATTCCACGCTCGGCTTGGCCTTCGCCCAGACCGGCGCCTTCTATCCCTTCTTCGGCACGCTGCTTGGCTGGCTGGGCGTGGCGCTGACCGGTTCGGACACCGCCTCGAACGTGCTGTTCGGCGGCTTGCAGCGCACATCGGCGGAACAGATCGGCTTGAGCCCGACGCTGATGGCGGCGGCCAATTCCTCGGGCGGCGTGATGGGCAAGATGATCGACGCCCAGTCCATCGTGGTCGCTTCCACCGCCACCAAGTGGTACGGCCATGAAGGCGACATCCTGCGCTACGTGTTCTTCCACTCCATCGCGCTGGCCTGCCTGGTCGGCATCCTGGTGACGCTGCAAGCCTATGTGGCGCCGTTCACCAGCATGGTGGTGAAGTAGGAGGCGGAAAGGCACTGCGGCCGCGCGCGTCGCAGTGCCCGTAAAAGCAAAAACCCCGGCATGCCGGGGTTTTTATTTGCTTCAACTCAGCGCGATATTACTGCGGCTGGATGTTGGAAGCTTGCTTGCCTTTCGGGCCGGTGGTCACTTCGAAGCTGACGCGCTGGCCTTCTTTCAGGGTCTTGAAGCCGCTGGACTGGATTGCGGAGAAGTGAGCGAAGAGGTCTTCGCCGCCTTCGTCCGGAGTGATGAAGCCAAAACCTTTAGCATCGTTGAACCACTTGACAATACCTGTTGCCATTTTCATTTCCTATTTCTGTTAATGAGAGCCCTGAGGCCCGGGTAGATCCTTTGAAGCAAGAAAGAAATGACAGACGATACTGCACTGCTCAGCTAAGACTTCAATAGGTGAGTCTGATTATAACTGTGTATTTGCGAAAGTGGTGACTTTCTTGATCCGGTTTTTGCCCAAAAAAACGGCAATGAAATTTGTTTTCGGAGGGAAATTTTTGTCCATCCCTTATTCATGGCATGGATGCTGCATCCGCGGGTGTTTTTGACGAGCCATTCCTCCGCAATGACCTTATCGCCACCGACTGAAACGACGCGCCGCAGGCCCTCCGCCCGCGGGAAAAAACCCATCTTTCCCAATCTCGATGAAGTCGAAGCGCACGCCCTCGAGGCGACCCTGAACGAGATCTTCGGCATCCGCAGCTTGCGCGCCGGACAGCGCGAAGTGATCGAGAGCGTGTTGAACGGCAGCGATACCCTGGCCATCATGCCGACCGGCGCCGGCAAGTCGCTGTGCTATCAATTGCCGTCCCTGCGCATGGCGGGCACCACGGTGGTGGTCTCGCCCCTGATCTCGCTCATGCGCGACCAGGTATCGAAGCTGGAGGAAGCCGGCGTCGCGGCTGCCGAGGTCAACAGCACCCTTGGCGTGCGCAGGGAAGCCGAAGTGCTGGCGCAGATCGAGGCAGCCGAGCACGACTTCGTGTTCACCACGCCCGAGCGGCTGGCCGATCCGGCGTTCATCGAAACCTTGAAGCGCAATCAGGTCGACCTGTTCGTCATCGATGAAGCACATTGCATCTCGCAATGGGGCCATGATTTCCGCCCAGCCTACCTGCACCTTGCCGCCGCCATCGAAGCCCTTGGCGATCCGGTGGTACTGGCGCTGACGGCGACTGCGACCGCCACGGTGATCGAGGACATCGGCCGCCAGTTGAAGCGGCCCGAGCTGAATATCGTGAACACCGGCATCTACCGGGAGAATTTACATTACCGGGTAATTCAGACCGGCGATGAAGAGGCGAAGCTGGGCGAGATCCTCGGCATTGTCCGCAGTTCGCGCGGGTCGGGCATCGTGTATGGAGCCACGATCAAGTCGGTCGAAGAGATCCATGCGGCGCTGGAGGCGGCCGGCGAAAGCGCCGCCTGCTACCACGGCCAGCTCGGCGCCAAGGAGCGGGGCGCCAACCAGGAAGCCTTCATGCGCGGCGATGTGCGCATCATGGTGGCCACCAATGCTTTCGGCATGGGCATCGACAAGGGCGACATACGCTTCGTCGTGCATCACCACATTCCAGCCAATCTGGAAGCCTATTATCAGGAATCGGGCCGCGCGGGACGCGACGGCGAATCCGCTGACTGCATCCTGCTCTACCACTACAAGGACAAGCGCCTGCAGCAATTCTTCCTCGCCCGGCATTACCCCAGCGTGGACGACCTGGAACGGGTACTGGAAGCAATCAAGGGGCTGGCGGCGGAAAGCGCGGTCGATGCCGAGACGGTCGGGACCTTGCTGCAAGAGATGCCCGGGGGCAAGCTGCAGGTGGCGCTCCGCTTGCTGCAGGACGCCGGCAACCTGGTGCAGGATGAAAATCTGCATTTCCGGATGACCGCAACGCCGGGGTCGCGGCGCGCCTTCGCCGAGATCGTCGCCGCCTACGAGAAGAAGGCAGACCATGACCGCGAGGCGCTGGAAAGAATGGTGTTCTACGCGCATACCGGCTTTTGCCGCTGGCGCGTGCTGCTCGAATACTTTGGCGAGGAAGCACCCTGGGAGCAATGCGGCGGTTGCGACAATTGCCTGCATCCGCCGGAGCAACAGCTGACCGACGTGGCGGCGCCGGCCCCTGTCGAGTCGGTGCCGGAGGAACGCGACATATCGCTCGAGCCGGGCATCCTGGTGACCGTGCCGAAATTCGGCGAGGGACAGGTTGTGAGCTGCGCCGGCGACCAGGTAACCATCATTTTTCCGGACAGCACCGAAAGGAAATTCCTGCGCGACTATGTCAGTCCCGCGCATTAATTGACACAGGCCGCCGGAATTCCGCTTGGCATTGCAAAAAATTTATGAAACCACTCGCGTTCGTCGGGTCAAAGCAAGTGGAAAGGTGGTCAATCGGGCAACAGCAATGCCGGAGGGCACCGCAACGGTTTTGCCGTCGTGACACCCATCTTGCCTTTCCAAAGGTGGGCGCTGATTTGCAACAACGTTAATTAAACTTTTTGCTTCGTTACGAATCTTCTAACAGACATTGCGTCACCGTCATTTCTTACTGAGTCAGACATTGAAGAGGTCATCCATGAAATATTCTGCATTGCTTGCAACCTTGGTCGCAGCGCTGGCTCTTGGCGCCTGCGGTAAAAAAGACAACGCCGACAGCGCGAGCACCGGCGGCACCGGCGCCCCCTCGTCGTCCAGCAGCACGGGCGCTGCCGGCAGCACGTCGACCGCACCGTCGACTGCCGGCGCCAGCAGCACGCCGGGCGGCAGCACCGGCAGCACCAGCAGCGCCAGCCCCGACAGCAGCGCGTCGGGCGGCGCCGGCTCGGCGGGCAGCACCGGTTCGACCGGCAGCGCCGGCAGCACTACCGGCAGCACCGGAAGCACCGGCACGACATCCGGCAGCCCGGGCGGCACCGCCAGCAGCAGCGACGCCGGCAGCTCGGCGGGCGCGGCAGGCACCACCGGTTCCGCATCCAGCGGCACGACCGGCGGCACTTCCGGCAGCACGGGCACGACCGCCTCGGGTTCCACCGGCTCGGCAGGCTCGACCGGCACCACGGGCAGCACCGGCGGCGCTTCCACGCCGGGCAGCTCGGCTTCCGGCCAGACCAAGTAAGGCGCTTGACCGCCTTGCCACTCAGCGGACCGGTCGCAGGCAGATGTGCCCGCGACCGCTTCCGCTTGTCTGCGCCGAGCCTTGACTGATGCACGCATGAATTTCACCGACCAATAAACTCAAGAAGAAAGGATAGCCATGAACAAACTGCTCGCCCTGCTTGTCGCCGCCCTGTTCTCTTCAGGCGCTCTTGCCGCTGCCCATACCGCCGCGCCGAGCGACAGCAAAGCCGCCGCCGCCGATGCCAAGGCCGACGCCAAGGCAGAAAAGAAAGCCGCAAAGGCGGATGCCAAGGCTGAGAAGAAGAAGGCCAAGGCCGAAAAGAAAGTGGCGGAAGCCAAAGCTGACAAGGCTGCTGCATCCGCCGATGCCAAGGCGGACAAGGCCGACGCCAAGGCCAACGCGGCGAAGTAAGGAGCCGGCCCGGCGCCATGCCGCGCATCGCTTCATCGTAGAGGGGGCCGCAAGGCCTCCTTTTTTATTCCGGCGGACCCGGCTGCCCATCGGGCCGCATCGCGCCGGCCTACATGCCGGCTTGCCCGATATCCGCATCATAGAAGCCATCAGGAGATTGCCATGACCAAGCCGCGTACCGGACAGGCGCCGCCCAAGCTGAACCGGGATGAATTCCGACTTCGCTTTCTTGACTCGTTTCGCGACCCGGCATTCGAACAGGCGGCAGAAGCCCTGTCGCAGATCGAAACGATCGCCTGGGACAACTACCTTCATGGCCACAAGGCGCCGGTAAAAGCGAAGGCAGGTGCGGGCTTCGCCGATCCCGACTATGACCTCTCGGTGGAGTGGCGAGCCACCCGGGACCGCCTGCTGCAGGCGGAACAGGTGCAGAAGAACCCGTCCACGCGTTCGCGCATTCTGCTGATTTGCGGCGCCGCGCGAAACGACGGCACCTGTCCGGGCGAGATGTCCAAAACCTACCGCATGACGCAGGTCATGCGCGAAGCAGTCGAGGCGGAGCAAGCGGATGTCGACATGCTCGATCTGAGCCTGCTGGTCTCCGACTATCAGCGCCGCATCCATCCCTGCAAGGGCTGCGTCTCCACCGCGATGCCGCTCTGCCACTGGCCCTGCAGCTGCTATCCGAATCACGGACTGCATCAGACCCACGACTGGATGGGCGAGATCTACGAGAAATGGGTCAGCGCCCACGGCGTGATCATCGCCACGCCGGTGTACTGGTACCAGGCGCCATCGGTGTTGAAGTTGATGATAGACCGGATGGTGTGCGCGGATGGCGGCAATCCCGATCCGACGAGCACCTCCGGCAAGAATGCGGAGAAGGCCAAGGCCATCGAAGAAGCGGGCTGGAACTATCCCAAGCATCTCGCCGGGCGCGCCTATGGCCTGGTGGTGCATGGCGACGTCGCCGGGATCGAGAGCGTCAGGCGCAGCCTGTCGGACTGGCTCGGCTGGATGGGGCTCGTGCCGGCCGGCCATATGTCGGAACTGGAACGCTACATCGGCTACTACGAGCCGTACGCCACGAGCCACGAAACCCTCGATCGCGATCAGGCGATGATGGAAGAGTGCCGCAACGTGGCACGCGCCGTGGTGATCACGGCCAATGCACTGCGCGCCGGCCGCCATAGCCGACCGGACATGACGCTGACGGATCCGCGTCCGAAGTAAGGGATGGTGTGTTGGGAGGGCTGCCCGGCATCAGCACGGGCGGAGAATGGTTCCGGTTCGGACAACGCTGTCGAGACAGGGCTGACCGAACCGCACCATGAGAAGCCGGGCGAGTGATTCGCCCGGGCGATTACTTGTTGATGGCGTCTTTGAAAGACTGGCCAGCGGAGAACTTGACCGTCTTGGCAGCGGCAATCGTGATTTCCTCACCGGTGCGCGGATTGCGGCCGGTACGGGCGGATCGCTCGCCGGAAGCGAAGGTGCCGAAGCCAACGAGTTGCACGGAATCGCCAGCGGCCACAGCCTTGATGACGTTATTCACGAAGGAATCCAGCGCGCGCTGGGCGGCAACCTTGGACAGATCGCATTCGGCAGCGATGGCGTTGATCAGTTCAGTCTTGTTCATGCATCAACCTCTTGTTGGAAAGAGTCGGATTCTAGCACTAGCCTTCTTAACAAGGAATCGCCCTTATCGGAACGACATGGATTCCATGCAACAGTTTCCACCGCGGAACGCAGCGCATGAATGCGGCGCAAATGATTTTCCTCTCTCGTGATGCACCTCAGACCCAGGACACGAAAGATTGTTTGCAGACAAATGGCCCATCTCCGTTGAACGAAATAATCATGCGGTACCGGGCGAAGCTCATGTCGCAAAATGGAGGAAAAATTGAAAACAGGCGTCAATGCGCAACTGAGAATGCACCATGCCGGCGGACCGGTTTCACGGCTGCTCCGCTCGCAGCGGAACAAGCTGGTCGAAGCTTTCTTCGCTTTCGTCGGCAATGCGAAGCAGGATCGGATTCTCAGCATCTGCATGCAGCGCAGCCCGTTCTCGGACAGCGCCGACCGCCTGATCGGCTCGGCGGAAGGCAGGCAGCGCAATACCATCATCTCCTATGCCCTGCCCTGGCAAACGGCGCAGGACCCCGGTGCTCGCAGTCTTCGCCTGCCTTACGCCGATGCGCAGTTCGACTGGATCTACTGCGACGAAGTGCTCGAGCATGTCGGCGGCTTCGAACGCCAGTATGAACTCTTGAGCGAACTTTCCCGCATCGCCCGCAAGGGCCTGTTCATCACTTGCGGCAACCGCTGGCATCCCATCCAATTCGATACCGGCCTGCCCTTGCTGCACTGGCTGCCCAAGCCGGTGTGGCGGGGAATGCTGAAACTGCTCGGCAAAGGCGCATGGGCCTCGGAGGGGACGCTGGAACCCTGCGGATCGGCGACCCTTTACCGCCTTGCCTCGCTGCTGCCCGGAACACCGCGCCACGACGTGGGCCACAAGCGGATCTTCGGCATCAAGGCGCACTTTTTTCTGATGGTCGAAAAATCGGTTGCCAGAGCGAGCAAGGATGCAGCCGGCACGGGAACGGCAGGGTAATTCGGGAAATTGCCGAAAGGGAGAGCGGGCGGGGGCGGGAACTCGCCATGAGCTGCCTGAAAAAACACGCGCCGTAAACCAGAAAAGGGATGGATCTTGCGATCCATCCCTTGATAAAACTGGCGCGGCTGGCAGGAATCGAACCCACGACCCCTTGGTTCGTAGCCAAGTACTCTATCCAGCTGAGCTACAGCCGCGAAGAACAAAAGTATAGCACGGGTTCAATCGCTTGGTAAGCACGGCAACAAAAATCTTGATTCAAGCCGGGCAACGCCAGCCCAACGCCCTCTTCCACACCACTTCACACCTCTTCACGCCCCTTCCCGCGACAAAGCGCATCGCAATTTCATTGATTTTTCCTCAACTCATACGTACTCGTACCGTCATTTCCCAGCTGCCAAAAGGGCATACCAGAACGTTTCACCATGAGGACTCCGGAAAAATTTTGTCTCAACATTTCAAGGCCTTATGGTAGAGTCACTGGCAAAAGTTGCTCACGATTACGAAATCTCTGCCAGAACATATACGCCTGTTGCATTTTTTCTAATCGCCTAATGTCATGCATGCATAAATTTCGCTTCAATCCGTCGGGCTCAAGCCTCCCCTGCAGACAGTCCAAGCCGATGGGTACTTCGGCAGTTGAATGCAGCAAACGGCGCATTGAATGGTGCGGCGGTGTCCACCGAGCGGAGATGTTGAGTCGATGAACGAATTCCGGGTGCACAAGTCCCTTGTCAGACAATTTGGTCCGGATCCCGGCATTCGCCCGTCCACGAACCCTCCCGGCGACCGGAAACGTGCAACGGGAATGGGCGTGAAGCAAGGCGTTGCTGTCCGCCTCCCTCGCCACGCGGAGGCCTGATGCCGCCCGTGCTCGATTCCATTCAGACGGATGTCGACCCGCGCGGCGATTTGATGCGAACCGACGCCCCCGCCAGCGGCACTAACCGACAAGAGATCATGCAAGCAGAGTGGCTGCCTATCGTCATGCAGGGCACGTTCAACGAGATCTACGTCGTTGAGCCTCATGGCCTGCGGCTGGTGCAGGTGAACGACGCCGGTCGCCGCAACCTGCAGTTCCGCGACGACGAGCTGCGCGGCATGACGCTGGCCGATCTGAACCGCGACTGTTCGCTGGAGGAGCTCGACCACCGCCTTGCTGCGATTGCCGACGGGCTGTCCGGCAGCCTGCAATTCGATACCGTCCATGTGCGCCGCGATGGCAGCTGCTACCCGGTTGAGTACCGCATCTCTTACTGCGCCGCCGCAGAGAAGCCGGTCTACATCGTCATCGGCAATGACATCAGCGCCCGCCAGGAATCCGAGCGCGCGCTGCAGCTGTCGGAAGCCCGCATCCAAGCCATGGTCTCGCATACGCCGGGCCTGGTGTACCAGTTCCTGCTGCGTGACGACGGCAGCGTGAGCTTTCCATATCTGAGCGACGGCTGCGAAGCACTGCTCGGCATCAGCGCCGAGCGCCTGCGCGCCAATTCCCGCCTGTTCCTGGAACTGATCCTGCCGGAAGACAGGCCATCCTATCTCGAATCGATGCAGGCATCGGCGACCGGCATGAAAGCCTGGAACTGGGAAGGCCGGCTCTGGATCGAAAAATGGAAGGACATCAAGTGGATCAACCTGCGCTCGACGCCGCGCGCGCTCGCCGGCCAGGGAATCCAGTGGGAAGGCATCATGACCAACATCACGCAGAGCAAGCTCGAGGAAGCGGAAATCAAGCGCTCCCGGGCACAGCTGGCGGAACTGTCGGCCCACATCCAGACGGTGAAGGAGAACGAGCGCACCCGCATCGCCCGAGAAATCCACGACGACCTCGGCGGCAATCTCACCGCCATCAAGATGGCGATGACGCTGCTGGCCCGGCGGCTCTCGCCGGAGGATGCCGAGCTGGCGGAAAAGGCAAGCTACGTCAATTCCCTCATCGACCGCACCATCGAGGCGGTGCATCGCATCACGGTGGATCTGCGGCCGGGAATACTCGACTTCGGCATCGTCGCCGCCATCGACTGGCAGGCGAAGGAATTCGAAAAGCATGCGGGCATTCCCTGCAGCTTCACCTGCAACAAGAAAGACATTGAATTGCACAACGACCAAGCCACTGCCCTGTTCCGCATCTTCCAGGAAGCGCTGACCAACATCGGCAAGCATGCGCAGGCCTCCGAGGTCAGGGTCAAGCTCGCCCGCACCAATCGCGGCGTCCATCTAGAAGTGTGCGACAACGGCCGCGGCATCGCCACCACCGACAGGTTGAAGCCGAAGTCGTTCGGCATCCGCGGCATGGCCGAGCGCGCCAGCGCCCTCGGCGGCAGCCTCACGGTCGGCAGCGCCCCGGGAGGCGGCTGCATGGTGTCGTTGCGCATTCCGCTCGCCGCCAGGGCGGGCTGAACCAGAGGAAGTTATGGCTGCAAAGAGCATCAAGATCATCATCGCCGACGACCATGCCATCGTGCGCGAAGGCCTCAAGCAGATTCTCGCCGACTCGCGCGACATGGCGGTGGCGGGCCAGGCCGACAACGGCGCGGATGCGGTGAAACTGGCGCGCAAGACCGATGCCGACGTCATGCTGCTCGACATATCGATGCCGGACAAGAGCGGCATCGAGGTGCTGAAGCAGGTAAAGAAGGAAATGCCGAAGGTCGCGGTGCTGATGCTGTCGATGCACCGCGAAGACCAGTACGCCATCCGTTCGCTCAAGGCCGGCGCCTCCGGCTACCTGACCAAGCAGAGCGCTCCCGACCAGCTGGTGGAGGCGATCCGGCAGGTGGCCTCCGGGCGCAAGTACATCAGCCCGGCGCTGGCGCAGGAACTGGCGAACCAGATCGGCGAAGACCGGGAAGTGCCGCCGCACGAGACGCTCTCCGACCGCGAATTCCAGACACTGATCATGATCGCCTCCGGCAAAACGGTGAGCGACATCGCCGCCGAGCTGTCGTTGTCGGTGAAGACGATCAGCATGTATCGCACCCGCTTGCTGCAAAAAATGAAACTCAGGCACAACGCCGAGCTGACGCATTACGCCATCAAGAACAACCTGGTCGAATAGGCGGCTTGCCGCCCTCATCAGGCACGGAAGAGGAAAACTGGCGCGGGTTTTCTGCCCTGATCCATTCATGGGCGGGATGCCGTGTGTCTTAACATCCCTGCAAACCGTCATCAGCCTGGAGCACGACCGCAATGGAAGACAAGCCGCCCCGCCCCGAATCCGCCAGCCCGGCCGAAATCGCACGGGAGGCTTTCCGCCGTCTGGCGACGCGGCGAATCGCTCCCACGCCCGATGCATACCGCCGCATCTACGAAGAGATTGCCGGCGTGCCGGAGGTCTCCCAGACGGAACTGCTGCTCGCCGATCTGGCGCAGGGATTGAAAACCGCGCCGGCGCCGCTGCCTGCGATCGGGAGCAGGCTCGCCAATGCCCTGGAGCAGCAGGATTGGGAAGAATATGCCAGCCAGATGGCCGTGCTGCTGAAGGATCATCTGCAAAAGCGTCCCGCGCCGGTGATTGCCCCGGTCCAGGCCAGTTCGACGCCCTCGATCGTCATCGACGGCGCAAGAAGCGCCGCCCTTGGAGCAGAGCCGGCATCGATGCGCATGCTGCGCGACCTTCTCGCGCGCACGCTGACGCTGGCCATTGGTTCGCTGCTCCAGGATTCGCCGGAGCTGGTCGCCGAAGCCGACAACCTCGCCGAAACCATCAAGCGGGCCGCCACCGAAACGGAGCTCAATGATGCGGGCGGCCGGCTGAAGCAGCTTTGCTTCCGCATCGAACTCAAGAGCGGCGACCGGGCGGAGCAGCATGAGCTGCTGCTGCAGCTCTTTCGCCTGCTGCTGGAGAACATCGGCGAGTTGATCGATGACGACAGCTGGCTGCGCGGACAAGTCGCCGGCATCCAGGATTTGCTGTCCGGCCCGATCAGCCATGGCGCGCTGCTGGAAGCCACCCGCAGCATGAAGGATGTCATCTACAAGCAGGGCGCGCTCAAGCACAGCCTGAGCCAGACCAAGGCCAAGATGAAGGACATGATGCTGACCTTCATCGACCGACTTGGCCAGGTCGCCGCCAGCACCGGCGATTACCATGAAAAAATTGATCGCTATTCGCAGAAGATCAGCACCGCCAAGGACATCGCCGAGCTCAACGTCATCCTCGACGATGTGATGCGCGAGACGCGCAACGCACAATCCGAAGCGCTGCGCTCGCGCGACCAGATGCTGGCGGCGCGGCAGGAAGCGCATGAAGCGGAAACCCGGATCCACGAACTCGAGAGCAAGCTGCAGGAAATGAGCGAACTGGTGCGGGAAGACGCCCTCACCGGCAGCCTCAACCGGCGCGGACTCGACGACGTGTTCGATCGCGAACTGGCCCGGGCACAGCGCAAGCAGGCACCCCTGTGCATCGCCCTGCTCGACCTGGACGACTTCAAGCGCCTCAACGATACCCATGGCCATAGCGCTGGCGATCAGGTGCTGGTGCACCTGGTCCGGGTGATCAAGGATACGCTGCGCACCATGGATGTCATCGCGCGATTCGGCGGCGAAGAGTTTTTGATCGTGCTGCCCGACACGCCGCTGGATGCCGCCGCCCAGACCGTGACCCGGGTTCAGCGCGAGCTGACCAAGCGCATCTTCATGTACAACAACGAACGACTGCTCATCACCTTCAGCGCCGGCGTGGCGATGCTCGGCGCGGATGAGGATCAGCGCAGCGTGATCATCCGGGCGGACAAGGCGCTTTACAAGGCGAAGAAGGCGGGCAAGAACCGGGTGGTCATTGCCGATTGATCGCCCATGAACGGGCTTGCAGGATGAGAAGCGAGGCCTGGCGCCTCGCTTTTTTCATGAAGGAATTCAGGCGCTGCCGAGCTGCGCGGTAAGCCAGCTGCTGGTCGACTTCATGCTGGTCAGGGCCGTGTCCAGCGCTCCATACTGTGCTCGAAGCCGTTTTTCAGTCAGACCCAGGCGGGCTTGCAATGCATCCTGCTGGGTCGTGTTGCGCCGTATGGCGGTTTGGAGTCCGGTCGTTCTGGAAGAGATTACGCCATCCGTTCCCAGGATGGTGTTTGCCACTGTCAGCATGCGGGTCGCCACGCCGTCGGTGCCGCTGAAGAATTTCGTCAGATTGTCGAAATTGCTGTCCAGCGCTGCCTGCAGCTTGCTGCTGTCCTCGATCATCAGGCTGCCATCGCGCTGAAAGCGGATGCCGATGTCGGACAGCGTCTGGATGGTACCCGTGGTAGTACTGGCCTTGCCCATCTCGGCGCGAAAGTTATCGGCGATCGACCGCGGGCCGGAATCGCCGCTCAGCACACCGCCCTTCTTGGTCGTCACGTCGAATGCAGTCATATCCTTCACGGTAGTGCGCATCTTGTTGAAGGCATCCACGAAGTTCGATATGGCTGTGCGCGCGCCGGACGTGTCCTGGCTGACCGAGACCTTGACGGGTGTTCCCGGACTCTCCTTCAGCAGGTTCAGCGTCACGCCCGGAATCGCGTCGGCGATTTCATTGGAAGCGCGGCTGATCGCAACGCCGTCGATGGTCAATTTCGCGTCCTGTGCCGCCTGCAGAACCTGCATTCCCGAGGCGTTGCCACTGGTGCCGAGCACCGAGGTATCCCCGGTGAAGGAGACCGTCATCGCCGAAGCCTCACCGGTCGCCTTTGCCGTCAGCACGAGGCGGTTCTTGGTTCCGGTGTTGATGACGGTTGCGGTCACGTCGCCGCCGGCCGAATTCACTGCACTGGCGATGTCGCTCAGCGTGTAGGTGGCGGGCGCCGTCGGTGGCGAAACGTTGACGCTTTTGCTGCCGATGTTGATGCTGAGGCCGCCAGTAAAAGTCGTCCCGTAATCGACGTCGGTCGATCCGAGCTTCTGCTGCTGCGCCAGCTTGTCGACAACCATCGAATAGCTGCCGGCAATTGCGGTGGACGATGCCTTTGCGCCGACGGCGGTTGCGTCGCTCGACGTCGCCGTGCGCGCCGTGAACGATGTGGTGGTCAAGGCCTTCAGGGACGTCTGCAACGACGCCACCGTACTCTTCAAGGTGCCATACGCCGAAAGCTTGGTGTTGTAGCTGCTCTGCTTGGTCTTGAGCGCATTGAGCGGCTGCTGTTCCACCGACATCAGCTGACTGATGATCGTTTCGATGTCTAGGCCGGAGCCGATTCCGGCTGAAGTAAGGGCCATGTCAACCTCATCAAAAAATCGGGCACCCTGCACCCAAAAGCACAGACGCTATTATGCCTTGTCTCTCACGAGCAGTCCCTGCATTTTGCTGATGGAACGGTTCATCTCCAGCACTTCCTTGCTCGGAATTTGCCTGAGCACTTCCTGCGTGGACGAATCGACCACTTTGACGATGGTTCTGCCGCTATCCTGATCGACCGAAAACTCGATGCCCTGGCCGATGGACCTTCCCAGATCGTTCAACTCCTTGAGGGCGGCATCAAGCTCAGCTTCACTTTCTCTTCCTGAAGATGCCGCCTGCGACGCCTGTTTCGCGCCTCCAGTCGACGGAGGCTCGCTCGCCAAGCGCACCTGACGTGACGAAGCGGTCGAAGCCGCGGCAACCAGATCAGCGCCTCCGCCGGCATTTATCGATGAGACTGCCATATCTCCTCCCTACAACACGAATGGGGGGAAAAATCCCCCCGTTTTCATGGAACCGAATTGTCAACCAGGCTTAGCCGCGCAGGAGGGAGAGCACACCCTGGGGCAAGGCGTTCGCCTGAGCGAGCATCGCGGTACCGGCCTGCTGCAGAATCTGGTTGCGCGACAGTTTTGCGGTTTCCGAAGCGTAGTCGGCATCCATGATCCGGCTGCGGGCGGCGGAAGTGTTTTCGGTCGAGGTCTGCAGGTTGTTGATTGCGTAGTTCAACCGGTTCTGCGCTGCACCGAAGGTGGAACGCATGGTGTTGATCTCTTTCAGCGCCTGGTCGATGTTGCTCATTGCGGTTTTTGCATTGGCGGCGCTGGTGATATCGCTGCCGCTGCTTGCCGTCACGGCGGCGAAGCCGGAGCCGGTGGTGCTGCTGGCGATATCGGAGAAGCTGACGGTCAGCGAATCGCCCGACGACGTGCCGGCACCGATTTGCAGGGTTGCCGAAGTTGCGGCGGAACCAAGCAGGTCATTGCCGTTGAAGGTGGTGTTGCCACGCACGCGGCCGATCTCGCTTTTCAGCTGCTGGAATTCGAGGTCCAGGTTGCTCTGCTCGGCGGCGCCGTTGCTGCCGTTGGCGGACTGAACGGCCAGTTCACGCATGCGCTGCAGTGCGTCGGAGATGGTGCCGAGCGCGCCTTCCGCAGTCTGCACCATGGAGATGCCGTCGTTGGCGTTGCGAACGGCTACATTCATGCCGCGGATCGACGAATCCATTTTGGTGGCGATCGACAGGCCGGCTGCATCGTCCTTGGCGCTGTTGACGCGCAGTCCGGAGGACAGGCGCTGGATCGAGGTTTGCAGGTCAGCCTGGGAAGAATTCAGGGTGCGCTGGGTGTTGATCGAAGCGATGTTGGTGTTGATGACGGACATGTTAGCTCTCCTGGCAAGGTTTGTTTCATCACGTCTCGGCTGGCCTGTCTATCGACTTTGTTTCGCTTGCTCACCGAGTTTAAATTTCTTAACGGACACTTCCAGAATTACTTGAGAACATTTTTCGAAAATTTTGCAGCCTCGAAATAAGCGATGCGAAAGGGGTTGCCATTTCTTTAATCAACACAATTGACTGCGTCCGGACTTGCTGGAGCGAATGGCACTTGCGAGGGAGCGAAGCCGGCAAAGGGCCATTGCGAAAGCCTGCTTCCCGTCGACCGGACCAACGCGGAACACGTGCCATTTCATCAATGCTTCGCATAGCGCCGAACCGCCTGTGCTCCGCTCGATGCCTGTTCTGGCCTAAAGATCGCACCCACACTTCGGACTGATGCAACCTACGCACTCCTCATTCACCTTGGGCGTGGGCGGCCAACCTACATAAGCAGTCGTTTCGCCTGATATCGCCCCGCATACGACTCGAAGTCCCGCAGGTTCGGCGCGCTGCATTCCCCGGCGCCAGAAAGTCGCAGCAAGACCCACTGCATTCATTACCAATATCGACGGTTGCGGAGAGCATGGAAGGAAGATTGGCGCAGCGGCACCACCGCACCACAGACTGCGCCATGCCGTGTTTCAGGAATGACAAAGCTTGCGGAACTTCCGGGACAGGATTGCGCAGCAGGCGCTGCAAGCCGATGATGAACTGGCAAAAGAAGGGACGCGATATACGGCCACGGCCTTGCCGGATGAGCGACGAAGGCGCAGCGGAAGCGCCTGCTCCTTCGTGGATTTGAGTCAATCCGTCGCCGGATTGGATTGTGTTGAATCGAGCGCCTTAACGGCTCGCACAAACACGGTAAAGGCTGGCGCAGAGATCCGGATATTTCCTGCCCAGTTCGAAGCAGCCATCCAGATATTTTTCGTCAATAATCTTTTCACGCAGAGCCAGGTCAAACTGGAAATTTGCCAGCGGTTTGAGCAGGATGCCGCCTTCATCAACCGCTTGCAGCCCCGCTTGCCGAAGGTGATGGTCGAGCATATCGCTGGCGTAGGTGATGCGATGGCCATGGCTTGCCTCAGCCGGGGTGACCGCCGCGTTGAAATCGATCAGTCCCATCTTGACCGCGATCTGCCTGGATAATGCATTGGCGTTGGGCACTGCGACAATGAGCTTGCCGCCCGGCTTCAGCCAGGATTGGATGCGCTTCAGAATGGCAATCGGGTCGTCCAGATGTTCCAGCGTATGCACCAGAAACGCGACATCGTAGATCGGCTCCATGGTCAGCGCCTCGAAGGTCGAATTCACCACCTTGACCCTTCCCTGGAACCGTTCCCTTACCGCATCCGCGAGCACGCTTGCCCCTTCGACCACGGTCAGATCGCCGACATAGTCGAGAATCTGTTCCGTCATGTCGCCCTTGTAGCAACCGAGTTCGAGCGCCTTGATGCCGTCGCCAAGAAAGGGAGAGACGGCTTTGAGCAGATAGTGCCTGACCACCGCATCGAAATCGTGCTGATACTTCTGGAAGCGGTCGCTGAATTCGAGATTGAAGTCGCGCATGTTCTAGCCTTGATCGGATTTGTAGAATCGGTTTTCGCTCAACTGGTACCACTCATCGATGCTCGCAGGCATCCGGGCATTGAAGCCGAACAGTTGCCGCATCCCGGGGGAGAGCGAACTCGCGTAGCTTTCCGGCAGATAGCGGGGGTAGTCCATCTGCTGCTTGCGATAGGGCCGCGTGAATACGCAGCTCAGACCAATGCGAAATGCATTGGAATGGTTTTGACCCGCCCGGTGCCACACATCTCCATCCATGAAAAGTACCGAGCCGCGCGGAGCGGTCATGGTCCGCTTGAAGCGCTCGATGAAGTTCGCCGGCGGGAAGTCCGCATGATGATGGGTTCCGAAGAGCACTTCGGTCGCGCCATTGTCGATCGTGAAAGGATCGAGCAGCACCAGCGCGATCAGCAGCTGTCTGGCGTCATTGCCGTTGTAGGTGCGAATGTCCCGGTGCCATTTATGGCCATGCTCGTAACGCCCCGTTTCCGCGATGGGCGGATTGATGGCCGTGCCGATCGTGTTGAGGATGAAAGGCTTGTTTCCGAAATAAGCCGATATATAAGGCTCGATCACCGCGCTGTCGAGGAAGGCATGGATCCCGTCATGGCGGCCGCAGGTATGGTGGGCGCTCCATTGGCTGATCTCTTCCAGGCCCGCAGCTATTTGCACAGGGCGCATCTGCCGGTAGTACCAATGCGCGTCCTCCTTCATCCGTTCACATAAACCGGGATCTACGGCATGCTCCACCACGCAGGCGCCATTGACCGCCATCTCGTACAGAAAATCGGATTCGGAAACCGACAGGAATTTCATTTCATGCCTTCCAATAGGAACTGCTGCCAAGGCGGTAATCATCCGCCGTGATTCCGGCAATGACCTTGTCATGGCGCTTGCCGTCGCGGTAGAACCAGTCCTTCTTCACGCCTTCGATCTTCCAGCCCAATGCCTGGACATGGAATTCCAGCGACACCTTGTTCGAGCCGACAATCTCGGTATCCAGCCGCACCAGATCGAGTTCATCGAAGGCATACCGCATGATCGCCATGGCAGCGTCCTTCCCCAGCCCCCTGCCGCGCGTATTGGGGTCGCCGAGCATGATGCCGTAGAAAGCGTTGCGGTCCTTCCAGTTTATCGGCTTGAGGGATGCCGTTCCAATCAGTCCGAGTTCCTCGTCTTCGATGCAAAGTGAAATCGAGTCAATGGAGCGGCCATCATAATTTCTCACCCAGTTCTCGGCCGAGCCGGCGCTATAGGGAAAATGCCAGCCCACCAAACTGGCCCAGAGTTCCGGATCGTTGGCCCATTGATGAAGGAGGGGCGTGTCCGCCATGATCGGCGCCCTCAATACGACGCGCTTGCCCTTGATATTCAAGCTGAAATCCTTTTCCTTACAACTTCGATAATGCGCGCCATGTCGGACTCGCCGTAGCGATGGTCGCATGGCAGCGGATGCACTGCGTTCACCCACGCTGCTTCGCGGCTGCCGGGTCCTACCCGCTGCAGGACATCGGGCCAATAACGCGGGATGAATATCCGGTTGGCAATCAATGCGTCGCGCAGCCCCTCGTCACGGCTCAGCAGCGGATAGCAAAGCGGTCCGTTCTGCTCGGATGCTGCGAAACTGAACTCATTGACATGAGCGAGCGCATCGTCAAGCTGGCGGAAATTGGCATTGCGACGCCGCCGGGCGGCGTCATAGTCGATTCCGTCCAGAAGCGCATTCGTCAGGCGCGACATGCGCTTCGGCGCCACGTCGGAGAAGCTCCGCTCGGCTTCCTGAAACTGCGCATAGCCTTTTTCAACTGCGCCATCGAGCCGGGTGAGCAAATGCAGACTGCGGGACGGCGACCGTTCGTCCTCACTCGGTGCGACCGGCGTGAACGCTGCGCAGGCGAGCAATCCACCATCCGGCACGCCGAAGAATTTTCGCGGCGAATACAACGTGGCCAACACTTCTTCAGGCGGACAGAAGAAGGCCTGGGAATTGTCGACGATCAGGCGCTGGGAACCATAGCGGGTTGCCACCGCCTTCGCCGACTCGCCGTGCAGACCGAAGTAGTTCACATACAGAATCCAGTCCGACTC
Source organism: Noviherbaspirillum humi (assembly GCF_900188095.1). Classification (GTDB taxonomy): domain Bacteria; phylum Pseudomonadota; class Gammaproteobacteria; order Burkholderiales; family Burkholderiaceae_D; genus Noviherbaspirillum; species Noviherbaspirillum humi. The sequence goes on along the minus strand of NZ_FZOT01000004.1, from coordinate 149,457 downwards.
GCCCGGCTGCAAGCTGCCGTCCGGCATAAAGTCCGCATCCAGCGAATAGAAGGATGTCGGCACCGAGGCCGCCGCAAGCGGCTCCAGCATGGCGTCGCATAAATAGCTGGGCATCCAGACGCGTGCCGGGCGGCCCTGATCGAGCAGCGCGGCAAAGGCCGCGCGGGCCGATTGAAATCGATGGGCCACGGGATAAGGAAATCCATCGAAGCGCGGGACTTCGAGCGAAAAATAGCCGCCGATGGCGTCACTCATTCTTCGCCCTCGCCTTTTGTCACCATGCGACGCACCTCTTCAGGAGGATTGAACATGAGCACATCAATGATGGACAAGCCCGGGACGAATGATGCTGCCCGCTGGTCGTAGGCCTTGAGGTTCGGCGCAATGAATTCAAGACGGATGCCGTTGTCGGCGAAGGCCTGCGGCTGGTATAGGCTTCGGCCGCCGGGCAGATTGACGTAATCGGTCGCGCCTTCATGCCTGCAGATGTCGATCACGCGCGCCTCCCCTTTCAGATTCCGGTTGCCATAGCGGGAAGACGACCAGACTATCTGTGCGTCAAAGCCGAGATAATGCATGACCGAGGAAACGCTCTGCTTGGCCATCTCGCCTATGCCGGCCTGATCGGCACATATCGTCTGCTCGAACAATTGGAAAACCGGATCGAAACAAGGGGCTTTGGCATAGGCATGGCGGATGAGGGCCAGCATCTTCCTTCGCCATACCGTATCCGGCTGGATCTCGACTTCATGAATTTCACGGAACGATCCGGCGTTCGATAGCGGCACGGTGAAGTAATGCGCCTTGCCTTGATGCAGGCAGCGGTTGCGATTTATCCAGCCATTCTTGATGAAGTTGACGTCGTCGTAAAAGACGAACTTGTCCGCCGCCGCCACCATCTGGAAATAACCGATGTAGGGGAACAGATAGGGCTGCATGATCGCCAGCTTCATTCCTGCGTTTCTCTCATGCGAAAACGGGCCGGATCATAAGACGGCGTCGGCAGCCTGCGCCGGGGCCGGCTCCTCCGAAAACGGTTCGCGGATGATGTCGATCACCCGCTGCTGATCGGCATCCGACATATCCGGATAGATTGGAAGGCACAGCACCCGGTCGGCTGCGCCCGCGGCCACGGCCAGGTTTGATCGCTGTGCCGAGGGCAGCCCTCGATACATCGGAAAGTCGGAGATCAAGGGATAGAAATAGCGCCTGACCATCACGTTACGCTCGCGGAAGCGCGCATACAGCTGATCCCGCGTCAGCGGGTAGTTGGCGCTGACCAGCACCGGAAAATAGGCGTGGTTCGGCTGCACGCCGGCAACGCTCTCAAGGCAAGTGATGCCGCGCACGCTGGTCAGTTCCCGCCGATACACTGTATCGATTTCCTTCCGCCTGCCCAAGGCCGCATCGATATGCTTGAGCTGCAGCAGCCCGAAGGCAGCATTCACCTCGCTCATCTTGCCGTTGATGCCGGCGGCGACCACGGTAGTTTCATCGACAAAGCCGAAGTTCTTCAGATGGTCGATCCGCTGCTTGGTCTTGGCGTCGGGGCAAACGATGGCGCCGCCTTCAAACGTGTTGAACACCTTGGTGGCGTGGAAGCTGAGCACGGATAGATCGCCGTGGCTGAGTATGCTTCCCTGCTCGTCCTTGACGCCGAACGCATGAGCCGCATCGTAGATGACGCGCAGATTATAGTTATCCGCAATCTTTTGAATGGCGTCGACGTCGCAAGGCCTGCCGTAGCAGTGCACCGGCATGATAGCCGTCGTCTGGGGCGTGATCGCCGCTTCGATCTTCGCCGGATCGAGATTGAGAGAAACTGGATCGATATCGACAAACACCGGTTTGATTCCGTTCCAGAGCAGGGAATGCGCGGTGGCGACGAACGAGTATGGCGTGGTGATCACTTCTCCGTTGATTCTCAGCGCTTGCAAGGCGGTCACCAGGGCAAGCGTACCGTTGGCAAACAGCGCGATGTGCTTGACGCCCAGATAGTCTGCCAATGCTTGCTCAAGCTGCTGATGAAACGGTCCGCCGTTGGTCAGCACCCGGTTCTGCCAGATTTCCTCGAGGTAGGGAAGGAACTCGGCAAGCGGAGGCATGTAGGGCTGCGTCACGAAAATCGGTTTTTGCGCCATGTCTTGAACCTCCCAGTTCTTATGCAATTTGGCGGGTGCTTCCTGTAATTCGTCCGTCACCCTTTGTGGTGCCATGTCAGATGCCGTCGGTCCCGATGACAGCCGGCGGCTCGCCTGCACACCAGCGCTGCCACATGACTCTGAACAGCCTGCTCAAGTCTTTCGCGATATCGTCCGGCCGCATGAGCGGCGATTGTTCGAATCGATCGCGCATTCCGCTTCGAAGGGATGCAAGCTGTTCCAGATTCTCCGTCCAGAACAGCGCCTTCCGGATGAACTCCTCTTCACCCTCCGACACGAATTCGCCGAGCCCCAGCTGATTCAGGCTCCAGGCCGCAATCTGCGTCGGCAATGTCGCGCCCGTGATGGTCAAGGTGGGCACGCCCATCCACAACGCATTCAAGGTCGTGGTGCCGCCGGCATAGGGAAAGGCATCCAGGCACACGTCAACATGGTGGTGCATCTGCAGGTAGACCGGCGTGCCTGCGCGGGGGTGAAACTCAAGCCGGTCGCGGCCGATGCCTTCCTGCTCGAACCATTCGATCAGGCAGTCGTATTCGCCTTCGGGAGGCATCCCTCCAAGGAACATGCGGGCGTTGGGCGCGGCCAGCAACAGCCTGGACCATAGGCGAATGACGTCCTGGCTCAGCTTGTTTATCCGGTTGAAGCTGCCGAAGGTGATGAACCCGTTGCGCAGCGCCGGCAGAGCGTTGACGGGCGGCGAATAGCGCGGCGGGCTGAAGGGCGACTGAGCCCGCAGGTAGGCGATTTTCTCGGTGAATTGACTGTCGAACTTCCCGGGCGGCATGAGGTAAGGATCGGCCAGGTAGTAGTCGACGGCTTTCAGCCCGGTGGTACCCGGATAGCCGATCCAGCTGGCCTGGATCGGCGCAGGCTTCTTGGCCAGCGTGGCGAGCCGGTTGGAACCGGTGTGGCCTGAGAGGTCGACCAGGATGTCGATGCCGTCCGAGCGGATTTTCTCCGCGACGACCTGGTCGGGCAGTTCGAATACCGATTCCCAATGCGCGAAATGGGTTTTGAGCCGCTCCGTATAGTGGTCGAATTTGTAGGTGTTATGGTAAGCGTGCAGGCATAGGCTTTCGTCCTGCGCGAGGTGGCGCAGAATCGGCTCGAGGAAAGTCGCCACCGCATGGTTGTAGAAGTCGCCCGAAACGAAGCCGATGTTGAGCCGGCGATCCGCTTGCCGGGAATTGGCGTGGCTGTCGAATGCCGGCGCCGAAAGCGTTTCACAAACCTTGCCGAAGTGCAGATGGCGTCTGAAGATGTCTTCTTTCGACAGCGCCTGGTTGTGCAGTACGCCGAACAGCAAGGTGCTGTGGGCATACAGATATTCGGGTTTCAGATCCACCGCCTTCTGCAGGCAGGCTACCGCCTCCTCCTGCCGCCCCAGCTCCCTCAGCGCCTGGCCGAGCAACTGGTATGCGGGGAAATATGATGGGTCGTCCCTGGTCAGTTCCCGCATCATGGCTTCGACTTCCTTGTGCCGCGTCTGCGCAAAGATGATCGACGCCAGGCTGAGGCGGGTCGTGCTGCAATCCGGCCGGGCCGCCATCGCTCCCGCGAAGTAGGTTTCCGCTTCCTTCAAGCGGCCTTGCTCCTTGAAGATCATTGCCAGCGCGTCATGCACATAGAAATCTTCAGGCAGCAGCTCCACGGCTTCCTGCAGCGGCGGGATGGCCTCGCTCACTTTGCCCTGCTTGTAAAGAAGCAGGCCGAGCAGTTTCCAGCCGAGGCCGAAATGCGGGTAACTCTCCGTCAATTCCCTGGCGCCCTTGGTCGCCTGGTCCAGCTTGTTGCGGTTATATAAATCGAGAAGGCGATCCACCTTGTCGCCGGCGGGCTTCACCGCCAGCTTCCTGCGCGCTGCAGGCAACACTTTCCCCGCTCCGCCCCTCAACGCGCCGCCTTGCAGCGCCTCGGCCAGCGGTTGCGCTTGTGCCGGCTCGAGGATCTGATTGGCTTTCGCGGCATAGCCCGAATCCACCAGTCGTGCGATCGAATCCGACACCTCCTCGGCGTTCAGTCTTGCCATCTTTTGCGCCAGCTCCAGCGCCTCCCAGGCGTCGGTCTTGCGTTCGTCGATGATGAGCGCATCGATGTAGTTCAGCCAGTAGCTCTTCTGGGCGGGACGGGCGGTGATGGCTGCTTCGAAGAAGGGCCAGGACGATTCGATACGCCGCGTCTGGACCAGCAGCACGGCCATGTTGTGACTGGCCTCCGCATGTTGCGGCATGATCGATAGCACTTCGCGGTACAAGGCCTCCGCCTCCGCGTACCGTCCCTGGTTGTAGTGCGTCGCCGCCGTCCGCAAAACCTGATCGGTCAGCTGGGCGAGTTCCCCCGCCGCGTTTGATTCCGCCGGAGCTTGCGCATGCACGTCTGCAGAGAGGGCCATAAATTGAGCAAAGAGTAATCAGATGTTACGTAGATTATGCTGGCGGCGACATGAAACCCAAGTGCCGAAATGAACGCGAAAACGCATTCTGTCCGGCTGATTGAGTACAAGAGGAACGTCCAGCATCATCGAGTAAACAGTTAACGGCCGATGCCCCGGCTTCTTTAGCTTCGGGATTGTCGGATTGGCATCGCAGGCACATACGTTCGCAGCCTACAACGGCGGAACCGCAAGCGCATATCCCATATCCGGGGCATGCATGTTTGAACGGACAGGCCGCAAAATCGTCCGATCGGACGGAGAACAACACGGCAAATCCGCCTCTAAAGTTAGCTTTGCTCCTGTCGATAACAAGGTAAAGTGCGGTGGTTGAAACAATTTGGCAATAGCGCAAGCAACCACCAAATCGAGTCTGCGCCGAAGCGGCCTGCCGCGCCGGTTACGAGACGGTGTGCGCCCCGACGGCTTCCGTTACACGGGACCATGTTCGCGGTGCCGTGGCAAAAATCTTGGAGATTCTATGTTTGGAAACATTACGAAGGGAGCAAGCGCCTACGCCAAGGTCGGCGTCGAGACTGGGGTGACAAGCGCCAGCCCGCACGTATTGATATTGATGCTTTACGATGGTGCGATTGCGGCTATCAATTCTTCCATCGGCGCCATACAGGCCGGGGATATTGCCAAGAAAGGCATGCTCATCTCCAAAGCGATCGCGATCATCGACAGCGGACTGAGAACGAGCCTAGACAAGTCAAAGGGCGGGGAGCTGGCGACGAATCTGGAAAATCTGTACGCCTATATGAGCCATCGCCTGTTGACCGCGAACCTGCACAACAATGCTTCTGAACTCGAGGAAGTAAGACAGCTTCTCCAGGACCTCAGGCATGCATGGGAATTGATCGGGAAGAAAGCGCAGGAAACCGGTAGCGCGCCCGCGGGCATCAACGGCAGCATGCCTGCTCGCAGCATTGCAGCTTAAGGATGGCGAAAACCCATGGAATGTGACGAAATCATCGGTCTCTACGAGCATGTCGCAGCGCTCACCGATCAGATGCTTGCCGCTGCCCGGTCCGGCGAATGGGACGAATTGACGGCACTCGAGTCGGATTGCGCCCGGCAGGTGGAAATGCTGCGCAAAGCACAGCCGCCCGGTCCGCTGCCGCCCGAGGCACGCGAACAAAAAGTGCGCATTCTCCAGAAAATCCTGGCGGATGACCGCGAGATCCGCTCGCTGACCGAGACCTGGATGAACCGGCTGTCGGAACTCATGAACAGCACCGGCACCGAACGCAAGCTTGCCAGTGCCTATAGCCAGACAGGTTGATGCGCCATGATTCAGCGGGCTGACCTGGGCGGCGCCAAGGCCGCCGGCCCGGCGGCCGCCATTGCCGCGTCCAGTCCGGCAACCGGCCCGCAGCGGGATACCCTGCAGCGGCTGATGCAGCTGTCGGTCGGTCAAGCCTACCAGGCCAGCGTGCTGGCAAAGCTTCAGGACGGCACTTTCCTGGTTCGCGTCGCCGATGCGCAAGCCCGCATGGCGCTGCCCGCCGGCACTTCTGCAGGCGATTCGATCGTCATGACCTTCGCCGGCAAGGAGCCCATTCCCACCTTCCTTCTGGCCCGCTCCGGCAGCAGTACGGCGGCGAACGTGAGCGATGCCGGGCGAATGATCAGCAACCTCCTTCAATCCCTTCAGGGAGGGCCGGACATTCCGCATGTCAGCGCCGCGCAGCCGCTGCTGGAGGACGCGCTTCCGGCGAACGTCGGCAAAGTCGCCGAAGCGCTGCACCATGCGGTGGAGAGCAGCGGCGCCTTCTACGAATCTCATGTGGCCGAGTGGGTCCAGGGACGCCGCCCGCTGGAAGCCATCAAGCAAGAACCCCAGGCACGCTTTACCCAGGACGCCCCCGTCCCGGACGTCCCCGAAGCCGCACCGGATTCGGCAGGCGCTGCCAGCGCGACGCCCGCCGAAGTCGACGCCCGGCTTGTCGTCCGGCAGGAGCCTTCCATGCATATCACGCCGGAAGCGGCAAGCATGGTAGGCATTCAACTGCATGCACTCGAACAGCGGGAATTGCAATGGCAGGGTCAGCTGTGGCCAGGGCAGGAATTGCAATGGACCGTGCGCGAAGAATCCGGCGGACACGGTTCGGCAGGGAGCGGGGAAGCGGCCTGGAGCAGCAGTGTCCGCTTCGAGCTGCCCTCCCTGGGCGTGGTGTCCGCTTCAATTCATGTACAGGGCAGCCACGCCCGGGTGAGTCTGAAGGCCCACGGCGAAGCGGCCGCGACCGCCCTGCAGGCGAATGGGTCACGCCTTGCCGCCTCACTGGAGGCGAGCGGCACCTTCCTTGACCAGCTGACGGTGGCGCGCGATGGAGACCGCTAAGCGCCAGAACGCCGTCGCCCTCGCCTATGGCGCCGGCGATGCCGCGCCCAGGGTGGTGGCCAAGGGAAACGGACTCGTGGCCGAACAGATCATCGCGCGCGCCCGCGAGCATGGCGTCTTCGTGCACCAATCCCGCGAACTCGTGGCGCTGCTGATGCAGGTCGATCTGGACAAAAATATCCCGCCTGCCTTGTATCGGGTAGTGGCGGAATTGCTCGCATGGCTTTACCATATCGACGCCGCGCAACGCTTGCCCGGCCCCGATGCGGGGCAGCGAGGCGATGCCGGCCTCCCTGCATCCGATCACAAGCCATGACTCTCGAGAAAAAGCTCGGCAACGACGACCTCAGCTCCTATCAAATCACTTCGCGTCGCGAGATACTGGCTCTGCTGAGAGGAATGCGGGATTCCAACCAGTTCGTCTCCATCGAGGTGGACGGCGGCCAGCAGGGCGTCGTCACCTCGGTGCTCGACGTGGATCCCGAAGAGGATGTCGTCGTGCTCGATCGCGCGCAGGACGACGCCGTGCATCGGCGCATCCTGGAATGCGACGACATCCTGTTCGAGACGCTGGTGGACAAGATCCGCATCCTGTTCTTCTCCGGCTCGGCCGAAGAGTGCCTCCACAACGACCGCCCCGCCTTGCGCATCCCGACTCCGACGTCCGTGATCCGCCTGCAGCGCCGGCAGCACTACCGCATTCCCACGCCGCTGATCAACCCCGCCCGCTGCACCATGCAGATTCCGATGGTCGGCGAGAACCGCAACACCACCGTGGTGGTTCCGCTGAAGAACGTCAGCGGCGGCGGCATCGCCATCCTCGATGAAAAAGGCGTGCTGAATCCGGCCATCGGCACCGAGTATCGCGACTGCCGCATCGACTTCCCCGGCGGCACCCTGATCGTGGCCACGCTCGAGATCCGCAACTGCATGCATGTGCGCCTGCCGAATGGCAAATTCGCCAATCGCCTGGGCTGCCTCTTCGTCGACATTCCCCGCCCCATGCTGGCGGCGGTGCAGCGCTACATCACCAGGCTCGAGCGCGAGCAGAACGCCAAGACGACCGGTCTGGGCTGAACCTGCGCCGTTTCGGCGCCTTCCGCGGCTGCGCTCAAGCGCACAGGCTTTCCATCGTGCAGACGATGTAAGCCGGCGCACCGTCGTTCCCACGCTGCAGGCTGAGCGTCTGCCTAACCCGAATGTCATCCCCGTTCCCGCGGCGGCAACGCCTTTCCAGCGTCAGGTTGTCCTCCGGCCCGGTCAACAGGCGGCGCACCGGATCGTCGCGATGCGGCGCCTGCGGATGGTCGATGTCGGCAAGCCCGCATTCAGCCAGTTCCTCGGCGCCATAGCCGAGGATGTCGCACAGCCTGCGACTGGCCCAGCGCCAGCGTCCATCGAGTCCGAGATGGCCGAGGCCGATGTCGGCCTGCTCCATGGCGGCCGTCAGCGGCGCGGGACTGCTTCCGGCATTGCGCGGCGCTTGCGGGCTTCCGGACAATTCCTGCACCAGGCTGAGCAGGGACACCATTTTGCCGGAGGCATCGAAGATGGCGGAGTTGTGCCAGGCGCATTCGATCACCGAGCCGTCCTTGCGGTAATTGCGGTTGTGGCAGACGTTGCTGCTCTGGCTGCGATTCAACAGGCGTCCGACCGCCGCCTCCACCTTGCCGGCATCGCTCTCGTGCACGAAGCGCCACTGGCCCGGGTGACGGCCGATCACGTCGACCGCGCTCCAGCCGAACAGCTCGCGCGCCCGCGCCGACCAGAGCGACACCCGGACCTCGCCATCCCATTCAATGGCGGCCAGCGGCGTCTGCTCGATGTGCAGGCTCAGCCGCCGCGACGCCGTATCGTCGGCGCCGGAACGAAATGAACTGCGCACCATGGCGACCGGCTTGCCGATTTCCTCCTCTGCCATGCAGGCCAGGTCGGCCAGCAGGCTGAAATCCATGGCGCCGGGGTCGCGTGGGCGGGTGTCGATCAGGCACAGGGTTCCGATGACTTCGCCTTCCGGGCTCCGTACCGGCTGGCCGGCGTAGAAGCGGATGTAAGGCGCCCCCACGACCAGGGGACTGGCGGCGAAGCGCACATCGGCATGGGTATCGGGGATCACCAGCAGATTGCGCCGCTCCACCACATGGGTGCAAAAGGACAAGTGCCGCCCGGTCTGTGCCAGCGGCATTCCAAAACGCGACTTGAACCACTGGCGGTCGCGGTCGATCAGCGAGATCAGGGCGATCGGCACGTTGAAGAGCGACGCCGCCAGCCGGGTGATGCGGTCGAAGCGCTCCTCGGCCGGCGTATCGAGGATTCCCAGCGCACACAAGGCTTGCAGCCGGCGGGTCTCATCATTCTTCACGGGTTTGCCTTCCATGCTTCCAGGAGGGGTCGGATCGCATGCGCCTGGCTTCGGGGCGCCTCGATCGGGCGCGCATGCGCGGGAAGCCGCGCACCGTCACGGTCGGCACTGCGAGCGCCGGGGTGTTGCGCGTCAGACCTGCATGTTCATGATGTCATGATAAGCCGACACCAGCTTGTTGCGAACCTGCACGGTGGTCTGGAAGGCGATGCTCGCCTTTTGCGTGGAGATCATCACGTCCGACAGGTTGACGCTGTCGTCGCCGAGCGTGAAGCGTTTGCCCAGGTCTTCCGCCTTCTGTTGCGCGCCGTTGACGCCATCGAGCTGGGCCTTGAGGGCCTGGGCGAAATCGACTTTCTCGGCCGGCTTGGCCGAGGGCGCGACGCGGCCGACGCCATCCTGCGGCCGGGTGGCTGCGGTCTTCAGCTGCTCGATCATGGACTGGATGCGGCTAGCATCGATCATTCCGGTTTTCATGCGTCACCTGTAGGTTGGCGGAAGCGTTTTTCTGACGACGCCACCTTAACAGGCTGGCAAAAGCCGGCGAACCCCAATTAGCCGGGGAAAATTTCCTCTATTCCCGTAATCGAAATATGATTCCTGTAGGAAAATCCTGCACCAAGGCCCCCACCCTCTGGCGGCCTCACGGGACATATGAACAATAAATTCGATAGCAACGCTCGGGGAGCTGGATCATGGCGATAGAAGGCGAAGACGGCGCGCTGGCGCTGCCGCGTCAGCCGGCGCTGGTTGCATTCGCGCAGACCACCGCCGGCCGCAACTTCTTCCTCATGCTTGGCGTGGCCGCCGTGATCGCGGTGATGGCGGTGATCTACCTGTGGAGCCAGCAGCCGGATTACCGGGTGCTGTTCTCGAACTACTCCGACCGTGACGGCGGCGCCATCACGGCGGCGCTGCAGCAGATGAATGTGCCCTACAAGTTTTCGGAAGGCGGCAACGCCATTCTGGTGCCGGCGGATAAAGTCCATGACGCCCGCCTGAAGCTGGCCTCGCAGGGCTTGCCCAAGGCCAGCGGCGTCGGTTTCGAGCTGATGGAAAACCAGAAGATGGGCGTGTCCCAGTTCTACGAGCAGGTGAATTTCCAGCGCGCGCTCGAAGGCGAACTGGCCCGCTCCATCGGCGCCGTCGGCGCGGTGGCGGCGGCCCGGGTGCACCTCGCCCTGCCCAAGCCCTCGGTATTCGTGCGCGACCAGCAGAAGCCGACCGCTTCCGTCCTGCTCAACCTGCATCCCGGCCGCGGCCTCGACCAGCAGCAGGTCAGCGCCATCGTCCACCTCGTGGCCAGCAGCGTGCCGGACCTGCCGACCAAGAACGTCACCGTAGTCGATCAAAACGGCAACCTGCTGTCGGAAGTTGGCAAGATCGGCAACAACGGCCTCGATCCGAGCCAGCTCAAGTATGTGCAGGAGTACCAGCAGAACATCGTCAAGCGCATCGAGTCCATCCTCACGCCTATCGTCGGCGCCGCCAACGTGCGCGCCGAGGCCAGCGCCGACATCGACTTCTCCCAGAGCGAGCAGGCGGCTGAAATCTACAAGCCGAACCAGAATCCGGAAGTGGCCGCGGTGCGCAGCCAGCAGACCCGCGAGAGCCAGAGCCGCGACGGTTCCGGCAATGCCTCCGGCGTGCCCGGCGCGCTCTCCAACCAGCCGCCGGGCAACGCCTCCGCGCCGCTGTCCCAGCAGCCGGCCGCCAACGGCGCCAATGGCGCGAACGGCACGCAAACCGCGGCCGGTACGCCGACCAATGTGCAGAAGGATTCCACCGTCAATTATGAAGTCGACAAGACGGTGCGCTACGTGCAGCAGCCGATGGGCGGCGTCAAGCGCCTGTCCGTGGCGGTGGTGGTCAACTTCAAGAAGGACGTGGACAAAGCCGGCAAGGTGAGCTTCAAGCCGCTGAGCGAGGCGGAGAAGAACCAGCTCACCGACCTGGTGAAGGAAGCGATGGGCTTCAACAAGGAGCGGGGCGACAGCCTGAACGTGGTCAATAGCCCGTTCGCCGGCATGGAAAAGGAAGCGGTCGAGGAGCTGCCGATCTGGAAGCGTCCGGAATCCATCCAGATGGCGATGGCGGCGGGACGCTACCTGCTGATCGCCGGCGTGCTGGCCTACCTGTTCTTCGGCGTGCTGCGGCCAACGGTGCGCCGCGTCTTCGACGGCGTGTTCCCGAAGCCGGCTGCACCGGAGTCATCGGAGACGGCGAAGGCGCTGGAAGGCGAGGATGACGAAGCGGCGGTGGTACAGCTGTCGCATGAGGTGGAGCCGATGGGACAGAAGGCCAGGAGCTACGAAGACAACCTGGAAGCGGCGCGGCAGCTGGCCCGCAACGATCCGAAGGTGGTCGCCAATATCGTGAAGACATGGGTGAGCGGAAATGAGTGACGACGGCGCGCTGAAGGGCGCAATTCTGATGCTGGCGCTCGGCGAGGAAGAGGCCGCGGAGGTGATGAAGTATCTCGGGCCGCGCGAAGTGCAGAAACTGGGCGCAACCATGTCGACCCTGAGGTCGATTCCGAGCGAGCAGCTGGCTACGGTGCTGGATGATTTCCGCAACGAGACTGAAAAGAACACCAGCATCGGGCTGGATTCCGACGAGTACATCCGCACCGTGCTGACCAAGGCGCTGGGCGAGGACAAGGCCTCGTCGCTGATCAACCGCATCCTCGGCACGCGCGACGCCAGCGGCATCGAGAGCCTGAAGTGGATGGATGCGCAATCGGTGGCGGACCTGGTGCGCAACGAGCATCCGCAGATCATCGCCACCATCCTGGTGCACCTGGAGCGCTATCACGCCTGTGAGGTGCTGGGTTTCTTCACCGAGCGCCTGCGCAACGACGTGGTGCTGCGCATCGCCACGCTGGACGGCGTGCAGCCGACTGCGCTGCGCGAGCTGAACGAAGTGCTGACCAAGCTCCTGACCGGCAACGAAAGCCTGAAGAAAAAGGCGATCGGCGGCGTGCGGGCGGCGGCAGAGATCCTCAACTTCATGTCGGGCGACCTGGAATCCGGCGTGATGGACAACCTGAAGAACTACGACGCCGACATGGCGCAGAAGATCATGGACGAGATGTTCGTGTTCGACAACATCATCGACATCGACGACCGCGGCATCCAGACTCTGCTGCGCGAGGTGCAGTCCGAGTCCCTGATCATCGCCCTCAAGGGCACCGGCCAGGAACTGCGCGACAAGTTCTTCAAGAACATGTCGCAGCGGGCGGCGGAGATGATGCGGGAAGACCTGGAGTCCAAGGGACCGGTGCGGCTTTCCGAAGTCGAGGCCCAGCAGAAGGAAATCCTGCAGGTCGTGCGCCGCCTCGCCGACGAGGGCCAGATCGTCCTCGGCGCCAAGGGCGAAGATGCATTCGTGTAGGGCTGATTCATGAACAACATGATTCCGAAGGAAAAACTGTCCGCCTACCAGCGCTGGGAAATGGCCTCGCTCGGCGACACGCCGAAAACCGCGAGCCAGGCCCAGGCGGATGCACAGCGGGCGGAGGCCGAGCGGCAGCAGATGGTGGAGCAGCTCGCCCGCCTGCGCGAGCAGGCGCTGCAGGAAGGCTATGCCGCCGGGCTGGAACAAGGCCGGGAGGAAGGCCTGCGCCAGGGCTATGCCGATGGCATGGCGCAGTCCGCCGATGCGAGCCAGCGGCTGCAGCAGCTGACCGGGCAGCTCGCCGCCGAGATCGGCCGCGCCGATGAAGCCATCGCCGCCGACCTGCTGCAGCTCGCGCTGGACCTGTCCAAGGCCATGCTCAAGGATGCGCTGGCCGCCCGTCCGGAAATGGTTTTGCCTGTGGTTGGCGAAGCCATCCGCTATCTGCCGGCGCTGCACCAGCCTGCGCTGCTCTACCTGCATCCGGACGACATGCCGCTGGTGCAGGAGCACATGCATGATGAATTGACCAAGGGCGGCTGGCGCCTGGTGGAAGACCATCACATGGAGCGCGGCGGCTGCCGCGTCGAGACCGCCACCAATCAGGTCGACGCTTCGCTGCAAACGCGCTGGCAGCGCATCAGCGCCGCCCTCGGCAAGCCGGACGACTGGCTGGCCTGACCATGCCCGACACCCTTGCCACCCACCAGGGCCGCTGGAAATCCTTCCTGCGCGACTGCGGCTCGCTGGCCGCCATCGCCGAGCCGATGGAAGTGTCCGGCCGCGTCACCCGCGTCGCCGGTCTCGTGATGGAAGCCGTCGGCCTCAAGCTCGCGGTGGGCAGCGCCTGCACCATTCCGCTGGCCGGCGGCGCCCGCATCGAGGCGGAAGTCGTGGGCTTCGATGGCGAGCGCCTGTTCCTGATGCCGCAGAGCGATGTCGATGGCGTGGTGCCGGGCGCCCGGGTGTTCCCGGTCGGCGTGGCCCAAACCCTGCCGAAGCCGGGGAGCGTGGATCATCCGCGCCGCCGTCCGAGCGACCGCGGCCGCCATCTGCCGGTGGGCGATGAACTGCTCGGCCGCGTGCTCGATGCCGCCGGCCGGCCGCTCGACAGCCTCGGCCCGCTGGTGGCGCGCCATTCGGCGCCGCTCAATGTGCGGGCCATCAATCCCCTGGGACGCGAGCCGATCTCCACCACGATGGACGTCGGCGTGCGCGCCATCAACAGCATGCTCACCGTGGGCCGCGGCCAGCGCATGGGCCTGTTCGCCGGCTCCGGCGTCGGCAAGAGCGTGCTGCTCGGCATGATGGCGCGCTACACCACCGCCGACGTGATCGTGGTCGGGCTGATCGGCGAGCGGGGACGCGAGGTGAAGGAATTCATCGAGCAGATCCTGGGCGAGGAAGGCCTGGCGCGCTCGGTGGTGGTCGCGGCGCCGGCGGATACGCCGCCGCTGATGCGCCTGCAGGGCGCCGCCTACACCACCGCCATTGCCGAGCATTTCCGCGACCAGGGCAAGGACGTGCTGCTGATCATGGACTCCCTCACCCGCTACGCCATGGCGCAGCGCGAGATTGCGCTGGCCATCGGCGAGCCGCCGGCCACCAAGGGCTATCCGCCTTCCGTGTTCGCCAAGCTGCCGGCCCTGGTGGAACGCGCCGGCAACGGCAAGCCGGGCGGGGGCTCCATCACCGCCTTCTACACCGTGCTGACCGAAGGTGACGACCAGCAGGACCCGATCGCCGACTCCGCCCGCGCCATCCTGGACGGACACATCGTGCTCAACCGGGTGCTGGCCGAAGCCGGCCACTATCCAGCCATCGACATCGAGCAGTCGATCAGCCGCGCGATGCACAACATCACCACGCCTGAGCACCAGCAGCTGAGCCGGCGCCTGAAGCAGTTGTATTCCCGCTACCAGCGCAACCGCGACCTGATCAGCGTCGGCGCCTACAGCGCGGGCACCGACCCGGTGCTGGACGAAGCCATCGCCCGCATTGCGCCCATCGAGCGCTTCCTGCAGCAAGGCATACATGAGCGCGCCGGCATAAACGAGAGCTTGGGGGAACTTTCCGCCCTGTTCGGCGGTTAGAATCGCTGGCCCTGCCCCTACACTGTTGAAAAATGAGCACCCCGTCCGCGCTGCAAACCCTGATCGAACTGGCCACCACCGAGTCCGACGAAGCCGCCAAGCGGCTCGGCAAGGCGGTGGCGCTGGTCGAGGATGCGCAGCAGAAGCTGGCCATGCTGGAGCAGTACCGCGACGATTACCGCAGCCGGCTCGACCACGGCATGAGCAGCGGCATCACCGCCAGCGGCTACCGCAACTTCCAGCTGTTCCTGGACAAGCTCGATGATGCCATCAAGGGTCAGCAGCGCATTCTCGACGACGCCCGGATGCGGGTGGAGCGGGAACGCGAGAGCTGGCAGGAAAGCGAACGCAAGCGCATGTCCTACGGCACGCTGGCGGACCGCGCCGAAAAGAAGGCGCAGCAGGTGCAGAACAAGCGCGACCAGAAAATGATGGATGAATTCGCCACCCGCCAGGCGCACAAGAACCGCTAGGCGGACCACCCATAACATGCATGGAGCCTGAGTGATGCGTACCGCTTCGACCCAAGTCCTCAACACCCTGCTGAACGGCACGGCGCCCGCCGCCTCGCCCAAACCGAATGAATCGGCGGCGCCCGTCACGCCGTTCAGCACCTTCCTGTCCCGCGAGTCCGCCGGCCGCAGCATGCCCGAGATGCCGGCTCCGGCCGCCGCGCCCGCCCGCAGCGAATCACCCAAGCCGGCGCAAAAGCAGGCGCAAAAGCAGGTTCAGCCGGAAAAGCCGCGCGCCGCCGAGGCCAAGACCCCGGAAAAGACAGAGTCGGCCCAAGCCCCCGATGCCCCCGCCGACAAAACTGCCGGCAAAGCCGAAGCTTCGTCGGCCAAGGAAGCCGACGCTGACGAAGGGGATCAATCCGCAACCCCCGCCGCGGAATCCGCGCAGTCGCCGCAGGACATGCTGGCGCTGATGATGGACGCCGGGCAGTTTGCCCGCGCGGCGCAGACGGTGCAGGCTCCTGGAGCGGCCGAAGGAATGAAGCAGCCCGGCGCCGAGGCGCTGGCTGAAGGCGGCGTCACGGAACAGCCGGAGCGGGCCGGGCGCGTCGCATTGCGCCATCCGCTGGAGGCGGCAGCGGGCAAGCATGTCATCGATGACGGCGATACCGGCGGCAAGACCCTGCCCGGCGCGGCCGCCGACAAGGCCGGGCTGGCTGGCACTGCGGCGGCGCAGAACAACGTCCTCCCGGATCTCGGCGCCGCGCTCAAGGAACCGGCGCTTGCCGCCGACCAGGCGGCGGAATTTGCCGCCAAGCTGAACGACGCCCTGCCGGCAGCCGCGCAATCCGCCCAGGCCTTGCGCCAGGCGGCGCCTGCCGCCTTTGCCGCGGGCGGTGTGAACAGCGACACCCTGGCGCCCAAGGTCGGCACGCCGGCCTGGGATGCGGCGCTCGGCCAGAAGGTCGTGTGGATGGTCGCCGGCGAGGAGCAGAGCGCCTCGCTCACGCTCAATCCGCCGGACCTCGGTCCGCTCCAGGTCGTGCTGAACGTCTCCAACAGCCAGGCCACTGCCACCTTCGTCTCCGACCAAGCCCAGGTCAGGGAAGCCATCGAAGCGGCCATGCCCAAGCTGCGGGAGATGCTGGGCGATGCCGGCATCCAGCTCGGCCAGGCCAGCGTCAATGCCGGCACGCCGGGGCAGCAGCACGCCTTCGCCCAAACCGGCGAAGGATCGCGCCGGACGCCGGCCGCCGGCCAGGACGCCGGCGAGCGCATTGCGGAGGGCGAGGTGCGGACGGGCCGGGCGCGCACCGGCGCCGGCGGCAATGGCCTGGTCGACACTTTTGCGTAAAATCCCGCCGCGCGCATGCGGGGATTTGCGTTGACTTCCGCCCTCTTTTCCAAGCATTCTTCGGGTCAACAATTCGCAATAATGGTAACAATCGCAGCATGACGGCACGGTGGCGAAACTTCTTTCCGCTGTCCCGCATGACGCACCTGGGAAAAGAGGAAAAGAATGGCAACAGCCGCTAAATCAAAGGCAGCGCCGGCTGAAGAAACCGGCGGCAAGGCCGGCAGCAAGAAACTCATCATCATCATCGCCGCCCTCGCGGTGCTGCTCGCCGCCGGCGGCGGCGCCGCCTGGTTCTTCCTCGGACACAAGAAGGAAGAAGCCCACGGCGATGCGCATGCCGACGCGCCCAAGGCCAAGGTCGATCCCGGCAAGCCGCCGGTCTTCGTGACGCTGGAACAATTCACCGTCAACCTGCAGCCCGACAACGGCAATGAGCAATTCCTGCAGCTTTCCATGACGCTGCAGGTGCCGGACCAGCCCACCGTCGATCAGATCAAGACCTTCATGCCGCTGGTGCGCAGCCGCCTGCTGATGCTCCTGTCGAGCAAGAAGGCAAGCGATCTGCTCAGCATCGAAGGCAAGAACAAGCTGATCGAGGAAGTCATCACCCAATTCAAGCAACCCTTCGCCAAGGGCGGATCGGCGACGGAAGTTTCCGGGGTGTTCTTCACTTCTTTCGTGATCCAGTAAGCACAAGGACCATGGCGGAGAATTTCCTATCACAGGAAGAGGTCGATGCCCTGCTCAAGGGCGTCACCGGCGACCAGGATGAAGCCGTCGTTCCCGAGGACGAGAATGGCATACGGCCATACAACCTCGCCACCCAGGAACGCATCGTGCGCGGCCGCATGCCGACGCTCGAGATCATCAACGAGCGCTTCGCCCGCCTGCTGCGCATCGGCCTGTTCAACTTCCTGCGCCGCAGCGCGGAAGTGTCGATCGGCCCTGTCCGTGTCCACAAGTACAGCGAGTTCATCCGCAACCTGGTGGTGCCGACCAACCTCAACCTGATCCAGATGAAGCCGCTGCGCGGCACCGGCCTGATGGTGTTCGATCCGAACCTGGTGTTCCTGCTGGTGGACAACCTGTTCGGCGGCGATGGCCGCTTTCACACCCGGGTCGAGGGCCGCGACTTCACCCAGACCGAGCAGCGCATCATCCAGCGCGTGCTGGCGATCGTGTTCGAAACCTATGCAAAATCCTGGGAACCGGTCTATCCGGTCCAATTCGAATACATCCGCTCGGAGATGAACACCCAGTTCGCCAACATCGCCACGCCGAACGAGGTGGTGGTGGCGACGACCTTCACCATCGAGCTGGGCGCGGTCAGCGGCGAGATGCACTTCTGCGTGCCCTACTCGATGATCGAGCCGATCCGGGACATCCTCACCAGCAGCCTGCAGGGCGAGACCCTGGAAATGGACAAGCGCTGGGTGCGGCTGATGACGCAGCAGATCCAGACCGCCGAGGTGGAAATCGTCGCCGACCTCGGCACCGCCTCGATGACGCTGGGTGAGATCCTCAACATGAAGGTGGGCGACGTCATCCCGCTGAACATCTCCGAGATGGTGGAAGCCAAGGTGGACGGCGTGCCGGTGATGGAATGCACTTATGGGAAATTCAACGGCCAGTACGCGCTGCGCGTGGAGCGCATGCTGACCTATACCGAAAAGCAGGGAGGTGAAGACAATGGCTGATGAAAACCAATCCTCGGCGGATGACGACTGGGGCGCCGCGATGGCGGAACAGGCGCAGGCCGACGCCGCGATGCAAGCCGTGCAGCAGCCGCAGCCGGCCAGCGCCACGGTATTCAAGGACCTGAGCGGCTCCGGCATCAAGACCGGCACCCACAACGACATCGACTTCATCCTCGACATCCCCGTGCAGCTGACGGTGGAACTGGGACGCACCAAGATCGCCATCAAGAACCTGCTGCAGCTGGCGCAGGGCTCGGTGGTAGAGCTCGACGGCCTGGCCGGCGAACCGATGGACGTGCTGGTCAACGGCTGCCTCATCGCCCAGGGCGAGGTGGTGGTGGTGAACGACAAGTTCGGCATCCGCCTGACGGACATCGTCACGCCGTCCGAACGCATCCGCAAGCTCAACCGCTGATGAGGCGCCTTGCCGCATTCATGCTGCTGTCGGCAGCGTCCGTCACCGCTCGCGCCGCCGGCGAGGCGACAGCCACCGCTTCCGCCGGCAGCATGCTGCAGGTGTTGTTCGGCCTGGCGCTGGTGCTCGGCCTCATGGTCGGCGCCGCCTGGCTGATGAAGCGCCTGGGCATGGCGCGTCCCGGCGGCAGCGACGTCGTCAAGGTGATCGGCGGCGTCAGCGTCGGCAACCGCGAGCGGGTGATGGTGGTGGAAGTGGGCGAACAATGGATCGTGGTCGGCGTGGCGCCGGGCCGGGTGAATGCCCTGTCCACCCTGCCGCGCGGCAGCCTGCCGCAGCAAACCGAACCTGCTTTCGCGGGCAAGAACTTTCCCGCCTGGCTGAAGCAGACGATGGACAAGCGCAACAATTCAGGCAGTACCGGCAACACAGGCAATATCGATAATGGCAATCCGTGATTTTCGAAGCGCGGCGGGCGGCTTGCTCAAGCTGGCCGGCACGCTTCTTCCCCTGGCGCTGCTCGCGCTGCCGCTGACGAGTTCGGCGCAGGCCGCTCTTCCCGCCTTCACCAGCACGCCTACCGCCGGCGGCGGCGCATCCTACAGCTTGAGCCTGCAGACGCTGCTGCTGCTGACCGCCCTCTCCTTCCTGCCGGCGGTGCTGCTGATGATGACCAGCTTCACCCGCATCATCATCGTGCTGTCCCTGCTGCGTCAGGCGCTCGGCACCCAGACCGCTCCGCCCAACCAGGTGATGGTCGGGCTGGCCCTGTTCCTGACGCTGTTCGTCATGGGCCCGGTGTTCGACAAGATCTATACCGAAGCTTACCAGCCGCTGTCGGACAACAAGATCAGCATGCAGCAGGCCATGGAAAACGGCGCGGCGCCGCTGAAAGCCTTCATGATGAAGCAGACGCGCCAGGCCGACCTGGCCATGTACCTGAAGATTTCCAACGGCCCGCAGGTGCAGGGCCCGGAAGACGTGCCGCTGCGGGTGCTGATCCCGGCCTTCATCACCAGCGAGCTGAAGACCGCCTTCCAGATCAGCTTCGCCATATTCATCCCGTTCCTGATCATCGACATGGTGGTGGCCAGCATCCTGATGTCCATGGGCATGATGATGATGTCGCCCGCCATCGTCTCGCTGCCGTTCAAGCTCATGCTGTTCGTGCTGGTGGACGGCTGGCAATTGCTGATCGGCTCGCTGGCGCAGAGCTTCTACTGAATTCGACCGAGGACCCGACATGACTCCGGAAAGCGTAATGACCATCGGCCGCCAGGCCATGGAAGTCACCATCATGGTTTCCGCGCCGCTGCTGCTGGTGGCCCTGGTGATCGGCCTGATCGTCAGCATCTTCCAGGCCGCGACCCAGATCAACGAAGCCACCCTGTCCTTCATTCCGAAGCTGGTCGGCATCTTCGTCGCCCTCGTCATCGCCGGTCCGTGGATGCTGTCCGTCATGGTGGATTACATGCGCCAGATGTTCAGCGGCATTCCCGGCATGGTCGGCTGACCGCCAACCGGTTGGCGGCAGCCGCCGCGCTTTCTTCATGATCACCATTACCAGCGGCGACTTGAACGCATTGATCGCCGGCTTTCTCTGGCCCCTGACCCGGATTCTCGGTCTCATCACCGTCGCGCCGCTCTACGGCAACCTGAGCGTGCCGGTGCGGGTGAAGCTCGGCCTCGGCATCGGACTGTCGCTCATCGTCGCGCCCACCCTGCAAAGTTTGCCCAATGTCGACCCGATGTCGGTTGCCGGCGTGCTGCTGCTGACGCAGCAGGCGGTGATCGGCCTCGCCCTGGGCTTCGCCATGCGCATCGCCTTCGTCGCCGTCGAGTTCGCCGGCGAGATCATCGGCTTGTCCATGGGTTTCGGCTTCGCCACCTTCTTCGATCCGCAAACGCGGGGCCGCACCTCGGCCATCAGCCAGTTCCTCGCGCTGCTGGCCATCATGCTGTTTCTGGCGCTGAACCTGCATCTCACGGTGCTGTCGACCCTGGTCGGCACCTTCCAGAGCATGCCGATCTCCGCCTCCTTCACCGCGATGTCGAATGTGCGCGACCTGCTCACCTGGAGCAGCCACATCTTCAGCGGCGGCGTACAACTCGCGCTGCCCTTCATCGCCGCCCTGCTCATCACCAACATCGCCCTCGGCATCCTCACCCGAGCGGCGCCGCAGCTCAACCTGTTCGGCATCGGCTTTCCGGTCATCCTCGGCGTGGGCTTCATCATGCTCGCCATCGCGCTGCCCTATCTCGCCGTGCCGGTGGAACGCCTCTTCAGCGACGGCATGGAAACCATGGCGCGGATCGGCACGCTGAAATAGCGCGTCCGGTTTGCGATGCCAGCCGCACAAATTGCGCGCAATTCTGTCAACCGATGGCCAATTTTGGTCCGCTGGTGCTTGTGCGCTTGTCCATCGTTCCGCCAGTTTGCGTCAGTTTTCGAGGTCTCGAACCCGAATTTTCGCTGGCACTCTATTTGCGAGTTTCGAAGCGAGTCGAACTTCCACCTTGACGGGAGGCCCCATGCACACTCCGGCAGAATTCCTGAAACCAGCGATTCCATTCAACGCCTTCGTTTGCCTGCATGCCGACAGCCTCGCCGACTGCCTCAAGGAAGTAAGCCGCATTGGCGCCGATTTCAGCTTTCCGGCAAAGACATTGAAGGCGAGCGCCGCCGATGTTCGCACCGCCCTGTGGCTGCTTGCGAAGATGGCCGTTTCCTGTGCACTGTCGATGAGCCGGGCATGCCGCGAATCTTCCTCGCTTGCACCGACCCCGGCAGCGAGCTTGCAGCTGGCGAACATCGTCGCGCTTGGCAACAACCTCATCGCGGGCGCCAAGGAAAAGAAACTGCTGCCTTGCGGCTTCACGAAATTCGAAGACTTCGCTGGCATTCCCGGCATGCACCGTCCGATGGCGATGCTTGCGGAAGTGCCGCTGGCTGCCTGACTTACCCCTCGTTTCGCCCCGCCGCCCCGCCATGTCGAGCCCGCAGGCAAACCGCCTCGGGCTCGATGCTTTTTGAACTCGCGCCCGAAGCTGCACGGTGCCAAGGCCGAGTTCGAATCACCCGCTCAAATAGCAAAGCCCGGCATCGCTGCCGGGCTCGTCGACTGCGGCTTGTATCGAATCAGAGGTACTGGAACAAGGACATCCCCGTCACCTTCATGAAGGACTGCTGCGCTGCCTGCAAGGTGATCTGGTCCTGGGAAAATTTCGAGATCGCCTGGGTATAGTCCAGGTCCTGCAGATCTGAAAGCGTGGTGGCGAATTGAATGTCCATCGCCGAACCGACGTCGTCCAGCGTATCCAGTTCCTTCAACCGGTGTCCGACCGAAGCGCGCACCGAGAGCGCACGGTCCAGCATGGTGGAGACGTTCGTGTTCGCATCCTTCAGCCCGGACTGCAGGGCCGCCTGGGCGGCGGGATTGTTCGCGGTCGGTGTCTGCAGCAGGTTGATCATGTCGTCCAGGGTCTTGAACATGTTCTGCTTCACCGTCGCGCCGCCGCTCGCCGTGGCGACGCCTTCGAAGACATCGTAGCCATTGTCGTTGATGGCCATCGTCCGGCCGGCTGCCACTTCAAGTATCCGCTGGCCCTGGTCGCCGACGTAGCTGGTACCGCTGGCATTTTGCGAAAACGGCGGCACATTGATCTGGTAGCCGGAGAACAGGTAATTGCCGTTCTGGTCCTTGCTGTTGGCCAGGCCGATCAATTGCTGCTGCCGCG
Source organism: Noviherbaspirillum humi (assembly GCF_900188095.1). GTDB lineage: Bacteria > Pseudomonadota > Gammaproteobacteria > Burkholderiales > Burkholderiaceae_D > Noviherbaspirillum > Noviherbaspirillum humi. The sequence goes on along the minus strand of NZ_FZOT01000004.1, from coordinate 127,001 downwards.
CGCGCAGGGCATTGGCGATGTCCTGGCGCTGGCTGTCGTTATATGCGCCATTGCCGGCGTTGACGATCAGCTCGCTCACATCCTGCAGGGCTTCGGTCACGCCGGCCAGCGCCGTTTCTTCGAATGACAGCGTGGTGCGCGCGTTCTGCCGATTGATGCCGAGCTGTTCATTGACCGACTTGCTCTGGGAGACGGACAGCACCTTGCCGGCCGCGATCGGATCATCCGAAGCGGTCATGATGCGCTTTCCTGTCGCCATCTGCTGCTGACCCTTGACCAGCCGGTTCTGCAGTTCACCCATCCGGCTGGCGGCCGAATCATAAATCGTCGCGGTGCTGATTCGCATGACTTGCCTCTTTATCCACCGAGTTGGAGCAGCATTTGGAAAAGCTGGTTGGCGGTCTGCATGACCTTGCTCGCGGCCTGATAAGCCTGCTGGTAGCGCATCAGGTTGCTGGCTTCCTCATCCAGGTTCACGCCGGACTCCGACTGATGCGCTTCCTGCGCCTGCGTCAGCACCGCCGTGTCGGACTTCGCCATGACTTTCATTTCGCTGGCCTTGGCGCCAACCTGGCTGACCAGCTGGCCGTAGGCAGTCTGGAAGCTCAACGTCGCGCCGCCGCCGGTGTCGCCCAGCGTGTTGGACAGCTGAAGCTGCGCCAGCTGCATGGCATTGCGATTGTCGCCGCTGCCATTGACATTGTTCGCCAGGTCGAAGGTGTCCTTGATGTAGAACTTGTCACCGTTGGCCGGAGAACCGGAGAAGGTGAAGCTGACGCCGGCCACCGTACCCGTCGAGCCGTTCGTCACCGGGATGCTGACTGCGGGCGATCCGGTCGAATCCAGGGTCTGCGTCCCGGCGTTGTAGGTCAGCGTCAGCGGCAGGGTCATGCCGCCGAGCGATTTCACCGCCAAGGGCCCGAGCTTGCCGCTGCCGGCATTGGCCGGGTCTGCGGCAGCGGTGTACGGCGCTGCGGCCGCGATCTGGCTGATGTCGGTTAGATTGAGCGAAATCGTTCCGGCGCCGGCGGAGGTCGGCTTGGCAACGAAATAATCGCCGACGTTCATCGGCGTGGCCGGCGAGCCGGAGAGCGCGAAGGTGACGCCGTCGACGGTTTGCGGCAGCGACGGCAGCGACGCATTGCTCGGCAGGATGGCGCCGTCGGCTATGCGGGTGATGCGGTAATTGGACGTGCCGCCGGAATCCGGCAGGCGCTCGATCCGATAGTCGCTGGTGGTCAGCTTGGTCGCATCGACGACGGTTGCGTCGAGCTTGGCGGTCGAGGTATTGCCGGCGCCGGCGACCGCCTGCGACGTCACCTGGACGTTGAAGAAGTTCTTGCCGGGATTGCCATTGGCATCCACCCCGAGCTGATGCTGGGCATTGAACGCCATGCCCAGGCCGATGGCGATCCGTCCCAGCGTGTTCTGGGCGGTATCGAGGGAATTCTTGCGGAAATCGAGCAGGCCGCCGAGCGTGCCGCCAGGCAGGGCGTTATCGGGAACGATGGTGGTGGTGCCGGTCGTCGCTCCGGTGCCCAGCGTGGGATTGGCCGGGTCGGCGGGCGCCACCACCAGCTTGTAGCTTTGCTCGCCCACGACCATGGGGGAACCGTTGCCGATGAAGACGTTGTAAGCGCTGCCCTGCTTTACCGTGGTCACCTTGGTTTGCTTGCTCAGTTCGACGATCAGCTGGTCGCGCTGGTCGCGCAGATCGTTCGCCGGCTTGCCGTCGCCAGCAGTGCCCTCGGCCTTTTCGATGGCCTTGTTCAGGGCCGCGATCTGGTCCGCATACGAATTGATCTGCGAGATGCTGGAACTGATTTCCTGGTTGACGTTGTCGCGCATCTCGTTCAACCGGGAATCCAGGCTGTTCAGGCGGGATGCCAGCGCCTCGCCGCTCGACAGGGCCGCCTGGCGCGATTCGGCCAGGCTGGGGTTGGCGGTGAGATCCTGAATACCCTTGAAGAAGTCCTGGATCGCCGGTCCGACGCCGGAATCGGCGTCGCTCAGCATGCGATCGATCTGGTCGATGCGCGTGGAGTAGGCGGTGGATGAAGCAGCGGTGGTTTGCGAGCTCAGCACGCGCGAATAGGTGAATTCGCTGAACACGCGCTGGATGCCGAGCACCTCCGTGCCCTTGCCGACGAAGCCGAAGCCCATGTCCTGGGCGCCGGCCGGTCCCTGAATCACCACCTGCCGGCTGTAGCCCGGCGTCGAGGCGTTGGCGATGTTGTGGCCGGTCGTCACGAGACCTGCCTGGGCGGCGGCAAGCGCGGACTGGCCTACACCAATGACATTCGTAGCCATGGAAATCTTCTTTCAAGAAGCGACAATGTTATCTACGGCAGCGCGAGCGGAAACTTGAGCGTCGAGCGCAGCCGCGTCAGGTCGACATTGTCTGTTTGATAATCTTGGTCAGCTTGGCGGCGTAGTGCGGATCGGTCGCATAGCCTGCCTTTTGCAGGCCGCGGGCGAAGCTGGCTGCGTCCTGGGCGTTTGCGATCACGTTCTCGTAGCGTGGGTTGTTGCGCAGCATGCCGGCGTAATCGCGGAAGGCGTCGGCATAGGAGTCGTAGGCGCGGAACTTTTCCACCTTGGTCTGCGCCACGCCATTGACGTATTCGGTGGTGGTGGCTTCGACAACCTTGCCCTTCCACCCGGCGTTGGCCTTGATGCCGAACAGGTTGTGGCTGGTGGCGCCGTTGGCGCCCTTGATCTCGCGGCGGCCCCAGCCGCTTTCCAGCGCTGCCTGGCCGAGCATGAACTTGGCCGGGATGCCGGTGGTTCGGCTGGCTTCTTCCGCATGGGAAACCAGTTTTTCATGGAAGCTGCGCACATGGGCGGGCGCCGACGGGTTCACCTTGCTCGCCTCGCTCGCCCGCGCGGCCGGCAGCGTGGTCGAGGCCTTCAACTCCAGCGGCAAGCCGGGGATGGCGTCCTCCGGCGTGACCACCTGCTTCACGCCCGGCATGTTCGACAGCTGCCGCGTCAGCACATCGGCCAGGCCGACGCCGCGCGACGCCATGCTTTGCGACAGCTGCTGGTCGAGCATGGAAGTGAACATCTTGCTCTGCTGGTTATCGAAGATGCCGTCCTGGGGCGAGGCGTCGCGCATGCTCTTCATCATCATGTTGACGAACATGGCTTCGAACTGCTTCGCAGTCGTCTTCAGCGCCTCGGGAGAATTTTGCCGGGCCGCCTGGCGCAGGCGGTCCATGTCCTTGACATCGGTGGCGAGGTTGTTCGAGACGGTGGAAGGATTGCTGATCATGGCGGAGCCCGCTTAGATGATTTCCAGTTCGGCGCGCAGCGAGCCGGCTGCCTTCATCGCCTGCAATATCGCGAGCAGGTCCTGCGGCGTGGCGCCGATGGCGTTCAGCGCCTTCACCACATCGGCCAGGTTGGTGGCCTGCTTCAGCAGCACGACCTGGCCCGGGTCCTTCTTGATGTCGATCTGCGAGGTGCCGGCCACGACGGTCTGGCCGTTGGACAACGGCTGCGGCTGGCTGATGACCGGCTCGCTGCTGATCACCACCGACAGGTTGCCATGCGAGACGGCGCAGCTGTCCAGCGTCACCGCCTGGTTCATCACCACCGAGCCGGTGCGGGCATTCAGGATCACCTTGGCGTTGGTCTGGCCCGGCGTGACGTTCAGGCTCTCCAGGTTGCCGAGGAAGGCGACGCGCTCGTCGCTGCCCTCCGGCGTGCGCACCCGGATCACGCGGCCATCCTGGGCGGCCGCGGTTTCCGGGCCGAAGCGCTTGTTGATCGCGTCCACCACCCGGCTGGCGGTGGAGAAATCGCTTTCATTCAGTTCGAGCTGGATCATGTTGCCCTGGCCGAGCGCAGAGGCCACCGCCCTTTCCACCGTGGCGCCGGCCGAGATCCGGCCCACGCTCAGGTGGTTCACCTGGGCCTTGCTGCCATTGGCCGAGGCGCCGACGCCGCCCACCAGCAGGTTGCCCTGCGCCATGGCGTAAATCTGGCCATCGGCGCCCTTGAGCGGTGTGAGCAGCAGCGTGCCGCCGCGCAGACTCTTGGCATTGCCCATGGAAGAAACGGTGATGTCCAGCGTCTGGCCCGGCTGGGCGAAGGCCGGCAGCGTCGCCGTCACCATCACCGCCGCCACATTCTTCAACTGCAGGGAAGTGGAAGGCGGCAGGTTGACGCCGAGGTTCTGCAGCATCGCGATCACGCTCTGCACGGTGAACGGGGTCTGCGTGGTCTGGTCGCCGCTGCCATCGAGGCCCACCACCAGGCCGTAGCCGATCAGCTGATTCTGGCGCACGCCCTGAATGCTGGCGAGGTCCTTCAACCGGTCCGCCTGCGCCGGCGCGGCGGCGAGGCAGCCCATCGCGAGCGCTGCCCACAGGAGGCGCCGCGCAAGGCGCTTCGGCATGGAGGTGTGTTTATTCATCATGAAGATCTGCTGTACCAAGTGCTTAGAACGGCGCCACGCTGTAGAAGAAGCGCGCCAGGCTGGACATCACTTCCGCCCGGTCGACCCGGCTGCTGGTGCGGTACTCGATGCGCGCATCGGCCACCTGGGTGGAAGAGACGATATTGCCCGACACGACCGTATCCGGATTCACCACGCCGGAGAAGCGCACGTATTCAACCCCCTTGTCGAACGCGATCTGCTTCTCGCCGCTCACCGACAGATAGCCGTTGGGCAGCACCTCGTTCACCGTCACGGTGATTGCGCCGCTGAAGTTGTTGCTCGAGGAGGCGGCGCCCTTGTCCTCATATTTGTTGGCGCTGCTGGCGTCGGCGCTCAGTCGGCCGAGAACTCCGCCGGACAGGCCCAGCAAGCCATCGACCGAGGCTTTCACGCTGCCGTTCTTGCTGGCGGAAGCGCCGGAGGATTTCGCCGCGCTGGTTTTTTCGTTGATGGTGATGGTGATGATGTCGCCGACCAGGCGCGCGCGCCGGTCTTCGAACAGCGGGCGATAGGCAGCCGCCTGGTAGATGCCGCCATTCGACGACGGCGCCGGCGCCGCCATCACCGGACGCGCGGGCGTCTGGCGGGTGATGGACTCGGGCACCGTGCCGCCGCAGGCGGACAGCATCGCCGCAGAAACGGAGAGGAGCAGTAAGGCAAGGGCTCGCATGGTCAAGGTCCGGTTACAGCTGCGACAGCTTTTGCAGCATCTGGTCCGAGGTCTGGATCGCCTTGCTGTTGATTTCGTAGGCGCGCTGGGTCTGGATCATGGCGACCAGCTCTTCCACCACATTGACGTTGGAGGTTTCCACATAGCCCTGGGCCAGCAGGCCGGCGCCATTGGTGCCCGGGGTATTGGTGTTCGGGTTGCCGGACGACGCGGTTTCCACATACAGGTTCTCGCCGCGGCTTTCCAGGCCGGCCGGATTGACGAAAGTGGCGAGTTGCAGCGTGCCGACCTGGGTCGGCGTGGCGCTGCCGGCCTGGGTGACCGACACCGTGCCGTCGCGGCCGATGGTGATCGCCTGGGTATTGGCGGGGATGGTGATCGCCGGCTGCACCACGAAGCCGCTGGAGGTCACCATCTGGCCCTGGTTGTCGACATGGAAGGAACCGTCGCGGGTATAGGCGGTGGTACCGTCCGGCAGCAGCACCTGGAAGAAGCCCTGGCCCTGGATGGCGACGTCCTTGTCGTTGTTGGTCTGCTGCAGGTTGCCCTGGGTATGAATGCGCTCGGTGGCGACAGGACGCACGCCGGTGCCGATCTGCATGCCGCTCGGCAGCTGGGTCTGCTGCGAGGACTGGGCGCCGGGCTGGCGCACGGTCTGGTACAGCAGATCCTCGAACACCGCACGGGAGCGCTTGAAGCCGGACGTGCTGACGTTGGCCAGGTTGTTCGAGATGACATCCATCTGCGTCTGCTGCGCATCCAGGCCTGTCTTGGAAATCCAAAGCGAGCGAATCATCGTTTTCTCCGTTGAGGCGTGCCGCCGTTTCATCGAACCGGCCGGACCCGCCGACGTTCCTATTCTGCCGCCACTGCCGTCAAGTCAAACTCAGGAGCTGGCTGGCTTTATTGGCATTATTCTCGGCATTCTTCAGCAGGTTCATGTGCGCCTCGAATTGCCGCGACAAGGTGATCATGTTCACCATCGCATCCACCACGTTCACATTGCTGTTCTCCAGCGCACCGCCCGCCAGGCGCACGCGGGCATCGGCATCGGCCGGATTGCCGTCCCGGGTGCGGAACAAGCCGTCGTCGCCGCGCTGCAGGTTCGCCTCTTCCGGATTGACCAGCTTGATGCGACCGAGCACCGTGACCGTGCTGGAGCGGCCGCCGGACGTGCCGGAGATGGTGCCGTCGTTGGCGATGGAGATATTGGTATCCGGCGGCACGGTGATCGGACCGGCGTCGCCCAGCACGTTCATGCCGGACTGCGTCTGCAGCACGCCGTTCTCATTCAGCTTCAGGCTGCCATGACGGGTATAGGCTTCGGAGCCGTCCGGCAGCTGCACCGCCAGCCAGCCCTTGCCCTGCAGCGCCACGTCGAGGTCGCGCCCGGTCTGCATGATGGGGCCGGGCGTAAAGTCTGCGCCCACGGTGGCATCCACCACGTAGGTGCGGGTCGGCAGGCCGCCGTTGACCACCGGCACCGCGCGAAAGGAATCGAGCTGGGCGCGAAAGCCTGTCGTGCTGGCGTTGGCCAGGTTGTGCGAGACGTTCGCCTGCTGTTCCATCACATGCTTGGCGCCGGTCATGGCGGTGTAGATCATGCGGTCCATGTGGTTTACCCCTTAGCGAGAAGCCGTGACAAGTCCGTCATCAACGCAGGTTGACGATGGTTTGCAGCACCTGGTCCTGCGTCTTGATGGTTTGCGCATTGGCCTGGTACACGCGCTGGGCAGTGATCATCGCCACCAGCTCGGCAGTGAGGTCCACGTTCGAGTCTTCCACCGCCGATGCCTGCAACGTGCCCAGGCTGCCGGTCTCCGGGGCGCCCACCAGCGGCACGCCGGACGTCGGTGTTTCGGCCCAAGCATTGTTGCCAAGCGGCTGCAAGCCATTCGGGTTGGTGAAGTTGGCCAGCACGACCTGGCCGAGCAAGGCATTCTTGCCATTGGTGTAGCGGCCGGTGATGAGGCCGTCGGCACCGGTGGTAAAGCCGGCCAGGCGGCCGGAGGTATAGCCATCCTGGTTTAGCGCGTTCACGCTGAAGGGGGCGCCGAACTGCGTGGTCTGCATGTTCTTGTCATTGAAGTCGAGCGTTACCGAGAGCGGTGCGGCCGCGCTGGTAGCTGGCAGCGGTACGTTCACCGTCGGCTTCAGCGCCGGATTGGCTACACCGGTGGCGGGATCCACATAAGCCTGAGTCGCCAGCGCGCCTTTGCTGTCGAAGGTAATCTGGGCCACCGGCGTCGCCGGCGTGGTGGCCGGAGTCAGTGTGCCGCCACCGGTTGCGTAGACATTCCAGCTGTTGGCGCCGGTCTTGACGTAATAGGTTTGCAGCACGATGGTGTTGCCAAGGCTGTCATAGACGTTGACCGAGGTGGCGTTGCTGTAGGTATCCGGCTTGGTTGGATCGAACAATGCCGGGGTCAGCGTCGTGGCCTGCGAATTCAGGTTCAGCTGGGCTTTCACCGTGCTGGTGGCGGACGGCTTGAGGTCGGCGGTGTTGATGACGATGTCGCTCGGCGCGCCGGAGGCAATCTTGCCGGTGGTGGGATCCACCGCATAACCGGTGAGATGGGCGCCGGATGCGTTGACGACGTGGCCGTCCTTATCCAGGTTGAACTGGCCGTTGCGGCTGTAGACGATAGCGCCATTGTCGTTCAGCCGGAAGAAACCGCCGCCGTTGATGGCGAGATCCATCGAATTCGATGTCGAAGTGATGTTGCCCTGGCCGAACTGCTGGGACACCTGCGATACCTTGGTGCCGATGCCGACCTGCCCTGATACCGAGCCGGCAAAGGCGGTGGCGTAGACATCCGAGAACTGCACATTGGACTGCTTGAATCCGGCGGTATTGGCGTTGGCGATGTTGTTGCCGAGTGTTTCCAGCATCTTGGAAGCGCCGTTCAGTCCGCTCAGTCCCTGTTGAAAGCTCATGTTTCTCTCCTGGTTATCGAGTGCTTGGCGGTTCGGCCGATCAGAGGATCTGGCGGACGTCGCTCAGGTTGACCGAGCCGCCGCCCGGAATATTCAGTTTCACGCCCTGGGCGCCGGTGGCGACGCTGTTGACGATGCCAAAGGACAGCGGCGTCGCCGACACCTTCGTTCCGCCGACCGATGCTGCCACCGTGAAGTTATAGGTGCCGTCGGGCGCCGCTGCACCGCTGTCGGTGGTGCCATCCCACTTCAGGGTTTGCGCGCCTGCGTCCTGGGCGCCGATGTCCATGCTGCGCACCACCTGGCCGTTCTGGTTCGTCACCGTCACCTGCACCTTGTCGGCCGCCGAGGCCAGTTCCACGCCGAACAGCGCCTGGCCGCTGGCAAGCGAGGTGCTGGCACCGGGCACCAGCACGCTGTGGCCGATCATCGATGCCGCCGACAGCGACTGGCTGGACTGGTAGCTGCTCTGCAGGGCCTGCAGCGTGGTGTTGAGCTTGTCGATGCCGGTCACGGTGGACAGCTGCGCCAGCTGGCTGGTGACCTGGGCATTGTCGAGCGGATTGAGCGGATCCTGGTTCTTCATCTGTGTCACCAGCAGGGTCATGAACCTGTCCTGGGCGGCGTCGGCCGTGCTTTGTGTGCCGGTGGACTTGGTGCCGTTCATCGTCGTCAGCAAGTCGTTCGACACGGTGCCAGTTGGTATGGTGGTCATTGGGCGCTTCCTTATTGTCCGATGCTCAGCGTCTTGAGCAGCATGGTCTTGGCGGCGTTCATGGTCTCGACGTTGGTCTGGTAGGAGCGGGAGGCGGAAATCATGTTCACCATTTCCTCCACCATGTTCACGTTGGGCATGGCGACATAGCCTTTTTCATCCGCCTGGGGATGCTTCGGGTCGTAAACCATTTTCGGCGGATTCTTGTCTTCCACCACCTGCGCCACCTTGACGCCGCTGGCTTCCGGCCCGCCCACCTGGACGGCGGAGAACACCACCTGCTTCGGACGATACGGCTCGCCGGTGGCGCTGGTGGTGCTGTCCGCGTTGGCGATATTGCTGGCGACGACGTTCAGCCGGTGCCCCTGGGCGCTCATGGCGGAACCGGCAACGTTGAAGATATTGAAGAGCGACATGATGATTACCCCTGGATGGCGGCGAGCAGGTTCTTGATCTGGGCGCCGATCAGCGTCACGCTGGCTTCGTAGCGCAAGGCGTTGTCGGCGAACTGGTTGCGTTCCACATCCATGTCGACAGAGTTGCCGTCGATGTTGTTTTGCTGCCCGGTCCGGTACTGCACATCGGCGCCGCCGCTGGTCGCAGTCGCGCTGCCGGCTGGGATGTGGCTCGCCTGGGTACGGGCCAGCTGCGCGGGGCCGGCCGTGCCGGGAGCGCGCGCCAGCGCCTGGCCAAGCGCGGCGTTGAAGTCGACGTCGCGCGCCTTGTAGTTCGGCGTATCGGCGTTGGCGATGTTCGACGCCAGCAATTGCTGGCGCTGGGCTCGCAGGGAGAGCGCGGTTTCATGGAAGCGCAAGGCTTCGTCGAGTTTTCCGATCATGGCGGGCTCCGGGCTTACCGGCTGAAGGTCGCTCAAGAAACCGACATTCGGGCCGATAAAGGATTAATGTAGGCTTGATAATAAGGAGCCCAACCCGCCAGCCATCAGTCGATAAGCGTCCCAAACAACCGCTTTTTCCCGGCTTTGCCCTCGCGCGCGGACGGTAGCATTCGTCTCCATGAGAATCCCAGTCCGTCTGCTGCCCGCACTTGCGCTGCTTGCCGCCCCGTTCGCCGGCGCGCAAACCGCACCCGCGCGCCAGGATCCGGCCATGCTGCGCCAGGTGGTGGAGCAATTCCTGACGACGCAATCCGCCGGCCTGCCCGGCGAGGTATCCATCAGCGTGACGCCGGTGGACCCGCGCCTGAACCTGGCGGCCTGCGTTGCGCTGGAGCCGTTCCTGCCGGCCGGCAGCCGCGTGTGGGGCAAGACCACGGTCGGCGTGCGCTGCAGCGTGCCGGCGCCCTGGACGGTGTATGTGTCGGCCATGGTGCAGGTCAACGGCCAGTACGTGGCCAGCGCCGCGCCTCTCGCCCAGGGACAGACGGTGCAGAAAGCCGACTTGACGATGATGAAAGGCGACCTCACCGCCCTGCCCGCCGGCATCCTGACCGACGCCAACCAGGCGGTGGGCCGCACGGTGGTCGCCTCCCTCAAGGCCGGAACGCCGCTGCGCCAGGACGCGCTACGCGCCCAGCAGGCGATCCAGCAGGGGCAGGTGGTTCGGGTGGTGTCCGGCGGCGCAGGCTTCAAGGTGTCTGCCGAGGCGAAAGCCTTGGGCAATGCGGCAGATGGCCAGACGGTGCAAGCCCGCACCCAGGCCGGCCAGGTAGTCAGCGGCACGGCCCGAATGGGCGGCATCGTCGAGGTTGGCTATTGACAACCCGACAACGAAAATATTTGTGTTATCTCAACAGCCGAGCGCTAAAGTTTTTGGTGAACCTGTCGTTAAAAAGATTGACTAAGGGCATTGTGCCTTCCGACACAAGGATAACGCCGTGAAAATTGACGACTCCATTAAAAAAGCTGCCGGTCTCCCCGTGGGAGCCGCCGGCACCGCTCAGGCACGCTCCGCGCGTGGTGCCGACAAGACCGGTGCCGTTTCCAACATCCCGGCCAGCAAGGAAAACGTCAGCCTGTCGGAAGAAGCCAAGGCGCTTTCCGGCAACAGCGGCGTATTCGATGCGGCCAAAGTGGAACAGATCAAGGCAGCCATCGCCGACGGCACGTTCAAGGTCGATCCGGAAAAGATCGCCAATGGACTGCTGGATTCGGCGGCCGATCTGGTCCGCGCCTCCCGCAAATAAGCCTCGATGACACCACAGACCTCCAGCCTCGACCACACTCTCACCCAGGAACTCGCCGCCGCCACGCGCCTGCAGCAGGTGCTTCAGCAGGAGCAGGAATTGCTGATCGGCGCCGACATCGGCGCGCTGGAGGCGGTCACCGCCGACAAGAACAAGCTGGTGGCGGAACTCACCGACCTGGCGCTGCAGCGGCAGCGCCACATGACCTCCGCCGGCATCGCGCAAGACGCTGTCGGCATCCAGGCCTGGCTCTCCACTGCTTCTCCCGCAACGGCCAAACTCTGGACCGACCTGCTCGACACAGCCCGCGCCTCCCAGTCGCTCAACCGCACCAATGGCATGCTGATCACGCAGCATCAGAACCGCAACCAATCCGCGCTGAATGTGCTGCGCGGCGCGAGCAATTCCGCCGGCGGCTTGTATGGGCCGGATGGGCAGAAGGCGGTGGGTGGGGGTAAGCGGGGGTTGGTGGTGGGATGATCGTCTCACCCGCCTGCTTTGAAATATAGGGGCAAGGATCGCCTTAAAAGCTCACATGCAAATCGACAACCGGTGATATCGTTCCTTGGTTGAAGTTCGGAACGGCTTGATTGAAAGGCTGAACAATACCTGACAATCACCTTCGTCAAACCGGACAACTGTCAGATCAGATCACGCTTACACCAAGTTATTTTTTACGCCCTCGGCCTTGCTGTGTTCGCTGGTTTGCGGAAGCCGCAGGTGGATAGGGTTTGATAACTTCCCAAAAAAAAGTGTTGTCTGCCGGTTGCCAATAAAGAAGATAGTTGTTTTCCGGCCCCGTCCCATTCGGCAAAAGCACAGCATCGCCCGCTAAGGTGGTTGACACAACAGTAAAGACACTGTTGCCGTCACGAGGGTCAATCACTGGTGTTCCTGAATCTCCCAACTCCACATGTTTTTTACGGTCATTACTCTTGAAAGTGTTTCCGTCAAAAACCAAGCGCTGAAAATACTTGATTCGCTCTGCATCGGTCATTGCCAAAAGATTGGCAGGAGGCGCTTTTGTGCCGAGCAGCTTTCGTACAGGGCTCGATTCAAGATAAATTTTTTCCGCATACATGTCGGAATAATCTGAATCAACCAACACTGCGCAGTCAATGAGTGGCTTTCCATCATGACCAGTATTTATAAATATTTTAGAAAGTACAGTGATTTTGCCTTCAGACTGAAGTTTTTTAAGTCTTTTGTATTGTTCAGCCAAGCTTAGGGACTGAATTCCCAAAAAAGCGGAAAGGACGTGGAACGCCGTGTAGACGCCACCGGTTCCCACCGCTCCTGAACCAAATAGCGAATCGGTAGTGCTCTGCAGTCTGATAGCTGCTTGGGCAATAAGCGGCTCTTTGACGAGAATTGCATTATTGATCCCCAATGCAACTTTTGGGAAAATTTCAGTGCCCGATATGTTCGACGAGTTTGCTACGCCACTCTGTATAACAATATTTGCCAATTTACATTCCTCACAAAAAGTATTGTCTCTTACAAATTAGAATCCAAAGAAAGTGAAATCGCTTTGATCCCTAATAGTGCTGATCTTTGAAACAATCAGGGTGTTTTAAGATGCATCCGGAGTAACCCAAGATTTATAAAGCTAAAATCTCTAGCGTACTGCTGAACGAAATCTGGATTTCTATTCTGTGCATGTTTTTCACTCCATCTGCATTTAAAAATATTTTTACAACATTCAACACTTCTGATTCCTTGAGCTTGCAAGCTTTATACCATTTGCTGACAGCATTAATATGAAGGCGATTCCGGCTCATATGCATCTAAACGATTTCAGATTGACTTGGAAGCTACTGTGGATTGAGGACTTGAAAGGAGAAAAAAAGCAGGTGGAATTGCCAAAGCCTATAGTTAGGCTAGGGCTAAAGTGCGCTGGTGTCAGGGCTGAGCTTAGGCTCGATACCAATTGGGGTTGATTCGAAGCGCTCGAAACAACAAGACGGTTTTAATATTAAATCAGGCCCAAATGACGACAAACATCCTTTTGTGCATTGGGACTGAGCAACCTGAATCAACTACCCTGGCTAAGGCTTATTCGAAGCGCTCACCGACACCTCAGTCACCGCCTCCGGCAGATTGGAAAGAATCATCACAGCGACACGCCTGTTGCGCAACCTGCCCTCGGGCAGACTGTTATCCGCCACTGGCCGGGTGGACCCATAGCCCACTGCCGTCAGCCGCTCTTCGGCGACACCGCTGTCAACGAATAGGCGCACCACGCTGCCCGCGCGGAAGGCGGAAAGCTCCCAGTTGGAGGGAAAGACGGCGTTGCTGATGGGCAGGCTGTCGGTATGGCCCTGGATCTGGATCTGGTGGTTGTCGTCCTTGAGCACTTGAGCGACAGCACGCAGCGCTTGCGTAGAGTCGTCGGCGAGTCGCGCGTCGCCGGGGCGGAACAGGATGGCGGCGTTAATCTCCAAAGTGACGCCGCGCTCCCCCTGCGTCACCTTTACCTTCCCTTCCGCAAGCAGCGGCGCCATCGCCTCCATCAGGTCGCGGGCGATGCCGGTGAGTTTTTCCCGCTCCTTGTTGAGCGCGGCCTGGTCAGGCCGTTTTTTCGGCGCGCCGAGCGGACGCGGCAGGCCGGTGACAGCAGGCGGAGTTTCCGGCGTAACAGAAACCGGTGTCGTGCCGAACGCGGTGGTGATCGCATTCGAAAGCTGGCGCATCTTGGCTTCGTTGACGCTGGAGTAGGCGTAGAGCACGACGAAGAAGGCGAACAGAAGCGTGATGAAGTCGGCGTAGGAGACCAGCCAGCGCTCGCGGTTCTCTTCTTCCTCGATAATGGGCTTGCGCCGGCTCATGAATGATGATCAGCGGTAGGCGGTGAGCTGTTCTTCGAGAACGTTGGCATTCGCGCCCTCGGCAATGGGGCAGAAGGCGTCGGCCAGCATTTCCATGCGCGCGACTTCATCCGAGATGAGGGTTTTCAGCTTGCTGCCGATCGGCAGGAACAGCAGGTTGGCGAAGCCAACGCCGTAGATGGTGGCCACGAAGGCGACCGCGATGCCGGGGCCGAGCGTGCCGGGGTCGGACAGGCGCTCCATCACGTGGATGAGGCCGAGCACCGCACCGAGGATGCCGATGGTGGGCGAATAGCCGCCGGCGGCATCCCAGATGCGCGCCGCCTGGCGCTGCCGCCTCTCGTAGGTATTGATCTCCACATCCATGATGCTGCGCAGGGTGGCGACATCGACGCCATCGACCGCAAGCCGCAAGCCCTTCGCGGTGAAGGGGTCGCGGGCTTCCTTGAGCAGAGTTTCCAGCGTCAGCAAGCCTTCGCGGCGCGCCTTGCGGCCCCAGAACTGCATCTGCTGCATGAGCGCCGCCTGGTCGTGCCGCGGCGGCTGGAACACCCAGCGCGCCAGTCTTATTCCTTGGATGAAGCTCGTCATGCCGGATTGCAGCATCACCGCGCCGACGGTGCCGATGAAGACGATGCAGAAGGCGGCAGGCTGGACCAGCGCGCCGAAATGGCCGCCTTCGAGGCGGTGGCCGAGCAGGATGCCGGCCAGCGCGAGGACGATGCCGGCTAGGCTAGCCCAGTCCACGCCTTTTCCTTGAGCTTGGAACGCAGGCGGGCAATAGCCTGGCTATGCAGCTGGCTGACGCGTGATTCGGAGACGCCCATGACGGCGCCGATCTCCTTCAGGTTGAGCTCCTGGTCGTAGTACAGGCTCATGAGGATTTTCTCGCGCTCCGGCAGCGCCTCGATGGCTTGTATCACCGCCTGGCGGAAGCCGGTGTTCATGAGCGCCTGCAGCGGATCCGAACTCTCGTCGACGCAGTAGCGGTCGAGGAAGTGCTCGCTGTTGTCCTCGTCCTGGAAATCTTCGTAATACACCAGCTGGTGGCCGCCGCCGTCGCCCAGCAGTTCCTGGTACTCCTCGATCGACATCTGCAGTTCCTTGGCGATCTCGGTTTCCTTCGGCGGGCGGCCGAGCTTGTGCTGCAGATTGCTGATCGCCGTTTCAACCTTGCGCATGCTCTGACGGACGCCGCGCGGCATCCAGTCGTTGCTGCGCAGTTCATCCAGCATGGCGCCGCGAATGCGCTGCACCGCATAGGTTTCGAATTGCGCGCCGTGCGTGTCCTCGTAGCGGTTCACCGCGTCGAGCAGGCCCATCATGCCGGCCTGAATCAGGTCGTCCACTTCCACGCTGGGCGGGAGCTTGGCCTTCATCTGGTGCGCGAGCTTCTTCACCAGTGCTGAATGTTCCGCCAGCAGCTGATTCTTGTCGGTCTTGTCTTTTTTCCCGTGGACGTTGTACATAAATTAATAACGGACGCCGGATCCATTCGCAGATATAGCATGTAATCCTCCCTGATGCACGTCTGGAACTTGGAATTTGTCCGCCAGGCGACGGAAAGCGACAGCCGCGCCCGCCATCGGGAAAGCGTCGACTACGCTGCGCCCGAGGCGTGCTGCGCGACCGACATGATCATCGGCCGGCACATGGCCGAGCAATTGCAGATCGACGCACAGATAGCGACTTGCGGCCTTGGCCATGTTTTGGAAAATCGCACGTGCCTCGCTTTCAGCGGCGCCGGTCACGACGATGGAAAAGCGACGGCCGCTGCCCGTTGCCGCCTGGGCGCACAGGCGCTTGATGATGGCATAGGCGCCGGTGATCGAATCGGCCCGGGTCGATACCTGCACCACCAGTTCGCCGCCGGCCAATGCGGGCAAGGGCAATTCATCTTCCCTGCTCAATTCGGCATCGACCGCGACGATATCGGCACGGCCGGCCAGCAGGCGGAAAGCCTGGTCCATGCGCTTGACCAGCTCGGCGGGCACCGCGGGCTGCTGGGGACCGCGCTGCATGGCGCCGACGCCGAAGCCTTGCGGCATTCGGGTAACCATTTCATCCAGCGCCCGCTCCTGCCGCGCCACCTGCTGCAACGTGGCGCCGCGTGCGGCATCCATGCGGCTGGCAATGCCCTGGCCGCCGCCGCGTGCATCGAACAGCATCACATCGCTGCCGCCGCGCGCCAGCGACGCGCCGAGATTGATCAGCATCGACGCCTTTTCTTCGGCGCCGGCGGCGGAGAGGAAGGTGAACACGCGCGGCTTCGGGCCGCCGAGCATGCGGCGCAGGCCCTCGGCCTGGTCGACATGGAAACTAGCCAAAGCTCACCTCGCGCAGGCTCTTGTCATGCATGGCACGGGCGGCGTTGGCTACCACCAGCGGCAACTCGTCATCGTTCAACTGGAACGGCGCGGACTCGCGCTTGAACTTGAAGGCGCGATCCACCAGGTAGTTGGGATTAGCCACATGCAGGTCTTCCGGCACGCGCTGGCCGTTCGCCACGTAATACAGGCTCAGCTTCTGGCGGATCGCGACGTCGAGCGCGCTGCCGATGGTCGCAGCTTCGTCCAGCTTGGTGATGATGCAACCGGCCAGGCCGTCGCCCTTGTACGAGCGCACCACTTCATTGAGGGTTTCGCCGGTGGCGGTGGCCGACATGCACAGCAGACGCTTCACCTTGGTGCCGGCGCCGGACAGCATCGCGATCTGCTCGGCGACCATCTTGTCCCGCTGGCTCATGCCGACGGTGTCGATCAGCACGGTGTGCTTGTTCTTCAGTTCTTCCAGGGCGATGCGCAGATCTGTCTCGTCCTTCACCGAATGCACCATCACGCCGAGGATCTTGCCGTAGATGCGCAGCTGCTCGTAGCCGCCGATACGATAGCCGTCGGTGGTGATCAGCGCCAGCTTGCCGGCGCCATGCCGCATGACGCAGCGTGCCGCCAGCTTGGCGGTGGTGGTGGTCTTGCCGACGCCGGTCGGACCGACCAGGGCGTACACGCCGCCGTTCTCGAGCAATTCGGTTTCATTGCCGACGGTGGCCAGGTTGCGTGCCAGGATGGAGCGGATCCAGTTCATCGCCGTCTCGCCGGTTTCGCCGCTAGGCAGCTTTTCGATCAAGTAACGGGCCAGGCTGGCGCTGAAGCCGGCAGCCAGCATCTCGCGCAGCACCACCGCCCGGGCCGGCTCTCGCTGCTGCTGGCCGTTCCAGGCGATTTCCGCCAGCTGCGACTCCAGCATGCCGCGCATGGAGCGAATCTCGGCCATGAGTTCCGCCACGTCGGGACCGGCGCCGCTGGCTGCATGCGGCGCAGACGGCGCCGGCACGCGCGCCGCATGCAGCGCCTCGGCCAGGCCCGATGCCTGGTCGGCTTCCTGCAGGCTCGCCGGGGCGCTGAATGCGGTACGCACCACTGGCGACAGCGCCGGCTTCTCCATCGACGGTTCGGCCAGCGAGGACATGTCGTCCGCAGCCAGCGCGAGAATCTCGATGACGCCGTTCGCACTGCGGTTGGAGAGGATGACGGCATCCTGACCGAGGGTATCGCGGACCATGCGCAGCGCTTCGCGCGAGGTAGGGGCGGTGAATTTCTTGACGTTCATGCTTGGCCTCCAACAAGGCTCGTGACTTTAATGGTTTTCGAATCGGGCAGTTCCGCATGCGACAGCACCTTCAGCTGCGGCAGGGAACGGCGCAGGAAGCGGGACAACAGCGCGCGCAGCGGGGCCGGCACCAGCAGCACCGGGGTCAGGCCCATCTGTTCCTGCTGGCGCACCGCCTGCTCGGCGCGCATGACGATGGTGTCGGCCAGGCCGGGCTCGATGCCGGCGCCGTCCGGGCCGCTGGCGTTCATCGCCTGCATCAGGATGCGTTCCAGGTTGCGGTCCAGCGTCATCACCGACAGCTCGTTCGTGCCGGGGAAGATCTGTTGAACGATGGCGCGGCCGAGGGCGACGCGCACCAGGGCGGTCAGCTCGTTCGGGTCCTGCTGATGCGGCGCATACTCCGACAGGCACTCGATGATGGTGCGCATGTCGCGGATGTGGACGCCTTCCGACAGCAGGTTCTGCAACACTTTCTGCAGCGAGGACAACGGCAGCAGCTTCGGCACCAGGTCTTCCACCAGCTTCGGCGCTTCCTTGCCGAGGTGATCGAGCAGTTGCTGCACTTCCTGGCGGCCGAGCAGGTCGGCGGCGTTGCTGGTGATCAGGTGGTTCAGATGGGTGGCGATCACGGTGCCGGCATCGACCACGGTATAGCCCATGGCCTGCGCCTGGTCGCGCATGGCCGCATCGATCCATACCGCCGGCAGGCCGAAGGCGGGGTCGGTGGTCGGCACGCCGGGCAGCTGGCCGTTGACCACGCCCGGATTGATGGCGAGGAAATGGCCCGGCATGGCTTCGCCGCTGCCGACCTCGACGCCCTTGAGGATGATGCGGTAGGCCGCCGGACGGAGTTCCAGGTTGTCGCGGATATGCACCGCCGGCGACAGGAAGCCCACCTCCTGCGCGAATTTCTTGCGGATGCCCTTGATGCGGCGGAGCAGTTCGCCATCCTGGCTCTTGTCCACCAGCGGGATCAGGCGGTAGCCGACTTCCAGGCCGAGGGTGTCCACCGGAAGCACGTCCTGCCAGGTGGCCTCTTCCACTTCCGGCGCGGCGACGGCGGCCGCCGGCTCCTTCGCCGGAGCGGCCTGCTGCTGCTTCTGGCGCTTGGCCAGCAAATAGGCGCTGCCGCCGAGCGCGCCGGCCAGCAGCACGAAGGCTATATGCGGCATGCCGGGGATGATGCCCATGCCGCCGATGATGCCGGCGGTGATCGACAGCACCTGCGGCTTGGCCAGCAGCTGGTTGATCAGCTGGCCGCCGATGTCCTGTTCGCTGGCCACGCGCGACACCACCACGCCGGCGGCGATGGAGATGATCAGCGATGGGATCTGCGCCACCAGGCCGTCGCCGATGGCCAGCAGGGTGTAGTTCTTCAGCGCGCCGCCGAAGTCGAGATCGTGCTGGATCATGCCGACGATCAGGCCGCCGACGATGTTGATCACCGTGACCATGATGCCGGCCACTGCGTCGCCGCGCACGTATTTGCTGGCACCGTCCATGGCGCCGTAGAACTCGGCTTCCTGGGCCACTTCGGTGCGGCGGCGGCGGGCATCCTGTTCGCCGATCAGGCCGGCGTTCAGGTCGGCGTCGATCGCCATCTGCTTGCCGGGCATCGCATCCAGGGCAAAGCGCGCGCCGACTTCGGCGATGCGGCCGGCGCCCTTGGTGACCACGGTGAAGTTGATGATGGTGAGAATGATGAACACCACGATGCCGACGGTGTAGTTGCCGCCGATGAGGAAGTGGCCGAAGGCTTCGATCACCTTGCCGGCCGCGTCCGGGCCGGTGTGGCCCTCGGTCAGCACCACGCGGGTGGAGGCGACGTTGAGCGACAGGCGCAGCATGGTCGAGACCAGCAGCACCGTCGGGAACACCATGAAGTCCAGCGGCTTGACGGTGTAAAGGCTGGTGAGCAGCACGATCACCGACAGCGCGATGTTGAAGCTGAACAGGATGTCGAGCGCGAACGCCGGCAGCGGCAGGATCATCATGCCGAGCATCATGACGATCAGGATTGGCGCCGCCAGCGCCTTGCTGTTGACGCCGTTGATCCAGGCGGGAAGTCGGAGGCTGTTCATTGCATCGATCCAGTATCAGTCCTGGACGCCGGATTGAACGGGTCCATCGCGGCCGGCACCTCGAGGTCCACCGGCGCCTGCGGCTGCAGGCCGCCATGCTGCTTGTAGGCGCGCAGCTGGAACACGTAGGCCAGCACTTCGGCGACCGCGGTGTACAGGCTGGAGGGGATCTCGTCGCCGAGCTCGGTATGCTTGTGCAGCGCGCGGGCCAGCGGCGGCGCTTCCAGCAGCGGCACGCCGGACTCCGCGGCGAGTTCGCGGATCTTGGCGGCGACTTCATCGGTGCCCTTGGCCACGACCTTCGGCGCGCGCATCGCGCCTTCGCTGTATTTCAGGGCCACGGCGAAGTGGGTCGGGTTGGTCACCACCACGTCGGCCTTGGGCACCTCGGCCATCATGCGGCGGCGGGCCATCTGGCGCTGCATGGCGCGGATCTTCGCCTTGATGTGCGGATCGCCTTCGGACTCCTTGGCTTCCTGCTTGACCTCTTCCTTGGTCATCTTCAGCTTGTTGTTGTACTGCCAGAGCTGGAAGGGGACATCGATCGCCGCGATGAAGGCGAGACAGGCAGCCATGATCATGAAATCCTTGAACAACAGGCCGGCCATGTGGGCGCCGCCGCGCTGCAGCGGCTCCAGACCGAGCGCCATCATGACGTCGAACTGGCGCGAGATGACCAGCCACGCCACGACGGCCACCAGCAGCGCCTTGGCGATGGCCTTGAGCAGCTCGACGGCGGAATGGGTGGAGACCAGGTTGCCGAGGCCGCTCAGGGGATTCAGGCGATTGAAATTCGGGGCCAGTGCCTCGGTGCTGAAGACCAGGCCGCCGATGACCAGGGGCGAGGCGATGGCAACCAGGAGCAGGAGGCCGGCCAGCGGCGCGAAGGCCATCAGCACGTCGATCAGGCGATCGGCCAGGCGCACCAGCAGCAGGTCCATGTCGAAGGCGCGGGCGCGCTCGAAGGCCATGCCGTCCGCAAGCAGCCGGCTCATCGCGTTCATGATGCCGTCGCCGCTCATCCAGAGGCCGGCGCCGGCGGCGAGCAACAGGGTGCAGGTGCCGAGCTCGCGCGACCGGGGCACGTCGCCGCTCTGGCGGGCTTGTTCAAGCCGCCGCGGTGACGCTGATTCGGTTTTTTCGAGGTCGCTGTCTTCGGCCATCGCCGACTCCTGTTGCCGTCCCCTTGCCGACATGGCGCAGTGGGGACCAATCAGGAGTGATTATTTCCGACAGGACACTTTTACGATCGAGGGAAAAAGGCAGGAAAGCACCCCCTATTCCCTGATGCCAGAATAGCCAAGCTTGTTGACAAAGCGGCCAGGGGCAAAACGACGGCCGAAAGTGACTCCTCGATGCCGCTTCGTTCAAGCTTTCCTTCGGTTTCCGGGCCGGCATCTTGCAGACCGGTCAGGCGACTGCGCAGAGGAATGAAGACGGTCGGCGCAACCGCCAGCGCTTTTCGCCGGAAAGCCGATATCAGTTGAACTTGATGCTCTGGGCCCAGGCCAATGCGGAGATATGCGCTTGATTGATCTGGCGTGGCGCGATGCACAGCGCGTCGGCCCGCTCGCGGGCGAGTCGCTCATCCTGCTCACAGGCTTCCGCCAGCGCGAGGAAGGGGCCGTAAATGCCGGTGCGCGACAGCAGCGCCTCGCCGATGGGCTGCGCCAGATCGATCTGTTGCAGCAGCGTGGCCATCGGCACGCCGAGCATGCGGTCCAGCAGCGAAAACATGCCGGCGACGAACAGGTTTTCACCTTCGCTCTTCGGCAGCATTTCGCGTCCCAGCAATTCGACGAAGCGGCCGCGAATGACGGCGGTCTGCAGCACCGCCGGCGAAAGGGATTTTCCGCCGGCGCTGGCGAGCAGAACGGACAGCCAGCGGTACAGCGATGCATAGCCGAGCAGGCTGACGGCGTGGCGCAGGGATTGAATCTCGCAGCCGAGGCCGAAGCCGGCCGAATTGATATACCGCAGCAGCTTGAAGGCCAGCGCCGCATCGCGCTTGAGCACCGCTTCCAGCTTGTTCGGTTCGGCGTTCTTGCGCACCATGTCCATCAACTGAAGGATCATGCGCTGCGCGGGGTTGAGCGGTTCGGCCTTGGCGTCCGGCCGCTGCTGGAGATGCAGCGCGCCGGGGAATATCGCGAGGTCGAGGCGCGCGCAGGCATCGAAGTGCATCCAGTCGACGATGCCGCGCGCCACCAGCCGCGTCGAGCTTGAGCCGAGCGACTGGAACCGGGCCAGCTGAAACTCGAAATCTTCGGCATCCACCGACAGCTCGACATGGCTGAAGAATGCCAGCGTAGCCTTGTCCATGCCTTCCAGGCCGCCGCCGCGCAGGGAAATGCCGCACCCGGCCTCACGCAATTGCTTCAGCGCGGCAACCGCCTGCGCATCCTGCAAGTCGGCGGCATGCACGGCGAGCACCGTGCCTCGTACGGGCAAGCCTTCAAAAGCGCCCAGCTTGAGCAGGGAGCGCACTGCCGGCACGAAAAGCAGCTGGCCATCCAGCAGCGAGTCGATCGGCGCCGGCGCCGCATCGACATGGCCGGCGAACAATTCGAGCAGGCTCATGGCTTCCGAATCCACCGGACGCGCAGTGCCGGCGCCGCGGCGCGGCAGCAGCTCGTAGCCGAGCACGTTTTCCTGCTTGTCGAGCAGCGGTTCGCGGATGAGCACCGGAAGTTCTTGCATGGGACTATGCCTCCGGAAAGAGAGCGGCGGACAAACCGAACGCCAGCCCGCCGTATGGAATCAGAAACCCAGGCTTTCCAGCAGATCGTCGACCTGCCCCTGGCTGGAGACGACATCGCTGTTGCCAGCCGGGTTGATCTGGGGGCCGTTGAGGAGGCCGTTGGCGGCTTCGCGCCTCTGCTCCGCCGGCGTGTAGTCAATCAGCAGCTGCAGCAGCTGCTGCTCCAATCCTTGCGCCAGCTCCGTCACCTTGCGGATGACCTGGCCGGTCAGGTCCTGGAAATCCTGCGCCATCATGATGTCGAGCAGATGCTGCCGGGTGGCGCCCGCGTCGCTGCGGGTCTGGTTGACATAGGCGAGCGTGGCGCTGGCCAGCTGCCTGTAGCGCTCCTCGCTGAAAGGCTGCTGCATCGCCTCCTGCCAGCCGCTTTCGAGCGCATCGGCGCCGGCGCCGACGCGTTCCTGCAGCGGCGATGCCAGTTCGGTGGCGGTAAGCACCCGCTGGGCGGCCTGCTCGGTCATGCGCGCCACATAGTCGAGGCGGTCACGCGCATCGGGGATGTCGTGGGCGGCCTGCGCCAGCAGCTTGTCGAAGCCGAGCCCGCGCAGGTTGTCATGCAGGCTGCGGGTCATCTGGCCGATTCGGGCCAGCATGTCGTCCTGGTGTTCCAGGCTGTCGCTCGCCGACGGCGCCGCGGTTTCCGGCGCCCCGGGGATTGCTGCAGGATTCAAGCTCAGGCTCCAACCTTTTCCAGCTTTTCGAAGATCTTGCTCAGCTTCTCGTCGAGCGTGGCGGCGGTGAAGGGCTTGACCACATAGCCATTGGCGCCGGCCTGGGCGGCGGCAATGATGTTTTCCTTCTTCGCCTCGGCCGTCACCATCAGCACCGGCAGCTTGGACAATGCCGCATCGGCGCGGATCTGCTGCAGCATGGTCAGCCCATCCATCACCGGCATGTTCCAGTCGGAGATGACGAAGTCGAACTGCTCGCTGCGCAGCTTTTGCAGCGCCATCGAACCGTCTTCCGCTTCGTCGACGTTCGTGTAGCCAAGCTCCTTGAGCAGGTTGCGGACGATGCGCCGCATCGTCGAGAAATCGTCCACCACCAGGAATTTCGTGTTCGGGTTAGCCATGTAATGCTCCAGTTTGCTTCAATTGTGATAACCGCCCTGCTCCCTCTGCAGCCGTTCGGGCCGAATTCCGGAAGTTTTTGCGCTTCCCGATATTATGCACATTGCGAATTTCAATGCCACAAGGAAACACAATAAATCGCAGGCTTTTTCAAAGTCTTGTTGCTTCTGCCGCCGGACGGTGAATCCGTTGGCAACTTTTTCGGCCGCCTCCTACTGGCGGCGACGCCGATCCGTCAGACGCGCAAGGCGCGGCTGCCATGGGTGTGCAGGTAGTCCAGCACCATCTTCGGCAGCTTCTCCAGGGCGCCGACTTCATGCGTGGCGCCAACGGCAATCGCTTCGCGCGGCATGCCGAACACCACGCAGGATGCTTCGTCCTGGGCGAAGTTATAGGTGCCCGCTTGGCGCATGTTGAGCATGCCCTGCGCGCCGTCCTTTCCCATGCCGGTGAGGATGACGCCCACCGCATTCTTGCCCGCGCATTCGGCGGCGGAGTTGAACAGCACATCCACCGAGGGGCGATGCCGGTTGACCGGCGGCCCCTGGTCGAGCTTGGTGACATAGTTGGCGCCGCTGCGCGCCAGCAGCAGGTGGGAGTGGCCGGGCGCGATGAAGGCATGGCCCGGCAGGATGCGCTCGCCGCCGGCGGCTTCATTCACCGAGATGCGGCACAGGCTGTCGAGCCGCTTGGCGAAGGAGCGCGTGAATCCTTCCGGCATGTGCTGGGTGATCAGAATGCCCGGGCAGTCCGACGGCATCTGCAGCAGGAAATCCTTGATCGCCTCGGTGCCGCCGGTGGAAGCGCCGATGATGATCAGCTTCTCGCTGCTGATGAGCGGATTGCGCATGCTCGGCAGCTCAGCGCTGCCGGCGGCGGCGCCCTGGGGCGGCGCGATGCGGCGCGGCGTGATGCGGGCACGGGCGGCGGTGCGCACCTTGTCGGCGATCATTTCGCCGTATTCACGCATGCCGCTCTGGATGGATATCTTCGGCTTGGTAACGAAATCCACCGCCCCGAGTTCCAGCGCCCGCAGGGTGATCTCGGAGCCGCGCTCGGTGAGCGAGGACACCATGACGACCGGCATGGGCCGCAGCCGCATCAGCCGCTCGAGGAAGTCCAGGCCGTCCATGCGCGGCATTTCCACGTCCAGCGTCAGTACGTCGGGGTTGGTCTGCTTGATCAGGTCGCGCGCGGCGATCGGATCGGGGGCGACGCCTACCACCTCCATGTCCGGCTGATCGTTGATGATTTCACGCATGACGCTGCGAATCAGCGCCGAGTCGTCGACAATGAGAACCTTGATCTTCATCAGTACTGCCTTTGCTCCGGTTCCGTCAGAACAGGTCCACGCTGCCGGCGACCGGCGCCTGCTGCAGCCGGTTGGCGTAATCCTGTTCGCGGTTGACCAGCGTATTGTTGTTGAGTTGCTTGAGCTTCTTCACCAGCACCTTGCCGCTGCGCGGGAAGAAATAAACCTTGCGGGGATAGATATCGTTCAGGTCCTCGGCCAGGACGCGGATGTTTTCCGCGCGCAGATACTCGCGCACGAATTGCGCATTGCGCTCGCCGACGTTGATGGCGACGAAGCCGCGCAGCACATTGCCGCCGCCGAAGACTTTCGCCTCCAGGTTCTCCCGGCGGGCGCCGGCCTTCAGCAGGTCGTTGATCAATACCTCCATCGCATACGTGCCGTAGCGCATCGATGCCGACACCGGGCCGTCGCCATCGCCGCCTTCCGGCAGCATGAAGTGGTTCATGCCCCCGATGCCTGTGACGCGGTCGCGGATGCAGGCCGACACGCAGGATCCCAGCACCGTGACGATCATCATGTCCTTGCAGGTGTAGTAGTACTCGCCCGGCAGGATCTTGGCGGCGTCGCAATCGAAATTGCGGTCGTAGTAGATGTTGGTGGCAAACTGCTCGTGAAAGGCGTCATTCATAGCATCTTCTCCAGCTTGCCGGGATTGGCCGGACGTACCGGAGCGCCGCCCTGGTTCAGTTCATAGACCGTCTTGCCGCGCAGCTTGAAGGCATTCGACACATAGAGGAAATTCTCCGAGTGTCCGGCGAACAGCAGCGCGTCCGGCTTCATCAGCGGCGCAAAGCGCGACAGGATCTTGCCTTGCGTCGGCTTGTCGAAATAGATCATCACATTGCGGCAGAAGATGGCATCGAACGGGCCCTGCACCGGCCAACCGCCCTCCAGCAGATTCAGCTGCTTGAAGGTGATCAGCTGGCGCAATTCCGGCCGCACGCGAACCAGGCCTTCCTGCTCGCCCCGCCCCTTCAGGAAAAACTTCCTCAGGCGCTCCGGTTCCAGCTTCTCCACCCGTTCGAAGGGATAAACGCCGTGGGCAGCGGTATTGAGCACATTGGTATCGATGTCGGTGGCGATGATCTGCACCGGCGGTGTCAGGGAATTGAACGCCTCGCACAGCGTGATGGCGATCGAATACGGCTCCTCGCCGGTGGAACTGGCGGAGCACCACACCGTGAGCGGTCCGCCCTTCTTGCGGGCGTGTTCTGCGAGGATAGGGAAATGATGCGCCTCGCGGAAGAACGCGGTGAGATTGGTCGTCAGCGCGTTGGTGAACGCTTCCCACTCGGGGCTGTCGGCATGGCTCTCCAGCTGGTCCAGATACTGCTGGAAGGACCGGATGCCGGTGGCGCGGAGGCGCCGCGCCAGCCGGCTGTACACCATCTCCTGCTTGCTGTCGGCCAGGGCGATGCCGGCGCGGCGGTAAATCAGCGAGCGCACCCGTT
The DNA here is from genome assembly GCF_900188095.1 of Noviherbaspirillum humi. Taxonomy (GTDB): domain Bacteria; phylum Pseudomonadota; class Gammaproteobacteria; order Burkholderiales; family Burkholderiaceae_D; genus Noviherbaspirillum; species Noviherbaspirillum humi. Next base: position 100,972 of record NZ_FZOT01000004.1, on the reverse strand, counting down.
CGAAGTCACGCGCGGTGAAATCGAATTCCTTGGTGCCTTCGTTTTTGACGGATGCGGGTCCGAGTGCCAAAACTATGCCTTTCTAAGTTGCTTCATGTGCGCAGTCCTGCGCCGCTGGTGCGGCCCTCGTCCTGGCAGCGGTAGCCGATGCGGAATCCGCCCCAGTGCCTGCCCTTGACGAAAATGGGCACTGACAGGTCATGCATGACCTCGCCGGTATCGCGCTTGTAGGTCTGCAGCAGGAAGGCGCGGGTATGCGAGCCGCAGCGCGACCCGGTGCGGTCGTCGAAGATCCGCTTGGTGCGGTTGTTCACCAGGTCGGTTTCATAATCGCCGGTCAGCGGGAGGGAAAATTTTGCATTATGGGTCGGGAAATAGCCGTTGTTGTCTACCGCGCCGGCGTAAGCCAGCTGCGGCATGGATTGCAGCAGACCTTCCTGGATCGCCGGCAGCACACGGTCGGTGAACGCATCGAAGCGGCTGCTGTGTTTCTGCGGATCGGTGTTCGGAATCGGCACATAGGTGCGGTCGAACAGCGCTTCCATGGTGATGTCCCCGCGCTCCGTCGCCTCCTCGAACACCTTGCCGATGTCCGCTGCCGCCTGCTGCGCGGCGCGTATCACGGCGTCGTGCGTGGTAGGCGCGCCCGAAGCGGCCAGCGCTTCGAACAGCGCCTCGCCCTTCTCCGACAACGCCATGGCGGAAGCGGCCGCCTGCGGCAGCTTTTCCTCGGTGGACAGCATGCCCTCGTGGATGCCCGCCATGGAACGCGCGGTGTCCCCGGCCGATTGCGCATGCTCGCGCGCCGCCGAAGCGATCTGCTGGATATTGGCTTCGGAATCGCTGGCGCGGGTCTCGATGGTGCCGAGAATGGCATGCACCCGCTCGACATAGCGGGAAGCTTCCGCCACCTTGCCGTTGAGCGCGCCCATGCCGGCCGCGGCGCGCTCTGCTTCTTCGTTGATTTCACGAACCATCACGCCGATATCCTGTGTGGCCGCGGTGGTCCGCTGCGCCAGCTGACGCACCTCGCCGGCGACGACGGCGAATCCGCGCCCATGCTCGCCCGCCCTGGCTGCTTCGATGGCGGCATTCAGCGCGAGAAGATTGGTCCGCGCGGCGATCTCATTGATGACCTCGGTGATGCCATGGATGCGCCGGGCCTTTTCCTGCAGTACCCGCATCAGTTCGGAAGACTGGCTGGCGTCGCCGCTCGCCTCCCGGATCTGCGTCAGGCTGCGGTCGATTTCCTCGCGACCGGCATGGCTTTGGCTGCGCACATCGGCGGCAACGTTGGCAGCGAGATCGGCATCCTCGGCGATCTGTCCCGTGGTGGCCGCTCCCTGCCTTGAACTGACGACGATTCCGGACGTGGTCTCCACATCTTTCGTGATCATCTTCTTGATCGAATCGACGAAGTGGGCGGTTTGCGCGGCGCCGATCATGACATGATCGATCTCGGTACCCATGATGGCAAACAGATCGTCGATCTGCCGCTGCCTGGCCCTGCCGGCGTACAGCAGCATGCCGGCAGTGACAACCGCTGCGGCGATCGCCGCGACGGCCGCCGGCACTTCAAAAAGCTTGCTGAACAGCGCCACCGGAACCACTGCGACAGCCACAGCCACCACGGCGCTCATCAGTTGTTGACGCTTGCGATTTTTCAAGAGTCGTCTCCTGAATTCGATCAATCAGTCAGCTGCATTACGCCCGCACCAGCCAGGCACCCGTCATCACTTGTTCAAGCCGCGCAGGCCGCTTCGCGGATCAGGCTGCGATCTTTTCGATCAAGCCCATTTCGGCGCTGGACATCAGCTTGTCGATGTCGACCAGGATCAGCATGCGCTGGTCCACCGTGCCGAGGCCGATCAGGTAGTCGGTGTTCAAGGCGGTGCCCATCTCCGGCGCCGGCTTGATTTGCTCGGGCGACAGGGTGATGACGTCGGACACGCTATCGACCACCATGCCGACCACGCGGCCGCCGATGTTGAGGATGATGACGACGGTGAACTGGTCGTAGGTCGGCTCGCCCAGGTTGAACTTGATGCGCATGTCGACGATCGGCACGATGATGCCGCGAAGGTTGACCACGCCCTTGATGAATTCGGGCGCGTTGGCGATGCGGGTAACGGTCTCGTAGCCGCGGATCTCCTGCACTTTCAGGATGTCGATGCCGTATTCTTCCTTGCCGAGGGTGAAGGCGAGGAACTCCTGTCCGGCGATGTCGCGGTCGGCCTTTTCGCCAGCCTGGGTGTTGTTCTGTGCTATGTGCATCATGGCGTTGGTCCTTATCAGGAAAAATCAGGAGAGGATGGATTCGTCATTCAATTGGCGGCTGGAACGAAGCAGTGCTGCCACGTCGATGATCAGGGAGACGCCGCCGTCTCCCAGAATGGTCGCCCCGGAAATGCCGGCGACCTTGCGGTAATTCGATTCTAGGTTCTTGACGACGACCTGCTGCTGTCCGACCAGGTCGTCCACGAACAGGGCAGCCTTGCGGCCTTCCGATTCGAGGATGACGATGATGCCCTCGGCCGGATCGGCGAAGCGCGGTTCGATCGCGAACATCTGGTACAACGGAATCAGCGGCAGGTACTCGCCGCGCACCCGGATCACCTGCCCCTGGCCGCTCACATCCTTGATGTCTTCCGGCCTCGGCTGCAGGGACTCGGCGACATAGCCGAGGGGAAGAATGTAGATTTCGTCGCCGACCTTGACGGACATGCCGTCGAGAATCGCCAGAGTCAGGGGCAGCGAAATCGAGATCGTGGTGCCATAGCCGCGCACCGAGCGGATGTCGACCACGCCGCCCATGGCGGCGATGTTGCGCTTGACGACGTCCATGCCGACACCGCGGCCGGAAACATCGGTCACCACGTCGGCAGTCGAGAATCCGGGGGCGAAAATCAATTGCCAGACGTCGGCATCGCTCATGCTGTCGGGCGCAGTCAAGCCCTGCTGGCGCGCCTTGGCGAGAATTTTCTCCCGGTTCAGGCCGCCGCCGTCATCGGTGACTTCGATGATGATGTTGCCGCCCTGATGAGCGGCCGACAGCGACAGCTTGCCGATTTCGCTTTTTCCGGCGGCCTTGCGAACCTCCGGCGGCTCGATGCCGTGGTCGATGCTGTTTCGCACCAGGTGAGTCAGCGGATCGACGATGCGCTCGATCAAGCCCTTGTCCAGCTCGGTGGCCGCGCCTTGCGTAACGAACTCGATGCGCTTGCCGAGCTTGGAGGCCAGATCGCGCACCATGCGCGGGAAGCGCGAAAACACATAGTCCATCGGCATCATGCGGATCGACATCACCGATTCCTGCAGATCGCGGGTGTTGCGGGTCAGCTGGCTGACGCTGTTGAGCAGCCGCTCGTGCAGGATCGGATCGAGCGTGCTGGTGCGCTGCTCGATCATGGCCTGGGTGATGACGAGTTCGCCGACGAGGTTGATCAGCTGGTCCACCTTCTCGACGCTGACGCGGATGGAAGAGGATTCATGATTCAACGCCTGCTTGTCGGCGTTGCGGCGGGCGGGCGTCTGTCCGCCTGCGGATTCCGCAGCGGCCGTGGCGCCGGCATTGTCCGCAGCCTGCGCTTCGCGCAGCACCGGCGGCTCGAAGGGTTCGAAGAAGCCGTAACCCTGACGCGCTTCCTGTTCGGCGCGGGCGGTATCGGCGTTTTCACGCAGCGTCGACAACGGCTGGAAGAAGCCATAGCCCTGGTTTTGCTCTTCCTTCGCGCTGCTGACCGCCGCGGCAAGATTGTCCGCCGCAGGCGCTTCCTCGGTGATGCGGATGTCCTGCGGATCGAGGATGAAGGAGCAAATCGCCAGAATGTCGTCGGCGCTCTCGTTGGTCATCAGCGTGAAGACCGCATGCCCGTCCGGCAACTCGCTTTGCGAAATATGGCCGAGCAAGCCGAGTTCCGCCGCCAGGGCATCATGATCGCGCGCCGACATCTTCGGCAGCTCGATGCGGAACTGGCGGGCACAGGCGGCATTTACGATCGGCTGGATTTCACGCCCCTGGGTGCCGACATCCAGCGCCGCGGCCGGCGCCGCAGCCGGAATCTGCCCTTCGGACAGCGACTCCAGCAGCATGCGCACATCGACCACCGCTTCCTCATCGACCGGCGTTTGCAGCCGATGGCCGTCGAGCTGCATCTTGAGCACGTCCTTGGCCTGCAGGAAGGCATCGACATGATCGTTGGTCAGCGCCATCTCGCCCTTGCGGATGCGGTCGAGCAGCGACTCCAGAACATGGGTGACTTCGGTGAGGTCGGTCAGGCCGAAGGTGCCGGCACCGCCCTTGATCGAGTGGGCGGCGCGGAAGATGGCATTCAATTCTTCGGAATCCGGCGCGGCGATGTCGATCGCCAGCAGCAGCTTTTCCATTTCCGCCAGCAGTTCCTCGGTCTCGTCAAAGAAGACCTGGTAAAACTGGCTCATGTCGATGGTCATCGTGGTACTCCGTTTACTCTCTGGCGCCGTTCGCGGGAAAGCGGACGGCTCGCCGTCTGCTAGCCAATGACTTTCTTGACCACTTCGGTCAGGCGCTGCGGGTCGAAAGGCTTGACCAGCCAGCCGTTGGCGCCGGCCGCCCGGCCCTTGGCCTTCATGTCATCGCCGGATTCGGTAGTCAGCATGAGGATGGGAACGCGCTGATACGTCGACAGATTGCGCAGCGATCGGATCAGCGACAGGCCATCCATGCGCGGCATGTTCTGGTCGGTCAGCACCAGGTCGAACACCTGGGCCTTGGCCTTGTCCAGGCCATCCTGCCCGTCGACGGCTTCGACGACGTTGTAGCCCGCCGCGCGCAAACTGAAGCCCACCATCTGCCGCAACGAACCCGAATCATCGACTGCAAGAATTGTTTTTGCCATTTGCTACTCCGTTTTCTTCATCCCGGGCCGAGGCCCGCGTTCAACATGTCTTCTGCTGGTGCGTCGAACCGCTAGAACAGTTCGACGTCACCGCTTTCAAGGTGGGTCTGCCGCACCGATTTCAGCAGCATGCCGTCCAGTCTGGCGCTTTGCGATTCCAGCGCCAGGTTCATTTCATGCAGCCGGGCCGAGATCGGTTCGGCTCGCTCCTCCTGCGCCAGCGCGGCGCTGCCGGCGCCGGCACTGTCGAGCAATCCGGCAATGCCATCGACGCGCTGCACCGCCCGGGCAATCAGCTGGCTGGTCATGTCCTGGAACTGCATCGCGGTGACGGCGGCGCCGACTTCCCGGGCAACGTCAGCCTTCAGCGCAGCCAGCCGGCTCGCCAGTTGCGGCGCGAGAGCGGCGTCCGCCGCGAGTGCCTCGATGATTTCCTGCTGCGCGGCGACGGCATCGTGGATGGCCTGAAAGCTGTGCCCAAGCTTCTCGATGGCTTCGCTGATGAGAACATCGGCCTGCACCAGATCATTGCGCACTTCGCCGAGATGCTGGGTGCCATGGTCCGACAGGTTCGACAGCAGGTGCGAGACCTCCGGCCCCAGGACGGTTTTCTTTGTCATCGGACTACCCATCGGTCGAAGTCTGCTTCCATGGCGATCTCCTTGAAGCACTTCATTTGCCGGGCGCCGGCTGGGGCGCGGCGGACGGCGGCGTCATCGACTTCAGCTCGCTGCGCGCCTGCTCTTCGTTGGATACCTGCACCGTGCCGCCTTCCTTGGAAGCGGATTCTTCGGCGCGCTTGTTCATCACCACGATGCTGATGCGGCGGTTCACCGGGCTGAGCGGATCGTTCTTGTCGAACAGCTGCGCAGATGACAGCCCGACCACCCGCAGCACCTTGCTCTCGTCCATCCCGCCCGCCACAAGGGCGCGCCGCGAGGCATTCGCGCGGTCGGCCGACAGCTCCCAGTTGCTGTAACCCTTTTCGCCGCTGGCGTAGGGCGTGGCATCGGTATGCCCGGCAAGGCTGATCTTGTTCGGCATGTCGTTCAGGGCGTGACCGATTTCGTACAGGATATCCTTGGTGTAGGGTTGCAGCTCCGCCTTCGCGAGTGCAAACATCGGCCGGTTCTGCTCGTCCACGATCTGGATGCGCAAGCCTTCGCTCGTGATATCGATCAGCAGCTGATTGCGGAACTGCTTGAGGCCTGGGCGCGAGTTGATCGCCTCCTCGATCTTCGCCTTGAGCGTGCGCAGGCGCGTGGCTTCGATCTTTTCCAGCTCTTGCTGAAGGGTGTCGATGTTCGCCGCCTTCAGGTTGTAGGACTTGCGCTGCGCCGGATCGTCGCCCTTCTTGGTCTGGCCCTCGCGCCGTGTAAGGTCGCGTCCGCCCCCTTGCAGCACACTGGAGCTGTCGCCGCTGCCCGATCCGCCGGACATCGCCACCTTCAGCGGCGTCTTGAAGAATTCGGCGATGCCTTGCAGGTCGCCTTTCGCCGTCGAGCCCAGCAGCCACATCAGCAGGAAGAAGGCCATCATCGCCGTCACGAAGTCGGCATAGGCGATCTTCCAGGCGCCGCCGTGGTGGCCCCCGCCGCCTTTCTTGATGCGCTTCACGATGATCGGGCGCAGTCCCTCGTCAGCCATGTCTTTTCCGTTTCATCTTCGGCCAACCCGCCTTACTTGGCTTTCGCCTGCTTGATGTGCTCTTCGAGCTCGCTGAAGGAAGGACGCTCGGTGGAGAACAGCACCTTGCGGCCGAACTCGACGGCCAGCGCCGGCGCATAGCCGTTCAGGCTGGCCAGCAGCGTCACTTTCACGCACTGGAACATCTTGGACGATTCATGCAGCTTCTGCTCGAGCAGGCTGGAAAGCGGGCCGACGAAGCCGTAGGCCAGCAGAATGCCTAGGAAGGTGCCGACCAGCGCATGGGCGATCAGCATGCCGAGTTCCGACGGCGGCAAGCCGACCGACTCCATCGTATGCACCACGCCCATCACCGCCGCCACGATGCCGAATGCCGGCAGGCCGTCGCCGAGCTTGGCGATGCAGTGCACCGGCACCTCCGCTTCCGCGTGGTGGGTGTCGATCTCGTTGTCCATCAGGTTTTCGATCTGGAACGCATCCATGTTCCCCGAGACCATCAGGCGCAGGTAGTCCGTCATGAATTCGATCACGTGGTGGTCGCCGAGAATATTCGGGTATTTGCTGAAGATCGGGCTGTCTTCCGGCTTTTCGATGTCGCCTTCGATCGACATCAAGCCTTCCTTGCGCACCTTGCTCAACAATTCGAACAGGAGCGACATCAATTCCATGTACAGCGCCTTGGTGTACTTCGAACCCTTGAACAGGGTCGGAAAGGCCTTCATGGTGGCCTTGATCGCCTTGCCGTTGTTACCGACGAAGAAAGCGCCGAAGGCGGCGCCGCCGATCATGAGCAGCTCGAGCGGCTGGAACAGCGCGGCCAGATGGCCGCCCGCCATCACGAAGCCGCCGAAGACGGAGCCGACGACAATGATATAACCGACAATAACTAGCAAGGTTTCGTACTCCGCACAAAATATTTACTGCAGGCAAGTTCGGTCATTGTGCCAATTCGCCTCAAAGACCACAACCAGAATGTGTGTTATCCGCATCGGCCCGGCGCGGGTTGTTGCCGCAAACCGGCGCCGCCGGGTTCGCATTGATTACGACCTTCGCCGGCCAAACTTTAACCGTCCGTTCCGGCGAACCTGTGGAACGGACGATTCTCATTCGGCTTCATTGCCAGGCTGGCCACCTTCTTGATTTCTTCTATATATAGAGTCGCAACGCGCAGCGCATGCCATATTCATGGCGACCGGCGTCTACATGCGCCAGCCGTGAAGCTTCGGGCCATCGGCAGTGGGAGAAACGACGATATCCGGCGCCACGCCGGGAATCTCGAATTCATAACTGAGCAGCAGTGCGCCGGCACGCATTTCCCGTCGCGCCTTGCGCCATAGCGCCGGCATGGCCGCAGGCGAGAGATAGGCAAACACCACGTCATAGCTTGCCAGGTCGAGCCGGTTGTAATCGCCACGCAGAAATTCGGGTGCGGCCGTCCGCGCTTGCGCCTGGAGCCAGCTCACCAGCCAGGGCAAGGGCGCCAGTTCGATGCCGTGGATGCGCGCATCCGGGCGCATGCGCGCCAAGTGCAGCGAGAGGCCGCCGAAACCGCTGCCGATGTCAATGAAGCGCGGCGCGCCATCGGCCGGCATCAGATCGCATACGGCGCGCCAGACCGGCATGCGCGACGGGAAGTAAGGCACCTGGGTGCGGAAGGTGTTCCAGTAGAGCGCGGTCAGCGCGAGGAATGCAGCGAGAAACAGCCATGCCGGGAGATGCAGCGCAAGTGTGGCAAGCAGCGCGGGCGGAAACAGTAAATGGATGAGCAGCCACCAGGATGCCATGCGCGCCCAGCGGGCCAGCAGCGCCGAGACTACCCCCTGCGCGAGCACTGCGGCGCCGATGGTGAACGGAGCGGCAAACAGCGTGGTGAAGAGGGAAGCGGCGGTGAGGACGAGCGCAAGTGACAGGCACTGGATCAGCAGCGCGGTCAGCGCCGGCATGCGTGCGAGCAGGCGCCGTGGAGGCTGTTCGACGGCGCTGCGCATTGCGGAAAGCGTGCGGCTGACCTCAGGCAGCAGCCTGGGCGGCCTCTTCCTTGGCTTTCTTGGTCTTGCCGGCACGCGAGGGCATGTGGCACAGGCCGCAGACGAAGCCCTGATTGAGGTCGAGCTTGTGCACCACGAAATCGCCGCCGCATTTCTTGCAGCAAGCGGTCGTGAGCATCTTGCTTTCGAAGAAGCGGACCAGCGTCCAGGCGCGGGTCAGGGACAGCACCGGCTCGCCGCTCGGATCCGGATCGACCTGCTCCAGATAGAGCTTGTAAGCCTTCATCACCGCTTCGATGCCGCTCACATGGGCATGGCTGACGAGGTAGCGGTAGATATTGATGAACAGCGATGAATGAATGTTCGGTTGCCAGGTAATGAACCAGTCGGTCGAGAACGGCAGCATGCCCTTGGGCGGGGAGACACCCTTGAGTTCCTTGTACAGCTTCAGCAGGCGTTCGCGCGAGAGGGAAGTTTCGGTCTCAAGCAGCTGCAGGCGCGCGCCCAGGTTGATGAGCTCGATGGCGAGCTGGATTTCCTGGGATTCGGTGACTACGCTTTTCTTGGTCATGATGGCCTCGTGCAAACTATCTGGAAGTGCTTGACTGGGTTTCGACTGCTGGAGGAATTTCCTGGGCCGGAACTTACGCGATTTCTTCGACCGGCTGGCAAGCCATCAGGATCGCGGCGTGGGAATGCGCCAGGTCGCGGTCCTTGTTGTAGTTGGTCAGCATGCCGAGGATGGCGCCGTCATCGAATCGAAATCGGGCCAGCATCATGTTGGTGCCTGCCAGCTTCAGGATCTGGCTGTTGCTCATCCCTTCGATCATGTCAGCGATTTCGCTGCTGATCCCGAGGCGGAAGATGGCGGTGGTCTTGTCGGCGCGGATCATCTGCTGGGCCAGCATCAGGTAGCTGAGGTTGGCATCGCGGATCTCGGCCATCATGTCGTTCACGTTCATTTTTCACTCCCCTTTGTTGAGACAGATCAGAATGCATTGCTGTTGGAATGCATTCTGCTCGGGGGGCAAAAATGTCGGAATAGGGGGACGTCGGTATTTTTAGACGGAAGCACGGATAGGCCGCCTGTAGGCGTTTGTCTTACAAACGCCAGGCAGCATCATGCGAACGCATCATCAAGTGCGCTGGAAGTGGCTTGTAGCCTAGGTTTTGGGTTGGTCGGCATTTGCACCGTCCTTGCCTTTTCGCTCATCGCTACGGCGAAAAAGCACGTAAAGATTTGAAAAAATTTGTTGCACCTTCACGTCAAATTTCGGTCTTCAGAATCTTTAACGGCAGGATTTCGTCGGACTTTAGGGTTTCACAAAAAAATTTTTAAACTTTTTTATCTGCCCATCCGCCCCGCCCTGGTTCATTTACGACAGCGCGTCGCCGAACTTTAGGGTCGGCCTGAAAAATTTTTAAAATTTTTAGCCTTTGGATGAGCAATGATGTCAATCAGACAATAGGTCGGGGTGAAACACAGATACTGAAGCACTTTGCATGGACGTCATTGTCGCCGTGGCCAGCCTTTTTCGATTCAAAAAACAGAATTTGTTACGCCTGTCACTTTTGCGGACCGACTCCTGGGACTTTGCGCCTGCATGTCCTGGATGAAGACAGGCGGCGGCACAGAGCTCTCCCTGGTTCGCCAAGCGCTTTCCATGGTGCGAACGTCGCCCGCGAGGTGCAAAAACCCTCACCATCGGCTCCAATTTTTCTTCATAATGCATGCCTCGCGAGCAATACGCCGCGCCCCGATTGCAAGATTACGCCTCACCCTCCGTTCGATTTTCAGCTGATGAATCACGCCCTGTCCGAAGAGCGGCCTCGCCCCAAGTCGCCGACCGACATCTTCCTTTCGTTCACCTTTCTGGCGCTTCAGGGCTTCGGCGGCGTCCTGGCCGTGGTCCAGCATGAGCTGGTCGACCGCAAACGCTGGCTGACCCGCGAAGAATTCGTCGAAGACTGGGCAGTGGCCCAGATCATGCCGGGACCGAACGTGGTCAATATGGCGCTGATGATCGGCGACCGCCATTTCGGCCTGCGCGGCGCGGTGGCGGCTGTAATCGGCATGCTGGCCGTCCCGCTGGTGCTGATCCTGCTGCTGGCGCTGTTCTATGCCCACTTCGCGGACAATCCGGCGGTGGCCGGCGCGCTCCGGGGCATGGGCGCCGTTGCTGCAGGTCTGGTGGCGGGCACCGGACTGAAGCTGACTTCGGCGCTGAGCAAGCATCCCCTCAAGCTTCCGCTTTGCCTGGCGCTGGCGTCGGCGGTCTTCATCATGGTGGCGCTGCTGCGTCTGCCGCTGATCTACTCCCTGTTCGGCCTGGGGCTCGTCTCCTGCTTCCTCACCTACCGGAAGTTGAAGCCATGAGCGCCGCGCCCTCCCTCATCCTGCACTGGACTGACTGGCTGGCGCTGTTTGGCCAGTACATGATCCTGTCGCTGCTTTCCGTGGGCGGCGGCATCACCACCGTCTCCGAGATGCACCGCTATCTGGTGGACCAGCACGGCTGGCTGAGCGATGCGCAGTTCAATGCATCCATCGCGCTGGCGCAGGCGGCGCCCGGTCCGAACATCCTGTTCGTCGCGCTGATGGGCTGGAACGTCGGCATGAATGCCGGCAGCATGCTGCTCGGTGCACTGGGCGTGGCGACGACGATGTTCGGCATTCTCCTGCCGAGCACCATCCTCACCTACTTGGCCGCACGCTGGGGCCATAACAACCGAGACCTGCGGTGGGTGCGAGCCTTCAAGCAGGGCATGGCGCCGATCGTGGTCGGCCTGATGATCGCCACCGGGTGGATTCTTACCAGCGCCCATCCGAATATGGCGCATGATTGGCCTCTCTGGCTGCTGACGATCGTCACCGCGCTGATCATCTGGCGCATCAAGGTGCACATCCTGTGGCTGCTCGCCATCGGCGCCCTGCTCGGCATCTTCGGCATCGTCTAAGTTCCGATCGAGGGCAGTGCGGCTTCGCAGCCCCGACGCGCCGCGCGGGCAACCATGCTTGCCTGGCGCCGGCCATACCAGGATAATCCGGGCGTTGCATGGCGTGAAGGCCGCCGCGGCCGCGCTGCAGCCGGTGGTGAAGACCGGACCGCTGCCTGCCTCCTTTTGCCTGTCCGACTAACTTTTTTGGGAAGATAAGACGTGGAATTTCCGATCAACCTGGCCGCCGAGGTGGAGCACAATGTTCTTGCCGCCCTGGCCGAAGACATCGGCAGCGGCGACCTGACCGCCCTGCTCACCCCCGCCAACAAGCCGGCCCGCGCCACCGTCATTGCCCGCGAAGAAGGCATCCTGTGCGGCACAGCTTGGTTCGACGCCTGCTTCCGCCGCCTGGACCCATCCAGCCGCATTCGCTGGAACACCACCGACAGCCAGCGCTTCCAGGCCAATCAGGTGCTGTGCGAGATCGAGTCCGATTCCCGCGCCATGCTCACCGCCGAGCGCTCCGCCCTCAACTTCCTCCAGCTGTTGTCGAGCACCGCCAGCGCGACCCGGCGCTATGTCGATGCAGTCGCAGGCACCCGCGCCCAGATTGTCGATACCCGCAAGACCCTGCCCAGCCTGCGCCTGGCGCAGAAGTACGCGGTGCGCTGCGGCGGAGGCGGCAATCATCGCATCGGCCTGTATGACGGCATCCTGATCAAGGAAAACCATATCCTCGCCGCCGGCAGCATCGCCGCTGCCATGGAGCGGGCACGCGCCATCGCTCGCGAGGATGTGTTCATCCAGCTGGAGGTGGAAAACCTGGACGAATTGCAGCAGGGCCTCGACGCGGGCGCCACCATGATCCTGCTCGACAACATGACGCTCGACCAGATGCGTGACGCGGTGCGGTTGACCAATGGCCGCGCCAAGCTGGAAGCGTCCGGCGGCGTCCGGCTGGATACCGTCAGGGGCATCGCCGAGACCGGCGTCGATCGCATCTCGGTCGGTTCGCTCACCAAAGATACCCGGGCGATCGACCTGTCCATGCGCCATACCGGCTGAACGGGCATCGGCCGCCAAAGAAAACGGCTCGCCGCGGCGAGCCGTTTTCAATTCATCCAGCGTTTCTCAAGTCGGATCGGCGCTCAGTTGCCGCCATCTTCATTCTTCACGATGCCGCGCCGCAGAACCACCGGCGTGCCGCCGGTACGCTTCTTCACCATCCACTGCGCCAGCGAAGCATCCATGTAGTCCGCGTGGCCAGGGAACCAGCGCATCAGTTCCGCCGTGAGCCGGCGGCCAGCCTCGGGGTTGCCGCCCTTCGCGAGATGCTCCTTGACTTCGTACAGCGATTTCAGCACTGCATTGTGCTCGTCGATATGGCAGTCGGTGGCAGGAAAGCCGGTACTGCGCATCCAGTCGGCCTCCTCGGAAAAATGTCGCTCGGCATGCTCGATGAAAGCATCCAGCGCCGCAGCGAAGCCGTCATCGCTCGCTGACTGCATGGCGAGTACGGTTTCAACGAATTCCCTGTGGGTGTCGTCCATGGGGCCGTAGCCGAGAAGCAAGGCATCGGACCAGACGAATTCCTGTTCAGTAGCGGTAGACATCGTATTGTTCAATGATGAGAAGCGGCTTTGCGGAAATGCTCAGCGTGCTGATAAATTCGTCCCTCATGCTAGCAGACTTGCGGCACCATGCCTACTGCATTCGGCCTCGGAGGCCATGCAGTCAGACACGATGCTCGGCATACCAGGAACACAGCACCCATGCCAGCAGAATCCAGATCACGATGATCAGCAGCGCGCCCCATCTGCTGCGAGGCTTTTTCCCTTCGCGCTGCATCCAGGCATCGCCCTCGGCGCGGCATTCTTGCAGCACGTCGTCCGGAACCAGACGCACCGCCAGCCAGATCAGCATGGGAAGGAGAATCGCGTCATCGACATAGCCAAGCACCGGAATGAAGTCGGGTATGAGGTCGATCGGACTCAGTGCATAAGCCACAACGAAGATCGACAGTGCCTTGGCCGCCCACGGCGTACGCGGATGCCGGCAGGCAAACCAGAGAGTCACGCCATCGCGCTTGATGCGGCGGGCCCAGGCGCTGATGGTTTCGGTGAGTTTCATGGGTTCCGGTGCTGTGTCAGAAGGCCGTGATATTGCCACAGGCGCCTCAGGCCTACACGGTTTCCGCGGACGCGATCAGCGCCTTGGAGCGCCACGCTGCGTCGCGCATTTCCGGGAAACCCTCTTCCGCGACAAATCGCCTCCGCACTGCGACAATACGCACTTTCATGCTTCGGCGAGCGTCAGCAACGCCGCATGCCACATCCAACCTACCCCCGAAAGGAAAGACGATGAACATGAGACAGCGCAAGCGCGCCCTCTACGTCCGCAATTATCACGAACTGCTGGTCGCAGAGATCCTTGCCGAACTCGAAGATGCCGCGAACCTCCTGCTGGAGTCTCTGGATGAAGAAGGACAAACCGCTGATCAACGCTCGGCGGCTGAACGCAAAGGCGCTCAACAACAATAAGGCCCCGTGGAGAAGGCGACTATCCTGTTCGCGGAGATATGCCTCAACAAGCCATGCCTGATGCGTCATAGACCGAACTGGCCAATAACGGACTGGCTTCACCAGCGGTTGCGTCGTCTTGGTTTTGCAAATTTATCAACATAATTTATGACGTCGATTTGCAATTTTCCACCGCCTTGGCACGATACTTCCTCTCCCATTTATTGCTTGCAGCAGTTGCCGCCTTCTCTGCCAACCTTCACGCCGCCAACCCAAGCAATGACGACCTGATGGATTGCGCGGTCCTCACCGGCGCCAAGCATCAGGCAAGATACCGGAAGGCGCTCAACGCAAACGTACGGTTACAGAATTTAGCGCGCTCTACCAACTACCGAAAGCAGGCCTTCCCGCAGGCGAAGCAGGCGGGAAGGCGTCTTGCTAATATAGAAATACGGCTTCTGTACCGTACCAAAGTAGCGGAGAAAACGCTCGATGGGTTCGATCATTGAGCCTTCGAAATCGAACTGATTTGCCACTTGGGCCGCATCCCGAAGCGCATGCCAGAAGCATAGGCTCAGTGCGCCGCTATGGCGCAGTGCCGGATCCGATCCGTTCATCAATCCGTACGCACTGTTTTCGTCCCACACGAAATAGCAGCCGGCATGGTGCCTGCCCTCCGGATCGACGGCAATGTAATAGCGGCGACAGCCACGTTTGGCACAGGCGGCATCCAGGCTGCGCACGTAGGCGTCCGAATACGGAACCGTCAATCCCTGGCGTTGGAAAGTCATGCGGTTGAGTGCAAGGAAATCATCCAGAGGCAGATCGTCTCGGATAGTCACGCGATAGCGTTCAGAGGCCGTTTTGCAGTGCTTGTGCACATTCTTTTGCAGATTAACCCACAGCTTGTCCGGCTGCCGGAGATCGGTTACCAGGGTGTACCGGGTCGTCTGCCGGAAGCCGTTCCAGTAGAACGGCAACCAGTTCGTATGGCGGTAATGCCAGTTCTGGCTAAAGGCATCGAAGGCGGGAAGCTGGTCGATCAGGGATTGCATCAAGTGATTTTCCTGCGCCACGCGCTCGGCCGGGCTAAGACTTGCGTCAGGTGGTTGTAGCCAAGGACCGAGTGTCGGCGTCAGGGGAGGCTGGGTGAGTACGGTCATGCCGAAGCGGCGACGTATCATGTAGGGCATGGCCGCCAGAATGCGGTTGCCCTTCTTCACCAAGACAACATCCCAGTTTCCGCTGCCTGCGGTCGCATCCAGCCACCAGTCGCGACAGAAAATCGGTATCGACGGTTCGGTGAGCCATAGATCCCGGTATGACTCCTTTGCACTGCTCATTTCGTCACGTTGCTGGTGTTCGTCTGTCGATGCATGCTGAACATTGGAATCGTCGTCCTGAAAGCAATACGCCATTTCGTATCCTTATTAAGCCCATGCTTCTTTCATCAGATAAGCATCCCGCGCTGCAATAAAGACCTTGGTGAAACGAAAAGCAAACAGACAAATTTATTATCCGTTTTCCAAAGGTCTTGCAGGACGACTAGTGGATACCAGCGGTATGGCGCCAGATCGCTGATACCAAAAATTTCACTGCACTCTTTAAGGATAGAAAACAGAACAACTGAGAAGAAATAAGGAATTTCGATGATTACTCTGAACTGAAGAGATAAATTAAGAATTTCTGAACATTGCCATGGGTTCCAATCTGAATCGGAACGGTCGTTGACTAACGGTTTTCAGCAATAAACGAAACGCTAGACGTAATCGCTTATTTCCACCACTTTTCTGCAATCCCACCTCCGGCAAGGACAGGTTCTTTTCACCTCACCTTTACCTCGCCTTTAGTTTTGCTTATCCAAATTTCTACGAACCGGATCCAAATCCAGGGATAAATATTTTTTTTAGGAACTATTTCACTGGATCAATCCTCACAGGAGAGTTCATTCAAGGCACGCGAATTGCCGTTTCTCCAATGAGGTTTCATGTTCCATTCCAGATCGCTCCATTCCTTTTCAATCACGGCACTTTCATGCGCCTGCGCCGCCGTACTACTCACTGCTTGCGGTGGCGGTGGCAGTGGTGCACAGGATCAGCAGGCGGCAAGTAGCAGCATCGGCACGCCGGCGGCGACATCTGACACGTCGTCGAATGCAATAAGCACAGCCGACGAGAATTCAACGCAAACACCGACTTCGACGGGCGCCGCGTCTCCTGCCACGCCGACGGGCTCCGAGGCCGGTGCCAGCCCCGCAATCTCAATCCCGGCAAGCCAGCCAGCAACGCAAAGCACATTTACCGCGGCGAATCATCTGTATGTCGCCGTAACAGGTTCGGACTCTAATCCCGGCACGCAGGCCTCGCCTTTCAAGACGATTGCAAAAGCAGCGAGCGTTGCCAAACCGGATACCGTGGTGCATGTTGCCGCCGGTACCTATGCCGGCGGGTTGTCAACAAGCGCCAGCGGCACGGCGAACGGCCGCATTTATTATGTATCGGATGTCCGGTGGGGCGCGAAGATCGTGCCGGCCGGGAATTCAAGCGTGGCTTGGAGCGATAGCGGAAGCTACACGACCATCAGCGGTTTCGATATTGACGGGCAGGATGGTGCAACCTGGCGTATCGGCATCAGCATGCACGGATCAAACTCGGTCGTGCAGAACAACCATATCCATAACATCTACACCTCGGGTTCGTGCGACAGCAATGGCGGCGCAGGCATCGTTGCCGATGGCTATGAATCCCAGCACCATCATGAGATCCTTGCCAACACCGTTGATCATGTCGGCTTTTCAGGGTGCGGCACCATCAGTGGCATTTATCCGCAAAGCGCTTATGTGCAGGTGAAGAACAACCTCGTGTACAACATAGGTTCTGACGGCATCGTGTTCTATCACGACGCGACCAATGCTGATGTAATCAATAACACGGTCTTCAATTGCTCGCGTGGCATCATCATGAGCGCCAATGGCATGTACCATTTAACGAGCGTGCCGGACTACTTCAACGTGCAAAACAATATCGTGTTCGACAATCGCGGCACCGGTATTGGCGAAGGATCCGGGCCCATGGGCATCGGCTCGCACAACACCTACTACAACAACCTGGTGTACGGCAATGCAGGCGGCGACCTTTCTTTATCGTCCGGCAGCTCAAGCCGCACGGCAGGCACGATTACAGCGGATCCGCAGTTCGTGAATTATGTGCGTACCGGCGGCGGCGACTACCGATTGAAATCCACATCGCCGGCGATCGACAAGGGCAATACGACCTATGCGCCGACAATGGATGCCAACGGTGTGGCGCGTCCGCAGGGTGGCAGTATCGACCTGGGAGCGTACGAGTTTAAATCGTAGGCGAGCCGAGTCCCGGCGGCGACACCTCTCGAAACGGTTAAACACCGCCGGTCGTTCTTTTCAATAGCGTATTCCCATCCATGCATCCGACCGCGTGCTGCGTCGGATGCACTTCGTCTTTTCATCCTCAGGTTTTCTTCCGGCACATTGGACTGCAGGAAGGTGCGATCAATATCGGTGCCTTCGGATTCCTGCGATACTTTGCGCGAAGCAGAGCTTGCATGCGGCTTGGAATCCGCTATCGCAGGCCCTACAACACGCGGCACACGTATGCGACGGTGGGGCTGATGTCGGGCGCCAATCCGGCCTAGTGGCCAGACAGCTCGGTCACAACTTGGACCTGTTCTACAACCACTATGCGGCGTGGATCAGCGGCGAGGCGAATGCCAGAGAGATGGAGAAGATCGAGCAGCAGATTGGCGCAACTGACCCTGGACAACCCCTGAAACAAAAAAAGCACCCGTAGGTGCTTAATCTGCAATGCGATTACTGGCGGAGACGGAGGGATTCGAACCCTCGATACAGGTTTAAGCCCATATGCTTCCTTAGCAGGGAAGTGCCTTCGACCTCTCGGCCACGTCTCCAAGCAGAGCATGCTTCTCAGCACGTCCTACTGAAGCCACGCATGATAGCCGCTCGCGTGGCATCGGTCAATGACACTTTCGTCAATGACCGGTTTTGATCAAGCTTTTTCCAGGTCGAAGGCCTTGTGCAGCGCGCGCACGGCCAGTTCCATGTACTTTTCGTCGATGAGGACGGAAATCTTGATTTCGGAGGTGGAGATCATTTGAATGTTAATGCCCTCTTCCGACAGCGTGCGGAACATCTGGGAAGCGATGCCGACGTGGCTGCGCATGCCGACGCCGACCACGGAGACCTTTGACACCTTGGTGTCGCCGACGATGCTGGCCGCGCCGATGTGCGCCTTGACGCTTTCGTTGAGCACATCCATCGCTTTGGCGTATTCGCCGCGCGCGACGGTGAAGGTGAAGTCGGTCTTGCCTTCGACCGACTGGTTCTGGATGATCATGTCGACTTCGACGTTGGCATCGGCGATCGGGCCCAGGATCTGGAAGGCGATGCCCGGCTTGTCCGGCACGCCGAGGACGGTGATCTTGGCTTCGTCGCGGTTGAACGCGATACCCGAAATGACGGCTTGTTCCATGTGTGTGTCTTCCTCAAACGAAATCAGGGTGCCGGAATTGGCTTCCTCTTCCAGCGGCATCAGCGGATCGGTCAGCGACGACAGGACCCGGGTCGGCACCTTGTAGTTGCCGGCGAACTCGACCGAGCGGATCTGCAGCACCTTGGAGCCGAGCGATGCCATTTCCAGCATCTCCTCGAAGGTGATGGTGTTCAGGCGGCGGGCCTCGGTGACCACGCGCGGGTCGGTGGTATAGACGCCATCGACGTCGGTGTAGATCAGGCACTCGGCCGCCTTCATCGCGGCAGCAACGGCGACGGCAGAGGTGTCCGAACCGCCGCGGCCGAGAGTGGTGATGTTGCCTTTGTCGTCCACGCCCTGGAAGCCGGTGATGATGACGACCTTGCCTTCGTCCAGATCGCGACGCACGCGGGCATCGTCGATCGACTGGATGCGCGCCTTGGTGAAGGCGGAATCGGTCTTGATGGGCACCTGCCAGCCGGCATAGGAAACCGCTTTCTTGCCGAGGGACTGCAGTGCCATTGACAGCAGCGCGACCGATACCTGTTCGCCGGTGGAGGCCAGCATGTCGAGTTCGCGGGGATCCGGCTGCGGCATGATTTCCTTGGCCAGGGCGATCAGGCGATTGGTCTCTCCCGACATTGCCGACGGAACCACGACGATCTGGTGACCGGCGTCATGCCATTTGGCGACGCGCTTTGCGACATTCTTGATGCGCTCGGTGGAACCCATCGACGTGCCGCCGTATTTGTGGACGATTAAAGCCATAAGGATGTGGTAGGTAAGGCAGTGGAAACTGAGGATTTTTGATGAAAATCAACCTTTTAGTGTACATGCTGCAGCGCATGAACACAAGCCCGTGAAAGGCTGTCAATGCTGGGAATCCTAGGTAAACGACTCTGAGTCAGGCAGCCAATCGAAAACGATGCCTGCATCCGAACGTGGGCAATGCGCATCCATGCCGATGCCGGCGGCATAGATCAGCCTCTCGCCGGCATACAGCAGCGGCAGCTTGTCGCGCTGCCAGTATGGGATGCCGAGTGCCTGGAAATGCTGCTTCAGGCTGCGGTTGGGGCGGTTCGGCGCGAGCTTCAGGCGCTCGCCGCCGCTGCGGCTGCGCAGGGAAAGCGATTGTCCGCGCAACCAGGCAGGATCGATGCCCTGAGCGGCTTCGGCAAGCATGAGCTTCCCGCCAAAGGCGGGACATGGAAGCGCGGCCTCCCCGTTCCATCGGAAATCCAACCGTGTCGCCTGTTCGGCGGAGGCAGTGCGCGGTTCGATCTGCGCATGGCCGCGGAAGCGGCGAATCAGGCCGTCACGGTGCGTAATACAGACCCGCGCATCCTCCTTGGCCTGCAGCAGTTGAAGACGCATCTGATCCAGCCAGGCGGTGCTCGGCATGCGCATGCCATGCCGGCCCATCCAGTGCCGCAGCAGATTGTTGGCGCGCGCCTCACCGAGGGCCGACAGCTTCATCAGGTCGAGACCAATGGCGTCGCTGCAAGCCTGCAAATCGGCTGCAGCGACTTCCTGCATCAAGGTATGCGCGGCTTGGGCATGTTCGGCCGCACGCACCAGGCGCTTCTCGAAGCCGGGGAAATGCTGCCTGAGGGCTGGCGCCACATGATGGCGCAGCGCATTGCGCGCATAGCTGGCGTCAGTATTCGATTCGTCTTCCACCCATGCCAAGCCGTGTTCGCCGGCCCAGGACTCGAGCGTGGCACGATCCACATGCAGAAGCGGCCGTGCCATCCAGAGATGCGAATCGCCGAGGAGGCCGGGCGCCTGATTCATCCTGTCCATGCCGGACAAGCCGGCAACGCCGGATCCGCGCAGCAGTTGCAGCAGCACCGTCTCGGCCTGGTCGTCCTGATGATGGGCAGTGAGCAGCAGGCGGACGCCATGCTGTCGGCACATCGCGCCCAGCGCCGCATAGCGCGCCTCGCGGGCGCCCTCTTCCACGCCGCCGGCCCCACCATCCACGGCGACGCGGCGCATATCGAAATCGATGCCGAGCGCTGAGCATTCGCGACGGCAGTGTTCCGACCACTGGTTCGCGTTTGCACTCAAGCCATGATGGACGTGGAGGGCGCGCAAGGTGATGCCGAGCCGCCTGGATGCATCGGCGGCCAGATGCAGCAGCACCGAGGAATCGAGTCCGCCGCTGTACGCGATTGCCACCTTGGGCGCGCCAGCACCAGAGAGGTCAGGTTCGGTACTTGCCGATGCTGGCGGCGCATCAAGACAAACGCGCGCCAGGATGTCTCCCAGCGCGCGTTCGAAGATGTCGGTCAGCGTGTTTTGATCTTTCGCGGCCACCGTTATTCCGGCGAATTGATTTCCTTGAACTTGCCGTAGTTCATGAGCTTTTCATGGCGAGCGGTAATCAGCTCCTTCGGCTTCATGCCCTGGAACTGGCGCAGGCTGTCAGCCAGCGCGCGCTTGAGCATGACGGCCATCTGCTTCGGATCGCGATGGGCGCCGCCGAGCGGCTCGTTGACGATCTTGTCGATCAGGTTCAGCGCCTTCAGGCGGTGCGCGGTGAGTCCGAGCGCCTCCGCGGCGTCGGCGGCACGCTCGGCCGTCTTCCACAGGATCGAGGCGCACCCTTCGGGCGAGATCACCGAGTAGGTCGCGTATTGCAGCATCAGCACCGCATCGCCGACGGCAATTGCCAAGGCACCGCCGGAGCCGCCCTCGCCGATGATGGTGGCGATCAGTGGTACCTTCAGCTCGGCCATGACGTACAGGTTGTGCCCGATGGCTTCCGACTGGCCACGTTCCTCGGCGTCGATGCCGGGAAAGGCGCCCGGCGTATCGACGAAGGTGAAGATCGGCAGGCCGAATTTCTCCGCCAGCTTCATCAGGCGCATGGCCTTGCGGTAGCCTTCGGGTTTGGGCATGCCGAAGTTGCGCATGGCGCGTTCCTTCGTATCGCGGCCCTTCTGATGGCCGATCACCATGCAAGCCTGGCCATTGAAACGGGCCAGGCCGCCGACGATGGAAAGGTCGTCCGCATAAGTGCGGTCGCCGTGCAGCTCGTGGAAATCGGTGAAGATCTCGTTGACGTAGTCGAGGGTGTAGGGGCGCTGCGGATGGCGCGCGATCTGAGATACCTGCCACGGCGTCAGCTTGGCGTAGATATCCTTGGTGAGCTGCTGGCTCTTCTTGGACAGCCGCTCGATTTCCTCGGAAATGTCGACCGCCGAATCGTCCTGCACGAAGCGCAGCTCCTCGATCTTGGTTTCGAGTTCGGCGATAGGCTGTTCAAAACCGAGAAATGTTGTTTTGTTCATCGAGATTCCTTGCGTTCCCGACACCGGAAACATCCATTTTTACGATTACAGGACAGCCGAATTATCCAGGCTGCGCCACAAATACCAGGTTGCCACCGTGCGCCACGGCTCCCAGTTCGCCGCCACCTCACGGGCATCGCTTCGTGAGACCGGCTCCCCGGAGAAATAATTCACGCTGATTCCCTTGAGCAATCCCAGGTCGTCCAGCGGAAGAATATTGGGACGGAGCAAATTAAATATCAAAAACATCTCGGCTGTCCAGCGGCCAATGCCGCGGATCTGGATCAGCTCGGCGATCACTTCCTCGTCGTCCATTTCCGCCCACTTGTCCACGTGCACCCGCTTGTCCTTGAAATGCTGGGCAAGATCGATGATGTACTCTGCCTTGCGCTTGGACAGGCCGCAGGCGGCCAGCTTGTCGTTGCCGGCCTTGAGGACCTGGGCCGGCGTACATTTCGGACACGCGTCCAGCACCCGATGCCAGACGCTTTCAGCCGCCTTGACCGAGATCTGCTGGCCGATGATGGAACGGGCCAAGGTAGTGAACGCTTCACCACGGCCGACGAGATGCATGTCGCCGAACTGCGGGATCAGCTTGCGCATGATCCGGTCGCGCTTCATCAGTTCTTCCTTGGCGTCCTGCCAATAGGAGGGAATGCAGACGGCGTCCGCCTGTTTGCCGAGCGCCATGCCTTACGCCCTTCGCCACTCAGTGAGGCCGCCCGGCTTGTCTTCCAGGACGATGCCCTGGGTCAGCAGATCGGCGCGGATACGGTCAGCTTCGGCGAAATTTTTTGCCTTCTTGGCAGCGGCACGGGCTTCAATCTGCGCCAGGATGGCTGCTTCGTCCAGCGCACCGTCGACCGGCCCGGCTTGAAGGAACTCCTGCGGCGTGCGCTGCAGCAGGCCGAGGGCCGCGCCAAGCTGCTTCAACTGGCGCGCCAGCGCAGGCGACTTGTCGCGATTGACTTCATTGGCAAGATCGAACAATGCCGCAAAAGCCACCGGCGTATTGAAATCGTCGTTCATCGCTTCGGCGAAGCGGACCGCATGCGCTTCGCCGCGGTCGAGCGGCTGATCGTCGGCAGTCACATCCTTGAGCGCGGTGTAGAGGCGGGTCAGCGCCTGGCGTGCGTCGTCGAGATGCGCATCGGAGTAATTCAGCGGGCTGCGATAGTGGGCGCGCAGGATGAAGAAGCGCACCACTTCCGGGTCGTACTTCTGCAGCACTTCGCGGATGGTGAAGAAATTGCCGAGGGACTTCGACATCTTTTCGTTGTCCACCCGGACGAAGCCGTTGTGCATCCAGTAGTTGACGAAAGGATGTCGATGCGCGCCTTCCGACTGGGCGATCTCGTTCTCGTGGTGCGGGAACTGCAGGTCCTGGCCGCCGCCGTGGATGTCGAACTGCTCCCCGAGCAGTTCGCAGGACATGGCGGAGCACTCGATGTGCCAGCCCGGACGTCCCTTGCCCCAGGGCGAGTCCCACTTGACTTCGTCCGGCTCGGACTCCTTGGAGGCCTTCCACAGCACGAAGTCGAGCGGGTCGCGCTTGCCGGTGTTGAGCTCGACACGCTCGCCGGCACGCAGGTCGTCCAGCGACTTGCCGGAGAGCTTGCCGTAGCCTTCGAAATCCCGCACCGAGTAATTGACGTCGCCATCCTTGGCCTTGTAGGCGAGTCCATTCGCTTCCAGCTGCGAGATCAGCGACAGCATCTGCGGCACATATCGGGTAGCGCGCGGTTCATGATCCGGGCGCTGGATGCCCAAGGCTTGCGCATCTTCGTTCATCGCATCGATGAAGCGCTGCGTCAGCTGCGAAATGGTTTCGCCGTTCTCGACAGCGCGCTTGATGATCTTGTCATCGATGTCAGTGATGTTGCGCACGTAAGTGACTTCAAAACCCGATGCGCGCAGCCAGCGCTGCACCAGGTCGAACACCACCATGACGCGGGCGTGGCCAAGATGGCAATAGTCGTAGACGGTCATGCCGCATACATACATGCGGACCTTGCCCGGCTGAAGCGGCACAAAGGTCTGCTTCTCACGCGCCAGCGTGTTGTAGATTTTCAGGGTGGTCATGGAAGTGTTCGAGTTTCAGCGCTGTTGCGCAAGGGCGCAGGCTGGCTGGAACAGACGGGTTCCGCGCGCAGCATGACTGTATGCAACAGGAAGGCAGAATCCCTTTTTATGCTTGTTTTGATAAAATCCATCTCTTTGCCCGAGTATAGCATCGCTGAAAGCCGGTTCAGGCTGAGCCGATCCGGCGTTTCGAGCACACGATGCCATGCAGGATGATCAACGGCCGTGCGGCTGGATTATCAGGTGGCAATTTCACGCGGGACACGCAAGATACACAAACAAAAAAACTCTGTAAAGGCCTGAAGGAAACACCATGCACTTCCAGCGTCGCGCCCTGCTCCGCCTCGTTGCCCTTGCCGGTCTTGCCGGCATGCTTGGCAGCGTCCAAGCCGCCGATCAGCCCCAGGTGGCGTTCAAGACCAACATGGGCGAAATCGTTGTCGAACTGTATCCGGAAAAGGCGCCGAAGTCGGTGGCCAATTTCCTGCAGTACGTAAAGAACGGCCAGTACAACGGCACCATCTTCCACCGCGTCATCGACGGTTTCATGATCCAGGGCGGCGGCTTCGACAAGGACATGCGCCAGAAGCCGACCGGAGAGCCGGTCGAGAACGAGGCCAAAAATGGGCTCAAGAACGAAGCCATGACGCTGGCCATGGCCCGCACCTCGATGCCGCACTCCGCCACCGCTCAGTTCTTCATCAACCTGAAGGACAACCGCTTCCTCGACTATCCCGGCCAGGACGGCTGGGGTTACGCAGTGTTCGGCAAGGTGGTCAAGGGCAGCGAAATCGTGAACAAGATCGCGAAGGTGGAAACCGGGCGCAGCGGAATGCATCAGAACGTACCGGTCACTCCCGTCGTGATCGAATCGGCAACCCTCCTCAAGTAATCATTTCATACAGGACACATCATGGCAGTCATCCTCCACACGAACCACGGCGACATCAAAATCGAACTCGACGCCGACAAAGCGCCGAAGACGGTCGAGAACTTCCTTTCCTACGTGCGAGAAGGCCACTATGACGGCACCATCTTCCACCGCGTGATCGACGGCTTCATGATCCAGGGCGGCGGCTTCGAGCCCGGCATGAAGCAGAAGCCGACCAAGGATCCGATCGAGAATGAAGCCAAGAACGGGTTGAAGAACGAGCCCTATACCCTCGCCATGGCGCGCACTTCGGCGCCGCATTCGGCCAGCGCCCAGTTCTTCATCAACGTCAAGAACAACAGCTTCCTCGACTACCCTGGCCAGGACGGCTGGGGCTACTGCGTGTTCGGCAAGGTCACCGAAGGCACCGAGGTGGTGGACAAGATCCGCACCGTCAAGACCAGCCGCGCCGGCATGCATGCCGACGTGCCGGTGGAAGACGTGATCATCCAGAAGGCGGAAGTGGTCTGACCGGGACCGGCTCATGCCCGCCACGCGCATGACGCACGACGAAGCGCAACCCGAAGCGGTTGCGCTTTTCGTTTCCGACGTCCACCTGCAACCCGGCCTGCCGAAAACGACAGCCGCCTTCCTCGACTGGCTGCAACGTCACGCCCGATCGGCCCGGCAACTCTATCTGCTGGGGGACATGTTCGAATACTGGGCGGGCGACGATGATCTTTTCGATCCCTACCATCAGCGCATCATCGGTGCGCTCAAGGAAGTGAGCGTCGCCGGGACGGAGGTATTCTGGATCGCCGGCAATCGGGACTTCCTGGTCGGACCGGAGTTTGCCAAGACCGCCGGCCTGAGCGTTCTGCCCGAGCCTCATCTGCTCACCATCGCAGGCAAGCGCATCGCACTGCTGCATGGCGACGCGCAATGCACGGACGACACCGCCTACATGGCATTCCGCGAGCAGGTCAGGAATCCCGCATGGCAGCAGGAGTTCTTGGCGATGCCACTGCAAAAGCGCAAAGCCATCATCAATGGCATGCGCAGCGGCAGCAAGGAAGCGGCGCGAATGAAGCCGGCGCAGATCATGGATGTCAATCCGCAGGCAGTACGGTCGGTGTTCGATGCTACCGGTGCCGACTACCTCATTCATGGTCACACTCACCGGCCGGCACGGCATGAAGCCAAGGCGACGGGAGAGGTGCGCTATGTGCTGCCGGATTGGGATTGCGATGCGTCGCCACCTCGGGGCGGCTGGATCGCCGTCGATGGCGCCGGCACGGTAAGCCGGCACGATCTCGACGGCAAGCGGCTATAGCATCAGTGAAATGGGACGCCTATTCGGCGTCATTCGAACTGCTGGCGGAAAGTTTCGAACTGCCGCGCCAGCTGCGCCACTTCATCCCGCAGGCGGGCGACTTCCGCCTCCAGTTCGGCAACGCGGTCGCGTCGGCCCGGAGCGTTGACGGGACCACTTTCCTCGATGCCGCCTTCCGCCACGCTCTCGGCCATCTCGCCGCACAGCAGATGCGCGTAACGGGCTTCCTTCGTGCCCGGCGTGCGCGCCAGGCGCGCTGCCAGCGGCGGGTATTTGTCGATCAAGAACTGCAGACAAGCTTCGACTTCGGCCACCGAGGCAAAGTCGTGCACGCGACCGCTGCGGGAACGGATCTCGCCAGCGGTCTGCGCCCCGCGAAGCATGAGGATGACCAACGGCGCCAGCTTGTCCTGCTCGAGGGACCACTTCATTCGCATGCGGTGCTCATATTTCACCACTCGGGCACCAGCCTGCCTGACCTCAGCAGCCAGCTTCCTCCGCGCCAGCCGGTCGAGCGCATCCTGCACGTCGGATTCACTGAGCTGCATGACCGGATCACGGCTGGAAAGCTGGTTGCAGCCGTTGGTCAATGCATTGAGCGACATGGGATAGATGTCCGGCGTCAGCGCTTCCTTTTCGGCCAGTACCGCCAGCACCCGCACCTCGATTGCGTCAAGGTGCTCATTGCCGGAAGAATCGCCGGGGGACTGGGCATCGGATGTGGTTTCGATGTTCATGGCGTCGATAGTCAATCCACCAGCCGGTTCAGCTGCTCCGGATCGAAGCGCTCCATTTCCGGCAGCGCTTCGCACTGAATGCCGGCGGCCGACAGCGCGGCCAGGATGCGCTGAATCTGGTTTTCCTGGGCAGTTGCGTTGTTGATCAACCCATGCAGGGCGGTCGAGAGCGGATCGTCGCCGCCCGGGGTGACGCCATAGGCGGCGAAGATGCGCGCCGCCGCTTCCTCTCGCTGGCGGTTGGCGTCCTTCGGCACGATATGCGCCGGATTTCCGACCGCCGTCGCACCGGCAGGCACTGGCTTGACCACCACTGCGTTGGAGCCGACCTTGGCGCCCTCGCCCACCGTGAACGCGCCCAGCACCTTGGCGCCGGCACCGATGATGACACCGCGCTCCAGCGTTGGATGGCGCTTGGACCCTTTACTGAGCGAAGTGCCGCCCAATGTCACGCCTTGATAGATGGTGCAATCGTCACCCACTTCAGCGGTTTCGCCGATGACGACGCCGAAGCCATGATCGATGAAGACGCGGCGGCCTATCGTCGCGCCGGGATGGATTTCGATACCGGTCAAACCACGCGCGATATGGGAAATGAACCGCCCCAGCCACGTAAAGCCGCCCTTCCAGCAAGCATGCGCCCAGCGGTGCATGATGATCGCGTGCAGCCCCGGATAACAGGTCAGCACCTCCCACGCCGAGCGGGCGGCGGGGTCGCGTTCGATGATGCTGGCGATGTCTTCACGGATGCGGCTGAACATGGAACGGTGGATTTTCTGAAAGAACTCAATGGTAGCCTGTTGCGGCAGGCTTTGCTTGCGCGAAGCCGCGCCGGCCGCTGCAGCGGCCGGGCAAACGCGTCGCAGTCGCTCAGCCTGCTTTGGCGAGACGCTGACGACGGGCTTCGTAAAGACAGACGCCGGAGGCGACAGAAACGTTGAGGCTTTCCACCGAGCCGAACATCGGGATGCTGACGAGGAAATCGCAGTTCTCGCGCGTGAGACGGCGCATGCCCTCGCCTTCGGAGCCCATGACCAGTCCCACTGCGCCGGAAAAATCGGCTTCGTACAGGCCCTTCTCCGCATCGTCGCTTGTGCCGATCAGCCAGATGTCGCGCTCTTGCAGTTCGCGCATGGCGCGCGAGATGTTGGTGACGGTGATGTAGGGCACGGTATCGGCCGCGCCGCTGGCCACCTTGGCGGCGGTGGCGTTCAATCCTACCGCGCGGTCCTTGGGCGCGATCACCGCATGGGCGCCTGCGCCATCGGCGACCCGCAGGCAAGCGCCGAGATTGTGCGGGTCGGTGATGCCGTCGAGAATCAGCAGGAGCGGGGGACCTTCGATGCCATCCAGCAGTTCGTCGATGTTACGCGCCAGCGACAGCTCGCCTGCCTTGGCGACCACGCCCTGATGGCGGCGGGTGCCGACCATGCCGTCGAGGCGCTGGTCGTTGGCATGGATCACCCTGACCTTGGCTGCCTCGGCGGCACGCAGCAGATCCTGCATGCGCTTGTCGTGGCGCTGAACGTCCACATAGATTTCTTCGACTGACGACGCGTCATGGCGCAGCCTGGAGGTGACGGCGTGAAAGCCGAAAATCATTTTGCTCTTCATGCTGGCGTGCTTATCGCTTCTTCCTGCCGTTCTTGGCTTTCTTCGCCGCGCGCGGCGTTTCCACCTGCTGCGCAGCCCTGCTGCGTTTGGCCGGCGCGGACTTCTTTGCAGTGGCCGGCGCGCGGCTGCGCGCGGTCTTGGTCGCGGCCGTCTTGGGCGGCTTTTCCTTCTTCTCTTTTCTGTCTCGGCCCTTCTCTCCGTCGGCCCGGCGCGCCTCGTTTTTCAGCATGGTGCGGAAATCCGTTTCCTGCACCAGGCGCAGATCGATCTTGCGCGCATCGAGATCGACGCGGCTGACCTGAACCGTCACGCGGTCGGTGAGCTGGTAGCGGATGCCGGTACGCTCGCCGCGCAGCTCATGCCGCGCCTCATCGTACTGGAAGTAGTCGGCGCCGAGTTCGGTGACATGCACCAGGCCTTCGATGTAGAGCGCATCCAGCTGCACGAAGATGCCGAACGGCGCGACCGATGAAATCGTGCCGGTGAATTCTTCACCGAGCTTGTCCCGGATGAAATAGCACTTCAGCCAGGCCTCGACGTCGCGCGAAGCTTCATCGGCTCGGCGCTCATTGGCGGAGCAATGCACGCCGAGCGCATCCCAGATGGCGAGATCGCCTTCCGCCCTCTTCTTGCCGTTGGCCTTGTCCTGGGCCGCCATCTTCCGGGCCGCCGGCGACAGCATGGTGTTCAGCTTGCTGGTGTCGATGCCCTTGGGTTCATAGCGTTTGCCCTGCAGGATGGCCTTGATGGCACGGTGGGTCAGCAAGTCCGGATAGCGGCGGATCGGGCTGGTGAAGTGCGCATACGCTTCATAAGCCAGGCCGAAATGGCCGATATTGTCCGGGCTGTACACGGCCTGCTGCATCGAGCGCAGCAGCATGGTCTGCAGCAGCGTGGCATCCGGCCGGGTGCGGATCTTCTCCATCACCTCCTTGTAATCGGAGGCGGCCGGCTCGTCGCCACCGCCGAGGGTCAGGCCGACCTGGCGCAGGAACGTGCGCAGCTGGTTCAGCTTTTCCTTGGTGGGACCGGCATGCACGCGGTACACCCCCGGCTGCTTGTGGCGGGCCAGCAGATCGGCGGCGCAGACGTTCGCCGCCAGCATGCATTCTTCGATCAAGCGATGGGCATCATTGCGGGTGCGCGGCAGGATCTGCTCGATCTTGCCGGCCGAGTTAACCACCATATAGGTCTCGGTGGTCTCGAAGTCGATCGCGCCGCGTGCCTGCCGCTCCTGCAGCAGCGCGCGGAACACCTCGTTCAGGTGCATGAGATGCGGCAACAGGCCGGCGCGGCGAGTCGCCTCCACGCCCTTGGTGTTGGCCAGCACGGCGGCGACTTCGGTGTAGGTCAAGCGGGCAGCGGAGTGCATCACCGCCGGATAAAACTGATACGCCTTGATCTGGCCCTTGCCCGTGATGACCATGTCGCACACCAGAGTCAGCCGGTCCACATGGGGGTTGAGCGAGCACAGTCCGTTGGACAGCTTCTCGGGCAGCATCGGGATCACCCGGCGCGGGAAATAGACCGAGGTGCTGCGCTCCAGCGCGTCCTGGTCCAACGCATCGTTTGGCTTGACGTAGTGGCTGACGTCGGCAATCGCCACCAGCAGGCGGAAGCCGTTGCTGCGTCCGATCTTCACCGGCTCGCAGTAGACCGCGTCGTCAAAGTCGCGCGCATCTTCGCCGTCGATGGTGACCAGCGGCACGTCGCGCAGATCGACGCGCTCCTTGAGGTCGGCATCGCGCACTTCATTCGGCAGCTTGGACGCCAGCTTCTGGGCAGAGTCGGAGAACTCGTGCGGCACGCCGTACTTTCGCACCGCGATCTCGATCTCCATGCCGGGATCATCGATATCGCCCAGCACTTCCACGATCTTGCCGACGGGCTGGGTGAAGCGCGATGGCTGCTCGGTCAGCTCGACGCTGACCACCTGCCCGGTCTTGGCCTTGCCCGGCGAGCCGGCCAGCAAGATGTCCTGGCCAATGCGCTTGTCCTCCGGCGCCACGATCCACGCGCCATTCTCGTTCAGCAGCCGACCGATGACATGGGAATTGGCCCGCTCCACCACCTCGACGATGGTGCCTTCCGGCCTGCCGCGGCGATCGGTGCCCATGACGCGCACGCGTACCCGGTCGCCGTTGAGCACCTTCTGCATTTCCTTTTCCGGCAGGAAGATGTCGCCGCTGCCATCGTCAGGCAGGAGGAATCCATAGCCCTCGCGATGGCCCGAGACCCGGCCTTCGATGAAATTGGAATGATGCGCGAGCTGGTAATGGCCGCTGCGGTCGGGCTTGATCTGCCCGTCGCGCTCCATCGCATTCAGGCGGCGCGACAAGCCCTCGAGTTCGTTTCCGTTGACATCGAGCGCTGCGGCAATCGAATCAATGGTCTGCGGTTCGCCGGCGGTTCTCAGGATGCCGAGAATTTCCTCCCGGCTAGGAATGTTGTAGGTGTAGGGACTCAAGGGTGATGAACGTGGTTCTCTTTGCTGTTGTTCGGTTTTGGACATGATGCTGCAAAATGTTCAACTAGTGTAACGGACTGGTCGATGATTTACCTAACGGCTTGTTGGCGAGCGTAATGCGTCCCGCGCAATTCACCCTCGGCTTTGCCGCTTCCCGCCTTTCTTTCCCGAAGGATTGACGCCCCTGCGTTTTTCGCTATAATGACGGTCTTTCGCATCGCCCAGATGGCGGAATTGGTAGACGCACTAGGTTCAGGTCCTAGCGGTGGCAACACTGTGGAGGTTCGAGTCCTCTTCTGGGCACCAAGTTTTATGAAAAGGTCCGCAATCGCGGACCTTTTTTCATTTATGGCCCAGAAAGCGAAGCCCCTGCGGGCTTCGCGTGAGGACCCGAAAGGCCGGGCCTGCCAGCCCCGCCGGGGCCGCGGAACGTGGCCGAGTCCTCTTCTGGGCACCAGCTTATAAACGGTCCGCATTGCGGACCGTTTCACTTCTTTACCAGCATAACGCGTTGAATATAGTACGCGTCGATGCTTCGCAAGACCAGAAGCGAAGACCTAATACATCACAGGCATCATCGACCCACTGCCATCCGGAAAGCCGAACGGTGATCGCTGAACCCCAAAAAGAAAAGACCCGCAACACGGGTCCTTCTCTTTCACGCTGATCTTTTACAGACGGTGAAACGACATCCAGCTTATTCAGCCTTGGCCTTTTCCATTCCAGCCAGCTTCTCCACCAGTTCCGCCGGACGCATGCTGTCATACTCCTCGAACGGCTGGTGAATCCACGGGTTAGTGGGCAGGAAATGCACATAGTAATCCGGCTTGATGACCGAGCAGGCCTTGCACCAGATGACAGCCGTACGCACTTCACTGACCGCAGGGAAGCGATGGGCGAGATGCTCCTTCACGCGGCGCAGCGTGACCCCGGAATCGGCGAGATCATCCACGATCAGGATGCGGCCGCCGAGCGAGCCGCGGGTCATCGTGATGTGTTCGGCGATATCGAGGTTGCCCTGCACCGTGCCTGCCGCCTCGCGGTAGGAACTGGTGGACAGGATGGCCAGCGGGACATCGTACACACGGGAGAATACGTCGCCCGGGCGCAGGCCGCCGCGTGCCAGGCACAGCACCTGGTCGAACTGCCAGCCGGACTCATGGACCTGGCGCATGAGTTGTTCGATGGCGTGATGATATTCGTCCCAATTGACCCAGAGATGCTTGTCGTCGGA
Source organism: Noviherbaspirillum humi (assembly GCF_900188095.1). Lineage (GTDB taxonomy): Bacteria > Pseudomonadota > Gammaproteobacteria > Burkholderiales > Burkholderiaceae_D > Noviherbaspirillum > Noviherbaspirillum humi. The sequence continues at coordinate 68,844 of NZ_FZOT01000004.1, read as the reverse complement.
AATAGGCATGTGGATCACCGATTACTTGAAAGGATGGCGCAGGACGATCGTCTCTTCACGATCGGGACCGGTGGAAACCATGTCGATGGGTACGCCGACCAATTGTTCGATGCGCTCGATATAAGCGCGGGCATTGGCCGGCAGGTCCGACATTGACTTGGCGCCGACGGTGGATTCCTTCCAGCCCGGCATCTCTTCATAGATCGGCTGGCAGCGGCCGGCATCTTCGGCGCCCACCGGGAAAATGTCGACGGTCTTGCCGTCCAGGCTGTAGCCGGTGCACAGCTTGAGCGATTCCAGACCATCGAGCACATCGAGCTTGGTCAGGCACATGCCGGACACGCCGTTGATCTGCACCGAGCGGCGCAGCAGCGCCGCGTCGAACCAGCCGCAGCGTCGGGCGCGGCCGGTGACGGTGCCGAACTCGTGGCCGACGCTCGCAAGGTGCTTGCCGACACCGGCATCGGTCGGCAGTTCCGACGGGAACGGACCGGAACCGACGCGGGTGGTGTAAGCCTTGGTGATGCCCAGGATGTAGTGCAGCATGTTGGGGCCGACACCGGAGCCGGCGGCGGCATTGCCCGCCACGCAGTTGCTCGATGTGACGAATGGATAGGTGCCATGGTCCACATCCAGCAGGCTGCCCTGGGCACCTTCGAATAGCAGGTTGGCGCCGTCGCGATGGGCGCGATACAGCGCGCTCGACACGTCGGTCACCATCGGCGCCAGGCGCGGCACGATGGCCAGCGCGTCGTCGAGCGTCTTCTGGAAGTCGACGGCATCGGCCTTCAGGTACTGAGTGAGCACGAAGTTGTGATAGTCGAGATTCTCGCGCAGCTTGTCTGCGAAGCGCTTCTCGTTGAGCAGGTCGGCCACGCGGATGGCGCGGCGGGCGACCTTGTCTTCGTAGGTCGGACCGATGCCCTTGCCGGTGGTGCCGATCTTGGCGGCGCCGCGTGCGGCTTCGCGCGCGGCGTCGAGCGCAGTGTGGTAAGGCAGGATGACCGGGCAGGCCTCGGACACTTTCAAACGCGAAGTCACTTCGACGCCGGCATTTTGCAGCTTGTCGATCTCGCGCAGCAGGTCGGGCACCGACAGCACCACGCCGTTGCCGATGTAGCACGCCACGCCCTCGCGCATGATGCCGGACGGAATCAGTTGCAGCGCCGTTTTCTGGCCCTTGATGACCAGCGTATGGCCAGCGTTATGACCGCCCTGAAAGCGAACCACGCCCTGAGCGTGATCGGTGAGCCAGTCGACGATTTTTCCCTTGCCTTCATCGCCCCACTGGGTACCGATGACAACTACGTTTTTTGCCATACCTTTAACCTAAGTTCTTGAGTGTCCAAATTCCGTTTTCATTGACAAGCGTCCGGTCGAAGCGGAACTCGTCCTGATCGTTTTCATGCCCAGGCAGGCTTTGAATCACCACTTCGCCTGCCCTGCGCAGCTCGGCGATCTTGCCGCGCAGCGCCGCCTCCTGGCCCCAAGGCGCGCGGATGGCCGCCTTGCGGTCGGCCACCGGCATCAGCCGCGACAGCTCGCGCAGATCCATGGAGAAGCCAGTCGCGGGGCGAGCCCGGCCAAAGGCTTCGCCAACGTGGTCGTAGCGGCCACCGCGTGCGACCGCATTGGGCAGCCCTGGCACATAGGCGGCGAACATCACGCCGCTGTGATAGTGGTAGCCGCGCAGGTCGGCCAGGTCGATGGTGATGCTGGCGGCGCCGGCCAGCTTGATCAAGGCTTGCAGCTCATCGAGGGCGGCGGTGACGCCGGCCAGCTTGGGCAGGCGCAGGCGCGCGCGCTCGATCGTTTCGACATCGCCGTAGAGGTTGGGCAGCGCCAGCAGCGCCTCGCGCGTGACGACATTGAAACCGGCGGTCAATTCGCGCAGTCCCGGAATATCTTTTGCCTGCAGCAATTCGAACAGCTGCGCCTCGGCCTTCGCGGCCTTCGGATCGTTCTCAATCAAGGCGCGCAGCACGCCGGCATGGCACAGATCGAGCCGCACGCTCGGAAAGCCGGCCAGCGCGAGTGTGGCCAGCGCCAGCTCCTGAATTTCTGCATCCGCCTCGAGACCGGCATGGCCGTAAATTTCAGCGCCGATCTGGTAGGGCTCGCGGGTCGCATGGAAGCCCGAAGGACGGGTATGCAGAACGCTGCCGGCATAGCACAGCCGGGTTACGGAAGCGCGATTGAGCAAGTGGGCATCGATACGCGCCACCTGAGTCGTCATGTCGGCGCGAATGCCCAGGGTTCGTCCGGACAATTGATCCACCAGCTTGAACATGCGCAGATCCATGTCCTGGCCCGCTCCTGTCAGCAGCGACTCGACGTATTCCAGCATCGGCGGCATCACGAGTTCGTAGCCGTAGAGCTGGAAATTGTCGAGCGTGGCACGCCGCAGCTCTTCGATCTTGCGCGCCTCGGAGGGCAGCACGTCGGCGATGTTTTCAGGAAGCAGCCAGGTCGGCATGGAAGGATAACTCGAGATGTGGATTGATAATGAACATACGTCTGGCGATCACCGCCGAATCACGACGCCAGAAGGCAAGCAGGAAATGTCGAGGCCGTCGCAGGCTGCACTGCCTTTCCGGCATTCAACAGCAAATAGCGCCCTGACAGGCGCTATTTCAAAACTGCGAAGTATAGACGATCAGGCGCTTTCCGTCATTTTTTGACGTTCGGCCCGGGGGAAGGTGCAGTGGATGCGCTTCCTGTGCCTTTGAAGTATTTGAAGAAGTCGGAATTCGGGTCCACGACCAGCACTTCGTTGCGTCCCTTGAAGCTGGCGCGGTAGGCCTCGAGACTGCGGTAGAACCGGAAGAATTCCGGCTGCTGGCCGAAGGCATGGGCATAGATTTGCGACGCCTTGGCGTCGCCATCGCCGCGGATGGTCTCTGCTTCGCGATACGCTTCAGCCAGGATGACAGTGCGCTGCCGGTCGGCGTCCGCGCGTATCTTCTCCGATTCGGCGGCGCCGGTGGAACGCAGCTCATTGGCGACGCGTGACCGCTCGGATTTCATGCGGTCGTAGACCGAGGCATTGATCTGCTCAACGTAATCCACGCGCTTGAGCCGCACATCCAGCACCGCGACGCCGATCTGGCCCGCCTCGTCGGCGACCTTCTTCTGGATGGAGGACATCACCTGGCTGCGCTCGCCGGAAATGACTTCGCGCACGGTACGCTTGGTGATCTCATCGTTCAGCGCCGCCTTCACGATCTGCTGCAGTCGGTCGGTGGCCCGGCGCTCGTCGCCGGTGAAGCTGATGAAATAAAGACGCGGATCGACGATGCGCCACTTGACGTAGGCATCCACCAGAATGTTCTTCTTCTCGGCGGTGATAAAGCGGTCGGCATCCGGGCTGTCCAACGTGAGGATGCGCTTGTCGAGGAAGATCACGTTCTGAAATGGCGGCGGCAGCTTGAAATGCAGGCCGGGTTCATTGATGACCTTCTTCACTTCGCCCAGGGCGAACACGATGGCGTACTGGCGCTGGTCCACCACGAACATGGTCGAAATCAGGATCAGCAGCGCGATGACGCCGGCGATGACGAGAGACACGAGGCGATTCATCAGCGCACCTCCCTTTCGCGAGAATCGCGGCTATCGCGGTTTCTGGATTCGCGGGGACGCGGGGTATCCATCGACGGCAAGCCTTCGTTGACTTGGGGCGCCACGGCCGTGCCGCCTCCGGCAGCGGTTGGACTTTGCTGCGTCGGCGAAGCGGCCCGGGCGGCGCCGGCATCGGCTGCCGTTTGCGCAATGAGCTTGTCCAGCGGCAGATAGATCAGGTTGTTGCCGCTGCGGACGTCGACCATGACCTTGGTGGTATTGGCGAAAATTTGCTGCATGGTTTCGAGATACATGCGGTCACGGGTGATGGCTGGCGCTTTTTGATATTCGGCGAGCACCTGGCGGAAGCGCGCGGCATCACCTTCCGCATTGGCAACGACGCGGGAACGGTAAGCCTCGGATTCCTGAAGCAGGCGCGATGCAGCGCCCCGGGCGCGGGGAATGACGTCATTGGCGTACGCCTGTCCCTCATTCTTCTGGCGCTCCCGATCCTGGCCCGCCTTGACGGCATCGTCGAAGGACGCCTGCACCTGCTCCGGCGGCTGCACGTTCTGCATGGTGACATTCGTAATCTGGACGCCGGAGCGATAACGGTCGAGTATCTGCTGCATCAACTGGGCAACATCAAGCGCGACCTTCTCCCGGCCTTCGTAGAGCACGAAGTCCATCTTGCTCTTGCCGACCACTTCACGGATGGACGTCTCGGCAACCTGGCGCACGGTTTCTTCCTGATCACGGTTGTTGAACATCCACTCGGACGCGTTCTTCAACTTGTACTGGACCGCGAACTGGATGTCGACGATATTCTCGTCGTCCGTAAGCATCAGCGATTCGCGCGCCTGTTTATTGCGTACGCTGGAGCGGTAGCCGACCTCCACGGTTCGGACCTGGGAGATATTGACGACTTCATGGCTTTGAATGGGATAAGGCCAGCGCCAGTTGAAGCCGGCGCCCGTGCTGTGGCTGTACCGGCCGAAGGTGAGCACCACGCCGGTCTGTCCTTCCTGCACGATGAAGAAGCCGCTGACCAGCCAGAGAAATAGAACGATCGCCGCAAGCAGACCGACGCCGATGCCCGCGCCGCGCATGTCGGGATTGAAACCGGGGCCGCCATCGCCGCCACGTCCCTTGTTGCCGAACAGGCGGTTGAGCCGCTGGTTGAAATCCCGCCACAACTGGTCGAGATCGGGCGGACCGTCGCCGGGCCGCTTGTCGTCGGGGTTTTGCTGATTGTTGTCTTGGGAGCCGCGCCCCCATCTAGGATCGTTGAGCGAAAACTTCAAGCCTATTTTTCTTAGTATTGGAGCAAGCATTCTTTCGTTATCCGGTCGCTAGGTGGGCGTGACTGTTCTCGGGTTTACTTGCTGACCATGCTGGATTCCACGCTGACGGCGTGAACGCCGGAGGATTCAAATGCCGCGGGCGTCCTGGCGCTGGGCCATGGGCAAGCGCTCGATGGGAGCCAGAGCGCTGGCGACGGCATACTCGCCGATGGCGTCACGGAGAATGTCCAAGCCTTCCCCGTTTCTTGCGCTTATGAAAACACGGCGGATTCTATCATACTCATCCCGCTCCAAAGCCGGCGACAAGTCTGCCGCATCAATCTTGTTCCAGACGAGGATTTGCGGAATGTGATCGGCGCCGATTTCCTTGAGAACGCTGTTGACCTGCTCGATCTGTTCCATCCGCACCGGGCTGGCGGCATCAACCACATGCAGCAGCAGGTCGGCGTGTATGGTTTCTTCGAGGGTGGCGCGGAAGGCGGCTACCAGTTGGTGCGGCAGTTCGCGGATGAATCCGACGGTGTCGGAAATCACCACATTGCCGGCATCCCCGAGATAGATGCGGCGCGAGGTCGTATCCAGGGTGGCGAACAGCTGGTTTGCCGCATAAGCCTGGGCCTTGGTCAGCGCATTGAACAGGGTCGACTTGCCGGCATTGGTGTAGCCGACGAGCGAGACGGAAAACATGTTGCCCCGGTTGCGGGCGCGACGCTGGGTTTCGCGCTGGCGCTGGAGCTTGTCGAGCCGGGTGCGCAAGGCCTTGACCCGCTCGCCGAGCAACCGGCGGTCGGTTTCGAGCTGGGTTTCGCCCGGACCGCGCAGGCCGATGCCCCCCTTCTGACGTTCCAGGTGCGTCCAGCCGCGAATCAGGCGGGTAGCCAGATGCTGTAGCTGGGCAAGCTCAACTTGCACCTTGCCTTCATGGCTTTGCGCACGCTGGGCGAAGATGTCGAGAATCAGGCTGGTGCGGTCGATGACGCGCACCTTCAGTTCGCGCTCCAGGTTGCGCTGCTGCGCGGGAGACAAGGCATGGTTGAAGATGACCAGGTCGAGCTGATTGTCTTGAATGGCATGCGCAATTTCCGAGGCTTTGCCGGAACCTACGAACAGGGCGGCGTCCGGCGCCGAGCGCTTGCCGATGACGGTAACGATGGGTTGCGCGCCAGCCGAGGTTGCAAGAAGGGAAAGCTCTTCGAGACTGGCTGCGAAATCGCCCTTGCCGAAATCTACGCCGACGAGAGCGGCGCGCATGGGAGAAGAAGTAGAGATAGCGATGTTTTTATTCCGAGTCTGGCTCAAGATTCAGAGTCACGGCGCGAGCCGGCACGACCGTGGAAATAGCGTGCTTGTAGACCATCTGAGTGACGGTGTTACGTAACAAGACAACATACTGGTCGAAAGATTCGATATGGCCTTGGAGTTTGATGCCATTGACCAGATAGATTGAAACCGGGACATGTTCTTTGCGTAGGGTATTCAGGAACGGGTCTTGTAATAATTGCCCTTTGTTGCTCATGGCAGCTCCGTGTGTAGTTGTGTTTTGGAGTTGGAGACGCTCGATGCGATTTCAAGCGCCTATGACGTCCGGCTAGGTAGAATGTAATCGATTTTTGAAGTTTGTGCCAAGATACCAAGATTGGTTTCGACAATATCAATATCTGCCCTTCAGCCTGTACCGAAGGATGTCAAAAAAACATCTTGGGAAAGAGTCCGGCGCGAGGTTCAGGCTTCGCGGAGTTCTCGGCGAAGCCCCTTACTGGATCTATTTCGGGTCTTTTGCAAACGGGTTTTTGCTCGATCGAAATTCGATGCGCAGCGGTGTGCCCACCAGCGAAAAAGTGTCCCGGAAGTGCTTTTCGAGATAGCGCTTGTAGCCGGGATCAATGGCTTCCAGAGCGTTGCCGTGAATGACCACGATCGGGGGATTCTGGCCGCCCTGGTGAGCGTAGCGCAGCTTGGGCCGGATGGATCCGCGCCGTTTCGGTTGCTGGTGCTCGACGGCTTCCTCCAGCGCCCGGGTCAGCTTGGGCGTTGCCAGTTTGGCCATGGCTGCGGCATAGGCACTATCGACCGACTTCATCAATTGCGCAATGCCAGTGGCTTGCAGCGCTGAAATGAAGTGAAACTTGGCAAAGAAAAGGAAACTGAGCTTGCGCTCGATGTCCATCTTGATGGCGTCGCGCTGATCGCTTTCGAGCCCGTCCCATTTGTTGATGCCAACGACCAAGGCCCGGCCCGATTCCAGGATGAAACCGGCGATGTGCGCATCCTGCTCGGAAATGTCCTGCTGGGCATCCAGGAGAAGGATGACCACATTGGCCTCGGAGATGGATTGCAGCGTCTTGACCACCGAAAATTTTTCGATCGCCTCGAACACCTTGCCGCGGCGGCGGATGCCGGCGGTGTCGATCAGGGTGTAATGCTTGCCGTCGCGCTCGAAGGGGATTTCGATGGAGTCGCGGGTGGTGCCGGGCATGTCGAAGGCAATCACCCGGTTTTCGCCCAACAACGTATTGACCAGCGTGGATTTGCCGACGTTGGGGCGACCGACGATGGCGATGCGGATGCCCTTTTGATCCGGCTCCACCGGCTCATCCTGCTGCGGCGCATGCTGTTCGGCGATATTGAGGGCTTCGTCGACAAGGTCCATCACGCCGTCGCCATGGGCGGCGGAGATGACATAGGGGTCACCCATGCCAAGTTCATAGAAATCGGCGGTGACCGAGGTGTACTTCATGCCCTCGGCCTTATTCACCACCAGCAGCACCGGCCGGCCGGATTTGCGCAGAAAGTCGGTGATGGTCTTGTCATGCGGCGTCATGCCTTGCCGACCATCGACGATGAAGATCACCGCATCGGCCTCGGCAACCGCCTGCTTGGTCTGCTTGGCCATCTCGTGCATGATGCCTTCCTTGGCAACCGGCTCGAAACCGCCGGTATCGATGACCAGGAAGGGACGCTCTCCGACGCGGCCTTCGCCATAATGGCGGTCCCGCGTGAGTCCAGGCAGGTCGGCGACGAGCGCATCCCTGGACCGGGTCAGCCGGTTAAATAAGGTGGATTTGCCGACGTTGGGTCGGCCGACGAGTGCGATAACCGGCTTCATTGCTTCATTGAGTCGTCAGAGCGACCAGTGTTCCTGCTTGGGTTTGAAAAATGGCATTGTTGCCCGCGACGATGGGCGAAGACCCGATCACCGCGCTGCCGTCAGTGGCGGTTCGGGCCAGAAAGGCGCCATCCTCCCGCGACAGGAAATGGATGTAGCCCTGGCCATCGCCGACGGCCACGGCGCGATCGAAGGAGACAGGCGCGGTCAACTTGCGGTTGGCCAGCTTGGTGTTGCGCCAGACGCCGCTGCCGTTGTCCCGGCTGAATGCCGATACCGCGCCGCGCTCATCGGCGGCGAAAACGAATCGCTCATCCACGCCGACGCCGACGTCGCTTGACAGGTCCTTGGCCCAGCGCGGTGCGCCGTTGGCGGCGGCAAAGCAGGCGACCCGGCCCTGATAGGAAGCGGCGCAAACGTCGTTGCCGGCGACGATTGGCGCGCCTGAGGTATCGGCAACCCGTTCGAGTTCGGTGGTGCCCTTGGGATCGCCGACGGAAACCTCCCAACGCGGACCGCCATTGCTCAGTTCCAGCGCCAGGAGCCGGCCACCCGGCAACGCGACGAAGGCGAGCGAGCCGGCGATGGTGATGCCCGGTGCGGAACGCAGTACCAGCGGCGGCGAGCTGCGCTGCACCACCCACTTGCGGGCGCCAGTGTCGGCATCATAGGCGGTGATGCGGTTGTCGACGCTGCGAACCACCACCACCCCTTGCCCGACGGCCGGCGCCGACAGAACCTCGCTCGGCGCCTGCGCCTTCCAGCGCTGCTTGCCCTCGGCGTCGAAGGCGATCAGCACGCCCTTCTGGCCGGCGACCACGGTAGTGCTGTTGTCGCTGCCGACACCGGCGGTGAGCGGCACGCCGGCGTTCGTTTTCCATTGCACCCGGCCGGTCGCCGGATCGATGCGATACACCGCGCCGTCAGCCGCCGCCGCATACAGGCTATCACCGGCGAGCGCCGGGGTGAACGACACATTGCCGGCACGGCCCAGCGGCACCGACCATGCGGTCCGCACCGACATGGCGGGCTTGAATTCCACCAGCGGCGCAGGCAGCGTGCGCGGATCCGGCTTCTTCGCAAACGGATTCAGCGAGGAGCATCCCGCCACCACAGCCATGATTCCAATCGAAACGAGTCGTGCAGCAATGCGCATCTTTCCCCCTTGTTTATTGTTCTTGTCCGGCTCAGCCGACGCTCTTGGCGCCGCCGAGGGCATCGAGCTTCAGCTGGATCAGCTGGCGGCCGGGATTTTTTTGGTCTGTCTTTTCCAGGGCCTGCTGGTAGGCGGCACGGGCTTCATCGGTCTTGTTCTGCGCCATCAGCAGGTCGCCCTTGCGGTCGGCGACGGCGCCGGCGAACTGCGCCGGGAAGCTGCCGCCGAGCAGCTTCAGGCCGTCGTCATAGGCCTTTTCGTCCAGCAGGATGCCGGCCAGGCGCAGCTTCGCCACTGCCCGGTACTCTTCATCGCGGCCCTTGTCAGCCACCTGCTGCAACTGTGCCTTGGCGAGCTTGAGGTCGTTGGCGTCAACCGCCGCCTTGGCCGCCACCAGCCCGCCCATCTGGGCATAAGCGGTGCGGCCGAAGCGATCGCCGAGGTCGGCGGCGGCGCGCTGTACTTTGGGCAAATCCTTGGCAGCCGCGGCCTTTTCCAATTCCTCGTAGAGCAAGGCAGCCTGGGACGTCTGATTGCGTTCGTAGGCTTTCCAGCCGGTCCAGCCGGCATAGGCGGCAAGAGCGGCAATCAGCACCCACGTCACCAGATTGCCGTACTGGTTCCACCACGCCTTGAGGCTGGCTAGCTGTTCCTGTTCTTCGTGATCGTATGCCATGGTCTATGGGTCCTGGTGTCAATGGGTATGGTGGTGGTGAGTCGGATCGTCGCATTCGCCGCCGCAGGTAATCTGGCCGACAATGTAATCGACGATCTGCTCCAGCGGCACGGCGGTCTGGTTGCCGCCGGCTTCGGCCGCGCGCAGCATCTTCACGCTTGCCTCGCCTTTGGCGATCTCGTCCTCGCCAAGAATCACGGCGTAGGAGGCGCCACTGCCGTCTGCCCGCTTCATCTGCGACTTGAAGCTGCCGGCGCCGCCCGCCGGGGCGCAATGCATCACCACGTCGAGGCCGGCATCGCGCAGCCGCTCGGCGACGACGAAGGCCTGCAGCTGCGCCTGTTCGCCCTGGTGCACCACGTACACGTCACATTGGTTGGGATCGAATTTCTCGCCCGACGCCTTGAGCAGCTCCAGCAGGCGTTCGACGCCGATGGCAAAGCCGCAGGCTGGCGTCGGCTTGCCGCCGAACATTTCGACCAGCGGATCGTAGCGGCCGCCGCCGCAGACCGTACCCTGGGAGCCGAGCTGGTCGGTGACCCATTCGAACACGGTGCGGTTGTAGTAATCCATGCCTCGTACCAGGCGCGGATTGATGGTGAACGGAATGCTGTTGTGTCGCAGCAGTTTCTGCACGCCCTCGAAATGGGACAGCGACTCTTCGCCTAGGTAATCGAGCAGCTTCGGCGCTGCGTTGACCATCTCCTGCATGGCGGGATTCTTGGTATCGAGAATGCGCAGCGGATTGGAATGCAGGCGGCGCTGAGCGTCGGCATCGAGCAGATCCTTGTGTTGCTCGAAATAAGCGATCAGATCGGTACGGTGCCGGTTGCGCTCCTCCGCATTGCCGATGGAGTTGACCTCGAGGCGGATGCCTTCCAGGCCGAGATCATCCCACAGGCGCTGGCACAGCATGATGAGTTCGGCGTCGATGTCCGGACCGGCGAAGCCGATCGCTTCCGCGCCGACCTGGTGGAACTGGCGGTAGCGGCCGCGCTGCGGACGCTCGTGCCGGAACATCGGACCGACATACCACAGGCGCTTCGGGCCATCATAGGTCAGGTTGTGCTCCAGGGCGGCGCGCACCACCCCGGCGGTATTTTCCGGACGCAGGGTGAGCTGGTCGCCGTTCATGGAATCGACGAAGGAGTACATCTCCTTTTCCACGATATCGGTCACCGCACCGAGGCCGCGCGCGAACAGCGCGGTGGGCTCGACGATGGGCGTGCGGATCTGCTGGAAGCCGTAGCTCTTCAGCACCGACTGCACGGTATTTTCGAACAGTTCCCACAAAGGCGCGTCGGCGGGCAGGATGTCGTTCATCCCTTTCACGCCGACGATTTTTTCCGTCTTCTTGTTTTCTGACATGCTGATTGATGTGTAAGGGCCGGCGCGCTGGATCAGGCGCCGACGGTTTGCTTTGCGTAGCGGGTCTGGACGTAGTCGAGGACGATGGCCTGAAACTCTTCGGCGATACGCTCGCCGCGCAGCGTTACGGTCTTGACGCCGTCGACGAACACCGGCGCGGCCGGCGTCTCGCCGGTGCCGGGCAGGCTGATGCCGATGTTGGCATGCTTGGACTCGCCCGGTCCGTTGACGATGCAGCCCATGACGGCCACGTTCATGTTCTCCACGCCCGGATACTGTTTCTTCCACTCCGGCATCTGCTCGCGCAGGTAAGCCTGGATGCGGTCCGCCAGTTCCTGGAACACGGTCGAGGTGGTGCGGCCGCAGCCGGGGCAGGCGATCACCATCGGGGTGAATTTGCGCAGGCCCATGGTCTGCAGGATTTCCTGGGCGACGATGACTTCGCGGGTGCGGTCGCCGCCCGGTTCCGGCGTCAGGGACACGCGAATGGTGTCGCCTATGCCTTCCTGCAGCAGGATGCCGATGGCGGCGGTGGAGGCGACGATGCCCTTGCTGCCCATGCCGGCTTCGGTCAGGCCGAGATGCAGCGGGTAATCGCAGCGGCGTGCCAGCTCGCGGTAGACCGCGATCAAGTCCTGCACGCCCGAAACCTTGCAGGAAAGGATGATGCGGTCGCCGGACAGGCCGATTGCTTCCGCCTGCTGCGCGCTCTCGATGGCGGAGGTGATCAGCGCCTCGTACATCACGGCCTGTGCCTCCCAAGGCTCCGCGCGCGCCGCGTTCTCGTCCATGATGCGCGCCAGCAGCGCCTGGTCCAGGCTGCCCCAGTTGACGCCGATGCGTACCGGCTTGTCGTAACGGCAGGCGATCTCGATCATCTGGGCGAACTGGGTGTCGCGCTTGGCGCCCTGGCCGACGTTGCCCGGATTGATGCGGTACTTGGAAAGCGCCTGCGCGCATTCGGGAAAATCGGTCAGCAGCTTGTGGCCGTTGTAGTGGAAGTCGCCGACCAGAGGCACGTCGATGCCCATTTTTTCCAGCTGCTCGCGGATCGCCGGAACGGCGGCAGCGGCTTCCGGATTGTTGACCGTAATGCGCACCAGCTCGGAACCGGCCCGCGCCAGGTCCTTGACCTGGATCGCGGTGCCGATGACGTCGGCGGTATCGGTATTGGTCATCGATTGCACGCGCACGGGTGCGTCGCCGCCGATGATCAGGCTGCTGGTGCCGGTGCTGACGGTGACGGCGCGGCGCTTCAGGCGCGGCAAGGGTCCGGAGGGAATCGGTTGAGCGGACATGGCTGCTTATTTCAAAGTGAGGCGGGCGACATGGCCTTTGTCTAGCCCCTTGGTCTTGATCGGGGCGCCCCGAAACGTCACGTCGACGCCGGGCGCATTGCCGAGCACGAGGACGGCCTGACCCGGCACATCGAAGTTCTCGGTACTGCCTGCCTTGAACAGGCGCGCCACCATGGACTTGCTTTCACCGGCGCGCTTTAGGTCAACCCAGGAATCCTCCCGGAATTGCAGGACAAGCCCGTTGCTTGAGGTCGCCTCCGCAGCCGGCTTCGAATCGGTGGCCGGCGTATTGACGACTTGCTTCTCGGCGGCGGCGTCGATGCTTCCGCTCGGCGCGGCTTTTTCCGGGGTCGCCGGGCGCGATGGCGCGGGAACCGGCGCCGCGGTTTCGGGCTTGGCTTCCGGCGCGGCGGCAGGTGTCGCTGGGGCGGAGGATGCGGCGGCGCTGCCTGTAGCGGCATCAGGTGCCGAGGGACTCGCCGGCTCCGCTCCTACGGCGCCCGATTTCTCGGCGGGCTTGTCGGGGGAAGTTGATTCAGCCGTTTTGGGTACTGCGGGCGCGGTGCCGCCGGACAGGACGCCGGACTGATATACGGCCCAGGCGAGTAGTGCCAGCAGCGCCAGCACTGCGAGAACAATGTAGGGCTTTTTCATCCCATTCGAACGGCCCGTCATGAGCGGCGAGCGCCGCTCCGAGAACGGCTCGGAGATCGCCCGCCGCGACGCCGTCGGCTCGATTGCAGGGGCAGCCTCCTTCGGCAAGGCAGCCATCAGCTGCGCCGGATCAAGCCTTACCAGCTTGGCATAGGCACGGATGAAACCGCGGGTGACGGCCATGGTAGGCAGCGCCGCGAAATCGTTGGCTTCGATGGCCACTACCTGCTTTGGCGCCAGGTATAGCTGGCTGGCCACCTGCTCCACCGTCCAGCCAAGCTCCTGGCGCTGGCGGGAAAGCTGCTCGCCAATCGACAGGCCGGAGGAAGAGGAAGACCCGGTATCGCCGGCCTCGGGCTTTTCATTGAATTCGGAATCACTCATCGAATGCTCCACGCTCGTAAGCGGAATACTCTGCCGACCGCGGAAAACGACGGCGCAACTGGGTGGCAAGGCTGGTTTCCGCATCGCGATTGCCCAGCTTGCGTTCTATGCGGACGGCGAGCCATAGCGCCTCGGGACCGGCGCCTTCAGCGGACACGGCGCGATTGGCATAGAAACGGGCACGCTCGTAATCGCGCTGCTGATAAAAAATTCTGGCCAGACCAATGTTTGCTGTTGAATTGGCCGGATTGAACTGAAAGGCCTGCATGAAATAGCGCTCGGCAGCGGCACGGTCCTGCAGCTTCAGGCTGCACAAGCCGGCATTGGCGAGGGCCTTGTCGGGCGACTGGTAGCCGCGGCTTTTCAGCGCGGTTTCGAAATAGCCAATCGCTTGTCGTTCGCGGCCGTTTTGGCACAGGAACCAGCCGTAATTGTTGTTGAAATCCGGATTGGCGGGACTGAAGCGAATGGCTTGCTGCAGATTCTCTTCCGCCAGCTTGGCTTCGCCCATGTCCATGTAGATCAGGCCGCGCAGACTGTAGGCATCGGCGAAGGCGGGATCCGCCAAAAGCGCCTGCTTGACCTCGTCCAGCGCCACCTCGGTCTGGCGCTGTTCGTAGTAACCCACCGCCAGTTGCAGGCGGATACGGGCCCGGCGCTGACTGTCAGTCTGGTCAGAGCTGGTGCTCGGCTCGCTGCTGCCTTGCGCCGGCAACGAGCGACATCCCGCCACCAGACAGGCCGCTGCCAGCAGCAGCGCCCAAGTCAATCCCTGCAGCCGCGTCACGTAGGCACCTGAACGATGCGGCCGAAGTTCTTGCCGTACTTGTTCTGATACTCAGCCATTTTTTGCATCCTCTCCTGAACCCGCGTCCTGTCCTGGACTTCCCCCGCCAGCTGGCCGCAGGCGGCATCGATATCATCGCCGCGCGTCTTGCGGATGGTGGTGACGATGCCGGCATCCATCAGGATCTGGGCAAATGCCTTGATGCGCTTGTTGTTGGACCGGACCAGCCCGGACTCGGGGAATGGATTGAATGGTATCAGGTTGAACTTGCATGGCACCGGATGCGGATTGTCCTTGACCAGCCGCACCAGCTCGCGCGCGTTTTCATCGCCATCATTCACCCCGTCGAGCATGCAGTACTCGAAGGTGATGAAATCGCGCGGCGCGAAATCGAGATATCGGCGGCAGGCGGCCATCAGGTCCGCCAGCGGATACTTGCGGTTCAGCGGCACCAGCCCATCACGCAAGTTATCATTCGAAGCGTGCAGCGACACCGCCAGCGCAACCGGGCATTCCTGCGCCAGCTTGTCTATCATCGGCACCACGCCGCTGGTGGAGAGCGTCACGCGCCGCCGCGACAGGCCGTAGGCATTGTCGTCCAGCATCAGCTTGAGCGCGGTGACCGTCGGCTCGAAGTTCAGCAGCGGCTCGCCCATGCCCATCATCACCACGTTGGTGATCTGGCGCTCGCCTTTGGGACCAGGCTCCACGCCCTTGGTGCGGCGCAGTTCGAATTCGGCCATCCAGAGCTGCCCGATGATTTCGCCGACCGACAGGTTGCGGCTGAAGCCCTGCTTGCCGGTCGAGCAGAAACGGCAGTTCACGGCGCAGCCGGCTTGCGTCGAAATGCACAGCGTGCCGCGATTTTCCTCGGGAATGAATACGGTCTCCACGGCATTGCCCTGCCCGACGTCGAATAGCCACTTGCGCGTGCCGTCGGCAGAAGTGTGGTCGCTGATGATGGCGGGCGCCGTGATGGCGGCGTTCTGCTTCAGCTTTTCGCGGAACGATTTGGCCAGATCGCTCATCTGGTCGAAATCCGCCACGCCAAACTGGTGTATCCAGCGCTGAAGCTGCTTGGCGCGAAATGGCTTCTCACCCAGCTCGGCACAGTAAGCGGCAAGTTGTGCGGGATCGAAATCCAGAAGATTGGTGAGAGCCATGTTCAGCAAAGCCTTGTGGTTCGCCCGCCGTCGCGGCGGACGAGCGGGACATTAACGGGAATAAACGTTCAATGCCGGGAAGTAGTAAGCGATCTCGACAGCCGCGGTTTCGGGCGCGTCGGAACCGTGAACGGCATTGGCGTCGATGGAGTCGGCGAAGTCGGCGCGGATGGTGCCCTTCTCTGCCTTCTTGGGATCGGTTGCGCCCATCAGCTCGCGGTTCTTGGCAATGGCGCCTTCGCCTTCCAGAACCTGGATCATGACCGGGCCGGAAATCATGAAGTCAACCAGATCCTTGAAGAAGGGGCGCTCGCGGTGAACGGCATAGAAGCCTTCAGCCTCGGCACGGGACAGATGCGCCATGCGGGCAGCGACGATCTTCAGACCGGCATTTTCAAAACGGGTGTAGATTTGGCCGATCACGTTTTTCGCGACTGCGTCCGGTTTGATGATCGACAGGGTGCGCTCGATTGCCATCTGTAAAAACTCCAATGAAAATAAGGGTTTAAGGAGAAAAATCAAGAATCAAACTAACCTTTGATTTTACCACGAAACCCATATCTAAGAGACTGGGTAGTTGCCGTCGATGAAAAGCGCTCGATTTGCACCTATTCTTCGTCATTCGGGCACATGATATGCTCTGAATACTGTTCAACAATTCAACGATTCCTGGAGGTTACATGGATAGCAATCTGCATACCGCGTACGGCACATCCAGCCAAGCCCTGCTTGTACGTAACCGGGTTTTGCGCAATACCTACTGGCTGCTCGCCCTTTCCATGATTCCCACTGTCTTGGGCGCATGGCTTGGCGTTCAGTTCAAGTTTTCCCTCTTCTCGAGCAGCCCGTTCATCGGTTTCATGGCTTTCCTGGCAATCGCCTTCGGTTTTTTCTATGCCATTGAAAAGACCAAGAATTCCGGCCTCGGCGTTGCCATCTTGCTTGGCTTTACCTTCTTCATGGGATTGATGCTGTCTCGCCTGATCAGCCTCACCCTCGGATTTGCCAACGGTCCGGCGCTGATCATGACCGCCTTCGGCGGCACCGCCGCCATCATGGCCGTCATGGCAAGCGTGGCCACCTTTTCCAAGCGTGATTTTTCAGGCTTGGGCAAATGGTTGTTCGGCGGCGTGCTGGTCATTCTGCTTGCAGCAGTGGCAAATATCTTCCTGCAGATGCCGGCGCTCTACCTGGCGGTATCGGTGATGGCCATCGGCATCTTCTCGGCCTTCATCCTCTACGACGTGCAGCAGGTGATCAACGGCGGCGAAACCAACTACATCACCGCCACCCTGGCCATCTATCTCGATCTCTACAACATTTTCAGCAACCTGCTTGCGCTGCTCGGCATCGTTGGCGGCGAACGCGAATAAGCCAACGGCAAAGCGTCAATGAAAAAGCCGACCGTCAGGTCGGCTTTTTCGTTTACACCGGTGACGATCAGGGCAGGTCGAATACGGCAATGGATTCCACATGCGCCGTATGGGGGAACATGTTGACCACCCCGGCTTTCTTCAGCACGTAGCCGCCCTGATGCACCAGCAGCCCCGCATCGCGGGCGAGGGTGGCCGGATTGCAGGACACGTAGACGATGCGCTTCGGCATCAGGTCCGGCCGGTTTTCCTTCAATCCGACGATGGCCTGGCAAACCGCAATCGCGCCTTCACGCGGCGGATCGACCAGCATGCGATCAAATCTGCCCAGCGCGACCAGGTCCTCGCTGCTGGCCTCGAATAAATTGCGGCAATAAAACACCGTTTTCTGCGCCAGCCCATTGGCGGTTGCATTCTGCAATGCGCGCTCGTTCAGCGCGGTGCTGCCTTCGATGCCTACCACCTCGCGCGCCTGGGTTGCCAGCGGCAGGGTGAAGTTGCCGAGGCCGCAGAACAGGTCGGCCACGCGGTCTTCCGGCTGTACGTCCAGCAGCTTCAAGGCCCTTGTCACTAGCAGCCGGTTGATCTGGTGGTTGACCTGAGTGAAGTCGGTCGGCTTGAAGGGCATGCGGATGCCGAACTCGGGCAGCGCGT
The DNA here is from genome assembly GCF_900188095.1 of Noviherbaspirillum humi. GTDB lineage: Bacteria > Pseudomonadota > Gammaproteobacteria > Burkholderiales > Burkholderiaceae_D > Noviherbaspirillum > Noviherbaspirillum humi. The sequence continues at coordinate 51,363 of NZ_FZOT01000004.1, read as the reverse complement.
AATACAGCTGCTTGTCGAGCGGATAGAACGGATACACGGTGTCCGGCCCCTTGGGCTGCAGCCACCACTGGATCTCATGCAGGTCGGCGAAGGCGCGCAGCTTGTCCTTGTCGGCCTCGGTCAGCGGCGCCATGATGCGCAGCACCAGCGCGATCACTTCTTCACCCACCGCCAGCTCGATCTGCGGCATCTGCTCGAAGATGGTCAGCGATTCCACCAGGCGGCGCAGCGGCACCAGCATCGCCGATACCTTGGGCGGCAGGATTTCGCAGGTTTGCATGTCGGCCACGTAAGAGGATTTCCGCTCATGGAAACCGACCAGCACGCCGCCCTTCTTGCGCACGTTGCGCACCGACAGGCGGGCACGATAGCGGTAGCCCCAGGTCGGACCGTGGATCGGGCGCATCATGTTCTCGGCCTTCACCTTGGAGAGATGCCAGAGATTGTCCTCCAGCACCCGCTGCTTCATCGCGACCTGGGCGTCGGCATCCAGGTGCTGCATGGCGCAGCCGCCGCAATTGCCGAAATAGCGGCATTTCGCCTGCACCCGCTGCGACGATTCACGTACCACCTCGGTCAGGGTGGCCGCTTCCCATTTCGGCTTGCGCCGATAGGATTCATAACGCACGCGCTCGCCGGGAAGCGCGCCTTCCACGAAGATGACCTTGCCTTGGGTGCCATCTTCGTTCGTCAAGTGGCCCACGCCCCGGGCATCCATGTCCAGGGCTTTGATGTCGATTGCGTCTTGCTGCATAAATTGAAATGGTCACGGCCAAGCCTTGCCGGACTTGGCGACTATGAAGGGTGATGCCGGGAGAGCAGGAAAAAGTCAGGCCAGCGGATCGCGCCAGGCATCCAGGTATTGTTTCCAGTGCGGCCCGTCGAGTTCCGCCAGGTGCGCCCGCACCAGCGAAAGCTCGCTATTGTACTCGTCCCGCGTCATTGATCCACGCATGAGCTGGAAACGGCAGTACATGAGGTAAGTGTTGACCACGTCGGTCTCGCAGTAATCGCGGATTTCCTGCAGCCGTCCTTCCTGGTACAAGGTCCAGACCTGGCTGCCATCCACGCCGAGCTTGCCGGGGAAGCCACACAGCTTGGCCAGCTCATCCAGCGGCGCGTTGGCGCGGCCGGTGTACATCGCCAGCAGGTCCATCAGGTCGAGATGGCGCATGTGGTAGCGGCTGATGTAGTTGTTCCACTTGAAATCGCGGTCGTCGTCGCCCATCTCCCAGTAGCGGGAGGCGGTGACGCCGCTCACCATGGCACGGTAGTGCAGCACCGGCAGGTCGAAGCCGGTGCCGTTCCACGAAACCAGCTGAGGCGTATAGCGGTCGATGGTGCGGAAGAAGGCATGCACCAGCTTGGATTCCTCATCATGAGTGCTGCCCAGCGACTTGACGCGAAAACCCTCGCGGTCACGGAACACGCAGGAAATCGCCGCCACCTTGTGCAGATGATGCTGCAGGAAGTCGCTGCCGGTGCGCTCGCGCCGTGCAGCGAAGGCGGCCGCCGCGACGTCGGCGTCGAGCATGCTCTCCGGATGGCCCTGGAGTAAGCGCAGGCCGTGCACGTCGGGGATGGTCTCGATGTCGAATACCAGAATCGGGATCAAAGCAGCGCATCCTTGCCCACGCCGCGCGCAGTCAGGGCGCGCTTGAGCTTGACCAGCGCCTCCTGCTGAATCTGCCGCACCCGTTCGCGCGTGACGTTCATCTCCGCCGCCAATTCTTCCAGCGTGGCGGGATCGTCGTTGTCGAGGCCGAAGCGCCGCATGATCACCAGGCGCTGCTTGTCCGGCAATTTTTTCAGCCAGTCGCGCACCAACACCGTCATTTCGTGATGCTCGGCGCGGGAGTCGGGGCTGTCGGCGCCGTCGCCGGGCAGCATGTCCATCAGGCTGGCTTGCGGGTCGTTGTCGAGCGGCGCGTCGAGCGAGGTAGCATGCTCGGACAGCGCCAGGATATCCTGCACGTCCTCCACCGGCCGCTCCACCAGATGGGCGATGTCCTCGGCGGTGGCATCCTTGCCATCGTGATGCTGGGCTTCGAGATGGTACTTGGCCCGCAGTATCTGGTTCAGTTCGCGCACCATGTGCACCGGCAGGCGCACGGTGCGCGCCTGATTCATGATGGCTCGCTCGATGCTCTGGCGTATCCACCAGGTAGCGTACGTCGAGAAACGAAAGCCGCGTTCCGGCTCGAATTTGTCGATGGCGCGCATCAGGCCGAGATTGCCCTCCTCGATCAGGTCCAGCAGCACCACGCCGCGGTTGATGTAGTGCTTGGCGATCGACACCACCAGACGCAGGTTATGTTCGATCATCTTCTGCCGCGCATCGAACTCGCCCTGCTTGGCCAGGGTGGCGTAATGCACTTCCTCCGCCGCCGTCAGCAGCGGCCGGGAACCGATCTGATTCAGGTAATGCTGCGTGGTATCGGTGGAGAGCTCCGCCGCGAGCACGGTCTTGAGTTCCTCCACCGGGTCGAGGGCCACCGCTACCGCGCCCTCGCCGCCATCAGTCATCGCATCGGCGCCGTCCGCAAGAACGGCTTCGGCATCTTCCCCGGAGTCCGCCCGGATATCGGACAAATCATCGGGGGATAAATCGTCTTCCGGCGTGGCTTCGGGTTTGCGCGTCATTTATCTGGCAGGTAAGAATTTGGAAGGATCCACCGGCTTGCCCTGATGGCGGATCTCGAAGTGAAGCTTTACCGAATCGCTGTCCGAACTTCCCATTTCGGCTATCTTCTGGCCCTTGCTGACCGTCTGGTCTTCCTTGACGAAAATGGCCTTGTTGTGAGCATAGGCCGACAGATAATTCGTGCTGTGCTTGAGGATCACCAAATTGCCGTAGCCGCGAATGCCACTGCCGGCGTACAGCACCCGACCGGCGCCGGCCGCCAGCACCGGCTGTCCGGGCTTGCCGGCAATGTCTATGCCCTTGCGGCCATCGCTGAAACCGGCGACGACCTTTCCTTCGGCCGGCCAGATCCAGGCAATGCCTTCTTCATCGGTCGCCGGCGGCGCGCTCTCTGCCGGCCTTTCCGGTGTCTTGCTGTCGCTCACCTTCGGCGGTTCGGTCTTCGAAGGCACAGTCGGCGCGGTCGCATCAGGCTTGTTAAGTTCGGCCAGCGCGGATTCCGAGAATGCCCGCTTCTCCCCCCGCGGACCGGTCTTGTGGGTGGACGCCGCCGCGCCATTGGGCAACGGGCGCGATTCGGCCGTGGAATTTGGAACCACGCTGCCAGTCTGAACGCCCGAAGGAGCAGCGCCAGCCACAGGTGCATCCGGAGGAAGCACGCGCAACACCTGGTCTACCTTGATGTCGTTGGGATTGGAGAGATTATTCCATATCACGAGGTCGCGGTAATTCTGACCGAACTCAAGGGCAATCTGGATCAAAGTATCGCCACGTTTCACGGTGTAAAAACCGCGGGTGTCGGCTTGCTTGGGCGGCTGCGGCTGCGCGGGCGCCGGCGCGGGCAACGGTCGCGGAGCCTCGGCGTTGCGCGACGGAACCGGCCGCTCCACTACCGGCGCCTGATTGCGGGTGGTGCTGCATCCGGAAACGATGGCAAGCAGCATTGCCATCCATGTTAAGCGGTATTTTTTCATTATCACTACGATGGAATCAGTGCCGCCGGCGGCGGCGACCTGGGTCGGCGTCAGACCGTGCCGGACTTCAAGGGTACGAAATGGCAGTCTTCAAGCGTCGTCCTGGTCCACTCGAAACGGCTGACGCGTTCGATCAATTGCAGCACCTGGCGCTCTCCCCCTACCGGCGCCACCAGCCTGCCGCCTACGCTCATCTGTTCGAGCAGGGCCTGGGGTACCTCGAGGCCCGCAGCGGCGAGGATGATGCCGTCGAATGGGGCAGCTTGAAGCAGGCCAAGCATACCATCTCCATAATGCAAGCGGATATTGGGAATCCGCAGCGGCCGCAGATTGGACTTTGCCAGTTCATGCAGCGGCTTGATGCGTTCGATCGAATACACTTCCTTCGCCACCAGTGACAGGACCGCTGCCTGATAGCCGCAGCCGGTGCCGATTTCGAGCACCCGTTCCAGCTTTCCCTGCTGCTGGTTATCGCGCATGACTTCGATCATTCGAGCGACGATGTACGGCTGTGAAATCGTCTGCTGATGACCGATGGGCAGCGACGCATCAATGTACGCCTGGCTCGCCATTGCCGGCTCGACGAACAGATGGCGCGGCACGGCTTCCATCGCCGCCAGCACCGTACGGTCGGCGATGCCCTGCTTGGCCAGGCGCGCCACCATGGCGCCGCGTACCGAATCAGGCACCGCGGCGCCATTGCGGGCCGGCTGGGCAGGCGTGGCCGGCAGCGATACCGCCACCGCAGCCGGTTTGACGGCAACCGGCCGCTGCTGATGCTGGGCCGCATTGCGGGTGGCAGTCTGAGGCGTGGCGACCTTGGCTGCGCCGGGCTTCTGCCTGCCTTCCTTGGGCCGGCCCTCCACCACGTTGGAAAGCGTCAGCGGAAAGCGCTTGCTTGCTTCGCTCACTGCAACTCCTTCTTCAGCAGGTCGAGCTGAGCGCTGTGCGTCAGGTCGATTCGCAGGGGCGTAATCGATACCCGGCCGTTGGCCACCGCATTGAAATCCGTTCCTTCTGCCGCGTCCTTCTCCTTGCCGGCCGGCCCGATCCAGTAAATCTCGCGGCCATGCGGATCCTGGGCGCGGATGACCGGCTCCGACTGATGCCGCTTGCCGAGCCGGGTGGCGCATTTGCCGCGGAGGCTGGCGTAAGGCAGGTTGGGTATATTCACGTTCAGCAAATAGGGCTTGGGCAGCGCCGGCAAGCCGTGCTCGACGATTTCCCGGGCCACGCGCGCGGCCGTGTCGAGATGCGCCCAGCCTTTGTCGACCTGGGAAAAGGCGATCGCCGGCACGCCGAACAGAAAGCCTTCGGTGGCAGCGGCGACGGTGCCGGAATAGAGGGTGTCGTCACCCATGTTCTGCCCCTGATTGATGCCGGAGACGACCAAGTCCGGCTTGAAGGCCAGGGCGCCGGTAAGCGCGATATGTACGCAGTCCGATGGCGTGCCGTTGACGAAATAAAAGCCGTTCTCGGCGCGATAGACAGAGAGCGGGCGGTCCAGCGTCAGGGAATTGGAACTGCCAGAGCGGTTGCTGTCGGGAGCAACCACCATGATCTCGGCAATCGGGCGCAACGCCTCGGCCAGGGCAACGATGCCCGGCGCCAGATAGCCGTCGTCATTACTGATGAGTATCTTCATGGAATGATTTTACCTGAAGCCCTTGCGGCTTCGGCGCATATTGACATTTCCTGATGCCCCCATAAAATCAAACGCTCGTTCTTTTTTTACAATCACTCAGGAGACAAGATGAAAGCCATCCTCTGCAAACAATGGGGCGCGCCCGAGACGCTGGTCGTCGAGGAGTTGCCCGATGCCGTACCGGCCGCAGGCCAGGTGGCCATCGATGTGCAGGCCGCCGGCGTCAATTTCCCGGATGTGCTCATCATCCAGAACAAGTACCAGTTCAAGCCTGAACTGCCTTTCACCCCCGGCAGCGAACTGGCCGGCGTTGTGCGCGCCGTCGGTGAAGGCGTCATCGCCTTCAAGCCGGGCGACAAGGTCATGGCCTTCGTCAGCCAGGGCGCCTTCTCCCAGCAGATCAGCGTCGCGCAAAACCTGGTCATGCCGATGCCGCCCGGCCTCGACTTCGACACCGCGGCCGCCGTCACCCTCACCTATGGCACCTCGCATCATGCGGTAGTCGACCGGGCGGCACTGCAGCCTGGCGAAACCATGCTGGTGCTGGGCGCCGCCGGCGGCGTCGGCCTTGCAGCCATCGAAATCGGCAAGGCCCTCGGCGCCCGCGTCATTGCCGCCGCCTCGACCGATGAAAAGCTGGCCGTGTGCAAGGCCCATGGCGCCGACGCCACCATCAATTACGCGACCCAGGACCTTCGCGAGGCGATCAAGGAAGCCACTGGCGGCAAGGGGCCGGACGTGATCTACGACCCGGTCGGCGGCGTCTATGCCGAGCCGGCGTTCCGCTCCATCGGCTGGCGTGGGCGCTATCTGGTGGTGGGTTTCGCCAATGGCGAGATACCCAGGCTGCCGCTGAATCTGGCCCTGCTGAAGGGCGCTTCGCTGGTGGGCGTATTCTGGGGCGACTTTGCGCGGCGCGAACCGAAAAAGCACATGGCGGCGATGCAGCAGTTGATGGGATGGATGGCCGAAGGCAAGATCAAGCCGCATATTTCGCATCGCTACGCGCTGGCCGAGACGTCCCAGGCGCTTAACGACATGGCGGCACGCAAGGTCACCGGCAAGGTGGTGATCAATCCGCAGCGCTGAAATCGGCCCCAGCCACGCCGTACGCGTCGTGGCTGATGGTTCGCAGCCTCAGTCCGCTTCTGCCAGCGTCTGGTGCACGAAGGCGGACAGAATCAGGCGCTCGTGCAGCGGCACGTCGACGAATTCGAAGCCGTGCCGATATCCGTCTCCGTTCTCCGACGGGATCACGGAACGCAGCACCGCAGTCAGGCTGAGATACTCGTCCTGCTCGGCCGCATTCACCTTGAACTTGATGATTCCCTGACTGGCCTTCTCGCCCAGGGGGTGCTTCGCGATTGCCGAAGCACCGCCGACGCTCAGGTCCAGCAGCGTTGCCGCTCCCGTCTTTTCCGGCGTGCCGAGGGAAATCGCGGCAATGATTTTCACCTGGGCGCGCACCCCACGGCGCACCGTGGTGCAGCGTACTTCGCGCGGATACGACAGGTGGATGTAAGGATAAGGCGTATGCACCGACTTCAGCGCTGACGAGGTGAAGGCATAGGCCTTGCGCCCGGAGAAGGCGCGAATCACGAAGGTCTGACCGTCGCGGATGAAGGCGATCTTGCCATCGATGATGGGCGCGGTGACCATGACCGACCGGCCCTTGACGAAACCGATCAGTTTCACATGATAGCGGGCGGAGGGATTGTCGATCTGCTGCAGATACATCGCCTCGCCGACCTGCCATCTCGCATCGTCGAGCGCGATCATGCGTTCCTTATCGGCTTCATTCTCGATCGCTGCGGTCGCCGCGCCAGGCTTGCCATTAGCGTCAGGCGCGGACCTGGCGCCATCCCCGGTTTCCTTCCGCGTGTCCGAGAAATTCCACGGGTCCGCCTGTACAAAGCCATTTTTCAGCAGCCCGTCGAGCTGAGACTGGCTCTCGATGGTGCAGCCGGAAGCCAGCAGCAATTTCCCATGCCAATCGTAGACAGGCCGATTCAACGGCTTGCCGATCGCAATCTCGTTCACCTTGAGGGGAACCAATGAAGAAACCGTCTCGCCCATGTCCGCTTATCTGATCTCTCGCGTGTTTTACCGGAAGTTTCGACAACTAGTATAACGGCAATCGCTTGAATTCAAGCAATTGTTTAGCGCAAGTCAGGATGCCAGATCGACAACCAGCGGGACTTCGGTGGTTGGTTGCCTCGTCTCCTTGAAGAACGCCTTGACCGCTTCCGCATCGCGGGTGCGGCTGAAGGGTGGCAGGCTTTGCCAGATGCGGCGTCCGTAGGGCTTGTTGATCAGCCGCGGGTCGCAGATCATCAGCACGCCCCGGTCGCTGCGGTCGCGGATCAGTCGGCCGGCACCCTGCTTCAGGGTGATGATCGCCTCCGGCAGCTGGTGATGGACGAATCCATTCAAGCCCTTCTTTTCCAGCGCCTCGATGCGGGCCGCCAGTACCGGATCGTCGGGCGGCGCGAATGGCAGCTTGTCGATGATCACCAGCGACAGCGCGTCGCCCCGCACGTCCACGCCTTCCCAGAAGCTCTGGCTGCCGACCAGCACCGCCTTGCCGCTCGCGCGGAACCGGTCCAGCAGTTCCGTGCGCCCGGCCTCGCCCTGCACCAGCAAGGGGAAATCGAGCCCGCGCTGTTCGAATTCCTTCTTCAGCCGCTCCGCCACCCGGTTCACCGCGCGCAGGGTGGTGCACAGGAAGAAGGTTCGCCCGCCCGCCGCCTCGATCGCCGGCAGGGCGGCATCCACCGCCGCGTCGGTATAGTCCGGCGCGTTCGGCTGCGGCAGGTTGGACGGCACATACAGCAATCCCTGCCTGGCGTAATCGAAGGGGCTTGGCCAGGTATGGGCCGGCTCGTTGTAGAGGCCCATCTGCGAGGTGTAATGGGTGAAGTCGTTCTTCACCGCCAGCGTGGCGGAAGTGAAGATCCAGGCGCGGGGCGGGCCCTCCCGCTGCTTGCTGAAGATGGGCGCAATCGACAGCGGGGTCTGATGCAATTGCAGTGACGAGGAATAGGCTTCCACCCAGAGCACCTTGTCCACCGCCTTTTCCACGTTCTCCGGCGCGTTCCAGGCATTCAGCTTTTCGAGCAGTTCGAGCGCCCGAGTACGGCACTGGTCGATGGTCTCGGCGCGCTCGGCCTGGCTTTCCAGCACCTCGGCCATGCCCTGCATTTCTTCCTTGAGCTTTTCCAGCGCCGGGAAAAACCGGCTGGACGGCGCAATCTGGCCGAGAGACAACCGGACTACATCCTGCGGAAAGGCCAAACGCAATTCGCGCGCCGCCAGTTCGACGGCATTGACCACTTTCGGCCAGTCGGCACCGTCCCGCGCATGGGACAATCCTTCTGCCAGAACGTCGCGGCAGAGTTCAAATACCTGCGAGGTGGAGACGGTCTCGCCAAAGAACAGCGTTGCGGTTTCCGGCAACTGGTGCGCCTCGTCGAAGATGATGGTATTGGCCGACGGCAGCAGTTCGGCCACGCCGGTATCGCGCAAGGCGACGTCGGCAAAGAACAGGTGGTGGTTCACCACGACGACATCGGCCTGCTGCGCTTCCTTGCGCGCCTTCATGACGAAGCAATCCTGGTGGTACTGGCATTCGGTGCCGAGACAGTTGTCGCGTGTCGAGGTGACGAGGTTCCAGACGGTGGCAGTCTCCGGCACCCGGGACAGTTCCGCCTTGTCGCCGGAAGAAGTGGTCTTGACGAAACGCGAGATCTCCCGCAGGTAGCCGACGTCATCGCGCGATGTCAGCCGGCCGTTGGCCAGGGTGCGCTCCAGATGAAAATGGCAGACATAATTGGCTCGCCCCTTCAGCAAGGCGACCGAGACCGGCGCGTTCAAAGCCTTGCGAACGGTGGGGATGTCCCGCAGGTAGAGCTGATCCTGAAGGTTTTTGGTCCCGGTGGAAACGATCACCTTGCCGCCCCACAGCAGAGCCGGTACCAGATAAGCGTACGTCTTTCCGGTACCGGTGCCGGCTTCGGCGATCAGGGATTTCTGCTCGGCGATGGCTTGGGCGACTGCCTTCGCCATCTCCGTCTGCGAATCGCGCGGCCGAAAGCCGCTGATGGTTCCGCTCAGGGAGCCGCTTTCGGCAAACAGGCGGTCGATGTCCGCGTCATGGGATCCGGCGGGTGGCGTATTGTTATGGTCAGTCAAGGCGAATCAACAATCAATGCAAGTGGGCTTACTGCGAGCAGCTTAGGCAGGGATATCCGGCACCAGTTGCATCTTCAGCAGCGTAATATGGTCCTTCAGCTGCAGCTTTCGCTTCTTCAGCCGGCGCAGCTGCAATTCGTCGTGCAGCGCGTCCTTTGCCAGAAGATCGATCACGGCATCGAGATCCCGATGCTCGATTTCCAGTTCGGTGATGCGACGACGGATGTCTTCAGATGGGGTCATGGCAAAGTAAAGTAAACCTGTCGGTGGCATAAATTTCGGAGCCACATCGTAATTCAAATCCGGACGATTGATCCCGCCAAGGTGTGAAAAAGGACCATGCCGGCGGCAAAGTTTGCAACATGCACATAAAAATGTCGCTTTGCAGTACGATGAGCCGGCCGCCGTTGATCGTATGCGGCGATTGTTGTAACAATTCGTCTTTGCCGGAAGGATAGAATTCCCGACTGCAATAATCTTAACGGCGTCAAGTTTAATTTACCCGACCCCATGAGCCAATACAAAATCGAGGGCAGCACCGGTCAGCACCTAGGCGACCGCGACGAGCAGCAGGATCGCGTGGCCCTGTTCGGATCGCCCAAGGCGCCCGGCTACATGATGGCCGTGCTGGCGGATGGCATGGGGGGGATGAAAGGCGGCGCCCTGGCCGCGGAGCAGGTGATCCGGACCGCGCGCCAGGCTTTCGAGGCATTCTCGCCTCAGGCCGACGACATCGGCGCAATGCTCCGCGCCATCGTCGCCGATGCGCATACGGTGATCAAGCTTACGGCGGTGACGTCGGAAAAGAATCCGCACAGCACGGCAGTCATTCTGGTGCTCACCCCCGACCGGCGCGCCTACTGGACCCATGTCGGCGATTCCCGCCTGTACCGTTTCAGCGGACCGAACTTCGCCGAGCACACCCCTGATCATTCCTACGTGGCGAAGCTGGTGGCCGAAGGCAAGCTGTCGGAAGAGGCGGCGCATAGCCATCCGCTGGCCAATGTGCTGGTCAACATTCTCGGGAGCCACGAGCATGAGCCCGAGGCCAGCGTCGCCAGTCATGACGGCCTCAAGGCGGGAGATGCCTTCCTGCTCTGCTCGGACGGTCTGTGGCGCTATTTTTCCGGCATGGAGCTTGGCGTGGCGGTCGCGGTCAACAGTCCGCGTCATGCCGCCGAAATGCTGATTCGAAAAGCCAGGGAGCGCGCCGTCGGCACCGAGGCTGACAATTGCACCCTGGCGATCGTCAAGCTGGTCCCGGTTGAAGTGTCGGAGAAGACGTATTCTGCTAACCAGATGAAACGGGCCGTCTGAAACGGCCCGATACGCTATTGAAATCAAAGGGTCACGGCTTGGCGGCTGCCGCCTTCTGCCGGGCCTCTTCTTCCCGCTGCCGCCGCTTTTCCTCGACTTCGCGCTGTCTTTCCTCGGATTCCTGCACCTTGCGGTTGTAGGCCTCCACCTTCGCGGCACGCTTTGCTTCGCCTGCCTTCTCTTCAGCTTCCAGCTTGCGAAGCTTCTCCTCATGCCTGGCCACACGCGGGTTGACGCCGGCCGCCGACTCCGACGGCGGCTGCGCCTTTGCCGGAGCAGACGGTTTGGGCGTCCGGGGCAGGCCGGGCGGCGGCGCCTCGCGGGCATTTCTTTCCGCCAGCCCGCGGTCACGCTCCTCGATCTGGGCGCGGCGCTTATAGGCATTCGCTTCCACTTCGATTGGGCGCACCGCTGCCAGCGCCTTGCGGCGACGTTCCTTTACCGCGTCCATGCAATCGGAGGCAAAGAACTTCTCCGTGCACAGCTGTTCTTGCTGCGCCGCCCGGGCCGCGATGTCCTGCTTGGCGGAAGCAACCGCCGCCAGTGCCTCGTCGGCGGCCTCGGCAGACTGGATGGAGCCGGCCGGATACTGCTGCACGACCCTGCCGGCGCCCATGTCCCCGTGATCGTCGGCGCGCGCCGGCGAAAACGCCATCAGCAGCAAGGCAAAGACCAGCCATGCCGCATGGACCACGCTAGGAAAGCGAACCGGCGACATCGCGGCGCTCGCTTTCCATGTACTCGTGCGACTGCATTTCGATGATGCGGGAAACGGTGCGGTGAAATTCATTGGCGAGCATACCCTCGGTGTACAGTTCTTCCGGCTCGACTTCGGCCGACATCAGCAGCTTGACCTTGTGATCGTACAGCACGTCGATCAGCCACGTGAAGCGCCTGGCCTCCGATGACATGGCTGCCGACATGCGGGGAATGCCGGATAGAACGATGGTATGGAAGCGGCTCGACAGTTCAAGGTAATCGTTCTGTGAGCGCGGACCGCCGCAGAGGGTGGCGAAGTCGAACCAGACGACGCCGCCGGCGCGTCGCAGCGCCTTGATTTCGCGCGCCTCGATGTGGATTCGGGGATCCTCGTCCTCGGTCTCGGCGATCGCGGCGAAGGCGTGGCGCAAAGCCCGGTCGGCCTCGGCGCCGAGCGGAGTGTGATACGCCTCCACCTGTTCCAGCGCGCGCTTGCGGTAATCGAGGCCGGCATCGACATTGAGGATGTCCAGCTTGTCCTTGAGCAGGCCGATCGCGGGCAGGATGCGGTCGCGGTGCAGTCCTTCCGGATACAGCGCATCCGGCACATAGTTGGACGTCATGATGAACGAGACGCCGTTCTCGAACAGGGCCTTGAGCAGGTTGTAGAGAATCATGGCGTCGGCGATGTCCGAGACGTGGAATTCGTCGAAGCAGATCAGCCGGTACTTCTTGGCGATGCGGCGCGCCACTTCCAGCAGCGGATCGGCCATGCCCTTGAGTTCGTCCAGCTCACGGTGGACGCCGCGCATGAATTCGTGAAAATGCAGGCGCGTCTTGCGATGCACCGGCACCACCGAATAGAAGCTGTCCATCAGGAAGGATTTGCCGCGGCCGACGCCGCCCCACATGTACACGCCACGCGGCACCTGGGGCCGGGTGATGATGCGCATCAGCTTGTTGGAGCGCTGCGACTTGTACGCCACCCAGTCGTCGTAGGCTTGCTGCAGCCGCTCCACGGCGCGCCGCTGTGCCTCATCGGACTGATAGCCGCGCTGCGCCAGCGCGTGTTCGTAGAACTCCCTGACATTCATGATAGTTTCTTTACGTTCATCGACGTCGGCAGACTCGTTTCATCGGTCACCGGCGTAAAAATGGGCGAGACCAGCTCGCCCATGCATCAACAGGTATATCGCCACGTCAACGGGACACCCGGCACGACGGATGCCCGTTACCGAAAAACTGCGCTCACTGCGGCGTCAGCTCGACCGCCACCCGCGTCGGATAGCCGCCGCGGCCGAGCGTGATCGGCACATTCAGGCCGACGCCCACGCCGACATGGCCGCCACCGCCTCCGACGCCGAGCCCGAGGCCGGAACCGACGGGACCGGAGGGCCGCAATAGCAGCTCGGAGGTGCGGTAGCCCTGCATATTGCACACCACACGCAGATCGCCGGTGGAAGCGCCGACGTTGATCGACGCCGGCGTCATCACGTTCCAGCTGCCGCCGTTGGAGCTCACCATGCAGGCGGCGCCCGGCACGGCCTGGCCCCGGCTGACGGTTTCGATGGTCATGTTGCCGCCGCTCGATCCCGTGGTGGCGCATGCTGCAAGCAGGACGGACACGGACAGGATCAGGCGGCGCATGACGGACTCCTTAGAAGTTGAGCGAACGCTTGTCCACTGCCAGCGCCGCCTCCTTGGTAGCTTCGGAAAGCGAGGGGTGAGCGTGGCAGATGCGCGCGATATCCTCGGCGGAGGCGCGGAACTCCATCGCCACCACGGCTTCGGAGATCAGCTCGGAAGCCACCGGTCCGATGATGTGCACACCGAGGATTTCGTCGCTCTTGGCATCGGCCAGGAACTTCACCATGCCGCTGGTATCGCCGAGCGCGCGGGCGCGGCCATTGGCCAGGAACGGGAAAGTGCCGGCCTTGTAAGCCACGCCTTCGGCCTTCAGCTGCTGCTCGGTCTTGCCGACCCAAGCGATTTCCGGGGACGTATATATGACCCAGGGAATTGTGTTGAAGTTCACATGACCATGCTGGCCGGCGATGCGCTCGGCCACGGCAACGCCCTCTTCCTCGGCCTTGTGCGCGAGCATCGGACCGCGCACGACGTCGCCGACCGCCCAGACGTTCGGCAGGCTGGTCTTGCAGTCGCCGTCGACGGCGACGAAGCCGCGTTCATCGAGCTGCAGGCCCACCGCCTCGGCATTCAGGCCGATGGTGTTGGGCACGCGGCCGATGGAGACGATCAGCTTGTCGAACACCGCCTTCTGCGCATTGCCCTTGTCGTCGGTGTACTCGACGGTGACATCGTTCTTGCCCGGAGTGATGGTGCCGATCTTCACGCCGAGGCTGATGGACAGTCCCTGCTTGGTGAACAGCTTGAACGCTTCCTTGGCGATCTGTTCGTCGACCGCGCCCAGGAACGCCGGCAGCGCTTCCAGCACGGTGACATCGGCGCCGAGGCGGCGCCAGACGCTGCCCATTTCCAGGCCGATGACGCCGGCGCCGATCACGCCCAGCTTCTTCGGCACGTCGCCGATGGCCAGGGCGCCGGTGTTGGACAGCACCAGCTTTTCATCGAACGGCACGTTCGGCAACTGGCGCGGATTGGAGCCGGTGGCGACGATCACGTGCTTGGCGGTGATCGTTTCCTCGCTGGCGCCGGCGACCTTGATCTCGTAGGTGCCGCCCTCGGCCTTGACGAAGGAGCCGCGGCCGTGGAAGAAGGACACCTTGTTCTTCTTGAAGAGGTAGAGGATGCCTTCGTTGTTCTGCTTGACGACGGTATCCTTGCGGCCCAGCATGCGGCCGAGGTCGAGCTTCAGGCCCTGGACGTCGATGCCGTGCTCGGCGAAGCCGTGGCCGGCGTGCTCGAAATGCTCGGAAGATTGCAGCAGCGCCTTCGACGGGATGCAGCCGACGTTGGTGCAGGTGCCGCCGGGAGCGGGCGTGCCTTTCTCGGTCTTCCACTCGTCGATGCAGGCGGTGGAGAAGCCGAGCTGGGCGGCGCGGATGGCCGCGACATAACCACCGGGGCCGGCCCCGATGACGACAACATCAAAATTTTTTGCCATGGTGTGATCCAGTCAACCTAAACGGAGCGGGGATCGCGTCACGATCCCCGCCCTTCAATTCACTTTCGTTGCGCCGCTTGCGCAGCGATCAGAGGTCCAGCAGAAGGCGAGCCGGGTCTTCCAGCGCTTCCTTCATGGCCACCAGACCCAGGACGGCTTCGCGGCCGTCGATGATGCGGTGGTCGTAGGACATGGCGAGATAGTTGATCGGACGGATGACGATCTGGCCGTTCTCGACAACCGGACGCTCCTTGGTGGCGTGCACGCCGAGGATGGCCGACTGCGGCGGGTTGATGATCGGGGTGGACAGCATGGAACCGAACACGCCGCCGTTGGAGATGGAGAAGGTGCCGCCGGTGAGCTCGTCCAGGGTCAGCTTGCCGTCCTTGGCCTTGACGCCGAATTCGGCGATCTTCTTCTCGATGTCGGCGATGGTCATCTGGTCGGCGTCGCGCAGGATGGGCACGACCAGGCCGCGCGGCGAACCGACGGCGATGCCGATGTCGAAGTAGCCGTGGTAGACGATGTCGTTGCCGTCGACCGAAGCGTTCAGGATCGGGTATTTCTTCAGGGCGGCCACGGCGGCCTTGACGAAGAACGACATGAAGCCGAGCTTGACCCCGTGCTCCTTCTCGAACTTGTCCTTGTACTTGTTGCGCAGCTCCATGACCGGCAGCATGTTCACTTCATTGAACGTGGTCAGGATGGCGTTGGTGGATTGCGACTGCAGCAGGCGCTCGGCGATGCGGGCGCGCAGGCGGCTCATCGGCACGCGCTCTTCCGGACGACCGGCGAGGTTCAGGCCAGTCGGCGCGGCTACTTGCTGCAGGGCCGGCTTGGCAGCCGCTGCAGGAACGGCGGGCGCCGGTGCAGCCTTGTTTTCGACGGCGTTGATCACGTCGCCCTTGGTGACGCGGCCATCGCGGCCGGTGCCGGCCACGGAAGCAGCGGAAAGGTTGTTATCGGCCAGCATCTTGGCGGCGGCCGGCATGACCTTCACGTCGGAAGCGGCGGGCGCCTTGGCGGCCAGTGCGTTCACGGCCGCGGCAACCGGATCGGCGGCCGGGGCTGCGGCTGCAGCAGGCGCAGCTGCGGCGGGCGCCACGGCGCCAGCGACGGCTTCGGTGTCGATGCGGGCGATGATTTCGCCGGCGACGACCGTGCTGCCGTCGCCCTTGAGGACTTCGGTGATGACGCCGGCGTCAGGGGCCGGCAGTTCGAGCACGACCTTGTCGGTCTCGATGTCGATCATGTTTTCGTCGCGGCCGACGGACTCGCCGACCTTCTTGTGCCACTGCAGCAGCGTCGCTTCGGCGACGGATTCGGACAACTGCGGGACTTTCACTTCGATGATTGCCATGTAACGCTCCGTTTCGGGTTGTTCTTGCGGCGCGCCAGTTTCTAGCGCGCCGCCGGGTATTTATTTGGTGAGGACAAAGCCCTTGAGCTTCGAGAAGGCGGTATCGATCAGCGCCTTCTGCTGCGCGTAATGCTTGTCGTAGTAGCCGACTGCCGGCGAGGCGCTGGCCGGACGGCCGGCGTAGGCGAGCTTCTGACCCTCTTCGAGGTTTTCGAAGATGTTGTGCTGGATCTGGAACCAGGCGCCCTGGTTCTGCGGCTCGTCCTGCACCCATACCAGCTCGTTGAAGTTGGGGAACTTCTTGAGCTCGGCAGCGAAGGCCTTATGCGGGAACGGATACAGCTGCTCCACGCGGATGATGGCGGTGTCGGCCTGCGCGCGCTCCTTGCGGGCGTTGACGAGGTCGTAGTAGACCTTGCCGGAGCAGGCCAGCACGCGCTTTACCTTCTTCGGATCGATCTTCTCGTCCACTTCGCCGATCACGGTCTGGAAGGTGCCCTTGGCCAGCTCGGACAGCGGCGAACCGGCATCCTTGTTACGCAGCAGCGACTTCGGCGTCATGATCACCAGCGGCTTGCGGAACAGACGGATCATCTGACGGCGCAGCAGGTGGAAGATCTGGGCGGCGGTGGTCGGCTGGACGACCTGCATGTTGTTCTCGGCGCAGAGCTGCAGGTAGCGCTCGAGGCGGGCCGAGGAGTGCTCCGGACCCTGGCCTTCGTAGCCGTGGGGCAGCATCATCACCAGGCCGGACAGGCGGCCCCACTTCACTTCGCCGGAGCTGATGAACTGGTCGATGACGACCTGGGCGCCGTTGGCGAAGTCGCCGAACTGGGCTTCCCAGATGGTGAGGGTGTTCGGCTCGGCGGTGGAGTAGCCGTATTCGAAGCCGAGCACGGCTTCTTCCGACAGCACGGAGTCGATGACGTTGAACGGCGCCTGGTTTTCGGCCACGTTCTGCAGCGGAATGTAGGTGCCTGCATCCCAGCGCTCGCGCTTCTGGTCGTGCAGCACGGCGTGGCGGTGCACGAAGGTGCCGCGGCCGGCATCCTGGCCGGTCAGGCGCACGGCGTAGCCGGAGGAGACCAGCGACGCGTAGGCGAGGTGTTCGCCCATGCCCCAGTCGAGGTTCATCTCGCCGCGGCCCATGGCGGCGCGGTCGCCGAGGACCTTCTCGACCAGCGGATGGACCTTGAAGCCTTCCGGCGCGACGGTGATGCGCGCAGCCAGGCGCTTGAGCTCCGCCAGCGGCACGGCGGTGTCGGCGGCGTCGGTCCACTTGCGGTTCAGGAACGGCATCCAGTCAACGGCGTACTTGCCCTTGAAGTTGGAGATGACCGGATCGACGGTATGGCGGCCGGCGTCCATCGCATCGCGGAAGGCCTTGACCATGGCGTCGCCGCCGTCGGCCGGGATCACGCCCTGCGTCGCCAGCTTGTCGGCGTACAGCTTGCGGGTGCCGGGGTGGTTGGCGATCTTCTTGTACATCAGCGGCTGGGTCAGCGCCGGGGTGTCCTGCTCGTTGTGGCCGAGCTTACGGAAGCAGACGATGTCGATGACCACGTCCTTCTTGAACTCAAGACGGAAGTCGAGCGCGATCTGGGTGGCGAAGACGACGGCTTCGGGATCGTCGCCGTTGACGTGCAGCACCGGCGCCTCGATCATCTTCACGACGTCGGAGCAGTACAGGGTGGAGCGGGAATCGCGCGGATCGGACGTGGTGAAGCCGATCTGGTTGTTGATGACGATGTGAACCGTGCCGCCCGTGCCGTAGCCGCGGGTCTGCGCCAGGTTCAGGGTTTCCATCACGACGCCCTGGCCGGCGAAGGCGGCGTCGCCGTGCACCAGCACCGGCATGACTTGCGCGCCGTCCTTGTCGCCGCGGCGGTCCATGCGGGCCTTGGAAGAACCTTCGACGACCGGGTTGACGATCTCGAGGTGCGACGGGTTGAAGGCGAGCGACAGGTGGACCGGGCCGCCAGCGGTGGTGACGTCGGAGGAGAAGCCCTGGTGGTATTTCACGTCGCCGGCCGGCAGGTCGTCGGCATGCTTGCCTTCGAATTCCGCGAACAGGTCCTGCGGCATCTTGCCGAGGATGTTGACCAGCACGTTCAGGCGGCCGCGGTGAGCCATGCCGATGACGATTTCCTGCACGCCCTTTTCGCCGCCGCGCTGGACGGTTTCATCCAGGGAGGCGATGAAGCTTTCGCCGCCTTCGAGCGAGAAGCGCTTCTGGCCGACGTACTTGGTGTGCAGATAGCGTTCGAGACCTTCGGCAGCGGTGAGGCGCTCGAGGATGTGGCGCTTCTTCTGCTCCGAGAACTTGGCGGTGGAACGGGAGGATTCGAGACGCTCCTGCAGCCAGCGCTTCTGCGCCGGATCGGTGACGTACATGAATTCGGCGCCGATGCTGCGGCAGTAGGTGTCGCGCAGGGCATTCAGCAGATCGCGCAGGGAAGCGGTCTCGGTGCCGAAATAGGTATTGCTGATGTTGAACACGGTGTCCATGTCAGCATCGCTGAAGCCGTAGAAGCTCGGCTCCAGTTCGGGAATGCTCGGACGTTCCTGGCGCTGCAGCGGATCGAGATTGGCCCAGCGGTTGCCCAGGAAGCGGTAGGCGGAAATCAGCTGGGTGACGGCGACGCGCTTGCGGCCCATTTCCGCGTCGGCGGAGGCGGTGACGGTGCGAATCGGACCCTGCTTGGCCCGCTCGGCAAATGATGCGATGACCGGTGCGTGGGCGACGTCGGGACGGGCGGAGCCATCGACCGCAGGCACGTGCTGCATGGCGTCGAAGTAGGCGCGCCAGTTGTCGGGAACGGAACCGGGATTGTTGAGGTAGGCTTCGTACAGTTCTTCAACGTACGGGGCATTACCTCCAAACAGATACGAGTTGGAGAAGTATTGCTGCATCATCTTGCTCACCTTTCTTCGCGTTTCGCGAGATTAGCGGGTTGATTAAACCTTCCGCGACACGGCCTGACCGGTTAGCGGATCGCACATCAAGTTGTGGGGGAAGGGCTACGTGACGTGGACTACCGTGAAAGGACTTCCCAACTGCGGACATCCAGAATCATAGCCGGGTAGCATAGCATATTTGGTCTTGCGCAATACGAAAAAAGGCGGGCACGAGGCCCGCCTTTCCCATTCCCTGGAGAAGCTGTTGCTGCTTAGCCGCGGTCCGACATGGACGGCACATCGCGCTTCGTTGCGCCGATGAAGAGCTGGCGCGGACGGCCGATCTTCTGCTCCGGGTCGGAGATCATTTCGTTCCACTGAGCAATCCAGCCGACGGTACGGGCCATGGCGAAGATGCCGGTGAACAGCGAGACCGGGATGCCCAGTGCGCGCTGCACGATGCCGGAGTAGAAGTCGACGTTCGGATAGAGCTTGCGCTGCACGAAGTAATCGTCTTCCAGCGCGATCTTTTCCAGCGTCATGGCCAGCTTGAACAGCGGGTCGTCGTGCAGGCCCAGTTCGGTCAGCACTTCGTGGCAGGTTTCGCGCATCAGCTTGGCGCGCGGGTCGTAGTTCTTGTAGACACGATGACCGAAGCCCATCAGCTTGACGTTGGAGTTCTTGTCCTTGACCTTGGCGATGAATTCGCCAATGCGCTCGACGCCGCCCTGCTTCTGGATGTCTTCCAGCATGTTCAGTGCTGCCTCGTTGGCGCCGCCATGGGCCGGGCCCCACAGGCAGGCGATGCCGGCGGCGATACAGGCGAACGGGTTGGCGCCGCTCGAACCGGACAGGCGCACGGTCGAGGTGGAAGCGTTCTGCTCGTGATCGGCGTGCAGGATGAGGATGCGATCGAGTGCGCGCACCAGCACGTCATTGACCTTGTACTCCTCGCACGGCGTGGAGAACATCATGCGCATGAAGTTGGCGCTGTAGGACAGATCGTTGCGCGGGTAGACGAAAGGCTGGCCGACGGAATACTTGTAGGCCATGGCGACCAGGGTCGGCATCTTGGCGATCAGACGGATGGCCGACACTTCGCGGTGGTGCGGATCGTTGATGTCGAGCGAGTCGTGGTAGAAGGACGCCAGCGCGCCGACGGTGCCGACCAGGACCGACATCGGGTGCGCGTCGCGGCGGAAACCGCGGAAGAAGAACTGCATCTGCTCGTGAACCATGGTGTGGTGGGTCACGGTATCGACGAACTTGGCTTTCTCGGCGGCGTTCGGCAGCTCGCCGTTCAGCAGCAGATAGCAGGTCTCGAGGAAGTCGCAGTTGACCGCCAGCTGCTCGATCGGATAGCCGCGATAGAGCAGCTCGCCCTTGTCGCCGTCGATGTAGGTGATCGAGGAATTGCAGGCCGCGGTGGACATGAAGCCCGGATCGTAGGTGAACTTGCCGGTCGCGCCATACAGCTTGCGGATGTCGATGACATCCGGTCCGATGGTGCCCTTGTAAATCGGCAGTTCCAGCGAAGGGGAACCATCGGAGAATGATAGCGTTGCTTTGGAATCAGATTGGGTCATGGCTCGTCCTTCAGTTCACGAGATGTGAGTCGATTGTTGAAAGCAAAAACAAAAACGGGAACAACGGGAATCAGGCGCTGCGCAGGCGGCCGATCAGCGCATGGACATGCGGCAGGTCGACCTCGCCCTCCGGCTCCTTGCGGGCCAGCAGCAGGTCCATCAGTTCGTTGTCCGGCAATTCCATCAACCGCGAGAAAGCGTCGACTTCCTCGTCCGTCAGGTTCTGTTCATGCGCATCCAGAAAACGCGAGATGATGAGGTCGTTTTCGAGGAGGCCGCGGCGGGCGCGCCAGCGCAGGCGGGCGCGCTTGACAGGATCCGACTGGTGGTTGTCTAACATCGATTTTGAACCTTCTTGCGCCGGCGCGCTTGCGGGCGCCGGCGATTAACACCGGGCAACCGCCATGGCGGCGGAAGCCCTCTTCCATCGTCGAGCCGGTTTACACCGCGCGGCGGACCATCAGTTCCTTGATCTTGCCGATCGCGCGAGTCGGGTTCAGACCCTTCGGGCAGACATCGACGCAGTTCATGATGGTGTGGCAGCGGAACAGCCGGTACGGATCTTCCAGGTTGTCGAGACGCTCGTTGGTGGCTTGATCGCGGCTGTCGGCGATGAAGCGGTAGGCCTGCAGCAGGCCGGCCGGGCCGACGAACTTGTCCGGGTTCCACCAGAAGGACGGGCAGGACGTCGAGCAGCAGGCGCACAGGATGCACTCGTACAGACCGTCGAGCTCTTCCCGCTCGGCCGGGCTCTGCAGACGCTCCTTCTCCGGCGGAATGCTCTCGTTGATCAGGTACGGCTTGATCGAGTGGTACTGCTTGAAGAACTGCGTCATGTCGACGATCAGGTCGCGGATCACCGGCAGGCCCGGCAGCGGACGCAGAACGATCGGCTGGGACAGCTCGTTCAGGTTCGTGGTGCAGGCCAGGCCGTTCTTGCCGTTGATGTTCATCGCGTCCGAGCCGCACACGCCTTCGCGGCAGGAGCGGCGCAGCGCCAGCGAGTCGTCGACGTCGGACTTGATGCGCTGCAGGGCGTCCAGCAGCATCTTGTCGGTATCCTGCAGCTCGACCGTCAGGTCCTGCATGTAGGGCTTCGCATCCTTGTCGGGATCGTAGCGGTAGATCTGAAATTTAACGGTGCGTGGCATCTTGTTACCTTAGAAAGTACGTGCTTTGGGCTTGAAGGTCTCGACGGTCAGCGGCTTGGTGTTGACCGGCTTGTAGTCCAGACGGTTGCCCTCGGAATAGAACAGCGTGTGCTTCATCCAGTTCTCGTCGTCGCGCTTTTCAAAGTCGCGGTGCGCGTGCGCGCCGCGGGATTCCTTGCGCGCCGCTGCCGAGACGATGGTCGCCTTCGCGGTTTCGATCAGGTTGTCCAGCTCCAGCGCTTCCACCCGCGCGGTGTTGAACACCTTGGACTTGTCCTTGAACGACACATGCTTGCGGCGCTCGTCCAGCTCCATGATTTTCTGCACGCCGGTCTGCAGGAGTTCGTCGGTGCGGAACACGCCGCAGAATTGCTGCATGGTCGAACGGATGGCGTTGGCCACGTCCTGAACGCGCTCCGTGCCCTTGTCCGATTCCAGACGGGCCAGACGCGCCAGCGCCATGTCGGCGGCATCGGCCGGCAGCGGCTTGTGGCTCTTGGCCGGCAGGTTCTGCGCGACGATATGGTTGCCGGCGGCGCGGCCGAACACCACGAGGTCCAGCAGCGAATTGGTGCCGAGACGGTTGGCGCCGTGGACGGAGACGCAGGCGCATTCGCCGATGGCGTACATGCCGTTGACGATTTCGTTCGGATTGCCGTTCTTCGGCGCGACGACCTGGCCGTAGATGTTGGTCGGGATGCCGCCCATCTGGTAGTGGATGGTCGGCACGACGGGAATCGGTTCCTTGGTGGCGTCGACGTTGGCGAACTTGTGGGCGATTTCGAGGATCGACGGCAGGCGCTTGCGGATGGTGTCCGCGCCGATGTGGCGCAGGTCCAGCAGCACGTGGTCCTTGTTGGGACCGCAGCCGCGGCCTTCCTTGATTTCCTGGTCCATCGAGCGCGAAACGAAGTCGCGCGGAGCCAGGTCCTTCAGCGTGGGCGCATAGCGCTCCATGAAGCGTTCGCCGTTGGAGTTGATCAGGATGCCGCCCTCGCCGCGCACGCCTTCGGTGATCAGCACGCCGGCGCCGGAGACGCCGGTTGGGTGGAACTGCCAGAACTCCATGTCTTCCAGCGGCAGGCCGATGCGGGCAGCCATGCCCATGCCGTCGCCGGTGTTGATGAAGGCGTTGGTGGAAGCGGCCCAGATACGGCCGGCGCCGCCGGTGGCGAACAGCGTGGTCTTGCCCTGGAGGATCATGACTTCGCCGGTTTCCATCTCCAGCGCCACCACGCCGAGGATGTCGCCATCCTGGTCGCGGATGAGATCGATCGCCATCCACTCGACGAAGAAGTGGGTCTTGGCGCGCACGTTGCGCTGGTAAAGGGTGTGCAGCAGCGCATGGCCGGTACGGTCGGCGGCGGCGCAGGCCCGCTGCACCGGCTTCTCGCCGAAGTTGGCGGTGTGGCCGCCGAACGGGCGCTGATAGATGGTGCCATCCGGATTGCGGTCGAACGGCATGCCGAAGTGCTCGAGCTCGTAGACGACCTTGGGCGCTTCACGGCACATGAATTCGATGGCGTCCTGGTCGCCCAGGTAGTCCGAACCCTTGACGGTATCGAACATGTGCCAGTACCAGTTGTCCTCGCTCATGTTGCCGAGCGAGGCGCCGATGCCGCCCTGGGCAGCCACGGTATGGGAACGGGTCGGGAAAACTTTTGACAGCACGGCGACGTTCAGGCCGGCTTCGGCCAGCTGCAGCGATGCGCGCATGCCGGAGCCGCCGGCGCCGACGATGACCGCGTCAAAGCGGCGGACAGGCAGGGAAGATTTGATTGCAGCCACGATTTACACTCTCCAGATAATCTGCGCGGCCCAGCCGACACAACCGATGAGCCACACCAGGGTGGCGACTTGCAGGATCAGGCGCGCGAAGACGGATCCCGTGATGTAGTCCATCCAGATGGAGCGCATGCCGATCCAGGTGTGGTAGGCCAGGGAAATGACGGTGACGAAGGTCGCGATCTTGAACCACTGCTGGGAGAACAGGCCGGCCCAGCCTTCATAGCTGAAATTGCTGCCGGAGAGGAAGGACACCAGAAGGATGATGGTGTAAACCGCCATGATGATGGCGGTGGCGCGCTGGGCCAGCCAGTCCCGCAGGCCGTAATGGGCGCCGACGACCAGACGCTTCGGGCCGATGTTATTGTTAGCCATTTCTTAGAATGCTCCGAACAGTTTCAATGCAACCAGTGCGGTCAGCGTCAGGCTGACGGCGAAAACGAGGATGGAGGTCTTGCCGATGGTCTGCTTGTCCAGGCCGATGTGGAAGTCCTGGGACAGGTGGCGGAAGCCGGCGCAGAAGTGGTGCAGATAGGCCCAGGACAGCGCCAGGATCACCAGCTTGACGAACCAGCCGGAAGTAAATCCCTTCATGTATTCGAAGGAAATTTCCGACGTCAGGCTCTTGTCCAGCAGATAGAGCACGAACGGCAGCAGAAAGAACATGAGCGCGCCGCTTATGCGGTGCAAGATCGACAAGTAAGCCGCCAGCGGCAACTTGTAGTGGGCGATGTCCGCGAAGGTCATCACTCCGTGTCGCTTGCGGCTCTTCTGAATGGCTTCAGCCATGACTACACTCCCTACACATGAAAATCCCGTAATTTTCGCTTATTTTGTGCACCACACCAATAGGTATCGTGACCTTACGCTAATAAAATTGAATAACCGCATCGCATATCCACCGAGCTCATTGATTCAAAATCGGGTCAACTGAGCTCATTCTGGTAGTGATGGCGATCGGTGAGATAGAGGCTGCGACGCACCTCCACCGGCTTGTCGCCATAGGTATATGAAGTCCGCTCGACGCTTAACAATGGCGTTCCGGTAACGGTGCCGAGCAATTGCGCCGTCGCCTCGTCCGCAGCGACGGCACGGATCTTTTCGCTGGCGCGAATCATGCGCGTGCCGAACTCGCTCTCGAACAGCCCGTACATCGGCCCCTTGTACTCCGACAGGCGTTCCGCGGTGAGGCCCTTGAAGATGGAACCGGGCAGCCAGATCTCCTCGACGATGGTGGCCGCGCCGTCGAAGGATTGCACGCGCTTGATGCAAACCACGGAATCGCCGGCCTTGATGTCCAGGATGCGCGCCACTTCGGACGGCGCGCGCAGACGCTTGACGTCGAGAATCTTGTTGTCGGCCGAGTGCGGCTCACCGGCATCCGGCATCAGGCGCAGAAATCGAAACTGGGCGCGCGCCTCGTGATGGGTGGCGACGAAAGTGCCCTTGCCCTGACGGCGCACCACCAGGTTTTCCGCCGCCAGTTCGTCGATGGCCTTGCGCACCGTGCCCTGGCTGACCTTGAAGCGGGTGGCCAGGTCCACTTCGCTCGGGATCAGCTCGCCCGGCTTCCATTCACCGGCCTGGAGGCTCTGGGTGATGAGCGCCTTGATCTGCTGATAGAGGGGACTGAAGGTGGGCGACGTGCCGGAAGCGGATGCCGAACCGCCATTGACAGGCGGCTGACTGGGCAAATTGGGCGGCGTCGTGTTCATAACCGATCATTTCACCATAAAAATGGCATTGCGGTCCAGCAAAAAGCAAAGTGATATGTCTTATATATGATATAAGATGATTGTTGACAGGAGTGACATCTTGCGCCTACACTCGCGGGCATTATTAACCCGCTGCATCGCGCCGCCTGTCCAGTCGGCCCGGCACCTTCCGAATTCCCCGTGGCCTCGTCCGCAATCTGCCCCTCCAGTCTGATTTTCACCGGTATGATTACGGCTTTCGCCGCCGGACTCGCCAGTTCCCCCTCCCATAACTCACCACCACCTTTGGAGATTCATCATGGCTAAAGCCCCCATGCGCGTTGCCGTCACCGGCGCCGCCGGTCAAATCGGCTACTCCCTGCTGTTCCGCATTGCCAATGGCGACATGCTGGGCAAAGACCAGCCGGTCATCCTGCAACTGCTGGAAATCCCCGACGAGAAGGCTCAGAAGGCGCTCAAGGGCGTGATGATGGAGATCGACGACTGCGCATTCCCGCTGCTGGCCGGCATGACCGCCCACAGCGATCCGATGACCGCCTTCAAGGATGCCGACGTCGCCCTGCTGGTCGGCGCCCGTCCGCGCGGCCCGGGCATGGAGCGCAAGGATCTGCTCGAAGCCAACGCCCAGATCTTCACCGTGCAGGGCAAGGCGCTGGACGCCGTCGCTTCCCGCAACGTCAAGGTGCTGGTGGTCGGCAATCCGGCCAACACCAACGCCTACATCGCCATGAAGTCGGCCCCGAACCTGCCGGCCAAGAACTTCACCGCCATGCTGCGCCTCGACCACAACCGCGCCCTGTCCCAGGTCGCCGCCAAGGTCGGCAAGCCGGTGGCCGCCATCGAGAAGCTGTGCGTCTGGGGCAACCACTCCCCGACCATGTACGCCGACTACCGCTTCGCCACCGTCGATGGCAAGTCGGTCAAGGACATGATCAACGACCCGGTCTGGAACAAGGACACGTTCCTGCCGACCGTCGGCAAGCGCGGCGCCGCCATCATCGAGGCGCGCGGCCTGTCCTCCGCCGCTTCGGCTGCCAATGCGGCCATCGACCACGTCCGCGACTGGGTCCTCGGCACCAACGGCAAGTGGACCACCATGGGCATCCCGTCCGACGGTTCCTACGGCATCCCCGAAGGCGTCATGTTCGGCTTCCCGGTGACCACCGAGAACGGCGAGTACAAGATCGTCCAGGGCCTGGAGATCGACGAGTTCTCCCAGGAGCGCATCAACTTCACGCTAAAGGAACTGCTCGAAGAGCGTGACGGCGTGAAACACCTGGTCGGCTAATCGACTACCGCCCCGGCAGGCCGGCATCGTCCGGCCTGCCGGCTCCGCCTCGAGCCCAATTCCGAACACACTGCATGCATCCATCCGAGGTTTTATTCCAGGGCACGCGCCAGCCGGTTTCCCTTCCGGTCTGCGACCATTACGCCGGCTCCGAGAAGCTGATGCGCAAGTCGCTTGCCCTGCAACAAGAGCTTGGCCCCGTTTTTGACATCACCTTCGACTGCGAGGACGGCGCCGCCGCCGGCAACGAAGAAGCCCATGCCCGCCTGGTGGCGTCCCTGCTCGGCAGCGAAGACAACCGCTTCAACCGCATCGGCGCCCGGGTGCATGACCTGCGCCACCCCAGCTTCGCCCAGGACGTCGCCATCATCGGCGCACAGGCCGAACGACTCGCCTACTTCGTGCTGCCCAAGCCGGACAGCCTGGCAGAGGTGGAGGAAGCCCTTGCCGCCATCAACCGCCTCGTTCCGCAGCGCCAGGTGCCGCTGCATGTGCTGATCGAAAGCTACGGCGCATTGCGCGACGCGGAACGCATCGCCGCGCTGCCGCAGGTGGAATGCCTGTCCTTCGGCATCATGGATTTCGTTTCCGCCCATTACGGCGCCATTCCTGCCAGCGCCATGCGCAGCCCCGGCCAGTTCTCCCACCCGCTGGTGCAGCGCGCCAAGGTGGAAATCGCCGCCGCCTGCCACGCGCACGGCAAGGTGCCCTCGCACAGCGTCACGACTGAAATCAGGGACCTGTCGGTGGTGGCGGACGATGCCCGCCGCGCCGCCGGCGAACTCGGCTATACCCGGATGTGGAGCATCCATCCGAACCAGATCAAGCCCATCGTCGCCGCGCTGGCACCGTCCATGGAAGATGTGGCCGACGCGGCCGCCATCCTGGCTGCTGCCCGCGACGCGCAATGGGGTCCGATTCAGCATCAGGGAACGCTGCATGACCGCGCCAGTTACCGCTATTACTGGACCGTTCTGCAGCGGGCACGTCGCAGCGGCCTCGACGTGCCGGCTTCCGTGGCAGACATGGCATAACTCCGTGGAGCCTTTCCGCCTGCCGCCAGTCCAACTCTCAATCCCTCCCATTCCTCTTGCCTCAATGGAGACCCGCATGAAATTTCTGGCTACCCTCGTCGCTCTCACAGCCAGCCTTGCCGTAACCGCCCTGCCCGCACATGCCGAAGACGCCCATGCTCATCCGGCCAAGAAAACCGTGAAGAAGGCGCCGGCAAAGAAGCAGGCGCAGCCCAAGCATGAGCAGTCCGCCGCCGTCGACGAAGATGACCGCGAGCCGGACGTCAGCACGTCGACCCACGCCGAGTATCAGTGCGAACTGGGCAACAAGGTTTCCGTGTACAAGAATGATACTGATGACCAGCACATCGCCCTGCGCTGGAAGAAGCAGCTGCTGCGCCTGACCCGTGTCGAAACCACCACCGGCGCCAACCGTTTCGAGAACCGCAAGAACGGCCTGGTATGGATCGACATCCCGGCCAAGGCAATGCTCCTAGATTCCAAAAAAGGCGCCCAGCTGGCCAACGAGTGCAAGCATCCGGAGCCGGTGAAGACTGCCGCCCAGTAATTGGGCCATTGGGCCGTTGGGCCCCAGCAAGCAGCAGGCGCCACGCTTCCGGCCGTCCAGGGCATGGGGCGTGGCGTTGAATTTTGCAGTTCGTTATCGTGGATTGATCCGCATCTGGCACCTAAGAACTAAGGAGAGGATATGTCGCGCAATACAATGAACACCCTGAAGGAATTCAAGATCACGGATTCCAGGAAAGGCAAGTTTTACTCCCTGCCGGCGCTCGAAAAGAGTCTCGGCGTCAAGATCTCCCGCCTGCCGATCTCCATCCGGATCGTGCTCGAATCCGTGCTGCGCAACTGCGACGGCAAGAAGGTGACCGAGGAGCATGTGCGTCAGCTCGCCAACTGGGCGCCGAACGCCGAGCGCGTCGATGAAATCCCGTTCGTGGTCGCCCGCGTCGTGCTGCAGGATTTCACCGGCGTGCCTCTGCTGGCCGACCTGGCGGCGATGCGCAACGTGGCCTCGCGCATGGGCATGCAGCCGAAGAAGATCGAGCCGCTGGTGCCGGTCGACCTGGTGGTCGACCACTCGGTGCAGGTCGATTACTACGGCGAGAAGAAGGCGCTGGACCTCAACATGAAGCTGGAATTCCAGCGCAACAACGAGCGCTACCAGTTCATGAAGTGGGGCATGCAAGCCTTCGACACCTTCGGCGTCGTGCCTCCCGGCTTCGGCATCGTGCACCAGATCAACCTCGAGTATCTGGCGCGCGGCGTCCACAAGAAGGAGGATGTCTATTATCCGGACAGCCTGGTCGGCACCGACTCCCACACCACCATGATCAACGGCATCGGCGTGGTCGGCTGGGGCGTAGGCGGCATCGAGGCGGAAGCCGGCATGCTCGGCCAGCCGGTCTACCTGCTGACGCCGGACGTGGTCGGCGTCAATCTCACTGGCCAGCTGCGCGAAGGCGTCACCGCCACCGACCTGGTGCTGACCATCACCGAGCTGCTGCGCAAGGCCAAGGTGGTTGGCAAGTTCGTCGAGTTCTTCGGCGAAGGCACCGCCTCCCTGTCCACCACCGACCGCGCCACCATCGGCAACATGGCGCCGGAATACGGCGCCACCATGGGCTTTTTCCCGGTGGATGAAGCCACGATCGAGTACTTCAGGGGCACCGGCCGCACCAAGGCGGAAATCGATGCCTTCGAAGCGTATTTCCGCGCGCAGAACATGTTCGGCGTGCCGCGCGACGGCGACATTGACTACAGCAGCGTGGTCACGCTCGACCTCGGCACCGTCGCGCCGTCCCTGGCCGGCCCCAAGCGTCCGCAGGACCGCATCGAAATCGGCAACGTCAAGTCCACCTTTGCCGACCTGTTCAGCAAGCCGGTTTCCGAGAACGGCTTCAACAAGAAGGCGGAAGCCTTGGAAGCCGTCTACGAGAACGCCGACGGCGTGAAGGTGAAGAACGGCGACGTGCTGATCGCCGCCATCACCTCTTGCACCAACACCTCGAATCCGAGCGTGCTGCTGGCCGCCGGCCTGCTGGCGAAGAAGGCGGTGGAAGCGGGCATGAAAGTGGCACCGCACATCAAGACCTCCCTTTCGCCCGGATCGCGCGTGGTGACCACCTACCTGGAAGCGACCGGCCTGCTGCCCTACCTGGAAAAGCTGGGGTTCGCCGTGGCTTCCTACGGCTGCTCCACCTGCATCGGCAACGCAGGCGACCTGACGCCGGCGATGAACGATGTCATCGTGCAGAACGATATCGTGGCTGCGGCCGTGCTGTCCGGCAACCGCAACTTCGAGGCGCGCATCCATCCCAACCTGCGCGCCAACTTCCTCGCCTCGCCGCCCTTGGTGGTGGCCTATGCGCTCGCCGGCACCGTCACCCGGGACCTGATGACCGAGCCGGTCGGCAAGGGCAAGGGAGGCCGCGACATTTACCTCGGCGACATCTGGCCGACTTCGCAGGAGATTGAAAAGCTGATGCGCTTCGCCCTGAACGCCAAGGTGTTCAAGGAGAACTATGCGCAGGTGAAGGCAGCACCGGGCAAGCTGTGGCAGCAGATCAAGGGCGGCGCCACCGGCGACGTCTACAACTGGCCGCAGTCGACCTATATCGCCGAACCGCCGTTCTTCGAGCAGTTCGGCATGGAACCGGCCGCCGCCGCCAGCGGCATCAGCGGCATGCGCGCCATCGGCGTGTTCGGCGACTCCATCACCACCGACCATATCTCCCCGGCGGGCTCGATCAAGGAATCCAGCCCGGCCGGCAAGTGGCTGCTGGAAAACGGCGTTGCCAAGTCGGACTTCAATTCCTACGGCTCGCGCCGCGGCAACCATGAAGTGATGATGCGCGGCACCTTTGCCAACGTCCGCATCAAGAACCTGATGATCCCGCCGAAGGAAGACGGCTCCCGTGTCGAGGGCGGCCTGACCCTGCACCAGCCGAGCGGCGAGCAGATGCCGATCTACGATGCCGCCATGCGCTACATCGCCGACGGCGTGCCGACCATCATCTTCGCCGGCGAAGAGTATGGCACCGGCTCCTCCCGCGACTGGGCTGCCAAGGGCACGCAACTGCTCGGCATCAAGGTGGTGGTGGCGCGTTCGTTCGAGCGCATCCACCGTTCCAACCTGGTGGGCATGGGCGTGCTGCCGCTGCAGTTCATCGGCGACGACAGCATTCAGTCGCTCGGCATCACCGGCACCGAGACCTACGACCTCAAGGGCATCGAGGGAGAGATCCGGCCGCAGCAGAAAGTGACGCTGGTGATCCACCGCGCCGACGGCAGCTCGCAGGAAGTGCCGCTGCTGCTGCGCATCGACACGCCGATCGAGGTGGACTACTACAAGCACGGCGGGATTCTGCCGTTCGTGCTGCGCGAGTTGCTGGCCGCCTGAGATCCGGCGCCGCCCAGCGCAAGCCGGGCGGCGCAAGCATGATGTAAGCATTGCCGTCTATGCTGGCATCAGTCGGCATCCGTGCGCGGGTGCCTCAATCAATGCCAATAGATACGGAGACACATCATGTGGAAAATGCTGGTTGGATTTCTCGCCTTTGCGCTGATTGCACTGTTCGTCATCATGAAAGCCGGCGACAAGGTCGACATGGCGGGTGAATCGGGCGGACATCAGTCTGCGCCGGCCAGCTCCGCCCCGGCCGAACCCGCACCGGCGCCCGCTGCCAGCGCTCCGGCATCGAAGTAATAAAGTCCTTCCCGGCACCAAGCCGCATGGCGCAAGTCATGCGGCTTTGCTTTTTTGCACAAGGCACATTGCGGGCGCCCATTGCTGGCAGATATCGCGCATGAGCCAGCGCATCGCCGCCCGTGCGATTTGCCCTATCCTGTCGGTTGAGACGCCCTCCCAACCGGCGTACACTCGAACAAACCTTTTGCTACAACCCGATCAGAACAACATGCGCCGTTCAACCAAGAGTCCCTTTCAAAAGATCACCGGCGACAGCCATCGCCTGGTGATGTTGTCCCAGGGCCTCGCCCAATCCTCCAGCCGGATGGAAGAGCGCTCCTGGGAGCGCGCCTTGTCCAATCTGCTGGCCAAGCTGCTGCGCACCGGCCACCAGGAAACGCTGGACAATGCGCTCGACCACCTCTACAAGAAGGACCTGCCCGCCTACGACGCCCTGATGGAAGCAGCCGAAGAGGCAAGCAGTTCCTGCGTCATCGAGCACGAGGACGCGCAGTACGATGCGCTGCTGATCGCCGCGCCGGTACTGGCCTGGACGCGCTACACCATTGCCTCCGGCGCCATCCCGCCCGATACCCGAACCACACTGGCGGCGCACCTCAGCGCCCACCTCCTGGCCCCTGAAACCCACCTGGCGCTGGCGCCGACGCTGTATGCCATCGACCAGCTGCCGCGCACCCATGGCGAAACCTATGCACTGACCCACAAGCTGGCGCAGGCCGCCATCAAGAACACGCCGCCCAAGCCGCCCACCAGCAGCGAAGAAACCGCGCCTTTCCTGGCCGACACCCGTTATCTGCTCGCAGTTGTGACCGCCAGGGCCGGCGAGCCGCTGTTCCGATGGCAGGCCAGTCTGGATGCCGCCGACCGCATGCGCGCCCTGACCCAATGGCGCAACCAGGTCACGCCTACCGTCATGCGTTTGCTGCCGGGCTGCAGCGTTGAGCTGCTGCTGCCGGAAGCCTATTACGTCGCCTGCCGCGAAGCGGACCGCCTGATCCGTCCGGCTTCCATTCGCGCCGCGGTCAATTACCTGACCACGACCCTCGGCGTCGACCCGCAGAGCCTGCGCGCCGTCATCGGCGCCTTCGGCGAGGAACCGGTCGGCAGCCGGCTGGATGAATACCGCATCGGCTTCACCCTGCGCCATGACAGCGAAGTCGTGTACGGCGTGGTCTGGCCGCTGTTCGGGCAGGAGGACGACGACGAGGGCGACGGCTCGTCGCTGAGCGAAACCCTCGGCTCGCCGGAAGCGCTGATGGAAAATCCACGCAGCCCGCTGGAAGAAATCCAGGCCCTGCTGCGGGAGTGCGGCATCGTCCACATCAAGCGCCACATCGAACGCTTCCCGATGGAATTCTGCGACGATTGCGGGGCGCCGCTCTATCCCGATCCGGAAGGGGAGCTGGTGCATGCGGAGATGCCCGAGGATGCGCCTTCGGGCACCGAGCATTTCCACTGAAGACGAGCGCCCGCCAGGCGCTTTATCATGCCGGCTTACCAGCGGCGGAACGGATGCTGCAACAGGCTGGCGTTGTAATAGCGCGGGTCGTGCGTCACTTCCTCGCCCAGCCAGGGCGGCCGCGCGAAGGGCTGGTCTTCGCGCTCCAGCTCGATCTCGGCGACGATGAGGCCGGCGTTCTCGCCATGGAACTCATCCACCTCCCACACCATGCCCTCGTGCCGGATGCGGTAGCGGGTCTTCTCGATCAGGGGCCGCTCGCACAAGGCATCCAGCATCGCTGCCGCATCGGCCGGCGGAATCGGATACTCCCACTCGCTGCGGGTAGCGCCGCGGTTCAAGCCCTTGATGGTGAGCGTGCCCTGTCCATCCTCGATGCGTACCCGCACCACCCGCTCCGGCTGCGACGACAGGTAACCCTGGCGCAGCATGGCGCCCGTCCCCGCCGGCCGCCAGCCATCGTTGGCCACCAGAAACTTTCGTTCGATCTCGACGCCCATCAAGCCTCCGGCTCGCTCACTGCCGTCAGCATCGGCTGCAGGATGGCACGCCCGAGGGCGGCGCTGCGGGCGCCGTTCCAGCCATGGACCGTATCCGGAAGATCGGCATTGTCCTTGAATGGCATCTCCAGCGTGAGCGAAACGCAGCCGTAGGTGTGTCCGATGTACTTCGACGCCAGCTTCAGCATGTCCTCCCGGTATTTGGTCGGCTCATAACCAATGCGGGTCTGGAAATCCGGGCTGGCCTGGCGGAAGCTGTCCATGAAAGCCTGCTGCCGCATTGCCTGCTCCGGCGTGAAGCCTTCCAGCATCTCGCAGCCCGCCACGAAGACATAGGGCAGGCTCTCATCGCCGTGCACATCCAAAAACACGTCACAGCCGGTTTGCGCGATGCGCTCACGGACAGCGAATACCTCGGGACTGGACTCGCGCGACGGCGCTACCCACTCCCGGTTGAGGTTGGCGCCGGCGGCATTGGTGCGCAGGTTGCCGCGCACCGATCCATCCGGATTCATGTTCGGAACCACGTAGAACACCGCCTGCTGGAGCAGCCGCCGCGCCAGCGGGTTGGCGCCATCGGTGAGCGCCTCCAGCATGCCTTCCACGAACCACTCGGCCATGCTTTCGCCGGGATGCTGGCGGGCGATCACCCATATCTTCTTTGCCGCGTCCGGATTGCCGACCACCACCAGGTTCAGATCGCGTCCATCGACCGTGTCACACATATCCTCGACCTGGCACAGCGGCGAGGCTTCCATCCGGCCCAGCAGACACAGGTGGCGCTCCCAGGTATAGGGTTCGAAGTAGGCGTAATACACGCTGTCCCGCTCAGGCTGGTGGATGATGGTGAGCACCTTGCCGTCGTAGCTGGTCGGCACCCGGAACCAGGCTTCTCGGTCATAGCTGGCCACCGCCTGATAGTCCCGCCAGCCGTCTGGATACGTGGCCTCACCGGCATTGAGGATATGCATGCGGCAGGCCTGGCCTCGCGCGCCCTGGAGACGGAAATGGAACCACTGGGAAAAATCGGCGTGTGAGTCCTTGCGCAGGCGCAGTTCGATCGAAGCAGGATCCGCAGCGGCAACCACCTCGATGGCGCCTGCGTCGAACTGCTGGCTGATTTTTATTGTCATGGGGAATATATGGTTGTGGCGAAAATACGCACTGCTGCTATAATACGCGGCTCGTCGGGGCGTAGCGCAGCCTGGTAGCGTACCTGCATGGGGTGCAGGTGGTCGGAGGTTCGAATCCTCTCGCCCCGACCAAAGTAATCAAGCACTTACACTCGAACCTGTATGTGCATACATCGCTGTATATTTGAAGATTTCAAATATAGCCAAGAAGCCCGCCGTCAAACGCGGGCTTTTTTGCATTTGGCAGCCAATGACAGACCCGCCTTGCTCTCATCAATAGAAGAAAATACATGGCACAGGAATGCAAATCTTGCGGCACAGAGAAGCCGCTTGTTACGTGCCATCTTGACCTGCCCTCTCTGCCAGAGGCCAGTCCGGTTCTAGCAAAGTTCCGTTTAACAAGCGCCTGAGCGGCACGAGCGGCCGATGTTGGTCTGTGCCTGGCTTCAAACTCTGCCGTGATCCGCCAATCCCCATCCATCTGGTTCCACCTATGGCGATGCGGCGCCTCCGCTCTGCCGAACCCTGAAGCGTTATTGCTTCGGCCATGAACGCATCGTGAGCGGTCGTGGGCGGAACGACTTCTCGATCGCTGCCTTTACTTCACATTCGGCAGCGGCTCCCGTCACTTGACATGAACCGGTCCGAGGTCGCAGCGCTCGAGCCGGCCGCTGCTTGAATGAAAGTGCAGCAATCGATACCGGCGGCGAGCCACACCATTTACGCCCCCGGCCTTGCATTCTGCCGAAAGAAATCAGCGAGGCTCGCTACCTGCAATTTCTCGCACAGCCGCGCCCGATGGAATTCGACGGTCTTGACGCTGATGCCCATTTCCTCGGCTATCGCCTTGTTGGTGCGGCCTTCCCAAACCAGGGTCAGCACTTCGCGCTCGCGCTGGGTCAAGTCGGCAAACCTGGCATCATCGATCGCCGGCTGGCTGGTCGGCGTCTCCGCCAGACGCTTTCGAGCCTCCAGCTTCAGTGCTTCCTGAACTGCGGGCAGCAGCCGCTGGGAGTCGATCGGCTTCTCGATGAAGTCGACGGCGCCCTGCTTGAGCGCCCGCACCGCCACCGGCACATCCGCATGGCCGCTGAGGAAAACAATCGGAATGCCGATCTGCCGACGCGCCATTTCTTCCTGCAGCGCGAGGCCGCTCATGCCGGGCATGCGCAGGTCGAGCACCAGGCAGCCGCTTTGGCCGCGGCGATAGCTGTGGAGGAAGGCGGCGGCGGAGGCGAACGATTCCACCGCCAGACCGGAGGCCTTGAAGAGCATGGTCAAGGCATCGCGTACCGCTTCATCGTCATCGACGACGAATACCGTTTCATTCATCAGATTCTTCCGAGTGGTCATCCACGCTTCCGAGCGTGAAATGAAAAACAGTGCCAGCACCCGCCGGGCTCTCATGCCACATCTGGCCGCCGTGCGCCTCGACGATGGACCGGCAGATGCACAAGCCTAGCCCCAGGCCCTGCTCCTTGGTGGTGAAGAAAGGCGTGAACAGCTTGGCGGCGACGGCGGGCGGAATGCCCGCGCCATTGTCGCGAACCGATACCCGGATGCCATGGTCGCCATGACGGGCGGCCGCGATTTCCACCCTGCCCGGGTCCGCCCGGTGTTCGGCATTCATGCGCACCGCGTCGACGGCGTTGCCGAGCAGGTTGGTCAACACCTGCTCGATCAGTGTCCGGTCGAACGGCAGGACGGGCAATCCGTCCTCGAGCGAGGCGCGCAGATGCACCGACATGTCGCTGACCACCGGCTCCATCGCCAGGAGCGCATCATCGATGACCTGATTGATATGGCATTCCGCGACGCTCGGCTTGCGCCGCTGCAGGAAGCTGCGGGTACGCGCCAC
Source organism: Noviherbaspirillum humi (assembly GCF_900188095.1). Lineage (GTDB taxonomy): Bacteria > Pseudomonadota > Gammaproteobacteria > Burkholderiales > Burkholderiaceae_D > Noviherbaspirillum > Noviherbaspirillum humi. Next base: position 15,332 of record NZ_FZOT01000004.1, on the reverse strand, counting down.
GATCTCGCTCGCCCGTACCGCCTGCAGGCGCGACTTCTCCAGCGCCGCCGTCGCCTCCGCAATGTCCGGCCGAGGCTGCGCCAGCAGCATCTTCGCCGCCGCGCTGTAAGTGGCGATCGCCATCAGGGGCTGATTGATCTCATGTCCCAGCATGGAGGAAATCTCGGCGAGCACGGCAAAGCGCGCGGTCTTGTGCAGGATCTCGCGCTGCTGCTGGCGCAGGCTTTGCACCGCTTTCTGTTCGGTGATGTCGATCAGCACATGCAGGTGGGCGCGAGTGCGGCCTTCCCAGCGTATCGGCCCGGTCTGCACCAGGAACCAGGCGCCGGTGAAGCGATCGCGCGCTTCGTGATAGGTGAACGCCGAAGAGGCGTCCGCCGCTTGGGCCGGGAGGCCGCCCGCGGCCGCTTCCAGGCGCTGCTCGATGTCGGCGGCGTTGATCCCGACGGGTTCGGCCCTCATCATGCCGGCGAAGCGGCGATTCGCGTAGAGCACGCGGCCGCTTCTGTCGCCGACGACGTAGATATAGGCTGACAGGCCTTCCAGCACATCGCGGAAGCGCAGCTCGGCGCGCGTCAGGGAAAGCTTCAGCCGGATCAACAGCCAGACGAAGATGTTGAACGTTGCAGCAAGAACCAGCCCTTCCCAGGCGTAGAGAATGTCGCGCGCATACACATGATCGGGCAGGAAGCTGAAGCCCCAGCAGGCCACCGCCAGCAGCGACAGCATCACGCCCGCCCGGGCGCCTGCGCTCCAGGTGCCGATGGCTATCGGCAGCAGGTAGAGGATCGACAGCCTGACTTCGTAGCCGGTGACGAAATCGACGATGGCCACCAGTACCAGCAACGTCAGCGCCGCGGCCATGCCGCGCCATGGATCGGCGACGATATTGATGGCGATGGCGCGTACCGCGGGACTCCGCATGAATGGTGGGGTCGACTGCATTCCTTCTCTATATCCTGCTAATAAAGTTGCATCAAACGTCCATGGTCTGACAGGCGGTTACGGTCGATGCGAAAGAAAATCCAGACAATACGCGCTATTACGTAGCGCCGAACTAGGGTACACCCTAGCGCCATTCCGGCCGCCCCCTCCTATACTCGTGCCCGCCCGATTCCGGCAGCCGGAACGGCCTTCCCTTTCAATTCAAACACCATCACGAGGACGACATGCTGCGAAGTCTGCTGCGGCTTTCAAGCTGGATCGACAAGCTTGGCGAGCGCATTGGCCGATTGGCCAACCTGATGATCCTGTTTTCCTGCATCGTCAGCGCTTCCAATGCGCTGGTCCGCTATGGCTTCGATTGGAGCAACAACTGGCCGCTCGAACTGCAATGGTACCTGTTCGGCGCCTCGGTCATGCTAGGCGCTTCCTATACTTTCCAGAAGAACGAGCACGTACGGGTCGACCTGGTCTATGGCCACGTCTCCAAGCGCACCCAGCTCTGGATCGACATCTTCGGCGTGATCGCCTTCCTGCTGCCCGCGTGCCTGCTGTTTTCCTGGCTGTCGTGGAAATCGCTGTTCCTGCCTTCCTGGGACATTCTCGAGCAGTCGGCCAATGCCGGCGGCCTGCCCCGCTATCCGATCAAGCTGATCGTTCCGGTCGGCTTCGCCGCGCTCGCGCTGCAGGGTCTGTCTGAACTGATCAAGCGCATCGCCGCCATCGCCGGCATCACCGAATTCGACGCCACCTACGAAAGGCCCGTCCAATGATTCCGCTCGAGTACATGCCGCCCCTGATGTTCGGGGGCCTGGTGCTTTTCATGCTGATCGGCTTCCCGGTCGCGTTCTCCCTGCTCGCCCTCGGCCTGTTCTTCGGCATCATTTCGATCGAGCTCGGCTTCTTCGGCGTCAGCTTCCTGCAGGCGGTGCCGCAACGCATCTTCGGCAGCGTGCTGGCCAACGACCTGCTGCTCGCCATCCCCTTCTTCACCTTCATGGGGGCGATCCTCGAGAAATGCGGGCTGGCCGAAGAAATGCTCGACTCGATGGGTCAGCTGTTCGGCCCGATCCGCGGGGGCCTCGGCTACTCGGTCATCATCGTCGGCTTCGTGCTCGGCGCGATCACCGGCACGGTGGCGGCGCAGGTCATCACCATGGCCATGATTTCACTGCCGGTAATGATGCGCTATGGCTACAACATGCGCTACACCACCGGCGTGCTCGCCGCCTCCGGCACCATCACCCAGCTGGTTCCGCCGTCGCTGGTGCTGGTGGTGCTCGCCGACCAGCTGCGCACGCCCACCGCCAGCGCCGACGTCGGCAGCATGTATCTCGGCGCCTGGGGACCGTCCCTGGTGCAGATCGGCCTGTTCATGCTCTACACCTTCATCCTGTCGCGGCTCAAGCCGCACTGGCTGCCGGCGATCCCGAAGGAAGCGCGCACCCTGCAGGGCTGGGCGCTTTGGCGCCAGTGCCTGCGCGGCATCGTGCCGTCGGCAGTGCTGATCTTCATGGTGCTGGGCACGATGATGCTCGGCATCGCCACGCCGACCGAATCGGGCGCCATGGGCGCGCTCGGCGCCGTGGTGCTGGCCGTGATCCGGCATCCGCAGTTCTCCGGCGTCGACAAGAAGATTTTCCGTGCCGGGATGGTCGGCCTCGCCATCGCCGCCGGCCTCGGATTGGTGTTCTACCGCCAGAACGTCGGCATCGCGCCCTCGGCCAAACCGGTGCTGCAGGCCGTGCTGGCGGTGGTCTACATTTCCATCGCCTGGTTGATCTACCGCGCAACTCGCCTGAAGGACTTGCGCGAGCTGATCGTGGTCGGCTACCAGTCGACCATGCGCCTGACCGCGATGGTGGTGTTCATCCTGATCGGCTCTACCTGCTTCTCGGTCGTGTTCATGGGCGTCGACGGCGGCAAATGGGTGGAGCATCTGTTCACCTCGCTTCCCGGTGGCTGGCTCGGCTTCCTGATCGTGGTCAATCTGTTCATCTTCTTCCTTGCCTTCTTCCTCGACTTCTTCGAAATCGCATTCATCGTCATCCCGATGATCGCGCCGGTCGCGGAAAAAGTGCTGGCTCCCGTACTCCTGGCCCAGATGGGCAGCCCGGAAGCGGCCTCGTCGGCAGCACTGGTGTGGTTCGGCGTCATGCTGTGCGTGAACATGCAGACCTCGTTCATGCACCCGCCGTTCGGTTTCGCGCTGTTCTACCTGCGCGGCGTCGCGCCGAAGGAAGTGAAGAGTTCCGACATCTATTGGGGCGCCCTGCCCTGGGTGTTCCTGCAGCTGGTCATGGTGGGACTGGTGGCGGCCTTCCCGCAAATGGTGACCGGCTTCCTCGACAAGGGCGTGGCTTCCTCGCCGAACGAGGAGCTCAGGATCGAAACCCCGGCGTCGGAGAACAACGAATGGACCGCGTCCGAGACGCCTCAGTTCAGCTCCGAACCCGAAGCTCCCAAGGCGGAATCGGGCGAACAGGCGAGGTAGGCATCCGCATCGATGCTTGTCTTGCCCGGATGCGCAGCCAGGATAGTTAAATGGCAGAACAGCCTTCAAAAGCGACGAGCGCGACTCTGAAGCTGGAGTTCGCCGCGGAGTGCGTCCGTCGCGGCGCAGTGGTAAGTCAGCCGGTGGGCGGCAATGCCTGCTACGACCTGCTCGTCGATACCGGCGCCAGCATTTCCAAGGTCCAGGTGAAGTCGGCTTCCAAGGCCGCCCGAGGCGACCATTTCCTCGTCAACACCACGCGCAAGGTGCCGCAGATGAAGCGGGGAAGCAAGGGCGGATCGTCACGGTCGGTGCCCTATGCCGAAGGGACGCTGGATTGCATCGTGACGCAGGTTGAAGGGGTGTGGTACTTCTTCGCCAACCCGCATACGCTTCCCAGTTCGGCGAAGATTTATCCCCATGCCGACGTCGATAGCCGCAAAGGCAACCAGGGGCGGGAGAAATGGGAGTCGGTCTGCCTGCCGAACGACTTCCGCGGCCCAGCGGCCTTGCCGGAGAACGGCTGATGCCGGATGTGCGGGTTGCAGGACAAAGATGCCTCGAAAGAGGTTGCCATTCCCCGGAAGCCTGCTTTTCCTACCCCGCCTGCGCCGCCGTCCTGCCGAAATAGGCTTCGACGCAGCGGTCCATCTTGTGCCGCGACGCCGCCTGAATCGAGCACAGCAATTCATGCGGCACGGAGCGCAGGCCATAGCGCTGGCGCACCTGCTCGACCAGCCGCATCGACAGATGCGCCGTCATCTCGGCATCCGCCAGGGCGCGGTGAAATACGCCGGTGACCGGCAGGCCGTGGTAGTTCACCAGAGCGCCCAGCTTATGGCTCGGCGCCTGCGGATACAAACGGCGCGACAGCAGCAGGGAGCAAGCGAACTCCTGGCGCCGTACGCGCCGCACATGGGATAGCTCGGCATCCCAGAACTTCTTGTCGAAGGCGGCGTTATGCGCCAGCAGAGGACGGTCGCCGACGAAGTCGGCCACCTCTTGCATCACCTGCTCGGCAGGAGGCGCCTTGCGCACCATCTCATTGGTGATGCCGGTGTACTGCTCGATAAAGGGCGGAATATGCCTGCCCGCGTTCATGAGGCTTTGATAGCGATCGACGATTTTCCCGTTTTCCATCAGCACCGCGCCGATTTCGGTCGCCCTGTCCCCCTGATGAGGTGAAAGTCCGGTGGTTTCAAAGTCGATAACTGCAATGGCCTTCATGGCTGGGTCCGTTACGAAAGTTGTGCGATTGGGACTGAACGGTCTGCCAATCATGATTATCAGGTCCCAGCGTCATCGCGCCCGCATGACACGCGAATGCCTTGGGGAAGACGCCGAAACAACGCGGCTTGGATCGCTCGATGCGCCTGTTGTTCCTGACGGTTAAATGTTGAACGGCAGGGCATCACCGAGTTCGCCTGCGGCGGCATCATCATGATTCCATGCCTGAAGGAGTTGATACAGGGGTCCGGTCGGAACCCCTCTCGGGCCGGGCATTATGACAGAAGCGGCTTGCGCCATATACCTGCCCGACGAAACGCGTTCAAATCCATGCCTTTAACGGACGCGCCCGCCACGCCCTCATCAATTGTGACGTCTTTGCAAGGCAGATGCCGTAAGCGCCAGCGACCGGACGGGGAATTTTGTCCGCCAACCCGTGCCAAGAAAAAGCCCGCGGGCCGGGGGCGCCGCGGGCGAACCAATCAACACCAGTAAGGAGATGGATTGGAGGAGACACTTTCAAGATAGTGTGCCGCGGGAAAAAAGCAAGGGCGCGATACGCCCGGCATCAGCTTCTTTCGCAAGCAGCGTTTGAGCAGCGCTTGTTTCAATGGCATCTGCGCGAATGCATGCAGGACGGATCGGATGGCCGATGCTTGGAGACCCAACACGCGCTCTGCCTCGTCGGCATCTGCAGTGCTTTCTTGCCGCCGTCGGCTGGCGCGTCGGCCATGTAGACGGCGCCAGTACCTGCCGCCCGCAGCCGCGTGACAGCCTGTCCATCGATGCGCTTGTCTGCTTGTCTGCTTGTCTGCTTGTCTATCGAGATTGACAAGTCCGGCGGCGCACGAGAGAATCCGCTCGCCAGTTGCGTGCCCTTCGGGGCCTGGCAGAACGCCGGTCGGAGCCCTCTTCCGCCGGCGTTTTTTTATGGCTATGCCATGTTTTGGAGAGGCCTTGGCGATCCAGTCAAGGCCGCTGGCCGGCTTCCGCCTCCGCCGCTGTCCATTGCTTGACCTGCTCGCTCAGCGTCACGCCCAGGCCGGGGCGGGTCGGCACGATCATGCGGCCATTCCTGGTCTCCAGGCGCTCATTGAATAACGGCTCGAGCCATTCGAAATGCTCGACCCACGGCTCGCGCGCATGGGTGGCGGCGAGATGGACGTGCAACTCCATCGCAAAATGCGGGGCGATCATCAGCCCCGCGTGTTCGGCCAGCGCCGCCACCTTGAGGTAGGGCGTCACGCCGCCGACCCGGGGCGCGTCCGGCATCAGGTAATCCGCGCCGCGCTGGCGGATGAAATCCCAATGTTCCGATACGCTGGTCAGCATCTCGCCGGTGGCGATCGGGGTGTCGAACTGCTGCGCCAGCGCGGCATGTCCTTCGGCGTCGTAGCAATCCAGCGGTTCCTCGATCCACACCAGGTTGAATTGCTCCAGGATCCGGCACATGCGCTGTGCAGCGGGGCGGCTCCATTGCTGGTTCGCGTCGACCATCAGCGGGAAGTGTTCGCCGAGGTGCTTGCGCACCGTCTCGACCCGGTGGATGTCGACGCTCGAATCCGGCTGCCCGACCTTGAGCTTGATGCCGCCAATGCCCTTCTCCCGCGAAGCATCGGTGTTCTTCAAAAGCTGGTCCAGCGGGGTATGGAGGAAGCCGCCGGAGGTGTTGTAGCACTGCACCGAGTCGCGCTGCGCGCCGAGCAGCTTGGCCAGCGACAGGCCGGCGCGCTTGGCCTTCAAGTCCCACAGCGCGACATCGAAGGCGCCGATGGCCTGGGTCGACAAGCCACTGCGGCCGACCGAAGCGCCGGCCCAGGCCAGCTTGTCCCAGAGACGCGCGATGTCGTTCGGGTTTTCACCGATCAGGCTCGGCGCGATTTCCTTGGCATGCGCGAACTGGCCCGGCCCGCCGGCGCGCTTCGAATAGCTGAAGCCGAGGCCGGAATGGCCGTCACGGGTGTGGATCTCGGCGAACAGGATGGCGATCTCGGTCATCGGCTTCTGGCGCCCGGTCAGCACTTTCGCATCGCTGATGGGCGTGGCCAGGGGCAGGAAAACGGACGAGACACGAATCCAGGCGATCTGGTCTTCATTAGCGTTCGGGCGGGGGATGTCTTGAGCGGTCATGGGTGCAAAGGGTTAAGGGGTCGGATGAAACGAAGCGAAATTCGGTGCCTAGGGATGCGCTTCGGCCGGCGTGGCCGAAACGCGTCGATATCGGGGGCGAGACGGATGCCGGCGTCCAGCGGAAGGCTGCCGCGCTCCGCACGCGACTGCGCCGCCGCTTGCTCAGTCAACCGTGATCCGGCCGACCTCGATCACCTTCTTCCAGCGGGCGAGTTCTTCCTGCTGGAATTTCGTCGCTTCCTCGGGCGTGGTGGCGACCACTTCGAAGCCCTGGTCGGTCAGCTGGGTCTTGGTCTTCGGATCGGTCAGCGCGGCGGCGATCGCGCCGTGCAGCTTGGTCTTCACGGCGGCGGGAATGCCCTTCGGCGCAGCGACCGCCTGCCAGGAGTAGACGTTCATCTCGCTGAGGCCCGCCTCGCCCACCGTCGGCACATTGGGCAGTTGCGGCGAACGCTGCTGGCTGGTGATCGCCAGGGCCTTCAGCTTGCCGGACTTGACATAGGGGATGACCACGTTGAGGTTCTGGAAGGAGGCTTCGATATGGCCCGCCATCAGATCGGTCAGCACGTTGGCGCCGCCCTTGTAAGGCGTGTGGATGCCGGTGGTGCCGGTGCGCTGCCAGAACAGCGCGGTGGTGAGATGGTCGGACGAGCCGGCGCCGGACGTGCCGAAGCTGGCCTTGCCCGGATTTTTCTTGAGGTAGGCGATCAGGTCGGCGACCGAGTTGACCGGAAGGTTGGGATTGACGATAAGGACGTTCGGCGCCCGCACCGCGATGCTCAGCATGTCGAAATCCTTGGACGGATCGTAGGCGAGGTTCTTCTGCAGATGCGGATTGACCGAGTACACGCCGATGGAAGCGACCATGACGGTGTAGCCGTCGGCAGGGGAATTCTTCACGTAGGTGGCGCCGATCGCGCCGGTCGCGCCCGCCTTGTTTTCCACCACCACCGGCTTGCTCAGCTGTTCACCCATCTTGGGGCTGATGGCGCGGGCGATCATGTCGGTCGAGCCGCCGGGCGGGAAGGTCACCACTGCGGTAACCGGCTTCTCCGGGAAATTCTGGTTCTGGGCGAACGCAAGGCTGCTGGCGCCGAGCAGAAGGGTGATCGCGATTTTTCCAATATGCATGTCGTCTCCTTGGGTCTCGTGTCAGGCGGTTCATCAGGCGACTCCTGCCTTCAACGGGGACGCCCGTGCCGCCATGGATCCAATTCTACCCAGCTTTAAAATGTTAGCGCAATCATTTTTGTTCAACACCCTGTCCAATTGCTGGCAAAATTTTTTTTTACAGTGATGTTACGGCTATCATTTTTGACTGCGTTTTTTAAAGTCATCGAAAGCCGGAACGCCCCCTCGGGTATACTTACCGGCAAACATGGAATGGGCCTCATGACTACCCGCAGATCGAAAACGAGCGCAAGAAAGGTCGCCGAAGACCAGCCGATCACCCTTGTGCGCCCGGAGGCTCGCGTCGACGCGGTGACCCTGAAGGATGTGGCGAAGGTGGCCGGTGTATCGCCGATGACGGTATCGCGGGCACTGAACCGCCCCGAGATCGTGCGCGCCGACACCGTGGCGCTGGTGCAGAAGGCGGTGAAGCTGACCGGATACATTCCCAACCAGCTCGCCGGCGCGCTGACCGGCGGACGCACCCGCCTGGTGGCAGCCATCGTTCCCCATATCTCCAATTCGATCTTCGTGGAAACCGTCCAGGCGCTGTCGGACCGGCTGTGGCAGGACGGCTATCAGCTCCTGCTCGGCTTGTCGGGCTATCCGGCATCGCGGGAGGACGATCTGATCACGGCCATTCTGAGCCGGCGCCCGGACGGCATCGTGCTGACCGGCATCGGGCATTCGCAAGACACCCGCATCAAGATTCTCTCGACCGGCATCCCGGTCGTCGAAATCTGGGACCTCACGCCGACACCGCTCGACATGGTGATCGGCTTTTCGCACGTGAGGATCGGCGAAGCGATCGCGCACGACCTGCTGAAACGCGGCTACCGCCGCTATGGCCTGCTCTGCGCGGACGACGAGCGTTCACTCATCCGCCAGCAAAGCATTGCCGACACCTTGAAGCAGCAGGGCATCTCCGCCATCCATGCGCAGGTGGGCCGCGCGCCCTCCACCTTCCAGCTCGGGCGCGAAGGCCTGGCCCGCCTGCTGGACGAAGGGAATCGGTTCGATGTGCTGGTCTGTGGTTCGGATGCGATCGCCCAGGGCGCACTGGCCGAGGCGCAGGCGCGGGCGATGCGGGTGCCGAAGGACTTGGCGGTGATGGGCTTCGGGGATTTCGACTTTTCCGCGCATACCCATCCTTCCCTGTCGACGGTGCGCATCGAGAAGAAAGCGATCGGCATCCAGGCGGCCGAGGCCCTGCTGGCGCGCGCAGTGGGCAGGGCTCTGGAACGCAAAGTGATCGACGTGGGATTCGAACTGGTAGCGCGGGCATCCACCTGACCGGCGGAAACCCGCGGCGCAATGCGGCTGCCGAAAGACTGCCAAATGACCGCCAAAAGGCGGCCGCAAAAGCCTACCGATTGAGCGCCTGCATCTGCGGCGCGGGATAGCGTTCGCCGGCGGCGGCGCCGGGCGGAAGGATGCGGTCGATACGGGCCAGGTCTTCCGCAGTCAGCCTGACATCGACCGCGCCGATATTCTCTTCCAGGGTACGCCGGCGCTTGCTGCCGGGAATGGGCACGATGTCCTCGCCCTGCGCCAGCACCCACGCCAGCGCAAGCTGGGCCGGCGCGCATCCCTTCTCTTGCGCCATGCGCTCCACCTCCGCCACCAGGTCGAGATTGCGGCGGAAGTTCTCGCCCTGGAAACGCGGCGAATTCCGCCGGTAGTCGCCTTCGGCCAGATCCTCGATGCGCTTGATCTGTCCCGTCAGAAAGCCGCGCCCCAGCGGGCTGTAGGCGACATAGCCGATGCCGAGTTCGCGCACGGTCGGCAGGATCTGCGCTTCGGCATCGCGGCTCCAGAGCGAGTACTCCGTCTGCAGCACGCTGATGGGATGCACCTGGTGGGCGCGGCGTATGGTCTCCACCCCGGCTTCCGAGAGGCCGAGGAAACGCACCTTGCCCGCCTTCACCAGTTCCGCCATGGCGCCGACGGTTTCCTCGATCGGCACTTTCGGATCGACCCGATGCTGATAGTAAAGATCGATGTGATCAACGCCCAGCCGCTGCAGCGAGGCGTCGCAGGCCCGCCTTACATAGTCGGCGTCGCCCCGGATGCCGAGGAACTCGCCCTTCTCGCCGCGCTCATTGCCGAACTTCGTCGCCAGCATGACCTGGTCCCGGTGGTCGCGGATCGCCTTGCCGACCAGCACCTCATTAACGAAGGGGCCATACATGTCGGCCGTGTCCAGGAAGGTGATGCCGAGGTCGATCGCCCGATGGATGGTGGCGATCGATTCGGCTTCGTCGCCTTGCCCGTAGAACTCCGACATGCCCATGCACCCGAGGCCGAGTGCCGACACTTCCAGTCCCTGCCGTCCCAGTTTGCGCTTTTGCATTTCGCCAGACCTTTCGGTTCATTGATCGTCCGATTGGAAATCGATGCGGCCGTCCGGTTCCCATCGCCGGCAAAAGAGCGCGTGCCGCGGCGGTATCGAAAAAGGGCCGCCGCCGCTGATCTCAAGCAATCCGCATCGAGCGGAAGACATTACTTCGGCCGGTAGATGGCGCAGAGCTTGTGGCCGTCGGGATCGCGCACATAGGCGAGATACAGTGCGCCCATGCTGCCCTCGCGCAGGCCCGGCGGGTCTTCGATCGAACGGCCGCCGTGGGCGACGGCGGTATCGTGGAATGCACGCACCTGCTCGGGCGAAGCGCACTTGAAACCGATGGTGCCGCCATTGGCAGGGGTCGCCTCTTCGCCGTTGATCGGCTCGGTGATGCAGAAGGAACTGCCATCGTGGCGGTAGAAGAGGCGGGTATGGCCGGAATCGGTCTTGTGGCGTATCGGTTCGCCGGCGCCAAGCGTGCCAAGCACCGCATCGTAAAAGCGCTTCGAGCGTTCGAGGTCGTTCGATCCGATCATGACGTGATTGAGCATGGTTTCTCCTCTGTGGGCCCGCGATGACGGGGCCGTCGTTATTGATCACCGCTGGTGATGGTCAGGCGCGCAAGCGTTTCCGATATTGCCGGGCTGCGCGTTTGGCGAAGCTTCATGCAGGACAGCTGCGTGCCGCAAGGCAGTCTAAAGACTAATCCACAGTCTTGCAACGAGACGGCGGCCCGGCGCAAGGAATATTGGGCTGCCTTCGGCACCTGCCCGCAGGCGCGGATCACGCCTTGTCGCTTCGCCTGCGTTTTACCAGGGACAGCACCACCGCGATGAGTTCACCCGGCTCGATCGGCTTCACCAGGTAGGCATCGAAGCCCGCCAGCAAGGCGCGCTCGCGGTCCTGGCTGCGCGCGAACGCCGTCACCGCTGCGGCCGGAATGTCGCGATTGCGATGGTCGGTGCGGCGCACCTGCTCGATCATCGTGAACCCATCCATGTCCGGCATGCCGATGTCGGACAGAAGCACGTCGTAATCCTGCTGCGCCAGCGATTCCAGCCCGTGCGTGGCCCGCAGCGCGCCATTGACCTGCGCGCCGTACATCGCCAAGATGCGCTGGACGATGTCGAGGGTATCCTGGTCATCGTCGATGACCAGGATGCGCAACCCCTTGAGGCGTTGCGCCGCTTCGTCGCCGGCCGAAGCCTCGGCCTGCTGCAGCACGGACTCGCGCATCACGGCGACCGGAAAGCGCACCGTGAAGCAGGCACCCTTGCCGATGCCCTCGCTTTGCGCCGTCAGGGAGCCGCCGTGCAGCTCCACCAGATTCTTCGCCACTGACAGGCCGATTCCCAGCCCACCGTGGCGCCGGGTCGGGCCGGCGTCGCTTTGACGGAAGCGATCGAACAAATGCGGCACGAAGCCTTGGTCGATTCCGACGCCATTGTCGGCGACGGCAATCTCGACGTGCGAGCCGACGCGGCGCAGGCTGACCGTGACCGCGCCGGCTTCGGGCGTGAACTTGATGGCGTTGGCAAGCAGGTTGGCCACGATCTGCTCGATGCGCTGCGCATCGCCCCGGATCAAGGGAGGCGCGGGATCGAATCGCGTGGAGAGCGAGATCGATTTTTCGCCGGCAGCGGCGCGGAAGGAGTCGACCGCCTTGTTCACGGCGTCCAGCAGATCGAGCGGACCGAGGTCGATGCGCAGCGTGCCGGAAATGATGCGCGACAGGTCCAGCAGGTCCTCGATCAGCTTCACTTGGGCGTGCGCATTGCGTTCGATGATGCGGAAGCCCTCCAATTCCCTTTCCCTCGGCAGCTTCTGCAGCTGCAGAAGATGCACCCATCCGAGGATGGCGGAGAGCGGCGTGCGTAGTTCATGAGACACGGTAGCGAGAAACTCATCCTTCAGGTGGTTCGCGCGTACCGCTTCGGCGCGGGCGAACTGCTCGCGTTCCAGCAGCTCGCGCAACTGGCGGTCGCGCTCCAGCAGCGCCTGCCGCGCCTGCGACAGCTCCATGGCCGTAGCGACCAATGCCGGCAGGCGCGGAAATTCTTCCTTGCGCTTGACGATATAGTCGGACAGCCCGGCCTTCATGCCGGCCGCGCAGACCTCCTCGCTTCCCGTATTGGTGAACATCAGGATCGGCACCTCGGGATGACGCTGCCTGACGTCCCGCAGCACGGCCAGGCCATCGGTCCAGCCGATGCGGTAGTCGGTGATGACGCAATCCAGATGGGTGTCGATATGGCGCGCATAGTCGGCTGCCGTGCCGACGCCTATGTAGTCCATGTCGGGAAACCGCGGTGCCAGCGCACGCTGCACCAGAATGCGGTCGTCGGGATTGTCATCGACATGGAGAAGCCGGATGAGGTGGGGCATCAGAAACCTCGTCGCACTTGCGGCGGCGCCTCGTTGTGGGTGAGCCAGTACAAGCCGGCGGCGCGCAGCATTTCGGTGGTGTCTTCCAGCGTCACCGGCTTCTTCAGATAGGAGTTCGCGCCGAGGGAATAGGCTTGCTCGAGGTCGGACGCCTGCGCCGACGTCGTGAAAACGATGACCGGCAGCGTGCCCAGCGCCGGATCGGCGCGAATCCAGCGCAGCACATCGAGCCCGCTGCGGCGCGGCAGCTTCAGGTCGAGCAATACGATGGTGGGCAGCGGGAAGCTGCGGCGGTCGCCGTACCGTCCGCCGCCGCCCAGGTAATCGACCGCCTCGTCGCCGTCCCGGACGACGCAGATCGGCACATCGACGCCTGCCTTGCGGAAGGCCCGCTGGGCGAGGATCACGTCGTCCTCATTGTCTTCGACGAGCAATATCAATTGCTGTGCTTGCATGCCGGCTCCTTCACGTCGCCAAGGGAAGATCGAACCAGAAGCGCGAACCCCCGCCCGGCTCCGATTCCACGCCACAGGCGCCTTTCATGCGGCTGACGGCCTTGGCGACGATGGCCAGGCCGATGCCGGTTCCCGAATATTCTTCCAGGCTGTGCAGGCGCTCGAACGGCGCAAAGATCCGTTCCTGGTGTTGCGCCGGAATGCCGATGCCGTTGTCGCACACCCATACGCGGGCCTCGGCGCCATTGCGGATCTCCGCGGCGATGCGGACCTCGGGCACCGCATCGCCTTGCCTGAACTTGATTGCGTTCGACAACAGGTTCTGCAGCACCTGCACGCAGGCTGCCCAGTTGCCGACGACCATGGGCAAGCCGTCCGCGACCTGTATCCGCGCCCGGCTTTCCGTGATCGGCGCCTGCAGGTGGCCCAAGGCCTCGTTTACCGCCTGCTCCAGCGGTACTTTTTCCAGCGGCAGATCGCTGCGCGCCAGGCGGCTGTAGGCAAGCAGATCCTCGATCAAGCCCTCCATGCGCTGCGCCGCGCGGCAGATGCGCCGCAGATAATCCTGGCCGGTGATGTCGAGCCGATCCGCGTAGTCTTCGAGAACCGCCTCGGCGAACCCCTGCACGCCGCGCAGCGGCGCGCGCAGGTCGTGCGCCACCGTATAGCTGAATGCTTCAAGCGAATGGTTAGCATCCTGCAGCTTGGCATTGGCCTGGCCCAGTTCCTGTGTCCGATCCAGCACCCGCTGTTCCAGGCTCTGATTCAATGCCGCCACCTGCCGCGCCGACTGCTCGCGCGCCCTGGCGTCGGCCCTGACCGCCAGCATCAGAAACACCAGCAGCCCGACGTTGATCGCGCCGGCCACCGCGATGGTGGCAAACGCCGCTTCGGCACTCTGCGCTGATCGAACGATGCGCTGATTCAGCTGGGAAACTTCGACTTGTTCCATTGCGCGAACATTGGCGCGCATTTCTTCCATCAGGCGCCGGCCCTGATCGGACAGCACGATCTTCTGCGCCGCTTCAAAGCCGGATGCGCGCCGCGTCAGAATGCTCAGGTCGAGTTCGGCGAACTTTTGCGCTTGCAACTTTTCGACGGCATCGATGCGAGCAAGCTGAGAGGGATTGCCGGCGAGATTCTTGCGCAGTGCCAGCAGGGATCGCGGCAGGCGATCCTTGGCGTCCGCATACGGCTCGAGGTACTCTTCCCTGCCGGTAATGACAAAGCCCCGCTGGCCGGTTTCGGCCTGCACCGCCAGGCCGAGCAGAGTTTGCAGTTCAATGGCGGTCAGGCGGGCGGCAACCTGGCTGCGCTGATTTTCCACGAGCGTGTCCACCGCCCGGTAACCGAAGCCGGCGGTCATTGCGAAGACGACGATGGCAACGAAGAAATAAATTGCCAGGCGCTGATCCTTGTTGGACATGAGATAGATACCACCGATTGGATATTGCCGCTTCGATAAGAGCGGCAACAGGGGAAGTTGGTTCGAACCGGCATGCTGCCTGCGACGGGGGCCGGAAGCAATGCCTGGCGGTGCCGACGGGGACCTCGCAGCGTCTGCGACGGCGGCCAACCTGGGCGCTGAAGAGTTGCCTGCCGTTCAACTGATGGTGCGGGACGAAATGAATCCGGACCTGCCGCCTTTCCTGCTGCCTTTCCTGCCTCCACCTCCATCGGCAGTTCATCGCCGGGGCGCTGACCATTCTTCCGCAGGACACGCGGATAACCGGATTCGCGGCGGCCGGGTCGTTCCCGCCTGGACCTGGTCATCGTTACCACGGCCGACCGGCATGCCGAAGTGATGCGAGAGCGGGAGAGCAATGAAGGGCGATTGGCTGCATCGCCAGTCTCACCGGGGACCATGTGGGCGAACCGGGGCGGCCGATTATCGCGATTGGCGCAGCGCCTACGTCGTCACCCGCCGGAATGCGGCGGCCGAGCGGGCGGAGTTGACGACCGGGATAGGATCGAAGCCCGCCTGGGCGAGGCGGGTCAATAAGTTTCGGCGTGAGGGTTAAAGATCCAGCACCAGCAGCTTGCCCTTGGCGCGGGAACAGCAGGGCGTGAACTGGTCGTTGGCCGCCTTCTCTTCATCGGTGAAGTACAGGTCGCGATGGTCCGGCTCGCCCTCCAGCACCCGGGTGATGCAGGTGCCGCAGATGCCCTGCTCGCACGACACCGG
>NZ_FZOT01000029.1 GCF_900188095.1 Noviherbaspirillum humi | reverse complement strand
GCGGCTTCGAGCAGCATGCCGGCGGCCAGATGGACATTGAAGCCGGACCACATGGCCGAGCCGCCGGTTTCGGCGGCCACGGCGGCGGCGAAGGCATCGGCCTTGGCTTCGAGGGCCTGGGCGGCCTTCATGAGCAGGCCGCGGCGTTCGCCCGGCCCCATGGCGGCCCAGGCCGGGAAGGCGCGCTCGGCGGCCTCGACGGCGGCGATGGCGTCGGCCACGGTGGCGGCGGGCGCGACGGTGGCGACGCTGCCATCCAGCGGGTTGCGGCGCTCGAAGGTGGCGCCATTGGAAGCGGCTTGCGATTCGCCGTCAATGAGCAGGGAAATGGTGGCCATGCTTGTCTCCTATGTTTTTGATTCGGCTACGACACGACGACTGTCACTTTACTCTACTTCGACTTCGATCAAATACGGCACCGTCGACCTGAGCCCCGCGGCCAGCGTCTCGCGCAGCGCCGCCGCATCGCTCACGCTGACGCCGGCGACACCCTGCCCCCTGGCCAGCGCGACGAAGTCGATGTCCGGCAGGTCGGTGCCTTGCACCGGATCATCGGACTTGAAGCCGAATTGCGGCGCGAAGTCCTGCAGCGCCGCATAGCGCCGGTTCTTCACGATCACGAACAGGATGGACAGCTTCAGCTGGGCCGCGCTCCACAGCGCCTGGATCGAATACATGCTGGAGCCATCTCCGATCAGCGCAATGATCTTCGCCTGCGGCTTGGCCAGCGCCACGCCGATGGCCGCCGGCATGCTGTAGCCCAGTCCGCCGCTGTCCATGGTGTAGAAGGTCTCGCTGCGCAGGATGGGCAGGTAAGTCTGCATCACCGGGCGCGAGCTCGGCGCTTCCTCGACCACGATATGGTCCGGGTCGCGCACTTCGGCCAGCGTCTGCAGCAGGTAGGCGACCGACATGCGCTGCGAGGCGACGCCCGGACGCGGCGGCTCCGCGCGCGGCGGCACCGGACGCATCGGCGGCCGCGGCCTGGCTTTCGCCGGCGTGCGGGCCAGCAGGTCGAGCACGCTGAGCCGGATGCCGCCGACGGCCGAGGTGCCCACCGGCGCCCACGAGGCCATCATCGGGTCCTCGATCAGCTGGCACAGGGCGGCGCCTTCGGGAACATGCGGCCCCGCGCCTTCCACGTGGTAGGTGAAGGCCGGCGCGCCGATGACGAGGATCAGGTCGGCGCCTGTGAGCTTCTGGACGATCTTCTCGCGCATCGCCGGCAGGTAGCCGGCGAACAGCGGATGGTCTTCCGGGAAACCGGCGCGGCCGGACATCGGCGCGACGAATACCCGCGCATTGTGGGTCTCCGCAAGCCGCACCACCGCATCCCAGGCATTGCCGCGATCCACCGCCGAGCCGACCACGAAGGCTGGCCGTTCGCAGGCATCGAGCTGGGCGCCGATGCGGTCGAGCACCGCCGGGTCGGCGCGGGTCTCGGAGCTGACGAGCCTCGGCGTGATCAATTCCGCCGGCTGGTCCCAATCGTCGGCCGGCACCGACACCAGCACCGGGCCGCGCGGCTCCTGCATGGCGATGTAGTAAGCCCGCGCGATCGCATGCGGCACATCCTGCGCCCGCGCCGGCTCGCAGCTCCATTTGACATAGGGCTTGGCGAGTTCGGTTGCCTGCCCGGAAAACAGGAACGGCTCGTAGGGCAGGATGGAACGCGCCTGCTGGCCGGCGGTGATGACCATCGGAGTGCGGTTCTTGAAGGCGGTGAAGATGTTGCCCATGGCGTTGCCGACGCCGGCCGCCGAATGCAGGTTCACGAACGAGGCGTTGCGGCTGGCCTGGGCGAAGCCGTCAGCCATGCCGACCACGACGGCTTCCTGCAGGCCGAGCACGTACTTGAAATCCGGAGGGAAATGGCGGAACAGCGGCAGCTCGGTCGAGCCGGGATTGCCGAATACGGAGGTGATGCCGAAATCGCGCAGCAGCGTCAGGACGGCGTCGCGCACCGTTACGCCCTTGTCTCCTTCGGTATTCATGCGGGATGGGTTGTCTGCTTGCATGAGATGCCTTCTTGATTGCAATAGTTGAACAATTGCTTATGCAGCGAGAGAGTATCCTCCCTAAGCTCATGCCCAGGAATTGCCTAGTTGCGCATAAGTCATTACACTTGGTTATGACTTTCGACCAGCGACAACTCTCGGCCTTTCTCGCCATCGTCGAGCATGGCAGCCTCGGCCGCGCCGCCGACGTGCTGCATCTGACTCAGCCGGCGCTGAGCCGCACCGTCAAGCGGCTGGAGAGCCAGGTCGGCGCCCCGCTTTTCGAACGCAATTCAAAAGGCATGCTGCTGACTGCCGTCGGCGAAGCCCTGCTGCCGCATGCGACGCTGATGGAAAGGGTGGCGGAGCAGGCGCATGAAGAGATCGATGCCGTGCGCGGGCTGGCGAAAGGAACCATCCGGGTCGGCGGCATCGCCAGCGTGGTCGGCCTGCTTCTGCCGCTGGCGATACAGCGCGTGCTGACCCGCTGGCCGAACCTGAAGGTGCAGATCATCGAGGGCGTCTGGGACCGCCTGGCCGATGCGCTGGTGAAGCACGAGATCGATCTCGCGCTCGGCGTGGCCGCCGACGAGAGCGAGGAGATCGTGCCGATCGCGGACTGCTACTGGGAAGACAACAGCTATGTGGTCGCCTCGGCCGGCCACCCGCTGCAACGCAAGCGGCAGGTGTCGCTGGCGGATACCATCGACCAGCGCTGGGCATCGACGCCAAAAGGCACCGCCCCTTACCAGCACCTGCATGAGGTCTTCAGGAGCAAGGGGCTGGGCAAGCCGAATATCGTGGTCGAGACGCGCTCCATCATCACCCTGAAAAGCCTGGTTTCCCATGCCGGATTCCTGTGCTGGATGGCGGGGCCGATGTTCGAAGATGAAAGGCGGGTCGGCCTGATGAGCGCATTGGCCATCCCGGGCCTGGATGCCCACCGGCGGCTGACGGTGTTCCGGCGCCGGGACGGAATCATGCCGACGCCCGCGGTAAGGCTGCTCGACGAACTGCGGCAGCTTGCGCTCCACAACCGGCGCGCCGATCAGAATCCCGCTGATTGAAACCGACCGGCGCCGCGCATGAAACGCGAGGGCTTTCCGATGAAGGCGCTTAGGTAGTCAGGCTCATCGCCGGCCGCCGCCCCGCCAGCGCATCGGCGAGGCTGGCCAGGACCATTTCCCCCATCGCGGTCCGGCTCTCGACGGTGGCGCTGGCGCGGTGCGCCTGCAGCACCACGTTGTCCATCGCGAACAGTTCCTGCGGCACGTTCGGCTCGTCGACGAACACATCCAGGCCGGCGCCCGCGATGGCGCCGGAGCGCAGGGCATGCACCAGGTCGCTTTCGTTGACGAGGCGGCCGCGGGCGATGTTGATCAGGTAGCCTCCCTTGCCCAGCGCCTCGAGTATGCGGGCGTCGATGATGCCCTCGGCCTTGTCGGCGGCGGCGCACAGCACCAGCGCATCGCTCGCCTCGGCAAGGCGCCGCAGCTCGGGAATGAATTCATGGCCAACGCCTGCGATCGGCTGCAGGTCGGTGTATCTCACCATGCAGCCGAAAGCCGCCGCCCGCTTCGCCACCGCCTGCCCTACCCGGCCCATGCCGACGATCCCGACCTGCATGCCGCTGACACGGCGCGCCAGGGGAATCGAGCCGGGCTGCGGAAATTCCGGCCACAGGCCGTCCCGCACGAAGCGGTCCACCGCGCACAGATTGCGGCAGGTGGCGAGCAGCAGGCCGAGCGCCATGTCCGCCACGTCTTCCGTCAGCGCGCCGAAGGTCCCGGTGACCGGGATGCCGCGCTGCCGTGCATAGGCGAGGTCGACGGCGTCAGTGCCGACGCCGTTGACGGCCACCACCTCGAGTGACGGCAAGCGCTCCATCAGGGCGCGGCTGATGCCGGTATGGCCGCCGGTGATCACGCCGCGGATACGCTGGCCGACTTCGCGGATGTAGGCTTCCTTGTCCTCCTGTTCGTAATAGCGCCGCATGGTGTAGAGGGCGTCGAGCTTCTCATTGATCGACGGCACCAGGATGGGATTCAACTGCAATACTTCTGGCTTCATGGCATTTCCTTGTGATTGATGCTGCGCAGCGCGGGCTGCGGCGCCGGGAGGCTACTCCGGCTGGATGTTGGCGGTCTTGATGATCTTGCCCCAGCGCTCGACCTCGCTGGCCTGGAAAGCCTTCAGTTCCTGCGGCGACGAGGTGAACACTTCCATGCCGTTCTGCTGCACGAAGCGCTTGACGCCATCGGCCTGCATCGCCCTGAGCATGAGTTCATTGAGCCGCTTGACGACGGGCTCCGGGGTATGGGCTGGGGCATACAGCGCGTTCCAGTAGCTGATCTGGTAGCCCGGCAGCCCGGTTTCATTCAGCGTCGGCAGCTCCGGCACGAGCGGCGAGCGCTGCAGGCTGGTGACCCCGAGCGCGTTCAGCTTGCCGGCGCGCACCTGGGGCAGGCTGGTGGTGAGGTCGACGATCATCATGTCGATCTGGCCGCTGACGAGATCGATCACCGCATTGGGATTCGCCTTGTAGGGCACATGGGTCATGCTGACGCCGGTCATCTGCTGGAACAGTTCTCCCGCGACGCGTGCGGAGGAACTGCCGGAGCCGAAGGTCAGCTTGCCGGGTTCCTTGCGCGCGAGGGCGATGAATTCCGAGACCGTCTTGGCCTTCACGCCGGGATTGGTCACCATCAGCAGGTAGCCCTTGACCAGCGCGGCCACCGGCGTGAAATCGCCGACCGGATCATAGTTCAGCCGCTTGAAGAGGAAGGGGTTGGCTGCCTGCGTGGTGTTGGTGGTCATGAAGACGGTGTAGCCGTCGGGCGCCGCGCGCGCCACCGCCTGCGCGGCGATGCCGCCGCTGGCGCCGGGCTTGTTGTCGACGATCACCGGCTGCTTCGTGATCTGGGTGACTTCCTGCGAGATGGCCCGCGCCAGTCCGTCGGTGGTGCTGCCCGGGCTGGAGCCGACCACGATGGTGATCGGCTTGGCGGGAAAATTCTGCGCCGCCGCCGGCAGCGCGATTGCCATCGCAACGCCGGCGCATGCCGCCAGCGTTGCGCTTGCTTGTCTCCAGTTTCTCATGGTTCGTCCCTTGATTAAGTTGTCCTGAAGCGGGGCAGCGAGACCGGCGCCCGGCGCGCCGGCGCACGATCGCCCATGCCGCACGCCGCCATGCGGGAAAGCCGCATGCGCCTTCCACCGCGGAAGGCGACGCGTGGTGCAATCAGCGAAGACCATTGTAGAAAGGGAGATTCAATTAGTCTAAGCTAGATGCTGTATCGATTAATCCAAACCTTGAATAAATGTTCGAACTTTTTCAGCTTCGCTGCTTCGTCGCGGTGGCGGAGGAACTGCACTTCGGCCGCGCCGCCCAGCGGCTGTTCATGACGCAGCCGCCGCTGAGCCGGCAGATCCAGCTGCTGGAGCATGCCCTCGGCGTGCGACTGCTGGAGCGCTCCACCCGGGCGGTGGTGCTGACCGCGGCAGGCAAGAGTTTCTATACCAACGCGCGGCTGCTCCTGAAGCAGGCAGAGCAGGCGGCCACCGAGGCGCGCCGCATCGATACCGGAGAGGCAGGCCGGGTCACGCTGGGCTTCACCGCGGTCACCGGCTACGGGCTCATCCCCGATCTGCTCGGCGCCGCGAAAAGCCAGATGCCGCAGCTCGAGATCCTGCTCAAGGAAATGGTTTCGCTGGACCAGATCGCGGCGCTCAACTCGAATCTCATCGACCTCGGCTTCATCCGCCCCCTCAGCATCCCGCATGCCTTCGCCACCGAGCTCCTGTTCGCGGAACCGCTGATGCTGGCGGTGCATGCGACCAATCCGCTGGCCAGGAAGCGCGGCATCAAGCCCGGCGACCTGGACCGGAAGCCGCTGATCATGCATTCTCCCGACGAGGGAAAATACTTCTACAACCTGATCACGGCGCTCCTGGGCGCGGCCGGCGTGCAGCCCACCTACGTGCAGTACCTGGAGCAGAACCACACCATCCTCTCGCTGGTCAGAAAGGGGCTGGGCATGGCGATCGTGCCGGCTTCTGCGAAGCACCTGCAATTTCAGGACGTGGTTTTCAAGCCGCTCTGGAAAAGCGAGATCCGGGCGGAAATCTTTCTCGCGTGGCGAGCCGATAGTCAGAATCCGGCGTTGCAGGTCGTGCGCGAGTTCGCCATGCGCCTTTGCCGGCGGCACCTGTCATGAGCGCCCGCATCCGCCGCGGCAGATGCCTTGCCGCTCGGACAGATCGCGGTGCTGTCGAGGAAATGTCCCCGTATTGAACCGCGCTTTTCCCCTGGCGAAGAATCGTCGCGCATTCCCGCGTGTCGAAGCGAAACAGGAGGTGCCATGCAGGGCCGAACCGGCATGGCATTCGATTGACCTCGTTGAACCAAGGCCGCCATGACCAAGCACACCACGCATGAAGACCAGCATGCCGCGAGGCAGGAAACGATTGCCGAATTCCGGCAAGCCGTCAACATGACCCCGGCCCAGCTGGAAAAATGGCTAGACAGCGAAGAGTCGAAGCGCGTCGGGCAGAAGCAAGGCGATCATGAATCGGTCGGCCACCGATCCGGCCGCCGCATCATCGACCTGCTGCACCGGCGCGCGCAGGACTTGAGCGAGGACGACATTGCCCACATGCGCAAGGTGGTGGGCTATATCCATCGCCATCTGGCTCAGGGACCGAGCAAGAGCGATCCCGCCACCAGCGACTGGCGCTATTCGCTCATGAATTGGGGACACGATCCTCAGAAGCATTGAAGCCGGCTCCGGCCGACCATTCGCGGTGAACCTCGACCAGGCTATTTCGCATGAACAACGAAGATCGATTTTTCAGAAAGCTCAAGCGGCTTACGCCGAGGCCGGTCGCCGAGGTGGATGACATCACGCTGGCGAGGCGCGTATTGGCGGATCCCGCATCCGATGAACTGGCGCGGGAGCTGGCGCGCCGGCTGCTCGTGCGGCGGGCCGTGCTCGACGCCCTGCGCGCCGGCGGCACCGGGGATGGGAAATAGGCGCGGCCTTGCAGAAGGATTTGCTTTCGTTTCCCGCAAGTCGGGAATTGACGGGAGCGGCTGCGGTCGAATTCAACAATACCCATGGCGCCGGTTTTGGTTATCATGAAACCGTTGCGCACCGCATTGACACCAAGGAAAGCTGATGCTTGCAAAGAAAACACTGCCGCTCCGGCAAAAGCTCATGATGATGATGCTTCCGGCGCTCGCCGCCGCGGGCTGGATGGCGAAACAGCTCGTGACCGAGGGCATGCCCGAGTCCGCCGCTCAGGTCAAGGCCATGCAGCGCATCGACGCCATCGAGAGCAGCTGCCTTGCGGCTGCCGGATTGCAGCCACGCGAAAGGGAACGCGAATTCACGCCGGCCGAAGCGGCCGCCCTGGCCCGCTGCGGCGCCCGGTAGGGCCGCAATCGCCGCACCTCATCCTGGCGGAAGCGGATCCGCCACCGTGAACTGATCGCCGGTGCCGGATGGCGCCGGCACTTCCTCTCGCCGAGCCTGCATTCCTCCTTCCAGCCTCCCCGGATTTCCACGGACCGTGCCCGTGCCCCTCGGCATCCGGCGCTAGACGGCGAATGCCATCTGCCGGGTATCCTGAGATAATCCCGCTCCATCCAACGTTGCCTGCCGCCATGCCCGATACGCCGCCCTTCGATCCGCCCTATTTCTCCATTGATAAAACCGACAGCGGTGTTCGCGTCATTCACACCGGCAGCGACGGCAGCCGCCAGGAACGCTTGCTTGGTCTGCATGAAACGGCGGGACTGCTGGTCGACATGCCGCAATCGTCGCCTGTGTCGTCGGCCGCGACGGCCGGCGGCTGGAAAAAGCCGGCGAAGGCATCCGGCGGCAAGCGGCCGGAAGGCGCCACCAAGCTGGCTGTACCCTTCGCGGAAAAAGATGCCGCCAAGAAGCTCGGTGCACGATGGGATGCGGAAGGCCGCACCTGGTACGTGCCGCCCGGCGTGGATGCCACCCCGTTCCGCCGCTGGCTGCCTGCCGCCGACCAGGGCTGATCCCGATCGGCAGCCCCGGGAAGGCTGGCGGAATTGCCCACCCGCGCGGCGCGAATGCGCGTCGCCGGGGGCGTGCAAACGGGCTTGAACCGGCAGCCCGAAGCCGGTTTTCCACGCCTGCAGGCGTTGCATTTCCCGGCCCCGACCCCATATTCCATTCAAGTCCCCGTTTCATTTCCCCCCCGCGCCAGCCGGTGCGCTTTCGATGGCAGCGCTGCAGCAAAGCCTTGCCGCCTGCATGGCCTGCGCGCTTGACATGTCCTCCTTACCCTGCGGTACGGCCGCTACAGACGAGCAATGACTTATTCAATTCATACCCAAGCCATGCCTGCCGCCGATGTGTACCAGCTGGCCACGCGGGTGCACCGGCACATCGGCTTTCAGAAAATCCGCCTCGGCGCCATGCTGTGCGTGCTGGAGGAAAGCGGCGAATGGCGCGGCCGCACGGCCGCCTCCAGCTTCCGCGGCTTCCTGCAGGAAGAAGGCATCTATCCGCAAGCGGCGCGGCAATACATGAAGGTGGCGCGCAAGTTCATCTTGGAACTCGACATGTCGCCGGAGCAGCTGCGCGCGGTGTCGCGCGCCAGCATGCGCGTGCTGTGCGCCGCCGCCGACGTGGCGACGCGCGACAACCTCGATGAACTGGTCGATCTCGTCGCCACATTGCCGCGCCCGGAAGCGATGGAAGAAATCCGCCTGCGCTTCGGCGGCGGCGAATCCGCCGAAGCGCCGTTCAGCAAGCCGGTGGGCAGGATTTTGAACGAGGTGGGCGAGCTGACCCAGACCCAGCGGGCGGAGCTGTTCAGCCGGCTCGGCATGCGCACCGCATCGGCGCGGACATCCAATGCGTCCTGAGCGCGGGGATTCTCCCGAGATCACGCGCACGTCCGACCGTCGGCGTGCCCGCGAGGCCAAGCCGGCGGAAAGGGAAAAGCCGCGCCAGTCGAGCAAATCCTACGCGCTCTGGCACCTCAGCCGGCGCGAGATGAGCGCCGCCGAGCTGCGCCAGAAGATCATCCGGCGCGGCTATTCGGAAGCGGAGGCGGACGAGGCGATGCGCTATGTGCAGGAAAACAATTACCAGTCCGACGAGCGCTATGCCGGCATGAAGGCGCGCGCGACGGCGCACCGGGCCGGCGACCGCAAGATTCGCATGGCCTTGCGCGCCAAGGGCGTGGAAGACGCCGTCTCGTCGGCGCAGATCGAGACGCTGGCGCCGGAAGGCGAGCGTGCCGTCGAGGCGGCGCAAAAATTCCGCGGGCTGGCGGCCGAGGGCATGACGCGCGAACTGAGCGCGAAGATCTGGCGCTATCTCGGCTACCGCGGCTTTTCCAGCGACGCCATCAAGCAAGCCTTGCAGGCCCTGTCGCAGCCCGATTAGGGCAGCCGGATCAGTCGATCGCCACGATCGGACGGCACAGGCGGGTGCCGGTTGGCGGCAACCCAAGCAAGGCAATTTCCCTCTCGGTCATCTTGCGCTGCACGCCGATGTCATCGAACGCCAGGACGGCGTTGCGGCTATCGCTCTGCACCACGGTGGCCACCCAGGTCTCGCAAGCGACCCAGTCATCGTCGGGATTGGCATCGGCGGCGCGGGCGGCGGGGATCAGGGCACAGAGAACGAGGGCGAGTGCGGCTGCTTTCATGAAAGGCGATAAAACGGGCTGATGAAAAGACCGCGGATGGTACAGCATCGGCTTCCTTGGTGACTTTCAGGAAGCTGACGGCGCTTGCACATTTCCATGCACGAGACAATGCGTGCCGATCGCAGCGCGCGCCCTTGCCATCGGCGGCCGCCTTCGTTATCGTTCATTCCTTCGAGAAAAGTATCCCCCGCGCCGAAACGGCAACCGCGTTTCGGCCTTCAATGCCATGGACCGTCCCTATCTGCCCGCCGCGAGCGAACGCTCGTTCAAGACCACCCTGCTGCCCGTTCTCATGGCCGCAGGACTGCATGCCGGGTTGCTGGCCGCATTCTGGATCGGCCAGCCCGCCGGTGCTTCGCTGACGCACACGGAGAAGGCATTGGAACAGCAGGCGGCGCAGGCAGCGTCTTCGAGCGATACACCGCCGCCTCTGGCAGCCGCGCCGGTGCAGACGCCAACGCAGCCGACCGGGGAGACCGGCCGGCCGCCGGCAGCAGCGATGGCACCGATGACGCCCCTGGCATCCGTCACAACGCTGGCGGCTGCGGCACCCGTTGCCTCGAAGGTGAAGATCGAAGCCGGCGCGAATGCTCACGCAGCGGCGCCGAAGCGGTCAACGCCGATACGTCATGTGAAGCCGGCACCGGCACTCGCTTCGGCTCGAACCGCGACAGGAAAGGCGGCCGGGACGGAGGGGCGGGATCGCCGTCATGCCGTCGAGCCTGCGGCAAAGCTTGCTGCCGCGGGAAAGCGCTCGCATGCCGTGAAGCCGCCGGCCAGGGCTGAACTGGCCCGCAGCCATGACGCGCGCCGCATGAGCGCCGGCAGCGAGCACGGCATCCACAAGGGGCAGCGCAGCTAGCGCCGAGGCCCGAAGCCGCCCTCCGGGACAACCACAACGGCATCGCGCAGTGGCAGTGGGGTGGCGGTGGGCTGGTCCCCCCGCACCTCTTCCAGCGCACCGAAATCCGTTGTGCGCGCATGCCCTGCCCTTGCAGCCGGCGACGGGCATCGAACTGCCAAATCGCGAAATGCCATTATTCCTGCGGGAGCGGCGGCCCGAAGGGACAGGCAAGGTCACTTCTGGATACGCTGGCAATCCAGCATGTCGGCAATCTCCAGGATATCCCGCAACGGCAGCTCGCCGCCGCCCCTGCATCGACCCAGGATTTCAAAGGCCCAGCGCGGGTAGCCCGGCGCCAGGCCATCCTTCATTTGCGCCGTGTAGCGGGCTACCGTTTCCCTCGCCAGAGCCTGCAGCCGTTCCGTTCCCGTCATCGCGAATTCCAGCCCTCCCGGTTGATCGAGCCGCCATGATAGGAAAACGTACGCATGCTGATAATCCCCTTTTTTAGGGATGCGCGTTCAGCGATGCGCAGGGCTTGAGGTGCCTCAATCGTCCTGAACGCGCCAGCCGGAATCGAAGCAGTGCGGGCGGATGGCTACCAGGGCGCGGGCGGTAGACCGCGACGCGATGCCACGCTTCAGGGCTCAGCGCTCGTCAGGCGCCACCAGGATCGCGCGGAAATCGTTCACATTGGTCAGCGTCGGACCGCTGACGAGCGTGTCGTTCAGGGCTTCGAAGAAGCCGTGGCCATCGTTTCTTTCCAGGTGCTCGCCGGGATGCAGCCCGGCCGCCCAGGCCCGTGCCAGCGTGTCCGGCGCGATGAAGGCGCCGGCGATTTCTTCGCGGCCATCGACTCCGTCGGTGTCGCCGGCAACCGCATGGATGCCCGGCTCGCCCTGCAGGGCGATGGCCAGAGACAGCAGGAATTCGACATTGCGGCCGCCGCGGCCCTCGCCGCGCACCGTCACCGTGGTCTCGCCGCCGGACAGCAGCAGGCACGGCGGGGCGACCGGCTGGCCATGCCGCGCCGCATGCCGGGCGATGGCGGCCAGCACCTTGCCGACATCGCGCGACTCGCCCTCGATATCGTCGCCGAGGATGTACGCCGGCATGCCCGCTTCCCGCGCCGCGTTCGCGGCGGCGTCCAGCGCCATGCGCGGCGTGGCGATGATGTGGGTCTCGCAGCGCGCCAGGCGCGGATCGCCCGGCTTGACCGATTCGCCCTGCCCGCTCTCCAGCACTTGCCGCACATTCGCCGGCACCTCGATGCCGTAGCGGGCGAGGATGGCGAGCGCATCGGCGCAGGTGGTCGGGTCCGCCACCGTGGGACCGGAAGCGACGTTGACCGGATCGTCGCCGGGCACGTCGGAGATCAGCAGCGTCACCACGCGCGCCGGATGGCAGGCGGCGGCAAGGCGTCCGCCCTTCACCGCCGACAGGTGGCGCCGCACGCAGTTCATTTCGGTGATGGAAGCGCCGCTGGCCAGCAGCGCCCGATTGACGGCCTGCTTGTCTTCCAGCGTGACGCCGGGCGCCGGCAGCGCCAGCAGCGAGGAACCGCCGCCGGAGATCAGGCACAGCACCAGGTCGTCGGGCTGCAGGTTCTGCACCATGGCGAGGATGCGCCCAGCCGCCGCATGGCCTGCGGCATCCGGCACCGGATGCGCCGCCTCCACGATTTCGATGTGGCGGCACGGCACGCCATGGCCGTAGCGGGTGACGACCAGGCCTTCGAGCGGACCATCCCAGTGCTGCTCGACCGCCTGAGCCATCGCCGCCGACGCCTTGCCGGCGCCGATGACGATCAGGCGCCCGGCCGGGCGTTGCGGCAGGAAGGGCGGCACGCAGTGGGACGGCTGTGCCGCTTCCACTGCCGCATCGAACAGCCGGCGCAGCAGCGCCTTGGCTTGATCCGGGCTCCAGGTCGTCATCGCACCCTCCTTGACATCATCTCAGCAGCACGGCGTTGGCTTCACCCAGGGCCGCCACTTCCGCATCGCTGTAGCCGATCTCCAGCAGCACCTCGCGGGTGTGCTGGCCCAGCATCGGCGCAGGCTGCCTGGATTCGCTGCGGCCGTTGGAGAAGCGGATTGGCAGGCCGAGGCCCTTGACCGGTCCGGCGGCCGGATGCTCGGTCTCGACGATCATCTCGCGCGCCAGCGTCTGCGGGTGCGACAGCGCGGCCGGCGTATCGAGCACCGGGCCGGCCGGGAAGCCGGCTTCGTCGAACATCACCATCCATTCATCGGTGGTCTTCGTCATGAGGCGCGCGGTGAGCAGCTCCACCAGGACCGGGCGGTTCTTCATGCGGTCGGAATTGGTCTTGAAGCGCGGGTCTTGCGCCAGTTCCGGCATGCCGATGGTCTGCACCAGCCGCTCGTAGTTGGCCTGGTTGGCGGCGCCGATGTTGATCCAGCCATCCCGGGTCTGGAACGCCTGGTACGGCGTCGAGGTCGGATTGGCGGAGCCCATCTTCGGCAGGATGGTGCCGTTGCCGAAGTAGTTCGCGGCCGGCCAGAACATCTGGTGCAGGCCGGCTTCGAACAGCGAGGTGTCGACGATCTGGCCGCGGCCGGTGCGCAGCTTCTCCGCATAGGCGGCGGCGATGCCGAGCGCGGCCAGGATGCCTGCGTTGATGTCGGCGATCGGCGAGCCGGCCTTGATCGGCGGCCGGCCTTCCTCGCCGGTCATGCTCATCAGACCGCTCATGCCCTGGGCGATCAAGTCGAAGCCGCCCTTGTCGGCGAAGGGACCGGTGCGGCCGAAGCCGGAGATGGAGCAGTAGATGATGCCGGGATTGAACTCCTTGATCTGCTCGTAGCCGAGGCCGAACTTCTCCATGGTGCCGGCGCGGTAGTTTTCGGTCACGACGTCGGCATCCTTGAGCAGGCGGGCGAGCACCTCGCGGCCGCCGGCCGTCTTCAGGTTGAGGCCGATGCCGCGCTTGTTGCGGTTGACGATCATGAAGGAGGCGGATTCGCCGCACTCCAGCACCGGCGCAAAGCGGCGCGAGTCGTCGCCGTCCGGCGTCTTTTCGACCTTGATGACGTCGGCGCCCATGTCGGCCAGCATCATGCCGCAGATGGGGCCCGACATGATGTGGGCGAGTTCGATAACGCGCATTCCTGCAAGCGGTCCAGCCATGGTCATTCCTTTGATCCGTTGATGTGAATATAGTCCTGTTTCGGCTTATCTGCCGCGCCACACCGGCTTGCGCTTCTCGGTGAAGGCGCGCACGCCCTCCCTGAAGTCGTCGCTGCCATAGCAGGCGCGCACCAGGTCGTCGCCGTCGGGCAGGCCGGCGTTGACGATGCGCCGTATCGCTTCCTTGGAAGCGCGCACGGTGACCGGCGCCAGCTTGGCGAGCTTGGCCGCGGCCTCGTTGGCGCGCTCGGCGATGGCTTCCGGCTCCACCACGTCGTAGACGAAGCCGGCAGCCTTCGCTTCGGCGGCACTTATGGTTTCCGCCATCAGCAGCATGCGCTTGGCGCGGGCCACGCCCACCGCCGCCACCACCCGCGCATGGTTCGCCATGGAAAGCGTGTTGCCGAGGGTGCGGGCGATCGGGATGCCGAACTGGGCGCTCGGCGTCGCGATGCGAAAATCGCAGGCGGAGGCAATCGCCATGCCGCCGCCGATGGCCCAGCCTTCCACCACCGCGATGGTGGGAAACGGCAGGCTTTCGATCTTGGCGATCATGCCGTCGATGATCACCTCGTAGCGGATGCCATCCTCGCCATCCTTGAAGGCGAGGAACTGCTCGATGTCGGTGCCGGCGACGAAGGCTTCGCCGCCCGCGCCGCGAAACACCGCCGCCCGCACGCTGTCGTCGGCAATGAGTTCGTCGCAAATCTCGCCGAGGCGCTGGTACATCTCCCAGGTCATGGCGTTGCGCGCCTGCGGCCGATCGAACACGATATGCGCCACCGAGCCTTCGCGGCGGAATTGCACTTGTCCCTTGTCCATGGTCTCTTCCTTTGTTCCTTGTTGGGTTCAGCTTGCTTCTACTTCCGTCTGCCTCACGAAGCCGCTGGCAAACGCGTGGGCGATGCGCGAGGCGGTGCCGTTCACATGCTCCTGCAGCAGCTGCGCCAGCCTGGGCGCGTCGCGCCGCTCCAGTGCTGTGATCATCGTTTCATGTTCCGCCATGGCGGCCTGCCATTGCTCCGGCGCCTTGTTGGCGACGAAGCGGATGCAGCGGATGCGGGTCAGCATCTGCTTGTACATGCCGATCAGCGTGGCATTGCCCGACATCGCCACCAGGTCTTCATGAATGCGGCGGTTGAGCAGCAGGTATTGCTTCTCGCTGCCGGCCTCGTAATGGCGCCGCATCTCCTCATGCAGCCGGCGCAGCTCGGCCACCTGCGCGTCGGTGGCGCGCACGCAGGCCATGGTCCCGGCCACGCCTTCCAGGGCCGCCATGATGGGGAAGATCTCCTCGATCTCTTCCCTTGTGGTCTCCGCCACCACCGCGCCGCGGTTCATCTGCAGCCGCAGCACGCCCTCGGCGGCGAGCACCTTCAGCGCTTCCCGCAACGGGGTGCGCGAGACGTCGAAGCGCTCGCACAGCGCCTGCTCCGGCACCTTGTCGCCGGGGCGCAGCTCGCCGTTGAGCACCATCTCGCGCAGATAGGCGACCAGGGTGTCGTGCAGGCTGTTTCGGACGATGCGCTGGCTCGTGGTTTCCATGGTCTCACCTCATGCGGGCAGGGTGCTGCCCTGCGCCTTCTGGCGGCGCAGCAGCAGCGACAGCAAAGGCAGCGACAGCAAAGGCAGCGACAGCAGCGCGCAGCCGATCACCATCATGGTCGTCACCAGCGGATTGGACCAAAACACCGAGGCGGCGCCCTCCCCCGCGATCATGGCTTGGCGAAAGGCATCCTCCGCCTTGTCGCCCAGGACCGGAGGAACTTCCACTCGGCGGCTCGGACGGTGTTTGCGATGAAGGGGATGCGAACACGGCAAAGGACACGGCTTTCTCCATGTTGTCTCCTTGTAGTGGCTTGTGAATCCGTTCTTATGCCGCCGGCGTGTTGCGCGGGCTTGGTGAAGTGATCATAGAGCGAATCGCGCGTTCTGTCTAATGAATTTTGTATACAAAATTCCATTCGGAATGCAGACGCGGGCTCGCGACGCGGTTCTCTCTCTTGAATTCGAGACTAGAGCAAGCTCCCGCCAAATGAATCCCGGATTTTTTGCATACAAATCGATCGCGCTCACGGTTACGACTGCTTATTCTTCCGGTATCCAGCCTTCCCTCCTGGGTTAATAATTTAGAGCAGCTAATAAACCGCCAGCCGTCATCCGAAGAAGCGCTAGACGCATTCCGTACCGATCTTGTCCCATCAACGTGCCCCGATGCTCCCGACTTGCAGAACCGTGCCCCCGTGACATTGTCTTAATGTTCACGACTCGTCCACGGCGCGTGTAACAGGCAGCTTTCCTCGCCGCATTCCGCTCCGTTCACCTAACCACCCAGGAGCCCGTCATGGAAAACAAACGTCGCATCGTCATCAAAGCGCTGTCCGCCGCCGGCGCCGTGTCTGCAGTCGGCCTGAGCCCGGCCGCACGCGCGCAGACGACCCAGAAAGTCGACCCGAAGGATCCGCAGGCGACCAGCCTCGGCTATGTGGACGACACCAAGCAGGCCGACAAGAAGCGATTCCCCAAGCATGAGCCAGCGCAGATGTGCTCCAACTGCCAGTTCTATCAAACCGCTTCGGAAAAGAACAAGATCGCGCCCTGTACCATCTTCGCCAACAAGGGCGTGGCCGCCGGCGGCTGGTGCAGCGCCTGGGCGAAGAAGGCCGGCTGACGCCAGCCTCGGCCGTGGCTTCCGCGGCGCGTTGATCGCGCCCCGGGTTGCTCCTTTTCCTCATGAGCGCATCGCATATGAATATGCGACGGCGCCGAATAACGTCATGCGGTAATAGTCGTTCACGCCCTGTAGGCCGCTTGTTATCGTTTCCTCACACTTTGAGGAGGAAACGAAGCCATGTCACGCATCCGCGTCACGCCCCTGTCGCCTGCGCTCGGCGCAGAGATAGCCGGCATAGACCTGCACCAGCCGATTGATCAGCACACCTTTGCCGAGCTGCAGCAGGCCTGGCGCGAACACCTGGTGCTGCGCTTTCGCGGCCAGCCGCTGAGCGACCCGCAGCTCCTGGCAGTCAGCAGGCAGTTCGGTGAACTCGATCCACCCGGTCCCAATCCGCTCGGCAAGCCCTTCCTGAGCGACTTCCCTGAAATCAACGTGATTTCCAACGTGAAGGTGAACGATCAGCCGATCGGCAACCTGGGCGATGGCGAAGCGGCCTGGCATGGCGACATGACCTATGTCGATGCGCCGCCGCGCGCCGCCCTGCTGCATGCGCTGGAGCTGCCGGAAGCCGGCGGCGACACTTACTGGTCCAACATGTACCTCGCCCACGAGGCGCTGCCGGCGGAACTGAAGCGCGCCATCGCCGGCCGCAGCGCGATCCACGATGCTACCTACAACAGCGCCGGCATCATGCGCAAGGGCATGAAGGAAGTCACCGATCCGCGCGAAGCGCCCGGCGCCCGCCATCCGCTGGTGATCCGCCATCCCGATACCGGTCGCGCCGCCCTGTTCCTCGGACGCCGCCGCAACAGCTACATTATCGGCCTGCCGCTGTCGGACAGCGATGCCCTGCTCGACGCCATATGGGCGCATGCCACCAAACCCGAATTCACGTTCAAGCAGCAGTGGCGCCAGCATGATCTCATCCTGTGGGACAACCGCTGCACCCTGCACCGGCGCGACGCTTTCGATCCCGACGCGCGCCGCATCATGCACCGCACCCAGATCAAGGGCACTGCCCTGGCGGAGGCGTAAGCGATGACTTCTCTTTCGCTTCCCATCCGCCGCGTCGAGGTATTCGGCGTGGCCGTGCCCCTCGTCGGTTCCGGATTCCGCAATGCCTACGTGACCAAGACGGTGCAGAAAAGCGCGGTGGTGCGCATCACCGCCGAGGATGGCGCCATCGGGCTTGGCAACATCGATCCCTCGCCCGGCTATTCGACCGAAACCGTCGAGCAGTCGCTGAACGCGCTGAGCCGCCTGGCGCCTGCGCTGCAGGGCCGGGACGCCGCCAATCCGAAGGCACTTTGCCAGTTCATGGACGACCGCCTCGGGGGCCACCTCGATGCCAAGGCCGCCATCGAAATGGCTTGCGTCGACCTGCTGGCCCGACGCCTCGGCATTCCGGTACACCAGTACCTCGGCGGCGCCGTGACCGACAGCGTCGACTTCAATGCCTGGATCGGCATCCTGCCCCCGGACGACGCCGCTGCCGAAGCAATGACCTGGCGGGCGCGCGGCTTCCGCTCGGCCAAGATCAAGGTGGGCGGCGGCATTCGGGCGGACCGGGACCGCATTCGAGCGGTGCGCGAGGCGGTGGGTCCGGACATGGCGCTGCGCGCCGACGCCAATGCCGGCTACGACGTCGATACCGCCATCGAGCTAGGCCGGCTGCTGGAACCTTATGGCCTGCAGCTGCTGGAGCAGCCGGTCGCGGCGAACGATCTGGCCGGCATGGCGCAGGTGCGGCGTTCGATCAACATCCCGATCATGGCGGACGAATCCATCACCGATTTCCGCAGCCTGATCGATGTCATCCGCGCCGACTGCGCCGACATCGTGAAGCTGAAGGTGATGAAGCAGGGCGGCTTCCTGAACTGCAAGCACATGCTGGAGACGGCAGCGGCGGCCGGCATGAGAGTCGTCATCGGGCACGGCTTCGGCCTGGGCATCAACACCGTCGCCGAGATCATGCTGGCGTCCACCAGTCCGGCGGTGCTGCCGGGACTCGAGTGCGTCGGTCCGCTGAAGACCGCCGACGACATCGTCACCGCCAAGCTTGACCTCAGCGCCGGCCGGCTGCCATTGCCGCAGGGACCGGGGCTGGGCGTCGACCTGTCTGCCGAAAAACTCGAACGCTACCGGTTCACAGCCTGATTGCCTGGATTCCTTCTACGCCATGAAAACGATACGACTGCTGGGCGCTGCCGCGCTCGCGCTCTCCCTTTTTTCGACGCTGGCCTTCGCCAGCGGCGTCACGCCATGGCCGAGCCGGCCGCTGACCATCCTGGTGCCCTTTTCCGCCGGCGGCACGGTCGACATCGTTGCCCGCAGCATCGGCCAGAAACTCGGCGCCGAACTCGGCCAGAACGTGATCATCGAGAACCGCACGGGCGCCGGCGGCACCATCGCCACCGCCATGCTGGCCCATGCCCATGCGGACGGCTACACGCTGATGATGACCCACATGGGCCTGGCCTTCAACGATGCCTTGTACCAGAAGCCCGGATACGACACCCGGCGCGACATCCTGCCGGTGGCCTATCTCGGCGCCACGCCGAACGTGCTGGTGACCAGCAACAGCCTGCCGGCGCGCACGGTGGATGACTTCATCCGGCTGGCCAAGGCCAAGCCGGGCGCCCTCAGCTACGGCTCCGGCGGCATCGGCAGCGCAGGGCATCTGCCGATGGCGGTGCTGGAATCGACGACCGGCGCGCAGATGGTGCATGTTCCCTACCGGGGCGCGGCCCCGGCGATGACGGACCTGATGTCGGGACAAATCCAGGCAATGCTGCAAACCATTCCGGCCGTCATGCCCTTCATCCAGTCGGGCAAGGTGCGCGCCATCGCCACCTCGGGCAAAACCCGCTCGCCGGCGCTTCCCAATGTGCCGACGCTGCAGGAGGCCGGCATCAAGGGCTTCAATTACGCGCCCTGGTATGGTCTGTTCGCGCCGGCCCAAACTCCGGAGCCCGTCGTAGCAAGGCTGCATGCCGCCGTCAACAAGGTGCTGGCGGACCCGGAGATCGCCGCCAAGCTCGGCCAGCAGGGATTGGAAGTGCAGCCCAGGTCGCGTGCCGAATTTGCCGAGATGGTCAGCCAGGACATCACCCGCTGGGGAGGTTTGATCCGGACGATGCGGCTGCAGGCGGAATGAGCAAAAGCGCCGTTTGAGGTCATGACACGCTCTAGACCAGCGCGTCCGCCGCCGACCCGCAGCGGGCGTTGAATGCCGCGGCGGCCATCGGCCGGCCGAACAGGTAGCCCTGGTAGCTGTCGCAGCCGGCGTTGCCAAGGAAGGCGAGCTGGCGCGGCGACTCCACCCCTTCGGCGATCACCGCCAGGCCGAGCGCCCGGCCGAGCGCGATGATGGTGTGGACGATGGCGGCGCCGTTGGCATCCTCCGGCACCTGCGCCACGAACGAGCGGTCGATCTTGAGCTGGTAGATCGGCAGCCGGTGCAGGTAGGCGAGCGAGGAGTAGCCGGTGCCGAAGTCATCCAGCGAGAAGGCCACGCCGAGCCGGCGCAGCCGTTCCATCTTGGCGATGGCATCGTCGATTTCCTCCACCAGCGCGCTCTCGGTCAGCTCCAGCTTGAGGCGGCGCGGATCGACCCGGGTCTCTTCGATGATGGCCTGTACCTGGTCGGTGAAATCGCTGCGGTGGAACTGGCGCGCGCTGACGTTGACCGCCAGCGTCAGGCTTGCCGTGGCAGGGTCGGCTGCCCATCGGTTGAGCTGCAGGCAAGCTTGGCGCAGCACCCAGTAGCCGATCGGAATGATCAGGCCGGTCTGCTCCGCCACCGGGATGAACTCGGCTGGCGGCACGGCGCCGCGCTGCGCATGCTGCCAGCGCAGCAGCGCCTCGGCGCCGTGAACCTGTCCCTGCCGGTCGCATTGCGGCTGGAAATGCAGGTCGAGCTCGCCGCGCTTGAGCGCATGGCGCAGGTCGGCTTCAAGCACCGAGCGGGCCAGCGCCAGTTCCTGCATCTTCGGGTCGAAGAAGCGCAGGGTGTTGCGGCCGTCGGCCTTGGCTTCGTACATCGCCATGTCCGCCGCCTTCAGGATTTCGTCCGGCTGCCGGTCGATGCCGTCGAACAGCGCGATGCCGATGCTGGGCGAGGTATGGCGCTGCATGCCGTCGAGGTCGAACGGCTGGCCGAAGGCTTCGAGCACCTTCTCCGCCACCACCGTGGCGCGGGCGGCGGCGGCGTCGCTGCTCCGGGCGAGGCGTTCGATCATGATCACGAACTCGTCGCCGCCGAGCCGGCTGACGGTATCGCAGTCGCGCACGCAGCCGGCCAGCCGTTCCGCCACCTGCGCCAGCAGCACATCGCCCTTGTCATGGCCGAGGGTGTCGTTGAGCGACTTGAAGTTGTCGAGATCGATGAACAGCAGCGCGCCCACCATCCGGTCGCGCGCGCTCACCGCCAGCGCCTGCTGCAGCCGCTCCTGCAGCAGCGAGCGGTTCGGCAGGCCGGTGAGCGCATCGTAGAACGCAAGACGGTGGATGGCCTTCTCCGATTCCTTGCGATGGCTGATGTCGGTCATGCTGCCGACCATGCGCACCGCCTTGCCGTCGGCGTCGCGAATGACGAAGCCGCGGTCCAGCACGTCGGCGACATGGCCGTCCCGGCAGAGGAAGCGGTATTCCTCGCTCCAGCGCTCGTCCGTGCCGCCGATGACCGCATGGATGCTCGCCGTTACCCGGCCCCGGTCGTCGGGATGGATGCGGTTGCTCCATGCTTCGCCGCCCGCCTCGCGCTCCTCCGGCGCATGACCGAACATGGCTTCCATGTTCTCGTTCCACCAGAGCTGGTCGCGGGTCAGGTCCCAGTCCCATACGACGTCGGAGGTGGCCTTCGACACCATGCGGAAGCGGTCATGGCTTTCCCGCAGCGAAGCCTGGGCCGCCAGCGCGTCGATGCCGCGCTTGCGCTGTTCCCGGTAGTACAGAGCGGCGCTGATGCAGAGCGCCAGCAGCACGGCGGCGATGGCGCAGTGCTGCAGCGCCCGCTTGCGCGCCGCTTCCGCCGGCATGAAAACCGAAACGGTCCAGGGGGATCCCTCGAGCTTTTTATGCCACACCACGTAATCGGCATGCGGGACGGCGGCCCGGCCCTCGCCCGATGCCACCCGCCACAGCAGCGCCTGGCTGCCCCACAGGCGCTTCTCCGCCATCCTGAACGGGGAATGCAGGTTGCCGCCGTACTGCTTGGTCTGGGTCAGGGTCTGCAACTGCTGCTCGCTCAGCGGGCTGAACGGGCGGTATTTCCAGTCGGCGCGGGAACTGAGGAAGGTAATGCCATATTCATCGGTAACGGTGACGTCGTAGCTGCGGCTTTGCGCCCAATCGCGGTCCAGCGTGGTCAGGTCGACCTTCACCGCCACCACGCCGAGGATGCGTCCGCCATCGATCACCGGATGGGAAAGATAATAGCCGGGCACCCGGCTGACGGTGCCCATCGCGTAGAAACGGCCTTCGCGCCCTTCGATCGCATCGCGGAAATAGGGACGGAAGGAAAAGTCGTGCCCGACGAAGGAGTCTTTCCGATTCCAGTTGCTGGCGGCAACGGTTCTGCCGTTGCGGTCGATCAGATACAGCACTTCCGATCCGGCAGAGTCGTTCAGGTAGGCAAGCAGGCTGTTGGCGCGGGCCGCCAGCGCGGCATCCTCCGGGGTGCGCAGCGCCGACACCGACAGCGGGTGGCTGGCGACCGTGCGCGGAAAGTAACTG
Source organism: Noviherbaspirillum humi (assembly GCF_900188095.1). GTDB lineage: Bacteria > Pseudomonadota > Gammaproteobacteria > Burkholderiales > Burkholderiaceae_D > Noviherbaspirillum > Noviherbaspirillum humi. The sequence goes on along the minus strand of NZ_FZOT01000029.1, from coordinate 14,069 downwards.
TACTTCTCGATCGGGTTGAACAGCGAGGCTGCCACCGTATCCACGCGCTGGCGCGCGAGACCATGCATGTCGTCGAGGCCCCAGCAGAGGGAAAACCAATAGAGGCATGCCATCGCCGCCAGCGCAAGCAAACCTGCGAGGCTGATACGGGCGAGCGATTGCTTGGGAGTCGCGAACATAAGGTGCGCTGGTTGGACGGGCCTGCGCAAGCTGCCCGGACACTGGCTTCAGGGCGCGTTGCGGGACGCGCCTGAGAGGGGACGTCTGTCCGTGCAACCCGCGGGTATTCCATTGTAGCGCAATGGTTGCACGGAGGAAAGCATGCAGCCTCCCCACCGTGACTCGGCGTTGCTCTTTTCCTCTTGGAATTTAAAAGATACGAATCTCTCAAAAGATGGGAACCGTGATGGCCGGGATGCCGTCGAACCGGCATATCGCGCCTCATCGTCACCGCACGATTCGATCGGCCCAGCGATTCCCAATGTCTCCTCCAACCCTCCTTGGTTGGATTGGCCCGGCGTCCTCAGGGATGGCCGGGCTTCTTTTTTGGCGCTGCGGCGTACGTGGCCGGAAATCGCTAGAGATCCCAGCGTACGCCCTGCGCCAGCGGCAGATCGGTTGAGAAATTGACGGTGTTGGTCGCGGGCCGCATGTAGTTCTTCCATGCATCCGACCCGGATTCGCGGCCGCCACCGGTTTCCTTTTCGCCGCCGAATGCGCCGCCGATTTCCGCGCCGGAGGGCCCGATGTTCACATTGGCAATGCCGCAGTCGCTGCCGGCGGCGGACAGGAAGGTTTCCGCTTCCCGCATGTCGAGCGTGAAGATCGAGGACGACAATCCCTGCGGCACCGCGTTCTGCTGCGCGATCGCTTCCGCCAAGGTGTCGTAGCGCATCACATACAGGATGGGAGCAAAGGTTTCGTCGCAGACAATGCCGCCATGCGCGGGCATTTCCACCAGCGCCGGCCGCACGTACCAGCCGCCCTCGCGGCCAGGCACGGCGATGCGCTCGCCGCCATGCACCGTGCCGCCCTGCTCTCGGGCTGAGGCAAGGGCGGATTGCATGGACCGGCAGGCTGGCTCATCGATCAGCGGCCCGACGAGGGTATCGGGTGCGAGCGGATCGCCGACGCGCACCCGGCCGTAGGCTTCGATCAGCCGCGGAACCAGTTCGCCGTACACCTCGCGCTGCACGAACAGCCGCCGCAGCGTGGTGCAGCGCTGGCCGGCGGTGCCGACGGCGGCGAAAAGGATGGCGCGCAAGGCCAGCGCGAGATCGGCGCTGGGCGCGACGATGGCGGCATTGTTGCCGCCCAGTTCCAGCAGCGCCCGGCCGAAGCGCGCCGCCACCCGGGGCGCCACCTCCCGCCCCATGCGGGTGGAGCCGGTGGCGGAGATCAGCGGCACCCGGCCATCTTCCACCAGGCGGGCAGCGATATCGCGCCCGCCGATCAGCACCCGCAGCAGGCCGGGCGGCGCCGCGCCGAATGCCACACAGGCGCGCTCGAACAGCGCGGCGCAGGCCAGCGCGGTGAGCGGCGTTTTTTCAGAGGGTTTCCACACCACGCTGTCGCCGCAGACGACGGCCAGCGCCGCATTCCAGGCCCAGACCGCTGCCGGAAAATTGAAGGCGGAAATCACGCCGCAGACGCCGAGCGGATGCCAGGTTTCCATCATGCGGTGGCCGGGCCGCTCGGAGGCGATGGTCAAGCCGTAGAGCTGGCGCGACAGGCCGACGGCGAAGTCGCAGATGTCGATCATCTCCTGCACCTCGCCCAATCCCTCCTGCAGGATCTTGCCGGTTTCCAGCGTGATCAGCCGGCCCAGCGCCTCCTTGTTGGCCCGCAGCACCTGGCCGAACAGCCGCACCAGCTCGCCGCGTTTCGGCGCCGGCACCATGCGCCACTGCTCGAAGGCCCGCTGCGCCGCTGCGACGGCTTCGCGCGTGTCGGCCTCGGTCTGCATCGCCACTTTCGCCAGCGGCGCGCCGTCGATGGGCGACGTCACCTCCAGCATGTGCGCGCCCTGCGCGGGCAGCGCGACGCCAAGCGCGCCGAGTAGGGTATCGATGTCCATGGCGCCTCCCGAATCATCTCGATGCAGGAATTCTACTGCCGCGCCGGATGCCGTAAGTGCGGGCGGCGCAAATGACGGGAATTGAGGGAGAGGCGTGGCGCGGAATCAGGCCGGAACCGGGTTTGCCTCGGCGCCGTCCCGGGTTTCCGCTCCGGCAAGCTGCAGCGGCTGCCGCGCCCGGACCAGCGCCGCCGGGGACAATCTTGCTTCCAGATCCATGCGGTATGACCCGGCGCGGGCCATGCCGCCGCGCTCGGCCAGCGCCAGCCAGCGGCAGGCGCCCACCGGATCGGCCGGCGCGCCGTCGCCGTGGGCCAGCATGAGGCCGAGGTTGAACTGTGCACGGACCACGCCCTGCCCGGCGGCGGCCGCATACCAGCGCAGCGCGCCGGCAGGGTCGCGCGCCGCATCGACGCCGCAATCCAGCCGCAAGGCCAGCGCCAGCTGCGCCTGCGCATGCCCGCCTTCGGCCGCCATGCGATAGAAACCCAGCGCTTCCCGCCCGTCGCGCCGCAGCGCTTCGCCGGCGTCCAGCAGGCAGGCCAGCTGCCACTGCGAGTCGGTATGGCCCTGCAATGCCGCCTTGCGCAGCCAGGCAAACGCTTCCCCCGGCTCGCCTGCCAGTTCAGGCGCCGCCTGCAACAGCGCGGCCAGGCGCACCTGGGCTTTCAGCAGCCCCTGCACCGACGCCTTGCGGAACCAGTCCGCCGCCGCGGGCAGGTCGCGCTTCATTTCCTGACCGGCTTCCAGCAGCGTGGCGAGGTGATGCTGGGCCAGCGCATAGCCTTGCCGCGCCGCCTTGCCGAACCAGACCGCCGCCTGCAGACGGCTGCGCGGCACGCCCTTGCCGCTGTTGTAGAGCAGGCCGAGGTTGTTCTGACCTGCCGCATCGCCGCGCGTGGCCGCCTGGGCGAAATAGTTCAGCGCCTTCTGGTAGTCCCGCTCCACCCCGTTGCCGCTGGCGTACCAGAGACCGAGATTGTTCATGGCGCCGGGATGGCCTTCGCCGGCCGCCCGTTCATACCATTGCAACGCTTCCTGCCGCTGCGCCGCAGAGGCGCCGGCGCCGGAAAGCAGCGCCGCCAGGTTGAACTGGGCGCGCACATGCCCCTGTTCCGCCGCCTTGCGATACCAGAAGACGGCCAGTCCGGCGTCTCGGGTCACGCCGTCGCCGGCCGCATGGCGCAGGCCGAGGTCGAAGCATGCCTGCGCATCCTCTTCCATACCGGCCGTTCCGGGGACGACGTTCGCGGTCATGCCAGCTTCGCTTCGGCGGCGTAAGCCGTTTCGCTGACAAGCAGCGCCTGCAGCTTCGCCAGAGGCAGGGGCGGCTGGAAGTGATAGCCCTGCATGATGCGGCAGCCCGCCTGCTGCAGGTAGCGCGCCTGGGCTTCGCTCTCCACGCCTTCGGCCACGAGGTCGATGCCGAGGCCGCGCGCGATCGAGATCACCGCCAGCACGACGGGGAAATGGCTGCCCTGCTGGCCGATCTCGCGCACGAAGGACTGGTCGATCTTCAATGTATCGACGGCGAAGCGCTGCAGGTAGGCGAGCGATGAGTACCCGGTGCCGAAGTCGTCGATGGCGATGCGCACGCCGAGGCTTGAAAGCTGGTTCAGCTGGCGGATGGCCACTTCCGGATTGCGGATGCAGATGTTCTCGGTGATTTCCAGCTCGAGTTGGGCAGGCGGAATCTGCCGCTCCTGCATGGTGCGCCACAGCTTGCGCAGGAATTCCTCACGTCCGAGGCAGGTCGGCGACAGGTTGATGCACATGCGCAGAGCGTCGTGGCCCTCGGCGCGCAGGCGGGCGAAATCGCGGCACACCGCCGTCACCATCCAGTCGCTGAGCGCCACCATCAGGCCCATTTCCTCAGCCAGCGGCAGAAATTCGCCGGCGCTCAGCAAGCCCCGGCGCGGATGGTTCCAGCGCATCAGGGCTTCCACCGCGGCCACCATGCCGCTGCCGGCATCGACCTGCGGCTGGTAGTACATTTCCAGTTCGTCCTGCTGCAGCGCGCGGCGCAGCTCCTGCTCCAGCGCCACCTTGTCATGCGCCGCGTCGCGCACCGAGCGGTCATAGAAGCCGAAGCCGTTCTTGCCGTCGGCCTTCACCGAATACATCGCCATGTCGGCATGGCGGATCAGGTCGTTGCTGGCATCGCCGTCTTCCGGAAAGACGGCGATGCCGATGCTGGCGGAGACATGCAGCTCGGCGCCGTCCACCAGGAAGGGCGCATTCAGCGCGGCCAGGAACTTCTCCGCCACCACGGCGGCGAATTCCCGCTCTTCCAGTTCCGGCAGCAGCACCACGAACTCGTCGCCGCCCAGCCGTGCCAGCGTGTCACCTTTGCGGATGCCGCGCTTGAGGCGCGCCGCCACCTGCCGCAGCAATTCGTCGCCCTTCAGGTGACCGAGCGAATCGTTGATCACCTTGAAGCGGTCGAGGTCGATGAACATCAGCGCCAGGTGCTGGTTCTTGCGGCGCGCGTGGGCCAGCGCCAGCTCCAGCCGGTCGTGGAACAGGGCGCGGTTCGGCAGGTCGGTGAGGATGTCGTGGTAAGCCTGGTAGGTGATCAGCTCCTCGGCGCGCCGCTTTTCCGTCACGTCGCGGGCGATGCCGTACGTGCCGCGGTATTCGGCGCCCGGTTCCCCTTCGTCGTACAGGCCGATGGAATTGAAGGAAATCGTGCGCAGCGAGGTTTCGAAGCGGCGCTTGTCCTTGGCCGGGTCCTGGCACTTCAGGCGCAGCTCGACATTGCGGCTGGCGCGCTCGCCCACCCGGCGCTCGTTGAAGACATAACGCGCCCGCTCGATGTCGTCCTCATGCACCAGCATGGTGTACGGCGCGCCGATCAGCGCGTCGCGGTCGAAGCCGAGCAGCTCGGTGACGCGCCGGTTGATGTAGGTGAAGCGGCCTTCCGGATCGAGGGTGTAGATGATGTCGGGCGAGCTGTCGATCAGGAAGCGGTACATCTTTTCCGAATGCGCCAGCCGGGCGAACAGGCTGCGGTTCTCGGTCGCCAGCTTGCGCCGCTCGAGCGCGTTGCGCACCAGGTTGAGCAGCTCGTCCTGGCGGTACGGCTTGCGCAGATAGCCATAGGCCTGCCGGTTGATGGCGCCGATGGCGGCATCGATGCCGGTATGGCCGCTCAGCACGATCACCTCGGTGGTGATCCTGCCGGCGTTGATGAAATCCATCACGTCGTGCCCGGACATGTCCGGCATGCCGAGATCGAGCAGCACCAGATCGAAGCGGGCGCGGCCCAGCTCGGCGATCGCCGCCGAACCGCTGCTGGCGGTGGTCAGCGCGAAGCCGCGCCCGTCGAGCAGCGCATGCAGGCTGGCCAGCAGCTTCGGTTCATCATCGACCAGCAGCAGCCGCGACGGGCCTCCTGCCGCCTCCTGCGAGTCCTCCGTGGCAGAAAGCCAGGACAGGCCTGCCGTCAAATCCTGCGGTTTCACTTTGTCTCCTGATGCAGCGCGGCAGCCGCCGGCCCGGGGTAGGCCGGCAGAAGCATGTCGAAACTCGTCCCGCCGCGGCTGCTGCGGCAGGCGATGTGGGCGCGGTGGCGGCGCAAGAGGTCATGCACGATCGACAGTCCGATGCCGCGATTGGCGCCATCCTTGTCGCTCGCCACCGGCTGGAACAGGCGCGCGCGCACGCTGTCCGGAATGCCGGGTCCGGTATCGCTGACGGCCACCGCGATGAAACTGCTGCCGTCGCGCTCCACCATGCCGTTGTTGCGCAGGTCGATGCGTCCGCCGTGGGGCATGGCTTCGACCGCATTCTTCACAAGGTTGAGCAGCACCTGCCGCAGGCTGCCCTCGTCGATCGCCGCCAGCGCCGGCTCCGGCGATACATGGCGCGCGATCTGCAGGCCGTTCGGCAGGGAGCCGCTCTCGATGAACATCCGCGCCACATGGATCAGCGCCGCGTTCACGTCGCAGCTGGCCTCCCGCGCGTTCTCGACGGCGCGTTCCGGCTGAGCGAAGTCGTGCACGATGCGGCCGACCCGGTCCAGTTCTTCTTCGATGGTGCCGAGCTCCGCGCTGATCGGCTCGGCGCTTTCCGCCTTCTTCTGCAGCACCCCGAGGTAGTTGCGGATGATCGCGAGCGGATTGCTGACTTCATGCGCGACGCGCCGCGCCGCCAGCCTGAAATCCTGTTCGCTTGCCGCCGCCGCACCCGCGCCGCCGGCCGCGGCCAGTACGGCGCCGGCCTGGCCGCCGAACTCCTGCAGCAGTGCCAGCCGCTGCGCCAGGCGCGTCGCCTGCAAGGCGCTGGTGGCGCCCACCAGCACCAGCGGCCTATCGTCCGCTCCCTGCACCCGCAATGCCACCAGCGCCTCGGCCTGGAAGAACCGCAGCAGCTGCTCTTCCGCGACGGACGGCTGCGCCGGCGGCGCCAGCAGCGCCGGCCGGCCATGGCGCGCCACGCGGCCGGCGAGGTTGTCGTCGCTGGCCGGCAGGGACAGCCCGGCCAGGCGTTGCCGGCCGGGCGGCAGCGCCGTCGGCATCAATGCGCGGGCGCCTGGCGCCTGGGCCAGCACCACCGCGTCGGAGAAATCGAAGAGGATGATCGCCGCCTTGACGATGGCGCGCACGCAGCTTTCCGCATCGCCCTGGCGACGCAGCCCGGCCAGCGTCTTTTCGATCAGCAGCAGGTCGCGCATCGAATCCTGCAGCGGATTGTCGGCGGCAGAGGCGGCGCGGGCGGCGATTGCCGCGGCGGCGGCCTGGGCCGGCGCCGGCGGCGGCAGTTCGATGCCGAGCATGTCCGCTACCCGCTTCACCTCGACCGCGAGCGACGCCTGATGCTTGCGATGATCGCCTTCCGACAGCCCGGTGGCCGCCAGGATGCCGGCGCGGGCCGGTCCATCCTCGGACGGCATGTTCAGCAGGCGGTCGGCGCCAGCGACGATGCGCACCAGCGGATGCGCATCCTGCAGCCGCGGCAGCGCGGCGTGGTGGTAACGGATGCTGTCGGCCAGGAAGGAGTCCAGCGCCAGGCGCTCCATCATCAGCGCCCCGGCCTCGGCATGGGTGATTTCCAGCGTGCGTTCCTCGAGCGCGCACAAGGCGCCGTCTTCCTCGGCATGGAAGTTGGCGGCGTATTTTTCCGGCAAGGCCGACACCAGCGCAAGGCGGCCGATGTCATGCAGCAGTCCGGCGAGATAGGCTTCATCGGTATTGGGATAGCCCTGGCGCTGGGCCAGCATGCGGGCGGTGAGGCCGGCGCTGATGGCGTGGATCCAGAAGGCGCGCAGGTCGAGCCCGGCGCCGCCCGGATCCTGGAAGGTCTGGTACACCGACTGGGTCAGCAGCAGGGTGCGCACCATGTCCAGGCCCATCGTGGCCAGGGCCTGATCGATGCCGGCCGGGTGGCCGCCATGGTGATATGCCGGGCTGGACGCCACCTGCAGCACCCGGGCGGCGAGGGCCGCATCCTGGGCGACCAGTTGGCCGAGTTCCTTCATGCCGACGTCATCATCGGCGCAGGCCTGCATCAGCTTGATGAGTGCCTGGGGCAGCGACGGCAGGCGCGCGGCCAACAGGCGGCTCTTGAGCTCCGGCGTCGGCGCATTCATGGTCGTGCCGCTCCCTCGCCAGGGATGGCGACGGCGCTCGAACGGTACATGCCAGCCTTCATTCCCAAGCGATTCCTCGGCAAGATTTGACGTATGAACCCGGCGACTTTATCACACAAAGTTGCTGAAATTCAATTTTTGTTACAAAGTCTCTCGCATGTTGTGGATACCAAGTAGGCATCCCTTGCGTCCATACCGGAAACGGGTTTTAATTGCCTTGAGGAAAATCAAGCAATCCTCGCATTCGATGTTTCGAATCAAAACGCCTGAACGGCACCAGGCTTTTCACGACAGCCCACGCCATCTTCGCGGCCCCGGGGTCGCCTCCAGAAAAGCAGTCACCTTGTCATCGCGCGAACTGCCGCCTCCGGCCGCATGATCGCGACGCCCTTCCACGCATTGCCATGTTAAGCACCAAAGAAATCTTCCTGATCGCCTCCCTGCTCTGCTTCGTCACGTTCCTGGTGCTGTTCTCCTTCCGGGAACAGGGTGTGCGCGGCATCAGCCAGATGCTGCTGGCCAGCGTGCTGGGCATGGCCGGCAACATCCTGTATGCCTATGGCCGCGAATTGTCGCCGGTGTTCGCCTACGAAATCGCGAACGCGGTTTATGCATCGGCATCGGCGTCCGCCCTGTTCGGCTACCGCCACCTCTTCAGGCGACCGCCGCACATGCGCGCCTGGGCGGTCGCCATCGCCCTCCTTACCGTATTGATCGCCTGGTTCCACTACGTGGTCGATTCCTTCCTGGCGCGCACCCTGGTCGCCTCCCTGTTCCAGGCGGCGGTCGCCGCCGGCATCGGCTTCACGGTGCTGCATGCCCGCGCCGAATGGCGGCGGCCTTACTATCCGAAGATCTTCATCCTCAGCATGTGCCTGCTGATCAGCGCCGGTCACCTGCTGCGGATAATGCGCCAGCTGGTCTCCGCCGCCGCCCCGGCATCGCTGCTGGAGCCCTCCAGCGGCAACGTGCTGGTGCTGGCCGCCGGCGCCTTCGCCCTGCCGGTCCTCATCTTGGGCGGCCTGCTGATCGCCCACCGCCGCATCGTGCTGATGGCCGAGCACGCCGCCAACCATGACTTCCTCACCGGCGCCTTTTCCCGCCGCGCCTTTTTCGACATCGGCGGCCGGGAACAGGCGCGGACCGCCCGCACCGGGCAGCCGGTCTCGCTGATGCTGGTCGACCTCGACAACTTCAAGCCGATCAACGATGCCCAGGGCCACGACGCCGGCGACCGGGTGCTGCAGCGCTTCGTGGAGCTGGCGCAGCAGGAGCTGCGCAGCATCGATTGCCTGTGCCGCATGGGCGGGGATGAATTCGCGGTGCTAATGCCGGAGACCGATCTGAACGGCGCCATGGCCCTGGCCAACCGCATCCGCCATCGCATGGAATCGTCAGCCGACTTGCTGTGCGGCGTCACGCTCAGCATAGGCGTGGCGTCGCTGCGAGAGGAAGACAGCCTGCAGACGCTGGTCAAGCGCGCCGATTTGGCGCTTTATGCGGCGAAGGGGAAGGGGCGCAACCAAGTGCAGGTGGAGGAAAACCAGGTGCAGTCCTGGGGGGAGGCGGAAGCGGCCTAATGCCAGCTCATTCAGTAGGTGAGCAATAGACCGGGAAAGTCACATTGCGAATGTGCCCAATATTAGCCGGGCGGAGAGTGGTAATCAGCCTGCCGCCCCATTCTGCTTGCAGCCATACTCTGCCGCGCAAATGACTGTTTTCACAATGCGTTTACTGATTACTCGCCTTTGTAGCCTGCGCAATGAGTTTGAATTACTTGCCAGTTTTTATAAGCTTCAGAGCCAGCCAACTTTGCAGTTCCAGCGGCAGTTAATCCCGTTAGAGCGGCCCAACCAGCATTTTTTAGTCCACCAGGGGTCCTCAGAAGAAGAAATGTTCCTACGCCCATAAAGAATGCGACACTGCCAGAAAACGCCGTTTCCAAACTGCGTTCTTGGAAATTGCTATAAGCCGTTTCGCATACTTTTTTGATCGCTTCTGGTGACCGGGAACGAGAACCTCGCGGTGTATTGGAACGTTCGCTTGAAGGCATCGACGCCACATTTACAGGCGCACTCGCAGCCCGATTAGAAAACGTGGGAACCGCGTTTCCTTGGCTTTGAAAAGAAGTGGCTGTATTGCTTCCTGCCCCTTGAATAGCTCCCATAGTGTTCTCCATAAAAAAGTAGGGACTCCCAATTAGCAAAGAATGCGCCAGCCACTTCTGTTTCGCGCCCTAATCTTCGGCACTTGCCAATAAGGTGATGAAAGAAGCGGAGTAACGCAAAGCTTGAAAACCGAATTCCTTATTCCTTCGATAGAAAAACATGAAGCCATAAGGAATAAATGCCTACGCTTCTAATTCTAATGAAGAGACAACCAGCAGCGAGGCTAAATCTGCCGCACCCTATGTCAAGCCCCAAACCCTGACATGCCGTTCACGCTCTTCATCGATCACCCGCATGGTCTCCTCCTCCGCCACGCCCAGCGCCTGCAGCGCAAACGCTGACAGCTGCAGGCTCGCCTCCAGCGTTTCCGGCACGACCAGGGTGGCCCCAGCCTGCTTCAGCACCACCGCATGCTTTTCATCCAGCGCCCGCGCCAGCAGCGGCACGCCGGGAAACTCGCGCCGTATCGCCTTCACCGCATTGAGCGCGGCGCCGGGATGGTTCATCGTCAGCACGATGGCCGACGCCCGCTCCGCATGCACTTTGCGCAGCAGTTCCAGCCGCGAGGCATTTCCAAAATAGACAGGGAAGTCCAATGCCCGCTCGCGTGCCACCACCGTCGCATCATCCTCCAGCGCGAGGCAGGGAATGTCACTTCGCTGCAGGATGCAGCACAGCATTTTCCCAACGCGGCCGAAGCCGGCGATGATTACCTTCCGGTCGGGCAGCGCCGCCAGTTCGGCATCCGCCTCGGCCGCCGCCGCGCCGGCCGCCTTGCGCCAGGCGCTGCCAACCAGGATGCCTGCCTTGGCCGCAAGCGGCGTGGCGAACAGGCTCAGGCCGACCACCAGCAGGATGAATTGGCCGGTCTCCGCCTCAATGAATCGGATGCCCATCGCATAGCCGACGACGATGAAGGCGAATTCACCGCCCTGGCCCAACAGCAAGCCGCCCTGGACGGCATCGGCCCAGGACAGGCGGCCAAGTCGCATGATGACGGCGATCACGCCCGACTTGATGGCGAACAGGCCGAACACGGACAGCGGCAGCCAGACAGGAAAGCGCGCCACTTCGCGCACATCGATGCCCATGCCGACCGACATGAAGAACAAGCCCATGAGCAGGCCCTTGAAGGGTTCGATGGTCAGTTCCACCTCATGCCGGAACTCGGTTTCGGCCAGCAGCAGGCCGGCCAGCAGCGCGCCCAGCGCCATCGACAGGCCAGTGGCGGCCGTCAGCGCGCCGATACCCAGCGTGGTGAGCAGCGTCAGCGCCATGAACACGTCGGAGCGGCCGGGCTTCACCAGCGCATGAAACAGCGGGCGTACCAGGCGACGTCCGATCAGGTAGATGAGGGCGATCACGCCGAGCGATTTGGTCAAGATCACAAAGGCCAGCGACGCCGCGCCGTCGCTTGTGCCCTTGCCGAGGATGCCGACCAGCACCAGAAGCGGCACCACCGCCAGGTCCTGGAACATCAGGATGGAAAAGCCGGCGCGGCCGAGCGGCGTGCTGACCATGCGCCGCTCGCTCATGATCTGCATCGCCACCGCGGTGGACGACAGCGACAGCACCAGCCCGAGTATCAGCGCCACTTCCACGCGATTGCCGAACAGCCAAGCAATGCTGCCTATCAGCAGCGCGGTGATGCCGACCTGCGCGCCGCCGGCGCCGAACACCCAGCGCCGCATGGCCAGCAGCCGTTCGGCAGACAGTTCCAGGCCGATGGTGAACATCAGGAACAGCACGCCGAGCTCGGCCAACGCCGACACCGCGTCGAGCTCATGGAAGGTGAACTGCGAAAGCGCCGGGAAAGCGCCGCTCCACAGGCCGAGGCCGAATGGTCCGAAGAACATGCCTGCGGTCAGAAATCCGAGCACCTGATTGATGCGCAGGCGCTGCAGCAGCGGAATGAGGATCCCGGCCAATACCAGGAAAAGCAGAGTTTCCTGCAGAAAGGGCAGGTTGTGATGGGTTTCTTGCACGTTGCGTCGTCGAGCTTGCGGGCAAAGGAAGTCACTGGCCGCGCCGAGGACCGGTGTCCCGACGCGAAGCGATCATCTCATTTGGATTTGGGCGTGATGCGTATCAGTTCCCGGTACAGCATCGCGGCCGCATCATCGATGTCGGCGGTGTGATTCTTGCGACAGAAGGCATCGGTCCACTGGAACAGCACCTCCGGATCGGTGCCGCCGAGTGCATCCTCGTCGTTAGCGGCCGAAGCGCCCGACAGAAAGCCGAGCAGCCAGGCCTTGTTGGCGGCCTCCATCGGGCCGTGGGCGGAGCGCTGCCGGGCCCACTGGCCGCAGGAAGTCTGGCCCTTCACCGTTACGGCGGCGGAGGCCTCGAAGGAGGCCAGCGCGGCGAATGCGAGAGCGGCGATCAGGACGGCGGGCTTGGTCATGAAAATACTCGGGAAGTCGAATTGGAAACGGGCCATTGTCGCTCAAGACGAGCATGCCGCGCAGCTTTAACATGGCCCAGCGTGCGGAGAACCGGCTCGATGCGGGAACGCACCGAGCCCGATAATCCGCATCGCTGGCACGGCCTGCGGTGTCGGTGTCGCAGGGCCTTCGCAGTTCCTGCAATGACCGGAGGACGCCGCAAGCGCTATGTAGCTTGAACGGTGTTACGGCGACCTGGGTGTTCGTTGTCATTCGTGATGAGATGTGTACAGAAGGCGAATCTTGCCAGCATGAGAATTTCCAAGCGGCATCTTCTAGGTTAGGATTGGAGCCCCCGTCGCCATCGGCCTCGCCGGCGGATTGGCATCCAGCAAACGCACTGCGAAAAGCGGCCTCCTCGCCTCAAGGCAGACAGCCGTTGAGGGGTTGCCATCAGGAGTGCCGTGTCCGCGAACCCGAAACACCATGAAGATTGATGACTACCTTGCCACGCTGGCACCCTCCGACCGCTCCCGCCTCCTGGGGCAGCTTGAAGGTCTACAGCTGGCTCAGCGCCTGATCTCCGACCAGCTGGCGGAGTTGAATTCCGCGAGCGGCGAGGACGACGCGGCGATACAGCAACTGAACAACGCCATCGCCATGATCCGGCTCGCGCAGGTCAATCTCGGCAACGGAATCGCACGCTTTCCGATCCTCGACGTCGCGGAACAGTTTGCGATCGACCGGATATCCTGACGCCGAAGACGCACTTCGATATTCAGCACTCAAATAGGCACCAGTGGAGGATTCGGCTCAGCGTCCCATGTTCGGCGAATGCCTGCACCAAGCAAGTACCGGCGAGAGCAATACTACCTTGAGCGGAACTCATCTTCCGATGCCGATCACAGGACTGGCGCGTCCCCTTGCTAATTTCAAGCCGCCACGCAGCTGGCCTTCTCTGCTTGGACATCACGCATGACCAGGGCCAGCATCGCATCCATCGATCCGATATGAAAATTGAGCCATTGAGAGAACAGGCCAATGACCTCCCTTCCCTCTGCAATCGCGCCTTCCCTGATGCGTTGAAGGGCATGGTGAAGCGCACTCAGCGCCTGCACATGCTGACCGCGATGACATGAGGTGCCGGCGAAGTCGATCGCTTGCATCGCCTGTTCTTCTTCCGCGAAGTGCGCGCGGACATTCTCGATCAATTCCTCAAAGGCCGAGGCAAACGCGTCATCGGAAAGCGCAGAGAACTGATCAAGCTTTCGGTGCAATGCGTCATGGGCATCATCCATGAATGCAATGCCCAAGGTCGTCGAATCAGGGGTGAGGGTAATGCACATGCATGGCTTCCTAAAGACTGTCTGTTGACGAATGATCTACACATGGGATGCCTCGTTATATAGATCTTTTTGACGAGCCGATGGCCGCATTGCTCGCCCGATCCGATGCACTTGGCAGGAAGCGGACGCCATCATTCATGACTCATCAGTCGACGATGGTAGGAGCGAGATACGGGGATTCGCTTGATTCAAGTCAATTTTTTCCAAGCCTGAAAGGCGGCCAGCTTTTCGGCGGCAAAGGCGGCCTGCTAAAAATTCCTTAGCCACGCGAAACCGCATTCGGACTCAAGGATTCGTCCGTTCAGTTTGGCCAATCGATGCGAACGAGCCCGGCGCAGATTTCGCGAGACCGTTCGCACAAAGCGTCCGCGCAAAGCGTCCGCACAAAGCAAAACGCCCCGCACTCTTTATGAGGCGGGGCGTTTTCGGGTAAGAGCCTGACGATGACCTACTTTCACACTGGTTGCAGCACTATCATCGGCGCAAAGTCGTTTCACGGTCCTG
>NZ_FZOT01000028.1 GCF_900188095.1 Noviherbaspirillum humi | reverse complement strand
GCGGCTTCGAGCAGCATGCCGGCGGCCAGATGGACATTGAAGCCGGACCACATGGCCGAGCCGCCGGTTTCGGCGGCCACGGCGGCGGCGAAGGCGTCGGCCTTGGCTTCGAGGGCCTGGGCGGCCTTCATCAGCAGGCCGCGGCGTTCGCCCGGACCCATGGCGGCCCAGGCCGGGAAGGCGCGCTCGGCGGCCTCGACGGCGGCGATGGCGTCGGCCACGGTGGCGGCGGGGGCGACGGTGGCGACGCTGCCGTCGAGCGGGTTGCGGCGCTCGAAGGTGGCGCCATTGGAAGCGGCTTGCGATTCGCCGCCGATCAGCAGATCGGTCTTGAGCATCTCAGTCTCCTCGAGATGGAATATGGAGCGACGGGCCGGCGTGAAGCCGGCCCTCTCGTGTGTGCGGTTCGTGGCCCGCTGCGCTTCAGGAGCGCTTGTAGGATTGCAGGCCGGGCTTGATGGTCTTGTCGTCCAGGAACTGCTTCAGGCCTTCCTTGCGGCCCTTTTCCGGATCGCGGTAGTTGGACTGGTCGGTCTTGGCGTAGAGGTAGTCCTCGTTCTGGTCCCAGGTCAGTTCGCGGCAGCGCTTGAAGCCCTGCTTGGCATAGCGCAGCACCACCGGATTCTTCTGCAGCAGGTTCTCAGCCAGCTTGATCACCTCTTCGCGCAGCTGCTCTTTCGGCACCGCCTTGTTGACCAGGCCCATCTGCGCCGCCTGCGCGCCGGTGAAGGTTTCGCCGGTCATGATGTAGTGCAGGGCCTGGCGGTGGCCCATGGTGTCGGCCACGGCCTTGCTCACCAGGTTGCCCGGCGGGATGCCCCAGTTCACTTCCGACAGGCCGAACACCGCATCTTCGGCGGCGATGGCGAGGTCGCAGGCGACCAGCGGCGAGAAGGCGCCGCCGAAGCACCAGCCGTTGACCATGGCGATGGTGGCCTTGCTGTACATGCGCAGTAGCTTCCACTGCCATTGCGAGCAGTCGCGGCGGATGCGTTCCTGCATGATTTCCGGCTTGCCGTCGGTCTCGCGGAAATACTCCTTCAGGTCCATGCCGGCGGTCCAGGCGTCGCCGGCGCCGGTGAGCACGATCACCTGAGCTTCGTCGTCGAGTTCCAGGGTCTCCAGCACGTCGATCATCTCGCGGTTGAGCGTCGGGCTCATCGCGTTGCGCTTTTCCGGGCGGTTGAGGGTGATCCAGCCGATGCCGGCTTCCACCTGGACGTCGACGGTTTTCCAACGGGCTTCGTATTTGGACATACAATGTCTCCTGATGTGTGAGAGTAATATCAGGTAGCCTGATATGTGGCTTATACTATACGCACGTCCCCGGAATGACAAGAAAATTTTTTATGGCCTCGAAAAAACAAGCAGGGCCCGGCGCCGGGCCGCAAAAGCCTTCCGGCGTCGCCTACCTGATCGGCCGCCTCGACCACGTGCTCAACAAGCGCATGCGCGATGCGCTCGCGCCGATCGGGTTGACGGTGCCGCACTACACCGCGCTCTCGGTGTTCCGCTCGCTCGGCAGCATTTCGAATGCCCAGCTGGCGGAACGCACCATGGTGTCGCCGCAATCCGCCAATGAAATGGTGAAGGCGCTGGAGGCGAAGGGCTGGATCGGCCGGGCGCCCGACCCTTCGCACGGACGCATCATCCAGATCAGCCTGACCGAGGCCGGCGAGGAAGTGCTGCGGCGCTGCGACGGCGAGGTGGCGGCGATCGAGCGGCTGATGTTCCATGACATGGGCGAGGAGGAGCAGGCGCTGCTCTACCGCCAGCTCAGGGCGGCGGTGCGCTCGCTCAGCCTGCACGGGATCTGAGAAACCGTTCCTGCCTGCGGCCGTGGCACCCTCCCTTCGCGAGGGCGATCCATGCCGCGCTGAACCAGCGACACATTCTCCTGTCTATGCGGCATGGCCGTCAGCCGGACATCCTTCCTGGCGTGCCCGGATGCCGAGGAGGCTGCTTGAAAACCGAAAAGGAAAAGATGCTCGCCGGCGAGCTCTATGATCCCGCCGATCCGCAGCTGCGCGACGAGCGCCGCGCGGCCCGCCTCCTCCTCAAGATGTTCAACGACAGCCATGAAGCACAGACCGCCGAGCGGCTGCGGCTGCTGAGGCAGCTGATTCCCGCATCCGGAGAAGGCGTGTGGATCGAGCCGCCTTTTTATTGCGACTACGGCGGCAACATCACGCTCGGCGACAAGGTTTACTTCAACTTCAATTGCGTCATCCTCGACATCGCGCCGGTACGCATCGGCGCGCGCGTGATGTTCGGCCCGGCGGTGCAGGTCTATGCCGCCACCCATCCGCTCGACGCGGCGGAGCGTGCCTCCGGCCTTGAGCTTGGCGAAGCGATCGAGATCGGCGAGGATGCGTGGATCGGCGGCGGCACGGTGATCTGCCCCGGCGTGCGCATCGGCCGGCGCACCGTGATCGGGGCCGGCAGCGTCGTCACCAAAGACATTCCGGATGACGTGCTGGCCGCGGGCAATCCCTGCCGGGTGATTCGTTCGCTCAAGAAGTAAGGCAGCGGGACGAAGCGGGCAAATGGTCGTTTCCCCTGACCGAGTCGGCTCGCGGCCCTTGCGACCGTCGCCGACGCGGGGATGCGGTTCGGTGGCTGGAACATCAGCTTGGCGCATTCCCATCCACGTCTGAAACGGTGCAGAACGCAATGGAAGCGTTGCGAGCGTGATTGCCATACCGGCGCCCGGTTCGCCATGTTAACCTCGTGCCGTCTCAGCAAGAAGACGCGGATCGAGCGTGAATGAACCACGACCATATCCGGATACCGAAAACACACTTCCTGAAGCCTTCAGTGGACTGGTTGAACGACATTCGAATCAATTCAGTAAGGGCCAAGCATGGCAACAGCAATCGGCTTTGATAAGAAGCCATCGACCGCACCGGTCAATCGACCTCATCCCAGCCTTCCCGCTGGCGGCGTCAACCTGGTTGCAAGCGGTGGCGGGGAAATCTCCATTGATGTTTTCGGCAAATCCTGGAATGTGTTCGTCAATGGCTTGTCTACTCTTTCCGTCGCTGCGGCAAGCGCGTTGCTTTCTCTTTCGGCTCTTCAGATACGAAATCTGGTGCAGTCCGCGTTCAGGGAGAAGGCGCTGAATCTTCCGAAATTCGGAACGTGGCTGCTGGATAGTTATGCGTTGAATGAAGGCCAGCCGGTGTACAGGAAAGACAAGACGCCGCTGACGGACAACCGAGGCAGACCTGTTCTCCGGGATGGGAAGGGTTTGTATGTGGTGGGCGAAAAAGATTCCAGGACCGGATTGAGGCCGAAGATGCGGCTGCCAACAAAAAGCGCGCATGATATTGATCGCTTCGAATCGATTCCCCCTAAAGTCCCGGGTTTCGTCGGTCCATCCAATCCATCGGGCTCTGGTTGCATCTTAAGGACGATGGTTCATGAAATCGAAATGGATCTATTTCTCGTGACTGGCATTGGCGAGAATCGGAACGGCGGCCTCGTTACATTGGACGCCGAGATAATCAAGGACCCATTCGGCATCATGCCGGCGGAAGCTCATGCGCAAAATTTTGGCAGTGTGATGCTCAATGTCGATAATGTTCAACTTGGCGGAAGCGTTGTGTTCCATATCAGATGCGACGGCGCTGAAAAGCCCAGTGACACGGCGACCATAGAGTTGAACGAAGAATAGGCCTGGGCCTGCGCGCCCCATGTTAACGTTGAGAGCGGATTCTTGGTTCTCATGTTGATCAAGCACGTCAGTGAATTTGGCATTGGGCTTGCTAAGCCTGGAAGCCTTCGGTTCGGCCTGAGCTGACGAGGCGTGAATCAATTTAAATGGGGAGTCCTTCATGGCAACAGCAGTTACAGTCGGGCAGGGAGCAGGGATGCCTGTGTCCGTTAATCCAGCAGGTCCTGTCATCTCCTCCGCTGAAAGCGTCAGGGCGCGGAGCGGTCGACAAGTCAATGGCATGCAAATCGCTTCAAGTAGCGAAGTGTTGGATGGGGAGCAGCTGCGAGGTCTCGCAATAGGGTTATGGGATCTGCTGATGGAAGTCAAAAATACTGCCGTTGCAGGGGCAGTCGGTCTGCTTACGTGGGACCAGTGGAAGAACTTGGTGCAAGTGGCAAATCTTGGCAAATCTCCTACTGCGAAGGCAATGGGGGACTTTTTACTAAACACCTACTTCTTTCAGAACGATCCGCCTGTGCTTGATGACAAAGGCCGGCAAACAAAATACAGGGGACAGGTGGTCTATCAGAATGGACAAAAGTTTTATGTAAGAGGCGGGACTGATCCGTTAACCGGATGGACGCTGAAACAATTTGTAGACACAAAAGAGATCGCCAATGCCCGGCGAAACCTTGTTAGGCAGTGGCACGAGTCCGGGAGCGGGAGCGGCGGCTCGGTTCCATCGGGTCCCCTCCCTAACCCGTCCGGCTGCTTATTGCGCAGTGAAATCCATCCGGAAAATTCGGAAACGTTTACCGTTATTGGCATCGGTAAAAATGTAAGCGGGGGCCCTGTCAAGGTTGATGCGCGTGTGTGGTGGCATAAGGATAACAACGAAGGAAAAACTGCTGATGAATGGTTGCACGCCGAGGGGTCATATGAAATACCGCTTATGGTGAACCACATGCGGCCGGGAGCAAGAATAAAGTTTGAAGTCAGGTGCGACAATTCCGAGGATGCCAATGGGACGTTGATTACGGACGTGGAAAAGCCTCCCAAATAATCAGTGCGAAGTCCGTTTCATGGAGCCGGCGGACAGGCAAGGGCCACGACCACGTTTTGAGCCTCGAACCTGCCAGCCTTCTCGGAAAATATGAGGATTTAGCTCCATGAACGTGCACTCACTCGGATATAGCGGCACGAACCGTTAATCGTTCGTTAATGAATTCAGTTGTTTGTAAGCAACCAAATTCTCTAGGAAAGCGTGTTCGCCTATTTCAGTGTACTTTTTGATGGATCGCACCCATATCTGGCGCTATCATTCTTTCCCCACGGAAACGTGCGGCCTGCGCCGTGGTTTCCATGCGGGCAGCTTCTCTGCCTGGCGCCGCGATGCTTCCTCCCGTGAGTGCAGGAACATGCCCGGCGCGGAAAAACAAACGACAAGGCAAACCCGATAAAGATCGGCGCTTTCCCGGCTTCCGCTACCTGGCACGGGCCGGCAAGCCGACCGGGTGACATTGGATACATCAAGATCAATATTGGCGAACCGGTTCATGAAGCATTCACCCTAGTCCTTTCCCTCGAGCGTCCCGCTGCAATGGGAACGCTGCCCGCATCGATTGCTGACGTTGCGGCCTTCATGGCTGCACCACCCGACAATACCGCGCCTGTCCGCTGCCCTTCGGCCAAAGTCATGCGCCGTGCCGACCTGAACGGCATGGCTGGACTCCGCTCGACGTCGGCATGCGGCTCATGCTGCTCAACCACTCTGCCTCACCATGACTATCCTCACCAAGATGAAGATCGGCAACCGGCTCGCGCTCGGCTTTGCCATCGTGCTCGGACTCTCCATTCTCACCACCCTCATCGGCATCCTCAAGCTCAATGCCGTGGCCGATGCCGCGGAGCGCATGCTCGACGAGCCGATCAAGAAGGAGCGCCTCGCCAGCGACTGGAGCCGCAACATCGATGTCGCGGTGAATCGCACCACTGCCATTGCCAAGAGCAGCGATGCATCGCTTGCGTCTTTCTTCGCCAGGAAGGCGGAAGAGACCACGAAGAGCACCTCGGAGATCGTCAAGAAGATCGAGCCGCTGCTGAGCCGCGAGCAGGAGAAGCAGGCCTTCGCCAAGGCCATGGAGATCCGCAAGACCTATCTCGCCACCCGCGATCAGGTGATCAAGCTGAAGCAGGACGGCAGGCTGGAGGAAGCCAATGCGCTGCTGGACAAGAGCTATCTGCCGGCGGCCGAAGCTTACCAGGCGACGGTGGCGGAATTCGTCACCGCGCAACGCGATTACCTCGACAAGCTCGCCGCCGACATCGCCGTCATCAAGCAGGAAAGCCGCAATCGCGTCATCCTGCTGGCCCTGCTGTGCGTGGCGATCGGCGTGGCCAGCGCCTGGTGGCTCACCCGCAGCATCACCCGTCCGATGCGCAATGCGCTGGCGGTGGCGCGCCGCGTGGCCGACGGCGATCTCACCGGCCGCGTCGAAATCGAATCGAGCGACGAAGTCGGCCAGCTGCAGCAGGCGCTGAAGGACATGAACAACAACCTGCAGCGCATCGTCAGCGATATCCGCGGCGGCACCGACACCATCGCCACCGCGTCGAGCCAGATCGCGTCCGGCAACCTGGACCTGTCGTCCCGCACCGAGCAGCAGGCAAGCTCGCTGGAGGAAACCGCATCGTCGATGGAAGAACTGACTTCCACTGTCAAGCAGAGCGCCGACAATGCGCGCCAGGCCAACCAGCTGGCACTGTCGGCGTCCGAAGTCGCCGGCCGCGGCGGCGCCGTGGTGACGCAGGTGGTCAGCACCATGGCGTCCATCAATGAATCCTCGCGCAAGATCGTGGACATCATCGGCGTGATCGATGGCATCGCCTTCCAGACCAACATCCTGGCGCTGAATGCGGCGGTGGAAGCGGCGCGCGCCGGCGAGCAGGGCAGGGGCTTTGCGGTGGTGGCGTCCGAAGTGCGCAGCCTGGCGCAGCGCAGCGCCAATGCTGCCAAGGAGATCAAGACCCTGATTTCCGATTCGGTGGAAAAAGTGGATGACGGCGCCAGGCTGGTGGACCAGGCCGGCGCCACCATGAACGAGATCGTCGAGAGCGTGCGCCGGGTGTCGGACATCATCGGCGAGATCACCGCCGCCAGCGAAGAGCAGCGCGTGGGCATCGAGCAGATCAACCAGGCCATCGTGCAGATGGACCAGGTGACCCAGCAGAACGCGTCGCTGGTAGAGCAGGCCGCTGCCGCCGCCGAAGCGATGCAGGACCAGGCGTCCGGACTGGCGCAGTCGGTGCGGGTGTTCAAGATCGACGGCATGCAGTCAAGCGCTGTGGCGCTTCCGGCCGTGCGGCAAGCGAAGTCGGTACCGGCAGTCGGCAGGCCGGCCCCGGCCCGGACGGCGCCGGTGCTGAAGAAACCGGCAAGCGGCAAGCGCCCGGCTGCGCTGCCCGGTCACTCGTCGGCAGACGGCTGGGAGGAGTTTTAAGCCAGTCCGATGCCAGGGTGGGCAGGAGGATTGCGGCAGCATGCCGCTCGACGCCCTGCTTCGCCCTCGCGCTGCACGCCTTCATGCGTGTACGCATGCCGCAAGGATGCCGCAGCGATGCCGAACAGGCGTTGAGGCAGCGGTAAGTTGCCAAGCTCAAATCGGTAAACCGCTCGCCGCCATCGGCTCCGCCTTCGCTTGCGGTACGACGGGTACTGCATCCCGATACCCCTTCATTGGCCGATGGAACGTCCCGCGCGCCCTTTCTACACTCCGACCCATATCAATCGTCGGAAGGAGCGGGAAATGTGGGCCTGGGTATCTTGCGCGTTCATCGCATTCTTTTTCCTGGAAAGGCTGGTTCCGGGTTGGAAGCTCCCGGCAGTCAGGACATGGCCGATACGGGTCTTTGCCATCAATCTCGCCCAGTTGGGCGTCATGCTTGTCGCGGGCCTTCTGTGGGAACGCTGGCACCCGGAATACGCCGTGTTTTCGCTTTCCGGGCGCATACCGGATTGGGCGGGCGGTCTCATCGCCTACTTCATCGGCACCTTCGTTTTCTATTGGTGGCATCGGGCGCGCCACGAGAGCGACTTTCTTTGGAAGCACCTTCACCAGATCCACCACAGTCCGCAGCGGCTGGAAGTGATCACCGCGTTCTATAAGCACCCCATTGAAATGGCCGTCAATGCCCTCATCGGCGGCGTGCTGGTCTACATGCTGCTGGGGTTGTCGGCTGCAGGTGGCGGCTTTTTTGCGCTCTACTCGGCCCTGGGCACCTTCTTCTACCATGCCAGCGTGAGAACGCCGCACTGGGTCGGATACGTCTTCCAGCGGCCGGAGATGCACAGGACTCACCACCAATACGAGCGGCACCGGAACAACTACGGCGACATCGCATGGTGGGACATGTTGTTCGGCACCTATGAAAATCCGAATGACTTCACCGCCACGTGCGGCTTCAAACCGGAAGATGAGGAACGTCTCCTGGAAATGCTTCGTTTCGTTGACGTGCACAAGAGGAAGCGCCGCCTTGGCATCCTGGTCCCATCGCATTCTCGACCCGCCCATGCTTCCCCGCCATGTGGCCAATCTTCCAGGAAGCCGTAAAGCCAAGGACGAGCTGTGTCTTCGCCGACGATGCCGCTGAGGAGGATGCTTGCAGGTTCGGCCAAGGCGCGGCGGCCAGGGAATAGGTCGCGAAGTGGGCCCGCGTTGCATGTGCGAGGCAAGGAAAGCAGGCTGGCTCGACATGCAGTTCAATTTCGTCGTCAGCACGAACCAGGCCGTGGCCTCGCTGTGGGAAGAGTCCGGCTTCTCCATCGTCGGAACGCTGCCGCAAGCGTTTCGACATCATGCGTTGGGTATGTCGACGCATATGTGATGTACCGTTGTCCTGTAGACAGCCAGGCTTTAACTGGTCTTTCCGCATCCGTGAGGTTGACGCTTTCCGCGCCTGCACTCAGCGCCTGAGGAGCAGCCTCGAGAAGTGTGTCCAACCCATCCCGGCGCCCAGGCAGGATCATGCCCTCATCAAGAAAACGGCGCCGTCGCCTCGTCTTCGCTTCACGAGGCAACTGCCTGACACTCCAGATGGTGCCAAATTATTCTAAAGTATAAAAAACGCTATAGTTTTATACTTTGGTATAATACCAGAATAAAAACGTTGGCGTAAATTTATACGATAATGTAATTTAGAGTGACAAATTACACGAAAGCTTAAATGCGCCTCTTCCAGCAACTGAAACAGCGAAAGGCCTTGCTTGACAGGAACCTGGCGGAGATCAGCCAGCTGACCGGCATGCCTGCTTCCCACATCAGCACCATTCTCAATGGCCGCAAGGATGCCCAGGCGAGTACGCTGGAAGCCCTGGCCAGCGCCATGGACGCAAAATGGATGCTGATTCCCCGCCATCTTCTGCCCGAGGTGGAGCGGCTGCTGGCAGGGAAGGCGGTCGGGCCGGATGACGTGCCGTCCACCATCGACCGTCTCTTCAACCAGGACGGCCATGAGTGACGGCCTGGCGCCCCGCTATGTCGAGGTATGGCTGCACGACCGCCTGGCCGGGTGGCTGTGCGAAGCCGGCCGGGTGACGCGCTTCGTCGCGGCCGAGCCCTATCTGGCCGATCTGCGGCGGCCGACGCTGTCCCTGTCGATGACGGTGCCGGGTGAGGAAGGATTGACCCGGGAAACCCTGGGCAATCATTTCGATCCGGCGGTGTACCGCGAGCGCGGCGAGCTGCCGCCCTTCTTTGCCGGCCTGCTGCCCGAAGGCGCGTTGCGCCGGCGCCTGGCGGCAACCCGCAAACAGGTCCAGGACATGGACGACTTCGGCATCCTGGCGGCGGCCGGGGAGGACCTGCCGGGCGCAATCAGGATCCGCCCGGCCAACCTCGACCGGCTGACGGCGGCCGCGCGCGCCTTCGGCGTCACCGGCGGCGCCGATAACCTGGAGATCGGCGTGCCGGAAGCGGCGGCCGAGGGCGCCGCTTCGCTGTCCGGCGTGCAGGACAAGCTGGCGCTGTCGCTTGCCCGCAATGGCAAACGCTATTGCCTGCCGGTGAGGGGCAGCCAGTCCGACCTGATCGCCAAGCTGCCGCTGCCCGGCGACGATGCGCAGGTGCTCAATGAATACGCCTGCATGCAGCTGGCCTCGATGGCCGGGGTGCAGGTGGCGACATGCCGGCCGGTCGCCATGCGCGACATGGCCGACCATCCCGACCTGGTCGAAGCGCTCGGGCCGGACACCCGCTTCCTGGCGGTGGAGCGCTTCGACCGCACCGCCGGCGGCCCGTTGCACATGGAAGACGCCTGCCAGCTGCTCACCCTCATGCCCGCACAGAAGTACGCCGGCGCGGCGAGCTTCGTCAAGCTGCTGCGCGTGCTCGACCGCTTTAGCCCGCGCGGCATCGAGGATGTGCGGCAGTTCTTCATTCGTCAGGCGGTGAATGCCCTCATCGGCAATTCCGATGCCCACCTCAAGAATTTTTCCGTGCTGTATCGGGACGGCGCCCTGCCCGAATTGTCGCCGGCCTATGACATCGTCTGTGTCGCGGCGCTGCCGGGTTTTCGCGGCTTCGCCACCAATGTCGCCATCGATGACTTGCAACGCCGGGAAACCCTCGATGCCTATGCCGCCATCGCGCGCCAGGCCGGCATCGCGGAGCGCATCGCTAGGGCCGCCGTCAGGCAGACGGTCGCCCTGGCCAGGGAGCACTGGCCATCAGCATTGCGGGAGATGGATGTCAGCGACGCAGTGCGTACGGAAATCCTGGATCGGCTGGCCACCCTGCCGCTGGCCAGGTAAGAAGGCAATTCCTGCAGGCATGCGGCCCGGCCGCGGCGGGCGATCATGCAAGGAGCGTCTTGCGCCGGAATCGCGTCTTGCGTCGAGCGAACGGGCGCGATCATGCGCCTGGCCCGGCATGGACCCGTCCATGGCGCGAACCGGCACTGGATTGGGGCAGCATGCCCAGGAACGGTTTGCGCTAGCATGAGCCTGAAAGAGTAAGCCGTTCCGCGACACTGCACTGCCAACCGGATGACTCCATGAAACGCGACAACAT
Organism: Noviherbaspirillum humi; assembly: GCF_900188095.1. Taxonomy (GTDB): domain Bacteria; phylum Pseudomonadota; class Gammaproteobacteria; order Burkholderiales; family Burkholderiaceae_D; genus Noviherbaspirillum; species Noviherbaspirillum humi. The sequence continues at coordinate 35,203 of NZ_FZOT01000028.1, read as the reverse complement.
ACCCAATGCCTCCAGGCCGGGACTGCCCTTCGGCAGCCGGCAGCCGGGCGGGCCGAACAAGCCCGGCCAGAACAAGATGCCGCCGCGCCGGGCCTGGCTGATCTTCGTGCTGGTGCTGCTGGCCAATTACTTCGTGGCCAAGATCTTTTACCAGGGCGCGGATGCGCCGGTCACCGTGCCCTACACCATCTTCAAGCAGGAAGCGGCCAAGGGCAACGTCAAGTCCATCTACAGCCAGGGCGCCAGCATCGAAGGCCGCTTCGCCGCGCCGGTGACCTGGCCGCCGACCGAGACCGCCAACGACCCCGAGCACCGTCCGCCCGGCCAGAAGCTGCAGGTGCCCAGCCGCAGCTCGAGCACCTTCACCACCACCCTGCCGGCCTTCGTCGATCCCGGGCTGGAAGAGTTCCTCATCAACAACAAGGTCGAGATCAGCGCCGTGCCGATCCAGGAAGGCAACGCCCTGGCCAGCCTGCTGCTCGGCTTCGGGCCGGCGCTGCTGCTGATCGGCTTCTACGTCTGGCTCTATCGCCGCGCGGCGCAGCAGGGCGGCGGCATGGGTGGCGGCATCTTCGGCATCGGCAAGAGCAAGGCGCGCCGCTACGACCAGGAACAGGACGCACGGGTCACCTTCAACGACGTGGCCGGCATCGACGAAGCCGAGAACGAGCTGGTGGAAGTGGTGGACTTCCTGAAAGACCCCGGCAAGTACACCCGGCTCGGCGGGGCCGCACCCAAGGGCGTATTGCTGGTCGGCGCGCCGGGCACCGGCAAGACGCTGCTGGCGCGCGCCGTCGCCGGCGAGGCCGGCGTGCCGTTCTTCTCGATGAGCGCCGCCGAGTTCGTGGAGATGATCGTCGGCGTCGGCGCGGCACGGGTGCGCGACCTGTTCAAGCAGGCGCGGGAGAACGCGCCGGCCATCATCTTCATCGACGAGCTCGATTCCATCGGCCGCGCCCGCGGCCAGGTGGCGCTGGGCGGCTCCAGCGAGCAGGAGCAGACCCTGAACCAGATCCTGACCGAAATGGACGGCTTCTCCAGCCGCGAGGGCATCATCGTGCTGGCCGCCACCAATCAGCCCGACGTGCTCGACAAGGCGCTGCTGCGCCCCGGCCGCTTTGACCGCCGGGTGGTGGTCAACCTGCCGGACAAGACCGGGCGCGAAGCCATCCTGAGGGTCCACACCCGCAAGGTGCCGCTGGCGCCGGACGTCGACCTGTCCGACATGGCGGCGGCCACGCCCGGCCTGTCCGGCGCCGACCTGAAGAACCTGGTGAACGAGGCCGCGCTGCTGGCGGCGCGGCGCGGCCAGGACGACGTGCGCCAGAAGGACTTCATGGATGCGCTGGAGAAGATCGTGCTCGGCCCGGAGCGGCCCATCCTGCTGAGCCAGGCCGACCGCGAGCGCATCGCCTACCACGAGAGCGGACATGCCATCCTCGGGCTGGTGGTGCCGGGCGCCGACCCGGTGCATCGCGTCACCATCGTGCCGCGCGGGCAGGCGCTCGGCGTGACCTACCAGCGGCCCCAGACCGACCGCTACAACTATCCCGAGGCCTATCTGCGCGCCCGCATCGTCGGCATGCTCGGCGGCCGCGTTGCCGAAGAGGTGGTGTACGGCACCCGCACCACCGGCGCAGAGAACGACATCGAGCAAGCCACCAACCTGGCACGCAGCATGGTCACGCGCTGGGGCATGAGCGACAAGCTCGGCATGGTGCAGCTGGCGCCGTATCAAAATCCCTATCTCGGCGGCAGCGCAGGCTTCGGCGGCGAGAAGCCGTTCAGCGACGAAACGGCGCGGCTGATCGACCTGGAAGTGCAGCGCATCATCGATGAAAGCCATGCGGATGCGACACGATTGCTGCGGGCCCATCGCGGCGCGCTCGATGCGCTGGTGCGCGCCCTGCTGGACCGCGAAACGCTGGACGAGCAGGAAATCCTCGCGGTGACCGGCCTGCCGCCGGCGCCGGAACTGGAAAACCAGCACATCTCGGATGCGGCGGGCGGAGGCCGGGCCCTGGGCTGATCAGAACGGCTTCGACCACGTGATGCAGGGCTCGCCTTCGCATGCATCAGCCGCCATGCGGCATGGGATGGCCCGCGCCTTTATCGTTCCTGCGGCGGATGGTGGTAGGAGGGGCAGCCGTTGCGTCCCCACTGACCGCTGCACAGCCGCCATTTGCAGGCTTCCCGCGCGAACAGGCTCGGCTCGCGTTCGCACTGCGCCGTCCGGTAAGCCCCTGGCCAATGCGCCGCCCGCGCCTTGACCTTCGCACCGGCATCCTTGCGCTTGGCTGCGCGGGCGGAAGCGGAAGCATCCGCTTGCATCTGCTGCCGCGGTGCATGGCGCTTCTCGATCCGTTCAGCCTGTCTTGCCGGCGCGGCGCCGGCAGGGGTGCCGCCATTGGCATGTCGTCCCGCCGGCGCTGTCTCCGCCAGGGCCAGAGGCTGCTCGGGCGGAAGCGTTGCGCGCGCCGCCGGCGCGTCGGGCGGTTTTCCTTCGTAAGGCAGCTCGCGCGGATCGATGCCCTGGCGGCCGCCCGGCGCGGCCAGCCCCGCGGCTGCCTCGGCCATCGGCGCCCGAGCCGGTGCTGCCGGCACTGCTTTCACCGCCTGCGCCAGGGCCGGCGTCGCCGGCGTCCGCAGCATCCCGCCTCTTAATTCCGTCAGCACTGCCACGCCGAGATAAAGCAGGACCATCGAGGCGCCCTGGACCCAGGGCATCCAGGAACGGGTCCCTGCCGCGCAAGGCGGCGCGCCTCCCGGCACAGCATCTTTGTCAGGGGAGGGCGGCTCGCCCACAGGCGCGGCTTGTTTCACTGAAGAGGACGCGCCGATGGCGGGCTGGGGATCGTCGTTACGGGAGTCGAATGGAACCGTCATGAAGCCTTCGAAGTGGGCGCTGCAGAAATCTGCAGCGGCGCGATCTGGTTTCCGGCGCGGGCAACATGCCGCTGCGCCGGCGGGCAGCCATGGTGGCAGCCGCGATGTCGCACCATTCTAAGAAAGGGGAGGCGAGAGGCGTTGAGGCAAGTCACCGCCTGTTTTCGGAGCGGACAGCAAGCCGTTCGCAAATTGCAACCGGATGTATCGGGTCCGATACGGATCAAGGAATCGGGACGGCATGGCCGCCGAACTGCGGGAAGTACGTGATGAGGCTGCTAAGGTCGCCCGATGCGACGGGCGACCGCATGAGGGTTAGAGCGTGTCATGAGCTCAACCAGGGTTGCGCTCGAACCTGGTCGGTCAGCCACGGCGAGCAGATCCACGGCACTGCCTGCAGACAGTGCCGACCGCGCGGGCGCCGCGCATGCGTGGCGAAACCCCTGTTCGAGTCCGCAACACGCTCCAGGATCAGCCGGTCAGGTATTGACGTGCAGCCGCACGTCGATGTTGTCGCGGGTGGCGTTCGAGTACGGGCAGACGATGTGGGCCTTGTCCACCAGATTCTGCAGTTGCTGCTTGTCCATGCCGGGCGCTTCGATGGTGAGGTCGACTTCGATCCCGAAGCCGGTGGGAATCTGGCCGATGCCGACATCGCCGGTCACGCTGAGATTCTGCGGCAGCGTCACCTTTTCCTTGCCGGCCACGAACTTCAGCGCGCCGAGGAAGCAGGCGGAATAGCCGGCCGCGAACAACTGCTCCGGATTGGTGCCGGTGGCGCCGCCGCCGCCGAGTTCCTTCGGCGTGGTGAGCTTCAGATCCAGCACGCCGTCGGAACTGCGCGACGTGCCCTCGCGGCCGCCGGACGACGTGGCCTTGGCGCGGTACAGCACTTTTTCGATGCTCATGGTGCTCCTTTCTCGTTGGAAGTAAGCCGGTGCTTGCTCAACCCGCATCGGGGCGCCCGGCAAAAGCGCCTCGCGCGGACAAGGGATCGGAACGGGTCCGAACTCACATGGTAGCGAATTCCCGGTGCACGGTTTTGGCCCGCAGTCTTCGGTGCTCATCCCGCCGAAGCGGGATGAGCGGCCGCGCGCAGACCGGGTTCGACCATGGCGCGGCCGATTGGTGCGCGCCATGCGCACCCGCCGTGATATGCGGCAATGCGATCAGACAAGCGGCCGGCCGTGCAGCGCCGGCAGGGAGCCGCGCGCATCGGCATGCGCCAGGCTGCGGGCGAGATCGATCTTGGTATGCACGCCGAGCTTGGCGTACACATGGGCAAGATGGGTTCGAACCGTGTTGTGGGAGATGCCGCGGCGGCGCGCGATCTCGCTGTGCTTCATGCCCATGGCAAAATCGTCCGCGATGCGGCGCTCGGCGCGCGTCAGTTCGCCGCCATGGCCGATCGGCGCGGCTTCGCACACGGCGTAGCCATCCTGGGTGGCGAAGGCTACTTTTATGTGACGCCCTGTGTAGCAGGTGCCCGCGCGCCAGCATTGCAGCAGCGGCGCCGGCAGGCGGCGGCTGGAACGATGGTCGAACTCGAGCGCCAGCCAGCGATGGAAGCCGGGGTCGGCCATGCAGACGGCGCCTTCCGCGCCGATCACCGCGCGGGCCACGCCGCCATGGCCGCTGCCGGCCCGGCTGGCGGCGCGATTGATCGCCAGCGCCCGGTAGACATGCGGCCAGAGCGCGCTGATGCGTTCTTCGTCGGCGGGCCGGAAAGGCTCGTCGGCGGCGCGATAGAGCAGCAGCCAGATCGGAATCATGCGGGACAGCGGCGGGTCGCCCTGCAGCAGCAGATGATGGAGGCGATGGCGCCGCCCGAATGCAGCCAGCGCCGCGAGCGGCCGGTTGCGGCACACCAGGTGGCTCGGGAATTGAAGCGCCTGCGACAGGCCCTGCATCAGGCAGATGATGCTGGGTTCATGCCAGCAGGCGAGATTGTCGCCGCGCCACGGCGGGCAAGCCTCCGGAGCAAGCGGCGGCACCTGGGCCAGCAGGTGATCGGCGCTGGCCGGCGCGACCTCGCCTTCGCCGAGCATGGCGCCATCGCAGGGCACCTGCCGGCGCACGATCTGCAGCACTTCACTCGGGAAATCGCGGGTGGACAGGCACTCGGCGCTTTCGTACAGGTCCACCAGCGATCGGGATAAAGCCTTCATTGTTCTTCTCGGCCGGGCGCTTGGCGACGCCGGCGTCTTTCCCGACACCCTTGCCAGCAATAGGGAGACGAGGGAGTTGAATGACGTGATCAATGTAGCCCAGCGCCGGCGGATGTCCAGCGCAGTTTTTCAATCCCCATCGCGCCATCCATAGTGCGTCGCTCAGCGTGTGGGCTTGAGCGCCTCTGCGGCAGGCATTGGCGCGGAGGAAGGCGCTGCCTTCGGCTTCAGCCGGGAGACGCCGAACATCACCAGCGCCAGGCCGCCGATCTGAAAGACCGACAGGGCTTCGTCCAGCAGCGCCCAGGAGGCGAACAGGGTCATGACCGGCCCCAGGCTGCCTACCGCCGCCGCCTGCACCGCGCCGAGGCGCCGGATCGCCAAGGCCAGCCAGTAGATCGGCAGGGCGGTCGACACGATCGCCATCAAGCCTGCGTTCAGCCAGACGCCGGAAGGCAGCGTTGGCAGGGAAGACGGCCTGCCTGCGAGGAAGAAATGCGCCAATACCAGCAGGCTGGAAGCGCCGCCTGCCAGACCGGACAGGCGCAGCGAGCCGATCCGCTGCACCATGGCGCCGGTGCCGAGATAGTAGAGGGCATAGGTGACGGCGCTGGCGAAGACCCAGGCGGAACCGGTCGCCACGGTGATGCCCTGACCGGCGGTGCCGAGGTCGTGCACGAAGGCGATGCCGAGCCCCAGATAGCAGATGCCCATGGCTTGCACCGTGCGTCCGGCGGGCAGACGCCGCGTGGCGCACGCCTGGAACACCAGCACCAGGGTCGGGTACAGGTACAGGATCAGCCGCTCCAGCCCGGCGCTGATGGATTCCAGTCCATAGAAATCAAACAGGCTCGACAGGTAGTAGCCGGAGGCGCCGAGCAGGACGATGCGCACGCCGTCCATGAGGGTAAGGCTGCCCTGGCTCTCACCGCGTCCGAGCCAAGCCAGCCAGGCAAATAGCGGCAAGGCGATGCCCATGCGCAGCGCGAGCAGGGTCAGCACATCCACCGGTCCGGCCGCATAGCCCAGCTTGACGAAAACCGCCTTCAGGCTGAAGCCGGCGGCGGCGAGCACCGCATACAGGCGGCCATCCCTGGCCCATTGGGAAAGAAGCGGTTTCATGGCGTCCTCAAGATACGAATGGGAAATGAAGCCTTATTCTGAAGCGAAGCGTTCGCGGCTAGAATGCTCCATTCATGTACTTAGCCTTCTCTTCAGGAGAAACCTTGCATTTCGACCTGATTGATCTTCGCCTCATCGTCGCCATCGCCGATGCGGGCAGCCTGAGCAAGGCGGCCGCGGCCTTTCCGATCGCGCTGTCGGCTGCGAGCAACCGGCTGCGCCAATTCGAGCAGCGTTGCGGGGTGACCTTATTCCTGAGAACGGCCGACGGCATGAATGCCACGCCGGCGGGACGGCTGGTGCTCGACCGGGCGCGCCAGACCCTGGGCGAGGCGGACCGCCTGAAGGAAGTGCTGCACGACCTCGCTGGCCAGCGCCGGGTGACCCTGAAGCTCGGCGCCAACTCGGCGGCCAACAGCACTTTCCTGCCGGCGGCCCTCGGGCCTTTCCTGGCCGACTATCCCGAGATCGACCTGGAACTGGTCGAGCGCAACAGCCCGGATGTGCTGGCCGCCGTGCAGGCCGGCGAGATTGACATGGGCGTCCTCGACGGCAACCTCGCCACCAGCGGCGTCGTTTCCCTGCCTTTCCGCGACGACCGGCTGGTGCTGCTGGTGCAGGCGGAACATCCGCTCGCATCGCGCCGTTCCGCCCGGCTGAAGGATGCGCTCGGCCATGCCTTCGTGTGCCTGCCGCCGGCGCGGGCGATGCAGCGCTTCATCGAAGAGATGGCGGCGCGGAACGCGCGGCCGCTGAAGATACGGGTGCGGGCGCCGAGCTTCTACGCCATCGCGCAGCTGGTGGCGCAAGGCGCCGGCATCGCCATGCTGCCGCAAGCCGCGGCGCAGCGGCATGTGGAGGATTTGCCGCTGCGGATGGTCCTGCTGGAAGATGCGTGGGCGACGCGGGAATTGAGGATCTGCATACGCGCCTGGGAGGGCTTGTCGCCGCATGCGCGTCAGCTGCTGGAGTATCTCGGGCAACGTGCGCCGGCGTGAGCTCGCCGGAGCCGGTCAGCCTTGGCGCAGAAGTTCCCGAACCTGGCCGCACCAGTAGGCCGCGGCCTGAAGATAACCTTCCCAGACGCAGCCGTTGCAGCCGCGCCCGCAGCAGGTGGTGGGTTCCTCCGGCGGGTCGCGGAACAGGATGTCGCGCTGCGCCAGCTGCGCGCCGAGTTCGGCGATCCATTGCCTGGCTTGATGGGCGCTTTCGGGCATCGGGTCCGGCGCCGCATCAATCATGGCGTGCCATCCGCGTTCGATTCGTGCGTGGTCGAGGCTGGCGTGTTTGCCCGGATCAGCGCCAGCAGCCCATGCAGGTTCCGGTTTTCCAGGGCCTGATGAGAAGCGGCGCGCAGCGCGCCGGTATCGATGCGGAAGCAGAGGAAGTCGACTTCGTTGCCGCCGGCAACCGGCATCGAAAAGTCTTCCTCCGGGCAGTGCAGGAAGCCGAGCGAGCGCGCCAGCGCCGCCGAAGGCAGGTTGTCGGCACGGCTTTCGATGTTGGCGAAATCCATCTCCGGGTGAAGCTGGTCGCAGGCGAGGAAGGCGAGGCAGGTCAGCAGCTTCGCCAGTCCGCGTCCTTCATGGTCGGCGTCGACCGCATAGCTGAGGTTGCATCCGACGCCGCCGTCTTCGGTCTGCATCGGCGCGGCCCAGGCGCAGGCCGTCACCTTGCCATCCGCCACGGCGGTGAAGCAGACCGGCTCGGCCAGGAATTGCCATCCCGTGTCGGCGATACCCTGGATGTCGTCGCCGCAGATGTCGGCAAAGCGGCCATTCTCCTCGCCGGCCATCATCGCGCCGGGACGCGGCAGCGCCCAGCCATATCCTTCGAAGCAGATCTCGAAGCCGTCCCAGCGCGCGCAGGGCACGGGCGCGGCCTGGCTTGCTTCATCGATTTGGGTGCTGTCCTGCATGTGGGCCATCCTCGCGTCAATCGTGGGCGGCAGTATAGCAAGCGCATGCCATTGGAGAGGATGCGATGAGGGCGCTCGCCCGGCGCTGCAATCAGGTGCAAGCAAAAACGCCCCGGCCGGCAGCATGGCACGCTGCGCAAGTCGGGGCGATCGCAGGGAGCCGCAGGAGCGGCCTCATGCGGCTCAGGCCAGGTCGAAGCGGTCGAGGTTCATCACCTTGTCCCAAGCCGCCACGAAATCCCGCACGAACTTCTTCTGCGCATCGCGGCATGCATACACTTCCGCGATGGCGCGCAGCTGCGAATTGGAGCCGAACACCAGGTCGGTCACGGTGCCGGTCCACCTGACCTCGCCGGTCTTGCGGTCGCGGCCTTCGAGCACGCCTTCGTTGGCGGCGGATTTCTGCCACGCCGTATCCATGTCGAGCAGGTTGACGAAGAAGTCGTTGGACAGCGTGCCGGGACGCCTGGTGAATACGCCATGCTTCGCCTGACCGGCGTTGGCATCCAGCACGCGCATGCCGCCGATCAGCACCGTCATTTCCGGCGCGGTGAGGGTGAGCATCTGCGCCTTGTTCACCAGCATCTCCGCCACCGAACCCTGCACGCCCTGGCGCACGTAATTGCGGAAGCCGTCGGCAACCGGCTCCAGCGGCGCGAAGGAGTGCACGTCGGTCTGCTCCTGCGAAGCGTCGGTGCGGCCCGGCGTGAAGGGCACCTTCACTTCCACATCGGCGTCCCTGGCCGCTTGCTCGATGGCAGCCGCGCCGCCCAGCACGATCAGGTCCGCCAGCGACACCTGCTTGCTGCCGGACTGCTTGGCATTGAATGCCTGTTGAATCGCTTCAAGACTGGCGATCACCTGCTGCAGCTGCCCGGGCTGATTGGCTTCCCAATCCTTCTGCGGCGCGAGGCGGATGCGCGCGCCGTTGGCGCCGCCGCGCTTGTCGCCGCCGCGGAAGGTGGAGGCCGATGCCCAGGCGGTGGAGACCAGCTGGGAGACCGTCAGGCCGGAGGCGAGGATCTGCGCCTTCAGGCCGGCAATGTCCCGCTCGCCGACCAGCGGATGATCGACCGCCGGCACCGGGTCCTGCCACACCAGCACTTCGCTCGGGACCAGCTTGCCGAGATAGCGGGCGCGCGGGCCCATGTCGCGGTGGGTCAGCTTGAACCAGGCGCGGGCGAAGGCATCGGCGAACTCGTCCGGGTTCTCCAGGAAGCGGCGCGAGATCTTTTCGTAGGCCGGATCGAAGCGCAGCGCGAGGTCGGCGGTAGACATCATCGGCGCATGGCGCTTGCTTGGGTCATGCGCATCGACTACCGTGTCGGCGCCGGCGCCATCCTTCGGAATCCACTGGTGCGCGCCGGCCGGGCTCCTGGTCAGTTCCCACTCGTAGCCGAACAGGGTTTCGAAGTAGCCGTTGTCCCACCGGGTGGGGTTCGGCTTCCAGGCGCCTTCCAGGCCGCTGGTGATGGTGTGCGCGCCCTTGCCGCTGCCGAAGGAATTGATCCAGCCGAAGCCCTGGTCTTCGATGCCCGCGCCTTCCGGCTCGGCGCCGACATGGCCCGGATCGCCGGCGCCGTGCGCCTTGCCGAAGGTATGCCCGCCGGCGACGAGCGCCACGGTTTCCACGTCATCCATCGCCATGCGGGCGAAGGTGTCGCGGATGTCGCGCGCCGAGGCGACCGGATCCGGGTTGCCGTTGGGGCCTTCCGGATTCACGTAGATCAGGCCCATCTGCACCGCGGCGAGCGGTCCGGCGAGTTCGCGTTCCTTGCTGTAGCGCTCGTCGGCCAACCACTTGCCTTCGGAACCCCAGTAGATGTCTTCTTCCGGCTCCCAGGTGTCGGCGCGGCCGCCGGCGAAGCCGAAGGTCTTGAAGCCCATGGACTCCAGCGCGACGTTGCCGGTGAGGATGAACAGGTCGGCCCACGAGAGCGCCCGGCCGTATTTCTGCTTGATCGGCCACAGCAGGCGGCGCGCCTTGTCGAGGTTGCCGTTGTCGGGCCAGCTGTTGAGCGGCGCGAAGCGCTGCTGCCCCATGCCTGCGCCGCCGCGGCCGTCGGCGATGCGGTAGGTGCCGGCCGCATGCCAGGCCATGCGGATGAACAGCGGGCCGTAATGGCCATAGTCGGCCGGCCACCATTCCTGGGAATCGGTCATCAGGGCATGGAGATCCTTGGTCACCGCATCGAGGTCAAGCTGCTTGAACGCTTCCGCATAGTTGAATGATTCGCCCATCGGGTTCGATTCCGCCGAGTGCTGGTGCAGCGGCTTCAGGTTGAGCTGGTTGGGCCACCAGTCGGTGTTGGTGGTGCCCTTGTTCACGGTTTGCGTGGCGGGCTTGCGGGCTTGACCCGAGAACGGGCAGGTGGCTTCGGTCGACATGCTTGGCTCCATGGTTGTTTTCGAATTGCAACGGAGCCAGTGTAGGGGAACGGGTTTAATTTAAGAAACAAATTAAAATTATTGTGGCGATAGTAAATGGCAATGAATCCTCTGCCATCCGGGCATCGGCGCGGTCCAGGCATGTAAAGAAAAGCCGCATGTGAACCCGCCAAGTGACCTCCAGGCGTGGAGCAGGGGCGAAATCAAGCTTGGCACCGCGGTCTTGAGCACCCGCACATCGCTGTCGTTGTCAGGATTTGGCTGCAGCAGTCATCCGGGCAGGATCACACCGTTCAGCGGCGCATTGGCTGCCCACGGGAGCAGACATGGGAGCGCCAAGCCGTCCGCAGGGTTGGCCGGCGGGCAGATGCGGCTCACTGCCCCCGGCGGTTGTCGCCTTGCCCGGTCTGCGTGCCGCCCGGACTGCCCGCGGCAGTCGAGGCGCCGGAGGACGGCCCCGATGCGGAAGAAGCGGCGCCCGATGACTTGCCGCCTCCCTTCTTCCGGTTCTGGATCACTTCCTTGGTCGGCGATTCGCCGGCCGTCCCGATGCTGTCCTGGGGGCCGGTCGTCTTGCTGTCGATATGGGTGGGATGCTTTGCATTCTTCCCCGACCCGAGGCCTTGGGCCGGAGCCGTGCCCGAGAACACGATCGACGCCATCAGTACTGCCAGCCGGATCATCATTTGCCGCCTCCAGGGTGGGGTTCTCACATCGCATGACATGTTCGGCCCAGATGACGGGCGAATTCATGCAGTCTAAATTTCTTAGATGCCCCGCTCCCCCGAAGTTCAGCCATGTCGGCCCGGCGCCAACGCTTTGCCGGCCGCCGCCAGCATAAGGATTCGGCGTCAGAACCCCTTGCCGAGCAGGCGCGCAAACTGGCCCTGGACGATGCCGTAGCACTCGCATGACGTCTCTTCCAGGCCCTTGCGGTCGAGGATCTGCACCTTGCCCCGCTTGTAATCGATGATGCCGGCACGCTGCAGCACGCTGGCCACCACGCTGACGCTGGGGCGCTGCACGCCGAGCATCGCGGCCAGGTATTCCTGGGTCAGGAAGAAGTCCTGATGGCCCATGCGGTCATGACACATCAGCAGCCAGCGCGCCAGCCTGTGCTCCAGCGCATGCAGCCGGTTGCAGGCAGCCGATTGCGACACCATGCCGAGATAGGCATGCAGGTAGCGCAGGGCGATGCGGCGCAGCGGCGTATCGCCCTGCGCCATCTGCATGAACACCTCTGCCGGCATGCGCAGCGCCGTGCCGGGTATCTGGCACACCGTGGTTTCGACAGCGATGTCGCTGCCCATGATCAGGTCTACCGCGGCAAAGCCTTCGTAGCCGACCGTGCCGATTTCCACCGCCGAACCGTCTTCCATGGTGGCAAGGACGGAGTGCCCGCCGGTCAGCGGGAAGTAGACGTGGGGAATCGGTTTGTCACGTTCGAACAGCGTGAAATGAAGTGGCGTGTCGACCAGTTCCAGATGGGGTAGCAGCGCCTGGTAATCCGATTCCGGCAGCCGTGACAGCAGCAGGTTGGAACAGTCGGTCGGCGACTGCGCAATCGCATTCATGAAGGCTCCCGACGCCTGTATGTTTTTTCCTGGATTCGGCTAAGACGCGAAGGATTCGCCTTGGTTTCATCCGCCTTCGCCGGGATGAAGGTTTCGGTGAGAACGTCTTTCCTGCCGCGCCCATGGCGCAGGGAAGAAGCGGTGAAGAAGGCTTTCCCCGAGGTATGTCGGACTCATGACAGACAGCGCTCAGGCCGTCCACGATAATTATTTCTTTTGCAACACGAGGGCGCCGGAAATGAAAAGCCACGTGAAAGCATCTGCCCGCTACTGGATCTTCGGGACCTTCGTCGTCTATGCCAGAAGCGCGCAACTGGCGCGCAAGGTCTACGAAGAACAGTGCGCCAAGTCGTTGACGGAGCCGTTCGGCGTCGTCGCCCTGGATACGGGCGATGAAGTGATCTGGCTCAACCTCGAATCCCCGGGCCTCGCCAGGCAGCTTTTTCACTGATTTTTCACTGATCATCCACGCCAGGGTGAAGCCGCGCCGATGAACCAGCCATGCAAATTCGACCGACCGATCATTTGACTGAAGACCTCAAGACATCGACCAACCTGGTGCGCCGCCCCGTCGATGGCATCGTGCTTACTTCGAGCGGCCGCGCCATTCCCCAGCCTCCCTGGATCTTCCCGGACGACCCGCAATCGCAGGCGGATTACGACAACTGGCTTCTCGCACAGAGCAGGGAAGAGGCAGTCCTCCTCGATGAAGCATTGATCCTGGCCCGGCTGGACGATCTCGCCGCGGGCGGCTTGGACGGCACTTCCCGCCAGCTGCTGAGCGATTTCCTGTTCGGGATCCTGGCGCCGGAGTTCGAGGCAAGACCCTTGCCGGAAGCGGGGCTTCCCGAACTGCTGTCGGATGGCGTGCGGCTGCGCTGGTGATGCCCGCCGGCGCTAGGCTGCGCCAGCCGCAGCCGATTTCCCGCTGCGGTCATCGTCCGCACCCATGTCCTGCGCTTCGCGCGTAGAATCTTCCGCTTGCGAAAGTCATGGCTTCTCATTGGTTGGGAGACCATGGCTCTCGGGTTCAGCGGAGCAAACATGGAAAATAAGGACAGCCTGTCTCCAGCAGGGCTGGATGCGCTGCGCGCGCGGTTCGAGCAGCAATCGCGCAGGGCGCAGGCTTACTACACCGTCATGCATCTGGTGCGGGACGCGGTTGGCAGCGACGAGGCCGCGAGCGACTGGATGAATCAGCCATCGCCCGCGCTCGGCGGCCTGACGCCAGGGCAGTTGGTCGAACAGGGCCGCGAGGAAGAAGCGCTGAGGCATGCCGCAGCCCTGAAGCGGCCGGCACCCGGCTGATCGAGCCGGCTTTCATCAGCAGCGCCTTTCCTGCATTCCGGCAAACCCGCGTACACTCTTGCCTTTGATACGGAGACCGCGATGACGCAAGAGGAAATACTTGCCCTGTTCAGGGAACATGCGGACACGCTTCCGCTCGAGGCGCAGGCGCCGATGCTGCGCGATGTGATTCTCGACCTGGCCCAACTGCTGGCGGATTCGCGCGGACGCCTGTCGAAGGAAAACTTCGACACCCTGACGGCCATCGGCGGTGTGCTGTACCGACAGGCGAAGAGCGATTTCGACGCCATCTCGGATCTCGATTCGATGATGAAGCAATCTCTCAAGAAATAGCTCGCCGCCCCAGCCGATTTTCCCCTTGCCGGCGGTCGGTGCGCTGGCCGCCGCTCCTGACGCAAAGCCTTTTTTGCAATACACTTTGCCCCTCGCACGGGCCGGAGTGCGGGCATGGCAGCTCCGGCCCGGTCTATACACTCGCCTTTCATCGCGCGGCATGGCAGTGGGCCGCGTCCATCATCTCTGACCAGTATGGCAACGATCTTTTCCTTTTCCGTCCGGAACCTCATTTCTCCATCGTCCATGAAGCAGATGCTGGTGGCCGCCGTTCTCTCCTGCAGCGCCGTCGCCGCCCATGCGCAGGCATGGCCGACCGCGCCGATCAAGATGATCGTGCCGTTTCCTCCCGGCGGCGGCACCGACATCCTGGCGCGCATCGTCGCCGCGCGGCTGGCGGAGACGAACAAGTGGACCGTGTATGCGGAGAACCGGGGCGGCGCCGGCGGCACCATCGGCGTGGCCGAGGCGGTGAAGGCGGCGCCCAACGGCTACACCGTGCTGATGGGACAGAAGGACAACATGGCCGTCGCGCCGTGGCTGTACAAGAACCTGGCCTACGACCCGCTGCGCGACGCCATCCCGGTGGCCCACGTGGCCTATACGCCGGTGGTGATCGTCACCAGCGTCAATTCCCGCTTCAAGACCCTGGCCGACGTGGTCAATGCCGCGCGCAGCGCGCCCGGCACCATTTCCTACGGCTCGCCGGGCAGCGGCACCACCATTCACCTCGCCGGCGAGGCCTTCAACAATGCCGCCCATATCAAGCTGATGCACGTGCCCTACAAGGGCTCGAACCCGGCGATGATCGATGTCATGAGCGGGAACGTCGACCTGGCGCTGTCTTCGGTGCCTTCGGCGATGAGCCAGATCAAGGCCGGCAAGGTGCGGGCGCTGGCGGTGACGTCGGCGGCGCGCAGCACCTCGCTGCCGGATGTGCCCACCATCGCCGAATCGGGCTACAAGGGCTTCGACGTCAGCACCTGGTATGGCTTGTTCCTGCCGGCCAAGGCGCCGAAGGAAGTGGTGACGCGCCTCAACCAGGAAGTCAACAAGCTGCTCGAGACGCCGGAAATGAAGAATGCGATCCATGCGCAGGGCGCCGAGCCGCAAGTCATGACGCCGGAAAAATTCTCGGCACTGCTGCAGAAGGATCACCAGGAAATGCGGGACGTGGTGAAGAAAGCCGGCCTGACGATGGAGTGACATGCCGCGCTTGCCATGATTCCTGAAGCACCTTGAAGAAAGTGATGAAGCGATCATGGTGAGCACGCGAGCCGGCGCTTTCGAGTGAACGTCGGTTCGCTGATGCCCATGCCTCGGCCGCGATTCACACGCCGGCCGGCCCCAGGCGCTGAACGCCATCCGAAGCGGCGTCATCTGCCCCACTATCCCTCCCCAATAGGCACAAAAGCAGCGACGTCAAGTGGCAGGCATGCCACACGGTCTTACGGTTTTGACATTTTTCAACGGCGAAGCCCCCGGGATATAATCGCCGCTTTTTCCACGCCATGACGCTTTCGTCGAACCCATAGGCAGTTCACGGCGACTGTGCGTGCGGGGAGCGGCGTAATCCGCCAGCCGCCCCGGCTTCACCGATTCAGTTTGCATCCGCCTATGACAAGAGCGTTACCGCGCACGACTTTCCACAGCTCGACCCTGATCCGCTGCCTCGCCGACCTGGCCCTGGCGGATGCTGCCGAATCCGGAAACGCTTTCGCGGAAAGGCTGGGCGAGTGGATGCACTTCACCGATGCCATCACCCTCTCCGCGGTGCACGGCGCTGCTCCTGAAAATCTGCCGGCGGTCCCCCAAAGGCCGCAAGCCGCCGCACGCGCCGTCGACGAATTCAACCGCCTGCAAACCCTGCTGGCGAACGGCATCGCCAAGAGCTTTTCCACCCCGCCCGGCAAGGCCTACCTCACGTTGCCGACCCCGCCTGTCGAACTGCCCGGCGACCTGGGCGCCGCCTACCTGCCATACCGCCGTTTCTTCGAGGCGCATCAGCGTGACATGGAGCTCAGCATTCAGCCGCTGCGCACGAATGTTCGGGCCATGGCGGCGCAGGCGTCCCCCGGTTTGAAGAAGCTGGCCGAGCTGGATGCCACGATGGAGAAGATCCTGCGCGAGCGGGAGCGGGCGCTGCTGGCGAAGGTGCCGGTATGGCTCAGGAGCCGGTTCGAACAGCGGGTGCGGGAACATCGAACCAAACTCGGCGAGACCGGCGAGGCGGACGATCCCGCCGCCTGGACGCGTCCGGGAGGCTGGCTGGCGCGCTTCTGCGGCGAGATGCAGATGCTGCTGCTGGCCGAACTCGAGCTGCGCCTGCAGACCACGCTGGGCCTCATAGAAGCATTACAACAAGATACGCCATGAACAGACATTTATTTGCAGCCGCCTTCGCGCTCGGCGCCCTCGGCATCATCTGGGCCGGGGCCGGCTTCATCGATTCCAGCCTGCTCGCGCTGGCCATGACCATGCTCATCGGCGCGGTGTACGGGTACGGCGCGCTCGAGCTGAAACGGTTTCGCCAGGCGACGTCCAGCCTGGTTTCGGCGCTGAACGCGATTCCCGGCGACCTGGAGGATATCGGCGCGTGGCTGGGGAAACTGCCCCCCTCGCTGCAGAACCCGGTGCGCCTGCGCATCGAAGGCGAGCGCGTCGGCCTGCCGGGCCCGGCGCTCACGCCTTACCTGGTCGGCCTGCTGGTCATGCTCGGCATGCTCGGCACCTTCCTCGGCATGGTGGTCACCCTGAAGGGCGCGGTGTTCGCGCTGGAGAAAACCACCGACCTGCAGGCGATCCGTTCCGCCCTCGCGGTGCCGGTCAAGGGCCTCGGCCTCGCCTTCGGCACCTCGGTCGCCGGCGTCATCGCTTCCGCCATGCTGGGCCTGATGTCGGCGCTCAGCCGCCGCGAGCGAGGACAGGCCGCGCAGCTGCTCGATACCCGCATCGCCACGGTGCTGCGCCGCTTCTCGTTTGCCCATCAGCGCCAGGAAACCTTCAAGGCGCTGCAGCAGCAATCCCATGCCCTGCCTGCGGTGGTCGATACGCTGCAGACGATGATGACGCGCATGGAAGACATGAGCTGGCAGCTGAACCAGCGCCTGCTCGCCAACCAGGAAGATTTCCACGGCAACGCCAAGGCGGCGTACACGGAACTGGCGCGGTCGGTGGACCAGTCGCTGCGCGACAGCCTGCACCAGAGCGCCCATGCCGCCGGCGAAAGCATCAGGCCGGTGGTCGAGGCGGCGATGAACGACATCGCCCGCGAAGCCACCGCAATGCATGCGCGCATGGCCGATACCGTTCAGGCCCAGCTCGACGGCTTGACGGCACGATTCGGCGCCGCCGCCGACAACGCGGCCGCCACCTGGACTGCGGCGCAGCGCGGCCAGGAACAAGCCAGCGCCGCTGCGGTTGCCGATCTGCGCCGCGCGCTGACCGAATTCAACCTCGCCTTCGAGCAGCGCTCGGGCGCGCTCGTCGCCACGCTCGGCGAGCAGTACGCCGGCCTGCATGCCGGCCAGGCGCAGCGCGACGAGCAGCGCCGGCAGGCATGGACGCAGTCGCTGCACGAGACGGCGGCAGCCATTACCGGCGAACTGCGCGAGGCCGGGACGCAGATGCTCTCGCGGCAGCAGCAGGCCGCCGACATCCTGGCTCGCACCTCGCGCGAGATTGCCGATCAGGCTCAGGCCGGCGCACGCGACACGCTGGCCGAGACGACGCGCCTGATCGCCGGCGCGGAAGAGCTGATGCGCAGCCGCATCGCCTCCGAAGCGCAGTGGCTGGAGCAGCACCGCGAGCGCATGGACCAGATCGCCGCGCTGCTGCGCACCGAACTCGGCGCGCTGAAGGAGGCGGAAGCGGCGCGCGGCAACGCGGCCGTGGAGCGGCTGGGCGATCTGCAGAGCGCCGTCGCCGCCCACCTCGCCACGCTCGGCACGGCGCTGGAGCAGCCGATCGCGGGCCTCATCGAGACCGCCTCCCAGGCGCCGCGCGCCGCGGCGGAAGTGATCGCCCAGCTGCGCCAGGAAATTTCCAATGGCATCGCCCGCGACAACGCGCTGCTGGAAGAACGCAGCCGCATCATGGAAACCCTGAATGCGCTGCTCGACGCCATCAATCACGCCTCGCAGGAACAGCGCGCGGTGATCGATTCGCTGGTGGCGAACTCCTCCACGGCGCTGCAGGCCACCGCCGGCGCCTTCACGGAGAACGTGGCGGCCGAAACCGCGAGGCTGTCGGAAATGGCGGCGCATGTCACCAGCAGCGCGGCCGATGTGGCCAGCCTGAGCGACGCCTTCGGCTTCGCGGTGCAATCCTTCAATGAAGCCAACGACAAGCTGATCGCCAACCTGGAGCGCATCGAGGCGGCGATGGAGAAGTCGCAGTCGAGAGGCGACGAGCAGCTTGCCTATTACGTCGCGCAGGCGCGGGAGATCATCGATCTCAGCATGAGCTCGCAGAAGGAATTCGTCGAGTCGCTGCGCCGCCTGCCCGCGCAGCAGGCCGGCTTCGCCGAAGAGGCGCGGTGATGGACGACGTCGACGCAGGCGTCGAGCAGGGCGCGCCGGTCTGGCCGGTCTTCGGCGACCTCATGTCCAGCCTGCTGGGCGCCTTCGTGCTGCTGTTGGTGGCCGTGGTGGCGGTGCAGATGGAACTGACGTCGAATCTGCAGGACGAGGTGAAGAAGCGCCAGCTCGAGGAGCAGCGCCGCATGAGCCTGGAAAAAGCGCTGGCGGTGCCGCTGGCGTCGGGGCGCATCACGCTGAACAATGGCCGCATCGGCATCAGCGGGCAGGTCCTGTTCGCCCTCAATTCCGACCAGCTGCAGCCGGAAGGGCGGCAATTGCTGAACAGCCTGGTGCCGCCGCTGCGGGCCTACCTGGCTTCCCGCGATGAAATGCTGATGGTCAGCGGCTTCACCGACGACAAGGCGATACGCGGCGGCCGCTTCGCCGACAACTGGGAGCTGTCGGCGCAGCGCGCGCTCACCGTCACGCGCACCCTGATCGAGGAAGGCATGCCATCCTCCCTGGTGTTCGCCGCCGCCTTCGGTTCCGAGCAGCCGGTCAAGCCCAACACCGATGAAGCGGCCCGCGCCCAGAACCGGCGGGTGGAAATGGCGCCGGTGCCGAAGGGCGCCAACGCCAAGGCGCAGCATGGATGAGGCAATCCGGCTCGACGCAGCCGAGCCCGCTGCCGATGGCCGCGTCGATCCTGCGACGCTGATCGCCTCGCTGCGCGCTGCAGGCGCCGGCACGCTGGCGCCGGTGCGCTTGCGCCACGTCGAGGCGCTTGCCTTGCGTGCGTCTTCGCACCGGGGCGAAATCCGGCGCATGCTCGACGCCAGGCTGGCGCGGGCGGTTGGCGCGCTCCGGGAACAGCTCGCCGGCGCGCAGCGGGAAATGCAGGAGGCGGTTGCCCGTGCCATCCAGTCCCATCCGCAGGCGGCGGGAGAGCTGCAGCGCCTGTCGGAAGCGGCCGATCTCAAGGGCGTGCGGCGGCGCATTGACAGGTTACGGGCGGAAGAGCACGGCAAGGCGCTTGGCCAGCTGGTTCGCCGACTCGAACAGTCTTCCAACGAGCAATCAACCCTTCGACCGGCGGCGGACATGGCGCCGCGCGCCGAACTGAAGGCGGTGCGGGAGTCGCGCAACACCTGGGCAAAGCTGAGCGCCGGCAAGCAGGTGGCGCAGGCGCTCGAGCAGGCGCCGAAGAATGCCGGCCCGATCAATTCCCACATGCTGATGCTGCGCTCGCTGGCGCTGATGCGGGAAATCTCGCCCGACTATCTCAACCGTTTCATTTCCTACGCCGATACCCTGCTGTGCCTTGACCAGCGCGAGAAGGATCAGATGGGGAAGGCGGAAAAGCCGAAGAAGGTGAAGAAGCCGCAGGGGGCGAAGCCGGCAAAGAAGTAACGAACTCAGCATCGACGGTGCGCCCGCTAATGTGAGTTGGCGGCGACACGGGCTTATTGCGCCTGCATTGCACGTCCATTGAGGCGCATGAAGTTTCCTCCTAGAATGAACGCTTTTTCGGGAACACCATCATGAAACGCGCCTTCGTCGTCGCATCGCTGGTTCTTTGCTTCATGGCGCCCGCCGCGGCGGTGGGGCCGCTTGCCTCCATCGTCATCGGCTACGTCAAGCAGGCATTGAAGGAAAAGGTGATTGCTTACGCCAAGGAGCAGGCCTCCGGCTTCATCGGCGACTCGCTCGCCGGCGTGCCAGGCGCCAGCATGCTCGGCCTCGTGCCCGGGATGGCCGGCCTGGCGCCGCGTCCCGGCATGCCGGCGGAGGCGACTGCAGCGCTGAAGGCGGCCGGCTTCTACGATACCAGTGCCAAGCCGCTGAGCGATGCAGAGTGGGACGAATACGAGCAGACGATCAGCATGATGGCCAAGGCCGGCGGCATGGAAGACGACGATGTGCCCGACGTAAAGCGAATGCGGACCATGACGGCGAGCATGCCGCAGATGTCCGGCATGCTGCGCATGCAGCTGCAGCAGTTCCGGGAGATGAAGGCGGAACAGGCGCGCATGCGGGAAGCCTATGCGCAGATGCCGGAGGCCGAGCGGCAGGAAGTGGTGGCGGAGCTGGTGAAGAATTTCCGCGAGCAGCCGCCGGAGGTTCAGCCGAATGCGATGAAGGTCCTGGAGAGCGATGCACTTGGGTTGCCGGAGGATTTGAGGAGGCGGCTTTTGGCGGTGTTGAAAGCGTAGGGAGGATTTCTCGGAGCACTGCTTTGCCCTTGCGGAGCCGAATGCGATTGCAAGCGCATTTGTACGTGAGATTCAAAGCCCGGCTACGGGTCCCCTCCCTTTCAAGGGGAGGGCTAGGGTGGGGATGGGGTTCTTTCGCATTTAAAGGATGTTCATTAATTGCAGCGGAAACCCACCCTCACCCACGAATGCGCTTGGAAGCGCATTCGCCTTCGCAGGCGCGGAGCAGTGCTCCTCGAAACCCCTGCTGCGCCCCCAGCCCTCCCCTGAAGGGGAGGGAGTTTCCTTTATGGCTCGGCCTCACCCACGGTCGGGCCTGCATGCCCGACCGGCTTCGCAGGCGCGAAGCGGTGCTTCGCGAATTCCCTGCTACGCCCGCCATCCCTTGCGCAGCAACCCGAACGGATCGGGCAACCGCGTCACCACTTCCGTATAGGGACTGTGCTGAAAGGTCATCCCCTTGCGTTCCTCGCTTTCCTGCAGCGAGCCGTCGCCAGCGGAAGCGAACAGATTGCCGTTGTGGCTGCGATGGTCGCTTTCATCCTTCTGCTGCAGATCGATCGCAAACGTGCGCAGCACCATGTCGGTCATGCCCGGCGCAAGAAACGCGAAAGACGGCCCGGCCACCGCCGGCTCGCCGACGCGGACGTCGCGCAGCGGATGTTCCGCTGCCTGCAGGATGGCGTCGGCGACCACGCGCGGCGCGTACACCGGCGGCGGCAGGTCCGGTTCTTTCTCCATGTAGTTGCGCGCATGCTGGGTCAGCATGCTGTTGACCGACGCCGGCTTGACCAGGGTATAGGAAATGGGGTCGCCGGCATGCTCGCTTTCCATGCGCAGTGAATTGATGAAGCCTTTGACCGCATGCTTGGAAGCGCAATACATGCCCTGCATCGGAATGCTCATGTCCGAAAGCATGCTGCCCACGGTGATGATGGCGCCGCCGTGCTGCCGCAGGTGCGCCCGAGCCGTCAGCGCGCCATGCACCACGCCCCAGAAATTGGTGTCGAACAGGCGCCGGTTTTCTGCCATCGTCGGCTGCTCGATCAGGCCGAAAAGCGACACGCCGGCATTGTTCACCCAGGTGTCGAAGCGGCCGAAATGCGCGAGCGCCCGCTCGGCCACGCGGCGCACATCCGCTTCCACGCCGACGTCGGCAGTCACGGCGATTGCCTCATGCTGACCTTGCCCCAGCTCATCGACGAGCGCCTGCAAGGCCGCCTCGTCGCGCGATACTAGCACCAACCGGGCGCCGCGCTCGGCGGCGGCCCTCGCCGTTGCAAGGCCGATGCCGCTGCTGGCGCCGGTGATCACCATGACCTGTTCCGACAAGGGTTTGAGTTCCGGTTTCATCGAGGGCTCCTCCATCGCGAGCGTTGCATCCAATGGAAAAGCAGACTGCATCAGGGCAAGGGGGTTCCTGATGCGCCGACCCTTGCGTCGGCATCATGGTGACAAACCCGGGACGACGGTGAACAGTGCCGTCGTGCGCGACGCACGAGCTCTTGGCTCAAGGCTTCACGCCGGTGCCGCGCGGCGTGGCTTGATCGGTCGGCGCGCCTTCCGCACCGCCGGTCAGCGTGCTGCCGGCCGCGCCCGGCGATCCGCCCGAACTCCGCGGCGTCGCCTGATCGGTGGGCGCCGCTTCTGCGCCGCCGGTCAGGGAGCTGCCTCCGCCGGAGCCGGTCGCCTGTCCGACGCGGCTCCCGCCCTGGGCGCAGGCTGCTAGCAGCACCGAGACGGCGATGAGAAGAGGGCGTCGGCAGCCGTGGCGGCGCCTATCGATGGTTTCCATGGTTCGGTTCCTTCGTGATGTATCGGCCAGCCTGTTTTGCCGGAGACCGCTACTTGGCTTTCACCTCGATGGCGATGCCGCTGAAATAGGCGGCGGCGTCCGCAATGTCGGCAGTCGAGAGCGGCGCCGCCATCATCGACATCACCTCGTGCTTGCGCGCGCCGGACTTGTAATCGGTCAGCGCCTTCACCAGATAGCTTTCATTCTGGCCCGCCAGGTTAGGCGCATCCGGCACCTTGGCCAGGCCGTCCCGCCCGTGGCAAGTGAAGCATTGCCCCAGCTTCGGATTGGCGCCCGGCCCCCCGTCGGCGGCACCGGCCGGCGGGGCGGCCGCTCCCAGGAGCAGCAATGCGGCGAGGACCCTAACGTGCTTGTCAGCCGCCATAGGAAATCCTGTAGATGGCGCCGGCATAGTCATCCGAAACCAGCAGCGAGCCGTCGGGCAGCTGAGCCACGTCCACCGGCCTGCCCATGTACTCGTTGGTCGGCGTCAGCCAGCCTTCGGCGAAGACTTCCGCCTTGCCCGCATGGCCATCGGCGCCCACCGGCACGAACATGATGCGCGCGCCGATCGGCGTGGTGCGGTTCCAGGAGCCGTGTTCCGCCACGAAGAGGCCGCCCTGGTACCGCGCCGGGAACATGCTGCCGCGGTTGAAGGTCATGCCGAGGTCGGCGGCATGAGCCGCCATTTCCACTTCGGGGAAGACCACGCCGGCCGGCGGATTCTGGCTCTTGTATTCCGTGGTGCGCACCTTGCCGCCGCCGTACCAGGGAAAGCCGAAATGCTGGCCGGCGCGGGCGGCGCGATTCACCTCGCCCGGCGGAATGTCGTCGCCCATGCCGTCGACCTGGTTGTCGGTGAACCAGAGCGTCTTGTCGCGCGGATTGAAATCCATGCCGACCGAATTGCGCACGCCTCGCGCATACACCTCGCGGTTCTTGCCGTCGCGGTCCATGCGGATGATGCCCATCATGCCGATGCGGTCATACAGCGCCAGCTTCTCCTGCGCCGGCACGTTGAACGGGTTGCCCATGGTGATGTACAGCTTGTTGTCGGGGCCGATGCGGCAGGTGCGGGCGCCGTGGTTGAAGCTTTCCTCCTCCACCGGAATCAGCTGGCCCTGCGCCACCACGGTGGCCGCCGCCACGTCCGGCCCTTCATAGAAAAACTCGGCGGCCGGGAAGCTGAGCACCCGGTTGTGCTCCGCCACGTAGAGAATGCCGTCGGGCGAGAAGCAGACGCCATTGGGCACCCGGAAGCGGATGGAAGGCGAGAACACCTTCACCTCGTCCGCCACCCGCGTCTTGGTGCGGTCGGTCACGGCCCACACCCGCGTCTTGCGGGTGCCGACGTAGACGATGCCGGTCGATGGGCCGATTGCCATCTGGCGCGCGTCCGGCACCACCGCATACAGGTCGATCTTGAATCCCGGCGGCAGCTTGATGCGCTTCAGGTTGGCGCGCAGGGCATCGGCCCGGGCGCCGGTTTGCGGGATGGTCTCCATGTCCAGCGAGGCGCCCGTCGTCCTGAAGCCTTCGAGCTGCTTCAGGGTGTCGCCGCCGGGAGGCTGAGCGGACTGCGGCGCGGCTGCGACGGTTGCCGGCGGGCTGACGCCTTGCGCCGGCGGCGGACTGGCAGGGGCCGCCGCGACGGCGGTGGACGCGGCGGGCGCCGCCGAGGCCGATGCGTCATTCCGTTGCGAGGTGCCGCAAGCGGCAAGCAGACTGCAGGCAAGGGCGGCCGGCATCAGGCTGCGGGATCGATGCATGTCCATCTCCTTTCGTTCTTTGAGATTCTTGGAGGAAAAGCATGGATTCGGCGGTCCGAGCCTCGGGCCGGCCTGCTGTCAGTACAGACGGTTTTTGCACTGCCGGTTTGCATAGGATCAAACCGCGGTCACTTTCACCTCATTCTTTTCGACATGAGTGAAAGTGCGCAGAGAGTCGGTCCCGCTGCGCTTGCGCTCGCTCATGTCCCGGCGATTGTTTGCGCCGAACGTGAAATCGGGCAAAACTATTTTTGCTGAATGCCATCTTTAGAGGGCGGCGCTGCCGCCGCTTCACGCAAAAGGCGAGCGATGAACATCCCCGGACTGCATGGCCTGGGCATCGGCAAGGTGCTGATGTCGGCGGCAAAAAACTTCATCCGCAACGACATGGCAACCTATGCCGCGGCGCTGGCCTACCAGATGCTGTTTTCGCTGTTTCCATTCTTCATCTTTCTCATTGCCCTGATCGGCACGCTGCACCTGCCGGATTTCATGTTGTGGCTGCGCGAGCAGGCCGCGATGCTCTTGCCCCATCAGGCAATGGACCAGGTCAACCGCGTGCTGGAACAATTGCGGCAGCCGCCCGGCGGCCTGATGTCGGCTGGCGCCTTCCTCGCGCTCTGGACCGCGTCGGCCGCCGCGCGCGCCACCATGAATGCCTTCAATGTCGCCTACCGGGTGGAAGAGTCGCGCCCGATCTGGGTGCTGTATCCGCTATCCGTCTTGTACACGGTGGCGGTGGCCGCACTGCTCATCGCTTCCGCCGCCCTGCTGCTGGTCGGGCCCAGGGCGATGGAATGGCTGGAGGCGGAAATCGGCTTCGACTACGGGCTGGTGAAACTATGGACCTGGATGCGCTGGCCAGTGGCCGTCATCCTGCTCAGCCTGTCGGCCGCCGTGGTCTACTACTCCGCGCCCGCCGCCCAGCCGCGCTTTCCCTACGTCACCCCCGGTGCGGTGCTGGCGGTGCTGATCTGGGCGCTGGCCTCGCTGGGGTTCGACTATTACGTAAGCCACTTCGCCAACTACAACGCCACCTACGGCAGCATGGGTTCGGTGGTGCTGCTGCTGCTCTACTTCTATCTTTCCTCGGCGGTGCTGCTGTATGGCGCCGAGATCAATGCCTTCATCGCCTGCAACAAGGGAGAGAATGCGGTGCGCGGCGGCCAGCGCCCGGGGACGGCCGGGCAGGATGCGAAACAGACGGCGCACTGAACATGACACCTGCAGGAATCACGCTGGCATCGTCGCGGCTACGCTTTTAACCATGCGCTCCGACTCCATCGCTGCCTCGCCGCTCATTCTCACGCTGTCCATGGACGATGCCAGCTTCGCGCAGTTCGATAGCCTGCGCCGCGCCCATTTCCCGCCCGAGCGAAATTTCATCCCGGCGCACATCACGCTGTTCCATGTCTTGCCCGCAAGCGAGGAAGAGGCGGTGCTGGCGCAGCTTCGCGAAGTTTGCGCCGGCATGTCAGGGTTTGCATTGCGCTTTCCGGGCCTGCGCAGTCTCGGGCGTGGCGTCGCCGTCGAGGTGGACAGCCCGGGATTGCTGCAGCTGCGCACGGAACTGGCGCACCGCTTCCGCGATTGGCTGTCGCCGCAGGACCGGCAAGGTTACCGGCCCCATGTCACGATCCAGAACAAGGTGGCGCCGGCGGCTGCGCGGGAGCTGATGGCGCGGCTGGGCGCGGGCTGGGAACCCAGGGAGGGCAGGGCAAACGGCTTGCTGCTGTGGCGTTACCTTGGCGGGCCGTGGCAGCGGGTGGAAGCGTTGTCGTTCAGCGGTACTTGAACGGGCGGAGCGCGGGCGCCACTTATGCGCCGCGCACCAGGGCCAAACGCGCCGGCGACTCTTCCTCGTCGGCCGGCCTTGCCTGCGGGCTGCGCCCCGCCTCGACGGCTTCATCCGCATGCAGCGGAATCGCCACGGCGGCATCCCAAAGCTTGTCGGCCAGCATCCGTATTTCCCTGGCTTCGCGTTCTAGGTTTCTTCTCAAGGGAAGGCCGAGCATATTGGCGCGAATGACTTCGGCGTCGAGCAGGCCCGCCAGTGTAACGAGATGCTCGGCGATCCGGCGGCTTTCAATGATGTTGGACATGCCTGGTTCCTGTGATGTAGCGCGACATGGCGATGCATGCGCTGCCTGGCGGACACGCCGCCTGCTTGATAGAGAGGCAGCTCTTTGCAATGCTGAAATTTATGCACGATCGCAGCGCATTGCTGCGCTGCTCCTCTCCTTTGCCAGCAAGCTTCGCAAGCCGCGTGCCAACGCACCGCTGATGCGCCGCGCCAACCCATCGCTTGGCCACGCATGGCAATTGCGCCGGCCTTTTCTATACTGGAAGCGGCCGGCCATGCCCCGATGCTGCGCTTCGGGACGCGGAGGCGCTCAGACCCACCCGGGTCGACAACCAATCAACCGAAGGGAAGCGAATGAACCAGCACGCCATCGACAAGCGCTTCGCAGGCTCCATTCCGAAGCTCTACGATCAGTACTTGGTGCCGCTCATCTTCGCGCCCTATGCGCTCGATCTGGCGCATCGGCTCAGGAAGAGGCCGATGCGCCGGCTGCTGGAAGTGGCCGCGGGCACCGGCGCGGTGACGCGCGCGCTGGACGAGGCGCTGCCGCCGGACGTCTCCATGACCATCACCGACCTGAATCAGGCCATGCTGGATCAGGCCGCGGCAAGCGGCACGGCCCGCAAGGTCGAGTGGCGCCAGGCCGATGCGCTCGATCTGCCATTCGGTGACGCCGGATTCGATGTGGTGGTGTGCCAGTTCGGCGCCATGTTTTTCCCGGACAAGGAAAGGGCCTACGCGGAAGCTTGGCGTGTGCTGAACCCGGACGGGCTGCTGCTCTTCAATGTCTGGGACCGGATCGAGGAAAATGAATTCGCCTGTACGATCACCGAGGCGCTGGCCGCACTCTTTCCGGAGGATCCGCCGCGTTTCCTGGCGCGGACGCCCCATGGCTATGCCGATCCTGGCGTCATTGCGCGGGACTTGAAAGCCGCGGGTGTCGACGCGCCGGCCCGCATCGATACCGTCGCCGCTCGCAGTCGAGCCGCTTCGCCGGAGATGCCGGCCATCGCCTATTGCCAGGGCACGCCGTTGCGGAGCGAAATCGAAGCATTCGGGCCAGATCGGCTCGCCGAGGCTACGGCTGCGTGCAAGGATGCGCTTGCCCGCCGTTTCGGGCAGGGCGCCGTGGACGGCAAGATCCAGGCGCATGTCATTGCGGTGGAGAAGGCGGGGTAATCTGCGCGGGATGACGGTTGGCGGTGCTGCCCGATGCTGCTTGCGGCGAGTGCTGTTCGGCCCGGCAGCCCGTAAATCTTGTGCCGAGAGCAAATCCCAAGCCGGTATCGACGCGCGAAGCCGGGCTGCAAAGAAAATCCCTCCCCTTGAAGGGAGGGATTTTCTTTATGCGTGAGCCTTACTCCACGGTAAGGCTTGAAAGCCCACCCATCAATGCCCATGCAAACGTCCTCGCAGCTGCGTAAAGGTGAGCAGGTACGCGAATCGGTCGGGCATGGCGCGCTTATTTGCCCTTCCAGGCCGGCTCCAGCCCGCTCCTGACGATGGCCGGCTCGGCCGCCTCGGAGGAGAGATAGCGCACCAGTTCCATGCCGCCCTGCTCATTGGGCGCGCCCTTGACCACGCCGGCCGAGAACACCGTCACCTTCTGCACTTCCGCCGGAATCGGGCCGACGATGGTGATGCCCTTGATCGGCTTGAGCTCGCTCATCTGCTGGAAGCCGATCTCGGCTTCGCCGCGCGCCACCACCTTGGCCACCGGCTCGGCCGGAATCGCGCGGCTCTTGCCCTTGACCTGTTCCTCGATGCCCAGCTTCTTCAGCATCTCGGTGGCGATGTAGACGCCGCTGGCGCTGTCCGAATAGGCGATGGACTTCGCCTCGAGCATGGCCTTCTTCAGGTCGTCCGTGGTTTCCAGCTTGGGCACCGGCGCGCCTTCCTTGACCGCCATGGCGATGATCGAGCGGACCAGGTCGGTGCGCGAGGCGGGAAGCACCTTGCCCTGCTCGATCAGCTTGTCGAGCGAGGTGTCGGCCAGGATCACCACGTCGGCGCTTTCGCCGCGCGCCAGGCGGTTGGGAATCGCCTGCGGCGTGGCGCCCATGGATGGGCCGTGGACGGTGGTGACCTTGACGCCATGCCTGGCTTCGAACTGCGGCACCAGTTCATCGTAGGCGGCGCTGAAGCCGCCGGAGATCATCACCTTGATTTCGCCGTTCGTCTGCGCCTGGGCCGGGGAAAAGGCGAGCGACGAAGCCAGGAAGGACAGCGCAAGCACGTTGCGCGCGGTGTGCAGGAATTTCAAGCGGATCACGGGTATCTCCTCTGTTTGGATTGAATTTGGATGGTGCCAGGGCTTATTGGGCTTCGATCTTGGCCGACTTGATGACCTTGGCCCAGGTGTCGGTCTCGCTCCGGATGAATTTCGCGAAGTCTTCCGGCGAGCCGCCGCCTACTTCCGCGCCGGTTTCCTCGATGCTGGCCCTCATGTCCGGGGCGGCGAGCGCGGCATTGATTTCCTTGTTAAGGCGGTTGACGATGTCGGACGGCGTGCCGGCCGGCGCCACCACGCCCTGCCAGTTGTAGGAAGCGAAGTTCTTCAGGCCGGCCTCCTGCATCGTCATCACGTCGGGCGCGACCGCGAGGCGCCTGGTGCTGCTGACCGCCAGCGCCTTCACCTTGCCGGTTCGCAGATTCGGCAGCGCGGAGTAGCCCATCTCGAACATCAGGGGAACATGGCCGGCGAACAGGTCGGTGGTGGCCGGCGCGCCGCCCTTGTACGGCACGTGGGTCAATTGCACGCCGGCGAGCATGTTCAGCATTTCGCCGGAGAGATGGTGGGCGCCGCCGATGCCGGAGGAGGCGAAGCCGTACTTGCCGGGATTGGCCTTGGCCTTGGCGATCAGATCGGCCACGCTGGCAATGCCGGAGCTCGGATTGGTCATCAGGAACAGCGGCGCCTTTTCGATCAGCACCACCGGCTGAAGGTCCTTGGCGGCGTTGTAGGGCATCTGCTTCATCAGCGTCGGGTTCACCGCCAGCGGCGCCAGGTTGCCCATGCCGAGCGTGTAGCCGTCCGGCGCCGACTTCGCCACGAAATCGGTGCCGACCACGCCGCCGGCGCCTGGCTTGTTCTCGACGATGACGTTGGCGCCGAGCGATTTGCTCAGCTTGGTCGCCAGCTGACGCGCCCGAAGATCGGCGAAGCCGCCGGCGGCATAGGGCACCACCAGCTTGATCGGCTGCTTGGCCGGCCACTGCTGGGCATGGGACGCGAGCGGCGCGAAGGCGGCCATCACGGCGGCGGCCAGGCTGGCCTGGAGAAGAAGTCGCTTGCTTGATTTCATGATGATTGAGTCGGCTGAAGGTTGAATGGGCGCCTTTTGCTCAATGGATGCGTGCGGCCCGGCCCTGTTTCGACCGGTTGAGCAAAATTGAATCATGCAGAATATGCATTAGGATGTAAATTGCCCGATTTCTATTAATTAATGCACGATGCGTATCGATCTCCAAACCGATGAAATCCTTGCATTTCTCGCGGTGGCTGAAAAGTCCAGCTTCAAGGCGGCGGCCGAGGAGCTGTTCGTTTCCCAGCCGGCCCTCAGCCGCAGGATAGAGCGACTGGAAAGCGCGCTGGGCAGCCAGCTCTTCGAGCGCACCACCCGGCGGGTATCGCTGACCCAGGCGGGCCGCCAGTTCCTGCCGCATGCGCAGGCGGCGATGGAAGAGCTCGAGCTGGCCATACGCGGCATCTCCGAAACCTCGATCCAGCGCGGCGGCATGGTGACCCTGGCCTGCGTGCCCACCGTGGCCAACCATCTGGTGCCTTCGGTCCTCAAGGAATTTGCCGCGAAGTTTCCGAAGGCCCGGGTAAAGGTCATCGACGAAGGGGCGGCTCAGGTGCTGGAGAGCGTGGTGGCGGGCATCGCCGACTTCGGCATCAATTTCATCGGCGCGCAGGAATCCGACATCGAGTTCGAAGGCGTCTATCAGGAGAATTTCGTGCTCGCGGTGCCGCGCCGGCATTCGCTGGCAAGGCAGGCATCGGTGTCATGGGACGAGCTGGCCGAGGAAAGCTTCATCTCGGTGGGAGGCACCAGCGGCAACCGGACATTGATCGATCACGCGCTGGCGAAGTTGAAGAAGCGGCCGGCCATACGCTATGAAGCGAATCATATCGCCGGCGCGATGGGGCTGGTGGCCGCCGGGCTCGGCGTGGCGGCGGTGCCCAGCCTGGCGCTGTTCGGCGATGCCTATCCGACGCTGACCGGTCTGCCGCTCACCGGGCCGCGCATCAGCCGCACCATCGGCCTAATTCATCGCAAGGGCAGCAAGCTGCATCCCACTGCCCAGGCATTGTTCGGCATGGTGAAGAAGGCGATGTCCTCGCGGAAGCCGAAGCCGGCGGCGGGTCATTAGCCGCGCGCATCGGCACAGGCGCAGGCAGGGCGTGCCCGCTGCCTCGGGACGCGAACATCTCGAGGATGGGCAGGCCGGCGGCGGGGCCGGCTCAATCGCCCGTGATCTTCGCCGCCTTCACGAATTTTCCCCAGTTCTGAAACTCGCGATTGGTGAAGTCGCCCAGCTCCTGCGGATTCATGTAGATCGCATGCGCGCCCTGCGCCTCCGCCTTGGCGCGGAATTCTTCCGTCTTCATGATCTTGCCGATCTCGTTGCTGAGGCGCTCCACGACGGCCTTCGGCGTGCCGGCCGGGGCATAGACGGCGAACCATGAAGTGGCGTCGAGCTTCTCGAAGCCCTTGATTTTCGCGGTGGTCGGCACGTCCGGCAGGCTGGACAGCGGCGCATTGCCGGTGACCGCCAGGGCCCGCATCTTGCCGGCCTTGATATGGCCGAGCAGCGGCGGCGCGGTGGTGAAGGTCATGTCGATGTTGCCGCCGAGGAGGTCGGTCAGCGCCGGGCCGGTGCCCTTGTACGGGATGTGCGCGATTTCCGCGCCCGTGAGCTGGCGGATCATCTCGCCGGTGACATGCTGCAGGGAACCGTTGCCGGAAGAGGCGTAGTTGAGCTTGCCGGGATTGGCCTTGGCGTAGGCGACCAGTTCCGGCAGCGTCTTCACCGGCAGATCGGGGCGGATGACGATCACCTGCGGCGCGATCAGCAGATTGGCGACCGGGGCGAAATCCTTCACCGGATCGAAGGCGGCCTTGGTGAGGTGCGGCGTGATGACCTGGAAGCCGGAATACTGGACCAGCAGCGTATGGCCGTCAGGCGCGGCGCGCTTCACCGCGGCGGCCGCGATGGCGCCGGAACCGCCCGGCCGGTTCTCGACGATGACCGCCTTGCCCAGCGCCTTGGACAGCGGCTCGGCGATCATGCGCGCGGCGAGGTCGGTGGTGCCGCCCGGGGCGGCGGATGCGACCAGCGTCACGGTCTGGGTGGGATAGGGGGACTGGGCATGGGCTGCGCCGGCAACGGCCAGCACGGCGCACAAGCCAAGCAGGCGCTTGGCGGCGAGTTTGAACTTCATCGATGGCTCCTCTTGTGCCGATGGCGTGGCGCGCCTCCGGCCTTTTCATGAACTGATCAGGCCGATGACTATAGGGGAACCTTTTGTGGCGGGCTTTCGTAAACCGCGAAAGGGGGCTTCGCCTTTTGCAGGCGATGGCATCGGTTTCACAGCAGGCCAGGCGCGTGCCGGTGAAGGGACGCTGCCAGCGTGGAAACGATGCGGCCTCGGGGACTTGCGCCATCATCCGATGACGCAAGCCGCCGCCGGAGCATGGCGGTCAGGCGGTCTGCGCAGCGCTCTGCTCGGTTGCCGAAGTCGATGCCTGCTTGGCGGCGGCATCTTTCTCGGCCTTGGTCTTGCCCGGCGGCGTGCGCTTGGTATTGCGGAATTCGCTGTACTTGGTGCCGGTCTTGTCGGCCGGATACTTGTTCTTCACGTTCTTTGCCATCTAATTTCCCTCGGTAAAAATGGACTGATCGCCCAATTCGCTTAGTCGCGCCGGCTTGAATAAGGTTTCATTCGATGCTCGGAAAACAGAACGAACCGGCGCCGGCGCAATCTTCGCCACGAAGAAGATCCCAAGGAAGGCCGGCCGCCGCGTAGCCCAAAATAAATGCGACTTGATTGATCCTGGTTTACGTTTCCGCGCTTGCATCGAACATGAAGCCGCGATTGGACTCATAATGCAAGGAACCAATTCTTCTTGTCCCGGTTTCATCGCCTGGCGAGCCAGGCTTGCAGATGCTCGCAGCTGCGGCTTCTCCACGGAACGCGTCAAGCATTTCAATAGGCAGGCAGCGTCTCCTCCGGATGATTCAGCGCTTCACCCGATCGGCGATGAAGCCAGGGACGCAACGCGGCTCCATAACAGTGAAGGATTTCAACGTGAACCACCATGACCACGCACCGCATCTAAGCGGGGAAGATATTGCTTTCTTCGTGAACGTCGATGCCCTGGACCGAGAATGCCTCATCCGCAAGGAAGCGTTGCAGCAGCTGTCCGGCATAAAGGCGGACGAGGTATCCCAGTTCAGCCCGCTCGAGGTATTCCACGCCTACGAGGGCAAGATCAAGGGCGTGGCGCGGCGGCTGGTCGCTGCCGGGGTATCGGGCACGCCGCTGGTGCTGACGCCAGAGACCTTTTCCAGCCCGCCGCGCACCTCTTGACCGCATTTGAAGCCTGATTCGACACAAGGGATACCGTGCTATAGTGCGGTCGTCCGATGGCAGTTTGCCGTTTTGCCAGAGCAGGGCTTGCCTGTCTCTTCCATCCGCCAAGCGCTGCAGAGAAGTTCTTGACCGCGCGCTTCCTACCTTCATCGTTCGCATCCGCACCAACGTCCGCTGGCTGACAGCGGACGCACCTGCTCCCGCATGCCCCACCCGGCATGGCCGGAGCCATCACACTAATCCTGCTGCGCCCCGCGCGGCCGCCGGCTCGCCTCGATGCATGATCGCGGGCCATCCAGGCGGCTGCGGATCGCGCAGCCACTCATGGGGAATGCACATGGCCAAAGAAGAACTGCTGGAGATGCTCGGTCTCGTCACCGAGGTATTGCCGGATTCGCGCTTTCGCGTCGATCTGGAGAACGGGCACCAGCTGATCGCCTATACCTCGGGCAAGATGCGCCAGCACCATATCCGCATTCTTGCGGGAGACAAGGTATCGATCGAGATGTCGCCTTATGATCTGAGCAAGGGCCGCATCACCTTCCGCCACCTGGAAAAGCGCGGCCCCGCGCCAGCCTCCAACTATCGCCGCCGTTGACGGCAAGATCATGCCGCCAGGCGCGCTGCCGAAATAAATGAAATAAATGAAGTATCGCTAGGTGATCAGGGGCTTTGCCTGTATAGTGGGTCTCTGCACTTGCATCAAGCCGTCATTGTTGGTCTCTCTCCCGTCTTGCTCGTTTCGAGCCATTCCTGTTTGATTCTCTTCGGTAGCATCCTTGATTTCAGGTGCCGTTCGGGCGCCAAGCCCTCCCTACAATTAAAGGAAAAAACATGAGCACGCAAACCGGCACAGTCAAATGGTTCAACGATTCGAAGGGCTTCGGCTTCATCGCCCCCGATAACGGCGGCAACGACGTCTTCGCCCACTTCCAGGACATCCAGTCCAACGGCTTCAAGAGCCTCGCGGAAAACCAGCGCGTCTCCTTCGAGATCGGCAAGGGTCCGAAAGGCGACAAGGCCACCAACATCCGGGCCATCTAAGCCCGAGGCGATTCGTCGCCGCAAAACGTTTGTTGTCCAGCCGGGAAATTTTCCCGCGCTGGATTGCATGAAGATGGATCGGCCGGTGGCGCACCATGCAGATAGCATGGGCAGCCATTGACCGATCGAGCAGGCCGCGCATCGCGGCCGCTTCCCGGTCCCATGCATTGAATGAAAGCCCGCCTCGGCGGGCTTTTTCATTTCCGCCGCCATATTCGTGCCTTCCTTTTGCGCTCCTGTCGAGGCGCGAGTCAAATCTGGCCACGGGCGGGTGAATCGACCGGAAACCGTAGCGGGCCGGCGACATCTGGAATCAAGCGAAAAGTAAGGCTTAAAACGGATGCTACTATGACAACTTCCTTCCGGCGCCCTGCCGATCGATGGGGCGCAATCAGAAAGTGCCCAACCAACGCGAATTAATTTAAGGGAGAACGCCAGATGATCGTGTCCAATGAATTCGTCCAGCAGATGCAGATGGCGGTGCTCGATTATTTTGCCGGCGAGCGCCAGGAGATGCTGATCATCCTGAGCGGATCCGCCGTGCTCGCGATCGTCGCGGCCTGGCTATGGGCCGCGACGCGAACCGGTTTCGCCATGGCGCTCGCCATCACGGTGCTCGTCTCAGCCTCGCTCCTGTCGGCCATGGCGGTGTCGCTGCTGGTCCGCGACAAGGGACTCTCCGGCAACGTGACGCAGGCATTGGGCAGCGAGCAGCGCGCCTCGGCTATCTCTGCCGAACGGGAGCGCATCAGCGTGGTGATATCCCTCTACAAATACTATCGCTATGCCGCTGCAGCCGTCGGCGTGCTGGCCCTGGCCGGCTTGCTGCTGACGCAGCGGGGATGGGTGCATGGCTTGGCGGCCGGGCTGCTGTTGCTCGTCGTTGCCCAGACCATGATCGATCACTATTCGGAGAAGCGGGCGAGGCTGTATTTTGAGAAGTTGAATGTCATGAGCGGCTCATGACACGCCCTGGCTGCAACAGAGGAAAACCGAGGAATTCACAAAGCCGTTGTGCGGGTTCACGGCAAGCCTGATCGATGACTTCCTGACAGCGCGTGTTGGCTCCTGTACGCCGAAAAAAGGTCACTGCTGAATGAACCGCCATTCGATGAACCAGCAATTGTCGATGGCGGGTGGCGTAATGAAATGCGTCGTCTTGCCGGCAGTATCGAGGACCTGCCAATTTTCTTCCTCCATCAGGCCAAGCTCGAAAACCTGTGCCCACATTGCCTCATTTTCTTCATCTTCCTGCGTCATGAATTTGAGCAGTGCCTCTTTCTTCAGGCATTCGTCAGTCGGTAACAGCAGGCCGTTCTGCCACGGAAACTCATAGCGGTCGTCAATCACACACCCTATTGGCTCGCCTTTGAAGGAATGTAACGGCCCACTGAAAACCTGCTCAGGTCATAATCTTGAAAGGAAGATGACATGAGCGTAAAGATGGACGATGAATTCAAGCGCTGGACGGCCAAGCGCAA
>NZ_FZOT01000038.1 GCF_900188095.1 Noviherbaspirillum humi | reverse complement strand
GCCGGAACCGCCGGACAGGATGACTGGACACAGCTTGCTGGACATTGTTTTTCTTCCTTGTTGAGGATTTTGCTTTTCGGCGGGTGTGTACTGGGGTGTCGATGGCGTATCGAGCAATTGCCGGAAAGGATAACTTAGGCTTGCTTAACGCGCTAGCAGACAAACCCAAAAACCAGTGGCCAGGGCCAGTGCAATGTCGTCGAAGTGAGGGGCTTGGTCGGCAGATGAGGGAAAACAAAACAGCCGCCTGGCGGGCGGCTGTTTTAAGACAGGAATTGCCTAGATGTGATTCATGCGGCGCAAAAGCATTGGGTCCCTTCATGCATTCAACTGATTCCGGCGGCGTACCCACATGAAGCCCATGATGCCAATGGCCAGCAAGCTCAAGGGACCGGGTTCGGGGACATTGGTGTTCCTGCCGTCGCGCACAAGGATGTCGAGGTGAGAAAGCCCCGGAATTTGGCCGCCATTGTTTTTGAAGCTGATCGTATAGCTTCCGTTATTGCTGGTATCGAGAAGAATGTCATCGAAGAAGTAAGCGGCATCGACGTTTCCGCCATTCAAAACACCAAGGAGGTCGAAAGTGGCCGGCAGGTTCAACGGAGCACTCGGATTCGTATCCGTGAGGTTCAGGGTGAAGGTGTTGTTGCCAAGCGCACTAAGCGCAAACTGGATGCCGTTGAAAATATTATTGCCTTCGGTCGAGCCACCCCCTGCGTCGTCCTTTACCACCCCGGTCCATCCGCCGCCAAAAAAGTTAGAGGAATTGTTGTTGACGTAAGTTTGCATGGTGGCGAGGCTGCTGCTGCCCGAATCGAAAGTCCCAAAGCAGTTCGTCGCGCTGATTGAATTAATCACCATGTCAGTCGTATTCAGTCCTCCACTTGGAGGCGTACTGCCAGTGCCGCAGGCAGCAGCATACGAGCTGCCGGCGCAAGCAAGAATCGATACTGCCAATATAGCCTTCAGACCTTTTGCGAATCTCATGCTTTCCTCCGGATGGTTGGGTGAGCCCACGAAAACCAATCTCGAGGATAGCAACGAATGTGCCAAAATTTTAATCACCACAGAAACAATAACTTATATGATTCCAAATTCTTTTTATACGAAATCTGACAATTTTATCGACTTGATAACTATCAAGGGCCAATGCCTCAAGGAAATTATGTGCCCCAATGGTTTCCGAACAAGCACAGTGAATAAGCCGCGTGTCTGCGTAGACTGTCTAGGAATTGAAAAGCGAAGTCACAGACGACTGAAGCGCTTCAAAGGTGTGTTTTCTACCTTGATAAAAGTGGGTAGCTAAGCTGGGTTAGGTCTACCCAGTTCAAGGTATCGGGAAGCGACCCATCATAGGTGAAATCCATCGAAGCACATTCTTATCCATCGACCTTTCAACGCCCTCCGTTGAATAGATATTGTTTTCTCTGGCCTTGATGGCGGTCTAGGGGGGCGTAGGCCACTTGGGTACTCGAAACCATCGGTGCGCCGACCACCAAAAATCGAACCGAACTGTAGTCTGGCAAAGAGCCTTGAACGGCATTGGGCGTCGGTTTTCTTTACATACCCATTGATTTTTCTCTACGAATTCTATATATACTATTGAATAATAAGGAAAAATTATTTTGGCACAGGGATTGCTTATATTGCGCCGTGTTCAACAGGGAGACCGCCATGTCATACAAAACTACCACCGCCAAACTGATCGCCACAGCAGTTCTCGCATGCAGTTCCATGGCTGCGCAAGCAACTACTATCGCTACGACCACCTGTGTTTCAGAGTGCGGAGTCGTAGCTAACGCATCTAAAAATTTTGTGCTTGATGCAAGCGCTTATTTGGCAAACCTGATTGCCGGCTTTCCGGGTGCAAGCTGGGCAATCGATACCGCGACGGTTTTTCTGAAGTTGACGGATCCTAACGGTGGACAAGAAACGGTCAAATACACATTTGGATTTGGTGATAATAAGCAAATTTATACTGGTAGCAATTCCAACGATGTCCCAAATGGCAATAATTCTACTTATATCGTCCCAGATATCGGTATCGCCCTGACAACGTCCATGGTTGACCTTGTCGACGACGGAAAATTGCATGTCTCGTTGTCTGCAACCGAGGGTAGCTACAGCTTTGTCAGTGCTTATATCGACGCTGGTGTACGTGTAGTGCCAGAGCCTGGCACGGTTGCTCTGGTCGGCTTGGGAATGCTGGGTTTGGCCCTGCGTCGTCGTAAGATCGGATAATCGTTCTAACTAAGCCCGTTAAAGGTAGGGCTGATCGTCTCTGCCTTGGGCTTGCAAAGCAATTGAGCCCGTCAACTACAATGATGTTGTAGTTGACGGGCTCGTCAATTTTCCAGTTTCCTGCGTTGACAAAAATTCCCCTATCTTCGACATCAGGCTACGCTGCATAGCAAGGTCTGCGTCGTGCCTTAGTTATTAAAACTTTAGTTCAAGAAAGTATGTTCACTTCTTAAGCGAGCGGGAGTCTTTCTGAAGTTTGGGTCGCAACCAAATAAAACTTTACAGCTTGAATGGAGCGTGACGGATAACGCACGCGGTTTGCAATCCATGATTGGAGTGGATTTGAATGCCGCCAAGCTTGGAGGTGAGGAGCGCAGTCCTTAAGACATGCGCTCCAACTTCAGCAGGCGCTAATGCCTTAGCAGCTGAGACCCAATAATCTGCACGCCGAGCCCCGTCGTTTCCTTGTTCTGCTCAATGCGAACGACTTTGCCTATGCACTTTCGTTCTATGCCGCCGTGTGGGCCAGGCATAAAAAAGGTGAAGTCGATGATTTCAGATTCAATCGATTCGATCTTGCTGGTTTCGATATAGCAGCCGGAAGCACTGATATCTCGGGTGACTCCCTCAGCGAATCCCAAAGAAACCGGAAACTGAAGATTGAATCGCTGCTCGGACCGCTGATTTGTGAAGCGCTCGGATTGTGTATTCATCGGTATGTGTTGAATGCGATGCTTAATTTAGAAGTTTTTGTCTTGACCAATCAATGACTTGTTACGCATCAACCTCAGTCTAAAGATTATCCTTGATGCTTATCAATGTCAATGAATTTGGAGGTATTTGAGGAGGAAATTGGCGTCATCAGCCGTCTTTTTGCCTCGTTCAAACATTGTTTGAGTATTTCTCAAACGCAGATCGCAAATCGATGGCTGATCGATAAGCGGCGGCAGTCTCGAATTGATTTATTTTGGCTAAGCACCCATGTAAAACCGCAGTCGTCGCCAGCCACCAATATCTTCAAGTCGGCTTTTTCTATTCGTTGCGCTGCCTCCTGCTGCGTGCCCATCAGGCAAGCCCAACAGCAAGGACGGGCGCGGCCCATGCATGTCTTGATCGATCTCACCGCTGGCATTGGACGTGACATCGACGTTGATCGCTCACACCTAGCGACAGCCCGATATCAGACGTACGCGACCGTTGCCTGCTTCCCGGCAATTTCTCGCTTCGGCCAATCATTCGCCGGTAACGCCGCAGGCGTTGCAGACGTATACGCCGCCATTGCAAACAATGAGAAGCCGATAAAAGCCTCTGGTGCACCATTGGCAGGATTGAGTGCCTATCCAAGCCTGCCGCTTGCTGCTAGGTCACGAACCTTATTACGGATAGGCCCTGCGAGGCCAGCAAACGCTGTCACGGTAAGCGTTCGATCAATGCTTGATGAGCAAAGTCTGCAAAGGGTTGTTTGTTTGCTGGGGCGCAAGAGCTGACGCACTTCGGTCGGCAAAATATCGCTAGCAAGACAACCGCTTACGCGGCCCAGGCCAAGCAGCGCTCCGACGCAGTAGAAGTACGATACTACGCCGTCGCCGCTTGACTTCCGTCAACAATCGCCAGACAAGGTGTCGATACATGCATCAACCCAAGATCTATGTCGCCGGCCATCGCGGCATGGTAGGCGCGGCCATCGTGCGGCGGCTGAAGCAGATGGGGCAGGAGAACATCGTGGTCCGCACGCATGCGGAACTCGACCTCACCAACCAGGCGGCGGTCAACGACTTCTTCGCCCGCGAAAAACCGGATCAAGTCTACCTGGCGGCGGCCAAGGTGGGGGGCATCCACGCCAACAATACCTATCCGGCCAGCTTCATCTACGACAATCTCATGATCGAGGCCAACGTCGTCAGTGCGGCGCATCGTCAGGGCGTGCACAAGCTGCTGTTTCTGGGTTCCAGCTGCATCTATCCGAAGATGGCGGCGCAGCCGATGACCGAAAGCGCCTTGCTGACCGGCACCCTGGAATCCACCAACGAGCCGTACGCAATCGCCAAGATCGCCGGCATCAAGCTGTGCGAATCCTATAACCGCCAGTACGGCACCGACTACCGCAGCGTGATGCCGACCAATCTCTACGGTCCCGGCGACAACTATCACCTCGCCAACAGCCACGTGCTGCCAGCGATGATCCGCAAGTTCCACCTGGCCAAGCTGGCCATGCAGCGAGACCTCGCCGGCATCATCGATGACGAGCGCCGCCATGGCGAGATTCCGGCCGACATCAAGGTCATGATCGGTCTCGATCCGGAAGCGCCGATCACAACGGATTCGAAACTGAAGCCGCGCGAGACCGTGACCCTGTGGGGCACCGGCACGCCGTACCGCGAGTTTCTGCATGTGGATGACATGGCTTCGGCCAGCGTGCATGTGATGAACCTGGAGCCGGCGGTGTACCAGTCCTGCACAGAGCCGATGCTCAGCCACATCAACGTCGGCTATGGTTCCGACCTCACGATACGCGAGGCGGCGCGCACGGTGGCGGAGATCGTCGGCTTCGAGGGGCAGATCGCGTTCGACGCCAGCAAGCCCGACGGCACGCCGCGCAAGCTGATGGACAGCTCGCGCCTGGCGCGGCTGGGCTGGCACGCCAGCATTTCTCTCAAGGATGGCCTGTCCCAGGCTTACGCCGAATTCCTGGCGCGCTGATGTCGCCCACTTACCAAGAAAGACGATACATGACCACTAACAACAAAGTCGCCCTGATCACTGGCGTCACCGGACAAGACGGTGCCTATCTGGCCGAACTGCTGCTCAACAAGGGCTATGAAGTGCACGGCATCAAGCGCCGCAGCTCGCTGTTCAACACCGACCGCATCGACCACCTGTACCAGGACCCGCACGAGCCGGAAGTGCGCTTCAAGCTGCACCACGGCGACCTGACCGATTCCACCAGCCTGATCCGCATCATCCAGCAGGTGCAGCCCGACGAGATCTACAACCTCGCCGCCCAGAGCCATGTGGCGGTGTCATTCGAAGAACCGGAGTACACCGCCAATGCCGACGGCATGGGCGCGCTGCGCATCCTGGAGGCGATCCGCATCCTTGGTTTGGAGAAGAAGACCCGTTTCTACCAGGCATCCACGTCCGAGCTATATGGCCTGGTGCAGGAGATTCCGCAAAAGGAGACCACGCCGTTCTACCCGCGCAGCCCGTATGCGGTGGCCAAGCTGTATGCGTACTGGATCACGGTCAACTACCGCGAGGCGTACGGCATCTATGCCTGCAACGGCATCCTGTTCAACCATGAGTCGCCGCTGCGGGGCGAGACCTTCGTCACTCGCAAGATCACCCGGGCGGTCAGCCGCATTGCCCTCGGGCTGCAGGACTGCCTGTACCTGGGCAATCTGTCGGCCAAGCGCGACTGGGGCCATGCCCGCGACTACGTCGAGATGCAGTGGCTGATGCTGCAGCAGGACAAGCCGGAAGACTTCGTCATCGCCACCGGCGTGCAGTACAGCGTGCGCGAGTTCGTCCAGATCGCCGCAGCCGAGCTCGGCATCACGATTGCCTGGGAAGGGCAGGGCGAGAAGGAGACCGGCATCGTCGCCGCCGTGGCCAACCCGGAGGTGAAGTGCCGCGTCGGCGATGTGGTGGTGAAGGTCGACCCGCGCTACTTCCGTCCGACCGAGGTGGAAACCCTGCTGGGCGATCCGACCAAGGCGCACCAGAAACTGGGCTGGAAGCCGCGCACCTCGTTTGCGGAGCTGGTGAAGGAAATGGTGCTGGCCGACCACAGCGCGGCGAAGCGCGACGACCTGGTGCGCAATGCCGGCTATCGCGTCTACAGCCACCACGAGTAATTTGGTTTTGGACGGCGCTACGCCGTCCGCATTGGTTCAAGCAGCCGCCGCCTTTGCGGCATACAAGCATCGAAAGGAAGTGTGATCCATGTCCAGCAAGCTGTGTCCAGTCATCCTGTCCGGCGGTTCCGGT
>NZ_FZOT01000049.1 GCF_900188095.1 Noviherbaspirillum humi | reverse complement strand
TTACTTTGGAAACCCGCCGTTTCCAAGGCGACGCTGAGGCGTTCGCTGAATTGTTCACGTTCGACCTGACTATTCATTGTTATTGGCGTTTATATGGTCAATGGCTGCTACGTCGCAGTAATGAATTGGAGCGTCATTAGTGACCTTGAAGGGCGTAATCATACAGAACATTTGCTCCTTTTACTTGCTGCAAAGCAATAAAGTAGGGGAAACAAATAATCCCTCAAAAGCTTTGCCCAATAAAAAGCCCGACCTCTTCGAGGCCGGGCAAATAATTATCAAGTAGGCACGCCAACGATCGATTTAGCATCCAACGTTGGGGGAGACGAATTCTATGCTCTGCATCTGGCAATCGCCTGATCGAGCGGCTTATAGAATAAAAAAGCCCGGCCTCTCTCTCAAAAAGCCGGGCAAGTACTTGAGACGCTCTAATGAGCGTGCGCATCATACCTTGATCTGTTGTGTCGTTCAGATCTCCATCAGTTTGCGCAGCATCCTTGACCGCTACTGCAGGTCATCGCGCAGAGCGGCCGCAAAACGGGCTCTGCTGGCCTCATCACCGGTGGCGAAGTAATTGGCTACAAACAGAGCCCAGCGCTTCCTATAGTTATGGGTTCTGCCTCCGCTCAATCGATGTAAGATGGGCTAAGTTTGTTAGTCCACAATGTCTTATGAAGATGATATTTCTGCTTGCCGCTCTCACAGTTGTGCCAGCTTGGGCTGCTTGGACGCCCGTAGCAACCCATGATGCGGCAGATATTTATGTTGACCCTGCGACAATTAAAACTGCTGGCGACACAAGGCGCGTCTGGATGTTGGCTGATTTCAAGGAGCGTGGACCAGGCGGCGAACTGTCATTGCGCTCTTACGTTGAGGTAGATTGCAGTAAGCACGCCACGCGACAGTTGAAGGGCTTTGGCCATGAAGAATCGATGGCGCAGGGGAAGCTGGTATTCAATGCTTTCAAGCCAGGGAATTGGGCTCCAGTGGCCGAAGGGCCGGGAGAGGCGGTTGTAAAGGCTGTCTGCCGCTCATAAACATGTCGAAGGTCTCCGTTCTTCGATCCCGCATCACTGGTCCGTTTGGGGACCGGTATTGGACAAAAGCGTCAGTTAAGCAGATAACGTCTGCCGAGTGGCCACCGCTCTTGGTGTCTCAGGCTGAAGTTTTCGACGGCCATCCCGATGAAGGCGGAGTGCCGATAGGGATAGCCTCTACAGACTTGGAATCAGAGGATGCTCTTGACATGCTGCTGGCGTCTGAAAA
>NZ_FZOT01000034.1 GCF_900188095.1 Noviherbaspirillum humi | reverse complement strand
TTCTTCAACAACTACCGTCCGCAGTTCTACTTCCGTACCACGGACGTGACCGGCGCGATCGAGCTGCCGAAGGACAAAGAGATGGTCATGCCGGGTGACAACGTGTCGATCACGGTCAAGCTGATCAACCCGATCGCGATGGAAGAAGGCCTGCGCTTCGCCATCCGTGAAGGCGGTCGTACCGTCGGCGCCGGCGTCGTTGCCAAAATCATCGAGTAATAACTGATCTTCAGGGCGGGCTTCACGGTCTGCCCTGTTAGACAGGCGTCTGTTCCAAGCGTAGGGGTATAGCTCAACTGGCAGAGCGTCGGTCTCCAAAACCGAAGGTTGGGGGTTCGATTCCCTCTGCCCCTGCCACCAATTCAAATCGGTTGCAGGGTATTGAAAGTAACACGTATGTCAAACCAGCCCGTCGAAACCGTCACCACTTCAAACGACAAGCTCAAAGTCGTTCTGGCCCTGTGTGCAGTTGTCGCGGGTATTGCCGGTTTCTATCTCCTCGTTGACAAGCCAACCGTCGTACGCGCCGCTGCGCTGCTCGCCGGTCTTGCTGTCGCTGTTGCAATCGCTTGGACTTCGGCTCCTGGGCGCCAGTTTGTCGGCTTCGCCAACGACTCCGTTCGCGAAACCAAGAAAGTGGTCTGGCCCGGCCGTAAAGAAGCAATGCAATTGACCGCCGTGGTATTCGGCTTCGTGCTGATCATGGCGATTTTCCTTTGGGGCACCGACAAGCTGCTCGAATTCATCCTGTATGACCTGATACTGGGTTGGAAAAAATAATGAGCGAAAACATACAAGAGGGCGTCCCGGGCGATTCTCAAACTGCCGCTTCGAGCGGCAATAAGCGTTGGTATGTGGTCCACGCCTACTCCGGCATGGAGAAAAGCGTCCAACGCAACCTGACCGAGCGCATCAATCGCGCCGGCATGCAAGACAAGTTTGGCCAGATCCTGGTTCCGACCGAAGAAGTGATCGAAGTGCGCAACGGCCAGAAAGCCGTCACCGAGCGCCGCTTTTTTCCGGGCTATGTGCTGGTCGAAATGGAAATGACCGATGAAACCTGGCACTTGGTAAAGAACACGCCGAAGGTCACCGGATTCATCGGCGGCAAATCCAACAAGCCGACGCCGATTCCGCCGCATGAAGTCAACAAGATCATGCACCAGATGCAGGAAGGCGTCGAAAAGCCGAGGCCCAAGGTGCTGTACGAAGTGGGTGAACTGGTGCGCATCAAGGACGGCCCGTTCACCGACTTCAACGGCAACGTCGAAGAAGTCAACTACGAAAAGTCCCGAGTTCGCGTCTCGGTCACTATTTTCGGTCGCGCCACCCCGGTGGAGCTCGAATTCGGTCAGGTGGAGAAGGTCTAAGCCGCCGACCAGCGCTTGGCGGGAGCGCAGCAAGCACGTTCTGCAAAATCCCCTGCACAGA
The DNA here is from genome assembly GCF_900188095.1 of Noviherbaspirillum humi. Taxonomy (GTDB): domain Bacteria; phylum Pseudomonadota; class Gammaproteobacteria; order Burkholderiales; family Burkholderiaceae_D; genus Noviherbaspirillum; species Noviherbaspirillum humi. The sequence goes on along the minus strand of NZ_FZOT01000034.1, from coordinate 11,564 downwards.
GGAGCCTCATTAAGCCGTCCTTCCGGATGGTCCAACAGGCGCTACTACTCAATCATCTAGGAAATATCATGGCAAAGAAAATTGTCGGCTTTATCAAGCTGCAAGTTCCGGCTGGTAAAGCCAACCCGTCGCCCCCGATCGGCCCGGCCCTCGGTCAGCGCGGTCTGAACATCATGGAATTCTGCAAGGCGTTCAACGCCCAGACCCAAGGCGTCGAGCCGGGCCTGCCGATTCCCGTGGTGATCACCGCCTACGCGGACAAGTCCTTCACCTTCGTGATGAAGACCCCGCCGGCCACCATTCTGATCAAGAAGGCTGCTGGCATCCAGAAGGGTTCGCCGAAGCCTCATACCGACAAGGTCGGCAAGATCACCCGCAAGCAAGCGGAAGAAATCGCAACAACGAAAATGCCGGATCTCACGGCAGCTGACATGGAAGCCGCCGTGCGCACGATCGCCGGTTCCGCTCGCTCCATGGGTATCACGGTGGAGGGTCTGTAATGGCTAAGCTGTCCAAGCGCGCAAAAGCACTGAAAGAAAAAGTCGATCGCACCAAGCTGTACGCCTTCGACGCCGCAATCTCCCTGATCAAGGAATGCGCAACCGCGAAGTTCAACGAGTCGATCGACGTCGCCGTTCAGCTCGGCGTTGATGCCAAGAAGTCGGACCAGGTCGTCCGCGGCTCCGTCGTTCTGCCCGCCGGCACCGGCAAGAGCGTTCGCGTGGCGGTGTTCGCCAGCGGCGACAAAGCCGAGCAGGCGAAAGCCGCAGGCGCCGATGTGGTCGGCATGGAAGACCTCGCCGAGCGCGTCAAGGCCGGCGACATGCCGTTCGACATCGTGATCGCCTCGCCGGACACCATGCGTATCGTCGGTACTCTCGGTCAGATCCTCGGCCCCCGCGGTCTGATGCCGAACCCGAAGGTCGGCACCGTGACCCCGGACGTCGCCACCGCCGTCAAGAACGCCAAGGCCGGTCAGGTCCAGTACCGTACCGACAAGGCGGGAATTATTCACGCCACCATCGGTCGTAAGTCGTTCACCGACGCTGACCTGAAGGCCAACCTGCTCGCGCTGATCGAAGCGCTGAACAAGGCCAAGCCGGCAACCAGCAAGGGCGTCTACCTGCGCCGCGTTGCGATCTCCTCCACCATGGGTGCGGGCGTTCGCGTCGACCAGGCTTCCCTGGCTGCTTAAGCAATCAAGTCCCCGTGGCGCACGCGCCGCGGGGCAGTTCTTTGGGCCGGAAGGCGGCGGGCAACCGTTACCTTCCGGGCAATCAAAGACCGTTGGGCGGAGTGCATGCGGCAGCATCCATGCATGAAGTTAAACGTCGGCGGCGCAAGCCCCGTCACCCAACGCAGATGGCGAACCCGAACAAGTTTTGTAGTCTCAGCAAGGCGCAGACATACCGTGCCAGAAATGAACTCCTAACTTCGGACGCCGTGTTCGAAACGATGCAAAGCCCTCGGTTTTGCATCACTTTTGGAGGTTGATCTTGAGTCTCAATCTGAATGACAAGAAGGCCGTCGTCGCCGAAGTCTCCGCCAAAGTCGCAACAGCGCAGACTATCGTCGTGGCCGAATATCGTGGCATCCAGGTTGGTCACTTGACACAACTGCGCGCCAAGGCGCGTGCCCAGGGTGTGTACATGCGCGTGTTGAAAAACACGCTCGCTCGTCGCGCCGTCGAAGGCACGCAGTTCGCTGGCCTCGCTTCCGAAATGACCGGTCCGCTGATCTACTCGATCTCGGAAGACGCCGTTGCCGCGGCCAAAGTCGTCAGCGACTTTGCCAAGGGCAACGACAAGCTGGTCATCAAGGCGGGCAGCTATGCGGGCAAGCCTCTCGACAAGGCAGGCGTTGCTGCGCTGGCGAACATCCCGAGCCGTGAAGTTCTCATCTCCCAGTTGCTGGGTGTGATGCAGGCTCCGGTTTCCGGCTTCGCACGCGCGCTTGCCGCCCTGGCGGCAAAGAAGGAAACCGAAGGCGCCTGATAGCGGTTTTCCGCTGGCCCTGGTTTCCGGTCAAGACCCAATCTGATGTAAATACCGAATCAAAATTTAGGAGTTTCAAATGGCAATTAGCAAAGACGATATCCTTGAAGCAGTAGGTCAGATGTCCGTAATGGAACTGAACGACCTGGTCAAGGCATTCGAAGAGAAGTTTGGCGTTTCCGCTGCTGCGATGGCAGTTGCTGGCCCGGCGGGCGGCGCTGCTGGCGGTGCACCGGCTGCTGAAGAGCAGACCGAGTTCACCGTTGTGCTGGCTGAAGTTGGCGCCAACAAGGTCGGCGTCATCAAGGCCGTCCGTGAAATCACCGGTCTGGGCCTGAAAGAAGCCAAGGACCTGGTTGATGGCGCACCGAAGCCCGTCAAGGAAGGCATCGCCAAGGCCGACGCCGAAGCAGCCAAGAAGAAGCTGGAAGAAGCTGGCGCGAAAGCTGACCTCAAGTAATTCAGCTTGCCAAGGCGAATCAAGCATCGCCGGAGTCAAAGTTCAGAGCCCCCTTCGAAGAAGTGGGCTCGGCTTTGGCTCCTTTGTCGTTTCCGCAGTCGGTCAAAGCGAATTGAAGATTACGGGTCCGTCCTCATATGACACTGAATCGGCTCATATCGATGTGGATGCAAACCGCGATGCCAAGCAGTAACGACCCCGGTCAAGCAGTACCCTGGCAGTCGGCAGTTCGGTAGTCAGCAGTCTAGTAAGTTTTACGGGCCGAGAATTGAGGTTTCGCAGATGCGGCAGTCACGCGCAACCAGCCGGCGAAACCTGAATTCTTTATCCTTCCTGTCACTCACGGAGTGTCCATGCAATACTCATTCACTGAGAAGAAGCGCATTCGCAAGTCGTTCGCGAAGCGCGCAAACGTTCACAACGTTCCGTTCTTGCTCGCCACTCAGCTCGAGTCCTATCAGAGCTTTCTGCAAGCGGAAAAACCTGCAACACAACGCAAGAACGAAGGTCTGCAGTCCGCCTTCAGCTCGATTTTCCCAATCGTATCGCACAACGGTTTTGCACGCCTAGAGTTTCTGTCCTACGTGTTGGGCGAGCCGCCGTTCGACGTGAAAGAGTGCCAACAGCGTGGCTTGACCTTCGCTTCCCCACTGCGTGCAAAGGTGCGTCTGGTGATTCTTGATAAGGAATCGCCGACCAAGCCGGTGGTGAAGGAGATGAAGGAACAGGAAGTCTACATGGGCGAACTCCCGCTCATGACCGCCAACGGATCCTTCGTGATCAACGGCACCGAGCGTGTGATCGTTTCTCAGCTGCATCGTTCCCCGGGTGTGTTCTTTGAGCACGACCGCGGCAAGACGCATTCATCCGGCAAGCTGCTGTTCTCCGCCCGCATCATCCCTTACCGCGGTTCCTGGCTCGACTTCGAATTCGACCCAAAGGACATCCTCTTCTTCCGCGTGGACCGTCGCCGCAAGATGCCGGTGACCATCCTGCTGAAGGCCATCGGCATGACGCCGGAAAACATCCTGGCGAACTTCTTCGTGTTCGACAACTTCACCCTGCGCGCCGATGGCGCCGAGATGGAGTTCGTCTCCGAGCGCCTGCGCGGTGAAGTCGCACGCTTCGACATCGCTGACAAGTCGGGCAAGGTGATCGTTGCCAAGGACAAGCGCATCAATGCCAAGCATGTTCGTGAAATTGAAGCCGCCGGCATCAAGTACATCTCCGTGCCGGAAGACTACCTGCTGGGCCGCGTGCTGGCCAAAAACGTGGTTGATGCCGACACCGGCGAAATCATCGCCAGCGCCAACGACGAGCTGACCGATGAATTGCTCGGCCGTCTGCGCGATGCCCGCGTAACCGACATCCAGACGCTGTACACCAACGATCTGGACCAGGGCGCTTACATCTCCCAAACCCTGCGCACCGACGACACCGCCGACCAGACCGCCGCCCGCGTTGCGATCTACCGCATGATGCGCCCCGGCGAGCCGCCGACCGAAGAATCGGTCGAGGCTCTGTTCAACGGACTGTTCTACAGCGAAGAACGCTACGACCTGTCCGCCGTCGGCCGCATGAAGTTCAACCGCCGCATCGGCCGCGATGAGCTGACCGGCACCATGACGCTGTCCAACGAGGACATCCTCGCCGTCATCAAGATCCTGGTCGAGCTGCGCAACGGCCGCGGCGAAGTCGATGACATCGACCACCTTGGCAACCGCCGCGTGCGCTGCGTCGGCGAACTGGCGGAAAACCAGTTCCGCGCCGGCCTGGTACGCGTCGAGCGCGCCGTCAAGGAGCGCCTGGGCCAGGCCGAAGCGGACAACCTGATGCCGCACGACCTGATCAACTCCAAGCCGATCTCGGCCGCCATTCGCGAGTTCTTCGGTTCGTCGCAGCTGTCCCAGTTCATGGACCAGACCAACCCGCTATCGGAAATCACCCACAAGCGCCGTGTCTCCGCGCTCGGCCCGGGCGGTCTGACTCGCGAACGCGCCGGCTTCGAGGTACGCGACGTGCATCCGACCCACTACGGCCGCGTGTGCCCGATCGAAACGCCGGAAGGCCCGAACATCGGCCTGATCAACTCGCTGGCGCTGTATGCCCGGTTGAACGAATACGGCTTCCTCGAGACGCCGTATCGCAAGGTCGAGAGCGGCAAGGTCACCAATCAGATCGACTACCTCTCCGCCATCGAAGAAGGCCGCTATGTGATCGCCCAGGCGAACGCGACCATCGACGCCGGCGGCATGCTGTCCGACGAGCTGGTGTCCGCCCGCGAAGCGGGTGAAACCATTCTGGTATCGCCGGAACGCGTGCAGTACATGGACGTGGCCCCGGGCCAGGTGGTCTCCGTGGCGGCATCGCTGATTCCGTTCCTCGAGCACGACGACGCGAACCGTGCGCTGATGGGCGCCAACATGCAGCGCCAGGCCGTCCCTTGCCTGCGTCCGGAAAAAGCCTTTGTCGGCACAGGCATCGAGCGCACCGTCGCGGTCGACTCCGGCACCACCGTGCAGGCCCTGCGCGGCGGCGTGGTTGACTACGTCGACGCAGGCCGCGTGGTGATTCGCGTGAACGACGCCGAAGCAACTGCCGGCGAAGTGGGCGTGGACATCTACAACCTGATCAAGTACACCCGTTCCAACCAGAACACCAACATCAACCAGCGTCCGATCGTCAAGGTCGGCGACCGCGTCGCCAAGAACGACGTCATCGCCGACGGCGCATCGACCGACCTCGGCGAACTGGCGCTCGGCCAGAACATGCTGGTGGCGTTCATGCCGTGGAACGGCTACAACTTCGAGGACTCGATCCTGATCTCCGAGAAGGTGGTTGCCGATGACCGCTACACCTCGATCCACATCGAGGAGCTGTCCGTCGTTGCCCGCGACACCAAGCTCGGCGCGGAAGAAATCACTCGCGACATTTCGAACTTGGCTGAGAACCAGCTGGCGCGTCTGGACGAGTCCGGCATCGTCTACATCGGTGCCGAAGTCGAAGCCGGCGACGTGCTGGTCGGCAAGGTCACGCCGAAGGGCGAGACCCAGCTGACTCCGGAAGAGAAGCTGCTGCGCGCGATCTTCGGCGAGAAAGCCTCCGATGTGAAGGACACCTCGCTGCGCGTGCCCTCCGGCATGGTCGGCACCGTCATCGACGTGCAGGTCTTCACCCGCGAAGGCATCCAGCGTGACAAGCGCGCCCAGCAGATCATCGACGATGAACTGAAGCGCTATCGCCTCGACCTGAACGACCAGCTGCGCATCGTGGAAGGCGACGCCTTCCAGCGTCTGGAAAAGATGTTGATCGGCAAAGTCGTCAACGGCGGTCCGAAGCGCCTCGCCAAGGGTGCCGAAATCACCAAGGAGTACCTGGACGATCTGGACAAGTACCACTGGTTCGACATCCGCCCGGCCGACGACGACACCGCCGCTGCGCTCGAAGCCATCAAGGAATCGATCGCCGAGAAGCGTCACCAGTTCGATCTCGCCTTCGAAGAGAAGCGCAAGAAGCTGACCCAGGGCGACGAACTGCCGCCGGGCGTGCAGAAGATGGTCAAGGTCTATCTCGCCGTCAAGCGTCGCCTGCAGCCTGGCGACAAGATGGCGGGCCGTCACGGCAACAAGGGCGTGGTCTCGCGCATCGTGCCGGTGGAAGACATGCCGTACATGGCCGACGGCACGCCGGCCGACATCGTGCTGAACCCGCTCGGCGTTCCGTCGCGTATGAACGTCGGTCAGGTGCTGGAAGTGCACCTCGGCTGGGCTTCCAAGGGCCTCGGCCTGCGCATCGGCGAAATGCTCAAGGCGCAAGCCAAGGCGGCGGAGCTGCGCGAATTCCTGAAGAAGATCTACAACGAATCCGGCAAGTCGGAGGACCTGGACAGCTTCAGCGACGTGGAGGTGCTGCAGTTGGCCGACAACCTGACGCATGGCGTGCCATTCGCCACGCCGGTGTTCGACGGTGCGCACGAGAACGAGATCAAGCGCATGCTCGACCTCGCCTATCCGGATCAGATCGCGACGCAGCTCGGCATGAACGCGTCGAAGAACCAGGTCACCATGTATGACGGCCGCACCGGCGAAGCTTTCGAGCGTCCGGTCACCGTCGGCTACATGCATGTGCTGAAGCTGCACCACCTGGTCGACGACAAGATGCACGCCCGTTCCACCGGCCCGTACTCCCTGGTTACCCAGCAGCCGCTTGGCGGCAAGGCGCAGTTCGGCGGCCAGCGCTTCGGCGAAATGGAGGTCTGGGCACTGGAAGCCTATGGCGCGTCCTACGTGCTGCAGGAAATGCTCACCGTCAAGTCGGACGACGTCACCGGCCGGACCAAGGTGTACGAGAACCTGGTCAAGGGCGATCACGTCATCGACGCCGGCATGCCGGAATCCTTCAACGTGCTGGTGAAGGAAATCCGCTCGCTCGGCATCGACATCGACCTCGAGCGCGACTGATTCAAGCGTCTGTCGCACGAGACGGGCTGGCATGTGCCGGCCCGCCGGAAAGTTGGCAGTAAAGGAAGCGGTGTCTGTTCCCGGTATCAGTGGAACTTGCGCCGGCAAGGCGAGGCCCTCCCGCTGATGCGAACAGGGTTGTAGCAGAACCCGCTTCCCGCAATACCGAGATGCGTTTTTTCACGCCTGACTGGAGTGATACCAATGAAAGCTCTGCTCGATCTATTCAAGCAAGTACAGCAAAACGAACAATTCGATGCGATCAAGATCGGCCTCGCATCGCCCGAGAAAATCCGTTCCTGGTCCTACGGCGAAGTCAAGAAGCCGGAAACCATCAACTACCGTACCTTCAAGCCGGAGCGCGACGGTCTGTTCTGCGCCAAGATTTTCGGCCCGATCAAGGACTACGAGTGCCTGTGCGGCAAGTACAAGCGCCTGAAGCATCGCGGCGTGATCTGCGAGAAGTGCGGCGTCGAAGTCACGCTGGCCAAGGTGCGCCGCGAGCGCATGGGCCACATCGAGCTGGCCTCGCCGGTTGCCCATATCTGGTTCCTTAAGTCGCTGCCGTCACGTCTGGGCATGGTGCTCGACATGACGCTGCGCGACATCGAGCGCGTGCTCTACTTCGAAGCCTATGTCGTGACCGATCCCGGCATGACCCCGCTGAAGAAGTGCCAGATCATGTCCGAGGACGATTACGCCGCCAAGTACGAAGAGTACGGCGACGACTTCAGCGCCTTCATGGGCGCCGAGGGCATCCGCGAACTGCTGCGTTCCATCGACATCGATCGTGAAGTCGAGACCTTGCGTCAGGAACTGAAGGATTCCAAGTCCGAAGCCAAGATCAAGAAATACGCCAAGCGCCTGAAGGTGCTCGAGGCTTTCCAGCGTTCCGGCATCAAGCCCGACTGGATGATCATGGAAGTGCTGCCGGTGCTGCCGCCGGAACTGCGTCCGCTGGTCCCGCTGGATGGCGGCCGCTTCGCGACCTCCGACTTGAACGATCTGTACCGCCGCGTCATCAACCGCAACAACCGTCTGAAGCGGCTGATGGAACTGCGCGCGCCGGAAATCATCACGCGCAACGAAAAGCGCATGCTGCAGGAAGCCGTCGATTCGCTGCTCGACAACGGCCGCCGCGGCAAAGCCATGACTGGCGCCAACAAGCGCCCGTTGAAGTCCCTGGCTGAAATGATCAAGGGCAAGGGCGGCCGCTTCCGTCAGAACCTGCTGGGCAAGCGCGTCGACTACTCTGGCCGTTCGGTCATCGTGGTCGGCCCGCAGCTGAAGCTGCACCAGTGCGGTCTGCCGAAGCTGATGGCGCTCGAGCTGTTCAAGCCCTTCATCTTCAACAAGCTCGAACTGATGGGCTTGGCAACCACCATCAAGGCTGCCAAGAAGCTGGTCGAAGTTCAGGAGCCGGTGGTCTGGGACATCCTGGAGGAAGTCATTCGCGAGCATCCCGTGATGCTGAACCGCGCCCCGACCCTGCACCGTCTCGGCATTCAGGCTTTCGAGCCGGTGCTGATCGAAGGCAAGGCCATTCAGCTGCACCCGCTGGTCTGCGCCGCGTTCAACGCCGACTTCGACGGCGACCAGATGGCCGTTCACGTGCCGCTGTCGATCGAAGCCCAGATGGAAGCCCGCACCCTGATGCTGGCCTCCAACAACATCCTGTTCCCGTCCAACGGTGAACCGTCGATCGTGCCGTCACAGGACATCGTGCTGGGTCTGTACTACGCCACCCGCGAGAAGATCAACGGCAAGGGCGAAGGCATGATGCTGCGCGACGTGGGCGAGGTAATCCGCGCCTACGACAACAAGGAAGTCGAGCTGACCACCCGCATCACGGTGCGCATCACCGAGTATCCGAAGCACCCCGAAACCGGTGAGTTCGTGCAGACCGTCAAGCGCTACGAGACCACCGTCGGCCGCGCCATCCTCTCCGAGATCCTGCCGAAAGGCTTGCCGTTCTCGGTGCTGAACCGCGCGCTGAAGAAGAAGGAAATCTCGAAGCTCATCAACATCTCCTTCCGCAAGTGCGGCCTGCGCGCCACCGTCGTGTTCGCCGACCAGCTGATGCAGTCGGGCTTCCGTCTCGCGACCCGCGCCGGCATCTCCATCTGCGTGGACGACATGCTGGTGCCGCCGCAGAAGGCGACCATCATCGCCCAGGCTGAGCACGAGGTGAAGCAGATCGAGCAGCAGTATTCCTCCGGTCTGGTCACGGCTGGCGAGCGCTACAACAAGGTGGTGGACATCTGGGGCAAGGCTGGCGACGAAGTCGGCAAGGCCATGATGGACCAGCTGAAGGTCGAAGACGTCGTCAAGCGCGACGGTACCAAAGGCACCCAGGAATCGTTCAACGCCATCTACATGATGGCCGACTCCGGCGCCCGCGGTTCCGCCGCCCAGATCCGTCAGCTCGCCGGCATGCGCGGCCTGATGGCCAAGCCGGACGGCTCGATCATCGAAACGCCGATTACCGCGAACTTCCGCGAAGGCCTGAACGTTCTGCAGTACTTCATCTCCACGCACGGCGCTCGTAAGGGTCTGGCCGACACCGCGCTGAAGACCGCAAACTCCGGTTACCTGACTCGTCGTCTGGTCGACGTGACCCAGGACCTGGTTGTCACCGAAGACGATTGCGGCACCTCCAACGGCGCGTCCATGAAGGCGCTGGTGGAAGGCGGTGAAGTGATTGAGGCGCTGCGCGACCGTATCCTCGGCCGTGTCGCCGCCAACGACATCATCAACCCTGAAGATCAGGCGACTCTGTACGAAGCTGGTACCCTGCTGGATGAGGACGCGGTCGAGAACATCGAGCGCCTCGGCATCGACGAAGTCAAAGTTCGAACGCCGCTCACCTGCGATACGCGCTACGGTCTGTGCGCCAAGTGCTACGGCCGCGACCTCGGCCGCGGCACGCTGGTCAACAGCGGCGAAGCTGTCGGCGTCGTCGCCGCCCAATCGATCGGTGAGCCGGGTACGCAGCTGACCATGCGTACCTTCCACATCGGTGGTGCGGCATCGCGTGCAGCGGTGGCGTCCTCCGTCGAAGCCAAGTCGAACGGCACAGTGCGTTTTACCGCCACCATGCGCTACGTCACCAACGGCAAGGGCGAGCAGATCGTCATTTCTCGTTCGGGCGAAGTGCTGATCACCGACGACATCGGCCGCGAGCGCGAGCGTCACAAGGTGCCTTATGGCGCAACGCTGCTGGTCAAGGATGGTCTCGCCATCAAAGCCGGCACCGCGCTCGCCACCTGGGACCCGCTGACCCGCCCGATCATCACCGAGTATGCAGGTACGGTGAAGTTCGAGAACGTGGAAGAGGGCGTGACCGTTGCGAAGCAGATCGACGAAGTGACCGGTCTGTCTACGCTGGTGGTCATCGACGCCAAGCGCCGCGGTTCGTCCACCAAGAGCGTTCGCCCACAGGTCAAACTGCTCAACGAGCAAGGCCAGGAAGTCAAGATCGCCGGCACCGAGCATGCAGTGACCATCGGTCTGCAGATCGGCGCGCTGATTACCGTGAAAGACGGCCAGAACGTCTCCGTGGGTGAGGTGTTGGCGCGTATTCCGACCGAATCGCAAAAGACTCGTGACATTACCGGCGGTCTGCCGCGCGTCGCCGAGCTGTTCGAAGCGCGTTCGCCGAAGGATGCGGGCATGCTGGCCGAAGTCACCGGCACGGTCGCGTTCGGCAAGGAGACCAAGGGCAAGCAGCGCCTGGAAATCACCGATATGGACGGCAACAAGCACGAGTTCCTGATCACCAAGGACAAGCAGGTGCTGGTGCACGACGGCCAGGTAGTGAACAAAGGCGAGATGATCGTCGACGGACCGGCGGACCCGCAGGACATCCTGCGCCTGCTTGGCATCGAGGCGCTGGCCCGCTACATCGTCGATGAAGTCCAGGACGTGTACCGTCTGCAGGGCGTGAAAATCAACGACAAGCATATTGAAGTCATCGTGCGTCAGATGCTGCGTCGGGTTCAGGTCGTCGATGCAGGCGATACCGGCTACATTCCGGGCGAGCAGGTGGAGCGCTCTGAACTGTTGGACGAGAATGATCGCGTCATCGCCGAAGGCAAGCGTCCGGCGACTTATGAGAACGTGCTGCTCGGTATCACCAAGGCATCGTTGTCGACCGACTCCTTCATCTCGGCCGCTTCCTTCCAGGAAACGACACGAGTGCTCACCGAAGCAGCCATTATGGGCAAGAAGGACGGCCTGCGCGGTCTGAAGGAAAACGTGATCGTTGGCCGCCTGATTCCGGCCGGTACGGGTCTCGCTTATCATCGAGCCCGCAAGGAAAAGGAATCCTGGGAAGCCGAGGAGCGCAGTGCACTCCTGCAGGCCGAACAGGCTGCCAGAGCGGCCGAAGCAGAGGCTGCTATGGCCGAAGGTCAGAACAACGACACTCCGGAAAGCGACAGCCAGGCATAAGCTGATCTGCAGTATTGATATTGAAACGGCGCCGAAAGGCGCCGTTTTTTTGGAGAGCGCAGGCGAAGCACCTACCTGCCACAATGGAAAATCGATTAGGACGGGTGTTGACAGGGAGGAGCAAACCCCGCATAATCTCGCTTCTCTGCTGCTGACGAACACAACGCTTCGCAGCGCCGGCAAGCCGCTCAGGGGACT
>NZ_FZOT01000047.1 GCF_900188095.1 Noviherbaspirillum humi | reverse complement strand
TCGCGCCTGTGGCCGCTGTCGCGCGCCCTGCGCCCCAAGCAGTTCCTCGGCGTCACCGAAGACACGACCCTGTTCCAGCTCACCCTCGACCGCCTCAAGCCGCTTGGCGCCGAAGCGCCCATCGTCGTCGCCAACGACGACCACCGCTTCCTCGTCGCCGAGCAGTGCCGCGCCCTGAACGTCATGCCGCAATCCATCCTGCTCGAGCCGGTGGCGCGCAATACCGCCCCGGCCATTGCCGTGGCCGCCTTCGCCGCCCAGGCCAAAGGCGACGATCCGCTGCTGCTGGTCTTGCCCGCCGACCACCTCATCGCCAACGTCGACGCCTTCGCCGCCGCCGTGAAGCTGGGCATGGAGGCCGCTGCCGAGGGCTTTCTCGTCACCTTCGGTACCACCCCCACCTATGCCGAAACCGGCTACGGCTATGTCAAGGCCGGCGCCCTGCAGCGCGGCTTCTCCGGCGACGTGCGTGCGGTCGAGCGCTTCGTCGAGAAGCCCGACCTGCCCACCGCCCAGCGCTATCTCGACGACGGTGGCTATACCTGGAACAGCGGCATGTTCCTGTTCCGCGCCTCCAGCTACCTGCAGGAACTGCGCGAGCACCATCCGGCCATGTTTGACGCCTGCCAGCAGGCCTGGACCGACGCCAAGCACGACTACGACTTTACCCGCATCGACAAGGCCGCCTTCGGCCGCTCGCCGTCGGACTCCATCGACTACGCCGTCATGGAGAAGACGCGCAAGGCGGCGGTGATCGCGCTGGATGCCGGCTGGAGCGACGTCGGCGCCTGGTCGGCGGTGAGCCAGGCGGTGCCGGCCGATGAACAGGGCAATGCGGCGCGCGGCGATGTGCTGCTCGAAGGCGCGAAGAACTGCTACGTGCATGCCGACTGCCGCCTGGTGACGCTGGTGGGCGTGGACGACCTGGTGGTGGTGGAAACCTCGGATGCGGTGCTGGTGGCGCACAAGGACCGGGCCCAGGACGTGAAGAAGGTGGTGGAGCGGCTCAAGGCGCAGAACCGGCCGGAGACCGAACAGCACCGGGAAGTGTTCCGGCCGTGGGGCTCGTATGACTCGATCGGCAACGGTGCGCGCTACCAGGTCAAGCGCATCACGGTGAACCCGGGGGCCAAGCTGTCGGTGCAGATGCATCACCACCGCGCCGAGCACTGGGTGGTGGTCAAGGGCACGGCGCGGGTGAAGATCGACGACAGCGAGCAGCTGGTGACGGAAAACCAGTCGGTGTACATCTCGATCGGGCAGGTGCATTCGCTGGAGAACCCGGGCAAGCTGCCGCTGGAGTTGATCGAGGTGCAGTCGGGCGCCTACCTGGGCGAGGATGACATCGTCCGCTTCGAGGATAAGTA
>NZ_FZOT01000032.1 GCF_900188095.1 Noviherbaspirillum humi | reverse complement strand
GCCAGCTCGGCCTGGTTGCGCTCGTCGTCGCGGCGCAGCTTGTAGAGCCGGGAGAAGATGTCGCTCCAGGCGCCCCAGCCGTCCGGCAGCCGGCTTCCCACGGGGTCGTCCAGCCAGCGGCCCAGCCGGTACAAATAGCTCAGTTGAAGAAAGAGAAACAGCGCCAGTGCGAGAGAGGCAAACGCGAGCCCCACGGCAGGCCCGAAAAACACCGCCGTCACGCTCGCCGCGATCGTCAGGAGCAACAGGCGAAGCGATGCCGGAATCCAAAAGAGCACAGCCGGGTTCATTGCCCTGATCTCTCTGAAAGCATATAACCCACGCCACGTACCGTGCGGATCAGGCCTTCAGCCGCCTTCAGCGCCTTGCGCAGCCGAAGTACGTGCACATCCACCGTTCGCTCTTCGATGGCGACATGATTGCCCCACACCTTGTCGAGCAGCTGGCCGCGACTGAAGGCGCGTTCCGGATGGGCCATCAGAAATTTGAGCAGGCGATATTCCGCCTGCCCCATCTCCAGCATTCGTCCAGCGAAACTGACGCTGCAATTGCGCGGATCGAGAGCCAGTTGGCCGACGGCAAGGGGTGACTCGCCGTGCTCCGGACTCTTGCGCCGCATGAGCGCACGGATGCGGGAAACCAGCTCGCGTGGCGAGAACGGCTTGGTGATGTAGTCATCCGCGCCTTGATCGAGTCCGGCGATCTTGTCCTCTTCCATGCTTTTCGCAGTAAGCATGATGACCGGCAGCTGACGCATCTGCGGGTCGGAGCGCAGACGGGATAGCAAACGCAGACCGGACTGGTCAGGCAGCATCCAGTCGAGCAGCACGACTTGCGGCGAATGGTCTCGCAGCACCTGCCAGCCTTCCGCCGAGTTCGCGGCGAGAATCGGTTCCCAACCGGCCCCCCTGACGGTGAAAGAAACCAATTCGGCGATCGCCGGCTCGTCCTCGACGATCAGCACGCTAGTCTTGTCGGACACCATGCTCAGATTGCGCTGCCCAACCGGGTATAGACATAGTCGCTATGCCGGATATCCTTGCCCTCGACGACGTAGATGACATATTCGGCGATGTTCTTGGCGTGGTCGCCGATGCGCTCCAGCGCCTTGGCTACCCACAGGGTATCGAGCGCCGTCGAAATGGTGCGGGGGTCTTCCATCATGAAGGTGATCATGGTGCGGATGATCGCCCCAAATTCGTTGTCGATGGTGGCGTCCCGCGCGATGATGCGCGCGGCCTGGCCTTCGTCCAGGCGGGCGAAGGCGTCGAGCGCGTCATGCAGCAGATCGGCGGTGTTTTCAGCCATCACTCGAACCGACTCGTAGTGATTCAGCCCGCCCACCGGCCCGCGTTCATGCAGACTCTTCGCGGTGCGCGCAATCTTCGTCGCTTCGTCGCCGATGCGCTCCAGGTCGGTGATCACCTTCAGCGTCGCCATCACCGTGCGCAGGTCGTTGGCTGCCGGCTGCCTGCGCACGATCAGGTGGCTGCAGGCGTCATCCAGCGTCACTTCCAGCCGGTTGACGTTTTCGTCCGCCTTGATCACCTGCTCGGCGCGTGGAATGTCGCCGCTGCGGAAGCACTGCACCGCGTCGGCGAACTGGCTTTCCACCAGCCCGCCCATGCTCAGCACCTTGGAGCGGATCGCTTCCAGGTCCAGGTCAAACTGTTTAGAGGAATGGTCTCCGGGCATTACGCTTTCCCTTTCGTCTGTTGGTTTCCAGCATTCAGCCGAAGCGGCCGGTGATGTAGTCCTGGGTTTCCTTCTTCGCCGGTTTCATGAAGATCTGGTCGGTTTCTCCGAATTCGACCAGTTCGCCGAGATACATGTAGGCGGTGTAGTCCGAGCAGCGCGCCGCCTGCTGCATGTTGTGAGTGACGATGGCGATCGTGTACTCCTCCTTCAGTTCGGCGATCAGTTCCTCGATCTTCGCCGTGGAAATCGGATCCAGCGCCGAGGTCGGCTCGTCCAGCAGCAGCACGTCCGGCTTGACCGCGACGCCGCGCGCGATGCACAGCCGCTGCTGCTGGCCGCCGGACAGGCTCAGGCCGCTCTTGTTCAGCTTGTCCTTCACTTCCGTCCACAGCGCCGCTTTCTTCAGCGCCCACTCCACCCGCTCATCCATTTCGCCGCGCGACAGGTTCTCGTACAGGCGCACGCCGAAGGCGATGTTGTCGTACACCGACATCGGGAACGGCGTCGGCTTCTGGAACACCATGCCAACCTTGGCGCGCAGCATGTTAACGTCGACGCCGGGAGCCAGGATGTTTCGCTCCTGGTACACGATCTCGCCCACCGCGCGCTGGGCGGGATACAGATCGTACATGCGGTTGAAAGTGCGCAGAAGGGTCGACTTGCCGCAGCCGGACGGGCCGATGAAGGCGGTGACCTTCTTCTCGTAAATGTCGAGGTTGATGTGCTTCAGGCTCTGGAAGGTGCCGTAGTAAAAGTTCAGGTTGCGCACCGCCAGCGTGGCGGTCAGTGGCGTCGTGCCGGCGGCAGGGCGGGTGGTTTCGATAACGGGTGTCATGTCGGTTCGATGCCTTTTCAGTTCGGCGCCTTCTGGCGGAACAGGGTGCGGGACAGGATGTTCAGGCCGAGCACGCTGAAGGTGATCAGCAGCGCGCCGCCCCATGCCAGCGAGCGCCAGTTGTCGTAGGGGCTCATGGCGAACTGGAAGATCACCACCGGCAGGTTCGCCAGCGGCTGGTTCATGTCGGCGCTGAAAAACTGGTTGTTCAGGGCGGTGAACAGCAGCGGCGCGGTTTCGCCCGAAATGCGCGCCACCGCCAGCAGCACGCCGGTGATGACGCCGGCCTTGACCGCCCGCAAGCGCACCAGCATGGCGACCTTCCAGCGCGGCGCGCCGAGCGAAAAGGCAGCTTCGCGCAGGCTGCTGGGCACCAGTTTCAACATGTTGTCGGTGGTGCGCACCACCACCGGAATCGCGATCAGCGAGATGGCGAAGGTGCCGGCCCAGCCGGAGAAGTGCTTCACATTGGCCACGTAGACCGCATACACGAACAGGCCGACCACGATGGAGGGCGCCGAGAGCATGATGTCGGTGACGAAGCGCGTCACTTGAGCCAGCGCGCTCTCCTCGCCGTACTCGGCCAGGTAAATGCCGGCCAGGATGCCGATCGGGGTGCTGATGAGCGTAGCGGCGCCGACGATCATCAAGCTGCCGACGATGGCATTCATCAGGCCGCCGCCGTCGCTTCCGGGCGCAGGCGTTGTCTCGGTGAACATCGCCAGGCTCAGGCCGCCGGCGCCTTTGATCAGGAGCGTGAACAGGATCCAGCCGAGAAAGAACAGGCCGAGGGCCATGGCGGCGACGGAGAAGCCGATGCCCAGGCGGTGGCGCAGCAGGCGCCGACGGTAGACAGAGTTGGTGGAGGCGTTCATGACTTGGCTCCTTCGCGGCGCGACAGGCCGGCAAGCATGAGCTTAGCGGCCGACAGCACGATGAAGGTGATGACGAACAGGATCAGGCCGAGGGCGAACAGCGAAGAAACGTGGAGTTTCGATTCCGCCTCGGCGAACTCGTTGGCCAGGGTGGAGGCGATGCTGTTGCCGGCGGCGAACAGCGACCAGGACAGCTTGTGCGCATTGCCGATGACGAAGGTTACCGCCATGGTTTCCCCCAGCGCCCGGCCCAGGCCGAGCATGACGCCGCCGACCACGCCGGTCTTGGTATAGGGCAGCACGATCTGGCGCACCACTTCCCACTTGGTGCAGCCGAGACCATAGGCGGACTCCTTAAGCACCGCCGGCACGATCTCGAACACGTCGCGCATGACGGAGGAGATGAAGGGAATGATCATCACCGCCAGGATCAGGCCGGCGGTGAGGATGCCGATGCCCATCATCGGGCCGCGGAACAGGGCGCCGATACCGGGCAATTGGCCGAGGGTGGCGGAGAGCGCCGGCTGCGCATAGTCGGCGAACAGCGGCGCGAACACGAACAAGCCCCACATGCCGTAGATGATGCTGGGCACGCCGGCCAGCAGCTCGACCGCGGTGCCGAGCGGGCGGCGCAGGGAAGCGGGGCAGATCTCGGTCAGAAACAATGCGATGCCGAAACTGATCGGAAACGCCAGCAGCAGGGCGATGAAGGAAGTGGAGAGAGTGCCGGCGATGGCGATCAGGGCGCCATACTGGTCGTTGACCGGGTCCCATTCGACGGTGGTGACGAAGGCCGGGCCGAACTCGGCGAAGGCCGGTATGGCGCCGATGATAAGCGATACGATGATGCCGGCCAACACCAGCAGCACGCTCAGGGCGAAGAATAGCGTGATCTTGTGGAACAGGAAGTCCTGCAGCCGCTGGCGGCGCATCACGCCGTGCAGCAAGGCATCGGCCGCAGCGCGCTCCGGCGTTGATCGTGCAAGCGAATGCTCTTGGCGGGTGGCGGTAGTCACGGTGCTTGGGAAGAGTGGATTCATGAATGTGCTTGTCGGAACCGGGAAGACTGCGTCAGGTGCTGGACGCAGCCCGATGCAGCCTTCACCGCTTCCTGGCGTGTGCTCGTCGGCGCTTACCAGACGGCCTTGCCGGCACTGTCCTTGAGCTGCGCCTTCCAGGCGTCCTGCACCAGCTTGACGACCGGCGCAGGCATGGCGACGTAGTCGAGATCAGCTGCCACGGCACCGCCGTTCTTGTAGGCCCAATCAAAGAACTTCAGCACTTCGCGGCCCTTGGCGCCATCGGCCTGGCTCCTGTGCATCAGGATGAAAGAGGCGCCGGTGATCGGCCAGCTGTTCTTGCCGGCCTGGTCGGTCAGCACTACGCCGAAGCCCGGGGTCTTGGACCAGTCGGCGCCAGCAGCCGCCGCCTTGAAGGTTTCGTCATCCGGCTGCACGAACTGGCCGTCGCGATTCTTCAGCTGGGCATGGCTCATCTTGTTTTTCTTGGCGTAGGCGTACTCGACGTAGCCAATGGCATTCTTGACCCGCTGCACGTTGGCAGCCACGCCTTCATTGCCCTTGCCGCCCACGCCCACCGGCCACTTCACCGCTGTGCCGGCGCCCACCTGGCTCTTGAAGTCGGGGCTGCTCTTGGACAGATAATCGGTGAACAGGAAAGAGGTACCGGAACCGTCGGCCCGGTGCACGACGGTGATTTCGGCCGACGGCAGCTTCACGCCGGGATTCAGTTTGGCGATTTCGGGCGCATCCCACTTGGTGATCTTGCCGAGATAGATGGCAGCCAGCACCTCGCCGGTAAGCTTTAACTGGCCCGGCGTCACGCCTTCCAGGTTCATCACCGGCACCACGCCGCCCATGATGGCCGGGAACTGCATCAGGCCATCCGCTTCCAGTTCCTCGTTCTTGAGCGGCATGTCGGAAGCGCCGAAGTCGACCGTTTTGGCCTTGATCTGCTTGATGCCGCCACCCGAACCAATGGACTGGTAATTCAGGCCGGTGCCGGTGGCTTTCTTGTATTCTTCGGCCCACTTGGCATAGATCGGGTACGGGAAGGTGGCGCCGGCGCCGGTGATGTCGGCGGCCATGGCAGGCGAAACCGCCAGTGCGGCGCCCGCTGCCAGTACAGCTGCCGAGAGGATTTTGAACAGTCGCATATCTACTCCATGGTGAGGGTCGGAAAGAAGACACGCGCACTGTAATAAACAATTGTGACAGCTTGATGACATGCGAACGGCTTGTCATAAATAGCCAAAGAGGAAATTTTGCTGCCCGTTTCCTCTCTGTTTGCAAATCCGAGATTGGTCCTTGATCAGCTCCGTTAGTTATCTGCCGGGAACATAACTGTTATCACTATTGTGAATCGCGGATCAATGTTTCTTGCGGTATAGTTTCTCCCGTCTCCTCCAATTTCTCTGAATTGGATTAGCCCGCTGCCGCAAGGTCTGCGGGCTTTTTTTTGCATGCAATTCCGAGCAGGTTGCATGCGTGCACTACCGATAGTCAGGACAGAAGGAAACCGCCATGAAACGCATCATGCTTCGCTCCAAACTCCACCGCGCCAGCGTCACCCAGTGCGATCTCCACTACGAAGGCTCGTGCGGCATTGACGAGAATCTACTTGAGGCAGCGGACATTCGCGAATTCGAGAAAATCGAACTGTACAATGTTAACAATGGCGAACGCTTCTCCACCTATGCCATCAAGGCGGAGCGCGGCAGCGGCGCGATCGCCCTCAATGGCGCCGCCGCGCGCAAGGCGCACTTGGGCGATCTGCTGATCATCTGCACCTTCGCGCCGCTGGATGAGGAAGAAGTCAACAGCTATACGCCGAAAGTGGTCTTCCTGGACGAAAAGAACCGCATCTCCGGCATCAAGAAGATCGACTGAACACACTCTGGTCCACGCTTATCGAGCAGTATGGCCTCGTCATGAAAGTCAATCTGTCCGCTGTTCTCGCGCTGCTGCATCAAGGCAGCTTCGGTACGCTGACGACGCATTCGACGCAGTTGCCGGGCTATCCCTTCGGTTCGCTCGCACCGTATGCGCTTGACGAGGCTCACCGTCCGCTGTTTCTCATCAGCGGTCTGGCTGAGCATACCCGCAATCTCCAGGCCGACGCCCGCTCCAGCCTGCTGGTAGCGGAGTCCGGCAGCAAAAACGTGCTTGCCGGTTCGCGGTTGACCCTGCTGGGCGATGCGGCACCCTGCGAGCCGGAGGAAGCGCTGGTGGAACGCTATCTGCGTTATCACCCGGAAGGGAGGCGCTATCTCGATCTCGGCGACTTCCGCTTCTACCGCCTCAGCCCGCGGCGTGCCCGCTTTGTCGCCGGCTTCGGGGAAATGGGATGGATAGAGGAAGCCGATTGGCAGGCCGTCAGCACGCTGCCGCTTGCCGATGAAAAGGCGCTGCACCATGAACTGGGCGCCCTGCTGCCCGCCGGCACGCGTCTGCTCGGGCTGGATGCCTATGGCATCGACCTGGAAAGAAACAGCGAGCGCGAGCGGCTTGGCTTTTCGTCCATGCCTACCAGCATCCAGCAACTGGAGTCCTCGGCGCGGCGCGTCCTGGCAGCGCTCTAATCCCGCCTTTCATTTCTTCTCAAGCCAGAGATTTCCGCCGCTACAATGCGGGACTCGGGCGGCCATCCGGCCGCGCCGAATCTCTTTGCAGAGTAGAGGTCCCTGGTGCGCCGTTTTGCCTTTTCCAAGATTTCCTCCCTGTTCTTCATTCTCCCTCTCACGGCGCTGGCCAATAACGATGCCTGCGATTCGCCCGGCGAACCTTCGGCGCTGGGACAATCCATCGCCAATGCGGCGCTGAAAGAATATCGGGAATTCAGCGGCCACCGCATCGATGCGGAGGGACGGCTGGTGAAGTTCGGATCGGTGGAATCGGAAGCAGAGCCCCTGATCGAATCGACACCCGGCATGACGCCGCCGGATCGCTTCGCCTGGCGCCGGGTATGGGAGTACTGGCGGACGCTGGAAAAGCACGCTTCCGACCAGAGCGGCGAACTCAAGATCAGCTATCTGCCTGGCCTGCTCGACGACCGGCGCAGCGCCGGGCGGCCGCGGGAAGCGGAACTGCGCCAGCTCCTCAGCGGGCTGGATGCGCTGGCAGCCGGCCCGATGGGCGCGGCGGCACGGGAAGCCGCCGTGCGGACGGCGCTCAACGATACGCCATGGTCGGCCGCCTTCATTTCCTATGTCATGCACCAATCGGGAATGCCCGATGCCGCCTTTCGCTACTCCGCCACCCATGCCGACTACATCAAGCGCGCGTTCGACGCTCCCGAGGGCTACGCTTATCGCGCCTGCGATCCCTATCGCACCCGCCCGCGCGGCGGCGACCTGTTGTGCTACGCCCGCGGATCGCAGCCGCTGCGCGGCTTCGACGCCTGGCGCAAAGCCGCCCGGGCGCCAGGCTTCATCACACCGGCGCATTGCGATTTGGTCATTCATGTCGACCAGGCGGCAAGAAAGGCCGATGTCGTCGGAGGCAACGTGCTGCAGTCGATTACACTCAGGCGGCTGAAATTAAATGACGCGCTCGCCCTGTCGCGCAGTCATGCCGCACCGGCGAAGGCGGAAAAGGAACCGGCGTGTACCGGCCTGAGCGCTTGTCCGCGCCAGAATTTCAACAGCCAGCATTGGGGCGTGCTGTTGCAGCTCGTCCGCTAGCGCAAATATTCGGCAATCTGGTCAGGCTCGTGCCTGCATGCTGCGCGCCCAACGAACGATGTCCGGCGCGCCCATGGCACCGGCCTGCCGGGCCACTTCCCTGCCGCCGGCAAACAAAGCCAATGTCGGAATGCTGCGGATGCCGTAGCGCGCCGCCAGGATCTGTTCTTCCTCGGTATTGACCTTCACCAGCCTTATGTGGGGCTCGAGCTCGGCTGCGGCGGATTCGAAAGCCGGCGCCACCGTCCTGCATGGGCCGCACCACGGCGCCCAGAAATCCACCAGCAAGGGCAGGTCGCTGCGGCTCAGGTGCTTGTCGAACTGCTCAGCATTCAGTTCGACGGGATGGCCGGGCATTAGGGATTGGTGGCAGCGTCCGCATTCCGGCGACTCGGTCAGCCGTTCCGGCGGTACGCGGTTGGTGGTATGGCAGTACGGGCAGACGACATGCATGGCTTTCTCCTTGCGTCGGAGGTGCTGTCAAATCGGCATTTTTCAAGAGCGGTTCATGGGCATGCAAGCGCATTGACACGCTTTTTCAAGCGCTTTGGCCGCGCAAAATGAACTTTGTCGATTTAATGCGGTCGTGCTTTGATTGTCCCTGCGGCGCGAATCGCAACCGATGCGTCCGCTCCGGGGAGGAAGCCGAAGTTCGAGCGCGCATCCATGCTTCATGCGCCGGCATGGCAAGCCCGGACTTCCTCGACCTTGTTCTTTACGTCAGACGCATCCATGATCCTCTGCCCAGTTCATCCTGCCAATCGCCCCCCGCCTGCGGCTGGCTACGTCTTTCCGCCCTGCCTCTATGCGCGACCGGTCATTCCCAATGACAAACCTCGTTGCCGCTAGAGGAAAGCGATTTCCTTCATCGGCAAAAATTTTTTGAAACGGGGCAACCAATTACAAGCAGGTGTGTCCTAAGGGTTCTGAATTGAAACATTGCAGGCGGGATAGAAAAATGACAAGCCCGCCTTGCCGCCAAACCCCATTAGACGGATTTCATAATGCCAAGCTTTTCCAAGATCTATGAATTCTCGAAGAACATTTATGTGCGCGCCGCATTCGCGCTGATGTTCCTCGTCCTGCTGGCGATCAGTGCAGTGAATTACAAGCCTGCAGTCCTCGGCAAGACCAACCCGGTGGTTCACTCCCAGGACATTTCCGAAATCACCGCGCTGGTGAACAACCGCGAACGCCTGGAGTACATGCTGCTGGCCAAGCCGCTGTCGGAATTCCCCCGCTATGTTTTCAAGTACAAGGATGATGCCAAGATCCACGTGGTGAAGGTGCCCAGCACTTCCCACATGAACCTGGAGCGTGAAGTGCTGCTGAAGAACAGCATTCCGTATTCCATCGCCAAGGACGAGTACCTCGTCCAGCACAAGGAAATCCTGCAGGATGAGGATGCCCAGCATGGCTTCTGGATGGAGACCGGTTCCTTCCTGCTGCGTAACGTGTTCGGCATCGCCCTGCTGCTTTTCATCGGCATCACTGCACGCAAGCATTTCCACGGCATGGGCGGCGGCGCTTCGCTGGTCAAGCCTGACAGCTTGAAGGGCAGCATGGATGACCTGATCGGCATGGAAGACATCAAGCAGGAAGTCGCTCACCTCGAAGAGATGATCGTCAACCGCAATCTTTACCGCTCGCACAATATCGACAAGCCGTTCAACGTCATGCTCACCGGCCCGGCCGGCACCGGCAAGACCAAGCTCGCCGGCTATCTGGCGAAGAAGCTGAACGTGCCCCTGATCCAGGCTTCCGGCTCGGGCCTCGAGTCCGGCTTCGTGGGCGGCGGCTCCAAAGCGCTCAACAGCATCTACAAGAAGGCCGTGGCTCAGGGCCGCTGCATCATCTTCCTGGACGAAGCCCAAAGCCTGTTCATGCCCCGCGGCCGCGGCGACAAGAAGTGGGACGACGATACCGCCAACACCCTGCTCAGCCTGCTCGACGGCGTCAAGAGCGACGAAGGCAACGGCGTGATCTGGGTGGTCGCCTCCAACTTCGACGATGCCAACAGCCAGATGGACGAAGCGATGCTGCGTCGCTTCGCCGTGAAGATTAACTTCCGCCTGCCGAACAAGTCCGAACGCCGCGAGCTGCTGCGCGTGTTTCTTTCGAAGAAGGACGAAGGCTGCGTGGACTGGAACAACATCAACCTGGACTATGTGGCCGACATCACCGCCAACATGAGCCCGGCATTGGTGGAAACGGTGGTTGACCGCGCCAGCATGATCGCCATCCACGAAAAGGCCGTGATCACCACCGACGTGCTGTTCCGCGCCTTCGAGCGTGCCGCCATCGGCTTGACCGACCGCGCCACCACCGCCGAAAAGAACAAGCAACGCGAGCGTGTCGCCCTGCATGAGCTCGGCCACTTCTTCATGCAGATCGATCCGCTGCTGAGGCAGGGCTTGCCGCTCGCCGAAGTGAAGGCGCGTTCCAGCCTGCTGAAGATCAGCACTGAATCGGTGTCCAAGGTTGGCGCCCTGGGTTACGTGCTGTCCTCAGGCGACGATGTTTCCCTGCAGACCCTGGAAGAACTCGAGCAGGACGTCATCCAGCTCTATGGCGGCTGCGCGGCGGAAGAACTGTTCTACGGCGCCCGCGGCATTTCGGTCGGCAGCCAGAACGACATCCAGAAAGTCACCGCCAAGCTTGATCTGATGGTGAACCGCCTGTCGATGTATTCACACTCGAAGATCGACTACAGCCAGCTCAAGCATGAAGGCGCGCATGAAGAAGCCGTCAAGCTGCTGGAAGCCAAGGCGGATGAGCTCTACACCCGCACGCTGGAAGCGATGACGGACTACAAGGATGTGATGTGGTCCCTGAAGACCACCCTTCTGGATCGCTACGTGCTTTCCAAAGATGAAGTCTTCGAGCTTCTGGATGAGCTGATGCAGGAACAGCGCCTCGCTGCCTGATTCAGCGACCACAATCGAGACATGAAGCCGTTGCCGAAAATATCGGCAACGGCTTTTTTGCTTTCGGGCATATGTGCCTGGATTACACCCGCCTATCCATTCAATTTTGCCGGCTGCATAGGTAATAAACTCCACAAATTGCAAAAATTACTGGAGTAATTATTTCCATCTTCGACCTTTGCATTCTCCTGTGTGCAATGGTTTATCCCTTTTTTCTCCGATACCGTTTCCTTCGCAAAGCAAAACATGATTTGCTGACATCGATTGGCGAAATGGCATGCCCGTTGCTATGTGACTGCAAAGACCAGCATACATACAACACTGAACAAGGATGCCCGCGCCGATGGATCCGCTTGGATCGCCTCGCATCACCGAGTTGTCGTTCGTCCCGTCCCTGCCGCAGGAGGATCAGGCGCGGGCGGATTTCTATGCGCTCTCCGCTCGCCTGCTGCTGGCGCCTCCCGACGCTGCCCTGCTTCAGGCGCTGGCAGGCGCCGATTCGCTCGATGCGCAGGCCGACAATCCGCTCGACTCTGCCTGGGAGCAGTTGATCGCGGCAGCCGCCGCCATGGACCCCGAGGCAGCCAAGGAAGAGTTCGACAGCCTCTTCATCAGCATCGGCAACCCGAAGATCAATCCCTACGGTTCCTTCTATATCGCCGGCTTCCTGAACGAGAAGCCGCTGGCCAAGCTGCGCGGCGAACTGGCGGATCTGGGCTTGGCACGCTCGGCCGATGCCGGCGAGATGGAAGACCATCTCGCCGCGCTGTGCGAAGCGATGCGGCTGATGATCGCCGGCGAGCAGGCCGGCATGCCGGGCGCGACGCGCCAGTCCCTCGCTCGGCAGAAAGCTTTCTTCGATGTTCACCTGAAACCCTGGTACCGGCGCTGCCTGGATGACATCCGCCTGGCGACGGAGGCCAACTTCTACCGCCGGGTGGCGGACTTCGTCCAGGCCTTTCTCGATATCGAAGCCGAGGCGTTCGAGATGGAAGAGAACGCCTGCATCAATTAGCCCGACGGAACCACTACCGCAAAGAGGCATGGCAATGAAACACGATGAACCAGATCTGACACGGCGCGATTTCCTGCGCAGCTCGCGCGGCGTGGGCCTGCTCGGCGCAGCCGCCGCCTTGTTCGGCGCGCCGTCGGCGCAGGCCGAGGCTCTGCCGGAAGCGTTGCCGGCGGATGAGGAAGAACCCAAGAGCGGCTATCACGAGACCGACCACATACGGAAGTACTACAACCTGGCCCGCTTCTAGGAGTCGCCCATGGCACTGACCCGCAAACCCGGCACCGGCACGCCCGCCGCCAAGGCGGGCGCCGGCATCCTCGGCACGCGCCACATCCGCAGCATGGCGTCGGCCATCGCCACCATGGACCGCCGCACCTTCCTGGTCCGGGCCGGACTCACCGCCGGTGCCGGCGTGCTGGCGCGACATCTGCCGCTGAACGTCATCAAGCCGGCCTCGGCGCAGCAGGTGAAGCCGCCGGCCGACGGCAAGGTGGAAATCAAGAACACCGTCTGCAGCCATTGCTCGGTCGGCTGCTCGGTGGTGGCGGTGGTGCAGAACGGCGTCTGGGTGCGCCAGGACACCGCCTTCGATTCGCCGATCAACATGGGCGCCCATTGCGCCAAGGGCGCCTCGGTGCGCGAGCATGGCCATGGCGAGCACCGGCTGCGCTATCCGATGAAGCTGGTGGACGGCAAATACCAGCGCATTTCGTGGGATCAGGCGATCAAGGAAGTCGGCGACAAGCTCCTGCAGATCCGGCAGCAGGCCGGCCAGGACGCCGTGTTCTGGATCGGTTCCTCCAAGCACAACAACGAGCAGTCCTATCTGCTGCGCAAATTCGTCTCCATGTGGGGCTCGAACAATTGCGACCACCAGGCCCGCATCTGCCACTCCACCACCGTCGCCGGCGTCGCCCAGACCTATGGCTACGGCGCGATGACCAACTCCTTCAACGACCTGCATCACAGCAAGGCGGTGATATTCATCGGCTCGAATCCGACCGAAGCGCACCCGATTTCCATGCTGCACTTCCTGCATGCGAAAGAGCTGGGCGCGAAGATGATCGTGGTCGATCCGCGCTTCACCCGAACCGCGCGCTTCGCCCATCACTACGTGCGCATCCGGCCGGGCACCGACATCGCCTTCGTCTGGGGCGTGCTGTGGCACATCTTCCAGAACGGCTGGGAAGACAAGGATTACATCGCCAAGCGCACCTATGGCATGGACGAGGTGCGCAAGGAAGTGGCGAAGTGGACACCCGACAAGGTATCCGACGTGACCGGCGTGCCGGAGGAAGCGGTGCGCAAGGCGGCCGAGATGCTGGCGTTGAACCGGCCCTCTTCGGTGGTGTGGTGCATGGGCATCACCCAGCACCATGTCGGCACCGCCAACGTGCGCGCGCTATCGATCCTGCAGCTGGCGCTGGGCAATATCGGCGTCGCCGGCGGCGGCGCCAACATCTACCGCGGCCACGACAATGTGCAGGGCGCGACCGACGTCGGCCCCAATCCCGATTCCCTTCCCGGCTACTACGGCATTGCCGAGGGCGCCTGGAAGCACTTCGCCACCGTCTGGGGCGTGGACTACAACTGGCTGGTGTCGCGCTTCGCTTCAAAGCAGCTGATGGAGAAGCCCGGCATGACGGTGTCGCGCTGGTTCGACGGCGTCACCGAACGCAACGACTATGTCGACCAGCCGAGCAACCTGCGGGCGGTGGTCTACTGGGGTCATGCGCCCAACTCGCAGACGCGCCTGCCGGACATGAAGGCGGCGATGCAGAAGCTGGACATGCTGGTGGTGATCGATCCCTATCCGACCATGACCGCCGCCATGCACGGGCGGAAGGATGGCGTCTACCTGCTGCCGGCGTCCACGCAGTTCGAGACCCAGGGTTCATGCACCGCTTCCAACCGCTCCATCCAGTGGCGCGAACGGGTGATCCAGCCGCTGTTCGAATGCAAGACCGACCACGAGATCATGTATCTCTTCGCGAAGAAATTCGGCTTTGCGGAAGAGATGTGCAAGAACATCAAGGTGGTCAACAACGAGCCGGTGATCGAGGACATCCTGCGCGAGATCAACCGATCCTGCTGGACCATCGGCTACACCGGCTGTTCGCCGGAGCGGCTGAAGCTGCACATGCAGTACAAGCACACCTTCAATCCGACCACGCTGCGCGCCGAGTCGGGTCCGTGCAAGGGCGATTATTACGGCCTGCCCTGGCCATGCTGGGGCACGCCGGAAATGAAGCACCCCGGCACCCCCATCCTGTACGACCTGTCGAAGCCGGTGGCAGAGGGCGGACTGCCGTTCCGCGCCAACTGGGGCGTCGAGCACAACGGCGTGCCGCTGCTGGCGGCGGACGGCTCGGCCACCAGGGACAGCGAGGTCGATGTCGGCTATCCCGAGTTCGATCATGTGTTCCTGAAGCGCCTGGGTTGGTGGAACGAACTCACCGCCGAGGAGCAGGCGCAGGCCGAGGGCAAGAACTGGAAGACCGACAATTCGGGCGGCATCATCCGGGTGGTGATCAAGCATGGCTGCGCACCCTACGGCAATGCCCGCGCCCGCTGCCACGTCTGGAACTTCCCCGATCCGGTGCCGGTGCACCGCGAGCCGCTGATGAGCCCGCGCCGCGACCTGGTATCGAAATTCCCCACATACGAGGACAAGGCCGCCTTCTGGCGCCTGCCGACCTTGTACAAGTCGGTGCAGGCGGTGGACTTCTCGAAGGACTTCCCGCTCATCATGACCTCCGGCCGCCTGGTGGAGTACGAGGGCGGCGGCGACGAGACCCGCTCCAATCCCTGGCTGGCGGAACTGCAGCAGGCCATGTTCGCGGAGGTGAATCCGCATGACGCCGCGCAGCTGAGGGTGAAGACCTCGGATTACATCTGGGTGGAAACGCCGAGCGGCGCGCGCCTGAAAGTGATGGCGATGGTGACCCAGCGCGTGCCGCAGGGCACCGTCTGGATGCCTTACCACTTCGGCGGCTGGTGGATGGGCGAGGACCTGCTGCACAAGTATCCGGAAGGCGCGGCGCCGATCGTGCGCGGCGAAGCGGCCAACACCGGATGGACCTATGCCTACGACGCCGTCACCATGATGCAGGAGACCAAGGTATCCCTGTGCCGCCTGGCGCGGGCCTGAGGAGAAGGACATGGCAACAGCCAGAATGAAATTCATTTGCGACACCGAGCGCTGCATCGATTGCATGGGCTGCGTCACCGCCTGCAAGAACGAGCATGAAACGCCCTGGGGCGTGAATCGGCGCCGGGTGGTCACCATCAACGACGGCGTGCCGGGCGAGCACTCGATCTCCGTGGCCTGCATGCACTGCACCAATGCGCCCTGCATGGCGGTATGTCCGGTGGACTGCTTCTACCACACCGAAAATGGCATCGTGCTGCACGACAAGGACCTGTGCATCGGCTGCGGCTACTGCTATTTCGCCTGCCCCTTCGGCGCGCCGCAATTCCCGGAAACCGGCGCCTTCAACCATCGCGGCAAGATGGACAAGTGCACCTTCTGCAACGGCGGTCCGGAGCCGGACAATACCGAAGCCGAGTTCCTGAAATACGGCCGCAACCGCATCAGCGAAGGCAAGCTGCCCTCCTGCGCCGAGCAGTGCGGCACCAAGGCGCTGCTGGGCGGCGAGGCCGACATCATTGCCGGCATCTACAAGGAAAGAGTCGATACCCGCGGCTACGGGCCGGAACTGTGGGGCTGGGACATTGCCTACAATCCCAAGGTCCGCGCCCAGGATCCGATCAGCGGCAACGGCTCGCGCACCAACCAGACGCCGAACGATATCCAGAACACGCCGAGGAAGCTGCCGACATGAAGTCACGAAGCTATCTGACGATGGGAGCCTTGTCCCTCCTGCTGTGCGGCTGCCTCGAAGTGGAACAGCATCCGGGCTGGCGCCATGGGGAGTACAACGGCAAGAAGGACAACATGGCGCAGCAGGCCAACTTCCAGGGCGACCGCCTGGCGTGGTGGGCCGCCATCAGCAACCGCAACCAGAAGCAGAATGAATTCCGGCGGGCCAAGCCCTGAGGAGACCAGCATGCGAAACCATCGAATCCCAGCCTTGCCGCGCCAGCGCCTGCAGTTTCTGCTGCTGTCCATGCTGCTCACCCTGGTCGCCCTGCTGCTGTGGCTGCCGGCGCGGGCCGCGGTGCCGAATGAAGACGCGGTGCCGGCCTACGCGGAAGAGCAGACCATCCTGCAGCAGGAAAAGGATGCGCCGCAGCCGGGCTGGGACAGCGCCGCCTCCGGCAAGCGGCATTTCGACCGGCACTACCTCATCCCGCCCGGCAACCATAGCTCGAATCAGGGCGAGCAGGAACTGATCCTCCAGCGCGGCGGCAATACCTGGCGCACGCTGCGCAACGGGCCGATCGCCAGCATCGCCGGCGTGCTGCTGCTGGTGGTGCCGCTGCTGATCTTCGGCTTCTACCAGGCGGTGGGCCCGGCAAGGCTGGACCGGCCGGAGTCGGGGCGCCGCATCCAGCGCTTTTCCAGCTGGGACCGCACGATCCACTGGGCCACCGCCATCAGTTTCCTCGTGCTGGCCATCAGCGGCCTGATCATCCTCTTTGGCAAGAAGGTGCTGATTCCGATCATGGGGCATGTGGCCTTCTCCTGGCTGGCGATCATCTCCAAGTATCTGCACAACTTCGTCGGGCCGCTGTTCGTGCTGTGCACGATCGCGATGTTCATCACCTACCTGCGCCGCAATTTCTTCAACCGCTACGACTGGCTCTGGGTGCGCAAGGGCGGCGGCCTGCTCACCCATGAACATGTGCCGGCCGGCTATTTCAACGCCGGCGAGAAGGTCTGGTTCTGGGGCGGCGTGGTGCTGCTCGGCCTGATCATGTCGATCAGCGGCCTGGTGCTGAACTTCGTCAACTTCGGCCAGACCCGCTACATCACGCAATGGGCCAATTATTTCCACCTCGCCGCCGGCGCGCTGTACATGGCCGCCGCGATGGGCCACATCTACATCGGCACCTGGGGCACGCCGGGCGCCTACGACGGCATGCGCCATGGCACGGTGGACGAGGAATGGGCGCGCGCCCACCATGCGCTGTGGTACGAGCACGTGACCGGCCAGCGCGCCGGCCCAGCCGATCCGCTGCCGCCGGGCACGCCGACGCACCCGCGCACCTCGCATTGAGACCCGCTCGAAAGGACCTGCCATGAAGACCAAGCTGAGCCTTGCCGCCACGCTTCTGCTGACGCTGCTGGCCGGCGCCGGCTGCGACGACAACAAGGCAGCCGTGGCCGACAATGGCGTTCGGCAAACCAAATTCCCCGGCCAGATCACCGCTGGCGGCTTCAGCAGCGGCGAGGTGATGGCCCGCTCCAGCAAGAGCGCCCAGGACGTGATGCCGTCCGGCACGCCCGGCATTCCGCAGGGGTCCGGCGGCAACACCAGCGGCGCGGCCCTCGGCGGCACCCACAGCAGCGGCACGGCCAACAGCCCGACCGGCAGTTCTTCCGCAACGGCCGGCACGCCGCCCGCGAGCGCCGCTCCCAACACCGGCGCCGGCACTGGTGCGCAGGCCGCGCAACCATCCGGCACGCCCGGCATTCCCCAGGGCTCCGGCGGCAACACTGGCGGCGCGGCAACCAGCAGCAGTGCCGCAGGCGCTACGGCGAATGGCAACACCGGCGGCACAGCGGATTCGCCGAAGGGGCCGCAGGGCGCATCGAGCGCCTCGGTACCAGCCAAATGAGGAGCAATGCATGATGATCGACGCACGGATTTTCATCGGCGCAGTGCTGGCTTCGCTGATCGGCGCGCAGGCGCAGGCCAAGCTGCCGCCGCCCACGCCGGAACAGCAGCAGTCGGCTGCGCAGAAGAAGGCGCAGGCCGACGCCGAGCAGGAAAAAGCCAAGCAGGAGCTCGACGCCTCCATGAACGCGGTGGCCAAGCGCTGGCGCGAAACCGCTTCCACCAATGGCTGGCAAACTTACCCCGCCAGTTCCGGCGCCGGCGCTCAGGCGGCGAGCGGCAACCAGGGCGGACAAGGCGCCGCCGCCCCAAACCCGCCCATCCGCAGCGAGAAGCAGGGCACGGCGCCGCCGAGCACCGACGTCAAGCCCGACGCCAAGCCGGCGGCAGCGAAGTAGCCATGCCGCTTTCCGTCCCGGTAGCGCGCGCCTGGAGCCGGCCATGCTGATGGGCCGCATGCCGATCGCGGTGATCATGCAGCGACGCCCGGTCAACCATCCCTGGGCCGACGCTTCCTGGTCGATCGTCGGCGTAGCGCTTCAGCATGGCGACCTGCCGGCAGTTCAGCCGCTGAGACAGGAGGAAGGCAAGGAAACGGTTCTCTTCTCGGGACTTCAACTCGAACTCTACCCGGATGAAAACGCCGGCTATTTCGAGAACTGGATAGCGCCCGAGCCCAAGGTATTCGTGCGCTGGCGCATGGAAGCGGAACGGCCGATGCCGGTCATCGCTTCCGTCAGCTATCTCGAGGGCACCCGCATGCTCGATTCCGGCGACCCGGCCGACGGCGTGCCGATGCCGCAGGAAGTGCACGCCTGGCTGGGCGCCTACCTGCAAGCTCACTACCGGCCGGAAGAAAAGCGCGGCCGGCGACACGGTTGACGCGGCCGACCGCGGTTCTGCCCCAGCCAATTTTTCACATTCCGGCACCGACCGATGCGTTTCTCTTATCGCATACACAACGGTCATCTTGCATCGTAGAATCTTCCAGCGCTTGTTCCCTGCTTCCCATCCTCGGCTGCCTTACGTAGTCTGGTTCAGGGGTTGTCGCCGCCAGTTAGGGCGTTCCAGCATGCCTGTCGACCCAGGCAGCGGGATCGCCCGAAGCAGATTCCGTACGATTCTCCAGCCCGACGACATCCAATGGAAAAACCCTGGTTCAAGCCTTCCCTTCTCCGCCATTCCGGGCCGCTGCGCCTCGAAAGACTCCGCTTCCTGCAAGCGCATCTTCATCTCGTCCTCGCCTGGCCGACGGTCGGCCTCATCCTCGGCATGCTGATGTGGGGCGTTATCCAGTCGCGCGTGGAGAAGGAGTGGGAAACGGCACGCGAGCAGGCCCGGCGCCAGACCTTGTCTGCAGCCCGCGCCTACGCTCGGCAGACAAGCCATGCCGTCGAGCGCATTGACCAGGCGTTGCTTATGCTGAAGCACGAGGCCGAATCGGCGCCCTCGATGCCGCAGTCGACTCGACTCGAACCCTGGCGGCATAAAGGCTTCATTCCCGAGAGCCCGATGCTGCGCTTCGTGCTTCTCAACCGCGATGGCGGGTTGATCGCAAGTTCGGCGCCTGGCGCCGACTCAGGGATGGCGGCCGCCGACGATCTCGTCATCCTGAAACAGGCGGCGCCAGATGCCCTGCATATCGCGATAGCGGGTAACGCCAGCCCCGGCGTCGAAACCGCGGTCCGATTCAGCCGCCGCCTCGAAAACGGCGCCGGCGAATTCAACGGCGTAGTCAGCATCACCGCCGAGCCGGCTTTCCTGACCGCGTTCTACGATGATGCCCTCGCGGGAAGCGACGATCTGCTTGCCGTACAAAAGGAGAACGGTCCGCTGCTGGCAAGCCGGCTCGGCGCTCGGCAAGGCCTCACCTCCACCTTTTTCCTGGAGCCGCCCGCCTTCGACGCCAGCACCGGCATCCGCCAGCAGCCCGGCACGGCCTTTCGCGACGGCCAGGCGCGCATCATTGCCTGGCAAAAGCTGGAGAAATATCCGCTGGTAGTGCTGTCGGCCCGGTCCGAGGAGGAGGCGTACACGTCGTATTACAAGGCGGCCCAGGCTTACCATGGCATGGGCATCGCGGGCAGCCTGCTGCTGCTCGCCTTTTCCCTGGTCGGCATGGCCTTCGCCATCCGCCTGGCATGGCGCGAGCAGCAGGACGAAGCGGTCAAGAACATCTTCCGCCTGGCGGTGGATGGCGCGCGGGAAGGGTTCTTCATGATCCGGCCGGTATATGGACGCAACGGGCACCCCTCGGATTATCAGATCGAGGATTGCAACGAGCGCGGCGCCAGCATGGTAGGCCACGCCAAGCGGGATCTGATCGGCAAGTATTTCTCGACGCTCTATTCGGGTGAATTTCTGCAAAAAATGAATGCCTTTTTCCAGCGCGGCCTGGAATCCGGCTTCCATGAAGAGGAAGTGCGCCTTTCGCCGGAAAGCCGCATGAGCGCCACCTGGATGCACCGGCGGGTGGTGCGCTCCGGCGCCGGGCTGGCGATGACCGTGCGCGACGTGTCGGACATCAAGGCGCATGAACAGGCGCTGTCCAACATGGCCAATGCCGACACCCTGACGGCACTCCCGAATCGCCACTGGCTGATGAATTTCCTGCCGCTGGCGCTGGAACAGGCGCGCAGCGCCGATGCCGGCGTGGCCCTTCTCTTCATCGACCTCGACGACTTCAAGAACATCAACGACACCCTCGGCCATCTCGCCGGCGATGAATTGCTCAAGGGCGCGGCGCAGCGGCTGAAATCGCTGGTGCGGGCCAGCGACCATGTGGTGCGGCTGGGCGGCGATGAGTTCACCATCGTGCTGCAGCAGGTCGGGCGCATCGAGGACGTGACACGGCTGGCGCGCCTCATCGTCCAGGCGATGAATGAGCCGTTCACGCTGGCCCGCAGCAGCGGCCATCGCGTGCATGCATCGATCGGCATCAGCATGTTCCCCCAGGATGGCGCCGACGGCGACACCCTGCTCAAGCATGCCGACATGGCCATGTACGCCGCCAAGGCGGCGGGCAAGGGACAATTCCACTTCTACCAGTCCCACCTCTCGGACCGGCTGATCCTGCGGGTGAACAAGGAACAAGCGCTGCGCCAGGCGATCGAACGCGACGAATTCGTGCTGCACTACCAGCCCCGGGTGGACACCCTGAGCGGCAAGCTGAGCAGCATGGAAGCCCTGGTGCGATGGATGCACCCGGAACATGGCCTGTTGCCGCCGCTGGAATTCATCCAGGTGGCGGAGGACACCGGCCTGATCACGAAACTGGGGGAAATGGTCATCGAAAAGGCATGTGCCCAGATCGGGCAATGGCAGGCGCAGGGCTTGCCGGTGGTCCCGGTCTCCATCAATGTCTCGGCGTTGCAGCTGAATAACGGCAGTGTCGAGCGCATGCTGGCGGATTGCATGGCGCGGCATGGCATCGACGCCTCGCTGATCGGCATCGAGCTCACCGAGTCCTCGATGTTTTCCGACGCCGGGATGGTGTCAGGCGAACTCGATGCGGTGCGCTCGCTCGGCGTCAAGCTGCTGGTGGATGACTTCGGTACCGGCTACAGCTCGCTGTCGCAGTTGCAGCAGCTGGATGTCGACGTACTCAAGGTCGACCGCGCCTTCACGCACCGGCTGTGCGAAGGCAGCGAGGGCAAGGCGCTGTTCAAGGCCATCGTTTCCATGGCGGACGCACTGGACCTGCGCATCGTTGCGGAGGGCGTGGAAACCGCGGAGCAACTGGATGCATTGCAATCGCTGGGCTGCGATGAAGTGCAAGGTTACCTCGTTTCCCATGCCGTACCGGCAGCCGACATGCCCGGCCTGATGCAGAAACGCTTTCTGTTCCCGCCCTCTTTCGATCTCAGCGAGGCGGCGGCCTGATGAAAAATCACGCTCAGGGTTCGCCCGCGCGCCGTGCCCGCCCCAAGATGCTTTCCTGCGGGACCCTGGTCATCAGCACAACCGGAAAGCTGCTGCTGTGCCATGCGACCGGCACCGGCTACTGGGACATTCCCAAGGGCTTGCGCGACCCCGGGGAATCCAGCCTGGAGGCCGCGATGCGTGAATTGCGCGAGGAGACCGGCCTGGTGTTCGATTCGGAAATGTTCGAGGAAATCGGTTGCTTCGACTATCGCCCTGACAAGCAGCTGCACCTGTTTCGGGTGCATGCGCCAGCCGAGCTGGACAGCCTCGGCCACCTGATTTGCACCAGCCACTTTACCCATCACGTGACCGGTGTCTCAACGCCCGAAATGGATGGCTTCTGCTGGGCGTCTCGGCAGGAAATCTCCCGGCTCTGCTGGCCGCGCATGGCGCAGCGGCTGCTGGCGCTCGACTGGTAAGCCAGCCATTTCGGCAAGCCGCCGGTGCCGCGCTTTCTGGCGCCGGCCGCCGGCGATTCTCGTCAGGCTGCCAGTGCCAGCGGCTCAACCGCTTCCTCGACCGCCTCGTACTGCTCCGCTGCGCCGTTCATTGCCAGCGTCTGCTCCATTTCCGCGACACGAATGATGGAACGCAGGGCCTCGCGCTTGACGTGCTTCTCACGCGCACCGGCTTCCGCACCCAAAGTGGCATCGATGTAGTCTTCGATCAGGGTGGCAAGGATTTGCGTGGACTGGGAGCGGTTCATGGTTGCCTCGGTAAGTGAGTGATTGGATGAACGAAGTATGCCCGCATGCCGCCTTTCAACTCTTGCGAGCCATCAAGCTTTGTTCAGAATCGTCCTACACGGATTAGGAAAGCGGATGCCGCCTAGCGTGGCGGATTCCTAGGGAAATGCGCGGCGGATTCCTAGGGGCTTCAAATACACGCCGCCAGAATATGGCCCAAGGGGCCAGGTGCATTCACGCGAACGTCGATCTCCTGAGCGCCCGCCCATGGATTGAAGCAAAAGCCGAGCGGCAGGCCTACGAATGGCAAGCCTCGACCAAGGTACGAATACGCGCTTCACCGCCCTGCGGCCAGCGGATATTCAGCTCCACCGGCAAGGGCAATGCGCCAGGCGGCGGATCGATGGCGCTGAAGCGCAGCGCCTTTTCGTCGAACGTCAACCAGGAGGGCAAGGCCGCGCCATCCACACGCCGGGCGGTCACGCTATCGGGTCGCCCGCAGCCGGACAGCGTCGCATCCGGCAGGGAAGCGCCGGCAAGCTTCCCCATGCATCCCCCTGGATCCGCTTCGAGCGTTGCGGCGCTGAAGCAGATCTGCGTGAGGTGGCTTTCATGGCCGACGACGTTTCCGCCCCCCGAGGCCAGCGTCATCATCGGCGCAACCGCCTCAAGCGGCGAACCCGCCGTTTTGATCCAGGACGCGGGCGAAGTCGGTGTATCGGTAATGAGGCGCGGAAAGCGGGGCAGCGGCGGCGGACTGATGATGCCCGTTGCCGGGGTGCCTGGGGGCTGAGGCTCGACCGGCGTGGGTGTCGGCAGCGGTGTGGGCGAAGGCACGGGTGCCGGTATTGCCCCAATGGTCAGGTTTCCCGCCACGAAGCTGATGGCATAGTTGGACGAGCTTTGACCGGACGGCACGATCGCATAGCTGC
>NZ_FZOT01000027.1 GCF_900188095.1 Noviherbaspirillum humi | reverse complement strand
CAGGACCGTGAAACGACTTTGCGCCGATGATAGTGCTGCAACCAGTGTGAAAGTAGGTCATCGTCAGGCTCTTACCCGAAAACGCCCCGCCTCATAAAGAGTGCGGGGCGTTTTGCTTTGTACTCACGCTTCGAAGCGGACGGTCTCGCTTCGATGAATCCTCATGGGCGTCCTGGCGCGGCCGCAGAAGCGAATCATGATGGCTGTCGCTGCGCCATGCAGCTCCTGAAAGCAGAACGTTGAGGATCGGTCGGGTGATGGCGATAGTCTTCAATCTGCAGAGGATTGAACGCCTAGTCCCGGCCGATGGACCGAGAGTCGCATCGGCAATTCAATATGCCTGCAACCGTAGGCCACAATGAAGAACGCCCTATCCGAGATCCCAGCCCGCTTTCGCTGTCGGCCTGATCTGCTCGATAGGGCGCTGATGCCTGTCGCCACGCATATCGGCTGCGTGTGCGGAAGCAGGCAAATAATACCGGTTGGATATGACGCCGCTGTGACAAGACGCAAGACCTTTGCATACCCTTCCATCTGCTTCCTTCCGGGAGCGGGAATGCCGGCAAAAGGATATCAATCGA
This sequence comes from Noviherbaspirillum humi, assembly GCF_900188095.1. Taxonomy (GTDB): domain Bacteria; phylum Pseudomonadota; class Gammaproteobacteria; order Burkholderiales; family Burkholderiaceae_D; genus Noviherbaspirillum; species Noviherbaspirillum humi. The sequence goes on along the minus strand of NZ_FZOT01000027.1, from coordinate 46,861 downwards.
CCTTTGAAGCTCGTCGCCTCGGCCGGTTCGCCGCGCCGAAAAGCGGGCTGACCTTGCGATGGCGTCAGCTTTCCTCGAGCCGGAAGCCAACCTTGAGCGTCACCTGATAATGGGCGACCTTGCCATCGACGATGTGTCCGCGGCTCTCGACCACTTCAAACCAGTCCATGTGCTTCACGGTCGCTGAGGCACGTGCAATCGCATTGCGTATGGCATCGTCACTTCCAGTGGTCGAGGAACCGACGAGTTCGAGAATCTTGTAGATATGAGCGGACATATCTGCCTCCTGGGCAAGGGAGCCGGGTCAATGCCATCGCAGTCCCGGCATGCCTCTAGGACTGGATAATTGGTCAACTGTTCACAATGAATACGAACGATCTTTCAGGAAAGATTGAATTCGGCGAACCTGCTTTCGCAACTAGAAGATCGTTATCCATCCGGACAAGCCGAATTTCCCGGCTGGATCGTGAACCGGCTTGAGACAGATCAAAGCTCATTTCCGTGCTGCAGTTGCGACCTCCGGCTTCGCTTCCTATGCTGAAACTACCCGGTGGAGACGCGCAGGACGTCCGGTCTTGCATCATCAATCACGCATGGATGGAGAAGAAAAATGAGAGCTCGTGCAATCCATTTGTCCAAAATATTATTTTGTTCCGCAGCGGTCAGCCTGGCGATGGGCGGATGCGGCGCAATGCAGAAACTAGGCTTGGGCGGTTCAAAGCCGGTGAGCGCGGAACTGACGGGTGCGCAGGAGGTTCCGCCTGTCTCCACCCGCGCGACGGGCCAAAGCACCATTACCGTGGCAAGCGACCGGACCGTATCCGGCTCGGTGATCGTCGCAGACATCCCTGCTACTGCGGCTCATATCCATCAGGGCGCGTCCGGAGCGAACGGTCCCATCATCATTCCCCTTGTCAAGACCGCAGACCGAACCTTCAGCGTTCCGGCGAACACACGGCTTACCGACGCCCAATATTCCGCTTTCAAGGAGGGAAATCTCTACGTGAATGTGCACAGCGCGGCTCACCCTGGGGGAGAGATCCGGGTGCAGCTCAAGCCTTGAAACGCACGGCAGGCAGCCAAGAGCGAACCGCTCAGCCTGATTCACCCTGATGCCGTCTTGTCCAGACGGAGGACGGGGCGTTCAAAATGAACGGTCCGCCGCCTTGATTCGGTGATGCATCGCACCCCCCTCATCAATGCCGGCTTAAGGTGCACCAACCAGAATTGAACAGACCAGGGGCCAGGCCTTCTGGCGGGTTTGGATGCAAAACGGTTACGTCCCGCCATCAAGGCGCAGCATGGGATTGCTGGTAAAGGAATTCAATGTCTACCGCTGGGCGGGGAGCATGTCGCAGGACGCCGCCCATCTGTGCCGTCGCGAGCGGATCGTTGCCCGGATTCACTCACAAAAGCGTGCGCAACCGAGGCGGGTGGTGGAGGAAAGATTAAGCCTGGCTTAAAAGATTGAGCGAATTGGCCGGGATGGTCGCCTATGCTGGCATGTAGCGCGTTGCCGAACTACGCTGAAATCGCTGTAACTGGTGGGAAGCCACTAGCCGTTCATTGACCTTCGGCCCGCGCCTGATTGGCGCGGGTTTTCTTTTATCGGAGCAATGAGCGCTGCCATGCAAGCATGTCTCATTTATTCACATTTTGTAATTGACGTTGGATCTGCTGGCTACGAATAATTTGCTGCGCTCGGGTTCCACAATTCACAAAAATCGTCCCACCCGAGAGCGGGTACTGGATGCTACAAGTTTGATTTCCCAAGTTTGATTGAGGTGTCTGCTCGAAAACTTTCTTGTCAACTACTGCGGGACGAATTCTTCGCGTCGGTGGTGAAGATTGCGTCGTGGTAGGAGCCGGAGACGGTTGTGTCGAGGGTAGCTTAGGACCGTCGGCCTGCGCAATCGGATCAGAACCATGAGACGAAGACCCGAAATTTGGAATCGCATTAATAGACATTTAATTCTCCTTTAGCAGCACGGAAAAACATGGAAAGCCACTACACCACGAAGGTGTGCATTTAATCCTGAGGAATTGACTTAACGAGAACGGCGATATTAAGCCGATGCGTTTGCTGCATAGGTACAGCAGAATCCATGCCATATGGATGAAGCTTATTTTTTTGATGTCGCGTTATCGAAATCATGGAACAAAAACTGGCAGAAGCTTGCCCAGCACGAAGCCTAAATGGGGCGAATCAAACTGCCGGCTAAAGGAGATGACCATCATTTCGACATCAGCACTACGCGCTGAAAGTCACTCAAGCGCACGTCTGGCTCGCTAGTCTTAAACAAGAGACAAATTGTTCGGGGTTCGTGCGCTTCTGATGCCCCATTCCAGAGGTTAGAGGTTCATCTGAAACTGTGCTGGCGGATATCGTCGGTTTGTTGATTGAATTCTCTTGCTGGCGACAGCCTAACCGGAACGCGCTAGAAAACCCGAAGCGGGACGTTCACATTCCATGCATTGTTGCGCAAGACGTCGCGCTCCCTGATGCAATTTTGGAGGAGGGCGAGGGAGACAGTGCATTCAGCACCGCTCCCGCGCGGTAGAGCCGGTTTAACGATTACGCTGCGACATCCTCCCCAACGCAATCGCCAGCGCCGCGCCGCCAAGCGCCTTCACCAGCGTCGGGTTCTGCGCAGCAAAGCGACTGAGCTGGTCAATGACGCCCGGATTCTCGCGCTCGGCATGTTGCGCAAGCTCCTGGAAATCCTGCGGGCTCATGCGGCTCGCCTCTTCGGCGCTGATCTGCGTACGCGGCTGGCTCATGCCGCCGCCCCCGCCACCGCCGCCAAGCAGGCCGCCGAGAAGGCCGCCCAAGCCGCCTCCCATTCCCATGCCCCCGCCGCCAAAGCCGCCGCCCCCCATGCCGCGTCCCAGCATGGAGCCGATCACCGCCGGCCCGAGCGTCCCGAGGATTTGATTGACCATGCCGGCCCGCTGGTTGGGATCGGCCTGGCCAAACAGCTGGCTGGCCATGTTGGGGAAGGGCGGCGTCTGGTCCGAGCGGAAAGCTTCGCCGAGGCCATCCGCCAGTTCTTCATGCGGCGAGTTTTGCGCAACCTGGTCGAAATGCTGCTCCACGTCTTCCGGCGCCTGATTCATGTTGCCGCCGCCGTATTGTTCGAGGATCCTGCCGATGTCAAAGCCGAGTGCCATGATGTGCTCCTTGTCGCAGGCGATGGGACTGCCGCGCAACCCCATCGCCGCCGTTCAGCGAGTTAGTGGCGGCGGTTGCCGGTCACCCGTTCGGCGCCGTAGCGCACCGCGTCCTTCACCTTTTCCCAGGTGCTGCCGGGATGGCTGCGCTCCCAGTCGCTGCGCAGATGCGGCTCGGCATCTTCCCACTGGTAGTTGCGATAGCGGTCAGTGCCGGCCATCTGCGAGCCGTAGCGGTAAGCGTCGCCATAATCCTCGTAGCGGCCGCCGGCGGTGCCGTAGGTGCTTTGCCAGTGGCGGCGGTACTCGGCATCGTCGTCGCTCATTGCGCCGCGAGCGGTACCGGCGCCAAGCTGCTCCACTTCAACGTCGGTGCGGCGCACCGTGTCGTTGATGCGCTCGGTGCGCTCGCTGACCTGCTTGCCGACTTCCACTTCTTCCACCACGCGGGCGGACTTGGATACCACCGCTTCCTCCGCCGTCTCGCGCAGTTCGACCGATCCTTCCTTGAAGGCGGCGAGATCGGCTTCCGATGCCGGGCGATCGACCGGATGGCGTTCCACCTTGACCTGCTCCTCGCGCAGCGTCACCTGCTCATTGACCGGGACCTCGCGCACCCGCTGCAAGACGCGCACGCCGCCGCGCTGCACCATGCGCTTGCCGACCTTCAGCTCTTCCTGAATCACCGGAATGCGCTGCGTGCCGGCGGCAGTGTCGGTGCGGGACGTGGCCGCATAGCTGCTGCGCTCGCGGGTGATCTCGTCCTGGGTATAGCGCGGCGCCTTTTCGTCGAAGCCGGTCCAGCCCTGCTGCTTCCAGTGGCTGGCGCGCTCATCGATGTCTACCGGGTTGAAGCGGTTCAGAATGTCGGTCACCCGCTCCGCCTCGTCCTCGCTCCGGGTATCGGCGGTGAGCACGTAGCTGCCGCGGCGCACCGACTCCGCATACAGGTCGGTCTGGTCGCGGTATTCATCATCGCCGCTGAACAGCGAGGCGAAGAAGCCGCGGCGTCCATGGTCGACGTTATCGGATGCATGGGTGCCAGCGGAGGCGGTCCCGGCGTCCGCTTCCGGATTCAGGTGCACGCTGTCGCGCGGCAGCCCCTCTGCGACGAGCGCCTGCACCGCCTTGTCGGCGTCGGCGTAGTTGTCGTAGACCGCGATCACGCTATGGCCGGCATCGCGGTTCATGACGTTGCTGCCGGGCCGGTAGACATGCATGCCCTTGTTGTCGCGCCAGTGCTGCTCCAGGTAGGCGGCGTCATCTTCCGAGCGCGGTTTCACGCCCATCAGGATGCCGCCTTGCTTCAGGCCGCTTTCATAATGCTTTACCCGTTCTTCCGGAATGCCGTGCCCGATCAGCGCGCCGAGCAGTCCGCCGGTTGCGGCGCCAGCGCCGCCGCCCGCCAGCGCTGCGGCCAGCGGCCCTGCAATCACCAGGCCGAGGCCCGGGATCGCCAGGCTGGTGCCGGTTGCCGCGACGCCGGCGATGATGGCGCCGAGCGTGCCGCCGAGCGCGCCGCCGATGCCTGCGCCTTCGGCGGCCTTGGTCCCAAGTTCGGTGGTGGCGCCATCATCCGCGAAGTGCTTCTTTCTCGCTTCGTCCGACATGATGACGTTCACGTCATCCTTGCCATAGCCGCGCTGTGACAATCCCTGATAGGCGCGTTCCGCGCTATCTCTGTCGTAGAACAGCCCGGTAAGCATGCCCGAATCATTGGTAGCGTGTGTTGCCATGTTTCCTCCTGCACAGATGCGTGGATGGATCGCCTGACGCCCGCAAGGCGCCGTGTTGGCGAATTGGTAAGCAGGATAGAAGCCAATTTGGCAATGAAGTTCCTCGTCGGGCATGGGCGTTACAAACCTTAAATTCATTGGTGCAATGGCACACACGGCATTTCACCTCCCTGGTTCTTTGTAGGGACAGATGGAAGCAAACCGCTGGAGAAAGGCCCTGGGCTGTTATGATTCTCACAGGCACGCATGGCCGCTGATGACACCGCGAGCCGGTCAGGAAAACGCGAAGGGAAAAATGGCGAGATCAAGGGATGCAAGACGCTTGAACAGACACAGCAAGGGCAGCACCATCATTCAGGTGATGATTTTCCTGCTCGGGCTTGGTTTCGTGCTGTGGGTGGCCGTGAACATGGCCATCGATTACCGTTGCAAGGCCAGTCCATCCAAACCGGTGTGCCAGGAAAGGTCGCCAGTCTGGCGATACTTCACCAGCAAGGAATGATCAGCCCCATCTCGCAATGACTTCCTAACACTGCCCTGGCTTAACAGCGGTTGGCGGAAATCGCAACGCATCCTGGTAGCGGCCATCTGCGGCGCTCCGGTTTCTGGATTGAGGTCAGTTTCAATTCCGCCTGCAGTCACGATCCCGCCGCTCGGCGGCAGTCCCATCGGCGAGTACAAGAGCGTGGCCAATGTCTTCGGCATGCAGTACAAGCAGGCGTTTTGAACGCGCCGCACCAACCCCATGCTTAATACACCGAGTTCGAAGTTCGGCTTGAATCCCGCTTCGGCGGCAGGCAAACCCGCGTGCCGGATGCAAGCGTATCGAATCGCGTCGCTTCCCTGTCGGTCAGCGGCCTGTCGCCGGCGTTGTCGTCAAACCAGGCGTCCACTCCGTAGGTGTCGTCCCGCACCAGGGTAGCTGCCCAGTCGTCGCAATGAAACCAGGCCTTTGCATCCGATGCATCCGCAGCCATCACCATAGGGACGGCCGCCAGCAGCGCTGCGGCAAGAATCAGCTTTCTCAACATGATTTCCACTTAATTGGTTCATTTGCTCGCCTAGCTTCTTCTTCTGTTGCGCCACGCCGAACATTCCCGCCGGAAGCGTTGGTCGGTACCTGACAAAGCGAAAGCGCCTGCGTTGTCACTGATGCTTGCAAGACCTTCAACGGCAAGAAAATTCATCATTAATTTCAAGGACTTGGCGTTTCAAGCGCGGCCTTCGTCAGCGCTGGCACACTCCTCGCAATATCGGTATCGAGTGCAACAGATTTCACTCATTAACCAACCCTTCCAGGAGAACACACATGAGCGCCATCGCCATTAAAGACTTGTCCTTCAAAACCGAACTCGGCACCGACGACATGGCCGCGGTATCCGGCGGCACCGGCATGCCGTCCTGCCTGCCCGCCTTCTGCTTTCCGTCCTACGCCGGCCCGAGCTTCGACTTCGACATGAAGAGCGTGGACTTCAAGGCCAGCCAGCAGATGCAGCAAAGCCAGAACACGCTGGTCAACAATGGCAACAACGTCGCCTTCGCCTCCGGCATCACGGCCAACGTCACGCCGACCCAGAACGGCAGCAACAACATCAACTTCCATTAATCCGCATCGGGAACCGAGGAGAACGCCATGTCGACGCTGATCATCGAGGACATTCCGGCGCGCCGGGAAATGGGCACGGACCAACTGGCCGCCGTGCGCGGCGGCTATGCGGCGCCGGCCGCGCTGGATGCGCTGGGCGGGCTGGGCAAGGTGGCGGATGTGAACATCAACATCAGCCAGAACATCCAGCAGCTGCAGAACGTGCAGGTGAACGCGCTAAACAACGTCGGCGTGATCGGCGCCGGCTTCGTGATGCCGAAGCTGGAAGTGAGCCCGTCGCAATGGGCCAACGCCGGCATCGCGCTCTGATTGAAGCGGATCAGGCCGGCCGCAGCAGGCCGGCCAGCAGGTGAACCAGGGCCGAGCCGTCCTGGGTCAGGAGCCAGCCCAGCGCGAGGCTGTTCAGCGCCACGGTGAGCCGGAACATGGTCCTGAACGAGGCCTTGACCGACTTGTGGCGCAGGATGCGCCGGGCGAGCAGGGCGCCCGGCCAGCCGCCGGCCAGCGCCAACAGGTGCAGGGTGCTTTCCGGGGTGCGCCAGGTTCCGCTTCGGGCGGCTTGCTTGTCGACCCAGTAGGCGACGAAGGTGGCGGCGCTCATGGCCGCCAGCCAGACCGGGACCAGCAGGGGCAGGCGGCCGCCGATGACGCTGGCGGCCAGCGCCAGTCCGAAGCCGACGGCGACCAGATTGCCGAAGGCTTCGGCATCGCCGCGCGGGGCAGGAGCCCGTCCCGGTCTAACGAACTTCACCTTGGCGGCGCGCGGTCCGCGCCGGCCGTCGGGTTCGACTTCATAGGTGATGAGATCGCCCACGGCCGGACGGCGGGTGCGGTCGGCGAAAGCGCTGGCATGCACGAAGGCCTTCCTGTCGCTGCCGTTCTGCACGACGAAGCCGAAGCCCTGCTCCGCTTTCCAGCTGACGAGTTTTCCCTGATGCCGCATGCCTCTATGCCATTCAGCGCAGCTGGACGTAGAGCCCGTCCAGCGGCTGCGCCTGATCCCAGCGTATCGGCGCGCGGAACATGCGCTCGACGGTGAAGGCGCTTTACTGCGCCAGTTGGCGGATATAAGCTTCCGAATGCGCGTAGCGCAGGCTGGGCTGCAATTGCAGATCGTTGCCAGCCTTGGATTCTTCCACGGTGAAGGCGAAGCAGCCGCCCGGCGTCAGCAGCCGCCGCACCGCGGGAAAGATGCGCGACAGGTCGCCGACATAGATGAAGACATCCGCCGCCACGATCAGGTCGGCGGCTTCCTTCTCCTTGTCGAGGAAGGCGGCAATGTCGTCGTGCGCGAGATGGCGATAGATGCCGAGCCGGCCGGCCTGTTCCAGCATCGCTTGCGAAATATCGACGCCGTCCACCGCATCCGACATCTGGCGCAGCAGCGGCGCGCACAGTCCGGTGCCGCAGCCGAGGTCGATGGCGCGGCGGTAGCGCCGTCCGGACGCCGCCAGCGGTTCCAGCAGGCGCTGGTAGCCCTGATAGCGCAATTGGGTAACGACATGGTCCTGGAACTCGGGCGCATAGTCGTCGAACAGCGCTTCGACGTAGCGGCGCGGCGGCAGCGGCGGTTCGGCGCCGCCCTTCACCGAGGCCAGGTAGTAGCCGTTCAATTCCGGGTCGCCGCCGCAGGCGAGCGCCTTCTCGAAGCAGGCGGCCGCTTCGTCCAGGCGCATCAGCTCGCGCAGCAGGCCGCCGCGGGCGCTCCAGGCGTCGGCGAAGTCCGGCGCCATGGCGAGCGCCTGGTCGAAAGCCTGCAGCGCCTCCGCGCTGCGGCCCAGGCGCATCAGGCACTGCCCCTGGCGGAAACGGACCGGCGCCTTTGCGGGCACGCTGGCGAAGGCATTGGCGGCGGCCTGCCATTGGCCGCGCATTTCATGGATCAGCCCGAGGCAGGCCCAGGCATCGGTGAAGCCGGGATCGGCAGCCGTGGCCGCCTGCAGCAGCGGGAAGGCATCGTCGACGCGCTGCAGATGGAACAGGGTGACGCCGAGATTGCCGAGCACCGAGGGCCGTCCCGGCGCGAGGGCGAGCGATGCCTCGAAGTCGCTGCGCGCCTGCTCCAGCCGGCCGGCTTCGAAATGCTGCACGCCTTGCAGAAAATGCGTGCGGGCGGCCTCCAATGCGTTATCCATGCGTCTTCCCGAGTGGTGTGTTGGCTGTGCGGGATTGTATCCGCACTGGCACACCGCCGCGGCGCCGTTTTCATCCAGCCGTGTGCAAAAAGTAAAAGTCCGCCGGGCGCGAGCACCGGCGGACGGTTCATGCGGCAGACGGGATCGTCAGCCCGGCGTCGCGCCGGACTTCTTCACCAGATCGGCCCAGCGCGGAATTTCTCTGGCCATGAAATTGGCCAGCGCTTCCGGGCTGCTGCCGACGATTTCCATGCCGAGCTGCTGGGTCATCTTCTGCTGCACGTCGGGCTGCTTCAAGATGCGCACCACTTCCGCGTTCAGGCGCTGCACCACCGCCGCCGGCGTGCCCTTCGGCGCGTACAGCGCCTGCCACGACACCATCTCGAAGCCGGGAACGCCGGCTTCCGCCATGGTCGGCACGTTCGGCGCCAGCACCGAGCGCTTGGGCGAGGTCACCGCCAGCGGACGCAGCTTGCCGGCCTTGATCAGCGCCTCGCCGGCGGTGAGCTGGTCGAACAGGAAGGGCACGAAGCCGGCGGCCACGTCCTGCAGCGCCTGCGGACTGCCCTTGTAGGCGATATGGGTCATGGGAACGCCGGCCATGTCGGCGAACAGTTCGCCGGCGAGGTGCGTGGAGGTGCCTGCGCCGGAAGAGGCGAAGCTCATCTTGCCTCCCTGCTGCTTCTTCGCCAGCGCGATCAGGTCCTGCACGCTGTTGACCGGCAGCTTGGCATCCACCATCAGGACGTTGGGCACATAGGCGATCAGGCTGACCGGCTCGAAATCCTTGACCGGGTCGTAGCCGAGGTTCTTGTACAGGCTGGCGTTGATCGCATGGGTGCTGATGGTGCCGCCGAACAGGGTATAGCCGTCCGGCTTGGCCTTGGCGACGTAGGTGGCGCCGACGCCCCCGGCGGCGCCCGGCTTGTTCTCGATGATGACCGGCTGGCCGAGGGCCTTGGCCAGTTCCTGGCCGATGGTGCGGGCGACGATGTCGGTGGACCCCCCGGGCGCGAACGGCACGACCCAGGTGATCGGCTTGGCCGGCCACTTTTCCTGGGCGTGAAGGGGCGCCGAGGCGGCGGCGATCAGGCCGATGCCGAATGCGGCGCGGCCCAGCAGGCGGGTAATGCCTTTCATAGTGTCTCCTTGATGATTGAACTGGATGGCGGCCGCCCTGCGCCTATGGCGCATGAGCGGCCGACAGGCATCAGCGCCGGTTCGCCTTGCGCCAGGCGGCGAAGTCGACCAGGGTCTGGTCGTCGGTGGCGGGGTAGAGCCCGAGGATGGAGCGGCCCTTCAGCACCTGCTCGGTGACGAAGTCCTCGAAGGCGGTCATCTCCACCGCTTCATCGGCGATCTCGTCGGCGATTTCCTTCGGGATCACGATCACGCCTTCGCCGTCGCCCACCACCACGTCGCCCGGGAACACCGGCACGTCGCCGCAGCCGATCGGCACGTTGATGTCGAGCGCCTGGTGCAGGGTGAGGTTGGTCGGGGCGGAGGGGCGGTTGTGGTAGGCGGGAATGCCAAGCCTGGCGATCTCCGGCGAATCGCGGAAGCCGCCGTCGGTGACCACGCCGGCCACGCCGCGCACCATCAGGCGCGACACCAGGATCGAACCGGCCGAAGCGGCGCGGGCATCCTTGCGGCTGTCGATGACGAACACCGCGCCGGGCGGGCACTCTTCCACTGCCTTGCGCTGCGGATGGGCGCGGTCCTTGAACACGGTGATCGGATTCAGATCTTCGCGCGCCGGAATGTAGCGCAGGGTGAAGGCTTCGCCCACCATGTTGCCCAGTTCCGGATTCAGCGGGCGCACATCCTGGATGAACTGGTTGCGCAGGCCGCGCTTGAACAGGGCGGTGGAAAGGGTCGCGGTGCTGACGGTCTTCAGCTTTTCGCGAGTTTGCGGATTCAGGGTGCTCATGGATTTCCTTGTTGTCGCTTTACCGTTCGGATGTCAGTAGATGCTGGGCTCGCCCACCGGCGCGCCGAAATCGGTTTCCAGGAAGTCGAAATCGCAGCCGTCGTTGGCCTGCCTGATGTGCTTGGAGAACATCCAGCCGTAACCGCGCTCGAAGCGCTTCGGCGGCGGCGTCCACTCGGCGCGGCGGCGCGCCAGTTCTTCGTCCGAGACTTCCATGTTGATCGTGCGGTTGGGAATGTCGACGCTGATGATGTCGCCGGTCTTCACCAGCGCCAGCGGGCCGCCGATATAGGCTTCCGGGGCCACGTGCAGGATGCAGGCGCCGTAGCTGGTGCCGCTCATGCGGGCATCCGACATGCGCAGCATGTCGCGCACGCCCTGCTTCACCAGCTTCTTCGGGATTGGCAGCATGCCCCATTCCGGCATGCCGGGGCCGCCCTGCGGGCCGGCATTGCGCAGGATGAGGATGTGGTCGGCGGTGACGTCCAGGTTCTCGTCTTCCACCGCCGCCTTCATCGACGGATAGTCATCGAACACCAGCGCCGGGCCGGCGTGCTTGAAGTAGCGCGGCTCGCAGGCGCTGGGCTTCATCACGCAGCCGTCCGGCGCGATATTGCCCTTGAGGACCGCCAGCGCGCCCTCGTGGTACAGCGGATTGTCCACGGTGCGGATGACGTCGTCGTTGTAGACCTCGGCGCCGGCGATGTTTTCGCCGAGCGTCTTGCCGTTGACGGTGATCGCATCCAGATGCAGTCGGTCCGGAATGCGGCTCATCAGGCCGGGCAGGCCGCCGGCGTAGTAGAAGTCTTCCATCAGGTAGGTGTCGCCGTTGGGCCGGATGTTGGCGATCACCGGCACCTTGCGGCTGAAGGCGTCGAAGTCGTCCAGGCCGATGTCGCAGCCGGCGCGGCGCGCCATGGAGATCACATGGATGATGGCATTGGTGGAGCAGCCCATGGCCATGGCGATGACGATGGCGTTCTCGAAGGCCGGGCGAGTGAGAATCTTCGCCGGGGTCAGGTCTTCCCACACCATGTCGACGATGCGGCGGCCGGCGTCGGCGCACATGCGCACATGGTTGGCGTCCACCGCCGGGATGGAGGAGGCGCCGGGCAGGGTCATGCCCATGGCTTCGGCGATGCCCATCATGGTGGCGGCGGTGCCCATGGTCATGCAGGTGCCGGCGCTGCGGGCGATGCCGCCCTCGATGCCGATCCACTCTTCCTTGCTGATGTTGCCGGCGCGGCGCTCATCCCAGAATTTCCAGGCGTCGGAGCCGGAACCGAGCACATGGCCTTTCCAGTTCCCGCGCAGCATCGGGCCGGCCGGCACGTAGATCGCCGGCACGCCGGCGCTGGTGGCGCCCATCATCAGGCCGGGGGTGGTCTTGTCGCAGCCGCCCATGAGCACCACGCCGTCGATCGGATGGGAGCGGATCAGCTCCTCGGTCTCCATCGCCAGCATGTTCCGGTACAGCATGGTGGTCGGCTTGACCGCGCTTTCCGACAGGGAGATCGCCGGCAGTTCCAACGGGAAGCCGCCGGCCTGCAGCACGCCGCGCTTGACGTCCTCCACCCGCTGCTTGAAGTGGGTGTGGCACTGGTTGATGTCGGACCAGGTATTGATGATGGCGATCACCGGCTTGTCGGTGAACTCGGCCTGGGAGTAGCCCATTTGCATGACGCGCGAGCGGTGGCCGAAGGAGCGCAGGTCGTCCGGAGCAAACCAGCGCGCGCTGCGCAGTTCGCCGGGAAGCTTTTTTCGGGAAGAGGTCATAAGGCGTGTCTCGAATGTTTAACCGTGATGGGCTAGAATGCTAATATATTAGTGATCGGAACGGCAAAGTTTTTTCCAAGTTTTTTGATTTCCGCTTCCGGCATGAATCAACCTCAGCCACGAGAGCATTCCCGACCGCATGAACGCCCCCTTCGAATCAGCCGTCCCTTTCAAGCTGGAACGCTCCCGGCTGGTGGCCGCCCAGGTGTACGACCATCTGCGGGACATGATCATCAGCCTGGCGATCAAGCCCGGCGCGGTGCTGGACCGGCAGGAGCTGGCCGCTTACTTCAAGGTGAGCCTGACGCCGATACGCGATGCGCTGCTGAAGCTGGAGGAGGAGCATCTCGTGGCGATCTTTCCGCAGCATGCGACCCGCGTCACGGCCATCGACGTGCAGTCGGCGCACCAGGCGCATTTCCTGCGGCAGGCGGTGGAGCTGGAACTGGTGCATGCCCTGGCGCAGCAGCCGCAGCTGGGTCTGGCGGAGGAATTGCGCGGCCTGATCGCGCGGCAGAAGGCGGCGGCCGACGGCGCCGACTTCGACCGCTTCGTCGCCATGGACCATGCTTTTCACCGCCGCCTCTACAACGCCGGCGGCGTGGACGACCTGTTTGATCTGGTGCGGCATCGCAGCGGCAACCTGGACCGGCTGCGGCGGCTGCATGTGCCCATCCCGGGCAAGACCCAGTCCATCCTCGGCGACCATGCGGCCATCGTGCAAGCCATCGCCGAGGGCGACCCCGCCGCCGCGCAGCAGGCCCTGAGGCGGCATCTTTCCGGCACGCTGGCCGACGTGGCGCGCATCCGCGAGCGGTATCCGGAATATTTGTCAGACTAGATCGTGCAACGCGCCCGGCGCGAAGCCATCACCGGCTCCGGCGACCGCGGCTCACGCCTCCAATTGCGCGGCAGCGGTTACGGTACCCGCCGCATGGCGGTCCAGCAGCGCGACGAAATCCGCGCCGTTCAGCGGCCGCGCCAGCAGATAGCCCTGGGTCTGGTCGCACTTCAGCTCCTTCAGCAGCGCCAGCTGGGCTTCGGTTTCGACGCCCTCGGCCACCACTTCCATGCCGAGCGAATGCGCCAGCCGGATGATGGCAGCGACGATGGCGCCGCCCTTCGCCGTCTCGGTCAGCTTGGCGATGAAGCTGCGGTCCACCTTCATCTGCTGCACGCCGAATTCCTGCAGGTAGCTGAGGCTGGAGTAGCCGGTGCCGAAGTCGTCGATCGCCATTTCGAAGCCGGCCTGCTGCAGCCTGTCGATGGCGCGCCGGGTCTCCTCCGCATTCTGCATCGCCACCGTCTCGGTAATCTCGAACATCAGCATGGCGGGCGGCACCCCATGGCGCTCGGTGATCGCGAGGATGTCTTCCACCACCTGCGGCGAGCGCAGCTGGATCTGTGACAGGTTGATGGCGATGCGCATTGCGCCAGGCCGCACCGCGTCCCAGCTGCGCAGATTGCGGCAAACTTCCTCGATCACCCACTGGCCGACGGTGATGATCTGGCCGGAGCGCTCCGCAATCGGGATGAATTCCGCCGGCGACACCAGTCCGAGCGCCGGATGGCGCCAGCGGATCAGCGCTTCGGCGCCGAGTATGCTGCCGCTGCCGCAATCGAACTTCGGCTGATACTGCAGGAACAGCTCGCCGTTGGTCACGGCGACCGCGAGCCCGCGCTGTATCTCGATGGCGCGCCGCGCGGCGGCATTCATCGATGCCTCGAAGAAGCGGTAATTGTTTCGTCCGCCGGTCTTCACCTGGTACATCGCCGCATCGGCATGCGACACCAGATCATCCACGCTGGTGCCGTCGTCCGGGAAGAGGGCGATGCCGATGCTGGGCGAAACGCGCAGGCCGCCGTTGCCGGCATCGAAGGCGTCGCGGAAGCAGTTGAACAGTTTCTCGCCGATGTGGCTGGCCATGGCCGCATCCGGCATGCCGCCGACCATCACCACGAATTCGTCGCCGCCGAGACGGGCCACGATGTCGTCCTTGCGCACGCATTGCTTCAGGCGCTGCGCCACTCCCTGCAGCAGGCCGTCGCCGGCTGCATGGCCGAGGCTGTCGTTGATGGCCTTGAAGCCGTCCAGGTCGATGAAGAAGAGCGCGAACCGGCCCCCGGTGCGTTCAGCGGAGTCGATCGCATGCTGAACCCTTTCAAACAGAAGCAGGCGGTTCGGCAGGCCGGTGAGCGCATCATGGGTGGCCTGATGCTGCAGTTCCTCATTGACCTTGCGCAGCGACTGCACGAAGGAATTGGTGCGCACTTCCAGCCTGGCGTCGAGCACCGACAGCACCAGGGTGATGGCCAGGATGCTGAAGGTGGCGACGGCGATGGTCACCGCCAGCCAGTTGGGGCTGATGCCGGAAGCCGCGGTGCAGATCGACCCCAGCGGGAAGTTGGCTGCCGCCATGCCGGTGTAGTGCATGCCGGCGATGGCGGCGCCCATCAGCAAGGCTGCGCCGACCCGGCGGCGGTAGATTTTGCCGGCCTGGCGCAGGTGCCGGGAAGAAGCCAGCCACAGGGCGGCGGTCGCCGCGGCCATGGCGATAGCCACCGACAGCAGCAGCAATGCCGGATCGTAGTCAATGCCCGGCGCCATGCGCATCGCCGCCATGCCGGTGTAATGCATGGCGGCGATGCCCAGGCCCATGGCGCAGCCGCTGGCGACCAGTTCCCGCCAGCGCAGGTTGCCCCGGGTGGCCAGATGCAGCGCCGCATAGGACACCAGCACCGCGATCGCCAGCGACAAGGCGGTGATGCCGAGGTCGTAGCCGAGCGGTATCGGCAGGGAAAAGGACAGCATGCCGAGGAAGTGCATGCACCAGATGCCGAAGCCCATGGCCAGCGCGCCGCCGGCCAGCCAGGCATGCCGGTGACGGCGGCTCGACAGGGACGAGATGCGGCCGGCGAGGTCGAGCGTGGTGTAGGACGCCAGGCTGGCGATGAACAGCGAGGCAAGGACGAGCGGGAGACTGTAGGCGGCCTGGAGCATGAAACGGAAAGCGGGCCGATGGCCCGCTTGACGGTTTGATTTGTGAAAAGAAAAGATACAGGGGCGGGCGCGGCGCGGCCAATCACTTTCGAGTTGCGTTCGAAAAAACAAGCAGATTTTTCTGCAATCCGCGTAAATTCGATGCGTGTACGCAACAAATTTATGCTGACGGACTGGGCAGAAACTTGGTAGACGAGGGTGAATTCCCTGTCTTAATTGGGTTCCGTCGTCAGCGGTCGTGACGACCAGAGCCGCCGCCGGTCGCGCAAAAGTCGTATGAAGGCAGCCGACAGCGCCGGATCGTCGATCGCTTCCAGCGCCTGGATGGGCGTGGTGAATACGC
Source organism: Noviherbaspirillum humi (assembly GCF_900188095.1). GTDB lineage: Bacteria > Pseudomonadota > Gammaproteobacteria > Burkholderiales > Burkholderiaceae_D > Noviherbaspirillum > Noviherbaspirillum humi. Next base: position 31,163 of record NZ_FZOT01000027.1, on the reverse strand, counting down.
CTGCCACCTCGACGCCGTAGCGCAGCACGAAGGCAACGCGCTGGCAGCCGCGGGAGTCCCGCACCATCACCGGCGGCAGCGCTTCCCAGTGACTGCCGCGTTCCAGCAGCCAGCAGCGGAAGCGCTCGATGTTGGCATATCTTTCTTCCAGCGGAAGATAGGGCTCCACGACGGACGGAACCACGTCGATGCACCAGCGCTTCGAAGCCATCATGCCGCCTCCCATTAACCGGGGGAAAGAGGAGCCATCATGGGCCGACCGAATTGGCCAGCATTGATCCTGCTCAAGTGTTAATGCAGCCGTGAGGGCACCGGGTGCGGACAGGCGACGGATGGTGGAGATCGTCAATCGTGGAAGAGATCCCTCACCAGCTTGCGCAGCCAGACATTGGCCGCGTCCGCATGCACCCGCTCATGCCAGTGCTGCTTGAGGTGAAAGGCTGGCGGCTGCAGCGGCGGGTCCACCAGGCGGATCGGCGCCAGGCCGGCGAACACATGGGCGATGTCGCGCGGCACCGTGGCGATCAGGTCCGAGGTGGTGATGATGGTCAGCAGGCTGGCGAAGTGGGCCAGTTCGGCGCGCACGCTGCGCCGGATGTTCTGGCTCTCCAGGAAGCGTTCGTAGAGATGGGTGCGTCCCGCCGGGCGCACCACCGCATGCGATTCCGCCAGGAACTGGTCCAGGGTCGGATGATCCTGGATGCGCGGATGGTCGGCGCGCACCACGCAGACGAAGGAATTGCGGAACAGCCGCTGCTGGTAGAAGCCCGGCTTGGCCAGATCGGGGAAGTAGCCGATGGCCAGATCCGCTTCGCCGGAAGCCAGCGCCTCGCCGGCGCCGGGAGAGGAAATCGCCACCGAATGGATGGTCACGCCGGGCGCATGGCGCTGGTTGTACGCCAGGATCTTCGGCACGAATACCAGTTCGCCGATGTCCGGGGTGATCACGGTGAAGCTGCGCTGGGCCGTGGCGGGATCGAAGGCGGGCTGCAGGAGGATGTCGGCGCGCACCGTTTCCAGAATGCGCTTGACGGGGTCCACCAGCTGCAGGGCGCGGGGCGTGGGCCGCATGCCGTGGCCGGTGCGCACGAACAGCGGATCGCCGAGCTGGGCGCGCAGCTTGGCCAGCGCCGCGCTCATGGCCGGCTGGCTGAGGCCGAGCGCCTGGCCGGCGCGCGTCACGCTCAGGTGCTGGTGCATGGCATCGAACACCACCAGCACGTTCAGGTCGATTTCCGCGATATTCAAGATTTGGATTCGCTTTATAAAAGGAATAGCCTTTTCGAATTATGGTCGCTTGCCTACACTGCGTCAATGCAGTCGGCGCGAGCCCCATCGCGTCGAAGCCACGATAACGATCCGAGGAGACACGCATGGCGAATCTCAGCCTCGCCCAGGCCAACCACATCATCAATGAAGCGCTCGCCGCATCCCAGCGCGCCGGCTACAAGCCGATGGCGGTCGTGGTGATCGACGCCCACGGGAACCTCAAGGCGGTGCAGCGCGAGGACGGCGCCAGCATGTTCCGCGTCGACGTCGCCATGGGCAAGGCCTGGGCGTCGGTGGCGATGGGCGCTTCCAGCCGGGCGCTGGTCAAGCGCGCCGCCGAAAACCCCAACTTCTTCACCGCGCTCGCCTCCACCGGCCAGGGGAGATTCATTCCGCAAACCGGCGCCGTGCTGATCAAGGCGTCCGACGGCGAAATCCTGGGCGCGGTCGGCGCCAGCGGCGGCACCGGCGACGAGGACGAGGCCATCTGCCTCCATGGCGTGCAGGCCGTCGGCCTGAACGCGGGCTGAACGGGAGAAGCGATTGAAAACCATGAAATGCGGCTGCGGCGTGGACATCCATGCCCACGTGGTACCGGAAAACTTCCCCGCCTATCTCGGTTCCAGCGTACCGAAGGATTGGCCGTCGATGGCGCCGGCGCATGAATGCCATCGCCACGTGATGATCTCCGGGAAGGTCTACCGCACGGTGTCGGACAAATGCTGGGATGTGTCCAAGCGCATCGAGGACATGGCCGGCATGGAACTGTCGCTGCAGGCCATCTCGCCGATGCCGGAGCTGCTGTCCTACTGGATGGCCCCGAACGACGCGGCGCAGCTGCTGCGCTACATCAACGAGCAGATGGCGGAGATGGTGGCGCTGTCCGGCGGCAGGCTGTGCGCCTTCGGCGCGCTGCCGCTGCAGGACATGGACCTGGCGCTGGCCGAACTGGATTACGTGATCGACAAGCTCGGCTTCGCCGGCGTGGAGATCGGCAGCAACATCAACGGCAAGCCGATCGGCGCGCCGGAATTTGCGCCCTTCTTCGAGGCGGCGCAGGAAAAGGGCATCGCCGTCTTCGTGCACGCCTTGAAGCCGGCCGGCATGGACCGCCTGGTCGGCCCGGCCCAGCTGCAGCAGGCGCTGGCCTATCCGACCGACGTCGGCTTGGCCGCCGCCTCCTGCCTCACCAGCAACCTGATCGAGCGCTTCCCGAAGCTGCGCATCGCCTTCAGCCATGGCGGCGGCACGCTGGCGATGCTGCTGCCGCGACTGGAGCAGGCGCGCCGCGTGTTCCCGGCGCTGAAGGAGGCGGTCACGCTGTCGCCCACTGAGCAGGCGCGCAAGCTCTACTACGACGCACTGGTATTCGACGCGCCGACGCTGAAGCACCTTGTGTCCACCTTCGGCGCCAGCCAGCTCATCATCGGCACCGACTATCCCTTCGCCTTCCATGACCGCACGCCGGTCGCCAGCATCCTGGCGGCGGAATTCGGCGATGCCGTCAACCAGCAACTGGTGCGGGAAAACGCGCAGCGCTTTCTCGGCCTGAACCTCACCATGGAAACCACAGCATGAACAAACCCCTCGCCAGCGGCCTGCGCGACATCGCCATCGGCGTGACCGATCTCGATGCCGCCGAACGCTTCTATGTCGACACCTGGCACCTGTCGGTGGCCGCCCGCAGCGACGATGCCGTCTACCTGCGCGGCACCGGCCCGCATCATCACATCCTGGCCCTGCATCGCAGCGCCGCGCCGGAGGTGCGCATGGTCACCTTCGATGTCGCATCGGACGAGAACCTGGACATCATCGCCCGCAACGCCGCCGAGCACGGCGGCGCGCTGCTGGCCGAGCGCCATGCCGTGACCGAGCCGGGCGGCGGCACTGCCGTCATCATCCGCGATCCGCAGGACCGGGTGCTGCGCTTCGTGCACGGCGCCGCGCGCCATGCCGACACCGCCGAGAAGAAGGACCACCCGGTGAAGATCACCCATGTGGTGTGCAACAGCGCCGACGTCTCGGTGGCCCAGCGCTTCTTCGAAAACGCGCTCGGCTTCACCCTGTCCGACCGCACCAAGATCATGGCCTTCATGCGCTGCTGCAGCGACCACCACAGCATCGCCCTGGCCGACAGCGACGACAACACGCTCAACCACATCGCCTTTCTCATGCCGGACCTGGATTCGGTCATGCGCGGCGGAGGCCGCATGCGCGACGCCGGCTATCCGATCGAGTGGGGCGTCGGCCGCCACGGCCCGGGCAACAACGTGTTTTCCTACTTCATCGGCCCGGCCGGCTTCGTTGTCGAGTACACCGCCGAGGTGGAGCAGGTAGACGAGAGCTACGTCACCCGCGGTCCCGACGAATGGAAATGGCCGCCGGGCCGGGTCGACCAGTGGGGCGTATCGGCGGCGCCGTCCGACAAGGTCAAGCAGGCGCAGAAAGTCATCCGCTTCGCGGCCCACGGCGGCCAGTAAGCACGCAATCCGGCAGAACACCTATCCAACGAGGAGAAGCACTTGAAATTCGTCACCTTCCGCGCCAACAACGCCACCCGCCTCGGCGTGGTCCAGGACCAGTCCGTCGTCGACCTCAACAAGCTCGTGCCGGAAGTCCCGGCCGACATCCGCGCCGCCCTGAAAGCCGGCGTCGACCTCAATGCCGCCGCCCGCAAGGCGCTGGAACTGGCCACCGACGCCGACCGCCAGCCGCTGGCCAGCCTGCCTTATGCGCCGCTGGTGCCCGAGCCCGGCAAGATCGTCTGCCTCGGCCTGAACTATTTCGACCATGCGAAGGAAGGCGGCCGCGAGAAGCCGGAGTATCCCTGGTTCTTCCTGCGCAGCGCGACTTCGCTGCTGGCCCATGGCGAACAGGCGATCCGCCCGCGCGTGTCCGAGCGCCTGGACTATGAAGCCGAACTCGCCGTGGTGATCGGCAAGCCGGCGCGCCATGTGTCGCAGGACGATGCGCTGAATTATGTGTTCGGCTACACCTGCTTCAACGACATCTCGGTGCGCGACTATCAGAAGCGCACGCCGCAATGGACCATTGGCAAGAACTTCGACAAGACCGGCGGCTTCGGCCCGGTGCTGGTGAGCGCCGACGAACTGCCGCCGGGCGCCGAAGGCCTGCACATCCAGTGCCGCCTGAACGGCAACGTCATGCAGGATGCCAATACCCGCGACATGATCTGGAACGTCAAGGAAACCATCGCCCTGCTGACCGAATGCCTGACGCTGGAGCCGGGCGACGTGATCATCATGGGCACGCCGGCCGGCGTCGGCCAGGCGCGCACGCCGCCGGTCTGGATGAAGCAGGGCGACAAGGTCGAGATCGAAATCGAGAACATCGGCGTGCTGGTCAACACCATCCGGGACGAGGCGGCCTGATCATGAGCGCATCGCTGAACCGGACCAGCTACGACGTCGTCGTCGTCGGCTATGGCCCTTCCGGGGCGGTGGCCGCCGCGCTGCTCGGGCAGGCGGGCGTACGCACCCTGGTGGTGGACAAGCTGCGCGACGTGTACGACAAGCCGCGCGCCATCGCGCTGGACCACGAGATCATGCGGGTGTTCCAGCAGATCGACGTGGTTGACGAGGTCTTGCCCCATACCGAGCCGTTCACGCCGTCGGAGTACTACGGCGTGGACCACCAGCTGATCAAGCGCCTGGCGACGGTGGAACCGCCGTATCCCCTGGGCTATACGCCCTCCATCGTCTTCACCCAGCCGCCGGTGGAGCGCATCCTGCGCCGCCACGTGGAAGCGATGCCTTCCGTCACCGTGGCGCTCGGCCAGGAATTCCTGGCGCTGGAGCAGGACGCCAGCCAGGTCTCGCTCAAGATCAAGGCCGAGGACGGCGAAGTCAGCCAGGTGACGGCGAAATACGTGATCGGCTGCGACGGCGCCTGGAGCGCGGTGCGCAACAGCGTCGGCATCGAGCTGGAAGATTTGCAGTTCGACGAACCGTGGCTGGTGGTGGACGTGCAGGTGAACGAGAAGGGGCTGGCCAAGCTGCCGCAGACCAGCGTGCAGTACTGCGAGCCGGAGCGTCCCTGCACCTACGTCATCGGACCGAAGAACCATCGCCGCTGGGAAATCTCGCTGCTGCCGCACGAGGATCCGAAAGCCATGGCGACCGAGGAAGGCGCCTGGAGCGTGCTCAAGCGCTGGATCACGCCGGACGATGCGCAGCTGTGGCGCCAGGCCAGCTACCGCTTCCATGCGCTGGTGGCGAAGGAGTGGCGCAAGGGACGCGTGTTCATCGCCGGCGACGCCGCCCACCAGCAGCCGCCGTTCCTGGGACAGGGCATGTGCCAGGGCGTACGCGACGTGGTCAACCTGACATGGAAGCTGCGCGAGGCCTTGGCCGGCGGCGCCAGCGAGGCGCTGTTCGACAGCTACGGCGCCGAGCGCGGCCAGCATGTGCGCGCGCTGACCGGCCGCATCAAGGGCATCGGCAGCGTCATCTGCGAGCGCGATCCGGCCAAGGCGCGCGAGCGCGATGCGAAGCTGCTGGCGGAATGCGGCGGCACGGTGAAGACGCAGGCGCGGCAGGACATCATCCCGCCGCTCGAGGCGGGCCTGCTGCATGCCGAGCGCGGCAGCGCCAGCGGCACGCTGTTCCCGCAGCCGCGGGTGCAGGCCAATGGCGAGACGCAGTTGCTCGACGAGGTCGCCGGCCGCGGCTGGCGCGTGGTGACGGCCTGGCCGCTGGCGGACTTGCCGGAAGCGGTGCGCCGCCAGGCAGCGGCGCTCGGCACGCTGGTCAGCATCCATCCCGATGCGCCCGGCACCCAATCCGCCGACGCCCGCACGCTGGAACTGCGGGAAACCCAGGGCGTGATGGCGAAATGGTTCGACCGCCACCAGTGCCTGGCCGCCATCGTGCGCCCCGACCACTATGTGTACGGCGCTACCGGGGACAGGCAGCAGCTCGCGAGCATGATCGAAGCCGCGAGCGCGCGGCAGCAGTGAAGACGACGGCGGGCGTTCGCGTCCGCCACCACCATCCGCGGCGGCCGCAACCGCCCGGGAGAATCAGGAGACAACCATGAACACCATCACCCGCAGGACTTTTCTCGCGCTGACCGCGGCCGGCCTCGCCGCCGGCATGGCGCACGCCCAGCCCCAGGCACAGCCGCAGGACTGGCCGCAGCGTCCGATACGCATCATCGTGTCGCAGCCGCCCGGCGCGGCGCCGGACATCCTGGCCCGCCTGCTGGGCGACAAGATGGCCAAGACCCTCGGCCAGCCGATCATCGTCGAGAACCGACCCGGCTCCGGCAACATCATCGGCGCCCAGGCCGCCGCCCGCGCCACGCCGGACGGCTACACCTATTACCTCGCCACCACCGCGCCGCTGGCGGTCAACCCCTACACCTTCAAGTCCCTGCCCTATGACCCGGTCAAGGACTTCGCGCCGGTCGGCATGGTGGGCGGCAGCTACTTCTACATCGCCGTCAACAACGACGTGCCGGTGAAAACGCTCGAGGAACTGATCGCGCTGGCGAAGTCGCAGCCGGAGAAGATCAGCTTCTCCAGCGACGGCACCAAGGGCTTCGCCGGCATCATGGGCGAATGGATCAACAAGCGCGCCGGCATCAAGATGCTGCATGTGCCGTACACCTCGGCGGCCCAGAGCCTGCAGGAAACCATCGCCGGCCGGACCCAGGTCACCATCCAGGCCACGCCGGTGGCCATGCCCTTCGTCAACCGGGGCGCCATCCGCCCGATCGCCATCACTTCGCCGCAGAAGGTGGAGGGCTTCAACGTGCCGCCGGTGGCGCAGACCCTGCCTGGCGTGCAGATGTTCGGCTGGCTGGCCTTCGTGACGCAGAAGGACGTGCCGGCGCCGATCGTCGCCAAGTTCAACCAGGCGCTGGACAAGGCGCTGAAGGAGCCGGACATGAAGAAGCGCATCGACGAAATGGGCTTCACTTCCGAGGGCGCCGGCACGCCGGCGGCGCTCGGCCAGTACATCAAGGCCGAGTACGAGCGCTGGGGCAAGATCACCAGCGAAATCGGCATGGTCGCCGACTGAGTTCGCGGCTAGTCTTGCGCCCGGAAACCTCCGGGCACGGCCTCATGAATCGAAGAGCTGGAGAAGCAGATGACCTACCTGCGCAATGTCTGGTACGTCGCCGCCTGGGATAAGGAAGTCGGCGCCGATACCCTGTTGAACCGTACGCTGCTGGACGAACCGGTGCTGCTGTTTCGCGACGATGCCGGCACAGTCCAGGCGCTTTCCAACCGCTGCCCGCACCGCTTCGCGCCGCTGCATATGGGCAGGAAGGTGGAAGGCGGGGTGCAATGTCCTTACCATGGCCTGCAGTTCAACGGCCAGGGACAGTGCATCCACAACCCGCAGGGGAACATCCCGAAGGCGGCGGTGGTGAAAAGCTATCCGGTGGTGGAGAAGCACAGCCTGATCTGGCTCTGGATGGGCGACGCGGCCCGCGCCGATGCGGCGCTGATCCCGGACTTTTCCTGCATGGACCCGGAGCGCTCCTATGTCGCCAAGCGCTACCTGCACGTCAAGGCGAACTACGTGCTGGAGACGGACAACATCATGGACCTGTCCCACATCCAGTTCCTGCATCCCGGCACCCTGGGCAGCGGCGCGGTGGCGGATGCGATCACCAGCGTCGAGCAGAAGGGCAACACGGTCTATTCGAACCGCCAGACGGTGGGCGACATCCTGCCCGAGTTCCTCTACAAGCAGCGCCGGCTGCCGGTCGGCCTGCCGGTGGATCGCTGGATCGACGTGCGCTGGGACGCGCCGGCCAGCATGCTGCTCAAGGCCGGTTCGGTCGCCACCGGCCGGCCGCGCAGCGAGGGCGTGGAGAACGATGTCGTCCACCTCTTCACACCCGAGACGGAAAAGACCTCGCATTACTGGTTTTCGGTATGCAATCCGGTATCGATGGGCGAGGAAGGGGCGCAGCGGGCGGAGGAATTCGTGAGCGGCCTGCAGCGGCCGTTCACTCATGAAGACCTGCCGATGCTGGAGGCGCAGCAGGCCATGATCGGCGATGCCGATTTCTGGTCGCTCAAGCCGGTGCTGCTGGCGGGCGACGCCGGCGCGGTGCGGGCGCGCCGCGTGCTGGACAAGCTGATTGCCGATGAACGAAAGGATGCCGAGACTGCCGCACATGCCGCCTGATTCATCGGCGCGACACAAGGGCAACGATTGATGAGCACTTAACGGACTGGTCTCCTCCGTGGTGCATTGCGGGCAGGCCAAGGCAACTTGGCCTGCCCTTTTTTATTCGATCAATCCAGCGATCGCTGGAAGCCCAGCAGCAGCCGCCACAGCGGCGCCTCCCGGTTCAAGCCGGCGCCGACCGAGCCGGAGAGAATGGTCTTCTCGCTCAGCTTCCAGCGCGCGCCGGCTTCGGCGATGTTGAATGCCGAACCCCGTTCGCGCTGCTCCTCGCGGAACAGGCTGCCCGCCACCAGCCAGCGCTCGCTCAGCTTCTTGCTCAGCGCCGCGCCAAATAAATAGCGGTTGCGCCGCTCGTCCTCGCCGGGATTCAGGTTGCGCCGCGCGACCAGATTCACATGCAGCTGCGCCGGCCGATCCCTTTCCTTTGCCACGCCGAGCGACTTGGTGGCGATGCCCTTGACCAGAATCTCGGTGCCGGCATCGCCGGCGCCGTAAGGCCGCTCGAGGCCGACGTCGACGGCGAAGGCCGGCAGGTATCGTCCCTCATCGTTCAGTCGCAGCAGGGCATCGAGCCGCAGTTCGCCTCGGCTGGTGTCGGGCGCATTGCCTAGGCGATAGGGCGCGGCGATCGCCACCTGGAAATTGCGCGCCACCCCGATCTGCAGGCGCGGCGTCAGCTGATATTCGTTGCGGCCCGAGTTCGCTTCCGAAGCGCGCAGCCGCTGATAGCGCAGGCCGCCATTGAGTTCGATGGACCCCGGCTGGCCGGGCGTGGCATCTTCGATCGTCAGCGCGAGTTCTTCTTCCAGGTCCTTGACATCGTCGGCGCTGGCAAAGCCGCTCAGCAAGGCGAGACAGCAGGCGGCGAAAATCCTGTAGCGATGGAAGAGGGCGTTGGGCATGGCCTGATTAGCAAAATGGCAATACTGTCTAGAGAGCATGCATGGCCTGAAAGTTCCAGCAGGCTTCCCGAGCGTCCGCGTGGTGTCGGTTTGCGGGCTTGAGCGGGCGCAAACCGCCGGAAGCAAGGCGGCTGGCCTTGTCCACCCGATGTGGCATAGTAAGAGAAGGTATCCGGCTGGGAGCACCAGCCGCGATGCCGGCGCCGGCGAGTCATGCGGCCGCACCGCCGGGAATGATGAGTCGGCCGCTTGCAGGATCAAGCATTCATCCACCACGAGGAGACAATGTGAAGACCAGCCATCTTCTGCTTGGCGCCGGCGCGCTCGCCGCCATCATCGCCGGTTGCGCTCAATCGCCGCGCGGCAATACCTCCAGCAGTACGAGCAGCGCCAGCAGCACCGGTGCGAACCCGATGAGCTTCTTTGTCACCGGCGCCGGTTCCGGCAACGGCGCCAACCTCGGCGGCCTGTCGGGTGCCGATCAGATCTGCCAGAGCGCCGCCGCCAAGGCCGGCGCCGGGGGACGCACCTGGCGCGCCTATCTCAGCACCCAGGCGACGTCCGGCGCGCAGGCCGTCAATGCCCGCGACCGCATCGGCACCGGCCCCTGGTACAACGCCAAGGGCGAGCTCATCGCGCGCAATGTGGAAGAGCTGCACGGCAACCCGAACATCAACAAGCAGACCGCGCTCACCGAAAGCGGCGCCATGATCAACGGCCGGGGCGACACGCCGAACCGGCACGACATGCTCACCGGCTCCCAACCCGACGGCCGCGCCTTCCCGCCCGACAAGGACATGACCTGCCGTAACTGGACCAGCAGCGGCGAAGGCGCCGCCATGCTCGGCCACCATGACCGCACCGGCCTGTCGGAGGATCCGCCCCAGAAGTCGTGGAACTCGTCGCATGCGTCTCGCGGCGGGTGCGGCCAGGAGGCGTTGAAGGGGACGGGCGGGGATGGGTTGTTTTACTGTTTTGCGGTGCGGTGAAAAATAAAGCTTGCCGCAGCGGAAATGACATCTTGTTGTCAGGTCCCTTATGTAGCCGCGATCCAAAAGGATTTATGAACGCCTGAACGTCGGCGACCGGGGGATTGCGATTCAATGCTGCGGCCAAGCGCAGCATTGAATCGCCAGAGAGTTAATCCTGGTTTTGAATCTTCTTGCGCAAGCTCTCGAATGTTTCATTTTCACTCAAGATTATTCGAGAAAAAGCCCCGTGCGCTTTCTCTGACCATAGCGCTCTTGCCCTTCGGGCCTCGGATTTGAAGCTCTCAAGATTTTGAGAATATTCTAAGCCAGCTTCTCTGTGCCATTGCTTGGCAAGTTCGTATGCTTCCTCAGGTACTCCCGATCCTTTCCACCATGCTGCCAGACCTAGCTTTTCGTCAATCGTCAACTCGTTCCATATTTCTTTCAACTTTTGCTTTAACTCCGCTCTATTCTTCTGGCCTCTTACACGTCTTAACAGCTCCTCTTCAAGACGGAAATACATATAATTACTTTGCGTTTTAACCCTTGTCCTAAACCGCTTCAAAATCGAACTCTCCGGGAGCTTCAATTCGAACAACTTTGTGGCGGATATGGGATTGAGTGACGTTCGCAGTTTATCCAAGCTATCGTCCCGACCAATCAGGCCGGCCTTCCGTGCTTCAAATTCCCAGTTCGCTATCCCGGCTTTAAAGTTAGTGATATAGCTTCGGTACAGCCTAATGCCTTGTAAACCTGCTTGAGAATACCAAGCATTCACAAGGGAACAGCCGGTTTCAGGGTCTTTACCGGTTTGCCACCATGCTGCCAAGCTAAGAAGGTATTCTGGGCTGAGCGAATTCCATATCGCCTGCAATTTTTTTTGGCTTTCAGGATCACCATTCCCTAACTTTTGCTTTAATTTTTTTAGCATGCCGGCCGCTTTAGCTTGGGCGAGTCTTCCTAATTGTTCATTAGAACCCGCTTCTGCAATTTTCACCTTTCGGTTGGAGGGGCCGTCGGGCGAACTTAATGCCGTGGGTTTTGGTGTTCCTGGCGGGACCATGCCTGCGCCAGAACCTCGATCACGCAGTGCAAAGACTACATTGTGGCCAGGGACGCCTCTCAGTAGCTGCTGAACGGCCCAAATTTTGTCATCGTCAGACATTCCTTGTGCGGCCCTAGCAATGTCATCAAGAATATCTGGATTATTGGTGGCATACCGATCCCATTCGGTTTTTTGTTTCTCTGACAATCTACGGCGCACTTCTTCAGAAAATTTCTCTGCTAGATCGGATTGCTCAGCCTTATGCCCAGTCATCAGCTTGTTTAACCCATCCAGCATCTCGAATGTGCGTTTGCTACTTAGTTGAAATATTTTCAGCAAGCCCAAAATCCGAGAAAACTCGGTGAAGGCGGTGTCTCGATTACCGCTTTTGATTGCATCTAGTAGTTTTCGGGAAGCGTTACTGAACTTCTCTTGGTCCCCGTTGCTAAAGCCCTGTATTCTGGCGGTTTCGGCCAATCGCTGGAGTGTGGCGGCAAGCCGGTTCAAGGATGTCAAGCCATTTCCGAGTGTGATCGACCTCTCCATCGCCACCTCTTGATCGTTGGCACCTGGAGGGAATAAGACGTGCGTTCCCAATTCCACTGCTACGCCCACTCCTGTTGAAGAAATGAGACCTCCCTTAATATCCCCTAAATGACTGAGCAGCCCAAGAATCCTCGCACCATTCTTAATTGAAGAATTTTTGATGACATTTTCTGCTACCTTGAGCGTGGCATCTGGAGAAAGGCCATACTTCGCTATTGCTGCGCGAAGCGAGCGTGCAAGTGCTTCATCAGTTCTTTGGTTAGGCATTAACTGAGCAAGCTTTAAGGTCGGCTTGATAGTCGAAGAAGCTGGTGGCGACGGTGCGCGAGAGATGCTTGGAATGGCCATGGCAAATTTGAGGAAGACTAGTTGAAGGAGCTTCCTCCTCAGCAAAGTTCATGCCGGCTGGAAGGAGTTTGCCGATCGAATTTGGCGGTAGAAAATATGGTCTCGGAATCTCAGCAAGTCGCAGCCAAGCTGATCCCAGATTGGTTCGGGTCGAATATGCCGAACAGGACAGTTTCCTAATTCCCAGATAGTTCTCTCTAAAACTAGATTTGGTCGCCGCTGATAAGCTTCGAGAACCCATCCATCGGAAGAGAAAAGATGGCGACCGCCATCGGTTGCAGCTAACGCGCACGGTAATGCTGCTAACAGATGGGCGACTGAGAAAATCAAGGAAGTCCATCTGCACCGGAGGTGAATTCAACGTCTGTAGATTCGGCCGGCGCTAGAACACGTAATTACCGACTGCGTTGCAGCGCCCCAACCGCGCCATCAAACCACTCCTGCACAGGACGCGGGCGGCCGAAGAAGTATCCCTGGATGATGGTGCAGCCGCTTTCGATGAGCAGATCAGCCTGGGCTGCCGTCTCGACGCCTTCCGCCACCACCTGCAGCTGCAGATGATGCGCAATCGATAAAATGGATTGCATGATGGCCTTGTCGCTGGCGTCGTCCGGGAGGTCGCGCACGAAGCTTCGGTCGATCTTCAATTCGTGAATCGGCAGGCGCTTGAGATAGGCGAGGCTGGAGTAGCCCGTGCCGAAGTCGTCGATCGAGAAGCGCACGCCCATCGCCGTCAGCTCCCGCATCCGTGCCGCGGTTTCTTCCAGATTTTCGATCAGCAAGCCTTCCGTAACCTCGAAGATGAGCCGTCCCGAGGGAGCGCCCGTCTGCTGGAGCATGCTTCGCACGCCGTCCACGAACGCGACATGCCTGAACTGACGCGGACTGACATTCACGGAAACCGTCCGCTCGATGCCTGCCTCCTGCAGCTGCGCCAGCAATCGGCAGGCCTGTTCGACGACCCACGCACCCAGTGGAATGATGTCGCCCGTCGCTTCGGCAATCGGAATGAAGTGCAGCGGAGAGATGCTGCCATGCACTGGATGAGTCCATCGCAGGAGCAGCTCGCAGCCGATTTCATTGCCAAGGCGGTCCACCTGGGGTTGTGCGTATAGCTCGAAGAGCCGGCCGGCTACCGATTCCTTCAATGCGTGTTCGATTGCCAGGCGCTGCTCGGCCTCGGCGTGCATCGTCTGTTCGAAGAAGGCTGTCCCGCTGCCACCGTTGCTCTTGGCGCGATACATGGCCGTATCGGCTTCTCGCAGCAGGTCATCTGCCGTGCAGCCGCTTTGCGGAAACAAGGTGATGCCGATGCTCGCGCCGGACGAGTAGGTCGCGCCATTGATGAGAAAAGGCAGCGACAGCGCGGAATGAATCCGTTCAGCGACGCCCAGCGCCTTGTGCCAGCCCTTGTCGATGTCCACTTCCAGATTGGTCACCAGAACGACGAACTCGTCGCCGCCGAGGCGGGCGACGGTGTCCCCGGTGCGCAGGAGAATGCTGAGGCGCTGCGCGACCTGCATCAGGAGGGCATCGCCCACCGCATGCCCGCGGGCGTCATTGATCTGCTTGAAATCGTCCAGGTCGATGAACAGCAGCGCGCCGGTCTGGGCGGAGCGCGTGGCCGCTGCCAGTGCTTGCGTGATGCGGTCCATGAGCAGGCGCCGGTTCGGCAGCCCGGTCATCGTGTCGTAGTAGGCAAGCCGGTGCATTTCTTCGTCCGCCTGCTTGCGCTCAGTGATGTCGAGGTGCGTGCCGGTCACCCGCACCGGGCTGCCGTCCTCGGCCCGCTCGACCACCGCCCCCTTGTCGAGTATCCATACCCAATGCCCGGCCGCATGCCGCGCGCGCACCTCGACTTCGAAATACTGGCCCGAAGGGTTCAGGATCACCTCGTCGATGATCTTTTCCAGCTTCGCCATGTCTTCGGGATGCACGCATGCCGCCCAGGTATCAAGCGTTACCGCGTCCGTGTCGAGCGGTATGCCGAGCATCGCCTTCCAGCGATCGTTGACGGTCAGCAGGCCGGTTGTCACATACCAGTCCCACAATCCGAGGCTGCCGCCCTGCAGTGCGAGTTTCAGGCGCTGCTCGCTCTGGCGCAGCGCCTGCTCTGCGTAAATGCGTTCGGATACATCGCGCTGCGTGCCGATGAAATGCGTGACCCTACTTCCGTTCGCCTGGGCGCTCAGCGGCGCCAGCGAGCATTCGTTCCAGAACGGCGTTCCATCCTTCCGGTAATTCAGGATGATGGCGCTGAATTCCTGTTGAGCGTCGAGCGCCCCGCGCAGGGCCTGCACCGTCGAGCGGTCGGTCAGCGGACCTTGCAGGAACCGGCAGTTCCTGCCGAATATCTCCTGTTCCGAATAGCCGGTGATGGCCAGGAACGCGGCGTTCGCAAACAGGATCAGGCCGTCGACATCGGTAATGATTATTCCTTGCGGAACGACGCTCAGTATTTCCGTATTGATGGAAAACGGAAGGGGAACGGACTTCAGGTCGGAAGGCAACATGGCAATCCTTGCAGAGAACGTTCAAATCGATCGTGTGTTCGAAAAGCGCATCTCCCTGGAACTGGGGGAATCGAGAGCCGGACGCGGCAGCGGATGCCAGGCTCCGGCGCAAGCTTCATCCGCAGGCGCCCTGGTGCCGCGGCCGTTCGAAATTGCCCGCAGGTGCCACGGACAAGAGATTCCATGATCCTGCCGCATCAGCCGTGGCGGACCGAGAGCGGAAGCTTGCCCACGCCCGCCAATCGCGGCGAGCGGGTCCGACCGATTGCCTTGGGTACCCTTGCCGCTGCCTGCCCGACGCTGGCCGGCGCTTGCGGGGCGACATAAGCTGCCTGGGCTTCGGTCTCGACAGCGCCTGTCTCATCAAGCTTGAATACAGCGACCGACTGCGCCAGCCTCGACGCCTGATCCTGCATCGATCTGGAAGCGGACGCCGCCTGTTCCACCAGGGCCGCATTCTGCTGCGTGGTCTGGTCCATCTGCGTCACGACCTGGTTGATCTGTTCGATCCCTGCCGTCTGCTCGGCGCTGGCGGCGCTGATCTCGGCCATGATGTCGGTCACGCTCCGCACGCTCGCGACGATTTCATGCATCGTCTTGCCGGCATCGCTGACCAGCCGGCTGCCCGTCTGCACCTTGTCGACCGAGTCGCCGATGAGCGCCTTGATTTCCTTGGCGGCGCTGGCCGAGCGCTGGGCCAGCGTGCGCACTTCAGTAGCCACGACTGCGAAGCCTCTGCCCTGTTCGCCGGCGCGCGCCGCCTCGACCGCCGCGTTCAGCGCCAGGATATTGGTCTGAAAGGCGATGCCGTCGATGACGCTGATGATGTCGGCGATCTTGGCAGCCGAGGCGTTGATGGCATCCATCGTGAGCACTACCTGGTCGATCACCTGGCCGCCTTTGGACGCCACCTCGGAAGCCGTCGCCGCCAGCGCATTTGCCTGCCGCGCGTTGTCCGCATTCTGCTTGACCGTGGAGGTCATCTCTTCCATCGAGGAGGCGGTTTCCTCCAGCGACGCAGCCTGCTGCTCGGTGCGCGCGGACAGGTCCTGGTTGCCGGCCGCGACCTGCGACGATGCCGTGGCGATGCGCTCGGTTCCGCCCCGCACTTCGGTCACGATGCGCGCGAGGTTGCCGTTCATGTCCTGCAGCGCCTGCAAGAGCTGGCCGGTCTCGTCGCTCGACTCCACCTCCACGCGCGCGGTGAGGTCGCCCACCGATACCTGCTTGGCGAAGGCGACCGCGCTGCTGATCGGCGCGGTGATGCTGCGCGACAGGATCAAGGCCAGTCCGACGCCGAACGCCAGCGCCAACGCTGCGGCCAGCACGATCAGGTTGCGGGATTGGGCGATGATGTCGTGCACCGCCGCTGCCGCGCCGGCCATTTCCTGTTCGGCCTGATTGATGACCACATCCATGTCGGCCACGATCTGCCTGCGCAGCGGGCTGCATTCATTGACGAGGAACTCGCCAAACTCCTTCATCTGGCCAGTTTCCCGGTATTTGCGCGGGCGCTTGAGTTCCTCGGCCATCTGGTCGAGGCCTTTCTGAACCTTGGCAAAATCGGCGCTGCCGCTGAAGTGCGGCGCCGCCTGCTTGAGCGCTTCGAGGAAGAGGGCGCGTTGCTGGTCGACGATCGCCAGCTCCTTGCGCGCATCGTCGTCCTTGAAGAACACATACGCATTGCGGGCCGCAATGCCGGTCTGCGCCAGCGCTTCGCGGGCCTGGTAAAGCCGCTCGAGCCGGTCGGAAAACACCTTGTCCTCATGCGCCACACGCCGGTCGATGCCTTGCATCTGGCTCAAGGCGAACGCGGACAGCGCAATCATCATTGCAATCAGCAGCGCAAAGCCTATGGTCAGCCGCGTGCGAATTCTCAGGTCTCTCAGTTTCATGTCCTCTCCGATCCCATGAATTTTTCGTTAATGCCAAACTGCCGACCACTATCCGCCGCGTTGGCTGGTGCTGGAGCAGCTCATCCGCAAGATCGTGGGAACTGGTCGTGCATCCATCGTACCCCCACGCCTTGCAGAGACAAGTCATCGTTAAACGGTATTTATGTAGGCGTTCGACTACAGCGGGGGATTGCGCGGCGGGCCGATTCAGGCGCGGGAGGTACCAAACAATGGGGAGAAAACGGGCTCAGAACAGAATGTGCTGGCGGCTGGTCAACGCAGTGAAGTCTTCGTCGAGAAAAGGCAGGATCGCATCCGCCACCGGCTGCAGCTGGCGCGTCAGGTAGTGCTGGTAATCGATCGGCGAGCGGCGAGTTTCCAGCGGCTCCGGACCGGCCACCGTCATCAGGTAGCGTATCCAGCCGCCGTTCTGGTACTGCAAAGGCCGGCCCTCGCGCCGGTTGTAGTCGTCGGCGGCGCGGGCGGCGCGCGCATGCGGCGGCACGTTGCGCTGGTAGTCGTCGAGCGGGCGGCGCAGCCGCTTGCGATAGACCAGCAAAGCGTCGAACTCGCCGGCGAGGGTGCGCCCGACATACTCGCGCACATAATCGCGGTACGGCTCGCCCTGGAAGATGCGCATGTAGAGCTCCTGCTGGAAGCGCTGCGCCAGCGGCGTCCAGTCGGTGCGCGCCGATTCCAGGCCCTTGAAGACGATGCCGTCCCGGCCCTGCGCATCGGTCACCAGGCCGGCATAGCGCTTCTTGCTGCCTTCCTCTGAACCGCGGACGGTGGGCATCAGGAAACGCCGGTAATGGGTGTCGATCTCGAGTTCGAGCGCGCTCTCCAGTCCGTATTCGCTGCGCAGATGGTCGCGCCACCAGGCGTTGATGCCATCCACCAGCGACCGGCCCACCGCCATCGCGCTCGCCTCGTCATGCGGCCGCTTCAGCCAAACGAAGGTGGAGTCGGTGTCGCCGTAGATCACGGGATAGCCCTCGGCCTCGATCAACTCCCGCGTGCGATGCATGATCTCGTGCCCGCGCAGGGTGATGGAGGAGGCCAGGCGCGGGTCGAAGAAGCGGCAGCCGCTGGAGCCGAGCACGCCGTAAAAGGCATTCATGATGATCTTCAGGGCCTGCGACAGCGCCGCGTTGCCGTCGCGCTTGGCCGCCTCGCGCCCCTGCCATACCCGATCGACGATGGCCGGCAGGCAGTGATGCTCACGCGAGAAGCGGGCGCCGCGGAAGCCCGGCACCGATGCCTGCGGGTCGGTGACGGCAGCGCCTTCGATCAGGCCGACCGGATCGATCAGGAAGGTGCGGATGATGGATGGATAGAGGCTCTTGTAGTCCAGCACCAGCACCGAGTCGTACAGGCCGGAGCGCGAATCCATCACGAAGCCGCCCGGGCTGTTCTCGCCGATAACGTCGCCGAGATTGGGGGCGACATAGCCCTTGCGGTGCATGAGCGGCATGTACAGGTGTTCGAAGGCGGCCACCGAGCCGCCGCTGCGGTCGGCCGCCAGCCCGGTGACGCTGGCCCGCTCCAGCAGGAAGTCGATGAGGCCGGTCTTCTCGAAGATGCGGGTGACCAGTTCGCAATCCTTCAGGTTGTAGCGCGCCAGCGCCGGCTTGTCCTTGGCGAAGCGGCGTTCGATCTCCGCCAGCCGGTGATAGGGATCGTCGATGGCCTTGCCTTCGCCCAGCAGGCTCTGCGCCACGCTCTCCAGGCTGAAGGAGGGGAAGGTCCAGGTGGCCGACTTCAGCGCCTCGATGCCGTCGACCAGCAGCCGGCCCGCCGCGCAGGCGAAGAAGTGCTGGCCATTGACGTGCTCGCGCCATTCCAGCGCGCTGCCGTCCCGCCCGACGCGCAGCGGCAGCCCGAGGCGGTCGGCATGCTGCTGCAGCACCCGCAGGTCGAACTGCACCAGGTTCCAGCCGATCACCATATCCGGATCGAACCGCGCCAGCCAGTCGTTCAATCGCGCCAGCATCTCGGCGACGCTGGCGCAGTAGACGAGTTCGAAGTCGATGTCGCCCGCCGTTCCGTTGGGCGGGCCGAGCATGAACACATCGCGCCGGCCGCAGCCTTCGAGCGCGATCGAATACAGCTCGCCAGCCGGGCTGGTCTCGATGTCGAGCGACACCGGGCGCAGGCGAGGGCGGTAGCCGCCATCCGGCTTCAGCATGCCTGCCGTCAGCAGGCGGCCATGCGGGCCGTCCGCGCCGGCCGTGCCGGCAAACCGGACCGGCGCGGTGATGAAGCGCTCCATCAGGTAGCGCTCCGGCGGGCGCACGTCGGCTTCGTAGATGTCGATGTTCTGTTCGCGCAGGCGCTTTTCCAGCTTCAGCAGATGGCGATACTGCTTGCAGTACAGGCCGAGCACCGGGCGGCGGCGGAAGTCGCTCAGCGTCAGCGGCCGCAGTTCGACGCCGCGCTCGCCGCGCAGCAGCGCTTCCGCCCGTTCGCGCTGTTCCAGCGGGATGAAGGCCACCGACGTTTGCGGCGGGATGCGGACGCGACGCGGCCCGCCGTCGGTCGCCAGCCAAAAATCGATCTCGGTTCCGGCAGGCGTATCGCGCCAGTGGCGGGTCAGGAGAAATCCCTGTTCGTATGCTGTCAAGCTGCTGCCCTTGCGGCGACGGTCGTCGCCGAATGATTCATCGCCCGGTGGCCGGGCCGATCAGCATGGTAATGCAAACGGCGGCGCTGCGGCTGACTGAATGAAGGATCAAGTTCCGCATCCGCCGGCCGGAGGCAGGATCGGTTCCGCAGCCTGCAATGAGGCAGCTCATCCTCGCCGTCCTGACAAGGATTTGACCCGATTGACTGCCTACCGCCCGCCCGGAAAAGTGCGATACTCGCTGCAGCTGCAAAAAATGAAAATCAAAGTTGTCGAACCGCTGCGCACGGTGCATCGCTGCGCGGGATTCATTCACAACCCATTGGAGGAGAACCCATGAAGGTCAACCGGCTTGCCATCCTTGCCGCCGTCGGCGGTGCCTGCGTCACTCTCGCATCCTGCGGCACCTATGCCAGCCGCACCGCCGCCGCGCCCGTTCCCGCTGCCGCCCCCGCAACCGCTTCCGTTCCGGCCGCCACCGGCAAGGTGCAGGTGCAGTGGCTGGGCCAGGCAACCACCAAGATCACCACGCCGGGCGGCAAGGTGATCGTGATCGATCCCTGGCTGACCAGCAATCCAAAGACGCCGCAGGAGTACAAGCGCCTGGAAGCGCTGGGCAAGGTGGATCTGATCCTGGTGACCCATGCCCACTTCGATCACATGGCGGATGCGCCGGCGCTGGCCAAGCTGAACAACGCGCCCATGTACGGCCCGGCGGGCATGAATCAGTCGATGGTCACGCTCGGCATGCTGCCGACCACCCTGTCGCAGCGCTTCGGCAAGGGCGGCACGATTGCGCCGCTGGGCCCGAACATCCGCATCACCGCCACCCGTGCCGAACACAGCTCCGAACTGTTGTGGCGCAATCCATCCACCGACAAGGACGAGACCCATCCTGGCGGTGAACCGGTCGGCTTCGTGATCGAGCTGGAGAACGGCTTCCGCATCTATCACTCCGGCGACACCGGCCTGTTCGGCGACATGCGCATGATCGGCGACTATTACAAGCCGGACCTGGTGCTGCTGCCCATCGGCGGCCACTTCACCATGGACCCGAAGGATGCGGCGATCGCGGCGCGCGACATGCTGAAGGCGAAGTACGCCATCCCCATCCACTACGGCACCATTCCTCAGCTCAAGGGGACGCCGCAGGAATTCATCGCCGCCATGGGAACGTCATCCACCACCGTGATCCCGATGCAGCCGGGCGAACGGGTGGAGTTCTAGGAGGAAGATCTCTTTCCGGCGGACCATGGCGTTCCGCCGGTCAACCGCTTCGCAGCTACGGAGCTTGCCGCCGGCCTTGCGGCCGGCGGTCGGTCCAATTCGAGTCTTGCCGCCTGACATGCCATGCCGCGGTTCCTGCCGCGTTCAGAACCGCTGGCGATCCACGCCGTCCAAATCATGACGCGCCCGCCGGGCCGCAGGCAGCGCCTTGCCGGCCGGAAGCCGGGCGTCATCGCATGCATCCCGCCGGAAGCCGATCAGCCAAGGAGCCGCCATGTCGGACAATCATCCCCGCATACTCGCGTTCTCGGGCAGCGCCCGGGGCAATTCCCTCAATCAGAAGCTGGTCGCCGCTGCCGCGCAGGGCGCGCGCCTAGCCGGCGCCGAGGTGACGCTCGTCAACCTGCGCGACTTTCCGCTGCCCATCTACGACGGCGACCTCGAAGCCGACAGCGGCGTGCCGGCGCGGGCGCTGGAGCTGCGGCGGCTGATGCTCGAGCATCAAGGCCTGCTGCTGGCCAGTCCCGAATACAACGGTTCATTCGCCCCGCTGTTGAAGAATGCCATCGACTGGACCTCGCGTTCGGTCAACGGCGAGGACGGCCTCGCGCCCTACCGCAACAAGGTGGTGGTGCTGATGAGCGCATCGCCCGGCGGCTTTGGCGGCCTGCGCGGGCTGGTGCATGTGCACGCGGTGCTGGGCAACATGGGCGCCATCGTCCTGCCCGACCAGCTGGCGGTAGGCAAGGCGCATGAAGCCTTCGCGCCGGACGGCAGCATGCCGAACCAGGCCCAGCGCGAAGCGGTGGAAATGCTGGGCCATACCCTGGCGACCACGCTCGCCAAGCTGCATGGCCTGCAGCTGGTGGAGCCGCCGGCGGAGCGGCGGCACGATCTGACGCGGCGGGATTGAAAAGGCTTCTTCCTGCCGCTCAGTTGGCGGCCGGCAGGCCGGCGAGGTAATCGGCCAGGACCTCGATATCCTTCTCCGACAGCGCCTGCGCCGCCGACGTCATCACCCCATCCATCTCCGCCCGGGTGGAGGCCTTGAAGCCGCGCAGCTGCTCGCGCAGATACGCCTCATGCTGGCCGGCGATGCGGGGGATGTGCTGCTGTCCCATCAGGTTGCCGGCATGGCAGGCGATGCAGTTGTGCTGGGCGGTCAGGCGCTTGCCGGGGTCGATGTTTTCCGGCTTGGTCTTGTGCTGCGGCGCCGGCGCCTTCTGCATGGCGAAATAGGCGGCGAGGTCGTTCATGTCGGCATTGCTCAAGCCGGCCGCCATCGGCGTCATCTGCTCGTTCTTGCGCTTGCCTTCGCGGAACTGGTACAGCGCCGAGACGATGAACTGCTTCGGCTGCGCCGACAGCGAGGGAATCGCGGGGTTGGTCGAGTTTCCTTCGGGGCCGTGGCAGGCGGCGCAGGCCTGCGCCTTGGCGGCGCCTTCCTGCGGTCCGGCCAGGGCCGGACCCGCCATTGCCAAGGCCGCGAGCAAGGCCGGCAGCGGCCGGCGAAGCATGCGTGCGATCATCCTCATTTCTTGTAGCTCACCCGGTACAGGATGCCGTTGTAGTCGTCGGAAACCAGCACCGAGCCGTCGCGCATCTGCAGGATGTCGACCGGCCGGCCCCACATCGGCGGGTCGGCGCGCTCGTCGGTCAGGAAGCCCTGCAGGAAGGGTTCCTTCACCAGCTTGCCATCCTTGCCCGTGCTGACGCGGACCACGTCATAACCCTGCTTGACGCTGCGGTTCCAGGAGCCGTGCTGGGCGATCAGCATCGTGTTCTTGTAGGCGGCCGGGAACATGCCGCCGGTGTAGAAGCGCACGCCGAGCGGCGCCACGTGGGCGCCGAGGTTCATGGCCGGCGGCGTGAACTCCTTGCACGAGCGGTTCTTGCCGTATTGCGGATCGGGGAAGTCGCCCTGGAAGCAGAACGGGAAACCGAAGTGCTGGCCGGTCTTGGTCACCACGTTGAGTTCGTCGGACGGCATGTCGTCGCTGATCCAGTCGCGCGCATGCTCGGTGAACCAGAGCTGCTTGGTCACCGGGTGGAAGTCCATGCCGACGCTGTTGCGCACGCCATCAGCCACTTTCTCCAGCACGCCGGTCTTGGGATCGACGCGCATGATCACCGCTTCCATATACGTCGGCATGGTGATGTTCTGCGGCGAGCCGATGTTGAAGTAGAGCTTGCCGTCCGGCCCCATCGCCAGGTATTTCCAGAAATGGCCCGGCTGCTTGTTCGGGTCGAGGTTGTCGACGACCACCGCCGGCTGCGGCGGATTGTCGAGCTTGCTCTCGATGTCGTCGTAGCGGACGATGCGGTTGCGCTCGGCGACGTAGAGCGAGCCCTTGCTGAACACGATGCCGTTCGGGCTGTTCAGGCCTTTGAGCAGGGTTTTCACCTCGCGCTTGCCGTTGGCGTCGACCACGGCGTAGACGCTGCTCTGCAGCCGGTTGCTGACGAATACGGTGCCCTTGTCGCCCAGCGCCAGCGAACGCGCTTCGGGGATGCCCTCGGCCCAGACTTCCACCTTGAAGCCGGCCGGCACCTTCAGCTTGTCGATCGGCAGTTCGGCGGCCGCGCGGCCGGTCATGTGCGGGGCGAAGGGATGCAGCGGCGATTGCGCCTGCGATTCGCTCATGCCCTGCTTCCAGGCCGGCGGCGGCGCGGCGGGCGCGGCGGCTGGCGCGGGATCCTGCTGGGCGAAGGCGGTGAGGGCGAAGCCGGCGAGCGTCAGGCCGGCCGCGGCGGATAGGCGAGATACCATGGTCTTTGTCTCCGTAGTTGTCGCGGCGTGCCGCATCGGGCCGCGCCGCTGGTCGTTGCGCCGGAAGGGCCGGCACGCCGCCATACTATAGAGCAAAACCGCGGAGCAATCTTGTGAATCGGTAAAGCCGGTGTAACAAGCGCCGGCATTGCCTTCAGGGATCGATGACGGCGGCGCAGGTATCAGTGGGAACCGCGGCCGCATGGCCGACCACCGGGACGACCTTGATGACGGCGCTGGCGACGCGGCAAGGCGCGGCCATCAGGCCGCAGCCGGAGAGGGAAAAAGCGAACGTGAGCGAAACGACAAGTATCTTGAACATGGGGCGCTGCCAAACGGAAAAGCGGCAATCCTGGCCGGGAGGACTGAGCTTGTCGGAGTTTCCTGCGGGCGGCAACCGGAAAATCGTAACCTTTCATGTCCGGCTCGGGGCTTGCGCCCAGGGTTTCAGGCCGAAGCGCCGTCCCAGCGCTTGTCATTGTGGAAAAGCGCGACCACCTGGGAGCGCAGCCACGCGTTCTTCGGATCCTGGTGCGACTTGCGGTGCCAGTGCTGCTTCAGGTCGAAGCGCGGCATCTCGAACGGAGGCGTCATTACCTTGACCTCGGCCATCTCGGCGAAGCGCTGAGCGATGGCATTCGGCACCGTTGCCACCAGGTCGCTGCTGCTGACGATGAAGGGAATCGTCATGAAGTGGGGCGTCGAGGACACGATGCGGCGCTCGATCCGCTTTTGCTTGAGGAATTGCTCGAACACTTCCTGGCTGCGCACCTCGGCCCGGATCACCGCATGGCCGAGCGCCATGAACTGCGCCTGGGTCAGGCGATTGCCCCGGATGGGATGGCCCTTCCTCAGGATGCAGGAGAACGAGTGGGTGAAGAGCCGCTGTTGATAGAAATTGTGCTTGCGAATGTCCGGGAAGTGGCCGATGGCCAGATCGATGCGGCCGCTCTCCAGACCCTCCGCGATATCCTGCGCCGGCGCGGTCACGGCAGAGAGCGTGGCATGCGGCGCCTCGCGCTGGAGATGCGCCAGCAGCCGCGAGTAGAACACCATTTCGCCGATGTCCGACATGGCGAAGGTGAATTCCGTGCGCGTGGTGCGCGGGTCGAAGGTGTCGCCCTTGAGCACGTCGCCGTTGACCCGGGCCATGATCTCCCGCGCCGGCTCGATCAGCGCCAGCGCCCGCGGCGTGGCTTCCATGCCGGTGGCGGTGCGCACGAACAGCTCATCCCCGAAACGCTTGCGCAGCCGGTTGAGCGCCGCGCTGGTGGCAGGCTGGCTCATGCCGAGCTGCTTGCCGGCGCCGCTGACGCTGCCGGCATCATGTATCGCCAGGATGACGGACAACAGATTGAGATCGAAGCGGGCAGAGGAAGCCATTATTTGGTTTGTGGATAGAAGATATCGATGGAATGCTATTGAATTATAAGGCCGTCCTCCTATGCTGTAGGGGCAGAACCATGCACCCATTCCAATACATGCCAATACTCAGGAGACAGCCATGAATACCGTCACCCAGGTTCCGCTTTCCGAACTCGCCTCGTCCGCGCGATCCGCCTTCGTACTGGATCAATGGTATGTCGCCGCCTTTGCCTGGGAACTGCAGGACAAGCCGATGGCGCGCACGTTGCTGAACCAGTCAGTGGTGCTGTTCCGCACGCCCGATGGCGCGGTCGGCGCATTGGAAGACCGCTGCTGCCACCGCTCGCTGCCCTTGTCCTGCGGCACGGTGGAGGGCGGCGGCCTGCGCTGCGGCTACCACGGCATGCTCTACGCCCCCGGCGGCAGCTGCATCGAGATACCGGGGCAGGAAAGGATTCCGGCCAAGGCAAGGGTGAAGTCGTATGTCGTGGCGGAGAAGAACCATATCGTATGGATCTGGATGCCGAAGGAGGAGGGCGCCGCGCCGTCGAAACCGGCGCCGGATTATGCATGGCATGACGACGCCCGCTACCGCTTCGGCGGCGGCGTATATCACTACGACGCGCCCTACCAGCTCATCCACGACAACCTGCTCGACCTCAGCCATGTCGGCTACGTGCACCAGAAGACCATCGGCGGCAATCCCAGGGTTCACATGACCGCCGGCATGGAAGTCGGCGGCGAGGGCGACACGGTGCGCATCGTGCGCCTGCTGCCCGACACGCTGCCGCCGCCCGCCTATACCGCGGTATGGCCGTTCAAGGGCGGCATCGACCGCTGGCAGGAAATCGAATTCGAGCCCAACCATATCCGCATCTGGGCCGGCGCCACCGACAAGGACAGCGAACCGCTCGACGATCCGCAGCGCGGCGGCCTGCATCTGCGCGGCTTCCATGGCCTGACGCCGGAAACCGAAACCACCTCGCATTACTTCTGGACCATGTCGGCCAACAGCCATCCGGAGATGCCGGACAACCTCGACAAGGTGCTGCAACAGATCCGCTCCACCTTCGACGAAGACAGGGTGGTGATCGAGGCCCAGTACGCCAACATGCGGCGCTTCGGCGAGGCCGCGTCCTGGGTGGACATCCATGTCGATGCCGGCGGCATCCGCGCCCGCCGCATCATCGAACGGCTCAGGAAACAAGGTGAATGAAGCAGGGTGAATGAAGCAGGGCGCAGGAGGCGCCGATGAGGCGCTGAAGCGGAGGGCGAAAGAGAAAAAAGATCACGATCGATTTTTCTTGCAAAGCAGTCCGGTTTGGCTTAAATTGATCGTGATCG
This sequence comes from Noviherbaspirillum humi, assembly GCF_900188095.1. Classification (GTDB taxonomy): domain Bacteria; phylum Pseudomonadota; class Gammaproteobacteria; order Burkholderiales; family Burkholderiaceae_D; genus Noviherbaspirillum; species Noviherbaspirillum humi. Next base: position 5,176 of record NZ_FZOT01000027.1, on the reverse strand, counting down.
AAAAAGATCTTGTTGCAGATCATCCCGCATGACAACGATTAGGAGACACGCTTGAATACTTCGAAGAAAGTCGCACTGGTCACCGGTTCCGCCACCGGCATCGGCCGCGCCATCGCCCTCGCTTTCGCCCGCGCCGGCTACGACCTCGCCATCAACTACAGCCGCAGCGAGAAGGATATCCGCGTCACCGAGCAACTGGCGCGCGAAGCCGGCGCCCAGGTCGCCGTCATCAAGTGCGACGTCAGCCAGGAAGCGGAAGTGGAGCAGATGATGAAGGCGGTGGAGGAAGCCTACGGCGGCCGCCTCGACGTGCTGCTCAACAATGCCGGCACCACCATCGACACGCCGCCGAAGGAGTTCGACACCGTCAAGGTGGAAGACTTCGACCGCGTCTTCGCCGTCAACGTGCGCGGCACCTTCCTCGTCACCAAGCACGCCACCCGCCTGCTGCGCGCCATGCCTTCGGCCGACATCATCAATACCGCCAGCATCGTCGGCCTGCGCCCCGGCCCGCAGCCGCTGCCTTACTCCGCGAGCAAGGCCGCCATCATTTCCATGACCCGCACCCTGGCCGGCGCGCTCGGACCGAAGGTGCGCGTCAACGCCATCGCCCCGGGCTGGATGGAAGGCGACTGGATGGAGCGCGCCCTCGGCGACAACTACGAGCGCCTGATGGACCGCCGCGCCAAGGCGACGCCGATGCAGCGCTGCGCCACCGCCGAGGACGTCGCCGAAACCGCGCTGGCGATCGCCACCTCGATGCGCTTCGTCAATGGCCAGGTGATCGTCATAGACGGCGGCTACAGCTCAATCACCTGATCCCTTCCATCCCGCAGAAGAGCCGTCGCGCATCCCGGCTGGAGATGCGCGTCCTTCTCCAATCCAGAACATGAGGTGCATCATGATGAATGGCGTCGTTCCGTTTCCGAAAGACTTTGCCGACCGATATCGGGCCAAGGGCTACTGGGAAGACCTGCCGATGCGGCATTATTTCAAGCAGTGGTGCGAGCAGTATGCCGACCGCGTGGCGCTGCGCGACGTGAACCGCAGCGTCACCTTCCGCGAGCTCGACGAGCGCTCCACCAACCTGGCGCTGAACCTGCTGGCGCTCGGCCTGGCGCCGGGCGACACGGTGGTGCTGCAGCTGCCCAACGTGATCGAATTCGCTTATGTCCATTTCGCGCTGCAGAAGATCGCCGTGATCCCGGTGATGGCGCTGCCGCCGCACCGCTTCCGCGAGATGAGCCATTTCGTGGCCGTGTCCGAAGCCAAGGCGGTGTTCACGCCGGTCGCGCAGCGTGACTTCAGCTATGTCGAGATGGTGGGCCGCATCCGCGAGCAGTCGCCCTGCGTTCAGCATGCGATCGTGCTCGGCGATGCGCCGGCCGGCTGCGTTTCGCTCACCGAGCTGATCGAGCGCCCGGCGACCTTGCCTGCCTCGCGCATCGACGAGATCAAGATCGACCCGGAGATGCCGGCGCTGTTCCTGCTCTCCGGCGGCACCACCGGCATTCCGAAGCTGATCCCGCGCACCCACAACGACTACATCTTCAATTCGAAGAACGCGGTCTCGGTCTGCGGCGTGCGCGAGGGCGACGTGCTGCTCGACGTGCTGCCCATCGCCCACAACCTGCCGCTCGCCTGCCCCGGCCTGCAGGGCTTCCTGATGAAGGGCTGCACCGTGGTGCTGCATGCCAACACCAATCCGGAAGAGCTGTTCCCGCTGATTGAGAAGACGCGCGTCACCCACATCCACGTGGTGCCGGCGCTGCTGATCCGCTGGATCGAATCGCCAGTGATCGGCAACTACGACCTGAGCTCGGTGAGGGTGATCCAGTCCGGCGGCCAGCGCCTGCAGCCGGAAACCCGCAAGCGCACCCAGCAGCTGCTGCCCAATTGCACGGTGCAGGAAAACTTCGGCATGGCCGAAGGCGTGCTGATGTTCGTGCGCCTGGACGATCCGGTCGACGTGCGCATGGAAACGGTGGGCCGCCCGATCTGCCCGGACGATGAGGTGATGATCCTCGACGAGGACGACAATCCGGTAAAGCCGGGCGAGGTCGGCGAGCTCTGCGTGCGCGGACCCTACACCCTGCGCGGCTACTACAAGGCGCCGGAGCACAATGCCCGTGCCTTCACGCCGGATGGCTTCTACCGCTCGGGCGACCTGATGCGCCAGCACCCGTCCGGCAACTACATGGTGGAAGGCCGCAAGAAGGACCTGATCAACCGCGGCGCGGAAAAGATCAGCGCCGAGGAAATCGAGAACCTGATCCTGATGCATCCGGCGGTGCTGAACGTGGCCTGCATTCCGATTCCGGACCGCCTGATGGGCGAGCGCAATTGCGCCTGCCTCATCCTGCGCCCCGGCATGTCGGTCGGCTTCGAGGAGCTGGTGGCTTTCCTCAACACCCAGGAAATCGCCAAGTTCAAGCTGCCGGAGCGGGTCGAGTACTTCGACGATTTCCCGCTCTCCAATTTCGGCAAGGTATCGAAGAAGGACCTGGTGGCGATGGTGGTCGAACGCATGACCAAGGCGGCCTGAGATGGGGCTGCTCGACATCGAGAAGCGGGAAGGCCTGGCCTTGCTGCGCCTGAACGATCCGCAGCGGCGCAACCTGCTCTCCAGCGGGCTGTGCCGGGAGCTGATCGCGGCGGTGAAGGAGGCCAATGCCGATGAATCGGTGCGGGCCATCGTCATCTGCGCCGCCGGCAAGGCATTTTGCGCCGGCGCCGACCTGGACGACCTGAAGGCCGCTGCCGCCGGCGATACCGCAGCGGTGCAGGATGTCTACGACGCCTTCCTCACCGTGGCCGATTCGCCGCTGCCGACGCTGGCCCTGGTGCAGGGCCCGGCGGTCGGCGCCGGCATGAACCTGGCGCTGGCCTGCGATGCGCGCATCGTCGGCAGCGCCGGCAGCTTCGATACCCGCTTCCTGCAGATCGGCCTGCATCCTGGCGGCGGCCATACCTGGATGCTGCTGCGCGCCGTCGGCTGGGAAACCGCCAGCCGGCTGCTGCTGTTCAGCCGCACGGTGAAGGCGGAAGAAGCGGTGCGCATCGGCCTGGCGGCGGAGCAGGCGCCCAACGAAGAACTGGAAGCCGCCGCCCTGGCCTTGCTGGCCAACCTGCGCAACACGCCGCGCGAGCTGCTGCTGCGCACCAAGGCCAGCCTGCGCCAGGCCGCCGCATCGAGCCACCAGGAAAGCTACAAGCACGAGACGGCGGAGCAGATGTGGTCGCTGCATCAGCCTGCCTTCGAGAAGCTGGTGTCGGACCTGCAGTTCAAGCTCGGCAAGCGCGGGGACTGACCATGGAAGCGGTGCTCTACGAAAAACGCGGCCATGTCGGCTGGCTCGCCATCAACCGCCCGCAGGCGATGAACGCCATGGATTCGCATGCGCACCTGGCGCTGAGCCAGGCGCTGGATGCGATCCAGTCGGACGACGAGGTCAGGGTGGTGGTGCTCACCGGCAGCGGCGAGCGCGCCTTCTCCGCCGGCCGCGATTTGAAGGAAGTGGCCGCCGAGGCATCGATGAGTCCGGCGGAGAAGGAAGCGCTGGCGCAGCGCTGGAAGCAGGCGCGGCGGCTGACCGACCGCCATGATTTCTTCAAGCCGATCATCGCCCGCGTCAACGGCCTCGCTTACGGCGGCGGCTTCGAGCTGGCGCTGGCCTGCGACGTCATCGTCGCCGCCGAGCATGCCGGCTTCGCGCTGCCGGAGCCGAAGCGCGGCCTGATCGCCATGGCCGGCGGCGTGCATCGCCTGCCGCGCCAGCTGCCGCAGAAGGTGGCCATGGGCTTGATGCTCACCGGGCGGGTGCTGCCCGCGGCGCGGGCTTATGAGTTGGGCCTGGTGAATCAGGTGGTGCCGCCGGCGGAACTGGATGCGGCGGTGGATGCCTGGGTGGCCGACATGCTGGAATGCGCGCCGCTGTCGCTGCAGTCGACCAAGCAGTGCGCGCTGCTGGGGCTGGGCCAGCCGCTGGAGCAGGCGATGATGGCGGTCTATCCGCTGGAAGAAAAGCGCAAGGCCAGCGCCGACACGATCGAAGGCCCGAAGGCCTTCGCCGAGAAGCGCAAGCCGCAATGGACGGGGCGATGACGATGGTGTTGCATCACGCGCCGGCCCGCTCCCTATTTGGCGATGGCGCTCATCGGAATCGCCAGCAGGTAGGTCAAGCGTTCCCTGCCCTGGGACAGCTTCAGCGGCTGCTGCACGATCCACTCGCGCAGCGCCGAGGTGTAGACGGCGAACAAGGTGGCGGCCGCCTGCCGGGTATCCACCTTGGGCAGTACGCGCTTGCGTTCCTGGCACCGGCCCAGCCAGTCGCCGAGGTCGGCCTGAAGCTGCTGGCGCCGCTGGCGGATTTCCTCGGTAAAGGGATTGGAGTTGTAGAACTCCATCTGCGGCAGCACGATGCGGCTCAGCTCCGGGCTGCGCGCCCAGAATTCGTACAGCCGCATGAAGGCATCGACCAGCTGATCGAGCACGGTAGCGTCGTCCCGCACGTCGCGGAACAGCGGCGGCAGGTGCTCCAGGTCTTCCACGAACAGCATCGCCAGCAGGCCGGCCTTGTCGGTGGCGTAAGCCGAGATGGTGCCGAAGCCGACGTCCGCCAGCGCCGCGACCTCGCGCATGGTGGTGGCTTCATAGCCTTTCTGCGTGAACAGCTGGCGCGCCGCCGCCTTGATGAGATGCGCCTTCTCCGCCTTGTTCCGCTCGCGCAGACTGGGGCGTTCGGCGGTCTCCACCGCGGCGGCAATCGACGATTTATTTTTCAGTGAAGGACGGGCCATAAATTGATTGCGCTTTCGGCATAAAAAGATCATGATCGAAAAAGATCGAACACAAACATTCTAACTCATGCGGGCATAGAGCCTGATCAGTATTTATTTGGCATGTGCGTTCAAGCAGGAAGGGATGCAGTGCAAGGGCGAAGCAGGGGTTTCGAGCGGCATGCCGCTCGCCTGCGGAGCGGTACCGGCTTATCAGCCGGTACGCGCCCTGCAAGGGCGGCGCGCCGCTCAGGGGCCACGCATGCGTGGCGAACCCCTGCGCAAGCGCCGCAACGCCGCAATGCGCCCTTCCTGCTTGAACCCTTCGGGCAGCCACGGGAACCGGCCGCCTGCGTCGTTGCGGCTCCTTGCCGTAGCCCCGCTACGTCGCGTCGCC
>NZ_FZOT01000025.1 GCF_900188095.1 Noviherbaspirillum humi | reverse complement strand
GCTTGCCGGCGCTGCGAAGCGTTGTGTTCGTCAGCAGCAGAGAAGCGAGATTATGCGGGGTTTGCTCCTCCCTGTCAACACCTTCGCTGCTTGATCAGCGGTGGCAGGCGGCATTCATTGGTGGTTGAACTTCGGCGGCCGCTTCTCAAGGAAAGCTTTCATGCCTTCTTTTTGATCTTGGGTGCCGAAGGTGCCATGGAACATCCGCCTTTCAAACTGGACGCCATCGCTCAAAGTCGATTCATAGGCACGGTTGATCGATTCCTTGACCATCATGGCGATAGGCAGCGACATCTCGGAAATCGTCTTTGCTGCAGCCATGGCTTCTTCGAGAAGACGCTCCGCTGGCACGATGCGCGAGACTAGCCCCGCCCGTTCGGCTTCGGCGGCATCCATCATCCGGCCGGTGAGGCACATATCCATGGCTTTCGCCTTGGAAACGGCTCGCGGCAAGCGCTGAGTTCCTCCCGCCCCTGGCATGGTGCCTATCTTGATTTCCGGCTGGCCGAATTTCGCAGTATCTGCAGCGATGATGAAGTCGCACATCATCGCGACTTCACAGCCGCCGCCCAGCGCATAGCCTGCGACCGCGGCGATGACCGGCTTGCGCACCTTTCGCAATTGCTCCCAGTTGCGCGTGATGTATTCGCCCTTATAGACATCCATGAAGGTATAGGAGGCCATGGCGCCGATGTCGGCTCCCGCAGCGAAAGCCTTTTCATTGCCGGTCAAGACGATGCACCCGATGCCATCGTCGGTGTCGAGGGTCGCAAGCGCCTGTCCGAGTTCATCCATCAATTGGTCGTTAAGCGCATTCAAGGCTTTCGGCCGGTTAAGACGCACGAGACCGACACGTTCATGAGTTTCGACAATGATGTTCTGATAATCCATGCTGCTCCTCCTGAAAGTTTGGCAATGCGGGCATGGGCGGTGCCGGATTATGCTCGAGCAAGCCTCATGGCTCGACTTGAGCTACCTCAAACAAGCTTTCCCGGAAACGCCTAATCTGAGACTCGATGATGGTACTCGTTTTGGGTACAGCCCGCCGGCTAGTGGGTTCCCATTGGCATGGGGCGCGGGCAATAACAAGAATGAAGTGGGACCACCATCTTCTTCATAGGGAGGCGACATCATGGAACCGGCCAGCGAGCGGAATTTGCATTGGCTGCGCGATCTTCTCACCCAGGCAAGCTTGCAGGCGGAACAGGCAAGCGCAAATACGTGGACCCACATGGCTTTCAACGGCAACGGCAGCGAGGCTGCTTTTCTGACCGATATCTCTTCCGGCACGCCGGCCATGGACCAGTTGCATCATGACGTCTTTCAAGCACTGGATCAGCTGTCGACTGTCCCCGATCAGGAGTTTGCCGCCCGTTTCGGCGCTTTTGTTCACCAGCTTGAGCAAGCTTTCCTGCGCGAGGAGGAGTGGATGGAAGAAGTCGAGCTGCCAAGCCATCGGCCTCACCAGGAGCAGCATGCGCGCGTGCTCGGCGCCCTGCACAATGTCCACATGCGCGTCATGGAGGGCAATCTGGGACTGGGTCGGGAAGTGACTGACCAATTGCTGCCGCTCTGGTTCGCGTTTCACATGTCCACGATGGACACGACGCTGGCCCATGCAATGCAGAGCCGGGCCGCGATCAACAAGGCGCGCTCCAGGCGCGCCCCGACCTTGTCCTGAAGGCGCTTACCGCGCCGCCGTGCTGGATGGCTGCGCCTGTCGGGGCAGCAGCAGCCACATCATGCCGCGCTGCTTCATCCGCCCTGCCTGGTCGCCCGCTTCCTTGCCGAATCCCCAGAAAAAGTCGGCCCGCACGGCGTTGCGGATGGCGCCGCCGGTGTCCTGCGCCAGCACCAGGCGCTGCATCGGGGTGTCCTTGCCAGGATGAGTCGTGGACAAAAATACCGGCACGCCGAGCGGCACGAATTGCGGATCGATGGCGATCGAGCGCTCCGGCGTCAGCGGCACGCCGAGTGCGCCTTTCGGGCCCTTGCGCGGATCCACGATCTTCTCTTCCTTGAAAAACACGTAGCTGGGATTGGCATTCAGCAGTTCCTGCTGCCGCGCCGGATTGGCGAGATACCAGGTGCGGATGGCTTGGGCCGAAGCTTGATCGAGCGTCATCTCGCCCCTGTCCACGAGGTAGCGGCCGATGGACTTGTAAGGATGGCCATTTTGGTCGGCATAGGCGACGCGCACCACTTCCTTGCTGTCGAGCTGCACGCGTCCGGAGCCTTGCACCTGCAGGAAAAATGCTTCGATCGGATCATCCACCCACAGCAGTTCCTTGCCGCCGAGCAGATTGTTCTGGACGATTTCGCCGCGCGTCGCATACGGCACCACCTTGTTGCCGACGACCCGGCCGCGCAGGCGCAGGTTCTTCAGTTCCGGGTAGAGCGATGTCAGATCGACCGTCAGGAGATCCTCGGGCACTCGATAGAGCGGCGTCTGATAGGGGCCGCCGCGCTTGCGCGAGCCGCGCAGCAGCGGCTCGTAGTAGCCGGTCACCAGGCCGGTTTCCGTTCCGTCCGGATTGATGACCTGGAACGGCTGAAGGAAGGTTTCGAAGAACAGGCGCACCGCCTTGGCATTGCCGGCATCGACCGTCGCGGCGATGGCGCAGGGTTCCTTCCACTCGGGCTTCTTCACCAGCACCTCGCATGAAGTGCTGAACGCCGGCCAAGCCTGGCGCAGGTCGTCCCGGCTCCAGCCTGGCAGATCGGAGAAACTTGCCGGCCGCAGCGTTTCCTTCGGCTTTTCAGCCGGTTGCGCCGGCTGAGGCGGCTTTTCGGGCTGAGGCGGCGGCACTGGGGTGGTGGTACAGGCGGCAAGCAGGGATGCGGCGATGAAGGCGGATGCGAGTAGACTGCGGGATGTCGAAAACATGAAGACTGAATGACTATGTGGATATTGTTTCTTGAAGCAGGCGTGGCGTTGTTCCTGCTGGTGTTTATTGTATGGTGGACGATGTTCGCCGGCAAAAAGCCGACTACGCCGCCCGGCAAATCCGCCACACCGCCGGCGCGAAAGGCGGATCAGACGGGCAGCGACGCAGGCGAAACACGGGAATGATGCGCGATGAGACTCAATGCAAGGTGCGCAGCTGGGTGAGAAGGAACTCCGGAATCCTGGCCTGGAACTGCTCCCCGTCTTCGGCGACGCAGAAATAGGTGCCCTGCATCGATCCCTGGGGCGTGGCCAGCGAAGCGCCGCTGGTGTACTCGAACTGCTCGCCCGGGCGCAGCAACGGTTGGTGGCCGACCACGCCCAAGCCCTTCACCTCTTCCACATGATTATTACCGTCGGTGATGATCCAGTGACGAGAGATCAGCTGCGCCGCCACTTGACCGGTGTTCCGGATGGTGACGGCATAGGAAAAGACATAGCGGGACCGCTCCGGCTCGGACTGTTCAGACAGATACTGGGGCTTCACCGACACCGTGAATTCATATGCGGCCATGGGCTTCCTTGTTGTTTGGGCATGACGATCGGTCAGGCGCCCATTGCACACGAAATCCCTTGCGCTGGCAAGGACCGGATTTTTGCGCCGGGGTAGAATAGCGCTTCTTTTTCGCACCGATCCCGCATCACTGTTCCCATGCCTACCTATCGCATCGCTCCCAGCATTCTCTCCGCCGATTTCGCCCGCCTGGGCGAGGAAGTGCGCAACGTCGTGGCCGCCGGCGCCGACATCATCCACTTCGACGTGATGGACAACCATTACGTGCCCAACCTCACCATCGGCCCGCTGGTCTGCGAAGCGATCCGGCCTCATGTGCAGGTGCCGATCGACGTGCATCTGATGGTCAAGCCGGTGGACCGCATCATTCCGGATTTCGCCAAGGCTGGCGCCAACATCATCACCTTTCATCCGGAAGCGTCGGAGCACATCGACCGCAGTTTGCAGCTGATCCGGGACAACGGCTGCAAGGCCGGTCTGGTGTTCAACCCGGCCACGCCGCTGCACTACCTCGACCATGTGATGGACAAGCTGGACATCGTGCTGATCATGTCGGTGAATCCGGGATTCGGCGGACAGAGCTTTATTCCGCAGGCGCTGAAGAAGATCGCCGATGTGCGCCGGCGCATCGACGAGTCCGGCCGCGACATCATGCTGGAGGTGGATGGCGGCATCAAGATCGAGAACATCGCCGAAGCCGCCCGCGCCGGCGCCGACACCTTCGTCGCCGGCTCCGCCATCTTCGGCAAGCCGGATTACAAGGCGGTGATCGACGGCATGCGCCGCGAACTGGCGGCCGCATGAGCGCCTCGCTTTCCGGCATTCGCGCCGCCATCATCGACCTCGACGGCACCCTGCTGCACACAGCGCCCGACTTCCACATTGCCATCAACCGCATGCGTAACGAGCTCGACCTAGCGCCGGTAGGCATCGAGACGATCGAGCGCTTCGTCGGCAAGGGCACCGAGCACCTGGTACGCCAGATCATCGGGCTGGACTACGATCAGCCGACGGTTCAGGAGCGCCTGACCCCGGCGCTGGACTCTTATCACCGTCACTACCACGCCATCAACGGCGACCATGTCACTCTCTATCCGCAAGTGAAGGAAGGCCTGGAAGCGCTGCGCGCCAAGGGCCTGCGCCTGGCCTGCGTCACCAACAAGCCGGTTGGCTTCGCCGTGCCGCTGCTGGAGAAGACCGGCCTTGCCTTCTGGTTCGAGCTGGTTTATGGCGGCGATTCCTTCGCCCGCAAGAAGCCGGACCCGTATCCGCTGCTGCAGGTGTGCAAGGCGTTCGGCCTGGAGCCGCATCAGGTGGTGGCCATCGGCGATTCGACCAACGATGCCGAGGCTGCCCGCGCCGCCGGCTGCCGCAGCCTGACCGTGCCCTACGGCTACAATCACGGGCAGCCTGTACAGGAAATCGATTCCGATGGTATAGTTTCCACGCTGCTTGACGCGGCCCATATCATCTCCGGATAAACATCACTTCTATGTTTCTGACCGAAAAACGTGACGTAACACTGTCGGGCGCCCATGAGGCCTGGCTGTGGCGACGCTGGCAATCCTGGACCAACTGATCCTGATCGCCGCCAATCATCATTGATGATCTGGCAACGTTTTTTGCATATCACCTCCGCCGTTGACTGACTCTGGCTCTACAATGGCGGCCCGGAGAGGAACATGACCGAACTCGAATTCAAATCGCTTGCCACGCAAGGCTACAACCGCATTCCACTGATCGCCGAAGCTTTCGCCGACCTCGAAACTCCGCTGTCGCTCTACCTCAAGCTGGCCCAGTCCCAGAACACCGGCAAGAACACCTTCCTGCTCGAGTCGGTGGTGGGTGGAGAGCGTTTCGGCCGCTACTCCTTCATCGGCCTGCCCGCCTCCACCCTGATGCGCAGCTACGGCCGCCGCATCGAAGTGGTCAAGCATGGCGAAGTGGTCGAATCGCACGAGGGCGATCCGCTCGATTTCATCGCCGAATTCCAGTCCCGCTTCCGGGTAGCGATGCGCCCCGGCATGCCGCGCTTCTGCGGCGGCCTGGCCGGCTACTTCGGCTACGACGCGGTGCGCCACATCGAGAAGCGCCTGGCCGATTCGGCGCCCAAGGATGAACTCGGACTGCCCGACATCCAGCTGCTGGTGACCGAGGAACTGGCCGTCATCGACAACCTGTCCGGCAAGCTGTACCTGATCGTCTACGCCGACCCGACCCAGCCGGAAGCCTATTCCCGAAGCCGCCAGCGATTGAAGGACTTGCGCGCCATGCTGCGCCGCGTGGTCGACGTGCCGGTGACTTCCGCTTCGGTGCGCACCGAATCCTTCCGCGGCTTCGACAAGGCCGATTACCTGAAGGCGGTGGCGAAGGCCAAGGAGTACATCATGGCCGGCGATCTGATGCAGGTACAGGTCGGCCAGCGCATCACCAAGCCCTACGTCGATTCGCCGCTGTCGCTGTACCGCGCGCTGCGATCGCTGAATCCGTCGCCCTATATGTATTTCTATAATTTCGGCGACATGCAGATCGTCGGCGCCTCGCCGGAAATCCTGGTGCGCAACGAGACGCTCGCCGATGGCGACAAGAAGGTCACGATCCGTCCGCTCGCCGGCACCCGGCCGCGCGGCTCCACGCCGGAGCGCGATGCGGAACTGGCCACCGAGCTGCTGTCGGATCCGAAGGAAATCGCCGAGCATGTGATGCTGATCGACCTGGCCCGCAACGACATCGGCCGCATCGCCCAGACCGGCAGCGTCAAGGTCACCGACAAGATGGTGATCGAGAAATACTCTCACGTGCAGCACATCGTCTCCAACGTCGAAGGCCTGCTCAAGCCGGGCATGTCGAACATCGACGTGTTCAAGGCCACCTTCCCCGCCGGCACCCTGTCCGGCGCGCCCAAGGTGCGGGCGATGGAGCTGATCGACGAGCTGGAGCCGACCAAGCGCGGCATCTACGGCGGCGCCTGCGGCTATCTCTCCTTCGGCGGCGAGATGGACCTGGCGATCGCCATCCGCACCGGCGTCATCAAGGACGGCATGCTGCATGTGCAGGCGGCCGCCGGCGTGGTCGCCGATTCCATCCCCGAGATGGAGTGGCTGGAAACCGAGAACAAGGCGCGCGCCGTGCTGCGCGCCGCCGAGCAAGTGCAAGACGGACTGGATGGGGAGCTGTGACATGCTGCTGATGATCGACAACTACGACTCCTTTACCTACAACCTGGTGCAGTATTTCGGTGAACTCGGCGAAGAGGTGCGCACCTTCCGCAACGATGAAATCACGCTGGAGCAGATCAGGGAACTGAACCCGGACCGCATCTGCATTTCACCCGGCCCCTGCTCGCCGCATGAGGCTGGCATCTCGGTGCCGGTGCTGCAGGAATTCGGCGGCAAGCTGCCGATTCTCGGCGTCTGCCTCGGCCACCAGAGCATCGGCGCCGCCTTCGGCGGCAAGGTGGTGCGGGCCAAGCAGGTCATGCACGGCAAGACCTCGACGATCGAGCACACCGGCGAAGGCGTGTTCGAGGGCTTGCCCAGCCCCTACACCATCATCCGCTACCACTCGCTGGCGATCGAGCGTGAATCGCTGCCCGCCTGCCTGGAAGTGACCGCCTGGACCGAGGATGGCGAGATCATGGGCGTGCGCCACAAGACATATGACATCGAAGGCGTGCAGTTTCATCCGGAATCCATCCTGTCGGAACATGGGCATGCGTTGTTGAAGAACTTTTTGGAGCGGGGCAAGTAGGCTCTGCGGTTACACCTCCTTCTTTATCGATTTACCGAAACCCATCCCCGCCCTAACCCTCCCCTTGAAGGGGAGGGAATGTTAGCGGTTGCTTGAAGCGGGCAGCTGTGATGGGACTCACCAATTCTCTCTTCGGGACGAAGAACATGCCCATCACGCCGCAACAAGCCCTCCTGCGCTGCATCGAGCACCGCGAAATCTTTCATGATGAAATGCTGTCCCTGTTCCGCAGGATCATGGGCGGCGAAATGTCGCCGGTGATGATTGCGGCCCTGACCATGGGCCTGCGGGTGAAGAAGGAAACCATTGGCGAGATCGCCGCCGCGGCGCAGGTGATGCGCGAATTCGCGACCAAGGTGCCACTGGCGTCCAGCGACAACCTGCTCGACATCGTCGGCACCGGCGGCGACGGCGCCCATACCTTCAACATTTCCACCGCCTCCATGTTCGTGGCCGCGGCTGCCGGCATCCGCGTGGCCAAGCATGGCGGCCGCAGCGTCTCGTCCTCGTCGGGCAGCGCCGACGTGCTGGAAGCCCTCGGCGCCAACATCATGCTGTCGCCGGAGCAGGTGGCGCAGTCGGTCGAGGAAACCGGCATCGGCTTCATGTTCGCGCCCAACCACCATGCCGCGATGAAGCATGCGGCCCCGGTGCGGCGCGAACTCGGCGTGCGCACCATTTTCAACATCCTTGGCCCGCTGACCAACCCGGCCGGCGCGCCCAACATCCTGATGGGCGTGTTCCATCCCGACCTGGTTGGCATCCAGGTGCGGGTGCTGCAGCGCCTCGGGGCGCAGCATGCGCTGGTGGTCTGGGGGCGCGACAACATGGACGAGGTTTCGCTCGGCGCCGGCACCATGGTGGGCGAACTGGTGAACGGCGAGATCCGCGAATATGAAATCCATCCGGAGGACTTCGGCCTGCAGATGGTCGCCTCGCGCAATCTGAAGGTGGCCGACGCCGAGGAATCCAAGCAGAAAATCTTCGAAGCGCTCGATGACACGCCCGGACCGGTGCGCGACATCGTGGTGCTCAATGCCGGCGCGGCGCTGTATGCCGGCGGCGCCGTCGCATCCATTGCCGACGGCTTGATCAAGGCGGCGGAAACCATCGGCTCCGGCGCGGCGCGGGCCAAGCTGGAGCAGTTCGTGCGCGTCACCCAGCAACTCAGCAAGGCTTGATATGTCCGACATTCTTGAAAAAATCCTGGCGGTGAAGGCCGACGAAGTCGCCGCCGCGAAAAAATACCGCGACCTCAACAGCCTGCGCCGGGAGGTGGAAACCGATGCCGAGCTGCGCCGCTCGCTGCGCGGCTTCGAAGCCAGCCTGCGCGGGAAGATCGCCGCGGGCAAGGCGGGCGTGATCGCCGAAGTGAAGAAAGCATCGCCGTCCAAAGGCCTGCTGCGGGAGAACTTCCAGCCGGCGCAGATCGCCGAAAGCTATGCCGAGCATGGCGCCGCCTGCCTGTCGGTGCTGACCGACGAGAAATTCTTCCAGGGCGCGCCCGACTATCTGAAGCAGGCGCGCGCTGCCTGCCCGCTGCCGGTGCTGCGCAAGGATTTCATGGTGGATTTGTATCAGGTCTACGAAGCGCGTTCCTGGGGCGCCGATTGCATCCTGCTGATCGTGGCGGCACTGGACCATGGGGTGATGGCCGAACTTGAAGCTTGCGCTCTCGAACTCGGCATGAGCGTGCTGGTGGAGGTGCATGACCAGCAAGAGCTGGAAGCGGCGCTCAAGCTGAAGACCGCCCTGCTCGGCATCAACAACCGCAATCTGCGCACCTTCGATACCAGTCTGGACACCACCCTCGGCCTGCTGCCACGCATCGCGCCGGACAAGCTGGTGGTGACCGAATCCGGCATCCGCAACGCCGACGACGTCAAGCGCATGCGTGACGCCGACGTGCATGCCTTCCTGGTGGGGGAAGCCTTCATGCGCGCGCCGGAACCCGGCGTGGAGCTGGCGCGGCTGTTCGGCTGATTTCCTTCTTCGTCAATCGCGGTCGGTCAGCAAGGTGCTGGCCACCAGCCCCAAGGCCAGCGCGCCGTAGATCAGCGCCATCGACTTGCCGGACAGATGGTATTCATAGCCGGGCGTGAAGCGCTTAGGCACGAGATGGTAGTCCGTGACATAGGCGCCGGCGCTCACCAGCGCCGCGCCGAGGGCCGGCGTCATGGCGGACCCGCCCTTCAGCACGCCGCCACGCCGGCCGGCAAACCACTTCTCGTAGATCGCGGCCCACATGATGGCGGCCGCATGATTGAGCAGAAAACCGGAAGCCGTATATTTCATCGAGACATCGTCATGCCGCGCGGCTTCGTCGCCCCACAGGATGTGGCTGGTGGCATTCAGCGGCGCCGCATAGGAGCCGGCTTCGCGCTTGCCGTTCATGGCCGTGGCGAGGGCGGTGGCCATGCCAGCCAGGGTGCCCGTTACCAGCGAGCGCGCCGTCACAGTCTTTCCGAGTTGCATGCTGCTTCCTTTCCTGACGGGCCCGTCGGCCCGCCGTGTCAATCAATCAGTGAAACTTGCGCAGGGCTTCCGGCTTGTGCGCCGCCTGTGCGCCGGTTTCATCGCTTTGCACCAAGTATTGCGGATCATCCTTCGAAGCCACCACATGATGGCCGCGGATCTGCGTCGGCGAGGTCAGCTTTCGCTTCACCGTGCCGGAAATGGTTCCCTGGGACGATTCCCACTGCACCTTGTCACCTCGCTTGAATATCTGCGTCATCGCATTTCCTTTGCGAACATGGGCGGTGTAAAAAGCGGCAGGCTTTTGTAGCAGGTACACTCGGCCCGCTTTTCAACCGCGGAGTTATGGGGAAGAGCGGGAGAATCCGCAAGCTTCATGCCATCGGCTGCAACGTGGCACCGGACCTTGTCGGAAATAAAAAAGCGCGGCCATACCGCGCTTTTGTCCAGGAACCGGACGAGAAATCAGGATAGCCAAAGCGCCCGCTGCCGCGCCGCCGCCACCGGTTTTTCCTCGGCGGTCAGGCTTACCTTGGGTACGTCGCCAGTGCCGAGCTGAGCCTCGAACGCCAGCAGTTCATCGCGGCGGAACACATGCAGCATCACCGCATCGCCCGGCCGGTAGCGCGACAGCAGCGTGTCGAGATTGCTGGTCGTCACCCGCAAGCCATCCACCGCCACCAGAAGATCGCCGCCCGATACGCCGGCACGGTGAGCCGCCCCGCCTTCGTAGACATTGGCCACCTTGCAGTCGCTGCCCTCGCGGCTGGTGCGGATGCCGAGGCTGGGCTTGCCATCCTTGCGGTCGTCTGCATAGTCGATGCCGAGCGGCGCCAGCAGCTTTTGCAGCGGCAGGTCGTCGGTGCCGCGCACATAGCGGTCGAAGAAGCGCTTCAGCTTCACGCCGGCGATCTCGTCGAACAGGGCGTAGACCTCCGCCTCGGTCACGCCGCGGCCTTCGCCCGCGCCTTCGTGGAATTCGCGGCCGTACCGCTGCCACAGGGCGCGCATGATGTCGTCCAACGTACGCTTGCCGCGCGTCTCCTGGCGGATGGTGAGGTCCAGGGCCAGGCCGACCAGCGAACCCTTGGCGTAGTAGCTGACGATGGCATTCGGCGCGTTCTCGTCCTGACGATAGTACTTGGTCCAGGCATCGAAGCTGGACTCGGCCACCGACTGCTTGGTGCGGCCGCTGCCGCGCAGCACGCCGTTAATAGCCTTGGACAGCAGCTTGAGATAGTCCTGTTCGCCGATGAGGCCGCTGCGCACCAGCATCAGGTCATCGTAGTAGCTGGTGAAGCCCTCGAACAGCCACAGCAGCGGCGTGTAGACCTCGTTCTGCAAGTCGTAGGGCGCGAAGGCCGCCGGCTTGATGCGCTTGACGTTCCAGGTATGAAAATACTCGTGGCTGCACAGGCCGAGATAGGTGCGGTACCCCTCGCTCATCTCCTTCACGCCCTGCACCGGCAGATCGGCGCGGGAGCAGATCAGCGCGGTGGAAGCGCGGTGCTCCAATCCGCCGTAGCCGTCGCCCACCGCCAGCGTCATGAACACGTAGCGCTTTATCGGCGCCTTCTTCGTGCGCGGCTCGAACAGGGCGATCTGCGCCTCGCATACCTGCTTCAGGTCTGCGGCGAGGCGCGCCATGTCGAGGTTCGGCACCTGGCCGGTAATGACGATGTCGTGCGGCACGCCGTGGGCGCGGAAAGTGGCCAGCTCGAAATTGCCCATTTCCACCGGATGGTCGATCAGTTCATCGTAATCGTCGGCGACATAGGTGCCGAAACCGTAGCGCTTGGCCTTGAGCTCGCGCAGCGCGGTGGCCACGCGCCAGGAACGGAAGTACTCGCCCTCGGCATTGCGGATGTCGACCACATGCGGCAGCCGCTCCTGCCCTTCCACCCGCAGGAACACGCTGGTGCCGTTGAAGAAGCCATGGGTCTGGTCGAGATGGGCGGCGCGCACCGACAGGTCCCAGGCATAAACTTCGTAATGCAGCTGCAGTGGGCCGTCGCATGGCTCGGCCTGCCAGCTGTGCTTGTCGAGCTTGGTCAAAGCCAGCGGCTTGCCGTCGCCCATGGCCTGGATGCGCACGATGTTGCGGGCGAATTCGCGGATCATGTAGCTGCCTGGAATCCAGGCCGGCAGCAGGAAGCGCTGGCCGGCGGGATCGGGGGATTCGACCGTCAGCGTGATACCGAACAGGTGGGCGGCGGGATCGACCGGCGTGATGGTGTAGTGGATGGCGTTCTTCATCTTATCCTCGGGTGTTGGCGCCGATGACCGACAGCAGCAGGCTGGCGACGACGATGATGGTCAGGCGCAGCCGCAGCGTCAGCATCCAGCCGGGCATGCCGTACAGCGGGAACAGCCGCCTGTCGGCCTGATAGGCGGCGATGAAGCCAGCCATCAGCACGGCGAAGCCGAAGCCGCCGGCCATGGTGGAGAACCAGGCAAGCAGAGACGGTATCACGCTCCAGACCAGCGCCTTGCGGCTTTGTTCCGCCGAAAGATTGTTCGAGGTCAGCGCCAGGCTCCAGTGCAGGCCGCCGAGGAAGGAGAGAATCGCGATGCCATAGGCGAGCTGGCCCTGGATGAAATCGCCGATCCAGCTCTTCTCCACCACCCAGCAGCCGATGGCCAGCAGCACGAAGGGAATGAGTCCGGCATAGCCGAGCTGATGGGCGAGACGCTCGCGGGAGGCGGGGTTCTGCATGGTCGATGTCGCCGGCGCCGCCGGCATGCGCAATGGAAAGACCGCTAGTGTAGCGACATTGCCATGCCTATGGTTGGATCGGCAAGTCGCCCGGCTGGTCGATGTCGCGATGGATGCCGGGGTCATCCACCGCCACTTCCGTCACCGGATGGGCGCGCAGCAGGCGGCGCGCGCCTTCGTCGCCGCCGAGAGAGAGCAGTTCCGGCAAATGCCTGCGGCTGAAGGCCACCGGATTCCCGCGCCTGCCCTCCCGCACGGGCACGGCAATATCCGCACCGGCAACGAGCGCGGCTTGCAGCGCCTGCAGGGTGGAAGACTGAATGAAGGGCATGTCGGCCAGCGCGATGATCCAGCCGTCGGCCGCCTCCCGCCGGCGCAGCGCATGCACCAGCGAGGCCCCCATGCCCTGGCCGGACTCCGCGCAGAGGCTCACCTCGCAGTCTGCCTCGCGCAGGGCGGCGGCCAGCCGCGGCGCATCCGGCCGCACCACCGCCAGCACATTCGGCAGCACGGCGCACAAGGCGTGTGCCGAGGCCACCGCTACCGGCATGCCGCCGGGCAGCGACTGCATCAGCTTGTCCTGCACGCCGGCCGGATCGAAGCGGGTGCCGCGGCCGGCGGCGAGCAAAATGCCTGCGATGCCGCGCTTGCCTTGAGCCATGACTGCGCTCAAGCCGCCGGAAGGTTGAACGGCAGCTCGCGCAGGCGCTTGCCGGTGAGGCGCGCCAGCGCGTTGGCGAAGGCCGGCGCCAGCGGCGGCAGGCCGGGTTCGCCCATGCCGGTCGGCGGCTCGGTGGAGGGCACGATGTGCACCGCGATGCGCGGCATGTCCGGCATGCGGGCGACGACGTAATCGCCGAAGTTCTGCTGCTGCACCACGCCATCCTTCAGCGTGATGGCGGCGCCCGGCAGCGTGGTGCCCAGGCCCATCAGCGCCGCGCCCTGGACCTGCGCTTCCACCGACAAGGGATTGACGGCGAGATTGCAGTGCACGGCAGCGGTGACCGCATGCAGCTTGGGCACCCCCTTGTCGAAGGACGCTTCCACCACATAGGCCACCACCGAATCGAAGGACTCGTGCAGTGCCACGCCGAAGGCCTGGCCGGCCGGCAGCCTGCGCTTGCCATAGCCGGACTTGGCCACCGCCAGGTCCAGCGCGGCCAGATGGCGCGGATGCTTGTCGCCGATCAGCTGGCGGCGGTAGGCGACCGGGTCGGTGTTGGCCAGCTGCGCGAGTTCGTCGATCAGGGTTTCCATGACGAAGGCGGTATGGGTGGAGCCGACGGAGCGCCACCACAGCACCGGCACGTTGGCCTTGGCATTGTGCACCGACAGCTTCAGCGGCAGCGCATAGGGCTCGCCCATGCCTTCGACCATGGTGGCATCGACGCCATTCTTCACCATGACCGGCTCGAACGGCGTGCCGGTGAGGATGGATTGGCCGACGATGGTGTGGTTCCAGGCCAGCACCTTGCCCTGCGCATCCAGGCCGATTTCGGCGCGGTGCACATGGGCCGGGCGGTAGTAGCCGCCGCGGATGTCATCCTCCCGGCTCCATACCAGCTTGATCGGCGCATTGCCGCCGGACGCTTTCCAGGCTTTCGCCACGTTGACCGCTTCCACCAGATAGTCCGAGGTCGGCACCGCGCGCCGGCCGAAACCGCCGCCGGCCATCATGGTGTTGAGCGTGACTTGCTCGGGCTTCAAGCCGGCGGTGGCGGCGATGGCCATCTGGTCCACCGTCTGGAACTGGGTGCCGGCCCAGACCTGGCAGGCATCCGCCTTCAGATCCACCACGCAGTTCAGCGGCTCCATCGGCGCATGCGCCAGATACGGAAAGCTGTACTCCGCCACCAGCTTCTTCGGCGCATCGGCCAGCTTCGACACGTCGGCCTCGCGGGCGACGATGCCGGGCTGCTGCGCCAGTTCGCGGTACCGTGCCATCTGGGCGGCGCTGTCCACCTTTTCCACCTGGCTCGCATCCCAGTCGATGGCAAGCGCATCGCGGCCGAGCTTGGCCGGCCAGTAACCCTCGGCGATGACCGCCACCCCGCTGCCGCCGCGGTCGGTCGGCACTTCCAGCACCGCCAGCACGCCTTTCACCGCACGGGCCTTGCTGGCGTCGAACTTTGCCACGCGGGCGCCGAACACCGGCGGGCGGGCCACCAGCGCCGTCTTCATGCCGGGCAGGCTGACGTCCATGCCGAACTGCTGGCGGCCGCTCGACTTGGCGCGCGCATCCAGGCGCCGCTGCGGCTTGCCGATGTAGCGGAACTGCTTCGCATCCTTCAGGCTGACCTGCTCCGGCAGCGGCTGCTTCATCGCCGCATCGGCCAGCTGGCCATAGGCGGCGCGCTTGCCGTTGGGGCCGATCACCACGCCGCGCTCGGTGCGGCATTGCGCCGGGCTGACCTGCCACTGCTCGGCGGCGGCGGCGATCAGCATGGCGCGGGCCCGTGCGCCGATCTCGCGGTACTGCATGAAGGAGTGCTTGAGCGCGGTGGAGCCGCCGGTCATCTGCATGCCGAACATCGGGTCCTTGTACATCTCGCCCGCCGGCGCCAGCACGCTCTTCATCTGCGACCAGTCGGCATCCAGCTCCTCGGCGATCAGCATGGTCAGGCCGGTGTTGACGCCCTGGCCGAACTCCAGCCGGTTGATGGCGACGGTGATGCTGTTGTCCGGCGCGATGCGCAGGAAGGCATTCGGCGCGTAATTCGTCTTGGCTGCCTGGGCGCGGGCGAGCCGGCCCATGCCGGGCACGAAGAAGCCCAGCACCAGGCCGCCGCCGGCAACGCCGGCCGCCTTCAGGAAGCCCCGGCGCGACAGGCCGGCCATGTTTTCATCCCGCTTCATCGATTCGATTCGCATGCCGTTCTCCTCAAGCCAAGGTCTTGGCCGCATCCTTGATGGCGGCGCGCATGCGCTGGTAAGTGCCGCAGCGGCAGATGTTGCCGGCCATGGCGGCGTCGATGTCGGCGTCGCTCGGATTGCGCTTGACCTTCAGCAGCGCGGTGGCGCTCATCACCTGGCCGCTCTGGCAGTAGCCGCACTGAGGAACGTCGTGCTTGACCCAGGCATCCTGCACCGCCTTGCCGACGCGGTCGTCTTCCATGGCTTCGATGGTGGTGATCTTCTGGCCGACGGCAGCGGAAATCGGCGTGCTGCAGGAGCGGATCGGCTGGCCGTTCAGATGCACGGTGCAGGCGCCGCACAGCGCCGCGCCGCAGCCGAACTTGGTGCCGGTGAGGTTGAGGTTGTCGCGCAGCGCCCAGAGGATGGGCGTTGCGGGATCGGCATCGACCTGCATGTCGCGGCCGTTGACGTTGAGGACGGTCATGGTATTGCTCCCTGAAATAATGAAGGCGCCGTCCGTGAGAACGGCGCCTGCTTGTCGCATGGTTGGCGATGGGCTCAGCGGTTGACGTCGACCACCAGGCGGCCGCGCACCTTGCCGGCCAGGATATCCTGGGCCTTGTGCAGCGCCGCCGCAAGGTCGATTTCACCCGTCATTTTTTCCAGCTTGCCGGTATCCAATTCAGCTGCCAGACGCTGCCAGGCGGCGATGCGGCGCGGTCTGGGCGCCATGACGCTGTCGATGCCGATCAGCTTCACGCCGCGCAGAATGAAGGGCGCCACCGACGTCGGCAGGTCCATGCCCTGGGCCAGGCCGCAGGCAGCCACCGTGCCGAGATAGCGGGTCTGGGCCAGCGCATTGGCCAGGGTATGGGAGCCGACCGAATCCACCACGCCGGCCCAGCGCTCCTTCTGCAAGGGCTTGCCCGGCGCCGACAGCTCGGCCCGGTCGATCACTTCGGCAGCGCCAAGCGACTTGAGGTAATCGGCCTCGTCCAGCTTGCCGGTGGAGGCGATCACGCGATAGCCCAGGCCGGACAGAATCGCCACTGCCACGCTGCCGACGCCGCCGGAAGCGCCGGTGACCAGCACCTCGCCCGCCTCCTTCGCCACGCCCTGCTCCTGGAGCGCCATCACGCACAGCATGGCGGTATAGCCGGCGGTGCCGATGGCCATTGCCGAGCGCGCGCTCATGCCGGCCGGCAGCGGCACCAGCCAATCGCCTTTCAGCTTCGCCTGTTGCGCCAGGCACCCCATGTGGGTCTCGCCCACGCCCCATCCATTGAGGATGAAGGCATCGCCCGGCTTCCACGCCGGGTGGCTGGACGCGATCACCGTGCCGGCGCCGTCGATGCCCGGCACCATCGGCCACTTGCGCACGACCGGCGAACGGCCGGTGATGGCGAGGCCATCCTTGAAATTGACGGTGGAGTAGTCGATGCGAACGGTGACGTCGCCGTCGGCAGGAAGATCGGTTTCGGACAGCTGGGCCAGTTTCGCGTTGGTGCTGCCGTCGTCGTTCTTGTTGAGCAGGATTGCGTTGAACATGATCGTCTCCCGGTATGGAGAGACGATTATAGTTCGGCAATGAAAGCGGCGTTGGGCGCGCCGGCGTGCTGCCGGCGCAGCGAGGGAGCCTACTTGACCGAGCCCAGCTTGGACTCGAGGCCGTTGCGGTCGATGGCGCCGGGTATGCGGGTGCCGTCGGTGAAGAAGATGGTGGGCGTGCCGGTGATCTTGTACTTGCGGCCCAGCTCCAGCACTTTTTCGTTCGGCGTATTGCAGCTGGCGGGCGCGGCCGGCGCGGCCTTGGCGCGCAGCATCCACTCATCCCAGGCCTTGGCCTTGTCGGGCGAACACCAAATGTTCTTCGATTTTTCCGCCGAGTCTTCCGACAGGATGTTGTAGAGGAAGGTGTAGACGGTGATGTTGTCCATCTCGGCCAGGGTCTGGCGGAAGCGCTTGCAGTAGCCGCAGTTCGGGTCCTCGAACACCGCAATCACGCGCTTGCCGTTGCCCTTCACCATCTTGATGGCGGAGTCCAGCGGCAGGTCGGCGAACTTGATCTTGTTGATCTCGTCGATGCGGGCGCGGGTGTAATCCTGCTGGGTCTTGGCGTCGAGGATGCGGCCGACGAAGATGTAGTCGGCCTTGGCGTCGGTATAGACGATGTCGTTGCCGACCCTGACTTCATACAGGCCGCCATACGGCGTCTTGCGGATCGACTCGACCTTCACGCCTTCGCCGAGGCGCTGCTCGACCAGCTTCTTCAGCGCCGCTTCCTGGCTGGCATCGGCATTGGCGGGCGTGGTCGCCTGAGCGGCGCCGGAGAGGAAGAGGGCCGCGAGCGCGGCGCTTAGCAAAGTTTTCATGGGGCGGTCCGGTTGCGGAAAATGAAACTGGGAAGGCGCTTCAGGTCAGCATTCTTCCCAGTGCATGCGAAATCAATTGTCGCTTCACGAAAGGCAGCTTGTCCACCAGATTCAGGCCGACGTTGCGGGCGATGCGCAAGGGTTCGAACGGCGCCGCGAACAGCCGCTCCAGGCCGTCGGTCGCCACCTGCATCAGCAGCACATCCTCGCTGCGGGCGCGGGCATAGCGGCCGAGCACCCGCTCGTCGCCGACGTCGCGATGCGGCTCGCGGCCGGTAATCGCCTGCGTCAGCGCCGCCACGTCGCCGAAGCCGAGATTCATGCCATGGCCGGCGAGCGGATGCACCACGTGGGCCGCGTCGCCAATGAGGGCCACGCGCTGCGCCGTGATCGAACGCGGCCGGATCAGCGCCAGCGGGAACGCCTGCCTCGCTTCGGGCTGCAATGGATGCACGCTGCCGATGTGCGGCGAGCTGAAGGCCGAGACACGCGCCGCCAGCTGCTCCAGCGGCTGAGACATCAATGCCTGGGCCAGCGGTTCCGGCGCCGACCACACCAGCGATACCCGGTCGCCGGGCAACGGCAGCAGCGCGACGATGCCTTCGCCGGAAGTGAACCACTGGAACGCAGCGCCATGATGCGGCCGCTCGCAGCTGAAGTTGGTGACGACGGCGCGCTGGCCGTAGGGACGGTAGTCGAGATCGATGTCGCACTGGCCGCGCACCCAGGAGTGGGCGCCGTCGGCGCCGACCAGCAGCCTTGCGGACAGCAGGTCGCCATTCGCCAGCCGGGCCTCGACGCGGTCCGGATGGAAATCGAGGCGCTCGGCGCGGCCGCTGATGACCTGCAGATTCGGACTGAAGCGCAGCGCGGCGTCGAGCGCCTGATTGAGATTGCGGTCTTCGATGATCCAGGTGAGCGCATCGGCCCGCGCGCCATAGGCGTCGAAGGACAGCTTGCCGGCAGCCTCGCCATCGCCGAACACGCGCATCGCATCCACCGGCGCGATGCGCGACGCATCCAGCGCATCCCATACCTTGAGCGCGGACAGCAGACGCCGCGCGGTCTGGTTCAATGCATAGACGCGCACGTCCCAGGACGGCGCGACCTCCGACGCCGCAATGCCGGCAACGGCCGGCGCGGCCAGCAGCGTGACCCGGATCCCTGCGTTGGACAAGGCCAGCGCCGCCGTCTTGCCGATGGCGCCGCCGCCGATGATGCAGACATCGCTCTCGAGATGCATTTGCCGAATCGCGCCATGCATGGCGCTATGAGTAGTCATGATGCGAACGATTATACCGGCAGGCTCGAAATAAGGCCGGCCGAGGGACTTGCATAATTCCGAGACCCTGCTATACTCTCACGTCTCTTGGCCTGGTAGCTCAGTTGGTAGAGCAGAGGATTGAAAATCCTTGTGTCGGTGGTTCGATTCCGCCCCGGGCCACCAAGAAAAAACGAGGGCTTGCAACAGCGATGTTGCGAGCCCTTTCTACTTTTATAGTCCCGTGTACAGATTGTCCTAGCACGGTCCGGCTCTCATCATTGAGCAGCCATTCTCTGCACTCTTTGATTCTTATTGCTGGCCTGCTTTGCCGACACAAGGCAGATGTGCACCACGCCATCGCTAAGCAATATGGCGACTGCTGGCTCGCCACGGCGATCGATCCGCCATCAGTTCATCAGTCCATTTCAGCGAACACGCCCCTTTCGGCACCCGCCCAACTCATCTGAGCAAGCGACGAGATACCAGCGCGTCGGTTCGGCTTGACGAAGGCCCGATCTTCAAGACCCGCGAGATCAAACCAATCCCAATATCTGCCTTGCCTCTGTAGTCGTCGCCGGCCGGGCATCGTATTTCCCGCAGAGGTCGGCCGCAATCCTGACCAACTCCGCATTGCTTGCTGCCAGCCGCTCGCGGTCGATGCGCACATTGTCTTCCAGTCCGGTGCGTACCGCGTCGCCCTGGCGCTTCAGCACCCATTCGATCACCTCGCTCTGGGTCCGTCCGATGCCCGCGGCGGTCCAGGTGGCATTCGGTGCGACGCGCTTCAGGACCGACAGCATCACATCCAGCAGGTATTCTTCGGCTGGCAGCGCATTCTTGATGCCCATCACGAACTGCACGTGCGGCCTGTCATTGATCAGCCCGACATCCATCAGGCGGCGCATGCCGTACAGATGCGACAGGTCGAAGATCTCGATCTCGGGCAGGATATGATGCTGCTTCATGCTTGCCGCCAGCTGGTCCACCAGCGCCGGCGCATTCTCATAGATGATGGTGGGAAAATTTACCGTGCCCGTGGCAAGCGACGCCATGTCGGGCTGGTGATGCAGCGCTGCGCCGCGCGCAGCCTGATCGCGGCCGCGCCCGCCGGTGGAGAACTGCACGATCATGCCGGGGCAATGCTTCCTGATGCCTTCCAAGACGCCGGCAAACAAGGCCGGGTCCGAGGACGAACTCTCATCCGGATTTCTCACATGCAAATGAACCAGGGTAGCGCCAGCCTCGAAGGCTTCATGGGTGGATTCGATCTGCTCGGCTACCGTTATGGGCACTGCCGGATTATCTTTTTTGCGGGGCACCGAACCGGTGATGGCGACAGCGATAACAACGGGCTTCATGTCATTCTCCAGAAATGTTGTGCAGGATACGGCGCCCCTGATGAAGGCGTCTCCCGGTTAAGGTTAGGACAGAAAAAATCGTCCGATGATCTTCGTTTTCTTTCCAACGCGCGCTTATCACATGCCGCCCCATTGCCGGTAATGCCGTCAAGCGTTGAAACGCCTTCAGAACCGTCCCTGATTCCGAGGCGCCGGCACCTTTCCAACCTGAAAGCGCTGCTACAATGTCGCTTACCTCATGGAGAAGCTACGTGGCCCGCATACGCCTGACCTATACGCCCAAAGGCGGCGTAGGCAAATCGAGTATCACCGTAAATCTCGCCGCCTGTGCCGCTGCCAGCGGCAAGCGAACACTCGTGGTTGACCTCGATGCGCAGGCGAACACCACGCATTACCTGCTTGGCGACGCTGCCAGCGGCGACGGCCCTTCGATTTACAAGTTTTTCGAGCAGCAGGCCAACTACGGCCTGCGCAATCATCAGCCCGGCGATTTCATGCGCGAAACGCCCTTCCCCAGCTTGTGGATCATGGCGGCGCACCCGGAGCTGAACTTCCTGCAAGCCAAGCTGGAGGCGCGGGCGAAAACCGGCAAGCTGCGCGACATGCTGTCGCAGCTGCGCTCCGAGTTCGATGAGATTTATATCGATACCGGTCCTGCATACAATTTCTATTCGATCTCGGGCTTGGTCGCAGCCGACACTTGCCTGATCCCATTCGACTGCGATTCGTTTTCGCTGGATGCGATGCGTTCGCTCATGCTGAACATCGGCGAAATCGCGGAAGACCATAATCCAGCACTGAAGGTGGAGGGCATCGTGATCAACCAGTGGCAGCCGCGCGCCAAGCTGCCGCAACGGATGGTCGATGCATTGAAGGCCGACGGACTACCGGTGCTGGAGGCGAAATTGTCTTCCTCGATTGCGATGCGTGAATCCCACAGTCGGCATATGCCGCTGATTCACATGGATCGTTCCCACAAGCTGAGCCAGGAGTTCCTGGCGTTGTACCAGGAAATTACGCCTGTCTGAGCCCAAGTCAAGCTGGACTACAGCATCAAAGATGACGGAACAATCTCTGACAGCCAGACCCTGAACGGGACCGCCTTCAACGCCTATCGCCAACAAGCGCTACGCAGCGCATGACAAAGGCGCGATTTTTACCTTGAGCGGTAACGTCGCGCATGCCCGGCGTTTTCGCATTCTGGCTTCATGCATGGAAAACCTGAATGGCAGGCGGAGCGCCTGCCCGGAACTTAGCTTCGGGATAGAACCATCAGTCATGGAAATCTGTCAATGCAGTGCTGCCTGATGTGGCGCCCACCGGGGTTGGCTGCAGGCAGAAGCAGGCTGCTGTGATTTTTCCATGGATGCTTACCGCCGACACTTCCTCGCTCAGGCAATGGCCATGCTGGCCATGCCGCGGGCCTTCGCCGCCATGCCCCATCTCATCCTTCTCGGTGATTCGATCTTCGACAACGGCAGCTATACCGGCGGCAAGCCGGATGTGATCGCACAGGTGCGCGAGCGCCTGCCCGGCAGCTGGAAGGCCAGCCTGCTGGCGGTGGATGGCGCCACGACGCGCGGCATTCCGTCGCAGCTGGCGCGCTTGCCGGCCGATGCCAGCCACCTGGTGCTGAGCATCGGCGGCAACGATGCGCTCGGCTCGCAGCAGGTGCTGCGCGCGCCGGCGAAAACGGTGGCGGAGGCGATGATCTTGCTGGGCGACGCGGCGGGCGAGTTCGAGGCGAACTACCGCAAGGCGATCGGCGCCTGCCTGGCGCGCGGCCTGCCGCTCGTCACCTGCACCATCTACAACGGCAACTTCCCCGATCGCCAATACCAGCGCCAGACCGCCGCCGCGCTGGCGGCATTCAACGATGCCATCATCCGGGTGGGCGTGGAGCACGGGCTGACCATGCTCGACCTGCGCCAGATCTGCAGCCGGCCGGAGGACTACGCCAATCCGATCGAGCCGTCCAGCATCGGCGGCGCGAAGATCGCCCAGGCCATCGTGCGGACGGTGACGGAACCGGCGGATGGCCGCCGCGGCGCGCGTCTGCTCGGCGCGGCTCACTGAACCGGATTGGCGGCGCGCGCTTGCGTCGTCAGGCCGGCGACGCAGTCGACCAGATCGGCCGGCTCGAAGGGTTTGGAGAGATAGTGATTGAAGCCCGCCTGGAGCGCCCGCTTCTGATCTTCGGCGCGGCTGAAGGCGGTGAGCGCGACCGCCGGCACGTCGCCGCCGCGGGCCGCGCCGAACGCGCGCACCCGGCGCATGAATTCGAAGCCATCCATGCCGGGCATGCCGATGTCGCTGACGATCACGTCGGGCGGGGCCTGCTCGACAAGGCTCAGCGCCTGGCCGGCGCTGGACGCGCCGATCGTGACGGCGCCGCAATTCTGGAGGATGCGCTCCACCAGATCGCGGGCGTCGTCCTGGTCGTCCACCACCAGCACCCGAATGCCGCTCAGGTTGCCCAGGTCGCGCGCCGCAGGCAGATCCCTGCTTGCCTGGCCCGGATCGGTCTTCTCGGCGCGGACGGCCGCGTCGCTGCCTGCCACCGGCAAGCGCAAGGTGAATGTGGCGCCCTGCCCCGCGCCGCTGCTGCTGGCGCTTACCGCGCCGCCATGCAATTCCGCCAGATGCCGCACGATCGACAAGCCGAGGCCCAGCCCGCCATGCTGGCGCGTGGTGGAGGCGTCGGCCTGGCGGAATCGGTCGAACACATGCGGCAGGAAATCCGGCGCGATGCCGATGCCGCTGTCCGTTACCGTAACCACCGCATCATCACCTTCCACTGTGAGACTGATAGCCACCATGCCGCCTTCCGGCGTGAACTTGACCGCGTTCGACAGCAGATTCCACAGCACCTGCTGCAGGCGGTTCGGGTCGCCGCTCACCGTGCCGGCATTTGGCGCCAGTTCAGCCTGCAGGCGGATGGACTTCGCCATGGCCGCCGGCCGCACTGTTTCCAGCGCCGCGGCGACGCACGCAGCCAGATCCACCCGCTGCATCTCGATGCGGATCTTGCCGGAGAGGATGCGGCTCATGTCGAGCAGATCGTCGATCAGCTGCGCCTGGGCGCGCGCATTGCGCTCGATGGTTTCCAGTCCGCGCGCCAGCGTCGCTTCGTCGCCGCGTTTCATGCGCAGCAGCTGGGTCCAGCCGAGCACCGCGTTGAGCGGCGTGCGCAGCTCGTGCGAGAGCGTCGCCAGGAACTCATCCTTCATGTCGCTCAGGCGCTCCGCCTCGGCGCGGGCTTCGCGCTCGCGCAGCAGCAGTTGCTGGCGTTCTTCGGCGGTGGCGACCGACATCGCCAGGATGCGCGAACGCGCCTCCAGCTTGGCATCGTAGATGGACGCCATCATGGTGACGCCGAGCACGCCGAAGGTGGCGAGGATGACCATGATGGCGAGCCCGTCCAGGCTGAAGCCGGCGCCGGCGGCAAGGCATACGCTGCCGAGCGGAAAGCTGGCGGCGGCCATGCCGGTGTAATGCATGCCGGCGATGGCGATCCCCATGAGGATGGCGGCGCCGGCCCGCGGCTGCCAGACATTGGGCAGATTGCCGCGCAGCCGGAAGGCGATCCACAGAGCGGCGCCGGAAGCCAGCACCGCGATCACCACCGAGGCGGCGAAAAGGCGGCTGTCGTAATGAATGCCAGGATCCATGCGCATGGCGGCCATGCCGGTGTAATGCATGGCGTTGATGCCGAGACCCATCAGCAGGGCGCCGGCGACGAGGCGCTTGCGCGGCAGCTGGGGCTGACTGACCTGCCACAGCGCCATGCCGGACACCAGGATGGGCAGCAGCAGCGAGAGCAGGGTGATGGTGAAGTCGAAGCCGATGGCTATCGGCAGGCGGAAGGCCAGCATGCCGATGAAGTGCATGGCCCAGATGCCGGTGCCCATGGCCAGCGCGCCGCCGGCGATCCAGAGCCGCGCCGCGCGGCCGGCCGAGCGCGTCACCCGCTCCGCCAGGCTGAGGGCGGTGTAGGACGCGAAGATGGCCACCAGGATGGATATCAGGACCAGGGGCATTTCATACCGGCTTGCAAGCATGGGATGGGACTCGGCGATACAGGAACGGCAGATAGACAATGCGGCCGGAGCGTAAATCCGGGGAAATGCCTCCGGACTGAGAAGGCTCATCATTCTCGCCGACCGGGAAGGCCGCGTCGACCGGCATTTTCGACTCTGCGAACGACTGCACCAGGATTTCTCATCACACGGCTTTGCCGATCGCCGGAATTCCGGAGCCACAACCCGGTCATACTGCTTTGCTTCCCGGCCTCTTGCCGATGGAGGGAAACATGATGAAAGAAATGATTCGCGACAAGCTATCCACGCCGGCCGGCTGCCTGCAGTTTTTTTCGGGCGTTGCGATTGCCTTGGGCGGAATCGCGGCCATTGCCCATAGCTTACTGTAGGAGCCAGGCGCCGCGACGGAGCAGATATCCGATAGCGCAGTAAAGAAGAAGCGGCATTCCGATATACTGTGTTTTTGAACAGTATATTCGCCATGCCGCCTGCCCCGCCCCCTGCATACCGTCCCGCTGCGCCGATCAAGGGCCGGGGCGCGCTTTCGAACGAGCGCAGCCGCTTCGAGCAGTGGCGGCGCGAGGCAGAGGTGGAGCAGGCTGTGGAGGACGAAGCCGACCCGCCGTCGCGGCCGGAGACCGTCGTCCGGCTGCATGACGCGCGCAGCATCATCAGCCGCAACCAGTCGCCCGACATCCCCTTCGACGCCTCCCTCAATCCCTACCAAGGCTGCGAGCACGGCTGCATCTATTGCTATGCCCGGCCGAGCCATGCCTATCTCGGCCTGTCGGCCGGGCTGGATTTCGAGACCCGGCTGTTCGCCAAGGAAAACGCGGCGGCGCTGCTGGAGAAGGAATTGTCGCGCAAGGGCTATGTGCCGCAAGTAATCGTGGTGGGCGGCAATACCGACCCCTATCAGCCGATCGAGCGCGACCTGGGCATCACCCGCTCGGTGCTGCAAGTCATGGAGCGCTTCAGCCATCCCCTGTCGATCACCACCAAATCCGGTTTGGTGACGCGCGACATCGACATTCTGGCGCGCATGGCGAAGAAGAGCCTGGTGCGGGTCTTCGTTTCCGTCACCAGCCTGAAGAATGAAATTTCCCGCACCCTGGAACCCCGCGCCAGCGCCCCGGCGCGTCGCCTTGCCGCCATGCGGCGCCTGAGCGAGGCCGGCATCCCGGTGGGCGTGCTGGTGGCGCCGGTGGTTCCGGCCGTCACCGACATGGAGCTGGAAGCCATCCTCGGGAGCGCCGCCGAGGCCGGCGCCGAATCGGCGGCCTACATCCTGCTGCGCCTGCCGCGGGAAGTCGCAGGCTTGTTCCAGGAATGGCTGCAGGCGCACTACCCGCTGCGCGCCGCCCATGTGCAGTCGCTGCTGGCGCAGATGCGCGGCGGGAAGCTTTACGATGCCAGCTTCGGCAGCCGCATGAGCGGCACCGGCGTCTTCGCCGACCTGCTGCGCCAGCGATTCCAGCTCGCCTGCAAGCGGCTCAAGCTGAACAATGAAAGGCTGGGATTGCGGACCGACCTGTTCGCGGTTCCGCCAGAAATCCAGGCCGACACGCGGCGCCGCCGGCCCGGGCCTGGGACGCCGCAGCTGGACCTGTTCTGATCTGCGGGGTCAGGTCCGCGCCTGCTTCACCACCTTGAGCACCGCCGCCCGCAGGGCGGTCAATACCTTGTCGGCGCTGTAGGGCTTGACGATGAAGCCGGCCACGCCGCTGGCCAGCGCCGTCTTCACCATGGCTTCGTCCATGCCGCCGGACAGCACCAGGATCACCGCTTTCGGCTGCTGCGCATGCAGCTCGGCGAGCAGGCCGGCATCGCTGCGGTCGGAGAAGGTGGGATCGACGCAGATGATCTGCGGGTTGAGCGCCGCCGCCAGTGACAGGCAATGGGCGGCGGTATTGGCTTCGCCGACCACCTCGCAGGAAGCGTTCTCCAGCACGGAGGCCAGGGTTTTGCGGGCGGTCAGGCTGCTGTCGGCAATGAGGATTCGAAGCATCGGAAAGGCGGGCGCGGCATCGACGCAGGAAACAGGGAAAACCGCAGGCTAACACGAGTGCGACCGGAAGTAACGCCGGGAAAGCCGCGTTTCACGAACTCAGCGGCGCGCCGCAATCCTTGCAGAAGCGGGCATGGGAATCATGGCCTTCGCTGCGGCAATTGGGACAGGCACGGGCGGGCGCCGCGCGTCCGCGGCGACTCGTCATCTCGGCGGTGACGATGCCGGTGGGCACCGCCAGCGTGCCCCAACCGAGCAGCATCATCAGGGAAGCGATCATGCGGCCGATGTCGGTCTTGGGCGTCATGTCGCCATAGCCGACGGTGGTGAGGGTGACGATGGCCCAGTAGATGGAGCGGGGGATGCTGTCGAAGCCGTTCTCCGGCCCTTCGACTACGTACATCACGGTGCCCATCAGCAGCACCACCATCAGCACGAAGAAGATGAAGACCAGGATCTTGCGCTTGCTGGCATTCAGCGCTTCGCCCAGCATCTGGTACTCCGCCACATACATGGTGAGCTTGAGGATGCGGAAGATGCGAAGCAGGCGCAGCACCCGCACTTCCATCAGGAAATGGGCCTCCGGCATGAACAGCGCGAGATAGGTCGGCAGGATGGAGAGAAAATCGATGATGCCGTAGAAGCTGGTGGCGTAGCGCAGCGGGTGGCGCACGCAATAGATCCGCAGCAGGTATTCGATGGTGAAGAGCGCGGTGAAGCCCCACTCCAGGAAATTGATCGCCGTGCCGTAGCGCGCGCTGTAACTGGGCACCGTGTCCATCATCACGACGAAGATGCTGGCCAGGATGGCGCCGACCAGGACCAGGTCGAACAGGCGCCCGGCCGGCGTGTTGGCCTCGAAGATGATGGCGTAGAGCCTGCGCCGCAGGCCGCCTTCGGGGCGGCCGTAGTCCGGCGGCGGGTTGGGCGCCGGTAGCGGATCGGACGTGGATTTCTTCATGGCGAGATGAGATGAACCGCCATTGTAGTGCCGGTGCCGAGGGGACGGCATGCGCCGGGCCAAGCCGCTGCATCAGGCCGGTCCGCTGTCACGGACAATGCGTGCTCAGCCCGGCTGCCGCTGTTTCAGGGAATCCCGGATCTCGCGCAGCAGCACCACGTCTTCCGGCGTGACCGGTTCGACGATCTCCACCGGCGTCGGCTTTTCCGTGCCGCGCAGGCGGTTGAACAGCCGCACCATCTGGAAGATGACGAAGGCCAGGATCAGGAAATTGAGTGAGACGGTAATGAAGCTGCCGTAGGCCAGCACCGCGCCCGCCTTTTTCGCTTCCGCCAGCGGCAGTGTCGTGCCCTGGCCGTTGAGCGGCAGGTAGTAGCTGCTGAAGTCCAGTCCGCCGATGATGCTGCCGGCAAGGGGCATGATGACGTCCTGCACCAGCGAGTCGACGATCTTGCCGAAAGCCGCGCCGATGATGACGCCGACCGCGAGGTCGATCACATTGCCCTTGACGGCGAACGCCTTGAATTCCTGCAGCATGCCCATGCCTGTTTTCTCCGGATGAATTGACGGTGGTGGAAGCGTCGATTATCGGAGAAAAACGCATGCTGCGTGGAAATTTGCGATCCCGGATCGCGGCGTTCAGGCTTGGTCGAGCAGCCGGGCGTAGATGCGGGTGGCCATCATGCCCGCCGCGGAGTGATGGAGTGACGGCGCCAGCAGCGGACTCAGCATGTCCATCATGGCGTCGCGTCCCGGCAGGCTGGCCAGCCGGTCTTCCAGCTCGCGCAGTTCGCGGCTGAAATCATCGGCCCCCTGCGGCGTTTGTCCCGGCGGGGAAGGATGACGGCGCAGCACCCCGCGCGGCGCGCCCGCATGGGCTTCCGCACGCGGCTCGGGTTCCGGCGCATCGAGCAGCCGGCGCTTTGCCTTGTAGCTGAGCGGCCGGTTGCGGGCGCCATGCAGGCTGTCGCCGGCGATCCAGTCGTGGATCACCTGGCGCTCATACGCGTTGAACACGCCGAACATCTCGGCATGCTCGCCCTGGATGAGTTTCCAGAAGCGGCTCTGCTCCGGATGGGCGTGGCGCCGTATCCAGCCGGCCTGCTGCATGGCGTCGAGAAAGCCGGGCAACTGCGCGGGATCGGCCAGCCACTGGTTGACCGACTTGCCGCCGATGCGGCAGTAGTTGGAATGCATGTAGCTGCCCACGGCGCATTTCGATGCCAGCACATGCAGCAGTTCGCGCTCCAGGTCGAAGTCGGCGATGACGGAGGTGGTGCCGGCGCCGAGCATGTTCAGGCGGTAGCCATCCCTCACGCGTCGGTAGAACTCGGCGCCGTCCGCCGCGCGCGGCAGCGCGTCGAGCAGGCCCTGCATCGCCATGCGGGCATGGCCGGAGGCGGCATTGTCGACGGTGACATGCAGCGTGAAGTAATACGGATCGATGCCGAGTTCGTTCAGCTCGTAGGACGTGATCAGCAGATGCAGCGGCAGCTGTTCGTAGCCAAGATTGAAGCCGATCACTTCCGGCAGGAAGTCGGCGGCATGGTGCGCCAGCGCCAGCTGGATCGCGCCCTGGACGAAGCGGCTGTCGTCGAGGTCCTGCCATCGGGTGCAGCCATGGGTGTCGAGCAGGCGGCGGTAGATTGCCACATGATTCTTGTCCGGCACCCCCTCTCCCAGTTCTTCGAGGTAGATGCGAATCAGCGGCGCGAATCGGGCTTCGCGCCAGCGCGCGACCAGGCCGTAGAGCCAGGAGCCGTCCACCAGCTTGGTCGGCGCGACCGACTGGAGGAAATAGAGGGCGTGGGCCTTGCTGCCGAAATAGCGCCGCGGCGCGCCGGCCTTGCGTGCTTCCAGGTAGGCGGCGTACTGCTGGCCGACCTGGCGGGTATTGGCCTCGATCCATGCCTGTATGCCTGCCGGCTCGGCCGGCAGGTCGCATTCCAGGTCGCGCGCCTGGGCCAGCTGCCGGCGCAGGTAATCGGCGCCCTCGGCCAGCGCCGCGTCGTCGGGGCTGCCGTCAAGCTGGAAATAGAGCGTCTTCGAATCGATTTGCCGGTCGGTAACGGTTTCCGGCTGACTGTAGTGGACAACTTCCTTCACTGCGATCTGCGTCATTGTTTTTCTCTGAAACGTTTCTGCCATGCTCGTGACGATGAAACCGCTGGCATGACTGCCTGGGTGTCTACGACACAAGCCCTTGCCGTTTCGACTGCGCCCGCTTCGTATGATTCATTTTTATTAACGCGTTGAAACGGCTTTTCGTCCGGCTTGGCGAATGACGGGAAAGCGGCTTGCCGGCAAGGGCGAGAGGCTTGACAGAACGCCTGCCTGCCCAGAGAATGGATACCGTATACGATATACACGATGCGTCATGACCTTGAAAATGCCTTGGGCGAAAGCCGCCACGGAAGACAGCCTGCTGGATCAGATCCGCCACGTCTCCCTGCCCCATGTGGTGCGGGACGAGGTGCTGGCGCTGATCCTGCGCGGCGAACTGGCGCCGGGCGACCGCATCACGGAACCAATGGTGGCGGCCCGTCTGGGCGTTTCCCGGGTGCCGGTGCGCGAGGCGCTGCGCGACCTGGAAAGCACCGGGCTGGTGGAATCGCGCAAGCATGCGGGCGTGTTCGTGCGCCAGCTGTCGGCCAGGGAAACCGCCGACCTGTACGAACTGCGCTCGGTGCTGGACGCCTTCGCCGGCCGCGTGGCGGCGACCATGCCGGACGCGGCGCTCATCGCGAAGCTGGACCGGCACCTGGCATCGATGAACGCCGCCGCCGAGACCAAGGATGTCATGGCGTATTACGAAGCCAACCTGCACTTCCACTGGGACATCATCCATGCCAGCGGCAACCGGCAGATCTGCGACGTCTACCAGGGCGCCGTGCAGAAGCTGCACCTGGCGCGGCTGAAGAATTTATCGACCGACGTCGGCATGCTGAACTCCCTGCGCGAGCATCACGCCATCGTCGATGCCATCCGCCAGGGCCAACCCGAACGCTGCGAAGCCCTGATGGCCTCGCATGTGAAAACCGCCGGAGAGCGGTTGCGCAAACTTATCTTTGAAGGAGACAACAATGAAGCGGAGACTCATCCTTAGCACCCTCCTCGGCGCAAGCGCCGGCGCCCTGCTGCCGGCCTGGACTCTGGCCCAGGACGCTTGGCCGAACAAGCCGGTGAAGATCGTCGCGCCGGTGGCGCCCGGCGGCGGCGTCGACCTGGTGGCCCGCACCATGGGCGACCGGCTCGCCAAGGCCCTCGGCCAGCCCTTCATCGTCGAGAACCAGAGCGGCGGCGGCGGCGCCATCGCCGGCCAGACGGTGACCCGCGCCGCGCCCGACGGCTATACCCTGATGCTCGGCTATGTCGGCACCCACGGCACCAACCCGGCGGTGCGCAAGCTGCCGTACGACGCCGTCAACGGCTTCACGCCGATCGGCATGGTGGGCGGCACGCCGAACGTGCTGGTGGTGACGCCAACGTTGCCGGTGAACTCGGTCAAGGACTTCGTTGCCTATGCCAAGGCCAACCCCGGCAAGCTCAGCTACGGCACCGCCGGCCCCGGCACCCTGACCCACCTGGTCATGGAGCAGTTCAAGGAAGACACCAAGACCTTCATCGTGCACGTGCCGTATCGCGGCATCGGCCCGGCCATCATGGATACCCTCGGCGGCCAGACGCAATCCATGTTCCCCGGCCTGGCGGCGGCGCTGCCCCATATCAAGGCCGGCAAGCTCAAGCCGCTGGCGGTGACGGGCATCAAGCGCCATCCGCTGCTGCCCAACGTGCCGACGCTGGACGAGCTCGGCTACAAGGGCTTCGACGGCGTGCAGTGGTATGGCATCGTCGGGCCGGCCAACCTGCCCAAGCCCATCGTCACCCGCCTGAACGATGAGATCAACAAGGCCATCAACTCGCCCGACCTGAAGGAAAAGCTGTCGAGCGAGGCGCTTGAAACCATGCCGATGACGCCGGAGCAGTTCGGCGACTACATGAAGAAGGACATCGCCAAATGGAGCGCGCTGGTCAAAGCCCGCAAGCTCGAGATGGACTGATCACGCAACCGCACCCATGACGCGGCCGCCAGCGCGGCTGCGCTTGGCCGAAATTTCGACTTCCGATTCAACTACCATTCATTTCCTGTAAGGCAGAAACATGGCACGCAATACCACCGTCAAGGCAGACCACAACGCTCCCGGCATCACCGAGATGCTGGCCAAGTTCATCGTCGAGCATCCTTCCCGCGGCTGGGACGACCAGGTCGAGCGCGAAGCGCACCGCACCTTCGCCAACTGGCTGGGCTGCGCCATCGGCCCGTCCCAGCATGAGACCGTGCAGGCGGCAGTCGCCGCCATCGCCGAATTCGAGCCGGCGCCGCAAGCTTCCCTCATCGGCCGCAAGGAAAAGGTGGACATGGCCAATGCCGCGCTGATCAACGGCATCAGCTCGCACACCTTCGACTTCGACGACACCCACCTGAAGACCATCATCCATCCGGCCGGCCCGGTTGCCTCCGCCATCCTGGCGCTGGCCGAGCGCATCGGCAGCAGCGGCCGCGAGATGCTCGACGCGCTGGTGATCGGCATCGAAGTCTCCTGCCGCGTCGGCAACGCGGTGTACCCGAACCACTACGACCGCGGCTGGCACATCACCGGCTCCACCGGCATGCTCGGCAGCGCCGCCGCCTGCGCCCGCCTGCTCAAGCTCGACGCCGCCCGCACCCAGATGGCGCTCGGCATCGCCGCCTCGCAGCCGGTCGGCCTGCGCGAGCAGTTCGGCACCATGACCAAGCCCTTCCATCCCGGCGCCGCCGCCAAGGCCGGCATGACCGCCGCGCTGATGGCCAAGCATGGCTTCACCGCTTCCAAGCGCGCGCTGGAAGCGCCGCGCGGCCTGCTGCAGGTGTTCTCCGACAAGACCGACTGGTCGGAAGTCACCGAGAACCTCGGCAAGACCTGGGAGATCGCCCTCAACACCTACAAGCCCTTCGCCTGCGGCATCGTGATCCACCCCAGCATCGACGGCTGCGTGCAGCTGCGCGACAAGTACGACCTGAAGCCGGCCGACATCGCGAAGGTGACGATCAAGGTGCATTCGCTGGTGCTGGAACTGACCGGCAAGAAGACGCCCGCCGACGGCCTGCAGGGCAAGTTCAGCGTTTACCACTCCTGCGCCGCCGGCATCATCTTCGGCCGCGCCGGCGAGCATGAATACGCCGACGAGATCGTCACCCGCGACGACGTGGTGGCGCTGCGCTCCAGGGTCGAAGCCGTCGTCGACGACAGCATCGACGAGGCTTCCGCCGACGTCACCATCGACACCGTCGACGGCCGCAAGCTGCACGTCTTCGTCGAGCATGCGATCGGCAGCGTCGAGCATCCGATGAGCGACGAGCAGCTCAAGGCCAAGTTCGTCGACCAGAGCACGCCCATCATCGGCGCAGCGAAGTCGGAGCAGGCGTGGTCGCTGGCGATGCGCCTGGCATCGCTGCCGAACGCGACCGAACTGGTGGCGGCGGCCACGGCTTGACGGCTTCAAGGCAGGCGGCCACGCCTGCCTGAACCACCGAAGCCCTGATGCCCATGAGCGCTTCATTTCGACGAAGGGCGGTCCAAGCGACCGCCCTTCTTCTTTTTCGGCACCGGTTTTCTGCTATCGATCAGACACGCGTCGATCCGTCCGCTCATCGCAGCCAAGGCATCGCCTATCCCTGTGCATCATGTGCCGGCAAGCCAACGCATTGTCGGAAACACCTTGCGCAACAGCGTGAGCGCGGCACGACAGGCGCTGGCTTCGTGACCTTTGTCATATGGCGGTAGCCGTCCGCCTTTTCTATGCTGAAGTTGAATTTTTATCAATTGTCTTCGACACAAACCCGAGGCCAGCATGGAAAATCCGCAGCATTCAAACGACCTTCATTCGCCCACCCAACAACCCGCGCTCCGCGCTGCGGCCGGGGCCATCGGCCACGGCCGGTCAAAGGCAGGGCATGCAGACAGCGGGCATGGGTCGCCGTGGCGCCTTGCGCTGGTCAATGCCTGCGCCGCCCTGCTGGCTTCAATGGGCGCCATGCATTCGGCCATGGCCGAGGTGGCGCCGAAGACGCTGCCCTCCGGCGGCCGTGTCGTTTCCGGCGCGGTCAGTGTGGCGCAAAGCGGCGCCTCCATGACGGTGAACCAGTCCACACTCAAAGCCATCATCGAATGGAAGCGCTTCGACATCGGCCGCGATGCCGCCGTGCGCTTCAATCAGCCAGACAGCAGCGCCATCGCGCTCAACCGCGTCACCGGCACGGCGCCCAGCGAGATCTACGGACGGCTCCAAGCCAACGGCCAGGTCTTCCTCGTCAATCCGCAAGGCATCCTGTTCGGCCCGACCGCCCAGGTCAACGTGGGAAGCCTCGCGGCTTCCACCATGAGCATCGCCGACCCTGACTTCAAGGCTGGCCGCTATCTCTTCGCGCGCAAGACAGGCGCCGCGCAGGTCGTCAACCAGGGAACGATCATGGCAGGCGAAGGCGGCTACGTCAGCCTGCTGGCGCCGAGCGTGCGCAACGAAGGCGTGATCACCGCCAGGCTGGGTTCGGTAGCGATGGCTGCCGGCGACAAGGTGGCGCTGAACCTGAGCGGCAATGGCCTGGTGGACATCAAGGTTGACGGCGCCACCGTCAAGAGCCTGGTGGAGAACCGGCACATGATCATCGCCGAGGGCGGCACCGTGTACATGGACGCCCGGGCGGCCGGGAAGCTGGCCGGCGCGGTCGTCAGCAATAGCGGTACGGTGCAGGCAGCCTCGCTGCACATCAGGGATGGCGTGGTGCGACTTGCTCCGGAGGTGAAGGCGGCGCAACCGCAAGGCCGCGAGCTTGCCTTCAGCGGCAGCGCCATGAGCCTGAGCGGCGGCAACGTGGCTCCTGCTCCGGCCCCTGCTCCGGCCCCGATTCCTGCTCCTGCTCCGAAGGCAATCGCTTTGCAGGCAACGCCGTCAGGCATGTTACTGCTTCCCATCACTGTTCCGGTCGCCGGCAAGACCTACGATAACAGCGGTGCTGCGATGAGCGGCGGCGTCTTGGTTGGCGGCAGTCTCGTCGCAAGCGGCTCGATCACCACGGGTGGCACTGCCATCAAGAGCGGCAATCTGACGGTCGGCGGCAACCTTTCCACTTCGGGCTCCGGCTACGCCACCACGGGCGGTAGCCTGACGCTGAACGGCGGGCCGATCACCGTGAGCAGCGGCTATCCTGCCGGCGGCAGCGTCACCCTGGGCGGCAGCCTGACCAACACGGGCGTCACCCTCGTCGGCACCAGCAGCCTGACCACAGGCGGCAGCCTGACCCTCTTCAATGGCGCGCCGACCATGACAGGGGCGGACCTGAGCGCATCGAGCGGCAGCCTCGTTGCCCGGAGCGGCGGTATCGTCGCCCCAACCGGCAGCCTGACGACAAACGGCGCACTCATCACCCGCAATTAAGCGGTCAAGCCGTGAAAGGCCGGTCGAGGCAAGAACCGCCGGACCGGCCTTCCCTTCGATCGCATGAGGCAAGTCTTCTTCACTTCATCCGTGCCCGGGCAAGACACAGCCTCCCATGAATCGGGCATGACATCAGTCAGGTAGCGCCCGCGCAAGCCAGCTCGTACAGTTTCCGGACTAGCCCTCACCCAGCCCATGCCGGAGCCCACCGATGAACCACCTTCCCCGACGTCCCGCCGCCTTCGTCCTCGCTTCCACCAACCATGGCAGCATGCTGGTCAACCGCCATGACTACCGGCTGCTGCCGGAAGGCGGCTATGGCGTCGGCTTCCAATTGCTCAATGCCGGCTGCTTCGATCCGGAGGAAGTGAATTCGGTGATGCAGTTGCTGCTGCTGCGGCGGGAGCATTTCGGCGCCGGGGTGGTGGCGCTGGATTGCGGCGCCAATGTCGGCGTGCACACCCTCGAATGGGCGCGGCTGATGCACGGCTGGGGACAGGTGCTGGCCTTCGAGGCGCAGGAACGGATCTTCTATGCGCTGGCCGGGAACATCGCGCTCAACAATTGCTTCAACGCCCGCGCCTTCTGGGCCGCCATCGGCGGACAGACCGGCGCCATCCGCGCCCCGCAACCCAACTATTTCATTCCGTCGAGCTTCGGCAGCGTGGAGCTGCGCCGGCGGGAGCATAACGAGTTCATCGGCCAGGATCTCGACTATGGCGATGACAGGACGCAGGAAGTGCGGATGCTGGCGCTGGACGACCTGCAGCTGGAACGTCTCGACTTCCTCAAGCTGGACATCGAAGGCATGGAATTCGAAGCGCTGGAAGGCGGACGGGCCACGCTGCAGAAGTGCCGGCCGCAGCTTCTGGTGGAAAAGATCAAGACGAACGAGGCCGACCTGCGCGGCATGCTGCAGGCCTTGGATTACCAGGTCTTCGAGCTGGGCATCAATCTGCTCGCCGTCCATGAAAGCGATCCGGCCGCCGCGCAGATAAAGGTGGCGTAGCGGTTCACGCCCGGCGTTCCTCCGCGTCGCCGCGATGCGCCTCGATCGCGGCGAGCAGCTGATCGTCCGCCATCTGCTCCCGCCAGGCGGCGGGCAAGGACAGGCGCACCGTCTGTTCGCCGCCGCTCGGCGTGCAAACCACCGCCACCTCTTCATCCGCGTTCGTCATCCGCTTCTGCGCTTCGCGCGCAGCCGGCGTTTCCGCGCCGCTGAAGGCTTGTACGCAGGTCCATGTGATGCCCGCGCCGTCCTGCACGTCTCTTTGCTTCATCGATGCCTCTCCTTGGCTGATCCCCACGGGTAGAGCGCGGACGCCGCGCCGAGTTCGCCGGCATGCCTGCCGGGCGTTCGCGCAGGCACCGCCTGCTACCGGTTCCCTCATCAATGGTGATGAAGCGCAACCACCCTTTGCCGCAGACAAGGCAGACTTCGTTTTCAACCAGCCTCTGCCCTTCATGACGCGCCATGTTCTTCTTCTTTTCCAGCAAGCTGGGCTGTTTCGGCTCTCTCGTGGTCTCGATACTGCTCACGTTGTTGCTGCTGTTCTTCTTTGGCGTGTTTTGAAATGACCGGAGGCAACGAATCGTTTGAATGGTCTCAAGAGTGGGAACAAATCCGGCTTTCCGCCTTCTCATCCTTATTAGTTAGTCAATACTTAGTCAACAGCCTGCCAAGATCCGGAGATTGAATGCGCTCGATAATCGTCTTTTCTCACCTGCGCTGGGACTTCGTCTATCAGCGCCCCCAGCATCTTCTGTCCCGACTCGCGGAAAATTATCAGATCATTTTCTTCGAGGAACCCGAATTCCGTGACGGCCCGCCGGAACTGAGCGAATCCCGGCCGCTTCCCAATCTTACGGTCTACCGTCCCCTGACCCCCGTCAGGGAATTCGGCTTCCACGATGCGCAAATGCCTTACCTGCGCCAGATGGTTCAGGAAGTGGCGGATGGACTGGATAATCCCATCGTCTGGTTCTACACGCCTATGGCGCTGCCGCTGCTCGATGAAGTCCGGGCCCAGCATGTCATCTACGATTGCATGGATGAACTCAGCGCCTTCAAGAACCCGCCGCCGCATCTGGTGGAGCGCGAGCGCAAGCTGCTCGACATGGCCGACCTGGTGTTCGCCGGCGGCCCCAGCCTCTATCAGTCGAAGCGGCAGCGCAACCGCAATGCGCACTGCTTCCCGAGCAGCGTCGACGTCAACCACTTCCGCCAGGCGCTGGACCGCAACATCGCCCATCCGACGCACCAGAACCTGCCGCGACCGCGCCTCGGCTTCTATGGCGTGATCGACGAGCGGCTGGATGTCGATCTGGTCGGCGCATTGGCAGATGCCCATCCCGAGTGGCAGCTCGTGCTGGTCGGGCCGGTGGTGAAGATCGATCCCGCCATCCTGCCGCAGCGGCCGAACGTTCACTACATGGGCCAGCAGCCCTATACCGCCCTGCCGCATTTCCTCGCGGCCTGGGATGTCTGCCTGATGCCGTTCGCATTGAACGAGTCCACCAAGTTCATCAGCCCCACCAAGTCGCTGGAATACATGGCGGCCGAACTGCCCATCGTCTCCACGCCGATTAAGGACGTGGTCGACCTGCACAGCGACGTGGTGGAAATCGCCAACGGCACGCAGGACTTCATCGCCGCCTGCGAACGCGTCATCGGCATGTCGAGCGATGAGAAGCGCAAGAAGGTCAGGATGATGCGCGAGAAGCTGTCGCGCACCTCCTGGAACGTCACCGCATCGGAAATGCACAACCTGATCAAGCAGCTCGACGCCTGGGAGGACCAGGACGAAGTCGCCCAGGAAGATGCCTTCCCGCTGCAAGCCGGCTCGTCGAGCGCATCCCGTGCCGCCGCTCGCGACTGACTGAACAACCGCATAGCCAGAGCAAGCACGGATCAAGACCCAGCGGCGGCCGGAAGCGGCCGCCCGTCAATCGAGCCGGACGCCGCATGACGTCCGGCTCGTCGAAGCCTTATCTCCCTCGAATCATTACCTCAAACCATGGATAACGACATTCGACCTATGAATCAGCACATCGAGCTATGGGGCGGACTCGAATGCACCGTCAACCGGGTTCTGGACGATTACTTCAGCCAGATGGAAAGAAACGGCCATGCCGGCCGGCGCGAAGACCTGGAGCGCTTCGCCTCGCTCGGCATCAAGGCCATCCGCTATCCGGTGCTGTGGGAGCGCACCGCGCCCGAAGGACTGGACAGCGCCGACTGGTCATGGCCGGACGAACGCCTGCCGCATTTGCGCCGCCTCGGCGTCACGCCCATCGTCGGCCTGGTGCACCATGGCAGCGGCCCGCGCCACACCAGCCTGATCGATCCGCAGTTTCCTGAGAAGCTGGCGGAGTTCGCCGGCGCGGTGGCGCAGCGCTATCCCTGGGTGGAGTACTACACCCCGGTCAACGAACCGCTCACCACCGCCCGCTTTTCCGGCCTGTACGGCGTGT
The DNA here is from genome assembly GCF_900188095.1 of Noviherbaspirillum humi. GTDB lineage: Bacteria > Pseudomonadota > Gammaproteobacteria > Burkholderiales > Burkholderiaceae_D > Noviherbaspirillum > Noviherbaspirillum humi. The sequence continues at coordinate 9,782 of NZ_FZOT01000025.1, read as the reverse complement.
GGTACCCGCACGGCCATGACGAGCGCACCTTCATCCAGGCGCTGCTGACGCAATGCAAGGCGGTGGTGCTGTCGATGCGCGCCATCCGCGCCGTCAACCCGGAGGCGAAGCTGGTCCAGACCGACGACCTCGGCAAGACCTACAGCACGCCGGAGATGGCGGAGCTGGCCAACTTCTACAACGACCGGCGCTGGCTGTCCTGGGACCTGTTGTGCGGCAAGGTCGGCCCGGAACATCCGATGTGGCGTTACCTGCTCGACACCGGCATTCCGGAACAGGACTTCCTCTGGTTCCGCGACAACGCCTGCCCGCCGGATATCATCGGCGCCAACTACTACATCACCAGCGAGCGCTGGGTGGACCACCGGGTGGAGCGCTATCCGGAGCGCTTCGTCCATACGTATCACGAGTATCACCATGCGGACATCGAGGCGCCGCGGGCGCTGGCCGTGCCGACGCCGGGCATCGGCCCGCTGCTGCAGGAATGCTGGGAGCGCTATCGCCTGCCGATCGCGGTGACCGAGGCGCATATCGACTCCAACCGCGAAGACCAGCTGCGCTGGCTGCTGGAGATCTGGGAAGCCGCGCAGGAAGCGCGCGACAGCGGCGCCGACGTGCGCGCCGTCACGGTATGGGCGCTGCTCGGCTCCTATGACTGGAACTGCCTCGTCACCGCCTGCCACGGCTACTATGAGCCGGGACCGTTCGACGTGCGCAGCGGCCGGCCGCGGCCAACGGCGGTGGCGCGGCTGATGCGGGAGCTGTCGGTGCGGCGCGAGCCGTCGCACCCGGTGCTGCAGGGCCAGGGCTGGTGGCGCCGGCCCGGTCGCTTCTTCTGTCCGCCGGTAGCCAGCCGCGACGCGCTGGCATCCCTCAGCGCCGAGCGCCAGCATGCGCGCGAGCACCTGGTGCAGCCGGTGCTCATCAGCGGCGCCACCGGCACCCTCGGCGCGGCCTTCGCCCGCATCTGCGAAACCCGCAACATCGCCTACCGCCTGATGACGCGGCAGGAGATGGACATCGCCGATCCGGATTCGGTGGAAGCGGCGATCGAGCGACACCGGCCCTGGGCCATCATCAATGCCGGCGGCTACGTGCGCGTGGACGATGCCGAGCACGATGTCGAGCGCTGCATGCGCGAGAACGCCTACGGCCCATCGGTACTGGCGATTGCCTGCATCCGGCACGACGTGCAGCTGCTGACCTTTTCCAGCGACCTGGTGTTCGACGGCGCCAAGGGCACGCCCTATGTGGAAAGCGACCCGGTCAATCCGCTCAACGTCTACGGCCGCAGCAAGGCGGAGGCGGAGCAGCGTGTGCTGGAGAACTGCCCGGATGCGCTGGTGGTGCGCACCAGCGCCTTCTTCGGCCCCTGGGACAAGCACAACTTCGTCACCCTGGCGCTGCAGGCTCTGGCCAAGGGGGAATCCTTCGCCGCCGCGAGCGACATGGTGGTGTCGCCGACCTATGTGCCGGACCTGGTGCATGCCTGCCTGGACCTGCTGATCGACCGCGCCAGCGGCATCTGGCATCTGACCAATGCCCAGCCGCTGAGCTGGGCCGACCTGGCGCTGAAGGCCTGCGAGAAAGCGGGAATCGATGCCGGCCGTCTGGAAGCCCGCCCCGCCGCCAGCTTCGGCTGGACGGCGGCGCGGCCGGCGTGGAGCGCGCTGCACAGCGAGCATGGCCTGCTGCTGCCGAACCTCGATGATGCGCTGACACGCTATCTCGGCCAGCGCCAGACGGCGGCGGAAGAAGACGAGGCCGGCCAGGCGGCGAACTACGGCGGAGGCTGACCGGACGGGTGCCGCAGGCATGCGGCGCCCCGATGCCTGGGCACCGGCTACAATCGACGCATGCCGGTTGCCAGCCGGACAACGCAGCCACGGAGACGCCATGCCCAAATTTGCCGCCAACCTGTCCATGATGTTCAATGAAGTGCCCTTCCTGGAGCGCTTCGCGGCCGCCGCCGAAGCGGGCTTCGAGGCGGTCGAATTTCTTTTTCCCTATGAGTTCCCGGCGCAAGACATCGCCGCCCGGCTGCAGGCCCATGGCCTGAAAAACGTGCTGTTCAACCTGGCGCCCGGTGACTGGAGCCAGGGTGAACGCGGCATGGCCAGCCTCCCCGGCAGGGAGGCGGAGTTTCGCGCCAGCCTCGGCCAGGCGATCGCTTACGCCAAGGCGCTCGGCACGCCGCGGCTGCATGTGATGGCCGGACTGCTGCCGCCGGATGCGCAGCGTGAACCGCGTCGCCGCCTGTATATCGACAACCTGCGCCATGCCGCCGCCGAAACCGCGAGGCACGGGCTGGAGATCATGATCGAGCCGATCAACACCCGCGACATTCCCGGCTACTTCCTCAACACGCAGGCGGAGGCCCATGCCATCCGCGAGGAAGTGGGCGCGCCCAACCTGAAGGTGCAGATGGACTTCTACCATGCGCAGATCGTGGAGGGCGACATCGCGACCAAGGTGAGGCAGTATCTGCCCCATGTGGGCCACGTCCAGATTGCCGGGGTGCCCGGGCGGCATGAGCCGGACACCGGCGAGCTCAACTATCCCTACCTGTTCCGCCTGCTCGACGAGCTCGGCTACGAAGGCTGGATCGGATGCGAATACCGGCCGGCGCGCGGAACGGTGGAGGGCTTGGGGTGGATGCGGGAGTTCGTTGCGAAGCACTGAGCGGCCTGCTGCCGATACGGACGCGATTCGGCTGACGGGCATGCGCTGCATTCCCGCAGGCGGCTTGCCTTCCCGGCCCGGACATGCATTGCGCGAGCAGCGGTTCGCCGCCGCCGGGCGGCCCGGGCACGGCTGCCCTGGCGCTCCGCATGTTCAAGCGATCCGGTATGCAGGGCGCTTCTACTGGCGCAGGACGACGCGGATGCCTGCCGCATCAAACCACTATGGGAGGCCCATTTCCGCCATCACGCGTGCCGCACCGGCAAGCTTCCTGCGATTTCCGTTGGCCGGCACGAGCGCTCATTTCGCCGACGGGAAGAACACCTGCTGGCCGTCCACCTTGAACTCGGCGATCTTCTTCTGCCCTTCCGGCGAAGTCATCCAGTCGATCAGCTGCATCGCGCCCTTGTAGTTGATGTCCTTGTACTTGGCCGGATTGACGGCGATGATGCCGTAGGGATTGAACATCTTCGGGTCGCCCTCGACGGCGACGATCAGCCCGGTCTTGGCCTTGTAGGCGCCATAGGTGGCGCGGTCGGTCAGGGTATAGCCCTGCATCTGCGCCGCCATGTTCAGCACCTCGCCCATGCCGAGGCCGGCGGCGACGTAGCTGCTGCCCTTCGGCTGGGCGCCGAGCTGCTTCCAATATGCCTTCTCCATGATGTCGGTGCCGGAGTTGTCGCCGCGCGAAATGAATCGCGCATTGCTGTCGACGATCTTGCGCAGCGCCTGCATGACGTCGCGGCTGCCCTTGATGCCGGCCGGGTCGGACACCGGGCCGGCGATAAGGAAATCGTTGTACATCACGTCGCGCCGGTTCACGCCATGGCCCTCGGCGACGAACTTTTCCTCCGCCGCACGCGCATGGACCAGGGTGACATCGACATCGCCATTCTTCGCCAGCTCCAGCGCCTTGCCGGTGCCGACGGCGATGACCTGGACCTTGAGATTGCTCCTGGCCTCGAAGATCGGAAGCAGGTATTGCAGCAGGCCGGAATTGTCGGTGCTGGTGGTGGTGGACAGGCGCAGCACCTGCTGCGCCCAGGCGCCGCCCGACCCCATCAACGATGTGGCGAGCAGGCCGGCGGCCAGCCCCCATCTTGCCCATTTTTTCATCATGCACTCCCCATCATCGAGTTGACTCCTCTCGCATGAACCTCGTTCGAAGTTCGCGCTGCCGAGGCGAAATTGACGTTGTGCTATGGTACAGACCGCCTTGCACCACTCCAATATGAACCGGCTTGCATATGCTCCACCTGAAATTCAGCTACAGCTTCACCGAGACGCCCGAAGCGCAGCACCAGCTCGACAATCCCCTGTTCGACCTGCTGGCCGCCATTCACCGCACCGGCTCCATTGCCCAAAGCGCGCGGCATCTCGGGCTGTCCTACCGCCATGTCTGGGGGGCGCTGAAGAAATGGGAAGCAGACCTCGGCCAGGAATTGATTCAATGGGAGCGCGGCAAGCGGGCGCGGCTGACCGGCTTCGGCGAGAAGCTGCTCTTCGCCGAGCAGCGCGCCAAGGCGCGGGCGCTGCCGCACATCGACAACCTGGTAGCGCAGATGGAGCGGGAATTCGCCCTTGCCTTCGACCCGCATGCCCATGTCATCACGCTGCATGCCAGTCATGACCTGGCGCTGCCGCGGCTGAAGGAATTCATGGCGGAGGAAGCCAAGCTGCATCTGGACCTCCAGTTCAGAGGCAGCATGGAATGCGTGGAAGCGCTTTCGCGCGGCGACTGCCTGCTGGCCGGCTTCCATGTGAGCGAGGACCGGGCGCGGGGTTCGCTGACGCAGAAGGCCTTCAAGAAACTGCTCAAGCCCGGCAAGCACAAGCTGATCACCTTCCTCAACCGGCAGCAGGGCCTGATGGCGGCACCCGGCAATCCGCTTGCCATCAAAGGACTGCGTGACCTGGTGCGGGAAGACGTGCGCTTCGTGAACCGCCCGACCGGCTCCGGCACCCGGCTCGAAATCGAACAGCTGCTGGCCGCCGAGAACATCGACTCGTCCCGCATACGCGGCTTCGGCGACGAGGAAGCCACCCACCTCTCGGTCGCAGCCGCCATCGCCTCCCGCCAGGCCGACGCCGGCTTCGGCCTCGCCGCCGCCGCCGCGCAGTTCGGTCTGCATTTCATTCCGCTGTTGCGGGAGCAGTATTACCTGGCCTGCCTCAAGGAGACGCTCGAGGAACCGGCCATCGTGAGCCTGCTAACCCTGCTGCGCAGCCGGCGCTGGCAGGGGGCGATCGCGGGATTGGCGGGGTATGACGCCGACCATGCAGGAAACGTCGCGTCGCTGAAGCAGGTGATGCCTTGGTATTCGTTCAAGACGAGGAAGTAGGCTGCGTGGAAATCTTAAGCTGAACCTGTGACGCCTTTAGGAAGGCTAGCAGACAGGTTTTTTACGTGTCTGAATCCTAGTGATAAGGGAGAACAGGGCAACCTACCGGTCATAAACCCCGTCTCATGCAGATCGATATGCTGCTTGACGCTTTTTGCTCAATAAACGAATGCCGGATCGGTAACGCCCATCCAATGCTTGATTGATCACATACTGCAGCCGCTGGAAACACTAGCGAGTTGGATTAGTTTAAATTCCTACGAGCCCAGGATGTCGTTTTCGCTATCAGCAAGATCGTTTCGCCACACGACATACGTTTTTTTCCATGGTGGCCAGAACGATGTCTCAGAGATCGAACTTACCATGCATGGTAAGTCTTTTTGTTTCTCAAGTACCGTGCGAATTTTTGTCTTCCCTCGATATTCATGTGTTATCTGGTAGGTTCCACTAAGGAAGCCTACCGCTGCAACTTCGTACACTTTCCGCACTTCCTCATCTGCCACCGGAAAGTACACGAATCTGAAGTGATCGATACCTAGCGATAGCATATCGTGATCCAAATATAGGGAAGTTTCAAACTTCAAACTTTTTTGAACCGGGAGGTTAATACAAACATCGAGTTGATCGGTTTCGCCAAGCTCATATTTAAAGAGTGGAAATTGATCAAGGATGCATTTGAATAGAGCTTCGGCTAGCTCTTTGTTTTCGCGGTTATCATATTCTCTATAAATGGGCATGGACCAGCCTTCCGAAGCATCTTGGTAGCTTAAGCGTACCACGCGACAATTTATTATTTATCAATTTCCTTGTTTTGACCTGATTTATTAATAACAAGCCGCATGGCGTAGAGTTTGCGATATTTATTCAAACTGCCTGCAGAAAAATTTTTGGCAGTGCAGTCCAGTGAGCCGGACCCTGAAACCTGAAAGACACTCTATTTTAAAACCATCTCATTCAACATTAACAAAGACAGATCACAACACCGACATCTTATTTATCACGAAGCTCTGCGCAGGAGCACTTCGGCCACGGCCACATCTGAATCATTTAAATTTTGAACTCACGCGTGGATTTTCACTAGTGTTTTGAATAACAGTTAAATGAAGTGAACTTTCAATGAAATTTGTAGGAAGTAGCCAGTGATATACCTTACCCTGGGGCTTTCCTTGACTAGTCTTCCTTAAAAAAAACCGGCACGTTTCCTTTGGCCCAAGCGTTCTGCCTGAACAAGAGGCGTCTGCAATCAGCAAATCTGGTGCCGTTATCGGATCTGTCTGCCACGACATCAAGCTTACTGACTCAGTACCGCTATTTATGACCGATATCTCGATCTGATTAATGCTGCCCTTCGACAAAAAGCGAAGTTCATTTTCCAAAGAATCGGAATTTTCTATCTCGACCCAAGGTAATGAAAGGGAACCGACTATCTTTTCATCGAAAAGCAGTTTGATTTCAACTGCCTCTGGATTGATAAGCCTAGGATCGAAGAACGAAATCATAAGGCTGCTGGCAAAAACGCCCGGTCGAAAATTTCTAGGATTGATACCAGCACTCAGTTCAAATTCGGAGGTACCTTGACACCGAGGTTTTGCAGCTTTCTTGAAAAAGCAGGTGGCATTTGAACATCCCTCACGTATCTCTAGGCGTTTAGGATAAACAATCAACCTATAATTTGAATTCGAAATAAAAAAATTTCCATCGAACGTGCTGGTATGAATAGAGACATTTCCTAAATCTATTTTGCTGACGGCATGGCCGGCTGAATTGAGTAGTACCGCTTTTGGTTTTCCGTTTGCAAAAGAGTTACAGATATTTGGCTTTACAGATTCATTTGCATATACCCTGAACTGAATTAATAAAGCCACTAAAAAGGCGAGACGAATTAAAAATTTTGGCGAATGGATATCCACGATCATTTCATCTGCCCCAAAAACCGGTTGAAATTCGCCAACATTTGCTCCTTTGTATATCTCCCTGACTGGGAACCGCCGGGAAATGATGGCCAATCTCTTTTTGCCAAGATAGTTGCTGCCGCTTCTATTTCGCCAGTTCGTACTAATTTAAGTACGTTTTCGACCTGTTCCATTATTGCGATGGCAAGGCAGTCCTGCATTCTTGGCGAAAAAGTTAAACCGTCGGGTCCTACTTCAACATATGGTAAATAAAGTCTCCAAGTCGATTCGAGTATCCCGTAAGCGCCTGATGCATTCGGTGCTTTCCTGTTGTTGGCAAATGGATGACTCGTAAAGTCATTAAACTTACCCGTTCTTGGTAAAGTGCGGTACGCTTCCTCATAACCGTCATTAGTAAAAATTTGTTCGGCCTCCCTCGAAGCGATTGTCATAAGAAAAGCGCGCATCCTCTTTGCAGGCATAGGGTCATAGCATTTTCTATAGATGCCGATCACCTTAAATCTCTGAACCGGAAAATTTGGCGTCCAAAAATCGCTGATATACCCATCGTAGGTTCGTATATCGATATGCCCGTCCGCTGAAGGTGACCCCTTCTTTTCATACACGATCACATCCCCCGGCGCAGCCCAGCGCGCATCAGGAAGCTCACTCGATATTTCCTTGAACCCCGCATCCAGTAACGCCTTGCCCATCAGGCGGGCCGGACTGACGCCGCTGCCAATCAGCTTCAGATCGTCGCCGACATGGTAGGCATACCACAGCGCGATCTTGACGTACTTGTTGCACATGCCTTTGGAACTTCGCTTGGGTTTGGCCGACGGCTCGACGAAGGTCTTGTTCTGCATCTGCTTGACGTAGGCATCGCTGGTGATGCCGTGGCTGTACTCCCAGCAGGCCTGCTTCTCGGCGAATTCGATCAGGCGCTTCGCCACCTCGATATCGGACGACGTCGCCGTGGCGGGAACCAGATCATCCCTGTTCTGGTTGAGGAAATTGCGCAGGCCATCGAGCACGGTGGCTTTAGGGTAGCCATCTTTATTTCTTCCCGCTTCTAGCTCAGGCTTCTTGTCCGGGTTTCCAGTGATAACGGGTTGAGCGGCCGGTTTTTGGTTGTGGCTGGCTGCAATCTTGTCCTTCTGAGTGTCCGCATTGCCAGGCCCGCCCGTATGCGGTTCGGTGCTGAACTCAAAACGGGTCTTCGGACTTTGCAGGCAGGCGTAATTTTCCTCGCCGTGGATTTTTCCAATTGCAGCGAATTTGTACTTGCCCGAGTCCCGGCGGACGTGGATCTCGAATGTCGTATTGATTTTCAAGCCAGTGATGCTGGGAACCTGGCCTTTGGCATCCGTCTTTCCATCAAACACCACCTTTTTGTTGTTCATCACCCGGATGGCAAGATGAGGGATGGGCTGGCCGTGCCAATCATTGACGCGCAGTTCCAACATTCCCTCGAGAGGCCCGCGCCATTCACGTATGGGAGGCTCCATGGCTTCAAACGGCTGTCCGGAAGCTTCATCTTCGAAGATAGGCGTTTCATGAACGGCTGGCTTGTCTTGCGTCGTTGCGGCATTCGGTGGGCCACTTTCAGGTGGACGGTCTGAAGAGAAATCGTCGTCGGACCGTTCGGATTCTGGGGGCACTGCCGTGATAGGCATCGGTTCCATCGAACGATCCTCATTTGACGGCATGCCTGTTTCTTTCTCTTTCAACATCACGACTCTCCTGCTGCGGTTCGATGCTTCATGTCCATGGACAGCGACCATTCGCCGTCGCCCACGTCGAGGATCAGCTTCTGCTCGCTGTCGGTGTAGATACGCGCCGTGTCGCCGCGCAGGTCGGTGAAGCCGCGCTGGATTACCTTGCCGTCGGGCGTGCGAACCTCGTAGGGCATCTGCCTTATCGCGGTGCGGGTCTCCGGGTCCATGCCGATGAAGTCGCTGAGATCGATCTGCTGGCTGAACCGGGCAGACTCCCGTGCTGTGGCTTGGGGCAGCGAGGGCAAGCTCGCCGACAGGGAAGCCGGCCCGTTGAGATCAAACTTCGCCGCCTTCTGCGACTGCTGCCCCGGACAATGCACCTCGATATCCCGCCCGATACGGATATACCCGCCCCCAGCCGCCAGCAGGATCTCCTGCGGCGCCTGGATCACCACCTTGCCGCCCACGCTGCTGATGGTGAGCTCCTGCTGCGCCGCCAGGCTCATCGGCCCGTCCTGCGCCTGCAGCGTCATGCCGCCCTTGGCCGCGATCAGCTTGAAGGTGTCCTTCACCTTTGCCTTTGCTCCGCCGACGAACAGGGAAATCGATTCGCCGACGTTGTGGATCCAGCGCCGGCCGCTGGTCTGGTTGCTGTCGCGCTGGGCGATCTGGTCGATGTTGGTCTGCGCCGTCAGCGTCATGCTTTGGCCGCTGGCCAGCGCGATGCCGTCCGGGCCGCTGGCGGCAATGAGGCGCTGGCCGCCGTGGTGCTTTTGCTTGGCGGTATTGCTGCCGTTTTCCAGGTCGTGCAGCGCCTGGGCCAGCTGCGCCTGGTGGCCTTGCTCGCTGCGGCCGGCCGGCACGGCGTCATCATCGATGCGCTGATTGCCGTGCCCGGTCTCGGGCTGGTTCGCATGCTGGTGCAGCGCTTGCTCGCCTTGCCGTTCGGCCAGCTGCAGGGCGGCGTCGAGCAGTTGCCGCAAGAGCTGCCGTTCCAGCTGGGCACCGTTGGCATGGGGCTGGGCTTCGGCGGTGAGCAGCAAGCCTTTTGCCGCCCGGATGGCGGCGGCGGCATCGGTGCGCAGTTCGATGCCTTCGCCGCGCGGCGCGGCCTTGCCGTCGGTGCGCGCATGGCCGAGCCAGCCGAG
>NZ_FZOT01000056.1 GCF_900188095.1 Noviherbaspirillum humi | reverse complement strand
TTCACTTTTGGTCTGGCCGGTGAGCGTGACGGCGCCGGTGGCGGCAAGCTGCATGTCCTGCCGGGCGTAGCTGTCCTTGAGCGTCAGGTCGCCATCGACAGAGAGCACGAGGTTGCCCTGCAGGGCCGCCAGGCGGCCGGTGCTGTTCACGCCGAGACCCTTTTCGGTGGCGATGAGATACACCTGGTTCGCATGCATGCCGCCGAGGTCCTTGATGTCCACGGCGAACCGCGGTGCGGCACCGTTGCCGGGCTGTACGGTCTGCCGCAGCGTGCCGTACAGCACCTCGTTGGCGCCGGCGATGGCGTTGAGGTTTTGCGCCCAGACCTCGCCTTCGAGCACGATGCCGCGCGCGATCAGGTCGAGTTGTTCAATGTTGGCGGCATTCAGGCCGTTGCCGCCGACGGTGAGCTGTCCCTGGCGCACGTCGATGGCACGGATCGAGCCGTCGCCGTTGAATCGCGGCGCGCCGGTGGCCAGCGTGGCATGGCCGGTATTCAGGAAGCCGCAGCCGTCGCAGCGGATGCCGTTGGGATTGGCGACGACGATGTCGGCGCGGCGGCCGGCCACTTCGATCGTGCCGCGCAGCTGTGATGCGTCCGGGCCGATGACTTCATTGAGGATGATGCGCGCCGGCACCGGACCGAGCTGCAGGTTGCCGCTGATCCAGCCGCCTTGCTGGGTCAGCGTTGGATTGGTGCTGTTGTTGAGGATGAGGCCATTGGGCGCGACGTTGAACTGCTCGAACTGGTTGCGCGAGACGCCGCCGGCCGAGGGCGGTGCAATATGGGCGATGGGCACGCCGTTGCGGGCCGCGTCCATGATGGCGCGCTGACCGGCCGGCGCCGATGTGGCCGGGGCGATCTGCGCGTGGGCGGGAAAGGCCGACACGGTGGCCTGCAGGAGCAGCAGCACCGACATGAGCGCCACGACCCAGCGCCGCCAGGGGCGCTGCGACGCTTGCTTCGATGGATTCGACCCGGAGACATTGGCGATGGTATGCATGGCGGTTCCGTATTGCGGATGAAGTGACGAT
>NZ_FZOT01000024.1 GCF_900188095.1 Noviherbaspirillum humi | reverse complement strand
GGGGTGAAAGGCAGCGGCTTCGGCCGCTTCGGCGGCAAGGCGGCGATTGCCGAGTTCACCGACCTGCGCTGGATCTCGGTGCAGACCGCCCCGCGCCACTATCCGTTCTAATGCCAACTGCCGCAAATGCGGCTGAAGGCGGCAAACAGCGGCGAGGCGGCGTGCAGGCATGCCGCTCCGCCCCTTTCATGAACAGGCAGGCCCGGAGCACAAGCGCCCAGATGGGAAGCAGCCAGATATTGAGCATTGCGGACATGCAGCGGCAAGCGCATCGCTGCCTGCCGAAGTTCGTTGCGGATTACGTCGAGGGCGGAGCCGAGGACGAGCAATGTCTGCAGCGGAACCGGGCCGACCTGCAGGCGCTTTGCCTGCTGCCGCAACAGCTTCAGGACACGTCGTCGATCGACACCGCCATCCGGGTTTTCGGCCAGTCGTGGCGCGCCCCGTTCGGCATTGCGCCGCTCGGGCTGAGCGGACTGGTGCGGGCCGGCGGCGACATCGACATGGCTCGCGCGGCCGCCTCGGCCGGCGTGCCCTTCATCCTGTCCTCCGCTTCCAATTGCCGCATCGAGGCGGTGCGCGACGCCGCGCCCGAAGGCATGCAATGGCTGCAGCTCTATGTGATGAGCGACCGCGCCATCGCCGAACAGATGGTGCGGCGCGCGCGGCAGGCCCGGTATGCCGCCCTAGTGCTGACGGTGGATGTGCCGGTCAGCGGATATCGCCAGCGCGACATGCGCAACGGGCTCCGGCTGCCGTTTCGGCCGACGCCGCGCATGATGCTCGACATGATGAAGCGCCCGGCATGGCTGTGGCGCATGGCGCATGCCGGCATGCCGCGCTTCGTCAATCTGGTCGAATCCGAAACCGGGCAAGCCTCGCCGCAGGCCCAGGCTGCCCTGCTGGCGCGGGAAATGGACCGGCGCCTAGCATGGGAAGACATCGCCTGGCTGCGCCGCCTGTGGAATGGCCCGCTTCTGGTGGAGGGCTTGCTGCATCCCGCCGACGTGCAGCGGGCGCAGCGCGCCGGCGTGGATGGCGTGATCGTCTCCAACCACGGCGGACGCCAGCTGGATGCGGCGCCATCGACGATCCGCATGCTGCCGGCGGCGCTCGACGCAGCGGCGGGACGGCTGCCGGTATTCATCGACGGCGGCTTCAGGCGCGGCAGCGACATCGCCAAGGCGCTGGCGCTGGGCGCGGCCGGCGTCTTCATCGGCAGGCCAGCGCTGTATGGCCTGGCTGCTAATGGAGAAGAAGGCGTATCCACCGTACTGCGACTGCTCGAAGAGGAACTGGCACGAACGATGACGCTGCTCGGCACATCCGGCATAGGCAATCTGGGACCTCAGTACCTGCATCTGTCGGAACACACCTTGCCGGCGACGGACTTGCAGCGCGAATTTCAAAAGCCTCCAGGCATCGTCAGTGGCACCCAGCCGCTGGCGCGTGCCGGCGTCGGATGAGGCAGTACGCCTGGATTACTCAGTTTTATAAAAGTGCCGCAACGGCACGCTTCAATACCAACAATGAGGAGATTCAAAATGAAGATTGCATTCGGTATCGCCCTATCGGTCCTGGGCATGGCGGCCGGCCTGGCGCAGGCGCAGGACAAGCCCGTCCAGCTCAAGATTTCGACCTGGGTGCCGGCCCAGCATCCGCTCAATCCATCGCTTCAGGCCTGGGCGGACGACATCAAGAAGGCTTCCGGCGGCACCATCAGTTCGTCACTGTTCCCCTCGGAGCAGCTTGGCAAGGCCTTCGACCACTATGACATGACGCGCGACGGCATCGCCGACCTGGCCTACATCAGCCCGGGATACCAGCCGGGCCGCTTCCCGGTCATCGCCGGCGCGGCGCTGCCCTTCCTCTTCGCCAACGGCAAGGGCGGCACCGCGGCGCTGGACGAGTGGTATCGCCAGTACGCGGCCAAGGAAATGAAGGACATCAAGGTCTGCATGGCCTTCGTCCACGACCCGGGCTCCCTGCACTCGGTAAAGAAAGTCACGCTGCCGACCGACGTCAAGGGCATGAAGGTCAGGCCGGCGACGGCCACCGTCGGCCAGGTCATCACCGCCCTCGGCGGCACCAATGTGCAGGCCTCTGCGCCGGAATCGCGCGACATGCTGGAGCGCGGCGTGGCCGACGCGATCACTTTCCCCTGGGCCTCGCTCGGCCTGTTCGGCATCGACAAGGTCACCAAGTTCCACCTCGACGTGCCGCTGTACACCACGCCCTACGTGCTCGGCATGAACAAGGCCAAGTACGACGGCATGTCGGCGGCGCAGAAGAAGGTGATCGACGACCACTGCACCACCGCCTGGGCGGAGAAGATCGCCACGCCGTGGGCCGACTTCGAATTCGGCGGCCGCGCCAAGATCGCGGCGCTGAGCGGCCACGAGATGGTGAAGCTCACGCCCGACCAGCTCGGCCAGTGGAAGAAGGCGGTGGCGCCGGCGGAGAACCAGTGGGCCGAGAGCGTCAAGAAAGCGGGCCAGGATCCCGCCGCCGTGATGAACTCGCTCAAGCAGACCCTGGCCAAGCACAATTCCGGGCTGTGAAGCGCGCATGCAAATCGTCTGGGAGGCCAGCTTGAAACAATCGTTCATGGACAGGGTGATCGATACGATCGAATGGCTGGCCGCCATCTTCGTCGGCCTGGTCGCCCTGGATATCTTCGTCTCGGTGCTGCTGCGGAAGTTCTTCAACACCTCGATTCCGGACAGCTACGACTTCGGCCGCATGCTGCTCGGCATCCTGATCTTCTGGGGCATCGCCGCCACCAGCTACCGCGGCGGCCACATCACGGTGGACCTGGTATGGACCAACGTCGGCCCGCGCGCGCGGCGCTGGATCGACGTCTTCGCCACGCTGGTCCTGCTGTTCGTCGTGACGGTGCAGACCATCACGTTGTTTGACAAGGTAAGGCAGACCTATATCGACAATGTGCTGACCTATGACATGAACATTCCGACCTGGCCGTTCTTCGCGATCGGCTGGCTGGGCGACGTGTCGGCGGTGCTGCTGATCGCGATCAGGACTTACCGGCTTGTCTTTCAGCCCGAAGCGCTGGAAGACAAACACGACGCCAACTATAACGAGTAGGGTAGGACACATGAGTTCTGATGCAGTTGCCTTGATTGGCTTCGTTTCGCTGTTCGTGCTGATGCTGCTGCGGGTACCGGTCGGCATGGCCATGGGCCTGGTCGGCATCACCGGCTACAGCTACCTGACCGGCTTCGCGCCCGCCATGAAGCTGATCGGCCAGACCTCGATGCGCACGGTGACCGACTACACCTTCGGCGTCATCCCGATGTTCATGCTGATGGGCGCCTTCGTCTCGATCTCCGGCGTCAGCAAGGAACTGTTCCGCGCGGCGAACAGCTTCCTGGGGCATCTGAAAGGCGGGCTTGGCGTGGCGACGGTGGTAGCCTGCGGCGGCTTCGCCGCCATCTGCGGCTCTTCGGTGGCGACGGCGGCGACCTTCGCCGGCGTGGCTTATCCCGAGATGCGGCGCTACGGCTACCCGAAGTCCTTCTCCAGCGGCGTGATCGCCGCCGGCGGCACGCTCGGCGCCATGCTGCCGCCTTCGACGGTGCTGGCGGTCTACGCCATCATCACCCAGCAGGACATCGGCAAGCTGTTCATGGCCGGCATCCTGCCGGGCATGCTCGCGCTGGCGATGTACGTGCTGACCATCTCGATTCTGGTCAGGGTCAGGCCCGATCTGCTGCCGGCCGGCAAGGCCACGTCGTGGGGCGAGCGATTCCGGGGCCTGAAGGATGTCTGGGCGCCGCTGACGCTGTTCGCCTTCGTCATCGGCGGCCTCTACGGCGGCCTGTTCACGCCGACCGAAGCGGGCGGCATGGGCGCTGGCGGCGCCTTCCTGCTCGGCGTGCTGCGAAGGAAGCTGTCGCGCGCCCAGATCCGTGAGGCGCTGCTGCAGGCCACGCGCACCTCGGCCGCGGTGTTCACCGTGCTCATCGGCGCGCTGCTGTTCGGCTATTTCCTCACCATCACCCAGGTCCCGCAGAAGCTCACCGAGATGCTCACCGGCCTGGGGCTCGGCCGCTACGGCGTGCTGGCGCTGATCATGGTGATGTACCTGGTGCTGGGTTGCCTGATGGATGCCATGGCGATGATCATCCTGACCGTGCCGATCATATTCCCGGTGGTGACCGCGCTCGGCTTCGATCCGATATGGTTCGGCATCATCATCGTGATGACGGTGGAACTCGGCCTGATCCACCCACCGGTGGGCATGAACGTGTTCGTCATCAAGAGCGTGGTGCATGAGCTCAGCTTCTCCACCATCTTCAAGGGCGTCATTCCCTTCGTCATCACCGATCTGCTGCGCCTGGTCATCCTGATCGCCTTCCCGATCATCGCGCTGTATCTCCCCCAGCGCATGGGATAGGGCCGGCGAAACGCTCCTGCAATGACGTGCCCGGCGCTGCCGCGGGGCAGGCGCGTCATGGGAAAGGGCATCACCCATATCACCGAGGCTTCACATGGATTCCCTGATTCATCGCCTGCAGGCATTGCTGCGCGCCGATCAGTGCCTGGTCGGGCTGGACATCGAGCCGCGCTATCTCGGCGACACGATGGAAAAACTGTCCGGCGCGCTGCCGCTGGCGGTGGTGCGCCCGGAATCGGTGGCGCAGGTATCGGCGATCCTCAGGTCCTGCAACGATGCCGGCGTGGGGGTGGTCCCGCAGGGCGGCGCGACCGGGCTGGCGGGAGGCGCGACGCCGGCCGGCGATTGCATCGTCCTGTCGCTGGAGCGCATGCGCGGGGTCGAGGAAATCGATCCGGCGGCCCGGACCCTGACGGCGTGGGCGGGCACGCCGCTGCAGGCGGTGCAGGAGGCGGCCTGGGATGCGGGCTTCTTCTACCCGGTCGATATCGGCGGCCGCGGCTCCTGCCAAATCGGCGGCAACGTCGCCACCAATGCCGGCGGCAACCGCGTCATCCGCTACGGCATGACGCGGGACCAAGTGCTGGGGCTGGAAGTCGTGCTGGCGGACGGCACCGTGCTGACCTCGCTCAACAAGATGATGAAGAACAATGCCGGCTACGACCTGAAGCAGCATTTCATCGGCAGCGAGGGCACCCTCGGCGTGATCACCCGCGTGGTGCTGCGCCTGCAGCCGCAGCCGCGCAGCACCTGCACCGCGCTATGCGCGGTATCCGGATATGAGGATGTGCTCCGCCTGCTGCAGGCGCTGCAGGGCAGCCTCGGCAACGCGCTTTCCGCCTTCGAAGTGATGTGGCCGGATTTCTACGAACTGATCACGACCCGGGTTCCGGGGCGGCCGGCGCCGCTGGCGCAGGGCCATGGCGCCTATGTGCTGATCGAGGCCAGCGGGTCTGACGCGGCCAGGGACCAGGCGCTTTTCCAGGCGGCGCTGGAAGGGGTGCTGGAGCAGGGCATCGTGGAAGATGCGGTGATCGCCCAGTCGCAGGCCGAGGCACGGCGCTTGTGGGCGATCAGGGATGGCTCGGGCGAGTTTCGGTCGGTGTTCTGGCCCCATGTCGGCTTCGATGTCAGCCTGCCCGCGGGCGATATCGGCCGCTTCGTCGCGGCCTGCACCGATGCGGTCCGCCGGCGCTGGCCGGAGGCGAAGACTGTCTTCTTCGGCCATGTCGGCGATTCGAACATCCATATCGGCGTCAAGGCCGGGGAGGGCGATCAGCCGACCGATGACATCGACGCCATCGTCTACGGGCTGGTGCGGGACTGGGCCGGTTCGGTCTCGGCGGAGCATGGCATCGGCCTGCTGAAGCGGCACTACCTGCGCTATTCGCGAAGCGAGGAAGAGATCGCCCTGATGAAGCGCATCAAGCGCACGCTCGATCCGCGCAATATCCTAAACCCGGCGAAGATATTCGAGATGCAGTAGGCGCAGGCCGGGGCCATCGCGCCCTGCCGTCCGCGTCCGGGCTTCCCGCTTTCCCCGAATTGTCCGGCGCTTCAGGCGGCCGCAAAGTCCTGGATCATCTGGTTGAACACGGCCGGGCTGGCCGCGTTCATGCCGTGCGAGGCGCCGGCGACGGTTTGCTTGTCCGCATCGCGCATCCATTCGGCGAGCGCGCCCACGGTATGGCGATACATGCGCGGACTCCGTTCGCCTTCGATCAACAAGGTCCGGCACCCCACCTCGGCGGCGGCGGCGCGGGTGTAGGCCGGCAGAGGATCGCGGAACTGCTTCGGAAGCGTAGATGCATTATCGAATGCCATCGTGCGGAAGCCCGAGGGGCTCCTGCGCCATACGCCCGGCATGCTCACCGAGTCGACGAAGAGTTCCAGTCCGGCTTCGGTCGCGCCATTCTCGATCAGCTCCGCGACCTTCGCCCGCACCGCATGCACCGCCGGCGGCAGGACCGCTGCCGGCTCGCCATCGATCTGCAGCGGGCCGCCCGGATCGGCGAGGGTCAGCGTCTTCACCAGGTGCGGATACTCGCGCGCCAGCTGGAACGCAACGCAGCCGCCGCGTGAATGGCCGACCAGGTGCACCGGCCCGAGGTCCATGGCACTGATGAATTCGGCCAGTTCCGCCACATGGGTCTTCCAGCCGAATTCCGCCTGGATACTCGCATCGTCGACCGGCCAGTAATGGCTGAGACTGATCGAGATGCAGAGGAAATGCGCCGACAGGGAACGCGTCTGGCTGTTCCAGTAGCGGTAATCGCAGAGCGAACCGTGCACGAAGACCAGCGGTTCGCCGGAACCCGAAGCCACGTAGGGAATGCAGACGCCGGAAGGGATCCTGGCGAAGCACAGCTCGCGGGTGACGAATACGGATGGGTTGATTCTGGCGTTCATGGGCACCTCCTTTTCATCACTATGCCCGATACGCTTATCTAAGAAAATCGCGTAATATTGATCGTATTTATCAGATTTTCTGATGCCAACAGTCCGACACCCATGAAAGCACTCGACCTGGACGTTCTGGCCATGATCGTGGCGGTGGCCGATACCGGCAACATCAGCCGCGCGGCGGAGGTCGTGCATCGCTCCCAGTCTGCGGTGAGCATGCAGATCAAGACGCTCGAAACGGCGCTCGGCAAGCCGCTCTTCGTGCGCCGCCCGCGAAGCGTCACGCCGACGCAGGACGGCGAGGTGCTGCTGACCTTCGCACGGCGCATGCTGGCCCTGCGCGACGAAGCCTGGGCGGCGGTGGTGCGGCCCGACGTCACCGGCCGCGTCGTCATCGGCGTGCCCGACGACTATGCCGCCTCGCTGCTGCCGTCCATCTTCAAGAAATTTTCCGCGACCTATCCGCGGGTCGAGATCCAGGTGGTCGGATTGCCGAGCGTGGCGCTGGCGCCGATGGTGAAGGAAGGAACGGTCGACCTGGTCTGCGCGACGCGGGTCAAGGGCTTGTCGGGGGAATTCATCCGCTTCGAACCGATGGTTTGGGCCGCATCGCCGAGCGTGAACGACATCTGGCGCGAGCGGCCGCTGCCGATCGCGGTTTTCCTGCCGGGCAGCGTCGCGCGCGAAAACGCCGTGCGCAGCCTGGAACGGGCGAAGATCTCCTACCGGACTTCCTACGAGAGCCCGAGCCTGATGGGCTTGCTCAGCATGGTGGAGGCAGGGCTCGCCGTGGCGCCGCTTGCCCGCTGCGCGGTGCCTGCCCACCTGAGCCTGCTCGGCCAGGCGCAGGGACTGCCGGAAATGCCCGCGCTGGAAGTCATCCTTGCGCGCAGCGCCAAGTCGAATCGACCGCCGTGCGACTTCCTCGCCGAAAAGATCATGTCGGAGCTGCGGCGCTGAGTACGGTTTCAGCACACTTGCTTCCGAAGAAGTTTTGCTACACTGCCCGAAGACGCGGCCGCAACGGCCATCCGGTGCATGCGGCACGGTGCGTCAAACGACAAGAAAACGGAGGCCGGCACGAGGCCGGCGTCGTACCCACCACATCAGGGAGATCGGCATGCGCACCATGGCAACCTCATCGTTGAAATCATCTCGTACTGGCAAGGGAAGCAGAAAGGCACCGTGGGCGGCGCTTCGCGCGGCGGCGATACTGTGCCTGGCAACCGGACTCGCCGCATGCGGCTCGATGGCGCCGGGAGCCAAGGAGCGCACCGCGGCGGCATCCGAACTGGCGCCTTCCGGCAAGCTGCGGGCGGCCATCAATTTCGGCAATCCGATCCTGGCAACCAAGGATGCCGCCACCGGGGAAGCGCGCGGCGTTTCCGTGGATCTGGCGCGCGAACTCGGCAGGCGCCTCGGCGTGCCGGTTGAACTCGTCACCTATAACTCTGCCGGCAAGGTGGTGGACGGCGCCAGGACGAAGGAATGGGATATCGGCTTCGTCGCCATCGACCCGAAGCGCGCGCAGGACATGGATTATTCGGCGCCCTATGTGATCATCGAAGGCGCGTACCTGGTGCCGCAGGCATCGCCGATCAAGGTCAATGCCGACGTGGACCGCAAGGGCAACCGCATCGTGGTCGGCGCGGGAAGCGCCTACGATCTGTATCTGTCGCGGGAGATCAAGCAGGCGGAGCTGGTGCGGGCGCCCACCTCGCCGCTGGTCGCGGACATGATGGTCCGGGAATCCATGGAAGTGGCCGCCGGCGTAAAACAGCAGCTCGAGGCGGATGCGAAGCGCTTGCCCGGGCTGCGCCTGCTCGACGGCCGTTTCATGGTGATCAATCAGGCGATGGCGACGCCGAAGGAGCGGCCTGCCGGCAGCCGCTACCTGAGGGAGTTCGTCGAGGAGATGAAGCGCTCCGGCTTCGTCGCCGAGGCCTTGGCGCGCCACCGCATCGAAGGCGCCGCGGTGGCGCCGCCTGAGCAAAGGTAGCCGCACATCAACAAGGAAAAATAAAGGATCGGCACATGAGGCTTTTGGGTATCGCCGTCATGGTTTGCATTGGATACGGAATCTGGCATGCAGCCATTGGAGGAAAGCGGGTCAGCGACGCGCAGGTTCGGGAACTGTATCAACAGTATTGGGAAGCCTTCGACCGCGGGGATGCAAAGGCGGTCTGCGACTTGTTTTCCGACCAGGTGCACGGCCGATTCTCGAGCACCGCGCGCTCCATGCCCGTCACGGAAACGCTCGACAAGGCAACTGCCTGCGCATCCGTCGGGCAATTCCATGAGACGAAGCAGCGTCTCGAAGAGCGGGTAGGCAAGGCGCTTTACACCAACTTCGAGTACACCATCAAATCGATCGAGATCTCTCCCGACAGGAAGACCGCGACTGTCGAAGTGGCTACGGGAATGCGCATAGGCACCGAGCAGGGCGCGCTTCTCGACATGCGGTCGGAACAGACGGACGTGGTGAAGAGCAGCTTCGGCAAGGCGCAATTCGTGCAATCCGACGGCACGGTCAGCTTCTTTCGGTAGCACGGCGCCCGGCCGACCCGGCATGTCGCATGGCCGGGTCGTCCCGCGGCGCAGAAAGCCTACTGCACGAAAACTACGTCATCCTTGGGTTGCGGCGGAATCTTGATGGCGATCGCCTTCACCGGACCGTTCGCCACCATGGAGCCCGCGTGCGCCGTGCCTTTCGGGATGATGATCAGCGTTCCCGGCTTGAATTCCTTGCGCTCGTTCCCCAGCCACATCGAACCGCTGCCTTCGATGATGTACTGGATCTCATCGGTCTTCGGATGAATATGCTTGGCGACGTTGCCGGACTGGATGCCGACCGTCGCGTTCTCGGTCGTCACCAAGGGGCGCGCGTTCATTTCCGGGTTGGGCGTCGTGGGCAGGTCGGCATGCTTGAGGGCGGCCAAGTCGATCATCATCGGCTGCAGCGGCGCAGCTTGGGCATGGGCATCGTTGACGATGTGCCGGGCAAGGGGCGAGCAGAGCGCGCCCAGAACGAAGGCGCCGCATACGGCGGCGGCGAACGTGGCATTGGAATAACGCATGAAGTCTCCTGATTGTTGTGGATGAAAGCCATGGCCGGGCGAGGCATGTTTTCGCTGCGGCAAGGTGAAGTATAGAGCCAAGCCGGCGCGGCGGCTGCGCGTCATGGGCTGCGCCGGCGCATGGCCGGGCAGGACTGTTCCATGGAGCGGATGAGGAGGCGTTGCCGGCGGGCCTGATAGCCGACGCCGGCGGCCGATTCAGTGATGGCCGCTTTCATATGTCGTCCGGGACCTGGACGCCAGCCGGGAAAGCTTTCTTCTGCCGCCTGGGGAGAATCGTTTTACCGCCTGGCTAGAAAGGCGTTCATGTCGGCGATGCGGTAGGGCTTGGGGAGGAAGTCGAAATGCTGCGTCGCGGCTTCGGCGGCAACCAGGTCGGCGCGTCCCGATACCAGCAGCACGCGAAGCCAGGGATACATCTCGCGCGCGCGACGGGCCAATTCGATGCCGCTCATGCCGGGCATGGTCACATCGCTGATGAGGACCTGCACGTCCGGAGTGGCGCGGAGGCGATCGAGGGCTTCTTCCGCATTCGAGGCGGCAATCACTTCATGGCCGAGGAAGTGCAGGTAGTCGATCGCAAGTTCGAGCAGGTCGAGGTTGTCGTCAACCAGGAGTATCTTGCGATGTACCTGGTCTCGCGTTTCGGTTTCTCCCAGGTACTCAGATGCGGGCGGCATGATCGTCACAAGAGAAAAGTGCGCGGCAGGGGCGCATAGGTCAGCGACATCGCCGAAAAGGGCATGTTCCCTGAAACCCGATCGCTTCCTGCTCTCGGGGCATTCATTCGCGTTCCGGCCTGACGATGGCAATTACGCTGTAGTCATCGTCCGGGTTGAAAGGCACGACGACGTACCGGCTGTGCAGCAGCGTGTTCAGCAGCGCCTTATTGGCGAGCAAGTCGGCAGTCTGGAGGATGCGGTATATCCGGCCGTACTCGTTCTCGATGTCGACCTTGATGGTCTCCGCAACGGGCGCGGCGGGCAGATGCGCGAGCTGAAGCATCAGGTCCTGGTCACCCGGCAGGGCCATTTCTTCTTCAAAGGAATCAGGTTTCATTGTCGTATTTGCCATCAATCGATAAAGGATTGACGCAATCCGACTTTTTCGGTTCTCCAGCTTGACAAATTTCTGTCAGCTACCTGACATAACGTTGCATATTGCTAATGCCGCAGCGCCACAGCGGCTCCCTGATTTCCCGCAGCGCTCAGAAGGGCTGCGGGCTTTTTTTGCTTCAATCGCAGAAAAATTCAACGCTGCTGTGCGGCAATCAACCGCCAGGTTTTTACTGGCGCGGCGCTTCCGGTTGCGGATGGACGAAAGCCAGGCCTTCCTCGAAGGAGCGCAGAATCATGTCCACATGCAGTTCAATTAACTCCTCCGGCGCGAGCGCATCTTCGAAGGGCAGGCGGATCGTCACCAGCAACGCCTGCGGCAGGTCCGCCCGCAATTCGGCGGCGGCCGCCAGCCATGGCTCGAGCGCCGCATCGGTCGGATAGGTGATGAATACCGTCGAGACGAGGCCGCCCTTGTCGGCCCCGGGATTTTCCGACGCTGTGCCGATCACCACGCTTCTGGCATCGACCTCATCCTGGCGCAGCGCCCGCACCAGCAGTTCGCTCAGCAGGTCGTCGCGCTGGGAGCCAAGGCCGGCGCAGAGCACGACCGATTTCGCCGGCACGTCGAGCGGTCCCTGCCAGCGGCCGAAGCGGGCTTCGCGCAGCTGCCGCAGGTGAGCGCCGACGCTGGCGTCGATGAGTGAAGCCGGCCGCCGGCGCGGTCTGGCCAGACTGCCGGAGGAGGGCGTCAGCGCCTCGGCGATATCGATGATGGAGACGCGTATGCGCGCTTGCTGCGAGGCATCGATATCGCCTGAACTCAACTCATTGACCGCCAGCCCGAGTCCGGGCAGCAAGATCTGGTCGCAGTATCGTGCAAAGCCGTGTCGCCGCAGGTAGAGTTGCGCATCGCGGACGATGGCCTTGGTATCGCCGCTCAGCGCGCGCTGATAGAAGCGCTGTGCCGCCGTGACGTTCGGCGCCTCGCCGAGGAACACCGAAAGCGGTTCCAGCGCCCGCACATGCCGCCCCATGACTACCAGGCACAGCGTCAGTGGCGTCGACAGGAGCAGGCCCACTGGTCCCCACATCGCGCTCCAAAATAGCGCCGACAGGATCACCGCCAGCGGCGACAGTCCGGAACTGTGGCCGTACACCTTCGGTTCGACCACGTTCGCCACCAGCAGCTCGAGCACCAGGAACAGGCCGACGCAGTACAGGGACAGTGCCCAGCCGGGATCGATGGCGGCGACGAACAGGAGGGTGGCCGCGCCGGCGCCGAGAATGCCGAGGTAAGGCACGAAGCGCAGCGCGCCGCTAAGCGTGCCCCACAGCGCAGCGTGCGGGATGCCGCCCAGCCACAGCGCCAGCCCGACCGCCGCGCCGAAGGCGGCATTGACCACGAACTGGAAAAAGAAGAAGCGCGACACGCCCTGCGTCGCGTCGGCAAGCGTCTTGATGGTGCGGCTGGTCCGCGCATGCCCGGCGAACTGGACCAGCCGGTCCTTGAGCGACTCATGCTCCAGGGAGATGAACACCATCAGCAGCAGCACCAGGCCGGCTTCGCCGATCGGTCCGAGCGCCAAGGCCAGCAGCCGGGCCAGCGTGTCCTGGGTGGTGAGGCGCGGCGGGCGGATTTCCACCGGCACCGGCTGGCCGGGCGCAGGCGTCAACCCGGCGCCCTGGCGCGGCTTCGGCACATCGGCTGGCGGCTGCGGCACCAGGCCGCTCAGCTCGGCCTGGATGCGCGCGAAGGGGCGCTCGGTCAACTCCCGCACCTTGGCTACCTTGACGCGGATCGCCGCCCGGTACTGCGGCAGCTCGCGGGTGACCGCCGCCAGTTGTGACGCCAGGACGAGGGTCATGCCGACCACGCACGCGGCCGCAAGAAGAACCGCCGCCAGCGTGGCCGGCAGCCGTCCCCAGCCGAGGCGTTCCAGGGCCCGGATCAGGGGCGCCAGGATCAGGCTGAGGATGGCGGCCAGCGCGACCGGTTCGAGCACCTCGCGCCCGAAATGGAGCAGGGCCAGCAGGCAGGTCGCGCTGACCAGGGAACCGGCGGTCAGCCGGGAAAGGGATGGGAGTTCGCGCATGGGCTTGCCGTTGACGACACGGCCAGCGGTTCATGTCGACGAAAAAAGGCAAACGATATCGGAAAGCGCGCGATAGCGTCAAACGCCGTCCTTGCGCGGTGCGCGGGCCGAATCCTCATCGAATAACGGCCGGTGGAGCTCGTGAGATCGGACGTTGCCGGTCGACCGGACCGGCCGTTCCCGATGAAGCGCCGGTTCCCGGAACGGACCAGCCCATGTCCCGCGGCTATCGACAGGCGCCGTTCGATACTCCCGGCCGGTTGACGTCACCTGCCGCGTGTCCTACCTTGAAACTCTACCCATGGAGGAACCATGTCCAGGAAAGCAGAGAACGCAGAGAAAGCGGAGAAAGCGCAGCATCTTGCCCAGGTCGAACAACGCATTGCGGAAGAAGAGGAGCGGCTCATGCTTCAACGCCAGCGCATCGCGGAAGCACGGGCGATGGGGTGGCCGACAGAGGAACACGAGGTCTTGCTCTCGATCATGCAGAACAAGCTTCACGACATGCAGGTACAGCGGCGCCCCCTGATGCCGAAGCAGAAAGGCGCCCACTGACATTCCTGCCGGCGCATCACCGATCGGCTGACGGTTGCCGGCCCGCGGGAGAAGCGGGCCGGCCGCTGCCGGCGCATGCGTCCATCACGAACACCGAACGGCTCAAAGGCAGTAATCGACTCGCGCCGTTGTCAGGGCGATGGCGCGCTGCGCAGCGGGTGAAGTAGCCTGACGGGTCAGGACTGCTTTCCGCCCTTGCGATGCGCCCTGGGTTTGGCCGCATCCGCGCTGCGCCTGTCCGCTCCGGTGTTTCCCCGGGCAGGCGGCCTGTCTCCGGTCTGCTTGCGGTGCGCACCGTTGCGGGCGGTGGCGTCCTGCTCTCCGGGAGCATGGCTGATGCGCAGCTGCTGGCCGGAGACCGTCACCGTTTTCAACTGCTCGAAGATCTCCCTCGGCATGCCTGCCGGGAGTTCGAGCGTGCTGTAGTCAGCATGAATGTCGATGCGGCCGATATGCCTGGCCTCCAGGCCCGCTTCGTTGGCGATGGCGCCGACGATGTTGGCCGGCTTCACGCCATGCGCATGTCCCACTTCGATGCGGTAGGTCTGCATGCCCACGGGATTGCGGCCGGCGTCGCGCGCCTTTTTCGGTGCCGGCGTCTCGCTGGCCTGCGCGCCGCGTTCCTGCAGGTCCCTGCGTGGCGGCTTGCCGGGACGGTCGCCGGCGTCCTCCGGCGCAGACGGGCCGGCCTTCCCGCTCCTGCCGGCCGCCATGGACTCGCCCTCGCGGCTGATGCGCAGTTGCTGGCCGGCGACCCACACCTTCTTGAGGTGGTGGAGGAGATCGTCCGGCATGCCTTCTGGAAGATCCAGCGTGCTGTAATCGTCGTAGATTTCGATGCGGCCGATATGCCTGGCCTCCAGACCCGCTTCGTTGGCAATGGCGCCAACGATATTGCCCGGCTTCACACCGTGCACGTGGCCCACTTCGATGCGGTAGGCCTGCATGCCGGCTTCCGGCGGGCGGTCGACGCGCGGCTTTTTGGCGAAGGCGCGCTCGCCGAACTCCCGATCCGCCGGCCGGTCGGGTTGCACGAAGGTGCGGTTGTTGCGGTCGGGCCGAGCCGGGCGGTCCATGCGCTCGGCGCGATCGCCGGACGGATGGCCGCGCTCCGCGCGTTCATGCTGCGGCTCGCGCCGGTCCTGGTCGAGCAGCAGCGGCACGTCGCCGCGCGCCAGTTTCGCGAGCGCCGCGGCGATCTCGACCGCCGGGACATTGCTTTCGCGTTCATAGTCTTCGATAAGGGAGCGGAATTCTTCCAGCCCTCCCGCCGCCAGCGTTTCGCTGATCTGGTCCTTGAAGCGGGTGATGCGCACGTCGTTGACCGCCTGGATGGACGGCAGGGTCATGGGCGAAACCGGCTGGCGCGTCGCGCGCTCGATCGCCTTGAGCAGGTTGCGCTCGCGCGGCGCGATGAACAGGATCGCTTCGCCGCTGCGTCCGGCGCGGCCGGTACGGCCGATGCGGTGCGTGTAGCTCTCCGGGTCGTACGGCACGTCGTAGTTGATCACGTGGCTGATGCGTTCCACGTCCAGTCCCCGCGCCGCCACATCGGTCGCCACGAGGATGTCGATCTTGCCGTCCTTGAGCAGCTGGATCGTGCGTTCGCGCTGCTGCTGCGCCATGTCGCCATTGATGGCGGCGGCGGAGAAGCCGCGCGCCTGCAGCTTGGTCGCCAGCTCCTCCGTGCCGAGCTTGGTGCGCGCGAAGATGATCATGCCGTCGAAGGGCTCGGCTTCCAGGATGCGCGTGAGCGCATCGAGCTTGTGCAGGCCGCTGACCAGCCAGTAGCGCTGGCGGATGTTTTCCGCCGTCCCGGTTTTGGCAGCGATGGTGACTTCCGCCGGGTTGCGCAGGTAGGTCTGGGCGATGCGACGGATCGCGGAAGGCATGGTCGCGGAAAACAGCGCGGTCTGACGCGACTCCGGCGTTTGCTGCAGGATGGTTTCGACGTCGTCGATGAATCCCATGCGCAGCATCTCGTCCGCCTCGTCGAGCACCATGGTCTTGAGCTGGGAAAGGTCCAGGGATTGCTTTTCCATGTGATCGATCACGCGGCCGGGCGTGCCCACCACCACCTGCACGCCGCGCCGCAGCGCGCTCAGCTGCGGACCGTAGCTCTGGCCGCCGTATATCGGCAGCACATGAAAGCCGGGGATGTGCGTGGCATAGCGCTGGAAAGCCTCGGCGACCTGAATGGCCAGCTCGCGCGTCGGCGCCAGCACCAGGGCTTGCGGCACGCCCTGGCTGACGTCGATGCGCTCGAGGATGGGCAAGGCGAAGGCCGCGGTCTTGCCGGTGCCGGTCTGCGCCTGGCCGATGACATCCCGCCCTTCCAGCAGGACCGGGATGGTCGCCGCCTGGATGGGCGAAGGGGATTCGTAACCCAGTTCCTGCAGCACTTTCAGGATGGGCGGTTTCAGCTTGAGGTCAGTAAAAAGGGGGAAGGTATTGTCGGACATAACGGATCTCGCAGGGTCTCGAATCGAGACGGATGATGGATTTGCCGTGCAGTCTACTCCGATGCGACCGGGTACGATATTGGCCGGGCGTTTTTGCCGCATCGAAGACGCGCCGAATGCCGGCGCAGGCGTTGCGCCTGTTGTCTTGCGGATAGATGAGACTCGAAGGCGGCGCTCAGCGGCTGGATGAGGGCGGCCGGGGGCGCGAGGCGTCGGCCGGGGCGGGATGAGGAGCGCGCGGCTGATTCAGGATCCGGCGCAGCGCGCCGATCTTGCACCATGCGAAGTAATCGATGAACAGCACGAAAGCCAGCTCGCTGCCGGGCCTTTCGTCCTGGAGCCAATCCGGCAGGTGGCCGATGAACACCAGGTTGAGCAGGCCCACGGTGACGGCGACGAGCGCCTGCAGGCGATACAGCAGCAGCCTTCCTTCCTGACCCGACTCCTGGCAGTAATCGCGGTACAGGCTGTGGAAGAGGTCATGCGGAAGGCGGACCACCGCCCACAGAAAATACGCGAAGCAACGAAGCATGATGCAGTGTCCTGTAGCCGGTTGCGGCGTTGATGGAACGCCAGTCCAGTGCAAAGTGCGATACGCAATGACACGTTAACCGGTTACGCTTGAACTTATCGGGCGCTGCGTCAAACTTTGCGCTGCTTGCGGCAGCAAGGGCAAGTCGTTCAGCCGCCGTCCGGTGAATCGCGGCATCGGATTGGAAGCACCTGACGCGGCGGTATTGCTGGCTTTTTTGTCGAACGGAGATACGCCATGAAATTCCGCATGAACAGGAAAACCGCATTCGCCCCCGCGCTGATGGCGCTCGGCGCCGCCTTGCCGCTGCAGGCCGTGGCCGCATGGCCCGAGAAGCCTGTCCAGATGGTGGTGCCTTTCGGTCCAGGCGGCGCCAACGACCTCATGGCCCGCGTCGCCGCCACCGGCTTGTCGAAGCGGCTGGGGCAGCCGGTCATCATCGAGAACAAGCCGGGCGCGGGCGCCATCGTCGGCGCCGAGTACGTCGCCAAGTCCAAGCCGGACGGCTATACCTTCCTGATCGGCGCCGCCGGCGTCGTCACCAACAGCATGCTTCGGGCCAAGATGCCTTATGCCGATAGCGACCTGGTGCCGGTGGGCATGATCGCGGTGGCGCCTTCGGTCATCGTCGTCAATTCGGATTTCCCCGCCAGCAATCTGAAGGAGCTGATCGCTCAGGCCAAGTCCCGGGGCAAGGAGGGGTTGACCTTCGCCACCGCGGGGAGCGGCAGCACGCCGCACTTCGTCGAGGAAATGCTGAAGGAAGCAACAGCAATCCCGTTCGTGCTGGTTCCCTTCAAGAGCGGCCAGGAAGGCGTTAACAGCGTCATCGGCCATAACGTGGACGTCACTTCGGAAGCGAGCATCGTGGTCCTGCCGCAGGTCAAGGCCGGGCGGCTGAAGGCGCTGGCGACGACCTATCACAAGCGCATCTCCGCCTACGACCAGCTCCCGACGGCCGCGGAGCAGGGCTTCCCCGGCGTCTCCATCGGCCACTGGGCCGGCGTGTTCGCGCCGAAGGGCACCCCCCAGGAGGTGATCGACAGGATGAGCCGCGAGCTGCAGGAGGTGATGAAGTCCAAGGAAGCGGTCGATCAGCTGGTTCCTTCCGGCATCGAGCCGGCGCCCGGCACCACGGCCGATTTCACCGCCTTCCTGAACAAGGAGCGCACCCGGCTGGGCGCCTTGGCGAAGAAGGCGAACATGAAGTCGGAGTAGCCATCCGGCGGAAAACCGCATGCCCGAACCTGGCGGGAACCGGGCATGCGGTTTGACTGCTTCACTGGCCGGGCGCGAATCTGCCCGCCTGAAAATCCGCCACGGCCTGGAAGATTTCCTGGTTGGTGTTCATCACGAACGGCCCGTACTGGGCGATCGGCTCGTTGAGCGGCTGTCCGGCGATCAGCAACACCCGCGCAGCGCCGCCGGTCTTGATCGTCACGCCATCGGCTCCGGCTTCGTTCTTCAGGATGGCCATCGATTGCGCCGGCACCGTGCTGCCGCCGATGTCGGCCTCGCCCCGGCACACGTAGACGAAGGCATTGTGGCCGGCGGGCAGTGGCTGGGCGAAGCTGCCCGCCGCATCGAAATGCAGGTCGAGGTAAAGCGGCTGCGTCGCCTCCCGCTGCACCGCGCCGGCCACCCCGTGGCTTTGGCCGGCGATGACGCGCGCGGTCACGCCTTCCTCGGTTCGGAATTCCGGGATGCTGCCGCTGGCGATGTCGCGATACCAGGGCGCGCTCATCTTGTCCCTGGCGGGCAGGTTCAGCCATAGCTGGAACCCTTCCATGCGCCCATCCTGCTGCTCCGGAAGTTCGGAGTGGATCACGCCACGGCCGGCCGTCATCCATTGCACCCCGCCATTCTCCAGCAAGCCTTCGTTGCCGGCGCTGTCGCGGTGGCGCAGGCGGCCGGCGATCATGTAGGTCACGGTTTCGAAGCCGCGATGCGGATGGTCCGGGAAGCCGCCGATGTAATCCTGCGGATCGTCGGTGCCGAAGGCATCGAGCATGAGGAAGGGGTCGAGCCGGCGCTGCAGTGGCTGCGTCAGCACCCGGGTGAGCTTCACGCCGTCGCCGTCGGTGGCAGCGACGCCCTTGATCAGCCGCTCCACCGTGCGCGAGTGGCGGACGATGGCTCCCTTGATGCCGGGGATGTCGGACGTGACGGAGATTGCTTGGTCGGACATGGCGAATTCCTTTCTGGTGTTCGGAGACTGGCTAGCGGCGCCCGGGAAGCCAGCGGCAGCCAGCCCTCAGGCGGCCACCGACTCGTCGATCTCTGCGCGGGCCGCGGCCAGCCCTTGCTGTTCCGCTTCTGCGCCGAGGGCCAAGCCTTCGGCATAGACGAATTGCACGTCGTTCATGCCGAGGAAGCCCAGCACGGTTTTGAGGTAGGGCGCCTGGGTATCCGCCGCGGTGTCGCGATAGACGCCGCCGCGCGTCAGCGCCGCATACACCTTCTTGTTTTTCAGCAGGCCTTCCGGGCCGTTGGCAGTGTACTGGAAGGTCACCCGGGCGCGCGAAATGGCATCGATCCAGTTCTTCAACTGCGCCGGCACGCCGAAGTTGTACATCGGCACGCCCAGCACCACCACGTCGGCCGCCTGGATTTCCGCGATCAGGGCATCGTCCTGGGCCACACGGGCGGCCTGTTCCGGCGTGCGCTGCTCCGCCGGCGTGAACAAGGCCTGCAGCGCCGCTTCATTCAACTCGGCCGCCGGGGTGCGCGCGAGGTCGCGCACCGTGACGGCGGCGCCGGGGTGGGCAAGCTTCAGCCGTGCGGTGATGGCGTTGGCCAGGCTGGTGGAGTGGGAACCGTCGGCGCGGGCGCTGGAATTGACTTGCAGGATGTTAATGGCCTTGTCCTTGTCTGGGGTATCGGGGTATCGGAGAATCGATGAAGCCATTCTAGGCGTCGCAAAAACATACCGGAAGACGCTAGAATGGATAACATTGTTCCGCCAATGGGACAATGTTATCCATCAACCGACGAGAAGGGGCGCTGCCATGGACCTCGAGCCGAATGACTTGCTGCTGTTTGCCCGCGTGGCGGATGAAGGCAGTTTCAGCCGGGCGGCACAGCGGGTCGGCCTGCCCAAGTCCACCGTTTCGCGGCGCATCGCCGCCCTCGAAGGCCATCTCGGCGAACGTCTGCTGCTGCGCACGACGCGCCAGCTGACGCTTACCGATTTCGGCAGGAGCATGCTCGAGCATGCGCACCAGGTGGCGTCTGAAGTCGAGGCGGCTGCCTCCCTGGCCCAGCATCGGCAGGCGCGCCCTGCCGGGCGGCTGCGGGTATCGATGCCGGGGGATCTGGCCAACGTGGTGCTGGCTCCGATGCTCGCGCGCTTCCTGCGGGATTACCCCGCCATCCAACTGCAACTCGACCTGTCCCCGCGCCGGGTCGACTTGATCGGGGAGAACTTCGATCTCGCCATCCGCGCCGGCAGCCTGCCCGACGATGCAACGCTGGCCGCCCGGCGCCTGGCGGTCTTGTCGGTGGGGCTGTACGCATCGCCGGCTTACCTGGCACGGCAGGGCCGGCCGGCCCATCCCGCCGACCTGGCCGGGCATGCGGTGCTGCGGCTGCTGCAGCCGTCGGGCCAGGCGGCGAACTGGATTTTGAGCCGCAGGACCGAGCGCTTCGACCTGGCCGCGATGGCCACCGTGCAGAGCGGCGCCGTCAATTCGCCGGAACTGCTGATCCGCCTGGCCTGCCTTGATGCCGGCATCGTCGCCGTGCCCGATCACTTTGCCTATGCCCAGGTGCAAAGAGGCGAATTGGAGACCGTCCTGCCCGGGTGGAACCTGCCGTCCGAAACGGCCTGGGCCGTGTTCCCCGGCCGCCGCCTGATGCCCGCCCGCACCCGGGTCTTTCTCGACGCCCTTCAGCAGGAATTCTCCGGGCCGGCCTGCCAGGCGCAGGAAGAGAAGGTGCGCAGGATGCTGGACGGCGTGGAGAAGCGGCCGCCTGGCGATCAGCCGCGTTGAGCGTTTTACGCTTTCTTGCCTCGCTTGCCGGTCGGCCCGATGTCCTTTCCCTGCCGCCGGCTCTCCAGGGCACCCGATGCCGCGGCCTTGAGCAGGCGCCGGAAAGTCGGGCATTCGGCATGGCTCGGCGCCCGGCATGCGGCAGCGTGCCGCAGTCCCCGGCTCACCGCGCGCAATTGTGCGATGGTGCGGTTGATTTCATCGGCCTTGCTGGACAGAAGCTGCCGGTTGATGGCAGGGCCGCCGCTCGGCGACAGCATCGAGCCGATCTCATCCAGGGATAATCCCGCGGCCTGGCCTAGCGCGATCAAGGCGAGCTGATCCAGCACCTCCGGATTGAACTGCCGCCGCAGGCCCTGCCGGCCCGTCGAGGCAATCAATCCCTTGCGTTCGTAGTAGCGCAGCGTCGATGCCGGAACGCCGGAGCGTCCGGCAACCTCGGCGATATCCATGGCAAACCCTCCTTGACTTGAAGTCGACTTCAACTTCTATAGTGGGCTCATCAAGTTCACCCGTCAAACGAAAGGAGCATTGCCATGACCGCCACCGAAGCCTTTGTGCGAATCATTTTGCTTGGAACCGGCGCCACCGCCGTGATGGATGCCTGGCTTCTGCTGCTGAAACGCATGGGTGTGCAGACCCTGAATTTCGCGTTCATCGGCCGATGGGTCGGGCACTGCTTCCGCGGCACGCTGGTTCATCCATCCATCGGCAAGGCGCTGCCCATTCCCGGAGAACGCGTCCTCGGCTGGCTGGGCCACTATGCGATCGGCATCGCGTTCGCGGGCTTGCTGGTCGGCCTGGAAGGGACAGCCTGGATGCGCGCGCCGTCGCTCCTGCCCGCCGTCGCGGTTGGCCTGGGCACGGTCGCGGTGCCCCTGCTGGCGATGCAGCCCGCCATGGGCATGGGCATCGCCGCTTCCAGGACGCCGACTCCGTTCAGGAACTGCATGCGCAGCGTGGTCAATCACGCCGTCTTCGGCCTGGGCCTCTATCTCGCCTCGGCCGCCGTCGAATGGTTCATCCGGTAAAGGCTCTGTATCCGTGGCCGCAAGTCCGATCCCCGCTGGCATGGGAGAAGGGGACTGCTGGTGGGCGTGCGGACAAAAATAAATCCGACCGGGCCTCGAAAGTAATTGCATAGCTAACTTTTTATGCCTAAAATGCCTTCATGTTCGACCACTGCCTTTATTTCAATACCACTGCGCTGGCCCGCTCGCTGGAGCGGGTATGGACGCAGGCTTTCAAGCCATTCGGCCTCACACCCTCTCAAGCCTTCATGCTGCGGGTGGTGCTGGCCAAGCCGGCGCTGCTGCAGAACGAACTGGCCCGGGAACTGGCCATCTCCCGGCCCACCGCCAGCCGGACGCTGGATGGCTTGCAGAAGCTGGGACTGGTGGAACGCCGCGCCACCGAGACGGACGGCAGGGAGTTTGCCATCCATCCGACGGCCTTGGCGCAAGGCATGAAAGACGGCCTCAATGCCGCAAGCGCCGCGGTGACGAGGCGGCTGAAGCAGGAACTCGGTCAAGGCCACTTCGACGAAGCCGTGTCGAGGATGAGGAAAGTGCGCTCCACGCTGGAGTGAAATTTTTTTACCAATGTAGTTGCATAGCTAACTAAACGGAGAATGAAATGCCCATACTGAACGTCAAGGTAAGCGCTGCAAAGTCGCCTGAACTGACCAGGGAAATCGCCGAATTCCTTCTGGACCTCACCACGCGCATCCTCAGGAAGAAACGGGAAGTGACGTCGATTGCGATCGACTACGTCGACCCGGAAAGCTGGATAGTCGGCGGCAGATCGCTGAGCGAGCAGGGAAAGAACAGCTTTTATTTCGACATCAAGATCACGGACGAAACCAACACGAAGGATGAGAAAGCGCTTTATATCCGGGAGGCGTTCGACGGCTTCGCCAGGATCCTCGGCAGCGTGCACGAGGAAAGCTACATTTATGTGCAAGATGTGCGGGCGGCATCCTATGGCTACGGCGGCCTGACGCAGGAGTATCGCTACCACCACTAGATGAACCTCGCTTCGGCATGTCGCACGAGGGCGGCGCGCGGCCCTTCCGGAAAACCGGATGGAAGCGGCCGGGTTTCGCCGTTATCGCACGAACCGGCATCGGTGGACGAACACGACCGTCATGCCGGCTTAGTCCTTTCTCCAGCACTTATTGTCCGGCCCCGCCGGACCAAGCCATGAAATACAATGGCGGTAATAACCAAGAGGAGACCGCTCATGCAATTTCATCTCGACGGATTTCGCCCCGGCGATCCGCATCTTCATCCCGCTTCGCCCCTCGCCCGACCGCACACCGATAGCGCGCCTGCGCAGGTGGATGTCCTCATCGTCGGCTGCGGCCCGGCCGGGCTGACGCTCGCCGCGCAGCTCGCGGCGTTTCCTGAAATTCACACCGCCATCGTCGAGCAGAAGGACGGGCCGCTGGAGAAAGGGCAGGCCGACGGCATTGCCTGCCGCACGATGGAAATGTTCGAGGCCTTCAATTTCGCCGAGCGTGTCCTCAAGGAATCCTGCTGGATCAACGAGGTCACGTTCTGGAAGCCGGACGAAGATAACCCGCGCAACATCGTGCGCCATGGACGCGTGCAAGACACCGAGGACGGCCTGTCGGAGTTTCCGCACGTGGTGCTCAACCAGGCGCGCGTCCACGATTTCTACCTCGAGACCATGCGCAATTCGCCCAGCCGGCTGGAGCCGCATTACGCGCGCAAGCTGCTGGATGTGAAGGTGGACGAGTCGGCGGCGGATTATCCGGTGACGGTGACGCTGGAGCGCACGGATCCGGCGCATGCCGGGCAGCGGGAGACGGTGCGCGCCCGCTACGTGGTCGGCTGCGACGGCGCGCGCAGCGCCACCCGCGCCGCCATCGGACGCGAATTGATGGGCGAGGCGGCGCACCAGGCCTGGGGCGTGATGGATGTGCTGGCGGTGACCGACTTTCCGGACGTGCGCTACAAGGTGGCGATCCAGTCCCGCGCGGGCAGCCTGCTGATCATTCCGCGCGAGGGCGGGTATCTCGCGCGGCTGTACGTGGAAATGGACAAGCTGGGCGAGGATGAACGCGTGGCGCAGCGCCAGATCACGGTTGAGCAGCTGATCGGCGCGGCGCAGCGCATCTTCCATCCCTACACGCTGGATGTGAAGGAAGTGGCCTGGTGGTCGGTGTACGAGATCGGCCACCGCATCTGCGACAAGTACGACAACGTCACCGCCGGACAGGAGAATGAAAAGCTGCCGCGGGTATTCATCGCCGGCGACGCCTGCCATACCCACAGCCCGAAGGCGGGCCAGGGCATGAACTTCTCGATGCAGGACACCTTCAATCTCGGCTGGAAGCTGGCCGCCGTGCTGCGCGGCCAGTGTCCTCCCTCGCTGCTGCACAGCTACAACGCCGAGCGCCGGACGGTGGGAAAGCAGCTGATCGACTTCGACAGCGAGTGGGCCAGGATGATCAGCGAAAAGCCGGCCGATGGCAGCGGCGGCGGCGTGGACCCCAAGGAGTTCCAGAAGTATTTCGAGCAGCACCTGCGCTTCACCGCCGGCATGGGCACGAAGTACAGCGCCTCGCTGATTTGCGGCGACCAGACGCATCAAGCCCTGGCCACGGGCTTTGAAGTGGGAACGCGCTTCCACTCGGCCGAAGTGCTGCGCATTACCGATGCCAAGGTGGTCCATCTGGGCCACGCAGGCAAGGCCGACGGACGCTGGCGGCTTTACGCCTTCGCCGGCAGGAACGATGCTTCGGACGACGGCAGCGGCGTGCGCGCCCTGTGCCGCTTTCTCGAAACCTCGCCCGATTCGCCGGTGCGCCGATACACGGCCGCGAACCAGGACCCGGACGCCGTATTCGACCTGCGCGCCGTGTTCCAGGACAGCCATGTCGACCTCGCGATCGAAACCATGCCGGCACTGTTGTGGCCGCAGAAAGGGCGCCATGGCCTGCATGATTACGAGAAGGTGTTCAGCGCCAGGCTCAAGCATGGCCCCGATATCTTCGACCTGCGCGGCGTGAATCGGGAGCAGGGTGCGCTGGTGGTGGTTCGGCCAGACCAGTACATCGCCCTGGTGCTGCCTTTGGATGCCCACCGAGCCCTGGCCGATTTCTTTGCGGGCTTCATGTTGCCGCAAGGTTGAGGCGCAGTCGGGATCGCTTCAGACGAGCTGGAGCGATCCACCCCGCGTCCTTGATTGTCTTCCGGGGCCGGTTCAAGGCAGGCAACATCGCGCCCAAGCCCACGGCGCCGGAAGAGCCTTCTACGTTACCTGCGGCCCGAGCGATGAGATGTTCGTATAGATCTTCCGCAGCAACTGCTTGAGCAGCACCGCTTCTTCCAGCGATATGTTCGTCAGCGCGATTCTTTCGTACAGGTCTGCCAGCGGGGCAACCTGAACCGCCAGGTTCTTGCCGGATTTGGTTAACACCACCGTCACCGAACGCCTGTCTTCGAGCGAAGGCTTGCGCTTCACCAGTTCCTTCTTTTCCAGTGTGCCCACCAGGCGCGACAACGTCGAGATGTCGATGGACGTGTGCTCGGCAAGCTGCGTCATGCGCTGGCCGTTTTCGTGCAGCAGCGAGGCAAGCACGCGCCACATGGGCAGCGTGATGTTGAACTTCTGGATCTCGATGGAAAAGGATTCGCCGATGCGCACGCCTGCCCGGTTGAGCAGGTAGGGAAGGGCATTTTCAAGGGAATAGTCCTGCAGGACAAAATGATCAGCTTCGGCCATGGTGAAAGATTAGCACAAAAGTGCTTGCGTTTTCAAATAAAAGGTGGTGCAATATATTTGCATCTGCAAATAAAAATACCGCCGGAACGATGCTGAGCCACCGGTGGCAGGCATGAAAAGGTACGAACCTTTCTCAATGACAGGAGACGAGCATGCGCTTTCATTTCTCATTGGTTCCCGTGGCGGTCGCTGCTTTGCTGTCGGCATCGGCTGCATCGGCGCAGGTCAAGATAGGCTTTACCGGCGTGCTGTCGGGCGGCGAAGCGGCCGTCGGGCAGGATCAGATCGACGGTTTCATGCTCGGGCTGGAGCAGCTCAACGGCAAGCTCGGCGGGCAGGCCGCCACCGTGCTCCGGGAGGATGACCGCCTGAAGCCCGAACTCGGCTTGCAGACCGTGCGCAAGTACATCGAAAAGGACAAGGTCAATGTGATCCTCGGCCTGGGGTTTTCCAATGTGCTGATGGCCAGCCTCAAGCCGATCGCCGAGTCGGGCGTCGTCGCCATTGCCACGCAGGCCGGTCCGTCGCCGATCGCCGGAGCCGCCTGCTCGCCAAACCTGTTTTCGCTCGCCTGGCAGAACGATGGCGCAGCCGAAGCCATGGGCAAGT
Source organism: Noviherbaspirillum humi (assembly GCF_900188095.1). Taxonomy (GTDB): domain Bacteria; phylum Pseudomonadota; class Gammaproteobacteria; order Burkholderiales; family Burkholderiaceae_D; genus Noviherbaspirillum; species Noviherbaspirillum humi. Next base: position 28,194 of record NZ_FZOT01000024.1, on the reverse strand, counting down.
TCGTGCAGGAAAAGGGATACAAGAAGGTTTATCTGCTGGCGCCGAACTTCCAGGCAGGCAAGGACATGCTCGCCGGATTCAAGCGCTACTACAAGGGCGAGATCATCGATGAGGTGTACACCCAGATCGGCCAGACGGATTATTCCGCCGAAATCGCCCAGCTCGCCGGCAGCCAGGCCGACGCGGTATTTGCCTTCTATCCGGGCGGAATGGGCGTGAACTACATACGTCAGTCGAGCCAGGCCGGCCTGTTGAAGAAACTGCCGAATTTCTCCGTATTCACCGTCGATGGCACCACCATGCCAGCTCTCGGCGACGCCGCCGTCGGCACCTACTCGGGCGCGATGTGGGATGTCGCCGTCGACAATCCCGAAAACAAGAAATTCGTCTCTGCGTTCGAGGCCAGGTACAAGCGAACGCCGAGCGAGTATGCCGCCACGGGCTACGATGCCGCGCGTCTGCTCGATGTCGCCGTCGCCAAGGTGGGCGCCAATCTCAACGACAGGAAGGCGCTTGCCGCAGCGGTCAAGGCGGCAGGCCAGGAATTCAAGTCGGTCCGGGGCCCGTTCCGCTTCAACACGAACAATCTCCCGATCCAGAATTACTATGCCTTCGAGGTGGTGAAGGAGGGCGGCAAGCAGGCCATCAAGATGCTCGGCACCGTGCTGACCGAGCACAAGGACGCCTATTCCGCCAAATGCGGCATGTAGCAGCCCAGGCGCGCCTGACCCTTGCCGCTGCGGTATCCCGGCCGGCGGGCTGTCCTGGATGAAGTGCAAGACCGCTGCAGGGCAATCGTGCGGTCAGGCGTTGTTTAGTTCTGCGGCGACCCAGCCGCAGCGGCCTCTCGGCAGCATCTGGCCCCAATGGTCGATTTTCGCCGTATTCAGCATCACCAGTGAACCGGCATTTTATTTGTAAATGCAACAATAAGCGGCTGTGCACTCGACACCCGACTTGCAAGGAGAACTACTGATGAATGACCGAGCCAGATTCACCTACGGCGACCTCGGATTGCGCGATGCGATCGGACGCAGCTCCCCTGTCGCGGATGCGCCGTCGATAGACCAATTGATCGACAATGCCCGCGAACTGGTGCCCCGGCTGAAGGAAAGGGCGCAGCGTACCGAAGCGGAGCGCCGCGTCTCCGACCAGACCAGCCGCGAATTCCGGGATGCGGGCTTCTACAAGCTGATGCAGCCCGCGCGCTTCGGCGGCTATGAATACGGCTTCACCGCATTCATCGACATCATCAGCGAACTGGGGCGCGGATGCACCTCCTCTTCCTGGAGCTGTTCGCTGGGCGCCGTTCACCAGTGGCTGGTCGGCACCTTCCCGCTGCAGGCGCAGGAAGACGTCTGGAACGCCAATCCCGATGCCATCGTGTGCGTCTCCTATGCGCCATCCGTCAAGGCGGCGCGCACCGACGGCGGCTACCTGATTGAGGGTAAATGGCACTGGGCGTCGAATATCGACAACTCGCAGTGGGCACTGGTCGGCGTCATGTTTCCGCCGGATGACGAGCATCCGGCGCCTTACCCGGGCTTTCTGCTGGCGCCGCGCGAGGACTGGGAGATCGACGATACCTGGTTCGTCGCCGGCCAGGCGGGCACCGGCTCCAAGACGGTGGCCATCGACAAGCCGACTTTCGTGCCTGAGCACCGGAAGATCACCTTTGCCGAACTCTCGTCGAATGCACCGCCGGGCAGCCTGGTGAACCTCAATCCGCTCTATCGCATCCCGTTCCTGTCCGCCGTGCCGGTTTGCCTGGTGTCGCCGCTGCTGGGCACGGCCCAGGGCGCGATCGACGAATTCATCGCGATGGCCGGTTCGCGCGTGACGCGCGGCGCCGTCGCCGGCGGCGGCGCGCAGCTGTGCGACTTTTTCCCGGTGCAGTCGAGACTGGCCGAAGCGACCGCCTCGCTCGACGCGGCGCGCTTGCTGATCTACCGGGACACCGCCGAGGTCGAAGCCATGGCGGCCTGCGGACAAAAGATCAGCGTCGAACATCGCATCCGCAACCGGCGCGACCACGCATTCGCGGCCAAGCTGTCCCGTGAAGCCATCGATGCGCTGTTTACCTGCGTCGGCGGCGCCGGCCTGGCGCTGAGTCAGCCGCTGCAGCGCATGTGGCGTGACGGCAATGCGATTTCGAAGCACATCAGCCTGAACTGGGACGCCGTATCGTCCATGTGCGGCCAGCACTTGCTGGGCCTCGAACCCAAGGGCCAGTACTAACAAAGCCGGGGAAAACATGTACTCCTGGATCGATGGCCTGGAAGCCGCACCGCCGAACGCCGATTCGCGGCAGCTGCGCATGGCGTTGAGCGCTTTCATGACGGGCGTCTGCCTGGTCACCACCGTCGGCGAGGACGGCAAGCGCGAAGGCATGACGATCAACTCGTTCTCGTCCGTGTCGCTGCAGCCGCCGCTGGTTTTATGGAGCATTCGCGACGATGCCAGGAGCGCCGACGCGTTCCTCGGAAGCGGCCGATTCGCCATTCATGTCCTGGCGGAGGAACACCAGGAACTGGCCCTGCATTTCGCCCGACCCGCGCCCGACAAGTTCGAAAAGTATGTGTCCGAGTTCGAGGCTGGCCTGCACGGCTGCCCGCGCTTGCGCGGCGCGCTCGCCACGTTCGAATGCAGCACCTATTCGCGGCACAAGGAAGGCGACCACACCATCCTGATCGGCAGGGTGGAGCGGTTTTCATCCTGCGCTGCGGCGCCGCTGGTGGCGCACGCCGGCAGGCTGGGCCCGGTGGACGAGATTGCCGACGCGCTCAGGAAAGCCAGGGAAACCGCTTCCTGAATGTTTGAGAAAAACCGGCCTGGCGGGCCGGCGAGTTGGCTCGCGAAGCGCCGGATGATTGCTTATATGGATTCAACAGGAGACAAGCATGCAAGGAAAGATAGCGCTCGAAGAACATTTCGCCATCGCCGACACCATCGGCGATTCCCAGGTCTACGCCCGACCGGAAGTGTGGGAGGGACTGAAATCGAAGCTGCTCGATTTCGAGACCCAGCGCCTGGAGCAGATGGACAAGCATGGCGTCGAGTACGCCATCCTGTCGCTGAATTCGCCGGCGGTGCAGGCGATTCACGATGTTCCGCGCGCCATCGAGGTGGCACGCAAGGCCAACGACATCCTGGCGGAGCAGGTCGCGCGCCATCCGAAGCGCTTCGGCGGCTTCGCCGCGCTGCCGATGCAGGATCCGGAAGCCGCGGCGCGCGAGCTGGAGCGATGCGTGAAGGAGCTCGGTTTCCACGGCTTCCTGGTCAACGGCTTCTGCCAGGTCGGCGACGAGAATACGGTGGCCTACTACGACGCCGACCAGTACCGGGATTTCTGGCAGGCGGCGGCCGCGCTGGAAAAGCCGTTCTACATGCATCCGCGCGATCCGCTGCTGCAGCGCGAGCCGATCTACGAGGACAACCACTGGCTGACCGGCCCGACTTGGGCATTTGCGGTGGAGACCAGCGCCCATGCGCTGCGCCTGATGGGCAGCGGCCTGTTCGACCGCCATCCCCAGCTGCAGATGATCCTCGGACACTTCGGCGAGGGAATTCCGTTCAACATCTGGCGCATCGACCACATCCTGCGCAAGGGACGCCGGGGCCTGCGCGCCGACCGCGAGATCGGCGACTACCTGCGCAGCAATGTCCACCTCACCACCAGCGGCAATTTCCGGACGCCGACGCTGCTGAGCTCCATGCTGGAGATGGGCGCCGACCGCATCATGTTCTCGGTCGACTATCCGTTCGAGAAGCATGAGGATGCGGCGACCTGGTTCGACAGCGTTCACATCAGCGAGAACGACCGCGTCAAGATTGGACGGCAGAACGCGATCAGGCTGTTCGGGCTGGACCTCTGACTCGTTGCGCCATGCCGGCCGTCGCACGCGGGATACCGGTTGCGGCGGCTGCGGGCACGAAATGAGGGGGATCGATCCCGGGATCCGGTGCGCAGACCCGCTCCCACCTTGGAACAGGGGCCCGCGCAAGCGCGGGCGCTCAGGGCTTCAGGCGCTCATGAACCGGCCAGCGCTTCCTGCACCAGTTCGGCCTGTTCCTTGTCGCTCATGCGCTCCCAGGTTTCAGCCGGGATATTCATCGCTGCCTGGGTGCGCTCGCCGGCATCGCGCCAGGCATCTGCGATGGCATCGCCTTCGGTGGGCTGGTTTTGCTCGGAACTGGCATCCGCCGTGCTCCAGCTCCATCCCGATTTCCGGGTCACGCTGTCGAAGGCATAACCCAGCGCCTCCAGAATTTCCTTCCTGTCGGCCGCGCCCGACGACACCTTGCCGTTCTTGAAGCTGGAACCGCCTTTGGATTTCTTGAACATGTCGGAGCCGATGCCTTTCGTCTGCTATTTGGAGCGGAACACGATGCGCGCCTTGCTCAGGTCATAGGGCGTCATTTCCACGGTCACCTTATCCCCAGGCAAGATCTTGATGTAGTTTTTGCGCATCTTTCCGGAAATATGACCGAGCACCTTGTGCCCGTTTTCCAGTTCGATCGTGAAGGTTGCACTGGGAAGGTTTTCCAGGACCTTGCCCTGCATCTGGATGACATCGTCTTTGGACATTGATTGCCTTTCGTTGGTTTTTGAAGGGTGGCATTGCGCGCGCAGTCTACTGCAATCCTCGCGCCGCGTGCCGTTTGCCACCGCGTGATGAGAATGAAGATGGAGGCGATCCGGAATTAATCAACCATTTTTAGGCGTGCGACCGGCATCGCGTGGCCAGGCATGTTCCCTCCATCGATCGCTGCATGAGGCTGGCTTCCTGGCGCTCCTCGCCACATAGGTAAGCGCAGGGCATATGCGATCGTGAAGATGGATGCTTCAAGACCCCGCCGGCTGGGGGCTGGTATGACCAAGAATAAGAATCGTTAACATAGGTAAATAATCGGTTTGCGGTTCTATGCTAGCCTAGCAATGCCACTGGGGAACCCCGCCGGAAGCCGGGAGCGGACCACTCCAGGAGAGAAGCAGGCGCAGGATGGCTGCAATGGTGTTTTGGCAGCGGCATCAGAAGTCGATTGATCAGTTTCAGCGGTAGCGGACTGGCGCCACCCGGCGACCGGCCCAGCCAGATTCCAGAATTCATAACAGGAGACAGGAATGAAACGGTTCGCTTTGCTCGCTCTATCCCCCTTACTCATCGTAGCCGGCGGAACCGCATCCGCCGCCGACCCGATCGCCATCGGCATCAGCATTGCGCAATCCCCGCCGGGCTCCGTGGTCCAGGGCACTCAGGTCAAGGACGGCGTCGAGATCGTGAAGGACATGATCAATGCGCAGGGCGGCGTGCTCGGCCGCCAGATCAAGCTCGTCTACGAAGACAACCAGGGCATTCCCGAAAAAGGCCGCGCCGCCACCGAGAAGCTGATCGCCCGAGACAAGGTGGTTGCCGTCGCCGGCGGCCATCAGAGTTCGGTGTGCCTGGCCGAGATGGAAGTGGCGCATCGCTCCCAGGTCCCCTACATCAATACCAACTGCTGGTCGGACGACATCCGGAAGAAGGGCTATCCCGAAGTCTTCAACCCCTCCAACTACAACACCCGGGTGTCCACGGCCATGGCGGAGACCATCGGCGCCATGGGCGTCAAGCGCGTGGTGGCCTTTGCCGAAAACACCGACTACGGCATCGGGCAGGCCAAGCTGATGGCCGAGCTGATCAAGGCGAAGGCGCCCGGCGTCGAATTCAAGTACGAAACCCTCGACCGCGCCGGCAAGGACTTCACGCCGGCCATTCTGCCCCTGCGCGCCAATCCGCCCGACATGGTGGTCAACATCATGCTGCCGCCGGCCGCCTACATCGTGATGAATCAGCTGTACGAGCAGGGCGTGGCGCCGAGCGCGAAGACCTGGAGCTACGACGGCGCCGGCATCGCCGACTACCCGGACTTCTGGCAGAACGTCAAGGAGGCCGGGAAATACATGGTGTCGTTCGGCCTGTACCACCCGAAAATGCCGATGCCGGCTCTGGGCCAGCAGGTCGCCGCCGAATACAAGAAGCGGACCAAGAACGACCCCAACCGTCTCATCTTCCAGGCCGCCGACTCGCTGCTGCTGATCGTGGATGCGATCAAGCAGGGCAACAGCGCCGAACCGGCGTCCATCATCAAGACCATGCAGGGCATGAACTTCAGCGGCGTCCGCGGCAGCTTCCAGTTCTCGAAGGAGCCGGGCTACAAGTTCCAGCAATGGGTGGACATCCCCTATGTGAACTATCAGCTGACGGCGGTGAATCAGCCGATCGGGGATTCCGTCCTCATTCAGGGGCCGGGCGAAAAGCTCGACGTAAAAAAGCTGGTCAAGCCGGCCAAGTAAGCCCGCCCACCCATCCCCGCGGGGATGGGCGCCCACCTTCCCCTGGAACCGGTATGGAATCACTCGAAGACGTACTGGCCGGCTACGCCGAATGGTTAGGCCACGGCTATGGCAGCCGCGCCCGCGCGTGGAGCGCGAGGCTGCAGATCAACCGGCCGGAAATCGAAGCGTTTCGGGCCCTGCCGACGCCGGCATTGCCCGCCTATGCGGCTGCGCCGGCCCGGCTCGAAGCGCCGCATGGCGCCGGCCCGCAGGGCGGCGAAGCAGTTGCCGGCGGACTGGACGCGGCGACCGCCTGGCAGCGCGCGCGCAGCCATCCCGACTGGCATATCTTCACCCGCATCGCCGACACGCCGCCGCAAGCAGCGCCCGGCTTCCTTGCCGGCATGCCGATTGCCATCAAGGACCTGATGGCGGTGCGCGGCTATCCCTTGAGCTGCGGCAGCGGCCTGCCGGGACGGATGCAGGAGCAGGATGCCGAGGTGGTGGCCCGCATCCGCCGGCATGGCGGCGCCATCGTCGGCATCGCCAACCTGCACGAGCTGGCTTACGGCATCACCAGCGACAACCCGCATTTCGGCCGGGTGCGCAATCCCGTCGCGCCGGACCGCATGGCCGGCGGTTCCAGCGGCGGATCGGCGGCGGCGATCGCGGCCGGCATGGCGTCGGCGGCAATCGGCACCGATACCGCCGGCTCGATCCGCATACCGGCGGCCTGCTGCGGGATAGTGGGCTTCAAGCCCAACTATGACGCGCTGCCGCGCAGCGGGGTCGCCGATCTGGCGCCCACGCTGGACCACGTCGGCCCCATGGCCGACTCGGTGGAAACATGCGCCGCGCTGTTTGCGGCGATGCTCGACATGCCGGGAGTACCTTCATGGCGCCGCGGCGACCTTTCCGGGCTCAGGATCGCCAGGCTGGGCGGCTACTTCGAGCATCCGCTGGACCCGGCGGTGCGGCAGGCGGTCGACGCGGCATGGCAGGCGGCGGCAGGCGAGGGCGCCCAATGCAGCGTACGCGACCTCGACGGCTGCGAGATGGCGCCGGCGGTGCAGTTCCATACCATCTGCGCCGAGGCCACCGACGCCAACTGGGAACGCCTGCGGCAGGCGCCGGAGACGCTGGGCGAAGACGTGCGTGTGCGCCTCGAGATCGGCCTGTTCCTTCCCGGCCATCTCTATGTCAAGGCGCAGCGCCTGCGCCGGCAGCTGGCGGACCGCATGAACGCCATCCTGCAGGATGCCGACATCCTGCTCTGCGCCACGCTGCGCGCGCCTGCGCCGGCCGCCGGCGCCGCCACCGTCACCATCGACGGCACGACCTATCCGATGCACACCGCCACCACGCAGCTCACGCTGCCGTTCAACCTGACCGGCTTGCCGGCGCTGGCGCTGCCCTGGTCCCGCACCGCGGAGGGCGTGCCGGTCAGCATTCAGGTCGTCGGCCGCTCCGGCGCGGACTGGCAGGTGCTGGCGGCGGCGCACCGGCTGCAGCAACTGGCTCCATGGCGTCCCGGCGCGGACGCGGCGAACGGGAGGAAACCCAATGCTCACGGCTGACCTGTTCATCAACGGCCTGATCATCGGCCTGTTCTATGCGCTGATGGCGGTCGGGCTGTCGATGATCTTCGGCGTCCTGAAGATCGTCAATTTCGCCCATGGCGAGTTCTACATGGTCGGCGCCTATGCCTATGTGCTGATCTCCCTGAAGCTGGGCGTGTCGCCCTGGATCGCGCTGCCGCTGGCGGCGGCGGCCGGCGCGGCGCTCGGCTGGCTGGTGGAACGCCTGCTCATGCGGCCGCTTTATGCCGGCTACGGCAGCTGGAGCATCATGAAGGACGAGTATGCGGTGGTGGTGACCTTCGGCCTGTCGCTGCTGCTCATCAATCTGGTGGACAAGATCGTCGGTCCCTATCCCTACCGCGGCCCGAGTTTGATCGAAACTTCCCGCTTCGCGGTCGGGCCGATCATGCTGAACGGCCAGAAGCTGATCGCGGCCAGCCTGTCGCTGGCGATCCTCGTCGGCCTGGCGCTGTTCATCAAGCGCTCGCTGTGGGGACGGCAGATCCAGGCGGTGGCGCAAAACCGGCTCGGCGCCTCGCTCGCCGGCATCGACGCCACCCACGCCACCAGCATGATCTTCGCCATCTCCGGCCTGCTGGCGGCCTTGGCGGGCGGCCTGCTCGCGCCCGCCATCAACCCGGCGCCGGACGTCGGCGCCTTCCCGGCGGTGAAGTCCTATGTGATCGTGGTGCTGGGGGGAATGGGCTCGATTTGGGGCAGCATGGCCGCGGCGCTCCTGCTGGGCGTGCTCGAATCCTTCTTTGCCGTGTACGTGTCCTACGACTATCGCGACGCCTTCGGCTTGCTGATATTGATCCTCGTGTTGCTGTTCCGGCCCCAGGGACTTTTTGGCGAGAAGGGACGGGAAGTATGAGCACGATACGCAACCTCTGGTCCAGCCGCCTGCGCACCGACTTCCGCGCCGCGCTGGTGGTTCTGTTTCTGCTCGCGCTTGCGCCGCTGGCGGTGACCAACTCCTACGCCTTGGGCATCCTGATCGTCAGCATGTATTTCGCCATGCTGGCGCTGGGATGGAATCTGCTGGCCGGATTCACCGGCCAGTTCTCGCTCGCGCCTGCCGCTTTCGCTATGCTGGGCGGCTATGCCACCGCACTGCTCGGCTATCACTGGCAGGTGCCGCTCGCCGTCGGCATGCCGGCGGCCATCATGGCGACCGCCGGCATCGGCTGGGCGCTGGGCCGCATCGTGCTGCGACTGAAAGGACCCTACCTGTCGCTGACCACCTTGTCCTTCGCTGAGATCGCCCGAGTGCTGGTCGGCAACTCGCATGAATTCACCCGGGGCGACCAGGGCTTGAACGTGCCGACCCTGATGGACAGCCGGCTCGGCTACTACTATCTGTTCCTGGCGGTGCTGGCCCTGATCGTAGTCGGCCTGTACGGGTTGATGCGGGGCCGCGCCGGCCGCTTCTGGCTCGCCATCCGCGACGACGAAATCGGCGCCGAAACCCGCGGCATCGACGTGGTTCGCTACAAGACCCTGGCCTTCGCGCTGTCCTGCGCGATCTGCGGCTTCGCCGGCTCGCTGTATGGCACCTTCAGCCAGCTGGTGAGCCCGGAGCTGGGCCTGCTGCTGCAGACCGGCCTGGTGATCTCCATGGTCGTCATCGGCGGCATCGGAACCCTCACCGGCCCGCTCATCGGCGCGCTCCCGGTGTACCTCGCGTCGGAGTGGCTGCGCGATTTCGGCAACATCCAGATGATCGTGTTCGCGTTCGCGGTGATCATCTTCGCCCGCTTCTTCCGCACCGGATTATGGGGGCTGGCGACCGCCTGGCGGTCGCGTCCGCTTCGCGCGGCGAAGCACGGACCGGTCGCGCAGGGATCGGAAAAAACGGCGGGAGACGCGCCATGACGCTGCTCAGGACGATCGGCTTGTGCAAGCACTTCGGCGGTGTGGCGGCGGTCGACAAGGTCGATCTCTCGGTGAACGCCGGCGAGATCCTTGGGCTGGTGGGGCCCAACGGGTCGGGCAAGACGACCCTGCTCAACATGCTCTCCGGTTTTCTCGCGCCCGATGCCGGCGAAATCCGCTTCGGCGACGAGAACGTGACGCGCATGGCGACCGTGCAGCTGGCGCGCCGCGGACTGCTGCGCATGTTCCAGATGACCCGCGTCTTTCCCCGCATCTCCTGCGTCGACAATCTGCTGGTGGCCGGCATGGCCATGGGATTGACGGAGAAGGAAGCGGCGGAGCGGGGCGCCATGCTGCTGGAGGAGCTGACCCTCACGCCCGTGCAATACCTCGACGCCGGATCGCTGTCCGGCGGACAGCGCAAGCTGCTGGAATTCGGCATGTGCTTCATCAAGCCGCCGCGCATCGCGCTGCTGGACGAGCCCTTTGCCGCCGTGCATCCCGTCATGCGCGAGACGATGGCGGGGTTCATACGGCGCCGCCATGCGCAGGGCCAGACCTTCATCCTGGTCAGCCACGACATGCCCATCGTCGTCGAGCTGTGCCAGCGCACGGCATGCATGAACCTGGGCCGCGTGATCGCGGAAGGAGCGACCCGCGCCGTACTGGAAAGCCCGCCTGTCATCGAAGCTTACCTGGGGAGCTCGAGCCATGCCTGAACGCCTGCTTTCGCTGGACAAGGTGACCGCCGGCTATGCGCAGGACATCGACGTGCTGCGCGATGTCTCGCTCGACGTGCATGCCGGCGAAGTGAGCGGCCTGATCGGACTCAACGGCGCCGGCAAGTCGACGGTCGTCAAGACCATCTGCGGCTTCCTGGCGCCCAAGGAAGGGAGCGTGCGCTTTCGCGGCGAAGACATCAGCGGCCTGCCTCCCCACACGCTGATCGACCACGGCATATGCTGCATACCGCAGGAGTCCAGCCTGTTCCCGTACCTGACCGTCGAAGAGAACCTGCTGCTGCCGCTGCAGGGACGGGCGCGGCAATACGGCGCGGTGCTCAGGCAGCGCTACGAGCAGGCGCTCGACGAATTTCCCACGGTGCGCGAAAAACGGAAAGCCCAGGCCGGCGATCTTTCCGGCGGCCAGCAGAAGCAGGTGGAGTTTGCGAAGGCATGGCTGCAGCAGCCGATGCTGTGCCTGATCGACGAACCCAGCATCGGCCTGTCGCCCTTGCTTGCCGAAAGCGTCTTCACCTGGATAGAAAAGTTCGCGCAGTCGGGAATGGGCATACTGCTCATCGACCACAATGTCAGGCGCGTGGTCAGGATGTCGGACCGGGTGCATGTCCTCAGCCTGGGCCGCATCACCGCCGCCGGCCAGCGCAAGGACTTCGAAGGCGACCTGCATGAACAGGTGAAGCAATGGCTGGGGCTGAATTTCTGATGCGCCGCCTGACATGCCTCGAATTGAACGCCGCTGCGTTCGCGCCGTTCGGCGCGGTCATCGATGGCGAGGGCAGGGCGCCCGAATCGATCAACGACGGCACCACTCAGCGCTATGCCGACTTGGCGCGCCTGGATCTGTGCGCCAATGCCGGCGACGGCGCTCCCCTGATCCATTTGTACGTCGCCTCGGCACGCAGGTTTCCGCTCCGGCTGGCGCGGCTCGAACGGCATCGGCGAGCCAGCCAGGTTTTCATTCCGCTCAACGGACAGCGTTTCATCATCGTGGTGGCGCCGGGCGGACCGTTGCCGGACTGGGAGCGCATGCAGGCTTTTTTGAGCAAGCCCGGGCAGGCGGTCAGCCTGCATCGCGGCTGCTGGCATCACGGCCTGGTCGCGCTGAATGACAGCGACCGTTTCGCCGTCATTGAAGGCGGCGCCTACCGCACGGACACCGAAGAATTGGACGCGCCGGAAGACATTCTGCTCGAACTGCCGGAATGAGATGAAGACGGCCCAATGCGCGTGAGGTCATCGTGGTTGCTCCGGAATTGGCCCGACACCTCCTGAACGCCGTTGGAACAGTGCCCAGCCCAAACCGCCTGGCTGGCGGCTACTTGCGCAAATCGAGACATCCTGATTGCTCCGGTTCTGTCCATGGCCGCCCCCAAACCCGTTCGTCGTCATAGGGTTATCCTGCGGAAAAGCGGACATTTGAACTTTGCTCAAACCGGACATTTCTACTTGGGACCTACAACTCGTTATTCCTATAATTTGCATTATGTAAAACAAAGCTTGAAGCGAAAAGGATCATTCCTGGAGCCAGTCGTCCTCCAAGTTTCCGCTGGCTTGGTTCGGCAACCGGCTCCATTCCCGGGATGACCGATAATCCGGCCATCCGCGAAGGCCGGCCGCGAGAACGTTACCCTCATTGGATGCGCTAGTTCATCGGCCGCGGCCATTTTCAAACGCGGAATGCGCTTACCGCCTCGGTGAGTTGCATCGCCTGCTCCTGCATCGATCGCGCGGCGGCCGCAGCCTGTTCCACCAGCGCCGCGTTCTGCTGGGTCACTTGCTCCATTTCCGATACGGCGTGGTTGACCTGTTCGATGCCCGCGCCCTGTTCCCGGCTGGCAGTCAAGATGTCGCCCATGATGCCGGTGACGCGCTGCACGCTGGCGACGACTTCCTCCATGGTCGACCCCGCCTCGGTGACGAGCCTGCTTCCCGCCGAAACCGTCTCGACGGAGGCCGTGATCAGGCCCTCGATTTCCTTGGCGGCCGCGCCCGAGCGCTGCGCCAGGCTCCTGACCTCCGCCGCCACCACGGCAAACCCGCGGCCCTGCTCGCCAGCCCTGGCCGCCTCGACCGCCGCATTCAGCGCCAGGATGTTGGTCTGGAAGGCGATGCCCTCGATGACCGATACGATGTCGGCAATCCGCTTCGCATCGGAATCGATCGACTCCATCGCCTCGACGACTTGGGCAACCACCTTGCCGCCTTTTACCGCGACATTGGAGGTTTGTACCGACACCCGGTTGGCGCCTTCGGCATTGTCGGCATTCTGCTTCACCGTGGCGGTCAGCTGTTCCATGGAAGACGCGGTTTCGCCAAGCGAGGACGCTTGCTGCTCGGTGCGCGCCGAGAGATCCAGGTTCCCCGCCGCGATCTCGCTCGATTCGTTTGCGATGGTCTCGGCGCTGCTGCGGATCCGCTGCACCATCGAGCCAAGATTGCCGTTCATGCGCTGGAGCGCGGCCAGCAGCTGGCCCAGCTCGTCGTCGGCCAGTTTTCCGAACCGGCTGGTCAGATCGCCTTGGGCCACTTTCTCGGCGACCGCCACCGCTTCACGCAGCGGCCGGGTGATGGACCGCGACAGGAGGACTCCGCCAATGGCCGCGCCCAGGAAGCCGAGCGCCATCAGCCCGATGCTCACCTTCATCGCCTGCTCGGCCGACGCGTGGGCCTCCTGCACGCCCTCCTTGGTGGCGTCGACGATCCGGGTGCGCGCCTGATCGAGCAACTCGGCCGGCGCGCGGTCCTTGCCATTGACGGCTGCATCTGCCGCCGCGAAATCGAAGTCGGAGTGGGTGAAAAGCTCGAAGCCTTTGCGGTAGTCCTCGCCCATCTTTCGATGGGCTTGCGCGAACCGGTCGATCAGGTCGCGCGACTCCCCGGCCGGCAACGCGTCGTGCAGCTTGCGCGCGCCCTCTCCCACCGACTTCTCGCGCTTCTGGAACGCCGTCCAGTACTTGTCGAGCTGCTTCGGATCCTTGCCGCGCAACAGAATGTTCTTCCATTCCTGCACCTGGGTCTTGAAGTCGACCAGGAGCGTGCCGACCGCCTGCTCGTTCTCATAATCGACTTCGATGATGCGGGTGTAATTGGCCGAGGTTCGATCCAGCTGGAAGATGCCGATCGAGCCGGCAAGCGCGACGATGAGCGATACGGAGACGAAGGCGAGTGGAAGCTTGCGGGATAGGTTCATGAATGGCCAGTGGAGTATTGCCGTTGGATCGGCTTAAAGGTGCTCGTTCTTGGTGCGGCGCCGGCGGAATGCACTATCCAGGCGCAAAAGATGCCGCTTGATGAACGCGGTTTCGAGCTATTAATGTGTCAAACCACGCTTTTGGGCTGCTGAGTTGCGAAGTAGCAATTATAGTGCCGCGCTGCGATCCCTGATGAAATCGGCGGCATATCCAGGCAAGGTGCGACCGAAATCCAACGATATCGGCCGCAGCGATGGCGCAACCCTCGGAATGCGTGACTCAGGCGGGGAATGAAAAACCCGGGCAGAACTCCAGGTCGTGCGCAGCATTGGCGGCACAAGCAATTCATCGCCGTTTCGCTGCCGTCAGCGTGCAGGCCCAGAAAAAAGCCCGGTGACCGCGTGGCGGTGACCGGGCGAATCCAATTCGAGAGAATCAGAGGAGACGGATTGATGATAGCCAGCGGCTGCCATCCCGTCCAATAGGCAAGGCAGATACGTATTATTCATCGCGCGAATGAGATCGATGTTTTTCCACATGGTGGACATGAATCCGGTGATGCCATTTCGCTGAAGTTCGCAGCAACCTTTAACGGTTGTTCATGCCGCCACGCTGATGGGTGCATTAAGGATGCGTGAGGATTATTGGGGCCTGCAGGCGTCCCGGGCCTGCTTGATCGCCTGCCGCGCCAGCCAGGCGCCGAGCAGCTGCGCCGCGTCGTCGTCGCCCATGCCATCCGCGCACAACTGCTGCAACTCCTCTGCGATCGCCTGCCTGTCCTGGGCATCGCTGTCATCGAAATAAGCCAGCAGCGACGCCAGCGCACCGGCCTCCGGCAGGTACTGCCGCACCAGCACGTGCAGCGCGACCGGCCTCTCGGGCGCGATCATGGGCAGCGGCCAGATCCAGTCGGCAACCGCAACCAGTCCGCGCAGGCAATCGGCAGTAATCAGGGTAGTCATGAGCGCAGTATGGCGCAACGCGCCAGCAGGCGCCACAACGCGCAGCGGAATGGACGATCCAGGTTCGCCGCAACGAGGCCCGGAGCGGCGTATCAGCCGTTGGAATACGGACGCTGCCGGCCGGTGCGGCATCCGCGATCGCGCCGTTCTTCATCGGCCCGCGCAGCGCCATCGCCCTGCGCTGGGCCAGCTTTTCCGGAGTTTCGGCGGCAGTCGGTGCCGATGTGTGCGTCTGACGGCCCCCGGAACCCGCGGTTCACGATCGATCAACTGGAGCCGGATCGTGTCGCCGTTTGATGTTGCGCCACGACCACGCTTGGCCAGCATCAGGCCGAGACCGATACCCGGGGGGCGGCCGGCACGCCCGGTGCGGTGCCGATGTGCATATGGGGATTGGCCGCGAACAGTTCGGCCACCCACTCGACGAACACCCGTACTTTCGCCGACAGGTGCCGGTTTTGGGGATACACCACATGGATCGGCAAGGGATCGCTGCGCCAGTCCGGAAGAATCTGCACCATCCGCCCCGTATCGACATACTTGCTCACCAGGTAGTCGGCCATCTGGATGATCCCCAGCCCGGCCACGCCCGCCTCGACGTAGGCATTGGAATCGTTCAAGGCGATCCCGCCGCGCATCGGCATGACGATGTACTCGTCATCACGCCGGAAATCCCAGTCGTAGGTCTTGCCGGTCTTCGGCGAAAAGAAATTCACGCAACGGTGCTGGGCAAGGTCGCGCGGATGCTGCGGCATGCCATGGCGCGCCAGATAGGAGGGCGTCGCCGCCGTGATGAAGTTGATCACGCCGACGCGGCGCGCGATCAGGCTCGTATCCATCAGTTCCCCGCCGCGCACGGCGCAGTCGACGCCCTCCTCGATCAGGTCCACCGGCCGGTCGGAACTGCCGAGCTCGAGCGCGATGTCGGGATAGCGCTCGAAAAACGTCGGCAAGGCCGGCACCAGGATCTCGCTCGACAGCCCGGTAGGCGCGTCCACCCGCAGCCGGCCGCTGGGCGACAACCGCGAGCGCGACAACGATTCCTCGGCATCCCGGACATCGGACAGGATGCGCAGGCAGCGCTCGTAGTAGGCGGCGCCGTCGGTGGTGACGGTCACCTGCCGCGTGGTCCGGTGCAGCAGCTTTGCCGAGAGGGCCGCTTCCAGCGATTGCACCAGGGTCGACACGGTCGCCTTGGGCAGCTGCAGCATCTCGGCGGCTCGCGTGAAGCTTCCGGTATCCACGACCTGTACGAAGATTTCCATGGCTTGCAGCTTGTTCATTACCCTTCCCCGTGTTGAGCCCTTATTGTTCAGGATTCTGAACAATTGATTCGTAAATGAACTATTTATCATATCTCAGCTGGGGACTATAGTGCCGTTACGGTTGCAGATGAGTTCATTCCATTGCAAGCGTGCACGAACCGACTCCGGGACTACCATGAACACCAGACAACCGCCCGCCCTTGCCGCCGTACCCGCCGACCTGGCAACCCTCCAGGAGGGCAAGCGATGAGCCCGGCATCCCAGATCCGCCCCCAAACGCTTGCAGTGCGCGAGCTGGAAGTCGGCGGCGCCGAGGGGCCGCTGGCGGCGCGCCTGTACAAGGCCAGCGCGGATGGCCGGCGCGACGTGCTGATCGTCTTTTTCCACGGCGGCGGCTTCGTCGATGGCGACCTGGAGCAGCCGGACCCCTTCCTGCGCCACCTGGCCGAGGCCAGCGGGTATCCGGTGGTGCTGTCCTCGAGCTACACCCCGGCCACCGTGAAACCGTTCCCGGCCGCGGTCGAAGATGCGCATGCGGTGCTGCTGTGGGCCAAGAAGAATCGCAGCAAGCTCGGCTGGACCGGCAAGCGCATGCTGGTGGCCGGCATCGAGGCCGGCGCCAACCTGGCCGCGGTGTGCGCGCTGATGGCGCGCGACCGGGGCGCGCCCACGCTGGCCGGCCAGATCCTGATCATGCCGATGCTCGATCCGGGCCTGTCCACCTGCTCGATGCGCGAGATGCCGAGCTGCCCCGACGAAGCCCGTGTGGTCGACGAATGCGCGGCGGCCTACCGCGATTACCTGCCCCATCCGGCCGACCGCAGTCATCCGTACGCGTCGCCGCTGCAGTCGAGCCGCTTGAAGAACCTGCCGCCGGCGCTGATCCTGTCGGCCGAGGATGACCCGCTGCGCGACGAGGCGGAGGCTTACGGCAGCAAGCTGATCCAGTTCGGGGTGCCGACCACCGTCAGGCGGCTGCAGGCCACCCGCCTGCAGGAACCGAATGCGCGCAACGAATGCGCCTGCCAGGCCCATGCGCTGAGCGAGATCGCGAACTTCATCGCCGGCCTCGACGAGGAATCGCCGCCCGAGAGCTGTTGACCCTGCACTGCACGACTGACCACGCACCATTAATCGAGCCTTAATAACGCGCCACGCGCGGGGACCCGCTTTTTCCTGAAATTTCCCGAAGCAGACCGGAAAGGCCTGGCTTCGCCCGATGATTAACAAATAAGCAACAAAGGAGGAATATCATGAGACAGATGAATCGATTCGGGACCGCGCTGCGGCCCCTCTTGCTGGCCCTGGGAGCGACCGGCATCGCCGCCGCGCTGGCCGGCTGCTCCGATGCCGCCGGCCAGGCCGCCGCTGGTCCCGCGCCGGATGCCGGACCGGCGGTGACGGCCTCCGCCGTGCTCGAGCAGCCGGTGGCGGAGACCCAGGAATTTTCCGGGCGCCTGGAAGCAGTGGAGCGCGTCGAGATTCGCCCGCGCGTCGCCGGCTTCATCACGTCGGTCAACTTCAAGCCGGGCACCGACGTGAAGAAAGGCGACGTGCTGTTCGTCATCGACCCGCGCCCGTACCAGGCCGAAGCCGACCGCGCCGAGGCGGCCGCGAAGTCGGCCCGGGCCCGCGCCGACCTCGCGCGGCTGGAGCTTCAACGCGCCGAGCGCCTGCTCGGCGACAAGGCCATCGCCCAGCGCGAATATGAGGAAAAGGCTGCCGCCCAGAAGGAACTCGATGCCAGCGCCCTCGCCGCCGCGGCCCAGGCCGAGGCCGCGCGGCTGAACCTGTCCTATACCCGGGTCACGGCGCCGATCAGCGGGCGCGTCTCGAAAGCCGAGGTCACGCTCGGCAACCTGGTGGACGCCTCCGCCGTGCTGACCTCGGTGGTATCGCTCGACCGCATCTATGCCAGCTTCGACGGCGACGAGGAAACCTTCCTGCGCGTGAGCCGGCGCGCCCGCGCCGGGCAGGCGGTGCCGGTGCGGGTCGGCCTGGTCAACGAGGACGGGTTTCCGCATGAAGGCGCACTGGAGTTCGTCGACAACCAGCTCGACGCCCGCAGCGGCAGCGTGCGCATGCGCGCCGCCTTCGCCAACGCCGACCGCAGCATGACGCCGGGCCTGTTCGCGCGCGTCCAGATCGGCGGTGAAAGGTCCAGGGCGCTGCTCGTCACCGACCGCGCCATCGGCACCGACCAGAGCCGCAAATTCGTGTTCGTCGTCGGCGACGGCGGCAAGGCCGAGTACCGCGAGATCAAGCTTGGGCCGGTGGTCGATGGCCTGCGCATCGTGCGCGCCGGCCTGAAGCCGGGCGACAAGGTCATCGTCAACGGCCTGCAGCGCGTGCGGCCGGGCGCGCCGGTCAGTGCCCAGGTCGTGCCGATGGTCGCCGGCGCGGCGCAGGCCAAGGACGCGAATGCCACGCTGGCCATGACAAACACGGCAAACAAGGAATAACACGCCATGAACATTTCACGCTTTTTCGTCGACAAGCCGATCTTCGCCGCGGTGCTGTCGATCCTGGTCTTCGTGGCCGGCCTCATCGCGATGTTCCTGCTGCCGGTCTCGGAATACCCGGACGTGGTGCCGCCTTCGGTGGTGGTGCGCGCCCAGTACCCGGGCGCCAATCCGCAGGTGATCGCCGAAACCGTCGCCACGCCGCTCGAGGAGCAGATCAACGGCGTCGAGGACATGCTCTACATGAGCTCGCAAAACACCTCGGACGGCGCGCTGATGCTGACCGTGACCTTCAAGATCGGCACCAACGTCGAGCAGGCCGAGACCGCGGTGCAGAACCGGGTGCAGCGCGCGCTGCCGCGCCTGCCGGAAGAGGTGCGGCAGATCGGCGTCACGACCGTCAAGAGTTCGCCCAACCTGACCATGGTGGTGCACCTGAATTCACCGGACGGCCGCTACGACGACCTCTACCTGCGCAATTACGCGCTGCTGAACATCAAGGATCAGCTGGCGCGCATCCACGGCATCGGCGAAGTGCAGCTGTTCGGCTCCGGCGACTACGCAATGCGCGTCTGGCTCGACCCGCAGAAGGCGGCGGCGCGCAATCTGTCCGCCGGCGACATCGTCGCCGCCATCCGCGAGCAGAACGTGCAGGTCGCCGCCGGCGTGGTCGGCCAGGGTCCGTCCCGGGACGCGGACTTCCAGCTGACCGTCAACACCCAGGGCCGGCTGAAGACGGTCGAGGAATTCGGCGGCATCGTCGTCAAGACCAATGCCGACGGGGCGCCGACCCTGCTCAAGGATGTGGCGCGCCTGGAGCTCGGCTCGAATTCCTACGCGCTGCGCTCGCTGCTGGACAACAAGTCCGCGGTCGCCATCCCGATCTTCGAGGCGCCGAACGCCAACGCGCTGCAGCTGTCGGCCGACGTGCGCGCCAAGATGGCGGAACTGGCGAAGGACTTTCCCGAAGGCGTCGGCTACGAGATCGTGTACGACCCGACGCAGTTCGTGCGCGAGTCGATCAACTCCGTCGTGTACACCCTGATCGAAGCGGTGGCGCTGGTGGCGCTGGTCGTCATCGTGTTCCTGCAGACCTGGCGCGCGTCGCTGATCCCGCTGCTGGCCGTGCCGGTGTCGGTGGTCGGCACCTTCGCCGTGATGCTGCTGTTCGGCTTTTCGATCAACACGCTGTCGCTGTTCGGCCTGGTGCTGGCCATCGGCATCGTGGTCGACGATGCCATCGTGGTGGTGGAGAACGTCGAGCGCAACATCGCCGGCGGCCTGAATCCGCACGACGCCACCGTGCAGGCAATGAAGGAAGTCAGCGGCCCGATCATCGCCATCGCGCTGGTGCTGTGCGCCGTGTTCGTGCCGATCGCCTTCGTGTCCGGCCTGACCGGCCAGTTCTACCGCCAGTTCGCGCTGACCATCGCGATCTCGACCGTCATCTCCGCCTTCAACTCGCTGACGCTGGCGCCGGCGCTGTCGGCGGTGCTGCTGCAGCCGCATGACGCCCCCCGTGACCGCCTGACGCGCTTGATGGATGCGGTGTTCGGCCGCTTCTTCGCCGCCTTCAACCGCTTCTTCGGCCGCTCCTCGCAGCGCTATGCCGACAGCGTGCAGGGCGTGCTGCGCCGCAAGCGCGCAGCGCTGGCAGCCTATGCGCTGCTGGCCGTCGCCGGCGTGTTCGTATTCAAGGCGGTGCCGCCCGGCTTCGTGCCGTCGCAGGACAAGGCGTACCTGATCGGCTTCGCTCAGCTGCCGGACGCCGCCTCGCTCGACCGTACCGACGCGGTGATCCGCAAGATGTCCGACATCGCCGCCGCCATACCCGGCGTGGAGTCCTCGGTGGCCTTCCCCGGCCTGTCGATCAACGGCTTCACCAATGCGCCGAATGCCGGCATCGTCTTCACCACGCTCAAGCCGTTCGACCAGCGCCAGGGCAAGTCGCAAAGCGCCGAAGCGATCGCGGCCGACATCAACCGCCGCATGGGCGCCATCGAGGATGCCTTCGTGATGGTGCTGCCGCCGCCTCCCGTCAACGGCCTGGGCACCACCGGCGGCTTCAAGATGATGATCGAGGACCGCAGCAACCTCGGCCATGAAGCACTGAACAAGGCAGTCCAGGCGGTGCAGGCCAAGGCTGCGACGGACAAGCGACTGCAGGGCGTGTTCTCGGGCTACCAGATCAACGTGCCGCAGCTGTTCGCCGATGTCGACCGCGTCCGCGCCAAGCAGATGGGCGTGCCGCTGGCCGAGATCAACCAGGCGCTGCAGATCTACCTCGGCTCGCTCTACGTCAACGACTTCAACCAGTTCGGCCGCACCTATCAGGTGCGGGTGCAGGCCGACGCCCAGTTCCGTTCGCAGCGCGAGCAGATCGCCCAGCTCAAGGTGCGCAACGGCAGGGGCGAGATGATTCCGCTGTCCTCGATCATGAAGATCCGCGACGCCTACGGGCCGGACCGGGTGCAGCGCTACAACAACTATGTCGCCGCCGAGATCAACGGCGCGCCGGCACCGGGCGTTTCCTCCGGCCAGGCACAGGCGATCATGGAAGAAATCGTGCGGGAGACGCTGCCCAAGGGCATCAGCTACGAGTGGACCGACCTCACCTACCAGGACATCCTGGCCGGCAACACCATGCTCTATGTGTTCCCGCTGTGCGTGCTGCTGGTGTTCCTGGTGCTGGCCGCCCAGTACGAAAGCTGGACCCTGCCGCTGGCGGTGATCCTGATCGTGCCGATGTCGATCCTGTGCGCACTCGTCGGAGTCAAGCTGAGCGGCGGCGACAACAACATCTTCACGCAGATTGCGCTGTTCGTGCTGGTCGGCCTGGCGTCGAAGAACGCCATCCTGATCGTCGAGTTCGCGCTGGAGCTGGAACGCCACGGCCATGGCATCGCCAGCGCCGCGCTGGAAGCCTGCCGCCTGCGGCTGCGCCCCATCCTGATGACGTCGATCGCCTTCATCATGGGCGTGGTGCCGCTGGTGTTTTCGCACGGCGCCGGCGCCGAGATGCGGCATGCGATGGGCATCGCGGTGTTTGCCGGCATGCTCGGCGTCACGTTCTTCGGCCTGTTCCTCACGCCGCTGTTCTATGTCCTGGTACGCACGCTTGCGAAAGGGCTCGGCAAGCCGGCCCAGGCCGGCGCGCCGTCGGTCGGCATCGCGGACCGTTCGCCTGCACTGTAAGGAAATCACTGATATGAAAACCACCCAATCATTGGGCGTCGCCCTGCTTGCCGCGCT
Source organism: Noviherbaspirillum humi (assembly GCF_900188095.1). Taxonomy (GTDB): domain Bacteria; phylum Pseudomonadota; class Gammaproteobacteria; order Burkholderiales; family Burkholderiaceae_D; genus Noviherbaspirillum; species Noviherbaspirillum humi. Next base: position 6,545 of record NZ_FZOT01000024.1, on the reverse strand, counting down.
GCTGCTCGCCGCCTGTGCCGCCCCCGAATTCCGGCAGCCGGACGTCGCCATCCCGGCGGCGTTTCGAGAAGCCCAGCGGCCCGCCGCAATCCCGGGAGGCGAGGCGGTAGTCAGGGCAGCCGACGGCACCACCTGGCAAGTCGGCCGGCCGGCCGAGGCGCAGCCGCGCGGCGAATGGTGGCGCGCCTTCAACGACGCGACCCTGAACGCCTTGATCGATCAGGCCACTGCCAGCAACCAGACCCTGGCGGTGGCAGCTGCCCGGGTCAGGCAGGCGCGCGCAATCGCCGGCATCGCCGAGGCGGATCGGAGTCCGCAGGCCGGCATCGGCATCAGCGCCGACCGCGTACGCCGCTCGCCGCTGGAAGTGAACCTGCCGCCGGGCACGCCGGTGCCGACGGCCAACGTCTATGCCGCGCGCCTGTCGGCCAGCTATGAGGTCGACCTGTTCGGCCGCGTCTCCTCCAGCGTCGCCGCCGCCCGCGGCGAGGCCGGCGCCATGGAAGCGACCTACCGGTCGGTGCTGCTGTCGTTGCAGGCCGACGTGGCACAGACGTATTTCCGGATGCGTTCGCTGGATGCCGAGCTGGCGACGCTGGAGCACACGGTGCAGCTGCGCGAGGAAAGCGTGCGCATCACCGGCCGCCGCTTCGAGCTGGGCGATATCGGCGAACTCGACCTGGTGCGCGCCAGGAGCGCGCTGGCCACCGCGCGCGCCGAGGCCGTCGGCCTGCAGCGCCAGCGGGCGGCAGCCGAGCATGCGCTGGCGGTATTGCTCGGCCAGCCCGCCTCCGCCATCAGCGCACCGGTCAGCCCGCTGGACGAAGCGCTGGCGCTGCCGGTCGTCCCGGCCGGCCTGCCGTCGGCGCTGCTGCAGCGCCGGCCCGACATCGCCATCGCCCAGCGCGGCATGGAAGCGGCGAATGCCCGCATCGGCGTGTCCCGCGCCGCCATGTTTCCCGCGCTCACCATCGGCGCTGCCGCCGGCGGCATCGGGACCAGCTTCGCCGACGTGTTCAAATGGAGCAGCCGCTCCTGGCTGCTGGGCGCGGCGCTGGCCGCTCCCCTGCTCGACGGCGGGCGCATCCGCAGCGACGTGGCGCGCAGCGAGGCGGCGCTGGAGGAGGCGGTTGCCGCCTACCGCCAGAGCGTGCTGACCGCATTCGCCGAAGTCGAGGACAACCTGGCCGCGCTGCGCATCCTCGCGCTGCAGGGCGCCGAAATCGATAATGCGGTCGCATCGGCGCGCCGCTCGGCGGACCTCGCGCAGACGCTGTACCGCGCCGGTCGCAGCAGCTATCTCGACTTGCTCGATGCCCAGCGCAACCTGGCTGCCGCCGAGCGCAATGCGGTGCAGTTGCGGGGTGACCGCGCGGTCACCACCGTGGCGCTGATACGCGCGCTGGGCGGCTCTTGGGATGCGCCGCTCGCCGGCGGAAACCAGGTGATCGGCGCTGCAGACGGCGACTGAAACACGCCGGGCCTGCCGCCGGTTCGCTTGAGGCGGCAAGCGCCGGCCCGGGATACCCTGCCCCGTTGGCTACCCTCGGCGCCGCGAAACACGCCGCATGCCGAGGATCGCCTATGCAGGATGCGGCCGTTGCTTCGTTCGTCGCCGGCCATTTCCGGTGCGGCAGCATGGGGAAGCCAGGGCAGCACCACGGCAGCGAAAGGACGATGCGCGGGATAAGAAAACGAAATGCCATGTCTACATCAATGACAGGAACGATCTCGATGGCTTAACCGGAGCCCAAAATGATTCTCGGAAATCCAGGCCGATTCTTGCCGCCCGCCCTGCTGGGCCTGGCACTGTTGTCCGGGTGCGCGTCGCCAACTATCGGACCCGATTTCTACGGCGCTCCCGCGGCGGTATCGCAGATCAACCGGACCATTGCGATTCATCCAGACACAAGGTGGGTGAATGCGGAAGGCGGAGAAACCATCAACTTCGTCACGCCAGGCGGCACATTCGCCTGGCAGTTCTTTGCAACCGCTCCGCGCCGCTTCGATCTCAATTTCGTCGCACCCCCGGGCATGCTTGACCACCGGGTGGAAGCCTTCATCTCTCCAGACCGCCGCTACATCGGTTCGGGCGACCGCAGAAAATAACGGCGGCACCCACCTGACGGCTGTTCGTCCGAGCAAAACCGCGGCGGGCGGCATGACGCCGCCTGGGTCTCATTTTTGCCTTAGCCCCGTGGCCGCCTCTGGCGTTTCCGACCGAGGATCCCTTGCAAGGCCAGAACTGCTACAGTTTCTCGAGCCACTACCGGTCAATTCTTGGAGCAGATAATGAAAGGCAAGATTGCATTTGAAGAACACATGTCCCTGCATGAGACGCTGGAAGACTCGCGCACGTTCGCCGGAGGTTCAGCCAACTGGGAAGACTTCGCACGCCGGATCCTGGACATCGACAGCGAACGCCTGGAGAACATGGACAGAAATGGCATCGAGTACGCAATCTTGTCGCTGAACGCACCGGCGGTGCAGGCCATTCTGAATACCCGGCAAGCCATCGAGGTCTCGCGCCGCGCCAACGACCGGATGGCCGAAGCGGTAGCCAAGCACCCGAAGCGCTTCGGCGGGTTTGCGGCATTGCCGATGCAAGACCCGGATGCGGCGGCGGCCGAGCTGACCCGCTGCGTGAAGGAACTTGGATTCAAGGGCGCGCTCGTCAACGGCTTCACGCAGAAAGACACGCCCGACTCGGCAATCTACTATGACATTCCGGCCTACCGCGGGTTTTGGTCGGTCGTATCCCAGCTTGACGTACCGTTCTATCTCCACCCCCGCACGCAAATCCCGGCCCGGGCCCAGCCGTATGAAGGGCATCCCTGGCTGATGAGCTCGCCCTGGGGCTTCGCGGTCGAGACGTCGATCCATGCGCTTCGGCTCTGCGGATCCGGGCTGTTCGACGACTTCCCCAACCTGCGCATCATCATCGGTCACCTCGGTGAACACATTCCCTACGACCTGTGGCGCATCGATGCGCGCATGCGGTTTTCACCTCGCGGCTATACCGGCAAGCGCTACCTCGGTGAATACTTCAAGGACCATTTCTATGTCACCACGAGCGGCAATTTCTGCGATCCGTCGTTCCGCTGCTGCCTGGACGTGATGGGTACCGATCGCGTGCTGTTCTCGGCGGACTATCCGTTCGAGACCATGGAAGATGCCGCTAACTGGTTCGACAATACGCCGCTTTCCGAAGACGACCGCCTGCGCATCGGCCGCACTAACGCCATTGAACTTTTCAAACTCGCGCTGTAACCGTCCTCATCGCAACGCAGCCGGTCTCTGACCAACTCAGCCATCGACCGGCAAGTCAAGCACGCGCTCGCGCAGAAAAGTCGTGCGACGCAGGGTTCTGCCCCAGGTGCCGCGCTGCATGGCGGCGCTCTGTCCTCCTGGAGCCTTCCACCGAAACAAAGCCCTGGCAAGCAAATCCCTGCAGGGGGCGCGCAACGGCCTATACTGAAATCAGCCAGTAAAGTGCTGAAGCGGGCTTTGAGCAATACATTCGTCGCCTCAGTTAATGCCAGTACATTCTCATGGATGGAGGCATCATGTACCGCTCGATTCTCGTTGCCTACGATGGCACTGCCGAAAGCCGTTCAGCCTTGCTTGAATGCATTCGGCTCAATCCGCCGCCCTCCACGCAAATTCATCTACTGGCCATCGCGTATGTAAGTCCCGCACCGCTGATGGGCGAGTATGTGACGGAAGCCACTTACTCCAGTATCGAAGAACAGACGGCGATTGAAAAAAGCAAGTTAAGTAAAGCGGTCGATGAAGGGTGCAAGCTGCTGCAAGATGCCGAGCTCCAGGTGGTGAGTCACGTGGAAGCCGGAGAACCTGCGGATGTCATTCGCGACATGGCGGACCACCTCGATGTGGACCTCGTCATCGTGGGGCATCATCGGCACAAATCCTGGGTCCAGCGTTGGTGGCGCGGATCGACTGATGCCGTCCTGCTGGAGAAATTGCGATGCACCCTCATGATTGCCGCAGATTTTCCAAGTGGGAAGCGAGGCACTGTGCAGCGCTGATCGAGCTCACAGGGGTTGGCCCTGGCGACATTACCTACTGGCTGGCATATGGCGTAGAAGTCGACCGGACAGGGTGGCCCCTGCGCAAGCGCCGCAACGCCGCAATGCGCCCTTCCTGCTTGAACCCTTCGGGCAGCCACGGGACCTCCACGGTCCTGCCTGCACACAGGACCGACTCAGCAGGCGCCACGCATGCGTGGCGAAACCCCTGCTCCATCCTGCGTCGTTGCGGCTCCTTGCCGTAGCCCCGCTACGTCGTGATGCCACCCTTGCAGGGCGCGTACCGGCTTGCAAGCCGGTACAGCTGCGCAGGCGGGCAGCATGCTGCCCGAATTCCCTGCTTCGCCTTGGCGTTTCACCGTTTCGCGTGGCTGCGCTCATGTCACAAAGATACTTAACAGGCTCTAAGAACCTGTCAAAGGCGCGAATCATTGATTGCGCTTGGCAATCTCATTGCCGACATAGCCACCGCCAACCGCACCAGCGATGGTGGCAAGGGTACGACCGTTGCCGCCCCCGACCTGATTGCCGAGCAAGCCGCCGACGACCGCCCCTACACCGATTCCAACCGGATGATATTGTTCGGTCCGAGCCTGGGGAGCAGGCTGCGAGTACACGGGTGTGGGTGCGGGTGCGGCTTGAGCGATTTGTGCCGGCTGACGGTGGGTGACATAACGGTGATGGACGACCGTCTTGTGTTCAGCGACCGGAGCGGTTGCCGGTACCGGCGCTGCGGCCGCCGCGTTCACAAGCGGTGCCGAGGTTGCGGCCGGCGGTATCGCCTGGGCGACCGGCGCAGCGGCGCTGTGTGAGGAGGGAAGGATGCCGGAAATGGCAGCTGCGCCTACCAGGCTTACCAGCATGACGGAAGCGGCAGCACCGGCGATGAGTGGGTGGATGCGACTGGTTTCCATAAATTTTTCTCCGTGAATGAGTGGTCTCGTACTCCAGTAACGGGCCAGGCCGTCATTCGGTCGCTAATGAACTGTATCCGAGGTAAGCAATTGTTAATGGACGGAATCGACCCAGCGTAATGAAGAGCGTGTAAATGGATTTTTTCAAAATAGCAGTGTTGTATGCGCTTACGGCGATCGCGGAGATTCTTGGGTGCTATCTGCCTTGGCTCGTACTCAAGCAAGCGAAGCCGACATGGCTGCTTCTTCCGGGCGCGATGTCGCTCGGCGTGTTTGCCTGGCTTCTGACCCTGCACCCCGCTGCTGCCGGTCGCACCTATGCAGCATACGGCGGCATGTACATCGCCATCGCCCTGCTTTGGTTGAATCTCGTGGAAGGAGTGCGGTTGACTCGCTGGAACTTGGCAGGAGCAGCCTTGGCGTTGTGCGGCATGGCGGTCATCGCAATGCAGCCTTCAAATAGCTAGCCGCCTAGTGTGATGAGAACGCGACGATGGGCATCGGCTGCCACGGCCTGAAAACAATAAAGGCACCAACCCTCCTTATTACTTTGCAAAGCCTGTCTCCAGAAGCGCCGGGCAGCCAGCTCCTTCCCATCCAGTTGTTCTCATCCAATCGATTTTGCCCCGTCACCTGCGGCGTATTTATAAATCGGTGCCGCGCATGCGCATTGGTTGCGCTTTGGCCGCCAGCCTGCTTCCCAAATTCAGCAACATCCGCTCGTCGAGTCCACGATTGTCTCGCCAACTTTTGATGAGTGCTGCGACCCACAGAGAAAAGCCGGTTCGACTGCCACAGACAAACCAACACTCGGGCCGAGGTCGTTGGATCCGCCCCGACACCGGTTCAGCGCACCAGGAGCAGCGCTCCCGCACCACGCCTGCAAATACCGCTTTGTTTTCAAGGGCTTGAGCATTTTTCCGCCTTATGCGGCATGGCTGGCACGGTCCTCGCGATATAGGGCTCGAGTGCGACAGATTTCACTCACCACACCAACCAGCCATCCAGGAGAATCGACATGAAAACCATCATCATCCAAGACCTGCACATCGAAACCGCCCTCGACGGCGAAGCCCTGCGCGCCGTGCGCGGCGGCACCTATGCCTTCCGCATGCCGGCCTGGTCCGCTCCCAGCTTCGACCTGCACCTGTCCGACACCAAGTTCGACGCTTCCCAGCAACTGATGCAGGGCCAGAACACCCAGGTCAACAACGGCAACAACGTCGCCTTTGCCTCCGGCATCACGGCCAACGTCACGCCGACCCAGAACGGCAGCAACAACATCAACTTCCATTGATCCACCCGCCACACCCTTAATCCCATTCACGAATCAGCCCAGGAGAACCATCATGAAAACCCTCATCCTCAAAGACCTGTCCGTTGCCACCACCGAACTCGGCGCCGCCCACCTGTCCGCCATTGTCGGCGGCATGGGTTCCTGCCTGCCGGCCATGCCGTCCTATTGCCTGCCTTCCCTGCCCTACGGTGGCCCGAGCGTATCGCTGAGCAAGAGCGACACCAGCTTCAACGCCAGCCAGCAGCTGAGCCAGTGCCAGGACACCCTGGTCAACAACGGCAACAA
>NZ_FZOT01000023.1 GCF_900188095.1 Noviherbaspirillum humi | reverse complement strand
CTTTCCGAAAAGCGCGACTTCTTCATGTAAAACTTCCTCGTTTTGATTAGAGAAAATTCTACCTTCATGCCCGCTTACTTTTCGGGAGGATTACCGCAAGACGGGCCGCAGGTATCTTGTCCAAACACTTCTGGCTGCGCCGTGCAGCGTCAAACCACTTCTGTGCACATGCTTAGACACAACCAGCTTTGAGCATAATCACTGCCTGAGCGCCTTCCCCGACCCTCTCAAACCCCGTCAAGACGAATCGATGCTGGCGTATCTTGAGGATGGCAGGGAGTCTGGTCTCGCGCCTGCGGCGACCTGTAAACTTCTTAAGATTCAGTCTCCAGCACCTAAAAGGGTATGAAATATACTTAGTAAAAGCGATTTCACTTGTGAGAATATTCTGCTAAATTGCAACGCAAACAGTGTAAATAAAAAACCCGAAGTTACCCATTGTTATTCTAAATGGCGTGTCACAATCCTCGGTAAGATTATCTAAAACCACGCTTGCAAGTTCGTTGGTTCGTCAACTCGTGCTTATGTTGCCAAACCTACTTGGTCTCGCTAACCATACTTAGTTAGGCGTAACCGGCGAGGGATTTCTTAAACAACTCAAAAAAAAATGACTCGACTTCAATTCGCTGCAGCGGCAGTCGTCACTGTGGCCGCTATAATTTCGGGCTGCGCTCCATTGCCCACCGGGCCTGCCGAGCCAATTTCTGGTGCCTACCAAGGCATGATGAAGCAGGTCGGTCCGGGCATGATGCGATCAGACTATCCGGTTCAGATTGTCATGAATGGCGTACAGGGAGGCTCCATTGAATATCCAAGTCTTGGATGTCGCGGTGTGCTCCAATTCACCGGAATGCAAGGCCGCATCGGCGTCTATCGTGAGCGGATTACCCAGCAAGGGCATGTGCGTTGCATCGACAACGGCCTAGTCACCGCATACGCGGTCGGTGCGCAGGCGTCGATAAAATGGGAAAACCCGGGCATCGTGGCTACTGCCATGCTGGCGCCAAGCACCGTTCGGATACAGCCCGCGCAGGCAGCACCAGTGCCGGCGGCACCCGCACAGTCTTCTGTCGCGGCACAGGCGCCGGCGGCAAAACCAGCACGGCCTCAGACGAAGGCTGAAGCTGACGCTGAGCTGAAACGACGGATCGCTGAGGCGAATCGACCTATGAGTATCGACGAGGCGAAGGCGGATCTGGCTAAGAAAGTGGAGTTCGACGTAAAAGGCTGCAGCGGCATGCTTCCAACAAAGGTGTCACGAGTCAAGTTGGTCTCTGGCGCAGAATTTAAGAGATTGACGCGTGGGAGTGCGGTGATGAACGCCAAGTATCTTATTCAGTACGGGACGGTAAAGAAGAAAGAGTCTTGGAGTGCAAGCGGCCCGATCGTCTCGACCGCCACGGCTAAGGATTTCGAATACATGGTTGGACGTCCCATGTGCTTGGAAGACCCAGACGTGGATCACGATTAATAGAAGCCTGAAGTCATCAGGCCATTGCCGAACGCCGGGATGGCCTGATAAGTTTCAGATTACTGTGGTGACGGCTCGTTTTTCACGACGAAAGAAGCTACCTGTTTGCTGCCGCTAGTAAAATAGGACGGCTTATCGTACACGTCGTACTGAACGTAGGTGGGAATTGCCTGCACCCGGTTACCTTGTACTACTTCAGTTACGAAAAAGTAGACCTTACCACGCAGATGAACACTGTTGCTAGCGCGAAGCTGTTCAATGCGCTTCGCCATCTCGATTTCTTCTACCTTAAGTTTAGCCAGCGCCGGGGCTTGAGGGAAGTTTAGGAGAACATTCTGCCGGTTGGCGTACGTTGAGTTTGTATCGAATGCCCCGATGATTCTGAAGCTTTTGCTGTCGAAGTCGTAACCATTGTAAATCTGCGGACTCGCGTTGACGGCGATATTAGTCTTGCCAAATTCCATCGAGTAGTAACGCTGCTTGGAGTAGCCTTCGACGGTCGTTTTGATCGGCGGGAGTTCGGTCGGGATCAGTTCCTGCTTTTTGAACGCATCCTGTTCGTTGTAGTACTTGCCCGAGAACAGGTTCAGCAGCTCCTTGTCATCGGATTTCTGATCGCTATAGGCCACAGCAAGATAAGTCAGCCATGTGTCGTTCTGGTCTTGGGCGAGCGCTGTGTAATTTTCCAGCGGGACTTTCATGTCCGGCTGAGGTTTGACGACCTGAGCCTTCTTCTGCGCTTCATTGAAGGCAGCAGCTGCATCAGAGTTGGCGCCAGTCGGGGCAGAAGCATTGTTTTGCTTGGACGGCTCCTTGGGCGTTTCCGAGGTGGTTTTTTCGCCGCAAGCGACCAACAATCCAACGAGACACACAGCGAGTGCTTTTTTCATGCTTTTTCTCTTTGCTCAAATAAGGGAGAAGGTTTGCTGATTACTGCTTCTTGGTCAGCTTGATGCCCATCGGGCCCGAGATCGTCTTGTCATCCAAGACGGTAAAGACGAGTTTGCCTTGGCCGCCCGGCATTTCCATTTTGATGTCCTTGCCATCCATTTCGTACTTCGTTTCCACCTGCATGCCCATCGTGTTGGTGGTCAGCTTGCCGCCTTTTTCAAACTTGTAGGACGAGATGCCCATCTGGTCTTCATAGGTGCCAGAAAGACCACTGTTGCAGGCACACAGGATAAGGGAAGCGAACAGTACGGAGATTTTCTTCATTATTGTCCTTGGTGAAATGGATGGTCTGCCTGGATGGCCTGCGTTGCAGGCGTTACGATAAATTTCCGTTTAGAAATTTACAATACCCAATAGACGGTATTTGATTTCCGGAAACGTATGCGAACGGCGGCGCTGACAGACGTAGGCCTAACCCATTCCAGCCTGTTCCGCAGTCCAGCGTCTGCGCCGCTGGACCCCGGTTATCACTTCCACTTGCTGCATTCACCCTGAAAGCATAGGCATATCCATATTTATATTCCTAGTCGTTAGTGTACGGAAGACTGCCGGTCCGGTCTTTCAAGGGGCTACTTCAGAGTCCGAGGGGGCTAGGTTGATCTTGGTCTCCCAAGACGCAAGATGCTGCATCTAGGTTACGGAAGAGGCTCTGAGGATAGAGAGTAGTCTCTACGCTTCTGCACTTGTAAGTCCTTAGAGATTTACATACTGCCAGTCTCCATTCAGAATAAAAGACCAGTATCGGTTTTTGACAACCAAAGAGTCTGTTTCGAAATGAACGACAAAGAGTGGGCCGACGATCAACTCCGTCAAGCCAGGATAATTGGCGATTTCTTACTTGCGGGTTTTGCCGACTACCAACTTGGATTCTGCGGCACCTCCACAGATCCTGAGGGGTTAATGACTCCAGTCTTAGTCTTGTATTACAAAAAGAGTGGAAGCAGGTTTTCTACTCAGTGGAGACGCTTGTTGAAGCGATTAGGGACGCCAGATTACGAAAGATGATTCAGGAGTTGCTTCCTAGTCGTCTTTGAGCAATCTAACTGCTACAAACAACCTTCATCACCGCGTCCCCAGTTGTCCCCTCGATTTCCTTCCAATCTCCTGGCTTGAATACGCTAAACATCATTTGGCCTTTTCCCATGGCCTCGTCGTGACCAAATCCCTTTAACTGTCTGGTGGCATGTTGGCTACAGTCAATCTCAATGTGGGATCTTAGTGACAGTTCGCCACCCTGACCGCGTTCTTTGAAGTTAGCTAACATCCAGAGCTGCTTGGAATTGCCGACTGATTCAACGGTTGCGAGGTCGACATAGACGTCAGCAGCGTCATGGGTTGCCACTTGTGTCCAAGATGCCCAAGCAGGGGCTGTTGCAAAAACGGCAATCAAAAGTAGTTTTTCATTAGGTAAAAGTGCCTTCTTCATTGCAGGTCCCGTGATCCTAAGGGCCTCTTTTACGCTGTCGCAATGCCTTTTTACTTCCTTAGAAATCACTTCTTCGCATTACGGCGGAGGTTCTATGGTCTCTCTTGAGTGCAAAGGGAAGGTATGTTGACTGAGGTGTCGGAAGAGAGCAAACATCTTTGCCAAAATCCGAGAAGCAACTTCGAAATAGACGCATCGCAATCTCACTCGCTATCATTACTTATTCCTGCGTCAATCAAACGAGCAAGCCTGACCAGAACCACCCAAAGTTTCTCTATATACACTTCGTTGCAGATAAGGTATTGTGCGGCGCAGTTGTATTTTGATTACCAATCCGTTACCTGTGAGGCCTGTGTGAAGCACAAAATGAACTTTTCAGTATTAAGTGTTGCACTCTTTGCTATTGTTGGTTGTACAACAATGCAGCCCAATTCAGTTCGTGAGTCATTAAGTTCGGATGTAAGCCGGTGCAAATTGCTAGGTAATGTCAACGGTGCAGATGCGGTATTCGTTGGCCTGAGTTCAAGCATTGGTTCAAGGAACGCCAAAGCGAAAGCAATGAATCAGGCAGCAGATTTGAAGGCCACCGATGTTGTTTGGTCGCAGCAAGGAACTAGCATGACGAATGAATGGATTGGTAGAGCTTACGCTTGTAAGTAAAAGCATTAGACATTTCGGGGAAGATCATCGCACTAGATGCTCCTCCCTAATGATTCACCCAAGTCCTCATTGAGGCTTGGGTTTTTTATGCCTCCAATCTGTCGATAAATCCTCCCGTAATTAGCTCATTCCCAGAAGCGCCGATATTCCGCAAAGTAGGAGCACGAACCCGTCATATCCAACGCATTTCCCTGCATGCGACTGCGCAGTAATAGCAGTATCGCATTGCTGGCTAAATGTTTCGGCAAACGTGGGCGATTACAGGTGAGTGAATCTCTAGGATTGGACTGCCGCCACGCAGCAATAGGGTGTAGGGCGATTGAAGTTCTCCATTCGCCCCGCCGATCAGTGAATAAATGACAATGGGATGCCGTCTATGAGCTATAGATTCCTTAAGCCACTTTCTGTAAAGTAACAATAAAGGGCGGCTCATTCTTAGCTCCTATCATTTTCCATCTTTCCAGAATGGTAATGCGACTTGGTACTTGGATACTTGATAAGGCTGCCGGCAGCGATTCTAGGATGCGCCGGCTAATTGCTTATTGGGGCGCAACGTTGTTGCTATACGCCTTCGCATTGGCCTTCCTGTGGATAGATGTCGAGTTTGGCGAGGCTTCTCGTCTGATTGCCACTATCTTTACCGTGCTCGTGCTTATGGGCGAGGCGGCCTTTTTTTGGGTGATCCGGAAACACGAGCGTCTTGGCATCACCACGGCTCAGCTTTCCATTTACCAGTCCTGGTTTGCCATCTTTTGCGTGGCCCTTGCCTATACCGGACAGGGACCGCTGCGAGGTGCAACCTTGTTGGGGCTGTTCGTAGTGCTTATCTTTTCCGCTTTTTCATTGAAAGCTCGCGAGGCACGTGCGCTCAGCATTTTTGTGGTGGTGTTTCTGGGCGGGGCGATGCTTTCAATGCCATTCACCGTACCCCAGTTTTTCGATCTCAAGACCGAACTCCTTCACTCCATGCTTGCCGGCTCTGCCCTGTTGGTAGTGGGCGTCATTAACGGCAGGCTGAGTGATCTGCGTTCGAGCTTGAAAGCGCAACGGGAGGAACTTCGAGTTGCGGCCGAGACCAATCGAATGCTGGCGACCACCGACGAACTTACTTCACTGCCGAACCGGCGCTACATGGCTGAGCTGCTTCGCTGTCAAGAACAGCGAAGAACGCCATCCGTAACATCTTTTTGCCTCGCGCTGCTTGACCTTGACGGTTTCAAAAAGATTAATGATCTTTATGGCCATGATACTGGCGATGAGGTTCTCAAACAGTTTGCGCAACTTGGACGGCGACAGCTACGAAAAAATGACGTGCTAGCGCGTTGGGGTGGGGAAGAATTTCTGCTATATCTTCCAGGTACGATCCTTCAGGATGCGCATGGCGTACTCGAGCGGATGCGCCAACAGGTCCAGCATGCACATCTACTGAATCAGGCTGGCAAAATTTCCTACACCTTTTCTGCCGGTCTGGTTGAGTTGACCTTAGACGAGCCGGTTGAACATGGCATTCGTCGGGCAGATGCCCTGCTCTATCGTGCCAAGCAAAGAGGACGCAACTTGATAGAAATGAACGCTATCGATGATTCGATAACCGTGTAGTTGACTTCGTTACTAACGAAGCTTGCGTAATCGTGTTTTTAGACTACACAAGTCCAAACGTCGGCTTATGGCCGTGAGTCGCCTTATGCGACCGTCTAAGAGCAACTAAGGCGGACCCACCGCACAAACTCAACGTACTCAGCCATGTTGAAGCAGTCTAAGCGGTAGGCAGAAGAAATATCTCTATCCCACTAGCGTGCGAGTCAAGCTTTTTAGGCGACGAAAAAATCCCTTTAAAATCCTACTAGATTCATAATCACCACCTCGTTGCTACGTCGTAGGCATCCATATCGCACAGCATCAGCAGCGTGGTCTGGACCGCTGCTATCAACATCTTCAATCCGTTTCTGGTCCCGGCCAAGATAAGGTACGGTTTCCCAAAAATATTGACAGTTTCTACTAATGTAAAGACCTGGGCAATCAACCTTGCCCGCATCCGCCAACAATCGTCGCATAATGTTCCAGCCTGTTAGCCGGTCGGCTTTCTTGGCAGGGGAAAAGTAGACGCCCATACGCATGAACTCATCAGCGATGGAGCCAGCGCTGTGGCCGCAGCGAGCGAAAATGGCATCGTCAGCCACGCCAGCAGCCCGGATTCCCCATTGTTTGCACATCTCGATGATCGATTCAGCCAGTATTGGCACAGTCCACCCCAGGCCCACATTTGACTGATCGCGCTTCGCCGTAGCCAACTCATCCAGCAGTATCAGGCTATCCCGGGCGTAATAGCTTCCGTCCGGTCCTTGGGCCCCGGGCGAACGAACTACGACATAGGTCACCGAAGGGGCTGACGAGCCAAAGTCATGCGCCAGGAACGTGTCCCACCCAGCTGGTACCGCTTTCCACGGATTTATGGCATTGCGGTTTTCATCCAGCACACTAGCAAAATAAGCGCCGCGGTTGACCGCCCAGTCGCCCTCTATCCATGCCCGCAACAATTCGGGATCGTCCGGGCATGAGCTGTACAGTTGCTGCCGGTACTGCTCGCGGTCAATGAACTCATTCCCAGTGAAAGTCGACGGGGCGTACACCCAGGTTCGGCCTGACTTCACTTCTTTAAACGGTTGCCATGGCGCCGTCTGGAATACATAGCGCTTTGCTAACCAGAAGTGCCCGGGACCGCCGGGGTTAGCCGCAATGACCATCCTTACCGGGATTTCTTTCGGTCCACGCAGATTCGAGCGCAGGAGATCAAGCAAATCTGGCGTTGCAAATTGGCCCGCTTCATCGATTAAGAGCAAGGTAAAAGAGCGCCCCTGGTACTTGGCATAATCTGCGTGGCTTTCGAGCTGGCCGAACTCCACATAGCCGCCGTTTGGAAAACGCCAGATGTGCTCCGCGGCGTTGTAGCGAGCGGCTGTAGAGTAGACCTTGGCGAACAGCTCACGGGTAACCATCTCAAAGTCGGCCAACCCTTTATAGCTGCGACGGATATACAGCACCCGCGCGCGCTCACCATACTGCTCGATATGACGCAGTACCAAGAGCGCAATTGCATAAGATTTGCCGCCACCCCGGCCCCCACCTAAGAACAGGTCAAACTCCTCAGGCACCAGCATGACCTTTTGCTGGAATTGGCTGAAGCTAAGCGTTGGAGTCATGGCTCACCGTCATAAAATTGGCAGCCGGCATGGCTGCTGGCAAGGAGAAATTTATGGTCACGCGCCCGCCTGCTTCGCTCGGATCCTGACCTTCCTTGTAACCGTGCCTGGATTTCAACAGGAACATCGCCGCGGTCAGATTGCCGTCCTCAACGGCCGCCCGGTACAGGACATTGTGCAACACGTGCCGCTCTCGCTCGCGACCGAGCTCGAACGCTTCTTTCAACGCCTGGTCGTGATCAAACCATTTGCGCAAGGTATCCTGCACGACACCAAGGCCAGCAGCAACGCCACGCATGGAAAAGCCGTCGGCCGCCAGCGCCCTAATGCGCTCCGCCGCGTCGGGCGGCGGCTCCTTCGGTGGTTGCCCTCGGCCACGCTTGCCCGCTTCAACAAGCTTATTCATAGTTGTCATCCTTTTCCAAGTTCCTTCCTGGCCCGTTTAGCTGGCGTGCCTCAAAAGCGCCACAGCGATGACGTATGTCGAGAATCGGTGTCAAAGACGAACTGGTCAGCAACTGTCGGCGCTGAGCAGCCAGGCACTTACCGTTTGCCAGCAAATTCGCGCACTCGTCACAATATCGACGATCGCCAAACGTATAGCGTTCCGTGTTCTGTTCCTTGATATATGCGAGCAGACGTATTTTTTCGGGAACATTAGCGGCGGCCACGCTAAACACTGCGGAGACGATAAGCGGATCACTCTCACCAATATGGTCCAGCCACGCCTGGATCTCCGCCTTTTCAGAGAATTTCAAGGACAGCAAACTGTCTATCGAAACGAGGGAAACGGCAGCTTCATCTGAATTGGTGGCTATGGAAATTTGTGCCGTGACAGCCGTTTCAAGCGTTACAGCTAGTTCCGGTCTAGCTTCCGCCGTTACGTCATCCGATCGAGCAACCGTGACAGGCGTGACGCCATCATTTCTGAGCTTGCCCAGCAAGGATGCGATCCCCATGTCAGTCTTCCAGCCGGTCTGGGTTGACGATGTAGACGCGCCGCGTCTGGCCTTGGATACGCGGGCTTTGTGCATGCTCGCCGCTGCTGTTTGGTGGTGGCAGTACCCCAGCCGCTGCCAGCACTTTGAGCGCTCGCTTGAAGTCGAATCCCTTAAGCGCCTCGCGCATCCCAGTAGCCGTGAACAAGTACTGACGGCCATTGGCACTCTCGCGCCACCAGCCCGCGCGGTTGTGCCGCATCGCGCCTTCCTGAACCGGGTCCGTGGAGGAGAAGCGGCTGTCGCCATGGCGGTCGATAAACTCTTGCAGTTGGCCGAGCATGTCCCGGCGCTCGCTGTTGCCGCTCCCCCTCATGTCATGCCACAGCTTCAATGCCTCGGCTGCTGCCTCGAGCGCTTCGCCTTCCCGCCAGCCAGTGACGCCGAATTCGGTGGCGAGTTCGCCCGCTAGCGCGATCAGTGCCAGATGCTGCGCCGCACGTTTTTCCTGGCCTTCAGCGCCAGGGATCTGGAATTGCGGCAAGGATTTGATTTTCTCCAAATAGTGCACCAGATCACGTGGCTCCTCAGCGAGCTTCTGTAGAAATGCCGGGCCGGCGTGGCCGTAATTAGTGGCGGCAGCCTGGCGCAAGGCGTCGGAAAATGCAGCGCCGGATTCTGTGTCGTGCAAGTCGTCCCAAGCCCCATGGATGCGTTCCACCGAGATGTCGAGCAGGCGCACTGCCTGGCCCGCCTTAGCCTGCTCGCCGCCTTCTTCCATTGAAGTGGCGATCGTGCGCTCGCCCGTGGAAAGCACGATGCAGCGCCAGCGCTGGACACTTCGGGCGCTGCCGCTGCGTCTGGCGCGCTGCTTACCGTGTCCATTCGCAAGCATGTAGACGATGGCACCGACTTCACGCGGGTTGCACTCGCTGATTTCGTCCAGAACAAGTAGGCCGTCGTTGAACAGTGCCGCTATGCCTTCCATACCATTGGCGGTGGCGCGCCAGCTACGGCGATTTCCTGGGCCGCCCCAGGTCGCACTTGACACGGTGACCAACGTTGTTTTGCCAGTCGAAGAATTACCAACAAAGTGAATGCCGAAGTTGTCGGCATGGCACTTGGCCAAAAGCGGGCCGGCGAAGGAGGCTGCAATCGACAACAGGAGCAGCGGGTTGCCGGACGCTCTTGCCGAGATGCTCGTCTGCCAGCCTTCTAGCGTTCCGGCTTGTGCGTATTCGTCGAGATAGCGCTCGCCGGTCTGGAAAATAACCTGGTCGGCATCCGGGCCGATCACGCGGTTTGGCAGTACAAAAGCGTTGCCGCACCAGCCCACTTGAAGGGTGCACTTAAGACGAGTTTGCGGAATCTCCGATTGCAAATACTGGCCAAGCAGCTTGTGCCCGTTCGGGTCGATGTGCACGCCCATGGACAGCAGTTCGCCCCGCAACTCCTCGCCATTTCCCTTAAGTAATTCCATGGGCATGCTCCATGTACGCCACTGATCCAGTGAGTTCACGAAGCGCAACTTGCGGCCGAAGTGGGCGTCGTTTTCGTCACGGGTAATGGCTTCGATATGCAGCGGCGAGCACGCCCACTGTTGGGTTAGCTGAGAGGAGCCGTCCTGCCTGCTAACCCTGATACCGAAATGCCAGACACCGGGACGCAGCACGAACCCGGTCTCTTGCAGTTCGGTGTTGACGTCAACAACGCGGAAGCACGGACGCTCGTCGTCGGGCACCGAGAGCACCACCTTGGGAGCTGATGTTACGGCTGTAACGTCAGCGAGTTCACCAGCCGAGACATCCAAAGCCTCGTTTTCGCTTGCCTTCACGTCTGCCACGCCTGTCACGGCAGCTTTCGCATCCTCGTAGCCGGATACGATCTCGAGCCGTTCGATAACAGCTGCTGACTTAAGCCGATTCTCGGGATCTTCTGCCATGGATGCCAAGATTGCCTGCCCGCGTTCGATGGACTTATTCATTGGCCAATCCCATAGCAGCCTGAATGCGGCCGATGCACTCCACCAGATGCAGCAGCTGGTCGTCGTCGAGGGGTTGCCCATACTGCATCTGTTTGGCGTACTGAAAGACGATAAAGAGATCCAAGCTCATAGCTTGGAGAATGTCCTGCCAGTGCCACAGGCGCCGCTCCTTTTTTGCGAAGTGGACGCCGGCAGGGATGAAAGGCAAGAGCTCTTCCAAGTCCAGTCCAACGGCAGTCAGCACTTCTTCCTTCGAGCAGCCCGCGAAGCAGTGGAAGCGTGGAAAACCATCGGGAGTTTCGCTGATCAACAAGCTTGGAACGCGGTCGTCATGCGCCGGGCAGCAGGCCATCCAGCGATTCTGACCGGTTTTACGTACTTTATGCAGGCAGTTGAGGAGCGTCTGGATCGCCATTACTGCTCCTCCTTGCGACTTGCAATCATCCGCTCCTCGATCCACTGATCGATTTCGGATTCGACCCAGCCGACGGCGCGGGGGCCGCCCAGATTGATCGGTTTTGGGAAGGAGCCAGCGGCAATGCGCTGGTAGATGCTGGAGCGGGCGAGGCCGGTTTTTGCTTCGACATGACGGCGACGGAGAATCTTTAGCGCCGTTTGGATCTGCATAACCATATTAACTTTCCTTGAAATGTTTCCGGACCATCCGAAAACTTCAAGGAAAGCTTAGGAAATTAAACTTAGCGACAACAGAGGAAAAGTGAACTTGCCATTGTCAATTTGGTAATTCTAATGAGACCCGTAGGTCTCCAACGCTTTACGGAACTGTTCTGAAAATTTCGACAGGTTGAACGATCTAGTTGAGACTCCTTCAATCTTCACCGCGGTGCTAGGTAACAGCGGCATTCCCGGCCTCGGTCGAGAGAGTTTAGACGCGTGCACTTGCAGCGATAATGCTAAAGACGCGAGTTCAGTTCCGTTTAACGAACACTTAACACCGTCGATTTCATCTCGGAAATCGGCTTCCGTACCAAGTAATACGAACGCTGCCCATAGGTGGGCAACATTTTGAAATTCTTTCCAGTTGTTGCGAACACTCTTATTACCTTTACTGATGTATTTATTGTGCTGATCTTTCGCGCGAAAATGTATCTTCTCAGCGATATGGTAGGCTTTTAATAACCCCGGATCAGAAATTTCATTCTCGCCCATCCAAAGAAGGGCTATTAAAACCATGCCGGCCGCCACCCCGCCGCTCTGAGCATTGGAAATGTCTCTTGCTACTCCAACGGTTCCACCCTCAAATAGGAGCGCTAATTCCTGCTTACTCATGACCACATCTTCATCAGCTAAAAGATCTGTCTCGCGAAGAAATTTACCTGTTTGGCACCAAGCACTGAGCAGTTTGCGCCTATGGCCATCATCAGGATGTGTCATGAAAATCAGGCAATCGAATAACGCCGTTATTTCATCGAGACCTTTAAAATTAAGTGTATGCTGACTCGTTGTTTTGTGCAGATCATCATTGTGTATAACCAATTCACACTCCAACTAGGTAAGTTTTGAACAGTAATTGGAACCTAGCGACTTTAAGGTGGCGGAAGATTTTCCAAACCATTATTCACTTTCAGCTTATGCAAGTAATCAGCCCAGCTTTGCATCATGACGCAGCGCTGCTGAATAAACTTGGTACGGTTATATGCAGTACCTAAGCTATCCGGCACCCGGTGTGCCAATTGGTGCTCAATCACCTCAGCCGGGAAATGCATTTCTTGATGAAGAATCGTACGAGCCATGGCGCGGAAGCCGTGCCCAGTAATCTCGGTTCTTGTGTCGTATCCCATTCGGCGTAGGGCTGCATTGATGGCCGCTTCACTCATTGGCTTTCTAGGGTCTCGTCCTGGAAATACATACTGACGGTGGCCAGTGAGTTTGTGCAATTCTTGTAGTATTGCAAGCGCTTGAGTAGCGAGAGGAACAATGTGCTGGGTCCTTGTTTTTGTAACTAGGTAAGTCCATTGCTTCCTTTCAAAATCAATATCGCGCCATTCGGCTTTGCGTAATTCACCCGGTCGAACAAAAAACATTGGAGCAAGCCGTAGTGCGCACTGCACGACGAACGTCCCCTCGAATCCGTCAATGGCGCAAAGCAGTTCGCCTACCGATTTGGGCTCAACAATGGAAGGGAAATGGTTATGCCTGGCTGGAGGTAGCGCACCGCGAAGGTCAGAAGACGGATCCCTAACACAGCGGCCAGTGGCAATCGCATACCGAAAGATTTGCCCGCAATTTTGATGGGTGCGGTGCGCAGTATCGAGAGCACCACGAGCTTCGATTCTTCGCAGTACCGTAAGCAATTCGGGAGCCGTGATGTCGGCAACAGGCCGTGCACCTATCCAAGGAAAAACGTTAAGTTCGAGGCGCTTGATGACCTTGTCGCTGTGAGATGCTGCCCATCCCGGCGCATGTTTAGCAAACCACTCTCTAGCGATAACCTCGAAGCTGTTGGCTGCATTTCCAGCCTGCTCCGCCTTCTGAATCTTCCGATTAACACTGGGATCGATACCTTGGGCCAAAAGGCGCTGGGCCTCGTACCGTCGTTCGCGAGCGGTTTTCAGGTCAATGGCTGGGTAGACGCCCATTGATAAGGTCTTACGCCGACCACCATAGCGGTAGTCGAACCGCCACCAACGCGACCCAGAGGGGGTGACGATGACATACAGTCCTTCGCCATCTGTAAGCTTCAGCGGCTTGTCAGACGGCTTTGTCTTGCGAATAGCGGTATCAGTCAAGGCCATGGCGGTAACCCCTCTAGACAAGGTTGCTGCTACCGTCAATATTACCGTCAAAACGCGTTGGCTTTCAACGGAACCGTCTGGAACTTACCGGACAAAATTTTAAAGCAAGTCTATGTTTTCAATGCCATTTCTAGACTTTTCTGGCTTTACTTGGAAGGGAATTTGGTGGAGCGGAGGAGGATCGAACTCCCGACCTTCGCATTGCGAACGCGACGCTCTCCCAGCTGAGCTACCGCCCCATAATGGTTGATCACTATAAATGAACTCCGCCATCCATGGCAAGCACCTACTCAGCCATGGAACGCTTGACGCCGTAGCCGGCGCCGCTGCCGGCGGGACGCAATGGGTCAAGCAGGTGACGCATGGCGTTGTGGTCCAGCTCGTACATCAGTTCCAGCAGCTGACCAAGTTCACCGCGCGGAAATCCTTCCCGGGCGAACCAGCCTAGATAATGGCCGGGCAGGTCGGCGAGCAGGCGGCCCTTGTACTTCCCGTAGGGCATGGACAGGGTGACGAGGCGCTGCAGGTCTTCGGGCTTCATGATGTCTTTTCGATAATGAGATGCCGTGGCTTGGTCAAGGTCGATGGCATGTGACGGGCCTGGAAGATTACCGCGTTTTCACGCCAACATGCTGCCACGCCGCAGCCACCGGGAATGCCGCAGATGGGTTCAACCCAGAAGGTGCCCTGCGCGCCAAGGCGGCGTCGCCCGTACTAAACCTTGCCTCAAGCGCAAGACCCGACGGTATAATCGCCGCTCTTACTGCAGCAACACCAACAACACTCAGCATCAGGGGAAGACAACCATGACACAGCAGACCCGGCGCAAATTCTTGACGCAGGCATCCAAACTCACCGCCGGCACGCTGGCGACGTCGATGGTCGGCAAGTTCGCCTATGGCCAGACCGCCGAATTCAGCATGAAGTACGGCAGCAATCTGCCGGCAGTGCATCCGCTGAACGTGCGCGCCAAGGAAGCGGCCGATGCCATCCGCAAGGAGACCAACGGCCGCGTCGACATCCAGGTCTTCCCCAACAACCAGCTCGGCTCCGACACCGACATGCTGTCCCAGGTGCGTTCCGGCGCGATGGACTTCATGACCCTGTCCGGGCTGATCCTGTCGACCCTGGTGCCGGTCGCGTCCATCAACGGCATCGGCTTCGCCTTCAAGGATTACCAGCAGGTGTGGGCGGCGATGGATGGCGAGCTCGGCGCCTTCGTGCGCGGCAACATCGCCAAGGCCGGCCTGCATGCGTTCGACAAGATCTGGGACAACGGCTTCCGCCAGATCACCAGTTCGACAAAGCCGATCAACACCCCGGCCGACTTGAAGGGCTTCAAGATCCGCGTGCCGGTGAGCCCGCTCTGGACCTCGATGTTCAAGGCGCTTGATGCGGCGCCGGCCAGCATCAACTTCAGCGAAGTCTACTCCGCGCTGCAGACCAAGATCGTCGAAGGCCAGGAAAATCCGCTGGCCATCATTCAGACCGCCAAGCTGTTCGAGGTGCAGAAGTACTGCTCCCTCACCAACCACATGTGGGACGGCTTCTGGTTCCTCGCCAACGGCAAGATGTGGAACCGCATGCCGAAGGACCTGCAGGCGATCATCACCAAGCACATCAACGGCGCGGGCGAGCGCGAGCGCGACGACGTGCGCCGCCTCAACAACTCGGTCGAGGTCGAGCTCAAATCGAAAGGCATGGCCTTCAACCAGGTCAATGTCGATGCCTTCCGCGCGGTGCTGAAGAAATCCGGCTTCTATGCCGACTGGAAGAAGAAATACGGCGCCGATGCCTGGGCGATGCTGGAAAAGTACGCCGGCAAGCTCGAATAATCCTGCCTCAACTCTTCCCACATCCGCCATGCAAGCCTCATCCGTCGGCCACGCCTCCGGCGTGGCGAACCGCCGGCCGCTGTTCCTGATCCTGGAACGCGGACTGGCGGCGATCAGCGAGATCCCGGCCGCCATCCTGGTGGCCCTGGAAATCCTGGTTCTCCTGGCGGGCGTCACCGCCCGCTATGTCTTCAACGCTCCCCTGACCTGGTCCGACGAGCTCGCCTCCATCCTGTTCCTGTGGCTGGCCATGCTCGGCGCGGTGATCGCGCTGCGCCGCGGCGAGCACATGCGCCTGACCACCCTGGTCAACCGGCTGCAGCCCGGCACGCGCGGCTGGGTCACGCTCGGCGCCGAACTGGTGGTGGCCACCTTCGTGCTGGAAATCATCCTGCCGGCGCACGAGTATTTCCAGGACCAGTGGGCGATCTCCACGCCGGCGCTGGAAATCCAGGATGGCCTGCGGGTGGCGGCCATCGGCATTGGCGCGGTGCTGATGATGGCCATCATCCTGATGCGCCTGGCAGAGCATGGCTCCAAGCGCCAGCTCGGCATCGGCCTGCTGTTCTTCGTGGCGCTGGCTGCGGCGCTGTGGTTCGCGCGGCCGGTGTTCATGAAGCTCGGCAATCTCAACCTGCTGATCTTCTTCGTGGTGATGGTAGCGGTGTGCGTGGCCTGCGCGGTGCCGATCGCGTTCGCCTTCGGCGTGGCAACGCTCTCCTACCTGGCGCTCACCACCAACGTGCCGCTGACCATCGTCGTCAGCCGCATGGACGAGGGCATGTCCAGCCTCATCCTGCTATCGGTGCCGCTGTTCGTCTTCCTCGGCGTGCTGATCGAGATGACCGGCCTGGCCAAGGCGATGGTGGATTTCCTCGCTTCACTGCTCGGCCATGTGCGCGGCGGCCTGGCCTATGTGCTGCTGGGCGCGATGTATCTGGTGTCCGGCATCTCCGGCTCCAAGGCGGCCGACATGGCGGCGGTGGCGCCGGCGCTGTTCCCGGAAATGAAGCGGCGCGGCTCCGACGAGGGCCGGCTGATTGCCCTGCTGTCTTCCTCCGGCGCGATGTCGGAAACCATCCCGCCCAGCCTGGTGCTGATCACCATCGGCTCCGTCACCGGGGTATCGATCGCGGCGCTGTTCACCGGCGGCCTGCTGCCGGCGCTGGTGGGCGCGGCGGCACTGGCGGTGGTGGTGTTCTTCCATAGCCGGAACGAGAACATGACCGGCGTGAAGCGCGCCACCGGCCGCCAGATCGCCCGCGCCTTCATCGTCGCGCTGCCGGCGCTGGCCCTGCCCTTCGTCATCCGCGCCGTGGTAGTGGAAGGCGTGGCCACCGCCACCGAAGTGTCGACCGTCGGTATCGTCTACACCGTGATCGTCGGCCTGCTGATCTACCGCCAGTTCGACTGGAAGCGGCTGTACCCGATGCTGGTGGAAACCGCCTCACTGTCCGGCGCCATCCTGTTCATCATCGGCTGCGCTACCGCCATGGCCTGGGCGCTGACCCAGTCCGGCTTCTCGCGCCAGCTGGCGGCGGTGATGTCGGCCATGCCGGGCGGTTCCATCGGCTTCATGGCGATCTCGGTGGTGGCCTTCGTCATCCTCGGCAGCGTGCTCGAAGGCATTCCTGCCATCGTGCTGTTCGGTCCGCTGCTGTTCCCGGTGGCGCGCGCCGTCGGCATCCATGAAGTGCATTACGCCATGGTGGTGATCTTCGCCATGGGCCTCGGCCTGTTCGCCCCGCCCTTCGGCGTCGGCTTCTACGCCGCCTGCGCCATCGGCCGCGTCAATCCGGACCAGGCGATGCGCCATGTCTGGCCCTATCTCGGCGCGCTGTTCATCGCGCTGATCCTGATCGCCGCGATTCCGTGGATTTCCATCGGGTTCCTCTGAGCTCCCCGAGTTCGAGAGCGCACGGCTGAAATGAAAACGGCGGGCAGATTTTCTGCCCGCCGTTTCCTTTTGCGTGATCCCGAATCAGGATTCGTAGGTCTTGATCACCGCCGCATCGTCCAGCTGCGACCAGCCGCGCTCCAGCGTGAGCTTGTAGCGGGCGAGGGCCGCGTCGCCGAGCGGCGTGTCGTAGCCGGCGGCATCCGCCATCGCGGTGGCCAGGCCGACGTCCTTGGTAAGGATGTGGGCGAAGGCCCGCGGCTCGAAGTCATTTTCCAGCACGCGGGACATGCGGTCTTCAAAGACCCAGGAGGAGCCGCTGGAGGCGGCGATGACGTCGAACAGTTTGCGCGGCTCCAGGCCGATGCGCTTGCCGAGCGCAAAGGCTTCGGCCGATGCCACGAGATTGATGCCGGCCAGCAGGTTGTTCACCAGCTTGGTCTTGGCGCCGTCACCGACGTGATCGCTGATATGGAAGCGCTTGGCCGCCATCGCTTCCAGCAGCGGCTGCCACGGTTGCAGCACGGCTTCCGGCGCGGCGATCATCATGCTCATGCTGCCGGCTTCGGCCTTGGCCGGGCCGCCGGAAATCGGTGCATCGATGGCGGCGACGCCGGCTTCGGCGAGGCGACCGGAAAAGCGCATGGTGTCTTCCGGCGCGATGGTGGAGCACAGCACCACCGTCTTGCCTTTCGCCGCGGCTTGGATGACGCTGCCCGAACCGAACAGCACGTCATCGATCTGGGCGGCATTCACCACCACGATGATGATGCAGTCGGCCTGCCCGGCCAGCGCTGCCGGCGTCGCTGCCACCCGCATGCCGAGCGAAGCAGCCTCCGCTTCCGCTTCCGGGCGGATGTCGCGCACGACGATGGGCCAGCCCTTGCGATGCAGGTTCTTTGCGATGCCCATGCCCATGGCGCCGATGCCGATCACGCCGATCGTCGGGGATGTGCTGTTCATGTCCTGACTTTTCTCATTCTAAAAATATCTGGTCCGGATTGCCGGGCAGCCGCAAGCGCCCCACCCGGAATATCGATCCTCAAATCACGGTTTCGACCGGCGGCTCATCGAAAGGCGACGAATCGCCGGCCAGCCATTTCTCGCCGCGCTGATAGAGCGCCTGCACCACCGGGCCGGTGAGTTCCGGCATGTCGCGCTTGACCTTGAAGCCGAGGCGCGTCTGCAGGTAGGCGAGGTGCTGGTAGCCCTTGGGGAACTGGGCCAGGAGATCGCCATCGAGCTTCGGCGTCGCCGACGGATCCACCGGATCCATGCGGTCCTTTTCGTAAATGGGCTGGCGCCGCACGATGCGCCACTCTTCGACGCCGTTGATCTCGCGCAGCTCGAAGAAATCGTAGAAGCGGCCGGTACAGAGCACGTCGACGAGGGTATCGTCGGCGATGCCGCGCTGGTTGATGGTCATCTTGGTCTGAGCGATGGCACGCTTGCCGCGGATGTCGATGGTGCTGCCGCCGAGGAAGTGCAGAATGGACACGCCCTTCTCGAAGCCGGTCTTGCTGATGGCGATGAACTTCGGCGCCGGTCCCTGGAACCAGGTGGCCGACATCCAGCCGTCGTCGTGCCATACCGTGGCGAAGCGTTCCCAGAAACCGGCATCGCGCCACAGGGCCCAGTTCTGCACCACTTCGGCAATGCGCAGCCGCTGCTCCATGTCCTTGTCCATCTCATCTCCTTCATGTTGTTTTGTCGTTGCATGCGCCGCTGCTTGGCGACGGTGAAACGGCATCTTAGCAAGAAGGGCTGGCTCATGTCCCGAGCGCGGCGGCGAACGACGCAAATTCGGTGCGGTATTCGGACGCAAGCCGTTCAGCCCAGTGCCGGTATCGTTTTCCCTCGATGGCAAGCGCGGCCTCCAGGGCTGCTGCGAATTCATCCACCGCTGACACAAGCGGCACGCCATCCATTTCCCAGGTAGCTGCATAAGCGTGCTGCTTCGAAGGTGCCGAGCCTTGCCACGGAGGAAGCATGTTCACCCGCGGCAAGCCGTAGGCGGTGGCGACGATGCGCCCATGCAGGCTGCTGCCGGCATAGGCACGGCTGCGGGCGATGAGGGCGCAGATGTCCCACAGGTGCAGCGACTGGAACACGCGCGCCGCTTTCAGTCGCTGTGCAAGGCGCTGATAGACATCCAGGTCGTCATGCCAGGGGGCCGCGCCGGCGCGAAACAGCACGGGAACCAGGCCGGTGGCGCGGCGCAGGACTTCGCATTGCGCCGCAATGGCGTCCAGCGTCGCATCGTCGCCGAAATCGGCGCTGAACTGCAGCGCGAGGTAGCCGGCCGGGAAGGCACCGATCAGCCCGGCGGCTTCGCCGCGCTGCGCATGGGTTTGAATGAGGTGATCGAACAGGCTTCTTACCATGACGGCCGGGTCGGGCGTCAGGGCGGCCTGAATGCCGGCGCTGCGCAAAGCCTCCCGCGTGACGCGATCGCGCACCGAAAGCCGGGCGGAGCGGCCCAGCTTGGCCAGGACCTCATCGCGCATTTCGCCAGGCATCGCATCCAGCTGGACGCCGCCGAGGGCATGATGGAAGCACCGTCCGCCACCGCTGAGCATGCTGGCATCGGCCAGGTAAGGCACGCGGTCCGACCGGCCGATCGCTTGGGCTGCCCAGTAACGCGCCGGTTTGGAATGCGCATCGAAACGGGTCACGAGGTCCTCGGCATCGCGGGGGTTCTGGAGCATCACCGCCGCTTCCCAGGCGCCGCAGGTCAACAGCTCGCCGCCGGCATGGATGAGGTCGGCCGGCTGCCGCAGGCTGGCGCCAAGATGCGCCAGCGACTCGACTGCATGCCCGCCGACGTGGCGCAGATCGCGCTGCGCCAACCCGGCATGCCGCATCGTTCGACCGTGCAGCATCGCTGCCAGGATATGCGGAAAGAGCAGGTCGCCGAAATTGTGGCGGTCGAAGGCGCCGAAAAGTATCCGGGAGCGGTCCATGGAGCGCAGCAAAGCGCGAGCGGCGAACGCTCGGCTCAATCCGTGCCGAGGGCCTGCCGCATCGCCGGCGTATCGATGTAGGCCGCGAAGCGCACGATCTTGCCGGCCTTCACCGTCCAGACGTGCACGATGTCGAGATCGATGGGCCGGCCGGTGGCGCGCGCCGTGCCGGTGAGACGGCCGATCACCGCCACGTCGTCGCCAGCAGGAACATAGGTGATGGGCCGGGGCGTGGCGTCGGTGTGCTGGTTCAGCCTGGCGAAGAAATCTCGCGCACCTTCGTGGCCGCGATGGACGCCGCCCCAGGGTAGCGTCTCGGTCTGGCTGAACTCCACATCGCTGGAGAGCAGCTGGAACACGCCGGCGAAATCACGGCGTTCATAGCGGGCATAGCCTTCGCGTACGATATCGATGGGTTGCACGGAGCGCTCCTTGAAGAGAAGAATCGCGCCCCAGCATACGGCCAATCACGCCCATGCGCCATGCCGCCGCACAAGCGAGCGGGCAGCTTAGCGGCTCATGACGTAGCGCAGCAGCGCCAGCAGCAGGAAGCCGCCGCCCGCCAGCGTCACCCACAGCCAGCCGCCGTGGCTGTACAGCGCGCTCGCCATGCTGGAGCCGACGGCGCCGCCGATGAAGATGCTGGTCATGTACAGGGCGTTCAGCCGGCCGCGGCTGGCGGCGTCGAGGGCGTATATTTCGCGCTGGCCCATGACCATGTTCATCTGCACGCAAAAGTCGAGCACGACGGCGGTCACGCCCAGACCGATGATGCTCCAGTGGCCATCGAGGAGCGCGCCCGGCACATAGCTGAGCACGCCGAGGATCAGGGCGGTCATCGTCGCCACCGGCACGTGGCCGGCGTCGGCAAGGCGGCCGGCCACGGGCGCCGCCACCGCGCCGATGGCGCCGACCAGGCAGAACACCGCAATCTGCTGTTGGGTAAAGCCGTGGCTGCGCGCCAGCTCCAGCGGTGCCGCGGTCCAGAACAGGCTGAAGGAGCCGAACATGCAGGCTTGCAGCAAGGCGCGCTCGCGCAGCACCCGGTGCCGCAGGATCAGCGTGCCGAGGGAGCGCAGCAGCGCGGCGTAGCCGGCGCCGTACTGAGGCCGCCGCATCGGCATGCGCATGGCGAACATGAGCGTGAAAACCAGCATCAGCACCGATGCCGAGGCGAACACGGCGCGCCAGCCGAAATGGCCGGCGATGAAGCTCGAGGCCGGCCGCGCCAGCAGGATGCCGAGCAGGAGCCCGCTCATGATGCTGCCGACCACCCGCCCGCGGCTGGCTTCCGGCGCCATGTGGGCCGCCATCGGAATGATGATCTGCACCGAGACCGAACTGAAGCCGAGCATGAGCGACAGCAGCAGGAACAGCGACGGCGAGGCGGAGAGCGCCGCGCCGGCCAGGCTGACGACCGCGGCGACGGTGGTGATGATCATGAGGCGCCGGTTCTCCACCAGGTCGCCCAGCGGCACCAGGAAGAACAGGCCGAGCGCATAGCCGATCTGGGTCAGCGACACGATCAGGCTGGCCAGCCGCGGCGACATGCCGATGTCCGGCGCGATCAGGCCGATGATGGGCTGAGCGTAATAGATGTTGGCGACGATCGCTCCGCAGCAGAAGGCGAAGAAGCCGATCATGCCGCCGGTCAAGTCGGGCGCCGGCATGCCGGCGGAAAGTGCGCGTGGGCGCGATTGCATTGGTGAATCCTTGTTGCTTGTCTGGTTTGAGGAATGATTTCCGAATGGCTTCGTTCAGAGTCGGCCGCATGAATGCCGCATGATTGAACAGCTTAAGACTGCCGATCGGCTGCTTTTATCCCGCATGGGCCGCCTTCCCGGGCAAACCCTCGGCTGCCGCAGGGCGAAGGGACATCTCCGGATCACGGCAAGCCGGCGCTGCCAACCCAGCATCGCGGACGATGCCGCAAGGCGGAGGGTGGCGCCGCCCCGGGTTTGGGCATCGAAAAAGGCCGAACCATTTGACACGACGCCTTGCCCTGATGGCACTTCGCGCATGGTCGTCGACCATCAATACGCCTGCTGCCGATGACTGACGAAAGGCGGGAGTCTAGTCGATAAACGTTTTTGGCGCCGGGATCGGCGCCGTACAGGCTTGCCTCAGCGGCTGCGCCATGAGGCAGAGCACCGGATGAGGCGCCCGGGGCATTGCATGTTGTGGCAGCATGGCCCGGTTATCAACCGACCAATCAAGAGAGGCAATATGGATACTCGTTCCGGATGGGAGCTATATGCGCTCGGTGCGGCGTTCTTCGCCGGTCTCACCGCCCTTTTCGGCAAGCTCGGCGTGGCCGGGCTCAATTCCAACATGGCGACACTGATCCGCACCGTGGTGATCATCGCGGTGGTGGCGGCCATCATCTGGTCGCGCAACGAGTGGGTCAATCCCGCCTCGATTCCGCGCCATGCCTGGATCTTCCTGGCGCTGTCGGGCGTGGCCACCGGGCTGTCGTGGCTGTGCTATTACCGGGCGCTGCAGCTGGGTCCGGTGTCGCGCGTAGCAGCGGTGGACAAGCTCAGCGTGGCGTTCGCCATCGTGCTCGGGCTGGCGTTCGCCGGCGAAGCCTTGAGCTGGCCGGTGGCCATCGGCGGGCTGCTGATCACGGCGGGATCCATCATCATGATCGCTTTCTGATTTTCTGAACTATCTGGCATCTCCTTTCCCGGATGCCAGACTCGCCCGGTCTGCTGCTCTCTTTGCGGCCCTCGACGCTGCGGCCCTTGACGCCGGTCAGCGGCTGAACGGTCGCATGCAGTTAATATGTTTTCTTGAACGTGGCCGGAATTGCATGCACAATACGGCCGTCCTTTCATCCCTCCATCCTGACTGCCATGACGCTTTCCCTCTTCGACGGCGCCGACGCGATCTCGCTCGAACAGCGCCTGCGCGACTGCTTCGATGCCTGGATCGCCCACCGCGCCCAGAGCAATTCGCGCGACCGCACTCAGCGCGCCCTGAGCGAGGAATCCGCGATCGTCTATCGCGAGATGTGGCACGCCTTCGTCGCCTTCTGCGTCGACCGGCGCATGGACCTGAAGGACCTGCGCGAAGGCGATATCGACAATTTCCTCATCAGCCGCGGCACCGGCGACCACCCCACCCGGCCACGCGTGGCCACCAAGGGCGACGAACTGTCGCCGCGCTATGCGCGCCGCTTCCTCACCCTGATCGACCGGCTGACCCGCTTCCAGGCCGAGATGCAGGGCCTGCCGGTCAACATGGCGGCGCACGACATGCTGCAGCGGCCCGAATACCGCTACGCCAATGCCTCGCACAAGGACCCGCTGCCCGACTACCTGAACGCCGCCCAGGCCAAGCGCCTGATCGCCTACGTCACCCAGCTGCGCGGCACCGACCCGGCGCTCGGCCCGGTCACATGGAAGGATGTGCGCGACCGCACCGCGGTAGCGACCATGCTCGGCGCCGGCCTCGCGCCGGGCGACGTGCGCGCCGCGCAGCTGGATGGCGTGATCATCGAAGGCGGCCGCAAGGCCGGCCTGCCGTGGAAGCTGGCCTTGCCCGGCAACGGCAACTCGCCGGCGCGCGAGACCCCGATCGCCGAATGGGCCGGGCGCCAGCTCGCCTTCTGGCTGCAGGTACGGCGCGAGCAGAACATGCCGGGCGATTATCTGTTTCCGTCCACCTCCAGCGGCCGCGCCTGGTCGCACACCGGCTGCTTCGAAGCCACCCGCGAGGTGTTGCTGCAGGCCGGTCTGGGCAGCGATGCCGGCGGCCTGTTCAAGCTGCGCCATACGTTCGCGCTGCGCCAGCTGTCGAAGGGCAAGAGCGAGGCCGACGTGGCGCGCTGGCTCGGGCTGCTGGACGTGAACGGGATGAGCCGATATCGCGGGATCGTGATGAGCCAGGTGGAAGTGGTCTAGTTCTCCGACGCTTCCACGTTTCCTGCCGCTGCGGCGGCTCAGGTCTGCGCTGCAAGATAAATCGCGGCGGCGCCGGTGCCGCATCAGACGGTGCGGCAAGTTCCTGCGGCGTTGCGCCGCCGGTGTCGCGGTGGCTCAGTCGATTTGGGACAGCAGGCGCTGGTGCCCGGACATCACATGCCTTTCCGCCGCGCTGCGGGCCCTGGCTTCGGCGCCGCTCTGGATGGCTTCGTATATCTGGCGGTGCTCGGCATTGGACTTGCGCATGTTGCCGGGGGAATTGAAGAAGCCGCGCCGGAACAGATGCAGCTCGTTGACGAAATCGTTGTAGAGCTGCTGCGAGCGCTCGTTCTTGCCGAGCGCCATGATCAGCGCATGAAACGCCAGGTTCAGCTCGTAGTAGCGGCTTCCATCCTCCTCCTCGCACGCCTGGTCCATCTGCGCGAGCAGCTTCTCGAAGCGTTGCCGGTGCTCTTCGGTGACGTGCTGGATGGCGCGCTGGGCGGCGAAGCCGAAGATCAGCGCCCGCAGCTCATAAGCCTCGATCATCTCGCGCACGGAAATCTTGCGCACGAATACGCCCTTGTTCGCCACCGCCGTGACAAGGCCGGAGCCGGCGAGGATGCGGATCGCTTCGCGCACCGGCCCGCGGCTGACGCCCATGCGCAGGGCAAGGGCCGCCTCGTTCAAGCGCTCGCCAGGCGCGATCTCGCCGGTGTAGATCAATTGCCTGAGCTGCTCTGATATGCCCAGCGCCAAGCCCTGTCCCGGCTTTCGGGTTGCCAGTTGTGTCATGTGGAATCCATCTTGTCGAGCCTGGGAAAGGCTTCTTGCGCCTCGTCGAAACCCTTGTCCGCCCTGCGGCTGTCTGTGCGGCGATTATACATGCGGGCAGGTCCACGGAACGGGAACGGCGCTCAAAATTGACGACAATCCGTTTCAAAGTGTTGACACTTTTGGCCGAAGTGTGAATACTCCGTGAACAAATCAAAACAATCCGGAGGAAGACATGCCCCACGTACCGGCTTCAACCGCACTGCAGCGGTTTCGCGTGATCGATCTCACCCAGGTACGCGCCGGCCCGACGGCATGCCGGCAGCTGGCGGACTGGGGCGCGGACGTGATCCAGGTGCAGATGCCGGAGCACATGCGCGGCGACGATACGCTCGGCGGGCAGGATGGCTCGGATTACCAGTACACCCACCGGAACAAGCGTTCCATCACCCTCAACCTCAAGGAAGCGGAAGGCATCCGGGTGCTCAAGCGCCTGATCGCCACGGCCGACGTGGTGGTCGAAAACTTCCGCCCCGACGTGAAGTATCGACTCGGCATCGATTACGACTCCCTGGCGAAGGACAATCCCGGCCTGGTTTACGCCAGCATTTCCGGATTCGGCCAGACCGGTCCATACGCGGCGCGGCCGGGCTTCGACCAGATCGCCCAGGGCATGGGCGGGCTGATGTCGGTGACCGGCATGCCCGGCGACGGCCCGATGCGCGTCGGCATTCCCATCGCCGACCTTTGCGCCGGCATCTTCGCCGCGCAGGGCATCCTGGTCGCCCTGCTGGAGCGGGAGCAGTCCGGCAAGGGGCAATGGCTGCATACCTCCCTGCTCGAAGCCATGGTCTACATGATGGATTTCCAGACCTCGCGCTGGCTGATCGATGGCGAGATTCCGCAGCAGGCGGGCAACTTCCATCCCACCAGCATTCCGACCGGCGTCTACAAGGCGCGCGACGGCTACATGAACATCGCCGTGTTCGGCTCGAAGATCTGGGAGCGCTTCTGCCACATCCTGGGCGCGCCGGAGTGGATCGAGGACCCGCGCTACCATGACAAGGCGGCGCGCTCGGTCAACCGCGACAGCCTGAACGCCGAGATCAACCGGCGGCTGGCGGAGCAGGACTGCAGCCACTGGATCGAGCGCCTGAACGAAGGCGGCGTGGCCTGCGGACTGATCAACGACATGCGCGACGTCTTCAAGGAACCGCAGGTGCAGCACCTCGACATGGTCAAGACCGTGGTCTCGAACCGGCTCGGCGAGCAGCGCCTCGTGGGCCAGCCGGTCCAGCTGGCGCGCACGCCGAGCGACATCGTGCGCGCCGCGCCGCGCCGCGGCGAACATACCGAGGAAGTCCTGGGGGAGCTCGGCATCACCTCCGCCCAGGTCGCCGACATGAAATCGGCCGGCGTTTTCTGACGCGCCTGCCGGCGGGGACCGCCGTCCCTGCGATGCGCCCCACCATTCACACCATCGAACCATCGAACAAGAGCCATGACGACAGAAACCTATCTCTCCCCGACCGATCGCGTGCAAGCCTGGACCGACGCCGGCACGCTGCACATCCGCTTCAACAATCTGGCGCGGCACAATGCCCTGTCGGTGGACATGTGGGAGGCCGTCCCCCCGCTGCTGGCGCAGGCTGAAAAGGATGAGGCCATACGCTTGGTGGTGTTTTCCGGAGCGGGCGAGAAGGCTTTCGTCTCGGGCGCCGACATCTCGCAGTTCGAGGACATGCGCGCGGCCAAGGAAGCCGTCAAGCACTACGAAGCCATGGCCGAAGAAGCGCTGATGAGCATCTACCGCTGCAGCAAGCCGACCCTGGCGGCCATCCACGGCTATTGCATCGGCGGCGGGGTCAACGTCGCCATCAGCTGCGACATCCGCATCGCCTCCAGCGATGCGGTGTTCGCCATCCCGGCGGCGCGGCTCGGGCTGGGCTACCGCTATTCGGCGCTGAAGAACCTGGTCGACCTGATCGGCGTCGGCGCCGCCAAGGATTTGTTCTACACCGCCCGGCGCATCGACGCCAGGGAGGCGCTGTCGCTTGGCCTGGTGTCCCGCGTGTGCGATCCGGCCGACATGCCGGCCCTGCTCGCCGAGTACACGGGCTCCATCGGCGCCAACGCCCCGATCACCATCCATGCAGCGAAGACCATCATCGGCGAGATCCTCAAGCCCTCGCCGGAGCTCGACCATGCGCTGTGCCAGCAGCTCATCCGCAACTGCTTCGAAAGCGAGGACTACACCGAAGGCAGGACCGCCTTCATGGAGAAGCGCAAGCCGGTATTTCGCGGCAAGTAATCGAAAGCGTCCAACGATGGGAGCGAACATGCGAGCTTGGTGGCTGCTGGCGGAAGATGGGGAAATTGCGATCGAGATGCGGGAGCAGCCGGCGCCGGCGCCGGGGCCGCGCCAACTGTTGCTGCGCATGCGCGCGGCGGGGCTCAACCGCGGCGAGTTCATCGCCGGCCATGGCCTGAGCAAGACCGGGACGAGCAAGCCGGCCGGCATCGAAGGCGCGGGCGAAGTCGTGGCCGCAGGTGCCGAGGTTGCTGCCTTCAAGGCAGGCGACCGGGTGTTCGGCCGCCTCGTCGGCGCCTTCGCCGAGTTCGCGCTCATGGATGTGGACCAGGCGATCGCCATGCCCGAAGCGCTCAGCTGGGAGCAGGCGGCGTGCGTTCCGGTCACCTACATGACGGCCCACGAGATGCTGGTCAGGCAAGGCCGGCTGATGCCCGGCCAGTGGCTGCTGGTGACCGGGGCCGCCTCCGGCATCGGCGTGGCCTCGCTCCAGATCGCCAAGGCGATCGGCGCGTCCGTGGCCGGCACTTCCGGCAACCGGGCCAAGCTGGCGCAATTGGAAGCGCTGGGGCTCGATCTTCCGCTGTGCACGCGCGGCCCGGATTTTTGCCAAGCGCTGATGGATGTCACCGGCGGCGCCGGCGTCAACCTGGTGGTCAACACGGTCGGCGGCTCGGTGTTTGCCGAATGCATCCGCAGCATGGCGTTCGAGGGGCGCCTGGCCACGGTGGGCTATGTCGACGGCGTGCTGCATGCCGAGCTCGACATCGCCGCCCTGCATTCGCGCCGGCTGGTGTTGTTCGGCGTGTCGAACAAGATGGTCGACGCCGCATTCCGCGCGGCCGCCACGCGCGATTTCGCCGCCGACATCGTGCCGCTTCTGGCAGCGGGAAAGATCAAACCTGTGGTCGACCAGGCGTTTGCGCTGCCGGAACTGGCCGCCGCCAAGGCTTATATGGAGTCGAACCAGCATCTCGGAAAACTCGTCGTGACGATATAAAAAGGAGACATCATGGGGAAAGCAATTCCGCCGCTTGCCGTGCTCGCCGCCTGCTTGGCAGCGGCACCTGGAGCGCAGGCGCAGTCGTATCCGAGCAAGCCGATCAAGCTGGTGGTGGGCTTCACGCCGGGCGGCGCCGCCGACTTCACCGGCCGGGTCGCCGCCGAGGCGCTTAGCAAGGTCTTGGGGCAGTCCATCATCATCGAGAACAAGCCGGGCGCCGGCTCGAGCATCGCCGCCGAGTTCGTCGCCAAGGCGCCGCCCGACGGCTACACCATCCTGATCGCCAGCCCGAGCAGCATGTCGGTCAATCCGGCGATGAACCCGAAGAAGAACTACGGGGTCAACACGCTGGTCCCCATCACGCGCATATCGAATTCCCCGCTCATCCTTACCGCCAACCCGGCCCTCGGCATCAACTCATTGAAAGACCTGGTCGCCGCGGCCAGGAAGTCGCCCGGCAAGCTGAACTATTCGACGTCCGGCAACGGCTCGGCGCCCCATCTCGGCGCGGTCTACCTGAAGCAGGCGACCGGGATCGACATCCAGCATGTGCCGTACAAGGGCGGCGCCCAGGCGGTGCAGGCCGTGATCGCCGGCGACGTGGAACTCACCTTCGCCACGCCGCCGTCGGTCCTGCCGTTCATCAAGGCAAACCGGCTGAAGGGACTCGCCGTCAGCACGCCCGCGCGCTCAGCCTTCGCGCCCGACATTCCGGGAATGACGGAATCCGGCTATCCCGGCTTCAACATGAATTTCTGGTACGGCTTCTTCGCGCCCGCCGGCACGCCGCCGGAAGTCGTCAACCGGCTGTTCGAGGCGACCAGCGCGGCCCTGCAAAAACCCGAGGTCAAGACCATGCTGGCGCGGGAGGCGACCGAAGTCGCCCTGTCCCGCTCGCCGGCCGACTTCGAGCAGTTCCTGAAGGAAGATGCGCGGTTCTGGGAGAAGCTGGTGAAGGATTCCGGCATCACGGCCGATTGAGCGAGCCGGGCGCCTGGAGAGATGTGCGCTACCGCGCCGCGTTGGCAACCATGCTCGGCGCCGGCTTCGCTCTCGGTGCCGCGGCGACCTGATTACCGAATGGGCCGGAAGCCAACTCGCCTTCTGGCTGCAGGTGCAGTGGGTGCAAAACATACCGGGCGATGCTCTGTTTCCTTCCACTTACAGCGGCCGCGCCTGGTCGCTCGCAGACCGGCTGCTTCAAAGCCACGCGAGCGACGTGCTGCTGCGCAGCTGAGACTGGAGAGCGCGGCTGACGAGGCCCTGCTGGCGCGGGCTGCTCGATGTGAATTGCATGCGCTTGAGAGAGCAAAGTCTCATTGGACCGCAATAAGATTCAAACTTTTTTACTTGCATCGACTGATCGCTTCTCAAGCCAGAATGGCGAAATTCTTTATGGAACCCGCGCGGACGCAGTGAAACGCTTCCCTACTCTTTGACTGCATCAACTTCTACCAAGTCATATACGCCTGAACCGTTCGTAAACTCCGTCGTCGTTTTCTTGCGCTGCAAGGAAAGAATTCGGAAGCCTTTCAGCACCGCGCGCACTTCTTCCTCCTTCCAAACCGTGATGCCCGCGCTCCCTGTTAAATGATGCTCGGGACCGAACAGGGTAATCACTAATCGACCATCCTTCCCAAGTGCCCGGCGAACTTTTTGCAAGATGGCCGGCATGTCTTTTCGCGGGACGAAGGAAAGGCTGCCGGACCACACCAAATCCACCGTTCCATCGGGCGGAAGTTTGACGTCCTGAAACTTTTGTACTTTGATCACTACCCTGCCATAACCGTCAGAAGAGCGTTTATTTGCATGGGCCCGATCTCGATTTCTAGCCAATGCCTGTCGAACGTAATAAGGAGAGGCAGCATCGGCATCAATTGCCACTACATCCCAGCCATAGCGGCTGAGCGCGGCAGTTTGAAGGCCGGCTCCTGCCCCCATATCCACTGCCAGGCCGGGCGGCCTGCTGCCTTTGACCCAATCATTGAGAAAGTTCACCAGCGTTGGCAAGGGAGGATTGTTCTTGATTTTTTCGTAATGCGGCTGCCACTCAGTCATTGGGGGCCTCTCGGTGACGATTGGTGCCCGCGCATTCGTGTTTGTCACCGCATTTGATGATTGCAGCAATGGCCTGTTCGGGGGCGACGCGAACACCGTTATACGCGCCGTAGCATTACGACGATTTGCATTGGACGCCTTTCTGTTCAGCGTGGCAGGTTGCTGCGAATTGCCTTGCTGGTTCGTAGGTGGATTTCGGCCCCGCTTTTCAGGAACAATCTCCGTCCGCGCTTTACCTGGTGAATGCAAATCGCGAACCGATAATCTTGAAGATGGGTTCGTTTCGATCCTCGTCGGCGTCAGCGGGACTGATGAATTTCCTTCGGAGCGAGGCAACCGCCTCGAAGAAACATCGATGGTTGGTCCTTGAATAGCTTGCGGCGTCTGCTTAGGTTGCGCGGTATGTTTGGACATATGACGCTTGAAGGCGCCGATCACTTTGCCAAGCAATCCCAACGACGCAAGCCGTGCGATGAGATCGCCCGTCACATTCGCAGCGACTAATAGATCTTGCCGGTCTCGCGGCTTGCTGACCAGCGCGTTGATGCGGTTCAAGGAGTTTATGACGTACCAGGCTTCGCGAATGGTAAGACCGAGTACCGCAAGATCGGCAATCCAGCCTATAGGCGTTGCCTGGGCAGCGAGGAATCCTAGAAGCAGCAGTAACGATTGTGGCGAGATCAACTGCGAAACCTCCGCCTTAATCTTTTCTGGCAAACCTTGAACGGCATGCTCCAACACCCAGGACATTCGATGGAAGGCATCCATCTTCGTCACATCTGCGGATGCCAGCCGCCCAGCCTTTGGGTCCGTCGTTCCGGCCAGCATACGGTCCAATGAAATACCGTGGGTTCCGGGCAAGAACTCGGGCTGCATGGCACCTGCTGGAAAGCGAAGCGGGGAAGATGGTGTGACGGTCTTGGATACGGTCATTTTCAATGCGTAAGTGACGAAATGACCGAATAAAATCACATGAATCAAGCTAATTGTTAAGGTTTAAAGCCGCATGATGCATATGCCTCTAAATCATTTTTTGAAAGTGCATTAACGCAAGCTAGAAAATGACTTCGACTATCGCTGAAGACACTCTCGGTTAGCCTATTGTCGATCTTGCGTTCTTCGATTTTGCGGTTGCCGCAGTGCTCGCTGCTCGGTGCAATTTCACTACACTGACGGCAACCGGCAACTGTTCAATGAAGCTGTGGCTTTGCGTGAACGGAAGCAGCCCGCAGCATCGCCTCGAACTGCTCCGCCGGCATAGGCCGCCCGTAAAGATAGCCCTGGTAGGCATGGCAGCCGTGGTCCGCCAGGAAGTCGCGCTGCGCTTCGGTTTCCACGCCTTCGGCGATCACGTTCAGGCCGAGGCTTTGCCCGAGCGCGACGATGGTGCTGGCGATGGCGGCGTCGTTGGGGTCGGTCAGCACGTCGCTGACGAAGGACTGGTCGATCTTCAGCTGGTCCAGCGGCAGCTGCTTGAGATAGGACAGCGAGGAGTAGCCGGTGCCGAAATCGTCCAGCGAGAAGCCGACGCCGTAAGCCTTCAGCGCCGCCATCTTGGCGATGGTCTCCTGCATGTCTTCCACCAGCAGGCTTTCGGTGAGCTCTATCTTCAGGCGCGACGGATTGGCGCCGCTGTCGTTCAGCGCTCCCAACACCTGCGGCACGAAGTTCGCATGCCGGAACTGGCGTGCGCTGACGTTCACCGAAATGCTCAATCCGGCGGTCGCTTTCTGCCGCGCCCAGCGCGCCAGCTGTTCGCAGGCGGTCTTCAGCACCCATTCGCCCAGCGGCAGGATCAGCCCGGTATGCTCCGCCAGCGGAATGAACTCGCCCGGGGACAGTCGGCCGCGGCGCGGATGCTGCCAGCGCACCAGCGCCTCGCCGCCGGTCATCCTGCCCTCGCGGTCGGCCTGCGCCTGGTAGTAAAGGGAAAACTGCTGCAGCTGCAGGCCGTCGCGGAAATCGTTCTCCATCGCCACCCGGGCGCTCACCGCCTGCTGCATTTCCGGATCGAAGAAGCGCATCGTGTTGCGGCCGGCCGCCTTGGCCTGGTACATCGCCAGGTCGGCGCGCTTGAGCAGTTCGTCGACGCTGAAGTCGCGGTTGCCGAACATGGCGATGCCGATGCTGGGCGAGGTATGGTAATGGTGGCCGGCGATGTGGAAAGGCTGGGCGAAGGCATCCAGCACATGGCCGGCGACAACCCGCGCCTGGCTGGCAGCTTCATGCAGGTCGTGGCTGAGCTGTTCGAGCATGATCACGAACTCGTCGCCGCCCAGCCGGGCCACGGTATTGTTCTTGCGCACGCAGGAAATCAGACGCTGCGCCACCTGCTGCAGCAGCAGATCGCCCTTGTCGTGGCCGAGCGTGTCGTTGATGGTCTTGAAGTCGTCGAGATCAAGGAACAGCAGCGCGCCGCCATGCAGGTCGCGCTCCTGGTTTTCCAGCGCATGCTGCAAGCGCTCCACCAGCAGGCGCCGGTTCGGCAGCCGGGTGAGGGGATCGTAGAAGGCGAGTCTTTCGATCTCGCGCTCCGCCGCCTTGCGCTGCGTGACATTGGTATGGATGGCAAGGATGGATTGCGGCCGCTGGTCGTTGCCGCGCACCAGGGTCCAGTAGCCCTCCACCGTCAGCGATTCGCCATCCTTGCGCCGCTGCTCAACCTCGCCGCGCCATTCACCATGATGCAGGGCATGGGCGCTGGCTTCGTAGAAGTCGATCGGATGCCGGTACAGGAGCTGCGCCTTGTCCTTGCCCAGCGCTTCCTCGGCGCTCCAGCCGTACAGCCTTTCGGCGCCCTTGTTCCAATAGGTGATGTGGTGGTCGATGCCGCTGACGATGATCGCATCCTGCGCCTGGTCCAGCAGCGATGCCTGGTTGCGTATGCGGGCGTCGGCCTCGAGCCGCTCCATTTCGCCGGCGGCGCGGGCAGCGAAGATGCGCAGGGTGGAGGTGACGAAGCTGAGTTCGGTGACGGCTTCGCGGAACAGGACATAGATCAGGCCGATCGCCTGGCCGGCGGAATCGTCCAGCCGCAGGCCGACATAGGCCTGGGCGGCAAAGGCATGAAGGCGCAGCGCATCCGGAAACTGCTCCATTGCCCGCTCCGAGACGACGCACTGCGGCGCCGAGAGCAGCCGCTCGCACGGCGTGCCCTCGATGTTGTAATCGAACTCCTCGAGCGCCGCGCCGTCGGCCACCGCACCTAGGCTGCGCACCCGCAGCGGACGCCCCGGCAGGAACCTGCCGATGATGCCGGCCTGCGCGCCGACGGCGAGCGCCATGCTGCCGGCAAGCTGCTCGAAGAAGGCGCTGCCGCCGCTGGCCGAGACGCCGGCGGCCGCCACCAGCACCGCGGCCTCGATGCGCTGGTGACGCAGGCGGGAACGGAGGCTGCTGATGCCGTAAGCGAGATTGTCCGCCAGCTTCTGCAGCAGTTCGATCTCTTCCTGATGCTCGGAAACGGCTTCCATCGAATAGAGGCCGAACACGCCGAAGGTATGGCTGCCGTCGCGCAGCGGCAGCGACACCAGACTGCGCGCGTTCGCATGCCGCGCCAGCGGCCGCCATGGTGCCAGGCTGTCTTCGGTGGCGATGTCGTCGCAGATCACCGGCCGGCCCTCGCGTATGGTGCGGCCGCCCGGACCGTTGCCGCCGGGATGGGTCGGCGACCAGCTCAACTTCAGCCGGCTCAGGTAGTCTTCCATCGGCAGCTGGCCGGCATGGGCCATGGGCTTGATGCTGGATTCTTCGTCCGGCTGCGCATAGCCGACCCAGGCCATCAGGTAGCCGCCGACGTTCACCGCCAGCCCGCAGATATCGTTGAGCAGCGCCGCTTCGCTGGTGGCGCGCATGACCGATTCGTTGCAGGCGCTCAGCAGCCGCAGCGCGCGATTCACCCGGGCGAAATGGGAGGTGCCCGCAGAATCGTGGGAGCCGGCCGCCATGGCCGTCTGGCGCCGTTCCATGAGCAGCTGCAGTGCGATCTGCTCGCCCATGGCCGCAACCGAGGCCAGCATCCCGGCGCTGGGCATTCGCGCCACCCGGTCCATCACGCACAGGATGCCGATGGACTTTCCCTCTTCCGATTTGAGCGGAACCGCGGCATAAAATCGTATCCACGGTGCGCCTTTCACCATGGCATGCTCGGCGAGTTCCGGCAGCGTGGAAGTGTCGCTTACCACCATGACGCCATCGCGGCGGGTGGCCGAGCGGCAGAAGGCCATCAATGCATCAGGGTGGCATCCATCGAGCCCGGTGGATGCAGCGCAGAAATGAGTTTCCTGATCGGTAATGACCACGGCTGCCGCCATCAGCTTGTGCATGCGCGGCAACAGTTCGACAAGACGTTTCACAACCCCCGAGGCGGTTCGGGGTTCCATGTCGGTAAATGGCTTGGTCAAGGCGTAAGGCGGCACTATCTAGTTGGAAAGCCGATTGTCATCGGTTAATCGATCGTCAATGAGATTCGCCTTGTTAGTAGGTCATTTGGTGAATGAGTTGCATCCCTTGCGCGGCTTTTTTCTGTTCCGTCATCCATTGGTGATGACAATGCGCGTCTCGCGAGTCGCCGCTGCGGCTGTTGCCGGGGATGGCGGCATGCTTGCAGGGGCGGCCCCTTCGCGTGGCTTGCAAACGCAAACCACACGGTTCGCTTCATCACGATCAATCCCTGCCCGCTGCTGCGGGTTTTCCATGATGCAGTAACCGCCTGTTACATACTTTCTGCCCTCGCAGTCATCACCGAATCGAGCCAGTCGTTGTGTCTGCTGAGGCCGATGGCATCTTCGTGCGGGAAGCACATCGGAACGAGCTTGCATGGGCGGCTGACCGGCAGCTGCCCGACGGCGAAAGGAACGTAGAATGAAGCATCAGCGAGCGCGCCGCAGCGGCCATGAACGGGATGAACCCATCCTTGCCCGTCCTGCAAAGTCGGCGCCGAGCCGCTCAACCCGAAGGCCGTTTGCCGATGGCCGCGGCATGCAAGGAGGTACGCCATGAAGCGCTTTCGCGCCCTGCTTCTGCTGACCGCAGCCTTTCTCCTTTCCGGTTTGGCCGGCGCCGCCGAGCCGGCGCCGGAACAAGCCGCGCTGCATGTACTCAACCGGCTCGGTTACGGACCGCGGCCGGGTGATCTGGAAGAGGTCATGCGCATCGGCGTGGACCGCTATGTCGAGATGCAGCTCAACCCATCTTCCATCGCCCTGTCCGCGACGCTGGCCCAGCGGCTGGCGGCATTGCCGATCGAAAGCCAGAGCGCCGGCGACGCCCTCGCCGCGCTCCTGCAGGCGAGGGACCAGGACAAGCAGGCAGGAAAGGCCGACCGCGGCCTGGCAAAGGAAACGCAACGGCGAATCGTCGAGCAGACCGTGCAGGCCAGGTTGCTGCGGGCGGTGGAGAGTCCGCGCCAGCTCGAAGAAGTGATGGTGGATTTCTGGTTTAACCATTTCAATGTATTCATGTTCAAGGGCCTGGACCCGGCGCTGGTGGCAAGCTATGAGCGGGATGCGATCCGGCCCCATGCGTTCGGCAATTTCCGGGATCTGCTGGGCGCGACGGCGAGGCATCCCGCCATGCTGTTCTATCTCGACAACTGGCTGTCCTCGGCCGCGAACGATCAGCCGCTCGATGCGCGTGGCCGAACGATCCCTGCGGCGAGGAGGATCGCCGGCCTCAATGAAAATTACGCCCGCGAACTGATGGAGCTGCACACATTGGGCGCGGACGGCGGCTACACCGAGCAGGATGTGACCGAGCTGGCGCGCATGTTCACCGGCTGGACCTTCAAGCCGCAGGAACTGGCCCGCGGCGGCCCGGGATTCCGATTCGAAGCGCGGCGCCACGACGGCGGCGACAAGGTCTGGCTCGGACGGCGTATTGCCGCGCAGGGGCAGCAGGAAGGCGAGATTGCGCTCGACGTCCTCGCCCTGCATCCGTCCACCGCACGCCGCCTGGCATTCAAGCTTGCGCAGTATTTCGTCGCCGACCAGCCGCCGCCGGCGCTGGTTGAGCGTCTGGCCAGGCGCTACCTGGACAGCGGCGGGGAGATCCGGCCGGTGCTGCGCGTCCTGTTTTCCAGCTCCGAATTCCGCAATGCCTCCGCCGTCGGCGCGAAGTTCAAGACGCCCTACCGCTTCGTCGTCTCCGCCATGCGTGCCGCCGCTCTGCCAGTGGATAACGCGCGGCCCATCATGGGTGCGCTGAACCGGCTCGGCATGCCGCTGTTCGGCTGCGCCACGCCGGACGGTTACAAGAACACCGAGGACGCATGGCTCAATCCCGATGCGCTGGCCAGGCGCCTGGACTTCGCGGCGCTGGCCGCTTCCGGCCGGCTGGCGTCGGCCGGCATGATGACGACTCAAGACATGGACCCGCCGGCACAGGCATGGACGCCCGTACCTGAATCGACGCCCGCCGCGCCGCCAACGACACGCATCGACAGCGGCAGCCTGCTGCACACCCTCGGGCCGGGCGTGTCGGCGGCAACGCGCGATGCCATCCTGCGCAACCCGCCGCGCCTGCAGGCGGCCATGGTGCTCGGCAGTCCGGACTTCATGCGTTATTGACGAGGAAAAGATGAATATGAAACGCAGAGGCTTCCTCGGCGCGGCGCTGGCCGCTTCCGGCTTCCTGATCCCCCTCGGCCGCGATGCCTGGGCCGTGAGCCATGCCGGCGCGCCCGCCGACGCCGCGCGCCGGCGCCTGATCGTGGTAATGCTGCGCGGCGCGATCGACGGCTTGAATGTGGTCGCCCCTTACGGCGACGCGGAGTACGCCCGCCTTCGCCCGACCATCGGCCTGGACCGTCCGGGCGGCGACAACGGCGTGATCGATCTGGACGGTTACTTCGGCCTGCATCCGGCGCTGGCCGACCTTCAGCCGCTCTGGAGCGAAGGCAAGCTGGCCTTCGTTCATGCCTGCGGCTCTCCCGATCCGACGCGCTCGCATTTCGATGCCCAGGATTACCTGGAGACCGGCACGCCCGGCCGCCGCAGCACGCCCGATGGCTGGCTGAACCGGCTGGTGGCGTCGCTGCCGGGCAGCAGCGGCCCGACGCGGGCCATCGGCATCGGCCCGGTCATGCCGCGCATTCTTTCCGGGAGCGCGCCCGCGAGCACGCTGGCGCTGGCAACGGGCGGCCGGCGCGACGATCGCAACGCCCGTCCCGCCCTTTCCTCCGCCTTCGACCAGCTCTACGCCGACGACAG
Source organism: Noviherbaspirillum humi (assembly GCF_900188095.1). Taxonomy (GTDB): domain Bacteria; phylum Pseudomonadota; class Gammaproteobacteria; order Burkholderiales; family Burkholderiaceae_D; genus Noviherbaspirillum; species Noviherbaspirillum humi. Next base: position 19,364 of record NZ_FZOT01000023.1, on the reverse strand, counting down.
CCGCATGAGCCGCGCCTACCGCGATGCGAAGCAGGCACGCCAGGAAGTATCGGCGGCGCTGGATGCCGAGATGCAGATGGCCAATGGCGGCGCGCCCCTGCCCAACGGCTTTCCGGGCGACGCCGCGCGGCTCGCCGCCCTGATGCGCAACGATCCCAACATGCAGATCGCCTTCATCGCCCTCGGCGGCTGGGATACCCATGCCAACCAGGGCGCCGCCAGAGGCCAGCTGGCGAACCGGCTGGCGCCGCTCGGCCGGGGCCTGCTGGCGCTGGCCAGGGGTTTGGGATCGTCATTCGACGACACGGTGATCGTGGTGATGTCGGAATTCGGCCGCACCGCACGCGAGAACGGCAATGGCGGCACCGACCATGGGCATGGCAACGCGATGTGGCTGCTCGGCGGCCGGGTCAATGGCGGGAAGGTGCATGCCGACTGGCCCGGCCTGGAAGGCGGCCGGCTCCATGAAGGGCGCGACCTCGTGGTGAGTACCGACTTCCGCGCGGTGCTCTCGCAGGTGGCGCGCCAGCACCTGAGGCTGGATGACGCCGCCCTGGAGCGGCTCTTCCCCGGTGCGCCGGCGCCGGGACGCGCATTCAGGCTGCTGCATGCATAGCGGCTGAGTGCGCAGTCCGCCGGCTCAGCCCTGATCCAGCGCCGCTTCGAGCACCCGCGCCACATGCCAGGCGTCGCGCTGGGCGCCATCGGCAATCTGGTGCCGGCAGCTGGTGCCGTCGGCCACCACCAGGGTATCGGCGCCGGCCTTGCGCACCGCCGGCAGCAGCGCCAGCTCGCCCATCTTCATCGACACGTCGTAGTGCTCGGCGTCGTAGCCGAAACTGCCGGCCATGCCGCAGCAGCTGGATTCGATCAACTGCACCTGCAGCTCCGGCACCAGGCCGAGCACCGCCTGCACGGGGCGCACCGCATCGAAGGCCTTCTGGTGGCAGTGGCCGTGCAGCATGGCGGTCTTCTGCGGCAGCGGCTTGAGCTTCAGCTGCAGCTTGCCGGCCTTGGCTTCCCGCGCCAGGAATTCCTCGAACAGCATGGCCTGCTGCGCCAGCTGATGCGCTTCCTTGCCCAGGCCGTAAGAGAGGAACTCGTCGCGCATGGTGAGCAGGCAGGAAGGCTCCAGGCCCACCACCGGCACGCCGCGCTGCACGAAGGGCAGCAGCGCCTGCAGGGTGCGCCGCGCTTCCGCCTTGGCCTCGTCCACCAGGCCGGCCGAGAGATAGGTGCGGCCGCAGCACAGCGGCCGCTTGTCGTCCGCCGCCTTCGCCAGATGCACCTGGTAGCCGGCGGCCTGCAGCACCTTGTAGGCGGCGCGCGCATTGTCGGACTCGAAATAATTGTTGAAGGTATCGACGAACAGCACCACCTCGCCGGCGGCGCCGGCGCTGGAGGCGGCCGGCGCGTTGCGGAAGAAGGTATCGCCGCGCCACTGCGGCAGCTTGCGCTTGGCGCTGAAGCCGAACAGCCTTTCGCTCACTGCCGCCGCGCCGGGCAGCTTGTCGCGCAGGTTGAACAGCGGCGCCAGCCGCGCCGCCCAGGGCGCGTAGCGCGGCATGTAGGCCACCAGCTTGTCTTTCATGCGCAGGCCATGCTTCTTGCGGTAGTGATAGAGGAACTCGGTCTTCATCTTGGCCATGTCGACGCCGGTGGGGCAGTCGCGCTTGCAGCCCTTGCAGCTCACGCACAGGTCGAGCGTCTCGTACATTTCCTGCGAGGTGAGCGCATCCGGGCCGAGCTGGCCGGACACCGCCAGGCGCAGCGTATTGGCGCGGCCGCGCGTCAGGTGCTTTTCCTCGCCGGTGGCGCGGTAGCTGGGGCACATGGTGCCGCTGTCGAACTTGCGGCAATGGCCGTTGTTGTTGCACATCTCGATCGCCTTGGCGAAGCCGCCGGTGCTGTCGCCGCCGGTGCCGGGCGCGCTGACTTCCTCGGTGACCGGATCGGTATGCACGTTCCAGCTGGACCAGTCGAGCACGGTGGCCAGCGGCTGCTCCTGGTAGCCGGGCTTGAAGCGATAGAGCGAAGTATCGTCCATCTTGGTGGCGCGCACGATCTTGCCGGGGTTCATGAGCCCGTCAGGATCGAAGGCATCCTTGATTTCGCCATAGGCGCCCATCAGGCGCTCGCCGAACTGCCAGTCCACCCATTCGCTGCGCACCAGGCCGTCGCCATGCTCGCCGGAGAAGGCGCCCTTGTACTGGCGCACCAGCGCCGCCGCTTCTTCCGCGATGGCGCGCATCTTGGCGCTGCCGTCGCGGCGCATGTCGAGGATGGGCCGCACGTGCAGCGTGCCGACCGAAGCGTGGGCATACCAGGTGCCGCGCGTGCCATGCTTGGCGAAGACTTCGGTGAGGCGGTCGGTGTACTCGGCCAGGTGCTCCAGCGGCACCGCGCAATCCTCGATGAAGGACACCGGCTTGTCGTCGCCCTTCAGGCTCATCATGATGTTGAGGCCGGCCTTGCGCACTTCCCACAGTTCCTTCTGTTCCTTCTCGTCGGCCATCTCCACCACCGAGCCGGGCAGGCCGAGGTCGCCCATCAGCTCGGTCAGCGCCTTGAGCTGGGCCAGCTGCTGCGCCTTGTCGGCGCCGGCGAATTCCACCAGCAGGATGGCTTCCGGCGCGCCGATCAAGGCCTTTTCGATGGTGGGGCGGAAGGCGGGATTGCCGCGCGCCAGCTCGATCATGGTGCGGTCCACCAGTTCCACCGCCACCGGACCCAGCTTGACGATGTGCTGGGTGCTGTCCATCGCCTTGCTGAAGTTGGTGAAGTTGACGACGCCGAGGGTCTTGAAGGTGGGCAGCGGCGACAGCTTGAGCGTGATCTGCTTGCTGTAGGCCAGCGTGCCTTCCGAGCCGACCAGCAGGTGCGCCAGGTTGACGCTGCCGTCCTCGGTATAGCCGCGCACCGACTGCGGATGGAAGATGTCCAGGTTGTAGCCGCCGACGCGGCGCAGCACCTTGGGGAAGCGCTCTTCGATCTCTTCCCGCTCGCGCGCCGCGATGCGGGCCACGGTATCGGCCAGCGCACGGATGCGCGGCGGCGCCGCCTCCAGCATCTTCGGCAGCAGGCCGAAACTGGCGAAGGTGCCGTCCGACAGCCAGGCATCGATGCCGAGCACGTTATGCACCATGTTGCCGTAGTAGAGGCTGCGCGAACCGCAGGAATTGTTGCCGGCCATGCCGCCGATGGTGCACTGGGCCGAGGTGGACACGTCTACCGGGAACCAGAGGCCGTGCGGCTTGAGCCAGGCGTTCAGGTGATCCAGCACCACGCCGGGCTGCACCGTCACCGTCATCGCGTCGCGGTCGAAATCGAGGATGCGGTTGAAGTGCTTGCTATTGTCCATCACCAGCGCCCGGCCGACCGTCTGGCCGCACTGGCTGGTGCCGGCGCCGCGCGGCAGGATGGGCAGGCGCGCGTCGCGGGCGATGTCGATGGCGGCGACGATGTCCTGCTCGCTGCGCGGCACGAACACGCCGACCGGCTCCACCTGGTAGATCGAGGCATCGGTCGAATAGCGGCCGCGAGAAAACTTGTCGAACAGGACTTCGCCGCCGGTTTCCTTCTGCAGGCGGGCGGCGATTTCATTGCGGCTGGCGGCCTCCTGCAGCGAAGGGCTGAGCAGGACTTGGTGCGGGACGGAAGCGTTCATGGGAAATGGCGTCTCTTATTTGTCGTAGTCGTTGTCGGCGCTGCAGCGCCGGAAGCAGTCTGGGTCAGGCGGTCTTGCGGGAATTCAGTTCGTCGATCACGGTTGCGCATTTCTTCAGCAGGTGCTGGTGCAGCAGCTGGCGCAGCGCCTCGCCGTCGCGCTTTTCCAGCGCGGCCAGCATGGCGTCATGCTCCTTCACCGCCGCATCCCATTTCTCCTGATTGAAGTTGGAGCGGAAGCGCAGGCTCTGGATGCGGGCATTGATCTGCTTGTAGGTCTCGGTCAGCACCGCGTTGGCGGCGGCGGCGTTGATGCGCGCATGGATGGCGAGATTGACGCGGTAATACGCCGACAGGTCGCGCCGCGCATGGGCGGCCAGCATCTCGAAATGCAGGGCACGTATCTCGGCCAGCTCTTCCGCGGTAATGCGCTGGCAGGCGAGCTGGCCGGACAGGCCTTCCAGCGCGCCCATCACTTCGAAGGTCTGCTCGATGTCGGCAGTCGACATTTCCGCCACCACCGCGCCGCGGTTCGGCAGCAGGTCGATCAGGCCTTCCACCGCCAGCGTCTTGAAGGCTTCGCGCAGCGGCGTGCGGGAAATGCCGAGCTGCTCGCACAGCACCCGTTCGTTCAGGCGGGTGCCAGGGACGAGCACGCCCTCGATGATCATGTCGCGCAGCCGGCTGGTGGCGGCAGCGGACAAGCCTTGGCGGTTGATGGGAACGGGTTCGGTCATGGAATGCGCAGTCGGTTTCGGGTTCTGGAGAATTGTATACCAAAATTATGCCTTAAACTCTGAAAACCGCTGGATGGATGATTTTTTTCCTTTTTAGTCAATTGCTTACCGAGATAAGCGGGGAGATTGGACATTTCTCAAACATCGCGGTATATTGTATGCAAAAATACGTCCACAACGATTATTCACAAGAGCCATTGGCTGGAGACCCCATGCTTAAACTGAACTCCCATCCCTCCGGGCGGCATTTCCTGCAGATCCCCGGACCGTCCACCGTGCCCGACCGCATCCTGCGGGCCATGGACTATCCCACCATCGATCACCGCGGCCCCGAATTCCAGGCCCTTGGCAAGAAGGTGCTGGCGGACATCAAGAAGGTGTTCCAGACCCAGTCGCCGGTGGTGATCTATCCCTCCTCCGGCACCGGCGCCTGGGAAGCGGCGCTGGTCAATACCCTGTCGCCGGGCGACCATGTGCTGATGTATGAAACCGGCCACTTCGCCACGCTGTGGAAGAAGCTGGCCGAGCGCCTGTCCCTGAAGCCGGAATTCATCCAGGGCGACTGGCGCCACGGCGCCGACGCGGCGCAGATCGAAGCGCGCCTGGCGGAAGACACCGGCCACAGCATCAAGGCGGTGTGCGTGGTGCATAACGAAACCTCCACCGGCGTCACCTCCAACATCGCCGCCGTGCGCCGCGCCATCGACAATGCGCGCCATCCGGCGCTGCTGCTGGTGGATACCATCTCCTCGCTCGGCTCCATCGATTACCGCCACGACGAATGGGGCGTGGACGTCACCATCTCCGGTTCGCAGAAGGGCCTGATGCTGCCGCCGGGCCTGTCCTTCAACGCGGTGTCGGAGAAAGCCCTGGCCGCGTCGAAGCAAGCGAAGCTGCCGCGCGCCTTCTGGGCCTGGGACGAGATCATTGCCGCCAACCAGAACGGCTTCTGGCCCTACACCCCGGCCACCAACCTGCTGTACGGCCTCTCCGAAGCCTGCGACATGCTGTTCGAGGAAGGCCTGTCCAACGTCTTCGCCCGGCACCAGCGCCATGCGCTCGCCACCCGCGAGGCGGTGCAGGCCTGGGGCCTCGAAGTGCTGTGCCAGAACCCGGCGGAGTACAGCGGCGTGCTGACCGCGGTGGTCATGCCGAAGGATGCCAACGGCCAGCACCATAGCGCCGATGCGCTGCGCAAGGTCATCCTCAACCATTTCAACATGTCGCTCGGCCAGGGGCTGGGCAAGCTGTCGGGCTGGGTGTTCCGCATCGGGCACCTCGGCGACTTCAACGATCTCACGCTGTGCGGCACGCTGTCCGGCGTCGAGATGGGACTCGACCTGGCGAAGGTGCCGCACCAGCGCGGCGGCGTGCTGGCGGCGCTGTCCTCGCTCGCGCACTCGGCCAAGGTGCCGCTGGCGCAGGCTGCCTGAGTCACGGGCCGGCATGCCGGCCCCGCTTTCCGACACGAGATAAAACCCTATCGAGGTGCGACATGAAACGCAGAACCTTTATCGCGGCCACGGCCGCCACCCTGGTCTCCCCGCTGCTACGCGCGCAAACCCTGCCCTCCGGCCCGGTGCGCATCATCGTCGGCTTCCCGCCGGGCGGCGGCACCGACGTGCTGGCCCGCGTGGTCGGCCAGAAGCTGGCGGCGATGTGGAACACATCGGTCGTCGTTGAGAACAAGCCCGGCGCGGCCGGCACCATCGCCGCCGACTATGTGGCCAAGCAGCCCGCCGACGGCACCACGCTGCTGATGGCCCACGTCAACAGCCATGCCATCTCGCCCGGCCTGATGCCCAAGCTCGGCTACAACGCCGAGAAGGACTTCACGCCGCTCACCCTGGTGGGCGTGACGCCCAACCTGCTGATCTGCAGCCCCACTCAGCCGGCGAAGACGGTGAAAGCCATCGTCGAGCTGTGCAAGAAGAACCCGGGCAAGATCGGCTTCGGCTCCGCCGGCGTCGGCTCCAGCCAGCACCTGACCCTGGAGATGTTCAAGCTGCGCGCCGGCGTGGACGCGCTGCACGTTCCCTACAAGGGTTCGGGGCCGATGCTGACCGACCTGATCGGCAACCAGATCGAATACAGCTTCGACACCATGACCGCCGCCACGCCGCATGTAAAGGGCGGCAAGGTGATCGCGTTGGCGCAGACCCGCACCAAGCGCTCCAAGGCCTACCCCGATCTACCGACCATGGCGGAGCAGGGCTTCCCCGGCTTCGAGGCCAGCACCTGGTACGGCCTGGTCGGCCCGGGCAAGATGCCGGCGGCGCTGGCGCAGCGCATGAACGAAGACATCAACAAGGTGCTCGCCATGCCGGACGTGATGGCAAGGATGGACCAGTACGGCGCCGAGGATGGCGGCGGCTCGCGCGAGAAATTCGCCGAGTTCATCCATACCGAGCGCCTGACCTGGGCCAAGGTCATCAAGGATGCCAACGTCACGCCGGAAGGCTGATGCACGATGCTCGCCGCGCCTGGTCTGGTGCGGCAGGGATCAGGAAGGGCGGTGCGCCGGCAACGGCGCGCCGCCTTTTTTCATGCGCCCTCGATCGGGCTGAACCAGCAACGGCCGGCTCGGGTATGATCGGGATTGCCATCGCAGCCGTGGCCTACAACATCACAACCAAGGAGACAGCATGACCAGATCCGCGCTCGGCCCCGCCCTTCTCGCCGCTCTTGCTTCTATTACCCAGCCTGTGCTGGCCGCCGAATTCACCGTGCTCAGCGGCGGCGCCGTCGAACCCGGCCTGCATGCCGTGGCCGACGCTTTCCAGCAGGAGTCCGGCCATGTCCCGATGATCACCTACAACACCGCGCCGCAGATCGCCAAGCGTATCGCCGCCGACGAAAAATGGGATGTGGTGATCGCGCCGACCGCCGGCATCAATGACTTCGTCAAGAGCGCCAAGCTGAGCGGCGAACCGACCTATGTCGGCCAGGTCGGCGTGGGCGTGGCGGTGCGGCCCGGTGCGCCGACGCCGGACATCTCCAGCGCCGATGCGCTCAAGCGCTCCATCCTCGATGCCGATTCCATCGTCTACAACAAGGCCTCCACCGGCGTCTACATGGAGAGCCTGCTGAAGAAGATGGGCATTGCGGAGCAGGTCGAAGCCAAGACCACCCGCTATCCGGACGGCGCGGCGGTGCTGGACCATGTGCTGGCCGGCAAAGGCAAGGAGATCGGCTTCGGCGCGGTCACCGAGATTTTGCTGAAGAAGGACAAGGGCTTGAAGTTGGTCGGCCTGCTGCCGCCGGAAGCACAGAATTTCACCCGCTATTCGGCGGTGGCGGCGGAGTCGGAACCGGGCAAGGCGTTCGTGCGGTTTCTCGCTTCGCCGAAGGCGAAGGGGCTGCTGGACAAGGCGGGGGTGGGGCAGTGATTTTCGTTGCCGGCTGCAGCGCAGAGGGATGGCGTCGTTGAATCGATGGACAGTTCAAGCTTGAATTCGCTTTTGATTGGCGCGCCGTTGCGCTTGGCCGGCTGAAAGAGGAATTTCTCGAAGGTCTGGCGCAAGACGCTTACTGCTTCCATTGGAAGCAATTCTTCTTCGAATCTCACGGCTTCAACTTTTCCTGCCTCGTTAATTAGCAGGGCCAGCCGCATGCGGCCTGCCGGCAGGTCGGCCACCGAGTAGGGATCGGGCATCGCCTCATGGAGGATGCGTGCGGGTTCGATGAGGTCTCCGGCATGCAAGAGACCCGTATTCGGGCTTGAAGAGCCTGTTGGTTGCACGCTGATTGCATCTCTTCTGGGATAGGCAAGAATCGCAAAGCGAGCTCCCACGATGGGTTGCGCCGGCACTGTAACTGGCAACATTGCCGGTCCATTTCTCTGCGCATTCACTTTTGGGACATTTGTATCGGGATGTACGAGTGTCACGGTTATCGGCGCAGAAGACGATGATTCCGCGCGTTTTGCCGGATCGCCATAGGGCCCGTTGCCGGACACCATCCCTGCTACGCAAACATGCAAGGCGATTGAAGCGGCAGCCACTATGGATTGCCTACATACATGGCCCAATAGGATTGTCATCACATTAAGAACGGCTCAGCGCCCGCCAACCTCGCGCCAGGAGACGCGTCGGGGAATTGAAGCTGAGCCAATCGGTGGCGTCTTGACGACTGTGGTGTTATCCGAGAGGCGTTCAGTTGCAGTAATTTTCCCGCTAGGCAAAACCGCTGCAACAGCGCGAGTCGATAATGAGCTCCCAAGCGTGCTGCCGATTACGCCATTAGAGTAATTCGGCACCGGACCGCCGCTGCGGTAATCCAGAAAATATAGATAGCTCTGTCCCCCCAGACTACAGACATTGGAACCGGAGTCCAGGGAATTGGCTGTGAACAACAGCGTGCCAAGAACGAGTTGTGGATCGGTGCTGACCCGCTCATTAGTCGTTGGCAAGTCCATGTACCATCCAGCGGCATTCGCCAAGTCCACCGCATTCGCCGTGCCAGTTCTGACAGTTTCACCGGCACTGCAGATCGATGCCAGTGACCCTGTAGGACAAGTCCCTATGCTAATCGTTTGCCTGACAAATGCAGCGTTGTTGCGAGGGATGCCGTAGCCGCCGCCGGTGCCTGGGTCCTTGATCCCATACAAGGTCTGCTGATTGAACTCACTGATATCGCTGATGCCGAGATAGCGACCGGTCCCGACATACACCATGGGATAGCCCTCGACCTGCCCCAACTCGGGCTTGCTGGTAATCGGCTGTGCCTTCCCCTGGGCATCCTTCAGGGTGGCAAGCAATTTTGGATTGCCGGTTGCTGCGTCATTGTTGATATCGAAGCGCCAGAGATTGCCAAGGAGGTCGCCTCCATAGACATACTTGGCGGTATTGTTGGTGGCGTCATCTACCCATGCCCGGATTTGCGCCAGGCCACTCGGTGTATCGATAGTACCAACCTCGGTGCTAATTTTACGAACCAGGCTGCCATCCATTGCCTTAACGACGAAGAGATGACCCTTGCCATCGCCTTGGCTGCTGCTGCCGTTCGAATCGACGTTGTTATAGCCGAAGGCGAATAGCACGACCCATGTACCCGAACCCGCCAATTTGGTTATCTCCGGCTTGCCGAAGGAGTAGCCCAGCTCTTTGTTCGTGAATTCCCACAGCGCCTTGGGCGCATCCGGATCGGTGACATCCAGCGCATAGTAACCCCGTCCGCCTGCATTCAAGCCGCCCACAAGGATGGTGCGCCACTCTCCGCCGATATAGACATCCGCTTGTACCGGCGTTCCATCCACGAAATAGACATGCTTCGTCGAATAATTTTTATCGGCCAGCTTGTACAAATTCGGGAGCACCATGCTCGGGACGTAGGCCCATTTTTCTTCACCGCTAAGAGCATCAAATGCGTGCAACATGCCATCGTTAGCCCCGACATATACCATGCCCGCCCGGGTTGACTTTGCTTGCTTGAATGCGGCGTAACCACTGTCCGCATAGGCATAAAGTGGCGCCTTTATGTAAGCGGCTTCTGAATTGACGATGTCGCCAAGGATGCTCGACCGTTTTCGGAACGGCATCGAGATATCGCTTTGTATGCCTTCCAGAGCGCGATGGCCACGAAGGAAATTGATCAGGTTGGCGCCTTCAACATTAGCTTTAGCAGCGGATGAAAGACAATTTGTGCCGCTCGAGCATAATTGCGATAGGGATCCGATCCAAGCCAATGAAAAATAACTCTTTTCCTGGTTGCTGAGGTTGTTCCAATCGAATTGCCTCAGCCCATTGGCAGCACCAGCATTAAAAAGATAAATCTTTCTGTTCGCATATGCCTGGGGATTGGCATCCAGCTTCGTCGCGGCAGACCACGATTTGGTCGGCTTGACTTCCCCCGTATTGAGGTCCAACAGCTGTTGGTAAATATCGCCGTTCCAGATGTTGTTGGTAAAAACCGAGCTGAATGCATAGTTGTCACCGGCTGCCAAGTTCGGATTACTGATTGTCACCGCGGCGGCATCACCGATCCTGTCAATGACAGCGGCCAGTGTTTTATTCAGTGCATCGGAAAGGTCATTGGAATCATAGGCGCTGAAATATTTTCCATGGCCATTGACAGCTGCGTGCCAAAGATCATCAACTCTCGAAAGCGCGCTATTTTGTGAACTTGGCCAAGTACAGACTCCGCTCAATTGCCAGCTACAGATTCCATTACTAGGATTTGCAACCACGCCATTTTTGATAAATTGGAAATCGCTGTCAGCTGCAGTCTCATAATCGGTTGTATAGCGAAGCAAGCCACTCAAGCCGAGACCAATGGTAGATGTCGTCATATGCTGGTGTGATGCCGGATCGCTTGGAGAAGTCGGCACATTGTTGTCACATACGTTGGCCGCACTACTAGCACAGCCGGTACGCAGATCGGTCTTGTAATAGTAAGCCGCGACGTCCGCCAACATTTTCGAAAGCTTTAATCCATCTTTCTGCGGCGGATCAAGGTCGCCGTCCTCGTCGCCTATGTCTGAGCCATCCAGCTTCACTGCCTCATTAGGCTTGGGTGCCGACCACACACCGTCCGTTGCCAAGATGGCGTAGTTCCGCTGACAAGAGAATTGGACTGGGTCCGATACTTGAACCCCATCCAGACTTGAATTGTTAAGCTTGCCTCCATAAAGTCGCCCCGCTCTAGCGAGAGCAGCATGTAAGGGAGTTCCGGCATGCGGTCTGGCTTTGAACAGCTTCTGGTACCAGATCGCTCGATTCCCAGAGGTAAAATCCGACAGGTTCATGAACCCGTCAGTAGGTGTAGTCGGGTCAAAAGCAATTGTCATGTAGCCTACGCGGAACCGATCATCTAGAACGGAAAAGGCTCTACTGACCACTGTTTGCATGAGTTGGATACGATTGCGGTAATAGGCCCACCAATTGGCAAAATTGGTCATCTCTTCCTGATAAGAGCATGTCTCGCCTGCGCAGTCAGTTCGGGTAAGCGCTTTTTTGTCTGTGCCCGGGTATGGATAGCTATTTGTGCTCGGCACTATGTCTTGACGAATCATTAGGCCTTTGCCCGCTGCCTTGATTGGGTAACGTATATGAGGAAATGAACTGCTTTGTGTCGCCTGACAAGCATTTGCAGCGGGCATTACCGCTTTGGCATCACTATCTGACTTGCACCACCTTATTTTTGCGGGATATTTGAAAACTCCGGTCTGCTCGGGTTGACAATTAGTGAAGGCGCGGTTGTCGCAGTACTCCAAAGGCAAAAAGAGGTAGTAGTGCGGCCCCAAGTCACGATTTTCCAACTGAATGTTGTCCGGCGTCCCCACTGCCACCTTACCCTTTCCATTGGAATAATCGAGAATCACCGTGGAATAATATTTTCCATTTATGGGCTTAGATGAAGGAAGCAGATAATTTCCATTACGAATGCAGTCTTTGTCCCAATTCGGTTTGGTTTTATCGATGGTGACTGAATTGTCACACCAGAGCTTGTCTGCAAAGCTTGTAAGAAGATTCTTTCCACCGGAAGAGTCCTTCAACCCATCGGTTGGCATCGCTTTCCACATCTCTTCCTTATCAAAAACCGGGAATGATGTTCCATCCGATTTGAGTGGAGGATGATATGTGACCGCAGGATTGTAAAAAATAGTGTTGTAGTCACTATTCTGCATTAACGGATCATGCGACGTACCGCAACCAGCCGCAAAGGTTTCGGTTTTGGTAGTAACGCCAGAGCCTTGTATGCCGCGGCAAAATAATCCAGTGGCACTGTCAGGCACGTATTCGGAGTCCATACTGCCTGAGTTATCCAGTATGAAGAGAATATTCGGCTTTACTCCAGCGCCTGTGCCCGAAATCAGGGGAGCGTTGGCAATATCGGTAGGCGCCCCCCACACAACAGGAACAAGCATGCACATTGAAAGTAGCATGACGCCACATTGGATGTTCTTGAGTCGCATTATGGATACCTATGACTTAGTCATAAATCTGACCCATTGCCCGACGAATTGGTTAGATCTGTGACTCATGGAAACTGTCACAATGACACAATAGACTGGACGAATCTCACCGTGTTTCGGGGGCCTGACACTCGCACGGTAACCCGGTAATAGATCGGAGAAACAGCGTTGATTGCTATTACGCCGGCACCTTTACTCCCTGTGCCAGCCGGATTCACGCTGGGCCGTGCATCACAGTTCGCGCCGGCCGTCGACGCGCCCGCCGTCTGACACAATCGATGGATGACGTAAGCTACCGTATTGCCGCCGGTGTCGTCATTCGGCAAGGTGTTGACCTGTTTTGCTGGTACGAGGACCTGATTCCAAAAGTCTTCCCAGCTTTGTCCCTCGGCCGGATCTTCACGGAAAGCGACATAGGCAACCGGTGTTGCTGACGTGGACTCGATGCTCATGTTGAGCTGCAGCGCCGGCTGATTGCGCAGCCAGGCATAAGCCGCTTCCACGCCGAGCTGGCTGGCATGCAGGGCCGATTGATGGAAAGCGATGTTGCCCGCAACGATATTGGTGGTGTAGACCGAGCGGACCAGGGCGACGCTGGCGATTGCCATTGCCAGCAAGACCACCAGCACGATGATCAGCACAATACCCCTGGCCGAGGCATGCGCACGGAAGACGAGTTTGCGAGCGTTCTTCATGATCAGCATCCCGACGGCACGTCCGGCATGAGCATGTTCATCAACGGTACGGTGGTTTCGAACAGCCGATACCGGTACCGCTGCCAGTCCGGGAGTTGGCTCAGGTCGATGGCGGCGCTCGCAGCGCCTGCCCAGCTTGGCGCGGCGGTCGTGACATTTGTCTTTTCAAACTGCTCGTTGCGCGCGACCAGGGCCAGCCGCAGCGAACCGAGGCCGGCCCATTCGCAAACAGTCGATGGCGTGGTGCGGTCGTAGGCATCGATGGTGCGGTCCAGGGGCGTCGTGGTGTCCCGGCCATAGAGTGCCCGCAGGCTGACGACATTGCTGGCAATGGGCACCCATACATTCTGGTTGCTCGCGTTTTTCTGGGCGCCGCAATCATTCAGGAGATAGTCGCAGCTGGTGAGCGCCCCTCCTCGAATCGCATATGCGCGGATTACAGTTTGGGCGCCGAGGTTGATCAACGTTCCGCCCTTCATGCTGGTCGAGGAAGCGATGGAGAGGCCAACCGAGGAATTCGGCAAGTCACGGCTGCTGACGGTTGAAAACGCAAGTACACAGGCCTGCGGCCGTGCTTCCGCCTGGGGAACGGCATAGTCACCGACAGCAAATGAGCCGGGGGTGGCAACGGTATAAGTCGCTTGCCCCGCCACATGATTGAATATCCTCGCCCCTTCCGGCAGCTGGGCTGCCGAGCCGTAAGCGATGAGCAGCGTATCGGTATTCGCATCACCGGCTGGGACACCCTGTGGATTGATGATGACCGGCGCCAGTACCGGCAGTGTCACGCTCGGGCTCAGCCTGAGGCTGCAGCCGACGATCGATGGCAGCCCGGTCGCATAGCCTGCCTGCCTGATGTCCCGCTGCAGGGTATGCAGCGCGATCGTCCCGTTGATCTGGGCATCGCCGCCGCCGGTGGTGCTGCGCTTGAAGCCTTCGGCCGTGCTGAAGACCTGCAGCATGACGATTGCGGCGATCATGGCAATCACCACGCCCACAAGAATCTCGGGCAGGCCCATGCCGCGGGCGCGCGATTGGCTGAACGGTCGGTGTCTCATCATGCGGTCCTACCGGATTTGCGCGACGACCGTATGGAAATGCGGCGGGTTGCTGGCGCTTTCGTTGGGCGTGCGCCAGAAGAGGGTGATGGTGGCCACGCCATTGCTGTCCACGACGACCGTCGGCAGGGTGGAAACCGCGCCATCACCGCCGGCCTTTACCCCCGGCAATGTTGCCTTCACCAGGTTGAGCCACGCCTGGTATTCGGTGCCGCCGCCGGCATCACCACTGGAGTTGAATGCGGCCTGAAGCGTGGATGGAGCCGCATGATTGGATGCCCACATGCGACCGATGAGTTCGTCGGAAAGCAGGCTGGCGTCGGTGCGGTACTGCGCCAGCGCCGCCTGCCCCACCGATACCGATTGCAGGCCGACCAGCCCCAGCACGCCGAAGGAAAACACCAGGATTGCGCACAAGGCTTCGAGCAGGGCGATGCCGCGTGCATGCAGCTGGAACGGGATATGCCTCATTCAGCATCTCCTGATGTCGGAGCCGGCCGAATCGAGCGACGGATCGCAGATGCGCACCGAACCGCTGGCCGACAGCATCATGCGAAGGCAACGCACACTTCCTTGCGGAAGGCAGCTGCCCGTGGCGCCCTGCACATCGATCGTAAGGGGGCCTGAAGGTCGTCCCAGTCCACTGAATGCGACGTTGCTGACGGTCGCCGCAATTGAAACCGCACCGCCTACTTCCGCGGCCGGCCTCGCCTGCTGGATGCGAGGCGTAGTCGAATCGGACGGCGCGGCGTCGCATTTGCCCTCGGGATTGTCGAGGCTGATGATCCAGTTGCGCCCGTCCGTCGCGCGCGCGCAATCGGCGGTCAGGGTATCGACCAGCGAGAAGTTCATCGGCGTATTGCGCTGCACCGCCAGCACGCGCGCCATCTGCACGCCGTTCTGCAGGCTTTCCGCCGTGGTGCGGATGCGGCTGTTGATGGTCCAGTCCGAGAAGCCGAACTGGGCAAGCGACGCCAGGATGGCGATCAATGCGAGCGCCACCACGGTCTCGATCAGTGTTACGCCTCGTTGTGAAACGGTCTTCATCAACACTGTCCGCCGCGCCGGGTCACCCAGCAATTGTTCGGGGTGGGTGTTGTCCAGCCGCTCGGCACGGCGGCGGTGGCCCGCGAATTCGCCTGGTTAACGGTAAAGGTGAAGCCTGTCATTCCGCCTTTGCCGACTGCCTGGAGGACGTAGCCCGATGCGCTCACCGCCGGCGCGGCGGCGCAGCTGAAATTGAAGAATTGGCTGGCGGTGGTGTTGTTGGCACAGTCCGGCGCGCCGACGTAGGTCCGGTTGTCCTGAAAGAACTGCTCCATGCGAACCTGCATTGTCGATAGCGTTGCTGTGCCGTCGACAATCCGCCCGCGGGTGATGTAATCGGCATAAGAAGGAAGCGCCACCACCGCAAGGATTGCGGCGATGGCAATGGCGACCAGCAGTTCGATGAGTGTGAATCCGTTTTTCATGATTTCGCTCCTTGATGAAAAAATAGGCGCGAAATTTCTTTGCTAAAAGACGATGCCGATGATCGGTACGGCAAAGCGAATGAACGGAATAGGGCGAAGCAACAGGACAAAATCGCAACTGAAGAATGTCATATGCCTTTCTTCAGAAGCGAAAGCCGTATCAGTGAAAGTGACAGCGGTCCAGACGGCGACCCAGGCGACCGCCTAGCGGAAGAAGGCAGCGCAGCGCCGGGCAGCGCTGCGGCCTGCGGTGCAGCTGCGCCTTGAAGCCGGCGATTCGATGGGCGGCGTCAGTGCAGCACGATCAGGGCGGTTCCTGCCACGCCAAGACCGGCGGCGAAGAGCGTGGGCGCCGTCACCTTCTCCCGTGTGCGGAAGACGGCGATCGACAGGAAGATGGTGAGGAAGGCTTCCATCGAGGTGATCAGCGCGACGCGGGAGATGGTGGTGTAGGACAGCGCATAGAAGTAAAGGACCTGGCCGACCGAACTGAGCACGCCGGCGGCGGTCAGCCAGGAATTGAAGCGGGTGAACGTGGCATGCACCGCCTGGCGATAGCTGCGCAGGAAAACGGCCGCTGCCAGGAAGATGATGGCGCCGGTGATGGAACCGATCATGGTGCCGAAGGCGGCGTCCGGAATATGGATCAATCCCCACTTGCGGGCGACATAACCTATCGAGTAGGCCAGCGCGGAAACCGGGCCGTATAGAAAGCCGATGTTGGCGATGCGATCGCGCCACGGCCGCGCGGCCGTTGCAGGTGTCGGACCTTGCGGCTTGCCGCGCGTCGATTGCAGCACCAGCATCGCGAAGCTGGCGCCGATGAGGAGCATGCCGCCGGCCATGACGCCATCGAAGGGTTCGTTCAGCAGCAGCACGCCGAGGGTGACCGAAAACAGCGGCCCGAGTCGCTTCACGGCCGATGCCTGGATGGCGCCGAGATGCTGAACCGAAGCGAACATGAAGACGCGGCCGACGAAAATGGTGAGCGCGCCGGCGGCGGCGAACCACAGCAAGCCGGCTGGATTCACCGCGTCCAGACGCGAGGCGCCGCCCTGGGCAAGCCAGATCGCGCAGGCGATGGCGGCGGTCATCAGGATCGACAGGAAAGCGCCGTTGTCGGCGCCCTTGCCCTGCGATCCCTGGTTGATGGCGACATTGCCGGCGGAGAAGCAGAGCGCCGACAGGATGGCGAACAGCTCACCCATGCGCAGGTCCTGACGGCTTCATAGGTTCCTTGCGAATCACTCCTTGCCTTGACCCGCCATGACCGATGCCGGCACGAAGAAGATGAACAGGTTGGCGATCACGATGGTGGCGGCGAGGAACCAGAAGGTCGACAGCAGGCCGTAGCGGTCGGCGAGGAAGCCGCCGATCACGGGACCGATGGAGGAGCCCACCGCCTGCATGCCGAACAGCATGCCGATGCTGGTGCCGCCCATGTTCTTCGGCGTGGCATCCAGGAGCCAGGCTTGCAGCACCGGCCGGATCGCATACAGGAAGAAGCCGAGCGCGGCGATGAAGATGACGAAGGCGGTGGACTTGCCGGCGAAGACCATGGCCAGCAACACCATCGCGGTCATTGCCATGCTGGACATGATGATGCGGCGGCGCCCCATGCGGTCCGACAGGTGGCCGGCGACCGGCGATGCGGCGAACCCGGCCGCTTGCAGCAGAAACATGGCCAGGCCGACCCAGAACGGATTGAAGCCCATCTCGTAGGCCAGGAACACCGGCAGAAAGGTGAGCAGCGTGGTCTGGGTCATGGAACGGAAGGCGGAGCTGACGGTGAGCATGATCAGCACCCGATTCGCGAGCAGACCGCGCAAGCCCTGCGCATACTCTTTCACGCTCTGGCCTTGCTCTTCGGCGGCCGCCGGCTTCGGCTTCTTCTTGGAGCCGAGCGTCAGGGTGCCGAGGTAGGCGAGAATCAGCAGCGACATGATGGCGCCCGGCACCACGTTCATCACCACGATCTGGCGCCAGGTGAAGGTCGCCAGCAGCGCGCCGATCGCCAGCGGCGCCAGCGCGTCGCCGGCGTTGCCGCCCATGCCGTGCAGCGACAGCACCAGCCCCTTGCGCTCCGGATAGCGCTGGGCCAGGGTCGGGATCGCGGTCGGATGCCAGAGGTTGTTGCCGATGCCGACCAGGGAAATGCAGAACAGCAGCATCCAGTAGCTGCCGGCCATGCCCATCAGCAGATAGGGAAAACCGACCCAGAACAGCGAAACCGCCATCAGCAGGCCCTTCTTGCCGACGGTATCGACCAGCATGCCGCCAGGCACGTTGGAGATGGCGCCGGCAATGTACTGGCAGGTCATGATGAGGCCGATCTGGCTGTAGTTCAGTCCCAGCTCCTTGCCGATCAGCGGCAGCAGCAGGTAGAAGGTGGCCGGATACCAGTGGGTGAGCGCGTGTCCGATCGTGATGATCCAGACATCGCGAAAGCTCTTGCGCGGCTGGATTTCCTGCGGCGCGGCGGTCATGGTGGTGGACATGCGTTCTAGCCTTTTCTGGTCATAATGCGGCACGGCAGGGCATGCCGTGCGCCCGGATCGTCCCTACTTTCCGCCGCGCTTGAGGATCACGTCGTCATACAGCTTGGACCATTTCTCCATCTGGTCCAGCGATACGGCCGGATCGATCTGCTTGATCTTGAGTCCCTTGACCGGCGATTCGACGGTGGTATTGATCGGCACGTAGTCCATTGCGGTCATCGCCTTCTGCCCCTCGGGCGACAGCATGTAGTCGTAGAACAGCGCCGCCGCGTTCGGATGCGGCGCGCGGCGCGCGATGCCGATGCCATTCACCCGGGCAATGGCCGGCTCGATCGCGAACCATTCGATCGGCGCGCCTTTTTTCTTTGCCGTTTCCGGCATGTAGTTATAGACGGTCAGCCCGAGCGGCACTTCGCCGGCGCCGATCATATTGGTGAGCAGGGTATGCCCCTTGCGCACGGAAATGCCATTCGTGGCGACGATGTCGCGGAACAGCTTCACGCCCTTCTGCTCGCCCATGCCGGTGACCACGGCGGCGAACCAGTCGAAGTCCTCGGCCTCGATGCCGAGCTTGCCCTTCCACTTCGGGTTGAGCAGGTCCTCGTAGGATTTCGGCAGGTCTTCCTTCCTCACCAGGTTGGTGTTGTAGGCTTGCACAAACACCGTCAGCAAGGTGGAGACCCATTCCTTGTGCTTGGGCACGGCACCCGGCGACAAATCCTTCAGATGAGGACTCTCCACCGGCTGGAAGATCTTCTCGCGCTGCAGCGCTTCCATCTCGGGCGCGCTGATGTGGATGGCGTCGACGTCGTAGCGCTTGCCGTTGGCTTCCATCAGCGTGCGCTGCAGCACCTTGTCGGTGCCGGCGCGCCAGACCCGGACCTTGATGCCGTATTTCTTTTCAAAGGGACCGATCAGCTGCGGGATGTCGCGCTCCGCGAAGGAGGTGTACCAGGTGAAGGTTCCCTCCTTCTTCGCAGCTGCCACCAGCTTCTCCTGCCGGTCCTCGCCCTTGTAGGTCAGCAGCGACGCTTCCTGCGCCATGGCAGGGTGCGCCGTATTGGCCAGAATGCCTGCCGCGGCGGCAAGCACCAGGCGTCTCAACATGAATGACACAGCCATGCGCGCTCCGGAATCGAGATAAAGTGGCCCGGCATCAGGCCGGCTCGGAAACCTTCTTCGTCAGGTATTGCTGGATCAGCTCGGGGGTGAGGATCAATCCCGGCTGGTACTCCGGCGCATCCTCGATCTGCTCCAGATCGTTCAGCCCGAACTTCTCGTAGATGCGGTTGATCGCCGAGATCAGCCGCACCGGCCGCTCCG
>NZ_FZOT01000048.1 GCF_900188095.1 Noviherbaspirillum humi | reverse complement strand
CTCGCCGCGACCGATCTCACCATCGCCAGCGCAAGCCTTGACAACACCGGCGGCACCATTGCTGCCATCAACGGCGCGCTGCAAGTGGACACCCAGGGTAAGGCCCTGCGCAATGACGGCGGCAAGCTGCAAGCTGCCGGCGCTGTTCGCCTGCGCACAGGCGACCTCTCCGGCCAGGGCGGCCTGACCGCCGGCCAGGATATCGACATCAAAGCGGGAACGATCAATCACGATGGCGCGACCCTGGTGGCGGGCGGCGCCCTCAACCTGCAAAGCGGGGCGGTCTCCAATCGAGGCGGGCTGATTCAGTCCAACGGCAATGTCAGCATCGATACGCAGGGCCGGTCGCTGGTGAACAGCAACAGCGGCAATGCCGGCGGCATCATCGCCGGAGCCGCCCTGCAGCTTACCGCCGGCAGCATCGACAACCGCGCCGGCTTCATCGCCAGCCATGGCGATCTGACGCTCTCTGCCACCGGCGATCTGGATAACCGCGCTCAAGCCGGCGTCGCAGGCAATATCGCTTCCAACGGCAATGCATCAATCGCGGCGGCCACGGTGCTGAACCAGGGCGGCGCGATTCAGGTGAAGGGTAATGCGGGAATCAGCGCCGGCCTGCTTGACAACCGGGCCGGCGGCCTCGCTACCGGCGGCAAGCTGATATTAAACGCCGGCACGATCGACAACCGGGTTCAAGGCAGCATCGCCGGCACTATCGATGCAAGTGACATCCTGCTCGCCGGCGGCAGTATCGAAAACCAGGGTGGTGCGGTGCGCAGTGCCAATGATGCCACCCTGAGCGTGACCAGCCTCGCCAACCAGGGCGGCACGGTCAGCGCGGCGCAGAAGCTGGATATTACTGCTGCCAGCATCGACAACAACGGGGGCAGTCTGGTTGGCGATAAAGCAGTCACGGTTTCCACGGCCAGCAATCATCTCGGCGGCACCATCGCCTCCGCCAATGATGTCACCCTCAACATCAAGGGCGACTATGAAAACACCGGCTTGCTGTCGGCGCAGAAAAACCTCGCCATCAATGCCGGCAACCTCGTCAACACCGGCACCCTGACCTCCGGCCAGACGCTGACCGCCAATGCCACCAATCTCCACAACGCCGGCGAGATCAGCAGTAAGGCCGTCAACCTCAACGTCACCGGCACGCTCACCAATGCCGCCACCGGCCTCATCGACGGCATCGATACCACCATCAGCGCCCGCACCACCAACAACACCGGCCGCATCTACGGCGACGTGTTGGCAATCAGCGGCAACACCATCAACAACAGCGGTACCGGCACCATCGCCGCCCGCGACA
>NZ_FZOT01000026.1 GCF_900188095.1 Noviherbaspirillum humi | reverse complement strand
ATATAAACACCAATAACAATGAATAATCAGGTCGAACGTGAACAATTCAGCGAACGCCTCAGCGTCGCCTTGGAAACGGCGGGTTTCCAAAGTAATAGTGCAACCAGGCTTGCCGAGCTCTTCAATAGTGTTAGTTCCGAAGGTGTCAGTATCCACGCGGCTCGCAAATGGCTGATAGGACAGGCGATTCCCACCCAAAACAAAATTCGTGTGCTGGCACAAATGCTCAACGTCGAGCCTGAATGGCTCAGGTTTGGAACCCCGGCGCAGAATCCGACGCCAGAGCCACAAGCAACGGATCTACTGACAGCATCACTGTTGCACAACTTCACCCGCTTGGATGAAAAGCATAAAAAGGTAGCGGTCCAGATGCTTAGAATATTGGTGGAACTGGACTGAGCGCGATACAGACCGATCGGGGGCGAAGTTTTCATTTCACCGCCGGCGCCTGCGCCAGCAGTTCAGTCTTGCGTCCGCAAAGCCGTTTTCCTTCCCTAGAAATGCAAAAGCCCCGCGGTGAGCGGGGCTTGGAATAGGCTGTGGATTGGTCAGGCAGCTTGCTTCTTCGCCCTGCGCCGTGTCGCCACGAATCCAAGCAGTCCAATGCCAAACAGAGCGAGCGTCTCTGGTTCCGGCACGTTACCACCGTTTATAACAATCGACTGAATGCCACTGCTAACGCCATATGCGGTTCCACCGTAAGTGTTGAAGTAAGTGCTACCGGCAGTTGGATCTGACAAGTAGAAATATGCGTAGTTTACGTAAAAATTAGACGGGTCAATAGTACGACTAATGTCTAAAGAGTTAGAGGATCCGACAAACGCGTCCCAGTAATCATAAGCGTATTGCTGCATTTGAATGTACGAACCGTCATTGGCATTTCCATAGCCGTAGGTATATACCTCGTCGAGGTAATAACCTGCTACGTTTCCTGCACTCAAGCCGTTGGCAATGTAACCTTGGCCCCAATTGTTATTGGTGATAGTGGTTGAGTACGAATGTCCATCTACATTAACCGAAACGCTTATTGGAGCGTAACCATAGGAATTGCTGTACTGATTAGGATAACTTTCGTTGCCGTAATTATTATTAGTATCGAAACTGGTTGTTAGCGTGAAGGACTTGCCGAAGAGGCTACCTCCACCGAAAATACCTGAGTAATCGTAACTGTCACTATAATCACCGGAAATCGTCCCACTCGACGTATAGGTAAAGACGGTAGCAGACGCGGAACTGGCAACACCGACTGTAAGAGCGACGGCGGCAAGAATCGAAGTGATGGCTTTCATGAGGGCTCCTAGTTTCAATAATTGTTCTATAGCAACTTACGGGCCAGCATCACAAATCTGATTTAAATCAAATGCTTATTGGAAACACATGTCGAGGAAGCTCGGTAGATGTAAAGAAATTCGACACGTTTCCCTATTTGCTATTGGTAGCTTTCAGTCATCACTTCGCTACTCCGTTGATCTTCTCGAAGGTACGCAAGCTTCCCAATCCCAGCATGCCAAGCAGCAGCTGCCACAGGTTGTCGTCTAGCCCGGGCAGCGGCGGTAGCGTGTGCCCTGTCAGTAGCGCTATCCAGGTCACTATCGGACGCAGCAGGTATTGATAGACCAGCGCGGCGCCGCAAACCCAACCGATAAACGGGCGCCAGCCCGACGTGAAGACGGAAGCGTTTGCCGCCTCGGCCTTGTTGATCTCAAGCTGCCCGACAATCTGCGTCAGCTCGCCAGACTGGTTTAATTTGAATAGCTCGAGCTTGGCGGCAGCCGCTTGGCCAGGGTCCGGCCACAGCCGGTCGATAACCTTGCTGCCGACGTCGAGCACGGCGGTGACGGCATCAAGTGCCATCACATATCCTCCGCCACAAACCGAAGGTTGTCCGCTACCCTGCCCGCCCAGCCGGCGCCGAACGTCGACCATGTCCGTAGCCGACGCATGAAGTCCAGCCGCTCGGCCAGCAATCGGCACGCCACCTTCGGCTCGTTCATGGTTCGGGCGGCAGCGGCAGTGACAGGCCCCCAATGTCCATCGTCAGCCACGCCCAAGGCCCGCTGGAGGTAGCGCACAGCAGTGTCGATTCCGCTGTTGACGGCGAAATCCAGGGCTTGAAAAGCCACTCCGTCAGGAAGTTCATCAGCATGGATCTTCTCCCAGAAGTCGCGGCGGTAGATGGCAACCGCCTGGTCGCGGGTGAGGTTCTTGATGTCCAGCGTCGGATAGCTGCGCTTTGACAGACCCCAGTTAGTCTCGCCGCCCGGGTCTTCCGGATGCTTCACATAGCCGCCTTCATTCTTGAGCAGCCGGTTGATCGCGATATCGAAGCTCATCTGCGCACCACCCGCTCATTCGCCGCAGCAGCCCGCTCAAGCGAAGCGAGCCGAGTCTCGTGGCTCTGCGCCTGCTGCTGCAGGGTGGCAATCGCCGCCAGCCCGCCGATCTGGCGTTCATGGATGGCGGCAACCTTCAGCTCAGTGCGGCTGTAGTTCTCGATCAGCGTGTCCAGCTTCTGAGATATCTGGCCGGCCGTATAGATGGCGCCGGCGATGATGCACAGCAGGCCCCATGCTGGGATCGCGACCGGCAGCATGATGGTTTCTTTGAGTTTGTCCGGCATGGTATTTCCTTGTGGTTGACGGCTACGGAGTTACTTGCAATGGCGGCCGCTCGGATCGAATGCATCCAGCAGTGAATGGCAGATCCAGCAGCCGAGGGCGCTGCGCCAACCAGCGCCGGAGCGGCAATGCCGGGAGACGCGCGCCGAGACCAGCCACTCCCGCGGCAGCTCGAGGAAGAGCAGCGAGGCGACCACCATGTTGCAAGCGAAATCGATGAACAGTCCGAGGTAGAGGATCGGCAGGCCGAGCAGATAGGCCGGTCTCGGGATCGTCCCCGCATCCCTGGCGCGCTGGAGACTCATCACCGCCAAGTAGAAGAGCCAGAGGAGATAGGAGCCGACGAAGCAGCCGGCAGCAAGCTGGAGGCCGATCATTTGAGCTTCTCCCGCAACGCCCGGATCTGGTCGTCAACCGCCTTTGCCTTCCGATACAAGATGTTCTCCAGCGGATCAACGCCGAGTGCGCCCGCATTCTCTTCCAGGATTTCGAGGATGAACTCGCGTACGCCGCGCCCTGCCTTGTTCTCGGTCTCGATGCGGTCAATCTCCGCAAGGACTGCAATGTTCGGATCGGGGACGTCCGCCGGCTCGGGCATGTTCCCGGCAGCCTTCCAGTCAAGGAATGCCACATAGTCGGTATTGGCCGGTTCGGCAGGGATTGTGGCGCCATCCGACAGGCGCAAGATAGCTTTCGTTTGAGTGAGTTTGTACATGGCTTATAGCTCCGCTGTGGCGTCCCAGGTAGACGTGAAATACGACTGCGATCCGCCTGCCGTCGAAGTGGCGTAGATCTGCATAATGTCCGGTCCAAGTGCATTGGCTACCCTTGCACTAGGGAAGTTGGACGATTGGCCGGCGCTGGTCGCTGTTACGGTTGGTGTCACCCGCTTTTGAACCTTGAAGAAGACGGCTGTGTAGTAGGTGTAATTCACTGCGCCGACATCGCTACTCCAAATGGAATAATTCCCTTTTTCGTAGTAGCGCTGGCAGCGGGCAAGCTCGGACTGAATGTCACGCCGCTCAAAAGGCGTCACGGAGGCGCCTTCCTGCAGCTGCCACTCGGTGAAATCGAAGTTCTTGGTGACCACCGCTCCGCAGGCGGCCTGCACTTCAATCTCCAGCCCGTTCGAGCAGTCACCCAATGCAATATTAGGGAACGCAAGCGGCGTCGCCGTTCCGGTCGGCACTGCCATCGAGCTACTCGTGGCGATTGTCGTGACAGCAGTGAAGTTGTCCGCCGCCGTTGGTTTGCGCACGATGATCGTGTAATTGACAGCGTTGCCAACATCGTGCATGACCGCGATCTGGAACGAGCCAGCCTGATTCTTAAGCTTAATGGCATCGGCAGCTTCCATACGGTAGCGCCAGGAGATGACGCCGGCCCCGGTGAGCGTCACACCCGATGCCCTGGCAGATTTGCCGGTCCGCCCCACCGCTGCAGCCGTGTTCTGAACCAGGCTGCCCGCACTCACCACACCGCCCGATGCCCAGATCGCGCACCGATCTACCTGACCATACTGGGCGCTGGTCGTGAGTGAAACCGCTCCGCGTTGGGCCACTTCCGCGCCGCCATTGATGAGCTTTTGCACTCCGGCGACAGACAGGTAAGGCAACGCCGGCTTGTCGGCCCGAAGGATGCTTAGATTGACTGCAGAAAGCCCGACGTCAAGGGCGCCTGCGTCCATGGCAAGCGTTACAGTGGTCAATGCTGAATAAGCCGAGCTGGTGATCGTCCCGTATACCGTGCCGGCAGTCACCGTAGCCTGCACGCGCCGACCGACATGAAACTCGCCGGTTTGATCACCTGCCAAGGTAAAACTGTTCGCGCTTACATAGGTCGGGTTTGCGCCTGAGGGCTGCCACTGATTGGCTGTTGCGCCAACGTCATTGACGCCGGAGACATTGTCGACTGTCCGAATCGTGACGCCATTCGCATCTGTCAGAACGAACTTGTAGCCAAGTCCTGATTGCAACCAGATGGGGGAAGCTGGGAATCCGGCGGCATTCAAGACGACTGGATTGGCCTGCGCAACCGTGCCGCTGGAATCGGTGTAGGTCGACAGCTGCGAACTGGAGCCCGCGGCATAGGTCCAGAGCTTGTAGCCGCTTGCCGGTGCGCCGGCGGCGGTAAGCGTCTGGTCGTTGAACATGGGTGAAAGTCTGACAGATGGCATTTCCGCTCCTACTGAAGGACGATGATGCGAAACGTTGTGGAAGCCGGCGTGATGGCGCCGGCGGTGAAGTTCTTGGCGTAGAGCGTGACGGTGTCATTGGCCGTGACCACACCGCTGTAACTGATGCCCGGCGTGTCAGCGGCAGGAGTCACAAGCACGGAATCGCCTGGACGCGCCTTGTTGACAGCAACCGTCGTTGAGGCCTGCGACTGCGCAGGAATGGCGCCGAAGGCATAGATCACTGACGTCCTGAACGAGGAACGCCAGCCGTTTAGGCAGGCGAATACCTGGTTGAACCAGTTCTGCCAGCCAGGCGAGCCAGAATCTTCGGTAAGTGGTGGCCGGTTATTCATCGCCCCTGCTCCACTTCGATCGACGCTCCGGTAATCACGACCTTGACTGGATCGGTGACGCGGATCTTGAACAGGAAGTCGCGTGCCGCGCCTAGCCGGCGCCACACCGCGCGCGTCAGGTAGGAGCCAATGACGCCGATCGACGTCCACAGCTCGTTGCCCCAGGTATGGCCGTTGTCGCGCGAGATCTGCAGCAGCGCCTGCGGATCCGAGCCATCGACCTGGCCAACGCCGGTTTCGAAATCGACCTGCAACCGGTGAACCGTCAGCAGTGAATAGCTCTGGTTTAGGTGCCGACCGACCAGCTCGCGCGCAATAGGCGCCCCGTTGTCGGTGTAGACGGCCGGGTCGAGGTTGTAGACGTTACCGTTCGCGTAGTCGGTCACCCGCGGCTTGTTCAGGAAATCGACATGAATCTCCGCCAGGTGCCGCCCTCCAGAGAGCCCCGACTCCAGCGGTGTCCACAAGCTGGTAGAGGCATCAAAGAGCCACGACTTGCCAGCGCTGGGGAAATTCACCTGCAACATGGGATGGCCACCCAGCATGTAGGCGAACGCGGTGGCATCGGCGACGGTGGCATAGCTGTTGATCAGGTAATCGACTTCCGGCGTGCTGATCTTCTGCAACGCGTGACCGGCCATCATCATGATCTGCACCTGCCCCATGCGGTTCTTGAACAGGCCGGCGAGCGAGTCGTTGAATTTCACCAGACTCCAGGGTGCCGCCAGGCCGAATTCCAGGGTGGCGCCGCGGATGTTCGAATACGCGAAGTCCTGTCCGCCCGAGTTACCCCAAAACTCGATCGTCAGCTCGCCGGCGAGCACCAGCTCGCCATGGTCGGCTAGCACGCGCACCAGGTTGTCCGGGTTGGATTCCGCCGTGGCGAAGTCGAGCGCATCCCAAGTCGCTCCGTCATAGGCCTTGGATTTCTGGAACCGCCCGGAATTGGCAAAGCAGGCAATGAAATAGCCGTCCTGAAAGGTAATGGAAATCGGGTTGGCAAACAGGCCTGATGCCACGACCGCAAAGGCATTGCTGCTGACCGTGTAGAGATACATGTTGACCCCGTCGACGATGCCGATCTGAGTGCCGTTGTAGGCTAGATCCACCCGCCCCGATGTCGTGTTGAGCGTGCCGCGCGCCGTCTTGACGCCGGCGTTGTTGACCTCATACAGGGTGCCGCGGTGAACCATGTAGAGCAGGTTGCCGACCGCCAGCGCGCCGCGCACCGTCGTGTCGCCGAACGAAGTGAACAGGGACAGGCCGGGTGTGCCGTAGAACACCAGGCGGCTCTTGTCGCCCTCGGGCACGATCTCGGCATACAGGTTCAGGTGCCGCTCGGCCGAGACCGTAGTCGACTTGCCGCCCTGGTTGAGCCCAAAAAGGGGGTAAACCGGCATGTGCTATCCTTAAAAACAGAAAAACCCGCGCAAGGCGGGTTCAAGGGGGAGCGAATGGAATTTACAGATTACTTGGTAATCAAGTTCATCGTTGTGGTGGTCGCCGCGGCCATCTTCGGCTTCCTCAAGGGCTTCCTTGGGCGCTGATGACAGGCGCGATCCGGTAGCCGGCGGCTAACGCATTCCGAACGGAAGTCCCGAGCGCCGGATTCGCCTCTCCGAGCAGCGCATTCTTTACCGTCGCACTATTGAGCAGCATGTTGGTGCCGCGCCCAGTCGCGGCGATGCCAGCCAGCCCCGGAATACCGCCCATACCGCCAGCAGCCATGCCGGCAACCGCCCGCTGCATGGCACCGTGCTGCCCTTCCCTCGGTTTCAAAAACTGCGCCGAAATGTCGGCCAGCTCCTGCAGCTCCGGATTGCGGATGTGCTTCATGTTGGCAATGCGGGCAATCGAGATATTGCCTTCCACGCCGTTCTGAGCCAGGTTCTCTAGTTCAAGCATGTTGCCGTACTGCTGGCGCACCTTGGCAAACGCCGCCGCATCTTCGGAGCTGAGGGAGCGGTTGAGCGCTCCCATCAGCGACTTTTTCAGCTCGCGCGCATAGTAAGCCTCGTTCGAATTGCGGCTGCCGATGCGATCCAGCGTCTTCTTGATGTTGTACGCTGCCTGACCATCAATCTCGCCCGTGGCGCCCTTCGCTAGGATCTCGTCAATCTGCTTCTTGATGATCCGGGCACTCTCATCGCTCAGCTCATTAAAGGCTGTCTGCTCGTGGTTGGCGAGCTCGCCGAGCAGCTGGTTGTCGATCCTGACGGTATTGCTGGATAGAGTTTGATCGAACTTCGCGCCCAGATCGCCCGTTGCCTTGCGCAAGGCGGCTGTGACGTTTTCGGAATCCTGCCCCACCGTCCTGCTCAGCGCCCGGTTAAGCTGGCTTTGCATGGCCGCCTCGGTACCGGCCCGGCCGCTGAAAGGCACGTAGTTGAGCGCCGATGCAATTGCATTCAGAGGCTTGCTGTTGACTAGGCGATCCGCCGGCACATCGATGCCGAGCTCCGACGCCCGCTTGGCAAGCGCATTGACCTCCGGGGAGACTTCGCTGCCGCGCAGCTTCTGCCCAGCGACTTGGAATGCCTTGCCAGCTGCTTGTGCCGCCAACGGCAGTGCTCCGCCCACCATCGCGCCGAATTTCGCATCTTCGGGATTTACCAGGCCGGCCGACGCGCCGCCGGTGATCGCCCCGCCAGCCGCCCGGATGCCGATGTCCGTCGCTTTTCCGGCAACCGAGGCGGCAGGCGCCGCGCCGGTGCGAAAGCCGCTGGACGCGATGGACTCCAGCAGCTTCGCGCCGAAAGGCGACTCGGCCAGCGCCGGTGCTGCCTTTGCCAGCCCCTTAGCCAGCATGCCACCAGCGCCAGCGGTGCCCGCAATCTGGGTACCAATATCACCGGCTTTGTAGGCGAACGAGTCGGGATTGACGCGGTCTTTCATGACCTGGTCGATGGCTTGATCGCGGTCGGTGCGGCCAATCCATTCGTTCTGGAAGCCCGCCTTACGAGCGAGATAGTCCACTGGGGTCAGCAGCGTGGTCCCGATTCGAGAAGCTCCTTTGATAACACCGCCAACAGCATCCGCCAGCTGCGAATTGTCCGCAGGCTTGGCGGCCGGCGTATCAGGCGCCGATATATGCGACTGGATCATCGACTGCGCCTGTTCCGGCGTGGTGCCATCGGGAACCTCGAAACGGGTAATCCGCCCGTCGGGCATCTGAATGCGAGCAATAGCCATTATTCGAATCCCAGAAACTTGATGTTGCCGCTGGCGGCCGGTGCGCCGCCATTGTCTTGGAGATATTTCTGATTGATCTGCCGGATGGTCTGGATTGCCGCCTTCTTGGTGGCCGCCGGAGTATTGACGTCACCGATCTGGCCAGCCATCTGCCGGTAAAGCAGGACATCCTTGTCCGACTGCGGCCCCGACATCTTGGGCATTTTGGAGATGAGCATGCCTTCCAGCGCCTTCAACTGAGCGGCCGCCTGGTCTCCAGGCAGGCTCTTGCCGACGCTGCGTGCAGCCTGGTCGACTACGGACCCGATCATTCCCTGAGTCGATTTATCGATCAGAGGATCGGCGATATCGAGCAGGTTCAGCACCGACTTCGCGTCATCTCGCTTCTGCCCCGCGTCCTTGGATGGGAGTGGCGCACCGCCCTGCGTCACCGGCCTGAATTCACCAGTAGCGAAATTGACCACCCCACCGCGCTCGGAGTCGTATTGCGTTTTGCCAGCTGCAACCTGCTCCCTGGCGCGTGCATCGGTCAGATTCTGTCCCCGCATCGTCGTTGCATTGGTCGCCGCGTTGTTTGCACGAGAAGTGGCATTCGTTGCATCCGTATTGCGGATCGAGGTGGAGGACTGCAGCTTCGCGTTGGCATCTGGCTCGGTGTACTTCATCAGATCTTCAGCCGACAGCGATGTGCCCATCTTCCACTTCTGCAGCGCTTCAGGCGTTGTCAGATTTTGGCGAATACGCGCGATGGCCTGGTCGAGCGGGCCGAACCGCTCCATGAATGGCCGGATGGCCGGATCCGCATACGCTGCCGCCGTCCATGCTTCAGCATCTTGGGGCGTCGCCACATTGTTGACCTGTTGCTGGTGCAGTTTGAATGCAGCTGCGGTCATTTCCATGTCGGTTTTGCCAGCGGCCGACTTGTTTTTGGCAATGGTCGATTCTTTTTCGGACTGCTCTAGTTGCAACTTTTTCAGAGCAAGAGCCTTCTCAGCGAGTCCCTCTGACATCAAGCTGTTGATTGCGCTATTCAGATCGCCGCCATTGCGAGCCAAAACATTTCGGGCTTTCTCTTCAACGGCATCATTCCGCTGCGCCTGGCTGAGTTTGTACTGCACCAGCGCATTCTGATCTTGCAGGCCGCGCACCTGCATGGCCTGAGTCAGCGCATTCAGAGGATTTTCCATCTTGAGCGGCTGGATGCTGCCATACATTGAAGTGTCGATAGCCATTATTTCAGCCCCAGTTCGGCATACATGCCGCTATAGCCTTCAGTTGGGAGAGAGCTGCCTAGTGCGTTGCCGCCACCGCCACCGCCACCGCCACCACCAAGCAACTTGCTATACAGCTGGTTGCCCTGGTACAAGCCCCAGCCTTGGCTGATGCCATTGGTCAGCGCATTCGTCGAGCCAATCGCACTCGCCGCGCGCGCATTTCCAACGCCAATCTGGTTCTGGCTGACGTTATTGGCCATGTTCTGGCCCACCGACGCCACCAGTGCATTGGCTTGCTGCCCGGTGCCGGCGACACCGGCAAGACGGTTGTATGTGTTCGTGTTCTGTGTCTGGAAACGGTTGAAGGCGTCGTTGGCCTTCGTGCTGGCGTAGTCATTGCCGTACTTCGTCAGCGCCTTCAGCGTGGCGCCTGACAGCAGGGAGCCGCTGGCGGCCGCCATGTTGTTGATCCCCTTGGTTACCTCGTCCAATCCGAACTGCAGCCCCGACTGATACACCGGATCGTTCTGCAGGTCGGCGGCGCTGAAGTTGCGCAACAGGGAGCCATAGGCGGGGTCGCTCTGCGTCTGCTGCTGCGTCGCCTGCTGGCGCGAGGCATTCAGTGCATCGAGGTTCAGTCCGCTATTGGCCAGCAGCGCTTCCTGCGTCGCCGCAAGATCCGATCCTTTTGCCAGATTCGGCAAGTCGCCAAAGCGCTGCTGATGGGCCGTGATGAACTGATCCCAGGCGTTGCGGTAACCGGCGTCCGAGGCGTAGAGGTCCGCATTCGGCCGCCAGTCGCCGGCGCTGGTATCGACCAGCGACGCCTTGGTCAGCGGCTGGTAGCTGGGAACGCCGTTGCTACCGGACGAGGAGATGCCAAGCAGGTACTGTAGCCGGTTGCCGGCTGCATTGCCGCGATCCACCCAGGGCTGCTGCGTCTGCTGGGTCTGGTTGAACATGTTCCATTGCGTCTGGTTGGCATCCCTCGCTGACTGCGCCTGCGCATCGGCCGCATCGCCTGCCGCTTTGGATCCCATATAACCCGAAACGAGCGTAGCGCCCGCTGCTACCCAACCGACTGACATGATTTGCCTCCTTCATTCGGGAGCTGCTGCTCCATGGCTTCGTAACTTTCCCAAATCAACTCTTCTTCGACCTTTTCCGGGTCGGACACATCGGTGCGGAAGATGTTGGTAAACACTGTGTCTTCGTTCGCATAGCCGACCTTCTGTAGGCCGGGCGGCGAGACGATGGTAAAACCTGCCTTCACGCGCTTGGCGCCGGTCTCGGTGAGAATGGCAATGTCGCCCTTCTCAACCATGTTCACGCACGCCTTCTTGTGGATCTTGCCGACCAGGACCGTGCCCTTTGGAATGAACATCCTGCGGATATACATCCCGTCCGCAAACTCGTGTTCAACCGGCAGGTCCCGCTGGTCGGGCAGCGCAAGCAGCGCATGGGCCAGCCGGGTGATCTTGTGTCGCATGACCAGCGGCGCTTCGCCCGAATGGACAAACTCGATTCCCGTCTTGTCTGCCTTGATCAGGCCAAGCAAGGGCAAGCGCGTACCGGACACCGCAAGCGTCAGTCCGAGCGCCGGCACCGTCGCCCCATAAATTTCAGCTGGCTTGATGATCATGCGCGTCAAGGCGTCAGTAGCCCCGCAAGATATTGAACCGTCCGCTGCCGCCCGTGCTGAACTCAGGCCTCAGAACAGGTACGGTCGAATTGTTGGTCTGCAGCCGCT
This sequence comes from Noviherbaspirillum humi, assembly GCF_900188095.1. Lineage (GTDB taxonomy): Bacteria > Pseudomonadota > Gammaproteobacteria > Burkholderiales > Burkholderiaceae_D > Noviherbaspirillum > Noviherbaspirillum humi. The sequence goes on along the minus strand of NZ_FZOT01000026.1, from coordinate 36,352 downwards.
CGATGGACGACTTGGACAGCTCCGCCGCCGCCTGACTCACCGGCAGCCCGAACTCGGCTGCCAAGCGCACGATCAGCCCGTAGCGCAGCGCTTCGGCATACCCAGGCGGGAACGTCACATCCGCTGTCTGGTCTGTGAATTGCGTCAGCTGGCGCGGCGTCTGGATGAAGAACGTCATCGCCTGCGACGGCACCGGCCAGAAGTTGATCTCGCCCAGCGGCGTCTGTGGGTCGTAGTAGAGGAACAGCGGCAGGCCCGGTACCGAGGCCTTCAGGCCGATGTCGGAATAGGCGTCATTGTCGATAAGCGTGATCGGGTAGTCGACATTGTTCAGACGCGCATAGCAGGACTGGATGTCGATCGGCCGCGCCGTGCTGAAATCGCCACCCGGGCCGATGGTGTAGGTGCCTTTGCCTACCGTCAGCGGGAAGTTCTCCTCGAGCAGTTGGTAGACGAACAGGCGCGACACGCTCCACGAGTCCAGCATGTCGTTCAGGACCTGCAGGCCGGTCTGCACCTCGTCGTTCTTCGGTGTCTCACCGGAGGCGAGGATGCCCGCGCCGACCAAGGCGCGGGTGATCAGATCGATCGCCTTCACGGCTGCGGCGCCTCAGGCTGAGACTTCTGCTCCAGCGCCTCGTGCAGACGCTTCAGGCCCCAGCGCTTGTCGACGGCGATGCCCAGCTCGGCAGCCTTGGCCAGCAGCGCGTCTTTCTCGGCCTTGGCATCCTGCAGCAGCTGCTCGTCCTCGCTGCTAGGGCTGTCGTCGCCGGCGGGGGATGGAACGTCTGCCGGGCTATCGTGCCATTCGCCTTCCAGCGCGGCCTCTTCTTCCGCGGAATTGACGACGACGGCGCCGGCCTGCGAATACTTCCAGCGGGGGTAGGTATGGTATTCCATGCGAATCCTTCAATGGAGAAATGAAAACCCCCGCACGAGGCGGGGGCCATGGGTAAAGCGGACCGTAGCAGGCGGCTTAGGAGGTGCAGATCCGGCAAGCCAGTTCCGGATACAGCGCTTTCCATCCGTAGAGCACGTCCAGGCGGCACGGCACGGTGTCGGTACCGATCGCGTACTGGCGCACGATGCGGATGCTGATGCCCTTGTAGTTGGCACGGGCACCCCAGGCACCGTACTGGGAGACGTCTTCCAGGTCGACGGTGGCCAGCGTGAAGGCATCCTTGTGGTAAGCCAGAGACTGGTTCGACACGGTGTTGGCAGCGCCCAGCACGGTGATCGCGGCGCCGTTGGCCGGCGAGTTGGTCACGTTCTGGAACTGGCCGGCCGGGGTGATCGCCGGAGAGATCTGCAGCGTGGCATTGCCGCCGGCGTCCGAGGCGGCCTGAGCGGTCACCACAAACTGGCGAAGACGGCCGGTCGACTGGCGGCTCTGTGGGTTGACCGCGAACACGCCGGCGATGGTGAACACGTCACCGACGTTCAGGCGGGTGGCTGCCGCGGCGGTCCAGCCGTTGGTCACCAGCGCCGAGCCGGTCTGATTGGCGCCGTTGACCAGCGGCACGCCGCCCTGCGGGCCAACGGTATAGGCATTGACGTTCTGGTCCATCGCGAAGTCGAAACCTAATGCCTGCCCCATGATGCCTTTCTCGTACTGCGCCTTGATCTTCTCGCCGGACTGGAACAGTCCCTTCAGCGCGTCGACCAAATTGGCCTGTGCGAACGGATCCAGCACCACGCCGCGCTGATCATCCCGCGGGGTGCCTTCAAGATCCATCAGCGCGCCGGCGGTCAGGAAAGGGGTAGCCGAAGAAATCGGGGTGCCCGGAGTGCCGACGGTGTTCGCCACGCCCAGCGCCAGCGCCAAGCCGTCCCGGTCGATCTTGTTGGCAATAGCTGCCATCGCCGGCTTCAGATAGCGGTTGCTGAAATCATCGGCTGACAGGGTCAGGTCCTGGCTGGAGAAGGTGAAGTCCACGCCAAACTGGGTGCTGATGTTCAGCGGCACCTGGGTATCGGTGACGTCTTCGATGCCGATAGCAGCACCGGTGCGGCCGACGAAGCGCGGCGGCTTGCGGACGTTGACCGTAGCGCCGATCTTGGCGCCGCTCTTGGCGAACTGGTCCGAATATTCGCGGTTGACGTTCTTGGCGAACACCAGGTTGTTTTCGAGGACGCGCAGCGCCTCGTTGGTGATCATCTGAGGGGTAAGCAGGGTATTGGGCATCTAAAGCTCCAGTAAAAGGAAATAGCCGTCTTCCCGACGGCGTGGATGTGGTTACCGGCCCCGAAGCTGCTTGTTGCGGGCTTCAATCCAGGCTTCGGTATTGGAGGCCAGGCGCTGGTCATAAATGTCCGTTGCCGGGCCGGCTCCCTTGCCGGCGACTGGATTGATGGGGGCAGGTGCGTTGCTGGGTTTTTTGGGCGGCGTAGCGGAAAGCTTGGCTTCCAGCTTGCCGATCTCAGCTGCCTGGCGTGCGGGTGACAGGTTGGCGATGCGCTCGGCTTCGGCCGGGTTGGCAGTCAGGTGCACAGCAATCTTGGTACCAACGTCCGACTCCAGAATGGCTTCCGCCATCGGAACCGAGATCGGCAGGCGATTGAACTGCTTCATGTCAAAGCCGTCCGTCTCCTCCAGCTCGGCGAGAAACTCGTCCCGCTTGCTGCTGAATTCGGATTGCTTGGACTGCTCCTTCTGTGCCCGGTCCTCCAGTGACTTCTGCTCGAGCTTCCAGTTGGCCAGCGCATCCGCATACTGCTCCGGATCCGCGAACTGACTTAGCTGGGGCTTGCCGGGTGCCTGCACTTGCGGCGGTGCGATCTTCTGCAGTTGCTGCTCGTACAGTTCACGGCGAACGCGTTCCTGGTCTCGCTGCCGTAGCAGCTTGGCAGTCTTTTTCGCGATTTCCTTTTCAACCAAGGCCTCAACTTCGGACTTGGAAAAAGTTTTCTCGGCCGGAGGGTCATTTTCACCAGGTTCCACCTCCGTAGCGGTGACCTGGGGCGTGGGGTTTTGCGGTTCCACTTCCGCGGGGGTTGCAACTTCTGCTGCTGGCTGATTGGCCATTTCCATTTACTGCTCCGTCTCAGGGATTAGACCGCCTTCCCGGCGGTCCAAGGCTCGGTGATCCGCACCGATACGGTTACATCGAAGGGGGTATGTCCGGCATCTGGATGTCGTCAGGCGGGACTGGCAGTGGCATGGGCTGGGCTGGTGGCATGGGCTGGGCTGGTGGCATGGGCTGCTGCTGTGCCTGAATGACTGCCATCAGCTGCGACAGGATGATCTCCGCTGCCTCCAGCCGGCCGGGATCGACGGCATTGGCCTTGGCGATCTCGACGTCAGCCAACGCCCGGGCGAGCTCGGCTTCCTGATGCACCTTGGCTTCGGTGATCTTGGCTTGCGACTCGATCACCTTGGCCTTCTGCTCGAAGCGCAGCTGCTCGATTTCCTGTGTCTGCTGCTGGATGACGTGGTCCAGCTGCTGGACCGTCTGCTGCATTTGCTGCATCTGAGCCATGACCTGTGGCGGCAGCTCGGGCTGAGCTCCCTGCTCCTGTTCCTGCAACGGCGGCGGCAGCATCTTCTTCATGCGCTGCGCAATCTCGTCGGAGAACGGCATGTCCATCGACTTGAAGTACAGGTCGCCGATGATCTGCATCAGGTTCGGATTGCCATTCAGGATCTGCGTCATCGCATCGGCAGCTTCCATCCGGCGGGTGTTGTAGCTCGGCCCGACCGTCACCGTGACGTCATAGGTGCCGACGCCCAGGTTGTAGATCTTGCCTACCGCACCATCCGCTCCCGGCTCCTCGACCATCGCCTGATCCTGCTCGGGATTGATCCGGGCATGGTCTGGCGTGCCATCGGCGCCGATGATGCGCACCACCCGCTCGGTGTCGTACACCTTGGGGATCATCTCGACGATGATGCGGCCGCAATGGGCAATCGATCGCGCCAGGTTGTCGGCAAAGTGGAAGGTAGAGGTATCGCCCTCCTTTTGCCGTGCCAGAATCGCCCGGCCGGACTTCTCATTGGACTCCTGCCCGAGCGAGGCCTTGAACATGCCAATCGCAGACTGGATGTCATGCTCGGCGATCTCCATGTCCTGCGCCAGGCCGGCAGGCACACCGGCGAACGGCTGCCGCTGCGGCGCGCCCACCACCGTGCCGCCAACGGAAACCGGCTTGTAGCGCAGCACGGAATAGTTCTTGGAGTTGGCGTCTGCCCACTCGGGGAATTCCTCGATCTGGCCAGCGGCCGCAATGTACGGCGCCTTGGGCGCCAGTGCCACAGCTTCGGTAAAGGCAGAACGGGTAAAGTTGTAGAGGCGCTGCGCATCCTTGGCGCTGCGGATGATGCCGGTCAGGATGCGCTTGCCGTCGACGAAGCCCTCGTTGCCGATGACGGGGATGATGGGAATGTAGCGGGCCGGGAAGACGCGCTCCTCCTCGAGCGCTTCCTTGCCGTTCATCTTGACCCACTTGCACACCGTTTTCTTGGTCGGGCGGGTCTTTAGGATGTTGAGCTTGGGCGCGCCGGCCTTGACCGCCTCCCAATAGTCGGCCTCGATCTGAGTCGTGCCGTCTTCCAGAAACAGCATGTTCGCCGGCTGCTGCTGCAGGTAGAAATACTCAGCGACGACGACCTTTTCCTCGCCGAACCAGTTCAGATCCTTGTCGGTCTGGAAGTCGATGGGGTCGGCATTGGGGTAAGCGTCCTCGAACTCGTCCTTGGTCATGGAGGTGATGACAAACCCCCACTTGGCGTCGGAGCCGTCCGGCTCGACCGATTCAGGGTCCAGGTAGACCGACATGATGTCGGTGACGCGCTCGATGATGATTTCCTGCTCGAACGCGTCCGAATTGACGTAGTCGGTGCGAATGCGGAAGTAGCCAATACCGCAGCGCACCGCCGATTCAGCCGCATAGTCATACGCCATGTCGGCGCGGCTCTTGTCCTCGATGTGGCGGGTCAGGCCCTCGATTACCTGCGCGACGTCTTCATCGGCGTCATCGTTGACCGGGCGGACCTTGATGCTGGGGCGGTTCTGGCGGATATCGTTGACGATCTGGCGCACGTACTGGTTGGTCTTGTCGACCACCAGGCATGGCCGCGCGCCGTTCGGATCGTTCTCGCGGCGGTTCTTCATGTCCTGCGGCCACTGCTCCAGCAGGACGCTAAAGCGCAAGTCGTCCAGGCGCGCAGTGCGGTCCTGGCTTTCCCTGCTCTGGGCCAGTTCGAACCGCTTTCTTGCCGTTTCGATGAGTTTGTCTTTAGCTTTCAATTCGGTTTCTCGCGAAGAGAGTGGCGCGTCGTCGTCCCGACGATGCAATCCAGCAGAGGGAATCTACTGTCTCCCGACAGTGGTGTGGTGCGGCAGAGCCGCGGTGCTTCAGTTGCCCATCCAGCCAGTGGCGCCGTAGAACTGCCCCAGCGGCTGGACTTTCTTGGCCGGTTTGACCTTGGCGATCTCCGGCCCGGTGACGATCAGATAGCGCGTAGCGTCCATCAGGTGATCGTTTTTCTTGACGATGTGTCCCTTCTCATCGCGTCGGTAGATGCGGTACTCCGCCAGCCAGTTGCGCAATGACTTGAACACCTTGATCTGTCCGCTCGATAGGCCGGTCCAGACCGTGTAGAGGCCGGATTCGACGCCGTTGTCAGCCATCGTCAGATCCAGCCCCAGATCCTGGTAATCCTGCAGCAGCTGGTGGCCGTCGCGCTGGCCACGCCCGCGTGCCGCCGGATCGATCGTGCCGGGAATCCAGTCACCGCGGGACTTGATCGCAGAGGCGTGGATGACCGGCTCTGCCTGGCCAACGTAGTGCTCGCTGAACAGGTACCAAACCTTGGTGTCTGGGTTCTGTGCACCCCACACGCCTGCTGTTCGGTTCCATCCAACGTCCAGCCCGTACGCGCGCGGCCAATGGTCCGGGATCGGAAAGTCGTCGATGACGATGTCCGCTTCCGGTACCGGGTAGATCGCGCCGGCGCCCAGGCTGGGAATGCCCTTGGAACGGGCATCGCGCAAGTGCGGCTCGCATTCGGCCATCATCCGCGCCTTGGTCTCGGTCGACAGGTGCGGCACGTCGTCCCAACCGGCCATGACGAACGCCTTGTCGCCGTTCGTTTTGACCCGCTCGTCGCCGTCGATGCCCGATTCGCCGATGTAGCCCAGCACCAGCGGCGTCAGGCCCTTCAGCGGCGTGAAAGTCTCGATCAGCAGTCCGCCGGTGGTCATCAAGCGCATGACGCACTCGGCGCGGATGCCCTCGTTGCTCTCCTCGTCCAGCCACACCAGGTCCTTCTCAGTGCCCTGGAAGCTCACCCGGCCCTGCTCGTAGCTCTTGAGCGCCAGGCGGCTCCAGCCACCGGAGACGTGCTTGACCGTGATGTAGTCGGCCGAGCCGTTCGAGTTCGGCCGGTATTTCACCTCGCCGATACATTCGCGCGGGATCAGGCCGGTACCGAGCTCTTCCTTCGGGCCCAGCAGCTTGGTCTGGATGATGTCGCGCACCGTCTCGTTGGTGTCGCCAGCTGCCCATGCATCGATCGGCGCATCGAAGCGCCGGCCGTCCCACCAGTCCGGATACAGCCCAGTCAGGTGCAGGACGGTCTCGTAACCGCCGCCACCCTCAGTCTTTCCCACCCGGTTCGCCGCCATGAAGCAGCGCGTCGGGTGATCTTTGCCGAGTCGGAAGAACTCCAGGTGCTGGCGGTACAGCTCGCGCCGCAGCGGCCCAGTCTCCGGAAAGTACTCAAACAGCTTTCGGCCCGCTTTCCGCCGGGCTTTCTCCTGTAGCGCCAACATCAACGCCAGCTTCGGCGGCGGCTTGGGTGATGGCTGCATCAAGTTCATCATCGGTCAGGTTCGTGTAGGAAAAGTCGCCTTTGATGTTCGCTTCGACACTGGAGAGCCTCGGGTGGATGTAAGGCGCAGCAGCCTTGGCTGCCTCGAACCGCATGGCGAGCTGAGCCGCCTGTTGCGCCGGCGAGGCGTTTTCCGGCAGCGCGTCGTTGCGCATGACCTGCAGCATGAACTCCAGCGGTGTCAAACCCTCGCTAGCGGCCCTGTCTGCGATTTCCCGAGTCTTGGTGTTGGCGCTGCCGACCTTTCGGCCTGCACCGTCGCGCTTGCCGCCACGAGGCATGTTTGATTTCCTTTGAATTTTTCCAAAGTGTTTGAAAAAGAAACGCCCTGACAAGCAGGGCGAAATCCTCAGAGGAGAGGAGGAGACAACCAGTCCAGAAAGCAAAAAGCCCAGCGACTTTGGCTGGGCTCTCGTTTCGTCAGGGCGAGCCGATCCCAAGGGATCAGGTCTCGTCGTGTTTCATGACGGAATCAAATTGTTTGCTGGAACGGATTCTATTGCCTTGTTGATTTTTGTCAAGAGTATTTTGGAGCGCTTCGACCGCGCGGCCGAGCTCGATGTCGAAAAAATCGACAGGCCGTATGGGGATGTGAAGGCGTCGGCAGATGAAATCCGGCGAGGCATTGCGCACATACAGCCAACGCAGCAGGCTCTTGTGTCGGTCTTGCTGCAGGCGCCAGGCGCGGTCGACCTGCAGCGCGTCAGTTTCATTCACCAGCGGTCCATCAGCTCCCGGCAGGATGCCGTTCGTCGCCTTGCGCAGACGCTCGCAGATGACGGCAGTCAGGCAATCGCCCTCCGCACGCCTGCTCCAACTGCGCGCCCACCTGCCCCAGTTTTCCAACCGATCGGTGATCGTGAGGATGCGAGTCATCCGGATATGGCCCTCCTAGAACTCGCAAGGTTCAGCCTCAAGCGCCTGCACCCCTTCCCTCTCCCGCGCATAGCTGAGGATGGCCAGCGCATCGGCATGGTTATCGTCGACCGGCCGGAAGCCTTTGGCGCGGGCGGTAGCGATCATCTGCTCCTTGTCGGCGTTGCCCTTGCCGGTCCAGTGCTTCTTGATCGTGCCGACGCCCACCGCCTTGAGCGGGATCCGGTTGAGCGCGCACCAGGCTTCGAGGTGGGCGAGAAAGCCGCCGTAGGCGTGAGACGCGTCCAGGCTGCTGTGGTGCTTCACATCCTCGAAGTAGACCGCGTGGATCTCGCCACCGGCCGCGCGGGCGGTCTCGGTCAGGAACTGGCGAAACGCCAGCCAACGCTGGCCGTAGCCGCCGCACCTCTTCGGCGAGAAGGATTCAGAGCCGCCCTTGACTGAGCCGCCGCGGGTGCCGAGCGCCCAGCCGAGGGTGGTACCAAGGTCAATCGCCAAAATATTCATTCGTGTTCCTCAATTTCTGGTTGTAGGCTGTCTCTATCGCCCTGCACTTTGCTGCTCAGTCCACGACCGCCGGTCGTCTCGAGCCCTCGGGCAGCGAGTACTGCACCTTCGACCAGGTGCCCGACTTGACCTCGACGCCCTGCAGCGGCTTTTGCTGGGCTGGCCGTACCTGCACGTGATCCGCAATCGCTTTCTCGATCCGGCCGGACCACATGCGCACCGTCTCCAGCTCTTTGCAGGTCAGATCCTCGCGACCGTTGCGCAGCAGCTCCTGCTTGATCCCGAGGTAGACCGGGCCCCAGTTCTCGGTGCCGTAGTTCATCCGGATGTTGCGCAGGGCGTCCACTAGCCAGCCGACCTCCCGCAGCTGCGCGGTGATGGACTGCCACTGCACCGGCTCTTTGCCGAAGTGGAACCAGCACAGCCATTCGCTGGTGCCGGTGGTGCTGCTGGTCAGGGAACCCAGCATCGGGCAGCCATGGGCTGCGCAGTCGCAGGAAGCTCTGCCGTTGATCATGTCGCTCATGCTGCTTTGCCTACCGTTTTCCGTTTTTCAAGCTCAGCCTCGATGCGAGCTGCGTAGTCGCGATAGCTCTCACCGCCGCGGGGAAACAAGCCAACTTCTCTCCCCTTTTGCTCAATCCCGGCATCGCTGCGCTTCCAGGACCAGTCCTCGGACTTCGGCTTGGCAGGCTTATCGATGGGTGCCTGGGCGCCAGCTGCGGCGATGGAAGATGCGTCTTTTGCCCAGCGGTTGATGATTGCGACGATGTACCCGACACCGATGCTCTCGTTCGGCCTGCTCTCCCGGGCATCCGCGCATGCGGCACTCACGGTGGCGGCGGACACTCCTTGCTCCGCAAGTTTCAGGATCCGAGGGTCATGGGGCTGCGACGGCACGCCAGCCGCTCGCATGGCCTTCGAGATCTCGCCCGGGGAAGAGGCAGCGACGGCAACTTCCCCGATCCCAACTCCGTTTGAGGTATCGCTGACGGTATTGGTTTTGTCTGGAGTCTGGTGTCTGGAGTCTGGTGTCTGGCTAAGGTTATTTTCAGAACCCACATGGTTTCCAACATCAGAACCATCTGGGTTTTCTTCGCTTTCGATTTCGGTTATGTTTTTCTTGGGCCTTCCACCCTTTTTCCCGTTCTCTCGGTTCTTCTCCCCTTTGGCTGAAGCCGCCTCGATTTCACGTTCGCAGCGGCCCTGGATCCAGACGCCGTCGACCAACTGGAAGAACTCGTCGAGCACGTTCTCCAAGGCCGCCAGTTCATCCTTGCCGCGCGCACCGATCAGCCGGGCTGCCTTGTCCTCGGGGATCCCGGCTTCACGGGTGTAATAGACGTCCATCAGGCGCGCATACACCCCATGCTCAAGCAGGGTCAGGTGGCCAGCGTCCTTGATGTAGTCGCCTATGTGGCGCTTGTAGAAATTCATGCCGCTACTCTCCGCGCTTGAGCGGCCACAAAGGCGGCTTGCGCAAACAGGTGAACAATGCGAGTCGGGGAATTGTTTGCCATGAGCTAGGCAGCAGCCTTTTCGGTCAGCTCGGCCAGGCGCTCCTTGTAGGCGCGCGTCCAGATCTTGGCGCCGTCGGTCCCCTTCGGATACGGGCAGGCATTCAGCGGTTCGCCTTGGTGGGCAGCCAGACGCGCCAGGCGCTTGACTTCAGCAATCGACATCACGGGTTCATTCACAGCTCTACCCTCCCCTTAGCCTCAGCTGCCTTGGGCGCGAACACGCCGCGTCGCGGCTTGCTACCATCGCGCTTGACGCGTCCCTTGATGCGGGCCCAGAGCGCGGCCATCACCGCAAAGCTCTTGCGCACCTTCGGCTCGATCTTCTCCATCTGGCGATCGCAGATCTCGCCGGCATCGAGCGCATCATTGACGGCGCCGGCCATCGAACCCATCTGCGCCATCACGCAGGCCACGCCTTTGAGGATGTCGTCGTCGGAGATGTGCTCGAAGTCCTCGATCGGCAGGAAAATGCCGCCGTGGCGGAAGCACAGCGCCTGCAACGGCTCGTGCGCGGTGGCCATGCCGGCTTCCTCGGCCTTGTGCATCATCGAGGAGAATTCGCGCGTGGTCGGCGACTCCTGCAGCTTGTGATACAGCGTTTTCACGCGCAGGCCCAGGCGCTGTGCCATCGCTTCGACGCCGCCCGGGTAGGAAGACACCATGTCGTACAACAGGTCCTCCGGGCTGCGCTCTGATCGTCTTACGGTCATTGGAAATACTCCCTTTTTTTCTTAGTGAACTATTGGGGTCCGCTCGTTATTCTTCGAAGTAACAAGTCGGCGAATCGGGCGGGAGGCTCCAGCGTGATAGATTGTTATTCCCCAACAACAACCTTTTACAAAGGAACCTCCCATGATCTACGACGATCACCAAGCAGCCGAACGTGCCATCGAACTAGTCGGCAAAGCGTTGCAAAGCCAGTCAATCAAGTTGATCGGCAGCCATGTCGACAAAGCCGCAGCTACTCGAAACGCCACCTCAGATGCCGCTTACTTAGCCACACTGATCAAAGATCTATCGGCGGAAATTCAAAAACTCAGCTAACACCTTTTACTTCTCCGCTCGCCGCCAAGCCCGCTTTGAAAGCTTGTGCGGCAGTGGTGGCTGCTCTTACAGGGTCAATTCGCTGCTCCACAGCGACCCGAATCACGGCAGCAAGAATTGGGATCAACTCGCGCTGCAGTGGCGTGATCTCTTGTTCAGTCATTGGCATTGGGTTCTCCGGAGAGGCGGTTGTAGTGGAGTTTCATTGCGCGCGTTCTAGGCCAGTCGCGCTTGCTTCGGTATTGGGGTCGTCGTGGCGACGGTTCAGATGGTTTGCTTTGTTTGGCGGCATGGAATCGCTGGCTGCAGACGCCCTGTTGCGAGGGTCGATATACATATCTGCGCAGTCTTGCGGCATGACAGCTCCGCCGGTGAGATCTTCGATCTGGACCGCATAGTGAAGGGTCACCCGCGTGACACCGCGAATCCATTGGCTTACGAGCCCCTGCGACGCTGGTGGTATCAACCGCTTCCCGAAATCGCCTTGGGTTTGGCCCGTCTGCTTCAGATGTTCTTCAAGGTGCATGTCGTAGCCTGCTCTATTAGCGTTGCTCTCATTTTGTACATTCTACATTAAAAGCAATGCTTTTCAAGTGATGCTCCTCCAAATTAGCCAGACTAATAAAATTGTGGTTATGAAACGCCGCGAACTTACCGAAGAGGAAAAACAGGAGGCCGAACGCTTAAATGCGGCGTGGCTTGGGTACAAGGCCGCCAATAAGGGAGCGACGCAAACGTGGCTGGCAGCCGCCTCCGGCTTGGGAACGCAAGGCGCTGTGGGTCAATACCTGCGCGGCGTGATCCCTTTGAATCTCGAAGCCCTTTTTTCAATCTGTCGAGTCATCGGCGCCAGTCCTCATGAAATAAGTCCGAGGCTTGCGGAGACGGTGACAGAGGTTCTTGCCCCATCAAACCTTCATCGGCTCTCGTCTCAGGAGCAAGTCAACTCGGCGAGCATTTCGAAAGCACAAAGGATTCATGCGTTAGAGGACGGCGAAGAACATCCTGATGCAATCCTCATACGCCGCGTAAAGCTCACGGTTTCTGCCGGCATCGTTGGCTTCTCATTCGATTTAGTAGAAGAAGACGACAACCCCATATTCTTCCGTCGGCAATGGTTTCTGAAGCGCGGCTATGACCCCGAGAAGCTGCTTGCCATTCGCGTAAAAGGAGAAAGCATGGAGCCTCGCCTTTACGAAGGCGATACGGTCGTTGTCAACACAGCAGATACGAAGCCGAAGGACGGGGAAATCTTCGTCATCAACTATGAGGGCGAAGCAGTCGTGAAGCGCTTAGTGCGCGAGCTCGGCGCCTGGTGGCTGGTATCAGATAACCAGGATCAGCGCAAATACCCGCGCAAGCGCTGTGAGGACGATGGATGCCTCATTATCGGCCGCATGGTCCTTAGCCAAACGGAGCGCAGTTGATGGAAGTTGTTGTCGCCAATGAGATGCGTGGGCTTATGTCCGCCATTAAGAATCACCTCGAAACCCGTGCCGCTGACGCATTCACCGCTCAAGATATCTACGACATCCTTTATGAGTGGCCCGCCATGGGCAAGATCGGCGAAATCCGAGAAGCGCTCAGCTTGCTGATTGCCGGATACGAGATAGAAAAGCTGGATACCGAGTCCGGCGAAAAATGGATAGCCCTTTGAGGAGAACTTAATGCGAGTCGCTGTAGCTTTGCTTTCCCTTTCCTTGGCGGCCTGCGCCTCCTCTAGCGGGGTTCAGCAGATTGGGCGTGACACATACTCCCTATCTGCCGGCGTAGCGGGCACAGGAAGCGTGAGCGGAAACAATACGGCGTCTCGCCGCGCTGCTCTCACTGAGGCAAATAACCACTGCTTAAGCCAAGGCAAGGAAATTAACTTGCAGAACATTGGGCTCAACTCCACCTACGCAGGGAGCACAACCGAAATTGTCTTTCAGTGCCTTAGCCCTTCGGAGGCGGCAATGACAGAGAGGCCTACATTCCGAAAAGAAGCCGACACGGTCGTGGAAGTGCGGAAGTGAGCCTCCCCCAAATGATCTGCTCCTCTATGGATAAATAAATGCCGCAAGAAACCCCAGTACCAGTAAAGCCCAATTGCCGATATGGTCATGGAGATCTCATACCATTCCATCCGGAAGCCCAAGGCGCTTGGTCGCTTTCCCTAAACACAGCACCAACCACAATCCGTTTTTCGGGGAATCTCTTTATCTGTGGTAAGTGTGGCTATACGGAGTTTTTTGACCCAAATCCTCGGCAAACCGCCCAAGATGCCGAGCATCCGCTCCCGTCTTTGCAGATCGATTTTACAAAACAGCAATAAAATGGCACTCAACGTTTCACAGTTTCCTGAAAGACGAAAAAAGCCACAAGGGAGCGATTCCATTGCAGGTGGCGGCGGTGGACCGTATGATGGAGAAATGGAAGCTAGACTCGCAAAGCTAGAAGAATTTGCCACGGACGCTCGTGAGCGCTTGGTGAAGATCGAAGCTCGTCTAGACGGAATGGACGAGAAAATGGTGACTAAAGCCGATTTTCAAGAAGGGCTCAATAGTCAGATTAAGTGGATAGTTGGGACTGCTGGTGTTATCACAGCAGCAGGGATCACCGTCCTAACTTTCGTTCTCAACAACGCCGTTCCGAAGTCTACGCCGCAAGTGCCCCAGAGCCCCATTGTGATTCAAGTTCCTGTTGTCCCTCAGGCGACACCAACGGTCGCACCGTCAATCACGCCCCAGGCACCCGGCAAATAAACCAAATAGCTTCCGCCAACCAAACCCGCCCCTGAGGCGGGTTTTTTTGTTGCCTTTTGTCGGACCGCCCTGCGCAGAGAATTTATTTTATTAGCACTGCTCTTGATTTAATAAAGAGCTTCGCTAATAATATGTTCATAGCATTGCTAATAAACAGATTAAATTCTCCTTCAGGAAGGGCAGCCATGCCGACAGCATTCAACCCACACATCCCAGACTCAGCGCAACGCGCCTACGCAGCGTACCGCAACGAATTCGAACCCCTTCCCTTCTCCGATACCACCGTCGAGATCTTCATCGAATGCTTTGCCAAGTCCGAGGGTGACCCGCACATGTGGCTGGAAGATCAGGGCATCGGCGGCCAGAGCTTTGGCGCCGAGGTGCTGCGCGAGCTGGCCCGGGCCTGGGTGAAGGATCCGGCCGCTGTATACGCAGTCGCCGGTACCACCTTTTGGCAGGAGATGAAGTCCTGCGCCCTCGATCAGCGCCAGGCGGAGGGCTGAGCCGTGATGACCTCCGAGACCGCGATCAAGCTGATGCACCAGGTCATTGAGCAGGCGCGCAAGCATCACGAAACCATGAAGCCGCTGCCGCAGGAACTGCTGTGGCATTCCGAAGGCGCGCTGGGCGCCTATTGCAATGTGGCGGCGACCATGCAGGGCTTCGCGCTCTATGAACAGTACCGCAAAGAGCTCATGGAGATGGGCAAGCCGGTGGAGGTGGCGGCATGAACGCCCTCAAGACATTCGTATCCGGCCTCCTCTGCGGCGCCGCTATGTTTGTGCCAATGGCCATTGGCCTGCTCTCGAAGGCAGGTGCCCTGTGATCACCGAAACCCGCAACGAATGGGGTTTCCCCATCGTCCCCGCCGAGAAGTTCCAAAGCGCCAAGGCATACGCCGCCGGCGCGAAGGAGCGCAACAAGCCGGTGTGCACCTGCCTGACCTGCCGCCAGATCGAGATGCTGCCGTCCGTCCAACGCCTTACACAGAACTGGAGATCCAAGTGAGCAATGCCATTGCCATCATCACCGGCGCGATCAAGGAAACGCGCGACGACTTCACCGCAGTGCTTGCCGACCGCTCCATCAGCTTCGAGCGGGAAGCCGGCTTCGCGATCCAGGTGCTGCAGAACAGCGAATTCGCGCTGAAGGTCGCCATGGGCGACAAGCAGTCGGTCATGAACGCGGTCAAGAACATCGCGGCGATCGGCATCAGCCTGAACCCGGCGCGCAAGCAGGCCTACTTGGTGCCGCGCGGCGGCAAGATCTGCCTCGACATCAGCTACATCGGCCTGATCGACATCGCGATTGCCTCCGGCTCCATCATGTGGGCGCAGGCCGAGCTGGTACGCGAGAACGACGCGTTCACCCTGAACGGCTACGACCAGCCGCCGACCCACGTCTTCAACCCGTTCGGCAAAGATCGCGGCGAGATCGTCGGCACTTATGTGGTGGCGAAGCTGCACAACGGCGACCACTTGACCACGACCATGTCGATCGACGAAGTGCACAGCATCCGCAATCGTTCCGAGTCCTTCAAGAAAGGCAACGGCCCCTGGAAGACCGACGAAGGCGAGATGATCAAGAAGACCGTCATCAAGCGCGCCTACAAGCTGTGGCCGAAGACGGACCGCCTCGACCACGCCATGAACCACCTCAATACCGAGAATGGCGAGGGTCTGGCGCCGGACGCCGCCCAGCAGCCGGACCACGTCGACGTGGCGCCGCTGATCGCCGAGGCGCTAACCACCACCACCGACGCCGATGCGCTGGCTTTCTGGAAGGCGAATAACGGCCGCTTGGCGAAGCAGCCGCAAGATCACGCCAAGCTCAAGCGCGCCATTTCCGACCACCGCGCGAACCTGCGCGCCAAGGCTGAGGCGGACGAGGCGCGCACGGTTGAAATGCCGGCCGCTCCCGCCAAGACCGCTGCCACTTCCGTCGATGACGAGTTCGTCCAGCAGATGGACAACGCCGCTCCCTCCTACATCCCGGAGTAAGCCATGATCTTCCATAACCATGATCAGGGCTCCGAGGAGTGGCTCAAGTGCCGCGCCGGCGTGATCACCGCTTCCCGGTTCAAGGATGCGCGTGATCGCCTGAAGCCGCTGAAGGGCGAGACGACCGGTAAGCCGTCGGCCAAGTGCATCGGCTATGCCGCCCAAGTCGCGGTCGAGCGCATCGCTGGCCGCCCGATCGACAAGGTGTTCGAGAAGTGGCAGATGCGTGAAGGCAAAGAGCAGGAGCCGCTCGCCCGCCTCGCCTACGAAGCCAAGACGGGCCACTTGGTGGAAGAGACCGGCTTCATCACCACCGACGACAACCTGTTCGGCTACTCGCCGGACGGGCTGGTCGATGAAGACGGCCTGGTCGAGATCAAGACCATCCTGAGCGGCGACGTGGCCCTGAAGGTCTGCGGCTACCGGGATCTGTCCGGCTACATGGATCAGTGTTTGGGCGGCTTGTGGCTCACCGGGCGCAAATGGATTGACCTGGTCATCTGGTGCCCAGCTCTGGAGCCGATCGGCCGGCACTTGACCGTCCACCACATCGAGCGCGACGACGACGTCATCAACACGCTGGAATCCGAGCTGATGGAGTTCGCGGCACTGGTGACGGAAAGCGAACGACTGCTGCGCCAGGAGGCCGCCTGATCATGTCCATCCGCCTTTCCGCCTGGCTCGCGCTGCGCTGCCGCGAGCCTCAGTTCCGCCGCTGGCTGCGCGTACCCGACGAAGCCACCGCGGTGACCGCCGTGCGCGCCATCTGCGAGGTCAAGAGCCGGTCCGAGATCGACCGCGACCCGGCCGCGCAGCGGCGCTTCCACGAATACATCCGCCGCCCGTATTCGCAGTACTGCCAGCAGCACCCCCTCAACTAACCCGATCTCCTGGAGAAGAAGAAACATGTTCGAACTTGCTCAAGCCGTGAAGCTTGCCTCCGTCAACCCGCGCGCCGAGATCCACGGCGAGGACAGAGTGCCCGCCTTCGACCTGAAGATCGAAGCCTTCTGCCCAAACGACCTGCTGATCCCCTTCCACCCGGAGCTGCGCACCACGCTCTACAAGAAGGCCGAGGATCCCGACCTGGTCGAGCAGCTGGACGGCGAGGCGCTCACGGCGCTGCGCTTCCCGAAGATGGGCGCCATCAAATGGGATGTCGAGCTGACTGGCTACAAGGTCGAAGTTGACTACGGCCTGGGCGGCGACAGCAACATCATGCTCGGCGAGGTCAAGATCGATGGCTTCAAGATCTCGCCGCAGAACGGCGGCAGCGTCGGCCTGAGCTTCCGCATCATCTGCCATCCGGAGAGCGAGGACGTCGGCCGGCTCTGCGAATTCATTCAGCGCGACATCGACATCAAAGTCATCCCGCCCGAACCCACCACGCTTGGCGAGCTGTTTGGCGAGCAAAAGGCCGCGTAACACCAGGATCCAAAATACTGAGTCGGACAACTTGATTTATGAGTGTAAGAATTTCTACCGCCTTGCATGGCCAAATTTCAAGAGATGAAATTGGCAAGCTCAACATTTTCCTCGATGACAGCGGCTCGTGCTTTCCCTATTTCGCGGTACACGAGTTCTACGTGTGCAGCGAGAGATTCGAAATTGTCGAGGAAGCGATCTTCACTACAGAAATAATCTCCATCGAGCGCTTTAATCTCTTCGATAGTGCGCTTAACGATCTGTCGCATTTCTATAATTTGAAATGCGACATTGAAATCCGGAATTCTTTGGACGTCGAATGCCGAGAGCATTTCATGGACGTTCGTCAGGCTGATTATCTCTCGAGCCCGATATGTAGAAGTGTCGCTCAAGCTAGGTTTTTGCGAGGTTTCACCTTTTCTATATTTCCATGCATGCTCGACCAGTTCCTTGGCTTTATATGCAAGGGAGAGAAGCACGTCCATTTGCTTCTCGAAAGCGGCCATTTCTTTAATCTTCTCCTCCTGCCTAGCTTGACGGATTCCGACACGAGCAAGATAGAAAGCGCCAGCAATAGTCCCAATGGACCCGACTGCTTGAACCCAGGCTGCCCAATCTGCAGATTTAAGTTCGCACCAGTTCACCCATTCATACGCGCCGACACCTGCAATAGCTACCAGAACGATTACGGCATATCTGTTGTACCAAGTATCCATTTCCACTCCAACTTTTGGACAAAACCTAGCGTGACAATCTGGCACATGACTGTCTATCAAAAGCCAGGCGAAATCTCGCCCGGCAAATTGTCATCGAAATCAAAACGCCCGCATTATTCCGATAATCATAGTAAAGGCGCCCGAGCAAAACAACGTTGCGCTACCGACTACGCCGATTATTATCCATGCCCGCCCCCAGTCGAGCCTACCGTGTTCAGTGATATACATCATTCGTTCTACCGCTTGGAAGAACGGAACGAGCACGGCCAAAATTGCGCCCACAAGAAAGCATCCGAGTGCCCAAAGAATCGAGTATTTGATAGCGACAAAATGATTGTTCTTGATGAGTGCTTGAGTAAAGCCAAGGAGTGTAGCAACGCTACCGCCGTTGAGCACTGCCAAAGCTTTTCCTGCTTCAAACATCGATGTGTTGATAGTTCGCTGAGCTTCACGAAATCTTTCGGTCTGTTCCCTTACCTGCTCCAGCGTCAAATCATTCAATTCTCGTTTAAGTTCTTCTTCATTTTTCATTGGAATTTGACCACATTTGTTCATCTCAATTTTGAAAATACCACGAAGTCGACTTACTTAGCCTGAACCCTTGAATTAAACACTATGGTTTATTGGCACAAGCTCCCTGACCAACTGCCGGACGTCGACACCACCGTCATGATCTACACACCTGACGCCAATGAGCCGGTCTGGATGGGGTGGTTCGACGGCGAGATCTGGCGGGAAGTAGGCAGCGCCCGGGTGTATCCGACGCACTGGGCAGAGTTACTTGAAGGACCGAAGGAGTAAAACGATGAGCGATGACGGACTATTGACGAATGAGCAGCTGTATGAGATCACGCGAAAGAAGCGCGCTCACTGCCAGCATGCCTGGTTCCTGAAGACCTTTGGCGTAGACCTACCGCGCAATAATGAACGTGTCATCATTTCGCGCGACTTGTTTGAAAATCTGCAAGCCAAGCGTGCCGGCCTACTGGCCGCTCCTGTAGCAAGCGACCGTCCGAAAATGCATCTGGTTAGGAAAAGCGCATGAACGCCCGCCGGCGCACCAAGACCCCCAATAACCTACCCGGACGGGTCTACCCTCGGGATGGCTCCTGGTACTTTGTCCCGGTCATCGAGGGCAAGCCGAAGTGGATCCGGCTTTGCCGCATCACCGATGGGGAGCCACGGATGCTCGACCGCCTGGCGGAGGAAAAGCGCAAGATCGCGGATGCGACGATGGTCTACATGGGCAATATGCCCAAGCACGTCAAAGCGTACATCGCCGAACTGGGACCGGTAAAAAGCGACACATCCCGCAAGGAATGGGGGCGTCAAGGTAATGACGTGCTGAAGGCGTTCCGCGATTGGAACGTCGACCAGCTGGACACCGCGGCTGTGCATGACTTTCTAAAGGATAACTGGCCCGACAAGCTGCACATGCAGCGGGCCATGCGCGCCTGGCTGTCCGGATTCTTTGGCTGGTGCATCTTGCGCCGTCTGATTACGACCAACCCCTGCCGCGAGCTGAAAATGAAGAAGCCGAAGGCCCGTAAGGTCTACATCACTGATGCCGACTTCATGGCAATCCGGACCCACCTGGCCGTCGCCAGGGACGGCAAGCCAACGCCAACAGGCGACATGATGCAGTGCTTCGTCGACCTATGCTATTTGACCGCCCAACGCTCCACTGACGTGCGTCTATTACGCTGGAGTGCGATCGAGGTGGAATGGGATTCGAAGGAGGAGATCGCCGGCGTCATTCACTTCGAGCCATCGAAGACCGAAGACTCTTCCGGCGCAGCCGTCGACTGGCCAGTCACGCAGGAGATTCTGGCGGTGCTTTCCAGGGCGAAGAAGCTGCAGCCGATCTGCGACTATGTCATCCGCGACAAAGCGGGGAAACCGAAGTCAGCAGCCGCCGTGCGGGACGCGTGGAATGATGCATGCGATCGCGCGGGTCTGAAGGACAAGGACTACACGATCAAGGATATCCGCGCCAAGGCGCTAACTGACGGGAAGAAGGCGGGTCACAGCATGCAGGACCTGCAGATCGCCGGCGCGCATACCAATGCAGCGACGACGGCGATCTACATTAAGCAGCGGGAAGTGCCCGTCTCAAATGTCAAACTAAAGATGCCTACTGCGCAATAATTAGAGCGATCAATCCTATGAACTGCTATTAAGACAAGTAGATCCTGGGTTTACCATAAGGTACACTTTGGCCCTTAAAAATCACCCGATTACCCGATACTCCACGGATTCTTGAGAATGCTTGCCGATCGTTTATACCGCCCCAAAGACGGTGAAATGCTGTATCACTACTGTTCACCAGAGACGCTGCTTGCTATTTGCTCTCATAAGACGCTCAGATTTTGTGATCTTTTTTCCATGAATGATTTTATGGAAATGCACTGGGGCTATCACATTTGGGAAATTGCAGCAGGTGAGATGATAAAAACTGTAGGAAAAGAACTACTAGACGATATTGATAAAATTATACATACGTCAGGTTTAAGAGCTTTGCCCTTAGCGGCCTGTATGTCTACTCAAGGAGATGTGCTTAGTCAGTGGCGTGCATATGCACACGACGGAAATGGTTATGCGATCGGCTTTAATGCAAAGAAGCTACTTTCACTTCCGGTACGTCCCTTGAGGGTGTCATATGATGAAACTAAGCAAGTGGCAGAAGTTAAAAAAATTATTAAAGTACTTCACGAAGCCGAATCCGAAGCGGAAGTAAAACGTAGCGAAGGATTCTTTATCGCCTGTACCCATTTAGCGTTCGATCTTGCTGCATTCAAAAACCCAGCTTTTTGTGAAGAGCAAGAAATACGCTTTTTGCATGTAGCCAACTTAATGCCGAGCAATAATTCATTGCGCATAGTTGATGCTGGGGGAACCGCTTGGGAACAAGAATCAAAACTACAACAAATAAGCTTTCACATGACTCGCGGAACACCTGTCGCACATCTTGACATTGACTTTTCAAATAGAGGAAAAGAACATCCTATTAGTGAAGTTGTAATTGGCCCCAAAAATGAATCTATGCTTCCTGGGATATCAATATTTCTAGAAACTCTTGATATTCCAAATGTAAAAGTATGGAAATCTAAGGCGTCCTACCGCTAGCGATTAAATGAACAGAGTACTTTGATAAATCTCCACCTAAATAGAATTTAATCCTGAACAAGTCGGAGGTTCATACAACACTCTCAAGGCGGATACTCAATTCAACCAGTATTGATATGCAACGATTACAATCTGCCTCACTCTGAACGTACCCATTAGTGAAAACGGTATGCCATTTACCGCTTTCTGAGCGCGACGTATTTGGCAGTATGGTTCGCAAGAATGTGTAGTCATCGAACGGGATGCGAAGCAGTGTTACAAGACTAATCTCTCGCAGAACACTTAAATAATCGGCGATATAACTAAAAACTTCAACCCTCGTTCCAAGATTTGCTTTCGTTAAAACACGATCTGCATAGCTTAGGGAAGTACTTACACGCGGAATATATTGATTAAGGTGGTTAAACAATATCCATTTCGCTATTCCCAACTCCTTGAGTGAATCTTGAAAATTACCTAATGAAAGTAATTTCTCAGCCGCTTGAAGGTGCGTTCTCGCTTCGGCATCTGAAACAAGATCTACCAGCGATATTGAATCGAAGTCGTAGCCGAAATGTTCCGAGATTCCAGTTCGTAGAAAGTCTCTAGAATAAATTTCAAACTTACGCGCCTCGTCAGGCGCGGGGAGATTTCCGTAATGTTTGAAGTTGACACGAGCTTTATTTAATTCTTGGATCTTCGCTCGATCGGACAACACCAATCCCGCTTTTTCAATGGCATCTAGATTGGTAGTAAATGGAGATTGCTCTTTTACGTTGATGCTACGTTCTTTGATTAGGGCCCAAATAAAAAGCTCTACAGCATCTTGAAACAGTGAAATTGCTAAGCCACAGGATACCGCATCAGGTCTCTTGGCAAATTCAGTACCTTCGGTAAAAAGACGTTTACTAAGAAGCAGTTGAGGATGCATATCTAAGGAGGGTCAACTGCCCTTTTCGCCTTGCTTGGGCGCGACAGCGATGATGCTAGCGTTCTGCACTTTGCCACCAAGTCGCTTTCCCTCAATGCGCAGTCGTACCCGCTCACGGCTGACAAGATGCTTCTGCAAAATATTGATTGCCTTCGAATCCAAGGTATGGTCTTTGAAGGACGCCCAGAACTCATGCTTGGCGTTGCGAACTCGAACCTTGGTGCTCGACGCGTCTGTTGTATCCACCGCCAGCACACGAAATTCTTCGACAAAGACAGCTTTCTCCGACTTTTTCCGCTGCTCGTCCGTGAGTTCACGTGCCTTGGCGCCCGTTACCGGAACTCCATTGACCATCACTTCATCGGCATCCCGAGCTTCTTTCAAGACTGAGAAGTGCACCTCCTGTGCCTCTTCCTGGGTGCGCTTTACATCAGGATATTGCTTCACCGCAGCGGCAAGAACTTGCATTTGTTTCAAGCTCGCGTCCTGCTGATCTTTCAGTGACTTGGCAAGGATTTCTTGGTTTTTGACGGCTGTCGAATTGGTATCGACTTTGTCCAGATGATCAATGTACTTCTCGTATGCACCATGACCGGTGTACAGCAAGCCGGCTGCAAGCAGCACAATCATTATCTGTTTACCGTTCATCTTTTTTATGGCGCTTTGTGCGATGCCAGTGAAGACATCCTGTAAGTTCGCGTTTGTGTCACTGGAACCTTCGTACACCTTAAGGGTGTATTCGAATTGCCCTCGCTGTTCGTCAGTCAGCCTGTTCGTATTGTCATCGTTGTATATGACGCGTGCAGCAGTTTTATACAAGCCCTTCTGCAGTTCAAGGAGCGGACGCATAAGGCTTGGCGTGATTGACTGATGGTACTTTTCCCCTTTTAGATAGAGGGTATAGACCGGCCATCCGTTGAACTCGACCACACTCGGGTCAATGTCCTCGTTGAGGAACCGTTCCAGAAGCGCAACAGCATCACTGTCGTTCGAAACTACTATTTTGTCCATATGCATCGCCAAGTCAATTGCATTCAGTCAACCCACCAACCGACTCGCCGATATGCATTTGTCTAGCGCAAATAAAAACGGCTTACCTTACGTAAGCCGTTTGAACCCACCAAAACCTACGAACTGGCTTCCGGAATATTAGAGACCGATTAGAGAGATATTAGAGAAACGGCCTCCGGTTAGTATGCACTAAGCTCGGAAGCCGCTTGAACTCTAGGGAAAACTGGTCGGGGCGAGACGATTCGAACGTCCGACCACCTGATCCCAAATCAGGTGCGCTACCAGGCTGCGCTACGCCCCGAGGAAGGCGAAATCATACCGACTGGGACCGGTTTGGTCAATTTAATTCGCTTTGACAACATGGCCGTCGTTCAAGGCAAAGCCGGGCCATGCAATCTGTTTTAGGCGCGAGCACCTTCCATCAGGCTGGCCTTTACCTTGTCGGCAATGCGCTGAGCCATGCGTTCGGCCACCGCTGCCTGCTTGGCTTCCACCATGACGCGTATGAGCGGTTCGGTGCCGGAAGCGCGGATCAGAACCCGCCCTTCGCCGCGCAACTCAGCTTCGACGCTTTCTTTTTCAGCAAGCAGTTCAGGACTGCGTTGCCAGTCGAAATCGGACCCGACGCGGACATTGATCAGGCTTTGCGGGTACATGACGATATCTTCCGTAAGCTGCGCCAGGGTCTTCCCGCTGCGCTTGAGCGCAGACAGCACCTGCAGCGCCGAAATGATGCCGTCGCCGGTGGTGTGCTTGTCGAGGAACAGCAGATGGCCCGAGCCTTCGCCACCGACTTGCCAGCCACGCTCCTGCAGGACTTCCAGCACGTAGCGGTCCCCGACCTTGGCGCGCGCGAAGCCGACTCCCATGTTTCTGAATGCGACCTCCAGCGCCATGTTGGTCATGAGCGTACCCACCGCGCCCTTCACCGGGCCGGTCGCCATGCGATCCTTGACCATGATGTAGAGCAGCTCATCGCCGTTATAGATGCGTCCGGCGGCATCGACCATCAACAAGCGATCGGCGTCGCCATCAAGGGCGATGCCGAGATCGGCGCCCTGCTCCTTCACCGCAGCGGAAAGCGCCGCCGGCGCGGTGGCACCGACGCGGTCATTGATGTTGAGGCCATTCGGATTATTGCCAATGGCAGTCACTTCCGCGCCGAGCTCGTGGAACACATTGGGAGCGATGTGATATGCCGCACCGTGTGCGCAATCGACCACGATCTTCAGGCCGCGCAGGTCCAGCTCGTTCGGGAAAGTGCTCTTGCAGAATTCGATGTAGCGGCCCTGAGCGTCGGGCAGGCGCTTGGCCTTGCCCAGCCTTTCCGACGCCACGCAATCCATCGGCAACTCGAGTGCCGCCTCGATGGCCTGCTCCACCGCGTCGGGCAGCTTGTTGCCCTGGGCCGAGAAGAACTTGATGCCGTTGTCTTGGAAGGGATTATGCGACGCCGAAATGACCACCCCGGCGGACAAGCGCAACGCGCGGGTGAGATAGGCAACCGCAGGCGTGGGCATCGGCCCGGCCAGCATGACATCGACGCCGGCAGCGGCAAAGCCGGCTTCCAGCGCCGCCTCCAGCATGTAGCCGGAGATGCGGGTGTCCTTGCCAATCAGCACCGTTGGCCGACCGCCATCTTCGGTTTGAGCCAGTACCTTGCCGGCGGCATAGCCGAGCTTCATCACGAAGTCCGGCGTGATCGGCGCTTCACCGACCTTGCCACGAACGCCATCGGTTCCGAAATATTTGCGTGTCATTTCTTTTCCTATCGATTACGGTCTGGCAGCTTGCCAGACTTTGAGTGCATCAACCGTCTCAGCGACATCATGGACGCGCACGAGCATCGCGCCATGGGCAACCGCCGCGATCGCCGCCGCCAGGCTGCCAGCCAGCCGCTGTTCAACCGGACGACCGGTGATCTGGCCGATCATGGACTTGCGCGACATGCCTGCCAGAACAGGCAGGCCGATTCGTTCGCCTAATGTACGCAGGTTCTTCAGTAAAGCATAGTTATGGTCGACCGTCTTGCCGAATCCGAAACCCGGATCTATGCAAAGCCTGTCGGGCGTAATTTGCGCAGCCACGGCGTCCTTTACTCGCTGCTCGAGAAACGCGGCAACCTCGGAAATGACGTCGGCATATGCCGGCTGAGCCTGCATGGTTTGCGGCTGGCCTTGCATATGCATGATACATAGGGCGGCTTCGCTATCCTTGACTGCAGTCAACGCGCCCGGAGCACCGAATCCGCCGATGTCGTTGATCATGTCGGCGCCGGCAATGAGCGCTTCGCGCATGACTTCGGGTTTGTAAGTGTCGATGGAGATGGCCTTGCCGCAATCCCGCAAGGCGTAGATGACCGGCATCACCCGGTCCAGCTCTTGCTGCAGAGGCAGCGCCGGGGCGCCGGGGCGGCTGGATTCACCGCCGATGTCGATGATGTCGACGCCGTCGGCCATCATGCGCTCGGCATGGGTCATGGCGAAGTCCAGAGACTGGAAGCGGCCGCCATCGGAAAACGAATCCGGCGTGACATTGAGTATCCCCATCACGAGCGGCCTGGCCTTGGGGCCTGTCATCGGGAAGCGGAAGCGGCCACACTGGAAATTTGTCATCGTCTTTCCAAAACAAAAAAAGGGTGAGGATCGCTCCTCACCCTTGCTGATGCGTTGCGGCCAGTATTAAACCATGGCCGGTGCCTGATGTTAAGCCGGTGCCGGCGCGTTCGGCGACACGCCGCCCGAAGTATTGTCAGGAGACGGCTTGCGAACCGGCAGGCCAGCCTTCGGCGGACGCGGATCGTGGCCATCCATGATGTCGTTGACCTGCTCCGCATCGAGGGTTTCCCACTCGAGCAATGCATTGGCCATGACTTCCACCTTCTCTTTGTTTTCCTCGAGGAGACGGCGGGCCAGCGCATACTGGGTATCCAGGATGCGGCGGATTTCCGTGTCCACCTTCTGCTGGGTGGCCTCGGATACCGTCTTGGACGTCATGCGTCCGAAATAGGCATCCTGCTCGCTGTCTTCATACACCATGGTACCGAGAGACTCCGACATGCCGTAGCGGGTCACCATGGCGCGGGCCAGCTTGGTGGCACGCTCGAAGTCGTTGGAGGCGCCGGTCGACATCTGATGCATGAAGATTTCCTCAGCGATCCGGCCGCCGAACAGGATGGCAATCTCTTCCAGCATCTTGTCCTTGTACATGTTGACGCGGTCATGCTCGGGCAACTGCCAGGTCAGGCCGAGGGCGAAGCCGCGCGGCATGATGGTGACCTTGTGCACCGGGTCCGCCTTCGGCAAGAGCTTGGCGACGACGGCGTGGCCCGATTCGTGGAAGGCGGTGTTGCGGCGCTCTTCCTCGCGCATGACGGCGGACTTGCGTTCCGGGCCCATCACGATCTTGTCCTTGGCATCCTCGAAGTCCTGCATTTCCACCAGGCGCTTGCTGCGACGGGCGGCAAACAGGGCGGCCTCGTTCACCAGATTGGCCAGGTCGGCGCCGGAGAAGCCGGGGGTGCCGCGGGCAAGGATATCGGCCTTGACGTCCGGAGCGATGGGTACCTTGCGCATGTGGACATACAGAATCTGCTCGCGGCCGCGGATGTCGGGCAGGCCGACCATCACCTGGCGGTCGAAGCGGCCCGGACGCAGCAGCGCCTTGTCGAGTACGTCGGCCCGGTTGGTCGCAGCGATCACGATGACGCCGGAATTGGCTTCGAAACCATCCATCTCGACCAGCAACTGATTCAGTGTCTGTTCGCGCTCATCGTTGCCGCCACCCATGCCAGCGCCGCGATGACGGCCGACCGCATCGATCTCGTCGATGAAGATGATGCAAGGCGAATGCTTCTTGGCGTTCTCGAACATGTCGCGGACGCGGGAAGCGCCCACGCCGACGAACATTTCGACGAAGTCGGAACCGGAGATGGTGAAGAACGGCACCTTGGCTTCGCCGGCGATGGCGCGGGCCAGCAGGGTTTTACCGGTACCTGGGGGGCCGACCATCAGCACGCCGCGCGGGATGCGGCCGCCCAGCTTCTGGAACTTGGTCGGGTCGCGCAGGAAGTCGACGAGTTCCTGGACTTCTTCCTTGGCCTCGTCGCAGCCTGCGACGTCGGCGAAGGTCACGTTGTTGCTGGCTTCATCCAGCATGCGCGCCTTGGAGCGCCCGAAGGAGAAGGCGCCGCCCTTGCCGCCGCCCTGCATCTGGCGCATGAAGAACACCCAGACGCCGATCAGCAGCAGCATCGGGAACCAGGAAATGAATACTTGGGAGAGGAACGACTGTTCTTCCGGCTGCTTGACGTCGAACTTGACGCCGTTGTTGATGAGGTCGCCGATCAGGCCGCGGTCGAGGTAGGTGACCGCTGTCTTGATCCGCTTGCCATCCTGCGTCGTCGCCACGATGGTGCGGTCCTCGATCGTCGCTTCCTTGATGTGCTTCGACTTCACCTCATCCAGGAAATCGGAATAAGGAATCGGGGT
Organism: Noviherbaspirillum humi; assembly: GCF_900188095.1. Classification (GTDB taxonomy): domain Bacteria; phylum Pseudomonadota; class Gammaproteobacteria; order Burkholderiales; family Burkholderiaceae_D; genus Noviherbaspirillum; species Noviherbaspirillum humi. The sequence continues at coordinate 9,151 of NZ_FZOT01000026.1, read as the reverse complement.
CGCGCCGCCCGACAGGGTGCGCCCGTCGAATTGCTTGAACACCGTGAAGAGCACCAAGGCTATCACCACCCAGATGGCGGCTTTGGAAAACATATTGTTCACTAGAACTCCTTGGACGCCGCGCGCCCATTGTCAAGGCATGTGAAACCGATTCTACAGCAATAATCCGCGCTTACCAGACGCCAGATGCGGCAAAGCCGGCGAAAATCAATAGGCGGCGTCCCAAATTCAAGGGATTAGAGAGGATTCTTGAGAATTTTTCCCAGCAGGAAAACCTCGGAGGACTTGTCCCGGCTAGCCTTGGGCTTCTTCGGAATGACGGTCTTGAACTGCTGCCTGAATTTTTCAACGAGCTGGGTGTAGCCTGAGCCATTGAAACATTTGACGAGCAGTGCCCCCGAAGGTTTCAGGTGGGCCTGGGCGAAGTCGAGCGCGAGGTCGACGATATGCTCGACGCGGGCGGCATCGGTCACCGCCACGCCGGACAGGTTGGGCGCCATGTCGGACATAACGAAATCCACCTTGCGGCCTTCCAGCACCGCCTCAAGCTGCTGCAGCACGGACTCCTCGCGGAAGTCCCCTTGAATGAAATGCACGTCGGCGATGGGCTCGATCGGCAGCAGGTCGAGGCCGACAATGGTGCCATGGATGCCGCCGCCCTCTTTTCCCGCCAGCTTGTTGCGTGCGTACTGGGCCCAGCTGCCGGGCGCGCAGCCGAGGTCGACGATCACCTGGCCCGGGCGGATCAGCTTCTCCGCATCGTCGATCTCCTTCAACTTGTACACCGCGCGTGCGCGATATCCTTCCTTCTGCGCCTGCTTGACGTAGGGGTCGTTTACGTGGTCATGCAACCAGTTTTTGTTCAATTTGTTTTTGGCCATTCGCGTAGAATACCGCTTTTAAGGGATTAACCATGTTGAAACTCACACCTGCGCAGCGCAGCGACCTCCGGTCCCAGGCGCATGCCCTCGACCCGGTCGTCATGATCGGCGAATCCGGATTGACGCCTTCGGTCATGAAGGAAATCGACTCCAGCCTGAATGCCCATGAATTGATCAAGGTGCGCGTCTTCGGCGACGACCGCGAAGCGCGCATCGGCATGTACGAATCCATCTGCAGCGAACTCGGTGCCGCGCCGGTGCAGCACATCGGCAAGCTGCTGGTGCTCTACCGCCCCAAGAAAGAAGAAAAGTCGGACGCTCGCGGCAAGCGCGGCAAAGGGCTGCGGGAAGTGACGATCGTCAAGCCCAGCTCGAGCGGCACCAAGAAGCCAACCGTGCAGAAGGTTCTGCTCAAGGGCAACGAACGGGTGACTGCAGGGGGTAACATCAAGCGCGCCAAGGTCCGGCAGAGCAGCACCAAGAAATCCGCGCTCGGCCGTTCGCGCTGAGCCTAATGCGGCAGTCAATCAAACTGCCGTCCAGAGATACCGGCCTTGCGCTGCACTTGCAGCGGCCAGCCGGCCAATTCCATCGGATTCAGATATACCGCACGTCCAGCACTTCGTATTCGCGGATGCCGGACGGCGCCTGCACTTCGATCACATCGCCGGCATGCTTGCCGATCAGTGCGCGCGCGATTGGTGAAGTGACCGAAACCTTGCGTTCCTTGATGTCAGCCTCGTCTTCACCGACGATCTGATAGGTCACCTTCTGCGACGACTCCAGATCTTCCAGGTCGACGGTGGAACCAAACACGATGCGGCCTTCCGCATCCAGCGTAGCGGGGTCGATGACCTGGGCGGCGCTGAGCTTGCCTTCGAGTTCGGCGATGCGGCCTTCGATGAAGCTTTGTCGCTCCTTGGCGGCGTCGTACTCGGCGTTTTCCGACAGGTCGCCCTGAGCGCGTGCTTCGGAAATGGCATTGATGACGGCAGGACGATCCTTGGTTTTCAGGCGTTGCAGTTCTTCCTTCAGGAGTTCCGCGCCGCGCTTGGTAAGAGGTACTGTGCTCATGTATTAATTTCTGCAAATGAAAACCACAGAGGTCACAAACAGTGCCAGTACTGCGGCACTTTCTGTGACCTCTGTGGCTGATTAGGGGGATTTGCTTGGACCTAGTTTAAGGTGTTATGCAAACCTTGTAAATCATAGACATTCAGCTCGTCCAGATAGCGCATGCCTTCGACCGCCGCCTCGGCGCCGGCGATGGTGGTGAAGGTCGTGGCGCGCGCCGCTAGGGCCGAGGTCCGGATCGCGCGGGAATCGGCGATGGCGCTGCGCTTTTCCTCGACGGTGTTGATGACCAGGGCGATCTCGTTGTTCTTGATCATGTCGACCACGTGCGGACGGCCTTCGACGACCTTGTTCGCCGTCTGCACCGGGATGCCGGCCGCTTCTATTGCCGCAGCCGTGCCCTTGGTGGCGACCACCGAGAATCCGAGCGTCACCAGATCGCGCGCCACTTGCACGGCGCGCGGCTTGTCGCTGTTCTTCACGCTGAGGAACACCTTGCCGGAACGCGGCAGCTTGACGCCGGCGCCCATCTGCGACTTGACGAAGGCTTCGCCGAAGGTCTTGCCCACGCCCATCACCTCGCCGGTCGACTTCATTTCCGGTCCGAGAATGGTATCCACGCCCGGGAACTTGACGAACGGGAACACCGCTTCCTTGACGCTGTAGTAAGGCGGCACGACCTCGTTCTGGATGCCTTGGGATTCCAGCGACTGGCCGACCATGCAGCGCGCGGCGATTTTCGCCAGCTGCAGTCCGGTCGCCTTGGACACGTAAGGCACCGTGCGCGATGCGCGCGGGTTCACTTCCAGCACGAAAACCACGTCCTTGGTCTTGCCGTCGACTTCCTGCTGCTGGATGGCGAACTGCACATTCATTAGGCCGACCACGTTCAATCCCTTGGCCATCAGCGCCGTCTGGCGCTTCAGCTCGTCGATGGTTTCCGGCGACAGCGAGTACGGCGGCAGCGAGCAGGCGGAGTCGCCCGAATGCACGCCGGCCTGTTCGATGTGTTCCATCACGCCGCCGATGAAGGTGCGCTTGCCGTCTGACAGGCAGTCGACGTCGACCTCGATGGCATCGTTGAGGAAGCGGTCCAGCAGCACCGGCGAGTCGTTCGATACCTTGACCGCCTCGCGCATGTAACGCTCCAGGTCGCGCTGCTCATGAACGATCTCCATCGCCCGGCCGCCCAGCACGTAGGACGGGCGCACCACCAGCGGGTAGCCGATTTCCTGCGCTAGGCGCAGTGCTTCGTCTTCGGTGCGCGCGGTGCGGTTCGGCGGCTGGCGCAGACCGAGTTCGTGCAGCAGCTTCTGGAAGCGCTCCCGGTCTTCGGCGGCATCGATCATGTCCGGCGAGGTGCCGACGATGGGCACGCCGTTGGCTTCGAGGTCGAGCGCCAGCTTCAGCGGGGTCTGGCCGCCGTACTGCACAATCACGCCCAGCGGTTTTTCCTTGTCGACGATTTCCAGCACGTCTTCCAGCGTCAGCGGCTCGAAGTACAGGCGGTCGGAAGTGTCGTAGTCGGTCGATACGGTCTCCGGGTTGCAGTTGACCATGATGGTCTCGTAGCCGTCGTCGCGCATCGCCAGCGCCGCATGCACGCAGCAGTAGTCGAACTCGATGCCCTGGCCGATGCGGTTCGGACCGCCGCCAAGCACCATGATCTTCTTCTTGTCGGTCGGCTGGGCCTCGCACTCTTCGTCATAGGTAGAGTACATGTAGGCGGTGCGGGTGGCGAACTCGGCGGCGCAGGTATCCACGCGCTTGTACACCGGACGCACGTTGAGTGCGCGGCGCTTCTCGCGCACGGCGGTGTCGGTCGTCTTGAGCAGCTTGGCCAGGCGGCGATCGGCAAAGCCCTTCTGCTTCAGGCGAAACAGGGTATCGCGATCGATTTCTTCCAGAGACTGCTTTTCCAGCCACAATTCGATGTCGACGATTTCCTTGATCTGCACCAGGAACCACGGATCGATATGGGTCAGCTGGTGCACTTCCTCCAGGGAGAAGCCCTGGGCGAACGCATCGCCGACGTACCAGATGCGGTCCGGCCCCGGCTCGCCGAGCTCCTCCTCGATGGTCTCGCGGTCGCGGGTCTTCTCGTTCATGCCGTCGACGCCGACTTCGAGGCCGCGCAGCGCCTTCTGGAAGGATTCCTGGAAGGTGCGGCCGATGGCCATCACTTCGCCCACCGACTTCATCTGGGTGGTGAGATGGTTGTCCGCCGCCGGGAATTTCTCGAAGGCGAAACGCGGGATCTTGGTGACGACGTAGTCGATGCTCGGTTCGAACGAGGCCGGGGTAGCGCCGCCGGTGATCTCGTTGCGCAGTTCATCCAGGGTGAAGCCCACCGCCAGCTTGGCCGCGACCTTGGCGATCGGGAAGCCGGTGGCCTTGGAAGCCAGCGCCGACGAACGCGATACGCGCGGGTTCATCTCGATGACGATCATGCGGCCATCTTTGGGATTGATGGAGAACTGCACGTTGGAACCGCCGGTATCGACGCCGATCTCGCGCAGCACCGCGATGGAGGCGTTGCGCATGATCTGGTATTCCTTGTCGGTCAGCGTCTGCGCCGGCGCCACAGTGATGGAATCGCCGGTGTGCACGCCCATCGGATCGAGGTTCTCGATCGAGCAGACGATGATGCAATTGTCCTTCTTGTCGCGCACTACCTCCATCTCGAATTCTTTCCAGCCGATCAGGGACTCCTCGATCAGCAGTTCGGAGGTCGGCGAGGCTTCCAAGCCGCGCTTGCAGATGGCCTCGAATTCTTCCGCGTTGTAGGCGATGCCGCCGCCGGTGCCGCCCATGGTGAAGGATGGGCGAATGATGACCGGGAAGCCGATCTCCTTCTGCACCGCCCAGGATTCCTCCATGGTGTGCGCCACGCCGGAACGGGCGGAACCGAGGCCGATCTTGGTCATCGCCTGCTTGAACTTGGAGCGGTCCTCGGCCTTGTCGATGGCTTCCGGGGACGCGCCGATCAGTTCGCAGTCGTATTTCTTCAGCACGCCGTTGCGGTGCAGGTCGAGGGCGCAGTTGAGCGCGGTCTGGCCGCCCATGGTCGGCAGGATGGCGTCGGGACGCTCCTTGTCGATGATGCGTTCGACGATCTGCCAGGTGATCGGCTCGATGTAGGTGACGTCGGCCATCTCCGGGTCGGTCATGATGGTGGCCGGATTGCTGTTGACCAGGATGACGCGGTAACCCTCTTCGCGCAGCGCCTTGCAGGCCTGCACGCCGGAGTAGTCGAATTCACAGGCCTGGCCGATGACGATCGGGCCGGCGCCAATGATCAGGATGCTTTTGATGTCGTTACGCTTAGGCATTTTTGTGTTTCTCCATCATCGCCACGAAGCGATCGAACAAGGGGGCGACGTCGGTCGGGCCGGGTGACGCTTCGGGGTGGCCCTGGAAGCAGAAGGCCGGCTTGTCGGTGCGCTCGAAGCCCTGCAGGGAACCGTCGAACAGGGACACGTGGGTCACGCGGCAGTTGGCCGGCAGCGAATCCTGGTCCACGGCGAAGCCATGGTTTTGCGAAGTGATCATTACCTGCTTGGTATCCAGGTCCTGCACCGGATGGTTGGCGCCATGGTGGCCGAACTTCATCTTCAGCGTCTTGGCGCCGGAAGCCAGCGCCATGATCTGGTGGCCGAGGCAGATGCCGAAGGTCGGAATGCCGCGCTCGATCAGGTCCTTGGTAGCCGCGATGGCGTAGTCGCAGGGCGCCGGATCGCCCGGGCCGTTGGCGAGGAAGATGCCGTCAGGCTTGAGGGACAGCGCATCCTTGGCGGTCGACTGGGCCGGCAGTACGGTGATCTTGCAGCCGCGTTCGGCCAGCATGCGCAGGATGTTGCGCTTGACGCCGTAGTCGAAGGCGACCACGTGATATTTGGGGTTTTCCTGTTTGCCGTAGCCCTCGCCGAGCTTCCACTCGCTTTCGTTCCAGACGTAGGTCTTGGTGGTGGACACCACCTTCGCCAGATCCATGCCGTTCAGCCCCGGGAAGGACTTGGCCAGCGCCAGCGCCTTCTCGACGTCCGCCTCGCCGGCCAGGATGGCGCCATTCTGGGCGCCCTTCTCGCGCAGGATGCGGGTGAGCTTGCGGGTATCGATGCCGGCAATGCCGACCACGTTCTCCGACTTCAGGTAATCCGACAGGCTCTGCTTGGAGCGGAAATTCGACGTCAAAAGCGGCAGGTCCTTGATGATCAGGCCGGCGGCATGAATACGGTCGGATTCGACATCCTCGGGATTGGCGCCGACATTGCCGATATGCGGATAGGTCAGCGTGACGATCTGGCGGCTGTAGCTGGGGTCCGTCAGGATTTCCTGGTAGCCGGTCATGGCGGTGTTGAACACCACCTCGCCGATGGTATGGCCGGGGGCGCCGATGGAAAAACCCTGGAAGATGGACCCGTCTGCGAGCGCGAGGATGGCCGGAACACTGTGGCCAGAAAAGAATGGCAGCAAGGGGTAACTCCTGAGATGGTTACCGCCGTTGCGCTGCGCCTGAACGATCGTGCGCCAGACGGCATTGCGCCTTGGCTTGCATGAGTCTTTTTGGCGGGATGGAGGGGTTATGCGCTACGGCGGACGAAATTGGATAAACCGCGAGATTATAGCGGAAAGCCCCTCTTCGAGCAATCCGCTCCGACGCCGGAATCCCCTTTCGCCGCCTGTCTTTTATTGACTGGTTGCTCAGGCGCCGAGCGCGGCGATGCCGGCCTTGGCAATCTGCACGTCTTCGGAGGATTTCACGCCCGACACGCCTACGGCGCCGATGACCTGGCCATTGACGACGATGGGTACGCCGCCTTCCAGCATGCCTTCCAGCGTCGGCGCACTCATGAAGGAGAAGCGGCCGTTGTTGATCATGTCCTCATAGATCTTGGTTTCGCGGCGGCCGAGTGCTGCAGTCTGTGCCTTGGCCGGAGCAATGTGGGCCGAAATCGGCGCGGCGCCGTCGAGGCGCTGCAACCAGAGCAGATGCCCGCCGTCGTCGACGATGGATATGGTCACGGCCCAGTTGTTGGCCTTGGCTTCCGCTTCAGCAGCGGCGGCGATTTTCTTGATCTCTTCCAGACCGAGGATTTGCTTGGTTTGCATCTCTTCTCCTTGTTGATTGAACGCGGCATTGTACGACAGGCATGCAACACCCGCATCACGCGCCGGTACGTCAGCTTTCCGCATCCAGCCGAGCCGCCAGCCGAAATGGACTAAGCCTTTTCCGCGTCAACTCGCAAAACATTTGGAAACATCAAATCTTTCTTCCAAGAATTTGTTTTGACAGACATTTCCAAATCCTTTACAGTCGTGTGTCCTTGAGGAAATCTTATTAAGATGGCAAGAACACACATCCCTTCGGTTTGGCGCAAGCCGATGAATCGCCTGATTCTCGCCGCAGCGCTCAGTATTACCGCACCGATGAGCAGCCATGCAAGCGACCTTCTGCTGGCAGGATCGGCTGTTACAAGCAATGCCATTGCAAAGCTGCAGGATTTCTCCACCCGCGCCTCCGAACTTGCCCTGCGCGCCATGAGCCTGATCGGCATCCGTTATAAATTCGGCGGTTCCGACCCGGAAGCGGGTCTCGATTGCAGCGGTCTGGTGCGTTACGTCTTCAAGGAAGCGGGAGCGGCCAATCTGCCCCGCACTTCCGAAGAGATCAGCCGGGTCGGCGAGCAGATCGACCCGAGCGAGCTGAAGCCTGGCGACCTGGTTTTCTACAACACTCTGAAACGCAGCTTTTCCCATGTCGGCATCTATCTCGGCGACAATCGCTTCATCCATGCGCCGTCCGCCGGCGGACGCATTCGCATCGAAAGCATGGATTTGAGCTACTGGAAGGCCCGCTTCAACGGCGCTCGGCGCATTGTGAGCCAAAACCAGGACCAGCATTAAGCACGGCCCTTTCTTTCACGCCCCTTCGCGTTTCTGCCTTAGCTTCTGCTGAATCGCCGGCAACGCCGCGACCGCGGCCTGTTCGCCGGCGAGAATTGCCGTGTTCCGGCCAGGGAAATCATTGCCTTTCATCGTGCCGAGCCTGGGCTGGATCACCACGTCCGCCTCTCGCAATTCGAACTGGTTGATGGTCTGGCCCATGATGGCGAAGGTTTGCAGCAGCATGTCGATCGTATTGCTGGTGGCTGGCTGAGCTTCCGGCGAGGCAGAGATATTCACCGCGATGACGAAATCGGCGCCCATCTGACGCGCGAAACGTACGGGCACGGGTGAAACCAACCCTCCATCCACATACTGCACTTCGCCAATTCGCACCGGCTGGAAAACACCCGGCACCGCCGAAGAGGCACGCACCGCCTGGCCGGTATTGCCGCGTTGAAACAGCACCGCGCTACCGTTCGCCAAGTTGGCCGCCACCGCGCCGAACGGGATTTTCATTTTTTCCAACGGCAGGTTGCCGATAGTTCGGTTAATGTAGTTTTGCAGTGCTTCGCCCTTCAGCACGCCGGTCGCCTTGGCGAACAGCGGCACCGACCAGTCCGAGATCGTGGCTTCATCCATTTCCAGCGCCAGCTTGTTGAGGGCGAAGCCGTTGTTGCCGGCCGCATAGAGAGCACCGACCACGCTGCCGGCGCTGGTGCCGACCACGATGTCCGGGACGATGCCCTGAGCCTCCAGCGCCTTGATTACGCCGATATGGGCAAAGCCCCGCGCCGCGCCGCCGCCGAGGGCGAGACCGATGCGAACCGGACGCACCACCTTGGCAGGGGGCGGCGCACTTGCGACGGAGGAAACGGAAGGCAGGGATGGCGCGCTGCCGCAACTAGCGAGGATGGCTGCGGCGAGCGGAACAAGGAAGGTTTTCAGGAGGCGTAGCGAAGACATGAATGACGGACCGGAATTATTGAGGGAACACGCCGGCTAGGCGGCGGCAGGCGATTGTAGCCCACGCCGGTTTCCATGCGCCCAGCGTTCGCCGCGGTTTAACGCCCGTGCGTCGGGACCGCCTCTTCGCCCTGCTTCGCCAGCGCATTCGAGGGAAAGCGCGCGCTGAACGTACTGCCTTTGCCGGGCTCCGACTCGATGCTCAGCGTGGCGCCATGGCGCATGAGCACATGCTTGACAATGGCCAGTCCCAACCCGGTGCCTTGCGTCTGCCGCGACCGGCTCTTGTCCACCCGGTAGAAGCGCTCCGTCAGCCGCCCGATATGGCCCGGCTCGATGCCGAT
>NZ_FZOT01000010.1 GCF_900188095.1 Noviherbaspirillum humi | reverse complement strand
GGTACCGCTCCGCAGGCGAGCGGCATGCCGCTCGAAACCCCTGCTTCGCCCTTGCACTGCATCCCTTCCTGCTTGAACGCACATGCCACAAAGATACTGAACAGGCTCTGAGGCATGTCCGAATGCAAACCCGGGATGTTACGCCCCTCTTCGGCAAACTGCCAAACGGCTGCACCGGCCCGAAAGCGGCGCCAATCAGATTCAGAAGTTTGCATATTGATATTTATCAGACTTTCATAAACCGCCTAAAGAAAGATAAGGCGGGTGAGTTGCGTTCTTTTCACCGTCTTGCTTCGCGGTAAGCGCCACTATGATGTGTCAAAAGGCGACTCCTGGACAACCAATACAACGAAAAAAGCCATGACCCCCATCCTGAAAAGCCCTGCATCGCTTCCGTCCATGACCCGAGCGAAGAAGCCGCAAATCTCTCACCGCGATCTGGTCATGGAAATGGCCGGCTTCGCCGAGAAGAACACGGCCCATGGCCTGACGCTTTTCATTGCCGACTTCGCCCTGTTCTCGGCCGCGATTGCCGGAGTGCTGTTTGCCCCTCACCTGGCACTCAAGCTGCTGGCCTCGATCGTCGCCGGCGCCAAAATGGCGAACCTGGCCTCGCTGGGCCACGATGCCGCGCACAACAGCCTCACCGCTTCGCGCCGTCTCAACTGGCTGCTCGGCGTGCTGTCCTTCATGCCCTGCCTGTTCAATTACCGGCTGTGGGTCTATGACCATCACGCGCTGCACCACCCGCACGTCAACGGCGACCATGTCGACTCCTTCAAGCCGCTGTCCAAGGCGGAGTACGATGCGCTGCCGCCTTCGGCCCAGGCCTGGCATCGCTTCATCCGTTCCGGCAACCCGCTCGCCTTCGGCCTGTACTATATCTGCCAGCGCTGGTGGCAGGTGAAGCTGATGCCTCGGGCCTTCCTGCCGCGCGCCCAGCATGCCTCCGCCTGGAAGCACTTCGCCTTCGTCGCGACCTATTTCGCCGCTTTCACTACCCTGCTGGCGTGCGCCCCGCTGTTCGCGCCGGTTTCTTTGCTGGAAGCAGTGGCGCTCGGCTTGCTGCTGCCTTTCTTCATCTTCCAGGCGCTGATGTCGGCTTCGCTGTACATCAACCATACCCATCCCGACATTCCCTGGTTCACGGCCGGCGCGCCGCGCGCCCTGACCCAGCAGGCGGAGATGCTGACGGTGCATCTGCGCCTGCCGCGCCTGCTGGCGAAGCTGGTGCACCACTTCTTCGATCATCCGGCGCATCACGTTTATCCGGCGATTCCCTGCTATCAGCTGGGCAAGGCGCAGGAGCGCATGAATGAACTGCTGGGCGAGCGCGCCGTCGTAGTCGACTTTTCGTTCTCCGCCCTGGCGCGCATCGTCAACCAATGCAAGCTGTACGACTACGAAAATCACCGCTGGCTCGATTACCAGGGCGTACCGACCACGCCGGTTTGCCGGCCGGTCGCCGAATACAACACTCTTCCCCGCTGACAGGAGCACCGACCATGGAACTGCGCAACCACCCGAACTGCCGCATCTTCACTGAAGCCGGCCCTCTTTCCCAGATCACCGCCTGGTATGAAGAAGGCCGCAATATCCTCTGGACCATGCTGCATGCCCATCCGCGCCCCTGCTTCAATCCGGAACTGCTGAAGGATATCCAGACGCTGATGCACGCGGCGCGCGACAGCGGCCTGCCCATCGATTTCTGGGTCACCGGCTCCACCGTGCCCAACATCTTCAACGTCGGCGGCGACCTGTCCTACTTCGCGGAACACATCCGCGCCGGCGACCGCGAAGCGCTGCGCCGCTATGCGCTGGATTGCGTCGAGGCGGTCCATGCCGCCATGGTCGGCTTCGGCATCAATGCCATCTCGATCGCCATGATCGAGGGCAGCGCCCTCGGCGGCGGCCTGGAGGCGGCGCTGGCGCATGAATACGTGCTGGCGCAAAAGGATGCGAAGATGGGCTTCCCGGAAATCGCCTTCAACCTCTACCCGGGCATGGGCGCCTACTCGCTGGTGGCGCGCAAGGCCAGCTGCCGCGTCGCGGAGGAACTGATCAGCACCGGCGAATCGCATACCGCCGAATGGTTCGCCGCGCGCGGCCTGGTGGACCGCACCTTCGACGCCGGCGATGCCTACAAGGCCACCCGTACCTTCGTCGACGAGATGCGCCCCAAGCTCAATGGCATCCGCGCCATGCTGCGCGCCCGCCGCCGGGTGCAGGCCATCGACCGCGCCGAACTGATCGAGATCACCGAGGATTGGGCGCGCTCCGCCTTCATGCTGGAAGAAAAGGATCTGGCTTACATGGAACGGCTGGTGATGCTGCAGAACCGCCGCGTCGGCAAGACGCACCTGCTCGCGGCCTGAAGGCCGTTCCAACCCGGCGGGGTCGACAAGCGCTCCGTCGGCGGCGGCAGGCTCAGGCCACGGCCTTGAGCCTGCCGTTGCTTGCCAGCCATGCCGGCACGTCCTTGGCCGGCATGGGCTTGCTGAACAGGTAGCCTTGCGCGTGATTGACGCCGATGGTGCGCAGGAAGTCGACCTGCTCCTGGGTTTCCACGCCTTCGGCCACGATATCGAGTTGCAGCTCGTGCGCCACCGCCACCATGGAACGCAGCAGGCGCTGGGCGCGGATGTCGTTATGGATGGTGCTGATGAAGCTGCGGTCCAGCTTGAGCGAATCCATCGGCAGCCGCGCCAGTTGAGACAGCGATGAGTAGCCGGTGCCGAAGTCGTCGAGATGCACCTCGGCGCCGAGTTCGCCGAACTGGCGAATCAGGTGCAGGGCCTGGACCTCATCCTCGATCAGGCAGCTTTCGGTCAGCTCGATGTCGAGCAGGGAGCGCCCCGGTCCGATGGCCTGCAAGGCATTGCGGAAATCCTCGATCAGCGTCGGGTGCCGCAGCTGCCGCGCCGACACGTTGATCGCCACCCGCAGTTCCACGCCCTGCCGCCGCCATTCGCCGACCTGCCTGGCGGCGGTTTCCATCACCCATTTTCCGAGCGGGATGATGAGGCCCGATTCCTCCGCATAGGGAATGAAGAGCGAAGGCATGACCATGCCCCGCTCCGGCGATTTCCAGCGGATCAGCGCTTCCATGCTTTCCACACGGCCGGTCTTGAGGCATTGCTTGGGCTGATAGTAAAGCTCGAACTGGTTCTCTTCCAGCGCGCGGCGCATGTTGGTATCGAGCCAGACGAATTCGCTCACCTTGCGGTTCATCTCCGGCAGGAACACGCGGTAGGTATGGCGTCCGCCATCCTTGGCGGCGTACATCGCCATGTCGGCGCTGCGCACCAGTTCCTCCATGCTGCCGCCATGGGCCGGATACATCGCGATGCCGATCGAACAGCTGGAGTAGATCTCCGCGGGATGCAGCTGGAACGGCACTTTCATGCGATCGAGGATGCGCTGCGCCACCGCTTCCACCTCCGCCTGCGAATCGCTGTTGACCATGACCAGGAATTCGTCGCCGCCGAGCCGCGCCAGGGTATCTTCCGCGCCCAGGCAGCAGGCCACGGCGTCGGCGGCAGCCTTGATCAGGGTGTCGCCCATGATGTGGCCGTAGTGGTCGTTCACCGTCTTGAAATTGTCGAGGTCGAGGAAGAGCAGCCCGAACTGGGCGCCTTCCTTCTGCGTGGCGGCGACGATCAGTTCCTGCACCGCGTGCCGGTTCGGCAGGCCGGTCAGCACGTCCGTATTGGCCAGCTGCACCAGCTTTTCCTTGGCAAGCAGCTCTTCGGTGATGTCGGTGCCGGAGCACACCAGGAAGCTTTCCTCCTCGCCGGAACCGCTGCGCACCAGCTTGTTGCGCCACAAAACCTGGCGTACGCCGCGCTGGGTCCGGATCGGGCGGATTACTTCGAAAGAAGATTTGGTGGAAAAGAAGTCGCGGATGTTGGCCCGCGCCGCATCATGCTCGCTGGCGGGCATGAACAGCTCATGCGCGTCCAGCCCGAGCAGGTTTTCTTCCTTCAGGCCGCTCAACTCCTCGCACAGCCGGTTGAAGCGTTTGATCTTGCCGCGGCTGTCGATGATGACCACCAGGGAATTCACTTCCGACACCACCTGTTCGGCGAAGGTCAGCCCCTGCTCGAGGTCGCGCGCCACGGCGTCGGTGTCCTGGTAGTCGGCTGCGGTGCCGACCCAGGAATGGGTATCGGTCCTGCGCCCCACGAGGTGCAGCCGCATGCGGTTGCCGAGCACCAGCAGATCCAGCGAACGGTGCGAGGTCACGCCCGTCATGCTGCGGATGGAATGCGCCTGCTCCCGACTGAGGGCAACGGCCACCGCGGTCGTTTTTTCGTCGCCGGACAAATGCAGGGCGTCGCTGTCCGCTGACAGGCGCCAGTAGGGACTGGTGGTGCCGAATTGGAGGTAAAGCAGGTTGTCGGCTGGGTTCATTGGGGCAGGCGTCAGGAATCGTATCGGCATTCATTGCACCGCCGGCGCGGCATCGAATGAAAGCACGCGGGCCTAGTAAGAATGCGGGCGATAATGAATATTACCTCAATGCAATTATGTTGCAAGGTAAAACTGACAATGTGTTCCTGCCATTGCATTCGGTTTCACTCATAAACAGGGAATCCTTCGCCGCCAGGGAGTTCCATGCGTTTTTCTCAACTTACTCGAAAATCGGCTGCGGGCGCCAAACCGTGCGGGCTCGATCATGGATTTGCGCAAGGCTTCACCCCAGCCCTCCATGGTCAAGCTGGGCGGTTTGATTTTCCATCGCCTTCTTGACTGCCGCAGGGACGGATACAATGACCTCCCACCCACCAACCCGCGCTTGCCCATGCACAATACCGCCGGACAGGCTCCGAGCCAGGCTACCCTGGACCATCTTCCGCTGGACATGATCATCGTCGGCGGCGCCGGCGATCTCGCGGTGCGCAAGCTGCTGCCGGCGCTGTACACGGCGCATCTGCATGGCACGCTGCGCCCGGCGACCCGGATCATCGCCTGCGGCCGCCATCCGTACAGCCGCGATGAATACATCGCCTTCGTACGCGACCAGGCCCAGCCTTTCATCGACAGCAAAAACCTCGACCCGCGTACCTGGGACAGCTTTCTTGCGCTGCTCGACTACGTCTGCCTGGACGCTTCCGACGCGGCCGGCTTCGAGCGCCTGCGCCGCGCCTGCCAGGAAGGCGGCCAGCGCGTGTTCTACCTCGCCACCGCGCCGACGCTGTTCACCGCCATCTGCGACAACCTGGCTGCGGCCGGCCTGGTGGATGGCAGCAGCCGGGTGGTGCTGGAAAAGCCCCTCGGGCACGACCTGAATTCGGCGCGCGAGATCAACGAGGCGGTCGGCCGGCGTTTCACGGAATCGCAGATCTACCGCATCGACCACTACCTCGGCAAGGAAACGGTGCAGAACCTGATGGTGCTCCGCTTCGGCAACGCCATCCTGGAGCCGCTGTGGCGCGCGCCGAACATCGAAAGCGTGCAGATCACGGTGGCCGAGTCGGTCGGCGTGGGCAGCCGCGCCGGCTTCTACGACGGCACCGGCGCCATGCGCGACATGGTGCAGAACCATATCCTGCAATTGCTGTGCATTATCGCGATGGAGCCGCCGGTCTCGCTCGACCCCGACGCAGTGCGCGACGAGAAGCTGAAGGTGCTGCGCTCGCTGCGCCGCATGAAGCTGGCCGACATCGCCCGCGACACGGTGCGCGGCCAGTACGTCGGCGGCGCCGTCGACGGCGAGCCGGTGCCGGGCTACCTGCAGGAAGACGGCGTGCCGGCCGGCAGCGCCACCGAGACCTTCGTCGCGCTGCGGGCCCACGTGAACAACTGGCGCTGGGCCAACGTGCCGTTCTTCATCCGCACCGGCAAGCGCATGGCGCGGCGCATGTCGCAGATCGTGATCCAGTTCGCCAATCCACCGTTCTCCATCTTCCCTGAAGCCCAGCACAACCATACCAACCGGCTGGTGATCCAATTGCAGCCGGAAGAGTCGATCCAGCTGCAGCTGATGGCCAAGCAACCGGGCAGCGGCATGCAAATGCTGCCGGTGAACCTGAACCTCGACCTGCAATCCGCCTTCACCGAGCGCCGGCCCGAGGCCTATGAGCGGCTGCTGGTGGACGTGATCAAGGGACGGCTGACGCATTTCATGCGGCGCGACGAGCTGGAGGCGGCATGGAGCTGGGTCGATCCCATCCTGGAAGGCTGGCGCCTGCTGGACGAGCCGCCGCTGCGCTACAAGGCCGGCACCCGGGGGCCGGACGCGGCGGCCGCCCTGCTGGCGCGGGATGGCATGGAGTGGGTCGAATGACACCGGGCGCGACCCGGCTGCGGTAGGGAGAAAGGGCGGCGCTAGATCCTGACCACGCCTTCTTTCTCCAGGATAGGCGGCGCCAGCAGCACCTTGGGGATGCCATGGTCCATGTGCGTCCAGCTGCGGGCGGCGAGGGTCCAGATGTCGGCGATGGGCTTGAAGAAATCCGAATCATCGAGATTGGCCGCATGCACCAGCACCACGCCGGGCAGCAGCTCGCTGCGGGCGTAGAGCTGCGAGCCGCACTGCGCGCAGAAGCCGCGCAGCGGATGGTTGGTCTTCTTCTCCGCGAATGCCTGCTCCCGGCAGGGTCCCTCCACGCGGAAGCCGGCGCTTGCCGCCACCACCACCGGCACGAAACCGGTGCCGGAGGCATGCTGGCAGGAGAGGCAATGGCAGTTGTACATCGCCAGCGGCGACCCGCTGCAGGAGAAGTGAACGGCGCCGCAGGCGCACTGGCCGCGGATGTCGGCCGGCGCGGTCGGGGAAGCGGCATCCATCTCAGGCTCCGCCGTCGACGGTGACGCCGCGCCAGAACGCGATGCGGCCGCGGATGTTTTCCGCCGCCGGCTTGGGCTCCGGGTAATACCAGGCGGCGTCGGCATTGCGCTTGCCGTCCACTTCCACATGGTAGTAATGGGCCGTGCCTTTCCAGGGACAGATGCTGGTGGTGGCGCTGGGAGTGAAATGGGCTTGCCGGATGGCGCCGGGAGGAAAGTAGACGTTGCCTTCCACCAGCTCGACCTCGTCCTGCGCGGCTTCGGCCAGCACGGCTCCGTTCCAGGTGGCAATCGGCATGGGCGCTCCAGGTCTCGGGATGGACTGCTCTTTATACTGCAAGCCCCGGGGCTTGTCGACGTTTCAGCAAAGTATCAGCGCGGCACGCCCGACAGGCCGGCGAAGAACACGACGATGTAAAACAGCGCCACCGTGAACACGATCAGGTACGGATTGAGCTTGGTGAAATACGCCAGCGCGGTGGCAATCGCCGTCGTCGCCCAGCCGAGCAGGCTCAGGTGCACCGCCTGCAGGATGGTGACGGCGCCGGCGAAGATCAGGCCGACCGCGATCGGCGCCAGGCCGCGCTCGATCGCCTTGCGCCAGGGCGAATCCGGATGCCGGTGCCAGAAACTGGTGGCGAAGACGAACAGGGTCGATGACGGCAGGTACATTGCCAGCGTGGCCACCACCACGCCCGGAACGCCGCCGAGCTGCCAGCCGATCAGCGAGGCGATCAGCGTGTTCGGCCCCGGCGTGGCGCGCGAGATGGCGAACATGTCGGCGAACTGCTGCGCCGAGAACCAGTGCTGCACGTTCACCGTCTGGTGCTGGATGTCGGCGATGATGGCCTGGCCGCCGCCGATGGAGAGCAGCGACAGGGGCGCGAACACCAGGAACAACCGCCACAGCAAGCCGTCCATCATTTCCTCCTCGCGGCGAGAAAGATGCTCAGCGGCGCCAGCACCACCACGACCGGAATCATCGAGACATGGAACACGCCGACGGCGACGAAAGTGACGATGCCGATCAGGATGGGCGCGGCGCGGCGTTCGATGCGGCGCGCGGCCTTGATGCCGGCGGCCAGGGTGGCGCCCACGCCCACCGTGGCGATGCCGAGCAGGAGGAAGTGGGTCAGCGGGTACCGGGCCACGCCTGAATAAATCGCACCGACGATGAGGATGACGCAGATCGCCGGCACCACCATGCCGGCGGTGGCGACCACCGCGCCGATGGCGCCGCGCAGGCGCTGGCCTACATACAGCGCGACATTGACCGGATTGGCGCCCGGCATGATCTGCGCCACCGTCATCCCGGTGAGGAAGTCCTGTTCCTTGAGCCAGCCGCGCTGGTCCACCACTGCCCGATACACCCAGGCCTGAGTGCCGCCGCCGAAGGAGGTGACGCCCACCTGCAGGAAGCAGAGGAACAGGGCCCAGAGCGAGATGACGGGCGCTTCCGGGCCGGCTTCATGCGCTGTGCCGCCGGCGCGGCTCACGCCGCTCTCATTGGCCTGCATGGCTGGCTCCGCATGAAAAAAACCTCGGCCTGCCCGTGCATGCAGGCTGAAATGACGCAATGCGCATCGACGTCTCCAGTTGTTCCATATGAAGGAACGTTGTTCTTTTAAGTGGTTTCACGGTACCATTCGCCGGTAAGCGCTGTCAACCGCGCCCATGATGAACAGGCCGCAGAAGCCGCCATGCAGGAGGAGACATGAACCCATCCGCCACGTCCGGGCCGACGCTGCTCGTCGACGGCCTCGCCTTTGCCGAAGCGCCGCGCTGGCATCGGAACAGGCTCTGGTTTTCCGACTTCCATACCGAGCGCATTCATTGCCTGGACGAGGATGGCGCGCTGCAAACCGTGGCCACGGTGCCGGGCCGGCCTTCCGGGCTCGGCTGGCTGCCGGACGGACGCCTGCTGGCTGTCTCGATGCACAACCGCAGCGTGCTGCGCCGGGAAGGGGATGGCTGGGTGACGCATGCGGCGCTGGATCACCTCGCGCCATGCGATTGCAACGACATGGTAGTGGATGCGCGGGGCCGCGCCTATGTCGGCAACTTCGGCTTCGACCTGATGGCGAAGGAAGCGCCGCGGCCGACGGTGCTGATCATGGTGTCGCCCGAAGGCGAAGCCAGCATTGCCGCCGCCGACCTGCTGTTCCCGAACGGCTGCATCATCACGCCCGATGGCGGCACGCTGATCGTGGCCGAGACCTTCGGCCAGCGCCTGACGGCCTTCGACATCGCCGCCGACGGCGGGCTGCGCCGGCGCCGCATCTGGGCCGACCTGCCCGGCGTGTCGCCGGATGGCATCTGCCTCGATGCGGAAGGCGCCGTCTGGGTTGCGTCGCCGCCGACGCGCGAGTTCCTGCGCGTGCGGGAGGGCGGCGAGATCCTGCAGCGCATTCCGGTGGAACGCCAGGCGATCGCCTGCGCGCTCGGCGGCGCCGACCGGCGCACGCTTTACCTCGTCACCGGGCGGGTATCGAATGCACAGCGCGCGCTGAGCGATCGTACCGGCCGCATCCATGCACTACGGGTCGAGGTGCCGGGCGACGGCCTGCCCTGATCATCGAAGCTCGTGGCGGGAATCGAAATTTCGCATCAGTTGTTTTCGAAGCGAAAATCGCGGTCTCAAAACAGCGTCGTGATTCTAGAGGTGGTACTCGGATCACTGGCGCCGGTCTCGTAGAGCATGCCTCGTGTCCGCAGGCGTGGACATGGGGAGGCCAATTCATAAAGAATTCCCCTCCCATTCAAGGGGAGGGCTGGGAGCGTAGCAGGTGTTTCGCGGAGCACTGCTCCGCGCCTGTGCAGCCAGCAGCGCTTGCAAGCGCTGCTGTGGGTGGGGATGGGTTTCTATCGCGCTTAGAGAACGTTCTTTACGTGCGGAAGAAACCCATCCCCCTCCCATCCTCCTCCTTGAAAGGGGAGGAGTTTTCTCTACTGCGCGACCTCACCCCACGTCGTGGCTCAGACGCATGACGCTATTCCGAATTTCGGGCTCGCACCACTAGAAAACCCGCTACACCTTCATGCCCGGCAGATTGAGCGAGGCGGTATTGCCGCCATCCACTGCCAGCGCCTGGCCGGTGATATAGCTGGCATCCTCGCTGGCGAGGAAGGCGACCGCCGACGCCACTTCCTGCGGATGACCGTAGCGCCGCAGTTCGCAGCGCGATCCCAGCCTGTCTTCCTTGCCGGCCTCGCGCGCCCGCTGGAACACGCCCGCCGTCATGCCGGTCTCGATCAAACCCGGGCAGACGGCATTGACGCGGATATGCCATTGGCCGAGATCGCAGGCCGAGGTCATGGTGAGGTTGATCACCGCCGCCTTGGAGGCGCTGTAGGCATTGCCGCCGGCGCCGGAGCGGATGCCGGCCACCGAGGCGGTATTGACGATGGCGCCGTCCTGCCGCTCGCGCATGACGCGGGCGGCATGCTTGGTGAAGTTCACCGCGCCGAACAAATTCACGTTCAACACCTGGTGCCAGATGGCGAGATCGTTCTCGGTCACGGCTGAATAGTCGCCGCCCGAGATGCCGGCATTGTTGCACAGCACATCGATGCGGCCGAAGGACTCGGCCACCTCGCGCACCGCTTCCGCTACCGACTGCTCGTCGGCGATGTCGAGCGCCCGGCTCCATGGCTGCGGCCCTGCCTGCCTGCCGGCTGCGGCGCCGGGCTCCATGAGCGCGCTGACCGTGGCCGCCAGCCCGGATTCATTCCGGTCCACCAGCGCCAGCGTGGCGCCTTCCTGCGCCAGCCGCAGCGCGATCGCCCTGCCGATGCCGCTCGCCGCCCCGGTGACGATGGCCACCTTGTCATGAAAACGCATGCCTGTCTCCTTGCCTGTCTTGTCGTTCGCGGCGATTTGCCGATGGTCATTTATACCGGATTTCCGCGAGCTCGTTATCCGCCTGGGCCGGCGCAGCGCAAAACGGGCGGGCCGTTTATGCTGTCGAAGCAAAATCAATCCAAGGAACCGCCATGGAAGCCAGCCAAGCCTATCTCGCCCTCGACCTCAAGCGCGAGGAAGTCGATGCCCTCGCCGGCTCCGCCGTTCTCGAGTTCGGCACCAACTGGTGCGGCTTTTGCCAGGCGGCCCAGCCCGCGATCCGCGCCGCCCTGGCCGACCATCCCGGAATGCGCCGCATCATGGTGGAAGACGGCCCCGGCCGTCCGCTCGGCCGCTCCTACCGCGTGAAATTGTGGCCAACCCTGATCTTTCTGCGCGACGGCAGAGAGGTGGCGCGCCTAGTCAGGCCGGACGACGCTCGAGAAATACGGGACGCGTTGAAGCAGATCGGCTGAATCCCTCAGCCGGCACGGCTGTTGAACCTGTTCATGCAGCGCGTGCCGCAGGCACGCGCTTGATGGCCATGTCGGGACAACGATTGCCCGCATGGCCGCGGCCGCGCTTCGACCGGACCCGGGAAATTTTGATTCAAATCAAGTTTTCCAGGACGTAACAAAGCACTATCCATCCCAATCGGTTGCCTCCAGATGAACCGGTAACCGCCCTGCTCGCCTCGGTGGCGATGCGCACAGGGACAACGGATCTGTCGAAGCAATGCGAATCGCCTCGGGGACGCAGGCTTGCAGACCGCCCCGTAAATGATGGTCGTCCCCAGATGAAACTGAACAGTAGTCACCTGTCTGTCCCGGAAACGCTCTGCCGCGGCGCTGCGCCCGCAGCCCCCTGTCTCTCCGAGCCCTTCGCCATCTGCCTGGTCGACCCGGAGTCCGGACGCATCCTGGAAGCCAATGATGCCGCCGCGCGCTGCTGGGACTGCGACGGCTTGCCCGGCATGACGCTGGATGCCGTTTGCACGCTGGGCGCCGCTGAAACGAAATCCGTACTGGCGCAGTTCATGGCCGGCCGCGCCGAGGGGCTGGAGTGCCGCTTGCGGCGTGCCGACGGCGCCGAGCGCCATGCGCTGCTGCATGGCCGGCCGGCGCAGCGCGGCGACTGCAGCCTGATCCAGCTCGCCTTTTTCGACATCACCCGCTACAAGAGGGGGCTCGACGCCCGGGTTTCGCATGTGCTGAATGCTTCGCCGGATGCGATGCTGATGGCGGATGCAGGCGGCAGCATCCGCTTCGCCAACCATGCGGCGCATGCCGTCTTCGGCTATGGCGACGGCGAGCTGATCGGCCATGGCGTGGATCAGCTGGTGCCGGCCGCCCTGCGCGGCCAGCATGAAAGGCAGCGGGCGGTCTACCAGGAACAGCCGCGCGCCCGGCCGATGTCGGAAAAGAAAAGCCTGGTCGGCGTGCGCCGCGACGGCAGCGAATTTCCGCTGGAGATCAGCCTCATGCCCATGAGCCTGGACGGCTGCCACGCCACCATCGCAGTGGTGCAGGACATCACCGAACGCAAGCAGGCCGAGGACAGGCTCACGGCCAGCGAGCGGCGCTGGAAGTTTGCGCTGGAAGGCGCCGGCGACGGCGTCTGGGACTGGAACCTCGCCACCGACGAGGTCTACTATTCACCCCGTTTCGCCGCCCTGCTCGGCGATCTCGATTTCGGCCACAGCTATGCCTGCTGGATGCGCCGCATCCATCCTGACGACCGCCACCGCATGCAGCAGGAGCTCGATGCCTATTTCTCCGGCAAACGCCAAAATTTCCTGGTGGAGCTGCGCATGCAGACGCGCGACCGTGGCTGGCGCTGGATGCTGGCGCGCGGCATGGTGGCGGCCTGGGACGGCGATGGCCGGGGGCAGCGCATGATCGGCACCCTGTGCGACATCAGCGAACGCAAGGAATCGGAAGAAGCGCTGCAGCTGGCGGCCATGGTGTACCAACATAGCGCCGAGGCGATGATGGTCACGGATGCCGACAATGTCATCGTCGCCGTCAACCCGGCCTTTACCACGCTCACCGGCTACAGCGCCATAGAAGCCATCGGCAGGAATCCGAGCATGCTCCGCTCCGGCAAGCAGGACAAGGCGTTCTATGAGGCCATGTGGGACAGCCTGAAGAATACGGGTTCGTGGCGCGGCCGCATTCACAACCGGCGCAAGAACGGGGATGAACTGGTGGAGCAGGTGACGATCAACACCATCCGCAACGAGGACGGCGAAATCTGCCGCTACGTCGCCCTGTTTGCCGACATCACCGAGAAAACCCGCTTCGACGAGCGCATGTGGCGCCAGGCGAATTTCGACACGCTCACCCAGCTGCCGAACCGGCGCATGTCGCTCGACCGGCTGGAGCACGACATCATGCGGGCGCGCCGCACCGACAAGGCGATCGCGCTGCTGTTCATCGACATCGACAACTTCAAGGAAGTCAACGATACCTTCGGCCACCAGATGGGCGATGCGCTGCTGGTGGAAGCCAGCCACCGCATCATGTCCTGCGTGCGCTCGACCGACACCGTGGCGCGCTTCGGCGGCGATGAGTTCACCATCGTCATGTCGGACCTCGACGAGACCGAGCGGGTGCAGGAAGTCGCGCAGCAGATCATCGCGCGGCTGAGCGCGCCGTTCAAGCTTGCGGACGAGAAGCTGTACACCTCGGCCAGCATCGGCATCACCCTGTTTCCGAACGATGCCCATGATGCGGAAACCCTGCTCAAGAACGCCGACCAGGCGATGTATGAAGCCAAGAGCAGCGGGCGCAACCGCTACTGCTTTTTCACCCACTCGATGCTGGAAACCACCCAGACCCGCGTCATGCTCGCGCGCGACATGCGCGAGGCCATCGAGCACGAGAATTTCGAGATCTATTTCCAGCCCATCGTCGACCTGAACAGCAACCGCATCGTCAAGGCGGAAGCCCTGCTGCGCTGGCAGCATCCGACCCGGGGCATGATATCGCCGGTCGTTTTCATTCCCATCGCCGAGGCCAACGGCCTGATCGTCCCGCTCAGCAACTGGATGTTCCGCGAGGTGGCGAAGATGGCGCGGCGCTGGCGCGAGCTGGCATCCAGCCCCATCCAGTTCAGCATCAACGTCTCGCCGGCCCAGTTCCACGGCGACAGCGAAATGCCCGAATGCTGGATCGATACCTGCCGCGAGTACGCCATCCCCGGCGAGACCATCGTGCTGGAGATCACCGAAGGCTTGCTGCTGAAAGCCAACGACGACGTCGGCGGCAAGCTGCGCGCCCTGCACCAGGCCGGCATCCAGATCGCCCTCGACGACTTCGGCACCGGCTACTCGTCGCTTTCCTATCTGAAGAAGTTCGACATCGATTTCATCAAGATCGACAAGTCCTTCGTGCGCGACCTAGAAACCGACCCGAACGACCTGGTGCTGAGCGAAGCCATCGTGGTGATGGCGCACAAGCTCGGCCTGAAGGTCATCGCCGAAGGCATTGAAAGCGCAGGACAGAAGGCGCTGCTGGCCGCCGCCGGCTGCGATTACGGCCAGGGGTATTTGTATGCCAAGCCGATGCCGGCAGCGGCATTCGAGAACCTGCTGCGGGAAGCCCGCGCGGCCGAAGAAGCCGCATCCGCTATTGAGAAAGCCCACCGATGAGATTGAACCTGCCGGTAACGGACCAAGAATATGTGCTGGCCGAAGGCCGCTCCATCGTTTCCAAGACCGACCTCGATGGCAACATCCAGTACGTCAATCCCTATTTCTGCGAAGTCAGCGGCTACACGGAAGACGAGCTGATGGGCCAGCCGCAGAACATCATCCGGCATCCCGACATGCCGCCGGCGGCCTTTGCCGACATGTGGGCCACCATCAGGATCGGCCTCCCCTGGACCGGCGTGGTGAAGAACCGGCGCAAGAACGGCGGCTACTACTGGGTGCTGGCGAACGTGACGCCAATAGCCGAAGGCGGGCGCACGCTTGGCTACATGTCGGTGCGCACCAGGCCGAGCCACGTCCAGGTGCGGGCATGCGAAGCGCTGTACCGCGACATGCGCGAGGGCCGGGCAGCGCACCTGCTGCTCAGGCAGGGCGCGCTGCGGCGGCGCGGCCCGGCCGGCTGGCTTGCGGCCCTGCGCGCGATGCCGCTTTCCCGCAAGCTCGGCTGCAATTTCGCGCTGTCGGCCGGACTGATGGCGGCCAGCGCCGGCATCGGCCTGCAACTGGAAGGCGACGGCGCCTGGATTGCCCTGCTGGCACTGGGCGGGATTACCCTACAAGGCTGGCAATGGCTGGCGCTGCATCGCGGCGTGGCGGCTCCGGTCGCGCAGGCGACCCGGGTAGCCCGGGCGATCGCCGCCGGCGATTTGAGCAGAGAGTTCAGCCAGGCCGGACATGACGACATGGGCCAGCTGATGCGGGCGCTGCAGCAGATGAACGTCAACCTGGTGGCCATCATCCAGGATGTGCGGACGAATGTCGCTTCCATGCAGGCCGGCACCCGCGCCATCGCCGCCGGCAACGCCGACCTGGCGCACCGCACTACCGCCCAGGCCGCCAGCCTGGAGGAAACCGCCGCCAGCATGGAGCAATTCGCGTCGACGGTAAAGCAAAACTCGGACGCCGCGGCGCAAGGAAATGCCCTCGCCCGCCAGGCGTCCGAAACGGCCGCGCGCGGCGGCGCGGCCGTGAGCCGGGTCGGCGCCACGATGAACGACATCAGCGCTTCGGCCCGCAAGATCGTGGACATCATCGGCCTGATCGACGGCATCGCCTTCCAGACCAACATCCTGGCCTTGAACGCCTCGGTCGAAGCGGCCCGGGCCGGCGAGCAGGGGCGCGGCTTCGCCGTCGTGGCGGGCGAGGTGCGCAGCCTGGCCCAGCGCTCGGCCACCGCGGCCCGGGAGATCAAGCACCTGATCGACGATTCGGCGCACAGGGTGGAGGAAGGCAACCGGCTTGTCGCCGAAGCCATGGGCACGGTGGATGACATCGTTCAGTCGGTGCAGCAGGTCGCTGGCATCATCGAGGAAATCAGCACGGCGAGCGGCGAGCAGAATCAGGGCATCACCCAGGTCAACGGCGCGGTCGCGCATCTCGATCAGGTGACGCAGCAGAACGCCCAGCTGGTGGAGGAAGCGGCGACGGCGGCCGCAGGCCTGGACAAGGAAGCGGTGCACCTGTCGCAGGCAGTGAGCGTGTTCAAGTTGAGAAAAGCGACGTGAGGGTTTCGCAGAACACTGCTCTGCGCCCGTGGAGCCGGTCAGACATGCAAGCCTGACCGTGGGGAGGTAGCGCCGCATAGAATGCTCCTCCCCTTTCAAGGGGGAGGTTGGCGGGAGTTGGGTTTCTTCCGCACGTAAAGAACGTTCTCTAAGCGCGATAGAAACCCATCCCCACCCACAGCAGCGCTTGCAAGCGCTGCTCCGCGAAACCCCTGCTACGCCCCCAAGCCTCCCCTTGAAAGGGAGGGAACTTCCTTTGTGGTTGAACCTCACCCACGGCTGGGCTTGCAAGCGCAACCGGCTCCGCAGGCGCACCGCATGCGGTGCGAAACCCCTGCCTTTCCACGGTTGCGCTTGCAAGCGCAACCGGCTCCGCAGGCGCACCGCATGCGGTGCGAAACCCCTGCTACGCCCCCTCCCTTGAGAAGGGAACTTTCTTTATGCTTGAACCTCACCCCTGGGCGCGCTTCAGCTGTCGCACGCTTTGAAAATGGCTGCAATCAAACCCGCTTTCCGCTGCTGCTGGTCGGATAATTCGGCACCTGCAGCAGGTAATAGGTCAGCATGCTGGCCAGCCCGCAGAATATCCAGAAGCCGAAGAAGCCCAGGGTGTAGATGCCCATGGGCGGGATGTCGATATGGCTGCCGATGAATGCCATGTCCTGCGGATCGAAGCAGGAAAAGAAGAATCCTTCCGCCACGATCGCGATCAAAAACGATGGCCAGAGAACCACCATTGCCAGTCTTGCCATCTCGTCACCTCCTCTGCTGCCCGAATCGACAGGTTGTCAGTCCGCCTTGATGTCGACGGTTCTTTGCTGCGGCCAGGCCCAGCGGCCGTTGAGGCGCCACTTGCCGTCGCCGCTTTCCATCAATACCTGCCAGTGTGCCATTTCCAGCATGGGCAGTGCCACCGAAAATTGGCCGTCCGCGTCGGGCTGCAGCAGAAAATTCAGGTCCTTGCCGGGCTGGGTGGAGTGGACCAGCCGCAGGCGGATCGCATCCGTGCCTGGCTGGCCGGCGCGCGCCAGCGTGCCGGCGAGGCGGCCGGCGGCCGGATCGTAGGCAAGATGGGTCGACATGCCGAGCGCCGAGGCGGCGCGATCGCGGCTGAGGTCGAGATTGATGGCCTTGCCCTGCTTGTAGTAGTCGTCGACCACCAGGGCATCCTGGCCCTTGGCGGCGAGCCAGGCGGTGTAGCTGCCGGCCACCACCACCGCGGTGGGGCCGAGCGCCAGCAGCCAGGGCCAGCGGTGGGCGTACCAGGGTTTGCCGGAACCGGGATTGGGAAGGGAAGCGGTTTGCATGGTGAATCCTTTCAACGCGGCACGAGGAATACCGCTTTTTCCTTGACTTTTACATCGGGCGCATCGATCGCCGTGACTTCGAAGGCGATCTTGTTCGAGCCCTTCTCGCCCTTGCCGTGATTCACCCGCACCCGCACCGGCACGGCGCGAGATCCGGTGGCCGGCAGGTCGACCACATCGGGCGTGGCAAGCCTGATGCTGTCGATGCCTATCACGCTGATGCGGTAGCTGTGCGGGAACTCGTCGGTGTTCATCACCTGCAGGCGATACACGTTTTCGATCATGCCGTCTTCCACTTCCCGGCTCAGGGCGCCGCGGTCGCGGATCACGTCCACCTTCAGCGGCGTGCGGGTCAGCAGGGTGCCGAAGAAGGCGCCGACCACCAGCAGCAGCAGGGCGCTGTAGATCAGCACGCGGGGACGCAGCGTGCGGCGGCGGATGTCGCGATTGGACAGCCGGTGCTTCATGCCGTTT
The DNA here is from genome assembly GCF_900188095.1 of Noviherbaspirillum humi. Classification (GTDB taxonomy): domain Bacteria; phylum Pseudomonadota; class Gammaproteobacteria; order Burkholderiales; family Burkholderiaceae_D; genus Noviherbaspirillum; species Noviherbaspirillum humi. The sequence goes on along the minus strand of NZ_FZOT01000010.1, from coordinate 147,507 downwards.
CCGGTGGCGTAGCGGATCAGGCCGCGCGGCTGGTTGGTCTTGTCCATCACCATATTGCAGGCGTCGATGCAGGCGGCGCAGCCGATGCAGTCGTACTGCAGGCCATCGCGGATGTCGATGCCGGTGGGGCAAACCTGCACGCACATGCTGCAGTCGATGCAGCTGCCGAGCGGCCCGGCATCGGCCTTGGAATTCCTGGAGCGGGCGCCGCGCGGCTCGCCGCGTTCCCGGTCATAGGTGATGATCAGGGTATCGTCATCGAACATCGAGCTCTGGAAGCGGGCATAGGGGCACATGTACTTGCACACCTGCTCGCGCATCCAGCCGGCATTGCCATAGGTGGCGAAGGCGTAGAACAGCACCCAGAACCATTCCCACGGACCCAGGCCGAAGCTGGCGGCTTCGCGCGCCAGTTCGCGCACCGGGGTGAAGTAGCCGACGAAGGTGAAGCCGGTCCACAGCGCCAGCGTGCCCCAGGCGAAGTGCTTGGCGGTCTTGCGCGCCAGCTTCTGCATGCTCCACGGTTGCTTGTCGAGGCGCATGCGGGCGCTGCGGGCGCCTTCGATCTTCCGCTCGATCCACAGGAACATCTCGGTGTAGACCGTCTGCGGGCAGGCATAGCCGCACCAGACCCGTCCCGCCACCGCGGTGAACAGGAACAGCGAAAAGGCGCAGATGATCAGCAGAACCGCGAGGTAGATGAAGTCCTGCGGCCAGAGCACGATGCCGAAGATGTAGAACTTGCGGGCCGTGAGGTCGAACAGCACGGCCTGGCGGTCGTTCCACGTCAGCCAGGGGACGCCGTAGAACACGAGCTGGGTCAGCCAGACGCAGGCCCAGCGCAGCCGGGCATAGAAGCCATCCACTTCGCGCGGATAGATCTCCTCGCGAGCCGCGTACATGTTGATGACGGAGACCGCCGGCGGCTGCTTGCTCATGATGTCACTCACTGCGTTTGGCTTTCAGGTTGCAACAGTTTTACGGCTTACTTTTGTCCCACGACCGCGCCTGAGGCAGCGGTTTCGTTCGACAGGCTCCACACGTAGGCGGCCAGCACATGCACCTTGGACTCGCCGAGGAAGTCCTTGAACGAGGGCATGACGTTGTTGCGGCCCTTGTTGACGGTTTCCATCACGGTTTCCACGCTGCCGCCGTACAGCCAGACCTTGTCGGACAGGTTGGGCGCGCCCAGCATCGGGTTGCCCTTGCCTTCGGCGCCGTGGCAGGCGGCGCAGGCGGCGAACTTGGACTTGCCGAATGCCGCCTTGATCGGATCGGCGGTATTGCCGGACAGGGTCATGACGTAGTGGGCGACGTTCTCCACATCCTTGTCGGTACCGAGGGCTGCGGCCATCGATGGCATCTGGCCATTGCGGCCGTTGAGGATGGTGGTCTTGATGACGTCGGGCGCGCCGCCGTAGAGCCAGTCCTTGTCGGTCAGGTTGGGGAAGCCCTTGCTGCCGCGGGCGTCGGAACCGTGGCACTGCGCGCAATAAGTCAGGAACAGGCGTTCGCCGATGGCGCGAGCCTGGGGATCGGCGGCCACGGTCCGGATGTCCTGCTGCAGGTACTTGTCGAACAGCGGGCCGTAGTCGGCGTCGGCCTTTTTCAGCTCGTCATGGTACTGGCCGGTGGAAGCCCAGCCGAGCTTGCCGGCGTAGGAACCGAGGCCCGGGTACAGCACCAGGTAAATCACGCTGAACACGATGGTGATGTAGAACAGCCACATCCACCAGCGGGGCATCGGGTTGTTGTACTCCTCCAGGCCGTCATAGACATGGCCAGTGGTGCCGGGCTTGCCGTCGGCGCCGACGGGGGCTTCGATCTTCACCTTGGCCTGCGCCCACAGCAGCAGGGCGCAGCCGGCGATGCCGAGCACCGTCAGCACCGTGATGTAGATACTCCAGAATTCGTTGGTGAAGTCAGACACGATTGTTCTCCATGCGTGGCGTTTCGGCATCGTCTTCCAGCGGCAGGCGGGCGGCGGCATCGAAGTCGTCGCGGCGGTGCATGCCGTAGGTCCACCAGATGATGCCGAGGAAGGTAATGAAGCTGATCACGGTGATGACGCTGCGGGCGTCGAGAAAGATCTGGTCCAGTTCCATGATTACCTCCGGGTCTTGATCTGGGTGCCCATGCCCTGCAGGTAGGCGATCAGCGCATCCTGCTCGGTCTTGTCGGCCAGCTGTTCCGGCGCTTCCTTGATTTCCTGGTCGGTGTAGGGATGGCCCAGGGTCCTCAGGGCCTGCATCTTCGGCACGACTTCCTGCGGGTTCAGCTTGTTCTTCGCCAGCCACGGATAGCTCGGCATGTTCGACTCCGGCACCACGTCGCGCGGATTGGTCAGGTGGATGCGGTGCCACTCATCGCTGTAGCGGCCGCCGACCCGGGCCAGGTCCGGACCGGTGCGCTTGGAGCCCCACTGGAACGGACGGTCATACACGAACTCGCCGGCCACGGAGTAGTGGCCATAGCGCTCGGTTTCGGCGCGGAAGGGGCGGATCATCTGCGAATGGCAGTTGTAGCAGCCTTCGCGCACATAGATGTCGCGGCCGACCAGGCGCAGCGGCTCGTAGGGCTTCAATCCCGCCACCGGCTCGGTGGTGGATTTCTGGAAGAACAGCGGCACGATCTCGGCGAGGCCGCCGACGCTGACCACCAGAATCACCAGCGCGATCAGCAGCCAGGGATTCCTCTCGATTTTGTCATGGGTGAATTTCATTGCTAGCTCCGAATGGTTTCCATTGCGCTCAGGCTGCGGCTTTCAGTTCCTCGGCCTTCCTGGCCGGGACGGCGTCGATCCTGGCTTCCACCGCCGTGCCGTCGCGCACCGTGAGGAACACATTGACGGCCATGATCACCATGCCGCTCAGGTAGAGCAGGCCGCCGCCGAAGCGGATCACGTAGTAGGGATAGGTAGCCTTGACGCCTTCGACGAAGGTGTAGGTCAGCGTGCCGTCGGCATTCACCGCGCGCCACATCAGACCCTGCATCACGCCGGCGATCCACATGGACGCGATGTACAGCACGATGCCGATGGTGGCGACCCAGAAGTGGGTGTCGATCAGGCGCACGCTCCACATTTCCTGCTTGCCGCACAGACGCGGCACCAGGTAGTAGATGGAACCCATGGTGATGAAGCCGACCCAGCCGAGGGCGCCGGCGTGGACGTGGCCGACGGTCCAGTCGGTGTAGTGCGACAGCGCGTTGACGGTCTTGATGGACATCATCGGGCCTTCGAAGGTGGCCATGCCGTAGAAGGACAGGGAGACCACCAGGAACTTCAAGATCGGGTCGGTGCGCAGCTTGTGCCAGGCGCCGGACAGGGTCATGATGCCGTTGATCATGCCGCCCCAGGACGGTGCCAGCAGGATCAGCGAGAACACCATGCCGAGGGACTGCGCCCAGTCGGGCAGCGCGGTGTAGTGCAGGTGGTGCGGGCCCGCCCACATGTAGGTGAAGATCAGCGCCCAGAAGTGGACGATCGACAGGCGGTAGGAGAACACCGGGCGCTCTGCCTGCTTCGGAATGAAGTAGTACATCATGCCGAGGAAGCCGGCGGTCAGGAAGAAGCCCACCGCATTATGGCCGTACCACCACTGGATCATCGCGTCCTGCACGCCGGCGTAGGCGGAGTAGGACTTGGTCAGCGACACCGGCACGGCGGCGCTGTTGACGATGTGCAGCAGGGCCACCGCCAGAATGAAGCCGCCAAAGAACCAGTTGGCGACATAGATGTGGGACACCTTGCGCTTGACGATGGTGCCGAAGAAGACGAAGGCGTAGGCCACCCAGACCAGGGCGATCAGGATGTCGATCGGCCACTCCAGTTCGGCGTACTCCTTGCCGGAGGACAGGCCCATCGGCAGGGTGATGGCGGCGGCGACGATGACCGCCTGCCAGCCCCAGAAGGTGAAGGCGGCCAGCGCGTCGGAAAACAGGCGCGCCTGGCTGGTACGCTGGACGACGTAATAGGACGTGGCGAACAGCGCGCAGCCGCCGAAGGCGAAGATGACGGCATTGGTATGCAGCGGCCGCAGGCGGCCGTACGTCAGCCAGGGGATGTCCAGGTTGAGCGCCGGCCAGGCGAGTTGGGCGGCGATCCAGACGCCGACCAGCATGCCGACCACGCCCCAGACAACCGTCGCGATCGCGAATTGCTTCACGACCTTGTAGTTGTAATTGTTTGCGGTGTCCACGATAGGTTCTCCAGAGGTGCTAGTACGATGCTGGCAGGTTACGTGGCAAGACCTCAAAAAACTTGACCTGAATCAAATTGGCCCAAGTGCGCCGCGTGCGGGTCGATCGAGCATGAAAAGCGCTGGAAAAAGAGATAAGGAAGTTGCCTGTTAGGCTTGCAGGAGGGGCATTGCGCGGCGCTTCGAACGCTGCATGCGATGGCCTGCGCATGGCATGGAATCGCTTGCGCGGCGTTGCTCGCCTTGCAGCAGAACCTGCTTAAAAAATGGGCAGGCCTTCGGCGGGCTTGCGCCGCCGGCGATGGCTGATGAGCGCCGGCTAGGCGTTTTGGAAAGCGCTTATCGGCATGATGCCGAGTGCGCCGGAATGCCGTTCGATGCGGGGTTCATTTGCGCTCGGCATCCGGCGCATCGTCGTCCTGCAGAATGCGCATGGCCGGTCCTACCATGTCGTCGAACTGGCCGCTGTCGGACATGCGGAAGAACAGCCAGATCGCGAGGAACACGATGACGACGCTGAGCGGGACGAGCAGATAGAGGGATTCCATGCGGCGAGAGTACCGGGGGAAGACCGGCCGCGCTTGATCTGGGTCAAAAATGGCGGGCTACTGCAGGATCGCCACGGCAGTCGCGCGCGGCGGCAGCGCCCGCTGGCCGGCGGCGGTATTGGCCGACAGCACCGACACCGCGAACTGGACCGCCGGGTCGGCGTAGAAGGCGGCCGAGGTCTGGTTGAAGTTGATGCGTATGCCATTGGCAGCGGACCGGACCCGGGCCGGGATCTGGATGCCGTTGCCGGCATTGCCATCGTCGTCGAGGGTGATCAGGAAGGCGGCCAGGTTTTCCGCCGCCGTGTCGCTGGTCAGCGGCGACACCTGGTAGCGGGCGGCTTCGTACAGCGAGGTGAAGTCCCTCGGCAGGTCGCCGGGCAGCGCGAACAGCACCAGGTCGCCGACGAGGAAGGTGACGACATCGCCGCCGCCATAGCCGAAATAGGTGCCGTCCGCGCCGGTGAGGTCCCTGTCGTCGGGCCGGGCGGAATTCACGAACTGCAGGCCGGCGATGACCGGCCGCTGCAGGCGTTCGTAAAGGGGACGGGAAAAGACCGGCCAGGGATCGCCGAACACGAAGGCGACATCGACCACGCCGCCGCCGCAGCCGGCGAGCAGCAGGCCGGCCGCGGCCACGACGCCGACGCATTTGGCAAGGCGTTCGCAAAGCGCACGCAAGGAGTCGGTCAGGGGCATGCTTTCAAACCGGAAACGATGCGGCATGGCAGGGCGGCTGCACCGGTTGCCGCGAAGACCGGCGCGCCTTCATGTCAATGAGACCATGGCAATCCGGCGATCGGCATGCCTCGCGCTTGCCGGCATGACCGGCATCAAATGAAAGCGCGCCAGGCCTATGCGGACGGCGCCAGCTCGACGCTTTTCACGGCCGGCGTGCGCTGCCGCGGCACCCGGCGCAGCCGCAGCGCATTCAACAACACGACCACCGAACTGACCGACATCCCCACCGCCGACAGCCAGGGATTGAGCAGGCCGAGCGCCGCCGACGGGATGGCGATCAGGTTGTAGACGCTGGCCCAGGCCAGGTTCTGCTTCACCACCGCCATGGTCTGGCGGGCGGCGTCGGCCGCGTCGATGAGGGAAGACAGGCGGTCGGTCAGCAGCACCGCGTCGGCATGGGTTTGGGCGATTGCCGCGCCGGCGCCCATGGCAAAGGACACATCGGCCGCCTGCAGCACTGCCGCGTCGTTGATGCCGTCGCCCACCATCGCCACCACCGCGCCCTCGCGCTGCAATTGCTGCACGAAGGCCAGCTTGCATTCCGGCTTCTGCCCGCCATGGGCGTCGTCGATGCCGAGGTCGGCGGCGACATGGCGCACCACCGCCTCGCCGTCGCCGCTGAGCAGCATGATGCGCTTGCCGATCGCCTTGAAATGGCGCACGACGTCGCGGGCGTCGGCACGCACCGTGTCCACCAGTTCCAGCCGCGCCAGCCACTGCCCGTCGCAGCCGAGATAGACCGGCGTGGCGTCGCTGTCGGGACTGCCGTCGTCCGCCGCGGCGCCGGCGACCTCCCCGACGAAGGCGAGATGGCCGAGCCGGTAGCGCCGGCCGTCGAGCGTGCCTTCGATTCCCGCGCCATTGGTCTGGTTGGTCGCCGAAACACCCGGGACGGCGAGCGCCTGCTTCCGTGCGGCCGCCATGATGGCCGCGGCGAGCGGATGGGCGCAGCCCGACTCCAGCGCCGCGGCGATGCGCAGGCAGTCTGTCTCACTGGCGCTGCCCAGCGCCGCCATCCGCCGCAAAACCGGGCGGCCATGGGTCAGGGTGCCGGTCTTGTCGAAGATGACATGAGTAGCGCGCTGCAGGGTTTCCGGCACATGCGCCTGCACCACCAGCACGCCCTGCCGCGCGAGGCGATCGACGGCGGCGGCGAGTGCGGTCGGCATGGCCAGCGACAGCGCGCAGGGACAGGACACCACCAGCACCGCGATGGCGATCGGCCAGGCGCGCGACGGGTCGGCCCAGTGCCACCAGGCGAACACCGCCGCCGCCAGCAGCAGCAGGCCGCCGACGAACCAGGCGGCGACGCGGTCAGCCCACAGCGCCAGGCGCGGCTTCTCCTCCCCTGCCCGCTCCACCAGCTTCAGCAGCGCCGAGAGCGTGCTCTCCCGTGTCGGGCGCAGCACCCGGGCGATGACTGCCTGCGACACGTTGACCGCGCCGCCGGGCAGCTCGTCGTCCGCGGCCTTGCGCAGCAGCCGGCTCTCGCCGCTCAGCAGCGAGGCGTCGATGCGGGTATCGCCCTCGAGGATGCGGCAGTCGGCGGCGATGGTCTCGCCCGGCTTGATCAGAATGACATCGCCGGCGCGCAGCTGGGCGGCGGGCACGGTCTGGGCCGCGCTGGCGCCGGCGTCTCCGAGCGGGTAGTCCGGCAGGCGCGAGGCGGAGGCAGGCAGCGCATGCTGCAATCGTTCCAGCGCCGATGCCGCCTTGCGCCGCGCCAGCAGCTCCAGGTAGCGGCTGCCGATCAGCAGGAAGATGAACATCGTCACCGAATCGAAATACACCTCGCCGCTGTCCCGCAGCGTGGCGATGACGCTGCCGAGGAAGGCGGCGCCTATGCCGAGCGCCACCGGCACGTCCATGCCGAGCATGCGGCTCTTCAGATTGGACCACGCGCCCTGGAAGAAAGGCAGGGCGGAATAGAAAACCGCCGGCAGGGTCAGCGCCAGGCTGGCCCAGCGCATGAGCCGCGCCATGTCGGCCTCCATGGTGCCGTCGGCGGCGATGTAGGCCGGGTAGGCGTACATCATGACCTGCATCATCGACAGGCCGGCGACGAACATCTGGCGGAACAGGCGCTTCTCGCCCAGCTGCAGCTGCTGCTGGTGGCGCGCCGGGTCGTAGGGATAGGCGGCATAGCCGAGCTCGCGCAGGGCGGCGAAGATGTCGCTCGGCTTGCAGGCATCGCGCTGCCAGCGCACCCGCAGCTTCTCAGCGGCGACGTTGAGCTGCGCGCCGCGCACGCCGGGCACCTGCAGCAGCCGGCGCTCGATCAGCCAGACGCAGGCGGCGCAGCGGATGTTCCCGATCGACAGCGTGGCTTCGAGCACGCCCTCTTCGGCTCGCGCCTGCGCGGCGAAATCGGCGACGACTTCCGGCGCGTCGTACAGCATCAGCTCCGGCGGCACCAGGGACTCATCGTCCGCCTTCGGCGATAAGCCGCTGCGGCTGCGGTAGTAGTCATCCAGGCCGTTGTCGACAATGGCCTGGGCGACCGCGGCGCAGCCGGGGCAGCACAGGGCGCGCGGCGCGCTGTCGATCTGCACCGACCAATGGGAGCCGGGCGGCACCGGCGTGCCGCAATGGAAACAGGAAGCGTCGCCCATCAGTGCGCTCCCGGCGTCAGGCACAGCGCTTCCAGCCAGCCCAGCGGCAGGCCGCCGGTGGCGGCGCGCGCCAGGCCGAGCAGGCCGAAGCCCAGCACCAGCAGGCCGGCGGCCAGACGCACCCTGGGCGAGCGGGTCCAGGCTTGCAGGCGGGCGCCGAACATGCCGAGCGAAAACAGCATCGGCAGGGTGCCGGCGCCGAAGGCCAGCATGATGGCCGCGCCGCTGGCGGCGGAGCCGCTCAGCATGGCGGTGGTGAGCATGCTGTACACCATGCCGCAGGGCAGCCAGCCCCACAGGCCGCCCAAGGCGAACGCGCGCAGCGGCGTGTCCATCGGCAGGAAGTGTCTGGTCAGCGGCTGGATCCGGCGCCACAGGACGCGGCCGAGGCGCTCGATATGCGACAGGCCTTGCCAGACATTCATCAGGGTCAGGCCGAGCGCCACCAGCATCAGGCTGGCAAGCCAGTAGCCCGCGGTCTGCACCACCGACAGCAGGCCGAGCGCGCGCGCGCCGGCGGAAAAACCGCCAGCAATGGCGCCGGCCGTGGCATAGCTGGCAAGACGGCCGGCATTGTAGGAAACGACGCGCAAGGCATCATCGAAGGCGGCGGCCTGGCTCAATGCGGCCGAGCCGCCGGCCACCGCTATCGGGATGCGACGCTTGCCGCCGGCGGCCGACAGCGCGCCGACGATGCCCCCGCACATGCCGACGCAATGCACGCTGCCAAGCAGGCCGATGAGGAAGAACGGCAGCAGCGCGATCGGACTGGTGGCAAGGAACATAGGCTCTTGGTTCAGATGGTTTGCGAATAGCGCGGCCGCGGCGGCGCCTGCACCAAAATATGCGACTCAGGCTCGATCGCCTGCGCGACCGCCGTACGGCTGGTGAGATAGCGGTCGAACACCATGCAGATATTGCGCACCAGGAGACGACCCGCCGGCGTCACCGTGATCCAGTCGCTGCCGATGGCGACCAAGCCATCCTTTTCCATCTGGCGCAGGCGCTGCAGTTCCGGCGCGAAGTAGTCCTCGAAAGTGATCGGATGCACGAGTTCCAGCGCAGAAATGGAAAGCTCGAAATTGCACATCAACATCTGGATGATGATGCGGCGCAGGAGGTCGTCGCTGCTGAGCGCGATGCCGCGCGCCACCGGCAGTTCGCCCATCTCGATGCGCTCGTAGTAGGCGTCCAGCGTCTTTTCATTCTGGCTATACGAGGCGCCGACGGCGCTGATGGCGGAGACGCCGACCGACACCATGTCCGCTTCCGCATGGGTCGAATAACCCTGGAAATTGCGGTGCAGGCGGCCCTGGCGTTGAGCCACGGCGAGGTCGTCGGTCGGCTTGGCGAAATGGTCCATGCCGATGTAGACATAGCCGGCGGCGGTCAGGCGGTCGATGCACAGGGCGAGCATGCGCAGCTTGGTTTCCGGGTCGGGCAGCACATGGTCGGCGATGCGGCGCTGGGCCTTGAACAGGTGCGGCAGGTGGGCGTAGTTGTAAATCGAGATGCGGTCCGGCGAGGCCTGGATCACCTTGGCCAGGGTCTGCGCCATGGTGGCTTCGCTTTGCTTCGGCAGGCCGTAGATCAGGTCGATGCTGATGGAGCGGAAGCCGGCTTCGCGGGACGCGGCGATGGCGCCGAGGGTCTGCTCGTCGGACTGCACGCGGTTGACCGCCTTCTGCACCTCGGGATCGAAATCCTGCACGCCGAGGCTGATGCGGTTGAAGCCCTGGCGGCGCAGCGAATGGATGCGCTCGGCATCGACGGTGCGCGGGTCGATCTCGATGGAGTACTCGCCGGTCTGGTCGTCGGCGAACTGGAAGTGGCGACGCAGATGGGCCATCAGGTCTTCCATCTGCGTGTCGCTCAGGTAAGTCGGCGTGCCGCCGCCGAAGTGCAGCTGCTCCACCCGGTTCAGGCCGGCGAAGAGCTTGCCCTGCATCTCGATCTCGCGCTTCAGGTAGGTGAGATAGGTTTCGGCCTTGCTGCGGTTCTTGGTGACGATCTTGTTGCAGGCGCAGTAGTAGCAGAGGTTCTCGCAGAACGGGATGTGCACGTACAGCGACAGCGAATTGCGCGCCCCCCGGGTCCGCACGTTCGACACCGACTGCAGATAATCGCCGACGCGGAAGGCCTCGGTGAAGCGGTCGGCGGTGGGATACGAGGTATAGCGCGGGCCGAGCTGGCTCAGCCTGCGCACCAGGTCGGGATCGAACCTGACGGCGGAAATGGCGGATTCGTGGGGGATGGCGACTGACATGATGACTGGCTCCAGCAACGCCGGACGCGGAATGCGGTCTGGCGAATCGACGGTCGCAGTGTACGTTTTTGGTCCTCGGCGCAACCTTGATCTAAGTCAAAATTGACCGGGTTAGAAGAGCGTCCTTCCGGCTGTGCCGTTTGGACACGGGCAGTCGGTGCTCGTCACCAACGACATCCTGGAGAAGGCCATGGAGCCGGTGACTGCGCGCGTCGCGGCATCGTGGTGGGCGGCATCCAGAACGATGCGTTCACGTCGAAACACTTGGTCTTGTACAGGTAAGGACTCGATGTCGTCCCCTGAGAACATCCGGCGTCGGCCAATCAGGCGGGGCCGCATGATAAAAAGGCCATGGGCGCAATCCACGCTGGCAGCAATGCCATCCAAGTTCACCACCTGACCAGAGGCCGTTCCCAGGAATGCTTCCAAGGCCTTCGGGATCCGATGCAGGTTGCGGGCTGTGGCGTTCCGAGCGCGCCGCGTTGATGATTGCAGAGCCGGCCGCTGGGGCTGGCGTTTTCTCTCAAGGAGCACAACATGACAAATTCGTTCAAGAAAGGCGATAAAGTCGAGTGGCATTCGTCGCAAGGGTCGGTTCAAGGGATCGTGAAAAAGAAGCTGACCTCGCCCACCAGCATCAAGGGCCATCATGTCGATGCATCGCCCGATGAGCCGCAATACCTGGTGGAAAGCGACAAGACCGGTGCCGAAGCGGCCCACAAGCCGGACGCACTCAAGAAGCTGCACTGAGCAAAACGGGAGCGTCCGCCGAACATCCTTCGGGATTGACCGGCTGCTTCACCCTCAGGACGGCTGGCCAGGCTGCGCTGTTGCACCGATTTCATTACGGACAACATTCCGGCGACAGCGTGGTCTTTTAAGCAAGTTTTCGTCGACAAATCCGCCGATGGCGGAGAGCCGGTGCCGCCTGGACCGTTCTGGACTTTCGCAATGCGGTCGAATGAACGAGAATGGGCAACCTCATTCTTTGATTTGACTCATGAAAGCGCGCCTTCGGGACTGGCGGGTCCGGACTTACCTGTATGGAGTTATCCTCGCGACGATTCTCCCCGCTTTCATCCTTGTCGCCTGGAATGCCTATAGCCAGTTTCAACAGGCGGAGAGGGCGGCCGCCAACGAAGCCTATACGCTGGCCAGGATAACCGCCAACAACACCCAGGCCTTTCTGTCGGACGCGCGGAATCTGCTTGAATCATTGGCTATGCGAATCGCCAACCGGCGCAGCGGTCTGTCAGGCAAGTGCGATCCGATCTTCGATGAATTCAAGGACCTGCATCCGCACTTCGCCAACCTGAGCCAGTCGAGCATCGATGGCTATATCATCTGCTCCAGCATGCCGCAGCCGCAGAACGTGAACACCCGGGTCGCCGACACGCAATGGTTCAAGCAGGTGCATGCGGAAAAACAGTTCATCGTCGCGCCGCCCTACAAAGGCGTCGTGACCGGCAAGACCGTATCGGTGCTGGCTGCGCCCATCAAGGATGAGAAAGGGCAGGTCATCGGGGCGCTGCAACTGCCCATCGACCTGGTCAACATGAGGCCGATCGCGAGCAAGCAGGATCTTCCGGATTCGATCATCGTCTCCATCTTCGCTTCCGACGGCACGATGATTTCCCGCTCACACGCGCCCGAAGAATTCGTCGGGAAAAATCTGCGCGGCGTGGACGCCGTCGAAATGGTGTTGAGCCAGCGCGATGGAACGGGGAAATCCCAATCCTCGCAAGGCGTGGAGCGCATTTACGGTTTTGTCCCCATACCTGGCACCGACTGGTTCGCCATCGCCGGCATTGCGACAAGCAACGTCCTGAAGGCATCACGAAGCACCGCGCTGAACAATGCGCTGTTCGGTTCGGCAACCCTGCTTTGCCTGGCGCTGCTTGCCATCGCCATCGGCAACCGCATCGCCCGCCCGATCGCGGTCCTGCAGAAAACCGCCGCAACGGTCGCCTCGGGCGACCATAGCCAGCGCGCACCCATCCTGGGCCCCTTGGAGATGGCGGAAGTGGCGACGCAATTCAACGGCATGCTCGATGTCATTGAAGAAAATCTGGCCGATCAGAAGCGGCGCGAATCCCGTATCTACGAACTGGCCTTTTACGATGCGCTGACCGGCCTGCCCAACCGCAGACTGCTCTCCGACAGGCTGGATCAACAGATCGATGCGCTCCTGAGGGACAGGAAAATCGGCGGCCTGTTCTACATCGACCTCGACAATTTCAAGGACATCAACGACATGCACGGCCACTCGGCCGGAGACATGTTTCTGCAGACCGTTGCCGAACGCATGAATCGGCATGTCGACGATCACACCACGCTCTACCGCCTCGGCGGCGACGAGTTCATCCTGGTCGCGACCGATCTGGGCGCCACCCAGGACGAAGCGGCGACCGCCGCCATGGACCTGGCCATGAAGTTGAAATCGGCGCTCAAACAGCCGGTGGCGATCAATGGCGGCTCCTGCTTCTCCGGCGCGAGCATCGGCGTGACCCTGTTTCCCAAAGTCGGCGACACGAAGACCCTGCTGCTGCAGGAAGCCGACATCGCCGTCTACCGCGCCAAGCATGCCGGTCGGGACCGGGTCGTCCTGTTCGAAACCGCCATGCGCCTGGAGATCGCCGATCGGTTGGGAATGCAGAGGGATCTTCGGCAGGCATTGCAAGAATCGCAGCTCAAGGTTCATATCCAACCGCAGTTCGATGCCGAAGGCACCACACGGGGCGCGGAACTGTTATTGCGATGGCATTCCAGGTCGCGAGGGGCTGTGGCGCCGAACCTGTTCATCCCGCTGGCCGAGCAGAGCGACCTGATCGTCGAAATCGGAAACTGGGTGCTGATGCAGGCTTGCCGGCTTGAAGTGGAGTCGAAGGCGGCCGGCCACGCCTGCCCGTTGTCGATCAACGTGAGCCCGAGACAGTTCCGGCATCCGGCTTTCGTTGAGCAAGTCACCCAAGCCCTCGCTTCCACTGGCGCGAATCCCCGCCGGCTGGTGTTCGAGGTCACCGAGGGTCTGCTGATCGAAGACTTGGAGTCTGCCATCGCACGGATGCGGGAATTGGCCTCCCTGGGAATTCGCTTTTCCATCGATGACTTCGGCACCGGGTATTCAAGCCTTGCCTACCTCAAGCGGCTGCCCCTGTACGAACTGAAGATCGACAAAAGCTTCATCAAGGACGTGCCGCACGACGCGGATAGCGTGGCCATCGTGCAGTCGATCCTGGGCATGGCCATGCACCTCGGCTTGCATGTCGTGGCCGAAGGGGTGGAGTCGGAAGGCCAAGTCGATTTCCTGACCCAGTATGGATGCAGCATGCAGGGTTACTACTTCGCGCGGCCGCAGCCGGCCGACGCATGGCTGGCTGCCGCGGTGGCGCATTGACCTGTCCGATTCGGATGGATGACGCCCTATCCTTGCGCCGGTTTGCATTCCTTCGGTTGCTGCCCGTCGCTCCCGTTCACCCGCCGTCTCGGACCGGCGCGGCCAGGCTTTTCACCGACTCGATTCAAAGCAGTCATTACCGTATTGAAGCGGCTCGCGGCGCTCCTGCCGGATTCCCGCCGAACTCAGGCGAATGCTTCGGATTTCAATGATTTCGCCGGATGGATGGCGTACCGGTTGCGTCCCGCTTTTTTCGCGCTGTACATTGCCTGATCCGCCAGCCGGACAAGCTCGTTCGGAGCGGTGCCGGCCCCCGCGCTGATGGCGATTCCGATGCTGGTCGAGACCTGGACGGTGTGTCCGTCCACCTGCATCGGTGAATTGATCGCATCCAGTATCTTTTCGGCCATGACGACAGCGGCCGCATGCGCCTGGTCCAGGTCCTCGGCAACGATCACGAACTCGTCGCCGGACAGACGGGCGACCATGTCGCACTCGCGCAGGCGTGCCCGCAGCCGGCGGCCGAATTCGAGCAATACCTGATCGCCAACCTGGTGACCATATGTGTCATTGATCGCCTTGAAGCAATCGATATCCAGGAACATGGCGGCCATCTGCTTTCCGCTGCGCCGCGCGCGGAAGATGGCATCCCTGAGGCGTTGCATGCAGGCGGCCCGGTTCGGCAATCCCGTGAGCGCGTCGGTCAACAAGTCCTGCTGCAATGCCAGCTGATAGTTCCGGGTGTCCGTGACGTCATGCGCCACCACATAGAATCCGTGCGGGCAGTGTCCCTTGCCGGCCGCCATGCCGTCAGGGATGAATTGCAGCTGCAGATGCTGCACACCGTTGCCGGCTGGACGGGAGTGGTCAAACGTGACGGCTTCTCCTTGCCGCGCCTTGGCGATTTGCGGAAGAAGCTTGGCGTACGCAGGCTCGCCGAGGATGGCGCCAAGCGTGGCGCCCAGATAAGCGGCAGGCGGCGCGCCAAGCCATTGTTCGCACACGCGATTGATGAAATTGCAGCGCCCTTCGCCGTCAACATAGGCGATCAGCACCGGGATGCTGTCTGTAATGGTGCGCAGTCTTGCTTCGCTCGAAGCGAGATCCGCCGTACGGTCCGCGATTCGCTGCTCGAGCGAGAGATTGAGTTTTTGCAGCGCGAGCTGATTTGCCTGCAGGTCAGTCACAAGCGCCGAGAGCGCCGACCCGAGTCCGTTGACTTCGCTATAGCCTGAAACGACCGGGCGCAAGCTCGATGACCGCCCTGACATCAAGTCCTTGGCCGCTGCCGAAAGGGATGCCAAGGGCCCGCTGATGCGACGTGCGTTGAAGAGCCCCAGCAGGGAAAACAGCAGGGCGATGGTTAGCCCGCTCCAGAAAACATGCTGCTGCATTTCCCTTACCTGCGCATACGCTTCGTTCGCATCTTGCCGCACCAGCATTTTCCAGCCCAAGCCCGGATAGGATTGGTAGCCGCGGGTCGCACTGAAGCCGACCAGATATTGCTTGCCGTCGGGCCAGCGTTCCACCATGTATCCATCCCGGCCTTCGCGGGCAGCGGCAACGCTCGGCAGGTCGATGCGCATTCCGATCAAGCCTTGCGGGCCGAGCAGCACCGTTCCATCGCTGGCAACGACGATGCCCTGCGCTGGCAGCCGGCCCACGCCTGTCGACAGAACGGATCGTTGCACATCGTCGGCCCAGCTCCAGCTCAAATGGGCGCCAATGACGCCCACCGGTCGCCCGTTCGCGTCGCTGAACGGGAAGGCCACGTCGACGAACCGCAGGGGCTCGCCAGTGGGATTGGGAAGCTTGCTCGCGAGCAGCTTGGCATCATGGACATCGCCGATGTGAACCCCTCGCAGCGCATTGCCGAACCAGGGTCGCTTCGACACATCGGCGCCGACCAGCAGCCCATTGGTTGCCGCCAGCACTTTTCCATTCAGGTCCGCGATGCCGATCCAGGCGTAACTGGGATAGGTTGCCTTCATCTGGTCCAGCAGGCGCTGCTTGTCGGCTGCGGACTCGGCCGGGTCGGCCAGAAATTTTCGGGCGGCGAGCAGCTCGAATTCCCGATAGCGTTCGAACATGCCCTTGTCCAGCTTGTCACTCGCCTGGAATGCCAGGTTTGCAAGCTGCATGCCTACTTGCTCACGCATCTTGGCAGTGGCGGAAATGCCAATGACATAAACGATCACCAGCGTGAGCGCGGTCGACAGCAGGCAAAACCAGAAAGCCAGGCTGGCGCCGAGACTCCAAACCGGAGCCTTCAGGCCCGAAAGCGCCTGTCTTATCGTGTTCATTGAAAGCATGGGTCTAATCAGACGAGGATGAGCGTTTCCGTTTTAAACGGAAAACAGAATGAGGAACGTAAGGCGGCAATAGGTAGGCTTTGTCTCAACGGATCAACTGCGGCTCACTCCATGGCACGTCCACCCGAAGGACGGCAGAAGCTTACATTGATTTCTTTCTCTGGGGCAAGATTTCGTTGTAGGTTTCCTGCCACTCATTCTTTGCGACCGTAGCCGGCTTGGAAAGCAGCAAGGCCCCGAGCGGCAACCTGCCTTGTCATCGAATTTTCCTCGGCAGGTGCCCTCCCCATCGCGCGGACGTATTCCACGATGCTCCCGCGCTGCGCGCACATTCCCGTGGCCAGCGGCACCGCCACGGCAAGCGTACGTATGTACACCCGCACATCATGTGTGTGATGCGATGTCTGCGACAGCCGCCGATGCCCTGCCTCGCTCAATCGGAACCGTCCATGGCAAGTCCCTCTTGCATTCTCATGAAACGCGGCAGTCAAAGACCATTCGGTTACCTGCTTGGTACCACCGCAAGCGAAAGCCATTCATTACGGCCACGCCGCCTTGAAAAAACACCGCGGTTAAAAAAAACCGGCGCAATGCGCCGGCCGAAAACCTCAACCTCTGTGGTTGAATTCCTTACTCCTGCTCGATTTTCGCGTCCTTGATCACCTTGCCCCAGTACTCGTACTCGGCGCGGGCGGTCTTCAGCAATTCTTCCGGCGTGCCCAGCTTGGGGTTGATGCCCTGCTGGTCGAGCGTGGTCTTGACGTCGGGCGACTGGATGGCCTCGCGCAGAGCCGCGTTGTAGGCGGCCACCAGTTCCTTGGACATGCCCTTCGGACCCCACAGCGCATACCAGCCGTCGGCATTGAAGTTGGTGACACCGGCTTCGTGCAAGGTCGGCACCTTGGGGAAGGTCGGGTCGTGTTCCTTGCGGGTGGCGCCGAAGATCTTCAGCTTGCCGCTGTTGGCCAGCGGCACCGCCATGTGCAGCGGCATGATGGTCAGCATGACGTGGCCGCCGAGCAGGTCCTGGAAGGCCGGGGCGCTGCCCTTGTAGGGAACGTGGTTCCATTGCACCCCGGTCATGCTGGCGATCTGCTCCATGCAGAGGTGGTGGAAGGTGCCCTTGCCCGGCGAGGCGTAAGTAACCTGGTTCGGGTTTTTCTTCAGGTAGGCAATCATTTCCTTCACGTTCGATGCCGGGAAGGAAGGATGGGCCACCAGCGCATAGTTGGTGTTGCCGATCATGCCGATCGGCTCGAAGCTGTTGATGACGTCGAACGGCACCTTCTTGTAGAAGTAAGGCAGGGTCAGCGCGGTATTGGTGCTGACCATCACCGTCTGGCCGTCGGGCGCGGCCTTGGCCACCGCCTCGCTGCCGATGATGCCGGAAGCGCCGGGACGGTTCTCCACATACGACGGCTGGCCGAGACGCTTGGTGATGGTCGTGGGCAGCAGTCGCGCGCAGAGATCGGGCGTGGTGCCGGGCGTG
Source organism: Noviherbaspirillum humi (assembly GCF_900188095.1). Classification (GTDB taxonomy): domain Bacteria; phylum Pseudomonadota; class Gammaproteobacteria; order Burkholderiales; family Burkholderiaceae_D; genus Noviherbaspirillum; species Noviherbaspirillum humi. The sequence goes on along the minus strand of NZ_FZOT01000010.1, from coordinate 129,943 downwards.
AAGGGAACGATGATCTTGATCTGGCCGTTCACCAGCTTGGGCTGGGCGCGCAGCGCCGGAGTCGCGCCGGCCATGGCGGTGCCAGCGGCGGCAAGCAGCATCCGGGTCAGCTGACGGCGCTTCTGATCGATGTCGTTGAAATGGCTCAAAGTGGTCTCCTTCTGGTAAGGGATGTGGCCAGGCCGTCTTGTTGTGGTCCTGCGGTTCGGCTAAGCCATCATCGCCGGCAATCGCTGAAAAGGCCAGCGTCTTCCGGTGTTCAGCGCGCTAATATATCATGGTCATGTTTGAGCGGGCTATATTTTTATAGCGCGCTCATTTTTATCGCATGCACCTCGCGGCTGTCGTGACACTCGGTTTCGAAAGCATGCGCCAAAGCAATAATCCGCTGGTAATATTGCCCGATCCCCGGCTGGCAGGGCGGCGGCGGATGCGGAGACAGCGTGGCGTTCCTGACCGGCGCCACATGCATCATCAACAATAAACAAGGACGATTCATGCAATTAGACATCAATGGCAAGAAACTGGAGGCGGACGTCGCGCCGGATACCCCGCTGCTGTGGGTGCTGCGCGATACCCTAGGCATGACGGGCACCAAGTTCGGCTGCGGCATGGCCCAGTGCGGCGCCTGCACGGTGCACGTCGACGGCGCGGCCACCCGCTCCTGCGTAATGCCGGTGGCAGCGCTGGAAGGCAAGAAGATCACCACCATCGAAGGCTTGTCGAAGAACGGCGAGCATCCGCTGCAGAAGGCCTGGGTGGCGGAGAACGTGCCGCAGTGCGGCTACTGCCAGTCCGGCCAGATCATGACCGCGGCCGCCTTCCTGAAAACCAATCCCAAGCCCAACCGCAAGCAGATCGTGGATGCGATGAGCGGCAACGTCTGCCGCTGCGGCACCTACAACCAGATCGTCTGCGCCATCGAGCGCGCATGCGGCACGCGCAAGGGAGCCTGAGCATGGACCAGCACAGCACCAGCATCAAGCTCTCGCGCCGCCAGTTCCTGCTCGGCACCGGCAGCGCCGTGATCGGCGTGTCCTTCGGCGCCGGCGGCCTCGCCGCTGCCGGACTGGCCCAAGCCCAGCAGTCCGGCATGGCGCCGAACCAGTGGATCACCATCGGCACCGACGGCATCGTCACCATCGTTTCCCCCGCTTCCGAAATGGGCCAGGGCACCATGACCGCCATGCCGCTGTGCGTGGCGGAGGACCTGGATGCCGACTGGAGCAAGGTAAAAGTCGTACAGGCCGGCCTCGACGCCAAATCCTACGGCAACAAGCTGTTCGGCGGCGCCATGGCCACCGGCGCTTCCCGCACCACCCGCGGCTATTACGAGTCGCTGCGCCTGGCCGGCGCCCAGGCGCGCCAGGTGCTGCTGCTGGCCGCCGCCGACAAGTGGGGCGTGCCGGCTGCGGAACTGTCCACCGAACCCGGCGTGGTCAAGCATGCGAAGAGCGGCCGCCGCATGGGCTATGGCGAGATCGCCGCCTTCGCCCAGGTGCCGGACAAGCTGCCGCAGGTCACCCCGGCCATGCTCAAGCCGATCAAGGATTGCCGCTACATCGGCAAGGGCGTCAAGCGCATCGACATCCAGGACAAGACCACCGGCCGCGCGAAATACGGCATCGACGTCCGCCTCGACAACATGCTGTACGGCGCCATCCTGCGCGCCCCGGTGCAGAAGGACAAGCCGGTGTCGGTCGACGACAGCGGCGCCAAGGCGGTCAAGGGCTACGTCAAGACGGTGATGCTGCCTTACGGCGTCGGCGTGCTGGCGGAAAACACCTGGGCCGCGCGCCAGGCGAAGGAAGCGTTGAAGGTGACCTGGAGCGGCGATTCGCCGGCGAAGACCTACGACAGCGAGGAAGTGGTCAAGGCGTACCAGGCGGTGGCCAACGATCTCGACGCATCCAAGATCGGCGTGGTCGCCGAGAAGCATGGCGAGGCGCGGGAGAACATCGCCAAGGCGGCGAAGGTGCTGAAGGCCGATGTCCAGGCGCAGCACGTGGCGCACATGACGATGGAGCCGATGAACGCCACCGCGCGCTGGACCGGCGACAAGCTGGAACTGTGGACGCCGACCCAAGGGCCGTCGATCGCCGCCGGCGCGCTGGCCGCCATCCTCAAGGTGCAGCCGGCCAACCTCACCATCAACACCACGCTGATGGGCGGCGGTTTCGGCCGCCGCGTGGAGCCGGACTTCTCCATCGACGCCGCGCTGATGGCCAAGGAAGCCGACGGCCGCCCGGTGAAGGTGACCTGGACTCGCGAGGACGACGTCAGGCACGACAAGTTCCGTCCGCTGGTCGCCCAGCACATGGAAGTCGGCCTGGATGCGCAGGGCAACATCGTCGGCTGGCATCACCGCCTGGTGGGCGAGTCCATCTATGCCCGCGCCAACCCCGGCCTGTTCGCCAGCGTCGGCGGCAAGGATTCGCCGTTCTACGAGGGCGCCGAGATCAGCTACGGCATCCATGACAAGCAGATCGAGTTCGTGCGTCAGCAGCGCGGCGTGGATGTCAGCTTCTGGCGCGCCGTCGGCGGCGGCTACACCAAGATGGCGATCGAGACCATGATCGACGAGCTGGCCGCCGAACGGAAGATGGACCCGGTGCAGTACCGCCTGCAGCTGCTGGAAAAGCAGCCGCGCGCCCAGGCCGTCATCCGCGAAGCGGCGAAGATGGCCGGCTGGGGCAAGAAGCGCCCGGCCGGGCGCGCGCTCGGCATCGCCTACTCCGACATGTGGGAAACCCATGTCGCCGAAGTGGCGGAAGTGTCGGTGGACAAGAAGACCGGCGCGATCACCGTGCACAACGTCTGGGCGGCGGTGGATGCCGGCGTGGCGGTGCTGCCGCAGAACGTGGCGACCCAGATCGAGGGCGGCATCCTGTTCGGCATATCCGGCGCGCTGAAGGAGCAGGTGGTGTTCAAGAACGGCGAGCCGCAGCAGTCGAACTTCCATGACTACCCGGTGCTGCGCATGAACGAAGTGCCGAACGTCACGGTGAAAGTGATCCAGACCGACAACCCGCCGGGCGGCGTGGGAGAGAGCGGCCTGCCGCCGATCGCGCCGGCCATTTCCAATGCGGTGGCGACGCTGACCGGCGTCCGCCTGCGCAACCTGCCGATGCGGCCGGAGGCGGTGCAGGCGGCATTGTCGGCCTGATCGCCAGCGCTCCCGGTTGAGATTGGCCTTCGGGCCGTAGCGCCGCTTATCGCGTGTCGATAGGCGGCGCTTTTTTACATAGCACCTATGGGTAGTCGTTTGCTCTGATGTATCACCATCAAGCCGCCTGAATCACCACTATGTAAGGGGCTCGGCCGATCCCGGCTCACAAATTGTGCAGTTGTTGAATGGACTGATTCAATTAGACATTGTCCGCTTCAATGCTTTCATCGCGCGAAAGCACATGCAGCCCTCCCGCAATGCCAGCAAGGTGGTCGTCACGATAAGAACGATGCCGAAGCCAATACCGCTTCTCTGTCCGACCGATAGCCAACTCGAATTCGGGCCGAAATTCATGATCACCAACCCCAAGGCAAGAAACGCCCCAACCACACCCAGGATGATCATGGCGACGCCATCGTCACCATAAATTGATCCGTCATCATGGTTGATCCATCCGTATATGCGTTGCCAGCGCCTCGGTCGCGAAAGAGCGACGGTGACCTCCATGCCATCATGCAGATCCGGATGTCCGTCGACTACGGCCGAGTAAATCGTCGTACCAGCCGACACAAAATTGAAAATGGTATAGCGGCCTCTGCTTGAACTACTCCGGCTCACTCCAAAGATTTTCTCGAACGAGACCGTTTCTATATGCATGGTCTTTAATAAGAAAGCGTTGAGAGGCGAAAGGCAGATAACTATGACGGCTTTGTACGGCATGCTGGCAGGAGAACATGGCGGAAGCAATACCACAGATTCGTGATCCGTAATCTCTGAGTATTAGCCCCACGCTCCTATCGTTCAGCCATGGACGGCGGCGTGATGCGGTTGTCGTGATACCGACGCAGGTAGGAATGCAACACAAGTCGGCCATCGCCATCACGCCTCGCCTTGGCAATGATGATTCCCTCTTCCCCAGGCTTGAGATTGGGACCGCAGCTCGTCATCCTGAATTTCAAATCGACTTTGTCTCCCGTATGAATCCGCGAGTCGGATGTGTCCAGGACTTGCAGAATCCTTGCCACCGCCGTTCCGTCATCCGCATCGAATAGGGAAACCTTTGCGATGATGTCCGCGTCGGGCCGCGGCTCTGGGATGGTCTTGAAGAAAATCGTGTCTTCCAGACTGAGGCCCAAGCATGCATTCGCCGGGGATGCCAGCAGCAGTAAGCAACAAATCAATGCAGCGGAATAACGCATGGTTCTCTCCGAGGGTTGGGTAATGCAAGACGCCACATGCAATTGAACAATCGATCGTCAAGCGCAAGCGCCACGCTATTGATGATCGCCTCATCCTGCAATTGAAATCGACACGCCGGCCTATCCAGTTGGTGGAATAGAACTGCCGTTGCAGCAAACTGCGGAAAAAGCTTACAGCGTCCATGAATGACAGTGACCCTTGGCAAACGGGCAAGTAGAATGCCCGCACGGCCCATCAACCGCGTCACGTTGAATTTCAGCTACTGCATTTCCCATCGAGCCGGCGTGGAAGCCAATCGCATTCAATCGCTCGGTTCATGCTCGAAACTCGCCGTTTGTCCATTGCAATAAAGCGCTCGCCGCAAAATCCGGCGAAATGCAGCAACCAAACATGGAGGGAACTCATGCCGACTTTAGCCGCCGATCAAGAAGCTCCTTTGCCGGAGTCGGCAGTAACTGCCCGGGAAGGATGGCTTCGGCTCCTGACCGGCGGGCTGCAGGGACTTCTTCTATACGTTTTATACTTTTCGGCCACCTCGGATTGGTGGTCACCGGCCAATCAGATTCTTTTCGCGCCATTGCTGCTGGTAAGTCTGTTTGCGCCGATCCTGCTGATCGTCAGCCTGGGTCATTTGCGACGGCGGCCGGCATCGATCTGGCTGGCCATAGCCGCCGTCATCATCGCTTCACTTGGCGTGTATGACATATGGCGCGGCGACACGGCTGCATCGACTCTCTCATCTCGCGGCAATGTCTCGTTTCCATCAACCTTGCTGGTTTTCTTCCTTGCCATCGGTTTTTTCATTGCGCATTCATTGCTGTTGTCGGGGGTGCAGGACAAAAGGCATATCGCGCGGTACGCCACGCACTTCGAGAATGCCTGGAAGCTCATTATCCAGCTTGGCTTTTCCTATGCGTTCGTTGGCGTGCTCTGGGGAGCGCTTTTTCTTGGCGCCCTTTTGTTTTCCCTCATCAAACTGGATTTCCTGCGCGACCTCCTGGAAAAGTCATGGTTCGCAATTCCGGTGACGACCCTGGGCTTTTCCTGCGCGCTGCACATCACCGACGTTCGGCCCGCCATCGTGCAGGGCATCCGCTCATTGCTGCTGGTACTGCTGTCGTGGATCCTGCCTGTCGCCACGCTCATCGTGCTCGGCTTCCTCGTCAGCCTTCCGGTGGCCGGTTTGCAACCGCTGTGGGAGACGAAAAGCGCCACGGCAATACTGCTGGGGGCGGCCGCCATGCTCGTGGTGTTGATCAATGCCGCTTTCCAGAATGGCGAAGTATCAAGCGCCATTTCGCGCATCGTGCGAATCAGCGCAAGGTTGGCAGCCCTTGCCTTGCTGCCCGTCGTGGCTCTCGCCATCTACGCGCTTTATCTGCGGGTGCATGAGCATGGCTGGACCACCGACCGCATCATCGCGGCATCTTTTCTGCTGGTCGCAACATGTTATGCGCTTGGTTACGCAATTTCGGTATTTCATCCTGTATGGATGCGGTCGGTTGCTCGGACCAACATGGCAACCGCCTATCTCATCCTGGTGGAACTGCTGGCGCTGTTTTCGCCGCTGTTCGATCCGGCACGTATCTCAGTCAACAGCCAGCTGGCGCGGCTGCGGGGAGGAAGAATCGCAGCGGCTGAGTTCGACTATGAATACCTGCGCTTTCAGGGCGCCCGTTACGGAAGGGAGGCGCTCGAACAGTTACTTCAGGCGCAGGGAACGGATGCGGAAACGATACGGCGAAAGGCACAAGCCGCGCTTATGAAGAAGAACCGCTGGGATAAGCAGGAAGGCGCGAGTGTCAGTAGTGATCAACTGTCTCGGAACATCACAGTCTGGCCGAAAAATGAAAGATTGCCTTTTGCTTACACCAGCCAGCAATGGGCGGCAAGTGATCAAGCATGGCAATTGCCGACCTGCCTGCGGTCGCCACAGTCCAAATGCGATGCCTTCATGCTCGATATCACGGGTGACGGTAAAAACGACATTCTTCTGCTCCCAGCCGAAAAGCATGTTTCAGGCGCCATCTTCGTCGAAGGCGCCGACCATTCTTGGTGGCTGTTCGGCACCCTTCCCCTTGCGCTAACGGGATGCGACTCGTTCCGAGAGAAGTTAATAGCCGGTGATTATCGACTTGAACCGGTCAGGACCAGGCAATTGAGGGTCGGGAACCAGTCGATTGAAGTACACAAACAATACAGAAGCAGCAACGTGACATGTCCTTCCGAGTGAAACCGCGTCGCAGTGCCTCACATGATTGCGGTGATTTCTCTTTGCTGGCCAAGCGGCATCTCGGCAGAGGCTAGGATAACCACGCCGGCCGCAGTGACTCCCACTATGCTTTCAGAAGAAAGCAGTAGGTGACTCGCCCAGATGGGTGCAGCCATTTAATGAGCTCGCAAGTAGCATCTGGTGGTCGATTTTTGATGTGCGTGAAATTTTGAAACGATGCAAGCGCTGCATGGAAGGTACGCAAGACGGTTCGAACCCTATCAGCAGTCATTTGGCATATATTCAACACGGGAGAAAATCGATGGCATGGGAAACCTTTGAGTGGAATGGGATAAAGGGAGTCAGCGGTGACATTCCCATCGACCTGTTCGCTACGACATTGAAGCAAATCGCCGATGCTTATGAAGAACGGTTTTCTCGAAAGCCCACCAAAGCGGAAATCATGTACGCGCTGGAGGCCGTTCTGGCGCCTCTCCCTGCCAGATACATTTCAGACTTTGAGAACCCGATACCCGAATCTTTAAACAAAGACTCCAGTGACGAGCAAGGCAGACTGCTTGATACCGATCGATACGAAGGCATTTATACCGATGTCTCCATTCCTGGCTATCACGCTGTGATGGAGCGCCGTTCAGACGGCGGTGTAAATGTTGTTGAAGCGATCCGAGTTATCACCTTAGAGGTTCGGGATTCAATATTGATTTGCGATTACGAGATAAATAAAAACCTTACAGATGAAGATGCACGGCTTTTAATCACGACCGCTCTTCTGCAAAAATTCTACGCAAACGATTACAAGAATGAAGCCGCGTCTATCCGTTTCTCGAACAAGCAGACCGGTCGGCAGTGCACATGGGCATATGATTGAGGCCGGCTGTTTTGTTATTAGGACCAATTCTTGCCAGATTGCTTTGTAAGAAGCAATTGCAAGGTTGAGCCCTGCCAGGAAGTGTCCTTATGAGCAAGCAGTCTCGTCGCGGTAGTAAAGACGGTCTGGTTGCCGAATATAAACGAGCGCATGTAGCGGAAAGTTGTCGTTCCCTCATCCATTGCCAACTACGGCTAACTAGGCGCCTATCCAGTATCATGTCGCCCTGCGCAACGCGAAGCCGCAGCAAGCTCTAGCCACTGCCTATGCATCCGCGGGCCTGCTATACCGCTCTGCCGCCTTCCTGAAAACCCCACAGCTTGATCCCGATGCCCGAATTCTCCCCCGTCCAAGTCGCCATTATCGGAGGCGGTCCGGCCGGCCTGATGGCTGCGGAAGTCCTCGCTCAATCCGGCATCCAGATCGACATCTACGACGCCATGCCGTCGCCCGGCCGCAAGTTTCTGCTGGCGGGCATCGGCGGACTGAACATCACCCACAGTGAAGACTACGAGGTTTTCTGCAGCCGCTACGGCGACGGTCAGACTCAACTGCAGGCGATGCTCGACCGCCTGCCGCCACAGGCGCTGCGCGACTGGGTGCATGGTCTTGGCATCGATACCTTCGTCGGCAGTTCCGGCCGCGTCTTTCCGGCGGAGATGAAGGCAGCGCCGCTGCTGCGGGCCTGGCTGCACCGACTGCGCGATGCCGGCGTGCGGCTGCATACCCGGCATCGCTGGCTGGGGTGGGATGAGGATGGCGCGCTGCGCATGGCAGGGCCGTCCGGAACCTTCATCCTGCGCCCGCGTGCGACCGTTCTCGCGCTCGGCGGCGCCAGCTGGACTAAGCTCGGATCGGACGGCACTTGGGTGCCGCTGCTGCAGGCGCGCGGCGTGCGGATCGCACCACTGCAAAGCGCCAACTGCGGTTTCGAAGCAGCCTGGAGCCCTTACCTGCGCGAGAAATTCGCCGGCGCGCATCTCAAGTCGGTGGCGCTGATGCTGACCGGCCGGGATGGCCGGCAGGAACGCAGGCTGGGGGAAATGGTGGTCAGCGATTTCGGTGTCGAAGGCAGCCTGATCTACGCGTTCTCCGCAAAGCTGCGGGAACTGATCAATAGGGACGGCAAAGCGACCTTCCTGCTTGACCTAGCCCCCGGACGCAGCGCCGAACAGGTGCTGGCGGAAGTCAGCCATCCGCGCGGCGCGCGTTCCGTGTCCAGCCACCTGAAGAGCCGCCTCGGGCTGGGCGGCGTGAAGGCCGCCCTGCTGAATGAAGTGCTGAGCCGCGAGCAGATGCATGACGCGGCGGCGCTCGCCGCTGCCATCAAGGGATTGCCGATCACAGTGCATGCCGCGCGGCCGCTGGAGGAGGCGATCAGCACGGCGGGCGGCGTGTGTTTCGAGAGCGTGGATGAGCACCTGATGCTCCGCGACGTGCCAGGCGTGTTCGTCGCCGGCGAGATGCTCGATTGGGAAGCGCCTACCGGCGGCTATCTGCTGAATGCCTGCTTCGCCACGGGTGTGGCGGCAGGCTTGGGCGTGAAGGCGTGGTTGGACCAGGTGAAGGCGGCAAACTGATGCGACGGCCGCCTGATGCAGGGAAGCCGGCGAACTTTGCCGGCGGCATCAGCACGGCTGCATGCCGGCACGGGGGCTCGTGCAGGCATCGACCCTATCCCTGCACTGGGTGATGGAAGGCATCACCGTTACCGGTGCTGCCTTGTTTCATTAACGCGCTGAAGCCGCAGCCTTCGCCCGCGCCACATGCAGCTTCCGGTAGCTGTCGATCAGGCGCTGGTGACGGTCGAGGCCTTCCAGTTTCATGCTGGTCGGCGTCAGGCCGAAGAAGCGCACGCTGCCGTCCACCGAGCCCAGCACCGCGTTCATGCGCGCATCGCCGAACATGCGGCGGAAATTGACGATGTAATCGTCCAGCTCCAGTTCCTCATCAAGCATTACTTCCAGAACCACGTTCAGCGCCTGATAGAACAGGCCGCGATCCACCGTGTTGTCGTTGTACTGCAGGAAGGCGCCCACCAGCTCATGCGCCGCCTCGAAGTCCTGCAAGGCGAGGTTGATCAGCAACTTCAGCTCGAGCACCGTGAGCTGGCCCCACTCGGTGTTTTCGTCGAACTCGATGCCGATGAGCGTGGCAATGTCGGAGTATTCATCGAGCTCGTTGTTTTCCAGGCGGTCGAGCAGCGCTTCCAGGCGGGCGTTGTCGAGGCGGTGCAGGTTCAGGATATCCTCGCGGAACAGCAGCGCCTTGTTGGTGTTATCCCAGATCAGGTCCTCAACCGGATAGATTTCCGAATAACCGGGGACCAGGATCCGGCACGCAGTCGCACCGAGCTGGTCGTACACCGCGATGTAAACCTCCTTGCCCATCTCTTCGAGAATGCCGAGCAGGGTCGCGGCTTCCTCGGCATTCGAGTTTTCGCCGTGGCCGGAGAAATCCCACTCGACGAAATCGAAATTCGCCTTGGCGCTGAAGAAGCGCCACGACACCACGCCGCTGGAATCGATGAAGTGTTCGACGAAGTTGTTCGGCTCGGTGACGGCATTGCTGACGAAGGTGGGCTGAGGCAGGTCGTTCAAGCCCTCGAAGCTGCGGCCCTGCAGCAGTTCAGTCAGGCTGCGCTCCAGCGCCACCTCGAAGCTGGGATGCGCGCCGAAGGAAGCAAAGACGCCGCCGGTGCGCGGGTTCATCAAAGTGACGCACATCACCGGATAGGTGCCGCCCAGCGACGCATCCTTCACCAGCACCGGAAAGCCCCGCTCTTCCAGCCCCTGGATGCCGGCCAGGATGCGCGGGTATTTCGCCAGCACCTCCTGCGGCACATCGGGCAGGGTCAGTTCGCCTTCCAGGATCTCGCGCTTGACCGCCCGCTCGAAGATCTCGGACAGGCACTGCACCTGGGCTTCCGCCAGCGTGTTGCCGGCGCTCATGCCGTTGCTGACGAAGAGGTTTTCCACCAGGTTGGACGGGAAATAGACCACCTTGCCATCCGATTGCCGCACGAAGGGCAGCGAGCAGATGCCCCGCTGCGCATTGCCCGAGTTGGTGTCGATCAGGTGCGAGCCGCGCAGCTCGCCGTCGGGGTTATAGATGGACAGGCAGTACTCGTCCAGAATTTCCGCCGGCAGCGCATCCCTGCGCCTGGGCTTGAACCAGCGCTCGTCCGGGTAATGCACGAAGTCCGCGTTCGCGATGTCTTCGCCCCAGAATGAGCCGGCATAGAAATGATTGCAGTTGAGCCGCTCGATGTACTCGCCCAAGGCCGACGCCAGCGCGCTTTCCTTGGTCGAGCCCTTGCCGTTGGTGAAGCACATCGGCGAGTGCGCATCGCGGATATGCAGCGACCACACATTGGGCACGAGATTGCGCCAGGAAGCGATCTCGATCTTGATGCCCAGGTCCGCCAGAAGGCCCGACATGTTGGCGATGGTCTGCTCCAGCGGCAGGTCCTTGCCCGGAATATAGGTGCTGGCGCCGGGAGCCGGCTTCAGCGTCAGCAGCGACTGGGCATCGGCATCCAGGTTCTCCACTTCTTCGATCACGAACTCGGGCCCGGCCTGCACCACCTTCTTCACCGTGCAGCGCTCGATGGAGCGCAGGATGCCCTGGCGGTCGTAGGCGGAGATATCCGGCGGCAGCTCGACCTGGATCTTAAAGATCTGCTGGTAGCGGTTCTCCGGATCAACGATATTGTTCTGCGACAGGCGGATGTTTTCGGTCGGAATGTTGCGCGTGACGCAGTACAGCTTGACGAAGTAAGCCGCGCACAGGGCCGAGGAAGCCAGAAAATAATCGAAGGGGCCGGGTGCGGAGCCATCGCCCTTGTAGCGGATGGGCTGGTCGGCGATCACCGTGAAATCATCGAACTTGGCCTCGAGACGAAGCTTGTCGAGAAAATTGACTTTAATTTCCATGGGGGATTTTCAGAAATGCTGCTCGTATTGACGTGGCCGCTATTATCCGCCAAGTGGGCCTCCCGCAAGGAAAAGGCGTAACCATGGTCGCTTTGTCATGCAGCCGCATTGCCCTGTGTCGAGCGCCCGCGCGGCGAAACGGCTACCATTTGCACATTCCTCTGACGCGGGCGGCGCGGCATCGGATCCCGCTCCCGCTGCTCTCCTTCATCGGTTGATTGATTTCATGAACCTCGACAACCCACGCCTTCAAGCCCGCGAGGCGACGCGCCTGGCAGAAGGACTGCGCACGGTGGCCCTGCTCGAGGCGACCAAGGGCATCGTCGTGCTGCTGGCAGGCATGGGCATGTTCGCCCTGCTGCATCAGGATGTGCAGGCGCTGGCGGAGCGGCTGGTGCAGCATGCGCAGCTGAACCTGGCGTCGCACTACCCGCGCATTTTTCTCGACCTCGCTGCCGGGCTGAACGATCGCCGTCTGTGGCAACTCGCGGCTGCCGCGCTCGCCTATGCCCTGCTGCGGATGGTGGAAGCGTATGGCTTGTGGCGCCGCCGGCAATGGGCGCAATGGCTGGCCGCGCTCAGCGGCGGCATCTACCTGCCCTTCGAACTGGCGGAACTGCATCGCCAGGTCACTGGACTGGGCCTGCTGGTGCTGGCGGTGAATGCGGCGATCGTGGGCTTCATGGCTTACAGCCTGCATCGTGAGCGGGCTGCTGCGGCAGGATGAAGGAGGAGAGGCTTGGGTGCGAGCCGCCATCGTAGCGTGTCCGGGAGCAGGACCGGAAACCTTGGCGTTGCGACGGCTTGCTTCCGCATTCCGCCTCTCCCGTGCCGGCAACTGCCAACGCTTTCAGCCTGCGGTCAAACATCTTCCGTCACGGTCCCTGTCAAGCCTGAATCCATCAACTCACATCGCTTCAATCATGCGGCGCATGCTGACCGCCAGTGCCAGCAATCCCGGCGCCAATTCCGATTCCACCGCCGCGGAAGCGGCTTGGGTGGAGACGCTGAAATTCAGCACATAGACCGGATGTCCATCGGCGACGATAGGCGTCGCCAACGCCACTACTTCAGGCTGCCAGCATGCGACGCAGTAACCTCGCTGTCGGACATTCTCGATGGCCGCGAGGATCTGCCGTTCCAGCTCGCGCCACCCTCCTGTCCGGCGGCTCTTGAAATGCGCCATCAAGGCGTGCCGCTGTTCATCGGGCGCTGCCGCCAGATAGGCACGCCCCAGCGATGTCAGCTCGATCGGCACGCGCTGGCCCGCCACGACATTGCGCAGGGTCGGCTTGCGGTTATAGCGCACGGATTCCAGGTACACCATCTCTTCGCGGTCGGCGATGGCCAGCCCCACATTGATTTTTTTCTTTTCGGCTACCACCCGCATCATGGGGCTGACGGCTTGCAGCACGGGCGAGCCGGAGCGCATTGCATGCGCCAGGCTCAATACCGGAGCGGCCAGGCGATAGGCTCGCCGGCCACGGTCATAGTCGAGCAAGCCGGTTCCGACCAGCGTCTGGGTCAGGCGGCTCACCGTGGCGCGCGACAGTCCGGTACGTTCCGCCAGTTCGCCGTTGCCCAGCAGGCTGGCTCCCGGCCGGAAGGCGCGCAGGATTTCCACGCCGCGTTCAAGCGAGCGATTCTGCGGCGGTTGCTGTAGCCGGCCGCGCTTTGCCGTGCTCATCGATCGTTTTCCATGTGCCGTGTTTCTTCATGACCTCATTTCCACCAGATGGAAATAGGAGCAATCATGGCCCGATCTTAACGCATAAACTGCCGACAACCGAGAAGAGCAAGGGCACAGGCCTCTTTGGCCGCACACCTTCCATTCATCCACCTTCCTTCAGGAGACAACCATGCAAAAGCTTTGGCGATTCTCGCTTCGCAATGGCGGCGCCATCCTAACGCTCGCGGCAACGCTCACCGGCATCTGCGCCGGCTCCGCTTTCGCCGCCTATCCGGAAAAGCTCGTGAAAATCGTCGTGCCTTTCGCGCCTGGGGGAGGAACGGACTTGATCGCCCGAGCACTCGCGACCGAGATGTCCAGGGACCTTGGACAATCCGTGATCGTCGAGAACAAGCCCGGCGCCGGCACCATCATCGGAACGGAAGCGGTCGCCAAGAGCGCGCCGGATGGCTATACCCTGTTGATGGCGACGTTTGCTCATGCGGTCAATCCCGGCATGCAAGCCAAATTGCCTTACGCAACGGACAAGGCCTTTGCGCCTGTCGTGCTGATCGGCCGCTCGCCGAACATTCTCGTCGTCAAATCGGAAAGCCCGTACAAGTCGGTCCAGGATATCGCTGCCGCCGCCAGGGCCAAACCCGGCAGCCTGACTTACGCATCGCAAGGCAACGGCACGTCGGCCCACCTGGCCGGCGAATTGTTCAAGAACCTGGCCAAGGTCAGCCTGACCCACGTTCCCTACAAGGGCGCCGGTCCCGCGCTTACCGACCTGCTGGGCGGCCAGGTGGACATGATGTTCGGCACCGCTGCCGCCGTCACGCCTTTCATCCAGAGCGGGAAGCTGCGTGCCCTGGGAGTGACCACCGCGCAGCGTTCCCCGGCCTATCCGAACGTACCGACAATCGCCGAGAGCGGCGTGGCCGAGTATGCCGCGGAGAGCTGGTATGGCTTGTATGCCCCGGCCGGCACGCCACCGGACGTGATCGCCAGGATCAATGCCGCCACGAAGAAGGCGACCCAGTCCGACGCTTTCCGCAAGCGCGCCCAGGAGGAAGGCCTGATCGTCAATGCCGGCGCGCCGGCCGAACTGGACGCCTATGTGCGCGGCGAGGAAGCCCGCTGGCGGAAGATCGTCAAGGAAAGCAATATCACCGCCAACTGAACCAACGACATCGCAAGGATGGATACCATGAACACCGAACTCATCGATCTGCAGATTCAGTCTGGAATCGCGACCATTTACCTCAATCGCCCGGAGAAACGCAATGCGATGAGCGACGACATGCGCGCGCAGTTCATCGCGGCGCTGGAGCGCGTTGCCGCGGACAAGTCGATCCGCGCCCTGGTGCTGACCGGGAACGGCAAGGGCTTCTGCGCAGGCGGCGACGTCGCCGGCATGGAGCGGCGCATGCAGGCACCGGCCGGCGAAGTGGCCTTCAACGGCTGGAGCCGCCAGCAGCGGGTCCATTACACGGTATCCCTGCTGCACACCATGCCCAAGCCCACCATCGCCGCGGTCAATGGCGCCGCTTCCGGTCTCGGCGCGGACACGGCGCTCGCCTGCGACTTCATCATCGCCAGCGACGCGGCCAGCTTCACCTGGTCCTATATCCATCGCGGCCTGATCCCCGATGGCGGCGGGATGTACTTCCTGCCGCGCCGCGTCGGCCTGGTCAAGGCCAAGGAGTTGATCTTCAGCGGCCGCAAGGTGGGCGCCGAGGAGGCGCTGCGGATCGGCATCGCCGACCGCCTGACCGGCGCCGATGCGCTGGTTGCCGATGCCCAGGCATGGGCGGCGGAACTGAGCAAAGGCTCGGCCACCGCGCTGGCATTGGGCAAGACCATCCTGAACCAAAGCTTCGAACTGCTGGCCGAGCAGGTCTTCGCACAGGGCAGCCAGGCCCAGGGCATCTGCTATACCAGCACCGAGCACCGCGACGCGGTCATGGCGTTCCTCGAAAAGAGCGCTGCGCGCACCGGCAAGGAGTGAGAAACATGGACGCGATTTCCCGCCTGCTCAAGCCGCGCAGCGTCGCCGTCATCGGCGCATCCGCCGATGTGAAAAAGACCGCCGGACGTCCGGTATCGTACTTGCTCAAGCATGGCTTCAAGGGCGCCATCTACCCGGTCAATCCGCGCGTCGAGAGCATCGCCGGATTGCGCTGCCATCCCGACGTCGCGTCGCTGCCGGAGGTGCCCGACGTCGGCATCGTGCTGCTCGGCGCGGAGCGCGCACACCTGGCGGTGCGGGAGCTGGCGGCGCGCGGCGCGGCGGCGGCCATCGTGCTCGCCAGCGGCTATACCGAAACCGGCGAGGAGGGCGCCCGGCGCCAGAAGCAACTGCTGGAAGCGGCCGGGAAGATGCGCCTGCTGGGGCCCAATACGATCGGCCTAGTCAACCTCACCGACGACATCGTCCTGTCCGCCAGCGGCGCCCTGGAGATGGCGCATTTTCCGGCCGGCGCGGTTGGCGTGGTGTCGCAAAGCGGCGGCATCCTGGGCGCGCTGCTGTCGCGCGCCGCGGCCCGGGGCATCGGCTTGTCCAAGCTGGTTTCCACCAGCAACGAAGCCGACCTCGACCTGTCCGACTTCATCGATCACCTGGCCGATGATGAAGCGACCAAGGTCATTGCGCTGTATGTCGAAAGCGTGCGCAATCCCGACACCTTCCGCGCCGCCGCGTTGAAGGCGGCGCGCGCCGGCAAGCCGATCGTGGCATTCAAGATCGGCCGGTCGGAGGCCGGCGCCAAGGCCGCCGTCTCGCATACCGGCGCGCTGGCCGGCGCCGACCGCATGTACGATGCACTGTTCAGGCAGGTTGGCATCATCCGCGCGCAGACATTTGCCGATCTGCTCGACATTCCCGCGGCATTGGCAACGGGACGCGTGCTGCGCGGCAATCGCGTCGCCGTGCTGACTTCCACCGGCGGCGCCGGGACTCTGGTGTCGGATAACC
This sequence comes from Noviherbaspirillum humi, assembly GCF_900188095.1. Classification (GTDB taxonomy): domain Bacteria; phylum Pseudomonadota; class Gammaproteobacteria; order Burkholderiales; family Burkholderiaceae_D; genus Noviherbaspirillum; species Noviherbaspirillum humi. The sequence continues at coordinate 113,892 of NZ_FZOT01000010.1, read as the reverse complement.
TGGGCGTGTCCGGCTTCGAGACCCCGCCGCCGGATGAAGAGACCGCGGCCCGCCTGCGGGCGCTGCAGAGCGGCGACCACGCGGCGCTCGACCGGAACCCGATCGACGTGACGCTCGCCGGGCTGCAACCCGACCTGCTGCGGGGAGCGATCCAAGCGCTGCTCGACAGCCCTGGCTATGACGCGCTGTGCATCATCGTCGGTTCTTCCGGCCTGGCGATGCCCGAGCTGATGGCCGGCGCGATCCAGGACTGCATGCATACCAGCGACAAGCCGGTCCTGGCATACGTAAGTCCGCATGCGCCCGAAGTGGCCGCGCTGCTTACCCAGCGCGGCGTGCCGGCTTTCATGGCGCCGGAAAGCTGCGCGGCGGCACTTGGCGGCATGCGCCAGGCGGCGCGCTGGCGTGCGCCATCCATGCAGCCGGGCCTGCAGGCACAAGCGTCGACCGCAGAACTTCCGGTTGGATCACTCGATGAAGCCCAGGCCAAGCAGCTGTTCGCCCGCTTCGGCGTGCCGGGGGTGCGGGAGGCGGTGGTCAAGACCGCAGCCGAGGCCGAACGCGCCGCGCGGGAGCTCGGGGAGGGCGTGGTGCTCAAGATCCTGTCGAACGAGATTACCCACAAGAGCGATGTCGGCGGCGTCGCCGTCAACCTGAAGCCGGAAGAAGTCGGTACACGGCTGGAAGCGATGACCGTCGAAGTCCGGTCCAACACCGGCATCGCGCCCGATCGGTTCCTCGTGCAGGAAATGATCAAGGGCGGCACGGAACTCATCCTGGGCTTCCACCGGGATGCGCTCGGCTCGGCGATTCTGCTCGGCATGGGCGGCATCGCGGCCGAGCTTTTCAATGACACCACGATGCGCCTGCTGCCGCCGGCAGGCGGACTCAGCCGAACCGAGGCGCTGGAACTGGCGCGGGAACTCAAGAGCTGGCCGCTTCTCGACGGCTTTCGCGGCCGTCCGAAGGCAGACGTCGATGCCCTTGCATCGGCCATCGTCGCCTTTTCTGAAATGGCCGCGCAGCTGGGAAGCCGTCTCGTCGAAGCCGAAATCAATCCGCTGTTCGTCCTGCCGGAAGGGCAAGGGGTGCGGGCGGCCGATGGCGTGGTTGTGCTCGGCCAGTAGGCCGGCGGCGGGTATGGCGTGGATGTGGCGCAGCTGGCGACGGCCGCCCGTGGTTCTCCTGCACGGGCGCTACCGTGATCGGCAGCGCCGGAGGACGTGGCTGCAACGGTCATTCGCCGTCGACGCAACTGGTCGACGGCTTGGGCGCGGTCGGGCGGCGCTTTCCTGAAATCCGCCGCGTCCTCAGGCCGCCTGCTTCGCCGCGTGCAGCTGCACCCAGCCGGCGACGGCATTGGCGAACTTGGTGAGAAATTCGCGGGTGCTGTCCACCGTCAGCTTGCCCTCGGCGTCGAACAGGTTGGCCACGCCGCCGATATACGCTTCCGGCTGCTGCATGCAAGGCATGTTGAGGAACACCAGCGACTGGCGCAGGGCGTGATTGGCGCCGAAGCCGCCCATCGGGCCCTGGGAGATGGACACCACGGCCGCCGGCTTCCCTCCCCAGGCGGCCTTGCCATAGGGGCGCGAGCCGACGTCGATGGCGTTCTTCAGCATCGCCGGCACGCCGCGGTTGTATTCCGGCGTGACGAACAGGATGCCGTCGCAGGCACGCAGGCGGTCGCGGAACTCGAGCCAGGTGGCGGGCGATTCGCCTGCGTCTTCCAGGTCCTGGTTGTAGAACGGCAGATTGTCGATCGGGATGATCTCCATCTGCATGCCGGCGGGGACCAGCTCGCCGATGGCGTTGGCGAGCTTGCGGCTGAAGGATTGCTTGCGGGGGCTTCCGACGACGACTCCGATTTTCATAGGGCTTTTCTCTCGCTGAGTGAATGAACTGAATGAACGAAAAACAGCGGTAGTAAAACATTAAATCGGAGATCGTGCAGGCCGCGCCGGCGCGGAAGCCGCCCGACCCTCAATCCGCCTTCAGCTTCATCTCCCGCAGCAGCGCCGTCCAGCGTTCGGTATCGCGCCGGATCAGCGCCGTGGTTTCGGCTGGCGTCAGCTGCAGGGGTCGGCCGCCGCTGGCCTTCCAGCGCTCGATCACGTCCGGCATGGCCATCACCTTGGCGAATTCGGCCTGCAGGCGCTGCACCACCGGCGCCGGCACGCCGGCCGGCGCGAACAGGCCGAACCAGCTTTCCATGTCGAGGTTGGCCACGCCGGTCTCGGCGACCGAGGGCACGTCGGGCAGCGAGGGCTGGCGCTCGCGGGACGACACTGCCAGCGGCTTGGCGCGGCCGCCCTCGATCTGGGTGCGAGCGGTGGGCGTGATGTCGAAGAACAGGTCGACCCGGCCGGCGAGCACATCCTGGTAGGCGGCCTGCGCGCCCTTGTAGGGGATGTGCAGCCAGTTGACGCCGGCGAGGTGGGCGGTAGCCGCGGCGGCCACATGCTGGCCGGAGCCGTTGCCGCCGGAGGCGTAGGAAATCTTGCCGGGATTGGCCTTCGAATACTGGATCAGCTCGCGCAGCGATTTCTGCGGCAGGTCCGACCGCGCCACCAGAGTATAGGAATAGGCGACCGCCAGTCCGATCGGCGTGAAGTCATGCAGCGGATCGTAGGACAGCTTGGCGTACATGCCGGGATTGAGGGCGATGTTGGACAGCGCTCCGAGCAGCAGGGTATAGCCGTCCGGCGCGGCCTTGGCCGCATAGTCGGTGCCGACCAGGGTGCCGGAGCCGGGCTTGTTCTCGACGATGACCGGCTGGCCGAGCAGCGGGCCGAGCTTGTCGGCCAGCAGGCGCGCGGTGTTGTCGAAGCCGCCGCCAGGCGGCTGCGGCACGATGATGCGAATCGATTTGGCGGGCCAGGCGGTCTGGGCGCCGGCGGCCAGCGGCAGCGCCGCAGCCAGCGCCGCGACTGCCAGCATGGCGCGCCGCCTGCCGGCCAGCGCCGGCGCATCGGGGATGGTGCGGTGTTCTACGGTGGGCATGTCGTCTCCTCGTCTGATGGATGGAAATGTTTTTTTTCTTCAATCATAAGGCATGGGTGGCGCATGCGCTGCGCCGCGGCGGAGACTTTTCCTTTCGACGCCGGCATCGGTCCGCTCCTGCCGGCGGCAAAGATTGCGCTTCGGCGAAAACCTTTTTGCGCGGCGGTGTCTGAATCAGGACGTTGGCAAACAATCATTGCCCTCTTCTTGCCCTTCGTCATCGATTCAACAGGAGAAGCTTATGCTGGCCATGAACTACCGAGGACCCTATCGCGTGCGCGCGGATTACAAGCCCGATCCGGAGATCGAGCATCCGAACGACGCCATCATCCGCGTGACCCGTTCCTGCATCTGCGGGTCGGACCTGCACCTGTACCACGGCCTGGTGCCGGACACACGGGTGGGAATGACCTTCGGCCACGAGTTCACCGGCATCGTCGAGGCGGTCGGTCCCTCGGTGCAGAACCTGAAGGTGGGCGACCATGTGCTGGTGCCCTTCAACATCTTCTGCGGCTCCTGCTTCTTCTGCCAGAAGGAGCTGTACGGCAACTGCCACAACACCAACTCGCAGGCCACGGCGGTGGGCGCCATCTATGGCTACTCCCACACCGCCGGCGGCTACGACGGCGGCCAGGCGGAACTGGTGCGGGTGCCGATGGCCGATGTCGGCCCGACGGTGATTCCCAAGGACCTCGACGTGGACGATGCGGTGCTGCTGACCGACGCCCTGCCCACCGGCTACCAGGCCGCCGAGATGGGCGGCATCGAGCAGGGCGATACGGTGGTGGTGTTCGGCGCCGGGCCGGTCGGCATCTTCGCCGCCAAGTCGGCCTGGCTGATGGGCGCCGGCCGGGTGATCGTGGTCGACCATGTCGAGTACCGGCTGGAGTTCGTGAAGAACTACGCCCAGTGCGAGGTGGTGAACTTCCGCGAGGTGAACGACATGGCGGAGCACATCAAGAAGATGACCGACTGGCTCGGCGCCGATGTCTGCATCGACGCGGTTGGCGGCGAAGCGGCGGGCAACGCCTTGCAGCACCTCACCGGCCGCTACCTGAAGCTGCAGGCCGGTTCCGCCACCGTCCTGCACTGGGCGATCAATTCGGTGCGCAAGGGCGGCACGGTGTCCATCGTCGGCGTGTACGGACCCACCTTCAACGCGGTGCCGATCGGCAATGCGCTCAACAAGGGCCTCACGCTGCGCATGAACCAGGCCAGCGTCAAGCGCCACCTGCCGCGCCTGATCGAGCACATCCAGGCCGGGCGCCTCGATCCGAAGCAGATCATCACCCACCGCGTGCCGCTGGAGGAAGTGTCGGATGCGTATCACATCTTCTCCAGCAAGCTGGATGACTGCATCAAGACGATCCTGGTGCCGCCCAACGTGCCGAATCTCGCGCTGGTCCACTGAACCCTGTCGAAAGGAATCCCACCATGCAGCAAGGACATGATGAACACTCCGGCCACGACCATGTCGGCTCGGTGACGCCGGCCGAACATCAGGCGCGCCAGCAGCGCGAACATTCCCACATCGTCGGCTGGGGCGCCGACCTCGACCACCGCAACCGGCCGGCCTATCCGATGGAACGCACGCCGCCGCGCCTGGAAGGCGTGCACTGGACCGAGCCGGAACCGCAGCCGGTGCACATGAAGGTGTTCCACTCCACCGAGCGGCCCGGCATCACGCCGGTGTTCGGCACCAGCTCGCCGCCCAGTGGGCTCTCCGGCATGATGCGCGACTTCGCCTTCCGCCTGAGCGAGAACGACATCCGCCACTGGCTGATCCTGCTGCTGGCGGACCGGGTCAACATGGTGGAAGGCATAGGCCAGGACCTGATGCGCGGCCACGTGCCGAACATCTTCGCCGAGATGGGCATCAAGGCCGAGTTCAGGCACAACCCGGCCGGCCTGGCGCGCAAGGTGGCGGTAGCCTCGGCGGTGGTCGGGCTCGGCTACTACCTGCTGCAGCGCCGCCGCACGCGCTGATGCCATGCGTCAAATCAATCGGCGCTTTGCTTGACCCACGTTAAGCAGGCGCCGGCACTCGCCCGATTTTGCAAGGTCGAAGGACAGGATAAATGGCGTCGCCGAAGAGTGCTGCAACTCGCTCCCACGGCGCCAGCCAAGGTCATGAACGATCCGATTCCGGCCCGGCCGGCCTGAAGTCTGCGCGCATTCCACGCCGGCGGACGGCCTGGTCGCGGCCGGAAAGACGGTTGCGAGGAGTCACCCGGTTTCACCCTTATCCACTTTTCCGGAGATAGCCATGCAAAGACGACAGTTCGTTATCGCTACCGCGGCCGGCGCCGCCGCCTCAATGCTGCTGGGCGCCTGCGGCACCACCGCCACCACCAGCGTCAGCAAGGGCGATGATCCCACCGCACGGCGGCGCGACATCAACACCAACGCCAGCAACGCGCTCAGCCGGCTGTACAGCAGCACTCCGGGCGCGCGCGACCTGGTGAGCAAGGCGCGGGGCGTGCTGGTGTTCCCGTCGGTGATCGCGGCCGGCCTCGGCGTCGGCGGCCAATATGGCGATGGCGTGCTGCAGGTCAGCGGAGCACCGGTGGACTATTACAACCTGGCGTCGGTATCGGTCGGTCTGCAGATCGGCGCTCAGTCCAAGGCGATCATGTTCCTCTTCATGACCCAGGACGCGCTCGACAAATTCCGCGCCAGCGAAGGCTGGTCGGTCGGTGCCGATGCGTCGGTGGCGGTACTGCGCGCCGGCGCCAATGGCGCCATCGATATCAACACCGTGCAGGGTCCGGTGGTGGCTTTCGTGCTGACCAATGCCGGCCTGATGGCGAACCTGACGCTCGAAGGCACCAAGATCACCAAGCTGAAATCCTGACGCCGCGGCGGGCGGCGGCAGGCCGGCAAGCCGCATGTCGGGGTTCCACTACAGGCTGTCGATCAAGAAGGACAGCAGCTTCCGGGTAGCCGCGACATACCGGCCTGCGGGGATTTGAAATACTTTTGGCGTGCCGGCGGGAATCCGCGCCGGCACGCCCCGCAACCACCCGCCACGCCACATGGATGCCGCCTCGCCCCTTGCCGCCACACCTGTTTCCAACAAGCCTTTCGCCACGCTGGAAGAATCGCTCGACGCACTGGTCAGATGCCTGTCGCTGATCGCTCCCATGAAGCACTGGATGGTCACCCGATTGAGCGGTGACGACTGGAGCATCCTGCACGCCGGCGGCGAACAGCGGGAAATCGCCCGTGGGATGGTGCTGCGCTGGTCGGACAGTTTCTGTTCGCGCATGATGCAAGGCCTGGGGCCGCGCTTCGCCGCCGACGCGCAGGCGGTTGCCGCCTACCGCGAGGCGCCGATCGGCCGGGCGATGCGCATCGGCGCCTATGTCGGGCAGCCGCTCACCGCCGACGACGGCACGCTGCTCGGCACGCTCTGCGGCGTGGATCCGGAAGCGAAGCCCGATTTTTCAACAGCGCAGCGAGAATTGATCCAGTCGCTGACGCGCACCATGAGCACCCTGCTCTCGGTATGGATGCAGAACGAGCGGGCGCGCCAGTCGGAGGCGCGGCTGCGCCTGCTGGCCGAGACCGACGCGCTGACCGGCGTCGCCAACCGCCATGGCTGGGAGGCGCTGATGCGGGAAGAAGAAGAGGCCTTGAACCGCCTCAGCGAGAACGCGCTGGTGATGGTGATCGACCTGGACGGACTGAAGCAGCGCAACGACACGCTCGGGCACCGCGAAGGCGACCGCTATATCGTCAGCGCCGCGCGGGAATTGGTGCAAGCCACGCGGGAAGAGGACATGGTGGCGCGCATCGGCGGGGACGAGTTCGCGGTATTCGTGCGCGGCGCCACGCGCGAGCAAGGGCCGCTGATGCATGAGCGCATCCGGCAAGCCTTCCGCCGCGCCGGCATCAAGGCCTCGATTGGCTACGCCTCGCGCCTTGCGCATGGCAGCCTGAACGAAGCGCTGCATGCGGCGGACGCCTCGATGTACCGCGACAAGGCCGGGCGCAAGGCTGACTGCGCCGCCTGAGCGGCTTCCGGGAAGGCGGCGCGGCCTGGTTCGGCCGGCGCCGCGTCAGGCCGCGTTCGCCGAAGAGGCGCTGCGCTGCGGCGGCGGGACCGGCGGCGTTTCCGGGTCCGGGGTGCGGACGTCATCGAACCACCGGTACAGCGCCGGCACCACCACCAGGGTCAGCAAGGTGGAAGACACCAGCCCGCCGATCACCACGATGGCCAGCGGCCGCTGCACTTCCGAGCCCGGACCCGTGGAGAACAGGAAGGGAATCAGGCCGAGCATGGCGACGGTGGCGGTCATCATCACCGGCCGGAAGCGCGAGACGGCACCCTGCCGCACCGCCTCCCGCAGCGGCACGCCGTCGCGGCGCAGGGTGCGGATGCAGGTCACCAGCACCACGCCATTGAGCACCGCGATGCCCCACAGCGCGATGAAGCCGACCGAGGCGGGAATGGATAAATACTCCCCGGCGACGAACAGGCCGACGATGCCGCCGATGGAGGCGAAGGGCAGCACCATGATGATCAGCGACGCCAGCTTGATGGAGCCGAACAGCAGGAACAGCAGGAACAGGATGGCGCCGACGGTCACCGGCACGATCACGCCGAGGTGGCCGAGCGCCCGCTCCATGTTCTGGAACTGGCCGCCCCACTCCAGTCGGTAGCCTTCCGGCAGCTGCACCTTCTGGCCCACCGCCTGCTGCAGCTCCGCCACGAAGCCGCCGAGGTCGCGCTCGCGCACGTTGACGCCGACCACGATGCGCCGTTGCGCCGCCTCGCGCGAAATCTGCGCCGGGCCGTCGTGCACCCGGATGTCGGCCACGCTGCCCAGGGTCGCCGAAGCGCCGGAGGGCGTAGTCACCAGCTGGCTGCGGATCGCCTCGAGATTGTTGCGGAAGCCTTCCGGCATGCGCACCACCGCGTTGTAGCGGCGCGTGCCCTCGTAGACCTCGGTGGCCACCTTGCCGCCGATGGCGGTCTCGATGATGTCGTGCACGTCGGCGACATTGATGCCGAGCCGGGCGATGGCCTGGCGGTTGATGTCGATCGACAGGTATTGCTGTCCGGCGATCTGCTCCACCCGCAGGTCGTAGGCGCCGCGCACGCCTTGCGCCACCCGGGCGATCTCGTCCGCCTTCTTCTTCAGCAGGTCCAGGTCTTCGCCGAACACCTTCACCGCGACGTCGGAGCGCACCCCGGTCACCATCTCGTCCACCCTGTCCGAGATCGGTTGGGCCATCACGATCTGCACGCCCGGCAGCTGCAGCAGCTTCTTGCGGATGGCGTCGGCGATGTCGTCCTGGTTCCAGCCGTCCGGCCACTCGTCGCGCGGCTTCAGGCTGACGATGGGCGTGGATTCGTTCTGCGCCTGCGGGTCGGCCGGCGACTCGCCGCGGCCGACGCCGGACACCGCCGACTTCACGCCCGGAACCGTCATCACCAGCGCCATGGCCTGCTGCTCCATCTTGATGGATTCGTCCAGCGAGATGTTGGGCACGCGGTTGATGCCGGGCACGATGGAGCCTTCCTTCATCTCGGGGATGAAGGCGGTGCCGAGCAGCGGCACGAGGGCGAGCGAGACGGCAAACGCCGCCACCGCGCCGCCTATGGTCTTCTTCGGATTGGCGAGCGCCGCCGACAGCAGGCGCAGGTAGGGCTTCTTCAGGATCGCGATCAGCTTCGTGTCGTGATCGCCGCCGCCCGGCTTGGCTTTCAGCAGGTAGGAGGACAGCACCGGCGTCAGCGTCAGCGACAGCACCAGCGAAATGAACAGCGCGATGGCGATGGTATAGGCCAGCGGCGCGAACATCTTGCCTTCGATGCCGGTAAGCGTCATCAGCGGCAGGAACACCAGGATGATGATGCTGATGCCGAAGATGACCGGCGTCGCCACTTCCTTGACCGCGCCGAGGATGATGCGCACCCGGCTGCGGCTCAGGGTCGGCTGGCCGAGATGCACGTGGGCGTTCTCCACCACCACCGCCGGTCCGTCCACCATCAGGCCGATGGCGATCGCCAGGCCGCCGAGCGACATGAGATTGGCCGACAGGCCGACATGGTTCATCACCATGAAGGTCGCCAGCGGCGTCAGCACCAGGGTGCCCACCACCGCGAGCGAGGAGCGGACATCACCGAGAAACAGGAACAGCACGATCACCACCAGCACCACGCCCTCGATCAGCACCTTGGTGACGGTATCGAGCGCCGCGTCCACCAGTTCCGAGCGGTCGTAATACGGCACGATCTTCAGGTCTTCCGGAATCATGCCCTTGGCATTGATTTCGGCCACCCGCTCCTGGATGCGCGACACCACTTCCTTCGCATTGCCGCCCCGCAGCATCATCACCACGCCGCCGACCGATTCCGTCACGCCGTTCTTCAGCAGCGCGCCGGCCCGCACCTCATGGCCGATCTCGACCTGGGCCACGTCCTTGACGGTGACCGGCACGCCGCCGCTTTCCTTGAGGACGATGTCCTTGATGTCGTCCAGGCTCTTGATCAAGCCCAGTCCGCGGATCAGGTACTGTTCGGCGAACTGCGGCAGCACGCCGCCGCCGGAGTTGGCGTTGTTCAGCGCCAGCGAGCGGTATACCTGCTGCAGCGACAGGCCGTAATGGCGCAGGCGGTCCGGGTTCACCAGCACCTGGTACTGCTTCACATAGCCGCCCTGGGAATTGATCTCGGCCACGCCCGGGATGGAGCGCAGCAGCGGCCGCACCACCCAATCCTGGATGTTGCGGCGCCGGGTCAGTTCGTCCACCGTCAGCGCGCGCTCGCCGTCATCGGCGCGTTCCAGGGTGTACTGGTAGACCTCGCCGAGGCCGGTTGAGACCGGGCCGAGTACCGGCGTGATGCCTTCCGGCAGACGCTGGCGGGACTCGATCAGCCGCTCCATCACCAGCTGCCGCGCAAAATAGACATCGGTCTCGTCGGTGAACACCAGGGTGATGAGCGACAGGCCCGGCTTGTTCAGCGAGCGGATCTCGGTCATGGCGGGCAGACCGGTCATGGCGATCTCGATCGGCGCCGTCACCAGGCGCTCCACTTCCTCCGGCGAGCGGCCGGCGGCTTCGGTGGCGATCTGCACCTGGACGTTGGTGACATCAGGGAAGGCGTCGACCGAGAGCTTCTGCGCCGCGCGCAGCCCGAACACCAGGAGGATGAGGGCAAGGACGAGCACCACCAGGCGCTGCGCCAGCGCGCCGCGTATCAGGGATTCAATCATGGCTGTTCCGGTCTGAGGTTATTGTTCGCCCATCTGCATGCGCTTGCGCTCATTGTTCAGGTGGAAGGCGCCCTCGGCGACGATGCGGTCGCCGTCTTTCAGGCCCGATTCCACCGGACGCATGCCGGCATGCTCGGGCCCGAGCTTGACCTTCACCAGCCGGAAGCGGCGCTCGCCCTGGTCCTGCAGCACGTGGTCTTCGTCGTTCTCGCGCAGCACCGCGCTGGCCGGCACCGCCAGCTTCTGCTCCGGCCGGCTTTCGATCAGCATGGTGGCCAGCATCTCCGGCTTCAGGCGCCGTTCGGGATTGGCCAGCTCGGTGCGCACGGTGACCGTGCGCTGCTCCGGGTCGACGGTGTCGCCGACATAAACCAGCTTGCCTTCCAGCTTTTCATTGCCCAGCGCCGGCACCTCGATGGTCACGCGCTGGCCGACCTGCACCTTGCTGATCTGCTGCTCGGGCACCTGGGCCACCGCCCAGACATGCGACAGGTCGGCGATGGTGAACAGGGCGTCGGCCGGCTGGATCACCTGCCCGAGCGCCAGCCGGCGCTCCACCACTACACCCGGCGCGGTGGCGAAGACCTGGGATACCGAGTTGATGGCGCCGCTCTTGCCCATGGCTTCGATGGCGCGCGGCGTCATGCCCTGCACCCGGAGCTGGTCGGCAGCGGCCCGCTTCTCCGCCTCGGCGATCGCCAGCTCGCTCTGCCGCTTCTGCAGTTCCGCTTCGCCGATCACGCCGGCCGAGAGCAGCAACTGCGCCCGCTCGACATTGCGCTTGTGCAGATCGGCCTGGGCGCGGGCGCGCAGATACGCTAGCTGGGACGTGCCGAGCTCGGTGCTGTGCAGCTGCGCCAGCAGGTCGCCAGCCTTCACCGGCTGCCCCAGCGTGGCATGCAGGTCGGTGACGCGGCCGATGACGTTGGCGCCGATGCGGGCCATGCGCTGCTCGTCGAATTCGATGCGTCCGGCGATGCGCAAGGTCTGGGTGATGGGCAGGCTGCCGACCGGCGAAACGCCGATCTGGCGCATCATTTCCTCGGTGGCGCTCACCAGCGCCGGGTCGGCGGCGGGCTTCGCGGCCGGCGCGGCTTGCGCAGCGCCGGGGCCGGCATCGTCGCAGCCGGCGAGCAGAAAGGCGGACATCAGCAGGGCCGTCAAGGCGGAGACGGTACGGCGCGGGGATGCGGAAAATGGGAAGCGTGTCATGTTCTTATTCCTGATGCAGGGTTTGGATGTCGACCATCGCCGCCTGGACTTCGTAGCGGGCCGCGATCAGTTCATTGCGTGCATTGCGGAACACCCGCTGCGCATCGAGGTAATCCAGGATGCCGCGCTCGCCGAAGCGGTAGGCGGCCTCGGCCACGCGCAGCGCTTCCTCCGCCTGGCGCAGGATGCCGGACTCCAGCGCCGCCACCTGGTTGCGGCTGATCTGATACTGGCGGTAGGCCGCTTCCAGGTTCTGCCGCAGCGCGAATTCGCTCTGGCTCTGCTCATATTGCAGGCGCGACAGCTGGGCGCCTGCCTCGGCCACCGGCCCCTGGCGCCGGTCCCAGATCGGGATGCTCACCACCAGGCCGACGCGGGAGCCGCGCACTTCCGGGTCCTGGTCGTAGCCGGCGCGCACCGCCACCGCCGGCAAGCGCAGGCTGCGTTCCAGCCGTACCTGCTCGCGGGCGCGGGCCGTCAGCGCCCGCACCTGGGCCAGGTCGGCATTGTTCGCCAGCGCCTGCCGCTGCAAGGCTTCCAGCGGCGGCAGCTCCGGCAGCTCGGGCGTTTCGGCGGCCAGCTCGAACTGCGCCGGCAGGTCGGCGCCGACGGCATTGCGCAGCAGGGCGCGGGCGGTTTCCACCCGCAGCCGGGCGGCTTCCATCGATTTCTGCGCGTTCAGGAATTCGGCATCGGCCTTGATGGCGTCGTAGCGCGGCGCCTCGCCGGTATTCACCCGCACCGTGACCCGCTCCAGGATCTGGGCCGAGGTGCGCATGTCCTCGACGGCGGTGCCGAATTCCGCCTGGCGCCGGCGCAGCTCGTGGTAGTGCAGCTTGATGCGGCGCAGCTGGTCGCGCTCCACGGTACGCAGCTGCGCCTGCTCCGCCGTGACGAAGGCGCCGGCGGCATCGATGCGCGCGGCGCGCTGCGGCGGCAGGTCGAGGCGCTGCGTCAGCGACAGGCTCTGGACGCTGCCGGCGGGCGCTCCCGGCAGCCTCGCCCGCTGGCGGCCGCCGTTCCATTCCACCTCCGGCTTGGGCAGTGCCCTGGCCGTTTCGACCGCCGCACGCGCGGCATTCACCTGCTCGCGGGCAGCCTGCAGGCGCGGATGCTGCTGCATGGCCATGTCGACGAGCTGCTGCAGGGTGTAGACCGGCTCGGCATGGAGGGATGGCAGGGCGCAGCACAGGCTGAGGAGGACAAGGAAGGCGGAAAGCAAGCGGCGCGCGGATGACGGCCGGGATCGGACAAGGTGTTGACTATTCGGCATTTGTTCTAGACAAGGTCTGCGAGGGAGGTCGGAAATTTAACATCGGGCAAACCGCTGGAAAATCGCCGTTTCTTTGATGCTTACTTCTGAAAAACCGAAGTAAATCAAATATAACCTTCCGGAAAAAGGAAAAGCCGGCGCTTGCCGGCTTGCAACTGAACGTCATTGTACGGGATTTGTCAGCTTCTTGTCAGGAACGGTCAGATCGGAAGGTAACGAGGCATGGCTTGGGCAAGAGGCCTTTTGGGGCAGAAAAATCGTTCTTGAGAAGGAAAGGAAGGACGCTTTTTCCGATGCATGGCGTTCCTTCCTTCATTTCTGCCGCGACTTCAGTTCACGAAGCGGTTCAGCACATTGCGCGTCATCTGCTGCACCGCCGGATTCACGCGGTCGGCACGCTCGCCGAAGTCGTCCAGGCCCCAGTTCCACTGCATGGAGCCGGTGGCGAACACGCCGGCGCCGCTGCCATGGGTGTAGTAGGTCATGTTCGCATAGCGGCGTTCGGTGCCGACCATGTAGGGCGAGGCGGCGATGACGGTGATGCCGGCCGGCGAAGAGGCGTCGACCCGGTCCACTTCGTAGCCGAGCAATCCCTTCAGCACCGAGCCGGCCTGCAGCCCGGTCTGGCGGCAGATCCAGGCCAGGCTGGTGCAGTCGGAGATCACCATGTCGAGGTCAACCGAGTTGTAGTCGTACATGACGCCGATGAGCGATGCCTCCGGCCGGTTCACCGGCGCGCCGCGGAACAGGTAGGTGGCTTCCGCGGGATTGCTGTTGTACTGCGGATCGAGGCTGGGCGCGCTGAACTTGTAGGCGACCATGTTGCGCCGCGGACGACCATCGAACTGGCCGGGCTCCAGCCGTACCTGCCAGTAGCCGTTGTTGGCTCCAAGGAAGGCAAGGTGCACGCCGGCATTGCGGGCCGACTCGATCGAATCGCGCATGCCGCGGGTCCAGTATTCGTCGTGGCCCACCGAGAGAAAAGCCTTGTGCTGACGCAGGCTCATCGGCAGCGTTTCGGTGTCGATGTTGGTGGCATAGGCGAGGTCATAGCCTTCCCGCTCGAGGAAGCGCAGGGCCTTGGCTTCCCAGCTGAAGAAGTCGCCGGCCCCCTTGCCGCTGCTCGGGCGCTGCAGGTTGAGATAAGGCCGATTGAAGGAAACCTTGTACGCGGCGACGCCGCCGATACTGCCCTCGCCGTAGATGCTGTAGCCGCCGTAGTAGTTGTAGGCGGCGTAGGTGGTCACGCTCTGCTGGAACAGCAGCGCCGTGCTGCGGTTGTCGTCGCGCACGGTGAAGATGATGTAGCTCTGCTTGCCGCTGGAGCCGGTGAGCTTGGCGAGATAGATGCCGCTGGCCCAGTCGGTCGGATCGGCGGTGTTGTGCGGGACCGAAAGCACGTAGGGATTGGTCCAGTTGCACTCCACCAGACGCACGCTGGCGTCGAGCGCACAGGCGGGCTGGCGCGATCCGCTTCGCGTGATCGGGCCGGCGACCCGCCGGCCGCCGGCGCCTCCGTACCAGCCCATGCGATAGATGGTGATGGTGTAGCTGGGATCGACGGTGTTGACGTACAGATTGATCGACTCGCCGCGATTGATGCTGGTGGCCGAGGCATAGCCTTCGATCTCGTGCTGGCTGGCGTAGTTCGCGTCGCTGATGAACCAGTCGCTGCTCACGCCCTGCGCCGCAGTCTTCGCGTTTTCACGCTGGATGACGTTGAGCGTCGGTGATGGAGTCGGGGTTGGCGTCGGTGCTGGTGCTGGCGTCGGGGTTGGCGCTGGCGCTGGTGCTGGAGTCGGCGCCGGCACGGGCGCCGGAACCGGTGCAGGAGCTGGCGCCGGCGCGGGCGTCGGGCTGGGCGTCGCCGACCGTACCGTGTCGGCTGCGGTCGTGCTGCTGCCTCCGCCGCCGCCTCCACAGGCTGAAAGCGAAGCGCAGATCAGGACGAGAGCGAGTCTGGACGGCGTCGAGGGCATGGCGGGCTATCCTTCCTTAGACCAATAGTTTGTAAATTTGAAACACACTCATTCTTGCGGTGCACAAGATTGGCTCGCTGACATACCTCAGGCTTTGCGCGCATCGGCGAAGGTTGTTGAAGACAGGTTGACCGGCGGCAGACCGAATTACATTGGGGCAATGCACTTCGTGGCATCTGCGCCAACGCTGGCCGCCCAAAATGCCTTCCTGGTCGGGGTTGCGCCGGTGGTGTGTTGATCGATGGATCACGCCGGCTCGTTCGTCCTGGCGGTGAGAGGGAGCGCTGCTGTGGGGCGCCTGGACGGAAGCGGCGTTCGGCCTCGGCACGGCGGCCGCGGTCGGCCAAGCCCGCTGCCTTATAATGTGCGCCCTTCGATTTTCCGCTTCCACTCGCTACGCATGGACTGCTTCGCCCTGCTCGACGATGCCACCGCCGACGACCGGCATCGCCGCTCCCGCTTGTACACCGGCTTCGCCGGCGAACTGGTGTGCGCGAGCGCCCGGGACCTGCCGCATGTGCTGCAGGCGATGCAGCAAGCCTTGCAGGCAGGCCGGCATGCGCTCGGCTTGTTCAGCTACGAACTCGGCGCGGACATGCTTGGCATCGCGGCCAGGGCGAACATCAGCGTACCGCCGGCGCGCATACTCCTGTTCGATGGCTGCCGCCGCCTGTGCTCAACCGAAGCCATGCAATGGCTCGACGAAGAGGCAGGCCAAGGGCCTGCCGGCATCCTCGCGGCGAAAGAGAGCGTCGACGAAGCGCAGTTCGCACAGGCCATCGCCCGCATTCGCGCCTACATCGAAGCCGGCGACACCTACCAGGTGAACTACACCTATCGCCTGCGCTTTGATGCCTACGGCGCGCCGCTCGCACTTTACCGGCGCCTGCGCCAACGCCAGCCGGTTCCCTACGGCGCCTTCATCGCCCTGCCCGATGGCGGCGCGGTGCTGTCGCTGTCACCCGAACTATTCATCGCGCACGAGGAGGGCCGCCTCACCGCCCGGCCGATGAAGGGCACCGCGCCGGCCAGCGGCGACGCGGCGGCAGATGCGGCGCGTGCCGAAGCGCTTGCGGCGGATGCGAAGAACCGCGCCGAGAACCTGATGATCGTCGACCTGCTGCGCAACGATGTCGGGCGGGTCGCCGTCACCGGCAGCGTGCGCGTGCCGCATCTGTTCAAGGTCGAGCATTACCGCAGTGTGCTGCAGATGACCTCCACCATCCAGGCCGAACTGAGAAGCGACGCCACGCTGCAGGATGTCTTCGCGGCGCTGTATCCCTGCGGCTCCATCACCGGCGCGCCGAAGCGCCGCACCATGCAAATCATCCGCGAATTGGAGCCGGATGCGCGCGGCTGGTACACCGGGAGCCTGGGCTGGTTCGACGCGGCGCCGTCGCCGCGCCGCAGCGGCGACTTCTGCCTGTCGGTGCCGATACGCACGCTGACGCTCTCGCCGCCGAAGCAAGACGGCCTGCGCCGCGGCGAGCTCGGCATCGGCGCCGGCATCGTGCATGACAGCGATGCGCTCACCGAACTTGCGGAGTGCCGCCTGAAGGCGGCTTTTCTCACGCAGCTCGGGGATGAATTCGAACTGATCGAAACGATACACGCGCAGCGCGGGGAAGGCTGCCGCCATCTCGCTCTGCACCTCGGCCGGCTGGCGCAGTCCGCCGCCTGCTTCGGTTTCCGCTTCGACCGCAACGCAGTTCAGGCGCGCCTGCAGCAGGCATGCGCCGAGCTGCCGGACGACAGGCCGCACCGGTTGCGCCTTGCCTTGTCTGCGCAGGGCGCGGTATCGCTGCAGAGCGCGCCGCTGACGCCGCTGGCCGCGCCGGTGAAGGTGATGCTGGCGAAAGCGCCGGTCGATCTGCCGCCGCTTTTCCTGCGCCACAAGACCACGGTGCGCGCGCCCTACGATGCCGCCTGGCGCGAGGCCGAAGCGCATGGCGCATTCGACCAGCTGTTCTTCAACACCCGCGGCGAGCTGACCGAGGGTGGGCGCAGCAACCTCTTCCTGAAGCTCGATGGCCGCTGGTATACGCCGCCGTTGCAGGCCGGCCTGCTGCCCGGCGTGATGCGCCAGGCTTTGCTGGCCGATCCGGCATGGGCTGCGCGCGAAAGGACGCTCACCCTCGAGGACCTGCGCCGGGCCGAACGCATCGTGGTCTGCAACGCCCTGCGCGGCGCGCTCGATGCCATGCTGATCGACGCGCGCTGAGCAGCCCTTCCCGTCCAAGCGGCCGCTCCTGTCGGCGCCGGAAGAATTGGCTTGGGCCAATGGCGGCGCGCATTGCCAGGGAAGCGCGCACGTCGGCGTTTCGGGCCACTGCCAGGATCGGCTGTTTCCAAATCGCCTTCTTCTCCGCTTGCGAGCGATCGTGCCGGTCGACGCCACCCGCTGCACAAGGATGCGGCCGCACGCTTCTCGTCTGCCGCAAATGGCAGCGGTGCGCCTGGCGGTGCCGGTAAGAACCGCGCCGCCCACTGCGCCACCATCGGCGGCTTCCTCGGCATCCGGGGGTTCTCTGTCCTCGACAACAGCCGTCGGGCCAGGCTCGACCGCGCGGGATGCAAGGCGCAGCGGGCCGCTCCGAGGCCGGCATCGGCGCCGCCCCGGTTCACTCACGGTCCCGCGACCTGTCGGCAGCCGAATGGTTCCGCCGCCATCCACCGCCTACGGCGCATTGCGCCCAGGGGGCTTTGTTTTTCAAGGGCCGCATTTTGCAAGCCTTTGCCCTTGCAAAGCACAGGCGCGGACCACATCTCCCACCGGCTGGCAAGCGCAAAATGCCCTGCCGATGCGAACCCGCACACGTTGTCGAATTCTCTTTGAACGGATTTGCGGAACCCCGCTATAATCGCGTTCCTTTTTTCTTCAGGCATTTTTATCGGCCTGATCAATCGTTAGCCAAGAAACAATACACGCGCATCTATTTGCTGACTGGTCATGTGAAGGCATGCTTTACGCATGCCTTCATGCATTTGCGGGAATCTTTTGCTGCATCCGACTCTCCATTTGCATCCGGCGGTTTCTTTCGACGTCCTGGAAATCGGCTGGCCCTGATCTGATGTTTTCACAATGAATAAATCTTCCAAAACGCTGTCACTTTCCAACCGTCCGGCAAAGCCGGCCAACGATGCTTCCGCCGAGGAGTCGCCGCAGAAGACTACGCTGGTCCAGGTGATCAACAACGAGATCGTGCCGACCCAGGTCACCGTAGTGACCAAGACGCGCTCCCGGCTGACCAAGCGTTCGGCCGAAGCCGAGCCTGCAGAACCACCTGTCGCGGAAGCGCCGCCGACCGCGGCGCCGGCTGCTGCGGAAGCGGAAGGCGAGACGACGGAAGAAGCCGTGGCAGCACCCAAGGTACGCGTGGTGAAGAAAGTGGCCAAAAAACTGGAACCGAAGAAGCCGGAAGCTCCGGCGGAAGTACCGCCGCTGCCGCAGGCCGGCGCGTCCCTGCATGCGCAGGCGAGCCAGATCACCGACGCCTCGGCACTGGCGGCGGTGGATACCTCCGGCTACGTCCTGCCCGGCACCAAGACGCCGGCGCGGCGCGGCCGCAAGCCGTCCGAATTCGTTCCCGAGAACGAAGAGATCGCCGCGCTGAACGCCATGGAACGGGCCGAGATGAAGGCCGCCAACAGCGCCCGCCGCAGCAAGGCGGTGGTCAAGGACGGCGCGCCCAGCGCCAAGGAACTCGAGCAGCGCCGCCAGCAGATCAAGGCGCTGATCACCATCGGCAAGGATCGCGGCTACCTCACCCATGCCGAGATCAACGATCACCTGCCGGAAAACATCATCGATCCGGAAGCGATCGAAGGCATCATCGGCACCATCACCGACATGGGCATCGCCGTCTACGAGCAGGCGCCCGACGCGGAGATGCTGCTGCTGACCGACAAGGTCGCCGCCGTCACCAGCGATGACGAGGTGGAAGCCGCCGCCCAGACCGCGCTCTCCACCGTCGATTCCGACTTCGGCCGCACCACCGACCCGGTGCGCATGTACATGCGGGAAATGGCGTCGGTGGAACTGCTCACCCGCCAGGGCGAAATCGACATCGCGCGCCGCATCGAAGGCGGCCTGAAGGACATGATCCAGGCCATCTCCGCCAGCCCCGCCACCATCGCCGAGATCCTGGCGATGGCGGACAAGATCCGCAGCGAGGAAATGCCGATCGATGAACTGGTCGACGGCCTGGTGGAAGACGATGCCGGGGATGAGCCGGCGCCGGTGGCCCTGGCCGCGCCCGCAGACGACGCCGATGGCGAGGACGAGGAAGACGCCGAAGAGGCGGAAGACGAGGAGGACGACGACGCCACCCCGTCCGCCGGCGGCGGCGTGTCGGCCGAGCAGCTGGCGCAGATGCGGAAAGTGGCGCTGGAAAAGTTCGATTTCATCGCCGAACGATTCGCCCGCCTGCGCCATGTAGCCGACACCCAGGCCTGGCTCGGCAAGGATTACGCCACGGTGCAGGAAGAAATCACCGGCGCCCTGCTCGGCATCCGCTTCACCGCCAAGGCGGTGGAAAAGCTGTGCGACATCCTGCGCAAGCAGATGGAGGAAGTGCGCAAGATCGAGCGCCAGGTGATGGAGATCGTGGTCAATCGCTGCGGCATGCCGCGCGAGCGCTTCATCAAGGTCTTCCCCGGCAATGAAACCAATCCGGCGTGGTCCGAAGGGGAAGCCAGTGCCGGCGAGCCCTGGAGCGCCTCGCTCGGCCGCAGCCTGCCGGCGCTGCGGGAACTGCAGGCCAGGATGGTGGCGCTGGAAGAGCGCGCCGGCCTGCCCCTGCCTGAACTGCGCAAGGTCAATCGGCAGATGAATGCCGGCGAGCGCCGCACCCTGCAGGCCAAGCGCGAGATGACCGAGGCCAACCTGCGCCTGGTGATCTCGATCGCGAAGAAGTACGTCAACCGCGGCCTGCAGTTCCTCGACCTGATCCAGGAAGGCAACATCGGCCTGCTGAAGGCGGTGGACAAGTTCGAATACCGGCGCGGCTACAAGTTCTCGACCTATGCGACCTGGTGGATCCGCCAGGCCATCACCCGGGCCATCGCCGACCAGGCCCGTACCATCCGGGTGCCGGTGCACATGATCGAGACCATTAACAAGATGAACCGCATTTCGCGCCAGATCGTGGCCGAGACCGGTTCCGAGCCGGACCCGGCCACCCTGGCCAAGCGCATGGATATGCCCGAGAGCAAAATCCGCGAGATCCTGAAGATCGCCAAGGAGCCGGTATCGATGGAATCGCCGATGGGCGACGACGGCGATTCCCAGCTCGGCGATTTCATCGAGGACAGCACCACCCTTTCGCCGGAAGCGGCGGCGCTGAACGCTTCCATGCGCAAGGCGGTGAACGAGATGCTGGATTCGCTGTCGCCGCGCGAAGCCAAGGTGCTGCGCATGCGCTATGGCCTGGACACCACTTCCGACCATACCCTGGAGGAAGTCGGCAAGCAGTTCGAGGTGACGCGCGAGCGCATTCGCCAGATCGAAACCAAGGCGATGAACAAGCTGCGCAATCCGTCCCGCGCCGACAAGCTGCGCGCCTTCCTGGAAAACGGCTGATCGTCGCGCATCCGGCACGGGACGAGCCGGCCGCATGAAAAGGGGCGCTCATCGATCGATGAGCGCCCCTTTTGCTTGCATGGCATACGCTCCCCCGAGCGTTCTGGCCTCGAATCGCTTTGGCCTGATTTGGATGAGTGGAGAAATGAATATCCGGTTCGTCTGTTGCCAGTAGAGAGCGGCGGGCTCTCTTTTCAGGTCATCCGCGGGAACCCTGCACAACGCTTGTCCGGGACATGAGGGACCATTCGGGGAACCAAACCCATGGGTGATGTCGAAGCAACCACGTTGACATCTTGAAAACCCATGAACCTTCATCCTTTGGCGCCCCCGTTGCCGCGCCGCCGCTTCCTGCGATTTGCCGTCGGCGCGCTCGCCGTTCCATGGGTCGGGCCGGCCGGGGCCGCATCGCCGGACAAGGTGCAGTTTCCGCCCATCCTCGCGCCGACCGAAAAGCCGGAGAAAACGGAGCAGTTCACGCCGCCCGGCGAGCGCATCGGTTTCGCCGTCGTCGGCCTGGGCCGGATTTCGGTGAACCAGATCCTGCCTGCCTTTTCCCGATGCAAGCATGCGCGGGTCACCGCCCTGGTCAGCGGCGACCGCGACAAGGCGCTCGCGATCGCCCGGCAGTACGGCATTTCCGAGCGCGCAGTATTCGACTACCGTACCTACGAGCGCCTGGCCGACGATGCCGCGACGCAGGCTGTCTACATCGGCCTGCCGAACCATATGCATGCCGAGTACACGGTGCGCGCGGCGCAGGCGGGCAAGCATGTGCTGTGCGAGAAGCCGATGGCCAACAGCGTTGCCGAGTGCCGGCAGATGATCGACGCCTGCGCCCGGGCGCAGCGCAGGCTGATGATCGCCTACCGCAGCCAGTACGAGGCGAACGATCGCGCGCTGCTGAAGATGATCCGGGCGAAGCAGCTGGGCACGCTGCGCGAATTCATCTCCAGCAATTGCCAGAATCAGGGCGATCCCGACCAGTGGCGCTTGAAGCGCGCCCTGGCCGGCGGCGGCGCCCTGCCGGATGTCGGCATCTATTGCCTAAACGCGGCGCGTTTCCTCTCCGGCGAGGAGCCGATCGAGGTGATCGGGCATACCTGGAGCAATCCGGCCGATCCGCGCTTTCGCGAAGTAGAGGAAGCGGCGCATTTCATCCTGCGCTTCCCAAGCGGATTCACCGCGACCTGCACGACCAGCTACAGCGCCCACCAGGCCAAGTTCCTGCGGCTGGCGGGCAGCGAGGCGTGGGCGGAGATGGACCCGGCCTATGCGTATTCCGGGCTGCGGCTTCGCATCGGCAGGCTGGTGGACGGACGCGATACGGTTCAGGAATTCGCGCTCGAATCCGCCGACCAGTTCGCCCGCCAGATCGACCACATGGCCGAATGCATCGCGTCGTCGCGCCAGCCGCATACGCCGGGCGAGGAAGGCTTGCAGGACATGCGCATCATCGAGGCCATCTACCAGTCGGCGCGCGAAGGCCGGCCGGTGCGGCTCGGCCCGCCCCCGGGACCGCTGCGCGGACCGGAGCCGGAAGACGCCTGACAGGCCGAACCGAATCAACCATCGAGGAGAAATCGCATGACACCGAAACAGCCGAAGCCCGGCTCCGCCGAGGAGACCGCGGGCATACAGCGCAAGATTCAGCAGGAGACGGACGACAGGGAAGCCGGGCAGCAGGCCGGCCAATCCGCTGCCGGTCCGGTCCAGGCCGGCTTGAAGGAACAGCCCGCGCCCCCCTTCCCCGCCAGGCGCCTGCCGAAGCCAGGCCTGGAATCGCAGCTCGATCCGGCGCCGAGATTCATGGCGCCCGACTACCAGGGCAGCGGAAAGCTGGCGGGGCGAGCAGCCATCATCACCGGAGGCGATTCCGGCATCGGCCGCGCCGTCGCCGTGCTGTTCGCGCGTGAAGGCGCCGATGTCGCGGTGCTGTACCTGAACGAGCATGAAGACGCGGAGGCGACCAAGCGTTGCGTCGAGCAGGAAGGCAGGCGCTGCCTGCTGGTCGCCGGCGACGTGCGCGATGCCGGGTTTTGCGCGGATGCGGTCCGGCAGACCGTGGCCGCCTTCGGCAAGCTCGACGTGCTGGTCAACAATGCCGCCTTCCAGGAGCATGCGATGTCGCTCGAGGAGATAACCGACGAGCATTTCGACATGACCATGCGCACCAATGTCTACGGTTACTTCAACATGACGCGGGCAGCGCTGCCGCACCTGAAGCCGGGCGCGGCGATCGTGAACTCCGGCTCGGAGACCGGCCTGTTCGGCCAGCCCATCCTGCTGGACTACTCAACCACCAAGGGCGCGATCCACGCCTTCACCCGGGCGCTCGCCACCAACCTGGCGCCGCGCGGCATCCGGGTCAACGCAGTGGCGCCGGGGCCGGTCTGGACGCCGCTCAATCCGGCCGACCAGCCGCTGGACCAGGTGGCGCAATTCGGGTCCGGCACCGACATGAAGCGGCCGGCGCAGCCGGAGGAAGTATCGCCGGCCTACGTCTTCCTCGCTTCGCCGGTCTGCTCCAGCTTCATCACCGGCATCGTGCTGCCGGTGATGGGCGGCGTCACCGGCAGCGCCTGACGCGGCTTCGGCGACAGCCGCCGTATTGGCCCATGCAGCACGTCCAGGATGTTCTTCGCCGCGCCGGTGCCCGTGCCGGCATCGGCGGTCACGCCGCCGATGTGCGGGCTGAGGAGGGCATTCGGCACCGCCTGGAACAGGTGCGGCGCAGTCCGCGGCTCATTTTTCAAGCTGTCGACGCCTGCCGCATGCAGCTTGCCGGCCATCGAGGTGGCATGACGTCCGGCGCCTCGGACGCCGTCAAATGACGAAGATCACCAGGTGAGCGATGGCGACCAGCCCCATCGCCAGCAGTACCGCGCCGAAGAATGCCGCTTCGCGCTTCCAGTTGTCCATGTGTGCCTGCTTTGCCGCGTTGAATACGAGGGCAACGATACACCGGGATGCTTACGCGATGCTTATCGGCGGCCTC
Organism: Noviherbaspirillum humi; assembly: GCF_900188095.1. Lineage (GTDB taxonomy): Bacteria > Pseudomonadota > Gammaproteobacteria > Burkholderiales > Burkholderiaceae_D > Noviherbaspirillum > Noviherbaspirillum humi. Next base: position 90,620 of record NZ_FZOT01000010.1, on the reverse strand, counting down.
GCCCGTCCTTGCAAGTTGCCGCAGCATGGCGAAGCGGCCATGCGGCCGCGCCGCGCATGAAGCGTCAGCTCGCGCCCTTGAGCGGGCACTTGTCGTGGTAGGCGTCCTGAGTATTCTTGAGCGGGGTCGCCGCCGTCTTCAGGTTGAGCCGTCCCTTGCCATCCTTCGCCACCTGCATCACGTGCATGTCCTGGATCGGGAAATGATTGTTGTTGAACTTGAAGCTGCCGCGAACCGACTTGAAGTCGGCGGCGCTGAGGGCATTCATGAAGGCCTGCTTGTCGGCGACATTGCCCTTCACCCTGGCCAGCGCCGAATCCAGCAGCTGGGCCGCGTCATAGCTCTGCGCCGCGTAGTTCGACGGGATGCGGCCGTACTTCTTTTCGAACTCCTCCACGAAGCGCTGGCTCTGCGGATTGTTGAAGTCCGGCGCCCAGAAGCCGCCGCTGACCAGGCCGACGGCGCTGTCGCCGATGGACGGCAGCGTGATGGCATCGGCAACGAAGGTCGACAGCAAGGGCGTGGACTTCATCAGTCCCGCTTGGGCGTACTGCTTGGCGAACGCCACGCCGAGGCCGCCCGGGAAGAAGGCAAACACCGCATCCGGCTTGGCGGCCGACACCTGCGACAGCTCAGCCGCGAAGTCGAGCTGGTTCAGCTGGGTGTAAAGCTCATCCACCACCTCGTTCTTGTAGTAGCGCTTGAACCCGGCCACGATGTCCTTGCCGGCCTGGTAGTTCGGCGCCATCACGAGCACCCGCTTGTAGCCTTTTTCGGCGGCATACTTGCCGACCGCCTCGGCCGCCTGGTCGCCCTGCCAGGAGGTGATGAACTGGTAGGGCGAACACTGCTCGCCGGCGATCTGCGACGGGCCGGCGTTCGAACCGATCAGGAACACTTCCTGGCCGGTGACGTACTTGTGGATCGCCATCATGACGTTGGAAAACGAGATGCCGGTGATGATCGGCACCTTCTCGCGCTCCACCAGGCGCCGCGCCACCTGGTTCGCCACGTCCGGCTTGAGCTGGCTGTCCTCCTTGATGATCTGCACCGGCACGCCGCCGAGCTTGCCGCCGTTGCGCTCCACCAGCAGCATGAAGCCGTCCAGCTGGTCCTTGCCAACCGCGGCCTGCGCGCCGGACAGTTCGCCGATGAAGCCTATCTTGAGCGGGTCCTGGGCGTGAGCGCCCGAGGCCGCGGAAAGCGCGAGCAGCGCCGCGGCCGCCGTCAACTTGAGTTTCATGTTTGTCTCCTCCAGGGGGTGGTCAGGTGGCAGGCACCAGCTTTTCGGACCTGCTTTCTTCCTTCGGCTGCTGTTCCGCCTTCAGCATGCGTTCGAGGGCGCGGCGCATCTTCACCGGGCCGGCATCGATGCTCAGCAGCACCGGCTTCATGTCCCAGAAATTCGCCCCGCCGAGCGCTTCCTGCTGCGCATTGAGAATGGGGGTGTCCTGCTCCAGGAAGGCGTAGCGGCGCATGTCGGCGAACTTGGCGTACTCCTCCGGTGTGAGGCGGGTTCCGGAGGGAAGCGCGGCGGCGAAATGATAATGGGTGGTGGTCTCGGTTTCCGGCGTGAGGATGTGAATGCCGTAGTACCAGCCATGGTCTTCACGCTGCCCGCCGGGCGCCTGCACCCCGGAATCGAGGCGGAAGCAGCTCGGCGGCACCCACTGCATGTTGGTCCACATGTCGACCGGCTTGCCGTCGCGCTTGTACAGCATGTCGAAGATGCCGGGCACGGTGATGTTCGGCATCCAGCGGTCGCAGTGGATGGTGTTTCCATCCTCCCTGACCACCTGGTCGGCGCCGACCTGCTCCGGGCTGCCCAGCAATCCGTCGTGCAGATAGGTGATGTGGCTCAGGTCGAGCAGGTTCTCCGCCATCAGCTCGTAGTTCGACTTGATGTGGATGTAGCCGCCGGTGCTGGTGAGGTAGCCCGCTTCCTGGTCGAGCACGCCGTAGTCCGGTATCAGCGCGGCATCATGCGATTCGTCCCCCATCCATATCCAGAGCATGCCGTGCTTGTCGGCCACCGGGTAGGCGCGGACCTTGGCGGCCGCCGGAACCTTTCCTTCGCCGTGCGGGTTCTTCACGCATTTCCCGGAGCAGTCGAACTGCAGGCCGTGATAGGCGCATTCGATCGCGTCGTTGCGCAGCTTGCCGAGATGAAGGGGGATGAAGCGGTGCGGACAGCGGTCCTGCAGCGCCACCGCCTCGCCGTTCTGCTTGCGGTAAAAGACGACCGGCTCGTCCAGCAGGCGGCGATGGAACAGGGATTCGGAATTGACCTGGCTGCTCCAGCAGGCCACATACCAGGCATTGCGGATGAAAGGCATGGGTGTCTCCTATTGATGTGCTCGTCGGCGCAGTTCATTCTACACGCATAAATTTACAGAGCAAGCGGTTTGTAAGTTGATTTTTGCCTCAAGCGGCCGCCGGGCGCAGCTATAATTCGGGAACGAAGCCGATACCGATGACGGGAAGAACGATGCTTAAATCCAGGAAACAGGAAACGCCAGACCCGTCCGACGCCGGACCGTCCGGCGCGTCCCTGCCCGAGGCATCATCCGAAACGGGCGCCAGGCGGCCCCGGCGCTCGCAGGTCGACCGCAGCCGCGAGGCGCGGGAGAAGCTGCTTCAGGCGACCATCGAAGTCCTGATGCAGCGCGGCTACAGCGGACTCACCACCAAGGAAGTGGCCAGCTGCGCCGGCATGTCGAACGGCGCGCTGATGCATCACTACGCCAACAAGGCGGAGCTGGTGGTGGCTGCCACCGCCGCCGTCTATGACGAAGCGATCAAGCGCGGCCAGCGGGTGGCGAAAAGCGCCAAGGCCAGCGAGAGCCCGATCGAAGGCTTCATCACCGATTGCCTGAGCGTCTACTTCGACTGGCCTTTCATTGCCGCGCTGGAAGTCATCATGGTGGCCCGCACCGACGACGAATTAATGCAGCGCATCCTGCCGGTCATGGAGAACTACCGCAGCACCACCAATGAACTGTGGCTCAGCGTATTCAAGAACGCGGGCATGACCCCAACCCAGGCCAGGACCGTCCTCAACCTGACCCTTAACCTGGTGCGCGGCATGGCCGTCAACCGGATGTGGCAAAAGGACGAGAAGCATTACAAGCTTTATCTCAAGGAGTGGGTGCGGATAGTGCGGGAGCAGATCGGCCCGGTCGGCGGTTGAAGCGCCCGCCTCTGGAGCGCCGTTTGACCGGCATCAAAGGAAAGGCATTCGGCCAACATGGCCGCATATTGCATCGCAATATAGCAATAGCCCGGCTACGAACCCTGTTCTTCATCAGACGCCACAAGGAGGTGCGCCATGACTGCCGAGAACATCCTGCCCCGCTATCTCAGTCTCGAACGCTTCGCAAAGGTCACCGGCTATCCGATGGACCAGGCCTACCACAACATCGAAGATGGAAAGTGGATGCAGGGAGAGCTCTTCACCATTGACGATGAGGGCCAGATCATGATCGACATGCAGGCCTATTACGACACGGTGGAAAACAGCGGCAGCGAATGATCGCCGTGCCTGCCGCCGTCTGATCTGCGGGCGGCGGCAGGCGCCGGAAGCCGCGCTTACTGCCGCGGCGGCCGCTTGGCGAGCAGCGGGTCGCTCACGCCCTGCACGCCGGCAAGGCCGAGAATGGCCATCAGCGCCTTGGCCGGACCGAGATGCGCATTGGCCGGATCGAACCACTCTTCCGGCGAATGAATGCCCTGCGAGAAGCCGCCGGCGCCGACCACCGCCGCCGGAATGCCGAGGCTGATCGGCAGGTTGGCTTCGGTGCTGCGCGCGCCGGCCAGCTTCGGCGTGGCGCCGATGGCCTTCACCGCCAGCCAGAGCGACTGCACCACCGCATGGTTGGGCGACGGCGATCCGCCGGGACGGGCGCCGACCTGCTCGATGTCCACCTTGATCTTGTCGCTGTTCCAGCGCTTGTTCTCGGCCGCGGCCGCATCCTTGGCGATCTGCAGCGCCTTGGCTTCCAGCTTCAGCAGCTCGTCGTTGTCGTTGGAGCGCATGTCGAGGTCCATGGTGGCCTCGGCGGCGATGGAGTTGACCGAGGTGCCGCCGGCGATGGTGCCGACGGTGAAGGTGGTCTTGGGCGTGGCCGGGGTCTGCAGCTCGCTGATGCCGGCGATGGCGCGGCCGAGCGCATGGATGGCGCTGGGCTGGCCGAATGCCTGGTAGCTGTGCCCGCCCGGTCCCTTGTAGGTGATGCGGTAGCGGTTGCTGCCGGCGGCCTGGAAGGAGATTTCCTCGTTCGGCACGGTCGGCGATTCGAGGGCGATGTAGCCGTCGATGTCCTTGTGGTCCTTGAACACCTGCTTGATGCCCTTCAGATCGCCCAGACCTTCCTCGCCGACGGTACCGCACAGCCAGACGTCGCCGACGGTGCGCAGGCCGCTCGCCTTGAAGGCGCGCACCAGCGAGAGGATGGAGGCCAGGCCGCGCGCGTCGTCGGCGATGCCGGGCGCATACAGCTTGCCGCCGTTCTCGCGTATCGTCAGGTTGGTGTTTTCCGGGAACACGGTGTCGAGGTGGGCGGAGAGCAGCAGCTTCGGTCCGCCGCCGGCGCCGGGCAGCACGCCGCAGACATTGCTGGCGGCATCCATGCGCACCTCGTTCAGCCCCGCTTCCTTCAGGCGGCCGAGATAATATTCGGCGCGGCGCTTTTCCTTGAAGGTCGGCGCGGCAATGACGACGATCGCCTTCTGGTCTTCCAGGGTTTTGGCATCATCCTGCTTGAGAAAGTCCAGCGCCTGCTTGACCGCAGGAGCGGCGGCAATTTTGGCGAAGGCCGCTTCCTGCTGCGGCGAAATGCTGACTTCCTGCGCGGCGGCGCCGATGCCGGCGCCGGCCAGGAGCGCGCCCGCGGCGGCGCGCCATGCTTGGTTTGCTTGGGGGATCATATCTTCCTTTTTTGGATGAAGTGCTGTTTTCAGATACGGCGAAACCAGTGTATCCAATAGTAGGGAAGAATGGGGCGGCTGCGGAGATCGCCGCCCCGGTGATTGCGAGGAGAGCTTACTTCACGACCATCATGGTGAACGGATAGACATAGGCCTGCAGCGTCACCAGCACGCCCACCAGCACCGCCAGCGCGATGGAATGGAAGAACACATAGCGCAGGATCTCTCCTTCATGGCCGTACCACTTGGTGGCGGTGGACGCCACCACGATGGACTGGGCATCGATCATCTTGCCCATCACGCCGCCGGAAGAGTTGGCGGCCGCCATCAGGTTCGGCGGCAGGCCGATCTGCTCGGCGGTGGTGCGCTGCAGGCTGCCGAACAGCACGTTGGCGGCGGTGTCGGAGCCGGTCAGCGCCACGCCCAGCCAGCCGAGCAGGGTGCCGAACATCGGGTACAGCACGCCGGTATGGGCGAAGGCCAGGCCGAGGGTGGCATCGAGGCCGGAGTACTTGGTCAGGTAGCCGACGGCGAACATGGCGCAGATGGTGAGCAGCGAGAACTTCACCAGCTTGATGGTGTTCCAGTATTCACGCAACATGCGCGGCAGCGAATAGCCCATGACGAGGCCCGCCACCAGCGCCGACAGGAAAATGCCGGTGCCGGCCATGGACAAGATGTTGAAGTTGAACACCGCCGCCTCCGGCGTGGCCTTGGCCACTACCGGCGGCACCTTCATGACCAGGTTGTGCAAGCCCGGGATCGGATACTTCCACGCCCAGAGACCGTCCAGCACTTTCTTGACTTCGGGGATGCCCCAGATGAAGACGAATACAGAAAGGAAGATCCAGGGCATCCAGGCGCGGGCCTGGGAGATCGCCGGCAGCGCCGGCGCAGGCGCGGCGCCCGGCTCGGCGCTCACCTGACTGGCGGAGTCATCCTTGCGCTTGCCGAGGGCAGTGGAGGTCCAGATATTCTTCGGCTTCCACATCTTCAGGAACAGGGTCAGTGTGGTCATCGAGACGATCGAGGCGATCACGTCCACCAGCCACGGACCATGGTAGTTGGAGACCAGGTACTGCGGGATGGCGAAGGACACGCCAGCCACCAGGATCGCCGGCCAGATCTCGCGCATGCCACGGAAGCCGGCGAAGGCCCAGATCAGCCAGAACGGCACCAGGATGGAGAAGAACGGCAGCTGGCGGCCGATCATGGCGGAGAGCTGCAGCAGATCCAGTCCGGAGACGGCCGACAGCGCGATCACCGGCGAGCCGAGCGCGCCGTAGGCCACCGGCGCGGTATTGGCGATCAGCGCCAGGCCCGATGCCGCCAGCGGCGAGAAGCCCAGGCCCATCAGGATGGCACCGGTGACGGCGACCGGCGTGCCGAAACCTGCCGCGCCCTCGAAGAAAGCGCCGAAGCAGAAGGCCACCAGCAGCAGCTGCAGGCGCCTGTCTTCGGTAACGCCGGCCAGGCTGTTCTGCAGCACGCTGAAGTAGCCGTTAAGGGTAGTCAGCCGGTGCAGGAAAATGATGTTGAGGACAATCCAGCCAATCGGGAACAGGCCGGCGGCGATGCCGTAGCCGGCCGCCTTGCCCGCCATGTCGGCCGGCATGCCGAATACGAGAGCGGCGATGCCGATGCCCGCGACGAGCGCGAGGCCGGCTGCGAGATGAGCGCGGACATGGAAGAAAGCCAGTGCCATCAGCAGCACGGCCACCGGAATGCCGGCGACGATGGTCGACAGCGCGGAACTGCTAAGCGGGTCGTAAACTTGTTGCCAAATCATGATGTTCCAAAAGATGAGCGTGATGAACCCGGCCTCGCCACGGTGGGCGCAGCCAAGAGTGAGCATGACAATTGATGGACGTGGGATTCCCTAACGCCCGCGTCGATGACGCAGGCAGTCCGAACCAGCGCCACCCTTTCAGGTGAAACGCTGGCGTGGTGACGGACGGCCGCGCCCGGAAGCTGGCGGTCAGGGCATGACCTGACCTGGACGGAGACCGGCGCTGTGGTTGGCGCGCCGGCCTGCTGAAGCAGGCCTGTGAGCCGCTGCAGCGAAGAAGCCGTCCCGGGAGAGACCGATCGGGCTCTGAAACCGGCTTAAACTGGAAGGATAAAGGATGTCTATTACAAATTGCTTACGGGAATCGCGAAAACCCCGTTCATCCGGCGTATTGTGATGGTTTATAGCGGCCATGCCTCACTTATGTCTCGCTAATTCGCCAGCGGCGCGGCCGGCCCAGCGTCAACCTTAATGCTGCCGTCCTGCCGCTCGTAGGTGGCGATCAGGCAGCCGCTGGCAATGGCCCGGTCATGCAGCGCCTCGAGCACCGCATCCCGCCCCGGCGTGCCGGAGAAGGCCGGTCCCGGCGCCAGGGCGAACACCTGGAAAGCATAGCGATGAATGCCGTGCCCGGGCGGCGGATCGGGCGGCAGCCAGCTCGCCTGCAGATAGGAATTGCGGCCGAGGGTGGCGTCGCCCGGCGCGGCCTCGCTGGATGCCAGTTCGCCTTCGCGCAGAACGCCATCTTCCGGCGGCAGGTCGACGGCAATGGCATGCACCAGCGGATGCGGCGTCGGCGCATCCGCATCCTCCACGATCAACAGCACCGAGCCGGCGCCCGGCGGAATGCCGTGCCACTCCAGCGGCGGCGAGGCGCCGCTGCCGTCGGCGGTGTACGCCATCGGGATCGGCCCATGGTCGTGAAAGGCGAGGCTGGTGACGTCAATGGCCGCCGTGCCGGTCTGCAGATGCACCTGGTTGAAGAGAATCTGATCGAGGCCGGCGCGCCGGTTGCGCAGCGCATGGCCGACCGCTTCGGGCAATTTTTCCAGCATGGTGTTCCTCTCCATTCATTATTGGGTCGCGCCGCCGCTGCCGTACACCTGGGCGGTGCCGCCGGCCCGGTGAAGCGCACCTTCCGGATTGCGCGGCGGCTCCTCGTATTGCTGCCGGTTCAGCTGGGTGGCGGCGAGCTTTTCCGCCAGGCCCGGCATGACGCGATGCATGGTGGTATTGAGCTTGGACATCACGCCTACCTTCACGGCGCGCACCGGCCGGCTCGCAGCACGCAGGATGGCCATGGCCACCTGGTGCGGGTCGATCATCGGCGTTGGTAATTTTGGCTCCTTGTCCATGTAATTTTTGGCGTGCTGCGGAAAAGGCGTATTGACCGCCGTCGGCTGAATCAAGGTAATCGACACCGGCGCCTTGTCCACATGCTCCACCTCCACCCGCAATGCATCGGTGAAACCCTTGACCGCATGCTTGGATGCCGAATACATGCCCTGCAGCGGAATGACCGCATCCGAGACTTCGCTGCCGACGTTGATCAGCGCTCCGCCATTGGCGCGCAAGTGCGGCAGCGCCACCAGGGAGCCGTTGACCACGCCCCAGAAGTTGGTATCGAACAGGCGGCGGCTGTCTTCTTCGGAGACCTGGTCGAGCCGGCCGTAGATGGACCCGCCGGCATCGTTCACCCAGGTATCGATATGGCCGTAGCGCTCGATCGCCGCGGCAGCGACCTTTTCCACCTGGGCGCGGTCGCCGACATCGGCCACGACATAGATGGCATCCCCGCCGGCTTCGCGGATGCCATCGACGGCGGCGCGCAACGCTTCTTCGCTGCGCGCGGCCAGCACCAGCTTGGCGCCGCGCAGGCAGGCGGCGGCGGCCGTCGCCAGGCCGATGCCGCTGGAAGCGCCGGTGATGACCATGACTTGCTGGTCGATCGGTTTCAGGGTGACAGGCATGAGAACTCCTTTTCCAAATGAAATGGGCAGGCCGGTGTTCGGCCGACAAAGGCGGCTCTACATGCAATGTCCATACCGCGTGAAGCAGGGAAATGAAAGGCCTGGCGCGCGATATGCATACGGATGCCGATTTTGCGTTCGCCGCCATACCCGTTTCACGGATGAAGGCGGCTCTATTCACGAAGGAGATCTCATGGATACAAGCGATACCCATCTGCAAGGCACGCGCATCGCCATCCTGGTGGTGGAAGGATTCGAGCAAGTGGAATTCACCGAGCCGAAACGGGCGCTGGAAAGCGAAGGCGTGGTCACCCAGGTGATTTCGCAGCAGCCGGGCAAGGTGCAGGGATTCAATCACCACGACAAGGGCAGCCAGTTCGACGTCGACCTGACTTTCGCCGACGCCGACGCCAGCCAGTTCGACGGCGTTTTGCTGCCGGGCGGCGTGATCAACGGCGATCAGCTGCGGATGGTGCCGGAGGCGCAACGCTTCGTGCGCCAGATCGACGAGGCAGGCAAACCCGTTTTCGTCATCTGCCATGGCGGCTGGCTGCTGGTCTCCGCCGGCCTGGTCGATGGCCGCAGCATGACCAGTTGGCCGACGCTGCAGGACGACATCCGGCACGCCGGCGGCACCTGGCTCGACCAGGAAGTGGTGGTGGATGGCAATTGGGTCAGCAGCCGCAAGCCGGACGACCTGCCGGCCTTCTGCCGGACAATGATCGACCTGCTGCATCAACGAAAAGCCGGCCAGACCTTGGCCGGCAAGGGCGATCAGCAGGGCATCGGGTTGCCGGGCTAGCGCATCGTTGCTTTCCGGGCTGGACATGCGGGGGAAATGGTCTACCCTGACGAGGGAGGGCATATGTTTCTCGCCAGAGAGTCCGGGCCTTACTATCGCCGATACTGGATCCGCGCGTCGGTCACGCTCGTGCGCCCGGTGATCGGCCATGCCTATCTCCTGACCAAGACCAAGGTCTACAACGGCGATCCGAGGAATGCCCTGCGCCCCTTGCTGTACAGCCAGGCGCGGCTCAATTCCGACGACACGCTGGAAGTGCTCACCAGCGCGGAGCGCGCCGCCCTGTGCGCCATCGAAGCGATCGCGTGCGGGCGCTGATCATGATGGATGCATGATCGGCGCCCGCCCCCGACCCATCAAGCCCTGCCGAATCGATCCTGGCACCCTGCCGGGCCTGACGCTGCGCCCGGGCGGGCATACCCGATCCCGGGCATCGAACCATCAAGCCTTGCCGCGCTGCGGATGGGCCATGAAGAACCTCAGCATCTCGGAAGAAGCATCCGGGCCTTTCGGGTCAGTGTACGACCCGGCCGCGCTGCCGCCCGACCAGGCATGGCCCGCCCCGTGGACCAGCCAGTGCTCGGCGATCACGCGGTCGTCCTTGTCAAGAAAATCCGTCCTGGTATAGCCGCGGCCCCGCTCGGCCCTGCCCTTGACGATGCGGGTCTCGCCGGCATTTGCGGCGCCGTCGGGCATGCCCATGCATTGCCGCAGCGCCTGCTGGCCATTGGCCGAATGGACCGTATGGTCGCGGTCGCCATGGAAGACGATCACCGGCACGGGTTGGCGGCTGGGCGTCAGCCTGCCCGCCTTGCCGTTCTTCATGGCGCCGAAGGCTGACGCCACGTCATGCGCCGATCCGACCGGCAAGCCGGAGTGGATGGCAACCGCTGCATACAGATCGGGATAGGCGCAGGCAAGGATGGCGGCCATCGCGCCGCCGGCGGAGAGGCCGGACACATAGGTTCGGGCCGAATCAGTACGGTATTCGCGCATGACCTGCCGGGTCATGTCGGCGATGATGGAAGGTTCGCCGCGATCCCGCGCCTGGTCGGACGGATTGAACCAGTTCCAGCAATTCGACCCGTTGGCATTCGCGGCCTGCGCGGGGTAGAGCACCAGGCAGCCGTGCTGGTCGGCGAGCCGGTTCATGGCGGTGCCGGCGGCGAAATCGTCGGGGTTCTGCTTGCAGCCATGCAGCATCACGACCAGCGCCGGGCGCTCGGCGCTGTCGGCGTTGTAATTGGCAGGCACATACAGCTTGTAGGCGCGCGTGCCCGCCGCATTCGAACATGAGCCGGAAAGGAAGCGCCCTGTGTTCCCCGGCCTGTCGGCGGTGTCCGGCCCGGTTCTGAATTCCACGTCTTCGGCCGCTTGCCGTGCGGCGGGAGTGAACCACTTACCGCCCTTGCCGACGCGAAACCGGGCCAGGAAGTCGCGCGATAAGTCGCCGGACTGCGGTTGCGCCTCGGGCCGGTCCGCGGCGGGCTCCTCCTGGCTTCCATTGCGCAGGACCGGGTCGACAACATCGGCCATGTTTCCGGCGGGCGTGCCGCCGCCGTTCAGGGCTCGCTGGATGGCGGCGGTAGCGGCGGCGGGTCCGGCGGTGCGCAGCAGGTTGGTTGCCTCGCGCATCTGCGCGAGAAAATCTTCATTGAGTTTCATCGGGTTCTTTCAGGTTGATTTACCGGATGCGGCCGGCGAGGGCCGCCTTCACGGCGGGGCTGGCGTGCAGGACGCCGAGCACGGTAATGGATTCGATGGTCGCCAGCGCCAGTTCCGGCGAGACGTCGGCATCGATGCTGCCCAGGCCGAGCACCTGGATCTGTAAAACCTGACCTGCCTGCCGCACCGTTTCCAGGTCGGCGCGGGAGAAATGCTGCAAGCCGAGCACGAGCTGCTTGCGGGTAACGGTCTGCCGGATTACATCGGCATGGGCGACGATCTGGTTGCGTATGGCGGTACGGATGAGGTCGGTGCGGTTCGAATAGAACCCCTCCTGCACCAGCAGATCGATCTGGCCGAGGTCGATGGGACCGAGGTTGATCGTTATCTTTTCCGTATCGGCGTTTTTCGTCTTCAGGTCTTGTGCGCTCATGCTGGCTTCCAGTTGTCATTTTCCATCCCTATGCCATCCATGTGGATGGTCATTGGATGGTTAACCATACTCCCTCGGCGGCAGAGGTCAATGCAACTCTTGGTTTTTTTGTGGAGTCACCGTGAGTATGAAAATGCGGCTATTGCCCGCAATGCACGGGGACTGTCTTCTCCAGCGCAGAGCGCAACCCACCCCAGGATTTCGCCATTTGCCAGACGGTCCGAGCATGAGTGTGCTAAAAGGCGTTCCTTACCGCCTGAGCTTGAAGCGCTCTTCAAATTAAGTTACGGGATAGTCGCGATGCTTAAACCATCCATGAGCATCGCTGTTGTGCGTCATCCCATACATGTCACGGATTCCCAACTTCTCGCTCAGTTTCTTATGCTTTAGCGTAAAGTGCCGTAGAAGAAAAGAAGGGAAGAACGCTGGACTGCCTACAACATACTCACGCCATAGAGCTGACTTAATAAAACTGACGCATTCATGCTCAATAAAAAAGTTGTAGTTCTGCGGTAATGAATGAAGTACTACAGCAAGCTGCGGCGGCGGCCGTACCGAGAATGGATCCATAAAATGAAAACTTTTTTACATGTTGGTTGCGGCCCGCAGAATAAGTATCAGTTAAAAGGATTCGGTTCGAATGAATGGGCAGAGATTCGATTCGATATCGATGGAAGTGTTAAGCCAGACATTGTTGGCTCTCTCACTGACATGTCCAAGGTGGGGTCCGGAAGCGTAGACGCAATCTATTCCGCCCATAACATTGAACATCTTTTCCCGCATGAGGTACCCATCGCATTAGGTGAGTTTTATAGGGTGCTGAAACCACAGGGATTTGTTGTTATAACCTGCCCTGATTTAGTGAGCGTATGTGAGGCGGTCGTCAAGGATAGGCTACTAGAGCCTTTATATCAGTCGCCGGCTGGGCCGATCTCACCTATCGATATCTTGTATGGGCATCGGGGCTACATAGCGCAGGGCAATGAATTTATGGCGCACAAATGCGGATTCACCTATTCGGCACTATGCGGGACCTTCCGAAATGCTGGGTTTAAAAGTCTTTTTGGCGGAGCGAGACCTGCTGCTTTTGATTTGTGGCTATTCGCATCCAAGGCAGCGTTAACAGATAGTGAAATCACAAAATGCGCACCCGCATTTCTACCATAGGATGGACTTACCTCGCCTGATTCCGGAGACGCCGGTGTGGTGGCAGTGATAGTTGAACCGCTTCGTGCTGCGCCTCTTCTTCATGCACCAGGATTTGGGTTGGATGTGTCTGAGATACATGCTGCGATGGCAGATCGCCGCCATTAGCTACGCCGGTGCTCGATTGCCGGCCCAATTCTGCTTTGTGCAATCGGGATCCAGCAAGTCGTGGGAGGCTGGCCAAACGTCTCCAGGGCGGCGACGTTTTCCTTGGGCCATACGAGCTTCCAGGTGCAATACTCCAGGAGCCTGTTCAGTATTTATTTGACAAGGGGTCAGCCACGAGAGGCGGTCGAATGCCAGGGCGAAGCAGGGAGCTCGGGCAGCATGCTGCTCGAAACCCCTGCTTCGCCCTGGCACTGCATCCCTTCCTGCTTGAACGCACTGCCACAAAATTCTGATCAGGGTCTTAGAGCGCGAGTCGAATTGACAAATTGGGCTATTTCACTTCATGGGAAGCACGGCTGGCGTGAATTGGATGTCTCGGGACAGCTGCACCTGATCCAGAGCGATTGCATAGATACCCCCCGATTGCCATCCTTCGCGCCAATCCATTACGGTTCGACTTCTCAGCCCGGCAAGTTCGGGCGCAGCGCTGAAAATCCATTCACCCTTCAAACGCCTTCTGCGCCGCCTCCTCCGGCGTCAACCCGTCATAGAACAGGTCGGTGAACCATTCCACCTGCTCCTCGATGTAATCCTGGGCCTGGGCCACGGTGGCGCCGCCGGCCACCAGATGTCCTTCCACCTCGATGCACCAGTTGATCAGCGCTTCGGTTTCCGGGTCGAGCTTTTCCTTCTTAGCCATGGGCTTCACCTTTGTCTTCGCGCCGCAGCGCCGAGCGCGGAGCATAACCGCATTCCTGGATGGCGGTTGGAAAACCCGTTTGACAGGTGAACGCCCGGCCCGTTTCGGAGGTTTCAAAACAATGCCGCCGGATTGTTGCCTCCATGGTAACGCTACCATCAAGCGCGATGATAGAATCGCCGAATGAGCAAACTGCCGCCCTCCCCTACCGAACCCGCACCTGCGCCGCCCGAGCGCAAGAGCCGCCGCAAGAGCGGCGGCTTCACGCTGAGCGACGTCGCCAAGCTGGCCGGCGTGGCGCCGATCACCGCTTCCCGCGCCCTCAACACGCCGGACGCGGTATCGCCGGCGGTGCTGCAGCGGGTGCGGGAGGCGGTGGCGCAGACCGGCTACGTGCCGAACATGCTGGCTGGCGGCCTTGCGTCGCGCAAGAGCCGGCTGGTGGCGGCGGTGGTGCCGACCATCGCCGGCCCGGTGTTCCAGGAGACGGTGCAATCGCTCACCGAGGCGCTGGCGCAGGCTGGCTACCAGCTCATGCTGGGCCAGACCGGCTACGAGAATTCGCGCGAGGATGCGCTGCTGGAAGCCATCGTCGGCCGCCGTCCGGACGGCATCGTGCTCACGGGCGTGATGCACTCGCCCGAAGGCAGGCGCCGGCTGCTGTCGGCCGGCATTCCGGTTGTCGAAACCTGGGACCTGACACCGACGCCGATCGACATGCTGGTAGGTTTCTCCCATGAAAAAATCGGTACCGCCGTTGCCGAATATCTTCACCGGCGCGGCTGCCGCCGGGTGGCAGCGATCCAGGGCATCGATGAGCGCGGCGAGCGCCGCAGCAGGTCGTTCTCCGACACTGCCATCCGGCTCGGCATGGTCGACGCCCGTCATGGCGCGGTTCCCGTCCGCCGTGTCGCCGCGCCGACCACCCTGGGCAGCGGCCGCAGCGCCCTAGGCGAACTGCTGGCGCAGGATCCGGGGATCGACGCGGTGTTCTGCAGTTCCGACCAGCTGGCGCTTGGCGTGCTGATCGAGGCCCAGGCGCGCGGCATCAAGGTGCCTGATGAACTGGCCGTCATCGGCCTCGGCGACTTCAACTATGCCAAGGACCTGCATCCCTCGCTGACGACGGTGCGCATCGACGGCACCGCCATCGGCCGCATCGCCGCCCGCTTCATCATCGACCGGGTGGAGGGCCGCCCCGTCACCGAGCCGGTATGCGACATCGGCTTTTCCATCGTCGCCCGCGAGAGCGCCTGATTTCCCTTTTTCAATGCTGACAAAAAACCGTTGACGCGTTGATTTGGTAGCGCTACCATTTGCGATCACTGAACTTGGTAGCGCTACCATCCGATTGAAAGCGGAGCGCTTCCAAGGCAAGAAGGTTTCCAGCGGCCGGCCGCCCGAGCGCAACGGTTCCGCCGCACGACCCGGCCGCGCCGGCCGGATAGCGCCAATCCGGGCATGACGCCCGCACTTATTGCATCACTGCACACTGAAAAGGTAGACAACATGACGCCCCAAGAACTCAAGCTCGTACTGCAAAGCGGCCTGCTCTCGTTCCCGCTGACCGACTTCGACGCCCAGCTGAAATTCAACCCGGGTCCGTACGCCGAGCGTCTCGAGTGGCTCATGCCCTACGGCGCCTCCGCCCTGTTCGCCGCCGGCGGCACCGGCGAGTTCTTCTCGCTGGAGCCTGAAGAGTTCTCGCAGGTCGTCAAGACCGCGGTGGAAACCTGCCGCGGCCGCATGCCAATCATCGCCGGCGCCGGCGGCGGCACCACCCTGGCCATCAAGTACGCGCAGGAAGCCGAGCGCCTCGGCGCCCAGGGCGTGCTGCTGCTGCCGCACTACCTGACCGAAGCCAGCCAGGAAGGCCTGATCGCCCACGTGCAGGCGGTGTGCAAGAGCGTCAAGTTCGGCGTCATCGTCTACAACCGCGGCGGCTGCCGCCTGACCCCGCAATCGCTGCAGATCCTGGCCGACACCTGCCCGAACCTGATCGGCTTCAAGGACGGCTTCGGCGACATCGAATCCATGGTGGCCATCCGCCTCACGCTGGGCGACCGCTTCGCCTATCTCGGCGGCCTGCCCACCGCCGAAGTATTCGCCGGCGCCTACAAGGCCATGGGCTGCCCGGTCTACTCCTCCGCCGTGTTCAACTTCATCCCGAAGACCGCGATCGAGTTCTACAACGCCCACGCCGCCGGCGACACCGCGACCACCGACCGCCTGATCAAGGACTTCTTCCTGCCCTACATCGAGCTGCGCAACCGCGGCCAGGGCTATGCCGTGTCCATCGTCAAGGCCGGCGCCACCATCATCGGCCACAGCGCCGGTCCGGTGCGCCCGCCCCTGTCCGACCTGAAGCCGGCCGAAGTCGAGCAGCTCGCCGCGCTCATGGCCCGCCTCGGCCCCCAGTAATCTCCCGATCAAGATCAGGCAAGGAAAAACCATGTCCACGCAAACCCTGAATGCCCCGACCGGCGCGCCGGTCGTCACCGAGATGCGCGTCGTCCCGGTGGCCGGCCGCGACAGCATGCTGCTCAACCTGAGCGGCGCCCACGGCCCCTACTTCACCCGCAACATCGTCATCCTCACCGACAGCGCCGGCAACACCGGCGTCGGCGAAGTGCCGGGCGGCGAGCGCATCCGCCAGACCCTGGAAGACGCCCGCTCGCTGATCTTCGGCCAGCGCATCGGCAACTGGCAATCCGTGCTGAACACGGTGCGCAAGCAGTTCGCCGACCGCGACGCTGGCGGCCGCGGCCTGCAGACCTTCGACCTGCGCATCACCATCCACGCCGTCACCGCGCTGGAAGCGGCGCTGCTCGACCTGGTCGGCAAGTTCCTCGGCGTGCCGGTCGCCGCCCTGCTCGGCGAAGGCCAGCAGCGCGAAGAGGTGGAGATGCTCGGCTACCTGTTCTACGTCGGCGACCGCACCGCGACCGACCTGCCGTATGCGAGCGAGCCGGAGGCGGAAGACGACTGGTTCCGCGTGCGCCACGAGAAGGCCATGACGCCCGAAGGCGTGGTGCGCCTGGCCGAAGCCGCCTACAAGCGCTACGGCTTCAACGACTTCAAGCTCAAGGGCGGCGTGCTGCGCGGCGAGGAGGAGATCGAGGCGGTCAAGGCGCTGCACGAGCGCTTCCCGAAGGCCCGCATCACTCTCGACCCGAACGGCGGCTGGCTGCTGAAGGATGCAATCCGCCTGTGCCGCGACCAGCACGACGTGCTGGCCTATGCGGAAGACCCCTGCGGCGCCGAGAACGGCTTCTCCGGCCGCGAAGTGATGGCCGAATTCCGCCGCGCCACCGGCCTGCCGACCGCCACCAACATGATCGCCACCGACTGGCGCGAGATGGGCCATGCGATCCAGCTGCAGTCGGTCGACATCCCGCTGGCCGATCCGCACTTCTGGACCATGCAGGGCTCGGTGCGCGTGGCGCAGATGTGCAATGAATGGGGCCTGACCTGGGGTTCGCACTCCAACAACCACTTCGACATCTCGCTGGCGATGTTCACCCAGGTGGCCGCCGCCGCGCCGGGCAAGATCACCGCGATCGACACCCACTGGATCTGGCAGGACGGCCAGCGCCTCACCAAGCAGCCGCTGCAGATCAAGGGCGGCATGGTGCAGGTGCCGAAGCAGCCGGGCCTGGGCGTGGAAATCGACATGGAACAGATCGAGGCCGCGCACCAGATGTACCGCAACATGGGCCTGGGCGCGCGCGACGACGCGGTCGCCATGCAATACCTGATCCCCGGATGGAAGTTCGACAACAAGCGTCCCTGCATGGTGCGCTGATCCTGGCAGCCGGCGCCGGCACGCTTTTGCGCGGCGCCGGAACCATAACAAGAGCGGGCCGCGCGATGCGCGCGTCCGCCGGCAGTTTTTGCAGTCCTCGGAATGCGGCCCACCGGCCGCGGAACATGTTTAAGCCGTTCAAAGGAGATTCCATGAAATTCAAGAAAATGATGGCAGGCCTGGCCTCGGGCATGGTCTTTGGCCTCGCACTGAGCGCCGGCGCCCAGGCGGCCGGCTACCCGGAAAAGCCGATCACCGCCATCGTGCCGTTCCCCGCAGGCGGCTCCACCGACCAGATCGCGCGCGCCATCGGCCCCAGGATCACCCAGAAGCTGGGCCAGTCCTGGATCGTCGAGAACAAGCCCGGCGCCACCGGCGCCATCGGCGCGGCCCAGGTCAAGCGCTCCCCGCCGGACGGTTACACCCTGCTGGTGGCCTCCATCGGCGTCTATTCGGTCAACCCGGTGCTGCAAAAGAACCTGCAGTACGACCCGGCCAAGGATTTCGACCTGCTGACGGTGGCGGTGCGCGCGCCCAACGTGCTGGTGGCAAGCCCCTCCTTCCCCGCCAATAACGTGGCCGACCTGGTGACCAACCTGAAGAAGAACCCGGGCAAGATTACCTTCGCCAATTCCGGCGCCGGTTCGTCCGACCACCTCACCGCTGCGTTGTTCTGGCAGAAGACCGGCACCACCGGCGTGCACGTGCCGTACAAGGGCGGCGCGCCGGCCATCACCGACCTGCTCGGCGGCCATGCCGACGTCTCGTTCCAGAACATCAACGCCGTGGTCAACCACATCAAGACCGGCAAGCTGAAGGCGCTGGCCATCACCGGCGACAAGCGCTCGCCGCTGCTGCCCAACGTGCCGACCCTGGCCGAAGCCGGCGTGAAGGAAGCGGACGTCTATTCCTGGCAAGGCATCGCCGCGCCCAAGGGACTGCAGCCGGACGTGAAGACCAAGCTGCATGACGCCATCGTCGGCGCGCTCAACGATCCGGAGGTCAAGCGCGGCCTGGTGGAGCAAGGCTTCGAGGTGGTTGCCAACACCCCCGAGCAATTCACCAAGTTCCAGGCGCAGGAACTGGCGCGCTGGAAGCAGGTGATCACCGTCGGCAAGATCGAAGTCGACTGATCCCGCATGAAACCGGGCCGGGTCTCCTTGGAGACCCGGCTTCTTTTTTATCGGGCGGTGCCATCGCGGCGCGCCCTTACGAATCATCGAAGCAAACTTTCAGGAGTACTCTATGTTGAACGGTGAAATGTTCATTGGCGCCGCCGCAGTGCGCGGCGAGCACGGCAGCGTGCGCGGCTACAACCCCGCCACCGGCGAAGACCTCGAGCCGGCGTATGGCTTGGCAAGCGCGGCTGAAGTGGACCGCGCATGCGCGCTGGCATGGGCAGCGTTCGACACTTACCGCGACACCCCGCTCGAGCAGCGCGCCGCCTTCCTCGAGCGCATCGCCCAGAACATCCTCGACCTCGGCGATGCGCTGGTCGAACGCGCCATGGCCGAATCCGGTCTGCCGCGCGCGCGCATCGAAGGCGAGCGCGGCCGCACCGTCGGCCAGCTGCGCCTGTTCGCGGAAGTCGTGCGCGAAGGCAGCTGGCTCGAAGTGCGCCTCGACTCCGCCCAGCCGCAGCGCCAGCCGCTGCCGCGCTCGGACCTGCGCCAGCGCCACATCGCCGTCGGCCCGGTCGCCGTTTTCGGCGCCTCCAACTTCCCGCTGGCCTTCTCGGTCGCCGGCGGCGATACCGCCTCTGCCCTGGCCGCAGGCTGCCCGGTGGTGGTGAAGGCGCATTCCGCCCATCCCGGCACGTCGGAGCTGGTCGGCCGCGCGATTCGCGACGCGGCGGCCCAGTGCGGCATGCCCGAAGGCGTGTTCTCGCTGCTGTTCGCCGAGCGCGACAATGCCGTCAAGCTGGTCACCGACTGGCGCATCAAGTCGGTCGGCTTCACCGGCTCGCGCGGCGGCGGAATGTCCCTGGTGCGCGCCTGCGCCGGCCGGCCCGAGCCCATTCCCGTCTTCGCCGAGATGAGCAGCATCAACCCGGTGTTCCTGCTGCCGGCCGCGCTCAAGGAGCGCGCCGAGTCCATCGGCAAGAACTTCATCGCCTCGCTGACCATGGGCGCCGGCCAGTTCTGCACCAATCCCGGCCTCGTGCTGACGCTCGAAGGTCCCGAAACCGACGCCTTCCTGCGCTCGGCCTCGGCCGCGCTCGAAGCCAGCGCCGGCGCCACCATGCTGACCGCCGGCATCCACCGCGCCTATGAACAAGGCGTGGCGAAAATCGCAGCCAACGAGCAGGTGAAGACGATTGCGCGCGGCACCGCCGGCACCACCAAGCATGCCTGCCAGGGCGGCCTCTTCCTCGCCACCGCGGCCGATTTCCTGGCCGATCCGGAGATGCAGGAAGAAATCTTCGGCGCCGCCTCGCTGGTCGTGGCGTGCAAGAACCTCGACGAGATGCGCGCGGTGGCCGAGCGCCTGGAAGGGCAATTGACCGCCACCATCCAGATGGAGGCGGAAGACGAAGCGATCGCGCGCAGCCTGCTGCCGACGCTGGAACGCAAGGCCGGCCGCATCCTGGTCAATGGCTATCCGACCGGCGTCGAGGTGTGCCATGCGATGGTCCACGGCGGCCCGTTCCCGGCCACGTCGGATGCGCGCATGACGTCCGTCGGCACGCTGGCGATCCGGCGCTTCCTGCGCCCGGTGTGCTACCAGGACCTGCCGCAAGCCCTGCTGCCGCAAGCGCTCAGGGATGACAATCCGCTGCAGCTGCCGCGTCGCCTGGACGGGCGCCTGGCGCTGCCGGAGCAGGGCAAGGCCTGAAACCGAAAGCCCAAACCGGCGAAGGCGGGGCGGTGTTCCTGCTCAAGACCGGCGGCACGATAGCACCGCGCAAGCGCGCTGGCGGACGGGATGCCGCGGCGCATGCGCACGCCTGACGGTGCAGCGCCGCCCTCCCCGGCCCACGCGCCTCAACGGTGTCTCCTCCACCCATGACGGGTGGCTTGCCCGGCACGGTCACGCCGTGCCGGGATTTTTATGGCAGCACGCCGGGCCGCGGCCGCGGATGGCGGAAGAACCTCCATGCGGCCTGGCGCGTTTTCTCATACGTCCTCTTACATCACGTTTGCAATCATGCGGTTCTCGGATCTGAAAATTGGTACTCGTCTGGGCTTGGGTTTTGCCGTCGTCCTGCTTCTCATGACTGTGATCACCGGCATCGCGATCTGGCGCCTGTCGACGGTGGCTGAAGCGGTGCGCAGCACGGTGGAGAGGCCCCTGGCGAAGGAAAGGATGGTCAGCGACTGGTACCGCTTCATTTACAGCGGAGCGCGGCGCACCATGGCCGTGGCGAAGAGCACGGACACATCGCTCGCCGAATTTTTCAGCGCCGACTCGGCCGTCGCCACGAAATCGTCGTTCGAGCTGAAGCAGGGAATCGAGAAGCTTCTGGCGACCGAAGAAGAAAGGGCGATGTACCGGGAGATTGGCGAGAGGCAGAAGATCTCGATCAGCGCGAAGGATGCGCTGTTCAAGGCCAAGGCGGAAGGAAGAACGGAGGAGGCCGCCCGGATCTTCGAGCAATCGTTCCTGCCGAACCTGAAAGCCTATCAGGACCTGGTGGAGAAGTTCCAGGGGATGCAGCGCGCCAGCATCGACGCCGCCGGACAGGAAATCAACGACATCTACCGGTCCAGCCGCAACCAGCTGGTGGCACTCGGCCTGGCGGCCATGGTCATCGGCGCCCTGTTCGTCCTGCGGCTCACCCGGAGCATCACCAGGCCGCTCGGCGATGCCGTCAGCGTTGCCAAGACGGTGGCTGCCGGAGACCTTTCGCTCGAAATATCGGTTGCTTCCCGTGACGAGACCGGGGAGCTGCTCCACGCGCTGCAAGCGATGAATCGCAGCCTGAACGATATCGTCGGGCAGGTGCGCTCTTCCACCGGGCACATCGCCACGGCGTCGGCGCAGATCGCAGCCGGCAATCTGGACCTCTCGGCGCGCACCGAGCAGCAAGCCGGCTCCCTGCAGCAGACGGCGGCTTCGGTCGAGGAAATGACGGCCACCGCGAGGCAGAGCACGGATGTCGCGCGCCAGGCCAATACGCTGGCGTCGAATGCGGCGAAGGTTGCGTCGCAAGGCGGCCATCTCATTGCCCAGGTGATCGATACCATGAAACGAATCGACGAATCCGCCAGGCAGATCGCCGACATCACCGGCGTCATCGATGGCATCGCGTTTCAAACCAATCTGCTGGCGTTGAATGCCGCCGTTGAGGCAGCCCGTGCCGGAGAAAACGGCAGGGGATTCGCGGTGGTTGCCGCCGAAGTGCGCAGTCTTGCGCAACGCTCGGCCGGGGCTGCGCGGGAGATAAAAGGCCTGATCGCGACTTCGACCGACCGGGTGCAGACAGGCACCGCCCTGGTCAGCCAGACCGGAACCACCATGAACGACATCATGGAGAGCTTCAACCGCGTCAACGGCTTCATCGATGAAATCGTGCGGTCCAGCGAAGAACAGCACCGGGGCGTCGAGCAGATCAACCAGGCGGTGGGAGAAATGGACCAGGTCACGCAGCGCAATGCCGCCCTGGTGGAGGAAGCGGCGGCGGCGGCCGGTTCGCTGGAAGAGCAGGCCCGCAGGATGAATGCGGCGGTCAGCAGATTCAAGCTGGCCGAGTCAGGAAAAACCGCGTCTGAATCGCTGGCGCTGCCCGCCTAAGCCGTGCTGGCCGGTGCCAGTTCATATCGGTTCCTCTGCGGCAAGCCGATGTCGGGCAGGCATCCGACGCGGCCTCGCCGTCCTGACGGCGGACGCGCGTGAGAAGGCCAGGACGCGGCCCGGCCTTCTCACGCGCGTCCGCCAACACTTACCAACGCTCTCGTTGCTGCCCGTCCGAAGGCGAGCCGACACACGCCTCACCTGCCGACCGCGACATCCGCCTTCATCACTGGATGGTAGGCACAGTAATACGACACCTTCCCCGCTGAGGTGAACCGGCGCGACCATGATCGTCCGGCGGCGATTTCGCCCGAGTCGAATTTCGGCGAAGCCGCCGTCACCGTGTGCGGCACGATGTCCCGGTTGATCCAGACCACCGTATCGCCGGCTTGCGCCTCCAGCGTCTGCGGATGGAAGGCCATGCCTTCAATGACCACCGTGTGCGTCTTGCCGGCCGCCACCGAATCGGGACTGCCGACAACGGCGAGCAACACCGCAGCCAGGCAGGTCGACCATCGGGGCTTGCAGCGCGCAAGCAGGCGGCGCATGCCCATCTCCCTTATTTGAAGGTAGCCTGGATGTGCCTGGCATGCTCCAGGTGGGCGACGAAGGCCGGACGGACCTTGACCAGCGTGGCCTTCAGCTCGTCGTTCTTGGCGCTCGGGATCAGGGTCTTGTCGACCGCGTCCAGCACGGTCTGGTGATAGGTGACCTCATTGTCGATGTAGGCCTTGTCGAAGGCGGCGCCATCCAGCTTCTTCAGCTTTTGCAGCGTCGCATCGCCATCCTCCTTCAGGCCCTTGCTGGTCGGGTTTTCCTCCGGCTTCACCTTGAGCTTCTTCACCAGATCGGTCGCCTGCTTGTTGACCGCGCTATGGTCGGTCACCATCTGCTTGGCAAAGGCTTGCACCTCCTTGTTCTTCGACTTGGACTCGGCCAGCTTGCCGGCATTGATGTCGACGGTATTGGCGGCCACCACGATGGCGGCGATCTGCGCGTCGTTCGGCGCGGCGGACTGCGCCTGCGCCGGCAGGGAAGCGAGGGCGCCGAGGCCGAGGAGAAGTATTGCTGCGGTGTGCTTCATGGCATGTCTCCTTTCAGGGTTTGATTCCGGAATCACTGCGCTTCATCTTGCACCGTCGGCAGCCGGCTGCACACGCTGGCGACGATGCGGTCGCAGCGCTCGCCGTCGAAGCCGAAAGCGCCCTCGAAGGCGATGTCGAGCTCGCGCGCCAGCGCTTCGCGCAGCATGCTGCGGGCGCGGAAATAACGGGTGCGCACGGTGGCTTCCGGCATGCCCAGCAGCGCCGCCACTTCCTCGACCGGCATTTCTTCGACGGCGCGCAGCACGAATACGGTGCGGAAGGCTTGCGGCAGCGCGTCGATCTTCGCCTCCAGCAGGCGGCGCGCCTCCGTCCGCATGGCGTGCTGCTCCGGCGAACCGGCGGCATCGCTCATGGCAGGTTCCGCCCGGGCCGTTTCCTCCCAGGCCGGATCGATGTCCGATCCCAGCTGGACGATCTCGGCCTGGCGCGTCGACCGGCGCTGCCGCATGTAGGCTTCGTTGATGGCGATGCGCGTCAGCCAGGTGGACAGGGCCGACTCGCCGCGGAACTGATCCAGCTTGCGGTAAGCCTGCAGATAGGCCTCCTGCAGCGCCTCCTCGGCCTCGACGTCGTCGCGCAGGATGCTGCGCACGACCCGGAACAGCTGGCGGTTGTGGCGCCGCATCAGCACCATGAACGCCTGGCTGGCGCCGGCACGGATATGCGGCACGAGTTCGGCATCCGGAAGCCGGCTGAAGTCCGGGGCTTGCTGGGTGAAGGGCATGGCGTCTCCTGATTGTCGTTTTAGTCATTAGATGATCGGCGGGCCTTCGCCGTTCCGGCGCGATTCTTGTCTGCTTGATCACGAACAGGCCGCGATTAGTCGCCCGCTTACAACCTGTTACGGCAGAAACCGGATTATTGCCACCCGGCCAGCATGCCTGCCGTTATGATGCGAAGCGTGTGCCGCCAAGCCGGCATCGCAGTCCGCACCACCGACCGCCGTACAGGGAGAAATATGAAGATTGCAACCGCCGCGCTCATGCTTGCATTGAGCGCCACGCCATGGATGGCAAGCGCCCAAACTTACCAGATCATCGAACAGCCGCGCCAGCAATGCTGGAACGAGCAGGTGCCGGTGCAGGCGTCGGCGGGCATCGGCGGCGCGATCGTCGGCGGCCTTGCCGGCGGCATCCTCGGCAACCAGATCGGGCAGGGCAATGGCCGCACCGTGGCCACCGCCGTCGGCGCCGCCACCGGCGCGGTGGTCGGCGACCGCATGTCCGCCACCACGGCGCAGATGCAGACGGTGCGCCGCTGCCGCACGGTGATGGAACAGGTGCGGGTGCCAGTTCAGGCGCCGGTTCAGGTGCAGGTGCCGGCACAATTGGTGATGCTGCCCCCGGCAGTCGGCCCGGCGCCGGTGTACCTGCTGCCGCCGGCTACGGTGGTCGAGCAGCGCGTGATCTATCCGGGCGAACCGTACCGCCCGCATCCGGGGCGCGGGCATGGACACTGGAAGCACCATCATTTCGATGACTGAGGATTCGGCCATCGCCAGCGCCTGATTCGGACGCGCTCGTCGATACATTCAGCCCGGTTCCCGATGCACGTTCGGGAACCGGGCTTTTTGTTTTTGAACGAGCTATTCCGAGCTTCCCGTCTCTTGGCGAACGACGACCGGACCAGACAGCTTTGCCGTCATTTCAAGCCAGCATTTGCGCAGGCAGGCTGGCGTATCAAGGTTGAAGCCGTCATGGCGTTGAACAGCCACTTGGCATTCGCTCGCCGGCTACGCCGACCCAGCGCTCCGTCCGGTCAAGTCGCAAGTCTTCACCAGCAACCTTCTTCGCAAGCAGATAATTCGCCCATTCGCAATCTGCCAAACGGCATCTCTTTTCCGCTCCGCTGCAACCGATATCCATTGAGTGGCCATGGCTCATCGAATTACGGCCATCCAGTAGTTCGATCCGCAACCCATTCCCGGAGCCCATGCATGCGAATCAAGACCCGTCTTGTCTGCGCATTTTTACTTCTCTTGTCATTCAGCGTCGCCATGGGCCTGCTCGGCGTCTACGGCATGGACCAAGCCAACCGAGGCATCAAGAACGTCTACGAGCAGCGCCTGCAAACGGTGGCGAAGCTGAATGCCTTCGGCCGGCTGGGCGAGCGCAGCCATCTGGCGCTTGCCACCGCGCTGCTCAATCCCGCGCCCGAGGTACTGAAGAGCGAGGTCGACAAGGCCAGGGCGGCCACCGCCGGGGCGGATAGCGCCCTGAGCGACCCGCTCTTCAGCCTGCTGGACGATCGGGAAAAACAACGCTTGGAAAAGCTGGCCGCTGCCCACAAGGCACTGGTGGTCCAGGGTTTGAAACCGACGATGGATGCGCTCGACAACCTGATGCTCGATGACGCCAGCCAGCTGCTGCGAACGAAGGTCGTGCCGCTGATGGCCGTGTGGGAAAAAGCCTTGTCGGAACTGGCCGATCTGCAGGAAGTGGCGGCCAGGCGCGAATACGACGGCGTCATCCGGCAATCCGGCTTCGCCAAGTCCGCCATCGCCGCCCTGGCGCTGGCCACTGCCACGGCGTGTCTGGTCACGGGAATCATCGTGGTGCGCAGCCTGTACCGGGAATTGGGCGCGGAGCCGTCCGAATCCGCCGAGCTGGCGCGCAAGATCAGCGCGGGAAATCTGGCGGCGCAGGTTTCCGTGGCGCCGGAGGACAAGCGCAGCCTGGTGTTCGCGATGAACGGGATGCGGCTGCAGCTCGCCAGAATCGTCACCGGCATCCGCCAGGCGGCAGAAATCGTGGCAACCCGGTCCAATGTAATCGTTGCCGCCAACAGCCGCATTGCCGAGCGCAGCCTGGAACACGAACAGCACCTTGCCCGCACCACGGCGTCGACGACACAGTTGCTGGCCTCCGTCGGCCGGAATGCGGAAGGCGCCGCCCAGGCCAGCAGGCTGGCCGGCGTCGCATGCGAGGAAGTGAGCCGGGGCGAGCAATCGGTTTCCCGGTTCATCGCCACCATGCGCTCCATCGACGCCAGCTCGAGCAAGATCAACGACATCACCAGCGTCATCGATGGCATTGCCTTCCAGACCAACATCCTGGCCCTGAATGCCGCCGTGGAAGCGGCCAGGGCCGGCGAGCAGGGGCGGAGCTTCGCCGTGGTCGCGTCCGAAGTCCGCGCCCTGGCGCAGCGCCGTGGCCGCGAAGGAAATCAAGCAGCTGATCGTCCATGCCAACGCCGAAGTGAAGGCGGGAACCACGCTTGCCGACGAAGCCGGAAAGAACATGGGCAGGATTCTCTTCGCCATCCATGAGTCCCGGGAGCTGGTGGATCAGATTGCCGACGCCACGCAAAGACAGGCGGAGGACATCCGCGATGTCGGCCAGGCCATCGGCCTGATGGGCAGAATGACGCAGGAAGGCGCCGAGATGATCCGGGAAGCGGAAGCGGCGGCGATGGAGCTGCATCAGCAGGCAAGCCTGCTGGCGGACGACGTGTCGATATTCAACCTGCCGAGTTGAGCGGGCCGGCATCCGCCTCGCCGCGGCACTCGCTCAAGACTGCGCCGTCACCAATGCCGTCAACTGGTCGGCGCACTGCCCCCAGCCCTGGTGGAAGCCCATCTTCTCATGCGCTTCCCGGTCCGCCGCGCTCCAGTGCCGCACGCGCGCGGTATAGCGTGTCTTGTCGCCTTCCGGCTCGAAGCTGACGATGACGGTCATGAACGGCTTCGCCGACGGTTCCCAGGCGCTCGAGTAGGCATCGGTGATGACCAGGCGCCGGTTCGGCACCACCTCCAGATAGACGCCCCGATTGGGAAACTCGGTGCCGTCCGGTCCGCGCATGACGATCAGGCTGGCGCCGCCCGGGCGCACATCAAGCTCCGCATGCGGCACCATCCATGGCAGCGGCGCGAACCATTGCTTGAGCAGCGCCGGGTCGGTCCATGCCTGGAACAGCTTTTCCGGCGGCGCGCCGATCAGGCGCTCCAGCACCAGTTCCCGTTGCCCTTCGCCTGCCGTGTTCTCCGTCGTGCCCATGTCTGCGCTCCCTGCGGTTGATGTGGCTTGCCAGCTTATCAGCATTGACGGCCGGTTTGCACGGCGCCTCAGGAACCGAACAATTCCTTGAACGCCTTGCGGTAAGCCGTCGCACCGAGGCGCATGCTGTTGTTGTGGCTGCCGCCCTCCACCAGCACCAGCCGCTTCTTGTCCGGCGCCGCTGCATACAGTTCTTCGCTGAAGCGCGAGGGCACGTAGCGGTCGTCGGTGCCGTGCACGATGAGCACCGGCAGGTTGACCTTGGCGATCTTGTCGACCGACGCGAATTTCTGCGACATCAGCAGCTGCAGCGGCAGCCAGGGATAAGTGAGGGAGCGCGCGATGTCGGCCAGCGAAGTGAAGCTGGACTCCACGATCAGGCCCGCCGCCCCGCCCTTGCGCTCGTCTTCCCCTTTCGCGATCCGGGCGGCGAGGTCGATGGCGATGGCGCCGCCGAGCGAATGGCCGTAGATGAAGCGCTTGTCCGCATTCGGCACCAGGGTGGTGAACTTGTCCCAGGCCACCTGCGCATCCTCGTATACCGTCTGCTCCGACGGCAGGCCGCCATCGCTCTTGCCGAAGCCGCGATAGTCGATGGCCAGCACCGAGAAGCCGAAGTCATGCAGTTGCTGGATGCGGAACAGCTGGCCGGTGAGGTTCCAGCGCGCGCCGTGCAGGTACAGCACCGCCGGCGCATTGCGCCGCTCCGAGGGCCACCACCAGGCATGCACATGCTCGGTCTTGTCCTTGTGCGCTACCGGCAGCCGGTATTCGGCCACGCCCTCCGGCAGGCCGGCATACCAGCTGGCGGTGCCGGGCTCGATGCGGAAGGTGAGTTCGCGCTCCTTCTGCGCCAGCTGGGTGCAGCCGACCGCGGTGAGCAGGGAACCGAGGCTGAAGAGGGTGAGGAGGCGGCCGGCGCGGCGCCGGGCTTTTTGCAAGAGGCGGGAAGATAAGGCTTTGTCAATCATCGATGTGGGCGAAAAACAAAGGGCGCCACGATAGCGGCGCCTTCATGCCATCAGACAACGGAAACATGGGATCGTTCGATGCCTCGCCACGCTCGATAAATGGCGCTGCCAGCGTTCGAGAGGATCATGCGCCGCCGGCTTCCCTCAGCGCCCGCGCGCATACCGCCACCGCCTCGTTCGCCTGCCGTATCACCCGCCCCATCGGCAGGAAGCCGTGGATCTGGCCGGGATAGTCCACGTACTCGACCCGGTTGCCGGCGGTGTGCAGCTTGTCGGCATAGTCGCGTCCCTCGTCATGCAGCGGGTCATAGCCGGCGGTGAGCACCAGGGCCGGCGGCAGATTGTGGAAATCGCTGGCCAGCGCCGGCGACAGGCGCCAGTCATCGAGGTCGGCCTCCGGACCGACATAGGCGCGGGTGAAGTAATCGATGACGTCGCGCGTGAGCAGATAGCCCTGCCCATTGGCCGCATGCGAGGGCGTGGCGTAGTGCAGGTCGGTGGCCGGATACACCAGCAGCTGGAAGACCAGCTTCGGCGCGCCGGCATCGCGCGCCATCAGTGCCATGACCGCCGCCAGGTTGCCGCCGGCACTGTCGCCGCCGACGGCGATGCGGTCTGGATCGATGCCCAGGGTGGCGGCATTCGCCTGCGCCCATTGCAGCGCGGCCCAGCTGTCCTCCACCGCCGCCGGAAAGCGATGCTCCGGGCCGAGCCGGTAATCCACCGCCAGCACCGACCAGCCGGACTGGTTGCACAGCTGGCGGCAAAGGGTGTCGTGGGTTTCGAGATCGCCGATGGTGTGCCCGCCGCCATGGTAGTAGACCAGCAGCGGCAGCGCGGCATCCGGCGCCGAACCGAGCGGACGATAGCGGCGCAGCATCAGCCGGCCACCGGGGCCGTCGATAGGCAGATCGTCCACCGCGCCGACCTCGGGCGCGTCGGGCTGGCTGAATTGGCGGCGGTCGCGGTAATAGGCGCGCGCTTCCGCAACCGGGAGCGTGTGGTACGAGGGCAGGTTCTTGCTGGCGATGAAGTCCAGCAGCGCCTTGGCGTCCGGATCGAGCATGTTCTCCTCATGGTCTTGTCGTATGGGTCAAGAATAGCAAGACCGCGTTTTTTCCGCTGCGGCAAGGGACGGGATGCTATGGCGCGAAAGATTTCCTGCGGTCAGCATGGCGACCCGCTTTCCTGTCGCGGATCAAGTCTGTGCGTTTAGTGCGCTTCTAGACTTGCAAGAAATGAAACCATCAACCCTGCCGGGAACTCTTTATCAGGGTGTTTCCATTCAACCTGCACAGGAAAGTCAACGTGAAGAAAATCGCAGTCATCGGCGCCGGTTTCTCCGGCGCGGTCATCGCGCATGAGCTTGCCAAGGCCGGCTACCAGATCGACGTATTCGACTCGCGACCGCACGTCGCCGGCAACTGCCACTCGGAGCGCGATGAAGAGACCGGCGTGATGGTGCATGTCTACGGCCCGCACATCTTCCACACCAGCAATGAAAAGGTGTGGAATTACGTGCGCCAGTTCGACGAGTTCATGCCCTTCACCAACCGCGTCAAGGCCATCACCAAGGGCCGGGTGTTTTCGCTGCCGGTCAACCTGCTGACCATCAACCAGTTCTTCGGCAAGACCTTCAATCCGAGGGAGGCGGAAGCCTTCATGGCGACGATCGGCGACCAGAGCATCGAATCGCCGCAGAGCTTCGAGGAGCAGGCGCTGCGCTTCGTCGGCCGCGATCTCTACGAAGCCTTCTTCAAGGGCTACACCACCAAGCAGTGGGGCATGCATCCGTCGGAGCTGCCGGCCAGCATTCTCAAGCGCCTGCCGGTGCGCTTCAACTACGACGACAATTACTACGCCAGCACCTTCCAGGGCATGCCGAAGAACGGCTATACCTACATCGTCGAGCGCATGCTGGAGCATCCGGCCATCACGGTGCACTTATCCACTAGGTTCGAGCGCGACATGGCGGGCGATTACGCCCACCTGTTCTACAGCGGCCCGATCGATGCCTGGTTCGGCTACTCCGTCGGCCGCCTCGGCTACCGCACCCTGGACTTCGCCGCCGAGCGCCACGAGGGCGACTACCAGGGCAATGCGGTGCTGAATTATTGCGACGAGGATGTGCCCTGGACCCGGATCTCGGAGCACAAGCATTTCTCGCCGTGGGAATCGCATGAGAAGACGCTGATCTACAAGGAGTACAGCCGCTTCTGCGAGGAAAAGGACACGCCGTACTATCCGATCCGTTTGACCAAGGAAAAGACGCAGCTGAAGGAGTACATCGAGATGGCGCAGGGGGAGAAGCGCACCACCTTCGTCGGCCGGCTCGGAACCTACCGCTACCTCGACATGCACATCACCATCGGCGAGGCGCTGGACGTGGCCGAACGCTTCCTCGATGTCGAGCGCAATGGCGGCGCCATGCCGGCCTTCATGGTCAACCCCCTGGGCTGAAACCCGGCAAGATTAGGGCTGCCAGCGGCCGCCGTAATCGAATCCATCCGGCTCCGCATCGCTGGCGCCGTCGCGCCGGCTGCCCGATTCGGCCAATGCCTTGCCGAACGAATAAATGCGGGCGGTCTGCCAGTCGGAGCGCTGGAACACGCCGTCGCCCATCATGGCCGACATGGCGGGCGGATCGTTCTTCCCATAGGCCTCATCGTTTTCCAATTGCCGTTCCAGTCGCCTCTGCTCGAGGCGGCCGGCCATCGATACCACTTTGCCAACGCTCATCGTCTGCCGCTCATTCAATGCTTGAGATTTCAGTATAGAGAGATGGCGCGCGCATCGAAGCGGGAATTTGTTTCCTCATGTTTCAGGTCCGGCCGCGGTCGATCCTTACCGCGTTCCGCCCGCAGGGCTACAATCCGGGTTCGCGCGATGCCGGCATGGACCGAATCGCAACGCAAAAGAACAGCCATGGAGGAACCTGAATGAGTCAACGCATCCTGCAGAACGGGCGCCTGCTGCCCACGCTCGAAGACGCCCTGGCGCGGGAGTTCGACATCCATCCCTTGTGGAAGGAAGCCGATCCCGCCGCCTTCCTGGCGCGCCATGGCGCCGAGTTCACCGGCATGGTGACGTCGGCCGTGGTCGGGGCCGATGGCGCGCTGATGCGCTCGCTGCCTTCGCTGAAGGTGATCAGCAGCTTCGGCGTCGGCTACGACAGCATCGATATCGATACCGCCCGGGCGCTCGGCATCCATGTCAGCAATACGCCCGACGTGCTCAACGACTGCGTGGCCGACCTGGCGATGGGCTTGCTGATCGACGCCGCCCGCGGCCTGTCCGCCGCCGACCGCTTCGTGCGCCGCGGCGACTGGCTCAATGCCAAGTTCCGTCTCACCACCCAGGTGACGAAGAAGCGTCTCGGCATCGTCGGCCTCGGCCGCATCGGCCGCGCCGTCGCCCGGCGCGCCGCCGGCTTCGAGATGGACATCCGCTATCACAACCGGCGACCGGCGGAAGGCGTGGCGCACGAATACATGGCGTCGCTGGAAGAGCTGGCGCGGTGGGCCGATTTCCTGGTGGTGACCGCCGCCGGCGGCGCCGGCACGCGCCACCTGATCTCGCGCGAGGTGCTGCAGGCGCTTGGCCCGGATGGCTTCCTGATCAATGTCGCGCGCGGCACGGTGGTTGACGAAGCGGCGCTGGTGGCGGCCCTGCGCGACGGCTTGATCGCCGGCGCCGGGCTGGACGTCTTCGAGAAGGAGCCGCACGTGCCGCCGGCCTTGTTCGAACTCGACAACGTGGTGCTGCTGCCGCACATCGCCAGCGGCACCCATGAGACGCGCCAGGCCATGTCCGACCTGGTGCTGAACAACCTGCGCAGCTATCTGCGCGAAGGCAGGCTGCTGACCCCCGTCTGCTGACGCTACATTCCGATACAAGCCGGCGCCCTGGCGACATGCCGGCGACACATTCCGGGCGGACAATCGGTTTCCGGCAATCACACTACAATCTGAATGCCGTACTGCCGGTTCGGCGGTACGGGTCTGGCAAAGATTGCAAATGAACCGGACGGCGCCATCGCCGTCTCAAGGAAACCGTCCACGCCCATGCAAGAACAAGCTCCCTCCGGCCGTCCCGTGCGGTCACGCCGCAAGACCTTTCTCTCCGTCATCCTGGTGCTGCTCGGCCTGGCCGCCCTTGGCGGTTTCGCCTACTACCTCACCCATCGCCAGCCTGCCGGCGAAGGCGGTGGGGCGGGCGGTCCCGGCGGCCCGGGCGGCGCCCGGCGCGGCCCGCCCGCCACCACCGTCGGCGTGGCGCGGGCGGAAATGGTGGACTTGCCGGTGACGCTGGAAGCGCTCGGCACCGTCACCGCCGCCGCCAGCGTGACGGTGCGGCCTCAGGTCTCCGGCGTGCTGAAGGAAGTGGCCTTCACCGAGGGCCAATTGGTGAAGCAGGGGCAGCTGCTGGCGGTGATCGATCCGCGTCCGTTCGAAATCGCGCTGATGCAGACCACCGGCCAGCGCCAGCGCGACGAAGCCCAGCTCGACAATGCGCGCCTGTCGCTGCAGCGCTTCCAGACCCTCCTGGCCCAGGATTCGATCGCCCGGCAGGAAGTGGACACGCAGGCCGCCCTGGTGAAGCAGCTGCAGGGCACGGTGATGGCCGACCGCGCCGCCGAGAACAACGCCAAGCTGAACCTGAGCTATACCCGCGTCCTGGCGCCGATCGCCGGACGCATCGGCCTGCGCCAGGTCGATCCGGGCAACGTCGTCTCCACCAACGATGCCAACGGCCTGGTCGCCATCACCCAGGTGACGCCGATCGACGTCACCTTCGCCGTGCCGCAGGACCGGGTGCCGGAAGTGCGCGCCAGCCTGAACGAGGGTAGCGCGCTGCCGGTGACGGTTTTCGACCGCGGCCGCGAAACCGAACTCGCCAGCGGCCGATTCCTGGCGCTGGACAACCTGGTCGACGTGCAGACCGGCACGGTGAAGGCCAAGGCCCGCTTCACGAACGAGACGCTGGCGCTGTTCCCGAGCCAGTTCGTCAACGTGCGCATGCGGGTGCGCCAGCTGAAGGATGCGATCGTGGTGCCGGTGAACGCGGTGCGCCATGGCAGCAACGGCGATTATGTCTATGTGGTGGACGCCGCCGCCCGCACCGTGGCCCTGCGCCCGGTCAAGCGCGGCCTCGCGACCCCGGACAAGCTGCAGATCACGAGCGGCCTGCAGGCCGGCGAACAGGTGGTCACCGAGGGCGCCGACCGGCTGCAGGATGGCGCACGCGTCAACCTCCCCGGCGAGCGCGCCGGCCAGGCCGGCCAGCAAGGCGGACAGCGCCAGGGCGGCCGGCGCCGCAATGCCGAAGGCGCCGCCGGCGCAGCGCCGGGACCAGCCCAGGGAAGCGGCCAGGGCCGTCCCCGTTCCAACGACGCGCCGAAATAAGCGCCAGCCGAGGAGTCCCGCATGAGCCCTTCCCGGCCCTTCATCCAGCGCCCGGTGGCGACGTCGCTGCTGATGCTGGCGATCGTCCTCGCCGGCCTGATCGGCTTCCGCCTGCTGCCGCTGTCGGCGCTGCCGCAGGTCGACTTCCCCACCATCCAGGTGCAGACCTTGTATCCCGGCGCCTCGCCGGAGGTGATGGCGCAGACCGTCACCGCGCCGCTGGAGCGCCAGTTCGGCCAGATGGCCGGCCTGCAGCGCATGAGTTCCACCAGCGCCGCCGGCGTGTCCATCGTCACGCTGCAGTTCGATCTCGGCCTGGCGCTCGACGTCGCCGAGCAGCAGGTGCAGGCGGCGATCAACGCCGGCGGCTCGCTGCTGCCGGCCGACCTGCCGGCGCCGCCGGTGTATGCCAAGGTCAATCCGGCCGATGCGCCGGTGCTGACGCTGGCCATCACCTCCGACACCCTGCCGCTGACCGAGGTGCAGAACCTCGTCAATACCCGCCTGGCGCTGAAGATCAGCCAGGTGAACGGCGTCGGCCTGGTCACGCTCAGCGGCGGCCAGCGTCCGGCGGTGCGCATCCAGGCCGACACCCAGGCGCTGGCTTCCTACGGCCTCGGCCTCGACACGGTGCGCAACGCGATTTCCGCCGCCAACGCCAACAGCGCCAAGGGCAGCTTCGACGGCCCGGCGCGGCAATACGCGATCAATGCCAACGACCAGCTGCTCACCGCGAACGACTACCGCAACCTGATCGTGGCATGGCGCAATGGCGCGCCGGTGCGCCTGTCCAACGTGGCCCAGGTGGTCGACAGCGCCGAGAACGTCAAGCTGGCGGCCTGGTCCGGCCTGAAGCCGGCCATCATCCTGAACGTGCAGCGCCAGCCCGGCGCCAACGTCATCAACACCGTCGACGCCATCAAGCAGCGCCTGCCGGAACTGCAGGCCGGCCTGCCCACCTCGCTGAAGGTGGACGTGCTGAGCGACCGCACCAGCGGCATCCGCGCCTCGGTGGAGCATGTGGAACTGGAGCTGGTGCTGGCGGTGGTGCTGGTGGTGCTGGTGATCTTCGCCTTCCTCGGCGACCTGCGCGCCACCCTGATCGCCAGCCTGGCGGTGCCGATCTCGCTCATCGGCGCATGCGGCCTGATGTACCTGCTCGGCTACAGCCTGAACAACCTCAGCCTGATGGCGCTGACCATCGCCACCGGCTTCGTCGTCGACGATGCCATCGTGATGATCGAAAACATCGCCCGCTACATCGAGGAAGGCGAAACGCCGATGGCGGCCGCCCTCAAGGGCGCGACCCAGATCGGCTTCACCATCATTTCGCTCACCATCTCGCTGATCGCGGTGCTGATCCCGCTGCTGTTCATGGGCGACGTGGTCGGCCGCCTGTTCCGCGAATTCGCGGTGACGCTGGCCATCACCATCCTCATCTCCGCCGTGGTGTCGCTGACGCTGGTGCCGATGATGTCGGGCCGGATGCTGAACGCGTCGAGCCAGCATGCCGGCCTCGCCGGCCGCCTGCACGGCGCCTTCGACCGCATCATCCGCCGCTATGACGGCGCGCTGCAATGGGTGCTGGCGCGCCAGGGCCTGACATTGGCCGTGGCGCTGCTGACCCTGGTGCTGACGGTGGTGATGTACGTGCTGATCCCGAAGGGCCTGTTCCCGCGTCAGGACACCGGCCAGCTGATGGCGCGGGTGGAGGCGGCCCGGTCGATTTCCTTCGAACGCATGGCCGAGCTGCAGCAGTCGGTGGTGAAGGCGGTGCTGGAAGATCCGGCGGTGGAGACCGTCGGCTCACTGGTCGGCGTGGATGCGGCGAACAACACCATGCTCAATGCCGGCACCCTGCAGATCAACCTGAAGCGCGACCGCGACGACCTCGAAACCATCATGGACCGGCTGCGCCAGCGCGCCGGCCGCATCGCTGGCGTCGCGCTCTACCTGCAGCCGACGCAGGACCTGACCATCGACGCCGAGACCGGCGCCACCCAGTTCCGGGTGTCGCTGGAAGGCGCCAATGCCGGCGTGGTGAACGAGTGGGCGCAGAAGCTGGCGCAGCGCATGCGCTCCTCATCGGCGCTGCGCAACGTCACCTCGGACGCGGGCGCCACCGGCGTGGCCGCCTATGTCGACATCGACCGCGATACCGCATCCCGCCTGTCGGTCACCGCCGCCTCGGTCGACGAC
The DNA here is from genome assembly GCF_900188095.1 of Noviherbaspirillum humi. Lineage (GTDB taxonomy): Bacteria > Pseudomonadota > Gammaproteobacteria > Burkholderiales > Burkholderiaceae_D > Noviherbaspirillum > Noviherbaspirillum humi. The sequence goes on along the minus strand of NZ_FZOT01000010.1, from coordinate 54,806 downwards.
GCGCTCTACAATGCCTTCGGCCAGCGCATCGTCTCCACCATCTTCACCGAGACCAACCAGTACCGGGTGATCCTGGAAGCGGCGCCCGGCCTGCTGAGCACGCCGGAGTCGCTCGGCCAGCTGCCGGTGCGCACCGGCTCCGGCAAGCCGACCCCGCTGTCGGCCATCGCCACCATCACCGAGCGTCCGGCGCCGCTGCAGATCACCCATGTGTCCCAGTATCCGGCCGCCACCCTCGGCTTCGACCTGGCGCCGGGCACCGCGCTCGGCCAGGGCGTGGAAGCGGTGCGCGAAGCGGCGCAGGCCGTCGGCCTGCCGCCGTCGGTGACGCTGCACTTCCTCGGCGCCGCCGGCGCCTACGAAGCCTCGCTCAGCAACCAGCTGTGGCTGATCCTGGCCGCCATCGTCTGCGTCTACATCGTGCTCGGCGTGCTGTACGAAAGCTACGTGCACCCGCTCACCATCCTCTCCACCCTGCCCTCCGCCGGCGTCGGCGCGCTGCTGGCGCTGGTGGTCGCCGGCCATGACCTCGGGGTGATCGGCATCATCGGCATCATCCTGCTGATCGGCATCGTCAAGAAGAACGCCATCATGATGATCGACTTCGCCATCGATGCCGAGCGCAGCGAGGGGCGCTCGCCGCGCGACGCCATCCACCAGGCGGCGCTGCTGCGCTTCCGGCCCATTCTGATGACCACCCTGGCCGCGCTGTTCGCCGCCCTGCCGCTGATGTTCGGCTGGGGCGAAGGCGCCGAGCTGCGCCGCCCGCTCGGCCTGGCGATCTTCGGCGGCCTGGTGCTGAGCCAGCTGCTGACGCTGTTCACCACGCCGGTGATCTACCTCGCCTTCGACCGCCTCGGCCAGCGCCTGCGGCCGCGCGCGGCCGGCGCCGCGGAGGAAGCCGCGCCGTGAACCTGTCATCACCCTTCATCAGGCGGCCGGTGGCGACGGTGCTGCTGACCATCGGCCTGGCGCTGGCCGGCATCGCCGCCTTCTTCCTGCTGCCGGTATCGCCGCTGCCGCAGATGGATTTGCCGGTGATCACCGTCAGCGCCAGCCTGCCCGGCGCCAGCCCGGACACCATGGCCACCAGCGTCGCCACGCCGCTGGAGCGGCGGCTCGGCGTCATCCCGGGCGTCAATGAACTGACGTCCTCGAGTCGCCTCGGCGCCACCAGCATCAGCCTGCAGTTCGACTTCGACCGCAACATCGACGCCGCCGCGCGCGAAGTGCAGGCGGCGATCAATGCCTCGCGCGCCGACCTGCCGGCGACGCTGCGCAGCAATCCGACCTACCGCAAGGCCAATCCGTCCGACGCGCCGATCATCATCCTGGCGCTCACCTCCCCCACGCGCTCGCCGGGCCAGATCTACGACGAGGTGTCGAACGTGGTGCAGCAGAAGCTGGCTCAGGTCAACGGCGTCGGCGACGTGGAGCTGGGCGGCGGCTCGCTGCCGGCGGTGCGGGTCGAACTCGCGCCGTTTTCGCTGAACCGCTTCGGCATCAGCATGGAGGACGTGCGCGCCGCGATCCAGGCCACCACCGCCAACCGCCCCAAGGGCGCGCTCGAGAGCCAAGGCCGGCGGCTGCAGATTTACACCGGCGCCAGCGGCGCCGGCACCACCGTCACCGGCGGCGGGCGCAGCGCCGCCGACTACCGCGACCTGGTGATCGCCTGGCGCAACAACGCCCCGGTGCGCCTGCGCGACGTGGCCGAGGTCAGCGACGGCGTGGAGAACAGCTATACCCTCGGCCTGTTCAACGGCGAGCCGGCGATCATCGTGCTGATCCGGCGCGAACCGGGCGCCAACGTGATCAAGACGGTGGAAGGCGTACGCAATCTGCTGCCGGAACTGCAGGCGCAGCTGCCGCCGGATGTGCGGCTGCAGGTGGCGTCCGACCGCACCCTGTCGATCCGCGCCTCCCTCAAGGAAATCGAGCTGACCCTGATCATCGCCATCATCCTGGTGGTCGTCGTGGTCAGTGCCTTCCTGCGCAGCCTGCGCGCCACCATCATCCCGGCGGTGGCGACCGGCGTGTCGCTGCTCGCCACCTTCGGCGTGATGTACTTGCTCGGCTTTTCGCTGAACAACATCAGCCTGATGGCGCTGACGGTGGCCACCGGCTTCGTGGTGGACGACGCCATCGTGGTGCTGGAAAACACCAGCCGCCATCTCGAAGCGGGCATGAGCCGCTTCGAGGCGGCGCTGCAGGGCGCGCGCGAAGTCGGCTTCACCGTGCTGTCGATCAGCCTGTCGCTGGTGGCGGTGTTCATTCCGCTGCTGTTCATGGGCGGGCAGGTGGGCCGGCTGTTCCGCGAGTTCGCCATCACGCTGTCGGTGGCGGTGCTGATCTCGATGGTGATTTCGCTCACGACCACGCCGATGATGTGCGCCTGGCTGCTCAAGCCCGAAGCCGCGCACCGGCCGCCGGGACGCATCGGCCGCTGGTCGGAGCGGCTCTTCGGCGGCGTGCTGCGCGCCTACGGCCACAGCCTGGACTGGGCCATCGCCCATCGCTGGCTGATGATGCTGGTGATGTTCTTCGTCATCGGCCTCAACGTCTACCTCTTCATCGCCGCGCCCAAGGGATTTTTCCCGCGCCAGGACAGCGGCCAGATCAATGCCGGCGTGCGCGCCGACCGCAGCATTTCCTTCCAGGCCATGCAGGGCAAGATGCGCCAGCTGGTGGAGATCATCCGGCGCGACCCGGCGGTGGACACCGTGGTCGGCTTCACCGGCGGCAGCCGCGCCGGCGGCGGCTTCATGTTCATCAGCCTGAAGCCGCGCGACCAGCGCGCCGAGAGCGGGCAGGCGGTGATCGCCCGGCTGCGGCCGCAGCTGGCGCAGATCAGCGGCGTCAGCCTGTTCCTGAATCCGGTGCAGGACTTGCGCATCGGCGGACGGCAAAGCAACTCCACCTACCAATACACCCTGAAGAGCGACAACAGCACCGACCTGAAGCGCTGGTCTGCCCGGCTGGCGAATGCGATGAAGGCGCAGCCGGCGCTCATCGATGTCGATACCGACCTCGAGGAAAGCGGCGTGCAGACTTTCCTCACCATCGACCGCGACACCGCCTCCCGCCTCGGCATCTCCAACCGCGACATCGACAACGCGCTCTACAATGCCTTCGGCCAGCGGCAGGTGGCCACCATCTACTCCGAACTGAACCAGTACCGGGTGATCATGGAAGTGGCGCCGCGCTACGCCACCAGCCCGCAGGCGCTGAACGACATCTACGTGCCGGCGCGCGGCGTGGCGCCGGTCGCCGCCGGCAATGCCAGCGCGGCGGTGGCGGCGGCCGGAACGGCGTCCGGCACCGCGACGGCATCGGCCGCGACCGCTTCCACCGCTTCGGCGACGGCCGCCACATCGGCCGCGCCGGGTTCGTCCGCCGCTTCCGGCACCACCGCCAGCGCGGCCAGCAGCGTGGTCAATCCCTCGCTGCGCGACCAGGCCAGCGGCCAGGCGCTGAGCACGACGCCGACCACCATGGTGCCGCTGTCGGCCTTCGTCCGCTTCGAGGAAACCTCCGCGCCGAGTTCGGTCAGCCACGACGATGCGGAGCTGGCCACCACCATTTCCTTCGACCTGGCCGAGGGCAGCAAACTGGCGGACGGCGTGGCGGCGGTGAAGCAGGCGGAGGCTGACATCGGCATGCCCAACAGCGTGCGCGGCAGCTTCGAGGGCGCCGCCCGCAGCGCGCAGGAATCGCAGCGTCAGCAGTCGCTGCTGATCGTGGCGGCGCTGGTGGTGATCTACATCCTGCTCGGCGTGCTGTATGAGAGCCTGGTGCATCCGGTGACGGTGCTGTCCACCCTGCCTTCGGCCGGCGTCGGCGCGGTGCTGGCGCTGCTGCTGTTCAACATGGATTTTTCCATCATCGCCCTGATTGGGGTTTTCCTGCTGCTCGGCATCGTCAAGAAGAACGCCATCCTGATCATCGATTTCGCCCTCGATGCCGAACGCTCGCGCGGGCTGACGCCGGAGCAGGCGGTGCGCGAAGCCTGCCTGCTGCGCTTCCGGCCCATCCTGATGACCACGCTCGCCGCCGCGCTCGGCGCGCTGCCGCTGGCGATCGGCTTCGGCGAAGGCGCCGAGCTGCGCCAGCCGCTCGGCATCGCCATCATCGGCGGCCTGATCGCCAGCCAGCTGCTGACGCTGCTGACCACGCCGGCCGTCTACCTGGTGCTGGACCGCCTGCGCCGGCGCAGCGCGTCGGAAAGGCAGCTCGCCCGTGCCGCCGAAGCGACGTGACCGAATGACACCGAAGCCATGAAGAAGAAAAGCATGATCCCTCCCCTTCCCTCGCGCGCCGCGCTAGCGCTGCTGGCCACGCTGTTCACGGGAGGCTGCGCCGTCGGGCCGGCCTACGAGCGTCCTGCCGTGCCGATGACGGCAAACTTCAAGGAGGCGCAGGGCTGGGTGCCCGCCGCGCCGGCCGATGCGGTGGAGCGCGGCAAGTGGTGGCAGCTGTTTCAGGACCCGGTGCTGAACGAACTGGAGGAAGCGGTCGCCGTATCGAATCAAAACATCGCGGCCGCGGTAGCCGCCTACCAGCAAGCGCGCGCCGTGGTCGGCCAGCAGCGCGCCACCCTGTTCCCGAGCGTGGTGCTGGACGGCGGCGTGGATCGTTCCGGCGGACGCTCATCGTCCAGCAGCAGTGCCGGCAACCGCGGCACCAGCTATCAAGCCAGCATCGGCGCAAGCTGGGAAGTGGATGTCTGGGGACGCCTGCGCGAGGCGGTGAACAACGCTTCCGCCGGGGCCGAAGCCAGCGCCGCCGACATCGCCACCGCCCGCCTTTCCGCCCAGGGCGAACTCGCCGTCGACTATCTGACGCTGCGCCAGCTCGACGCCCAGATCGCGCTGCTGCGGGAAGCGATCGAAGGCTATGGACGGGTGCTGCAGATCAACCAGAACCGGTACGACGCCGGCGTGGCCGCGCGCACCGACGTGCTGCAGGCGCAAACCCAGTTGGCGAACACGCAGGCAGAAGAGGCCGGCCTGGTGCGGCAGCGGGCGCAGCTGGAACATGCGATCGCCGTATTGATCGGCAAGCCGCCGGCGGAATTCTCCCTCGCGCCCCAGCCCTGGCAGGTGACGGTGCCGGCGGTGCCGGCCGGCATGCCTTCCACGCTGCTGCAGCGCAGGCCGGATGTCGCCGCGGCCGAACGCCGGGTGGCCGCCGCCAATGCGCAGATCGGCATCGCCCGTGCCGCCTACTTCCCCAGCCTGGCGCTGAATGCCTCCTATGGTTCCACCGTCAGCAGCGTGGCGGAACTGTTCGCGGCCTCTTCCAGCCTGTGGGCGCTGGGATTGTCGACGGCGCAAACCGTATTCAATGCCGGTGCGACGCGGGAACGCGTGGCGGGTGCGGAGGCCCTGCGCGAGCAGACCATTGCCCGCTATCGGCAAACCGTATTAACAGCTTTTCAGGATGTGGAGGACGCCCTTTCGGCGGCCCAGGTGCTGGCCCGCCAGCAGGAGTTCAGGCGCCAGGCATCGCAATCGGCCGATCTGGTCGAGACGCAGCAATTGAACCGCTACCGTGCCGGCCAGATCGGCTATACGGACGTGGTGACGGCGCAGGTCACCGCCCTAAATGCACGACGGGCGCTGGTCCAGGTGCAAGCCGACCGGCAAACTTCGGCTGTCGCCCTGCTACAGGCGCTGGGCGGCAGCTGGGACTGATCGGGGGCTTACTGCGGGTTCGGAACCGGCAGGCTGGGCAGCTTGAATTCATGGGTCTGCACCGATGGCTTGCCTTCCATGCCGTTGACATCCAGCGCCGTCACGACGATGTGGTAGGTGCCGCGCACGGACTTCTTCAGCTCAGCTTCGTTGGTATTGGTCATCGACTCGTCCACCACGTCGTGCATGTTGCGATCCGCCGCCATCCGGACCCGGTAGCCGGCGGCGCCCTTGACCGGATCGATCGCGACCACGATGTTGCCGTTGCGCGGCGGCGTGCAATTGATGCAGAAGCGCGGCGGATCCAGCAATTGCCCCATCTTCACCTTGCCGTCGGCATTCTGTATCAGGCCGGTGCCCGAGGGAAGCAGTCGCTCCCGCGTCTCCCTCGCGTGCTTCACCGCGACCTCGCCTTCCAGCACCTCCGTCGCGGTCGTGCCATTGTTCACGTGCACGCGGAAGCGCGTGCCGCGCACGCCGGCAATCCAGGTGACGGTGCGCACCTCGAATTTGCCCATGTTTTCCTTGAGCGAGTTCACTTCCAGTTCGGCGCTGCCGTTAAGCAGCGTGATCTCGGTTTTCGGGCTTTTCGTGAAGCGCGTCATGCGCAGCCGGGTGAGCCTGATGTAGCTGTTCGACGGCAGGGAAATGCGGCTGCCGTCGGGCAGGCCGATGGTCAGGAAGCTCTTGCGGCCGAGATTGATCTTCATGCCTTCGGTGATCTTGTCGTCGGCGCTCAGGGTGCCGACCGCGCCGCGCTCGCCGATCCGGTAGACATGGCCGGACATGGAAACGATGTTGCCTTCCACCGGGTCTTCCGGCAGCAGGCGTTGCGGAATGACGAGGCGGCTCCCGGCCTTCACCGTCGGCGTGGACGGCAGCCGGTTGGCCTTCGCCAGTTCGCGCCAGTTCTCCGCTTTCGCCGTGGTCTGTTCCGCGATCGCGGGCAAGGTTTCATCCGGCGCAACGGTGTAGATGACCTGATTGCCCTCGACGGCGACGGCGCCCGTTCTTCCGGCCGCCGTGGCGTGTTGCGCCGACAGGCTCAAGCAAACGCATGCCGCGGCAAATATCAGCTTGCGCAATCCCTGCATGTTGGCCTCCAAAGGTGGGTAACGATCGATCCATGTGGGTTGGATCCAGTGTATGGGCCGCTATTCCGGCTGTCAGCATGACTTAGGTTAGGTTGCGGCCTTGTCCATGTTGCACGTGCCGGCGGTCAGCCGATGAACAGCGCGGAGGAAATCCGGTCGCGTCCTTCGCGCTTCGATTTGTAGAGCTGTTCGTCGGCCTGTTCCAGGATGGCTTGCCGCTGGCAGTTGAAGTTGCAGGTGAGCGAGAGGACGCCGAAACTGAGCGTGACGAAGGGCGCAACCTGTGATTTTTCGTGCGGAATCCGGAGCCGGTGAATTTCCTGTCGTATCCGCTCGGCCACGGCGACCGCGCCGGACAGCGCAACTTGCGGAAGAATGCAGGCGAATTCCTCGCCGCCGATGCGCGCCGCCAGATCGGAAAGCCGGTTCATGTTGGCGCTGACGGCGGCGCTGACCAGGCGCAGGCAGTCGTCGCCGGCCACGTGGCCGTAGGTGTCGTTGAACTGCTTGAAATAGTCGACATCCATGGTGATCAACGACAGCGGCAGATGCACCCGGCTCAGGCGCATGATTTCCTTGTCCAGCTTGTCGTCGAAGCTGACGCGGTTCGACAGACCCGTCAGGCCATCGGTCGATGCCATCCTGAGCAGCCGGTCCCGGTTGTGCTTCAGGGCGAGCTGGACCTCGATGCGCGCCTTCAGCACGTCTTTCTTGATCGGCTTGCTGACGTAGTCCACCGCTCCGGTCTGCAGTCCGCTCACTTCGCTGCGCGCATCCACCATGGAGGTGACGAAGATCACCGGCGTCTCGGCCAATTCGGGTATGTTTTTCAATTCGGTGCAGATGTGGATGCCATCCATGTCGGGCAGCACCATATCGAGCAGGATCAGATCCGGCTTGCAGGCGAGCGCCGTTTCGATGGCGGCGCGGCCGTTGTCGGCAATGTAGACGTGATAATCGTCGCCCAGCATGGCCGACAGCAGCTGGAGATAGATTTCCTCGTCGTCGACGACGAGTATGGTTCCCTTTTTCAGCTCCGCGGCAGCGTCGGTCATGCTTTCGACTTGGCTGTTGTTCATGTCGACTCCATGTTCATAATGATGCCATTCGCTCCGTCAGGTGCGGGATCAGGATGGAGAACGTGCTGCCCTTCCCCGGCTCGCTCGCCACCTCCACCATGCCGCCATGCTTTTCCGCCACGATCTTCACGAACACCAGGCCGAGGCCGATGCCTTTCTGGCGATCCCTGTTGCTCGATTCGATGCGCTGGAAGGCGGTGAAGAGCCGCGCCTTGTCGGGCTCGGCGATGCCATATCCGTTGTCCCGCACGCGGCAAGCGATGTATAGACGGTCGTCCTGTTCGGCCACGTCGAACCCGCACCTGACCTGCGCATGCTCGGGGCTGTATTTGATGGCATTCTACAGCAGGTTTTCCACCGCCCGCAGCAACAGCGCCCGGTCGCCGCGAATCAGGTAACGCTGGCTCGCCGGTTCCGCCCACAGCGAGATCTTGCGCTGCTGCGCAAGGCTCCACATGCTCTGGCAGGCATCGGTAGCGATTTCGTGAAAATCCTGCGGCGTCAGGTCGAGCGGCTTGGATTGCGCCTTTGCCAGCTGGGTGAAGTCGTCCGCAAGCGTCAGGGTCTTCTCGCAAGCCTGTGCGATGCGGTTGAACAATTCTTCCTCGGGCATGGCCATGTCCGGCATCTTCTGCAATTCAAGCATGGCCAGGATGGCGTTCTGCGGTCCGCGCATGTCATGCGAGAGGAAGCGCATGAATTGTTCACGCTCTCTTTCCACGGCGCGGATCTGGGTGACGTCCACCATGCTGATGATCCAGCCCTTGAGTTCGCCCGATGCCGAGCGGCACGGCGCGCTGCTGATGATGAAATCCTTGCCCTTGCCGTCCGATGCCTCGACGCCGGCGGCAAGGTTGCCGGCTTGGTCTGGATCGGTCAGCATGGTCCATCGGAAATCGGCGCCGGCCCGCGTGAGTGACAGGCCGGCGAAAAGCGAATGGAGGTCGGCTTCCGAGCATGCGGCGTTGCGCAACGCCTTGAATTGGGAGCGCGCATGCCGATTGGCCAGCAGAATGCGGCCGTCGGTCGTCGTCACCAGCGTTATGTTGGGCAGGCTTTCGATGCTGTCGCCGATGAACTGCAGCAGGTCGCGGACCCGTTGAGCGGCGTGGCGCATCAGCGCGATCCTTCGTCCCGTCACGTCTTGAATGCGCTCGCCGATCGTCCGCACGCCGATGCCGCCTTCCGTCAGCAGCCGCGGCCCTTTCTCGAGTTCGCGAAACTCCGTGTCCATGTAGCTGATGGCCGCCTCCAGGCGGCGCCAGCTCCAGAGGGGATAGGCGAGCGCCAGGCAAAGCAGGGCGGCTGAAGGCGCGATCCAGAGCCCCGCGCGGAAGCTGGCCATGCTCGAGGCCAGGGTAAGCGCCATCAGAAGCAAGGTGACGAGCAATGCGGTGCGCGGCGAAAAGCGGAGACAGCATGCCATGGCCAGCAACGGCGGGATGATGCTCAAGGGCGAGGTGATCCAGGGAGAAGCGCTTCTGACCAACTGGCCGGAAAGTATGGCGTTCAGGATGTTGGCATTGATTTCCACGCCCGGCATGATGCCGCCCTCCCCGGTCACGGGCGTGGGCAGATGATCTGCAAGATTCATCGCGGTTGAACCGATCAGCACATAGCGATTGCGGAAGACTTCCGCGGGCACTTCGCCTCGCAGCGCTTCTGCATAGGAGACGGTTGGATAGCTGCCGGCGCCGCCGACGAACGGCACGAAAGCGCGATGCGTTCTGCCGGCGTGGCCTTGATCTACGGCCCGGTCGGAGAATATCGACGCGCCTGGCGTCGCCGTTTCCTCCAGCACGGCATCGAGCGGCTTGCCGGTTCCCGCGGCGGCCATCGCCAGCGCCAGATGCGTCCAGCGCTGGCCGTATATCTTTTGGGCGAGGAACACGCTGCGCGCCACGCCGTCGGCATCGATTTCGATGTTGATATGACCGACGTGGCATGCCGCATTGCTTAGCTTCGGGATCGGCACCGCATAGCCCGGGCCTTCTCCCGGATTTTTCGCCGACATGGCGAGCACCACCTTGCCCTGTCGGCGCAGCGCCAGCGCCAGCGCCTGATCGCCGCCGACGCGATCGCCATCGGAAACGGGCTCCGGTTCGGTGAAGAGGATGTCCATCCCGATGACTTTGGCGCCCGCTTGCGCCAGTTGCTCGATCAAGGCGGCATGGGTGGAACGCTTCCATGGCCAGCGGCCGACCTCCCTGAGGCTCTTGTCATCGATGTCGATGATGAGGATGTCATCCCGATGCTTGACCGGATTCAGCAGCACCATCTTGTCATACAGGATCTGGTCCACTCGCCCGATGCCGTTGAATGAACCGAGCCAGGCTGCGATGAAGGCGATGAAGACCGACATTCCGATCCACTCCCGAACCACGGGTTCGAGATGACGGTAACTGTCTATCAAGTGGCCCAGCTTCTCGCCCATGACGTTTGCCTGAATCACACTGTCGAATTGGTGCTTCTGATCGGCTGCTTTTGCTCAAGCAGTTTCATCGCTGTTGCGTACGCACTCGCGTTGTAGCGCTCGAAGGGTTGGCGGCGTGAACGGGGCATGTGGCTGCTCTCCCGTTCAGTCGCACCGTTTCCAGTTTGCTTAGACGTAAGATACCGGCAAACCGTCTGGACGACGCGCAAACATGACCTTTCTCACCACGCCTTTCATTGCGCTGGTCGCACGATCACCACATGGCAATCGCACAATATTGGGTCCGGGACAATGGCTATTTTCCGCGGTGGCACTGTGATCGATGACCCGTGGCGGGCTTGAATCGGGTAAGCGCTGATTTTTAGTTGACACGCGATTAAATAATGCGCAATTTAAATTGGTTGCTGAATGGCGTGTTACGTCCTCCGATGATTTCGGAGCGCAAAGATCGATCCTGTGAAAGTCGGCGTGGGACGCTGTTGAAAGCGACTGATGCCGGCGTTTTGTCTGTCCGATTTTGCTCATGACACCCTCTGGGTCCGCTCCGATTCCGCTCATGCTGGATAACCGAGCCTCTTTGACAGGAGTTTGGCATCGGAAAAAAAAAATTAACGCGTAGAAATATTTTCATTCGACAAGGTAGTTCGCCAGCGCTAAGGTTTCCGTATGGAAACTACAGGAGCTGCTGTGTATTCAGGTCTGCTGCTTCGGGTGTTACTGACATTGGCCCCGCTTCTGGCGGTCTGCGACGCACTGCTGCTGAACCACCATATCGAACAGGACCAGGCACTACTTCTATCCGTCGCCAACCAGGCGAGGCAAGTCGTGCTCGCCCAAGAGACGAACCGGTCCAACGTACGCCGCTGATCCGGCAACCATGCAGGTCGATGCTTATCCTGCCGGTCGTTCCTTTCATCCGGGGCTGCGGCCGGTTCGATGATGGGACGCGCTCCATATCCGCCTTGCGCTGCACAATCCCGTCGCGCAATTCTCGTATGGCTGCGTGCGGCTCTAGCGCCGAATGCGTTTTCGTCTTTGCCGATGGTCATCGCCTGCACCAACCCCGCGGGAACCAGCCGGTCGACGGGCCCATACGTTGCGCACAAAGGTCACGCCCGGAAAGCCGATCCGCACGGTCCACGACAGTTCAGAGAAAGACGCACTCACAGGCTTGCGCTGATCATTGCCCTATCACGGGCCGCATCAAACGGGTCGAGACGCTTGTCCTAGTTTCTCCCTGACAGACTGTGCAGGACATGTCGAGAAACCTGCCCGGCGATCCATGCGCGGTGAGTCGGGTGATGTACCAACCCGCCTTCTCGGCGACAAGCGCCAGAGTAAAAGCCCGCATCCAAGGAATCAGCATGAATCAGAGCGGCGCGTACTGCGGGGGGTGATCGTCTTCGTGGCCGCATCTTTCAACTGCAATTCTCGTCCCGGTCATAAACTTGCATAGACGCATTATTTTCCCAGGTTTTTCGCTGCCGACGGTTTCCGATTGCCTCTTCATGGTGCTTCAGCCTGGTGTTCCTTTACCGCGGCTTCTTCCACTACGTGAATGCGGACCGTTGCTTCAAACGGCGTACCTTTCCCCATGTGACGTAGCGAACTGCGGCGCGGCTCGCAGAAGGAGCGTACCCTCCTGAATCCGCTTGGCGAAGCGTAGGTTGACCGGGAAGCTGCCGGTATTCGATTCGACCAGATGCGTGTCACTGCCCGCTCGGAAAACGCCGATCGGCGCCCCGTGCTGGTCGCAAACCCAGTAACCGTCATAACGCGCATCGAGGTTGGACAACAAGCGCTGCATCTCGCCCTGCTGACTTTCTTCCTGTTGAACCGTGTCTCGGGATTCCTTCAACCAGCGGAAGTCTAGGTTCCGTTTCAGCATGGCAGCGAGATAGGCCACCACCTCTCGGCCGCGAAGCTTTTCGAGGCAGTGCGCGACGGCGGCGACCACGTCTCCAAGCCGGCTGCCACGACTGCGTGCCAGCTTCATCAGGTAGCAGACACCGCTTTTCTTCACGCCCAGTCCAAGCAGGCAAAGCAATTCGGCTGGCAATCCCGTTTTGCGATCGATCTGGTTTTTGTCGGCAGGCTCCGCAGTCGCGGTTGTATTCTGTAAAGATTGTTCGGGTTTGGTAAGTTCTTCTTGTATACGGCCGTCTTCCATTTTGGCAGGCCGCGGGCTGTGAATAACTTCGCTTAGGCCGAGCAGCACCAGGGCCTTTCCAGTGAGCTGAATCGGGGACAGGTGGAATTCTCCATTGTGCTCCCGCCGTTTCTGGGAACGTTCGATATAGCCCTTGCCATCAAGTTGGCGCAAACCGCGGTATAGCGTCGACTCGGATGCAATCAACGCTTCAGCACGAAGCGTATCCCGGCGGGGGAAAACCGCCTTCTCGGGGTTTTTGATATTGATGAAGGTGAGTATCCCGAATAGGACGCGTCTCGCCGTCTGGTCGAGGTCCAGGCAATTCATCGGATCGAAAACAGCCGCTCGTGCCGCGATCAGGGGAGCTGGTAAAAACCTGGCGCAAGCAACCGCCTGGCTTGCCCCGGCATCGGGGCGATCCATAGTAAAAGGTTGCACGATCTCACTCCGCTAGCCCGAAGGCAGCAAAGGATTGATAGGGCACGATTGGGGAGATTTAAGGCGAGTATCTACTCGGCGGTTTCGTGAAAATCACGAAAATCTCCGTAAGCGTGCAAGAAATTGGCTGTGGCGTCTTGCACTTCGAAGCACTTACGGATAGACTCGGAACTGTCCAGATTTCGATGTCATCTTGCCGTATCGGGTGCTTCGAAAGCGGCTGAAGCCCGGCTCCAACCGGGCTTTTGCTTTTTTCGGCCACTAATCTGTATCGATCAGGTTTTCATGGCCTTCTCCTTCTACCAAACTATCAAGTCGTTGATTCATAAGGGTTCTCTACTAGAGCAAACCTGCATGTTGAATCGAGTATGAAGGGACGGCTCTTGTTGAGAAGGATTGAAAACAGTAAGTGCTTGATTTCAAAGCTTTCTCTACTAGAGCAGATCAGTCCCCGCCTTTCATTCCTTTTGCCAGCGCCTCAAGTACGTTTCTGATGGCGTCATGGGCTGCCTCAGCCATTTCCGGCGATTTGAAATCGAGCCGAATCGTCCGGTCGTTTCGCCGTACATCGCAATAGACTGCCTTACCCACTTTTATGCGAACCGGCTCAAGCTTTGCCGGCTTCGTCGGCATTTCGCCAGCACCCGCAAATTTCACTGCACGGGCCTGGTCGAGTTCGCCGGAAATCACCTTCGACACAGCCTCCACCACCCGTTGCGCATGGCCGGATTTTGCTGCCGCAGCCAAGGCTTGGGCAGCGTTGGCGCCGATGGCTGCCGGGTGCTCGTTGAGAAGGTGGACGGCTTCGGCCGGAAGTTCGGCAAACGCCATCAATCGGGAAACTTGCTGCCGCGAAATTCCGGCCATGTCAGCCAACTCTTCATGGGAGAGATCGCCTCGACGGGAACGCAGCATGCAGAAACCGAGATACTTTTCGTAATCCGGCAGATGCGGTTGAAGGAGGTTGGCATAGAAGGCATTGACGTCCGCCTGTTCCTTGTCGGTGTTGCGAACCACTGCCGGAATGCTTTCCCGGCCGAGATCCCGGAAGACCGCGACGCGGTTGTGTCCGGAAATGATTTCGTAACCCCCGCTTTCCCGCTGCCTGACCGTGATGGGCGTCACCAGTTCGTTCTGGCGAAGGTTCTCGCGTAGCTCCTGATATTCCTCCGCCGTCAGCTTGCGCCGCCGCCCTTCAATCTCGTGCAATTCGCTCAGCGCTATCTCGAGGCTGGAAGCCTTGGCTTCGGCTTCCTTCAAACGCTTCTCGAGTTCTTCCGCGCGGGCTTCTGCGGCGTCCATGCGTTGGGTTGCATTGAGGAACATCGCCGGCGCGGTCTTGACCGACTTTTCCGCCGGCTTTTCGATGGAGCGCGCCTTGACGCCGGCCGTCTTCGCGCCCAGCTTGTCGTAGATGCTCATGCATTACTCCAGGAAAGCGCCAACTGGTCCAGAATGTAATCCGCGAGCCTATCCAGCGGCTCCTTGTAGCGCCGATAAGCTTCCATGCTGCCGTCGGGCTTGCTCAGGTCGTAGATGGTTTTCAGCTGGGCCGATGCCGTACGCGCCGCCGTGCTTTCGGGGATCTCGATTCCGTTGATGTGCGTGCCATAGGCTTGCTTCATCCAGGTCTTGACCAGGCGGGAGATTTCATTCGCCTGCACCTTGGTATAGATGATGGAAATGAAGTCGTAGCGTTTCTGCTTTGCGTCCGGGAGGCTGTCAACCAGCTCGGAAAAGATTCCCCAGAACTGTACGCTCGACGCAAAATCAAGGGCGTCCGGCGGGCAAGGCATCAGCAGGCCATCGGCCGCGATCATGGCGTTCAGCGTCAGGTGGGAAAGGCTGGGAGAGGTATCGATCAGAATCAGGTCGAAATCCTTGCGCAGCGGAGCGATGCCGTTCTTCAGCACTTCCCAGAAATGGAAGCCGCGCTGCTGCATGGCTTTTGCCGGGAGCGCGAATTCCGCCGCCAGCAGACCGCTGGAGGCGGGAATGACGCAGAGGTTATGCCAGTAGGTCTCCTGCACGGCGTAGCGCAGATCGGACTGGTCGTCGTGAATGAAGGGCATGATGGTATGTTCCACCTCGACATCCTGCTCCGGGCTGATGCCGGCGAGCTGCGTTGCCGTGCCCTGGCCGTCGCAATCGATGATCAAAACCCGCAAGCCGCGCAGCGTTGCCGCCTGCCCGATCGCGACGGTCGTGCTGGTTTTTGCCACGCCGCCCTTGTAATTGCAGACCGCAATGACCTTGCCTTCCCTTCCTTCCGGACGGGAAGGGTGGCCGCCGATGGCTTTTACCCAGGTAATCGCTTCTTCGAGAGAATATTCCTTGGCTTTCGACCCTTCGATCTTTCGTCCAGAAGGCAGATTATGCTTTTGGGTGAGGTACTTGATCTGGGTCTTGTCGACGCCGCACAAGTCCGCGATCGCGCCGCTATTGAACGTCGGAGCGACCTTGCGCGGATGGGGTTCTATCATTGCATCCCGCACTTGCGCCAAGACATCCGCCGCGGTATTGGCAAGCAGGTCCAAGTCGTCCATGCTGACTTGTTGTAAACTCATGATCACTCCGTTTTTGGCGAATTGTTCTGCATTTCTTGAATAATATAACAAAATACGGAAATGAAATATGTTTACAGAAAAATTTTACGCCTTTGATATCTATTTTTGGCAATCCATTTCCCTTAAAAAACGCGGACTAACAGGACGTTCTTAAAGAGAACTGCGAAAGTTGCTGCTAAACATCTGTTTTAAAAGCAGAAATCTTTGCGATCCAAGTAAATGTCCCCGAAATTGTCTATCAAATGACACTATTGATTATAAAAACCCGTTGAAGGCAACTGCGACCGGCTTTTGGAGCTGTGGAAGCCGGTTGTTGGAATATTTGCGAAGCCTAAATCGCACTGAAGAACCCAATGAAGAAGGCGCCGGGCATGTCGTTTTCTTTCGTGACGATAACCGGACATGCAACCTGATCAAGGAGAACTGTTCACGAGCCGGCAAGGGGAAACAAGCCGAGCGGTTGCAGATCTCCTTCAAGCCGAAAAAATCGGACGGGAAGGAGCCTGCGGAAGGCATTCACGGCATTCACGGCATTCCGTGATCAGTACTTCAAAGTCACATGCCGATTTCCCTAAAGACGTTTTGGTCATTCCATCCACGGTGACAGCACAGCCAAACTCGGTTTGGCCCGAGTGGCCGGAAGCCCATGGACTAAAAACGAAGTTAATTCGCTTTCGCGAAGAACGCTCCACGCCCGCAGGAAGTAGTGAGCATCAATAGTGTTGACGTCCAAGCGTCCGTCGCCCTCCACGAGCCTCGGCGAATAAGGGCATCCTAGGTTGCTCAGGATCAGCCACGCCGACTTGCGACTGTCTCAAGCCGTCCAAACCAGCACCGCATCTGGGAAAAAGCCTGAAAAGGGATGCAGGAGCCCAGCCGAGCCCGCGATTGATCGACCAATAACAAACCCGGTCCGAGTCCGTTGTTCGATCGGCAGGGCAGCCCGTCCCGGTTCCCGCCGCAGCCCATCCCGATCGAGGCGTCTTATCGTCTCGTCGGAATCATGGTCCTGAAAGCCAAGGACCCGGCCCACTTTGGGAATCGGCAATTGCCAAGCCGGCACTTACCAACCCCGTTGCCGAAAATGAAAAGGCGAGGTTGCCCTCGCCTTCCTTGCACTGTGCCGGCCGCATTGCGCGCCGGCTTCCGGAGCATTGCCCCGGCTATGCTACCGCACAGGAACTGGCCTCCGACGGCACCTCCCGTTCCGCCGCCGCGTTTTTCACCGCCACGATCTCCGCCAGGATGGAAATGGCGATTTCAGGGGGCGTCCGGCTGCCGATGCGCAGTCCGACCGGGCCATGCAGCCGGCCGATCTCTTCCGGCGTCAAGTCGAACAGGGCCAGCCTTTCCTTGCGCTTGGCCGTATTGGCGCGGGAGCCTAGGGCGCCGACATAGAAGGCATTCGACTTCAGCGCCTCGAGCAAAGCCATGTCATCCAGCTTGGGATCATGGGTGAGGGCGACGACCGCGGAATGGGCATCGAGCTGCATGGCCAGCACCTGGTCATCCGGCATGGCGCTGCTCAGGGTTACGCCGGAAACATCCCAATTCGCCGAATACTCTTCCCGTGGATCGCACACCGTGACGTTGAAATCCAGCGTCTGCGCCATGGTGGCGAGATAACGCGAAAGTTGGCCGGCGCCAATGATGAGCATCCGCCAGCGAGGCCCGTGAATGGTACGCAGCACCTTGCCGTCGAAACTGATCTGCTCGTCGCGCGCCGCCGGCGACAGCGTGACGCGGCCGGTTTCCATGTCCAGCACCCGCGCCAGCACTTCATGCTCGGTGGTGCGCGCGATCAGCTCGGCGATCCATGCGGTATCGCCCAGCGGCTCCTGCATCAGGCGGAGCGTGCCGCCGCAGGGCAGGCCGAAGCGGGCAGCCTCTTCCTTGGTCACGCCGTAGACCGTGAGCGCCGGCTTGCCGCTGGTCAGCGGCGCCTTGCGCACCCGTTCGATCAGGTCGTCCTCGACGCAACCGCCCGAAACCGAACCCACCACCTGCCCGTCTTCGCGCACCGCGAGCAGCGCGCCCGGCGGGCGGGGCGATGAGCCCCAGGTCTCGATCACCGTCACCAAGTCCACCCGGTGACCCTGGCGGCGCCACTCGAGCGCCGAGCGCAGGACATCCAAATCCACACTATCCATGTCGTGCTTGCCTCTCCGGAACCAAGATATTGCAGCCATGCCCGCAGGCTGGCCAGACAGGCGCTACTTTATACCGCTTTCGGACAGGCCGCCTTCTCGTCCAGGCCAAAGGCGGGCTGGTCGGGATCGATGAATACCCGACCGTCGATCACCTGCACGGCATAGGTGCGCAGCGGGATCATGCAGGGCGGCGCCACCACTTCGCCGGTCTTGATATTGAAGGCGCCGTTATGAAAATCGCATTCGACCACGTCGCCGTCGATATCGCCTTCGGAGAGCGATCCCGGGCCATGAGTGCACAGGTCGTCGGTGACGTAATATGCGTTGTCAATGTTGAATACGGCGAGCGCCAGGCCATCCTTTTCCACTTTGGTGGCGCAACCCGGCTCGATTTCGGCGGCGCTGCAGAGCTCCATCAGACGAAGCGAATTGATATCCTTTGTCTCGGTCATTGTCGTTCTCGGTCTCTCTTGGGTTATTCGAGGGTTCCCGACTTCGTGCGGGAATCCGCCCTGATTCTTCATTGACATCAAAGCGCCACCAATGATATCGTAAAACCGTTTAAAGGAACATGGTCTCACATAGCAGAACGCCCTGATTCCGGAGTGTTTCCGGGCATTGCCTGCAAGGGAACCACGCACAGCAGACGGCGCACGAACGCCGCGGCCCACATCCGCAAAGAGGAGACACGATGCCGAACCGACCAACCCATGTCGTGCCGCATGGCGCGAGCGCCGCCGCTTTCCGCCGGTAGGACGCTACCAGAGCCATCCGCCGATGCGAAACCACATCAACCGCGCCACCCTATATACCGGAACGCGATGACTGACAGCAGCGCGAAAATCGGGGTGCGTCATCGCATCGCCGATCCGAACTCCGCTCCGCGAAGCATCAAGTTCGTGGGGCTGGGGCACGGCGGCCACCGGATGGCCTGCGCCGTGGCGCGCCATCGCATGCGCAATGTCGAAGTGCTGACCCCCGAGACCCAGGCTGCCGTCACGCCGCTCGGGCAGGAAGGCGAGCCGGCCGAACTGCTGCGCGCGATCGGCGTCGAGAACAGCGCAATGATGAAGGTCATGCAGGGCGCCAACATGGTTTTCATCGCCGCCGCCGTCGGCGACGACCTGTCGTTCGCGCCGCTGGTCGGCAATCTCTCGCGGCGCATGGGCGTGCTGGTAACCGCCATTTTGATCCAGCCGGCAGACCTGGACGACGCCGCCGCCCGCGCGGAGCGCGCCGCGCTGCGCAAGGCCTCGGACTTGCTGGTCATCGCCTCCGACGAGTCCTACGCGCTCGACATGCTGAGCGCCCTCGGCGCCTAGCCCGCGGACAGGGATGCGCCATGCTAGGTTCTGCCCGAAAAAGCCCGGCCCAGCTGCAGGCGCTGGAAGCGGTCCGGCAATGGACCAGCCAGCGCTTCAGCCTGCTGCCGGATGAAACGGTGATGGTGACGGAAATGGCTTGCAGCCTGCCCGGATGCCCGCCGCTGGAAACCGTGATCGCATTCTGGACCGCGGATGGCAAGCGGCACCATTACAAGATTTTCAAGCCGGCGCTGGAGGTAGTGGAGGATGACCTGCCGCCTTACTGGATGAAGGATGCGCTGGTCGTGCCGGAAGGCATGAGCTGCGACTGCTGCTGAAAAGCCGCGGCCAACCGGATGAAGCCAACCGGATGCGATGAGCAACGGAACAAGCAAAGGAAAAAGAACATGACAGATCGCAAGCTGAAAACCGCCCTGCAGACCATGGGCCATACCCGCGCCCTCAAGAATGGCGCCGTGCGCCCGCAAACCTTCGATTTTGAATTCGAGGAAGTGCCGGCGATCATCCAGGCGTTCCGGCGCATGGTGCGCGGCCTCGAGTTCGACATCAGCGAGATGGCGATCACCACTTACATCACCGCCCGCGCCTACGGCAAGCGCATCACCGCGCTGCCGCTGCCGGTGATGCGCGCCTACCACCATGGCGCGATGAAGGTGAATTCCACGCTGGGCATCACCGATCCGAAGCAGCTGGAGGGCAGGCGCGTGGGCGTCAACCGCGGCTATACCGTCACCGCCGGCGTCTGGGCGAGGGCGGTGCTGCAGCACGAATACGGCGTCGATCTTTCCAAGATCACCTGGGTACTGTCGGGCGACGAGCATGTGGCCGAATTCCAGGCGCCGGGCAACGTGGTGCCGGTCGAGGCCGGCCGGAAGCTGGAGGACATGCTGATTGCCGGAGAGCTGGCGGCCGCCAGCGGCATCGAGATCGACCAACCGAATGTCAAGCCCCTGCTGCCCAATGCGGCGGAACTTGGCTTCACCGCGCTGCGCGAGCGCGGCTACTACCCGATCAATCATCTGGTGGTGGTAAAGGATGAATTGCTCGAAGCGCAGCCGGGCCTCGCCACCGACATCTTCAATGCCTTCGTCGCCGCCAAGCAGCCGTATCTCGAAGAGCTGAAAACCGGCCAGTTCAGCGCGCCGGGCAAGAACGACGATACCTACCGCCGCGTCATGCAGATCACCGGCAAGGATCCGCTGCCGTATGGCGTCGAACCGAACCGGAAGATGATCGAGGCGGTGATCCGCTATGCAACCGAGCAGGGCATCCTGAAGCAGCCGTTTACGGTGGATGAATTGTTCGCCGCCGAAACGCTGAAGCTGGAAGGCTAGGGCGGCTGAAGGCTGAAAAAATAAAGACCAAAGACCAATACAGAAGAATCGAAAAGGAAGAGACGAGCATGCAGCCCAAGCAAGACAGCATCACCATTCCCGCCCTGCAGCGGATGAAGCGCGACGGCAAGAAGATCGTCGGCGTGGTCGCCTGGGATTACCAGATCGCCCGCATCGCCGACCGCGCCGGCGTGGACATCGTGTCCGTTGGCGACACCGTCGGCATCAACCTGTGGGGCCACAGCAATCCGCTGGAAGTGACGATGGAAGAAATGATCATCGTCTGCAAGGCGGTGCGGCGCGGCGTGCAGCGCGCGATGGTGAGCTGCGACTTTCCCTTCGGCCCGCTGCAGGAAGGCACCGATTCGGCGGTGAAGGCGGCGATCCGCCTGGTGAAGGAAGCCGGCGCCGACATCATCAAGCTCGACGGCGCGGCCGACTTCCCGGAAGCGGTGACGGCCATCACGCGCGCCGGCATCCCGGTGTTCGCCCAGTTCGGCATCACGCCGCAGACGGCGCTGCAGTACGGCATCGACTATGCCGCCATGCTCAAGGGCGACGTGCAGGTGCCGGCGGAGATGACCGAGCGACTGGTCGAGGAAGCGAAGCGCCTGGAAGCGGCCGGCGCGGCGCTGCTCGACTTCACCAATTCCGGCCCGATCGTCGGGCCGGCGGTGGCGCAGGCGGTATCCATCCCGGTGATCGGCGGCCTCGGCGGCGGTCCCTGGCTGGACGGCCGCATGCGCATGGCCCATGCGGCGATCGGCTATGCCGCCAGCAACCTCGACAACCCGGCCGACACGTATGCCCAGGTCGCGCGCACCACGCTGGAGGCGCTCGGCGCCTATGCGGAAGACGTGCGCGCCACCCGCCAGATCAAGGGCGGCATCAAGGTCAAGCCGGCGGCGTGAGGAGGGACGATGGCTACCGCGATCATCGACGGCATCAAAACGCGTTATGAGGTGGTGGGGGAGGGCGAGCCGCTGCTGATGTTTTCCCCCGGCGGCTTCGACGCCACCCTGGAGAAATGGTCCTCGCTCGGCATCTATGCGAAAACAAAGCCGCTGGAGCACCTCACCAAACGCTATCAATGCATCATCTACGACCGCCGCGAGACCGGGCAGTCCGGTGGCCGCGTGGAACGGGTAGGCTGGAGCGATTTCGTCGCCCAGGGCAAGGGCTTGCTCGATCATCTCGGTATTAAAAAGGCGCACCTGATGGGCGGCTGCATGGGCTGTTCGCCGGTGGCCGCCTTCGCCGTCGCGCATCCGGAAGCCGTGCAGAGCATGGTGCTGTACTGGCCGGTGGGCGGCGCGAAGTACCGGATTTCCAGCCACCAGCGCTTCGCCGAGCATCTCGCTTTCGTGCATCAGAACGGCTTGCAGGCGGTGGTGGACCTGGTGCAAAAGGATGGCAAGGCCTTCGGCGCCGATCCGCGCGGCGGCCCCTGGGCATCGGTGATCCGCAGCGATCCGGCATTTGCCGCGGCCTATGCGGCGCAGAGCGCAGACAAGTACAAGCTGGTCGTGGCGGCCATGGGCCGCACCCTGTTCGACCGCGACACCGCGCCCGGCGCCGAGCCGGAGGAACTGATGCAGCTCGACATCCCGGCCCTGATTGTGCCGGGACGGGATGCATCGCATGCCACCTCGGCCGCCCGCTACCTGGAAGAGTGCCTGCCGAAGTCGGAATACTGGGATGTCACGCCCGAGCAGCAGACCGAGGCCGCCACCGCCGAACGCCTGCTCGATTTTCTCGGGCGGGCCGGCTCGGGCGCCTAGCGCCGGTAAACAACAAGCACAAGACAGGAGACATCCGCACCATGATCATCGACATTCATTGTCACTACACCACCGAGCCGAAGGCGCTGCAGCTGTTCCGCGACAAGCAGCTGGCCGGGGTGCTGGACCCGGCGCGCAAGCCGGCATCCATGGATCTCGGCATCAGCGACGAGCAGCTGATCGAGAGCGTACAGCCGCAGCTCAAGCTGCAGAAGGAGCGCGGCGCCGACCTCACCATCTTCTCGCCGCGCGCCGCCGGCATGGCTCACCATGTCGGCACCGAAGCGGTCAGCCGGCAGTGGGCGCGGGTGAGCAACGATCTCATCCACCGCCTCTGCACCCTGATGCCGGACAACTTCGCCGGCGTGGCGCAGCTGCCGCAGTTTCCCGGGGTGTCGCCGAAGAACTGCGTCGAGGAGCTGGAGCGGGTGGTGAACGAGCTCGGCTTCGTTGGCGTCAACCTGAATCCCGATCCGTCCGGCGGCTACTGGACCGATCCGCCGCTGACCGACCGCCACTGGTATCCGATCTACGAGAAGCTGTGCGAGCTGGACGTGCCGGCGATGATCCATGTGTCGTCGTCCTGCAATCCCAACTTCCACCATACCGGCGCGCACTACATCAATGCCGACACCACCGCCTTCATGCAGCTGATACAGGGCGACCTGTTCAAGGACTTTCCGTCGCTGCGCTTCGTCATTCCGCACGGCGGCGGCGCGGTGCCCTTCCACTGGGGACGCTATCGCGGCATGTGCCTCAATATGCGCAAGGTCTCGCTGCTGGACCATCTGATGAACAATGTGTTCTTCGATACCTGCGTCTACCACCGTCCCGGCCTGGAGCTGCTCACCAGCGTGGTCCCGATCGACAACATCATGTTCGCTTCCGAGCTGATGGGCGCGGTGCCGGGCATCGATCCGGAGACCGGCCACCATTTCGACGACACCAAGCGCTATCTCGACCAGATCGGCTTCCTCGGCGAGCAGGACCGCTACAAGCTGTTCGAAGGCAATGCCCGCCGAATCTATCCGCGCCTGGACAAGCTGCTGACCGAACGCGGCCGGCCGGCGCGCCAGGCGGCCTGAACCAATACATTTAAAGAGAGAAAGAGACATGACCCAGCCATCCCTATCCGACATCCGCCGCGACTTCGAGCGCGTCTCGCCCGACATCGTGCAGAAGGCATCGCAATTCGCCTCGTCGATCTTCGCCGATGTCGCCGGCCGCCGCGGCGCCCTCGATGCCCGCATCCAGCCGCTGGCGCGCGAGATGCGCATCGCCGGCCCGGCCTTCACCATCGAAGTCCGCCCCGGCGACAACCTGATGATCCATGCCGCCATGGCGATGGCCAAGCCGGGTGACGTGCTGGTCATCGACGGCAAGGCGGACCGCACCGCGGCGCTTATGGGCGCCATCATGATGACCGCCTGCAAGCAGCTCGGCCTGGCCGGCGTGGTGCTCGACGGCTGCCACCGCGATACCGAGGAACTGCTGGAACTCGGCTTCCCGGTGTACTCCATCGGCGCCAATCCGAACGGGCCGAGCAAGAATGTCCCCGGCCGCATCAACTGGCCGATCAATGCCGGCGGCGTGGCGATCAACCCGGGCGACCTGGTGGTGGCCGACGCCGACGGCGTGGTGGTGGTGGAACGGGAGAAAGCCGCTTCGCTGCTGGAGCCGGCGGCGAAGAAGGTGGCGGCGGAGCGCGCCCGCATCGACGGCATCCTGAGCGGAAAGAACATCCGGCCGGGCTGGCTGGACGAGGCATTGCGCGCCGCCGGCGTGCTCAAGGAAGGCGAGACGCTGTAAGCGCCTCGTGACTCACAATCGAACGAGAACACTAGAGAAAAGAAGGAAGACGACGTGGAAAAAGTAAAAGCAGCAGTCAAGACCGGCGCCGGCAAGATCGAGCTCCAGGAATTCCCCATGCCGGAGATCCCGGTCGACGGCGCGCTGATGCGGGTCGACGTGGCCGGCATCTGCGGCACCGACGTCAAGATGTTCAAGCAGGGCCTGACCACCGGCGGTCCGGTGATCATGGGCCATGAAAACATCGGCACCATCGTCAAGGCCGGCCCCGAGTTCGTCGCCCGCAAGGGCTTCAAGGAAGGCGACCTGGTGTTCGTCGAGCATTACGTCGCCTGCGGCAAGTGCGAATGGTGCCACCAGGGCGAATACCGCCATTGCGAGAACACCGACTGGCGCACCAACCCCGACGGCATCCGCTACGGCTACAGCACCAGCGACAAGCCGCCGCACCTGTGGGGCGGCTTTGCCCAGTACATGTACCTGCCGTGGAACGCGGTGGTGCACAAGGTGCCGGACGGCGTATCGCCGGAACTCGCCGGCCTGGTGACGCCGATGGCCAACGGCATCGAATGGGCGCTGTTCGACTGCAACGTCGGCTACAACTCCACCGTGCTGATCCAGGGTCCGGGCCAGCAGGGCCTGTCGCAGACCATCGCCTGCAAGCAGGCCGGCGCTTCGCTGATCATCGTCACCGGCACCTCCAAGGATGCGGCCCGCCTGGAAGTGGCGAAGAAGCTCGGCGCCGACTACGTGATCGACGTGCAAAAGGAAGACCCGCTCAAGCGCATCATGGAAATTACTGGCGGCAAGGGCGTGGACGTGGCGCTGGACTGCACCGCCGGCGCCGGCACGGTGCCCATCCTGCTCGCCGTGGAAGCGCTCAAGCGCAAGGGCGGCACCATGCTGATCCAGGGCGAGATGGCGGAGTTCCCCAACTTCCCGATCGGCAAGGTCACCACCAAGTACATCACCATCAAGAGCGCCCGCGGCCACAGCTACCGCGCCTGCGAACTGGCGCTGCAGCAGCTCGCCTCCAAGCGCTTCCCGCTGGAACTGCTGACCACGCACCGCTTCGGCCTGAAGGATACCGAGTATGCGATCAAGTCGGTCGGCGGCGAGGGCGCCAAGGATGTGGTGCACGTCTCGCTCATGCCGTGGATGGAATGAGCGGCAATGAGTGACGCTGCACTCCCCGGCGCGCGGATTCCCGTCACGGTGCTGACCGGGTATCTGGGCGCCGGCAAGACCACGCTGCTCAACCGCATCCTGTCGGAGGACCATGGCCGGCGCTATGCCGTCATCGTCAACGAGTTCGGCGAGGTCGGCATCGACAACGACCTGATCCTCAACACCGACGAGGAACTGTTCGAGATGAACAACGGCTGCATCTGCTGCACCGTGCGCGGCGACCTGATCCGCACCCTGCATGGCCTGCTCGGCCGGGCGGGGCAGGGCGGCTTCGACGCCATCATCGTCGAGACCACCGGCCTGGCCGACCCCGGCCCGGTGGCGCAGACCTTCTTCGTCGATCCCTTCCTGCAGGAACGCACGGTGCTGGACTCGGTCACCACCGTGGTCGATGCCCGGCATGTGATGCTGCGCCTGGACGACAGCCGGGAAGCGGTGGAGCAGGTGGCCTTCGCCGACCAGATCGTGCTGAACAAGACCGAGCTGGTGAACGAGGACGAACTGCGCCGGGTGGAAGCGCGGCTGCGCCGACTCAATCCGCTGGCGCCGATCCATCGCGCGCAGCGTTCCAACGTCGCGCTGGACAAGGTGCTCGGCCGCGGCGGCTTCGACATCGAACGCATCGTCACGCTGGAGCCGGATTTCCTCAATCCGGCGCACGGTGAAGCGGGGCATGTGCATGACGAGCACTGCGGCCATGACCATCATGATCACGAGCACCATGAACACCACGACCATGAGCACGACAGCGGCATCGCCAGCATTTCGCTGACCTCGCGCCGCCCGATGGACGGCACCCGCATCAGCCTCTGGCTCAACGGCTTGGTGGCGAGCAAGGGCCCGGACATTCTGCGCGCCAAGGGCATCATCGACGTGCAGGGCGAGGAGCGACGGCTGGTGTTCCAGTCCGTGCACATGATCCTGGAGGGCGATCTGCAGCGGCCATGGCGGCCGGACGAGGACCGCTACAGCCGGCTGGTGTTCATCGGACGCAATTTGAACCGGGAAGCATTGCAGGCCGGGTTCCTCGGCTGCGAGGCGACCTGATTTATCGAACGGAAAACGACATGCTAGTGACCAGCACGGCTTACCTCGCGAGCGACACCAGCCATCGCATCGATCATCCCAATTCCTCGCCGCGCCATATCCGCGTGGTGGGAATCGGCATCAAGGGCGCCGATTCGGCCCAGACCTTGAACGCGGCGCAGATGCGCCATGTGCGCAGCGTTTCCCTGCCTGCCAGTGCCGGACCCGGCGCCAGCATGGAAGCCACGCTGCAATGCGCGCGCGACCAGGGCGTCGACCTGACAAGCGAGCTGCGCGACGCCGATCTGATCTTCCTGGTGGCACATGCGGGCGATGATGTCAGCATGGCCCCGGCAATCAAGCAGCTGGCGCGCCAGCAGAACGTGTCCATCACCGGCGTGCTGGTGCAGGACCGCAGCGCCGCCCAGGATGCCGCCAGCCTGGAAGTGCTGCGCGCCTCGTCCGACATGCTGATCATCGCCTCGGACAATGACTACGTGGAAGACATGCTGCAGGAGCTCGGCGCCTGACAGGCAGGCGAACCAGAACAGAGAGAGCGCGAACCACGCGCCGCAAGAAGGAGACGAGGAGCGCCCCGGCGCCAGTCTGGCAGGCTGATGCCGCCTGCCGGTGCATCCCCGTCCTTGAAGAATCGAAATTCAATCAGGATGGAAGACATGAAAACTGCAAACAATCTCATCAAGACCGGACTGCGTTGCCTGATCGCCGGCGCGGCCCTGGTCTCGGCCAGCGCCGGCGCGCAAAGCAATTACCCCAACAAGCCGGTGCGCATCATCGTGCCGTTCTCCCCCGGGGGCACGGCCGACATGCTCGGGCGCCTGGTGGCGCAGAAGCTCACCGAGAGCATGAAGCAAACCTTCGTCGTCGAGAACCGCGGCGGCGCCGGCGGCGTGGTCGGCTCGGACCTGGTGGCGAAAGCGGCGCCGGACGGCTATACGCTGGTGGTGTCGGGCGTCGCGTCGCATGCGATCGCGCCGACGCTGTCGAAGAAGATGCCGTTCGATCCGATCCGCGACTTCACCCATATCGCCCTGTTCGGCGGCCCGCCCAGCATGCTGGCGGTTCACCCCAGCGTGCCGGCCAAGGACCTGAAGTCCTTCGTCGCCCTGGCCAAGTCCAAGCCGGGAGAACTCAGCTATGCCTCGCCCGGCAACGGCACCATGGGCCATCTGGCGGCGGAGCAGTTCAAGCAGCTGGCCAAGATCGACATGACCCATGTGCCGTACAAGGGCGCCGGTCCGGCGGTGGCGGACCTGATCGCCGGCCATGTGCCGGCCGCATCCAACACCCTGTCCACCATGTCCAGCCATGTGAAGGCGGGCAAGGCGCGCGCGCTGGCCGTCAGTTCGAAAGCGCGGGTGGAAGAATTTCCGGACGTGCCGACCTTCGCCGAACTCGGCTATCCCGAGATGGTGGCGACGATCTGGTTCTCGCTGTCGGGGCCGAAGGGCATGCCGCAAGACATCGTCAATCGCCTGAATGCGGAAGTGGTGAAGGCCCTGCAGGCGCCGGACGTGCGGGAAAAGCTGAAGCCGGAAGGCATCGAGACCAACAATATGGATGCCAAGGCCTTCACGCAATTCGTGGCGGCGGAACTGAAACGCTGGGCGCCGGTCGTGAAGGCGTCGGGCGCGCAGGTGGATTGAAACATGCGGGAAAATCGAATGAAGAAAAACACAAAAACCACAAGGCTGTTCATGTCGGCGGCGTTGGCTGCGGTCGCTTGTCTCGGGCAGGCGGCGGAAATCCGCGTGCTGAGCGCGGCCGCGGTTCAGGTGCCGCTGACGGAAGTCGTCGCCCGCTATGAGAAGGAGAGCGGCGACAAGGTTCTGGTGGAGTATTCGACCGCCGGCGGCGTCGATGCCAAGCTCAAGGAGGGCTATCAGGCCGACCTGGTGATCAGCGATCGCCAGCGCCTGGAAGCGCTCGCCACTCAGCGCGTGCTGCCGTCCGGTTCGCCGCGCACCCTGGGCGTGGTACAGATCGGCGTGGCGGTGCGCGCCGGCGGCAAGCGGCCGGACATCGCCAGCGTCGAAGGCTTCAAGGCTTCGCTGCTGCGCGCCGACTCCGTTGCCTACGGCGATCCGCCCAAGGGCTCCACCACCGGCGTGCATTTCGCCAAGCTGCTGCAGCAGATGGGCATCGCCGAGGCAATACGGCCAGCGGCGCAACTGGCGCCCAACGGCCTGGCGGTGATGAAGCTGGTGGACGAGGGCAAGGCCGAGCTGGGCATCACCCAGATCAGCGAGATCCTGCACGTCAGCCCCGGCACGCTGGTCGGCCCCCTGCCGCAGGAGCTGCAGCTCAAGACCAGCTATGCGGCTGCCCCGGGCACCGGGCCGGAGCAGGAAGGAGCCGCGAAATTGCTGGACGCGTTGAGCAGCGCCCGTGCGAAAGAGGATTTCAAGCACGCCGGTTTCGATTGAGCGGAGCCGCAGATGCTTCCTGGAATGATAACTACATATACGCTTTGCTTATAACTGCTATCCGGTCTCTGAATTAGATTTATTACCTCGTAGACTTTATACTGCACCGCAATAAGCATTCACGCATGGAGCAGATATGTCTACGGTTGCAACCCGCCCCACCAGCATCACCGGCCTGCAGGAGTCGTCGTTCGTCAGCGCCTTCTTCGGCCGCCTGTTCGCCAATCAGCCCCAGGCTGAAGCGCCGGCACGCAACAGCCGCTTCGCTGCGCTGGATGCGATCGAAGTTGCCCCGCGGCTGTCTTCGGTCGCCATCGAGTGCGACAGCTGGGTGAGCTGGATGAAGCGCTGATCACCAGAGATCGGGTCATCGCAAGCCGTCCTCGTCAGTGGCGGCGCCAAACGAATCCCTTCCTGCCTGGGCACGAAGGGATTTTTATTTGCCTGTTGCATGGCCGCCGCGCAGGTGCTTTGGCGTCGGCGCGCAGCATCACGGGTGACAGGGGTCGGCCGTTTCGCCGACCACCGGCTTTTCCGACGGGTATCGCACCCAAGCCCGGGACGCGTTCGAGCTCAAGCGATGCGGCGCGCCTTGAAACCTTCCTGAGAAAAACCGTGTGCGCCGGCCAATGCGCGGTATGCATGTCCATCAGGCATAGCAGGAAAGCATTGTGAATCTTTCCATATTCCGCCTGTCTACTTTCTTCTTCATTTTTCAGCTTTGAGGGCTTCGGCCTGCGAAAGGAGAAAGTCATGCAGGACCATACGGTTATTGCCGCTTTTGAAAATTCTGGTGACGCGCAGTCGGCCGTGAATGCGTTGGCTCAGGCGGGCATTTCCCGCACCAATATCCAGATGCATCCCGCTGCGGATTCCGGCTTGTCGAGTGATACCACCACCACGACTTCCGCAGAGCATTCCGGTGGAATCGGCGGCTTCTTCCGGTCGCTGTTCGGCATGGATGACGATTACCGCGATACCCATGATGTCTACGCCGAGTCGGTGCGCCGCGGTCACTATGTTGTGACGGTAAATGCCGACAGCGACAGCCAGCTGGAGCAGGCGTCGGACATCCTGAACCGCTTCAATCCGGTGGACGTCGACCAGCGCGCCCAGCATTGGCGCAGCCAGGGCTGGGCCGGCTACGACGAAAACGCGCCGCAGCTCGGCCGCGACGAGATCGAGCGCGACCGCACCGCCTATGCCGCCATGCCGCGCACCGACACTACCGCCGATTCCACCGCCGACACGCAACGCATCCCGGTGATCCAGGAAGAACTGAAGGTGGGCAAGCGCATGGTGCAGCGCGGCGGCGTGCGCGTATTCCAGCGCGTGCGCGAAACCCCGGTGAACGAAGAAGTGCGCCTGCGCGAAGAGCAGGTCAAGGTGGAGCGCCATCCGGTCGACCGCCCGGCTTCGGAAGCCGATTTCGCCAGCATCAAGGAAGGCGCGGTGGAGCTGCGCGAGACCGCCGAGGAAGCCGTGGTGTCCAAGACCGCGCGCGTGGTGGAGGAAGTGGAAGTGGGCAAGGAAGTGCGTGATCGCACCGAGCAGATCAACGACACCGTGCGCCGCACCGATGTGGAGGTGGAGCAGCTCGGCGCCGGCGATCGCGGCATGGCGCGCACCGATGCCATGATGGCCGACGACGATACCGAATATCGTCGCCACTGGCAAAATACCTACGGCACCTCCGGCGGCCGCTATGAAGACTACGGCGATGCCTACCGCTATGGTTCGCAGATGGCGGGCGCCGACAGCTTCAAGAATTACCGCTGGGAAGAGGCCGAGCCGCAGCTGCGCAGCGACTGGGAACGCGATCATCCGGGCAGCACCTGGGAGAAGGTGAAGGATGCGGTGCGCTACAGCGTCGAGCGCGCCCGCGGCCATCGGACCCACTGAGCAGGCCAGTACTACTAAGCAGGGCAGTACGTTGACAGCGTCCGTCGCCGGGTCTCCGGCGACGGACGCTTTTGATTTTCAGGCGGCGTGCCGGGCCGTTCCCTGCGGCGCTTCCGCTTCGGTTGCCGCGCCGCGCATCAGGCAAGCCTGGTTGCGTCCCTGCGCCTTGGCCTGGTACAGCGCCATGTCGGCCAGGGCCAGGAGCCGGTCGGAATTGTGCGCGTGGCCGCTATCGGTGCTGGCCACGCCGATGCTGATGGTGACGCAGCGCGAGGCGCTGGCGCCCGAATGCTCGATGCCGAGCGCTTCCACCGCTTCGCACAGGCGCTGCGCCACCGTCAGCGCGCCTTCGGCGCCGCTCGACAGGATCACGGCAAACTCTTCGCCGCCATAGCGCGCCACCCGGTCGACATGACGATGCAGCGCTTCCTTGAGCGTCTGCGCCACCCTGAGCAGGCAGGCATCGCCGGCCTGGTGGCCGTAGGTGTCGTTGTAGGACTTGAAGTCGTCCACGTCCAGCAGCATCAGCGCCAGCGGCAGGCCCTCCTTCTGGTGCCGCATCCATTCCTGCTGCAGGGCGAGGTCGAAGCTGCGGCGGTTCGGAATGCGCGTCAGCCCGTCCAGGCTGGAGAGCCGGTCCAGTTCCCAGTTCTTGCGGCGCAGATCGCGCTGTGCCTGAAAGGCGCGGTAAGCCCAGGCCAGCAAGGCGCCGATGACCACCAGAACGAACAGGCTGATGAAGCCGGCCCGCACCGAGCGCAGCATCCAGTGATTGAATGCCTTCTCGAACAGGACGCCGGCATACACCACGATATCGCCTTCCGGCACCATCTTGTATGCCGCCATGCGCTCCTTGCCGTCCAGCGGCGAGGTCGAATGGTAGACGCCGCTCGGCGCCTTCGCCAGCTGAGCGAACAGCGGACCGCTGGCATTGTTGCGGCCGACATGCTGCTGCATGTTCGGATAGCGCGCCACCAGGTCGCCGTTGAGCTTGTAGACCGCGATGGTGGGTTCGACACTGAAGCCGAACAGTCCATAAAACTCGGTCAGGTGTTCGGTCGCGATGCCGGCTGTGATCATGCCGAGCCGTCGGCCATCCTGGTCGAACACCGGCAGGGAAAGCGTGAACAGCACCGATCCTTCCGGGCCGCCGACCCTGATCGCCGGACCGACGAACAGTTCCGAGCCGTCCTGCTTCATCCGGAATTGCGTCTGCTTGCCGAGATCGTGCAAGCCGGCCGCGGCGGCATCCGACATGGCGACGATGCGGCCTGCCGCGTCGAACACGGCGATGGTGCGGCAGCCGTTGAAACTCTCGCAATACGACTTCAGGCGCCAGCGCCGAGCCGCCTGGCTGGACTGGTCGAAGCCGCCCGACTCGGCAATGGAGTCGGCGATCAATCCGAGAACCGCCTGTCCTTCATGCAGCGAATTGCTGATATGCGCCGCCACCACGCGCGTCACGTCGGTGACGGTGGTTTCCTGGCGTTCGCGGGTTTCGCTGTAATCAGCCCATATCTGCAGGCTGGTGGCGCCCGCGACGACGATCGCGATCCAAGCGGCGACGGCGACGGCATTGATGCGCGATGGATGGAAGGCCATGCTGGAAACTGCGCTGGAAGCGTGGGCAGGGGAAAGTTGGCGGATGGATGAAATGTAGCACGGTTTCCGGTTGGCAACTACCTCCCGCCGCTCGGTTTGGCCTGCAACCCGGACGAGGCATCCGCTTTGCTGCGCCGGGCATTGAGCCAGCCGCCGAACAGCAGCAGCACCGCGTTCGACCAGAATATCGGATACAGGCCGAGGGCGGAGCCGAGCGAACCGAACAGCAGCGGCACCATGATCTGGGTGAACTTGTTCACCGTCAGCCGCACGCCCAGCGCCTCTCCGGCCCGCCCCGGCGGCGAATGGTTGTAAGTCATGATGATCGAGAGCGGCTGGCCGCAGCCCAGGCCAAGTCCCAGCAGGAACGAGATCAGCGCCAGCACGTAGGGATCGCGGAACACCGGGAACAGGAAGTAGGTAAGGCCGGACATTAGCAGGCAGCCGGTCAGCATCCGCACTTCGCCGATGCGCCGCGCCATCGATCCCATGCCGAGGCGCACCACGAAAGCCGCCGCCGCCTGCATGCCGAGGATCAGGCCGATGTGGGACGCGTCCAGGCCGATGCCGCGCCCATAGATCGGCATGTAGAAATTGAAGAGGTCGATGCCGGTCAGGATCAGGCCGCTGGTGATATAGGTGCCGCGCAGCGATTTGTCGCCCAGCAGTTCGCGCACGCCGCCCGCCTGCTCTTCCTTGGCGGGGCGTATCGTCGGCGGGATGAAGCCGGGCGCCGCCAGAAGCACCAGCGCCGGCGCCAGCGCGATGCCGGCCAGCGCCAGGCTGCTCGGCGCATAGCCGGCATGGTCGATCAGGGCGCCGACCAGTATCGGCCCGGCCATGCCGGAGATCGACGCCCCCAGGCTGAAGGTGCCGAAGTTGCGGGTGCGGGCGCTGGCATCGCCGAAGGAGCCGATCAGGTTGTGCACCGAGACGTGGAAGAAGATGTTGCCGACGCCGATCAGCGCCGCCGACAGGTAGAGCGCCGGCAGCGTCGGCCAGAGCGCCGGCAGCAGCAGCCCGAGTGCGAGGCCGGTGCCGCCGCCCACCATCGGCCAGCGCACGCCGATGCGGTCCGATATGCGCCCGGCGTGAATCGCCAGCAGCATGGGAAACACCGCATAGAGGGAGGCAAGCAGGCCCACTGCCGGCGGCGGCGCCCCCAGGTGCAGCGCGAACAGGCTCATCAGCATCTTGCTGCCCTTGAGGCTGATCTGGTTCAGGACGGCGAGGAAGACGGTGAGATAGATCGCCATGGATGCGTGATGGAGGAGGGCGCCGGCCGCATGACTTCCCGGGTTCGGCCGCAGAGGTGACATGAGGGCGAATTCTAGCGTATATTCTGTCATGCAGACTGCTGTTCTGCATATGGGAACAACGGGGCGCGGCGAGATTGCCAAGTCTTCCCGCCTCGGGCACCATTCCCTCCGTCTGGCCGCACGGCGTTCCGCCCCGGCCGCGTCGATGGCAGCACACCTCATGAAACCAGGCAGAAACGATCCCTGTCCCTGCGGCAGCGGCAAGAAATTCAAGAAATGCTGCGGCGAGATCATCGCCCTCACGCCCGTCGCTGCGGCGCCTGCCATGCAGCGGCCACGCCAGGCGCGCGCCTGCGGCGACTGCACCGCCTGCTGCGACGGCTGGGTGGCCGGCACCATCCATGGCCACGAGATGAAGCCGGGCGTGCGCTGCCATTTCGTCACCGACGGCGGTTGCAGCATCTACGACACCCGGCCCGAATCCCCCTGCCGCAATTTCATCTGCGGCTGGGCGATCGAAGGCAGCCCTTTTCCCGAGAGCTTCAGCCCGCCGCAGACCGGCGTGATCATCGTGCCGGTGCGCTGGCGCGACAGGACGGCTTTCCTGCTCAAGTCCGCCGGCCGCGATCCGGATGCCGGCCTGCTGAACTGGATGGCCGATTACAGCCGCCGCACCGGCCATCCCTTCTTTTACGAAGAGAAGGGCGAGAAGCTCGGCTTCGGCCCGCCCGAGTTCCAGCTCGACATGCTGCAGCGGGCCCGGCGCGGCGAACCGATGTGGTAGGGCGTCCGCTTGCTTACTTGTCGAAGTAGCCGGACTCGATGAAGCGCAGCCACAGGTTGCCGACCACCTTGATGCTGTCCTGGGTATAGAGGTAGTGCGAGAAGTCGCGCACCCGCGCCACCCGGTACTTGGCGACCTGAGGTTCCATCACTTCCCGGTGCGCGTCCACCACCTTCGGCGGAATCGCCTCGTCGCGGGTGCCGTTCATGTCCAGCACGGGAATCGTCTTGAGCGCGGCCGGCGGCAAGCTTGGCTCCATCACTTCCTGCAGCAGCGCCGGCAAACCGCGTTGCCGATACTCCGCCGGCAGCCAGTCGGCCTGCCACAGGCGCAGCGCGGTCTCGGTCAGCGCGGCGGCGTTGAACTGCATCGGCGCATCCTCGCCGCTTTTGAAGCGCGGGCTCTTGAGCGCGTTTTGCCACCAGCGCTGACGGGTAGCCTCATCGAGCTCCCGGGTGTAGTAAGTGAAGTCGTCGTAGCCGCGCTCCCGCAGCCGGAGTGCCGTCTGCGCATAGGGCGTCGCGTAATCCCCGGCCTTGCTCTTGCGGTAGACGTAGGCCAGGCCGGTGCTGCTCGTGCCCCAGCCGAGATAGCCGTCGGGCGGCAGGTGCTTTGCCAGCGGATAAAGGAAGGCGCCGCCGGTCGACATGCCCCAGTAAAGCAGAAGCGCCTGGTCCCGCTGCGCGGGCGGCAGCGCATGCTCGATGGCCTTGCGGTAGCCGGCAAGATAGGTTTGCGCCGTGGTGGCCAGCATCTGGCGGTACAGCTGGGTGTCGGCCTTGGGCATGCGGTAGGTGGAACTGTCGCCGGAAGTCGCTTCCTTGCCGGCGGTCGTCTTCACCTCGAAATCGGCTGCGGACCAGGGCGCCGCCTGCCGGCGGTTGAAGATGGGCATGCGCTGTTCCAGCGGGATGTCCTGCCAGGAGCCGCTGCCGTCGCGGGCAAGGAAGTTCCAGCGACCGACGCGGGTCAGCGCAATGAAGGTGACGCCACGCTTGGCCAGCCAGACGCCTGGGCCTTCCTTGCCTTCCGGCGTTTCCAGAAAGTCCATCGCGTATTCGCTGCCGGGCTCGCCGCCCGCCACCACCAGCTTGCGGCCATGATGGCGCCGCGGATTGTCGGGCACCAGCGTGACTACCACCTGTGTAAAGGACTGGCCGTAGGCAGTGAAGTCTATATAGTCGATCTGCTTCCGGTAGCCGCTTGTTTCAGGATATTCGTTCCCGTTGCGGATGGCGGCGATGGCTTCCGGTTCCAGGGTGCCTCTGTCCGGCGGCAAGCTCCAGCCGGCCGCAAGCGCAGGCATCGATGCCAGCAGTGACACCACCAAAGCCACCGGCACTGCGAATTTCGAATGCATCATCGTCTCCTCATGGGTAATTGATTATCTGGCGATGCAGCTGCTCATTCACCCAGCAGCCGCAGAATCTCCTCCGTCCGCCGCACCCACGCCAGGCGCGGAAAGACATGGTCCATCAGGTGCTCATGGGTCGCCGTCGACGGCGAGGTGCAGGCGTCGCGCGCCAGCACCAGGTTGTAGTCGAGATCGCGCGCCGCATAGGCGGTGCTGGCGATGCCGATTTCGGTCGAGCCGCCGCACAGGATCAGGGTATCGACGCCGCGGGTGCGCAGCGCGAGGTCGAGATAGGTCTGGAAGAAGGCGCTCCAGCGGTATTTCGGGATGAGGTAATCCTCGGGCTGCGGCGCCAGCGCCGCCACGATGCGGGAACCGTCGCCGCCGGCCACCGCGGGCCGAAAAGTCGGCGCTTCCGCAGGATCGCGCCGTCTGCCGCCGAAATCCATGTCGCGCAGGGTATGGGCGCTGGTTGCATTGTCGGGCCGGTGGCTGGCGCAGGCATGGGCGACCATCATGCCGCGGCTTCGCGCCGCATGGAGCAGCCGTGCCGCCGCCGCGATGACCGGAGAATAGCGGGACCGGGTCGCCGCATCGCGCTCGACATGGCCTTCGAGGAAGTCGAACAGCAGCAGGGCAGTACGGTCGGCATTCAGCATCAGGGCTTCCTCATGCAGGTGGTTCCGTATAAAAGAACCATGTTTCGTTATCGTTTTATTTTGCCAGGAAATGTGATTAGATGGTCAGCACGCGCGGCAAGCAGACCGGGTTGCGCTACGCCTGCCGCGATGAACGCACAAGAACAGACACGGAGACGACATGAGCGAGGAAAACGACAAGCCAGGCATCGGCATGGACCGGCGCAACTTTTTGAAGAGTGCCGCCATCACCGCCGGCGCGGCCACCGCTGGAGCAATGGCGACCGGCGCGGTGCAAGCGCAGGCCGCCGACGCCAAGCCCGGCGCCGCGCCGAAGAAAGCCGACCGGCCCTACGACGAAAAGCTGATCCCCCGCCCGGGCTCCGACTTCATGGTGGACGTGATCAAGAGCCTTAACATTTCCTACATCGCCGCCAATCCCGGCTCCAGTTTCCGCAGCCTGCATGAGTCGGTGGTGAATTACGGCGGCAACAGCAAGCCGGAGCTCATCACCTGCATGCATGAAGAGGCTTCGGTGGCGATCGCCCATGGCTACGCCAAGGCGGCCGGCAAGCCGATGGCCGTCATGCTGCATGGCACCGTCGGCCTGCAGCATGCGGCGATGGCCATCTACAACGCCTGGTGCGACCGGGTGCCGGTGATGATGTTCGCCGGGAACGGGCTGGACGCCGCCAAGCGCCGCCCCGGCACCGAGTGGTATCACTCCGTGCAGGATGCGGCGGCGATGGTGCGCGACTACGTGAAATGGGACGATCAGCCCATGTCGCTGCAGCATTTCGCCGAGTCGGCGGTGCGCGGCTACAAGATCGCCACCACCGCGCCGATGGAGCCGGTGCTGCTGATGGCCGACATGGATCTGCAGGAGAATCCGATCGAGCATGAGGCGGAACTGTCGATTCCGCCGCTGTCGCCCTCCATTCCCTCGCAGGCGGACAGCGCCGCGCTGGCCGAGGCGTCGCGGATGCTGGTGAGCGCCAGCTCGCCGCTGATCATCGTCGAACGCGGGGCGCGCGACCAAGAAGGCCTGCGCCGCCTGGTGGCCTTTGCTGAGGCGTTGAACGCGCCGGTAGTCGATCTCGGCGCGCGCATGAACTTCCCGACGACCCATTATCTGAACCAGACTGATCTGCGCGCCCAATTGACCCGTGCCGCCGATGTGATCCTGATGCTGGACGTGGCCGACCCTTGGGGGCAGCTCAATACCGTCACCGATCCCTTCCATGAGACCCGCCGCAATGCGCGCAAGGATGTGAAGGTCATCACCCTGTCCTTCAGCGACGTCTACCTGAAGTCCAACTATCAGGATTTCCAGCGCTTCCTGCCGGTGAACCTCGCCATCACCGGCGACGTGCAGGCCAGCCTGCCGGCCTTCACCGAGCAGGTGAGGCGCGCGGCGGACGGCTCCCTGCGCCAGGCGCTGTCGGCGCGCAGCGCTGACCTGCGCAAGGCCCATGAGGACATGCGCCGCCGTGCGCGCGACGCCGCCGCAATCGGCTGGAATCTGAGCCCGGTGAGCACCGCGCGGCTGGCGGCGGAAGTCTGGGAGGCGGTGCGCAATGAACCCTGGTCGCTGGTGGTGAGCGACCGCATCACCTGGGCGCGCCGCTTGTGGCCGGCGACCGAGTATCACCAGATGCTCGGCGGCTCCGGCGGGCAGGGCGTCGGCTACTCGCTGCCGGGCGCCATCGGCGCCGCCCTTGCCAATCGCGACAAGGGTCTTTTTTCGGTCACCTTCCAGCCGGACGGTGACCTGATGTACGGCCCGGGAGCGCTATGGACGGCGGCGCATCACAAGATTCCGCTGCTGTTCGTCATGCACAACAACCGCGGCTATTTCCAGGAAGTGATGCATCTGCAGCGCATGGCCTCCCTGCACAACCGCCGCACCGACCAGGCGTGGATAGGCAATGCGATCGACAATCCGGCGATCGACTACGCCAAGCTGGCGCAGGCGCATGGCGTGTGGGCGGAGGGACCGATCACCGATCCCGGCCAGCTCGGTCCCGCCCTTCGCCGCGCGGTGGAAGTGGTCAAGCGCGGCGCGCCGGCGCTGATCGACGTGGTGTGCCAGGCGCGCTGAGCCCATTGCGCTTGCAAGCGCAACCGTGGTGGAGGTTCAAGCATAAAGAAAGTGCCTCCCTTTCAAGGGGGGCACAGCGAGGGTTTCGCGAAGCACTGCTTCGCGCCTGCGGAGCCGGTCGGGCATGCAGGCCCGACCGTGGGGCACAGCGAGGGTTTCGCAGAGCACCGCTCTGCGCTCGCGCAGCCGAATGCGCTTGCAAGCGCATTCGTGGGTGAGGATGGGTTTCTACTGCGTTTGGAAGAACGTCCTTTGAATGCAGAAGAAACCCACCCCCACCCCAACCCTCCCCCTGAAGGGGAGGGGGCTTCTTTATGCTTGAACCTCACCCCACGGTCGGGCCTGCATGCCCGACCGGCTTCGCAGGCGCAACGCATGCGTTGCGAAACCCCTGCTTCGCCCCCTGCTACGCCTCGTGCTACGCTTCGTGCTACGTTCCATCTCCTTGAAGGAGAGAGCTTTCGTGCCGGTTCAATCACCCTGCGACTATCCGAACGGAACGCATGCGTGCCAAACACTGATCGTGTGAATCGAAATCCACATGATCAGTTTCCAGAGAAGCACATGACCAGTTTCCAGAGAAGCCAATGCGACCCGGAGGCATGACGTAATTCTGGATTTCGGGCACGCACCACTAGAACCGGTTCAGCAGCGGGATGTCCTTCGCCGCCGGGCCGCGTTCAATGCCGGCGATGTAGGCGTAGATGTCAGCCAGATCCTGCGCGCTCACGAACTGCTGCGGATAGCGCGGCATCACGCCGCGGGGCTGGCGCACCTGCATCTCGAATGCGGCATAGGGAAAGGGATTCGGCGCCAGCCGCGGGCCCGCGCCGCGCTCGCCGCCTTGGCCGGCGGTGCCATGGCAGCTGTAGCACTGGTTCTTCATGTAGAGATCGCGCCCCCGCTCCGGAGAACCGGAGGGAGGCTGGCCGCCATCGGCGCCGAACGCCGCGCCCGACGCGGCCGCCAGCAGGGCGGCCAGGAAGGCGCCAGCCAGCAAAGGCTTGCTCATCATTTCGTCTCCTCGTTGGTGTGATCTTCCATGCCGAGCAGCCCCATTGCCCGGCGGGCGGGAGGATTCGCTTCCCGCGCGGGCTGCCGATGCCGCTTTACAACTTTGGCAAAGTGTAGCACCATCATTTCGAATCAGACCGGCATTCCACATACAAGAACCGCCCCGCCTTCCGGTCACCGCCCGCCGCCACGTCGTTCCGACGCCGAAAGCCTTGCGTACGCCATCTCTCCTCTGCAATCGCTGGAATCCGGACCCTCTACCGCACACGCCGGAAGTTCCTCTATATCGAACGCCGTTTCATTTTCTGTTGCTCGCCGAGGAAATTGACCTTACAATGGGTTTACGTACCGGCAACGGTTCGAAGGGATTGATACAGATCCCGCCTCTGGAGCGCGTCATGAATGCAATCCCTGTTCGGGTGCGCGACACGCTTCATGCACGAACCGCCGCCAAGAACAGAGAAGACAAAAACCGAGACGGAGACAAGTTAATGGACGCAATGCCGCAAGACTGGCTGGGCTTGATGCTGGTGGTATTCATTCTCGGGCTGAAGCACGGAATGGACCCCGATCACCTCGCTACCATCGATGGAATGACACGCTTCAATGCCGACAAGCATCCGCGCCTGTCGCGCTGGTCCGGGTGCCTGTTCTCGCTCGGCCATGGCATCGTGGTGACGCTGGTCGCTGCCCTGGTCGCGCTGACGGCGCGCGAATGGTCGGCGCCAACCTGGCTGGAAGACTTCGGCGCCTGGATCTCCATCGTGTTTCTTACCCTGCTCGGCGTGGTCAACCTGCGCGAAGTGCTGCGATCGGCGCCGGACCAGGTGGTGCGCACCGTCGGCATCAAGGGCCGCTTCCTGCGCCGCTTTTCCGAAACCAGCCATCCGGTGGTCATCGCCTCCGTCGGCGCCGCCTTCGCCTTGTCCTTCGACACCGTCAGCCAGACGGCGCTGTTCGCCCTGACCGCATCCAGCCTCGCCGGCTGGCTGTTCTCCATCCTGCTCGGCCTGCTGTTCATGGTCGGCATGATGGTGACCGACGGCATCAACGGCCTGTGGGTGGCGCGCATGCTGCGCCAGACCGGCCGCCGTGCCCTGATCGCTTCCCGCGTCATGGGCTTGTCGATCGGCTTCCTCAGCCTCGCCATCGCCGGCCTCGGCATGGCGAAATACTTTGCGCCGGCTTTCTCCGTGATGCTGGAAGGCGCCGGCATGCTGCTGAGCGCAGGCCTCGTCGCCATCCTGCTGTCGAGCTTCGGCCTGGCGCTGCGTCTGTCGCGAACCGCATGATCCGGCCGCCTTTCATCATCCACATCCAGACGATCGTAGCCGCCTCGTAAGGTAAACTCGCGTTCTTTATAGAGGAATAGGGGGCCGAAATGGCAAAAACCGCATCCGCAGCCAAACCCAAAGTGCGCCTGTCGTCGGTGGCGAACGCCATGCGCCTGCTGAAGAGCTTCAGCGACGACAACTACGAAATCGGCATCAGCGAACTGGCCAAGCAGCTGCGCCTGGCCAAGAGCACGGCGCACCGCCTCGCCAGCACCCTGGTGGAAGCCGGCATGCTGGAACAGAACGCCGAGACCGGCAAATACAAGCTCGGCCTGGTGGTATTCGAGCTCGGTTCCCTGGTCCGGCGCAAGATGGACTTCTCCAATGAAGCCAAGCCGGTGCTGATGCACCTGCGCGAAAAAACCGGGGAAACGGTGCACCTCGCCATCCTGGAAAGCGCGAGCATCATCTATACCAACACCCTCGAGAGCAAGCAGTCCATCCGCATGACTTCCGACGTCGGCCTGCGCCGCTCCGCCTTCGCTTCGGCGGAAGGCATGGTGCTGCTCGCTTTCCAGAGCAAGCAGGAAATCGAGCTGCTGCTCAAGAGCCGCGACCCGAGCGTTCCGAAAGAGGTCGCCGCCAATACCGCAGCGCTTGCCAAGGAATTCGCCACCATACGCAACCGCGGCTATTCGATCGACGACGAAGAGAGCGAACCCGGCCTGTGCAGCATCGCCGCCCCGATCCGCGACTACACCGGCAACGTCGTCGCCGCTGTCAGCATCGCCGGTCCGGCTCAGCGCCTGAACAAGAAGACGCTGCAGGCCTTCGCCCAGGACGTGGTCGAGGCCGCCGAGGCCATTTCCTCGCGCCTCGGCTTTCGCCATATCCGACCGATCCGCCTGGAACAGAAGGCGGCGGCGGTGGCGGAATTTTTCTAGCGCGCCAGCCGTCGAAACCCATCACGACCCCAGCAACCCGAATCGCACCGAGCCACGCCATGTTCAAGATCGAGATCGCCGACAACCCGAACAGCTACGAATGCCCGTCCGACGACACGCTCACCCGTGCCGGCCTGCGCGCGGGCCTCGGCTTGTCCTATGAATGCAACGTCGGCTCCTGCGGCAGCTGCAAGGTGGAACTGCTTTCCGGCACGGTGGAATCCAACTGGCCGGAGGCGCCGGCGCTGAGCGATCGCGACCGCGCCAAGAACCGCATCCTGGGCTGCCAGTCGCGTCCGACCAGCGATTGCCGCATCAAGGCGCGGGTGCTGGACCAGTACCAGCCGCCGCGCCGGCCGCAGAAATTCAGTGCCACGCTGATGCGCAGCCTTCAGCTCACGCCCGACATGCGCGAGTTCCAGTTCGCGCTGCAGGCGCCAGTCGATTTCCTTCCGGGCCAGTATGCGCTGCTGTATTTCCCGGGCGTGGACGGCGGACGGGCGTATTCGATGTCCAACATTCCGCGTGCCGACGGCCAGTGGCATTTCCAGATCAAGCGCGTGCCGGGCGGCGCCGGCACCGAGGCGCTGTTCGAGAAGCTGAGCGAAGGCGACACGATCGCGATCGACGGCCCGTATGGCCAGGCATACCTGCGCACCGACAGCCCGCGCGACATCGTCTGCATCGGCGGCGGCTCTGGCCTGGCGCCGGTGATTTCGATTGCCCGCGGCATGGCGGCCACGCCCGCCTTGGCCGGCCGCAAGCTGCATTTCTTCTACGGCGGCCGCCGTCCGGAGGACATCTGCGGCGAAGACATGCTGCGCGAACTGCCCGGCTACGGCGAACGCATCTTCTATCACCCGATCATCTCCATGCCGGAGCGGGAAGACCCCGCCTACTGGGCGGGCAAGGTCGGCTTCGTGCACGACCTGGCGCTGGAAACCATCGGCAAGGCGCTGGCGGAGCATGAAATCTATTTCGCCGGCCCGCCGGCGATGGCCACGGCGGTGCAGCGCATGCTGATCCAGGAAAAGGTGCCGCAGGCCCAGGTGCATTACGACGCGTTCTACTGAGCGGCCCGAACGCCGAACGAAGAACGGATGGGCGAACCGGAATTCGATCGCCTGCAGGAGACAAGAGATAAGCCGCGCATGACGCGGCCGGAGGAGAGCGAAGTGTGATCAGGCCGCGCAGCGCGAGCGCGCCGGCCCGGCTCTCCGCCGAGAAATGCAAACGGCAACACACTTTGAGCGAGCAAGCCATGTCAGACAACGAGCAGTCGAAGGCCCGCAAGGGACACAGCATCTACGATCACCAGTACGGCGAGAACTTCAACCATGTGCACGAGGAAGGCGAGGATGCCGACCACGATCACGACCATGATGATTTCGAGCCAAGCGGGCCGCTGGAGGAAAACGCGATCTGGCTGCAGGACAATGTGCAGCTGACCAGCGTCGGCATCGACATCGGCTCCTCCGGCACGCAGATCGTCTTTTCCCGCGTGAAGCTGCGCCGCCACGGCGAGGACCTCTCCAGCCGCTATTTCGTCATCGGCCGCGAAACGCTGTACCAGTCGCCGGTCTCGCTCACGCCCTATCAAAGCGAGACGCGCATCGACGAGCGTTCGCTCGGCGCCATCATCGACAATGCCTATGCCGCCGCCGGCCTGCATCCGGACAACATCGATACCGGCGCCGTCATCCTGACCGGCGAGGCGCTGCGGCGAGAAAACGCGCAGGCCATTGCCGGCGTCATCGCCGACCAGGGCGGCGAATTCGTCTGCGCCACCGCCGGCCATCACATGGAATCCATGCTGGCCGCCTACGGCTCCGGCGCTGCCCGCGCCTCCCACGACAGCAAGAA
The DNA here is from genome assembly GCF_900188095.1 of Noviherbaspirillum humi. Taxonomy (GTDB): domain Bacteria; phylum Pseudomonadota; class Gammaproteobacteria; order Burkholderiales; family Burkholderiaceae_D; genus Noviherbaspirillum; species Noviherbaspirillum humi. The sequence goes on along the minus strand of NZ_FZOT01000010.1, from coordinate 11,551 downwards.
GCGCATCCTCAACATCGACATCGGCGGCGGCACCACCAAGCTGGCCATCCTGGAGGGCGGCAAGGTCAAGGCCACCGCCGCCGTCCATCTCGGCGGGCGCCTGCTGGTGGTGGACCAGGATTCGATCATCACCCGGCTCGACCCGGCCGGACGCTATCTCGCGCAGCAGGCCGGCTTCGATTGGCAGGTCGGCAGCCGCGCCACCCAGCAGGAACTGCGCACCGTCGCCGCCTGGATGGCCCAGGCGCTGGTGCAGGTGATCAGCGGCGCAGCCCTGCCCAAGGAAGTGGAAGCCCTCTACCTCACCGACCTTCTGCCGCAGTTCGGCGCCATCGACGGCGTCATGTTCTCCGGCGGCGTGGGCGAATACGTCTACGAACGGGAAGACCGCAACTTCGGCGACATGGGCCTGCATTTCGGCGGCGCCATCCGGGCATTGATCCGCGACGGCGCCTTCCCGCTGGCAGTGCTGCCGGCCGGCGAGTGCATCCGCGCCACTGCGCTCGGCGCTTCCGAGTATTCAGTGCAGCTGTCCGGCAATACGGTCTACATCTCCAGCCCGGCGGACCTGCTGCCGCGGCGTAACCTGCAGGTGCTGCAGCCGGCCTGCGAACTGGGCGAGGAGGTCGATGCCGATGCGGTGGCGGCCGCCATCCGCAAGCATTTCACCGCCTTCGACCTGGTGGAGGGCGAAGCCGACGTCGCGATCGCCTTCCGCTGGCAGGGCCGTCCGTCCTATCAGCGCATTTCGGCGTTCGGCAACGGCATCGCCAAGGGCCTGGCCAATTCCATCGCCAAGGGAAAGCCGCTCTATATCATTCTCGACGGCGACCTGGCGCAATCGCTCGGCGCGTACATGCGGGAAGAGCTGGAAATCAAGAGCGAGCTGATGGTGATCGACGGCGTGACCCTGCTGGATTTCGACTACATCGACCTCGGCCGCATCCGCATTCCGTCGCTGACCGTGCCGGTAACGGTGAAGTCGCTGGTGTTCAGCGAAGACCCGCGCACGCCGCAGAGCAGCGATCCCACCGCGATGCATTACAAGGCGGTGAAGCATGGACATTCCCACGGCCATGGGCATCACCATCACCACCATGGCCACCACCACCATCATCACGGCCACGATCACGGCCATGATCACGGCCATGATCACGGCCATGAGCATGGTGATGACCATGTCCATGCCGACGATGCGGTGACCGGCGGCAAATCGTAGACGGACAACCATGCACTAGCGCCGGACAATAACAACACCAGCCGGCGTTCAATTCAGAAAAGAGGAGACGACATGCAAGAGGCAGCAAGCCTGAAGCAGGATCTGGTCGATGCCATCCTGATGATGGAGCGGGCGCAGATCATCGACTTCAACGGACATTTCAGCGCCCGCATTCCCGGCACCCAGCACATGCTGATCAATTCCGGCGCCTCGGTGCGCAGCGCCCTGACGACCAAGGATATCGTCGTCATCGACTTCGACGGCAATCTGGTCGAAGGCGATACGCCGCCGCCGATGGAGTTTCACATCCATGCGGCCATCTACCGGCGCCGCCCGGATGTCAATGCCGTTGCCCACACCCATCCGCTCTGGTCGACGCTGCTCAGCATGGTCGGCAAGCCGTTGCTGCCCGTCATCATGCAGGCCGCGGTGCTGGGTGACATCCGCCAGTTTCCGAAAACCGCCTCCATCAACAACCGCCAGCTCGGCGACGAACTGGCCGAATGCCTCGGCGATGGGCGGGCGGTGATGCTCAAGTCGCACGGCGCCGTGGTGGCTTCGACCGGCATCACCGAAACCTTCGTGCTCGGCGTGTACCTGGAGGAAACGGCGCAGCGCCAGTACATGGCAAGCCAGATCGGGGAGCCCATGGTGCTGTCGCCGGAGCAGGTAGAGAAGATCGCCGGCAACCTGTGGAAGCCCAACCTGCTGAAGAAGGTATGGGATTACCACCATGCGAAGCTGAAGGCGGCCTTGCCCGGCTGAAAGCGGAAGTTATTTCCATAACAGGCTCATTTTTTATTGACACGGGGTGAGCCCATAGGTACATTCATCCGTGTTTCTATGTAGACCATCGTTCCATATAAGAGAACGAAAAAGCCGGCCCGAAGAGTGGCGGAAAAAGCGTACAACGCAAGAGATGCAGCCGGTTTCAGTACCGGCAGCGAAACAAGGAGACATACAAGATGGAAGCAGTAAGCCAGCTGGAAACCCAACCGGTCGTCGCGCGCAGCGGCTGGCGGCGGTTGGACTTCAAATGGGTGGTCATCGGCCTGAGCGTTGCCGTCGTTGCCTATCTCGCCCTGATGCCCCTGATCTTCCTCCTCTGGCAGAGCTTCTTCACGCCGGAAACGGCGGGCAAGGCATCCACTTTCACGCTGGAAAACTACGTCGAAGCCTACTCCAGCCTGGAGACGGTGAAGCTATTCTTCACCTCGGTACGCTTCGCCGTCGGCACCTCCATCTTCGCCTTCCTCGTTGGCACGCTGCTGGCCTGGATGAACGAACGCACCAACACCCCGCTTAAATCGCTGTTCTTCGCGCTTTCCATCATTCCGCTGATCATCCCGGGCATCCTGTTCACGGTATCGTGGATCCTGCTGGCCAGCCCGAAGATCGGCATCCTGAACATGGTGCTGCAGAAGTGGTTCAGCACCGACTACGTGTTCTTCGACATTTATTCGATGTGGGGCATGATCTGGGTCGACGGCCTGCATTACTCCTCCATGGCCTTCCTGATCATGACCGCCGCCTTCCGTTCCATGGACCCGTCGCTGGAAGAGTCCGCCATGATGAGCGGCGCCTCGGTGCGGCAGATCGTCTGGCACATCACCCTGAAGCTGACCTGGCCGGCGATCTTCGCCACGCTGCTGATCCTGTTCGTGCGCGCCATCGAATCCTTCGAAGTGCCGGCGCTGCTCGGACTGCCGGTCGGCATCCAGGTCTTCACTTCCTCGATCTACCAGGCCATCCACCAGTATCCGAGCAAGGTCGGCCTCGCATCGTCCTACGCCGTCACGCTGCTGATCATCACCACCGTCGGCGTCTACCTGCAATCCCGGCTTTCCGGCAAGGGCAGCAAGTACTCCACCATGACCGGCAAGGGCTTCCGTCCACGCGTCATGGACTTGGGTAAGTGGCGCTACCTGACCGCCGGCGTCTTCATCCTGTACTTTTCGCTGATCGTGGTGCTGCCCTTCCTGGTGCTGCTCTGGTCTTCGCTGCAGAAGTTCTACAGCGTGCCGTCCTGGGCGGCGGTGCAGAACCTGACCCTGGAAGCCTACAAGTTCGTCCTGACCTACCCGACCCTGACCAACGCGGTCTGGAACAGCACCCTGCTTGCCCTGGGCAGCGCCACCATCGTCATGCTGCTCACCTCGGTGATCTGCTGGATCGTGGTCAAGACCAAGATTCCCGGCCGCTGGGTGCTGGACAACCTGGCTTCGCTGCCCATGGTCTTCCCCGGCCTGGTCCTCGGCCTGGCGATCATGGTGTTCTACCTGAACGTGGACGTCGGCATCTACGGCACCATCTGGATTCTCTTCATCGCCTACGTCACCCGCTTCCTGCCCTACGGCCTGCGTTACAACACGACCACGATGATGCAGATCCACAAGGAGCTGGAAGAATCAGCCTCCATGAGCGGCGCATCCTGGGGCCAGGTGTTCTGGCGCATCATCCTGCCGCTGCTGAAGCCGGGCCTGCTGGCGGGATGGATCTACGTCGTCATCGTGTCCATCCGCGAGCTGTCCACATCCATCCTGCTGTACAGCCCGGGCACCGAGGTGGCTTCCGTGCTGATCTGGGAACTGTGGGAGAACGGTCAGTACGTCGAACTCTCTGCGCTCGGCGTCATGCTGATCATCTCGCTGTTCTGCCTGGTGATGGTGGCCCAGATGCTGGGCAAGCGCTTCGGCGTCAAGGAAAGCTGACAAGAACCCAAAAAAGATTGAAGGAGACCCCATGCTAAGCGTCAAAGCACTGTTCACCGAGTACCCGAACGACCAGGGCCAGATCGTCAAGGCGGCGCAGAACGTCACGTTCGACGTCCCGGAAGGCAAGCTGTTCACCCTGCTCGGCCCCTCCGGCTGCGGCAAGACGACCACCCTGCGCTCCATCGCCGGCCTGGAAAAGCCGAAGTCCGGCGAGATCACCGTCGCCGGCCGCACCGTCTATTCCTCCGCCGGCAACGTTTTCGTTCAGCCCAACCAGCGCGCCTTCGGCATGGTGTTCCAGTCGTACGCCATCTGGCCGCACATGAACGTATTCAAGAACGCCGCCTTCCCGCTGGAAGTCGGCAGCAAGAAGTACAGCAAGAAGGATATCGAGCAGCGCGTCATGCGGGTGCTGGCGGCGGTGGGTCTGGACCATCTCGCCGACCGCGAGGCGACCAAGCTCTCCGGCGGCCAGCAGCAGCGCCTCGCTTTGGCGCGCGCCCTGGTGATGGAGCCGAAGCTGCTGCTGCTCGACGAACCGCTCTCCAACCTCGATGCCAAGCTGCGCGAGCGCATGCGCTTCGAACTCAAGCGCATGCAGCGGGAGCTCGGCCTGACCACCATCTACGTCACCCACGACCAAAGCGAGGCGCTGGCGCTGTCGCACGAGATCGCGGTGATGCGCGAAGGCCAGATCATCCAGATCGGCTCGCCGCGCGACATCTACGAACGCCCGAACAGCAAGTTCGTCGCCGACTTCGTCGGCCTCACCAACTTCGTCGAGGCCACCGTGCTCGCCCCGGAAAACAATGAAGGCGGCTACCGCGTCGAATCCAGCCTCGGCCAGCTCAGCGTGGTCTCGCTGGAAGCGCTGCGTCCGGGCGAGCAGGTGCTGATTTCCATCCGCCCGGAAGATGTCGAATTGTGCGAGAACCGCCCGGATGGCACCAACGTCATCCACGGCACGGTGGACTTCAAGGTGTTCCTCGGCGAATACCTCGACTTCCAGGTCAAGTTCGGCGACCGTTCGCTGCTGGCGCGTGTGCACCCCTCGCTGAAGACGCCGGTCGGCGAAGGCATCTATGCCTGCCTGAACCCGGAGAAGTGCATCGCGATCCGCGACGACGTCGCGTTGAAGAAGGCAGCCTGAGAAAGGCGCGGCCGCGCCTGCCATGGCGCGGTCGAAGAATGACTGGAGACGAGCAATGACGAGCGAAAGCAAGGCCAACGGCGCCCCGGCGCCCAAGGAAAACTATCACAGCAAGAAGGACAGGGTGTTCCTGCGCGCCATCGCCGGTCCCTACAACCTGAAGGACGAACTCACCCGGCTGCGCGCCATGCCGCGGGTGCGCAAGGGCAAGGAACTGAAGTTCGTCGACGGCCCGCAAGCCTATAGCCGTCATTACGTGGAGCCGAAGGATGGCATCAGCCAGGGCTTCCACATTCACCTGGAAGAATATGGTCCCGGCGGCAAGTCGCAGAAGCACGGCCATGTCAACGAGGCGGCGTTCTACATCCTGGACGGCACCGGCTACGAGATCCACGACGGCATCCGCTACGACTGGAAGGCAGGCGACGTGGCCATCGTGCACAACAACTGCGTGCACCAGCACTTCAACGCCGATCCGGTCAAGCCGGCGCGCGCGCTCGTGATCAAGACCAAGCCGATGTACATGTTCATGAACATGCTGTTCCAGCAGCAGGTTGAGGCGCGTTCCGACGTGCCGGCGCCGGGCGGCGAAGGTTTCGAGGCGAGGGAGTACGAGGATAACTACAACTATGGGGATTACTCCGCCAAGGAGTGAAGCCCGACGCAATGGCCAGCAGGGAATTGGAAAGGAAGACAGATGGCATGGAGTGAATCGAAGGCCTGGCTCAAGGGCAAGCTGAACCAGGAGCTGTATGAGGGACTGCTGCAGGATGCGGCGGAAGCGCCGGCGCGCAACGCCAAGCGCAAGAAGGTAGTGACGCCGGAAGAGATGCCGTGGGAGATGTCGCGCCAGGGCATCCTCAAGCACCTGCTCAATGAAAAGATGAACACCCGCATGGAGTCGGTGGACGCCTACATGCAGATCATCCCGCCGGGCAGCCGCTCGGGCAAGCACCGTCACTTGGCGGAAGAATGCGTGTACGTGCTGGAAGGGCGGGGCTATGACCTGCACCAGGACTGCGACGTGGAGATCACCGACACCTACCACTGGAAGGCGCAGGACGAGGTCAAGCGCTTCGAGTGGGAGGCGGGGGATGTGATCTACATTCCGCCCAACACGATTCACCAGCACTTCAACGCCGATCCGGAGCGGCCGGTGCGGCTGATCTCGGCGATCAACCGCATCTACGAGAAGTTCGGGCTGAACGATCTGGAGCAGATCGAGGATGCGCCGGAGTACCAGCCGGGATTGATCCTCACCCCCGAGCTGATCCAGCAGTACCTCACCAGGAAAGCCGTGGAAACGGTTTGACGCAAGGGAGTTGTAGCCGATCCACACCAGGCGCGGCACAAAACTATTTCGATAAACGCCGGAGCATGACATGACCAAGAACGCTATCGTTTCAGAAGACCTCGCGAAGAAATTCGCTACCGAGAAGGAATCGCCTTACACCCGCTGGGTGGCCGCCGAAGGACTCGACATCATCAGCGCCCACTACGTGCCCAGCCTGCAAACCGTGGACCTGAAGCCTTGGGCCCGCCGCGGCGGCAAGGGCGTTTTCATCAACCATGAAGCCTCGCGCACGTCGAATGACTGCTATGTCTGCGAGATCCCGCCCGGCAAGCAGCTCGAGCCGCAGCGCCAGCTGTTCGAGGAAATGATCTATGTCCTCGCCGGCCGCGGTTCCACCACCGTCTGGAACGATGCCGGCAAGCGCGTCACCTTCGAATGGCAGGCCGGTTCCCTGTTCGCCATTCCGCTCAACGCCCATTGCCAGCACTTCAATGCTTCCGGCAAGGATGCGGCCCGCTTCGTCGCCGTCACCAACGGCCCGTCGGTGATCAACCTGTATGAAGATGTCAACTTCATCTTCAATACCCAGTACGACTTCAAGAACCGCTTCTCCGGCGAGCCGGACTACTTCGACAACAAGGGCGAGCAGAAGGGCCTGCTGCTGGAAACGAACTTCGTCGCCGATGCGGTCAACCTGCCGCTGATCGCCGCCAAGGAGCGCGGCGCAGGCGGCGGACACATCCGCTTCAACATGGCCAAGGGCTCGATGAACAGCCACATCTCGCAGTTCCCGGTCGGTACCTACAAGAAGGCGCACTGCCATGGCCCGGGCGCCCACGTCATCATTCTGTCGGGCGAAGGCTACAGCCTGATGTGGCCGGAAGGCGAAGAGCCGCGCCGCTACGAGTGGGAAGTAGGTTCCATGATCGTGCCGCCGAACATGTGGTTCCACCAGCATTTCAACACCGGCACCACGCCGGCGCGTTATCTCGCGTTCAAGCATGAGGTGGTCTCGATCCGCAATGCCCAGGGCGTGCCCAAGGCCTGGATCAGCAAGCGCCTCGGCGGCGACCAGATCGACTACGCCGACGAAAGCCCGGTGGTGCGTTCCCTGTTCGCCGACGCGCTCGCCAAGCACAACCTGGAGTCGCGCATGAGCGACGCCTATCAGGCGGAACTGGCGGACTTGCCGCCAAAGGTGTAATAATCGAAGCGGCCGTCGCCGTGGCTTTCATGAAGCAAGCGCAGCATTCGTAACAAGAGGGGAACACGCGGGGCATTGCGTCCATAAGCAAGCGGACCATTGTCCCGCATGGAGGAACACGGCGCCGTCAACATAGCATCCGAAACTTGTCGCTTTGTAAAAGAGCAGTAAAAAACTACTTAGAGGAGAGGAGTGCAAGTATGAAGAGAAACAACACGATACTCGCCGCAGCCGTCGCGGCGGCCTTGGGCCTGCCGATGCTGGCGCAGGCGCAGACCAGCGTGCAGGTCTACGGTCGGCTTTACCCGCAGATCAACAACTACGACATCACCGGCGCCACCGCGCGCGGCACCGCCGGCATCAGCACGCTGTCCGGGGGCGCTACCGGCCCGGCCGCCACCACCCCGGCGGACGTCAAGGGCACCGGCATGGAATCGCCGAATGCCCGCCTCGGCTTCCGCGGCACCGAAGACCTCGGCGCCGGCCTGAAAGCGCTGTTCCAGCTGGAGATGGGATTCGATGTCTCGAATGGCCAGCTCGGAACCGCAAACACCCTTTTTTCGCGTGACACTTTCGTCGGCCTCGGCGGCGATTTCGGCACTGTGAAACTGGGTAACATGGATACCGTCTACAAGAACCTGGGCGATACGCTCAGCTTCTTCGGCGTTTCCAGCGGCAACTTCATTTCGACCAGCAATATCCTGTCCAAGCCCAGCATCGGCGGCACCAGCAGCCGATCCAGCTTCCACCTGCGCCGCGCCAACAGCATCATTTATGAAACCCCGAGCATCGGCGGCTTCCAGGCGGCATTCGACTACTCGCTGGGCGAAACCCCGGGTGACTTCTTCGACAACTCCGTCATCTCCGGCGGCGTCAAGTACGAGAACGGTCCGATCTACGCCGCCATCGCGCACGAGCGCCATCGCAACCTGTTCGGCGGCTCCAACAACGTCGCCACCGCGCTGCGCAATTTCACCGCCACGGCCGGCAGCACCACCCCGCTGCCCGGCGTGCGCTCCGTGGACACCGGCACCCGCCTGACTGGCCAATACCGCATCGGCAACGATCTGCGCGTGGAAGCCAACATTGCACGCCTCGAGTACGACGAGACGGGCGGCGCAGCAGGACGCTTCTCCAACTACAAGACGACCACCTGGTCGATCGGCGCGGAACAGCGGATTGCAGCCTTCACCCTGGCGGCGTCCTACGGCAAGCAGACTGACGGTTCCTGCGCTCTGGTGGGCGGGGCGGCCTGCAGCACATCGGGCCTGAACGCGAGCCAGCTGAACCTTGGCGTCGCCTATAACCTGTCCAAGCGCACCGCGCTGTACGCGCTCGCCAGCAAGTACTGGAACGGCAATTCTTCCCGCGCTTCCAACGTGGTAGACGCACCGCGCCTGGAGTATGGTCAGGACATCCGCCAGCTCGCGCTCGGCATCGTTCACAACTTCTGACCAGTGAACACGCGGCGTCCGGCCCGATCCTCCGGATGCTGCGTTGCTGTACCCGCCTGGCGGCTTACAGAGGAGCCGCCAGGCGGATTTTTTCAGATGAACATCACAAGAGGCGCCGACAGGCGTCCGACGCCGGCTTAGCCAAAGCCGCAAGGAGACTGCAGTGAAAAGCATTGCCCTATCCGCATGGCATTGCGCGCTAGCGGCCTGCGCCATCGGCTTCATTGCCGTGTCGGGCAACGCCGCTGCTCAGGCCAGGAATCCGCCCGCATCCATCTATACCTATCAAGGCGAAGATCGCGAACAGCGCCTGCTGGATGGCGCGCGCAAGGAAGGTACGGTCGCCGTTTACACCTCGCTCAATGTCAAGGATTCCGCTCCCATCGTCGAAGCCTTCGAGAAGAAGTACGCTGCGCAAAAGATCAAGGTAACGCTGTGGCGCGCTAGCGGCGAGAAGGTGGTGCAGCGCGCCCTGACCGAAGCCCGTGCCGGCCGCTTCACGCCGGATGTCTTCGAAAGCGACGGCATCGAAATGGAAATCCTGGCGCGCGAAAAGCTGATGCAGGAATTCTACAGCCCAGCCTTCAAAACCCTCCCGCCGCAAGCCTTCCCGGCGCACAGGCAATATGTGGCGGACCGTTTCAATTTTTTCACCATCGCTTACAACACCAAGCTGGTGAAGCCGGAAGACGTACCCAATAACTACCAGGACCTGCTCGACCCGAAGTGGGCCGGCAAGATCGCCCTCGAAGCCGGCGATGCCGACTGGTTCATGGCGCTCGCCAAGAGCATGGGCGAAAAGGAAGGCATGGCGTATTTTCGCAAGCTCGCCGACATGAAGCCGCAGATCCGCACCGGCCACACGCTGGTGTCGGAGCTGGTGGCCGCGGGCGAGATCCCGCTGGCCGCCGCGGTTTATAACCACGCGGTCGAGCGGCTGGCGAAGAATGGCGCCCCGATCAAGTGGAAGGCCCTGGCGCCGACCATGGGAAGGCCCGGCGCCGTCGGCGTCGCGAGGCATGCGCCGCATCCGCATGCGGCCTTGCTGTTCGCCGATTTTCTGCTATCGCCGGAAGGACAGGAGTTGATCAAGCAGCGCAACCGGGTACCGGCCTCCACCCAGGTGGAAAGCCCCCTCAACCAGTTCAAGTACGAGACCATCAACCCGGCGCAGGTGCTGGACGAGGCCGACAAGTGGGAAACACTCTGGAACAACCTGTTCCTCAAGAACGCCGGCGCCTCCAAGCAATAACCCAACGGGCGGCATCGAACCGACCCGGATGACACTGTAGTTCATGAAAAAGAAAGAGACCTTACCATGCTAGACCGAATCGTAAAGACCTTCTCCAGCAAGGCAGTGCTCGCCTTCGGCGGCCTCGCCACCGGCGCGGCGCTGATGCTCGGCGCATCCAGCGCTTTCGCCCAGGCCAAGGGCGTCGTGGAAGCCGCCAACATGCAGGGACCGGACCGCCAGCAGAAGCTGGTGGCCGCCGCCAAGAAGGAAGGCGAGCTGATGATCTATACCTCGGCGCCGGTGGATGACATGACGGTGCTCACCAACGCCTTCGAGCAGAAGTACGGCATCAAGGCCAAGATCTGGCGCGCCGGTTCGGAGAAGGTCTTGCAGCGGGCGGTGATGGAAGCCAAGGGCCGCCGCTACGACGCCGACATCGTCGAGACCAACGGCCCGGAACTGGAAGCGCTGCATCGGGAAAAGCTGTTCCAGGAAGTGAAGTCGCCTTACCTGGCCGACCTGATTCCGCAGGCCATCCTGCCCCACAAGGAGTGGATCGCCACCCGGCTCAACATCTTCTCGCTGGCCTACAACACCAACAAGGTGAAGAAGGAAGATGTGCCCAAGACTTACCAGGACCTGCTCGACCCGAAGTGGAAGGGCCGGCTCGGCATCGAGGCAGAGGATGCGGACTGGTTCGCCGGCACCATCATGGAAATGGGCGAGCAGAAAGGCCTGAAGCTGTTCCGTGACATCGTCGCCACCAACGGCCTGTCGGTTCGCAAGGGCCACACCCTGCTGGCCAACCTGGTGGCGTCCGGCGAAGTGCCGCTGGCGCTGACCACCTACAACTACAAGGTGGAGCAGTTGAAGAACAAGGGCGCGCCCGTGGACTGGGCGGTGATTCCGCCGGCCATGGCGCGGCCCAACGGCATCGGCATGATGAAGAATTCCCAGCATCCCAACGCCGCCGTGCTGTTCATCGATTTCGTGCTCTCCGACGGCCAGGAGATCCTGCTCAAGCGCGATTTCGTCCCGACGAGCAAGAAGGTCGACACCAAGCTCAACAAGATTCCGCTGAAGTTCATCGACCCGAAAGTCATCCTCGACGAGAACGAGAAGTGGACCAAGCTGTACGAAGAGATCATCACCAGGCAATCGAAATAACGCCGCATCCGCAACGAGGAAGACACCATGGGTAAAGAGTCGCACTACAACAGCAAGAAGGACCGCGTGTTCCTGCGCGCCATCGCCGGCCCCTACAACCTGAAGGCCGAGCTCG
>NZ_FZOT01000005.1 GCF_900188095.1 Noviherbaspirillum humi | reverse complement strand
GCCAGCTCGGCCTGGTTGCGCTCGTCGTCGCGGCGCAGCTTGTAGAGCCGGGAGAAGATGTCGCTCCAGGCGCCCCAGCCGTCCGGCAGCCGGCTGCCCACGGGGTCGTCCAGCCAGCGGCCCAGGCGGTACAGGCACCACAGCTGCAAGCCGATGGCGCCGAGCAGGGTCGAAGCGAGAACCGCAAGCCCGGCAATCAGGCCATACCAGTCGGCGACCGCGCCGGCGACCACCAGTACAACCAGCAGGCGCAATCCCGCTGGCACCCAGAAGAGCAGGCGCGGATTCATGAAGCGGAAGCGGGATCGGCAAAGCGATAGCCGACGCCACGCACGGTCTGTATCCAGGCTTCGCCGTCGCCGAGCGCCTTGCGCAGCCTGAGGATATGGACGTCCACCGTGCGCTCCTCGATCGCCACATGGTCGCCCCACACTTTGTCCAGCAACTGGCTGCGCGAAAACACCCGGCCGCCATGTGCCATCAGGAATTTGAGCAGCCGGTATTCAGCCTGTCCGATCTCGGCGCGGCGGCCATCGACGGTAACCGAGCAGGTCGCCGGGTCAAGCAGAATGGGCCCCGCCTCCATCGCCTCCAGTGCTTGCTCAGGCAGCCTGCGCCGCAGCAGCGCCCGGATGCGGGACACCAGTTCGCGCGGCGAGAAGGGCTTGGTGATGTAATCGTCGGCGCCGCCGTCGAGCCCGGCGATCTTGTCTTCCTCCATGCTCTTGGCGGTCAGCATGATCACCGGGAGCGCTTGCAGGCGCGGCTGCGCACGCAGGCGGCGCAGAAATTGCAGCCCGCTTTCGCCAGGAAGCATCCAGTCGAGAAGCAGCAGGTGCGGGAGCCGCTGTTGCAGGCGCTCCAGGGCTTCCTCGGCAGAGGTCGCGACGATGACCTCGATGCCGGCATCCTGCAGACTGAAGCGGACCAATTCGACGATCGCGGGCTCGTCTTCGACGAGCAGGACGGTGTTTCTTTCGACGGGCATCGCCGATTTCTTTTGCTGAGTTGAAAACGCTATTCTCAAGCATTTCCCGGCCCGGCGTCGACTGCCATGCGCCATCGCCGACAGGCAGGCCATCGCTGCAACGCGTTAGATCAGCAGCCCGATCACGTGCAGCACCAGGCCCACCGCGCCGCCGACCAGCGTGCCGTTGATGCGAATGTATTGCAGATCCTTGCCGACATAGAGTTCCAGCTTGCGCGACACCGTGTCGGTATCCCATTTGCGGACGACGCGAGCCACCAGGTCGGCGATCTGGCGCCGCCGCGCAACGATGGCATGAGTGGCCTGCAGCCGTATCCACTGGTTGATCTTCCCCTGCATGCGCGGGTCGCTCAGCAGCTCGGTGCTCGCCACCTGGAGCGCGCCCTCGAGCCGCGCGGCGATCTGCGAGTCCGGCGACCCGGCGTCGGCCAGCAGGCGGTCGCGCACGTCGTGCCAGATCTCCAGCATGTAGTGGCGGAACATTTCGTGGTTGACCACCTCGCTCAGCAATGCCTCTATTTTGCGTTCGTATTCGGGCGACTCCCTAAGCTTGAAAACCAGCTTATCGGTCGCATTGCCGAAGCGGATCCGCCATTCGCTGTCTTCGTCACGCATCTCGTTCAGCGTGCTCTGCAACGCGTCGACGATGCGCTCATAAAACTTTTCGTCGATCAGCTTGGGCAGCCAGCGCGGGCTGCTCTCATGGATCTTCCAGCGGATATAAGGCTTGTTGCGCTCCAGCGCATTCGATACGACGCCGATGAACTGGTCGTACATCTCCTGGCGTTGCTGGCCCGCGGTGAGCATGGCCAGGATTTCCGCCAGCACCGGGCCGAACTTCATGCTCTGCAATGCCGCCGCGATGCGCCCCTGCATGAACTGGCGCACATCCTCATCTTCGACCACCTTCAGAAGCGACGGGATGCTGCGCACCATCTGCCTGGCGAGCAGGCGGCTGTTTTCCGGGTGCGCCAGCCAGGCAGATGCCATGCCGGCAAAATCGATGTGGCGCAATTCGTCGCGCATCACTTCCTGCGTAATGAAATTGTGCTCGAGGAAGTTGGCCAGGCTTTCGCCGATGCGGTCCTTATTGCGGGGAATGATGGCGGTATGCGGAATCGGCAAACCCAGCGGGTGCCGGAATAGCGCGCTCACGGCGAACCAGTCGGCAAGCGCGCCTACCATGGCGGCTTCGGCGAAAGCACTGACGTAAGAAAGGAAAGGAAATCGCGGCTGAAAAACCCGGGCGGCCACGAAAAGCGCCGCCATGAACAGCAGCAGTCCGGTCGCGATGCGGCGCATTTTGCCGAGTTGCCTGGCCTGGATTTCTTCCTGCATCGAGCGGTCTGAGCGTTGTATAAAAAGAATCAATGTTCGAGTTTTGGCCGGCGATATTAGTTCAGCCGTGACAACAATCCTAAGCCATCTCCCCGATCATGTCGCGCTACGCCATCTATTTTTCGCCTGCAAGCAATTCCCCGTGGTGGCCAGCCGGTTGCGCCTGGCTTGGCCGGGACGCGGAAACCGGCCTGGAGATTGCGCAACCCATGCTGCCTGCAATTCCCACTGCGCTGTTCCGGGAAATGACCTCCACGCCGCGGCGCTATGGCTTCCACGCCACGCTGAAAGGGCCGTTTTTGTTGAAGCCCGGGTTGGGCGAGCAGGCGGTATTGAACGCCGCTCGAGGTTTCTGCGCCGGCGCATCATCGTTGTCCGTCGGCAGGCTGGAGGTCGTTTTCCTGCGCGATTTTCTGGCGCTTCGGCCGAGCGGGGACGAGCATGCCCTGTCCCGCCTTGCCATGGATTGCGTACGCTATTTCGACGATTTACGGCAAGCGCCAATGCCAGCCGAACTGGCGTCCAAGAACAAGCAGCCGCTGAGCGACCGGCAGAGGCAGAACCTGTTGAGATGGGGATATCCTTACGTGGATGAAGATTTCCGCTTTCACTTTACGTTGAGCAATTCCCTGGCCGGTTATGAGGATAAGATCCGACAGGCGCTGCATACCGGCGCATGCAACTGGTTTGCTCATGCAGCCGGCGCGATTCCGATGCACATCGACAGCATCGCGGTATTCATCGAGCCGGCTCCAGGCACGGCGTTCAGGATGCTTCGCCGCTTTGAATTTGCGGCAGGACAGTAACACCAAGCAAGGGCCGATTTGATTAAAGCGGTGCGGCGGCATGAAGTCTGCCGCCGTCCGGGAACGTCCAGTGCTGATGGGCTTCGAAGCAAGGTGCCGCGTGCAGCCACGACGCTGGTTTGACCCACCCCACCTACCTACCTACCCACCATGGAGGCAACATGCCATCGCCCCGTCCTTTCAACATGATGTCTCCGCTTGACACCGCTTGGCCTTGGATCGACGTCGGCTGGAAGCAGGGTGAAATGATGCTGGCTTCCGCGCAGGTCATCAGTCATCGGCTTGGGCGCATGGTGACGGCAGGCGTATTTCCGGACGCGCGAGACCGCAAGGAGTTCCATCGAATGGGCAGCGAAAAGATCGAAGCCGCTGCCGAATCGTTCATGGCAATGAGCATGCGCCTGATCGAATCGAACCAGTCGCTGTTGCTCCTGCTGCTGGCCCAGATTCCGGCCGCCATGCTGGCAAGCCTGATGCCGGCCAAACAGAACTGGTCGGGGTTGCATGGCCCCTGGTGGGGCATGCCCGGCACGCAATTGCTGAAGAATTTTTCAGAGGTGGGAGAGCATTTCACCACATCGATGATCGAGCTTGCCGGAGTAGGATTGCAGCCGATTCATCGGCGGGCAACCGCCAACGCCGTGCGCCTCGCAGGGGTTCAGCGGCGGAAAAAATCGCGATGAATCTGGTATTGACGGCCGACTAGGTATATCGCGGGCTTTCGGATGGATGCTCCCAAACATGAGGCACTGGAAAATCATCAAGTGAGCTATGTCATATTTAAAAAGGCCTGCGTACGGTATAGAGTGAAGTCGTAACTTTCTTTCCTCAAAGGTAATTAACCGCATCCCTAACGGCATGCGGTTTTTTTTATTTTGCGAAGTTGAATGCACAAGGACGATCTCGAGATGAGAGATTGTGCGTTTGTCTTGCTGCCATCAACTTGGCCCCTAGCCTCATGAAGGTTCATACGCGACATGGCTTAAAAGGTTTGCATAAGCGACACCAGCTATAGGTCGAGCAGATCGGAATCTATTAAACGATAGAAATAAATTCGTTTCACCAGCGGAACTATTCCACGGCGAAATTCTCCTAAGAAACTCTTGCCTGAGTGCATTATTTCCTGGGAGTATCAGTGGTTATCCGATCGAACAAGCGGCTGCTTCCTGCGGCGCTGTCCTGTGTATCCGTTCTTCTGGCTGCCTGTGGCGGCGGCGATGCTTCCGACAGCACGCAAACAGAGGCGAACATGTCTTCCGCGCAGCTCGCAGCAACGACGAGCACAACAACCTGGATCCGCTGTGCCACAGAAGGCGGCACCTGCAAGGTCCCGGGCACCACCACCGTACGATATGGCGTTTCGGGCAAATATTTCACCAAGACCGTAACCGGCTCCGTTTCCTGCTCCAACAGTGCCTTCGGCGACCCGTATCCCGGCGTCGATAAGTTCTGCGACTACAAAAAGACCACCACGACTGCTCCGGCACCGGCTCCGGCACCGGCACCGGCTCCAGCGCCTGCTCCAGCGCCTGCGCCTACTCCAGCACCTGCACCGGCACCGGCACCGGCGACCACAACCACCACCTGGACTTTCTGTGCGTACGAAGACGGCTCCTGCTCCGTTCCCGGCACGACCACGGTGCGCTATGGCGCCAACGGCACGTATGCCACCAAGACCGTGACCGGATCGGTTTCCTGTTCCAACAGCGTGTTCGGCGATCCGGTGCCGGGCGTCGACAAGAGCTGCTCCTACCAGGGCACGACGACCACCCCTGCAACGACTACCACGTCGCCGACGACCTCGACGACCAATGCCCTCGTCACCGACTCGGTATTCAGCCCCAACAGCTTCTGGTACCAGACCATTCCAACCAGCGTGGCGCTGCATCCGAATTCGGCCGGCATGGTGGCCGACTTCCTGCGCCAGAAGCAGGCGTACTACGGCAACGTCACCATCAATACCGCTTCCTACGCCAGCCCGGTTTATGTGGCCGATGCCAACGCGCCGACCGTCAAGGTCTCCGTGTGGGATTGCCAGGGCAAGGGCTACCTGGATCAAAACCTGGCTTCGCAGTGGGCGGCCGTGCCGGTTCCTTCGTATGCGCAGCAATCTTCCGGCACTGACGGCGAGATGACGGTGTACCAACCTTCCACCGGCGGCGTTTGGGAATTCTGGCAAGCCAAGAATTCGAACGGCCAATGGCAGGCATGCTGGGGCGGCAGCATGAAGTCCGCGTCCACCAGCAATGGCTTGTGGGCCAATCCGTACGGCACCACGGCTACCGGCCTGCCCTTCCTCGGCGGTCAGATCACCGCGGAAGAACTCAAGCGCGGCGAGATTCGGCACGTGATCGGAATCGCGCTGGTCGACCTGGAGAACGCCAACATCTTCTCCTGGCCGGCAACGCGTTCCGACGGCTATAACCCGGCCAATGCGGCGAATCGGATTCCCGAGGGTTCCCGCATGCGACTCGATCCGAGCGTCAATGTGGATGCGCTGAACATCCATCCGGTGGCAAAAACGATCGCCAAGGCGGCACAGAAATATGGCTTCGTGGTCTGGGACAAGGCAGGCGCACTCTCGCTGCGCGCGCAGAACCCGAAATCCTATACCGCCAAGGGCCAGGCCGATCCGTATCCTGCCCTGTTCAACGGCACGCCGGAATACGCCATCCTGAACGGCTTCCCCTGGGACAAGCTGCAGGTCCTGCCGAAGGATTACGGCAAACCGTAATACGAGTTAGCTGATCAGCCTCCGGGCTGGTTTCATGGTTTCACTCTTGGGGAGGAAGACGCTGTCATCCTCCCTTTTTTATTTTCAGGAAGCAAAAGCGCTGGGCGAATGACGAAAAGGCCGCCTCGCGCCTCATTGCCAAACCGATCGCCCCGTTTCTTTCCTGTCACGTCGAGGTAATCGACCAGCCGTTAACTTCCGTCAATTGAAGGGTTGAGACCCTACAAATTGTTGGTAACCAAAAGAAATTAATGTTCTTCATGCCATGCCACTCGGGGGAGTCATGAAGAACAGGTTTAGCTTACTATTGCTATATGCAATTTTTTTAATCACTCTTGGTCTAAGCGGATGCGGTGGCGGCAACGACCAGTTGTCAAGCGCAGGGAGTGGATCGGTGTCGTCCGAGGGAACGCCTGCTGCTTCTCGCAATCTGGCTGACGGCGCCGCCGTTACGACTTCAACATGGACCTTCTGCGCACGAGAGGACGGCATTTGCAACTTCACGGGCACAACCCAGGTCCGCTATGGGCTTAACGGTCAATATGCCATTCGCACCGCTACCGGATCGATTGCTTGCAACAACAGTGTGTTCGGCGACCCCGTGGTTGGCGCAGACAAGATCTGCGAATACGAAACCGTGACCACCACGCCGCCACCGGCGGACCCGGGCACGGGAACCGGCACCTGGACGTTTTGCGCGAGGGAAGACCAGACCTGCAGCTTCAGCGGCACCAAGCAGGTACGCTACGGCCTGAACGGCACGTATGCGACCCGCACCGCCACCAACTCCATCGGCTGCAACAACAGCGTCTTCGGCGACCCGGTGCCGGGCGTCGATAAAATCTGCGAGTACCTGGACGACTCCAGCACCCCGCCGCCTCCCCCACCCAGCGGCACCTGGACGTTTTGCGCGAGGGAAGACCAGACCTGCAGCTTCAGCGGCACCAGGCAGGTGCGCTACGGCTTGAACGGCACGTATGCGACCCGCACCGCCACCAACTCCATTGGCTGCAACAACAGCGTCTTCGGCGATCCGGTGCCGGGCGTCGATAAAATCTGCGAGTACCTGAACGACTCCAGCACCCCGCCGCCTCCCCCGCCCACCAATACCGGCACGGTAGCGATCGAAAACGCGAAGACCGGCACCACTGCCTGGCAGCTTTCGAACCCGGCGACACTGGGAGAGATCGAGGGCTATGCCTCGCTGACCAGCGTGGCCAAGGGCGGCAGCATCGATTTTTACGTCAACACCAGCGCGGCCTCCTACAACATCGACATCTATCGCATGGGCTGGTATGGCGGGGCCGGTGGCAGGCTGATGCTTTCGATTCCGAACCTGACGGGCGTGGCACAGCCCAAGCCCTGCCTCAATGCCGGCGGCGTCATCGACTGCAACTGGTCGGTCAGCCGAACTCTGACCATTCCAAATACCGCTACCGATCCGGCTGCAAGCGATTACTGGGCCAGCGGCATCTACCTGGCGAAGCTGACCACCAACGGCGCCACGCCGAAGGACAGCTACATCATCTTCGTGGTCAGGGACGACGCGAGGGTCGCGACCTATATCGCGCAGCTGCCGGTCACGACCTACCAGGCCTACAACTACTGGGGCGGGAAGTCCCTCTACACCGGATGCATCAACCACAACAGCGCCTGGCAATGCGCCAACGGGTCTACGCCGGCGACCTCGGTGTCATTCAACCGTCCATATGGACCGAGCACCAATCCTCAGGCAGCTTACGGGGTAGGCGCCGGCGAGTTCATCACCAACGTTCAGCCGGTCGTCGAAGGCTATCCCATCACCAGCGCCGGGTTCGACTACAACATGGTGCGCTGGATGGAGCGGCAGGGTTATGACGTCAAGTACATCAGCAACCTCGACCTGCATGAGCGCGGCACCGCGCTGGCCAACGCCAAGGCATTCATCTCGATGGGGCACGACGAGTACTACTCCCGGACCATGCGGGACAGGCTGGTCTCCAGCCGCGATGCAGGCACCAACCTGGCTTTCTTCTCGGCGAACCAGGTCTACTGGCAAGTCCGCTTCGCCAACAGCACCTTCGGCAGCACGACCACCAACCGCATCATGACCTGCTACCGCAACGGCGGCGATCCGGTCACCGATCCCCTGCTGAGGACGGGCAAGTTCCGCGACCTCGGACTGCCGGAAGGCGCGTTCCTCGGCGCGCAGTACGTCGCCGACCCGGTGATGGGGAACGTGTCCATCACCAACGCTGAGCACTGGCTGTTCACCGGCAGCGGCGCCACCAACTCGACGGTGCTCGCCGGCCTGCTTGGCTATGAAGTGAATGCCATCGTCGCCGGCGTATCGCCGCCGAATGTGGTGTCCCTGGCGCGCTCCACGAGCGGCGGCGTCAGCAGCGACATGACCTATTACATTGCCGATTCCACCGCCCAGGTTTTCGGCACCGGCACCATGCAATGGTCATGGGGACTCGACAGCTTCATCTCCAACAGCGTGCGCAGCGATTACACCAGCACCATCGCGCAGAAGATCACCGACAACGTCTTCCGCGCCGTTGCCGAGCAGGATCTCTACACCTTCAGCAATGCCGCCAATTCGCTGTTCCTGAGCTTGCCGACCGGTTCGACGGCGGCGGTCCAGGTCGTGCAGAATCCCGCGCCTGCCAATGGCTCCAAAGCCAATCAGTGGCGCATGCTGGCCTATGGGGATGGCGCCTTCCAGATCGTTTCCCGCGGCAGCGGCCTGTGCCTGGACGCCTATGGCTCGACGGCCGGCTCCCAGGTCGGCACCTGGGAGTGCAACGGCCTCCCGCATCAGCGCTGGAAACTCACCGCGGTCGGCGGCGACAGCAACCTGTTCACCATCACCGACATGCGCTCGCAACTCTGCCTGAGCGCACCCAGCACGAATTCGGGCAGCGGCGCGGGCCTGGTGCTGCAGGCTTGCGTCAACAGCCCGACGCAGCAATGGCGCCGAACCGGAATCTGACGGTTGTCCGCTGAAAAGCCGGATGCGAAGGAAATTCGCATCCGGCTTTTTCAAGCCACCAGAAGTTCATGCCGATTCAACGCCTCTCCGTCCGTATCCACTCCACCTGGCGCCTCAAGAAGAAGCGGACATACAGCGGCAGCTTGCCGGCGATATAGCCCATGCCGAACAGGATGTCCCTGGCGCTGACGATGCCGCGGCCAAAGCATATCCAGGCCAGCATCAGTGCGCTGCCCAGCAACAGCATGACGGCCAGCGCCGCGAAGAACGGCAGCCAGGCGCCGCTCAACAGGGAAGCGCCGAGTCCAAGCAGGGACAAGGCCGCGCAAGCCAGGCAAAGCAGCGCCAGCGGCGGCACCATGAGATCAAGAGCCATCATCAGCAATTCGACATTGCCGGTCGTGACGGCGCGCCGGAGCGCGCCGGGAAGCGCCCCGAAAATCATGCCCATATGTCCGTGTTCCCAGCGGGAGCGCTGTGCTTCCGCGCCGCGGGCGCTCGTCGGGAATTCGCTATGCACGCGCGCCGCCGGGCAGAACAGCGGCGCAGTGCCGCGTGAGGCCAGGTCCAGGCCCAGCTTCATGTCTTCCACCAGATGCCCGGTCGCCAGCGGCGCGGCGCTGATCACGCTCCAGGGGAAAGCCATGCCGGTGCCCATCAGCTGGCATGGCAGGCCGGCGTGCCGCATACCGAGCGGCCGGACATGGTTCTTCACCAGCCAGGCGAATTCGGCGATGCGGCTGGAAAGTCTTTCCCGGTCCGGCGCATGCATCAGATACAAGCCCTGCACCGGCCGCCCGCTGGCGACCGCCTCCCGCGCCAGGATATCGATGGCGCCGCTCTCCAGCGTGCAGTCCGCATCGACGATGATCACCACCGGGCGCGGATCCGATGCCAGGATGCGGACACCATGGTCGAGCGCATAGCCCTTGCCGCGCCTCAGTTCATCATGGCGCTCGGTGATTTCCGCACCGGCGCGCCAGGCAATGCCGGCCGTGTCGTCGCTGCAGTTGTCGGCAACGACCAGCAGCCGGTCCCCTGCCTTCAACTGCGCCTTGAGCCGATCCAGGGTATCGCCCAGGCTGGCCGCTTCATCATGGGCAGGCACCAATACCGCCACTGCGGGGCGCTCCCCGCCAGGCTGCTCGCCCTTGCGTTCGCCGCGCCACGCCAGCAGCACTTGCATCAGCAGCATCGTCACCGGGACGGCAACCAGGGCCGCAACCGCGAGAAACGTCAGTTCAAGGAAGAAGACCATGCCTGCTCCTGGAGTCCGGACAACTGGGAATGAATCGCGCGCCGGAACTGCTCCGCCAGCTTGGCCGCCTCCCGGTCGCTGTCGTGCCTTTCCAGAGCGCGCTGGCGAGCCCGCTCCCCCATGACTGCCAACGCTTCCGGCGGCGACCGCAGGCAGGCTTCCATGGCGGCGGCCAGCTCCTCCACCGAACCGGAGGCGAAAAGCCAGCCATTCTCGCCAGCCGTGACCAGTTCCGGAATGCCGGCGATATAGGTGCTAAGGACCGGCCGGCGCAGCGCCATGGCTTCCATGATCACCACCGGCAATCCTTCGGCAAAGCTGGGCAGCACCAGCGCCCTGGACGCAAGCAGTCGCTCCCTCACTTCGGCGCTTCCGATCCAGCCGGTGATGCTCACCTGCCCGCCGAGGCCCAGTGCGGCGATGGCGCGCTCGATTTCCGGCCGCAGTTCGCCGTCTCCCGCCAGCACCAATTCCAGTGGGACGCCCTTGCGGGCCAGCAGATGCGCCGCCCGCAACAGGAGCAGCTGTCCTTTCTGCTCGCACAGCCGGCCGACGCATACCAGCCGCGGCGTCACCGGCACCGGTACCGGCGCCACGTCGTGGAAGGCCTGCTCCAGGCCGCAATGCACGATCCTGATCTTGTCCCACTGCCCGGCATCGACCCACCGGTAAAGCTGGCCGCGTCCGTAGGAGCTGATGGCGACGACGAAGGAACTGCGCCGCACTTTTTCCGCCAGATTGATCGCTGCGGGCTTGTCGAACTCTTCGGGCCCGTGCACGGTGAAGCTGTAGCCGCAACCCGACAGCAGCGCAGCGAGCATGACGACATCGGTGGAGTTGGTGCCGAAATGCGCATGCAGGTGATCGCAGCGCGCCTGCTCCGCCCAGGATGCCAGCAGACAGGCTTCCGCCAGATAGACGAGGTGCAATGGCCAGGGCCGCTCCGAGCGGCGCGCCATCCTCAGCGTCAGGACCAGGGCCGACAGCCAGCGCAGCGGATGCGACAGCAATGCCGCCAGCGCCGCCTTCGCCAGGCCGACCAGGCCGCCGCGCAGCAGGTAGCGGGTGCGCAGGCGTTCGCGCTCGTCCTCGGCGTCCGCCAGCGTCGCGTCCCAGCCGCGCAAGGCAAATCGCTCGACGCCGATGCCCAGCTTCTCCAATCCCTGGATCTCCCGCCGGATGAAGCTGTGACTGACCTTGGGATACTGGTTGATCAGGTATGCGATGCGTATCGGATTCATTGTTGTTCCTCGCCTGTCTGCCTCGATGCCACGGCCGGATGGCCACTACCGTTTCGCCTGCGCCGGGTCGCCATCGCTTTGCCGCCGCAATTCGCCCCGCACGCTGGATGGCTTGCCGGCGCCGCTGATGACATACAGTCGTGGCGCGGCGGCCTGGCCGGGCCAGACGAAGCTGAAGGACTCGCCATTGCCGAGTTCGCCGCTGTCGATGCGCGGCTTGCCCTCCCCGGCTGCATCGATCGTCAGGCGCAGCCTGGCGCCTCCGGTCGATACCGCCTTGAGCCGATAGCGGACGCCGGCGCGCGGCGCGGCCCATCGCACGTCGGTGAGGGAAGCCTGCAAGTCCTTCTTCTGCACGATGGGCCGGGGCGCCGCCGGAAAATGCACCGATTGAGTCCAGGTATCGAACCAGCCATGCGGTCCGTCGCCATCATGCTGCCAGGGGCCTCGCAAGGACAGCAGGTTGAGGTCCTTGTCCGGCACGATGCGGCGGCCGTCGCCATCCAGCCATGCCTGCGCACCGGTGACCTGGCGCAGCGCTTCCCGGATTTTTTCGAGATCCGCCGCCGCCTCCTTGTTCCAGGGTTCGCCCGGCAGGTCCAGGCCGCTGCCCGTCTCGGCATAAACGATGAAAGGCGTGCCGTCGTTGCGGTCGACCACGTAAGCGCCATATGTCTTCAGGGTTTCGGCGATCTTGCGCACGCGCCGGTCCGCCAGCGCGCGCACGTCGAAGCCCCGCGGCAGCATCAGCAAGGCGCCTTGGGGAATGCGGCCGGTATTCACGCTGCGCGCCTCCCGGTCGGCGGAGGTGGCGGGATAGATGTAGGCCGGATCGGGCGCCAGCGCATTGGTGGCCAGGGACAGGGCCAGCGCATGCCGGTAAAGCGGCGCGCCGTCGTCGACTTCATGCTGGCGGATCAGCCCGGCCATTGCCGGCACGCCAGTGGCGCGGGCGCCCTGGAAATAATGCGCCGGATCGCCCCAACCGCGCCCCGCGAGCGGGCTCCACGCATACTGCGCCGCCGTCCAACGCCCTTCCTCCTGCCGCAGCTGCCAGAAGGAGTGAACGATGCCGAGCACCGGATCGACGATGTCCGCATGCCCGTCGGTGCCGGCTGCCCCCTGCACGCCAGCCGGCCAGTGCGGTATCTTCACGTTGCCGGCTTCCTGGGCGTCCGGATTCCACAAGCCTTTGCCGCCCGGCCCGGAGACCGTCATCGAACCATCGTCGGCGCGGCTGACGAAGACGCGGGTGGACCACTTGCTGGCCATGACGGCGGGCGAATACTTCGCGGCCGGGACGCCGACGTTGTCGTCGAGGACCGGATCGACCGGACGGCTGTTCCAAGGCGAATCGGCGGCGAAAGGCTTGCTTGCCGACCCCCATGCCTGAATCTGCGCTTCCTGCCTTGCCGGTGGACGCTTGCCCGCGGGCTCGTCACGTCCCATGCATGGCGCCGCCATACCCAGCATGACGGTCGCCGCTGCCACCGCGGCAAGTGGATGCCCGGTCTTCACTGCCGGCTCCGGCGAACTGCCGCGCCGGCCGGTCTGCTCCACGGCGCCGGCCGCTTCGCCTGCGGTGCCGGCCGCGGTTCAGCGGCAGCCTTCGCCGCTCCTCTCAGCAGCAAGGCACAGCCGGCCCCGATGAGGAACCAGTAATACCAGTTGACGACGAGGTAGAACATCATGTTGTCGGAGAACGAAACCATCAGATAGCTCACCACGGTGGCGGTGATGAAGAACGCCGCGAGCCGGTCGACTTTTCTGAGCTGAAACGAATAGCCCAGCATCCGAACCTGGAGCCAGAGGTAGGCGGCCACCCCGAGCAGTCCGGTCTCGAAAAACCACTGGACGTACACGTTATGCGCATCCCATTTGAAGCCGGCGCTGAGGGGGAAAAAATCCAGCACGTTGTCCCGGAAAGCACCCAGGCCATAGCCAAGCAGATACCGGCCCGGATCCATCCACCCCAGCGCCGATTCCCACAGGGCGACGCGCCAGGCGAAGGAATTGAGCTTGACCTGCGGCCCCACTTCCGAATCGGAGAGGATGTCGAGCAACCGTTCCTGCACCACCGGGATGAAGAAGCTCGCCACGAAAGCGAGCCCGAGGTAGATCAGATACCGGCGCTCGAACACCGCCGCATAGCATGCAAACACGACCACTACTGCAATCCATGCGCTGCGGGTCTGCGTCAGCATAAGCAGCCCGAACAACAGGAGCAGGTAGGCGCCCAGCGCCATCCGCAGCATCACGGGCATGCGGACCGTGCCGCTCTTCAGATAGTAAAAGCCGATGAATTGCACCAGCATCAGATAGAAAGCGAAGATGTTGGCATGGGTGAAGGTGCTTTTAATCCGATAGCCCCCTGACAACAGGCCGAGATTGGCCCCGGTCTCGTAAAGCCCGTAGAGCGCCGGCAAAATGGAAGAGAGCACGACCAGCAAGGCGCAATAGCGGAAGTCCGCCGATTCCCGGACCAGGTAAAAGGCGCTGATGAAGACGGCGAAGTTCGACAGCCAGGTCAGGTAAAAGCGGATCGCATCGGCTTTTTCGGGAGAGAGGAGAATGCCGTGAATCGCGGCGGCAAAGAACGCCAGCCAGGCAATCGCCATCTTCCTCGGGAAGGCGGCAGGCTTCTCGAACACGAGCGCAAACGCCAGGAGAATGATGCACAGGTTGATGAGCGCGCCCAGGCCGGCACCCTGGCCGCTGCCAGCCGTGCGCGTGGCTTCCAGTACGATATCGAGCGCCGATCGCGTCAGCAGGATCAGGATCAGCAGTGTCTTGCGGCTGGCGGCAAAAGCGGCGATCCCGATCAGGAGCAAGGGCACGGCGGCGATGGCAACCACGCCGTCCCCGGCCACGCCGAGGTAGAACGGCAGCAGAACGCCCAGGCCGCAGGCGGCCCCCAGGAATATCGCGAAAAGCGTATAGGGAGAAGCGCTGGTTTTCCCGTCAAGCACGTTGTATTCCTTTCATCTGCCCAATGAACAGTTCTCAGGTGGCCGTATTCACCGGCGCGACTTGCAACAAGGTCTGCCGGCGCAAGCTGCCCGCCAGCCATGACTTCACGGTGTGCCACTCCGACGGCCGCACGCCATGACGCGCGGCGAACGATGCATACTTCGCGGCCATCGCGGCGCTTCGCCTGTCGGCGAGGACCTCGCGGAAAGCCAGCTCCCGCTGCAATCCGCGCGATGGCGGCAGCACCCGGACGAGTGTCTTTTTCAAGGCGTCGAACTGCGCCCGAAAATCCGTTTCCTGGCCGATGAGAAAAAGCCTTTCGCCATGGTTGCAGAAAGGCGCGGGGTCGAACTTTGCCGTGCCATGCAGGGCGGCGAAGGAATCCGCCAGATAGCGCGAGACGTCCAGTGCCACGCGCAGCTGTTCCATCGCCTTGATCTTGCTGATATTCGTCTGGTGCCAGCGGTACCGGATCAAGGGCTCCTTGAGATTGACGCATCTGCCGAGCATGGCGAGCTGCCCCAGGAAGAAATAGTCTTCAGCCAATGCCGGCACCGCCAGGCGGCGATGCTCGGGAAGCACTCTCAGGAAATCGATGCCGTAAAGAGCGCCGACGCGGCGCAGGCTGTCCAGCCTGAAGCAGACCGCCGGATTGGATGACGGTATGCGAAACAGGGAAAGCGGCGCGTAAGCGCCCTCCTCGACCGGCATGTCCAGCCTTCCGACCACCCGGTCGCGGCCATTGATGATGTCGCCGAGCGATCCGGCGCAGATGAGGTCGGGGTTGGCGCTGAAAGCATCGACCATGACAGCCATGCGCTGCGGCAGCGAGACGTCGTCCGCATCCTGGCGCAGGACATATTTCGCATCGCATAAGGCAAGGCCGCCGTTGAGAATATCGGACAGCGAATCGCGCTCGGGGAAGCGCCTGACCGTGATCCGCGAATCGGCTTCGGCGAATTTGGAAGCGCATTCGAAGCTGCCATCGGAAGAGGCGTGGTCCAGAACGATCATGCGCCAGTCCCGGAAGGTCTGGTTCCGGATGCTGGCAATCGACGCCTCCAGATAGGCCATGCCGTTCTTAACCGGCATCAATACATCGATGGTCGCCATGGCACCCCCGTCGGCATGTTGCTTCGATTGGTCAATAGGGCAGACAGCAAAATAACCTCTCCTTTACGCCGCCCGCCGCTGATCCAGCGACGGGTGTCCGATCGGCCGACGGTTGCGAATCATGCCGAAGCTGAGCATGCGCACCACCTTCCGGGAGACGTAGTAGAGAAAAGCGCGCAAGTTCGACAACGACCAGACCGAGCGCAGTCCACGGAAGTAATAGCCGAACGCTTGAAAGCGCAGCCCCTTTTCGAAAAGGAGGTTCCCGATCTGGTACCGGGTCTGCGCCAGCGCCGCCAAGGCCGACTCCCACAGCCCGCGCTGCGCAAACACATCGCCCCGGGTCTGCATCCACGACAGCAGCACCCGTTCATGGAACTGAAGGGTCTCGGCGAAATCGTTGGTAAGATTCCGGTCATGGGCCCGCTTGTCGACCAGCACCTTGGACAGGCTGATCACCTCGGCATGCAGCGCGCAACGCAGCCAAAGATCGTAGTCTTCCGCCTGCCGGTATGAGACATCGAACAGGCCAACCTGATCCAGCAGGGCTTTGCGGACAACCACGGTCGATGCGGTGCCGACGAAGTTGTACCGAATCAGGATGCCGAATGCGTCCGCGGCAAACGGCCTGTCCAGCTGGAAAGCCGGATCCCCCGAGAACAGGCCGAAGTGGTTGGTCTTGGCGTGCATGGACCAGTTGTAAGTCATGAAGTCACAACAGCACAGCCCCGCCGTCGGGAAAGCTTGCAGCGCCTGCACCTGCAGCCGGAGCTTGTCGGGGTCCCATATATCGTCCGCGTCCAGGAAGGCGATCAGTTCGCCGGTGCTGGCATGAATGCCGACATTGCGCGCATTGGATACGCCGCCATTGGGAATGGAAATGACCTTGATGCGGCTGCCAAATCTTTCGAGCACCTGCAGCGTTCCATCCACCGAGCCGTCATTGACGACGATGATCTCCTCTGGCTGGTAGCGCTGCGCAAGGACGCTCTCAACGGCAAACGCGATGAACGGCGCGCCGTTGTAGACGGGAATCACTACGGATACCGTCGGGGAGGAAACGCTCATCTCAACATCCTCGGGGAGTAACTCATGCAAACCTCGAATCAACCAAATTTCGCCAGGGACCGGATGTCCGAAATGTCCTGACGCAGGAAAACCAGCAATACGACGCCATAGATCAGCGCGCCGACCATGACATTGATCGCGACGAAGCCGAGCTGCGACGGACGGATCTGCATGATGAGTTGATGAATCTCATACAGCGCCAGCAGCATGACGGCGGATGCCACCAGCGGCTTGAGGAAGTCGATCACCAGCCGCGCGAATGGAATCTTCAGCAGGCGGGCAACGCAGCAGAAGCACGGCAGGAAATTGATGATGATGGCCACCAGATAGCATGCCGCAACGCCTTCTATGCCCCAATGCACGCCGATCAGGAAAGCGCTGATCTGCAGGAAAGCGCCGAGAATCCCGAACATGAGCATCAGCCGCGCCCTGCCGAGTGAAAGAAACACTACCCCGGTGCTTGCGGTCATGGCCTGCAGAAAGCCCACTGGCGCGAGCCATTTCAGGATATTGGCCACCTCGGACCATTGCGGTCCGAACAGGATGGCGACGAATTCCGCGCGCAGGAAAAACATGCCGGCCATCAGCGGTGCCGTCGCCATGGCGATGATGCGCACCGCGCGCAGGTAGAGATTGGCGATCTCTTCGATCGAATCCTGTTTGCGGCTGAAAGCGGGAAAAAGCGCGCGCGAGATCACCGCCGTCAGATTTTGCAAAGGGAAAAGCATGATCTTGTACGCCATCGAATAGATTCCGAGCGGGCCGGGACCGAGCAGGCGCCCGATGATCATGCTGTCGGCATTCTGCTCCAGATAAATGACGAACTGAAACAGGGAAAAATTGCCCCCGAAGCCGAACAAAGACAGCAAGTCTTCCTTCGAGAAGACAAGACGTGCACGCCAGCGGTTGGCCCATCGGAGCTGGATCACGGTGATGATCGTGGACCCGATCATCTGCATCACGAGACTCCAGATCCCCGCGCCGCGATATGCGAGAAACAGCGCGATGGCGATGCCACTGATCGAACTGACGATTTCGATGCGGGCAAGCAGGCGGAAATCCGATTCCCGCTCCAGCAAAGCCTGGTGCAGCAGGCTCAGGCTGGCGATCGGAAACACAATGGCCAGCGCCATCATGATGGGAGCCAGACGCTCATCCTTGAAAATCAGTGCGATGGGATACGCCAGCAGCACCAGCAAAAGGCCAATGGAGCAACCCAGGGCGACATTGCACCAGTACACCGTGCTCTTCATTCGCTCCGTGAGTTCCTTGCGCTGAATGATGGTCGCGGAAGTGCCAAGATCCCGGAACAGGAAAGCCAGGTTGGTCACCGTCATGGCGATCGACATGAGCCCGTAGGATTCCGGCGCCAGAATCCGGCTCAGGACCGAAACGCTGATCAGCTGGGCGATGACTCTGGAAGCTTGCGACAATGCTGCCCAGCGGACGCTAGTTACGATGCGCATGGTGAAGTTCCAGATGGATGCTTGTGCGGTGTATTCGCGTTACGGGTCGATATTGGCCAGCCACCGATAAAAATCGCCTTTCGTCAGGGGATGGCTGGATTGCGCCAGCGGCAAAAAAAGTGTTCGTCGAACGCCCGCGCCGATCCAGGGTGCGTCTCCCGAAGTGCGCGGTCTCGACAAGCCAAGTCATTGCCCTCCCTGTACCAGGGCCCTGAAAGTGCGCAAGGTGGTTCTCAAATTCGAGGGAAGGCTTGCGCGCGCCAGGTCCCGCGCCGGCACGCTCCCGTTGACGCATAGCATCTCCAGGACTTCCATAGGCCGCGGGGACAATTCCGAGCGGCGGCATTCATAGAAATACAGCCACACGACGCCCGCAAGCAGCCGCTTCAAGGTCGCCTTGTGCTCGGGGTCGCGCGTTTTTCGGAGTACCCACCAAGTCGAGCGGAAGGCTTGGAAATAGCCATCGACATGCTTGCGGCTGCCGCGCCCGTTCATGATGGAGCCGTTGCGAATTCGCCTGCGATACAGGCACATATCCGTCACGACCGACTTGCCCGCTGCAGCGAACAAGCGTGGAATCACGTAATCGTCTTCATGGATGATGGAAGGAAATTTCAATCCGTCGCGCCACAACGACCGTTTGGAGACATAGAGGCAAGCGCTGGGGGAAAGCTTTCCCGAGTCCAGCATCGCCTTGCAAGCATCCAGGCCGGAGGCGAAGCTGCCCGTGACCATGCGCCGGTATTGGTCGTCCGCGGCTGCATCCGCGTTCAGGAGATTCAGCTCGTCGTCATGGAAGACAGAACTGCTGATGAAAATGAGGTCGGGGTTTTCCTCCGTCAAAATCCGTTCGGATATGCGTTCGACAAAATCCGGCTGCAGCAGGTCATCCGAATCGAAAAAGTAGATGTAATCGCCGGTGGCCAGCCCGATGCCTTCTTGACGTGCCGGTCCGAGGCCCTGATTCGCGGTGGATTTGATGGTGACACGCGGTTCGCCGGCATATCGGGACAGCTTTTCGAGCGTGCGATCGGTGCTGCCATCGTTGATGACGATGATCTCATGGAACGGCTGCGTCTGATTCAGCAGCGATTCAAGCGCGCTCTCCACATAACGTTCGACGTTATATGCGGGGACGACAACCGATATTCTCGCGGTTCCTGAGTTCATTGATCTGCCATGCTTATTGTTGGAAGGGGCGGGCCGCCCTGCGGCCCGCCCCTTCGATGCCGGTGAGCGCCGGATTAAAACGTGTTCAGCACGGAGCCGATTACATTCACTCGCGCGCTCATGGAATCGGCCATCAGACTGCGCAATGCATCGATCTGGCCGACGCCGTCCTTGACCACCACCAGCGCATTGCGTCCATGCCGCGACACGCTGTGCGCATCGCCATACAAGTCATAAGCCGGCGTGTCGACGAGGATCATGTCGAACTGGGCGACGAGCTGGTTGAGCACCAGCGAGAAGATCGGGCGTTCAAGCAGCTCGCTCGGATTGGGCGGGCAAATTCCGGCGGGCAGAATGGCGAGATAGTCGAGGCCCTCGACCTTGCGCAGCACATCCAGCGAAACGCGGCCGGCGAGCACGCTCGAGAGGCCGCTCTTGTTGTCGATGCCGAAGAGGCTATGCTGGCGCGGATGTCGGAAGTCTGCATCGATCAATAAAGTCCTTTTACCAAGCTGGCTGAACAATACCGCCAGGTTGGCCGCCAAAATGCTGCGCCCTTCCATGCGATGCGCGCTGATGATCGAAAGCACCCGTTCATCATTGTCGTGTTCCGCCAGACAAGCGAGGATGGAGCTGCGCAGGCGGCGCAGAATTTCGGTTCTACCCGATGTCATCTCGTAAGCGGCGAAGACTTCATGGTGGACCCGGCTCCGTCCGCGTACGAGATAGCCGCAATCAAACTGGCGCAAGAGTGCCTGCGCGACGTCGGTTTCGGACAGCAGGCCCATGCGCACCGCCGCCTCGCCGAACAGGCAATCTGATTTCTGCTGGAAGACGCAAATATTCTCGATGTCGTCGCTTTCCAGGCGACCGGCGTCGACAAGTATGGTCCCGATGGGCCGACTCGGCCGGCGAAAGATTTCGCTGACGTTCTCGTCGGTGGTGACCTGAAGGTAATTGGGAGTGGTCATGTGCCGTGGCCTTTAACCTTGGACTGGATGGGTTTTCTGTCAAGCGGGTCTTCAAACGCAACCGGCCTCGTCATGAGCTGCCGGGAAGCATTTTCGGCCGGTTCCAGGGAAGCAGGCCCGGCTGCCGGCCATCTCCTTCAAGCCCAAATGAGTCGATGCGTACCAATACCGGAAGGCCGACGAGCTCTTCCAGATCGCGCACCGAACGCACGCGTCGGTCAAGCAGTTCCATCACGATCGCGCAGCAAATGCCGAGGAACATGCCGACAAACGCTGCCACCAGCAAAACGATGGTCGGGCGTGGCGAAGCGGCATCCCGCGGAATGATCGCGCTGGTGAGCACCGAGATGTCGGATTGGTTGGATTGCCCCTGGATCTTGGATTGCGCGAGCCTTTGCGAAACGGCTTCATACGTTTTTTGGGCGGTCTCGGCATCCTTCACCAGCAGATTCAGCTCATTGCGTTTCTGGTTGAGGTCCTGAATCCTCGCCTTCTGCTCCTCAACCGCGGCCCGCAGTTCGTTTGCCCGCCGTTCCAGGATCTGGGCGTTGTTGGAAATTGAGCGAGAGATGATGGCAATATTGGCCCGCAGCGCTGCCTGCAGCTTGGTCACCTCGGCCTTGGCTTCCTGATAGGTAGGATGGTCACGGGTATATTTTTCCGAAATGATCGCCAGCTTGGTCTCGGCCTTGTTGAGTTCGATCTTCAAGCCCTGGATCAGGGCATTGTTGGCCACGTCGGGGGATTCGTCCGCCCTTCCCTGGACCTGTTTTCCTCTGGAGTTCGCCTCCATCAATTGCGACTGCGCGACGACCAGCTGATTCGACAATTCGTTGAGGCGCGTATTTTCAACGTCGATTCGGTTGTCCGCATTGACGATGCCGCTCTCCCGCTGGTACCGCGTCACTTTTTCCTGGGCCGCCTCGAAATTGTTGCGCAGGTTTTTCAGCTGCTCGGTGAAGTAATTGGAGGCGCTGCGCGCCGGATTGGCATCGATCTCCGCCGTGACCTGTTGGTAGGCGTCTACGAATCCATCAGCAATTGCCGCCGCATACTTCGGGTCGGAAGCCTTGAAGCTGACGTTCAACACGCTGCTTTCCTTGGAAGGCTTCACCTCCAGCTTCTTGAGCAGATAGTTGGCGAGCCACTCGCGGATATCCGTATTGCCCTTGGTAGCTTCCTCGTATTCTTCGCGGAAAAGGGGTACGGAGGCGAGCTTCAATCGATCGACAACCCGCAGAGCAACGGTCATGCTCTTGATGATGTCGATCTGGGTGGACATGTAGGTAGGCAAGTAGCCGGAAACAAGCTGTCCAGGCGCAGTGGACCCGCTCACCGAATCGGTGCCTTTGTAGTTGAGCACGATGGACGTCGTTGCCTTATAGGTCTTCGGCATCAAGACCACTGTCGCGCAAGCCGCGAGCAGGGTCAATGCGAGCACCATAAAGATCACTCTTGCTCTCGCCTTCAGGATCAACAGCAGCTGCAGCAGGCTCATTGGGCTCTTCCCGTTATGTCAGACCAAGACTACCAATTGACAACTTAACCATTCCGGCCTATCCCCCCACCTCTGCAGAATGCTGAGAAAAATCAATGAGGTTCGGCTTTTAATTCAGCTCAACAAATACTCCGCGCAATGCAGGCAGAACATTTTTTTCACCGATGGTGAAACACCGACGACGTGAAATTTCATGCCTATCTTCAATTGATGGCCGTAAAGCAACGCAAACAATCCAAGCAGCGCGCTATCGACGTAATTGAGGTGGTGGCAATCCAGGGTGATGTCACTTGGCTCAATCGTGGCTTCGGTGAACTTGGTTCTTAATTCGCCGATGTTTTTCTCACCCCAGGGGCCTACGAAAGTGATCTGTACTTGGCGGTCGTCTTTATGGAGAAACACCTTGGCATGGTCGAACAGGTAAAGCGGTACCCGTCGCGTGCGCTGCACCAACAAGCATGGAAGCACGCGGGTCAGCATCAAGTTCATGAAGGACAATCCATCAGAAAAATAGCGGCGCCAGAGTACGGGTTCCTCTTTGATACGCCACAGCCACTCCAGGCCGATGCGCTGCAACCACTCAGGCGCGCGATATATGCGGCCGGCCGTCATGTTGACCACGGCGCCGAGATGACTGATGACCGGCACTTGAATCAGCGAATAATTTCTCTCTATCCATGCCTGGCCTTTCTTGGCGCCCATCGCGATGATGAGAAAGTCCGGTCCGCAGGTATTGATGTCCTCGATAAACTCCCGACGGCTCATCTCTTCCATCGAACCGTATCCTGGCGATTTGTGGCCCACGCACTTCACGCCGAACGACGCGCTGTTCACCAGCTCTGCAGCCTTTCCGGCTGCTCCATCCGGACCGCCGAAAAAATACACCGATAGTGCATCCTTGTTGCGCTTGCAGATCGATTCAAACAAGGTGGAGCCCGCGATCCGTTCGCGGATAGGAACCGACATCAGCTTGCTGATCCACACCAGTGGCATACCATCCGGCAATGAAAGATCGCTGCGGATGACGGAATCGCGGAAGTTCTTGTCGGTGCGACTCCCGATGACGAAGTTGAGGTTGGGCGTAGAAAGGAAACACCGGTTTCTCGTCGTCGCTGCGTTTCGTATCTTGTCGACGGCTTGCTGAAGCGATATGGCATCTAGCGGCAATCCCAGGATGCAGTACACCGGGCGGAAAAAATCCGTCTTTTGCGTTGTCGGGGCATCCAAATACATCTGTCAATCTCCGGTGAAAGCATCGCCGCTGGGAAAGTCCTAATGAGTCGCCTCCTTAGCGCGATTTTTCAAGCGCTCAAGCAATTCGCCTAATTTAACGATACAGCTTGCAAAAATATAATAAAAACATTTTATTTATTTCTATTAGTCACTGATTCTTACATGTAATTTTTTAAGCGATCTAGTTTGAGTTTTCTTGTTGAACACGGAAGTTTTAAACACTGAATGATCGACTGGAACATTCAAGGGAGCGCTATGTAGAACCCGTCTCACGCAGCGCCAACTCACACATCCGCACGCCCGAAGAACGAACCCTAAAAATCAAGGACTAGCAGTCCTCTTAAAGATAATGACTCGGTCCTTTCACCTCTAATAAAAATAGAGCGGATATGGTTTTTTCGCCACACCTTTTCTCTAGATCAATTCTCAGGCGAAATCTCTTTAAGGCAGCTCAATCGATGCACGCTTTATCTTTGATAAAGCGATTGTTAGACATCTTTTATTGTTAATCTATTTATTCCATTTATCGTTTCGTTCGCAGTCTTGAATGTTATCAATACCTATCAAATCTTGGCATTTTTCACCTAGCCTAAAAAGCAGCTTCTTTATTGGTTATAAAAAATGCACTCAATCCCTGGATCGCAAACTGGCTCGCCCCTGCCTAGACATCTCTTGCCTGCCGACATGTCGGAGACGGATAACGTACGCAGACTCAAGCTCAACCTCAAACTCTGGAAAGTGTTTCATGTCGTGGTTGCGACAGGAAGTTTCGCCAAGGCAGCGGACATACTTCACATTACTCAGCCCGCCGTAAGCTACGCCATATCGCAGCTGGAAGAATCCATCGGGATTACTTTGCTCAGAGTCGAGGGACGCAGATCCAAATTGACGGAGTCGGGGAAAATTCTTCTGGAGCGTTCGCGCGGAGTATTGAGGGAAGCACTGGAACTCGAACAGTTCGCGGCTACATTGAGAGCCAATGCGCAACCTGATCTTGCTCCATTATTGGAAACGTCGAACAAGCAGGCAATCAGTGAAATGTAAACTTACCAAGTCTGGATAATTTTTTCGAGACAGCACGCTAGATCTAGGTCTAGGTCACGAAGCAAATGAAAAGGGAGCAATATCGATCGATATTGCTCCCTTCTTTTTGGGTGTCTCCTCCGCGCCGTACGATTCAGCGGGTGGTGTACTTCTTATATGCGCTTATTTCCGCTTATTTCAATGTTCAGTCTTTGACATGCCAAGGTGCAGGCGGCACACACAGCTCCCTCAAATCCGATTGGGAGCCGCCCTGGCGATAAAACTTCGCCCAGATGTGGATGCAACGGGAAATGTCTTTCCTGTCGATCTTCGCTCCTGCTACGCTAGGGAAAGCTAATTCTGCTTCAGCTATCTGACGTGAAGTATCCAAAACTACGGGCTGTTTTGCCGATTTTTCAGAAACTACAGTCTGCACCTTTTCCATGATGTCCTCCGGGTCCGCGTAATGATTAGTCACTCGTCACGAGTAAATAGTTCAACGGATTTGCAAAATTTACTGGTTCCGAACTACACCTTTTCAAACGGCCTCGCTGTTACATCATGTTGTGAACTGCGGTTTGACTTCCAGTTTGCAGGAACCAATGCAGTTCGGTCGCCGCTTCGATTCGGCATCTTCCTGAGACGTATGTTGCGTGATGAGGTATTTTTCGCGGCTCAAGGGATCCGGATTGATGTAGATATTGAGATGTAGCTCTTCTCGGTCCGGAATGTTTTCCAGGAAACGGGGACCATTCTCGGACATGCGTCCATCAAGGGTGAAAACGCGCATGACTTGTTCGTCGCCGACGTAGGCGTGAACCTTGTAGAGCGGATGGCGGGCGCGGGTGGTAATGATCTCCACGGGTTGTTTACTGGTGATGACGCGTATCGGCTTGGCGAAATCCAGCGGCGGTTCTGCGGAGACGCTCTCGTCGACTACGGAAGCTTGCATGGCGTCGGAATCAGCCGCACCGGCGGGTGGATCCGCTTCGACCGCCTGCTTCTCAGGCATGCCGTCATCAAAACGAAGCGTCTGAAGTTCTGGTGCTTCCGTCGCCATGACGGTTTTCTCTTCATTGACAGCTTCGCGGCCATCATGCTGCGTAACCAATTCCGGTTCACGTCGTGGTAATTGGTAGCGATTCAGCGTAGCTTCGGTAATGCGACGCGTCTTTTCCTCGATTTCCGGCTCCTGTTGAGCTTGGGGTCGCCTGGCGGAACCCTGATGAGGCGGCTGATCGAAAGTCTTTTTCTCCACATTAAATGCCAGCTCGTAGTTATACAGCTGTTCGTCGGTCATGTCCGGATAAGGTGCGGGCTTGCCGCCATCCACGGTTCGATAGCGCGCTTCCCGGTCGCGCCGCCCAAAGATGCCTCCAAGAATACTCACTCATTCCTCCTGAATCCAGCCTGCGGGGCCGGCTCGTGACGAGCCTGCTGGAGATTTGGAAATGGTTAAGCGGAAATGATTCCCTCCTTCCGGCGCCACAATGTAAGCAAACGATTCGAATCAATAGTCTGCCTAATGGGGGGTTATCAAGCATGCGGCGCAGCCGCTCAGGATTTCCAAATAGGCGGGCCCCGTTCGGCTTTAAGAAACCATTTGAGCCGTGGCGCAGACTCCACTAGGGTATGCGTAAAAGGCTTACGCAAAAAGCAATGAATTGCAGTGTGTAAAGAGGCCGGCCTTTGACTCAGATGTACCCAATGTAACTTAGGACTGCAAGAAACACATTTTGGTGTATGCCTATACAAGAATAAAATACTTTTATGCTTTATTAGGCATATAATGGTTATATGCCTGCAGGGGCATGGGTAAGGTGTATTGCGTAATTACCTACTTGCGAACGACGGGAGCGTTCTGTCATGAAAACCTTCATTAAAACTTCAGGGCAACTCGGCCCGCTTCTCAAGCAACTCCGGGTTGAAAAGGGCCTGTCCCAGGCGGCGCTTGGCGCCAAGATCGGTCTATCCCAGGAACGTATTTCCCGCATCGAGGGCCGGCCCGAGTCCATCACGGTGGACCAGCTCCTGACCGTGCTGATGGCATTGGACGCTGCTTTCTCCGTGGAACCGCGTCATTCCCTGCAAGGACAAGCCGTGGCTTCGGTCTCGGCTAGCGCAACTCTGGGCATTGGCGATAAAGAAAACTGGTAATGGCCGGACGCCCCTCAAAGACCCGGCGCCTGGACGTCTGGATGAATGCACAACTTGTCGGGCAGTGGAGCCTCGCGCCAACCGGCGTTCAGCAGTTTGCTTATGACGCATCCTGGCAAGGCAGTCCCGCGGCCCGTCCATTGTCGCTGTCCCTGCCGCTGAATCTCGGCACTAAAACAGTAAGCGGACCCGCTGTAGCCAGTTATTTTGACAATCTGCTGCCGGACAGCCCGGCCATCCGTAATCGGATAGCCAGCCGCCACGGGGCCGACTCCCCCGCAGCGTTTGACCTTCTTGAAAAGATTGGCCGTGACTGTGTTGGTGCCGTGCAGCTGCTGCCGGCCGGTAGCGCAGTGCCTGATGTTCGGCACATCACCAGCCGTCCATTGACGGCATTAGAAATTGAGGCGCAGCTGGATGCAGTTGTCGCCGGCGTAGGCTTCGGTGTGCCGGCAGAAGACGAGCTGCGCATCTCACTCGCTGGCGCACAGGAAAAAACGGCTTTTCTGTATCACAACGGTAGCTGGCACTTGCCGCAAGGCGCTACGCCAACGACGCATATTTTCAAGCTGCCGATGGGCGAGGTTGGCCAGGTTCGAGCCGACTTCTCCACCTCGGTCGAGAACGAGTGGCTATGCGCAAAAATCATGCAGTCCTACGGACTACCTGCTGCCCATTGTGACATCGGGCAGTTCGGCCGGCACAAGGTACTCATCGTCGAGCGTTTTGACCGCCGGTGGATGGCCTCGGGATGGATTGCCCGGCTCCCTCAGGAGGATTTCTGCCAGGTCTTTGGAAAGAGTTATTCCCAAAAGTATGAAGAAAAGGGCGGACCGGGGATAGATGAAATACTAGATAGATTGCGCGGCAGCGAGA
This sequence comes from Noviherbaspirillum humi, assembly GCF_900188095.1. Taxonomy (GTDB): domain Bacteria; phylum Pseudomonadota; class Gammaproteobacteria; order Burkholderiales; family Burkholderiaceae_D; genus Noviherbaspirillum; species Noviherbaspirillum humi. Next base: position 225,320 of record NZ_FZOT01000005.1, on the reverse strand, counting down.
ACGCTGAACAAGACCGGAACCGGTTCTTGACTGCCCATCTGCTATTTTGGATGCTGGCGGCACCGGACGGGCACGCAAAAAACTTCAGTATTCGCTTGCTGGCTGGAAGTGCATTCGAGCTGACGCCGTTCTATGACGTCATGTCCGCTTGGCCCGTCATTGGCCAAGGGCCGCGCCATTTCCCGTGGCAGAAAATCAAGCTGGCGATGGCTGTGCGCTCGAAAAATGCGCATTACCGGATGCAGGATATTCGGCGTCGGCACTGGAATGCCGTCGCTAAGCGCAACGCGCTGGGCGAGGATTTCGAGACTGTGATTGAATCTATTCTGGAAAAAACACCTGCAGTCGTGGAAGCTGTCAACGCGGCGCTTCCCCAAGGCTTTCCGGCGAACGTCGCCGAGCCGATTTTTGAGGGACTGGTCCTTCAGGCCAAGCGTTTAGCCGATGCTGCACCGGCAGGCGGCTGACCTGCGGCCCGGCCCTCCGCTCTTGCCAGGCTTTTGGAAAGACTGCTTTTTACCCTTTTAAGGGGTGTGGGCCACCTGCTTAATACCACCCTGCCTAATGAAAAAAGCCCGGTCACTCGACCGGGCTGGAAGTCCGCAGGAATTGGCCACTGCGGCGGAGACAACTTGTGTCGGCTGCACACCCGAAATAATCACCGTCTGTGCATGGCCTGCCATCCGAAGCGCTTCAAAATTCCGCCCAGTCTCCACCGGTCACCCCAGCGGCGGCCAGGCCCTGCGGCACCGCTGGAATGATGCGGGGAGCGGCCTGCTTCTTCGGCAGGACCTTGATGCCGGACCGCGGTCGCTGCGCCGGCGCCTGCAGCGCCATGGCTGCGGAAGGCTCGGCAGATAACGCGCTGCCGTGCAGGCGGAAAACACCGACTGCCTCGGAAAGTTTCTGTACCTGGGACTGCATCGCTTCCGCCGCCGAAGCGGCTTCTTCCACCAGCCCTGCATTCTGCTGCGTCACGTGATCCATCTGGCTGATCGCCTGATTGATCTGGTCGATGCCAGCGGTCTGCTCCTGGCTGGCGGCGGTAATTTCTTCCATGATGTCCGTTACCCGGTGCACGCTGTCGACGATCTCCTTCATCGTCAGGCCGGCTTGATCCACGAGTTTTGCGCCGGTCTCGACTTTCTCGACGGAATCATCGATCAGATGCTTGATTTCCTTCGCCGCCGCGCCGGAACGCTGGGCCAGGTTCCGGACTTCCGACGCCACCACGGCGAAGCCCCTGCCCTGCTCGCCGGCACGAGCGGCTTCCACCGCGGCGTTGAGCGCCAGGATATTCGTCTGGAAGGCGATGCCGTCGATCACGCCGATGATGTCGACGATCTTCCTGGACGAGTCGTTGATCGCGCCCATGGTTTGCACCACTTCCGCCACGACTGCGCCGCCCCGGCCGGCAACCTCGGAAGCAGTTTCGGCGAGCTTGTTGGCTTGGCGCGCATTGTCGGCATTCTGTTTCACCGTGGAGGTCAGCTCCTCCATCGAAGAAGCGGTTTCCTCAAGAGAACTCGCCTGTTCCTCCGTGCGGGAAGACAGGTCCATGTTGCCGGCGGCGATCTGGGAAGAAGCCGTGGCGATGGTATCGGTGCCGGTCCGGACTTCGCCAACGATGACGGCCAGATTGTCGCGCATGGTCTTGATGGCGTGGATCAAGCTGTTCTGCCGGGCGTTGGCGGCGTCGATCTGCACGGTCAGGTCGCCGCTGGCAATCTTGCCCGCGACCTCTGCAACGTATTGCGGCTCGGCGCCAAGCTGGTTGACCAAGCTGCGCGTGATGGCCACTGCCGCGATGACCGCGAGCAGCAAGGCCAGCGCGGCGGTGCCGATGATCAGGTTGCGAGCGGAAGCGTACTCCCGCTCCGCGTCGGCCGCGGCCGTCTCGTTCAGCTTGTCTTCGAACTCGACCAGTTCGGAGAGCAGGCCGGTCCACTTGAACTGTACCGGGCGAAGGTCCCGGATCATGATGCGGATGGCTTCGTCGTTTTTGTTGGCAAGGCCGAGCTGCGCCACACGATCGATGATCGGAAGCGCCGCATTCTCGAATTCTTTCAGCTTCACCATCATCGCCTTTTCATCCGCCGTGGTGCTGGGCAGCGTGGCGAACAGATGGTTCAGCTTTCCTTCCGCTTCTTCGTATTTCTTGCCCTGAACCTTGATTCGTTCCGCTTCCGGCTGCATCTCCGCTGCATCGGTCAACAGAATCAGGTTGCGGATGGCGATCATGCGGTCGGTAACTGTCATGCGCATGTTGGTGGCGAGCCGGGCCTGCACATTGTTTTCCCGGGTGATGGCTTCGAGGTTCTTTTCGATGCTGGCCATGCTCTTGATGCCCATGCCGCCCAGCAGCAGCAGCAAACCGACCAGCATCCCGAAACCGATGGCAAGCCGGGTACTGACCTTGAGAGTTGCGATGTTCATAGTGTGCCTCCTTTGATTCTTGATTTGAGCCCCCGGCTGTCCGGCGGCAGGTCGTTGTCTGCTGGCGGGGTTGATCCCCTCCCGTCAGCAAATGTCTTCAACATCGGTTTCGGGAAACGCCAGGCGTGCAAGCTTCTTGCGCAGGGAACGGATCTCGAAGCTCTTGTCGTAGAAGCGGTAGGCGCCCGCGGCGAGGTAGCTGGTGCGTATCGCCTCTTCCGGCGAGTTGCTCACCACGATGACCTTCACATCGCTATGCTCATTGCGGACGACGTTCATCACATCCATGCCGCTGCCTTGTTCGAGCTGGATGTCCAGCAAGACCACGTCGGGCGGATTGACGCGCAAGGCTGAGATCGCGGCGGGCGCGGCGACATATTCCCCGGATAGCGCGATGCCGCCGATATCGAGCAACAGGTTGCGCAGGATCGCCCGAACGAAGTCGGAATCCTCGACGATCATCACATTGAGCATGGGGAAACAGGTGGATTCGACATGCTGCCAGTATCGCGGGATCGATACGGGGCGCCTATCGGGGATCGTCGGGATTTTCTGTAGCGGAAAAATCGACACGGCGCTGTAGTGGTTCCACGACAGCGGGCGAGATCAGCGGCTGGGCACGCCGCCAGGTGGAAGCCGCCCCGCGCTTCGGAGCGGCTGTATGTGAAGAGATTAAGGGAACCGCGAACGAGGCGGCTAGCCCAGCAGTCCGTGTTCGAAGGCGTAACGCGTCAGCTCGGCATTGCTCTTCATCCCCATCTTTTCGAGGATGCGGGCGCGGTAGGTGGTGACGGTGCTCGGGCTCAGATGCAGCCGTTCCGCGATGGCGACCAGGCTTTCGCCGGCGGCGATCATCTTCATCACATCAAGTTCACGATCAGACAGGCCTTCGTGGGAGGACAGATTTCCCCCGCCCAGCATGCTAGCCATCTTTTCCACCATGGCCGGGCTGACGTACTTGCCGCCGCCGGCAGCCTTGCGCACCGCCGACACCACTTCGGCGGAACTGCTGTTCTTCGTGAGATAACCGGCGGCGCCATGCTTGAAGGCACGAATCGCGTACACATCCTCGCCATACATGCTCATGATGACGACTGCCATCTTCGGATTCTGCTCACGCATCAGCTTCAGCAGCTCGAGCCCGCTCTTGTCCGGCAGGCTGATATCCACCAGCGCCACATCGAAGGCTTCGCGCTTCATCTGCGCCAACGCATCCCTTACCGTTTCGGCCTCGCCCGTTACTTCCAGGTCGGGGGCCGCGCCCAGCATCAGGCGCATGCCGTTGCGCGCGACAGTATGATCGTCCACCAGCAATACACGAATTTTTTCAACTGACATCGACAACCTCAATCGGCATTCGCAGCGTTACTACGGTTCCCTGGCCGGCTACGCCGGCAATCGATAATTCACCACCAAGATAGCGGGCTCTCTCATGCATCCCAACGATACCCCATGACCGGCTGTTGAGATAACTGCCCGGCTCGACGCCGCGGCCATTATCCTCCAATTCGATCAGCACCGAATCCTCCTCGCGCACGGCGCGTATGGTGACGGCGCTGGCTTGCGCATGGCGGACCACGTTGGTCAGGCTTTCCTGGATGATGCGAAACACCGCAGTGCTTCTCTCCGCATCCAGGCTGGTCGCTTCCGCGAGGGCGTCGATGTCCATGCTGCATGCCAAGCCGCTGCGCTTGCGTACCTGGTCGACATGCCACTCCAGCGCCGGCCACAGGCCGAGGTGGTCGAGCACGCTCGGCCGCAGATCGGTGATCACCCGCCGCACGGTGTCGATGGCGCTGTCCGCCAGGTTTGCGGTCTGCTGCAAGTGCTCGCCGCCAACCGCGCCGCCGTTCTCGATGGCATCGATGGCGTAGGACAGGTAGGACTTGATGCCGGTAAGCAGTCCGCCGAGCTCGTCATGGATTTCGCGCGCGATACGCTTGCGCTCCTCTTCCTTCAGCCGGCTCTGATAGGCGGCGATGCCTCTCAGCTGCTCTTCCGACTCGCGCAAGGTCTGCTCCACCTGCCCGCGCTGGACGATTTCCTGGGTCAGCAGCTGGTTGGCCGCCTTCAGTTCGGCAGTTCGCTGCTCAACCCTTTGCTCGAGATCGACATTCGCCTGACGCAGGGCTTCCCGGGTGCGCAGCCTTTCGGTGATGTCGCGCACGATGGCGACCAGGAGAGCGGCGCCATCATTCTGCGAGGCAGTGACGGTCAATTCCATGGCAAAGGCGGCGCCGTCGCGGCGCAAGCCGAACATTTCGACGTTGCGCCGGCCGATCACCTTTCCTTGACCGTTGCGCACATGGCGCCGGATCTCGATGCGGGACAAGCGGCGGGCATGCTCCGGCAAAAGTCGGTCGATGGGCATGCCGATCGCCTCCGCCGAGGCGTAACCGAAGATGCTTGCGGCGGCATGGTTGAAGGATTCGATTCTTCCGTCATGGCCGAAGGTGATGATGCCCTCGCCGACGTTGTCGACCACGCTGCGAATGCGCATTTCCTTGTCCCTTGCCTGGCGCTCCGACTGCAGCAGGCGCGCGGCCAGCGGCTTCAGGCTGGCGCGCAGCAGGCATGCCCCGACCAGGACGATCGCCAGCAGCAGCGGGAAAGTCTGCTCGAGCTGCGCCCGGATCGGCTGGTAAAGCTCGTCGGCATCCTGCTTGACCACCATGCCGAGCTTCATTCCCGGAAAGGTTCCGTATGCGGAAATGACTTCGTGCCCGCGATAGTCCTGGCCGCGGTAGATGCCGGCCCTTCCATCCAGCGCCAGTGTCATGGCGAGCGGATTACCGCTGTGGTCGACCTGGCTGGTGATGTAAGGCCTGGGGTTTCGTGCCTGCGGAAAGCAGATATTCTGGCCCGAGCCGCGGGTGCACAGACCCATCTCCCCGGTCGCGCCGCTGGGCGGGGAAAGCAATTCACGGGTGATGACGGGAAGTCTTTGCTGCACCAGCAGTGCCGCAATCGTTCGGCCTTCGGCCGTCACCGCCACGCGGCTCTGGAGGTACATGCTGTCTTCATGCCATTGAAGTCGGGCTGGCATGGCGGGGCTGAGGTCGGCATCGACCTGCCCGTCGTCATGGAAGCTGCCCGCTCGGGCCAGCACGTTCCCGTTCAAATCCATCAGAGAAATGCCAGTGATGGACGTGCTGAGGCTCGCTTCGGCGGCCATGCGCCAGCCTTCGCGGGCCGCGGCATCGGTAGGAGCGGCAGCCAGCGCGGAAGCGGCGTCGACTGTCACGTGGCGGACCGCGATCGAAAGCGCATCGGCATGGCGCTGCTCCAGGAAATGGCGGAACAGGTTGATGCGACGGTTCAGTGCTCCCTGCAGGGTCTCGCTCAGCGTGGCTTCCAGGGTCCGATACTGGGTGCTGGAAATCGCAATGCCGGCGGTCAGGGCGACCAGCATCAACACTGCGCCGCCGATGAGGCTGACCTTTTCATCTTCTTCCAGCCGGCTCCTGGACCAGAAGGCATCGGCCCGACGCCAGGCCTGCCAGATCGAGATGCTGGCGGCGATCAGCGCAGCGGCGCTGAGCAGCGGCATGTCGGGTCCCTGAAAGCGGGGATAAAAATGATCGAGGTCGAGCGGAATGCCGGCCAGGCCGATCAGCCCCGCGACGAAGATGAAGAAGGCCCACAGGGGAATCAGCGATCCGGCCAGCTTGCGGCGGGCGGAGGGCAGCAGGATCAGCGCAAAGCCGGCAGCAATGAAAGCGAGACTGGGTGTGGCAGCGTACGCGTCGTGGGCGCTGCGCCCAAGGAAGAGAAAGGCCTCTAGCCAGGCCATACCGGCAGGGGACAGCATGCCATCAGGCGCGCCACGCACAACCAGGGAGGCGGTGCCGATACCCACCAAAGCGCAGCCGGCCGCCACTTGCAGTGCCTGGTGCCCCCATCTGCCGGAGCCGAACGGCATCAGCGCCAGTCCGAGCAGCAGGAAAGCCAAGGCATTCGGCAGACCCATGCCAAGCACTGCCGGAAAGACGCGCAGCATGAAGGCGTTCGGCATGAGCCACCCGGACAGCACCAGCATGCTCAAGAGCATGAGGAACAGGGAGCAGCAAGTCTGCAGGAATAGGCTTCGCTTCACGGCGTAGAACGGATAATTTCCCTAAGTCTACACCGACTTGCTTTGATTTAACTTGGGTAGCTTTGATTTAACTTGGGTAAAACAGGGCGTTATCCCCCTATTTCCTCTCTACTTTGCGGGTTTAGCGCTTGGAATTGGCAGATTCCTACCAGGTGCCGGCTAATGCGGAACGACGAAGATGCCAAGCAAGGCGGCAAGAACGAGAACAACCAGAAATGCGACCACCACCGTATCTGCGCGCTGCATGGTGTTTCCTCTTGATGATCTGCCAATATTATCGGCCACTGAAAATGGGATGCCGGGCCGGCTGCCTGATGAAGACATGCGCCCCTCGGGCAATGCGCCGGGGCGGAAGCTGCGGCTCATGAAATCTACTTTAATGAAGCCATAGGCTGCCGGTTTGATCTCGCTGAAACTTTGTTGGCCTCCGCTTCCAACCACGGTGCTCATGGTTCCGCCTCAATGCTGCCGCCGGCGCTCATGCCGCTTTCGTCCGCCAGACCAACGCCGGTGAGTCCAAGGCGAAGCGCCGCCGTCACCAGGAAACCGAGCGTACGCGCTGCGTCCGTATACGCCAGGCCTTCCGGCCGGATGTTCGAAACGCAATTGCGTTCGCTGTCGCGCCGGCCGATCCGAGGCTGGAAGGTGAGGTAGACGCCCAGGCTGTCCGGCGAGGAAAGGCCGGGGCGTTCACCGATGAACACGGCAATCAGCTGGGCAGCGAGCAGTTCGCCGACCTCGTCCCCGAGCGCTACCCTGCCCTGTTCCGCGACCACCACCGGCAGCGGATTCCACTCGTCGCCAAGCTGCTGGCGCAGCAGCATCAGCAGCGGCAGCGCATGCCGTTGCACGGCTTGTGCGGAAAGACCGTCCGCCAGCACGATCGCCAGCCGCGCATGCGATGGCAGCGCCTGGAGAAGCGGCACGCAATCGGCATCGAGGCGCCGGCCGAGATCCGGGCGCATCAGATAAGCGGCTCTGTCCCTTGCCCGGCTGCGCACCCGAACAGCCGGAAAGCCGAGCGCTTGCAATTTCGGCATCAGATCGTCGACATCCAGCGCCTCATGCACTGCGTCGCGCGCTTGCGCATGCGCCATGCCGAATGCGAGCACTTCCCGTGTCGGCAGACTGGCGCCGGCACGGCCCAGGCCGATGCGCGCAGGCGTGCGCAGCCGCAGCGCGCGCCAAGGATCGCCAGTGACGGGCGCGCGCGGCTTGCTCATGGCGCGCCTCCCGCCAGCAGCGGCACCTCATGCAGCAGCCTGTGGTCAACAGGGATCTCGCGCAGGCTGCCCGTCGCATCGGTCATCCCCATGCGCTGCAGCCAATCTTCGAATTCCGGCGCCCGTTTCAGGCCGAGCAGACGGCGCAGGTAGAGCGCATCGTGGAAAGAGGTGCTTTGGTAGTTCAACATGACATCGTCCGCACCGGGCACGCCCATGATGAAGTTGATGCCGGCCGTGCCGAGCAGGGTCAGCAGGTTGTCCATGTCATCCTGGTCGGCTTCGGCGTGATTGGTGTAGCAGATGTCGCAGCCCATGGGCAATCCCATCAGCTTGCCGCAGAAATGATCTTCCAGGCCGGCGCGGATGATCTGCTTTCCGTCGTAGAGATATTCCGGCCCGATGAAGCCGACCACGGTGTTCACCAGCAGCGGATCGAAGGCCCGCGCCACCGCGTACGCGCGCGCTTCGCAGGTTTGCTGGTCCATGCCATGATGCGCACCGGCCGATAGCGCGCTCCCCTGGCCGGTCTCGAAGTACATCAGATTGTTTCCAACGGTGCCGCGCCCAAGCGATGCAGCGGCGTCGCGGGCTTCGCGCAATAGCGCAAGGTCGATGCCGAAGCCGGCGTTCGCCTGCTGTGTGCCGGCAATCGACTGGAACACCAGGTCGACAGGCGCGCCGAGCTGGATGGCTTCGATCTGGCGTGTCACATGCGTCAGCACGCAGCTCTGCATCGGAATCTCGAAGCGACGGCGCAGTTCGTCCATCATCTGCCAGAGGGGAAGCATTTTCGCCAGTGAATCGCTGGCGGGATTGATGCCGATGACGGCGTCGCCCGCCCCGTACAGCAAGCCGTCGAGCATGCTCGCGGCGATGCCCACAAGGTCATCGCTGGGATGGTTCGGCTGCAGCCGCACTGCCAGCCGCCCAGGCAGGCCGAGCGTCGTGCGAAACCGGGTAACGACCGAGCATTTGCTCGCCACCAGGATCAGGTCCTGATTGCGCATCAGCTTGCTCACCGCTGCCGCCATCTCGGGCGTGATGCCCTGGGCGAGGCGAGCCAGCGTCGCCGTATCCGTGCCGTCAAGCAGCAGCCAATCGCGGAAATCGCCAACGGTCAGGCCGCGGACCTCGGAAAAGGCGGCTTCATCATGCGTATCGATGATGAGGCGGCTGACTTCATCCTCTTCGTAAGGCACTGGCAGGTCCTGAAGGAAGGCTTCCAGCGGCACCTCCGCCAGAGCCAGCCTTGCCGCCATTCTTTCTTCGGCGCTGGTCGCTGCCACACCCGCCAGGAAATCACCGGAGCGAGGCGGACTCGCCTTGGCAAGCAAGGTCTTCAGGTCATCAAAGCGATACGCGCAGGACCGTACCACGGTGCGATAGCTCATGGCGGCATCCCGTGACGGGAACGGAAGTCGATGCAGCCACTATCGAGCATAACGTCGGCTGCAGTGGTGAGGGAACGCAAACTGGTGAATGCGGCGATGCCGCGTGGGCCGCAGGCCTTGAGGCCGAACGGTTGAATCAAGCAGCGGCGCTTTTGGAAGCGGGCGCGTCTGCCGATCCAGTTAGGCCGTTTCCGACGTTGGCTGGCGAGGCATTGAAGGCACGCGACGTGAAGGACGCCGGAGATTTTCAGCCCCTGAATTGAGTGTTGATCAAGGCTTGCGCAGTTTCAAATAGTTTCACAAATTTACTGCATGTAAAGTTGCCATGTGGCAATATAAAATGACATTCTTGAACGAGGGTTACATGCAAGCCACGACACATACTTATAATCCCGCTCCCCTGCTGGACATGCTGCGCTCGACGCTGAACGCGCCAAATGACGCCGTGCTGGCACGCATGCTCGGGCTGTCGCCCGCTGCAATCAGCAAGATACGCAACCAGCATGTGCCGGTCAGCTCCGCCGTGCTTCTTCAGGTGCATGAAATCACCGGCATCAGCATTCGCGAACTTCGCAACCTGATCGGCGATACATCGACCAATCTCTGGGAAAGCCAGCGCGCCTGGATCCGTCCGGCAGGCAGGACGGTAGGCAGCTTGGCGACCCGCTGAGTATTGCTAGCAGAAACGGGTAATGAAAAAAGGCTGGCCGCCATCGGCGCCAGCCTTTTTCTTTTTCATCGTTTTCAGCGGTTCAGGTCTTGGCCACCGGTGCCGCCACACCCGCCGCATTTACGCTTCAATTCAGGACGGCGTGGGTTCCGGCATGAGCTCCCGGCTTGACCGTATTGGATTTCGCCGGCGTTTTGCCGAACAAGGCCTCGGCCACGCATTCGGCAAGGGAGTTTTCTCCCTTTTTCTTCAGCGCTTCGTAAACCTGGACGAAAGCCTTGTCCACTTTCTCAGGATTATGAATTGCCAAGCCATGCGCCATCGCATCCAGGGCTGCATCATCACCGCACACGCCACGCAGGCGGGTATGGCGGTCACAGGCATAAGTGTCCCGGTCGATGACGAGCACGTCGACATCGGGATCGTTCTTGATGACTTCCGAGACGCTGTGATTTTCAATAATGACAACAACCCGACTCTTCTGCATTTTGGTCTCCAAGGTATTGGTATAGGTGACAAACGCACGAAGTAGTCAGACGGATTACATGAAAGACGCGTGCTTACAAATTGTTTCAGCCCGCACAGGTTGACAATTCGCCAACGAAAGATGCGCTTGGGCCTCGGTTGCTGGTGGAAGGTGGGAATGTAAATTCCGGATGCCGTGCGTCTGAGCCCTAGTCATTTCCCAGATGTTGGCGCATCCGCTTTGCGTCCACGCCACATCCAAGCAAAGGGGGGACGCTCAAGGCCTTTGCTTGCGTAGCTTGTCATCAGGCAGATTTTCGCAGGCAAGGCAACCATGCCTGCAAATGCTTCCCTATTGAAACCGGATGCCGATGCCGCAAAACGCGGGATTGAGCACCTGCGGCAATGCCGATTCGAGTCGGCATGGAACAGGAAGTTGACAGCACCGACGCAATCGCCGATCGAACGCTGCATCGCTTTGCATCTTGACCGCCTGCATCGTCGCCATCTTTCCAGACTAGGAACATTGGTCGAGGCGCACGGCCTCGATAACTCGAAATTGATATGGGCTTCGAGCAGGGGTAAAGCGCCGAATGCCGTATGAAGACAATCCTGGCAAGGCATTCGTCAGGCTGGGTGAAGATGACGGTGCCGGCTCCGATGAGTCCGGCACCTGAAGCAGCTTTTCATCGCCCGAAATCGCCGCTTGAGCCAAGCGGTGATCGGGCGCGTCAATACGACATCGCCGATTTTTGCCGGTGCGGCAAATGAGTGGAGTGAAGTCGAGTGGAGCGAAGTCGCTGCGAGGCATGTCGATACCGGTTTCTCCATCGATGGAAAAACCTGAGCGACTCCCCTCTTCCGCACTTTCGACAATGGAAATAAAAAAGCGACCCGTAGGTCGCAATTTTTTATCCTGCTGGCGGAAAGGGTGGGATTCGAACCCACGATAGGGAGTTACCCTATACCGGATTTCGAGTCCGGCGCATTCGACCACTCTGCCACCTTTCCTGCTTGGTCGTCCGCGGCGAAGGTGTGCCGCGAAAGCGTGCGATTATAGCAGAGGATCCTTGGCTGCATGCAAGTAGAAATTGCATGCAGCCATCAACCTTTACTGCTCGACAGCGAGGCGCTCCAAACCGCCCATGTAGGGCCGCAATGCCGCCGGAACCTCGACGCTGCCGTCGGCCTGCTGGTAGTTTTCGAGGATGGCCACAAGCGTACGGCCAACCGCCAGACCGGAACCGTTCAGCGTATGCAGCAGTTCCGGCTTGCCTTGTGAATTGCGGAAGCGGGCCTGCATGCGCCGCGCCTGGAATGCCTCACAATTGGAGATGGAAGAAATCTCGCGATAAGTGTTCTGCGCCGGCAGCCACACTTCGATGTCGTAGGTCTTGGCAGCGCCGAAACCCATGTCGCCGGTACACAGTGTAATGACGCGATACGGCAGGCCGAGCTTCTTCAGGATGGCTTCCGCATGGCCGAGCATTTCCTCCAGCGCGTCGTAGGAGGTTTCCGGATAGACGATCTGCACCATCTCCACCTTGTCGAACTGGTGCTGGCGAATCATGCCGCGCGTATCGCGGCCATAGCTGCCCGCTTCCGAGCGGAAGCACGGCGTGTGCGCGGTGAACTTGATCGGCAGCGCATCGGCATTGACGATCTGGTCGCGCACCATGTTGGTCAGCGGCACTTCCGAGGTTGGAATCAGATAGAGCGCCTCGCCCTCGCCCTCCTGGCCGCCCTTCTTCGCGGCAAACAGGTCGGCCTCGAATTTCGGCAACTGGCCCGTGCCGCGCAGGGAATCGGCATTCACGATGTAAGGCGTGTAGCACTCGGTGTAGCCATGCTCCACGGTATGGGTATCGAGCATGAATTGCGCGAGCGCCCGGTGCAGGCGGGCGGCGGCGCCCTTCATCACCGCAAAGCGGGAGCCGGTGAGCTTGGCCGCGGTATCGAAATCGAGGCCGAGACCGGCGCCGACGTCGACGTGGTCGCGCACCGCGAAGTCGAAGCTGCGCGGCGTGCCGACCTTGCGCAGTTCGACATTGCCGCCCTCGTCCTGCCCCACCGGCACCGACTCATGCGGCAGGTTCGGGATGGCAAGCATGAATTCCGACAGCTTGGCCTGCACGACATCCAGACGCTCGGCCGACGCCTTGAGCTCATCGCCGATGCCCGCCACTTCCGCCATGACCGCGCTGGTGTCCTCGCCCTTGCCTTTCAGCATGCCGATCTGCTTCGACAACGCATTGCGGCGGCTCTGCAATTCCTCGGTGCGGGTCTGGATCTGCTTGCGCTCGGCTTCGAGCGCATTGAAGGCATCGACGTCGAGCTTGAACTTGCGGCTGGCAAGACGCGCGGCGACGCCGTCGATATCTTTGCGGAGGAGTTGGATGTCGATCATGGATAGCGGATTCGTTGGACGAAAACCCGCATTGTACCAAGCGGCTTGTCGTTTACCGAAGCTGCAAGCCTTGGCTTGAGTGCGGCCAAGGCCGCGGGCGGAGCAATTGGCCGCGCGGATTACTTGCCGCCGTTCTTGCGAGCTTCCCTGTCCAGACTGGCGAGGTAGGCCAGCTTTTCGCCGATCTTGCCTTCCAGGCCGCGCGGCGTCGGCTGGTACCAGTGCGGCTCCCGCATGCCCTCCGGCAGATAGGTCTCGCCGGCGGCGTAGGCATCCGGTTCGTCGTGCGCGTAGCGGTACAGCTTGCCGTAGCCGAGTTCCTTCATCAGCTTGGTCGGCGCATTGCGCAGGTGTTCCGGCACCGGACGCGACTTGTCCTTGGCGACGAAGGCGCGCGCTGCATTGTAGGCGTTGTAGACGGCATTCGACTTGGCAGCGCAAGCGAGATAGACCACCGCTTCCGCCAGCGCCAATTCGCCTTCCGGCGAGCCGAGACGTTCATAGGTTTCGGCGGCATCGAGCGACAGCCGCAGCGCGCGCGGATCGGCCAGGCCGATATCCTCCACCGCCATGCGCACGATGCGCCGCGAGAGGTAGCGCGGGTCGGCGCCGCCATCGAGCATGCGCACCAGCCAGTAGAGGGAGGCGTCGGGATTGGAACCGCGCACCGATTTGTGCAGCGCCGAGATCTGATCGTAGAAGGCGTCGCCGCCCTTGTCGAAGCGGCGCAGGTTCTCCGCCAGCGCCGTGGCCAGCAAGGCTTCATCGACTTCCGTTTGCTGCGCCGCTTGCGCGGCGCGGGCGACGATCTCCAGATTGTTGAGCAGCTTGCGACCGTCGCCGTCGGCACTGGCCACCAGAATGGCGCGCGCCTCTTCGGTGAAGCGCAAGCCATCCAGTGCCTGCATGCAGGCGCGATCCAGCAGCGCGCCCAGGTCCGGGTCAGACAGCGACTTCAGCACATAGACGGCGGCGCGCGAAAGCAGCGCGCTGTTGACCTCGAACGAGGGATTCTCGGTGGTGGCGCCGATGAAGGTGAACAGTCCGCTCTCGACATGGGGCAGGAAGGCATCCTGCTGGCTCTTGTTGAAGCGATGCACCTCATCGACAAAGAGGATGGTGCGGCGGCCGGAATTGGCCTGGGTGATCTGCGCCCGCTCCACCGCCTCGCGGATGTCCTTCACCCCGGACAGCACCGCCGACAGCGCAATGAAGTCGGCGTGGAAGCCTTGCGCCATCAGCCGCGCCAAGGTGGTCTTGCCTACGCCCGGCGGCCCCCAGAGGATCATGGAATGCGGCTGGCCGGATTCGAAAGCCACCCGCAGCGGCTTGCCCGGGCCAAGGAGATGCTGCTGGCCGATCACCTCGTCGAGCGAATGCGGGCGCAGACGCTCGGCGAGCGGAACGGCGTTCGAGGCCGCGCTCATCGCCGCCTCGGCGCGACTCCACGGTCACTGCTGGAAGACATCGGCGCCTTTCGGGATCACGAACTTGAACTGGTCGGCCGGCAGCGGCGGATTCTTTTCGAACTTGCTGAAGGACAGGAGGGAAATCTGGCCGAAGGAATCGCGCAGCTCCATCGCCTGCGGCAAGCCATCCTTGAGGCCGATGCCGATGCGATCGAAGGTAGTGTCCTTGGATTTGGGCGTGGCTTCCAGCCACTCCAGGCCGTCCTTGCTGCCGCCTTCCTTCAGATTGAAGTTCTTCTCCAGGTCGTTGCTGCCGAAGAGAATGGCCGCCGGCGAAGAACCGAGGGCGTTGCCGAGAGAGCGCACGGTGACCTGGTTCAGGTCCTTGTCGTAGATGAAGAGCTTGTCGCCATCGGCCTGCAATACCTGTTCATAAGGCTTCTGATAGGTCCAGATGAATTTGCCCGGCCGGGCGAAGGAAAAGCTGCCGCTGGCCGGCGTGGAAACCCGGGCGCCGGCGCCGCCTTCCTGCTTCACTTGGCGCTGCACGAATTCGCCGCGGGCCGACTTGGTGCTGGCGACGAAGGACTTGAACTGATCCAGCGCCGAAGCCGATGCCAGCATCGGGAGCACGGCAAGAACGGCGCCGGCGAAAGCGGCGAAGCGGCTGCTACGCGGCAGCCTTGAAGATACGGCGTTTTGAGAAATCAGATCACGAATCAAGGGTTGTCCTATTCCGCAGTATTGCCAGCCGGCACCAGGATTTCCCGGTTGCCGTTGGACTGCATGGTGGAGACTAGGCCGCTCTGCTCCATCTGTTCAAGCAGGCGGGCGGCGCGATTGTAACCGATGCGCAGGTGGCGCTGCACCAGCGAGATCGAGGCGCGCCGATGCTTGAGCACCACCTCCACCGCCTGGTCGTACATGGGATCGGCTTCGCCGCTGACGCCGCCTTCCCCACCCGCGCCGGCGCCTTCGGCGCCTTCGTCGGCCACGCCTCCTTCTAGGATTCCCTCAATGTAATTTGGTTCGCCCTGGGACTTGAGGTGCTGCACCACCCGATGCACCTCGTCGTCCGAGACGAAGGCGCCGTGAACCCGTACCGGCAGCCCGGTGCCGGGCGGCATGTAGAGCATGTCGCCCATGCCGAGCAGCGTCTCGGCGCCCATCTGATCGAGGATGGTGCGGGAGTCGATCTTGCTGCTGACCTGGAAAGCGATGCGGGTCGGAATGTTGGCCTTGATCAGGCCGGTGATCACATCCACCGACGGCCGCTGCGTCGCCAGGATCAGATGGATGCCGGCGGCGCGCGCCTTCTGGGCGATGCGGGCGATCAGCTCTTCCACCTTCTTGCCCACCACCATCATCAGGTCGGCCAGTTCGTCGATGATGATGACGATGGTCGGCAGCTTCTCCAGCGGCTCAGGCGCATCCGGCGTGAGGGAGAACGGGTTCGAGATCTTCTCTTCCTTCTTCGTCGCTTCCTCGATCTTGTGGTTGTAGCCAGCGAGATTGCGCACGCCCAGCTTGGACATCAGCTTATAGCGCCGCTCCATCTCGGCCACTGCCCAGTTCAGCGCATGGCCGGCCTGGCGCATGTCGGTCACCACCGGCGCCAGCAGGTGCGGGATGCCTTCATAGACCGACATTTCCAGCATCTTCGGATCGATCAGGATCATCCGCACATTGTTCGGGTCGGACTTGTACAGCAGCGACAGGATGGTGGCATTGATGCCGACCGACTTGCCCGAGCCGGTGGTGCCGGCCACCAGCAGGTGCGGCATCTTCGCCAGATCGGCCACCACCGGATTGCCGGCGATGTCCTTGCCGAGCGCGACCGTGAGGCTGGACGCGCTGTCGTTGTACACCTTGGAGCCGAGGATCTCGGTCAGCCGCACGATCTGGCGCTTGGGGTTCGGCAGTTCCAGGCCCATGTAATTCTTGCCAGGGATGGTCTCGACCACGCGGATCGAGGTCAGCGACAGCGAGCGGGCGAGGTCGCGCGCCAGGTTCACGATCTGGCTGCCCTTGACGCCGGTGGCCGGCTCGATCTCGTAGCGGGTGATCACCGGGCCGGGATAGGCGGCGATGACCTTCACTTCCACGCCGAAGTCGGAGAGCTTTTTCTCGATCAGGCGGCTGGTGAATTCGAGCGTCTCGACGCTGACGGTTTCCTGCGCCGGCGGCGGATCGTCCAGCAGCGACAGCGGCGGCAGGTTGGTGTCGGGCATGTCCTGGAACAGCGCCACCTGCTTTTCCTTTTCCACCCGCTCCGACTTCGGCACCGCCACCACCTGCGGCTCGATGCGGATGGGCGGTGCCTCGACGATCTTGGCCCGCTCCTGCTCCACCACTTCTTCGCGCTTGACGGCGGCCACGTGGCCGACCTTGCGGTCTTCGCGGGTGGCGTACAGCTTGTTGACGGCCGCCAGCAGATCCTCGATGGCGCCGCCGACCTTTTCCGCCACTGTCAGCCAGGACACATGAAAGAAGAGGCTGAAGCCGACGCCGAACATCAGCAGCAGGAACAGCGTGCCGCCGGTGAATCCGAAGGCCTTGTGGATCGTGCCGCCGAGCAGTTCGCCCAGCACGCCGCCGGGGGCGCGCGGCAGCTGCGCCTTGATGCTGTGCATGCGCAGGTGTTCGATGGCCACGCTGCCAGCCAGCAGGAGGGCAAAGCCGATGCCTCGGATCCAGACTTCCTGGTGATGTTCCGGCTCCGGTTCCTGCTGCAGGAGGAAGCGCTGGGACAGTCGCCGGTAGCCGGCGCCGACCGATCGCAGCAGCAGCACGCACCACCACCAGGCGGAGATGCCGAAGATGAAGAGCATCAGGTCCGCCACCCAGGCGCCGAGATGGCCGCCCCAGTTGTGCAGGCGCGGCACCACGTTGGCCTGCGACCAGCCGGGATCGGTCTTCGCGTAGGTCGCCAGGATCAGCACGAGATAGGCTGCCAGCACCGCCATCAACAGCCAGCGCGCCTCCGAAATAAGGCGCACGAAGCGGTTGGGCGGGGAACGGTTTTCGTCCGGTGCGGCGTTGCGGGTATAGGCTTGAGCGGTTCTTGTCATGTTATGGGCTTGCGGCGGTGGCATCGGCGGAACTGGCGTCAAGCGCGCTGTTCCGCCGACCGCCGGGAAATGCGGCATCGACTATAATCTTACCGAGTTTTTCATGTGCAACGCCGGATATCGCCTTCCCCAGTTGAAAAATTGCGTAACGGCGATATATATCCGCGACAGGCACGCGATTTGTGCCCTGCTTCTGCTGCCTTTTTGACCATCCCACCATCGACCCAGGTTATCTTCTATGGCTACCCCCAAACACGCCCACGTCCTCATCCTCGGTTCCGGCCCGGCCGGTTACAGCGCCGCCGTCTACGCTGCGCGGGCCAATCTGAAGCCGGTGCTGATCACCGGCATCGAACAGGGCGGCCAGCTGATGACCACCACCGATGTGGAAAACTGGCCGGGCGATCCGCTGGGCGTGCAGGGACCGGAACTGATGCAGCGCCTGCAGCAGCATGCCGAGCGCTTCAACACCGAGCTGATCTTCGACCATATCCACACCACCCGCCTCAATGAAAAACCGATCCGCCTGATCGGCGACGCGGGCGAGTACACCTGCGACGCGCTCATCATCGCCACCGGCGCTTCGGCCCAGTACCTGGGCCTGCCGTCGGAAGAAGCCTTCATGGGCAAGGGCGTATCCGCCTGCGCCACCTGCGACGGCTTCTTCTACAAGGGCCAGGAAGTGGCGGTGGTCGGCGGCGGCAATACCGCCGTCGAGGAAGCCCTGTACCTGTCCAACATCGCCACCAAGGTCACGTTGGTGCATCGCCGCGACCGCTTCCGCGCCGAGCCAATTCTGGTAGATCGCCTGATGGCCAAGGTTGCCGAAGGCAAGATCGAGGTGAAGTGGAACCATGTGCTGGATGAAGTGGTCGGTGATGACAGCGGTGTGACCGGCGTGCGCCTGAAGTCGATGCTGGACGAGAAGGTAACCGAGGTGAAGCTGCATGGCGTGTTCATCGCCATCGGCCACAAGCCGAATACCGGCATCTTCGAGGGCCAGCTGGACATGCAGAACGGCTACATCAGGACCCGTGGCGGCTCCGAAGGCATGGCCACCGCCACCAGCGTCCCGGGCGTATTCGCCGCAGGCGACGTCCAGGACCACGTGTACCGCCAGGCCATCACCAGTTCCGGCTCCGGCTGCATGGCCGCGCTGGACGCCCAGCGCTACCTGGAGAGCCTGGACCAGTAAGTCTGTTACCGTCGCCTGCGCCGCATCGCGCCGGCGGCCTTCGCGGAGTCTGCATCATGCGCCCCATCAAGGATTTTTCCGGGCTCAAGTCCCTGCGCGCCGAACTCAAGGCGCAGGATGAGGCGCGCAAGGCCGCCGAAGCCGAACGCCAGCGCCAGGCACAGCAGGCGCGCCAGGATGCCGACCTGTTCCGGCGCAGCGTCGGCGAAGTCGCGCCGCTTAAGTCCCCCGACAAGGCGCACAGTTCCGGGCCGCGCCCGGCGCCGATCGCACGCCAGCATCTGGCGGACGAGGAAGCGGCCCTGCGCGAATCCCTGTCCGACGAATTCAACGCCGACACCCTGCTCGACACCGATGGCGAACTCAGCTTCGCCCGCGAAGGCATTGGCCCGGACACGATACGCAAGCTCAGGCGCGGCCACTGGGTAATCCAGAGCCAGCTCGATCTGCACGGCATGCGCCGCGACGAGGCGCGCGAAGCGCTCGGCGAATATCTTCGCAATGCCGTCAAGCGCGGCATCCGCTGCGTGCGCATCATCCACGGCAAGGGTCTTGGCTCGGTGAACCGCGAGCCGGTGCTGAAGAACAAGGTGCGCAACTGGCTGGTGCAGAAAGATGAAGTGATCGCCTTCTGCCAGGCCACGCCGGCCGAAGGCGGCGCCGGGGCGCTGGTGGTGCTGCTCAAGGCATGACGCCGGGCGTCAGGCCCGCGCCGGAAACAAGAAAAACAACAACCCGCCGCTGATGACCCTGCTTAATTTTCTCGAAGTCTTTTCCATTCTCGTCAACGCCACCTCCGGCTTCATCGAAGCCCGCAACCGCAAGATGGATACGGTGGGTTTCTTCATCGTGGCTTTCGTCACCGCCTTCGGCGGCGGCACGCTCCGCGATATCCTGCTCGACCGGCGGCCGCTGTTCTGGGTGGACCATCAGGAGTACACCGTCCTCATCTTCGCGCTGGCACTGGTGGCCCGCCCGCTTCTGAACACGCTGGAGAAGCTGCTGTCGGAACGGCTGCTGGTGATTGCCGACGCCATCGGGCTGGGCATGCTGTCGATTGCCGGCATCTCGGTGGCGCTGGCGGCCGGCATGCCGCCCTTCATCGCCGCCATCATGGGCGTGATTACCGGCACCTTTGGCGGCGTGCTACGCGATATCGTCTGCAACGAAGTGCCGATGCTGCTGCAGGACCGCATGCCCTACGCCACCTGTTCCCTGCTCGGCTGCGGTCTCTTCCTCCTGATGCGCAAGACCGGCGCTCCGGCCGATTTCACGCTCTGGTTCAGCGCGCTGGCCATCACCGCCATGCGGCTGGTGACCTGGGCCAGGGACATCCGCATCCGCTAGCCCCCGGGCAGTCAGTCCATGAACTTGCCATCCTTGATGATGAGCGTCATGTCGACGAATTTCGAGCCGTTGTGGTTGGTCGGCGAGAAGTTGAGATCGAAGCCGCCGGCATCGTAATTGCTGGTGTTGATGCTTTCCAGCGCGCGGATCAGCTTGTCGCGCGTCAGATCGCGTCCGGCGCGGCGCACGCCTTCGGCGAACACCTTGGCTGCCAGGTACCCCTCCAGGCTGGAAAAGTTCGGCTCCTTGATGCCGGCCTTGGTCAGCGCCTTGCGGTATTCGGCCACTACCGGCACCGACTGCTTCCAAGGGAAGGGCACGACCTGGGAAATCACCACGCCGGGGCCGTCGGCGCCGAGCGCGTCGGCCAGCGGCTGGCTGCCGACGAAGGACACATTAAAGAACTGGCCGGTATAGCCGGCGCGGCGCATCTGCTTGATGAAGGCGGCGCACGACGCGTAGGCGCTGATCTGGATGATGGCATCCGGCCGCTTCGGCAGCAGCTTATCCACCGCCTGCTTCACTTCGACGCTGTTGCGCTCCACTGTGGCAGTTTCCAGCAGTGGCATGTTCATCTTCTTCAGCGCCCGCTCCACGCCCTGCAAGCCGGCCTGGCCATAGGCATCGTTCTGGTAGAACACCGCAATCTTCCCGAGGCCGGTGCGCACCAGGCGCTCCACCAGATGCTCGGTCTCGTCGAAATAGCTGGCGCGGATATTGAACACTTCCTTGTGCAGCGGTTCGCGCAGCGACTGCGCGCCGGTGAACGGCGCGAAGAATGGCACTTTGGCGGCGGTGAAGATGGGCAGCGCGGCATTGGACGTAGGCGTGCCGACATAGCCGAACAGGGCAAATACGCCCACCTTGTCGATCAGATGGCGGGTATTGGCCGCGGCGAGGTCGGCTTCATATTTATCGTCGGCGGTGACGATCTCGATCTTGCGGCCGAACAGGCCGCCCTGCTCATTGAGGGCATCGAAATAAATCTTGGCGCCGGCATGCATCTGGATGCCGAGTTGGGCCGCCGGCCCGGAAAATGCAGCCGACTGACCGAGGAGGATGCGGCTATCGCTGATGCCGGCTTCGGCGCGGGCGACGGCCGGCACCATGCCGCTGCCGGCCATGGCGAGAAGGCCGTTCAGAAAGGAACGACGGTCGAACATGGTCTTTCCTGGATATCTTTGAGAATTGATTTGACGGCCACCGGCTTCATCGAGCGGCGGCCCCGGGACTGCGGCGCCGACAGCGCCGGAAAGCGGAAGCCGGTCAAACGGCGTCGGGGCCGGTTTCGCCGGTGCGGATGCGGATGACCTGCTCGACGTCGCGAACGAAGATCTTGCCGTCGCCGATCTTGCCGGTGCGGGCAGACTTGATAATGGCATCGACCGCCTGCTCCACGACCTTGTCATCCACCACGGCCTCGACCTTCACCTTGGGCAGGAAATCGACCACATATTCCGCGCCCCGGTAGAGTTCGGTATGTCCTTTCTGACGGCCGAAGCCCTTGACTTCAGTCACGGTCAGGCCAGTCACGCCCATCTCGCCGAGCGCTTCGCGCACTTCGTCGAGCTTGAACGGTTTGATGATTGCTGTGATCAGCTTCATGAAAACTCCTTGTGTATTCAATACGATGACAGGTGCAGCATGCAGGGATTGATGCGCCAGGCTATTGACCTACGATAACCCGCCTCCGGGATATCGGCAAGTCAACCCGGAGCCTGCTGCAGGCCGCACTGTGCTTGAGCGCAGGACTGGTGCCGAAAGATGGCACCAGCCGAATGTGCGTAGAATGCATCGGAAAGGCGGGCGTCGAAGATTTTGCCCGGACCATTCATTCGATTGTCAGATCCCCAAGCCATAGTGAATTATCGCACGCGAATCGTTTCCTCTCTGACAGAAATCGGCCAGGCCGAGTGGGACGGACTGGTGCGATGTCAGGCCGAGCGCAATCCCTTTCTCAGCTTCGCTTTTCTGCATGCCTTGCACGAGTCCGGCTCTGCCACCGCCCGCACCGGCTGGAAGCCGCAGTACCTCTGCCTGTGGCGCGGCAAGGACTTGTGCGCCGCCCTGCCGATGTACCTGAAAAGTCACTCGTACGGCGAGTATGTGTTCGATTGGGCATGGGCCGATGCCTATCGCCGCAACGGCCTCGCCTACTACCCGAAGCTCCTGTCCGCCATCCCCTTCACTCCGGTATCGGGCGCCCGATTGCTCGCGGTCGATGGCCCATCACGGCAGGCGCTGGTCGATGCCCTCGATCAGCTGCAGCAAGACCTGGGCGTATCGTCCACCCATGTCCTGTACCCGCCGGCGGAGCAGGCGGAACAACTGGAGCAGGCTGGCTTCCTGCTGCGTTCCGGCGTGCAGTTCCACTGGCTCAATCCGGGCTACCGGGACTTCGAAGCCTTCCTCGCCACGCTGGAACGAAAGAAGCGCAAGAACATCCGCGCCGAGCGCCGCAAGGTGGCAGAGTACGGCATCGTTTTCCAACGGATCCCGGGCGCACAGGCAAGCGACGCCGACTGGCGCTTCTTCAAGCGCTGCTACGACCAGACTTACGCCGAGCATTATTCGACGCCCTACCTCAATCTCGATTTTTTCCTGCGCATCGGCGCCACCATGCCGGAGAACATCTTGCTGGTCGTGGCTCAGGACCGCGGCGAGCGGATCGCCGCCTCGCTGCTGATCCACGACGAAGAGACGCTCTATGGCCGCTATTGGGGCGCGCTGCGGCATGTGCCCTGCCTGCATTTCGAAACGGCGTATTACCAGCCGCTGGAATTCTGCATCGAGCGCGGCATCAAGACGTTCGAGGGTGGCGCCCAGGGCGAGCACAAGATGGCGCGCGGTTTCCTGCCGCAGAAAACCTGGTCGGCGCATTGGCTGGCGCATCCGGCATTCGCCGACGCGGTGCAGCGCTTCCTGGAGCAGGAAGGCAACGGCATCGACGCCTACATCGATGAACTCAACGAGCACAGCCCGTTTCGCTCGGCCCCCCCGGGTCCTTACGACGGCCAATAAAAAAGCGCGCCGAAGCGCGCTTTCGTTCCGCGTTGCCGCGTCATTTGCGGCCCGATCAGGCCTTGTTGTTCTTGTTGAAGTTTTCCACGCCGGCGAGAATTTCCTTGCGCGCTTCATCGGGGCCATGCCAGCCCTGCACCTTGACCCACTTGCCCTTTTCCAGGTCCTTGTAGTGCTCGAAGAAATGCTGGATCTGCTGCAGGCGCAGGTCATTCATGTCTTCCGGCTTCTGCCAGTGGGTGTAGATAGGCAGGATCTTGTCCACCGGCACCGCCAACAGCTTCGCATCGACGCCGGACTCGTCTTCCATCTTCAGCACGCCGATCGGGCGGCAGCGCACCACCACGCCCGGGAACAGCGGGAACGGCGTCACGACCAGCACGTCCACCGGGTCGCCATCGTCGGACAGGGTTTGCGGAATGTAGCCGTAGTTGCACGGATAGTGCATGGCAGTGCCCATGAAGCGGTCGACGAAGATCGCGCCGGTATCCTTGTCCACTTCGTATTTGATCGGATCCGCATTCATCGGGATTTCGATGATCACGTTGAAATCATTCGGCAGATCGCGGCCGGCGGGCACATTGTTCAAGCTCATGATGTTCTCGTAGTAAGAATGGAAACTGGCAAAAGGTCAGATTATAGCGGCTTTCGCCTGCGATTCCGCTTGCCCCGGGCAAGCGGGCGGCGGCTCACAGCATCGTGGCGAGCGCGCACTGCCGATAATGGAGCGCTGCCTCGTCCGGTTGGTTCAAGGCTTCATGCAGTTGAGCCAGACGCAGATGGGCGGCGCGGACGATGTCCGGCTCGGTGGCATTCGACAGCGCCTGCTCCAGGTGGCGCTGCGCCTTTCCCCAAAGCTTCTGCTTGAGGCAAAGCGTGCCGAGCGTGAGCGCCAGGGTGGTATCCGCCGGACGCTGCCGCACCCACTCTTCGCAGCGCTCGATCTGGGCCAGCAAGGCCGGCGAACCGGCGCCGGCGGCCGATTCGCCGTAGGCGCGCACCAGCCGCTCATCCCACTCAAGCGCCAGCGCCCGCTCGACGATGTCGCGCGCCTCTTCATGCTGGCCGCAGGCGTTGAAGGCATTGGCCGCGCGCAGAGCCACCAGCGGCTGCGCCCTTTCATCGGACGGTATCGTGGCCCAGACGCGATGCAGCGACTCGCCATCGTGGCTGCGGTCCGACAGCAAGGCATCGTAGGCCAGCTCGCGCAGCCGGCGCGACACCACCGGATGCAGCGCATTGCGCTTGTCGAGCAGACGCACCAGACGCAGCACTTCGGGCCAGTTCTGCGCGCGCTGATTGGCCTTGAGGGCCAGGCGCAGCGCATGGATGTGGCGCGTGCCGCTGGCATTGAGTTCATCCACCGCCTGCAGGGCGGTTTCCGGCTGCTGCTCGTCGACCAGCAATTCGATGGTGGTCATCAGCCGTGCCGTCTTCAGCGAGACATCGCCGCCGGCCTTCGACAGCCAGTCGTCGCGCCGCGCCGGCTGGCCGAGGCGATGAGCAGCGCGGGCGGCGATCAGCGCCGACAGGCCGGCATTGTCGTCGCTCTCATTGGCGCGCGCCGCCGCCTTTTCCGCGTGGCCGAAACGGCCTTCGAACAGCGATTTCACCGCCTCGCGCAGGGACAGGTTTGCCTCCCGCTCGCGCTTGCCGCGACGATAAGCGGCAACCCGTTCCGGCATGGCGCGCGCATTGCGCAGCGCGCCCAGCGTGAGATAGACCACCGAAAACAGCACGGCCAGCAGCAGCAGGAAGAAGTTGAGCGACAGGTCGATGCGGTATGGCGGATAGAAGAACACCACGTTGCCCGGATTGAAGCGGGCGCCGACCGCGAGGCCCACTGCGACCGCAAGCAGGATCAGGAGATAGAGGAAGATGCGCATCTACGGTTTCGCCTTGTAGTTGCGCACTGCATTCAGGCTGTCGGCCAGAGTCGGCATCTCGATGGCCAGCGTGCTGCCCTGCACCTGGCGCAGCTGCGACTGCACCGTCTGCGTCTGACGCGCGCGGGTGTCGAAGAAGCGGACGATGGTTTCCTGCGCCACGTTCAGGTCGCCTCTGAAGCCGCTCTCGTTCCGGCTCAGCAGCGCCAGCCGCGCGTTGAGCAGGCGCAGCTTCAGGTTCTCGCGGACATAGTAGGCCTGGGTCGGCGACAGCAGCAGCGCATCGGACGTCTCGACGTTGCGAACCCGGATGAGCTGTCGCACTTCCGACCACATGTCATCGGTCCAACTGTGCCAGGCATCGTTTAGGCCGGACAGCCAGCTGCCGATGACGCCGGGTTTGGCCGCGCCGCCGCCAGTGCTTCCAGGCTTGCCGCCACGCTGGGCGGGCGCCGACGCCGCCGGCTTTTCGTCAGCGAGCAAGGGCATGCCGTCGATCTGAGCAATGATGCTGTCGAGACGCAGCGCGGTGCCGGTCAGGTCGATGCTCGGCAAGGCCTTCAGCTTGTCCTGGTCACGAGCGATGGCGCGGCGAATATTGATGAACTGCGGCTTGTCGGAATGCGACAGCTTGGCGTCGGCATTCTGCAAGGCGATCAACGCACCCTGCACATTGCCCGCCAGCTGCAGCTGCTGGCTGGCGGTGGACAGCACCTGCTCGATTTCGGCGAGCGCCCAGTCGTCGCGATTCCTGGCGAGGTCCTGGTAGAGCTGCTCGAGCGCCAGCTGCTGGCTCTGCGATTCCTGCTGCCGGCTTTCCAGCACGCTGACCTTGGATTGCATCTCCTTCACCGCATCCTGGATGGATTTCAGCAGCACCCGGTTTTCGGCATTGACGGCATCGCCGTTCTTGAGGCGCTGGGCGACCTCTTCACGCATCATCGAAAGTTGCGTGTGGGTCGACCAAGCTTGCAGGATGATCAGCAGAGTCAGCGCCCCGAGGCCGCCGAAGGCAATGCGCCGGGTTTGCCGAAGCAGTGGATCAGTATGCGTGGCACGGTCGCCCGAATGGAGGGAGGACGCGCCGTTTCGGGAGGCTTCGGCGTGATTCTGGGACGACGTCGGATGATCGGATGAGGTTGGCAAATCGTTCATGCTGAGGATTGTAGCGCGGCAAGAATGCCATCGTCTCCGGAAGAAGCGGTGACGATGCTGGAAAATCCGAGCGCCTTTGCGGTTTCCGCTATGCGGACATGGGGAATGATGAGTCGTTTATGTTGCATCCTAGCAACAAAGGCTGCGCCGAGTTCGCTTGCCATCTGCATCAGGAACCGCAGCGCCTCCGAACTCGTGATGATCCACGCCGAATCGTCGGCGAGCAGCTGCCGAAGCTGAACGCGCCGAGTCTCGTCGAATGCCGGCGCGGTGCGGCGGTAGGCTGCCACCTGCAGAACGTCGATTCCCGCCGCGCGCAAGGCATCGGCCAGCAATTCACGACCGCTCTCGCCGCGCAGAATCAATACGGTTCGTCCGCGCAGCAGTTCCAGGTCGAGGACCTGAAGCAGGGTTTCGGAATCGGTGCGGGCCGGATCGCGAGGACTGATGATGGTGGCATTGGCCGCGCCGATCCCATGGGCTTCCAGGGCCCTGCGGCTGCCTTCGCCCATGATCCCGATCGGCACTTCCGCCGGCCATTGCCGCACATGGGCAAAGGCGGCATCGATCGCGTTCGGGCTCACGAAAGCCACCAGCGCGAAGCGGCTCAGTTCCTGCAGCGCGCTCTTCAGAGGCCCTTCATCCGCAAGCGGGCTGATTTCAAGCAGCGGAAACAGCGCCGTCTCGTAGCCAGCGGCGGCCAGCCGCTGCGCCAGCGGCCTGGCTTGTGACAGCGGCCGGGTAACGACGACTTTAGGCATCCGCCGCTTTGCAGGCCGCCAGGATTTCGCCGGCATTCTGCATCTTGAGCGCAAGCGCCACATGTTCGCCCAGGGTTTCGGGCTGTGCCGAGGCGCCGCTGAGATCGGCCGATGCCACGCGGGTGCCATCCGGCGTGGCCACCATGCCGCGCAGGCGCATGACGCCGTCATGCACCGTGGCGAAAGCAGCCAGCGGAATCTGGCAGCTGCCGCCGAAGGTGCGCGAGACGGTGCGCTCGGCGCGGGTCGCTTCGGCGGTGGGCTGGTGGTTGAGCGGCGCCAGCATCTGGAGCAGATCTTCCCGGCCGGCCGGGACTTCGATCGCCATTGCGCCCTGCCCCGGCGCAGGCAGATTCTGCTCCGGCTCGAT
Organism: Noviherbaspirillum humi; assembly: GCF_900188095.1. Taxonomy (GTDB): domain Bacteria; phylum Pseudomonadota; class Gammaproteobacteria; order Burkholderiales; family Burkholderiaceae_D; genus Noviherbaspirillum; species Noviherbaspirillum humi. The sequence continues at coordinate 198,414 of NZ_FZOT01000005.1, read as the reverse complement.
CAGCGCGCGGATCCGCTGCGGCAATCCGAGCCGCTTCAGCCCGGCGGCGGCGAGGATGATGGCCGCATACTCGCCGCGGTCGAGCTTGCCGAGCCGGGTATCGAGATTGCCCCGCAACGGCTTGATCACCAGATGGGGATAGCGCGCCGAGATCAGCGCCTGGCGGCGCAGGCTGCTGGTGCCGACCACGGCGCCCGCCGGCAATTCATCCAATGAACCATAGTCATTGGAGACGAAGGCATCGCGCGGGTCTTCACGTTCCAGGACGGCGGCCAGGATGAAGCCTTCAGGCAGGTCCATCGGCACGTCTTTGAGCGAATGCACCGCCAGATCGGCGCGGCCCTCGGCCATGGCAACTTCCAGTTCCTTGACGAACAAGCCCTTTCCGCCGACCTTGGAAAGGGTACGGTCGAGGATCTGGTCGCCACGAGTCGTCATGCCGAGAATTTCAATGCTGCACTGCGGATATAATTTGCGCAGCCTGGCCTGAACATGTTCGGCCTGCCACATCGCCAGCCGACTTTCGCGCGAAGCGATCACGAGGCGGGTAGGTAGAGAAGGAGTCAAGACGATCTTTCGACGTGTGACGATGCGAAGGAAACGCTGCGCATCAGTGGGATGGCTTCAAAAAACAGGCGCCGATTTTAGCATGTGCAGCAAACGCATCGGGACATCGATCGGTGTTCCGCCCTTAGCAGACAGCAATCATTCGCCATGGCAAAAACCGAGAAAAAACCATCCGCCTCCCCTGCTTCTTCCAAGCCGACAGCGGCGCCACGCGTCGCTGACAAGGATGCGCCGCTCAAGGAGGACATCCGTCTGCTCGGCCGGTTGCTGGGCAATGTGCTGCGCGACCAGGAAGGCGAGGACGTGTTTCAGGTCGTGGAAACCGTGCGCCAGACCGCAGTGCGCTTCCGGCGCGAATCGGAAGCCGACTCCGGCGCGGAACTCGACCGTCTGCTGAAGAAGTTGACACGGGAGCAGACCATTTCGGTGGTGCGCGCCTTCTCCTATTTCTCCCATCTGGCCAACATTGCCGAGGACCAGCATCACAACCGCCGCCGCCGCGCCCACCTGCTGGCCGGCTCGGCGCCGAATCGGGGCAGCATGGCCCATGCGCTGGCACAGCTGGATGATGCCGGCGTGTCCGGCACGGAGGTGCGCAAGTTCTTCCGCGAAGCGCTGATCGCCCCGGTGCTCACCGCTCATCCCACCGAGGTGCAGCGCAAGAGCATCCTCGATGCCGAGCGCGAGATCGCCCGCCTGCTGGCCGAGCGCGACCTGCCGCTCACGCCGCGTGAAAAAATGCGCAATGAAGAGCTGCTGCATGCCCGCATCGCCACGCTGTGGCAAACGCGCATGCTGCGCTACTCGCGCCTGACGGTGGCGGATGAAATCGAGAACGCGCTGTCCTACTACCGCATCACTTTTCTGCGCGAGCTGCCCGCTTTATACGAGGACATCGAAACCGAAATCGCCAGCCACTATCCGCAGCGCGGCGCTGCCAGCCGCGAGTTTCCTGCCTTCCTCCAGATGGGCAGCTGGATCGGCGGCGACCGGGATGGCAATCCGAATGTCAACGCTGCCACCATGCGCCACGCGCTGGTGCGCCAGTCCACCGCCATCTTCGACTTCTACCTCGACGAGGTGCATGCACTCGGCGCCGAGCTGTCGATTTCGACGCTGCTGGTGCCGGCCAGCCCGGAACTTCTCGCGCTGGCCAACAGCTCGCCCGACCGCTCCGACCATCGCAACGACGAGCCGTACCGGCGCGCCCTGATCGGCATGTACGCCCGGCTGGCGTCCACCGCCCGCACCTTGGGCGCTTCGCATGTGGTGCGGCAGGAGGTCGGCATGGCAGAACCCTATGCATCGGCGGCCGCTTTCTGCGCCGATCTCGACGTGGTCGTGGCCTCGCTGCGCGGCCACCATGGCGCGGCGCTGATCAAGCCTCGTCTGGCCTGCCTGAAGCGCGCCGCAGAAGCATTCGGCTTCCATCTCGCGACGCTGGACATGCGCCAGAGCTCCGACGTGCATGAGCGGGTGCTGGCCGAGCTGTTTGCCCGCGCCGGCGTGGAGCCGGACTATGCCGGCCTGCCGGAAGAGCGGCGGCTGGAACTGCTGCTGTCCGAACTGGGAAAGCCGCAGCTGCTGCATTCCCCTTATCTGGACTACAGCGAGGAAACGCAGAGCGAACTGCAGGTTCTGCGGGCGGCGCGCGAGATCCGCCAGCGTTATGGCGAGCGCGCCATCCGCCACTACATCATTTCCCACACCGAGACGGTATCGGACCTGGTGGAAGTGCTGCTGCTGCAAAAGGAAACCGGCCTGCTGCGTTTCGATCCGGCCCGGCGCGGCGGCCCGGCATCGGCCGAGCTGCTGGTAATCCCGCTGTTCGAAACCATTCCCGACCTGCGCCGCGCCGCGGAGATCATGCGCGACTTCATGGCCCTGCCGGCGGTGCGGCCGCTGATCGAAGCCCATGGCGACCTGCAGGAAGTGATGCTCGGCTATTCGGATTCCAACAAGGATGGCGGCTTCCTCACTTCCAACTGGGAGCTGTACAAGGCCGAGACGCAGTTGGTGGAGCTGTTCGGCGAAATCGGCATCCGCCTGCGGCTGTTCCATGGCCGGGGCGGCACGGTCGGGCGCGGCGGCGGCCCGAGCTACGACGCCATCCTGGCGCAGCCGGCCGGCACGGTGAACGGCCAGATCCGGCTCACCGAACAGGGCGAGATCATCGCTTCCAAGTTCTCCAATCCGGAGATCGGCCGACGCAACCTGGAACTGCTGGTGGCGGCAACCCTGGAAGCCAGCCTGATGCCGCCGGCGACCCATGAAAAGGAGTTGCGCCGGCTGAGCGGCTTTGAAGCGGTGATGGAGGCATTGTCGGAGCGCGCCTACCGCGCTTACCGCAACCTGGTGTACGAGACGCCGGGCTTCACGGATTACTTCTTCGCCGCCACCCCGATCGCGGAGATCGCCGAACTGAACATCGGCTCCCGCCCGGCGTCGCGCAAGGCGTCGCGCCGCATCGAAGACTTGCGCGCGATTCCTTGGGGCTTTTCCTGGGGGCAGTGCCGCCTGCTGCTGCCGGGCTGGTACGGTTTCGGCAGCGCGGTGCAGTCCTGGCTGGAGGAAAGCCCGAGCAGCCGGGAAAAATCGCGCCGCACCAACATGCTGCGGCAAATGCTGAAGGAATGGCCCTTCTTCGCCACCCTGCTCTCGAACATGGACATGGTGCTGGCGAAGACCGATCTTGCGGTGGCCTCGCGCTATGCGGAACTGGTGCCGGACAAGAAGCTGCGCCGGCAGATCTTCGGTCGCCTGATGGAGGAATATCAGCGGACGTTGGAGTGCCTATCCCTGATCACCGGCACGCGCGAACGGCTGGCCGCCAATCCGCTGCTGGCGCGGTCCATCAAAAACCGCTTCCCTTATCTCGATCCGCTCAACCACCTGCAGGTGGAACTGATCAAGCGGCATCGCGCCGCTGCGCAGGCCGGCCGTGAACTGGACGAACGGGTTCGGCGCGGCATCCATCTGTCGATCAACGGCATCGCCGCCGGCCTGCGCAACAGCGGTTGATGCCGCAGCGACGATCAAGGCGCTATTTCACCAGCGCCTTGATCACCGGCCACTGCCGGCGCGATATAGGCAGCCGTTCGCTGCTGCCGCGAAGGAGGATATGCCAGGCTTCGTTGGCAAGGTCGCCGTCCGGATCGCAGTCGCGCACGACGATGCCGCGCTCGACTCCGGCGATCGCGTCGCGCGCCACCAGGATGCTGCGATGGGCGCGCACGAACAAGGTGGGGAATCGCTCCTCGATCGAGGTCAGGGATTCCTCGATCAGGTATTGACGTTGCGCCGTCTGCAGCGTCACGTACTTCAGTTCGGCCTTCAGGAAAATGACTTCGGTCGCCGGCACCAGCAGCAGGCGCCCCCGGTCCTGCACGGTAAAGTGGCTGCGCTGCTCGCGCCGGCGCGCTGCATCGGCCTCATCCGGAATCGCTTCCGCTACGCTTTCGGAACGCTGGCACAGGACGCCGGCACGCCTGACCGCCTGCAGCAGCCGCTCAGCCCGCACCGGCTTGAGCAGGTAGTCGGCCGCCCTGACTTCAAAGGCTTCGACCGCATGCTCATCATAGGCGGTGACGAAAATCACCACAGGCGGCTGCGCCATCTGCATGCTCATCTCGGAGGCCAGCGCCATGCCGCTTTTGCCCGGCATCTGGATGTCGAGCAGCACGATGTCGGGCGATGCCTGGACGATGCCGGCCAGCGCCGCTCGCGCAGTCTCCGCCTCGCCGACCACACGGTGAGGAAATTCGCCGGCGATGTCGGCCAGCAGGGTTTTCAGGCGCATTCTTGCAGGCGCTTCGTCGTCGACGATGAACAGGCTTGGCGTCATAGGTTCTGGGTCACGTAGGGGAATCGGAGTTGGACTTCGAACATGTTGTCGACCTGTCCGGCGCTGAATTGCGCTTCCACGTCATACAGCAGGTCGAGGCGTTCACGAATGTTATTGAGCGCCATGTGGTTGCCCCCATCGACCCTGGCGCCGGGGTGGACGGGATTGCGCACCACGATATGCAGCCGGTCCACCGAGCGGCCGATTTCTATCAGGACGGGCACCGGCTCGCTCGCGGGCTCCACGCCGTAGTGAACCGCGTTTTCCAGCAGGGGCTGCAGCAGCAACACCGGGATGCGCGCCTTGCGCTGCGCCTCCGCCGTCAGGTTCTCGATGCGCCACGTCACCTGCAGCCGCTCGCCCAGCCGCAGCTTTTCCACCGACAGGTATTGCTGGCACAGGCGGATCTCGCCATCCAGCGTAGTGATGTTGCGCGGGTCGCTCATCAGGGACCGGAACAGGTCGGCGAGATCCTCCAGCGTCGCTTCGGCGCGGCGCGGCTCGTCGCGGATCAATGACAGCACCGCGTTCAGGCTGTTGAACAGGAAATGCGGACGGATGCGGGCTTGCAGCGCCTGCAGCCGTGCTTCGGTCAGCGCCGGGGAAAACGCGCGCATGCGCAGCTCGAAATAGTGCTGCAGCGCCGCCGCCAGCAGCGCTGCGGCCAGCATGCCCCTGCTGGTATCCAGATGGCTGAAACTGTTCCATAGCCAGTCCAGCCCGGACATCAGATGAACGATTACGCCCGTCACCGCGCTCGGCACGACGCTGCAGGCCAGGCGCTGCCAGCCTGGCGCCGCGGTGCCGATGGCTTGCCTCAGCCCGCACAGCATGAACAGGGAAAACAGGCAGGCCAGCTCGATCAGCATGCAAGCTTCGAAGAATTCCTGCAGTCCGGCGCGCAGCGACTGCGTGCGTAACAGGAGGGCAACGAACACGGCAAGATTCACCGCAATCAGCGCCCGGAAGATCACGCCGATGTTGCAGCAATCCGGAATCACGAGTTCATTCGGGCGAGTCGCGAAAGCCTGCTGCAATCGTAGGATCTCCTGATTGTTGGAATTGCGGTGAAGGCCGCTGGGTCGCGGCGCAATGTTTGGCGATTCCGGTGTTGCGCTTGTTTTATAATCGCGGATTCACCGGAATCCAATTATGACAGCACAACTCTCCAAAAAAAGCGAGGCTTGGTCGGCCCGCTTTTCCGAACCTGTATCCGATTTGGTAAAACGCTATACCGCTTCGGTATTTTTTGACAAGCGCCTGGCCCATGCCGATATCCAGGGATCCCTCGCCCATGCAGAGATGCTGGCGCACCAAGGCATCATCAGCGCTCAGGACCATGCCGACATCCAGCGCGGCATGGCGCAGATCCTCACCGAGATTGACGCCGGCCGCTTCGAGTGGCTGCTCGATCTCGAAGACGTGCATTTGAACATCGAAAAGCGCCTGACCGAACTCGTCGGCGACGCCGGCAAGCGCCTGCACACCGGCCGCTCGCGCAATGACCAGGTCGCCACCGACATCCGCCTCTACATGCGCTCGGCGATCGATGACATTCTCGCCCTGCTGCGCGACCTGCGCCTGGCGCTGGTCGATCTGGCAGAAGCCAATGCCGATACCATCCTGCCCGGCTTCACCCACATGCAGGTGGCGCAGCCGATCACCTTCGGCCACCACATGCTTGCCTATGTTGAAATGTTCAACCGCGACGCCGAGCGCATGGCCGACTGCCGCCGGCGCGTCAACCGCCTGCCCCTGGGCGCCGCCGCCCTGGCCGGCACCACCTTCCCGATCGACCGGGAGCGCGTGGCCAAGACGCTCGGGTTCGAAGACGTCTGCCACAACTCGCTCGACGCGGTATCGGATCGCGACTTCGCCATCGAATTCTGCGCCGCCGCCGCGCTGGTCATGACGCACGTCTCGCGCATGTCGGAAGAGCTGGTGATCTGGATGAGCCCGCGCGTCGGCTTCATCGACATCGCCGACCGCTTCTGCACCGGCTCCTCCATCATGCCGCAGAAGAAAAACCCGGATGTGCCGGAACTGGCGCGGGGCAAGACCGGCCGCGTCAACGGTCACCTCGTCAGTCTGCTGACCCTGATGAAAGGCCAGCCGCTGGCCTACAACAAGGACAATCAGGAAGACAAGGAACCGCTATTCGATACCGTGGATACGGTGGTCGACACGCTGCGCATCTTCGCCGACATGGCGACCGGCATTTCGGTCAAGCCGGATGCCATGCGTGCCGCCGCCCTCCAGGGCTACGCCACGGCCACCGACCTGGCCGACTATCTGGTGAAGAAAGGCTTGCCCTTCCGGGACGCCCACGAAGCCGTGGCGCTCGCGGTCCGCGCCTGCGTCGACCGCCAGTGCGACCTGAGCGACCTATCGCTGGATGAACTGCGCGGCTTTTCGCCGCTGATCGAAGCCGATGTATTTTCGGTGCTGACTCTCGAAGGCTCGGTCGCCGCGCGCAATCATCTTGGCGGCACCGCGCCCCAGCAGGTTCGCGCCGCCATTGAACGTGTGCGCAAGCTGCTGCAGGATTGAAGCAACGCGTCGACCGACAGCACAAGTAAGCAGTATGTCGATGCCTGTGTTGGCAGGCGACGATGAGAAAGGGCCGGATCATCCGGCCCTTTTTGCTTCCCGGTTCCTCAAGGCGCCTTTTCCTTTTAATCGGCCGAATCTTCAGTAGTATTACTTAGAGCCGCTTACCGACAATGAGGAAAAAGGTTTCAAAAAGAAAATTTTCCAGCGTTGCTTGGTGTAATTTAGCTTTCTTGCAAGCCTTAAGTACTTGTTTGCAAGACGAAATATCTTATACTTCGCCAGCCATTAAAAATCCAAAGGATTCGGCCCTCCGGAGCGAGCCAGCCAAATCACTTGTTTCATCGAATCGTGGAGACTCTTCATGTCCTTTCTCTTGTCGCTATCCAAATTCATTGATGCCCTCAATGAAAAGGTTGGCAGCCTTGTGAGCTGGGCGTTGCTGGCCGCGGTGCTCATTTGCACCGGCAATGCCTTTGTCCGCTACCTCCTCAACACCAGCTCCAATGCCTGGCTTGAAATCCAGTGGTATCTGTTCTCGGCCATCTTCCTGCTGGCCACTTCCTACACCTTGAAACGCAATGAGCATGTCCGCATTGACGTTATTGCCGGCCGTTTCTCGAAGCGTACTCAGGTCTGGATCGACATCTTCGGCTTTCTGGTCTTCCTGCTCCCGATCACGCTGATCATTCTGTACTACGCCATTCCCTACGCCTGGATTTCATTCCAAGCGCAGGAAGTATCGAGCAATGCCGGCGGACTGATCGTCTGGCCGGCGAAGTTCCTTATTCCGGCCGGCTTCATGCTGCTGGTTCTTCAAGGGATTTCCGAACTCATCAAGCGCATCGCCTTCCTGCAAGGGAAGATCGATGCCAGCGCGTTCGAAAAGCATGGCACGACGCCCGAGGAAGAAATCGAGGCAATCAAGGCTGCCAACAAACTTAACTGAATCAACTGAGCGTCGGAGACTAATAATGGAGCAATTTTTCGTTGCCAACATGGCGCCGATCATGTTCGGCGCCCTGGTGGTGTTCCTGCTGTCCGGCTTCCCGGTGGCATTCGCCCTGGCAGCCAATGGCCTGTTTTTCGGCTTTCTCGGGATCGAGGTCGGCCTGCTCAAGCCTGAACTGCTGCAGGCGCTGCCCAACCGTATCTTCGGCATCATGGCCAACGATACGCTGCTGGCCATTCCCTTCTTCACCTTCATGGGCCTCATCCTGGAGCGCTCCGGCATGGCGGAGGATCTGCTCGACACCATCGGCCAGCTGTTCGGCCCGATCCGCGGCGGCGTCGCCTATGCGGTGATCTTCGTTGGCGCATTGCTGGCGGCAACCACCGGCGTCGTGGCGGCTTCGGTGATCTCGATGGGCCTGATCTCCCTACCGGTCATGCTGCGCTACGGCTATGACAAACGTCTCGCCTCTGGCGTGATCGCGGCATCAGGCACTCTGGCGCAAATCATTCCGCCGTCGCTGGTCCTGATCGTGATGGCAGACCAGCTTGGACGTTCGGTTGGCGACATGTACAAGGCAGCCTTTTTCCCCGGTCTGCTGCTTACCCTGATGTACGCCGGCTATGTAATGCTGATGACGATCGTTCGCCCGGCGACCGCTCCTGCACTGCCGCTGGAAGCCCGCAATCTGCGGGAACCGAACGGACGCAGCGGCGTGATTTCACTGCTGCTGCTTACGGTTTTCGCAATCGCAGTTTCCTACGTTTTCGCGACATACCTACGCTCCATTCGTCCGAACGCGGCTGCAGATGAAGTCGGCATCTACTCCGGTGGCGTCGGCATCGCCGCTGCCTTCATCCTGGCGCTGATGAACCGCAAGCTGAAGCTCGGCCTGCTGTCGCGCATGGCAGAGAAAGTGGTATTCGTGCTGATTCCGCCGCTGGCGCTGATCTTCCTCGTGCTCGGCACGATCTTCGTTGGCATCGCGACGCCGACCGAGGGCGGCGGCATGGGTGCCTTCGGTGCGATGGTGCTGGCCCTGATGAATCGTCGTCTGTCCTGGTCGCTGCTGAAGCAGGCAATGGATTCAACCACACGCTTGTCCTGCTTTGTGCTGTTCATTCTGATCGGCTCGAGCGTGTTCGGCCTGGTGTTCCGGGGCGTGAACGGCGATCTCTGGGTGGAGCATCTTTTGACTTCCCTACCCGGCGGCTCGACCGGCTTCCTGATCGTGGTGAACCTGCTGTTCTTCGGCCTTGCCTTCTTCCTCGACTTTTTCGAGCTGGCCTTCATCCTGGTGCCGCTCGTCGGTCCGGTGGCAGACAAGCTCGGCATCGACCTGATCTGGTTCGGTGTGCTGCTCGGCGTGAACATGCAGACTTCCTTCATGCATCCGCCTTTCGGCTTCGCGCTCTTCTATCTACGCTCCGTGGCATCTAAGGAAGTGAAGACCTCGGACATCTACTGGGGCGCCGTGCCCTTCGTGCTGATCCAGGTCATCATGGTGGCGCTGATCATCGCCTTCCCGAGCCTGGTCTCGGTAGCCGAGCGCACCGACATGAAAGAACAGCTGGAGCTGAAGATCGATCGCCCCGCCGATCAGGGCGGTGAGGAAACGCCGCAGCTCAACTTCTCAACCGGCGAGGAAAAGAAGGAAGGCGAAGCCAAGGAAAGCGAGGCGCCGCAGTTAAACTTCTCGACCGATTCCGACAAGAAGTAACCAGTTACCGCCATCCTGAAACCCTGCGTGGTTCGCCATGCAGGGTTTTTTCTTGTCCGGACAATCCGCATGCTGGCCAGGACTCGGCAAAAGCATGAGTACGCCGCTCGCGTTCAACCACGCATGTGCGGATTGCCAGCCGCCTTACGGAACCTTCACCCATAAAAAAACCCGCTGACACTTTCGTGCAGCGGGCTCGCCGGGAATCGACAGCTTATTTACGGCCGTTCATGAAATTCATCATCGGCGCTTCCGCGACCGAGAACCACTGGTTCTGGTCACGCTGGAAACGCTTGTATGGCTCGTAGATCGCCTTGAACTTGGCATTCTTCGAGGCTTCTTCTTCCATCGTCGTCACTGCGGCCTTGTAGCAGGCTTCCATGATTTCCTTGGAGAAGAAACGCAGCTTGGCACCGTTCTTGATCAGTCGCGCCAGTGCAGCCGGATTCTTGGCATCGTACTCGGCCTGCATCGTGAAATGGGCTTCACCGCTGGCGGCTTCGATGGCAGCTTGGTACTCCTTCGGAAGCTTTTCCCATTCCTTGATGCCGACGTAAAAGGACAATTGAGCGCCTGACTCCCACCAGCCCGGTGCGTAGTAATAAGGCGCCACTTTATAAAAGCCCAGTTTTTCATCGTCGTAAGGCGTGGTCCACTCGACCGCATCCAAGGTGCCTTTTTCCAGGGCAGGATAGATGTCGGCACCGGCCAGTTGCTGAGGGACGAGACCGAGCGGCGCCATGACCTTTCCGGCGAAGGCGCTGATACGCATCTTGAGACCCTTGATGTCGTTCAGCGTTTTGATTTCCTTGCGGAACCAGCCACCCATCTGCGCGCCGGTGTTACCGCCGAGGAAATTGATGATGCCGTAGTCCTTGTAGAAATTCCGAAGCAAATCACGGCCTCCACCCTGATCAAACCAAGCGGTTTGCTGGCGCGAGTTCATACCGAACGGCACCGCGCAATCGAAGGCGAACGTCGGGTCCTTGCCAAAGAAATAATAAGGCGCGGTATGACCCATTTCCACGGTACCGGCCTGAACCGCGTCCATGACCTGCAGTGCAGGCACGATCTCGCCGCCGGCGAAGACCCGGATGTTGAACTTGCCGCCGGTTAGCTGGGAAACACGCTTGCTGAAGATTTCAGCAGTGCCGAAAAGGGTGTCAAGCGACTTGGGAAAGCTCGACGCCAGACGCCAGTTGATGGTCGGCTGGGATTGGGCCAGCGCCGGAGCGGCAACGGCTCCAGCCGTGGCCCCGACAGCGGCCTTCTTGAGAAAGGAACGACGTTCCATTTGGTCTCCTGTAGGAATAAAACTTAGGTCTCGAATCCGAGGTGGCTCGATGGTGATTACCTGCCCTTGGAATGCCGGAAATTGTAGGGTGCGCATGTAAAGCACTGCAACACAAAACGATGCGGCATCGCAACATGGCATTGAATTTTGATCAACAGCCTAGCACAAGCTTGGTGGATATTTTCCCGGCCCAATCGCTGTAATTACCGGAATGGTTCTCCATTTGTTATAGAGGCCCGATTTTTCTGGAACTTAGTCAAGGAAACAATTCAATTGCCGATCCAAGGCAAAAAGAAAAAGCCCGCAATTGATTTGCGGGCTTAACGAACCTAAGTCGGCTTACTTGCGATTGATCATGTAATTTTGCAAGGGAACTTCCGCCACCGAGAACCATTGGTTTTGGTCTTGACGGAAACGCTTCCAGGGATCATAGATTTTCTTGAACTTGGCGTTCTTGGAAGCTTCCTCTTCCATGACATCATTTGCCGCCTTGTAGCAGGCGTCCATGATTTCCTTGGAGAAGTTGCGCAGCTTGACGCCGTTCTTAAGCAAGCGGGCCAGCGCCGCCGGATTCCGGGCATCGTATTCAGCTTGCATGGTGACATGGGATTCATACGAAGCGGCTTCTACAGCTGCCTGGTAGTCCTTGGGCAGTTTCTCCCATTCCTTGATGCCGATATAGAAGGAGAGCTGTAGGCTCGGTTCCCACCAACCCGGGGTGTAGTAGAAAGGAGCAACCTTGTTGAAACCCAATTTTTCATCATCGTAAGGACCGATCCACTCGGCGGCGTCGATGGTGCCTTTTTCCAGTGCCGGATAAATATCGCCCCCGGCGATCTGCTGAGGCACCAGGCCAAGACGCTGCATCACACGGCCGGCGAAACCACCGATGCGCATCTTCAGGCCATTGAGGTCCTGAACCGTCTTCACTTCCTTGCGGAACCAGCCACCCATCTGCGCGCCGGTATTGCCGCCCATGAAATTGACGATACCGTAGTCCTTGAAGAACTCGCGGGTCAGCTGGCGGCCGCCGCCCTGGTCGAACCAGGCGGTCTGCTGACGCGAATTGAGGCCGAAGGGTACAACGCCGTCGAAAGCAAATGTGGGGTCCTTGCCGAAATAGTAGTAAGAGGCGGTGTGGCCCATCTCGACGGTACCGGCCTGGACGGCATCCATTACTTGCAGCGCCGGGACGATTTCACCGCCGGCAAAGACACGGATGTTGAACTTGCCGCCTGTCAGTTGGGCAACGCGTCGGGACAAGACTTCAGCCGCGCCGTAAATGGTGTCAAGCGACTTGGGGAAGCTCGACGCCAGACGCCAATTGATGGTGGGCTGAGATTGCGCCAAAGCCGGTGCGGCTACCGCGCCGACGGACGCACCAACCGCAGCTTTTTTTAGAAAGGAACGACGTTCCATATTGTCTCCTTGAGAGTGAAGAACCCTTGAAAGTACCCATTACGGCCGAGATGCAAGAATGCACGAATCTGAAGCCGGTCTGATTTTAGAATTGTGGCAACATACCCGCAATCTAAAACGCTGATTTTCGGAGAATAACTTACGTATAAATACGTATTAGACCCTACCATCCATCGAAACCTAGGGATTTATCCGAGACCGCCCGATTTTTTGCGCTTTGAGCATCGTTTTTGGCCATCTTCGGGAATTGCCGCCGAAACCACGACTCTACGCAAATAGTCATCGTCATCAGTGTCGGCAGCCAACCGGGACGCCCTTCCTTGGATCAGGGGCCTCGGCCTGCAAAGGCTTGACGCAATGCGATGCGCCTCTCGGGAGTCGAGCATGGAAAAGCAGCCTCTGTACAAATCACTCTATTTGCAGGTCCTCACCGCCATCGTGATCGGCGTGCTGCTCGGATACTTTTACCCTGCTCTCGGCGCGGAGATGAAACCGTTGGGCGATGGTTTCATCAAGCTGATCAAGATGATCATCGCGCCTATCATCTTCTGCACCGTGGTGCTCGGCATCGCCGGCATGGAAGACATGAAGAAGGTGGGCAAGACCGGCGGTCTGGCGTTGCTGTATTTCGAAATCGTCAGCACCATCTCGCTCATCGTCGGCCTGATCATCGTCAACGTGGTGCAGCCGGGTGGCGGCATGCATGTCGACCCAAAGGCGCTCGACACCAAGAGCATCGCCGCCTACACCGGCCCCGGCAAGATGCAAGACACCACCGACTTCTTGATGAACATCATCCCCACAAGCATGGTGGATGCCTTCGCCAAGGGCGACATCCTGCAGGTGCTGCTGTTCTCCATTCTCTTCGGCTTCGCGCTGCACCGCTTTGGCGGCCGCAACAGCATCGTGTTCGAGTTCATCGAGAAGATTTCGCACGTCTTCTTCGGCATCGTCGGCATCATCATGAAGGCCGCGCCGATAGGCGCCTTCGGCGCGATGGCTTTCACCATCGGCAAATACGGCGTGGGCTCCCTGCTTTCCCTGGCCAAGCTGATGGCGACCTTCTACGCGACCTGCCTCATCTTCATCTTTGTCGTGCTCGGCCTGATCGCGATGTTTCATGGATTCAGCGTGTGGAAGTTCGTCAAGTACATCAAGGAGGAACTGTTCATCGTGCTCGGCACTTCCTCATCCGAGTCGGTACTGCCGCGCATGATGGCCAAGCTGGAAAATCTCGGCGTAAGGAAGTCGGTGGTGGGCTTGGTGATTCCAACCGGCTACTCCTTCAATCTGGACGGCACCTCGATCTACCTGACCATGGCGGCCGTCTTCATCGCCCAGGCGACCGACACGCCGATGACCCTGACGCAGCAATTGACCTTGCTTGCGGTGTTGCTCTTGACCTCCAAGGGCGCGGCCGGCATCACCGGCAGCGGCTTCATCGTGCTGGCGGCGACGCTATCCGCAGTCGGTGGCGTGCCGGTAGCCGGCCTGGCGCTTATTCTGGGCATCGACCGCTTCATGTCCGAAGCAAGGGCGCTGACCAATTTGATCGGCAACGGCGTGGCCACGGTGGTGGTGGGAAAATGGACCGGGGACGTCGACATGCAGCGGCTGCGCGCGCACCTCGATGGCGAAAGCGCGGCGGAAGCCGAGGAACCGGAGGCGCTGCTGGAAGACGACGGCACGCCGGTGCACCAACATAAGCCGGTGTGAGGCAAACCATCGCAAGCACTCAAGGCAGGGAAGAACGCCGCCCGTCGCCACCGTCAGGCAGATGCCGCCGGATGTCAAGGCATCAGCCGCCGGCAACCGTCATGTTTTCCACCAGGATGGAGCCGGTCTCGCGCCCGCCGCGCGCCAGCACATCGCCGCCGACCGCGACGATGTGCCGAAACATGTCCTTCAGATTGCCGGCGATGGTGATCTCTTCCACCGGATAGGCGATCTCCCCATCCTCGACCCAGAAGCCGGACGCGCCGCGGGAATAATCCCCCGTCACGTAATTGACGCCCTGTCCCATCAGCTCGGTCACCAGCAGGCCGGTGCCCATGCGGCGCAGCATGCCGCTCAGGCCATCCTCGGGCGCGCCGTGGCTGGAAGTGAACGCAAGGTGATGCGAGCCGCCGGCGTTGCCGGTGGTCTGCATGCCGAGCTTGCGGGCGGAATAGGTGGAAAGGAAATAGCCATTCAGCACGCCGTCCTTCACCACGTCGCGGCGGAGGGTCTTCACGCCCTCGTCGTCGAAGGGCGCGGCGCCGATGCCGCCGACGATATGCGGGTCTTCCGCGATACGGATGTGCGGCGCGAACACTTCCTTGCCGAGTGAATCGAGCAGGAAGCTGGACTTGCGGTAAAGCGCGCCGCCCGATACCGCCTGCACGAAGGCGCCGATCAAGCCGGCGGCCAGCGGCGCTTCGAACAGCACCGGGCATTTGCGGGTATCGAGCTTGCGGCCATTCAGGCGCGATAGCGCGCGTTCGGCGGCATAGCGTCCGATCGCTTCGGGATTCGCCAGCCGGGCCGGGTCGCGCACCGATGAATACCAGCTGTCGCGTTGCATGTTCGCGCCCTTGCCGGCAATTGGCGCCACCGACATCGTATGGCGTGAATAGGGATAGCCGCCCATGAAGCCGAGCGAGTTGGCCGACACGAAATGCGATTGCTGGGCATAGACGCTGGCGCCCTCGCTGTTGGTGATACGCGAATCGACCGCGAAGGCGGCGGCTTCGCAGCGCTGCGCCAACTGCACCGCTTCCTCGGTCGTGACCGTCCAGGGAAAGCACAGTCCGAGATCCTGCGGTGAGCGCTCAAGCATGTCCTCCTCCGGCAGGCCGGCGCAGTCGTCGACTGCGGTGAAGCGGGCGATGTTGTAGGCCGCTTCCACCGTATCGCGCAAGGCGGACGGCGAGAAATCCGACGTGTTCGCGTTGCCGCGCCGCATATTGCCCGGCTCGCCGAGATAGATGGTGACGCCGATGCCCTTGTCCTTGTTTTGTTCGATGGTTTCGATGCCGCCCTTGCGCACCGAAACCGACAAGCCATTGCCTTCGCTGATCTGTACCGCTGCCTGCGACGCGCCCTTTTCCTTAGCGAAACGCAGGACATCCTGGGCGATTTCCTGCAATTGTTCCTGGCTATGGGTGAAGATCGCGGTCGTCGTCATGGGCAGGCAGTCGAAAGAGGTGGAAAACAGCTATCATAGCGTCGTTTATGAATTGCTACCGCGATCGCCGTTCTGGCGATCCACTCCCTCACCATGCCAAATGCAAACAGGGGCTCGGTCGGTTTCAAATCGAATGAATTCGAGCAGGAATACGACCGCCCATCGAAATCCCAGTTGAAACGGGAAATGACCGCGCTGCAGGATCTCGGCGCGGAACTCGTGGCGCAGCCGCGCGAGCGCGTGATGCGCGTGCCGATGCCGGAAGACGTGCGCGACGCCATCCTCGAATGCCAGCGCATCAAGGACCATGAAGGCCGCCGGCGCCAGATGCAGTTCGTCGGCAAGAAGATGCGCACCCTAGAGGAAGACGAAGTCGCCGCCATCCAGCGCACCCTCGATGCCTGGAAAGGCGCCTCCAAGTCAGAGACGGCGGCACTGCATGCGCTCGAACGCAAGCGCGAGAAGCTGCTGGCCGACGACAAGGCGCTGACCGACCTGATCGAGCAGCATCCGGAACTCAACGCGCAGCAGATGCGCACCCTGATCCGCAATGCGCGCAAGGAGCAGGCGGAAAGCAAGCCGCCCAAGGCTTACCGCGAAATCTTCCAGATCCTGAAGGATCTGCAGAAGGCCTCCTCCCCATCTTCTTCCGACGAAGCTTCCACCGACGAGCATGACGACAGCGACGAAGACCAATCCTGAAGAACTTCTGATCGGCTTGGTGTCGATTTCCGACCGGGCCTCCAGCGGCGTCTACCAGGACCAGGGCATCCCAGCCCTGCGCGACTGGTTCGGCGCCGCGCTGACCAGCCCATGGAAGATGGAAACCCGGCTGATTCCCGACGAGCGCGACCGCATCGAGCAGGCGCTGATCGAACTGGTGGATGTGATGCGCTGCGACTTGGTGCTCACCACCGGCGGCACCGGCCCGGCGCGGCGCGACGTCACGCCGGAAGCCACGCTGGCCGTCGGCACCAAGGAAATGCCGGGTTTCGGCGAGCAGATGCGGCAGATCAGTCTGAAATTCGTGCCGACCGCCATCCTGTCGCGCCAGGTGGCGGTGATCCGCGAGACTGCCGGCCATGCGGCGCTGATCATGAACCTGCCGGGGCAGCCGAAGTCCATCAAGGAGACGCTGGAAGGGCTCAAGGATTCCGACGGAAAGCAGCTGGTACCGGGCATCTTCGCCGCGGTGCCCTATTGCATCGACCTGATCGGCGGCCCGTACATCGAGACCGACGAATCGGTGTGCAAGGCATTCCGCCCGAAATCGGCCATCCGCCAGCGCTGATCCGTCGCCCGGCCGCCTGCGGCGGGCGCTTACCGAAAACACATCCGCTTACAATTTCACGGACTTCCGATGACTCAGGCACTCGACGCCATCCAGATTGAAACCGCTCCCAACCCCACCGCCTCGGTCATCTGGCTGCACGGCCTCGGCGCCGACGGCTCCGACTTCGTGCCCATCGTGCGAGAACTGGATCTCACCGACTGCCCGGCCATCCGCTTCGTGTTCCCGCATGCGCCCACCATGCCGGTGACCATCAACAACGGCTATGTGATGCGGGCCTGGTACGACATCGTCGCCACCGACCTGTCGCGGCGCGAGGATGAAGCAGGACTGCGCAAGTCGCAGACCATGGTGGAGCAGCTGATTGCCCGGGAAAAGCAGCGTGGCATCCCGGCCGAGCGCATCGTGCTCGCCGGTTTTTCCCAGGGCTGCGCGATGACGCTGCAGACCGGGCTGCGCCATCCGGAGAAGCTGGCCGGCCTGCTCTGCCTGTCGGGCTATCTGCCGATCCACGCCACCGTGGCGGCGGAGCGGCATGCCGCCAACCAGCAGACGCCTATTTTCCTCGCCCACGGCAGAAGCGATTCCGTCATCACGATCGATCGCGCCGAACGATCGCGCGACCTGCTGGTGGAGATGGGTTATTCGGTGGAGTGGCATGAGTACGTCATGCCGCATTCCGTATGCCAGGAGGAGGTCGAGGATATCGGCCGCTGGCTGCGGCGGGTGTTGCCGGCCTGATGGGTAGATTGGTGAATGTCCAATGAAAATGGCGCCCGCGGGCGCCATTCGTTTTCATGCCGCCGGCGATGCCGGCTTGGGCTAGTTATTTGAACACCACCGTCTTGTGGCCATTGAGCAGGATGCGGTGCTCGACGAACCATTTCACCGCCCGCGCCAGCACCACGCATTCGACGTCGCGGCCTATGGCGGTCAATGTTTCCGGGTCCATCGCATGATCGACCCGCTCCACGTCCTGCTCGATGATCGGTCCCTCGTCCAGATCGCTGGTGACGAAATGGGCGGTGGCGCCGATCAGCTTCACGCCGCGCTCATGCGCTTGATAGTAAGGTTTGGCGCCCTTGAAGCTGGGCAGGAAGGAGTGGTGAATGTTGATCGCCCTGCCCTTCAGCGCCTCGCACATCTGCGGCGAGAGAATCTGCATGTAGCGCGCCAGGACCACCAGGTCGATGTCATTGGACTCGACGATCTCCATGACGCGCTGCTCCTGCGCGCGCTTGGCGTCCGGCGAAGCGCCCGCGGCCAGCGGCAGGTGATGGAACGGGATGTTGTAGCTCGCCGCCAGCTGATAGAACTCGGTGTGGTTGGAGACGATGGCCGGAATTTCCACCGGCAGCAGGCCGCTGCGGTAGCGGAACAGCAGGTCGTTGAGGCAATGGCCGATCTTCGACACCATGATCATCACCCGCGGCTTGCGGCGGGCGTCGTCGATGCGCGCGTTCATCTGCATGGAAGCGGCAAGAGCCGCGAAATCGCTGCGCAGGCCGGCATCGCTGACGCTGGCGTCCTCCGCCGCGAAATGCACGCGCATGAAGAACAGCTGCGACTGGGCATCGCCGAATTGCGCCGAATCGATGATGTTGCAGCCGTGCTCGGCGAGAAAGCCGGAGACGCGGTGGACGATGCCCCGCTGGTCGGGACAGGAAAGCGTGAGAATGTATTCCGGATGCATCATGAAAGAATAAGCGGGTTGCCGGGCGAACGATCGCCACTTGGGGCGCGATGGCCAAAGTCGGCTATTGTCGCATGGCTTGAGCGGATCATGCCTGCCTGTCCATACAGGCGTCTTCGGCAAGCCATAAAAAAACCCGGACACGCCATGCGG
Source organism: Noviherbaspirillum humi (assembly GCF_900188095.1). Taxonomy (GTDB): domain Bacteria; phylum Pseudomonadota; class Gammaproteobacteria; order Burkholderiales; family Burkholderiaceae_D; genus Noviherbaspirillum; species Noviherbaspirillum humi. The sequence continues at coordinate 179,765 of NZ_FZOT01000005.1, read as the reverse complement.
TCCGGGTCATCGGGCGGTTCTTCGAGGGGCCGCCCGCAACCGGCTTCCCTGCGGGAGGCCGATCATTGCAACGCTGCCGCACTCTTCCCCAAGGGCGGCTGCATGCGTTCGAATTGCTGTTGCTTGCGCTTAGCCTGCCTTGGCCACGGTGAGCGGCTTGGCCGGAGCGTTGACGCCGACTTGAATTTCGCCGGAAATCTGGCCGCCTTCTTCGATGACCAGCTTGCCGTAACGGATCTTGCCGGTGACGCGGCCGGTGGCATAAATCACCAGCTTCTGGCGCACGATCAGCTCGCCGTCGAACTCGCCGCGGATTTCGGCGATGTCGATTTCAGCCTTGCCGATGAAGGCGCCGCATTCGGCAATCTGGATCACGTTGGAATCCATGGTGGCTTCCACGCGGCCTTCGACCACGAGGGTATGGCAGTCGGTAATCTCGACGCCCTTGAGCTTGATGTTGGGACCGACGATCAGCTTGCTGCCGGCCTCAGCGTTGCCGGCCTGGGCATCGCTGGAGGCGGGTGCGGAAGGCACGGCGGAAAGGCCGCCGATCGGTGCCGGCTTGGTCATGCCGCCAGCGGCGCTGGCCGGCATCACGCCAGTGGCAGGCGAGCCGTTGAGCGGCGAATTGGTCGGGTTGTCGCGCTTGCCAAAAAGCGAATCGGATCGAAGCATGGAACCTCCTAAAGTTTGCAGGACCTGTCCTGAATTTGCATGAATCGACGAGGTCAACGCGCGTCGCCGCATGAGCGGTTACACGGTGCGAACGACGTCTGCACTGAATGGCGCCTGCGTGTTTAAACACGGCAATGTTGTGGTGCCAGCGTTGGTCATCATGCCAGCCGGAAAGTTCCGCCACTGTTAAACTTTGTAAAAAAGAACGCCTGTTCTAATTTAGCGTTATGCTTCCGAATCTCGCCAGCGCCCATAAGCTTATGGCGTTCAATTCAGAGGGACAATCCCATCAAGGAGGGAAAATGACAACTCAAGCACCAACGCTCAAGAACCGCCAATTCCGCCTCGCCGCCCGCCCGGTGGGCTTGCCCAAGAACAGCGACTGGCAATTCGATGAAGCAGCAACAAGGCCGCTCCAGGATGGGGAAATCCTGGTAAAGATCCTTTACATTTCGCTCGATCCCGCCATGCGCGGGTGGATGAACGAAGGCAAATCGTATATTCCGCCCGTGGGCATCGGTGAAGTGATGCGCGCCGGCGGCATTGGCAAGGTGCTGGAGTCCCGATCGCCGCGCTTCCAGGCGGGCGATGTGATTTCCGGCGTAACAGGGGTGCAGGAGTACTGGATAGGCCAGGCCGATGATCGCGCCGCTGCCTTTCACAAGATCGATCCGGGCGCCGCGCCTTTGCCGGCTTATCTAAATGCTTTGGGCATGCCGGGCATGACCGCCTACTTCGGCCTGCTCGAAGTCGGCCAGCCCAGGCCGGGAGAAACCGTGGTGGTGTCGGGGGCAGCAGGCGCCGTTGGCCAGAGCGTGGGCCAGATCGCCAGGCACAAGGGCTGCCGCGTCATCGGCATCGCCGGCGGAAGGGAAAAGTGCGACTTCGTGGTCAACGAACTCGGCTTCGACGCCTGTATCGACTACAAGCATGAGCCGGTGAAGCAGGGATTGAAGACCCTTTGTCCGAAGGGCGTGGACGTCTACTTCGACAATGTCGGCGGCGACATCCTGGATGACGTGCTGACCCGCATCAACCTCAAGGCCCGCATCGTCATTTGCGGCGCCATCTCGCAATACAACAACACGGCGCCGGTAAAGGGACCGTCCAACTATCTCTCGCTGCTGGTGAACCGGGCGCGGATGGAAGGCATGGTGGTGTTCGACTACGCCGATCGCTATCACCTGGCAGTCGCGGAGATGGCGCGCTGGATGAAGGAAGGAAGTTTCAAGACACGCGAGGACGTCGTACAGGGACTGGAGAATTTTCCAGATGCGCTGCTGATGCTGTTCGAAGGCCGCAATTTCGGCAAGCTGGTGCTGCAGGTGGCGAGCGAGTAGAAGTCGGCCATGAAGCGGTGAATTCAAGACGTCGTTCACCGCTTCTCTGGCATACCTACAACAGCAAGGAAAAAGTCGCGCCGAAAACGTTGACAAAGTGGTAATTGTGGTCGACCTTTCCATCATATTGATGAAAGGAAAAGCCTTATGACCACAGAGCTTTCTTCGTCCCCTCAGGCGAGCGCGCTCAATCCGCCGGCGCATCAGGCGAAGCATATCGTCGAGCCTTTCCAGTTCACCGGCAACGGCGCCGAATACTTCCGCATCTGGATCGTCAACCTTGCCTTGACCGTGCTCACCCTGGGCATCTACTCGGCCTGGGCCAAGGTCCGCAAGACACGCTACTTCTACCGGCATACCCGCCTCGACGGATGCAGCTTCGAGTACCACGGCGATCCGGTCGCCATCCTGAAGGGGCGGATCGTGATGGTGGTCATCGCGATTGCCTACCAGTTCGTCGCGAAGTTCAGCACGGGCATTGCGGGCGTCCTGTCCATCGCAATGACCGTCCTGATACCCATCCTGATGTGGAAGAGCTTGCAATTCAAGCTGCACAACACTAGCTATCGCGGCGTGCGCTTTCGCTTCATCGGCAGCCGGAAAAAGGCTTATTCGGCATTCCTGCTGTGGCCGTCCCTGAGCGGACTGTCATTGGGCTGCCTGGGACCCCTCGCCTATCAGCGGCTGAAGCGCTTTCAACATGGCGAAAGCGCCTATGGCGTCACCAGGTTCGGCTTCACCGCCAGCGCGAAGGACTTCTACAGGGTCTTCGGGAAATGGGCGCTTGTCGGCATACCCATCATCCTGGTCAGCGTCCTTGGATTCGGTATGTTGATCATGCTCCTGCAGAAGACGATCGACAGCCCTGAAAAAAGGTGGCTCGGATTTCTGCTCCTCGTACCGGCCGGCTTCACCATCATGGCGGTGGTCGGTGCGTTCGTCTCTCTGGTTCTGATTCAAGTCCAGAATTTGGTATGGAACCAGACCACGCTTGGCCGCCATCGCTTTCGCAGCCGGGCGAAGGCCGGCAAAGCGATTTTCATCATCCTGACGAATCTCGTCGCCACAGCCCTCACCTTCGGCCTGTTCACGCCCTTCGCGCAGATCCGCATGCTCAAGTACCGCATCGAATCGATGCAAATGCAGCCGGCCTCCAGCCTGGATGAATTCGTAGCCGCGGAAACCGCCTCGGTATCGGCGCTCGGCGAAGGCATGGCTGACGTCTTTGATTTCGATATCGCGCTCTGACGACGATGACCATAGCCGCTTACTTTTTCGATGGCCGCACGTCCCGCAAGCATTCCGTGGAACTGTCCGTGCAGCGCGGCGTCGCTTATGTCAGAGGCATTGACAGCGCGCTGATGCTGGTGCAGCCGATCAGGGAGCTACGGGTTTCCAGCAAGTTGGGCGGCGCGCCCCGCAAGGTGACTTTTCCGGATGGCGCCTTCCTGGAAATCCGGGATGACGCCGCCTTCGAGGACCTGCTGCGCAGCACCGGCCACGCAAAGATGCTGACCGAACGCCTGGAGCAAAGCTGGCATGGCGCATTGATCGCGGTAGTCCTGGTGCTGCTCGGCCTGGTTTTCGGTTACCAGGTGCTGCTGCCGGCCGGCGCGAAACTGATTGCTGGCATGACGCCCATCTCGCTCGAGCGGCGCATCGGGAAGGAAAGCTTCAGGATGCTGGATGACCAACTGTTCAAAGCGAGCAGCGTTCCCAAGGAGCGGCAAGAAGCGATACTCAAGCGCTTCGCCGCATTGCTTCGTCCGCATCAGGAAGGCGATACGCCGCGTCTCCATTTCCGTTCCGGGCCTGTCGGACCAAATGCATTCGCTCTCCCTTCGGGCGATATCGTGCTGACGGATGAACTGGTGAAACTGGCAGCGGATGACGACGCCATCGTCGGTGTGCTGGCGCATGAACTGGGCCATCTCGATCAGCGCCATTTCATGCGCCGTCTGATTCAAACTTCCGTGGTGGGAGCCGGGATGAGCCTGCTATTCGGCGACGTGTCGACCATCGTGGCGAGCGTGCCGGCCATGCTGCTCGACCTGCACTATTCGCGCGATGCAGAACGGGAGGCGGATGATTACGCGCTGGCGATGATGAAGTCCAATGGCGTGCCGGCCGCAAGCCTGGTCAGGCTGCTGGAATCGATCAAGCCCAAAGATGACGGCCCGGTCGCCTATCTCTCGACGCACCCCGCCACCAGCGAGCGCATCGCCAGGATACGGCAGGTGATGTAGCTCAGCGCAGCGGCCCGCATTGCCGCAGCTCGCAACGCGCATTGAAGACGCGGCCGTCGTCGCACTGCATGCGATAGATTTCCACCGGTCCCTTCTGGGTAATCAATCCCGCGCCCTTCTCGCTCATGCATCCCTGCGCATGGGCCAGCTTCTCCACCACGTTGGAGGACACGCCCACATGGGGCTGCACTTTCTCCAGCACGGCTGCGCCCTCGCGATCCTGAATCGTGATCTGACCAGGAACCGGAATGACGGACGTCGATGGCGCGGCCACGCCGGAATCGGCTCTCGTGCGGTCACTGCCATGGGTAGCGCAGCCGGCGAGGATGGACAGGGCAAGCAAGGCGGATGGCAGAAGCTTTGGCATCGGGATTGAGAAAATCGATGGATAAAGAAAAAGCCACGGAAGCAGGCTTGCCGTGGCTTTTGATTTCAACGCATGACGCGCAGCGCTTACTTCGAGCGGCTGCGGTATTCGCCGGTGCGCGTATCGATCTCGATCTTGTCGCCGATGTCGACAAACAGCGGAACCGGGATTTCGAAACCGGTGGAAAGCTTGGCCGGCTTCAGTACCTTGCCCGAAGTATCGCCCTTGACAGCCGGCTCGGTGTAGGTCACTTCGCGCACGATCGTGGTCGGCAGTTCAACGGAAATCGCCTTGCCGTCGTAAAACACCGCTTCGCATGCCATGCCGTCTTCGAGGTAATTCAGGGCGTCGCCCAGGTTTTCCTTCTCGATTTCGTACTGGTTGTATTCCTCATCCATGAACACATACAGCGGATCGGCAAAGTAGGAAAACGTCACCGGTTTCTTTTCGAGGACGACGACATCGAACTTGTCGTCGCCGCGGAAGACGTTTTCCAGCGGAGCGCCGGTCAACAGATTTTTCATCTTCCATTTATAGGTAAAGCCGGTGCGGCTCGAACCGTTGACATCGGAGCGCAGCACGATGAAAGGCTTGCCGTCGACCATGATGATATTGCCAACACGAACTTCTTTTGCAGGTTTCATAATAAATAGTGGTAAGAATTGGATTGCATAAAAACCATTTGCCGCTTCATGGCCAACGGCGCTGACAGTTCGAATCGGATCGAACCGCGAGCGTAGGACGCTCGGCGTAAATTAACCGCGCATTATACCTATTTTTCCGCTGGCGCCGATCGGCGTGCGTGCACGAATTCAAGCAGGTTCGAGGTGAAGTCTCCAAGAGACATCATCAGGCTTTTCCATTGGCCAGCCCTTTTCGCCAAGCTGGGGAGATTTGCCTGCAAAGCGCGCCACTGCGTCAAGGTATTGGCCACTGCCAAAGGTTGTTCCGGCGGCGCTCCATTCCAATGCAATGAAAAAGAACGCAAGCCGTCATTGTCCGTAGCATAACGATCCAGGAACGCCCGCAATTTCTTGTGATGGAGGTCTTCGTCCTGAGGATAGATATGCCACACGAAGGGCTTTTCGGCCCACTGTGCCCGCACGAAGGAATCTTCCCCGCGCACGAAGTTCAGATCGCACGCCCACAAGAGCTTGTCGTAATCCTGCTGGGGAACAAAAGGCAGGATGCGGACCGACAATGCGCCTTGGCGGCAGAGATCCCCCGACATTGCAACCCTGCCAAAAAATGCATGCACGGCATCAGGGGCCACGCCCTCGGGAACGAAGCATGTGACCGGACTTTCCCCGTGTTGCCACGCATCGAACAAGGAGGCCACGGGGGCATGCGGATAGCAGAACAGCGATACTTTCAAGGCTGCCAACTCCGTCGGCGTGACGCCCAAGCGAGCGAAAAACGCGTTCACGCGCGCCGGGTCCGACTGGAATCGGAGACGATCATCCTCCAGGGAAGCTTCCCGGAGCAGGCCACCGGTTTTCGCCGTGAACCCGGGAAAAAAGAAGTATTTCGTCAACGGCAAGCGCGGATGCGGCGACGGTAGCGTGTGGCAGCCCTCGACCCATTCCTCGGCCGTCAAGCCTTCAAGGTTGAGCCAAACCGGCGGGGGCGCGCACTGCGCCATGGCAGCGATATAGCCCGGGGGAAGATCACACCCGAAGAATTCGATGACCATGTCGGCAATGTCATCCGTAGAGAACGCACCGTCCTGCGTTCGCCAATAGCGTACACCGATCCCGGCAACGACCTGAGTGTCCATGGCCACGGACACCTCAGGACAGATACGGTGAAAGCTGCGCAGGTCGTCCACCCACAACGTCACCGCAATGCCGTGCTCCTGATGCAGTTGCCTGGCAAAGCGCCAGCAGATGCCGATGTCGCCGTAATTGTCGATGACACGGCAAAACAGGTGCAGGGTGAGCGGATCGTGCATGGGTTGTTCCGAAATACGGTCAAATCGCCGCCCGCGCCGTGCGGGTATCGCCTTGCAGCAGAACCAGCACCGCGTTGATCGCGAGTGCGATGGCTACCAATACGATGCCGAGGGCGATGCCCTGGGCGAAATCGCCCTTGCTGGTTTCGAGCGCGATGGCGGTGGTGATGGTGCGGGTTTCGCCGGCGATGTTGCCGCCCACCATGAGGGCGCAGCCGACTTCGGAGATTACCCGGCCGAAGCCGTTGATCACCGCCGCCATCACGCCGAAGCGGACTTCGTGCAGCACGGTGAGCAGCACCCGCCAGCTCGAAGCGCCGTGGGCGATGGCCGTTTCCGCCAGGCGCGGGTCGGCCGCCTGCACCGCGCTCAATGTGAAGGCCACCAGCACCGGCAGCGCGATCAGCACCTGGCCGGCGATGATGCCCGACTGGGTGAACAGCATCTGCAATGCGCCCAGCGGACCCTGGCGCGACAGGGTGAGATAGAGCAGCAGGCCGATCAGCACCGTCGGCAGCGACAGGGCCGCCTGCGACAGCCAGATCAGCACGCGCCGGCCGCGGAAGGAAAAGCTGGCGATGGCATAGCCGGCCAGGATGGCGATCGGCGCGGCGATCAGCAGGCCGACGATGGAGGTCTTGAGGGAGATCCAGATGATGCGCCAGAGCGCGGCATCACCGGAAAACAGCAGCAGGAAGGCGCTGCCGACGGCATCGGGTATGGACATCAGGGAAAGGCTCAGTCATCGTCCGGCACATCCATGGCCAACCTTTCCTCGCCGGACAGCAAAAGGAAATGCCTGCCGCTGCAGCGCGCCAGCATGGTCATGCCGAGCCTGCGGGCGACCACGTTGCCCATCTGCGTGGTGCCGGAACGCGACAGCAGGAAAGGGATGCCCATCTGAGCTCCCTTCATCACCATCTCCGAGGTCAGGCGGCCGGTGGTGTAGAACACCTTGTCGCCGCCCGCCACGCCATCCAGCCACATCTTGCCGGCGATGGCATCCACCGCGTTGTGGCGGCCGACGTCTTCCACGAAGTACAGCAAGTCGCCCCCGGCCGACAACAGCGCGCAGCCATGGATGGAACCGGCGCGCTTGTAGATCGACGGCTGCAGGCGGATGGTATCAATAATCCGATACAAGGTCGATTGCTGCAGCCGGGCGTCGGGCGGGAGGCGGATGGCATCCACTTCCTGCATCAGGTTGCCGAAACCCGAACCTTCGGCGCTGCCGCTGGTAATGGTGCGGCGGGCAAGCCGGCTGTCGAGGCCGGCCGATCCGCTTGCCGTCACCACGGCGGCCGCATCCACTTCCCAGTCCACCTGCACCGCGACGATATCCTCGATGGCGCTGACCAGCCGCTGGTTGCGCAGGTAGCCGAGCGCCAGCGCCTCCGGCGCGGCGCCGATGGTCATCAGCGTGACGATCTCGCGCCTGTCGAGATACAGCGTGAGCGGCCGCTCCACCGGAATGGCAATGGTGGTGGTGCGGCCGCGCTCATCCACCGCTTCCACTTCGTGGATCAGCGCGCCTTCGGCATTCGACAGCAGCGGCCGCGGCGGCATGCGTCAGGCGGCCCGCATGTCGCCGGCGCGGGCGAGGATCTGGCCGCCGCCGAAGCTGGACTGATGCGGCGGCGTGCCGCCCGGGGTAATGCGGACGGCGCAGTACTTGAACTCCGGAATCTTGCCGAAGGGGTCGAGAGCATCGTTGGTGAGCCGGTTCGCCGCCGCCTCGTAGTAGCAGAACGGGACGAACACCGCGCCGGGCGGCGAGCTGTCGTCGGCGCGGGCATACAGGCTGACCTCGCCGCGCCGCGAAGCGATGGTGATAACGCCGCCCGGCGCCACGCCGAGATCGGCGAGGTCGAGCGGATGCACCAGGGCCACCGGATCCGGCTCCAGCGCATCCAGCACGCCGGCCCGGCGCGTCATGCTGCCGGTATGCCAATGCTCCAGCTGGCGGCCGGTGATCAGCACCAAGGGATAGTCGGCATCCGGCCTTTCCGCCGCCGGGATGATGTCGGCCGGCACGAAGCGCGCACGGCCGGTGGCCGTCGGAAAGCTGTCGGTGAACACCACCGGCGCGCCGGGATCGCCTTCCTGCATACAGGGATAGGTGACCGCATCTTCCCGCTGCAGCCGTTCCCAGGTGATGCCGCCTATGCTGGGCATGGAGCGGCGCATCTCGTCGAACACCTCGGCCACGTCGCCGTAGCGCCAGTCGAGTCCCAAGCCATTGGCCATCTGCTGGATGATCCAGAGGTCCTGCCTCGCATCGCCCGGCGGGTCGATCGCCTGCCGGCCCAGTTGCACCAGCCGGTCGGTGTTGGTGAAGGTGCCGGTCTTCTCGGCGAAGGCGGAGGCCGGCAGCACCACGTCGGCCAGGTAGGCGGTTTCGGTGAGGAAGATGTCCTGCACCACCAGATGCTCGAGCGCCGCCAGCGACTCCCGGGCGTGGTTGGCATCCGGATCGGACATCGCCGGATTCTCGCCCATGATGTACATGCCCTTCACTTCGCCGGCCTTGATCGCCTTCATCACTTCCACCACCGTGAGGCCGGGGCGGTCGTCGAGCGCCATGCCCCACAGCGACTCGAATCTCGCCTTCGCCTCCGGATTGTCGACGCGCTGGTAATCGGGATACATCATCGGGATCAGTCCCGCGTCGGACGCGCCCTGCACGTTGTTCTGCCCGCGCAGCGGATGCAGGCCGGTGCCGGGCCTGCCGATCTGGCCGGTCATCAGCGCCAGCGCGATCAGGCAGCGCGCGTTATCCGTGCCGTGCACATGCTGCGACACCCCCATGCCCCACAGGATCATGGCCGACTTGGCGCTGGCGTACAACCGCGCCACGTAGCGGATGGTATCGGCATCGATGCCGCAGATCGGCGCCATCTTCTCCGGGCTGTAGGCGGCGACATTTGCCTTGAGCGCCTCGAAACCGCTGGTGCGGTCGGCGATGAAGCCTTCATCGACCAGGCCCTCTTCCACGATCACATGCATCATCGCGTTGAGCAGCGCCACATCGGTGTCCGGCTTGAATTGCAGATGGCGATGGGCGATGGCTGCCAGTTCAGAGCGGCGCGGGTCCAGCACGATCAGCCTGGTGCCTGCGGCGGCCGCGTTCTTCATCCAGGTGGCCGCGACCGGATGGTTCACCGTCGGGTTGGCGCCGATGATGATGGCAACGTCCGCCTGTTCGATATCCCGCACCGGATTCGACACCGCGCCCGAGCCTATGCCTTCGAGCAGCGCTGCCACCGAGGAGGCATGGCACAGGCGGGTGCAGTGGTCGACGTTGTTGCTGGCGAAACCGGTGCGCACCAGCTTCTGGAACAGGTAAGCTTCCTCGTTGCTGCCCTTGGCCGAGCCGAAGCCCGCCAGCGCCCGGCCGCCGTGCTGGTCGCGTATCGTCTTCAACTTGCCGGCGGCGAGCGCCAGCGCCTCTTCCCAGCTCGCCTCGCGGAACACCGACAGCACGTCTTCCGGATTCATCGCCATGTCGGCTCGCTTGGGCGCATCGGCGCGGCGGATCAGCGGCCTGGTCAGGCGCTGCGGATGATGCGCGTAGTCGAAGCCATAGCGCCCCTTGACGCACAGCCGCCCGGAATTGGCCGGGCCGTCGCGCCCTTCCACATACTCGATGCGGTTGTCCTTCACATGGTAGGTCAGCTGGCAGCCGACGCCGCAGTAGGGGCAGACGGAGTCCACCGACTTGTCGGGCACGGCCAGGGCGGCGCCGCGCGCCGGCATGATGGCGCCGGTCGGGCAGGCCTGCACGCATTCGCCGCAGGCGACGCAGGTGGAGTTGCCCATCGGGTCGCCCATGTCGAAGACGATGGTGGCAGCCTCGCCGCGCAGCGCCAGGCCGATGACATTGTTCATCTGCTCGTCGCGGCAGGCGCGCAGGCAGCGGGTGCACTGGATGCAGGCGTCCAGGTTGACGCTGATGGCCGGGTGCGAATAATCCGATGGAAAAGGCGCGCGCGGCGCGAAGCGCGGCCGGCCCACTTCCATCTTCCGCGCCCATTCATCCACTTCATTGTGGCGGGTGTAATCGGCCTCGGGCAGGTCCGATTGCAGCAGTTCCAGCACCATGCGCTGCGCCTTGACGGCGCGCTCGCTGTCGGTGGTCACCTTCATGTCTGGCGCCACGCTGCGGCAGCAGGACGGCGCCAGCGTGCGCTCGCCGGCGACCTCGACCACGCAGGCGCGGCAATTGCCGGCCGATTCCAGTCCATCCTTGTGGCACAGATGCGGCACGTCGATGTTTTCGCGCTTGCAGACCGATAGCAGGGTCTCGCCGGCCCGGGCCGTGACCGTGCGGCCATTGAGGCTGAAGCTGACGGCTTGCCCGGCCGGCTGCAGTGCTTCCTTGGGAGTGATGGCATTCATGGTTCAGCCTTCGAGTTCGTGCGGGAAATGGCGGATCACGCTGTCCACCGGATTCGGCGCGGCCTGGCCCAGGCCGCAGATGGAGGCGTCGCGCATCACGGCGGACAGTTCGCCGAGCAATTCCACGTCCCAGCGCGGCTGGCTGATGAGCTGCAGCGCCTTGGCGGTGCCGGCGCGACAGGGCGTGCACTGGCCGCACGACTCATCCTTGAAGAAGGCCATCATGTTGCGCGCCGCGTCGATGGCCCGGTCCTGGTCGGACAGCACGATCACTGCCGCCGAGCCGATGAAGCAGCCGTGCGGCTGCAGGGTATCGAAGTCGAGCGGGACGTCGCCCAGCGACGCCGGCAGGATGCCGCCGGAAGCGCCGCCCGGCAGGTAGGCATAGAACTGGTGGCCGTCCTGCATGCCGCCGCAGTATTCCTCGATCAGTTCGGCGACGGTGATGCCGGCTGGCGCCAGGTGGACGCCCGGCTTCTTCACCCGGCCCGACACCGAGAAGGAACGCAGGCCCTTCCTGCCGTGGCGGCCATGGGCAGCGAACCAGGCGCCGCCCTGCTCCGCGATCTGCCGCACCCAGTAGAGGGTTTCGAAATTGTGTTCCAGCGTGGGCCGGCCGAACAGGCCGACCTGGGCGACATAGGGCGGCCGCAGGCGCGGCATGCCACGCTTGCCTTCGATCGACTCGATCATCGCCGACTCTTCGCCGCAGATGTAGGCTCCGGCGCCGCGCCGCAGATGGATGCCGGGCAGCTTAGCCACCGGCGGATCGGCCAGCAGCTTCGCCAGCTCGCGCTCCAGCATCACGCGGCAGGCATGGTATTCGTCGCGCAGGTAGAGGTAGATGTCGTCGATGCCCACCGCCCAGGCGGCGATCAGCATGCCCTCCAGGAAGCGATGCGGATCGCGCTCCAGGTAGGTCCGGTCCTTGAAGGTACCCGGCTCGCCCTCGTCGATGTTCACCGCCATCAGCTTCGGCCCCGTCTCGGCCCGCACGATGCGCCATTTGCGCCCTGCCGGAAAGCCGGCGCCGCCGAGGCCGCGCAAGCCCGAGTCTTCCATTGCGCCGATCACCGCCTCGGCATCGCGCCCGCCCGCATGGCATTCCTGCAGCAGGCGGTAGCCGCCATGGGCGAGATAGCGCTCATGGTCGATATAGTCTTCGAGCACCGGCGCGGTCAGGCCTTGCTGCGCGGCGGCGGCGGTTTTGGCGCAGTCGGCATGCGGGATGGCGTTCTGCCCGACCACCGCCACCGGCGCCTGCTCGCAGCGGCCGACGCAGGGCGCTGCGAGCACGCGCACGTCGGCGCCGAGAATGGCCGGCAACTTCTCGAGGAGTTCCGCCGCGCCGGCCAGTTCGCAGGACAGGCTGGCGCATACGCGCACGGTCAGAGCCGCCGGACGCGCCTGTCCTTCCCGCACCACCTCGAAGTGGTGATAAAAGCTGGCGACTTCGTAGACTTCGGTCTGGGCCATGCGCAGCTCGGCCGCGAGGGCGGCGAGATGCGTCGTCGGCAGGCAGCCGAGGGCGTCGTTGATGCGGTGAAGATGCTCGATCAGGAGATCGCGCCGGCGCGGCAGTCCGGCAGTCAGCGTCTGCACGTCGGCCAGGCTGTCGGGATCGACGCGCCGGCCCTTGGGCGCTTCGCGCTTGCGCTGCCGGCTGGCGCCTTCGGCGACGATGGGAATCACGGGGTGGGACATGAATGTGCCTGCTTGTCTCGATGAGGTCGGCTGCGCCATGTGACGGCGCACCTGACGGGCCGATATTTTTTTGCTTGCCGAATATATGCTCTATCCTGCATATTTCGTCAAACCGCTGCGCCCACTTTCCTGGAATTATAGTCTCTAGTTCTGGGCAGGACGGAAAATACCATTGCCTCATACCCCAGTTCAATAAGCTATTTTTTGCATAATGTACCGGATCAAGATCAGCCCTCACTGGGAAATCGCCCGCGGCACCGAAGAAGCGCTCGACACCGCCATTCTGCTGTCGCTGCTCAAAGCCGTGCAGGACACCGGCTCGATCGCTCAGGCGGCGCAGGCGGCCGGCCTCTCCTACCGCTATGCCTGGGGCCTGCTGCGCGACGGCGAGAAGCTGTTCGGCAGTCCGCTGATGCAAACCGGCCGCGGTCGCGGCACCCGGCTCACGCCGCTTGCCGAGAAGCTGATCTGGGCCGACCGGCGCATTGCCGCCCGGCTGACGCCGACGCTGGAAAGCCTGGCCTCGGAACTCGGCGACGAGCTGAACCGCATGGTGATGCAGCCACCGGCGACGATACGCATCGATGCCAGCCATGGCTTCGCGGTGGCGGCGATGCTCAATCACCTGGACGCGGCGCGGCTGCCGGTCAAGCTGCGCTATCGGAACAGCACCGACGCCGTCGCCGCGCTCGCGCAGAATGAATGCGACCTCGCCGGCTTTCATGTGCCACTGGGAAAATTCGAGCAGGCTGCTGCCCGCCGCTACGCGCAATGGCTGGACCCGGCGCGGCATTGCCTGATCCACCTCGCCGTGCGCCGCCAGGGCCTGTTTCTGGCGCCGGGCAATCCGAAGCATATCGGCCGTCTGGAAGACCTCTTGCGGCCGGATGTCCGCTTCGTCAACCGCCAGGCCGGTTCAGGCACCCGCATGCTGGTGGAACTCATGCTAGCCGATGCCGGCATGGACCCGGCACGCATCAGCGGTTTCGACAGCGCTGAATTCACGCACTCGGCGGTGGCCGCCTATATCGCCAGCGGCATGGCCGACGTGGGCATCGGCGTGGAAACGGCGGCGCGCCGCTTCGGCCTGGACTTCCTGCCGCTGCTGGAAGAGCGGTATTTCTTCGCCGTGCCGATTGCCGGTCTGGAACAAACCCTCATGCGGGAGGTGAGGAACGTGCTGCAGTCTCCGGCCTTCCGCGACGAGGTACAGACCCTCTCCGGCTACGATGCGGGCGAGACCGGGAGGCTGCTGAAGCTAGAAGAGGCGTTTCCTGCGACATGACGCCTGCCGGCAAGCAGAAGGCAATCATCAGGAAGTAGCCGACGAGACTGGCAATGCAGGTAGTGGAGAAACACGAGAGGCTGAGACGGCGCGCAAGCGGATCTCGCAAGCCTGCAGCATTGATGCGGTAGCCGAAAGGGCGGAGCAGTGTCAAAACTGGTTCGCAGCCAGCGCTGCATCGCCAATCATTCGGGACACAAATGAAAAACGCCGCGCATTGCTGCGCGGCGTCTTGTCTGGCGTCCCCACGGGGATTCGAACCCCGGTACTCACCGTGAAAGGGTGATGTCCTAGGCCTCTAGACGATGGGGACAGTAATCTGTCCTGTTGCCACTTCCGGCCGGCCAACCACCGGAAGCTTGCTGCTGCGAGATGCCGCCAACCTGCTTCGCATCTCATTGAATCCTGGCGTCCCCACGGGGATTCGAACCCCGGTACTCACCGTGAAAGGGTGATGTCCTAGGCCTCTAGACGATGGGGACCTAGTCTTCTGCACTGGTGGAGGTAAGCGGGATCGAACCGCTGACCTCTTGCATGCCATGCAAGCGCTCTCCCAGCTGAGCTATACCCCCGTGTGCGAAGAAACGAGAGTATAGCAAAGAGTTTTCTGCCCTGTAAATCCCTTCGGCCTTCTTTCCGGAAATTTAGCCGACGAACTTCTGCAGGCGAGCCAATACCACCTCGCGCGAGAACAGCGCCAGCACCGCATCGATGGCCGGCGTTTGCAGCTGGCCGGTGATGATGAGGCGCAGCGGCATCGCCAGCTGCGGCATCTTCAGCTTGTGAGCGCCCAGCACTTCCTTCATCAGGGCGGAGAGCGCCGGCTTGCTCCACTCCACCGTCCCGCACTGCGCGGCGAACTGCGCCAGCGCCGGCTTGATGGCGTCGGTGATGTGCTGCGCCACCAGCGCATCGTCGGGCTGCGGCTGGCGGTAGAACAGCATGGCGGCACCGGCCAGCTCGTTGATGGTGTTGGCGCGTTCCTTCATCAGGCCGATGACCTCGGCCAGCGGCGGCGCCCCCTCGAACGCTGCGCCCTCCCGCTCCAGCACGGGCATCGCCAGTTCTGCCAGGCGGCCGTTGTCGGCGAGCTTGATGTAATGGTTGTTCAGCCAGGCGAGCTTTTCCGGGTTGAACTGCGCCGGCGACTTCGACAGGTGGTCGAGGTTGAACCATTCGCAGAACTGCTGCACCGAGAAGATCTCCTCGTCGCCATGGCTCCAGCCCAGGCGCGCCAGATAATTGAGCATCGCCTCCGGCAGGTAGCCCTGGGCCGGGTACTCCATCACGCTGACGGCGCCGTGGCGCTTGGACAGCTTCTCGCCGTCTGCGCCGAGGATCATCGGCACATGGCCGTATTCGGGCAGCGGCGCGCCGAGCGCCTTCAGGATGTTGATCTGGCGCGGCGTGTTGTTCACATGGTCGTCGCCGCGAATGACATGGGTGATGCGCATGTCCCAGTCGTCGACGGCGACGCAGAAGTTGTAGGTCGGCGTGCCGTCGGAACGGGCGATGATCAGGTCGTCCAGCTCCTTGTTGGCGATGGTGATCTCGCCCTTCACCACGTCGTTCCAGGTCACCTCGCCGTCGAGCGGATTGCGGAAGCGGACTACCGGCTTGCGGCCTTCCGGAATCGTCGGCAGGGTCTTGCCCGGTTCCGGACGCCAGGTGCCGTCGTAGCGCGGTTTTTCGCCGGCGGCGCGCTGGCGCTCGCGCATGGCCTCCACTTCTTCCGGCGTGCAATAGCAGTGATAGGCGGTGCCGCCGGCAAGCATCTGCGCCACCACTTCGCGGTAGCGGTCCATGCGCTGCATCTGGTAGAACGGGCCTTCGTCATGGTTCAGGCAGAGCCACTGCATGCCGTCGATGATCGCCTGCACCGCTTCCGGGGTGGAGCGCTCCAGGTCGGTATCCTCGATGCGCAGGATGAAGGTGCCGCCGAAATGGCGCGCATAGGCCCAGGAAAACAGCGCGGTGCGTGCGCCGCCGAGATGCAGGTAGCCGGTGGGGCTGGGAGCGAAACGTGTGCGGACAGTCATGGCAAAGAAAAACGGCCTTGGAGCGCCAAAGCCGTTGTCATCAATAAAGCCGTATTCTAACCGCTTACCCGGCGCCCATGGCAGGCTGCGGCGTCCGCAGGCCTTGCACTGCTAAAATGTGCGTTTTCCCATTTCAACCAAAGCATCGTCAAATGAGCAACCCGACGCCACGCAAGCTGTTCGTGACCACCGCCCTGCCCTACGCCAACGGCGCCTTCCATATCGGCCACATCATGGAGTACATCCAGGCCGACATCTGGGTCCGCTTCCAGCGCATGCAGGGCAACGAGGTGAATTTCGTCGGCGCCGACGATGCGCATGGCGCGCCCATCATGATCGCGGCCGAGAAAGCCGGCGTCACGCCGCAGGAGTTCGTGGCCCGGATCGCCGCCGGCCGCAAGCAGTACCTCGACGGCTTCCATATCGAGTTCGACAACTGGCACTCCACCGACAGCGCCGAAAACACCGAGCTGTCGCAGGAAATCTACCGGGCGCTGCGCGACAATGCCAAGCTGATCACCAGCCGCACGGTCGAGCAGTTCTACGACCCGGTGAAGAACATGTTCCTGCCGGATCGCTACATCAAGGGCGAATGCCCGAAGTGCGGCGCCAAGGACCAGTACGGCGATTCCTGCGAAGTCTGCAGCGCTGTCTACGCTCCGACCGACCTGAAGAACCCCTACTCCACCCTGTCCGGCGCGACGCCGGTGATGCGTTCCTCCGAGCATTTCTTCTTCCAGCTGTCCGACCCGAAATGCACCGCCTTCCTGCGCGATTGGGCGCTCGATCCGAGCCGGCTGCAGCCGGAGGTGGCGAACAAGGCGCGCGAGTGGCTGGAAGGCGAAAGCGGCCTGGGCGACTGGGACATCAGCCGCGACGCGCCGTATTTCGGCATCGAGATCCCGGATGCGCCGGGCAAGTACTTCTATGTCTGGCTGGACGCGCCGATCGGCTACCTCGCCTCGCTGAAGAACTATTTCGCCAAGACCGGCCGCGACTTCGACGCCTTCATGAAGGATCCGTCCACCGAGCAATACCATTTCATCGGCAAGGACATCACCTATTTCCACACCCTGTTCTGGCCGGCAATGCTGCACTTCGCCGGCCGCAAGGTGCCGAACAACGTGTTCGTGCATGGCTTCATCACCGTGAGCGGCGAGAAGATGTCGAAGTCGCGCGGCACCGGCATCTCGCCGCTGCGCTACCTCGAAATTGGCATGAATCCGGAATGGCTGCGCTACTACATCGCCGCCAAGCTCAATGCCCGGGTCGAGGACGTTGACTTCAACCCGGACGACTTCGTCACCCGGGTCAACGCCGACCTGATCGGCAAATACATCAACATCGCCAGCCGGGCGGCGGGGTTCATCACCAAGCGCTTCGGCGGCAAGCTGAGCAACCCGGTTTCCGAAGGCCGCACCACCAATCGGTTCTGGGAACTGGTGCAGGGCGGCGCCGAGCAGGAAATCCGCGACGCCTTCGAAGCGCGGGAATACGGCAAGGCCATCCGCCAGATCATGGCGCTGGCCGACGAGGTGAACCAGTTCGTCGACACGAAAAAGCCGTGGGAACTGGCCAAGGATGCGGCTAACGATCAGGCATTGCAGGATGTGTGCAGCGATCTGCTGCATTCCTTCTATCGCCTGACGATCTACCTCGCGCCCATTCTCCCTGCATTGGCGCGCCGCGTGGCGACGCTGTATGGCATCGAGCGCGAACTGGCCTGGGCTGATTTGCAAAGCAGCCCGACGGCGATCGGGAAGTTCGAGCATTTGATGACGCGGGTGGAGCCGAAGATGCTGGATGCGCTGTTTGAGATGCCGGCAGCGCAGGAGACGGGCGCGGGTTCTTCTTCTGCTAAAGCATCGTCTTCTGTGACCGAAACCCACCCTCATCCCGGCCTTCCCCCTGAGGGAGAAGGTGGGAACGGCGGCGCGATTGAAACAATCGCCCCGGAGATCAAGGTGGACGACTTCGCCAAGATTGATCTGCGCATCGCCAGGATCGTCAACTGCGAGCATGTGGAAGGCTCCGACAAGCTGCTGCGCCTGACGCTGGATGCGGGCGAGGGCCGGCTGCGCAATGTGTTTTCCGGCATCAAGTCGGCTTACCAGCCGGAAGACCTGATCGGCAAGCTGACGGTGATGGTGGCCAACCTCGCGCCGCGCAAGATGAAGTTCGGCGTTTCCGAAGGCATGGTGCTGGCGGCTTCGGCCAAGGACGAGAAATCCAATCCGGGCATCTACGTGCTGAACCCCTGGCCGGGCGCCGAGCCGGGCATGCGGGTGCGCTAACCGCCTGAAACCCAGGGCTCGGGCTGCAAAACTTTGCAACCCGGGCCTTGTCTCTTATGATGATTGCATCATCTTTGACTTACCGCTCTTTGCCGCAATGGACATTCTGATTCGCGAAGCGAAGGAAGAAGACGCCCAGCTGATTGCCGATCTGACCCGTTCCGCCTGGGCCGGCAAGGTCGTGGCCAGTTCCAGCGGACACCAGGAAAGCCCGCAACGGGTGGTAAGCGATCTGCGCGACGGCGGCGGCTTCATTCTGCTGGCCGACGAGCGCCCGGTCGGCTCGGTGCGCTGGCATCCGCTGGAAGGCGAATCAGATGTCTGGGAAATCATGCGCATGGGCGTGCTCCCGGAGTATCGGGGCGTCCAGCTATCGCAGCATCTCCTCGAGGCGGTGATCCACCAGGCGCAAGCCTGCGAGATTGAAGAATTGCGTCTGGCGGTGAGGCCGGACCAAACACCTCTCCTCGACCTGTATGCCGCCTACGGTTTCGAACCGGCGCCGGAATTGGTCTATACCTATGCCAACCCGGCGGAACCGGAACCGATGGTGATGCGCAAGCAGCTCAGATATTGAGGTGAAAGAACGTCCCATCCGGAATTCTTTGCCCATAACCAACGCCGAATTGTCAGCGCTTCAACGGAAACTTGGGCGAGTCAAGGTAAAATACCGCCACTTTCATTTCGGTGGTGCATCATGAAGCTCAAGGAATACGAATCCGATTTCACCAAGTTCCTGAAGGAACTGAAGCAGAAAGACCCGAACCTCGAGGAAAAGCAGCGCAATGGCCGCCTGCTGCTGTGGGACAAGGGCCCGCTCGACCTCGACAACCAGCGACGCGCCGCCGAATCGCGCGTCAAGCAGAACGGCTACGTCTACCAGTCCAAGCTCTAAGCCATCGTGAGCAAACCGCAGGAAGCGCCGCTGCCGGCGCTGCCGCCCGACGCGCCTGAAGCGGCACTCGCCGGCCAGCCGGATTCGACACCCGATACCGTGGACGGCATGGCCTTCGCCAAGCTGTACGGGGAGCCGCTGTTCAAGCTGCCTACCGACCTCTACATCCCGCCCGACGCGCTGGAAGTGTTCCTGGAAGCCTTCCAGGGCCCGCTCGACCTGCTGCTCTACCTGATCCGCAAGCAGAACTTCAACATCCTCGACATCCCGATGGCCCAGGTCACGCTGCAGTACCTGGAGTACGTGGAGCAGATCCGGGTGCGCAATCTGGAACTCGCTTCCGAGTACCTGCTGATGGCGGCCATGCTCATCGAAATCAAGTCGCGCATGCTGCTGCCGGTGAAGAAAGCCGATACCGGGGAGGAAGCGGAAGACCCTCGCGCCGAGCTGGTGCGGCGCCTGCTGGAATACGAACAAATGAAGCTGGCGGCGCAGCAAATCGATGCCCTGCCCCAGCTCGGCCGCGACTATGTGCGCGCCCAGATCTACATCGACCAGAGCGTCGTCGTGCGCTGGCCGGATGTCAACCTGAACGACCTGCAGGCGGCCTGGGCCGACGTGATCAAGCGCGCCAAGCTGACCCAGCACCACACCATCAGCCGCGAGGAATTGTCGGTGCGCGAGCACATGACCGCCATCCTGCGCCGGCTGCAATCCAGCCGTTTCGTCGAGTTTTCCGAACTCTTCGATCCCTCGCGCGGCGTGCCGGTGGTGGTGGTGAATTTCATCGCCCTGCTGGAGCTGGCCAAGGAGACGCTGATCGAGATCACCCAGGCGGAAGCCTTCGCGCCGATCTACGTGCGCCTCTCCTATTCACCGGCCTGACGCGCAAATACAGAAGAACCCGCCTCGGGCCGCAACCGGATTCAAGCCATGAAAATCATTTCCTCCATCGACGAGCTGCGTGACCAGTTGCGCGGCCAGCTCCGCACCGCCTTCGTGCCGACCATGGGCAACCTGCATGAGGGCCACCTGTCGCTGATGCGCCTGGCGCGCAAGCATGGCGACCCGGTGGTCGCCTCCATCTTCGTCAACCGCCTGCAGTTCGGTCCCAACGAGGATTTCGACAAGTACCCGCGCACCTTCCAGGCGGACGTGGAGAAGCTGGAGAAGGAAGGCGTCTACGTGCTGTTCGCGCCGACCGAGAAGGACATGTATCCGGAGCCGCAGGAGTACCGGGTGCGGCCGCCGGACGACCTAGGCAACATCCTCGAAGGCGAGTTCCGCCCCGGTTTCTTCACCGGCGTCACCACCGTGGTGCTGAAGCTGTTCTCCTGCGTGCAGCCGCGCGTGGCGGTGTTCGGCAAGAAGGATTACCAGCAGCTGATGATCGTGCGTAACATGGCGCGCCAGTTCGCGCTGCCGACCGAGATCATCGCCGCCGAGACCTATCGCGCCGACGATGGCCTCGCGCTCTCTTCCCGCAACAGCTATCTCTCGCCGCAGGAACGGGCCGAGGCGCCCTCGCTGTACCGCCAGCTGAACCAGGTGGCGGACGAGGTGCGCAACGGCCACCTCGACATCTTCGAACTGGAGCGCGCTGCCATGGCGAAGCTGGCCGGCCGCGGCTGGAAGCCGGACTACATCTCGATCCGCAAGCGCATCGACCTGCAGCCGCCTTCCGCCGGCGACCTTGCCAAGGGCGAACCGCTGGTGGTGGTGGCCGCCGCCAAGCTGGGCGCCACTCGCCTGATCGACAACCTGGAAATCTGATACGGTCTCGCGCCGAACGCCGCAAGTAAAAATGCCCGGCCTGGAAGCCGGGCATTTTTCTTTCAATTCCACTCGATTCACATTTGCGGCGACTCCGCCAGGCTGAGCAGCCATTTCGAGAAATCGGTGCCGATTTCCGGATGGCGCTGGCCGAACACGATGGTGGCCTGCAGGTAGCCGAGCTTGGAGCCGCAATCGTAGCGCTTGCCTTCGTAGCGATGCGCCAGGATCTGCTCCTCGGCCAGCAGCGCCGAGATGCCGTCGGTGAGCTGGATCTCGCCGCCGGCGCCCCGCTCCACCTTTTCCAGGTGGTGGAAGATGCGCGGCGACAGGATGTAGCGGCCCACCACCGCCAGCGTGGAAGGCGCCTTTTCCGGCGACGGCTTCTCCACGATGCCGTTGAGCTGCTCCAGCCGCTCCCCAATCTTGCGCGCATCGACGATGCCGTAGCTCTTCGTGTCTTCGCGCGGCACATCCTGCACGCCGAGCACCGAGCAGCGGTAGTAGTCGTACACGTTTGCCATCTGCCCGATCACCGGCGTCTGTGCATCGAGCAGGTCGTCGGCCAGCAATACCGCGAAAGGCTCGTTGCCGACCACATGACGGGCACACAGCACCGCATGGCCGAGGCCGAGCGCTTCGGGCTGGCGGATGTAGACGCAGTTGATGTGCCTGGGCAGCATGTTCTGCACGCTCTCAAGCACGTCCATTTTCTTGCGCAGCGCCAGTTCCGATTCCAGCTCGTAGGCCTTGTCGAAATGGTCCTCGATGGAGCGCTTGCCGCGTCCGGTGATGAAAATCATCTCGGTCATGCCGGCGGCGACCGCTTCCTCCACCGCATACTGGATCAGCGGCTTGTCGACGACCGGCAGCATTTCCTTGGGGCTGGCCTTGGTGGCGGGAAGAAAGCGGGTGCCGAGGCCAGCCACCGGGAACACCGCCTTGCGGATGGTTTGATTTGCCATAGTTCTCTCCGGGTCTTCTGTTCTGGATATTGTTGTCGGATTCAGGACTGCTGCAGCCACTGCAGCAGTCCCTGCCATTGCTCGAGGTCCTTCTCGACGCGGGAGGGGGCCACGTCCCACAGCGTCGCGCCATGCGCCGCCAGCTGCACATAGTTCTGCGTATCGCGCAGGAAGCCCAGCATCGGCACGCCCAGCGTGCGGGTATAGTGCGCCAGCTGCTCGGCGGACTTGGTGCGCGGATTGACCCGCATGCCGACCACGCCGGCGGCGACGCTGCCCCGCTCGCGCAGCCGCTGCAGGAAGGCCTGGGTGGCGAGGATGTCGAACATCGAGGCCTGCAGCGGCACGATGACCTTGTGCGCCATGGCCAGGACCTGCTCCGCGCGCGGGCCGTCGAAGCCAGCCGGGGTATCCAGCACCACATGGGTGGTGCCTTTCGGCGGCTTGGCGCTGCCGTCTTCGAGGATGTCCCAGGGCGCGATCGCAGGCAGGCTGGCGGGGCGCAGCGACAGCCAGGAACGCGACGATTGCTGCAGGTCGATGTCGCCCAGCATCACGCCATGGCCCTGGCGCGCCAGGTAGCCGGCCAGGTTGGTGGCAATGGTGCTTTTGCCGACACCACCCTTGGGATTGGCGACGACGATAACGGGCATGCTTCCTCCACGGCGATTGGACCGGATGCAAGAATAACATGGCAGGATTGCATCTCTTCAACTTCCGTGGCCCGTGAGACAGCTGTTCCGGTCACCGTGGCGGCACGTCCTTCCGCCGCGAGCGCGCCAGTTCCAGCTTGTTGCATAGCACGCCGGCGGCATCGATCATGCGCGGACCGGCGCGGTTGATCTCGTCGGCGTCGAGGATGAACAGGTTGCCGCGCCTCGCCGCGGTCAGGCCGGGATACTGCTTCCAGTGCTCCAGGCTGATGGCGCCCCTGTCCTTTTTGTCGGCGCTGATGATGGCTTCCGGGTTCTCCAGCAGCACCGCCTCGGCGCTGACCATGGGCGCGATGACGCTGAGCCCGCCGAAGACGTTTTCGCCGCCGCACAGGCGGATGGCGTCGCTGACGATATGCTGGCCATTGAGCGTATAGAGCGGCCGCTCCCACACCTGGTAGAACACCCGCACCTTCGGCTTCGCGCCGTAGTCCCGCGTCAGGCGCTCGATCTGACCCTGCATGCCGCCGGCGGCGGCCTTCGCCTGCGCATCGGTGCCGAGCAGCGCGCCCAGCCGGGCGACGCTGTCCGGGATATCCGCCAGCCGGCGCGGCTCGCTCTGGAAGATCGGGATGCCGAGCCGGCGCAGGCTGTCGAGCTGTTTGGCAGCGGCGCCGTGCAGCCACGCCACCAGAAGGTCCGGCTTCAACGCCAGGATGCGCTCGATGTCGAGGTGCTGGTTATCGCCGACCCGCGGAATCCTGCGCGCCGCCGGTGGATAGTCGCTGTAGTCGACCGCGCCGACGATGCGCTCGCCGGCGCTGGCGGCGAACAGCAGCTCGGTAGCGTGCGGCGACAGCGAGACGACGCGCCGCGCTGGCTGCGCCAGCCGCACTTCGTTGCCGGCATCGTCTCGCGCGCTGACCTCCGCCAGCGCGGGCAGCGCCGCGACGGCGAGCAGGATGGCTGCGCAGCGATGAAACCAACACGTCATGGATTCCCTCCATTCGCAAGCGGGCGCCAGCGGCTCCAGCGAGCCTGATCACACCGCACGGTGACATGCGCCCAGGTACGGCGAATCAGCATGACGTCGCCTTCAGGCGCAGCGGCAAACCGGCAACGATCAGGTCGACGTTCTCGCACAGTGCGGCCAGAGCCTGGTTCAGGCGACCGGCCTCGTCGACGAAGAAGCGCGACACGGCGCCCATCGGCACGACACCCAGACCGACTTCATTGGCCACCAGGATGACATCGCCGGCGGGGGCCTGCAGCGCGGCGAGCAAATCGGCCCGCTCGGCGGCGAAGCAGTCGGGCGCCGCGACCCGCCCCACTTCAGGGTATTCACCGCCTTCGGCAAACAGCAGATTGGACAGCCATACGTTGAGGCAATCCACCACCACGACGCGCTGCGGCCCGCACCACTGGCGCAACGCGGCGCCCAGGCGCAGCGGTTCCTCGATCGTGATCCAGCGCGCATCGCGCCGCTCCCGATGCATCGCGATGCGGCGCGCCATTTCCTCATCGCCAGCATGGGCGGTGGCGATCACCACCACTTCCCTGCCCGCCGACCCGGCCTGGCGCGCCAGGGCTTCGGCATGAGCGCTCTTGCCCGAGCGGACGCCGCCGAGAATCAGGCTGCGCGCGGGCGTTTCAACCGGCTTTGGGGGACAGGCGTTATCGGTTGTTTCCATCACGGGTTCACTCCTGAACATCCCCGCCGGGCAGGAAGACCACCCGCCCTTCGTGCCGCAACGCTTGCACCGGATGGCCGAGGCAGGCGCCGAGCAGCGCAGGCGTCATTGCCTCGTCGACCGTGCCACCATGCCAGGCGCCGCCCTCCATCAGCAGCAGCGCATGGCTGGCCACGTCATGCAGCAGGTTCAGGTCATGTCCGACCAGCACCACCGACCTGCCCTCCTCGCGGCACAGCCGGCGCAGCAGCCGCAGCACCTGCATCTGATGGGCAAGGTCGAGCGCGCTGGTCGGCTCGTCCAGCAGCAGCAGCGGCGTGTCCTGGGCCAGCACGGCGGCGATCGCCACCCGTTGCCGTTCGCCGCCGGACAGCGTGCGTATGTCGCGCCCAGCGAGATGCGCCACGTCCAGCGCCTGCAGCGAGCGCAGCGCAAACGAATGATCGGCGTCGGACTCCCAGTAATTGGCAGCCTGATAGGGATGGCGCGCGGCCAGCACGAGTTCCATGACACGGTAGCCGAAGGCATCCTGCCGGCCCTGAGACAGGAAGGCGCGGCGCCGGGCGAGCGCCAGCGGCTGCCACGCCGGCAAGGGCTGCCCATCCAGCAGAATCTCGCCGCCGTCCGGCTCGCGCAGGCCGGCCAATGCTCGCAGCAGCGTGCTCTTGCCGGCGCCGTTGCGGCCGATGAGGCTCCAGCATTCGCCCGGATTTATCGTCCAATCGAGCCCCTGCACTAGCAGGCGCTGGCCGACGCGCAGGCCGAGCTGATGCGCGCGCAGAATCAACGCCGCCTCGCCTGATGCAGTTGCAGGAGGAAGACCGGCACGCCGATCAAGGCAGTGACGACGCCCACCGGCAACTGCTGCGGCGCCACCGCGGTGCGCGCCAGCGTATCGGCCAGCACCAGGAAGGCGCCGCCGGAAAGGGTTGCCGCCGGCAGCAGCAGGCGGTGATCGGGGCCGAGGGCGAAGCGGCAGGCATGCGGCACGAGCAGGCCGACGAAGCCGATGCTGCCGGCATTGCTTACCGCCGCCGCCGTCAGCAGGGCGGCGCAGGCGAAAATCCGCTGGCGCAGGCGGCCGACGGGCACGCCGAGCGCGACGGCGCCCTCCGCATGCAAGGCCATGAGGTTGATGTCGCGCGCCGCGCGCAGACCAAAGACGAGGGCGGCGCCGAGCACCGCCCAGGGAAACAGCCGCAGCGGCGTCGCCGACAAATCGCCGACCAGCCAGAACACCATGCCGCGCAGCCGGCCTTCGGGGGCCAGCGACAGCATCAGCGTCACCAGCGCGCCGCAGCCGGCGGCAAGGATCACGCCGGTCAGCAGCAGCAAGGGGCCGTTGGCTTCGGACAATCCGGCGCGCAGATCGCGCCAGGCGAACAGGAAGATCAGACCGGCGACGAGCATGGCGCCGGCGAAGGCGGACACATCGATCAGCCAGGCGGCCGCGCCGAGCAGCATGGCCAACAGCGCGCCGACGGCGGCGCCGCCCGACAGGCCGAGCACATAGGGATCGGCGAGCGGATTGCGCAGCAGGGCCTGCATCAGGGTGCCAGCCAGCGCCAGCATGGCGCCGGTGGCGAAGGCGGACAGCGCCCGCTCCAGCCTGAGCGCCAGCAGCGACGCCGCGAGCGAGTGCGCTTCGTCCGGGGAGGCCCGCCCGATGAGGGCGAGCATATCGGCCGGATCGATCGCCACCGAGCCGGCAAGGCAGGCCGCCAGGAGGCTGAGCGCCGCCGCCAGGGCAAGGCCGCACAGCATGGCCCAGCCTCTCCTGCGGGCAAGGCCATGAAAAGCGCTGGCGTTGGTGCTCGGTTCGGCGGTCATGCCGGCCTTTCTTCAATGAACGTCCGGCCCGCCGCTATCGGAGGCAGACCGGACGCGGTAACAGCCGTCCCCGGTTATCAGAAATCGTAGCGCGCGGACAGCTTCAGCTGGCGGCCGTTCTCGGGATAGATGCCGCTGCGGCAGGCGCCGAAGGCATTGCTGAAATAATCCCGGTTCGCCAGGTTGGTGCCGACGAGCGCGAATTCCCATGGCCCGCGGCGCAGCGCGTAGCGGCCGTCCACCGTGGCGAAGGAAGGAATGCGCGCCGAGCAGGTATTGCCGAAGTCGCCGCCATAGCGCTGCGAATCCACCCATTGCACACCGACATCGGCGCTGTGGCCGTTCCCCGGCATCCACGACATGCGCAGCAGCGCGGTATTGCGCGGCACCAGCACCACCTCGCGTCCGGCGTTCGGACCGTCGGTGAATTTGGCCGAGACATGCTGCAGCACCGCCTTCAGCGCATAAGCCTTGCCGATGCGGGTGCTGGCTTCCAGCTCCACGCCCTCGCGCCGGGTCGGATCGAGGTTGACGTTGGCGCCGCCGAAACCGATGGTCGGATCGAAGAAGATCTCGTTGTTGAGCCGATGCCGGAAGGCGCGCACGGTGGCCTTGCCGGCCGCATCGCCGAGGGTGGCGCCGATCTCCAGGTCGCGCGAAGTCTGCGGCTCCAGCGCCTGGTTCAGCACCGGCGTGAGCGCATTTTCGTCGACGTTGGCCACGCGGTAGCTGCGGCCAGCCTTGCCGAAGACGTCGAACCTGGGCATGACGCGATAGCTGGCCTGCAGGTCCCAGGCATTGAGCCGGTGATCGCGCTGGTAGCCGGTATTGCTGAAGCTGAGCGGATCGCTGAAGTCCTTGCTGAATTTTTCAGCGCGCACGCCGGCCGCCACGCGCAACCCGCCGGTACGGATTTCATCGCGCACATAGAAGGCGGCGGAGCGCTGGGATGCGTCGGCGGCGCTCGAGGGGAAGCCGCCGAAGCTGCTGTCGGTGCGGCGCGACCAGCGCCCGAAATCGAGGCCGGTCACCACTTCATTGCTGATGGCGCCGAAGTTCGAGGTCTGGCGCAGGCGCGGCGAGAACTGGGTGTAGCGGCTGTCGGCGCGCGACACGAAAGTGCCGAAGCCGCTTTCGAAATTGCCGCGGTTGGTCTTCTCCCGGCGCGACAGTTCCGCCGCCAGATCGACCGATCCGATGCGGCGCTCGGCGAAGAAGGTGAAGCGGTCCACGTCGTTGGAACCGAAATCGCCCGGCGACGTGGTCTGGCGTGGATTGGCGAGAAACTGGGCCAGCGTCAGGGACCCGGCGAAGCGCGAATCCTGGCGCAGGGAATCGACGCGCAGGCCGGCCCGGCCCTGATCGAAGGACCACTGCATGCCGCCGCTGAAGTTGCCTTGCTTCAGGCGGTTGTTGTCGCGGTAGTTGTCGGTCTGCAGCGTGCCGATGCTGGCATCGATGGAAAAGCCATCCCAGCCCTTGGCTGCATAGCCGCGCAGTTCGCGATGGCCGAAATTGCCAACCTCGGCCACCACGGTGCCGCGCGTGCCCTGCCGCGGACCGCGCTTGGTGATGATCTGGATGGTGCCGCCGGTGGCGCCTTCGCCGTACAGCACGCTGCTGCCGCCGCGCACGATCTCGATGCGCTCCACCAACTCGACCGGCACGGAAGAAGTCAGCGCGTTCGACAACTCATTCTCGGAGAGGCGGATGCCGTCCACCAGAATCACCAGGTTCTGGTCGCTGCTGCCGCCGAAGCCGCGCAGGTCGAGGGAGTAATCCTGGGTGCCGGTGGTGCTCTGGCGGCCGAACACGCCGCCCAGCTTGCGGATCGCTTCATTGACGTTGTTGATCCCGGCGGCGCGGATGTCCTCGGCGGTGATGACGGTGGCGCCGATCGGTGCGGCAGCCGGATCGCTCGGGAAACGGGAGGCGGTGACGGTCACCGGCGGCAAGGATTGGCCCTCGGCGGTCTGGGCTTGCGCCATGCAGGCAGGCAAGACGGAAAAGGCGGCGAAAGCGGGTACGAGCGCATGCGTTCCCCAGGCAGGGAAGGCACGGCGAAGTGCGGTTTTGGTCATGAGTGGTCGGTAATGGTGTTGCCCGGCGCGCTTCCCCGCATGCCGGGCCAAAAACAGAAGCGCCGGCTCGCGTCGGCGATGCTTCTTCCCGTCCTGGCCGGTATCCGGGCTGACAGGCCGGTCCGCTCGCCTTCCCATGCATCTGCACAGTGGCCTTGAGAGAACCCGTCGGACGCTTGCGCGCCGACGCCTGCTTACCGTTGCGGGGGCAGCACACGTTGGCCTTTCGCTTGGAGAAAGGCGCCGTGTTTCCCGTTTAACTGCGTGCATGAACAGCACGCGGGCACCAGAACGCGGCCATTGTAGTGCACTACCGTAGTGCGAAGCAATTGAAAGTGTCAGGCCTCGATGAGGATCAGCTCGCCATAGGCGATGCCATGGGCCGCGCCCGCGGCGCTGAGCGCCACTGCTTCGGCCGCCTGCGAATCGCGCGCGGCCAGCAGCAGCCGGATGGTGCCGGCATGGGCGACCACCAGCGCCTGCGGCAGGCGAGCGTTCAGGAGCTCGGCACGGAAGTCCAGCACCCGCTGCGCGACCTCCCGCACCGTCTCGCCGCCACCGGGCCGAAAGCCGGCGAGGTCGGCGGCCCAGGCATCGACTTCGGCGCGCGGGATGTCGTCCCAGCGCTGCATTTCCCAAGCGCCGAAATCCATTTCCATCAGGCGCGCATCGCATTGCGGGAAGGAAGAACCGAGCGCCGCTGCGATCGTTTCGGCAAAGGCGGCGCAGCGCCGCAAAGGGCTGGAGAAGACCGGAACGCCTTTCGGCAGTTGAGGCAGGAGCCGGGCCGATGCAGTCGTCATCTCTTTGTGCGCGACAGCGATATCGCTGCTGCCATAGCAGATGTCCGGATCGACTGCAGGTCTCGGATGCCGGATCAGGAAAAGCCGCATCGCTCAACCTGCAAACAGTGGGCCGAACGATGCGAGCAGGCCGAGATAGCACGCCAGTTCGGTTGCCTGCTGCACGCCGCCGAGGCAGTCGCCGGTGTAGCCGCCGATGCGGCGGCGGAACAGGCGCGCCAGCCAGAAGGCGACCGCCATCATCAACAACGCGGCGAGCATGAGGCCGGCCAGCGGCAGCTTGCCGACGGCACCGAGCAGGACGGCCGGCGCCAGGCCGGCGACTGCCGCGATGGCGAACTCGCCGCCGCTCATCGCCTGTCCCAGCGGCTTGGCCTTGCCCTCTTCCTTCGCATACCGCATGCGCCAGATCAGTGCCGCCGACATGAGGCGCGACAGCGGATGGGCGGCCAGCAGCGCCGGCGCCACCGCCTGCGGCGGCAGCGACCAGAGCGCCACGCATTTCGCCAGCAGCATCAGCACGATGCCGATGGCGCCGTAGGCGCCGATTCGGGAATCCTTCATGATTTCGAACACCCGCTGCGCCGTCATGCCGCCGCCGAAGCCGTCGCACATGTCGGCGAAGCCATCTTCATGGAAGGCGCCGGTGATCCAGATGCCGAAGGCGGTCGACAGCAGCACCGCCACCGGCTGCGGCCACACCAGCGCAGCCAGAAAATAGCAGCCTGCGGTGAGCAGGCCGACCAGGATGCCGATTGCCGGAAAATAGCGCGATGCGTGATTCAGCCAGGCCGGTTCGAAGCCGACCCAGCCAGGAATCGGCAGACGAGTGAAGAACTGCAGCGCGACGAAGAACAGCCGCAGCTGATGCAGGCTGCGCTGGCCCAGCGTCACGCGGGAATCGGCCGGCATCTCCATGGCCTCAGTCGTTCCGTTCGCTGACGCCGGCGGAATCGAAGGTCGCCATCTCGTTCAGGAAGCCGATGGCCGAGCGCAGCAGCGGCAGCGCCAGCGCGCAGCCCGATCCTTCGCCGAGGCGCAGGCCGAGCCGCAGCAGCGGTTCGGCGCCGAGATGGCGCAGCATCAGCGCATGGCCGCGTTCGTCGGAGCAATGCGAGAACACGCAGTAATCGAGCAGCGCCGGCTGCAGCCGCGACGCCACCAGCAGCGCGCTGGTGACGATGAAGCCATCTACCAGGATGATCATGCGCCGCTCGGCCGCGCCCAGCATGGCCCCGGCGATCATGGCAATCTCGAAGCCGCCGAAGGCGGACAGCACCTGCAGCGGTTCCACCGCATCGGCATGGCGTTGCAGCCCGCGGGAGATGATGCCTCGCTTGCGGAGCACGCCGGCTTCCTCCAGGCCGGCGCCGGCGCCGACGCAATCCTCGAGCGCGATGCCGGTCAGACGGTGCATGACGGCGGCGGCCGCGCTGGTATTGGCGATGCCCATCTCGCCGAACCCGATGACGTTGCCCGGCAACCCGCGAACCAGCTCCCTTCCCGCCTGCATGGCGCGGTCGCGCTGTTCGGCGCTCATCGCCGGCTCGTGCAGGAAATTGCCGGTGCCGCGGCCGATCTTGCGATCGATGAGGCCGTCACGCGGGCCGAAGTCGTGGTTGACGCCGGCATCCACCACCTGCAGTTCGCAGCCATGCTGGCGGGCGAAAACATTGATCGCGGCGCCCTGGGCCAGGAAGTTTTCCACCATCTGCCAGGTCACGCTTTGCGGATAGGGCGAGACGTTTTCGGCGGCGATGCCATGGTCGCCGGCGAACACCATGATGGCCGGCCGCTCGATCGATGGCGTAACGGTCCGCTGAATCAAACCCGCCTGCCGCGCCAGCTTTTCGAGCGCGCCAAGGCTGCCGCGCGGCTTGGTCTTGTTGTCGATGGCCGCGTCGAGGCGGGCAGCAAGGCTCGCATCGTGGATGGCTTGAATTTCGCAGGGCTGCATTGGAGGGAAGGCGTTTGGAAAGCGCCGAGTGTAGGTCCGGCCCACGCCAGCGTCAAATCGCCGGCGCGGTTGGCGCGTGCCACTGCCTTTGCGATTACACTGGGCGCCTTGTTCGCCTAACGACGCTCAGCAATCATGGACAACCCGACCGACTTCTACAGCCGCCAGTACAACGCTCGCGCCAGCATCCCCGACCATCCGCACATCTTCACCCGCTGGCTGAAGGAGTCGCAGCGGGTGCGCCGCAATCATGCCGCCCTGCTCGACCTGCCTTATGGCGATACCCCGGCCGAGCGCCTCGACTTCTTCCCGGCGCGCGGCGGCGGCGCGCCGCTGCTGGTGTTCATTCACGGCGGCTGGTGGCGTGCGATGGACAAGTCGGACTTCTCCTTCATCGCGCCCTCCTTCGTCGCCGCCGGCATGAACGTGGCCATCACCAATTACACCCTGGCGCCGACCGCCACGCTGGACGAAATCGTCCATGAGCAGCTGCGCGCCCTGGCCTGGCTCTACCGCCACGCCGAGCAATACGATTTCGACCCGGAGCGCATCATCGTTTCCGGCCACTCCGCCGGCGGCCACCTGACGGCGATGCTGATGGCGGCGCTGTGGCCGGAGGTGGGCGCCGATCTGCCCCGCGACCTGGTGAAGGCCGGCGTAGTCATGTCCGGCGTGGCCGATCTGGAGCCGCTGCGCCATGTCGACTTCCTGAAGGACGACCTGAAGCTGGACGACGCCCGCATCCATCGCCTGTCTCCGGCCACCATGCCGCAGAGCCATCCGGCGCCTTTCGTGACCGCCGTCGGCGCCCTGGAATCGGAGGAGTTTCATCGCCAGGCCGAACTGCTGGCCGAGCATTGGAAGGACAACCACCGGGCCAATCTGTCTCTGGATGGCATCAACCACATGACCATCTGCGATGCCTTCGCCGATCCCGAATCGCCGTTGTTTCAGGCGACCCTGGACCTGGTTGAAAACACCGCCTCCTCAGCCGGCGGCGTTGAAAGTTAAGCAAGTCCACCGGGCAAAAAAGCGCCACTGCAACAATTCTTCTGCATCATGCTTGGCACCCGGCGAGGCCGGGTTTATGATGCTTTCTGGAAACTGACTCTTGCGAGCGGAGACAAAACGACGGCATCGCCATGAATGCTGCAAAAACGGCAAGAATCACGATCGATAAAGGAACATCCAGACATGACACAAGCTGCAGAAGACGATCTCGAAGCATTGTTCGAGGAGGTGGCCGCGCAACGGGCCGGTTCGGCCGTGGCCGAAGCGCCGGCCCCTGCGGCCGATAATGCCCCGCCGGCGGACGCCGGCCAGGCGGATGAATTTTCACAGGCCGACGGCCAGGAGGCCGCCGGCGAAAGCGGCGACAAGCCGATGTACGAGCGTCTCGGCGGCATCGTGCGCATGCTGCACGATTCGCTGCGCCAGCTCGGCTACGACCGCTCGCTGTCGGAGGTCGCCACCCAGATCACCGATGCGCAAGGCCGCCTGGAGCATGTGGCTTCGCTCACCGAGCAGGCGGCGAACAAGGTGCTCAATGCCGTCGACGGCGGCATGCCGGAGCAGGACGAACTGGCGAAAAAGGCCAAGGACATGGAAGACCGCTGGGCCGCCCTGTTTGCCGGCAAGCTCGGCATCGAGGAGTTCAAGGCGCTGGCTGGCGATTCGCGCCAGTTCGCCGCCATCGTCACCCAGTCCACCGAATCGGAAAAGGCGCGCCTGCTGGACATCATGATGGCCCAGGATTTCCAGGACATCACCGGCCAGCTGATCAAGAAAATCGTCAACATCACCAGCACCGCCGAGCGCGAGCTGGCGCAGCTGCTGCGCGACAACGCGCCGCCGGAAGTCAAGGCGGCGATGGCCGCCGAGCACAAGGAAGTCGAGCTGATGTCCGGCCCGGCCGCGCCGGGCGCGGCGATGGCCCAGGATGACGTCGACAGCCTGCTGGCCGACCTGGGGTTCTGATGGACGACATGCTCAAGGAATTCGTCGTCGAAGCGATCGACCTGGCGACCAATGTGGAGGAGCACCTGCTGTCGCTGGAGCGGCGGCCGGACGACACCGATTCCCTGAATGCCCTGTTCCGCTCCTTCCATACCATCAAGGGCGGCGCCGGCTTCATGAACCTGCCGGCGATGGTGTCGGCCTGCCACCTGACCGAAAACCTGTTCGACGCGCTGCGCACCGGCAAGGTGCCGGTGACGCCGGTGGCCATCGAGGCCGGCCTGCAGGCCAGCGGCTTCGTCGCCGACCAGCTCAACCAGCTGGCCAGCGGCACGGCGCCGGAAGCCCTCCCGGCCATGCCGCAGTCGCTGGAAGAGCTGCTGCGCAACGCCATCGAAAGCAAGCCGGCGGAACCCGCCGCGCCTGCCGCCCCTGCGGTTCCGGTAGAAGCGAAGGCGCAGGTCGCGGCCACTAGCACCGACGGCGAGGTCCAGCTCGACTGGGAAGCGCTGTATCGCGCGGTGGTGCCGGCCGGCCTGCATCTGGTGGCCGACAACGCCGCGAAGCCAGCGTCGCCCGCCGCCGCAGCAGCGCCGCATCCTGCCAAATCCGACGATGCGCCCCGCCCCATCACCGCCCAGGTGAAGGAGGACAGCATCCGCATCGATGCCATCAAGCTCGACGCCCTGCTGGAAGTGGCGGGCGAATCGGTGCAGGCGGCGAACCAGGCGGCGGTGCTGCTGGAGAAGCTGGCGCAATTCAAGTTCGACGGCCAGGCGGCGGTGCTGATGTCGGCCCTGCAGGAAACGCTGGCCCGCGCCTCGCGCTATTCCACCGAACTGCAGCGCGCCACGCTCTCCACCCGCATGCAGCCTGTGGGCCGCCTGTTCCAGAAATTCCCGCGCCTGGTGCGCGAACTGGCGCGCGACCTCGGCAAGGAAGTGGAACTGGTGATCGAAGGCGCCGAAACCGAAGTCGATCGTGTGGTGGTCGACAGCCTGTACGACCCGCTGGTGCACATGCTGCGCAATGCTCTCGACCATGGCGTCGAGGAAGGCGCCGAACGCACTGCCGCCGGCAAGCCGTCCAAGGCCACCATCCTGCTCAAGGCCTGGCAGGAAGGCAGCAGCGTCATGATCGAACTCTCGGACGACGGCAAGGGCATGGACCCGAACAAGCTGCGCGCCAAGGCGATCGCCAAGGGCCTGATCGGCGACAACGCGGCGCAGACGGCGGAGGAAGCCTTCCAGCTGGTGTTCCTGCCCGGTTTCTCGACCAAGGAAGTCGCCTCCAGCGTTTCCGGCCGAGGCGTCGGCATGGATGTGGTCAAGACGGCGGTGGAGAAACACCGCGGCGCCATCCGCATCGACTCCGCGCTGGGCCAGGGTACCCGCTTCACCATCCGCCTGCCGATCGAGCTGTCCATCGTCCCGACCATGCTGGTGCGCGCCTCCGGCGCGGCGCTGGCCATGCCGATGGTGGCGGTGGAACGGGTGGTTTCCCTGCCGGACGAGTTCGACGAGGTTGGCGGCGCCCCGGTGCTGCGCGACCAGGGCCGGCCGCTGGCGGTGCGTTCGCTCGCCGGCATCCTCGGCTACGAGCCCTGCAAGGAAAAGGTCGGCGTGGTGATCGCCGCGCCCCAACCCTACATCCTGGCGGTGGAAGCAGTGGATGGCACGGCCGACCTGGTGATCAAGCCGCTCACCGCGCTGTCGGTGCCGGGCGTGAACGGCACCGCCCGTTCCGCCGAGGGCGAACTGGTGCTGGTGATCAGCCTGGCTTTCCTGCTCGACGGTTGCAAGACGGTCTCCACCCGCCTGGCAGCGTAAGCCGAAGACGGTTCCATCATGAAGCCGGAGCTGCGATCAGCTCCGGCTTTTTCTTTGGGCGCTGCTCGCCCGCTTCTTCTCCCTGACTCTGACTAGAGGGCCGGAATCAAGACTTTGTCGATCAGGTGAATCACGCCGTTGCTGGCGCGGATGTCGGTCGCGGTGATCCTGGCCGGCGTGGCGGTGGTATCGACGATGGTCGGCGGCGTGCCGCTGGCGATCGCGATGGACTGGCCGGACAAGGTCTGGACCGGCGTGCCGAACGGGATTTGCGCCGCCAGCACCTGGCTGCCCAGCACATGGTAGGTCAGCACGGTGGTCAGCTGCTGGGTGCTGAGTCCGGCCGGCGCCTGGGCGAAAGCTGCATTGGTCGGGGCGAACACCGTGAACGGACCCGCCCCCGACAAGGTGTTCTGCAGGTTGGCTGCGGTCAGCGCGGCGACCAGGGAAGAAAGCTCCGGATTGGCGCGTGCCATCTGCACTGCGTTCAGCACACCCGGCGGCACCAGCACCTTGTCGATCACATGGATGACGCCATTGCTGGCTGCCACATTCGGCGTCGTGACAGTAGCGCTGGTCTGGACCGCATCGGTCAGCCGCAGACTGCTGCCACTGGCCGCCACCGCCAGCGTGGCCGGCTG
The DNA here is from genome assembly GCF_900188095.1 of Noviherbaspirillum humi. Taxonomy (GTDB): domain Bacteria; phylum Pseudomonadota; class Gammaproteobacteria; order Burkholderiales; family Burkholderiaceae_D; genus Noviherbaspirillum; species Noviherbaspirillum humi. Next base: position 144,392 of record NZ_FZOT01000005.1, on the reverse strand, counting down.
GCCGCCGAAGCTGTACAAGGTCGGCTGGCTGGAGGAAGCCGGCGCGCTCAAGTCCGCCGCCTGCTTGCCGCCCTGCAGCACGTGATAGCTGAGAATGTTTTTGAGCGTGGTTGCCGGCAGCGCCTGCACCATGGCGGTGGCGCTGTCGAAGCCGAGGCGACTGGCAAGCTGGGTGAAGGCGGCATCGGTGGGAGCGAATACCGTCAAGCGCTGGGACGGATCGGCCAGGGTGGTCGACAGTTCGGCCTTGACGGCCGCAGCCAGCAAGGCATTGAAGCCGTTCGACTGCGCCACCTTGTCGATGGTGGTAGAGGCCGCCACGCTCGATGTGGCAGGCGATGCGTCGTCATCGCCGCCGCAGGCTGCGAGCAGGAGGGAAAGCGCCAGGATACATAGGGTTTGGATAAATCTCATCAGGGTCTCCTTGGGACGATGGCGGCGCGAGGAAGGAGCGCAACCTGCCGCCGGCCCCTGCATCTTAGGAAACGCCACACTGGCCGATTTGAGACCGATCAATTTTGACCATTACTTGTCCAGGTCAAAACTGCGTCAACAGGTGAATATAGCCAATATCCCGCTGCGAATGGGCGTCTTGCCACATCTTTGGCGCAGAGTGAGCGCGGGAGCGCGCAGTCGAGCCTCTTGCCTGGAGGCGATCACCGTGTTGCCCAGGCGATGCATTTCCGATGGGAGGAGGCGCCAGTTCGTCCAGAACAAAGAACGGGCATCGGCATCGGACCCGATGGGGAATGCCGCCTTGGCCGGGCGGAGAACCCATCCGGCGCCTGCCTACTTCAGCTTGCAGGTCAGCATCCAGTAGTGATGGAGCCGCTCCACCCTCACCTCGCGGGCATGGGCGGCGAGCTTCTTGCGCAGGGCGCTGTCGGTGGGGAAGTTTTTCAGCACTTCCACCCGCTCGCCGTCGGGCGTGCGCAGGAATTGGTAGGTATTGCCTTCGGCGTCGGTGCGGGCGATCGGGTTCTCATCATCCTCGACGAGATTGTCGTCCACCATGACCAGCAAGGCGCCGGCGCCGAGCCGGGCGCGCAAGGCGGCGAGCAGCCGGTCCTGATCCTGGCGCGGCACATGCGACCAGAAGAAACCGATGAAGCAGGCAGAGAAATCGCCTTCGACCTTGGGATCGAAGGCATCCGCCTGGGCAAAGCTGACGATCTCCTCGTCCAGATCGCGGGTGCGGGCGATGTCCAGCACTTCCGGGCAGATGTCGGTGGCGAGCAGGGAAATTGCCACCTCGTCCTGCAGCAGCTGCGACCAGTAGCCGGTGCCGCAGGCGAGTTCCAGGATGTCGTGCGCTTCCAGCGCTTCGGCCACCATTTCCTGCAGATCCAGCAAATCCTCCTCTCGCTCGGGACGGCCGTAAGCCGCTTCGGCAATGGCGGCCAGCTGCAGGTAAAAGCCGGATGAGGTATTTACTTCATTCATTGTCTTGCTTCCAGTAGGGCTTGCGCCACTTCGATGAATCCGGCGCCCGATGCCTGGCGGGTGACATAGACTGGCGCCTTGGGCAGGCGCGGCAGAAACCGTTGGACATTGGCCACGCCGATGGTGTTCGGATAGTGGCTGAACATGGGGGCATCGTTGGCCGAGTCGCCGACGAAGGCAAAGCCGGCGCGGGCCGCCTCATCGCCGATGCCGAATACTTTTTCCAGCACCTGCTGCGTGGTTTCCTGCTTGGAAAAGCGGACGACCGAGGCATGCAGGTGGATGCTGCTGGTGGCAACGAAGAAGCCGCGCCCGCGCACGAAGGCGGCGATTTCCTCCACCGCCTCCGCCGGCAGCGGCGCGATGTTCTCGCCGATGTCGAAGGCAAGGTCGCCGACACGCTGGGCGGCATCGTCGGCCACCTGCAGGCCGGGGAAGCGCGCCTGCAGTTCCTCCGCGAGCGCTTCCAGCGCGCGGCGATGCTGGCCGCGGGTAGCGGCATCGGCATAGAACAGGGCTTGCTGCCGGCCGGCATCTTCCAGCCAGAAGGCGCTGGCGCCGTTTTCGGCGATCACCGCATCGAAGGCGCACAGCCGCAGCAGCGGCATTGCCCACCACGTGGGGCGGCCGGTCACGGCGATGAGCTTGAGGCCGGCGCCGCGCAGGCTTTCCAGCGCGGCCAGCACGCCGGAGTCCAGGCGGCCGTGGGTGGTCAGGGTGTCATCGATGTCGGTCAGAACGCCGGCGATGGCTTGCCGCTCCGCCAGCGGCCACTCGGCCAGCGGCTTCAGCGAGACAAGGTCATAACTCATAGACGTCTTTTTCACCGCTCATCAGGCGCTCGATCAGCTTGCGGTTCAGGGTGGGCGCCAGCAGCTCGATGAAGGTGTACACGTAGCTGCGCAGGTAGGCGCCCTGCTTCAGCGCCACCCGCGACACGTTGGTGCCGAACAGATGGCCGACCTCGATGGCGCGGAGGTTTCGGTCGCGCTCGGCGTCGAAAGCCATGCCGGCGATGAGGCCCACGCCCAGTCCCAGCTCCACGTAAGTCTTGATGACGTCGGCATCGATGGCTTCCAGCAAAACATCCGGGCTCAAGCCCCGAAGCGAGAAAGCATGATCGATGCGGGCGCGGCCGGCGAAGGCGGCATCGTAAGTAATGAGGGGATAAGCGGCGATCTCCTCCAGGGTGATCGTCTGGCTGCGCAGCAGCGCATGCTCCGGCGGCACCACCAGCACATGCTCCCATTGATAGCAGGGAATCGAGATCAGGCCGTCCATGTCGGCAATGGCTTCGGTGGCGAGCGCCAGGTCGGCCTGGTCCCGCAGCACCATGTCGGCCACCTGCCTCGGGTTGCCCTGCAACAAGGACAACCTGACCTTGGGATACTTCTGGGTGAAAGCCTGCACCACCTTTGGCAAGGTATAACGCGCCTGGGTATGGGTGGTGGCAATGGTGAAGCTGCCGGTGTCCTGGGCGGCGAATTCCTTGCCGATGCGTTTCAGGCCGTCGATCTCCTGCATGATCAGCTCCACCGACTTCAGCACCGCCCTGCCCGGCTCGGTAAGTCCGCGGATCCGTTTGCCGTGGCGGGTGAAGATATCCACGCCCAGCTCCTCTTCCAGCTCGATGATGGCCTTGGACACCCCCGGCTGCGAGGTGTAGAGCGCCTTGGCGGCTTCGGTGAGATTGAAATTCTGCCTGACGGCTTCGCGCACGAAGCGCAATTGATGGAGGTTCATCGCGCCCGCTCCAAGTTGCCCGATTTATCCGCCTTATGCATGTTTCGAGTTTTTATATCTGAGAAGCATATAAGCAAATAAATACTCTGTAGTTTGGAATAAAGAATAAGTTTATTACGATTCACGCTCCTTTGCGTGGGACTATATGACTCTTTCTTATGTAGCTTCTGGTTTCTCCGTCGGCCTGCTGGTCGGTTTGACGGGCGTGGGCGGCGGGTCGCTGATGACCCCGCTGCTGACCTTGCTGTTCGGCATCTCGCCGACGGTGGCGGTCGGCACCGACCTCGCCTTCGCCTCCACGACCAAGGCCGCCGGTACGCTGGCGCATCGTTTCAGCGGCAACGTGCGTTGGGACATCGTGCGCCATCTCTGCCTTGGCGCGCTGCCAGCCGCCATCCTGGCCACTTTTGCGCTCAAGCATGTCGGTGCGCTGGACAAGGAAATCGGCCAGATCATCCGCTATTCCATCGCTTTTTCCGTGCTGCTGACGGTGATCGCCCTGATTTTCCGCGGAAAGATGCAGGCCTGGGTGCAGGCCCATCCCGAAAAGCAGTTGCAGGGCCGCAGCCTCGCCGTCGCCACCGTGGTGCTCGGCGCGCTGCTCGGCACCCTGGTCACCATTTCGTCCATCGGCGCCGGTGCCATCGGAGCAACGCTTTTGGTGTTACTCTACCCGCGCCTCGCGCCGGCCGAAATTGCCGGCACCGATATTGCGTACGCCGTTCCGCTGACCGCCATCGCCGCTTTCGGCCACTGGTGGCTGGGCTCCATCAACTGGGAACTGCTGGTGGCGCTGCTGCTGGGCTCGCTGCCCGGCATCACCCTGGGCTCACTGGCTGCACGCCGCGTTCCGGAAAAAATCCTGCGCGCGCTGCTGGCCAGCACGCTGACGGCTGTCGCTGCAAAACTCGTTTTTTAAGGACACGAAGATGTATCGCTACGACCACTATGATCACCAGATCGTCAAGGAGCGCGTTGCCCAGTACCGGGATCAGGTGCGGCGCCGCCTTTCCGACGAACTGACCGAAGACGAGTTCCGCCCGCTGCGCCTGCAGAACGGCCTCTATTACCAGCGCCACGCCTACATGCTGCGCATCGCCGTGCCTTACGGCCTGCTGTCGTCGAAGCAGATGCGCATGCTGGCCCACATCGCCCGCGAGCACGACCGCGACTACGGCCACTTCACCACCCGCCAGAACATCCAGTTCAACTGGATCAAGATCGAGGAAACGCCGGACATCCTGGCGAAGCTGGCCTCGGTCGAGATGCACGCCACCCAAACCTCCGGCAACTGCATCCGCAACATCACTTCGGACGAATTCTGCGGCATCGCGCCGGACGAGATCGTCGATCCGCGCCCGTACTGCGAAATCATGCGCCAGTGGAGCACCTTCCACCCGGAATTCGCCTACCTGCCGCGCAAGTTCAAGATCGCCATCAACGGCGCCGAGCAGGACCGCGCCGCCATCGCCATGCATGACATCGGCATGTCGGTGGTGAAGAACGCCGCCGGCGAAATCGGCTTCCGCGTGCTGGTCGGCGGCGGCCTCGGCCGCACCCCGATCCTGGGCAGCGAGATCCGCGACTTCCTGCCGTGGCAGCACATGCTGAGCTACGTCGAAGCCATCATGCGCGTCTACAACCAGTACGGCCGACGCGACAACATCTACAAGGCCCGCATCAAGATCCTGGTCAAGGCCATCGGCATCGAGGAATTCCGCCGCCAGGTGGAGGAGGAGTGGCAGCACCTGAAGGACGGCCCGAGCACCATCACCCAGGCCGAACTGAACCGCGTCGCCGCCTATTTCGTCGATCCGGCCTACGAAACCCTGCCCGCCGCCGATGCCGCGGTCGAGCATTTCAAGGCCGAGGACAAGGCCTTCGCCAACTGGCTGCGCCGCAACGTCAAGGGGCACAAGAAGCCAGGCTATGCCGCCGTGGTGCTGTCGCTGAAGAAGACCGGCGTGCCGCCGGGCGATGCCACCTCCGCCCAGATGGACAAGATCGCCGACATGGCCGACCGCTACAGCTTCGGCGAACTGCGCGTGACCCACGAGCAGAACATCGTGCTGTCCGACGTCAGGCAGTCCGACCTGATCGCCGTCTGGAAGGAAGCGAAAGAAAACGGCATGGCCACGCCGAACATCGGCCTGCTGACCGATATGATCTGCTGCCCGGGCGGCGATTTCTGCGCACTGGCCAATGCCAAGTCGATCCCGATCGCCGGCGACATCGCCGAGCGCTTCGACAACCTGGACTTCCAGCACGACATCGGCGAAATCGAGCTCAACATCTCCGGCTGCATCAACTCCTGCGGCCATCACCACATCGGCCACATCGGCATTCTCGGCGTGGACAAGGATGGCAGCGAGTGGTACCAGGTGTCACTCGGCGGCGCCCAGGGCAACCAGACGAGCATCGGCAAGATCATCGGACCGTCGTTCTCCGCCCACCAGATGCCGGAAGTCATCGACCGCATCCTAAAGGTGTATGTGCGCGAGCGCATCGAGGATGAGCGCTTCATCGACACCGTGCGCCGGCTCGGCATCGCCCCGTTCAAGGAATTTGTTTACGCCACGCCGATCAAGGCCGAGCACCCCGCAGGAGAAGACGCATATGCCTAACATCATCAAGAACCGCGCCGTGGTCGCCGACGACTGGACCGTGCTGCGCCTGGCGGAAGGCCAGACGCCGGACAGCGTCGCCATCCCGGAAGGCAAGGTCATCGTCCCGCTGGCGGTATGGAATGCGCAGCGCGCCGCGCTCGAGAACCATCCCGGCCTCGCCGTCTGGATCGAGAGCGACGAGCGCGCCGAAGACCTTAAGGACGACCTCGGCCGCTTCCCGCTGATCGCGGTGAACTTCCCGAAGTTCACCGACGGCCGCGGCTACTCCATCGCCTACCATCTGCGCGTGCGCCTCGGCTACAAGGGCGAGCTGCGCGCCATCGGCGACGTGCTGCGCGACCAGCTGTTCTACATGCAGCGCGTCGGCTTCGATGCCTTCGCGGTGCGCGCCGACAAGAACATCGAGGATGCGCTGAAGGGCCTCTCCGACTTCACCGAGCCGTACCAGAATTCGGTCGACCGTCCGTATCCGCTGTTCGGCCGCGTGCAGCGCGCCGGAGCCGAAGCATGAGCCAGCTGGATCAGCGCATCGCGGACACGCGCGCCACGCTGGAACGCATCGCCCGCGATTTCTCGCCGGCGGTGTTCGCCTCCAGCCTGGCGGCGGAAGACATGGTGCTGGCTGACCTCATTCTGCGCGCCAGGCTGCCGATCCGCATCTTCACGCTGGAGACCGGCCGCCTGCACAAGGAGACCCTGGGCATGGTCGACCGCATCCGCGAAAAATACGGCTACGACGTCGAGCTGTACAAGCCGGATGCCGCCGCCGTGGAAGGCTATGTCAAGGCCAATGGCCTGAACGCCTTCTACGACAGCGTCGACATGCGCAAGGAATGCTGCCGCATCCGCAAGGTGGAGCCGCTGAACCGCGCCCTGGCCGGCAACAAGGCCTGGATCACCGGCCAGCGCCGCGCCCAGTCGACCACCCGCTCCGGACTCGAAGTGCAGGAGAACGACGAAGCGCACGGCATGACCAAGTTCAATCCGCTGGCCGACTGGTCGGAGCAGGACGTGTGGGATTACCTCCGCGCCAACGAAGTGCCGTACAACCCGCTGCACGACAAGGGCTATCCGTCAATCGGCTGCGAACCCTGCACCCGCGCCATCCAGCCGGGCGAGGACGTCCGCGCCGGCCGCTGGTGGTGGGAAAACCCGGAAACCAAGGAGTGCGGCCTGCACGTGGTGGACGGCAAGCTGGTGCGCATCAAGGCGGTGCCGGCGAACTGAACGTCCCTCCCTTCCCGCACGGGAAGGGAAACGAATCTCCGAACAACATCATTGTTCACATCGAAAATCATGAACACAGCAGTCGACAAACTTTTCCTGGACGCCGCGAGCAATCGCCATCTTGACTGGCTCGAGTCCGAAGCCATCCACATCATGCGCGAGGTGGCGGCGGAATGCAGCAACCCCGCCCTGCTGTTCTCGGGCGGCAAGGATTCCATCGTCCTGCTGCGCCTCGCCGAGAAAGCCTTCCGGCCGGGCAAATTCCCGTTCCCGCTGGTGCACATCGACACCGGCCACAACTTCCCGGAAGTCATCGCCTTCCGCGACAAGCGCGTGGCCGAACTCGGCGAGCGCCTGATCGTCGGCTCGGTGGAAGACTCCATCAAGCGCGGCACCGTCCGCCTGCGCAATCCGCAGACCGATTCCCGCAATGCCGCCCAGGCGGTGACGCTGCTGGAAACCATTGCCGAGCACAAGTTCGACGCCTGCATCGGCGGCGCCCGCCGCGACGAGGAAAAGGCCCGCGCCAAGGAGCGCATCTTCTCCTTCCGCGATGAATTCGGCCAGTGGAACCCAAAAGCCCAGCGCCCCGAGCTCTGGGACCTGTACAACACCCGCGTCCACCCGGGCGAGAACATGCGCGTGTTCCCGATTTCCAACTGGACCGAACTCGACGTATGGCAGTACATCGCCCGCGAGAAGCTGGCGCTGCCGGAAATCTATTTCGCCCACCAGCGCCAGGTCATCCCGCGCAACGGCCTGCTGGTGCCGCTGACCGACCTGACTCCGCCGAAGGAAGGCGAAACGGTCGAGACCCAAACCGTGCGCTTCCGCACCGTCGGCGACATCTCCTGCACCTGCCCGGTGGCCTCCGACGCCGACACGGTGGAGGCAATCATTGCCGAGACCGCCGTCACCCAGATCACCGAGCGCGGCGCGACCCGCATGGATGACCAGACATCCGAAGCATCGATGGAAAAACGCAAGAAGGAAGGATATTTCTGATGAACGCCGTAGCTGATCAACATCCCCTGTCTGCCGCCGGCAGCGAACACGGCGAGCGCGGCCTGCTGCGCTTCATCACCGCCGGCTCCGTCGACGACGGCAAGAGCACCCTGATCGGCCGCCTGCTGTTCGACAGCAAGGGCATCTTCGCCGACCAGCTGGCTTCCATCTCGCGCGCCAAGCACAAGCGCACCGTGGGCGACACCATCGACCTGTCGCTGCTGACCGACGGCCTCGAAGCCGAGCGCGAGCAGGGCATCACCATCGACGTCGCCTACCGCTACTTCGCCACGCCGAAGCGCAAGTTCATCATCGCCGACACCCCGGGTCACGAGCAGTACACCCGCAACATGGTGACCGGCGCCTCCACCGCCGATGCCGTCATCATCCTGGTCGACGTGTCCAAGGTGAAGCTCGGCGACGACGGCAGCGTCACCCTGCTGACCCAGACCAAGCGCCATTCCACCATCGCCCGCCTGCTCGGCATCGAGCATGTGATCGTGGCGGTGAACAAGATGGACCTGGTCGACTACGACCGCACGGTGTACGACCGCATCGTCGCCGAATACCGCAAGTTCGCGCAGCAGATCGGCCTGCAGGACGTGCATCCCATTCCGCTGTCGGCGCTGGCCGGCGACAACGTGGTGGAAGCCGGCGACCGCATGCCGTGGTACCAGGGCCCGACCCTGATCTCCCTGCTGGAATCGCTTTCCGTCTACGACGAAGCCCACGACCAGCCGTTCCGCTTCCCGGTGCAATTGGTTGCCCGCCACGACGGCGACAAGGCCAACGACTTCCGCGGCTACATGGGCCGCATCGAAGCCGGCAAGGTGCACAAGGGCGACAAGCTGGTGGTGCAGCCGGGCGGCCAGAGCGTGACGGTGAAGGACATCCGCAGCTTCGACGGCTCGCTCGACGTGGCCATCGCCGGCCAGTCCATCACCCTGCTGCTCGACGAATACGTGGACATCTCGCGCGGCGACATGCTGGCCGCCGCCGACCAGCCGGCCGAGCAGCTGAAGACGGTGAAGGCGGAAGTCTGCTGGCTGTCGGAAGAGCCGCTCGACATGCGCCGCAAGTACTGGCTGAAGCACACCACCAAGCAGGTGGCGGCGCGGGTGACCGGGATCGACACCCTGCTCGACATCAACACCCAGGAACGCCGTCCGGCCGACGGCCTGAAGCTCAACGACATCGCCACCGTCTCCATCAACGTCCAGCAGCCGCTGGCGGCCGATGCCTACGATGCGATCCGCGCCACCGGCGCCTTCATCCTGATCGATGAAGTGACCCACCAGACGGTGGCCGCCGGCATGATCCGCCTCGGCTGACGGGGAGCAAGGCGGCGCGATGTCCATTGCAGAGACCGGCGCAGGCAGCCAGGCCACGCATGGCAAGGTCTGGCTGATCGGCGCAGGCCCCGGCGCGCCGGACCTGATCACGGTGCGCGGGGCGCGCATCCTGGCAGAGGCCGAGGTGGTGCTGCACGATGCGCTGGTGACCGACGACATGCTGGCGCTGTGCCCGCAGGCGGAAAAAATTTCCGTCGGCAAGCGCTCCGGCCGGCGTTCGGTGGCGCAGGTGGAGATCAACCGCCAGCTGGTGGAATACGCCAAGCGCTATCGGCGCGTGGTGCGTCTGAAAGGCGGCGACCCGATGATCTTCGGCCGCGCCGACGAGGAATTGCGCGCGCTGGAAGCGGAAGGCATCGAAGTCGAGATCGTGCCCGGCATCACCGCCGCGCTGGCGGCGGCGGCCTCGACCCGGCAGCCGCTCACCAAGCGCGGCATCGCCCGCAGCGTCGCCTTCTTCACCTCATCCACCGCGCCCAATCAGCCCGACATCGCCACCCTGCCCGGCTGCGACACGCTGATCCAGTACATGGGCGGCAAGGAAGCGGCGACCACCGCGCAGAAGCTGCTGGAACAGGGCCGGTCGCCCGACCTGCCGGTGATGGTGGTGGAGAACATCAGCCGCCCCGACGAGCGCGCGGCGCGCTACCGCCTGGCCGACCTGGAACAAGGGCTGGCGCAATGCCACGGCCCGGTGCTGGTGATGATCGGCGAGGCGTTTGCGCCGCGCGAAGATGCCGCCGGCAGCTGACTCAGCATCTGATCAACTCGTGGCGCAGGAACGAGACCTGCCCCGCATTTCTCCTTACTGCCGCGCCAGGCTGCCGATGCAGTAAGCGGCAATCGCATTCAGCACCGCCTCATCCTCTCCCACCGCCGGCACCGCCTTGACCGTCATTTCCGGATGCTTCTGACGCAGCTCGTCCAGGATCAGCGGCAGATCGCGCAGCACATGGCCGCCCTGACCGAAGAACACCGGCACCACCGTGATCTGGGTATGGCCGCTGGCTTCCAGTTCAGCCGTCAGCGCCGGCAGGCGTGGCTCCATCAGTTCGAGGAAGGCGAGCGATACCGTGAGGTCCGGCTGCTGGGCCTGGATGATTTGCTGCAGCCGCTTGAAGGGCTCCGCCCAGCGCGGATCGCGGGCGCCATGGGCGAACAAAACGAGTGCGTGGGTCTTCATGCGCATTCCTTTCATGCCGGCCGGGCGCCGGCGTTACATGCTAATGCCGCTGCACCCAGAGCAGGCTGCCGATGGCCAGCAGCAGGAACAGGGCGCTCGGCAGGACGGCGGTGCTGACGGCGGGCCAGGTATTGAGCAGGCCGACGTGCGAAAACAGGCTGTTGAGAAGCTGGAAGGCGACGCCGATCATGATGCCGATGAAGATTTTCAGGCTCAGGCCGCCGGCGCGGAAATGCAGGTAAGCGAAGGGCAGCGCCAGCGCCATCATCACCAGCACGGCGAAGGGATAGACCACCTTCTTCCAGAAGGCCAGCTCATAGCGGGCGGTGCTCTGCTTGTTCTCGGCGAGGTGGCGGGTGTAGGCCGACAGGTCGATCGCCGACATGCGGTCCGGATCGGCGAACAGCACCGACAGGATGTCCGGCGTCACCTCCGTCACCAGGTCGCGCGAGGCCAAAGTGCGGCTCTGCACCGCGGCGCTGTTGTCGGCGACGTTGCCGGCGAAAAGATTTTCCGTCACCTGCATCAGGCGCCAGGTGTTGGCGCCGCTGAAGACAGCCTGGTCGGCGCGGATGATGGCGGTCAGGCGCAGCGTCGGATCGAACTCGTACAGGCGCACGCCGATCAGCTGGCCGTTCGGCTTGACCTCGCGCACGTTGATGAAGCGAGTGCCGATTTGTTCTCCGGTCACGCCGTTGCGGCGGATGACGTCCTTGGCCCACAAGCCAGAGCGAAATTCCTGGGAAATGGAAGCGCCGCGCGCCTGCAGCTTGTAGGTCTGGGCCATTTCGCTGGCCGCCGGGGCGATGAACTCGCCGAACAGGAAGGTCAGGAAAACGAACACCAACCCGATCTTCGCCAGCGCCAACCCCGCCATGCCGGTCGACATGCCGGAAGCGCGCATGATGGTGAACTCGGAACGGGAAGCGAAGCTGGCCAGCGCGTAGATGGTGCCGATCAGCGCCGCGATCGGCATCAGCTCATAGATGTAGCCCGGCAGGCCGAGCAGTACGTAAAGGAAGGCATGCTGCAGCCGGTAGCCGCCCCGCCCCACTTCAGGCAATTCGCCCATCAGGTCGAAGAAGCCGAACAGGGCGAGGAAGGCGACCAGGACGAACAGCACCGCGCTCATCACTTCGATCGATATGTAGCGCTGCAGGATCCTCATTGCGCGCGCTCCCTGCGCGCACGGCCGTAGCGCACCGCGCGCCACAGCACCGAGGGGTGATAGCGGCTGTTGACGTTCAGGCGCAGCAGGAACAATCCCACCACCAGCAGTCCCGCCAGCAGATGGATCGGCCACCAGCCGACGGCCAGGGATAGCCGGCCCTGCACCACCGTGGCCTGCAGTACGCTCACCAGATTGCTGTACATGACGAATACCAGCAGCGCCACCAGCAGGTTGCCTGAGCGGCCGGCGCGCGGATTGACGAAGCCGAGCGGGATCGCCAGCAGCATCAGCAGCAGGCACATCAGCGGCAGCGCCGTGCGCCACAACAGTTCGCCGCGGTTGAAGGTCGTTGGATTGCGCAGCAATTCCATGGTCGGCAGCGAGCGCGCCGATTTGTCGCCGACCGCGTTCTCGGACTGGCGTGCCACCAGCACGCCATAGCGCTTGAACTCCATGATACGGAATTCGCTGGCATCGTCGGTGGCGTCGTAGCGGCGGCCGCGTTCCATGACAAGGAACTTGTCGCCGCGCTGGTCGGTCTCGATGGTGCCTTCGCTGGCGACCACCACGCTGGCCTGGCCGGGAAGGAAGGTGTTGACGAAGATGTTGCGCACCCGGTTCGCCTCGCCGCTCACCGCCTCGACGAAGAAGATGCGGTTCGACGCCGCCGATTCCTGGAACTTGCCGGGCGAGACCTTGGCGATGTCCTCACGCCGCTCGAAGCGTTCGCGAAATTCGGCGCTCTGCCGGTTGGCCCAGGGCGTGGCGACGAAGCTCAGCGCCCCGGTTAGCAGGACGATGGGCAGGCCGAAGGCGAGCACCGGGCGGATCCAGCGCGACAGGCTGAGGCCGGAAGCGAACCACACCACCATTTCCGAATCATGGTAGCTGCGGGTGACGACCAGCAGCACCGAGATGAAGCTGGTGAGGATGAGGATGATGGGAAGATAGTTGAGCGCCGCGAAGCCGATCAGTGCCACCACGTCCTGCGATGCGACCTTGCCGCCCGCGGCCTGGCCGAGGATGCGGATCAGCATGATGGTGATGGTGATGGTGAAGAGCGTGGTGAAGACGGCGCCCGCGGTACTTACCAATTCGCGACGTAGAGCGCGCTGAAATATCATCGAGTACTATATGCGTCTGGATAAGGAGTGACCATGGACTTTAGCATAAAACCCCTAGACACAAGGACCGGCCTGGCCGGCGCCAAGACCGGCTGCGCAGTGGTCGGCGTGTTCGAAAACAAGAAGCTGTCCGACGAAGCCCGTGCCCTCGATGCGGGCGGCGCCATCACCGCCGTCCTCAAGTCCGGCGACATTTCCGGCAAGGCCGGCACCACCCTGCTGCTGCGCAATCTGGACGGCGTCGGCGCCGAGCGCGTGCTGCTGGTCGGCTTCGGTCCCGATGAGCCGGTGAGCGACAAGAACTTCAACGCCGGCGTGCAGGCGATGGCCAAGGCCCTGTCCACGCTCGGCGGCGGCGATGCCATCCTGGCGCTGCCGCTGGAGCGGCTCAAGGAGCGCGATCCGGCCTGGGGCGCCCGCGCCGCGGTGCTGGCCCTGCGCGACAATGCCTACCGCTTCGACGCGCTGAAAAGCAAGAAGGAAGCGCCGAACGGCGGCGTCAAGCGCGTGATCGTCGCCGGCGATGCCGCCGTCAAGCAGGCGGTGGCGCAGGCCGTGGCCCTGGCCAACGGCATGGACCTGACCCGGGACCTCGGCAACCTGCCCGGCAACGTCTGCACTCCGACCTATCTCGCCGAGACCGCGAAACGGCTGGCCAAGGAATTCGGCCTCGGCGTGGAAGTCCTGGACCGCAAGCAGATCGAAGCGCTGAAGATGGGCAGCTTCCTCTCCGTGACGCGCGGCACCGACGAGCCGCCGAAGTTCATCGTGCTCAAGCACATGGGCGGCAAGGCCAAGGAAGCGCCGGTGGTATTGGTCGGCAAGGGCATCACCTTCGACACCGGCGGCATTTCGCTCAAGCCGGGCGCCGCCATGGACGAGATGAAGTACGACATGTGCGGCGCCGGCTCGGTGCTCGGCACCTTCCGCGCCATCGCCGAAATGGGCCTGAAGCTCAACGTCATCGGCGTCATCCCGACCTGCGAGAACATGCCGTCCGGCCGCGCCACCAAGCCGGGCGACATCGTCACCTCCATGTCCGGCCAGACCATCGAGATCCTCAACACCGATGCCGAAGGCCGCCTGATCCTGTGCGACGCCCTCACCTACACCGAGCGCTTCAAGCCGGCGGCGGTGGTGGATATCGCCACGCTCACCGGCGCCTGCATCACCGCGCTCGGCCACCACAACACCGGCCTGTTCACCCGCCACGACGAGGCGCATGACGCCCTCGCCGACGAACTGCTCGCCGCCGGCAAGCAGACCGGCGATACCGCCTGGCGCATGCCGATCGAGGACAGCTATCAGGAACAGCTGAAGTCGAACTTCGCCGACATGGCCAACATCGGCGGCCCGCCGGCCGGCAGCATCACCGCCGCCTGCTTCCTGGAGCGCTATACCCGTGCCTATACCTGGGCCCACCTCGACATCGCCGGCACTGCCTGGAAGAGCGGTGCCGCCAAGGGCGCCACTGGCCGCCCGGTGCCGCTGCTCACCGCCTTCCTGATGAATCGTGCCCAAGGCGGCAACGGCCGCCGCTAATTGGTCCGGTTGGCTTCATCCGACAGGCCTTCCCCCGGGAAGGCCTTTTCATTTGCGCAGCCGCTTGCGGTAAGATGCACCTTCCCTTTCTGTCCGTATCCCGACCCATGAAGATCGCCACCTGGAACGTCAATTCCCTCAAGGTCCGCCTGCCCCAGGTCCTACAATGGCTGCAGGACAGCCCGGTCGATGTGCTGTGCCTGCAGGAGACCAAGCTCACCGACGACAAGTTTCCGGTGGCGGAGATCGAGGCGGCCGGCTATGGCGTGGTGTTCTCCGGGCAGAAGACCTACAACGGCGTCGCCATCCTGTCGCGTCATGCGATGCGGGACGTGGTGAAGAACAACCCGCTGTTCCCGGACGAACAGCAGCGCATCATCGCCGCCACCATCGCCGGCATGCGCATCGTCTGCGCCTACATCCCGAACGGCCAGGCGGTCGGCACCGACAAGTACGACTACAAGCTGCGCTGGCTGGACGCACTGCATGACTGGCTGGCGGCAGAGGGCAAGACGCACGAGAAGCTGGCGCTGCTGGGCGACTACAACATCGCGCCGGAAGACCGCGACGTGCACGATCCGGCGGCCTGGGCCGGTTCGGTGCTCTGTTCGGAACCGGAACGGGAGCAGTTCCGCCGCCTGCAGGCGCTCGGCTTCAAGGATGCTTTCCGCCTGTTCGAGCAGCCGGAAAAGATCTTCAGCTGGTGGGATTACCGCCAGATGGCCTTCCGCCGCAACATGGGACTGCGCATCGATCACATCCTGCTGTCGCCGGCCCTGGCCACCCGCTGCAGCGCCTGCGTGGTGGACAAGGCGCCGCGCAAATGGGAGCAGCCGTCGGACCATACGCCGGTGGTGGCGACGCTCGACCTGGCGTGATGCTGCGCCGTTGCCTGCGGCACGTACGCTGGCTGCAGGTTTGCACCCCTGCGCCACGGCCGACAGCCTTAACTTAGCGTGATGATGGATTGTTTCTGCGCCCTTGGTGCAGACTCAGCAAATCAGCTCGGCGGTTTTCGAACAGAGCGGCGTCTGAGACAAACATTCTTTGGCACGCCCCCAAACAGTCATTCCGGCGGGCTGCGTGCCTTCACATCAGGCTTTTCCGTGCCCTCCGGGGCGCGGAGCGATTGTCACAGCGTGCCCTGAAGGCGATTGCCCTGCAGTCGACCCCTGCTGATCTGCGCCATGCGGTCCAGATGCTTGCGCTCCGCCTCCAGCAGGACATCCTGGGGCATGGGCGGCTGTTCGGTCCGGATCTCGGGGTCGTTGCAACCCTGGTTATAGCAGCAGATGACTTCGTATCCGTTCCATAAGCGCCCCTCAGGGCAAGTCTCGCCTTCCTTCAAGGGACGCGCGCGATGGTAATGGTCCAGGTAAAGCCGGCCCTTGATCATGGTGAACTGCCAGATCTCGATATTGCCGAAGGCATCCTTTCTCGACACTTCTTTCCAGCGCCATGCATTCATCCAGACGGGCCCCAGCTTCGCCAGATCCAGGTTGAAATTCTTGCTGATTTCTGGTTCCGGCTCCGGTTGAGGAAATCCGTCGTCGATGATGGTACCAATCGGCACCTCGGGATTGGCTTTGAGTTTCGCGCGATACGCCTGAACCGCGTAAGCGCAAGCGCAAAGAAACAGGGCCCCGGAGGCGGCAGCCACGTTCGCCGGCGTGAAGCCTGCGGCGACCTTCGACAGCAGTTCGTCCGACATGGCGATTTTGAGCGCGCCGAGTCCGGCGCCGACGCCGGCGAGCACTGAAATCGGCTCGGCGATCTTTCCGATAACGGAAGGCTGTTTGAGAGCGGTTTGCATTGCTTGATGAGCTGTCGCGTTGGGGGCTTTCATTTGTCGGTGCCGAAAAAACAAGACTGGTAACGTCGCGGTAAAAAGTTGCTGTACGGCATGTCGTGAATGAAAAGGTACGGCAAAGATGCTGCGGGCACAAGTACGCAATGGTTCAGGAAAGGCGGTCTGTCGCCAAGGCGCTACGGGTACCGCAACAACCCCTTTCACCAGATGGAAGTTGTAGTCATATAGCCAATGATGTGAGCAATGCGGTGAACTGCAGCGTCGTCGAAATGATGCGGTCGAGCGCGATGGCGAGCGCATTCAACGCATGAAGATCACCAAGTTAAAGCGGGGGAGCGAACGAATACAGATGAATTACATGCTTTTAAACCGCAAGGGAGTACCGGTGCGAATCGCTGCTATTTGAATGGTGGCTGCGACTTCAACTTTCTTCTCATCGCGGGCATTGGCGATCTGCACGCGTTGTCGAAGTCGCAGTTTGCATTTCGTGACCCTATCAAGCCCTCGCCAGAACGGCAAATCGACTGGTACTACGGTGAACCTCAGGCCGAAGGATTCGCAATCGCATTTAGACGCTACGCTTAAAACCTATTCGCTACGGCGAAACGCCAAGTGATGATGCGCAAGCCAAGTGAAGCATGGCGAGGTGAGGATCTTGTTCTCCGCCAATGCACCAATAATCGTCAGGAGCGATTGAGCCAGCAATAGGTGCGCTCCACTATCCAGCGTCTGGCGCAGGCACCGCGCTGCTCTTATTCCGCTTCTCCTCGCGCCAACTTGGCACAACCGCTCGAAACCAGCTATGCGAACCGCGGGCCGTACCGCCTCATACTCCCATTCCAAGTCCAGGCACAATCAGTTGTGTCCATCGTGCTCTCGGCAAAATTCTGAGAGTCGCCATTCTTTAGGCTTGTGTGAACCGATGAAAACTCAAATTCGCTGATTTTTGTCGGTTCTCGTTCATTTGCGATCGGATTTGATCGAGAGCATGTGATTCGAACCCTGGGACATCAACGATGAATTTCATGATTTCGGCAAAGAAGGCGTCGGTGGTTTCCCATACGGCTGCAGGGCGTTTGTTGTTATTTTCAAATTCGTAAGCAAATCGCGCGATGAATCCGATTGCGATGGTGATCACGACCAAGGCCGACAGCATGCCCTGATCGTGTTCACAATCAGATTCGCGAATGCCCAGATCCTTCTCGTAATCAGGATCTTCCAAGTAGATGGCCAGATCATCTCCCAGGACCTTCTCGCCGTACATCCATTTCCACGCCAGCGCCACGGCTTCGTGAGCAAGCCGATAGGTGACGTCCTCCGGTTTGAGATGGTCGAGCACAAGTTCGGCCGCGCTGAGAGCAAACAAGGCTTTGGTTTGAGTATCTTTGCTGTTAGCTATTTCTTCTATGGTCATATCAAGTTTTAAATTTGTCTTGGAAGCGCAATACTCAACCCGCTTTTCGCCTGCGATCGACCTCACTACAACTTGTGCACAAACCCGCTCGCCTTCGTCTTCAGGACCACCTCCTGCACCTCTCTCCGAAACTGCGCAAAGGCCTCAAACTCCCACGACCGCATTGCCAGCAGCAGGGTGTAACCCTCCCGATGCTGCTCCGGCAGTTTCTGATCCGCCTGGTGCTGCTGCGCGAAATCCTGCGCCACCCGCTGCATGCGCTCGACGAAAGCCGGTGCCAGGCCGCGGCTGATGGAGCCGTGCACCAGCAGCAGCGACTCGCCCTCGGCGTCGAAGCCGCCGGCGAAATAATCCTGCAGCGCGTGCTGGCGGAAGAAGTCCATCACCGGGCCGTGCGGCCGCCAGCGGAAGGTCTTGGCCAGCTTCAGCCGGTAGCGGTTGAAGGGCCGCAGCTCGATGATGCCGATGCGGTCCAGCTGCGCCAGGTACTTGATGCCTTCCGCTTCGCTCAGCTGGTAATGGCCGGTGATCTGCTCCAGCGTCCACTGGCTGAGCACGCAGATGGCCATCAGCAGCAGCTTCTTGTCGCCCACCACCGCCTTTTCCTGCGCCAGCGTCAGCTCTGCCAGCAGCGGTTGCGCATCCGCCACCTTGCGCGCCAGATCGGCGAAGTCCAGGCTGAGGGCGGCGCAGATGGCGTCGATGCGCGCCAGCGGCATGTCGCCCTTGGCCAGCATGCGCTTGACGCTGGACTCGGCCATGCCGAGCTTGCGCGCCAGGTCGGCGTAGGTCATGTGGGCGGCCTTCAGTTCTTCCTTGAGGGCGGTGATGAGGTCGGCGGTGGTCGTCATGGAGTCTCGTCTCGCGATACCTGTGGTAGCAGATTCACGAATGGTACCGAATACCATTTCATTAAGGCCAGCCCTGTGTATATTGACGGGAAAGTTTCAGGCTACAACATGCTCTAAATCGCAACGGAGACCAGTAATGAAGCAAACCGCGACCGCGCAAGTTGCGTCCGATGAAGCGCAACGACCCGCCGCAGCCCCATCCCATCCCAACCAGTTCGCCCTGCTCGGCCAGCGCCGCTTCGCGCCATTCTTCTGGACCCAGTTCTCCGGCGCAGCCAACGACAACCTGTTCAAGTTCGCCTTCACCGTCATGGTGACCTACCAGCTGCAGGTCAGCTGGATGCCGCCGGCGATGGCCGGCCTGGTAATCGGTGCGCTGTTCATCCTGCCCTTCCTGCTGTTTTCCGCCACCAGCGGCCAGATCACCGACAAGTTCGACAAGCGCCGCATCATCCGGCTGGTGAAGAACCTGGAGATCGGCATCATGGCCCTCGCCGCCTTCGGCTTCATGATGCACAACGCGGCGGTGCTGCTGGCCTGCACCTTCCTGATGGGATTGCATTCCACCCTGTTCGGTCCGGTGAAGTTCGCCTACCTGCCGCAGATGCTCGACGAGCATGAACTCACCGGCGGCAACGGTATGGTGGAGATGGGCACCTTCGTCGCCATCCTGCTCGGCAATATCGTCGGCGGCCTGCTGGTGGCGGTGCCGGAGATCGGCCATGCGCAGGTGGCGATCGCCTGCCTGGCGCTGGCCATCGTCGGCCGCGGCGTGGCGCAATTCATCCCGGCGGCGCCGGCGACCGATCCCGGCCTCGTCATCAACTGGAACCCGGTCAGCGAGACGCTGCGCAACCTGAAGATGGCGCGCGGCAACCTGGTGGTGTTCCGCTCGCTGCTCGGCATCAGCTGGATGTGGTTCTTCGGCGCCGTCTTCCTCAGCCAGTTCCCGAGCTTCGCCCGTGACGTATTGCACGGAGACGAACAGGTGGCGTCGCTGCTGCTGGTGGTGTTTTCCATCGGCATCGCCACCGGCTCGCTGCTGTGCGAAGTGCTGAGCCGGCGCCAGGTGGAGATCGGCCTGGTGCCGCTGGGGGCGATCGGCATGACCATCTTCGCCATCGACCTCTACTTCGCCGCGCGCGGCCTGCCGCCGTCGTCGGCACAAACGCTCGGCCAGTTCATCGCCGTGCCGGCGCACTGGCGGGTGATGGCGGACCTGGCGCTGCTGAGCCTGTTCGCCGGCCTCTACAGCGTGCCGATGTATGCGCTGATCCAGCTGCGCTCCCAGCCCACCCATCGGGCGCGCATCATTGCGGCCAACAACATCCTGAACGCCCTGTTCATGATCGCCAGCTCGGTAATCGCCGGCGCGCTGCTCGGCGCCGGCGCCAGCATTCCGCAGATCTTCCTGCTGGTCGGCCTAGCCAACGCGGTGGTGGCCGGCTATATCTTCATGCTGGTGCCGGAATACCTGCTGCGCTTCATCGCCTGGATCACCTCGCACCTGATGTACCGCTTTCGCGTGCGCGGCGAGGACAACATTCCGCTGACGGGTCCGGCCATCCTGGTGTGCAACCATGTGAGCTTCGTCGATGCGGTGCTGCTGATGGCCGCCAGTCCGCGCCCGATCACCTTCGTGATGGACCACCGCATCTTCCGCATCCCGGTGCTGGGCGCCATCTTCCGCCTCGCCAAGGCGATCCCTATCGCCCCGCGCTCGGCCGACGAGCGCACCTATGAGCAAGCCTTCGAGCGCGCTGCCGCGGTGCTGCGCGAAGGCGACCTGCTGGCCATCTTCCCCGAGGGCGGCATCACCCGCGACGGCACCCTGCAGCCTTTCAAGGGCGGCATCATGAAGATCCTGGAGCGCGCCCGCGCCGACGGCATCGAGCCGCCGGTGGTGCCGATGGCGCTGACCAACCTCTGGGGCTCCTTTTTCTCCCGCGCCGAGCTGGTCGACGGCGAACCGACCGCGATGGCGAAGCCGTTCCGGCGCGGCTTGTGGAACCGCGTCGGGCTGGAAGTGGGCACGCCGCTCTCTGGCACGGACGCGCATCCGGACCGGCTGCACGAACAGGTGGCAACCTTGATGACAGAAAAGGTATCGTAATCCGATACCCGGGGCAGCGCGGCCTCGGACCGGCATCGCATCCGCTGGAAAGTCAGCCGCGCCTGCCCGACACTGATTCCACCCCCACAACGAGAAAGGAATCAGCATGAAAACCCTCATCATCCGCCGCGACACGCGCGCCTGGCGCATCCAGGCCTGGGCTTCCTTCGGCGTCGCGGTGTTCCTCTGCGCCGTCGGCCTCGCCTACCTGCCGGGCAAGGACCTCGACCGCGCCTTCATGGTCATGGGCTATGTGTTCTGCCTCACCGCCGCCCTGGTGCTCGCCAAGCATGTACGCGACCTGGAAAGGGAAGAAGCGGACGGCAGCGGGAATCCGATGTTCGGCTATGTCGCCTGGAGCGGCTTCTTCCTCGCCATGGGCCTGACCCTGTGGGGCCTGCTGCGCATGGACATCAGCGATACCTACAAGGCCTTCCTCGGCGTGAGCTGGCTCTACCTCGTCACCTGCGCCTTCACCCTGGCCAAGACCCTGCGCGACAACCATGAAGCCGATCTCGCCGAGCGCGACGCCGCCCGCCGCAACTCCGCTGCAACCCACTGAAAAGGAGCCGACCATGAGCACCCGCTTTCGCAAGCTGATTCTCATCCTGAGTCTTTCCCTGGTCTGCACCGCGCTGCCCGGAAGCGCTTCCGCGCAGAGCGAAACCGCGGCCAGCGCCCTGTCCGCCCTGCCGGTCGCCTCGATCGTCGGCGCAGGGGCCTCGGCCGCAGCCGCCACGATCGCCATCCCGGTCGCGCTTTCCACGGCCGGCGCGGTGTTGGTGGTGAAGACGGTGGAGTCCACCGCCCGCGGCACCATCTACGTGCTGGAGCGCCTGTCGGACGGCGCGAAGGCCAGTATCGAGATCGCCGGCCAAGGCGTGGGAGCCGCGTCGCTGGCGGTCGGCGCCACCGTGGCGGTGAGCGTGGTGGGCGCCGGCGTCATCCTCTCCGCTGCCGGCGAAGCCATCGCCTTCATTCCCAATGCCATTGGCAGGGCCCTGCTGCACAACGAGCGCCTGACCGACTGAGGGTACGTGCCATGAAAACCATGCGAACCTGCTTCCTCGCCCTGCTGTGCAGCCTGGCGCTGGCTACCGGCGCCCATGCCGGGCGCAGCTGCGAGGAAAAGAAACCCAGCCTGCAATCCTTCGAAAACGGCTTGCAACTGGCGCAGAAGGTGATGCAATCCCTCGACGCCAGCGGCCAGCAGGTGGTGGTGCTGGCGCGCGCCGGCCAGGACTTGAGCAAGTACCGGGTGCGCTATTCCCATCTCGGCTTCGCCTACCGGCAGCCCGACGGCAAGGGCGGCCATGTATGGCGGGTGCTGCACAAGCTCAACCAGTGCGGCACCGATGAATCGGCCATCTACCGCCAGGGGCTGGGCGAATTCTTCCTGGACGATCCCTGGCGCTATGAAGCCGCCTATGTGATCCCGTCGCCGGCGGTGCAGGAAAAGCTGCTGGCGGCGCTGCTGGAAGGCCACCGGCCGCTGCTCATGCACCGCAAGCCGTACAGCATCGTCAGCTATGCCTGGGGCCGGAAATATCAGCAGTCGAACCAGTGGCTGATCGAAACCCTGGCGGCGGCCATGGAACCCGGCATCACCAGCCGGGAACGCGCCCAGGCATGGCTGCAAACCATGGGCTACCAGCCGGCGGAACTGCGGCTGGGGCCGCTGACCCGGCTCGGCGGCCGCATCACCGCGGCCAACGTCGCCTTCGACGACCATCCGCCGGAGAAGCGCTTTGCCGACCGCATCCAGACGGTGAGCGCGGATTCGGTGTTCGAGTGGATGCAGATGGCGCAGCTGGCCGGCAAGCGGATCGAGTTGCGCTGAGAGGCCGGACTCTCGCGGCACTGCCGGACGCGAACCGGTGCGGATTGACATTGCTCAAGCATCGTTCCGGATCTTCCCTGTTCATCGCTTCCGCGGCGCCGATACTGAAGCTGCGCCCGGCGCGGGCGCTTCTTCATCGAGGAGAAAGACATGAACGAAGTCATGGAAAAGACGGAGGCGCTGATAAGGAAACCGATCAACCAGCCGGATGAGGTCAGGACCTTCCTGGACGACAAGGGACGCCTGTCGGTATTCGGCGTCGGCGGCTGCACGCTCGGGCGCGGCGAATTCCAGCCGGGCTGGCGCTGGAGCATGCATGTCAAGCCGATGGCGGGAACCGACTCCTGCAAGGCGGCGCACACCGGGATCATCCTGTCCGGCAAGATGTGCGTGCACATGGACAATGGCGAGGAAGTGACCTACCAGGAAGGCGACGCTTTCTACATGCCGCCCGGCCACGACGCCTGGGTGGTGGGAGACCAGCCCTGCATGCTGATCGATTTCACCGGCGCCGAGCATTACGCCGTCAAGCATTGATCACTGGGCAGGCAGCAATCCGGCCATGCCGGAAAACCGGAAGAAGCCCGTCGTCGGGCTTCTTTCTTCCTGAATCGGCGGGAACGACGAGGCTCAGCCCCCGACGGCGTCCCTCACATGCTGCAGGGATGCCGGATCTTCGATGGTGGTGAGGTCGCCTGGATCCCTGCCTTCGCAGATGGCCTGAATGGAGCGCCGCAGCAGCTTGCCCGAGCGCGTCTTCGGCAGCAGCGGCACGAAATACACCCGTGCCGGACGCCCGACGGCACCGAGCTGCCTGTCCACCGTGGCCATGACGTCGCCTTCCAGCGCCAGCTTCTGCTCCATCGTTTCCGCCTGCTCCGGATGCTTGAGGATGGCGAAGGCGACCGCTACCTGTCCCTTGAGCTTGTCGGCGATGCCGACCACCGCCACCTCCGACACGTTCGGATGGCTGGCGATGCTTTCCTCGATTTCCCGCGTGCCGAGCCGGTGGCCGGCGACGTTGATCACGTCGTCGGTGCGGCCGAGGATGAAGTAGTAACCGTCGGCGTCGCGAACGCCCCAGTCGAAAGTCGAGTAGACCTGGCGGTCCGGAATGTTGGACCAATAGGTGTTGACGAAGCGCTCGTCGTCGCCGAACACCGTCTGCATGCAGCCCGGCGGCAGCGGCCCCTCGATCACCACCACGCCCTTCTGGTTCGGTCCGCACTCCTCGCCGGTGGCTTCGTCGATCAGCTTCACCTTGTAGCCGTACATCGGCTTGCCCGGGCTGCCGAGGCGGGTCGGCGTATCGTCGATGCCGCGCGCCACCGTGAGGATGGGCCAGCCGGTCTCGGTCTGCCAGTAGTTGTCGATGATGGGCACGCCCAGCTCGCCCGAGATCCATTGGGCCGTCGGCTCGTCCAGCGGCTCGCCGGCCAGGAACAGCGCCTTGAGCGAGGAGATGTCGTGCTTCTTCATGAATTCCGCCGGCTGCTTCTTCAGCACCCGCACCGCCGTCGGCGCCGAGAACATGGCCGTCACCCTGTACTTCTCCACGATGCTCCACCAGATGCCGGCGTCGGGCCGGATCGGCAAGCCTTCGTACATGATGGTGGCCATGCCGGCGATCAGCGGACCGTAGACGATGTAGCTGTGGCCGACCACCCAGCCGATGTCCGACGTGGAGAAGAAGGTGCCGCCAGGCTGGCCGAGGAAGATGTATTTCATCGACGCGGCCAGCGCCACCGCGTATCCGCCGACGTCGCGCTGCACGCCCTTGGGCTTGCCGGTGGTGCCGGAGGTGTAGAGGATGTAGGAAATCTCGTTCGACTCCAGCCAGGTCACCGGCACCTGCGCATGCATGTGCTGCTCGCGCGCCAGCGCATAGTCGACGTCGCGTCCGTCCACCTTGTCCATCGGCGCCAGGCCGCGATCTACCATCAGCACTTTCGCCGGCTTGTGGCTGGCGCGGCCGATGGCTTCGTCCAGCAGCGGCTTGTAGGGCACCACCTTGCCGGCGCGGGAGCCGGCGTCTGCGGAGACGATCAGCTTCGGCTGCGCATCGTCGATGCGGGTGGCAAGGCTGTTGGCGGCGAAGCCGCCGAACACCACCGAGTGGATGGCGCCGATGCGGGCGCAGGCCAGCATGGCGAAGGCGGCCTCGGCGATCATCGGCATGTAGATCAGCACCCGGTCGCCGCGGCCGACGCCGAGCGACTGCATGATGGCGGCGGTGCGCATGACTTCCTGGTGCAGCTCGCGCACGCTGTACACCTTCTCGGTATCGGTCTCGGTGGAGATGGCGATCAGCGCTGGCTGGTCGCCGCGGGTATCGAGCCAGCGGTCGATGGCGTTGTGGCAGAGGTTGGTTTCGCCGCCGACGAACCATCGCGTGAACGGCGGTCGGGAATAGTCGAGCGTTTCGCTGAAAGGCTTGTTCCAGCCGATGAGGGTGGCCTGCTCCGCCCAGAAGCCCTGCGGGTCGTCGACCGACCGCTGATGGAAGTCCGTGAAGTTCATGATGTCTCCTGCACTCCGTGAAAGGGAACCGGAACTGCGGTGGCTTTATTGGCGGAGGCTCGGCTGTTTGCGGCATCCATCGTGCCCGCCGCGCGGGCGTTTCTTGCACCGTTGATGTGGACATTGTGTGCCTGCCCACTTACTGCGCACTTACATTTTTTGGATGCAATCGCCTGTGCGGAGCCGGACCGGCCGGCTCCGCACAGGCATCAGAACGCGTCGCCCGGCACGCGCACCCAGCCTTCCATCAGGACCCGCGCGCTGCGGCTCATGATGGCCTTGGTGACGGTCCATTCGCCGTTCGCCTGCGTCGCCTCGGCGCCGACGCGCAGCGTGCCGGAGGGATGGCCGAAGCGGGTGGCGGTGCGGGTGCCGCCGCCGGCCGCCAGGTTCACCAGCGTGCCCGGCACCGCCGCCGCGGTGGCGATGGCGACCGCCACCGTGCCCGGCGAAGCATGGTGCAGCTTGCCCATGGAGAGGGTGCGCACCAGCACGTCGATGTCGTTTGGGCCGACCTGCTTGCCGCTCGACGCGGTATAGGCAGCCGGCCTGGCGACGAAGGCCACCTTGGGCGTGTGCTGCCGCTTGCCCGCCTCATCCACATGCTTGATCAGCCCCATGCGCACCGCGCCGTGGGCGCGGATGGTCTCGAACATCTTCAGCGCCCGCGCATCGCCGTTGATGGCGTCCTGCAGCTCGGTGCCCTGGTAGTCGATGGCGTCGGCATTGATGAAGATGGTCGGGATGCCGGCGTTGATCATGGTCGCCTTCAGGGTGCCGACGCCCGGCACCTCCAGGTCGTCGACCAGGTTCCCGGTCGGGAACATGGAGCCCTCGGCGCCCTCCTCCTCGGCCGCCGGGTCGAGGAATTCGAGCTGCACCTCGGCCGCCGGAAAGGCGACGCCATCCAGCTCGAAATCGCCGGTTTCCTGCACCGCGCCATTGGTCATCGGCACATGGGCGATGATGGTCTTGCCGATGTTGGCCTGCCAGATGCGCACGGTGGCGATGCCATCCTTCGGCACCCGCGCCGGATCGATCAGGCCGTTGCTGATGGCAAAGGGGCCGACGGCGGCGGTGAGGTTGCCGCAGTTGCCGCTCCAGTCGACGAACCTGGTATCGATGGAGACCTGGCCGAACAGGTAGTCGACGTCATGATCCGGCTGGCTGCTCCTGGAGATGATCACCGTCTTGCTGGTGCTGGAGGTGGCGCCGCCCATGCCGTCGATCTGCTTGCCGTAGGGGTCGGGGCTGCCGATGACGCGCATCAGCAGCGCATCGCGCGCCGCGCCCGGCGCCTGGGCCGCTTCCGGCAGATCCTGCAGCCGGAAGAACACGCCCTTGCTGGTGCCGCCGCGCATGTAGGTGGCGGGAATCTTGATTTGGGGTACGTGGGACATGAATGGTTTCCTCGTGTTTGCTTCGCGTTATGCCGCAGCCTTGGTTGACGCCAGGAAGTCCTGGGCGAAGCGCTGCAGCACGCCGCCGGCTTCATAGATGGCGACTTCTTCTGCCGTATCCAGGCGGCAGGTAACGGGCACTTCCAGCGTCTCGCCGCTGCGGCGGGTGATCACCAGCGTCAGCGTGGCGCGCGGCTTGCGCTCGCCGATCACGTCATAGGTTTCGCTGCCGTCGATGCCCAGCGTCTTGCGGTCCGTGCCCGGCTTGAACTCCAGCGGCAGCACGCCCATGCCGACCAGGTTGGTGCGGTGGATGCGCTCGAAGCCTTCCGCGACGATGGCTTCCACGCCGGCCAGGCGCACGCCCTTGGCGGCCCAGTCGCGGGAAGAGCCCTGGCCGTAGTCGGCGCCGGCGATGATGATCAGCGGCTGCTTGCGCTCCATGTAGGTCTCGATCGCTTCCCACATGCGGGCAACCTTGCCTTCCGGCTCGATGCGGGCCAGCGATCCCGCCTTCACCTTGCCGTCCACCACGACCATCTCGTTGACGAGGGTCGGGTTGGCGAAGGTGGCGCGCTGGGCGGTCAGGTGGTCGCCGCGGTGGGTGGCGTAGGAATTGAAATCCTCCTCCGGCAAGCCCATCCTGGCGAGATATTCGCCGGCGGCGCTGTCGGCCAGGATGGCGTTGGACGGCGACAGGTGGTCGGTGGTGATGTTGTCGCCCAGCACCGCCAGCGGCACCATGCCCTTGAGGGTGCGCGGGCTGGCCGCCAGCGCGCCCTGCCCTTCCTTGTCCCAGTACGGCGGCCGGCGGATGTAGGTGCTCGTCGGCCGCCAGTCGTAGAGCGGGCTCACCGTCTCGGTGGAAGCCTGCTGCGGCGCGAACATCGGGATGTAGACCTTGCGGAAATGCTCCGGCTTGACGCTGGAAGCGATGATGGCATCGATCTCCTCGTCGGACGGCCAGATGTCGGCCAGGCGCACCGGCTTGCCGTCGTCATCCTGGCCGAGCACATCCTTCTCGATGTCGAAGCGGATGGTGCCGGCGATGGCGTAGGCCACCACCAGCGGCGGCGAGGCGAGGAAAGCCTGCTTGGCGTAAGGATGGATGCGGCCGTCGAAGTTGCGGTTGCCGGAGAGGACCGCGGTGGCGTACAGGTCGCGCTCGATGATTTCCTTCTGGATCGCCGGATCGAGCGCGCCGGACATGCCGTTGCAGGTGGTGCAGGCGAAGGCCACCACGCCGAAGCCGAGCCGCTCAAGCTCGGGCAGCAGGCCGGCCTCCTCCAGGTACAGCGCCACCGTCTTCGATCCCGGCGCCAGCGAGCTCTTCACCCAGGGCTTGCGCAGCAGGCCGCGCCGGTTCGCATTGCGGGCCAGGAGGCCGGCGGCGATCATGTTGCGCGGGTTGTTGGTATTGGTGCAGCTGGTGATGGCGGCGATGATCACCGCGCCGTCCGGCATCAGGCCGGGCTCGTTCTCCACCTTGCCGGCGATGCCGCGCGCCGCCAGCTCCGAGGTCGGCACCCGCTTGTGCGGATTGCTCGGGCCGGCGATATTGCGCACCACCGAGGACAGGTCGAAGCGCAGCACGCGCTCGTACTCGGCCTGCTTGAGCGTGTCGGACCAGAGGCCGGTTTCCTTCGCGTAGATTTCCACCAGGCGCACCAGCCCATCCTCGCGGCCGGTGAGCTTCAGGTACTTGATGGTCTGCTCGTCGATGGAGAACATCGCCGCGGTGGCGCCGAACTCCGGCGCCATGTTGGAGATGGTGGCGCGGTCGCCCAGGGTCAGGCTGGATGCGCCCTCGCCGTAGAACTCGAGGTAGGCCGACACCACCTTTTCCTTGCGCAGGAATTCGGTCAGCGCCAGCACGATGTCGGTGGCGGTGATGCCGGGCCCGGCCTTGCCAGTCAGCTCCACGCCGACGATGTCCGGCAGGCGCATCCAGGATGCGCGGCCGAGCATCACCGTCTCCGCTTCCAGGCCGCCGACGCCGACGGCGATCACGCCCAGCGCATCCACCATCGGCGTGTGGCTGTCGGTGCCGACCAGGGTATCCGGGAAGGCGACGCCGTCACGCACCTGGATCACCGGGCTCATGCGCTCCAGGTTGATCTGGTGCAGGATGCCGTTGCCCGGCGGGATCACGTCGACGTTCTTGAAGGCTTCCTTGGTCCAGTTGATGAAGTCGAAGCGGTCCTCGTTGCGGCGGTCCTCGATCGCTCGGTTCTTCTCGAAGGCATCCTTGTCGAAGCCGCCGCACTCGACGGCGAGCGAATGGTCGACCACCAGCTGGGTCGGCACCACCGGATTGACCAGCGCGGGATCGCCGCCCTGGGCAGCGATGGCGTCGCGCAGGCCGGCCAGGTCCACCAGCGCGGTCTGGCCGAGGATGTCGTGGCAGACCACGCGCGCCGGGAACCAGGGGAAGTCGAGGTCGCGCCGGCGCTCGATGAGCTGCCTGAGCGAGTCGGTCAGCGTCGCCGGGTCGCAGCGGCGCACCAGGTTCTCCGCCAGCACGCGCGAAGTGTACGGCAGCTTGTCATAGGCGCCGGGCTGGATGGCATCGACGGCGGCGCGCGCATCGAAGTAATCCAGGTCGGTGCCCGGCAGTGTCTTGCGGTATTGGGTATTCATGGAGGCTCGATCGGTGATGGTTTCTGCTTACTCGCGGTCCTGGATCGGCACGAACTTCAGGTCTTCCGGGCCGACGTAGTTGGCACTCGGGCGGATGATCTTGTTGTCGATGCGCTGCTCGATGATGTGGGCCGACCAGCCGGAGGTGCGGGCGATCACGAACAGCGGCGTGAACATCGCCGTCGGCACGCCCATCATGTGATACGACACGGCCGAGAACCAGTCCAGGTTGGGGAACATCTTCTTCACGTCCCACATCACGCTTTCCAGGCGCTCGGCGATGTCGAACATCTTCATCGAGCCGGCGTCCTGCGACAGCTGGCGCGCCACGTCCTTGATCACCTTGTTGCGCGGGTCGGAAACGGTGTAGACCGGATGGCCGAAGCCGATGATGACTTCCTTGTTCTCCACGCGGCGGCGGATGTCGGCCTCGGCCTCGTCGGCATTGTCGTAGCGTTTCTGGATCTCGAACGCCACTTCATTCGCGCCGCCGTGCTTGGGGCCGCGCAGCGCGCCGATGGCGCCGGTGATGGCGGAATGCATGTCAGAGCCGGTGCCGGCCACCACGCGGGCGGTGAAGGTGGAGGCGTTGAACTCATGCTCGGCGTAGAGGATGAGCGAGGTGTGCATCGCGCGCTCCCACAGCGGAGAGGGCTTCTGGCCGTGCAGCAGGTGCAGGAAGTGGGCGCCGATGGAGTCGTCGTCGGTCTCGACCTCGATGCGCTTGCCGTTGTGGCTGTAGTGGTACCAGTACAGCAGCATGGAGCCGAGCGAAGCCATCAGCTTGTCGGCGATGTCGCGCGCGCCGGGGATGTTGTGGTCATCCTTCTCCGGCAGGGCGCAGCCGAGCGCCGAGACGCCGGTGCGCATCACGTCCATCGGGTGCGAAGCCGCCGGCAACGCTTCCAGCACCGCCTTCACATTGGCCGGCAGGCCGCGCAGCATCTTCAGCTTGGCCTTGTAGCCTCGCAGCTCGGCGGCGTTGGGCAGCTTGCCATGCACCAGCAGGTAGGCGATTTCCTCGAATTCGCAGGCTTCCGCCACGTCCAGGATGTCGTAGCCGCGGTAGTGCAGGTCGTTGCCGGTGCGGCCGACGGTGCACAGCGCAGTATTGCCGGCGGTGACGCCGGACAGCGCGACGGATTTCTTCGGCTTGAAGCCGCTTGCCTGTTGTTCGCTCATGGTGATCTCCTCGTTTTCGGCTATGGATTATTTGGCTTTTTGCTGGGCGAACAGCGCATCCAGCTTCTGCTCGAAGTCGTGGTAGTTGATGCGCTCGTACAGCTCCATGCGGGTCTGCATGGTGTCGACCACCGCCTTCTGGCTGCCGTCGCGGCGAATGGCGGTATAAACGTTCTCGGCCGCCTTGTTCATGGCGCGGAAGGCCGACAGCGGATACAGCACCAGTCCGACGTCGACGCCGCGCAGCTCTTCCACCGTGTACAGCGGCGTGGCGCCGAATTCGGTGATGTTGGCCAGGATGGGCACCTTCACCGCGTCGGCGAAGGTCTTGTACATGTCCAGCGTGGTGATGGCTTCCGGGAACACCATGTCGGCGCCGGCTTCGACGCAGGCGATGGCGCGGTCCAGCGCCGCCTCCAGCCCCTCGACGGCGAGCGCGTCGGTGCGGGCCATGATGACGAAGTTCTCGTCGGTGCGGGCATCCACCGCCGCCTTGATGCGGTCCACCATCTCCTGCTTGCTGACGATTTCCTTGTTCGGGCGGTGGCCGCAGCGCTTGGCGCCGACCTGGTCCTCGATGTGCATGGCGGCGGCGCCGAACTTGATCATCGACTTCACCGTGCGGGCGACGTTGAAGGCGGACGAGCCGAAGCCGGTGTCGACGTCGACCAGCAGCGGCAGGTCGCAGACGTCGGTGATGCGGCGCACGTCGGTCAGCACGTCGTCGAGGTTGGAGATGCCGAGGTCCGGCAGGCCGAGGGAGCCGGCGGCGACGCCGCCGCCGGAAAGATAGATGGCCTTGAAGCCGGCCCGCTTGGCCAGCAGCGCATGGTTGGCGTTGATCGCGCCGACCACCTGAAGCGGCGATTCTTCCCTGACGGCCTGGCGGAAGGCGGCGCCTGCGGAACGAAGTGTCATGTTTTCCCCTGTTGTCTGGTTGCTGCGTTGTGTTTCGTGAATCTTGCGGCTCTCTCCAGTGCAAGCCATGTGCCATCGTTGCGGCGCCGCCATGACGTCACCAGTCTTCATCATTTTTTATTTCATTTCAATGACTTACGGGTATTTTCGGAAGCAGACAGGATTTCACTGTTTCACAAGTCATGTTACATTGGCCAGACTGAAACATTTCCTGAAACATGAAACACTTGCGCCTTTCCCGCCGCGATGATGCCGAGAAACCGATTTTCTGGACGGTATCGATTTCCCGTTTGTCCGATCTGTTTCGCGACATCACGCCCGAGTTCGACGACGATGCCCTCATCGAGCCGATTCACCTCGGCTTCGAGGACGCCGTCAGACACATCCGCGAGCGGCTGGAAACGGAGCCCTGCGATGCGGTGATCGCCGCCGGCTCGAATGCCGCCTACCTCAAGAGCCGGCTGCCGGTGCCGGTGGTGATCGCCCGCGCCAGCGGCTTCGACGTCATGCAGGCGCTGGCCCGGGCGCGCAAGATATCGGATCAGGTGGCGGTGGTCACTTATCAGGAATCCATGCCCGAGCTGATCGAGCTGCAGTCCGCCTTTGGATTGGCGCTGGTGCAGCGCGCCTATGTCACCGAGCAGGATGCGCGCGCCCAGATCAGCGAACTGAAGGCCTCCGGCATCCGGGTGGTGGTCGGCCCCGGCCTGGTGAACGACCTGGCGGAGGAAGCGGGGCTCACCGGCATCTTCCTGTATTCGGCCGCCTCGATCCGGCAAGCCTTCGAGGATGCGCTGGAAATCGCCCGCCTGACGCGGCTGGAATCCGGCCGCGCGCGCGGCAATGCCGATACCCGGCGGGCGCGCCACGGCCTGGCGGACCTGCGCGGGGAATCGGCGGCGATGGAGCAGACCCGCCACGCCATTCAGCTCTTCGCCCGCTCGCCGGCGACGGTGCTGATCCAGGGCGAGACCGGCAGCGGCAAGGAGCTGGCGGCCCAGGCCCTGCACCGGGAAAGCCTGCGCGCGCGCCAGCCCTTCATCGCCGTCAACTGCGGCGCGGTGGCCGAATCGCTGCTGGAGTCGGAGCTGTTCGGTTACGAGGAAGGCGCCTTTACCGGCTCTCGCCGCGGCGGCCATGCGGGCCTGTTCGAAGCCGCCGACCGGGGCACCCTGTTCCTCGACGAGATCGGCGAAATGCCGCTGTCGCTGCAGACGCGCCTGCTGCGGGTGCTGGAAGAGCGGGAGGTGGTGCGGGTGGGCGGCACCCGGCCGGTGCCGGTGAATGTGCGCATCGTCAGCGCCACCCATTGCGACCTCGACCAGCGGGTGGCCGACGGCCGCTTCCGCGCCGACCTGTTCTACCGCCTCGGCGTGCTGCGCCTGACGCTGCCGCCGCTGCGCGAGCGGCGCGAAGATGTGATCGGGCTGGCGCAGTGGCACCTGAAGCAGGCGCTGGCCGCCCTCGGCGCCCGGCCGCATGCCAATCTGCATGCGGAACTGGCGGCCTGCGCGCCGCTGCTGGAGAACTACCGCTGGCCGGGCAATGTGCGGGAGCTGAGGAACCTGATGGAAAGGCTGGCGCTGTTCCTGGCCTCGACGCCGCTGCAGGCGCTGTCGCCCAGCTTCCTGCTCGGGGTGGCGCCGGAACTCGGCGGTGCTTCAAGCGCTCCGTCCTCTCCGCCGGCATCTGCCATGCCGCAGCGGACGCCTGCACCGCCAGCCGCCGCGCCCACGCCGGAGGACGCCGCTCGGGCACTGGCCCGCTGCGGCGGCAACCGGCAGGCGGCGGCCGACCAGCTCGGCATCAGCCGCACCACGCTGTGGCGTCTGATGCGCAGGGAAAAGCCGCCAGGCATGTGAGGGATGCCAACCGGGGCGGAACGAGGCTGGCCCCGGCGTCCCTGCCGGCCGCGTTTGGATGGTAAAGTGCCGTCTGCGTTTTCTCCGAGGTTCCCATGCAAGATTCCCCGTCCAAGCGGCCCGACACGCCCTGCGTCGCCGTCTGCTCCACCACCTTCGACGATGTCTGCCGGGGCTGCGGCCGCACCGTGGCGGAAGTGGCGAACTGGGTCTTCATGTCGGCGGAGGAAAAGGACAAGGTATGGGTGCGCATCCTGGCCGAGGGCTACCCGCGCCGCAACAGCTGAAACCGGCTCTGCCGTTTTCCCTGGCGCTGCCTTTTTGCCTCTTCTATAGCTGTCCGCCGAACAGCGACAGCACATGCTCCGCAGCCCGTTCCAGCAGCGGACGGTTTTCCCACGCCTGCAGCGTGATGCGCTTCGAGCGCTTCAGATCCTCGTCGAATACCTGCGTCATCTGGCGCGCGAATGCCTCGTCGTAGATGTTGAGGTTGGCTTCGTCGTTGAGGCGGAAGGAGCGCGGATCGAAGTTGGTGGAACCGGTCGATACCAGGAAGCCGTCGACGATCATGATCTTGCAGTGGTACATGGTGGGCTGGTACTCGTGGATCTCGATGCCCGCCCGCAGCAAGGCGCCCCAGCGTGCGCGCGATGCGCGCCGCACCACCTCGGTATCGATATGCTCGCCCGGCGTGATGATCCTGATCTTCACGCCGCGCTTGGCCGCCTCCACCAACGCCCCGACCGCAAGATCGTCCGGCACGAAATAGGAATTGGCCAGCAGGATGCTCTGGCTGGACGAGGCGATCGACAGCAGGTACATCAGGTGCATGCTTTCGCTGCCGCCGGTAGGCGAGCTGCTGAACATCTGCGCCGCTACGTCGCCCGTATTGGGTACCAGCGGCAGATAATCGTCGCCATGCAGCACCTTGCCGGTCGCCTTGGTCCAGTTGTCGAGGAACACCGCCTGGAAGGTGGCCGCCACCGGCCCCTCCACCCGGAAGTGCGAGTCGCGCCAGTGCTGCGGATCCTGGGCATTCCCGTCCCATTGGTCGGCGATGCCGACGCCGCCGGTGAAGCCGATGCGGCCATCGATTATCAGCAGCTTGCGGTGGGTGCGGTTGTTGAGGCGGGTGAGCGTGTCCCAGGTCGGCTTGTGGTAGCGTTCCACTTCCACTCCCGCCCGCTTCATCTCTTCCAGCATCGCCTCGTCCATCTTCGCGCTGCCGACCCAGTCGAGCAGCACATGCACCTTGACGCCGGCCGCCGCCCGCTCCTTCAGCGCGTCGGCGAAGGCGCGCCCCACTTCACCCGACCAATAGATATAGGTTTCGAAGGTAATCGTCTTGCGCGCTGACCGGATCGCTTCCAGCATGGCCGGGAAAATCTCTTTGCCGTTCTCAAAATGGCGCACCTGGTTGCCGCGCATGATCGAAGGCCCGAGCAGCACGCCCATGGAGCGCAGGTATTGCGGATCGCGCACGTCGTAGAGGTGATGAACCTGCACCTCGATCTTCTTCTCCCCGGTCATGAAATTGGCGACGACCAGGGCCAGGCCCAGGGTCAGGACAACCGCGACGGCGATCTGGAAGAAGCGTTTCATTGTTTCCGGAATGGAGAAGGTACGGAGGCGGCAAAATGCCGCCATGCCGAACGAGCGTACGTCGCAGGCGGGATCATTGCCTTGCGGTGCATAAAGCTTCGGCGGCACGCAGCGATGCCCAGCGCAAGGAGAATGGCGCTTGGCGCCCTTTTCTGCAGCAGATCGATGCGCATGCTGCACCAGGATGAACGGCGCAGCACCCAAAATGATGCGCAGCCCGGCGTGCCAGAAACGGAAAACAAAAAAGCCGCATGCGTGGCATGCGGCTCCAGGAGAGCGGCTCGGGTCAAGCGTCAGTCGTCGCTGGCGCCGTCGATGCCGAGTTCGTGGATCTTGCGGGTGATGGTGTTGCGGCCGATGCCGAGACGGATCGCCGCGTCGTTCTTGCGGCCGTGAGTATGCTTCAGCGCCGTCTTGATCACCGCAGACTCGAACTTGCGTCCGAGCGCGTCCATCACCTCGGGCTGACCGGCGGCCAGCAATTGCGCCGCCTCGGTTTCGAGCAGGGTGATCCAGCTCGGCTTGGGTTCCGACGGCCGCAGCGCAATGTCGGGGCCGGAGACGGGAGCGGGCATGGACGGCATTGAATACGGGCTTGGCATGCCTCCCGCAAGCATGGCAACGGGCGCCGGTTCGCTCGCGATGGCATGGCTGGCGGCGCGTTCCCAGACAGGCGCCGGCGCCGCGCTCGGCATGGGCACGACGGCGACGGGCTCATGTCCCTGGATCAGATCCTGCGGCAGATCCTTGACTTCCACCGTCTGCCCGGGTGCCATGACGGTGATCCAGTTGCACAGGTTTTCCAGCTGCCGCACGTTGCCGGGCAGTTCCAGGCTGGCGAGGAAGGCCATGGCGCTGTCGGACATGCGCTTGGCTTCCACGCCGAGCTGTCGGGCGCTCTGCGCCAGGAAATGGCGGGTCAGCAGCGGGATGTCCTCGCGCCGTTCGCGCAGGCTGGGAAGGCGCAGGCGGATCACGTTGAGGCGGTGATACAAGTCTTCGCGGAACAGCCCTTCCTTCACCCGCTGCTCCAGGTTCTGGTGGGTGGCGGCGATGACGCGCACGTTGGCCTTGAGCGGCTGATGGCCGCCGACGCGGTAGAAATGGCCGTCCGACAGCACCCGCAGCAGACGGGTCTGCAGGTCGAAGGGCATGTCGCCGATCTCGTCGAGGAAAAGAGTGCCGTTCTCCGCCTGCTCGAAGCGGCCTCGCCGCATGGCCTGCGCGCCGGTGAACGCGCCGCGCTCATGGCCGAACAGTTCGGACTCGAGCAAGTCCTTGGGAATGGCGGCGGTGTTGAGCGCGATGTACGGCTGGCTGGCGCGCGGGCTGTGCTTGTGCAGGGCGCGGGCGACCAGCTCCTTGCCGGTGCCGGATTCGCCGGTGATGAGCACCGTCACGTTGGACTGCGACAGGCGGCCGATGGCGCGGAACACGTCCTGCATCGCCGGCGCCTGGCCAAGGATTTCCGGAGTGTCGTCGCTAGCCTGCTCGACGTCGGCCTCGCGCAGGCTTTCCTCCAGCGCGCGGCGGATCAGCTCCACCGCCTTGTCGACGTCGAAGGGCTTGGCCAGGTATTCGAAGGCGCCGCCCTGGAACGCGGCCACCGCCGAGTCGAGGTCGGAGAAGGCGGTGATGATGATGACCGGCAGGCCGGGATGGCGCGCCTTCACCGCCTGCAGCAGTTCGAGGCCGGTTTCGCCTGGCATGCGGATGTCGGAGACCAGCACCTGCGGCGTGCTGGTCTCGAGCGCGATCATCGCATCGCGGGCGTTGGCAAAGCTCCTGGTGGCCAGGTTCTCGCGTGCCAGTGCTTTCTCGAGTACCCAGCGGATTGATTCATCGTCGTCGACTATCCAGATTGGCTTCATGCTGTTGTTGGTGTCCTGGTGTATGGCGTTGATCTGGCACGTTCATGCTGCATTCAGGGCAGCGGGATCAAGATCCTGAAGTCGGTGCATCCGGGCCGGCTGGCACATTCGATCACGCCGAGATGCTGCTGCACGAAAGTCTGCGCCAGGGTCAGTCCGAGTCCGCTGCCGCCCTCCCTGCCGGATACCAGCGGATAGAAGATGCGATCGCGGATGTCCTCGGGAATGCCGGGTCCGTTGTCGATGATATGCAAGTCTAGTGCCAGCCTGTAACGAACTTTGGCGAGCGTCACCTGGCGCGCGACGCGGGTCTGCAGCACCAGTTCCGCATCGCCGGCCTTGATGCG
Source organism: Noviherbaspirillum humi (assembly GCF_900188095.1). Classification (GTDB taxonomy): domain Bacteria; phylum Pseudomonadota; class Gammaproteobacteria; order Burkholderiales; family Burkholderiaceae_D; genus Noviherbaspirillum; species Noviherbaspirillum humi. The sequence goes on along the minus strand of NZ_FZOT01000005.1, from coordinate 107,605 downwards.
GTCCGAAAGCGACTGCGCCGCATTGCGCGCGATGTTGAGCACCGCCTGGATCAGCTGCTCCTTGTCGCCGCGGAATTCGGGCAGCGAGAGATCGTAGTCGCGCCGGATGCTGAGGCCCGACGGGAACTCGGCCATCATCAGGCTGCGCACGCGCTCGAACACTTCATGGATGTTGACGTCGCCGACGATATGCGGGCGGCGATGCGGCGCCAGCAGCCGGTCGACCAGTGTCTGCAGGCGGTCCGCCTCCTTGATGATCACCTGGGTATATTCGCGCAGCTCCTTCAGATGCCGCTCCGGCAGCTCCAGCTCCAGCAGCTGCGCCGCGCCGCGGATGCCGCCGAGCGGATTCTTGATCTCGTGCGCGAGATTGCGGATCAGCTCCTTGTTGGCCTGCCCCTGCTCCAGCAGCCGCTCCTCGCGGTCGAGCTTGAGCTGCTGCACGTTCTCGCGCAGTTCGATCAGCACCGGCGTGTCGGGACTGTCGAGCGCGGTGACGATCACATGAACGTGCAGCGGCACCCGGCCGGGACGCTCCAGCACCAGGTCGAGGCGCTTGTCGGCGAACTTGTGCTGCACCGCCTCGACGAAGATGCTGGCAAGGTCGCTGCCATTCAGGAAGAGCGAGTCCAGCGCCTGGTTGGCGAGCGCCTTGAACGACGATTCGAGCAGATGTTCGGCGGCAGGATTGGCGTAGATGACGCGGCCGGCATTGTCGAGGATGAGCACCGCCGAGGACAGCAGGTCGAGGCCGGCCAGCATGGCGGGCGCGTCCTTGAGCGAGATGGTTTTTGACGAGGCAGGCATGCTGGCTTGAGCTGGCGTGTCGAAGACGGCAGGAAAAAGTTGGGCGGATTTCAATTCACTCAATCGGGATCGGTCCGCTTCGACCGAAGACGGCGTTCGCGGCAGCGCAAGCGGATAGTATCCGCCGAATGCGCCGAGTTGTCCTGAGCGGGGCTTTGGCTTCACAGCCCCGCGCCACGCGCATCCGGCCCTGAAAAAGCAAGAAGGCCGCATGCGCGGCCTTCTACTAAGCAAGCGTTGTACCCAGCTTATTTCAGGTTGCCGATTTCGCGCTGCAGCGCCTCGACATTCTTCTCGGTCCGGTTGATGTCTTCCTTCATGCCCGCGACCCGCTCCTGGTATTTGGCGTAGTTGCGCTCGTCGCCGCGGCGCTCCGGCTCGCCGTTGTTGAATTCCTTTTTCAGTTCCGCCAGCTTCCGTTCCTCCGCCTTCAGCTCATCCTGCAGGATCTGGCGCCGGTCGCTGTCACGTGCCTTCTGGGTATCGCCATCCACCTTGGGAAAGCCGGCGGGCGAGGCCGACGCGGCCGGCTTCGCAGCTGCCGCCTGGGCCACGATCCGCTTCGGGGCGGGGATGACGTTCTGCGCCGGAAGGTCCATCCGCTTGCAGCCTCTTTGCGGCCCGGTATTGCGGAATTCCACCGCGCCATCCGCGGACACGCATTGAAATATCTCGGTTTGCGCCCACGCCGCGCTCGAAGCGGCGGCAAGGAGAAAAACGATGAGAAGCTTGGATTTCATGATATTTCTTTGAAGAAACAATGGCGAATAGTCAGTGTAGATGATGGTTCCGGGCATTTCAAACAAAAACCCGAAGCAGCGCACGAAGCATACAACAGGTAAGGCCTTCGCCATTTCCAAAAACAAAGGCGGGAAAGCCTGAGCTTTCCCGCCTGTTGATGCTGCCTGCTGTAAACCGTTGCCGGTATTACAGCGAGTAGTACATGTCGAACTCGACCGGGTGGGTGGTCATGCGGAATCGGGTGACTTCCTGCATCTTCAGTTCAATGTAGGCATCGATCATGGAGTCGCTGAACACGCCGCCGCGGGTCAGGAACTCGCGGTCCTTGTCCAGGTACTCCAGCGCCTGATCGAGGGAGGAGCAAACGGTCGGAACCAGCTTGTCTTCCTCGGGCGGCAGGTGGTACAGGTCCTTGGTCGCGGCTTCGCCCGGGTGGATCTTGTTCTGGACGCCGTCCAGGCCCGCCATCAGCAGCGCGGAGAAGCACAGGTACGGGTTGGCCAGGGGATCCGGGAAACGGGCTTCGATGCGGCGGCCTTTCGGATTCGCCACGTGCGGAATGCGGATCGAAGCGGAACGGTTGCGGGCGGAGTAAGCCAGCTTGACCGGGGCTTCGAAGCCAGGCACCAGGCGCTTGTAAGAGTTGGTGCCCGGGTTGGTGATCGCGTTCAGCGCGCGGGCATGTTTGATGATGCCGCCGATGTAGTACAGCGCGAATTCGGACAGGCCGGCGTAGCCGTCGCCTGCGAACAGGTTCTGGCCATCCTTCCAGACGGACTGGTGGACGTGCATGCCGGAACCGTTGTCGCCGACGATGGGCTTCGGCATGAAGGTCGCGGTCTTGCCGTAGGTGTGGGCGACGTTCCAGATCACGTACTTCAGGTTCTGGGTCCAGTCGGCGCGCTGCACCAGGGTGGAGAACTTGGTGCCGAGTTCGTTCTGGCCGGCGCCGGCCACTTCATGGTGGTGGACTTCGACCGGGATGCCCATGGCTTCGAGGATCAGGGACATTTCCGAACGCATGTCCTGGAAGCTGTCGACCGGGGGAACCGGGAAGTAGCCGCCCTTGACTGCCGGACGGTGGCCGGTGTTGCCGCCTTCGAGTTCACGGTCGGTGGACCAGGAGGCTTCTTCGGAGTCGACCTTGACGAAGCAGCCGGACATGTCGACTTTCCAGCGGACGCTGTCGAAGATGAAGAATTCGGGTTCCGGGCCGAAGTAGGCGGTATCGCCCAGGCCGGAGGACTTCAGGTAGGCTTCGGCGCGCTTGGCGATGGAGCGCGGATCGCGGTCATAGCCCTTGCCGTCGGCCGGCTCGATGACGTCGCACTGCATGAAGAGGGTGGTCTCTTCCATGAAGGGGTCGATGTTGGCCGTGTTCGGATCCGGCATCAGCAGCATGTCGGAGGCTTCGATGCCCTTCCAGCCGGCGATCGACGAACCGTCGAAGGCGTGGCCGGAGTCGAATTTGTCCATGCCGAACTGCGAAATGGGAACGGTGACGTGTTGTTCCTTGCCTCGTGTATCAGCAAAGCGGAAGTCGACGAATTTGACTTCGTTCTCCTTCGCCATTTTCAAGACGTCTGCGGCCGTCATTGCCATGCGAATCTCCTAAGTGAGCAAAATGGATGGTTGGTACAGCTTTATTGTTGAAATGGTGTGAACGACTTACGGCGACAGGGGAGTGACGCGTTGAGCGGGGCACAACCAGAACAGCCCCGGATGATAGCAGATTCCATGCCACGAATTTGACTAGGAACAAGATGAAGAAACAAGAAAAATGCCGGCAAAAGCCCGGTGTTTCTTGAAAGATCGTTATTGAGCCCGTCGATTTCGGATCAGCCGATGCGCACCAAATTGGATCAATAATTCATCTCAGCACATTAATAGTGCATTCCCTTGAAAACCCTGCCTATGCATCCCCATATTGGTGCATAAAGCCGAATGCCGGTTTCTCACCGCCGTTTTACAATTCAGCTTTACCAATACGACTCCAGCCATGGACAACGATATCCTTTTCCGGGCGCGCCAGCGCGGCGCGGCCAATGCCTTGCCGTATGCCGGCGCCGTCACGCCGCAGGAAGCCTTCGAGCTTTTGCAGAGCACCCCCGGCGTCAAGCTGGTGGATGTCAGAACCAATGCCGAGCGGGATTGGGTCGGCCGGGTGGCCATCCCGCCGGATCGGCATGCTGCCGTCGAGTGGAACCGCTATCCGGGCGGCGCACCGAATCCCGACTTCCTGCAGCAGCTCGTTCAGGTCGCCGGCAAGGATGAGGTGCTGCTGTTTCTGTGCCGGTCGGGCGTGCGCTCGCGCCATGCCGCCAAGCTCGCCACGGAGAACGGCTTTGCCAACAGCTTCGACATCCTCGAGGGCTTTGAAGGCGACAAGGACGCCGAAGGCCATCGCAAAACCATAGGCGGCTGGTGCAAAGCCGGCCTGCCCTGGCTGGGCGCCTAGCCTGGTTCAGCCTTTCCGCGCCCTTCCATCAGCCACCGCACCCGCTTGCGCACCAGGTCGATATGGCTGCGCAAGCCATACAACTCCTCGGCGAAGGAAAGCGGAATGGAAATCCGGTTCACCCTTCCCTCCAGGTCGGCCAGGCGACGCAGCTGCTCCGGATACACCTGGCTGCGCCGTTCCTCCGGCACGTCCTCGATTGACTGCTCCACCGCCCGCAGCTGCCCGTACCAGCGGTAGATGCGCGACCTGACCTTCCACACGTAGAGCGGCGGGATGATGCGGGACAGCGGCAGGATCAGGGCGCCGAGCGCCACCACCAGCACCCACATCCGCTCCAGCAGGTTGGCGAGCCAGAACGGCAGATAGCGCTGCAGCAGCGGCGGACCGTTCTTGTAGATTTTCTGCGCCGCCGGCGCCACCGGAATCTCGGTATAGCTCGGCGTCGGAAATTCGCCGCGCCTTCGGAACCAGCCGGCGCCGCCGTGGATCTGCTGCGCCGACTGCACCAGCAGGTCGACCAGCGCCGGATGCAGGTCTTCCCGCGCCACCAGCGTGGCGGTCGGCGCGATCAGGTGATAGTCGCGCGCCGGCCGGTTCTTGCCAAGGTCGACGATGCCGCGCGGCAGCACCACGTGGCTCAGGAAGGGAAAGCGCCGGCTATAGGCTTCCGCCTGGGCGAAGTCGAACAGCTTCACGCCGGGCGTCTGCAGCAGCATCTGGATCAGCGGCGCATCCGGAGCGGAGCTGAACACCAGGCCATCGATGCGCCCCTCCAGCAAAGCGACGGTGGCGGGCGTATTTTCGAGATCGCCGAGCCTGATCTGCTCCGGTTCGATGCCGTTGACCGACAGCAGCTTGCGAAACAGCGCGGGCACGCCGCTGCCCTCCGGCCCCGCATTGATGCGCAGGCCGCGCAGTTGGGTCAGGCTGCCCAAGGTGCGGCCGCGATAGAACAGCCAGACCGGCTCGGTGAACAGGCTGCCGAGCGAGACCAGTCCGCCCTTCTCCGCCTCCGCCGTCTCGGTGGTGCCGCTTTGCACGAAGGCGATGTCCACGCCGGAATCTTCATCCTGCAAGCGCTGCAGGTTTTCTCGCGAGCCGAGCGAGGGCTTTAACTTGACGGTGATGCCGGCCTTGGCCAGCTCGGCGGCATACTGCCGGCCGAAGTCTTCATAGGCGCTGTTTTCCTGTCCGGTGGACAACGTGATGCTGGACGGCGGCGCCGGATCGACCAGCCAATAGGCAAGAATGCAAACCGCGGCCAGCGCGATGACGCTCGGCGCTGCCGCCACCATGAGGTCGCGCAGCGAGAAACGGGTGAATCGGAGAAGTCGTGACATGGGTCGGCGGAAATGAATCATGGCCGACACCATGCCAACAAATGCCTGTTACCGCAAGGCGGCTTGCACTCTGTAAAAAGAAAAAGCGGGCCGCCAGGGCCCGCCCTTGAAGAGAAGGCCGGTCAAACCAGCGCCGAGCGCTCCCGTCCGGAGGTGGCTGGCAACCATGGCGCGCCGAAAGCCGGCCGCTTCAGGCCACCGACCGGTTCTTCGGATAGGAAGCGGGCGGCAATGCCGAACCAGTCTTCCACCGACAGCAGCCGCTGCGCCAGCGGCATCAGCTCCTGCTCCTCCCGGTCCAGCCTGAGCTGAATGTGATGGCAGACCATGCCCATTGATTCGCAGACATCATCCGCGACCCGGCCGGCGCCATGATTTGCCTGTTCCAGCTGCAGGTCGGCGGTGTGGAGCAATTCGCAGGCGCGATCGCTGATACTCTCCAGTTCATCAATCAGCGTGGCGGCCTCGGGATTGAAGCGGCGCAGCGAAGGAAGCAGATGCCGCTCGATTTTCCGCCAGCGAAAGCTGTCGTGAAATTCCTTGAGCTTGAAGAAGGTCGACTTCAGCGTTGCGTAGCCGGCGCCCGCAGCGGTTCTCATGCAATTCTGTATGCACTGCTGCAGGTCTTGCAGCACGCTGCGCACCTTGTTGTGCTCGGCGACTATCGCAACTTGGGCGTAGGTAGCAGTAAGCATGGCACTCCTTTCGCAGCTTCTCGCTAAAGAACGGTCGATGCACGTCAGGTTTCGGATGGATCCAGGCTAGGTTAACGATGCAGCAAGGGAAATGACAGATTGACAGGTGTCGGCAGAGTATAGGCGAGCCGATGTTGCGGTGATTGATCTTTCTCAAACCGCCAAAAACGCAGAAAAAATGGAATAGAAAGAAAAAGCCGGCATGATCCACGAAGATGCCGGCTTTTTTTCACTGCCCGGGAATGACCGGACGCATTCGGGTCAGCTGAGCTTGGCTGCGTGCTCGCGCGTGGAATGGAAAGTGACCTGCGGCCAGCGTTCTTCCGTCAGCCGCAGATTCACGCCCGACGTGGCGAGGTAGGCAAGATTGCCAGCCGCATCATGGGCCAGATTGCCGCCGGCGGACGACTTCTCGAAATCGGCAAGGATCTTCTTGTCCTCGCAAGACACCCAGCGCGCGCTGCTGATGCTGGTGCCTTCGAATACCGCGTCCACGCCGTATTCGTTCATCAGCCGGCTCGCCACCACTTCGAACTGCAGCACGCCGACCGCCCCCAGCACCAGGTCGCCGCCGTGGACCGGCTTGAACACCTGCACCGCGCCCTCCTCGCCGAGCTGCTGCAAGCCCTTGTGCAGCTGCTTGATCTTGAGCGGATTGCGGATGCGCACCGAGCGGAAGAAATCCGGCGCGAAATACGGAATGCCGGTGAACTGGAGCAGTTCGCCTTCGGAAAAACTGTCCCCGATCTGCATGTTGCCATGATTGGGCAGGCCGATGATGTCGCCGGCATACGCCTCCTCGACCTGCTCCCGGCTTGATGCCATGAAGGTCACCACGCTCGACACCTTCACCTCGCGGTTCAGGCGCAGGTGCTTGACCTTCATGCCGCGCTCGAAGCGGCCGGAGCAGACCCGCAGGAAGGCGATGCGATCGCGGTGCGCCGGATCCATGTTGGCCTGGATCTTGAACACGAAACCGGAGAAAGGCGCTTCGGTCGGCTCCACCGCCCGCACCGTCGCGTCGCGCGGACGCGGCGCCGGCGCCCAGTCGAGCAGCGCGTTCAGGATTTCGCGCACGCCGAAATTGTTGATGGCGGAGCCGAAGAACACGGGCGTCTGGCGGCCGGCCAGGAAGGCGTCCAGGTCGAAAGGATGCGATGCGCCATGGACCAGCTCGACTTCCATCTTCAGCTGTTCGATCTCCAGCGGGAACATCTCGACCAGGCGCGGGTTGTCGATGCCCTTGATGACCTCGAACTCCTGGTCGGCGCGCTCGCTGCCCGGCGTAAACAGCAGGATTTCATCGCGCAGCAGGTGGTAGACCCCGCGGAAGGTCTTGCCCATGCCGATCGGCCAGGTCACCGGCGCGCACTCGATCTTCAGCACCGACTCGACTTCATCCAGCAGTTCCAGCGGATCGCGGGTTTCCCGGTCCATCTTGTTCATGAAGGTCAGGATCGGCGTGTCGCGCATGCGGCAGACGTTGAGCAGCTTGATGGTCTGCTCTTCCACGCCCTTGGCGGCGTCGATGACCATCAGCGCCGAATCGACCGCCGTCAGCACCCGGTAGGTATCTTCCGAGAAATCCTGGTGGCCGGGCGTGTCGAGCAGGTTGACGACATGGTCGCGGTACTCGAACTGCATCACCGAGCTGGCGACCGAGATGCCGCGCTGCTTTTCGATCTCCATCCAGTCGGAGGTGGCGTGGCGGCCGCTCTTGCGGCCCTTGACCGTGCCGGCAAGTTGGATGGCGCCGGAAAACAGCAGCAGCTTTTCGGTCAGCGTGGTCTTGCCGGCGTCCGGGTGGGAAATGATGCCGAAGGTGCGGCGGCGCGTCACCTCGCGGGCGATCTGGCCGCTGGTGACGGCAGCGGCGGATGCGCCCTCGGGCGCGGCGGCCTCCTGCGACAGGAGGTCCTGGCCGGCATCCGGCGTCGGGGACAGTTCAGATGAATCCATGATGAAAAACCAGTAGAAATGAAACGCTCGTGAAAGGCGCGGGAAGCGCCCGGGACGCCGGTCAGAGCTTGATGAAATGCTCGCGGTAGTAGCGCAGTTCTTCGATCGACTCCATGATGTCGGCCAGCGCGGTATGCTTCTGCGCCTTCTTGAAACCGTTCACCATGTCCGGCCTCCAGCGCCGGGCAAGCTCCTTCAGCGTGGAAACGTCGAGATTGCGGTAGTGGAAGAACGCTTCCAGCTTAGGCATCCCGCGCGCCATGAAGCGCCGGTCCTGGCAGATGGAATTGCCGCACATCGGCGACTTCCCGGAAGGCACATACTTCCGCAGGAACTCGATCAGCGCCGCCTCCGCATCGGCCTCCGTCACCGTCGACGCCTTCACCCGCTCGATCAGACCGGAACGGCCGTGGGTGCCCTTGTTCCAGGCATCCATCTTGTCCAGCGTCTCGTCGGATTGATGAATGGCAAACACCGGGCCTTCGCCCAGCACGTTGAGGTTGGAATCGGTAACCACCGCCGCCACTTCGATGATACGGTCATTGTCCGGATCGAGGCCGGTCATCTCCATGTCCACCCAGACCAGATTGAATTCGTTGGGACGTATTGCCTCGGGTTGAACGCCGCTCTCGGCGCCGGGTTGCGGTTCATTGGCTTGTGACATAATTGATTTCCTCAGTAATCCGCCATTTTCTCATAGGCATAGAATGGATTCACTTGCGTTTTCGGTTTTGTTCGTCGGCTTTCTGCTACTCACTCTGAGCGTGCGCTTCTGGCTCGGTTCGCGCCATATCCGCCATGTGATGGCCCACAGCGGCAAAGTGCCTATGGAATTCGCCGCCACCATTCCGCTGGCGGCGCACCGCAAGGCGGCCGAATATACCGTCGCCAAGACCAAATTCGGCCTGTTCATGCTCCTGGTCAACAGCGCAGTGCTGATCGGATTCACCCTGCTCGGCGGCCTGCAGGCGCTGGCCGCGCTGATGTTCAAGCTGACCGGCGGCGACATGGCTTACCAGCTCGGCCTGCTGGTGGCGTTCGTGCTGATCTCCAATCTGGTCGAGTTGCCTTTCGACTATTACCGCCAGTTCGTGCTGGAAGCGAAGTTCGGCTTCAACAACATGAGCCGGCGCCTGTTCTTCACCGACCTGGCAAAGAACACCCTCATCGGCGCCGTGATCGGCCTGCCGCTGGTTTGGGTCATCCTGCTGCTGATGGAGAAGTCGGGCGACCTGTGGTGGCTCTATGCCTGGATGGTGTTCACCGGCTTCCAGCTGCTGATGCTAGTGCTGTACCCGACCTTCATCGCGCCGCTGTTCAACAAGTTCACGCCGCTGCAGGATGAAAGCCTGCGTTCCCGCATCGACAACCTGATGCAGCGGGTAGGCTTCGCCTCCAAGGGCCTGTTCGTGATGGACGGCTCCAAGCGCAGCGCCCACGGCAATGCCTACTTCTCCGGCTTCGGCTCGGCCAAGCGCATCGTCTTCTTCGACACCCTGCTGGCGCGCCTGGCGCCGAACGAGATCGAGGCGGTGCTGGCGCACGAGCTCGGCCATTTCAAGCTCAAGCACATCGTCAAGCGCATCATCGTCATGTTCGCCTTGTCGCTCGCCATGCTGGCCCTGCTCGGCTATCTCAAGACCCAGGTCTGGTTCTTCACCGGCCTCGGCGTCGATCCGATGCTGTTCGGCAGCAACGACGCCATGGCGCTGATCCTGTTCATGCTGACGCTGCCGGTATTCACCTTCCTGTTCTCTCCGCTGTCCTCGATCACCTCGCGCAAGCATGAATTCGAGGCCGATGCCTTCGCCGCCCGCCACACCAATCCGCAAGACCTGGTGTCGGCCCTCGTGAAGCTGTACGAGGACAATGCCTCCACCCTGACGCCGGACCCGATCCACTCCGCCTTCTACGACTCCCACCCGCCGGCCAGCGTGCGCATTCATCACCTGCTCGCCAGCCGGCTGTCGGCCTGAGGGAGACTGTCATGATGACCATCGATGAATTGCTGGCTGCGAATTGCAGCCACCAGGAGACCGGCCTCGCCGACCCGCAGATCAACCAGTACCTGGCCATGCTGGACGGCTGGATGCGCCAGGATGGCCACATCCTCAAGACCTATACCTTCGTCGATTACTACCAGACTCTGGCCTTCGTCAATGCAATCGCCTGGATGATCCATGCCCAGGACCATCATCCCGACCTGCAGGTCGGCTACAACCGCTGCATCGTGAAGTACAGCACCCATTCGGTGGACGAGGGCCGGGGCGGCATCTCGGAAAATGATTTCATCTGCGCCGTCAAGGTCGACGCCATTTTCCAGCAGGCGCACGGCCAGCCATGATGGATGGCATCGTCATCGCCGCGCACGGCCGGCATTACCTGGTCCACGTCGAGGGTGAAAGGCTGCACTGCGTCACCCGCGGCAAGAAAAGCGATATCGCCGTCGGCGACCAGGTCGATATCAAGCGCACCTCGCCCGATCAGGGCGTGATCGAATCCTTTGCCGAGCGCAAGACCCTGCTCTACCGTTCAGACCAGTTCAAGTCCAAGCTCCTGGCCGCCAACGTCACCCAGCTGTTCATCGTCATCGCCACCGAGCCCGGCTTTTCCGACGATCTGGTGTCCCGTTCGCTGGTGGCGGCGGAAGCAGGCGGCATCGCCGCGAGCCTCATCCTCAACAAGACCGACGTCGCCGACCTGCTGCCCAAGGCGCGCGAGCGGGTGGCGCTGTACGCCTCGCTCGGCTACCCGGTGCATGAGGTGTCGGCGAAAGCCCGGCCCGAGGACACCGTTGCGCTGCTGGCGCCGATGCTTCGGGACCAGTCGACCATTCTCATCGGCCAGTCGGGCATGGGCAAATCCTCGCTGATCAATCTGCTGGTGCCGGATGCCGACATCGCCACCCGGGAAATTTCGGCCGCGCTCGATTCCGGCAAGCACACCACCACCTTCACCCGGCTCTACCAGCTGGCCGACGGCAACATCATCGATTCGCCCGGCTTCCAGGAATTCGGCCTGTACCATTTGAGCGAAGGCATGCTGGAAAGGGCTTTCCGCGAGTTCCAGCCCTTCCTCGGACATTGCCGCTTCTACAATTGCCATCACCTGAAGGAACCGGGCTGCGCCGTGCTGGAGGGCGTGCATGAAGGCCGCATCGCCACGCAACGCCACGAGCTCTACCAGCAGCTGGTGCACGAGTCGTCGCAGACCATTGGCTATTGAGCAAGCCCTGCCCGTCCTCCGCCGGGCTGTCTTTCCTGTAACAAAACTCTTATAATTGAAGAAGTTAGAAACTTCGGCGGCGGGCGCCACCTCGCCGCCGTTTCCATTTATGGCGATCAAACACTTTCTTCAGATTTCTGACTTCACGCGTGACGAGTTCGACCATGTGATCGAGCGGACCGCCGTCATCAAGCGCAAGTTCAAGAATTACGAGCCCTACCATCCGCTCACGGACCGCACCCTGGTCATGGTGTTCGAGAAGAACTCGACCCGCACCCGGCTGTCGTTCGAGGCCGGCATGCACCAGCTCGGCGGCGCCGCCATCTACCTCAACACCCGCGACAGCCAGCTAGGCCGCGGCGAACCGGTGGAGGACGCGGCCCAGGTCATGTCCCGCATGTGCGATATCATCATGGTCCGCACTTTCGGCCACGAGATCATCGAGCGCTTCGCCGCCCATTCGCGCGTGCCGGTGATCAATGGCCTGACCAACGAACACCATCCCTGCCAGGTGCTGGCCGACGTGTTCACCTTCATCGAGCATCGCGGCGCCATCGACGGCAAGACCGTGGCCTGGATCGGCGATGCCAACAACATGCTGTACTCCTGGCTGCAGGCGGCGAAGCTGTTCAATTTCCATCTCAACGTCGCCACGCCGAAGGGCTATCCGATCGACATGAGCCTGGTCGCCGCCGGCAACAGCAGCTACACCGTCTTCGACAATCCGGCCGACGCCTGCGCCGATGCGCACCTCGTCACCACCGACGTGTGGACCAGCATGGGCTTCGAGGAGGAAAACGCCGAGCGGCTCAAGGCATTCGACGGCTTCATCGTCGATGCCGCCAAGATGGCGCGCGCCCAGCCCGATGCGCTTTTCATGCATTGTTTGCCGGCCCACCGCGGCGAGGAAGTTTCGGCCGACGTGATCGACGGCCCGCAATCCGTGGTGTGGGACGAGGCGGAAAACCGGCTTCACGTGCAGAAGGCCCTGCTGGAGTACCTGGTGCTGGGCAAGGTCGATTGACCCGCCCGGCTTAGCGCTGCTCTTCCCATCCCCAATTCTTCAAGTACCCGAGTCTGAAACCATGTCCACCATCCTCCAGTCCGTACCCGTCAACCAGAAAGTCGGCATCGCCTTCTCCGGCGGCCTCGACACCAGCGCCGCGTTGCACTGGATGCGCCAGAAAGGCGCCATTCCCTACGCCTACACCGCCAACCTCGGCCAGCCGGACGAGCCCGACTACGACGCCATCCCGAAGAAGGCGAAGCAGTACGGCGCCGAACTGGCGCGCCTGATCGACTGCCGTGAGCAGCTGGTGGCCGAAGGCATCGCCGCCCTGCAGAGCGGCGCCTTCCACATCTCCACCGCCGGCGTCACCTACTTCAACACCACGCCGCTGGGCCGCGCCGTCACCGGCACCATGCTGGTGGCCGCGATGCAGGAAGACCAGGTCGACATCTGGGGCGACGGCAGCACCTTCAAGGGCAACGACATCGAGCGCTTCTACCGCTACGGCCTGCTGGTCAATCCGTCGCTGCGCATCTACAAGCCCTGGCTCGACCAGGCCTTCATCACCGAACTCGGCGGCCGCAAGGAAATGTCGGAGTTCCTGATCAAGTCCGGCTTCGATTACAAGATGTCGGTCGAGAAGGCCTATTCGACCGACTCCAACATGCTCGGCGCGACGCACGAGGCGAAGGACCTGGAGCACCTCAGCAGCGGCATGAAGATCGTCGAGCCGATCATGGGCGTGGCCTTCTGGCGCGACGACGTCGAAGTCAAGCGCGAGGAAGTGACCGTGCGCTTCGAGGAAGGCCGCCCGGTGGCGCTCAACGGCATCACCTTCTCCAGCGCGGTCGACCTGATGATGGAAGCCAACCGCATCGGCGGCCGCCACGGCCTCGGCATGAGCGACCAGATCGAAAACCGCATCATCGAAGCCAAGAGCCGCGGCATCTACGAAGCCCCGGGCCTGGCCCTGCTGTTCATCGCCTACGAGCGCCTGGTCACCGGCATCCACAACGAGGACACCATCGAGCAGTACCGCGACAACGGCCGCAAGCTCGGCCGCCTGCTGTACCAGGGCCGCTGGTTCGATCCGCAGGCCATCATGCTGCGCGAAGCCTCGCAGCGCTGGGTCGCCCGCGCCATTACCGGCGAAGTGACGATCGAACTGCGCCGCGGCAACGACTACAGCATCCTGAACACCGACTCGCCCAACCTGACCTACCATCCGGACCGCCTGACGATGGAAAAAGGCGAAGGCGCGTTCACGCCGCAGGACCGCATCGGCCAGCTCACCATGCGCAACCTCGACATCACCGATACCCGCGACAAGCTCGGCATCTACGGCAAGGCCGGCCTGCTGGCTTCCAACCCGTCGGTGGCGCTGCCGCGCCTCGGCAAGGGCGACAAGTAATCCACCCACCCAATAACGGACACCCCACCATGACTACCCAGTTCGACAACGTTTCCGTCGTCAAGAAGGCCAACATCTACTTCGACGGCAAGTGCGTCTCCCACACCGTCCTGTTCGCCGACGGCACCAGGAAAACCATCGGCGTGATCTTCCCTTCCTCGCTGACCTTCAACACCGGCGCGCCAGAAGTGATGGAGCTGAATGCCGGCCAGTGCCGCATCCGCCTCAAGGGCGAGACCGAGTGGAAGACCTATGAAGGCGGCCAGAAATTTTCCGTGCCGGGCAACTCCAGCTTCGACATCGAGACCCTGCAGACCCTGGACTACGTCTGCCATTTCGAATAAGCCGCTTCGGCCGAAATGAAAAAGCCCTCCGTTCGCGGAGGGCTTTTTGCTTTGGCGAGGGTGGCAAACGCTCGTCTTGCCGAATGACTTCGAGGCGCTAAACGAACACCGGCTCCGGCTCCAGCATCACGCCGAACCTTTCCCGCACATCATCCTGTATCGCCCGCGCCAGCGCCTCGACCTCGGCACCGCTGGCGCCGCCATGGTTCACCAGCACCAGCGCCTGTCTTTCATAGACGCCGGCCCGCCCCATTTTCCTACCCTTCCAGCCGCACTGGTCGATCAGCCAGCCGGCGGCCAGCTTGAAGCTGCCGTCGGGCTGTACGTAGCTGACCAGCTGCGGATGACGCTCTGCGAGGGCGTGGCGCACCTCGGCCGCCACCACCGGATTCTTGAAGAAGCTGCCGGCATTGCCGATGCGGGCCGGGTCGGGCAGCTTGCGGCTGCGGATGGCGATGATGGCATCGCTGACGTCGCGCGCGCTCGGCTCGGCGATGCCGCGCGCCTCGAGTTCCTGCGTCACGTCAGCGTAGCGGGTATTGGGCTGCCATTGCTTCGGCAGGGCGAAGGTGACGTCGAGGATGACCGCATGTTCGCCCAGGCCGTGCTTGAATACGCTGTCGCGGTAGCCGAAGCGGCAGGCTTCCCGGTTCAAGGTAAAGACCCGGCCGGTCTCCATGTCGAAGGCGGTCAGTTCGTGGAATCGGTCCTTGATCTCCATGCCGTAGGCGCCGATGTTCTGGATCGGCGCGGCGCCGACGCTACCCGGAATGAGCGACAGGTTCTCCAGGCCCGGGAGGCCGAGCGCCAGCGTCTGTTGCGTGAAGCCATGCCAGCTTTCGCCGGCGGCGGCGCGCACATAGGTCGCGGTGTCGTCGGAGCCGAGCAGCTCGATGCCCTTGCCGCACATGTGCAGCACCAGGCCGGGAAAGTCCCGGGTCAGCAGCAGATTGCTGCCGCCGCCCAGCACGAGACGCGGCAGGCGCGCCAGTTCGTCGGCTTCCCGCACCCGGCGCAGCGTGTCGGCCGAGGCCACGGGCAGGAAGGCATGGGCGCGGGCGGCAATGCCGAAGGTGTTCAGCTTGTCCAGCGGATGGTCGCGGCGAAGGGGCAGAGGCGAGATCATAGCGGGAGGATTATAGAGGGATGAGGGCGGATGGGGCCGGCTAGCCACCCGATTTTTTGTCCGCTAAAATGGGTCTTGACCATTCTGCAAGCCAGCCTTGCAATCCATTTTCCCCATCCCCCGAACAGCATCACAAGGAATTGCCCCATGCCCTCTTTTGACGTCGTCTGCGAAGCCAACACCGTGGAAGTGAAGAATGCCGTGGACCAGGCCAACAAGGAAATCACCAACCGCTTCGACTTCAAGGGCAGCGATGCCCGCATCGAGCAGAAGGAGCGCGAACTGACCGCCTATGCCGACAGCGAGTTCCAGCTGACCCAGCTGCGCGACGTCCTCACCGGCAAGATGGTCAAGCGCAACGTCGACGTGCGCTTCCTCGACATCGGCAAGGTCGAGAAGATTGGCGGCGACAAGGTGAAGCAGGTGATCAAGGTCAAGAACGGCATCGAGAGCGACGATGCTAAGAAGATCGTGCGCATCATCAAGGACAGCAAGATGAAGGTGCAGGCCTCGATCCAGGGCGAGGCGGTGCGGATTACCGGCGCCAAGCGTGACGACTTGCAAAGCGCGATTGCCCTGCTGCGCAAGGAAGTCACCACCCTGCCGCTGGAATTCAACAACTTCCGTGATTGACGCAGCGATGCTCCGGCGCGGCATGCCGGCACGGCTGATGCTCGCCGCGAACCTGCTGCTGGCGCAGGCGGCATTCGCCGCCGACATCGGCGTGGCCGGCCTGTTTCCCGGCAAGGCGGTGCTGACGGTGGATGGCGGTTCACCCAAGACCTTCAGCGTCGGCAGCACGGTGGCGGACGGCGTGAAGCTGATCGCAGTGGATGGCGCAAGCGCCACGCTGGACGTCAACGGCCGCCGGCAATCCATCGGCATCGGCGAGCATGCGACCCGCAGTTCCGCGGGCGGGCGCGACAGCGTCACGCTGAAGGCGGATGGGCGCGGCCACTTCACTGCGTCCGGCGCCATCAATGGCATGCCGGCGCGCATGCTGGTCGATACCGGCGCCACCCTGATCGCCATTCCCGCCGGCGACGCGAAGCGCTTCGGCATCGACTACCGTCGCGGCCAGCCGGTGCAGACCAGCACCGCCAACGGCGTGGCGCCGGGCTACCGGGTCAGGCTGGATACGGTGAAGGTCGGCGACATCGAGCTCGCCGGCATCGACGCCCTCGTTCTGGAACAGGGGCTGTCCACCATCCTGCTCGGCATGTCCTTCCTCAACCGCACCGAGATGCGGCGCGATGGCGAGGACATGGTCCTCACCAAGCGCTTCTGAACGACGCTGCAGCTCGTATCAGTCGGCGTCGGCGAGGCGGCGCTTGCGCACCGCTTCCGCTAGGCCTTCCAGCACCTTCACGCTGGATTCCCAATCGATGCATCCGTCGGTGACGGACTGGCCATAGGTCAGTTCCTTGCCCGGGGTCAGGTCCTGGCGGCCGCCGACGAGGTGCGACTCCACCATCACGCCGACGATGCGAGTATCACCGCCCGCCACCTGCTCGGCGATGTTGGCGCAGACCGGCACCTGGTTCTCCGGCTTCTTGGAGCTGTTCGCGTGCGAGGCATCGATCATCAGGCGCGAGGCTAGGCCAGAGGCGGCGATTTCCTTGGCGGCCGCATCCACGCTGGCGGCATCGTAGTTGGGCGCCTTGCCGCCGCGCAGGATGATGTGGCAGTCCTCATTGCCGGCGGTGGAGACGATGGCGGAATGGCCACCCTTGGTCACCGAGAGGAAGTGGTGCGGCTGAGAAGCGGCCTTGATCGCATCCACCGCGATCTTGATGTTGCCGTCGGTGCCGTTCTTGAAACCGACCGGGCAGGACAGGCCGGACGCGAGTTCGCGGTGCACCTGGGATTCGGTAGTGCGGGCGCCGATCGCGCCCCAGCTGATCAGGTCGGCCACATACTGCGGGCTGATCACGTCGAGGAATTCGGTGCCGGCCGGCAGGCCGAGCTCGTTGATGTTCAGCAGCAGTTCACGCGCCATGCGCAGGCCGTCGTTGATGCGGAAGCTGTTGTCCATGTACGGGTCGTTGATCAGGCCCTTCCAGCCAACGGTGGTGCGCGGCTTCTCGAAGTAGACCCGCATCACCACTTCAAGGTCGTCGGCGAAGCGGGCGCGCTGCTCAACGAGGCGGCGCGCGTACTCCATCGCTGCCTTGGTGTCGTGGATGGAGCACGGGCCGATGACGACCATCAGGCGGTCATCCTGGCCGTGGAGGATGCGATGCAGCGCGGTGCGGCCGCTGGCAGCGGTAGCGGCAGCCTTTTCCGAGCAGGCGAACTCGCGGATCAGGTGCGACGGGGGTAACAGTTCCTTCATTTCGCGGATACGTAGGTCATCTGTGCGCTGCATGGTGGCTCTCCAGTCAGAAATTAAATCCGTAAATGAAAAAACCGCCATCGCTGGCGGTTTTCATGAAATTCGGTTTGGGCTCTTTATTCGTGCGCTTACCGCTTTTCCACCGCCTGGGGGCTGGAATAGCTAAAGTAAAAGTGGAAGCCGAAGCGCGAAAAGGTCATGTCTTGCGAAGCGTCATAAAGAGTTCGAGACCAATAGTGCAGTAAAACATGGCGTTTGGCAAGGGGAAGCATTCATTGCCGTGCATTGCAAGCTTGCAAACCCTGCCGGCTCGTTCAGGCCGTGCCGCCCACCGTCATGCCGTCGATGCGCAGGGTCGGCTGGCCGACGCCCACCGGCACGCTCTGCCCTTCCTTGCCGCATACGCCGATGCCGCTGTCGAGGCGCATGTCGTTGCCGATCATCGAGACCCGGGTCAGCACTTCCGGCCCGTTGCCGATCAGCGTCGCACCCTTGACCGGATGGGTGATCTTGCCATCTTCGATCATGTAGGCCTCGCTGGCGGAGAAAGTGAACTTGCCGCTGGTGATGTCGACCTGGCCGCCGCCGAAGTTGACCGCATACAAGCCGTTCTTCACCGAGGCGATGATCTCCGCCGGATCGCGGTCGCCGCCCAGCATGTAAGTGTTGGTCATGCGCGGCATCGGCAGGCTGGCGAAGGATTGGCGCCGGGCATTGCCGGTCACCGGCATCTTCATCAGGCGCGCGTTGAGCGTGTCCTGGATGTAGCCCTTCAGGATGCCATCCTCGATCAGGGTGGTGCACTGCGTCGGATTACCCTCGTCGTCGATGTTGAGCGAGCCGCGCCGGTCGGCCAGGGTGCCGTCGTCGACCACGGTCACGCCCTTGGCCGCGACCCGCTCGCCGATGCGGCCGGAGAAGGCGCTGGAGCCCTTGCGGTTGAAGTCGCCTTCGAGGCCATGGCCGATGGCCTCGTGCAGCAAGACGCCGGGCCAGCCCGGGCCGAGCACCACGGTCATCGGGCCGGCCGGAGCCGGGCGGGAATCGAGGTTCACCAACGCGGTGGCCACGGCATCGGTGGCGTACTTCTCGATCAGCTCGTCGGTGAAATAGGCGAAGCCGTAGCGTCCGCCGCCGCCGCTGGAACCGACCTCGCGCCGGCCGTTCTGCTCGGCGATCACCGTCACCGACAGCCGCACCAGCGGCCGGATGTCCGCTGCCAATACGCCATCGCTGCGCACCACCAGCACCACGTCATATTCACCGGCCAATCCGGCCATCACCTGCACCACGCGCGGGTCCTTGGCGCGGGCGATGCGCTCAACCTTTTCCAGCAACTGCACCTTGCCGGTGGCGTCGAGCGAGGCCAGCGGGTCCTGCGGCAGGTAGAGGGAGCGGCCGCCGGAGGCCTTGATGCCGGCCGGCACCTTGATCTTGCCGGCACCCTGGCGGGCAATGGTGCGGGTGGCGGCAGCCGCTTCCAGCAGCGCCCGCTCCGAAATTTCGCCGGAGTACGAGAACGCCGTCTTGTCGCCAGACACCGCGCGCACGCCGACGCCCTGGTCGATGGAGAAGCTGCCGGTCTTGACGATGCCTTCTTCCAGGCTCCAGCCCTCGTTCTTGGTGAACTGGAAATACAGATCCGCGTAATCCACCTTATGGGTGAACAGTTCGCCCAGCGTGCGCAGCAGCTTGGCTTCATCGAGGCCGTAGGGCTGCAGCAGGATTTCGCGGGCGGTGGCGAGCGTCTGGAGATTCGGTTCGAAAAGATTCATGGTCTGGCCTCGTTGAGCGGCCCAACTTGCATGTCATCAAGCGGGGCACAGGGTTTCAGGCATTGTAGAGCATCCCTCGCAGCGCCGTTGCCGCCGCCTATCGCCGCCGTCAAAGCTTGCGGTGCTTCAGCGCCGGCAGGCTTTCGCGCACACCGCGCAGCCGCTGCGGATCGAGGTCGCCCAGCACCACGCCTTCGCCTTCTTCCCGCATCGCCACGACATCCCCCCAGGGATCGACCAGCATGCTGCGGCCCCAGGTGCGGCGTCCGTTGGGATGGATGCCGCCCTGCGCCGACGCCAGCAGATAGCACTGGTTCTCCACCGCCCGGGCACGCAGCAGCAGCTCCCAATGGGCGCGGCCGGTGGTGTAGGTGAAAGCGGCGGGCATGACGATCAGCGCGCACTCGCCCATGGCGCGGTACAGCTCGGGGAAGCGCAGGTCGTAGCACACCGACAGGCCGACGCGGCCGAACGGCGCTTCGAAGCTGGCCACGCGGTCGCCATGCATGATGGTGCGCGCCTCGTCGTAGGATTCGTCGTTGCGGCTGAAGCTGAACAGATGGATCTTGTCGTAGCGCGCCGCCTCCTCCCCCTGCGGATCGTAGACGAGGCAGGTATTGAGCACCTTGTCCGGATCGGGCGCCGCCAGCGGCAGCGTGCCGCCGACGAGCCAGATGCCGTGTTCGCGCGCCGTATCCGCCATGAACCGCTGTATCGGCCCGTCGCCATGCGGCTCGGCCAGCGCCAGCTTGTCGCGCTCATGCCGTCCCATCACCGGCCAGTACTCGGGCAGCAGCACGAGCTGCGCCCCTGCCCCCGCCGCCTCGGCGATCAGGCGGCGGGCGGTGGCGATGTTCTCGTCCACGCCAGGCGTGGAAACCATCTGGATGGCGGCGAGCTTGACGTTGTCGTTCCGGGTCATTGGCATTCCTCAGCCGGTCTTGTCGTTGCCGGCGTTCGCATCGTTGTTGGGCGCGGTCTGGCGGCGCGGCAGCTTGGTCACCACCGGCTCCTTCCATGGGCCGGTGATGCCGTATTCGAAGGTGAAGGCCTTGGCCAGGGGATCACGCAGGAACAGCTGGGCCAGGAAGGAGCCGACGCCGATCACCGGGTTGACCGCCAGCGCATACACCACGGAAGCGGTGCCGACGTTGATCTCCGGGATCACCACCACGCGCAGGTTCTGCGTCTCCTGGTCGATGTCGGCCATGCCGTCGATCAGCACCGTCGCCGCCACGCCGCGCATCTTGAAGTTGCTGGTCCTGGCCACGCCATGGTCGATGCTGGCGGCAGCCGTCACGCCGTCGAAGGCGAATCCCTCCGAGAACACATCGCGGAAATCCAGCACCAGCCTGCGCGGCAGCGCCTGCAGGCTGAGCACGCCGAGCAGCTTGGCCGCCGCCGGATCCACCTTCAGGAACTGGCCGGCGGCGACGTCCAGGGTGATATTGCCGCTCAGGGTCGGGATGTCGAAGGAAAACGGCAAGCCCTTCCAGGCGAGTTCCCCTTCGATCTTGCCCTTGCCGCCGCGCAGCACGTTGGCGAAGCCGAAGCGTTCCAGCAGCCGGCCGGCATCGGCCATGTTCAGGCTGTAGTTCAAACTCGACGTGCTGTCGCCGTCGCGGCTGACCCACTTGCCGGTGGCGCGGAACTCCGCATCCGGATTCGTGATGGACAGCTTGCCGATGCGCCATTCGTTGGCGCCGCCTACGCGCACGTTGTTGGCGTTGAGCTCGACGCGGCCGAATTTCTTGCCGAGCAGCTCGAAGTTCTCCGCCACCACGTCCAGCGCCGGAATCTGGGTGGTGGTGTTCTTGCCTTCCAGCAGATCGCTGACCTCGGTCGCCGCTTCCTTCGGGATGACGAGCGACGCCAGGCGGGCGGTGACCCGGCCCATTCCCTGGCCGGCGGGGCCCTGGTTCCAGGTGAGATAACCGGAAGCCTGATCGGAATTGATATTGGCCTGCCATGTGCCTTTTACATGGGAAGCGCCGACCACCACGTTGTCCAGCTTCTTGCCCATGATGATCATTTCGGTCGCGCGCGCGGCCATCACGTCCGGATCCACATACTGGCTGAGGTTGGGCTGATCGCCGCCGGTGGCCGGCGCCGGCGCGGCGGCATTGGCCTCCGACGTCCTGGCGGGCTCGAGGATGGCGGAAACCGTCTTGCCCCAGGCATCGACGTTCAGCGAGCGCAAACTGACGTTGGCCACTAGGCCGCTGTCGGGCTGGGGCGGCGGCGCGTTGACGCCGATGCCGCCGCGCACCACCTGCCACTCGGCATTCCGGTCAGCCGCTTTTTGCCGCTCATAACGGGCAGCGATGCCGCCGCCAAGGGTCAACCGGATTTCATCGCGCTGCAGGCTGCCTTCACCGCCGGGGAGCCCCGCCATCTCCACATGCAGCGGCATGATTTCGGTGGCCGCCTTGCGCAGCGGCGACGGGAAGTCGAGCTCCAGTCCCGCCAGGCTGGAATCGACGATGATTTCCGGCCGCTTGTTCTTCACCCGGATCACCGCGCTGTAGCGGGTGCTGCCGCTGATCCTGTCGGCCAGGCGCTGGGCCGCCGGCGACGGATAGGTTTTGCGCAGGCCATCGGACGACATCGTGCCGTCGGCGCGGATCTGAATGCTGCCGTCCCGCTGCATGCCGCCGGCTACCGCCACCGGGCCGCCGAGGAAGGTGGCTTTCACATTGGCGAGATTGAAGCCCTTCTCATGGAACTCCAGCTTGCCGGAGGCGGCACCCAGCATGGGAATGAGGTTTTGCAGCGTGATGTTGTTGCCTGCGAATTGCAGCGCGCCCTGCACCCTGGTTTCCGGCAGGCGCCCCAGCGGCATCTGCAGCTTCAGCCCGAGCCGGGCATTGCCGGTTGCCCGGGTTTCCTCGGTGAAGTGCGCAATCCATTCGCCGACCGGGCTGTCGTTGACGAAGGCGACGAATTCCTGCAGCGGACCGCCGGCATCGCCGTCGACCAGCAGCGCCATGTCGCGCCCGCCGAGTTCGGGAATCACGGCCTTTACATTGCTCAGCGTCACGCCATGGGTCTGGGCGCTGGCCGCATGAATCTCCATCCGGGCACGGTCGAAGCTGATGGTGCCATCGATCTTCTCGATCACCGGCCACAACGGCGCCTTGCCATCCTTGCCCGTCCTGCCGCCGCCGTAATCCAGCTTGCCGTCGACGATACGGCCATGCACGCTGAATTCGCCGCGCGACTTGTCGCCGGCCGCCGCCGAACGGAAGGGAAACTGAGCCAGGTCGCCGCGCAGGCGCAGTCGCACATCCTCCGCAGTCCCGCCGATCAAGGCTGCGGACAGCCACTGGCGCAATCCTTCCGGAAGGGACAGCGGCAGGTATTGGCCAAGGCGCTCCAGCGCCAGTCCGCTGACGCGGCCCTGCATGTCGATCACGCCGGGCGCCTTGCCTCCCTGCGCATGCAATGGCATCAGATGCTTGCCGCTCAGCGAGCCGGAGAGCCCGTCACGGCGGAATTCCAGCTTCTGCACATCCAGCAGCAGCTTGTCCTTGCTCGGGAAGGACCAGCCGGCCTGCATGCCGAGCGCATTGAGCGGCAGCACGGCTTGCGGCAGCCAGGCGCCCAGTTCCAGCGTCAGGTCCTGCGACGCGAGCGCGAGCTGGCCGCCTTTCTCGCTGGCGTCGATGCGCCCGCTCAGATTGTCGAAGCCAGGGATGGCCGGCACGGCGGCTTGGGCCGGGGACTTGCCGCTGGCCGGACGCGCCGGCTTCGCGGCTTGCGGCTGCATCGACAAGCCTTCGAACTGGCCCTTGACGGCATAGGCGACCGGATTGGGATAGCTGCCCTGCCAGGAGAGCGAGAAATCGCGCAGCACGCCGCGCGGGGCGAAATCGGCCAGCATCTGGCGCTGCTGCGGCGACAGCGGCAGCCGCAGGGCGAAATCGGCCACCGTCTTCAGGTCGAGCAGGCGGGCGCTGAATTCAGTCTGCTCCGGCTTTCCCTTCTTCGCCGGCACATGGCTTTCGCTGATGGTGGTGGTGGGCAGCGTCAGCCCATCCTCGCTTTCCATCGAAAAGTCGGTGAGCGTGATCGCATGTCCATGCCGGCCGAAGCCCGGTTCGGCGCCCGCATCGGTGCGCGCGATTTCCTCGCGTACCGAAATGCGGCCGCGCACCTGCTTCAGGTTGAGCATGTCCAGATCGGCTGCCAGCCGGGTGGACAGGTCCGCCAGGGACAGGTCGGCGGTGAGATTGGCCAGGCGGGCATGATCGAACTCGATCCAGGCGCGCACCGAGCCACGGCCGCCGTTCACCTCCACCGGGCTGTCGAGATAAGGCTTCCAGGCTGCCAGGTCGCCATCGCGCAGGTCGGCATACAGCTCGCCGCGCCAGGCGGCCGGGTCGGAAAAATTGCGGCTGAACGGCGGATGGACGAATTGCGCGCGCACATCCAGCGGCGCCGCGATCTGCGCCGGCGGCGTCGCCTTGAGCGCGAATTGATGGCTGCGCCAGTGGTTGCGCAACACCATGGTCACATCCTGCAGCAGCAGTTCGGGCACCTCGCGCTTGCGGTCGTTCCAGCGCAGGCGGCCGCCGCGCACCACGATTTCTCGCTGCGACAGCACCCAGTCGGCGCCGCGGCTGTCTTCCTTGCGGTTGCTGTCGATGAGGATGCCGGCGACGTAAAGCCTGCCCTCGGCATCGCGCATCACATCCATGTCGGGACGATCGATTTCCAGGGTATGCAGGCGCAAGTCGCCGACCAGCACCGACAGCCAGGACACGGTGGCAGTCACTTTCGGCAGGCGCAAGGCTTCCCGGCCCGCCCTGTCGTGCACGGCTACTTCATCCAGTTCCAGCCGCGGCAGCAAGCCGTTCCAGGAGGCGTCGATAGCGGAAATCGTGACCGGGTTGCCGATGGCGCGGCTGGCCGCCTGTTCGATGTGGCCCTTGTAGTTGCCGACGCTGGGCAGCAATGCATAACGCAGGACGAGAAACAGCAGGCAGAACAGGAAATAGATGACCACCGCCAACTTCAGCGCCAGGCTCAGGCCATGGCGCGTGACGGCGTTCAATCCGAAATAAGCTCGCCGCAACGTGTTCCAGCAGCCCGCCAGGCGCCCTGGCGTCGAAGATGAGGTGGACTGGTCAGTGGACATCAAGCGGGCGGACGAAAACCTTGAATGGTGATGGGCAGTTAGCGGAAGTTGGATGGGCTTGACTTGAAACTGAGGGCAGATTGCGCCACAGGGCCGGAGCGGGTGTTCTATGATGGTGCATTCTCGGTTTCGCGCCAAGAACAACTTAACAACAATTCATTACAGACATCCGTGACTCCCTCCCGTTTGACCAGCCCTGTTGCCTCGCGGTTCTTTTCGCGCTGGCTCCAAGCCGACCCGGCCCGCGCCGAGCAGATCAACCAGCTTGCGTCCTCGGCAATTTCCCCCGGGGATTTTACTGGGCTTTTGCGCAGGGAGACAGAGGCGGGCATGCCGCTGCCGCGCGCCATGCGCCGCTTGCGCAACCTGCTGGTGGCGGCGATCATCGAGCGCGACCTGTCCGGTCACGCCAGCCTGGATGAAGTGCTGAGCGTGATCAGCGCCTTCGCCGACTTCGCGGTGCAGACCCATGTGGCGGCGCTGATGGAAGAAATGGCGGCCAGCTATGGCGTGCCGATCGGCCGCGAATCCGGCAAGCCGCAGGAACTCATCGTGCTGGGGATGGGCAAGCTGGGCGGCGGCGAGCTCAATGTCTCGTCCGACATCGACCTGATCTTCCTCTATCCGGAAGATGGCGACACACGCTGCGAGCAGCCGGAACAGCGCGAACTGTCGAACCATGAATTCTTCATCCGGCTCGGCCGCAAGCTGATCGCGGCGCTTTCGGAAATCACCGAGGATGGCTTCACCTTCCGCGTCGACATGGCGCTGCGTCCGAACGGAGCCTCCGGGCCGCTGGCCGCCAGCTTCGGCATGCTGGAAGAGTACCTGATCGTGCAGGGCCGGGAATGGGAACGCTATGCCTGGGTCAAGGCGCGGGCAATCACTGGAAAACCGGAAGACATCGCCGCCATGGATGCCATCGTCCGGCCCTTCGTCTACCGGCGCTACCTCGATTTCGGCGCCATCCAGGCGCTGCGCGATATGCATGCGCAGATCCGGGCCGAGGTGAAGCGGCAGGAGGCGCGCCATCCGGAGCGCAACCAGAACGTCAAGCTCGGCCGGGGCGGCATCCGCGAGATCGAATTCCTGGCCCAGGTGTTCCAGCTGATCCGCGGCGGCCGCGATGCGGAGCTGCGCGACCGCTCCACCCGCGCCACCCTGAGCATCCTGCCCGGCAAGAACCTGATGGAGCCGGAAGCCGTGGAAGAATTGCTGGAGGCCTACGCCTTCCTGCGCAATCTGGAGCACCGCCTGCAGTACCGCGACGATGCCCAGACCCATACCCTGCCGGCGAACGAGGAAGATCGCCTCGTCATCGCGCAGATGATGGGCATGGAAGACACGCAGGCGCTGCTCGCGGCGCTGGATGCGCAGCGCCGCATCGTGGCCGGGCAATTTGACGCCATGTTCAGCGAAAGGGAAGCGCCGCCGGAGGAGAAGGAAAGCGCCGAGTCCGCCGCGCTGGAGACGCTGGCCGACGCCGACAACCATGAAGCCGTCGAGGAGCGACTGCGTAGCCTCGGCTACGACGACCCGGCCGGGTCCGCCCAGCGCCTGCTGCTGACCTGGCAATCCTCGCGCATGCAATCCCTGCCGCCGGACAGCCGCAATCGCATGGTGACCCTGATCCGCCATGCGCTGCCCCTGATCGCCGCCATCACCCCTGCGCGCTCGGTCACGCTCGGCCGGCTGCTGGATTTCCTCGAAGCCATCGCGCGCCGCGCCGCCTACCCGGCGCTGCTGGTGGAGTATCCGCAGACCATGGAGCGGCTGCTGCGCATGATCAGCGCCAGCGACTGGGCGGCGAAGTACCTGACCCGCCATCCCATCCTGCTGGACGAACTGCTGGACGACCGCACGCTGCGGGCGGCGCCCGACTGGGAAGCCTTTGCCGCCGAATGCCGGCGCCAGCTCGACGCCGCCGATGGCGACACCGAGCAGCAGATGAACGTGCTGCGCGACCTGCACCATGCCCAGTTGTTCCGGCTGCTGGCGCAGGACCTGGAAGGCGGCCTGACGGTGGAGCGGCTGGCCGACCATCTGTCGGCGCTGGCCGACGTGCTGGTCGAGGTCACCGTGAAAGCGGCATGGCGCACCGTCGCCACCCGCCACCGCGAGGCGCCGGCCTTCGCGGTAATCGCTTACGGCAAGCTGGGCGGCAAGGAACTCGGCTACGCTTCGGACCTCGACGTGATCTTCCTCTACGACGACGAGGATGCCGACGCGGCGGTGAACTACGCCAAGCTGGCGCAGCGCTTCATCACCTGGATGACCAGCATGACGCCCTCGGGCATCCTGTTCGACATCGACATTGCCCTTCGGCCCAACGGCGCCAGCGGCCTGCTGGTCTCCAGCGTCGCCGCCTTCGAGAAGTACCAGACCGGCTCGGCCTGGGTGTGGGAGCATCAGGCGCTGACGCGGGCACGCTTCTGCGCGGGCGACGCCGCCATTGGCCAGCGCTTCGAGGCGATCCGGGAACGGGTGCTGCGCCTGCCGCGGGAGCGCGACGCGCTCAAGCATGAGGTGCTGGCCATGCGCCGCAAGCTGCATGGCGCTCATCCCAACCGGTCGGACCGCTTCGACCTCAAGCATGATGACGGCGGCATGATCGATATCGAATTCATGGTGCAGTTCCTGGTGCTGAGCCATGCGGCGCAGCATGCCGAACTCACCGCCGACATCGGCAATATCGCGCTGCTGAAGCTGTGCGCCCGGCTCGGCCTGATCGACGCCGCCTTGGCCGACGACGTCGCCGATGCCTATCGACGCTACCGGAAAATGCAGCACCTGATCAGGCTGCAGGGCGAAGACAGGGCTCGGGTGGCGCCCGATCTCGTGGCGCGCGAAGCGTCCCGGGTCAGGCAGCTATGGATGGCGATATTCGGCGAGCCGGTGGTGGTGGCGGCGTGACGCCGCAGGGAAGGTGCTGCTTCAGTGCAGCGCCGCGCCGAAGCGGTCGAAGCGCGGCAGATAGAAATTTTCGGTATCGAGGGAGAAGACCACGCGCCGCACGCGCCCGGTCAGCAGGTGTCGCTTGATCGGGCCGATGTAGCGGGAATCCTTGCTGTTGTCGCGGTTGTCGCCCAGCACCAGGTACTCGTCCGACGGCACCGTCACCGGCCCGAAGGAGCGCACCGCCTCCCGTTCCGGCAGCAGGATGATCGGCCACTGCTGGTCGAACACCTGCTCCTTCAGAAACACCTGCCGGCCGGCGTAGTCGGGCACGCTGGCGGCCAGCTCATCGCGGATGCTGGCATAGGAAGCCTTGACGCCGTTGATGATCAATTCCTCGCCGCGCATCTCCACCACGTCGCCCGGCAGCCCGACGATGCGCTTCACCAGACGGATGCCGTCTTCCGGCGAGGTGAAGGTGACGATGTCGCCGCGCTTGGGCTCGCCCAGGCGCACGAGGATGATGTCGGTGAAGGGCAGCTTGAAGTCGTAGGCGAGGCGGTCGGAAACGATGCGGTCGCCGATCAGCAAGGTGGGGTACATGGAGGCGGTGGGGACGCCGTACCAGTCGGCGATGGCGCTGCGCACCACGATCATGGCGCACAGGAAAAGCAGAAAGCCTCTGTTTTCCCGCATCAGCGTCCTGAATTTCAAGCCTGTCTCCCGTGGGATGATGGTTGCGGAGCAGTCGGCGTCCGCTCTTTTGCAGCTTGCAAATATAGCAAAACGCCCCGGCATGCGGGGCGTTTCAGGATCTTGCTTGGGATCACGCAAACCGGGGTTTGCGCGACCTTAATGCCTGTGGTTCAGCGGTGACAGATCACTTGGCCGACATCAGCGCGACGGTGGTGTCGAGCATGCGGTTGGAGAAGCCCCACTCGTTGTCGTACCACGAGGATACCTTCACCAGGCGGCCGGAGACCTTGGTCAGGGTGGCGTCGAAGTTGCTCGACGCCGGGTTGTGGTTGAAGTCCACCGACACCAGCTGCTCGGTGTTGTAGGTCAGGATGCCCTTCAGCGGGCCGCTTTCGGCGGCCGCCTTCATGATGGCGTTGACTTCATCCACGGTGGTGTCGCGCGAGGCGATGAAGGACAGGTCGACGATGGAGACGTTGATGGTCGGCACGCGGATGGCGAAACCGTCCAGCTTGCCGTTGAGTTCCGGCAGCACCAGGCCGACCGCGGCGGCGGCGCCGGTCTTGGTCGGGATCATGGACTGGGTGGCGGAACGGGCGCGGCGCAGGTCTTCGTGCATGACGTCGGTCAGCACCTGGTCATTGGTGTAGGCGTGCACGGTGGTCATCAGGCCGGTTTCCAGGCCGATCTTCTCATGCAGCGGCTTGACCAGCGGGGCCAGGCAGTTGGTGGTGCAGGAGGCGTTGGAGATGACGGTGTCGGAGGCCTTGAGCACGCCGTTGTTGACGCCGAAGACGACGGTGGCGTCCACATCCTTGCCGCCCGGGGCGGAGATGATGACCTTCTTGGCGCCGCCCTTGAGGTGGGCCGAAGCCTTTTCCTTGGTGGTGAAGAAGCCGGTGCACTCCAGGACCACGTCGACGTTCAGCTCGCCCCAGGGAATCTCGGCCGGATTGCGCTGGGCGAAGACGCGGATCTTGTCGCCGTTGACGATCATGTAGTCGCCGTCGACTTCGACGGTGCCGGGGAACTTGCCGTGGGCGGTGTCGTAGCGGGTCAGGTGGGCGTTGGACTGCGCATTGCCGAGATCGTTGATGGCGACGATCTGGATGTCGTTCTTCTTGCCGCCTTCATAATGGGCACGCAGGACATTGCGGCCGATGCGGCCGTAGCCGTTGATTGCGACGCGGATGGTCATCTTACTCTCCTGAATGTAGTTATCAAAGTTAAGCCAAAACCGATTTCACCGCAGCCACGACGTTTTCGGTCGTGAAGCCGAAATGCTTGAACAGCACGCCTGCCGGGGCCGACTCGCCGAAGGTATCGATGCCGACGACCTTGCCTTCCAGGCCGACGTACTTGTACCAGAAGTCGGTGACCCCGGCCTCGACGGCGACGCGCGGCAGGCCCTTCGGCAGCACGCTCGCCTTGTAGGCAGCATCCTGGCGGTCGAACACGTCGGTGCTGGGCATGGACACCACGCGAACCGCCACGCCCTGCTGGGCCAGCGCCTCGGCCGCCTTCACCGCCAGCTCCACCTCGGAGCCGGTGGCAATGATCGCTGCCTTGGCATCGGCCGCGTCGCGCAGCACGTAGCCGCCGCGGGCGATGTCGCCGACCTGCTGCGCATCGCGCTCCATGTACGGCAGGTTCTGGCGCGAGAAGATCAGGGTGCTCGGGCCGTTGCGGCGCTTGACCGCCTCGCGCCACGCCACCGCCGACTCCACCGTGTCGCAGGGACGCCAGTTGTCGAGGTTGGGGATCAGGCGCAGGCTGGAGATGTGCTCCACCGACTGGTGCGTCGGGCCGTCTTCGCCGAGGCCGATCGAGTCGTGGGTGAACACGAACAGCGAGCGGATCTTCATCAGCGCCGCCATGCGCAGGGCATTGCGGCTGTAGTCGGAGAAGGTCAGGAAAGTGGCGCCGAAAGGCAGATAGCCGCCATGCAGGGCAATGCCGTTCATGATGGCGCTCATGCCGAACTCGCGCACGCCGTAGTTGATATGGTTGCCGGCCTGCTCGCTGCGCACCGCCACGCATTCCTTCCAGTTGGTCAGGTTGGAGCCGGTCAGGTCGGCGGAACCGCCGAGGAATTCCGGCAGCACCAGCGCCAGGGCCTGGATCGCATTCTGGCTGGCCTTGCGGGTGGCGATGGTTTCCTTCTTCTCCAGGCAGGCAGCGATGTAGGCGTCCATGGCCGCGTCCAGATTGCCGGGCAGCTCGCCCTTCATCCTGCGCTGCAGTTCGCCCGCTTCGCGCGGATAACGCTCGCTGTATGCCGCAAACAATTTGTTCCACTCGCCTTCCACGGCCCGGCCCGCTTCCTTCGCGTCCCAGGCTTGATAAACGTCGGCGGGAATCTCGAAAGGCGGATAGTCCCAGCCGATTGCCTGGCGCGTCGCGGCGATTTCCTTGTCGCCGAGGGCCGCGCCGTGCACCTTGTCGCTTCCCTGCATATTAGGCGCGCCTTTGCCGATCACCGTCTTGCAGCAGATCAAGGTCGGCCGGTCGGCGGTTTTGGCGGACGCAATCGCGGCGTCGACGGCGGCCACGTCATGGCCGTCGACATTGCGGATCACGTTCCAGCCGTAGGACTCGAAGCGCTTCGGCGTGTCGTCGGTGAACCAGCCGTCGACCTTGCCGTCGATGGAGATGCCGTTGTCGTCGTACAGCGCGATCAGCTTCGACAGGCGCAGCGTGCCGGCCAGCGAGCAGGTTTCGTGCGAGATGCCTTCCATCAGGCAGCCGTCGCCGAGGAAGACATAGGTGTGGTGGTCGACAACCGTGAAATCCGGCTTGTTGAACTCGGCCGCCAGCAGCTTTTCCGCCAGCGCCATGCCGACCGCGTTGCTGATGCCCTGGCCGAGCGGGCCGGTGGTGGTTTCCACGCCTTCGGTGATTTCGTACTCCGGATGGCCAGGCGTTTTGGAATGCAGCTGGCGGAAATTGCGGATCTCGTCCATCGACAGGTCGTAGCCGGCCAGATGCAGCAGCGCGTATTGCAGCATGGAGCCGTGGCCGTTCGAGATGACGAAGCGGTCGCGGTTGATCCAGCGCGAGTTGGCGGGATTGTGGCGAAGGTGTTTGGACCAGAGGGCGACGGCGATTTCCGCCATGCCCATCGGCATGCCGGGGTGGCCGGAATTTGCCTTTTGTACAGCGTCCATCGCCAAGGCGCGGATCGCGTTGGCCATTCTGGTGGTCGGAAGCGTGGAAGTCATGGTGTCGAGTGGTGACAGGCCTGGCGGCCTATGATGCGGGAGTGCAAAGCCCAATATTTTACCAGAGACGCCAAAACGCATTCCAAAATTGCTTTTCCTCATCGGCGCAGCAACTGCATTGCTGGCGCGACTGGCGCGGCGGTGACAGAATCGCGGCATTTCCATTCCGCCACCGGTCCATCGCCGTCCTTCCGCCATGCCCCGCTTCCACTTTCCGCACCCCCTCGCCCCCGGCGACAGCATCGCCTTGCCCGAGCCCGTCGCCCATCATCTCCACGTGCTGCGCATGAAGGCCGGCGACGGCATCACCCTGTTCAACGGCCAGGGCGGCGAATATGCCGCGGTGTTGACTGCGGTGGAACGTAAGCGGGCGCAGGCGGAAGTGAAGGTGTTCTCGCCGCGCGAGGCGGAGCCGGCGCACTGCCTGACTCTGGCGCAGGCACTGCCGGAAGGCAGCAAGATGGACTGGATCATCGAAAAGGCGGTGGAGCTGGGCGTGACCGCCATTCAACCGCTCCATGCCCGGCGCTGCGTGGTGCGGCTGTCGGCGGAGCGGGCCGCCCGAAAGATCGAACATTGGGCGGCGGTGGCCGTCGCCGCCTGCGAGCAGAGCGGCCGCAACCGTGTGCCGGCCGTGACGGAGCCGGCGGACTTCGAGAGCTGGGTGGCACGCCATGACATGCATGCACGGCTGCTGCTGACGCCGCGCGCCGAAATGTCGCTGGCCGACTGGGCGCGCCACCAGCCGGCGCAGGCGCTGACGCTGATGATCGGCCCGGAAGGCGGTTTTTCCCCGGAAGAGGAAGCGCTGGCGCTGGCTGGCGGCGCAATCGGGGTGCACATGGGCAGCCGCATCCTGCGCACCGAAACCGCCGGCCTGGCTGCCGCCGCCATGCTGAATGCCCTTTGGCCCGAATAGTTCCTGATCCTAGTCCGGGATCAAACTTGCAGCGGATAGTCTGCCGTGCAACGCCATCCTGCCTTATGTTGACGCTTCGACTACATCTGGAGGATACCCATGGCGATGCTTGACCGGACCTATGGCTCGCTCACCGACGGCCGGCAATACCTGCTGCAACCCGACACCCGCCTGTTGCAAACGGCGCTGGCGCTGATCGCCGACACCGGTCAGCTCGGCGGCATGCAGGGCTTCGCCGATGCGTTCCGTCAGGCCGGGCTCGGTCATATCGTCGATTCCTGGATCGCCCCGGGCGAAAATCTGCCGGTGTCAACCGCGCAGCTCGAAATGGTGCTGGACGATGGCCACCTGAGGCAGATTTCGGAGGAAACCGGCCTGCCGCGCGATGAAACCGTGGAAGCGCTCGGCGAGATGCTGCCGCGCTTGGTGGATCGCGTGACGCCGGACGGCGCCGTGCCGCCGGGCGGCTTGGGCGACGTCGCTGCCCTTCTGGCCGAGTACATGCGCCCTGCCTGAGCCGGCCGTTGTGACGGCAGCCATCATGCGTGACAATGCGCGCATGAACTGGCTCCGCAAGATATTCCGCTCCGAACCGCAATCCATCCCGCAGCCGCTGTGGCAAGCCGCCGCAGCGCGCCTGCCGTTTCTCGGCGCGATGAGCCCGGAGGAATGGCAGCGACTGAAAGCCCTGGCCGAGCTGCTGCTCGACCGCAAGACCTTCACCGGCGCCGCCGGCCTCGAGATGAGCGACGACATCGCGGTGCTGATCGCCATCCAGGCGGCGCTGCCGGTCCTCAACCTGACGCCCGACCTCTACGACGACATGGCCGGGGTGATCGTCTACCCCTCTTCCTTCATCATTCCTTACCACGAAGTCGATGAAGCCGGCGTGGTGCATGAATGGCGGGCGCCGGTGTCCGGCGAAGCGCTGGATGCAGGCGGCGCGGTGGTGCTGTCCTGGGAAGACGTGGAGGAAGACGGCGTACCGGGCTACAACGTCGTCATCCATGAATTCGCGCACAAGATCGACATGGCGGCCGGCGGCGCCAACGGCTGCCCGCCCTTCCTCGCCGGCTTCCACGACGACATCGATCCGGCGCGCTGGCGGCGGGTGTTTTCCGCCGCCTATGCCGATTTCCGGGAACGGGTGGAAGCCCTCGACCTGGCCGAACCCGGCGAGCATGCGCCGGAGGAAGCCTGGGAACGGCACGACGCGCTGATCGACCTGCTGCCGCTGGACCCGTATGCGGTGGAGCATCCGGCCGAATTCTTCGCCGTGGCCACCGAAGCCTTCTTCGTCCGGCCGCATCCCCTGGCCGAGGTCTATCCGGAAGCCTACCGGCTGCTCGCGTCCTACTACCGCCAGGATCCGGCCGCTCGCGCAGGCAGGATTACGCCCGGGAAAACCCGCTGAAAGCATTTATAATGCGAGGTTTTGCGACTGTTTCCTCCTCATTCACCCCATGAAGGTATTTCGCGGGCTTCCCAATGCCGAGTCGCGCGCTCCCTGCGCCCTGACCATCGGCAACTTCGACGGCGTCCATCGCGGCCATCAGGCGCTGCTGGCCCGGGTGCGGGAAGCGGCCGACCGCCTCGGCGTGGAAGCGGCGGTGATGACCTTCGAGCCGCATCCCCGTGAATTCTTCGCCCAGCTGTCCGGCGACCTGTCGCGGGCGCCGGCGCGCATCGCCAACCTGCGCGACAAGCTGCAGTCCCTGGAGCGGGCCGGCGTCGATCGCGTCATCGTCGAGCATTTCAACAGCCATTTCGCCGCCATGACGCCGGAAGACTTCGTCGAGAAGGTGCTGGTGGAGGGCCTGCATGTGCGCTGGCTGATGGTGGGCGAAGACTTCTGCTACGGCGCCCGGCGCGCCGGCAACATCGCCAGCCTGATCGAGGCGGGCAGGCGCCATGGTTTCGAGGTGGTGGCGATGCCGACCGTGACCCAGGATGGCCTGCGCATTTCCTCCTCGGCGGTGCGCGCGGCGCTGGCAGGCGGCGACCTTGACCAGGCCGCCCGGCTGCTCGGCCATCCCTTCGCCATCTCCGGCCATGTCATCCACGGCCGGAAGCTCGGCCGCACCATCGGTTTTCCGACCATGAACCTGCGGGTGGCGCACAAGCGCCCCGCCCTGTCCGGCATCTTCGTGGTGCGGGTGCATGGCCTGGCGGATCAGCCGCTGGCCGGCGTGGCCAGCCTCGGCGTGCGGCCGACGGTGGAGGATGCCGGCCGGGTGCTGCTGGAAACCCATGTGTTCGACTATGCGCAGTCGTGCTACGGCAGGCTGATCCGGGTGGAATTTCTGAAAAAGCTGCGCGACGAGGAAAAATACGTCGACCTGCCCACCCTGACGGCAGCCATCGAGCGCGACGCCGAGCAGGCGCGCGCCCATTTCGCGGCAGGGGCGGCGCCGGCCGCCTCCGCCCCATGATTCATGCTTCACCATGCCGGCTGCAAGGCCTGCATCATCCAGACTGAAACCATCATGTCCGAGTCAAAAAACAAGTATCCGGTCAACCTGACCGAAACCGCTTTCCCGATGCGCGGCGACCTCGCCAAGCGCGAACCGAAATGGGTCAAGGAGTGGCAGGAGAAGCAGATCTACAAGAAGATCCGCGCCGCCTCCAAGGGCCGGCCGAAGTTCATCCTGCATGACGGCCCGCCCTACGCCAATGGCGACATCCACATCGGCCATGCGGTGAACAAGATCCTGAAGGACATGATCGTCAAGGCGCGCCAGCTGGCCGGCTTCGACGCCCAATATGTGCCGGGCTGGGATTGCCACGGCATGCCGATTGAGATCCAGATCGAGAAGCAGTACGGCAAGAACTTGCCGACCTCGGAAGTGCAGGCCAAGTCGCGCGCCTACGCGAGCGAGCAGATCGAGCGCCAGAAGAAGGACTTCATCCGCCTCGGCGTGCTGGGCGACTGGGACAATCCCTACAAGACCATGAACTTCGGCAACGAGGCGGACGAACTGCGCGCGCTCGGCAAGATCATGGAAAAGGGCTACGTCTACCGCGGACTGAAGCCGGTCAACTGGTGCTTCGACTGCGGCTCGGCGTTGGCCGAGGCCGAGGTGGAGTACCAGGACAAGCGCGACCCGGCGATCGACGTCGGCTTCCCCTTCGCCGAGCCGGACAAGCTGGCCAAGGCCTTCGGCCTGGACAAGCTGCCGACGGACAAGGGCTATGCCGTCATCTGGACCACCACGCCCTGGACCCTGCCGGCGAACCAGGCGCTGAACGTCCATCCTGAAGTCGACTATGCGCTGGTGCGCACCGAGCGAAACGGCGAGCCGCTGCTGCTCCTGCTGGCCAAGGACCTAGTGGAGGCCTGCCTGCAGCGCTACGGCCTGCAGGGCGAAATCATTGCCACGACCCAGGGCGAGGCCTTGTCGCTCATCGCCTTCCGCCATCCGCTGGCGGGCAGCGATCCGGGCTACGACCGCCTGTCGCCGATGTACCTCGCCGACTACGTCACCCTCGATACCGGCACCGGCATCGTCCACTCCGCGCCGGCTTACGGCGTGGACGACTTCATCTCCTGCAAGGCGCATGGCATGAAGGACGACGACATCCTCAATCCGGTGATGGGCGACGGCCGCTATGCGTCCTGGCTGCCGTTCTTCGGCGGCATGACCATCTGGGAAGCATCCAAGCCGATCTGCGCCAAGCTGGAGGAAGCCGGCGCGCTGTTCAAGCTGGTCATGTTCGATCACAGCTACATGCACTGCTGGCGCCACAAGACGCCGATCATCTACCGCGCCACCTCGCAGTGGTTCGCCGGCATGGATGCAACGCCGAAGGACGGCGGCCCGACCCTGCGCCAGACCGCGCTGGCCGGCATCGACGCCACCGCCTTCTTCCCGAGCTGGGGCAAGGCGCGCCTGCACGGCATGATCGCCAACCGGCCGGACTGGACCCTGTCGCGCCAGCGCCAGTGGGGCGTGCCGATGGCCTTCTTCGTTCACAAGGAAACCGGCGCCCTGCATCCGCGCACGCCCGAGCTGACCGAGCAGATCGCGAGGCGCATCGAGCAGCACGGCATCGAAGCCTGGCAGGCGCTCGATCCGCGCGAGCTGCTCGGCGCCGAAGCCGACCAGTACCTGAAGAACAAGGACACGCTGGACGTCTGGTTCGATTCCGGCACCACCCACCAGACCGTGCTGCGCGGCTCCCATGCGGAGGAATCGCAGTTTCCGGCCGACCTCTACCTGGAAGGCTCGGACCAGCATCGCGGCTGGTTCCACTCTTCCCTGCTGACCTCTTCCATGCTCAACGGCTGTCCGCCGTACAAGGCGCTGCTGACCCACGGCTTCGTGGTCGACGGCGAAGGCAAGAAGATGTCCAAGTCCAAGGGCAACGTGGTGGCGCCGCAGAAGGTGTCCGACACGCTCGGCGCCGAGATCCTGCGGCTGTGGGTGGCTTCCACCGACTACTCCGGCGAGCTGTCGATCTCCGACGAGATCCTAAAGCGCGTGGTGGAAGCCTACCGCCGCATCCGCAACACCCTGCGCTTCCTGCTGGCCAACACCTCCGACTTCGATTTCAAGAAGGATGCGGTGCCGCTCGATCAGCTGCTGGAGATCGACCGCTATGCCATCGCCCGCATCGCCGAGCTGCAGGCCGACATTCTGCAGAACTTCGAGGTCTACGAGTTCCACCCGGTGGTGGCGAAGATCCAGATGTACTGCTCGGAAGACCTGGGCGGCTTCTACCTCGACATCCTGAAGGACCGGCTCTATACCTGCGGCGCCGATTCCGCCGCCCGCCGCTCGGCGCAGACCGCGCTGTTCCACATCACCCATGCGCTGCTGCGCCTGATGGCGCCGATGCTGTCCTTCACCGCGGAGGAAGCCTGGGCGGTGTTCGCCGGCCAGGAAGGTCTGGATGCCAGCTCCGGCACCATCTTCACCCAGACCTATTACGCGCTGCCGGAAATGGCCGATGCGGAAGCACTGCTGGCCAAGTTCGCCACCCTGCGCGGCGTTCGCGACCAGGTGATGAAGCAGCTGGAGGAAGTGCGCATCGCCGGCAACATCGGCTCCTCACTGCAGGCGGAGATCGACATCCGTGCCAGCGGCGCCAAGCACGATCTGCTGGCCAGCCTGGACGACGACCTCAAGTTCGTCTTCATCACCTCGCAAGCCAAGGTGACGCGCGTGGGCAGCGAGGCGGAAGAGAAGATCGTGGTGACGCCGTCGGCCAATGCCAAGTGCGAGCGCTGCTGGCACTACCGCGCCGACGTCGGCGCCCATGCCGATCATCCCGGCCTGTGCGGACGCTGCTACAGCAACCTGTTCGGCCAGGGCGAGGCGCGCCGCTTTGCTTAACCGGCGCCTTCGATCGCGCCTCCCATGCCGTCCATGCCGCCGGAAGCGGCATGGACGGCAATGAATCATTCGAGCTCAAACGCACACATGGCCACGAAAAAATCCAGCTTCCCGATGAACAAGACCGCCAGCCGCAGCAGCCTCGTGCCGTGGCTCGGCATTGCCGCCATCGTCATCCTGCTCGACCAGCTCAGCAAGATCACCATCACCCGCCTATTCAGCTATGGGGAATCGAAGGCGCTGTCCTCCTTCTTCAACCTGGTGCTGGTCTACAACAAGGGCGCTGCCTTCAGCTTCCTCGCCGCCGAATCCGGCTGGCAGCGCTACTTCTTCACCGCCATCGGCATCGGCGCGGCGATCTTCATCATCTACCTGCTGCGGCGCCATGCCGGGCAGCGCCTGTTCTGCTGGGCGCTGGCGCTGATCATGGGCGGCGCCATCGGCAACGTCATCGACCGGGCGCTGTACGGCCATGTCATCGACTTCCTCGACTTCCACGTCAACAACTGGCACTGGCCGGCCTTCAACATCGCCGACAGCGCCATTTGCATCGGCGCCGCACTGTTCATCGTCGACGAGCTGCGGCGCGTCGGCAAGTAAGGCCTTTCCAACCCAATACACGCGGAGGCGCGATGGACCTGGCCCGGAAACGAATCGTCCTCGGACTGACCGGCGGCATCGCCTGCTACAAGGCGGCGGAACTGACGCGCGGCCTGGTGAAGGCCGGCGCCTCGGTGCAGGTGGTGATGACGGAAGCGGCGACGCACTTCATCACGCCGGTCACCATGCAGGCCCTGTCCGGCAAGCCGGTCTTCCTCGATCAGTGGGACGGCCGCATTCCGAACAACATGCCGCACATCGACCTCTCGCGCGAAGCCGACGCGCTGGTGATCGCGCCCTGCTCCGCCGACTTCATGTTCAAGCTGGCGCACGGCGCCTGCAACGATCTGCTCTCCACCCTGTGCGTGGCGCGGCCGATGCAGATGCCGCTGATGGTGGCGCCAGCCATGAACGTGGAGATGTGGCAGAACCCGGCCACCCAGCGCAACGTCGCCCAGCTGCGCGCCGACGGCATCCAGGTGCTCGGCCCCGATGCCGGCGACCAGGCCTGCGGCGAGACCGGCATGGGCCGCATGCTGGAACCGGAGGCGCTGCTGGAGGAAATCGTCACCGCGCTGGCGCCCAAGCGCCTGTCCGGCCGCAAGGTGCTGATCACCGCCGGCCCCACCTTCGAGCCGATCGACCCGGTGCGCGGCATCACCAATCTCTCTTCCGGGAAGATGGGTTATGCGATTGCCCGCGCTGCGCGCGAAGCCGGCGCCGAAGTGACGCTGATCTCCGGTCCGACCGGACTGGCGGCGCCCCATGGCGTGAACCGCATCAAGGTGGTGACGGCGCAGCAGATGCACGACGCGGTGATGGCGCGCGTGGCCGGACACCAGGTCTTCATCGGCGTGGCAGCGGTGGCCGACTGGCGCGTGGCCGAAGTCAGCGCGCAGAAGATCAAGAAGAAGGACGGCCACGACGTGCCGCAGCTGAAGTTCGAGCAGAATCCGGACATCCTCGCCGCCGTCGCCGCCCTGCCCAGCCCGCCCTACTGCGTCGGCTTTGCCGCCGAATCGGAGGAACTGCTGCGCCATGGCGAGGAGAAGCGCCGGCGCAAACGCACTCCGCTTTTGGTCGGCAACATCGGTCCGCAAACTTTCGGCCTGGATGACAACGAGCTGATTCTCTTCGACGAGCAGGGCCAGACGCATTTCCCCCGCGCTGACAAGCAATCCCTGGCGCGCAGCCTGATCGACGAGATCGCGCGCCGGCTGGGCGGCTGAACGCCGCTTGGTTCGGGCTTGTTTCCGATTGTTTCATCACGCCGTCCTTGGCAAAACATCCTCTATTCTCTTGCCCATGAAAAAAATCGACGTAAAGATCCTTGACGCCCGCCTGCGTGAACAGATGCCGATGTACGCCACCCCGGGCAGCGCCGGGCTCGACCTGCGCGCCTGCATCGACGCGCCGCTGGTGATCAAGCCGGGCGAAACCCACCTGGTGCCGACCGGGATGGCGATCCACATCGGCGATCCGGGGTATGCTGCGATGATCCTGCCGCGCAGCGGCATGGGCCACAAGCACGGCATCGTGCTCGGCAACCTGGTGGGCCTGATCGATTCCGACTACCAGGGCCAGCTGATGGTGTCGACCTGGAACCGGGGTCAGACCGAATTCACGCTGAATCCGCTGGAACGGCTGGCGCAGCTGGTGATCGTGCCGGTGCTCCAGGTGGATTTCAATCTGGTGGAAGAATTCGGCGCCAGCGAACGCGGTGCCGGCGGCTTCGGCAGCACCGGAAAACAGTAAGGGAGCTCCCATGCAAGCACAGAACCGGCACAATCCGGCGCCCGCTTCCCGCGCCACCCGCGCATCGTCCCTTCCCGCGCTTGCCGCCGCGCTGCTGCTGGCCGCCTGCGCATCGACGGCGCCGCAGCAAGGGGCTGCGCCCGCGGCGGGCCCGGCTTCGCTTCCGGCCGCACCCGCTGCGGCGGCTCCGGCCGGCACCAGCCGCGAGGAAGCGGCGCTGCGCAACCTGGTGGATCAGCAAGATCGCCTGTACCGGGTCGCCGCGCCGCTGCTGGTCAACAATTCCGACCTGTGCCGCAAGAATGCGCGCAACCTGCTCGGCTTCACCGCCAAGAACAAATATTCTTATTCCGCCGACTTCGTCAGGCCAGCGGAGAAGCTCTTCGGCATGAACGACAGCCTCAAGGTAATGGGCGTGCTGGAAGGCAGCGGCGCCGCCAAGGCCGGCCTGCGCCGCGGCGACGACCTCATCAGCATCGAAGACCGGGAACTGCCGCGCGGCGACAACGCCGAGCGCCAGGCAGCCACCATCCTCGGCCCGCTGATTACCGGGCGCTCCAGCGTGCGCATGCTGGTCAGCCGCAACGGCAGCAGCCAGCCACTGACCGTCCCGCTGACGTACGCCTGCGCCTTCGGCATCGAGCTCGGCAACAGCGACAACGTCAATGCCTACGACGACGGCTTCCGGGTGCTGATCACGCGCGGCATGCTGAATGCCGTCGGCAACGACGAGGAACTGGCCTACGTCATCGCCAAGGAAATGGCCCACAACATCCTGATGCATGCCAGCCGCCAGCGCATGAGCGCCACCGCCGGCGGCATCATCGACAACCTGATCCGCCTGCATCCGGACATGACGGGCATGGCGGGCATGGCAGGGTTGAAAGCCATGCCGCAGGAACTCGATGCCACCGCCGACCGCCTGTCGCTCTACCTGCTGGCGCGCGCCGGCTACAGCATCGATGGCACAGCCTCTTTCTGGCAGCGCATGGCGACCCAGTACCCGGCCAGCATGCTCAATGCCTACACCGC
This sequence comes from Noviherbaspirillum humi, assembly GCF_900188095.1. GTDB lineage: Bacteria > Pseudomonadota > Gammaproteobacteria > Burkholderiales > Burkholderiaceae_D > Noviherbaspirillum > Noviherbaspirillum humi. Next base: position 66,783 of record NZ_FZOT01000005.1, on the reverse strand, counting down.
CCTGCACCCGGCGACCGCCTATCGCGTTGCCGCCATGCAGAAGACGGCGGTCGACGTCAAAACCAAGAAGGCGGCGAGGAAGCCGCTGATGCCTTGAGCTCTGTACCGGCAAAAACGAAGGCCGCCCGAGAGCGGCCTTTTTCATGGAGAGAGCGTGCCAATCAGGTCTTCGCCACGTTCAGCGCCGCCTCGATGTCCGCCCGCCGCAGTTGCGGCGCGAAACGCAGGATGAATTCGTAGATATAGGACCGCAGATAGGCGCCGCGTCGCACCGCCAGGCGGGTGACGTTGGGCGCGAACAGATGGCCGGCGTCCATGCACTTGAGTCCCGGCTGCAGGCTGTGCTCGGCCGCCATGGACGCGACGATGCCGACGCCGAGTCCGAGCGTCACATACTGCTGGATGACGTCGGAGTCCATGGCGGTGAGCACGATGTCGGTCGCCAGGCCGGCCTGATTGAAGGCATCGTCGATATGGCTGCGGCCGGTGAAGCCGATGTCGTAGGTGATCAGCGGCTGGCTGGCGAGGTCTTCCAGGCTGACCGATTCCCGCTGCGCCAGCGGATGCTCCTGCGGCACCACGATGACGTGGTTCCAGCTATAGCAGGGAAAGGACACCAGCTCGTCGAACTGGCTCAGGCCTTCGGTGGCGATGCCGACGTCCGACTTGCCGGAGATGACCCATTCCGCGATATGCTCGGGCGAACTCTGCTGCAAGGCGATGCGCACCGCCGGAAAGGCGCTGCGGAAATCCTGCACCACTTCCGGCAGGACATAGCGTGCCTGGGTATGGGTAGTGGCGATCGCCAGCGTGCCCCGCTTCTCGCCGGTGTACTCCTGGCTGGCCTGGCGCAGGTTCTCCGCTTCCAGCAGCAGCCGGTCGATGATGTGCAGGATGCCCTTGCCGGGCTCCGTCAGGCCGGTGAGGCGCTTGCCGTTGCGTTCGAAGATCTCGACCCCGAGCTCTTCCTCCAGTTCCCGGATCTGCCGGCTCACGCCCGGCTGCGAGGTGAACAGCGCATTCGCCACCTCGGTCAGGTTGTAGCCCCGCCGGGCGGCTTCGCGGATGGAGCGCAGCTGCTGAAAATTCATGCCGGCCCTCTTCGGTCAAACGGCTTCGTCGACGAACACGCGCAGACGCTTCGGCCGCATGATCAGCGTCTCGCCCGGATTCAATTGCAGCTGCTGATAACGCTCGGTGGAGATGACCGCTTCCACCAGCTGCTTGTTGTCGACGCGCTCCAGCTCGAGCTGGGCCAGCGGTCCGATTGCATGCACGTGGCGCAGGGCGACGGCGATGCCCTCGGCGTCGGCGCTGTAACGCTCGATCTCGATGTCGTGCGGGCGGACGAAGCCGACGCCCTGGGCGTCGCGCGCATCGGCATGCTCCGGCGCATGCAGCGGCACGCCGCCGGCGTCGAGCACGCCTTCATGCACCCGGCCGTGGAACAGGTTGACGTTGCCGAGAAAGCCGTAGACGAAGGGCGAAGCCGGATGGTTGTACACGTCGCCCGGCGAACCGATCTGCTCGACCTTGCCCTTGTTCATCAACACGATCTGATCCGCCACCTCGAGCGCCTCTTCCTGGTCGTGGGTGACGAAGATGCTGGTGACATGCAGTTCGTCGTGCAGGCGGCGCAGCCAGCGCCTCAGTTCCTTGCGCACCTTGGCGTCGAGCGCGCCGAAGGGTTCGTCCAGCAGCAGCACGCGCGGCTCCACCGCCAGCGCCCGGGCCAGCGCGATGCGCTGGCGCTGGCCGCCGGACAGCTGCGGCGGATAGCGGTCGGCCAGCCAGTCGAGCTGCACCAGCTCGAGCAGCGACATCACCTTCTTGCGGATCTCGCTTTCGGAAGGCCGCACATTGCGCGGCTTGACGCGCAGGCCGAAGGCGATGTTCTCGAACACGCTCATGTGCTTGAACAGCGCATAGTGCTGGAACACGAAGCCGACCTGGCGCTCGCGCACATGGTGGGCCGAGGCATCCTGGCCGTCGAGGAAGACCTGGCCGGAATCCGGCTGTTCCAGGCCGGCGATGATGCGCAGCAGCGTGGTCTTGCCGCAGCCGGACGGACCGAGCAAGGCGGTCAGCTCGCCCTGCGGAAAGTTGAGGGAGACATTGTCGAGCGCGACGAAACTGCCGAAACGCTTATGGATGTTTTTGACTTCGATGCCCATGATGCTCTCTTAATTGTCCTGGATGTGATCGACGGTCTGCGGCTCGGCGCGGTGCACGCGCCATTCGATGAAGGTCTTGATCGCCAGCGTCACCAGCGCCAGCAGCGCCAGCAGGGAGGCGATGGCGAAGGCCGCCGCGAAGTTGTATTCGTTGTAGAGGATTTCCACCTGCAGCGGCATGGTGTTGGTTTCGCCGCGGATGTGGCCGGACACCACCGACACCGCGCCGAATTCGCCCATGGCGCGGGCGTTGCAGAGGATGACGCCGTAGAGCAGGCCCCACTTGATGTTGGGCAGGGTCACGTGCCAGAAGGTGCGCCAGCCGGAAGCGCCCAGCACCAGCGCCGCCTCTTCTTCCTCGTTGCCCTGGGACTGCATCAGCGGAATCAGTTCCCGCGCCACGAAGGGAAAGGTGACGAAGATGGTCGCCAGCACGATGCCCGGCACCGCGAACAGGATCTTGATATTGTGCTCGGTCAGCCAGGGCCCGAGCCAGCCCTGGGCGCCGAAGATCAGCACGTAGATGAGGCCGGAGATCACCGGCGAGATCGAGAACGGCAGGTCGATCAGCGTCAGCAGCACGCTCTTGCCGCGAAATTCGAACTTGGCGATGGCCCAGGCGGCGGCCACGCCGAACACCAGGTTCAGCGGCACCGCGATGGAAGCGGTGATCAGCGTCAGCTTGATTGCGGCAATCGCATCCGGCTCGACGATGGCGGTCAAATAGGTGTCCCAGCCCTTCTTCAGCGCCTCGGTGAACACCGCCACCAGCGGCACGAAGAGGAACAGGGTGAGGAAGGCGAGCGCGATGCCGATCAGCAGCGCCCGCACCCAGAACGGCTCGACGGTGGCGGCCGGCGCGTAGGCCGGTTCGCCGCGGGCCTCGGTCTTGATCGGAAGTGTGGAAACGGCTCCAGCCATGTCAGGTTCTCTCCGCCCGGCCGCGCTTGCGGGTCCAGGCTTGCAGCAGGTTGATGGTCAGCAGCAGGATGAAGGAGACGATCAGCATCACGACCGCGATGGCGGTGGCGCCGAGATAGTCGTACTGCTCCAGCTTGGTGATGATGAACAGCGGCGTGATCTCCGACACCATCGGCATGTTGCCGGCGATGAAGATGACCGAACCGTATTCGCCGGTGGCGCGGGCAAAGGCCAGCGCGAAGCCGGTGAGCAGCGCCGGCAGGATGGTGGGAAAGATCACCTTGGTGAACACCTGGAAACGATTGGCGCCAAGGCTGGCGGCGGCTTCCTCCAGTTCCCGCTCCGCTTCCTCCAGCACCGGCTGCACGGTGCGCACCACGAACGGCAGGCCAATGAAGGTCAGCGCCACCACCACGCCGAGCGGCGTGAAGGCGACCTTGATGCCGAGCGCCGTCAGGTAGCGGCCGATCCAGCCGTTGGTCGAATACAGGGCAGTCAGCGCGATGCCGGCCACCGCCGTGGGCAGCGCGAACGGCAGGTCGACCAGCGCATCGATGATCTTCTTGCCGGGAAACCGATAGCGCACCAGCACCCAGGCGACGATGCCGCCAAACAGAACATTGAGCAAGGCGCCGATGAACGCCGCGCCGAAGCTGAGCTTGTAGGAAGCGACCACCCGTTCCGAACTGACCGCCGCCCAGAACGCATCCCAGGTCATGGTGAAGGTCTTGAGCAGGACGGCGGAGAGCGGGATCAGGACGATCAGCCCGAGGTAAAAAACGGTGAAGCCGAGCGAGAGATGGAAGCCGGGCAAAACTCGTGATGGCCCGGATTTGCTGCTCGCCGGTAATGACAAACTAGCCATTGGCGTCCTTTATTACTTAAATTGCTATGAGGACGCCATAATTCCACTGACAGGTTATTAAGAGAACGATTTTTTTCTCATTCCTTTATTCATTTTTCGCATATAGAGCCGGCTCTTAACTCCCGAATGGCAAATAGCAGCCTGTTCGGATATGTCCATAAATGCCGATGCAAAAACGCGCCGGACCGGCGTCGAATGCCGGTCCGGCGCGCGGGAACCACCCACAATCTAGTACCGATAGCGGATTATTTTTTGCCTGGTTGATAGATCTGGTCGAAGGAGCCGCCATCGGCGAAGTGCGCTTTCTGCGCCTTGGCCCAACCGCCGAACACCTCATCAATGGTGAACAGTTTCACCTTCGGGAACTGGTTGGCGTATTTCTTTCCGACCGTCTCCGAAATCGGCCGATAGTAATTCTTCGCCGCGATCTCCTGCGCTTCGTCGGTATAGAGATATTGCACATAGGCGTCGGCGACCTTTCGGGTGCCGCGACGGTCAGCCACCTTGTCCACCACCGCTACCGGCGGCTCGGCCAGGATGCTCTGGGGCGGTGCCACGATCTCGAATTTCTCCGGCCCCAGTTCCTTGATGGCCAGCAGCGCTTCGTTTTCCCAAGCAATCAGCACGTCGCCGATGCCGCGCTCGACGAAGGTGGTGGTGGCGCCGCGCGCGCCGGAATCGAGCACCGGCACGTTCTTGAAGAGTTTGGTGAGAAACTCTTTGGCCGCGGCTTCGCTGCCGCCCGGTTGCTTGAGGGCGTAGCCCCAGGCGGCGAGGTAATTCCAGCGTGCGCCCCCGGATGTCTTCGGATTCGGAGAAATGACCGCCACGCCGGGCTTCACCAGATCGGGCCAATCCTTGATGCCCTTGGGATTGCCCTTACGCACCAGAAACACGATGGTCGAGTTGTAAGGCGCGCTGTTGTGCGGCAGGCGCTTCTGCCAATCCTTCGCGGTCAGGCCGCGCTCGGCGATCTCGTCGATGTCATAGGCCAGGGCCAGCGTCACCACGTCGGCATCGAGGCCGTCGATGACCGAGCGCGCCTGCTTGCCGGAACCGCCGTGCGACTGCTTGATGGTGACGTTGTCGCCGCTCTTGGCTTTCCACTGCTTGGCGAAAGCCTTGTTCACGTCCTGGTACAGTTCGCGGGTCGGGTCGTAGGAGACGTTAAGCAGCGAAACATCGGCTGCCCATGCCGGAACGGCGGAAGCGGCAATGGAAAGCGCGATGGCGGAGTGGATGAGCTTCTTCAACAGCATTGTTCTTCTCCCAAAGGTGTCGTTGTTGGGAAGAGAGTAAAGAAGCCGGTTCGGAAACAGAACGAATGATTTCGACAAACCATATGCAGCTAGCGCATATGGAAAGCGGACGCCGCGACGGAGGCCGGAAAGTACGGCGTCGAATCAGGCAGCGGCCGCGCCGCAGGGGCAGCGCCTGACGGCGCTGAGCGGTAGTTGCTTGGAAAAGGAAATTGCCTGCAAGCCGTAAGGCGTTTCCACCGTGCCGGCTTCGATGAAGCCGTGGCGGGCGAAAAAGGTGCGGGCATTGGAGGTGCTGGCGGCGTGCAGATTGCGGACGCCCAGTTCCAGGGCGCGCGCCTCGAGCGCGGCGATGAGCGCGCTGCCCATCCCTTGAAAGCGGCTTTCGGGCGCGATGTAGACGACGCAGATCTTGCCGGCACGGGACATGGCGGCCACGCCCTGCACGACGTCGTCGTGCGTCGCCACCATGCAGATGTTGGGCGAGGCGTCGAACCACGTCCGCACCATCTCGGGCGTCTTGTTGCCCAGCCAGGCGGCGAGCAGCGTCTGATCGTGATGATGGTCATCTACGCAGCATTCAAGGATGGAGCGCCGCATGACGTCACATGCGGTCTCGGCGTCTTCAGCCCGGGCTGCGCGAATCTCGATCTTCATCTTCAATCTTCATCCACCGTGAGGCGCGCCTATGCGGCGCCATGCTTGCGACTGCTTCAGCCCGTCCGCCGTCCTTCGGCACAACGCAGTGCAAACCTGCGCTGGCAAAGATCGGGTTTCTGACTGTCATCAACCTGAAATGTAGTGCAAATTTCGAAGCTCTGCATGACGCACCCGAGTCGGCGGCGCGTACAAGCAACAGGCTTGACGGCATGGCTAGCCAGGTTGGAAACACGGCAGCCGGTTCGCGCCCGCCTGTTCCAGGTGCATGCAGTTTCGGTAAAGCACGTAGCGCGCCAAGGACTGAATCGGTTGACCGGAAGCCGAATGGTGAAAAAAGGGTAATATCCGCTTAACCCGTCATCCCATGAACGAGGGATGGAAATAACGATGAATCATGAGCCAAGAAAAAGGAGTCCTTATGTCTGATGCAGTCGCCCGGCATGCCGCCGGCACGTTTTCCTCTGCCCCTTCTCTCCTGAAGCGTCTGAGCGGCGTCACCGTTGCCGCGCTTGCTTCGATCTCGCTGTTCGCCGCCGCGCCGGCCAAAGCAGACACCACCCTGCTCAACGTGTCCTATGATGTCGCTCGCGAACTGTTCAAGGACATCAACCCGGCCTTCATCGCCGACTGGAAGAAGAATACCGGCGAGACCCTCGTCATCAACCAGTCCCACGGCGGCTCCAGCAAGCAGGCGCGCGCAGTCGCCGATGGCCTGGAAGCCTCGGTGGTGACGATGAACCAGGCTAACGACATCGACTTCCTCGCCGATCGCGGCCTGGTACCCCAGGACTGGGCGAAGCGCCTGCCGAACAACTCGGCGCCCTTCTACTCCACCATGGTCTTTTTGACCCGCAAGGGCAATCCCAAGGGCATCAAGGATTGGACCGACCTCGCCAAGCCGGATGTGAAGGTCGTCATCCCGAATCCGAAAGTCACCGGCAACGGCCGCTACACCTATCTCGCCGCTTGGGGATCGGTGATCAAGAAGGGCGGCAATGAAGCCCAGGCGCGTGAACTGGTGGAAAAGATCTTCAGGAACGTCCCGGTGCTGGACGGCGGCGGCCGCGCGGCCACGACCACTTTCACGCAGCGCGAGATCGGCGACGTGCTGGTGACCTTCGAGAATGAAGTCCAGTTGGTGCGCCAGGAATTCGGCAACAACTTCGAAGTGGTCTACCCCTCCGCTTCCATCCTGGCGGAATCGCCGGTGTCGGTGGTGGACAAGGTGGTCGACCGCAAGAACATCCGCAAGCAGGCCACCGCCTACCTGCAATTCCTGTACACCGAACCGGCCCAGGAAATCATTGCCAAGCACTACTTCCGTCCGCGCTCCACGGCGGTGTTCAAGAAATACGAGTCGACCTTCAAGCCGATCAGCCTGTTCACCGTGGATGAAGTCTTCGGCGGCTGGAAGGCGGCGCAGAAGAAGCACTTCGACGACGGCGGCGAGTTCGACAAGATCTACCAGAAGAAGTAAGTACAACCCGCGTCGATCCAATGAAAAAAGCGCCGACGGCCCAGCCGTTCGGCGCTTTTTTCATGCAGCGTCGGAAAGCGTCAGCGTGCCAGCAGCGGAAACAGGATCACGCCCCAGGTGAGCGCAGCCAGCAGCAGCGCCAGCGCCACCGCCGCGCTGCCGAAATCCTTGGCGTTCTTCGACAGCGCATGACGTTCGAGGGAAATCCGGTCCACCACTGCCTCGATCGCGGAGTTGATCAGTTCGACGATCAGCACCAGCAACAGCACCGCGATCAGCGCCAGCTTTTCGAGCGCGCTTAACGGCAGCAGCAGCGCCAGCAGCGCCGCCGGGATGCCGAGGAAGAGTTCCTGGCGGAAGGCATGTTCGCTCTTCCAGGCGGTGCGCAAGCCCTCGATGGAATAGAAAAAGGCGGCGACAATGCGCTTGAAGCCGCTCCGGCTCTTGAACTCGCTGATCTGGACCGGCTCTTCCATCAACGCCTTTCCCGGTACAGTTCGCGGAAGGTCTTGCCGCTCGGCGCCGGCATTTCCCGGTAATCGGTCCAGCCTGCGCCCACCGGCAGCTTTGAAATCGTCTTGCCGTTGCCGAGCATGCGCAGCACCCGCACCCCGACCTTGGTCGCCAGCCGGTACAGGCGCGGCCGCTTGGCGAAGAAAGCCCACACCGTCAGGCCGATGCGTTCCATCCCTGGCCGCAGGTGCTGGGCCACCTGCTTCTCGCGCAGCTTGCGCAGCAGGTCGGGCAGCGGAATCTTCACCGGGCACACGACATGGCATTCGCCGCAGAGCGTCGACGCCTGCGGCAGGTCGATGGCCTTGTCGATGCCCGCATAGGACGGCGTCAGCACGCTGCCCATCGGGCCGGGATAGACCCAGCCATAGCTGTGGCCGCCGATCTTCTGGTACACCGGGCAATGATTCATGCAGGCGCCGCAGCGGATGCAGCGCAGCATCTCCTGGAACTCGGTGCCGACCAGGCCGGTGCGGCCGCCATCGACCAGCACGAAGTACATGTGCTCGGGGCCGTCCACGTCGCCCGCGCCGCGCGGACCGGTCAGCAGCGACACGTAATTGGAGATCGACTGGCCGGTCGCCGAGCGCGGCAGCAGCCGCATGACGGTGGCGAAGTCCTCCAGCGTCGGCAGCACCTTCTCGATGCCGGTCACCACCACATGCACCTTGGGCGGCATGACGGTGCACATGCCTTCATTGCCTTCGTTCGTGACCACTGCCACCGAACCGCTTTCGGCGATGATGAAGTTGCCGCCGGTGATGCCCATGTCGGCCGACAGGAAGTGCGGCCGCAGCATCTCGCGCGCCTCGCGCGTCATCTCGGGAATGTCGGTCAGGCGCGGCTTGTTGTGCACGCGGGCGAACAGGTCGGAAATCTCTTCCTTGTCCTTGTGCACCACCGGCGCGATGATGTGGGACGGCGCCTCGTTGTCGTTGATCTGGAGGATGTACTCGCCGAGGTCGGTCTCGACAGGCTGCACGCCCGCCGCTTCCAGCGCCTTGTTCAGCGCCATCTCTTCCGACACCATCGATTTGGACTTGATCGCCTTCTTCACGCCATGCTTCTGCGCGATCTCCACCACCAGCCGGGAGGCGTCCTCGGCGCTCTCGGCGAACAGCACGGTGGCGCCGCGCCGCGCCGCTTCCTTCTCGAAAACCTCGAGCCAGACATCGAGGTTTTCGATGGCGCGCATGCGGCGCTCGATGGCCGCATCGCGCGTGCCCTCGAAATCATCGAGTTCGGTGATGGCGCTGGCCCGGCCGACCACAAACTTGGTCGACAGCTTCTTCAGGTTCTGCTGCAGGCGCTTGTCGGCCAGCTTCTCGCCGGCGCGGGCCTTGAAATGCATGGACTGGATCTGCATCATGCGTCTCCCGCGAGGACCTGGGCCACATGCAGCACCCGGGTCTTGTCGTCGCCGGTGCGGCGCAGCCGGCCTTCGATGTTCAGAATGCAGCCGAGGTCGCCCAGCACCACGGCATCGGCGCCGCAGTCATGGATGTTGGCGCACTTCTCGTCGACGATGGCGGCGGAGATGTCGCCGTACTTGATGGCGAAGGTGCCGCCGAAGCCGCAGCAGGCGCGGGCATCGCGCATCTCGGTGACTTTGACGCCTGCTTTTTCCAGCAAGGCGCGCGGCTGCTGCTGCACGCCAAGCTCGCGCAGGCCGCTACAGGAATCGTGATAGGTGATGGTGCCGTGCAGATTGGAGGCGGGAAGCCGCTCCACCTTCAGCACGTTCTGCAGGAAATCGGTGAGCTCGAACACCCGAGGCGCCAGACGCGCCATGCGCGCCGACAGCGCCGGACTGTCCGACAGCAGATCGGCGTAATGCACCTTGACCGTGCCGCCGCAGGAGCCGGACGGTATCACCACGTAGTCGAATTGCTCGAACTCATCGACGAACTTCTCCGCCAGGGCGCGCGCCGCCGCCCGATCGCCGGAACTGTAAGCTGGCTGACCGCAGCAGGTCTGGGTATCGGGCACGATGACCTCGCAGCCGGCGGACTCCAGCAATTTCAGCGCGGAAAAACCGATTTCCGGCCGCATCATGTCAACCAGACAGGTTACGAACAGGCCAACGCGCATCGAGCAATCTCCTTAACCCAGTTGTCTTCATTTTCACAGGTTGTATTATGCGGTCGCCAAGCGCAAACGACCACGGCGCGAGAGTGAAATTATTTGCGCCGCATTGGTGAATTTCCTTGCATACGGCTTTTTCTGCTTTTCACATTGTGATATAACGTACTTATTGCAATGCACAATTGACACCATGAAAGCCGACCAGAATATCGATAATAACCAGGCATCCATTCAAGTAATCGAGCGCATGATTTCCCTGCTGGATGCCCTCGCCGCTCATCCCGACCCCGTCAGCCTGAAAGACCTTGCCAACAGCACCGGACTGCATCCTTCGACCGCCCACCGCATCCTCAACGACATGGTGTCCAAGCGCTTCGTCGACCGCGCCGACGCCGGATCCTATCGCCTCGGCATGCGCCTGCTGGAGTTGGGGAATATCGTCAAGAGCCGGCTCAATGTGCGCGAGGCGGCGCTTGACTACATGCGCGGCCTGCATCGCCGTACCCACCAGACGGTCAACCTGTCGGTGCGCCAGGGCGACGAGATCGTGTACATCGACCGAGCCTTTTCCGAGCGTTCCGGGATGCAGGTGGTTCGGGCCATCGGCGGCCGCGCGCCGCTGCACCTGACGTCCACGGGCAAGCTGTTCCTGTCGGTGGACGACCCCAAGTCGGTGCGGTCCTACGCCACCCGCACCGGCCTGGCCGGCCACAACAAGAATTCGATCACCGATCTCGCCAAGCTGGAACGCGAACTGAGCCTGGTGCGGGCACGCGGCTATGCGCGCGACAACGAGGAACTGGAACTCGGCGTGCGCTGCATGGCTGCCGGCATCCGCGACGATTCCGGCAAGCTGATCGCCGGCCTGTCGATCTCGGCGCCCGCCGACCGGCTGCAGGAAGACTGGCTGGACGACCTGGTGCGCACCGCGAACGAGATTTCGGAAGTGCTGGGCTACGTTCCCCAGCAGGCGTAAGCAGCACAACACAAGCCACCGGAAAAACAAAAGCCGCCGCAGGCCCAGCCTGCGGCGGCTTTCTTCATGGCCGCGCCCAACTTACTTGTGCAGCCAGACCCGCATCAGTGACAACAACTGGGCCACATCCACCGGCTTGGTGATGTAGTCGGAAGCGCCCGCGGCGATGCACTTGTCGCGGTCGCCCTTCATCGCCTTGGCAGTGAGGGTGATGATGGGAAGCGACTTGAACTTCGGAATGCTGCGGATGGCGCGCATGGTGTCGTAGCCATCCATTTCCGGCATCATGATGTCCATCAGCACGATCTCGACGCTCGGGTCCTGTTCCAGCACCTCGATGCCGTCGCGGCCGTTCTCGGCGAACGCCACCTTCATCTTTTGCCGCTCGAGCACGGAGCTCAAGGCGAAGATGTTGCGCAGGTCGTCGTCCACGATCAGCACCTTGTGTCCGGCCAGATCATCGTCCGCCGCGTGGATTTCATCCAGCATGCGACGCTGGTTCTCCGGCAGGCTGGCGTGGGCGCGATGCAGGAACAGTGCGGTTTCATCCAGCAGCCGTTCCGGAGAACGCGCATCCTTGACCACGATGGTCTTGGCCACCTTGCGCAAGCGGGTCACTTCCTTGCGGTTCAGCTCCCGTGCGGTGTAGACCACCACCGGCAGTCCGCGCCATGCCTCGTTTTCGGCGATGCGGTCGAGCAGGTCGAAGCCGTCGATGTCCGGCAGCGAGAGATCGAGCACCATGCAGTCAAACGCTTGGTCCTGCAATGCGGCCAGGGTTTCTTCGCCGGTGGCCATGGCAACGATGTTCACCTCGGGGCTGCTAAGCAGCTCGATGGTGGCCTCACGCTGCATCGGGTCATCTTCGACGATCAGCAGGTTGCGCTTGCCCCGCGCCAGGAACTGCTGGATGCGCATGAACTCTTCCGACAGACGCTCCGCCGCCACCGGCTTGTTCAGATAGGAAATCGCGCCCTGGCGCAGCGCCCGTTCCCTTTCCTTCATGCGCGATATCACGTGCACCGGAATGTGCCGGGTGCTGGGATCGCGCTTCAGGCGGTCGAGCACGGTGAAGCCGTCGATGTCCGGCAGGTCGATGTCGAGGAAGATCGCCGCCGGACGATAGTCGCGGGCCAGCGTCAGCGCCGAATCGCCGTGCGAGGTGATCACGCCCTTGAAGCTCTTCTCGTGGGCCAGTTCCAGCAGTTGCTTGGCGAAGTGGATGTCGTCTTCCACGATGAGAACCGACAGCTCGTCGGGAGCGATGACGGCGCGGTCGTCGAGCGAGGCATCGTAGCCGATCTCGACCTCGTCGAAGACCACCGCTTCCGATACTTCCACGCGGTCTAGCACCTCGACGCCCTCGGCTTCGGCGTAGATCACGTTCGATGCCACGATCGGCAGGCGCGGCTGGCTATCCATGAAGGAGCGCGCCGCCGGGCTGAGGTCGTGATTGACGAAGCCATTGCGGTTGTAGGGCAGGTAAAGGGTGAAGGTGCTGCCGACGCCAACCACGCTCTCCACCCGAATCTCGCCGCCGAGCAGGCGCGCCAGCTCGCGGCTGATCGACAGGCCGAGGCCGGTGCCGCCGTAGCGGCGCGCGGTGCTGCCGTCGGCCTGCTGGAAAGCTTCGAAGATGAGCTGCAGCTTGTCGGAGGCTATGCCCACGCCGGTATCGACGACCGAGAAGGCGAGCACGCCGTCGGCCTGCGCCAGGTTGGGATGATCCGGCGACCAGCCCGAGCCGGCCATGGTGATCGACATCGCAACCCGGCCGCGGGAAGTGAACTTGAACGCATTCGACAGCAGGTTCTTCAGGATCTGCTGCAGGCGGGTGGTGTCGGTCATCATCGCCGCCGGCAGCGTATCGGCCAGCGTGATGTCGAACTCCAGCTGCTTGGCTTCGGCCATGTGGCGGAAAGTGCGCTCCACGTAGCCGCGCAGCGTGCGGAAGCGGCACTCGCTGACTTCCAGCGTCACCGTGCCGGACTCGATCTTCGACAGGTCCAGGATGTCGTTGATGAGCGTCAGCAGATCGCTGCCCGATCCGTAGATGGTTCGTGCGAATTCAACCTGCCGCTCGGACAGGTTGCCATCCGGGTTGTCCGACAGCTGCTGCGCCAGGATCAGGAGGCTGTTCAGCGGCGTGCGCAGCTCATGCGACATGTTGGCCAGGAACTCCGACTTGTACTTGGACGACAGCGCCAGCTGGGTAGCCTTCTCTTCCAGCGCGAACTTGGCCTGCTCCACCTCGCGGTTCTTGCGCTCCACCTCGATGTTCTGCTCCGACAGCAGGCGCGCCTTTTCCGCCAGCTCCAGGTTGGTCTGCTGCAGTTCCTGCGCCAGCGATTGCGACTGGGTCAGCAGGCTCTCGGTGCGGCTGTTGGCCTCGATGGTGTTGAGCACCACGCCGATGGATTCCATCAGCTGGTCGAGGAAGGACAGATGGGTTTCGGTGAAGCGGTCGAGCGAAGCGATCTCGATCACCGCCTTCACCTGCTGCTCGAACAGGATCGGCAGCACCACGATGTTGGTCGGCGGCGCCGAACCAAGTCCCGACGACACGGCAATGTAGTCGCGCGGCACGTTGGTGAGCCAGATGCGCATCTTCTCCAGCGCGCACTGCCCGACCAGGCCCTCGCCCGGCAGGAAGGAAGTGGGAACGCGCTTGCTCGGGCGGTAGCCATAGCTGGCCACCATGCGCAGGCGGGCATCGGCGTCCTGGGAGTCCATCATGTAGAACACGCCGTGATGGGCGGACACCAGCGGCGCCAGCTCCGACAGGATCAGCGCAGTCACCGCCTCCAGGTCGCGCTGGCCTTGCAGCAGGCGGGTGAATCGCGCCAGGTTGGTCTTCAGCCAGTCCTGCTGCGCGTTCTTCTGGGTGGTTTCCTTCAGGTTGCGGATCATCTCGTTGATGTTGTCCTTCAGGTCCGCCACCTCGCCACGCGCTTCCACCTGGATCGAGCGCGACAGGTCGCCGCGCGTCACCGCCGTCGCCACCTCGGCGATCGCCCGCACCTGGGTGGTGAGGTTGGCCGCCAGCTGGTTGACGTTCTCGGTCAGGTCTTTCCAGGTACCGGAAGCGCCCGGCACGCTGGCCTGGCCGCCGAGCTTCCCTTCCACGCCCACCTCGCGCGCCACGGTGGTGGCCTGGTCGGCGAACACCGCCAGGGTGTCGGTCATCTCGTTGATGGTGTTGGCCAGCGCCGCGATTTCGCCGCGCGCCGCCACCGTCAGCTTCTTCTTCAGGTCGCCGTTCGCCACGGCGGTCACCACGCCGGCGATGCCGCGCACCTGAGCGGTCAGGTTGGCCGCCATGAAGTTCACATTGTCGGTGAGGTCCTTCCAGGTGCCGGCGGCGCCTTCCACTTGGGCCTGGCCGCCGAGCTTGCCCTCGGTGCCCACCTCCCGCGCCACCCGCGTCACTTCCGAGGCGAACGAGGACAGCTGGTCCACCATCACGTTGATGGTGTTCTTCAGCTCCAGGATCTCACCCTTCACGTCCACCGTGATCTTCTTGGAGAGATCGCCGCGCGCCACGGCCGTCGTTACCTCGGCGATGTTACGCACCTGGCCGGTGAGGTTCGAGGCCATGAAGTTCACGTTGTCGGTCAAGTCCTTCCAGGTGCCGCCCACGCCCGGCACATAAGCCTGGCCGCCGAGCTTGCCCTCGGTACCCACTTCACGGGCCACCCGCGTCACCTCCGAGGCGAACGAACGCAGCTGGTCCACCATGGTGTTGATGGTGTCCTTCAATTGCAGGATCTCGCCGCGCACGTCCACCGTGATCTTCTTCGACAGGTCGCCATTGGCCACCGCGGTGGTCACGTCGGCGATGTTGCGCACCTGCGAGGTCAGGTTGCCGGCCATGGAGTTGACCGAGTCGGTCAGGTCCTTCCAGGTGCCCGCCACGCCAGGCACGTTGGCCTGGCCGCCGAGCTTGCCTTCGGTACCCACTTCACGGGCCACCCGCGTCACTTCAGACGCGAACGAGGACAGCTGGTCCACCATCACGTTGATCGTGTCCTTCAGCTCCAGGATCTCGCCCTTCACGTCCACCGTGATCTTCTTCGAAAGGTCGCCGCGCGCCACGGCGGTCGTCACTTCCGCGATGTTACGCACCTGGCCGGTCAAGTTGGACGCCATGAAGTTCACGTTGTCGGTCAGATCCTTCCAGATGCCGCCCACCCCCTTCACCTGCGCCTGGCCGCCGAGCTTGCCCTCGGTACCCACTTCACGGGCCACCCGCGTCACCTCCGAGGCGAAGGAGTTCAGCTGGTCCACCATCACGTTGATGGTGTTCTTCAGTTCGAAAATTTCGCCGCGCACATCGACGGTAATTTTCTTCGACAGGTCGCCGTTCGCCACGGCGGTCGTCACTTCCGCAATGTTCCGCACCTGGCCGGTGAGGTTCGAGGCCATGAAGTTCACGTTGTCGGTCAAGTCCTTCCAGGTGCCGCCCACGCCCGGCACATAAGCCTGGCCGCCGAGCTTGCCTTCGGTACCCACTTCACGGGCCACCCGCGTCACCTCCGAGGCGAACGAACGCAGCTGGTCCACCATGGTGTTGATGGTGTCCTTCAATTGCAGGATCTCGCCGCGCACGTCCACCGTGATCTTCTTCGACAGGTCGCCATTGGCCACCGCGGTGGTCACGTCGGCGATGTTGCGCACCTGCGAGGTCAGGTTGCCGGCCATGGAGTTGACCGAGTCGGTCAGGTCCTTCCAGGTGCCCGCCACGCCAGGCACGTTGGCCTGGCCGCCGAGCTTGCCTTCGGTACCCACTTCACGGGCCACCCGCGTCACTTCCGATGCGAACGAGGACAGCTGATGCACCATGGTGTTCGCCGTCGATGCGGCCAGGAGGAACTGGCCCTTGAGCGGCCGGCCATCGACGTCGAGCGCCATGGTCTGCGACAGATCGCCCTTCGCCACCGCGCCGATGACGCGCGCCATCTCGGTGGTCGGCCGCACCAGGTCATCAATCAGGGTATTGACCGACTTGACGATGTTTGCCCAACCGCCGGAAATATTGCCGACCGAAGCGCGATGGCCGAGCCGGCCTTCGCGGCCGACCAGGCGGCTGACGTCGGTGATTTCCTTCGCCATTTCCTGATTGGCTTCCAGGATGTCATTGAGCGTGTCGGCGACCTTGCCCGCCAGCCCGGTCCAGTCGGACGGCATGCGCGTGGAAAAATCCCCTTTTTTCAGTGCGGTCAAGGCAGTCAGCAGGACTTTTACGTCCAGCTCATCGCTCAAGGCTGCTTTGGCTTCCATGTACTTCTCCTTCTTTTGTTCTCGGTCCTGCGTGGCGCCGGTGCGCCGGAGGCGGCTGGTGCGGTGTTTCACCGGCATGCGGACAGGTGCAGTTCAGTCTCGATGGGTGGCGTGCAGACGGACGGACGGGCGCGGCGAGCGCTCAGGCGACATTGCTTTCCTTGCTCGTGCGCTCGCGCTTGCGGCGGACAGCAGGCGCCGGCTTGATCTCGGGCTTCAAGGCCGCCAGCGGCTCCAGCTTCAGAGCTGGTTTGTCGGGAGCGCCGTCCGGCGTCGGCTGAGGCTCGGGCAAAGATGTGCCGGCCGTATTGAAGGGGATGGTCACCCGGATCGCCGTACCCTGGTTCTCGGCGCTGTCGATTACCAGATCGCCGCCCAGATTCGCAATGCGTTCCTTCATGCCGACCAAGCCGAAGGAGTTGGTCTTCTTGCGGTTGACCATTTGCATGCCGATGCCGTTGTCGGCAATTTTCATGGAAAGCGTGGAGCCATCCTCCAGCAGTTCCACCCAGGCGCGTGTTGCCTGGGCATGGCGGAGGATGTTGTTCAACGACTCCTGCAGGATGCGGAACAGCGCCGTGGCACGGTTGTCATCCAGCACCAGTTCTTCCTCATCCATGGATAGCGTGCATGGGATGCCGCTGCGGCGCTGGAATTCCTTTACCTGCCATTCGATTGCCGCGTTCAGTCCGAGGTCCAGTACCACCGGGCGCAGATTGTTGATGATGGCGCGCATCGACTTCATCGTGGAATCGATCTGCTCCAGCATGGCTTGCACTCGCCGGTTCAGCTTGGGATGGCTTTCCTTGGTGCGCGAATGCAGCATCGAGACATCGATGCGCAGTGCCAACAGGTTCTGCCCCAGCTCGTCGTGGATTTCGCGCGCGATGCGCTTGCGCTCCTCTTCCTTGATGCGGTCCTGGTAGCTGGCCAGCTGCCGAAGCTCTTCGCGGGACTGGCGCAGCGCCTGCTCCGCCAGCTTGCGCTCATTGATGTTTTGCAGGTCAAGCTGGCGCTGCTTCTGCAGGTCGCTGTTGAGCTGCGCGAGCTGCTCGGTCTGATGCTGCAGCTGCAGGTTCTTCTTCGCCAGCTCGACGAAGACCGCGACCTTGGTCTGCAGGATCTTGGGAATGATGGGCGTGAACAGGTAATCGACCGCGCCCTTCTGGTAACCCTTAAGCTTGTGCATCTCGTCGGCATAGTGGGCAGTAACGAAGATGATCGGCACAGAAGCGGAACGCGGATGGGAATGGATGGCCTCGGCGGTTTCGAAGCCGTCCATGCCGGGCATGTTCACATCCAGCAGGATGACAGCGAAATCATGATTCAAAACGTGGCGCAGCGCCTCTTCACCGGAGCGGGCGACGACGACCTCATACCCGCTTTCTTCGCCGGCGTAGGTGAGCAGACTGGTCAAAGCCAGCAGGCTTGCGGAGTCATCATTGACCAGGAGAACTTTCGGGGAACGCACTATGTTTTATCCATCCTAGTGAATAGGCGTGCCGGCAGCCCTTGCGGAATGAACAAGGGCTGCCGGCACGCCGGAATGCAGGCGGTTTGCCTGCAGGATACCGGGCTATTCTGTAATAAACGGTCTTTCAAAACAATAAGTTTTTCCCATAAATACGTTCTGAAACACCTTTTTCTTGTCTGAATAAAAAATTTCTTAACCTTTTGAAATATAAGGCTTTTATTCCTGCGGGCCGACCGGCTGATGCGCTCGGCGAAATATCCGCCGAACAACTATTGATCAAAATCAATCAACCAAATGCAAAGGGCCGCTCTGGCGGCCCTGGCTCGGTCTGGGAAAAGCGTCAGCCCTGCTTGGCGCTGACTTGGGTAAGCATCGGAAACTTCGAGGCCTCCAGCCACTTGCGGATGCGGCTGGCATCGGCGATACGGGAATCCTTGCCCTTGGAGTCCAGGAACACCATGATCACCGGCCGGGATTCGATGGTCGCCTGCATCACGAGGCAGCGGCCGGCTTCATTGATATAACCGGTCTTCTGCAGACCGATCTTCCAATTCGGATTCAGCACCAGGCGGTTGGAGGTGGTGTACTGGATCGGCCGCTTGCCCGGGTCCACCTGATAATGGTCGTCGGTGGAGTATTCGCGGATGGTCGGGAAGTGATAGGCCGCATTCACCAGCTTGGCAAGGTCCCGCGCACTAGCCACGTTGTTGCTGGAAAGGCCGGTCGGATCGACGTAACGGGTATCGCTCATGCCAAGCGTCCTGGCCTTGGCATTCATCGCCGCCACGAAGGCTGGCAGGCCACCCGGATAATGACGGCCAAGTGCGGACGCGGCCCGGTTCTCCGAACTCATCAGCGCGATATGCAGCATGTTTGCCCGCGACAGCTGCGAGCCGACGCGCAGGCGAGAAGCACTGAAGCGCTCGCGGTCGACATCATCATCGGTGACTTGCAGAATCTCGTCCATGTTCTGGCGCGCCTCCAGCACGACCATGGCCGTCATCAGCTTGGTGAGCGAGGCGATCGGCAAGGCCACGGAGGCGTTCTTTTCGAACAGGATCTGGCCGGTATTCTGGTCCATGACCAGGGCGGCGTTGGAGCGCAGTGCCAGCGGGTCGCGCTTGGCATGCAGGCCGGCCATGTCGCCTGCGGTGGCGACCGCGGGTGCGGCAACGGCAGCGGCAACCGCTGCATGCTTGACCGCCGTCTTGCGATGGGATTTGACCGCAACGGTCTTGTGATGAGCAGCCTTGGCGGTACTTTTAGCAGCACTCTTGGCGGCAGGCTTGGCGCTGTGTGCGGCATGTGAGCGCTTCTTTGCGGCCGAATGCGTCGTGGAACTTGCGGCGCTGACCGGTGCCGCCACGGTGACGAAACAAATAGAAAATACGATACCGAGCGCGGACCTTAACATCAGCACTTCCTCCCCAATCCATGCAAGCCGGAATTATATCTTGCAGTTTATAAATTGCGTGAATTTAGGCAAGAAAATGAATGGCTTAGAGCAATTTTTTAAACATATGTATGATCTTCGTCAGCAAACTTTTCCGTATTGATAATGCGGCTCGGCTCCCTCTTGAGTCTCATTCAACAAAGCGCGCAAATCGGCTTACCGGCTCCCTTTCCGTCCGAAGGCTGTTCTCGATCTTGTCCATGTCGGCGAAACCCAGCGACATGCCGCACACCACCATCTCGTCATCCGGCAAGTCGAGTACCCGGGCGATGATGCGGTGGTATTGGGTGAAAGCCGCCTGTGGACAGGTATCCAAACCGCGGCCGCGAGCCGCGACCATGATGTTCTGCAGGAACATGCCGTAGTCCAGCCAGGATCCCTGTTCCATGATGCGGTCGATGGTGAAAATCATGCCGACCGGCGCATCGAAAAAAAGGTAGTTACGTCCATGCTGGGCATGCATTCCGGCCTTGTCGTCGCGCGTCAGGCCCAGCAGACCGTACAGATCCCATCCCACCTTGCGCCGCCTGTCTATATAAGGCGATACCCACTTGCGCGGGTAATAGTGATATTCCTCGCTAAAGGCATCCGGCGAACTCGGGTCGTTGTGGGCTTTCAATACCGCATCAGACAGCCTCTCCTTCGCCGCGCCCGTCAGCACATACACCTTCCACGGCTGGGTGTTGGTGCCCGACGGTGCGCGCGCCGCCACATCGAGTATGGCTTCCACGTCTTCCCGCGCCACCGGATCGGGGCGAAAGGCGCGTATCGAGCGGCGCGAGGTGATGGCGGCATCGACGATTTTTTGTTCCGGCGATTCAATCATGGCGGTTGACCTCGATGGATTGCAGCAGTTGACGGGTACGGTCAGGGATGGACACCGGCTTGCGGCTGGCGCGGTCGACGTAGACATGGATGAAGTGGCCCTGGGCCGACGCGACGTCTTCGTCGTCGCGGAAGATGCCGACCTCGTAGCGAACGCTGGACGTGCCCAGCTTCGAAACGCGCAGGCCGGCGACGATGCGCTCGGGAAAAGCGACCGGGGAAAAGTAATTGCACTGGGTCTCGATCACCAGGCCGATGACCTCGCCGCGCTCGATGTCGAGGGCGCCATTGATGACGAGGAACTGATTCACCACCGTATCGAACCAGCTGT
The DNA here is from genome assembly GCF_900188095.1 of Noviherbaspirillum humi. Taxonomy (GTDB): domain Bacteria; phylum Pseudomonadota; class Gammaproteobacteria; order Burkholderiales; family Burkholderiaceae_D; genus Noviherbaspirillum; species Noviherbaspirillum humi. Next base: position 46,490 of record NZ_FZOT01000005.1, on the reverse strand, counting down.
AATACACCACGTTGTTGACATGGCCGTAGGCGTCGTTGTCCATCCAGCGGGTGGTGATCGGGTGGAAATGCAGGTAATCGCTTCTTTGGTTGGGTGTCGCTCGCATCGTCTCCTCACTATCGTTTTTCCGGCCCGGCTGGCGTCGCCGCCGCTGCTCAACGCTTTCTGACCACCAGCGCCACGCCGATCACCGCCAGCGCCATGCCGGCGGCGCCGACCAGGTTGAAGGATTCGCCGAACATCAGCCAGGCCATGATGGCGGTGGTTGGCGGCGTCAGGTACATCAGGCTGCTGACCTGGGTGGCGGCGCTTTTCCTGATCAGGGCAAACAGCAGGAAGATGGCGCCGATCGACAGCGCCAGCACCGACCACAACAGGGCGCCGACGAAGCGCGGCGTCCACTGCACCGTTTCCAGCGCCCAGTCCAGATGCTCGAAGGCCATGGCGAACGGCAGCGTCACGACGAATGATGCGGCGAACTGGATCATGGTCCCGGTGCGCAGGTCGAAGCTTGGGCAGAACCGCTTCTGGTAGAGCGTGCCGACGGTGATCGACACCAGCGCCATCAGGCACAGCGCAATGCTGTCCGCCGACAGGCCGATCAGCGTGATCTTGTTGGCCACCACCAGGGCCACGCCCGCCAGGCCGAACACCAGGCCCAGCCATTGCCTGCCGCGCACCGATTCGCCGACCATGGGCGCGGCGAAGGCGGTCAGGATGGGTTGCATGCCGACGATCAGCGCCGACAGGCCGGCCGGCATGCCGATCTTGATGGCGCACCAGACACCGCCCAGGTAGCCGGCCTGGACCAGGACGCCGGCCAATGCGATATGCCATGCCCTGCCTGTCGGCCACGGCGCCTTCATCAGCAGCACCAGCGGCGCCAGCACCAGCAGCACGCCGACGAAGCGCAGCAGCAGGAAGGTCAGCGGCGGCGCGTAAGGCAGCCCGAACTTGGCCACGATGAAGCCGGTGCTCCAGATCAGCACGAACAGAAAAGGCATGGCGGCGACCCAGCGCTTGGCGGTCGATGCCGGCGCAGCCGGGAGCGGCTCGGAAGAAGAGGAAGATCGGGTCATGCGCGTGGGTCGGGTGTATGGGCAAACTCAGCGGCTATGCGTATGGTCTGCAAATGAACGGCCACGGTGCCGTCGATGTCGCGGCCATAGCCGCCGGCCATGGCAATGGCCACCGGCAGTCTCCGGCGGCGGGCCGTTTCCAGCACCAGCCGGTCGCGCGCCGCCAGCCCGGCCAAGGTCAGTTTCAATCGTCCGAGCCGGTCGTTCTCGTGCGGGTCGGCGCCGGCGAGATAGATGAAGAGCTGCGGATCGAAGCGCTGAAACAAGGTCGACAGCGCTTCGTCGAGGGCAGCCAGATAGGCGTCGTCGCCGGTGCCATCCGGCAGCGCCACGTCGAGGTCGCTGCGTTCCTTCGAGAAGGGGTAGTTGTGTTCGCCATGCAGCGACAGGGTAAACACGGACTCATCGTGGGCAAGGATGGATGCCGTGCCATTGCCCTGATGTACGTCGAGGTCAATGATCGCCACCCGCTGCACATGGCGCTCGGCCTGCATGAGTCGGCTGGCGACGGCAGCATCGTTGAAGATGCAGAAACCTTCGCCGTGGTCGGCGTAAGCATGGTGGGTGCCGCCGGCCAGATTGACCGCCACGCCTTCGTTCAGGGCGGCGCGGCAAGCGCCGATGGTGGCGCCGGTGGAGCGGCGCGAACGCTCGACCATCTGCGGACTCCAGGGAAAACCGATCGCCTTCTGTTCCCCGGCCGACAGCAAGCCGCGCGATACGGCATCAATGTAGGCAGGATGATGAGCCAGCGCCAGCACGCCGTCGGTGGCGCACGGCGCTTCGAGGAATTCGATGCCATGAATTGATTGCTGCACGCTGTCGCGCAGCATTCGATACTTCCGCATCGGGAAGCGATGGCCTTCGGGTAGAGGGAGAACGAAGTGATCGCTGTAAAAGGCCTTCAAGGGAACCGCCGATGGACAAGTTGCGAAAATTCTAGCACGGACGTGCGTTTCGAGACGGCGGCACAACGCTGGCAGGGGTCGCTGGAAATTTCAGGAATCCAATGATGCAGAGCACAAATTTCTGTTGACGCATAAATACTTTTCAACAAGAATTGCATGGTGCGCCGCATCAAAAGAAGTGCGTGACCACAGGCTGCATCGATGTCCTCGTCTTCCCGCTCAACCTTCCTGAAGGAGAAATTCATGTTTTCCGTGCCCGAACAGTTTTCGTCTGCTACCAAAGCCACTATCGAATTCCAACTTGCCACTTTCAATTCCCTGACGGCCAAGGCGGTGGAAGGTTTCGAGCAATTCGTCGACCTGCACTTGACTGCGGCGAAAACCTCGCTCGAGGAAGCCGGAGTCGCGGCAAAGCAGCTCATCGGCGCCAAGGATGCACAGGAGTGGATGAGCGTGGTTGCTGCGCATGCGCAGCCGAATGCCGAAAAGGCGCTCTCCTACGGCCGCCAGATCACCGCCATCGCGTCCGGCATCCAATCCGAGTTCGCCAAGGCCGCCGAGCAGCAGATTTCCGACACCAGCCGCAAAGTGGTGGAGATGATCGAAGAAGTGACGAAGCACGCCCCCGCATCGGAAGGCGCAGTCGAACTGATCAAATCCGTGATCGGCAATGCCAGCGCAAGCTACGAGCAGCTCAACAAGACCACCAAGCAGGCGGTCGAAACCCTGGAAGCCAATCTCAACAGCGCCGTCACCCAGTTCACCCAGCCGGCCACCAAAGCCAAAGGCGCACCGAAGAAGGCCACGGCCTGATAGCCGAATAGCCGGATTGCCTTGACAGCCCAAGGCTGTCGCCAATGAAAACGCCCCGCATGCGGGGCGTTTGCTTTTCCTGAGCATGCATCGCCCAGCGGTGGGCTACTTCAGGGCGGCGCCCTCTTCGGCCGGCCGGTATTCCGCATGAAAACCGTTCAAACCTTCCAGCATGCGTGCAAAGGCCGCCTGCACTTGCGACGGCTCGCCCTTCACGCCCAACTCGATATGACGCCGGGTGCGTTCATCCCCCACGCTCGGCAGACTGAATACCTTCACCAGCGGGAACTCTGCTTCGATCGCTTCCATCAGCGGTGTCAGGGTCGACTCCGCCTGCTCGAACACCAGCACCGCCTTTTCGTCGCGAGGCACCTGGCGAAACAGATGGGCGTAATGCGTATCCAGCACCCATTCGATCATCGGCCAGGCCATCACCGGAAAGCCTGGCACGAAATAGTGACCGGCATCGCCGCCCTGGCGGATGGCAAAGCCCGGGATCTTGTTATACGGGTTCGGGATGATTTCAGCGCCCTGCGGAAACTCGCCCATCTTCAGGCGGTGCGCATTTTCCGGCGCATCCAGATCAGGCGCCTTGCCGGTCTCGCGCGCCACGTCGAGAATGCGCTCCTGAATCCTGGCCTTGGCTTCCGGATGCAGCGCCAGCGGCACGCCGAGCGCCGCCGCGGCGCACTGGCGGGTGTGGTCGTCGGGCGTTGCGCCAATGCCGCCGCAGGAAAACACGATGTCGCCGCTGGCGAAGGTGCGCCTGAGCGCTGCCGTGATGCGGGCCGGATCGTCGCCCAGGTATTCGGCCCACCCGAGCTGCAGGCCACGGGCGGAAAGCAGTTCGACCACCTTGGGGAAGTGCTTGTCGGCGCGTTTGCCGGACAGGATTTCGTCGCCGATGATGATGAGACCGATAGCCATGTCAGTTTTTCGTCGTTGGCGCAGTGCGCCTTGCATGAATGGAAAAACCGATTATGCCTCACCCTGCGCAAGGGCGTTTCAGTTGATGTCCTTCAAGACGGGGACGGCGCCGGGCGGATTCGCGCCGCGCTCGGCCCGCAAGGCTTCAAGGCAGTAATAGGCGAACCACAGGCCGGTGAAAATGAAGACCAACACATAGAGCCAGATGGCGCCGGCCGCCAGCAGCGGAAAGAAAATCACCGACAGCGCCCCGCCTATCCACAGCAGGGTCGGTGCGGCTCCCATGGCGCCGGTGATGGTGCCGATCGCCAGCAGCGGCCAGCGGTGACGCCGCATCAGCCGCTTCAATTCGTCGCCGCTGGCATGATCGGCCAGCGCATCGTAGGCCATTACCCGGGACGTCAGCCACCCCCACAGCAGCGGCTGGATCAGGAAGGTGAATGGCGGGATGAAGCTGAGCGGGAGCGTGACTAGCCACAGCAGCAGGAACACGATGAAGGTCCAGGACGACAGCCAGAGCGTGCCGAGCAGGCTGCCGCCGCGATGCCGCTCCAGCGACGCGAAATGGCGGCCGCCGACATGGCGCACGATCATCGGCATGGCGCACATGCCGACGAAGATCAGCGCGGTGAGGATCATCAGCGGCAGCAGCATCCACATCGCCAGCAGCGGCACCAGCACCGTCTTGAGTGCGCCGAGGCCCACCCAGCCGAGCACGTCGCCGGCGATGCGGAATCCGCCATGATCGGCGAAATATGCCTGCAGCCAGTCGATCAGCGGTTGCAGGCCGAGCCACAGCGCCACGCCCCATACCAGGATCGATAGCAGGAACGGCAGCAAGGTGAGCAGCAGCATGCGCAAGTGCAGCTGCGACAGCAGGGCCCTGCCGAAGGCGACGAGAACCGGACGCATCATCGGACGAACTTCACGTGGATGCGCGGCGCGCGAATTCGATCATGCGCTTGACGCCCAGCCATTGCTGCTCCCAGAATCCGCCGCCGTAATTGCGGCCCTTGCCTTCGGGCGCCGGCAGCTGGTCGCGAATGCCGGTCTCGACGAAAGCCGGTTCGAAATTCGCCGTGCGGAACAGGATGTCCCAGACCGGGAACAGCACCGCGAAATTGCAGCCGCCGAGGGAGCCCTCGCCTTTCGACTCATGGCCGACACCGATCGCATGGTGCATGCGGTGGTAGCGCGGCGATACCAGCAGGCGTTCGCCGATGGGACCGAAATGGATGCGCACGTTCGCATGCTGCAGACTTTGCTGCATGCGGGAAGCCATTACCAGCAGCACATACTGGGAAGGCTCGACGCCGATCATCAGCGCGATCACTGCCATCACCACGTCGCGCAGCAGGTCGTCGAGCAGGTGGTTGCGATTGTCCGACCACAGGTTGAGATCGCGCTGGCTGTGGTGCAGGCTGTGCAAGCCCCACCACCAGTTGAACTGATGGCTGGCGCGGTGGTACCAGTAATCGAAGAAGTCGAGCACCACCAGATAGATGAAGAAGGCTGCCAGTGGAATGTCGGTCACGCCGGGCCAAAGCTGCTCCAGATTGAAGTGCGTCACGCCGACCAGGGTCAGCTGGCCGGCGATCGCATCGAACAGCGGGTCGAGAACGAAGAATACCGCCAGCGTGAAGGCGCCCAACCGGTGGACGCAGGTGTAGAGAAAGTCGATGCGGCGTGCCTTGGGATCGAGATCGCGCTTGACCGGAATCCAGGACTCCAGCGGGCGCAGCACCATGAACAGCAGCGCCAGCTCGCACAGGCCGATCAGGAACCACTCGGTGCCTTCGAACGCCTGCTCGGTGATGTCGCCCAATCCAAGGTGATACAGAACCGGCTGCACGATGGACTCGAACAACCAGCCCTGGGCGATGGCAAACCATTCAACAAGGGTAGAAATCATGACGTCGTGATCATTGACGGAAATCGGGGTGATCGCGCAGCGTGGCGAAGCAGAAGCCTTTCTGCTTCAGCCCGACGATGAGCGGTTCCAGTACGGCCGGTGCCCACGGATCCTTGCGCGACCAGATGCCGAGATGGGCCATGAAGATGTCCCCGTCCTTCAGGCCGGCCAGCGCTCGCTGCAGCAGCTTGTCGTTAGGCCAGGCGTCGCTCGACAGCTCGTCGCCGGAGAAACCGGCGGGCGCCCAGCCGGCGTGGCGGTAACCGCATGCCTGGCCGGCCGCCTTGACTTGGGGGGTGAGCTTGCCGCCGGGCGCGCGCCAGAAAGGGTCGAGCGCGGCGCCGGTCAGCTGGGTGAAGCGCTCACCGACGCGTCGCAGTTCGCCGCAGTATTGCTGCGCTGTCCAGGCCTGCTTGCGGCCGGCGTTCGGACCGAACTGCGGCTTGACTTCGATGCGGCCATCCGGCAGGTCGCGCACCGCGTAGACATGGTCGAAGGTATGGGTGCCGAAGGCATGGCCTTCCGCCACCCTCGCCTTCCAGTAGGGCGCCCAGGAAGGATCGAGGGAGTAGTCGCCTCGGACGGTCTTCTCGTTGGCCAGGAAGAAGGTGGCACGCACATCCTGCCGCTTCAGCACCGCGGCGATCAGCTCTGCCTGGGACTGGCTGCCGGTGTCGAAGGTGAGATAGAGGGTGCCCTGGCAGGACGCGCCGGCGGCCATGACCGGCGCAGCCGCCATCCAGCCCGCTAGGAAGGCGGCCAGCGTTGCGGCGGCGCGGCGGCGTTTCATGCGTGCTGCGCTCAGATGCGCGGCGCGTGATTGTAGAAGTACACGCCGTGCGGGGAGCGGCCAACCGGGATGGTCTTGATGAGCTTCCGGCTGGCGACATCGATCACGGCGACCTTCTTCACCCAGCGCAGCGTGGCCCACAGGGTCTTGCCGTCGTCGGTCAGCTCCATGCAGTCCGGACCGCCCGGCACGTTGATGGCGCCGACGTTCTCCAGGGTCTGCTGGTCGATGATGTTGATGGTATTGGAGACGCGGTTGGACACGAACAGGTGGCGCTTGTCGCCCATGGCGCGGAAGTTGTGCGCGCCTTCGCCGGTCTTGATGCGCTTGACGGTTTTCTGGGTGCGCCAGTCGATCACCTCGACATAGTCGCTGCCCATGATGCCGACCATCAGGTATTTGTCGTCCGGCGTCATGACGATGCCGGCAGGCAGCTTGCCGACCGGCATGGTCCATTTCACTTTCTGGGTGGCGAGATCGATGGCGCTGATCTGGTCGCTTCCCTGCTGGGTCACGAACACCGTCGAGCTGTCGGAGGTGAACGCCATGTGGCTGGGCAGCTTGGCCAGCGGCAGCCGCTTGGCGAGCTTGAAATCCTTGCCGTTGTAGCTGTAGATATCGACATGGTCCAGACGCAGCGCATTGGCGATGAACCATTTTTGGTCGGGCGAGAAGCCGATCTGATAAGGGTCGACGATGTCCTTCACCCGGCTCTGGATCTGACCGGTTTTCGGATCGAGCATGAAGAGTTCGTTGCCGACCGCGCTGGCGACGATGAGCGACTTGTTGTCGGGCGTAGCCATCAGGTGGTGCGGCTCCTTGCCGACCGGGACTACGCCGATTTCCTTGTGCGTGCTCTGATCAAGCAGGCTGACGCTGGCATCGCGGGAGTTGAGCACGACGACCACGTTGGCGTGGGCCGCAGCAGCGACCAGCAATGTGGAAATGGCGGAAAGAATGAGGCGGGTTCGACGAAACATATGGCTCACTTGGGTTGGAATCCTGTCGGCTATTTTAACGCGGGGAAAGGCGGGTTTCTTCAGCTGGTGTGGCTTTTTCACCGGCCTGTTCGAGCGATTGGCGAGATGGCATGCAAAAGCGCTATTCAGCCTTGCAACGCGTGCCGCCGCGGCAGGAAAAATGCGGAAGGCTGGCGACCTAACGTCCTCCGAAGCTTGACCGTTGACCGCAGACATTCATCGGCGCAGATCAAAGCGGGGCGGCGCCGGGAGCGCAGAATCCGCCTATTGCCGCTTCGACCAGCCTCCGGCTTCCCCTACCCGCGCCATGAATCAGGTCATCCAAATCTATCTTCCACTCTACGGCAATGCCGGCGAGCGTCTGCCCCGGGCGCTGTACGACGCGGTGCGCGACGAATTGGTCGGCCGCTTCGGCGGCATCACCGCATATACCCGGGTGCCGGCGCATGGCATCTGGCAGGAGCCTGGCGACCAGCAGGCGGCGCATGACGATATTGTCATCTACGAGGTGATCGCAGACCGGCTGGATGTCCCTTGGTGGCAGTCATATCGCGCCGACCTCGAGGCGCGCTTTCGTCAGGAGCAAATCCTGATACGCGCGCAGCCGGTGCAAATTCTGTAACTCAAATGGAGGAAACTGATTTCAGAGGCGGCATGTCAGATTGACCATCCGCCCGGCGAGCCGCCAGGGTGGCTGATACAATGCCGCTCCTTGTCAAACCACCATTCAGAGGAAACCCATGTCCACCACCACGACCGCATCAGGCCTGCAATATGAAGACGTCACCGTCGGCTCCGGCGATGAAGCCAAGGCCGGCAATCACGTCACCGTGCACTACACCGGCTGGCTCCAGAATCCGGACGGCACGCCGGGCCGCAAGTTCGATTCGAGCAAGGATCGCAACGATCCCTTCCAGTTTCCGCTCGGCGCCGGTCATGTGATCAAGGGCTGGGATGAGGGCGTGCAGGGCATGAAGGTGGGCGGCCAGCGCCGCCTGATCATTCCGGCGGCCCTCGGCTACGGCGCCCGCGGCGCCGGCGGCGTCATTCCGCCGAATGCCACGCTGATCTTCGACGTCGAGCTGCTCGGCGTCTGATTTTCAAGCGGTCCATCCCGGCTGTCGCCGCGATAGACCGCTTGCGCACCCGCAGGAATCGCGGCGGAACCAGACGCCTTGGCTGGCACGGCGCTGCCGTTCAAGGCATACTGTCCGCGCGGCAAGCCGTTCTCAAATGCGCGCCTGCCGCCAAGCCGCCCTTTGCGGCACACATTCTTGTCGTGGTGTTCATGATTCTTACAAAACGTTTTTTCGCCGGCGCGATCGCGCTGGCATGCTGCGCCGGTTGCTCGGCGGTCTCGGTGGCGACGACTGCCGTGTCGGTGGCCGGTACCGCCGTCAATGCCGGCATCACGGTTGGCGCGGCCGCCGTCAGCACCGCTGCCACCGTCGCCAATGGCGCCATCACGGTAGGCAGCGCCGTGGTGGAAAAAGCCGTCAACTAATCCCTTCCCCCTTCGAGCAGACAGCCATGACCTTGCAGGAACAATTCGACCAGGCCTTCGCCGATTCAAAGAAGCTTCCCGAGCGGCCGGACAACATGACGCTGCTGCGCATCTACGCGCTGTACAAGCAGGCCACCGAGGGCGACACCCAGGGCGAGCGTCCCGGCTTCAGCGACATGGTCGGCCGATTCAAGTGGGATGCCTGGGATGCCCTGCGCGGCACGTCGCAGGAAGACGCCATGCAGAAATACGTCGACCTGATCGATGAGCTGAAAGGCTGACGGCGCAATAGCCGACCGACCTATCCGGCTACCCTGGCCGCCGGATTGAGCAGATTGGGCGGCATGGCGCCGGACAATGCGGCGATCAGGTTGTCGGCGGCGCAGTTGGCCATGGCTCGCCGCGTCGGCTCGGACGCGCTGGCGATATGCGGGGTCAGCGCCACGTTTGACAATGCCAGGAAATCGGGATTGAAGGCCGGTTCATTCTCGAACACGTCAAGTCCCGCCGCCGCGATCCGGCCTGCCTTGAGCGCTGCGATCAGGGCGGCGTCGTCCACGATGCCGCCGCGCGCAATGTTGACCAGCGTGGCGGTGGGCTTCATCAAATCGAGTTCCGCCGCGCCGATGGCATGATGGGACGCCGCCGAATACGGCAGCACCAGCACCAGATGGTCCGCCTCGCGCAGCAGCGCTTCCTTGCTCACGTAACGCGCGTTATTGGCGCGCGCCTCCAGTTCCGGTGCCAGGCGCGAGCGGTTGTGGTAAATGACCTGCATGTCGAAACCCATGGAACGTCGCGCGATCGCCTGCCCGATGCGCCCCATGCCGAGAATGCCGAGAGTGGCGCCGTGTATGTCGGCACCGAGGAAGGTGTCGAAGCGCCACTTCTTCCATTCGCCGGCGCGCAGCCAGTGCTCCGACTCGGTCACGCGCCGCGCTGCCGCCAGCAGCAGCGCCCAGGCGAAATCGGCGGTGGTTTCATTCAATACGTCAGGCGTGTTGGTGACCAGGATGCCGGCCTTCGTTGCCGCATCGAGATCGATGTTGTTATAGCCGACCGCCATATTGCAGATGGCCTTCAGCCGCGGGCTGGCCGCGATCTCCTGAGCGCCGACCCGCTCGCTCGGCGTGGTGAACACGCCATCGACGTCCCGCATCTTCTCGAGCAATTCCCCTGGACTGAATATCTGATCCGACTGGTTGCACTCCACGTCGAAATGCGCCGACAGGCGCTCCAGCACATCGGGAAAAACGGCTCGGGTGACGAACACTTTCGGCTTGGTCATGAGTGCGCCTTAGAAGAAGATGAAGGTCATGATGATGAACAGCGGAATCAGCACGGCGCAGGACCAGCCCATGTAACCGAAGAAGGATGGCATCTTCACGCCGCGGTCTTCCGCGATCGCTTTTACCATCATATTAGGCGCATTCCCGATATAGCTGTTGGCGCCCATGAAGACCGAGCCGCAGGAGATGGCGGCCAGGGTCGAGGCAAGCGTCGTCATCAAAGTCTTTGCGTCGCCGCCGGCGGTGTTGAAGAACACGAGGTAGGTCGGCGCATTGTCAAGGAAGGAAGACAGGATGCCGGACGCCCAGAAATACATGGCGTCGATAGGCTGGCCGTTGCCGCCGGTGACGGCGCGGATGACGGCAGCGAAGGCGCCCGACTCGCCGGCGCGCAGCATCGCGATCACCGGGATGATGGTGATGAAGATGCCGGCGAAAAGCTTGGCCACTTCGGCGATCGGCCCCCAGGAGAATTCATTGCCGCTGCGGGCGGTCTTCGGTGTCAGGACCATCGACAACGCGGTCACCACCAGCAACAGGAGGTCGCGCACCAGGTTCTGCAATTCGACCTGTACGCCGAACAGGTCGAAGCTCACGCCGGGCTTCCAGAAACCGCTCAGCAGCACGAGACCAACGATGGCGGCCAGGAAAAGGAAATTGAGGCGTCCCTCGATTGTCAGCGGCGTGTCGGGCGTTGGATCGGCCGGCAGCACTTCCTCGCGCCGATGGTAGTAATAGCTGTCGAGGCCATAGAACAGCAGGAGCAGCACCGTGCACAGGAACAGCGTCTCGGGAAAGATGTTCTTCATCGTCCAGAAGAAATCCACGCCTTGAAGGAAGCCGAGAAAGAGCGGCGGGTCGCCGAGCGGGGTCAGCGAGCCGCCGGCATTGGCGACCAGGAAGATGAAGAACACCACGACGTGGGACACATGCTTGCGATTGTCGTTGGCCCGCAGGACCGGCCGAATCATCAGCATCGACGCGCCGGTGGTGCCCATGAAGCTGGCCAGTACCGTGCCGATTGCCAGCAGTCCGGTGTTGAGCGCCGGCGTGCCATGCAGATTGCCGCGCACGCAGATGCCGCCGGCGACCACGAACAGGGAAGTGACCAGGACGATGAAGGGAAAGTACTCGCCAATGAAGGCATGGGCCATGCCGCCGCCCGCGGTGCTCGCGCCGAAGAAGACGGCACACGGGATCAGGAAGGCAAGCGACCAGCCGAGCGATACCTTGCCGAAGTGATGGTGCCAGAAGCTCGGCGCAAGCAGCGGCAGAAGCGCGATGGAGAGCAGCAGACCGGCGAAGGGAACCGACCACCAGGCGGTCAACCGGGCGCCGTCGAGTTCGGCCGCATGGGAAAGCGCCGGCGCAAACGCGGCCAGCGCCATCGGAACGGATTTATGCAATTCTTGCCTCCCTGATATTTGGTGGCGCTATTCTAGCGCGCTCACCCCGCCATTCCAGCCGTGTTATTACGCAGCCGGAAAGACGGCGTCAGGGAGAGCAGATCAGCCCTCGCGGACCAGGATCACATGCACCCGATAAGGACCATGCGCCCCGAGCACGATGGTTTGCTCGATATCGCCGGTCCGGGAAGGTCCGGAGATGAAATTGGTGGCGCGCGGCAATTCGCCCCGCTCGGCGCGCGCCAAGGCGAAGGCATCCTCCATGCCGGCGACGATGCGCGACACGGGCACGATGGCGACATGGGTTTCGGGCAGAAGGCTGGCTGAAGAAAAGGTATCCGGTCCGGACAGCAGCATCAGGGTGCCGGTCTCGGCAATGGCGCAGAAGGCGCCGGTGATGCCGACCAGATCCTCGTTCACCGGGCGGCGGAATTCGACCGAGACGCCGGCTTCCCGCCAGGGCAATCCGTCAAGCGTGCGCCATGCCACCGCATTCGAGCCGACGCCGACTTCGCCGAGATAGCGCGCCACTGCTTCCGGCACGTCGGCCATGCGTTCCACCTCGTCGATGGTGTCGGTCATGCGCAAAGCCTGCTCCCTGAAGCGCTGCGTCAGGTCGGCCGGCATCGCCGGGCGCGGCCCCTGGGTATGCTGCGCGATATAGCCATAAGCGGCGTCGCGCTCCTGCTGGCTGGGCTGCGCGGCGCGCTGCTGCGCCTTGCGGATGCGGTCGAAAATGGCTTGGCGGGCTGACGATGTATCCATGAAGGCGGCTCCTCGAAACGGCCACCAGTCTACCCGATGGATGGGCGGTCCACCTAGGCCCCGAAAGTGATTAATTTGGAAGGGACGTACAATTCTTTTCACGCTCCGGCGCAGTCCGAAAGGCAGGACCGCAAGGCGTTTTCCCCTGATGTCATGGCGACCGTTCGACGGCTTTTCCGGCTCGCGCATTTGCTTATTCATAAACTGTCTAAGCCCGGTTTGTTAGAAAGAAGGGATTGCCTTAAAATACAAGGCTTTGCGGCAAAATCGCTCATCCCTTGTCCGGCTTGCGAGCCAGTCGCCCCGTTGGCGCCGGACGAACATTTTCAGAAAATCTACAAATAGGACTGTTATGACTCACGTTGTGACCGAATCCTGCATCCGCTGCCGCTACACCGACTGTGTCGACGTGTGCCCGGTGGACTGCTTCAGGGAAGGCCCGAATTTCTTGGCGATCGATCCGGACGAATGCATTGATTGCGCCGTCTGCGTCGCCGAGTGCCCGGTCAATGCCATCTACGCGGAAGAAGATGTGCCCGCAGATCAGCAACAATTCATCAAGCTCAACGTCGACCTCGCCCGCCAGTGGCCTTCCATCACCAAGAGCAAGGATGCGCTTCCCGAAGCGGAAGAGTTCAAGGATGTGAAGGAAAAGCTGCAGTACCTGGAAAAGTAATCCCCTCTTCTGCGGCGGCCCGCCGGGTCGCCGCGTCCACCCAAGCGGCGTTCGGCTTGTGCGCCGAAGACGTCTACTGAGGACGCCTCCTCACACATTTCCACTCGTCGATCGCTCTTGCTATCCGTTCATGGCGTCGTTGGCAGCAAGCCGATCTTTAAGCTTGCACCCGGCGTCGACCTCGGTCGATTTCAGTAGTCACCAGCTTTTCCTCTTCCCATGCAAGGCGGCGGCTGGCAAGTTCAAACTGCAGCCAGGAAGTCTTCCCCAATCGCCTGCATCACGGCACCGGCCATTGCGCTAACCGACCCTCGCTCTGACTCATCGCTGTACGGATTCGTTCTGTCACACGCTGATTCGTTGGGCCCAAACCAACAGCCCTGGAAACGGTGCAGCTTTATTCATCCCTATTCCTCCCAGGCCGCAAGCTTGACCGTTCGTTACAGCCCCAAGCTGGGAATACCGTGATCTGATCATCGCCCCCAGCAAACGGAGAACAACCAGTCTCGCCGATCGGCTTGGGAACAGCAGCTCTGTCCGAGGCTTCCATGCAATATTGGCAATTTTTCCAATATGCGCGTCAAGGCTGTCCATACCCGTAAAAATTACAATTCGAGGCAGGCTTTCTCTCTTCCGGGCAATTTTTCTCCTTATTCCTCGCAGCTCAAGTGCGATAAAACCACAGGCATGGTTTGTGCAAGGTTGATTGCAGTTATTTGCACCGGTTTGATTCGACGCCATATTAAGTACTTGGAAATAAAGCCGATTCCATTTTTTGGTAAAAGAGCACGAACGTATCTTTTCTCAACGTGGCGGTAGATTTCATGTTATGTTGCGTCAAATCAAATTCCCAAAAGCAAAAAACGGGATGGACTTCAGTTTATTGCCTACTATAAGTTAAACGGGTTGGCAAAATTGAAGTTGGCAAGCGGCATATTCACCTGCAAACGGTTTAACCGGGAAGCGGATGCCGCTTGAATTCACTGAATGAGGTCAACATGCTCTATCAATTCCACGAACTCAACCGCACTTTCCTGAACCCGTTCATTCAGTGGGCGGAAGCTTCCGCCAAGTTGTTCACCAACCCGGTTTCGCCCCTGGCGCATACGCCTTTTGCCCAGCGCATCGCCGCGGGTTACGAACTGATGTATCGCCTTGGCAAGGATTACGAAAAACCCGAATTCGGCATCAAAACCGTTCCAGTTAATGGCACTGCCGTCGGCGTGCTTGAAGAAGTGGCCGTACACAAGCCCTTCTGCCGGCTGATCCACTTCAAGAAAGACCTGAGCGCGAAACAGTTCGCCGGTCTCAAGCAGCCGACGGTGCTGCTGGTGGCTCCCCTGTCGGGTCATCACTCCACCCTGCTGCGCGACACCGTGCGCGCCCTGCTGTCCAACCACGATGTCTACATCACCGACTGGACCGACGCCCGCATGGTGCCGGCGTCGGAAGGCGCCTTCCACCTGCACGATTACATCTACTACGTGCAGGACTTCATCCGCCACCTCGGTCCGGATATGCACGTCATCTCCGTCTGCCAGCCGACGGTGCCGGTGCTGGCCGCCATCTCGCTGATGGCAAGCCAAAACGACCCCAAGCTGCCCAAGACCATGACGATGATGGGCGGCCCGATCGACCCGCGCAAATCGCCGACCGCCGTGAACGACCTCGCCACGAAGAAGCCTTTTTCCTGGTTCGAGAACAAGGTGATCTACAGCGTGCCGCCGAACTATCCAGGCTTCGGCCGCAAGGTCTATCCGGGCTTCCTGCAGCATGCCGGCTTCATCGCCATGAATCCGGGCCGCCATGCGCAAAGCCACTGGGACTTCTACATGCACCTGCGCGCCGGCGACAACGAGTCTGCCGAGGAGCACCGCAAGTTTTATGACGAGTACAACGCCGTGCTCGACATGCCGGCCGAGTACTACCTGGAAACGATCAAGACGGTGTTCCAGGAATTCCGCCTCGCCAAGGGTAACTGGGAAGTCGAAGGCAAGCTGGTGCGCCCACAGGACATCAAGACGGTGGCCCTGCTCACCGTGGAAGGCGAGCTCGACGACATTTCCGGCGCCGGCCAGACCCAGGCCGCGCATGAACTCTGCAGCAGCATCCCGAAGGCAAAGAAGCAGCACATCACCGCCGAGAAATGCGGCCACTACGGCATCTTCTCCGGCCGCCGCTGGCGCGAGATCATTTGCCCACAGATCGGCGAATTCATTACCAAGCATTCCTGATCCCGACAGGCTTCCAGCCAAGCCGCTGCCGCAAGCAGCGGCTTTTCATTTGTAGCCACCCGGTTTTGCCGGGATAATGGCGCTTTTCGCCAGATTCCCGTGTCCGCCTTGCAAGCTCCATCCCTAGCCGACCAGATCGAAGACCTGCTGCCGCAAACCCAGTGCACCAAGTGCGGGTACCCGGCTTGCCGCCCCTATGCGGAAGCGGTCGCGGCGGGTCAAGCCGGCTACAACCAGTGCCCGCCGGGCGGCATGGAAGGCGTCACCCGCCTGTCCGCCCTGCTCGGCAAGCCGGTGATCCCGCTCAATCCCGTCAATGGCATCGAGCGCCCGCGGCCGCTGGCGGTGATCGACGAAGTCCGCTGCATCGGCTGCACGCTCTGCATCCAGGCCTGCCCGGTGGATGCCATCGTCGGCGCGGCGAAGCAGATGCATACGGTGGTGCCGCAATTCTGCACCGGCTGCGACCTGTGCGTGGCGCCCTGCCCGGTCGATTGCATCGACATGGTGGAGGCCACGCCCGGGCAAACCGGCTGGGCCGCCTGGTCGCAGCAGCAGGCGGATGAAGCGCGCGCGCGCCACGCCTTGCGCGTACGGCGTCTGCGCCGAGAAAAGGAAGAGAACGATGCTCGCCTCGCCGCCAAGGCGGCAGCCAAGCTGAGGCAGGTCGAGGCGGAAGTGGCGATGAGTCCGGAGGAACAGGCAGCCCAGGCGCGCAAGCGGGCCATCATCCAGGCAGCGATGGAGCGCGCGCGACAGCGCCAGCAGGAAGCCGCACGCCAGCCGTCCTCGCCAACCACCGACATGCAGGATGTATCGCGGGCAGTACGCCGGCAGGTGGAAGCCATCCGTGAAAACATGGCGCAGCAGGACAAGCCCACATGAATGCCGCCATCCGCCGTCAAATATTTGAGCGCTTCCACCAGGCCAATCCACGGCCCACCACCGAACTCGAATACACCACGCCGTTCGAGCTGCTGATCGCGGTGATCCTGTCGGCCCAGGCGACCGACGTATCTGTGAACAAGGCCACCCGGCGGCTGTTCCCGGTGGCATCCACGCCGGCAGCCATGCTGGCGCTGGGCGAAGACGGCCTGATCGAATACATCCGCACCATCGGCCTGTTCCGCACCAAGGCGAAGAATGTCATCACCACCTGCGGCATGCTGCTGGAACAACATGGAGGCGAGGTGCCGCGCACCCGGGAAGCGCTGGAGGCGCTGCCGGGCGTCGGTCGCAAGACCGCCAATGTGGTACTCAATACCGCCTTCGGCCAGCCTACCATCGCCGTCGATACCCACATCTTCCGCGTCAGTAATCGCACCGGCATCGCGCCCGGCAAGAACGTGGACCAGGTCGAGCAGAAGCTGCTGAAGGTGGTGCCGGCGGAATTCCGGCACGACGCCCATCATTGGCTGATTCTGCATGGCCGCTATACCTGCATCGCGCGCAAGCCCCAGTGCTGGAACTGCGCCATCGCCGACCTGTGCGAGTTCAAGCCGAAGACACCACTTCCCGAAAAGGGTATCTGATTCACCGGGCCGGCGCAGGCGCCGGCTCCTCGATTCCTTACTGCCAAGTCATCATGTTCACACCCTCACAGCACGACGTGCGCCGTTTTTTCTGCGAAACCTTCGCCAAGCAGCGCAACAGGCAAGTCCTAACGCCGCTCGAAGCCATGGCGCACGACTGGATCCTGCAGCATCCCGAATACGAGGATGCGCTCTCGAACGTGGAGGAAGCCCTCGCCGCCGACTATTCCGTGGAGCGTGGCCTGTCGAACCCCTTCCTGCACCTGTCCATGCACCTGTCGATCGCCGAGCAAATTTCGATCGACCAGCCGCCCGGCATCCGCCATGCCTTCATCGACCTGGCGCAGCGCCTCGGCTCCGAGCATGAAGCCCACCACCAGATGATGGAGTGCCTGGGCGAAATGATCTGGAATTCGCAGCGCAGCGGCCTGCCGCCGGATGGCATCGCCTATGTGGAGTGCGTCAAGCGTCGGTGACCCCGCAGAAAAAGAAAAAGCCACGCAGATCGTGCGTGGCTTCCATATACCGCCCGGTTGCGCGAAAGCTTATTTGCGCAGGACCAGCGCGCCGGGCAGGCTGTGCAGGTAGGCGGCGATATTGCGGATATCCTGCTGGGACAGCGGCTTGGCCTGGGCGCCCATGATGGCGTTGCCGCGGCCGTTGGGGCCGTCGCCGCCGCGCTGGTAACCGATCAGCGCATGTTCCAGATAATCCTGGTGCTGGCCGGCGAGCTTGGGATAGCTCGGATCGACCGGCGAGTTGTAGTCCTTGCCGTGGCAGGCGGCGCAGTTGTACTTGGTGGCGGCGGCTTCGCCTGCCTTGATGTCGCCGGCGGCGTAGGCATTCAGCGACAGGGCCGAGACGGCCAGCAGCGCAGCTTTTGCAAGAGTCTTCATTCCGGTGTGCCCCTTATTTCTGCCGCGCGTAGTAGGCGGCGACATCGGCGATGTCCTGGTCCGACAGGCCGGCGGCAATGCCGCGCATGCTCGGATGCTTGCGCTCGCCCTTCTGGTAGGCGCGCAGTGCGCTCTCGATGTATTTCGCCGACTGGCCGCCGATCATGGGAACCTGGTAGACCTCGGGGAAGGTAGCTTTATAGCCGGGAATGCCGTGGCAGCCGATGCACATTGCTACCTTGTTGTTGGCCGCTTCGGGATTGCCGACGATGTCCGCTGCTGCGGCCATGTTGGCAATGCCTGCGAGCGCGGCAAGCGCAATAAGTTTTTTCATGATAGCTGGGTAATTGATGCAAAACGGGCTCGGTGCGCAGGCCATGTCTCCCTCGGCCTCTTCCTTGGTGTTGCTTGGTCGCACCAAAAACCGCCTCATTCTACCTGAAGACCCCATGACAGTCACGCAAGATAATTCGCCAGCCGGCGCTTTCTGCAGCGTCCTTGCGGCAGCCGACATGAGACGGAAAACCGTCGCCGGCCGGCCATCTTGTTCTCGTCTATACTTGTTTTTCCATTCATAGACAGCCATCGATCGCCATGCGTCAAGACACCCGTTTCCAAGGCTCGCAGAACTATGTCGCCACTGATGATTTGAAGCTTGCGGTGAATGCCGCCCTGACGCTGCAGCGGCCGCTGCTGATCAAGGGCGAGCCAGGCACCGGCAAGACCATGCTGGCCGAGGAAGTGGCCGCCGCGCTCGGCATGCCGCTGCTGCAGTGGCATATCAAGTCCACCACCAAGGCGCAGCAGGGCCTGTACGAATACGACGCGGTTTCGCGCCTGCGCGACTCGCAGCTGGGCGACGAACGGGTGAAGGACATCCATAACTACATTGTCAAGGGCGTGCTGTGGCAAGCCTTCACTGCCGACCAGCAGGTGGTGCTGCTGATCGACGAGATCGACAAGGCCGACATCGAATTTCCCAACGACCTGTTGCGCGAACTGGACCGCATGGAGTTCTACGTCTATGAGACGCGCGAGATGGTCAAGGCCAAGCATCGTCCGCTGGTGATCATCACCTCCAACAACGAGAAGGAGCTGCCGGATGCCTTCCTGCGGCGCTGCTTCTTCCACTACATCAAGTTCCCGGACAAGGACACGATGGAGCAGATCGTGGCGGTGCACTTCCCGCAGCTGAAGAAGGATCTGCTGGCCCAGGCGCTGCAGACCTTTTATGAACTGCGCGAAGTCAACGGCCTCAAGAAGAAACCGTCCACCTCCGAGCTGCTGGACTGGCTCAAGCTGCTGCTGGCGGAAGACATCCCGCCGGACGCCCTGCGCAGCCGCGACGCCAAGCAGGTGGTGCCGCCCCTGCACGGCGCGCTGCTGAAGAACGAGCAGGACGTGCACCTGTTCGAGCGCCTGGTCTTCATGTCGCGCACCAACCGCTGAGCCGGCCATGAGCGCCTTCCTGCAGCCCGTCACGCTGAGCGGCCGGCACGTGGCGCTGGAGCCGCTGTCCATGGACCATCTCCAGGGTCTGCAGCTGGCGGTGGCCGACGGCGAGCTGTGGAAGCTGTGGTACACCACCATTCCGAAACCGGAAGACATGGCCCGCGAAATCGAGCGCCGGCTGGAGCTGCAAGCCAAAGGCAGCATGCTGCCCTTCGCCGTGCGCCGCAGCGACGACGATGCCCTGTGCGGCATGACGACCTATATGAATGCCGACGCGGTCAACCGCCGCCTCGAGATCGGCTCCACCTGGTATGCCGCCAGCGCCCAGCGCAGCGCCATCAATACCGAGGCCAAGCTGATGCTGCTGACCCATGCCTTCGAGCGGCTGCAATGCATCGCCGTCGAATTCCGCACCCACTGGATGAACCAGCAGTCGCGCGCCGCCATCGCCCGCCTCGGCGCCAAGCAGGACGGCATTCTACGCAGCCATCAGCGCATGCCGGACGGGTCGCTGCGCGATACGGTGGTGTTCTCCATCATTGCATCCGAATGGCCGACGGTGCGGCAGCATCTGCAGCACAAACTGGATCGCTGAGGATATCGTGCTGATCGACTTTTTCTTCACCCTCAAGGATGCCAAGATTCCGGTCTCGATCAAGGAGTTCCTGATCCTGCTGGAAGCCCTGCAGAAGCAGGTGATCGGCCCCTCGCTGGACGAGTTCTACTACCTGTCGCGCGCCGTGCTGGTCAAGGATGAAGCGCATTACGACAAGTTCGACAAGGCTTTCGGCCTCTATTTCCGCGGCGTCGATGCGGTGTTCGAGAAGAACCCGGAGATTCCGCTGGAATGGCTGATGAAGCGCATGGAGCGAGAACTGACGCCGGAACAGAAGGCGCAGATCGAGAAGCTTGGCTACGACAAGCTGATGGAGCGCCTGAAGGAGCTGCTGAAGGAGCAGAAGGAGCGCCACGAAGGCGGCAGCAAGTGGATCGGCACCGGCGGCACCTCCCCTTACGGCAATGGCGGCTACAACCCGGAAGGCATACGCATCGGCGGCGAAGGCGGCAAGCGCAGCGCGGTCAAGGTATGGGAAGCGCGTTCCTACCGAGACTACGACGCCGAGCGCGAACTTGGCACCCGCAACATCAAGGTGGCGCTGCGGCGGCTGCGCAAGTTCGCCCGCGAAGGCGCCGAGGAAGAGTTCGCCCTCGACGACACCATCCGCGCCACCGCCAACAACGCCGGCTACCTCGACATCAAGATGCAGCCGGAGCGCAAGAACAACATCAAGGTGCTGATGCTGCTCGACGTCGGCGGCACCATGGATGACCACATCGCCCGCACCGAGGAACTGTTTTCCGCCGCCAAGACGGAATTCAAGAACATGGAGTTCTACTATTTCCACAACTGCGTCTACGACTACCTGTGGAAGAACAACCGGCGCCGCCACGCTGAACGTTTCCCGACCTGGGACATCCTGCGCAAATACACGCCCGATACCAAGCTGATCTTCGTCGGCGACGCCACCATGAGCCCCTACGAGATCCTGCAGCCCGGCGGCTCGGTCGAGTACAACAATCCGGAGGCGGGCGCAGTCTGGCTGCAGCGCTTTACATCGACGTTCCCCAAGTTCGCCTGGCTCAATCCGGAGCCGGAAGGCTTGTGGCAATACCGGCAATCGATCGCCGTCATCCGACAGATCATGAACGATCGCATGTTTCCGGTCACCATCGATGGGCTGGAGCGGGCGATGCGGCTGCTCAGCAAATGAGCGGGTGAAGGCGCTCGCCGCCTCAGCGCAGCGAGGGAATGAACTTGCGCAGCGCCTGCATCAGGTGACTGGCAGTCACCGGCTTGCCGAGAAAGCCATCCACGCCGACCTGCCTCGCCTGCCGGCTGTCGTAGTCGAAGTCCTTCCCTGCCAGGAAGATCACCGCGCGGCGCACCGGCGTCACCCGTTCCTTCATCATCCAGCACAGCCGGTAGGGGTCGAGATCGGGCACCGAGGTATTCACCAGCACCACCGAATAGGTTTTCTGCCGCGCGGCTTGAAGCGCTGCCGCTTCATCGGCAGCCCAGTCCACTTCCAGTTTCTGCTGCCGGGCGATCAGGATATCCACCAGAAACTCCCGGAACTTGGCATTACGGTCGACGATCAGCATGGCCGGCAGCACTGGCGGCGCGCTGCGCCGCCTGATGTAGTCGGCCGGATCCGTCAAATCCAGGTCAAGACGGCCATGGCGCCGACGCTCGGTCACGCTCACCATGGTGCATGCATCCAGCCGCGACAGGGCATCAGCCCGGGCATCGATCAGGCGGTCCAGTGCGGCCAGGAGACGATTCGCTTGAACCGGATACGGCACGATGGGATAAGGAAGGTCGAGGTCGGGCTTGCCAACCAGCAGCGCCGGCCTCACCGGCGTCGGCTTCAAATAGGCCAGCGTGACCAAGGCCTCGAGTTCGCTCCCGTTGACCAAAAACAGGTCTGGCTCCCGCAATTCGTCGGGATGAAGCAGCACATAGCCAGGGCCGGAATTCATCCTGCTTCTCAGGATGGCGGCCAGCGCTTCCCGCTCCTCTGATCGGAAACCAACGGCCTGGATGGCGAAAGGATATTGAGTACCGGACATGGCAACCATTTTATAAAGAAAAACAGTTGTAATCAGGAAATTTGTTGCGCATGCGCTTACGATTGCGTCGGAAATAGACAACGGAACCAAGTCCTGTTACTGTATATGCATACAGCATTTCACATAATAAATTGGCTTCGCTTCATCGAAATCGCGCATCTCGAGATGGAAAAATGGCTTTGCAGCCCCATATGAAGTACTTGCAGCAAGCCGCCGTGGTTCTTTTTCAGCTTCTGGAATAAGGCATCGCCTTTCCTGTCAAAGCTTTTTTTTGTGTTTAAATGCGCGTTGCAGAATCCTTTCCCCACTGACAAGCCACCCCAGCACGGCCGCCGCCTGGTTTCCCAGGACCCTGAAGAAACCGTTTTGCAAACTGTCAATCACCACGCAAGCGAATGGCAACCAAAAAAATCTCCGCATCCGATTACAGCGAATCCTCCATTCGTGTCCTGAAGGGACTTGAGCCGGTCAAGCAGCGGCCCGGCATGTACACGCGCACCGAGAACCCGCTGCACATCATCCAGGAAGTCATCGACAACGCCTCCGACGAAGCCCTCGGCGGCTTCTGCAAGAACATTCTCGTCACCCTGAACGGCGACGGCAGCGTCAGCGTCGAGGACGATGGCCGCGGCATCCCGGTCGGCCTGCACCCGGAAGAGAAAGTGCCGACGGTGGAAATCGTCTTCACCCGCCTCCACGCGGGCGGCAAGTTCGACAAGGGCTCGGGCGGCGCCTACTCCTTCTCCGGCGGCCTGCACGGCGTCGGCGTGTCGGTCACTAACGCCCTCGCTTCGCGCCTGGAAATCACCGTCTGGCGCGAGGCCGGCGTGCATGAACTCGTGTTCGAAGACGGCTTCGTGGTGCAAAAGCTGAAGTCGCGCCCCATGACCCGGGAAGACAAGAAGTCCGGCACCCGCGTCACCGTCTGGCCGAACGCCAAGTATTTCGATTCCTCCGCCATCCCGATGGGCGAACTGCAGCGCCTGCTGCGCTCCAAGGCGGTGCTGCTGCCGGGCGTGAAGGTCACCCTGCACAACGCGAAGACCGGCGACAGCCAGGTCTGGCAGTACGAGCAGGGCCTGCGCGGCTACCTGATGGAGTCGCTGTCCCAGTCTTCCCACGCCGAGCCGATGATTCCGCTGTTCGAGGGCGAGCAGTACGCCAACGGCAACGACGACGGCTTCGCCGAGGGCGAAGGTGCGGCCTGGGTCGTGGCCTGGACCGAGGAAGGCAACGTGGTGCGCGAGTCCTACGTCAACCTGATCCCGACCCCGGCCGGCGGCACGCATGAGTCCGGTTTGCGCGAAGGCCTGTTCGGCGCGGTGAAGAGTTTCGTCGAAATGCATTCGCTGCTGCCCAAGGGCGTGAAGCTGCTGCCGGAAGACGTATTTGCCCGGGTGTCCTTCGTGCTGTCCGCCAAGGTGCTCGATCCGCAGTTCCAGGGCCAGATCAAGGAACGCCTGAACTCCCGCGACGCGGTGCGCCTGGTTGGCTCCTTCACCCGTCCGGCGCTGGAGCTGTGGCTGAACCATCACGTCGACTACGGCAAGAAGCTGGCCGACCTGGTAATCAAGCAGGCCCAGTCGCGCCTGCGCTCGGCGCAGAAGGTGGAAAAGAAGAAGTCGTCCGGCGTGGCGGTCCTGCCGGGCAAGCTGACCGACTGCGAGTCGGATGACGTCTCCCGCAACGAGCTGTTCCTGGTCGAGGGCGATTCCGCCGGCGGCTCGGCCAAGATGGGCCGCGACAAGGAATTCCAGGCCATCCTGCCGCTGCGCGGCAAGGTGCTCAACTCCTGGGAAACCGAGCGCGATCGTCTCTTCGCCAACAACGAGATCCATGACATCGCGGTGGCGATCGGCGTCGATCCGCACGGCGCCAACGACACGCCGGACCTCTCCGGACTCCGCTACGGCAAGATCTGCATCCTGTCCGATGCGGACGTCGACGGCTCCCACATCCAGGTGCTGCTGCTGACGCTGTTCTTCCGCCATTTCCCGCAGCTGATCGCGCGCGGCCACATCTACGTCGCGCGGCCGCCGCTGTTCCGGGTGGATGCGCCGGCGCGCGGCAAGAAGCAGGCGCAGAAGCTGTACGCGCTGGACGAGGGCGAACTCGAAGCCATCGAGGACAAGCTGCGCAAGGACGGCGTCCGCGAAGGCGGCTGGGCCATCTCCCGCTTCAAGGGCCTGGGCGAGATGAATGCCGAGCAGCTGTGGGAAACCACGATGAATCCGGATACCCGCCGCCTGCTTCAGGTATCGCTCGGCGACTTTGACCTGACGATGTCGGAAAACCGCTTCAACATGCTGATGGGCAAGGGCGAAGCCGCCGCCCGCCGCGCCTGGCTGGAAGAGCACGGCAACGAAGCCGAGGCGGACATCTGAGCCATGCGGCTGTCCTTCCTGTTCGCCGGGTTGGCGCTGACTGTCAGCATGGGCATGGGCATGCAATGCGCCCATGCCGATGTCTACGGCTATCTGGACGCGGACGGCGTCGCCCATTTCTCGACCGAGAAGCTGGATGAGCGCTATCAGCTCTTCATGCAGGGCGACGGCCCGTTCGACTCGCGCAGCGCCCGTCCGGCGCAGCGGGAGAGTGAACCGCCGGCCAGCCCGCTGGCGGGCTACCTGGCGGGCCATCCCAATCTGAAGAAGGTCCTGCCGCTGGTGGAGCAGGCAGCCCGGGAGTTCGCGCTGGAGCCGGCACTGATCAAGGCGGTGATGGCGGCGGAGTCGGCGTTCAATCCGGGCGCGGTGTCGCCCAAGGGCGCAATCGGCCTGATGCAGATCATGCCGGCCACTGCCGAGCGCTACGGCCTGGCTGGCGACCGTCGCCAGTCGCTGGAACAGAAGCTGGCCGACCCGAAGACCAATATCCGGCTCGGCGCACGCTACCTGCGCGACCTGCAGAAGCTGTTCCCGCAGCGGCCGGACCTGGTGCTGGCCGCCTACAACGCCGGCGAGGGCGCGGTGCAGAAACACCGCAACCGCATTCCGCCCTATGCGGAAACCCGCAACTACGTGCAGCTGGTGACCCAGTTCTTCCGCCTGTACCAGCCCGAGGCGCAGCGCCTGATGGTGGCCGCCAACGATGCGCCCGCCCTGGCCCCTGCCAGGATACACATGACCATACCGGCGCGGCGCAACATGCCCGCGCCGGTTCTCGAATGATTTGCCTGAACGAGCCGCAATCACGATGACTGAACAAGCTACCCTCTTCGACAACATGCCGTCGGGCGACGGCGAATCGCTGACGCTGGCCACCTTCGCCGAGCGCGCCTATCTCGACTATGCCATCTCGGTGGTCAAGGGCCGCGCCCTGCCCGACGTCTGCGACGGCCAGAAGCCGGTGCAGCGCCGCATCCTGTACGCCATGCATGACCTCGGGCTGGGACCGACCGCCAAGCCGCGCAAGTCCGCCGCCGTGGTCGGCGACGTACTCGGCAAGCTGCATCCGCACGGCGACCAGTCGGTCTACGATGCGCTGGTGCGCATGGCCCAGGATTTCTCGCTGCGCTACCCGCTGATCGACGGCCAGGGCAACTTCGGCTCCCGCGACGGCGACGGCGCGGCGGCGATGCGCTATACCGAAGCGCGCCTCACGCCGATTTCCCGCCTGCTGCTCGACGAGATCGACATGGGCACGGTGGATTTCCAGCCGAACTACGACGGCTCCACCCAGGAACCCAAGCTGCTGCCGGGCCGCCTGCCCTTCGTGCTGCTCAACGGCGCCTCCGGCATCGCCGTCGGCCTCGCCACCGAGATCCCGTCGCACAACCTGACCGAGGTGGCGAAGGCGGCAGTGGCGCTGATCCGCAATCCCAAGCTGTCGCATGCGGAGATGATGGAATTCATCCCCGGCCCGGACTTCCCGGGCGGCGGCCAGATCATCACCCCATCCTCCGCCATCGCCGAGATGTACGCCACCGGCCGCGGCTCGGTGAAGGTGCGTGCCCGCTGGAAGATCGAAGACCTCGCACGTGGCCAGTGGCAGGCGGTGGTCACCGAACTGCCGCCGGGCACCTCGTCGCAGAAGGTGCTGGAAGAGATCGAGGAGCTGACCAATCCCAAGGTCAGGCTCGGCAAGAAATCCTTGTCGCCGGAGCAGCTTGCGCTGAAGCAGACGGTGTTGTCGGTGCTGGACACGGTGCGCGACGAATCCGGCAAGGATGCGCCGGTGCGCCTGGTGTTCGAGCCGAAGTCCAAGAACCTGGACCAGACGGAGTTCATGAACATCCTGCTGGCCAATACCTCGCTCGAGAACGGCGCACCGATCAACCTGGTGATGATCGGCCGCGACGGCCGGCCGCGCCAGAAGGGCGTGCTGGACGTGCTGCGCGAGTGGATCGATTTCCGCTTCGTCACCGTCACCCGCCGCACTCAGTTCCGCCTGCAGAAGGTGGACGACCGCATCCACATCCTGGAAGGCCGGGAAGCAGTGCTGCTCAACATCGACAAGGTGATCCGCATCATCCGCGAATCGGACGAGCCGAAGCCGGCACTGATCAAGGCCTTCCGCCTGTCAGACCGCCAGGCCGAGGACATCCTGGAAATCCGGCTGCGCCAGTTGGCCCGGCTGGAAGCGATCAAGATCCAGCAGGAACTGGACGAGCTGCGCAAGGAAAAGACCACGCTCCAGGACCTGCTCGACAACCCGGCGTCGATGAAGCGGCTGGTGATCAAGGAAATCGAGGGCGATGCCAAGCAGTTCGGCGATGCCCGCCGCACCCTGATCAAGGAAGCCGAGCGGGCCGTCATGGAGCAGAAGGTGATCGACGAGCCGGTGACGGTGATCGTGTCGCAGAAGGGCTGGGTGCGCGCCCGCGGCGGCCATGGCCTGGATGCGGCGCAGTTCACCTTCAAGGCCGGCGACGGCCTCTACCGCGCCTTCGAATGCCGCACGGTGGACAACCTGCTCGCGGTCGGCTCCAACGGCCGGGTGTATTCGGTGCCGGTGACCGCCCTGCCCGGCGGCCGCGGCGACGGCGTGCCCATCACCACCTTGGTGGACCTGGCCAGCGGCACCCGCCTGCTGCACTACTTCGTCGGCACCGCCGACACGACGCTGCTGCTGGCCACTACCGGCGGCTTCGGCTTCATGGCCAAGGCCGGCGACCTGGTCAGCCGCAACAAGTCGGGCAAGTCCTTCATCACCGTCGATGAAGGCGATGAGCCGCTGGCCCCGGCGGTGGTGTTCGACGGCGCCAGCGCCCTCGCCTGCCTCTCGGCCCAGGGCCGGGTGCTGGTATTTGGCCTGGACGAAGTCAAGCTGCAGTCCGGCGGCGGACGCGGCGTGATCCTGATGGAGCTGGAAAAGAACGAGAAGCTGCTCGCCGCGCAGCCGATCGACCAGCGCGGCGTGCTGGTGTCCGGCACCGGCCGCGGCGGCAAGCCGCAGGTGCTGAAGCTGTCGGCGTCCGAACTGCAATCGCATTTCGGCAAGCGGGCGCGCAAGGGCAAGGCGCTGGAATCGCGCCTGAAGGCCAGCGTCCTGACGCCGGTCGGCAAATGAGGCGACTCGCCGGCGCGGTCCGCCTGGGCCGCGCCTTCCTGAAACGCCACCGCCTGGCCTGCCTGGCGGCGGCGGTCGCGCTGGCCGGCTTCGGCTGCGCCACCCGCAATCCCTACTTCGATCCGGCCAAGCCGCACCACACCGAAACAGGTTTCCGCAACAACTACATGCAGGGGCCCATCGGCGGTTCCTTCCTCACGTGGCAATGGGAGCGGCTGACCGAAGGCTTGCCGAAGCCGCCCGCAAACGGCTACCGCTTCCCGCTCGACAAGCCGGACATCGCGTGGCTCAAGGCCAACCGCAGCGAAACCACGCTGACCTGGATCGGTCATGCCAGCACCCTGCTGCAGCTCAATGGCGTGAACGTGCTCACCGATCCCATCTTCTCCGAGCGCGCCTCGCCTTTCTCCTTCCTCGGCCCGCAGCGCAAGGTGCCGCCGGGGTTGCAGCTGGAGGAATTGCCGCGCATCGACGTGGTGGTGATCTCCCACAACCACTACGACCATCTCGACCTCGACAGCGTGCGCGCCCTCAATGCCCAGGCCGGCGGACCGCCGCTATTTCTGGTGCCGCTCGGGTTGAAGCCGTGGCTGGCGGAGCAAGGCATCACCCATGCCCGCGAACTGGACTGGTGGGACAAGACGAACGCCGGCGGCATCGATGTCACCATGGCGCCGGTCCAGCATTGGTCGGCGCGCGGCCTGACCGACCGCTTCAAGACGCTGTGGGGCGGATGGATCTTCAACACGGCGGCCGGCGCGGCCAAACCCTTCTCCGTCTTCTTCGCCGGCGACACCGGCTACTCACGGGACTTCGCCGACATCGGCAAGAAATTCAAGGGCTTCGACCTGGCGCTGCTGCCGGTCGGCGCCTATGAGCCGCGCTGGTTCATGCACAACCAGCACGTCAATCCCGAGGAGGCCGTCAAGATTCACCGCGACATCCAGGCCCGGCAATCCATCGGCATCCACTGGGGCACCTTCGAACTGACCGACGAGCCGCTGGACGAGCCGCCCAAGGTGCTGGCGCAGGAAGTGCTGAAGGCCAAGCTGCCACCGGAGCAGTTCCGGGTGCTGCGGCATGGGGAGATGGTGAAGTTCTAGCGCTCGGCAGGCGGAATGCCGGCGTAGCGCTGCAAGTAGGCGGCATGCTTCTCGCGCCGTTCTCCCTCCAGCGGCTTGAATACGCGCCGCGTCGACGGCGGGAAGGCGGTACGCTTCTCCGCCGGCCGGACCGGGCGGCGCACCAGTTCCCCGCCGCAGTTGGGACAGGTATTGCGCAGCACGCCCTCGGCGCAATCCAGGCAGAAGGTGCATTCGAAGCTGCAGATTCGTGCGTCGGACGATTCCGCCGGCAGATCGCGGTCGCAGCATTCGCAGTTCGGGCGCAGTTCCAGCATGGTTTTTTCTCCTCCGAGTCGATTCATGCGGCCGCCTCGTGCACCAGCCGCCCCAGCCGCTTCACGGCATTGTCGATTTCGCCGCTCCAGGCATTGCCGCAATTCAGGCGCAGGTAGTTCCGGTAGCGGCCCGAGGCCGAGAACAGCTGGCCCGGCATCATCGCAATCCCTTGCGCCAGCGCCATGCCATGCAGCGCCAGCGCATCCACCTGGGGCGGCAGCGCGATCCACAGCACGAAGCCGCCCTTGGGCTGGGAAATGGAGCACTCCGCCGGGAAGGCGGCGGATACCGCGTCCGACATCTGGGCGATGCGCTGCGCCAGCGCGCGCCGCATGCGCCGCACCTGGGCATCGTAATGCCGGCTGCCGACGTAGTCGCCGAGGACTGCCTGGAAGAAATGGTTGGTGCTGCCGGTGGTCACCGTCTTCAGGAAGGCGATCTGCTGCACGTACTTGCCGGCCACCACGTAGCCGACCCGCACCGCCGGGCTGATCACCTTGGAAAAGGAAGAGCACAGCAGCACGTTGCCGCTGGTGTCGTAGGCCTTCACCGGCCAGGGCCGCTCGGCGGTGAAGCACAGGTCGCCGTAGATGTCGTCCTCGATCAGCGGAATGTCGTGCTTGGCCACCAGCGCCGCCAGCCGCTTTTTGTTCAGCTCCGGCATGATGGTGCCGAGCGGGTTGTTGCAGTTCGGGATCAGCAGGCATGCCTGCACCAGGCCCTGGTTCAGCGCCAGCTCCAGCGCATCCACCGAGATGCCGGTCTCGGGATCGGTCGGAATTTCCAGCGCCTTCATGCCAAGGCTTTCGATCAGTTGCAGCAGCACGAAGTAAGTCGCCGACTCCAGCGCGATGGTGTCGCCCGGCTTGGCGACCGCCCGCAGGCTGATGCTGATCGCCTCGGTGCAGGAATTCATGACCACGATCTCGGCCGGATCCAGCGTGCCCCAGTCCACCGCGCGGCGTATCACCTGGCGCACGAAGCCGGGCTCGTTGTGCGCGGTGCAGCGCTCCCGCGCCAGCAGCGACGGATCGCTGCGCACCACGCTCGCCACCGTCTTCTGGATGCGCTGAATCGGCAGCAGTTCATCCGGCGGCCAGGCGGAGCCGAGCTGCACGATGCCCGGACCTTCGTTGTCGCGCATCACCTGCATCAGCAGATTGGTGATGCCGACGAAGGCCGGCGCCGGCAGGCTGCCGTCCGAAATGCCGCCCGGCAGGGATTTCGGCCGGTGCCGGACGTAGAAGCCGGCCTGGGGCCGGGCATCGATCAGGCCGCGGTCTTCCAGCAGGCGCAAAGCCTGCATCACGGTGCTGATCGACAGCCGCTTCTGCTGCGCCAGGCGGCGGATCGACGGCAGGCGGTCGCCGGGTGCGAACACCCGGCCGGCGATCAGCCCGCCGAGTTCGTCGGCGAGATGCTCGTAGAGGTTGAGTTGGCTGGACATATGAGGGCCTGATCAGTATCCAAGGATTCTGCAGCAGCGCACGACGCTTGCAGAGATACAGTTGGCTGCGTTTTCGACCAGTACAGTTTATGCCAGACCGCACTGTAATGGTCACAATTCTCGGATGCTGCGCCTGTTGCGCCCCGCCGCCGCCGGCTATGCTTTTCCCATCGCCATTGATCGAACGGAAGGAGAAAGCGATGGAAGCCCGCCTGCATGCCGGCCTCGCCGGCCGCCTGGAACTGCTGCTGCAGGAGAACCAGCCCTTGGCGCTGCGGCGTGCCCGCCACCGCCGCGTGGGCTGCGTCTCGGGACGGCTATTGATCACCGCTTTCGGCGAGCCGGCCGACATCGAGCTTCACCCAGGCCAATCCTATGTCGTACCCAACCATGGCCTCACCCTGGTGGAGGGCGTGGGCCGCGCGGTGATGCGGCTGGAGCGTGCGCAGCCATCGTCCTCGGCCGCTTTGCCGGGGGCAACGGCTGCCCGGCTGGCGCGCCTGCTGCGCCCGTTCCTGCGCCGCGCGCTACGGGCGGAAGCACGCGGCTGAATCAACCCCAGCATCCGTCGGCCGACAGGCCAAAAGAAAAGGCAGCGCCGCGCAAGCGGGCTGCCTTTTTCGATGGATGGCGCGGCGATTAAAGCTTGGACGCGATCAGCTTGCCAAGCGTCGCCACGCCCTGGCGGATCTTCTCCGGCGGCACGGTGACGAAGGACAGGCGCAGGGTGTTGTGCGCCGGCTCGTTGGCGTAGAACGGTGCGCCGGGAACGAAGGCGACGTTCTGCTGTACCGCTTCCTTCAGCAGCTCCATGCTGTCGATGTGCTTCGGCAGGGTCACCCAGATGAACATGCCGCCCGCCGGCCGGGTCCAGGTGGCGGACTTGGGGAAGAATTCCTGCAGCGCGTCGAGCATCACCTGGCACTGGTCGGCGTAGAGCTTGCGGATGGTCGGCACGTGCTCATCGAGGAAACCGTCCTTCAC
This sequence comes from Noviherbaspirillum humi, assembly GCF_900188095.1. GTDB lineage: Bacteria > Pseudomonadota > Gammaproteobacteria > Burkholderiales > Burkholderiaceae_D > Noviherbaspirillum > Noviherbaspirillum humi. The sequence goes on along the minus strand of NZ_FZOT01000005.1, from coordinate 15,354 downwards.
CACCTCGTGCACCACCATCTGGGTCAGCTGGGCGGTATGCAGGTCGGCCGCCTGCTTGGCCTGCTCCAGCTTGGCGATCAGGGCCACCGGCGCCACCACGTAGCCGAGGCGGATGCCGGGCGTCAGCACCTTGGAGAAGGAGCCCATGTAGATCACGCCATGCGGATTCATGTTCAGCATCTTCGGCAGCGGCTCGCCGCGGTAGCTGAGGTCGCCGTAGGGATTGTCCTCGATCAGCGGCAGGCCGAGCCGGGCGCAGGTTTCCACCAGCGCGATGCGGCGCTCCAGCGGCATGGTGCGGCCGGTCGGGTTCTGGAAATTGGGCAGCGAGTACAGCAGGCGGGCGCCGTCGGCCACGCCTTCCAGCGCTTCCGGCAGCATGCCGCCGTCATCCGACGCGACCGAAACGAAATTCGGACGGTAGACCGAGAAGGCCTGCAGCGCACCGAGATAGCTCGGGGTTTCCACCAGCACCTTGCTGCCTTCGTCGATCAGCACCTTGGCGATCAGATCCAGGCCCTGCTGGGAGCCGGACAGCATCAGCACCTGTTCCGGCAGGATCGTCGAATCGCTGGTCGAAAGCGAGCCGGCGATCCATTCGCGCAGCGGCGCGTAGCCATCGCTCGGGCCGTACTGCAGCGCCACCTTGCCGACGCGCGACAGCACGGCGTCGTGGGCGGCGCGCATGCGCTCCACCGGGAAGGTTTCCGGCGACGGCAGGCCGCCGGCGAAGGAGATGATGTCCGGGTTGACGGTGACCTTCAGGATGTCGCGGATGACGGAGCTCTGCAGCTGCTGTGCGCGCTGCGAGAAATGCCACTGGATGGGGGCGGGATTTTCTAGTTTCATCAATATCTTCTTCAGGCGATTTCAGCGATCAGCTCGATTTCCACGCAGGCGCCGAGCGGAATCTGGGCGACGCCGAACGCGGAGCGGGCATGCTTGCCCTGCTCGCCGAACACTTCGCCCAGCAGGTCGGAGGCGCCATTGGTCACCAGGTGCTGCTCGGTGAAGTCCGGGGTGGAGTTCACCAGGCTCATCACCTTGACGATGCGGCGCACGCGGTTCAGGTCGCCGCCGCAGGCTGCCTGCAGCGTGGCGATCAGGTCGATCGCCACCGCCCGCGCCGCCTGCTTGCCCTCCTCGGTGCCCAGGTTCTTGCCGAGCTGCCCGACCCAGGGCTTGCCGTCCTTCTTGGCGATATGGCCCGAAAGGAAAACGGTATTGCCGGTCTGGGCGTACATCACATAGCTGGCGGCCGGCGCCGCGACGGCGGGCAGTTCGATGTTCAGGGCTTTGAGTTTTTCGTAGAAGGACATGCAAGACTCCGGAAGCGGTTTGGCGACGCGAATGCGCGCGGAGGCGGAAAGCCTCGATTTTACCTTGATCCCTGTCATGCATGGCGCACTCGCTGGCGGCGCGGCATCCCGGCGCGCCGGAAAATGTTTCCCGGCTTCACCTGTCATCCCTTGAAAAGGCAAACGGCGTCCCCATCTGTGCGAACATTGCCATTCCTGCCATGGGAATGGCGCGCAACCCTTTCAAGCACACGAACCTGCAACCGATCGAGGAAAAAATGGCAGCATCCGAAAAGCAAACGATGGGATTCCAGGCAGAGGTCGAGCAACTTCTGCAGCTGATGATTCACTCCTTGTACTCCAACAAGGAAATTTTCCTGCGCGAGCTGATCTCCAACGCCTCAGACGCCGCCGACAAGCTGCGTTTCGAAGCCATCAACAATGCCGAGCTGTACGAGAACGACGGCGAGCTGCGCATCCGCGTCACCTTCGACAAGGCCGCGCACACCATCACCATCTCCGACAACGGCATCGGCATGAGCCGCGACGAAGCCATCCAGCATCTCGGCACCATTGCCAAGTCCGGCACCAAGGAATTCTTTTCGAAGCTGTCCGGCGACCAGCAGAAAGATGCCGCCCTGATCGGCCAGTTCGGCGTGGGCTTCTACTCCGCCTTCATCGTCGCCGACCGCATCACGGTCGAAACCCGCCGTGCCGGACTGCCGGCGGCCGAAGGCGTGCGCTGGGAATCCGGCGGCGAGGGCGACTTCAGCGTCGAGACCATCGACAAGCCGAGCCGCGGCACCGACATCGTCCTGCACCTGCGCGAGGGCGAGGACGAATTCCTGTCGAGCTGGCGCCTGAAGTCCATTGTGCGCAAGTACTCCGACCACATCTCCCTGCCGATCCAGATGCACAAGGAGGAGTGGGACGAGGAGAAGAAGGAAACCGTCATCCGCGACGAGTTCGAGACCGTCAACCAGGCCAGCGCGCTCTGGAGCCGCAGCAAGTCCGACATCACGCCGGAGCAGTACGAGGAGTTCTACAAGCACGTCGCCCACGATTACGAGGCGCCGCTGGCCTATACCCACAACCGGGTCGAAGGCCGCAGCGAGTACACCCAGCTGCTCTACGTCCCGGCGCGGGCGCCGTTCGACCTCTGGGACCGCAACAAGCGCGGCGGCATCAAGCTCTACGTCAAGCGCGTGTTCATCATGGACGATGCCGAGCAGCTGATGCCGGTCTACCTGCGCTTCGTCAAGGGCGTGATCGACTCCGCCGACCTGCCGCTGAACGTATCGCGCGAAATCCTGCAGGAATCGCGCGACGTGAAAGCCATCCGCGAAGGCTCCACCAAGCGCGTGCTCGGCCTGCTGGAAGAGCTGGCCAACAGCGACGACCAGGCGCAGAAGGACAAGTACGCCACCTTCTGGACGGAGTTCGGCCAGGTGCTGAAGGAAGGCATCGGCGAAGACGCGGCCAACAAGGAGCGCATCGCCAAGCTGCTGCGCTTCGCTTCCACCCAGAACGACAGCGATGCCCAGACCGTCTCCTTCGACGACTACATCGGCCGCATGAAGGAGGGCCAGGACAAGATCTATTACGTCACCGCCGATTCCTATGTCGCCGCCAAGAACAGCCCGCACCTCGAGATCTTCCGCAAGAAGGGCGTGGAAGTGCTGCTGCTGACCGACCGGGTCGACGAATGGATGCTGTCCTTCCTGCACGAGGTGGAAGGCAAGGAACTGGTATCGGTGGCCAAGGGCGACCTCGACCTCGGCAAGCTGGAGGACGAAGCCGAGAAGAAGCAGCATGAGGAGACCGAGGCCGAGTACAAGGACCTGGTCGAGAAGATGAAGGCCAGCCTAGCGGACAAGGCCAAGGACGTGCGCGTCACCTTCCGCCTGACCGATTCGCCGGCCTGCCTGGTGGCCGACGAGCATGAGCTGTCCGGCAACCTGGTGCGCATGCTGAAGGCGGCCGGCCAGAAGGCGCCCGACAGCAAGCCCATCCTCGAGATCAATCCGAATCATGCACTGGTCCAGCGCCTGAAGTACGAGGAGGCGAAGTTCGGCGACTGGTCGCACATCCTGTTCGATCAGGCGATGCTGGCCGAAGGCGGCTCCCTGGAAGACCCGGCCGGGTTCGTCAAGCGGCTGAACGACATGCTGCTGGGCATGGCGGTGCGCTGACCGACGCCCGCTGGTTGGATCGATCAAGCAAAACGCCCCGCAAACGGGGCGTTTTTCATTGCAGGATGCACTTATCCCATATTTCAACCCCGGCCGCGGAATGCCGCCCTGCAGAACGATGCCGGCAATTTCATTCGGGGGCGCCGACCGTCGAGGCGGCGCAATTATTTCGACAATTATCGAAAGTTTCGATTAAACTCGAATTATTCAGCGCTTGAACCGTTTCCTTCCATGGACTTCCCGTCAGCCGTACACGCCCTCGGTGCCCTCGCCAACGAACACCGCCTCACCGTCTTCCGCCTGCTGGTCCAGACCGGCCCGCAGGGCCTGACCGCCGGCGCCCTCTCCAGCGAGCTGCAGATTCCGGCCTCGTCGCTTTCCTTCCACCTGAAGGACATGCTCAACGCCGGCCTGCTGCAGGCGCGCCACGAAGGCCGCCAGATCATCTATTCGGCCCGCTTCGAGACGATGAATCAACTCATCGCCTTCCTCACGGAGAACTGCTGCGGCGGCAATCCCTGCCTGCCGGCGGCAACCGTTTCCGCCTGTTCCGCCAGCCCGGACGGAACCTGCCCCTGATCCGCCCTTCAGCAAGGCCCTTACCATGACCGACGAGACCTGCAACATCCTTTTCCTCTGCACCGCCAACTCCGCCCGCAGCATCATGGCCGAGGCCCTGGCCACCACGATGAGCCAGGGGCGGTTCAAGGGCTTCAGCGCCGGCAGCAAGCCGGGCGGCAAGGTCAATCCCTTCGCCATCGAACAAGTGAGAAAAACCGGCTATCCCGTCGATGACCTTCGCAGCAAGAGCTGGGAGGAGTTCGCGGCGCCCGGCGCGCCGCGAATGGATCTCATCATCACCGTCTGCGACAACGCCGCCGGCGAGGCTTGCCCGGTCTGGCCGGGCCATCCGGTGACGGCACACTGGGGCTTCGAAGATCCCGCCGCCGTGCAGGGCACCAACGACGTGAAGCGCGACGCCTTCGAACGCATCTTCCGGCAGATCGGGGCGCGCATGAACGTTCTGGTGAGCCTGCCGCTGCACGCGCTGGACAGGCAGGCCCTACAGCAGGAAATCCGCAAGATCGGCGCGATGCCGGTCGACCAGCAATGAACTTCGCGCCATGACCACCTCCCACACCACCGCCGTCGCCGGCGGCGCCAAGCCGGCGATAGGCTTCTTCGAACGCTACCTGACCATCTGGGTGGCGCTGTGCATCGTCGCCGGCATCCTGCTTGGCCGCGCCTTCCCCGCCCTGTTCCAGGGGATCGCCGGGCTGGAAGTGGCGAAGGTCAATCTGCCGGTGGGCGTGCTGATCTGGGTGATGATCATTCCGATGCTCATCAAGATCGACTTCGGCGCGCTGTCCCAGGTAAAGGGCCACTGGCGCGGCATCGGCGTCACCCTGGCGGTGAACTGGCTGGTGAAGCCGTTTTCGATGGCGCTGCTGGGCTGGCTTTTCATCCGGCAGGTGTTCGCCGCCTGGCTGCCGCCGGACCAGATCGACAGCTACATCGCCGGTCTGATCCTGCTGGCGGCGGCGCCCTGCACCGCGATGGTGTTCGTCTGGAGCCAGCTCTGCAAGGGCGACCCGTATTTCACCCTGTCTCAGGTGGCGCTCAACGACGCCATCATGATCGTCGCCTTCGCGCCGCTGGTGGCGCTGCTGCTCGGGCTGGCGTCCATCACCGTTCCCTGGGATACGCTCGTCATCTCGGTGGGCCTGTACATCATCGTGCCGGTGATCATCGCCCAGCTCATCCGTACCGCCCTGCTGGCCAAGGGGCCGGCCCACCTGGAGCGCGCCGTAAGTCGGCTCGGGCCGTTCTCGATCTCGGCCCTGCTGCTGACCCTGGTGCTGCTGTTCGCCTTCCAGGGCACGGCTATTACCGAGCAGCCGCTGGTCATCGCCATCCTGGCAGTGCCGATCCTGATCCAGGTGTTCTTCAACTCCGGGCTGGCCTATCTGCTCAACCGCCGCCTGGGCGTGGCGCACTGCGTCGCCGGCCCCTCGGCCCTGATCGGCGCGTCCAACTTCTTCGAGCTGGCGGTCGCCACCGCCATCAGCCTGTTCGGCTTCCAGTCCGGCGCTGCGCTCGCCACGGTGGTTGGCGTGCTGATCGAAGTGCCGGTGATGCTGTTCGTCGTCGCCGTGGTCAACCGATCCCGCCACTGGTACGAGACGACTCCAGGCTGATCGCCCGCATGTTCTTTCCGTGTGAAAGCCTGGTCAGAAATGCATGCCGAGACGGCGATAAAGCAGGCCGAGCACGAACAGCGGACCAATCAGCAGGAAGCGCAGGTCGTCGAAGAAGGAGGGCTTCCTGCCTTCGATCTTGTGGCCGATGAACTGGCCGATCCAGGCCAGCACGAAGACCGCCAGCGAAATCATGACCATCTGTTCCTGCGGCAGAAAGGCCAGCAGCCACAGCATGGCGCAGGTCATGAGCAGCATGCCGATGGCGAAGGCTGGGGACAGCATCAGGTAGTAGAACATGGCCCCGGCCACCACCGCGCCGGCGACATAGGGATGGACGGCCCACAGCAGTCCGAGCAGCGAGAATACGATGGCCGGGATGCAGATGCAGTGGATGGCTTCATTGACCGGGTTGCGGTGGCTCTCCGCGTACTTGTCGAGCAGGGCATCGATCTGGCGGGCGGCATGGTCCATGACTGTCTCCTTGTTTTGATGTTGTGAATTCATTGTAGTCAATCCTCCCGGCAATGCACGCCTTGCAGCGAAAACGTTGCGTTTCATCTGCCGCCGGCAACGTCGATGATGGCGCCGGTGGTGTAGGACGCCGCCTCCGACAGCAGCCAGAGGATGGCGGTCGCCACCTCTTCAGGCTGGCCGCCGCGCTTCATTGGTACCGTGTCCTTCACCCTGTCCACCCTGCCCGGCTCGCCGCCGCTGGCATGGATCTCGGTATAGATCACGCCCGGCCTCACCGCATTCACCCGCACGCCCTCGGCCGCCACTTCCTTGGCCAGACCCACCGTCATGGCATCGATCGCCCCCTTGGATGCCGCATAGTCGATGTACTCATGCGGCGATCCGAGCCGCGCCGCCACCGAGGAGACATTCACGATCGCGCCGCCGCGGCCGCCGTGGCGGGCGGACATGCGCCGCACCGCCTCGCGGGCGCAGAGAAAGCTGCCGATGACATTCGTGGACAGTACGCGGCCGAGCCGACCGACGTCCATTTCGTCCAGCCGCATCTGCCGCTCCAGGATGCCGGCGTTGTTCACCAGGGCGGTTACCCGGCCGTACGCATCATCCACGGCGCGGAACAGCGCCAGCACATCGGCCTCCTCGGCGACATCGCCCGGCAGCGCCATCGCCCTGCCGCCGCCGGCTTCGATCTCCGCCACCAGCGCCTGCGCCGCCTCTCGATTGCGCCGATAATTGATGCAGACCGCATAGCCGGCGGCAGCGGCCAGGCGCGCCGTCGCCGCGCCGATGCCGCGGCTGCCGCCGGTGATGATCATGACCTTTTCCTGCATGCTGTCTCCTCCCATGCTGATGGATTTTGTGCGATGAATTTTTGCAGCCGGCCGAAGTCTAGAATCTACCCGGACCGCTCACTGCAGAATATATGCCCCGCCCGTCTTCCGCTACCCATGCCGCCAACAAGGCTTCGACGCCGCTCAAGACCGGTTTCCCGGCCGTCATCAGCGATCGCACCCGCATCCTCGTGCTCGGCAGTTTCCCTGGCGAGGCCTCGCTCAAGGCGGCGCAGTATTACGCCCATCCGCGCAATCAGTTCTGGCGCCTGCTGTCGGCGGTACTGGAAGAAGACATCGCCGCCCTGCCCTACGAGCAGCGCCTGCTGCGGCTGGATGTGCATGGCATCGGCCTGTGGGATGTAATCGACGTCTGTGCCCGCGAGGGCAGCCTCGACACCGCCATCCGCCAGGCGCAGCCAAATGATTTTTCCATCCTGAAGGCGCAATGCCCGCGGCTGTTTCGCGTCTGCTTCAACGGCAAGACGTCCGGCAAGTTCGAACCCCAGTTCCAGGCAGCCGGCTTCGACACCCTGGTGCTGCCCTCTTCCTCGCCGGCGAACATGCAGCTTTCCTTCGAGCAGAAACTGGAGATATGGCGCGGCATCATTAGGTAGAATGACGGCCTTCCGGCGCACCGCCCGCCCGTCCGGCTCGGCGCGCTTGCCATTTTTTCAGGCCGCGGCAAGGCGGCAGAACCATCCCATGCTCATCAAGCGCAAGTCCATCGAAGCCGAAGGCAATCTGAAGGCCGGCCCGGCCAAAGCCCGCAAGACCGCGACCAAAAGCGCGGACAAGCCCGCCGCCAAGGCAGCCGCGCCGCGCAAGCCGAAATTCGCCCCCGTCACCCTGTCGGAGCAGGATGGCGTGCGCTACCTGCATTTCGGCACCGAGTGGGTGCAGGGCGCGATGCGCATCCGCAAGCCGGATGCCATCGAACTCGAATACGCGCAGCAGATGATGAGCTGGATGTTGTTCATCGACCAACCGCGCCACGTTGCCCAGCTCGGCCTCGGTACCGGCGCGCTCACCAAGTTCTGTCATCGCCAGTTTCCGCAGGCCCGGGTGACGGCGGTGGAATTGAACCCGGCGGTGGTCGCGATCTGCCGTTCCATGTTCAAGCTGCCGCCGGAGGACGACCGGCTATCGGTGCTGGAGATGGATGCGATGGATTTCGTGATGGACGAAGCGCGGCATGGCACGCTGGATGCGCTGCAAGTGGACCTGTACGATGCCACCGCCCGCGGCCCGGTGCTGGACACGCCCGAGTTCTATGCCGCCTGCGCCGCCTGCCTCGCCGAGGGCGGCATCATGACGGTCAATCTGTTCGGCGATCATCCGAGCTATGCGAAGAACCTGAAGGCGATGCGCTTCGCCTTCCCGCAGGTGATCGCGCTGCCGGAGGTCCACGACGGGAACGTGGTCGCCATCGCCTTCAAGAACCGCACTGAACTCGACTTCGGCCAGCTGTACGAACGCGCCGCCGCCATCACGGCAGCCACCAAGTTGCCGGCGAAGTCCTGGGTCAACGGCATGAAGGGCGGCTGATCCGGCGCTGCAGGTGAAAGGCGCCATGACCAAGGTCAGGGCCGGGCGGCAAAGTCCCTGTGATAGCATCAACCGACACATTCCAGACGCATCCATCCGGTCGACACTTATCCCCATGAACAAGGCAGCTCCCAAGACACTCGACCTGCAGCAGGTCTTCGGCTGGCTGGTCGGCGACGGCATCCTGCCCCAGGCGGAAGCCCGCGCCGCTTATCAAAAGGCGCAATCCATTCTCAAGAACGGCGGCAGCGGCATGCATCCGCTGACCGCGGTGGCGCAGTCCAAGCTGCACTCCGCCCTGCCCCCGCACAAGCTGCTCACGCTGGACTGGCTGTCGGAATGGATGGCGTCCAAGGTCAAGCTGCCCTTCTTCCGCATCGATCCCCTGAAGGTCGATTTCGCCAAGGTGGCCGACGTGATGTCGGCCAGCTACGCCGCCCGTTTCAACATCCTGCCGATCGAGATGAACGCCGCCGAGCTGGTGGTAGCCACCGCCGAGCCCTTCATCAGCGAATGGGAAGCGGAGATCGCCAAGGTCACGCGGCGCAAGCTCAAGCTGGTGATCGCCAATCCGCTCGACATCGCCCAGTACACCGCGCAATTCTTCGCGCTGGCGAAATCGATCAAGGATGCCAACAAGGCCAACGGCCAGGAACTCGCGCTGCGCAACAACTTCGAGCAGCTGGTCGAGCTCGGCAAGAACAACAAGCAGGTCGACGCCAACGACCAGCACATCATCAACATCGTCGACTGGCTGTGGCAGTACGCCTTCGACCAGCGCGCGTCGGACATTCATCTCGAGCCGAAGCGCGACATGGGCGCGATCCGCTTTCGCATCGACGGCATCCTACACCAGGTTTACCAGGTGCCGATCGTGGTGATGATGGCGATGACGGCCCGGATCAAGCTGCTCGGGCGCATGGACGTGATCGAGAAGCGCCGGCCGCAGGATGGACGCATCAAGACCCGCACCAACGGCGGCCAGGAAATCGAGCTGCGCCTGTCAACGCTGCCCACCGCATTCGGCGAAAAGCTGGTGATGCGCATCTTCGATCCGGAAGTGGTGGTGAAGACGCTGCCGGAGCTGGGCTTTCCGCCCGTTGAAGCAAAGCGCTGGGACGAACTCACCAGCCGGCCGCACGGCATCATCCTCGTCACCGGCCCGACCGGCTCCGGCAAGACCACCACGCTCTACACCACGCTGAAGGCGCTGGCGACCTCGCAGGTGAACGTCTGCACGGTGGAAGACCCGATCGAGATGGTGGAAGCGTCGTTCAACCAGATGCAGGTGCAGCACGGCATCGATCTCTCCTTTGCCGACGGCGTGCGGGCGCTGATGCGGCAAGACCCGGACATCATCATGGTGGGCGAGATTCGCGACCTCGAAACAGCCGAGATGGCGATACAGGCGGCGCTCACCGGCCACCTGGTGCTCTCCACCCTGCACACCAACGATGCGCCGTCGGCGGTGATGCGCTTGCTGGAACTGGGCGTGCCGCATTACCTGCTGGAAGCGACCCTGGCCGGCATCATGGCGCAGCGCCTGGTGCGCACCCTGTGTCCGAGCTGCAAGGCGCCCGGCGCGGAGCTCTCCGATGACACTTGGCAGAGCCTTGCGGAAGGCGGCGACATCGAGAAGCCCAAGGTGGCGTACCGCGCGGTTGGCTGCCCGGAATGCAGACAGACCGGCTATCGAGGCCGAACCGGGTTGTATGAATTGCTGACCGTCACGCAGCCGTTTTCGCAGCTGATGAAAAAAGAGGCAGACCTGCATGCGCTGCGCCGGCAAGCGATGGGCGACGGCATGACGCCGCTGCGGCAGGCGGGCGCGCTGAAGATCGCCCAGGGCGTTACCACCGCCGACGAAGTCTTGAAGGCAACCTCGGCGATCAACTGAAGATGGCACGGCTGAAACCGTGCATTTCTGGCCAAAACCGCTAGCGATCTCAAATTTGTTCCGCTATAATTCGGGCCTCGTTGGGTCGTTAGCTCAGCTGGTAGAGCAGCGGACTTTTAATCCGTTGGTCGCAGGTTCGAATCCCGCACGGCCTACCAACGAATACAGGGATCCAGGCGCAAGCCTGGGTCCCTTTCGTTTTTGGGCGTCCGGTTTTCCTCCATCCCCTGCCCGCTTCCATCACGCATTTTCCGACGGTCACATCAGCCGATAAAAAAGCCCGGCGGTCCCGGGCTTTGGCAGTTGCGCATGCACTGAGCTCATCACTTCGCGCCTGCAGTCTCCTGGGACGGAGCCTTTTCCTCCGCTTTGCCGCTGGTATAGGTCGACTGCGGCCGGCGCTGGTGCGGCGCGGGCTTGCCCGGCAGCGGCGGCAGCGCCTTCGCCTTCTCCAGATCGATGCCGGCGGCCTGGGCCACGCGGCGGCCATAGTCTTCGTCGCAGTGCCAGAAGTGCCAGACCATGCGCAGCTGGATCTGCTCCGGGCACTGCTTCAGGTCGCCGCCGATGTTGGCGATCAGGTCTTCCCGCTCCCAATCCTCGAAGGTGCGATAGCGCTCGCCGGCCTGCTTGTAGTCGTCGGCGGTGCGGGTCGTTTGGTAGCGGCCGAGATGGCCTTCCACCCACTGGTGATAATCCTTCTGCGGCTTGGGCGCTTCCTGCAGTCCGCGGCCGAGCAGGCTCGGCTCGTAGTTCACATGCTTGTTGCCGGCGTCCTGGTCGACGTACATCGCCATCTGCCCGTCGCGCTGGTTGGTGTGTGCACGCGCAGCCTCATGCGGCGCGTTGATCGGCAGTTGAAGGTAGTTGGGGCCGACGCGGTAGCGCTGGGTATCGGAATAGGACAGCGTCCGGCCCTGCAGCATCTTGTCGTCGGAGAAGTCAATGCCATCCACCAGCACGCCGGTGCCGAAGGCAGACTGCTCGACCTCGGCGAAGAAGTTGTCCGGATTGCGGTTGAGGACGATCCTGCCCACCTTGAGCAGCGGGAACTTGTCTTCCGGCCAGCGCTTGGTATCGTCGAGCGGATCGAAGTCAAGTTCGGGATGGTCGTCATCGCTCATGATCTGCACGCACATGTCCCACTCGGGATAATCGCCGCGCTCGATCGCGTCATACAGATCGGCCGTGGCATGGCCGACGTCCTTCATCTGGATTTCCGCTGCCCGCTGCGACGTCAGGTTGCGTACGCCCTGCTTCGGCTGGAAATGGAACTTGCACAAATGCGCCACGCCCTGGTCGTTCACCAGCTTGTAGGTGTTGACCCCGGAGCCCTCCATCTCGCGATAGTTGGCCGGAATGCCCCAAGGGCTTTTCACCCAGGTGACCATGTGCAGCGATTCCGGATGCATGGCAACGAAGTCGTAAAATCTCCAGGGTTCCTCGCGATTGGAAACGGGGTCTGGCTTGAAGGCGTGGATCATGTCTGGAAACTTGACCGCGTCACGGATGAAGAACACCTTCAGGTTGTTGCCGACCAGATCCCAGTTGCCGTCCACCGTCTTGAACTTAATGGCAAAGCCGCGCGGGTCGCGCTTGGTCTCGGGCGATTCCCTGCCGCCGATCACGGTGGAGAAGCGCAGAAAGATGGGGGTCTGCACACCGATCTGGTTGAAAACCTTGGCGCGGGTGTATTTGGCGGCCGGCTCGTCGCCGACCTTGCCGGTCGGTTCGAAGTAGCCGTGGGCGCCGGCGCCGCGCGCATGCACCACCCGCTCGGGAATGCGCTCGCGGTCGAAATGGGTGATCTTCTCGATGAACTGATAATTTTCCAGCGTTGCCGGCCCGCGCTCGCCCACCGTGCGCAGCGACTGGTTGTCGCTGATGGGATGTCCCTGGCGATTGGTGAGTATGGATTGCTTGTCGCTCATGACTTGCCTTTCGGTATGCTTGAAACATGTCCCGGGTTGAATGCGTCGCCGGGAAATGATCAGTCAGACAAGACGAGATTCATATCTATCCATTTTCATGCGTTGGGGTTGAATTTTTTGCCCGCGCAATGGCCTGATGTGCAGGAGTCTTGCTTCACACCACATTTTCGAAAAGGCATCGTATTTCATGGCTGACATCATCACCCACCGCGGCACACGCATCATTTCCCTCGACGAAGGCGAGCTTCAAGAAAAGCCATGGCGCGATGGCGACATCGTGATCGTCCAAAGGAAAGATGGCTGGTGGACCGAGTTCGCCGGGGCGGATGGCGAGCTGGAAGGCTATGACGCGCCCTTCCCGTCTCACAAGGAGGCGCTGTGGACGGCGAAGGCGGCGGCGGAGTTCGCCGGCGAATGAAAGCCGGCAACGGCAGAAAAAAATATCCGGCGCGAGGGCCGGATATTTTTTGACCAACAGGGCCCGAGGGCCCCGAGTGATGACGTGGATTAGAACGAGTGCTTCACGCCGGTCATGATGCCGGTCTGGGAAGCGCCAGCAGTTGCTGTGTTGCCGGAGCTGATGCTGATCGACTGGGTGCCCTGGTTGCGGATGTAACCAGCCAGCGCATAGACCGAAGTACGCTTGGACAGGTTGTAGGTGCCGCGCAGGATCAGGAAATTAGCGTCATTGCCGCTGTCCTTCACATCGTAGCGACCGAACTGGCCGTCGAGCACGAAGGCCGGGGTCAAGTCGTAGGCTGCGCCAAGGTAGTACATGTCGCTGCGCGGATTGCTGGTCGCAGTCGTGGCGAACGCGGTATTGGTGCGACGCAGAATGCCGGCGCCGACCTTGGCCGGGCCGAACTTGGCGTAGCCACCAACGTTGATGCGGGTGTCGGTCAGATCAGGGCTGGTGAAAGCGACGGTGTTCTGAGCAGCGATCGTGGACGGACCGAAAGGCGAAGTGCCGCCGGCACCGCCGTTGATGCGGTCGTAGCCGACAGCCGCACCCCAGTTGGCGGTGTCGTAGCGGACCATGGCGGACCACTGTTTGCAAGCACGGTAGTCACCGGCACGCTCGCCGGCGCAACCGGTTCCCGGAGGCGCGCCTGCGCCGGCCAGGACGGCATCGCGGCCGAGGCTATAGGTGGCGCCGACGGTCACGCCAGCAAACGTGCCTTTGTAGGCGATGGAGTTGTCGCTGCGGGCATTCGGCAGGTACGGATCGATGGAGCCGAGGGAATATTGCGCCGGGCCGATGACGTCGACATCAGCCATCGCACCGCCGAGCATGGTGTACTGACGGCCGAGAGTCAGCGCGCCCCAATTACCGGACAGGCCGACGAAAGCCTGGCGGCCGAACAGACGGCCACCCTGGTTCAGCACGCCGGAATCCGGACCGAAGCCGTTTTCCAGGGTGAAGATGGCTTTCAGGCCGGCGCCGAGGTCTTCGGTGCCGCGGAAACCGATGCGGGACGGGAACTGGCCGCCGGTCAGGGTCGGCATGCGCCACAGAGTACCGCCAGTGGTTGCGGCGGCAGCGCCAGTCGCGGCCTGGACGTTGGTGACGCGCTCGACACCGGTATCGAAAATACCGTAGATCTGCACCGAAGTCTGGGCTTGCGCCACGCCGGCGGCAGCAACGGCAGCAACAGCCGCCAGAGCATGAACCTTCTTCATTTTTCTTTCTCTCCTTTGAATGACGCTTGTGCGCCGATTATCGCCAAACGTTGCAGCTGCCTGGCTCACAACCACCGTCGCCAAATGACTACGATAGCAATCTCTCTCTGTGTCGTGCGTCCCGAAAACGCGAATGGGTTCATGCGGCGCTGGCGGGACAGGTGACCTAAGTCATCCCAAATTTCTCTTCCGGAATATTAAGTCCGTCCCATGTTCATGTATACGGTGAGCATGCTCATTATGTAGCATTTTTGCCACTCATCCGGAAAATTACTCCGAGTCGACCTGCTTGCCCGGATGCGCTTGCTGAAAGGCTGGCAACTTGTTGCACTCCGCATCGATGGCGGACAGGGTCGGATAGCGGCTCAGATCGACGCCGAAGCGGGCCGCATTGAACATCTGCGGCACCAGGCAGATGTCGGCCAGGGTCGGCGTATCGCCGAAGCAGAAGCGGCCGCGCTTAGGCGAACGGGCAAGTTCCGCCTCGATAGCTTCCAGGCCGAGGTTGATCCAGTGCCTGGTCCACTGGTTCTTTGCCTCTTCCGGCAGGCCGAGCGGGCCGGTGAGGTATTTCAGCACGCGCAGGTTGTTGATCGGGTGGATCTCGCAGGCGATGGCGAGCCCCAGCTGGCGCACGTAAGCGCGGTCCTCGATGGACTTCGGCAGCAGCGGCACCTCCGGATATTTCTCTTCCAGGTACTCCAGGATGGCGAGCGACTGGCTGATATGGAGACCACCGTCGCTCAGCACCGGCACCAGCGCCTGCGGATTGAGCGCCTTGAACGGATCCTGGAACTGCTCGCCGCCGTTGCGGTTCAGGTGCACCGCCGCATAGGTGTATGGCAGCCCCTTCAGGTTGAGGGCGATGCGCACGCGGTAGGAAGACGAACTGCGAAAATAATTGTGCAGGATGCGGTTGTCGTTGTTGCCGACACGATTGTTGCCGTTCTGTGCCAATTCACACTCCAAGATATTGATGAATGATGTCCGGCTGGCCGGCCAGCTCGGTCGAGCTGCCCTGCCACACCACCTTGCCCTTCTCCAGCACATAGTGCCGGTCGGCGAACTTCAGCAGCGCGCCAATGTTCTTGTCGATCACGATCTGCGACAGCCCTTCGCCCTTCAGCCGCGTCAGCGCTTCCCAGATCTCCTGCCGGATGATCGGCGCCAGCCCTTCGGTCGCCTCGTCCAGCACCAAGAGCTGCGGATTGGTCATTAATGCCCGCCCGATGGCCAGCATCTGCTGCTCCCCGCCCGACAGCTGCGCGCCCAGGTTGCTTCTTCTTTCCTTCAGCCGCGGAAA
>NZ_FZOT01000007.1:166388-234890 GCF_900188095.1 Noviherbaspirillum humi | reverse complement strand
ACCGCTCACGGTGACGGCCTGATTCGCCCCGGCGTTCTTGCTGCCGAAGACGGCGCTGGCGTAGCTGGTGGAGAGGATGTCGCCGGCAATGCGGTTATCCGACAGGGTCACCGTGGCGGCAGCGGTGCCGTCGTAGACCTTGTCCTGGCCGGCGGCGGTGACTGTAAGCGGCTTGGGGTTGATGGTGCTGCCGGTATTGCTGGCGTAAGTCACGCTGTAGTTGCCGCCGCCATGGCCATCGCTGACCGTCACGCCCGAGACGCTCACCGTCTTGCCGGTGCCGGCATTCTTGTCGAGGAAGGCGTAGCTGCCGCCGGATAAGGTATTGCCGTTGTAGAGTGCCCCTGAAGTGATGATGGGACTGCCTGCCGCACTGGTGGTGCCGTCATAGGTCTTGACGACGTTGGCAGTGCTGACGGTGATGGGCGCCGGCGTCACGCTCAATGTTCCAGGCGCATAGCTGATGCTGTAGTTGGAAGAGCTGTAGCCGCTCGGCGTAACGCTGTAGCCGCCCACATTCGAGGCCGCCGTCGCAGCCGTCGAGAACGCCAGCGTGCCGCCCAGCGATGATGCGCTATCGCTGTTCTTGAAGCCGCTGTAAGAAGCGCTAAAGGCAGGATTCGACAGCCCATACTGGCGGCTCGTATTCTCTGCAGACACCGTCAACGGTGCCGGCGTGATACTGAGCGTGCCGGGCACATAGCTGATGCTGTAGTCGCCGCTGCTTTGCCCGCTGGGTATGATGGCATAGGTGCCCGCATTTGAGGCGGCGGTTGCTGATGTGGCCAGGTTGAGCGTTCCCGTCAGCGCGGCAGCAGTATCGGCGCCGACCAGGCCGGCGTAGGTTGCAGTCAAGGTCGGATTGGCGTCGCCATAGACCTTGCTCTTGTCGTCCGCCGCGATAGTCAGCGGCGCGGGCGTGATGTCGGCGGTGGCGGAAGCATTGGTGCTGGCGAAAACATAGTTTCCTGCATCCACGCCGCTCTTGCCCATGCCGCTCACCGTCACGCTCTTTCCCGTGCCTGCGTGCTTGTCAGCGAAATTGGCGGTGGCATAGTTGATGGCCAACACATCGCCGGCGATGCGATCGTCACTGAAGGTTACCGTTGCGGTTGCCGTTCCGTCGTAGACCTTGTTCTGACCTGAAGCGGCAACGGTCAGCAGCCTGGGGCTGATCGTGCTGTTGGTATTGCTGGTGTAACTGATGCTGTAGTTGTTGCCGCCATTGCCGTCGTTCGCAGTGACCCCGGACACCAGAACCGTCTTGCCAGCGCCGGCATTCTTGTCGGCGAACGCGAAAGTGCCGCCAGTCAGCGTGTTGCCGTTGTACAGGCTGCCTGCCGTGATGATCAGCGAGCCGCTGGCGCTGGTGGTGCCATCGTAGACCTTGCTCACATCGGTGCTGGTGACCGTAATGGGCGCCGGAGTGACCGTCAGGCTGCCTGGCGTGCCGCTGGCAAACGCGTATCCAACCGGTGAAGTGGCACTGCTGACGTCCGCAATCACGCTGTATGAAGCCGCATTGGCACCGGCGCCGGCGCCGGCGGAGTAAAGCACCGGTCCCGTGCCGATGGCCGACGCGGCGGTATCGCCCAGGAAGGCGCCACTCACCGCGCCCTGGTAACCGGACACGGTATAGCCCAATGCGTTGACAGCGGCGCTGGCATCCTGGCCATAGGTTTTGCTCAGGCTGCCGGTGACATTCACGGTGAGGGTGGGCTGCGCGGAAAAGACATACCGGTTGCCGGTTTGAATGATGCTGCCCGGCGCGAGCGACGCAAAGGTGCCGTTCCAGATGGCGGTGTTGTTGCTGTTCAGATTGCCGAAGGTGTCGACGCCCGGGCTCGCCGAATACACCAGCCAGCGCCCGCTGCCGGCATTGAGAGCGGACGCCCCAACGTTGTTGACGAAGCCGCGGCCGGCCGACAGCACGAGGGAGTTTCCGCTTGCGGAACTGGTGACGGAGGCGCCGGTGTTGAGAACGATGTCGCTCCCGGCGCCGTTTGCCACCAGCGTGTTGGTTGCTCCGCTGATGGCATGGGATACCGTGAGCGAGCCATTGGCGGTGATCGATGTCGCTCCGGTCCCGCTGCTGACGGCGCCGTTGGTAGCCAGCGACTGATTGTCCACCAGGGCGAGGCCGTTGCTCGTGAAGGGGCCGAGCGTGCTCACCATGTTGCCCGATTGTGTAAAGCTTGCCGTCGTGCCGGCCGAGCCGCGGAGCAGGTTGGTGGTGATCTTGCCGCCGGTTTGGGTCACCGAGCCGGTGGTGATGAACTGCAGGTAATCGGTGGGGCCGGCTCCGGATGTCAGGTCGATCCCGAAATCGATGTTGCCGTAAGCGATGGCCAGAATATTGCTGTTGGATACCAAGGGCTGATTGCCGACGGTGTGCAGCGTCATGTCGGAAAAGCCGCGCAAGTTGACGGCGCCGAACTGCTTTGTCGGACTCGCGTAGTCGAATGTGATGTTGTTGAAGGTGGGACGCCCGGCATTAATGCCCGACCAGATCCGGGTTTGTCCCGTGCCGAGGGTGAAGGTGAGCGGCGACGCGACATTGATGCGGCCGGTGCCGGAAGCGAAGTTGGCTCCGGCCGCAACCAAGGTCAAGGGATCGCTTGGTCCTACCTTGATATCCTGACTGATGTTGATGTCGCGCATGGCATTGATCGAAATGCCGCCGGAGGTGGCCGCCAGTGCCTGATTGCCCGCGGTTTTCACGGTCATATCGTTGAAACCGCTAATCAGGATGGCGTTGGTGGTCTTGCTTGAATCAACATAATCGAACGTCACGTTCGTCATGTCGGCGTAACCGCCATGGTTTCCCGAGACCAGGGTGACGCTTGCCTTTGGCAGGCCGATGGTGATCGGCGCCGTAAAGTTGAGGCGCCCCGGACCGCCCTGGAAGCCGCCGCGCAATTCCATGAGGCCGACGGAGCTCACGTCCTGACTGATGTTGAGGTCTCCAAACGCCCGAACCGAAACAAAGCCTTTCGAAGCAAGCGCCGCATTGCCATTGGTCTTGAGGGTGATGTCATTGAAGCCGTCAAGAACGAAGGTGCTGACCGTCTTGTTGGCGTTGACGAAGTCGAAGGTCACGTTGGTCAGATTGGCCCGGCCGCCATTGGAGCCGGATGTCATCGAGATCTGGCCAAAATCCTGGGTAATCGTGATGGGCGCCGTGAAATTGGTGCGGCCGACGCCAAAAATGTCCGCCCCTGCCGAATTGAGAAATATGGAGCCGATGGACGAGATGTCCTGACTGACATTCAAGTCGCGAAACGCTGTGACCGTGATGTAGTTGGACTTGAGCGTCTGGTTGCCGGCAGTCGTCAGTGTGATGTCGTTGAAGCCCTGTATCGTCAAGCCGCCGCCGAAGGTCTTGCTGGGATCCGCATAATCCAGGGTGACATTGGTCAGGTCGGAACGGCCGCCATTGTCCCCCGAGGTCAGGACGAGTCCGCCAGTGCCAACCTGCAATGTCGTCGGACTCAGGAAATTGACACGGCCGGTGCCGAAAATATTCCCGCCGGCAGCCACCAGTCTCGTTGATCCCGTTGCCCCTGTGGCGATGTTGCCATTGACGTTGATGTCCCGGGTTGCGTTCGCCGTCAGGCTCACACCCATGGAAATCGGCTGGTTTGTATTGAAATTGATATCGCGCCCCGTCACGTACAAGGAGCCGCTCAGGGTGTTGGTGATGGGCGCATTGATGTTGACGTCGCGGGTGGCTTGCAGGGTGAGATTTGCATAGCCGTTCCAGCTGATCGGATCGGCCACCGTGATGTCGCCGTTGCCACTGTCGGCGGAACTGGTATCGACCACCACGGAAGCGGTCTGCAAAGTATTCTGAAGCGTGGCCACGCTCAGGTTGGATGTCGTTCCACTGCCAGTGTAGGTCGTTGTTCCCGGTGCGGTGGAGGCACTGCTGCCGCTGTTGGCGCTGTTGCTGATGGTGATGTCGGTTGGATCGAGCAGCAGGGTGCCCATCGTGCCGCGCGGGGCGCGCAGGTCGACCTGGCCTTCGAATGCCAGGCGCCGCTTCCCGGATACTTCGGCGAAACCGCCGTTGCCGCCCTGTGTTCCGCCGCGCGCGCTCAGCGTCCCCTCGAAGCGGGTGAAGTCGTCGCTCCAGACAATGATGCGGCCGCCCGCGCCATTCTCCCCCGCATCGGCCAGCAGATGGCTGCCCTCGTCGACCAGCACGGTGCGGGCATGCGGCATTTCGCCGCCGCCGCGATAATCGCCTCCAATTCGGATCGCGCCGCCCTGGTCCTGGCCGCTGGCGTCGAGCGCAGCTCCCTTGATCTCGATATCCCGTCCATGCACATCGATGCGGCCGCCTTGTCTGCCGCGCGCATCGATCCGACCCGATAGCGCCACGTTGCCGGCCTCGCTGAGAATGGAAGCCTCTCCGCCGTCGCCGTCAACGCCTCGTACGTCGATGATGCCTGAATGCCGGACGCGACCGCCCGCGGCTTCAAGCCGAATGGTGCCGTTGCGGTTGACCATCGATGCTGCCTTGACCGTGCCGGCATTGCTGACGATGGCGCTGGCCAGCTGGCCGGCGGCCTTTGCGCCGAGATAGACGACCCCGCCGTCCGCCAAGACCATCTGTCTGTTCTCGACCAGCGTACTTATCGTGGCGGCATCGACTTTGACGCCAACTTTGCCGTCGCCTTGCATATCCAGCGTGACAGCCTCACCCGCCGCCATGGCCGCCGTGCCCAGCCTGGCGGTGATGACGCCTTCATTGATCACTTCCGGCGCCAGCAGGGCGATGTAGCCGGCATCGGCCGCAGTAAGCCGGCCCTGGTTGACGACGGACGCCCTGCCGCCATTGCGCTCGAACCGGTAATTGCCGCTCATGAAGTCGGCATCGCTGATGGACAACGTGGAGGCGGCCAGGCCTCCCACATTCACTTGAGCGGTGGGACCGAACAGGATGCCCTGCGGGTTGACGAGGAAGACCTGCCCGTTGGCATTGAGCTGGCCCTGGATCTGGCTGGGAGAAATGCCAACGACGCGGTTGAGCGCCACGGCATCGCGGCTGGGCTGATTGAAGGTGACGGAGGCGGACGGGCCGATGTCGAAGCTGTTCCAGTTGAGGATGGCCTTGGGGGTGGACTGGGTCACCGTCATGGCCGAGCCGGACTGTGATACCGAAGCGCTGCCTGCGGCAACCTGGGCGCCGGTAGGCAGGGTGTTTGGCGGAACTTGCGCCCGCGCCGAAGCAGTCATGCCAAGCAGTCCGATGCAGGCGCGCAGCAACAGCTTGCGCCAGAGAAGAGAAGGCAGCTTGCGCGGCCGCCACACCAACGTCAACCGGGTGCGACCCAGGCGAAGACGCAGGATGCGCGACCTGCAACTGCGTCGCGGTGCGTTAGTGCCAAGCGCGGTATCGAGGTGTTCAGCCGGTGTGGTGTGCATGGCGATCTCCCGGGTTCTGCCAAGAGCAATATGAGAACCCAGCATAGGGAGGGCATGACAAGCGCACAATATGAATGATGTCAGGGTTGTGTGCGCAACTATTGACGAGCCCTCCGAAACCTGCAATCCCGTGCTTGGCCCCTTTCCGCCTTGGCGTTATCCGCTTCGTTTCAGAAGGGCAATTGAGGCTTGAGCCCAGGCATGGTGAGCGCTTGCTGCAGGTACATGGCCATTGAGCGGCCGACTCGCCTCGCTTCCGGCAACTGCCGGCCCGCAGTGAGGGCAGCAGCCTGGAGACGGCCTTTGCGCAGTATCAAATCGAGTTTCGGTTTTGGACACGCCAACTAAAGGATTCCAATAATGAGAACAAGGCCGGCCGCTACCAGCATGGAAAGGGCGCCAAGGCCGGATTCCGATTCGAACTAGCCGCCGCCGAGTCCTTGTGCGCAGCAGCGGCTGGCATCGTCAACCCGGTAGACCCTGATACGGACCGCCATGGCCAATCTCGAACAAACGCTTTACCGCTTTCAGAACGGAAATCTGACGCATGGCGAATTGCTGGCCGAGGTGGACGACATGCTGGCCCGCGACCGCGGCAGCTCGGCGCATCTGCAGCAGATCCTGAGCGAGGAGCGCACCCGCACGCTGCTGCCGCCGGACGTGTATGCGGATCTGCGCCAGCGCGCGGCTGGGTCGGTGGAGACCAGTGGATTTGCCGAAGTCGAGAAAACCGCGGCTTATGTCCCGCGCGCCGGCGATGCGACCCATTCCGTCCAGCCTTCCTTTCCGCGCGAATCGACCGGTCCGAGCGATGGCGGCGTGATGAAGGGCGTCGGCGATACGCTCAACAACCGCTTCGTGCTGGAGGAGTGCATCGGCTTCGGTGGCATGGGCATGGTGTACAAGGCGCTCGACCTGCGCAAGCTGGAGGCATCGGACCGCAAGCCCTATATCGCGATCAAGGTGCTCAACGTCCAGTTCCGCGGCCACCCGAAATCGCTGATCGCCTTGCAGCGCGAGGCCAAGAAGGCGCAGACCCTGGCGCATCCGAACATCGTCACGGTGTACGACTTCGACCGCGACGGTTCCACCGTCTATCTGACGATGGAGTATCTGCCCGGCAGCCCGCTGAGCCAGATGCTGCGCGATCCGAACTTCACCGGCATGCCCTATGCGAAGGCGGCGCCCATCATCAACGGCATGGCGCGAGCGCTTGCCTATGCGCACGAACGCGGTTTCGTGCACTGCGATTTCAAGCCGGCCAATGTCATCCTGACCGATACGGGCGAGGTAAAGGTGATCGACTTCGGCATTGCCCGCGCGGTACACAAGCCGACCGAGCAGGCGGAGGTGACGGTGTTCGATCCCGGCAGCCTGGGCGGCCTGACGCCGGCGTATGCGAGTCCCGAGATGCTGGAGCATCAGGAGCCGGACCCGCGCGACGACATCTACGCCCTCGCCTGCATCACCTACGAATTGCTCGCCGGACGCCATCCCTTCGACCGGCTGACGGCGATGCAGGCCCGCAGCGCCGGCATGCAGCCGCAGCGGCCCAAGCATCTGAATGCGTCGCAGTGGCGCGCGCTGAAGCATGCGCTGGCGCTGGAGCGGGAGGCGCGCACGCCGACCATTGCCGGCTTCCTGCAAGGCATGGGCGTTGAGCGCCGATCCGCCAGCCCGGTCGCCGTCAGCGCGGTCTCGGCGGCGCTGGCTGCCTTGCTGGTAGCGGGCGGCGGGCTGTTCTGGTGGATGCAGCGGCAGGACGCGCCGCAGCCTGCCGCCGAGGCCGCGGCGCCTGCCAGCATGCCTGCCAAACCGGCGCCGACCGCGAGCGTGGCGCAGATCCTGGACCAGGTTCCCTGTTCGGCGCTGGTATCGTCCACGCAGGACGGGGCGGTCAGCATCAGCGGCTGGCTGCCCGCCAGCCATGGCGCCGATCGGCTCAAACAGGCGCTGCGATCAGCGCCGGGCGGGGCGGAGGCGAAGCTGGCGGTGCGCGAAGTCGGCGACGACAAATGCGAGGCGATCAAGCTTTTCGGCCCCTACTGGAAGCAGAACCATGGGGCGGGAGCCGGAGCCGCGGCTGCAACGCTGCAAACCCGGTCGCATGCCACCTCGCTGGTGGAAGGCGACAAGCTCGCCCTGACGCTGACGACGCCGCCTTACCCTTCGTTCGTCAACCTCGATTATTTTTCCTTCGACGGCAGCGTGGTGCATCTCGTGCCGAGCCCGCGCATCAAGGCCAACCAGGCGCCGGCCAATTATTCCGCCACCCTCGGCGGCAACTGGGTGGTGGCCAAGCCCTTCGGCACCGACCTGATCGTTCTGCTGATCACGCCGCAGCCGCTGTTCGACGGCATGCGGCAGGAAGCGGAGCGCGGAACCGATTACCTGCGCGCGGTGGAAAAGCGGCTGCAGCAGATGGACGCAGGACAGCGGCAAAAAGTGGCGGCGGAGTTCCTGCAGATCACCACCGGACCGCGCAAATGAGGCGGCCCGGCAGTCAAGCGATGACGCCGTAGCGCAGGCCGAGCTGGCGCAGCATGCGCCGGTAGGCGGCCGACAGCTTGTCCGCGCGCTGCGGCACTTCCGCGCCGGGCTGCAGCGGCACCCGCTTCGGCCGCTGCGACTCCAGGATGGCCAGGTCCTGGCTGAAGATGCGGTCCTGGAAGGCGCGCAGCTCGTCATCAGTCGAAACCGAGTTGGTCATCGCCAGCACGATCCAGGCCTGCGACTTCTCCTCCTCCAGCGGCTGCACATGCAGGCTGATCGCTTCGGCGAAGCCCTCCTGGTTCTGCGGCAGCTTGGTCAGGATCGCGGTGAGCGGCCGCGCCACCCGGTAGGTATATTCCACCATGCTGCCGTCTTTCGACAGCAGGTTGGACACCGGCTGAAAGGCGAAGCAGCGGGTGGCGATCACGCCCTGCATGCCGCGCTCGCCGAGCCGGTCGTCATACGGGTTGACGTCGTATTCCGGCACCTCGGTATGGTCGAGGCTGCCGAGGATGCCGGTATGCACGAAGCCGAAATGGGCCATGTCGAGGAAATTCTCGACGATGCGCGGGCCGGAGGTCTGCACCGGGTACGGGCCGCAGACCACCTTGCGCAGCCGTTCATCCCCGTATTCGTCAAAGGGCAGCAGATCGTAGCGCGGCTCCCCGATGCATGCCCACACCAGGCCATAGGCTTCCTGCACCCGATAGGCCAGGGTGCGGGCGTTCTTCGGCGGCGTGTCCTGCGGATGCGCCGGCATCAACCGGCATTGTCCTTCGACGTCGAACTGCCAGCCATGGTAGGCGCAGACCACGCGGTCATCGCGGAGCGCGCCCAGGGACAGGCGGGCGCCGCGATGGGGGCAGCGGTCATCCCAGGCCCGCAGCTTTCCGTCGGCGCCGCGCCAGAGCACGATTTCCTCGCCAAGCAGGTGCGCGGTATGGAGCTGCCCCGGCTGAAGCAGAGCGGAAGCGGCAACCGGATGCCAGTCGTTCAGCAAAAGTTCGTCCATGCCCGTTCCCTTCACGACCAGAAGCCGAGATGGGCTTGCTTCGCCTGCTCCTCGAATTCCGGCAGCGGGCCGAGCACTTCCACCACGCGCTGGCCGCGGGCGAACACCTCGCGGCAGGGCAGGGACAAGGTGGGATTCTCTTCATGGCTGCCGGTCAGCTGCAGCAGGTCTTCCTCGGACATCGCATACACCACGCGGCCGATATTGCACCAGTAGACGGCGCCGGCGCACATCGCGCAGGGCTCCGCATTGGTATATAGCGTGCTGGCGGCGAGCTCGCGCAGGGTGAGCCTGGAAGCCGCCGCCGCGGCGGCGAGGCGTTCCGCATGCTGGGTCGGGTCGCCTTCGGGCGGCATGGAATTGTTGAAGCATTCGGCCACGATGCGGCCCTGGCCGTCGACCACGATGGCGGCGAAAGGATGGCGGCCGCGGTTCCGGCTTTCCATTGCCAGCTCGAGCACGCGCTGCATGAAGCCGCGGTCTTTGTCGGTGAGGGCCGCGGGAGAGGCGGGCAATGGGGAGCGGGAAGAAGTCATCGCAATGTTCAGAGCGGTCAATGAAAAGGCCGGAAGGGCGGGGCGCCCTTCCGGCCCGGTGTTACGTCGGCAAGGTGCCAGCCTTATTTCGGGATCGAGCCTTCCACGCCCTTGACATAGAAGTTCATGCCCTTGAGCATGCCGACTTCGGCTTCCTTGCCGGCCGGGACCACTTCCTTGCCCGACTGGTCCACCAGCGGACCGGCGAACACGATGTTCTTGCCGGCGGCCAGTTCGGCCTTCTTGTCGGCCACGGCCTTCTTCGCGTCTTCAGGCACGGCAGCGTTGATGTTCACCAGGTCGATCGAGTTTTCCTTCACGCCCCACCAGGTTCCGCCGCTGGCCCACTTGCCGTCTAGGACCGATTGAACCGCCTTCTTGTAGTACGGCTCCCAGTTGATGATGGCGGAAGCGAGGTGGGCTTTCGGGCCGAACTTCGACATGTCGGAGTCCCAGCCGAAGGCGTACACGCCCTTTTCCTCGGCGGCTTGCAGGGTGGCCGGGGAATCGGTGTTCTGGATCAGCACGTCCACGCCCTGACCGATCATGGTCATGGCGGCGTCACGCTCCTTGGCGGGATCGAACCAGGTGGAGATCCACACCGCGCGGGTGGAGACCTTCGGATTGACCGACTGCGCGCCGAGGGTGAAGGCGTTGATGTTGCGGATCACTTCCGGGATGGGGAAGGAAGCGACCACGCCCAGCTTGTTGGTCTTGGTCATCTTGCCGGCCAGGACGCCGGCGAGGTAGGCGCCCTCGAAGGTCTTGGTCTCGTAAGTGGCCATGTTGGGGGCGGTCTTGTAGCCGGTGGCGTGCTCGAACTTCACGTCCGGGAAATCCTTGGCGACTTTCAGCATCGGCTCCATGTAGCCGAAGGTGGTGCCGAAGATCAGCTTGTTGCCCTGGCTGGCGAGGTCGCGGAACACGCGCTCGGCGTCGGCGCCCTCGGGCACCTTCTCGACGAAGGTGGTTTTCACCTTGTCGCCGAAGTCCGCCTCGATCGCCTTGCGGCCATTGTCATGGGCGAAGGTCCAGCCGGCATCGCCGACCGGGCCGACGTAGGCGAAGGCAATCTTCAGCGGTTCGGAGGAGG
Source organism: Noviherbaspirillum humi (assembly GCF_900188095.1). Classification (GTDB taxonomy): domain Bacteria; phylum Pseudomonadota; class Gammaproteobacteria; order Burkholderiales; family Burkholderiaceae_D; genus Noviherbaspirillum; species Noviherbaspirillum humi. The sequence goes on along the minus strand of NZ_FZOT01000007.1, from coordinate 224,326 downwards.
CGGTGGCAGCGGGCGCTGCGGCAGGCGCCGACGACTGCGCCGGCGCGGCTTCTTCCTTCTTGCCGCAGGCGGCGATCATCAGCGCGGAGGCGGCCAGCGCCATCCCCGACTTGAGCATTGTTCGTTTTTTCAGATCCAGCATGACACTCCCCAAATGAAAACATCGTTAAAACAGAATCAGATTCTTTTCAATCCGGCACTCTACCTTGCCTTGCGTTAAAAGCAAAATGCGAGCCCGCGGTTTTGCGCATCACACGGCGGCGGGATTGAAGTTCTTTCCGAGCGAGGCCGGGATGTTCAGGCGTATCCAGTCCGGATTGCGCGAGATGAGCGCCAGCACCACGACGGTGGCGAGGTAGGGCAGCATCGCCATGAACTGGGGCGCGACGGCGATGCCGAGGCCCTGCAGATTCAGCTGCAAAATCGTGAAGCCGCCGAAGAGGTAGGCGCCGCCCAGCACCCGCCACGGCTTCCAGCAGGCGAAGGTGGTCAGCGCCAGCGCGATCCAGCCCTTGCCGGCGGTCATGCCTTCCTGCCACAGCGGCGTGTACACCAGTGCCAGGTAAGCCCCGGCGAGGCCGCAGCAGGCGCCGCCGAACACCACCGCCGCCATGCGGATGCGGCGCACGCTGTAGCCCAGCGCATGGGCGGACTCGGGCGATTCCCCGACCGCGCGCAGCACCAGGCCGGTGCGGGTACGCATCAGAAACCACGCCAGCGCCGCACAGAGAAGGAGCGCGACGTAGACCATGGGATGCTGGCGAAACAGCACCGGGCCGAGGAAGGGAATGTCGGACAGCACCGGGATGGCGAACTTGCCGGCGGCTAGGCTGCGGCCGGTATAGGGGATGCCGACGAAGGCCGACAGGCCGCCGCCGAAGATCGACAGCGCCAGGCCGGTGGCGTACTGGTTGGTGCCGAGCCAGATCACCAGCAGGCCGAAGAAGGCGGCGGCCAGCATGCCGGCAGCGGCGCCGGCGAGAAAGCCGAGGGTGACGCTGCCGGTGTGGATGGTGGTGGCGAAGCCGGCGATGGCGGCGACCAGCATCATGCCCTCGGCGCCGAGGTTGAGCACGCCGGTCTTCTCGTTGACCAGCAGGCCGAAGGCGGCCAGCATCAGCGGCGTGCCGGCATTGATGGTGGCGGCCAGGGCCGGCGCCAGCAGGAGCAGGAAGTTATCCATGTCAGTGTCCTCGCGCCGCGCGGTTGCCCATCAGGGCGTCGGCAGCCAGCAGGAAGAAGAGCAGCATGCCCTGGAACACGCCGGTGATGGCGTTGGGCAGGCCGAGCCGGGACTGGGCCAGTTCGCCGCCGATGTAGAACAGCGCCATGATGAAGCTGCCGAACAGGATGCCGACCGGATGCAGGCGGCCGACGTAGGCGACGATGATGGCGGCGAAGCCGTAGCCCGGCGACATCGACGGCAGCAGCTGGCCGACCGGGCCGATGGTTTCGATGGCGCCGGCCAGGCCGGAGGTGGCGCCGGCGATCAGCAGCGTCATCCACAGCGCGCCGCGGCGCGAGAAGCCGGCATAGCGCGCCGCCAGCGGGGCCATGCCGCCGACCCGCAGGCGGTAGCCGGCGAAGCTGCGGGTCATGAACACCCAGGCCACGACGACGGCCACCAGGGCGAACACGAAGCCGAGGTTGAGCCGGGTGGTCTTCACCAGCTGCGGCAGCAGCAGGCCAGGGGAGAACATCTTCGACTGCGGGAAGTTGAAGCCCATCGGGTCCTTCCACGGGCCGGTGACGAGGTAGCTCAGCAGCAGCTGGGCCACGTATACCAGCATCAGCGATACCAGGATCTCGTCGGTGTTGAAGCGGTCCTTGAGCAGGGCGGTGATGCCGGCCCAGACCATGCCGCCCAGGATGCCGGCGGCCATGACGAGCGCGATGGCGAAGGCGCCGCCGCTGCCGGCGCCATGGTCCAGCGCCAGGGCGGTGCCGCCGGCGGCGATGGCGCCGGCCACCAGCATGCCTTCGGCGCCGATGGTCATCACCGAGGAGCGGTAGCAGATGGCGTAGCCGATGGCGCACAGGATCAGCGGCGTGCACTTGACGCCGATCTCGGTCCAGCCGCGCACCGAGCGTATCGGCTCCCAGAAGAAGACGGAGAGCCCGGCGACCGGGTCCTTGCCGAGGAGGGCGAACAGCAGGATGCCGCCGAGGGTGGTGAGGATCAGCGCCAGCACCGGCGCGGCCACGCTCAGCAGCGCCGGCGAGGCGGCGAACAGCGAAGGGCGATTGACGGGCGCGAAGTTAAGCATGGGTTCCCTCCCGGGCGGCGGGCTGCGACGGCAGGCCGTTGTCTTCCAGGCCGCTCATCCACAGGCCGATGCGGTCGCGGGTGGCTTCGGCCTTGGGGATGGCCGCGCGCACCCGGCCCTTGGCAATCACCGCCAGGCGGTCGGAAATCTCGAACAATTCGTCCAGCTCCTCGGAAATGACCAGCAGGGCGCAACCGGCATCGCGCAGGGCGATCAGCTCGGCGCGGATCTGCGCCGCCGCGCCGACGTCCACGCCCCAGGTCGGCTGGGCCACGAGCAGCACCCTGGGTTGGCGCAGCACTTCGCGGCCGACGATGAATTTTTGCAGGTTGCCGCCTGACAGGCTCTTGGCGCTGGCGCCCGGCCCGCCGGCCTTGACGTTGAAGCGGCGGATGATGTCGGCGGCGATCGCGGCGATCGCGCTCTGCCGCACCAGGCCGCGCGACACCGTCTCCGGTCCCTGATGCGAAAGCAGCACATTGTCGGCCAGCGACATCGCCGGCACCGCGCCGCGCCCCAATCTCTCCTCCGGCACGAAGCCGAGGCCGAGCTCGCGCCGGGCAGCGGCATGCAGCCGGCCCACCGGCCGGCCGGCGAGGCGGATGGCGTCGTTGTCGGCGCGCGGATCTTCGCCCGACAGCGCCGCCAGCAGTTCCTGCTGGCCGTTGCCGGAGATGCCGGCCAGGCCCAGGATTTCGCCGGCCCGCAGGTCGAAGGAAATGTCGTTCAGCTCGGTGGCGAAGGCATGGCTCCTGGGCAGCGACAGGCCGCGCACCGAGAGCATCACGTCGCCCGGCGTGCGGCCGGCGCCCTGCACGTGTGGCAGGTCGGCGCCGATCATCATGCGCGACAGGCTGGCCTCGCTTTCCTGGCGCGGATCGCACACCCCGGTCACGCGGCCGCCGCGCATCACGGTGCAGGTATGGCACAGCGCCCGGATTTCGTCGAGCTTGTGGCTGATGTAGAGGATGCTGCAGCCTTCGGCGGCGAGCTGGCGCAGGGTCTCGAACAGCTTTTCCACCGCCTGCGGCGTCAGCACCGAAGTCGGCTCGTCGAGGATCAGCAGCTGCGGCTTGGCCAGCAGCGCACGCACGATTTCCACCCGCTGCCGCTCGCCTACCGACAGGGTGTGCACATGGCGCTTCGGCTCCAGCGCCAGACCGTACTGGGCGGCGGTGGTGACGATGCGCTGTTCCAGCTCCTCCAGTCTGGTGTCCGGCGGCAGGCCGAGGGCGATGTTTTCGGTGACGGTCAGGGTGTCGAACAGGGAGAAGTGCTGGAACACCATGGCGATGCCGAGCTGGCGCGCGGCGGCCGGATTGGCGACCTTCACTTCCTGCCCGTTCCAGATCACCTGGCCCTCTTCCGGCTTGACCGACCCGTAGATGATCTTCATCAGGGTGGATTTGCCGGCGCCGTTCTCGCCCAGCACGGCATGGATCTCGCCTGGCGCCACCTCCAGATCGACCCGGTCGTTGGCGACCACGGCGGGATATCTCTTGGTGATGCCATGCAGCTTCAGTCGGGCTTCCATCGTGTCTTTAGCCTCTCTGGACTTTCGTGCGGTTCGGCTGCCTCAGCTGCCGCGATAGGTGGAGTAGGACCATGGCGACACCAGCAGCGGCACATGGTAGTTCTGCGCGGCATCGGCGATGCCGAAGGCGATGGTGATGCGGTCGAGGAAGCGCGGCTCGGATTGCGGCTCGCCGAGCGCGGCGAAGTAATCGCCGGCTGCGAACGCCAGCTCGTAACTGCCGGCCTGCATGGCCTCGCCCGACAGCAGCGGCGCGTCGCAGCGGCCGTCGGCATTGGTGACGTCGCGCTTGATCAGGCGGAGGTTGCCCGCTTCTCTTATATAGAGCTCGATCGCGACGCCGGCCGCCGGCCTGCCATGGCTGACGTCGAGGACGTGGGTACTCAGTTTTCCCATATGGTTTGCGTAAATCCCGTGATTATTGTTTTGCGCCGCGGCAGAACAGGTTTCTGCCGGTAAAAGTCGGTTTCAGCAGATTCAGCCGACCCGCTGTCTTTCAAGCAAGGCTAAGGGGGCGCCTGCATAAATCGATATGAAAACAGAGATAGTGAACATATGTCAGGTCATATAATGGTAAATGGGCCCGGTGCTAACCTGCAATCACCCTTTCAGTCCTGTCACCATGTCCAATACGATACGCTTTTACCATCGCGGCGCCGTGCAGTCTATAGAGCATCCTGCGCCAACGCAAACCGTGCTGCAATATCTGCGCGAGGATCTCCACTGCACCGGCACCAAGGAAGGCTGCGCCGAGGGCGATTGCGGCGCCTGCACTGTGGTCATCGGCGAGCTTCAGGGCGAGGAACTGCAGCTGCGCTCGGTGAATGCCTGCATCCAGTTCCTTCCGACCCTCGATGGCAAGGCATTGTTCACCGTCGAAGACCTGAAGCAGGCCGACGGCGGCCTGCACCCGGTGCAGCAGGCGATGGTGGAGTGCCACGGTTCACAGTGCGGCTTCTGCACCCCGGGCTTCGTCATGTCGCTGTGGCAGCTCTATCTTTCGCGCGAAGGCGAACGGTCGCCGCCGCAGCGCAAGGAAATCGACAACGCCCTGTCCGGCAATCTCTGCCGCTGCACCGGCTATCGACCGATCATCGACGCCGCCAGGCGCATGGGCGAGCTGCCCGGCGTTTCCTTCGACCGCGCCGCGCTGGCGGCGCAGCTGCGCGCCCTGCGGCGCGACGACATGCTGGACATCCCGGATTCCCCGAACAGGCAAGGCGGTTTCAAGGCGCCGCGCAGCGTGGACGAACTGGTGGCGGCGAAGCAGGCCGACCCCAAGGCCTGCCTGCTGGCCGGTTCCACCGACGTCGGCCTCTGGGTCACCAAGCAGATGCGCGAGCTCGGCAACGTCATCTATCTCGGCCAGGTGGACGAGTTGCGACGCATCGAGGAAAGAGACGGCATGCTGGAGATCGGCGCCGGCGCCTCCCTGGAGGATGCCTACCGGGCGCTCGCTTCCCATTACCCTCGCGAACTCGGCGAGCTGTGGCAGCGCTTTGCTTCCCTGCCCATCCGCCATGCCGGCACGCTCGGCGGCAATGTCGCCAACGGCTCGCCGATCGGCGATTCGATGCCTTTCCTGATCGCCCTCGGCGCCGAGGTCGCGCTGCGCGGCGGCGCCGGCCAGCGCATCCTGGCGCTGGAGAATTTCTACCTCGGCTATCAGAAGAAGGACCTTGGCCCCGATGAATTTGTCGAAGCGGTGAGGGTGCCTTTGCCGAAAGCCGGCCTGCGCTTCCGCACCTACAAGCTGTCCAAGCGTTTCGACCAGGATATTTCCGCCGTCTGCGCCGCCTTCGCCCTGACCATGGATGGCGATGTGATCCGCCAGGCCCGCGTCGCTTTCGGCGGCATGGCGGCCACGCCGTGCCGCGCTGCGCAGGCCGAGGCGGCGCTGTCCGGCAAGCCCTGGAATGAAGCGACGATGGAAGCAGCCTGTGCCGCGCTCGCCCAGGACTACGCGCCGTTGTCGGATATGCGCGCCTCGTCCGACTACCGCATGAAGGCGGCGCAGAACCTGCTGCGCCGCTTCTGGCTGGAAACCCGCGACGATGCGCCGCTGCCGCCGACGGCGGTCAATGCGTTCGCCAACGCCTGAAGGAAACGCCGATGAACAAGACCGTCGAACCCGCCGTGATCGGCAGCGCCGTCTGGCAGGAAGTGGGCAAGCCCCATTTCCACGAATCCGCCGTGCTGCACGTCACCGGCGAAGCCACCTATGCCGACGACGTGCCGGAACTGCACGGCACCCTGCATGCCGCCTTCGGCCTGTCGCAGAAGGCGCATGCGCGCATCGCCGGCATCGACTTTTCCGCAGTCAAGGCCACGCCGGGCGTGGTTGCGGTGATCACCGCCGGCGACATTCCCGGCGTCAACGACTGCGGCCCGATCATCCATGACGATCCCATCCTGGCCGACGGCCTGGTGCAGTATGTCGGCCAGCCGATCTTCGTCGTCGTCGCCGACACCCATGCCAATGCCCGCCGCGCCGCGCGCAAGGCGGTGATCAGCTACCAGGAGCTGCCGGCGACGCTGTCGCCCCGCGCCGCCAGGGCGGCCGAGTCCTGGGTGGTGCCGCCGATGCAGCTGCGCCGCGGCGAATTCGAGCGTGCCTACGCCGCCGCCCCGCGCCGCATCGAAGGCCAGCTCCACGTCGGCGGCCAGGAACAGTTTTACCTCGAAGGCCAGGTTTCCTATGCCATCCCGCGCGAGGGCGGCATGCAGGTGATCTGCTCCACCCAGCATCCCTCCGAGATGCAGCACGTGGTGGCGCATGCGCTCGGCCTGCATTCGCATCATGTGTCGGTCGAATGCCGGCGCATGGGCGGCGGCTTCGGCGGCAAGGAATCGCAATCCGCGCTCTGGGCCACCGCCGCCGCCGTCTGCGCCGCCCGCCTGAAGCGGCCGGTGAAGCTGCGCGCCGACCGCGACGACGACATGCTGGTCACCGGCAAGCGCCACTGCTTCGACTACGACTACGCCGCCGGCTTCGACGAGGAAGGCCGCCTTCTGGCCGTGCAGGTCGACATGGTGAGCCGGGCGGGTTTTTCCGCCGACCTGTCGGGGCCGGTGGCCACGCGCGCCGTCTGCCACGTCGACAATGCCTACTACCTGCCGGACGTGGACATCCGCGCTGTCTGCGCGAAGACGAATACCCAGTCCAACACCGCCTTCCGCGGCTTCGGCGGACCGCAGGGCGCGCTGGCGATGGAGTACATGATCGACAACATCGCCCGCGACCTCGGCCGCGATCCGCTCGACGTGCGCAAGCTGAACTTCTACAACCGCCCCGGCCAGCCGGGACGCGACGTCACGCCCTATGGCCAGCAGGTGACCGACAACGTCATCCACGAACTGGTGGCGGAGCTGGAAGCGACCAGCGAGTACCGCGTCCGGCGCGCGCAGATCCGCGCCTGGAACGCCACCAGCCCGGTGCTCAAGCGCGGCCTGGCGCTGACGCCGGTGAAGTTCGGCATCGCCTTCAACGTCAGCCATCTCAACCAGGCCGGCGCGCTGGTGCATGTCTATGTGGACGGCTCGGTGCTGGTCAATCATGGCGGCACCGAGATGGGCCAGGGCCTGCATACCAAGGTGATGCAGGTGGTGGCCAACGAACTCGGCCTGACGCTGGACCGCGTGCGCGTCACCGCCACCGATACCAGCAAGGTGGCCAACACCTCGGCCACCGCCGCTTCCACCGGCTCCGACCTGAACGGCAAGGCGGCGCAGGACGCGGCCCGCACCATCCGCCGCCGCCTCGCGGAATTTGCTGCCGAGCGCTTCGGCGGCAGCGCTGACGAGGTGCGCTTCGCTGCCAGCCAGGTCCATGTGAACGGGCAGGCGATGGATTTCGCGGAGCTGGTCGGCAAGGCTTACCTGGCGCGGGTGCAGCTCTGGTCCGACGGCTTCTATGCCACGCCCGACCTGTCCTGGGATTCGGCCACCATGACCGGCCATCCCTTCTATTACTACGCCTATGGCGCGGCGGCGTCGGAGGTCATGATCGATACCCTGACCGGCGAATGGAAGCTGCTGCGCGCCGATGTGCTGCACGACGCCGGCCAGTCGCTCAATCCGGCGCTCGACATCGGCCAGGTGGAAGGCGGCTTCATCCAGGGCATGGGCTGGCTCACCACCGAGGAACTGTGGTGGAACGATCAGGGCAGGCTGATGACCCACGCGCCGTCGACCTACAAGATCCCCGCCATCTCCGACTGCCCGCAGGACTTCCGCGTGCGCCTGTTCGACAACCGCAACGCGGCCGACAGCATCCACCGCTCCAAGGCGGTGGGCGAGCCGCCGCTGCTGCTGCCGTTCTCGGTCTTCTTCGCCATCCGCGATGCCATCGCCAGCCTCGGCGATTACCGCATCAATCCGCCGCTGAACGCGCCGGCGACCTCCGAGGAAATCCTGAAGTCGGTGGAGGCGGTGCGGACCGCCGCACGGACCGCCGGAGCCGCATGATGTTTGCCTGGCTGGATGCGCTGCTGGCGCAGGCAGACGCCGCGGTGCTGATAACGGTCGCCTGGGCCGAAGGCTCGGTGCCGCGCGAGGCAGGCGCCAAGATGCTGGTGACGCGCGATGGCGCTTTCGACACCATCGGCGGCGGCCACCTCGAGCAGGAAGCCATCATCCATGCGCGGGCACTGCTCGCCGGCGAAGGCAGCCTGCCGCGCCTGCGCCGCTTCGCCCTCGGGCCGACGCTCGGACAGTGCTGCGGCGGCGCGGTCAGCCTGGCCTTCGACTGCATCGATGACGCTGCCCGTGCAGCCTATCGGCTGCTGGCGCAGCGTCTGCAGCATGGCCATGGCGGCATCCGCGCCAGCCGGGTCGATGAAACCTGCGCGTCCTGTCTGCTGGATGATGCCGGCGTGCCCCTTGCCGGCGCGGCATTTCCTGGATTGCCCATCCAAGCCGGCATCCCGGCAAACGCCGGAACCTGCCTGCATCAGCCAGCCGATGGCAGCCGCTGGCTGATCGATGCCATCGCGCCGCCGCGCGCCCACCTGATGCTGTTCGGCGCCGGCCATGTCGGCGCCGCCATCGTCAATGCCATGGCGGGTCTGCCCTGCCGCATCACCTGGGTCGACGAGCGCGACGACATCTTTCCGGCCACGATCCCGGCCAATGTGCGCGTCGAAGCGACCGACACGCCGGAAGCGCTGATCGATGCGGCGCCGCCCGGCACCAGCTTCCTGGTCATGACCCACAGCCATCCGCTCGACCAACAGCTGTCCCATCGCATCCTGCTGCGCAGCGACTTCGCCTGGTTCGGCCTGATCGGTTCGCGCACCAAGCGCATCCAGTTCGAGCGCCGCCTGCGCGAGCGCGGCATCGCCGATGCGCAATTGGCGCGCATGACTTGCCCGATCGGCCTGCCGGGCATCGCCGGCAAGCAGCCGGCGGTGATCGCCGTCGCCGTTGCCGCCCAGCTGCTCCAGACGTGGGAGCGGCAAGCCTCAATTTCCCCGCATCTCTCCGCCGCACAAGGACAACAGCGCGCATGAACGATTCTTCCCTACCGCGCGGCATCACGGCCTGGCGCGGCAGCCTGCTTTACTTCACCGACGACCCCGGCCGCGCCGAGCATGCCACGCGCTGGCACGAGGACGGCCTCCTGGTGGTCGAGGATGGCCATGTGAAGGCGGCAGGCGACTACGCCGCGCTGGCCGCCACGCTGCCGTCGGAAGCAGTGGTGCAGGACCGGCGCGGCAAGCTGATCCTGCCCGGCTTCATCGATACCCACATCCATTATCCGCAGACCGACATAATCGCCTCTCCTGCGCCGGACCTGCTGCCCTGGCTGAACACCTACACCTTCCCGGCGGAGAGCCGCTTCCGCGATGTAGGCAGGGCGCGCGAGACGGCGCGCTTCTTCCTCGACGAGCTGCTGCGCTGCGGCACCACCAGCGCCATGGTGTACTGCACCGTGCACCCGGAGTCGGTGGATGCCTTCTTCGCCGAAAGCGAGGCGCGCGGCACCCGCATGGTGGCCGGCAAGGTGCTGATGGACCGGCATTGTCCCGACTTCCTGCGCGACACGGCGGAAGGCGGCGTGCGCGAAAGCGAGGAACTGATCCGGCGCTGGCACGGCTGCGGGCGCCAGATGTACGTGATCACGCCGCGCTTCGCGCCCACGTCCACGCCCGAGCAGCTGCAGCTGGCCGGCGAACTGGCGCGCGCCTATCCGGACGTGTTCATCCAGACCCATGTGGCCGAGAGCCAGGAAGAGGTGCGCTGGGTGAAGGACCTGTTTCCGGATGCCCGCAGCTATCTCGACGTCTACGATGGCTACGGCCTGCTGCGCGAGCGCGCCATGTACGCCCACTGCATCTGGCTCGACGACGACGACCGCGGCCGCATGACCGCCTCCGGCGCCGCCGCGGCGCATTGCCCGACTTCCAACCTCTTCCTCGGCAGCGGCCTGTTCAATTTCGAACGCGCCGATGCCGCCGGCATGCATCTCTCGCTTGCCACCGACGTCGGCGGCGGCACGTCTTTTTCCATGCTCTGCACCATGAATGAAGCCTACAAGGTGGCGCGCATGGGCGGCACCTACCTCCCGGCGCGGCGCATGTTCTATCTCGCCACGCTGGGCGGCGCCCGCAGCATGGGGCTGGAAGGCGTCATCGGCGGCTTCGCGCCTGGCTGCGAAGCCGATTTCATCGTGCTCGATCCGAAGGCCACGCCGCTGCTGGCCCGGCGCACCGCGCAGACCGACGACCTGGAAGAACTGCTGTTCGCGCTCGCCATGCTGGGCGATGACCGGGCAGTGGCGGAGACCTATATCAAGGGCGAGCTTGCGTGCGCGCAAACAACACCTGAGCCCTGAATTGGTGAATTCCGGAGCGCTTCGGTCTGAAGATGCCCGTAGATTGCACCAAAAGAAACAAAATCATGGTATTTATCGCAGTCCGTTCTGGCTCGGATCTTGCTGAACCGAAAGCACGGATCGATGAATCGGCCCGGTAGCAAAGCGGTGCCGAGATTGCGTCGACTTGCATGACATCGGTCCCATCGACGCACGCAGATCGACATCCATCGGAAGCATCCGGGGAGGCGGTCTGCGGAGGCCGACACAATATCAACAACCAAAGCAAAGGGAGTAGTAATGCAGAAGTCCATGTTCACCCGCGCCGCCGTGCTGGCCGTGCTGGCCGCGCTGGCAGCCAGCACTGCCGCCAACGCCGCCGACTGGAGCGACACCTCGCTCAGCTATCGCTACGGCACCAACTTCGCCGAGCCGTTCGGCCGCAACGACATCACCAAGAACATCCTGAACCTGTCGCACGCCAGCGGCTACAAATACGGTTCCAACTTCTTCAGCGCCGACATGCTGCTGTCGGACAAGAACGATCCGGCCGCGCCCGGCTCCAGCAACGGCGCGCATGAAGTCTACGTGGTCTATCGCCACACCCTCGACATCGGCAAGGTCACCGGCCGCGACTTCAAGTACGGCCCGACCCGCGGCCTCGGCGCCACCCTCGGCTTCGACCTCAACACCAAGAGCGATGCCGGCTACAACTCCAAGAAGCGCATGCTGGTCGCCGGACCGACCATCTTCTTCGACGTGCCGGGCTTCCTGAACGTCAGCCTGCTGGCCCTGTGGGAAAGCAATGCGCCGCACAACAGCTTTACCAACACCGACGTGCCGCGCTACCGCTACAAGACCCATCCGATGCTGTCCGCCGCCTGGGCCATCCCGTTCAGCGCCGGCATTCCGCTGTCGTTCGAAGGCTACGCCAACTTCATCGCCGCCAAGGGCCGCGACGAGTTCGGCGGCTCGACCGCGCCGGAAACCAATATCGATGCGCAGATCATGTACGACGTATCGCCCTTCATCGGCGCCGGCAAGAACACCTTCCGCGTCGGCCTCGAGTACCAGTACTGGCGCAACAAGTTCGGCAATCCGTACTACGGTGCCGCCGGCTCCGGCGCCTTCGCTCACACCCCGATGGTTCGCGTCGAATACCACTTCTGATTTCGAAGCGAAGACCTGGCTTGATGGAACGGCTGCCGGAGACGGCTTGCCCGTTCCGACAAGGTGTTGGTGAACAAGTAGTGCAGTGCCCGTAATTCGACGCCCCGACAGGCTGAGCTTGTTGGGGCGTTTCCTTTGGCAGCTCGGGCTCTGCCGGAAGGCAAAGCGGCTGCCCCTGGCTAACTGTCGAATACCCCGGGTCATTGGCGCCTTCACCAACTTCATGAAGACAGCGGGCGCCGCCGCCATTGCCTCGCATCCCCGTCCGCCGCAGGGCTGGACGCGGGGATTTCGTTTTTTGGGGCACTAGTCCGGCAGTGCGGAACTGCCGTCCAGGTTCCACAGCTTGTATTGGACCGGGGACTCCTCGAACGCGTTGGTTCCCGTCAGCTGCGCGATGAGTGGCTTCAGGTCGGCGTAATCGAACTGCGCGCACCAGCGCGCCATCTTGGCAATGCTGCACACGAAGCCTTCAGGTTGTCGGTTTCGCGTCAGGTTGCGCGCGCAGTCGACGTATTGTGGGTGAAACAACGTCGGGATGATAATGCGATGCAGCCCGGCCCGGGTGAGCTCGGCGTTCATGACCAGCCGCGACAGCCGGCCGTTGCCGTCGTCGAAAGGATGGATTTCGGATATCAGAAACGCGTAATAGATGGCGCGCGCCAAGCCTTCCGGCACCGACAAGGCCAGCCGCGAACCTTCTTTCATCGTGCCGCGCACCAGCATGGGCTCGACGAACTTGGTATTGCCGGCATAGTTGGGCTCCAGCTTCAACTGGCCCGGATTGGCTTCGGGACGCATCTTCAGCATGTCCGCATGCCAAGCCTGAAGGCCTTCCAGGAAGTCTTCTCCGCACACCGGCGGATTGTTGCGGAACGGCGCGGTGATGGCAAGCCGAAACACCCCCAGCACATCATGCGAATCCTTCGGCCGAGTCGTTACCGGCCGATTGTTCAGCACGATGTCGCAGGCTTCCTCGATGGTGAATTTCGTGCCCTCGACGTAGTTGGAGAAGTAGGACTCGATAAGCGCGCAGTGATGGCGGGCTACGCCAGTCGGCACCCGCTCCTCGATGCGAGGCAGGATGGACGTGCGCAGGTACGCCGCCAGCACCTCAAGGAGCGCCAGCCGCTCGGCGTCGACGGGTGTGCCTTGCGCGACCAACCGTCCGTCCCGGGTACTCAGCTCGCCGCGTGCATGCGAGCCAAGCAAGGCACCAATAATGGTCCGCAGAATCTGCTCTTCTTTTTCCATGCCCAAGGGGTTGGCCAAAGAGGCGGCCTGGTCGCGGATGTCGTTCAACGCCTTTTCGCCGCCGGAGGTCATCACCGCCACCAGGTATTGTTCGACCTTTTCGCGCCCGGCACGCCGCGGCGCGCTCTGCCCGACATTCTCCAGCAGGCAGCGTGTTCGGCCGGCCCAGTGCAGACCGGTGCCCTGCAGCGGCATATCGTAAGGCAGGGGCCCGGGGCCGCGTACTTCCACAATCGTCAGTCCGGGCAAGTCCACCTTCTTCCCGTAGATGGCGGGATGAGACACGGTCACCGTGCCGTCTTCCTGGATGCCCGAAGTCAGGGCGCTGATATAGGAGACCACCCCGCCCGGTACGACCGTGCCGACCAGCTTTTGCCAGTGCTGCCGCACTATCAGACGCAGCTCATCGGGCGCCAGATGTGCTGCCGCATAAATACCCTTGCGCAGCTTCACCAGCTTGCCTGCCTTGACCTCGCGTTGAAGCTTTCGCATCTGAGCAGGAGTAAGCCCGGCGCTCAGCACTAGGTCTCCCAAGGTATCAGCTTGTCGTTTCCCGGCGATAGTATCGGTGAGCAGCATGGGGATTGTCGTTTTATAGCGCAGTATTCCTGCATTGCGTCGTTTTACAGCGAAAATTTTATTATAGACAACAAATGGAGCGCAGTCGCTTTTTAGCGCAAGCTAGGAGTTTGCAGGGGCGATTTGTCGCAATTCAGCGTAATTTGTTCGAATTTTGTCGTTTTACAGCGAAGACTAAGGCAGGCGCAGGTATTCTTGCCGGAATGACAGTTAAGCCTGGCATTGGGCACACGGCTTTACAGAGAGGTCACTGTCCATAATTCGAAGCCCTGACAGGTTTAATTGATGGGGCGTTTCCTTTGGCAGCTCAGGTTTTGCCTCAAGAGATTCCGGTGAATCAGGCCCTTCCCGCCAACACCTTTTCGGATCGGGTAGGGCGGGGGCGGCTTTTTTATTGCGCGTGAAGACGCCGCGCCGCGCCGAGTGGAGAGCGGGAAGCGGAAGACGGGGCAGGGCAACCGGCATGGTCTGCCTGGCGGGAGGATGCAGGAGGAGTCGGCAAGGAAGCTGCAGCCCGGCTGGGGCAACCCCGCGAGGCTGCAGAGGATGAGTCAGCGGTGAATCACAGGAAGCTGCCCACCGCATTCTCCACCGCGCCGCGCACCGAGCCGCTGGCGATGAAGGAGTGCGCCACGGCGATGTCGTCGTGGTACCAGCGGTCGCCTTCCAGGCAGGCCGGGATCTGGCGCCGGATCTCGTCGTAGGCGGCCTGCGTTCCCCTGCCGAGCGCGAAGCCGGGCAGCATGCCCTCGGTCATGGTGAGCGCCTGCGCCGACAGCAGCATTTCCACGCCGACGATGTAGCGGGTATTGGCCAGCACCTGCGCCGCCTTGCGCGCGCACCAGGTGGAGTTGGAGATGTGGTCTTCGGCATTGCCCTTGGCCGGGATGCTGTCGACGCTGCCAGGCATGCTCAGGGTGCGGTTCTCCATCACCAGCGCCGTCATCGAGCATTGCACCACCGGGTAGCCGGTATTGACGCCGCGGATGCCGCTCATCAGGTTGCGCGGCAAGCCCCAGGACAGGGTCGGATCGACAAGGCGGGCGATGCGGCGGTCGCAGATGCTGCCAAGGTCGGTCAGCGACATGGCCAGCAGGTCCATCGCCTGCGCCAGGTACTGGCCATGGAAATTGCCGCCGGAGATGATCTCGAAGCCTTCCTCGACCTGTTCCTTGCGGAAGATGAGCGGGTTGTCGGTGGCGGAGTTGATTTCGCGCTCGACGATGGTGTCGATGTAGCCCAGCGCGTCGTACACCGGGCCGTAGACCTGGGGCGCGCAGCGCAGCGAGTACACATCCTGGATGCGCGGGGTGTAGGGGATGTCTGTGCGGCGCTGTTCTTCCGGCAGCTGCACCGCCCGCGCCTCGTGGCTGGTGCGGGTGGAGCCGGCAAGCAGGGTGCGCACCGCCTCGGCCACCTTGATCTGGCCGACATGCGGCCGGGCGCGGTGGATGCGGGCATCGTAGGCCGACATCTCGGCGCGCATCGCCTCCAGCGTCAGGCCGAGCGAGATGCAGGCATCCGACAGCAGGGCACGGGCATCATGCGCCGCCAAGACGGCAACCGCGAGCGACACCGTGCAGCCGTTGATCAGCGCCGAGGCATCCTTGGCCTTCAATTCGAATTCCACCTCGCCGATGCCCGCTTGGCGAATCGCTTCCGGCGCGCTCATGCGCCTGCCCTGGTACATGACCTCGGCCTGCTCGAAGCCGGCGATGGCGGCGGCGAGATAGGCCAGGGGCGCCAGATCGCCCGAAGCCCCGACCGATCCCTTCTGCGGCATGATGGGATGAATGCCGGCATTGAGGAAGGCGAGCAGCCTGTCCACCACTTCCACCCGCGGCGCGGAGTAGTTGCTGGCGAAGGCATTGGCCCGCAGCAGCATGGTGGCGCGGCTGACTTCCTCGCTGAACGGCTCGCCCAGACCGGCGGCGTGGGCATTGATCATCTGCGTCTGGAACAGGCCGATGTGCTCGACCTTGATGCGGGTGTCCTTCAGCAGGCCGACGCCGGTGTTGAAGCTGTACATCATCGGCGCTTCGTCGTGCATCCAGTTGGCTTCGATGTAGTCGCGGCTTTCCTTCAGGGCCGCGCGGGCGCCGTCGGCCAGCGCAACCTTCAGGCTGGCGTCGCGCGCCACCCGCACGGTGTCGGCGGCGCTGAGGGTGAATCCGTCAATGGCGATCATGGTCATGAAATCTTTCGGTTATTTGGCGCCGGCCTGGTACCAGGCGCCGATGATGGCGCGTTCTTCCTCGGTGATCTGGGTGAGGTTGGCCAGCGGCATGGCTTTCAGCTGCACCGTCTGCACATAGATCTTGTCCTTGTGCTGGCGGATCAGTTCCGGCGTGTTCAGCATCACGCCGGCCGGGGCCGAGGCGAAGCCGGGCTGGGTCGGCCGATCCGAGTGGCAGGCGACGCAGCGCTGGCTGACGATGGCCTGCACCTTCTCGAAGCCTGGCGCGGCGCTGCCGGCCGCAGCCGCCACCGGCGCCGCCGGCTTCGGGGCGATCGCGACGGCAACGGCGAGCAGGATGGCCACGCCGGCGGCGGGATACCCCCAGGCAATGCGGCCCTTGTGCTTCAGGTTGAAGAAATGCCGGATGAGCACGCCAGCCGCCATGATAGCCGCCAGCACCAGCCAGTTCCAGGCATGGTTGTAGGTCATTGCGTAGTGGTTGCTGATCATGATGAACAGCACCGGCAGCGTGAAGTAATTGTTGTGCACGCTGCGCTGCTTGCCGCGCTGGCCGTAGACCGGGTCGGGCAATCCGCCGGCGCGCATGGCGTCCACCATCTTGCGCTGGCCGGGGATGATCACCATCAGCACATTGGCCACCATGATGGTGCCGATCATCGCGCCCACATGGATGTAGGCGGCGCGCCCGCTCAGCAGCTTCGACAACGCATAGGCCACGGCGACGATGAACAGGAACATCACGATGCCGAACAGGCCGTCGCGCTGGCCCAGCGGCGAGCGGCACAGCAGGTCGTACACCGTCCAGCCCAGCACCAGGGTGCCGAGGCCGATGGCCACCGCCTGCCACGGCGCCAGGTCGGCCACCGAGCGGTCTATCATCATGGCGGAGGCGTTGAAGTGGTAGACGATCAGCAGCAGCGCGAAGCCGGTCAGCCAGGTGGAATAGGCTTCCCACTTGAACCAGTGCAGCTCCGCCGGCAGTTCCTTCGGCGCCACCAGGTACTTCTGCGGGTTGTAGAAGCCGCCGCCATGCACCGCCCACAGCTCGCCCGACACGCCTTTCTGCGCCAGATCGGAGCCGGGCGCCGGCGGGCGGATGGTGTTGTCCAGCCAGACGAAGTAGAACGAAGCGCCGATCCAGGCGATGCCGACGATCAGGTGCAGCCAGCGCACCAGCAGGTTCAGCCAGTCGGCGGCGTAAGAAACCAGGTAAGCTTCCATTTCTGTCCCGTAATTAACCCACCCTACGAAGATAAACCGCAGTGCGTCTAATGGTATGGGAAATCAGGTATATTCCACATATCCGATTTCTTATATAACGAAACCCTCAAGCGCTTCATGTCCAACCTGCCGTCCCACATCGACCTGCACCTGATCCGCATCCTGTACATGCTGCTGTCGGAGAAGAACGTGTCGCGGGTGGCGCTGAAGCTGAACCAGCCGCAGCCGTCGATCTCGGCGGCGCTGCGCAAGCTGCGCGAGATGACCGGCGATCCGCTGCTGGTGCGCGGTTCGCGCGGCATGGTGCCGACCCAGCACGGCGAGAGCCTGCTGCGGCCGGCAAAGAAGATCCTGGAGGAAACCGAGCGCCTGTTCGTGCAGAAGCGGCCGTTCGCGCCGCAGGAGGCGGCGCGCACCTTCCACATCGCCGCGCCGGACTACCTCGACAGCCTGTTCCTCCCGAACGTGGTGTCGCGGGTGCGGCGCGAATCGCCCAACAGCCGGGTGGTGATCCACCACATCGGCCGCGACGTCGACTATGCCCGCATGCTGTCCGACGGCGAACTCGACCTGGTGATCGCCAACTGGGACGAGCCGCCGGCCCACCTGCACCTGTCGCGCCTGTTCCAGGACCCGATCGCCTGCGCCATGCGCGCCGATTCCGCCTATGCCAAGCGCACCGGTCCGGAGGAGATGACGGTGGAGGATTACCTGTCCCTGCCGCACGTGGCGCCGTCGCAGATGCTGCCCGGCTATTACGGCGTGATCGAGAGCTATCTGGAGCGCCACAACCTGCGCCGCAACGTGGTCGTGGAATCCGCCTATTTCGGCCAGATGCCCTACATGCTGACGCAGACCGACCTGGTGCTGACCACCGGCCGCCAGTTCCTGCGGCTGTACGAGAGGAGCCTGCCGCTGAAGACCTTCACCGTGCCGATCAAGTTTCCGGCGATGCGCTTCTATCAGCTGTGGCACGACCGGGTTCACCATGCGAGCGAGCACAAGTGGCTGCGCGGGCTGATCAGCGGCGTCGGCAAGGAGCTTCTGGCCCGCGCCTGACCATGCCGAAAGGAAAACCCGTTGTGCATCCTCAAGCCGGATGCGATCATGAACGGCGACAATAAGAGCGCCGAACGCCTATCATCCATGCCCCCGCAAACCGAAACACCGCCCGAAGCCCCGGCTTCCAGCCGCGTCAGCAACGCGTCCAACTCCGTACTCGATCCGCTGAAGCGGCCGGTCTTCCGCATGCTGTGGATCACCTGGCTGATCGCCAACGTCTGCATGTGGATGAACGACGTCGCCGCCGCCTGGCAGATGACGTCGCTGACTTCCACGCCGATCTGGGTGGCGCTGGTGCAGACCGCCTCCACCCTGCCGGTGTTCCTGCTCGGCCTGCCGAGCGGCGCGCTGGCCGACATCCTCGACCGGCGCCGCTATTTCATCACCACCCAGTTCTGGATCGCCGGCGTCGCCTCGCTGCTGTGCGTGGCCATCGCTTCCGGGCTGATGACGCCGCCGCTGCTGCTGGCGCTGACCTTTGCCAACGGCATCGGCCTGGCGATGCGCTGGCCGGTGTTCGCCGCCATCGTGCCGGAACTGGTGCCGCGCGCCCAATTGCCGCATGCGCTGGCGCTGAACGGCATCTCGATGAACGCCTCCCGCATCATCGGCCCGCTGGTGGCCGGCGCCATCATCGCGGCGGCCGGCAGCTTCTATGTGTTCCTGCTCAATGCGTCGCTGTCGGTGGTGGCCGGCTTCACCATCATGCGCTGGAAGCGGGAGCATGTGCCCAGCCCGCTCGGCCGGGAAAAGCTGCTCAGCGCGATGCGGGTGGGCGTGCAGTTCGTCGGCCAGTCGCCGCGCCTGAAGTCGGTGCTGCTGCGCATTTCCATCTTCTTCTTCCATTCCACCGGCCTGCTGGCATTGCTGCCGCTGGTGGCCAAGGGCATCGAGGGCGGCGGCGCCGGCACCTATACGCTGCTGCTGGCATCCATGGGGGCGGGCGCCATCACGGCGGCGCTGTTCCTGCCGCGCCTGCGCCAGATCATTCCCAGCGACCGCGTCATCCTGATGGGCGCGGTGCTGCAGTCGCTGGCCATGGCGGGCGTTGCCTTCGCGCCCAACGTCTACACCGCGGTGTTCGGCATGTTCTGCGGGGGCATCGCCTGGATTTCATCCGCCAACACCCTCAGCGTGGCGGCCCAGCTCGGCCTGCCCGACTGGGTCCGGGCGCGCGGCATGTCCATGTACCAGATGGCCATCATGGGCGCCAGCGCTTCCGGCGCCGCGCTCTGGGGCCAGGTGGCGACGCTCACCAGCGTGCAGACCAGCCTGGCGATCGCCGCCTGCACCGGCGTGCTGGCCATGCTGGCCGCCTACCGGGCGATGGGCGACCGCAGCATCGAGGAAGACTTCACGCCGTCGCGCGCCATCCGCGCGCCGCAGGCGGAACTGCCGCGCGACAGCGGCCGGGTGCTGGTCACCATCGAATACCTGATCGATCCGGCGCGGGCCGATGAATTTCTGGCGCTGATGCAGGAAAGCCGGCGCAGCCGCCTGCGCCAGGGCGCGCTCGGCTGGGAACTCCTGCGCGACATCGCCGTGCCGGGGCGCTATGTGGAACAGGTGATCGATGAATCCTGGACCGAGCACCTGCGCCGGTTCGACCGGGTCACCGCCGCGGACGTCGCCCTGAGGGAGCGCAAGATGGCCTTCCATCTGGCCGACCAGCCGCCGGTCGTGACGCGCTGCCTGATCGAGCCGGTGGGACGGAGCTGAATCGCTATATTCGACTGCTGAAAACGGTTATCAGCAGGCCGATATAATGGGGGCGCTCCTGCCGGCTAAGATTCAACAGCCGGCCCTGCCTTTCCGAAAGGCAGGACGTACGATCGCGACCCTACTCGATATCCCCCATGGATCCCTACAAAGATTATCCCCGCGACCTGATCGGCTACGGGCCGAATCCGCCGCATGCGCAATGGCCGGACGGCGCTCGCATCGCCCTGCAATTCGTGCTGAACTACGAAGAAGGCGCGGAGAATTCGGTGCTGCACGGCGACCGCGCTTCCGAAACCTTCCTCTCCGAGATCATCGGCGCCCAGGCTTTCGACATGCGCCACATGAGCATGGAATCGTTGTACGAGTACGGCTCCCGCGCCGGCCTGTGGCGGCTGCTGCGCATGTTCGAGCAGCGCCGGCTGCCGCTCACCATCTTCGGCGTGGCGATGGCCCTGAAGCGCAATCCGGAGGCGGTGGCCGCCTTCCGCGAGCTCGGCCACGAGATCGCCTGCCACGGACTGCGCTGGATCAGCTACCAGCACATGGATGAAGCCACCGAACGCGCCCACCTGCAGGAAGCGGTGCAGATCATCCGCGAGCTCACCGGCGAGTCGCCGCTGGGCTGGTACACCGGGCGCGATTCGCCCAATACCCGCCGGCTCGTCGCGGAACATGGAGGCTTCGCCTACGACGCCGACAACTATGGCGACGACCTGCCGTTCTGGCTGCAGGTCGCAGTGCGCGAGCCGGACGGCAGCGAAGCGCGACGGCCGCACCTGGTGGTGCCCTACACCCTGGACACCAACGACATGCGCTTCGCCGCCATGCAGGGCTTCAATTCCGGCACCCAGTTCTTCGATTACCTGAAGGATGCCTTCGACGTGCTCTACGCCGAAGGCGACCCGAACGGCCTGAACCGGCCGAAGATGCTGTCCATCGGCCTGCATTGCCGCCTCGTCGGCCGGCCGGCGCGGGCCGCCGCGCTGGCGCGCTTCCTCGACTACGTGCAGTCGCACGACAAGGTCTGGATCACCCGCCGCATCGACATCGCCGAACACTGGCGCCAACATCATCCCTTCGACGCCGCCACGGCGCATGCAGCATGAGCCTCACACTCGACATCCTCAATACCTGCGACGCCCAGGCCTTCACCGAAGCGCTGGGCGGCATCTACGAGCATTCGCCCTGGATTCCGATGCGCGCCGCGGCGAACCGGCCGTTCCGCAGCCTGGATGGGCTCAAGCTGGCGCTGCAGGCGGTGGTGGCGTCCGCCTCCGACGACGAAAAGCTGGGCCTGATTCGCGCCCACCCGGAACTGGCCGGCAAGGCCGCCATCGCCGGCGAGCTGACGCGCGAATCCACCGGCGAGCAGGCCAAGGCCGGCCTCAACCAGTGCAGCCCGGAAGAGTACGCGCGGCTGCATGAACTCAACGCCGCCTACAACCAGCGCTTCGGCTTTCCCTTCATCCTGGCGGTGAAGGGACCGGAGGGCAACGGCCTCACGCGCCAGCAAATCATCGCCACCTTCGCCCGCCGCCTGAAGAACCGGCCGGTGGACGAAATGGCCGAGGCGCTGCGCCAGATCGGCCGCATTGCCGAGCTGCGCCTGAACGATCTGCTGGGAGCGACGCCGGCCTTCGGCAATGCGGTGATGGCGCAGGCGCGGGCGCTCGCCGCCCATAGCGACGATGCCGACGGCCTGACCTGCGCCTACCTCACGCCGGCGCATCGCCAGACCGCGGCGCAGATCGCGCAATGGATGCGCGAGGCCGGCATGACGGCAACCATCGACGCCGTCGGCAATGTGGTCGGCCGCTACGCCGCCGATGATGCTTCCGCGAAGACGCTCATCACCGGGTCCCATTACGATACGGTGCGCAACGGCGGCCGCTACGACGGCCGCGCCGGCATCCTGATCCCGATCGCGGTGGTCGGTCATCTCAACAGGCAGGGCAGGCGCCTGCCTTTTCACCTGGAAGTCATCGCCTTCGCCGAGGAGGAGGGCGTGCGCTACCGCAGCACCTTCCTCGGCAGCAGCGCCGTCACCGGCGGCTTCGATTCGAGCCTCCTGGAGCATGTCGATGCCGACGGCATCAGCCTGCGCCAGGCGCTGCAGGCGGCCGGTCACGATCCGGCGCAGATTCCGGGCATCGCCCGCGATCCGAACCAGGTGCTGGCCTTCGTCGAACTGCACATCGAGCAGGGGCCGGTGCTGCTGGAGCAGAACCTGCCGGTGGGCGTGGTCACGTCCATCGCCGGCAGTTCCCGCTACATGCTGGAGCTCGCCGGCAGCGCCGGCCATGCCGGCACCACGCCGATGGACATGCGGCGCGACGCGGCGGCAGCCGCGGCCGAGATCGTGCTGGCGGTGGAAAAGCGCTGCAGCGGCATCGCCGGCCTGGTCGGCACCGTCGGCATCCTGCAGGTGCCGAACGGCTCGGTGAACGTGGTGCCGGGCGCCTGCCGCCTGTCGCTCGACATCCGCGCCGCCGAGGACGAGGTGCGCAAGGCGGCGGTGGCCGACGTGCTGGCCGAGATCAAGACCATCTGCGGCTGGCGCCAGGTGGAGTACGCGCTGGAACCGATTCTGGAAGCCGCCGCCTCCGCCTGCGCGCCCGGTCTCATGCGCCGCTTCGACGCCGCCATCGAGAAGCTCGGCCTGCCGCTGCTGCGCCTGCCCTCCGGCGCCGGGCACGACGCGATGAAGATGGCGGAACTGTGCGACATGGCCATGCTCTTCATCCGCTGCGGCAACGGCGGCGTCAGCCACAATCCGCTGGAAACCATGACCGGCGACGACGCCGACCTGGCGGCCCGCATCCTGCTCGATTTCCTGCTGGACTTCCATGGCTAAGACCCTGCTCATCAAGAACGCCCAGGTGCTGGTCACCATGGATGCGCAGCGGCGCGAAATTGCCGGCGGCGCCGTCTTCATCCGCGGCAACGTGATCGAGCAGGTGGGTGCCAGCGCCGACCTGCCGCAGACGGCGGACGAGGTGATCGACGCCAGCGGCCGCCTGGTGATGCCGGGCCTCGTGAATACCCATCACCACATGTTCCAGAGCCTGACGCGGGCGGTGCCCGGCGCGCAGGACGCCGAGCTGTTCGGCTGGCTCACGCACCTGTATCCGATCTGGTCCGGCCTCACCGGCGAGATGGTGAAGGTCTCGACCCAGACCGCGATGCTGGAGCTGATGCTCTCCGGCTGCACCACCAGCAGCGACCATCTGTATCTCTATCCGAACGACTGCCGGCTCGACGACAGCATCGAGGCGGCGCAGCAGATCGGCATGCGCTTCCATGCCGCGCGCGGGTCCATGAGCGTGGGCCGGTCGCAGGGCGGCTTGCCGCCCGACAGCCTGGTCGAGGATGAAGCGGAAATCCTACGCGACACGCAGCGCCTGATCGAAACCTGGCACGACCCGGAACGCCACGCCATGCTGCGCATCGTGGTGGCGCCGTGCTCGCCGTTCTCGGTCTCGCCCGACCTGATGCGGGAATCGGCGCGCCTGGCGCGCAGCCATGGCGTCTCGCTGCATACCCATCTGGCGGAAACCGCCGGCGACGTGGCCTACAGCCGCGAGCGCTTCAACATGACGCCGGCCCAGTATGCGGAAGACGCCGGCTGGGTCGGGCACGACGTCTGGCATGCGCACTGCGTCAAGCTGGATGATCACGGCATCGGCCTGTTCGGCCGCACCGGCACCGGCGTCGCCCACTGCCCCTGTTCCAACATGCGTCTGGCGTCCGGCATCGCGCCGGTGCGCAGGATGCTGGAGGCGGGCGTGCCGGTCGGGCTCGGCGTCGACGGCAGCGCCTCCAATGACGGCGCCCACATGCTGGGCGAGGCGCGCCAGGCGATGCTGCTGCAGCGGGTCGGCTCCGGTCCCGATGCGATGACGGCGCGCCAGGCGCTGGAAGTGGCCACGCTCGGCGGCGCCAAGGTGCTCGGCCGCGACGACATCGGCGCGCTCGCGCCCGGCATGGCGGCCGACCTGGTGGCGTTCGATCTGCGCCGGCACAATTTCGCCGGCGCGCTGCACGATCCGGTAGCGGCGCTGGTGTTCTCCGCGCCCGCGGGCGCGGACTTCAGCATCATCAACGGCCGCGTGGTGGTGCGCGACGGCCGCTGCCTGACGCTGGATGCCGGCGTGCTGGTGGAGCGGCACAACCGGCTGGCGGCAGAGTTGGTGGCGGGCTCTTAGAAACGCTTCCCGGCGTCCGGCAGCGGCGCTCGTGGTCGCGTGGATCGGCGCGCCGGTTGCCGCTATGCCACCGGCCGTGACATGGGCTCGACAAAGGCTTGCGATTGGCGCCACACCGGCCGCCGATGCGCCAGGAAAAACCGCAGCATCTCCCGGCTCGCATCCGGACCGCGCGGGTCGGCGAAGCTGCCGGCCGGATCGCCGCCGGACCAGTCATGGCCGGCGCCATGGACGACCCACTGTTCCGCCATCACCCGGCCGCCCTGGTCGATGTACACCGCCTGCGTATAGGCATGCCCCTCTTCCACCTGGCCGTCGCGCAGCTTGATCCACATCTCGGACGACGGCGCGGCCTGATTGGCGATGGCGGCGACGACCTCGTTGCCATTGTCGGGATGCACCGTCCTGTCCATGTCGCCGTGGAAGACGATGGCCGGCACCGGCGGCAACTCCCGCTGCGATTGTTGAAGGCGCCGCGCCCCGTCGAGGTCGAGCCGGGCGCCATGGCGCATCGCCATCATCGCGGAATAGACATCCTGCGCGCGGCGATAGGCGAGGCCCGAATGCACGCCGACGGCGGCATACAGGTCGGGATAGGTATGGGCCATGACGGCGGCCATGGACGCGCCGGCCGACAAGCCGGCGACGTAGACCCGGCGCGGATCGATGGGCTGGCTGCGCATCACCTGCCGCGTGATGCCGGCTATCAGCGCCGGCTCGCCGGCATCGCGCTGCTGGTTGGCCGGGTCGAACCAGTTCCAGCAGCGCATGCGGTTCACCCGGTCGGATTGCGCCGGATAGGCGACGCAGCAGCCCTGTTCCTGCGCCAGTTCGTTCATCCGGGTGGCGATGGCGAAGTCGCGCGGTCCTTGCGCGCAGCCATGGAGCATCACCAGCAGCGGCAACGGCGAATCGCCCGCGCCAGCCGGCACGAACAGGAGATAGTCCAAATGGCCGTGGCGGGCATCGCGGTAGGTCCGCCACAGGAACTGGGCGCCGGGATCGGGCCGGGGAGCGGCATGGTGGGTGGGCGCGGGCGGGCCGGCGGGATCGGCTTCCTCCGGAGCGGGGGCGGGCAATGCCCGAAAGCTCCCGGTCCCTGCCGTTTCCCGGGCCGCGCGCGGCGGGCGGTGTTTCAGAATGAGCTGGGTAGCGTGTCGAAAGGCTCGCAGCATGGTTTTCTCCCCGAGACATATCCGCTGCCTGACGGCAATGCGGATCCCTTCGCGGCGCTTCACTCGCAAGGCGAAGTCGCGCGAACGGTTATGTTGCGATGCAATATCGGGGTATGAGTCCGTCCGCCGCCGCCGGTTCCCGAGATTGCACGTCGCCTCGAACCCGCCTAATGCCGCGCTGGTGGATCGGACATGCATTTCCTCGAATCAAGCATGGCCGCAAGCACATGGCGCAGCGCCTTCATGCCGGGCACCAGGCCTGCACCAGTTTTCGGCTGGCCCGCTTGGCGATGGACATCGCCCGATCGATACGCCCGCTGCGAATCGCCACCGCAGGCATGGCCGACTTCGTCGTCGATGCGCCCGTATCGGTCGCGACGCTGGTCTTCAATGGCAAGCCGTCGTTCCACGATATCCGCCGTCCGGCTCGCCATGAGCGGCGGGGGACGACCTGCTCCCCGTGCTTGGGTTCGGGGAACCGGGTTTGCGCGGTGTGGGGCTTTGCTTCAGAATCGCGGCATGAAAGACGCCGACAAGCTCAACACGGACATCCCGAAGCGCGACCTCATCGAAGGCCTGATGAAGGGCATCGACGTCATCAGCGCCTTCAACGGCGAGGCGCGCCGGATGACGGTGAGCGAAATGGCCAAGACGGTGGGCCTGACCCGCACCGCGGCCCGGCGCTATCTGCTGACGCTGGTCCATATCGGCCTCGCCGCCACCGACGGCAAGGAGTTCTGGCTGACGCCGCGCGTGCTCAATCTCGGCCGCTCCTACCTCGATTCGGCCCATGTGCCGAATGCGGTCGTGCCCTTCCTGCAGCGCCTCACCCAGCAGCTGCAGGAGTCCACCAATTTCTCCATCCTCGACGGACCGGAGGTGGTGTACCTGACCCGGGTGATCGCGCCGCGCCTGGTCACCGCCGGCTTCGAACCCGGCACCCGGCTGCCGGCCTACACCTCCACCGCCGGCAGGGTGCTGCTCTCCACCCTGTCCGACCCCGAGATACGCGCCTATCTGGGCGGCGTCGAGCTGATCGCCTACACGCACATGACGGTCACCGACAAGGACCAGCTGTTCCGGGAGTTGCAGGAGATACGCCATGTCGGCTACGCGGTGACGGAGAGCCAGTATGAACTCGGCATGCGCGGCATCTCGGTGGCGGTGAAGAACCGCCGCGGCGCGCTGATCGGCGCCATCAGCGTGTCGATGAACGTCGCCAGCTGCTCCCGCGAGGAAGCCATCTCGCGCTGCATTCCCGCGCTCCAGGCGACGGCCAACACCTTGATGATGTGGCTTTGACCGTTTTCGGCCTCGGTTTTCCAAGCCTTCCGCCAGACCATCAATCGATTTGCAATCCGTCTCACGGCGTTCAATTTGAGTCTCGGCCGGCAAGTTGCGGCCCGCTCCCACCTGCCTGAATCAAAAAAACAGAGATTTTCGCGAAGCGCGCACTCTTTGCGCGTTTATCGCGCAAACAACGTTTTCCGCGGTTTTCGTCACCTGTCCGATTGCCTATACTTCGCGGCATTCAAGCTCGCATGAAGCCATTTGAAGCGGTTGCCAAGGCGAATGCAGCCATAAAAATATCGATGAACACTGTTTCAGGAGCGGCCGGACAGTGGTCAGTGCGCAGCGAATCGGCCGCTCGCTCAACCAGTCAAGACACCCCCGCAGGAGACACGCTACATGAAGCTTTTTCGCACCGTTGCCGCCAGCCTCGCGCTGCTGCTTCCGCTTACCGCCGCCTATGCCCAGGACATCAAGGAACGCACCATCAAGTTTTCCTTCCTGAATGAAAAGGAGCATCCGCAAGGCCTCGGCGCCCAGAAATTCGCCGACCTCGTGGCCAGCAAGAGCGGCAACAAGATGAAGGTGCGCCTGTTCCCGGGCGGCACGCTCGGCGGCGACCTGCAAACCCTGTCCGCGCTCCAGGGCGGCACGGTCGAAATGACGGTGTTGAACGCCGGGCTGCTGTCCAGCCTGAACAAGGAATTCAGCGCCCTCGACCTGCCTTTCCTGTTCAACGACGCCAAGGAAGCCGATGCGGTGGTCGACGGCCCGTTCGGCAAGCGCCTGTTCGACAAGCTGCCGGAGAAGGGCCTGGTCGGCCTCGGCTACTGGGACCTCGGGTTCCGCAACCTCTCCAACAGCAAGCGCCCTGTCGCCAAGCTGGAAGACATCGCCGGCCTGAAGATCCGGGTGGTGCAGTCGCCGGTCTACATCGACCTCTTCAATACCCTCGGCGCGAATGCGGTGCCGATGCCTTTCCCCGAGGTTTACACCGCGCTGGAGCAGAAGGCGATCGACGGCCAGGAAAACCCGCTGGCGACGATCTACAGCTCCAAGTTCCACGAGGTGCAGAAGTACATCACCATGACGCGCCACATCTACAACCCGCAGGCGCTGTTGATGAGCAAGAAGTTCTGGGACCAGCTCTCCGCCCCGGAAAAGAAGGTGATCGCCGATGCGGCGCATGAAGCCCAGGCTTACCAGCGCCAGGTGTCGCGCGAGAAGGATGCGGTCGCTGCCGAGAACCTGAAGAAGGCCGGCATCCAGATCAATGAGCTGCCGCCCGCCGAGATCGCCAGGATCCGGGAGAAGGTCAAGCCGGTGGTGGCCAAGGCCAGCGGCGACATCAAGGACGCCGTCGCCGAGCTCAACAGCGAGATCGCCAAGGTCCGCAAGTAATCCCGCAGCGCTTGCCGCGCCGGAGCGCGCGGTCGCCTGAATCCCTACGCCACATCGTCTTGGCGCCGCCATGCAGGCGGCGCAAGGAGTCGTCATGCCCATTCGCGACAACAATCCGGAGCCGACCAACCCGCTCGGCATCGATGGCATCGAGTTCATCGAATACGCCACTTCCGAGCCGCTGGCCTTCGGCGCCATCCTGGAAATGATGGGCTTCGCCCAGGCCGCGCGCCATCGTTCGCGCGAAGTGGTGCTGTACCGCCAGGGCAGCATGAACATCATCGTCAATGCCGACCCGGCGGCGCGCGAAGCGATGGGCGCCAATGTGCAGGCAACCGTCCTGTCCGGCGTTGCC
The DNA here is from genome assembly GCF_900188095.1 of Noviherbaspirillum humi. Taxonomy (GTDB): domain Bacteria; phylum Pseudomonadota; class Gammaproteobacteria; order Burkholderiales; family Burkholderiaceae_D; genus Noviherbaspirillum; species Noviherbaspirillum humi. The sequence continues at coordinate 196,077 of NZ_FZOT01000007.1, read as the reverse complement.
ATGCGGGTGCGGGACGCCAACTATGCCTATCGCCATGCCACCGACCTCGGCGCCTGGCCGATTCCCACCCGGGCCGGCGCCATGGAGCTGAACATCCCCGGCGTGCACGGCGTGGGCGACTCGGTGATCTACTTCGTCGACCGCTACCAAGATTTTTCGATCTACGACGTCGACTTCAAGCCGGTGCCGGGCGGCGACCGCCGCGACAATGCCATCCCCGGCCTGCACTTCTTCGGCGTGGTGCAAGCCATCCGCGCCGACCGCAGCCGCGAATGGATCGACTTCTACCAGCAGCTGATGGGCTTCCAGGTGCTGCCGGAAGGGAAGTACTTCGGCGTGCTGCCGAAGGGCACGCTGCTGGAAAGCCCATGCCACAAGTTCTATCTGCAGCTGATCGAGCCGCCGGCGGACGCGGTCGACCTGAACTGGGAAGAAGCGCTGATCCGCGTCGGCATCGGCGCGCCGGATGTGCCCGCGGCGACCCGCGCGCTGCAAAAGCGCGGCGTGGTGTTCGTCGACCGCGATCCAGTCCAGCCGAGCGACAAGGGCGCGCTCACGCAGTTGTTCAAGGGCGGCGTCAGCTTCGAGCTGGTGCACAGCCATATCGAAGCCTGAGGCATTTTCCGCGCAAAGGACGAGCATGAACCTCTCACACTTCGGCATGGATACCGTCACCCTGGCCGGCACGCTCGAAGCCAAGCTGGCGGCGTCCAGGGCGGCCGGCTTTTCCCAGATCATGCTGTGGGCGCGCGACCTGGCCGGCCATCCGCATGGCCTCGATGCAGCGGTGCGGCTGGTGAAGGACAGCGGCCTGCGCGTGACCGGCATCCAGGTGATGCGCGACTACGAAGGCTTGTCGGGCCGGCTGCATGACTACAAGGTGGACATCGCCAGGAGCATGCTGAAGATCTGCCATGCGGTGGGCTCGCCGCTGCTGATGATGTGCTCATCCACCTCCAGCCACGCCAGCGGCGACATCGAGGTCATCGCGCGCGACCTGGCCAAGCTGGCCAACCTGGCGGTGCCCCTCGGCGTACGCATCGGCTACGAGGCGCTGTCCTGGGGGCGGCATGTCAACCTCTACCAGCAATCCTGGGAGGCGGTGGACCTCGCCAACCATGCCAACGTCGGCGTGGTGCTGGACAACTATCACATCATCGCCAACGGCGGCACGCTCGACGACCTGGACGACATCCCGGCCAGCAAGATCGCCATGGTCCAGCTCTCGGACTTCATGTGGCGCGAGATCCGCAGCCCCGAGGAGCGCATCGAGACCGCCCGCCACCTGCGGGTGTTTCCGGGCGAAGGCGAGCACTCGCACGAGATCTCGGAGATGGTGCGCAAGCTGTACCGGCTCGGCTATGAAGGCGACTACAGCTTCGAGGTCTTCAACGACGACTACCTGCAGATGCCGCCCGAGGCCGTGGCGAATCGTGCGCGCGACTCGGCCAAGTGGGTGACCGACCAGGTACTGCGGCGCAGCCTGCGGGTGCGGGAGAACCCGGCGGCGCGGGTTGCCTGAGAACGGCGGCGCCAGCCGCAAGATCACAATAACAACATTCGAATCATTGGAATCACGACGAGGAAAGACATCATGAATCGCCTGCTGGATCGCTACTGCCGCCTCATGGAAGCGGTTTCCGCCTTGTTTCTCGCCATCATGGTGCTGCTGGTGTTCAGCAACGTGGTGCTGCGCTACGTCCTGAACACCGGCATCACCGTCGCGGAGGAAGTGTCGCGCTGGCTGTTCGTCTGGATGACTTTCATGGGCGCGATGGTCGCCATGCGCGAGCATGGCCATCTCGGCACGGATTTCCTGGTCGGGCGGCTGCCGGCCGCGGGCAAGAAGGTTTGCCTGGTGCTCGGCCACCTGCTGATGCTGTATGTCACCTGGCTGCTGTTCAACGGCAGCCTGGCGCAGGCAAGGATCAACTGGGATGTGGCGGCCCCCGCCACCGGCGCGCCGATTGCGATCTTCTATGCCTCCGGCGTGCTGTTTTCGGTGTCCACCGGCGTGGTGCTGCTGCTCGACTTGTTCCGTGCGCTGACCGGCCGGCTGTCGGACGACGAACTGGTGATGATCCAGGAATCCGAAGAAGCCGCCGAACTGGAAGCCCTGCTGCGCGAACAGGCCAAGGCAAAGACCTGACCGACCCACTACGAATTACGGAAACACGATCATGACAGTCGGAATTTTTCTCGGATCCCTCCTCGGCGCCATGGCGATCGGCATTCCCATCGCCTATGCGCTGCTGGCCAGCGGCGTGGCGCTGATGTGGCATCTCGATCTGTTCGATGCGCAGATCCTGGCGCAGAACGTCATCAACGGCGCCGACAGCTTCCCGCTGCTGGCGGTTCCCTTCTTCATGCTCGCCGGCGAAATCATGAACGTCGGCGGCCTGTCGGCGCGCATCGTCAAGTTCGCGCTGTCGCTGGTCGGCCACATCAAGGGCGGCCTCGGCTACGTCACCATCCTGGCAGCCTGCCTGCTGTCGGCGCTGTCCGGCTCGGCGGTGGCGGACGCGGCGGCGCTCACCGCGCTGCTGCTGCCGATGATGGTCAAGGCGGGACATGACAAGTCGCGCGCCGGCGGGCTGATCGCGGCGGCCGGCATCATCGGCCCGGTGATTCCGCCATCGATCGGCTTCGTCATCTTCGGCGTCGCGGCCAACGTCTCGATCTCCAAGCTGTTCCTGGCCGGCATCGTGCCCGGCCTGCTGATCGGCGCCGCCCTGTGGCTGACCTGGTGGCTGCAGGTCAAGCGCGAGAACATCACGCCGCCGCCGCGCAAGTCGATGGCGGAAGTGATGGAATCCTTTCGCAGCTGCATCTGGGCGCTGCTGCTGCCGGTGATCATCCTGGTCGGCCTGCGCTTCGGCATCTTCACGCCGACCGAGTCGGCCGTCATTGCCGCCGTCTATGCGCTGTTCGTCTCCGTCGTCATCTATCGCGAAATGAAACTGTCGCAGCTGTACGGCGTGTTCGTGGCGGCGGCCAAGACCACGTCGGTCGTCATGTTCCTGGTGGCGGCGGCCATGGTGTCGGCCTGGCTCATCACGGTGGCCGATCTGCCCAGCAAGATGATCGACATGCTGGAGCCCTTCATGGGCAACCCGACCCTGCTGATGATCGCCATCATGATCCTGGTGATGATCGTCGGCACCGCCATGGACATGACGCCGACGATCCTGGTGCTGACGCCGGTGCTGATGCCGGTCGTCAAGGCGGCCGGCATCGATCCGGTCTACTTCGGCGTGCTGTTCATCATCAACAACTCCATCGGCCTGATCACGCCGCCGGTGGGCACCGTGCTCAGCACGGTCGCCGGAGTGGGGCGCATGAAGATGGACGAAGTCACCAAGGGCGTGATCCCGTTCATGATCGCCGAGTTCATCATCATGTTCGCGATGGTGCTGTTCCCCTCGCTGGTGACGGTGCCGGCCAAGTGGTTCGCCGGCTGAAGATTAGCGCCTAACTCTTAAACCCAATTCTTTTAACAGGGCCCGCGGCCTTCGTGCCGGGGCTGGAGCCCCTTTACGTCCAAAAAGGCTAACCCGTGAACCAACAGAAGTATCTCATCGGCCTGATCGGCGCCGGCATCCAGCAGTCGCTGTCGCCGCGCATGCACGAGATCGAGGCTGCCCAGCATAACCTGCGCCTGCACTACCAGCTGATCGACATCGACCGCAACGGCGGCAGCGTGGACGATCTGCCGCTGCTGCTCACGGCGGCGAAGCTGATCGGCTTTGCCGGCCTGAACATCACCTATCCCTGCAAGCAGGCGGTAATTCCGCTGCTGGACGAACTGTCGGATGAAGCGCGCGCGGTGAACGCCGTGAATACGGTGGTGATCCGCGACGGCCGCCTGACCGGCCACAACACCGACGGCACCGGCTGGGCCTGGGGATTCCGCCGTCAGCTGCCCGAGGCCAATCTGGATCGCGTGGTGCTGCTGGGCGCCGGCGGCGCCGGCGCGGCGGTGGCGGATGCGGTGCTGCGGCTGGGCGCGAAGCACCTCGCCATCGTCGACCAGGATGGCAAGCGGGCCGAGGCGCTGGCGCGGCGCATGGCCGAGCTGCATGGCGCCAGCTGCGTGGAAGCGGGCGCCGGGGCCGAGCGCGCGCTGACTCATGCATCGGGACTGATCCACGCCACCCCGGTCGGCATGGACAAGCTGCCTGGGCTGCCGCTGGACGCGGCGCTGCTGCGTCCGGAGATGTGGGTATCCGAAGTGGTGTACTTCCCGCTGGAGACGGCGCTGCTCAAGGCGGCGCGGGCCATCGGCTGCGCCACTGCCGACGGCGGCGGCATGGCGGTGGGGCAGGCGGTCGGCGCCTTCCGCCTCTTCACCGGCCTGGAGCCCGACGTGGCGCGCATGGATGCCCACCTGCGGTCCATGGTGCGTTCCCGCGGCAATGCCTGATCGATCAAGAAAGAAGAGGGTACCTATGAAAACCATCCTGGTGCTGAACGGCCCCAACCTCAACCTGCTCGGCAAGCGCGAACCCTCCGTCTATGGCCGCCAGACCCTGGCCGACGTCGAAAGCCTGTGCCGGCAGGCATGCGACCAGCATGGATTCGCGCTCGACTTCCGCCAGTCCAATCATGAGGGCCACCTCATCGACTGGATCCATGAAGCCGGGGAGCGGCAGGCCGCGGGCGATCTGCAGGGCGTGGTGTTCAATGCCGGCGCGCTGACCCATACGTCGTTGGCGCTGCATGACGCGATCAAGGGCGCCAGCGTGCGCGTGATCGAGCTGCACATCTCGAACGTGCATGCGCGCGAAGCCTTCCGCCACCACTCCTGGATTTCGCCGGTGGCACAGGGGGTGATGGCCGGCTTCGGCATCCATGGCTATGTGCTCGCGATCCAGGCGCTGGCGCAGCAGGCTTAAAAAGGAATTTCCGGCCGCCGCACCCGCGGTGGCCGGCAGCAGCGATCCGAAACGCATCGTCCGGATCGGGCCGTGTCCTCCGGGCGCGGCTAAGAGATGCAATCGAGGGGAAGGCCGGCATCGCAGCGGTGCCGGTTCACTATTTCATCAAGGGAGAATCCATGAACAAGAAAATCGTCGCGCTGGCCGTGCTGGCTACCTGCGCCACCGGTGTTACCAGCGCCCAGGCGCAAAGCAACATCACCATCTACGGCAGCGTGGACCAATACCTGGGCTATATCAAGAGCAACAGCGGCAACAAGATCATTGGCCTGAACGACGGCTCGCTGCTGCGCAGCCGCATCGGCTTCCGCGGCGTGGAAACGCTGGGCAACGGCTACGAAGCCAAGTTCTGGCTGGAGAACGGCTTCAATGCGGATACCGGCACGGGCGCCGAGTCGTCGGCAAACCGCCTGTTCGACCGCCAGGCCTGGGTCGGCCTGAACACGCCCTACGGCGAATTCCGCATTGGCCGCCAGAACACCGAGATCCTCGCCATCGGCGCGGCGATCGACTACACCGAACGCACCACCTTCGGCTCCATCGTCAACAATTTCGGCGTGCCGTCGCGCTACGACAACGACATCTCCTACCGCACCCCGCGCATCGGCGGCCTGCAAGGTGTGGTGCACTATGCGCTGACGGAACTCGCCGGCCAGAGCGTCGGTTCGCAGGCGGTGTACCAGTTCTCCCTGGACTACACCAACGGCCCGTACCGCGCCGGCTATGCCGGCCTCGGCGCCAATCCGGCTCCTTCCGCCACGGTGACGAACAAGGTCCAGTACCACAACCTGTACGCCAACTATGACTACGGCCAGGGCAAGGTGTATGCGACCTACGTTCGCAGCAACAACGTCACCGCCAGCGCCAACGGCCTGAACGCCGCCGCCATCCTGAGCAACATCGGCACCCCGAGCACCTACGCCGGCACCGATCCGAATGCGCGCCGCTTCTACAACATCTACCAGCTGTCGGCCGACTACCGGGTCAGCCCGCAGCTGCGCGTCGGCGCGCTGTATGGCGTGATCAAGGATCAGTCCGGCGGCAACGCCGGCGCCAAGGGCGGCAACGTCGGCGCGTTCTACGACCTGTCGAAGCGCACCACGCTGTACAGCTTCCTCAGCTACATGCAGAACGAAGCCAATGCCGGCTTCCGCTTCAGCGGCTCGGCCGGCCCGTCGGCCAACCTGGCCGGCGCCGATGTCAACGGCCGCAACCTGACCGGCTTCCAGGCCGGCATTCTGCACCGCTTCTGATCGGCATCAAGCCCTTTCCCTGCGAAGGGGCTTGCGCCGTCATTGGATGACGACTTCCTCCGAGGTCTTCGGGCAGGGCATCGACATGTCTTGCCCTTTTTCTTGCGATGCGCCGGCAACCGACGCACAATGCTGCCATGCAAAGTCGAACCGAATCGCGTCTCTCCCCGTCCAGCCACGCTTCCGCCAGCCACGCCGTCAAGATATCTCCTCTCACCGGCATCGCCTTCATCACCGCTTCCGTCGCCTGCTTCGCCGCACTGGACACCACCACCAAGGTGGTCGGCATGTCGGCCTCGCTGGCCATGGTGCTGTGGTTCCGCTATGTTTTTCAGCTGGGCTTCACCCTGCTCACGGTTCTTCCGCAGCACGGCCTGCGCCTGCCGCGCAGCAGGCGTCCCGGACTTCAGGTCCTGCGCGGCATCCTGCTGCTGATGTGCAGCGTGCTCGCCTTCCTCAGCCTCAAGCTCATGCCGGTCGGCGAGTTCACCGCCATCATCCTGCTGGCGCCGCTCTTCATCACCGTGGTTGCCGCCACCCGGCTGCGGCAACGCATTTCCCCGCTGCGCTGGCTGCTGCTGTTCGCCGGCTTCGGCGGCGCCCTGCTGGTGGTGCGCCCGGATGCCCACGGCCTGAGCTGGAACGTCATCCTGCCGCTGATGCTGGTGGCGGCCAATGTCGGCTACCAGCTGCTGACGAGCGAACTGGCGCGCTCGGACGATGCCGCCACCATGCAGTTCCTGTCGGGCGCGGTCGGCGCGGCCATCACCACCTGCGCCTTGCCGTTCTTCTGGCAGATGCCGGATGGCCGCACCTGGATGCTGTTTCTCACGCTCGGCGTGTTCAGCACGCTCGGCCATCTGCTGCTGATCCATGGCTACAAGAAGGCGCCGGTGGGCCTGCTGACGCCCTTCCTCTACATGCAGATCGGATTCGCGATGCTGGCCGGCTGGATCGTGTTCTCCCATGTGCCGGACAGCCTCGCGCTGTGCGGTGTCGGCGTCATCGCCATGGCCGGCATGGCGGGCACCTGGGTCGCCTCGCGGGAGCAGCGCCGCGTCCGAGCATAGGCGAAGGGCAGGCTCTTATCCGGCGCTCGCCCCGGCTCGTGCCTGGACGATCGAATCAGAACCGGCGTCGCGGCCAGGGGCCCGGGAAGGGGGAGCCGTAGTAGCCGTAGCGCGCCATATCATCCTTCTCGCTCAGTCGCAGCACGCAGTCGCGCCATTCGTTGCTGTTCCGTCCATAGCCCAGCCGTTCGCATGCCGGCCCGTAGGTCTGCATCATCTGCTCCATTTCGCGGCTGGCCTGCTGCGCGCGCTCGGCGGTGGTGGTGCAGCCGGCCAGCAGCACGAGGCCGATGCAGGCGGGAATGGCTCGCTTGCTCTTCATCGTTTTCTCCAGGCGGCACGATCGGCCGCATTCAATTTATGGTTTTGACCATGGCAAATCCAAAAGCTCTCGTGCCCGAGCGAAAGTGATCGAGGGCCCCGTTTGGCGCTTAATGGACTGCAGGCGATCATGCAAGGATGCGGCGACGCCTTACCCCGCGGCAAAGCTTTTGTGAAAAATCAGAGGCGATCGCCTTTTCTTCCCCGTTTCCTTGGTTGTTCGCAAGGCGCTCACTAGATTGAAGGCTGCAAGCGCCTGCGTTCAGCCTGCCTGCAAGCAGGCGGTGCGCGCGCGTTCCTGCTTGCGCCCTGCGTCGATCTTCCCCGGGAGACAACCAATGAGCCGCTTCATCCATGCCGCCATCGCGGCACTGTGCGCAGCCGTCGCCATCAACGGCTGCGGTGGAAACGGCGCCGGCGATGCGCCGAACATCGTTCTCGCGGCGGAGGCCGAAAACGGCGTCGGCACGGCAGCACTGCCATCCCCGAGCGAAACCTCGGCGGTGCCGATTCCGGCCGGACAGATCGAGGCGGCCATCGCGCAGCTGGATGGACTTGCCGCAGGCATCCTCGCCCGGTCCGGCATCCCCGGCATGGCGGTGGCGGTGGTGCATGGCGGCAAGACGGTGTATGCCAAGGGCTTCGGCCTGCGGGAACGCGGCAAGAGCGAAACGGTGGATGCCGACACCGTGTTTCAGCTGGCTTCCGTGTCCAAGCCGATCGGCGCGACGGTGATTGCCAACCAGGTGACGGCCGGCGTGGTGGGGTGGGATACGCCGGTGCAGTCGCGCCTGCCCGGGTTCACGCTTTCCGATCCGTATGTCGGCCAGCAGGTCACCATCGGCGACCTGTATGCGCACCGCTCCGGCTTGCCCGATCATGCGGGCGACAAGCTGGAGGACCTCGGCTATGGCCGAACGGAGGTGCTGCAGCGCCTGCGCCTGGTGCCGCTGGCGCCGTTCCGCATCACTTACGCTTACACCAACTTCGGCCTGACGGCGGGCGCGGAAGCGGTGGCCAAGGCATCGGGCATGGATTGGGCCACGCTGTCGGAGCGGGCGGTGTACCAGCCGCTGGGCATGGCTTCCACCAGTTCGCGCTACGCCGATTATCTGAACCGGCCCAATCGGGCGGTGACGCATCTGCTGGTCGACGGCGGCTACATTCCCGGACCGCCGCGCGACCCGGATGCGCAGTCGCCCGCCGGCGGGGTCAGTTCGTCGGCCAATGACATGGCGAAGTGGCTGCGCTTTCTGCTCGAGGCCGCGACGACGGCCGGTCGGCAGCAGGAACAGCCCTCGGCGCTGCTGCCGGCGATCACGCCGCAGATGATTTCCAGCGTCCCCGCGAATGCCAATGAGCGGGCCGGCTTCTATGGCTACGGCTTCAATGTCGGCACCTCGGCTTCCGGCCGGGTGGTGCTGAGCCATTCGGGCGCTTTCTATCTCGGCGCGGCCACCAGCTTCGCCGCCATTCCCTCGGCCGACGTCGCGATCGTGGTGCTGGCCAATGCCACGCCGACAGGCATGCCGGAAGCGCTGGTAACCCAGTTCACCGACCTGGTCCAGTTCGGCAGCATCCAGCGCGACTGGGAAAGCGCTTACCGCGAACGATTTCAGCCTTATCTGACGCCGGTCGGCTCGCTCGTCGGCGCCGAGCGGCCAACCAATCCCAAGCCGCCGCAGGCGCTGACTGCGTATGCGGGGACTTATCGTAACGATTACTACGGTCCGCTGCAGGTGTTGAACAACAATGGCACGCTGGAGCTGCGCCTCGGACCCAAGCCGACGGTGTACAAGCTCAGCCACTGGGATGGCGACGTCTTCACCTTCCCGCTGCTGAGCGAGAACGCGCCGCGCGGCAGCCTCTCGAAGGTGACCTTCTCGCCGGGCAAGGTCGACCTCGAGTATTTCAACGACGAGGGCCTGGGTGTCTTCGTCCGCTGAACCGGCTGATTCCGGTCAACGCCGGTGCTCGATCAGCGCGGCCAGTTCGGGATCGACCGGAAGCCGGACGAACATCCCGATATCGCTGCCGCCGGTATTCCCGGTCGGGACCACGCCTGCCGCCGAGCCGAGGGCGCCGAGAATGATGCGCAGCGCCTGACCGAAGGCGTCCGACATCGCCCGCCGCCGCAGGGCGATCTTGAGCATCGCCCAATGGGAGCGGATATGGAGGCCGACCCGGCGCTGGCCGAGCACATGCGCGCGTTCCAGGTGGCGCATGGCGAGGCCGAGACGGCCGCTCGCGGCGAGCATGTACGCCGCCGCCATTTCCGATTCGAAAGCGTTTTCCAATTCCGTTTTCATGGCTCAAATGGCAAGTGAAGTATCGACCTGGCAGAGCATCGGGTTTGCCATGGTTGGAAGGTCAAGCGTTTTCGTCGGCTTACTCATTCCGAGCCGCGGAAGCGGTGCGTTTTTATACACATTCAGGCGGGATGAGCGCTTGATATCGTGGAAAGGAGTGGAAATTCCCGTCGCCATCATTCCGGATGGCGGAGGGATAAAGGGCCGACGCGGTTCGACGGACGCGGCGGCGGAGTTGATTCGGGGCATAATGCCGACTTCGAGTATTTCAAACGAGAAAGGCAGAAGCAATGAGTTCCGACAATTCCCGCCCGCGCGAGATCACGCTGCGCTTCCTCGCCGAGCCGACGGATGTCAATTTCGGCGGCAAGGTGCATGGCGGCGCGGTGATGAAATGGATCGACCAGGCGGGATATGCCTGCGCAGTAGGCTGGAGCGGCTATTACTGCGTCACGGTGTTCGTCGGCGGCATCCGCTTCTACAAGCCCATCTTCATCGGCCAGATCATCGAAGTGAAGGCGACGGTGGTGCATACCGGGACCTCGAGCATGCATATCGCCGTCGATGTGTCCGCCACCGATCCGAAGACCGGCGCCCGCAAGCGCACCACCCGCTGCCTGATCGTGTTCGTGGCGGTGGACGGCGCCGGCGATACGGTACCGGTGCCGCCATGGCATCCGAAGACCGAGGAAGACAAGCGCCTGCAGCAATATGCGGTGCGCATCGGCGAGATGCGCAAGGAGCAGGAAGACGAGTGGAAATCGATGGAACTGCTGGAGCTGGCCTGAAGCGGCGGGGCCGGGAAGCGCGGCAATGCCTGACGGGGTTTTGGGCGCTGCTCCCGCTTGCCGCCAAAGCGGTAGAATGGGGCGACCCCCTGTGAGTAGCCGCGCCGCGCGGCGGTTCATCGAAGCGGATGAATAAAGGTGCTGCGATGAGATTGACAACCTATACCGACTACGCCCTGCGCACGCTGATGTACCTGGCGATGAATCGCGACCGTCTGGTCACGATCCAGGACATCGCCGACTCCCATGCCATCGCCAAGAACCACCTGACCAAGGTGGTGCACCACTTGGGCATGCTCGGTTTCGTCGAGACGGTCCGCGGCCGCAACGGCGGCCTGCGCCTCGGGCGCGAACCCAAGGACATCAACATCGGCGACGTGGTGCGCCAGACCGAGACCGATTTCAACATGGCCGCCTGCTTCGATCCAGACGACCAGAACTGCCTGTATTCGAATGCCTGCGCCCTCAAGGGCGTGCTGGGACGCGCCACCAACGCTTTTCTCGGCGTGCTCGACGCCGTCACGCTCGACATGATGCTGCCGCCGCGCCAGCGCCGCGGCGGGGGCAAGGAAATCGAGTTCTATCCGAAGACGCTGGCGCGCAGCGTCTGAGCGGTTCGATTTCGCTTTCGCCCGGCATCCGATGCAGCATCTCTGCAGCGGCATGCTGTCCGATGACCTCTGCGTCAGACTGCCTGCCCGCTACGCCATCCATCCCGCGCCGGCCGTTTCGACCGAGCGCCTGGCATCCGCCGGCAGTGCTTTCGCCACCATCGATCTTCCTTTCCTGTTTTGCCGCCGCCTGCCGGCGCGCGGCGTTCGTCCTCCATGTCATTGGCGACGCCCCGAAGCTGATCGCTGCCCGGATCGACGGCAGGGAAGGCTGAATCGACAGCAACGCCGGCGGGGCTTTGCATTATGATCGGGATGACCATTCCTTCCGAGGCTGCCCATGGACGACGCCCAGCCGCATCTGCGCCAACTGTTCGACCAGCAGCGCGCCGCATTTGCGCGCGGCGCGCCCGACTACACCCGGCGCATGCAGGCCCTGCAAACCCTGCGTGACGGCGTGCGCAGCCGGCAGGAGGAATTGCTGCAGGCGGTGTCCGATGACTTCGGCGGCCGCGCCCATGAAGAAACCCTGCTGCTGGAGCTGTTTCCCCTGTACGACCAGATCCGCCATGCGCGCCGCCATCTGAAAGCCTGGATGAAACGCCGCCGGGTCGGCAGCAGCTGGTTCCTGCAGCCGAGCCGCGCCTTCTACCAATACCAGCCGCTGGGCGTGGCCGGCATCATCGGCGCCTGGAACTACCAGCTGCTGCTCACGCTCGGGCCGCTGGTCGATGCCATCGCGGCCGGCAACCACGTCATCCTCAAGCCCTCCGAAATCACGCCGCGCTCGGCGGCGGTGATCGCCGCCATCATCGTCGAGCGCTTCCCGCCCGACTACGTCGCCTGCATCACCGGCGGAACCGACGTGGCCGGCGCCTTCACCGCGCTGCCCTTCGATCATCTGTTCTTCACCGGTTCCACCCGCGTCGGCAAGCTGGTGATGCAGGCCGCCGCCGAGAACCTGACGCCGGTCACGCTCGAACTCGGCGGCAAGTCGCCGGCGATCATTCATGAGAGTTACCCGATGGCGCAGGCGGCGGAGCGCATCATGAGCGGCAAGCTGATCAATGCCGGCCAGACCTGCGTCGCGCCCGACTACGTGCTGGTGCCGGCCGGCAGGGAGCAGGAATTCGAGCGCGAGGCGCGCCGCATCGCCGCCACCCTGTATCCGCAATACGCGGGCAACGGCGACTACACCCGCATCGTCGGCGAGCGCCATTATCAGCGCCTGCAATCGCTGCTGGATGAAGCGGCGACGCAGGGCGCCCGCATCGTGCCGCTGGGCGCGCAGGAGCGCAGCGCCAGCCCCGCCGACAAGCTGATCGTGCCGACCCTGATCTTCAATGCCGGCGAGGGGACCATGCTGATGCGGGAAGAGATCTTCGGCCCGCTGCTGCCGGTGGTGGCGTATGCCAGCCTCGACGAAGCGCTCGCCTACGTCAACGCGCGCCCGCGTCCGCTGGCGCTGTACTACTTCGATCAGGACCGGCGCCGCGTCGACCATGTGCTGGCCAATACGCTCTCCGGCGGCGTGACGGTGAACGACTGCCTGCTCCACCTCGGCCAGCACAACCTGCCGTTCGGCGGCGTCGGACCGAGCGGCATGGGGCATTACCACGGCTTCGACGGCTTTCAGACCTTCTCCAAAAAGCGCGGCGTGATGGTGCAGTCGCGATTCGCCGGCAATGCCATGCTGCGTCCGCCTTATGGCAAGCGAAAGCGCGGATTGATTGCGGCGCTGCTGCGGCTGGCGTTGCGGTGATTCGCCGGTCTGCCCCGATTGCACGCCGTGGTGCATCGGCGAGAACCGCAGCGCCGGCTGCAGCGGCGCCATCACGACAACGGCAATGCCCCTTGCCGGCGTGCCGGCAGGGGCATGAAGGCCGCGCGCAGGAGCAGCTTTCCCGCCACGGATTCGATCGGCGAGCAAAAAATGTTTGCATAAGTTTCCGTGTGGAAATAATATGCAAGCCTTTCGTTTTCGCCGCGTAGCGCGTTGCGGCGGGATGACGGAATGCGCCATCAGTTTGCCAATAACGTCAGCATGCTCATTGTTTGCATTCGTTTAAAACCTCCCGCCCGCAGGAAAAACAAGGAAGCAGCCCTCCCGGCGCGAAACGAATCGGTCAACAAGGAGATATCGTGCGCATCGCAAATCTGAAAATCGGCACCCGGCTGGCAATCGGCTTCGGCCTCATCCTGCTGCTCATCGCCGCCATGACCACCATCGGGCTGCTCCGGCTGCAGAGCGTGGACGAATCGGCCGAGCACATCGTCAAGAACCTCGTTTACCGTGAGCGGCTGGCCGAGGAATGGCTGCGGCTGACCAGCGTCACCGGCAGCAAGGTGCTCGCAGCGATCAGCAACGCCGACCCGGAAGCCACCCGCAAATACCAGCAATTCGTCGGCTCGCAGCGCGAGCGTATCAGCACCATCCAGAAGGAGATCGAGGGTTTCAGCGATACGCCGGAAGCGAAGCGGCTGTTCGACGAAGTCGGCGTCAAGCGCATCGCCTTCGGCAAGAAGCGCGACGAAGTGCTGAAGCTGAAGGAGGCCGGCGCGATGGATCAGGCGAAGATCATGATCGACGCCGAATTCGAGCCCTCGATCAATGCCTACATCGGCAGCATCCGCGACGTGCTCGAATTCAACAAGCAGCAGATCGACCTGGCCCAGCAATCCATCCAGCAGGCCAACCAGTCGGCGCAGCGCTTCCTGCTGCTGGCCGGCCTGCTGGCGCTGGCGCTCGGCGCCGTCGTTTCCTGGCTGCTCACCCTCAGCATCACGCGTCCGCTCAAGCATTCCCTGTCGGTCGCAGAATCGGTCGCCGACGGCGACCTTGGCCGGGAACATCCAGACACCGTCAGCGAAGATGAAGCCGGCCAGCTGCTGCGCGCGCTGGCGAAGATGCAGCACAGCCTGGAAAGTACCGTGCGCCAGATCCGCTCGGGCACCGAAGCGATTGCCACCGCCTCGAGCGAGATCGCGAGCGGCAACCTGGACCTGTCTTCCCGCACCGAGCAGCAGGCCAGCTCGCTGGAGGAAACCGCGTCCTCCATGGAAGAGCTCACCTCCACCGTCAAGCAGAATGCCGACAATGCCCGCCAGGCCAATACCCTGGCCGTGTCCGCTTCCGAAGTGGCGACCCGGGGCGGGACGGTGGTGTCGCAGGTGGTGCAGACCATGGGTTCCATCAACGATGCCTCGAAGAAGATCGTGGACATCATCAGCGTCATCGACGGCATCGCCTTCCAGACCAATATCCTGGCCTTGAACGCGGCGGTGGAAGCGGCCCGCGCCGGCGAGCAGGGGCGGGGCTTCGCGGTGGTGGCGGGCGAGGTGCGCAGCCTGGCGCAGCGCTCGGCGGCGGCAGCCAAGGAGATCAAGGCCCTGATCGACGACTCGGTGGAGAAGGTCGAGACCGGCAGCAAGCTGGTGGGCGAGGCGGGCAGCACCATGGACGAGGTGGTCAGCAGCGTGCGCCGCGTGACCGACATCATGGCCGAAATCATGGCTGCTTCCGAAGAGCAGAGCGCCGGCATCGAGCAGGTGAATTACGCTATCACCCAGATGGAGCAGGTGACGCAGCAGAATGCCGCCCTGGTCGAGCAGGCGTCGGCCGCGGCGACTGCTATGCAGGAGCAGGCAGCCGGGTTGGCGCAGCTGGTGACGGTGTTCAGGTTGGATTAGGCGCGTAGCAGGAGTTTCGCGACGCATGCATTGCGCCTGAGAAGCCGGGTGCGCGTGTAAGCATGGCGTGGGGCGTAGCAGGGAATTCGCGACGCATGCGTCGCGCCTGCGAAGCCGGGTACGCTTGCAAGCATGGCGTGGGGCGTAGCAGGGAATTCGCGACGCATGCGTCGCGCCTGCGAAGCCGGCCAGGCATGCAAGCCTGGCCGTGGGGAGGCCGAGCCATAAAGGAACTCCCTACCTCTCAGGGGAAGGACTTGCTTTCCCGCGCGACCCCATCCAAGGAGAGAGATTTTCTTCATTGCGCGATCTTGAACTTGGCCGCGCAACCCAACCCTGAATGCGCTTGCAAGCACGTCAGGTTTCTGCACCACCTCCCGCCTTCCCGCATAATCTCCCTACCCCAATACACGCCGCCAACGTCCCTCGGGGCAACACATTGAAAATCATCGCCGAGCGGATGCCTGCTCCTGGCAAGGCCGCGGAAACGAAGCCTCCGCCCAAGCCCGGCGGCGACAATCCCGAACAGGAGACCTCCCATGAAAATCTGCCGCTACGATGACAACCGCCTCGGCGTGATCGTCGGCGACACGGTGCGCGATGTCACCGCCGCGCTCGATGTCATCCCGCTACAGCGCTATCCGCTGCCGCGCCACGACCTGTTGATCGCGCACCTCGATGCGGTGCGAGCGCGCATCGAGGCGCTGATGTCCAATGCGAGCGAAAAGCCGCTGGCGCAGGTACGACTGCTGGCTCCGGTAGCCAATCCCGGCAAGATCGTCGCCGCGCCGGTGAATTACAGAAAGCATCTGGACGAAGCACGGGACGATGCCGGCATCCATCACCAGAATGCGGTGCTGGAAATCCAGAAGGTGGGGCTTTTCCTGAAGGCGACCAGCTCTCTGGTCGGCCCGAGCGAAGGCGTGGCCATCGAGCACCCGGAGCGGCGCAACGACCATGAAGTGGAACTGGTGGCGGTGATCGCCAAGGCCGGCCGCAACATCCGGCCCGAGGAAGCGCTGAGCCATGTGGCCGGTTATGCGATCGGCCTCGACATGACCACCCGCGGCC
The DNA here is from genome assembly GCF_900188095.1 of Noviherbaspirillum humi. Taxonomy (GTDB): domain Bacteria; phylum Pseudomonadota; class Gammaproteobacteria; order Burkholderiales; family Burkholderiaceae_D; genus Noviherbaspirillum; species Noviherbaspirillum humi. The sequence continues at coordinate 180,027 of NZ_FZOT01000007.1, read as the reverse complement.
CGGAGGAGCGCAGCCTGCGCAAGTCCATCGACAGCTACAGCGTGGTAGGGCCATGGCTGGTGACGGCGGACGAGATCGCCGATCCTGCTTCCCTCGACCTTGCGCTGGACGTGAACGGCGAGCCACGGCAGCGCGCCAATACGCGCGACCTGATCATCGGACTGCCGGAATTGATCGCCTTCGCCTCGTCCTTCTACAGCCTGCAGCCGGGCGACCTGCTGTTCACCGGCACGCCGGAAGGCGTCGGGCCGGTGAAGGCGGAAGATGAGATCAGCGCCGAAATCGGCGGCATCGGCTGCATGCGGGTGAAGGTGCGCAGCGCGCGCTCCTGACTGGGTGCGACAAAAACCGGCGCGCAAAAACAAAAGCCGGCTCGATGCGGAGGCATCGCAGCCGGCCGTGAGCGCCGCTTGCCGTTCCCTGTCCATCGGAACGGCAGCGCATGGCGGGTTCGTCAGTCCAGCGTGATGTTGGCCTTCTTGATCACGCCGCCCCAGTAGTCCAGTTCCTTCTTCACCATCGCGCCGAGCGCTTCCGGCGACTGGTAGCGCAGTTCCACACCCTGAGCGGCGGCGCGCGACTTGGTGTCGGGCTGGTCGAGTGCGAGCTTGACCTCTTCGGAAAGCTTGGCGATCACCGGCTGCGGCGTGCCGGCCGGCGCGAACAGCGCCACCCAGGCTTCCAGCTCGAAGCCGGGCAGGCCGGCTTCGGCGGTGGTCGGCACGTTCGGCAGCATGGGATGGCGGCTCTTGCCGGCCACCGCCAGCGCCTTGAGCTTGCCGGTCTGGATGTGCTGGATCACGGAGGGCGGCGTGGTGATGAACATCTGCACCTGGCCGGCGAGCACGTCCTGGATGGCCTGGCCGGAACCCTTGTAGGGCACGTGCTGGATCTCGGTGCCGGTCTGCTGCTTGAACAGTTCGGTGCCGATGTGCGACAGCGAGCCGTTTCCTTGCGAGGCGTAGTTCACCTTGTTCGGGTTCTTCTTCAGGTAGGCGAGCAGTTCCTTCAGGTTGTTCACCGGCAGGGAGGGATGCACGGTGATGACATTGGTAGCCACGGTGACCAGCGCCACCGGCGCGAAATCCTTCGGCTCCCAGGGCAGCTTGGACATCAGGTGGGGATAGCCGGTGTGATAGGCGGAGTAGGAGGAGAGCAGGGTGTAGCCGTCCGGCTTGGAGCGGGCCACGTACTGGTAGGCGATGTTGCCGCTGCCGCCGGCGCGGTTGTCGATGATGACCGACTGGTTCAGCAGCTTGGCCAGCGGGTCGCCCACCAGGCGCGCGGAGGTGTCGACCAGGCCGCCGGGCGGATTCGGCACGACGATGGTCACCGGCTTGGCTGGAAAGGATTGCGCGAAGGCGCTGGCGGCGGAGCAGGCCAGCAGGGCGGCGCAGGCTAGTTTGCGGATCATTTCTTCATCTCCTAAGATTCTCGAATGCTCGACGGATTTGGTTTTGGTTGCGTTTTTCGGCCGTTTCCCGGCTTTGGCAGCGCAAACCGGGACTGCGGGAAGCGTTAATGTAATCCGATATCAGGTTTGCAGCCTTCGTGGTTGACGAAAGCTGATTTAGCCAATCACGACTTTGGGCTGGTCTGAACGGGCTGCACACTTCGACCACTTACTTTGCATTCCAGCCATGAACGACATGACCCAGCAAATTCTCTCCGGCATCAAGGTGCTCGAACTCGGCCAGCTCATCGCCGGTCCTTTCGCCGCCAAGACCCTCGCCGATTTCGGCGCGGAAATCATCAAGGTCGAGACGCCCGGCGACGGCGACCCGCTGCGCAAGTGGCGCATGCTGCACAACGGCACCTCGGTCTGGTGGCAGGCGCAGTCGCGCAACAAGCAATCGGTCTGCATCGACCTGCGCCAGAAGGAAGGCCAGGCGCTGGTGAAGCAGCTGGCGGAGTCTGCCGACGTGATCATCGAGAATTTCCGGCCGGGAACCATGGAGAAGTGGGGCATGGGCTGGGAAGATCTGCACCGCCTGAACCCGAAGCTGATCATGCTGCGCGTCTCCGGCTACGGCCAGGACGGTCCCAAGCGAGATGAACCCGGCTTCGCCGCCATTGCCGAAGCCATGGGCGGCATCCGCTACATCACCGGCGAGCCCGGACGGGTGCCGGTGCGCGCCGGCGTCTCCCTCGGCGACACCATCGCCGGCCTCCATGGCGCGCTCGGCATCCTGCTCGCGCTGTACCAGCGCGATGCGCGCGGCGGCCTCGGCCAGATGATCGACGTGGCGCTGTATGAATCCATATTCAATCTGACCGAGAGCCTGCTGCCGGAATATTCCGCCTTCGGCGCGGTCCGCAAGCCGGCCGGCGGCGCGCTGCCCGGCATCGCGCCGTCCAACGCCTACCGCTGCGCCGATGGCGAGTACGTGCTGATCGCCGGCAATGGCGATTCCATCTTCAAGCGGCTGATGACGGTGATCGGCCGCCAGGACCTGGCCGACGATCCGGCCCTGGCGCGCAACGACGGCCGCGCCGCCCGCGTCGCCGAGCTGGATGCCGCGATCGAAGCCTGGACCGCCGCCCGCAGCATCGACGCGGCCCTGCAGCAGCTCACCGAGGCATCGGTGCCTTCCGGCCGCATCTACTCCGCCAGGGACATCGCCGAGGACCCGCATTACCGGGCGCGCGGCGTGATCGAAAAGGTGCGCTCCGCCGACGGCCTGGAAGTCGACGTGCCGGGCATCATCCCCAGGCTGTCGGGCAACCCGGGCGCCATCCATGCGCGCGGACCGCAGCTCGGCGAGCACACCGACGCCATCCTCAAGGACGCCGGCCTGACGCCGGAGCAGATCGCCATTTTGAAAGAGAAGGGAGTGGTGGCATGAGCGACCGCATCGAAATCAACGAAGTCTCGCCGCGCGACGGCCTGCAGATGGAAAAGGCCTTCGTGCCGACCGAGAACAAGATCGCCTACATCGACGCGCTGTCAGAATGCGGCTTCGCCTGCATCGAGGTGACCTCCTACACCTCGCCGAAAGCCATTCCCACCCTGGCCGATGCCGACGCGGTGATGGCCGGCATCAGACGCGTGCCCGGCGTGCGCTACACCGCCCTGGTGCCCAACCTGCGCGGCATGGAGCGGGCGGTGGCGGGCAGGCCGGACGAGATCAACCTGGTGATGTCGGTCAGCGAGACCCACAACCGCGCCAACCTGCGCATGACGCGCGAGCAGTCGGTCGCCGGCCTGCAGGAAGTGCTGCGCGAAGCGGACAAGATCGGCCTGCCGTGCAATGTATCGCTGTCCACTGCCTTCGGCTGCCCCTTCGACGGCGAGATCGACCCGGCCGAGGTGCTGCGCCTGGCGAAGGCGCTGGCCGATTCCGGCGCCGCCGGCATCACCGCCTGCGACACCACCGGCATGGCGCATCCGGCCCAGGTGAAGCAGGTGTCGGAAATGCTGCAGAAGGACCTGGCGATACCGGTCACCATCCACCTGCACAACACCCGCGGCATGGGCCTGGCGAATGCGCTGGCCGCCTACGAAACCGGCATCCGCCGCTTCGACGCCGCTTCCGGCGGGCTGGGCGGCTGCCCCTACGCCCCCGGCGCAAGCGGCAACGTCAGCACCGAGGAACTGGCGCACATGTTCGCCTCCATGGGCGTGGATACCGGCGTCGATGTCGAGAAGCTGCTCGGCGTGGTGCGCACCCTGTCCGGCCTGGTCGGCCGCAATGTCACCAGCCAGCTGGCCGAGGCCGGCACCCGGCTGCGCCGCTACGCGCCGCCTGCCTGGCTGGCGGAGAAATTCCCGCAGGCCTGACGCGCCATCAGAGGAGACAACCATGGCAACAACGCTCTACGACAAACTGTGGGAGCGGCATGCGGTGCACGTCGAGGAAGACGGCACCACGCTGCTCTACATCGACCGCCACCTGCTGAACGAGGTAATGAGCCCGCAAGCCTTCGAAGGCCTGCGCCTGAACGGCCGCAAGGTGTGGAACATCAAGTCCACCCTGGCGGTGGCCGACCATAACGTGCCCACCACCGATCGCAGCGGCCCGATCGAGGACCCGGTGTCGCGCCTGCAGGTGGAAACGCTCACCAGCAACTGCGGCGCCTTCGACATCGAGGAAATCGGCATGCGCGACGCGCGCCAGGGCATCGTGCACGTGATCGGGCCGGAGCAGGGCATCACCCTGCCGGGCCTGACGGTGGTATGCGGCGACTCGCACACCTCCACCCACGGCGCCTTCGCCTGCCTCGCCTTCGGCATCGGCACCTCGGAAGTGGAACATGTGATGGCGACCCAGACCCTGCTCGGCAAGAAATCGAAGAACATGCGGGTGCGCTACGACGGCGAGCTGGCGCCGGGCGCCACCGCCAAGGACATGGCGCTGGCCCTGATCGGCGAGATCGGCACCGCCGGCGCCACCGGCTATGCGATCGAATACGCCGGCGAGGCGGTGCGCGCACTTTCCATGGAAGGCCGCATGACGCTGTGCAATCTCACGGTGGAAGGCGGCGCCCGCTGCGGCATGGTGGCGGTGGACGACAAGACCATCGATTACCTGCGCGGCCGCGCCGGCGCGCCCAAGGGCGAGCAGTGGGAGCGGGCGGTGAATTACTGGCGCACCCTGAAGAGCGACGACGATGCCAGCTTCGACCGCGAGGTGGTGATCGACGCCAGCAGGATCAAGCCGGTGGTGACCTGGGGCACCTCGCCCGAGATGGTGGCCACCATCGACGGCCGGGTGCCGGACCCGGCGCAGGAAGCCGACCCGGTGAAGCGCGACGGCATCGAACGGGCGCTGGCCTACATGGGCCTGAAGCCGAACACGCCGATCACCGACATCGGCGTGGACGTAGTGTTCATCGGCTCCTGCACCAATTCCCGCATCGAGGACCTGCGCGCCGCCGCCGCCGTGGTGCGCGGCCGGAAGGTCGCCGCCAGCGTGCAGCAGGCGCTGGTGGTGCCGGGCTCCGGCATGGTCAAGCGCCAGGCCGAGGCGGAGGGGCTGGACAAGGTCTTCATCGAGGCCGGCTTCGAGTGGCGCGAGCCGGGCTGTTCCATGTGCCTCGGCATGAACGCCGACCAGCTTCAGCCGGGCCAGCGCAGCGCTTCCACCTCGAACCGCAATTTCGAAGGCAGGCAGGGCGCCGGCGGGCGCACCCACCTGGTGAGCCCGCAGATGGCGGCCGCGGCGGCGATCGCCGGGCATTTCGTGGATATCAGGGAGTGGCAGTAATGGAAAAATTCACCACCCATGCGGGCCTGGTGGCGCCGCTGGACCGTGCCAACGTCGACACCGACGCCATCGTGCCGAAGCAGTTCCTCAAGTCGATCCGCCGCTCCGGCTTCGGCCCCAACCTGTTCGATGCCTGGCGCTACCTCGACATTGGCCAGCCCGACCAGGATTGCAGCGGCCGGCCGCTGAACCCGGACTTCGTGCTCAACCAGCCGCGCTACCAGGGGGCGTCCATCCTGCTGGCGCGCGAGAACTTCGGCTGCGGCTCCTCGCGCGAGCATGCGCCGTGGGCTTTGGCCGACTATGGCTTCCGCGCCATCATCGCGCCGTCCTTCGCCGAAATCTTCTTCAACAACTGCTACAAGAACGGCATCCTGCCCATCGTGCTGCCAGAAGACGAGGTCGAAACGCTGTTCCGCGCGGTGGAAGCCGCGCCCGGCTTTTCGCTCGACATCGATTTGCCATCGCAGACCATCCGCCTGCCGGGCGGCCGCGCCATCGGCTTCGAGGTCGATGCCTTCCGCAAGTATCGGCTGCTCAACGGTCTGGACGACATCGGCCTGACGCTGCGCCATGCGGACAAGGTGAAGGCCTACGAAGCCCGACGCAGGCAGGAAGAGGACTGGGCGTTCTAAGCGTTTAATCGCGGGCCGAGTTGTGCCAGAATGCCGCCATCGCGCGGCGTCGTGCCGCGCCCCTCGGGATCTCGCCTTGAATATCGCTCGCTTCGACCTGGTCACGCTGGAACTGTTCGTCGCCGTCGCCCGCTGCGGCAGCATCACCGGCGGGGCCAACCAGTGCCACCTCGCGGTGGCGGCGGCGAGCAAGCGCATCTCTGACCTCGAGGCCCATCTCGGCGCCAGCCTGCTGTACCGGCATGCCAGCGGCGTCAAGCTCACCGAAGCCGGCCATGTCTGCTTCCAGCATGCGCTCGGCGTGCTGGAAGGCGTGCAGCGCATGTCCGGCGCCATGTCCGACTATGCCGCCGGCGTGCGCGGCCAGATCCGCATCTGGGCCAACACCTCGGCCATCACCCAGTTCCTTCCCGACGACCTGAGCGCCTTCATGCGCCAGCATCCCGGCATCCGCATCGGACTGGAGGAGCGCAACAGCGTGGAGGTGGTGGCGGCGCTGCGCGAGAACCGGGCCGACATCGGCATCTTCGCCGAGCGCACCCGGGCCGACGACGTGGCAGTGTTCGAGTACCGGCGCGACCAGCTGGTGATGGTAACGACCAGGGATCATCCGCTGGCGCAGCGCAAGAGCATTTCCCTGTCCGATGCCGTCGACTACGACTTCGTCAGCCTGGCCGACGCCACCTCGCTCGCGGAGCGCCTGCATGCGGAGAGCATCCGGCTCGACAAGCCGCTCAAGCTGCGCATCCAGGTGCGCAGCTTCGACGCCCTGTGCGGCATGGTGAAGGCCGGGCTGGGCATCGGCGTGCTGCCGCAGCTCTCGGCGCAGCCGCATGTGCGCTCCATGGGATTGAAAATGATCAGGCTGGAAGATGCCTGGGCCAAGCGCACGCTGCTGCTGGCGCTGCGCGACATTCGGGCATTGCCGCTGCCGGTGCGGCTGCTGGCATCCGCGTTGAGTGCGGAAGCGGCGCAGACGCTTGCATCAGCCAACGCTTAACCCCATCCGCCTTCCTCGAGACAAGCGGCCGCTAGCAGCGGTCGGGTCCATTACACGAGTTTCCCTTTCGAAACTTGCAAGCTCGTTTACCTAATATTGCTATCAAAATGGCATCAATGGAGGCTTTTCGCGTCCGACCTGTGTGTTATTTCCGAAACTAATAACCTTTAACCGGTAAGCAAATACCACAAATTGTTGTATCGCAAATTGATACATGTTAATTTCTTGAGCGCAATAAAGGTGGCTTAAAAAAAGAATTCGGGGAGATGTTGATTTGCCCTAAGTGCTGCCGCATTCAATTAATTCACTTAGGAGAAAACATGCCTTCCCCCAAAAAGCCCCTGATCGAGCTCAACTTGGCCAAACCCGTCCTTCCGGCATCGGACCGATCCCTCAAAGCGGGCAAGAAGCGCATGCCGTTCAAGGGCGAGGAAGGCATGGCCGATGTGGCGGAGCATCTGGACGCGGCGCTCGAACCGGGCGCGGCTTTCGCCGATTCCCCCGTCATGCTGGCACAAGCTGAAGCAGCGGTTGTTCAGGCGGTCACTGCCGAGGCGGCGGGCGCGGCCAGTACAGCAGGTGCGGCAGGTGCAGCAGGTGCAGCAGGTGCAGCAGGTGCAGCAGGTGCAGCAGGTGCAGCAGGTGCAGCAGGTGCAGCAGGTGCAGGCGCGGCCGTTGCCGCCAGCGCCCTCCCTGCGCTCGGCGCAGTAGCCGCGGCGGGCGCGGTAGCTGCTGCAGCAGGAGGAGGCGGTGGTTCGACCCCGACGCCGACACCAACGCCAACGCCAACGCCAACGCCAACGCCAACGCCAACGCCAACGCCGACGCCGACGCCAACGCCGACGCCGACGCCAACGCCGACCCCGACCCCGACCCCGACCCCGACCCCGACCCCGACGCCGACCCCGACGCCGGCACCCACTCCGTCGCTCACGATCACGGATGACAAGACCGGCACCGTTAACGGCGGCGATGGCGATGTCACCTACACCTTCACGTTTTCCGAGGCGGTCACCGGATTTACCGCCAGCGATGTCACCGTCGCCAATGGCACCAAGGGCGCTTTCCAGCAGACCGGTGCGACGACCTACACCCTGGTGGTGACGCCGGCGAGCGGCTTCGAAGGCAATCTCACGGTGAATGTCGGGGCCGGGGCGGCAACCGGCGCGGCCGGCGGCAGCAGCCTGGCCGCCGCGCAATCCGTGCAGGCCGTCGATACCAAGCAGCCCACCGTGGCCATCAGCGACGACCGCAGCGGCACCGTCATCTCGGGCGACATTACCTACACCTTCACGTTTTCCGAGGCGGTCACCGGATTCACCGCCAGCGATGTCACCATCGCCAACGGCACCAAGGGCACTTTCCAGCAGACCAGTGCGACGACCTATACCCTGGTGGTGACGCCCGATGCCGGGTTGGAAGGCAACGTCACGGTGGATATCGCCGGCAGTGTCGCCGTCGATGCCGCCGGCAATGCCAATGCCGCCGCCACGCAGGCGGTGCAGGCCGTGGACCTGGTCGCGCCGACGATCAGCTCGATGAGCGCGGCCCAGAGCACGGTCGAACTCGTGTATTCCGGCACTCTCGATGCCGGCCACAAGCCGTCAGCGGGCGATTTCACCGTCAGCGTGAACGGCACCGCGCGCGGCGTGACAGCGGTGGATGTCGTCGGCAACAAGGTGCTGCTCACGCTGGCCACTCCCCTGGCCACCGGCAACACGGTGAGCGTGACTTATACCGACCCGACCTCCGGCGATGATGCCAACGCCATCCAGGACGCGGCCGGAAACGATGCGGCCACCTTCACCAGCGGCCTGGTGGCCGACGGTTATGTGCGCGGCGCCAGCGTCTACATCGACACGAACAACAACGGCGTGGCCGATGCCGGCATTGACTATTTCGTCGGCGTGACCACGGATAGTGGCAATTTCTTCCTCAAGTCGGACGCGCCCAGCGGCACCATCATCGCCATCGGCGGTGTCAACATCGATACCGGCGTGGCGAACACCGTGGCGCTCAAGGCGCCGGCCGGCTCGTCCACCATCAATCCCTTGACCACGCTGGTGCAGGCGGTGGTCGAGCAGCAGGTGGCGGCCGATCCGAACCTCACGGTGGACGCCGCCTTGATTGCCAGCGCCTCCTCCACCGTCGCCGATTCCCTCGGACTGACCGCCGGACTGAACGGCACCAGCCTGCTCAACTATGATCCGATCGGCGCCAACAACGTCGACGCCCAGAAGGCGGCCGCGCAAGTGGCGACGGTGGTGGCGCTGGCATCGGCATCCGATCCGACCGCGGCCAGCACCGTCATCGGCAACATGGCCACCACCCTCCAGGCGGCCGGAAGCAGCGGCACGACCGTCAACCTGGCGGATTCGAGCACCCTGAGCGCGGCGCTGGGCGGCGTCAGTGCCAGCGCCGAAGTGCAGAGCGCCATCGCCGATGCAGCGGCGGCCATCGACAGCGCCACCAATCTGAGCAGCATCACCAGCGCGCAGAGCCGGTACCTCGACACCGTCGCGCCGGCGCAAGCCAGCCTGAACACGGCGGCAGTCACCAATGACACCACGCCGACGGTGCGGGTGAGCTTCAATACCACGAATACCGACGGCAGCGCGGTGATCGCGGGTGACACCCTGGTGCTCAAGGCGGACGGGCAGACGGTCAGCAGCGTACTCACGCTGAACGCCGCGGATATCGCCGCCGGCTACAAGGACGTCGAACTGACCACGGCGCTGACCGACGGAAGTCATGAGCTGAGTGCCGTCCTGACCGATCAGGCGGGCAATGCATCGCCTTCGCCGACAGCCTCGGTCGTCATCGACACGCAAGCGCCGCTGGCGCCGAGCATCGGGACCATCGCCGGCAATGATGTCATCGGCATCGGCGAGCAATCGTCGACGATTTCCGGCGCGGCGGAAGCCGGGGCGACCGTCAGCCTGACCCTCGGCGCCAATACCCGCACCGTCACGGCCGACGGTTCCGGCGCCTGGAGCTATGCACTGACCGGCGCCGACATGACTGCGCTGGGCCAGGGCAACGCCACCGTGAGCGCCACCGCGACCGATGCCGCCGGCAACGTCAGCGCCACGGCCACCCGCGCCCTCCGGATCGACACGGTTGCGCCGACCGCCGCCATCGCCATCACCGGGGCGGGCGACAACGTCGCGCCCAATACCGGCAACGTGGCCGACGGCGGAGCCAGCAACGACAATACGCTGGAACTGACCGGCACCATCAGCGGCGCGCTTGGCGGCGATGAGGTGGTGGCCATCTACGACGGCAGCGTGCGCCTGGGCGCCGCCACCGTGACAGGCAACGGCTGGACGTTCACGACCTCGAGCCTGTCCAACGATTCGCACAGCTTCAGCGCCCGCGTCGAAGATGCCGCCGGCAACCAGGGCAGCGCCAGCCAGTCCTATGTCGTCACGGTCGATGCATCGGTGCCGGCTGCAACCGCAACCATCACCGGCGCCGATGACGATGTGCTGGAATTCACCGGCAACGTCGCAAGCGGCGGCAGCTCCAATGATCCCGCGCCCACGCTCAGCGGCACCATTGCCGGTACGCTTGGCGAAGGCGACCTGGTCGTGATCTACGACGGTGCCGTCAGGCTTGGCTTCGCCACCGTTTCAGGAACGGACTGGACCTACGCCGCCAGCAATCTTGCGGATGGCACGCATCGCTTTACCGCCGTCGTCGAGAACGCCGGCGGCAACCAGGGCACGGCCAGCGGCACCTACCTGCTCACTGTGGACACGGCCGCTCCTGGCACGCCGACCATCGCCGCCGTGGCGGGCGACAACGTCGTCAATGGGAGCGAGCAGTCCGCACTCATTTCCGGCGCGGCCGACGCGGGCAGCACCATCAATCTTTCTATCGGCGGCAATATCCGCTCCGTCACCGCTTCGAGCAGCGGCACCTGGAGCTATGCGCTGACCGGCGCGGATATCACCGCCATGGGCCAAGGCGCGGAGACAATCAGCGTGACCGCAGTGGACGCGGCCGGCAATGTCAGCGCCGCCACTACACGCGAGATTTCGGTTGATACGTCGGCACCGAATGCGCCGACCATCAACGCCGTCACCGCCGACAACAAGATCAATGCCGCCGAACTGGCGACCACGATCAGCGGCAGCGCCGAGGCCGGCGCGCGTATCAGCCTGACCCTGGGCGATGGCAACGTGCGCATCGTCACCGCCGATCAGTCCGGCAACTGGAGCTATGGTTTGCAGGCGGCCGACATTTCCGCGATGGGACAGGGAGCGGAAACCATTCGCGCCGTCGCCGCCGACGCAGCCGGCAATGTCAGCAGCGCCGCCACCCGGGACATCACGATCGATTCCGTGGCCCCGACCATGTCGGCGTTCTCCCTGGCCAGCGTCAGCGACACCGGCACGATCGGCGATGCCCGCTCCAGCGTCACCCAGCCCAGCTTCGTGGTCACTGCCGAGCAGGGCGCCGTTCTCGCCATCGATCTCGGCGACGGCAGCGGATTCCGTGCCTTGGCTCAACCCGGTACCGGACAAGCGCAAACCATCCAGGCGCCGGTTGGCTATGTCCAGGACGGCACTTACCGGATTACGCTGCAGGCGACCGATGCCGCCGGCAATGTCACGCAGCGCAGCGGTTCCTTCATCCTTGACAGCAACGCTCCGGCGATGCCGGTCATCGCTGGCATTCTCGACAACGTCGGCGCCATTACCGGCGCGCTCGGCAACGGCGCCGTGACCGACGATGCCGTGCTCACGATCAACGGCACCGCCGAAGCCTATGCCAAGGTTGAAGTCTTCAACGGTTCCGAATCCCTCGGAACCGTCACCGCCGGATCCAACGGCGCCTGGACCTTCACCACCGCTGCTCTGGCCAACGGCACCAGCTATGCTTTCAATGCGAAGGCGACCGACGCCGCCGGCAATGTCAGCACGGCGACCGCCAGCCGGACTGTCACCGTCGACACCAGCGCGCCGGGAACGCCTGTCATCAACGCGGTGACGGCGGACAACGTCATCAACCAGACCGAACAGGGCTACACCCTGACGGGCACCGCCGAGGCGAATGCCACCGTCAAGCTGACGCTCGGCGGCATGGAGAAGCAGATCACCGCCGACGCCGATGGCGCCTGGAGCTATACCCTGCAGGCGGCGGACCTCACCGCCATGGGCCAGGGCGCGGAAACGATCAGCGCCGTCGCCGTCGACGCAGCAGGCAACGTCAGCGCCCCGGCATCCCGCACGATCAATGTCGACACCATCGCGCCGACCACGCCCACCATCGCCAGCGTCGCTGGCGACAACCTGGTGAGCGCGGCCGAAAAAGCACAGGGCGTGGTGGTCAGCGGCACGGCGGAAGCCGGCGCGACGGTCAATGTGAGTTGGGGCGACGTCACCAAGTCGGTGACCGCAACCAATACGGGCTGGAGCGCGAACTTCGGCGCCGGTGACATGCCGGCCGATGGCGCGAGCAGCATCACCGCCATCGTGGTCGATGCGGCTGGCAACCAGAGCGCCGCGCAAAGCCGAAACGTTCAGATCGACAGCAGCGCTCCCAGCCTAGTCGATGCGGCGGTGAACGGCAATATCCTGGTCCTGACCTTCGACCAGACGCTTCAAATCGATCCGGCACAACCCATCCGGCCTTCGCTGTTCAATGTCAGCACCTCCAACGGCACCGTTACGGTCGGCGCAGTTGATGTCAGCGGAAGCAAGATCACGCTGGTGCTGAACGCCTCCATCCCGAACGGCGCCACCGTCAACCTGTCATACGCCGATCCCACCTCGGGTGATGACGCCGGCGTGGTGCAGGATCCGGTCGGCAACGACGCCGCTTCCCTCAGCAGTGTGGCGGTGACCAACAACAGTGAAATATTCAGTAGCATCACCAAGATCGACTGGACGCGCGAGCTGAGCGATTCGGTGCTGGCGGGAAGCGGCGACGAGATCGTGCTGCAGGTGCACTTCAACGGCCTGGTGGCCATCACCGGCACGCCGCAGCTGGCGCTGACTTTCGTCGACGACAATGGCATCAGCCATACCGCGCAGGCAACCTACCAGCCGTACGAGGGTGCCGGGCAGTACCAGAACTCGATGCTATTCAAATACACGCTGCAGGCTGGCGACGTGGGCAAGTACCATGTCGGCAGCATCAACCTGAATGGCGGCAGCATCACCGAACTTCCCGGCATCGGCGGACTCCCGGTCGACCTGGCGCTCACGCAGTTCAACCTGCCGATCACGGCTGGCACCTACGTCTATGGCGGCGTGGTGGAAGGCGCCACCGGCACGGCGGGCAACGACCTGCTGTTGACGTATGAAACCAACCCGGCCAGCGCGCCCACCAACGGCGTGTATGCCGGAGTGGACGGCGGCGCGGGTGATCGCGTCATCCTGGTGGTGCCGGTGGTGGTGACCGGTGTGAGCCTGGACGTGGCCGGCACCTACAGCCTGCGCTACAACGCCGGCAGCAACACCATCGATGCGGTCAACAGCAGCGGCACGGTGGTCAAGACCATCACCGTACCTACTAGCGCCACCTACCCTGCCAACGTCGAGACCCTGCTGTACCACCTGGTGCTCGACACCGGCAGCGGTTACGAGCCGGTGGACGTGGTGGCCGACATCCGCCTGAGCAAGACGGCGCTGACGGTAGCCGACCCGCTCAATGCCAACGACATTTTCCGCCAGGGCACGCTGGGCGCCGACACCCTCGACCTGTCGACCGACACCAGCACCGGCACGCGTTATCTGGTGCGCGGCGGCGCCGGCAACGACACCATCACCGGCCATGCCGGCTTCGAT
>NZ_FZOT01000007.1:0-165759 GCF_900188095.1 Noviherbaspirillum humi | reverse complement strand
ACCGACTTCCTGTACGGCGGCGGCGGTGACGACATCATCAACGGCAGCGGCGGCAACGACGTGCTGATGGGCGATGCCGGCAACGACACCCTCAACGGCGGCGATGGCAGCGACCAGGCCAACTTCTTCGTCGCAGGCAGCGGCAACGGTTCCTGGAGCTATGCCTACGACGCCGATCTGGGCGGCGTGATCGTCAAGCAGGGCGGGGTGGCGGTGGCCAAGGTCAGCCGCGGCAGCAATGGCGCGCTGGTGGTGGAAGACATCGGCAACGCCAGCACCGGCTTTGGCGTGGATACGCTGAGCGGCATCGAGAACCTGACCTTCGACTACAACAACAGCAACGGCAACTATTACAACATCGGCGCCAGCGCGATCCAGGCGCTGTTCCCGTCGACCGTCACCAAGATCGACTGGGTGCGCGAGCTGAGCGATTCGGTACTGGTGGCGGGAAGCGGCGACGACATCACGCTGCAGGTACACTTCACCAACCCTGTGGCCATCAGCGGCGCGCCGACGTTTGCGCTGACCTTCGTCGACGATGCCGGCAACCAGCACACCGTGCAGGCGACCTACCAGTCCTATGGGGACGGCAATCAGTACCAGACCTCGATGCTGTTCAAGTATGTGCTGCAGGATGCGGATGTGGGCAGGTACCACGTCGGCAGCATTGGACTGAATGGCGGCAGCATCACCGAATGGGCCAATGCCGGCGGCCTGCCGGCCGACCTGGCACTGACATCGACGCGTCCGATCACCGCCGGCACCTACGTCTATGGCGGCGTGATCGAAGACACGACCGGCACGGCGGGCAACGACGTGCTGGCCGCCTATGAAGCCGATCCGGCCACCGCGCCCACCAACGGCGTGTATGCAGGCGTCGATGGCGGCGCGGGCGACCGTGACATCCTGGTGGTACCGGTAGTGGTGACGGGCGTGAGCCTCGACACCGCTAGCACCTACAGCCTGCGTTTCAATACCACTACTAGCACGATCGAAGTGCTGAACAGCAGCGGCGCGGTGGTGTCCTCGACGATTGCTACGGCGGTGACGGTTCCATCCGCTGCCAGCTACCCTACCAACGTCGAGACGCTGCTTTATCACCTGGTGCTCGATACCGGCAGCGGCTATGAGCCGGTAGAGGTGGCCGACATCCGCCTGAGCAAGACTGGCCTGATGGTGGCCGATCCGATCAACGGCAACGACATCTACCGCCAGGGCACGCTGGGCGTGGACACCATCGATCTGTCGGGCGACACCAGCACCAGCACCCGTTACCTGGTGCGCGGCGGCGCCGGTAACGACACCATCACCGGCCATGCCGGCTTCGATGCGATCTTCGGCGATGGCGGCAACGACACCATCAATGCCGGCGGCGGCAACGACCGCATCTTCATGGGCAAGGGCACCGACGCGGTCGACGGCGGCACCGGCTTCGACAGCCTGGTGCTGAACATGACCGGCCAGCAGCTTGGATTGCGCGGCAGCTTCACCGGCGTGGTGCTGCAGAACCAGACCGGCACCTGGGACAACACCGGCTTCCATGCCAGCTCCAGCGTCGATACCTACCGTATCATCGCCAACGACAATGGCACGGTGACGGTGCGCGAGAACCCGGGCAGCACAACGAACAAGGCCACGCTCACCGGCGTGGAGAACGTTGAAATTCGGTTCGACAATTCCGACGTGCGGCTGAACCTGGCGCTGCAGTCCGGCACGGCCGGCAACGAAACGCTCACGGCCGGCAACCAGGGCATGTCGGTGGTGATGGGCTTCGGCGGTGATGACGTGCTTAACGCTAGCAATACCGGCTACGACACGCTCATGGGCGGCCTGGGCAACGACACGCTCAACGGCGGTTCGGCTACCGACTTCCTGTACGGCGGCGCAGGCGATGATGTCATCAATGGCAACGGCGGCAACGACGTGCTGATGGGCGATGCCGGCAATGACACCATTATCGGTGGACAGGGCATGGACGTCGCCAATTACTATGTCGGCACGGGCGCGGGCACGCTCGCCTTCGTCGCGGACGGCGGCATCCAGGGAGGATGGATCACCAAGGATGGCGTGAACCAGATCAAGATCACGCAAAACGTCGATGGCAGCTGGCGCATCGAGGATGTGGGCAACACCACGTCCACCGGCGCCGGCGTCGATACCGTCTCCGGCGTGGAAACGCTCGGCTTCGATCTGACCACCGGCGGCGGCTATCTGTCCCTGTCCACCCGCAGCATCGTGACCAACGTCGGCACTGACGGCGATGACATGATGAGCGGCACCGTCGGCAGCGAAACCTTCATCGGCGGCGCCGGCAACGACACCATCGATCTGGGCGGCATGCCGGCCGGAGATCCGGGCCTGGTGAATGGCGACATGGTGAAGATCCTGGCGCTGGCCGACGGCACCGACACCGTACTCGGGTTCAAGTTCAACGATCCAGGCATGGGCGGCGACATCATTGATCTTTCCGGCATCGCGCACCTGGGTGCCGGCACGAAGGTGCAGCAGTTCGGCTCCACGGTTCATGACTTCGGCAACAGCAATGTGTTCATCTTTGACAATGCTTCAACTACTGTCGATGCCGTGAGCGCGGCCATCGCGGCGGACGACGATGTCACCGCTTCTCAGGGCTTCGTGATCTTCAAAGACGCGAACAACGGGGATAAAACCACTATCTACCACTCATCGGATCTTGCCAGCGGCGGTACGATGACGGCACTGGTGGTTCTCTCCGGCGTGGATCCGCTGCAGCTGCATGCCACCAACCTGATCGTTTGACGCCACACGCCGCCGGCGACCCTGTCGCCGGCGGCAGAACCGATGACAAGAAAGCATCAGGCTGCGCCGCTATTTCAGGGCGCAGCCTTTACTCCATGAAGCAGGCAACATTCATTGCGCGTCGGCTCGCGGCGCTGGGGCTGGCCATCGCCGCGCTGGGGTCCGCTGCGCCGGCGCAGGCGCAAACCGCTACCTTCGACGAGGTTCTCGCCGCCGCGCTCGTCAGCCATCCCCTGATGCTGGGCCGTCGCGCCGCCCGGGAAGGCGCGCTCGCCGACCGCGAGGCGGCCGAATGGGCGCGCTATCCGACGCCGTCGGTGGAAGCGACCAGCCGCAACGTCAACGGCTCGCGCGGCGTCGCCCGTCTCGAGCAGCCGCTGTATGCCGGCGGACGCATCGACGCCGGCATCGCCGCTGCCGGCCATCGGCTGGAAGGCGCCGGCGCAGCCGTCGATGAAACCGGCATGGAGCTGCGCCTGCGGGTGATCGCCGCCTGCGTCGAAGTCCTGCGCCACAAGGCACGCCTGAAGCATGCCGGCGCCGCCGTGGCCGAGCATGAGCGGCTGCTGGAGATGATCAAGCGCCGGGTGCAGCAGGAAGTGAGTTCCCAGATCGACCAGCGCCTGGCCGAATCGCGCCTGGCCCAGGCGGTGAACGACCGCTCCGCCATCGAGCAGTCGCTTCGCAATGCCTTGGCCCAGCTGTCGCAGCTGGCCGGCAAGCCGGTGACCGACCTTGGCGCCGCCGGCCTGAGCGACGAGCATGCGCCACCCTCGCAGGACATGGCGCTGCAGCAGGCGCTCGATCATTCTCCGGTGATGAAGCGGCTGGCGGCTGAAGAAGCTGCCGCCGGCGCCGACATCGACGTGCGCCGCGCGGCCATGCTGCCGCAGCTGGCGCTGCGCCTGGAGCAGACCTCCGCGCCGCTTTCCGAGCGGCGCGCCATGCTGGTGCTGCAGGCGCAGCCGGGCGCCGGCCTGGCGGCCCGCTCGGCGGTGCAGTCTGCCATCTCCCGCCGCGATGCCATCCGCATGCAGAGGGAGGCGGCACAGCGCGACATCGCCGAGCGCATCAGCATCGACTGGAGCGAGCTGCTGGCGGCACGCGAGCGCAGCAGCACCGCCGAACAGGCGCGGCTGGCGTCCACCGATGTCTTCGAATCCTATACGCGGCAATACGTGATCGGGCGCAAGAGCTGGCTCGATGTCCTCAATGCGGTGCGCGAGGCGGTCCAGGCGGAGCTGGCTCTGGAAGATGCCCGCGCCCAGGCGGTCAGTGCCAGCCTGCGTCTGCGCGCGCAGACCGGCACGCTGAACCGCCAATGATTTTTCAGGAGCAGAAGTGAATCCAATCGACATGCCGCCAGACACGGCAACATCGCCCAGGGCGCTGCGCCTGGTGGGCAAGGCGCTGGGCCGGCGCCGCGGCACCTTTCTCGACGCCGCCCTGGCGACCACGCTGATCACCTTGCTGGCGCTGGGCGGCTCGCTGTACTCCATGCAGGTGTACGACCGCGTCATTCCGAATGCCGGTTTCCAGACCCTCTGGGTGCTTTCCGTCGGCGTGCTCGCCGCCGCGGTGATGGAGTTCGCGCTGAAGCAGGCCCGCGCCCATGCCAATGACAAGGTCTGCAAGGCGGTGGATGCGGAGTTGTCGGACTGGCTGTTCGGCCGCATGATGGGCATCCGCATGGAAGCGCGGCCGCCTTCGGTGGGAACGCTGGCCTCGCAGATCAAGGGCTTCGAGCAGGTGCGCAACGTGCTGGCGTCCACCTCCCTGTTCGCGCTGGCCGACGTGCCGTTCGCCATCCTGTTCCTGCTGGTGATCGCCGCCATCGGCGGTCCGCTGGTGTTCGTGCCGCTGGTGATGCTGCCGCTGGCGCTGGCCTGCGGCCTCGGCTTCCAGCGCGCCATCGCGCGCCATACGCGCAACACCATCGCCGCCTCGAACCGCAGCGCCGGCCTGCTGGTGGAGGCGGTCGATGGCGCCGAAACCGTCAAGGCCGCCAGCGGCGAGGCGCTGCTGCAGGCGCGCTGGAACCAAATCATCGACGAAGCCGGCGTCGCCGACGCCGGCATCAAGCTGCATTCGTCGCTGTCGCAGAACATCACGGCGCTGCTGCAGCAGATCAGCTACGTGCTGCTGGTGGCGTTCGGGGCGTGGATGGTGGCCGACAACAAGCTCACCATGGGCGCGCTGCTGGCCTGCTCCATCATCGGCAACCGGGCGATGGCGCCGATCATCCAGCTGCCCGGCGTGATGGTGCAGTGGGCCCATGCGCGCGCCGCCATTGACGGCCTGGACAGGATCCTGGCGCTGCCGAACGAGGCCGACGGTCGCGAGGCGCTGCTCACCCCCGGCGCGCTCGGGGCCGACCTGCGACTGGAACGCATCCGCTTCGCCTACGGACAGCAGCAGCCCAAGGCGATCGAGATCGACCGGCTCGACATTCCGGCCGGCGCCCGCATTGCCCTGCTGGGGCAGATCGGCTCCGGCAAGAGCACGCTGCTCAAGCTCGCCTCCGGCCTGTACCGCAGCCGCGAAGGCGCGGTCTATCTCGGCGCCATCGACATGGCCTTGCTGCATCCCGAAACCCTGCGCGCTCATGTCGGCTACCTGCCGCAGGATGCGCGGCTGTTTTCCGGCAGCCTGCGCGACAACCTGATTCTCGGCCTGCCGGACCCCGGCGATGAAGCCATCCTGGCCGCCGCCCGTCGCACCGGCCTGATCGACCTGATCACCGCCCAGCCGCGCGGCCTGGCGCTGGAAATCACCGAAGGCGGGCGCGGCGTGTCCGGCGGTCAGCGGCAGCTGATTGCCTTCACCCGCATGCTGCTGGCCGATCCCAAGGTATGGCTGCTCGATGAGCCCACCGGCAGCATGGACTCCGGCACCGAGGCGCGGGTGGTTCAGGTGCTGGCGGAAGTGGCACGGGCCGGCGCGACGCTGCTGGTCAGCACCCACAAGACGGCGCTGCTGCCGCTGGTGGAACGGGTGGTGGTGCTGAACGGCGGTCGCATCCTGCTCGACGGGCCGACGCAGCAGGTGCTGGCACGGCTTGCCGGCAAATCGGCGCAGGCCGCGGCGCAGGCGACCGGCGCTCGCGAGCAGGAGATCACGACATGAAACAGCAAGACGACGCACGGCCGGGACGGCTGCTGATCTGGTGCAGCGCTCTGGCGATGGGCGGCTTCATCGCCTGGGCCAACTGGGCCGAACTGGACCAGATCACGCGAGCCAATGGCCAGGTGATCGCCAACTCCCGCAACCAGGTGATCCAGGTGCCGGAGGGCGGCGTGCTGGCCGAGTTGCCGGTGCGCGAAGGCACGGCGGTCAAGCGCGGCCAGCTGCTGGCACGCTTCGATCGAACCAAGGCCGAAGCCGGTTTTCTCGAAAGCGAGGCCAAGGTCGCCGCCCTGGAAATGGCGGTGGCGCGGCTGCAGGCGGAGGTGTTCGGCGGCCAGCCGAAATTCCCTGCGGAGATGGCCCGCTATCAGGAATTCCGCCTCAACCAGGCCACGCTGTTCGCCAAGCGCCAGGGCGCCTTGCGGCAGGAAGTGGCGGCGCTGGAGAATGCCAGCCGGCTGGTGCGGGAAGAACTGGAGATGAACCTGCCCTTGCTGAAGACCGGCGACGTCTCGCGGGCCGATGTCATCAAGCTGCAGCGACAGGTAGTGGACCTCGAGGCGCAGATCACGAACCGCCGCAACAAATACCTGCAGGACAGCCAGGCTGAGTTGGTGAAGGCCCAGGAAGACCTGTCCGGCGCGCGCCAGGTGCTGGCGCAGCGCAAGGAACTGCTCGACTTCACGGAGCTGCGCGCGCCCATGGATGGCGTGGTGCGCAATGTAAGGCTGACCACGCTCGGCGGTGTCGCCCGTCCGGGCGAGGAGGTGATGCAGCTCGTGCCGGTGGACGACGATCTCATCATCGAAGCCAAGGTGAAGCCGGCCGACATCGCCTTCGTCAAGCCCGGGCTGGATGCGGTGGTGAAGCTAGATGCCTATGACTACAGCATCTATGGCACGCTGCTCGGCAAGGTCAGCTACCTGAGCGCCGACACCCTGAGCGAGGAGAACCGAAACGGCGAGCAACCCTACTACCGGCTGCAGGTGCGCACCAGCGGCCGCAACCTGCCGCGCCGCGGCGACGAGAAGATCGACATCCAGCCAGGCATGACGGGCAGCATCGAGATCAAGACCGGCAAGCAGACGGTGCTGCGCTACCTGACCAAGCCGATCTCCAAGACCATGTCGGAGTCGCTCGGCGAGCGCTGACGATCGCCCTTTTTTCCGCATCAATGCGCGGCCCGGCGGTTCAGCTCTGCGGCTCTTCGGCGGGCGCCGCGCCGACTCTGCACGTTCCGGTTTGAATCCCTCCATCCTCCGCAGAAACGAGGCATCGATTGTGATCGCATCACCGGCCAAGACCGGCCGTAGCAGGGAGAGGCGGGTGCTATAGTACCCGGCGCCAGGCATTCGCCGGCGTATCGATTCAAGGAGCGAGCATGACGGTGGATTCCATGAGAACCCGGTTCATCGGCCTGCTGGCCTGGCTGGCGGTATGCTTCGCTGCCGCCGGCATCGGCGCCGCCGCGTCGGTGCATGCCGGCGCCTTCTATGCGCAGCTCGTTCGCCCGTCCTGGGCGCCGCCGGCCGCGGTGTTCGGCCCGGTGTGGACCGTGCTCTATGCGCTGATGGCCGTCGCCGCCTGGCTGGCGTGGCGCGAACGCGGCTTCGCTCATGCGCGGACGGCGCTGACCCTGTTCTTGGCGCAGCTGGCGGTCAATGCCCTGTGGAGCTGGCTCTTCTTCGCATGGCATCTCGGCGGGCCGGCCTTCGTCGACATCCTGCTGCTATGGCTGCTGATCGTGCTCACCATTGCCGCTTTCCGGCGATTGCGGCCGCTCGCTGCGCTGCTGTTGATGCCCTATCTTCTATGGGTGAGCTTCGCGGCGGTGCTGAATTTCGCGGTGTGGCGGGCGAATCCCTCGCTTCTGGGCGGCTGAGCGGCAAGACGATTGTCACTTCCAGCCCGAGCGGTTGCAAGTGACGCGAATCCATATCACCAGCGGGAGGAGCGAATCATGAGTACGTCAGGCACAGGCAACGACAGACCGGCGATCGACTGGAAAGGCAGCAGCGCGCAGGCATGGGTCGACACCCAGGCACTGCTCGATGTCATGTTCCAGCCCCTGGAGGAAAGGCTCGTCCAGGCCGTTCCGCGCGGGGCGCAGATGCAGGTTCTCGATGTCGGCTGCGGCACGGGCGGCACGACGGTGGCGGCCGCCCGGCGGCTCGGATCGGCCGGCAGCTGCGTCGGCATTGATATCTCGCGGCCCATGATCGACGCCGCCGAAAAGCGCGGGGCGACCGAGGGCCTGCCGGTGCGTTTCCTCCGCGACGATGCGCAGACCCATGCCTTCACGCCGGCCGGCTTCGACCTGATCATCTCTCGCTTCGGCGTCATGTTCTTCGAGGACTTCACCGCCGCTTTTCGCAACCTGCGGCAGGCGGCGCGCCCCGGAGCGGGGCTGCGCTTCATCGCCTGGCGCGGCGCCGAGGAGAATCCCTTCATGACGATGGCGGAGCAGGCCGCCAGGCCCATGCTGCCGCAGCTTCCCCCGCGCCGCCCGGATGAACCTGGCCAGTTCGCCTTCGCGCGCGGCGAACGGATTCGTGACATCCTGCAATCCAGCGGCTGGACAGCAATCGAGATCGAGCCGATCGATGTGGCATGCACTTTTCCCGAAAGCGAGCTGCTCGCCTACCTGGGCAGCATGGGGCCTGTCGGCCGCGCGCTGCAGCAGGCCGACGAAAATACACGCCAGCACGTTATTGCAATCGTGCGGCCTAGATTCGACCGATTCGTGAACGGCGATACGGTGAATTTCACCGCCGCCTGCTGGGATGTGAGCGCTGAAGCGGATCTGCTCCGGTGACGGCGCGGCAATGACATTGGCTGGCGCTGGATTTCTTCGGCTCGGCTTCCCGATTCAGCCGGGGATGAAAATGCCCCCCATGGCTGCATGGGCATGATCCGTTCAAAGCGCTTGCATCGCGCCAGCCGGAAGCTATGCTCAATAGGCGAACCGGGCCGTCACACGGTTGCCGTTCCGTCACCCCCTTCGCGGTCAGCGGATCAGGCAACTCTCCCGGTTCAGACGCCGCAAGCATGGCGAGGGAAAGGTATGGCCATTTTGCGGTGGCGATGTTCCATGAGGACGATCAGTCCACAAAGGAGATCAACATGCATGCCGTCATTAGAACCTATACGGGTGCTGGCGCGCCCCAGCTTTTCGATATCCTTGAAAGCCGCAAGTCCGACGTTCAATCCACGCTGCAGAAAGTGTCCGGCATCGTCAGCTACACCTTGCTCCGGACCGGCGATGGCGGGGTATCCATCACCGTCTGCACCGACAAGACGGGTGCCGACGAAAGCCTGAGGGTTGCACGAGACTGGATCAAGAACAATGCGTCGGGTATCAATGCAAGCCCTCCCAAAGTCACCGAAGGCACGGTGATCGTTCAGTTTGCCGAGCAAGCGGCAATTCACTGAGAATGCCTGCCCGGCTTGTCCAGGCAAGTTCCTCGCGCTTCCTCCGATATCCGGGGAAGCGCTTCCCCGCAAGGAAATTCCATCAGGAAATCCCCTCACTCCGCTGGAATGAGAGGCTGCGAACGGCAAAGCCTTGAGCGTAAGACGCCGACCTAAGCCGCAAGGGAAACGCCTGCTGCCGCCTCCAGTGCCGCCGTCTTCACCGTGCTTGATCGATCTGCCGCATCAATCTGGCACCGACTGCGACAAGGTTTCAATCATGCGCACTGTCAGATACAGTCGCGGCACGATGCTGTCGAGATCGGCAAACTCGTCGGCGCTGTGAATGCGCTCGCCAACGATCCCCATGGTCTCCAGAACCGCCGGTTTGCCGTTGCCTTGATACGCAAAGCCGGCATCCGTGCCGAAGCGCATCGAAACTGGCGTGAGGGACTGGCCCAGTTCCTGGTAGATCGTCTGGGCGACCGTCGCCAGTTTGTCGCTGGCCGGATTCTTGCTGAATGGCGGCCGGCGATTCTCCACCCGCACCGTCACCTCCGTCTCCGGAATCAGCTTCTTTTGCACGATGGCCGACGCATCGCGCTGCACCCGTTCGATTTCGGTCAGGTCGGACATGCGCATGTCGGCGGTCGCCTTTGCCGAATCCGGGATGATGTTGACCTTCTCTCCGCTCTGTAACACCGTCCAGTTAACCGTCGTGCCCTTGGCGGGATTCCCAAGGTCTTTGAGCTGCACCAGCTGGTTGGCCAGCTCGATGGCCGCATTGCGTCCCTGTTCGGGCGCCGAGCCGGCATGCGAGGCCTTGCCCTTGACGTTCAAATGCACATAGGCGATGCCGTTGGTCGCCACGGCGACATTTTCCTTTTCCGGCGGTTCGTAGGAAAACACATAGTCGTGATCCGGCGCGAGCCGGGTGATCACGGCGCGCGAGCCGAGCGAACTCTTTTCCTCATCCGGATTGAACACAACGGTAATGCGCTTGTACTGGCGGTTGCTGCGTTCTTTCAGCATCTGCAGCCCATGAATGATCATGGCCGCTCCGCCTTTGGCGTCGGCAACGCCCGGGCCGTACGCCTTGTTGCCGTCCATGCGGAACGGTCGCTTTGCCGCATCACCCGGGGAAAACACGGTGTCGTAGTGGATCATCAGCATGAAGCTCTTGGTCCCTGAGCCTTCCAGGGTGCCCACCACCACCTTGCCGGCCGCCGGGGGCGCAGCAAGGATATCCACGTTGGCGCCGAGTTCCTTCAGCCGCGTGGCAAGGAGTTGCTCCACCTGTCCGAGCCCCTTTGCGTCGTCCGTGCCGGAATCGATATTGACCAGCGTTTTGAGTTCTTCGATGAAGGCTGGCTTGTGCGCTTCGGCCAGTGCCAGCAAGTTCTTGTCAGGCGCAGCGAACGCCGCTGCAGAGAGGCTGAGGATACCGCAGGCAAGCAAGCAGGACTTCATGTTTTCTCCAGGACGGGAAGCGCCATTGGGCAGGCACTTGCGGATGACGAAAGCGTTGCTTCTTCCGTTGATTGTATCAGCGCATTGCCTGCTGAAAATACGAGCGTGCCCAATCTGCAGCAAATAACCCGCGAGCACCTCAAGACCGGCGAACCCGCCATCAATCCCAACCGCTCTCCTGGCTACTGGAAGTAGGGCCCAGCGCTGCATCAAAAAAGCCCCTCGTTGCTGAAACGAGGGGCTGTGAACGGCAAAGCGTCGCTCACATCGGGGGCGCCACCTGAGTCGCCGGTGAAACGCCCGTGCCTGCCTCCTTTACTGCACCGGCTCGATCACCCGCGACACACCCTTGCCGCGCGGATCGGATACCGGGAAGGGCGTATCGCCGATCACCTGGATCGCCTCGATGTTGGCGCCGCCCTGCAGGCCCGGCTTCATGATCCAGCCGCGGGCGGTGAGGTTGTCCACCGTCGCCTTCGGAATCTTGTCGGCCTCGTACTCGATCACGTTGTCCGGCAGCAGTTGATGGTGGAAGCGCGCCTGGGCCTGCGCCTCGGCCAGCGGCCAGCCGTAGTCCACCACGTCCACCAGCACCTGGTACACCGAAGTGAAGATGCGCGAGCCGCCCGGCGTGCCGAGCACCAGCGAGACCTTGCCATCCCTGGTGACGATGGTCGGGCTCATCGACGACAGCGGCCGCTTGAACGGCTCGATGGCGTTGACGTCGCCGCCGACCACGCCGAACTGGTTCGGCACGCCGGGCTTGCTGGCGAAGTCGTCCATTTCGTTGTTGAGCAGGAAGCCGGCGCCGGTCACCACCACGCCGCTGCCGTAGGAGCCGTTCAGGGTGTAGGTGTTGCCCACCGCATTGCCCCACCGGTCGACGATGGAGAAATGAGTCGTTTGCGGCTTCTCGCCGGCGCTCGGGTCGCGCGGCGGCGTGATGGTGCCGAGGCCCGGCTGCACCTGGGCCAGCGGCGTCGGCGTGGACGGATTCACCTCGGCCGCGCGGCGGGCAAGGTAGCCGTCATCCAGCAGCTGGTCCATCGGGATCTGGAAGAAGTCCGGGTCGCCCAGATACTGCGCCCGGTCGGCGAATACCCGTTTCTCCATTTCGGCGGTGAGATGGATGTACTGCGCCGAGTTGAGCGGCGCCATGGCGAACTGCGGCGAGAGCGCCTCCTTCATCTTCAGCAGCTGGCCGATGCCGAAACCGCCGGAACTCGGGGGCGGCGCGGTAATGACGTTCACGCCGCGCCACTGAATCTGCACCGGGTCGCGCCATACCGGCGCGTAGCTTTGCAGGTCTTCCTTGGTGATGAGACCGTTCCCGCGCTGCATCTCGGCCACCAGCAGGTCCGCCGTCTGGCCGTTATAGAACTCCGGACCGCCTTGATCGCGGATGCGGGTCAGCGTCTGCGCCAGCTCGGCCTGCACGAAGTTCTGGCCGCTGGTGAGCTTGCCGCCGAAATAGGCGTCGAAATTGGTGCCGGGAATGCTGCCGGCGGTAGCCGAAGTGTTCGGCACGAAACCGTTCTGCGCATAACCGATTGCGGGCGCGAGCACCTGGCTCCAGGTGAGGCGGCCGAAGCGCTTGTGCGCTTCCCACATGCCGGCCACGGTGCCCGGCACGCCGACGGCCTTGTTGCCGATCAGGCTCAGGTTCGGGATCACGTTGCCGTTCGCATCCAGGTACATGGTGGAGGTGGCGGCCTTCGGCGCGCGCTCGCGGTAGTCGAGGAAGTAGGGCGTGCCTTCGTTGACGATGGTCATGAACCCGCCGCCGCCGATGTTGCCGGCGTTCGGGAAAGTGACCGCCAGGGTGAAGGCGACGGCCACCGCCGCATCGATGGCGTTGCCGCCGGCATCGAGGATGGTCTTGGCGGTGTCGGCGCCGTAGACGTCGGGCGAGGCCACCGCGCCGGCGCGCAGCTGGGTCATCGAACCGTTGCTGCTGCTGGCGCTGCTCGAACTGCTGGCGTTGGCGCCGGACGCCGAGGCGGAACCCGTGGCGCTTGAACCGCTGGCGGGCGTGTCGGCGCGTGCCGTGCGCACGCCGCCGGCGTCGCTCAGGACGCTGCTGTTGTCGGAACTGCCGCAGCCCTGCAGGCCGGCGGCGAACAGGCCGGCGAGCAGGCCGATGCGCCAGTGTTGACGACTCCAATCTTGGATATGCATGGTTGAGCTCTCTAGGAAGGATGCGGACCGGGCCGCTGAATAAACTGCACTGCCTCCCCGAGATGCCCTGGCAGATCGCTGTGTTGAAATCGATGTAGTCGAATCAAGTTAGGCGATGATCCGGTTCCCGGCCTGATCTAGCACAAGGCAAGCTCAGGCTGGCGACCAAAAGTCACCGTCCGGATACGAGGAGTGGCTTGCCAGGCGGGCTGGCGAGGACAGAATTCAAGCGGAATTGCTGGCCGGCAGATAACGCGCGAGATAGCCGGCGGTGCGGCTGCTCGAGCTGGCCGCGACATCCGCCGGCTTGCCGGCCGCCACCACCTTTCCGCCTTCCTCGCCCGCGCCCGGACCGATGTCGATCACCCAGTCGCAGGCGGCCAGCACGCGCATGTCGTGCTCCACCACCACCACGGTATTGCCGGCGTCCACCAGCTTCTGCAGCTGCGCGACCAGCCTGTCGACGTCGGCCGGATGCAGGCCGGTGGTCGGCTCGTCCAGCACATACAGGCTGTCGCCGCGGGTGGCGCGCTGGAGCTCCGTGGCGAGCTTGATGCGCTGCGCTTCGCCGCCGGAGAGCTCGGTCGCCGGCTGGCCCAGGCGCAGGTAACCCAGGCCGACTTCGCGCAGCACGCCCAGGGCCCGGCGCACGGCGGGTTCTTCCTCGAAGAAAGCCCAGGCGGCATCGACCGTCATTGCCAGCACCTCGGCGATGTTCCGGTCGCGGTAGGTGACTTCCAGCGTCTTGGCATTGAAGCGGGTGCCGCGGCAGACCGGGCAGGGCGCATAGACGCTGGGCAAGAACAGCAGCTCGACCATGACGAAGCCTTCCCCTTCGCAATTCTCGCAGCGGCCCTTGGCAACATTGAAGGAGAAGCGGCCGGCATCGTATCTGCGCGCCCGGGCCGATTTGGTGGCGGCGAACAGCTTGCGTACATGGTCGAACAGGCCGGTATAGGTGGCGAGGTTGGAGCGCGGCGTGCGGCCGATCGGCTTCTGGTCCACCTGCACCAGCCGTCGGATGCTCTCCATGCCGCCCGCGATGCGGCCGCCGGTGGTGGCCGGCGCCGCCTGCTCCAGCGCTTCGCCTTCCTCCGGTTCGGCGGCCAGTTCGTGCCCGAGCTCGGCCGCCGCCAGTTCCACCAGCACCTGGCTCACCAGCGTGGACTTGCCGGAGCCGGAGACGCCGCTCACGCCGGTGAGCACCCCGAGCGGAAAGGCGGCATCCAGGCGCTGCAGGTTGTTGCGGCTGATACCGGCAAGACGCAGCCAGCCGGCGGGTTCCCGCACCGCGCGCGGCGTCGGCGGGTCGCGCTGGAACAGGTAGCGCCGGGTATGGGAGGCTTCGATTGCCTCTAGGCCGGGCGGCGGTCCGCTGTACAGGATGCGGCCGCCGTGCTCGCCGGCTTCCGGCCCGACATCGACCAGCCAGTCGGCATGGCGGATCACGCCGAGCGCATGCTCGACCACGAACAGGGAATTGCCGGCGGCCTTGAGCCGGTCCAGCGCCCGCAGCAGCGCCTCGGTATCGGCCGGATGCAGGCCGGCGGAGGGTTCGTCCAGCACATAAACCACGCCGAACAGGTTGGAGCGCACCTGGGTCGCCAGGCGCAGGCGCTGCAGCTCGCCGGGCGACAGCGTCGGCGTGCCGCGCTCCAGGGTAAGATAGCCGAGGCCGAGGTCGAGCAGCACCGCCAGCCGCGCCACCAGGTCCTGCGCGATGCGGCGGGTGACGATCGCCTTCTCCGGATGCTGCTTCGCCGCCTTCGACTGGCCGGAGGCGCGGCCCTCTGCGTACGGCTGCAGCAGCCGGTGCAGGTTCTTCAGCGGAATGCGGGAAAACTCGGCGATGTCGCGGCCGGCGAAAGTCACTGACAGCGATTCCCGCCGCAGGCGCTTGCCTTCGCACAGCGGGCACTCGGTGCTGATCATGTAGCGCGAGACCCGCTTCTTCATCGCCGCGCTTTCAGTGTTGGCGAAGGTTTCCAGCACGTAGCGGCGGGCGCTGGTGAAGGTGCCCTGGTAGCTCGGCGTTTCCTTGCGCTTGAGCGCGCGGCGGGTTTCCGCCGGCGTCAAGCCGGCATACACCGGGACGGTCGGCTGCTCGTCGGTGAACAGGATCCAGTCGCGGTCCTTTTTCGGCAGATCGCGCCAGGGCGTGTCGACGTCGTAGCCGAGCGTGACCAGGATGTCGCGCAGGTTCTGGCCGTGCCAGGCTGGCGGCCACGCCGCCACCGCGCGCTCGCGTATGGTCAGGCTGTCGTCCGGCACCATCGACTGCTCGGTGGCCTCGTACACCCGGCCGAGACCGTGGCAGGCAGGGCAGGCGCCTTCCGGCGTGTTCGGCGAGAAGGATTCGGCGTAGAGCAGCTCCTGACCGGATGGATAGTCGCCGGCGCGGGAGTACAGCATGCGGATCGAGTTCGACAGCGTGGTGACGCTGCCGACCGAGGAACGCGCGGTCGCCGCGCCGCGCTGCTGCTGCAGCGCCACCGCCGGCGGCAGGCCGTCGATGTCGTCCACCTCCGGCACCGGCATCTGGTGGAACAGGCGGCGCGCATAGGGCGAGACCGATTCCAGGTAGCGGCGCTGGGCTTCCGCATACAGCGTGCCGAAGGCCAGCGACGACTTGCCCGAGCCGGAAATGCCGGTGAACACCACCAGCGCATTGCGCGGAATGTCGAGGTCGATGTTCTTGAGGTTGTGTTCGCGCGCGCCGCGCAGCCGCACGTAGCCGCTGTCGCTTCCGGGCGGAGGGGCATTCGCCGCACCGTCGCGCGGAGCAGGCCGGCCGTCTTCCCGGTCGTCACTGGCGAAATCGTCGGTCATGGATGCTTTGTGAGCAAAACGTTAACGTCCGACATGCGCGGCAGGGAATTGGTTCATGCCGGGCCGGTTACTGCCGGCCACGCCGCAGGCACGAGCATGAACGCTGGCAAAAGCGGTGCCAAGGTGTCGCATCGACGGGGAAACTGCCTTCCTGCACCAATATTGGCTAGCAATTTAAGCTGGTTTGCCTCATCATTTAGATGATTCAAAGCAACATTAAGCATACTCAATACTGCGGGTCGGCGGCGGTGACGTCGTACCCCTGAAGAACGGCCCATCATGATCAGTCCCATCCTCCGCCGCACGCTGCTGCTTTCCCTGCTGTGCGGCTCCTTCCTGGCCAACCCGGCCAGCGCCGGCCCGCTGGACGAAGCACGCGCCAAGACCCATCTGAAGGCTATCGCCGCCGGCGATCTCGATTCCCTGATGGCCGATTACGAGGATGACGCGTACATGGACTGGGTCGGCGGGCCGCTCGACGGACGCTACCGGGGCAAGGCGGAGATCCGGGCAGTGTGGCAGAAGTTCATCGCCATCAACCAGGGCAATCCGCGTCCGGCAGTGGTCGGCGAACTGGAGAGCTTCACCAATCCGAAGGGTGCATCGATCGCCGCCCGGGCAGAGTATGGCGGCCTCCTGCCGCTCAAGGTATGGCATGTGCTGACCTACCGCGACGGCGCCCTGGCCACCGAGTTATGGCAGATCGCGCCCGCCATGAAGGTCGAGAAATGACCTTGCCGGGCGCGGCGCTCGCGCTGACGCTGGCCTGTTGCGCGGCGGCGCAGGCCGGCACCCTCGAAGCCATGGTGACCGGCGCCGGCGGCGGCGTCGAAGACGCGGCGGTCGTGCTCGAACCGCTGGCCGCGGCTTCCGGCGCCAGGCACGCCGCCGCGCGCGCCGTCAACATCGAGCAGCGCGGCCGCGAGTTCCTGCCCCATGTCAGCGTCGTCCGCACCGGTACGCCGATCGATTTTCCGAACAACGACAGCGTCAAGCACCACGTCTACTCGTTCTCGCCGGCCAAGGTGTTCGAGATCAAGCTGTATGCCGGCAAGCCGAATCAGCCGGTGGTGTTCGACAAACCGGGGGAGATCGTCATCGGCTGCAACATCCACGACTGGATGGAGGCGCATGTGCTGGTGACGGATTCCCCGTATTTCGCCAAGTCGGCCGCCGGCGGGCGGGCGGCGATCGCCAACGTCCCGGCCGGACGCTACCGGCTGCAGCTCTGGCATCCGCGCCAGACCGCACGAATTGCCGCGCGCGAGGTCGTGATCGGCGATGGCGTCACCCGGGTGAGCCTGGCGCTGGACGTGAAGCCGCGCGAGGTCAAGCCCCGGATGGATGGCGACGCCTACTGAGATGGTTTTTTCGTCGCTCAAGCATCGCATCGTCTTCGTTTTCGTCGGCCTGCTGGCGGCGGTGATGACCATGGTGATGCTGCTGGTGGTGACCAGCGGCGAGCGCATCGTCAACGATGAACTGCAGCGCGAGCTCGGGCTGGGCGCGAACGTCTTCCAGCGGCTGCTGCAGCACAACCAGCGCCAGCTCGATACCGCCGCGACC
Source organism: Noviherbaspirillum humi (assembly GCF_900188095.1). GTDB lineage: Bacteria > Pseudomonadota > Gammaproteobacteria > Burkholderiales > Burkholderiaceae_D > Noviherbaspirillum > Noviherbaspirillum humi. The sequence continues at coordinate 148,401 of NZ_FZOT01000007.1, read as the reverse complement.
GTGCTGTCGGCCGACTTCGCCTTCCGCGAGGCGATCGCCACCCAGGACCGTGAGACGGTCGGCTCGGTCATCCATAACCACGGCCGGCGCATCGGCGCCCGGGTGATGATGGCGGTCGGCCGCGATGGCCGCCTGATCGCCAGTACCCAGCGCCGCACCGGTCCGGACGAGGCCTTTCCCTTTCCCGACCTCCTGGCCCAGGCGGAAGCGGGCGGCAGGAGCGCCGGCTTCAAGCAGATGAAGAACGGCCGGCTTTATCACGTGGTCATGGTGCCGGTGCTGGCGCCGACGCGCATCGCGTGGGTGGCCATGGGCTTCGAGGTCGACGACGGCTGGACGCAGGAATTGGCCGGAACGACCGGGCTGGTGGTCTCGGTGGCGCATCGCGGCGAAGGCGCGCCGGTGCTGCTCGCAACTTCGCTGACGCCGCCGCAGCGATCCGCGCTGGCTGCCGCGCTGCCCGGCCTGCTGTCGCATCCCGCCAAGGCGGTGGAGATCAGCGGACAGGCTTATCAATCCTTGCTGCTGCCGATCGAGCCGCGCACCAGCGTCGTGCTGCAGCGCGCGGTGCAGCAGGTGGAGGAACCGTTCCAGGCGCTGCTGCGCACGCTGCTGCTGCTGACGGCGGGCGGTGTCGCGGTGTTCATCCTCGGCAGCGTGCTGTTTGCCCGCCGCATCGTACGTCCCCTCAACCACCTCGCCGCCGCCGCGCGCCGCATCGAGGCGGGCGACTACGACCTGGCGGTGCCCAGGCTGCCGGCCGACGAAATCGGACAGCTGGGTCTGTCCTTCGACCGCATGCGTGCCGGCATCGCCCAGCGCGAGGAACGCATCGAGCGCCTCGCCTACGTGGACCCGCTCACCGATCTGCCCAACCGTACCCGCCTGCTGCAGGAAATCGAAGGCATGATGCAAAGCCGCCAGGGCGCAGTGGCGGTGCTGAACCTGGACCGCTTCGCCCTGATCAACACCGCGCTCGGCCATGGCGTCGGCGATCGCCTGCTGCGCGAGATCGCGGCGCGGCTGCCGCGCGCCTCGGGCGAGCATGCGCTCACCGCGCGGCTGTGGGCGGACCAGTTCGCCTTCGTTCTGCCGGATGCAAGCCGCGCACATGCCACCGGCTTCGCGCATGAACTGGTGGCCGCCCTGGCAGACCCGGTGATGCTCGACGGCCAGCAGCTGGACATTTCCTGTTCCGTCGGCGTGGCCCTGTATCCGGAAGACGGCGCGGATGCCGACAGCCTGCTGCGCCGGGCAGAATTGGCGGTGCTCTCCGCCAAGCGCCGCCGCGTGCCGGTCGGATTCACCTCCGATCAGGGCGCCGAGCCGCAGCCGGAACAGCTGTCGCTGATCGGCGAGATGCGCCGCGCCATGAGCGAGCAGGAGTTCGAGATGCATTATCAGCCCAAGCTGGAGCTGCACTCCGGGCGCATCGTGGCGGCGGAAGCGCTGCTGCGCTGGCGCCATCCGCAGCGCGGCATGGTGCCGCCGGGCCGCTTCATTCCCTTCGCCGAGCAGACCGGCTTCATCCGCGAGATCACGCCCTGGATGCTGGACCGGGTGCTGGCCGAGGCGGCGCAGTGGCAGTCCGCCGGACTGGACCTGATCGCGTCGGCCAACCTGTCTGCGGCCGACCTGCTCAATCCGTCGCTGGCTGCCGAGGTGGAGCGGCTGCTCGGAAAGCACGGCGTCAAGCCGCACCGGCTGTGCCTGGAAATCACCGAGAGCGCGCTGATGGACGATCCGGTTGCCGCGCGCGGCCAGCTCGCCGCGCTCTCCGCGCTGGGCGTGGCGCTGTCCATTGATGATTACGGCGTGGGCCAGGCCTCGCTCGCCTACCTCAAGACCCTGCCGGTGGACGAGCTCAAGATCGACCGCAGCTTCATTGCCGGCGTCGCCGCATCCGGCCGCGACGCGGCCATCGTCGATTCCACCATCATGCTGTGCCATGCGCTCTCGCTCAAGGTGGTCGCCGAGGGCGTGGAGGACAGCGCCGATCTGCGCTGGCTGATGGAGCATGGCTGCGACGTCGCGCAAGGCTACGGTATCGCCCGCCCGATGCCGGCTCAGGACCTGCCTGCCTGGCTGGCGCGCTCCGCGGCGGTATCCGCACCGCCCGAATCTGCTGGCGGTGCGATTCTGCGCTGACTCGCCGCGGCATCACTGCGTTTCCCACCTGCCCAACCGCCTGCCTTCTGGCGCAGGCCTGCCTGCCGGAACCCGCGAGGCGCGGTGGAATCAACGGTTGAGGGCGGTCAGGCGAATTCCCGAATCGGGTCGAGGCCGCCCAGGTGGGCGATGCTGATGCGGCCGATCGGCCGGCTCACTGCATGCGCTTGGCGAGTTCGAACAGGGCCTGGAGTTCTTCCATGGTGAGCGCCTCGTCCGGCTGGAAATTGGCGAGCACCGAGACTACCCGGCTTATCGCTATCTGGTCCTCTGGTGCGAGCTGGTTGAACAGCCGCAGGAATTCGAACATGCCGGGTGAAACGTGATTTTCTGGGTTGGGCATTGACGCCTGTTGATGCTGACGGGAACAGCTAAATGGTGTTCGACGCGCCGCATTATCGCAATACCGCCTGTTGGGCATATGCGCTCACAGTCTGTGTCATGCACCTTACATTGCCATCGGGAGCTGATATGCGAAGCGAATCCCTGTTGATGCATTTGGCCGAAAGGGCGGCCAGCGATCCCCTGCTCGAAATCTATCTGCTGACGGCAATCGACGCCTACACCGAGTCGCTCGCCGGACTCGACGATGCCGCGCTGCGCGACAAGGTGCTGGAACGATCGCCGCGCCGCAGCCGGGTCGGCATCGACGCCGCCGCATGGGGGGCAAGGGCGGATCTCGTGCGGCGGCTGCTAGCGGAAGACTTCGGCGGGCTCGTGCCCTGAGTTTCGCCGCGCCATTGCCTCTTGGCGAGCTGTCGGTGGTATGCATATAATACCGTTTGCTTACTATATTCGGATATCGCCCCGGCCCATGAATTCAAGCTCAAGCAGTTCGCGTACGACTTCTTCCCGCTCCGGCGGCAACAATTTCGATATCGGTTTCCTGATCCAGGACGTATCCCGCATGATGCGGCGCGCCTTCGAGCGCCGGCTCGGCCGCAGCTCGCTGACCCTCGCCCAGGCCCGTGCGCTGCTCTACCTGTCGCGCAACGAGGGACTGCGCCAGGTGGAGCTGGCCGCCATGCTGGAAGTGCAGCCGATCACCCTGGCGCGCCTGATCGACCAGCTGGAAGCGGCCGGCATGGTGGAGCGCCTGCCCGATCCGGACGACCGCCGCGCTTACAAGCTGTACCTGACCAAGGCCGCCGCGCCGCATCTGGCCGCCATCAATGACGTCATCCGCTCCATCCATGCGGACGCCCTGCGCAGCCTGGGCCGGCAGCAGGTCGATTCGCTCGGCGCCACGCTCGGCAGCATGCGCGAGAACATGGGTGCGCAGAACCGCGAGCGCGACCGGGAAAGCGCCTAAGCGGCGACGCCTGCCGTCATGGTTCCATCCCCTGATTTCTTCGTTCCGCCGGCGGTCCGTGCGCCGGCCATTTACCTCCCGCAATTTCCATGAATTCCAAAGCAGTCATGTCAGCATCGCCGGCGGCCGCCGGCCCGGTCAATTCGCCGGCCAACGTCCTGTTCGCCAGCCTCATCGGCACCACCATCGAGTTTTTCGACTTCTACATCTACGCCACCGCCGCGGTGCTGGTGTTCCCGAAGCTGTTCTTCCCGTCGTCGGATGCGACCGCCGCCACGCTGCAGTCGCTGGCGACCTTCGCCATCGCCTTCTTCGCCCGGCCGGTAGGCTCGGCAATCTTCGGCCACTACGGCGACCGCATCGGCCGCAAGGCGACCCTGGTGGCGGCGCTGCTCACCATGGGCATTTCCACCGTCGTCATCGGCCTCCTGCCGACCTATGCCGCCATCGGCACGATGGCGCCGCTGTTGCTGGCCATGTGCCGCTTCGGCCAGGGCCTCGGCCTCGGCGGCGAATGGGGTGGGGCGGTGCTGCTGGCGACTGAAAATGCGCCGCCCGGCAAGCGCGCCTGGTACGGCATGTTTCCCCAGCTCGGCGCGCCGATCGGCTTCTTCCTGTCCGGCGGCACCTTCCTGCTGTTGGGTGAAGTCCTGAGCGAGGCGCAGTTCTTCAGCTACGGCTGGCGCATTCCCTTCCTGGCCAGCGCGCTGCTGGTCATCGTCGGCCTGTACGTGCGCCTGAAGATCACCGAAACGCCGGAGTTCCAGAAGGTGCTGGACCGGCACGAGCGGGTGAAGGTGCCGGTGATGGAGGTGTTCGGCGGCCATGCCGGCGCGCTGGTGCTCGGTACGCTGATCGCGCTCGCCACCTTCGTGCTGTTCTACCTGATGACGGTGTTCGCGCTGAGCTGGGGCACGTCCGCGCTCGGGTACTCCCGCCGCGAATTCCTGCTGCTGCAATTGTTCGCGGTGCTGTTCTTCGCCCTCACCATCCCGGTGTCCGCGGTGCTGGCCGACCGCCATGGAAGGCGCCTGGCGCTGATCGTCGCCACCGTCGGCATCGCCGTCTTCGGCCTGTCGATGTCGGCCTTGTTCGTGGCCGGCAACGTTGCGGCGGTGATGCTGTTCCTCGCCGTCGGCCTGGGCCTGATGGGCCTGACCTACGGACCCCTCGGCACCATGCTGTCGGAGATGTTCCCGCCGGCGGTGCGCTATACCGGCGCCTCGCTCACCTTCAACATCGGCGGCATCCTCGGCGCCTCGCTCGCTCCCTATGCCGCCACCTGGCTGGCGACCCATTACGGCCTCGGCCACGTCGGCTATTACCTGGCGGCCTCCGCCGTGCTGACCCTGGCGGCGCTGCTGCTGGCGGGACGCCCGGCGCGGCAGCCGGCCTGACGGCGCCCGGCGCAAAGCGGGATTTGGCGGTTTTTTTGCAGTCCGAATTGAAAATATGGGTAAAAAATCCGCCAAGGCATCGGCAACCGGCCTGAAGCCGATGTATCCTTGGGCACCCATTTTTTTGGCTTGCCAGCAAGCCCACATTGAAAAACCGGAGTCATACAGATGAGCAATGCGTTTTGGCCGTCGCGCCGCGCCGCCGCCCTCCTGGCCGTCGCAGCCAGCGTCGGCCTCGCCGCCTGCGGCGGCAGTTCCAGCGTGACCGGCGCCCTGCTGAGCGGCACCATCAGCGGCCTCACCGCCGACGGCCTGGTCCTCACCAGCGGCGGCAGCAACCTCGCCGTGGCCGCCAACAGCACCGCCTTCACCTTCACCGGCCGCCTCACCCTCGGCGGCACCTATGCCGTGTCGGTGAAGACCCAGCCCACCGGCCTGGTCTGCCGCGTGGCCAATGCTACCGGCACCGCCGTTGGCGATATCACGAATATCGCGGTCACCTGCGCTCCGGCGCACAGCGTGGGCGGCAGTGTCACCGGCCTGGTCGCCAGCGGCCTGGTGCTGGCCAACGGCAGCGACAACGTTTCCGTTCCCGCCAACAGCACCAGCTTCGTATTCCCGGCCAAGGTGGGCGAGGGCTCGTCCTACGGCGTGACCGTGCTGACCCAGCCGGCCGGTCAAACCTGCACCGTGGCCAACGGCGCTTCCTTCGTCGGCCAGAGCGACGTCACCAGCGTCCAGGTCAGCTGCATCTAGCTTGCGCACCGGGTGCCCGCGCCGGCCGGAAGCTCCGCCGGCCGGCGCCGTCAGCCACAATGAATTCAGGGTAAGAACATGAAAACAAGTACCACTTCCTTGCGCCTGGCAGCGGCCGCCGCGCTCATTTCCAGCCTCGCCGCCTGCGGCGGCTATTCCGGCGTCGATCTCGGCGGCACCGTCAGCGGCCTCACCACCAACGGACTGGTGCTGGCCAACGGCGGATCCACCGTCTCCGTGCCGGCCAATGCCACCTCCTACAAGTTCCCGAACCAGATCGGCAACCAGTCCGCCTATTCGGTCACCATTCAGTCTCAGCCAGCGCGCCTCACCTGCGGCCTGGTGAACGCGTCCGGCACCTCGTCGGGCGTCCCCGTCGATTACGTGAACGTCACCTGCACCGCCAATACCTATACCCTGGGCGGCAGCGTCAACGGCCTGACCGGCAGCGGCCTGGTGCTGGCCAACGGCACCGACACCGTCAGCGTCGCCGCCGGCAGCACCAGCTTCGTCTTCCCGACCGCGGTGGCGGATGGCACGTCGTACGGCGTCGCGGTGCTGACCCAGCCCGCCGGCCAGACCTGCAGCGTCACGAACGGCACCGCAGTGATGGGCGCCGGCAACGTCACTAACGTCGTCGTCAACTGCCTGTAGCAACCGCCATGATGGCCCGCCGGCACATGCCGGCGCGGTCCGTCAATGCATGGCCACCGCTCCGGCGCGCAGCAGCGCCGCGAAATCGGCTGCCGGCAGTGGCTTGCTGAAGTAGTATCCCTGCGCCTCGTCGTTGCAATGCTGGCGCAGGAATTCCGCCTGCGCCGCGGTTTCCACCCCCTCCGCCGTCACCCTCAGCCCCAGGCTGCGCGCCAGCGAAGCCACGGCCTCGACGATGGCCGCATCGTCGCGGTCGTCCGGCAGGTCGCGCACGAAGGACTGGTCTATCTTCAGCCTGTCGATGGGGAAGCGCTTCAGGTAGCTCAGGCTGGAGTAGCCGGTGCCGAAGTCGTCCACCGACAGTTTCAAGCCCAGCTCTTTCATCCGCGCCAGGATGGCGATCGCTTCTTCCGGATGCTGCATGATGGTGCCCTCGGTCACCTCGATCTCGAGGCGGCCCGGGTCGATGTCGGTTTCCTCGAGCAGGGCGTGCATGCGCTCGATGAAGTCCGGGTCGAGCAGCTGGCGCGGCGAGCAGTTCACCGCGATGCTGATCGCCGGCAGCCCGTGCGCTTCCCATTCCTTGGATTGGGCGCAGGCCGCCCGCATGACCCAGTCGCCGATCGGCACGATCAGGCCGGTTTCCTCCGCCAGGCCGATGAATTTCGACGGCGGCACCGCTTCCTCGCCGAGCGGATGCCAGCGCAGCAGCGCCTCGGCGCCGCAGATGCGGCCGCTGGGGAGGTCGACCTTGGGCTGGTAATGGACGATGAATTCGCCGCGCTGCAAGGCGCGCTGCAGCCGGCTCTGCAGGCGCAGCCGCTCGTCGATCTTCCGGTTCATGTCCTCGGTGAAGAACTGGAAGCGGTTGCGTCCGGTTTCCTTGGCCCGATACATCGCCATGTCGGCGCGCTTGAGCAGGGTGGTCACATCCTCGCCATCCGCCGGATAGCTGCTGATGCCGATGCTGCAGACCGGATGGATTTCCTTGTCGCCCAGGAGATAGGGCTGGCCGATGGCGGCGATCATCCTCGGCAGCAGGAACTGCGCAATTTCCCGGTCGGTCTTGTCAGCGACCGCCACCACGAATTCATCGCCACCCAGCCGCGCCAGGGTGTCCTCGCGCCGCATGCACTCCTGCATGCGGCTGCCCACCAGCTTCAGCAATTCATCGCCCACATGGTGGCCAAGGCTGTCGTTGATGAGCTTGAAATTGTCGAGGTCGAAGAAGATGACGTGCGCCTGGCTGCCATGCCGCTCGCAGCGCGCCAGCATCGCCTCGAGCCTGTCGATCAGCAGCGCCCGGTTGGGGAGGCCGGTAAGCGCATCGTGGTGCGCCTGGTACTGCAGTTGCGCCTGGTGGCGCTTGCTGTCGGTAATGTCGTGCGCCACCATGATGTGCGCGTCGACGTCGTTGAGCCTGAGCGGGGCCGAGGCCACTTCCACGTCGAGTTCGCTGCCGTCCAGCGCCAGCATGCGGGTTTCCGTGCGCGGGGAGCCATGCCAGTCCCGCTCCGGGAACACCGCATCCACGGGAAAGGCATCGCGGCATTGCGGATGGAGGAAGTCGAGCAGCGCCCGTCCCACCAGCTCGGATGCCGAGCCGGACCGCAGCAGCCTGGCGGCGCCCTGGTTGGCGAACACGCACCGGCCGTCGCGAATGACGAAGATGGCGGTCGGCGAGAGCTGCGCCACCATGCGGTAGCGCTGTTCTGCCTCCGCCGTGCGCTGCTCCGCCCGCTTCTGGCTGGAAATGTCGACGCCCATGCCGCACAGGTAGGTCTTGCCGTCGATCTCGATCCGGTGGCCATTGAAGAGGTAAGGCAGGCTCTCGCCGTTGCGCTTGATGATGTGTGCGACGACTTCCGCCTCGCCTTCCATGAACGCCTTGGCGATCGCGGCCGCTACGGCAGGCTTGTCGCCGGCAAAGAAATCGGGGGGATGGCGGTCCGCCATTTCCTCGTCGCTATAGCCGAGGACGTTGAAGAAATGCCGATTCCAGCGCAGGAAATGCCCATGGTCGTCGAACACATAAAATGCGCCGGGCAGGGAATCGAGAAGTTCATCCAGCAGGTTTTTTTCGCGCTCCCGCTCCGCCGCTTCCCGCCGCAAGTGTTCATTGGCTTCCAGCAGTTCCGTGCTGCGTTCCGTCACCCGCTGTTCCAGGTTTTGCCGTATCTGCCGCAATTCCCATTCGGCCTGATCGCGCTCGGCCACTGCCTGCCGCAGCGCATCGTTGTTCTTCCGCAGTTCGAACAGCACCATCACATGCCGCGCCAGGCGCCTAAGCCCATCGCGCTGCTCCGGCGTCAAGGCGCGGGGCGCATAGTCGAGCACGCATAGGGTGCCGAGCGGCACGCCATCCGACGTGATCAGGGGCGCCCCCGCATAGAAGCGCACATGGGGCGGCCGGGTCACCAGCGGGCTGGTCTTCATCCGCGGATCCTGCTCGGCATCCTCCACCACCATCAACTCCCGCGAGAACAGGGCATGGATGCAGAAGCCGCCGCCCCGCGGCACCTGGCAGATGTCGAGGCCCACCCTGGATTTGAACCAGTAGCGATTTTCGTCAAGCAGGCTGATGAGGGCGATCGGCGTGCCGCACAAGGCGGACGCCAGGCGGGTCAGGTCGTCGAACTCGATTTCCGGATCGGTGTCAAGAATGCGGTACTGGCGCAGCGCGGCCAGCCGTCCTGGCTCGTCGATGGAGGGATGGGTGTCCGTACTGCAATCGACCGCCTCGGTTCGCGCCATGGTACTTCGGGTATCGATGGGAAAGATACCGATGAGACTACGAGAACGATGAAAGGGTTCTATCAGGAATGATGAGAGAAAGTTATTGCAGGTCAGCATTCAAGGCTGCAATGGCATGTCGAAAGGAAATTAAATGAAAGCCATCCGATTGAACGCCCCCGGCGGGCTTGAGCGCCTGGAACGCATCGACCTGCCGGATCCGGGGCAGCCGGGCCACGGCCAGATCCGCGTGCGCTTGCATGCCAGTTCGCTCAACTACCATGACTACGGCGTGGTCGGCGGCTTCCGCCCCATCGCCTACGGGCGCATCCCCATGTCGGACGGCGCCGGCATCGTCGAGGCGGTGGGCGAGGAAGTGAGCGAGTTCCGACCGGGCGATGCGGTGGTTTCCTGCTTCTTCCCAGGCTGGCAGGAGGGGCCGGCGCGGGTGGGCGACTTCTCCACCGTACCGGGCGACGGCATCGATGGCTACGCGCGGGAAACCGTGGTCTGCGCCGCCACCGCCTTCACCCGCGCGCCTGCCGGCTTCAGCCATGAACAGGCGGCCACCCTCACCACCGCCGGACTCACCGCCTGGCGGGCGCTGGTGGGCGACGGCGGATTGAAGGCCGGCGACACCGTGCTGACGCTCGGCACCGGCGGCGTCTCTCTCTTCGCGCTGCAGATCGCCAAGGCCATGGGCGCACGGGTGATCTCGACTTCCTCGTCGGATGCCAAGCTCGAGAGGTTGCGCGCGCTCGGGGCTGACGAGACCATCAACTACCGTACCCACGCCGACTGGGGCCGCCTGGCGCGGGAATGGAGCGGCGGCGGGGTGGATCACGTGATCGAAGTCGGCGGGCCGGGCACGCTGCCGCAATCCATCGATGCGGTGCGGATCGGCGGCCACATCTCGCTGATCGGCGTGCTCACCGGCCGCACCGGCGAGGTGCCGACCGGCGCGCTGATGGCAAAGCAGGCGCGGCTGCAGGGCCTGATCGTCGGCAGCCGGCGGCAGCAGCAGGAATTCGTGCGCGCCATCGAGGCCATCGGCCTGCAGCCGGTGATCGACAGCACTTTCCCGCTGGAACGGATCGCGGACGCGTTCAGGCATGAGGCGTCGGGCGCGCATTTTGGGAAGATCTGCCTCACTATCTAAACGATTGAACGCCGCTGCGGCGCAAATCCGACCGACCCAACTTCATGCTCCGCTTCCACTGGATCAACGGCATCGTTGTCGCCGGCTACGGCGTGGCCAGCGGCAACGGCGCCGATACCCGCTATCCCGGTGGCACCATCCGCCTGCAGCAGCCTTTCTTCCTGGCGCGCGGCATCGACCTCTCGCCGTATTTCCCGGGTACGCTGAACGTGGACGTGGCGCCGCTCGCACCAGTCCCGCAGGCGCCGGTGTTCGACGAGGTGCTGCGCTGGCACGGCGATATCGAAGAGCGCTTCCTGCTGTCGCCGGTGGAGCTGGAGCACCATGGGCGGCGTTATGCCGGGCTATGGTACTACCCGCATCCGGACACCAAGCCGGCGCACTTCCAGAAACCGACCGTGGTGGAGCTGCTGCTGCCGCGCATCGAGCGCATCGAAACCGGAGCCGACGTGAAAGTGGGCCTCGTCATGTGATGAGTCAAGGGGCGGATGCTGGAAGGATGCGTGCGGGCCATATAAAAAAAGCGATGATGCATAGCCGTAAAGCTTCGTTTGCCGCGGCAAGGCGCGCCCCTAGAATGGATTCGTCATCTACTGCCAGCCAATCCCATGTCCGACGCCACCGCCCTCATCGATCCCGTCGCCGCCTCTTCGGAAGCCGAACCGCAACGCTTTGACATCCGTCCCTTCGATGCCGCCCTCGGCGCGGAAGTGGTCGGGCTGGACCTGTCCAGTCCGCTCAACGAGCAGGACTTCCGCCGCATCCATCGTGCCCATCTCGATCACCACGTGCTGGTGTTCCGCGACCAGCGCATCACGCCGCAGCAGCAGATCAGCTTCAGCCGCCGTTTCGGCCCGCTGCAGATCCATGTGCTGAACCAGTTCGGGCTGCAGGGCCATCCGGAGATCCTGGTGGTCTCCAACATCAAGGAGAACGGCCGCCCCATCGGACTGGGCGATGCCGGCCATTACTGGCACTCCGATCTCTCCTACAAGGATCTGCCCAGCCTCGGTTCCATGCTTCATGCGCAGGAGCTGCCTGCCATCGGCGGCGACACGCTGTTCGCCAACATGCATGCGGCCTGGGAGGCGCTGCCCGCCCATCTGCGCAAGGCGGTGGAGGGTCGCAAGGCCGAGCACAGCTATCTGAACAAGTATGCCGAGCTGCAGAAGCGCAGCCCGTGGCGGCCCAATCTGACCCAGGCGCAGATCGACCAGGTGAAGCCGGTGCTGCATCCGGTGGTGCGCACCCATCCCGAGACCGGACGCAAGGCATTGTTCGTCAGCGAGCATTTCACCACCCGCATCGACGGCCTGCCCGAAGCGGAAAGCCGCGACATCCTGGATCAGCTGTTCGCGCACAGCGTGCAGCCGCAGTTCGTCTACCGCCATCAGTGGCAGCCGCGGGACATGGTGTTCTGGGACAACCGCTCCGTCATGCACCTGGCCACCGGCTGTCCGGAGGATGAGCGCCGCAAGCTGTACCGCACCACCATCGAAGGCGACGCGCCTTTCTAGTTTTCATTACGGAGTTCACATGCTGCACACATTGCTGTCGGGCGCACGCGCCCGCCGAATCCTCACGCCCCTGCTGGCCGCCATCACCGGCCTGACCACTCTGGCCGCGCCGTCGCTGTCCCATGCCGAGGGACGCATCCGCATCGCCGAACAGTTCGGCATCGTCTACCTGCTGCTCAACATCGCCCAGGACCAGAAGCTGGTCGAAAAGCATGGCAAGGCGCAGGGGCTGGACATCCAGGTCGAGTGGACCAAGCTCTCCGGCGGCGCCTCCGCCAATGACGCCTTGCTGTCCGGCGCGATCGATGTGGCCGGCGCCGGTGTCGGCCCGCTGCTGACGCTCTGGGACCGCACCCTCGGCCGCCAGAACGTCAGGGGCGTGGCCTCGCTCGGCAACTTTCCCTATTACCTGGTGAGCACCAATCCGAACGTGCGCACCATCGCCGACTTCGGCGACAAGGATCGCATCGCGCTGCCGGCGGTGGGCGTGTCGGTGCAGGCGCGCATCCTGCAGATGGCGGCGGCGAAGCAGTGGGGCGACAAGGAATTCAACCGTCTCGACCGCCTGACCCTGGCGCTGCCGCATCCGGACGCCACCGCCGCCCTCATCGCCGGCAAGACGGAGATCAACGGCCACTTCGGCAATCCGCCTTTCCAGGACCAGGAGCTGGCGCAGAATCCGAATGCCCGCATCGTGCTCAATTCCTACGACGTGCTCGGCGGACCGGCTTCGGCCACGGTGCTGTACGCGACCGAGAAGTTCCGCAAGGAGAATCCGAAGACCTATGGCGCCTTCGTCGCCGCGCTGGCCGAGGCGGCGCGCTTCGCCGCCGGCAATCCGGAAGGCGCGGCCGACATCTACCAGCGCGTCAACAAGAGCAACATCGACCGCGCGCTGCTGCTGAAGGTGATCCGCAATCCGCAGGTGCAGTTCAAGATTCAGCCGGAGAACACGCAGGGCCTCGCGCAGTTCCTGCACCGGGTCGGCGCCATCAAGAATCAGCCCAGGAGCTGGCGCGACTATTTCTTCGACGATGCGGCGCTCGCCGATGGCAGCTGAGGAGGAGCGATGACAGTCAAGAACCTGCAACTGGTCGGCCAGCCCGGCCCCGATCAGCCGCCGCTGCCGGAACCGCTGCTGCGCGTCGACGGCGTAAGCCTGGAGTACCGCAGCGAGAAACAGGTGGTGCGCGCCACCCACCGCGTCAGCTTCGACGTGCATCGCGGCGACCGCTTCGTGCTGCTCGGCCCGTCGGGCTGCGGCAAGTCGACGCTGCTCAAGGCCGCAGGCGGCTTCGTCGCGCCGGTCGAAGGCGGCATCCGCCTCAACGGCGCGCCGGTGACCGGGCCCGGCCCCGACCGCATCGCGGTGTTCCAGGAATTCGACCAGCTGCCGCCCTGGAAGACGGTGCGCGAGAACGTGATGTTCCCGCTGCTGGCCAGTGGACGCGCCAACCGCCGCGAAGCGCGCGAGGCGGCTTCGCACTGGCTGGCGCGCGTCGGGCTGGAGCGTTTCGCCGACGCCTATCCGCATACCCTGTCCGGCGGCATGAAGCAGCGCGTGGCGATCGCCCGCGCGCTGGCCATGCAGCCGCAGATCCTGCTGATGGATGAGCCCTTCGCCGCGCTGGACGCGCTTACCCGGCGCCGCATGCAGGAAGAGCTGCAGTCGCTGTGGGAAGAGATCGGCTTCACCCTGCTGTTCGTCACCCACTCGATCGAGGAAGCGCTGGTGGTGGGCAACCGCATCCTGCTGCTGTCGCCGCATCCCGGCCAAGTGCGGGCGGAGATCAACAGCCACCAGTTCGACCTCGGCGGGGCCGGCAGCGCCGAATTCCAGGCGGCCGCGCAGCGCATCCACCGCCTGCTGTTCGAAGCGCCGGGCGCGCCGCAAGCAGCCGCCCCGGAGCCGCAACGACATCAACCGGCGTCGCGCCACGCCAATCTCATCAGGGCCAGATCATGACTGCTGCATCGACCACGATTGCGCCGCCGCTGCGCGCCGAATATGAACGCCTGCCGCCGCCGTTCGAAGCGGCCGACGTCACCCTGCCGCTCGGGCCGCTGGCCCGGCTGCGCCGGCATGATGCGCCGCGCACCTTATTGATTCTGGCGCTGCTGGCCGGCGTCTGGGAGCTGGCGGCCCGCTGGCATGGCAACGACCTGCTGCTGCCCGGCTTCCTGCAGACTGCCGCCGCCTTCTTTGCCGGTCTTGCCAGCGGCGAGCTGCCGCGCAGCGTGGCGGCTTCGCTAGGCGTGCTGCTGCAGGGCTATGCGCTCGGGGTGCTGTGCGCCTTCCTGCTGACTTCGCTGGCGGTGTCGACCCGAATCGGACGGGACCTGCTGCGCACGCTGACGGCCATGCTCAACCCCTTGCCGGCGATCGCGCTGCTGCCGCTGGCGCTGCTCTGGTTCGGCCTCGGCCAGGGCAGCCTGATTTTCGTGCTGGTGCATTCCGTGCTGTGGCCGCTGGCGCTGGCCACCTTCGCCGGCTTCCAGGCGGTGCCGCCCACGCTGCGCATGGCGGGGCGCAATTACGGCCTGCGCGGACCGCGCTTCGTGCTGGCCATCCTGGTGCCGGCGGCGCTGCCCGCCATCCTGTCCGGCCTGAAGACCGGCTGGGCCTTCGCCTGGCGCACGCTGATCGCGGCGGAGCTGGTGTTCGGCGCGACCTCGGGCAAGGGCGGCCTCGGCTGGTACATCTTCCAGAACCGCAATGAGCTGTACACCGACAAGGTGTTCGCCGGCCTGGCGCTGGTCATCGTGATCGGGCTGCTGGTGGAGGGACTCATTTTCCGCAACCTGGAGCGGCTGACGGTGCGCCGCTGGGGCATGCAGCATTGAACAGGGTGGAAGGAGGAAACATGAGCTACGCCGTGCTCGACGATTACATACGCCGCCTGCCGCGGGCGCCGGGGAAGGGCAGCCGACTGTGGCTGAATGCGAAGGGGCAGGCCGAGGCGAAGTATTTCAACTGCACGCTCACCAGCGTGTTCCAGCCGCTGCGCAGGTTGTCCGACGGCGCGGTGGCCGGGCATGAAGCCTTCGTGCGCAGCGCCGCTGATGGCGAGCCTGCGCTGTCGGTGTGGAAAATACTCGAACTCGCCGCCAACGATGATGAATCGGTCGAGCTGGACCGGCTGTGCCGCATGCTGCACGCGGTCAACTTCTTCCGCCAGCCGGAATCGGGCGAGGGCGACTTGTTCCTGAGCGTGCATGACCGCCTCCTGGCGGCGGTGGGCAGCAATCACGGCATGGCGTTCCGGCGCATCCTTGGCAGCCTCGGCTTGCCGGTGGACCGCATCGTCTTGCAATTGCCGGCGCCCGCGCCGAGCGGGAAATGGCTGCTCAACCACGTGGCCGGCAATTATCTCCTCAACGGTTTTCGCATCGCGGTGAATGTGACCGACATCAACCAGGCCATGGAGGTGCTGGAAGACGCGCGGCCGGCACTGCTGAAACTGGATGTGCGGGCCATCGCCGACGAAAGGCAATTGATGGCGCTGCTGTCGGCCTGCCGGGTTCACGGCGTCCGCCTCGTGCTGCGGCGAATCGACAGCCAGCCGCTGGCCGACTTGGCGCGCTCGCTGCAGGCGGCCGGTCCCGATCTGCTGCTGCAAGGCCTCGCCTGCGATCGGCCGGCAGCCGGCCTCGCCCCGGCATGGAGGGAGAAGCCGGGCGCGGCTGCGCCGCCTCCTTGTCCGGCATCGCATGTTGATTCGGCAAGCGACACCTCCATTTTTTCCTGATGCTTCTATAATGAATGCCGTCATCTCATTAGGCTCACGGAGAAAATCATGGCGGCGATACCGGATCTGAGGGAAAACGCTACGAACCTCGTGCGCCGTCCCGTTGACGGCAAGGTCATCACCGCCAGCGGCAGGGCCATCCCGCAGCCGCCCTGGATCATCGCCGAGCAGCCGGCGACGCTGGTCACGTACAGCCAGTGGCTGATCGACCAGGGCAGGGCGGAAGCCGAGGATCTGGGCGAAGACTGGATGATCGCTCGCCTCGCCGGCATCAGCGCCGGCACGATGGACGACCCCACCCGCGAACTGCTGAGCGATTTCCTGTTCGGCGATCCCCATCCCGAGTTCGAGGCCCGCAGCGGCCCGGCCTGATCGCGGCGCCCGGCCGCCCATCCATACCTGATCCTTCCGAGCGGCCTGCGGGCCGCTTTCGTTTTGTCCGGCGTCCCGTCCTCCACGGCGCGTCGTTGCCATGCCGCGCCGGCAAGGCGTTCTTTGCCCGCCCTTCTTCCGTATCTCCGCCAGGGAAAAACCGCCTTGCCGGCGGGCGGTTCTTGCCATCCCGACCACGTCCGACCTCATACCAGATATCACCAATTGAAATAGGGAAATCAATCTTCTCTCGGGAAACTATTTCTCCGGAGTAGGCATCAGAGGCTATTCCTAAAAGAAATATTGCCTGAGGATACTGATGGATACTGTTTACCGACTCCGTGCCAGCCTCTCTTTGAATGGTTTCGATGCCCGCCTGCGCATGCTGGCGCTGCCCCTGCAATTCGCGCTGTTCGGCCTGCTGATGGGTTCCTGGGCCGGCCGCATTCCGGCGCTGCAGGAAGGCCTGCAGATTTCCCACACCACCCTTTCCTATGTGCTGCTGTCCGGCGGCCTCGGCGGCGTGCTGTCGCATCCCTTCGCCGGCTGGATGATGTCCCGCCTCGGCGGCCGTCGGGCGCTGCTGGCCGCAGGCCTTGCGCTGTGCGTCGTGCTGCCGGCGATCGGTTTGGCGCCGACCGTGCCGGCGCTGATGCTGGCGGTGCTGATGCTCGGCATCTGCGGCGGCTGCTTCGGGGTCGCCGTCAATTCCGTCGCCAGCAGGCACGAGAAGGCGACCGGCAAGTCCGAGATGTCGCTGCTGCATGCCTGCGGCTGCGCGGGCTCTCTGATCGGCGCGCTGATCGGCAGCTACGCCGCCTCGCAGCAGATCGAACCCGCCGCCCACTTCATCCGCATCGTGCTGCCGATCGCGCTGCTGCTCTGGATCGGCTTCCAGCTGCTGCCGGAGGACCGCGGCGCCGAGCAAAGCCCTGCCATCGCGAAGCGCAAATTCGCGCTGCCGGGCGGCCGTCTGGTGCTGCTCGGCCTGCTCGGCTTCTGCGCCGCGATGTCGGAGAACAGCATCGCCGACTGGAGCGGCGTGTACCTGAAGGAGCATTTCGGCGTCAGCGACGGCTTTGCGCCGCTGGCCCTGTCCACCTTCACCGTGATGATGCTGCTGTCGCGGCTCGTGGGCGACCGCCTCAAGGCCCGCCATGGCGCGCGCCGCCTCATCACCCTCGGCGCCGGCCTGTCCGCCATCGGCCTGTTCCTCTCGGTGTTCGCGCCGAATCCGCATGTGGCGCTGGTGGGCTTCGGCCTGTCGGGCATCGGCCTGTCGCTGGTGTTTCCCTTCATCCTGAGCGCGGTGGGCAAGGAAGGCCCGATGGCGCTGGCCGGCGTGGCCACCATGTCCAACGTCGGCGGCCTCGCCGGTCCGCCGGTGGTGGGCGCCATGGCCGACCACCTCGGCATGCAGGCCACCATCGGCTTCATCGGCGTGCTGTCGATCATCATTTCCCTCGTCGCTTCGCGTTCGTCGATGCTCAAGTAAGGCCATTTGGCCGGCGTTGCCTCCACCCCGCCAGCGGTCTTGATGTGAATGGACGGGCGGGTCGTTTGCCGGAACCTTTTGCCTTGCAGCCAATCACTTATTGACGGATTTGCACCGGCACTCCGTCCGAGTGTCTTGACTTCAAGAACCTGAAAAAGGAGCAGATGATGGACCGCAGCAACGAGAACACCATTTCGGCCGCCGCCTGGCTCATCGGCGGCCTCGCCGCCGGCGCCGCGATCATGTTCATGGCCGATCCGGAGCGCGGCCCGCGCCGCCGGGCCATGGTCGCGGACAAGTTCAATGACGCCGTCGCCGGCGCCAGCGATTATCTGGATAGCGCCAAGAGCGACATGAGCAGCCGCGTGCAGGACTGGACCGATACCGCCCAATCGAAGCTCAACGATGCCAAGTCGAGGCTTTCCGATGCCGGTTCCCGGGTTGCCGATGCCGGCTCGCGCTTCGCCGATACCGGATCGAGCTACTCTTCCGAGGCCCGCTCCCGTCTTTCGGACGCCGCCGATTCACTCGATTCCAACTCCCTGCAGCGCGCCCTGAACCGCGAGCTGTGGATGATCGCCGGCGCCGCCGTCGGCGCGCTGACGATGTTCCTCGCCGACCCGGATCAGGGACGCCGCCGCCGCGCCATGGCCAACGACAAGCTGCGCAGCGCCGCCAACAGCGTCTCCAGCACGTCGCGCGACCTCGGCAGCCGTGCCCAGGGCTTGATGGCCAGCGCGCGCAGCAAGGTGTCCGGCGGCGGCAAGTATACGAACGGCCAGTTTCCTGACGGCGAGATCCCCTACGGCCACTCCTGATCCGACCGGCACTGCGCCTGCCTGCCGGCAGGCGCGCTCTTGCATCAAAGGATGATCATGACGTCGCGGGAAGAGATCGATGCCTTCCGAAGCGAGCTGTTGCGGCGCTTCGATGAACTCACGCATTGGGCGGTGGACAATTGGCCGGACCGCCAGCGGCCGCTGACGGCGGTCGATTTTGCACCAATGCGCGAGCACTTCGCCCGGGCCGGCGAGCCGCCGGAGCATCTGCGGCAGGAAGAGCCGCCGCCCGACCCGGCGGCGGGCGGGCCGCAGTTCCGCGACGTCGATCCGGCCCCCTGGCCCTGAGCGCCTGATCCGGTCCCATCCATCCGATGCCGGACGCTCAACTGCCGCTGCGCGCCCGGCGTATGGCTTCATTCATCTGCAGGAAAGCCTCGTCCAGTTCTGCGCGCGACGCCTTCCGCCTTGCGTCGGCGCTGCCGAAGCTCGCTTCCTCCGCGCCGGCTTCGAGCTGGCGCATGATCGCCTCCGCGAACTCATCCAGCTCCACGCCGAAGTCGTGCGCGCCGCCAAGATTGGTCTTCACCGCCGGCGGAATGACTTCCGTCACCCGCACCGAGGTTTCGCGCAATTGCCAGCGCAGCGACTGGGTGAAGGAGTGCAGCGCCGCCTTGGTGGCGCAGTACACCGGCATCGGCGCCAGCGGCGCGAAGGCGAGGCCGGAACTCACATTGACGATATGCGCCTGCGACTGCCGCCTGAGATGCGGCGCCAGCAGCATCGAGAGATGGATGGGCCCGCCGAGATTGACGTCAATCTCGGCGCCGGTGTCCGTCCACGATTCGGGCTGCAGCAGGCTGACCTTGCGCTGGATGCCGGCATTGTTGATCAGCACGTTGAGCTGCGGATGTTCCGCCGTCACCCGCCGCGCCAGCGCTTCTCGCTCGGCTGCCTTGCCGGTATCGCTGACCACATAGCGCAGCCCCGGGTGCCTGTCGCATACCGCCTTGAGCGCGGCTTCCCGGCGGCCGCAAACGATGACCTCGTTGCCGCTGGCGAGAAAGCGGACGGCAAGCGCCAGGCCGATGCCCGAGGAACCGCCGGTGACGAGGATGGTGTTGCCGCTCATTTGCATGCTTTTCTCCAAAATTTTCTGCCGCGGTAGCCGGCGTCGGGAATGGTCTGACCGGCCGGCGGGCCCATGAATTCCATCGCTCGTCCGTCGTTTCCATGCGCCGGACGAGCGGGCCAGCGGCGATATCCGCGAAGGGCTGCGCAGCTGCTTCAATAAAACTCACAGGAATCGGCGCACACCATCCTGTCCGTGTTTTCGGGCGAGTGGAGCGACGAGCGCATCATCAATGGCGTCGCGCATCCGGGTGAGCGGAGCGATCAGGCGACGCTGTCATGCCGAGGCGCCGCCAATGGCGACAAGCAGGTGAAGCAGGCGGTAGAGCCTATGCGTAGCGCGCGCTCGCGTTGAAGCACAGCCTCTACTGAGCGTCCGCCTCGCGGAGGCGAGACGACATCAGCCGAGCTGCGAGAGCTGCAGGTTGGTCAGGCTGGCGCCGTCCTCCAGGCGCGCGCTGACGTAGGCGAAGAAGCCGTCGAGCTGCTTCCACAGACCGAGTTCATCGATTTCCTCCGAATGCATCCATAGATGAAACACGCCGCCGTGTTCACAGGCATGGTCGAACATGGCGAACAGGCGGTCGGTCCAGTCCTGGTGCTGGAGGGCGATGCGCAATCCATCCTGGCGCGCATGCCAGCCGCCGGTCTCGACGTAGCCGCGCAGATAGGCGGACGCCTCGTGCGGAAAGAACTGGACCGTGGTGGGCATCCGGTAGGCGGCCTTGCCCTTGGAGAAGCAGAGATTGGCGGTGGTGCGCGCATAGCCGAAGCCGCACGCCTCCACCAGCTTCTCATCGCGCCGCGAGAACTTCCCGCCGGGATAGCAGAAGCCGCTCACGCCATGGCCCAGCATGTCTTCCAGCGCTTTCTTGCCATCCATTACCTGATCGTAGGCGTCGCGGGCGCTGATGTTCTTAAGATAGCGATGGTCGCGCGTGTGCGAGCCGATCTCGAATCCCTTCCCGAGCTGGCGCAGCTGCTTCGCCCCCATCACCGGCGACCCTTCCCGGTTGTTGATGGGAATGTAGAAGGTGGCCGCCAGGCCGTGCTTGTCGAGCAGGGTCGCGGTTTTCAGATCGGCCGGATGGCCATCATCGACGGAGCAGGTGAAGACGGCATTCATCGAAGTACTCGAGGGTAATAAAGAGTACTTTTTAGAATTGGTTACATTGCAAAAGTTTCAACTTTGATGGATATTTTTTGCATCTTTATTCATACCATTCGTCAATGGTGGCCCATCGGAAAACCGGCGCGGCGCTTGGTTTTTTGGGTAGCGCGAAGCTCCGGCCCAGGCGGTAAGAGCCCAGTATCTTAACCAAAAGTAGTTAGCGACGCCGCGGAAAAGGCAGGCGGATCAGCAGCAGCGGGATGGAGTGGTTCCAGCGGAATTTCAGCAGGAGCAGGGCGGCAGTGGCCGGCAGGCAGTATATCCAGGGGAGTTTGAAATAGCGCATCGCCGCCATCGCCAACGCGGCAAAGCCGGCGATATAGGCGGCCGCAACCAGCTTGAAGAAAGCCAGCATCAGGTAGGTACGCCGCGACGGTCCATGGTCCAAGTGGGTGGCCTGTTCCAAGCTGTTCTCCCCGAAGTGCTTTCTTTTGTGATGCGACTGTGCGCAAAGTGACTGTATCGCGGGGAGCGGCGCCAGGGCTTGAGCGAGGTCGGGCTTTGCGTTTGTGGCAGCGCAAGCGCCGCATCGGCACGGAGCAATCAGTGGCGCCGATGCAGCAGATCGCCGGCGTCAGCGCCCCGCGCCGATGCCGGTGCCCGGCGAGCCGGAAGTGCCGGCGCCACCGCCCGACGCGCCGCTCACGCCGGTGGCATCGGTGCCGGCCGGCGCGCCGCTCTCGCCGCTGGTGGTGTCGCCCGCATTGCCCTGCACATGCCGCACGACCGGCGTGCCATTGGCATCCCCGGCGCGCTTGACGTTGAGCGCCTTGCTGCCGGGCGCGTTGCGGTTCACCAGTTCGTTCGGCGTGACTTCCACCAGGTCGCTCGGGTCGGCGGTGGAGATGTTCTCCACGTCCGGGTCGAGGCGGTCGTCCAGCATGTCCGAACCGGCCAGGCCAGTGGCGGTGCCCACGTCCGACATGCGAACCTCGCCCGGCGCCGGAGGCTGCTGTGGCTGCTGGCCGCTGAGATCCGGCGCCGCTGGGAACGATACCCGTTCCACCACCTGTTCCACCTGGCCCTGGGTGCCGGCCTTGGTGGCGATGTCGCCCAGCGAGACGATGCCGACCAGGCGATGGGCCTCGTCGTGGCTCACCACCGGCACCCGGCGGATCTGGGTGTCCGACATCTGCTGCATCACTTCATCCAGCGGCTGGTCCTCGAAGCACCAGCGCACGTCGGTGCTCATCACGTCGTCCACCGTGGCGTCGTCCGGCGCGATGCCCGCCGAGGTCACCCGCACCGTGATGTCGCGGTCGGTGACCATGCCGACCAGGCGGTCGCCATCGCATACCGGCAGCGCGCCGACATTCAGGTCGTCCATCATCTCCGCCGCGCGGCGCACCGTCTCCTCCGGCGAGACGAACTGGACATTACGGGTCATGACTTCCGAAACCATCTGCATTGCCATCTCCTTTTGTGCGAGGCATTGCCGCGGCGCGAGGGCGGCCGGCGGCAGCGCCATGACTTGACTCTCCGGAGCGCGGCCCGCTGCCGCGCCGATCGTAGATATC
This sequence comes from Noviherbaspirillum humi, assembly GCF_900188095.1. GTDB lineage: Bacteria > Pseudomonadota > Gammaproteobacteria > Burkholderiales > Burkholderiaceae_D > Noviherbaspirillum > Noviherbaspirillum humi. Next base: position 126,490 of record NZ_FZOT01000007.1, on the reverse strand, counting down.
CGATGGTGCGATTGACGTTTCGTTCACGCCGCAGGGGGATTTGATTGCATGGCCGGCCGGCCGATAACGGCAGGCATCAACCCGGGGAAATGCGATGTCGCTCCCTGTTTAGGCTCATGGCAGCCGATGCGGGCGCCAGTTTGGTGCCGCCGCTGGTTCATTGTCGTGCACGGCGCAGGCAAAAGAGGCGCGTGACGCTGGCATGCCGCTTGCTGAATGGAAGCCTGAGTATAAGCGGCTAGCATCCGCCGCCGGTGGTCTCCGAACACCGGCCAGGATGTGGGGCATTGCTCTCGCGGACCCGGTGGTCCGCGCGTCCCTCGCAGGACGATTGACCTCTGATCCTTCAGACATCAAGAGAGGAAACGCCATGCCGCACGACATCCGCCTTCAGCTTCCGCCGACGCCGGCGCGCTTTCCGGTTTCATCCTTCCGCAGCCTTCGCATCGACACCGCCTTCACCGGCGGCATGCGCGCGGCCGCCTTCCTTCCCGTTTCCCTCAACCAGTGAGCCCAGCCATGAAAGACAAGACTCTCGCATTCCGCTCCACGCGTCTAACCCGCCTCACCCGCGGCATCGCCTTCTGCGTCGCCGCCGCTGCCAGCGCCGGCGCGTTCGCCGCCGACAAGGTCACCTTCCTCACCTCCTGGTATGCGCAGGCCGAGCACGGCGGCTTCTACCAGGCGGTGGCGAAGGGCATCTATCAGAAGCATGGCCTGGACGTCACCATCAAGATGGGCGGCCCGCAGGTCAATGGCATGCAGCTGCTCACCAGCGGCCAGGCCGATTTCCTGATGGGCTACGACCTGCAGGTATTGAAGAGCGTGGAGCAGGGCCTGCCGGTGACCACCGTCGCCGCCAGCTTCCAGACCGACCTGCAGGGCATGATGACGCATGAGGACGTGAAGGGACTGGCCGACCTGAAGAACGGCAAGACCGTGCTGGTATCCACTTCCGGACGCACCACCTGGTGGCCCTGGCTGAAAGCGAAATACGGCCTGAGCGAAGCCCAGTCCCGGCCCTACACCTTCAACCTGCAGCCTTTCATGGCCGATGCCAGTCTCGCGCAGCAGGCCTATCCCTCGTCGGAGCTGTTCCAGGCGATGAAGGCGGGCGTGAAGGCCAACTTCTACCTGTTCGCCAGCGACGGCTATCCGCCCTACGGCACCACCATCGTCGCGATGGACAAGACGGTGAAGGAGAAGCCCGACATGGTGGCCCGCTTCGTGCGCGCCTCGATGGAAGGCTGGAAAAGCTACCTTGCCGATCCGGCGCCCGCCAACGCGCTGATCAAGCAGGACAACCCGAACATGAAGGATGACCAGATCGCCTATGCCATCGACAAGCTGAGGGAGTTCAACTTCACCGGCGGCGGCGATGCCGCCAAGGCCGGCATCGGCATCATGACCGAAGCGCGCTGGAAGAAGACCTATGACTTCATGGTGGCCCAGGGCCTGCTGAAGCCCGAGACCGACTGGCACAAGGCCTTCACCACCCAGTTCGTGAAAGACCTGAAGGTCATGCCGTAAATCCGATTCAACTTTTTCCCGGGCCGCCCGGCATGGCGGCCGGCCCGGCGGGGCGAAGGCGACCGTGTTGGCGCGCCGGCCCCTGGCGCAAGCCGCAATAGTGGAGTACCCCTCATGCTCGTCACCCAACAAAAAGTCCTGCGCAGGTTCTGGTATGCGCTGATGCCGATGTCGATGCTGGACGACGGCCCCAAGCCCTTCACCCTGCTGGGCGAGAAACTCGTCCTGTGGAAGGGCGGGGACGGCAAGCCGGCCGCGCTGCAGGACCGCTGCTGCCACCGCACCGCCAAGCTGTCCAAGGGCTTCGTCGAGAACGGCAACATCGTCTGCGGCTACCACGGCTGGACCTACGACCTGAATGGCGCCTGCGTGCGCATCCCGCAATCCCGCACCGGCGCCATCCCCGACGGCGCCCGCGTCGCCGCCTACCGCTGCCAGGAACGCTATGGCTATGTCTGGGTGGCGCTGGACGAGCCGCTGCAGCCGATTCCCGACTTCCCGGAGGAAGGCGATCCCGCGTACCGCCGCATCCTGCAGTTCTACGAGAAGTGGAACACCAGCCCGCTGCGGGTGATGGAAAACTCCTTCGACAATTCCCACTTCAGCTTCGTGCACAAGTCGAACTTCGGCATGATCGACAACCCGGTGCCGTCGAAGTATGAGTTCCGGCCGAACGACTGGGGCTTCGAAGCGGAAACCCACGTGCCGATCAGGAACCCGCCGGCCAGCTTCCGGGTCACCGGCACTACCGATCCGGTCACCGAGCGCCATCTCATCAACCGCTGGTACCTGCCGTTCTCGCGCCGCTTCGGCTGCGTTTATCCGGCATCGGGACGGCACCACATCATCTACAACTGCGCCACGCCGATCGACGACAAGACCATCATGCTGGCGCAATGGCTGTACCGCAACGACGACGAGGCGAGCTGCTCGACCCAGGAGCTGATCGATTGGGACAGGCCGATCACCGACGAAGACCGCGACATCCTCGAAGCCACCGATCACGATGCCAGCGTCGACATCCGGCGCAAGGCGGAGGTGCACATGGAGTCGGACAAGCCCGGCCTGCTGATGCGGCGCATGCTGTTCGAGCTGCTCCGCCGCCATGGCGAGGAAGAGGTGTTCAATCCGCCGGCCGCGGCCTGAGCGGACAGCCTCGATGCAACCGGACAGCGCGAAGGAGCCAAGATGAAACATGCAGAAGTCAGTCGGACGCAGCCGCCATCCGATCCCGGCAGCGGGGATGCGGTGCTGCTCGCCAACCAGGTCGAAAAAACCTATCCCAACGGCACGCGGGCGCTGGATCGCGTCAAGCTGGAGATCGGGCGCGGCGAATTCGTGTCGCTGCTCGGTCCGTCGGGCTGCGGCAAGAGCACGCTGCTGAAGATGTTCGCCGGCCTGGAGCAGCCGTCCGCTGGCCAGGTGCGGTGGTGGGGCGGCGGCATGGCCACCGTGAACACGCCTGGGCGCACCCTGGCCATGGTGTTCCAGGAAGCCACCCTGATGCCCTGGGCCAGGGTGGCGGACAACGTGCGCCTGCCGCTGGACCTGGCCGGGGTGCCGCGCGAGGCGAGCGACGCCCGGGTGGAGCAGGCGCTGTCGCTGGTCGGCCTCGGCAGGTTCGGCCACGCCTATCCGCGCGAGCTGTCGGGCGGCATGCAGATGCGCGCCTCCATCGCCCGGGCGCTGGCCACCGAGCCGAACGTGCTGCTGATGGACGAACCCTTCGGCGCGCTGGACGAATTCACCCGCAACAAGCTCGATGCCGACCTGCGCCAGCTGTGGCTGCAACGCGACCTCACCGTGGTGTTCGTCACCCACAGCATCTACGAGGCGGTTTACCTGTCGTCGCGGGTGGTGGTGATGGCGGCCCGGCCCGGACGGGTGATCGCCGACGTGCCGATCGACGGGCCGCTGGAACGGAGCGAGGACTTCCGCGTCTCGCCGCAGTTCATCGGCCATTGCAAGCAGCTGTCCGATCTGCTGGTGGAAGCCAACCAGCATCAGTTCGATTGAAAGGAAAACCATGAGTCGCGCAATGAACATTCCGATGAAAGTCACGCCGGCGCAGAAGGCGGCGGCGCTGCGCAAGCCCCTGCTGGCGTCGCCGCGGATGCAGGCGGTGCTGGCGCCGATGGCGGTGGGCGCGCTGCTGCTGCTGCTGTGGCAGATGCTGTGCACGGTGCTGGATGTGCCGGTCTATCTGGTGCCGTCGCCGGCGGCGATCTTCAGGACCCTGGTGGCCGACTGGGCGCTGCTGTTCGGCGCGCTGCTGACCACGCTGCGCATCACCTTCCTCGCCTTCGCGCTGGCGGTGGTGATCGGCGTGGCGGTCGCCTTCCTGTTCGTGCAGAGCCGCGTGCTGGAGGCGGCGCTGTTTCCGTATGCCATCCTGCTGCAGGTCACGCCCATCGTCGCCATCGCCCCGCTGATCATCATCTGGGTCAAGACGCCGGTGATCGCGCTCACGCTGTGCGCCACCATGATGGCGCTGTTCCCCATCATCTCCAACACCGTGCTCGGCCTGCGCAGCGTGCAGCCCAGCCTGCTGAACCTGTTCAGGCTGAACCGCGCCAGCCGCTGGCAGATCCTGGTGCGGCTGCGCATCCCGAGCGCGCTGCCCAGCTTCTTCGGCGGCCTGCGCATCTCCAGCGGCCTGTCGCTGATCGGCGCGGTGGTGGCGGAGTTCGTCGCCGGCACCGGCGGCACCAGCACCGGCCTGGCCTACCAGATCCTGCAGGCCGGCTTCGAGCTCAATATCCCGCGCCTGTTCGCGGCGCTGCTGATGATCACCGTCACCGGCGTGCTGCTGTTCGCGCTGATGGTGGCGCTGTCGCGCGCCTGCCTCTCCAGCTGGCACGAGAGCGAGCTGGAATAATCCGGCAGCTTCGCGGTCCGCGCCCATGCAACGTCACGACAAGACGAATCCATGAAAGACACTTCCTTCCTGATCCGCAACGCGGCCGCCATCATGACCGGTCTGCCGGGCGCGCAGGCGCGCCATCCCGGCCCCGACCTGCGGGTGGCGAACGGCGTCATCTCCGCCATCGGCAGGCTGCTGCCGGAACCCGGCGAGCGCGTCGTCGACGCCACCGACTGCGTGATCTATCCGTCCTGGGTCAACACCCACCATCACCTGTTCCAGTCGCTGCTCAAGGGCGATCCGGGCGGCATCAATCTTTCGCTCACGCCTTGGCTCGGCGCCACGCCCTACCGCTACCGGCCCAAGTTCGACGAGGACCTGTTCCGGGTCGCGGTGCGCATCGGCCTGGTGGAACTGGTTCGCTCCGGCTGCGGCACCGTCGCCGACCACAATTACCTGTACTACCCCGGCATGCCCTACGACACCTCCGCCATCCTGTTCGAGGAGGCGGAAGCGCTCGGCCTGCGCTTCATCCTGTGCCGCGGCGGCGCCACCCAGACCCGGCAGCTGGAAGCCGACTTGCCGGCCTCGCTGCGCGCCGAGACCCTGGAGGGCTACCTCGCCGACATGGAGCGGCTGGTGCAGCGGTATCACGACCCGGCGCCGGATGCGATGCGCCGGATCGTGATGGCGCCGACCACCGCGCTTTACTCCATGTCGCCGGCGCAGCTGCGGGAAACGGCCGCCGTGGCGCGCAAGCTCGGCATCCGCCTGCACAGCCATCTCTCGGAAACGGTGGAGTACCAGAACGCCGCCCATGCCAGCCATGGCTGCCGGCCGGTGGAATTCGTCGGCGAACATGGCTGGCTCGGGCCGGACGTCTGGTTTGCCCACCTGGTAAAGCTCGATCCGGAGGAAATCAACCTGCTCGGCCGCACCGGCACCGGCATTGCCCACTGCCCGCAGAGCAACGGCCGGCTGGGCAGCGGCATCGCGCCCATCCGCGAGCTGGAGGCGGCCGGCGTGCCGGTGTCGATCGGGGTCGACGGCGCGGCTTCCAATGAAGCGGCCGACATGATCTCGGAAACCCATGCCGCCTGGCTGCTGCAGCGCGCCCGCGTCGGCCAGCAGGCGCAGGCCGCCCATCGCGGCGGAAGCTTCGAGGGCGGGGCGGATGCCGCTTCGGTGGAGGATGTGGTACGGTGGGGAACGACCGGCGGCGCCCGGGTGCTGGGGCTGGAAGCGCTGGACGGTCTGCGTCCCGGCTGCGCCGCCGACCTGGCGATCTGGTCGCTGGACGACCCGCGCTACTTCGGCCTGCACGACCCGGCCATCGGTCCGGTCGCGTCGGGCGGCCGGCCTCGCTTGAGGAACCTGTTCGTCGGCGGCAGGATGATCGTCGAGGATGACTACATTCCCGGCGTGGATATCTGGCGGCTGGCGTCGCAGGCGCGTGCGGCGACGGCGCGCTTGATGGGGAGTTGATGGGCGGTTGATGCGGCACGCCTGCCGTCTGCCGACCGGCCGTTTTCGAGGAGGTGAGTCGATGGATGCCATATTGCCACCCTGGCCGCTGCTGTCCGGCTTCCTGCTGGCCAGCCTGCTGCTTGCCGTCATGCCTGGGCCCGGCGTGCTCTACATCGTGACCCGAAGCCTGGTGCAGGGCAGGGCCTCCGGCCTGGCATCGGCGGCCGGCGTGGCGCTTGCCAATCTCGCCAATGCGCTGGCTGCTTCGTTCGGGCTGGCGGCGCTGTTCGCCGTCTCGAGTGCCGCATTCACCCTGGTCAGGCTCGCCGGCGCGCTCTATCTCGTCTGGCTCGGCCTGCGCATGCTCCTGTCGCGCGTGGATGTCGCCGGCGCATCGCCGCCGGCGCCGGCATCGCCATTGGACGTCTTCCGCGACGGGGTCGTGGTGGCGCTCTTCAATCCCAAGACCACGATTTTCTTCGCCGCCTTCCTGCCGCAGTTCCTGGCGCCGCAGGCGCAGGGCGTCATGCCCATCCTTACGCTCGGCATGGCGTTCGTCGCCATCGCCGCGCTCACCGATGCCTGCTATGCGATCGCTGCCGGGATGATGGCGCCGCGGCTGACGCGCATCGGTCGCCGGCTTGGCGGCGCCATCTTCCTCGGCCTGGGCCTGCTGGCCGCGTTCGCCGGCGATCAACGCAGCCGCTAAGCGGTGCGCGAGCCGCCTTGCCCGCGAGCGCGCACCTCATGGCACCGCTGCCGATTGGCTTCATGCATGGGCTCACAGCGTTTGCCGTCCATTCGCACATCCTGTAGAGTCGGCCAGGAAACCTTGCCGACACACCGGCGCCGCCGTGCGCCGCCATGGAGACCCATCCGACGATGACCCGCCGCCCCATCGCAGACGACCCGGAGCACGCTGACGAAGCAGAATCCGGCGCTGCCGAAGACCGTTACTTCATTACCGCGCTGGCGCGCGGCCTCGATGTGCTGTCCTGCTTCCGCAGCGCCGATCGCTCCCTCTCCAACCTGCAGATTGCCGAACGTTGCGGCCTGCCGAAGTCGACGGTGACCCGCATCGTCCATACCCTCAGCCAGCGCGGCTTCCTGGTGCCGACCGAGACCGGCTTCGCCCTCGGCACGGCGGCGCTCGCCCTGGGCAGCACCATGCTGGCGCGCATGGACATTCGCCAGTTTGCGCGTCCGCTGATGCATCAGCTCAGTGAATTCTCCGGCGCCACGGTGGCGCTGGGCGTGCGCGACCGGCTGTCGATGATTTACACGGAGGTGGCGCGCAGCAGCGCCACCCTGGCACTGACGCTGCAGGTGGGATCGCGCGTCTCCCTCGCCACCAGCGCCATGGGCCGGGCCTGGCTCGCCTGCGCAACGAAGGAAGAACGCGACGCGGTCCTCCGGCTCGCCGCCGAGCAGGATGCGAAGGCGAGCACCGCGATCCGACAAGGGATCACCCGGGGCGGCCAGGACTACAAGGCGTATGGCTGCACGACTTCCTTCGGCGAGTGGCAGAAGGAAGTGAACGCCATCGCCGTGGCCTTCCGCACCAGCGGCACGATTCCATCCATGGCGCTGAACTGCGGGGGGCCGGCGACCAGTCTGTCGAAGAAGTTTTTGCTGGATCAGGTGCGGCCGCGGTTGATCGAGCTGGCACGGCAGCTGGAAGCCACGCCGTTGTAGAGGGGGCGTAGCAGGGGTTTCGCAACGCATGCGTTGCGCCTGCGAAGCCGGTTGCGCTTGCAAGCGCAACCGTGGAAAGGCAGGGGTTTCGCAACGCATGCGTTGCGCCTGCGAAGCCGGTTGCGCTTGCAAGCGCAACCGTGGAAAGGCAGGGGTTTCGCAACGCATGCGTTGCGCCTGCGAAGCCGGTTGCGCTTGCAAGCGCAACCGTGGAAAGGCAGGGGTTTCGCAACGCATGCGTTGCGCCTGCGAAGCCGGTTGCGCTTGCAAGCGCAACCGTGGAAAGGCAGGGGTTTCGCAACGCATGCGTTGCGCCTGCGGAGCCGGTCAGGCTTGCAAGCCTGACCGTGGGTGAGGTTCAAAGCCTGACTACAGAATCCCCTCCCCTTCAAGGGGAGGGTTAGGGTGGGGATGGGTCTCCTTCGCAATTAAAGAATATTCTCCAGTCACGGCAGAAACTCCCCTCATCCACAACAGCGCCTGCAAGCGCAACCGGCTGCGCAGGGGCGGAGCGGTGCATCGCGAAACCCCTGCCTTTCCACGATTGCGCCTGCAGGCGCTGCTGTGGCTGAGGTTGGGTTTCTTCCGCATTTAAAGAACGTTCTTTAAGCGCTACAGAAACCCATCCCCACCCTAACCCTCCCCTTGAAGGGGAGGGGACTGGGTAGTCAGGCTTTGAACCTCACCCACGGTTGCGCTTGCAAGCGCAACCGGCTTCGCAGGCACGACGCATGCGTCGCGAAACCCCTGCTACGCCCTCCCTCACAATCAGCCCCTCAATACCTCACCTGCCGACCGCACCCCTCCAGCTCCACCGTCAGCGGCCCGTCCGTATCCACCACCAGCGCCGCATTGCAGCTCAGCTTGGCGCGCTGCACGTTCACCGTCACGCTCGACACATTGCGGGCGACGATATCCAGCCGGTCCGCAGCTGCGGTCGCCGTCGGCAGGCTCCACGTCTTGTACTGGCTGACGTAAGCCTGCGCGCCGAGCTTGCCGGTGATGACGCCGGCGCCGCTGCCGGTGGGCGAGGCGACCGGATCGCCCTCGCCGAAGGCGCGGGAGATCGCGTCGATGCTGCCGCGCGGGGCGCCGGCGCCGGTATCGCGCACCGCGATCTTCGACAGCCAGTACGCATGGTTGCCCACCAGGCCGCGCGAAGGCACGTCCATCGCCGGGTTGGCCACGTAGGTCACGTGCGCCGGGTTGCGGTTGACGATGGCGTCGCCGAGGAAGTCGGCACTGCCCTGGAACTCGTCATTGAGCGCCAGCGCCAGATGATCGCCGGTGGTGAAGGTGTCGAAGCGATAGCGGTAGCCGAGGTCGTCCAGCCGCTGCGCTTGCGCCTTGGTGCCGACATACGGCACCAGTTCATCGGTGGCCTGTACCCACATCATGATCGGGATGTTGCGCAGGCCCGGCAGCAAATGATAGGTGTTGGTCGCGTCGCCGCCGGTCGGTTCGGCCGGCGGCGCCCAGATGCCGAGGGCCGGCGGCCCCACCACCGCATGGGCCTTGGCGAACAGGTCCGGATAGCGAGTGCCGAATTTGTAGGTGGCATGGCCGCCCATGGAGTAGCCGCTGATCGAGGTCATGTCGGCATTGAGCGGATAGTTGCGCGCGATGTCGGCCCACATCTCGAAGGTATCGGCGGCCGCATCTTCCACATACCAGCCATCCGGCCCGCGCCCGAGGGCGGTGGCGACGAGATGGCCCTGGCCGCGCTCGCCGAGCTGCGACTGATTCTTCGAAGCGAAGTACTGGTTGTGGTTGCCGCCGAGCGAATGCAGGAGCAGCGTCAGGCCATAGCCGCCCGCAGGCTTCGGCTTGGTCGGCAGGTAAAGTGTGTAAGGCTGCAGCTGTCCGCGGTACTCGCCCTTGCAGGTCGGCGCGCTGCCGCAATCGACGCTGAAGTCCACGCCCTGTTTCGTTTCCACGTGGCTGGCGAAGATGCGGTTGATCGGTCCGGACTGCGGCACGCCTTGCGGCTGCCCCGGCATGTCGTCATTGACGTTGGCTGCCAGCTTGCCGAAATCGACGTTGGCGTAGAAGGCGCTGATGTCGCCGCTGGCCAAGGCTTGCGACTGGGCCTGCTCGCGCCAGTAGGCATCCGGCTCGTTGAACCGGAAGGCGACGTTGAAGAAGGCAGGCGGTGCAAGCAATTGGCCGGCGCCGCCGGGCTGGCTGGCCGATGCGGTCGGCGTCGGCAGCAGGTAGCGGTTGTTGGCGGCATCCCAAAGACCGGCGCCGGCGGCGATGCGCACGACGCCCTTGCCGGGGTTCCAGGCGGCGGTCGGCACATTCACCTGGATCTGGCGCCGTTCCAGATCGATGCTGACGGCCGGCGCTGGCGTGATGGCCGCTCCGGTGGCGGCATCGGTGAGCACCGCTTCGCTGCCATGCACGGTGAGGAAGAAGCGCGCCGGCGCCGAGACGTTGGCGCCGAACGGGAAGGGCCGCGGCGCGGCCGAGTCGCCGATGGCAATGGTGAAGGCCAGCCTGGCCGGATCGAGCAGGCTGTTCATCGTCAGCCGGAAGGCGGTATGGGTGGATTGCGGCTTGATGCGCAGCTCGACGATGTCGGCGGCATTGTTGGCAAAGGCTGGATCGCTCGGGTAGGTATAGGTGCCGCTGCCGCCGGAGAAGGTCTCGGCCTTCACGCGCGGATCGGCCGGGTCGGGCAAGGCCTTGGCGCCGCGGTCGTCATACAGGAAATCCTGGTAGAGGAATTCGCCGCGCCGGTAGGCGCTGGCGCCGGAGACGAGGATGGGCCGGGCTTTCCAGATGCCGGCGTTCTCGAGTTGCGGTGCGCGTGGCGGCGCAGCATACAGGAGATCCGGTCCGGGGCGCGGGCCGGGGCCGCTGTACAGCGACTGGCTGCTGTAATCCGGCTGCGGCGTGTCGGCGCCGCCGAGATCGCTGGCAGGCGCCAATGGCGACAGCAGGCTGAACGTGCCGTCGGCCAGCTGGCGCGAAGCGCCTGCACTGGCGCCGTCCTGCGGGCTGCCGCCGCAGCCGGCGAGCACGGCCATGGCGGCGCTGGCGATGAGCATGGGTTTGCTGTGACGATTCTGGCGTTTCTTCACGACGTCTCCTCGTAAATGCTGCATTGAAGTTGTCCCTGCCGACTTGTCCTGCCCTGCTTCGCCGGAAGAGTCTGGCGCACTTGAATCCCAAGTGCCGGAACTGTTGTTTCACTGTGCGAAACATTGTTTTACTTTGGTCCGATGGCTTGATTCTGTCAGCGCGCACGCAAGTGCAGATGATCCGGCGCAAGACTTCTTCGCCGACATGTTTCAAGTTGTAAGGACGAACCGCAAATGCGTGAAAGGATTAACGGCTTGTTGCAAATCGGCGGGTGACGATTGCGGAAAGAGGGAAAGGCAAAGCGAGGCGGGGACCACCGACCGAGGGCCGCTTATCGTCGATGGCAGATGCCACGCAAGGCAAGCGGCAAACAGTCGGAAGACAGGAAGAAAGGAAGCGGGAAAACGCGGGATTCGGCATGCAGGCGAATCCCGCGTCCTGATCTGCCGCAGGCGGGTGCGCGCTAAGAGTTGCCGAGGTGAGTCTTCGAAAGTCTCGCGCCATGAGATCTGATGGCTGAGAGGAGCTCCCTGTTGGCTGCTGCCATCGTTTTTCTCAACGATGGAAGGCGATTGCATTTCCTTCATTGAGGAAAACCAAGCGTCACACGGAAGCGGCGGCGGACGCCGCGCCGGCGTCGTTCGCGGGCGACAAGCACTCAGGCGCGCCGCAGGCGCCGGGCCAGCAGCGCGCAGACGATGCTCAGAACCAGTCCCGCGAGCACGCCGCAGGCAAGCTTGAAGGCGCTTTCGAACAACAGCGGCGCGACGGTGCCGGACACCAGCGCGAACAGCAGCATCTGGATGAAGGACTGCAGCGACGCCGCGAGGCCGCGGTTATCCGGAAACACATCCAGCGCCAGCACGGTCAGCGTGGGCGTGGCGAGCGCCAGTCCGAAGGCATACAGCATCAGCGGCAGCACCGCCCAAGGCACCGCCGCCTTGAAGGCGTAGTTGTAACCGACGTTGGCCAGGGCGGCGACCACCATCACTGCATAGCCGACAGCGATCATCCGGGTCGGCGCCACCTTGCGCGCGATGCGGGCCGCCAATGCCGAGCCTATCGTCATGCCGCTGATGAGCGGAATGAACATCCATCCGAATGCCGTCTCGGACAGGCCGAGGATCTTGATGACGAAGTTGGCCGCCGAGCCGATGTACAAGCCGAAACCGCTGAAGGCAACACCGATCGATACCGCCAGCAGCAGGAAGCGCGCATTGCGCAGCACCTTCCAGTAGTTCGCCGCGATCAGGCCCGGATGAAAGGCATGGCGTGACGACGCAGGCAGGCTTTCCGGCAGCGCGCGGTAGCAGGTGATCAGCATCAGCAAGCCGAAGGCGGCGAGGAACCAGAACACCGAGCGCCAGCCCAGCGTGACATGCAGCCAGCCGCCGAGGATAGGCGCTATAGCCGGCGCCAGGCCGAACACCATCATCATGTAGGCCAGCACCTGCTGTGCTTCGGCGCCGCTGGCCCGGTCGCGCACGACGGCGCGGCTGATGACGGCGCCGCCGCCGGCGGCCAGGCCCTGGACGCAGCGAAAGGCAAGCAGCCAGCCGAAGCTCGGCGCCAGCGCGGCGCCGACGCTGGCGACGGTGTAGATCGCGAGCGAGCCGAGGATGATCGGCCGGCGCCCGAAGGAGTCCGACAGCGTGCCGTAGAACAGCATGAGAAAGGCGAAGGAGAACAGGAACACGCTCAGGGTCTGCTGCACCAGCAGGTCGCTGACGGCGAAATCCTGGCCGATGGCATGGAAGGAAGGGAGGTAGGTGTCGATGGCGAGCGGGCCGACCATGGTCAGGCCGGCCAGGATCACGGTGGTGGATTTCTTCACGGATTGGTTTCGTTGCGAATCGGGCGGAGGGGCGTAATCGTACAACGGTTGCTCACAATGGCGCTTGACGGCCAATCTCGGAGGCGATCGGTACTGTGTTGAAAGGGAATGATTGATTGCTCTTGCGTCTGATGGCGTGCTGGTGATCGATGATACGGGCGACCGCAAGGAGAACTGCTTCACCGACCATGTGGCGCCCCGGTACCTGGATTTGGTTGGCAACATCGACGATGGCTTCCTGGCCGCCACTACACCGCGAGCCAATGAGCAACCTTATTAACCCCCTGCATGTCGTTTCCTGCATGCCTGAATGCGCCTGAATGCCGTCTGCCAGGCGGCAAGCAAGACCCGGCCTCCCGTACCAAGCCGCGACGGCCATCGACCTGATCAAACGGACCCAGGCGAGGTGCATTGCGGTCGAGGCGATTGTGGCTGACATCGCCTATGGCGATAACCGGCCCTACGTCCGGATATTCAATGCAAGCCAGCTATCCTATGTGTTGGCGCGCAGCGGCAGATCGAGGTTTAACACTGTGCCGGTAACGCCTTATTTTTCGAATTCATTGACCCGCTTTTCGGTCGGGCAAACAATGCTGCCGCACCTGTCGATATACATGCGTGCATCACTGAGTTTGCGTGGTTTGACCGGGAATGCAGGAGTAAGCGCAACCAATTCGGAGCACTTGACGCCGAAGCTGCGATTCATGTGTCGTGAGAAATCCTGAATATGGTGGTACCAAGGCCCAAACACGATCTCGCCTTCGATATTGATGAGACCATATTTGCCGTTCAGGCTGAATGTGGATAGACCATGGTTGAAGCTGCCGATGTCATCGAAGATCGGCTTGATTATCCACTTGCCTTGAGTATCGATGACGCCCTTTTTCCAGACGTTTTGTGAGTTGATCTCCCACCTTCTGTCCGCCACACAGACACCTTCATTGAAATCTCCGGCAACGTTGAACACGTTGTCAAAAGCCAGTTCGCCCGACGTATTGATGAAACCAGTCTTGAAGCGCCATTCAGACTCGCCAGTGGCTATCCTCACCTGGCAAAGGCCATTCTGGAATCCCGGGCTCCGATAGGGTATGACGCAGGGTACGGTCATTAATCTCTGGCCGGACTTGTCAATGAAATACCCGTCTTCAGCAGCACTTCCCAAAGGCTGCACCACTGCCAGACCATTATTGAAACGACCGGCATCGTCGAAGCGTTGGCCAAATACTTCCCTGCCTTGGCGATCGATGTAGCCCATGCCGTCGGCAAAAGCGACCGCTGCCAGGCCTTCGGAAAACCCTTTGCAGACTTCCCCTTCGTATTCACACTCAAATTGAGGGGGAATGACAAACCGGCCCCATGAATCGATAAAACCGACCTTGCCACTCTCAGGGTCTTCCAATTGAGCCAAGCCCTCGGAAAAATCGGTGTGAAAGTAGCTGGGCCTCAGAGGAACGACCTCGCGACCGCTCGAATCGATGAAGCCGCGCAACCGGTCGTGCTCTTCGCTGATGTCCAAATACACCTCGACGGCACAGCGGTCCTCGCTGAAGTTGCCAATGTAATCGTATTTGGGAGGCACGACCTGGTTCCCTTGGGCATCGATAAAGCCAACTTTAGTGGCGCGGTCCCGTTTTCGTTCGTAAGTGACTGGGAAGAGCATGGATTGAATGACTCCAGTTACGTTGTTGACCTCTCCTGCTGCGCTTCGCTCCTCATACATCCACGCAAGCCTCGGTGAACATGGTGGCTATAGCGTAATCTGATGTTAAAGGCTGTAAGCGTTGGCAAGTCGGTCGGAAGAAGAGCAAGCTCGCTTCAGTAAAGCCTAGTTCACTGTTCAAGTTCAAAGCTGAAAAGGGGCTTGGGATAAGCCGGCGCTTTGAAAGCGAGTTCGGACACATATCGCCCTCATGACGAAATCATATGCGAGCAGGTTTTCGCCCCGAATCCCATAAAACACTTATATTTTTCATGGGTTGTGCTTGAACCATTGGTGGCCTGACATCAAACAGACGACGGTGAATGGGCAGTCCCATCAAAGAAATAATGCGTATGGCTTCGACGCCTAGGTAATGGGCCGATAGCACGGCGTGGGTCTTGTCTTCCGCCAAGGCTCTTTTTGCCGTTACGAAGAGTGGTGGTTTCGCTATGGAGGAATTCAGCAACCCCCTTGACGCCGCGCAGGCGCCTTTACGCGAATTTACACGGCGCCGACATCTCTTAACGGCAGCGGCGGGCACAATGCTTTCCATGGGCTGCGCTGGTGCAGCCGATACCAAGAAATGAGCCTCTCATGACAACCCCCGGAAAAAACGTGCGCCACCTTCTCGTCACCATTGCCCTGGCAATGCCTGTCCTCGCATCTGCCCAGTCGGCGCCCGGACCGCAGCCTTCACAGGGAGCCGGTCCGTCGCTGCCGCTTCCGCCGCCCGCCATGCACGGCATGGCGCATGGACATGATTCTTTCGGCGGCATGCCGCCTTACCTGCGCGGCTTGAACCTCGACGAAGCCCAGCGCGACAAGGTATTCGCCATCCTGCATGCGCAGGCGCCGCAATTGCGCGAACAGCAGAAGGCGCACGACAAGGCGCGGCAGGCGCTGGCCGACCTGGTGCGCTCGGGCCAGTACAGCGAAGGCCGTGCCAAACAGCTTGCCGATGCGCTGGCGCGTTCCGCCACCGAAATCGAACTCATGCGCGCCCGCAGCGACAGCCAGATACTGGCCCTGCTCACCGCGGAACAGCGCGCCCGCATGGAGCGCATGCCACGCATGTCCCGCCCGCAGGAAGGACACGAGCGACGTGCGCCGCCGGGTGCGCCGGGAGCGTGACCTTAGGCTGCATCCCTTTCTCTCCGACGTCTCCCCGCTACCGCTGACGCAGCGGAGCTTGCCACGCCGCTCAGGCCGCGTGGCTTTTTTCATCGCGCAGCGGCCGGCCGGGATGACGATGCGCGGGCTCGTCCTTCGATCAGGCGGAGGTGTTCACCAGGTTGCCGCTGCGGGAAAAGTCCTGCATGTTGTTCTGCAGCGCCTGCAGGAAATCCTTCAGCGTGGCGCTGCTGCCGGAAGCGTTGGAGGCGCCCAGGGCGCTCGCCAGCGACTGGAAGCTTTGCTCGAGTTCGGTCGTGGCCGCATCACCGTCGGTGCTCGATGTGCCGTCGCTGGAAGAGGTCGATGCACTCGACAGCTTCTGAATCAGGCTTTGCAGGTCGGCTTGCATCTTGTCCGGGCCGCCGTGATGATGGCCATGCCCGCGTACGGCGCCGTCACTGCTTTCACTTTCCTGCGGCTGCGCCGCGGCATCCTGCGATTCGGACGCGCCCTGCGCATGCAGTGCCTGCATCAGCGATTGCATGAAGCTGCCGAGCGAGGTGGAAACGCTCTGGCTGCCGTCGGTGGATGTCGTGCCGGTGGTGCTGTCGCCAGCGGACGAGGCGCTGGTGGCGTCGTCCGCACCGGAGCCGACATTGATCCCGAGGCTGGACAACGCCTGCATGATGGCATTGCCTAAGCCGCCGCCGGGCGGGGGCGGCGGCCGGTTGCCGTCCATCTCCTGCATGCCGGCGCTGCTGCCGGCCTGGCTGGTGCCGCTGGCGCGGCTGGTCTGGTAAAGCGCGGCGATTGAACTGGATAAGCCGTCGACGGTCATTGAACCTCCCTGAAGTGATGGATTGGCGACATTGCTTGCTGCTTGCTTGCATGGCTGGTAACGACCCGCGCTGGAAGAACTTGGCAAGGCGCGGCGTAAAGATCGGTAAAGAAGCGTTAAGCCATTTCCAATGCGCCATCAGTGTGGAAGAGAACCGGGTAAATGCCGGTAAAGGAAGTGCAAATTTCGGTAAAGAAAGCCCCCGCTACGACGGAGGGAAAAGCGGGTGCCGGTATCATGCAGCCGTGAAGACAGCGCTGGAAAGAGACATGAACAGGGTGTTACTGATCGATGATGACGTGGAGCTGGTGGAGATGCTCAGGGAGTACCTTGAGCAGGACGGCTACGCGGTGCATGCCGAGCACGATGGCCGCAGCGGCCTGCGCGAAGCGTTGACCGGCCGCTACGACATCGCCGTGCTGGACGTCATGATGCCGGGCCAGAACGGCGTCGAGACCCTGCGCCAGCTGCGCCGCGACAGTCACCTGCCGGTGCTGATGCTGACCGCCAAAGGGGATGACACCGACCGCATCCTCGGCCTGGAAATGGGCGCCGACGATTATGTGCCCAAGCCCTGCACCCCGCGCGAGCTGAGCGCGCGCATCCGCGCCATCCTGCGCCGCGCCCGTCCTGCACCGGAAGAGCGGCGCGCCGACCAGCTCGCCTTCGGCCTGCTGGAAATGTGGCCCGAGCAGCGCCGCGCCGCCTGGGGCGGCAGGCAGGTGGAGCTGACCAGCACCGAATTCAACCTGCTCGAAGTCCTGCTGCGCAATCCCGGCAGGACGGTGAGCAAGCAGGAGCTGTCGGAAAAAGCCTTGGGCCGTCCGCTGGCGCGCTTCGACCGCAACATCGACGTGCACATGAGCAGCCTGCGGCAGAAGCTCGGCACGCTGCCCGACGGCCGGTCATGCATCCATACCGTGCACCGCCAAGGCTACCTGCTGATCAAGGATTGAGCGTGGGCCGCCTGTTCTGGAAATTCTTCATCCTGATCTGGCTGGCGCAGCTGGTGTCGGTGCTCGGCATCAGCGGCGCCATCTGGCTCAAGGACCGCGACGCCGCCCGGCATGCCGAAGTCATCGAATCCGGCCCGCGCGCCGGCATGGCGCTCGATGCCGCCGAGATCGCCTTGCGCTACGGCGGCAGCGACGCCCTGCGCGACCTGCTGCAGCAGCAGCGGCGGGAGCAGATGTTCGCGCTCGACGCCGACGGGCGCGATCTGCTTGGCCGGCCGGTCGATGCGGCCCTGCTGGCGTCCCTCCGGCAGACGTCCGGCCGCGACGACCGCGGCGGCGTGCGCCAGTTGCACGGCAAGGATGGCAGCAGCTGGCTGGTGTATCTGAAGCGGCACGAGCCGCCGCCGGGCATGCGGCCGGGCGGGCCGCTGCTCGGCGACTTCCGCGGCCCGCGGCCGCCCGGCCCGGGCGGTCCCGGCCCTGGCCCCGGACCGCGCTTTCATTACATGCCGGTGCTGTACGCGATGCTCGCCAGCCTGCTGGCGGCGCTGCTGCTGGCGCGGCATTTCGCCAGGCCCATCCGCAACCTGCGCACCGCCTTCGACGCCGCCGCTTCGGGCAATCTGGAGGCGCGCATCGGCCCCGCCATGGGCAGGCGGCGGGACGAGCTGAACGACCTCGGCCGCGACTTCGACCGCATGGCGGCGCAGCTCCAGGCATCGATGAACAGCCAGAAGCGCCTGCTGCATGACGTGTCGCATGAACTGCGCTCGCCGCTGGCGCGGCTGCAGGTGGCCATCGGCCTGGCGCGGCAGCGGCCGGAAAGGGTGGATGCATCGCTCGACCGCATCGAGCGCGAGAGCGCCCGCATGAATGCGCTGATCGGCGGGCTGCTGACGCTGTCGCGGCTGGAGAGCGGCGCCGGCGTGGAACGGGAAGAAGTCAGCCTGAACGAGCTGGCCGAAGTCATCGCCGAGGATGCCCGCTTCGAGGCGCAGTCCGCCGGCAAGGATATCCGGCTGGAGGAAGCCGGCCAGGCAATGGTGCGCAGCGGCGCCGAGCTGCTGCACAGCGCGCTCGAAAACGTGGTGCGCAATGCGATGCATTACACCGCGCCGGGCACGGCCGTGCGCATCCGGGTTGAGCGGGATGCCGCGGCCGGGCAGGCCTGCGTCACCGTCTGCGACCACGGCCCGGGCGTGCCGGAAGCCGAACTCGAGACCATCTTCCGGCCTTTCGTGCAGAGCAGCGCCTCGTCCAAGTCGGCCGAAGGCTTCGGTCTGGGCCTGGCGATCGCCGAACGCATCGTCAAGGCGCACGGCGGCGCCATCCGTGCCGCCAATGCGGCGGAGGGAGGGTTGTGCATCACCATCTGCCTGCCCCTGAGCGCCGCCGCGCCAGCCTGATCGCACGGGCGTGACGATATGCTGGTGGGTGGAGAAGGGCATCCCGCCGGGCGCCCAGGTGGTGGCGGACACCGCCGGCGTGCCGGGCCGCACCCGGCCGCTGTGCGAGTATCCGAACTGGCCGAAGTACAAGGGCAGCGGTGATGTGAACAAGGCGGAAAGCTATAGCTGCGCGACGCAGTAATTCGCTACTCGTGCGTGAGGCGGAAGGGATGGAAGGCCGGGCGATGTGTCCGGCCTTTTTGTTTGCGCTTCAACCGTCGGGTCAGCTGGCCGGAGTCCAGCGCAGCGTCAGGATGATGCAATCCTCGTCCACGAACCAGCGATGGTGAATGCCCGCGCCCCAGGCGCAGAACTGCCCATGTCGGCTCAATGCATGTTCCACCGTCTCGCCGGGCGGGAACGCTGGATCGGGGGAAAACTGCAGCCGGAAGCGCCCATGCTCGCTCACCAGCATCGATAAAGTGCGGCCCGCGCTCACCGGCTTGCCGGTGCCGAGCGTGTCGCCGCGACGGTGGATGCCCCATTTCATGCACAGGCCGCGGACGGCGGCCTCGGCCGGCATGTGGCGCAGCGCCGCGCCGGGGGAACGCAGCCAGTCGCCGAAACCGACGAACCAGCCGGTGCCGTTGGTATCGACGAGGTTGGCGTCGCCGAATTCGATGTCGAGTGCCGGAGTCATGGGCAGGCGCTCAGCGCGGCCCGGGATGACGAGGCGCCAGGCTCAGTGACAGGAGCGGTACGCTTCATGGATGAGCGTGACCGCGACCGGCAGGTCCTTATGGCCGGCCAGCTGCGCCGGTTCGTCGAGCTTGGGGATGTAGCCCCAGCGCGAGGAGCGCATGCGCCGGATGTAGCTGCGGTAGGTGCTGCCGAGGTCGCCTGCCTGCTCCAGGGCCTGCAATGCTTCCCTTTCGATTTCGTGCAACAGCTTCCATGTGAGGGGAACGCCGGCGGTGCGATGACGCTCGACGATGGTGTTGATCTGGAGCCGCAGGCGCTGCTGCACCGCCTGCAATTTGTAACCTTCGAAGCCTTTCATTTCTGCTGATCCTGCGCCACTGCTGTATGGGTGTACAGTATAAAACATCTCGTTGCCGCTTGGAGAAAATCGACGACGTTGAATGAACGAAGCCGGAAGATTACGTGAAATGTGGCAACACAAAGGCAGGAGCAGACGGCGAAACCTGCCCCTGATGGCGCGCTTGGGCCGGTTCGCGGCAAAAGGCTTGATCGGCCGTCAACGAACGGCGGCCGGAAATATCGAAAGGACAAGCCGGCGCGGGCGCGAACGCAGCCGGCGGGCAGGGCAGACTTGCCGACCCGTCAATGCAGGCGGCCGGGCCCGCATTGCCAGGCCGTCATGCCGGCGACCGCCAGGTCAATGCGTCCTGCCGTTGCGGCCGCGCTTGTCGGCGGCTTTCGCCGCGCCCGCCATGCTGCTGCCGAACGCTGCGTCCGCCGCCTTGCCCATGTCCATCGACGTCATTGCCTGCATGCCTTGGTTCATGGCCTGGTTCATGCCCTGCGCCATGTTGCGGCAGGCGGAAGTCCACATGCTGAACATGTCGGCTGGCGTCGCCGGGGCCGCTTCCTGCGCCCGGCCGACGGCGCCGGCGCTCAGGTCCTGCACCGATCGCGTGCTCTGCGCCAGGTCCTCGCGCATGGTATCCATCATCGCCTGCTGCATGTCGACCAGTGCCGCCACCATGCGCGCCTGGTACTGCAGCGGCGTGCTCATGTCGGCCGCGCCGTTCATGGCATTCAGAGCGGCGCCGGGCTGTTCCGAGGCGGTGCGCGGCGTCATCACCGAGGTCGACAGCTTGAGCTGCCGATGCAGCGCCTCGTCCGCTGCTTCGAGCATGACGCGGTTGATGCGCTCCATGCCGTCGATCCATGCCAGCGCGTAGCGGCGCGAGCGGTTGATCTGGTTCTGGACCAGGGGTTGCATCATTTCCTGCAGGTTAGCCATGTCAAGCCTCCGTAGTGTGTCGGACCAGCATCGCCCGGGGTCGATGGCCGGCGCGGCGAAAGCGTTAGATTGCGAGCCCTGCGTCGTCGCGCCTTGAGTTGCGTCAAGGGGGCGCGAGTGAGACCGAAACACCTTCGGCGCTCGGCACAGCGTTCAATGCGCCATCAGCACCGGAATCCGCATGTCGCGCAGCACGGTACGGGTAGCGCCGCCGAGCAGGATTTCCCGGAAACGGGAATGCCCATAGCAGCCCATCACCATCATGCTGCTGCCACGTTCGGCAGCCAGGCCGATCAGCGCCTCGCCGATGTCGCCGCCCGCCCGCCGCTGCACCACTTCCACGCGGATGCCGTGCCGCGCCAGAAAAAGCGCGATGTCCACGCCCGGATCGACACCACGGGCATCCTCATTCCCTTGCGCATTGAATACCGCCACCTGGATCTGCCGCGCCGCCTTCAGCAGCGGCAGCGCCTGGTGCACCGCACGCGTCGCCTCGATGCTCGCATCCCATGCCACCAGAACGTTGTCGAGGAAACCCTGCGCGCCGGCATTGGCCGCCCGCGCATGCGGAACCACCAGCACCGGGCAGCCGCTGGCCATGGCCACGCTCTCCGGCAGGTCGCCGTAGGGCATGGACGCGGGATCGTCGGAATCGTACTGGCCGAGCACGATCACGTCGCAATAGGGCGCATGCAGCGCCAGCCCGCCGATCACGTCGTCGTTCACCAGCCGCGGCTCGTAACTCACATCGCCGCCGCGCACGATTTCCTCGAAGCGGTCGAGGCTGTCCTGTGCCTGGCGCGCCAGCAGTTCGACCTGTTGATCGACAAAGGGCAGCATCGCATCCCGCCGCGACTGCGGCAGCGCGTCGCCATAGACGAAACGGGACACGCCGGTCATGGCGGCGCCGACAAGGTGCGAGCCTTCGCTCACGCGGGCGATTCGCGCAGCCAGCGCAATGCGCGAGGGCGCATGCGTCGAATCATCGACATGCACCAGTATCGTCCTGTACGACATGCGCGGTCCTCCGGATGAAATTGTTTCGGGCGGGCACTGGGTTCCCGTTCGAAGTGGGAACACGCTCCAAAGTAGGTCAGAAGCGGCTTAAAAACTTGACATATGTCAAACGGACCGGAATCGTATTGGCGAAGCGGCATGGGGCGCAGGATCATGAAAAGACTCGGAGAAAAGCATGCGCCATCGCCTGTTCTATCTCTATCCGGAAGTCGCCGCCGCGCGCCGTGCGCGCGACCTGCTGCTGCTCAACCGCATCGAAGACCGGCGCATTCACTTCCTCAGCCGGCGAGAGAGCCTGCCCGGCTTCTTGCGCCGCGCCTCCGCCTTGCAGACGACCGACGTGGTCCATGGCGCCGAACTCGGCATGCTGGCCGGAGCGATCATCGGCTTCGGCATCGGCGTCTCGCTCGCCGACTTTCCCTTCTTCGGGACCTTCGTCAAGGGATTGATCATGCTGGTATCCACCTTGATCGGACTGGTGATCGGCGGCTGGCTGGCGGGCATGGTGGCGGTGTTCTTGCCGAACTCCCG
Organism: Noviherbaspirillum humi; assembly: GCF_900188095.1. Classification (GTDB taxonomy): domain Bacteria; phylum Pseudomonadota; class Gammaproteobacteria; order Burkholderiales; family Burkholderiaceae_D; genus Noviherbaspirillum; species Noviherbaspirillum humi. The sequence continues at coordinate 104,482 of NZ_FZOT01000007.1, read as the reverse complement.
CATCAAGGCGCTCGAGCCGGATCTGGAGCAGGGCAGGGTGCTGATGATCGCCGACGTGCCGGCACGCCGGGTGCAGGAGATCGAGGAACTGCTCGGGCGGGATAGTGATGCCCGGTTTGCCGGCGAGGAAACCCATTTCCCGGGAATTGGCTGAGATGGCTGCCGTCCGTTTCACGCAGGTTCGGTGAAACGGTCCGTTGCTGGTTGAAGGAACAGCGCTATCGTGCCGAGGAAGACAGCGCCTGCAGTCCCGGCAGGCTGAGCTGCAATTGCCGCAATTCTTCCAGGCAGGCGGCTTCGCCCGGCGGCAGGGCGCCGAAATACGCCGCGTCCTGCGGTTCCAGCAGATTGTCCTGCGACAGCAGGAGCATCTTGCTCAGGCGGTCGCCGCAGGCAAGGATGCGCCCGAGCGGCGACATGCCGCCGCCGTCGCCCTGCTCCCTGATGGCGACGATGACTTCCTCGGGAAATTTCCATTCCTGCCCGATGCGCACCGACAGGCGCCGCGCGTGCGACGCGATCGCCTGGCAGAAGGCTTCCGAGCCAATGTCCTGGTCGCCCTGGGCAAGGTTGTCGACCAGGCGCAGCGACACTGTCAGGCCGACGTTCAGGATCAGGCCGGCCAGGAAGGCGGAGAACTGGTCCTGTTCCGCTTCCGTGGCGAGCAGGCGGCAGGCGAGGGCGCAGCGCTCGGACTGCATCCAAAGGCGCGGAGCGATCATCCTGGTGAAGTAGCCGGAGCGCAAATCGATGATGGGCTGGAAGGCGACGCTGGTGATCAGCTGCCGCAAGCCATCCTGGCCGATCACCAGGATCGCATGCTGGATGCTGGCGATCGGTTCGCGCAGGTGGTAGTAGCTGCTGTTGGCCAGCCGCACCACCGCCGCCACCAGTGTCGGATCGTGGCTGATCTTGCGGGCCAGTTCCGCGCCGGAGAAATCGTCGCTGCGCAGGCTTTGCAGCAACTGCGGTATCACCCCGGGCAGGCGCCGCACCCGGTGCGCCACCGGCTCGCTGCCGTTCGCCAGCGCCGCGACCGCATCGACCAGGCGCTGCTCGAGCGGATTGATGAACAGGCCTTCGTAGGGATGCCCTGTCAGCAGCCAGTTGCCGAAGGCGGCATTGATGCGGTGAATCCTGAGCCAGGCGTCGCTCGGCAATTTCTCGATGCCCGGAGAAGAGGTCTGCGTGGCAGGCGCTTCCTCCTCGGAACCAGCCTCGTCGTCCGGCAAGTCGGTTTCCTCCGCCATGGAAAGCGGATGGCCAGGCAACAGGCGGGACAGCAATCTAATCATGTCGATAAACCGGAAGGGCGCTGCGCCGGAATCGGCGCCGCAAGCCTTTCCTATTCGTTGGTATTGCATGGCTTCTACCGCGCGCCGCCGGACCGGCAACAGGCCTCGCGAAAGGAAAAGCCGTGCCCTTGGTTACGGCAGCACGCTCCGTTTCTTGATGGTCCCGAAAAAACAAAGAATCCATTGGCAAGTTTTGTTGGCAGCGTTCTGATCGTAGATTACTATAAGTTGATGAATGGAAACATGGGTGGGCGACATGTTGACCGCCAGGGAAAACGACCTGCCTCAGCCTGGAATGGCCATTCGAGACAACGATAAAGACATAAAGACACGGAGGATGACGCAAATGAAGTTCGGTAACCTGAGGATCGGCACCCGCCTTGGCATCGGATTCTTTACCGTGCTGCTCCTGCTGACCGCCATGGCTGCGGCCGGCATCTGGCAGCTGCGCACCGTCGGCGCATTGACGCGGCACATGGTTCAGGAAGAACTTGCGAAGGAAAGACTCGTGGCGGAGTGGTACGCGCTCACCCGGGTCAACGGCACCCGTACCCTGGCGGTGGCCCGCAGCAACGACGGCGCGACGGACAAGTATTTCCAGGAGCAGATCAGCGTCACCAGCAAAGCCATCTCCGAGATTCAGAAACAGCTCGAGCAATCCATCCGCGATGATGCGGGACGGTTGCTGCTGGCCGAGATCGCCGACATGCGCAAGGCCTACCTCGCCTCGCGAGACGCCGTGTTCAAGGAAAAGCAGGCCGGCAACCGCGACGCCGCCCTGGCGCTGGTCATGCAGCGGCTGACGCCGGCGGTGGAAAGCTACATCGGCAGCATCGGCAAGCTGGCGCGGCATCAGGCTGCCGGCATCGATGCACTGGCCAAGGGCGTGGATGGCAGCGAGCGCACCGGCAGCGTCATGCTGATGGTCATCGGCGGCCTTGCGGTAATCTTCAGCCTGGTTTTTGCCTGGGGCATCACCCGCTCCATCACCGGTCCGCTCGGCCGCGCCGTCGGCATCGCCGGCAAGGTGGCCGAAGGCGATCTCACCCAGCGCATCGAGGCGGACAGCACCGATGAAGCCGGACAGCTGCTGCGCGCGCTCGATGGAATGAACCAGGGCCTGCGGCGCATCGTCGGCGAAGTCCGTGCCGGTGCCGAGCATATCGTCAGCGCCTCCTCCCAGATCGCCGCGGGCAACACCGACCTGGCGGCGCGCACCGAATCCCAGGCCAGCTCGCTGGAGCAGACCGCCGCCACCATGGAACACCTGACCGGCACCGTGCGGCAAACCGCCAGCAGCGCCAAGCTTGCCGACGAACTCGCCTCCGGCGCCTCGCAAGTGGCGCAGCGCGGCGGCAGCGTGGTGGCGCAGGTGGTCGAGACCATGGGGTCGATCAACGACTCCTCCCGCCGCATCATGGACATCATCGGGGTCATCGACGGGATTGCCTTCCAGACCAACATCCTGGCGCTGAACGCTTCGGTCGAAGCCGCCCGGGCCGGCGAGCAGGGCCGGGGCTTCGCGGTGGTGGCCGCGGAAGTGCGTAGCCTGGCCCAGCGCAGCGCCGCCGCCGCGCGGGAAATCAAGTCGCTCATCACCGACTCGGTCGGCAGGGTCGACGCCGGCAGCCGGCTGGTCGACCAGGCCGGCGCCACGATGCAGGAGATCGTCGACAGCATTCGCAAGGTGACCGACATCATGTCCGAAATCACCCTGGCCACCGACGAGCAGAGCAGCGGCATCGACCAGATCCGCGCCGCCATTTCGCAGATGGATGCCTTCACCCAGCAGAACGCGTCGCTGGTCGAAGAGGCTGCCATGGCAGCACGGGCACTGGAGGATCAGGCAGGGAGGCTGCAGGAAACGGTGAGTGTGTTTGCCGTGGCGGCGTAGCAAGGCGCAGCAGGGCGAAGCAGGGGTTTCGCGAAGCACTGCTTCGCGCCTGCGCAGCCGGTCAGGCTTGCAAGCCTGACCGTGGGTGAGGCCGAGCCATAAAGGAACATCCCTCCCCCTCAGGGGGAGGATTGGGGGCGCAGCAGGGAATTCGGACAGCATGCTGTCCGCCTGCGAAGCCGTCATCGCCTGCAAGCGCTGCTGGCAGCGCAGGCGCGGAGCAATGCTCTGCGAAACCCCTGCTACGCCCCTAGCCCTCCCCTTGAAGGTGAGGGGATATTCTTTATGCTTCAACCTCCCCCACGGTCGGGCCTGCATGCCCGACCGGCTCCGCGAGCGCAGAGCAATGCTCTGCGAAACCCTCGCTCCGCCCGGCTCCGCTCGCGCAGAGCAATGCTCCGCGAAACCCCCGCTACGCTCCCACCCTCAACCCATTCCCCGGACTCTCCCGAAAATACAGCTTGCTGTTCGCATGCACCTCGTCGCTGGCCAGCAGCGCATCCACGTCCCACCATCGCAGTGCTGAATGCTGGTCATCCATCGTCAGCGCGGCGCCGGCCGGAAGCGCGAACTCGTAACCCAGCACCACATAATGCGTCGACACGCCCGGTTCGCCGGCGAAGTTGTCCGGATACAGGTGGTCGAAGGCGCCGATCAGGCGGCCCGGGCCCGGCGCGATGCCGACCTCGTTCCGGGCAATGCGGTGCAACGCTTCCTGCAGCGGTTCATTCTTCCGGATGCGGCCGCCAGGCACGAACCAGGCATGTTGCGCCGGGCGATTGAGCCGGTAGCCGAGCAGCACCTGGCCCTTTTCGTTTCGAATGACGAGGTCGATGGACACCAGCGGGGTGCGGTCGACGACCTCGAGGAACTGCCGTTGTTCGATATTCATGGAGGAAAGGCCCTGGCCTGAGAGAGCAGGCATTCTATCGCCATGCCTGCCGGCGGAATTGATGCAGGTGAAAGGGCGCAGCGAAACGTGCCACCGCGTCAGGCGGCAATCGGCTGGGGCAATGGCAACTCCTGCAGCGGCAGCTTCAGGCTGATGCGGCAGCCGCGCTCGCTGGATTCCACGTCCAGGAACGCGCCGATCTTTTCCGCGCGGCTGCGCATATTCTGCATGCCGAAGCCCTGCGGCTTGTTTTCCTGGACGAAGCCGACGCCGTCATCCTCCACCCGTATCTCCAGAGCGGTGCCCGAATAGATGATGCTGATGCAAAGCGTGTCGGCCCGCGCATGCTTGATGACGTTGGTGGTCGCCTCGTGGATGATGCGCAGCACATGCAGCCCGGTGTAGGGGCTGACGTTGAGCACTTCCGGCAGGTTCTCGGTGCGCCATACCAGCTTGAGGCCGATGCGCGCCAGGCGCGGCATCATGCGGAAGCGGAAGTCCCACAGCGGGCCGAGCAGGTCCGGGTTCTCCGGCGACAGGGAGCCCACCACCAGGCGCATCTCGTCGATGGTTTCCTGCAGCAGCGCGATGATGTCGTCGCGCGAGGCCTGGCCGTCGCGCACCGTGATCAGCGCCGCAAGCAGCTTGGACCCGAGCCCGTCGTGCATGTCCTGCATGATGCGCTGGCGTTCCTCGGTGGCGGCATGCTGCCGCTCCAGTTGCTTCATCTGCTCATACTGGGTCGCCAGCTCGCTCTGGCGCACCGCGACCAGGAAGGACAGGCGCTCGTTGATGTCCTGTTCAAGTTCCAGCGATCCGATGAACCGGTCCAGCATGGCCCACAGCATCGCGATCAGGAAAGCCGGGATGCCGAGGTGCAGCAGGTAGATTTCCGACCAGCGGAACCAGCCGTTTTGCACCGCGAAGTCGTGCAGCGACAAGCCCATGGAAGCCAGGGTGGTGAGCAGCATCGCCATGTTGGCCACGGTGCGGTGGTGCAGCGCCAGCACCACCACCCGGTACAGGGCGAACACTACCAGCGGCAGGAAGCCGAGCTGCCAGGCCATGTCCATGAAGGGCCGGGCCGTCTTCCCGAGCACGATGAAGCACAGCATGCCGAGCAGCCAGTAGCCGGTGATGGACCGGTCCAGCCAGACATTGCGGTAGCCGCTGAAGCGCAGCAGGAACAGGGTGATGTAGGCGATGAAGCCGCCGGTGGTGAAGTAGTAGGCCAGGCGCCACAGCGTCCAGTGCGCCATCGGCACTTCCGGCATGAACAGCACCACGGTGCGCAAGCCCCACAGCAGCGCGCAGATGCCGAAGGAGCGGTAAAGATGCTCCGAGCGGCGGCGCAGCCAGAACACCAGGGCGAAGGCGCCGACGAACAGGCAGAGCACGGCGGCATGCTGCCGGCTGGTGGTTTCCCACGCCATGACGGTGTCGAATTCCGCTTCGAGCGCTTCACGCGGCCCCAGCTTGAATTCGCCGAAGCTCGTCAGCGGGTCGCGGGCGGCGAAGCGGATGGCGATCTGGTTGGGACCTTCCCGCAGCAGGGCGGGGGCGATGTCGATCATGAACGGCCGGAACCAGCGGATCTGGGTTGCGCTGTCGGACGTGCCGAGGCTGGCCAGCCGCTTGCCGTTGAGGAAAATGTCGCCGCCGTTGCGCAGCTTGGGAAAGAAGATCCAGAGCGGCAGGTTCGGATCGCCCCGGTACTCGAATTCGGTCCGGAACCAGTAGGTGATGAGATCCGGGTCGACCGGCTTGATGGAGCGGTAGGGAAGGCTGACCGGTTCCCAGCTGGCATTGTCGGGCGGAGGCGTCACCCGCTCCGATATCAGCATCTGGCCATGCTGCACGCGCACCGGCTCCAGGCTTGCCTCGGCCGCCAGCGCGGCGCGCAAGGGCAGTATCAGCAGGAACAGGAAGGCGAGCAGGCGCAGGGCCACGGATCACATCTCGATGATGCCGGCGCGCGCCGCTTCGTACACGGCTTCGGCGCGGGATTTCACCGACAGCTTGCGGTACGTGTTCTTGACATGCTGCGCCACGGTATGGGCGGAGATGAAGAGCGAGGTGCTGACTTCATCGAAAGTCAGGCCCTTGGCCAGCAGCCGCAGCACTTCCACCTCGCGCGCGGTGAGAGCAGTCGACGTGGCGGACACCTTCGGCGCCGGGGAAGCCGCAGCCTGAACCGATTTGGCCTGGAAGCGAGACAGCAGCTTGCGCGCCACCATCGGGCTCATCGGCGAGCCACCCTGCAGGATGGCGAGCATGGATTCAACGATTTCCTCTCGGCTGCCATCCTTCAGCAGATATCCGGTGGCGCCGGCTTCGACGCTGGCGATGATGTTGTCCTCGTCGCCGAACATGCTGATCACCATCAGATCCGCCTCGGGCTGGGTGTCGCTGATGTGGCGGATCACTTCGATGCCGCTGATGTCGGGCAACCCGAGATCGACCAGGTACAGCCGCGCCCTGCAGTGGTCCGCCAGGCGTTTGGCCTCGGCGCCATTGCCCGCCGTTCCCATCAACTGGAAGCGTGTATCCGACTTCACCGCCTCGGTGAAAAAGGCTTGGTACTTCGGATTGTCTTCAACGATGGCGACGGTAACGGGACTGGGTGACTCGATCATGGCGAAACTGCTGGTTAAAATGTTGCTCGCGACCAATATACCATTTCAACGCTTAGGATACTAATTTAGTGGCTGGATTTAACCGGTTTACCCGATATTTCATCAGCAAAGAAGCAATATTTCAAAGGATTAGGAGAAGGAATAGCTAATTGGTTTCATCGTTGGGAAACCTTTTCTTTACCGAACAACTTCCAGTTTCTGAGATCGACTGAAAAAAAGGCGGCGGCTGGCTAGGATTGCCCCCTGAAACAACACACAGGGGAGGTCCATCCCATCAGTAAAACTTATCCGTATGGCGAAATTCCCAAAAATGGTCTATTAACAAAGAGCCATGCGGACAACTATTGGTAAGGTATGCTTTTTTGTCCGAAAAGCAAAGCAAAACCGTTAATTGGAAATAACTTGCATTTCGGTAATAACGAAGATAAATTGCAAAGCCGCATCGACCGCGGTCGTGTTCAAGATATTTCAAGCCCAGGGCTGGTCTTGTCTTTGAATTCCGCCTGAGTACCGCATAAGCCAAAGGTAGACTCGCATGTCTGATTCCCGCGATACACAAACCTTGCCCGCTGCCGCAGCGCAGGCGCATTTGTCGAGGGCAGGCAAGGTTTCCATGGGGCTGTCCGCTCATGAATTCGTGGAAGGCGAGGATCTCACACGGGCCGTCAACATCTTGAGCATCATGGCCCGGCATCCGGTGACGGGCGCAGAACAACAAGACGTCTACCGCCACCTGGCGGCGCAAAAAAGGCAGGAGATCCTGCACTATGACCTGCAGCCTGCCGCGGCCATTCCTGCAGCCGAGTATGGCGCGGCGTTGAGCGATGGAGTCATTTACATCGAGTCCAAGAACCTCGGCTACGACTTCATGGTCCTGAAGATCGACGCCGGCTCAGGCTGGGGCGGCGCCAAACGGGTCAAGTTCGCGATATACCGTTCGCCGCGCGGACACGATAGTTTCAGTTTCGTTTCGACCGAATCCGGTCTCTTCGCGGCGCTTCGCAAATTGGATTCGATGTACTACGCAGCAGCGCGTGAGCATCTGCCCTAAAGCAGTCGCAATGGCCGCATTCACCGTCTTTTTACTCGGGTGATTTGATTGCAAACGCTCGTTTGCAACCAGCAGAAGCAGAATCCTTTTCCTTCGCCATCTCTCATCAGGGCGCCACATCCTGCTAGCGCCGCCAGGTGCCGGAAAACCGCCATAGTCGCCCGCGCCATCGGGTCGCCTGCCGCATGGTGGGAAATTTCAGGATGTCCTTTCCCCCGGCTCCCATCTGCCTGAAATCCTGATTGTGGCGTCAAAACCACTCGACCGGGACGATCAATCCTCGCCTCGCGCCTTTTTACCCTTTCGTGCTGCTTTAGCGCATTCGGGATCTTCACCGAATGCGGATTCGCGCCTGGAATCCGCTTTTCATAGGGAAAAGTGAGGAAGGTGTACGGAGCAATACCATTTTCCTGGTAAGCCCCCCTGACTACTTTCCTTTTCGATTACACCAGAATTCCCGCGAAGGGAAGGCCGGAGAGTTGAGGTAGCTCAACATAATTCTGATCAGCAATCTCACCTTGGGTAGAATAAGCGAGGGAAACAACCGAAAAGCTTGGTGCGATGAAACTGTTTCTCACAAAATCGGCGAACCATACGGTTCCAATCTATTGAGTCGGGAAGCGAGCATGGCACGGCCTGAAAAGGTAAGACTTGGCGAAATCCTTTTGCAGCAAAAGGTATTGACGGAAGAGCAGCTTCGTCTGGCCCTGGCCGAGCAGAAGGAGTCCGGGCGCAAGCTCGGCCAGGTCCTCATCGCGAATGGCTATGTTTCCGAGGATGACATCTGCCGCGCCATGACGCGGCAGCTGAACATTCCCTACATCAATCTCAAGACCTACAACCTGAATCCCGAGGTCGTCCGCCAGCTGCCGGAAATGCGGGCGCGCCGGTACCGGGCGCTGGTGCTCGAAGATCGCGGCAACAGCGCCCTGGTGGGCATGGCGGATCCCACCGATCTCTTCGTGTACGACGAGATCGCGCGGCTGCTGAAGAAGGATATCGAGCTGGCGGTCGTGGCGGAGGAAGCGCTTTTCCAGGCCATCAGCCGCATCTACCGAAAAACCGAAGAGATCAGCGACGCTGCGCGCGAGCTGAAGCAGGAAGTCGGCGAGACGCAGATCAGCTTCAGCGACGCCGGCGGCGTCGGGCTGGAAGAGGCGCCGGTCGTGAGGCTGCTGCAGACCATCTTCGACGACGCTTCTCAGGTCCAGGCGTCCGACGTGCATATCGAGCCGCAGGAGTCGGCACTGCATATCCGGCTGCGCATCGACGGTGTCATGCACTTGCAGACCGAAACCGATCTGCGCATCGCGGCGCCCCTGGCGCTGCGCCTCAAGATCATGGCCGGCCTCGACATTTCCGAGAAGCGTCTGCCCCAGGATGGCCGCTTCAACATCCGGGTCGGCCAGCAGCAGATCGACGTCCGCATGTCCACCATGCCGACCAAGTACGGCGAATCGGTGGTGATGCGCTTGTTGAACCAGTCGCGCGGCATACTCGGCCTGGATGTGATCGGCATGCCGGAGTCGATGCTCAAGCGCTTTCGCGAGATCATTCACCGCCCCAACGGCCTGGTGCTGGTGACCGGCCCCACCGGCAGCGGCAAGACCACGACGCTGTACGGCGCGCTCTCGGAGCTGAATACATCCGACCGCAAGCTGATCACCATCGAGGATCCGGTCGAGTACAAGCTGCCCGGCATCAATCAGGTCCAGGTCAACGACAAGATCGATCTCACCTTCGCCCGCGTGCTGCGCGCCTCCTTGCGCCAGGATCCGGACGTGGTGCTGATAGGCGAAATGCGCGACGAGGAAACGGCGCAGGTCGGCATGCGGGCGGCGCTCACCGGCCATCTGGTGTTCTCGACGCTGCACACCAACGACGCGATCAGCACGCCCAACCGCCTGCTCGACATGGGCGTTCCCGGGTACATCCTGGCTTCGGCGCTGCAGGTGGTGATGGCGCAGCGGCTGGTGCGACTGATCTGCGATGCCTGCAGCGAGCCCTGCGAACCCAGCGTCGCCGAACGCGAATGGCTCAAGGCTACTCTTGGCGACGGGGCCGCACAGACATACGCTCAGGGACGGGGATGCCCGCACTGCAATGGCAGCGGCTATCGCGGCCGGATCGGCGTCTACGAAATGCTCGAAATGACGGAAGCGCTGGCCGACATCGCCAGCCGCGAAGATCACGCTGGATTCATTCAAGCCGCCGAGCGCCAGATGGCCGGGTTGAACCTGCGCCGCCATGCCGCCGAATTGGCCAGGCAAGGTCGAACCACCATTGCCGAGGCCATGACGGTCAGCAACCAGGCGGTGTTCTGAGATGGCGTCCTACCATTACCGCGCAAGGAATTCCCGCGGCGAGCTGATGCAAGGCGTGGTCGATGGCGCCGACAGCGGCGCAGTTGCCGCCTACCTGGTGAACATCGGCGCCATTCCCATCGACATCAAGCTGGAAAAGGCCAGGAGCGAGAGCGGCAGGCTGTGGGAAAAGCTGACCGATGTCCCGGTGACGACGCTGGACGTGCAACTGTTCTGCCGGCAGATGTACACCCTGCTCAAGGCCGGCGTGCCGATCATGCAGGCGCTCGACGGCCTGCGCGATTCGGCGACCAACAAGTCCTTCGGCCGCGTCATCGGCAACCTGCGCGAGTCGCTCAACGCCGGCCAGGAGCTGTCGGCGGCCATGCGCGCCCATGCCAAGGTGTTTTCGAGCTACTTCATCAGCATGGTGCAAGTGGGAGAAATCACCGGGCGCCTGTCGGAAATCTTCCCGCGGCTGCACGATTATCTGGAGTTCGACCGCAGCATGCGGGAGCAGGTCAAGGCGGCGCTGCAGTATCCGAAGTTCGTCATGCTGGCGATGATCGGCGCCATGAGCGTCGTCAACCTGATGGTCATCCCCCGGTTCGCGACGATTTTTTCCAAGGCCAAGATCGAACTGCCGCTGATGACGCGGGTGCTGCTGAACAGCTCGTCCTTCATGACGAACAACTGGCCTATCCTGCTCGGCCTGGCCCTGCTTGCGGTCATCGGCTGGAACGCATGGGTCAAATCCAAGGATGGCCGCTACACATGGGACAAGGCGAAACTCGGCATTCCGATTGCCGGGCCCATCATCCACAAGGCGGTCATGGCCCGCTTCGCGCGCAGCCTGGCGTTGGCCCAGCAGAGCGGCATACCGGCTAGCCAGGCGCTGAGCATCGTCTCGCGCACGGTCGACAACAGCTATATCGGCAGCGCGGTCGAACAGATGCGCGACGGCGTGGAGCGGGGCGAAACCATCCTCAAGACGGCGAAGACGACCGGCGTGTTCACGCCCATCGTACTGCAGATGATCGCCGTCGGCGAGGAAAGCGGCGATATCGACGGCTTGATGAACGAGATCGCCGACATGTACGAGCGCGAAGTGAAGCACGAGCTGAAGATGCTCTCCACCAAGATCGAACCGCTGATGCTGTCCTTCATGGCGGTGCTGGTGCTGGTGCTCGCGCTCGGTGTCTTCGTGCCGATGTGGGACATGAGCCAGCTGACGAATGTCCAGGGCAGGTAGGAATGAGCACGCCCTTAAGTGGCTCAATTAAACCGCAGTGATCTTTATTTCTCAAAGGAGTTTTACATGTCCAAGCGCTACACCAGCAAGGCCGTTCAAGCCGGTTTCACCCTGATCGAACTGATCGTCGTCATCGTCGTGCTCGGCATCCTGGCCGCGGTCGCGATTCCGAAGTTCAGCAACTCCCAGCAGGCAGCCAATGATGCCGCCCAGAAGTCGACCCTCGCCTCGCTGAAGGCCGCCTGGGCGGTTGCCTATTCGGCAAAGAAGTCGGCGCCGAGCATCGCCGAAATCGTCGCGCAAACCGATCCGACCTGCACCGCCGGCAGTGGCAGCATCACCTGCCCGGGCGTGAAGAAGCTGGACGGCTCCGCCGACCTGGCCTTCACCGTATCCGCGACCGGCACCGGCACCGCTGCAATCGTGGCGGCGCCGTCGGATATTTCCATTCCGTCTCCGAACTGATCGTTGGCGTTCGCCTGAGGGCTTCCGTTCCGGACGCCCGATTCTTTTTTCAAGCGCCTGACCCGGCAGATGACCTTGTCCCTTGACATGAGATCCCGAACGAGCCCGACCTGCGTGCGGCGGAAACGATGCGGCTTCACCCTGGTGGAGCTGATCTTCGTTACCGTCATCGTCAGCGTGCTCGCGGCGGTCACCATGGTGAAAGTCAATGCCAACAGTGCGCAGCGCACGCTGGCGGCGCAGGCGGACCAGTTGCGGCGCGATTTGAGCCAGGTCCAGGCCTTGGCCATCAGCGCAGGCGTGCCGCTTCGTCTCTCGGTGAATGCATCGGGCAATGCCTACCAGGTTGTATGCCTGGCTCAGTCATCGGGCAATCTCTGTTCGGCGGTGAATGCGACGCCAATCAACCCGACTACCGGCAGCAGCTACCAGGTGACGCTGGACCAGGCGCTCATCGCGCCGGCGAACACGACAGTCGATTTCGACACGGCGGGTCGGCCAGGCACCTATTCGGCAAGCGGTTCTTCGTACGTGTGGGCCAGTATGCTGACGGCCAATCCAGCGAAAACCCTGACAATCACCGTATCGGGCCAAAGCCTTTCGGTGTATGTCCGTCCCGTTTCCGGCCTGGCGGAGCGGAGCTGACATGGCGAGCCGCCCGCAACCGGGTTTCACCCTGGTGGAACTCATCTTCGTGATCGCCTTGCTCAGCCTGGGCTTCACCGGCATCACGAATCTCTATGCGAATCTGCAGAGCGGCCTGCTGCGCGCGGAAGCGATGCAGAAGGCGACGCAGATCGCACAGTCCTGCGCCGAACGCATGATGGTGCTGCGCCGGCTCAATGCCTATGGCGACGCCAGCGTCACCAACGCCTGCTCAACCGCGCCGGCGGTTGCCGAGACCGGTTACAACACGCCCGGCGTCACCTCCGCTGCCGCCACCAGCACGGATGGCTGCCCGAGCGGCGGCACCTGCAGCAAGGTCACCATCACGGTGTCCTGCGCCGGAACCACCGCAGCCTGTCCATCGGGGGTGAGTTCCTCGCTGGCGATGCTGCTGGTGAGTTACTAGGAGCGGCCGGTGGACAAGCGCGCATCCGGCATCGGCCTGATCGAACTGATTACCGCCATTGCCATCATCGGCGTGCTCGCCGGCCTGCTTGCGCCGGTTGCGCGGGCCAGTCTCAATGCCTACTTCGGCGCGCGGAATGCGGTCGCATCGATAGACGCGCTGCGCTACGCAATGGACCGCATCGGGTTCGAGCTTCGGGATCTCACGCTTCCCATCACCACCATCAGTCCTGTCGCCAGCCCCACCAACAGCCTCACGTTCGCCCGCAACGATTCGCTGATCGGCAGCACCACAGTGACACTGACGAAATCGGGAAGCACGCTCAATCTCGGCTATCTGGCAGCCGCGGTGTCGACATCGACAGTGACGGCGCCGCTGCTGACCAATGTCAGCAGCTTCGCCGTGACCTGCTATGACAAGACCTTCACGGAACTCACCTGTACCCAGTCCACGGTGCGCTTCCTCTCCATAACGCTCGTCACCTACGATCCGGACGTGACATCGAAGACCTATTCGATGAAGAGCTGGGTCGCCGTGCGGAATTAGCCGTGGAAATCATGAACACGCCAATTACGAGGAAATTTCAACGAGGCGCCGTCAGCCTGGCCGTGACGCTGTTGATCTTGTTCCTCTTAACAGCCGTGGTGCAGGCCGGCCTGTCCCTGAGCAGCGGCGTCAATCGCAACGCTGTCGACACCGACGACAGGGCGCAAGCATTGCTGATCGCCGAGTCGGCCGCGGAGCGGGCGGCGGCGCGCTTCGCCGGCGGAGCCGCGTGCGATGCCGGAACGACGTCCTCCTCCATTGGCGAGACGTCGGTGTCCATGCTGGGGAGCGGCATGGCGTCGATCTCCTACGTTTCATACACGAGCGGCGTGTGCGTGGTCAGTATCACAGGGTCGACCACCAGTGGAAGCGGCAGCCTGGTGCGAGGCGCATCGCGCAGTATTCAAGCGTCGGTCGTCAGCACGGCCAATAGCGTCAATGCGTCACAGTTCGTCAGTCCCACCGCGACCTCCGGCCCCATCTCCGGGTTGACCCATACCGTCGCCGCGGGAACGACCATGGTGCTGGTCAACCTTGCGTGGAAAAGCGGCACCAGCTGCAACCAGACCTGGTCGGTTTCCACGTTGAGCTTCACCGGCTCCGACGGCAATACCTACAGCGCGGTGCCGGCCAGCCTGCTGTATTCGTCTCCCTCGTCGAACTGTAACGGCAACCTCAACCGGATTTGGGCGCAGACCTTCTACATCATGAATCCGCCGTCGGGCGGCTCGCTTAACAATGGCGTGCTCAACCTCTCCATCGGTAGCGGATCGACCTTCGGCAACAAGTTCTACCTGCTGGTCGGCTATATCGACGTGTCCGATGTGTTGATGTCCGGCTCGACACCCGTGCTGACCGGCTTTGGCATCGGCGGCAGCGACACCGGCAACCCCATCGCGCCGTCGGTCACCACCAACAGCACCCGTTATTCGCTCGTCGTCGACAACATCGGCCTGGCATCGAACGGCAATCTGGCGAGCTTCGACGCGTCCGTCTGCACCGGCCGCACGGCGGCCTGGAACGGGAAGGGCAACATGGTGGGGCAGGGAACGTACTGCCCGAGCGTTGCGCCCGGCACGACGGTGACGATGCGCTGGCCTTCGCAGGGATCGGACTATGCGATTTCCGGCGTGGCGGTCCCTGCGAGCAGCGCTGGCCTTCCCTCTGGCGGACGGGTGCGCACCAAGGGCGGGGGCGTGCAGGGATGGCGGGAGATCGTGCAATGACGGAAACAGGCCAAACAATGCAGCGACATCAGGGCAAAGAACGGAAACAACAGGTACCGGATCAATGAATATTTTTGGGAAACGGAAGCGGCTTGAGGGGTGGCGCGCGATCACCCTGGACCAGCAGGGCTGCTGCGTGACGCATGTGCAGCGCAAGGGTGGCCGGCCATTGGTCACCCTGGCGGAGGCGCATGCCTTGGAAGGCTCGGTGCCTGACTTGCTGGCCAGCCTGTCGAAGCGCTGGCAGGGAGAGCAGTACGAGCTGACGACCTGCATCGATGCCGGCACGTATCAGATGCTTCCGGTGGAAGCGCCGAACGTCCCGAAGAACGAACTCAAATCCGCCATCTTTTGGCTGATACGCGACATGATCGACTTCCCGATCGACAACGCGATCGTCGACGTCCTCAACATTCCCAGCACCGGCGAAGGACGCAAGCAGATCATGTACGCCATCGTGGCGCAGTCGAGCCAGGTGCGAACGATGCAGGAGCGCTTCGAAGTCGCGAAGCTCCCGCTCAAGGCGATCGACGTGCCGGAGCTGGCGCAGCGCAATATCGCCGCGCTGGCCGAGCAGCCCGGCCGCGCCCTGGTCATGCTGGCCTTCGACGCTCGCGGCGCGCTGCTGACCTTCACGGCGGGCGGCGAGTTGTATCTCGCCCGGCGTTTCGATGTGTCGTCCGCCGAGCTGACGATCGCCGACGCCGCGACAACAGATCAGCTTTTCGAAAAGATCGCCCTGGAAGTGCAGCGCTCGCTCGACCACTTCCGGCGCCAATTCGCGAGCCTGCCGATCAGCCGGTTCTTCCTTGTGCCGGGCGAAGCCGAGCTCGACGAGCTGTTGCGCTATCTGGCCGAAAACCTGGACCTGAATCCCGAACTCCTGGAGCTGAGCACCGTGTTCGATTTTTCCGCCGTGCCTCACTTGGCGGCACGGAAGCTGCAAGCCAGGTTTTTCACCTCGCTCGGCTTGAGCCTCAGAGTGGAGCAGAAGACGCTATGAGCCAGCAGATCAATCTCTACAATCCGATTTTCCTCAAGCCGAAGAAGCTGTTCTCGGCATTGGCGATGGCGCAGGCGTTGCTTGCCATCGGCGCGGGCATGGCAGCCCTCGGCGGCTACTCCCTTTATCGCAGCAGCCAGATTCAGAAAGAAGCCGGCATCGTCGAGAGCCGGGCGCGCAAACTCCAGGAACAGTTGATCAAGGTGGCGGAAAGCAGCAAGCCGATTGCCGCCGACAAGAACCTGGAAGCCGACGCCGCCGGAATGCAGGCGCTGCTGGAAGCGAAAAGCCGGATCCTCGATTTCATCAAGAATGGCCGGCCGGAGGATTCGCATAGCCACACCGAGTATCTGACGGCCTTGTCGCGCAGTGCCTTGCCGGACGTCTGGCTAACCCATTTCGCGCTCCGCAGCCTGGGCAGGGATATAGAAATCCAGGGCCGGGCGATGCGGCCGGAACTCGTGGCGTCCTATGTGAAGGCATTGAGCCGCGACGAGGTGTTCAATGGCAAATCCTTCGGCAACATGGCGATCCGAAACAGCGTTCAGAATGCCGCCGCGGATGCCGTTCCGGGCGGCAAACCGCCGACGCCCGCGCATTTCATCGAATTTGTGCTCAATACGTCGGAGGCGGCTCAAGCCGGGACCGGAGCGAACGGGGAGGTGACGCGATGAAATCGGTTTGGGAACGGTATGCCAACTGGGTCGATTACCGCAGCCTGCCCGAACGCGGCGCGATCTTCGCCGGCCTGCTGATGCTGCTTGCCGCGCTTTTCTATCTCCTCATGTTCGAGCCGGCCGATATCGGGCAGCGCGCAGCGGAAAGCCAGATGCAGGCCAATTTGACCACCATCCGCAAGCTGGAAAAAGAGATCGCGCGCAGTGCCGGCGAGAGCGGCGTCGATCCGAACGTCGCCAGCCGTGCGCGCCTGGCGCAGTTGTCCGCCAGGACCCGCGACGTGGAACAGGCGATCGAGGCCAACAAGAAGGATCTGGTGGCGCCGGAACAAATGGTCGCCATGCTGGAAGCCGTGATCAGCCGTCAGCAGGACGTGAAGCTGGTATCGCTCGTCAAGCTGCCGGTGCGCGGGCTGGACAGCTTCAATGCCGCGCCCGCCGTGCCAGCAACCGCGAACCCGGCGCCAATGAACCTGGCCGGCGCAGCGGCGGCCTTGGGCGGGCAGCCGCCGGCACCGCAGCCGGGCGCATTGCCGCCCGTGGCGCCGGAGGAGCTGGTATTCATGCACGGGATGCAGATCACCGTGGAAGGCAGTTACCAGAACCTGGTGAACTATGTGCGGCAGCTGGAAGCCTTGCCGGTCCGGATGGTCTGGGGAAACATGATTTTGACCGCCAAGGCCTATCCGACGTCGGTGCTGACACTGGAAGTCTATACATTGAGTTTGGAGAAGAAATGGCTCAATCTCTGAAAGCCGTTGCCGCACTCCTGTCGATGCTGCCGCTGTGCGTGGCGGCATCCGCCGAAGCCCTGGTCGATCCTACCCGGCCGCCCGCCGCCCTCGCCCGCGCCCGCGCTTCGGCTTCCTCCGGGGAGGCCGAAGCGGCCGGCGCCGGATTGCATTCGATCTTTTATTCCGAATCACGCCGCTTCGCCATCATCGACGGTCGCCAGGTAATGACGGGAGACAGGGTGGGCAACGCCCGCATCGTCCGGATCGCGGAAGATGAAGTGGTGTTGCAGGAGGATGGCCGCCTGCGTTCGATGAAGCTTTATCCCGACGTCCAGAAGAACTACGCGCTGACCGGCAGCAATGGCAGCATCCCCGAAGCGAAAAAGAGCAAGAAATAACGACATGAAGAGATCCCTCATTGCGCTGCTGACGGCAAGCATTGCCGCATGCTCCACCGCGCCGTCGAGACAGACCTATGACGCCATCCAGGACGAACTCGCCAAGGCCGCCGCCAGCGCGGCCAGGCCGGCAAAGCCGGCCGCTCCCGTGCCGAGCGCCGTCAGCGAAGCGCTGATCGCCCCGCCGCGCCCGCAGGCCGCGCCGGCGGAGGCGCCGGGGCGCGAGCGCTTCAGCGTGTCATTCAACGAAGTGCCGGCCAAGCAGTTCTTCGCCGCCATCGGCGCAAACACGCGCTACAACATTCTGGTCCATCCCGACGTCTCGGGCACCATCTCGGCCACCCTGAAGAACGTGACCCTGTTCGAGGCGCTCGACGCGATTCGGGAACTGTACGGCTACGATTATTCGGCCGAGGGCAATCGCATCGTCGTCAAGCCGCTCACCATGCAGACCCGCGTGTTCCATGTGAACTACCTCAATGGTTCCCGAGTCGGCTCTTCCGAAACCCGGGTCAATGCCGGCACGTCGACCGCAGGGCAGCAGCCGACCGGCGCCCCGCAGACCGCGTTTCCAAACACTGCGCCGACCGGCCAGGCGCCATTCCCCGGCATCACTTCGCCCTATCCGCCGACATCCCCGACGGGCGGGACCGCAGTCGGGGCTCTGCCCGGCAGCCGGGTCAGCTCCAATCTGACCAGCGATTTCTGGGGTGAGCTGCGCGACGCAATCCGTGCCATCGTCGGTGTTGCCGACGAGCGGACGCCGGGCGGGCAGAACGGCGACGGTCGCAGCGTCGTCATCAGCCGCCAGTCCGGCGTCGTCGTGGTCAGGGCCATGCCGGAAGAACTGCGCGCCGTCGCCCAGTACCTGAAGGCGGCGCAGCTGTCGGTCGAGCGCCAGGTGATCCTGGAAGCCAAGATCCTGGAGGTCCAGCTCAATGACAGCTTCCAGTCGGGCATCAACTGGGCATCCTTTGCCAATATCCTCGGCAATCCTTCGGCCATCGGCTTCGTCGCGCCCGGCACGGGACTGGTGCCGGCCAATGTGTCGCGCAATCTGAGCACGACCCTGAACACGACGAACATCGCCACCGGCGCCATCGGCGCCACGACGGTCACCGCCGCCACCGGCGCGGCGCTCGCTGCTGCGGGCAACGCCGCCGGGTCGGTGTTCGGCCTTGCTTTTCAGACCAACAATTTCGCGGCGATGCTGAGCTTCCTGGAAACCCAGGGCAATGTCCATGTGCTGTCCAGCCCGCGTATCGCCACCCTGAACAATCAGAAAGCCATCCTCAAGGTGGGCACCGACGACTTCTTCGTCACCAAGGTGTCGTCCAATACCCAGACCTCGACCACCGGCACCATCGTCACCCCGGACGTCACCCTGCAGCAGTTCTTCTCCGGCGTGGTGCTCGACGTCACGCCGCAGATCGACGAGCAGGACAACATCACGCTGCACGTCCACCCGTCGGTCACCCAGGTCAGCACGGTGAACAAGCAGCTCGACCTCGGCCAGCTCGGCACGCTGAACCTGCCGCTCGCTTCCAGCAACACGTCGGAGACGGACAGCGTGGTGCGCGGCCAGAACGGCCAGATCATCGCGATCGGCGGCCTGATGCGGCAGGCGACCACCAACGACCGCTCGCAAATCCCAGGCGCCGGCGACGCGCCCGGCATCGGCGGCCTGTTCCGCAGCACCAGCCGCGTCAACCAGAAGCGCGAACTGGTCATCCTGATCAAGCCGACCATCGTCGACAGTAATACCAACTGGGCCGGCGACATCCTGGAGAGCCAGCGCCGCATGCAGACGCTGGACCCGCAAGGCGGCGGAGCGCTGCGCTGATGTACGCCGCCCACTTCGGACTGCGCGAGCTGCCCTTCGGCATCACGCCCGACACCAGCTTCTTCTTTGCCTGCAATACGTATCAGGAAGCGTTGAACACGCTGGTGATCGCGGTGCGCAATGGCGAAGGCTTCATCAAGATCACCGGCGAGGTCGGCACCGGCAAGACCATGCTCTGCCGGAAGTTCCTGGCGTCGCTGGACGAGGGCTTCGTCAGCGCTTATATCCCCAATCCCTACCTGGAGCCGCGCACGCTGATGCTGGCGCTGGCCGACGAGCTGGAAATCGGCATCGAGAAGGATGCGGACCAGCACCAGCTGCTCAAGTCCATCAACCAGCGGCTGCTGCAGCTGGCGGCGGAGGACAAGCGGGTGGTGCTGTGCCTGGACGAGGCGCAGGCCATGCCGCTGGAGACGCTGGAGGCGCTGCGCCTGCTGACCAATCTGGAGACCGAGAAGCGCAAGCTGCTGCAGATCGTGCTGTTCGGCCAGCCCGAGCTGGACGCGCACCTGAGCCAGGAATCGATACGCCAGCTGAAGCAGCGCATCACTTTCCATTACCGCCTCGCGCCCTTGAATCGCGACGACATGGCTTTCTACGTGGCGCACCGGCTCAGCACCGCCGGCTATCAGGGCGGCAGGCTGTTCAAGCCGAACGCGCTGAAGCTGCTGCATGCGGCCAGCGGCGGCACGCCGCGGCTGGTCAACATCCTGGCGCACAAGGCGCTGATGCTGGCGTATGGCGAGGGCATGCACGAGGTGGTGGCGCGGCATGTGCGCGCGGCGGCTGACGACACCGGCGCGGCACGACACGGCATCTGGGGGTGGCTGGCGCTGGCCGGCACGGTTTTCGTGGCCGCGGGATGCGGCATTGCATGGACCTATTTTCGATGAGCCTCATCAATAGCATGTTGCGGGAACTCGATGCGCGCCAGCCCGGCGCGGCGTCGACGGCTTCCATGGATAGCCAGGTTCGATCCGTTCCGCGCAGGCGGGGCCTCTCGCCGGCATGGTGGATTGCGGGAACGGCGGCGGCAGCGCTGGTCGGCGCCGGTGCCTGGTATCTCGGCCGGCCATCGACGCCGGCAGCCGCACCGGTCGCGCCGCGCGTGCAATTGGCACAGCCCGCCGGCGTGCCGGCCGCCGCGGCCACGCCCATGCCCGTGCCGGCGGCGAGCACTGCGGCGCCGGAAGCGAAGCCGGCGGTTACTGCTCCCGCAGCGTCCACTGCAACCAATCCAACGGCGCCAATCGCTCCGCCGGTTGCCACGGTATCCGTCCCGGCAGCGCCGGCGGCGAAGGTGGCCAAGGCTGACGTGGCCCCAGCGCCGGTTCAGAAACCGCAGCCTAAATCGCGCGCCGAGGCGATGATCGCCGATGCCGCCCAGGCGGTGACGACGGCACCGGCGAACGCCCGGCCAATCTCGCCGCCGCCATTGGCGGATACGCCGAAGGGTGCGAAAGAAAAGGCCAATCCGCACCCGGCAAGCGATGAGGCGAAGCCGGCCCAGCCGGCCAGCCAGGCCGTCGCGCCCGAACCGGCACGGGACATGGGCCCCCGCCAGCGCGCCGAAGCCGAATTCGTGAAGGGCGCATCCCTGCTGGAGCAGGGCAAGGCGGTGCAGGCGGTGGAAGCGCTGGAGCGCGCGCTGCAGGCCGACCCGAGGCATGCCCGCGCCCGCGAGGCGCTGATGAGCGCGCTGGCCGACAGCGGCCGGCGCGACGATGCGATGCGCATGGCGCGCGAGTCGATCGCCCAGGACCCGGCCCAGCCGCGCCTGGCGCAAGCCCTGGCGCGCATGCAGGTGGAACGCGGCGAGCTCAAGCCGGCCATCCAGACCCTGGACAAGGCGCTGCCCTACAGCACGGACCGCGCCGATTACCAGGCCTTTCTCGCCGCCCTCCTGCAACGTGACGAGCAGCACCAGCGCGCCATCGAGCACTATCAGCTCGCGCTGCAGAAGTCGCCGCAGACGGCGCTGTGGTGGATGGGCATGGGCTTGTCGCTGCAGGCGCTGCAGCGTACCCAGGAAGCGGTGGAGTCGTTCAGGCGGGCCAAAACCCTCGGCGGCCTGTCGGCCGAACTGCAGGCGTTCGTGGATCAGCGGCTGGCGAACCTGCAGCGATAGATCCTTGTTTGATCACGGCCGGGCCGGCCGCGCGCAGCGAAACCCCTCGTGCTGCTCAACGCGGCCACAGCGGCGGCAGGACCTCTTCCGTCTTTTCCCTCTCCTGCGGTGACGAGGCGGTCGGCGTGGTATCGCGCTGGCCTTTCAATCCTTCCGGCGCTTCCTCGCCGCGCGCGATGCGCAGGTTGCGGGCGATGGCCGCATCCTGGGGCGCCAGCAGATGGGCGCGCTCCAGCAGCAGCCGCGCTGTGGCGCGATCGCCTTCCTGATATTTGCGAACCGCGTAGTCGTTGAGCGATGCCGGATCGAAATGATTCAGCCGCCCTGCGTCCGCGCCGTGCGCGGCGGCACACAGGCCGAGGCCGGCCATGAACAGGGAGAGCGTGCGCATGATCGGTCGATTTCGCATCAATAAGCCTGGGAGGTTGGCCGAACGGCTTCCGGCACCAGCGCCACCGGCCTCGCCGCATTGCGGTCCAGTGCATAGCGCAGATAAAGTCCGAAGCGGTTCGGCGAGTAATCGGTGGAGCGGTCGAGCTCGACCCGGCCGCCGATGAACAGGCGCGGGTCCGCCTGGTACTCCCAGGCGAGGGACAGCGAGCGGCCGAAGCCGAAGCCGCCGCTGTCGCCGGCGCGGTAGCGGGGCGTGACGCCGGTGCTGGCGGCGAGGCTTTCCGCCAGGCTCTGCATGCCGGCGTCCGTCGGGAAGTAGGGCGCCTCGTCGGTGGTCGAGCGCGACACCGAGACTGCCGCCCGCAGCGCATAGGACAGCCGTGCATGGCGCTTGGCAAAAGTGACCGGCAGCGACAGCGACTGGAAGGTGGCCGGGCTGTAGTAGCCGCCATGGCCGAAGGTATATTCGCCGGCGTTCCTGCTGTGGCGCCAGACCATGCCGGTGAGGCCGAACTGCAGCAGGCGGTCGTCTTCGTTGACCGCCCGCAGGATGGCTCCGCCCATGAGCTGCGCCCGGTCGTTGTCCTCGACGTTGCGCCCGGCCAGGCGATGCAGTCCGAGCGAGGACCAGAATCCCCAGCGTTCGCCCTTGTCCAGGCTGAGGCCGAGGCGAATGCCGTTGGCGGTGACGCCGCCCCAGGTCAGGCCGGTGCGCGGATCGCGCGTGCCGGCGTAGGACAGCAGGCTGCCGGTGAGCGGGCGGCGCGAAACATCCACCGAATAGCCGAAGGGACCGAGATCGCCCTTGTGCAGGATGCCGCCGATGAGGGTCTGTACCGGAAAGCCGACCGGCGTCGTGCCGATGTCGTAGCGGGTGGCGCCGCGCTCCAGCATGGCGTTGAGCGCGAGGCCGGAAGCCTGCTGCCGGAAGACGCCGTTGTCGCACACCGGCTGGCACAGCAGGGTGCTGCCGAAGCTTTCCCGGGCGCCGCTGTCGGCGAGATCGATGGCGCCGGCATCCACCTTCACCAGGTCGGCGCGCAGCGTCCATCGGCCACGGGCATCCTGGGCGCGCTTGTATTCGAGCGGGATTTCGATGAGATCGTATTGCGAGCGGCCGGCGCTGCCGCTGCGGCTGTTCTGGTCGACGGTGGTGGCGAACCAAGCGGTGGACTGGTCGATCATTTCCGCCAGGCGGCGGTAGCGTCCGGCGTTTGCCGGGGCGGCGCCGGGCGCCTGTTCCGGCAGGGCTTCCGGCGCCGAACCGCGTTCCCGTCCCGGCGCAGGCGCATCCAGGGTAGACAGCAGCGCCAGCGGCGCGATGCCGGTGCCTTGCGCCGCGAGCGAGCGGCGCAGGTAATCGATCGCATCCGCCATCCGTCCATCGTGCTGCGCCAGTTCCGAGGCATAGGCCAGCACGCGCGGGTGTTCGCGCACGGATGGCGGCGCGTCCGCAGCCAGCGCCGCCGCGCGCGGCCACGCCTGCAGGTCGATCAACGCGCCGATCAGGTCAGCGACCTGATCGGGCGTGGCGTCCTTGAGATCGGTTAGCTGCGCGTCCAGCAGCGGCCGCGCCTCCTCGCGATGTCCTGCCTGCAGCAGCATTTCGATGCGGCCGATGGCGGCATCGCGGCTGGCCGGCTCCAGCGCCTGCCACGCGCCGTAGTGCACGGCCGCCGGCAGCGGCTGGCCGGCGGCGCGGAGCAGGCGGGCGCGGGCGGCGGCAAGGCGCGCCGCCGACGGCCCGGCCTGTGCCGATGCCTGCCGGTCGAGCAAGGCCAGCCCGGCATCGATGCGGCCGGCCTCGCGCAGGCGATCCGCCTCGCGCAGCGCCAGGGTCATGCGGATGTCCTGCCAGGCAGCCTTCTGCTCGGCATCGAGCTGGCTGGCATCGATGCGGCCGAGCAGGGCGGCGGCGCCGGCATCGTCACGGGCGCTGGCGGTCAGGCGCGCATGGCGCAGGGTCCAATCGGTCGAGGGCGGCGTACGCGCGGCGAGGGTCGCGAGCGAGGCGCGCGCCCCCGGCAGATCGCCCAGGTCGATGCGCGCATCGGCGAAGTCCAGCATCAGGTCGGGGTCGCCGTCAGCCATTTGCTCGGCTTTGGCTATCATCCGCCGTGCCGGCGTCGTCTTTCCGGCGGCGGCCAGGGCCAGCGCGCGCTGTACCACCGCACGGCTCCAGAGGCGCCGTTGCAGCCCGGCCATGCCGGCGCTGCGCTCGGGACCGGGAATGCCTTCCAGCGCGGTCAGCGCCCCTGTTTCCTCGCCGCGGCTTCCGAGGAAAAGCGCATACGCGTAGCGGGTTTCAGCATCCTGGGGGCGCGCCTTGAGCAGGTCGGCGAACATGGCTTCGCCCTGTCCGCCTTCGCCGCGAGCCTGGTACAGCCGGGCCAGATCGAGTGTCATCCAGGGATCGAAGCCGCCGTGGCGGCCGGCGTCATCCAGCATCGACCGGCTTTCTTCCACCTTGCCGGCGGCAAGCAGCGCCTGGGCTTGCCCGCGGAAGTAATCGGCCTTGGCCGCCTCCATCCTGGCGGCGGCCTGGGATCGCTGCGCCGCCGGCAGCCGCGCCAGCAGCGCCGTGGCGTCCGCTTCACGGCCATGGCTGAGGTAGAGTGCAAACAGGGCTTGCAGCGCATCGGCATTGCCGCGGTCGGCCGCCAGCACGGCGCGGTACGCCTCTTCGGCGTCGGCGACGCGATTCTGGGCCGAACGCAGCCGTCCCAGCGCCAGCAGCGCCTGCGGATTGCGGCTGTCCAGTTCGCGCGCCTGGGCCAGCTTGGATTCGGCCAGCTGGTACTCGCGGCTGTCTTCGGCATCGCCGGCTTCGCGCATCAATTGCCAGAAGCGGGCGGTACGGCCAAGGCTGCGCCAGCGGTCGCTGCCGGGATCGCGGCGCTGCGCCTGCTCGAAGTAGCCCTGCGCTTCGGCATGGCGTCCCTCGCGCATGCGCAGCAGGCCGAAGCCGCCCAGCAGCTCGGCGTCATCCGGCCGGCGCGCCAGCGCCTGGGCCAGCCGTTCCTCGGCTTCCGGCAGCTTGCCGCGATCGAGCAGGGCGAGGCCTTCCTGGCCGGCGCGCCAGCCGGGATCGGCACGCAGCGCCCGGTCCTTGTCGATTGCCGCCTGCAGGCCGGCGAGATGCTGGCGCACGGTGGGATCGTCCAGCCGCTCGCTCTGCAGATATTCTTCGACGAGCGGAACGCTGGAGGGCGCCGGGCCCAGCTTCAGCACGGCGCGGCGCCAGGCGGCGCGGGCCTGCTTCTCGAGCTGGGTGTCGCGCGTCATGGCCCGGATCACGCCGAGCGCGGCGGGATCGGCCGGGCGACGCTGCAGCACCAGTTCGGCGACCGACAGACGCAGGCGCGCATGTTCGGGATGGGCGGCAGCCAGCCGGGAGAGCGCCGCGAGCGCCGGCTCATAGCCGTTGCGTGTGTCCGCCACCACTTCCCAGTATTCCAGCGCCAGATCGGTGGTCGGCGGGCCGGCGGGAAACAATTCCTTCAGCATCGCCAGCGCGTCTTCGGCACGGCCATTGCGGGCCAGGCCGCGCGCCAGGCGCAGGCGTTCGGCGTCGCGGCCCGAGAGTCGCTGCAGCACCTCCAGCCGGGCCAGTTCGGGATGGCCGGGGTGGGCCATGCGCAGCCGCTCGATGACCTGGCGGGCGCGCTTGGCATCGGTGCGCAGCAGGATCTCGGCCTGGGCGGCCAGGGCTTGCGGATGGTCCGGGCTGGTGCGCAGCAGCTTGCCGAGCGCTTCCAGCGCCAGGTCGTCGCGGCGGCGTGCTTCCCACAGGCGAGCCTGTCCGAGCAGGGCGGCATCGGCGGCGTCCGCCGGGGGAATGGACGCGGCGGCCGGCACCGACGGCGCAGCGACCGTGGCGGCGGCCAGGGCGGGCAGGATGGGCAGGGCGGCGCCCATGCCGAAGCTCAGGCCGAGGGCGGCGGAAATCAGCGTTCTTTGCATGTCCAGCGGGGAATCAGGCTGCCATCCGGGGCAAAGCGGTAAAGGCCGCCATGCCAGCCGAGGGCGAACAGGGTGAGCACCTGTTCGTAGTAGTTGTTGCTGTCGTCGAGCGGCGCGCGGGCCTCGACCCGCAGCAATTGGCGGCGGGCGGCATCAGTCAGGCGCGCGGCGCTCAGGAACGGCAGCATGGCGGCGGAAAATCCTGCCGGGCCGGTGCCGCTGGCTTCGCCGTCGCGGGTGTGCGCCTCCAGCGGCGGCACGCCGGTGCGCTCGACGTGGCGCGCTGCCGGCAGCAGGGCGCGCAGCAGGACCGCGCGGGCCGGGTCTTTCTCGTCCAGCATGCCGGCCCAGAGGTACACCCGGATCGCGTTGTAGCTGCCCACCGCTTCGGTGGCCGCATCCGGCTGGAAGCTGCCCCCCGCCTTGACCAGCACCCAGTCCGGCGCGAAGCCGCGCGGCGCGGAGCGCACGGTGACGTCGATCGCGGTGGCCCCGAGCTGACGCCATGGCGCCTGCCCGGTGACGGCCGCCATGCGCCGCATCAGCTGCACCGGCAGGTAGCTCGGGTTCAGGCGGAACGAATCGGGCTGGGGCCGGAAACCGCGCGGCGCCGGCAGCAATACCCGTCCGAAGCCGGGAATGTCGGCCGTTTCCTCGCGCAGGATGCGTTCGGCGACCAGACGGCCGAGCGCCGCGTACTTCTGGTTCTTCCAGAGCCTGCCCGCCTCGATCAGCGCATAGGCGATCCAGAGGTCCGCATCGGAAGCGGGATTGTCATCCAGCACGCCCCAGCCGCCATCCGGCCGGCGGCCCCAGTGCCAGGCCGGCAGGCTTGCCGACAGGTCGCCGCCCGCCAGGTTGTCCTCGGTCCAGCGCAGCAGGCGGGCGAAGCTGTCGCGGTCGTCGGCGACAAGGGCAAAGAACAGCGCGTAGGACTGGCCTTCCGAGGTGGTGATCGACTGCGGGCTGGAGCGGTCGATCACGCGTCCGTCTTCGCTGAGGAAACGGCGCTTGAAGCCGCTCCAGTGCGGCCAGATGTCGCATGCGGCCGCATCGGCCGCCAGCAGCGGCAGCGGCAGGAGCGACGCGGCAGCGCCGGCCGCCAGCAGGGTGCGCCGCAGCGGAGACGCCGCCATCATGCGTCCTTGTTCCGGCGGCGCAGCAGGCGACGGCCGCGCCACAGCACCGCCAGGGCGAGGACGCCGAGCGCCAGCTTGAGCGCCGCCGACAGCAGCGGCCGCTGGTTGATCTCGTGCAGCAGGATGGACCACCACGGCAGCGCGCCGATGCGGTAAGTATCGCCGGCCAGCACGCTTTCCACCCGGTTGCCGCGCACGAAGGCGGCGCTGCCCTGGATGGCGCGGTTGAGGCTGAAGTCGTCGAGCGCGTCCAAGGCCTGCAGCATGCTGGCGGAGTCGTTGCCGGTCAGCGCCACCACGCTGCGGCCCGACTTGAGCGGGGACTCGAAGCCGAGCACCGCGGCCAGCGGACCGCTGCCGGAAATGCTGGCTTCGGTCGCCACGTTGGTGTCGGGACGGGTGTCGAAGCCGAGCCAGTCGTACAGCATGTTCACCGAGCGCTTCGGCTGGCTGATGCGCCGAACCGGGCCGGCGATGGTGGCCGGCAGTTTCGCATCCCAGTCGAGCAGCAGCGATTGGCGCGGGGCGGCGCCGATGAGCAGCAGGTCCTTGTCCTTCACCTCGGCGATTTGCTTGGGGCCGACCACCGTGACCCGCGTGGCCGGATAGCCGGTGGCCTCGCCCATGCGTCCCATCAGGGCCAGCATGGCCTCGGTTTCCTCGCGGCTGGCCTGCTCGGGCATGACCACCGCCGTCTGCCCCAGGTCGGCATAGGTGGTGAAAGGATAGCCGGCGCTGGCGAAATGGCCGAGGTTGGGCATCTGCGCATAGTGCGGGAAGCCGCTGAAGTCGACGGTGGAGTCCGGGTCGATCATGGCCCGCACGTTCTCGACCTGCGTGTCGCGGCAGGAGCCGTCCTTGTGATAGGTGAAGGAGAAGCCGTACTGCAATTGATTGCGGCTGCCGACCTTGAACGGCGGAATCACGGTTTCACGGCGCTCGGCCAGCGTGCCGCCTTCCAGCAAGGGCAGGGCCACGCGCAGGCCGTCGCCGGCGAACGACGCGGCGCGCAGGTTCACCGCCTGCACCAGCTCGTCGTTGATCGCCATCTGCAGGCGCGATTCGCTGGCGCGCAGCGGCGGCGTGTAGCGGTAGCGCAGGTCCATCGGCACGCCGGCGCTCTTCCACAGGAACAGGTCGGGCGGCATGCGCAGATCCACTCGCACCGGGTCCGGCACATGGCCGAACACCTGCAGCTGCTGCGGGGACTGCACCAGCTCGCCCAGCTTCATCGGCCGGTCCATGCGTACCCAGGCCGGCGCATCGTAGGCCTGGCGCGGCGCTTCCTCGCGCGGCCGCTTGACATCCGCGCGCGGGCCGGTGAGGGCGGCATTGCCGAGCGCCAGGGCGGTGCTTGCCTGGCGCAGGTCTTCCGCATCGCGGCCGGAAATCAACAGCAGCTTGGAAACGCCGTCAGCGGGATTGGTCAGCACCGTCAGCGCCGGTTCCTTGAATTCGCGGTCCTTCGCGTCGCGGAATTCGGGCAGCTGCTCCAGGAATGCCGGCCGGGCCTTGTTGGTGGCGAACACGATCGCATGGCCCTTGGGCGGTTCGTTCTGCGCCACCGGAAAGCGGGCGCCGCGCCAGGCCGCGAGCTTGCCGAACCAGGACGCGGCAATGCCGGCGGCGCGCAGGGTGCCATGATCCGGCGCCTCGGCAAAGACGAAGGGCAGGCTCAGCTTGCGGCTGTCGCGCTGATCGAAGAAGGGTTCCGGCAAAATCGCCAGGTCGCTCTTCACCGGAATGCGCCGCACCGACAACTGCAGCTCGCTGCCGCCGCTGATATCGGCCCACAGGCTGGTATGCAGCGGGTCCTCGCACTCGGTGGCGTAGTGGCCGACGAACACGAAGCCGAGATTGTTCTGCGACGTCACCAGGCGCGGATCGATGTCGACGTCCTGAACGATCTGGCGGTTGGCGTTCTCCTTCGTCAGCGGGAACACCGCCACCACTTCTTCATTGAGCAGGACCTTCATGTGCGACTGGCTGGCGATCAGCGCCGGCGAATAGGCATAGCGCACGCGCAGCGATGCCTTGGTCGCGAGCTCATCGGCGCGCAGGCCGAAGGGCACGGTGGCGCGGCCCTCGGTGGTGCGCAGGCGCAGCACCGGCTGATTGACGATGGCGCCAAGCGACAGGCGGCGCACTTCGACCGGCGATCCCGCATCCTGGGTCGCTGCCGCCGCGGGCGCGCCGGCTGCCTCAGGGGTCGCGCCAGCCGCCGAGGCGGTCTGCGTCAGCAGCGGCGTCAGCGACAGCAGCGCCGCCAGGGCGCCGCGCAGCGGCAAGGAATTCGGAGTGCGGGAAGAAGTCATGGCAGGTAAGGTTGGTCGAGCGGTTTCGGCCGGCGCGGCAGCAGGCTTGCCACGCTGGCCAGCGCGGCAGCGCTCCGGCCGACGAGCGGCGTGGATTTGGGAAACAGGTATTTGGGCAGGCGCAGATAGCCTTCGACGCCGATCGCCAGCACGCGGCGCATGCCTTTCAGCGGCCGGTCGCGACGGCGGCCTTCGGCCCAGTTGACCCAGGCATCGGCGCGAGCGAAGGTGCATTGCACCAGCGCCGCCTGCTGCTCGGCGCCGGCCAGTTCCCAGCGCAGCCGCAGGTGGGTGCCGGACGCGCCGGCAACCCGCGCCTGGAACACGAATTCCTCTTCGCCGCGCCACAGTGAGACCCGCACCATGTCCTCGAGCTGCAGTTCCGGCACCCGGGTCATGCGCAGGGCGATGCCGCCTTCGGAAAAGTCCTCGCTCTCGCAGCGCAGGAGCTGGCCGCCATCCAGGTGCAGCACGGCCGGCAGGCGCATCGCCACCCGGTGCGAGCGGCGCACCTGCCGCGTCTCGGAGGCAACCGAGATGGCGGCGCCCAGCAGCAGCACGTTGTAGAGGGTCCAGAACAGGTTGATCAAGGCCGTGAGGATTTCATCCGGCGGACCCCAGACGATGCGGCCGATGCCGGCCACCAGGCCGATCAGGTTGAGCACCACGATCACCAGGTAGGGCGTGGAGATGGTCCAGTCGAAGTAATCCTTTTCCACCAGGCCGCCCTTGGCGGTGACGTTGAACTTTCCCTTGTGCGGATTGAGCAGCGCCACCGTCGTCGGGCGCACGATGTACCAAGCGAGCACCGTCTCGTAGACCTCGGCCCAGAATGAATGCCGGTGCGCGCCCTGGATGCGCGAGTTGGTGATGTTGGCATGGACGATGTGCGGCAGCACGTACAGCAGCACCGCCACCGCCGGCGTGTAGATCACGTAGGCATGGAACAGCAGGAAGGCGAGCGGCGCGGTGAGGAAGATCAGCCGTGGACCGCCGTTGAGAAAGTGCAGCATGGCGTTGCCGTAGCAAATGCGCTGCGCCCAGTTCAGGCCCTTGCCGAGGAAGGGATTGTCGAGCCGGAAGATCTGCGCCATGCCGCGCGCCCAGCGGATGCGCTGGCCGATGTGCGCCGACAGGCTCTCGGTGGCCAGGCCCGCCGCCTGCGGAATGTTGATGTAGGCCGAGCGGTAGCCGAGGCGCTGCAGCTTCAGCGCGGTGTGCGCATCTTCGGTCACGGTTTCGACGGCGATGCCGCCCACTTCCAGCAGCGGGCCGCGCTTGATGACGGCGCAGGAGCCGCAAAAGAAAGTGGCATTCCACAAGTCGTTGCCGTCCTGGATCACGCCATAGAAGAGCTCGCCCTCGTTGGGCGTCTTGCGGAACAGGCCGAGATTGCGCTCGAAAGGGTCGGGCGAGAAGAAATGGTGCGGCGTCTGCAGCAGCGCCAGCTTCGGGTCCTTCACGCACCAGCCCATGGTGGCCTGCAGGAAGCTGCGGGTCGGAATGTGGTCGCAATCGAAGATGGCGATGTACTCGCCGCCGGTCTTGGTCAGGGCATGGTTGAGGTTGCCGGCCTTGGCGTGGCGGTTGTCGGGCCGGATGATGTAGCCGATGCCGCACTCCTCGGCAAAAGCGCGGAATTCCTCGCGGCGGCCGTCGTCGAGCAGGTAGATGTTGATCTTGTCGCGCGGCCAGTCGATCCCGATCGCCGCATGCACCGTCGGCATGACGACCTTGAGCGGTTCGTTGTAGGTCGGAATGAAGACGTCCACCGTCGGCCAGGTGCTGGTGTCTGGCGGCAGCGGAATGGGCGGGCGGCGCAGCGGCCAGGCGCTCTGGATGTACCCGAGCACCAGGATCAGCCAGGTATAGATTTCCGCCAGGAGCAGCAGCACGCCCCAGAAGAAATCGAAGGTCTCATCGAAATTCAGAGTGTAGGAAACGCGCCACCAGAGATAGCGCGCCGACACCGTCACCGACAGCACCATCAGCAGCAGCGTGCCGATCGGGCCGGGAATCCTGCGCACCACCATGGCCAGCGCCCACAGCAGGGCGACGAAGAGGAATTGGGCCAGCAGGCTGAACGGGGTGGTGATGCAGAGGAGGCCGAGCGCTGCCGCCAGGCCGTAGGCGGCATAGTTCAGCAGCGGATGGCGCCAGACTTCGTTGGCGCCGCGCCGGCGGTTGTCCCGAGTTGCCGCGGGAGGCTGTATCGCGTCGGCGATGCGTTCGAGGCCGCGGCGTGCCATGAAGGCAGACTGTCGAACCCCGACCCGCACGCCGCCCAAGGCGGCACGCAGCAGCCATGCCAGCGCCGCCAGCAGGCTAATGGCGGCGGGATGGGCGCGGCTGGCCCGTTCCGGGTAAATGCGGACCAGGCCCAGCCACACCAGTTGCAGCAGGATGCGTATCGGATCACCCAAGCGGGGCTGCGCCAGGTCGACGTGCGGGAACAGGGCCGCCCATGTCCGCGCATGGGCCAGCGGACCGGGACGAAACAGCAGGCCGAGCAGCAGGTCGGCGCGCGAGCCGGCTGGATCGAGGGCGGCTGCGCGCAGCGTCCATGCCCATGCTTTGCCGAGTCCGTTCTTCATGAGGTCGCCGTGCCGCGGCCGAGGCGGGCAATGGTCCAGGTGGCCAGGGTATCGAAGTCGTAGGCCGCCTGGCTGTCCGGTGCGAACTCGAAGACGGTCTGCTTGCAAGCCAGGGCTTCGCGAATCGATTCGTCGCGGTGTACCGCCACCGGCGAGAGCAATTCCCGGTGCCCGGTGCGCAGCAGGGCGGAAATGTCGCGGTCCAGCCGGCGCGCCGGATCGAAGCCGTTGAGCACGATCATGGTCGGCGGGCCGCCGTTCTGGGCGGCATCGCGTGCGATGCGGGTGGCGGCGGCATAGGCAACCGGATCCGGGCGGCATACCAGCAGCACCAGATCGGCTTCCTCCAGTATCTGGCTGCGAAGCGCGGCCGGCCCGCGCGGGCAATCGCATACCAGTACCGGCGGCGCGGGGAACTCGAGCGCATCGATGTCGGCGCGCAGCCAGCCGGGACGGGTTTCCAGCAGGGCGCCGAGCGCATCGAGGGCGCGGCCATCGGGCAATGCGCCGAAAGGGATGAAGGCGAGGCCGCTGCTGCTGCGGAACGCCGCCTCATGCCATGCGCTGCCTTCCAGCATTCTGGGCGCAAAGCCGCTGCCGTCCTCCCAGGCCATGCCGAAATGCAGGCGCAGGACGTTCTCGGGACAGAAGTCGAAGGCGAAGACCGGGCGGCGCTGCTGGTGCAGCGCCTGGGCCAGATGGGCGGCGACGGTGGTGGCGCCGCATCCGCCGTAGACATCGAGAACCGCGACTATCCGCATGCTGCCGTCCTGGTCAGGCTGCCAGCGCGGCCGTGGACGGTTCCATGGCGGTGGAGGAAAAAGGCGCAGTATCGGTCAAGGGATCGGTCGGCAAGTGAACCCCTTCGATTTCTGCCAACAGCGGCCAGCGGCTGGCGGCCATCCGAGCCGTGTCATGCAGGACGGTTTCCCGATAGCTGGAAGCGGATCCATACCTGCTCGCACTGGAAAACAGGCTGGCAACATCGCTGCCGACGTTGTCGGGCGAAGCAGATGAGACGGGCTCGTTAAGTAAGGGGTTCATATCCATTATGATTGATCAAAATCAACTAAGTTCCTGCCGTCAATTTTCGCTGGCGAACGCGCTGGGTTTGATTTGATGCAACATTTTCCTTCAGAAGCTTGATTTTAAGCGATAATTCTAGTCAGCAATCACAAGTTTCCAGATGAAACTTTTGCGCCGCGGAATCATCCAAGCCTGCTTGCACGAAACGTCTACCACCACCATGAGCAATCCGGAAATCGAAGCGCAGCCAGCCTTGGCCATCGAAGGGCTCCCCTTCGAGCTTCCGCTCGTTGCCGGATGTCTGTACGCCATCCTGGAAGACGACGACCGGCTGGCTGCCGCCACCGTCGCTGCCATATTGGAAGGCTTGCCGACCGCCGCCGCTTTCTGCCTGGTGTCCCCGAAACAGCCCGACCGGTTCTTCAATGGCGCCACCGCGCTGGATGCGGCGGTTCAAAGCGGGCGGCTCATGGTGCTGGCCGACGCCAGCAAGGGTAAAAAGAGGGCGCAGTCAGCCGCCACCAATTCCGCGCTGTCCATCGATGCGCTCATGAGCGAGCTTGATTACTGGAGCAAGAAGTCCGGACGCCGCGACAGCGTCCTGGTGATCGACATGGTTTCCCTGGCTTTCGAACCGACGGCTTCTTCGCTGCGGCGGCTGCGGCAGCGCGCCGAGCGCGATGCCCAAGCCATGGTGCTGCTGTTTCGCCAACCCGCCTTTCTCGACAACCGCCTCCTGGCCGGCCTGAATGCCTGCGCCGCTAGCCTGGCCGGGCTGGTCGGACTGCACTGCCGCCATGAGCAAATTAAGCTCGATCTGCATCACTGGTGTGGCCGCCATGGCATGTTGGCGGCGCGCCGGCTGCCGCTGACGTGGACCGGCGACGGCCGCATCGCGGCGCAGCCCGAGGAGCAGGGCAGGGACGCCCCGCCGGCGCTATCCGCACAGCTTCCCGCCTCCGCCGACGAAGATCAGGTGGTGGCGCTTTCCTCCAGCCTGGCCAAGGGTGAATCCTTGCCTGCCGGATGGCGGCAGGTGGATGATGACTTCGACAAGCTGCCTCGTGCGTTGGCAGGCGCCATTGCCGCCACCGTGGTGTTGCCCTTCGTACCAGGGACCAATTTCGATGCCTTGCTGCGCTGCGTTTTCCAGCTGCGCCGGCGCCATGGCGCCCGCCTCAAGATCGTCGTGCGCGAAGTCGGCGCCCGCCTGCGCTACAGCCAGGAGACCCTGGTGACGCGCCTGGGCGCCAATCTGGTGGTGCCTGGAGAAATCGGACGCGGACGTTTTCTCAGCCTGGTTGGCATGCTGCGCGGCCAGGTGTTCCCGCATGGCCTGCCGTCCAGCTTCGAGCAGGCCCTGCACGAAGCCATGCCGGACCAGGAGCAGGGCTATCTCGCGCCGCAGGACTTCTGCCGCGCGGTGCGCCGTTCGCTGGATCGCAGCCGCCATACCGGGATCGACAGCGTGCTGCTCCGCCTGCCGCCGGCCTTCGGCCTCGGTCCGCTGGATGCGCTGCGCTTCTGTGCCATCAAGCGCGCCGGCGACATGTGCAGCGCCGACCGCGGCAATGTCTATCTGTTTCTCTATGCCTGCCGCGAAGATGACGTCGGCCTGACCCTGGAGCGGCTCTTCGGCCTGCCGATGGGCGAGTTGTTCGCCTCCGAAGAGCGCTTCCTGGCCGCCGATGCAATCCAGACGGCGATCGATCGCCTGGAAGAACGCCTGGCCGATGCGCCTGCGCCCGATCTCGGCCCCGAATTGGCAAAAGTGAAGTCGGCTGCCCCCGCGCCTTATAGCCTTGCGCCAGCCCCTCTCAGTCTCAAGGCCGCCGCGCAGCTGCGCTTCGTGCCGCTGCCGCCGGCACAGCCTAGCCCGTTCAAGCTTCGCGCTGATACCGCTGAGCAGGAAATCGCCGCCCCATCATGAACCTGATCCTTCTTTTCGCCGTTTTCTGCATCGGCTTGCTCGCCGGCTGGCGCCATGCCGATTGGCTGGATGCCTGCCTCGCCGGATGGCGCCGCCGCCTTTCGCGCCCGGCTCCGCTGAAACCCTGGCACCCAGACCGTAACCGGCCTGCGGAAAAGAGTGCCGAGCAATGAAGCGGGACGACTTGCCGACGGCTCCCGGCAATCTCGACGCCTCCGCGCCGGCTGCCCCGGTGGACGCGCCGCGCATGGCCCTGGGCGCCTGGAGCTTCTATTTTCTGGCCAAGCTGATGCTGGTGTGGCGCGATCTGATCGGTTTTCACGCCCTGGAAAACCTTGGATTCGCCGCCTTCCTTCTGTTGCCGCTGCGTTCGCCCCGCCTGCGGCGAGCGCGGAAGTTGGCGGCGGTGCCGCTCGGCATCGCGCTGCTGTACTACGATTCCTGGCTGCCGCCGCTGGCGCGGGTGCTGTCGCAGGCGGCGCTGGTATCGAGTTTCAGTTCGAATTACCTGCTCGACCTCGCCGGCCGTTTCCTGCACTGGCCGACGCTGGCGGCGCTGGGAGTGGCCTTTCTGCTCTACCTGATCGCCGATCGCTACCTGCGCGTCGGCGTGCTGGTCCTTGCCGCGCTGCTGGTTCAGGCGCTCATGCCGGCGCTGCAGCGCAAGGATGGCACAGGCGGGTCGGAGGCGGTGGTCGCGTCGGCCTCCAGCCCGGCGGCACTTGGCAATGCCGGCAATGCCGGCAATCCCGATGAACTGCTGCAAGCCTTCCATGCCGCCGAAAGCCAGCGCCGGGTCAACTTCCCGCGCGCAGCCGACGACAAGCCCTTCGACATCATCATCCTGCAGATATGCTCCCTGTCCTGGGACGATTTGCAGATGGCCGGCCTGGACAAGCATCCGCTGTGGTCGAGCTTCGATTTCCTGTTCACCCATTTCAATTCGGCGGCGTCCTACAGCGGCCCGGCGGCGATCCGCATCAACCGCGCCACCTGCGGCCAGCAGTCGCACCAGGCGCTGTATCAGGCTGCTCCGGAGGGCTGCTATCTGATGCCGGCGCTGAAGCAAGCCGGCTTCGAACCCAACTTCGCCATGAACCACGATGGCCGCTTCGATGAATTCCTCGCGCAGGTAAAAGCTCAGGGACTGAGCGCGCCGCTGATGCCAATCAATGGTTTGCCGGCGCCGCTGCGCGGCTTCGACAACCTGCCGATCTACGACGACTACGGCGTGCTGGCGCGCTGGTTCGATCAGCGGCGTCAGTCCGAGGCGCAGCGCGTGGCGCTGTTCTACAACACCATCAGCCTGCACGACGGGAACAAGGTGGTGAGCGGTCCGGGCGCCAATCAGGGCAGCCGCGACAGCTACAAGCCGCGCCTGGAAAAGCTGCTCAACGACTTGAACGCCTTCATGGACCAGATCCGCGCCAGCGGCCGGCGCGCGGTGGTGGTGGTGGTGCCCGAGCATGGCGCCGCCCTGCGCGGGGACAAGTTCCAGATCGCCGGGCTGCGCGAGATCCCGACGCCGCTGGTGACCCGCGTGCCGGTCGGCATCCGCGTGATCGGTCCCGATGCACAGCGGCGCGACGGCGCGGCGCGCATCGATGAATCGGTCAGCTACCTGGCGATGTCGCACATTCTGGCCGGCTTGGTGAGGAACTCGCCCTACGGCAGCAACGGCTTCGCCGCAACCGATTATCTGGAGTCTCTGCCGAGCACGCCTTTTGTGGCCGAGAATGAGGCGTCGGCCATGATCGAACGCGGCGGCCGGTATCTGATGAAACAGGGCGCCGGCGAGTGGAAAGAGTACGGACGGGTCGAGCCATGACACGGACCGTTGCGACGCCTGGCGGATGGCTTGCCGCAGTCTTCTTCACGCTGGCCGGTTGGTCCAATATGGCGGAAGCCAAGTCCGAATGGATGCAGCTCGGCGAGGATGCGCGCGCAGTCATCTACCTCGACGCCGCGACGATCGCGCGCCAGGCAGGGCATGCGAAATTCTGGAGCCTGCTTTCTTTCAAGGCGCCGCTGCCCGGTGGCCCGGCGTCGGAGAAGCGCCTGTTCATGCTGGATTGCCGCGAAAAGTCATTGACCTGGATGCAGTCGATCTATTTTTCCGAGGCGCGGGCTGAAGGAGAAGTGTTGGACGTCCGGACCGACGGCCGCAATCGCTCCGCCCCGCGGCGGCCCGCGGATCTGGAAGGCTTGGTCCGCGCCGCCGCGCCGCGTGAAGCACAGCATCCGGAACTGGCTTATCTGGCGGTTCTGAAACAGATGTGCTGAGCATGGCGTTCCCTTCCTCTTTTTCCCGCCTTCTGCGGCCGCTTGGCGGCGTGCTCCGGTTGGCGCTCATGCTGCTCCTGTCGCTCGCCTGTCTGTGTTTCAAATCGGGTGCGGCGCAAGCGGCTGAGTCCCGATCGTCCGCTGATGCTGCGGGCCTTCCCGCCTCCTCGGAAATGCAGCGCGCCTATGCCTTTCCGGGACTGGAGCGGGAAAGCGCCTTGCGCTTGGTGACGGCCGAAGGGAGCCCCGCGCTCAAATTTTCGATGCGTGCCGACGAAGTGCCGCGCAAGATGACGCTGCGGCTGCGGCTGCAGTTTTCGCCGGCGCTGATTCCCGGTCAGTCGCATATACGAATCCTGCTCAATGACGAGACGGTGGCCAGCGTGCCGGTCACGGCGCAGAACGTCGGGCGGCAGTTCACTCAGGATGTCGAACTGGATCCGACGCTCCTGAAGGACTTCAATCGCCTCGCCCTCGACTTCATCGGCCACTACACCGCCGAATGTGAAGATCCCTTGCATAGCAGTCTCTGGGCAGATCTGCATCGCGGCAGCGAATTGCGCCTGGTCTTGAACCGGATAACGACGGCCAACGATCTGGCGACGCTGCCGCGCCCCTTCTTTTCGTTGCGTGAATCGGAGCGCTTGACGCTGCCCTTCGTATTCGCACCGCAGCCCGATCTAGCCAGCCTGCGCGCTGCCGGAATCACCGCCTCCTGGTTCGGCAAACTGGCCGCCTGGCGCGGCGCCCGGTTCCCGGTCCGCTTCGGCGACCTGCCCAAGGGGCATGCCGTCGTATTCGCGACCAATTCGAGCCGTCCAGGCTTTCTGGGTGGCGAAGCAGCTTTCGATGGGCCGGCGCTATCCATTCGGTCCAATCCCGCTGACGGCATCTCCAAGCTTCTCCTGATATCCGGACGCGACGGAAATGACCTGGCCGTGGCTGCCGAAGCCCTGACCCTGGGCACGGCGGTGCTCTCCGGCGAGCATGTGCGGGTCACGCCTGGCCACCGTCGGGCGCCGCGCGAAATCTACGATGCGCCCAACTGGGTGCGCCAGGATCGGCCGATGAAATTCGGCGAGCTGATCGATTCGCCGCAGCAGCTTCAGGCTCGCGGTCACATGCCTGAACCGGTGTCCATCAGCTTCCGCGTGCCGCCCGACCTGTTTACCTGGCGCAGCCGCGGCGTGCCGATGAACCTGAAGGTCCGTTACACGCCGCCGGCGCCGCGCACCGATGCCATGCTGGACATGCGCATCAATGGCGAGCAGTTTCAGTCCGTGCTGCTGCGTGCCACCGGGCAGGGCGGCGAATCGGCGCGCGTGGTGCTGCCCATGCTGGATGCGGCCCTGTTCGGCGAGAACACCGAAGTCATGATTCCCGCCTTCAAGCTCGGCACACGCAATCAGCTCGACTATGGTTTTGCGTTCCGCTACTACAAGCCGGGGCCCTGCCGGGACGTGCAGATCGACAATGCGCGCGCCATGATCGATCCCGATTCAACGGTCGATTTCTCCGGCTTCCGCCATTTCGCCGAACTGCCTCACCTGGGCTTCTTTGCCACCGCGGGCTATCCCTTCTCGCGCTACGCCGACCTGTCGAATACCGCGATCGTCCTGCCGGACCAGATCCGCACGGAGGATGTGGAAGTCATGCTGTTCCTGCTCGGGCGCATGGGCGATTCCACCGGCTACCCGGCCACCCATGTAACGGTGGTCAAGGCTGGCGACGAGAAGGAACTGCTGGACCGCGACCTGCTGATCATCGGCCCTAGCGATCATCCTCTGCTGCGCAAATGGCAGAAGTACCTGCCGGCGGTCTTGTCCGGTCCGGGTCAGCGAGTGGCGAAGCCATCTTCCGGTTACACCGTCCTCGACCGGGCGAACGCCTGGTTGGGGAACGATGCGATCGCCCCGGCGGCTGCCGCCGCGCAGAAGCATTTGCGTGGCAACGGTCCGCTGGCGGCGCTGATGCAGTTCGAGTCGCCGCTGGCGCGTGGCCACAGTGTGGTGGCAGTGACGGCGGTGGAGCAGGGAGACCTCGCCGGCATCGTCGATTCCCTCGCCAACGATGGCATCGCCGATACCCTGCATGGCAGCGTCGCCCTTTTTCATGGCGGTCAGACGGAAAGCCTGGTGGCTGGGCCCACCTATACCGTGGGTTCGCTGCCGATCTGGGACTTCATCTGGTTCCATTTCGCCGATCATCCCGTGCTGCTGGCGCTGATGTCAGTGCTGGCGGTGCTGGTGTTCGCCTTTGCGCTGTGGCGGTCGCTGCGGCTTCTCGCCGACAAGCGTCTTCGTGGCGAGTGATAAATGTCATCGACGCTGTGATAGGGAGGCAGCGGATTCGGCCGCGCCGTCGGCCCGAAAGAGCGGTGCCGAAACGGGCAATGCGCTGCACAAAGGCATATGACGGGGCTATCGAAGAGGAGGAGTCACATCCTGAACTCCTGCCCAGTGGGCACAACCCTGCATTCTTGCGCAGTGGAGCAGGCCGGAGCGTCGATGCTCCCCGATCTGCAAAGCCCGAAACCTGTCGAAAAACTTTACGGTTTTTCGGGGCATTCAGAAATAACGCACTTAAGCTATTGAATTGCATCGTAAAACATTATGGGCGCGCAAATTGCTTGATATATCTCAAGACATATAAATAAAACTTCCTGGGGAAAAAGTCATGTTTAAAAAATCCATTCTTTTTTGTGCGCTATTGGCTGCGATGATAGGCAGCGGTACCGCTCAGGCCTCTGTTGTCACTTTCAATCTCGATCAGGGCATCAATGGAACGACCCCGTCGGCGAACGACGTCAAGCCATGGCTCACCGCGTCGTTCACCGATATCGGGAAGGACCTGGTTCAGCTGGTGATGACGAATAACCTCGTCAATGCAACCACGAAGCTGGCAACCGGCGAGTATGTTGATGACTGGCTGTTCAATGTCGATTCAAAAATTGCTAACCTGACCGCGACCTACATCAGTGGTTATCAGGCCGTAAGCTTTACGACCGCATCGCAAACCAACGGCATCCCTGCTATCAAGGCGGGCCTGTTCGACATCAATTTTGTGGATGGTACCGCTGGCAACAACCGTTTTACGGGCGGCATGACCTCCGTCTACAATTTTTCGGCAGTGGGACTGACCGCCGATTCTTTCGTGACACCGAGCGCCAGCGATGGCGCTATTGCCGGCGGCTACTACACTGCCGCCGATGTGCGTGGCATCTATATCAACGGAGCTGGCGGATACTCAGGTTCGATCGGTACCAAGATGCTTCAGTCGTCAGTGCCTGAACCGGCTTCCGTCGCCCTCCTGGGTTTGGGCGTGGCCGCACTGGCACTCGCGAGACGCCGCAAGAAAGCGCAATGAGCTGCTGATGTCTCCATCCAGAAGCCCGCGAAATCGCGGGCTTTTTTGCTATGTTGGCCAGCGAGTACTCCGATTCGCGGGAGTGCAGGTGGGATCTCACCAAACAAGAGATGATTCGAGTTTTGCAAAAGTGTGCGAATGGGAGGTTGGCGCAGCGGGTATAGTGGTGTCTTCAAGCGATTCCATGGATGTCGGAAACGCGAATCCGGCTAGCTGAAAAATGGACCTTACATTAGACGACAAAGAGATTGAGCAGCGTTACCTGTTAGTTGGACCGAAGGTGGTCCGCAGTGAATTGGAATGTTTGATTCGTGCCCGCGTGCCGGTATCGCTGTACTTCGATGAAGGGCGCCAGTTCCTGTTGACCGTGCTGCTGGAAGTGACACCAGAGCATCTGACGTTCGATCTTGGCGGTGAAAAGCGGATAAATCAGCGCCTGGAACAATGTGACAGGGCCAGTATTGAATGCATACAGAATGGCATCAAGACAAAGTTCGTCATCGGCAGGCCGCAAAGGACGGTATGGAAAGGCTTGGAGGCCTTCCAGGTGCCCTTGCCATCCCAATTGCTTCGCTTGCAGCGTCGTGAATGTTTTCGGGTCACTCTCCCGATAAACAAGCCATTGTTCGTCGCAGTAGCAAACGCTTCGAAGCAGTTGGCGGAAAATTGGCTGCTGCACGATGTCAGCGTGGAGGGGTGCGGCTTTTCGTTGCCCGCAGCCCTCGCAGGTGAAATTGCGATTGGCGACGAAATCGAATTTCAATTTTCCCTGGCCAAATCAGGTCTTATACAGGCTTCCGCGCGGATTCGCCATATCACTTCGCTGCCCGATCGGAAAGACGCAACGAAGCTGAGAATAGGCGCTGCGTTCGTGGCGTTTCCTTCCGCTTCGGCCAAAGCCCTTCATCGCTATATCACTGACGTAGAGCGGCAACGAAAGGCCATGCTTCATACCTAAGCCATTGCGCATGTTGAGCTGGTTCCATGGCGTTGCGGTCATCCGCTTGGGCTCGGCCGCGGCCAGCAGTGCGGACTCCACGACCGCGCATGGTCATCAACCATTCGATCCTGCACCTACGGTCAAGCAGTCGCTTTAGCTTGGCACCATCCGCCCGGTAGCAGCGAATTGTTGGTGCTTGATGAAACGCAAAGGAAAACCGGCCGCCTCTAACGCGTTTTTTCCCTTGTGTTATTTTCTTGACAGACAGTAATCAGGAGCGGCAGCCGATTCCAATCACAAGGATTCAATCATGGAAAACAGGGTGGATGATAGGGCTCAATTGATTCGAATGCTGAAGACACTCGCGCGATTTTCCGAGTGTTCAGCGAACCGGCTCGCCTACGAGCAAGCTGCCAACCTGATTGATAGCCTGGATCATGAGATCGCCAGCTGTCGCAAGATTTTAAGGCAGGAATTTGGCCTGACCGATCCGGAGATCGGTTCACGTCTCGCCTCGGTGATGCCTTGTGCGCTTGATTCTTCGAACGCAGAGAGCAGCATGATGGAGCGCTCGACCAGCTAAGGCGTGGCGTACACGAAATCTCCTGGACCACTTTCTTTTTTGGGCTATCCGTCCTGTAAAGGGCGGGGTTCGGCCTCACGATAAAACAACGCCTTGCTCTCTTACTCACGGAGTGGAAGGCTGTTTGTGTCTATCTTGGATGGCTTTTAGCGATTCATGCTGATCGCTTGAGGGCGCTGCGTTCAGCCTGAATCGATGGTCTGGAACCGGGTATGGCAGACCGATACGACGCAGCACGCAGTTACGCCATCGGAAGCCCGCACCTTTTGAATTTTGAAGCAATCGGCTCAACCCCATGAGGTCTCCACTTTGGCGGAGAGCCAGTACTCCGCTCACCGCAAGACGGAAAAGAGCGGTGTCGATTCATCGCATTGAAGCATGCGGCTGAGGGTGGCCAACGATGCTTGGTTCGACTTTCTTATGTTGTGGTAAAGTAATTTTGTAACTTTCAGGCGTATTTTTGCGAGCTGTTCGGTTTTCCGTCGATAGGAACTGCAACACATGGAATATGCACGTCATTCTCCCGGGCGCGGTTTTCGGCCATGGCATAGCCTCCTCTACTATGGCCAACGCATCGTTGTCATGCCTTGGATGAGAGATCGTGTCGTGCAGCTGTTGCAACGTTACGTGCGGCTCCGCACTGGCAAGTCTCCTTCGACGGCATCCGGCCCATGCAGTGCTCATCTGTCCAGGCTGCGTATCGAAGGCTATACCCCATTAGGGCAGCTTCTGACCGCTACCCAATTGCATGATATTCGGGCGTTCCTGCGGGATAAGCCGCTTACGACCAAGCAGGCGCCTGGACAGCGCTTTGTCCGTGCCAGCGTGCCGCCTGATGTTCGAATGGCCGACTATGCCATTGCCGATGTTGTGGATTGTCCCCACATCCTGGCGTTGGCGAACAGCCCTGAATTGGCCAATCTGGCTGCTGCTTACATCGGTTGCAAGCCGACATTGAGCGCACTGGGATTGCGCTGGTCTTTTCCTGGCCAAGCAGCATGCGATGAACTGCAGACCTTCCACCGGGATGTCGACGATTGGCGATTCTTCAAGGTCTTCGTCTATCTGACCGACGTGGATGTCGGGGCCGGACCGCATGTGTATGTCAGCCATACGCATATCACACCAGCCTCGATGCGGTTGGAGCTCTTGTCTGATGGAGACGTAAGTCGCCAGTTTGCGGACCGGAAGGTGCACACGATCACCGGCGAGAGCGGTTTCGGTTTTGCGGTGGATACCTATGGCATCCATAAGGGCATGCCGCCCACCGACACGCCAAGGCTGATGCTGACAATTCAGTACTCGCTCTTGCCAAATTATCTATACAAGTATCGTCCCTTGCGCCGGCCTGAGCTTGTCGGATTCGACAGGTATAGCAACCGGCTATTCCTGCAAAACTGATTTTGCGTACCCGGTCCTTTTGGCACTCTTTCGAGGCGTTAGCGGGGAGCCGTGCCTAATTTCTACTGCAGACACTGTAGACGCCCAACGACTCGGTATGCGTTGCATGCGGTGCTTGAGTGGTGCCTGCATTTGGATGTCATGCCAAACCGGTTTTTGGGCCGTTTTGGCGAAGAATCCTTCCCGTCTTGCTGAGGTAAGTGCGCAACACGGGCTGTGGATAGTTACGCGAAACAGACGACGTGTTCAGGTTTGAAAGCGGCAGGGGATGCGTTGTTTAGGCCTTCGGGATAAGATATTCCTATCTCGCAAAGAG
Organism: Noviherbaspirillum humi; assembly: GCF_900188095.1. Classification (GTDB taxonomy): domain Bacteria; phylum Pseudomonadota; class Gammaproteobacteria; order Burkholderiales; family Burkholderiaceae_D; genus Noviherbaspirillum; species Noviherbaspirillum humi. Next base: position 60,818 of record NZ_FZOT01000007.1, on the reverse strand, counting down.
ATGTTCCTTTCCGATTTGGCAAAAACCAAACGGAAGCCCCGGAAGCTTTCCGATTGACCGAATACGAAGCGTTTATGGAAAATTCAGAAACGGCGTCACAACGCAGCCAAGAGATATCCGAGAACCCGATTCCGGAAAATTCCATCCATAAGCGAACCGATACCCTGGCATCATCGATTGTGGACTTGGGCATTACGCTTCAACGCGTGGGCAATACGAAACGGGCTGCCTACTTTTTGAAGGAAAACGATATCAGCTTGGCAGTGGCGTTGCGTGTCCTGACCCAGCCGCATCTTCGCCGAAAGTCGAATGGGAGCTGAGTCCGGGAGAACGAACAGGGGGAGGCGGAGGTTGTTACGGCTGATTATTTGAGACTCTGAAGCCGTGGCTATCAAGCAAACTGTCGATGCAAGCTCTTGCGACAGGCGTGACGGCAAGTGCTGTCAACCATGCCAGGGCCGCGCCGGGTATCCAGCCGATGAGGAAAGCCAACAGGATCCCGAACTGGATCGCCACAAGCCAATAAACGAGGGCGAACATCCCTAGACCGGCAATGACTGCTACCCGGCCACTATAAAGTTGGCGGACGTCGGCAAAAGGGGAAAAATCCGGGGTGCGTCGTTCAGGTAGGCCATTAGTCGCTGACATGTCATTTCCTTTCGGGGCGCATATAACTCATTTGGACAGCGCATTTGCCGAGCATTCCCGTTTTTGCGCTGCATCAATCAGGGAAGCGGCTTTCTTCTGCCTGCCTGACAATAGTGCCGAAGCAAAAGTTAGCGCTCAATTCATTTTGCTCTGCGTTACAATTTTCAGTTGCGCTGCGGAACATTCAAGCGCGTCAGAAACGCATGGGTGCATCGTGTCATTGACGTCTCACCGGTCTTCGGTAGCGGGACAAGGGTTTGACACTAAAAGTCTAAAAAATTTGCGGTGCCCAATCGGCGCATGCAAAGGTGAGAATCATTACAACACGGCGAATGGGTGAGCATGGATGATAGTTTTTCAACGTTGTCGCAGCTTGTCCGCATATTGCTTCTGCCTCCCGCCGGTCTTTTTTTAATCATGGTTTTGGCCATCGCGCTGCGAATTCGATGGCCGCGTCCCGCGCGCATGCTCGCCACTGCAGCAGCCATAGGCTTGTATTTTCTGTGTACCGGCCTGGGCGCATATCTGCTGGTGCGGCCGCTGGAACTGCGCGCCAACGCCTTGCGCGAAACGACGAATACCGGGGCGCAGGCAATCGTGGTCCTTGCAGCAGGGCGATATGCTTACGCCCCCGAATTCGGCGGGGAGGAGATCCCCGATTATGTTGCGCTGGCACGCTTGCATTACGCCGCCAAGCTTTACCATGACACCGGCTTGCCCATTCTTGTCTCAGGAGGCAATGGTTCATCGGACGGCCAGCTCAAGCCGAAAGCCGTTGCCATGGCCAAGTCATTGCAACAGCAGTTCACGATCCCGGTGAAGTGGGTGGAACCCGCTTCGGAAACCACGGCCGAAAACGCGATTTATTCAGCGCGAATGTTGAAGCCCGAGGGAATTCGGCGCATTTTGCTGGTGACTGATGCGATGCACATGACGCGTTCGGAACAGCGGTTTCGCGCCGCCGGTTTCGACGTGGTGCCGGCACCGACCATATTCTTCAGCGAAGCCAAACTGAACCTGTTCGATCTCCTGCCAACGGCTGAAAACCTTTGGCAGTCATACTATGCGACTTACGAGTGGATGGCTTTGATCCGTGATGAATTGGCTGATCTCGTTTGAAACTGGCGGCCTCGGCCGATTGAGCAATGACTAAGACACTTTTCAAGCGCAAGGCGCGTCGCCATCGGCAATGGATCAATCCCTACACGGCGGTTGCGCTCGGCGTCGGCATCATGGCAGCCAGTGTCGTCCTTGCGGTTAACAGCATCGACGTCCCGCCACGACAGCTTGCGCGCTACATCGAGCACCGTGCTGCGGGCCACAATACCGTCGTCACGGCGCTTGCCGGTGGCGTGTCGAAATTCTTCACTGCGCAGGACCGCAAGGGCGACGTCCGGGTGACAGCGCAGGCCATGCAGGTCGGAGCAGCAGTCGATGCGATCCCGTTGAAGGAAGACCGGATCGGTGCACGCCAAACCATCTTCGTCAATTCCTCCGCCGAGGCGATTCGGGCTATCGCGGAGGCTCGTCCGGGCGACGCCATCACCTTCATGCCCGGAGAATATCGTTTCAGTGGTACGGCGGTTTCCGCCAGCCGCGTCGGTGAGCCGTCCGCTCCGATCTGGGTGAGGGCGGATCGGCTCGGTACCGTCTTCCTGAAACTGGATATGGTCGAGGGGTTCCGCGTGTCGGCACCGCACTGGCGTTTCGAGAATCTGAATATCGAGGGAACATGCCAGGACCACTCAAGGTGCGAGCATGCTATCCATGTCGTCGGCAAAGCACATCATTTCATCGCGCGGAATAACGTCATCAGCGACTTCAATGCGCATATCAAGATCAACGGAGCAGGCGCCGACTTTCCCGACCATGGGTCGATCGAAGGCAATACGCTGACCAACCTTGCCGTCCGCAATACCGACAATCCCGTCACGCCCATCGATCTCGTTGCCGCCAGCCATTGGACGATTCGCCGGAACCTCATCAGTGACTTCGTGAAGGCACAGGGAAATCAGATCAGCTATGGCGCCTTCGTGAAAGGAGCGGGGTCGCACAACCGAATGGAGCAGAATCTCGTCCTGTGCGAAGACAAGCTCAGGGCGCCAGCAATGCAGCGGGTGGGTTTGTCGCTGGGCGGCGGCGGTACGGGCAGCGCTTTCTGCCGTGACGGCCGTTGCATCACCGAGCAGCAGGAAAGCGTGATCCGCGAAAACCTTATCGCCCATTGTTCCGACGACGGCATTTATCTCAACAAGGCGGCCCAAAGCCAGGTCCGACAGAATGTCCTGATTGATACCGCCGGCATCGCAGTCCGGTTTGCCCAGAGCAGCGCAGAAATCAGCGGCAACCAGGTCGATGGAACGATTCGCCAGCGCGACGGAGCACTCCTCCGGTCCGCCGATAACGACACCACGAGTGGACTGGGCTTGTTCCTCGGCTGGCATCCAGTACGACGTCAGTTTGACGATCGCGGCGTCCTAGCCGGTCTGACGTCACGCGTTCAGCGTGAAGACAGCGATAAGGGGATGGAAAGCGCTGCGCGCTGCCTAGGCCTCCGGACGCAGCAAGTCGTTGATAAGGCATCAACCTCCTCCAAAGCATGTCAACCTTAGCCGACATCCGCGTGTACGACACGCTGCAGCAACTGCCATCGCCGCTGCAAGCGCTGTGCAAGGACGATGAAGCGACAAGCTTCTTTCTCAGCCATGCCTGGTTCGATAATCTGAGCCGAACGGGACTCGACGCCGCTATGCAGACGCGCGTCTATGCGATTGCTGCGCCATCCGGCGATCCGTTGATGCTGCTGCCGATGTGCCATGCGAAGCTATCCGCGCGGTCTGGCACCAGACGGTTGCAGAGTCTGAGCAATTACTACAGCTCGCTGTATGCTCCCCTGGCGACTTCCCAAGCCGCCCTTGACGCATTGCCGCGGCTGGCCGGCTTTATCGCGGCGGAGCGTCCGCGTTGGGACATCGTCGACTTCCGCCCGCTGGCGGGGGACTCCACCCTTACCGCTACGCTGGAGCAGGCCCTTCGCAGCGCCGGCATGGCGGTTCAGCGCTATTTTTGCTTCGGCAACTGGTATTTGCCAGTCGAGGGGCGCACCTTCCAACAGTACTTCGACACACTGCCATCCCGCTTGCGAAATACCGTTCGCCGCCGCTCGAACCAGCTTGCGGCGGCACATGCGCTGGACATCCGCATCCTGCAAACGGTGGAGGATATCGACGAAGGTATCCGCGCCTACAGCAGCGTCTACGCGGCGAGCTGGAAGCAGTCGGAGCCTCACCCCGACTTCATGCCGTCGCTTATCCGGCTGTGTGCGGTGCGTGGATGGCTGCGCCTGGGCGTCGCCTATATCGACGGCGAACCCGCCGCAGCGCAGTTATGGATTGTCCAGAATCGTACCGCCTCGATTTATAAGCTCGCTTACGACGAACGCTTCGCCAAGCTGTCCGTCGGATCGGTGCTGACCTCCCGCCTGATGCAGCATGTGATCGATGTCGACGCAGTGGCGGAAGTCGATTACTTGACCGGCGATGAAGTCTACAAGCGCGACTGGATGTCGCACCGACGGGAGCGGTGGGGCGTCATGGCGTACAACCTGAGAACCTGGCGCGGACGCCTTGCCGCAGCATTGAACCTGGGAAAAAGCGCAATCAAGCGGCTGCGGCGAGCCCTACCGCTGGGCTAACCACTGCTGGCACCAAAGCGCCACCTGGTCGCGCCATGCCTGGCGGGAGAAGGTGTGATCGGCATCGGGCAGTCGCCGCCGCTCGACGCCTTCGCGGTCGAGCAGCTGCTGCCAGGCGCTCGATGCGCTTACCGTATCTTCGAATTCCTGCGCCGTCAGGTCGCTGCCACTGGTAATGATGAGTAGCCGGCCGCCGAACCGCGCCAAACCGTCGTACATCAATTCCGGCAAGGGCTTCGACTTCTGCGGCTGGCGTTCCATCACTTTCGCGAGATTGGCGCCCAAAGATTCCAGCGCCGACCGATAGCCAAATTTGCCGGTCACGACTTTACGCCAGAATGCCCCGGTGACGAACCGGCGCAAGTAGTAGTGCTTCAGGTAAGCGCGGGCCTGGCTGGTTTCCGTGCGTACCCATGGATTGATCAATATCATCCCGGTGATCCGCTTGTCACCAGGGCCATGCAGGCAGGCTGCCGAAGCGGCATCGCACAGTCCCCACAGCACCACTTCCCTGACTGCGGGAACGGCCTGCATGAAGGCATCGACGGCGGCCCGCAAGTCGTCCTGAATGTCATTGAAGCCTTGCGTTTCACCATCGCTATCGCCCATGCCACGATAATCGAAGCGCATCACCGGGATGCCGTTCGTAGCCAGCGCCCTTGCCAGGAGCGTGAATTGCCGATGAGCGCCGACCCGGTATTGCGGACCGCCGACGATGACGAGCACGCCGCGTTCGCTGCATGCAACCGGTCGGCTGACGATGCCATATAAGCTCGCATCGTGACAGCGGAACGTTACGACGTTTTCTTGATAAGTTGACATGTCAAGTCGCCAAGGCCATTTCGGTTGCCTGCATCACGGCGTTGCAATCTCCCGGCTCCAATACCGACCAGAACGGCGCGCAGGCGGCATGGTGCACCTGGACTGGCGTGCCGTTAACCAGGTATCGCTCCACCAAGACTTGGCGGGCCGGGGCCAGCGCGGTAACCGCCGCACCGCCGATCTCGATCCAATGAATGGTAGTGTTGGCAAGCGTGAACGCGGATCCATCCAGCGCATCGATTGCAGCCGCTATTTCCGGCGTAAGCGCGTACCCCACTATTTCAAGAGAGCGGCCGCGGGCCAGCTCCGCCCTCAGTGCCGCCGTATTGAGGCGGTTGCCGGATGGTCCGGCCGTGACCTCCGTGGCGAGTTGCAGGCGCAGGAGCTGGTTGATGAAGCCCTGTCCCTGCAATACCGGCTGCCATAGCAGCAGGGTATCCACTGCGCCGCTCCGTTGCGCAAAATCGAGCGCGAGCAGTGCGCCGAGCCTCACGCCCCAGAGCGTCAGCGGCCCGCCGTGGCGCTGGCGTAACCAGTCCACAGCGATATCGAGATCGCGGAGCCAGTCCGGCCAAGTTGCCTCTGCCAGCACGCCACTGCTGTCGCCGCATCCCAGGAGGTCGATTTGCAGTACGGCGAAGCCGAGGCTGGCCAGTGCGCGTGCCTGCAGCGCCGACACGCGCCGCGCCCGATTGAGCTCCTCGCCAAACGGCGGCACATGCAGCACCGCGCCGCGATAGCGAGAGATGGCGTGCGGCGGATGATAGAGGCAGAAACGATAGCCTGCGCCGACCGGCAGGAAAAAGGGCTCGGGGGAGGGGGCCTGCCGGGGCGACATGTCACGCTTGCCGAGCCGCGGCAACGTAAGCGGTCAGGCTGCCGAGAGTCTCGAACGTGGCGCTACTGATATCGGAATCGTCGACGGCGATGCCGAATTGTTCCTCCAGCGCCGTCAGCAGCTGCATGACGCCCATCGAGTCGAGCTGCGGGAGATGATGCAGCAACGGTGTTTCTGCGCGCAGCGCGCATTCATCCTTCTGCAGCCCGAGCACATGGACAAGGAGGGTTCCAACCTGGGCTAACAAGCCAGGATCGAGATCGGCGGTCGTAGTCATGAAGAAGTCGAGGAAGAATCGGACGGCATGGTAACCGGCTTGGCGAAGCACGACCGATATAGTAACCTCTGGTATGTTGGGAATAGGAAACAGTTTAATGGAAAAGATCTCGCCTGCGTCAATCTGCCACACCGAACCGTCCCGCTGGCGTTCGGCCGTCGCCGAAGAACGGGCGGACCTAATAGCCAAGGCAGGCGATTGCCACCTCACACATAGCGATTCATCCGTCAATCAAGATGGGTCGATACCCGGTCCAGTCGGCCGATAAAGTCAAGACAGCGCCGAAAAGGCGACCTAAACCAGCAGGGGAGTAGCGTCATGCGCAAAAAGAGTGTCAAACAACGATTCGGGGTGGCAGCCATCTCGACCACGATCCTGCTCGGTAGCGTTCTGGCAGGCTGCGATCGCTTCCAATCGGAAGACGGGTTGATGGCAGACGCCCGCAAGTATCACCAAAGTGGCGACGACAAGGCGGCGGTAATCCAGCTGAAGAATGTATTGCAGAAGAATGCAGATCACATGCAAGCGAGGTTATTGCTGGCACAGGTGTACGAGCAGACGGGTGACTTCGCCTCGGCTGAAAAGGAAGCCAGGAAGGCGCTGAGCCTGGGAGCCGATGCGGCTCAGGCCTTGCCGGTTCTGGCTAACGCACTGCTGGCGCAAGGCCAGTATCAGAAAGTCATCGATGAGCTGGCCAATGCGCCCGGTGCTGATCCGTTGTTCCAGACACTGCGCGGCAATGCCTATTTGGCCCTGACTAACAAGGCGGCAGCGCGATCAGCCTTCGAATCGGCATTGGCTGCCAAGCCGGACCATGCCGCGGCCATGATCGGGCTGGCCAAGCTGGCGCTGCTGGAGCGCCAGCCGGAAGTAGCAAGCCGGCTGGCAGGCCAGGCGGCAGAAGCAAACGCGCAGAATGTCGAAGTTTGGCTGTTCAAGGGCGACATCCACCGCCTCCAAGGCCAGGCCACGGAAGCCTTGGCTGCGTACGACCGGGCCATCGCCATCAACCCGAACACGCTTGTCGCCCATTTGCAGAAATCGCTGCTGTTCATCAATCAGAAGAAGTTCAGCGAAGCCCGTGCGTCGCTGGATGCCGCGAAGAAGACGGCGCCTGACAACATCCTTGCCCTGTATGGCGAAGCGCTGCTGAGTTATTCGGAAGACAAGACGGCGGCGGCCAATGAAACGCTGCTGCAGGTTCTACGGCGCGCTCCCGAATACATGCCGGCGGTGCTGCTGTCCGGAGTGGTCAACCTCAAGCTCGGCGCCACTCAGCAGGCCGAGCAGCACCTGAAGAAGGTGCTGGAAAAGGACCCCAATAATCTTTATGCCGCCAAGCTGCTGGCATCGGCGCTGCTGCAGAACGGGCAAGCCAGCCGGGCGGTGTCGGTCATCGACGCAGCGCTCAAAAAATCGCCGGACGATGCGCAGCTGTTGGCGCAGGCAGGCGAAGCGCAAATGCGCCTGCAAAACTTTTCCAGGGCGACCGAATACTACGAGCGAGCCACCGCGCTGGCGCCAAAGACCGCGCCCCTGCACACCGCGTTGGGCATGAGCCGACTGGCCCAAGGCGAGGAGCGCCGCGCCATTGCCGAACTCGAAACCGCAGCCACGCTGGATGCCAAGACGACCAAGGCCGGGGTCATGCTGGCCATGACCCATCTCAGGCTGAAACAATACGATCAGGCGCTGGCGGCGGTGCAGGGGATGGAAAAGGAACATGCCAGCAATCCGGTCGTCGCGAACCTGAAGGGAAACATCTACCTCGCCAAGCGCGACCTGCCGGCCGCACGCGCCAATTTCGAAAAGGCGTTGTCGCTGGAGTCCACCTTCTTCCCGGCAGCGGCCAGCCTCGCCAAGCTGGACCTGGGCGATAACAAGGTCGATGCAGCGAAAAAACGCTTCGAGACGCTGCTGGCCAAGGATAAAAAGAATTTCCAAGCCATGGCGGCACTGGCTGATATCGCCATCGCCGAGAACAAGCCGGAGGCGGCAATCGCCTGGCTTGAAAAGGCGGTCAAGGAAAATCCCGACGACATCAAGCCATCGATGCTGCTGGCTGCGCATCAATTGCGCCTGGGCGACGGCCAGAAGGCGCTGAACACGGCCCGCAACCTGCAATCGCTGCACCCCTCGAACCCGGAATTGCTGGATTTCCTGGCGCGGTCCCAGCTTGCCACCGGCGATCGGGAAGCGGCGCTTTCCACCTATGGCAAGCTGGCGGTGCTGCAGCCGACGTCGGCCATGGTGCAGGTGCAAATCGCCACGCTCAATCTCGCCGGCCGCAACGATGCAGCCGCAGCCGACGCGGCGGCCAAGGCCTTGACCTTGCAGCCAGACCTGATTGAAGCCCAGCTGGTTCAATCCGCACTGGACATGAAGGCCAAGCGATACGACCAGGTTCTGAAGGCCGCACGACAGCTTCAGAAACAGCATGAAAAGTCGCCAGCCGGTTACGCGCTTGAAGGCGATGCCCTGCTGGCCCAAGGCCAGCCGGCGTCCGCGGCAAAGGCATTCGATCAAGCTTTTGCAGTCGGCAAGACCGCGCCGCTTTTGGTCAGGGCAAGCCAGACATGGCAGCAGGCAGGCAACCAGAAGGAAGCCGAGGCCCGCCTCGACCGGTGGTTCAAGGATCATCCAAACGATGTGCAGGTTCGCCTGCATCTGGCCAATATGGATTTGGCGAACAAGCGGAACAAGGAGGCGATTGCCCAGTTTCAGCGCGTCCTGGCTGTCGATCCCAAGAACGTTGTGACGCTCAACAACCTTGCATCCGCCATGCATGAGGAAAAACTGCCTGGTGCGCTCGACTATGCGAAAAAAGCGTATGGACTCGCTCCGAAGAGTGCTGATGTCGCCGACACGCTAGGCTGGATACTGGTCGAGCAGGGGGACGTTGCTCAAGGACTGCCGAAGCTTAAGGAAGCGGTTGCAGCGAACCCCAATTCGGCTGAAATTCGATATCACCTCGCAATGGCGCTGTTGAAATCGGGAGACAAGGCAGCTGCACGTAACGAAATGGAGCAGGTAGTGAAATCCGGTCAACATTTCGCAGGTGCCGCTGACGCACAGCGCTTGTTAAAGGAAAGCCTCTAACAGGAAGGATACACCGCGTAAGAAGGAAGAATCGTGGGGGAAGGTCTTGGCCCATGTGCATCCGGGCCGGCAAATCATGAGTTATCGAGGCGCAGCATGAGGCTAAGTAAAAAGCGATCGCGCAGATACGATTACAAGTGAAGTCTCAAGGTGCTTCCTGATTTTGGCTGAGGCACTGGTTGTGCCAAATTAGAGTGTCAGAAAATTTTACACAAAGCTTGGTAGAATCGCCTAATTGTGCATGTTCAAACATAAAAGGTAATAAATTCAAAGGCTTATATTTCTGGCATGGGTGTTGCTTATAAGGGTGGGTCAAGAAGGAAAGTAATTCCAACAAAATAAGGAATCCAAAATGAAAAAACTTCTCACAGTTCTCCTTGCCGCGGGCGTAATGACTACTGCAGCTGCTCCTTCATTCGCAACGCCGACCCTTCGCTTGACGAGTGGCGCGGTTACGAAAACTGTCGTCGATAATGCTGCAAACGACGCAACCGAAGAGAGCGGCGTGGTCGGTTATATGGGAAGTGTTGGCGACTTCTCGCTGTCGGTGACAACTGGCGTGACGAAGCCTTATCAAGGTGACGAATACAATCCATATCTGGATCTAAATTCCTTGAGCGGCACCTCTGGGAAGGCGGGTACGCTGAAGTTGGAGTTCACCGAAACGGGATTCCTGAGCATCGATAATGTGTTGTATCTGCTGTCGCAGATTGGTGGCACCATCAACAATGCAAATGGTAGCAGCCTCACGTATGACGTGTATGCGGACGCGAGCAACGCCGCCTTCGGCACAGGTACTCAGCTGTTGCACGCGCAGTATGGAACTGGAGCATTTTCAAACACGGATTTTTTAAAGGGCGATTTGACTAATCCCTTCTCGCTGACTATCGTTGCAACGTTAACGCACGGTGCAGGTGGCACGAGCAGTTTCGATGCGTTCGTTGGTGTTCCAGAACCGACGACCCTTGGATTACTTGGTATCGGGGTTCTAGCTCTGGGACGCACTAGAAAAAAACACAAATCCAAATCGCTATAGGAATAAAAAAGCGGTTATAGATCAATAACCTTTAGCAAGTTAAAAGATTTTGAATTACAGGAAAAGCCCGGAGTTAAACCGGGCTTTTTTCATGGATTCTCAAATTCACTAGTTTCAAGGTAATATGACCGATAATAAACGGTTATTTGTCTTAAAGTTGACACGCTCAAGTTTTACAGCGCCGAATATGGGGTACGACGTAGAAAAATGACAATCAATTTTATAATTAGATCAGCAATCATCACCTTGGCGGGTCTTCTAATCTCATGTAGTGGTGGAGGAGAGGCGAGTAATAAAAACGCATTTTCTGCTCCTCCAAGTACACAAATACCCCCTGGAGGCATCGATGGAAATGCAAATATCGGTAATCAGAAAGAGCTTACTTACCTAGCTATACAAAATACTTCAGCGACAGAACAAAGAAATATTCCATTGACACTAGGGCATCCGTTTATAAATGGGAACTTCTATCCTACAGACTCGTTATTTGGGAAATTTGAAGATGGTACGATAGTCCCTATCCAAGCGGATATAAAAGCAACGAACGCAAATGGTTCAGTAAGACATGCAATCCTTTCCGTCATAGTTCCTAGCTTGTCGTCAAATCAATCGACGCGTATGACCATCCTGAGAACAGATAAAACGGTATCCAGTAACGTGGAAATGACGGTAGGTCAGATTGCAAGCAAGGTGCATGCAGAAATTCAAATCACTGTTTCCGGAAAAAAATACACGGCAAGTCTAGATGACGCTATATCCAACGGAAATAGCATCACTTGGCTGAAGGGCCCAATTGCAAACGAATGGATTCTACCGGTACCCCTTAAAGATGCCGATGGGAACGCCCATCCTCATCTGACCGTTCGATATGCGGTGCGAACATATAACAGTGCAGATAACGTGCGGATTGATACAGTGGTGGAAAACAATTGGGCATGGGAACCTGCGCCACAAAATTTCACTTACGATGCGCAAATTTTCCTTAATGGAAAATTAGAATACAAGAAAACAGGACTAACTCATTTTCACCATGCTCGATGGCGACATACAGCGTGGACTCAGGATGAACCCCGAGCGCATATTAGGCACAATCCTAATTACTTGTTCGAAACGAAATCCATTCCGAACTACGATAGATCCTTAAAGATTTCTCAAGATGTCGTTAGTTATTTAGAAAATCAATGGAATAGTACAAATAAAGAGCCCATGGCGCCCGGTGTAGTAACGACATACATGCCGACTACAGGGGGGCGCCCTGACATTGGAGTATTGCCGCAATGGTCTGTTATATATCTTCTTAACATGGATCGCGTTACAAAAGAAATAACGACAAGAACTGGAGACCTTGCTGGGAGCTGGCCAATCCATTATCGAGATAAGTCAACAGGGTACCCGATTTCAATTGATGATTATCCATACATCACCGCGCTTGGCCGGGAAATCGATACAATCGATCCAAAAACTGGTAAGAGCCAAGCATTCCCACCATGCGGTGGTACGTGTGATACAGCACCTTTTAACTATACACCGGACACAAACCATCAACCGTCATTAGCATATGTTCCATATCTAGTGACAGGTGATTATTACTACCTTGAGGAATTGCAATTTTGGGCTGACTGGAATATCTTTATTGGTAACCCGGGATATAGGGACGCTTCGAGAGGGTTGGTGATATGGGATCAAGTCCGCGGACAAGCGTGGACATTAAGAACTTTGTCGCAAGCGGCCTACATAACTCCAGACAGTCACCCGCAAAAAAGTTACTACCTGGACAAGCTGATAAATAATTTAGCTTGGTACACCGCCACATATGTGGATGGGAATCCTAATAATTTAGGGATAATTGACGGTACGGGGAAATATGCTTTCTCACCAATGGTCTATTACACTTCTGCGGGACCAAATACAGGAATTGCTCCCTGGCAGGATGATTTCTTCACTTGGGTTGCGGGCTACATGTCTGAACTGGGGTACGAGCAAGCGACATACCTGCTGAAATGGAAAGCTAGATTTCCGGTAACGAGAATGGTAGGCGCAGGATATTGCTGGATAGACGGAGCAACTTATTCTTTAGTAGTACGGGATAGTGAAGCCTCTCCAATTTACTCGGACATTGGCCAATCTTATAAGACCACCATGAGAGAAATCGATGGTAGCCCTTTAGTAAACAGTAAAGGAATAAAATACCTCGACTTAGTATGTGGAAGTCAAGCACAAGCAGATTGGCGAACGCAGCGGGATACTGATACCGGGACGAAGCGAAATCCATGGTACGCCGGTGAGATGGATGGGTTCTCAGATTCACCTATGGGTTTTCCATCAAATATGCAACCTGCTCTTTCAGTTGCGGTAGACAATGCTGTAACGAATGCAGAAATCGCATGGACGTTATTTACTTCAAGGACGGTAAAGCCGGATTATGCCACCTCGCCGCAGTGGGCGGTGGTACCGCGCACAACGCACTAACTAAGAAGTTTTAACTGAGTCAATTCCTGACGGCGGTTTGTTTCAGTGCTTCTTTATTGAGGAAGCATTGTCCAAGCCGCTCATAGAAGTTGATTTTTAGGAAATACCAGGCCGTAATTGCGCAAGCGCGAGCGCCTCTTCGCTATTCTGGCCTACCTGTCAATCAATAGCCGTCAGGTCTTAACTGCTCTAACACTTGAGCTCAAGGGCGGTATTTTCGGGGAGAAGCTGTCCCAAGAAATGGGTTGCGACTCTGGCATGACTCGTCGGCGTCGTACGCGTGAATGCAACAGGTGGTCGTCCGGGACAGCCTATATCCAGTGCTGTTATCGACATTGCATGGCGCAAACGGATTAACTTTAGCGTGTGACAGTCTAAGAGCGCCTAACAAAATGTGAATTCCGCGGTCTAACGGTCTTTCCGGTGAGTTGCGTGGAGAGACAAGATGCCTCGCGAACTGGTTGATGATGCACTTTGGGAAATCGTTCAGCCGTCGCTACCTCCTGCGTCGCCTCACAAATCGCCAGCAGGGCGAAAGCGCCTGGGCGACAGGCGCGTTTTGACCGGCATCATCTTCATTTTGCAGACCGGTTTGCCCTGCGAGTTGCTACCGCAGGAGAGGGGCTGCGGCTCGGAGATGACGTGTTGGCGCCGAGCGCGCGATTGGCAGCAAGCGGGCGTGTGGGAGAAACTGCATGCCGTCTTGTTAGCCAAGTTGCGTCATGCCGACCGGCTCGACTTCTCTCGCGTCATTGCCGACGGCTCGTCGGTGCGAGCCGTACATGGCGGAAAAAAAAACAGGGCCCAACCCGACTGATCGGCGCAAGACGGGTAGCAAGCACCATCTCCTCGTCGATGCCAACGGCACGCCACTGAACATCATCCTCACCGGCGCCAACTGGCACGACTCCACCCAACTCATGCCGCTGCTGGACACCATGCCGGCTGTTGCCGGCCGCCGTGGCCGGCCTCTACGCAAACCGAAGTGTGTGCAAGCCGATCGCGCCTATGACTGCGAACGCTACCGTTGTCTGCTTCGCGAGCGCCGAATCGTTCCCCAACTGCCCAAGCGAGGTACTGAACACGGTAGCCATCTTGGCGTGACACGCTGGGTCGTCGAACGCACATTCGCTTGGCTACATCAGTTCAGGCGACTGCGGATACAGTATGAGAGGCGAGCCGATATGCATGAAGCATTGATGCGTTTAGGCTCCGCCATTATTTGTTGGCGAACGCTACATCAACCATTCCGAAACCCCTTCTTGTTCCCATTTTGTTAGGCGCTATTAAATATCTTAGCATTCTGTCCACATGGTCATCCATCTTGTGGTATCCACACCTCAAAATGACAGCTTACCTCGCTTTTTGCGTTCTTTCAAACAGGCTCTCAGGAGTATAAGCTTTCTTGATTTATGGTTCCACCGGCGAAAGATGAAGTTTTTGCGCATACGCAGAACGAAATGCCTCCGGTACTCCTTCAGTAGCATAAATCACCTCTCCCAGTCTCCAAGAACCTGGTATTGATATATGACTCCTATCAAAGTAAAGTTGGATGCCATCAGATAGGTGCGTCGAGCACGACGCATTGGGACATATATAACGCACTGGATCAAAGTAATGTACCTTCCTATTCATCTCAGCGAATCGCTTCAAACGCTCATTTATATTCAAAACTTCTTTTGATACCGAACTTTTAACCGCGTTGCAATATAAGAGCGGATAACGTAAAGCTTTTACCTTGCAATATCGGTCAAATCCATCAATTTCGGGAATTTTCCCAATGATTACCACTTCTTTCCCCGCGTCCGTTAGTTGACGAACAGTAGCGAAAAAATCGGTCAAAAAATCAGTCCCGTACTCCTCATAGAAATTCCAAGCTGCTCCAATGATTACCACTTCAGTTGCCTTGAGAGCCTCAATGACTACTGCTTGAGAAGCTAAGCAATGCGGTTCACGAGTTCTACTAACATACTGACGCAGTTTGTCTCCAAGTATTGGTGGACACGTGCCAGCGGCTAGATTTCGCACGGTGAAGTTATTATGGCTGGCGAAGTATCCAACCATTCCCACGTAATGTGCGGCATTTGAATCTCCCCATAGCAACGCCGGTGGTCTCGCCGATCGGAAATCGCCAATTACACAGCGCCCATCACTGGCATCAACTATTGTCAATGTTTTCCGTAGACAAACGTACTCATATTCTGTGGGTGGAATCTCTGTTGCTAACACCTTCGCTGAAATAACTTCAAAATTCGTCGTCCATATTTTATTTATGAGAGTCCCAGGATAAACAAGTAATATAGCAATAGTAAATGTAGAGAAAGACGCGGTGAGATACCACTTGAATACCAACGGATAGGAAATATTCTTTACATTTCTCGCCGGCCGTTCAATATAAAAGTAACATATGTAAGCTAGAAAGATCGTTAGGACAAAAATTATTGTGCCTGCTACGGCACCCGGCTGACCATATCCATATCGATAGAAAGCAAGGATTGGCCAATGCCAGAGATACGCTGAATATGAGATAAGTCCGAGAGTTGCAAGGGGTTTAAAACATAAAATACGCTTAACTGGGTTTTCACCAAGGTGCCCGGCGAAAAGTAACATTCCTGTGCCGAGGGTAGGAACCATGGCACGTAAGCCGGGAAAAACTTGACCTTCGTTTAGCATAAATACTGATATCGTCAATAAACTAGCGCCGCAGATGGCTATTGGAGTAGCCCCTTTGCTTCCAAATCGCGCTTCAACTTTACCGTGAATGGCAAAATAAACTAAGGCACCGACAATCAATTCCCCAGCACGCGTAGGTAAGAGAAAATAAACAAGGGACGGATATACCGGAAAGAGTATCTCTCCGAGAAAGAACGAACCGAGTGCTATAAGACTTAGAAGTAGTAAAAAATAACTTTTCTTTAGATGCGGATAGAGAACCACAAGTAAAAGTGGCCACAGCAGATAAAACTGCTCTTCGACCCCCAGCGACCATAGATGAAGCAACGGTAATTCGGCACTGCTTGGTGCAAAATATCCAGTATCACGGAAAAGGCTGTAGTACACATTAGTTAGCGATGCTACTGACCAAACTGCAGCCTTTGCTGTTTCCCTAGCATCGTCTGGCATCATGAGGAAATGTGCGAGCGTTGCGCATACTAAGATTACAGCCAAGGCTGCCGGGGCAATCCGCTTTATCCTTCGGCAATAGAACTGGACGAACGAAAAGCGTCCGCAATCCAAATCTTTAAGAATTAATCCAGTAATAAGAAAACCAGATAAAACGAAGAAGATATCTACGCCTACAAATCCACCGGGAAGTAGTGATTTATCGATGTGCATGAGGATCACCGAAATGACAGCGAAGGCACGAAGCCCGTCAATGTCAGTCCTATATGGTAGGCGTGAAACACGATTTTCTTCAATTTCAAAAGCCATGATCAATTGCGCTGAAGCGCTCCTTACGATACTGTTTGCAAGAACGAAGCCGTAAAAGTTCTAATGAAACACGCAACAAATAACGCTTTAAAGACATTCAAGCAATGACCGAGCCAGGCTGATAACACTATGATTTTGTGATGATTTAATGCTTAGGTAGATTATTGTGTAAGTTTTTGCGACACTGTGGGTGCATACGATTGCCCTAACCCGTCCACCGTTTGGATTCGTCGTTTCTTCTGCCACTCAGAACCTGCCCCATTTTTTACATCAGAGCCGGTTTAATAGTGTGTTGAGTTGGCATGATTCAAAAGCCCTAACCAAAGGCCATTAGTCGTAATCAATCTGAGCAGATCCAGGCCCTGCGAAAAGTAGAACCAAGCGTACCTAGCCAAGACGTGTGGACTTACAGCTTTTTCCGGTAGGTGTGGAAGATGGCATAGGATGGCTGCAGAGCCTGTCAAAGCCTGTTGCGTTTCAATCCGCAGATGCAGCGATGAAGTTAGCAAATCCAGATCAGGGCTTGCGCACGAATGATGCGATATGGAACCGATCGAGCCGTTATTGACGGTCGGACGATTTGCCATAGATCATCACTACCCAGTTCGCGAGCTCTTTTGTCTCTCCATACGACACACTGGAAAAACCAGTGGACCACCGATTTCAAATTCTGCTAGATTTTTATAGACAGGCATTTGAACTGAATGCCCTTGTTGCTCGATCACTTGGTCCTTGGGAACAAAGTCGAACCCCCAATGAAAAGTGATTTCCCGTATTGGATGAACGGCTTTTCGATAAGTCGGTATGTGTGGCGTGCCACTTGGTAAGATATCAGTACCGCTAAGCCTAGCAGGACGAAGACATATGAAATGGATGCTACGCCCGTAGTCGGGAGGGGCCAGGCTCTGGCAAGCAGCGGACTAACGACTGCTAGTGTGGCAAAATGAATTAAATAGATGCTGAAACTCATCTTTCCAATACTGCCGACTATCTTAGGAGCTGCTATGTTTGACGGCTTAAGAATTAAGAAGAGGGCCCAGCTTGTGAACAGCAGTGATAACAACAGGTGTTTAGGTAACAAAAAGTTGAGCAGCGGCACGACTTTTCCAGGGTGAAACTGGGCCAATAATAAAGCTAACGAGAGAAGAACCGTGACGTTGTTAGCATTAAGTAAAGATCGTTGTACCCACGCCGAGACCGCGCTAGATTTGATCGCACGATAGAGCACAAAGCCAAGTGCAAAAACTACTAACTGGTTCGGCGGCCAGTAAAACAGGAAGTTTTCGCGCGCTTCGAGACTAATTTCTGGATACAGGTGCTGGCCGTAAATTGATGCGCCCAGCATAACGGCATATGATATTGCAAGGAACAGTACAGCGCGTCGCAGCGTCGTGACTGTCTGGGCCAGCAGGGGAAATAATAAATAAAACATAAACTCCACGCTGATGCTCCAACCGCCGGGTACTGTCTTCCATCCTCCTACGGTCGGGATCAAGTATGGGCTCCAAGAGTTATAGAAAAGCAACGTGGCAAGCAATTTCTCGGTACTGAAGTTAACAAGTTGAACATTTTCGAAGAACCAGTAAAAAACGATAGCCGAAAAATAAAGCGGTGCAATGCGAAAGAACCGATTTATCAGAAAGCGTCTAGTCCTGGGGGCTAGTAGGTGGTCCTGCTCTCGACTCCACGACATCAGCAGCGTCACGGCCGAGGCAATGAAGAAGAGCTGTACGCCGTGAGTGCCGAGTAAAAGGAGTCGCTTAGCGGGCCATACCAGCGACGGTACATGATCCAGTACATGCATGCAGATGACAAACAGGATGGCATAGCCTCGTAAGGCGTCGATGGCACGAGAATTGTACTGTTTGTCGAATTTGCTGACTGCGCTCATTGAATTCATTTTTTGCGGATAATACAAATTTTTGGCAGTGCTATGTTATTACATTCAGAATGTTGAGATTCTGCAATTATCTCTTGAAGAAAATAAAGTGGAGTTTGCAAATAGGTACTTTATTAGCCTCAATGTAATTAACACACTAAGTTAAAGAACTCGCGAATAAAAGCCATAAAAAGTGAAATAAAATCGGAAGTAATCTTAAAGCAGATCTACTAAAGTCTGTCACTTCAATTCTGCGAAGTTAGTTAATGTACCGATAAAATTTTCCATTCATTACAACGAAGTGATAGCGCAATGGTATAGAGTGCAAATCTTTAGAAAGCCGGCCTTTAACTGGATTGTGCTGCTTGGGGGATTGGCTCTTTGGTATTCCTAACTGGTGTCAGCGACAAAGGTCGCTCGATTACTAGAAAAAGGACGACCGACGCTCCTATTGTTAGTGCGAACATCACTGGTAATAATCCAAAAAATAGAATTTCTCCTTGAGTAATCTTAAATTTTGACAGTACGAGGAAACCGGCCTTAAGTGCTAGCCCGTGGAGTAAGTAATATGAATAGCTCATATTTCCTAACAACCGCATTGGCGCCCAGCTAAATGCTCGAGCTAGCCAGTCAGTCGGATGGAGAAAGCAATGGAGACAGAATAGATAAAACCCCACAAACATAAAGCCAATCTCAATATATCCGTGCATGAGCGTCGCAAACAATGCACTCGTTAGCGCCAATAGTGCCATTAGTCCACTGGACTGCCTTATCTGACCGCTTTTGATTGACTCATATAACAAGATGCCTACTATAAACATATTCAGCCGGATGGGCCCGCTGAATAAAACACAGTAACTCGTCGTCACAATCGCTACCGTACTAATAAAGCAAATACGCCATATGCGGCCGCGTGACCGAAGACCGATTACCGTCACGGTCACCGGCATTACTAGGTAATAAAACATTTCATAGCTTAGCGACCATGCGACGGTGATCAAGGGCTCAATTGGAAATAGTCCCGGAAGCAACAGGAAATTTTGGACTAAATATAGTATTGCTCCTTCCTTCGGAATTTTGCTCTCCGCCGGAAAAAAAGCAAGCAATGTTAGATAAACAACGAAGATGGCAATGAAGGTAGGATAAATCCGCTGTATTCGGCGTGTTATGAATTCGAAGAAAGTCTGCTTTCTAGCGAGTAGGGAGCCATAAATCAAATAACCGCTTAGTACAAAGAAAAGATCGACCCCGGCATTACCAATCGTATGTAAAGCCTCCAACAAAGAATGGACCGATGTATCTTCGCGAATCCACGGCTTTACCAGCGTGGCGTAATGGACCATAAAAACAAGTAAAACCGCGAAGCCACGCATTCCTTCCATTGGTTGCAAATTGATCTGACCACGTGACAGTTCAAATTTCTCTTTAAGCCAATGCATAGCATCCCCTCATTTTCTTAAGGTTAATACAACTATTAGTATATGTCTATCGTCCTTAAGGTTTTGTCCATTTTTCTCCGTCAAAATGGTTGACGCCTCCAATAGATGTACCTTTATACACTTTAGAGGAGAAGAGAAATGACATCCTGAAGTACAGAAAAGAGAAAAAACGCCGTGTGTCGATGTTAATGAGTCTGCCGCGGAATGCGCCAGTTTCTCAGACGGTAAAATTGATCGGCATCTCGGATGCCAGGAGTTTTGAATTCAGTTGCGTTTTGCCGACGTGGCACCTGGATAGATCGTGCCGCGACTGATCGACAAAGGGTAATGCATTGCCAGCAAATGGTACTGTTACGTCAAGCGCACTAGACGCCCTAGTCGGGTCTTGAAGCCTCTAGCAAGTTGGTTCACCTCGCCGGCCAGTTCATGCCCGGCGATGTGCAAGGCAACGTACCAAACTGCAACCATTGGCGGCCCAATCAACAGCAGTCGAACAATCGCTGGCGTCGTTTGTGGTAATAATAATTGGAAGGTCTTGCCGGTTAGCAGGCAGATGAACGTGACCACGACGCTGGGCGTTATTGCACTACACAAATCGCGCAGACTAAAGTTCAGATAACGGCTCTGCAGATAAATTTGCACCGGACCCGAAGCTGCGGTTGCCAAGCAGACGGCCCAGCCGAACCCGACCAGCGAGCCGTCGTACAGTAGGTAGCCAAAAGCGATCCGGCTAAAAAGGACAGCCGTCAGCGGCAGCGCGCCTAGATAGGGTCGGCCTACCGCGGTCAGGCCGCTTGGTGTGTACTGGAATAGCATAGTGATGGCGGCCGCCATTGCCAGCGGTGCTACCGCTGGCGCGCTGTCGGCCCAATTGGGGCCGTACAATGTTACAACCAAGTCACGCGCTAGCACCGCCGAGAGGGCAAAGGCGGGCCAACCAATGCCGGTTAGAAGCCTTGTGGCGCGGCGCAGCACCGGAACTAGAGAATCGCCACGATGATGGGCTTGGGAGAGGTAAGACACCGCACCATAAGTGATTGTGTTGCCGGCAGCATAATTGAATATAGAGACGGTAGAGTTTGCGCGGCTGAATAGTCCGACGTGATGTGCGCCACCTAGCTTGCCCAGTAGAGTGTCTGGTATCACGCCGTTAATTGCATCGACGCAATTGGTCATCATGGAGCCAATACCGAAATGCACGACTTCGCGCCAATGGCGCAATGAGGGCAGCCACGGCATTTCTTTCGGGCGCAACGGAACGTAAGCCAAGGCGCAGGTGCAGATGTTGATAAGGTTAGCCCACGCCAAGCTCATCGTGCCAAAGCCGAACGCTGCAAGGATTAGACAACTGACGCAATAGCTGATGGTTCCAGCTGCAGTGACGTAGGCTTGCTTATCCGCAGCGAGTTCACGAATCAGCATCGAGTGGGTAAGCGAGCCAAATGGAACAATCACGAAGCCCAGCGCGAGCACGCGCATGACAGGTACCATGCCCGGTTCGTGGAACCAAGTGGCAAGCAGGGGACTGGTCAAGAACATGATTAGCGCCAGCGACCAAGATGTAGTGTACATTACTCCGATTGCTGAACGGATCTTGTCCGATGTCAAGTTTGGTTCGCGTTGGATGTAATTGGCAACGCCAAAATCGCGGAACATGTGCGCCACGGTCACGAACACCGCGGTCATTGAGAACACGCCAATCTCGCGTGGGCTGAGCATGCGTGCGAGTGCCACGCTGACGAAGAACTGCATTAGCGCGGCACCCGACGACGAGAAGAAGTTGATTATTAGGGAGCGACGCAGATTGGTCATGGACGGTTCACGCTTTTCTAGATGCCCGGCTGTACGCCGCGGTGCTGCATAAGGTGTCGATTGGCATTGCTGTTAGCTAGGAAGTTTCGAGGTTTTAAATTTTTACTATCTGCAAAGTGATGTCTCGCACAACCCTATGCCTAAGAACTTTTGTCCACTCAAGGCATGCCCCGTATAATTGAAACAACGTCGCGCAGAGACTCAAACGACGGATTACGCAGTAACAGCGGTGTGACTGCCGCCAATGCCTCGCTTTTGCAGCCCATGCGTAAATACATGTAGGCCAAACTCAACCTCCCATGGCGCACCTTAGCGCGCCAGCCGCGGCGCAGCCCATGGGGTGCAGTGCGCAGTTCTGCCGCAAGCGATTCAAGGGTAGCTACGTAGGCGCGCTGCGCCCCCAGCGGATCTTTGCGGAGTACGCTCTCTGGATAAATGTAATAAATCGCTAACGGAACGTTGATTACGCCACCCTTACGGCTGACTGCGCATAAGCGAATGAAAAAGTATAGGTCCTCGCCAATCCTGTGATCGAACGGGAAGCCTCCAAGTTTGAGAAAAGTCGCACGCGGCACCGACAACGTGCGAATTTCTGCAAAGCCATCGGCGATGAACTGCTCGAAATCGGCTTGTGTTATTGGAATCTCGGTCCGGTCGGGGTGTTGCGCCAGTAAGCTACGCCCGCTGGCCGAAGAATCTATCGCGCGCCGCAGCAACTTGCCGTCCGGCCGCTGGTACTCCTGATCAGCAAACAAGAAATCGACGTCCGGCTCGCGCGCGATCCAGCGCGCATGCGCGGCCAGTCGTTCCGGAAGGTAGACGTCGTCTGCGTCAAGGAATGTCAGCCACTCGGCACTCGCTAGGCGCGCTCCGTAGTTGCGCGCGGCAGAGACACCGGCATTCTGCTGACGCACGTAGCGAATTCTATTGCCAAAGGTCGCCGCCACCACGGCCGAATCGTCACTTGAGCCGTCGTCGATCAAGATGATTTCCTTGGCAGGATAAGTCTGCGCCAGTACTGACTCGATGGCGCGTCCTAAGGTCGCGCCATTGTTGTAGTTCGGAATAATGACCGAGAATGTTGGTTGTTTTTGGCTCATTGTCTACCCGCCATGCTGAGCTTGACGTTAGTGGAAAGGGATGGACAGACGGCTCAGGCGTCCCCAGGCCGGAAGTGGAGGGAATGGTTGCGCCACAATAGGCGGCGTAGCGCTTTGACGATCCACGGCACCTTGCGTTGGAGGTCCCAGGCGCCCGTGCGCCCAATCTGGCCATCGTACACGCCGAGCAGGCAGGCATCGCTTTTAGCGTAGTAGCCACTGTTGCGCAGCCGGTTGGCAACCAGGATCGCTCGGTCGATTAACTTCAGTCGCAGCATGTGGCGAAAGGGCGGCGGCGTGTGATGGTACCAGAACTTAAAAGAGTTCCTTGCCATCAGGTAAAAGTAATAAGCGCCCTTATCACTCATCCGCAGGCGCGGGTGACTATGTAGGACTACGGCATCGTAAGCCATCCTGCAGTACCAACCCTCCGCTGACAGGCGTGCGCAGATGTCGTTATCTTCAAAATAGGCGAAATACGCTTCGTCGAGCAAGCCCACTTTGCGCAGAGCCGCTACACGCAGGAACAGTGCGGCGCCCATCAGCCACATGTCTCGCCGGTAGAGGGCTTCCATCTGACGAGTCGCCTCGATCGAAGTGGAGCTTACCGATGCTTGCGCTTCCCAATCATGACGGGCCCCGCAAAAGTCTATCAAGCTTTCGTCCTCCAGCGCGAGAATCACTGGCGATGCCGCACCGCATTCCGGATCGGTGTCCATCAACGTCACTAGCTGGTCTAGCGAAGCCGGCTTGACGATCGCGTCGCTGTTGACCAGCCACGCGTAGTCGGCACTGGTGTCGATCGCGCGCTTGAGCGATAAGTTATGGCCACCTGCGAAGCCTTGATTGACTTCGTTGCGAAGCAGAGTCAAAGGCAAACCGGCGATGTTGCTGCGCAGGCGCGCCCAATCTGGCGCGTTCGAGCCATTGTCAATTACTACGAGATCGAGTTGATGGTTGCCAGCGTTGTCGAGCGATAATATCGAGCGGACGCAGGCGGCGGTCGCCTCACTGCAATTCCAGTTAAGTACACTGATTAATATTCTTCGGCTACTCAAGTTAAACATATAACTTTGCTCCCAAAGTCTCCAATCCGGCATGCTGAATGTACGTGCTTGTATGGCAACATAGGTAAATTAGATTTTGTTCTTAAACCGCTACTTGACGGTTAGCTTTGCAACTTGAAGGCGTTGATACGTCTGATCGCATTTTGAATCTCGACGGCAAGAGGGTGCTTGATAAGAAAAACGGAAATACACCAAATAACTGTCACAGTAGGAATAACTATAGTCAAACGGGCAAGGGAAGGAACAGACTCCGGGATAATTTGATCTAAGGAATAAGTTATTGCAAGGCAAGGACCAGCGACTACAAAACTTTTGTAACTCGACAAATATAAATCTCGGAAACGATAATGGAGAACGCGACGCTGCAGTAGAAAAAAGAGGGGTAAAGAGAAGATGGTCGCATAACAAATTGACCAGGCAAATGAACCTAAGGTCTGATCAAACAACCAGTATCCGAAAGCTATTCTTAAAATAACTAGCGCAGTTATCGGTAAAACTTGTAGATAGGGATGGCCAACAGCTGTTATTCCGATAGAACTGTAATGAAATACCATTGAAATTGCAGCTGCGATAGACAAAGGGGTAATGGCTGGAATGCAAGATAACCAAGAAGTGCCATACAAGGTGTTCACTAAATCTTTACCAAAGATAGCTGTTACTGCTAATGCAGGCCACCCTAATCCAGTCAACATTGCGGTTGCTTTGCGCAGTACCGGAATAATTGATTCGCCTCGGTGGTTCGCCTGTGAGAGGTAAGATAGTGCGCCATAGTTTGCAGTGGAACCAGCGACGTAAGAAAAAATTGAGACGGTAGAGTTGGCACGACTCATAAGACCGACATCAGTAGAGTTTGCTAAACGACCCAGCATGAGATCAGACAATGCATCATTAACTGAACATACGCAATGGTAAATTAATGAACCTGCGCCAAACCTTAATACACTCCTATCGAATCTAAGCTTGATTGAAACCGGAAAGCGCTTTGGCCTGAATGGAGCATAGGCTAGTCCAGTTGCCAAAATATTTAGGAAATTTGCCCAAGCTAAGCTTTCCGCACCAAAGCCAATTGACGCGAAAATCAAAGCGCTGGATGAAAAAGCAAAAATGCCAACTGCATTGACAATGGCTTGCTTATCAGCAGCGAGTTCACGAGTCAGTAACGCTTCCGTTACGGACCCGAATGGGATGAAAACAAACCCAGCTGCTAGTATTTTTAATACATTAGTAATTTGTGGTTCCTTGAACCAATTTCCAATGACCGAACTACATAGATAAAGCATCAACGCAATAGTCCATGAGGAACAAAGGACGACCGTAGTTGCAGCCTGTACTTTCTCGGGACTTAATTCGGGTTCTCTTTGCAGATAAGTGCTAACACCAAATTCCCGGAAAATGTGGGCAATGTTAACGAAAACCACAGTGATTGAGAAGATTCCTATTTCGCTTGGCGTCAGAAGGCGAGCTAGAAGCAAACTTACCAAAAATTGAATAGCAATTGAGCCGGTGTTCGATAAAAGATGAATCGAGAGTGACTTGCGAATGGATGCCATAACCTATTAGTCTACTTAACTCGTTATAGATTACGAATGAAGCATGCGCTGACAAGTTTTGTAGAATTTTTCGGCTACTGATTTAGTATCATGAGCCAGTGCAAGCTGTAATCCTTTTTGCGCCATACTCTCACGTAAATCAGAATCACTTAGCAGGCGGGCTAAAGCCTCAGCAATATCTTTCGGGCTATTTCCATCGACTAATAGCCCCGTCTCTCCATCTATCACTGCTTCTACAGCGCCACCGGCGCGTCCACCAATAACCGGCTTCTTACATGCGTTTGCTTCTCGAAATACCAGACCAAAACCCTCAGTGTCACCATCGGGCATCGTTCGATTTGGCATGACAAAGATATCACACGTCTGGAAGTACTTGACTAAAGCAGCGTCCGACACATTGCCGACTAAAGTTACATAATTCGCAACCCCTTCTTCCTCGATGATTTTTTTCAGTTCCGATTCGCTTTGACCTTGGCCAACGATCAAATAATGAATGTCTGGATGGCTTTCTTTAACATGCTTGATTGCTCTTACAGCCATATCTATACCTTTTCGAGGCACAAGACGCCCTACAGTTAGAATTATCTTTTTCTCAGCGAGGCCAAATCTTTTAATGATATCAAAGTCTTTATCGGCCGGCGAAAATCGATCCGTATCTACTCCGTTTTGTATTAAACATAGCGACGAAACGGGTAATTTCATCAATCGAGTAAGTGAGTCACACGTAAATGAACTGACTGCAATAACCTTGTCGGCTGCTGACAAATATGTGCGCCGTCTATTTCCGTGCAATCTTCCGGGTGTAGCAGTCGTAATTTCCTCGCCATGAACGTAAATAACTACCTTGCAGCCAAAAATCTTTTTCAATGCTATTGCTAGCCAACCTCCTGTTACCAGCTCGCCAATACAAATGACATTGATGCCGCTGTGGTGAACAATTTTGCAAGCTGCAAATAGTACCTTGGCGTATAGGGGAATATCTTTTAAAACAAGTCGGTACAATGACACAAATACGTTTGCCGGTGGCGGTGCCATTGGAGGTCGCAATAGATCTATTCTGTCAATCGGATAAGACGCTTTAGTATCGTGCTCGTGCCATCCGGAAATTGCCTGTTCGTTTAAATAATTCCTGCGAGCGGATAACACCCTTATACTGCCTGTAGGCATATGCTTACAAATATTTTGATACACTACTGCGGAACCGCCATGGATCGGCGCAAAGGTGCTGGCGATAAGCAGACAACGGACGTCTGTGCTGGGCTTCTTTTTAGTAAAAATTGGGAAAGGCAGGGACTTCTTGACTTCGCTCGCGAGGTTCCTGGTTATTTGATAAGCGATTTGTCTATGCCCACTAGCCCATGGTGAAATGCGAGGCAATTCAAATAAGTCTGTACCCACACATGCGGCTCCGCTACCAGTTGTCACCGCCGCCGTGTAACCACAATCTTTCACAATTCGGATATGGTTAGCGTTATAGTCTCTCAGCGGGCGTCCATTCGGATATGCAAATAATGATATTTTGCCCCTAGTGATTTCTTCCAAAACCTCTTTTGAACCGCCGATCTCGTTTCTGGCTTCTTCTTGGCTACATTCGTTCAGAATTGGATGCTGAATTGTATGAGCGCCGATTTCAAAACCTTTACTGGCTAGCTGCCTTACCATTTCTTTTGTAAACTTTTTGGGCAATTCCAGTGGACCCGCTGCTTGTTTTTCTAGAAGTTCGATTGCCGTAATTCGCTCGCTGATCGAAGCATATTTAAGCCTTTCATGAAGCAGACTAACAAGTTGAATGCGATGTTGAACCGTGTGTAGTGCCTTAAAGCTATCGAATCCATAGGGCAGAATCAGTTCATCACGTGGCAGAGCTTTTACAGCGGCAATGATACGTTCATGCCAGAGGGAGGTACCTGTAAGTTGCTGGGTTGTGACAAAAAAAGTGCCGTGCAAGTTCCTTTTGTGTAATGCTGGGCTAACGTTGTCTAGCCATTCACAATAGCCGTCGTCAAAGGTAAGCGCTACGGCGCGACTTGGTAAGCTTCTATTTTTTAGTCGCCTAATTCCATCAGACAACGGTAGAACAGTGCAGGTGTCTGTTAAAAAATCGAGAATATTTTCGAACTGTTCCATGCAAAGTTCATCGGGTATTAACGGATCCGCGTGTACAGGCACCTTATGGAATAACAAAACCGATAGCTTGCCCCGGCTCCCTGAAGGGGAGAGAAGGGAAATTAGTCCCTTAGAAACGAGGCTATTTATTGTATTCACTTTATAATCTACGTTCGATTGTTGTACGGTAAATCACTCATAAAAACTATTTCACCGGACCGATGTTACGATTCTGGCGTACTCCGTTGGATGCAATTGGGAAGCTATTCGATTCGGCTTCGAGGCATATGCCTTTTCCAATACTATGAGAATGACGATGATGTTGTAATATAAGTCATAGTAAGCCAGAGACAGAAACGCGCCAGAAATTGCATATCCAACGATGGAAACCTGGCACATCTTAGCCAAATCATTTGCCCACTTCAGTTCTTCCTGATCTCGGGTCGCACGGATAACGCGGGTTCCGGTTCGCCAGGAAAAAATCATGAGAAGTACGAATAGGACCAGGCCGATCGCGCCATGGTCACCCAAGACTTGGAAAAAAATGCTATGTGCTACGTGAAAGTCTCTGGGGTCGGGCGCATATTGCATGAACATGTTTGGCGTGAAAACATTGAAGCCTCCGCCCACTAGACGTTCGGTAGCGATATTAATGGCAAAATGCCAGGCGTTGATGCGGCCAAGTGCCGATCCATCCTTCTGATAGTCGTCTATGCTTTGCATGCGCGCAAACCATTGATCCGGCATGATGATACATATTAAAAGTACCGCCAGTACCAATACAATTAATGTTTGAGCTTTCTTATGGCTTTTCATCCATAGGAATGCCATCATGCCTGCGCCACCAAGCAACGCTCCACGAGAGTAAGACCCCATCGCTGAAATGGCAGTGAACACTACAATTGCTGTAAGCGCTCTTTTCATCCATTTATTGGCGGCTTGCAGACGCAAGTACCAAACGAGTGGAAGAATCGTCACGAGTGCAAGTGCCAAGGAATTGTTTTCTGCAATGTAGCTGCCATCCGGGCCGAGAACTCTATAAGATCCGCCAGAAAGTACAGTAAAGATGCCGCCTTTGAGCCCGTAGAAAGCAAGCGACATGGCGACGATCCAAGTGAATTGCTTAATGTCTTTTTCGGAGTGAAATACTGCAATCGCGATCAAGATCATGAACAAAGTCTTCATGACACGTTCCCATTCGACCCAGACGAGGTTCGGTTCGAGAGCGAAGAGACTCGTGAAATTCAT
Source organism: Noviherbaspirillum humi (assembly GCF_900188095.1). GTDB lineage: Bacteria > Pseudomonadota > Gammaproteobacteria > Burkholderiales > Burkholderiaceae_D > Noviherbaspirillum > Noviherbaspirillum humi. Next base: position 32,302 of record NZ_FZOT01000007.1, on the reverse strand, counting down.
CCACCCGATAAAAATTAACAGTATTGTTGTTACTGGCGTCAAGGGGAATTGTTTAGGCTGACGAGAAAACACGACTGACAAAAGTGTTACGGCTGCAATTAATGCTGCAAACGGAAATGCATACGCTGAACCGTAGGTCAACCGATGCGGGTTCATCAAGCTGATCCAGGTAAAGACGATGACGCCAACTGCCGGACGTTTGAAAATGAATGGAATCGAGCCAAAGATGGCAACGAAAATTATTAAATCACGCATGTGTCTCTAGTCGCTGGAAGAGCTGTGCCGCCCGCGACGCATTTGCGGTCCAAGTAAGCTGTTTTTCGTCAATACTTTTTTTCGCGTTGTCGCCGATTTTTTTGCGCAGGTTTATGTCTTCCGAAAGCACGCCAATTGCTTTCGCGAGGCCATGGCTGTCATTCGGATCGAATAGCAGGGCATTGCCGTTATCTTCCAGGATCTCTTTAATATTTTGTTGATCGGGTGCGACGACGGCTTTACCAAGAGCCAAGTATTCAAATAATTTCAGTGGCGATGCGTATGAGACAACGGCAGGTTGCAGCGCTATATCGAATGCTGCGACATAGCGAGCAACTTCGTCGCGGCTGACAATTCCGGTGAAGGTGACGCGGTCTGCGATGGCCAAGCGTCTTGCTTGGTCTTCAAGACTTTGGCGAATAGGCCCATCACCAACGATCAAAAGGTGGCGTGCTGAATCGGCTGGATCGCCAGCAATGAGGTCGATTACTTTGTCCATGCCATGCCACTCGCGGACGAAGCCGGTGAACCCTAGGACCAGTTTGTCCTGAAGGCCTAGATCTTGTTTAGCTTGTGTAAGAGATGGTGCGCGGCTGAACCTGTCCTGATTAATGCCATTCGGAATGACGGCAATACGCTCACGTGCGACGCCATAGGAGGCAACAATGTCCCCGAGAACGCCAGTTACGGGTAGGGTGAAATCGGCGTTTCGCCAAACGTAGCCTTGGGCCCAACGCGCGAATCGTTGCAGCGCTAAACCGTCATATTTTGATCGCTCTTCAAAGATAGGGGCGTTCACCTCGAGGAGCATTGGTAGCCGGAGCCGCTTCTTTATCCAAATGCCTGCCAGCATGAAAAGGTTGTAGCGTTCATATAGGCAGTCCGGCTTATGCTGCTTAACCGCCTTAGCTAGCTGACGGTAAGCCAGAAACGAGTAACTCACTTCTAAAAGCTCATAGGCCCATTTCGGCAGGGCTTGCTTTAGCTTCGTAACGAAACCGGCGTCCGAGCCGAATTCTTGATCGCTTGCACCAGGTGGTGCCACCACGATCACTTCGTGTCCTTGCGAACGCAAAGCATCGATCATTTCTTCGATGTGGACGTATTGCCCGTCCTTGGATTTCGTGCGGTGGTGGTACAAGATCTTCACGATGTGCGGCTTCCCAATATCCGGTTGAACAGCTGGAGTTGGCCCTGCGTGGTTTCATCCCAGCTGAAGCGCTCCGCGAATTGCCTTGTCTTGATCCGGTCCCGTGTCGTAGTGCGTAAGGTTTTAACCGCGCCGACGATGCCTTCCACGCTCCGCTCGTTAATCAAGGAGCCTGCTTCCGGCGCAGTAACGACTTCAGGCGTTCCGGAGACATTTGTGGCGAGCACCGGCGTTCCGCATGCCATGGATTCGAGCAAGACATTGGCCCATCCTTCACGGCTCGAAGCAAGAACGAGTGCGTCCGCGGCGCCGTAATACTGTCGTAATTGGTCATGTGGAATCGAGCCGAGTATCTTGACTCGGTCGTTGACGCCAAGCTTTCTTGCCAAGTTTTCAAGTGCCGTTTTTTCCGGGCCGTTTCCAGCGATAAGCAGAGTAACTTCAGGCAACTGCGCGACGGCCTCGATCACAAGATGGTGGCCCTTGAGTGGAATCAGATTACCGACCGATAACAATGTGAAGTTATTTAGTCCTAGGCGAGCGCGTTCTGTCTCACGGTCTTCCGGCGGATAGAACTTTTTTAGATCTACCCCATTGCGTAAGGTGATGACTCGCGATTCATCCACATCTAACCGCCCGATTTCTTGTTTCAGCGCTTCGCATACGGTGATCATTGCGCTCGCCCTTGAACTCGCCCAATGAATCCATTTCCGCGGCCACCGATACTTGGGCAAGAGATTGATGTCGGAACCCCGCGCCGTGATGGTGACGGGTTTATTGAAGTATTTTCCTAACAGAACCGCGGCCACGCCGTCCGGGTAGAAATAATGCGCATCAATCAGGTCGAAGTCATACCCACTCTCCAGGATTCGCTTGAGAGTCGGTTTGGCAGCCTGCGCCAATAGCAATGGCGCGATGTTCATTCCGATTTTCGGTGGAAGGAAATATCTCGGGTGATGGACCTGCAAATTGATCAGGGTCTCATGCTTTGGTGTGCTTGCAAAAACCGAGTATTTGCCGAAGGCCTGATGTGTAAAGGGAAACCACGGAACCGGGGCAACGACTTGTGCCTGTACTTCCCCTGTACTGATGAGTTGCTTGAGTCTTGTTGCAACAAAAATCCCATGATTCGGGCGGACTGAGCTTGGGAATAGGGTGGTGAATGTAAGTATTTTCACTTTGGACTCTTCATGGATTCCCGTACTTTGCCGCGTAGTTCATCAAGCGATTGCTACATTTGCTTGGTTGGTTCGCACAGATGCATTAGCTTCCACCTGCGATTTTTTTCCCGACTCACGTCATCGCCGGGTTTCGACACGCAAATCTTTGAAAAAAGCTCGATTTTTAATTTCGTGGCTTTCTTCGTGCCGATGGATCATCTTGTCTGCCTGGAAGCCAGGTAGCACGCGGTCCATCCATCCCGTAAAGTGGCGCATCGTTTGCTTCATCAAAACCGTCTCACGCGGCAAAGAACTCAAAGGCTACGCTGGCTTCGGTGGCGTTGATGACCGGATAAATGGTCAGCGGCGCATCATGGATAGGTTTTGCTGGTACCAAGCCATTGCTTCTTTCAATCCATCGGCTATTCGATGCGTTGGCTGATATCCCAATAATGTCTGGGCTTTCGAAATGTCCGCTTGTGAGTGCCGAATGTCTCCCTTTCGAAAATCTTCATACGCCGGTTCATGGTTCTCAACGTGCGGATAGCGCTCCGAGAGAAGCGTTTTCATGGTTCGATACAGCTCATTAAGCGTGGTGCGATCGCTCAGAGCAACGTTGTACACCTGGTTGACTGCGTCCTTAGAGTCAACCGTAGCGGCCAGGATATTGGCCTGGACGATATTGTCGATATAGCAAAAGTCACGCGTCGTTTCGCCATCACCGAAAATGACGATCGGCTGGTTTTTGATCATAGCTGCCGCCCACCGTGGGATGACTGCCGCATACGCGCCTTCGGGATCCTGCCGCCTTCCGAAGACATTGAAATAACGCAAACCAATCTGCTCCAACCCATACGTGCTGGAAAAAATTCCGGCATAGAGTTCATTGACGTACTTGGTAATTGCATAGGGGGACAGCGGCTTACCGATTACGTCTTCGCGTTTTGGCAAGCCAGGGTGGTCGCCGTAGGTAGAACTCGAGGCTGCATATACGAACCGCTTTACGCCAGCATCTCTTGCAGCCACAAGCATGTTGAGATGACCGGCGATGTTGACTGCGTTCGTGGTTATTGGATCCTTGATGGAACGCGGAACCGATCCAAGGGCCGCTTGATGCAACACGAAATCCACGCCGGTGCTTGCTCGATGACAGACAACGGGATCCCGGATATCGCCTTCTATGAGCTCAAAATTTTTCCAAAGCTTTGAGCCAACCGACTCCCGGACCTGATCCAGATTGTGTCGATGGCCTGTGCTGAAGTTATCCAGTCCGACAACAGTTTGCTCAAGCCGCAGCAAGGTTTCGAGAAGATTGGACCCAATAAAGCCGGCGACGCCTGTGATAAGCCAACGACGGGGCTTTTCTCGTAACTTTTGTTGCTGTGCCTGGTAGGTTTGCATTTTTGTGATTTTCTTAGCTATGTTTTACAAGCGCCATACACTTAGACCCGCCTCGCGTAAACCGGCCGCGTCGAATTGCGACTTCAAATCGATAAAGCACCCGTTGGGTTGAATTTTTTCCATCAGATCGCCAAGCGGACGTCCCAGAATCTCTTGGTGGGAGACAGCTGCGACCAGCGCGTGAGCTTGAGGCAGGTCGCTCCATTCATGCAGTTGCAAGCCGTATTCATGTTCCGCGTCGGCCGGGTCGGCCAAGGGATCGTGAACGTAGACGTCCACGCCATACGATTGCAATTCAGCGATCAGGTCAGCCACCTTAGAATTTCTCAGGTCTGGGCAATTTTCCTTGAACGTAAGGCCCAACACGTTCACCTTGCACCCTTTGACAGGAAAGCCTGCTTTGATGATTTCCTTGATGGTTTTTTCGGCAACGAACTTTGACATGCCATCATTGATTCGTCGGCCCGCAAGAATCACCTGGGGGTGGTAGCCGATCATTGTCGCTTTATGCGTCAGATAATAGGGGTCGACACCGATACAGTGTCCGCCAACCAGTCCAGGCCGAAAAGGCAGGAAATTCCACTTCGTGCCTGCGGCCTTCAACACTTCAGATGTGTCGAGCTCTAGCATGTCGAAAATAATGGAGAGCTCGTTGATCAGCGCGATATTCAAGTCCCGCTGAGTATTCTCGATGACTTTCGCTGCTTCCGCGACTTTGATGCTGGGTGCTTTGTACACGCCGGCGGTGATGACGCTTTCATACAGGGATGCAACCCGCTCCAGCGTGCTGTCATTATCTCCGGACACGACTTTACGGATGTTGGTGAGAGTGCGCTCCTTGTCTCCAGGGTTGATTCGTTCTGGAGAATAGCCGACATTGAAATCCGCTTGCCATTTCATGCCGGAGAACTGCTCTAACACGGGAACACAGACTTCTTCGGTCGCACCGGGATAGACCGTTGACTCGAACACGACAATTGCGCCGCGCTTCATGTGCTTTCCGACGGTCTCGCTGGCGCTCGTCAGCGGTAAGAAGTCAGGGACATGTGCTATGTCGACTGGCGTGGGAACTGCGACAACAATATAGTCGGCTTCGGCAAGCGCTGAAGGATCTGAAGTAACGGTCAGCTTGGTCGCTGCGCGTAACGATGAAGAATCAACTTCACCCGTTGGGTCGATGTACTTGCGGTAGCTATCGATCTTTTTTTGCGAGAGGTCGAATCCAATCGTTTTATGTTTTTTACCAAACTCTACTGCTAGAGGTAACCCTACATACCCTAGTCCGACGACTGCTATTGTTTCCATATGCCATTGCCTTCTTGAAGGTAACTTTTTGTAATGTAACAGATGTGTTGCGCTGCTTCAATGCGAGGGCGGTCGAAAAAAGCTGGCTTGTGGCATTCCACAATTAGCGCTGTTAAATGTTTGCTATGTGATGTCGACAAGCTGTGATTGCTTGACTGCGCGGGCCACTTGGTCAGGACGTGCAGGCGTCGTATTGGCAAGGAAAGCGTCAAACATGAGTAACGACCAGAGCGCAGTACTATGGTCATTCTGGCCTGACTGATGTTGGTCGATCAGCATCCGGATATAGCCCATGTCGAAGATAGCGGAGTCTGCCATTCGCTCGCTGAGCAAGGCCTTGCGTACACGGTCCCGCAAAGGACCTCTCAGCCAGGAAGCCAAAGGGATCGAAAACCCCATTTTCTTGCGATACAAGATGTCGCGCGACAGCAAGGGCTCCAAGGTCTTCTTGAAGATGTGTTTTCCTTCTGCGCCTTTGAGTTTCATTTCTGATGGCAGGCCGGATATCCACTCAACAAGTTCGTGGTCAAGCAGGGGAACACGCACTTCCAACGCATGCGCCATGCTGGCCCGGTCGACCTTGGTCAGAATGTCGCCCGGCAGCCAGGTTTTCATGTCCAGGTACTGGATCAAGGCAAGAGGATCGTCCGTCGGCGCCCTTGATGCATGCTCCCGCATGACTTCGATGGCGCGGTAGCCTTGCAACTGATGTTTGAACTTCTGGCTGAACAGCTGCGCTCTCACGCGGTCTGGCATCGTTGAAACGCCATGGAAATAACCGTCTACCAAATCGCGCGAGAGGGCTTCAAAAGTCGTCTTGGCACGGAAGACCTGGGGCGCCCAGTCAGCTTTGGGGTAAAGCTTGCCCAAGGTGCCGAACAACGGTTTGCGCAGCGCGGAAGGCATCAGTGAACGCACCCGGTTCTCCGCCATGGCGAGACGGTAGCGCCGGTAGCCGGCGAAGTTTTCATCTCCGCCATCTCCGGACAGCGCTACGGTCACCCGCTTGCGTGCCAGCTGGCAAACTCGGTAGGTGGGAATGGCTGAGCTGTCCGCGTACGGCTCGTCATAGAGGCGGGCCAAGGTGTCAATCAGATCGTAGTCGTCCTTGTCCACCACTTCGCTATAGTGCCGGGTACGATATTGCTTCGCCACTTGTTGTGCGTACTCGGATTCGTCGTAGTTGGGATCGTCGAAGGCAATCGAACAGGTATTCACCGGTTCGCTATTCGCTTGAGCCATCAGGGCGACGACTGCGCTTGAGTCGACGCCACCGGAAAGGAACGCGCCCAACGGGACATCGGCCACCATATGGCTTTGAACTGCGTCACGCAAGCGGATGTCGAGTTCGTGCGCAACGTCTTTTTCTGCGGCTGGTGCGTGAGGGCGGAACGGCACATCCCAGTATGGCTTCTGCACAGGACGCTGTTCGCCTACCCGCATGCAGAGCGTATGTCCCGGGGAAAGCTTGCAGGCATCGCGATAGATCGTACGAGGCTCCGGCACGTAGCCATAGGCAAAGTACTCTTCAACCGCGCACGGATCGATGACCCGTTGCATGCCTGGGTGAGCCAGAAGCGTCTTCAATTCGGACCCGAAAAGAAACTGGCCGTCCGGCAAAAAGGCATAGTAGAGCGGCTTGATCCCCATCCTGTCACGGGCAACGAAAAAGGTTTTCCGGTTGCGATCCCAGATACCAAAGGCGAACATCCCGCGCAGACGCTTCACGCAGTCTTCGCCCCATTGTTCCCAGGCATGCACGATGACTTCGGTGTCGCAATTCGTGCGGAACTGGTGACCCAAGTTCCGCAATTCCTGCATCAGTGACCGGAAATTGTAGATTTCGCCATTGAAGACGATGACCACGCTGCCATCTTCGTTGAACAGCGGTTGCTGTCCTGAGGACAAATCGATGACGGAGAGCCGCCGGTGACCCAGGCCGACACCGCGCTCGATATGCAAGCCGCCTTCGTCGGGGCCACGATGGTGCTGGGACTCGTTCATGCCTGCCAGGACCTGGCGGTCAATGTCCCGCTTGCCCCGCATATCAAAAATGCCGACTATTCCGCACATGCTCTAACGGGCTCCCTGAAAACAGACTTTTTCTGACAAAGCGAATCGTAAAGCGCTGTATAGGCGCTGACGGTTGCGGAAACGCTCCCATGTTTCTCCACCTGATTGCGGCCTGCCTGTCCGTGATCGACGATGAGCGCCGGGTCGAGGCAATAGGCGGCGAGCGCATTGGCCAGCGCCTTCGTGTCGCCTGGATTCACCAAGGTGCCGGTGACATCGTCGTTCACGATCTCGGGAATGCCGCCGACGTGGGTGGCCACGACGGGAAGGCCGCTTGCCATCGCTTCAAGAATCGTGATGGGGGTGCCCTCGGCGATCGAAGGAAGTGCAAAAATGGTGAAGCGCCGCATCCAGTCCTCGATGTCGGTACGGGCGCCGGGCAGCGTCACGACGTCTTCAATCCCGAGGTCCGCGACCTTCTGGCGGATTTGGGGAAGCAGCGGCCCGTCGCCAACGATCACCAGACGAAGTCGGGTGCGGTAATCAGGCAACTTCTTCCGGAGTTCAACGAATGCGTCGATCAGCGCTGCATGGTTTTTTACATCCTGAATGCGTCCGACAGTGCCAATGACGATTTCCGCTGGAGGAGCAGACATGTCTTTCACTGCAGGAGAAAAGCGCTCGGTATCGACGCCGTTGTCAATCATGGCGTTCTTGCCATCGGGGATGCGCACGACCTCCTTGAGCCAACGTTGCAGGTCGCGTGACACGGGCACGTAGCAGTCGACGAAGGGTACCAACAGCCGCCGCAGCAAATTGTGCTTGCGATTCAAGCCATGCGGATCGGCCGCATCCCGGCCGTGTTCTGCGTGGATGCGCACCGGCACGCCAGCCAGCGTAGCGGTGAATGCATATTCAATTGCCGAGAGGTTGTAGGTATGCAGGATGGCCGGACGCAGGCGACGCAGCAGCCGCCAAAGCGAGAGGTGCACGCCGAGCGCGAGCCCGGGTGGCTTCTGCAAATCGTAGATGGCCACGTCCGGTCGGGCAATCTTGTCCGCAAAATGGGTGTGTCCGGTCAGGCACACGATCGCGTGCTGGTAGCGATTGCTCGGCATCCGGTTGATGCATTCCACGAGCAAGGTCTCGAGCCCACCGAAATCGAGGCGATATACCAGGTGGACAACCAAAGGACGTTCATCGGATCTGCTCATTGGCCACCTCCTGTCGCGCAGTGGCCACCGGTGACGATCCGGCTGATTTGTTGCTGGCAAGGGCAGCGTCGACGCTTGCCAGGTTATCGTTCAGGAAAGCGCGCAATGCCGTACGGGCCTGCTCGGGGTTCTCCTGGTAAGGGGCGAAGACCATGATGGCTGCGCCATCGTCTCCCTGCATCAACAGCTTGGACCTGGCCTGCAAGAGCTTGCCGACATAATCGCTGATGACGAACCGATCGGCGACTCGGTACCAGCTCCAGACGACAATCCGCGGTCCCGGGCCTTCTATCCTTGCCTCCCGCACCGCCAGTTGCGTGCCAGCGATTTGTTCCTGGCGCCGCTCTGATCCGATCACGCGCCAGACAGGATCTTCTTCGGCCACCATGCGGTTTGCGGAAGTGATGAGCATGGAGCGTCGATCCTGGTTTCGGTAATAGAGCAGGTCGATGCCGACGGGATGCGCATCATGCTCATACACCTGCCGGAAACCGGCTCGGGCCTGGGTGAAAGCAGGTTGCCAGGTGGTGAATGCAGAACCGGTTTGCCAGGTAGTGCGGAAGGCGCCGATCGCCACCGGCTTATCGCTTTGTCCGGCTGTAGCAAGGTAACGGGAATAGCCTGGCCATAACGCCAGGCACAGCACGATGGTTGCTGCGGTCACGGCGGCGTGGCGCCCGGATGACACGGAGTTCGGATGGATCGCTGCGCGATCCGTCATCGCTGCCGCCGCCGTTTCCGCAGGCGCTTCCCGCCACAGGGAGCCGAGCCAGAACATCAGCAGCATGACCAATCCGAAGAACAGCCATCCATAGATCAGGTGGTCCACTCCTGTGGCCAGTTCATTCCCGCTGAGATGGCCGATCATCACGATCATGTAGGCGCGTATCCAGTTGGCGATGATGGGCACGACGATGGCCAGCACAATGAACAGGAATTGGCGTAGACGGGACCGGTAGGTGAGATGGGCATACAGGCAGCCAAGCGTGAATGACGCGATCAGGTAGCGCACGCCGCTGCAGGCGGTAACGACCGACCAGCTGCCGGTCGGGATGATGAAATTCGTCCCTTCGCGCAGGACCGGTATCCCGGTTGCGCGTAGCGCCGTTACCGTGAAATCGGCGGTCCAGCCGATCAGCGGGTCGATGAAAATTTCCCCGAACGGAACGGCGAGGAGCAGAAACAGCAATGGGAAGGCGAGGGCGAGCGCAATTTCCTTACCGAGAAGCGCCAAGACCGTGATCGGAATCATCGCCACGACGGCGTATTGCTGGACGACTTGGACGCCGCCCAGGTCGGCGAGCAGCCAGGCCAAACCGGTGCCTAAGAGCAGCAGCAACGCCGGCCAATAAGGCGTTACGGGCGTCGACGCCAATGTCGAGCGCCGCTGCCACACCAGCCATAAGCTGATGGGCAGAATCACATAGCCGTGCGCGAACGTCTCGGAACTGTTCCAGATACCGACGATCGACTTCAGCGTATCGAAAAACAGGACGAAGATGACAGCCAGCGCCACGGCCAGTGCGCTGCCGTAGATAAGGGCCGGGCTGTTACGGTGGGCAAGAGTGTTCATGGCATTATTTCGTCGATGGTCCTGGAGTCTTGCGGAACAGATGCACCCGCCGATGCCGCCTGATTCGCACCGGGGCGGGTTTTCCGCGCTGCGACGGGAGTCCCGAGCGCCGCATCCACTCTTGCCAGGTTGGGTTCCCATCCGTATCGCATTTGCACACATTCGCGCGCTGCCGCACCGATTGCGTCATGTGCAGTGCCAAGCACCCGTGATGCGGCTTCCACAAAATCCTTTTCGTTCGCTGCCAGCAGCAAATCGCGGTCCGGCATGGCGTCTATACCCTCGAGGGCCTGGGGAGAGACGATCACCGGCTTGGCCATGGCCATGGCTTCCAGGACCTTGTTTTGCACGCCCCGCGCGATGCGCAAAGGGGCGACAGCCATCTGGGCATGGGCGAGGTAAGGGCGGATATCCGGAACTGCGCCGGTGACGCGGACATTGGGCAACTGCGCCAGTAGCTGCACATCGCTGGAAGGACGCGTGCCTACGATATAGAACACCGCATTGGGGTGGCGCTTGAGGATGGCAGGGAAAACATCCCGCGCAAACCATCGCACGGCGTCGATGTTCGGCCAATAATCCATGGCGCCGGTGAAGACGATCGGCAACTCGCGCGCTTCATAGGGATTGACATAATCCCGGTTGGGGCTGAAATAGTCACAATCCACGCCGTTGTTGAAGAAGCCGATGCGGCTGGCGCTCTCCGGGGCGAGTTCCCGGAACAGTCCAGCCTCGGCTTGCGAGACGAACAATGCGGCATCGCATTCAGTCGCAAGCCGCCGCTCATACCGCAGCAGTTCCCTTCCTTCGCGTGCATACAGCCAACGCATCGGCCAGCGCTTGTTGGCAGCGTATTGGGTCCACTTGTCGGAATCGACATCGACGTAATCAACGATGAGCCGTCCGTTCGCTTGCCGGTTCACGAACTGTGCCATCACCGACGAAAAGACGACTACCCGCGATACCTTGTGTGCAGCCGTTACCCGGTTCACCCAGTCCTGCATCGCGTTGCTGCGGTAGTAGTCGAGGCTGAGTGGGCGGCCGGCTGCCAGGCCTGTCAGGCTGCGCAAGCGGCCAATGCGCGGATCGAGGTTGAGCAGACAAGTGTCCGCACACAGCGCCTTGACGGCGTCGGCATACTGCCAATCATTCGGATCATCCACGAAGCTGCCAAGATAGACGCGATATTGCCGGGCCAAATGTTTGAGCAGATGGTAGGACCGGATCTTGTCGCCCTTGTTTGGCGGGTAGGGGATGCGGTGTACGAGGAACAGCAGCGGATCCATTGGCTCAGCCCAGGTTCTTGACGATATGCGGGCCAATTGCATTGGCCATCCAGAGCGGCATGCGCTGCCACATCTTGATGAATAGTTGGTACTTGGGGTTGAGCGGATTAGTCTCGGGAACGGCTGTCGCCTGGTGCAGCTGGTATTCGTACGGCAGGGGCTGCGGCTCGAATCCCCAGTTCTTCTTGAAATCGTACGCGCCCGTGCCTCGCTTGCTGCGCCCAAAGTCGAAGACGCCAAGCCCCCGTGCGCATGCGCGCCGCATCAATTCCCAATACATGAAGTCGTTGCCGGCAACTTCACGCGCTTCGGAAGTGCCTCCGCCGTAGTAGGGAATGACTTCGTCACGGAAGTAAAAGCTCAGCACGCTGCTGATGGTCCGGCCATCCTTGACGATGGTAAGCACGTCGCAGTCGGGCGCAAAGGTTTCAAGCAGCAGTTCGAAGAAGCGCTTGGAGAATACCGGTGTGCCGAGTCGATGCACGCTGGCGGAGTAGGCGGCGAAGAACCGGTCTGCATGACCATCGATTTCGCTCGTCAAACCCGCCTTGATGCCCTTGCGTACCATCGCGCGCTGCTTCTTGGGGATGGCGAGCATATTGGCTTCTTCATCGGGCAGGATGGCCTTGCGGAAGGTCACATACAAGTCCTTCGTGTGCCAGTCGGCATGGTGCGGCTTCAGATTGCGGTATTCCAGGTGGCCGACCGCGAGGTCGGCGGCCAGCTTCTGTGCCGCCTGGTCGAGCGCCCGCCGGGCAGGCTCGGTTGACGCCGCTACGCCGCCATAGACACAGAATGGCAAGGAGACGAGTGCATTGCCGAACAATCGGCTCTTGATCTGGGCCAGTGGAAGAACGCCCTGAATCTCGCCGCCGGACTCGGCGAGAAAGAAAAACGTACGATGCCCGAACGCTTGTTCGATGACGGTTTTCCACCCGGCCCGGTGAAAGAAAGTCGCCTCGGGGCACTGCATGACGAAGGCGTCCCATCGCCGGACGTCTTCCGGTCGCATCAGGCGAACCGTCGTGGGAAGGATATCGGCGGCATCGGACACGGTTGCCGTATCGTCTGCGAATTCGAGCATCGTCGTCATTTGGATGTCAGAAAAATATGGTCCATGCGACCCCAGGAAAAGTCACGGGTCAATGCCTGCAGGCGGGTTTCGGTGCGGTGGAGGTTGACGTAATGGCGGAAGCGGGTCTTGAACGGAATTCCTGTCTGACGCGGCTGCTGCGGATCGATTTCCCAAGGATGCAGGTAGAAGATGCCGGGCATGCGGTCATGCTGATTCACATGACGCAACAGCCAGCGGGAAACTGCATAGGGAAAGAAGCGGAAGTAGCCGCCGCCGCCCGCAGGCAGATTGCGGTTGAACACGCGGGCGGTCGTCACGGGCAATTCCAGGATGCCGTCTTCACCGCGCGGACGGAACGCGAATCTCGGCGCGTCCGGCATGCCATAGTGATCATGGACAACCGGATAAATGCTGGAGCTGTAGCGATATCCGGCTTGGCCGAGGACGTCCAGCGCCCAAAGATTCTCCGAACCAATCGAGAAACTCGGCGCCCGATACCCGAGCACCGGTTTGCCCGATATGTCTTCGAGCAGCGCCTTGCTGCTGCTGATATCGTTGAAAAACTCCGATTTCGTTTGCTCGCTCGCGCGCAGGTGACCGTAGCCATGGCTGGCTACCTCGTGTCCCTCATCGGCTATCTGCCTGACCATCTTCGGATAACGCTCGGCAATCCAGCCCAGGGTAAAGAACGTGGCCTTGATCTGGCGGCCGTTCAGCAGCGACAGGATGCGTTCGATGTTCGCCTCGACGCGACAAGCCAAGTGGCTCCAGCTCTCGCGTGGAATATGGTTGGCGAAGGCGGAGACCTGGAAGTAGTCTTCCACGTCAATGGTCATCGCATTCCGGATTGGGGACGCATTCATAGGGTCAGTCGAATCCTGTCTTGGGAGTTCACGGATTTTCCGCGGTGGTCTTTGTCGTCGAAAAAAGAACGTTCTTGATGGTTCCCAGCAGGGAAGTCATGGTGCGTTCCATGCGCTCCAGCCGGGTATTGATCTCATCGAGATGAGGACCGTTGTCCGGCGCGGCGACTGCAATTGCCGCAGCAGGCAGCTCCTCGCTTGCAAGCGCTGTCGGCATCAATTCTTCATTGATGTCGGCGATCACCTTCTCGACTTCTTTCGCGCCGAAGCGATGCAAATCTTCCAGATAACCGAGCAGGAAAAGCCGATCACACAGGGTATTGATCTTTCGCGGGATGCCGCCGGTGTAGGCATAAATGGCGCCGTAGGACGGTTGTTCGATGACGGGATCCTCCGCCCATCCCACGGTCCGGAGCCGGTGCTGGATGTATGCGGTGGTTTCCTCGAGATCGAGCGGGCCCAGGTGATAGGTGGCGATCACCCGCTGCAGCAATTGCTTCATTCCCAGGCCCAGCAGAAGACTCCGGAATTCGGGTTGGCCGACCAGGAAGGTTTGCAGCAACGCTCTCTCATCGCTCTGGAAATTGGAGAGCATGCGCAATTCCTCGATCGCGCCGGGCGTCAGATTCTGCGCCTCGTCAACGACGAGCAGCGCGCGCTTGCCCTGTCGTTCGCATTGCCTCAGGAATTGCTCCAGGGAGCTCAGCAATCCGGCCTTGCTGACGCCTTGAAATGGCAACCCAAAAGCTGCGGCCACCTGCCTGACGATGTCATCTGCCGTTACCTGCGTGTTGACGATCTGCGCCGCCACGATTTCATTCGCGGGCAACTTGCGGAACAGGCTGCGCACAAGGGTGGTCTTTCCCGCGCCTACGTCGCCGGTGATGACAATGAAGCCTTCGCCCTGCGCGACGCCATACTCAAGGTAGCCCATTGCCCGTTTGTGGCCCTTGCTTCCATAGAAGAATAGGGGGTCTGGCTTGAGCTGAAACGGCTTTGCGCTGAATCCGTAGAACGACTCGTACATGATGAACGTCTTTCAAAAGCGAGTGGCGATAGAAGCGGTAATGGCGTTTTCTTCTACCGTGCCAGCATTCAATGCCAGGGTCTGATTACGCCTGCGGTACTCGATGACTGCCTGCGTCTTGAGATCCAGCTGCCGAGTCAGCGAGAAGCTGGCGGTCTTTAAGCTGCTGGTGTTATCAACCGTCAGCGAACGCACGCGGGAATAAGCCAGGCTCGCCGTCGCGCTCAAGCGGGGGGTCAATTGGTGGGCAACGATCAGGTTGGCACTCGCCTGCCGGGTATGGTCTTCCAGGCCCAGCAGTGCCGCGCCTGGCAAGCCGATATCGGCCGACGCCCCGGTTTGGGCCCTACGATCGATATGGGAAAACGAAAGCAGCGCGGTATCCCGCGTAGTCCGGTATGCGAGCGAAGCCTGCAAGCCTTTTTGCAGGTAGACCCGGTTCGACAGCGACAATACATTCTGGGCGAGTGAACCAGGCAGGTTGTTGGCGCGAATGAATGCGTCGACGAAGGCCTGTCGTGCCTGGGGATCGGGAATGCTGGAGCGCCACAAATCATTCAGGAACGTCGAGGTATCGACGTTGAGCTGCTGAACGGATGGAGAAAGCACCGTGGTCAGCTCCTCGTTGTATCCGAGGCTGAATACGCCGGTGCGGGTGCGCTGGCTGGCTGTCAGGCTATAGGTGTTGCCGTAGAAGCGCTTGCCGAGGCGCGCATCGAGATTCGTTCGAGGGCTGGGCGTCCACTTGACACCCGCCAGCCAGATCAGGCCCTCGGGTTTGGGACCAAGCGTGGCATAGTCGTTCGTTTCGTAACCCAGCGTGGACACCAGTCCGAGTTGCGAAGACAGCCGATAGGTGAAATTCGAAGTGGCCGAGCTCAGATTGACCGTGCGGCCGCCGTCATAATAGGCTCGCTGCTGCGTGTAGTTGGCGCCCCAGCCGAGTGTCGCAAAGGCAGGCCCGCTGTTCACCGACAGGCTCAATCGATCCTGGTGGTCGGCATTCAGCGCCTGCGTGTTCGAGCGCAGCCAGTCGCGCCCGTAGCGCAATTCTCCCGTTGCGGTTTGCCCCCATCGATGTCGCAGGTAAGGACTGATGCTGAGCGACCTGACCTCCGAACGGTTGTTCGTCACGTTCAGATTGTTGTCAGTTTGCGGCCCGAAGGCCGACAGATTTTGCTGCGTGATGCCGGCCCGGCTGTCGAGGTAGAGCAATTCGTCAACCACCTCGGTGTTGGCGAAGGCGTTGAGCCGATGATAACTTGAAAAGTGATCGGCGCTCCGCGCGTAACCCAGGTTCTGAAGGGTATAGTCGAGGCGCGCCTTGACCGAGCTGCCGTTGATTGTCGCCAGCAAATGCGGCGAGATGTCGGTGATGAAATCGCTGCGCCTGGATCCCGCTGAGTTGAGCGTAACGTTGTCAGTGTATGTTTCACGCAGGGCGGCACCCGGCTCGAAGCGCCAGTCCGCCGCCACGGCGAGCGGCGACAATAAGCAGGCGACGGCAAGCAGCCACCGCGGCTGCCCGATGGAGGATGCCACCGCGGCTTCCATCCTAGTAATAGCCGCCATAATACCGAGTGCCCGGGAAGGCTTGCGCTTTGTTATAGATCAGATTCACGTTGTCATTCGATCCGATCTGCCGCAGCGCCTCCTTCAGTCCGCGCTGGGTCGTGCCTTCCGCTTCCACAACCATGACGATCTGACCCATTTGGCTGGCGAGTGCGCGCGCCTCGCTGGTCAGGAGAACCGGCGGCGAATCAAAGATGATGATGCGGTCTGGATAGCGGCTGGCGAGCTCTTCCAGCAGCCGGCTCATTGCCTGGCTGGCCAGCAGCTCGGTCGCCCGCCTGTTGCTGCGGCCCGCGGGAAGAACGCGCAGGCGCTCGACATTGGTGCTGTACATGACATCGCGGACATCCAGGTCGGGGTTGTGCAGCAGGTCGAGCAGACCCTGCTCGGCTTCCAGTCCAAGGTAGCGTGGAACCGACGGCCTGGCCACGTCCGCGTCAACCAGCAGCACGGTATGGTCCAGCTCCATGGCGATGCTCATGGCCAGGTTGACCGAGCAGAATGTTTTTCCTTCTCCCGGCATGGCGCTGGTGACCATGATGAGGTTGCCACGCTTCTTGGATCCGGGTTCTGCCGAAAACGCCTTTTCGATGATCGGGCGCTTGATCAACCTGAACTCCTCCGCGATCGCCGTTCGTCCGGTTTCGGGAGTGACCAGGCCCATCTGCTGCAGCCGGAGCAGATCGATGTCGAATCGGTTCGGCGAGGGGATATTCTCGCGGGCGTAGTCCGCCGCCTGCGAAGGCTCAACTTCGTCGGCCGGCGTTGAAGGAAGTGCCTGTGCCTGCACGAGCACGGGCGGCGATACGGGTACGGAGCGTGCCGGCGGGATCTTGGCCTGCTGATTGAGCCGGCTCGCTGCTTTTTCGATGATACTCATATCTTTCTCGATATCGTCATTCGGGTCTGATTCCCCAGGAGCGTCTGCTGCCGCCCATGGAACGGTAAGGGGGTTGCCAATCAGAACTTGAGCTGAATCTTGGCCATCGCCGCGCCATAGATAAGAATCAGAACCACGAGCGACGCCGCAAACGCGTAAGCCTTCTTTTTCCGGTCGATTGCCTGCTGATCACTCCAAGTCATGGAAACGGCGCCGAGAACGGGCAGGCCGGTCGACTGCTGCAGCGCATGCTCGCTCATGAAAGTCGGCCGCAATACATTCAGAAGCAAAGCCAGCCCGATTCCGGCAGCAAGTCCCCCGGCGAGAACGCCGGACAGCAGCAGCAATCGATTGGGGCCGGCCGGCTTCAGCGGTGTGGTGGGCGGGTCGATGACGCGGAAGGTCATCATCTCGGTCGATGCGGTCACGTCCCCGGAAAGCTTGGCGGCCTCGCGGCTGGCCACCAGCTTGTCGTAGTTTTCCCGATTGACCTGGTAGTCGCGATTGAGCTGAGCCAGCTGCGTCTCGATTTCCGGCGCCGCGATGCTCATTGCCTTCAGCTGCGCAGCACGGTTCGCATACTCCTGTACCCGCACACGCATCGACGCCACCTGCGCTTCGGCCGCAGACAGGGATACCTTCAACTGCTGCAGCATGGGACTGGCATTGGCTCCGGGGTCGGCGCTGGGTTTCCAGTGCTTCGATGCTTCTTCCCTGCGTGCCTGCAGCTGGCTCAGCAGACGCTTGGTGGCAATCACATCCGGATGGCTGTCCGTATATTGCAATTGGAAGTTATCCAGGTTCTTCTGCGCCGCATGGATGCGTTCATCCAGTTCGGGATCGCTGAATGCAGCCACCGCAGGATTGCCCTTCGGATCCGCAGTGCTGGTGCCATAGATTTGCCGCTTGATCGCTTCGCGGGCCTGCTCGGCTTCGGCCAGTTCCAGTCTTGCGCGGCTCAGGTTGTCGGTCACTTCCATCAGCTTGGAGCCATAATCGCTGCCCTGGGAAGGCAGCATGCCCAGGTGCTTCAGCTTGAACTCCTTGAGCGCGTTTTCCGCAGTGGCGAGCTTTTGATCATATGCCTTGATCTGCTCGTCGATGAACTGGATTGCCTTCGACGAGTCCTGCTTCTTGTCGCCGAATCCGCCTTCAACGAAGATGGTCAGCAGCGCTTGCACCACGTCCTTGGTTACGCGTGGATTGTCGCCGGTGTATGAGATGGTATAGATGTCATTCTGCAGCGTCCCGGCGATCTTGATTTTCTTCGACAGATCATCGATAAGCGCCTCCCGGTCCTTCGCGGAGTTGGCTTTCAGGTCAAGATCGACCATCCGAATCACGCGTTCGACGTTCGGCCTGCTCAGGAGCGTACGACTCATGATCGACACCTGCTGCTCGACATTGGGCAGCGACGTCATGCTGGCCAGGAGCGGCTTGAGGATGCTTTGTGTATCCACGAAGACGCGCGCCGAGGATTGATAGGTGTCGGGAAGGGTGAAAACGGTGACCCAGCCGGCGATCGCGACGATCCACGCAACGGCGGCCGCAGGCCAGCGGTATTTCCAGACGCCTTTTAACAGCGACGCGATCTGCGAAACGACATCATCCATGACGGCCTACGCTCCTTCTACGGGCTTGACTTCTGGTTAGCTTGCTGATAAGAACTGTCCTAAATGTACTTGCCGTACCACAATCAGCGCTTGCCAGAAGGAAATTTTTGTTGATTGGAGTCAATTATGCCTGATCAAAACGGGTATTTTCGTGGCACAATAAAAAAAATCCGGATTTTATTGATTTTAAACAACTTGAGTGTCAGCAACAGCACCATCATGGCATTGTGATTTCTGGTGATACAAAGCTGGCAGTATTTCTTTTGTCGAGGGCAACGTGAAATTGGCAAGTATGAAAGTAGGTAAAGCCAAGCTAGTCATAGCTGGAACGCTGCTGGTATTGCTTCAGGCATGCGCAAGCCATCGTGGTCTGCCACCTGCGCCCGTTTCGGCAGGCGTGCCAGTTGAAGATGCGCTCGCGGATTACCGCATCGGGCCGGGCGACACCCTCAATGTCATGGTCTGGCGCACGCCGGAGGCATCCATGACCGTGTCAGTACGGCCGGATGGGAAGATCACGACACCCTTGGTACAGGATCTGCCCGCAACCGGGAAGACGGCACGGGAATTGGCGCGCGACCTTGAAAAGGCGCTGTCCCAGTATGTTCAGCAACCGATCGTGACGGTCATCGTGACCGGCTTCGTTGGTCCATATACCGAACAGATTCGGGTCATCGGTCAGGCCGCCAAGCCGCAGGCTCTCGCGTATCGCCGCGGCATGTCGTTGATGGATGTGTTGATTGCCGTCGGGGGAATCACCGAGTTCGCAGCCGGGAACAGAGCCAACCTTATTCGGACAGTGGACGGCAAGCAGCAAAAATACGCTGTGCGTTTGAATGATCTGATCAAAGAGGGCGATATTTCGGCAAATGTGGAAGTGCGGCCAGGCGATGTGCTGATCATCCCGGAAAGCTATTTCTGATTTCCGATCAGGCGAAGACAGGCGGCGGCATGGACGGCGGTAATGTGGTGCCCGCTGGCTTCGGACGCTGATTGTCTCGCAAACTTTGCAGCTGCAACCCTGCTTGTCGTCCGCCCTCGAATAGATGGATAAATAGGAAAAAATATGGTGATGCCCGACGCTCCCCGCAACCAAGCGTCCGCCGATGCTGAACCGGTGGCGGTGCCGCCGCATACGCTGGCGGGCGAAGCGGTCGACCACTCCCGGCGTCGCTTTACTTCGGCGGGCGTGGCAGCATCCGGTGTCGTGCTGACACTGGCCAGCCGTTCCGCATTGGCCGCCGCAGACTGCAAGATGGTGACGACGCCGTCCGCATTCGCATCCTGCAATACCAGCGCTTATGGCCCGGGTCAGCAACAGACTCAGGGCCGCTCGCCGGGCTTCTGGAAGAACGATGTCAGTTCCAAGGCCTGGCCTGTGCCGCAGGAATCGCTTTTCAAAAATTACTTCAGCTGCTGGCGCGGTTCTCCCTATGCCGGCCAAGGCGTGACCTTGTATTACCTGCTTGACCACCGGGATTTCGACGTTGACAACCTTGGCATGCACCTGGTCGCGGCCTTGCTCAATGCGCGCATGGGGTGGACGCCGTTCTTGAGTGAATCAATCATCCGCTCCATGTTCACCGAGTGGCAGTCCACTGGTGGATACAAGCCCAGCGCCACTGCAAATCCCTGGAATTCCGCTGAAATCGTCATGTACCTGAAAGCCACCATGCTGTGAGTCGATTGCGAAAGCAGGAAGGCAGGGCGGTCGTAAGTGAACTTGAGATGAAGTGGCGTTTGGCAGCCGACCGGTCAGTCCACATGCGGGTATGGGGCGACGAGGCGGTGGTCTACCACGAGGCAACCGGCGATACCCATATGCTGGGGCCCGCGGCAACCCAGCTGCTGCTGGCGTTGCAGCAGTTGGATCCCATGGCGCTGGATGATTTGGTTGAGTGTGTGTCATTGCCTTACCGTGAAAGCGTCGAGGTGATTCTCGCGCAGTTGTGTTCGCTGGAGTTGGTCGAGGCGCTGCCATGTTGAAGCTTTCAACGTTGACGAAGAACCAACTGGTGACAAGGTTGAGCGGGCCCGGATTGGACATCAGGACCGGAATGTTCACCTGCCGGATTCATTCCGCGCTCGAGAATGTGGCGGACGGACTGCATCTGCTTTATGGCGATTATCCAATCAATGATCAGGAAACGTTCATCGACTTTCACGTCACTGTCGAATCGCCAGGCGGATTGCGGCATTGGATCAAGCCTCAAGTCGTGTTTCGTTCCGATGGCTATGCCGCGTTCAAGCCCCTCCCGCGTGGTCAAGCCTTTCCGATGCTCGAATGGGGGCTCAACTGGTGCATATCGAACTACGCGCACCGCTATCTCATGATCCATGCCGCCGTGGTGGAAAGAGGAGGGCATGCAGCCATTCTGCCGGCGCCGCCAGGCTCCGGGAAAAGCACATTGTGCGCCGCGCTGGTGAATCGAGGCTGGCGACTGCTCTCTGACGAGATTGCCTTGTTGTCGATGGAGGATGGCAGCGTGATCCCGGTGCCCCGGCCCATCAGCTTGAAGAACCGGTCGATCGATGTCATCAGGGAGTTTGTGCCGGATTCGATCCTGAGTCCGGGGGTGAACGATACCGCAAAGGGCACCGTAGCTCACATGAAGCCGCCGCAGGACAGCGTTGATCGGGCCCATGTCACTGCCCGGCCGGCCTGGATAATCTTTCCCCGCTATGTTGCAGGGGCGCGCTCGAAGTGGTCTGAATTGTCACCCGCGACGGCCTTCATGCAGGTTGCAGGCAATTCTTTCAATTACAGTCTGCTCGGACAGCCGGCATTTGCCGCGTTGGTGAATCTGATTGAGCAGACTGCATGCTTCGACTATGAATACGGCCTGCTGGAGGAAGCGATCGAAGACTTCGCCGGCCTTTCGGTTGGGGCAGGATGGAAGGCATGAGGCAGCCTCTGCTTTTGGCGCTCTGGCGAGAGCCTCAAGTCGGCCTCGAATTCAGCCTGGCCGAGTGGGACTTGGCAATTCGGCAGGCGCGGAGTGCGAATGTCCTGGCCAGCCTGGATCGCCGTCTCGCCGCCCATGGATTGCTTGACCTCGTTCCAGCCCGGGTCAAGGAACACCTCTTGTGGATAAGAGGCGTCGCCCATCAGCACCGGCAAACCATTTATCGCGAGGCAGCGCAGATCTGCCGTGCGTTGGCGGACCTGGGTGACTCGGTCATCTTTCTCAAGGGAGCTGCCTATACGCTGGCAGAGCTCCCTGTCTCCCAAGGGCGCCTGTTTTCCGATATCGATGTTCTCGTGCCCGAAGAGAGCTTGCCGGCGGTTGAATCGGCATTGCTGCGGCATGGATGGGCATTTTCCCATCTTCATCCCTATGACCAGCACTATTACCGCATGTGGATGCATGAGTTGCCGCCGATGCGCCATGTCAGGCGCGGAACGCATCTTGATGTCCATCATGCGATTGTGCCCAAAACGGCAAGGATTCGTCCCGACGCCAGCAAATTGTGCCAAGCCGCGCAGCCGGTCGCCGGACATGAGCGGGCGAAAGTCCTCGCTCCGGAAGACATGGTCCTGCATAGCGCCGTTCACCTTTTCTATGAAGGGGAAATAGATCAAGGGCTGCGCGGCCTCATGGATCTCGACGCCATGCTGATCCATTTTGGAGATCGGCCAAATTTCTGGGAGCGGCTTCTGGCGCGCGCCATGGAGATGGATTTGATGCGCCCGCTTTTCTACGGGATTCGTTATGCGCAGCGTATCCTAGGAACGCCGATACCCGCGCACATCGTCATCAGTGTTGAAAGCGGTGCGCCGCCCGCGGTACTGCAGCCGTTGATGGACGCCATTTTCCATCGCGTGTTCTTGCCGAATCATGCGAGCTGCTGCGACAGGAAGACCCGTCTGGCTGCACAAGCGCTCTACCTGAGAGGGAACTGGCTACGCATGCCGATGCCACTGCTTGCGCGGCATTTGAGCCGCAAGGCATGGATGAGTTGGAAAGAGCAATTCATTCCGTCTACAAAACCGGCGGTTTAAATTGATCTTGGTTTGATAAATGGTCAACAAGCGTAAGACACAGTGTTGGGGCATTTTTTCGAACATGAATATTTGAACAACTACATTTGATTTGTATCAATCATTAAATCACTAAGTTTTGATCGATTGCATTCGGGAATTAATGTAATTTAGAAATTGCTTCGTGTTATAGTGACTTACGGTCGATCTCGACTAAGTAAAAGAAGAAGGCCAACGATGTTAAGAATTGGAAACCATCACATCTCGAAGCGGATTTCACTCCTCTTGCTGATCGAAATTGTAATTTTGGTAACGTCGGTCTATCTGGGGCTGAATGTGCGCTTCATCGATAGCCTGCGTTCTCCAATTAACGAGTTTCCGGATCTGTGGCTTTCCTCCATCGTTTTCGCGGGCGTCATTGTGTTCAGTATGAGCGCGCTCGGCATGTATCAGCTGCAGTTCAACAGCCGGTTCCGTACGATCTTGATTCGATTGATGCCTTCCCTGGCGCTTGGCTTTGGTTTGATCACGGTGGCTTTCTATGTCCTGCCGGCCCTGTATTTTGGACGCGGCGTGCTGGGTCTGGTGTTCCTGTTTTCCGCCTTGGGCATCCTGTGCGTCCGTATCGCTTTCCTCAAAACTTCCCAATTCAACCTGTTCGAGTCTCGCGTCCTGTTTTTTGGTGCCGGAGAATTGGCCAAGGAATGTGCCGACCTGGTGGGAAGCGGGCGTACCAATCACAAATACCAGATCGTCGGTTTCGTTGAAGCACCCAATGATCAAACCTGTCTGCCCGCCAAATCGGTGCTCCCTTCGACCGAAGCATTACTGGCCACGGCGCGACGGCACAAGGCGACCGAGATCGTCGTCTCGGTCAAGAATCGGCGCGGCGGCGGCATTCCGATCAAGGAACTGCTCGACTGCAAACTCCATGGGGTTCACGTTACCGACTCGGCAACTTTCTTTGAACGCGAAGCGTGCCAGATCCGGGTGGATTCACTCCAGCCAAGCTGGCTGGTGTTCGGCAATGGCTTCGATCAGAGCTTCATGCGGGCATTTTGCAAGCGCACGTTCGACCTGGTCGTCAGCCTGCTGATTGCCTTCATCAGCCTGCCGGTAATGGTCCTGACGGCCGTGCTGATTTACGTGGAGGACAAAGGCCCCATCTTCTACAAGCAGGAGCGTGTCGGCAAAGGCGGCAAGACCTACTTTGTCCTGAAGTTCCGAAGCATGCGAAACAACGCCGAAGCTGCCGGATCGCCCCAATGGGCAAGCAAGAAGGATCCGCGCACCACGCGAATCGGCGCGATCATTCGCGTGCTGCGCATCGATGAGCTGCCGCAGATCCTGAACGTGGTGAAGGGAGAGATGAGCTTCGTCGGTCCACGCCCTGAGCGTCCCTATTTCGTGGAACAGCTATGCCAGCAGATTCCCTTCTACGACGTCCGGCACAGCATCAAGCCTGGCATTACCGGCATGGCTCAAGTGCGCTACCCCTATGGCGCTTCGGTGCAGGACGCCATCCAGAAGCTCCAATATGACCTGTATTACGTCAAGAACAATAGCCTGTTTCTCGACATGCTGATCTTGATCGACACGGTCCAGGTCGTCCTGCTCGGCAAAGGCGCCCGATAGTCAATGGTCATCGACGTAGCGCTGGTTTCCTATGGCATTGCCGCACTCGCATTTGCATTGTTGAGCATCGGCTTGCTCGCTACGCGTCAACAGACGTCCAGATTCCTCTTACTGATTGCGTGCCTCACGGCCGCGCTTTGGGCCGGCATGCTGGCATGGCCCAAAGCTGATGCATCGACTGCCGCCCGGTTGGTTCCGACGGCTGAATTGGCGCGTGACGTTGCGTGGCTGATGTTTCTGCTTTCACTGCAGGGTAGCCTTGCTAAGGCGGGCGAAACACGGCGCATGGCCGCAGGCATATCCGGCTTCGCGCTGCTGGCCGCCGCGATTTCGCTTTGGCAAGCAAACTCGGATGCGTGGCCATTGCTGCAATTGCTCTCGGGCGCCGGCGCCTACGTCTGCTTGTCCATTATTGGAATGCTGCTCGTCGAGCAGGTCCTTCGTTCGGCGTCTCTTCAACAGCGCTGGGGCATCAAATTCGCATGCTTGGGGATAGGGGGGATATTCGTATTCGACTTCTATTTATATAGCGAAGCCATGCTCTTTAGGCAGATCAATCCGGGCGTCTGGTCAGCGCGCGGCATCATCAATGCCTTGATCGTTCCCATGATCGCAGTTTCCGCTCATCGCAGCGCAAAGTGGGCGACGACGATTTCGGTTTCTCGCCGATTTCTTTTCCATTCCGTGGCGCTCTTCGGCGCAGGCTTGTACCTTCTGGCCATGGCGGCAGCGGGTTATTACTTGCGCTACGTGGGTGGCAATTGGGGCAGCTTCATGCAGCTTGCGTTTCTGTTTGGCGCATTGCTGCTCTTGGGCACGGTCATGTTTTCCGGCGCGTTCCGTGCCCGAATCCGGGTCTTTTTGAGCAAGCACTTCTTTGCTTACAGCTACGACTACCGGGAAGAGTGGATGCAGTTCACGCGCACTCTGGCCAAAGCGGATGACAGTCCTTATCAACGTACGATTGAAGCTATTGCGAATCTGGTGGAGAGCCCCGGAGGAGCGCTGTGGATAAGGCGCGAGACCGGACAATGCGAACCTGCTGGCCACTGGAATACCTTCTCTTCCACGGCACAAGAGCCGGCGCAGGGAGCGTTGTGCTGCTTTCTCGAGCAGCACAAATGGATAATCGATCTTCAGGAATGGCAAGAAGACCCTGTCAAATACCAGAATCTCGCGCTGCCGGGCTGGCTGTTGACTTTGCCTGATGCCTGGCTGGTCGTGCCGTTGATCGTCAATGCCAAGCTGCTCGGCTTCATCGTGCTGGCGCGCCCGCGTAGTCCGATAGCGCTGAATTGGGAGGTGCTGGATCTGCTCAAGATCGCGGGCAGCCAGGCGGGAAGCTACCTGGCGCAGTACGAAGCGGCGCAGGCGCTTCTCGTTGCCAGGCAATTCGATTCGTATCACCGGATGTCCACCTTCGTTGTGCACGATCTGAAGAATCTCGTCGCGCAGTTGTCGCTGCTGGTCGCAAATTCTGCGCGTCACAAGGATAGTCCTGAATTTCAGCAGGACATGCTCGAGACGGTCACCTACTCGGTGGAGAAAATGAAAACGCTGCTGCAGCGTTTCAATCGCAGCAAATCCGCCGAAGCGCCGCAGCCGGTGGCGCTGGATGCCATGCTGAAGCAGATCGTGAACTTCCGCGCCGCCCTGCATCCGGGCCTGACGATGCAGATCTCGGCGAGCGGGATGTCAACTTTCGGCAACGCTTCCCGACTGGAGCGGGTGATCGCGCATTTCGTGACCAATGCCATCGAAGCGACTCCAAAGGATGGGCGCATCACCTTGTCGATCGAGCGCGATGGAATGGATGCGGTCATCGTTTGCGCCGATACCGGTCAGGGCATGAGTGAAGAATTTATCCGTGAACGACTGTTCAAACCATTCGTGTCCACCAAGTCGACGGGAATGGGGATTGGCATTTTCGAGGCGCGGGAATACATCCATGAGTTGGGCGGCAGCATTGCCGTTGCCAGCGCGGTCTCGCATGGAACCACTTTCAGAATCCGGCTGCCAATCTATGTGCCACAGAGCGTGGCGGCGGATGTGACAAATGACGAAGGAGTTGCTGGTGAGTCAGCAGAAACTGAAATTACTGTGCATTGAAGATGACCTCGGGCTGCAAAAGCAGCTGCGGTGGAGTTTCGATGCTTATGACGTCGTGCTTGCCAGCGACCGCGAGAGTGCGATCAACCAAATGCGGCGTCACGAGCCTGCCGTCGTGACCATGGATTTAGGGCTGCCGCCGGATGCTGAAGGCGCTAGCGAGGGATTGGCGACGCTGGAACAGATCCTGGCGATTGCGCCGGATACCAAGGTCATCGTATTGACCGGCAATCAGGACCATGCCAATGCAGTCAAGGCAATCGGCCTGGGAGCGTACGACTTTCATCAGAAGCCCTTCAATCAGGAGATTCTGGCGCTTGTCATCGAGCGCGCCTTTTACCTGCATTCACTGCAGCAGGAAAACCGGCGCCTGTCCCAGGCACAGTTTTCAGCGGCACCGGGCGGCATCGTCACCCGCGATCCCGCCATGCTGAAAGTTTGCCGCAGTATTGAAAAAGTCGCGCCATCGTCGGCGTCTGTGATGCTGCTCGGTGACAGCGGCACGGGCAAAGAGTTGCTGGCCCGGGCCCTGCATCAGAAAGGTCCTCGTCACAGCAAGCGGTTCATGGCAATCAATTGCGCTGCCATTCCGGAAAACCTGCTGGAAAGTGAACTCTTCGGTTACGAGAAGGGCGCGTTCACCGGGGCGGCGAAGCAGACTCAGGGCAAGATCGAACTTGCCCATGAAGGCACTTTTTTCCTGGACGAGGTTGGCGACTTGCCGATGCCATTGCAAGCCAAGCTGCTGCGTTTTTTGCAGGAGAGGGTGATCGAGCGTATCGGCGGGCATCGGGAAATTCCCGTTGACGTGCGCATCGTTTGCGCCACGCACCGGAACCTTCAAGATCAGATCGTCGCCGGCCAGTTCCGGGAAGACTTGTACTATCGGCTGAGCGAGATCGTGGTGATGATTCCTCCCTTGCGCGAGAGGGTGGCGGATGCCGTGCTGCTTGCCCATCACTTCAAGGAAAAATTCAGTGAAAGGGAAGGCCGCTCCGGCTTGTCGTTCAGCCCCGCCGCGCTGGGAATGATAGAGAACCACGCCTGGCCCGGGAACGTCAGGGAACTGGAGAACTGCATCAAGCGCGCGGTCATCATGAGTGACGGTCCACAGATCCAGCCCGAGGACCTCGGGCTGCGCGGTGCTTCGGCGGGCATGCCGACGGAGGAAGAGCCGATCAACCTTCGGCAGATTCGGGATGAAGCGGATTATCAAGCGGTCGTGCGTGCATTGGCGCGGACCAATGGCAACATCGCCCGGGCATCCGAGCTGTTGGGCATCAGCCGGCCCACGCTGTATGACCTGATGGGACACCATGGCATCAAATCGAGCGCATGACGCTGCGCTTTGCGCGACGGCACGCAGGGTGGCTGAAAACCGACGCTGGCTGGGGTTGCCGTGCGCGCGCACCTGATTCATGAACTCGTCGAGCGCAAGGCCCGGCATGCTCCGGAGGCCACGGCGCTTGCTTATCGGCGGCAGCGACTGAGCTATGCCGAGCTGCACCATGAAATAAGGGCCGCAGCGGCAGGATTGATCGCTCATGGCCTGAGCGCCGGTGAGCGGGCCGCAGTGTACCTCGAGAAGAGAATAGAAACCGTCATTGCGCTTTTTGGCATTGCGGCCGCGGGGGGCGTCATGGTACCCGTCAATCCACTCCTCAAGGCGCCGCAAGTCGCTCATGTTTGTCGTGATTCTTCAGTTCGCATATTGGTCACGAGCAGCGACAGAATGGTGCAGTTGCAGGAGGTTCTGGCGGAATGCCCCGAACTGCATACCATCATCCTCGTCGATCAAGGCGTGCCTTCGTCGCTGCCGCCGCGAATCCGTGTCCTACTGTGGAAGGAGCTAGTCACCGAGGTGACGAACCGGGACGTGCATCGGCGGATTGATAGTGACATGGCGGCCATTCTTTACACGTCCGGAAGCACTGGAAAGCCCAAGGGCGTGGTCCTGTCTCATCGCAATCTGATGGCCGGGGCAGCGAGCGTCGCAAGCTATCTGGAAAATGGCCCCGATGACCGCATTCTCTGTACGTTGCCCTTGAGCTTCGACTATGGCTTGAGCCAGTTGACCACGGCATTTCATAGTGGGGCTTCGGCAGTGTTGATCAATTACCTATTGCCGCAAGACGTCGTCAATGCGGTTCGAGACGAACGGATCACCGGTCTCGCCGGCGTACCCCCGCTTTGGGGACAGCTGGCGAACTTGTCCTGGCCGGAAACGACCAGCCTGCGCTACATCACCAATTCCGGTGGCGCGATGCCACGTCCAGTGCTGGAGTCGCTGCGCGCGAAGTTGCCGGAGGCCCGCATCTATCTCATGTACGGTTTGACCGAGGCATTCCGTTCAACCTACCTGCCGCCGGATCAAGTGATGGAAAGGCCGGATTCGATAGGCAAGGCGATCCCCAATGCCGATATCCTGGTTGTCCGTCCAGATGGCACGCCTTGCGATGTCGATGAGCCGGGAGAACTCGTTCATCGTGGCCCTTTGGTGGCGTTGGGCTATTGGAACGATCCCGAGAAAACGGCGGAACGATTTCGCCCGTTGCCACAGCAACCGACGGGATTGCCGTTTCCCGAAATTGCCGTCTGGTCGGGCGATACCGTGCGCCGCGATGCGCAGGGCTATCTTTACTTTGTGGGCCGCCGCGACGACATGATCAAGGTTTCCGGTTACCGGATAAGCCCAACGGAAATCGAAGAAGTGCTGCTCACCATCGCTGGCGTGCGAGAAGCGATTGCTTTCGGCGTCCCGCATGCTTCCTGGGGCCAGTCTGTAATGGCTGTCATCTCTTCAGTCAGCGAGACGCTTGACCCTGCGACGGTCATCGCGGCGTGCAAGAAGCATCTCCCAGCCTACATGGTGCCTGCTCAGGTCGTGATTGTTGAACACCCATTGCCACGCAATCCGAACGGCAAACTCGATCGGAAGCTGGTGCAGTCCCAATTTGCGAATTCTTCAGATGAATCAATCCAGCCGAGAAGCCAGGGTGCCGCCCCAGTTCGACATCATCGATGACTGCCTGCATGTCGGGGGCCTTTCCATTTTGCGCGTGGCCGGTCGGACAGGCTCAACGCCATTCTTTGCCTATGACCGTCAACTTGTGAGCGAGCGGGTGCAGCAGGTCAGGGAGGTGATGGCTCCCTCGATGAAGCTGCATTACTCGATCAAGGCGAATCCGATGCCGGCATTGGTGCAGCATTTGTCAGGCTTGGTGGACGGATTCGACGTTGCATCCGGAGGCGAGTTGAGCATCGCGCTGGATACGCCTGTTCCTCCAGCCTGCATCAATTTCACCGGGCCCGGGAAACGGGTCGAGGAACTGCGGCGCGCACTTTATGCCGATGTGATCGTCCACGTCGAATCCGAGCGGGAACTGGACACGGTGGCGAAATTGGCGCGTGAGCTGGGCTTGTCGCCACGGGTCATGTTGCGAGTGAATCCCGATTTTTCGCTGCGTGCCTCCGGGATGCGCATGGGAGGCGGGCCCAAGCCGTTTGGTATTGACGCTGAATCCATCCCTGAAGTGATGAAGAAAATGGAAACCATGCAGATCGAATGCCTCGGTTTTCATATCTATAGCGGATCGCAAAACCTGGCCGCTTCCGCCTTGATCGAGGAAAAGAAGCAAGTCTTCGATTTGGCGATGGAACTGGCACGGCACGGAAGCCAGCCATTGAAGTACCTGAACATCGGCGGCGGATTCGGCATCCCATACTTCCCGGGTGAACTGCCATTGGACCTTATCCCGATGAGAGATTTTTTCCGGGAAAAGTGCGGAAGCTTGGCCCAGAAACATCCGGGCGTGGAAGTCATCTTGGAACTGGGGCGATACCTGGTTGGCGAAGCCGGTGTCTATGTCGCCCGTGTCATCGACCGAAAAGTATCGCGTGGCAAAGTGTTCTTGATCACCGACGGTGGCATGCACCATCATTTGGCTGCGTCAGGCAATCTTGGCCAGGTGATCCGGAAAAACTATCCGGTTGCCATTGCAAACAGGATGCGGGGGAAGGTGCATGAGAATGTAACCGTCACAGGCCCGTTGTGCACTCCGCTGGATATCTTGGCGGACAACGTTCCACTGCCCGAAGCAGAGGTTGGTGACCTTGTGGTCGTTTTTCAATCAGGCGCTTACGGACGGTCGGCAAGCCCCCAGGATTTTTTGAGCCATCCTTCAGCCGTGGAAGTTTTGCTCTGAACACTTATCAATATTTGAATTCCATTGCCATGTTGATCAAGCCTCCTGGGCTGCTCTAGACAGATATAAAAATCTGCGAGGGCAATTTAACAACTGGTAAAGTTCCTTTGGAACAAAATGTAAAACCAAGGAAATCTTTATCCGAAGAAAGGTCTAATCGACTCCATTGTGTTTCCGGGGAGTCGATCATGACAAGCATTAAAAAACCCATCTTCAGAGTAACTGCTTTAAGCTGCGTTTCGGTATTGATGCTCGCTGCCTGTGGCGGTGGCGGTTCAACCGATGTAGAGGGCGCTGCGACTAGTGCCGCTACCGCAAATGATGCCGCTTCAACGGCCGCGTCGACTGACAACACGACATCCACCTTTGCTGCCAAGCGCACGGACAAGAGCAACAAGCCGAGTTCGCCGGCACCAGCACCAGCACCTGCGCCAGCACCAGCACCAGCACCAGCACCAGCACCAGCACCTGCGCCCGCGCCTGCGCCTGCGCCAGCACCAGCACCAGCACCAGCACCAGCACCTGCACCTGCACCTGCGCCTGCGCCTGCACCGGCACCAGCACCAGCACCAGCACCAGCACCAGCACCTGCGAGCAACGTCCTATCCGTAGGCCCCGGTAAGCAATATGCAACGCCCTGTCAGGCACTGAGAGTGGCGCCAAGCGGCGCAGTGGTGGAGATCGACGGTTCTGTCACCTACAGCGGCGACGTCTGTGCATTTTATGCAGATAATCTGACCGTTCGTGGCGTCAACGGCCGTCCACGCATCGATGCAGCTGGACAGAACGCCCTCGGCAAGGGTACCTGGGTCGTTGGAGGGGTAGGGACCGTCATCGAAAACGTCGAGCTGTACGGGGCCAGGGTGGCAGACCGGAATGGCGCAGGGATTCGATTGGATGGCAAGCATCTCACTCTGCGAAACAGCTTCTTGCACGACAACGAAAACGGCATTCTGACGAATAACGATGGTGTGAGCGACATCCTCGTCGAGAACACGGAGTTCGGCCACAATGGCTATGGAGATGGCTATTCCCACAATCTTTACATCGGCTCGGTCAACAGCTTGACGTTCAGGTACAACTTTTCACACGACGCTAACGTCGGGCACAACCTGAAGTCCCGTGCCAAGCTGAATACCATTCTCTATAACCGGTTTTCGAGTACTGCAGCCGGCCAAGCCGGCACGACAGCGAGCGGACAACCCAGTTACGAAGTCGACCTGCCAAACGGCGGTACGGCTTACGTGATTGGAAATATCATCGAACAGCCGGCGGCAAACCAGAATCCGAATCTGCTTGCGTATGCGGAAGAGGGCGCAGTAAATCCGGGGACGGATCTTTATGTCGTCAATAACACCTTTTTGAACGACGCTTCTCAAGGCACATTCATATTGATCGGCGGCGCGGTCACGACACCGGCACTCATTCAAAACAATGTTTTCGCGGGCGGCGGTACGATTACCAATCAGGCTGGCGCGGCTCAAAAGACGAACTACCAAGCGGTCAGTCCCGCTTTTGTCGACCGTGCGAACTACGACCTGCGTCCGGCTTCAGGGGCACCGTTCATTAATGCGGGTTTCACACCGGGCATTGCGGCCTCCGGTATCTCTTTGGTGCCGTCCATGCAGTATGTGCACGTGGCGAAGACACAATCACGGCCTAGCAATGGCACGATCGACATTGGTGCCTATGAAGCCACTTCGCCCTGATTCAATAGAGCCTGACCAACGGGACCGGGAGCCAGACAGCGAATCAACGCAGCGCTAAGCCAATGCGCTGGTTCCTAAAAAGCGGCCGCCAGAATCGGGCGGCCGCCAGCATTGGCTAATAAAAGTCAATCGATCAGTACGCGGGCGATGAAGGTATCACCACTTCATTACGCCCGCCCGTACTTATCCTCGAAGCGGACGATGTCATCCTCGCCCAGGTAGGCGCCCGACTGCACCTCGATCAACTCCAGCGGCAGCTTGCCCGGGTTCTCCAG
>NZ_FZOT01000008.1 GCF_900188095.1 Noviherbaspirillum humi | reverse complement strand
CTTTCCGAAAAGCGCGACTTCTTCATGTAAAACTTCCTCGTTTTGATTAGAGAAAATTCTACCTTCATGCCCGCTTACTTTTCGGGAGGATTACCTCACCACGGCGGTTCAGGGAACGACAGGCGCTATATTACTGATACCGCCGTTCCGGTAGTACGGGGGCGAAACCAAATAGGGACTTTTCAATCCATTGTTGAAGTTTATTGTTGGGCCTCTGGACTCAGTCATCTTTAGGATGTCTATCAAATATCTGCCGACATGCTGATATATTGTGATGACGAGCATATCCATATACCGAAGCAACGTTCGATAATGACGCGATGAAAAAAGCGTTTATGAAGGCAATTGGGCTAGCAATTGCAATTTCAGCCCTTAAGACCAGCGCGATCCAAGCATCGACTTTGGCCACTGGTCGATCTGCGCCGCATCCCGACCGGATCATGGTGGAGTATTACGGCGCTTCTTCGGTGGTGGGTGTGAACGGCGCAATGCCTTCGAAGATTGCGAGACCCAATTCCGTTCAGCAGTTCGCATTGCGTACCAAGCAGCCAGTAGAGGGACACGGTGTCAACGGAACTTCGGCCATGGACCTTTTGTACGGCACCGGGGGGCATAGACCGGCCTGGAAGCAGAGAATGCTCGCGTCGAGAGCCAGCCACGTCATTATTGTCGCCGGGATCAATGACTGGCGATATGACATACCTACTTTTAAGAAAGCATTGGCTCAACTCGTGCTGACCGCTCAAGGTGCGGGGAAGCAGGTCGTACTCCAGACAACTCAGCCTACCGCACAGCGATTATCGGGTGGAAGCGATGAGTCGGACCGGGAAGTGGCAAACAGAGCAGGTGCGGTCCGCGAACTTGGCGCGGAGATCGGCGTACCGGTCATCGACGTGCATACATACTTAACCAACTATGCGATGGAGCACGGGAAGCAGATAGCCGAAATGATGCCCGATGGCCTGCATCCTGCGCCGTGGGTCTACCTGTTGATAGGCGATTATGCCGCCGAGCAGTTTGCTGCGCTGGTTCCGAAATAAGCTTGGCAACAGCTGGCCCTGATCGGCCGGGAGCGGTCAGGCGCATATACTCACAATCGCCGGCAGGAAGAGGCTGCTGGTGCCAGCATCAGCAAAAGCGCCGCCCTCAGAGACTCCAATAACCTAATTTTTGTCGCCACTGTCCCCGATATATCGTGGATCGGGAGAAACAAACGCTTCAACACGATGATCGAGAAGGCCGGGCGGAGCGATGAAGTTCAGATCGAAACGGCGTGGAGCCGTAGCGAAAAATTGCCACGCAAAGGATTTATCGCCAATCGCGAAATTGATGGTTTCCCCACCTTCCACGTTGACATAGCGGGTAGCTGGCGTAATGACCACGGTGCGCTGAGTTGGGTAGGCCGCTGCCGGAGCGCCATAGAAATCCGGGGTCACTGGCAACGGACTGCAGGCACTGGCCAAGCCCGCTAGCATCAGCGCGAACAGCGAAATGCGGAGCATGCGCAAGACGTTCATGAACTAACCCTCCATATCAACCATTGTAACGTTTTGCTTGTCAAATCGCTGCGGGCAGCCGGGGCATGACGGCCTGCATTGGGAAGCCTGCGGTGCGTGTAGAATCATTACGCTGAACCTGTGCCATTTGTTGGGGCAAAACCGGAGGCAAGGTGTACGACGTTGACGACGCGACGCCTTCTTTCAAGGCCGGCCTACCGGGATGCAACTCCGAACGGGGAGGCAAGGGTAAGGCACCGCGAGCAGCAGATGTGCCGCAACCAAATCAATCAACGGTCCCGAAGAGGACCACTACCAAGGAGGAACGACAATGACTGTCCCTTTGTCTGTCGCAGTGTGGGATTATGACCGCACTCGCGCCCTGTTCGATCGTCGCGTCGCCATTGAGGCATGCGACGCCACCTATCTGCCGCTGATGGTGGAAGAAACGTTTTTCCGTGCCTTGCGCTCCTCCGAGTTCGACGTCGCCGAACTTTCGCTCTCGAGCTATACCGCGTTGACTTCCCGTGGTGCCTGCCCCTACGTTGCCATCCCGGTGTTCATGTCGCGCATGTTCCGCCACTCCGCCATCTATGTGCGCAAGGACAGCGGCATCCGCGAGCCGAAAGACCTGATCGGCCGAAAGGTCGGCGTGCCCGAATACCAGCTGACGGCGCCGGTATGGGTGCGCGGCATCCTGGAGGATGAGTACGGCGTGAAGCCGTCGGACATCCGTTGGCGCACCGGCGGGGTAGAGGAGCCAGGTCGACATGAGAAGGTGGCAATCAACCTTCCGGCTGACGTCGAATGCGAAGCGATCCCAGTCGAGGAAACGCTCAATCAATGGCTGGTGGATGGCAAGATCGATGCATTGGTGGCGCCGCGGGCACCGAGCAGCTACGCGCAGGGGCATCCGAATATCGCGAGGCTTTTTCCTGATTTTCGCAGCGTCGAAAAGGCGTATTTCAAGAAGACCGGCATCTTCCCGATGATGCATGTGATTGGCATCCGCAAGGAACTGGTGGCCCAGCATCCATGGCTGGCTTCCAGCGTCTTCAAAGCATTCAACGAGGCAAAGAAGATTGCTCAGCGAGATTTGTCCGAAGTGGCGGCCCTGAAAACGACCATGCCCTGGTTGCCGGCGGAATACGAGGAGACGGTGGCACTGATGGGACAGGACTACTGGCCATACGGTGTTCATGGCAATGAAAAAGCGCTGGAGACCTTCTTGCGCTATCACCATTCCCAAGGCCTGTCGGCGCGCCAGATGCAGATCGGTGACCTGTTCGTGCCCTCAACCATGGAGCAGGTGAAGATCTGATTTTGATGAAGCCGGCCACACCCGGCTTCGCAGCATGCCCGGTTGCGCCGGGCTGCTGAATCGGCGCGAGGCGTCAACTATTTTGCGCCGCCAGTCGCAGGAAGCCGGGCGCTTTGAAGAGCAGCTTCTTTCGGAGAAATTGTTCCGCTTCATTGGCCGGTACCGGCTTGGAAATCAGATAGCCCTGTACCTCATTGCAGGAAAGATCCTGCAGGATTTCGAGCTGCTCAACGGTCTCAACCCCCTCCGCCACGACCTGCATGTCGAGGATATGAGCCATCGACACGATCGTCATGAAGAATGCCTGGCTCTGCTCGCCGTCGGCAAGGTTGCGGGTGAAGGAGCGGTCGACCTTGAGCACGTCCACGTCGAGTTGCTGCAGTTGGGAAAGCGATGAATATCCGGTGCCGAAATCATCCACCGAGATCCGCACCCCGATCGCCTTGAGTTTCGCCAAGCTGGCGCTGACCTTTTCGGTATCCGACATCATGCAGGATTCGGTAATCTCGAGCTCCACCAGGTCGGCCGGAATCGCGTGGCGCGCGAGTGCGCCAGTAAGGGTGGACACCAGATTGTCCGAGTTGAACTGCCTCGGCGAGACGTTCACCGAGACCGGCTTGAGCGGCAAGCCCATGCGGCGCCATTCTGCCAGCTGGCTGCATGCTTTCTCGAGGACGAGGGCGCCGAGTTCGACGATCAAGCCTGTGTCCTCGGCAACGGAAATGAATTCCAGCGGCGGCACCAGGCCGCGCTCCGGATGCTGCCAGCGCACCAGAGCCTCCATGCTGCGCAGCTCGCCGGAGCGTGTGTCGACACGCGGCTGGTAGTGCAACAGGAATTCATCCGCCTTTACCGCATGGCGCAGCGCCTGTTCGATGCCCAGTTTGTGCAGCAAGGCGTCGGACATGGCGCCCGCGTAGAACTGGAAATTGCCCTTGCCTTCAGCCTTGGCGGCGTACATGGCGACATCGGCATGCTGCAGCAGGATGGACATGTCGGTCCCGTGGTCCGGATAGACGCTGATGCCGATCGACGCATTGATGACGTGCCTGGCGCTCTCATCGCCGCCATCGTAGGGACGGGACAGGTCTTCCACGAGACGGGAGGCGACGCGGGCGATATGGTCGTTATCCACAATACGCTGCAGGATCACGGTGAATTCGTCCCCGCCGAGCCGTACGACATGATCGCCCGGCCGCAGCAGCGTTTTCATACGCTGCGCCGCCGCCTTCAGCACCGCGTCGCCGGCGGCGTGCCCCTTGGTATTGTTGACGTTCTTGAAGTCGTCAAGGTCGATATAGAGGATGCCGACCTTGGCGCCGGCTTTTCCGGCACGCTCCAGGCATTCTGGCAGGAATTGGGCCAGCCAGTGGCGGTTGGGAAGCCGGGTCAGCGCATCGCTGTTGGCCAGTTCCGCCATGGCCTGCGCATGGGTTTTGGCATCGGTGATGTCGCGCAGCGTAACCGCCACCCCGCTGCCGGAACGGATGATTCGCCGCTGGTACCAGACGGTCCTGGTCTTGGCGACGAAATCATAGTGCATGCGGAATTCGTCTTCGTGAAAGCCGTGGGCCATCGCCTGGCGGAAGATGCCTAGCACGATGCCGGACTTGGGTGGCGGGTACAGGCCGGTGAGTCGCCCGCCGATCAAATGCTGCTTGCTGGTGCCGAAGAAGTCGGCGCCTTGCTGATTGCAATCCTCGATGATGAAATCGCGGATCTCTCCGCTGGCGGCATAGTCGGCGCGCAGCATGAAGAACGATTCGCGCGCATGGTCGGTGGCGAGGCGGTAGGTATTCTTGATCTCTTCTTCATGGCGTCGTCGCTGGGTTAGCCGCGCCGAATAAATAGCGCCCATCAACGCCATCAACGCCAGCATGACCGTGCCGGCTGCAGCCATGCCGAGGTAAGCGCGCCGCATCTCCTCGTAAGGCGCATAGACGGCCTTTTCCGCTAGCGCCGCCAGCGCCACGAGCGGATAGTTGTCGATGGCTTTCCAGGCAACGATGCGCGACAGGCCGTCAATGTTCTGGTCGGCAGGAAGAATGTACATGCCGCTGTTGCCGTCGAAGCGCATCGGATTGCGGGCGATGCTCCTGTGGCGCCGGATGTTGTCACCCATTTCCGCGGCGAGCATCGTGCCGTCGCGCGTCAATACCGCCAGCACGTCGTCGCGGCTGGCCAGCGCGCGGCCATACAGGGAAGTCAGGAAGTCGGGCTTCACGCTGACGAACACGACGCCGGCGAACTTGCCGTCGGCGCCCAGCAGGGCGCGGGAAAAGTTGACCGTCTTGCCTTCATGGAGGCGGCTGTTTTCAATCGGGGTGATTTCCAGGCCGTGGGTCTTGCCGCTTTTGTGCCGGCTTAAGTAAGGCCGGTCGGAAAAATCCAGTTCGCCGGCGTTCACCCTCAGCGAGGTGGCCAGCATGCCGTTCGCATCGGTGATGCCGACGATCAGTGCATGTTCTTCCGGATACAGCCCCTGATTGGCCTGTTCTTCCAGGCGGAAGGTGTCCCGGGACTTGCGCCAATAAAAGGCGGTGGTGCGGGCGATCTGGTCGAGCTGGCCCACGCCGCGCGTCAATTGTTCCGCGTATGAGCCGGCCAGCGAGGCGGCTTCCCGGAAGGCGGCGTCACGCAGATTGCGTTTCTCTGCCGAGAGGGTGGACGCGACAATGCTCCAGATGACCAGGCACACCAGCATGCAGAAAAGCGGCCAGCCGAGCGTGGCGCGCGGGTTGCTGCGAATGACAGCGATATCCTGGATGAATTGGCGCAAGCGCCCGTGCGTGTCTGTAAAGCCCATTACCAACTTTGGTTTAGTAATAATCTGGTTATAAGGGCGAGGTCTGTCTCATGGACGCCATGATTTCCGGCATGCTGCTCCGCAGGATGATAAAGCGTCTCGTGCCGTGGGTAAATAGGCGGCGATGGCAGAAGTCGCCGAGCATGGCCGGCGAGCCTCTAGGGCAGGCATTTAGGCGAGCGGAACGTTCGGCCACCTGTGGGAGTTTCACGACGGCCGATGTCCCTTACGCCTACAGGGATTTCCATTTATCTGGACTGGTGGGGCAGCAGGCCGGTCTTTATCTTTTACCACGATGTTCCGATCACGGACGCCTCTTCCCGATGGAGAGCGCCCGTCCGTTCGTCTGCTGGAAAGTTCGCTCGAAAACAACATGAAAAACCTGAAAATCGGAACCCGCCCAGGCCTTGGCTTCGGTCGGCCAGATGGACGATGTCACCCAGCAGAATGCGTCGCTGGTGGAGGAGGCTGCCGCCGCGTCTCAGGCGCTGCAGGAGCAGGCCGCGGAACTGGCGCATATGGTCAGCATGTTCAAGCGCATGCACTCGACCAGGCCGCGGCCGGTCATCCGGCTGGCGCCGCCCTGTCGCAGCAGGTCCCCGGCCGTGCCAAACCGGTGCACAAGCCGGCATTGCGCACCAAGGCTGCGTCGCCGACGAGCAAGGCCGGCACCGCTTTCGTGGCACGGCCGGTCGCCATACCGACGGCCGCACTGGCAGCCGTCGGCGACAATGACGACTGGGAGGAATTCTGATCCGATCGGGCGGCCGGCGTGCCGCCCGCGCTTACGGAACGGCAGGCCTTGGCCTGCCGTCTTCATTTCACGAGGAAGGGTTCGGCAAGCGTTCTGGCCGCTGGCCGATGTGTTCGGGAATTGAGCATGCGATAGCGCTTGCCTGCATGCCATCGCGCACCCGCAGTCCCTCAGGGCTGCTTCTTCTGGACCCGGTCCGCCATTTCCTGGCGCATGATTTCCTCGTTGCGACGGGCGGCGGCTTCGGCCAGCGCCTGGCGGTTCACGCCGCCCACTTCGCCGTTCGACTTCAGCATGCGGCCATCCACCATCACCAGTTTCACGTCGGCCGGCTGGGTCGATTGCACCAGCAGGTTGGCGACGTCGGTCAGGGGCATCATGTGATAGCCGCGCAGATCGACCAGGATCAGGTCGGCGCGCTTGCCCGGCGTCAGCGAGCCGATGCGATCATCCATGCCGATGGCCTTGGCGCCGCCTATCGTGGCCAGTTCCAGCAGTCGCCGCGCCGGCAGTGCGAACTCGTCCTGCAGCAGACCCGAAGCGGCATTCTGCGTCGCCCGCATCACGTCGAACATGCTGCCATTGCCGGTGATGGAAGCGGTATCCACCGACAGGCCGACCGGAATGCGGCGCTTGAGCAGTTCATTGGTGCGGGGGAAGCCGTATCCCACACGCATCTCCGACACCGGGCTCAGCGATACCGCCGCGCCGCTGCCGACGATGCAATCGTACTCGGCGTCGCTCAGCAGCATCGCATGGATCAGCAGCACCTCCTTGCGCAGCAGCTTGGCATCGCACAGCTTCTGCACCATGTCCTTGTTGCGCGCAATCTGGTTCACGTGCACGGTAATCGGCAGGCCGAGCTTCTGGGCGGCGCCGAATTCCTGGTCCACCACTTCCTTTGGCACGCCAGGCAGCGGGCCGCGCACCGCCATGCCGAGGTCGAGCAGCCCCTCCGGCGAGAACTCGTTCCAGCGCTGCTTCACGGCCGCGATGTCGTCCAGATTGCTAACCTTGTCCGGCTCGATGGTGGTGAAGTAGCCATAGGAGAAGCGGCCGCGGATGCCGAGATCCTTCAAGGCCTTCAGGCCGGCGCGCGCATGGTCGCTGCTGCGCAGGTTGTGGCTCCAGTCATGGACGAAAGTGGTGCCGGAGTTGATGGCTTCGGCGCCGGAGATCATCACGCCAAGATACTCGTCGTCCGGCGTGAACTGCGGCCCGGCCTTCTTGTGCACCACGTCGAAATAGCCGTGGCCGGTGCGGTCGCCTTCCATGCCGCGTACCAGCGTGTTCCACATGTGCCAGTGGGTTTCCACCAGGCCGGGCATGACGACGGCATGGCTGCCGTCGACGATGTCGGCATTCGGCGGCGCCTGAAGGTTCTTGCCGACGGCCATGATGCGTCCGTCGCCGACCAGCACGTCGCCGGCAGGGACGTCGCCGAGCGCCGGGTCCATGGTCATCACATAGGCATTGCGAATCAGTGTCGGCTTGCGCGCCGGCAGGGGCTGGGCGATGTCCGCCGACCAGGCGTCGGCGCAAAGCGTCAGGGTGAACGAAGCCGCGAGCGCGGCGATGCGGGCTTTCCTTGCCATATCTCCTCCATCAACGTGTTTGATGTTTTTCTTGATGTCTGTATTGCGCCAGCGGGCCGGCATGCGGGCGGTTTGTCGAGTGTAGCACGCGGCTGGGCTGCGCTCTTTCGCCATCGAACCGTGCCGCCGCGGCGGCGCGTCCCACGAAACCGGGATGACATAGTTCATATGGTTGCTTGGCAAGCCCTTACTTATGCTCGGGGTTCGACTTTGCCATATCCCATTCGCCATGACACCTGCCAACGCCCGACGAGCCGCTCCTCCGCGCGCCGCTGCAATCCAGTCCTCTTTGCCGGCTGCGGCACGGATACGGCACAGGCCGCTGCTGGCGGTGCTGCTTGCCGCGTTCGGCGCCGCCGCCCAGGCGCAGGTGCCGGATGCCGGCAGCCTGCTCAGGGGCATAGAGCAAGCGCCTCCGCCCGCGCCACCGCGGCTCGACGCCAAACCTTCGACGACGCTGGAGGCCCAGTCCGTCGGCGATACCGTCGAAGTGCGTGCCTTTCGCATCAGCGGCAACACCTTGCTCCCGGAAGACAAGCTGCAGCAGCGGCTGGCGCGCTACATCGGCCGCGCGCTGACCTTGCCGCAGCTCGAATCCGCCATCTCCGAGCTGAGTCTGGCGTATGCCGACGCAGGCTACGGCGCCCGTGCCTACCTGCCGCCGCAGGATGTGATGAACGGCGAAATCCAGGTCATGGTCATCGAAGGCCGTTTTGCCGCGCTGCGGCTGAGGCCGGCGGACGGCCTACCCGGCATGCCGGCGGAGCGCGTGCGGCGTTACGTGGAAGCGGTGCAGCAGGCTGGCCAGCCGATGCAATTGGATCAGCTCGAACGCGGCATGACCCTGCTCAACGACTTGGCGGGCGTGCGCGCCAATGCCGCGCTCGACGCCGGCAAGGAGGCGGGCGACATCGACTTGCTGCTCGATCTGCGTCAGACGCCGCGTGTCGACGGCAGCATCGACCTGGCCAACACCGGGTCTCGCAGCACCGGCACGCTGCAGGCCAGCGGCCTGCTGAACCTGAACAATCCCTTCGGCGGCGGCGATCAGGCCAACCTGCGCTTGCTGGCCACGCAGGGCTCCAATTACATCCGGGGCGGTTATGTGCGGCCGATCGGCGTCGAAGGCTGGAAGCTCGCCGTCCATGCCGCCTGGTACGACTACCGCCTCGGCGCCGAACTGGCGGCCACCAATGCCGCCGGCCGGGCCACCGTCTACGGCGCCAGCCTCAGCTATCCGCTCGTCATCACCCGCATGAGCAAGCTTCACTTCTCCGGCATGCTGGAAAGTCGCGGCTACCTGAACCGCGCCAATGGCGCGACCATCAGCGACAAGCAGATGGAGGTGTTCACCGCATCGCTGTCCGGCGGCACCTTCGATGGCTGGATGGGCGGCGGCTACACCGGCTACGGCATCGGCCTGGCCACGGGCCGCCTGGCGCTCGACAATGGCGGCGATGCGGCGGCCGATGCCCAGGGACCGAAGGCGGCGGGCAACTATTCGAAACTCGGCTGGAACTTGCTGCGCTATCAAAGTGTCGGCAGCGCCTGGACCCTGTCCTTGTCAGCCAATGGGCAGAATGCATCGAAGAACCTCGATTCTTCCGAGAAGCTTTACCTCGGCGGGCCGAGCGGCGTACGCGCCTATCCCGTCAACGAAGGCGCGGGCGACCACGGCTGGCTGCTGAATGCAGAAATTCGCCGTGCCATCACGCCGGCCGTTCAGGCAGGCGTCTTTGCCGATCGCGGCTTGGTACAGCAGCACAAGACGCAATGGGCTGGCGCCGCCGGACCGGCCAAGGTCGGGCTGTCCGGCATGGGCGCCTCGCTCTCCTGGAGCCGGGATGGCTGGGCGGCAAAAGCCATGATGGCATGGCGCATCGGCGAGAATCCGCTGCGCAATCCCACCACCGGAAAGGACAGCGACGGCAGCAAGCGGGTGCCGCAGATCTGGCTCCAACTGCAGAAAGTGTTCTGAGCCCGATTCGATCACGCGTTTTTCATGCACGGGCGGCAGCGCGGCACAGGCCACCGACCATTCCAGGTTCTGCCGGTTGCGACTCTCCGCTTGCAAACTTTGCGCTGCGCAGGCAAACCCTGCACGTCCGGAACGCAGCGCATGGTTCGCTCGATGCCTTGCTGCATTTCCTCCCGTACCGACGGCGGCTCCAGGCAGGGCGAAAGCACCGTGGCGCCCGTTCGCAGAGGCTGATCTGCCGGTCGCAGGCAGATGAAAATTTCATC
Source organism: Noviherbaspirillum humi (assembly GCF_900188095.1). Taxonomy (GTDB): domain Bacteria; phylum Pseudomonadota; class Gammaproteobacteria; order Burkholderiales; family Burkholderiaceae_D; genus Noviherbaspirillum; species Noviherbaspirillum humi. Next base: position 185,414 of record NZ_FZOT01000008.1, on the reverse strand, counting down.
CGCTTAACTCGCAAGCGAGTGGCATGGATATTGCAAAAATCGTTTGCTCCGGCGATGCATTCGCCCGTGATTTCATCAACGAAACAGGAGCAATCATGGCATCAAGCACTCTCGATCCCGACAACATGCCTGAATCCGACCGCAGTTTGGGTATCGGCCACGGCACCGATGCCTTGGGACCCAGCGACATCTCCGACTCGGGCAGCGATGTTCAGGGCGGCCTGCGGGCGGTGGAAGAGGAGGTGCTCGGCCTGGACCGCGGTACCAACGAAGACCCCGACAGCCATACGCTCGAGGTCAGCCACGACAGCGACGACATGACCGGCACCGGCGAGCAGTCGACGGCCGGACGCAACGGCGATGTCAGCCTGGACAGCGACATTGGCATCGATCGCATCGACTATATCAATCCGGAGGACGACCCGGACTTCGATCTCGATGCGGCACCGCCGCCTCGTTCCAGCGAAGGACGCGGCGCAGACCGGCGCTGAGCCGTTTCCCTCCAGGCCTGACCGCCTGCTTCGCGGCGGGCAGGCCTTCCCTTGCCGCCGGCCGTTTCATTCCCGTCCTTTCGCGCTCGTGCGTGCGGTACGAACCATGGCTGGCGTCATTGGTCACATTTCTACCCCACCACAGGAGAGACAAGCATGAACCTGCTACTTACCGGACAGCATGTCGACATCAGCCCGGCGATCCGTGAATATGTAGAAACGAAGCTGGAGCGTGTCATCCGGCATTTCGACCAGATCATCGACATCGCGGTCATCCTCGGCGTCGAAAAGCCGTCGGAAAAGGACAAGCGGCAGCGCGCGGAAGTGAATTTGCGGGTCAAGGGCAATGTCTTTCACCTGGACCATTACGCGGAAGATTTGTATGCGGCCATCGATGGCCTGGTCGACAAGCTGGACCGCCAGGTGCTGAAGCACAAGGAAAAAATTCAGAGCCACCAGCATGCGCCGGTGAAGCATCTGAGCGCCGGCCTGTAGGCACGGCGCAGTGATGGCCGGAAAGGCCGTCCCTGGCATCGCGGCTCAGCGCGCCACCTCAGCGCACCACCAGCACCGGCAGCGTGGAGTAAGCCAGCACTTTCTGGGTCTCGCTGCCGAGCAGCAGCCGGCTCATGCCGGTGCGGCCGTGCGAGGCCATCACGATGGCGTCGCATTTCGCGTTCCGGGCCACATCCACGATTTCCTCATACGGGCTGGCGGAGACCTTCACGACGGTTTCGCACGGCACCTTGGCTTCCCTGGCCGCTTCGGCGATTCGTTCCACGTTCTTCTGCGCCAGCGCGGCGGTTTTCTCTTCGAAGGACCGGGCATCGCTGACGATCAGGCTGGAGCCATCCGGCCGCGGCGAATGCGGGTAGGGATAAGGCTCCGCCACCGACATGCCCACCAGACTTGCGCCCAGCGAGCGCGCCAGTTCCACAGCGTTGGCAATCGCTTTGTCGGATAGGGCCGAGCCATCGGTCGGCACAAGTATGGTCTTGAACATGACGCCTCCAGTCAGTGAGGTGGATCGGGATTGCATTGCTCGCAGCATAGATTCGGGACCCCCGGCGCGCTTGATCCAAGTCAAAAATGCAAACAAGGTGCACCGCCTCGGCGAGGATCAAGCCGCTGAGCCAATCCGAAAAGGGAAGACTGAAAATTTTGATGTGGATCATGCGTGCGGCGGCCTGCCGTCACTAGGATGGCGTCATTGCGTAGTGCCCGACGGGACGGGCCGATACGAGATCATGAACGGGAGGAAGAATGAAGATTCTGATGGCGGTGGATGGCTCCGAATACACCCGCAAGGCCGTGGATTATGTGCTCAAGCACCTTGATTGGTACCAGGGCCAGCCGGAACTGCATTTGCTGCATGTGCATGCGCCGATCCCGCCGGGCCGCGTGCGGGCAGTGCTGGGCACGGATGCAGTGGAAGCCTATTACCGCGACGAGTCCGCTGCGGCGCTGTCCGGGGCGGAGCAGGTGCTGCGCGAACGCGGCATCGGCTTCAAGTCGGGCTACCGGGTCGGCGATATCGGCGAGCAGATCCAGGCCTATGCCGAACAGAATGGCATCGATCTGCTGGTGATGGGTTCCCACGGTCACGGCGTTCTCAGAAATCTGGTGCTGGGGTCCACCGCCACGCGGGTGCTGGCGTCGAGCAAGGTGCCGGTGCTGCTGATCCGGTAAACGGGAACGGGCCGCAAGCGGCCTGGAAGGCGGTCGCAGGGCAGGCGGCCGCCGGAGCAGTAAGTGCAATGAATGCAGATGCGAAGGCTTCAGTGCGCCGTATTGCCCTGCATGGCAAGCTGCTTCAGCATCGGCAGGTCCAGCAATTCGATTTCGCGGTTGCTCACTTTGAGCAGGGCCTGTTTCTTGAAGCGGGCAAGCAGGCGGCTGATGCTTTCGATGGTCAGGCCGAGGTAGTTGCCGATGTCTTCACGGGACATGCGCAGCTGGAAGCTGGTCGGCGAATAGCCGCGCACCTTGTAGCGCGAAGACAGATTGACCAGGAAGGCGGCAAAGCGCTGTTCGGCGCGCATGTTGCCGAGCAGGAGCATGGTGTTCTGGTCGCGGGTGATTTCCTGGCTCATCAGGCGGTGGAAATGGCGCAGCAGGGTCGGCATTTCGGCAAACAGCTGCTCCAGCTGGGCGAACGGAATTTCGCAGACTTCGCTGTCTTCGAGCGCCACCGCATAGCAGTGGTGGCGGTCGGTGCTGATGGCATCCATGCCGAGCAGTTCGCCGGCCATGTGGAAGCCGGTGATCTGCTCGTCGCCGGCCGGCGTGACCTGATGGGTCTTGAAGTGGCCCAGGCGCACCGCGTACAGCGTGGTGAACGGATCGTCCATGCGGTACAGCGCCTCATCCTTCAGCACCTTGCGGCGGCGGCCGATGATCTTGTCCAGACGGTTCATCTCCGACTCGCACAGGCCCGTTGGCAGGCACAGGCTGTGCAGGCTGCAAGTCGAGCAATGGTCGCGCGAGTGCAGCGAGCGCGCATCCTGCACACGGGGAGCGGATGTTTTGTCGATGTGTGCGATGGAGATCATGATGGTCACCGTTGATAACTGAAATTGTTGGCTGCTTCGCCTGCAAGCGAGCAGGACTGCAGCGTATGCGAGCAGTATCATCAATTCGAGACGGGACCGGTATCGGCAAAGACGGACTGATTCCTGTAGCAAAAACCCGGACATCGGCTTGTAGGGCTTCCCCCACAAACTTCCGATCGTTTGCCGCGATGAAATCCTTCCGCCTGCCTTGCTACATCAGCAAACCGTTTTCAATGGCATAACGGGTCAGTTCGGCGTTGCTCTTCATGCCCATCTTTTCCAGGATGCGGGCGCGATAGGTGGTCACGGTATGCGGGCTGAGATGCAGGGTCTCGGCGATCTTCACCAGGCTTTCTCCGGCAGCGATCAGCTTCATCACTTCCAGCTCCCGGTTGGAGAGGGTGTCATGCGAGGCGGCGCTCGCATTGCCGAACATGCCGGCCAGCTTTTCCACCAGGGCCGGGCTGAAATATTTGCCGCCGGCGGCGGCCTTGCGCACCGCGCCGATCAGCGTGGCTTCCGGCGTGTCCTTGGTGAGATAGCCGGCGGCGCCGAGCTTGACCGCCCGCACCGCATAGATTTCTTCCGAATAGGTGCTCAGGATCAGCACCGCCAGCTTCGGCTTTTCGGTGCGCAGCTGCTTGAGCAGGTCGAGCCCGTTCTTGTCCGGCATGGCGATGTCGACCAGGGCCACGTCGAAGTTCCTCTCCCTGACCAGTTCCAGAGCCTGCTGCGCATTCTCGGCTTCGCCGTCGATGCTGATGTCGTCGGCATCGGCCAGCATCAGTTCCACGCCCTTTCGCACCACGGCATGGTCGTCCACCAGGAGGACGCTGATCTTTTTATTCGTCATGAGGAGTCTCCAGGGGCAGCCGCAACAGCACCCGGGTGCCTGCGCCGGGCGTGCCGGTGATGCTGAGTTTGCCGCCGAAATGGCGGGTGCGTTCGTGCATGCCGATGATGCCGAACGATTCGCGTTTGTCGGCGCCGCTGTCGGCGATGCCGCGGCCGTCGTCGGTGATCTCCACCGTGAGCACGTCGTCGCTGCACATCGCTTCGATCGTGACGCGGCCGGCGTCAGCATGGCGCACGACATTGGTCAGCGCTTCCTGCACCACCCGGAACAGCATGGTGCTGCGCTGCGCGTCCAGCTCCATGGCAGCGGCGCTGGCATCGATGCGGCAGGTGCACTGCATGCCGGAGCGCTTTTCGATCTGCCCGGCGTACCATTCAAGCGCCGCCCACACGCCGAGCTGGTCCAGCACGCTCGGGCGCAGGTCGGTGATCACCCGGCGCACCGCTTCCAGCGCGGTATCGGCCAGGCCGGCGGCATCGGTCAGCAGCGGGTCGGGCGGCGTGCCGGCGCGCGCGGCACGGCGCAGATAGACCGAGACATGGGCCTTGATGCCGGTCAGCAGACCGCCCAGTTCGTCATGAATCTCGCGGGCGATGCGCTTGCGCTCCTCTTCCTTGACGCTCTCCAGGTGGGCGGCAAGCTGGCGCAGCTGGGTCTGCGACTGGCGCAGCGCGATCTCGGCCTGGCGCTTGCCTTCGTCGAGCCGGCGCTCGCGCAGCATGCGCTGGATCGCCCCCGGCAGCAGTTCGAGGTAGCGGCGCTCGGTGTCCTTGCCGATGTAGTCCCAGGCACCGCGCTTCATCGCCGTCACCGCCACCGCCGCGCTGTCGGCGCCGGTGAGGAGGATGACCGGATAGGCCGGCTTGCCGCTGTCATCGGTGATCTCGGTCAGGAACTCCAGGCCGTCGAGATCGGGCAGCTGGTAATCGAGCAGGATGCAGTCCGGCCGTTCCTCTCGGGCCAGCTGCAGCCCTTCGCGGCCGGTTTCGGCTTCGATCATGCTGAAGTCGATGTCGGGGCTGGCGGCGAAGGCGCGGCGGCAGGCAATGCGGTCCACCACATCGTCATCGACGACGAGTACGCGGATGTGCGGACGCTGTCCGGCTTCGGTAGGCATGGTCGGTATCAGGCTCAGGGCAGCTCGCTGATGGTCCAGTACAGGTCGATGGAGCGCATCATCTCCACGAACCGGCGATAATCCACCGGCTTGGCCATGTACCCGGCGACGCCGAGGTTGAAGCTGTTGAGCTTGTCCTGTTCTTCCTGGGAGGTGGTGAGCACCACCACCGGGAAGCGGCGCAGCGCCGGATCATGCTTGACCACGTCCAGAAATTCGATGCCGTTCATGATCGGCATGTTCAGGTCGAGCAGGATGATGCAAGGCTTTTCCGCAGAGGGATTGCGCAGGTACTCCAGCGCCTGCTCGCCGTTTTCCAGGTTTACCACCGGGTTCATGACGTGGATTTCCTTCAAGGCGCGGCGAATGGTCATCACGTCGACCTGGTCGTCCTCCACCAGCAGGATGGGCTTGTTGCTTGTCTTCATTCGTCCTTTCCGATCGGATCAATGTCAGTCGGCGCCGGGGTGCTTGGGCAGCGTGAAGCTGAAGGTGGTGCCTTCGCCCATGACCGATTCGACGCGAACCTTGCCGCCGTACATTTCGACGATCTTCTTCACCAGCGCCAGTCCGACGCCGGTGCTTTCGATGCGGTCGCGCGGCGCCAGGGTCTGGAACAGCTGGAAGATGCGCTCGAAATGGCGCGCCTCGATACCGGGGCCATTATCGCGCACCGAGAAGCGCCAGCAATCGCCTTCGTCGGCCCAGCCGACATCGATCAGACCCCGCGGCTTGTCCATGTACTTGATGGCGTTCGAGAGCAGATTCTGAAACACCTGCTGCATGCGGGTCGGCTCCGACAGCACCTGCGGCAGGTCGGGCGCGACGCGGATCTCGATGCCTTGCGGCGGCGCCAGCAGATCCACGGTCTCGCGCAGCAGCTGGTTCAGGTCCACCGGCACCGGCGCTTCCTTGATGCGGCCGACGCGCGAGTACTGCAGGATGCCGTCGATCAGGGCGCCCATGCGATGCACCCGACTGATCAGCAGCCGCATGTGCTCGCGGCCCTCGTCGTCGAACTTGTCGCTGTAGTCCTGGGAGAGCCAGTCGGCCAGGGAACCGATGGCCCGCAGCGGCGCCTTCAGGTCGTGCGAAACGACGTAGGCGAAGCTGCTCAGCTCTTCGTTGGCGCTGCGCAGGTCGCGCAGCAGGCGCGCATGCCGTTCCTCCGCCTGCTTGCGTTCGCTGATGTCGCGCACCATGCCGGTGTACATGCGCCGCCCGCCGATCCGCATCTCCGCCACCGCGAGGTCCATCGGAAAGACGGAGCCATCCTTGCGCTGGCCGAACACCTCGCGGCCGATGCCGATGATGCGGCGTTCGCCGGTGGACTGGTAGCGCTGCAGATAGCCATCGTGGCTCTCGCGGTCGGGGGAAGGCATCAGCATGGAGACGTTGCGGCCGACCATTTCGGACTCGTCGTAGCCGAACAGCCGCACCGCCGCCGGATTGCAGCGTTCCATGATGCCGCGCTCGTCGATGGTGATGATGGCATCGACCGCGGTATCGACGATCGCGCGCATGCGCGCCTCGCTCTCCAGCAGCCCCAGTTCCGCCTGCTTGCGGCGGGTGATGTCGTAGATGGTCGCCATGACGGCCGGTGCCCCGGATTCGCTCGGCAGCGGCGACAGGCTGATCTCGACCGGGAATTCGCGGCCGTCGCGGTGGCGCGCGAACAGCTCCAGGCCGAGACCCATCGGCCGCGCCTTGGGCTGGGAGCCGAATCCGCTGCGCTGCGCCACATGGCCGCCGCGCAGGCGTTCCGGCAGCAGAACCTCGATGGCCTGGCCGAGCAGTTCATCCTCGGTGTATCCGAACAGCTGCAGCAGCCGCGGATTGGCGAGCACGATCTTGCCGTCGCGGCCGGCGATCAGCATGGCGTCGGTTGCCGAATTGATAAGCCATTCAAGGCTTTTGCCTTCTAGGTTAAGCAGGTTCATCGATGATGTGGGTTGTGCCGGACGATGCCGGGTTTGCTAGTCCGGTGCCAGGCATGTCGCGGCGGCGCTGCAGCATTCTATGCGATAGGCCGCCGCCCTGCCGGTACCGGCCATTGACTGCAATGTAACGGCCATCGCCGAGAGGCGCACCCGGAAATTTTGATTTGCATCAATGATGCCTGGAATTTCGTGTTGGCTGCTCACAGCATGGAGGGCACCAGGCCCTGCCGCAATCGCGACGGCAGGTCGGCCGCCGGCAGCGGGCGGGACACCAGGAAGCCCTGGATCTCGTCGCAGCGCAGCGCCTTCAGCGCCCGCATCTGCTCCAGGGTTTCCACGCCTTCGGCCACCACCCGCATGCCGAGGCCGTGCGCCATGGTGATGATGGCCGAGAACAGCACCGTGCCTTCGCGCGTCTTTTCCAGTTGGGCGGTAAAGGCGCGGTCCACCTTGAGCACATCGAAATCGAGCCGCTGCAGCTGCGAGAGCGAAGAGTAGCCGGTGCCGAAATCGTCCACCAGCAGCTTCACGCCCATGCGCTGGATGGCGCTCAAGGTGCGCGCCACCTCGTCGCCGTCGCCGCTCATGCTCGATTCGGTCAGCTCCACTTCGAGCAGCGCCGGATCCACCTGGTGCCGTTGCAGGCAATCGCCCAGCATCCTGGCGATGTCGGTTTGAGTGAACTGGCGCGGAGAGACATTGACCGACACCGGCACCAGCGGATCGCCCTGGCGCGACCAGAACGCCAGCTGGGCGCACACCTTGTCGATCACCAGCTCCCCGAGGCGCACGATGAGCCCGGTCTCCTCCGCCAGCGGAATGAAGTCGTTCGGCTCGACGATGCCCCGCGTCGGATGGGCCCAGCGCACCAGCGCCTCCATGCTGGAGGTGGCGCCGGTGGCGACGTCGACCCGCGGCTGGTAGTACATCACCAGCTGATCGTGCTCCAGCGCCTGGCGCAGCTCGGCTTCCTTGCGATGCCGTTCCTGCAGCGCGTCGTGGAAGCTTTGATGAAAGAAGCAGTAGCTGTGCTTGCCGTCGGTCTTGACCGAGTACATCGCGATATCGGCATTCTTGAGCAGGGTGTTGGCATCCTGGCCGTCCTGCGGAAACAGGCTGATGCCGATCGAGGTGCCGACCTGATGGGTGCCGGCGGTGATGCGGAAGGCCGGCCCGAACGCTTCCAATATCCGGCGCGCGACGTGAACCGAATCCTCCGCGGCGTGCAGGCTTTCCAGTATCACCAGAAACTCGTCGCCGCCGATACGCACCACGTGGTCATGCGGCCTTATCGCCAGCTTCAGCCGCCGGCCGACGTGGCGCAGCACTTCATCCCCGGCCTCATGGCCCATGGTGTCATTGATGATCTTGAAGCCGTCGAGGTCGATGAACAACAGCGCGACCTGCATGCGCTGGACGGCCGCGCTGCTCAGGATCTCCGGCAGGTGCTGTTGAACCCAGTGGCGGTTCGGCAGACTGGTGAGGGCGTCATGGTTGCCGCGCCGCTCCAGTTCGCTGACGTGGGCCTTGGCCTCGCTGATATCGCGCAGCATGACGGCCAGGTCGTGGTCCGGCCGCGAGATGCGGATGTGGATCCAGCCCGGGCCGGGCAGGCCGATGCTGGCCAGTTCCGTTTCGCCTTCATAGCTTCCGTCGCGCAGGGCGCGCCGCAGCATCTTCATGGTCAGCTCCGCGGTCTGCCCGTGATAGATGGCGGAGATGGTGCGGCCGACGAGTTCGTGGCGGCGGTAGCCCACCAGTTCGGCGCCGCGCTGGTTGCAGTCGGTGACGCGGAAGTCGGTCGCGCGGCCGCTGCCGTCGTAGATCGGACTGGCGATGAAGAAGCCCTCGTCGCTGCTTTCGGTGGCGGTGCGGTAGGTGGCTTGCATGGTCTCGAACTGGTGCTTGCGCCACGCCAGGCGCCAGGAGAAGAACATCACCAGCAGGGTAAGTACGACCAGGCCGAAGGAAGCCAGGACGCCATATTCGATCGCGGTCCGACGCTGTTCCCGGTAGGGCGCCAGCGCCGCTTCCTGATCGATGCCGGCCAGACTGATCATTCCGTAGTCGGCGGTGGTTTTCCAGCCGATGTAGCGCGGACGGCGGTCGGCAAACCAGTCTGGCGTAACCAGCGCCATCCGGCCGGCTTCGCCCGTCACCGCCGGCTGCTTCAGCAAGGCCGGCGCCTCCGGGCGGTACACCTGGATCCCCAGACGGCTCAGGCGGGCGCGCCGGTCCATGCCCAGGATGCCCAGGAACCCATGCTCGCCGATGGTGGCCTCGTCGAAGCCGGAGATGAAATGCTCCGGCACCACCGATACCAGCACGATGCCGGCAAAGCTGCCATCCGGATGGGACAGCCGACGGGAAAAGGGCACCACCAGCTGGCCGGTGAAATCCCCCGTGCGGGCATAGCCGATATACAGTTCGTCAGCGCTTCGCGCCTGCGCCGCGAAATAAGGTTTTCCCGCCACGTTGACGCGGCGTATGTCGGGCACGGTACTGGTGATCAATTCGCCGTCGGCGTCGATCAGCGCCACGTAGAAGCCGGAAATCATCGGCGGCGCGGCATGGGCATGCATGTCTTCCAGTCGATAGCGGCCATTCGCGGTTTGCCAGCCGTGCCTTACATAGAGCGCGATCTGATCGATGGCCTGCAGCGTGCTGTGCAGATGGGTGGCATAGGCGCGGGACAGCACTTCGGCTTCCTGCATCGCGGTGGCCTCGGCAGCGCGTTTTTCCTTCTCCAGATTGGCGAACAGCAAGGTCCATCCCAGCACGCCGATGAGCAGTGCCAGCAACGGCCACAACAACAGAAACCGAACGTTGCCTTTCAGGACGCTGAGTTCATGAAGGGCTTGCTGTCTATTGGACGCGAACCAGGACATGGGCGAGAACAGAGTGGCTAGAGCCGCGCCGCCGGCTTGTTACGCGGCCGGGCGGGCAGCGGGGCGCCGGCGGCGACCTCCTAAATTGCAGTTCCCGTCCGCCTGCATGGTGTCCTCCAGCGTGGATTTCCGTAGGTTAAGAAAGGAACCCTTGGTGGTACAGCTTAACCCAGCCTTTCTTGCCCTCAATCGGGAGATGAAAGACGGATTGAGTTTGCATAAACCTTGGACGAAAAGAATACCAAGTGGTTTTCGGGCGGTCATGCTGATTGATCCATGCTACACCCGGGATCATTCCATGCGAATGCGTCCGTTCACGTTCACCGTCACTTCCGCCTGTCCCGCTTCGGAGGGTATGGGCGCCGCTTCCATCGACTTGGCCATCGCACGCGTCGCCACCGGGCGCGGTCCCGGAAAGGCGATGGGCTGGTCGAGGGACAGCTCCTCGATGTCGTAGCGGCTGAAGCCGAAAGCCTTGGCGGCTTCCTGCGCCCGGGAGCGGAAGGCGGCGGCGGCTTCCTGCAGCAGGCGGTTTTCCTCCTCGCGCCGGCGCTCCCGGGAAAGGTGAAAGCCGATGCCGCGCAGCTGCAGGCGCTGGCCGAGGTTGCCGCTCAGCTTGGCGAGCGCCGGAATGTCGCGGGAATCGAGAATGATTTCGCCGCTCACCTGCCAACCCGTCTGGCGGCCGTCGCGCCACTCCGGCTGGGTGTTCAGCGCGCCCATCTGCACCCGTACCCCCGGCACCGCCTTGGCGATCTTCACCGCGTCGTTCAGTGCCGACAGCACCGCTTCGTTGAGCGGCCCGGGCTGGTCGCCGGAGCGCGTGATGCCCAGGACGGCCTGCATCTCATCGTTCGGCACCTGGCTCGATGCTTGGGCGGAAAGATTCATCAAGGGGCCGGCGGCCGCGGCGAAGGGCAGGGCAAGAAGGGCGAGCAGGGCGGCGGTTCTGAGCATGGGGGTCTCCTGGAAGCGGGATGGGATCAGCCGCCGCCCCGAAGCAGCCGTCGCAGTTCGCGCGACAGCAGCGGCGGCTGTTCGAAGGCGGGCGCCGGCTGGGAGGCATTCAGGCTGCGCTTGATGAAGCGCTCCGTTTCCTGCATCACCGTCTCGCGCTCGTTGTCGATGGTAATCATGTGATAACAGTCGCCGAGGTAGATCAACTCCTTGCTCGCCGAAGCGATGTTGTCGTGAATCCATTCCGCGTTGCCTATGGAGACCGTCTCATCCTCGATCGCATGCATCAGCAGGGTCGGCGCGCTCACGCTCGCGATGTGCCGGCGCACATGGGCGATCAGTCGCAAGCCTTCGGTGGTGTGCTTCAGCGAGATGGAATCCCCGCCCATTTCCGAGACCCGGTCGGCGAGCAATGCCTTTCTGACCATGGCCCGCATTTCCGGGTTCTTCAGGCCGAATGGCTCCCTTTCGCGATAGCTGTAGCGTTCCTTAAAAGGTACAATCGGCAGCATTTTCAGAAGGAAACGGTACCAGGGCATGGCCCAGCCGTCGTAGGCCAGGGCAGTGGCCAGCAGGACCAGGCTATCGAGTTCCTCCTCCTCGGCAACCGCGAGCGCCAGCGTGGCACCCATGGATACCCCGGCCAGTGACACGGTTGCATAGTCCTGCTTCAGGCGGCGCACATGCGTTGCTGCCTGCTCCAGCCAGTTTTCCCATCCCGAAGCGGGCGTGCCATGGCAGAAGCCGCGGATGTTGGGCGCGAATACCGACAGGCCGGCGCCATGCAGGTGCTGGGCAAGGCGGTCCACTTCGAGGATGTTGGCGCCCATGCCGTGGATGAGCATGACCACATGCTCGCCTGCCTGCTTGTGAAGGTTTTGATCGCTTGTCTGAATCATGAATGTCAAAAACGCAAAAAACTGGTCCCGCATGCCGCGTCCGCAGGCTTACCTGCTGTCGCTTGCCATCACCATGGCGATCTTCGGCATCCGCTACATCCTGCATCCCTATCTGGCGCCGCATGCCGCCTTCCACTTCTTCGTGGTCGCCTGCCTGCTGGTCGAGTACCTGGTCGGCCTCGGGCCGGCCGTGCTGAGCGCGACGCTCGGCTTCTTCCTCGGCCTGCATTTCTTCATCATGCCGTTCGGCGAGGTGGACGGCATTTCCCGCAGCGATGTGATTGTCGCGGTTAACTACGCCTTTGTCACATTGTTTGCCATCGGGCTGATCGAATATCTGCGGCGCACGCTGCACTCCAACCAGCTGCTGCTCAAAGTTTCACGGTCGCGCCACAAGATCTCGCTGCATCGGGAGAACGAGCGCCTGCACCTCACCCGCAAGGCGGGCGCGGCGGTGCGCGTGCTGCGCAAGCTGTTTTCGGAATTCGACCAGGTGCTGCTGCTGCGGCTGGAGGACGGCATGCTGTATCCGCAGCCGCTGCTGTTCCAGCTCGCCGGCGCGATGCAGCATGGATCGGCGGCGGACGCCTTTGCCCTCTTCGAAGCGGAGGACAGGGCGCTGCTGGAAAGCGAGCTGCTGCTGATGGCGGCAGCCGGGGCCGTGCGGCGGGAGCTGACGCTGCGGCTGCGCACATCCGCCCTGGTGCGGGTGGCGCTCGAGCGCATCGCCGTGGGCGGCATCGATGCGGTGGTGCTGAAGCTGCTGGAGGTTGCAGAGCCGGAGGCCGCCATGCGAAGCGGCCGCCATCCTGACGCCCTGGCTGCTACACCGGCGCCAGCCGGCCCGGCCCGCGCGGCGGCGCCAGCAGGAAGCGCTTGAGCATCAGCTGGGCCATGTCGCCGGCGCTCACCGCCTGCGACACCACGTGGCCCTGGATCTCGTCGCAGGCCAGCGTCTGCAGCACGTTCAGCTGCTCCACCGTTTCCACCCCCTCCGCCACGACGCAGATGTCGAGCGCGCTGGCCATGGACATGATGGCGCCGAACAGCAGCTTGCCTTCGCTGCCCTCGGACAGCGCGCGGGTGAAGGCCTGGTCGACCTTGAGCACGTCCACGTCCAGCCGGTGCAGCTGGGCCATGGATGAATAGCCGGTGCCGAAGTCGTCGATCATCAGCTTGATGCCGAGCGACCGCAGCGCCGCCAGTTCCTGCGTCACCACCTGGCTGCGGTCGATCACCGCCGACTCGGTCAGCTCCACCTCGATCAGCGCCGGTCCTATGCCGTGCCTCTCCATGCAGGCCATGAGAAAGGCGCTCAGGGTGCCCGACTTCAGCTGCTGCGGCGAGACGTTGATCGACACCGGCACCAGCGCCAGGCCCTCCTGCTTCCATTGGGCCAGCTGGCGGCACACCTTGTCGATCACCATCTCGCCCATCGGCACGATCAGCCCGATGTCTTCCGCCACGTCGATGAAATCCAACGGATAGACCAGGCCATGCTGCGGCCGCTGCCAGCGAACCAGGGCTTCCATGCTGGTGATGCGGCCGCTGCTCATGCCTACCCGCGGCTGGTAGTGCACCACGAACTCGTCCTTGGCCACCGCCTCCTGCAAGGCGCTTTCCTTGGACAGGCGCAGGATGAGCGAGTCCGACAGGTGGGTGTGGTAATAGGCATAGCGGCCCTTGCCGGCAGCCTTGGCGGCGTACATCGCCACGTCCGCGTGCTTGAGCAGGGTTTCGGCATCCTGGCCGTCGTTCGGAAACAGGCTGATGCCAATGGAGGCATTCACCTGGTTGCCCGTGCCGGCCGCCAGCGCGAACGGCTTGGCGATGGCGCCGACGATAGTCTTGGCCACCCGCGACACGTCCTCCACCACGTCGACATGGTCGAGCACCACCACGAATTCGTCGCCGCCCAGGCGCACCACATGGTCGCTGGCGCGCACGGCGTTCCTCAGCCGATGCGCCGCCTGCACCAGCAGCTCGTCGCCGGCGTCGTGGCCGAGCGTATCGTTGACGTTCTTGAAGTTGTCGAGGTCGATGAACAGCAGCGCCAGATGGCCGGGGCGCTGCGCCGCCCGGCTGACGGCGGCCGGCAGGAAGGTGGCGAGCCAGTGCCGGTTGGGCAGCTTGGTGAGGGTATCGTTGTTGGCCAGTTCCGCCAGCGCCTGTTCCTGCTCCTTGGCGGCGGAAATGTCGCGTATGGTCAGCGCCAGGCCGGCGCTGGACCGGACGATGCGGCGGTAGACCCACTTCGCCCGCAGCGGGCTGCGCGGCGACACCCGCAGCTCGTCCTCGATGAAGCCCCGGTCCAGCGCCAGCCGCGACAGCGCCAGCATCTCGTCGCGGAAGAAGGCCGGCTTCAGTTCGGATGCCTTCAGGCCGAGCAGCTGCTCGCGGGTGACGCCGAGCAGGTCCGCTGCCCGGTTGTTGCAGTCGTCGAGGCGGAAGTCGTCGACATAGCCCTGGCGGTTGCGGATCGGGCGAATCATGTAGAAGCCTTCGTTGGCGGCGTCGGTGGCGAGGCGGTAGGTTTCCCGGGTTTCCTCGGCCTGCCGCCGCCGCTGCGCCAGCCGTGCCGCCACCCAGGCGGCAGCGAGCGACAGCGCGAGGATCGCCAGGCTTTCGAAGATGGCGGTCTCGCGCAGGCTCCGCGCCTCCGCCTCGTAGGGCGCCATCGCGTCCTGAAGGGAAAAGCCGGCCAGCGCCACCAGCGGATACTGGCCCAGCTTCTTCCAGGCGACGAGGCGCGCCCGGCCGTCGTGAAACTTTTCCGCCGGCTCGACGGCAATGCCGGACGGAGTCGGGAACAGCGGATCCTGCTTGTAGAACACCGGGTAGTTCTTGCTGCGGCTGCCGACCTTGCTCGCCAGGAGCGGCCCGCTCGCCAGTCGCGCCGAGACGAAGTCGTGCTCGCCGGGCGCGGCGCTTTCCTGGTGGGCGACGAGGTAGGGCGGTTCCACCGAAACGAAGACCACGCCGTCGAAGCTGCCGTCCGGCCGGTTCAGGCGGCGGGTGAAGCGGATGATGGGACGGTCCAGGAAGCGGCTCGGACTGGGCGGCGAGATCAGCAGCCCGGCGCAGCACTCGCGGCGGTGAAACTGGAAATAATCCGCATCCGAGACATTGACCGAGTGCCGGCTGGAGATCGTGCTGGTGACCAGGTTGCCGCTGGCATCGAAGATGTTGGCATAGAGGAGCTGGCTTTCCGGGAAGATGCCGTGCGCCTTGTCCTTTTCCAGGTCGACCGGGATCACCGGATCCTCCCAATGGTATTTCAGCCGCAGCGTGATCTGGTCGACCTGCTCGATCATCTGGGCCAGCTGCTGGGAATAGGAATCGGCGACGGCGACCGCTTCGCTGCGCACGCTTCTTTCGGCCTCCCGCCGGCTGCGCTCCCGCTTTTCGGCGGCGTTGATCCAGACCAGGCCGATCAGCAGCGCGCCCAGCAGCGGCCAGACCAGGACCGCCAGCCATTCGCGTCGCTTGGCGAACACATTCAGATTGATGCGGGGAAAGGCGGCCCAGCTTGGCATGGAGGTAAGCAGTCGCTTGGATATGGGGATGTGAGAAATCCGCCGCGGTGAAGTTCCTTCGATGCAGGTTTTTCCAAGTCACATGGTGGCCGCGTGTGCAGTCCGGGCCGGCTGCCTGCCGGCAGTGCGCTTCCAGCTTGCCCTTGTTTTACGCAGACTGCGCACCGCATTCTCGCGCCTCCGCTCGGAACTGGCGCATCCGCCCCACGAACGCTCGCTTTTGGATAGCGAAAGCCAAGGAAAACAGGCCGAAAACGGGTATTTCCACTTGGCATAGCCATTGCTAAGAAGGCTTATACGTTTTATGTATGAACTGCCTGTTTTTATATGATACAAAAATCTAGCTTTAACTCGATTTTTGTCCTATTCTGACAGCCTGCAGTTCATATTTAAACAGTTGTTTTATATATGAGACAAACGGTTGGCCAGAGATGGTCAGTCATCAAGGACTGCAGTTCTGTTTGTTGAAGCGTCGTACTCAGACCCCGGGGCATCATGATAGAAATCGAATTTCGCAACGTCGGCAAAAGCTTCGTCGATCGTCAAACCTCTGAACTGCGCACAGCGGTTTCCAACCTCGATATCAGCATCCGCAGCGGCGAAGTGGTATCCATCATCGGCCCCTCCGGCTGCGGCAAGAGCACTCTGCTCAACATGGGCGCCGGCCTCTACCTGCCGACCATCGGCGAGGTCTTTGTCAGCGGCGAGCGCGTCACCAAGCCGGTCAAGAAGGTCGCCTTCATGCTGCAGAAGGACCTGCTCATGCCATGGCGGAACATCCGCGCCAACGTCGAACTCGGCCTCGAGATCGACGGCATGGCGCCCGAGAAGCGCCGCGTCATCGCCGAGGAACTGCTCGCGCGCTGCCACCTGAAGGGTTTCGAGGACCACTATCCCTACCAGCTCTCCGGCGGCATGCGTCAGCGCGCCGCCCTGGCGCGCACCCTGGCGGTCGATCCGCAGGTGCTGCTGCTCGACGAGCCCTTCTCCGCCCTCGACGCCCAGACCAAGATGGTGCTGCAGCAGGACCTAGCGAAAATGCTGTATGAAAAGAAGAAGACCGCGCTCTTCATCACGCATGACCTGATCGAAGCCATCGCCCTGTCCGACCGCCTGCTCGTCATGAGCGAGCGCCCCGGCACCATCATCGAGGAAATCACGATCAACCTTCCGCATCGCGACAACCCGCTGGAGCGGCGCAAGCTGCCGGAGATCGGGCCGCTGCAGGGCCGCCTGATGGAGCTGCTGAAGGTAGGCAAGGAAGAAGCCGAGCTGCATTAATCAACGACGCATCAACCGCACATCCACGGAGGAAAGAGCATGAACAAATTGATCGCATCCCTGTGCTGCAAGCTGGCTCTCGCCGCAGCAGTCGTCCCGACGCTGGCGCATGCCGCGCCGGAGGAAGTCACCTACCTGCTGCCGGCGCCGCCGAATTCACCCGCCTTCGGCCCGTGGATGATCGCCCAGCAGAAAGGCTATTACGCCGACGAGAACCTGAAGGTCACCTTCGTCGCCGGCAAGGGCGGCGTCGACGTCGCCAAGCAGATCGGCGCCGGCAATGCCGTCATCGGCGGCGCCATCGGCGATACCCCGATCGTGGTGCGCGCCAACGGCGTGCCGGTGAAGGCGGTGGCGGTGCTCGGCGCCGGCTCCCTCACCATGGTCGCCGCGCACCAGGGCGAGAACATCAAGTCGCTCAAGGACCTCAAGGGCAAGACCATGACGGTCATGTCCTACACCGACACCACCTACTATGCGCTGCTCGGCAACCTGAAGTCGGTCGGCCTCTCCAAGAGCGATGTCCAGATCCAGGCAGCCGGACCGGCCGGCGTGTGGCAGCTGTTCGCCGGCGGCAAGGCCCAGGGCATGGCCGGGGTGCCGGACTGGGTCGTCAGTTCCTCCGACGCCGGCGCCAAGGTCGAGCTGCTGGAGTCGAACGGCTTCAAGAGCATGGCCCAGGCCATCCTCGCCTCGGACGAAACCATCCAGAAGAATCCGCAGCTCATCAAGCGCCTGGTGCGCGCCACCCTGCGCGGCATGGAAGACATCATGAAGGACCCGAAGGCCGCCGCCGCCACGTATGCCGAGGCAGTGCCCGCCTACAAGGGCAAGGAAGCCAGCATCGAGCAGGTGTTCGAGCTGTACCGCAAATACGTGTACGCCAACCAGAAGCCGCTCGGCGTGATCGATCCGAAGCGCATGGAAGAAGTGCAGAAGTTCTATGTCAGCGAAGCGATCGTGCCCAAGGCCACCCCGGTCAACGACCTCTACACCAACCAGTTCGTCGGTACGGAGCGATAAATGAAAACCGCCACTACGGTCGATTCCATGCCCGTCCAGCAGCAGGCCAAGGCCAAGCGCCCCGTGATGAGCGAGCGCGCCTGGATCGCCACCGGCAGCGTGCTGCTGCTCATCCTCTTCCTCGCCCTCTGGCAGTGGGGTCCGGCCATGCTCGGCATGCCGGAGTTCATCCTGCCGAACTTCACCCGCACCATGCAGGAAGCGGTGGTGATGTGGAACAACGCCGACCTGCTGTCGCACTTCGCCATCACCGCGATGGAAGTGGTGGTCGGCTTCGGCCTCGGCTCGCTGCTCGGCCTCGGCGTCGGCGTGGCCCTCGGCCTGTCGCCGCGCGCCGAAGCCATGCTTTCGCCCTACATCCTGGCGCTGCAGATCGCGCCGAAGGTGGCCTTCGCGCCGCTGTTCGTGATGTGGCTCGGCTACACCGTGTATCCGAAGATCATCGTCGCCATCCTGATCGTGTTCTTCCCGGTGATGATCAACGTGCTGTCCGCCATCCGCACGGTGGATCCGGACATGGTCAACCTGGTGCGCACCCTTAACGCCAGCCGCTGGCAGATCTTCCATCTGGTGGAGTTCCGCTCCGCCACGCCGGCCCTGTTCTCCGGCCTGCGCATCGCCTCCACGCTGGCGGTGATCGGCGTCACGGTGGGCGAGCTGGTCGGCGGCAACAAGGGCCTCGGCTTCCTGCTGGTCGACGGCGAAGGCCAGGGCAATACCGCAGCGGTGTTCGTCACCATTCTCGCGCTCACGCTGATCGGCATCGCCGCCTATGGCGCGGTGGTCTGGGCCGAGCGCAAGGTGCTGCACTACCTGCCCAAGGTCGCCACTACCACGGTCTGAGGAGAGCGCATGTCCTTCGCAGCAAACCAACTGCTCGCCGGCCGCAAGGTGCTGGTCACCGGCGCGGCGCGCGGCCTCGGCTTCGACTTCGCCAGCGCCATCGCCGAAGCGGGCGCCAGCGTGGTCATGGCCGACATCCTCGCCGACCGCCTCGCCGAGAGCGTGGAGCAGCTCAAGCGGCGCGACCTGGCGGTCAGCGGCGTGGCCGTGGACCTGGCCGATCCGGCTTCCATCGAGCGCTGCGCGAAGCAGGCGGTGGAAACCCTGGGCGGTCTCGACGGCCTGGTCAACAACGCCGCCATCACCAACTCCGGCGGACGCAGCAGCGAACAGCTGGAAATCGGCATGTTCGACAAGGTGATGACGGTGAACGTACGCGGCACCTGGCTGATGTGCAACGCCTGCCTGCCGGCGCTGCGCGCCTGCGGCCGCGGCAGCATCGTCAACCTCGCCTCGGACACCGCGCTGTGGGGCGCGCCCAACCTGATGGCCTATGTCGCCAGCAAGGGCGCGGTAATCGCCATGACCCGTTCGCTCGCCCGGGAAGCCGGCAGCGACAACGTCACGGTGAATGCCATCGCCCCCGGCTTGACGCTGGTGGAAGCCACCGAATACGTGCCCCAGGCGCGGCACGACACCTACCACAACGGCCGAGCGCTGCAGCGCGCGCAGGTGCCGGAAGACGTGTCGGGCGCGGTGGTGTTCGCGCTGTCGGACCTGTCCCGCTTCATCACCGGGCAGCTGCTGGCTGTCAACGGCGGTTTCGTCATGAACTAACGCATGAACCAACTTAAGGAGCAAGCAATGAGTGATCTGTCAGAACAAGAGAACGTCAAGCGCAGCTGGGACCGCCCGGAAGGCGCCAGCTTCGAGGAGTGGATGAATACCCGCATCGCGCGCTTCTCCACCCGCAAGTACGACTGGGATGCCCTGAAATTCCAGGCCGACTACGACCCGAAGTATCGCCGCGCCCAGATGCGCTACATCGGCACCGGCGGCACCGGCGTGACCGCTGACGTCAACACCATCCCCGCGGAAAACTTCACTTTCTCCACCATGGTGATCCCGGCCGGCCATGAGGGTCCGTCCCACCTCCATACCGACGTCGAGGAAGTGTTCTTCATCATTCGCGGCAAGATGAAGCTAATCGTGGAAAAGGATGGCGAGCGCTTCGAGACGGTCCTCACCGACCGCGACGTCGTCTCCGTGCCGCCGGGCGTCTATCGCGAGGAAATCAACATCGGCGACGAGGATGCGCTGATGTGCGTGATGCTCGGCGCCAAGAAGCCGATCACGCCTACCTATCCGCCCGAGCATCCGCTGGCCAAGATCAAGCGCGGCTGAAAGACATGAACGACCAGGCCATGTCCCCGTCATTGCAGCAGCAGGTGGAACTGCTCGACGCTGCCTTTCCGGAACGTCGCGTGGAAACCGCCGACGGCATGCTGTCCTGCCGCAGCTGCGGCCAGGGCGATGCCATCGTGCTGCTGCATGGCATCGGCTCGGGCGCCGCCTCCTGGCTGCCCTGCGCCCTGCAGTTGCGGGACAAGGCAAGGGTGGTCGCGTGGAATGCGCCCGGCTATGGCGCTTCCGATCCTCTGCTGCAGGCGCGGCCGCAAGCGAAGGATTACGCCGTCCGCCTGGACGCGCTGCTGGCGGCGCTCGACATCGAGCGCTGCACGCTGGTCGGCCATTCGCTCGGCGCCATCATGGCGGCGGCGTATGTGGCCGGCGGCGGCCGGCGCGTCGCCAAGCTCGCGCTGCTGAGCCCGGCCCAGGGGTACGGCGTCGATCCGGAGAAAGCGAAGAAGGTGGAGACGGAACGCCTCGGCAACCTGGCGCAGCTCGGCATCGAGGGCATGGCGCAGCGCAGCCCGCAGCGCATGCTCTCGGCCGATGCCGATGAAACGGCGCGGCAATGGGTGACGTGGAACTCGCGCCAGCTGCGGCCGGCCGGCTATGCCCAGGCGGTGCACCTGCTGTGCGGCGCCGACATCCGCGCCGATGCGCCGCAGGGCGTGCCCTGCGTGGTCGCCTGCGGCGATGCAGATGCCGTCACCACGCCCGAGGCCAGCCGCGCGCTGGCCGATCATTTCGGCGTGCCCTATATGTCCATCGCGGGCGCGGGGCATGCCTGCTACATCGAACAGCCGCGGACAGTGGCGGAGCTGATCCTGTCCCTGCACGCGGCCCCTATCCAGCATGAACAGGCTTGAATCGAACATCATGGCGAAACCCGAACAACCCGAAGAAGACGGCCAGGACCGGTATTCGGTGCCTGGACTGGAGCGTGGATTGCGGCTGCTGTGCGAGTTCAATCGCCACAACCGCGCGCTCTCGGCGCCGGAATTGGCCAAGCGCCTGGACGTGCCGCGCTCCACCGTGTTCCGCCTGCTGACCACGCTGGAACGCCTCGGCTTCGTCGAGCGCAACGACGGCGGCCGCGAATACCGGCTCGGCATGGCGGTGCTGCGCCTTGGCTTCGAATACCTGGCATCCCTCGAACTGACCGAAATCGGCCGGCCGATGCTGGACCGCCTGCGCGACGAGATCGGCTATGCCGCCAATCTGGTCGTGCGCGACGGCCGCTCCATCGTCTACATCGCCAAGTCGGTCAACTCCACCTCGCTGGTGAGTTCGGTCACCGTCGGCACCCGCCTGCCGGCGCATGCGACGGTATTCGGCCGGGTGCTGCTGCAGGACCTGACCCTGGCCGAGCTGCGCGCGCTGTATCCGGAAGAACACCTCGAGGCCTACACGCCGCACACGCCGAAGACGGCGCTGGAGCTGTTCAACATCGTGCAGAAGGACAAGCAGCACGGCGTGGTGCTGCAGGAAGGCTTCTTCGAGCGCGGCATTTCCACCGTGGCCGCGCCGGTGCGCGACCAGAGCGGCCGCGTGATCGCGGCCCTGGGCGCCACTGTGCCGGCGCCGCACATCGCCGAGAGCGAGCTCGGCCACATCATCCGCCGGGTGGAGCAGGTGGCGCAAGAGCTTTCGCGCCTGCTCGGCCACTCGCCGGACAAATTCAACAACGTGGTCAACCTGTAACGGGACAAGACAACCATGAGCATGCTCGTCAACCTTTCCGACCGGGTCGCCGTCGTCACCGGCGGCTCCTCCGGCATCGGCCTGGCGACGGTCGAACTGCTGCTGGAGGCCGGCGCGAGCGTCGCCTTCTGCGGCCGCAGCGAAGACCGCCTCGCTTCCGCCAAGGAAGCGCTGCTGCGGCGCTATCCGCAGGCCCGGCTGCTGGCGGCGCCCTGCGACGTGCTGGACCCGGCATCGGTGCAAGCCTTCGCCGCGCAGGTGAAGGACGCTTTCGGCGATGCCGCCATCCTGGTCAACAACGCCGGACAGGGCAGGGTGTCCACCTTCGCCAGCACCGAGGACGCCGCCTGGATGGAGGAGCTGCAGCTGAAGTTCTTTTCCATCATCAACCCGACCCGCGCCTTTCTGCCGCAGCTGCGCGCCAGCCGCGAGGCGGCGGTGGTCTGCGTCAATTCGCTGCTGGCG
Organism: Noviherbaspirillum humi; assembly: GCF_900188095.1. GTDB lineage: Bacteria > Pseudomonadota > Gammaproteobacteria > Burkholderiales > Burkholderiaceae_D > Noviherbaspirillum > Noviherbaspirillum humi. The sequence continues at coordinate 163,515 of NZ_FZOT01000008.1, read as the reverse complement.
GTGCAGCCGGAGCCGCACATGGTCGCCACCTCGGCGGCGCGCGCCGGCGTGCACAACCTGGTGCGATCGCTGGCCACCGAATTCAGCGCCGACGGCATCCGCGTCAACGGCATCCTGCTCGGCCTGGTGGAATCCGGCCAGTGGCGCCGCCGCTATGCCGCCCGCCCGGCGGAAGAACAGGACCTGAGCTGGGAACAGTGGACCGGCAGGCTGGCCCGCAGGAAGGAAATCCAACTCGGCCGTCTCGGCCTTCCCGAAGAGGCTGCCCGGGCCATCATGTTCCTGGCCACGCCGCTCTCCTCGTACACCACAGGGAGTCATATCGATGTTTCAGGAGGACTATCACGTCATGCCTAATCAAAAGCAAGTAACCGTCGGCTGCGCCATTGCCGCCTTCCTTGAGCAGTGCGGTGTCAAGGCCGCCTTTGGCGTGATCTCGATTCACAACATGCCGATCCTCGATGCCTTCGGCGAGCGCGGCAGGATCCGCTTCATTCCGGCGCGCGGCGAGGCCGGCGGCACCAACATGGCCGATGCCTATGCCCGCACCACCAACAGCCTCGGGGTCTGCCTCACCAGCACCGGCACCGCCGCCGGCAATGCCTCCGGCGCGATGGTGGAGGCGCTCACCGCCGGCACGCCGCTGCTGCATCTGACCGGCCAGATCGAGTGCCAGTACCTGGACCAGAACCTGTCCTACATCCACGAAGCGCCGGACCAGCTCACCATGCTCAAGGCGGTGTCGAAAGCCGCCTTCCGGGTGCGCAGCGTGGACACCGCGCTGTCCACCGTGAAGCTGGCGGTGCAGACCGCGCTGACCGCGCCGACCGGCCCGGTCAGCGTGGAGATTCCCATCGACATCCAGGCGGCGCTGATCGACATGCCGGCCGATCTCAGCCCGCTGCCGGTGCCGCGCCAGCAGCCGGCCGAACCGGCGCTGGATGCGCTGGCCGAGCGCCTGGCCAAGGCGAAGCGGCCGCTGCTGTGGCTGGGCGGCGGTTCCCGCGGCGCCGGCGCGCAGGTCAAGCGCCTGCTCGACATGGGCTTCGGCGTGGTCACCACCACCCAGGGCCGCGGCGTGGTGCCGGAAGACGATCCGCGCTCGCTCGGCGCCTTCACCCTGCAAAAGCCGGTGGAGCAGTTCTATCAGACCTGCGACGCCATGCTGGTGGTCGGCTCGCGCCTGCGCGGCAACGAGACGCTGAAGTATGAGCTGCGCCTGCCGCAGCCGCTGTACCGTATCGATGCCGACCCGGCCGCCGAAGGCCGCTGCTACCCCAGCGACTTCTTCGTCAGCGGCGATGCCGAACTGGCGTTGAAGGGCCTGGCCGACCGCCTCGAAGGCAGGATGAAGACCGACCCGGCCTTCATCGGCGACCTCGGCAAGGCGCGCGACGCATCGGTGGCCAGCCTGGTGGACGGCCTCGGCCCCTACAGCGAACTGGTGTCGCAACTGCAGCAGGCCGCCGGCCGCCATTTCAACTGGGTGCGCGACGTCACCGTCTCCAACAGCACCTGGGGCAACCGCTACCTTCGCATCTTCGATCCGCACGCCGGCGTGCATGCGCTCGGCGGCGGCATCGGCCAGGGCCTGGCAATGGGCATCGGCGCCGCGGTCGGCGCGGCGGTGACCGGGTCGGGCAAGAAGACCTTCTGCCTTTCCGGCGACGGCGGCTTCATCCTGAACCTGGGCGAGCTCGCTACCGCGGTGCAGGAACAGGCCGACATGGTGATCGTGCTGATGAATGACAAGGGCTACGGCGTCATCAAGAACATCCAGGATGCGCAGTACGGCGGCCGCCGCCATTACGTCGACCTGCATACGCCCGACTATGCGCTGATGTCGCAGGCACTGAACTTCGGCCACAAGCGCATCGGCAATCTGGCCGACATCGGCGCGGGGCTGAAGGCAGCGGCCGAAGCCAAGGGACCGTTCATGCTGGAGATCGACATGCTGTCCATCGGCAGCTTCAAGACCATCTTCGCCGGCCCGCCGGTGAAGGCGGCCGAACCGGCGGCGGCAACCACCTGAGGCGGAGAACGAGATGCTGCATGTATCGATGATCGGCTGCGGCGCCATCGGCGTCGGCGTGATGGAGCTGTTGAAGAGCGACCCGGACATCGTGGTCGACATGGTGATCGTCCCGGAAGGCAAGGAGGACAGCCTGCGCGCGGTGGTGCAGCGCCTGGCGCCGACGGCCCAGGTGGCGAGCCACCTCAATGGCGGCGCGCGTCCCGATCTGCTGATCGAATGCGCCGGGCATCAGGCCATCGAGCAGCACATCATCCCGGCGCTGGAGCACGGCATCCCCTGCATGGTGGTGTCGGTCGGCGCCCTGTCCGAGCTGGGCATGGCGGAACGGCTGGAGCAGGCGGCGCGCAAGGGCAATACCCAGGTGCAGCTGCTGTCCGGCGCCATCGGCGCCATCGATGCCCTGGCCGCCGCCAAGATCGGCGGCCTGGAGTCGGTGGTGTACACCGGCCGCAAGCCGCCGCAGGCCTGGAAGGGCACGCCGGCCGAGGCGCAGTTCGATCTCGACCGGCTGGAGCAGCCGACCGTCATCTTCGAAGGCACGGCGCGCGATGCCGCCCGCCTGTACCCGAAGAACGCCAACGTCGCCGCAACCCTGTCGCTGGCCGGCCTCGGCCTGGACCGTACCCACGTGCGCCTGCTGGCCGACCCGACGGTAACCGAGAACGTGCATCACGTGGAAGCCAAGGGCGCCTTCGGCGGCTTCGAGCTGACCATGCGCGGCAAGCCGCTGGCGGCCAATCCCAAGACTTCCGCGCTGACGGTGTTTTCCGTGGTGCGCGCGCTGGGCAACCGTGCCCATGCGGTGTCGATCTAACCAGTTGAGCTAACGGACATGGACCTCACCAAGACCCAACCCATCTGCGTCGCCGGCGAATGGCGGCTCGGCGGCGGCGACCGCTACGCCACGCTTTATCCCGCGACCGGCGAACCCGCCGCCTGGCTCAATGCGGCCAGCCTGGCCGACGTCGAAGAAGCCATCCAGGGCGCCGACCGCGCCTTCCGCACCTCCGGCTGGGCGCAGCGCAAGCCGCATGAGCGCGCCTCGGTGCTGTACAACGTCGCCACGCTGATCCGCAAGCGCTCCGAAGAGCTGGCCCAGCTGCAGCGGCTGGACAACGGCAAGCCGATCAGCGAGACGCGCGCCCTGGTGGCCAGCGCGGCCGGCACCTTCCAGTTCTTCGCCGCTGCCTGCGAGACCCTGGAGGAAACCCTGACCCCGATGCGCGGCGACAACCTCACCATGAGCGTGTATGAACCCATGGGCGTGGTGGCCGCCATCACGCCGTGGAACTCGCCGATCGCGAGCGAAGCGCAGAAGATGGCGCCGGCGCTGGCCGCCGGCAATGCGGTGGTGGTCAAGCCGGCCGAGGTCACGCCGCTGCTGGCGCTGGAACTGGCCCGCATCTGCGAGGAAGCCGGCGTGCCGCGCGGCCTGATCAGCGTACTACCCGGCAAGGGCTCGGTGATCGGCGACGCCATCACCCAGCATCCGCTGGTGCGGCGCGTGTCCTTCACCGGCGGCACGACCACCGGCAAGCACATCGCCCACATCGCCGCCGACAAGATGATGCCGGTATCGCTGGAGCTGGGCGGCAAGTCGCCGACCATGGTGTTCGAGGATGCCGACATCGACCATGCGGTCGCGGGCGTGCTGTACGGCATCTTCAGCTCCTCCGGTGAATCCTGCATCGCAGGCTCGCGCCTGTTCGTGGCGCAGGTCATCTACGACGTATTCATGGAGCGCCTTGCCGCCGGCGCCGCCGCGCTGCGCGTGGGCGACCCGGCCAGCGAGCGCACCCAGATGGGCCCGCTGATCACGGCCCGCCACCGCGAGGGCATCGAATCCTATGTCGCGCTCGGCCTGGAGGAAGGCGGGCGGCTGCGCACCGGCGGCCTGCGGCCGCAGGGCGAGGCGTTCGACAAGGGCTTCTTTTACACCCCGACCATCATCGAGGACGTGCGCAACGACATGCGCATCTGCCAGGAAGAGATCTTCGGGCCGGTGCTGGTGGCCATGCCTTTCGACAACGAGCAGGACCTCGTCGATCAGGCCAACGACAGCGTGTACGCGCTGGCGGCTGGCATCTGGACCCGCGACTACAAGAAGGCCTGGCGCATCGGCCGGGCGGTCCAGGCGGGGAACGTCTGGATCAACACCTACAAGCAGTTTTCGATTTCGACGCCGTTCGGCGGCTGGCGCGACAGCGGCCTCGGCCGCGAGAAGGGCAGGCTCGGCATCCTGCAGTACATGGAGCAGAAGGCCATGTACTGGGGGCTGAACGAACAGCCGCTGCCCTGGATGAACTGAGCCGCATGGACGGCGCAAGGAGAGAAGGATGAATGTACTGGGCATAGATGAAATCACCTACGGCGCGGACGACCTGCCGCTGTGCAAGCGTTTCTTCACCGACTGGGGCATGAAGCTGGCGCAGGAAAGCGCCGACACCCTGGTGTTCGAATCGCTCAACGGCTGCCGCGTGATCGTGCGCGACCGCAGCGCGGCGGATCTGCCGCCGGCGATCGAGGACGGTCCGACGCTGCGCGAGGTGGTGTGGGGCGTGGCCGACCAGGCCTCGCTGCAGCAGATCAACGGCAAGATTCAAGGTCTTCCGGGCTATGTGAATCAGCGCGATGGCGGCCGCGTCGGCTGCACCGATCCGAACGGCCTGGCGGTGCGTTTCCAGGTGACCAGGAAGCACGAGGTCGACCTCGAATGCGCGCAGATGAATACCTGGTCGAACAAGCCGCGTCGCAACCAGCGCAGCAAGATCTACGACCATGCCGAGCCGATCGAGGTGGGCCACGTGGTGTTCTTCGTGAAAGATGTGAAGGCCTGCGAAGCCTTCTACGCCGAAAACTTCGGCTTCGTCGCTTCCGACCGCTATCCGGGCCGCGGCGCCTTCCTGCGCTGCGCGCCGGAGGGCGGCCATCACGACCTGTTCCTGCTGCAGACGCCGGAAGGCCGTGCCGGACTGAATCATGTCGCCTTCGCGGTGCGCGACATCCATGAGGTGTTCGGCGGCGGCATGAACATGTCGCGCCTCGGCTGGGAGACGCAGCTCGGCCCGGGCCGGCATCCGATTTCTTCCGCCTATTTCTGGTACTTCCGCAATCCGGCCGGCGGCCTGATCGAGTACTACACCGACGAGGACCATCTCGATGCCGAGTGGGAGCCGCGCGAATTCGAGCCGGGCCCGACGGTGTTCGCCGAATGGGCGATCGAGGGCGGCATCGACGGCCAGACGCGGCGCCAGCGCAATGCCGATGCGCCGAGCGGCAAGTTCCTCACCGAGAAGCCGAAATCATGAGCGAGGCCACGCCGGGCACCATGCTGCTCACCGTGCTGCTCAGGCACGACCAGAGCAAGAACCTGGACCAGATCCAGACCCACATGAAGGAAATGGACTGGTGGGAGCGCTTCCCGGTGGAAGGCGCCCGCGTCGTCTCCTGGACGGTGGCGATGGGCCTGGGCCAGATCGTCACGCTGGAACTGCCGCCGGCGCTGCTGCCGAAGGTGAACGTGGAGCTGGAGCGTTCCGCCTGGGGCGTGTTCCGCACCGAATGCTATCCGACCTATGACTTTGTACCCGTGCGCGAGCGCATCCGCGAGCGCGTCAGAAATGGAGGGAAATGATGCAAGACCGCTACCTTGACCCGCACCAGGCTCGCAGCCGCCAGCCGACCGCGTATGAAGACCTGCTGGGCGACGCCATCGAGCGCGCCTATGCCGCCGGCATCCACGACCTGCCGGGGCTGGTCGCCCAATTGAACCGTTCCGGCCCGAGCTGCCCCGGCGGCGTGGCATGGACCGAAGAGAACTACCAGGCCGAGATCGCGCGCCTGGCAGCCGACTGCTGAACCGACTTGCGAAGGACCCGACATGAGAACCACAGCCAATGACCCGGTGGACGCGCTTCTGGCAACCGGCCTGAAGGACCTCTGGTATCCGATCTGCCCGTCCGGCTTCGTCAAGGAACGGCCGGTGTCGCTGCGCCGCCTCGGGCGCAAGTTCGTGGTCTGGCGCGAAGCCAGCGGCAAGCTGCACGCGCTGGAAGACCACTGCCCGCACCGCGGCGCGCCGCTGTCCATGGGCATGGCCATGGGCGACCGCATCGCCTGCGGCTACCACGGCGTGCAGGTGCGCGCCGACGGCGTGGTCACCAAGGTGCCCGGCAGCCCGGGCTGCAAGCTGGAGGGATCGCGATCGACCCGTTCCTTCCACGTGCAGGAAGCGGCCGGCGCCATCTTCCTCTACAACAGCAGCCAGAACGTGGACACGCCGCCGCCGCTGAACCTGCCGAAGGAACTGACCGATCCGGAGTACTCCCATTTCCTCTGCTACACCGAGTGGAAAGGCGACTACCGCTACGTGCTGGACAACGTGATGGATCCGATGCACGGCACCTTCCTGCACAAGCAGTCGCACTCCATGGCCGAGGGCGACGCCACCGCCAACTTCCGCATCCGCGAGACCGACATCGGCTTCGTGTTCGAGAAGGAAGGCCAGCGCGACGTCAACTTCGACTGGACCGAGTGGGCCGACACCGGCATCCACTGGATGCGCCTGGAGATTCCGTATCCGAAGACCGGCGGCCCCGGCGGCAACTTCATCATCGTCGGCAGCTACACCCCGATCACCAACGAGCTGGCCGGCGTGTTCCACTGGCGCTGCCGCAAGCTGACCGGCTGGCAGAAGGACACCTGGCGCTTCCTGTACAAGAACCGGCTGGAGGCGCGCCACTGGGCGGTGCTGGAGCAGGACAGGGTGGTGCTGGAGCTGATGGAGCCGGACGCCAACCAGCGCGAGATGCTGTATCAGCACGACATGGGCATCGTCCGCCTGCGCCGCCACCTGCGCAAGCTGGCCCAGGCTCAGCTCGCGCCGCAGGAAGAGAAAGCTGCCTGATGGACCTGCTTCCCGTCAGGCGGGTGCAGTCGGCGGACGTGCCGGAGCCGCCGAACGCTACCTGGTCCAATTGCCTGGTGCTCGGCAATGAGATCGCGATCTCGGGCATGACGGCGCATCCGGCCTCGCGCGACAACCGTCTCGGCACCTACGAGCAGACGCTGGTGGTGCTGAACAAGGTGCGCGCCCTGGTGGAAGCCGCCGGCGGCGGCCTCCACAACATCTACAAGATCGTCGTGTATGTCACCGACATCGCCGACAAGGACGAAGTGGGCCGGGCGCGGCGCGAGTTCTTCCGCACGCCCTATCCCTGCTCCACCCTGGTGGCGGTGAAGGACCTGGTCTTCCCCGAACTGACGGTGGAGATCGATGCCTTCGCCCGCCTCGACATCGACATGCGCGCCGCGCAGATTTGATGCACGGGGTGGTTGTTGACAGGTAGTGCGAGTCCGGAATTCGTCGCGCAGCAAAGAAATCTCCTCCCCTTTCAAGGGGAGGCTGGGAGGGGGATGGGGTGCTTCTGCATGAAAAGGACGTACTTTAGACACTGAAGAAACCCATCCCCACCCACAGCAGCGCTTGCAAGCGCTGCTGGCTGCGCAGGCGCGGAGCAGTGCTCCGCGAAACCCCTGCTACGCCCCTAATCCTCCCCTTGAAAGGAAGGGAATTTCCTTTATGCGTGAACCGCACCCACGGTTGCGCTTGCAAGCGCAACCGGCTCCGCGAGCGCAGAGCAGTGCTCTGCGAAACCCTCGCTACGCCCCCTTGAATGGGAGGGGACTTTCTTTATGGTTGGCCCTTACATTGAGAAACAACCAGCGCAAAGCTTACATCCTTACCACCCGCCATCATCATGAACAGCACCCTCACCGTCCGCGTCCAGTCAATGCGCTTCGAAGCGGAAGGCATCGTTAGCCTGGAGCTGGTCTCGCCCGAAGGCGCGGAACTTCCGCCCTTCGAGGCCGGCGCCCACATCGACCTGCACCTGCCCAACGGCATCCAGCGCAGCTACTCGCTGCTGAACTCGCCGGAAGAGCGCGGGCGCTATGTGGTCGGCATCCTGAAGGACCGCAACAGCCGCGGCGGCTCGCGCTACGTGCACGACCAGCTGCGGGTCGGCATGACGCTGGCAATCTCCGCGCCGCGCAACAATTTCGCGCTGGACGAAGGCGTCGGCCAGTCGGTGCTGATCGCCGGCGGCATCGGCATCACGCCGATCTACTGCATGCTCAACCGCCTGCAGAAGCTGGGCAAGCCGGCCCGGCTGCTGTACTGCGCCCGCTCGCGAAGCGAGGCCGCCTTCGTCGAGGAGCTGCTGGCGCGCGACAACGTGCAGGCGCATTTCGACCAGGAGCAGGGCGGCCCGCCCGACCTGCGCGGCTTCCTCGCCAGCCAGCCCAAGGACGCCCATTTCTACTGCTGCGGCCCGACGCCCATGCTCAATGCCTTCGAGGCGCTGTGCGAGGAGCTGGGCCTCAAGAACATGCACCTGGAGCGCTTCGCCGCTGCCGAGAACGTGGAGGCGGTGCAGGGCAGCGAATACACCGCCCAGCTGGCGCGCAGCAACAAGGTCATCACCGTCCCGGCCGGCAAGTCGCTGCTGGATGCGCTGCTGGAAGCCGGCATCGACGTCGACCACAGCTGCCGCGAGGGCGTGTGCGGCGCCTGCGAAACCCGGGTGCTGGACGGCCAGCCGGAACACCGCGACGGCGTGCTCAGCAAGACGGAGCGCGAGTCGAACAAGATGATGATGGTCTGCGTTTCCGGCTGCAAGGGCAGAAGCCTGGTGCTCGACCTATAATCGAAGGGTCGTGATCAGCGTAAGAGGGCGTTGTGGAAGAACTGCGGGTTTCGAGCTGGAATGAATTCGTCGATGTCACCGCCGAGCTGGACGGCTGGGCCTTCCGAGGCCAGCAGGATGCGCGCTGGGAGCTGAAGACCTCGCTCTCGCGCTATTTCAACGCCTTCATCCCGGACCCAGCCACCTGGCGCATCCGGGAAGAACGCGCGATCCGCATCTTCCGCCGCAAGGCGCACAACTACCTGGCCAAGACGGCCATGCTGCATACCGACCTGCGCTGCCTGGCGCTGATGCAGCATCACGGCGCGCCGACCCGGCTGCTGGACTTCACCAAATCCGCCTTCGTCGCCGCCTTCTTCGCGCTGGAAAGCGCGGAAGGCGATGCGGCGGTATTCGCCCTCAACACCCTGCGCATGTGGGATGCGGTGCCGGCCAACAACCCGCTCCTCACGCGCCAGGAAATCGATCCCGCCGTTCCCGGCAATTTCGAGCGCTATTTCCTGCCCAATCAAAATCCGGTGCTCTGGATCGGCGAGCCGAACGAAATGGATGAGCGCCTCGCCGCCCAGTCCGGCACCATGGTGATTCCCGGCGTGCTCGACCGCTCGCTGCCGGAGATTCTGCAGGAGTACCGCGATTCCGCCACCCTGATCAAGAAGATCGTCATCCCGCGCGCCATCCGCGAGCCGGCGATGAAGGCGCTGTACCGGATGAACATCACCAACGCCACCCTGTTCCCCGACCTCGACGGGCTGGCCCGCTCGCTGCGGGTGGAACTCGAGGTGCTGTGGCCGGGTTCCGCACCCGGGCATGGCGGGCTGTAGGCATCCGCCGGATGGCATCCGTATCGACCCGACAAGAAAAAGAAAGGACATCACTCGATGACACCCAACCGGACTGAACGCCGACGGCTGCTCGCCCTGATGGCGGCGCTGGCCAGCACGGCTGCCGTACCTGCCTGGGCGCAGACCGCCGGCGCCGGCGCGGCCGAACGCCAGCTCGGCCAGGACCGCTTCACGCTCGTCGCTCCCTTTCCGCCAGGCGGTCCGGTGGACGTCCTGGCGCGCATGCTCGCCGACGGCCTGCAGCGCAAATACGGTCAGGCGGCCATCGTCGAGAACTTGCCGGGCGCCGCCGGCAACATCGGCATCGATCGGGTCAAGCGCGCCAGGCCGGATGGCCACACCCTGCTGGTCATCCCCGCCGGCAACCTGACCATCAACCCGACGCTGATGCCAAGCTTCCCCTTCAACATCGAGAAGGATTTCGCGCCCGTCACCATGCTGGCCCAGGCGCCCAACGTCCTGGTGGCCAATCCCGGCCTGAAGATAAAGACCGCGCAGGAGCTGGTGGCGCTGGCCAGGGCGAAACCCAATACTCTGGCCTATGCCTCGCCCGGCATCGGCAGCGGCTTGCACCTTGCGGGCGAACTGTTCAAGCAGCAGACCGGCACCGACATCCTGCATGTGCCCTACAAGGGCTCCGGCCCGGCGCTCAATGACGTGGTCGCCGGCCAGGTCGGCCTGATGTTCACCAACCTGCCGGCCTCGCTCGCCTTCATCCGCAGCGGCAAGCTGGTGGCCATTGGCACCACCGAGGCGAAACGCGTGCCGGCGGCGCCGGAGATTCCGACGCTGGCGGAGCAGGGCATCAAGGGCGTGGTGGTCTCTTCCTGGTACGGCCTGCTGGCGCCGGCCGGCACGCCGCCGGCGGTGGTGGCGCAGCTGGCGCGCGATGCGGCCGACATCCTGAACGAGCCGGCGATGCGGGAGCGCCTGAATGGACAAGGCCTCAGCCGCACGGCGATGAGCCCGGCCGAGTTCCGCGATCACATCCGCGCCGAGACCGAGACCTGGGCCAAGGTGATACGCGCACGGCATATCGTCGCGGAATAGCAGCGCGGTGTCCGTGCCTCTTTGGCTACGAGGCGATGGAATAGCTCGATGGCGAAGGGCTTTTCGGAAGGCTCAAAGGCTCTCATACCCGCTGCCCGCTTGACGATTCTCAAATGCAGGCTTCCCGCCGGCAAAACCAAACGTCCGCTCCGCCATCCAATCTTTTCCCGAAACGGCTGCCGTACGACGGCCCCGTTTTCCGCGTCGCGACACCAAGGAGAAGAATCATGGTCAGGCCCGGCAGCGTCATCGCTCTCATCTTCGGCACAACATTGGCGCTCACCGGATGCGGTGGCGGAGGCGAGAGTCCCGCCGCCAGCGCCGGCAGTCCGAGCGGCGTCACCATCCTCAGCCCCACCGTCTACTCCACCGAAGGACGTCCGCTGAATTCCTGTTCATTCGACGCGCGCTGCTCCAACAATCCCTACGCACCCTATACCGTGTTCGCGAATCCGATGCCGCCGGACGGTAGCGTGCTGAGCGGCTTCGTGCGCCTCCAGGTAAGGGGCATCGATCTGGGCAACGTCGAGCTGCTGCCGGCCAGCGGCTACCTGCCGCGCTACGGGGTATTCACCCTGTCGCAGGATAAAACCGTCGCCTGGCTGGACCTCGACACCCGAACCCTGCCCAACGGTCCGGTGACGGCGCGCATCAGCGCCTTCAACGTCGCCGCCGGCCAGCCGAATGCCATCGAGCTCATCGCCATGTCGCCGCGCACCTGGACCATCAGCAACGCGCCGCTGGCCAGCGGCGGCTTCAGCGCCGCCATCGCCAACGCGCCGGGCAATGGCGCCACCGTCTCCGGCACGATCCGTATCGAACTGCGCGGCAGCGGCATCGCCAATGCCGAACTGCTGCCCGCTTCCGGCTACGCGCCGCGCCTCGGCCAGTTCAACGTCTCCGCCGACCGCAGCTACGCCTGGCTCGACCTCGATACCCGCGGTATGCCGGACGGACCGCAAAGCCTGCGAGTGAGCGCCTTCAACGTCACCGCGAACCAGCCGGGCGCGGTGGAAATCGTCGCCATGCCGGCGCGGCAGTGGAACGTCGCCAACGGCAACGACGGCAGCTTCACCGCCCGCCTCGTCACCGCGCCGCTCGAGGGCGAAGCGGTGAGCGGACGCATCACGCTGGAAGTGCAGGGCGCCGGCATCAAGAACATCGAGCTGTTGCCGGCGAACGGCTATACCCCGTCGTACGGCCGCTTCACCACTTCCTTCGACGGCAAGAGCGGCTTCCTCGATATCGACACCGCCAGCCTGCCGAACGGACCGATCGACGTGCGGGTGAGCGCCTTCAACGTCGCGCCGGGGCAGGCGGGGGCGAAGGAAATCGTGGTGATGGGAGTGCGGCGGTGGGTGGTGAGGAATTGACCTTTCCGGCTGCGGCAAACCGGCACGGCACTTTGCCTAAGCTCAAGCGCATTGCCACGGTCAAGGTTTTTCGATGCGAAGAGTCACTGGCAAAGAATGCGTTTCCATCGCCGGACGACCAGGCGGTCGGCAAATTGCCGTGCCTTTGACCCTTACTACTGTTTCCGATGTAATACTCATCTGATGAGTATTCTCCACAGTGCCAGTGAATGCAGATGGTTTCGAAGCGGATTCTCTAGAAACGGAACCATGGGCACTTGGACCAGTTGCAGAAATAATGGTCTGTGCTTCGACAGTCACTGGAACAGTTTGACCGTTTTCTTGGTACCGTCCGGTTGTCTTGCCGATGACAGTTCTCTGATTGCTAAGTTTGTCCCGGAAAACGAAACCATCAACCTGTACAGTGCAAAACGCTCCTTGATTTTTCTGGTCCTTGGCTGGTTCGATGCTAGCCTTTTTCGGCACATTGGGGATTAAGACTTGCCTGGTTCCAGGTGAGTTTTCCGATCGCCTTTTTCTCCCGGCGTAAATCCTATCGAGTGCAGCCTGAATAACAGTCCGGTGCTCTTCGGATCCGTTTCCATCGCCAAAACCCCATGTCTTTTTTTCCATGGAATCTTCAACAGCTTTTCGAAGAATGCCTTGCTCTTCAGGGGAAAAGGTATTCATTAAACTCGGTGGAAGAAGCTCATTTGTTATTTTTTGCTTTCTCTTCTGTATTTCCGCTCTGTTATACGGAAAGCCAAGCATCAATATGCCAAGCGGGGCAAGAAAGCTGTCGGATTTACTCCACCAACTATCACCAATGGGCGCCGGTGATGGTGTTGCCTGAACCGGGGTGGGTCTTGAAATAGGTGGCGCCACTTTTTGAGGAGTGATCGGCTGCTCCGAAGGCAGTCGAGCAAGAACGGTAGGAGCGGACGGTAAGTTCGTCGTAATGAATGTCATAGTAATGCCTCATGCAAGCGGAAGAACCTTGCGGTGTGAACTTCGATGCGCGAATTGATAGAACAGGCAGGAGGGAAGATGCGGCGGTGTTCAAGCCGCAAGACCACCAAGTCGATGTCGCTTGGACTGTGCTGGCCACATTCATCCTGGGACGAACGTTACCAGATCTCCATACCGCTGCAGGCAGGATATGATCGCATCCCCTCTAGTAGGGACACGAACTGCAGAAAATTTATGCTCAGGCGGTAATCACCTAGCGACAGCCCTAACTTCCCGCCACGGCTGCGCGCTTCTGACGCTCCATCACCAGTTCCTGCAGTTGCCACAGATTGGCCGGCTTCACCAGATGCGTGTCGAACCCGGCGCGCGCGGAGGCCTCGCGGTCCTGCTCCTGCCCGTAGCCGGACAGTGCCACGAACAGGCTGTCCGGCGCCGTGCCGCTGCTGCGCAGATGACCCACCAGCTCATAGCCGTTCATGCGCGGCAGGCCGATGTCGAGAATGTACAGGTCGAAGGGGCGCTGGCGATGCTGTTCGAGCGCCGCCGCGGCGCTGTGCTCGATGACGACCTGATGCCCCATGGTTTCCAGCAGGAGCGCCATGGTGAAGGCGGCGTCCACGTTGTCGTCCACCATGAGGATGCGCAGCCGGGGCGATTGAGCTTCGTTCACGCTTTGACGGGTCGCCTCGGGGGCTTCAATGGAAGACCGTCGCGGCAGCGTCAACCGGAATTGGCTCCCTTGTCCCGGGCCCGGGCTCGATGCCGCGATGCGTCCGCCATGGAGTTCCGTCAGGCTCTTGACGATGGAAAGGCCGATACCCAGGCCGCCTTGAGCGCGGTCCAGCGGCCGCTCGCCCTGGAAGAACAGGTCGAAAACATGTTGAACCAGCTCCGGCGCCATGCCAATGCCGCTGTCGGCGACGCACAAGCTCACCTCATCGGCATCCGCGTCGATCGTCACACTGACCCGCCCGCCGTCAGGCGTATATTTCGCGGCATTGTCGAGCAAGTTCACCACGACCTGAATGAGCCGATTGTGGTCGCCGAAAACGTAGACCGGGTCGGCGCCGAGATCAAGCGTGAGCCCGTGCTTGCGCCGTTCGATGGCGGGCCGCACCTGCTCGACGGCGTCGGCGATCACCTGCTTGATGTCCAGCGGCCGGCGGTCGAGTCTCACCAGGCCGCGCGTCACGCGGGAAGTGTCCAGCAGATCCTCCACGAGTCGCACGATGTGTTCCACTTGCCGGCTGATGATGGCGCTTGCGTTCACGAGGGGCGGGTCGCCCCGGGCACGCAATGACAACAGTTCCGCCGAGGCGCTGATCGGCGCCAGCGGGTTGCGCAGCTCGTGGGCGAGCATGGCGAGGAACTCCGTTTTGCGGACATCAATTTCATTCAGCGCCTCGGAGGCCAGCTCCTGCGCATGGATATCCGTATTGGAGCCGATCCACTCGGTGATGCGGCCCGCCTCATCCCGGACAGGCACGGCGCGCACAAGGGTCCAGCGGTACTCGCCGGAATGGTGCCGCAGCCGGTTCTTCACTTCGTAGGTCGTGCCCTGCACGACGCTGATTTTCCACTGCGCCAGGTTCGGCTCGCGGTCTTCCGGATGCACGGCGTCCCAGCCATTCAGCGCGCCATCGGGCATGCCGGTGAATGCGTACCACTGCTGGTTGAAATAGGTTGGTTTTCCTTTAGGGGAAACGGACCAGATCAGCTGCGGAATGGTATTGATCAGGGATTGCAGCCGCGCCTCGCTGGTTTTGAGCGCTTGGGTGGCAGTCACTGCGTGTGTGGTGTCAGCAGCAATGACGAAAATCCCGATGATGTCGTGATGATGGTCCCGAATCGGATGATAGATCACATTCATGTAGACCAGCGCCGGCGTGCCATCGGCAGATTGATAATTGATCGGCATGTCACGTCCGTTGAATGGCACGCCCGTTCGATACACCGTGTCCAGGATGTCGGTGAAACCCTGTTCAATCACTTCAGGAAATAATTCTTTAACTCCTCGTCCAATGACGGGACGATTTCCGAGGAAGGCCTGGTTGGCGGGATTGGAGATTTCGTAGCAGTGATCCGGGCCCAGCAGGACCGCCATCGGCGCCGGCGCCTGCTCGAACATATTGCGCATCCAATTGATCTCGGCTTGCAGCGCCTGGTTGGTGTCGACCTGATGTGTCGTCTCCATGCAAATGCAAAGCACGCCGCATACCGTATTGGCTTCGTCGCAGACAGGCGAGTACGACGCGGTAAACCGATCGGTGTCCTCTAATTCCTCGCGCTTCAGGGGGAAGGGGAGGCCTTCATGAATAACGGACTCTCCGGAAAAGACCTTGCCCACGAGGTCGGAAATGGCTTCGCGGGTGCCATCCGCCAGATCGCCGAAGCGGCGTCCCAGCGCATCAGGGTGGCGCGCCGCGAGAATGTCGATGAAGGCGTCGTTGTAGAAAAAGGTCTGCTCGTTACCCCATGCCAGGAACATGGGGAAGCGCGCGGCCAGCATCATGTTCAGCGCGGTCTTGAATGAGGCGGGCCAGTCGCGCGGAAGCCCCGGGGGCGTCGCCGTCCAGTCGATATTGGCGATACGCTGCGCCATTTCTCCGCCTTCCGGGGGAAAGAAACCGGTTAACCAGAAAGGAGAATCAACCATGGCTGCCCCATTTTGTTGAATGCAAGCAAATATATAGTACCCATGAATCATGCGCCGAAATATTTGCATGGGCGGTCCCGATGCTGGCAACGGATGTTGACCTGTCAGCGAGGATCGAGTGCTTTCCGGCGCTTTGCAGCCGAGCGCTAGTTTCGTGCGCCCTCACTTGCGCAAGTCTTCCAGGCAGCAACATTTGCATGTTGGCATGACAATAATTCATACCTTCGGAAACCGGGGAGCGATGGTGACAAGCCAACGGCGCAGCAATGGCGACCATGGCCAGTGCCGTTGTCAGGGTGCCCATTCGAGGCCGCCAGAGGGAACGGCCGAAATGGGCATCTGCCAGCAAGGCATTCGCCAAATCTGGCCGCCCCTGGGTTCATGCCCGCTCCACCGTCAACTCCTGCGGAACACCCGTGACGCGCTTATAGCCAGCAGAGCTCAACTGTCTTAATATTGATTTACCACAACAAACTGGTGAGTCGAGATGTCTGCCTGCGTCGCTTCTGATTTCGACTTCCTGCCGAATGGAACCGGACAAATGGCAGGCCACATCCGGGGATTGGACTGGACGCGCACGGCGATGGGCCAACCCGCAGCGTGGCCGCCCGTGCTGAAGGCGGCATTGAACACGCTGCTTGCCGCGCGTCTTCCGATTTTCCTCGTGTGGGGAGAAGAACAGACCTGCTTCTACAACGATGCCTTCATCGACATCGTCGCGCGCCGTCATCCCGAGGCGCTGGGCATGAGCCTGAGCCAGATCGCGCCGGAGGCCTCGGAAGCGATTTCAGCGCTGATCGGCCGGGCGATGGCCGGGCAACCTGCCCGCATCGAGAGCCTGCCCTTCCCGGCGCATGGAGCGCGCGGCGGCGCTGACCCGCTCCGGCTGAACGTTTCCTGCTCTCCTGTCGGCGCCGGAGACGCCTTCGGCGGGCTGCTGGTCATCTGCGAACCGCTGCGGCATCCATTACATGCCGATAATGCGGCAATCGCCGAGATTGCGCGGCTGAAGGGAATCTTCGAGCAGGCGCCGGTTCCGATCGCAGTGCTCGTGGGACCGGAACACCGGTTCGAAATCTCCAATGCGGCGAACAAGCGGATATTCGGCGACCGCGCCATCATCGGCGAGGCGTTCCGCGAGGCCGTGCCTGAAAGCGCTGAGCTAGGCGACCTGCTGGACCGCGTCTACCGGACTGGCGAACCGCACGTCGGACACCAGATGCCTTTCCGAACGCAAGCCGCCGATGGAGTGCCGCAGCAGATCTACATGAACTTAATCTTCCAGCCGCTGCGCGACGCGGCCGGGAAAGTGTTCGGCATCATTGTCGTCGGATCCGATGTCACGCAGGAAGTGCAAGCGACCGCGGCACTGCGGAAAAGCGAAAGGCGAGCCCGGGCCATCATCGATGCCGTGCCGCAGATGATCTGGACCGCGTCGCCGGACGGCGCCACCAACTTCTTCAACAAGCAGTGGTACGACTTCACCGGCCTGCCGCAAGATTCGCTGGCGGGATGGGAGGCGGTACACCCGGATGACCGGGCGGTCAACGCCGTTCATTGGCAACGCTGCGTGGCGGACGGCACGCCCTATGAAGCCAAGAGCCGCTTGCGGCACCGTTCGGGGGAATATCACTGGACGCTGGTGCGCGCCGTCCCGGTCAAGGATGCGAATGGCGGCATCATTGAATGGATAGGCTCCAATACCGACATCCATGGGCAGGAGACGGCGAACGAGACGCTGAAGGCGGAGAACGCCCGCAAGGACGAATTTCTGGCGATGCTTGCCCATGAATTGCGGAATCCCCTGGCGCCGATTTTCGCGGCGGCCGAATTTCTGACGACCCGTGCCGCGCAGGACCCCATGCTCGAACAGCCGAGCAGCATTATTACGCGGCAGGTGCAGCATATCGCTCATCTCGTGGACGACCTGCTCGATGTATCGCGGGTCACGCGCGGCCACATCGAGCTCGAGCGGGTCAGTCTCGACCTCAATCACGTGATCGCCGATGCCGTCGACCAGGTCAATCACCTGTTCAAGCAGCGCCGCCATCGCTTCGTGCTCGACCTGGGTTACGACGAGGTGCATGTTCAAGGCGACCATAATCGGCTGGTTCAGGTGATTGCCAATTTGCTGAGCAATGCGGCCAAGTACACGCCTGACCGAGGGCGAATCAGCCTGAGCATGGATGCGGATGCAGACCGGGTGACGATATGCGTGGCGGACAACGGCATCGGCATGGCGCCGCAGCTCATCAGCCATGCGTTCGACCTGTTCTACCAGGGACAGCGGCCGCTGGACCGCACGGAAGGCGGCCTCGGCATCGGACTCTCGCTGGTCAAGAGTCTGATTGAACTGCATGGCGGCACTGTCCGTGCCGACAGCGAAGGCACGGGACGCGGCAGCAGCTTCGTCCTCACGCTTCCCCGCCAGAGGGCGGAGGACGTCCGGCGTGAAGCAAGGGTGCCGATGAAATCGTTGGCGCCTATCGACCTCGTGCAAGCCGCACCGGCACCGAGCGGATTGCGCATCCTGATCGTGGACGACAACGCCGATGCGGCCCTGATGATGGGCGTTCTGCTGCGGGACGCGGGCTACCAGACGGTAGTCGAGCACGACGGCCTCGCCGCGCTCGACCGGCACCGGCAGGGCGCATTCGACATTTATCTGCTCGACATCGGGCTGCCGGGCATGAACGGTTATGAACTGGTGAAGGCGGTGCGCGCCAGCGGCACGGCGGAAAACGCTGTCTTCATCGCCTTGTCCGGGTACGGCAAGGAAAAGGACCGCAAGGCCTCCGCGGAGGCGGGCTTCCATCACCACCTGGTGAAACCGATCAGCGTGGATAAGGTGCAGGAGTTTTTAGCGAGTATCAAACCCCATGCTTCCATGCAGGCTTGAAACGCGCTCTCAGGCCGCCAATATCCTGATCTGCGAGACGTCTATCCCCAACCGTATCGGAGAAGCGGTTGTAAAGCCAGGCATGCTTGCGTGATGCAGTTGGTCGGCGGCGAAGAGCATGGTGCCCACGCGGACGTGGTACCGCACAAACTCGCCGAGGAACTCGCCATGCTCTACTTTACCGTCGAGCCAGAAATAGCGATGTTCGCATGCGTCGCCCACACGAGCCACCTTGACGGTATGTGGCCGGAAGCTCAGTGTCGCCTTGCCCGGTAGGGCGTCGGCGGACGTCGCAGGCAATGCCAATTCGCCCAATGCGGGCGCACGGAAGGAGAGGCTGTTCCCTGTGCCCGCCGCAATCTCCCCCTGCACCAGATTCGTCGTCCCCACGAACCCCGCCACAAACGCATTCACCGGATAATCGAACAGCGCCGCCGGCGTCCCCACCTGCTGCACCACGCCGCCCTCCATCACCGCCATGCGGTCGGCGGTGGTCATGGCTTCTTCCTGGTCGTGGGTGACGAAGACGGTGGTAATGCCGAGCTGGCGCTGCAGCGCCAGCAGCTCCTGGCGCATCTGCACCCGCAAGGTCTTGTCGAGATTGGAGAGCGGCTCGTCAAGCAGCAGCACCTGCGGCTCGATGACGATGGTGCGCGCCAGCGCCACCCGCTGCTGCTGGCCGCCGGAGAGCTGGCCGGGGCGGCGCTGCGCATACTGCGACAGGCCCACCAGTTCCAGCGCGGCGCCGACCTTCTGCTTGATCACCGCCTTGCTCATGCGGCGCTCCACCAGGCCGAAGGCGACATTGTCCCAGACCGTCATGTGCGGCCACAGCGCATAGCTCTGGAACACCATGCCGATGTTGCGGGCATGCGGCGGGGTGGCGCTGATGTCGCGGCCATCGACCAACAGCTCGCCGCGCTGGTGGCGGTTGAAGCCGGCGATCAGGCGCAGCAGGGTGGACTTGCCGGAGCCGGACGGGCCGAGCAAGGCGAAGAATTCGCCGGGTTCGATGCGCAGGCTGATGTCCTTCAGCACTTCGGTCTTGCCGCCGTCGTAGGAAAGGCCGATGCTGCGGCATTCGATGGGAATCTTCTTCAGGGGCGTCATTCGGCAGGCTCGCTCGACAGGATGGGTTTCGGTTGCACCGCGGGAGCGGCGGCGGAAGGAAGCGCCGGCGCAATGGGCGCGGCGGGATCGGCGGCCAGCGCGTCCGCCCGTTCGTTCGCCGTGCCGCGCTCCAGCATCCAATGCGAAGCGAACGTGCCTGCCGCGACAAGCAGCACCGCCAGCACGCCGAGCGCGGCGCCTGGCCCGCGTCCGGACACGCTCTGCATGTAGAGATAAATGCCATAGCTCATCGGCGCCTGCGATTCGGCGGTGGTGAGCAGCAGGGTGGCCGAGAGTTCCACCGCCGCCGTGATGAAGCTGCTGACGAAGCCGGCCAGGATGCCGCCGGCCATCAGCGGCAGCACCACGCGGCGGATGGTCCGCGCCCGGGTGGCGCCGAGGCTCTGCGCCGCTTCCTCCAGGCTGAGGCTGATCTGCTGCAGCGCCGCCACGCAGGAGCGCAGCGCGTAGGGCAGGCGCCGCACCGCGTAGGCGATCATGATCAGCACCCAGGTTTGGGTCAGGTAGATTTCGGTGAACGGGATCTTCGCGCCGCGGAAGAAGCGCAGGTAGCCGATGGCCAGCACCACGCCGGGAATGGCGAGGGCGGCGCTGGCGGCGAAGTCCAGCCATTGCCGGCCGGCGAGGCGGGTGCGCAGCATCAGGTAGGCAATCGCAACGCCGAGCGCCACGTCGAGGAAGGCGGCGAGGCCGCAGTACAGCAGGGTATTGCCCACCATGCCGGCGGCATCCTCCATCACCGTGCCGTAGTGCTGCAGCGTGAAGGCATCCGGCAGGACCGAGAAGCTCCAGACCCTGGCGAAGGACAGCAGCAGCAGGCCGAGGTGCGGCGACAGCACCACCAGCAGCACCAGGCCTATCCAGCCATAGGCGAGCAGCGCCTGGCCGGGCGACAGGCGCCGCCGCTGCAGCGAGGCGCCGCCCTTCTGGGCGGTGCTGTAGTCGCGGTCGCGCATCGCCCGCGCCGACAGCCACAGCGCCAGGATGGAGAAGCCGATCATGATGAAGGCGATGACGTAGCCGAGCGGATCGTTGATGCCGATGGAGGTGATGCGCAGGTACGCCTGCGGCGCCAGCATGTTGGTGGTGCCGAGCACCAGCGGCGTGCCGAGGTCGTCGAAGACCTTGATGAAGACCAGCGCCGCGCCGGCGAGGAAGCCGGGCATGGCGAGCGGGAAGATCACCCGCCGGAACAGCCGCCAGCCGCGCGCCCCGAGGTTGAGCGCGCTTTCCTCCATCGCCCCGTCGATATTGCGCAGGGCGACCGTCAGGTTCATCAGGATGAAGGGAAAGTAATGGATGCTTTCGACGAACACCACGCCGGTGAGCCCCTGCATCAGCGGCAGGCGCCAGCCCAGCCATTCGTCGAGCAGCAGGTTGACGCTGCCGTTGGTGCCGAAGATGAGCTGCAGCGCCACCGCGCCGACGAAGGGCGGCATGATCAGCGGCAGCACGCCCAGGGTCTGGATCAGGATGGCGCCCCGGAACTGGAAGCGCACG
The DNA here is from genome assembly GCF_900188095.1 of Noviherbaspirillum humi. GTDB lineage: Bacteria > Pseudomonadota > Gammaproteobacteria > Burkholderiales > Burkholderiaceae_D > Noviherbaspirillum > Noviherbaspirillum humi. The sequence goes on along the minus strand of NZ_FZOT01000008.1, from coordinate 142,371 downwards.
GTGAAGTAGGCCAGCGGCACCGCGATCAGGGAGGCGAACAGCACCGACAGCAGCGACACCGCCAGGCTGTTGGCGAAGGACTCGCGCAGCAGGGACTGGCCGAAGAAGCCGGTGAAATGGCTGAGCGTGAAGCCGCCGGCGCCGTCGTCAAAGGCGGTGAGCACCACAGTGCCGACCGGCAGGATCAGGAACAGGGCGAGCAGCGCGGCGATCAGCAGCGCCACGCCGAGGGTGGCGGGGGAAGGGCGTGCATGCATGGGCTGAGGAAGGCGAGAGGGCAGGAAGGCGGCCGCTCATCCGGCCGCCGCGGGCATCACATGGCGGCTGCCTGCTGCGCCAGCTCCAGGGCCTTCTGGTAATTGGCCTTGGCCCGGGTGTTCCACTGCTCCTCGATGGCGGCGAGCGGGCTGCCGCCCTCAGTCTTCTTGGAAACCGACTTCAGGAAGGGATCGAGGAAGCCCGGTTTCTTCAATTGGGCCTCGTCCACCACCGGCGCATAGGCGGTGTCGCGCGCCTGCTTCAGCAGTTCCGCCGCCTTCGGGTTCGGTTTCGCGGCCAGCTTCTTCTCCGCTTCGTGGATGGCCTTGGTCGCCGCCTGCAGCTCCTTCAGGCGGAAGGTCACGGTCTGGTCGAACATGGACGTCACCACGTGGTAGCGCTTCTCCGCGAGCTCCGAGTCGAACTGCACCCTGGACTTCTGCGCCACCTCGAAAATGTTGGGGTAGCCGGCCGGCACCTTGCCGCCCAGCTTGTCGTAGGGAACAATGGGCAGGCGCGAGATCTTCGGATCGAGCAGCAGCAGCTGGCCTTCGGACGACAGCGCGAACTGCATGAATTTCTTTGCATCCGCCGGGTTCTTGCCGCCGGCGATCAGGCCGATGCTGGCCGGCACCACCGAGGTCACCTTGGGATAGACGAACTCCACCGGGAAGCCGCTGTACTTGCCCGCCAGGCCGAAGAAGTCGATCACCAGGCCGATGCCGAACTGCCCGCTGTTGACGCCGTCCGGCACGCCGAAGGAGCGCTCGGTCACGGCCGCGCAGTTGCCGGCGATCTGCAGCAGCTGGGTCCAGCCCTTGTCCCAGCCTTCGCCCTGCAGGATGGTTTCCACCGTCAGGTGGGTGGTGCCGGAGCGGGAGGGCGAGCTGGTGGCCACGTGGCCGAAATAGGCCGGCTTGGTCAGGTCGCTCCATTCGGCCGGCGCCGGCAGGTTGTTGGCCTTCAGGTAGCGGGTGTTCCACATGATGCCGTAGCCGGACAGCGCCTGGCCGTAGTACAGGTCTTCCGGGTCGTTCATCGGATAGTTGCCGATCTTCGCCGGCGCCGCCGGGTTCTTCACCTCCGGCGCCTTCTCTAGCAGCTTCTCGCGCGACATCACCTCGAAGGCATCGGGCGCCGAGGCCCAGAAGATGTCCGGCCGCTGACCCGGCGCGTTCTCCTTGACGTAGGCGAGGGAGGCGACGGTGTTCTTGTTCAGGATCTCGACCTTGATGTCCGGATACTTCTTCTCGAAGGCCTTCTTGTAGGTCTCGGTGATCTCTTTCGGGAAAGAGGTGACGATGGTGATCGGGGCGGCATGGACCGCAGCGGAAAACAGGCAGGCAAGGACGGCTGCGCACAGGCGGGGTCGCATGGGATGTCTCCTTCGTTGTTTTGGGTTTTTGCTGCGCCAGGCTAACTATACCGGCTTGGAGCGACTGCCGGCAATCGCCGCGCGCAAGGAAGCGAAGGGAGAAAAATCGCCGGCGGCCGCTACGTCCCGGCGCAAGCGCCGGCGCTATCAGCCGTCCTTGCCCAGGAAGCGGTGGAACTGCCGCTTCACGGTGGCATAGCACTCGCAGGACACCGCTTCCAGCCCTTTCCGGTCGAGGATGCGGATGACCCCGCGGCGGCATTCGATCAGGCCGGCGCGCTGCAGCGAAGTGGCGGCGAAGCTGACGCTGGGGCGCTGCACCCCGAGCATCACGGCCAGGTAGGCCTGGGTAAGAGGCAGTTCCGCCTGCTGCGCCCGGTCGTGGCTGATGAGCAGCCAGCGCGCCAGCCGGTTCTGCAGGTCGTGCAGGCGGTTGCAGGCCACCGACTGGGAAATCTGGCAGAGATAGGCCTGCAGATAGCGCATGCACAGCCGGCGCAGGGGCGTATCGCCGTCCGTCATCTGCTGGAACACCGCCGCCGGCAGGCTCAATGCCGCTCCCGGCATCTGGCAGACCATGGTTTCCGTCGCTAGCCTGCTGCCCAGGAGCAGGTCGACCGTGGAAAAGCCTTCGTAACCCACCGTGGCGATTTCCACCATGGAGCCGTCTTCCATGGTGGCCAGCACCGAATGCGCGCCGCGCAGGGGGAAGTAAGCATGGCGGATGGGCTGGTCGCGCCGGAAGAACATGAAATCGATCGGGGTGTCGATCAGTTCCAGGTACGGCAAGAGCGCCTGGTAATCCGCGTCGGGGAGCATCGACAGCAGCAGATTGGCGCATTCGGCCGGTGAAGAAGGGATGACGCTCATTGCCGGTGTCGAAGCGTCGCGGTCGATGGACGGTTTCTCAAATTGGGTTCGAAAGGAAAGGAAACGGGAGGATGCGAGGCCATGCCCAGGCGCTAATGGTGCAGGCGCTAGGCCTGCAGCAAGGCGGGGTCGCCTATCTTGTCGAGCGCTTCCTGAATCGAGCGGCACAGGCCGAGCGACTGGCCAGCCCGGCGCAGCACGAAAAAGCATTCATTCATGCCGCCCGCCGTGCCGGAAATGCCGATAGGACCGACCGTATATTCACGCTGGCGCAGCGCCAGCCAGGCTCTGAATGCCTCGATTTCTTCCGGCGATTGGGCTGGCATTGTTTTTTGTGGCGTAGCCATGGCGATTCGAGCGGTGGAGATTCTGGTACAGGAAAAGAAGCGGGTATGCGTGATTCTGCTTGGCGTACCGATTCAACAAGTCTCGGAAGCCTTGATCAAGAATAAAGATATGGCATGCGTCTGTCTGTTAAGTAACTGACATAGATGCCGGCAGCAGGGCGGATCCGCAGCGGCGCGGCTTCGAACCGATGTTTTGGCGGTCGGTCTGCCGACGAGCGGGTTCCCGGCTGAAAGCGCTGCGGAAGCTGTCATGAGCATGACATGACAATCAGGTTCAATACCTGACCGGGACCGAATCCGGGAAGGTGGCAGCCCTGCGGGCCGCACCGTCGGCCGGCATCGCGGTGCAGGGATGGCTGCCAACGGGTTCAGTCATCCCAGGAGATTGAAGGGATACCGCATTGAACGAAATGTCAGGTACCGAACCGACCTGCGCTGCACGGAGATGATAATAAATCGATTTTCCCCAGCTTCGGCGCAGCCATGAAATACAGTTCCTCGCCTTCGTGTTTCATGTTCGGTTCATTCATTCTTTTTACCGGCGACCGATTCATCGCCGTGCGCGCGTACGAAATCCTGAACAGCGACGCGCGCTCGACCCACACCAGCATGGGGGTGATCCGCATCGATGACGCACCCGTCGCCTGGCGCAATCTCGCCGTGCAGGAAGGCGGCGCTGTAGAAAGCAGCCAGGATTGAGGCATTGCGATGCGCGACCTGGTCGTGTCATGCAGAGACTCGGGGCCGATGCGCTCCGTCGGCTCACACGCGTTCCTGAATAAAAAATGCCCCATGAATGGGGCATCGTGTTTCGGCCGCTCTGGGCGGCGCGAGTCGAGCGGACCAGAACTGATCCCAGTCCTGCTCCGTCGACGTCGGGGTGGCTTTCTCCTGGGTGGTGAAATATCGGGTGAAATCCCGTCGAGCGGGTCAGACCAGTCAGGCGGCGATGCGTGATGCCAGCCCGAGCTCGGCGCCGGACATCAGCCGGTCGATGTCCAGCAGGATCAGCATGCGGTCTTGCAGGGTGGCCAGGCCAAGCAGATAGTCGGTGTCGACGGCGCCGCCCATTTCGGGAGGCGGCTTGATCTGTTCGGCGGACAGGGCGGTAACGTCGGAAACGCCGTCGACCACCATGCCGATGGTGTGGCCGTGAATGTTGATGATGATGACGACGGTGAACTGGTCGTAGGCCGGCGCGCCGAGCTGAAAACGGATGCGCAGGTCGACGATGGGCACGATCAGGCCGCGCAGGTTGACCACGCCCTTGATGAAGTCCGGCGCGTTGGCGATTCGGGTGACGTTCTCGTAACCACGGATCTCCTGCACTTTCAGGATGTCCACGCCGTATTCCTCCTGTCCCAGCCGGAAAGCCAGCACTTCGGTTTTTTGTCCCGGATCCTGTTCCAGTTTGTGAATCGTCGCCGTCTCCATATTCTTCTCTCCAAGGGGTTGAATTGTCGGGTGCCTATGCTCCGAGGCCGACGGCAGGTTCGCATCGACCCTGCCAAGTTAACGATTGCCGGAGCGGTTGAACAGTCGGCGATGGGAGCTTTTTGTGTCGTGGAATGTGACGGGGGTGTAGGACGAACGCCTACGGCAAGCCGGCTGCCGCTTGCAGCCGAAGGTCTCGTGCACTAATGGCAGCGCAGTCCGATGGAGTGCGGCGGCGGCAAGACCCCCTGCGCGCGCTGCCGATACCAGACCTCGAACTCCTCCCCCGGCATCGGCCGTCCCAGATAGAAGCCCTGCGCCTGCTTGCAGCCATGGGCGCCGATGTAGTCGAGCACCGATTTCGATTCCACGCCCTCGGCCACCACTTCCAGGTCGAGCGTGCGGCCGAGCGCGATCATGGCGTTGGTCACCGCCTGGCTGGCGACGTCGTGCGTCAGCGGGGCGACGAAGGAGCGGTCTATCTTCACCTTGTTCAAAGGCAGGCGCGCGAGATAGGCCAGGCTGGAGTGTCCGGTGCCGAAGTCGTCGAGCAGGATTTTCACGCCGAGGGCCTTGAGCCTGGAGAGGATGGCGACGGCATGGTCGACATCGTCCATGATGGCGGTTTCGGTGACTTCCAGCTGCAGCGCATCGGTATCGATGCCGTATTCGCGCATGGTGCGCTCGAAGCGGCCGGCGAAGTCGCGGTCGCGGAACTCCACCACCGACACGTTCACCGCGATCGGTATCGACGGCAAGCCGTGATCCTGCCATCTGCGGTACTGGCGCGACGCTTCCCGCAGCAGCCAGCGGCCGATCGGATTGATGATGCCGGTGGCCTCGGCGACCGGCACGAAGCGGTCCGGGCCGATGTCGCGGTTGGGCCAGCGCAGCAGCGCCTCGGCGCTCACCACCTCGCCGCTTTCGATGTCCACCACCGGCTGGTAGCAGAGGTGGAAGGCGCGGTCGTGCAGGGCGGCCTTGAGCTGCTGCTCGATGGCGATCTGCTGCCGAGCGCCGGCGGCGCAGGCGGCGGAATAGAACTGGAAATTGTTGCGGCCGGCCTGCTTGGCCTGGTACATCGCCAGGTCGGCATGGCTGATGAGGGTGTCGATGTCCTGGCCGTCTTCCGGGAACAGGCTGATGCCGACCGAGGCCGAGAGCGACAGGGCGAGTTCGCCCACGTGATAAGGCGTGCTGATGCGGGCGACGGCGTGGCGTGTCACCTCCGCGGCTTCGATGGCATCGTGAATGTCCTGCAGCAGGACGATGAATTCGTCGCCGCCCAGACGGATCACGATGTCCTCGGCGCGCAGGCTGGCGGCCAGGCGTGCGGCGACTTCCCTCAGCACCTGGTCGCCCGCTTCATGGCCATGGGTATCGTTGATCGGCTTGAAGCGGTCGAGATCGATGAACAGCACCGCCGCACGCTGGCCGGTGCGGCGATTGTGCGGCAAGAGGTGGCTGGCGTATTCGAACAGCATGGCGCGATTCGGCAAGCCGGTGAGCGTATCGTGCAGGGAAGCATGCCTGACCCGCGCCTCGGCCATCTTGCGGTCGGTGATGTCGACCACGATGGCGACCAGGCCCTGGTAGTCGCCGTCGGCGCCGCGCATCGCATTGACGCTGCTGGTGGCCCACATCAGCGTGCCATCCTTGCGCCGGTATTGCTTCTCGATCACGAAGTCCGGCCCGCCCGCCGCCAGCCGCGCCACCGCTTCCAGCGTATGCGGCACCGAATCCGGCGCGGTGATGTCGACGACGGTCTTGCCGATAAGCTCCGCTTCCGAATAACCCAGCATGTCGCAGAATTTCTGGTTCACCAGGGTCATGATGCCGGCGGCGTCGGCCTCCACCACGCCGGTGGCGGCCTGGCTGACGATCTTCCGGAACCGTTCCTGGCTTTGCCGGAGCTCGGCTTCCACCCTCACATGGTCGGTGAGGTCCATCACGCCCACCACCGCGCCGGTGATGCTGCCCTCGCCATCCTGGATCGGGGCGGCGCTGATGAGCAGGATGCAGCGCTGGCGCCTGGCATCCCAGGCTTCGAATTCGATCATGACGTGCTGCACCCGCTCGCCCTTCAGGGCGCGCGACATCGGCCAGTCTTCCGCCCGCAGCGGCTCGCCGTGGCGTTCGCTGCCGTCGGCCCACCAGCCTTTCCACCGGCCATACTCGGCGACCGAGCGCGAGAGCGGACAATCGACGCCGCAGATGCGCTTGACTTCGGAATTCATGCGAACCAGGGCGCCGTCCGCATCGGCGACGATGATGCCGACCGGCGCGGCCTCCAGCACGGCGTCGAGCTGGCGCCGCTCGGCGGCCGCTTCGTGCACCGCCCGCAGCAGGTCTTCTTCCGCTCTGCGCCGGCGTTCGATGTCGATGATCATGCCCAGCCAATTGCGAATGCCGCCATTGCCGGCCGGCAGCGGCGCCGCGCGCAACTCCACCCAGCGCCAGTCGCCCGAGGCCAGCCGCAGCCGCAGCTCGAGCTCCAGGGGCATGCCGGTCGCGATGGCGTCGCGCCATTGCTGGGCGGCGAAGTTGCGGTCCTCGGGATGGATGGCATCGATCCAGCCTTGCGCCAGCCATTGCTCGCGAGTTTGCCCGGTGAGCCGGCGCCAAGAAGGCGAATCGCCGATGATCGTGCCGTCGGGGTCGGTTTCCCATAGCGCCCGGGCGGTCTGCCCGAGCAGCACGCGCAGGTTTTCCTCCTGCACCATGCGGCGCTCCAGCTCGGTCCAGATGCTCAGGATGGCGGATACGGCGCCGCCATCTTCCCGTACCGGCAGCAGCGAAAATGAAAAGCGGCCTTGCCCGGGCGGCCCATTCGGCGGCACGTCCGGCGGCGACTGCTCGCCGCTGCATGGCTCGCCCTGGAGCGTGCGATCGATCAGCGACCGCCAGCGGTGCATCGCTTCCGGCCAGGCCTGATGTAACGGCCGCAGCATCGCTGCCGGGTGCCGGGCGCCAAGCAGAGTGGCGTAGGCGTCGTTATAGAAAAGGAGCAACTCCGGCCCGAGCAGGAGAAACATGGGCTGGCTTGCGTCCAGCATCAGCTGGAGCGCGGTTCTGAGCGGTGCGGGCCACTGCAAGGGATGTCCGATGGGAAACCCGGGCCAGTCCTGCGAACGCAGCAGCTCTCTGACGTTACCTTTGCCCTGCAGGGGATCATGGATTCCGTGCACGGGAAGTGGCGTGATCATCGGCGAACGGCTGCATGTGTAGAAAATTGTTGTGACCCGATGCGGCAGCGAAGATTCCGCGCCGCCCGAGCCGGCGGTTCAGATATTCGCAGAGCGCTTGATGCAGATGCGGCTTTCCAGACGGAATCGTAAGCTGCCTCCAGGATGTCAACGCCGTGCATGCGCGGCCTGCGGACCGGTCGGGAGGCGTCCGTGGCAGACAGCGGCGGGCCGGAGCGATTCGCGCGCCGGCCCTGGCCCGCCCTTCCATTTGGACGGAAGGGCGGGTGCTAGAGCGCCGCGGGTTCGCTGGTCTCCGAAGTGCTCAGGCCGATGGCATCGGCGGAAACCGGCTCCGCGTCTTCCGATCGGCTGGCGGCCAGGTTGGCGACGAAGCTGGTGAAGGCATCGAGGGCGGTGCCGCCGGCCGCGCCCGGCGCCGGTGCGGCAGAGGCGGTGCCGGCATCATCTCCGCCGCTGCCGCACGCCGCCAGCAACAGCGATGCGGCGATGACCAAAATCAGGCTTTTCATTGCATGCTCCTTGGATAAGTGGCTTAGTTCGACGGCGAACCGGCGAGCGGCGTCTTCAGATAGGGGAAGGCGGCATTCACGAAATTGCTGCCATGGTCGAGATAGGCGCCATCGGTGAAATCGATGGCGCCGGAAGGCGCCTTGTCCGGCGTGCAGCCGACCAGGGTGTTGACGCCGTTCACCGTGCACAGCCTGCCCATGACGACGCGCAGGGCGATGTCGACCACGTCGTCGCCGATGCGGCGGCCGTTGGGGAAGCCGGCATTGTCGCCGCCGAGCACGCCGAGCCTGTTCGGGCTGGACGACGGCGCCACGGCGGTGTTCAGCCGCAGCATTTCAGACGGCACCACATTGGCCGGCTGGTTTAGGGTCTTCACGCCGGTAAGGAAGGCGGCAACCAGGTCGGTGCGCGGGAAGTTGGTGGGCGCCTTCACCCCGGCGCCGGCGAACAGCGTCTCGACCAGGGCCGGCAGGGTGGGATTGGTGACGTAGTCGGCGAATTGCCCGTCGTTGCTCGGCTTGCTGTGGTTGAACCTGTCCTTGTCCTTCAGTCCGATCACCACTTCATTGACCAGCGGCATGCCGAGGCGCGACACCTGGGTCCAGGCGCCGCCTTCCTTGCTGGCGGACAGATTGGCCGGCGTCGGATTGAGCAGGCGGGCCTGGCGCAGGCTGGCGGTGGTCCAGGCGCCGATCACCGGCTCGGCGCCATTGGTCAGACAGGCGATCGGCACTTCGAGCGCGATCGAGGTGACGTTCTTGCCGGCGAGAGAATCCTTTTCGAGGCGCTCCGCGTTCGGATCGAAGGCGGTGGCCGGTGCGGCGATGTTGATCAGGTCGAAGGTCTCTCCCAGGTTGACCACGAAGGGATCCTTGCGCTGGCCGACGAACACGCGGCCGGGCGCGCCGCAGCCGGGAATGTTCGCCGTGTAGACGTGGCGGTTGGCGTAGCTGTCGTAGTCGCTGATGCTCTTGTTGCCGATGTTGTCGAGCGGCTTGTCGAAGCTGGCGTTGCCGCCGCTGGTGACGGCCTGCCGGTTGCCGCCGCGGCGGTCGCCGCGCACGATGTCCACGGTGTAGGTTTCCCTCACGTTGGCCGCGCTCGAGTTGGGGCTGTTGATGTCCCCGCTGCCATTGATCACCAGCGGAATGGACACCGCCTTGCCGCCGACGTTGAGCTGTGCATCCTTGTTCTGGTAATTGAAGCGGAACTGGAAGGTGATGTCTTCCTTGCCGTCGCCGTTGTTGTCGACGTGGATTTCGTACAGGGCATCAGGGTCCATGGCGAAGTAGTTCGGTCCGCCGTAGGGGTCCTGGAGCGGCATGTAGTTGGCGATCAGGGTCACGTAGTCGGTGCGGCCGGCTTCGGTGCTGCGGAACATGTAGAAGTCGGTGGCGTCGACCTTGGGCTGGCGGGTGATGAACGGCGCCTCGCGGTGGCTGGAGGCCAGCGCGGGCAGGGAACAGGCGATGGAGGCAAGGGCAAGCGCAATGCTGCAGCGTTTCTTCAACGATGGTGTGGGCATGATCATCTCCTGAATGGACAAGCAGGCCGCGACATGCGGGCCTGTCTACGTCTATACGCGGCGGCGCGCGGATCGGATTCAGGCGTTGCGAAATATTCATCGACCGGAGCGATTGCATCAATGTTGAATCCGCCCGGGCCTTGGGCGCGTATATGGCATATGCGGCGTCGAAGCCGCTGCCCACGACGGCCTTTGTGATGTGCCTCACCTTCCGCGACGCCTTGCCATGCAGATACGCCTGACCGCCGTTCCCGCTCTTGCCAGCCTGCTGCTCGGCCTCATGCTCGCCGCGCCGGCCGCGGTCGCCCATGAATTCTGGATGTCTTCCCTGCCTGGTCCGGCGGGGAGCGCGCGCCTGCAACTGCTGGTGGGTGAGTATTTCGAAGGCAGCCGGGTCGGCTTCACTCGCGAACATGCGGCGGCGATGCGCCATTACACCGGGGCCGGCGTGGAGGACCTCCTTCCGCGCCTGCCTCGCGACGGCATGCTGGAAGCGCTGGCGCTGCCGGCGCTGCGGCCGGGCATGCATCTGATCGCCTACGACAGCCATCCCAGCCTGATCACGCTGCCGGCCGGCAGATTTCACGCCTACCTGCATGACGAAGGGCTGGATGCCATCGTCCGCTGGCGCGAGGAGCATGGGTTGGCGGACCGCCCGGGGCGCGAACGCTTTCGCCGTCACGTCAAGCACCTGATATGCGTCGGCGACGCCGGCGCGATGAACAGCCAGGTCCACGCCGTCGGCACCGGGCAGCGGCTGGAAATCCTGCCCCGCTTTCAGGCCGGCGATCTGCGGCCAGGCGCCGACCTGCCGCTCGCGGTGAGCTTCGACGGCCGGCCGCTCGCAGGCGCGTTGCTCAAGGCTTGGCACAGGCGCTCCGGCCAGACGACGCTGATCCGCGCCCATACCGATGGGCAGGGCCAGGCGACAATCGACCTGCCTTATGCCGGAGAGTGGATGTTCAGCGTGGTGCACATGATTCCCGCCGAAGGCACGGCCGATGCGGATTGGGACAGCTTCTGGGGCAATCTCACGCTGACGGTGCGGGAGGGCGGATGCCGCTAAGCCGATTGCATGAGCAGATGCGGGTGGATGATGCCTATAATAGAGGAATCATGACGGCCGGCCTGCAGGGAGGCAGCCGTCATCCCGGCGCTGTTCGCTTCCACCCATACCGAAAAAAATTGGCGACGACCGACCCCCACCAACTTCAAGCCTGGCTGCATGCAATCGCGCGGCAGGACCGTCACGCCTTTGCGCAGCTCTACGCCGCCACCGCGCCCAAATTGTTCGGCTATGCCCTGCGCATCCTCTCCAGGCGGGAAGTCGCCGAGGAAGCGCTGCAGGAAAGCTTCGTCAACATCTGGAACAGCGCCGCCGCCTATCAAGCCGGCATGGCGGCGCCCATGACCTGGCTCACGGCCATCGTGCGCAACAAGGCGTTCGATCTCTTGCGGCGCGCGGACCCTGCGCTGGAACTGGATGCCGGCCAGGGGGACGATGGCATGCTGACGATGATCGAGGCGATGGAATCTGCGGATGCGCCATCCGGCGAGGCGCTGCAGTTCAGCCGCGATGCCGTGGCGCTGTCCCGCTGCCTGCAGCGGCTGGAAGGCCTGCACCGGCAGGCGATCGCGCTGGCCTACTTCCATGACCTGTCGCACAGCGAAGTCGCGACCCGGCTCATGCTGCCGATCGGCACCGTGAAGACCTGGATACGGCGCGGCCTGGAGCGGTTGCGGCTTTGCCTGGGCGGGGAGGCGATATGAACATCCGCCACAATGCCGCACTGCGCGAGAAGCTGGCCGGCGAATACGCGCTGGGGACGCTGCGCGGCGGCGCGCGCCGGCGTTTCGAAAGCTGGCTGCTCGAAGATGCGGCCTTGCGCCGCGCGGTGGCCGAATGGCAGGACCGCCTGGCGCCGCTGGCCGAACTGACGCCGCCGGTCGAGCCGCCGCCGCGGGTGTGGCGGGCGATCGAAGCCGGCATCGCACCAACTTCCTCGCTGCGCCGGACATCGATCTGGCATGGCAGCCTGAACTTCTGGCGCTGGCTGGGTGCCGGCGCCACGGCGGTGGCGGGGCTGCTGCTGGCCATCCTCCTCATCCGCCAGCCCGACATCGAAGCGGCGCCTTCCTATGTCGCAGTGCTCGGGGATGACAAAGCCCAGACTGCCTTCATCGTCACCGGCGACAGCCGACGCCGGCAGTTGTCGGTGAAGGTGGTGACGCTTTCCTCCATCCCGGCGGACCGCAGCCTGCAGCTGTGGGCCTTGCCGAAGGAGGGCAGCCCGCGTTCCCTTGGCCTGCTCGATCCGGTCGGCGGCGCCAGCCTGCCCTTGCCGCAGGATGTGTCGCCGCAATCGGTGCCGGCGCTTGCCGTGTCCCTCGAGCCGAGCGGCGGATCGCCCAATCCCAACGCGCCGACCGGACCCGTGCTGTACAAGGGTGCCTGGTTGCCGATCTGATGACATCGGCTGAAGCGGGCAGGCATGGACAATTTGTCCGTGCAAATTAAAGTGCATTTGCAATGCATCTTTTGGTAGAATCCTTCTCGAACGATTGCCGGAGCGATATCCGCGCCGCCTTCCTGCGCTTGCAGCACGGGCAGTGAAGTCCGCGCACCCGCATTCGGCGTCGACCGCTGCCTGACCGGCAGGTGCTCTTCGCGCCGGTCTTCATCCTTAATGATGCATTTTATAAGCATCTAATTTCCGGAGATGTGAATGGTTTCTGCCGCCGCCCGCCCTTATATCGATGCCAGCGTTCCCGTACTGCAGGAGCATGGACTCACCATTACCCGCACCTTCTACGGCAACATGTTCTCCGCCCATCCGGAGCTGAAGAATCTCTTCAACATGGGCAACCAGGCCAGCGGCGTCCAGCAGCAATCCCTGGCGGCGGCGGTATTCGCCTATGCGGCGAACATCGACAATGCCCAGGCGCTGGCGCCGGTGGTGACCCGCATCGTGCACAAGCATGCTTCCGTCGGCATCCGCGCCGACCACTATCCCATCGTCGGCCGTCACCTGCTCGGCGCGATCCAGCAGGTGCTGGGCGAGGCCGCGACGCCGGAACTGATCGCCGCCTGGGACGAGGCCTACTCCGAACTCGCCAATGCCCTAATCGACGCGGAACGCGCCCTGTATGAAATCGCAGGCACCCAGCCTGGCGCGCTGCAGGAAATGCGCGTGCGCGAAGTCCGCACCGAGTCGGAGGACATCAAGTCCTTCATCCTCGAAGCCCGTGAAGGCGAAATCCTGCCGGCTTTCAAGCCGGGCCAGTACGTCAGTGTCGCCGTGACTTTCGACGATGGCAGCACCCAGCTGCGCCAGTACAGCCTGTCCGATGCGCCGAACGGCCAAACGCTGCGCCTGTCCATCAAGCGCGAGCGCGATCCCGCCAGGCCGGCGGGCCGCGTCTCCAACTGGCTGCATGACCGTGTCCGCGCCGGTGCGTCCATCCGGATCACCCATCCCTTCGGCGACTTCACGCCGGATGCCGAGTCCGATGCGCCGCTGGTGCTGCTGTCGGCCGGCGTCGGCATCACGCCGATGATCTCGGTGCTGAACCGCATCGCGCAGGCCAATCCGGCGCGCGAGGTCGTGTTCGGCCATGCGGCAAGGGGCCGGGGCTGGCATGCCCATCAGGGCGACCTGGCCCGCGCCCGGCAAACCATGCCCAATCTGAAAGTGGCGCTGTTCTACGAGGATGGCGCCGAATGCGACGGCACTGCCGCCCACGCCGGACGCATGCATGCCAATTTGCTGCCCGCCTGGGCACGCGCCGAAGCGGACGTCTATCTGTGCGGTCCGATCGAGTTCATGCAGGGCCAGTGGCTCCAGCTGCTCGCCACCGGCGTACCGGCTCAGCGCCTGCACCGCGAAGTCTTCGGCCCCGAGCTGTTGAACTACTTGAAGTAAGACCTGAAGTCGGGGCGGCGCGGCCGTCTTTTTAAGGAGCGATCATGAACCATGCCGCCATCACCGAAGCCTCCATCCGCAGCATGGTCGACCTCTTCTACGGCCGCGTCCGCCAGGATGCGGTGCTGGCGCCGGTATTCGAGCGCATGCTGGCCGGCAGGTGGGAAAGCCACATGCCGCGCATGGTCGCGTTCTGGACCAAGGTGCTGCTCGGCACAGGCGAGTTTCAGGGCAATGTCTTCGGCAGGCACATGGCGCTCGCCGGCATCCAGAGGGAACACTTCGTGCACTGGCTCACGCTGTTCCGCCTGAGCGCCATTGAAACCTTCGGCATCGAGCAGGCGGACGTGGTGATCCAGGTCGCCGAGCGCATCGCTTCCAGCCTGCAGCTGGGCTATTTCGGGGAGTGCGTGGTCTAGCACGTTCCCGGCATTCTCCTACCCGCGCCCAGCCGCGACTCGAACCGTATGGGTTCGGCGCGATCTTCCCTTCAGGCGAGAAGGGCCCCCTCCATGAGCCCTTTCTTTACGGCTGCCATGCAGCGAAAAGTGCATGCAATTTGCACCTATCAATCGGCTATCCATTGAGCAATATCAAGCCATGGCTATGGTGCTGTGATCGCCTTGTCTGCAAGCAGCGATTCGAGCCGAATTACTTATCCATATTAAGCAACACCATCACCTTTCCGCTGTAGAATCAGCGCTCTCGCGCAATACCACACAATAAATCAACCATGCGCGCCGCTGCCTGCGACAAGATGATCCATGGGGTCGCGCCTGTCGCCGACGGCCAATTCGCCAAAGGAGCTTGAATGACAAAACAGACCACCGGCCACCTCGCTAAAATCATCCGGAACAATCAGGACACCCTGCTGAGCGGGTGGATGGAGGGCATGCTTTCCCGCACCGTCAGGCGCGATCGAAACGCCGAGACCGAAATGCGCCAGCAGGCCAGAGAGTTTTTGCCAACGGTGGCGTCAGCGGTGGAGAAGGACGGCAGCTACGACATCGATGCCGGCGCCTGGGACGAAGTGCGCCGCCAGTTGAGCGAGATCTCGCAGTCGCGACTGCGCCAGGGTTTCACGCCGTCGGAAACAGCAACCTTCGTCTTCTCGCTGAAAGAGCCGCTGTTTTCCCTGCTGCGCACCGAACTGGCATCCGATCCGATCGCGCTGGTGGAGGAAACCGCAAGCACCGGATCGCTGTTCGACAAGCTCGGCCTGTTCACGATCGAAGAGCACATGAAGGGTCGGGAGCAGGTGATCCTGCGCCAGCAGCAGGAACTGCTCGAGCTCTCCACTCCGGTGGTGCAGCTGTGGAGGGACATCCTCGCCGTGCCGCTGATCGGCACCCTCGACAGCGCCCGCACCCAGGTGGTGATGGAAAACCTGCTGCAGAAGATCATCGATACCGGGGCCTCGATCGCCATCGTCGACATCACCGGCGTGCCGACGGTCGACACCCTGGTGGCCCAGCACCTGCTGAAGACGGTGGCGGCGGCTCGCCTGATGGGCGCCGACTGCATCATCAGCGGCATCCGTCCGCAGATCGCCCAGACCATCGTGCATCTCGGCGTCAACCTGGAAGACGTGATCACCAAGGCGACGCTGGCCGACGCGTTCATGGTCGCGCTCAAGCGCACCGGCGCCGCCGTCATCCACAACGCCGCAGAGCGCTGAGGCACGGATGGAGCGGATTCCAATTCTGAGGATGGGCAACCTGCTGCTGGTGACCATCCAGGTGGACATGCACGACCGGCTGGCGATGACGCTGCAGGACGACCTCACCGCCCGCATCGTAAAGGACAAGGCGCGCGGCGTTCTGATCGACATCTCCGCGCTGGACATCGTGGATTCCTTCATCGGCCGCATGATCAGCAACACGGCCGCCATGGCCAAGATCCTCGATGCCAGCACGGTGGTCGTCGGCATGCAGCCGGCGGTGGCCATCACGCTGGTGGAGCTCGGCCTGAAGCTGGAAGGCGTGAAGACGGCGCTGAACGTCGAGCAGGGAATCAAGCTGCTGCAGCGGCGAGAGGATTGAGCGCGGCCGATGCCGCGCTTTTGTGAAAGGCTGACATTTTGAGTACCAAGGACGTGGACGCAACCATCGTGCCCCTGCGCTCCGACGAAGATGTGGTGCGCCTGCGCCAAGCGGTGCGGGAGTGCCTGGTGTCTGTCGGCTTCAGCCTGGTCGACCAGACGAAAATGATCACCGCCGCGAGCGAGCTGGCGCGCAATACCGTGCGCTATGGCGGCGGCGGCGAATCGCATCTGCTGAAGGTGATGAACGGCAGCCGCAAGGGCGTGACGCTGGTGTTCATCGACCATGGCCCCGGCATTCCGGATATCAAGCAGGCCTTGACCGACGGCTACACCAGCGGCGGCGGCATGGGCCTCGGCCTGGGCGGCGCCAAGCGGCTATCCGACGAATTCGACATCGATTCAGAACCGGGCAGGGGAACGACGGTCAAGATCACCAAATGGAAACCATTCTGAGCCCATCCAGCCGGCAGCGCCTGGTCCGCATCGAGGAATCGAGCGCGGTGGCGGCCGCCCGGCGCGAGGCGACCGATCTCGCCGCCGAACTCGGCTTCGATGACATCGCCGCCGGCGAGGTGGCGCTGGTCGTCACCGAAGCCGCAACCAACATCCTCAAGCATGCCGGCCGGGGGCAGATACTCATCCGCCCGCTTCGTTCCGGCAGCGATGGCGGCATCGAGGTGCTGGCCATCGATGCCGGCCCCGGCATGCGCAATGTCTCCTTCAGCATGCAGGATGGCACCTCGACGGCGGGCAGCTACGGCGTCGGCCTCGGCGCGATGCGCCGGCTGGCGGACGAGTTCGATCTCTACACCCAACCGGACAAAGGCACGGTGATCCTGATGACGGTATGGCCCAAGGGCGCGCTGCCGCCGGCGCCCCTGCTGCATGTCGGCGCGGTCTGCGTGCCCATACCGGGAGAAGTCGCCTGCGGCGATGCCTGGGCCATCGCCGCCGAGCCGAATGCGGCGGCCGTCATGGTGGCCGACGGGCTGGGGCACGGCGAGCATGCGGCCGCCGCCGCCGGCGCCGCCACCAGCATGTTCGCCGACGCGCCCGGCCTGCCGCCGGCCGCTTCGATGCAGGATGTCCATGGCGCGCTGCGCGCCACGCGGGGCGCCGCCGTCGCCATCGCCCGCATCGACATGATGGCCGAACAGATCGTATTCGCCGGCGTCGGCAATATTGCGGCCAGCGTCTTGGACGGCCGGGATCGGCGCCAGCTGGTGTCGCACAACGGCATCGTCGGCAGCAACATGCGCAAGGTGCAGGAGTTCACGGCGCCCTGGCACGACGGCTGCCTGCTCCTGATGCACTCGGACGGCCTCGGCAGCCGCTGGGACATCGACCAGTATCCTGGCCTGGCGGCGTGCCATCCGGCGATCATCGCCGGCGTGCTGTACCGCGACTTCTGCCGCGGCCGCGACGATGTGACGGTGCTCGCCGTGCGCGAAGGCGGGAGGCGCTGAGATGGCGCTGCGACTGCTTACCCTGCGCATCGACGGCGAGCTCGACGTCGTCGCATCGCGCCAGCGCGCGCGCCAGATCGCGGGCCTGTGCGGCTTCGGCGCGCAGGACCAGACCCGCATCGCCACCTCGGTGTCGGAGCTGGCCCGCAACGTCTACAACTATGCCGGCCGCGGCCGCATCGAGTTTTCCGTCGAAGGCGTCACCACGCCGCAGGTGCTGATGATTTCGATCGAAGACCAGGGACCGGGCATCCCCCATCTCGACCTGGTGCTGTCCGGACGCTACCAGTCCAGCACCGGCATGGGCCTGGGCCTCATCGGCGCGCGGCGGCTGATGGACCAGTGCGAGATCGATACGGCGCCGGGAAAGGGCACCACCATCCTGCTCAAGAAGCTGCTGCCCGCCGGCGCGCCGCTCATCACCGCCCGCATGGCGGGCGACTTTGGCGCGCAGCTGGCATCCGGCTCGCAGGCCGGCGCCACCCTGGCGGAATTGCAGCAGCAGAATCAGGAGCTGCTGAGCACGCTGGCGGAGCTCAAGGCGCGCCAGGATGAAATGCTGCAGCTCACCCGCGAACTGGAGGATACGAATCGCGGCGTGGTGGCCCTTTATGCCGAGCTGGACGAGAAGGCCGATCATCTGCGCCGCGCCGATGAAATGAAATCGCGCTTCCTGTCCAACATGAGCCATGAGTTCCGCACGCCGCTCAGTTCCATCCGGGCGCTGTGCAAGCTGCTGCTGGACCGGGTGGACGGCGAGCTCACCGGAGAGCAGGAAAAGCAGATCCAGTTCATCCTCAAGGGCTCGGAATCGCTGAGCGAGCTGGTGAACGACCTGCTGGACCTGGCCAAGATAGAGGCCGGCAAGATCGAAGTCCGTCCTTCCCGGTTCGACGTCGCCGAGATGTTCAGCGCCCTGCGCGGCATGCTGCGGCCGCTGCTGGTCACCGAAACCGTGAGGCTGGTCTTCGACGAGCCCGAGGGTGTCGGCAGCATCCATACCGACGAAGCCAAGGTATCGCAAATCCTGCGCAATTTCATTTCGAACGCGCTCAAGTTCACCGAGACCGGCGAGGTGCGCGTCAGCGCCGCCGCCCTGCCCGATGAAGAGGCGGTGCGCTTCACGGTGCGCGATACCGGTCTGGGCATCGCCCCGGAAAACCATCAGGTCATCTTCGAGGAGTTCAGCCAGGTGGAGAACCGCCTGCAGCAGCGGGTGAAGGGAACCGGCCTCGGCCTGCCGCTGTGCCGCAAGCTGGCTCACCTGCTCGGCGGCCGCATCGAGCTGGAAAGCGAACTCGGCACCGGATCGGCGTTTTCGGTGGTGCTGCCGCTGCGGCTGCAGCAGGACGAGCCGGCCTGGCAGGCGCTGCCCAGCCAGGCCGAGGATGATGGCCGCTTGCCGCTGCTCATCGTGGAGGACAACCGCCAGACCAGCCTGATGTATGAGAAGTACCTGGAGGAAACGGAGTTCAGGCCGGTGACCGTCCGCAGCGTCTGGGAGGCCGAGCAGGCCTGGGGCACGTTGTCGCCGGCGGCGGTGCTGCTCGACATCCATCTGGGCAGCGAGGATACCTGGCGCTGGCTCAACAAGCTGAAGATGGATCCGCAGCGGCGGCAGGTGCCGGTCATCATCGCCACCGAGGTGGACGACCAGCACAAGGGATACACCCTGGGCGCCGACGCCTATTTCGTCAAGCCGCTGTTCCGCGAGGATCTGCTGGGGGCCCTGCGCCGCCTCACCGGCTCCGAATCGGGCGAGGCGCCGCAGCAGAACGTTAACGACACCATGCAATCGAACCGATATGACGTCAAACCAAGCTGACGAGCTCATCCTCAACGTGGACGACACCGATGCGGCCCGCTATGCGAAGACGCGCATCCTGACCCGCGCCGGCTTCCGCGTGGCCGAAGCGGCCAGCGGCGCCGATGCGCTGGCGCTGGCGCGCTCGGAGATGCCGTCCCTGGTGCTGCTCGACGTCAAGCTGCCCGACATCAACGGCTTCGACGTCTGCCGCATGCTGAAGGAAGACAAGGCGACGCAGATGATCCTGGTGCTGCAGACGTCCGCTTCGTTCATCGGCACCAGCGACAAGATACGCGCGCTCGAAGGCGGCGCGGACAACTACCTGTTCGAGCCGATCGAGCCGGAGGAACTGGTGGCCAACGTGCGCGCCTTGCTGCGCCTGGGCCGTGTGGAGCGGGAACTGCGCGACATGGACCGGCGCAAGAACGAATTCCTGGCGGTGCTGGCGCATGAGCTGCGCAACCCGCTCGGGCCGATACGCAACGCGGTCGAGTTTCTGCATCACGCCGATGCGCAGGGCGCGCAGAACCAGGAGATCGCCCGCCAGACCATTCTGCGCCAGACCGACCACATGGTCCGGCTCATCGACGACCTGCTGGACGTGGCGCGCATCTCCCAGGGCAAGATCACCTTGCGCCAGGAGGTGGTGGAGCTGAAATCCGTCATCCAGGCCGGGGTGGAGTCGGCCCGTTCCGCCATCGACCGGCACCAGCACCGTTTTGCCGTCGAACTGCCGGATCGCGACCTCTGGCTCAACGGCGACAGCGTGCGCCTGGCCCAAATCATCTGCAACCTGCTGACCAACGCCGCCAAGTTCACGCCGCCCGGCGGCGAGCTGGCCATCGGCGCCGCCCAGCAAGGCGATGAGGTCGTCATCCAGGTGCGGGACAACGGCATCGGCCTGTCGTCCGAGGATGCCGCCAGCATCTTCGAGCTGTTCACCCAGGCCGGGCACCTGCCGGACCGGGTTCAGGACGGCCTCGGCATCGGGCTGGCGCTGGTGAAGATGCTGGTGGAACTGCATCATGGCAGCGTCAGCGTCGCCAGCGCCGGAACGGACAAGGGCAGCACCTTCGAGATCCGGCTGCCGCTGGCAATGCGGCAGGCCGAGCCCGACCACGTGGATGAGGCCAGCATGCCTGGCGCTGCCGGCCACCGCATCCTGGTGGTGGACGACAACGTCGATGCCGCCGACACGCTCGCGGCGCTGCTCGAGATCGATGGCCACGACGTCCGGAAAAGCTACGGCGGCGGCGCCGGCATCGACATGGCGCGCCAGTTCAGGCCGGACATCATCTTCCTCGACATCGGCCTGCCGGACATGACCGGCATGGAAGTGGCCGCGCGCCTGCGGCAGCTGCCGGAAACGGCGGATGCCGTCATCATCGCGCTTACCGGCTACGGCCAGGAGCGGGACAAGGAGCAGGCCATCGAATCCGGCTTCGACCGCCACCTGACCAAGCCGATTTCCTTCGAGATGCTGACGGCGACCATCCGGTCGTCGATCGAATCGAGGAAGTGATGCCTGCGGGAAGGCGGATGGCCGTGCAACCGGCCGTTCCATCGCCCCCGTGCGAACCGAAACTGCGTTCAACCTGACGCGCCAAGGAGAGATAGCTACCGTGAAGCAGCCAGTCACGCCAGTCGATGCGTCCCCGGCCTTCCTCGCCGGGAGCGGCGTCATGGGCGAAAAGATCGCGGCCTTCGACTGGAACGCCACGCCGCTCGGCGACATGGCGCAGTGGCCGGCCGCGCTCAAGACGTCGATCAGCATGGTGCTCAATTCCCGATTTCCCATGTATTTGTGCTGGGGCGAGGCATTCATCAGCTTCCACAACGACGCCTATGCGCCGCTGCTTGGCGTCAAGGAAGCGCTGGGCAAGCCTTTCGCCGACGTCTGGCCGGAGGCCTGGGACACGGTGGGGCCGTTCGCCCGCCGTGCGCTGGCCGGAGAAGCCACCTTCGCCGAAGACCTTCCCATCGTGCTGGAGCGCCATGGCTATCCGGAGCTGACCTATTACACCTTTTCCTACAGCCCCATCCGTGACGAGAACGGCGCCGTCGGCGGCATCCTCTGCACCGTGGTCGAGACCACGTCGAAGGTCACGGCGCTCAATGCCCTGAAGGAGAAGGAAGAGGCGCTGCGCGAGCTCAACGCCAGGCTGGAGAGCGAGGTCGCGGCGCATGCCGCCGAACGCGACCGCGTATGGCGCATGGCCCAGGACATCATGGCGGTGGCATCGCTGGGCACCGGACGCTTCCTCACCGTGAATCCGGCATTCAGCGCCGCGCTCGGCTGGACCGAGGAGGCCGCCACCAGCATGCCCTTCATGGACATGGTGTATCCCGACGACAAGGACGACGTGGCGCGGAACATGCTGGTCCTCGCCGCCGGCACGCCCCTGGTGCGCTACGAGACGCGGGTGATGCACAGCGACGGCTCCCACCGCTGGCTGTCGTGGACCATCGTCCCGGAAGGCGAGCTCCTGTACGGCGTGGCGCGCGACATCACGGCGGAGAAGCACCAGGCGGAAGCGCTGCGGACGGCGGAAGAAGCGCTGCGGCAATCGCAGAAAATGGAGGCGGTAGGGCAGCTGACCGGCGGCCTCGCCCATGATTTCAACAACATGCTGGCCGGCGTGGTGGGCAACCTGGAGCTGCTCAAGCTGCGCCTGGGGCAGGGCGAGGCGGACGAGCTGCGGCGGCGCATCGATGCCGCTCTGGCCGTGACCGAGCGCGCCTCGGCGCTGACGCACCGGCTGCTCGCCTTCTCGCGGCGCCAGGCGCTTGACCCGAAGCCGACCGACGTCAATCAGCTGGTGGGTTCCATGCACGACTTGATCCTGCGCACCGCCGGGCCGGCAATCCAGGTGGAGACGCGGCTGCAGCCCGACATCTGGAACACCCTGTGCGACCCGAACCAGCTGGAAAGCGCGCTGCTCAATCTCGCCATCAATGCGCGCGACGCGATGCCCGATGGCGGAAAGCTGGTGATCGAGACGGAAAACATCCATCTCGGCGCCGGCCATGTGCGGGTCTATCAGGAGCTCACGGCGGGCGAATACGTCGCGGTGAGCGTTTCCGACACCGGAACCGGCATGCCGCCGGAAGTGGTGGAGCGCGCCTTCGATCCCTTCTTCACCACCAAGCCGATGGGCCAGGGAACCGGCCTCGGCCTGTCGATGGTATATGGCTTCGCCAAGCAGTCCGGCGGCCAGGTGCGCATCTATTCCAGCCCGGGCAAGGGCACCATGGTCCGCCTGAAGCTGCCGCGCCATGTGGCGACCCGGGATGAAAATCCGGCGGCTGCCGCTGCGTCGGCGCCGGCCGTGGCGTCGATGAATGCCAGCGTGCTAGTGGTGGACGACGAGCCGGTGGTCCGCAGCCTGCTGGCCGACATGCTGCAGATGCAGGGCATGCAGGTGCTGCAGGCGGAAGACGCGCCCACGGCGCTGAAGGTGGCCCAGTCCGCGCCCAACATCGACCTGCTGGTGACGGATGTCGGCCTGCCGAACGGCATGAACGGCCGCCAGCTGGCCGACATCATGCGCACCCACTGGCCGGCCCTGCCGGTGCTGTTCATCACCGGCTATGCGGAGAATGCGGTGATGAAGAACGAGTCCCTGCCGGCGAACATGCAGATTTTGGTGAAGCCGTTCACCATGAGCGCGCTGATGGAGCGAATCAAGACTGTATTGGCGACGGCAAGCCAGGTTTAGAAGTCCAGGAACGCTGCGGCAACACTTAGTAGGCGCTTTGATCCCTACGCGAGAACCGACTTCAATTCATTTTCCCCAATCAGGACTGCCAAGAATTCGCCGGTAGGGCTCCTAAATGGCTTTCCTCTTCAGCATTTGCGATCTGCCCGATACAGAAAACATAAGCGTTAACTAAAGCTGTCTTACGGTCCATTTGGCGAATCGTTTTTCTTTTACTGATAAGACTCAGCTAGTTTTCGGTGGTATTTGTCCAACCAATTCCTGCCGAATTTATTCTGGACGAAGGCCAGTACCTGGCTATGCTCCAGTCTTGCCAAATTGCCTAGGCTGACTAGATCATCGGCATAAATGCTCAAGATTTCATCCTTCAGATCGGCTGATAACTCGCACATCATGGTTAACACCTGAAGCGAGATATCTTGGCCGTTCCGATTCAATTCGTCCCAGACATCGGCTTGTTCGTAATCGCCGACTAGCTGAACCATATCCCCGCTCCAACAGCCAAGCCATTGCTGTGAATAGTGACCAAGCTGCTTGTGTGCTAACCACGCCGAGTTGGCTGAGCCGATGGTAAGTAGTGCAAGTCCGGCACTCAGATGCTTGCTGCCGGTAAGCATGGAGGGAAAATTGCCACTACAAGGGAATCGAGATGGCTCCAGAAATTGGAGTTTGCTTGAATTAAAAATACGAAAATACTGGCTCATGGAAACCTCCGAAGGTTCATGTTAAATCAACATGTTCCTCCGTCACCGGTTTTTTTCAGACCAAGCCATTTGAGAAGCGCGGCGTTTTAACCGCTTGAGAGCATTGGAACAGATCGGGTCGATGTCGTTCAGGATTCGTCTATAGGCATGATTTCTAGCCAGGCGTCATGCTTTGCCATTCATGTTTTATTCAGGCGGCACTGCGCTCCCGCATGCCCAAAGCCATCTCGATCCGGTTCCGTCCCTCCCACTTGGCGCGGTAGAGCGCCTCGTCGGCGCGGGCGATGGCCTGGGCTACCGTCTCGTCCGGGCGGAATGCGGCGATTCCCATTGAAATGGTGACCGGCTTCGCTTCCAGGAGAGGCAGGCGGGCGGCGGCCACGCGCTGCCTGATGCGCTCGGCGAATGCCTGGGCCGCGTCCGCCGACGTGCTGGTGAGCAGCATCAGGAATTCCTCGCCGCCGTAGCGGCCGACGTGGTCGGTCTTCCTGACCTCGGATTGCATGGCGCAGGCGATCTCGCGTATCACCTGGTCGCCGATGCCATGGCCGAAGCTGTCGTTGATCGCCTTGAAATGGTCGATGTCGATCAGGCAGATGCAGAAATCGCCGCCGTGCCGCTCGGCGCGGTGTTTCTCCTGTTCGGCCAGGCGCAGTATCTCGCGCCGGTTGAAGACGCCGGTCAGTTCATCATGGGTGGCGAGGTGCTGCACCGCATGCATGGCCTGGTTCAGTTCGCGCACCAGGTTGGTCCGGCTTTTCTCGAACAGGAAGATATCCAGGCCCACCGAGCAGATGATGCCGATGGTGGAGACCAGCTGCAGCAGCGGCATGTCGCGGACCTGCACCGCAGGAAAGGGAAAGCCGGATTTCTGCGCGGCGTAAATGCCGAGCACGGCCAGCACGCTCAGGATGGCCCAGCGCAGCGCCGCGCGCAGCCCGCCGCCCAGCATGGCGATGAAGGAGCACATGGAGAACCAGATGATGGAAGGCGACGAGATGCCGCCCACCCGGTAGCAGATACCGAGCAGCAGCAGGAAGATGACGGCGATGAGGGCATCGCGGGCGAGGGCGATGCCGCGTCCGAGCAGCAGCGGCACGGCCAGTATGGGCGGGATGGCGGCAAAGCAGAGCCAGGCGGTCGCCGGATCGCCGAGATAGAGGTAGAGCAGTCCGAAGACGGGCGCAATGGAACCCGCCATGACGCAGCCGAAGAGGATGTTCTCGGCATGCATGAGCCTGACCGGGTTCTCCTGGATGGCGGGCGGAATGAAGCGCCGCATCCGCCGAAAGAACGGACTCGGTCTGGTATCTGGCTGCATCGTCTTCCCCTGGCGGACTGCGTGTCCGTTTCGTATTTTTTCTGTTTTTGCAGGTTCTTCATCGCTCCACCGGGGCGGGGCGAATGATCGATTATACGGGCCGGATTCCGCGCGCGAAACTGGAGTTTGTCCGACACGCCGGCTTCCTGCAAACCCTGCCCGGAACAGGGGATGTCCCGGCCCGGATTACTGGAAAGCCACCTCGGCGAAGCTGCGCAGCTTGCGGCTGTGCAGGCGCTGCACGCCCTGCTGGCGCAGCAGCTCTACCGTGCGGATGCCGATGCGCAGATGCTGGTCGACGCGGGAACGGTAGAACTCGTTCGCCATGCCCGGCAGCTTGATCTCGCCATGCAGCGGCTTGTCGCTCACGCACAGCAGGGTGCCGTAGGGGACCCGGAAGCGGAAGCCGTTGGCGGCGATGGTGGCGCTCTCCATGTCGAGCGCGATCGCCCGGCTCTGGCTGAAGCGCCGCTCCGGCGTGCGGTGCGGCAGCAGCTCCCAGTTGCGGTTGTCGGTGGAAGCCACGGTGCCGGTGCGCATGATGCGCTTGAGGTCGTAGCCGGTGAGCTTGGTGACCTCGGCCACCGCCGTCTCCAGCGCCACCTGCACTTCAGCCAGGGCCGGAATAGGCACCCACAGCGGCAGGTCCTCGTCCAGCACATGGTCCTCC
Source organism: Noviherbaspirillum humi (assembly GCF_900188095.1). Classification (GTDB taxonomy): domain Bacteria; phylum Pseudomonadota; class Gammaproteobacteria; order Burkholderiales; family Burkholderiaceae_D; genus Noviherbaspirillum; species Noviherbaspirillum humi. The sequence goes on along the minus strand of NZ_FZOT01000008.1, from coordinate 117,189 downwards.
CGCACATAGCCGTGGGCCAGCACGTAATCGCCGAGCTGCTGGGTATCGCGCAGGCCGGCGCAGTGGCCCAGCATCAGCCAGGCATGCGGCCGCAGCACCGCCACATGGTCGGTGATGGTCTTGGCGTTGGCGGGGCCGACGCCGATGTTGATCATCGTGATGCCATTGCCGTCGGCCCGCACCAGGTGGTAGGCCGGCATCTGCGGCTGGCGCGGCGGCGCCTTGCCGGCCGCATCGTCCGGCTGGCGCGGATGGCCGGCGCGGCGGGTGACCACATTGCCCGGTTCGACGAAGGCGATGTAGCCGCCGTCGCGCGCTTCCTCCGGCGCTTCGGCATCGCTGCGCATGATCTCGTGGCCCATGCGGATGAATTCGTCGATGTAGAACTGATAGTTCGTGAACAGCACGAAGTTCTGGAAATGGCCGGGCGAGGTGCCGCAGTAGTGACGCAGCCGGTGCAGCGAGTAATCGATCCGCGGCGCGGTGAACAGCGACAGCGGCTTGGGCTGGCCGGGTGCCGGGTCGCAGGTGCCGTTGGCGATGCCGTCGTCCATGGAAGCCAGGTCGGGCAGGTCGAACAGGTCGCGCATCAGCAGGCGGCGCAGGGTGCTGATATTGCCCTCGATATGGTCCTGCTCGGAAAAGGAGAAATGCACCGGGATCGGCTGGGCGCTGGTGCCGACCTCCAGCTGCACCTGCTGATGCCGGCCGTGGTTCTGCAGCAGCAGGCGGAACTGCTCCAGGTAGTAATTCGAGAAAAGGTCGGGCCGGGTGAGGGTCGTCTCGAAAGTGCCGGCGCCTTCGACGAAGCCGTAGGACAGCCGCGTATCGGCCGGCAGCACGCTGTCGGTATGCAGGCGCACGAAGGGGTAATAGGCCCTGACCCGTTCGCCGAACTCCTCGCCGGCGATGAAGCGCTGCAGGTGGGATTGCAGATGGTCGATGTTCTGGTCGTAAATGGTGCGGACCTGCTCCAGGGCGGCGTGCGGATCGTCAAAGCAGGCGGAAGCGATGAATTTAGGCGTCAGCAAGGTGCAGCTCCTTCCATTAGGCGGCATATGCGAGAGCCCTGTGCAACACACATGCCAGAGGGAATCATCCGTCGACGCTTTCGAGTCTACCCCAAGCACCTGCATTCGGCGAAGCGTGATCGCAGCATGGTGATGATGCGCTACACTTGAGCGACCTCAATCCATCGACACATTCACCGACCGATGCCGGACAGCGCCAACCACAGGAAGCCGCAGGCCGCGACGCAGAAGCGTCCGCGCACGACCGATCAGGGCTGGCGCCGCCATAACATCGGCCGCCTGCTGAACAACGCGATCCAGCGCTTCGAGAAGCGCATCCTCGAACAGATGGAGCAGGCCGGGCATGGCGGCTGCAGCCTGAGCCATATCGGCGTGACCCGAAACCTCGACATCGAAGGCACGCGCGCCACCGAACTGGCGCGCCGCGCCGGCATGACCAAGCAGGCCATGGGCGAACTGATCGCGCAGCTGGAAGAGCGCGGCCTGGTCGAACGCCGGCCCGATCCCATCGACAGGCGGGCCCGCATCGTTTATTTCAGCGACCAGGGACTGGAATGGCTGAATGCCTTCCATATCGCGCTGGACCGGGCGGAAAGCGAGATGCGGCGAGAAATCGGCGCCGCCGGCCTCGAGCTGATGAAGCAGGCACTGGAAAAATACGGTGCGCGGGAAGAGGCGCATGCGGCATTGCCGCATGGATAGCGCTTGACGAGTTAGTAAGGAAACCTTACCTTAAGCGGAATCCAGTCAATTGGGGTCTGCCGTGCCTGCTGCTCTCCCATCCCGAAGCGCTGTCGTCATCGTCGGCGGCGGCCCTTGCGGCTTGATGCTCGCCAACGAACTCGGCCGGCGCGGCATCAGCGCCGTGCTGGTCGATGAAAAGCCGGGCACCGCCTTCAATCCCCAGGCCAATGCCACCCAGGCGCGCACCATGGAGCATTTCCGGCGCCTCGGCATTGCGGAAGAAATACGCAGCCTCGGCCTGCCGCCGGACTTCCCCACCGACATCGCCTATTTCACCCGCTACGCTACCCACGAGCTCGGCCGTTTCCGCCTGCCGACGGCGCGCCAGGCGCGTGAGCGCGTCAGCACGCTGAAGGGCGCCTGGGGCGCGGCCGAGCTGCCGCACCGGGTGTCGCAGAAATTCGTCGAGGCGGTGCTGCGCAAGCATGCCGAAAAGCTGCCTGGCATCTCGGTCAACTATGGCTGGCGCATGACGGCCTTCCGCGATTCAGGCGATGCGGTGGAGGTGGAGGTGGAGCGCATACAGGATGGCGAGCGGCAGACGCTGCGCGCCGACTACCTCGTCGGCGCCGACGGCCCGCGCAGCCCGGTGCGCCAGCAGCTCGGCTTCCGCTATGCCGGCGAGACCGGCGTGGCGCGCGACTTCATGGGCGGGCGCATGTATGCGATCTACCTGCGCGCGCCGGACTTCTACGAGGCGGTGCCGCACGATCCGGCCTGGATGAACGTCAGCTTCAATGCCGACCGCCGGGCCTTCATGGCGGCGGTGGACGGCAAAGGCGAGTTCGCCTTCCACACCCAGCTCAAGCCGCACGAGAACGAGGACGAGATCACCGACGACGAGGCGGCGCGCATGTTCCAGCGGGCGGTCGGCGCGCCGGTGAAAACCGAAGTGCTGTCGCGCCGCAGCTGGACCGCCGGCCATGCGCTGGTGGCCGACCATTTCCAGCGCGGCCGGGTTTTTCTCGGCGGCGATGCGGTGCACCTGTTCACCCCCACCGGCGGCCTCGGCTACAACACCGCGGTGGAAGATGCGGTCAACCTCGGCTGGAAGCTGGCGGCGGTGCTGAAGGGGCAGGCGGCGCCGGCCCTGCTCGACAGCTATGAAGCCGAGCGCCGGCCGCTGGCGGTGCGCAATACCGGCTACGCCAGGCGCTTCGCCGATTCGCTCGGACTGTTCATGCCGGTGCCGGAACTGGAGGAAGACAGCGACGCCGGGCGCGAAGCGCGGCGCAAGGCCGGCGAATACCTGGAAGCGCACGGCCGGGCCGAGTTCAACATCCCCGGCATCACCTTCGGCGGCCGCTACGACGGTTCGCCAGCCATCTTTTCCGACGGCACCCGGCCGCCGCCGGACGCGGCCAACGAATACATTCCCAGCGCCTGTCCAGGCGGCCGCCCGCCGCACATCTGGGTGGGCGATGGCGTATCCTTGTACGACACCTTCGGACCCGAGTGGACGCTGCTGGCCCTCGGTCCGCAGCCGCCGGATGCAACGCCTTTCCTCGAGGAAGCGGCCCGGCTGGGGCTGGAAATGACACGGGTGGCGCATCCGGCGCCGGAAATCTTGGCGATGTACGAAGCGCCGCTGGCGCTGATCCGGCCGGACCAGATCGTCGCGTGGCGCGGCCATAATGCCGGCGAGGCGCCGGCCGTGCTGGCGCGGCTGACCGGCAGGGCGCCGCCGCCGGATTGAGTTGCAGCATCCTCGCATAACCAGACAACAGCAAGAGGAGGAGACACTATGAAGAAGATAGACATCTACAACCACGTGATGCCGCAGCGCTACCTGGAGATGATGAAGCAGCACTCCAAGGATGCCGGCATCGTCAAGCGCATGACGAGCCTGCGCATGCTGTGGGATATCGAGCACCGGGTCGAAATGCTGAAGCAGTTTCCCGACGTGCAGCAGGTGCTGACGCTGTCGCTGCCGTCGCCGGAGGCGCTGGGCGACGCCGAGCTGTCGCCGCAGCTGGCCCGCATCGCCAACGACGACATGGCAGCCATGGTGCAGCGCTGGCCGGACCGCTTTCCGGCTTTCGTCGCCGCGCTGCCGATGAACAATATCCCGGCGGCGCTGCAGGAGATGGACCGCGCCATCGGCGAGCTCGGCGCGCGCGGCATCCAGCTCTCCACCAACATCAACGGCCGCCCTCTCGACGATCCCGAGTTCTATCCGGTGTTCGAGCGCGCCACCGCCCATCACGGCGTGCCGATCTGGATGCATCCGGCGCGGCCGGCCACCCGCTCGGATTATCCGACCGAAACCAAATCCAAGTACGAAATCTGGCAGGTGCTGGGCTGGCCCTATGAAACCAGCGCGGCGATGGCGCGCATCGTCTTCTCCGGCCTGTTCGACCGCCTGCCGGAAATGCGCATCATCACCCATCACTGCGGCGGCATGATCCCGTACTTCTCCGGCCGCGCGGAAACGCTCTGGGCGCAGCTCGGCAGCCGCAGCGCCGACGAGAACTACGAGGACATCCTCAAGCGCATGGCGAAGAAGCCGATCGAGTATTTCCGCATGTTCTTCGGCGACACGGTGCTCGGCGGGTCCGCCTCGGCGCTGCGCTGCGGCCTCGATTTCTTCGGCCCCGACAAGGTGGTGTTCGCCAGCGACTGCCCCTTCGATCCGGAGGGCGGGCCGATGTTCATCCGCGAAGGCATGCGTTCCATCGAATCGCTCAACCTGTCGGACGAAGACAAGCGCAAGATCTATCTGCTCAACGCGCTCAAGCTGCTGGGCATGAAGGAGTAGCAGGACTCCCTGCCGCGGGAGACGCTGGAGCGGCGCACACCAACGGAAGGAAGAGAAGGAGACATCATGCAGTCCTTGATCCGCTTCATCGGCGTCGCATCGCTGTGCCTGGCCGCCGCCGGCGCCGCCCAAAGCCAGACTTATCCGTCCCAGCCGGTCACGCTGATCGTGCCCTACACGCCCGGCACCGGCATCGACATCATCGCGCGGACCGTCGGCCCGAAGCTGCAGGAACGCCTCGGCCAGCCCTTCATCGTCGACAACAGGCCGGGCGCTTCCGGCAACATCGGCGCCGAAGCGGTGGCCAAGGCCGCACCCAACGGCAACACGCTGATGATCACGGTAAACACCTTCACCATGACGCCGGCCCTGTACAAGAAGATTCCCTACGACCCGGTGGCGGACTTCACGCCGATCAGCAAGCTCGCCTTCGGCTCGCTGGCGCTGGTGGTGAACCCGGACGCGCTGCCGGTAAAGAGTCTCGACGAGCTGGCCAGCTATGCCAAGGCGCGGCCCGGCAAGATCAACTACGGCTCGCCGGGCAACGGCACGCCCCAGCACCTTGCGGTGGAAATCCTGAAGGAGCGTCTCGGCATCGACATGGTGCATGTGCCCTACAAGGGCGCCGCCGGCGCGAATACCGATCTGCTCGGCGGCCACATCCAGCTGATGGTACTGCCGGTGCATACCGCGCTGCCCTTTGTCCGCCAGGGCAAGCTGCGCATCCTGGCGGTGTCCGGCGAGAGCCGCTCGGTGCTGGCGCCGGACGTGCCGAGCATGGGCGAACTCGGCATCAAGAACCTCGACGTGGACCTGTATTTCTGGCTCGCCGGTCCGGCGAACCTGCCCAAGCCGGTGGTGGCCAGGCTCAACCAGGAGATGGCCGCCATCATGGCCATGCCGGACGTAAAGGAGTCCCTGATGCGCCAGGGGCTGGTGCCGGCGACGAGCTCGCCGGAAGAAATCAATGACAGCATCAAGAAAGATGTCGTGCGCTGGAAAACCTTCACCCGGCAGCACAACATCACGGCGGATTGACTTGAAAGCCCGCGCATGGCGGCTTGAGCCGCCGTGCGCTTTCACAGAAGAGCCGCGCCGAAGCGGCCGAAGACATCCATGAACCCAACAAGCACACAGGGAGACAAACGCATGCAGTCCATCATCCGCACCGGCGTCGCCGCCGGCCTGCTCGGCCTTTGCGCGCTCAGCGGCGCGCAAACCACCCAAGACCTGCTCAACGATGCGCAAACCACCGGCGACGTGCTGGTCAACGGCATGGGTTACGCCGCCCAGCGCTACAGCCCGCTGACCCAGATCAACAAGACCAACGTCAAGCGCCTGGTCCCGGTGTGGAACACCTCGCTCGCCAGCAATACCGGCGAGCAGGCGCAGCCGGTGATCCATGACGGCGTGATGTACGTCACCACCTTCAACGCCACCTTCGCCATCGACGCGCTGAGCGGCCGGGTGCTGTGGCGTTCCGCCCTCGATCTCGATCCCGGCTTGGCGCGGGTGATCTGCTGCGGCCAGGTCAACCGCGGCGCGGCGCTCTATGAAGGCAAGGTGTTCCGCGGCACGCCGGATGCCTTCATGCAGGCCCTGGATGCCAAGACCGGCAAGGAACTGTGGCGCACCAAGCTGCTCGACTGGGAAGACGGCTACTCCATCACCGGCTCGCCCATCGTTGCCAACGGCGTGCTCATCACCGGCATGGCCGGCGGCGAATACGGCGTGCGCGGCTTCATCGCCGGCTTCGATCCGGCCACCGGCAAGGAACTGTGGCGGCATCACACCGTTCCGGGGGAGAACGAGCCGGGCAGCGACAGCTGGCCCAGCAACGACATGGCCAAGCGCGGCGGCGGCACCACCTGGGGCCCCGGCTCCTACGATCCCAAGCTGGACCTGGTCTACTGGGGCACCGGCAATGCCGGGCCATGGGATTCGCGCGGCCGCAAGGGCGACAACAAGAACACCGCCTCGGTGATCGCGGTGCGGCCCAAGACCGGCGAGCTGGTCTGGGCTTTCCAGTTCACGCCGAACGATGCCTTCGACTTCGACAGCATCAGCCAGATGGTGCTGGCCGATATCAAGGTCAACGGCCAGACCCGCCCGGTGCTGATGCACGCCGACAAGAATGGCTTCATGTACGTGCTCGACCGCAGCAACGGCAAGTACATCGCCGGCAACAAGTTCGTGAAAGTCACCTGGGCCGACGGCCTCGATCCGAACGGCCGACCCATCCTTTCGGCCGCCACCAAGCGCTTCATGGAGAACAACGACAAGATCGAAACCTGGCCTTCCAACAGCGGCGGCGTGAACTGGCATCCGATGGCCTACAGCCCGCGCACCGGCCTCCTGTATGCCAACACGCTGGAATTCGGCATGGAGATCGTCGGCAAGGGCCCGGTGGAATACAAGTCGCGCGGCCAGCTTTACATGGGCGTGTCGATCAAGAAGCTCTATCCGGAAGACGGCAACCGCGGCTACCTGAAGGCCATCGATCCGCTCACCGGCAATATCAAGTGGCAGGTGCCGGCGCAGATCCCGCACTGGGCCGGTACCCTCGTCACCGCCAGCGATATCGTCTTCACCGGCGACATGCTCGGCGCCTTCAAGGCCTTCGACGCCAACACAGGCAAGGTGCTATGGAGCTTCCAGACCGGCTCCGGCATCGTCAGCCAGCCCATCACCTGGGAGCACAAGGGACGGCAGTACGTCACGGTGCTGAGCGGCATCGGCGGGGTGTACGCGCAGAACAGCGGCGACGAACGTTTGCGGAACGTACCCACCGGCGGCTCCGCCTGGACCTTCGCCCTGTTCGATAACAAGTGAGTGAGGATGTAATGAAATTGATCGCGTTGACGCTGCTGCTGGCGGCCGCCACTGCCCACGCCGAAGTCCCGCTCTCGGAAGCGGGGAAATCGGTTTATGAGAACAACTGCATCACCTGCCATGGGCCGGACATGGTCAACCCGGGCACGGTGACCTACGACCTGCGGAAGTTTCCGAAGGACGCCAAGCCGCGCTTTCTGTATTCAGTGATGAACGGGAAGGGCGGGATGCCGGCGTGGAAGGGGACGTTGAAGCCGGAGGATGTTGAAGCGTTGTGGGCTTATGTGTTGACGGAGGGGAAGTAGGCATTGATGGTTCGAAGGTTTATTGACAATGAATGTGCAGAGCTGCGCCATACTCGCATAGTGCTCAGGAAAGCATTGTCCCTATAACTACATGTATGGATTGTCTTGGAAACCCAGTCAGAAGAGGATCAGCTTAAGCGGCATCGCTGCCAGCGATGCCGCCTCGGCTTCAGAGAAATTAAAAGAGTTAGAAAAAATTCTCTATTGATCGCACTCGGGGTGCCAATTCAGACCTCAGTTGGCATGACATAAAAATAAGGTTAAAAATGACCGATAGTTCTATTCCGTGGGTCATATCGCCCAGATGTATGAAGGACCCCAATCTGAGAATCGCTAAAGTCGGCAAGCTCTTTTCCACCATAGCCAAAGCTGTTCGCTATACCAATAGCTACTTTTGCAGCAGCAGTGGAGTCAGCACTATTCAAATTAAATTTTTTGGGAAACACCAACCCCGGAAGTTTGCCAATTTTAGCTGGACCAACGACAGCATATTTATCGTTTCCGAGGCTAACGACGAAAGCCACGGAGTCGGAGAGGTCTAGGCGATCATTTTTATCGTCTGCTTTGATTATTCGATTCGCAATTCGACATGCCATTGTGTAGTTTCCCGCGACTTGTACATCTACTTTTTGACCGGATTGCGAGATGACGAACTTGTCCCCTTGTTGGGCTGCACTTAGCACATTCCGCACATTCGCCATTGTGACAATGTTTTGTCCATTTAGTTTAAGCGAAGGAGTTTCAGATTGTTTGATGGTGGAAAGTTGAGCAACTTCTTGATTACGATTAACGCCCGTAGCCATGATTTCTCCTATTGATAAGTAAGATTAAAGGTATCAGACAGCATTTAAGGTTTAGCAATGGCTATGCCAACCTAGAAGTAAATAAGAAACTTTACTCAATCTTTTCTAAATGGAGTAAATGCACTCAACGATTCTTAGTTATTTTTACTTCTTTCCAAACTTCCGAATCCGATTTTCGCTATTGGAAGTGTTATAAGAAACAAGTGGATTGGAGCACTCAATATAGCCACAGGGCACATCAGCTGGCCATTCACGCTGCAACATTGGTATTGCAAATTTTAAAAGGCGGTGCTTAATTGACTTTTAGCTTCCCGCCCTTCCCAAGCCCACCTTCAACATTCTGAGCTACATAGTTGCGCGTCGCGCGAACAATGTTGTTGTAGCTGTCCATGAATGCGGCGACCAGAACCTTGCCTTGCGGCGTGTTCGTAAATCCGCCGGCGCCACCGCCGAAGCTCGATCCCAAAAATCCGAAGCCGCCGGACATATCGAAGTTTTTCGCCGAGCCCTCAGCGGCTGCGAGCTGAACGCCAGAGCGGTTATCCACCATCAGGAGCATCGTTGACGCTTCATTCGACTTCATTCCCGCTGCCACGACACTTCCAATTGCGCCAATCAGGCCGCCGCCAAATCCTCCTGCTCCACCTGTGCCTTTCTGGCTGATGGTGACCGAGGGGCTGAGCGAGTAGTCTGCCGACACCATCTGGCCCTTCCCGAAGTTCGAGCCGTTCCGGAGTTCCCCGCGTGCCTGCAATTCCCGTTCAGTGTTCATGTTTCCCATCGCTCGGCCACGCTCGACGACGACGAAGCAATTGGATTGCTGAACGATGAGGCGAAGCACGGGAGTGGTTGATTGCAGCTGATACTGCTGTCTGAAATAGCCGAACCAGGGTTGCGTAGTGTCTTCAACGATTGCAATCGTGCCTAGCGGCTTGTCACATTTCTCCAGTTTCGAGGATGCATTCTGGGCAGTGGCTCCGCCGGCGGACCCAGTGGCGACTGTTTTCGCGCTGTTGTCCCCTATGGACGGCATGGTTCCTTCGCAGCCTGCTGATATGACAGCAGAAAATAGCAAGATCACTTTCGAGAATGCTTTCACGATTTTTTCCCTGAGCAGAAAGGCGTTGCTTTGTTAATGGAGGGGTAGAAGTATTGAATAAATTAACATTCGGATAACTATATTGAAATCAAAAATGCCGGACAAGATTTATGTACGGGTCATATTGGACGTGAGGCGGTTTTGCCTCAGGTTGGGCATAGATAATTCTGTACACAATCAAGTGCGCAATACTTAATTGCGCAAGTCGTTGCCGTTTTGATTTTGATTTTCACGCATCAGTGATGCCGTGATGATTTTCTTGAATTGGTGGGGCGATCAACAACGAAGAAAAGAAAACGTAGATTGCGCTTATGAAAGGTAACGACAAGCTCGTCACCCCGTGACTCGTCGCCAAATGTAACGATCAAAAAATTTGACTCATTTGTTTCTTGGGCCGCGGAGTGACCGAATGACAATCTGACAATCGGCGGCTGAAGTCAGAGGAAATAATCAATTACTACAGCGCAGGATAAACAGATGGCAGAAAGCCGCTTTACTGCGTTCCTCAATTCGTTTTACCACGGAGGTACTTGAAAAGTACGCGGTTATCCAGACTTGTTCTTGATGGCCTATGGGATGATTGACTTCTGTCCCATTCGTGTAGAAAGCCAATACGCTGGCAAGGCAATCATCTCCCTCGCTATGGAATAAAGGTCTCGCGCCTCGAAATAGTAGGCATGGGCCGTGCGAACCGTCTGGATGCCGGCCTGTCGCAGTGCGAAGCCCTGCGGGTGATGTGGAAATATTGCGTGATGACCAACGCGGTCGTGGCATTGTTTGCCTTCATGATCTCGGCGCTATTGCGGGCTGTTGCCTCGGTATTGTCGCCATGCTCATCGAGGATGAGGGCTGCACGTGGCACCTGCTGGCTTGCCAGATAATCGGCCATGACCTGTGCCTCGCTGAAGCCTTCCACGCCCGTGCCGCCGCTGACGATGATGCGCTTGAACATGCCTTGCCGGTACAGTTCGACGGCTCGGTCGAGGCGAGCGCGCAAGCGTTTTGATGGTGTGCCGTCCGGTAGCACTTTGGAGCCGAGGATTATCCCCACATCGCTGACTTGAACATCGTCGCGCAAGCCGTCGATAACGATGCTGCCACTGTAGAGCAGCAGTAACGCAGGAAGCAATAGAACGAGCAAGCGAGATAACCGCACGTCAAACGCTATTCTGCAAGATTAGGGCGCGACACTGCATCGTGTCCATGACGCCAAAGCGGACAGTGCAAAATTCGATGAATGCGTCTTGCTCAGCCGGTGAAAGGTTCTCGATTGGTTCGATCTCCAAACCTTTCCGTGCAGGGTTTTCAAATCGCACTTGTAGGGAAGGTCGGTGTTTGATGAAAAGCTCCCAGGTGATTCCTTTTTCATGATCGCTAACGATGCGCTCGACCCCCACGAAGGCCCATATGGCGCTGAAAACTATCGCCGCGACGCCTAGCTTAAGCGAACCATTCATCATGGCGCAGACAGCTTGAATTCACGCCGCATCTGTTCGGCGATGATCATCCCGTAGATTCCGGGACAAGCTCGGCTCGTGCCATGGGTCTTTGCGAACTCTCGATGGCCACCGAGCTTGTTGATCTGAAAGTAGTGGAGCGAAGTCTTGATCATTATGGATACGGCTTTAACAAAATGCACGGCAATCTGTTCCGGCCGTGTCGTCTCGATGACTTCGGTAAATCCTTCTCCATCGGTAACGCCGCCATGCTGCACACCATTTCCTCGTCTACCGATTCGCCTGTGCGCAGTCAGGCCGCATTATGCCACTCGTGACGTAGGCCGGACATGCAAGTAAGGACACCGGTTTTCCTCGTTTGGAACAGGCTGCACACGCCCGTAAAAGACGCCGGTCACCCATGGCTGCCTGGAAGAGCCAAGACATCCTCGAGCACAATATGAAAGAATCAACGCTTACCCATGCGGGAAGCAAGCCGCTTCAATGAAAATGAAGAAAACAACACGCTTCGTCTTTGGCCTGAGCATTGCCCTGCTGGGCGTGATCTTCGTTTTTCATGCCAGCAAGGACAAACGAGGAAAAGTGCTGATCGATCCGGCTAACCAGCGATTGATAGCAAGCGGCAAGGCCCTCTACGCCGCCCACTGCGCCGCCTGCCATGGCGCGAACCTGGAAGGCCAGCCGGATTGGCGTCAGCGGCTGCCGGATGGCAGGCTGCCGGCGCCGCCGCATGACGACAGCGGCCATACCTGGCATCACCCGGATGTGCAGCTCATCGATATCGTGAAGAATGGGTTGGTGCCTGGCAGGACGGCGCCGGAGGGCTACGTGAGCAACATGCCGGCCTTTGGCAACCGGCTGACGGACCAGGAGATCGTCGCCGTGCTGGCGTACATCAAGAGCAGCTGGTCGCCCGAGATGCGCCAGCTGCAGGAAGACGTGACCCTGCAGCGGCATTCGCGCTAAGGGACGTCATAAGGGACGTCAAGCGAAAAGGCTCACTCCGACGTGATGTTCGACTCCTTCGCCACCTTGCTCCACTTCGCCGTCTCGGTGCGGATGAAGCTGGCCAGCTGCGCCGGCGTCGTGTCGCCGGCGGAGACGCCCTGTTCCTGGAAGCGCTTTTCCACGTCCGGCATCTTCAGCACCTTCATCAGTTCGGCATGGACGCGCTGCTCGATCGCCGGTGGCGTGTTGTGCGGCGCCATCAGCGCGAACCAGGTGGTGACGTCGTAGCCTTTCACGCCAGCCTCGTCCAGCGTCGGCACGCCGGGGTAGGCACTGGAGCGCTTCTGGGTCGTCACCGCCAGCGCCTTGACCTTGCCGGCGCGGATATGCGGATTGGCGGAGGGGCTGGTCTCGATCGCCATCTGGATCTGGCCGGCCATCAGGTCGGTCATCATCGGCGCGCCGCCCTTGTAGGGGACGTGGGTGATCTCGGTGCCGGTGAGGGCGCGGAACAGTTCTCCCGACATATGCTCGGTGCTGCCGGTGCCGGCGGAGCCGTAGTTGACCTTGCCAGGATTCTTCTTGATGTAGGCGATCAATTCCGGCACGGTGTTGGCCGGCACGCTCGGATTGACGATCAGCACGTTTGGCGTCAGGGCGACCAGTCCGACCGGATCGAGATCCTTGCCGAAATCGTAGGTGAGGTTCTTGTAGATGCCGGGCGCCATGGTGTGGGCCACCGTCGCGAGGAAGAAGGTGTAGCCGTCCGCCGGCGCCCGCACCGCGGCGGCTGCGCCGATATTGCCGCCGGCGCCGGGCCGGTTGTCGATGATCACCGGCTGCTTCAGCGCCTCGCCCAGCTTCTGGCCAACGGCGCGGGCGATGATGTCTGTCGTGCCGCCCGGGGCAAAGGGGACGATGAGGGTGATGGGCTTGGCGGGCCAGGCGTCGGCTGCGAGCGCCGGGATGCCGGCGCAGAGCAGGGCTGCGCCAAGAGCGCGGGCAAGCAGGGAACGGCGGGTGAACGACTTCATGGAGCTTCCTTCTGATGTCTTATGAATTAGTGATGTTGTTACGCGCCGGCCATCGTCAATCGGCGCCGAGCTGCAGCCGGTTCGGCTGGCGCTTCTCGATGTTCCACTTCAGCAGGGCGGCGCTGCGGTAGATGCCGTGGGCGAATTTGCCATAGGGCAGGGTGGCGAACAGCGCCATCACCACGCCCAGGTGCAGCACCAGCAGCAGGCCCATCCAGCCGCTGTCGCGCCCGGCCAGCAGGGCCAGGCCGGTGGCGCTGGTGAGCAGCAGCAGCGCGATGAAGCCGCGGTCCATCGGCCGCTGCGCGATGTCGCCCTGCTGCGGATGGCGCTTCAGGTTCAGCCAGAGCAGGCCGGCCGGGCCGATCAGCAGGCCGATGCCGCCCAGCGTGCCGAGCACCACCGGAAGGCTGGTCAGCGCATACGGCGCATGCAGCGCGCCGACATAGTGGTAGAGCGTGGCCACCGAGGTCGAGGCGAAGCACAGCATGAAACCGTAGAAGGTGAAATGGTGGAAGCGGCGGCGCGCCAGGGTGAAGCGGTCGTCCGATTCGTTGCAGCCTTCGCCATGGCCGCCGTCGAGATAGGTCAGGGCGAGGGCATTGCGCGCCGCCTCGCCCATGGCCGGCGCGGTCGCCGTGCCCGGCTTGACGTCGCGCCAGAAGCGGCGCACGCCCATCCCCAGCGCCAACACCGCGAAGCCGAACACCGCGCCGAACATGCCGGCCATCAGGTTGTGCGGGAAGATGGCGTAGAAGTTGCCGGCCAGCGCGCCGGGGAACAGGGTGCCGTGCATGGCGGTGGCCAGCGCCAGGAACAGCGCCAGTGTCGCCGCCAGCGCCAAGGCCACCGTCAGGCCGTTGTTCTTGTACAGCCTGCCGAAGGCGGGCGGCCAGGCGTAGTCGCTGTAGGTCTGGCCGCGCACCTTGGCCATGGCCTGGGGGACGTTGACGGCGAACTCGTGCGGCGGCGCGTACTGGCAGGCGTGATAGCAGGCGCCGCAGTTGTGGCACAGGTTGGCGAGATAGTTGACGTCGGCCTTGCCGAACTCCAGCCGGCGCGTCATCGCCGGGAACACCGCGCAGAAGCCTTCGCAATAGCGGCAGGCGTTGCAGATCTGGAGGATGCGGGAGACTTCCGTTTCGTTGGCGCTCAGCGCCGGCTGGCCGGGCTTCACTGCCGCGGGAAGTTCACCCTGGCCGAGCGAGCTGGCTTCGCGAATCAGGGCATCAAGCTGTTGCATGTTCGATTCCTTGTTTTGCTGCGACGGCGGCCTGGGTGCCGGCGATGCGGCCGAAGGCGGTGCCGATGGACATGCCGACGCCGGCGGTATAGCCCTTGCCGAGCACATTGCCGGCCATCATTTCGCCGGCGACGAACAGGTTGGCGCTCGGCTTGCCGCCGAAGTGCACCGCCGCCCTGTCGTTGACCTTGAGGCCGAGGTAAGTAAAAGTGATGCCCGGCTTGAGGGCATAGGCGGTGAACGGCGCGGTGTCGATCGGCCGCGCCCAGTGCGTCTTGGCGGGAGTCAGGCCTTCGGTGTGGCAATCGTCCAGCACGGTATGGTCGAAGGTGCCGACGCGGCACGCGCGGTTGAAGTCTTCGACGGTCTTGACGAAGGCGGCTTCCGGCAGGCCCATCTTGCGCGCCAGCTCGGGCAGCGTGGCGGCGCTGGTGCCCGGGAACACCGGCGGCATGAAGCGCCCGACCGCCTTGGCGTCGATGATGCAGTAGCCGATCTGCCCCGGCTGCTGCGCCACCAGGCGGCCCCAGATCGCGTAGCGCTTGGGCCAGAAATCCTCGCCCTCGTCGTAGAAGCGCTCGGCATCGCGGTTGACCACCACGCCGAGCGAGACGCAGTCGATGCGGGTGCAGATGCCGCCGTCGTACAAGGGCGCGCGGGCATCGATGGCGACGCAGTGCGACTGCGACGGGTCGCCGATGGCATCGGCGCCGGCATCGATCATGAACTTCAGCAGCGTGCCCTGGTTGAAGCGGGTGCCGCGGATCAGGAAGTTGTCGGCCGGCCATTCGCCGCGCTCGTTCTGGCCCCAGGCTTCGCGCATCCACGCCAGGTTGGATTCGAAGCCGCCGGCCGCCAGCACGCAGGCGCGGGCTTCGAAGCGCTTGCTGCCGCTGCGGGCGGCGACGAAGCGGTCGCCGTCGAGTTCCAGGGAGTCGACCGGCGTGTCGTAGCGGATGTCGACGCCGAGCGCCTCGGCGCTGCGGTAATAGGCATTCACCAGAGCCTTGCCGCCGCCCATGAAAAAGGCGTTGGTGCGGGCCAGGTGCAGGGTGCCTGACAGCGAGCCTTGAAACCGCACGCCATGCTTTTGCATCCAGGGGCGGCAGGTGGAAGAAGCGCGGATCACCAGGCGCGCCAGGTGCTCGTCAGTCTGTCCGCCGGTGACCTTCAGCAGGTCCTGCCAGAATTCTTCCTCCGGGTAGGCGTCTATCAGCACATCCTGCGGCGCGTCGTGCATGCAGCGCAGATTGCGGGTGTGCTGGGAATTGCCGCCGCGCCATTCGCGCGGGGAGGCTTCGAGCAGCATCACCGATGCGCCGGCCTCGCGCGCCATCAGGGCGGCGCAGAGGGCGGCGTTGCCGCCGCCGATTACGAGAACATCAACCATGTCAACAGTCCGGAAAATTTTCCGTACTGTATCGCCGCCTTGTCATCATCGCCAGCCCGGGGCGGGAAAGAGGTGTTCAGCTTTCGTGAAGGGTGGCGCCCGGCCAGCTGCCGGCTTCCACCAGCGCGCGCGTCACTTGTCCCAGCACGTTCCGGGCGGCCAGGCCCGCCGGCGAAAGCTCATCGTCGGACAGGCTCACCAGCAGGTTGGGCCGGCGCGCTTCCTTCTCGGCGATTTCGATCATCGCCAGCGATGCGTCGCGCAGCCGGGCCACCGCCGCGCCCGGCTGTATGGTGGCGCCGTAGCCGGCTCGCACCGCATCCATCAGCATGGCGAGGCCATCGATTTCGGCGGCGACGTTGAGCGCCAGCCTGCCTTGGGCGGCGGCGCCGTTGAGCAGCGCCCGCAGGCCGTGCGAGCCGCTCGGCAGGACCAGCGGCAGCGCGGCGATCTGCGCCAGGCGCACCTGCTTGCCGCGCGGCAGGCCCTTCATGCTTCGCGGCGCGATCAGGAACAGCCGCTCCTCCAGCAGCGGCGTGACGCTCCAGCGCCGGCCGCGGTCGGCCTGGAACAGGATGGCGAGGTCGAGCTGGCGGGCGTTGATCATCGCGCTCAGGTTGCCGGACAGGCTCTCCACGATGTGCAGGCGGATGTCCGGATACTGCTCGCGCATGGCCGACATGAAGGGTAGGCCGAGCACGGCGGTGGTGCTGGGCGCCATGCCGACCGCCACGTGGCCGGACAGGCGGGCCAGCTGCGCCGCCCGCACCGCGTCGTCGGCGTGGCGCAGGGTGAGCTGGGCCTGGTGCAGGAAGGCGAGGCCGGCGTCGGTGGGCACCACGCCGCTGGAAGTGCGCTGCAGCAGCCGGGTGGAAAGCTCGCTCTCCAGCCGGCTGATCTGCTGGCTCAAGGCGGAGGTGACCACACCGAGGTCGAGCGCCGCGCGGCCCATGCTGCCGAGCTCGGCGACGCGGACGAAGTAGCGCAGTTGGCGAAGTTCCATGGCGGGAGCAGGCGGCGGAGGGTTGAGGGATCGTCACTCTGCCATGACTGACGCGTGAATGCCAGCGAAGCAGTACATGTCGGTGAGGGGCCTATCTTGTCCTTGCCGGCACGCTCCCGGTCTTCGTCACGTTTTCATCGCATGCGTCGACGCTGCGCGCTCCGCGTTCCGCTCCGCTTGCGTGGCATCACCTGATGCCGGGATGGGTTAACGTGGATTATTGTTCGCTGCGAACGCGCAGACATCGCGCCTCATCGCGTCCCGCCGGGTCGCCGAGCCGGAAGGTTAAGTGAGCCCTCGATGGGCGCGCCGCTCATGCGCAACGCCTTCAGATACAAGCCCCATGCGCCGGGATCGACCGGCAGCCTGCCGGCGAAGAAGCCGCTGCTGGCATGGCGAGCGAGCAGGTCGAAGGCCTGGGCCCGGCCGAGATCAGGCAGCGTACTGGAAGAGGGAGGAAAGAGCAGAGACAGCTGCGCCAGGGTTTCCAGGACGGTGCTGGGGTGAGCCACTCCTCGGCTGATGATCTCGGCGTTCCCGGCCGCCAGCGCCATGCTCAGGACTTCCCGCGCTTGCGTCAGGTCAGGATCGTCTTGCGGCAGCACGGCCACCAGGGCACCGAGGCTGCGGATCATGACATAGTGGTAGACGAGGCGCGCGTTGTGCGGGTCGACCCACCGCCCTTGACGAGCACCCGCCTTCAGCTGGCCGGGATAGAGGCCGAGCCTGGCCTTCAGCTTGGCGTGGCGCAGGTAGCGGGCGTCACCGGTTTGCGCATACAGGCTCGCCAGCAAGTGGATGCTGAAGCTGTTGTAGTTCCAGTTGGGGACGACCGGCTGCGCGATCGCCCAGTTGGCTGCCGCGATGGCCGACTGCAGGTACTTCTCCTTGCGGGTCGCCCGATGGAGTTCGATCATCGCGACGCCGCAGAGGCCGTTGTCGAACTGGAGATCGCCGTTGCCGAGGTCGTTGATGATCCAGTCGTTCGATACCGCAGTCGGCAGCATGCCCAATTCTTCCGCTCGCTTCAGGAATTTTTCGGCGGCTTCGAAAGCCCGCCCCTTGTTTCTGCGCACGGCGGGAAACGGAAATAGCCCTTGCCCGCCCTGCGCTTGAGCCCATAACAGATAGTCGGCGGCGCTCTCGGCAATGCTGAGCAATTGTTCGGCTGATTCGGCACCGGCGTCCCTCGCGGCAAGCGCGCCGGTGATGATGGACGCCACGTCCCGCAATGGATGGGCGATCCCCGTTGGCGCGGGGCGCGAGAGCCACCAAGCGTTGCGCACTACCTGTTTCCGGTAGGGTTCGAAGGCGGCGCCGATCTGACCAACCGAGAGTGCGGGCGCATCGAAATCGATGGTGTAAGTGGCGGGCGCTTCATCGGGAACGCCGGCTTGCCCGCCCAGCGCGAGCGTCAACGCTTGCGTAATCTCGGTTATCTGCGGAAGATTTCCCGTCTGCTGCGCGACCGCCAGGCGACAGCGGAACATGGCCACGCGGTTCCTGCCCTGACAATACGGATTGAACGAGGCATCAACTGCCGGGACGGCCGCCTCTGCAACGCCGGCGCCGGACAATAGAAAGACGGCGGCGATCATCGCTCGATGACGAGCCAGGATGGCCGGCAGCGAACGCAAGGCGAGAGAATGAATTTGCATCGTGGCGCAGTGAAGTTCAGTAGGCGCTGCCTCAACGAAGAATCGACTCAGGCGTCCGGCGGCAGCCAGGCGAGACACGAGGCCTTGCTGCAAGCAAGTTGCACGCCCAAATCGGGGTCTTGCGGACAGCCGGCAAGCACGATGGGCCGCAGAAACGTCGCGCCGGAATGTTGATTTGCGCGCCCGCGCGAATTCAGGCCGTGGGAAGAAATGCCTGATTACGCCGGCTTGGCAGCAAACCGGTTGAGTGATTCCGGCATGTACGCCAGCATTCCCGCATAGCCGGACGGCAGGTCCAGCCTGCGCATGGCGCATTGGGCAAGCCTTGCCTGAAGCGCCGGGCTCCTTTCGGCAAGGCCGGTGCCGACGCACTTCAAGCCGGCTTCGAGCCGTGTCCACTCGACGGCGAAGGCATGCATGCGTTCCGGCGGCGGGGCATGGGCGATCCGGTGAAAGGCATCGGGATCCAGGTAATCCCGTGCGACGGGTTCCCAGGAAAAGTCCTCCGGCAAGCGCATGATGTCGATGCCGACTTGGCCTACCGGCGAAAGCGCCGCCACCGACAATCCGGCTTCATGGCTGATCGAGACCGATAACATCCGTCCGCCGGCGTCAGCGCGTAACGGACGCCCGGGAACGGCGTCGAGGCGGATCGACGCCGCAGGAAGATCGAACAGCAGACCCAGAGCGTCGGACACCGCCGCTCGGATTAGCGTCCGCGCCTGGTCGCGCTGCTGAGTGTCCGGCGTCGCAACGCTGATGACCAGAGGCGCCTCGCCAAACGCGGGAAGGCCGGCGATGCGCTCCCGCGCCGCCGGCCAGGAGTGAACGGGCAGGCTCTCGGCCACGGCTCAGCGCGCCGGCGCCGCCGGCAAGCCGCGCCAGCTGGTGCGGGCGGGAATGCATTCGCCCTTCATCACCAGCGTGAGAGCGCCGATCCGGGCGCCATCCTCGATCACCGCGCCGTACAGCGCCGAGCTGCGGGCGCCCATGGTCACGCGGCTGCCGATGCGCACATGGTCGATCTTCATCACCCGGTCTTCGAACAGATGCGTCTGCGGGCAGGCCAGTGCATTGATCTCGCTGTGGTCGCCGATATGCACGCAGTCGAACTCGGTCATGTTGGTGGTGTTGAGATACACGCCGCGGCCGATGCGGGCGCCGAGCGCATTGAGCGCCACCGGCAGCCAGGGGGTGCCGCGCAGATAGCGCAGGAAGTTCGGCACGGCGACGCCTTCGTAGAGATTCGTCACCGCTTCCGACAGCCAGACGAAGGGCGTCCACATCGGCACGTTGCGGCTGCCGTAGCGGAATAGCAGCAGCCATTTCAGCGCGGCGACGAAGATGAAGCTGCCCACGCCGTAGGCCAGGCCGGCAAGGTTGGCGTAGGCCAGGACCTTGTCCCAGCGACCGGCATCGGCCAGCGGCATCAGGTCGAGCACGATGGTGTAGCCGACGGCAATGACGATAGCGTGCGGGGTGACGATGCGGAAGGCTTCCACCAGGCCGCGCGCGACACGGCGCAGCGGCGAAGGCCGGAAGGTGAGCCGCTCCGGATAGGCGCTGGTGCCTTCGCGCGCCGGCAGGTTGATCGGCGGCGAGCCGAGCCAGGTGTCGCCGCTGCGCATGACGCCATTCTCCGGCACGGTGGAATGCACGCCGATCAGGGCGTTCTCCGGCAGCACCGTGCCGTCCGGTACGTAAGCCCCATTGCCGACGAAGCTTCGGCGCGAAATGACGGTGGGCTTGATCGTCATCCAGCCGCCGGCGATCTTCTCGTCGCCCAGCATCACCGCATCGGCGATGAAGGTATCGTCCCCCAGGGTCAGCATGTCTGGCACCAGGCCGAGCGCCGTGGAGATCTCGGCGTGGCGGCCGACCTTGACGCCGAGCAGGCGGTACCATGACGAAGCGTAGATGGTGGCGTAGAGGCCATGCAGGATGTTGAGGCTCGACTCCTGAATCTGGTTCACGAACCATTTGCGGCAATAGAGGTTGCCGTGCACCGGCCAGCTGCCCGGCTTCAGGCGCGGCAACCCGCTCCAGCGGATCAGCGCCGACAGCAACAGGGTACCGACGATCAGCACCGCCGTCGCCGGGAAGGCCAGCACGAAATAGCGCGCCAGCTGGACGCCGACCGCATTGCCCTGCAGCCAGGGGAAATGGTTACCGGTGTCGAACCAGTCGATCAGCATGAAGCTCGGGAACACCGGCAGGAAGAACAGCACGCAGACCAGCAGGGCACTGACGCCGAAGAAGGCGGTCTCGCCGGCGCGGCGCAGACGAGTGACGGCCGGACGCGGCGGCTGGGCATGCAGGTCGACGGCGCCGGCGTCCGCTGCGGGCGAACCTTTCCACACCCGGCCGGCGGGAACCGCCATGCCATCGCTCAGGGCCGACTGGCCCTCCAGATGGGCGGCCTCGCCGATGCTGGTATTGCCTTCCATGACGGCGTAGGAACCGACGCAGGCTTCGCTGCCGATGTCGATGCGGCCGATATGCAGCATGCCGCGTTCGACGCGGGCATTCTCCAGGTTGGCGGCATTGCCGATGCTGGCGCCGTCGCCGACACTAAGCAGATCGGGCGCGCGGATGGTGACGGAGCCGATGGCAACGTCGTCGCCGATCTTGGCGCCGAGCGCGCGCAGCCACCAGGCATACAGCGAGGAGCGGGTAAGCAGATAGGTCGGCACTGCTTCCACCAGGCGGTCGGCCAGCCACCAGCGGTAATAGGTGAGACCCCAGAGCGGATAGCGGCCCGGCTTGAGGCGGCCGGCGATCATCCACTTGCCGACGATGGCGACGGCGAATTCGAGCAGGGTGGCGAGCACGAAGGCGCAGACCGAGGCCAGCACGGCGAGGCCGATCGAATCGTCGGCATCGCCGGTGAAGAAATGGTAGGCGAAGAAGGGCGCCAGCCACTGGCCCATGCGCAGCGCCACCAGCGCCGGCACCGCCGCCGCCTGGCCGGCGCCGCACAGCCAGCGCCGCCAAAGGCTGGGCGGGGTCCATGCATCGTCTACTTCGGCGGCGGCCGGCGCCTGCGCCAGCGCCGCCGCGATAAGGCCGATGCGGCGGTTCTGGTAGATGTCGCGCACCGTCACGTGGGCGAAGCGCGGATCGGCGCGCAGGGCCGATGCCAGGCGGGCGGCAAACAGCGAATGGCCGCCGAGGTCGGAGAAGAAGTCCGCGTCGCGCCGGATCGCCTGGCCGGGGAAAAGCTTCGCCAGCGCCGCGAACAGCGCTTCTTCCGCCGGCGACGCAGGCACATCGGATCCGGCCGCATCCACCGCGGGTGCGGCCGGCATGCGCGCCTTCAGCGCCTTGCGGTCGATCTTGCCCGAGGTCAGGCGCGGCATTTCATCCAGCAGCTCGAAGCTGCCCGGCACCATGTAGGCCGGCAGGGCGGCGGACAGCGCGGCGCGCAGCGCGACGACGTCGATCATCGCGCCGGCATCGGCCACGAGGTAGGCATTGAGGTGATCGATGCCATCGTCCTGGCGCAGCACCACGGCGGCGGTGCCCACGCCCGGCTGGCGCATCAGGGCGGCTTCAATTTCGCCGAGCTCGACGCGGAAGCCGCGGATCTTGACCTGGTCGTCGGTGCGGCCGAGGCATTGCACGCGGCCGTCGGCATCGATGCGCGCCAGGTCGCCGGTGCGATAGAGCCGGGTCTGGTGTTCGTTGACTGCCCAGGGATTGGGCAGGAATTTTTCCGCCGTCAGCTCCGGCCGGCCGAGGTAGCCGGCGGCCACGCCCGGGCCGGTGATGCAGAGTTCGCCCACCTCGCCGCGCGGCAGCAGGTTGAGTCCGCGCTCGAGCGCGGTATCGATCACCAGCAGGCCATAGTTGGGCAGCGGCCGGCCGATGGTCACCGGCTCGCCGGCGCGCAGTTCGGCGAGGCTGGCCGATACCGTGGCTTCGGTCGGGCCGTAGGTGTTGAACAGGCGGCGTCCGGGGCGCACCCAGCGCCCGACCAGGGACTCGGGGCACATCTCGCCGCCGAGATTGATCAGCCGGAGACCGGGCACGTCGCGGTTGAACAGCGCCAGCAGGGTGGGCACCGCATGCAGCACGCTGATGCGGTTGTCGATCAGCGCCTGCGGCAGTGCTTCCGGATCGCCGGTCAGCTCCTTCGGCGCCAGCCAGAGCGTGGCGCCGACCAGATAGCTGATCCAGATCTCTTCGAACGACATGTCGAAGGCCACCGAGAAGCCCTGGTAGACGCGGTCGTCCGCCGTTACGCCGAGCAGGCTGTTCTCGCTGCGCAGGAAGTGGCAGATGCTGCCCTGGGCGATCATGATGCCCTTGGGCTTGCCGGTGGAGCCGGAGGTGTAGATCACGTAGGCCGGATCGGTCGGCTGGCTGTTGACGCGGCGGCGCAGCTGGCCTTGCGCCGGCTGCAGCAGGTCCTCCGCCAGCCAGCGGCTCACCAGCCCCTCGCACTGCGCCAGGCGCGGCGCGAAGGCGGCGCAGCTGACGATGCCCACCGCATCCGCATCTTCCAGGCAGACGGCGATGCGCTCCAGCGGCGTGTCGGCGTCGAACGGCAGCCAGGCGGCCCCCGTCTTGGCGATCGCCGCCTGCATGACGAGCAGATCCAGCCCGCGCGGCAGCCACAGGCCCACCAGGCAGCCGGACTGCACGCCGGCCTCGAGCAGCCGGGAGGCGGCCAGGTCGGCGCGGGCATTGAGCTCGCGGTAGGTGAGGCTGCGCTCGCCGTCGATCAGCGCCACCTTGTCCGGCAGGCGCGCCGCCGTCGCTTCCAGCAGATCGGCCAGCACTTCCTGCCTGATCAGTTCCGGCGCCGACGGTCCGAGCAGGACCTCCTGCCAGTCGGCGGCCGGAATCAGGGTCGATGATGAAGGTGGCAATGCGTCGACCGGATCGGTCGAAAGAGGGGCGGTCATGTGAGTAGGCGCGGAGAGGTGACAGAGCGGCGATGCGGAACGCGTGATCCTTGTTCGATCGACCACATGCTCGACTGCTCTGTGGCGGTGCTTTCAATAGAGTCCATGGGCACGGACGCAATATCCGCATCCGCTGGTCCCGTCGAAGCGGCCGCGCATTATATCGCTGCCATCAAATGCTTCGACGGGTGATGAAATTTAAACGGAGGATGCGCGCTTGGGTTGACGGTCGGGCATAAAAAGACCGGGACAAATTGCCCCACGTGGCAGGCATGCCACAAGCCGCCTTTGCGTGCTTGTGCCTTTGTCATGCAGTTCGGCTTATTCACAGCCAGGCTTGACAAGCCTGTTGATAAGCTGTTGGCGTCTTCGCTACTTGCTTGATTTCCAAGGATGAAATCGAACGGCCTGCGAAACCGGCAGAAGCCGGATCACGCGTCAGGGAACCCCACCCGGCCCTGGGTCAGATTGATCAGCGCCTCGCGCGCCGTCACGCAGGCATCCTTCGGCAGGCGTACCGTCAGGCGGACGGTGCCGCCATGGCTGCCGTCGACCAGCGCATGGCCCTGATGCTCCACCCAGCGCCGCACCCGGGCTTCGTCGGCGTACGCGCATTCGATGACCAATTCGGCAAGCGCGATGCGTTCGATCCGCTGTGCCTTCGTCAGCGCCGCCGCCACCGCATCGGTATAGGCCCGCGCCAGGCCGCCGGCGCCGAGCTTGATGCCGCCGTAATAGCGCACCACCGCCGCCAGCACGCCGTCGAGCTCATGGTGGCGCAGCACTTCCAGCATTGGCCGGCCGGCGGTGCCGGAGGGTTCGCCATCGTCGGACATGCCGGATTGGCCGCCGGCCATCAGCGCCCAGCAGACATGGGCGGCGGCACGGTGCTCCTCGCGCAGGCGCTGCAATACGCGCATCGCCTCGTCGCGACCGGCGACCGGCAGCACGAAGGCGAGGAAGCGGCTCTTGCGGATGTCGATTTCCGAAGCGACCGGAGCGGCCAGGGTATAGGTGGGCAAGCTGAACTTTCGATGGTACTGAGCCGGTGCATTTTACCGAGAACGATGCGGCCGGCAGCGGCGCACAAGCGCATGCGAGGCAAGCGGGAAGAAGCGAGCGCATCCGAGATCCCGGTTTTGGGGGCGCCCGGACAAGCTTCGTTGAAAAAGTTATATTGGCTGCCTGCCCGGTGCTCATGCAACGCATCGGCATTCACCTGTTCCATCGCCTTCGAAGGATTCTTCATGCCCGATCTGTCCGCCTACCCGATCACCAAAAAGTGGCCACCTGCCCATCCCGACCGCATCCAGCTGTATTCGCTGCCGACGCCCAATGGCGTCAAGGTCTCCATCATGCTGGAGGAAACCGGCCTGCCTTACGAACCGCACCTGGTGCGCTTCGATGCCAACGACCAGACGTCGGCGGAATTTCTTTCGCTGAACCCGAACAACAAGATCCCCGCCATCATCGACCCGACCGGCCCGGGCGGCAAGCCGCTGCCGCTGTTCGAGTCCGGCGCCATCCTGCTTTACCTGGCCGAGAAGAGCGGCCAGTTGCTGCCGCAGGACCCGGCCGGCCGCTACGATACCATCCAGTGGCTGATGTTCCAGATGGGCGGCGTTGGCCCGATGTTCGGACAGCTCGGTTTCTTCCACAAGTTCGCCGGCAAGGAGTACGAGGACAAGCGTCCGCGCGACCGCTATGCCGCCGAAAGCCGGCGCCTGCTCGGCGTACTGAACCAGCGCCTCGAAGGCCGCGCCTGGATCATGGGCGACGACTACACCATCGCCGACATTGCCATCTTCCCGTGGGTGCGCACCGTGGTGGATTTCTACGGCGCGGGCGATCTGGTCGGCATTGCCGACTTCCCCCACGTCACGCGCGCGCTGGCCGCCTTCCTGGCGCGGCCGGCGGTGGCGCGGGGCCTCAACATTCCCAGGCGCGAAGGCTGAATCAGCCCAGCCCTTCCCCGGCGCGGGCGAACTCCTGCAGCAGGTCGCCCAGCGCCGCGGATGGCTTGGCGCCGGCGCGGGTGATGCCGTAGTAGTCGAGCGTGACCTCCGGCTCGCGCAGCAGCGTGCAGTCGACCTCGTAGCGGGTGCAGGCGAGGCGGGCGATGGTCGGCATGACGGCGATGCCGAAGCCCTGGTCGACGAAGGCGATCGCCGCTTCCAGATTGCGCAGCACGATGCGCTCGGCGCGCGCCCCCTTGGCCTTGGGCAGGTGACGGTCCACCAGCTGCTGGATGGGGTTGTCGTCGGGCAGGGTGACCAGCGGCTGGCCGGCCAGGTCGGCCCAACGGGTTGGCGGCGCCGGCGTCCGCCTGCCGCGCCGGCGCGGCGTGACCGCCATCAGCGGCGTCGGAAACAGCGCGTGACGCTTCAGGCCGGCGACCCTGGTAAAGAACACGCCGAAGCCGGCATCGAGCTCGCCGGCTTCCACCATGGACTGCACCTCGTCGCGGCTGGCGTCCACCAGGTCCACCCGGCTGCCGGGATGCGCATCGAGGTGGCGCTTGATCACCCGCGGCGCGAAGCTGGCTGCCGCCAATGGCGTGATGCCTATCTTCAGCGGCGCTTGGCCGCCGCTGTTGCGCTCATTGATCTCCCATCCGACCTGTTCCAGTTCCCTCAGCGCGCGCAGCGCCGCCGGCAGCAGCTTCTGGCCGGCCGGCGTCGGCGCCACCAGGCGGGTGGTGCGCACCAGCAGCGCGCAATTGAGCTGCCGTTCCAGGTCCTTGATCATGGCGCTCAGGCCGGCCTGGGTAATGAACAGCTTTTCGGCGGCCTTGGTGAAGCTGCTGCACTCGACCACGGTCACGAAGGCGCGCAGCTGGCGGAACGATGCATTCATAAGCAGTCCTTGTTAATTCATAAAGGATTTTAGCTTTTCCTTATGATTGCGCGATGGTTTAATGTTATGTTTGCCAACGCCAGGCGGGAACCCGGCGCTTGGCGTAAAGCAATGAATCTGGATTGGAAGAGACATGACCACCGTTCTGGCCGCAGTATGCGAGGAAACCGGCACGCCGCTGAAGGTGCAGCCGATCGAGCTGGAAGAGCCGCGCGCCGACGAAGTGCTGGTGCGCATCGTCGCCACCGGCATCTGCCACACCGACATCGGCATGCGCGACGCGCCCGACCGGGTGCCCAAGCCCATCGTCCTCGGCCATGAGGGCGCCGGCATCGTCGTCAAGACCGGTTCGTCGGTTGCCAAGGTGAAGCCGGGCGACCATGTGGTCGTCAGCTTCAATTCCTGCGGCCATTGCCCGAGCTGCAACCATGGCGACCCGGCCTATTGCGTGAACCTCGGCGCCGCCAATTTCTCCGGCCGCCGCGAGGATGGCAGCAGCGCGCTGACACGCGCGGGGAATGTGCTCAACGGCCATTTCTTCGGCCAGTCCAGCTTTGCCACGCATGCCATCTGCCGCGAACGCAATGTGGTGCCGGTGCGCCGCGACGCGCCGCTGGAGCTGCTCGGCCCGCTCGGCTGCGGCTTTCAGACCGGCGCCGGCGCGGTGCTCAATTCCCTCAAGGTGGAAGCCGGCAGCGCCATCGCGGTGTTCGGCACCGGTTCTGTCGGCCTGGCGGCGGTGATGGCGGCGAAGGTGGCGAACGCCAGCCGCATCATCGCCGTCGACGTGCAAGCCAGCCGGCTGGAAACGGCCCGCCGCATGGGCGCCACCCACACCGTCGATGCCAGCAGCGGCGATGTCGCGGCCCAGTTGAAGGCGATTGCGCCGGCTGGCCTCGGCTACGCGATCGACACCACCGGCAATACCGCGGTGATCCAGTCGGCGGTGCAGGCGCTCGGCCCGCATGGCGTGTGCGGACTGATCAGCTCCGGCAAGGGCGCCAGCGTCAGCCTGAACCTGCTGCAGATGATGCTCGGCGGCCGGGTGGTGCGCGGCATCCACCAGGGCGACAGCGTGCCCGACGTCTTCATTCCGCAGCTGATCGATCTGTATCTGCAGGGCCGCTTTCCCTTCGACCAGCTGGTCAGCTTCTATGCGCTGGAAGATGTGAACCAGGCAATGGCCGACATGGAGAGCGGCAAGGCGGTGAAACCCATCTTGCGCATGCCGGCATCCTGACCGGCGGCCCGGACATTCATTCAACGAAGGAGACAAACATGAAACGACGCACCCTTTTCGCAGCAGTCGCCATCGCCGTCGCCACCCTGGCGGCCGGCCCGGTCCTGGCCGCCGACAATCTCAAGATCGGCCTGGTGGCGCCGTTCTCCGGTCCCTTCGCCGACTACGGCAAGCAGATCGAAGCCGGCATCAAGGCTTACATGGCCCAGCACGGCAATCAGGTGGCCGGCAGGAAGGTGGAGATCATCGTCAAGGACACCGGCGGCTCCGGACCCGAGGCGGCGAAACGCCTGTCGCAGGAACTGGTGTCGCGCGACAAGGTGGACTTCCTCGCCGGCTACGGCTTGACGCCGGAAGCCATGGCCACCGCGCCGATTGCCCAGCAAGCGAAGACGCCGATGATCATCATGAACGCGGCCACGGTGTCTATCCCGCAGAAGTCGCAGTACATCGCCCGCGTCTCGCTCGTGACGGCGCACAGCGCCTACTACATCGGCAAGTGGGCGGCGAAGAACAACATCAAGAAGGTGGTGACCCTGGTGGCCGACTACGGGCCCGGCATCGACTCCGAAGCCGCCTTCAAGGCCGCCTTCGCCGAGGGTGGCGGCCAGGTGACGGAATCGATCCGCACGCCGCTCAACAGCCCGGATTTTTCGCCCTTCCTGCAGCGCATCAAGGATGCCAAGCCGGATGCGATGTTCGTCTTCGTGCCGGCCGGCGAGCAGAGCATCGGCATCATGAAGTCCTATCGCGAGCGCGGCCTGGCGGACGCCGGCATCAAGATGATCGGCACCGGCGACCTCACCGACGACAACGTGCTGCCGGCCATGGGCGACGCGTCGCTCGGCGTGATCACCGCCTTCCACTATTCGGCCAACCACAACTCGCCGGAGAACAAGACTTTCCTGCAGAACTTCGCCAAGGCCAACCCCAACATCGCCCGCCCCAACTTCATGGCGGTCGCCGGCTACGACGGCATGGATGCGATTTACCAGGTGACCACCAAGCTCAACGGCAAGATCGAGGGCGACAAGGCAATGGAAATCCTGAAGGGGTTGAAGATCAAGAGCCCGCGCGGCCCGCTGACCATCGATCCGGAAATCCGCGACGTCTCCCAGACTCAGTACATCCGCCGCGTGGAGAAGGTCAACGGCCAGCTCTACAACGTCGAGTTCGAAAGCTTCCCGGACGTGAAGGGCGCGCTGGTGAAGTGAAGCGTTAGAGGGACGTCGCCGGCTGGTTTCAATGGGACCCTGGCCATCGAACCCGCAAGTCGGCGGCAGTCTTGAGGCATTCGGAAATGCATGCCGGGCAGCCTTGAATCCGTTACCGATGCAAGGCTGCCCGGTTTTTCCATTTCGATTCAATCCGAGCAAGTGCTCAATACCGCTTTACGGCCTGCCGCGATGCCGATTGGCGCTCACGCGATGATTCGCGCTAAGACGCTGCTCGTGAACAGCAGTGCGAGGAATGCCTCAAGGGATTTGTTTTTCCGGTGAAGCGGCCAGCGTCATCCTCGCGATGGAGGCGCCTTCGACGGGTGGTCTGTCTGCCGTCTTTGGTGTAGCCCTGGCATGGTTTGGTGTGAGGCGCTCGGGCACCGAGGCAGCGATTGCCTGTGCAGCGGGCAAAACAGGGGAAGCAAAAATGGGAACGGCACGCGGGCCTCTGGTCGCGTGCCGTTCATCGCTTGCGTCGTGGAGAAATGTCAGCGGCGGCGAATTGCCGCTTTCATCCGGACCAATCCTAGTTCCACTTGCCCGCCGTGCCGCCGACGCTGTAGCGTCCCGCGCCCATCACTGCGACAGCCAGCGCGCTGAAGAAGTAAAAGCCTTGCAGTTCCAGCGCCCAGCCGCCGGTCTGCGACAGGCTGAAGAACTGGCCAGTGTGCACCAGCAGCAGGGCAACCACCATATTGATCGCGACCACCAGAGACGCGGCGCGCGTCCACACGCCGAACAGGATCAGCAGCGGCGCGACGACTTCGCCGATGTAGACCAGATAGCCGAGCGCTCCCGGGAGGCCGGCCTTGGCCAGCATGCCGGTGATGAAGCCGATGCCGCCGGCAAGCTTCGAGAAGCCGTGGAACAGCAGGAACACCGCGAGCGATGCGCGCAGGAGGAGCTTGCCGATGTCATCGCCGGAAGCGGCGACCGGCGTAGCGGAAGTGGTGTGGAGGGTAGTGGTTTGCATGGGGTTTCTCCTGAGAGGTTGAGTCATCGGTAATGCGGCAATGGCGCCGCCGGCCTTGAAGGTTTAGTCGAAGGCGTACACGTCCATGGCCAGCACGCCGTACTCGACGCTGGCATGCAGGCGTGTCGCGCGGCTGCCGTCGCCGGCGGCGCCCATGGCGACGTACAGCGGCAGCAGGTGTTCCTCGGTCGGGTGGTTGCGCACCGCGTGCGGCGCCAGCCGGCGGTAATCGAACAAGGCGTCGCGTTCGCCAGACTGCAGCGCACGATGCATCCACTCGCCGAATTCGCCGACCCAGCCGGGCACGGGCGCATCGATGGACTGGCCACGGAATTCGTAGAGGTTGTGGGTGAGCGAGCCGGAGCCGATCACCAGCACGCCTTCATTGCGCAGTGGCGCCAGGGCCTCGCCCAGCCGCGCATGCGCCTGCGGCCCCGCATTGCGCAGGATGGATACCTGCAGCACCGGGATATCCGCCTGTGGATACATCAGACGCAGCGGCACCCAGGCGCCATGGTCGAGGCCGCGGCCGGCATCCCGCCTGGATGCGAAGCCGGCCTGATCGAGGAGGCTGGCCACCCGCTCGGCCACGCCGGCGTCGCCGGAGGCCGGGTACTGCAGCGAGAACAAGGCAGGCGGGAAGCCGCCGAAGTCATGAATGGTTTCGGGCTGCGCGGCGAAGCCGACTGCCGGCGCGCCGGCAGTTTCCCAGTGCGCCGAGGCGACGACGATGGCCCGCGGCCGGGGCAGGGCGGCGCCGAGTTCGAGCAGAAAACGCCTTGCCGGGCTGTCTTCGAGAGCGAGCATCGGCGAGCCGTGCGAGATGAAAAGGGTGGGCAAGGTGGTCATTCCGGGCATCTCCTGTGCAAAGACGGGCTCTAAGGAGGCGGATAAACACGAATATGCCGCCCGCCGTCATCAATGAGAACAGTATATTGATGCTGCAATGAAGGATAAAGGTGGGACGCTTTGACACATTGTCTCACTTTGATTGACAATGAGGCGATGGACATCCTGGCAGGCATGAAGATTTTCGTTGCGGTGGTCGAGGCCGGCAGTTTCTCGGCGGCCGCTGACAGGCTCGGCCTGTCGCGCGCCATGGCGTCCAAGCATGTGCTCAATCTGGAGGAGCATCTGGGCACGCGGCTGCTGAACCGCACCACCCGCCGCCTCAGTCTGACCGATGCCGGACGCGAATTCTATGAGCGCAGCGTGCAGATCGTCGCCGATGTCGATGAGGCGGAAAGGGTGGCAGGCCACCAGTCGGCGCGGCCGCGCGGCGTGCTCAAGCTCACCATGCCTTTATCCTATGGTCTGCACCGCCTGGGCGGGCTTGTCGCCGACTACGTGGCCACCTATCCCGACGTGAAACTGGAGATCAGCGTCAGCGACCGCAAGGCCGACCTGGTGGAGGAAGGATTCGATCTCGCCATTCGTATCGGCTCACTGCCCGAATCTGGCCTGATCGCTCGCAGGCTGGGCGGCGTGCGCGGGGTGATGTGCGCCTCGCCCGCCTATCTCGCGCGGCATGGCACGCCGCGCAGGCTGGAGGATCTCGGCCGTCATGCCTGCCTCGGCTACACCTTCACCGGCAGCGGCGAGGAATGGCGGCTGGTGCCGGCAGAGGACCCGCGTGCCGCGCCGCGCACCCTGCGCTGCGCCGGGCCGATCAAGGCCGACAACGGCGATCTGCTGCGGCTGGCGGCGCTCGGCGGCGCCGGGGTGATCTTTCAGCCCTTGTTCATCGTCGAGGATGACTTGCGCAGCGGGCGTCTGGTGCAAGTCCTGCCCGATCATGTTTCCGCCGAACTCGGCATTTATGCCGTATATCCAAGCCGGCGGCATTTGTCCGCCAAGGTGCGCACCTTCATCGACTTTTTGGCTAAACATCTGCCGCCTGACGAAAAGCTTTAACCCTGCATCCTCCTTTTGCCGGATTCCCCGTTTCATTGCTCTCCAGCATCACGATGGGTTCTACGAAAAGCAAGATCTGCATGAAATATCCGGCTTTTGTTTCCAAAAGTAACCAAATACGCGGCTTCTCTCGAAGAATCGCCTCTCTCGAAGAAATGGCTTTCCTTGCCCCACATCAACAGTTACCATAGGGCAATTAATCGGCACCGACGTCAGCATTCGGCTGAAAACCGAAAACACTTTCCGGCGAACCGGCGGTTGGCTTTGCCAGTTCCTGATTTCATTCAGCGGGCATGCCATGCCTGCGACGGTTCGTGTTTCCGCTTCATGTCGGCGGCATAAAGCCTTTGCCATTTTCGACAGGGAGCGAATAAATGACGAAACGATTCAGCCGCGGCACCGGCTCTGCCTCCGCAGCCTTGGCAGGTCTGTGCGTCGCCGGCGCGGCAGTTCTGCTCGCTGCCTGCTCTGGGGCGCCGATGCTGTCGTCGGCCACGCCAGCTTCCGCGGCGATGAACACCCAGCAGGAACGAGCCTACGACCTCTCCACCCAGGTGCTGCGTTCGGCCATGGCTGCCAAGCCGGCGCGGCGCCAGATCACGCCGCAGGACATCCTGCGCGAGTGGTCCACGCTGCCGCGCGAACGCCAGACGCTGGCGGCGCGCGGCCGGCCGTCGCCGGTTCCGGGCGCGCAGGGCGCAGACGTGCCGGCGACCCACATCGCCATCAGCGACCTGCTGCGCAATCCTGATTGCGATGTCTGCGAAGGCCTGCCCTTCCATCAGCATGTCGCTTCGGCCTCGCAGACCTATGGCGTGCCGCCGGCGCTGATCCATGCGGTGATCCAGATCGAGTCTTCCTACAATCCCCGTGCCACCTCCCACCGCCAGGCGCGCGGCCTGATGCAGATCACGCCGGCGGCGGGACGCGCCGTCGGCGTCAGCGAAGGAAGGCGCTTGTACGATCCCAAGACCAATATCGATGCCGGCACCGCTTACCTGCAATACCTGATGCGCCAGCACGCCACCGTCGATGAAGTGCTTGCCGCTTACAACGCCGGCATCGGCAACGTGCGCCGCTATGGCGGCGTACCGCCGTTCCAGGAGACGCGCAAGTACGTGCGCAACGTGAAGAGCGCGATGAAATCCATGGCCGGGGGCGATGCGGCCCGCCGGACTTCTCCGCTGCCGGCGCAAGCGGCGGTCAACCCCGACCTCGACTGGGGAAGCGGACGGTAACCGTACTTCTTGTCGAGCAGGAGCGCGAACCGCGCCTGCGGGCGGCGCAGCGGGTCGCAGCAGGTTGCGGCGCCGTGGCGCATGGGCATAATGCATGAACGCGCAGGCGCACGCCGGCGCTCGAAAACATGCGCATACCGGAGACAGCCCATGGTCCATCGCCTTTCCAGCCCCATGTCGGGCGGCAGCCCCTCGACCAGCCGCCACAAGATCGTCAGCGCCGCCGAAGCAGTCAGCCTGATCCATGACGGCGATACCGTCGCCACCGGCGGCTTCGTCGGCATCGGCTTCGCCGAGAACATCGCGGTGGCGCTGGAAAAACGCTTTCTCGCCGGCCATGGCCCGCGCGACCTGACGCTGGTGTACGCCGCCGGCCAGGGCGATGGCAAGGAGCGGGGCCTGAACCACCTCGGGCATGAAGGCCTGCTGCGGCGGGTGATCGGCGGCCACTGGGGACTGGTGCCGAAGCTGCAGCAGCTGGCCACCGAAAACAAGGTCCAGGCCTACAACCTGCCGCAGGGCGTCATCACCCACCTGTTCCGCGACATCGCCGCCGGCAAGCCCGGCACGCTGTCCCGCGTCGGGCTCGGCACCTTCGTCGATCCGCGCCATGGCGGCGGCAAGGTCAATGCCGGCACCACCGAAGACCTGGTCGAACTGATCACCCTTGGCGGCGAGGAACTGCTGTTCTACAAGGCGCTGCCGATCCATGTCGGCATCATCCGCGGCACCACCGCCGATCCGGAAGGCAACATCACCATGGAAAAGGAGGCGCTGACGCTGGAGGCGCTCGCCATTGCGATGGCGGCCCACAATTCCGGCGGCATCGTCATCGCCCAGGTGGAACGCATCGCCGAGAGCGGCTCGCTCAATCCGCGCCAGGTGAAGGTACCGGGCATCCTGGTCGATTGCGTGGTGCTTGCCGAGCGCCCGGAGTACCACATGCAGACCTTCGCCGAGCCCTATAGCCCGGCGTTCTCGAGCGAGATCCGGGTGCCGCTGTCTTCGATCGCGGCCATGGCGATGAGCGAGCGCAAGATCATCGCCCGCCGCGCGCTGCTGGAGATCAAGCCCAACGACGTGGTGAATCTCGGCATCGGCATGCCGGAAGGCGTGGCCGCCGTCGCCGCCGAGGAGAAGGTGCTGGACCTCGTCACGCTGACGGCGGAGCCGGGCGTGATCGGCGGCATCCCGGCCGGCGGCCTCAACTTCGGCGCCGCCAGCAATGCCGCCGCGATCATCGATCAGCCCTACCAGTTCGACTTCTACGATGGCGGCGGACTCGACGTCGCCTTCCTCGGCCTGGCGCAGGCCGACAGCTGCGGCAATCTCAACGTCAGCAAGTTCGGGCCGCGCCTGGCGGGCGCCGGCGGCTTCATCAACATCAGCCAGAATGCGAAGAAGGTGGTGTTCGTCGGCACTTTCACCGCCGGCGGGCTTCAGATCGCGGTGCAGGACGCGCGGCTGCGCATAGCCCACGAGGGCAGGGAGGTGAAATTCGTGCAGGAGGTGGAGCACCGCACCTTCAGCGGCGAGGTGGCGCGCCGGCGCGGGCAGACGGTGCTGTACGTCACCGAGCGCTGCGTGTTCCGGCTGGTGGAGGACGGGCTGGAGGTGATCGAGATCGCCCCCGGCATCGACCTGGAGCAGGACGTGCTGGCCCGCATGCGGTTCCGGCCGCGCGTGAGCCCGGCGCTGAAGCCGATGGATGCGCGCATCTTTCGCGACGCGCCGATGCGCCTGCGCGACGACATCCTCTATCTGCCGCTGGAACAGCGCCTTGTCTATGATGCCCAGCGCGACCTGTTCTTCGTCAACTTCGAGGGCTTCGAGGTGAAGAACGTGGCCGACATCGAGCGCATCCGGCAGGCGGTGGAGGAACGGCTCGGCCATCTCGGCTGCAAGGTGGCGGCCATCGTCAACTACGACAATTTCTCCATTCCGCCGGAGCTGATGGATGCCTATGTCGCCATGGTCGCGGACCTGACCGAGCGCTTCTACAGCCGCGCTACGCGCTATACCAGCAGCGCCTTCATGCGCAGCTATTTCGGCCAGGCGTTCCGCGGCCATGACCGCGAACCGTCCCTGTACGCGAGCCGCGACGAGGCGCTGTCCAATCTGCGGAAATGACGGGCATCGCCGGATGCGCCGCGGCGCGCGGTTTTATGCGATAGTTGCCCGCTTTGCACTCATCCGCCGTCCGGCGCGGCCATCATTCAATGTCAATGCTCCTCCACGTTTATTCCTCGGTGCTGGCGATGCTGCTGCCGGTGTTCGCCTGCGCCGGCGTCGGCGCCGAATGGGCCCGGCGCAAGCTGGCCTATCCCGGCACCTTCGTCTCCGCCCTCGTGACTTCGGTCGCGGTGCCCGCCCTGGTGTTCAACACCCTCACCACCACGCGATTGGAAAACAAAACCCTGCTCACCGTGGTGCTGGCGGCCGCCGCCGGCATCGCTGTCATGGCCGCGCTCAGCGCCGTGATGCTGCGCCTGCGCGGGCTTCCGGTGCGCACCCTGGTCCCGACCTGCACCTTCCCCAATGCCGGCAACCTCGGCCTGCCGCTGTCCCAGTTCGCCTTCGGCGACGCCGGCCTCTCGGTCGCGGTGACCTTCTTCGCGGTCTGCTCCTTCATGCAGCACACCGCCGGCGTCTACCTGCTGACGTCTTCCTCGGGCGGCAAGGGCGCGCTGCGCAGCCCGGTGATCCTGGTGGTGCTGCTGGCCGTCGCGCTGCGCGCCGCCGGCATCATGCCGCCCGCATGGCTGCTGGATACCAGCCGGCTGCTGGGCGCGCTGACGGTGCCGCTGATGCTGATCAGCCTCGGGCATACGCTGATGTCCATCAATTTCGGCAACGTGACCGCCGGCCTGTATGTCGGCATGACGCGCCTGGTCGCCGGCGTGGCTGGCGGCACCCTCGTCGTCAAGGCGCTGAACCTGCCGCCGGAGATCGCCGGCGTCACTCTGTTTCAGATGATGATGCCGGTGGCCGTCGTGAGCTACATGTACGCCCAGCGCTTCACCGATCACGCGGAGACCTCCGCCGGTGCAGTGCTGAGCTCCACCATCGCCTTCCTGCTGCTGTGCCCGCTCGCCTTGTGGTATGCGGGCGTTCCTTTCGGCGCGCTGGGCTAGCTCGCCGCTTCGACGCGAGGCGGTAGACCAAACGCGTCGTCTCTGGTACAGTTGCGCCCTCTCGCAGAACGCGCGATTCGCTTCGGATCGGCGCGTGGCGACTGCGCCCTTGTAGCTCAGTGGTAGAGCACTCCCTTGGTAAGGGAGAGGCCACGTGTTCAATCCACGTCAAGGGCACCAGCATTCCAGGCCGCCGGATTCATCCGGCGGCTTTTTCTTTTCTGCTTCCCGTTCAAGTTCTTCATCGGCTTTTGCCAATGCGGCCGCATTCAGGCAGCCGCTGTCCAATGCAACTCCACCAAAGCGAAAACGGCGCCTTGCTTGTTGGGCAAGGCGCCGTCGCTTCAAACATTCAGGACTTCATTACTGCTTGCCGTAGTCCATCGGCAGGATCTGCAGCTTCTCCCAGGGGAAGCCGTCGAGCAGCGCATAGTCGGCGGTGCCGTTGAACAGGGCCGGGTAGGGATCGGCCTGGCCCTTGTCGGTGTAGGACTGGGCATTCTGCAAGCGGATCGAGATCGCGCCGGCCTTGTCCCACACGACGAAACCGTATTTCTGCGCGGCCTTGGCAACCATCTTGGCGATCGGATGAATGTTCAGGGCGTCGACGTTGATGCTCGGGTCGAGGCGCATGCGGGTGCCTTCCGGGATGCGGTTCGGGGCATTGTCCGGGTTGTAGCCGTCGGAACGGGTCGCGGGCCAGGAGAAGATGCTGGATTTTTCCAGCTCGACCAGGGCGATGCCGACGACGTGGTTGATCTCGCCCTTCTGCAGTTCCTCGGCGGTGACCTGGCCGCCGATGAAGGGCAGGCCGGTGGCGGTGGTGCCGTAGGGGTTGTCGAACAGGCCATTGCTGGCGGCCGCGTTCTTCATCTGGCCGCCCCAGCAGGCTTGCCATTGGCCGTTCTCGTTCTTGGTCTGCCAGAACTCCCAGATGCCGCCGGTGGAGGGCTGGTAGACCGTCATCTCGCCATCGGTGCCGCCGGAAGGCTTGGCGAAGGCCGGCACCGGCACGCTGGCCCATTGCGCTTCCAGCGCCTGGTCGACATAGCCCTTGCCTTGGCAATCCCACATCTTGACTGCGACGGTCGGGGTGTTAGCGTCAGCCACGTACACCGGGCTGGAGTAGGAATTGGTGTTGACCATCACGTTGCCGTAGTAAGCCTGCTTCTGACGCAGGAAATCGGCCACCATGTTGGCGGAGTTCGAATGCAGGGCGGCATCGGCCGGAATCGGCTGGTACCAGAAGCTGTTCGGGCTGAACACGGTGCTGCCGGCGGCATCGGTCGCGCTGCGCGCGACGCTGGTGCTGGTGGTGGTCGCGGCCGGGGCGCCAGCTGCTGCAGTATCCTGGGATGCCGACTGGACAACGGCGGCCTGGATGCCGCCGGCTTGGTCTGCCGAAGAAGAACCGCCACCGCCGCAGGCGGACAGGAGGACGGACAGGGAAACACAGGAAGCTGCGATGAGGGACTGGCGTTGGGAAGCGAACTTAAGCACAAATACTCCTTTGAAATCTCATGCCTTGCGGCAAGCACTTTCTTAGGAGTATTGCTGGGTTGAATGGTTCCGCCGATCAACGATGGATTCTCAATTGCCCGGCGGAACGGGATAAAGGCTGCCTATGGTGGCAACGCGTCACTATTGAACAGTACGTCATGCAGGAATGGCACAGGCCGCCAGCGCTTCGAAGCGTGACGCAATGTCGGTGAAGGGGCGGTGGAAGCGCTGAGGGAAGGGTGTTTGTGCTACGAGCGGCGGCTGCATCGGCGCGGAGCGGGGCGGTCAGGCGCCCGCCGGCGCTTCCTTGGATTTCTTCGGCTGAACGATGATGCCTGCCGCCTTGATCGTCGCGCTGGGCAGGTCGAACTCCCCCGTGATCAGCACGGCCGCCTGCCCGCCGAGTTCCTTGAAGGCGGCTTGCGCCTTGCGGAAGGACTTCGGATTGAGCACCGCTTTCACCTTGCCGGTGGCGGTTTCCACCGTAACCGGCACGCTGCTGGCCCCGATGGAATCCACGTCGAGGTGTTGTTCGAAATCGATGACGGTGACGGAGACTTTGACGGTATTGGCGCGCATGGCAAGTTCTTCCAGTATCTTTTTTTCGGTGCCGGGATTCAGACCGGGCAGGGCGTCAAGTTTCATGCCGAGGCGGCCGGCGGCGAAGCCGCGCTCGAGCGGCGATATCGTTCCGCAGACGTCGCCATCCAGGCCATAGCGGGCGCCGCCGGCGACCACGTTGCGCAGATAACGGCGGTCGCCGGTCTGGCGCGACAGGGCTTTGTTCAAATGCTCGACTGGCGCGATGTCACGCGCCGCCAGTTCCTCGCGGATGCCGAGCTTGAGCGGCTTGAATTCGGCGAAGACGGGAAATTGCTCCCGCAGTCGCCGCAACAGCATGGTACTGGGCTGTGGCTCCATGTTCTCCCTTATGCTCCATCGTGATCGATGACGACCGGCGGTGCTGCCGTCATTCCGCCCGCGCTGCGCGCCAGGCGGCGACGATTGCCGTCACGTCGGCGCCATCATAGGGCGTGAGCTGATCCGGGTCGCCGCCGTAGATCGCCTGCTTGATGCCGGCGAGAAGGCGTGCTGCATCGAGCAGGGCGGCGGCAATGCCTTCCACCGTAATGCCTGCATCGCTCCAGATCGTTGCCGGATTGTCCAGCGCCTTGCGATCAATGTGGAAGTGGGTCTTGTTCCTGATGTGCAGCAGCCTGGGAACGATGCCGCGCAACTGTTCGAGGCTGATGCCGAGCCGGTCGGCGGTCAGCTGCGCGATGGCGCGATGGCAGCGAATGATATACCAAAGCGAGCCAGCCTCCTTGTGATTGTCGAAAATCCGGATGGCGCCGCCTATCATGCCGTCGTACAAGGCGCCGGCGGCGATGGCGAGGAAATCGACGCCGGCTTGGGAAATGCCGGCTTCATTCAGGCGCTGATAGGCGGTCAGCTGGAGCAGCGCCTCGTTCGCCTCGGCGAAATTCCGGTTCAGCGCCGCGAGGACTCTGGCTGTGTGGGGCTTCATGGGGCTTCATGGCGATTGCATGAACGATGGCAAGCGAATATCGCCATTCTGTCGCAATACGCCGGGCCGCGCACTGCGGAAGCTATTGCCTTATCTGCTGCCGTTCCCAAAGCCGGAACGCTGCATCGAGCGGATCGCGCGACGGGATGCCCTCAGCGCCGTCGTCCGCGCCAGCCCGAATGGCGCCATCCATGCGCGCGGTGGCGATGATGCGGCCCACGCAGGACTGCCACTCGTAACGCGCTTCGAAAAACGCTTCATCATCCGCATAGTCTTCGCGACGTGGCAGCGGCGGCAAGCGGCGAAAGGTGGAAGGCGAGGAACAGTCGAACAGCTTCCTGATTCGCGCGTCGCGTTGCGAGGGGGTCAGCCTCAGCCAGGCGCCACCCAGCAGCGCCATCCAGTCGTTGGCATCCCAACCCGGCAGGTCGATATTCTTCATAAGTTCACTAACGCAGATTGTAGGGAAACCGAGGGTGCTTCACGACTTCATGGCAAAACCCCACGATAGCATCGTACGCCCTGGCAATATGCGCTTAATGATGCTCTTGTAGTCCGCCTGTTGTGCCGGCGCCATGTTTGATTGCATGCCTGTCAAGGCTGCCCATGTTCGAGTTAACACAATGGCCAGTCGAAGGCATTTCCCGTACACGGAAACGATGCGGGAAGCCCGCGTGGGCATGGGGCCGCATCATGTGTTGTCGACGTAAGGCACGAATGGAAGGTCGACATGATTCGAATGGAATTCAATCGTTAAAAAAAGCGGTTTCCTGAATATTGAAAATTAATGAACTCAAGAAATCAAACTCGAGTTTCAGTTTGAGCATTCAATGTGAACAATATTGTTGTAGTATCACGCATTCAATGACTAAAGGAACATTCATGTCCTCTCTCAACCAAGCAAGGGAATCCCTGAAGGCGGAGCTGGCCCATGCCGAGCAAGGCGTGCGCTTTTATCAGAGCCGCATCGAAGCGCTGCACAGGGCGCTGGCCAGCCTTGAGCAGATAGACGACGTGGATGGCCGCATCGCCAAATCCGGCGTAAAGGCGCGCCGCGGTCGTGCTGCCGCCACGGGCGCAGCCGTGAAGCCGGCGAAAGCAGCCGGCAAGCGCGGCCGTCCGGCAGGCGCCGCGGGACGGGATTTGCCGTCCACCGGCGGCAGCTTCTGGATCGACCTGATCGGGGCGGAACCGAAGACCGCACCGGAACTGCTCGAGGCGGCGGTGCGGCAGATGAACCTGTCCCTGGACCCGGCTCAGCGCAAGAAGCTGGCGCAGCGCATGGTGACCGCCATCAATGGCTTGCTCAAGTCCGGCAAGATCAAGGACAGCGGCAAGGGCCGCGAGCGCCGCTACTACCGAGACTGATACTTACCTGTTCGATTACGGCGCCGGCGTCGATCAGCCGCCGTGGCAAGCCCCATTTTCATGCCCTTCGATTAAGATAGCGGTTCGACAAGCTTCCGCACCACCGACAGCGAAGGGATCGTCTTGACTGGCACAGCTTCCAACAACCGGCTCGCCGCGCTCACGCTGGCCGCCATCGGCATCGTCTACGGCGATATCGGCACCAGCCCGCTCTACACCATGAAGGAAGTGTTTGCCGAGCACCACGGCATCGCGCTGACGCCGGGAAACATCATTGGCGTGGTGTCGCTGATCGTCTGGGGCCTGATCATCGTGATCTCCCTCAAGTACGTGACGCTCGTTCTGCGTGCCGACAACCGCGGCGAAGGCGGCATCATGGCCCTGACCGCGCTGGCGCTCTCCTCGGTGACGCAGAAATCGAAGTGGTATTACCCGGTGATGCTGCTGGGCATGGTCGGGTCCGGGCTGTTCTTCGGCGACGGCGTCATCACGCCGGCCATTTCGGTGCTGTCGGCGATCGAGGGACTGGAAGTGGCCACGCCGGCGCTGAAACCCTACGTCATTCCGCTCACGCTCGCCGTGCTGGTCACGCTCT
Source organism: Noviherbaspirillum humi (assembly GCF_900188095.1). Classification (GTDB taxonomy): domain Bacteria; phylum Pseudomonadota; class Gammaproteobacteria; order Burkholderiales; family Burkholderiaceae_D; genus Noviherbaspirillum; species Noviherbaspirillum humi. The sequence goes on along the minus strand of NZ_FZOT01000008.1, from coordinate 76,408 downwards.
ACATGGTGCAGCGCCACGGCACCGCCGGCATCGGCCGCTGGTTCGGCCCGATCGTGCTGGTCTGGTTCTTCGCCCTAGCCGCCATGGGCCTGGTCAACATCGTCGCCAATCCCGCCATCCTTGCCGCCTTCAATCCCTGGCATGCGTTCAACTTCCTGTTCCACAATGGCTGGTTCGCCTTCCTCGCCCTCGGCGCGGTGGTGCTGGCACTGACCGGGGCGGAAGCGCTTTATGCCGACATGGGCCACTTCGGCCGCAAGCCGGTGCGCCTGGCGTGGTTCATGGTGGTGTTCCCGGCGCTGGTGCTGAACTACCTCGGGCAGGGGGCGCTGCTGCTGTCCAACCCGGCGGCCGCCTCCAATCCCTTCTTCCAGCAGCTGGGCGCATGGAGCGTCTATCCGCTGGTGGTGCTGTCCACCATGGCCACGGTGATCGCTTCCCAGGCCACCATCTCCGGCGCGTTCTCGGTGACGCAGCAGGCGATCTCGCTCGGCTTTCTGCCGCGCATGCGCATCTGCTACACCTCCGAGAGCGAGATGGGGCAGATCTACATTCCGCTGGTGAACTGGCTGCAGCTCGCTGCGGTGGTCATTGCGGTGGTGGGCTTCGGTTCTTCCTCCAACCTGGCCTCGGCCTACGGCATCGCCGCCACCGCGACCATGATGACCACCACGCTGCTGACCTTTTTCGTGGTGCGCTTCGGCTGGAAGTTGCCGATCACGCTGGCTTTTGCGGCCACCGGTTTCTTCCTGGTGATCGACATCGCGCTGTTCTCCTCCACCAGCCTGAAGATCGTCAGCGGCGGCTGGTTCACCCTCGCCATCAGCGCCTTCATGGTGACGCTGATGCTGACCTGGCGGCGCGGCCGCGAGCTGGTGTTCGATAACATACGCCGGAACCTGGTGCCGGTTCCGGATTTCCTGCAATCCTTGTTTATCAGTCCGCCGCACCGGGTGGAAGGCACCGCCATCTTCTTCCGCGCCGAAGGCGACGGCGTGCCGCATGCGATGCTGCACAATCTGCTGCATAACCGGGTGCTGCACGAAAGGGTGGTGCTGCTCACGGTGAATGCCACCGACATCCCGCACGTTCCGGACGCGGAAAGGGTGAAGATCGAGCCGCTGGGCAATGAATGCTATCAGCTCGACATCTATTACGGCTTCAAGGATGAGCGCGACATTCCCTATGCGTTGAAGCTGTGCGAATCGATGGGACTGGAAATCGATCCGATGCTGGTGTCCTACTTCATCGCCCGCCAGACGGTCATTGCCAGTCCGAAGTCGGGCATGGCGCTATGGCGCGAGTCCTTGTACGCCGCCATGGCGCGCAACGCGCGCGATGCGGCCGACTATTTCCGCCTGCCGCCGACGCGGGTGATCGAAGTCGGCACCCAGGTGGAGATCTGAGACATCGCGGCGATTCATGCCGGCGCTCCTGTCGGCCGGCATGAATCGCCGCGATGCGCTAATCTGGACTGATGCAGGGACGCCACCACGACGGTGAGTTTCACACCCCCGCAGTCGAGGAGATTCACCATGCCGGATTTCCGCTCAACATCCTGTCATTTCGACACCAGCCCGCTCTCGTGCAGGCAAGAAATCAATCGCCGGCGCATGCTGCTCCGCAGCCTCGGCGCCGGGATCATCGCCTTTCATCCCTGGAGGGCGCTGGCCGCCGAGCTGGTTCCGACGCCGGCGCAGACCGAAGGGCCGTTCTACCCGGACCGCCTGCCGCTCGACCAGGATAACGATCTGCTGGTGATCGCCGGCCGCAATGCCGCGGCCGCCGGCGAAGTGACGCAGCTTGCCGGCCGGGTGCTGGACATCGGCGGGCGGCCGCTGCGCGGCGTGACCGTCGAGATCTGGCAGGTGGACCGCAATGGACGCTATATCCACTCCGCCGATGCCGACGCCAGGAACGACGCAAATTTTCAGGGATTTGGGCGCTTTGAAACCGATGCCGACGGCGCGTACCGCTTCCGCACCATCAAGCCCGTTCCCTATCCCGGACGCGCGCCGCATATCCACGTGAAGCTTCACAGGAGCGGCCGCGAACTGCTGACCACGCAGTTGTACGTGCAGGGGCATCCGCAGAACGAGCGGGACGGGGTGCTGCGCGCCATACGGGATGCGCGCCAGCGGGCCTCGGTGCTGGTGCCATTCGTGCCCAGCGACGTCCATCCGGGAGAGTTGTCCGCGCGGTTCGACATCGTGCTCGGCACCACGCCGCGCGGATGATCCTGTTTGGAGGAATCAGCCCGTCACAGGATCGGTGTCGTCTTCGGGGATGAGGGAAAGCTGGGTGCCCATCGGGTCGTTGGCTGCCAGCCGGTCGAGGTCGTCCTGGAAATCCAGTGTCTGCAGCAGGGCGGCATAGCAGGCCATGTCGATGCGGGGGTCGCCCAGTTCGATATTGCGCAGCGTGGCGACCGAGATGCCCGCTTCTTCAGCCACTTCCTTGGCGGCGAGCTTGCGCCGCACGCGTGCCAGCCTGATGCGTTCGCCGAACCGGCGCAAGCGGGCGACGGTCTGCGCCGATATCTGCGGAATCTGTTTTGCCATGATGCTGCCGGATGACGATGTCGCTTAAGGAAACCGCCACATTGTTCCACAACTTGGCGCCAGGTGAATAGTCGGGCGGCGTGCGCAGGGCCTGCAGCGCCTGGTCAAAAAGCCAAAAAAAAGCCCGCGGCCTTGCGGCTGCGGGCTGAATCCAATTCAAGAGAATCAGAGGAGACGGAAGCATTATCCACAGGCGAGGATATAACTTCCAATTGCGATTGAAAATACCATCTATATGGATTTTCCATAACCGCGAGCCAGCAGCCAGGCGAGCAGTTCTTCCGCCGGCAGCGGCCGGCTGAACAGGTAGCCCTGGCCCTTGTCGCAGGCCAGCTCCTGCACCGCCTCGGCCTGGGCCTCGGTCTCGATGCCTTCGGCAACCGTGATCATGTTCAGGCTGTGCGCCACCCGCACCGTGGCGTCGATCAGCACCCGATGATGGCTGCTGGTGTCGACCTGGCTGACGAAGGAGCGGTCGATCTTCACCGTCTCGACCGGGAGCAGGTGCAGGCACGACAGCGAAGAGTAGCCGGTGCCGAAGTCGTCCAGCGCCAGCCGGATGCCGTTGGCGCGCAGCTCCCGAAGGCGTTCAAGCATCGTTTCGTCCTGGGCTGCCAGGCTTTCGGTGACTTCCAGCTGCAGCGCGGAGGGCGGCATCTCCGTCGAACGCAGAATTTCCATGAACCGCAACCCCATGTCAGGGTCCGACAGCTGCGCCCGCGACAGGTTGACCGCCAGGGAACGCGGGGCAGCGGGGCCGAGCAGGCGCTGCCATTGCATGAAGTCGCGGCAGGCGGTGCGCAGCACGAAATCGCCGATCGCGCCGATGAGGCCGGATTCTTCCGCCACGCCGATGAAATCCACCGGCGAGACCAGGCCGCGCTGCGGATGGCGCCAGCGCACCAGCGCTTCGACGCCGGCGCCGTGATCGATGTCGCTGCGGGAAGCGAACCCGACCACCGGCTGGTAGACCACGAACAGCTGTTCTTCCTGGAGCGCGCGCCGCAGCTCCGCCTCGATGCCGCCGCGCCGCACCGCGCGTTCCCTCATCTCGGGCTCGAACAGGCAGAAGCGGGCGCCGCCCGCGCGCTTGGCCTCGGCCATGGCGATATTGGCGTCCTGCAGCAGGATATCCGCATCCGACGGGCCATCGCCGCAGGTAGCGATGCCCATGCTGACCGGGCAGATGATCTGGTGCTGCCCCACCTGGTGCGGCGCCTGCAGCTCGCGCATGACCCGGGCGGCGACGCTGGTGATGTCCTCGATGCGGCGGATGCCGTCCAGGATGACGACGAATTCATCGCTGCCGAAGCGCGCCGTCATCGGCATCGGCTGGCTCGACAGGCCGACCACGTCATAGTGCCGCAGCGTCAGGCGCAATCGATCGGCGATCTGCTGCAGCACCTGATCGCCGACCCCGTTGCCGAAGGCGTCATTGATCTGCCGGAAGCGGTCGCAGTTCATGAACAGCACCGCGCAGCTCCTGGAGGCGAAGTACGGCACCCGGTTGACGATTTCCTGCAGCTTCTCGCGCACCGCCAGGCGGTTCGGAATGTGCGTCAGGCTGTCGATATGCGCCGCCTGCCGCAGTTCCTGCGCCAGCTGCTGCTGTTCGCGCTCGGCTTCGCGGGTCACGTCCTGGAGCGCCATCATGAAGCGCTCCGGATCCAGCTTGACCAGCGTGAGCGCCAGGATGGCCGGCACGTCGGGGGCGAGGCTGCCGGCCGGCAGATGCACCCGCATTGCGTCGCATACGGTGCCGCTCGGCGCGCCGAACTCCAGCGCCATGCGGCGCAGCTCCGGCGCGACGCCTGCCAGCACGTCGAACATGTTCTCCATCTGGCCCCCGGCGATGGGCATCAGCAGCTGGGCGCATTTCGGATTCAGCATTTCGATGCCGCCGCTGGCCGACAGCTGCGCCAGGGCGATGGGCACCCGGTACAGGAATTCGATCAAGCCTTCGTAGGCATCCGTCTCTCGGACTTCCATGGCGCTCGCCTCAGGCTGTGCTGGCCAGTTCATGCCAGCTGCAGATCCGGTTTCGGCCGGCCTGCTTGGCCCGGTAAAGCGCCTGGTCGGCTTGGCCGAGCAATTCGCCGAGCCCCGAAATTTCATCGCTCAGGCAGGCGATGCCGCCGCTGATGGTGTAGGGAATCTCCATGCCGTTGAAACTGACGGTGGCGTGCTCGACCATGGCGCGGAAGCGCTCGGCCGCGACCTGCGCAGCCTCCAGGTCGGTCGACGGCAGCAATACGGCGAACTCCTCCCCGCCGATGCGCGCCGGCACGTCGATCTGGCGGAAGCATTTCCTCAGCTTCTCGGCGAGATCGAACAGGACGGCGTCTCCGGCGGCGTGGCCGTAGCCGTCGTTGATGCGCTTGAAGTGATCGGCATCGAACACCGCCACCGAGGTCGGCCGCGGCATGCGTCGCACCCTCGCCAATTCGAGTTCGGCGGCCTCGAAGAAGGCGCGCCGGTTGGCGATGCCGGTCAGGTGATCGCACAACGCCTCCCGATGCTGGGACTCGGCCGCATCCTTGCGGTCGTTGATGTTGCGTATCACCAGGCAGTAAGACGCCTCGTCGCAGACCAGGCTGCCCGCCTGCGCCGGCAAGCCCAGCTCCGTCCGATATTGCAGCGGCACGATCAGGCTGCTGGCCCAGAAGCGGCTGCCGTCGGCCCGCACGCAATACCCTTCATGCAAATTCCAGCCGGCCTCGTCCGCTTCATGCAGCCGGTCCAGCATGCGTTCCGGCGTGATGGCATCCGGCGGATAGAACAGCGCATAGGAAGTGCCCTCGACCTGCTCCGGCGTCAGGCCGGTCAGGCGGGTGATGCTGTCGTTGGAATCTTCGATGCGGCCCTGGCTGTCGAGGCCGACCAGCGCATAATCCTGGATGCCGGAAAAGATGGCGTTGAACCAGGCCCGGTTCTTCTCCAGCAGCCGCTCCTGCTTCACCTGCACGCTGACATCGCTCAGCACGGCCATCAGCCGTTCGCCGTCGAGCTTGAGGATGGTGATGGAAAGGTATTGCGCATCCCGCTTGCCCGGTATGCCGGCGCTTACCTGCACGCGCAGTGCATCGCAGATCGTGCCGAACTTCGACGGGAAACTGGCACAGCGATGGCGCAGGTCGGGTGCAACCGTCGCCAGCGCGTCGAAGAGGTTGGACAGATCGCTGTCGGCGGCCAGTGGCATCAGCAGCTGCGCCGATAACGGGTTCATCATGTGAACCTCGCCGTCCAGGCTGGCCTTGACCAGGCCGACCGGCGCCATGTAGAGGAATTGCAGCAGCGCCTCGTGCTCTGCTTCGAGTGCGTCGGTTAGCATGTCGTCAACGCGACCGGTCCACCAGCACGAAATTGAGAGCCAGTCCAGGGTGCGAAAGCAGGCGCAGCTTGACCTTGGTCGGCCGCATGCGCAGCGTGAGCACGTAATCGATGGTGGCGTCCAGTTCGTGGCCCAGGCGGTGCGCATCCTCGAAGCGCTGCGCCACCATGAAGTTGTTCATGCATGGAGCGACGTTGGTAAAGAAACGCTGGCCGAGGACGTTGCTCACCGACAGGCCTGCCAGGGTCGCCTCCGTCCTGTTGTAGATCTTGACGCCGGTATCGTCATCGAAGCCGATCACGCCGAAGGCGAGTTCATCCAGTTCATGCGGCTCCATCCCATCCAGCAGGCGCGCGAGGCCGGGCTGGGTGAAGTTGATTGAAGGGGTCACGATCATCGAATAGTCCTTTTGATGAATCAGGGAAGTGAGCTGCCCAAACGCAGCTGGCTGAAGCGGCATCCTTCGCGCAGCGCTTTTCGGACGGCATACGGCCTGAGCCGGCTGCCAGCAAGTCTCCAGCGGACGGTTCGGCGGCCGCTAAAGTTGCGTGAAGTAAAGTAATCATAGTTTCCTAAAGCCAATATTGCAAGAAGTGTCTACGGCAAATAGGCGGGTTTATTCGAGGAAATTAGAATTGTTGATATTTATCAACATAAATGTCTATGTCATGTATACCCGGTCAGGCAGAACATGTCAGGGGGGCAGCCCGTGGTAATCAGGTTCGCGCTTGCCGAGGAGGGCAAGCGTGGCAACCTTACTTGGGAAGGCTGTTCGGCGTCTGGAGAGGCGGGCCGGCATAGCCGATGCGAACGGTAAAAGTGCAGAAGTCAAGGCCACCCGGCATGAATATTCCGCTTTCCGAATACCGTTTATCAGTAATATTGTATGTTCACAATGTGATGGCAACCTTACCATCTGAGCCGTTATCAAGCCGGCGTCCTGAAGTCCCGGCTTCACGGGCGCTGCACGAACGGGTCGTTGCACAAACACCGCAACAGGAAAGGATGAGGAGATGAAGAAAACGTTATTTCGCGCGGCGCGTCTCGGCCACGCTTCAGTGATGGCGCTGGCGCTGATGGCAGCGGGCGGCGCGGCGGCGCAGGGCAGTTATCCTTCGAAGCCGGTCAACATCTACACGCCGTTTGCGGTCGGCAGCGGGCCGGACGCCGTGCTGCGCCAGGTGGCGGACCGGCTGTCGAAAATGTGGAAGCAGCCGGTCATCATCAACAACAAGCCGGGCGCCGGCGGCTTCCTCGCCTTCGAATCCACCCAGCGCGCCGCGCCGGACGGCTACACCCTGCTGCAGCTCGACAGCGAGCATCTCGCTGCCGTCCCTTATCTCTACAAGTCGCGCAATTTCCAGACGCTGGACGTCTACGAGCCGGTCGCGACCCTGTTCCGCACGCCGTTCCTGATCTCGGTGCCCACCGATTCTTCGCTGAAGTCGGTGAAGGATCTCGTGGCCGCCGCCAAGGCCGCGCCCGGCAGGATGAGCTACGGTTCCTGGGGCATCGGCAGCCCCGGCCATCTCGGCGGCGAGGCGCTGGAGCTGGCCACCGGCACCACCATGCAGCATGTGCCTTATCGCGAAGTGTCGCAGCTCTACGGATCGGTCGCCAGCAATGACGTGCAATGGGCATTCGCCTCCATTCCTTCCAGCCAGGGCGTGTTCAAGGCCGGCAAAATCCGTTACATCGCCGTCGCCGCGCCCAAGCGCATCCCGCAGATGCCCAACGTGCCGACGGTCGCCGAGTCGGGCGGCCCGGCCGACCTGGATGTGAATTCCTTCGTGGTGCTGGTGTCGCCCAAGGGCATGCCGGCCGATCTGAAGACCAAAATCAACGCCGACGTGCAGAAGGTGCTGGCCGATCCCGAAATCAAGGAGCGCTTCAATACCTTCGCCTTCGAAGTCCTGAACTGGACGCCGGAAGAAATCCGCCGCAACGCGGATGCGAAGGCAAGGATCTACTCCAACCTCATCCAGCGCAAGAACCTCACCCTGGAGTAAGGAAGCGCCGGCGCCTCGCCGGCTAGCAGCCATGCCGCAGCGGGCTCGCCGCGCCATGACTGCTAGCCGGGCGCTCGCGCGTCCCGCGCCGCTCCCGCATACCGTGCCAGCAGCCCGGCGAACACCAGCATCGCCAAAGCGGACCACGCAAGCGACGCGTGCACGCCGACCACGCTGCCCATCAGCCCGACGGTGATGCCGCTGAATGCGCGCATGCCCAGGGCCGACATGTTGAACAGGCCGATTACCCGGCCGCGTGCCTGCGGCGCCGCGTTCACCTGCACCAGCGACTGCGCCATGCTGGAAAAGGACAGTTCGAAGACGCCGGCGGCGAAGAGGGCGATCAGCGCCACCGGATAGGACGGCGCCAACGCAAATCCCGTCAGGGCCAGGCACCAGCAGGCCGCCAGCAGGATGGCCTTGCGCGCTCCCGTATCGCTGCGGCCGCGCGCTTCCAGCCAGAGGCCGGCGCACAGGGCGCCAGCCGCATCGGCGGCGAGCAGCATGCTGTAGGTGGCGCTGACGTCGCCATGGCCGAGGTCGGCGGCGAAGTTCGGCATCTGCGCCTGGTAGCTGTTGCCGATGAAGAAGGAGCCGCCGCCGGCCAGCAGAATCATGGAGACCAGCAGCCGGTCATGGCGGATATCCGCAATGGTCTGCACGATGTCTCTCAGGCCGCGAACCGCTCTTCGCGGCGCGTCGGCTGCCGCCCGGCCGTGCGGGATGGTGAGCAGCCACAGCACCAGGGGCACGTAGAAAAGCGCATTGGCGAATATGCCGTGCACCGGTCCCAGCCACTGCATCAGGAAGCCGCCGACCGCCGGACCGACGATCAAGCCGAGATAACGCGCCGTCGCGTTGGAGCGCACGGCGCTCTGCAACGCATCCGGCGGCACGATCTCGTACAGCAGCATCTGGCTGGCGGTTTGCCACAGCACCCCGGCAATACCGTGCAGGATCAGCAGCACGACCGCCTTCCAGATTTCCAGCGTATCGGTCCAGATGAAAAAGCCCCAGCCAAGCGACACCCCGATGAAGATCGCCATCCCGGCCTGGATCACGCGGCGCGGGTCGGTGCGTTCCGCCAGGCCGCCCACCGGCACCGACAGCAGCAGGAAGGGCAGCCAGTGCGCCAGCACGGCCACGCCGCCGAGGGTGGCCGAGTGAAACTTCTGGAACGCGACCCAGTAGCTGATGACGTGCTCGATGTTGTCCGCCATCATGGCCAGCAGGTAGGTGGCCAGGTAGGCGCGGAAATCCTTGTGCCGCAATGCCTGAAAAGCCATCCCGGCTGCCGCCGGGGCGTTGTCCGCCTTCGCCTGTTTCCGTTTCAATCGAGCCCGCCTGTCGTCATGTCCAAGGCATCGATTGTAGTGTGATCGCGGCGATGCCGTGGTCTGGCATCGGTCAAGCCTGCGCGCCCCCGCGCTGCTAGCATGATCCGGTGGGTTTTCATCCATGGAGGGATCATGCTCGTCAATTTCCATTCTTCGGCAGGCGCCGATGTGGTCATGCTCGAACAACATGCACAGCAAGTGCTCTCGCTGCTGGGCAAGGAAACGCGCAGCGGCATGCTGACCAGCCAGGAACTGAAGGAAGCCATTCCCCGTCTGCAGCAGCATGTGGATGACAGCAAGGACCACGGCATCACCAGCGCGGTGGTGCGCGATGTCGTCACCGGGGGCGCAGTCAGCCATTACCACGACGCCGGCGACACGGTCAGTTTCGCGTCGCGCGCCTTTCCCCTGCTCGAACTCATGCGGGCAGCCCGGCAGGCGGGCGCCGACGTCGAGTGGTCGCTGGCCCAGGCTTGACTGGGGAACCGAGGCTCCCTGCTCAAGCCCCTGGTGAGGGGCAGGCGCCGGAATGACATGCGCATTCCGGCATCATCCTTGCCATCCCGGCACGATCAAGGTTGCTGGCGCCGCCAGTCAACACCTTTCGTTGTGGCTTGCGCCTGCCTAGGCCAAATAAATCCGGACCCGCGCCATCCCCGAGGAAACCTTTCCTTGCTGGAATGGCCTAATCGTTGGGCGCGCCGGTCGACGGGCAATGGGATTCAACCTGCCATGCGGCTTCGAAACAGCCGAGCCTGCTTGGCGCCGGCGCTGAAACTGAACGATTCGTTAGGAAACAGGCATGACAGACATCGCGCTGCGCGGCGCGGCCGGCAAACTGGATGGCGATGCGGACAGCCGCATGAGGAAGGTGCTGAGGTTGGAATTCATTGGTCGCTATGCGATGACCGCCGGCGCCATTCTGTGCTTCGTCGCCTGCGTCATCTTCACCGCCCAGGCCAACCGCATCCTCGACCGGCATGACGATCACCGCAATACCGCGCAAGTGACGGCCACGCTGCTCAACGTGCTCGCCAACGTGCATACGATGGAGTACGGCGCCGGTGCCTATCTGTCTACCGGCAACGAAAGCCGGCTCGCGCCTTTTCACCAGGGAAGCCTGGAGCTGAGGAAGAATCTGTCCTGGCTGGCAACCCTGTTCCCGGACGAGGATGCGGCCGGCGTGACCCTGGTGACTCGCCTGCAGACCTTGGCGCGCGGGCGGGAACAGGAACTCCTGGCCGCCATCGGCCGCCAGCGCGCCGACTCGGGCGATGATGCCAGGACCGCTCCGGAATTGCTGGCGCAGGCCCGGCAGGATGGTATCGAAGCGGTGGTGTTTGAACTCAGCACCCTGCAGCAACAGCGGCGCGAACAGGCCGATGCCCGCACCAGTGCCGCGGTGCAATCCGCCAAGACCGCCTTCCTGGCGTGGATCAGCCTGCTCCTGGCCGTGTTCTGCCTGGCGTTCCAATACAGCAGCCGCGCCGGCCGCCTGCTGAAAACGGCGGCGCAGCGGCTGGCGGAAGAGGCAACCCACGATCCGCTCACGAGGCTGCCGAACCGGCGCTATCTGCAGGATTGGCTGCGCAAGGCGATCGCCCGCAGCATTCGGTCGCATGAACCGCTGACGGCGATGTTCATCGACCTCGACGGCTTTTCCGACATCAACAACACCCTGGGCCACGAAGCCGGCGACGACGCCCTGGTGTGGGCCGCCAGGACGATACAGTCCCAAATTCGTAGCGCCGACTTCCTGGCGCGCCTGGGCGGCGATGAATTCGTCATCATCTGCTGCGGCCCGACGCTGGGGCAGATCGAGCACTTGGCGCAGCGCCTGCTGGCCGCCTTCGCCGGCGCGCGGCCGTTCGGCAGGCTGGAAGCCGGGGCCTTGGGACTCAGTATCGGCATCGCGCAAATGCCGGCCGACGCCCCGGACGCCGACGCGCTGCTCAAGCGGGCAGACCTGGCGATGTATGAGGCGAAGCGCGCTGGCAAGCGTTGCTTTCGGGTGGCGGGCTGAAGCGCATTCAGGAATTCTTTCTTCCTCCTTGAGAACAGGCTTGGGCAAGTCTCTCAGGAACCCGCGAGCGGGTTTGTTGCCTGAAGATTAGCGGCAGTGCGTGCTGCACTGTCATCGCTGCCGAACGCGGCGATAGTAACTTGCTTTCAGGAGAAACCGCCATGCCCAACGACAAGGTAAAAGGCACTGCCAACCTTGATAGCGCCAAAACCGAAAAGCAACCCATGCCTGGTCTGGACAGCAGGACCATCGATACGGTGGAGACTGGCAAGAAACCGGACATTGCGGAGGATACGCTGCCTACCTCTTGGGTGGATGATCCGCTGAATGAGAAAGCGCCGAAACAGCGATGATGTCCTGAAAAGCAACCTGCCGCTTCTTTGAGTTTTTAGAAAGACAGTTATCGCTCCTGCGAACATCAGGTGACGAGCTTTAGCGAAGCGGTTTAGCGACTGAACCTCAGTTCAGATGCTGGCATGGCATAGTGAGTGCACGCGGAAAACGGGTGAATATTAGCCGCGCGGAAAGTTGCAGAACCGCGTGGAAACAACCTGTTTGGGAGTGCCATGTCGTTTCCTTTAACTGTCACAGATCGTTCTGGCTTATTGGCCGGATCACGTCAAGCTCATTTCGTGCAAGAACCGGCGGCAGCGCTGATCACGATCCACGATAAAAACAATTCAATTGATCAGCTGGCCCGAGGGCAGAAACCGCTGCAGGAAGTTCGCCATGAGGAGCCAGTCGTCGTTAAGCGCGGCAGCCGCCAGATAAAGACATGGCTGCTGGAACAGCAAAATTGGGACGCGTCCACGAAGCGCTGGCGCACTGTAGCGATTTTTGCTGACGGCTATGTTGAAGGGCCCGCAAATCGGGATGGACAAGAAGACAGCGTGCGCCAAAAGCGGCTTTTGATCACGGACGGGACCGGAAAACCGCTCACCGATCCTGAAACGGCTCGCAAGCGAATCCAGGAAATCATTCTCAATGGCGGATGGACCAAGCTCACTGCGGAGCAGGCACAAACCATACAAGAGCGGCATGCGCAGGTAGTCACAGGTCCGGTAAAACCGACTGAGTTCCAGAAATTTAAGCCTCGCCTGCCCCTGACCGAGTCGCAATTGCAAGGCATGAACATGGCTCAGCGCTATCGATGGCTTGCGCAGGCAGCCAGCCGCGATGTAGGCAAGGAAGCTGGAACCCAACTACGCCAGTTATTGACGCCGGAAGCCGTTGGCTTGCTTCTGGGCGTGGCTGCCTTGCAGGGTAGTGGCGCAGGCATTGTCGCACTGTTGATCAACACTGGCCTCAATATCGAGCAAGCGAGGCAGATTGCGCAGAAAGTCTACGAAATAACTCAGGCAATGGGGTCGAACAACGTGTATGACCTGGACCAGGCGGCTGCCAAGCTGGCCCAAGTGTTCGGCCTGTTTATTCTGCTGACAGGCACAGCGGGTGTAGCCAAATTGCTTCAAGCGCTTAAGGGAGCGGCGGTTAGAAAAAACGTTGAATCCAACCCCAAGACATCGCGGCCTCCATCGAATAGCGCATCATCGAGAAGTGCATCTCAGGGGTCGCGCGCCATAGCACCGCTATCAGAAAGAGAAGCCGGTCTTGTGCACCAGGTGCCAGGCTTCACCAGAGCGCCGGAGATTGGCAAGGCATTCAGCCAGTACATGCATGGCGCAACCGTAAAGCTGGCGAAGGAAGTGAAGGCGGGCCGCATCAAGGTCGAGGAATTGTGGGGCGCGCTCACCAAAGCCAGATATGAAATACAGAAAGGGATCAAGCGTGAGGGAGCGGAAGACTTCAATGTTGACCGGTTGAATATGCCGGAACACATGCAGGTCATCTCCAGCACAAATATCCTCACTGATTCGCGTTACCGCCCCTATGCCAACCGGATTTTCAAACTGTTTCCCGATACACGCTCCTGGCCCGATGGACAACTCCGCGCGGACATGACTGGAAAAATCGGGCGTGAAGAAATCAGGCTGACAAGTTATGAAGGCTCTTTTAATCTTCGTAATGGGTCAGTGACCGCACTTGTCATCAAGTCCCCGCTCGCGATTGTTTTAAAGAAGATCTTCGCGCACGTTGGTACGTTGACGAAGGCGGCGCTTCAAGAAAAAAATGAAACTATCGCGCTTGCTTATCTGGCCCAGATTCACTGGTGGCTGGCTCAAGCCTGTCCCAATGGAAGGGGGTCGGCGGCCGTAGCGGAAGCTTTCGTCCGTACGATTGCCCTGGCGCGCGGCATGAAACTCGGTGAATGGAAGGTCGCCCCAGATCTCGAAGCGCTATTCATGCGGATGGACGACTACGTTGCCGCCTATCCGGGCTTCTTCGAAAACGTATCAAATATAAAGAACCCACCTCGCGGGCAATGAAGATTGAATCGCCATCCCGGTGAATGAAAAGAAGCCCAATGTGAATGGGTTTCTACAAGCTGTTATGAATTGCCGTCGCGGCAATCGCCGCCTGCCCGGTAGCCACGGCGATCTGATTCAATCCGCTCACCACGTCGCCGGCGGCATATAAACCCGGCACGCTGGTATGCACGTGGTCGTCGACGCGGATATTGCCACTCTCATCGCAATCGGCGCCGAGCTCACGTGCAAGCTCGGAGCGCACATCGATCATCAGGATGTATTCTCCTAACTGCAAACTAATAAAGATTTAATTCTTGTGATCAGCCCGCGTTAGGAACTGAGCTGCATGTGGTCAAGCAGCAGAAATATTGCGCATTTTGGTAACACGGCATAGTTGTGGAAGCGCTAATGGCATAGATAGTGCAAGACAGAAGACCTGTCCGAAGGGGACAACATGCGCCTCTTTTGCGGAAAGATTTAGTTCTCTTGGGAGAAATCATGCCTTCGCCATCCAAAGTCGCTAACCAAGCCGATCGGTCATTCGGATCTCAAACTTCACTCTCCTTTCCATCAGGCGCGTTTGATCAATTCTCTCAATCCGCAACCAGAAGCCAGGGAACAGGTAAGTCAAAACCGGTTTCCAAGAATTCGGCGACGAATTCAATTCGCAATACAAAGCACAGCGTCCAACAGCGACAGGGCAAGACTCGCGATATCCGGGAAGCAGAACCGCTTCAAGTAGAAATAAACGGCCGTCTCATCGAGACGAGACTGCGTGAGCACCAGGTATGGGATGTGGCTGCCCGGCAATGGCGGACGGTTGGCATTTACGCCGATGGCTACGCTGAAGCGTCAGCGTCTAACCCCAACCGGAAAGAAAGCATTCGTGACACGCAGTTGCTGATTCGGGATGCCAAAGGCAAGAATGTGATCGATCTTCAAGCCGCAAGAAGGCGGATGGAGCAGATCATTGCGCATGGCGGCTGGACAAAACTCACTGTCGACCAAGCGCAGACGGTCAGGGCCAAGCGTATTGAGGTGCTGACCAAGCCAATCGTTCCAGCCAAGTTTGAAGCCTATAAATCTCGCTACGGGTTGACGGAAGCCGCATTGCAGCGCATGAACCAAACGCAGCGCTATCAATGGTTGGGCAAAGCAGCAACCCGTGGACTTGGCAATGAAGTTGGTGCCCAAGTACGGCAATTATTGACACCACAAACAGCGTTCGTGCTGCTTAGTCTGGCTGCATTGCAGGCCAGCGGTGCCGGTACTGCTGCTCTGCTCATCAACACTGGTTTGGGCGCGACCCAAGCAAAGCAAATTGGCCAAGACCTGTATGAAGTGCATCAGGCGACGCAGAGCAATAATGTGTATGAGATGGACCAAGCTGCTGTAAAACTGACGCAAGTAGCCGGGCAGTTGCTAATCTTAATAGGCCCGACTGGCATGGCTAAGTTGCTTAAAGTATTGCCAAATGCATCGGCAATTATCGGGAAAAAGAAGCAGCCATCAGTCGAGCAGCAGGCACCCATTTCTCTGCTTTCAGAGAGTGCCGCCGGGCGGGTTCATCAAGTTCCGGGATTCACCAAGAACCCTGCTATTGGTAAGGTGTTCAGCCAATATATGCATATTGCAACGGTGCGACTTGCGCCGCTCGTGAAAGCTGGAAAAATTGACGCCAAAACGCTTTGGGGCGCTCTCACTGAAGCAAGATATCAGGTAATACAAGGAGGTCCCGAATTCCCAGGGGAGCATTATTTTGGAGCGGATAAGTTCAATTACGAGTGGTATGTCGGCAGCACTTCACGAACAACGATTCTAAATAATCGTCGGTACCATTCCTTCGCAGATCGAATATTCAAACTATTTCCAGATGAGACTTTTTGGAAAGAAAATGAGCTTCGCGGAACAATGTACGGAAAAATTCATGATGAAAATGTAGAGTTGACGAGTTACAAAGCGAGAAGGGATCCTAAAACGGGGGCGCTTAAGTCATTAGAAATAGAAAGTCCGACTGGAAAAGATGTTTCCCTTATTGCAAAGCATCTCGATGAACTCATGCAGGCAGCACTGAGCGCACCTACAAATGCAATCGCCATTCGTTATCTAGCTGAAATGCATTGGTGGTTGGCTCAAACCTGTCCTAATCTTCGTGGTTCAGCAGCTGTTTCTGATGCATTTGTTCGCACTGTTGCGCAGGCCCGCGGCATTAAGCTTGGAGAATGGAAAACAGCCCCAGACCTTGAAGCTATTTTTTCAGGCATGAAGACATTCGTTGAAGCATATCCGACGTTTTTCAAGTCGCCGTCATCAGGTAAATGAA
Organism: Noviherbaspirillum humi; assembly: GCF_900188095.1. Classification (GTDB taxonomy): domain Bacteria; phylum Pseudomonadota; class Gammaproteobacteria; order Burkholderiales; family Burkholderiaceae_D; genus Noviherbaspirillum; species Noviherbaspirillum humi. The sequence continues at coordinate 60,455 of NZ_FZOT01000008.1, read as the reverse complement.
GTGCCGGCGTAGACAACTGTGGGGTTAATCACGGAAGCCTGGAGGCTGTTATGAATCGCCGTCGCCGCAATCGCCGCCTGCCCGGTGGCGACGGCGATCTGGTTCAGTCCACTCACCACGTCACCAGCAGCATATAAACCCGGCACGCTGGTATGCATGTGGTCGTCCACGCGGATGTTACCGTCCTTGTCGCAGTCGATCGCGAATTCGGTGATCGCTTCCTCGACCCCGAGGATGTCGCATTGAGACGCCGCTAATGACTATAGCTTGAGTCCCAGTTATAAATTAATGTGAAGAGGAAAGCCCTATGAAATAAAGGTCCAAGGAACTTGGACCAGCGACAAAGCATACTTGTGCAAGCGCACATGGCATAGAAAGTGCACAAGCCTTAGGACTCGAAAGATGCCGGCCCGCGCCGGCGTGAAGGTACTGAACAGGTGCAGCTTTTTTGGGAGATTGCCATGTCCTTTCCGTTGAAAGTCTCAAACCGAGTCCACCAATCAGATGGTTCACAAGATTCAATACGGTTTCCGACAGGCGCATTTGATCAGTTCTCTCAATCCTCCTCCCGCAGCCAGCAGACAGGAAATAACAAAAAGAATCATCAGATTTCGAAGTCAGGTACTAGCAGCAAAACAACGGTAAGCGGCCAACGCCAACAGCACAGGACACGAGACCTCCGAGAATCGGAGCCGGTCGCCGTACTAGTCAATGGTCGTCGAATTGAAACACGGTTGCGAGAACGCCAAGTCTGGGACGCGAGCCGAAACCAATGGCGCACGGTCGCCATTTATGCCGATGGTTACGCTGAAGGGCCAGTGTCCCGGCCCGACCAGGGAGACAGTGTGCGAGACAAGCAGTTGCTCATCCGGGATCCCAAAGGCCGTGCGGTAATTGATCTAGGGGCGGCAAGAAGGCGAATGGAGGAGATCATTGCACATGGTGGCTGGACCAAGCTGACAGCGGGCCAAGCACAGGCAATGCAGGAAAGGCGTATTGAGGCGAGTACAAAACCAATTGTGTCAGCCAAGTTCGAGGCTTATAAATCTCGCTACGGGTTAACTTATCCTGTATTGCGGCGGATGAATTTGGCGCAGCGCTATCAATGGCTGGCTCAGGCCGCCAGCCGCACTCTTGGCAAAGAAGTGGGGGCGCAGGTCAGGCAGCTATTGACGCCGCAAACCGCAGCCATGCTGCTTGGCATGGCCGCATTGCAGGCCAGTGGCGCGGGGATAAGCGTCATGCTCATCAATATCGGATTGAGCGCCGAGCAAGCGAGGCAATTCGGGGCGGAGCTTTACGAAGTCCATCAAGCGACGCAGACCAACAATGTTTATGAGATGGAGCAGGCTGCCAGCAAGCTGAGGCGGGTTGCGGGGCAGTTGGTCCTGCTGGCTGGGACGATAGGCATGACCAAGGTGTTCAGCGCATTGCTAAAGCCAAGGCCAAAGACCCCTGATCCAACGAAGAACAAGCCTTCTTCCAGTCAATCAACTTCTCAAGCATTGCAGACAACAACAAGAAGCAATCTGGAGCAGATCACTGCCGAGCCACCTAAAAAAGACACTTTCGGACCGAAGGTCACTACTAAAGATTCCCCTCGTCCACTCCCAGAAAGAGAGGCGGGGCGTGTTCATCAGGTGCCAGGGTTTACCAATAAGCCAGTAGACGGCAAGGTGTTCAGTCAGTACATGCATGCGGCGACGGTTCGTCTAGCGAAGCTAGTGAAAGCGGGCGATATCGATGCATCGCGACTTTGGGGAGCGCTGACCGAAGCGAGATATCAAGCGGCGAAAGGCTTGGGTGACGCGGCCGCTCGCCGTTTTCGGATAGACCGGCAGAATGATAGAGAGACCAAATGGGCCCAAACGATTACCTACATTGCTAATAACCCTCCGTACAAGGCTTATGCGGGTCGTATATTCAAACTTTTCCCTTATAGAAAGAACTGGGAAGACGGCAAACTCGACACCTACATGACGGGTACGATAAAGGGTAAAGAGATTGAATTAACTCATTATTCCGGCAGCATCAAAAAGCAGAACGGGAAACTGGATTTGCTAGCTATTAGTAGTCCTTATGACGACGAGTTTGGTTTTATTTTTAGTCACATAGATGAACTAAAGGATGCGGCACTGAAGGCACCTAACAATGACACTTCGCTTCGCTATCTTGCTGAAATCCATTGGTGGCTGGCTCATGCTTGCCCTAACGGTCGCGGATCAGCCGCTGTAGCTGACTCTTTTGTAAGAACGATCGCCCAAGCCCGCGGCATGTCACTTGGAGAATGGAAAACTGCTCCCGACCTCGAAGCGCTGTTCTCTAGTATGGAGGACTTCGTTAAGGCGTATCCAACATTTTTCAAGACAAGGCCGTAAGGAAAGGCCCTAAGTCGACAGTGACCCTGTTCAAGGGGTGATCCGAGGATTGTCGGCTCGAGCGCGCCCAGGAATTTGAAAAGCATGCTTTAAGCAAAGCGCACCTACAAGCTGTTATGAATCGCCGTCGCCGCAATCGCCGCCTGCCCGGTGGCGACGGCGATCTGATTCAATCCGCTCACCACGTCACCGGCGGCATATAAACCCGGCACGCTGGTGTGCATGTGATCATCGACGCGGATGTTTCCGTCCTTGTCGCAATCGGCGCCCAGTTCGCGTGCCAGCTCGGAACGAACGTCAATGCCGAGCATGGCGTAGACGCTGTCGAACTGGTAGCTCGCGCCGCCGTGCATCTTGATGGCGTCGATCTTGTCGCCGTCGATCATCAATTCCGACACCGGCTCCTCGATGATGCGGATGCCGTTTTCCTTCAACGTCATCCGGTCTTGCGCGCTGATCTGCATCTCCCGGTCCAGGCTCATGACGGTGAGGTCGCTGGTGAAGTGGCGAATGAACATGGCTTCCCGAATGTTCTGCGGACCGCTGCCGAGCAGGCCGACGCGCTTGTTGCGCGCTTCGTAGCCGTCGCAGATCGGGCAATGGCGGATCAGGCCGCGCCGCACCGCTTCCCGCAAGCCGGGAAAGTCCACCGTCCTGTCCATCGCCCCGGTGCCGAGCAGGACGGTACGGGCGCGGATGACATCGTCGCCGTAGTAGACGAAAAAGTCGCCATCTTGCAGTCGCTGCAGGCGGTGCACCGCCGTCGAGATCACACGGATGCCGTAGCGTCCGGCTTGCGCATGCAGTCGCGCCAGCAGTTCCTTGCCGCTGATGCCTTCCGGAAAACCCGGATAGTTGTGCGACACCGGGATCCAGGCAGCGCGGCTGTCGCCTGCATCGAAGACCTTTACCTCGCGCTCGTAACGGGCCAGATAGATGGCGGCGGTCAGCCCGGCCGGTCCGCCGCCTATCACTACGCAATCGGTCTTCGCCGCGGAAAAAGTCATGAGGTCCTTTCTGTGAACGGTACAGCATTTCAGCCAGGCAATTCTATTTTGCGAATGACAAGAAACCCACGCCGCCGGCGGAAGTCTATCCGGCATGGCGCATGCCCGGGCATGCAACCGGCCGCCGTGCGGCCTGCCTGTGTGTGATGTGGGAAGTCTGACAGAGTTTCTTTTTCCATGGAGGCAGCATGAATAGGTTCACCACCGTCGTCTTCGTCGCCCTGTGCGCCATCGGCAGTTCCGCCGTCGCCCAGGACAGCTCCAGCGGCATCCGCGAAAGCACCGATCCGTCGCGCATTGCCGAAGTCGAGCGGCACGCGCGCGATCTGCAATCGCAGCAGCAGAGCAGCGGCGGCAGCGCCAGCAGCACGACCGGCATGACGCAGGGCGACATGGACACCCACGGCAAGCGCCATCACGGCGGCAAGCGGCACACCATGCCGCGCTCCCGCGGCGGTGCAGCCGGCGGGCAGCCGGAGAGCGCTGGCACCAACCTCGGCAAATAAGCCTTCAGGGAGGCCAGGCCAATGAACGTCGCCGACGGCCAGCAGGCGCTTGCCGTGGTGCTGGGGCTGCTGATCTTTCACGGATTCATCGGCGGCCTGGACGTGGTCTGGAACCACGAGCACCTGGCGCGCCTGCCTCGACAAGGCTGGGCACGCACCGAGGAACTGCTGCATGCAGGCCGGGAACTGATCTTCGCGCTGCTGTTCATCGGCCTCGGCTGGTTCGAGTGGCATGGCGTGGCGGTCGCGATCATCGCATGCCTGCTGCTGGCGGAATTCGGCGTGACCACCACCGATACGCTGCTCGAAGACGAAACCCGCCGCCTGCCGCATTCCGAGCGGATGCTGCACGTCATCCTGCTGATCAACTTCGGCGCCATCGTCGCCTTGCTGCTGCCGCTGCTGGCGACATGGAGCGCTCAGCCGACCTCAGTCACGTTCGTCAGCCACGGCTGGCAAAGCTGGGCCTTGCTGGTAATCGGCATCGTCTCCTTTGCCTGGTTCCTGCGCGACATGATCAGCTGGCGCCTGCTCCGGCGCCAGCCGCAGACTCAGCAGCCGGCCCTGCTCAGGCCGGCGCCGGAATTCAATCAATCCCGTCCGATGTTGAAACGATTCAGGAGAAGTTCATGAACAACGATCTGCAAGGCAACCCCAATCCCTCCAAGGCCGACAAGGCGGGTCCGCGGCCTGCGCGCACCGAGGAGAATGCGATTGGGGTGGATGATATTGGGCTGGAGTCGGGGATTCAGGCGGAGGAGGCGAGGCAAATCGAGGAAATCCGCCCGGAGCAAGCAAAGAGAGAAAGCGGAAATTAATTATTGAAAGCCTGGTCTGTACCAGAGCGGCATCGTTCGAAAAGAGGATGATGCTTTTCTTCAGCGGCATCCAATTCACCGAAGAATATCTACCAAGGGAACATTTTCAATACGCATTGTGACCTAAAACATCCTGGTGTCTTGCGACATCGTTGAAGAGCTGCCTTGAAAAAGCACCTGGCGCGTGAAAAAGGTTCGATAACTATTCGTGCGCGTCAGTGAGATGACATGCCGCCCAATGCCCCGGCCTCACTTCCCTTAGCGCCGGCGCTTCGGCACGGCACCGCGCCATCGCATGCGAACAGCGCGGATGGAAATGGCAGCCCGAGGGTGGCTGCACAGGCGAAGGAATGTCACCCTTGATCGGAACGTAGCTGCGTTTCTTCACTTCCAGCGTCGGCGCAGCCGCCAGCAGCGCCTGGGTATAGGGATGAAACGGCGAGGCGAACAGATCGCGCGTGGGCGCGATCTCGACGATGCGGCCGAGGTACATCACCGCCACCCGATCGCTCAGATGCCGCACCACCGAGAGGTCGTGGCTGATGAAGAGATAGGTCAGGCCGAGATCCTCGCGCAGCTTCAGGAACAGGTTGAGGATCTGCGCCTGGATAGACACATCCAGGGCCGCCACCGCTTCATCGCACACCAGGAATTCGGGATTCACCGCCAGCGCGCGGGCAATGCCGAGGCGGGCGCGCTGGCCGCCGGAGAACTGGTGCGGGAAATTGCGCATCACCGAGGGATCGAGGCCGACGCGCTGCAGCAGCGAGGCCACCAGCGCTTCCTGTTCCCTTGCAGGTATGAGGCCGTGCGCGACCGGCGCTTCGCCGATCAAGTCCCGCACCCGCAGGCGCGGGTTGAGCGAGGCGAACGGGTCCTGGAACACCATCTGCATCGCCAGCCGCATCTCGCCGCTGGCGAGCGCTTGGTCCTTCCACCTGCGCTCGCCGCTACTGGCATCGAGCAGGCCGACGGCAATCCGGCCAAGGGTGGACTTGCCGGAGCCGGATTCACCCACCAGCCCCAGCACTTCGCCGGCATGCACGGTCAGGCTGACGCCATCCACCGCATGCACCACCGTTTCCTTCTCGCCGGCGCCAAGCAGCCGGGCGGCCTTCGCCGCCAGGTCGAGACGGCGCGCGAAGCGCTTCGATACGTTGCGCAGTTCAAGCAGCGGCTTGCTCACGATGCCGCTCCCAGCAGCGGCCGGCCCGGCGTGCCGGCCGAGGGCAGGGCGGCGAGCAGCGCTCGGGTGTAGGGATGCTGCGCATGATTGATCACCGCATCGGTCGTGCCCTGTTCCACGATGCGGCCGGCGCGCATCACCGCCACCTCCTCCGCCAAGCCGGCCACCACGCCGAGGTCGTGGGTGATCCACAGCAGGCTGGTGCCGGATTCGGCGCACAGCTGCTGCATCTGGTTCAGGATCTGCTGCTGGATCGTGACGTCGAGCGCAGTGGTCGGTTCGTCGGCGATGATGAGGTCGGGCTGGTTGATCATGGCGATGGCGATCGCGACGCGCTGACGCATGCCGCCGGAAAACTGGTGCGGGTAGGCGCTCAGCCTTTCCGCCGGCGCCGGAATGCCAACCCGTGCCAGCATGTCGCGCGCGCGTTCACGCGCCGCCGCGCGGCTGACGCGATGATGGGCGCGCACCGCCTCGATCATCTGGGTGTCAATGCGCAGCACCGGATTGAGCGACATCATCGGGTCCTGAAAGATCATGGCGATGCGGTTGCCGCGCAGCCGGCGCATCTGCTCCGCGTTCAACGCCAGCAGATCCTGCCCTTGAAACAGGATGCGGCCGCCGACCACGCTCGCCGGCGGGTCGATCAGGCCCATGATGGAGTTGCCGGTCATGGACTTGCCGGAGCCGGATTCGCCCACCAACCCCAGCACCTGCCCCGGCGCAATAGCAAAGCTCACTCCGTCCACCGCCTTCACCGTGCGCTCGCGGCCGATGAAATGCGTCTGGAGATTTTCGACGACCAGGGTGCGCATCACGACTCCCCGCGCGGATTGAGCACGTCGCGCAGGCGGTCGGCGACGAGGTTGATGGCGACGATGGTGGCCAGCAGCGCCAAGCCGGGGAAGAAGCTAATCCAGTATTTGCCGGTAAGGATGTACTGGAAGCCGTTGGCGATCAGCAGGCCGAGCGAGGGCTCGGTCACCGGCAGGCCGACGCCGAGGAATGACAGCGTCGCTTCCAGGCTGATGGCGGCGGCGATCTGCAGCGTGGCAACCACGATCAGCGGCGGCAGGCAGTTCGGCAGCAGGTGGCGGAACAGGATGCTGGCGCGCGACAGGCCGAGCAGGCGGGCGGCGTCGATGTACTCCTTGTTCCGCTCCACCATGGCGGCGCCGCGCGTGGTGCGTGCGTAGTAAGCCCATTGCACCGCCACCAGGGCGGCGATGATCTTGCCGGTGCCCTTGCCGAGCAGGGCCAGCAGGATCAGCGCGATCAGGATGGCGGGGAAGGAAAGCTGCAGGTCGGCCAGGCGCATCACCGCCGCATCGGCCTTGCCGCCGAAGAAGCCGGCAATGAGGCCCAGGGTGAGGCCGATGGCCAGCGCCAGCAGCGTCGAAGCAACGCCGACCAGCATCGAGACCCGCAGGCCATAGAGGATGGCGGAGAGCATGTCGCGGCCCTGGTCGTCGGTGCCGAGCCAATAGGAGATATGGCCATCGAAAGCGCTGGCGCCGGGCGGCTGCCGTGCATCCATGATGTCGATCTGCGCCAGGTCGTAGGGATTCTGCGGCGCGAGAAACGGCGCCAGCAGCGCGGCCAGCAGGATCAGCAGGAGCACGCCGGCGGCGGCCAGGGCCAGCCGGCTTTCGCCGTAGGCGGCGAGGAAGCGGCGCAGCGGATGTTCCGCGCGCGCGCGCATGGCGGGAATGGCGCTCATTCGGCGCTCCCGAGCCGCACCCGGGGATCGAGCAGCGAGTACAAGATGTCGACCGCGAGGTTGATGGCGAGATAGAGCGTGACGGTGAGCATGAGGTAAGCCACGATCACCGGCCGGTCGAGCTGGTTGATGGAGTCGAGCAGCAGCTTGCCCATACCCGGCCAGGCGAAGATGGATTCGGTCACCACCGCGAAGGCGATCAGGGAGCCGAACTCCATGCCGATCACGGTGATGATGGGAATCAGGATGTTCTTCAGCACATGCACGCCGACGATGCGCGCATTCGACAAACCCTTGGCGCGGGCGAAGCGCACGTATTCCTGCTGCAGCGCTTCCTGGGTGCCGGCGCGGGTGAGGCGGATGATGAGCGCCAGCTTGAACAGCGCCAGGTTCAGCGCCGGCATCAGGATGTGCTTCCAGCCGTCCGCCGAAAGCAGCGACAGCGGCAGGCCAAGCACCTCGACGGTCGGACCGCGGCCGCTGGATGGCAGCCAGCCCAGCTCGACCGAAAACAGCATGATCATCATCAGGCCGACCCAGAAGGTGGGCAGCGAAAAGCCGAGGATGGAGACCGCCATGATGCTCTTGCCGATGACCGAGCGCGGCCGCAGTCCGGCCCACAGGCCGAGGGGGGTGCCGAGCAGCACCGCGATCAGCATGGCGCACACCGCCAGTTCCATCGTCGCCGGCATGTGTTCCAGGATGAGGCCGAGCGCGGGTAGGTTGTGGACGAAGGACTTGCCGAGGTCGCCGGCAAGCGCATGCTGCAGGAAGAGGCCGTATTGCACCCACAGCGGCTTGTCCAGCCCGAGCGCGGCGGTGGCGCGCTCGATCTCGGCCTGGTCCGCCTGCGGATTGATGAAGATGTCCACCGGGTTGCCGATGGCATAGACGCCGGCGAACACCAGCACCGACATCGCCAGCAGCACGAAGCCGGTCTGCAGCAGGCGCCTGAGGATGAAGGTCAGCATCGCTCAGGCATCCTTGAGCCGCCTTTGCCGATGCGCGTCATTCAGGCCGGAACTGGTGGGCGAAGGTGAATTCGTCGGTGCGCGCCGCGTAGCGCACGCCCTTGCGCACCGCCCAGGTCGCCATCTGGTGATGCAGCGGGATCACCGCATAGTCCTTCAGCGCGGCGGCGGCCGCCTCCTTCGCCAGGTCGGCGCGCTTCTTTTCGTCCACCGAGCCGAGCGAGGCGCGCACCTGCTCGTCCAGCTTGGGATTGCTGTACTTGCCCCAGTTCCAGGTGCCCCAGCCGCTGTTCGGATCGGGCGTGCCGACCAGGGAGCGCAGCGCGAAGTCGCCCGCCAGCGAGCCCCAGCCGAGCAGCGCCATGCTGAATTCGCCGGCGCGGGCGCGGCCGAAATAGGAGGAGAGCGGCATGGTCTCGACCTTGGCTTGAATGCCGATGCGCGTCAGGAACTGGGCCACCGTCTGCACCACCTGGTCGTCGTTGACGTAACGGTTGTTCGGGCCGTGCAGGGTGATGCCGAAGCCATCCGGATAGCCGGCGTCGGCGAGCAGTTTCTTGGCGCCGTTGGGATCGTAGGCTTCCGGCTTGATCGCGTCGGCGTGGCCGAGAATGCCGGGCGCGACGATATTGGATGCCGGCACCGCCAGCCCCTCCATGGTCCGTTCCACCATCGCCTGGCGGTTGATCGCCTTGGAGATCGCCTGGCGCACCCGCACATCCTTGAGCGGGTTCTTGTCCAGCGGCTTGCCGGCCTTGTCGGTGATGAAGGGCGACTTGTCGCGCGACTGGTCCATGTGCCAGAAGATGGTGCGCCAGGAAGTCTTCTGCTCCAGCCTGTATTTCGGATTCGTCTTCAGCTTGGCGATGTCGGCGGTGGGCACCGCCTCGATGGCGTCGACGTCGCCCGACAGCAGGGCGGCCAGGCGCGGCGTATCGGAGGTGATGATGCGAAAAGTGACCTTGTCCCAGGCCGGCTTGTCGCCCCAGTACTGGTCGTTGCGGGTGACCTCGATGCGGTCGCCGCGCTTGAAGCTGGCGAACTTGAAGGGGCCTGTGCCGACCAGCGCCTTGCCGCTGTTGAAGTCTTCGGTGGAGGCGCTCTGTGCGGCCTTCTTCGAAACGATGAAGATGGAATTCAGATCCAGCGGCAGCGGGCCGTAGGGCATGGCGGTCTTCAACCGGACGGTATAGGGATCGGTTGCCTTGGCGTCGGTGATCTGCTTGGTATAGCTGGTGAATGGGCCGGGGCTGCTGGTCAGCTGCGCCGGCCGGGCGATGGAAAACACCACGTCGTCGGCGGTCAGTTCGGAGCCGTCGTGGAACTTCACGCCGCGCCGCAGCTTGAATTCCCAGGTGGTCGGGTCGACGGCGCGCCAGGAGGTGGCGAGTCCGGGGATCAGCTTGCCATCCGGATCAACATGCACCAGCGCGTCGAACAGGTGCTGCGAGAACGCGATGTTGGGCGCGATGTTGACGAAATGCGGGTCGAGCGAGGAGACATCGGCCGACAGGCCGAGCTTGAGTTCGGCGGACAGCGCCGCCGGACCGGCCAGCATGGCGGCGGCCAGCGCAAGGCCGGCAGCCCAGGCGGCACGGCGTTTCGGGTTTCCGGGCATGGTGGTACTCCTCGATGGTGCAGGACGATGCGAAGGAAATATACAGCAGGACGGGCGCCCGGCCGGCAGCATGACGCCAGCCGCCTGCGCCAACGCAAGCGGCTGTTCGCCGCCGGAACGGGCGCCGATGACAATCCGGTCCGATCAGGCGGCCAGCGCCGGATAGTCGGTGTAGCCCTCGGCCGTCGAGTGGTAATAGGTTTGCGGGTTTGGTTCGTTCAGCGGCGCATTCAGCTCGAAGCGCTTGGGCAGATCCGGGTTGGCGATGAACAGCTGGCCGAAGGCGACGGCATCGGCTTCGCCTGCCTTCAGCAATCGTTCGGCCGTCTCGCGGGTCATCTTCTCATTGGCGATGTAGGCGCCGCCAAACGCCTGCTTGAGCTGCGGGCCGATGCGGTCGTCGCCAATGGCCTCGCGGGCGCAGATGAAGGCGATGCCGCGCTTGCCGAGTTCGCGCGCCACGTAGGTGAAGGTGGCGAGGCGGTTGGAGTCACCCATGGCATGGGCATCGCCGCGCGGCGCCAGGTGCATGCCGACCCGGCCGGCGCCCCAGACCTCGATGCAGGCATCGGCGACTTCCAGCATCAGCCGGGCGCGGTTTTCTATCGAGCCGCCGTAAGCGTCGGTGCGCTTGTTGGTGCTGTCCTGCAGGAACTGGTCCAGCAGGTAGCCGTTGGCGCCGTGAATTTCCACGCCGTCGAAGCCGGCCCGCTTCGCATTCTCGGCGCCCTTGCGGAAGGCGGCGACGATGCCGGGAATCTCGGCGGTTTCCAGCGCGCGCGGCGTGACGTAGCCGCGCTTCGGGCGCACCAGGCTGACATGGCCTTCGGCGGCAATGGCGCTCGGCGCCACCGGCAGCTCGCCGTTCAGGAAGACCGGGTCGGAAATGCGGCCGACATGCCAGAGCTGCAGGAAGATGCGTCCGCCGGCGGCATGCACGGCATCGGTGATCTGCTTCCAGCCGGCGACCTGCTCCTCGGACCAGATGCCCGGGGTATCGGCATAGCCCACGCCCTGCGGCGTGACGGCGGTGGCTTCGGACAGGATCAGGCCGGCCGAGGCGCGCTGCACATAGTATTCGCGCATCAGCGCGTTCGGCACCCTGCCTTCGCCGACGGCGCGGGCGCGGGTGAGGGGAGCCATGAAAATGCGGTTGGGAAGCTCGAGATCGCCGAGCTTGATCGGATCGAACAATGTGGTCATGGGTCTTTCTGCGGAATGGGATGGCGCGCGGCCATCGTTGAACGAGTGTTGAAGGCATGCATCCATGCTGACGGGCGGACCGGCGCCGGTTGCCTGCCGCATGGAAAGAATTGCATGTCGTTCCCGCTATGGTACGCGATGCCGACGAAGCCTGCAGGCGGGCGGCCGCTTGCGGCGGGCAACGTCCATGGCGGTTTTTGGTGACAAAACGACAAGATTGTTGTCCAAGCTGAAACCGGCGCGGAGGGTTCTGCCCGATGCCGTGCCGCCCAATCATTCACGCATTCACACAGGGGAACCGACGAATGGTCAAACGTACCGATTTTCCGGGGCTGGAACTCGAGGTCGACCCCCGGCAGCAAAGGCTGGAGGGCGTGGTGGAACGCGTCGCCTGGGTTGTGCTGGCCGCCTTCCTGATGGCGATCGCCTTCGGCTTGTTCGGCCGGGGCGGCCCGTTGAGCGACTCGGAGGCGGTCTCCGCCGACCGCGATATCGGCATCGAGTACCAGCGCTTCGTGCGCCACCACACCTCGGATACGCTGCGCATCCGGGTGGATGCGAAAGCCGATACCGTACGCCTGAAAGTCAGCGCGGACTACCTGCGGCGCATCCAGATCGAACAGGTGACGCCGCCGCCGCAGCGGGTGGTGATGGAGAAGGGCGCGCTGGTCTACGAGTTCAACGCCCGGCCGGGAAGCATTCACGACATCACTTTCGACTTCATGCCGGAAGGCATAGGCAGCCTGCCGGGATGGATTGCCCTGGAGGGCCGTTCTCGCCTCTCCTTCGAGCAGTTCGTCTATCCGTAAACGGAGACCGCCATGGAAATCATTCTGCGCGCCGCGGCCATCTATTTCTTCCTGCTTGTCCTGTTCCGCCTCACCGGCACCCGCACCCTGAGCGAGCTGACCACCTTCGACATGATCCTGCTGCTGATCCTCAGCGAGGCGGTGCAGAACGCGCTGGTGGACGAAGACAAGTCGGTGGTGACCGGCATCGCGGTGGTGACGACTTTCGTGATGATGGACCTCGGCTTGTCCATCCTGAAGAAGCGCTTCCGCGGCGTTGAGAGGATCGCCGAAGGCGTGCCGGTGGTGCTGGTGGACCGCGGCAAGCTGCTGGAGGAACAGCTGGCCCGCACCCACGTCACCCGCACCGACATCCTGCAGACGGCGCGCCAGGATCACGGCATCGCCGAAATGAGCCAGATCAAGTACGCCGTGCTCGAAACCAGCGGCGGCATTTCCATCATCCCGGTCGAGAAAGACATGGAACAGATGCTGGAAGAGAAGATCGAGGCGGCGCTGCGCCGGGTGCTGGCGCAAAAATAAGGATGCGCGGCTTGGCAAATTCCTTTGTCCTCGTCCGGGCCGCTCGAGCGCGCGAACGGCCTTGAACCACAGGCGGGCGAGGGATGAAGCCGCGCCAGGTTTGTCGTGCATCAACGCCGGCCATGGCAGCCCGACTAAGATGCCTGCGACATTTGCTCCCGTGCTGTCGTCGCCATGCAGGTCGACTATACTGGCGAGTGACCTATCGGCGCCAGTTCCGCGGAGCAAACCAACAATGAAACAACCCTATGCAGCCGCTTTCCTCAGCGGTGGAGGAGAGACCGGCCAGCTCATGCGCACGCACGACTGGAGCCGTTCCCCGCTCGGCGATCCGTCGGGCTGGCCGCAATCGCTGCGTACCGTGGTCAGCCTGATCCTGAACTCGAAATTTCCGATGTTCGTGGCCTGGGGCAAGGAGCTCATCTTCCTTTACAACGACTCCTATGTCGAAGTCCTGGGCAACAAGCATCCTGCCGCTTTCGGCCGCCGCTTTTATGACATCTGGTCCGAGATATGGGAAGACATCAGTCCCATCATCGACCGCGCCATGGCCGGCGAAGCCAGCTTCCACCAAAACCTGCCCTTGCTCATGCATCGCAAGGGCTTCGACGAGCAGACCTGGTTCACCTTTTCCTATTCGCCCGTGCTGGATGAAACCGGCGCCGTGGCCGGCATGTACTGCGCCTGCACCGAAACCACCCAGCAGGTGCTGCTGGAGCGGCATCAGAAGGAAGAGAACGAGCGGCTGCGCCGGCTGTTCCAGCAGGCGCCCGGCATCATGGCGGTACTGCGCGAGCCGAGGCATGTGTTCGAGCTGGTGAACGATGCCTACCTGCAGCTGGTAGGCCGGCGCGAGCTGATCGGCAGGGAAGTGCGCGATGCGCTGCCGGAAGTTGTCGGCCAGGGCTTCGTCGAGCTGCTGGACAAGGTGTACGCCACCGGCGAGCCCTTCGTCGGGCGCGGCATCCCGGTCAAGCTGCAGCGCCAGGAAGGCGACGTGCTGGAGGAGCGCTTCGTCGACTTCGTCTACCAGCCGATCCGCAACTACACCGGCGAGGTTACCGGCATCTTCGTCGAGGGCCATGACATCACCGAGGCGGTACGCGCCAGCACCGCGCTGCGCGAGAGCGAGCAGCGGCTGCGGCAGCTGGCCAATACCATCCCGCAGCTGGCCTGGATGGCCCATTCCAACGGCCACGTTCACTGGTACAACGATCGATGGTATGAATACACCGGCACCACCAACGAGGAAATGGCTGGGTGGGGCTGGCAAAAGGTGTACGACCCGCAGCAGCTGCCCGAGATACTGGAAGCCTGGAAGCATTCCGTTGCCACCGGCACGCCGTTCGAAGCCACCTTCCCGATGCGCTCGGCCAGCGGCGAGTTCCGCACTTTCTACACCCGGGCCGCGCCGCTGCGCGATGCCCAGGGCGAGATCGTGCAGTGGTTCGGCACCAACACCGACGTCACCCAGATCGAGAAGGCGCAGGAAGAGCTGCGCGCGGCGAACCGGCGCAAGGACGAGTTCCTGGCGATGCTGGCGCATGAGCTGCGCAATCCGCTGGCGCCGATCAGCACCGCCGCGCAGCTGCTGAAGCTGAGCGACTTGGACCCGGAGCGCATACGGCGAACCAGCGCCATCATCACGCGGCAGGTGCAGCACATGACGGAGCTGGTGGATGACTTGCTGGATGTCTCGCGCGTTACGCGCGGCCTGATTTCCCTGCAGAAGGAAAGGATCGGCCTGCGCACCATCCTCAGCGATGCGGTCGAGCAGGTGCATTCGCTGATCGAGACCAAGCGCCAGCAGCTGTCGCTCGAGATTGCGGGCGAGATGCCGTCGGTGATGGCCGACCGCACCCGCCTGATCCAGGTTTTCACCAACATCATCAACAATGCCGCCAAGTACACGCCCGAGCATGGCCGCATCGCCGTGCGGGTGAAACAGGACGCCGACCGGGTGCTGGTCGCGGTGGAGGACAACGGCATCGGCATTTCGCCCGAACTGCTGCCTCATGTGTTCGACCTGTTCACCCAGGCCGAGCGTTCGCCCGATCGGGCTCAGGGTGGCCTCGGCCTTGGCCTGGCGCTGGTCAAAAGCCTGGTGGAGCTGCATGGCGGCACGGTATCGGTGACGAGCGCAGGCACCGGGCGGGGAAGCTGCTTCATCGTCAGCCTGCCGGTGGCGGATGGCGGCGATGCCGGCGGCGAAAAGCTGCGCTCCGAAAGCGCCGAGGCGCGAACCGCCAGCGGCCTGACGCTGCTGGTGGTGGACGACAACGTCGATGCCGCCGAAACCCTGGCCCTGCTGCTCGAAACCCAGGGTCATCGCGTGTTGGTGGAGCACAGCGCCCAGCGCGGACTGGAGCGGCTTCATGAAGCGGCGCCCGACCTGATGTTCCTGGACATCGGCCTGCCCGACATGGACGGTTACGACATGGCGCGCCGCATCCGGTCGCTGCGTCTGCCACGCCAGCCGGTACTGGTGGCGGTCACCGGTTATGGCCAGCCGCAGGACAGGGAACAGGCGCTGGCCGCCGGCTTCGATCATCATCTGGTCAAGCCGGTGCAGTTTTCCGCCATCATGGGGCTGATGGCGCAGCACGCCAGCCCGGCCGATGAGGAGTGTCGATGAACGACGTCCTCGACCAATCCGCTTTTCTTCTTCTCCCTGCTGGCGCATTCGGATAGCCACACCGCGCCGGTGCCCTTTCCGCTGCGGGAAGCGAGCCGGGCGCTGCAAGCGCTGCGGTAGGGGCGCCTCCAGAGCGCTGCGGAGCTCCGGCCCTAAGCCGGATTCCAGAAATCTGGACTTCGGGATGGGGCGATTCCGGCGATCCGGACGTCCTTGTCTCTCTCGAGCGTGAATACCACATATAACTCAAGCACTTAGCGCTCTTCACGCGGCGGGCATGCGGATTGCACAAGCTCCGCTGCGCCGCCATGGCCGCCATTACCAGAAACCAGAGGAAACGCCTTCGCCCAAAGCTTCCGCGCCGTCATGCGGCATCGCCCTGATGCTCCATGTCTGCGATGGAAGCCGGACCATGCAACGGACGCGCCGCGCGGCGCTGCCGGCAATGCCGCGAAGCTTCGCCGGGTGATCAGGATGGCGGCCGCCCCATGCGAATGGGCCGGCGGACCGGCAACGACTGATCCGGCGCGCACCGCGTGCCGTCACCATCCATGAGCGAGGAGGCTCGACAATGCAATCCAAGAAACCCTTTTACCGGATCCTGTACGTGCAGGTCCTGATCGCCATCGCGATCGGCATCCTGCTCGGCCATTTCCGTCCCACCCTCGCCGTCGAGATGAAACCTCTCGGCGACGGCTTCATCAAGCTGATCAAGATGGTGATCGGCCCCATCATCTTCTGCACCGTGGTGGCGGGCATTGCCGGCATGCAGGACATGAAGAAGGTCGGCCGCGTCGGCGCCAAGGCCCTGCTGTACTTCGAGATCGTGTCCACCGTCGCGCTGGTGATCGGCCTGGTGGCGGCGCACCTGTTCCAGCCGGGCGCCGGCTTCAACGTCGACATCTCCACGCTCGACGCCAAGGCCATCGCCCAGTATGCCGAGAAGGCGGCCCACGGCGACAGCATGGTCACCTTCCTGCTGAACCTCATCCCCAACACCTTCGCCGACGCCTTCGTCAAGGGCGACATCCTGCAGATCCTGATCCTGGCGCTGCTGTGCGGCTTCGCGCTGGCCATGGTGGGCGAGCGGGGCAAGCCGGTGCTGGACCTGATCGACCGCATCGCCACCGTGATCTTCCAGGTGGTGCACATCATCACCAAGGTCGCGCCGCTCGGCGCCTTCGGCGCCATGGCCTTCACCATCGGCAAATACGGCATCGGCTCGCTGCTGCCGCTGCTCAAGCTGATGGGCACCTTCTACTTCACCGCCGCGCTGTTCGTGCTCGTGGTGCTGGGCGGCATCGCGCGCATGGCCGGCTTTTCCATCACCCGCTTCATTGCCTACATCAAGGAAGAACTGCTGATCGTGCTCGGCACCAGCTCCTCGGAAGCGGCGCTGCCGCACCTGATGGAAAAGCTGGAGCGCATCGGCTGCTCCAAGTCGGTGGTCGGCCTGGTGGTTCCGACCGGCTATTCCTTCAACCTCGACGGCACCAACATCTACATGACCATGGCGGTGGTGTTCATCGCCCAGGCGACCAACACCGATCTGACCCTGACCCAGCAGCTGACCCTGCTGGCGGTGGCAATGCTTACCTCCAAGGGCGCCAGCGGCGTGACCGGCGCCGGCTTCATCACCCTGGCCGCCACCCTGGCGGTGGTGCCGACCATCCCGGTGGCCGGCATGGTGCTCATCCTCGGCATCGACCGCTTCATGAGCGAATGCCGCGCGCTGACCAACTTCATCGGCAACGGCGTCGCCAGCGTGGTGGTCTCCGCTTGGGAAAAGGAGCTGGACCGCAAGAAGCTCGCGTCGCTGGTCGGCACCCGCGCCTCCCGCACCGACGCCGCCCTGGCGAAGGAAACCGCGTAACGCTACGGCGGGCGCCCGCCCGCCGCGTCTGGCCGGCGCATTCTGCTATGATCGGGCCTCGTCCGTGCCACGCCTCCGGACCTCCGTCTGCGTCCACCTCCATCCAGAATGCGCCGCGCTTTTCCCATCGTCGTCCTTTGCGCCGTTCTCGCCGCAACCGGCGGACTTGCCTACCTGTTGAGCTGGCAATATGGCGTATCGGCGGCGAAGCAGGCGGCAACAGTGGATGTCGCCCGTTATGCAGACAACCTCAAGGGACGCCTGGAGCGCAATGAGCTGTTGCCCTACCTGATCGCGCAGCAAGCGCAGGTGCGCGATGTGCTGCAATCCCCATCCCCGGGCCGCGTGGCTGCTGCCAACGCCTATCTGGCCGAGGTCAATCAGCGCGCCCGGATGACCGCGCTCTATGTCATCGCCGCCGACGGCACCGCCCTGGCCGCCAGCAACTGGAACCGCCCCGACAGCTTCGTCGGCGGTCGCTTTGCCTTCCGCCCCTATTTCCAGGCCGCCATGCAGGGCGGCACCGGCCGCTTCTACGGCATCGGCACCACCGTCGGCGAGCCCGGTTATTTCGTGTCGCAGCCGGTGCGCGACGGGGGCCGCATCATCGGCGTGGTGGCCGCCAAGATCAACCTCGAGTGGTTCCGCAATCTCGGCGACGACCGTTCGGCGCCGCTGGTGGTCAGCGACGAGCACCGCATCATCTTCCTGTCCTCGCTGCCGCAATGGCAATATCGCGCGCAGCAGCCGCTGCCGCCCGACGTGCTGAAAACGGTGCAGTCCACCCGCCAGTACCATTCGCAGCAGATCCGGCCGCTGTCGTTCGACGTGCAGCAGCGGCTCGACGGCCACAGCGACATCGTCGCCATCCCGGCCGGCAGCGGCCGGCATTTCCTCGCCGCCCACCACCAGCTCGATCAACCGGACTGGCAGGTGACCTACTACGTGCCGCTGGCGCAGGTGAGGATGAACGCGCGCATCGCCGCACTGGCGGCCGTCTTTGCCGTCGGCCTGGCCTGCGCGCTGGCGTTCACCTGGCGCCAGCGCCGCCAGCGCACGGCGGCGATGAAGCGCTCGCGAATCGAACTGGAACAGCGGGTGGCGGAACGCACCGCCGACCTGAACGACAGCAACCGGCGCTTGCAGCAGGAAGTACAGGAGCGGGTGCGCGCTGAAAGCGAGCTGCGGGCGGCGCAGAGCGAGCTGGTCCAGGCCAGCAAGCTGGCGGCGCTGGGCCAGATGGCGGCCGGCATTACCCATGAGCTGAACCAGCCGCTGGCCGCCCTGCGCAGCTTTTCCGACAATACCCGCATCCTGCTGGAACGGGGCGAGCAGGCCGAGGTGAAGGAAAACCTGCAGGCCATCGCCGACCTCACCGACCGCATGGGCAAGATCACCGGCCAGCTGCGCCAGTTCGCCGGCAAGTCGCGGCCGCGCGATGTCAGCGCCGATCTCACGCAAGCGATCAACAATTCGCTCTCGCTGCTGCGTGGCCGCCTCCACGGCATCGAAGTCGCCGTCCAGCCAGAAAAGGGGTTGCAAGATGCGCGCGTCTGGTGCGACCCGCTGCAGCTGGAACAGGTGCTCATCAACCTGATCGGCAATGCGGCCGAGGCGCTGCGCGAAGGCCAGTCAGGGCAGAACCTGCGCATCGAAGTCATCGTCGACGCCGAGTTGGAAACGGTGCGCATCCGGGTGCGGGACAATGGACCCGGCATCGCGGCCGATGCGCTGCCGCGCCTGTTCGAGCCTTTCTTCACCACCCGCCAGGGCGGCCTGGGACTGGGCCTTCCCATCTCGTCGAGCATCGCCCAGGAATATGGCGGCCAGCTGGAGGCCCGCAATACCGGAAGCGGCGCCGAATTCATTCTCAGCCTGCGCCGCGCGGCGCTGACGCAAGACCAACATGACATCATCCTATAACGGCCTGCAGATCCTCTTCGTCGAGGACGACCACCTGGTGCGCCGCGCCACCCTGCAAAGCCTGCGCATCGCCGGTTTGCAGGCGCTCGGACTGGAATCGGCGGAAGTGGCGCTGCAGCACCTGCGCGCCGACTTTCCCGGCATCCTCGTCACCGACATCAGGCTCGGCGGCATGGACGGCCTGCAGCTTCTGGCGCATTGCCGGCAATCGGCGCCCGACATGCCGGTCATCCTCATCACCGGCCATGGCGACATCTCCATGGCAGTGCAGGCGATGCGCGCCGGCGCTTATGATTTCATCGAAAAGCCGTTCGCGCCGGATCGCCTGGTGGAGTCGGTCAAGCGCGCGCTCGACAAGCGCGTGCTGACGCTGGAAAACCAGGCGCTGCGGCGCGAACTGGCAGTGCAGGGCGGTAACCCGGTGCCGCGCATCATCGGCCGCAGCCCGGCCATCGACCGGGTGCGCCGACTGGTCGCCAACATCGCCGCCACCGAGGCGCCGGTGCTGATCGACGGCGAGACCGGCGCCGGCAAGGAACTGGTCGCCACCAGCCTGCATGAGCTCTCGCCGCGCCGGGACAAGCCTTTCGTCGCCCTCAACTGCGGCGCGATGCCGGAGCAGCTCTTCGAGAGCGAGATGTTCGGCCATGAGGCCGGCGCCTTCACCGGCGCGGCCAGGCGACGCATCGGCAAGCTCGAATACGCCAGCGGCGGCACCCTCTTCCTCGACGAGGTGGAGAGCATGCCACTGACGCTGCAGGTGAAGCTGCTGCGGGTGCTGCAGGATGGCGTGCTGGAACGTCTCGGCGCCAACGAACCGATCAAGGTGGATGTGCGGGTAGTGGCGGCCGCCAAGGGCGACATGGAAGCGCGCATCCGCGCCGGCAGTTTCCGCGGCGACCTTTACTACCGGCTCAACGTGGTGTCGATTTCGCTGCCGCCGCTGCGCGAACGCCGCGAGGATATTGCGCCGCTGTTCGAGCATTTCCTGCTCGACGCCGCGGTGCGCTACGGCAGGCCGGCGCCCATCCTCACCGACGCCCAGCGGCAGGCGCTGGCGCAGCGCGACTGGCCGGGCAATGTGCGCGAGCTGCGCAATGCGGCCGACCGCATGGTGCTGGGCTTGGCCGAGGCAGAGGAGGGCGGCCCCGACGCGCCGCAGTCGCTGAAGGCACGCCTGGAAACGTTCGAACGGGCGGTGATCCAGGAGGCGCTGCAGAAGCACAAGGGCGCGGTGCTGCAGGCGGCCGAGGCGCTGCAGGTATCAAAGGCGTCGCTGTATGAAAAGATCAAGCGCTATCAGCTGCAGACGAGGGAAGGGCAGGAAGAAGGGTGAGGCCTTATAACCTGCGATGCTAACCAAAGCACGAAACAATATTGGCGGATGCATCGGCCTTTCGCTTACCATGGCCCTGTCTCCTCCAACGCCTGATGTTGGAATTTGCCTGGTCCCATCGCGGGACCAGGCTTTTCTTGTGCCCTCCGCTTCGCAGGCGCCCCAGCAAGAAAACTCGAGCGGCTACATCAGCCATAAACCACTTCATCGAACAGGCCGATCTGCACGATGCAATCCGCCGCTTCCGCATCGATATCGGTCGGATCGCCGGTTTCGACGGCCGCACGGATGATTTCGCGGATGGCCGGCGCGACGTCGGTTTCGCCGCCCAGGATGCGCTCGATCGCATCGGCCACGTCCTCCAGGTCCAGCGTGCCGCCCTGGCTCGGATCCTTGGCTACCAGGAAGGTGGCCTCGGTATAGAAGGTCCCGTCGTCATCGTCATCTTCCTCTTCATCGTCCCGGCCATCCTCGTCCTCGGTATAGTCGGACAGGTCGAAATCGCGAATGCGGTCGCTACCCCCGGCCTCATTGCGCTCGCCGCTGGCATCGGCCCAGTAGGAAGAACCGCCCTCGACGGCAAGCTCCAGGACGTGGGAAAGGAATTCGTCGCTCAGTTCATAGGTATCGCCATCGATCGATACCGTCTTCAACGTAGTCATCGGCTTTTCTCCACATGAGTCCGACTGCTAAGCATGCACTCCGCAAGAATATATGCATGCTGCAAGGCAATCGCGGGATGCGATTGGCAGATATGCATCGTGTCTAGCGCTATGAATGGAAATTCCGCGATTCGTTCTGCTTTTATCTATTGGAAGGGCAATAACACACCGGCTGTAAATCAATGAAGGAGTTCGAAGACACCTGCCTGACTACCCAATAGGCGTTATTGCGTTTAAGAAATTCCATGATAGACTCGTTGCCACTTTAGTCATTAAATTTCAGGAACGAAACCATCGACAGATTTCGTTCCTGATCTACGACGTGACCCACGTGGCGGAAACTTAGACAGTCTTTGATCAATCCATGTCGTCGATGCCAAACAGTTCCCGCGCCAACGAGGCCCGCGCCCCCAGCATCGCGGCGAGCCAAGGCGAAGACATGCCCGGCCGGGCGGAAATCCACCTGGATGCGGCGGATTCCGGCAATGTTGATCGATTGCGGATGAAGCTCGGCGTCGTCGTCGCCGGCGGCGTCTTGGTCATCGCTGCGGCGATGCTGACGGCATGGCCATCCATGCACAAGAAGGGGTTTCTGCACGCGTCCACCAAGGCGGCCGGCCAGACGTCATCAAACGCTCCAGAGGCGACTGACGCACATTTCGACAAGGCACTGCGGTTGGTGCGAACTTTCTTCGACAGGACGCACGAACTCCCCGATCCTAACCCGCTGGCGACCAATCCTGAGCTGGTAGATATACGCAATGCCCTCCAGGAGTCGATGAACCGCAACAGCGGCGAAGCGAAATATCTGATGGGCCTGCTGGCTTATCTTAGCCGTGAGCGGGCGTTGCAGCAGAAAGGGGCTGCCTTGATCCAGGCAGCGGCCGACGAAGGCTTGTTTATTGCCCGCCTCGACAGCGCTATCCTGCTGAAGAAATCGTATCCGCTGGATGATCTGCATTTCCGTGCAGCGCTAAAGGCGGCCAATGCCGGCGTGAAGGTGGCACAGATAGAAGCCGCGCGCTATTTCGCTTCCTTCGGCAGGAAAGATCAGGCTGCCGAATGGGCAATCAAGGCGCTGGCCAACACCCATGTCGGCGATCCGTCCGATCCCCTGTTCGCGTTTCGTATGGCGTTGGGCGGCGCGACGACATCAACTGTGCTGAAGCAGTACGAGGCATTGGCCAAGTACCTGCTTGCGGCGGTGCGGATGGAGAGAGCAAACACCGTCGAACAGCGTAGCCAAGCCTTGGCGCTGCTGGAGGAAGCTTCCCTGGGCGGCATCCGGCAAGCAGGCTTGGATTTGGCAAGGATGAAGCTGTCGGACAAGTCCGAACGCGCGCATCCGGAACAGGCACTTGCGCCGCTGCAGCGGATCGCCGGCAGCCCGCCTGGGCGAAACGGCTGCCTCGTGCATTTCGAAGAGTGCGCCGAAAGCCATCGCCAGGAGGCGATGTACCTGCTGGCGGTGAACCAGATCGGCGGCACGCCCGGATTCGACTCGGTCGGCAATCCCTTCCCCATGCTGGAAGAGCTGACGTCTCTGCAGTTCAATCCGGCCAAGGCCCTGCTTGGCTGGTGCCTGGTCAATGGCATCGGCATTCCCAGGGAAGCGCGCCGGGGGATCGGTCTTCTCAATGAAGCCGCCGCCGCAGGCGACAAGGATGCCAAATACTGGCTCGGCCGCGCTTTCCTGGAAGGCAAAGGCCAGGCGGTCGACAAGGACAAGGGCCGTGCCCTGATCAAGGAAGCAGCCGACCTCGGCAATCCGAATGCCGCCGCATTGCTCGACTCCCATTAACTCTCATGCCGATGCGCCATCCATGAACAAGCACTTCAATCTCCTTCTTTGCCTGCTTTCAAGCATTGTTCTCGCAGCCTGCGCGAACATGAACAATGCCCAGCAGGGCGCCCTTGTCGGCGCTGGCGCCGGCCTCGGTGCCGGCCTGCTCGCCTCGGAAGTCCTGTGCAACAAGAATGATGTCGCCTGCAGGAACAGGACGATGGCGGCTGGCGCTGTCGTCGGCGCATCGGTCGGGTACATCACCGGCCATGAGCGCGATCTGCAAATCGCCGAGCAGCTTGCCGTCAACCTGCGCGGACAGGGCTATACGGTGCGCACCGAAACTCAGGTGGTCGAGGTTGCGGTGCCAGTGGATTCCCGTACCGGCGCGGAAATCCCGAACGCGCAGCTTGCCGGCGTGCCGAAGGAAATGGTGGTGAACAAGCCGAAGAAGGTCAATGCGATCAAGAGCCTGACAGTGGTGCCGAAGAACCCGCACGATGGCAATGAAAGAATGCGCCTGAGCCGGGAACTGCTTGCATCAGCCGGTCGGATGAGCGGCAGGACGCAGCTGATCGTGGCCGTACCCTCCAACAAGCGGGAGCGGCAGGAACTTACGGCGCTCGCACGGGAAAAGAATGCGGTCGTGCGCGAGGACAGGGCAGCCAGCGGTGTGACCCTGGCCGCATTGTGAAGCGCTTCGTCAATCCGCCGGTCGATTGCCGGCGACTTTCGAGGAGGGCATTGCCATGATTGGGCCGAACAGAACCGAACCGGCGGGCAAGGCTAACCTCGGCGACTTCGTGCGCGAATATGTGCTTCCCTACAATACGCTGTTTGCGTTTTCTTCCTTTACCGCTGCCGCCTGCGGTTACCTGTCGTCCGCTTTGCTGGTGTTGCTCGCGCTGACGCTGGCCGTGGCGGTGTGCCAGCTTGTCGTCCTCGATCTGTGGGCTCGCAAGGAAATGGCTGAGCTCATCCATGCCCGCCCGGGACGCGCGGCAAGCGTGGCGCAACTCTTGTGGCGCAGTCCGCAGGCGTCTCTTTTCTCATCGTCGGTCTTCTGGGCGATCGTCGCGATCGCCGGCGGGGTAGGCGTGTACGCCTGGACGACGGCCATCGCCTGAATCTGTCGAGGTTGGCGGGATTGGCGAATCGAGGCCATCATGGGCACGCAATTTATCGAGTCCAGGGAGGAAAGCGTTCAATTTCATTCAACGCGACTTGCCTTGGGATTGCCGGATAAGTCTTGCCGAAGGTTCCCTGGACAAAGGCTGGGAAGTTATTGATGTTTTGATGACGGCGCGAGTTCGCAAATCGCTCAAGTGCGCAATCTCGCCGGCATACGGAAGCCCCGGGTTCTGCCGACCCTGTCAGCGGTCGTTCCGTCATGATTGGCTGCAGAATATTGCGATCGTCAACCCGGAAGAAGCAGATGCGGACCGGCGAAGTGCCGCCTCCTGCCGGCACCCGCCAACCCGCTTACTGTACTCGCGACAGCCTGATGCTGCCGAGGCCCATGTCGAAAGCCACCGTGTCCGAATCGATGATCTTGAAGGTCAGGCCGCCGCCAGGGCCGTTCTCCAGCGTCACTGTCACCAAGTCGCCATTGACTTCATAAGTTGCCTTGGTGGTGCGGCCATTGTCGATGAAGCCATCCCGCGTGAATTCAAGCACGGCGACGCCCGTAGGATCGCGCCACTTGCCGATCAACGGATTGGAGCCGCCAAATGAAAAGAATTTCTTCAAGGTCGCCATGATGCCTCCCGAGGCTGCGGCGGACGAGGTCGCCGTCTCGGCCTTGAAGCCACTCAGCATGCCGCCCATGGGTTCCTTGCCGATGCCTTCGCCTGCAAGCTTGCGCTCCGTGGCATAGTCGACCACTTGCCATTTTTTATCCTTGATGGCCAGCGGCAGTTCCACCCGTCGCTGCAGCACCGGACTTTGCGCCAAGATGGTTTCCCGCTGCGCCGATTTTTGCAGCCAGGCTTCCTCGTCGCTGATCTTCAGTTTGGCGCTGGCATGGGCCATCGGGGTCGATCCGCTTTTATTCACCCGGTCGAAGCCTTGCACTTCCGTGGCGGCCAGTTTTGACCCCAGGCATAGCCGGTCATTGCGCACCGATTTCTTGCCAGTCTCCGACATCGTGTAAACATACTGCGTCTGCGACACAAAGCTGCCGACGACTTCCGCCGCCGGTGGGGCGAACACGCCGGCATTCACCAGCAGGTCCATCCACTTGCGGGTGACGGCATCGTATTCGGCCACCCGGATCGGCTTGCCGGGATTGTATGGAAGGTTCCCGAGGCAGAGCACCTGATCGTTGGCGACGCCGCGACCCGCATAGAACGCATCGATTGCACGCGTGAAGGCGGCCTCCGAAGCACCCTCCGGTGCGAGCAGGTAGGCCGCTGCGCCGCCGCCTGCGCCGAGCACCGCCAGCGCAATGCCGCCGATGATCAGCCCGCGACGGCCGACGGTAACAGGAAGCCGCGTTGCGGCCACCGCGGATGCAGAAGAGGGCGAGGCGGCTGCCGGGCCAACGGCGGACCGGTTGAGCGCATTGCCGCAGCCGTCGCAGAACGCGGCGTCTTCAGCCGCGGGGGTGCCGCATCGAGTGCAGAAGCTGGCCATGGCTGCTCCTACTTCAGCTTGTGGCCGCAATGGCCGCAGAACACATCATCGGGCGTCACCATGCCGTGGCAGGAAGGGCAGGCCGGTAAGCCGGCTGCGGCCGGTCCGGCAGCGGCGGTAGCCAGCGGTGCTTGGGGCGCCAACTGGCGCGCCCGCTCGCGCGCTTCCTCTGCCTTGCGGCGTACCGTCTGCAGCCCGCCCTCAAGCTGGGCTTCGGCCTTTGAAAAATCGATTCCATTGGCTGCGCCGACATAAATCACGCACAGGCCCTTGGTGTACATCAGCACCGGCACCACCGCCGCCAGCGCCAGCAGAAAGCCGCCGCCGATGCCGCCGGCAATCAGGTAACCCGAACCGCCGCCCATGCCCGACATGCCGCCCACCAGACCGGCAACGAAATTCATGCCGCCGATGTTGAGGATGCCGGCCGACATGCCGGAGACGCTCATCATGCCGCTGGAGACGATACCCATCAGCACGGCGGCGACGAACATCACGATCATGCCGAGAATGAACTGCTGGATGATCACCGGCACCAGCTTGTGTCGGGCAATTCCATTGAGCCGGGCCACCACCTGCATCAGGCTGCTGCCGGACCAGACGGCGGGACCCGCCAGCGGGAACATAATGAAGAACAGGGCGAACAGGCAAACGCCCATGATGATGGCTGTTACCGGCAGAACGACAGTGAACAGGATCGGCCCGAGGAAAGGAATCTTGCAGACGAACAGGACGACGGCGATGACCAACACGATCCCCAGCAGGATCAGCCCCTCCAGCAGCATCACGCCAGCCAGCCGGTGGCTGCTGAACAACGAAAGCAGCACCGCGTCCTTCATCGACACGGCCGGCTGCTGCTCCACCTGCCGCATCAGCAGGATGCCGACGGCGTTCAGTCCATAGAAGGTAACGACCATCGCGAGCAGCCCGCCGATGGCGCCGAGGCCGAAGCTGCCGGCGCTGGCCCCCATCGCGCTGAACAGCCCGAAGAGGGCGATGGCGGCGATAAAGGTAATGCCAAGCAGGCCGATGGCCCGCACGTTGCGATAGGCGTCGGTGACGCCGAGCAGGGAATCGAACACGGACATTAGCGCGCCGGAGGGCTGAGTGCTGGCGTTTTCAGTAGACATGGCTTTCCTCGGTTGGGTGGGGTTTCTGAGCATGGGCAGCGGATATTGCGGGCATCAGCGAGCCAATGCCAAGGTCGCAGCGCCTTCCTCCTGCGCCCGGACGATCTGCAGACGGCCCTCCCTGGCATTCACTTTCTCGCCGTTCAGATAAAGCGCCGTCTTCACCGGATACACGCCTTGCGGTACACCCTGCGGCATCGGGATGGTGAAGCCGCCCTGGAAGGCGCCGCTGCCGCTAGTGCCGGCGACCGGCTTGCGCACCGTCTTGAGCAGCTTGCCGTCCGGATGGTAGAGCGACATTTCTTCTTCAAGCTTGGGCGCGGCGTCATTGCGGCCTTGAATGATCTCGATGTAGGAAACCGTCTTGGCCTGCTGGCCCGGCCTGATCGCCTTCGGGTTCACTTGGGTGTCGTACTTCACCAGCGTGCTCTTTTCCGGCAGTTGGCCCTTGTTAGCCGTCTTGTAGTCGTCTTGAACCTGCTTGGCCGATTTCACCTGTTCCGCCTGGTAGTTCACCACCATGCAGGCAATGGCGCCCAAGCCGGCGCCGATGGCTGCTCCCTTCGCAGAATCGCCGATCAGCACGCCGAGCGCGGCGCCGATGCCGGCGGTGACGGCGGCATTGCATTCTGAACCGTTGACGACGCTGCCAACTTCGCTGCTGCCATTTGGCGTGGCGCAGCCGGCGGCGAGCATCGCCACGGCGATGATGGTTGCGACCGGCTTGCTTGTCGCGGCGAATGGTTTCATGAATCCTCCTGTTGGATGAGTGAGCGCTCCGGGCGGCAGCCAATGCGGCATCTGCCGGCGGAGCGTTGTCTTGTTGTTTTGATTGGGGCTACTTGATCTCGATTTCGCTGAGCGCCTTCTCCTGTGCTTCCCTGGCGCGGCGCTGCAGGTCGAGCGCCTGACCATTGCGCGGATCGAGGCGAAGGGCTGCCTTGGCGCTGCTGATGCTGCAGTCAAACTTCTTGCGCTTGAAGCAGTCCGCCCCTTCGTCGAGACTCGCTTGCACGGCCGCGAGTGTCTCCGGGGATTTACCTGCGGTCTCCTTGCCTGTCATCGGCTTTGCGGGCGCGGTTGGCAAGGATGGTACGGGTACCGGCTTGGCCGCCGCTGGCGCCTTCTCAAGGGATGGAGCGGATGGCGCTGCGGTTGCGGTCGGCGTGGATTCGGGTGCGGCCTTCGGGGAGGCAAGCTTTTCGCCGGATGCCGGGGCTGTGGGAGCGGCTTCCGCGGCAGGTGCGGCGGGTGCGGCAGGCGTAGCAGGTGCGATAGCCGGCATGGCGGGTTCAAGCTCCGTCGGCGCCTTGGCTTCCGCAGGAGACGGCGACAACGTGCCGCCGGGCGGCGTGCTGTCCACGGCCGGCGAGGCCGCGGGGACGGCGGCAGCCTCCGTCGCGGCAGGCTTTCCAGCGGTGCCGCGCATCTTCCAGATCGCACCGCCCGCCGCGCCGGCGATGACGACAGCGATCAGGATGCCCTTGACCATCCGGCCGCTGCCCCCAGGTCGAGACGGTCCCGTTGCGGACGGCACTTCGCCGGGCGACGGCTGGGCAGCGGCGGCAGAAGATTCGGCCATAGCGGCGGCATCCCGGGATTCTATTGACTCTGGAGCTTCCGGGGCTTCTGGAGCTTCCGGGGCTTCTGGGGCTTCCGGGGCTTCCGGGGCTTCCGGGGCTTCCGGGGCTTCCGGGGCTTCCGGGGCTTCCGGGGCTTCCGGGGCTTCCGGGGCTTCTGAGACCTCTAGGGTTTCTGGGGCTTCTGTGAGGGGAGCCTCGGCGGCGGCGTTTGTTGTCTCCGGCTCCAGCGCGGTAGGTACCACAGGTGGCTGTTCCGGCGCCGTTTCAGGCGCAATGTCGGCCACTGATCGCGCGAACATCGTCGCGTCCGCAAGCGATGCTTCCGCTGGCCGCGCTGGTGTAGGCTCTTTGAGGGCAACTGTCTCCGTGATTGCCTCCGCAACCACGCCTGCAGGCTCGGTCACAACGTCGGCGACAGCGCCATGTCTACCCTGGATCGGAGCGGCCTGCCAGGAGCCAGCATCGACATGGGGCTCGGTCGGTTCGGCTGCCTTGGCACGACTCAGGGTGTCGGCAAATGAATGACCGCATTTACCGCAGAATTTGCTCTCCGCCCTGCAGC
Organism: Noviherbaspirillum humi; assembly: GCF_900188095.1. GTDB lineage: Bacteria > Pseudomonadota > Gammaproteobacteria > Burkholderiales > Burkholderiaceae_D > Noviherbaspirillum > Noviherbaspirillum humi. Next base: position 31,596 of record NZ_FZOT01000008.1, on the reverse strand, counting down.
CGTTTCCGCAATCGGGACAAACTTTCTCCGGCACCGGCCTCGCAGCCATGGCCGCTCCGCATCCGCGGCAGAACTTCGCGTCCTCCCGGTTTTCACTTGCACATGACTCACATTTCACACGCTTTCCCTTCCCTGAAATTGCAGACCGAAGAACGTTTGCCGAGCGACCAGCCGAAGAACATCCCGGTGTTTTCAAGGCCTTTATCGCACTTAGGCAAGTGCGTGCAGCGGCTAACGATGTTGCATAATATAAATTACTTTATTGCATTTTTGCGAAAACGCAATTATCCATAAGGTAATTTCTTTTTGGAAATACTTAGTTCAGGGTATTTTTACTTCTCCATCGGCAGAAATTGGAACGTAAATATGGCTGGCTTTCCGTCATCTTCGACTAAGCGGCCATCTCTAAACGGGAATTACCGATACTCCGCTTGGCAGAGCGCGTTCGGTTGAAGATGGCAATGGGAGCGGCAAGACGCGCCGGAGGCTGAGGCGGTTCCGATGCAATCTCGACGGATTGAGCGGTACAGAAGGAGGTGAAGGAAGTGAAGCGGCTGGTTGCGCCAGAAGCACACGGTGGGCAGGGCCGGGACACAAGGCTGTCTCGATGACGGCTCCCTGGTACGCAGCCTGTACAGTCATGCAATTAGGGGGGTCTTTCCTTGCCGGTGCCAAGGTCGCTTTCTGCCTAATGATGGCAAGCAGATCCGGAGCACCAGCGGTGCGTTTCCGCGGGGTCAACGGTGCGGATCAATTGCCTTTCTCCTGGTCGGGCTGCGAACGCGCTGGGCGGGAACGTCTCAACAAGACCCGGCTCATGTGTAGTCAGTAATGAGACTATCAATGTGAGCGGATTGTTGAATCCTCGGCCATTGGGAAAATCGTGAATGCGGTGGCGGCCGGCAGCTGAATGTAACCGCATATCCGTAGCGGTGCTGCAATAGGGTCTCAACGCAGGAAGCGCATTGCAGACGAATGGTCTTGGCAGCCCCTTCACTTTCCCGGCATTGCCCTCTTGTCGGGCAATGCAGACATCAAATTTTCCTCTTTCGCCTTGAACACCGCGTCATAAGATCAATCGGTTGCCTGGTTGCCACGCGCTGAGTTGAACCCACCCTTTGACATGGTAGATTGGTCTCAATCAATGCATCGCAAGGGACCCAATGAGCTTGATGGCCTTCGCACAATCTCAATATTCGGTACCGTTTTCGTATGGATTTTGGGCCTTGGGCGATCGCGGATCGATCAGCGGAAGAAGATCAGCCGTTTTTTCAGCTCAATCAGGGCGACATCATCATCAAACGGCGCAGCGTTGGCACTTGGATACTTTCAAAGTTCTAGCGCAGCAACGGGCGATGTTCCAGAAGCGCCTCGCCATGACCCCGGCTGAAAGGATCAAAGATTGAGTCTGAACGAAATTATGGGAAAGTGGTGGAAAGCCAATTCCGAGCATCTTGAAAATCGATGCTTCAACCTACCCGCCTTCCTGCCGCAGGTCGCAGCAACGCTCTGGTAAGACGGAATTCCCATGCCGACCATCACCGCTGCGATTGACGAACTCTACGCTGCCTTTTCGTCGGTGCCCAAGCCCCGCAAGATAAACGCATGTCCATGCTGCGTGCCGGGCGCAACGGTTTGTATATTGCTTTCAACTTCATTGCGCAACCTGACCCCGGCAGCACTTTCTGGCTATGCGGCGTCAGCACTGTTGACTTCGGGATCCAAGGAAGACTTTCAATATTTTTTCCCGCGCCTGCTTGACATGGCCATCGTGAAAGAAGATTGGTGGATGGATCGCGAAATGATATTGAGCAGGCTTGCGCTCGCGTCGTGGGAGACTTGGAGTCCAGGCCAGAAGCTCGCCGTCACCAATGCCATCAATGCGGCGTTTGAACTAGACCTGCGAGAAGCTGCCAGCGCCGCTCACGACGCGGATGCTTGGCTTTGCGGTCTCTCGCTGGCCAAGGCAGACGTCCTGCCTTTTCTGGAAATATTGCTCCGCCCCGAAAACGAAAGAACGCTCCTGGCTTATTACGAACTTAATGCATTTCATCTTCAAAAGGGAAAGCTCCAGAATGCCTTTTGGGATGGAAACCGCGATGCCCAGACCGTCATCCTCCGATGGTTTGGGTCGAAGGAAGTGCTGCACGCCGTCGATAACCAACATCAGCGGTGCTACGGAATGCCTTTAAAGTGAGGCGGTTTGTGTAGCCGTCGTCCTGTGCGAACGTCGTTTGCATTGTCATTCATTCGTCAAAGCATCCAGATCGAGCGGCCTTGCACGTATGGTGTAAGCCAGCCCTGCATCCCTCGCTTGCGCCAGTCCCTGCTGGACCGCCGCCGTCGCCCACCGCAAGCTCAGCTCATCCGACTTGCCGGACAGGGTGGCATGCCCCTCCTTGGCATAGAGTTCCTTCATCCCGGCGCAATGCGGCGGCAAGCTGGCTGCCATGTTTCCGCTGTACTCCTTCATTGCGGCCGCGAACTTTGCGAGGCAGTTGGCGGTGCCCGGCATGGCGCTGCGCGCGGCCAGTTTCTGCAGGCGCTCCAGGGCGGCTCCCGAGCTGTAATTGGCTGCCATGCGGCCGCTGCCGGGCGCATCCGAAATCAGCGTGGCTGGCAGCGCGGAGGTCAGCAGCATCATGCGTTCGAAAGCCGCTGCGCGCATCGGGACCGGCAGGCGCATTACCTGGTTTTCCAGCGTTTCGATTCGGGGCGGCTGGTTGGCGCGGGAGGTGGGCGCCGCTTTCCCGTGATGTTTGTTTCCCTTGGCCGATGCGCTCTTGGTGGCGCCGTGGGAAACAGCAGACGTGTGCCGTACCGACGGCGAGGCCGTAGCGGCCGGACCGGCGACGATCGACAGGGCAAGCAGACTGCCCAGAAACGCTGCGGGAATTGGCATGGCGAACATTCGATTCGAATCGACGCGTGTTCAAGCTTCGACCCGTCCTGCCATCGACAGTTGCCGACATCCGCTGCCTTCAAGTCCCAATCACGGTGACGACGACACTGCGTCGCTGGGATGACGTCCGGTGTTCCCACAAAAAAATCCCCTGCCAAGTGCCGAGCAGCAACCGGCCCGCACCGACCGGCACGGTCAATCCGGTGTCGGTCAACACGCTACGGATATGCGCCGCCATGTCGTCCGGCCCTTCGAGGTCATGCCGGTATTGCGGATCGCCATCCGGGGCAAGGCGCTTCAGCACGTCTTCCAGGTCCCGCCGCACATCCGGATCGGCATTCTCGGTAATGGCGAGGGAGCAGCTTGTGTGCTGCACGAAGACATGGACGAGTCCGCATTGAACGCCGGACTGCGCAACGACGTCAGCGACGGCACTGCTGATGTCGCGGGTGCTGCGTCCCGCGGTCTTGAATTCAAGGATGCGTTGATGTGTCATGCCCAACCTTGTTGATTCCGGATGTGTCAGGGCTGAGCCGGCGGCGTTGCCCCCGTCCGGCTTCGGGGTCGATTCGACCGCGCATTGCAGGAAACCGATTTCCAGGTCCGCTGCCGGCCGCCGGCAGCGCGTCTCGAAACGTTATGAGCGCGACACGATCAGCCCAGCGGGGACATCGATAGCCGCGTTCGTTTCAGCTCCTGGGCGCCGGCGTGCCCGGCGGCGGTGGGGGAATCGGCACACCGGCGCCTGCCGGTGGCGTCGGCGCGTACCGGGGCGCATACAAGCCTCCGGCCGAGGCGCGCTCATAGACCGGGATGCGGTGTCCCTTGGCATACATGCATTGGGAGTAAGCCATGTCGTATCGGCGCTGGGTGCCGTAATACGATTGGCTTGCCGTCCCGGTGCCGGCCAGACTGCCCATGAGCAGTCCGGCGCCCGCGCCGACGCCGGCTCCCTGGCCGCCGTTGATGGCGGCGCCTGCCACTGCGCCGATGGCGGTGCCGGCAACGGCGCTGCGCACGCCGCTGTCGTTCGCATTGGCGGACGGACCCGTGCCGCCGAGTTGCGCGATCACGTACTGGCGGCACTCGCCGTCGTCGGCGCGGAACTGGTCAAGGCTCTTGCCGGTGCCGGGCAGGACCATGATGCTGGGGCCGTCAGGAACGGTGGCGCAACCGGCCACCAGGCTTGCAAGCAGAAATGGAAACAGCGATACAGGTATCTTCATGGTCATCCTTCAATGCCTTGCTTCAAGGCTGGGCCGGAGCGGGCGTTACCGCCCGCCAGCCGCCGGAACATTCCTTGACATAAGGGTAGTAGCCATCGGGGCTGCCGCAGTAGTACCAGTATCCCGGCTGCATGCCGGGTGGCGCGCTGGACACATCCCCGGCGGCGCCCGGCGCGGTCTGAGCTTGTTCGACATACACCGGCGGCGTGGCGGGCAGGACCGCCACGGGCGGGTAAACATAGGCATAGGGGTAATAGGGCCGCGGATACCATCCCCAGCCGTAGGCAGGGCCGACATAGACGCCGACCCGTGCTCCATGGCGGTGTCCGTGCGCCCATGTTGGGCCCGGCAAACTCGCCAGCAGCGGTACCCCAAGCAGTAATGCAGCAAATCTCTTTTTCATGGCAGTTGATCTCAAGTTCAAATATCCGGCGGGCTTGCGCCGGAAAGAGCGAGCCAGCATTGGGTTGCCGACTTGGCCGACCGAAGACGAAACCCTTTCGATTCGGTCCGGTGATTTTTAGGACTCTCTAAAGAAGATTAGACGAGCGCAATGTAACAACATGTTGTGGACTATGTAACCGCCGGAAAATCGTGTAACGATTTGTAAGTAAGGTCTGTTGTCGTTTAGAGGCGATATGAAACACGCCTTGATCCATCTTATGGAATTGGCTGGTATGAGCAACATTGCAGTGCAAGGCGTTTCAACATGTTGCAAGAATCTAACAGATTGATGCCAGCCATGTACTCTGTCAGACAGGTGCAAAGCAGGGGCGCGTCAGCGCGCATGGCACCTCGGCTTCCTCACAAGGATGCTGCCGCCACGCTGGGTACCAGCGTGTTCAAGGAAAACAGGAGTGTAGTAAATGCATAAAGATGGCTTTTCCTAATTCCAACACCACCCTATAATCACCCAAGTTTCCCAAAGGAAACTTGGGTGATTTCGATACGATCGGCAAAACATTCCGGTTCTTCCGAAAACGTAGCTGTTGAACGCCCAATGTGACCCGCGGAAGGCCCTAACTTTTGCATTTCTGTACGACGGCGGACCACCACGGCACCGGTTTCCGGGGCTGACCCTTTAATTTTAGGTCTCACATGGCAAACCATCCTAAACAGCAAGAATCGGCAACCCAAGGCCAGGACGCCTTATCGGGGTCGACGGAGCGGCATGACGGCGAGTTTCTCGCCTTCACCCTCGGCGCCGAAGAATACGGCATCGCCATTCTCAAGGTGCAGGAGATCCGCGGCTATGAAAGCGTGACCCGGATCGCGAATGCCCCCGACTACATCAAGGGGGTCATCAATCTGCGGGGCCTGATTGTGCCCATTCTCGACATGCGCATCCGGTTCGGCATCGGCACGCCGAGCTACGACCAGTTCACGGTCGTCATCATTCTCAACATCGGGCAGCGCGTGGTCGGAATGGTGGTGGACAGCGTTTCCGACGTCATCACGCTGAGCCCGGAGCACATCAAGCCCGCGCCGGAAATGGGCGGCGCCCTGAATACCGATTACCTGATCGGACTTGGCACCCTGGATGAGCGCATGCTCATTCTGGTCGACATCGACCGGCTGATATCCGAATCCGAACTTGGCCAGCCCCAGCAGCTGGCCGCCTGACGCATCACCGTGTACAACCAAGGGGAGCAAACATGAAACTGTCCGATCTGAAAATCGGTACCCGCCTTTATGCCGGCTTTGGCGCCATCGTCGTGATCCTGGCGATCCTGATCGTTGCCGCCTACGTCAATTTCGCCAAACTGGGCGAGGCCAATGGCATCAACATCCATACCTACCAGGTGCTGGGTGAAGTGAATGGCGCGCTGGAGAGCCTGATCAACATCGAAACCGGCGAACGCGGCTTCGCGCTCACCGGCAAGGATGCGTCGCTCGAGCCCTACAATAACGGCAAGTCCAACTTTCTCAAGCATATCGAAAAGGCCAAGTCGCTGACTGCCGACAATCCCAAGCAACAGGAACGGCTGAAGCAGCTGGCCGATGCCCAGCAGAAGTGGCTAGCGGATGCGATCGATCCGGTCATCAAGCTGCGCCGCGCGTCGGGCGATGCCAACATGGCGCCCGTGGTCGCCGCCGAGCAGGAAGGCAAGGGCAAGTCGGGCATGGACCGCATGCGTGGCCTGATCAATGACATCGAAAGCGAGGAAGCCTCGCTGCTCGATCAGCGCGCCAAGCACGCGGCCGAACTGCAGTCCACGATGTCGGCCACCTTGATCGGCGGCGGCGTGGTCGCCGCGATGCTGGCTGCCCTTCTGGCCTTCTGGCTGGCACGGAACATCACCGGTCCGCTGCGAGAAGCGGTGGCACTGGCCAAGCAAGTGGCGCAGGGCGACCTCACGGCGCGCCTGGAAGTGAAATCCAAGGATGAAACCGGCGAGTTGCTCGCCTCGTTCAAAGAAATGAACGAGTCCCTGGTGCGCGTCGTTTCCCAAGTGCGGTCCGGCACCGACACCATCGCCACCGCCTCGACGCAGATCGCCTCCGGCAACCAGGATCTGTCGTCGCGCACCGAAGAGCAGGCCAGCTCGCTGGAAGAGACCGCATCGTCGATGGAAGAACTGACCTCGACGGTCAAGCAGAACGCCGACAATGCGCGTCAGGCGAATGCGCTGGCAAGTTCCGCTTCCGACGTTGCCATCCGCGGCGGCGCGGTGGTGTCCAAGGTGGTCGACACGATGGGCTCGATCAACGAGTCGGCGAAGAAGATCGTCGACATCATCGGCGTCATCGACGGCATCGCCTTCCAGACCAACATCCTGGCCTTGAATGCGGCGGTGGAAGCGGCCCGCGCCGGCGAGCAGGGCCGCGGCTTCGCGGTGGTAGCGTCCGAAGTGCGCAGTCTGGCCCAGCGCTCGGCCAATGCCGCCAAGGAGATCAAGGCGCTGATCAACGACTCGGTGGAAAAAGTGGAAGTCGGCAGCCAGCTGGTCGATGAAGCCGGAAACACCATGGAAGAGGTGGTGTCCAGCGTCAAGCGCGTGTCCGACATCATCGGTGAAATCGCCGCGGCCAGCGATGAGCAGCGCGCCGGCATTGAACAGGTGAACCAAGCCATCACCCAGATGGATCAAGTGACCCAGCAGAATGCGGCCCTGGTGGAACAGGCAGCGGCGGCGGCGGAGTCGCTGCAGGAGCAGGCGGGCAGCCTGTCGCGGGTGGTCAGCGTGTTCAAGCTCGATGCCAGCCAGGCAGCGATGATCAAGCCGGCTCAGCCAAAACGTCAGCCGGTGGTGAAAGCGCCGGCCGCGCCGACCCGCGCCGTTGCCACCACGCCGACCCGTGCCGTCCGCAGTGCACCGGCGGCGGGCGAGCGGGCGCCGCGTGCGCTGGCCAATCCCGAGCGTACCCCGCCGGCTGCCGGTTCCGGCGAAGATTGGGAAAGCTTCTAAAAAGGATCACCCGCGCCGGAAAGCTGTTCTAAGCCGACGCGGGCAAGATCGGTTCACATAAAGGAGGCGCGCGCCGCCTCCTGCCGTCTCCAACCCTGCAGGCGCGGGATTAAGACCTCGACGGTCGGCGCAGCGGGCACATCCCAGGTTTTCGCGAGCGGGAAGCTGGACCTTCCGATAGCGCGCCGGCCAGTCATCACCCGGTAGCCGGCGACTCACCCAACGGGTTCCTGCCGGGATCCTTCAACGACGAGCAGGCAGTGCCATCAGCTCGGCAAAATCGCCGCAAATCGCCGCAAGCTGGGTCGCCGGCCAGGTGGCCGTAGTCGCCGTTTTCTCGAAGATCGCAAGTATTCCACGCAGATTCGGGTGCATCACACCGGCGGATCTGCGAGTCTCATTCAGAACCGGTGGACCGGCACCCTCGCTCCGGTTAGGAAAGAGGGTGCCGACTGCCGTGCTCAGCGCTTCAGCTGGGACAGATCGCGCACCGCGCCGCGATCCGCGGAGGTGGTCAGCGCCGCATACGCTTGCAGCGCCTGCGAGACGACGCGCTCGCGCTTCACCGGCTGCCAGGCATCGCGGCCGAGGGCTTCCATCGCTGCTCGGCGGCGGGCGAGTTCCTCGCTCGAGACGCGCAGGTTGATGGTGCGCGCCGGGATGTCGATGTCGATCAGGTCGCCTTCCTCCACCAGGCCGATGGCGCCGCCTTCCGCCGCCTCGGGCGAGGCATGGCCGATCACGAGGCCGGACGAGCCGCCGGAGAAGCGGCCGTCGGTGAACAGCGCGCAGGCCTTGCCGAGGCCCTTGGACTTGATGTACGAGGTCGGATAGAGCATTTCCTGCATGCCCGGGCCGCCCTTCGGACCTTCGTAGCGGATCACCACGACGTCGCCCGCCTGCACCGTATCGCCGAGAATGCCTTCGACCGCCGCATCCTGGCTTTCGAACACCCGCGCCTTGCCGGAGAACTTCAGGATGCTTTCATCCACGCCCGCCGTTTTCACGATGCAGCCCTTCTCCGCGATGTTCCCGTACAGCACGGCGAGGCCGCCATCTTGTGAGTACGCATGCTCGCGGTTGCGGATGCAGCCTTCCTTGCGGTCGAGGTCGGCCTGCTCGTAGCGCTCGGATTGCGAGAAGGCGACCTGGGTCGGTACGCCGCCCGGCGCGGCGCGGAACAGCTTGTGCACCGCCGGATCGTCGCTGCGCAGGATGTCGTACTTTTCGATGGCTTCAGCCAGCGACTTGCTGTGCACCGTCGGCAGCGATGTGTCGAGCAAGCCGGCGCGCGCCAGTTCGCCGAGGATGGCGATGATGCCGCCGGCGCGGTGCACGTCCTCGATGTGATACTTGTTCGTCATCGGCGCCACCTTGCACAGGCAGGGCACCTTGCGCGAGATGCGGTCGATGTCGGCCATCGTGAATTCGACCTGCGCTTCATGCGCCGCCGCCAGCAGGTGCAGCACGGTATTGGTGGAGCCGCCCATGGACACGTCCAGCGTCATCGCATTCTCGAAGGCCGCCTTGCTGGCGATGCTGCGGGGCAGGACGGAGTAGTCATCCTGCTCGTAATGGCGCTTCGCCAGTTCGACGATGAGCCGGCCGGCTTTCAGGAACAGTTCCTTGCGGTCGGCATGGGTGGCGACGATGGTGCCGTTGCCCGGCAGCGAAAGGCCCAGGGCTTCCGTCAGGCAGTTCATCGAGTTCGCGGTGAACATGCCGGAGCAGGAACCGCAGGTAGGGCAGGCCGAACGCTCGGCCTCGGCCACGTCGGCGTCCGAAACGGTCGGGTCGCCGGCCTTGATCATCGCGTCGATCAGGTCGAGCTTGATGACCTTCTTGTCATCGTTGACGACCTTCAGCACTTTGCCCGCTTCCATCGGGCCGCCCGACACGAACACCACCGGAATGTTCAGGCGCATCGCGGCCATCAGCATGCCTGGCGTGATCTTGTCGCAGTTGGAGATGCACACCATCGCATCGGCGCAGTGGGCGTTGACCATGTACTCGACCGAATCGGCGATCAGGTCGCGCGAGGGCAGCGAGTACAGCATGCCGCCATGACCCATCGCGATGCCGTCGTCCACGGCGATGGTATTGAATTCCTTCGCCACGCCGCCGGCCGCCTCGATCTCGCGCGCCACCAGCTGCCCGAGGTCTTTCAGGTGCACATGACCCGGAACGAACTGGGTGAAGGAGTTGACGACGGCGATGATGGGCTTGTCGAAGTCGCCATCCTTCATGCCGGTGGCGCGCCACAAGGCGCGCGCGCCGGCCATGTTGCGGCCTTGGGTGGTGGTGTGGGAGCGGTAGGTGGGCATCTTGGGGTTCCTGGAGTTAGCAGAAGTGGGAAGTCCAGGAGGGTGCCGTTGGATGGTAGATTTGTCCAATATATTATTTAATAGTCTGTGATTTGGTATGCATATCAAATCCATTCTGACGTTAAATGATATTCATTGAAGAGAAAGGCTGTTGTGAAGGCAAGCCTAGTGAATAGCAGTCGTCCCTTTTACCTCAAGGCGGCTGAAACTGAGCGTGTTTATGTAAGAAGGCCAGATAAAGGAAAGGCTGCTGCAGCGGTATGACTTTCGGACTATTGGCGAGATGCCCTGCCTGTGAATTCCAAATATGGTCTACTGCTGTAGTTGCGTGGAGTACGCGCGTCCAGTCAATACGCATGACGTCGCATCCATGACGGCGCTTGCAATACCCGTTGTTGCTCGGGAGGTTTGACGTTTGGCTGCAGCAACGTCGAATGAGTGCTGAAAGTCGAAAGAGAAACCCTTTATATGAATCGAATGATCAGCAGATTGCAGCCTTTCTAGCTAAACGTTGTTGGTTGAAATAGCACTAATAATTTCGACCATGCAGAGGGGCGCCTAGAAGCGTTTATCTCGGCGCCACCCCGATTGTTCAACGCGTGAGCCGTCTCTCCATTTCTAGAGAAAGCGGATTAATAACGAGTCAAAGCAAGTTAGAGATCTCTAGAATTGAAACGTGACACGAACTTACGTCAGCGGGTGGGACCACTGCCACGGTTCGTAGGAGCCCTTAAATTAAGCCCACTTACAGGCTGCTTTTTTTGCTGAATTCCTGCTTTATGTTTAGGTTGTGTTTGGGTTGACTGATTCGAAGAGGTCTGAGGAGTAGTATGAGTTGCTTTTTTCTGAGTTTGACTTTGAATATGTACGGGAAGAGAGGGGGTATCTTTAGGTTTTGTGGTTGAATGCGGTTGGTTGTGCGAAGTGGCATTAACGCTTGACATTGTTATCTCCAGGAAGAGAGGTTGACTTTTAAGTTCGCGCTTTCGCCCATCGTCACAATAAGTAACGCTTGACTGTCTAGCGCTTAATCTCTCGGTAAGCTATTTCCATGCCAATCCTTCATTGGTTGCAGCAAACCACTAGTATTGGCTAAATGGCTTATTTCGGAAATTAAAAGTCCTTTTGTCGATTTAATTGAAGTTTGATTTGGCCTGAACAGTGAATGAGCCTATGAGCTATCACCTGTAGCAATCGAAAGTTCCAGTATTAACGTCTCGTTTGAAACCTCATTAACCAAATTTGTGATTTTCCCGGTTCTCACAAATCGATCGTTGCTCCCTCAAAGGCACTTCTTTAGCAGTATCTGAGGAAAGCGCTGCCGCTTCACACAGCTCCAGGTTCGCGACTCCCCAACGGCCATCATGCAACGCATCCATTTTGCCAATGATGGCGTCGCAAAATTCCTGCAGCACCAGATCACGCGGACTGTAATCCGTTGGCAGATTAATGTGCTCCGTTCCATCCCGCGTATGAACAGCCAACCCAGTCGGCGTCTGCCGAATTTCGCCCCGCTCGCAGCTGACGATCGTCAACCCGAAAAACGGCTGAAACGGCGCCGCCTCCGGGATGGCATGCCTAGCGCGCCGCTGCTTGGCCAGCAGTTCATCTTCAGGCGACGCGCCGATTGAAGAAGCCTTCGCGGGCACCCGGCTCGCCGCCGGCTGATGAAACCCCCACTCGCTGATATCGAAGCAAAGATCCATGCTGGAAAACCGCCCGTAGCCGTTATAGACGGCCGTCGCTACCGCCCCATTGGCGAAGGTGATGAAGGCGGTATGCGCGCCGATGCCGCGGCGTTCCGGGTCCCAGTCGAAGGTCTTGGCGCGCACGCTGACTGCCTCGCCGCCGCACAGCAGGCGCAGGATGTCGAACTGGTGGGAGCCCTGCCGGAAGGTGACGCCGCCGCCGAGTTCGGTCTTGAGTTCGTCCGGGCGGCGCGGGCGGTACATCCAGTCGGTATAGCACCATGTGTGCACCATGGCGACCGGACCGAGACTGCCTTCATCGATGATCTGTTTCATGCGCTGGATGGGCAGGTCGTAGCTGTGCGAGTGGCCGACGAGCAGGATGACGCCCGCCCGCTCCGCTGCCTCGACCATTCCCTTTGCCTGCGCCACCGATTTGGCCATCGGCTTTTCCACCAGCACATGCTTGCCGGCGGCGCAGGCGAGGGCGACATGCTCGGGATGCAGCTCGGTTGGGGTGGCGATGTAGACCGCGTCGAGGTCGGCTTGCGCAAGCATTGTTGCCAGATCCGGAAAGGCGGGAATGGCCAGTTCGCTTTGGATTTCCGTCCGGATTTGCACGGCCGGCTCGGCAATGGCAACGAGCTCGAACCCGGAATGCTTGCGGAATGCAGGGACGAAGGCTCGTCCGGCGGCGCCGTAGCCGGCCATCCCGATGCGAATGGGTTTGTTGGATTGCTGCATGCTGTCGCTCTCCCGCGATGGAGGTTGTGTGGATATCAGGCCGCCTCATCCGGCAGATCCGCCGCCTGCACGGCGGCTTCATCGACGCCGAGGTTGTGCATGATGGCCAGCAGGGTGCGCCGGGTGGCGGCAAGGTCTTCCGGCGGAATGCCGGCGAGGGCGACCTGGTTGACCTCCTCGGCGGCCGGCACGATCAGGTTGCGCAAGGCGGCTCCCTTGGCTGTCAGGAAAACGCGAACCTGCTTGCCGTTGCCGGCGATTTTCTGCCGCGAAACGTAGCCCAGTTTTTCCATGGCTTGCAAGGCGGCAAAGGTTGTGGGCTCCATCACGCCGGCTTGTTCGCTCAACTGGCGTTGCGTCATGCCGTCGGTCTGCCACAGGATGCGCAGCAAGGTCCAGTGGCCGTACAGCACCGACTGCTTGCGCAGCCGCAGCTGCAGCGCCCGCGAGAGGCCGCGATAGGTGAGCTTGACGAGATGGGCCAGGCGTTCGCTCGACAGGGTCTCGCGCCAATCGGGGCCTGCGGGCTGGGAATCCTGGGGAATCTTTTTGGCGGAAGCGCTCATGTGGGTTTGGTCCGGTTGTCAAGGCATCGAAAATCGTCCGGATATCTTACCTGATCTTGTGGCTTAGGCATCTAAGTATCGTAAAGGAGTATGGTCCTCGGAGCCCGGCGTAGCGTGGCGGCGCTACCGGGGTGAGTGGCGCTGTACGCGTCAGGAGAATGTGCGGAAGCGCCCTCGTCGCGACGTCACCATTGACAACTTAGGTAGCTAAGTTTAATCTTGCGCCATGCCTTCCAACCGAGGGCGCTTTACTGACCCGCCCGGGACATCAAAAACAACATCAGACCGGGTGCCATTGCCGATTCGAAACGAGGAGACACCCATGCTGACGAAAGAGCAAAACGACCTGCTTACCCAGATTACCCCCGGCACCCCGATGGGCAATCTGATGCGGCGTTACTGGCAGCCCATTGCCGCCGCGGTCGAATTGAAGGACAAATGGACCAAGCGGGTGCGCCTGCTGGGCGAGGACCTGGTGCTGTTTCGGGACCGCGAGGGCAAGCTCGGTCTCATCAAGGAGCAGTGTCCACACCGCCGCGCCTCCTTCGCCCACGGCATCCCGACGCAGAACGGCATCCGCTGCCCTTACCATGGCTGGGAATTCAACGCCGAAGGCAAGTGCCTGGACCAGCCGAACGAACCCGACAATCCCGCCTTCCGCGCCCGCGTGGCGACCGATGCCTACCCGGTGGAAGAACTCGGCGGCCTGCTGTTCGCCTACCTCGGCCCCAAGCCGGCGCCGCTGCTGCCGCGCTTCGACGGCTTCGTGCAGGAGGGCACCATCCGCATGATGGGGCGCACCATCCTGCCGGTGAACTGGCTGCAGATCATGGAAAACTCGCTCGATCCCATCCATACCGAATGGCTGCACGGGCACCACTATGAATTCCAGAAGGAGCAGGAAGGCGTCAAGGTGGCGATCAGCGCCAAGCACGAGAAGATCGATTTCCGCGAGTTCGAATTCGGCATCACCAAGCACCGCCTGCTGGCCGGCCATTCGGAGGATGGCGACGACTGGCGCATCGGCCATCCGATCGTGTTCCCGAACATGCTGGCGGTGGGCAATGGCGACGAGAAGTCGCGCTACTACTCCTTCCAGATCCGGGTGCCGGTGGACAACGAGCACACCATGCACCTCTGGTACAACGCCTACGTGCCGCCGCAGGGCATGAAGGTGCCGCAGCACCTGCTCGATACCGTGCATGTGTACGAGGTGCCCTATCTCGACGAGAAAGGCGAATTCATCGTCGACAACGTCGATGGCCAGGACATGATGGCCTGGGTGACGCAGGGCCCGATCGCCGACCGCACCATTGAGAATCTGGGCGGCTCCGACATGGGCATCGCCATCTACCGCCGCACGCTGAAGCGCGAGCTGAAGAAGATGGAGCAGGGCCAGGATACGATGGGCTTGGTGCGGGACCCGGCGCGCAACCAGCGCATCGACCTGCCGAACGAGCGCAAGAAGCACCACAACAGCGACGGCTTCTCCAGCTTCATGCTGCGCACCCATGCGAAGTACTCGCCGATCGCGCAGGACCTGGTGAAGATTTTCGAACCCAACCTGATCAAGGCCGCGTGAGCCGGCCCAACCAACCCGACAACCAGGAGACAGCATGAAAAGCGAAGCGGAAATCATGACGGTGGAAGAGGCCAAGCAGAAGGTGATCGACGGCGGCCTCATCCTCGAGCACAACGGCCAGGCCGACCTGACGCGCGGCCACCTGTCGGTGCGTGTGCCGGGCGACCCGAACCATTTCTTCATGAAGCCGCACAGCTACGGCTTCGATGAAATCACCATGGACAACATCGTTATCTGCAATCTCGATGGCGAGAAGGTCGGCGGCGGCGGCCGGCGTCACAGCGAAGTCTTCATCCACTCGGAAATCTACAAGGCCCGGCCGGATGTGAACAGCGTGATCCACTCCCATCCCGACAATGCCGTGGCGTTGTCGGCCACCGGCAAGCAGTTGAAGATGATCAGCCAGCCGAGCGTGGCCTTCGCCGACGGCCTGCCGTATTACACCGACACCATCGACCTGATCCGCTCCAAGGACATGGGCGAAGGCGTGGCCAAGGCGCTCGGCCAATGCAAGGCGGTGCTGATGCGGAACCACGGCGTGGCGGTGGTGGGCAGGAGCGTGGAGGAAACGGTGATTCTCGCCATCATGCTGGAGAACGCCTGCCGCATTCAGCTGCTGGCGGAAGCCGCGGGCGGCATCGGCGACACCTTCGATGCGGAGTACATCGAGCGGCTGCACTACAACATCAGCCGGCCGGAGCAGTACAGCATCAACTTCGAGTATTTGAAGCGGAAGGTGATGCGCGGGCGCGGCTGACTCGCTGCGGACAAGCTGTGATCGACGGGCGGCCAAGTGCCGCCCGTTTTCTTGTGCGCCGGCGGATGAAGCCGTGTCCATTGCCTGGCCGTGATCGACCAGCAAGGATGCGCCAGTCATGGCAACCGATCATTGCTGCGCCCGCAGCGCCTCAAGAGTCGCTGCGTCCGGTCGTCCGTCGAAGAACTTCCTTAGGCAGGCAGCAAACACCAATTCCTGCGGCGCAGCTTCAGCAAACAGCGTCATGCACGACCGAAACTTCATATCATCGGGCGGCCCGAACAGCGCGAGCGCCGATGGCTGCGGCGAGTTCAGCGCCAGCGTCGCGCATTCGCGCAGACGGGCGCCGAGCACCGGGTGAGCGAGATAGGCGCGGGCTTCGTCCAGCGAGGCAATCGCATAGTGATTCGCCATCGCGCTGCGGCCGAGTCCCGTGATCTGCGGAAAGACGAACCACATCCAGTGGCTGCGCTTGCGCCCCTGGCGCAGTTCCTCCACGACATCGTCATACACCGGCGCCTGGGCCAGTAGAAAGCGGTCGAGATGGTATTCGTCTTGCATGGGTGGCTCCAGTTACTGGTGAAGGTGAGTGTCGCTGCGGCATTGCCATCGATACGCCAGGAAATTTTCCGGCCGGCTTGCAATCCAAGCAAAGTACGCTTCCTCCGCGGAAGACTTTTCGGTTTGACTGGATAGGCCGACGAACGACTGCATTCGGCACATGATGTGATGATCGAGTCCTCCATCTTGAACACCTTGAACATCTTGCGCCGGCTTTGCTGGCCGCTGGCGCTTGCCCTGGCGTTGGTCCTGGATGCAGGCGCGGCCGATCTGGAGCCGCCGGCGGTGCAGGTGCGCCGGATCGGTGAGTCGGTGGTGGTGGAGGCGAGTGTGCTGGTGCCGGCCAGCGTCGGCGAAGTCTGGAGCGTGCTTATCGACTACGATCACATGGCGGACATGTTTCCGGACATCGAATCGAGCCGGGTGCTGAAGCGCAGTGGCAACCAGCTGCAAGTGGAACAGAAAGGTGCCGTCCGCTTCGGCCCGTTTTCCGTTCCCTTCGAATCGATCAGGGACATCCAGCTCTTTCCACCGAGGGAAGTGCGTTCCAGCGTGGCCGGGGGCAGCCTGCGCAGCGGCACCGCCCTGACGCGCCTGGTGCAGGAGGAGGGTGGCGTGCGTGTGGTTTATTACAGCGAGTCCGTGCCCAACGTCTGGACGCCGCCCGGCCTCGGGCCCCACTTCATCGCGAGACAAACCCGGACGCAGTTCGAGAACCTGCGCGCCGAAATTCTCAGGAGAAAAGCGGGTTAGCTCAGCTTCGGGGTGCCGCGATGCTGGTGCCCGGCCCTGCCGTGTTGCCGCTTCCCTGAACTGCGGACGAGTGCCGCACCTGATTGATGCCATAAGGCTCGGCCGGATCGAACGAACAGGCAGATACCAGCAAGCCAGCGAGTACCGCAAGGAACACCGAGCGCTTCATGATGCCTCCTGAAGTTGACCATTCTGCACACTTCCCATTTTACGGAAGCTGCCGATACGCCAAATCCCTAAGCCGATATCTTCTGCTCGCCATCAATGGCGGGAAGGGTCCAGGATCCAGTTCATGCAATTAATGAAAAGAACCAAAAAGGTTGCAATAATTCCATCGTCCGGATCTCGGCAAGCCGTGGCGGAGGCGTGATACGCAGTTTGAGGCCAAGTACTCTCCGTGCCCGGACTTCTCGCATAAAAACGCCATAAAACTATTGAAAAACAAAGGTATAGCCTCATATCGTCTCAAGGGACGATGCAACGTTCCGGTTTCGGAAACAGCGTGCGGCCGGAAGCGGGATTGATCTTTACGTTGCTACCTGTTGGCTAGAAATGCAACCAAAAAAGTATTGATATTTCGCCTGCAGCTGTTTAAGATGTACTGTGCTTATATACAGTATTCACAGTGGTTTCGAGACTTCCGTGCTGCAAGAATGGATCGATGGAAAGGTCGGCGGAGGCGTGTAGCCGGCACCGCCCGGAACCTGTCGATGCGGGAACGGTCAGCCAGCTTTCCGGCGCTGCGTCTTGATGGAAGGGGCGGGAGCCTGCAGCCTCTGGCGCAGCAGGTCCAGCATCAGCTCACGGGCGTCGGTAGGCTGGGCGCGGAACAGGGTGAGCGCGGTTTCGACGAAGAGTTTTTCCTTTTCATCGGCCGGCATCATGTTCAACGTGTCGTGCTCGCGATCCATCCAGCCGCGCGGCAGTTGCAGCTGGGCTTCGATCGCGCGGGCGACCGCGTTGCCGATGTTCTTGCGGTTGCACTTGATGTGGCTGAGGTAGCGGTCGGAGAGATTGAGGCGCTGCGCGAACAGCTTGAGCATGCCGCGCTGGGGCAAACCGGCGTTCTGATTGATGAAGTCGTCGAACAGTTTCTGGAAGTTCTTATGCCGTATTTGTGTACTGTCCATCAGCCATCCATGGTTCTCGTTGATTGATCCCGCCTAACGTCATCCGCAGGCAGCCATCCGCGCAAAAAGTGGCGGGAGGCCGACCTCCTCGAAGTGTAACTCAGGCAAGGCGTGTTTTGTTGATTATTTGCAACCAAAAGAGTCGCCGATCTCGGCCGCCGCCCACGCTGGCGGAACGGAATCGGCTTCCCAGTGATCTGCAGCAGTCCAGCTGCCCAACGAAGGAAAACGATGCGTTATCTCGAATCCGCCCACCTGTTGCCAAGCCTGCTCGATGCCAAACCGAGCCGGAAGCTGATGGAGGCGATCGCGCTGAGCGCGGAAGTCTGCGGCCAGCCCTTGTCGTCCGCGGCGGTGGAAATGCTGGCAGGCGATCTGGCGGCATTCGACGAGGCCCAGGTGCTCTCGGCGCTCGGCCGCTGCCGGCTGGAGCTCACCGGACCGCTGAAGCTGGCGGATGTCCTGGTCCGCATCGAGGATGGCCGGCCTGATGCGGAAGAAGCCTGGAACATGATTCCTCAGGACGAGAGCGGCTCGGTGGTGTGGACGGAAGAAATGGCCCGGGCCTGGGGCGAGATATTGTCGCAGCTGCGCGCCGGCGACATGGCGGCTGCGCGTTCGGCATTTCGCCAGGCGTATGAAAAGCGCGTCCTGGAAGCGCGCAGCCGCCAGCAGCCGGTGCGTTGGACGCCGTCGCTGGGAAGCGATGCCGCCGGCCGCGAGCGCGTGCTGCGTGATGCGTTGGCGCGGCGCCGCCTTCCGCCCGACCATGTGGCCGATCTGCTGCCGTCCCATGGCATTTCGGCCGAGGCGAAGGACGTGCTGGCGCAATTGAAGATCAAGCGCCTGCATTGAGGCGCCGGCAGCGAAGGAAAACCGTCTGCGGCGGCATCCTGAAAGGCTACCGAAAAGGTGGTGACCGGGAATGCGTCGCCCTCTGTCGAGGATGATGAATGGATGAACAGGCAGGTATGGATGATGGCGGCATGCAATGGTACGAAGAGGTTGGCCGCCGGGAGCAGTTCGAACACGACGACAATGAAAGGAAGCGTCACATGAGCAAATTTGAAATTCACCGCGCGACCAAGCGCCGTGCCAAACTGCGCCTCGGCATGTCCGGCCCCGCCGGCAGCGGCAAGACCTATTCGGCCCTGCTGATCGCCAGCGGCCTAGGCGGGCGCATCGGCATGATCGATACCGAGCATGGCAGCGGCGACCTGTATGCCGACCTGCTTCCGGATGGCTACGACGTGCTGACACTCAGCCCGCCGTACACCCCGGCGCGCTATATCGAAGCCATCCGCGCTTTCGAGGAAGCCGGCGTGTCGACCATCATCATCGACAGCCTGTCGCATGCCTGGAGCGGGGAGGGCGGCTCGCTCGACCGCCACGGCAAGATCGCCGACAAGACCGGCAACAGCTGGCAAGCCTGGCGCCAAGTCACGCCGGAGCACAATGCGCTGGTCGAAGCCATGCTGCGCAGCCCCTGCCACATCATCGGCACCATGCGCGCCAAGACCGAGTACGTGCAGGAGAAGGATGAGCGAACCGGCAAGCAGACGGTGCGCAAGATCGGCCTGGCGCCGGTGATGCGCGACGGCATCGAGTACGAGTTCACCACGTTCTTCGAGATCGACGTGCAGCACATGGCCTACGTCGGCAAGGACCGCACCCGGCTGTTCGACGGCGAGATCTTCAAGCCGGATGCCGAGATCGGCCGCCGCCTGCTGGGCTGGCTGGATGCGGGCGAGGAACCGGTGTCGACCCAGCGCGAAATGCCGCGCGAGCAGAAGGCGGAATTGATGGATGCCATCGACCATGCCAACACGCTCGACGATTTGTTCAAGGCGTTCTCCACGGCCTACCGGGTGGCGACCACGCTGCCGGATACCGACGCGCTGTCGGAGCTGACCATCGCCAAGGACAAGCGCAAGGCGGTGCTCGAGTCGCATAACGACGATGCCTTCGGAGTGGCTGCATGAATCCGGTGTTCGAAGCCTTCGAGCTGGCGGCGCAATATCGCCAGCTGGCCGAGCTTCTGGCCGAGCGCCACGACGATGAACGCCTGATCGCCGACACGCTGGAAAGCATCTCCGGCCCGCTCGATGAGCGGCTGGAAAACCTGGCGAAGATGGTGCGCAACGTCGAGGCCGCCGCTGCCGGCGTGGAGCAGACCATCGCCAGCCTGCAGTCGCGGCAGGCGGCGCTGCAGCGCTCCGCCGAGCGCGGCCGGCGCCTGATCCTGGAACTGATGCAGGCGGCGCAGCGGGAACGCGCTACGACCGCGCTGTTCTCGCTGGCGATCAAGCGCAATCCGCCGCAGGTGGTAGTGGACAGCGAAGCCGAGCTGCCGCCGGAATTCCTGACGCGGCATGAAGCGCCGCCGCCCACGCCCAACAAGAAGGCGATCGCGGCGGCATTGAAGGCCGGGAAGGAAGTGCCCGGCGCCCATGCCGAGCAGGGCGTACGGCTCGACATACTTTAATCATCGAGGAGATTTGCCATGGCAACACTGAACAAAGTCACTCTGATCGGCTATCTCGGCCATGCGCCGGAACTGCGCTACACCAACGGCGGCGACCCGGTCGCCCACTTCACGCTCGCCACCACCGAAACCTGGAAGGACAAGGCGACGGGCGAGAAGAAGGAAGCCACCGAGTGGCACCGCATCGTCATGTATCGCAAGCTGGCCGAGATTTCCGGTGAATTCCTGAAAAAGGGATCGCTGGTCTACATCGAAGGCAAGCTGCAGAGCCGGAAGTGGACCGGCAAGGATGGCGTGGAGCGCGTGACGGTGGAGATCATCGCCGACGACATGCGCATGCTCGGCGGCCGCCACGCCGGTCATGAGGACGGCCAGCAGGCGGCGCATGATGCCGAGCCGCGCCATCAGTCCGCACCCGCCAAGGGGCGCCAGCCGCAGTTCGAATACGAGGATGACGCCATCCCGTTCTGAACCGGCGGTTCGAATGCAAAAGCCCCGTTCGGCCTGCCCGAGCGGGGCTTTTGTTTTAGGACTGGAAAATCGGGAGCCGCTGCCGTGTGATGAGCATGGAATTCCTGCTTTCGCGGATAGCCGCGTATCATCTGCTGCCGCGTCATCCGAACCCATTATGGAAACATTCCCGCCACCGGAATATACGGCGAATCTCAAGGTCATTCCGCTGAGCAGATGGCGCCTGCATGACGAAAAATGGGCCTGACATGAATCGCTTCATCTTGATCTGGCTGGCGCCGATGTTGGCGACGGCGATGCCCTCGGCACGTGCTGGCGGCGACCCGGCCGCCGGCAAGGCTGTCTTCGCCAGATGCGCTTCATGCCATCAGGTCGGACCGTCGGCGCGCGGCGCTTTCGGCCCGCAGCTGAACGGCATCGTTGGCCGCCCGGCGGCCGAAGCCGGCGATTTCAAGTATTCGGAAGCGATGCGGCGCTCCGGCATCGTGTGGTCGGAACAGACGCTCGCTGCCTTCATCCGCTCGCCCGGCAATGTGGTTCCCGGCACGGCAATGCGGTTCTTCGGCCTCGGCAGCGAAGGCCGGATCGAGGATCTGATCGCTTATCTGAAATCCTTCGATGCCGACGGCAATCCTGCCGGTGCGGTCCCGTCCGGCGCGGCGCGGCGCCCATGAACGCGCGGCCGCCGACCGAATCGGTCCACGAGGCGGGCTACGCCACGGCCTGCTGTTGAGCCGGCTCGGCAGGCAGACGCCATTGCAACCTGCAACCAGTCCCTCCGGGCTGCAGTGTAAGGGTTGCGTTCATCGCTTCTGCACGCCGCTCCATCCGTTGCTGAACCGCCGCGGAAATGCCCGGGACGATGCTCGATACCGGGTGTTCGGAACCCTGGATCTGCAATTCAAGCCACTCGGGCTGATGAATGATGCAGATGGACAGCGGCCGCGCGGCGCCTGCGCGGATGAAGCTGTTGACGGCATCGTTCAGAACGCTCAGTACGTGCATGCCGTTGTAGGGATTGACCAGCAGGCAATCGGGAAGATTTTCGGTGCGCCAGGAGAGCTTGCCGCCGGCCCGCGTCAGGCGCGCGATGAGCCGGTAGCGGAATTCCCCCAGCGCAGCCACCAGGTCGGGATTGCTCGAAGCCAGGGAGCCGATGACCATCCGCATTTCGTCCAGCGCCTCTTCCAGCACGGGCGCCACGCCGGCACCCGGAGCGTCGAGATCGACTGCCAGCTCGCGCGCTTCCACCAGCTTCGCCCCGAGGCCATCGTGCATTTCCTGCATGATGCGCTGGCGCTCATGATTGGCCGCATGCTGGTAGGCGAGCTGCTTCTGTTTCTCATACTGGAGCAGCAGTTCCTTTTCGCGCTGATGAGCCAGCGCCGTCAGCCTGTCATTCACGTTCTCGGTGGCTTCCAGCGAAAGCAGCAGACGATCCATGATCGAGCACAGCATCGCCAGCAGCAGGGCCGGAACGCCGACGTGGAGCAGAAACACCGGCGCGGTGCCGAACCAGCCGTTCATGGCAATCAGGTCATGCAATGACAGGCCGATGACGCCGATGGCGGTGAGCAGCATGGCCACATGCGTGGTGCTCGGCTTGCGCCATGCGTTCAGCGCCACCTGCCAGAACATGAAGAATGCAAACGGCAGGAAGGCAGCGTGCCATGCGGTGTCGATGAACAGCTGCAGCCGCTTGCCGAAGAGAGCGAATGCGGCGACGCCCAGGATCCAGTGCGCGAGCAGAACCCGATCCAGCAGGCGGCTGCGAAACCCTACCAGCCGGAGCGGCGCCAGGATGATGCACACCAGGAAGGCTCCCGTCGTCAGATAGCAGGTGGTTCGCCATAGCGGCCAGTATTCCGCCGGAAATTGCGGGATGAAGGCGACCACGGTGCGCAGCCCCCACAGCAATGCGCAGATGCCGAAGTAGAGATGGGCCCGCTCGGCGCGCCGGCGCAGCCAGAAAACCAGCGCAAAGGCGCCCATGAAAAAGCAAAGCGTATTGGTGTATTGATAGCTGCCGATCTTCCAGAAGTGAACGGTATCGAACGTTTCCTGAAGCGCGGCGCGCGGGCCAAGCCGGATCTCGCCCAGCGCCACAAAGGGATCGTGCACGGCGAAGCGAATGGCAATCGTGTTGCTGCCTTGACGCAGCACGCCGGGCGCCACGTTGATCATGAAGGGACGCAGACGCCTTGACCAGACCTGCGGCGTGGAGGTACCGAGATCCGCGGCAAGGGCGCCATTGATGTAGATCTTGCCGCCATTGGGCAGGCTCGAGAACACCACGCTCGATGGGCTGTCGCCGCTATCGACGAGGCGGAACGGAGCAAGGAACCAGTATGTCTGGAGGCCCGCATCTGCCGGGCGCGGCTGACGGTAAGGCAGGGCCGCGGCACGCCAGTTCGGGGTGCCGGTCGGCGGCAGCGCCGCGTCGGATTGAATCAACAGTCCGGCGCCGATCCTTATTGGCGCCGTTTCGGCGGCATGCAGGGGCAGACATGCCGCCAGACTCAACATGAAGCAGGCAAGCAAGCGGCAAACGAGGAAAGCGGAAAGTGCCCTGACATGATGGCGGGCGCGGTGGAACAGCATTCAAATCCAGTATTGTCATGAAACCAATCGCGGCACTTGGCCGCGGGCGCCCATTATAGGGAAGCGCAAAGGGGCCGTCATGTTTCGCAGACGGCGCATCAGGAAAATGAATCGTCCAAACCATGGACGCGACACGCACTGAAAGTCCTGTTGTCAAAGTGGAAAAGACCGCCGTGGAAGCGGCAGGCATATGAACTCGACGCCGGGCGCGGAGGTGGCGGGAAGTGAACACGCTGGCCATGAGCGTAGCCAGCAAGCCAACGAACAACGGAGCCTTGCGCATCAGACTTTCAAGCCTCGGCGCAGTCCCGCCCAAAATTTGATCAGCGATTCTTGCGCGTGAATGGCGGGTGCGCTGCGATTCAAGCCGCCAGCTGCTGCTTCAGCCGCAGGAGCGCGGTACCAAGAGGACTTTCTCCCTTCCGCATGGCGCCCTCGCTGCCGGCGTCGCAGTCAAGGAAGTCGGCGCTGCTGACATCCCAGAATTCGTCCGCCGCCAGCAACTCGACATCCGGTCGGCCAAGCAGCCATGCGCGCATGCCGGCATGCTGCATGACTTTGGCCTTCAATCCATCGAACAGGACATCGGATCCCACGCGGCGCCAGGCGGCCTGGACGCAGCCCCGTATTTTGCGGCCAAGCTCGCGCTGCTTGGCGATGGCCCGTGTCTTGAGGATTCGGTCCGCCATGCGGATGTCGCCGAACAGCAGCGCCTTCTGGTACATCACATATTGCAGAAAGCCGCTGTACTGAATGCCATTGTGAACGAACGACGATGAGGCGAGGGGAAGCGCTGGTTGATGGGCGCCGGAGAAAATCAAGATGGATCCTGTAGTTGATATTGATTGGAGACGATGGAACGGAGGGACGGCTTGCCCGTCACGCCGTTTCTTCAACGCTTCTTCCGGCAAACGGGCCGACAGATTTTTTGGCTCTTTGTAATGAGTTGTAACTCTGTTCACCTGCCTGCGTCGGCGCCATGGCCCGCATTGTAGGGCGCGCCAAATCTTGGTATAAGACACGGCCACCAGCGCTGTTTGAGTCCATAACCCGCTCTAGTCCGTGACCCGCAGAAGAATGATGAAGAGATTCAGTTCCGGCTTGATCGGACAATGGCTTACCGGCACAACGGAATGGACGCTTGCGCTCACCGATGAAGGCATGATCTTCAACGGCGGCGCGCCGATTGCCTATGGCGATTTGCAGCAAGTGGTGGTCGACGAAGGCGTCGTGTGGGATACCTTGGCCTTCGGCTTTGCCGGCGGCATCTGGCACCGGGTAGAGGCGATAAAAGCCGATGCAATTCAAATTCAGCGTGCCGTAAATGCCTTCGCGGCGTCTCATTCGGATGCAGCCAGGCCCAAGCCGCAGCGACGTCAAGAGGCGCCGTCCGGAACGCTCGCCGGCCTGCTCTATCGACCGCTTTACTTGTCGGCGTGGGAAGTGGATCGCTGGGCGCGCGAGCAGTCCGCCGACGGCGCGCAGGCGGGCGGGGCGGGGACGATGCCTGCGGATTTGGAAGCGGCCGTGGCCCAGCGCAACCGTCAGTTCGTCGATGACGAGTTGGAGCGCTATGCGGGATTTTTCGATGGCGTCGAGAGCGCGCCCCTGACTCTCGAGCAGCGGCGGGCTTGCGTGGTGATGGAGGACCGCAATCTGCTCGTCGCTTCCGCAGGCTCGGGAAAGACCTCGGTCATCGTCGGCAAGGTGGGCTACGCAATCGACCGCGGCTATGCCCGGCCGGAGGAAATCCTGGTGCTGGCTTTCAACAACTTCGCGGCTGCCGAAATCCGGGACCGGATCGCTGCGCGGCTCGGCAATCTGCTGGAGGGCGCTGCCGTTCGGGTGCAGACCTTTCATGCCCTTGGCCAATCCATCGGCGCTGCTGCGGGTACAAGGGCCGTGCCCGCGCCGGCCGCCGTCCTCGACGAAGGCGCCATTGATGGAATGATGGGCGACATCATTGCGGCGCTGCGCAAGGAAAACGCCGGCTTCGATTCAGCCTGGATCGAGCTTTCCGCGCTTTACTTGAAGCCTTCGCCGCGTCCGGCCGATCTGCAGTCGCCGCACGCCTGGGAACGCCATCTGCTGCGCAGCGGCACGCGACAGGGTGGACGCCGAGGCTATCTCACCCTGAACGGAGAGATGGTTGCCAGCCAGGGCGAATTGGCGATTGCCAACTGGCTGTTCCTGCATGGGGTCGATTATGCCTACGAAAAGCCGGTGCACTATGTTTCGCCGGACGGCAGGCGGTGCCAGTACCGGCCCAGCTTCCATCTGCGCGAGCTCGACGCCCATGTCGACCATCTGATGCAGGACGCCCATGGCCGGCCTGCTCCGGTATTCTCGGTCAAGCACCGCGACAGCCTGGCGTGGCAGCAATCGGCCGGCGCGGAGCTGGCGGTCTGTCTATGCACCACCTCTAACGAGTACGCCAGCGGACAGCTGTTGCGCCGACTCGCCGCCTGGATGCAGAAGGGCGGCCACGTCGTGGCAAGCCGTCCCGGCAGGCAAGCGCAGGAAGCGCTCGACGCCTGGATCAGGACGGAGAGCAGTCCTTTCCTCACGGGGCTGCTGCGCGCATTCATCCGGCACGCGAAGTCGAATCGGATCGGCGGCACGGAACTGATCCGGCGGACCGGGCAGTGCGCGGACCCGCATCGGGCTGCATTGTTCGCCCGCGTGGCCGATGCCATCGGCGCGCGCTATGCGGAAAGGCTGGCCACGCGCGGCGAGATCGATTTCGACGACATGATCATCAAGGCGGAAAGCGCGATCCGGGATGGGAGCCATCGGCATCGTTTCAAGCTAATCCTGGTGGACGAATTCCAGGATATTTCGCAGGGACGGGCGCGCCTGCTGCGCGCCATGCTTGACGCCCGTCCGGGCTGCAAGCTGTTTTGCGTCGGAGATGATTGGCAGTCGATCTACCGCTTTGCCGGCGCCGACGTATCCCTGTTCAAGAACTTCGAAGCTAGCTTCGGCCGCGCCGCCTTGCTGCGCCTCGATTCAACTTTTCGATCCTGCCAGGGCATTGCCGACGTCGCTTCGCGCTATGTCGATTTCGATGGCAACCCCTTCGGCAAGAAGGTGCGCGCCGCCGATCCGTCGGTCCGCGGCAGCGTCACCGTGATGCAGTACCCGGCCAGGGACAAGGCGGGCGCGGGCCTGAATTACGTACTGCAGCGCTTGCACCGGGAAGCCGCCGACGCTGGCGCGAAGCGTTCGGTATTCATCCTTGCCCGGTACAAGCGGCTGCTCGAACAGGTGCCTGCTCCTTCAAATTTCTCCGACTGGCTGGATATCGAGAGCCGCACCATCCATGGCGCCAAGGGGCTGCAGGCGGACTGCGTGATCGTGCTTGGCCTGATGGAAGGCGGACCGCATGCCTTCCCCTCGATGCAGACGGACGATCCCATGCTCGACCTGGTCATGCCGCATGCGGAAGCGGAACCGTACGCCGAGGAAAGAAGGCTGATGTACGTGGCGCTCACCCGCGCACGCCGCAGGGCCATCCTGATGTCATGCGAGGCAAATCCTTCGATGTTCGTCACCGAACTGCTGCACGATCCTGCCAGCCGCGCGGCGCTCGACATCTGGAAGCTCAACGCTGCGTCCGCGTCGGCCCCGGCAACTGCAGCGAATCGGAAAATGCGGGCACGCGACGGCACCGCCGGCTGCCCGGCATGCGGCGACGGGCAGCTGGTGCAGCGCAGCGGCAAATATGGCGACTTCCGCGGCTGCTCCTCCTATCCGGACTGCCGCTACACCGAAAAGGTTCGTGCCGCTTAGGGCCGTCCATGCAGGATCAAGACGGCGA
Organism: Noviherbaspirillum humi; assembly: GCF_900188095.1. Lineage (GTDB taxonomy): Bacteria > Pseudomonadota > Gammaproteobacteria > Burkholderiales > Burkholderiaceae_D > Noviherbaspirillum > Noviherbaspirillum humi. The sequence continues at coordinate 4,576 of NZ_FZOT01000008.1, read as the reverse complement.
TCAGCGCTGAACAAAGAACTGCCTCCTTTCGCCGGCGCTTGCGAGCGGCTGATCCACTCCTCGCTGCCAGCGCATGGGCACATTGACGCCGGCCTTCCCTCGCCGCGTCGAACTTGAGCGTCTTTCCTCGAAATCGCGGCCGGTGAAATAATTTTCGTCTATTCGGGAAAAGCTTGGGCAAGGTTAAGATTCCTGCATTTTTACCCTGCTAGATTGAAATCAGCCGCCGCAAGCGTCATCAGCGAGCGCTGGATTCCAACGCCCTGCGGCGCCTTAAATGGAGGGCCGCCATGCGCGCACTTTTATCCCAGTTCATCCGCGGCGTGCTGACGCTGCCTCATGACGTCTTCGTGCGTCTTTACGATACTTATCTGCATTACTACGGCGCGGCCGGCGTCGTCGTACTCAATCGCTACCTGAGGCTGGTGCTGGCTGCTAACGTGGCGCTCAATCTCGTCACGCTGCTGCATTTCGGAGAATTGCTCGCGCATGAAAACCGGGGATCATGGCTGGCGCTGCTGTTGCTGCTGAATTATCTCTGCTGGAGCAAGGTGCAGGCGCTGCGCCGTGTGCTGATGCTGCATGCGTCCCGTCAAAATTCATCTGGCCGCGAGCAGTGATCCGATGCCGCAAGGCGTGCCTCGCGCGGGCGTCGCAGTTATTGCATGGCGCTACCCGCGCAGCGGTAGACGATCATCGGCATGGTCCTTTTCCAGCCATGCCTGCAGCCTTTGTCGAACGCCCTCGTTGTAGGCCCCGCTTTCGGCATCGCAGGCAATCAGTTGCTCCAACGCCGGCGGGAAGGATGCGGTAAAGCTGTCGAGAATGCGGAAATCTTTCCAGGCCCGGCACCGGACCACGTCGTCGATCCCTTGCCACCGGCTGAAGCGGCGGTCGACCATGCCTTCATAGCGGGAGGCGAGCGGCCCGAGCAAGGCGGCGAGCTGCCGTTCCGAATTCCAGAAACGCCAGCCGGCATGAATCATGATCGAGACGTCCGGATGAGATCCCAACATGTCAGCCAGGACCCAGGCCCAGCGAAACAGACGGCCTTGGCGGCATGCGGTTTCAAGCGATACGCCCATGCCTATCCAATGCAGGGCGCTCAGGGGATGCAATACCCCGTCGAATTCCAGGAAAAGCACGCGCTGCCGGCTTGCTGCCATCTCGCACCTCCGAGACACGCCCATGGGGCTTGACTTCCATTGTGGCCGGAAAATCGGCTGCTTCTCTGGGATAGCTCAGGCTTTCGCATTTTGTCCGGCGCGGGCGCATGCTGGCGCCCGAGGGGCAATCCGTGGCTCCGCAGGGATACGGTTTACATGGTACAAAACGAGTTTTCGATTCGCGCTTACTGCGCCCTTTCTCATGCAAATGAATGCAGTCATACCGATGCTCATCGGCATCGTCATGCGCGCCCCGAAAGCTGCGCTTGCCGGTTTCCTGCTGGCACTGATCTTTCTGGCGATGATGCTTACCCACGCCGGCGTGGTGGTGGTCGGCATGATCGCCGAAGGCCTCGGCATCAGCCGCTTCTTCGCCGGCCTGCTGTTGGGTTTTCTATTTATGCGATTGCCTCGCTTGCGCGAAGGCCGGCTCGGGACCGTGGGCATTCTGCCAATCGCCGTTCGGCGACCGACCATGCTGGCGCTGCTTGCATTGGGTTTCACCGTCCACCTCGTGCGGGGTGACGCGATCGGGGCATGCACCACCGGATTCGCGCTCGCATTCATGATCGCTTATCAGCGCGTCAAGCGCCTCCTGCTCCAACGGTGGGCCGCTTCCTTTTCCATGCAGCCGTCAGCGCCACACGGTCGGCCTCAATCGGATCCGGGCGTCATCGATGTCGAATTTCGGGAAAGGCGCGACTGATGCCGTCGCCTGGCGCCGCGTCCCTTGAACCGCACGGGATATTCCCGATCAATCCTGTATCCCCAACCGGGAAGGCGATGTCCCCAATGGGCAGTCGTCTTCCCCCACATGCAAGCGACATTCATGTCCCATCCACCGAAACTGCAAGTCTTCCTTGATCTCGATGGCGTGTTCGCCGATTTCGATGCGCGCGTGAAGCGCCTCAGCGGCAAGCACCCGAACCAGCTTGAACGCAGCAGATTGTGGAAGATCATCAATGCCGACAAGCGCTTCTTCGCCGAGCTTGAGCTGATCGAAGGATGCCTGGCGCTTTGGGAAGCCACCAAGGATCTCGAGCCGGTATTTCTTACCGGCGCGCCGTCTTCCAAGGTGTTTCAGGAGCAGAAGCGGGAATGGGTCAGCCGGATTTTCGGTCCGGAATTCACCGTGCATGTCGTGCCCAAGAAGCGCAAGCAGGAATTCAGCGGCAAGCACAAGGTGCTGATCGACGATACGCCGGAAAACATCGAGCAATGGATTGCTGCGGGTGGCCATGGCATCCTGCACAAGGGCGACCACGCGTCTACCGTGCAGGCCTTGCGGCAGCTGGTGGAGCTTTACGAAAAAGAGAAGGCCGCAGACGAGCGCGAGCAGAGACAGGGGGCGGCACCTTAGGCTCGAAGGGTTTGGGCAAAGCGGTTTGGACTCGCCTCCCAGCGAAGAGCCCCGTTTTCCATTTGAAGAACGGAAAGGCACGCCGTCGGCCTGTTCAATTGCGTTCCACCTGGTAAATAGAAGCAGTGGACGCATTGCAAAAAGCATAACCATATTGTTTTGGCGCAGAGAGGTTCGAACTGCTATTCGCCCGAATGATGACTGGTAACACGAGATGAAATTGGGAAATGCCTGGAGGAAGGCGTACATTGATCACACCAAGAGATCAATTGAAGAAAGCAAGCCATGACGACTTCCACCCTGAATTACGCCAATGTCCTTCCTGTTATCGCCGGCACCACATCCACTGCCAAGCGGTCGTCGAATGCGTCCACCAGCCGCCTCCTCGACGTAGTGGCCAAGACGCTGCAGATGGTGCAGGCAGTGCCTTCCCTCGGCCGTGTAAACGCTGCCCAGGTGGAAAGAGTGCGCACCATCACCCGCACCCTCTGATGCACGTGTGCATCGCCGCCGGCCGTCCGCAAGGTGGCCGCGAATGACAAAGGCCAGCGTCTAGCTGGCCTTTTGTTTATGTTTTGTTTATGAATGCATGAATTTGCTGTAAGTCTAGCGCCCGGTTCTCAAGGTCGGCAAACCGATGCCGGTGGCGTCGAAGCCGCCATCGACCGCGAGCGTTTGCCCATTCACATAAGCGGCTCCCGGACTGCACAGGAAATACACCGCATTGGCGATTTCCTCTTCCGTTCCATAGCGTGCCAGCGGAATGGCATCATGGTAATCGGCGCGTATCGCCGCCGAATGGACTTGCTTGGCCATGGCGGTTTCCACCGGCCCTGGCGCGATCGCATTTACCCGAATGCCGACATTGCCGAGTTCAGCTGCCTGCTGTTTCGTCAGATGCATCAATCCCGCCTTGCTGGTGCCATAAGCCACGCGCAGCGTGCTCGCGCGCAGTCCTGAAATGGACGCGATATTTACCACGCTGCCCCCGCCATGCTTCAACATGATGGGAGCGACAGCCTGGGTGCAGATGAAGGGGCCGCCCAGGTTCACCGCCATGACCCTTTCCCATTCTTCGTAAGTGGTATCGAGCAAGGGCTTGAATACCGCGATGCCGGCATTGTTGACGAGGGCATCGATGCGGCCGAAACGCCGTTCCACTTGGCTCACGGCCGCGCCGACTTCAGATGGGAGCGAAACATCGCAATGGATGGTCAACACCGAGTCGCTCGGCTGCAGCTGTGTAGCGGCATGATTGAGTTCCGCGTCATCGATGTCGAACAGCGCTACCCGATATCCCTCTTGAAGAAAACGACGCGCCACTGCGAGACCGATCCCTCGTGCCGCGCCGGTGACGATCGCCACCCTTGCTTCCTGATTCATTGTGCTCCTCTCGAAATTCGAATGACGCGTTGTCCGTCCTGATCCCGCGCCGGAAGTCGCCATTCCGTGCCGTTGGCTGACCTACATCGCGGGGAGGGAGATTATAGCGTTGGCAATTCGAGTCGAAGTATCCAGTCCATTGCAAGAATTCTCTGCCGCATGTCGTCTATTGTTCGACACGCGGCTAGTTTTTGGCGCCCTTCAGGGCCGCCATGTGGACAACGAAAGCTTGTTTGACACAGTTCCCGTTTTCAATTTGTTCATGTTTCGAGGGATCGAAAAATATTTGCGCATTTTTTCGAAAACCCTCTAGGCAGCGCGCAATCTCGTTTGCTATAGTTCGCCTCCCGTCGCGCAACGCAGCAAACGAAGCGAAGCGAGACAGAGCGACATCGAAAGAGGCGCGCTCTTGAAAATGATGGAGAAGGCTCAATATGGATTGAGTACCGCTGACGAACACAACGCTTCGCAGCAAGTTGAAATAACGAGTGGAAATTCGGTGTTTCAGCGAAAGCAGGATCTTTAACAATCAGACAATCGATAGATGTGGGCGCTTGGTAGCGTGCGGCGGCGTCAGCGGTAGGGCAGCGATGCCTGTGCTGCTGATGCTGCAAAACGAAATAGCAAGTGCTCATATGGAAATACCGGTTCATCTGCCCGCTATGGG
>NZ_FZOT01000017.1 GCF_900188095.1 Noviherbaspirillum humi | reverse complement strand
GTGCTGCCGTTCGACTTGCATGTGTAAGGCATGCCGCCAGCGTTCAATCTGAGCCAGGATCAAACTCTTCAGTTCAATGCCTGTTATCTGCCATCGCTGACAGAACTGCCGTCTCCGGCAGCGTCGCTCACTCAAAATACTGACTCGATCCATCCTCCCATAGCGGGCAGATGAACCGGTATTTCTATATGAGCACTTGCTATTTCGTTTTGCAGCATCAGCAGCACAGGCATCGCTGCCCTACCGCTGACGCCGCCGCACGCTACCAAGCGCCCACACTTATCGGCTGTTAGTTGTTAAAGATCCGTCTGCTTCGGCTCGCCGCCCCAGTTTCCTGAGCGGCTTGCCGGCGCTGCGAAGCGTTGTGTTCGTCAGCAGCACTCAATTCATATTGAGCTTTTCCATCGCTTCAAGAGCGCGCCTCTTTCGATGCCGCTCTGTCTTGCTTCGCTTGCTGCGTTGCGCGACGGGAGGCGAACTATAGCAAACCGATTCTGACTCTGCCAAGGGGGTTTCGCCGGAAAACGCGAAAAATTTTTTCCTCTTGTCATAAGCACATTGGCCGACGCGCGAACCTTGGCAAATCGCCATGTCAGAGCGACAAATCACCGCGCCGGATGCAGGCGCATGACGCCTTCCTCCTCGCCGAGCGCGCGCGCCCGTAACTGGCCGCAGCCGCCGTCGACTTCCTGCGCCGCCGAGTCTCTCAACTTGGCGAGGATGCCGCGCTGATGAAGGATACGGATGATGGCCCGGCAGCGTTCTTCAGCCGGGCGCCGGAACGCGAGATCCGGAATCGTGTTGTAGGGAATGATGTTCAGCACGGCGTATTTTCCACGCAGCATTTCAACGATGCCATCAATCTCGTCATCGCCGTCATTGATGCCTTCCATCAGGGTCCACTGGAACTGCACGGGATAATCGGTTAGCCGTGCATAGGCTTCAGCGTGTTCGACGAGTTCCCGCGGTGTCATCTTCGGCGCTCGCGGCAACAGCCTTTCACGCAACGCCGGCTTGGTGGTATGCAGGGACAGCGCCAGCGCCGGCTTGACCTTGCCCTGCGGAAGCCGCTCGAAGGCGCGCGGATCGCCTACCGTCGAGAAGACCAGATTCTTGTGCCCGAAATTGCCTTCGGTGCCGAGCAGTTCGATCGCATCGAGCACATTGTTCAGATTATGGGCCGGCTCGCCCATGCCCATGAACACCACCTTCTTCACCGGCTGCCGGGCGCGAGCCAACGCTACCTGAGCCACCATTTCACCGCTAGTGAGGTGGCGGATGAGTCCGCTGCGGCCGGTCATGCAAAATTGACAACCGACTGCGCATCCTACCTGGCTGGAGATGCAGACGCCGCCGCGCGGCAGCAGCACGCTCTCCACCACTTGGCCGTCGACCAGTCCAACCAGCATGCGGGCAGCGCCTTCCTCTGCCGGGTGGATGGACAGGAGCCTTGCCATGCCTTGCCATTCCGACTCCAGCACCGGTCGTGCCTCCCGCAAGGACAGCGGCAAGTAATCCTTGGGGCGCCGCCGCCCCTGGTCGTGCGGGCGCGCCTGAATCCAATCGCGCAGGAGACGCTGTTCATGTTCCGGCTTGGCACCGAACTGCCGCATGCGCTGGCGGAGGGAATCGATTTGCATGGAACTGAATGGCGCGTCAGCGCGTTCACGAATGAAGTCTAAGGGTTGATAGGGAGAAAACAGGCGGCGCGAATCAATGTACGGAAACCTCGAAGCAGCCGGCGAGCCCAACAAGCATCAGCTAAGCGACATTGCCATGACCCACTTTGCTTCCGCGCGCCATTATCCCGGAATCCCGCTTCTCTGCCGAGCTCGGAAAGAAGAAGGCGGCCAGCTTGCCGCTAGCGCGGACCATCCGCGCCTGGTGACATATGGCCGGCTGGCTTACGACCTGCCGCCGATTGCCGCGCAAAAGCCCTACATCAAGCGATCTCTCGTTGCCACGTTGCCGCGTGACGATCTCGATCTGCTCTATCAGTGGTTCATTCAGCGTGAGTTTGGGCAAGCCATGCGATTGAACCGGCCGATGTTCGGCACTCACGTCACCATCGTGCGACACGACGAGGCCGTGCCGAACATGGCGCCATGGGGAAAGTACGAAGGGCTGGAGGTGGAGATCGAGTATGACGTGGTGGTGCGCCGCCACTTTGCCTTCTGGTCGCTGCCGGTCTACAACGACTGGTTCCAGGAAATCAGGCGCGAGCTCGGTTTGCCGCCGGCGCCCGACTTCCACATCACCATCGGGCGCCAGTTCGCATGGCAGCCTGTTCCCGTCTCGGCGCGACGAACCGCACATTCGCTGCGCATGGAACGGGCTGCTGCGGAAGCAGCGGCAAGGAGGCAGCGCGGCTGAGCGCGCATTGCCTGCCTCATCCGCCGATCTGGCGGAAAGGGTCGAGCGCGAGATCGATCATGCGCCGCTCCCGCACCACCAACTCCGCCGTCGCCGTCATGCCGTAGCGCAGCGGATAGCGCTGCTCACCGATGGTGTAGTGATCCTGGTCCAGCCTGACGCGGCCTTCATAGACCGGCTGCTTGGACTGCGCCGAAGGCTTGGTAGCGGGCGAGATGAATTCCAGCGTGCCGTTCAGCAGGCCGTAGCGCTGATAGGGAAAGGCATTGAACTTCAGCTTGACAGGCAAGCCTTCCCGCAGAAAGGCCCGATCGCGCTCGGCAATCTCGATGCGCAGCATCGGCCGCGCATTTTTCGGCGCGATTCCGCCAAGCGGCGTATTGGCCTGAATCTTGTCGCCCGACTGTGTCGATGTGACATCGGTAATCACGCCATCCACCGGCGCCATGACAAGGAGGAAGTTGTCCTTGTCGATGTTCTCGAAACGGATGCGCGCCGCCGCGTCCGCCACCAGCCGAGCGGTCTGCACCTGCAGCCGCAGCTTGTCCTCGGCGCCGGTCATTTCCCTGACCGCCGCTTCCAGTTGCAGCCTCAGCTTGGCCAGCTCCTGTCCGCTGGTTTCGAGCTGCGACCGGGCCTGGTTGAATTCCAGTCCCTGCCGGGCGCTGAGTTCGTTCAGCCGCGACTGCGCGACCCGCAGCGCATTGTCGGCCGCCTGCATGGCATTCTTCTTCGCCTCCACCTGCACCTGCGAAACGCCGCCGCCTCCGGGCAGCGAGAACAGGCGCGTGTACTTGTCGGCCTCCTCCTTGGCGGCGTCGCGCGCGCGCCGCGCATCCTCGACGTTGGTGCGGGCCTCGGCCAGCTGTGCCTGCTGTCCCGCGGCGAGTTTGGAAGTGCCTTCGGCCAGCCGCTTCTCATGCTGCCGCTCTTCCACTTCCACCTGCTGCTTCAGGGTAGCGACGCGCCGTTCCATCAGCGCCTTCCTTTCCGGGAACTGCTTCCACTCCCTCTCCGCATCCTCCAGCTTGAGCTGCGCCTCCAGCGCCTTGGTGGCGGCCTCGATGGCACCGCGCGCATTGAGCCGCGCCACGACATCGCCTTTGGATACCGGCTGCCCTTCCGACATGTAGAGATTGGCCAGCTCACCGTCTATCGGCGCGTACATGCGCCGTACTTCGGAGTCGGGCATCAGTGCGCCCGGTGCGCTGACGATGACGTCGGCATGGCCGAAGAAAGACCAGGCCAGGCCGGCAACTACCAGCGCCAGCGTGACCATCACCGCCGCCTGGATGAAGCGGCTCGGCTCCGCGCTCAGCAGGGCAATGCCTTCGGCGCTATGGTCCTCCAGGGCTTCGGTCAGGGGCTTGAGGGCTTCATTTTTCATTCGTTCCTCCCTCCAGCAGTTGCAGCTTGGCGCGGATCAGCGCCGGATTGGCGCCGGCCTGCTGCTCCTGCAGGCCGCTGCGCTGCAGGGCCGCCTCTGCGTCGATGTCGGCCTGGAACCGTTCCCACTGGGGCGGATATTCCGCCTTCAGCTGCCGATGGATGCGGATGCTGCGCGCCACGTCTTCGTGCGCGTCGCGCAGCAGCCTGGCCTGTTCCCGGAACTTCGGCGACAGCGTCGATTCCAGGCGCAGGCTGGCATCGATGCCGCCGGTTTCCTGGTAGCGGCGCCAGCGCTGCTCCGACTGCGCCACATGCTCGCGGGCTTTCGCCAGCACGGCGGCGCGGTTGGCCGTGAGTTCCGGCTCCAGCGCGCGCAAGAAATAAACGTCTTCCTCCGGATCGAGCATGCCGGCCATCTGCAGCAGGCGCTCATCCTGTCCACGGTTGCCGCGCCCTTTCTGCACCGCTGTATGCTGTTCCAGCAATGCCTGCTTGCGTGCCGTCTCGCGCGTCACCGCATCCTGCCACGAGGCGGCCTTCATCTGCTGCAATCCGCCCAGCGCGGCGCGGGCGTCGCCTTCACGCCAAGCCTTGGCCACTGGCTGATACTGGCGCAGCACATCCGGCGGCGGAAAGCGGTCGCTGCTGGCGACCGCGCGCAGCTTGGCCTGAAACGGCGGCGTGGAGAAAGACGGGTTTTCCAGCCGGACCGCCAGCGCTCCCAGCCGGCGCTCGCGGGCAGCGGCATCAATCTCGAGATAACGCTGCAAGTCATGCCGCAACTGGTCCATGCCGGCCAGCCTCGGAAATTTTTGCGCATAATCGTCCAGCACGGCGTTCAGCGCCCCTGGATTATCGCGGCCGAGTTCCGTCTCGATCGCTGCCTTTAATCGCGCCATGGCGGCCAGATAGACCGCATTGTCGCTCTGCAGGCGGCGCAGATGGCTGAGTCCGGTCGCGTAGGTTTCCCTGAATTCCGGCACGTAAGCCGCGATCTTCTCCAGTTGCCGCTGATGGGCCTGGGTATCCTGGTCCCAGTGTGCGAGCAGTGCCTGAATCTGCTCTTCCTCGGCGAAGATGCGCAGCGGCGCGCCGGCGTCGCGATGGCTGGCGGCAAAGGAATCCAGCCGCCCGAGCCACTCCAGCTCCGCCAGCATCGGCTGCATGTCCGGATTCTGCTGCCCGGCCTGCCTCATCGATGCCAGTGACTGCGCCGCGCGATCGAAATTGCCTTCCTTCTGTGCCGCGATCCAGGCTGGCAGATAGGTTTTCAGCACCGCTTCCGCGGCAAGCGAGCGCAGTTCGGTGCTGTCCGGTCGCCGGGCAAGCGCCTGGCTCGCCACCGGCACCGCTTGTTCCGCCCGTCCTGCCGCAATCAAGTCCTTGACCTCCGATTCCGGCTGCGCACCGAAGTAAGCCACGCCGGCGGCAATCGCCAGCGCCGCGGTCGCGGCCAGGGCTACCCAGCGCAGGCGGCCTTTTTCGCCGCCGCCGTCACCGAGTGCTTGCATGAATGCGGCCGCCAACGTGCCATATTTGCCGCGCGGATGGCGTTTTCCCGGTTCGACGTCGGGCGCCGCCTCCTCGGCCTCCGGAACGGCGTCCGTCTTGTTCTGCGCCTGGTCGATGCAGAAAATATTGAGAAAGGAGTCGGCCGCCGCGACGAAGGTGGTCTTGTCCGATGCCGCCGCGCTCTCCGGCGCCGCCGTGTCGGCGGCTTGCGGAGCGCCTTCGCGCACCAGCGGACTGAGCTTGGTGACGGTCGGGTCGATCTGGGCGATCTCGGTCTGCAGGCTCACCCCATAGACGAAATGGCGTCCGCCAAAGCTGATGACATCCCCGTCCTTCAGGGGCACCGCTCGCTCCTCCAGGCGCTCATCATTGACAAAGGTGCCGTTGGTGCTGCCGAGGTCTTCGATGAAAGGCGCACCGGCTTTCAGAAAAATGTGGGCATGGCGGCGCGACAGGTATTGCACCTGATGCGGAAAATCATCCTTGTAGCGGGCGAAGGCATCGTCGGCCTTGCTGATCAGGAAGGGAAACTGAGTGATCACGATAGGCTGCAGGCCGATATCTTCCCGCTGCGGCGTCAGGGTCAGGCTGACCAGCCGGGCGCTCGGCTGATGGGTGCGGGCGCGCGGTCCGAGGCTGACCTGATAGGCGAGCGCCTTGCCGAAGCAGATTTCATCGCCATCATGCAGGCGGCTGATCTTTTGCTGGATGTCGACGCCGTTGACGGTGGTGCCGTTCTTGCTGTCGAGGTCGGCAATGTAAACCGCGCCGTATTCGCTGAAGATGCGGGCATGGCGCCGCGACAGGTCGGCGGTGATCTCTGGCGCGTAGGAATCGAAGGGCGGTTCGTTGCGGCCGATGGCGAACAGGTTCTCGCCGATGAAAATATCGCCCAGCTCCGGATGCGACAGCGGCCGCAGCACGATGTCGTAATCCACGACGTGCTGGTTGAGCGCCGAGGTCCGGTCATCCGCCTCGTCGGCCGGCGGCGCCATTTTCTGGCTGAACATGGCGGCAGGCCTATCGCGCATCCTGCGCCACTTCAACGGCCGACCAGCCGCCGCCGAGCGCCTTGTACAAGGTCACCGTGTCGGACAGGATCTGCTGATGATTCGCCAGCAGCGCCAGCTGGGCGCCGAGCAGGGAACGCTGGTTTTCCAGCACTTCCAGCTGCGAGACCACGCCCTCTTTCAGCTGTGCGTTGACCTGGCGCGCGACTTGGTCGAGATTGCCGATCTGCTGCTGCAGCTCCACCCGCTGCTTCTTGTGCGCATCCAGGTTCACCAGCGAATTCTCCACTTCCTCGAGCGCGGCGATGACGGTGCGCCGGTACTGTTCTTCCGCCACGCCCGATTCCGCTTCGCTGGTCTTGACCCTCGCCTTGATACTGGGGTCCAGTATGGGGATGTTGATGCTCGGCAGCAGGCCGAAGGTAAAGGACTTGAGCAGGTCGGTAAGCGCGAAGCTGGACGATCCGCCGCGTCCGGTCAGGCTGATGGAAGGCAATTGTGCGAGCTTGGCCTGCCCCACCAGGTTGTAGGCGGAGAGCACCCGGTATTCGGCCGCCACCACGTCAGGCCGGCGCTTGAGCAATTCCGCCGGCAACCCGCCCGGCACCGGCGGCACCTGCACCCGTTCCTCAAGTCGCGCCGGCGGCACCTTGAAGTCCCCTGCCGGCACGCCGAGCAGGGTGCACAAGGCATTCCCGGCGATCTCACGGTTGCGGCCGAGTTCCAGCAAGTCGTTGGTCAGGCGGTTGATTTCGGCGCGCTGCTGCAGCACCCGCGTATTGGGCAGCAGGCCGTTCCTATGCATCGCATCGTAGGTCGACAGTATTTCCCGGTTCTTGCTCAGTGCCAGCTGCTGCTGCTCGATCTGCTGGTCGAGCTGGAGAATCTGGAAATAGGTGGTGGCGACGCCTGCCACCAGATTCAGATAGCCGGCGCGCCAGTCGGCTTCGGAGGCGCGGTATTCGGCGCTCTGGGCTTGCACGCCCTTCTCCACCTTGCCCCAGATGTCGAGATCCCAGTTGACCTGGGTGCCGAGGTTGAACTGCTTGGCGAATTTTTGCCCGGTGCTCTTTTCGAAGCTGGCGCCGGCGCCGGCATCCAGGCTGGGCAGCATGCCGGCTCGCACCTCGCCAATCTGGGCACTGGCGACGCGAATGCGGCCGGCGAGGATGCGCAGGTCGATATTCTGCTGGATGGCTCTGGCGATCAAGGCATCGAGCTGAGGATCGCGGAATTCGTGCCACCAGTCGGGGCGTATGGTCTCGGCCGCAGATATCTTGGTGTCGGGCCGCTCGGTGAAGCTGGACTTCATCGGCGCCTCCGGCCGCTGGTAGGCCGGCATGCTGACATCGGCGCAGCCGCTCAGCAATCCGGCCCAGGCAGCGAGCGCGATGCCGGCGCCGCCGGCTTTCAAGTGAAATGGGTTGGGTCGTTTCATTTGTCAATGTCCACGGTCCGGATTCCGACATCCGCAATCAGGTCGCCGACCACGCCTGCGACTCGACGAAGGCACGAAACAGATGGGTATCGAGCTTGTTTGCCCGGCACTCCGCCGCGATCAGGTCGAGCGCCTGCTCCACCGGCACGGCCTTCTTGTAGGGCCGGTCGCCGGCAGTGAGCGCGTCGAAGATGTCGCAGATGGTGAGGATCCGGGTCTGCGGGCTGATCTGCGCGCCGCGCAAGCCCATCGGATAACCGGTGCCGTCCAGTTTTTCATGGTGGCCATGGGCAATGGTCGGCACGGCGCCGAGGTCGCGGGTCCAGGGAATCAGAATCAGGAAAGAATAGGAATCGGCCACATGGGCCTCGATCTCGCGGCGTTCCTCCTGCGTCAGGCAGCCTTTGGGCACGCGCAGCGCATCGGATTCCGCCGGATACAACAGCGACAGGATCGCCTCATCATCCTCGAAGCAGGCATAGTCGAGGATTTCCTTCAGCTCGGTGCCGCCTTCGCGATAGGAGACGGAAGGCTCGTTGGCACGGCGGATCGCCTCCAGGAAGCGGTCCAGACGCTGGTACTCATCCCGCATTCCCGCCTCCATGGCCTGCTTCGCGTCGCGAAACTCGGCCATGCCCAGTTCATGCCTGCTGTGCAGCTCGACCAGGCGCCGGTAGCCCTGCCGCTCGAGACATGCACGCGCATAGCGGAAGCGCTGCTCCAGCAGCGCCATGTCGGCCGGATGAAGCTTCTTCTCCTTGCGCAGCACGTTTTCCCGAACGCCGACCTTGCCGAAGTCATGCAACAGCGCGGCATAGCGGATCTCGCGCAGCTGATCGACGTTGAAGGTGACTTGGCGCAGCTCCGGGCTGTCGGCCTGGTCCACCGCCTTGGCCAGGTGCTCGGCATAGGCAGCAACGCGGAACGAATGACCGGCGGTGACCGGATCGCGTTCCTCAATGGCTTGCACCGAGGCGCGCACGAAGCCATCCAGCAGCCGCTCGATATCGTGGTAGAGCTGAAAATTCTTCAGCGCCACCGCGGCCTCGGCGCAGACGCCGGTCAGCATCTCGAGGTCCTGCTCCTTGAAAGCATACGGGTCGGACGAGGTATCCACCTGGATCAGGCCGAGGCAATCCTCCTCCAGCAGCAGGGGCACGCACATCACGCTGCGAATGGCCTGCGAAATGATCGAATGCTGGCTGCCGAAATGGCGGTCGGACAGGGTGTCCACCGACAGCACCGAGCGCTTGTTGTCGATCACTTCATGCATCAGCGTGCGCGACAGGCGCACCTGCTGCGGATCGACGATGCCGCCGTCGCGCCGGCGCGCTGCCACCGGCACCGGCGGCTGCCCTTCGCTGTCGCGCAGCACCACGAAGGCGCGCTCGGCCAGCGGGAACAGCTCGAAGATGAAGTTCATGATCTTCTCGGTCAGCGTGGCGCGGTCCTTCACCACGCCGAGGGCGATGCTGACCTGGGCCATCGCATGCAGCTTCTGCACGATGCGCTGCATGTCCGCAGCCGACGCGTTCGGCGCCGGCTCGGCGAAGCGGGTGACGTCGGACGCTTCCACCACACGGGTGATGATGGTCGGCATGCTTTCCGGCGCCGGGGCGATCAATGAATGAAATATCACCTGCGCCGAGGCCACCGAGAACTCTTCCCCGTCCCGCAGCGGATGCCAGATGCCCGGCCGCAGCCGCTTGCCCTGCACGAAAGTGCCGTTGAAGGAATGCAGGTCTTCGACATAGTAGCGGTCGTCGCGGCGCCGGATGCGGGCGTGCCGCCGGCTCACGGTATGGTCGGGCACGCACACGACCTTGTCCGCTTCCAGCGAATCCTGTGGGTCGCGGCCGATGACCGCCTCGTCATGGATGGGAAACACCATCGGCTTGACAGCGCCCTCGGTCGTGATCTCGAGATAGCCCGTCACCGCGCCATGCTGCCTGCTGCTTTCGATCTGGTTTCTCATGTCGACTGGTCCGGGCTGCCTGGCCGCCGCGCCGCGGGAAAGCTACTTCACCGTGATCGTGATCTTTTTGGAGTGGACGGGCGGATTGTGCGGGATGTGCTTATCGTCGCCCATCAGCAGCTGCAGCGTATGCTTGCCCGGCGGCAGCTCGACCATGGTTTCGGTTTCGCCCGCGCCGAAATGCAGGTGGTTGCGGTCCGACGGGATCGGCTCGCCGAACGGCGGCAGCTCGGTGTCGATCAGCAGATGATGGTGGCCGGTATTGGCGAATTTCACGTCCTTCGGCGCCACGCCCATGTCGCGCAGCCCGAACCAGACGCGGAAAGGCTTGCCGGCGGCGATCACCTCGCCGTTGTTGGGCCAGCCGATGTAGAGATAGGCATTCGACGGGGCCGGCGTCTCGCCGGCGAAACCGAGCCGGCAAACCAGGCAGAGCAGGCCGAGGACGGCGATGGGTGACCGGTTCATGGCATCTCCTCAGCGCACGATGACGGTGATTTTCTTCGAGTAGACCGGCGGCTCGTGGGGCACGTGGTCGTGGTCGCCGAGCAGCAATTGCAGGGTATGCTTCCCGGGCGGCAGCTCGACCCGCGCCTCGGTTTCGCCCGCGCCGAAATGCAGGTGGTTGCGGTCCGACGGGATCGGCTCGCCGAACGGCGGCAGCTCGGTGTCGACCAGCATGTGATGGTGGCCGATATTGGCCATCTTTACCCCTTTCGGCGCCACGCCCATATTGCGCAGGCCCATGCGCACCCAGAACTTGCCGCCGTTGATCACGGTGCCGTCGCGCGGCCAGATGAAGTAGACCTGGGCGTCGGGCGCCGCCGTCGTCCGTTCCGCATGCAACGGCCCGGCGAATGCCGTGGCGATAGCGAAAACCGCAATCCGTGATGCTTGAATCATGGGCGACCTCCGAATGTCATCCGCCGTGTTGCCACGGCGGCACGCCAAGCATTGCGTCAGGGTGCCGGGGCTGCCGGCAAAGGGATGGCAGGAAAGATCGGCAGAGGCGCCAGCGCCGGTTCGCCGCGGCCGCTGCTTGCACCATAGGACATGCCGAGCCGGAAGTAAGCGAATTCACCGGGCTGGTTTGATATAGAACAGAATCATCCCGCCGCAACGGTTCAAAGATAGAAGCTTCCATGAACTGGCTTCATGGCGCATCGGTTTGCCCTGGGTTTCCTTGCTTCCATGCCCGGCCGTACCGGGCTGCGACTGTTGCTCCACCGTCGTTTCGGCGGACGCCTCTCGCATTTAATAAGAACCGACATGGACCTTCGACAGTTTCGGACGGGACTCCGCTTCGCCGCCGCTCTCCTGGCCTTGTGCTCCTGTCTTGCTTCATACACGGCCGCCGCAGCGCCCGCGCCAACGCCGGCGGCATCGCTCCCGTTCGACCCTTCCTCCGCACTTGCCGCTCCGGCAGCCGACGCTCATGACAGGCGCATCGCGCTGGTGATAGGCAACGGCGGCTATGCACTTGCGCCTTTGCGCAATGCGGTCAACGATGCCCGCGCCATGGCAGCGATGCTGCGCCGGCTCGGCTTCGACGTAACCCATCTCGAGGATGCGACCCAGGCCCGGATGCGCCAGGCGCTGCGCGAGTTCGGACAGCGTCTCGACGACGGCGGCACCGGCTTGTTCTATTTCGCCGGCCACGGCGCCGGTGTGGCCGGCGGCACCCGGCTGCTGCCCGTCGATGCCGCCGGCCGCGCGGCCCAAACCGGCATGGACGATGCACTCGCACTGCGGGAGATATTGAACGGCATGGCTGTGCCGCGGCCCGGCAAGCGCAACCTGGTCATCCTCGACATTTGCCTCAACAACCCCTTCGAGTCGCGCAGCGCGGGCAGCATCCCGGCGAGGGATCCGGTGCCGGAAGAAACGCTGGTCGCCTATGCCACCGCGCCAGGCGGCTTCGCGGCCGATGGTCCGCGCCATGGCACCTACACCGCCCAGCTGCTGCGGGCGCTCGGGGAGCCGGGGCTCGGGCATAGCCAGCTCTTCCGCCGGGTCGGGCTGGCGGTCCGCCACGCTACCGAAGGCAGGCAGCAGCCGTGGGTGGCATCCACCCTTTCAGCCGAGTTCCGCTTTCTGCCGCAGGACACGCCTGCGCCCGCGCTGCTCGGCAGCTCCGACGCAGACGCCGGAACGGTGATCGAATGGCGCAGCCGCGCCATCCTGCCCAAGGACAGCGACGAGCAGTTCGAGCTGAGTTTCTGGGAATCGATCAAGGACAGTACCCATGCATCGGATTACGAGGCGTATCTGAACACCTATCCCAATGGCCGTTTCGCAGCGCTGGCCAAAGCTCGCCTGGCGCGGCTGCGCGCCGCCGCACCCAAGGCGGAGCCCCCGTCGGTTACCCAGCCCGCGCCGGCCAAGGCACCGGAAAAGGCGGCGGAAAAACCGCCGGAAAAACCTGCGGCTGCGGAGAGACCCGCAATCTCCGAAAGACCCGCGCAGCGACCCAGGCAGCCGCCTCCTGCACAAGACGCGGCGCAGGCGCGGCCCGCCCCTGCGCCGACACCCGTACCGGCCGCGGTGCCGGACAGCCGCCCCGCGCCGCGCCAGGCCGGCGGCGAAATCCGCGACTGCCAGCAATGCCCGATCCTGGTCAGCATTCCGGCCGGCAGTTTCACCATGGGCAGCAATACCGGCGACCCGAGCGAAAAGCCGGCGCACCACGTCACCATCGCCAAGCCTTTTGCCATCGGCAAGCTCGAAGTCACCGTCGAGCAATGGGATGCCTGTGTCGATGCCGGCGGCTGCCCGCGCCTGGCAGGCAGTGAGCAGCGCTCGAAGAAGAGCCCGGCACGGGACATCAGCTGGGACGATGCCCAGCAATACGTGAAATGGTTGTCGCAGGTGACCGGGAAGCCTTACCGGCTGCCGACGGAAGCGGAGTGGGAGTACGCGGCGCGGGGCGGGACCGGCAGCCGCTACTGGTGGGGCGAACAGATGCGCCCCAAAATGGCGAACTGCAAGGAATGCGGCGACCCCTGGGACAAGGATGGCCCGGTCGATGCCGGCACCTTCCCGCCCAACCCCTTCGGCCTGCATGATGTCAATGGCAGCGTCTGGGAATGGGTGGCCGACTGCTGGCGCAACAACTACGCCGGCGCGCCCGGCGACGGCCGCGCCTGGGAGCAGCCCAATTGCCGCACCCGCGTCATCCGCGGCGGGTCCTGGCGGGAAGGAGCCAGCTACATGCCTTCCACCACCCGCTTCAAATACGATGCCTCGGTGCGGCAGATGCAGAACGGCTTCCGCGTTGCCCGCCCGCTGGATTGAGCGTCGGCCAGCGGCGCACCGATCAGCTTCAAGCCATTAGCCATTTCCGCCGGGCGGCCAAATCGCACTGAATCTGGGCGAGACAGCGACATCCTGCCCGGAATCAGTGCAAGTCTGGCGATGCAATGGCGAAGGGGATGCCCCTTTTTATCGCATGAAGCACCACAATCGAGTGGCATGCATATTGCTGTTGCGCAGGTATTGCCCATCGGGATGCTTGATGATTGGGCCAACCTTGCTGATACAGGAATGTAATGACCCTCTCCCGCTTCTTCCGTCATGCCGGCATCGCGCTTCTGTGCGCCACGTCCCTGCAAGCCTTCGCTCAGGAGACCAAGGTTCGCTTCCAGCTCGACTGGCGCTTCGAAGGCCCGGCCGCTCTCTTCCTGGTCGCCAAGTCCAAAGGTTACTTTGCCAATGAAAAGCTGGACGTCACCATCGACGCCGGCAACGGCTCCGGCAATGCCGTCAACCGCGTCGCTTCCGGGTCGTATGACATGGGCTTCGCCGACATGGCGGCATTGATGGAATTCGTCGGCAACAACCCCTCCGCGCCGAGCAAGCCGGTGGGGGTGATGATGGTCTACAACGACACGCCGGCCGCCGTGCTGGCGCTGAAGAAGTCCGGAATCAGGAAACCGGCCGATCTGGCCGGCAAGAAGCTTGGGGCTCCGGTGTTCGACGCCGGGCGCCGCGCTTACCCCATCTTCGCCAAGGCAAACGGCCTGAACGCATCGGCCGCCAACTGGGTGAGCATGGATCCGCCGCTGCGCGAAACCATGCTGGCCAAAGGCGATGTCGATGCCATCACCGGGTTCTACTTCACCTCGCTGCTCAACCTGAACGCCCGCGGCATCAAGGATGAAGATGTGGTGGTGCTCTCCTATCCCGATAACGGCGTGAAGATGTACGGCAATGCGATCATCGCTTCCGAGACCTTCGTCAAGCAGAAGCCGGAAGCCATCAAGGGTTTCCTGCGCGCCTTCGCCCGCGCGGCCAAGGATGTGATGGAAAACCCGGACGCCTCGATCAAGACGCTCAAGGAGCGCGACAGTCTAGTGGATGAAAAGCTGGAAGCGCGCCGCCTGAAGCTCGCCATCGCCAGTTCCATCGCCACGCCGAGCGCCAGGGCGGAGGGCTTCGGCCAGGTGACCGGCCCGCGTCTGTCGCTGATGGCTTCCCAGGTTTCGGACGCCTACAACACCAAGACCCGCGTCGATCCCAACCTGGTGTGGAATGGATCCTTCCTGCCGGCCAAGATCGAACTCAATGTCTTTCCGAAGTGAGCCGTTCTTCCGTGTTCGTTGATTTTCAAAATGTTTTTCTCGCCTACGGCGAGTCCTCCGGCTTCGCGGTGGAGGACATCACCCTGCAGGCGCGGGAAGGCGAATTCATCGCCATCGTCGGCCCTTCCGGCTGCGGCAAGTCGACCTTCATGAAACTGGCCACCGGCCTGAAGGCGCCCAGCCGCGGCACCGTGGCCATCAACGGCGAACGGGTGGTCGGCCCGCTCAAGATCGTCGGCATGGCCTTCCAGGCGCCGACGCTGCTTCCCTGGCGCACCACGCTCGACAACGTGCTGCTGCCGCTGGAGATCGTCGAGCCCTACCGCAGCAGCTTCAAGCAGAAGCGCACGGAGTATGTGGCGCGGGCGATGAAGCTGCTCAAGACTGTCGGCCTGGAGCAGTATGCGCATCAGTTTCCCTGGCAGCTGTCGGGCGGCATGCAGCAGCGTGCATCGATCTGCCGCGCGCTGATTCACGAGCCGAAGATGCTGATGCTGGACGAACCCTTCGGCGCGCTCGATGCCTTCACCCGGGAAGAATTGTGGTGCGTGCTGCGCGACCTGTGGACCGAGCGGCAATTCAACGTCATTCTCGTGACCCACGATCTGCGCGAAGCCGCCTTCCTCGCCGACACCATCTACGTCATGAGCCGCCGTCCTGGCCGCATCCTGGCGCGGCGCGAGAATCCGCTGCCGCGGCCGCGTGACCTGGAAGTCACCTATACCGAGCCATTCTCCGAACTAGTGCATGAATTGCGCGAGCATATCGGCCGTGTGCGCAACGGCTGAGCTTCACTTATCTTTTTGCCTGCTATTTCCATGAAATCGAAAACCCTCAAGCGCGTCGCTCCCTGGGCGCTGCTGGTCCTGATACTGTTCTTGTGGCAGGTCATCTGCAGCGTCTTCTCGGTGTCGGAATTCATCTTCCCCAGCCCGCTGGCGATCGCCGAATCCATGGTGGAGTTCGCCGGCCCGCTGCTCGAACATGCGCTGCGCACGTTCTGGGTCACCATGGCTGGCTTCGCCATCGCGGTTGCGGTCGGCGTCGCGCTTGGCATGGTCATCGGCTCCTCTCCGCTGCTTTACTCCGCGGCTTATCCGCTGATGACCGCCTTCAACGCCCTGCCCAAGGCGGCGTTCGTTCCCGTGCTGGTGGTGTGGTTCGGCATCGGCGCCGGCCCCGCGATCCTGACCGCCTTCCTGATTTCCTTCTTTCCCATCATGGTCAACATCGCCACCGGACTGGCGACCCTGGAACCGGAACTGGAAGACGTGCTGCGCGTGCTAGGCGCGCGCCGCCTCGATGTGCTGATGAAGGTCGGCCTGCCGCGCGCCATGCCTTTCTTCTTCGCATCCCTCAAGGTGGCGATCACGCTGGCCTTCGTCGGTTCCACGGTATCGGAAATGACGGCATCCAATGAAGGCATCGGCTATCTGCTGGTTTCCGCAGGCTCCTCCATGCGCATGCCGCTCGCCTTTGCCGGCTTGGTCACCATCGGCGCGATGGCGATGGCCATGTACGAACTGTTCGCCATCATTGAAAAGCGCACCACGGGATGGGCGCACCGCGGCGCTGGCGCGCAATGATCGACTGCCAGCCTCAGCAAGGCGGAGGTGAGAACAACTCGGCGTGTATTGGATTGGCGAGCTGGCGGCTGAACCGCCAGCTTACTGAAAAGACTTCAGCGCTCTGCGCTTTGGCGTTACACGGAGCGAAGGCCTGAAACGAATCAGGCCAAGCGTTTGGCCTGTACGCCTCATTCGAGGAGAGATGAATGCTCTCTCTGTCGTTCTATTGCGCTTGATAGGCAGCACTCAACCCCGGCATCTGCAGGAAAACCTGTTTGGGGCCAAGCCAGTTTTTCTTCCCGGTACGGACGAACATGGCCGTGTTGCCACTCACGCTGTTCAATCGCCAAATGCCATTCTGGTCTCCGGAACGCATGGTCTTCAATCCTGACGGGGTTCGAACCAGCAGGGTCAGGCTCGAGCCGACACCATAAGCGGCATCGATCTGCTGCGGTTCGTTGTCATCCACCAGCACCTGCATTTTCGCCATGTTCTCTGCGGGAGGGCTGCCTGCAGACGACTTGTTCCGTTCCTCGTTGATCTGCCGCTGAATTCTGGTCTGGGCCAGTTCGCGCTGCTTGGCGACCAGTTCATTGAAGGTTGGCTCTGCAGCGATGCAGCTTGCGGATGAAGCTGCCAAGAGAATTCCACTCGCCAGGACGGCATATATCGATTTCATCTGTTCACTCCATACGCATGGTCAAGACGTCATTCATGATGGATTCCCATTCTTGCCTTTATCAGGTACGGGCAAGGGTGCGCCGACTCGCCAGTAAATTCCTTTTGCAGCAACCGTCACAGTTTGATTCGGCTCGATCTTGTACGCGATTTCGGAAAGCACGGCATTGTCCGGGAGCTGTTCGAGATGCCCAAGCAGGAACACGTCGCCGGAAAGCTCCCAGCCCAGTTCCTCGACGCCGAAAGTGGCGCCATTCACCGGCTGCCCCACCGGCTTAGGACTGGTGAATGAAAGCTTGAGCTCGTAATCCTTCGCGCCCCAGAAAAAGGGGAGCATCGACTCCTTTCCGGGATAGCGCGCCAGAAAGGCCCGGAGGTTGTTTGCTGACGGCGCTTCCTTGAAGAGCAAGGGATCTGCCGCAATCTTCCAGCTATGGCTGCCTTCTTCCAGATCCACCGAGGCGGCGCCTTCGGGCTGTGCCGGATTGGGCGGCAGGCTGCCAGCGAACGGCAGACGGCGATAAGTGATCTGACATCCGCCGCCGCTGGCACAACGAGCAGAGGCAATCATCCAGCCATTCTTCACGACGGGATAATCCTTGAGTACACGGTCCAGCTCACGGACAAGCACTTTGCCCGGGAAGTGACGCGCGTTATTGAAGTTTTCGACGACACTGCTGGCATAGGTAGGATCGGGCGGGGGTGCTGCTGCCACGACGGGCTGCGCAACCGGCTTATTCCATAGCATCTGGTAAGCAGCATAGCCAAGCCCGGCGATCAGCATGACGCCAGCCAGAACGCCTGCGGCCACAACGACCGTCCCGCTTCGTGAACTTACCGACTTGAGCCTGGCTTCGCCCGTGGGCTGTCCATCGATGAGAATCGCGAGGGAACCGGAACGAAGCACAATTCGCTCATCACCGATACTGTTCAATTCTGCTTCAGCGACGCCATCGAGGATCAGTTCGATTTGCGTATCGTCGTCTATCGATGAGACGACTTCCTCCACGGCTTGCACCAGGCCAGCTGCGCTTGAGAGACGCTCCCCGGCTTCTTCAACCAGTCCCTTGTGCACAGCGCAAATCCAGTATTGCTGGCTATTGCGCAGCGCACGGACGATGACAAATGCCCTATCGTCGAACTCGGCGAAATATCGGGCAAGCAGAACCCCGGGGCTAAGCGTTTTCGCTGGGAGGCTTGCTGCTTGCGCGCTCAAAACCCCAACGGACGCGATCTCATCTTTCGCACGCGATACCCAATGAGTCGCCTCAAAACTCTTGACCAGCTCCCCAACTTCACGCCGGCGCTGCGCACGCGGCCCGGAAAGCTTCAGCCAGGAGACGCCAAACGCAAGCGTATGGCCGCCGACTTCCTCGATCACGAAATCTTCGGTCACGATCAAGTCTCCGAGTCAATCAATACAGGGGTGATGAAGACCAGGGTCGTTTTGCGATTCTTGGATTTGGCGTTTGAGAACCCGGTCAGCCCGCCTGCTTCCTGGTCGGAGTCACGATTCTGCGCCAGCTGCGAAAGAACGATCGTCTCCCCGGGTCGTACACGGGCCACCTGCGTGGTGGAGGTGCGCGGAATCTTGGGCGAACGGACGACGATTCCCGATGGATTGTTCCCCGTATTCGCCGCTTCAAGCGCTTCGAGGTTGGATATGTCAACCGTGTATTGGAGCAGAAGCTGATTGTTGTCCAGAACCTTGGGAAGCAATTCGAGGAACACGCCGTAGGAGATCGTTGCCTGAGTCGCTGTCGTGCTCGTTGAAGTTGTCGTGCTGGTTGACCCGATCGAATCAATGTAGGACTGCGAGGTTGCCATGGTGACCGGCACGGGCTGATTGTTGATGGTCAACGCATCGACACCGGTCCGGTCAAGCACCTTGGTCACGCGGGAAAGCGCCTGAATGATGGCATTGCTGCCTTGGGCATTTGCGATGTTGTCGCCTTGTCTGCCAGGGGTATATCCACCGGCGGTTGCCGACGGTACTGAAGCGGCGCCGGGCGCAAGCACGAAAGTGCCAATACCGCCACCAAGCTGGCTTACGCTCGGTATGCCCGTTGACAGCAGGCGGAACTTGCCATTGCTGCTGGTTAGCACAGCCGATATGTCGAAATTCTTGCCGTTGTCCATGATGTCGCTGATCGTCACCAGTTCCACCCTCAGGTAGATCGAACGGCTTACCCGACGATTGGCATCCGCAATCAAGGCCTCTGCGGATTGCAGCACCTGCGGCGTGTCAGTCACGGTCACCGTGCTTGCCGCCTGGTTGAAGGCCACCTTGCCGCCCGGGCTGATCATGGACTTCAACTGATTTTCCAGATCAGCCCAGAAGTTCAGATTGGCGGTATGTGACTGGCTTAAGGCCGTCGTGCTGGAACTGCCGCCAGTACTGCCACCCGATGAGCTTCCCCCGCTGCCACCGCTTCCCCCTCCCCCGCCGCCAGACACATTGCCGGAGGATGAATAGCTCGTCGTCAATGTCTTTACGCCACCCACCGCCTTGATCTCGAAGGTACGAGACTTGTAGCGATACAGGTGAATGCGCCCGTCCATATATTCCCAAGAGATACCCAGTCTGGCAGAAGCAATGTCCAGGAAGGTGGATAACGGTCCGCGGTAATCCAGGGTCATCGATGACTCGATCGGAAAACCTTCGGGCATGCCAGGCAGAGTCTGCGCGGCTTTCAGCGGCCCGTCTTCCATCATGCCCGCCAGATTCGGCGGCAATGGCCCGCTTCCCTGTGCGGATGGCGGCAGGCTGAACAGAGGAGCAACGCCAGAGGGATTGGAAACGGGGGTCAACGTATTGCCGGGCGAGTTCGCCGTCGCCAGGTTCGTAGTACTACTGCCTGTCAACAGGACATTCGGCGCCACGGAAACCGGGATTCCAGTCGTGCGCGTCACCCATTCGGCCAAGCCGTTGACATTTACCCTGCCCCTGTTCACCACCAAGGTGACGGAATATTTCTGAGGCGATGAAAAGACTGGTGGAAGCACCTTGTCCGTTGCCAAGGGAACCGTCTTTCGGCCTATGTAGACGCCATCAACAAACTCGACAGGCCTTTTGTTGATCGACTGTTCTGGCTGAGGCTTGGCCTTCGCCACCGGGATTTCTTCAGGCGCATAATCATTGTGCCTGGAGAAATCGGGCTGCAAGGCCGTGCAGCCGGCAAGCCCTGCAACAATGACTGCAGCGCCAAGAGAGAGTGTGTGTTTTTTCATTTTGAGCCGCTCACGAATCGGATCACGCGGTTTCCGCTGTAGAACAGCGCACGCACAGGGGCGTCGGAGCTGGATAGCCCGGCCAGCACCTGTTCAATGGCGGTCTCGAAGGTGCCGCACAATTTGGCGTTTAGCTCTACAGGAAAATCAACGGGCATATCCCAGTAAGGTTGCCAGCCGGCACGGATGCTCCATGCTTCGAGCGAACGGCGTAATGTTCCATCCTGGGGCTTTACTTCCCAAGGGCATTGAGTCGCGTCCTGTGAAATCTTTTCTGCGGAACTAATATGAGACGCAGTCAATGATTGGTTCATGCCGGCAGGCCTTGGACTTTGCCCAGATCCGACTTTCCTGTTCAGATCAGCCGCTTCATTTCTGTTCTCTTTTTCATCTTTTTCATCTTTAGCTAAAGCCAAAACCGCATGGGAAGAAGGATCGCTTCGTTGGCTTTTTGCACTCACTACCTTTTCCTTCGAGGGTGTCCCGCCAGATGGCTTACTGTCATAAGCACTAATCCGATAGTTTTGAAAAAGGCTATTTTGACCAGGCACATCCTTTACGTAGTCTTGATTCTTCAGCTGATGTGCCATTGCCAAAGTCAGTGGTCGGCCACTCATTGAACTAGTTTTCTCTTCAACAGACGAGGCGCTGCCAGAAAAGGTCAAACCGAGAACAACCAACATCATTAGAACGGGCGACCTTGATGTCTTTAATTTCGAATCCATCGGAGATTCCTTAGTTGTAGCCCATATGAAATGGTTGAGTATCACATTGACTGCCAAATCATGGTACCCATCACCGTTCAAATCAGAAGGCGGAATCAAATGCTATTTTTTCACACTTATTTCAATTGATTGTGTGGTCCCGTACTTAGCAGAATAATTTTATTTGTAAATGTTCACGGCTCCCAATAGACTTGAGAGCCGTAAGACACTTAACCCTTCGGCATGTAGAACACGATCTGATTCGTCGCAGTGTTAGCGCACTGTGCAGTCATAGCCGCTGCACTTGTAGTACCGTCAGTGCCTTTGATAGCAGTACCGGCTGGCGTATTTGTAACTGGCGCTGGGTTACCGACGGCATTAGGTCCTGCTCCAACGACGACAGCTGAAGAAATATTCATCAGTTGTGAGACGAAGGCGTTACACTCATTTGCCGACATTCCCGCGGAAACATTAAAGCTTATTCCATTGGCGGCAGCACCAGTAATCGTTGCAGGTGCCACACTCAGATTTCGGCCAATCTTCATACTAAGTGACGAGGCGGGTCCTGCACCGTTTAGTGTCCAAGATGTTGGTGCAATCCCACTTAAATTAACATTTTGGGCAGTGGCCGCCAACGTGTCCGGGGCAGCTGCAAATGTTTGAGGATACTTGGTCATGATGTACTGCAAATCGTTTGCATCTGCATTTATCTTGGCATCAGAAAATAGTGCTTTAGCGGTAAGCCCGATGCCAGCAATGATGACTGCAGCGACGGCCAATACAATTACAAGATCAACCGCTGTAATGCCTTGCTGTGCATGAAAATTTTTAGGTTGATGCTTATATTTCGATTTAAAAAGTAGTGGTTTCAATTTGTACTCCCTATATAAAAGTGCTTCTGCAATTGCCTATATTTCTATAGACCCCCTGATCGAGCGGCCGCCCCGACCACTCTTCCAAACGAAAACGTATCCAAAAATATCCACGCCAGAAAAACGCCAGTGACAGCCTTGATGACGGCCGCCTGCGCGCGGAGCTTGATCTCCATGGCAGTCAATGCACGTTCAAGATTTTCAAAGCCGATCCGCTTCATCACTTCTTCCAGCTTTCCGCTTGCCTCGAAACTCACAAGGTAGTCGATGAGCGGCGCTGGAATCAGTCCGGTATCCATGGCTGCGGCCAAAGTGCCGCCTTTTGCCAGATTCTTTTGCATGCGCATCAGGTGGCTGCGCATGTAAGGAGTGGCGTCCTTGCTCATCAAGGTCAGTGCATCCCTGAACGTCACATTGCTGCGCAATAAAGCCGACAAGTTGATCAGCAACACGGCACTCAGATAGCTTCGATAAATGCTGTAGGGCGGGATATAGTCCATCCACCGCCTGAGGCGCCCTGTCCATCGGGGCACGCTCATGCTTACCAGCGTTATGAACCCTATGAATGCGGGCACCACGACGTACCACCATTTCGTCAGGATCTCTGCCAGAAAATAAGCGATTTGAAACGAGCCCCCCATCTTTTCCAGCTTCACGATGAAAAGGAACTGCGGAACGATCATGAAGCCAAACATCAGATAGACGCCGAACAGGCCGAGAAAGAGCGTAAGCGCTGGCGTGAGCACCGCCAGCATCATGTTCCGCATCTTCGTCATGGAACGGTTGGCGAGACCAGCCGAGCTTACGCCTTCGATCAATCGCCCAACCTGCTCGCCGCTGCGAATCATGATGAGGTTGGCGGAAGGGATGAAACCTCTCAGCGCATCTGACAAGCCGCCGCCAATGCCGAGGCGCTTCTTCATCACGGCAAAAACGACGCTCTGCGACTGGTTCCTGCGCTTCGCCGCCGCCTGCTTCGACGCGATGAACTGGCCGATGCTCACGTTCATCCGAAGCTGGTCAGCCAATTCATCATAGAAGTCGGCAAGGCTGCTGCGGAAGCCGAGGCGACCAAGGAACATCTCAATGGCTTTCAGCATCTTCTCCATCAGGACTTGTTCCTTTCCCAGTACAAGTCGAGCGGCTCCAATTCATGCTCCAGTTCTTTCGGATCTATCCATCCCTGGCTCATTTTGTAAATGGCGACATCCATCACGGATTTGCCATGGCTGTCCGGATGATCGAAGGGCTTTCTCTGCCCCCTCAATAGGCGGTAGGCGTCGAACTGTTTCCCCTCCTGAAGCAGGGCGAGCAGTTCTTGATTCGGAATCACGACTTCCGCGCAGACGGTGAGATCCGCGATGCCGGGTATTGGACTCGATGCGCGGCATACATCGCAACCCTCTTCATGCCGCACGTAAACCTTGGCCGGATCGACGAAGCGGTGCACCCGCTGCACAAGGCCCGGATCCTCGTTCGTACCGAGCAAAGGTATCTTGCATGCGTCGCATAGCCTGCGCAGCAGTTTTTGATAGACGAGAATCGACAGGAAGTCGGGCGCCGCAAGGACTTCCTTTGAAATGCCAATTTCCGGCGAGGATAGCCTTTCGAAGATCCCGAGCGCTGAGTTGGCATGAACCGTGGTCAGGCTTTGGTGTCCGGTCTGGATCAGTTGCTTGAAGGCAGACGCTGTTTCCACGCCGCGAATCTCTGACACCAGGGCCACGTCCGGATCCAACCTCATCAGGGACTTCACCAGGGCGCTGGTGGCCTCGTCCGCATCCATGTCCTCATTGACCTGGATTTGAATCTGCGTCACGCCGAACAGCCGCCCTTCGACCGGATCCTCCACCGAATAGCATTTGCGGCCCCGGTGAGCGATATGCGCCATCATTGAATAAAGCGTTGTTGTCTTGCCTGAGCCGGTTTGCCCTGACAGCACGATGCCGCCTATCGTCTTTCGAGCCGCGAGGCCGATCATGTGCGCTTGATCGGGGAGGTATCCCAGTTTCTCAAGATCGGCCTGCAAGCTTTCTCCACGCCTGAAGGTCTCGCTTGATTGCCGCAGGATCCGCATTACCGCGTCGAAGCCGCC
Source organism: Noviherbaspirillum humi (assembly GCF_900188095.1). GTDB lineage: Bacteria > Pseudomonadota > Gammaproteobacteria > Burkholderiales > Burkholderiaceae_D > Noviherbaspirillum > Noviherbaspirillum humi. The sequence goes on along the minus strand of NZ_FZOT01000017.1, from coordinate 104,800 downwards.
GATGGCGGGCGTGATCTCGAAGCGAAGCTTTACGTTCTCCTGCTTGCCATTGATTGGGATGACGCACGGAATGGCAGCTCGCTGCTGCCGTTCAAACGTGATGACGGAGCCGGTATTGGAGCCCTTGTCCGGTTTGGTGTTATACACTGCTCGCACCAGATCTTTTGCACGGTTCAGCGTCATGGTCCGGCCGGAACGTATCAGGGTTCCTTTTGTGCGATAAAGAATCTGGCAGCCCGTATCGCGGGCGCATATGTGAATGTCGGAGGTGGATCGCTTTACCGCGTCACGGACGATCTCCATGAACTCGCTGATTTCCTCGGAACGCGGCTCCTCATCCTCACCGTCCTGTCCGTTGAGGTCATAGGTCCGGGCAAGCGACTGGATGAGCATGCGATCGCCGTAAAACACAACAGGCTGAGTACCGACGCTGGTTTCCAGCAATTTTCTGAGCCGGAAGATCAGTACCCTGCGCTCATCGAAATACTTCGGCTGAGCGACGACATAGCTGCGCCGCTCTTCCAGAGATTGCATCACGATAATGCTTTTCCCATACTCCACCAGCGACACACCCTTCAGCTTTTCAGGCGTCAGCACGACGATGTCGTCCGGCAGATCGAGCTCTTCCATGTTCCGCGCGGTCTGAATCGCCTTGCTCTTCAACTCCTTTATCGGAGCCAGGGACACATCTTCGGCTTTTTTGTCGGACAGACTGTTTTCCGACTGGCTGCGCAGTTCGGTTCCATCCTTCCCTAGATTGATCTCGATGATCTTTCCGCTAGACATAGCTGAATGTGCCTGATAAGTTTTATGCGCTGGATTGCAACTTCTTGCCGATGTGTTTGCTTGCTCGCTTGATGTACTGGTTTAGCTACAACTCGTTTTCTGTACCATTTGACGTTGGAATTTTTCCAAGTTGTGCAATGCTAGAGTAGTTATTAAAGTTACATCCGTACAGGTCAAAAAAAGGAAAACCAAAGTCAAAAATAGATGATGGATAAGAGGAGACGAGCCTGGTTTTAAGCCCCTGCTTATTACGCTTTGTTTTCAAGTTTTTGACTCGTCTCAGTAATGCGACAACCTCATTTTTTGTATCGCTACACTTGCTGGACATGCCTGGTCCAACGCCTGGAGGCTTTTACAAATCCATGAAGGTTGAATTTCCTATTCCGGAAATCAGCAAGGCTGCAGCCGGCGCGCTGTTTGTTGAAACAATTCGCAATGCAGCGTGCTTGCGGAGACAAGCGCTCTCATTCCAGCAGCGGGAATCAACGCTGGACGGTTTTCAAATGCTTTTACCGATGCGGTTTTGAGGATGAACCGTCAGAGACCGGGACAAGCGCGTTTTAGCGCCCCAGGCGAAAGGCTTCAGTGGAAGTCGCGGCTTTCCACATTCAGCCTTCCCAGCAGCATGGAATGATCCACCACCCGCTTGGCGATCAGATGCGTGACCTGTCCTTCCCGCTGCCAGACGCCGTACACGGTCAACAGCGTGGCATTCAGAATTTCCCGGCGCTGCTTTTCCAGCAATCCAGGCCAGATGATGACATTGGTAACGCCAGTCTCGTCTTCCAGCGTGACGAAAAGCACGCCATTCGCCGTTCCGGGACGCTGGCGTACCGTGACGAGTCCGGCGGTGCGCGCCAGCTTGCCGTTGCCGAAGGATTTCATCTCGAGCGCGGTGGACAAATTCATTGCCTTGAAGCGTTTGCGCAATAGCGCCAATGGATGGCGGCCCAAGGTCAAACCGGTGCTGGCATAGTCGGCGATGATTTCCCGTCCTTCGGAAGCCGCCGGCAAATCCAGTTCGTCCACTGCCAATGGCGCGTCTCGAAATATTTCGGGCATGACCAGCATGCCGCTCACCTGCCAGGCGGCCTGACGCCGATGCCCGACAAGCGACAACAATGCATTGGCCCGTGCCAATGACTGCAAATCATGGGAAGAGAGGCCGGCACGGCGAGCAAGATCGTCAATGCTGCCGAACAGGCGGATGGCCCGCATTTCTTCGATGCGCTCCCCTGCTTGCGGCGACAGCCCTTTGACCAGCCGCAGTCCGAGACGCACCGCCGGCTGAGCCCGGTCGCTGCGCAGCGAGGCATCTGTTTCCTCCAGCGTGCAGTCCCAATCACTGAAAGCGACATCGGCCGGCCGGATTTCGATGCCATGTCGGCGCGCATCCTGCACCAGTTGCGACGGCGAATAGAAACCGAGCGGCTGGGCATTGAGCAATGCGGCGAGGAAGGCGGCCGGCTCGTGGCATTTGATCCAGGCCGATACATACACCAGCAGCGCGAAGCTGGCGGCATGGGACTCGGGAAAACCGTATTCGCCGAAGCCTTCGATCTGACGGAAAATCTGTTCGGCGAATGCTGGTTCGTAGCCGTTGTCTATCATGCCTTGCACTACCTTGTCGTAAAACTTTTCCAGGCCGCCCTTGCGCCGCCAGGCGGCCATGGCGCGCCGCAGGCTGTCGGCTTCGCCGGCGCTGAACCCGGCGGCGAGCATGGCGATCTGCATCACCTGTTCCTGAAAGATCGGCACGCCGAGGGTGCGCTCCAAGGCCTGGCGCACGCCCTCGCTCGGATAGGCCACCGGTTCCAGTCCCTGACGCCGCCGCAGATAAGGATGCACCATGCCGCCTTGAATGGGGCCGGGGCGCACGATCGCCACCTCCACCACCAGGTCGTAAAACGCACGAGGCTGCAGGCGCGGCAGCATGGACATCTGCGCGCGGGATTCGACCTGGAATACGCCTACCGTATCGGCGCGGGAGATCATGCGATAGGTCTGCGCATCCTCCGCCGGCACGTCCTGCATGGTGAACACTTCCCCGCGGCGCAGGCCGATGAAATCCAGCGCCCGGCGGATGGCCGACAGCATGCCCAGTGCCAGCACATCGATCTTCAGCAGGCCGACGGCATCGAGGTCGTCCTTGTCCCACTGGATCACGCTGCGATCGGCCATGGCCGCGTTTTCGATCGGCACCAGCCGCGCCAGGCTGTCGCGGGCGATGACGAAGCCGCCGCTGTGCTGGGACAGGTGGCGTGGGAAGCCGATCAGCGTCTGCGCCAGCCGCAACAGCTTCTGCACCAGCGGCGATTCCGGATCGAGGCCGACATCCTGTAATCGCTCCGCGCTGACGCTGCGGCCATCCCACCAGTGATGGGAGCCTGACAGGCGATTGACGTATTCATGCTCCAGTCCGAGCGCCTTGCCGACATCCTTCAGCGCCGAGCGCGGCCGGTAGGTGATGACAGCCGCCACCAGGGCCGCCCGCTGGCGCCCGTACTTGCGGTACATGTACTGCATCACCTCCTCGCGCCGCTCATGCTCGAAGTCGACATCGATGTCGGGCGGCTCGTTGCGTTCTTTCGAGATGAAGCGCTCGAACAGCACGCTCATGCGCGCCGGATCGACTTCGGTCACGCCGAGGCAATAGCAGACGGCGGAATTGGCTGCTGAGCCGCGTCCCTGGCAGAGAATGCCCTGGCTGCGGGCGAAGCTGACGATGTCGTGCACCGTGAGGAAGTAAGGTTCGTAGGACAGTTCGGCGATCAGCGCCAGTTCATGCTCGATCTGCTCCTGCACCTTGGCCGGAATGCCGCGCGGGAAACGACTGTCCGCCCCGTTGTAAGTCAGGCGGCGCAGGTAACCGGAAAGGGATTCGCCGGCCGGCGCTATTTCCTCCGGATACTGGTAGCGCAATTCATCGAGGGAAAAACGGCAGCGCTCGGCGATGATCACAGTCTGCTTGAGCGCCTCGGCAGGATACAGGCTGGCCAGACGCAGGCGGTGGCGCAGATGGCGCTCGGCGTTCGGATGCAGTGCCAGCCCGCATTCTGCCAACGGGCGGCCGAGACGGATCGCGGTGAGGGTGTCCTGCAGCGGCTTGCGCGAGCGGACATGCATGTGCACATCGCCGGCAGCGACCAGCGGCAAGCCGGTTGTGGCAGCGAGTCGGGACAGCCGCTCACGCCAGACATCATCGTCGGCTCCCTGCAGCAGTTCCAGCGCAATCCAGGCGCGTTCACCGAACGTGACGGCGGTCCACTGCGCTTGCTCTAGCAAAAGCGCGTCTTCCTGCTGGCGATCGGGAATCAGGATTGCAAGGCAGCCTAGCATACGGTGCAGGCGCCCATCTGCTTCCGGGCCGGCATTGTCGATATCAGCGCGATGCAGCAGATACTGCCCCTTCCCCGCCCGCCGCCGGCCAAGAGTAATCAGCTGCGACAGATTGCCGTAGCCTTCCATGTCGGTGGCCAGCAGCACCAGCTTCACGCCGCAGGAAAGCGAAATCTCGCTGCCGATGATCAAGTGCAGGCCGCTCTTCCTCGCCTCCACATGAGCCCGCACCACCCCGGCGAGGGAACACTCGTCGGTCAGCGCCAGCGCCCGATAACCGAGCCGCTGGGCCCGCTCCACCAGTTCCTCCGGATGCGACGCGCCACGCAGGAAGGTGAAATTGGAAAGGCAATGCAGCTCGGCATAGTCGGCCAGGAACATGGCGTGCTCCGCTCAGGCGAAGAAGCCGTGCAGGAACCAGCCGGGTTCAGCCTCTTTCTCCCCTTGCGCGCCATGGCGCTCGCGATATACCCATAGCAGCAGGTGGGCGTCGTTGCAGGCAATGTAGTAGTCGCGGGTGATGAGCGCATCGTCCCACCATCCGGCCTCGATGCGCTCCGGGCCTGCCAGCAGGGTCAAAAAGCTCTGATAGAACGGCTTGTCGCGCTTGACCAGCAAGGCAACCGGTTCCCGCAGCAGCCAGGCCGGGCGCGGCGGGAAATTGAAGCCGGCACGATTGGACTGACGCATCCGAGCATGCAAGGCCGCATGGGCGGATACCGCCATGGAGCAGCGTTCCGGACGGTGGTCGCCCACCACCTTCAAGCGAGTGATGGCTTCCTCGCCGAGACGGCTGGCGAGGCGTTCGATGAGCCGGCCGGTGGTTTCTGCCTGGCTCGCCGGCGCCGGAAACAGTTCGGTGTTGGGAGCTGCCAGTTCGCTGATGTCCTCCGCCTTCAGGGACAACTCGATGACCGAGGCATCGAGCGTGACCCTGGCCATGTGCTCCTGCAGCAGCAGGCTGAGGTGAGCCAGGTCGCGGCTTGGGCTGGCCAGGCGTATCGGCAGCTCGGTGATGCACGCTTCGCCAGAACGCAGCGAGTCGTGGTGCAGCATCAAGGCAAACGCGCTGACCGCCGCATGCCGCGCCACCAGCCAGCCGGTCATCTGCATCAGCAGCCTGCGTGCGGCGAACAGCAAGGCTTCCACGCTATCGACCCGGGCCGGCAGTTCGATGCGCGCATGGAAGCTGGCCGGCGCCTCGAACCAGGCCAGCGCTTCCGGCTCCAGACCGAAGGCGCGATCGAGCTCCCGCAGCACTTCCTTGCCGAAGCGCCGCACCAGACCGGCGCGCGGCAGGCGGCGCAATTGCCCGAGCGTGTCGCAGCCAATGGCGGCCAGCTTGGCGGCATGCGGCTGGACCGAAGGCAGCAGCAGCACCGGCAAGGCGTCGAGCAGGTCGGCAAAGGAGTCCGGCCCGCCATGCAGATCGTCGCGATGGCAGGCAAACAGCCAAGCCGCGCTGGCGGTCGGCGCGCTGGCGATGCATGGCTGCATGCCAAGCTCTTCCACCCCCTGGCGCAACTGGCCGATCAACGCATCGCGCCCGTTGAACAGGCGCAGACTGGCCGACACTTCCAGCAGCAAGCCTTCATGCTGGCGCCTCATTAGACTGACCTGCGGCGTGAAGTGCAACGCCCACAGGGCCACTTCCGTCAGCGCTCCTGCCTCGCGCCCGGCATCGCGGGCGATGAGCACGATGTCGGCAGCCCGGGCGGCGGCGCTGCTCTCGTGCATGCCGGGCAGCACGCCGGCCTCCCGGGCGCAGTCATTGACCCAGCCGACGCGGCGCGACTCGGTCACGGCGAGCGGCATGGTCCGCATCAGGCTGTCACGCAGCGCTTCAGGCCAGCGACGATAGGCGAGATCCAGCGGCAGTTGGGAGAGGCAGACGGCTATCCATAGCATGGGGGAAGTCGAAGGAGGGATTGGACGAGGAGAAACGCAGTTTGCCGATATTGCGCTCGATGATGGCCGGCAGTTCCGGCCTGATGATGATCGGGGCACTGGCCACTGGTCCTCGTCGCTTGATGACTTCCACCGAAATTTGTCCTTCCGGACCAGCCTGGCATAGCAGACGCAGCGGCGCTGGAGAGGATTCCTGCTGCGCCGTCGCCGGGCGGAAGACGAAGGTCAGGCCCTCGCTGCCGGCAGCCGCCAGTTGCAGGCGGCGCAGGTGGTCCGGCCGGGCCTGGGGCAGCCAGCACAGCAAGGCGCCGAAGCTGGCGCTCTTGAGCACCTGCTCCACCGCCCATAGGCGATCCGCCGGCTTTTCCGATTGCACCAGCAAAACCTGCTCGATGTCGATGCCGAGCTGCTCCAGTGCCGGCGCGAAAACCAGATGCGGCGGTGCCAGCAGGATGATGGTTTTGCCTGCGCGGGAAAGCTGCTTCAGCACCGGCGCCAGCAAGCGGAATTCGCCGCTGCCATTCTGATTCCATAGCAATTCGGTCAGAACCGAAGAGGGCCAGCCATGTCCCGGCAATTCTCTATCCAGCTTGGGATGGCCGCTGGAGACGCTGGGCGACACATGGCTGCCGATAGCATCGCCGCGCCACAAAGCATGTGGCATTTGGGACAAGAAAGCTTGATTAGCCTGGGAAGGGGACGGGGAGGTGTAAAGCTGGCTGGCTGGCATGAGATCCTCGCAATCTAGTGATGAGCAATCGATATACTGTACAAATATACAGTATAAATTGGCAAATTACATCAGAGAAATTGCGATTTTGTTTTGCCTTGAGAGCCGACAAGCGATTGAAAGCTCAACCATGCTGTTTGCCGAGACAGCGGCGTGGCAATCGAGGCCACAGCCCGGAAGAATTGCAGGGAAACGACGGCACAGCGCCCTAGACACTGCTGAGCGCTGTGCAAAACCGAGCAGCCTGGCCTCAGAGCATGGGCCGCAATGGCAGCAGCTTCTGCATGCCAAGATGCTGCATTTCGCGTGGCAGAAATTCGCCAAGCTCGCGTGGCTTGCGACGCCTCGGGTGGGCGATCTCGTCCATGCGCAACGCCTTGCAAGCCTGCCATAGCTGAATATCTTCAGCGTATGGCCTCAAATTGGCGGTCTTTTCCCACAGCACCTGCTTGTGGCTGCCGAAGTCCCAGCACACCGGCGTCAGTCCCTCCAGCAGGCCCTGCTCCTTCAGCTTCAAGGCCATGCCCATGACATCTCCCGGATGGGGATCATCCACCGGGAAGTGAATGGTATTGGCCCATGCCCGCACGTCGCAGAATTCCAGCACCTGTCCAGACACCGGCCTTTCCCATTCATCGGGATGCGCCTTGCGGTTCGGCCAGCGGCCGGCTCCTACCAGCGTACCTGTCTTCAACATGGCTACCTCCTCGCAGGAAAGCAGTGAACGGGTCAGTGAATTCATGAGGCACTTGATCAAACCTTGGGCCGGCAAATCCGTTTCGGCACTGGATTAATGAGGCATTTGGCGTGCCCAATTCATTACTGTACAAAAACACAGTACCACGATTTTACGCAATGTGACTAGTGCTTTCAACAAGATTGTTTGCCGCTCATGCGCTGACATCTGCCCTGTACGCAACAGGCAAGTTCACCAGCAGCCTTTCTTGCTTCATCTCAGGATGTGACGCCGATATGACGGCCCGAGGGACTCGCCAGCGCCGCCCGGGGTGCATAATAGAGTGGCCACAATCAATTCTATGGAAGGCATGGTGTACGCATGATTCAACCCGCACTCAAAGAAGATTTTCTTCCCATGCAGCATGATGTCGTAGACGCCCAGATTTCCCCTGAAGGCCAGCTTGAAATCCTCGCCAAGTCCGAAGTCGCCAAGCTGCTCGATACCAGCCAGGGCGGTCTCTACAACGTGTTCCGGAACTGCTCGCTCGCAGTGCTGAACTGCGGCAACGTCATCGACGACGGCAAGGAACTGCTGGAGCGCTACCGCTCCTTCGACATCAGCATCATCCAGCGCGAACGTGGCATCAAGCTGGACGTGAAAGGCGCGCCGGCCCGTGCCTTCGTCGACGGCAAAATGATCAAGGGCATCCACGAGCATCTGTTCGCCGTGCTGCGCGATGTCATCTACATGAGCGACGAGATCAGCGGCAGCTCGAAGTTCAACCTGACCACCACGGAAGGCGTGACCGACTTCGTGTTCCATATGCTGCGCAACGCCGACGTGCTGCATCCCATGACCAATCCCAACCTGGTAGTGTGCTGGGGCGGGCATTCGATCTCGCGCGACGAGTACGACTATTCGAAGGATGTCGGCTACGAACTCGGCTTGCGCAGCCTGGACATCTGCACCGGCTGCGGACCGGGCGCGATGAAGGGCCCGATGAAAGGCGCAGCCATCTCGCACTCCAAGCAGCGCGTTACCACCGGCCGCTACATCGGCCTGTCGGAACCCGGCATCATCGCCGCCGAATCGCCAAATCCCATCGTCAACAGCCTGGTGATCCTGCCGGATATCGAAAAGCGGCTGGAAGCCTTCGTGCGCCTTGGTCATGGCATCGTCGTCTTCCCGGGCGGCGCCGGCACCGCGGAGGAAATCCTTTACATCCTCGGCATCCTGCTGCATCCGCAGAATGCCGGCGTACCGTTCCCGCTGATCTTCACCGGCCCGGCCGGGTCTGCCGAGTACTTCAAGCAGATCGATCATTTCATCGGCGCCACGCTTGGCGAGGAAGCCCAGCAGCGTTACAAGATCATCGTCGATGACCCCGTGCAGGTGGCGCGCGAGATGCAGGCAGGCATCAAGCAGGTACGCGAATTCCGCAAGGAAAAGAGCGATGCTTATTACTTCAACTGGCTGCTGCGCATCGACCATGAGTTCCAGATGCCTTTCGTACCGACGCATGACAACATGCGCAATCTGCACCTGCACAAGAACCAGCCCAACCACAAGCTGGCCGCCAATCTGCGGCGTGCCTTCTCGGGCATCGTCGCCGGCAATGTGAAGGAGCAAGGCATACGCGCCATCGAGCAGCACGGCTGCTTCGAAATCCATGGCGACAAGGACATTATGAATCCGATGGATGGGCTGCTCGCTTCCTTTGTGGCGCAGCACCGCATGAAGCTGCCCGGCACGCAATATCACCCCTGCTACCGCATCGTCAGCTGATGCCTGGCACCAAATGCCGTCAGGCTGGTCGGGATGTGGGCAATTTGCCCGAATCCTGATCTAGCCCAAAGGTAGTGGTGCGGGAGTGTCTAATCTTCAGCTTGAAATTCGTTCCGGCTCGAATGTCATCAGGGCATGTCTTGATGACATCGGGATTGACTGCAGGCACGATCTGTACATTCGACGTCGAATCCATGGAAAACCAGCGCGCTGCATCGTCCAGTCCGTCTGACACGCTCAGGGTCAACATGGAATCCGTCAGCCTTTCCAAGCTGACAGAACAAGTCGTGGATATCACGCGCTTGCGCACCGGTGAGCATGGCCGCGTCGTCGTGGCATCGATTCCGCAACAAGCGCTGATGCTCTTCGTTGATCCGGAAGGCATGCGCGATATGCTGGCCGAGCTGCTGCAGGCAATCGCCGCGTCGGCTTCGGAAAACGTGCCGCTGTCGCTATCTGCTCATGAGGACAATGGCCGCCTGCATATATTGCTGCAGGCAGGTGACGCCGATATCCATGGCAAGTCGATGCGACTTCCCCTGCCGCCTCATGTGGATGAATCGATGCTGAGCCGCGCCCGCAGCTTCATCGGCCTGCAAGGCGGCACGCTGGAGGCGCGGGCCGGCTCGAGCGGCACGCCGGAATTCCTGCTGACCCTGCCCTGCAGCGCTTCCCAGACCGATGTTCACGGTACGCATGTGACTACGGCCGATAGCAGCGAAACTTCGGCATCCGGTTGCAACATCCTCATCGCCGACGACAATGTCGATGCTGCGGAATCGCTCGGGGAACTGCTCAACGCTTTCGGCCACCAGGTGCACATCGTGCATGACGGTCAGAACGCACTTGATGAAGCCAGCCGACTGCGTCCGGATGTGGTCATCCTCGATATCGGATTGCCCGCCATGGATGGCTATGAAGTGGCGCGCCGGCTGCGCGCGGACGCCAATCTGGCGACGGCCCTGCTGCTGGCGGTGACGGGCTATGCCCAGGAACGGGATCGCATCGATGCGCAGCAAGCCGGCTTTGATCATCACCTTGCCAAGCCGATCGACATCGCCCGTCTGACTTCGTTGCTTGATCGCCGGCACTGAGCGGCAGCACTGAGCGGCGGCACTGAGAAGCGCGCCCTACCCGGCCCGCAAAGCAAAACGCCCGCAGGATGCGGGCGCAGGCAGAGTCAGCGTTGAATCGGCGCGGAGGTCAGCGCCTGAGCACGTTCAGGATTTCCATCAATTCGTTCCGCAGGGCAGTCATATCCGTTTCGGAGCCAGACGGCTGCACCGACACTTCCGGCACGGCTTCTTCCACCACCGGTGCGCGGCTGTCGAGCTTGTTGCGGGCGCCGCTGATGGTGAATCCCTGTTCATAGAGCAGTTCGCGGATGCGACGGATCAGCAGTACTTCATGATGCTGGTAATAGCGGCGGTTGCCGCGCCGCTTGACCGGCTTGAGCTGAGTGAATTCCTGTTCCCAGTAACGCAGCACGTGCGGCTTCACACCGCACAGCTCACTTACTTCACCAATGGTGAAATAGCGCTTGGCCGGAATCGGCGGCAGCACCGCCAATTCCGCCTTGCCGGCGCGATCATTCATGGATCAGTCCGAGGCGATTGGAAACGGGCTGGGTGCCGGCGGTTTCCACCATGCCCTTGAGCTTCTGGCTGGCATGGAAGGTCACCACACGGCGCGCCGTGATGGGAATCTCTTCCCCGGTCTTGGGATTGCGGCCAGGCCGTTGCGGCTTGTCGCGCAGCTGGAAATTACCGAAGCCCGACAGCTTCACCGACTCGCCCCGCTCGAGCGCATCGCGGATCTCGTCGAAAAAAGTCTCGACCATGTCCTTGGCTTCGCGCTTGTTCAAGCCGACCTGCTCGAACAGCAATTCGGCCAGTTCCGCCTTGGTCAAGGTAGGCAGGCCTTTTGCTGCCTGCGAGCGGGCCTGAGCTTCCATGACCGCACGATTGAGGTCGGCGGCCAGCACGGATTGAAGTTCGGCGGAGTTCACGTCATTCATAGTGGTTTTCTCTACCCTGCCCTGGATCTGCGCTCGTCAAGCGCGCAGTTTTGCGCCGAGCTTGCTTTCCACTGCTGCGACGAAGGCAGCCATGGCGGCATCGACTTTATCGTCCTGAAGAGTAGTTTGAGTATCTTGCAAGGTGAATCGGAACGCAAGGCTTTTTTCGTCTATTTCCAGGCCCTTGCCACGATATTCATCAAATAAAACAATGGCTTGCATGATACCACAAGACGGATTGGATTTCCCCTCGGACAGGAAAGTATCCATCACTTCCTGAGCAGCGACCGATTGTTTCACCACGACTGCCAGATCCCGCACCACGGCTGGAAACTTGGAAATCTCCTGGTAGGCCGGTACGCGGCGCGCCGTCAACGCGTCCGCATCGACTTCGAACACCACTGGCGCCAGCGGCAGCTCGTATTTCTGCTGCCAGCGAGGATGCAGTTCGCCGATGAAGCCGATCGCCTTGCCATCGAGGATGACCTGGGCGCTTCGGCCCGGATGCAGGGCCGGATGGTCAGCCTTGGCGAAACTCAGGCTGGCGGGTGCGAACAATGCCTCGAGGTCGGCCTTGATGTCGAAATAATCGACATTGCGCGAAGGCAGGCCCCACTGCTCGTCGAAGGCGCCGCCGTAGGCGATCGCCGCCACGCGCTTGGGCTGGCTGTAGCCGGACACCGACAGCGGACCGTCCTGGGAAGAAGCATCGCGCAGAAACACCCCACCCACTTCGAACAGGCGCACGCGGCCCACCTTGCGGTTCAGGTTGTAGCGCACGTTGGCGACCAGGCTGGCGATCAGCGTGGAACGCATCACGCTCATCTGGCTGGCAATCGGATTGAGCACCTTGATCGCGTTCGCATTGCCGGCGAAGTCGGCTTCCCAGCCTTCGTCGACGAAACTGAAGTTGACCACTTCCTGGTAGTCCAGGTCGGCCAGCTGATGCCGCACGGTGAACAGCGAGCGGGTATTCTCCGGCGCGATGCGCATGACGTTCGGCGCCACCGGCGCCAGCGCCGGGATGTTCTCGAAGCCGTAGACCCGGGCGATCTCTTCGATCAGGTCTTCCTCGATCTCGATGTCGAAGCGGAAGGACGGCGGTGTGACATGGAACAGGCCCGCGTCCTGGGTGAACTGCAAGCCGAGGCGGGTAAAGATCTCGGCAATGCGCTCATCCGGCAGCGGCACGCCGATGATCTTGTTGGCGCGGGCGCTGCGCATGGTGACCTGCTTGCGCTGCGGCAGATTGGTGATCTGGTCGTCCACCGGACCAACCTTAGTCTCCGGTGTGCCGCAAATCTCCACGATCAGCGCGGTGATGCGCTCGATGTGCTCGACCGTGGTGGCATAGTCCACGCCGCGCTCGAAGCGGTGGGCGGCATCGGTGGAAAAATTGTAGCGGCGGGCACGGCCCTGCAGCGCCTGCGGCCACCAGAAAGCGGCTTCCAGATAAATGTTGGTGGTGTCGAGCGAGACGGCAGTGGCATCGCCGCCCATGATGCCGGCCAGCGACTCCACTTCACGCTCGTCGGCGATCACGCCGACCCAGTCGTCGAGCTTGACGGTATTGCCGTTCAGGAGCTTCAGGCTTTCATCGCCCCGGCCCCACCGCACTTCCAGACCGCCATGGATCTTGTCGAGATCGAACACGTGAGTCGGACGGCCGAGTTCCAGCATCACATAGTTGGAAATGTCGACCAGCGCCGAGATCGACCGCTGGCCGCTGCGTTCCAGGCGGCGCTTCATCCACTCCGGCGTCGCGGCGCGGGCATTCAGGCCGCGGATCACGCGGCCGGAAAAGCGGCCGCACAGATCGGGCGCGGAAATCTTCACCGGCAGCTTCTCGTCCGTCGTCACCGTCACCGGTTTGGATACCGGCGCATGCAGCGGCACGCCGGTCAAAGCCGACACTTCGCGCGCCACACCGAGCACCGACAGGCAGTCGGCACGGTTGGGCGTGAGCTTGATGGTGAACTTGAGATCGTTGAGCTGGTAGTAGTCACGGAAGTTCTGCCCCACCGGCGCGTCGTCCGGCAGGTCCAGCAGACCGCCGTGATCTTCCGACAGCTTCAGCTCGCGCGCCGAACACAGCATGCCCTGCGACTCCACGCCGCGCAGCTTGCCCACCTTGATCTCGAACGGCTTGCCGTCTTCGCCTGGCGGCAGCTTGGCGCCGGCCATGGCCAGCGGCGCCTTCATGCCGACGCGCACGTTCGGCGCGCCGCAGACGATGTTGAACAACGTGCCGGTGCCGGCATCGACCTGGCACACGTTCAGGCGGTCGGCGTTAGGATGGCGGGCGATTTCGACGATGCGCGCCACCACCACATTGGTGAACGGCGGGGCTACGGGCTCGACTTCCTCCACTTCCAGTCCGGACATGGTGAGAAGATGAGACAGCTCATCCGAAGTCATCTTCGGATCGGCCATGGTACGGAGCCAGCTCTCGGAAAATTGCATGATTCAGTCTTTCAGCGCGATATTCGGATCGTGCCGGGCGGCGTGGGCGCCTTGCCCGGCAGCGGTTTTTGTCAGTTGAACTGCTTCAGGAAACGCAGGTCGCCTTCGTAGAAGAGGCGCAGGTCGTTGATGCCGTAGCGAAGCATCGTCAGGCGCTCGAGACCGGAGCCGAAGGCGAAGCCGATGTACTGCTCGGGATCCAGGCCCATGTTCCTGATGACGGTCGGATGCACCTGGCCTGAGCCGGACACTTCCAGCCAGCGGCCCTTCAGCGGACCGCTGCCGAAGGCGATGTCGATCTCAGCCGAGGGCTCGGTGAAAGGAAAATAGGAGGGACGGAAGCGCACCTGCAGGTCATCGGTCTCGAAGAAGGCCTTCACGAAGTTCAAGTACACGCCCTTGAGGTCGGCGAAGCTGATGTCCTCGGCGATCCACAGGCCTTCAACCTGGTGAAACATCGGTGAATGGGTAGCGTCGCTGTCGACGCGATAGGTGCGGCCCGGCGCGATCACCTTGATCGGCGGCTTGTTCATGCGCGCGTAGCGCACCTGCATCGGGCTGGTGTGGGTACGCAGCAGCAGCTGCTTGCCCTGGCTGTCCTTGCCTTCGACGTAGAAGGTGTCCTGCATCGAGCGGGCCGGGTGGTTTTCCGGGCTGTTCAAGGCGGTGAAATTGGTCCAGTCGGTTTCGATCTCGGGGCCATCGGCCACATCGAAGCCGATCGAACGGAAGATTGCTTCCACTCGCTCCCAGGTACGCATCACCGGATGGATACCGCCTACGCCGCGGCCGCGGCCGGGGAGCGTGACGTCGATCGCTTCGGCATTCAGGCGCGCCTGCATCTGGGCATTGGCCAGCGCGTCGCGGCGCGCGTTGAGCGCGGCTTCGATGCGCTCCTTGGCGGCATTGATGACGGCGCCCTGCGCCTTGCGCTCTTCCGGCGCCAGCTTGCCGAGGCCCTTCATGTGCTCGGTAATTTGTCCGGTCTTGCCAAGATACTTGGCCTTGGCATTTTCCAGCGCCGCGGCATCCTGCGCGGCGGAGAAATCGGATTGTGCCTGAGTGACGAGTTGTTCTAGGAAGTTCATGCAGTTTTCCCGCTTCGTGACGAAGCCGAAAATTGTAAGGCTGAAAATAAAACGGGGCACAGGTTCAAGACCTCTGCCCCGCTGGGAGGCGCCATCGCTATTCAGCCATGGCGCGAGCCGGTACCCACCATCAAGCGGCGATGCGGGCCTTTACCTGATTGACAATCGCGGCGAAAGCCGGCTTGTCCATGACTGCCATGTCGGCCAGGACCTTGCGGTCGAGTTCGATATTGGCTTTCTTCAGGCCGTTCATGAAGACGCTGTAAGTAACGCCATGGGAACGCGACGCGGCATTGATACGCGCGATCCACAGGGCGCGGAACACGCGCTTCTTGTTGCGGCGGTCGCGGTAGGCGTACTGGCCAGCGCGCATGACTGCCTGCTTGGCGATACGGAAAACGGTACTGCGACGACCACGATAGCCTTTGGCTTGGTCGAGGACTTTCTTGTGACGGGCCCGTGCGGTAACCCCACGTTTAACTCGAGGCATAGTAGCTCCTTAGGTGAGGGTTAGGCGAACGGCATCATTGCGCGCACGGATACCATGTTGGTGTCATGGACATCCACTGCACCGCGCAGCTGGCGCTTGTTCTTGGTGGTCTTCTTGGTCAGGATGTGACGCTTGAAGGCTTGACCACGCTTGACGGTACCACCCGGACGCACGCGAAAGCGCTTCTTGGCGCTGCTCTTGGTCTTCATTTTAGGCATAGCAATACTGTCCCTTCGGACAGCTCCGTTTTTAACATGATTGCAGGTGGCAGCACTTCGCTGCTCTTGGATGCCTGCTCTCACTTGTTAGGGCGATGAAATCGGGTTCATCGCCAGTGCAAAGCCGCCTCTGGCTCGCGCCATGGCGTCTTCGCAATTCTTATACCTTGCTTATTTCTTTTTCTTCGGCGCCAGCACCATCACCATCTGGCGGCCTTCCATCTTGGGAAACTGTTCCACCTGGCCATAAGGCTCGAGATCGGTGCGCAAACGCTCCAGCACGCGCATGCCGATATCCTGGTGCGCCATCTCGCGGCCGCGGAAACGCAGCGTGATCTTGGTCTTGTCGCCCTCTTCCAGGAATTTCACCAAGTTGCGCAGCTTGATGTTGTAATCACCCTCATCCGTGCCGGGACGAAACTTCACTTCCTTGACCTGGATGATCTTCTGCTTCAACTTGGCTTCGTGGGCCTTCTTTTGCTCCTGGTACTTGAACTTGCCGTAATCCATCAGACGGCAGACCGGCGGCGCGGCGTTAGGCGCGATCTCTACCAGGTCGACATTCGACTCTTCAGCAAAACGAAACGCCTCGCTCAGGCTCACAATGCCGAGCGGTTCGTTATTGACCCCGGATAAACGCACCTGTGGCGCAGTGATCTCGCCGTTGATGCGATGCGACTTGTCAGTAGCTATTGTCGTTTCCTTCAAAAAAGAAATAATTAAGCCGTGCTTTCGCGCTGAAAGCACCCGGAAAACTCCCGGGCACATTCATCAGGCTTTGGTTTCCACCTCGGTCTTGAGGCGGTTCACCAAGGCGTCGACCGGCATGACACCCAGATCGACGTTGCCCCGCGCACGCACGGCCACTGTGTTCGCGTCCCGCTCCTTGTCGCCGATGACGACGATGTAAGGCAGCTTTTGGACGGAATGTTCGCGTATTTTATAGGTTATTTTCTCGTTGCGCAAATCCAGCTGAACCCTAAACCCTTGTTTTTTCAGGTTTTGTGCTACGGCATCAGCATATTCTGCCTGGGCGTCGGAGATATTTAGCACCGCCACCTGCACCGGCGCCAGCCACAGCGGCAAGGCGCCGGCATGGTTCTCGATCAGAATACCGACGAAACGCTCCATGGAACCGACGATCGCCCGGTGCAGCATGACCGGCACCTTGCGCGTATTGTCATCGGCTACATACTCGGCTCCGAGCCGGCCCGGCATGGAGAAGTCCACCTGCATGGTGCCGACTTGCCAGGGGCGGCCGAGCGAATCCTTCAGGTGATATTCGATCTTCGGGCCGTAGAACGCACCCTCGCCCGGCAACTCTTCCCAGGTCACGTCGCAGGCCCGCAGCGCATTGCGCAGCGTGTCCTCGGCGCGATCCCAGGTTTCGTCGGAACCGATTCGGCTTTCCGGGCGCAGCGCGATCTTGATGGAGATGCCACTGAAGCCGAAATCCTTGTACACCTTCATCGCCTGCTGGTGGAAGGCTCGGCACTCTTCCTGGATCTGGTCTTCGGTACAGAAAATATGGCCATCGTCCTGAGTGAAGCCGCGCACACGCATGATGCCGTGCAGCGCGCCGGAGGATTCGTTGCGATGGCATTGGCCGAATTCGCCGTAGCGCAGCGGCAGGTCGCGATAGCTGCGCAGCCCGGCGTTGTAAATCTGGACATGGCCCGGGCAGTTCATCGGCTTGAGCGCGTAGTTGCGATTCTCCGACTCGGTGACGAACATGTTTTCGCGGTAGTTTTCCCAGTGCCCCGTCTTTTCCCAGAGCGAGCGATCGAGGATCTGCGGCGCCTTTACCTCCTGGTAGCCGCTGTCGCGATACACCTGGCGCATGTACTGCTCCACCTGCTGCCAGATGGTCCAGCCCTTCGGATGCCAGAACACGAGGCCCGGCGCCTCATCCTGGAAGTGGAACAGGTCGAGTTGCTTGCCGAGCTTGCGATGGTCGCGCTTCTCCGCCTCTTCCAGCATGTGGAGATAAGCTTCCTGCTCTTCCTTCTTGGCCCAGGCGGTGCCGTAGATACGCTGCAGCATCTCGTTCTTGGAATCGCCGCGCCAATAGGCGCCGGCCAGCTTCATCAGCTTGAACACGCGCAGCTTGCCGGTGGACGGCACGTGCGGGCCGCGGCACAGATCGGTGAAGCCGCCTTCGCTGTAAAGCGAGACATCCTCATTCTGCGGAATCGATTCGATGATCTCGGCCTTGTAGTCCTCGCCGATCGACTTGAAATACGCCACCGCCTCGTCGCGCGGCAGGACCTTGCGCGTCACCGGCTCGTCCTTCTTCGCCAGTTCGGCCATCTTCTTCTCGATGGCCTGCAGGTCTTCCGGCGTAAAGGGGCGCTTGTAGGAGAAGTCGTAGTAGAAGCCATTGTCGATCACCGGACCGATGGTTACCTGGGCATCCGGGAACAGCTCCTTCACCGCATAGGCCAGCAGGTGGGCGGTCGAGTGACGAATGACGTCGAGACCCTCGGGGTCCTTGTCGGTGACGATGGCCAGATCGACATCGCCGTCGATCAGGTAGGCGGTGTCGACCAGTTTGCCATTGACCTTGCCGGCCAGCGCCGCCTTGGCAAGGCCGGGACCGATGCTGGCGGCCACCTGGGCCACGGTGACCGGCGCTTCGTACTGGCGCTGCGAACCATCGGGAAGTCGGACTGAAACCATGTTGGGCTCCTGCCGGCACGAGCACCGGCACAGTAATTCGAATGAGGGAAACTGCTGAAAATGACGGACGAAAAAAAACGCGGACTAGCCGCGTTTTTTCAGTGCAATGACGAAAAACAACCCGACTAGCGTCGCTCCCAAACCATGTTAGTGGTAGTTCGCGGTGTCATAACCGGATGCCTTTCTCGTTCTTACACAAAACCAGATTGAAACTGCTTTGTTCGTTGGTAGGCTCGATTGGACTCGAACCAACGACCCCTACCATGTCAAGGTAGTGCTCTAACCAGCTGAGCTACGAGCCTAAAGAAGCGAAATTATAACGGCGATTTTTCCTTCGCGCTAGCCCTAATTTGCAGATAGCAATCTTGCATTGCAAGATTCGTTTTATTGCAAGGCAGACCAAGCTTTTCACAACCTCCGGCAACCCTGGCTTGATGAAGCCATGCTTTCCCCGCCCGCCGCGCGACATTAGCAAAACGCTAATTCCGCCGCACCTCGAATACCCCGCTGACCTCGTGGATGATGCCGATGGCCTTCTGCAGCTGAGCGGTGGAGGCGATCTCCGCCGTGAAAGACATGCGGGCCACGCCCTTGGCGCTCTGGGTGCTGACGCCAATGACGTTGATCTTCTCCCGCGAAAACACTTCCGAGATGTCGCGCAGCAGGCCCTGCCTGTCGTTGGCGAGGATGAAGACATCCACCGGATAGACGGTTTCCTTCTCAGGCAAGCCCCATGTGGTCTGGATGATGCGCTCCGGCGAACGCAGCCGGATCTGTGCCAGGTTCTTGCAACTGATGCGGTGAATGGCCACCCCCTTGCCGCGGGTGACGAAGCCGACGATGTCGTCCGGCGGCGCCGGCTTGCAGCAGCGCGCCAGCTGGGTCATCAACCCTTCGGTGCCGACCACCAGCACGCCCGACTTGGCGCCCTGGGCCACGCTGGATGAACGGCTCTTGTTGGGAATGAGCGCTTCCGGCTCCACCGCCTTGGCGCCGTGGCGCGCCTCGTCGTCGGCATGCAGCACATGCTCGATCTGGCGCAGGCCGATGGTTTCCTTGCCGGCCGCCAGGAACAGCTCGTCCACCTTGGCGAAGCCCAGCTTGTGCGCCAGGTCCTCCAGATTGATGGCGGTGCGCCCTTCCCGCTGCAGCGCCTTTTCCACCAGGCTGCGGCCATGAGACAGCGTTTCCTGTTGTTCGATGGCGTTGAACCATGCCCGAACTTTGGATCGGGTCCGTGGGCTGGCGGCGTAGCCCGGCGTGAGCCAGTCGCGCGACGGGCCCATTTGCCCCTGGGCGCTGCCGCGAGCGCTGATGATCTCCACCGTCTGGCCATTGCGCAGCGGGGTGTTGAGCGGCACCATGATGCCGTCCACCCGGGCGCCGCGGCAGCGATGGCCGAGGTCGGTATGGAGATAGTAAGCAAAGTCGATCGGGGTCGACCCGCTCGGCAGCTCGATCACCCGCGCCTGCGGCGTCAGCACGTAGATGCGGTCGTCGAGGGTGGCGGACTTCAGCTTTTCCATCCACTCGCGGCGGGCATCATCCTTGGTCAGCACCGCATCGGTGACTTCGGTTTTCCAGGCCAGCAGCTGACGCAGCCAGGCGATCTTCTCGTCGTACTTCTGCGCCGAGAAGTTCGAGCCGCCGCTTTCCTTGTAGCGCCAGTGGGCCGCCACGCCGTATTCGGCGAAGCGGTGCATCTCCCTCGTGCGGATCTGCACCTCCAGCGGCCGGCCATCTTCCGCCTCCACCACCGTATGCAGAGACTGGTAGCCGTTCGGCTTCGGCCGGGAAATGTAATCGTCGAACTCTTTCGGCACCGGCGTCCAGATGTCGTGCACCAGGCTGAGCACCGAGTAGCAGGTCTTGATATCGTCGACGATCACGCGAAAGGCGCGCACGTCGTAGAGCTCGGAGAAATCCAGCGACTTGCCGCGCATCTTGTTCCAGATGCTGTAAATGTGCTTGGGCCGGCCGAACACCTCCGCCTGGATGCCGGCGGCCGCCAGTTCAGCCTTGAGCCGGTCTATCGCCGCATTGACGAAGCCTTCCCGCTCCAGCCGCTTCTCTTCCAGCATGCGGGCGATGCGCTTGTAGGTCTCGGGCTCCAGGAAGCGGAAAGCCAGATCTTCCAGTTCCCATTTCAGCTGCCAGATGCCGAGCCGGTTGGCCAGCGGCGCATAGAGATCGAGCGTCTCGCGGGCATAGCGGAAGGTGGTATCCGTCTCCAGCTTCTGTTCGGCGAAATAGCGCAGCGTGGTCACGCGCGAGGCCAGCCGCACCACGACCACCCGCATGTCGGATGCCATCGCCAGCAACATCTTGCGCACCGCTTCCAGCTGCTCCGCCGCCTGCTGGCTGGCATTCTTCCCCTTTTCCGCAGCTTGCTGGCCGAAGGTCTGGCCATGCAGCCGCATCAGCTGGCGGGTATTGGTGACGAGGTCGGTGATGTCCTTGCCGAAGCGCGGCTCCATGCCCTCGGCCGCCGCCGGCGCGATCACCGGCAGCTCGCACAGCAAGGCGGCGATGCGGGTGTCGGCATCGCTGTTGAGCATGGCCAGCACCGATGCCGCCCCCTGCGCGAAGACGAGCGCATTCTGGCCGGTGACCACCTGCTCGTTCTCATACAGAGGACGAACGAAGTCCAGCGCGGCGAGCACGCGGCGGCTGTCCTCTTCGCTCAATCCCGATGCCAGTTGGCTGACGCCGTCGTCCTGGCTGCTTGCTACTGAAACCATGGCTTCATCGCTTCTTCATTTCTGCGCGGCGGTCACGACCATTTCGACCAGCCACTCCGGCTTCGCCAGCCGCGCCTCGACCGTGGCGCGCGGCGGCGCGTGTCCATCGGCCACCCATTCATTCCAGACCGCGTTCATGCCCGCGAAATCGCCCATGTGGGCCAGATATATCTGGCACATCAGAATGCGGCTCTTGTCACTGCCGGCCTCGGCCAGCAGACGGTCGATGTGACCGAGAACTTCGCGCGTCTGGCCTTCGATGTTCTGGGTAGCGTCCTCGGCAATCTGGCCGGCAAGGTACACCACGCCATTGCAGATGGCGGCTTCGGAGAGCGTCTTGCCGACGTGCATTCGCTGAATGTCCATAATTGTGCGGTCTTCCTTATTGGTTCATTGGCCGGATCGTGGGCTTTCCATCAGGAATGCGCACACCGTTTCAATCTGGTCGGCATGCATCAGCGTCGGCGCATGGCCCACGCCGGGAAACTCCACCAAGCGTGCGTGCGGCCCGCGCTGCGTCATCTCACGCGCCACTTCCGGCGTCAGCAGATCGGACTCGGCGCCGCGCAGCAGGAGCGTCGGACAGGAGATGCGATCGTAGGATGCCCATAAAAAGGCCTCGCCCGCTTTTGCCGCTTCCGGCGTCGTGGCCTTGATCGGCTGGGCCAGCCGCAGGTCGTAGTGCCGCTTCCACTGGCCTTTCTCATCCTGTCGCAGCACATCGGCGGCCAGCTTGCGCCATTCCGCATCGCTGTGCGGGCCGAAGGGTTGTGAGATGGAGCGGATGTAAGCCGCCGCCTCGTCGAAACTGCCGAAGCGCACATCCTCGCCGAGGTAGGCGCCGATGCGCGCCAGGGCCGCGCCATTGATGCTGGGGCCGACATCGTTGAGCACCAGCTTGCGCACCGGGCTGCCTTCGAGCGACGCCAGCCCCAAGCCGATCAGCCCGCCCATCGAGGTGCCGACCCAGCACACCGAGCCGGCATCGAGCCGCGCCAGCAGCGTCACCATGTCGCTCACGTACTGCGGCAACTGGTAATGCTGAGGATCGCGCAGCCAGCCGGAACGACCGCGTCCGACCACGTCGGGGCAGACCACCCGGAAGTCGGTGCTGAGATCGCGCGCCAGATCATCGAAGTCATCCGCCACCCGGCTCACGCCATGCACGCACACCACCACGTCGGGATTGTCCGCATCGCCCCACTCCTTGTAAGCCATGTGGTGCAGTCCGGACGGGGAAAGGCATTGGACCTGCTTCAGGATGGGTTCGCGCATGGTTGAGCGGATCGGCTTTCGGGTTGGACAAGTGTTCACATTTTACTGGTGGATGCGCTTAAAATCTTGGAGCCCATAACCAAGAAACCACCGAGGAGGACAACATGCTCAAGAACAAGACAGCGCTGGTGACCGGATCCACGTCCGGCATCGGTCTCGGCATCGCACGCAAGCTCGCCGCGCAAGGCGCCAACATCGTCTTCAACGGCTTCGGCGACGCCAAGGAAATCGAGGCGCTGCAGGCGGAAGTCGCCAAGCAGCACGGTGTCCAGACCGCCTATCACAATGCCGACATGTCCAAGCCGCAGGAGATCGAAGCCATGATGCGCTTCGCCGCCGAGCGTTTCGGCGCGGTCGACATCCTGGTGAACAATGCCGGCATTCAGCATGTGGCCAACATCGAGGATTTCCCCGTCGAGAAATGGGATGCGGTGATCGCCATCAACCTGACCTCCGCCTTCCATACCACCCGTCTCGCGCTGCCGGCCATGAAGTCGCGCAATTGGGGCCGCATCATCAACATTGCCTCGGCCCACGGCCTGGTGGCATCGGCGCAGAAGTCGGCCTATGTCGCCGCCAAGCATGGCATCGTCGGCCTGACCAAGGTGACCGCGCTGGAAACCGCTCAGACCGGCGTGACTTGCAACGCAATCTGCCCGGGCTGGGTGCTGACGCCGCTGGTGCAAAAGCAGGTCGATGCGCGCGCCGCGCAGCACGGCGTTTCCATCGAGGAAGCGAAGAAGGGATTGCTGGCCGAGAAGCAGCCGTCGGGTGAGTTCGTCACGCCCGATCAGCTAGGCGAACTGGCGGTCTTCATGTGCAGCGATGCTGCGAGCCAGGTGCGTGGCGTGGCTTGGAATATGGATGGCGGCTGGGTAGCGCAGTAACTTCAGTTGATTAAGTAAAGATCGGAACGACTTCGTTCCACTAATCCAATCAAAAAAGGCGCTTCGTGAAGCGCCTTTTACCCTCTGCGAATTAGCTGATTACTGCACAGCCGACACATCCAGCGGCGCGCCCGTCTTTTCCTTGACTTCCTCCACCGTCACGCCCGGCGCCAATTCGATCAGTTTCAATCCCTCCGGCGTAACATCGATCACGCCGAGGTCGGTGATGATGCGGTCGACCACGCCAACGCCGGTCAGCGGCAGGTTGCACTCTTTCAGGATCTTGTGGGAAACCGTGCCATCCTTGGCCTTGGCCACATGCTCCATCAGCACCACCACGCGCCCGACGCCGGCCACCAGGTCCATCGCGCCACCCATGCCCTTGACCATCTTGCCGGGGATCATCCAGTTGGCGAGATCACCCTTTTCGCTCACCTGCATGGCGCCGAGGATAGCGATGTTGATCTTGCCGCCGCGGATCATGGCGAACGAGTCGGCGGAGCTGAACAGGGATGAACCGGGCAGCATCGTCACCGTTTGCTTGCCGGCGTTGATCAGGTCGGCGTCGACATCGTTTTCTGTCGGGAAAGGACCGATGCCGAGCAGACCGTTTTCCGATTGCAGCCAGACTTCGATATCCTTCGGCACATGGTTGGCCACCAGGGTTGGCAGGCCGATGCCGAGGTTCACATAGAAGCCGTCCTGCAGTTCCTTCGCCGCGCGCGCGGCCATTTCATCACGATTCCATGCCATGGTTGTCTCCGCCTTACTGTGCACGCACGGTGCGTTGTTCGATGCGCTTCTCCGGAGTGGCGTTGACCACAATCCGGTGCACGAAAATGCCGGGGGTGTGGATCAAGTCCGGATCGATCTCGCCGATCTCGACCAGCTTTTCCACTTCGACCACGGTGATCTTGCCCGCCATGGCGACGTTCGGGTTGAAGTTGCGGGCGGTCTTGCGATAGACCAGGTTGCCAGCCTTGTCGGCCATGTAGGCCTTCACCAGCGACACGTCGGCCACCAGGGAGCGCTCCATCACATAGCGCTCGCCGTCGAACTCGCGCACTTCCTTGCCCTCGGCGACGATGGTGCCGACGCCGGTCTTGGTGAAGAAGGCCGGGATGCCGGAGCCGCCGGCGCGCAGCTTTTCGGCGAGCGTGCCCTGGGGCGTAAACTCCAGCTCGAGTTCGCCGGCGAGGTACTGGCGTTCGAACTCCTTGTTCTCGCCGACGTAGGACGCGATCATCTTCTTGATCTGGCGGGTGTTGAGCAGCTGGCCGAGGCCGAAACCGTCGACGCCGGCATTGTTGGAGATGGCGGTCAGGTTGGTCACGCCGGAATCGCGCAATGCGGCGATCAGCGCTTCCGGGATGCCGCACAGGCCGAAGCCGCCGACCGCGATGGTCTGGCCATCCTTGACGATGCCAGCCAGGGCAGCGGCCGCATCGGGGTACACTTTATTCATACCAATCCCTCTCTCGAATTGCTCTGATGATGGTTTTAATTGCCGGCCCAGCATAAGATGACGGCCTGCAGAGAACAATACCGTAAAAATACGAAGCGATAAAACTCAGTCATGCCGCAACCCGTCCCCATGAGCGACGTCCAGTCGTCCATCGATTACGAGCTGATCTTCAACCAGGCGCCGGTCGGCATGTGCGTCTCGCGCCACCGCGTGATCCATGCCTGCAACCGGGCGCTGGCGGAAATGTTCGGCTATCGTCCGGAGCAGCTGGTCGGGCAGTCCTTCCGCGTGCTTTACCCCACCAACGACGAGTTCGAGCGCACCGGCGCCCGCATCGTGCCG
Source organism: Noviherbaspirillum humi (assembly GCF_900188095.1). Classification (GTDB taxonomy): domain Bacteria; phylum Pseudomonadota; class Gammaproteobacteria; order Burkholderiales; family Burkholderiaceae_D; genus Noviherbaspirillum; species Noviherbaspirillum humi. The sequence continues at coordinate 79,908 of NZ_FZOT01000017.1, read as the reverse complement.
ATCATGAACGCCAAGGGCCACTATTCCGACGAGCGCATCATGAAGCGCGCCAGCGGCGAACTGTTCTGGTGCCATGTCAGCGGACGCGGCCTGGTGCATGAAGACCCGCATGCCGCCGGCATCTGGACCTTCGAGGACCTGAGCGCCAAGCGGCCGGTCACCGCCGACCTCACCCCGCGCGAGCGGGAAATTGCCGCCCTGCTGGTGGAAGGCAAGACTAGCAAGGTGATCGCCCGCCAGATGGGCCTGAGCCCGCGCACGGTGGAGATGCATCGCGCCAAGCTGATGAAGAAGTTCAGCGCTTCCACCTCCAGCGAACTGGTACATCGCCTGATTGGTGGCGGCGCCTGATCTCACGCTCTACTCCGCCGGCAGCAGCTCGCGCAGCCAGCCCGGGATGGGCGCCGACTTCTCGGCCGCGTAATCGATCCACACCACCCGGGCCCCGCCGGAAGCGCTCACCACCTCAGGCTGGTCCATCCGCAGGATTTCCTGCACCGTGTCGAAACTGGAACGGCCCGGCGCGCCGGCATAGGTGCGCACCTCGATCTCGCCCGGATAGCGCAGCTGCCTGATGAAGGTGCAGTGCGCATTGACGATCACCGGCCCCTCGCCGCGGGGCACCGGTTCACAGCCGATCTCGCGGAACCAGTCGATGCGGGCGGTCTCGAAATACCGGAAATAGACGGTGTTGTTGACATGGCCCATGGCATCCATGTCGCCCCAGCGGATCGGCATGCGCATCGCGTGCACCAGCTTCATGCCTTCGCGAGACGCGTTCGATGGAAAGCTCATTGGGCGTTCATGCCGTCGTCGGCGGCGATGATGGCGCCGTTGATGAAGTGGGATTCTTCGGCCGCCAGCAGGAGCAGCAGGCCATCCAGGTCTTCCGGCGCGCCCAGCCTGCGGCGCGGCAGCATGTTGATCAGCGCCTGACCTTTTTCCGTGCCGAAATGTTCGGCATTGATCTCGGTGCCGATGTAGCCCGGACAGATGGCATTGACGTTGATGCCGTAACGGCCCCACTCCACCGCCATCGACTTTGTCATATGCACCACCGCCGCCTTGCTCATGCAGTAGATGCCGATCTGCGGCAGCACCCGCAGGCCGGCGACGGAGGCGATGTTGATGATGCGGTGCTGCTTCTTCGGATCGCCCTTGGCGCGGGCGATCATGCGCTTGGCCGCTTCCTGCGCGACGAAGAAGGCGCCGCGCTGGTTGGTATCCATGACGTAGGCATAGTCTTCCGGGGTGACGTCGACCAGCCGCTGGGTAGTGGACACGCCGGAGTTGTTGACCAGGATGTCGATCGGACCGGCCTCGGTCTCGGCGTGGGCGATGGCGGCCTTGATGCTGGCATAGTCGGTGACGTCGAGCGACACCACGTGGGCCGCGCCGCCGTCCGCCTCGATTTCGGCCCGCAGCTCCTTCAGCCGTTCCGTGCGGCGGGAAGCCAGCACCACCTGGGCGCCGTTCTGCGCCAGCACCTTGGCGAAGCGATTGCCGAGGCCGCTGGAAGCGCCGGTCACCAGCGCGATCTTGCCTTCGAAATTGAATTCCGTACCCACACTATCTCCTTATCCTTGTTATAACGTCGATGTGATGAGCAATATGATTACACGAAAGCGCAAACCCACGTATGATGCCGCCCGGATTGCCGAGCGGTTCATCTAAAAGCAGGCTGGCAATCCAGACTGAAATCCGGGACAATTAGCACACTCGTTCGATAATTATTCTATGGTGAGACTATGACGCAAAGCCAGACCCAGAGCCTGATTGAACAATACGGTCCGCGCGAGGCGATGGAGTACGACGTCGTGATCGTCGGCGGCGGTCCGGCCGGCCTGTCGGCGGCGATACGCCTGAAGCAGCTGGCGGCGGAAAAAGGCAGCGAGGTATCGGTCTGCGTGCTCGAGAAAGGCAGCGAGGTCGGCGCGCATATTCTTTCGGGCGCGGTGATGGACCCGATCGCCATGAACGAGCTCTTCCCGAACTGGAAGGAAATGGGCGCGCCGCTGGAGGTGGAAGTCAGCGAAGACCGCTTTCTGTTCCTGACGGAAAGCAAGGCTTACAAGACCCCCGGCTGGGCACTGCCTAAATGTTTCCAGAACCATGGCAATTACGTCATTTCCCTCGCCAACGTGGTGCGCTGGCTGGGCCAGCAGGCCGAAGCGCTCGGCGTGGAAATCTTCCCCGGCTTTCCGGCCGCCGAAGTGCTCTATAACAAGAATGGCTCGGTCAAGGGCGTCGCCACCGGCAACATGGGCATCGACCGTGAAGGCAATCCCACCGACGCCTTTCAGCTCGGCATGGAACTGCACGCGAAATACACCTTCTTTGCCGAAGGCTCGCGCGGCCACCTCGGCCGCCAGCTGATGGCGAAGTACAACCTCAACGACGGCCGCGATCCCCAGACCTATGCCATCGGCATCAAGGAGCTGTGGGAGATCGATCCGAAGATGCATCAACCCGGCCTGGTGATCCATACCGCCGGCTGGCCGCTCGATTCCACGACCTACGGCGGCTCCTTCCTCTATCACCTGGATAACAACCAGGTGGCCGTGGGCTATGTGGTTGGCCTGGCCTACGAAAACCCCTATCTCTCGCCCTACGAGGAATTCCAGCGCTACAAGACCCATCCGGAGATCCGCAAGTTCTTCGAAGGCGGCAAGCGCATTTCCTACGGCGCGCGGGCGATCACCGCCGGCGGTCTGCAGTCGCTGCCCAAACTGACCTTCCCGGGCGGCGCGCTGATCGGCTGCGATGCCGGCTTCCTCAATGCCAGCCGCATCAAAGGCAGCCATGCCGCCATCAAGACCGGCATGCTAGCCGCCGAAGCCGCCTTCGAAGCGCTCGGCGCCGGCCGCCAGCAGGATGAACTCACCGCCTTCCCGCAGGCCTTCGAGAAATCCTGGCTGCATGAGGAATTGCACAAGGCCCGCAATTTCAAGCCCTTCATGGGCCGGGGCTTGTATTCCGGCGCCTTCCTGGTCGGCGTGGATCAGATGCTGTTCGGCGGCAAGGCGCCCTGGACGCTGCGCCACAAGCGCGCCGACCACGAGTACCTGCGTCCGGCGTCGGAGTTTCAGCCCATCGTCTATCCCAAGCCGGACGGCAAGCTGACCTTCGACCGCCTTTCTTCGGTATTCATTTCCAACACCAACCATGGCGAGGACCAGCCGGCGCACCTGACGCTGAAAGATCCAAGCGTGCCGGTCAATATCAACCTGCGCACCTATGCCGGCCCCGAGCAGCGCTATTGCCCTGCCGGCGTGTACGAGTACGTGACGAATGACGAAGGCGCCGAGCGCTTGCAGATCAATGCCCAGAACTGCGTGCACTGCAAGACCTGCGACATCAAGGATCCGACGCAGAACATCGTCTGGGTGACGCCTGAAGGCGGCGGCGGTCCCAATTATCCGAACATGTAACGCGGGATTATCTTCACAAGGAAAAACGGCCTGGCTGCGAAGCCAGGCCGTTTTGATTTGTATCGCCGCGAAGCGGACGGCGCCTGCGAATCAGGAACCGGGCTGCCAATGCCCGGCAAGGATCTTCTCCAGCCAGAAGGTGCCGATCACGGTTTTCACGTCGGTGATCTTCCCTTCCCTCACCATTTGCAGCATTTCGGGCACTGTGGTGGTGAAGGTTTCCAGAAACTCCCCGTCGTCGAGCTTGCTGTCGCCCGCCTTCAGGCCGCGGGCAATGAAAATGTCCAGGTGCTCATCCGAATACGCAATGGCGTTGTGGATGGTGCAGACGAAATCCCATTGCGTTGCGGTGTAGCCGGTTTCCTCTTCCAGTTCACGCCTGGCGCAATCCAGAGAGGCTTCGTTCGGATCGATCTTCCCGGCCGGGAATTCAATGAAGACGCGATCGAGGGGATAGCGGTACTGGCGTTCCATCAGCACCCTGCCATCATCGAATACCGGCATGATCACCACCGCGCCCGGATGGCGGATGTACTCGCGCTCGGTCTCCTTGCCGTCGGGCAGGCGCACTACGTCACGCTGGACCTTGATGAAATTGCCTTCGAACGCCAGCTCTCCGCTGACATGGGTTTCCCTAAGATGGGCATCCATGGACAAGCCTTAAGAAAATGGAAATGAAGGTGACATGATACCGTTCGCCGCCAAGCGGCGAGAGGCGCAGCGTCAAGCCTTGTCGCGCCGACGGCGCAGATAGCGATAGACGAATCCGGGATAGGCCAGCACCAGGAACAGACAGAGGGTGATGGCGTAAAACTCCCAACCCTGCACAAACGCATTGCCGGCGCTGGCCTCCAACCCATAGGCAATGCCACGCACGACGGCATAGAGAAGCGCCAGCTCAAGGAGCCTCATCCAGGTCGGCTTCAACGGACGTCCGGTTGGAACTACGCCGAAAAGACGCTCGTTGAGGAAAGGAAGGTTGGCGGCAAGCGCCGCCAACAGGATCACGAACCAGCTTGAGAGCGAAACATCCACTGTGGATCGATTCTCAGCGGCAGATCAGGACGAGAGCGTCTTGAGCATCGCGGTAGCGCAGATGCTCATCAGCGGACCCGGCAGCACGCCAAGGACCAGAACAGCAAGGCCGTTGGCGCTCAGCGCCACGCTCATGTCGCGATTGGCGAAGATCTGTGAATTGTCTACCGGCTCGTCAAAATACATGGCCTTGACGATTCGCAGGTAGTAAAAGGCGCCGATCAGTGACAGCAGCACCGCCACCACCGCCAGCCACACCTGGCCGGTCGCCAGCACCGCCTGCAGCACGGACAGCTTCGCGTAGAAGCCCACCGTCGGCGGAATGCCGGTCAGCGAGAACATCAGGATCAGCATGATGAAGGCGAACCACGGACTGCGCTGATTCAGGCCCTTGAAGTCCTCAATGTTTTCAGCTTCAAACCCGGAGCGAGCCAGCAGCAGGATCATGCCGAAGGATGCGAGCGTCGTCAGAACATAGGCAATGGCGTAGAACAGCGAGGAGCTGTAGGCATTGACCGCAGAGAGCTGGTTACCGTTGACGACGCCGGAAAGCAGGCCGAGCAGCATGAATCCCATCTGCGCGATCGTCGAGTACGCCAGCATGCGCTTGATGTTGGTCTGCACGATCGCCGTGATGTTGCCGACCGCCATGGACAGCACCGCCAGGATGGTCAGCATCTGCTGCCAGTCGACCGCCAGCGGCAGCAAGCCTTCCACCAGCAGACGGATGCAGATGGCAAAGGTGGCCAGCTTGGGCGCACCGCCCAGCAGGAGCGTGATCGAGGTTGGCGCGCCCTGGTAGACGTCAGGCACCCACATGTGGAACGGCGCCGCGCCCAGCTTGAATGCGAGACCGGCAACAACGAAGACGACGCCGAACACCAGCACGGTCTTGTTGACGGTACCGGAAGCGGTCACCTTGGCGACGGTGTTCAAATCGAGCGAACCAGTGGCGCCGTAGAGCATTGAAATACCGTACAGCAGAAAACCGGAGGACAAGGCGCCGAGGATGAAGTACTTCATCGCCGCTTCGGTGGAGACCGCGTAGTTGCGGCGCAGGGCAACCAGCGCATAGGTGGCCAGCGACATCAGCTCCAGGCCGAGATAGATCACCAGGAAGTTGTTGCCGGAGATCATGATCATCTGTCCGAGCAGCGACAGCAGCGCCAGCACGTACATCTCGCCACCCAGGGTGCCGGTGATCATGCCGCGGTCATCGGAGTAGCGGCGGGAGTAGACGAGGGTCAGGCCAACGGCGAGATAGGAAAACAGCTTCAACAGGTTGGACATCGGATCCGAGATGAACATGTTGTTGAAGGTGTAGGCCGTCGTGCCGGCGGCAAGGTCGCCGAAACTGAATGCGGCGCAGCCGGCAAGGATCACCAGAGACAGCAGATAGGTCAGGTTGCGCTTCGCATCGCTGAGGAACATGTCGATCAGCAGCAGCGCTGACGCCGAGACCAGCAGGAAGATCTCGGCATAAAGGGGGACCAGATTCGTATTGTTCATGTCGTTTCACTCGATCGCGCCCCCGGGGGCGCATGGAGAGGGATTACAGTTTCGAGACCGCCACGTGCTTGAGCAGGTCGGCCACCGAGGTCTGCATGACGTCGGTGAACGGCGCGGGATAAACGCCCATTGCGAGCACGGCGATGGCCAGCATGCCGAGCATGAAGAACTCACGGGAGCTGATGTCGGTCAGCTCGGCGACATGCTGGTTGCCCACGGTACCGAAGATCACGCGCTTGACCAGCCACAGGGAATAGGCGGCGCCGAAGATCAGGGCGGTGGCGGCCAGCAGGCCGATCCAGAAATTGAATTTCACCGCGCCCAGGATGACCATGAATTCGCCGATGAAGCCGGAGGTGGCCGGCAGGCCGCAATTGGCCATGGAGAACAGCACGAAGAAGGCGGCAAAGCGCGGCATGGTGTTGATGACGCCGCCATAGCTCGCGATCTCGCGGGTATGCATGCGGTCATACAGGACACCGATGCAAAGGAACATGGCGCCGGAGACGAAACCGTGGGAGATCATCTGCATGATGCCGCCCTGCACTGCCATGTCGTTGAAGACGAAGAAGCCGAGGGTAACGAAGCCCATGTGCGCGATCGATGAATAGGCGACCAGCTTCTTCATGTCCGCCTGTACCATGGCGACGAGGCCGACGTAGATCACCGCGATCAGCGAAAGGGTGATGATGAATCCGGAGAGCGAGTGGCTCGCGTCGGGCGCGATCGGCAGCGAGAAGCGCAGGAAGCCGTAGGCGCCGAGCTTCAGCATGATGGCAGCCAGCACCACGGAACCGCCGGTCGGCGCCTCAACGTGGGCATCCGGCAGCCATGTATGCACCGGGAACATCGGCACCTTGACGGCGAAGGCCATGAAGAAAGCCAGGAAGATCAGGACCTGGGCATTCATCGGCAGCGGCAGCTTGTGCCATGCCAGGATCTCGAAGCTGCCGCCCGACTGGAAGTACAGATAGAGCAACGCGACCAGCGACAGCAACGAACCAAGCAGCGTGTAGAGGAAGAACTTGATCGCCGCGTACACCCGGTTGGCGCCGCCCCAGACGCCGATGATGATGAACATCGGGATCAGGGTCGCTTCGAAGAAAACGTAGAACAGCATGCCGTCGAGCGCGCAGAACACGCCGACCATGACGCCTGAGAGGATGAGGAAGGCGCCCATATACTGCGCCACCCGCTTCTCGATCACTTCCCAGCCGGCGATTACCACGAAGATGGTGATGAAGGCGGTCAGCAACACGAACCAGAGCGAGATGCCGTCGATGCCGAGGTAGTAATTGATGTTGAAGCGCTCGATCCACGCCGACTTTTCGACGAATTGCATGGCGTGCGTCGAGGGGTCGAAGTTGGTGTAGAGCGGAATCGTGATCACGAAGCTGACGACAGCCCCGATCAGCGACAGCCAGCGCGTCAGACCGGGATTGTTGTCACGCCCCAGCGCCAGTACCAGCAAGCCGAAAAAGATGGGCGACCAAATCGCCAGGCTCAAGTAAGGAATAGTTGACTGCATCATGGTTGTAGTAGTTTTAACCCGCCTGCTTACCTGGCAAACGAGGGGAACGGCATGAAATAGACCAGGAACGCCAGCACGCCGAGGATCATCACGAACGCATAGTGATAGATATAGCCGGATTGCAGATGGCGCACGATAGTGGAAAACCAGCCTACCAGCTTGGCGCTGCCATTGACGAACAGGCCATCGATAAGCGCGCGGTCGCCTATTGTCCAGAAGGTGCGGCCGAGCAGGCGCGCGCCGCGGGCGATGACGACGTCGTTGAACTTGTCCATGTAGTACTTGTTGTCCAGCAGCGTATGGATGCCGTGGAAGCGGGCATAGAACCAGGCCGGCACCTTCGGATTGACCATATAGCAGTAATAGGACAACACCACACCGGCCAGCGCGAGGAAGAACGGAATCGAGGTGAATCCGTGCAGGGCCATCGCCAGCGCGCCGTGAAACTCTTCCTTCATCTCCGCCATGGCGTGATGGTTTTCACCGACGAAAACGACGTTGTTGAAGAAATCGCCATAGAGCATCGGCTCGATCGCGAGATAGCCGATGACGACCGATGGAATAGCCAGCAGGATCAGCGGCAGCGTCACTACCAGCGGCGTCTCGTGCGGCTTCTCGCCGGGAGCAAGTCCGTGATGGGCATGGTCGTCGTGCGGGTCGTCGCCGTGATGCTCGTCGTGGCCATGGGCATGGGCATGTCCGAAGCGCTCCTTGCCATGGAAGACCAGGAAATACATCCGGAACGAGTAGAAAGCAGTAACGAATACGCCGGCCAGGACAGCGAAGTTGGCGAAGCCGGCACCGACGATATGGGTGTTGTGCACCGCCTCGATAATGCTGTCCTTGGAATAGAAGCCGGAAAAGAACGGCGTGCCGATCAGGGCCAGCGAACCGAGCAGCGACGTCAGCCACGTAATCGGCATGTACTTGCGCAGGCCGCCCATGTTGCGAATGTCCTGATCATGGTGCATGCCGATGATGACGGAGCCTGCGCCGAGGAACAGCAGCGCCTTGAAGAAGGCGTGGGTCATCAGGTGGAACACCGCCACCTGGTAGGCGGAAGCGCCGAGCGCGACCGTCATGTAGCCGAGCTGGGACAGCGTTGAATAGGCCACCACCCGCTTGATATCGTTCTGGATGATGCCGAGGAAGCCCATGAACAGTGCGGTGATGGAACCGATGATCAGCATGAAGGACAGCGCGGTATCGGACAGCTCGAACAGCGGCGACATGCGAGTGACCATGAAGATGCCGGCGGTCACCATGGTGGCGGCGTGGATCAGCGCGGAGATCGGGGTCGGACCTTCCATCGAGTCGGGCAGCCAGACATGCAGCGGGAACTGAGCGGATTTGCCCATCGCGCCGATGAACAGGCAGATGCAGGCGACGGTCAGCAGCATCCAATCGCTGCCCGCCAGAGTCAGGCCGGCGAGTTCGGTGCGCTTGGCGAAGACTTCGGCATAGTTCATGGAACCGGCATAGGCCAGCAGCAGGCCGATGCCAAGGATGAAGCCGAAGTCACCAACCCGGTTCACCAGGAAAGCTTTCATGTTGGCGAACACGGCGGTCTGCTTGGTGTACCAGAAGCCGATCAGCAGATAGGACACCAGACCTACCGCTTCCCAGCCGAAGAACAGCTGCAGGAAGTTGTTGCTCATGACGAGCATCAGCATCGAGAAGGTGAACAGCGAAATGTAGGAGAAGAAGCGGTTGTATCCCTCATCCTCCTCCATGTAGCCGATGGTGTAGATGTGCACCATCAGCGACACGAAGGTCACCACGCACATCATCATGGCTGTCAGGCTGTCGACCAGGAAACCGATCTCAAGCTTAACCCCGCCCACGGTCATCCAGTTGTAGATGGTGCCGTTGTAGGTGGCGCCGTTCATGACATCCAGCAGCGTCATGAAGGAGATGACGAATGCCACCAGCACGCCAAGAATCGTGACCGAATGGGACGCCTTGCGGCCGATCAGGTTGCCGAAGAACTTGGTACCGAACAGACCGGCGATGGCCGAGCCGGCGAGCGGCGCCAGCGGTACGACCAGAAGGAGGTTAGGGTTAAGTTGCCCCGCCATAGTGAACCTTATGCGTGTTTGTGCTTGTTTTGTAATTAGCCCTTGAGAGCGTCCAGGTCTTCGACATTGATGGTGTCCAGATTTCGGAACAAGACCACCAGGATCGCCAGACCGATCGCCGACTCAGCAGCTGCCACGGTAAGAATGAAGAAAACGAAGATCTGGCCAGCCGCATCACCGAGGTAATACGAGAAGGCGATGAAATTCATGTTCACGGCGAGCAGCATCAGCTCCACCGCCATCAGCAGGACGATGACGTTCTTCCGGTTGAGGAAGATGCCGACGATCGAAATGGCGAACAGGATGGCGCCAAGGATCAGGTAATGTGCGAGAGATAAGGCCAAGATGCTTCCTTTACTGTTTTTCCGCCGATGCCGCAGCCGGCTGATCGCCGTTCGGTCGCGTGGATTCCGCCTTCATGCTGACGATGCGGATGCGATCGTTGCGGCGAACCTTGACCGCATCCGCCGGATCGAAGTACTTGCTGTCCTTGCGTCGGCGCATGGTGAGCGCCACGGCGGCGATGATGGCCACCAGCAGAATCACGGCGGCGATTTCGAAACCGAAGATGTAGTTGGTGTAGATCTGCTTGCCCAGTTCCTTGGTGTTGCCGATGGTGTTCGATGCGGCCGGGACCTGCGCTTCCGGCGCCCAGAAGCCGTGCAGAAGAACGGCGGCCATTTCAAGCACGATGACCACGCCGATCGTCGCCGCCAATGGGAAGTAGCCCCAGAACCCTTCCCTCAGCTTGTCGAGGTTGATATCGAGCATCATCACCACGAACAAGAACAGCACCATGACGGCGCCGACATAGACGAGCACCAGCACGATGGCGAGGAACTCGGCTTTCAGCAGCAGCCAGATGCCGGCGGCGGAAAAGAAGGACAGCACCAGGAACAGCGCGGCGTGAACCGGGTTCCGGTCGGTGATGACGCGTGTGGCGGCGAGCACGAGGATCGCCGACAGCGCGTAGAACAGGGCAGTTTTAAATTCCATGATGGTTCAGTTTGGCGCTTCGTCTTGTGGCTCTTGGGGCAGGCTCTTGTCGGGCGCGCTCGGCCGGTTTATCGATACGGGGCATCCGCGGCACGAGCGGCAGCGATCTCTTTTTCATAGCGGTCGCCAATGGCCAGCAGCATTTCCTTGGTGTAGTACAGGTCGCCGCGCTTCTCGCCGTGGTACTCCAGCGTATTGGTCTCGACGATGGAATCGACCGGGCATGATTCTTCGCAAAAGCCGCAGAAGATGCACTTGGTAAGGTCGATGTCATAGCGCGTGGTGCGGCGGGTGCCGTCCTCGCGCTCTTCGGAATCGATCGAGATCGCCAGCGCCGGGCAAACCGCTTCGCACAGCTTGCACGCGATGCAGCGTTCCTCGCCGTTCGGATAGCGGCGCAGCGCATGCAGGCCGCGGAAGCGCGGAGACAGCGGGGTCTTCTCTTCCGGGAATTGCACGGTGATCTTGCGGGCGAACATGTAGCGGCCGGTCAGGGCCAGGCCCTTGACCAGCTCGCGCAGCATCAGGCTGCCGAAAAACTCTTTAATGGCTTGCATTTGCTTAGCCTCTTCTCTTACTTCCAGATATTCCAAGGAGACTGAATCCAGCCTGCGACGATGAGCAGATAGGCGAGGGTCAGCGGAATGAACACCTTCCAGCCGAGACGCATGATCTGGTCATAGCGGTAACGCGGAAACGAAGCGCGCGCCCAGATGAACAGCGACACCACGAAGAACGCCTTGATGCCGAGCCAGATCCAGCCCGGGATGAAATCCAGGAAGCTGAAAGGCGCCGCCCAGCCGCCGAGGAACATGATCGACGCCAGGGTTGAAATCAGGATCATGTTGGCGTATTCGGCCAGGAAGAACATGGCAAACGACATGCCGGAGTACTCCACCATGTGGCCGGCCACGATTTCCGACTCCCCTTCCACCACGTCGAACGGGTGCCGGTTGGTCTCGGCGATGCCGGAGATCACGTAGATCACGAAGATCGGCAGCAGCGGCAGCCAGTTCCACGACAGGAAGGTAAGGCCCTTGTCGGCGAAAAAGCCGCGGTTCTGGATATTGACAATGTCGGTCAGGTTCAGGCTGCCCGATACCATCAACACGATCACCAGGGCGAAACCCATCGCGATTTCATAGGACACCATCTGCGCCGATGCACGCATCGCGCCGAGGAAAGCGTACTTCGAGTTGGAAGCCCAGCCGGCAATGATCACGCCGTACACTTCCATCGAGGTGATGGCCATGACGAACAGCAGACCGGCATTGACGTTGGCCAGCACGTGGTCCGGGCCGAACGGCACCACGGCCCAGGCAGCCAGCGCCGGCATGATGGTCATGATAGGTGCGATCACGAACAGCGCCTTGTTGGCGCGTGCCGGGACCACGATTTCCTTGAGCAGCAGCTTGAGCGCATCGGCGATCGGCTGCAGCAGGCCGGCCGGGCCGACGCGATTCGGGCCGAGGCGGATGTGCATCCAGCCGATCATCTTCCGTTCCCACAGCGTCAGGTACGCGACGCACCCCATCAGCGGCAGGACGATGGCGACGATCTTGATCAGGTTCCACAGCGCTGGCCAGAAGAAGCCGAACACACTCTGGCCGCCGGCCTGAATGGTCGTAAACAGCTGATCCATTATGCTTTCTCCACAGTGATCGGGCCGAACATCGCGCCCAGCGATGCGGTGCTCGGATGGCCGGCCGCGACGCGCACGACATTGACCGGCAAGCCGGCATCGACGCCGGCAGGAAGACGCGCCACACCGCCGCCCTGCTTCACCGTCACCATGTCGCCTTCGGCAACGCCCAGCTTTTGCGCCAGCAGCGGTGCAATCCAGGCCTTCGGCGCCAGCGCATCTGCAGTCTGCTGAAGTGCGTTCGCGCGGCGCACGATGGCGTCCGAGAAGTAGATCGGGACATCGGCAACGCGCTCGAGATCCGCCTCCTGGGTGGAGACATGCTTCAAGCCGCCTTCGACGCGATTGTTCAGGCGGGAAGTCAGGTCGACTTCTGCCAGGTTCTTCGTGCCGAGGATGTCGGCGCGGACCTGCTCCGAGGTCTCGTATTCGAAGCCGTCGAGGCCCAGCAGGTTGCCGAGCACGCGCAGCACCTTCCAGCCCGGACGGGTATCCCCGAGCGGCTTGGTGGCGCCGTTGAAGCTCTGCACCCTGCCCTCTGCGCTGACGAACGTACCGGCGGTTTCGGAGAACGGCGCGATCGGCAGCAGCACGTCGGCGTGCTCGGCACCATGCTGGTACGGCGACATGACGACCACCATCTCAGCCTGGGCCAGGGCTGCACGGGCCGCTTGCGGATTGGCGGTGTCGAGTTCCGGCTCCAGGTGCATCAGCACATAGGCCTTGCGCGGCTGGGCGAAGGCTTGCTGCGCGTTGGCGCCCTTGCCCGGCACGGCATTGGCGATATAGCCGCCGACGGTGTTGGCTGCCTCGGTGAGGTAACCGAACTTGGCGCCGGTGTTGTCGGCGATCCATTGTGCGGCGGCATGGATCTGTGAAGCCTGTGGATGAGATGCGGCGGCGTTGCCGAGCAGGATGCCGCGCGGCTCGCCCGACAGCAGATTGTCGGCCAGGGCCCGGGATTGCTGGGACGGCTGAACGCTTTCGAAACCGGCCGGAATGCCGATGTTCTTCGTCTGGGCAACGGCGACGACCACTTCCTGCAGCACGTTTAGCCAGCCGGATGGTGCATGCACCATCTTGCTCGCCATCGGCATCAGCCAGTCGTCGTCGTTGCTGACGAGGGCGCTGACCTTGGTGCCGCGTTTGATCGACTGGCGCAGGCGCAGCGCCAGCAGCGGATGATCCTTGCGCAGGTTCGAGCCGATGATGAAGACGCGCTTCAGCGCCGAGAAGTCGGCGATCGACATGCCGAGCCACGGAACGATCTTGCCATCCATGGCGAAGTCGGACTGGCGCAGGCGGAAGTCGACGTTGTCGGAACCGATGCCGCGCATGACTTTCTGCAGCAGACCGAGTTCTTCAAGCGTCGCATACGGCGCAGCCAGGGCGGCGATGGAATCGGCGCCATGCTCGTGGCGGATGTTGCGCAGGCCGTGAGCGACGTATTCGAGCGCGGTCTGCCAATCGGTTTCGTGCCATTGGCCGCCCTGCTTGATCATCGGCCGGGTCAGGCGGTCGTCGGTGTTGAGACCTTCGTAGGAGAATCTGTCGCGGTCAGACAGCCAGCATTCGTTGACCTCTTCGTTTTCGAAGGGCAGCACGCGCATGACCTTGTTGTTCTTGACCTGAACGATGAGGTTGGTGCCGAGGCTGTCGTGCGGGCTCACCGACTTGCGGCGGGACAGTTCCCACTGGCGCGCGGTGTAGCGGAACGGCTTGGAGGTGAGCGCACCGACCGGACACAGGTCGATCATGTTGCCCGACAGCTCGGAGCTGACCGTCTTGTTGACGAAGGTGGTGATCTCGGAGTGCTCGCCGCGATTCAGCATGCCGAATTCCATCACGCCTGCCAGTTCCTGGCCGAAGCGGACGCAGCGGGTGCAGTGAATGCAGCGAGCCATTTCGCGCATGGAGATCAGCGGACCGGCATCCTTGGGCGCCACCACGCGCTTCTCTTCCGCATAACGGGAAGAAGAAGGACCGTAGCCGACGGCCAGGTCTTGCAGCTGGCATTCGCCGCCCTGGTCGCAGATCGGGCAATCCAGCGGGTGGTTGATGAGCAGGAACTCCATCACGCCCTTCTGGGCCTTGATCGCCTTGTCGCTCGCAGTGCGCACGATCATGCCGTTGGTGACCGGCGTGGCGCAGGCAGGCAGCGGCTTCGGGGCCTTCTCGACCTCGACCAGGCACATGCGGCAGTTGGCCGCGATGGACAGCTTCTTGTGATAGCAGAAATGCGGAATGTACGTGCCGAGCTTGTTGGCAGCGTCCATCACCATGCTGCCTTCCTGCACGTCCACTTTCTTGCCGTCTATTTCGATTTCAATCATGTCTTGGATCTCGTTTCACTCTCTCCCGATCGGGAATATCCGAGGAAAGGGTTCTCGATACAACCTGGCCCCTCTCCTCGCCTTCCCTCTCGCAAGAGGAATGACATTAAACGTAAGCCGGTACGAGGCAGCGCTTGTTCTCGATGTGGTACTCGAACTCGTCGCGGAAATTCTTGATCATCGCGCGGACCGGCATCGCTGCTGCATCGCCCAGCGCGCAAATCGTGCGACCCTGAATGTTGTCGGCGATGGAATTCAGCATGTCCAGGTCATCCGCCCTGCCCTGGCCGTGCTCGATGCGGTGAACCATCCGGTACAGCCAGCCGGTGCCTTCGCGGCACGGGGTGCACTGGCCGCACGATTCCTCGTAATAAAAGTAGGACAGGCGCAGCAGCGATTTCACCATGCAGCGAGTCTCGTCCATGACGATCACTGCGCCGGAACCAAGCATGGAGCCGGCCTTGGCGATGGAGTCATAGTCCATGTCGGTCTGCATCATCACGTCGCCGGTCAGCACCGGCATGGAGGATCCACCGGGAATCACCGCCTTGATCTTCTTGCCGTCACGCATGCCGCCGGCGAGCTCCAGCAGCGTCGCGAACGGCGTGCCGAGCGGCACTTCATAATTACCGGGTCGGGCGACGTCGCCGGACATCGAGAAGATCTTGGTGCCGCCGTTGTTCGGCTTGCCGAGCGCGGCATAGGCTTCACCGCCCATGCGCAGCACGAACGGTACCGCTGCAAAGGTCTCGGTGTTGTTGATGGTGGTGGGCTTGCCGTAAAGTCCGAAGCTGGCTGGGAAAGGTGGCTTGAAGCGCGGCTGTCCCTTCTTGCCCTCGATCGACTCCAGCAGCGCGGTTTCCTCGCCACAGATATAGGCGCCGTAGCCATGGAAGGCATGCAGCTGGAAGCTGAAATCGCTGCCCATGATGCGGTCGCCCAGATAACCGGCGGCGCGCGCCTCGTCGATCGCTTCCTCGAAGCGCTGGTACTCGGCCCAGATTTCGCCGTGGATGTAGTTGTAGCCGACGGTGATCCCCATGGCGTACGCACCGATGGCCATGCCCTCGATCAGCGCATGCGGGTTGTAGCGGATGATGTCGCGGTCCTTGAAGGTGCCCGGCTCGCCTTCGTCGGTATTGCAGACGAGGTATTTCTGGCCCGGGAACTGGCGCGGCATGAAGCTCCACTTCAGGCCGGTGGGAAAGCCGGCTCCGCCACGGCCGCGCAGCGAAGAAGCCTTCAGCTCGGCAATCACCTGCTCCGGCGGAATCTTTTCGTCCAGGATGCGCTTCAGCGCTTCGTAGCCGCCGCGCTTGACGTAGTCAGACAGGTGCCAGTTGGACCCGTCCAGGTCCGCCAGAATCAGCGGCTTGATGTGACGGTTGTGCAGACTGGTCATTTCTTCACTTCCTCCAGCAGCGCATCGATGCGTTCATCGGTCATGAAGCTGCACATGCGCTTGTTGTTTACCAGCATGACCGGCGCATCGCCGCAGGCGCCCATGCACTCACCTTCGACAAGTGTGATTTGGCCGTCCGGCGTGGTTTCCTTGTAGTCGATGCCGAGCTTTTCCTTGAGATAGGCAGCCGCCTTTTCACCGCCCGACAGCGCGCACGGCAGGTTGGTGCAGACCGAAATCTTCACCTTGCCGACCGGCTTGGTATCGAACATGTTGTAGAAGGTGGCGACTTCCTGCACCGCGATCGGTGGCATGCCGATGTAGCGTGCGACGTCTTCCATGACTTCCGGCGCCAGCCAGCCCTTTTCATCCTGGGCGATGGCGAGCGCGGCCATGACCGCCGACTGCCGCTGGTCCGCCGGAAATTTCGCGAGCTCGCGATCGATTTTTCTGTAAGCCTGCTCTGATAACAGCATTCTTTATGCCTCTATGCTCGACCGCATCAGCGGTCGATTTCGCCAAAAACGATGTCCTGCGTGCCGATGATGGTGACGGCATCGGCGATCATGTGGCCTTTCGCCATTTCGTCCAGCCCCTGGAGGTGAGCGAAGCCAGGCGCGCGGATCTTGATGCGGTACGGCTTGTTGGCGCCGTCGGACACCATGTAGATGCCGAACTCGCCCTTCGGATGCTCGACCGCGGCATAAGCCTCGCCGGGCGGAATGTGGAAGCCTTCGCTGAACAGCTTGAAGTGGTGGATCAGCTCTTCCATGTTCGATTTCATGCCGACGCGATCCGGCGGCGCCACCTTGTGGTTGTCGGTGATCACCGGGCCGGGGTTGTTGCGCAGCCATTCGATGCACTGCTTGATAATGCGGTTCGACTGGCGCATCTCTTCCACGCGGACGAGGTAGCGGTCGTAGCAGTCGCCGTTCACGCCCACCGGGATGTCGAAGTCGAGCAGGTCGTAGACCTCATAGGGCTGCTTCTTGCGCAGATCCCAGGGGATGCCGGAGCCGCGCAGCATAGGGCCGGTGAAGCCCATCGCCTTGGCGCGCTCAGGCGAAACGACGCCGACGCCAACCAGGCGCTGCTTCCAGATCCGGTTGTCGGTCAGCAGGGTTTCATACTCGTCGACGTAGCCCGGGAAGCGGTTGGTGAAGTCTTCGATGAAGTCCAGCAGCGAACCCTGACGCGTTTCGTTGAGCTCGCGGATGGCTTTCTCGCTGCGCACAGACGACGGCTTGTACTGCGGCATGGCGTCTGGCAGGTCGCGATAGACGCCGCCCGGACGATAATAGGCTGCATGCATGCGGGCGCCGGAAACGGCCTCGTAGCAATCCATCAGATCTTCGCGCTCGCGGAAGGCGTACAGGAACACCGCCATTGCACCGACGTCTAGCGCGTGCGCGCCGATCCACAGGAGGTGGTTCAGCAGGCGGGTGATCTCGTCGAACATGACGCGGATGTACTGGGCGCGCAGCGGCACTTCGAGATTGAGCAGCTTCTCGATCGCGAGCACGTAGGCGTGCTCGTTGCACATCATGGAGACGTAGTCGAGACGGTCCATGTAGGGCAAGGCCTGGATGTAGGACTTGTGCTCGGCCAGCTTTTCGGTCGCCCGATGCAGCAGACCGATGTGCGGGTCGGCGCGCTGGATGACCTCGCCGTCCAGCTCCAGCACCAGGCGCAACACGCCGTGCGCTGCCGGATGCTGCGGACCGAAGTTCAGGGTGTAATTCTTGATCTCTGCCATTATTTCATTCCGTACTTGTCTTCGCGGATGACCCTCGGGATGTTCTCGCGCGGCTCGATCGTCACCGGCTGATAGATCACCCGCTTCTGCTCGGGGTCATAGCGCATTTCGACGTAGCCCGACACCGGGAAGTCCTTGCGGAAGGGATGGCCGATGAAGCCGTAGTCGGTCAGGATGCGACGCAGGTCGGTGTGGCCTTCGAACAGGATGCCAAACAAGTCGAACGCCTCGCGCTCGTACCAGTTGGCGGTCGGCCATATGTCCACCAGAGAGGACACCACGGGCATGTCGTCATCCGGCGCGAACACGCGCACCCGCAGGCGCCAGTTGTGCTCAACGGAAAGCAAGTGATTCACCACGGCGAAGCGCGGGCCGTCCCAGGCGCCATCGGCGTAGGTTGAGTAGTCGACGCCGCACAGGTCGATCAGCTCGTCGAAGCGCAAGCCGGCGTCGTCCCGCAGGGTGCGCATCACGGACAGATAATCCGCCGCCTTCACGACCAGCGTCAGCTCGCCGAACGCCGATTCGAGGCTTTGGACATGATCGCCAAGCGTGTTGCGCAGGACGGATTCAAGCGTTTCAAGTTTCGTTGTCATATTCTGCAAAACCGTCTTTAGCGCGCGATCGTGTTGGTGCGACGGATCTTGTTCTGCAGCTGCATGATGCCGTACAGCAAAGCCTCGGCAGTCGGCGGGCAGCCCGGAACGTAGACGTCGACCGGAACGATGCGGTCGCAGCCGCGCACCACCGAATACGAGTAGTGGTAATAGCCGCCGCCATTGGCGCAGGATCCCATGGAAATGACCCAGCGCGGCTCAGCCATCTGGTCGTACACCTTGCGCAGCGCGGGCGCCATCTTGTTGCACAGCGTGCCGGCAACGATCATTACGTCGGACTGGCGCGGCGACGGACGGAACACGATGCCGAAACGGTCGAGGTCATAGCGCGACGCGCCTGCATGCATCATCTCGACCGCGCAGCAAGCCAAGCCGAACGTCATCGGCCAGAGAGAACCAGTGCGGGTCCAGTTGATCAGCTTGTCCGCAGTGGTAGTGATGAAACCTTCGTTTAATACGCCTTCAATAGACATGACTTACTCCCAATCCAGGGCACCCTTTTTCCAGATGTACCAGAAGCCGACGATGAACTCGACGATGAATACCAACATGGTGACGAAACCTTGCCAACCAAGGTCTCGCATCGCCACGCCCCAGGGGAAGAAGAATGCGGTCTCCAGATCGAACAGGATGAAAAGAATGGCAACCAGGTAGTAGCGCACGTCGAACTTCATGCGCGCGTCCTCGAAGGCCTCGAAGCCGCACTCGTACGGCGACAGCTTTGCCGTATCCGGCTTGTGCGGAGCGAGCACGCGACCGAGAACTTGAGGAACGACGCCGACGCCGATCCCTACCAGGATGAAGAGAAGAATGGGGAAATAGTTTTCGAGGTTCACGGCCGGAAGCAGATAAGTTCAAGATTCAGTTGCAGGAGAGCGCAACGGGATTGCCCAACAAGCAACGCATCCTCGACAAAAAGCCAGCTCAGGTATCCCCTTGCTGGCTTCGTCAGATTGGTGCCGACGGCGAGACTCGAACTCGCACAGCTTGCGCCACTACCCCCTCAAGATAGCGTGTCTACCAATTTCACCACGTCGGCAATAGCCCGTTATTGTACTCCGTTTCCCTGAATTTGTTCAATGCACAATTGCAATCATCCAGGGGTGTTTCAGAGGGAAAAAGCGCTTATTTCGGGATCTGGTTGGCCGGTTCGTTTGCGCCTGCACCAGGGGCCGGAGCGGGAACGTCGCCCTGCTTCGCCGGTGCTGCAGGCGTCTGTGCGGCGGGCGTCGGAGCGGCTTTCAGATTGTCCATGACACCGGCTCCCGAACCCGAGGGACGGTTGCCGATGAAAGCCAGCGCCAGCGTCGCGGCGAAGAAAACAGCGGCGGCGATGGCGGTCGACTTCGAGAGGAAATTCGAGGAACCGCTGGCGCCAAAGAGGCTGCCGGAGGCGCCGGAGCCGAAGGCGGCGCCCATGTCGGCGCCCTTGCCGTGCTGAAGCAGCACCAGGCCGATGATGGCCAGCGCCGAGATGACTTGAACGATGACGATGATGGTGAACATGGCGTTCATGAAAATGATCCGTTTCTGGTTGATGGCAAGCGCGCTGCTGCCGGATGTTAGGACGCGGCCCTGATGATGGCCAGGAAGTCGGATGCCTTGAGGGCAGCACCGCCGATCAGTCCGCCATCAATGTCCGCCATGCGCAGCAGGTCTGCCGCGTTGTCGGGCTTCATGCTGCCGCCGTACAGGATCTGCACCTTTTCCGCCGCGGCCGGGCTCTTTGCGGCGAGGCGCTTGCGCAGCAAGGCATGCACTTCTTGCGCCATGTCCGGCGTTGCGGTCTTGCCGGTGCCGATGGCCCATACCGGCTCATACGCAATGACGATGTTCGCGAGATCGTCGGCGCTCAGGACCGCCATCACCGCATCGAGCTGGCGGCCGACGACTGCGGCCGTCTGGCCTGCCTCGCGCTCGGACAACAGTTCCCCGACGCAGACGATCGGCACGAGGCCCGAGCGCAACGC
This sequence comes from Noviherbaspirillum humi, assembly GCF_900188095.1. GTDB lineage: Bacteria > Pseudomonadota > Gammaproteobacteria > Burkholderiales > Burkholderiaceae_D > Noviherbaspirillum > Noviherbaspirillum humi. The sequence goes on along the minus strand of NZ_FZOT01000017.1, from coordinate 59,608 downwards.
GCGCGCCGTTTTGGCGGCCACGGCGTCATCGCTTTCGCCGTGATAGCTGCGGCGCTCGGAGTGACCGACGATCACATACTTCGCGCCGAAATCGCGCAGCATCGACGCCGATACTTCGCCGGTATAGGCTCCGGACTCATGCACCGACAGATCCTGTCCGCCCCAGCCGATCAGCGTGGCCGACAGGCTGTCGCGACATTGAGCGAGATAAGGGGCGGGAACACAAACTGCCACGTCGCAGTTCGCCTGTCCGATTTCTTCTTTGATGCCGTTGAGCAGCGCCTGGTTTCCAGACAGGCTGCCATTCATTTTCCAATTGCCGGCGATGAGTTTGCGTCGCATAGGAGCCTAGAATTAAATAACCCTCGATTCTAGCGCGTCGCCCTATACGCGGTCAAACCGCAAGGTCGTGCCAACCATGAGGCGCTGCGGATGAAACCGGATGTCGATGCTCAGTCGGCAACCGAAAGCATTATCTTTCCGACATGGGCACTACTCTCCATGAGCGCATGGGCCTCCGCCGCTTCTTCCAGCTTGAAAACACGATGGATCACTGGCTTGATGGCCCCGGATTCGAGCAGCGGCCAGACCTTCTGCCGCAGGTTATCGGCGATCGCCGCCTTGAACGGGACCGGTCGCGGCCGCAGCGTGGAGCCGGTAATGGTCAGTCGACGGCGAAGCACTTGGCTGGCATCGATCTGCGCCTTGGCGCCGCCGAGCAGCGCGATGATGACGATGCGGCCATCGTCAGCCAGGCAGCCGATTTCCTTCGGCAGATAATCGCCGGCCACCATGTCCAGGATGACATCCACACCCTTGCCGCCGGTCAGTTGCTTCGCCACGTCGGCGAAATCCTCGGTTCGGTAATTGATGCCCCGCTCCGCACCCAGGGCTTCACAGGCCCGGCACTTCTCATCGGACCCTGCGGTGGCGAAGACCCGATGTCCCATCGCCCGCGCCATTTGTATCGCCGTTACGCCGATGCCGGAGGTTCCGCCTTGGACCAGCAGAGTCTCGCCTTTCGCGAGCCCGCCGCGGTCGAATACATTGCTCCACACGGTGAAAAAGGTTTCGGGCAGCGACGCCGCCTCGACCATGCTCAGACCCGCCGGCACCGGGAGGCACTGCGCCGTGGGCGCAGTGCAGTATTCGGCATATCCGCCGCCCTGCACCAAGGCGCAGACCCGGTCGCCGATCTTCAGTGACGATCCGGCGAGATCGCCGGAGACGATTTCTCCGGCCACTTCCAGGCCCGGAATATCGGAAGCACCCGGCGGGACCGGGTAATTGCCCAGCCGCTGGAATACATCGGGCCGGTTGATGCCGGCGGCATGCACCTTGATCAACACTTCGCCCGCCTTGAATTCCGGCATGGGACGATTACATGGCTGCAGCATCTCCGGACCGCCGGGCTGCTTGATTTCAATGGCTCGCATGGCTCGATGTAAGAATGAAAACCCGCATTGTATGCCGGTGCACGCGACCCTGCAGGAGCCCAAAAAAAACGCCGGGCGAACCCGGCGTTTTCATCAAAGGCGGAAGGAGGCTGCTTACTGCTGCGAGGAAGCTTCGGCCGCAGCTTCGTTCGCAGCCGCCTTCATCGACAACTTCAGGCGACCGCGTTCGTCGGTCTCGATGACCTTGACGCGCACTTGCTGGCCTTCCTTCAGGTAGTCGGCCACCGCGTTGACGCGCTCATTGGCGATCTGGCTGATGTGCAGCAGACCATCCTTGCCCGGGATCACCTGGACAATGGCGCCGAAGTCGAGCAGCTTGAGCACGGTGCCGTCATAGGTCTTGCCCACTTCGACAGTCGCGGTCAACTCTTCGATGCGGCGCTTGGCTTCCTGGCCGGCAGCGGCATCAACAGAAGCGATGGTGACCACGCCTTCGTCGGTGATGTCGATCTGGGTGCCGGTTTCCTCGGTCAGCGCGCGAATCACGGCGCCGCCCTTGCCGATCACGTCACGGATCTTCTCGGGATTGATCTTCATGGTGATCAGGCGCGGCGCGAAGTCCGACAGCTCGACGTTACCCACAGGCATGGCTTCCTGCATCTTCGCCAGGATGTGCATGCGGCCTTCCTTGGCCTGGGCCAGCGCGACCTGCATGATTTCCTTGGTGATGCCCTGGATCTTGATGTCCATCTGCAGCGCGGTGATGCCATTCGCGGTACCCGCAACCTTGAAGTCCATGTCGCCGAGGTGGTCTTCGTCGCCCAGGATGTCGGTCAGGACGGCGAACTTGTTGCCTTCCTTGATCAGACCCATGGCGATGCCGGCGACGTGCGCCTTCATCGGCACGCCGGCATCCATCAGCGCCAGGCAGCCGCCGCAAACCGATGCCATGGAAGAGGAACCGTTCGACTCGGTAATCTCGGACACCAGGCGGATCGAGTAGCTGAACTCGCTCGGCGCCGGCAGCGCGGCCTGCAGCGCGCGCTTGGCCAGACGGCCGTGGCCGATCTCGCGGCGCTTCGGCGAACCAACGCGGCCGGTTTCGCCGGTGGCGAACGGAGGCATGTTGTAGTGAAGCATGAAGCGGTCAGAGTACTCGCCCATCAGCGCGTCGATCTTCTGCTCGTCGCGTGCGGTGCCGAGCGTAGCGATGACCAGCGCCTGGGTTTCGCCGCGGGTGAACAGCGCGGAGCCGTGGGTACGCGGCAGAACGCTGTTGCGGATGCTGATCGGGCGCACGGTGCGGGTGTCGCGGCCGTCGATGCGCGGCTCGCCTTCCAGAATCTGGGAGCGGACGATCTTCGCTTCGAGATCGAACAGGATGGAACCGACTTCGGCGGAATCCGGCGCGCCGGTACCAGCGGCTTCGGCTGCCAGGGTGGCGTTGACTTCGGCACTGACGTCTTTCAGCTTGGCGGTACGAGCCTGCTTGTCCTTGGTCTGATAGGCTTCGCGCAGCTTGCCTTCGGCCAGTTCGGTCACGCGGGCGATCAGGGTTTCATTCTTCGCCGGCGGAGCCCACTGCACTTCCGGCTTGCCGCCGTCGCGCACCAGCTCATGGATGGCGTCGATCACGACTTTCATCTGCTCATGGCCGTAGACAACGGCGCCGAGCATGACTTCCTCGGACAGCTGGTTGGCTTCGGATTCCACCATCAGCACGGCCTGCTCGGTACCTGCAACAACCAGGTCGAGTTCGGTTTTGGCGAGCTGGCTGGTGGTCGGATTCAGGACATACTGGCCATCGACATAACCTACGCGGGCGGCGCCGATCGGGCCGTTGAACGGGATGCCGGCGACGCACAGCGCGGCCGAGGTGCCGATCATGGACGGGATGTCGGGATCGATTTCCGGGTTCACCGACAACACATGGACGATGACCTGGACTTCGTTCAAATAGCCTTCGGGAAACAGCGGGCGTATCGGACGGTCGATCAAACGGGAGGTCAGCGTCTCCTTCTCGGACGGACGGCCTTCGCGCTTGAAGAAACCGCCGGGAATGCGGCCGGCCGCATAACTCTTTTCAACGTAATCGACCGTCAGGGGGAAGAAATCCTGGCCTGCTTTGGCTTCCTTGCGAGCCACTACGGTAGCCAGCACGACGGTATCTTCCACCGAGACGACCACGGCGCCGGATGCCTGACGGGCGATCTCGCCGGTTTCCAGCGTGACCTGATGCTGGCCATACTGGAAGGTTTTGGTAACTTTGTTAAACACGGTGTTTCCTTTCTTTTTTGCCGACAGAATTTCAGGCGCTGTCGTTCACCTCACCACTGACGGCTCGCCGCTCACGGCTTGCCGTCTTACATTTTCAAATTGCAAACGATAAAAAATAAAATGCCTGCATCAGCGAACTGAAGCAGGCATCCAGCTATACCGTTGAAGGCTGATAACGCAAAACTTACTTGCGCAGGCCGAGCTTTTCGATCAGGGCGCGGTAGCGGTTGGCATCCCTGCTCTTCAGATAGGCCAGCATGCTTTTGCGGCGGTTGACCATGCGGATCAGGCCGCGACGGGAATGGTGGTCCTTCAAATGAGTCTTGAAGTGGCTGTTGAGCTCGTTGATGCGAGCAGTCAGCAGCGCGACCTGCACTTCCGGGGAGCCGGTGTCGTTTTGACCGCGGCCGTTGCTCTTGATAATTTCTGCTTTGTTGATATCACCGACTGACATATTGACCTCTCACTTGCGGAGCACAGAGTTAAGCGAAGCAACCCTATGAACCGTGAACAATTAATAAAAAAACTTGGTCAAAACGACCAAGAGCGGGATTATATAGGAAACCGCCCGCCCATTCAAACCCTGATCCAACTGCTTCCTCGAAGGAAAACGCATGTCTCTCCCCATCCGCTGCGCGCCCCTTCTGTTCGTCGTCCTGCTCCACGGCTGCGCCATTCTGAATCCCACGCCGCCAGCCATGGGCGAACCAGAAGCCCAGGTGATCGGCCGGCTAGGCCAGCCGACTCACGTGTACCAGGATGGAAACGGCAAGCTCCTCGAGTACAAGACGGGCCCCTTCGGCCAGCGCACCTACATGGCTCGCATCGGCAGCGACGGTCGGCTTGCGTCATACGAGCAGGTGCTGACGAACGAGAAATTCGCCAGCATCAAGGTTGGCGAAGCGGGCAAGAACGATGTGCTGCACGCTATTGGCGCGCCGAGTGGGACATCCTATCTGTCCCTATCGGATCTAGAGGTATGGACTTATCCCTACAAGGAGAGCGGCGTCTGGAATTCGCTGATGCATGTGCACTTCGACCGCAACGGCATCGTGCAGCGGATGATGAGCGGTCCGGACCCGCGTTTCGATCCGGACCGCCGCTTCCCCTTCGGGCTGCGATGAATCGGGCTTAGAACTGCGGGTTGAGCCGCTCCGCTTTGGAGTGCAGCTTATTCAGCGCCGAGAGATAGGCTTTGGCGGACGCGACCACGATGTCGGGATCGGCGCCGACGCCATTGACAATGCGGCCGGCCTTCGATAAGCGCATCGTCACTTCGCCTTGGGACTGGGTGCCGGTGGTGATGGCGTTCACCGAGAACAGCAGCAGTTCGGAGCCGCTGGCAGCCTTGGATTCGATCGCATTGACGGTCGCATCCACCGGGCCGTTGCCCTGCCCTTCGCATACCAGTTCCTGACCGCCCATGCTGAACACCACCTTCGCCTTGGGCCGCTCACCGGTTTCGGAATGCTGCGCCAGGGAGACGAAGCGGAAGTGCTCGTTCTCTTGCGCATGCTGCTCGTCCGAGACCACGGCGAAAATATCCTCATCGAAAATCTCGGCCTTGCGGTCGGCCAGTTCCTTGAAGCGGGCGAAGGCGGCATTGACCTCGGCTTCCGATTCGAGTTCGAGGCCAAGTTCTTCCAGGCGCTGCTTGAACGCGTTGCGGCCGGAAAGCTTGCCGAGCACGATCTTGTTGGCGGTCCAACCCACGTCTTCAGCACGCATGATCTCGTAAGTGTCGCGCGCCTTGAGCACGCCATCCTGGTGTATGCCGGATGCATGGGCGAAGGCATTGGCGCCGACCACCGCCTTGTTCGGCTGGACCGCAAACCCAGTGATCTGCGACACCAGCTTGGAAGCCGGCACGATCTGCGTGGTGTCGATGTTCAGTTCGAGGTCAAAATAATCCTTGCGGGTTTTGACCGCCATGACGATCTCTTCCAGCGCCGTGTTGCCGGCGCGCTCGCCGAGGCCGTTGATGGTGCACTCCACCTGGCGCGCGCCGCCGATCATCACACCGGCGAGGGAATTGGCCACCGCCATGCCGAGATCGTTATGGCAATGCACCGACCATACCGCCTTGTCGGAATTGGGGATGCGCTCGCGCAGCGTCTTGATCATGTTGCCGTAGAGCTCGGGCACGCCATAGCCGACGGTGTCGGCGAAGTTGATGGTGCGCGCACCCTCGGCGATTACCGTCTCGATCACGCGGCACAGGAAATCCATCTCGGAGCGGCTGCCGTCCTCCGGACTGAACTCGACATCATCGGTGAACTGGCGCGCGAAGCGAACCGCTTGCTTGGCTTGCTCCAGCACCTGATCCGGCGACATGCGCAGCTTCTTCTCCATGTGCAGCGGCGAGGTGGCGATGAAGGTATGGATGCGCTTGCGAGATGCTGCTGCCAGTGCTTCGGCGGCGCGCGAAATGTCGCGGTCGTTGGCGCGCGAGAGCGAGCAGACGGTGGAATCCTTGATCACGCCCGCAATCGCCTTGATCGACTCAAAGTCGCCGGGCGAAGCGGCAGCAAAACCGGCTTCGATCACATCGACGCGCAGCCGCTCCAGCTGCTTGGCGATGCGGATTTTTTCATCCTTGGTCATCGACGCGCCGGGGGACTGTTCACCATCCCGGAGGGTGGTGTCGAAAATAATCAATTTGTCAGCCATGGTTTTGCTCCTTGATAAATGGAATTGGAGTCCTGTGAATGGTTTTTGGGCCCCTCCGCTCCAGGCAGTGGCCTCAGACTACACAGATTGTGGGATAAGGGGATTTAGCGCGCTTAACGCACTAGGAATAGCGGCAGTCGGCCTAGCAGCAGGCCGATGGAAGAAGCGAGAACAGCAATGTGGATATCGCGTGTCATGCCTCGAATATAAGCGCAAACCTACAAAAGTGCAACCATTCAAATACTTGCGGCAATAATGGGCGCCGCCAAATGAAAACGCCGCCCTTGGGCGGCGGTGATTGCGCCTACTCCTTGCCGTCGGCCGGTTCAGGCTCGGTTTGAACGATGCTGACCGGCTTGCCCTTCGACAGCCGCCAGAAATACACCGCGTAGCCGGACAGTCCATAGAGCACGAACAGGCCGAACAGCACTTTCGGCGGATCGCTCGAGATCAGTACGAAGATCAACACGATTACGAAGATGGCGATGAAGGGCACCGACTTGCGGAAGTTGATTTCCTTGAAGCTGTAGAACGGCACGTTGGTCACCATGGTGAGGCCGGCATAGAGCGTGATGGCCCAGGCATACCAGCTGAGGTCGGTGCCGACGAACCCGAGATCATCCATCAGCCAGACGAAGCCGGTCACCAGCGCTGCCGATGCGGGACTGGGCAAGCCCTGGAAATAGCGCTTGTCGACCACCGCGATATTGGTATTGAAGCGGGCCAGCCGCAGTGCTGCGCCGGCACAGTAGACGAAGGCAGCCAGCCAGCCGAGCTTGCCGAGCCCGCGCAGGGACCATTCATAGACCACCAGCGCCGGCGCGGCGCCGAAGGACAGCATGTCGGACAGGCTGTCGTACTGGGCGCCGAACTCGCTCTGCGTGTTGGTGAGACGAGCCACCCGGCCGTCGATGCTGTCGAGCACCATGGCGGCGAAGATGCCGATCGCCGCGAGATCGAACTTGAGATTCATCGCCATGACGATGGCGAAGAAACCGCAGAACAGGTTGGCGGTGGTGAAGGCGTTCGGCAGCAGGTAGATGCCGCGGCGGCGCGGCATCTCGTGCAGATCCTGATCCTCATCATCGCGTCCGGCGCTGTAGGCGGCCTTCCTGTTGAACCGGGTTACCTTGGGCAGAATGCCGGGGCTTGTCTTAGGCTTGCGACGATGAAAGCTTGCCATTCGGTTTCCGTGGATGTGATGCGGAGGTCAAAGTTCTGCAAGGATGGTTTCGGTGGCGGAGACCTTGTCGCCGACGGTCACCTTGGGCGACGCGTTCAGGGGCAGATACACGTCGACCCGCGATCCGAAGCGGATGAACCCGTAACGCTGCCCGCGCTGCAGGTTGTCGCCCGGCTTCACGTAGCAAAGAATGCGGCGCGCGATCAATCCCGCCACCTGCACGCAGGTCACCAGCTGACCGCCGGTTGTGGTGATGGTCAAGGCATTGCGCTCGTTTTCCAGCGACGCCTTGTCGAGGTCGGCGTTGACGAACTTGCCGGGGAAATACTGAGCTGACTGAATCTTGCCGTCGACCGGCGACCGGTTGGAGTGCACGTTGAAGACATTCATGAAGACGCTGATCTTAAGCGCCTCGCGGTTGGCGTAAGGATCCTGCGCCTTTTCCACCACCACGATGCGTCCGTCGGCCGGCGACAGAACGGCATTCGCCTTCTGCGGAATTTCTCTGGCCGGGTCACGGAAAAACTGCAGCACGAACAGTGCGATCAGCCAGAACGGGATCGACCAACCGGGCGCCAATACCGTCACGATGACGGCGATTGCAACAGCCAGCCCCAGGAAGGGCCATCCCTCGCGGGCAATAATCGGATGCGGATAATTCTTCAACTTTGCTCCAGGTAAATACAATTAAGGCAACGGTATTCTAGACTACTGTCGTGAAATGGATAAGCGCGGATGGCTGCCTGCGTCACTTTCCGCGTTTTTTGATTTTTCTTTTTGCTAAAAGTGCCGCCCGGGATGGTAAAGCCGCATTCCCCAAGCAACAAAAAAGGCGTACCGAGGTACGCCTTGGATCGAGCGCGGCGGCTCTAGCGTCAATCGATCATGGCCCCGCAAAGGACTTGGTCTAAATGACGGAATGAACCACCGCGTTTCATGACCGTATCGACTTAGTTCTTGGACTGGTCGACCAGCTTGTTCTTCTTGATCCACGGCATCATCGCGCGCAGCTTCTCGCCGACTTGCTCGATCTGGTGCTCCGAGGTCAGACGGCGGCGGGAAATCAGGGTCGGGGCGCCGGCCTTGTTCTCGAGGATGAAGCTCTTGGCATATTCGCCGGTCTGGATGTCCTTCAGGCACTGACGCATCGCGTTCTTGGTGTCTTCGGTAACGACGCGGGGACCGGTCACGTACTCGCCATACTCCGCGTTGTTGGAGATGGAGTAGTTCATGTTGGCGATGCCGCCTTCATAGATCAGGTCGACGATCAGCTTCAGTTCGTGCAGACACTCGAAGTAAGCCATTTCGGGAGCGTAGCCGGCTTCCACCAGGGTCTCGAAACCGGCCTTGATCAGCTCGACGGTACCGCCGCACAGGACTGCCTGTTCGCCGAACAGGTCGGTCTCGGTCTCTTCGCGGAAGTTGGTTTCGATGATGCCGGCACGGCCGCCGCCGTTGGCCATGGCGTACGACAGGGCGATGTCACGGGCGCTGCCGGACTTGTCCTGGTACACGGCAACCAGATGCGGCACGCCGCCGCCCTGGGTATAGGTGCCGCGCACGGTGTGGCCCGGCGCCTTAGGAGCGACCATGATGACGTCGAGGTCGGCGCGGGGAACGACCTGGCCGTAGTGGACGTTGAAGCCGTGGGCGAAGGCCAGCACGGCGCCCTGCTTGGCGTTCGGCTCGACGTTTTCCTTGTAGACCTGGGCGATGTTCTCGTCCGGCAGGAGGATCATGATGACGTCGGCGTCCTTGACGGCGTCATTCACTTCAGCGACGTTCAGACCGGCGTTCTTGGCCTTGTTCCAGGATGCGCCACCCTTGCGCAGCGCCACGGTAACCTTGCAGCCCGAATCGTTCAGGTTCTGCGCATGCGCGTGTCCCTGGGAGCCGTAACCGATGATGGTGACGTTCTTGTTCTTGATGAGGGACAGGTCGCAATCTTTATCGTAAAAAACTTTCATTGTTGTTCCTAAAGGGTTATTGATGGTGCTGCTTAGACTTTGAGGATGCGCTCGCCGCGGCCGATGCCGGAACCGCCGGTGCGGACGGTCTCCAGAATGGCGCTGCGGTCGATCGACTCGATGAAGGCGTCAAGCTTGGGCTTGTTGCCGGTCAGTTCGATGGTGTAGGTCTTCTCGGTCACGTCGATGATGCGGCCGCGGAAGATGTCGGCGGTGCGCTTCATCTCTTCGCGCTCTTTGCCGACGGCACGCACCTTGATCAGCATGAGCTCGCGCTCGATGTGGGCGCCTTCGGTCAGGTCGACCACCTTCACCACCTCGATCAGGCGGTTCAGATGCTTGGTGATCTGCTCGATCACGTCGTCCGAGCCGCTGGTAACGATGGTCATGCGCGACAGCGTTGCATCCTCGGTAGGCGCGACGGTCAGGGTTTCGATGTTGTAGCCGCGCGCCGAGAACAAGCCGACGACGCGGGACAGCGCACCCGCCTCGTTTTCGAGAAGGACGGAAATGATATGACGCATTACAGGTCCTCCGATCCAAGCAGCATTTCGGTCAGGCCCTTGCCTGCCTTGACCATCGGCCATACGTTTTCCGTCTGGTCGGTGATGAAGTTCATGAACACGAGGCGATCCTTCATGCCGAAGGCTTCGCGCAGCGCGCCTTCGACATCGGCCGGATTCTCGATGCGCATGCCGACATGGCCGAAGGACTCGGCCAGCTTGGTGAAGTCGGGCAGTGAATCCATGTAGGACTCGGAATAGCGCGAGCCGTAGTCGATCTGCTGCCACTGCCGGACCATGCCAAGGAAGCGGTTGTTCAGCAGGATGATCTTCGGCGTGAGGTGATACTGCTTACAGGTGGCGAGTTCCTGGATGCACATCTGGATCGAGGCTTCGCCGGTGATGCAGGCCACGGTCGCATCCGGATTGGCCATCTGCACGCCCATGGCGTAAGGCAGGCCGACGCCCATAGTGCCGAGGCCGCCGGAGTTGATCCAGCGGCGCGGCTTGTCGAAGCCGTAGTACTGGGCCGCCCACATCTGGTGCTGGCCGACGTCGGACGTAATGAAGGCGTCGCCCTTGGTCACTTCCCAAACTTTTTCCACCACCGACTGCGGCTTGATGACCTCGTTCGACGGCGCGTACTTCAGACACTGACGGCCACGCCATTCATTGATCTGCTTCCACCAGCTGCCGAGCGCGACTTGATTCGGCCGGGTGCCGGCTGCTTCGGCGGCATCGATCTGCGCCAGCAGGTCGTGCAGGACATCCTTGACGTTGCCGACGATGGGAATGTCGACCTTGACCCGCTTGGAGATCGACGAGGGGTCGATGTCGATATGGATGATCTTGCGGGCATGCGAGCCGAAGTGCTTCGGATTGCCGATGACCCGGTCATCGAAGCGCGCGCCGATGGCGATCAGCACGTCAGAGTGCTGCATGGCCATGTTGGCTTCGTAGGTGCCGTGCATGCCGGGCATGCCGACGAACTTGTCGCTGGAAGCCCGGTAGGCGCCCAAGCCCATCAGGGTATTGGTGCAGGGGAAGCCCAGCTTGTCGACCAGCTTGTTCAGCTCGTCCGAAGCGTTTGCCAGGATCACGCCGCCGCCGGTGTAGATCATCGGGCGTTCGGCGGAGAGCAGCAGCTGGACCGCCTTGCGGATCTGGCCGGAATGCCCCTTGTCGACCGGCTTGTAGGAGCGCATCTCGACCGCCTTCGGGTACTCGAAGGCGCACTTGTGCATGGTGATGTCCTTGGGGATATCCACCAGCACCGGGCCCGGACGTCCGGTAGTCGCGATGTAGAAAGCCTTCTTCATCGTTTCCGCCAAGTCCCTCACATCCTTCACCAGGAAGTTGTGCTTGACGCAGGGACGGGTGATGCCGACCGTATCGCACTCCTGGAAAGCGTCCTGGCCGATGGCGGTCGACGGCACCTGGCCACTGATGACCACCATGGGAATCGAATCCATGTAGGCGGTGGCGAGGCCGGTGACGGCATTGGTCACGCCCGGACCGGAAGTGACGATGGCCACGCCGACCTTCTGCGAGCTGCGCGAATAGGCATCGGCAGCGTGGATGGCGGCTTGCTCGTGGCGTACGAGGATATGCTGGAAGGCGTCTTGATTGAAGATGGCGTCGTAGATGTAGAGCACCGCGCCGCCCGGATAACCGAACACATGCTCCACGCCCTCTTCGGCGAGACAGCGCACGACGATCTCGGCGCCGGTGAGTTCCGTACTGCTCATTGCTAGGTTCCTTTCAAGGTCCATAGGAGATTGATCGGATGCTCCTTCCTGGCGAAATCGTCTGGATCAACGGCGCCCGGGCTTCCCTTCCTTGTGCGGCGACGTCCCTCGTTCACGCACCCGTAGATGCGCTGCAGAGTGACGCTTGACGCGACTCGTTCAGCTCGGGATTCCGAAGATCCGGTAACGGTTTCTCGCGCTTGTGGCGCGGGTTAGAGCAAACAGCTTCTTGACTTAAAGCGAATCATTTGCGGCACGGCATTATGCGCCTGGACGGAAATGACGACTTTCGGGATGTCGAAAGGAGTCATACGTTAATGCGTTGCACCATTCAGGTCAAGAAGATTTAAATAAAAAACATGTGAAATCAAGGTCTTCACCCCCAATTTCTGCGCATACACAGGCAATTTTTGCTAGCATGCCGTCAGTCAAGAAGAAGACGGGAAAAATTCCTGTCCGGCACCCTCCCCATTCATGAAGCTGGAGCAACGCGTTTCGTCGCATGGCAACTGAGAAAGAATTATCCGATTTCCTCGAAAGCGTGGAGCGACGGGCGTTCAAGCAGGCCGTATACGCAGTCCGAAAGGACGAAGCAGCCTTAGATATTGTTCAAGATGCAATGATCAAGCTGGCCGAGAAGTATGGCGACAAGCCGATGGCGGAACTGCCGCTTCTGTTTCAGCGCATCCTGCAGAACACGATCCATGATTATTTTCGACGCGAAAAGGTAAGAAATACCTGGGTCAGCCTCTTTTCAGGCCTGAATGCGGATGACGAAGACCGTGAGGGTTTCGACTTGCTGGAGGTGTACGAATCCGAGGAAGGCAGTCAAGCCGCAGAATCCAGCGCCGACAAGGTGGAACGCGGGCAGGTGCTTGCATTGATCGAAGCAGAGATCCAAAAGCTCCCCGGACGTCAACGGGAAGCGTTTCTCATGCGTTATTGGCAGGATATGGATGTAGCCGAAACTGCTGCCGCGATGGGCTGCTCCGAAGGTAGCGTCAAGACGCATTGTTCTCGCGCCACCCATGCGCTCGCCCAGGCGCTCAGAGCCAAAGGAATTACATTATGAATAATAGAGAACTCAATTTCGCCTACAAGATCCGGCACGCGCTCAACGAAACCCTGGACGACATGCCCGAAGCATCGCTGCAGCGTCTTGCCACCGCGCGCAAGGCTGCGCTCGCCCGTCGGAAGAAGGAGTCTCGCCTCAGCATGCTGGTGCCGCAGCGGCTTTTCGCCGGCAATGCCGGCCAGGTATTCGGCAGTTCGTTCTCCTGGATCAGCCGAATCGGGGTGGCCCTGCCGATGGTGGCGCTGGTCACCGGCCTGATCGGCATTTACGAAGTCGAACAGAAGCACCGCATCAACGAGACTGCAGAAATCGATGCCGCGGTGCTGTCTGACGAACTGCCCCTGTCGGCGTACACCGACCACGGCTTCAACGCCTTCCTGGCTACCCGGGGAGAGTAATGGCAAAGCCGGCGAACCCCAAATTCACGCCGTTGGCCAAGACCGGGGCGGCGGTCGGATTTCTTTCCGTCGTGGCCTCGCTGACTTTTGCGGCGGCCGAGGGGTCGCTGGTGGAAGCGCCCAAGGCGCATGCCGCTTCTCCGTCCGCCACGCCGATTGCTCCTGTTTCGACTAGTCCTGCAGCACCAGCGACAAAGCCGCAAGTCATCCCCGCCAATGTCAGCCGGCCGGCATGGCAAGAACTGAGTCCCGCCCAGCAGACCGCGCTGGCACCGCTTGCCACCGAATGGGACAGGATGGATGCCAATCGCAAGGCGAAGTGGCTCAAGATCAGCAAGAAGTACGCTTCCATGACGCCCGACGAGCAGCAACGCTTGCAGGAGCGCATGCGCGAGTGGGTGAAGCTCACCCCCGAGCAGCGCCGCGTTGCCCGTGAAAGCTTCGCCATGGCCAAGCAGTTGAAGCCCGATCAGAAATCGGAAAAATGGCAGGAATATCAGCAGCTGCCTGAAGAACAAAAGAAGAAGCTGGCTGCCGATGCGGCGATGCAAAAGAAAGTGGCGACCCTTCCGCCGCCGTCGCAAGCCAAGCCGAGCGCCGTGTCGCCGATCAAGGCTACGCCGCGTCCGGTGATCGAGCAGTCCGCCAACCCGCAGGTCGTCCCGGCAATCGCGCCGGTGCCTGCCTCATCCAAGTAAATCCCGATCTTGAACGCCGTTTCGAGCAGCACCGCCCCTCCCCTCGCACGCCGCTTCGCCAGCATGGTTTATGAATCCATGCTGCTTTTCGGGGTGGTATTTCTTTCCGGCTGGCTGTTTTCCACCTTGTTGCAGCAGCGTCATGCACTCTATTTGCGGCACCTGATGCAGAACTGGCTGTTCCTTGTTCTCGCTGTTTACTTCATCTGGTTCTGGACCCACAGGGGCCAGACGCTGGCCATGAAAACCTGGCGGATAAAACTGGTGGGACGGGACGGCCAGGACATCAGCTGGCGCAAGGCGCTTTGCCGCTATCTGCTGGCCTGGATGTGGGTGCTGCCGGGCTTGATGCTGGCCTGGGCACTCGGCGCCAAGGGATGGGCGATGGTGCTGATGCCGGCCGCGAACGTGCTGATCTGGGGGATGGCTGCGCTGTTCGACCGCGACAGGCAATTCCTGCATGACCGAATCGTCGGCACTCGTCTGATCGGCATGGCGGAGGCGGCAAAGCCCAACGGGTCGAAGCAGCCTGCCTGAAGCACTCAAGCTCGCCTTCAAGACTTCGCCGGCCGCGCCGTGACCGGCACCGGAAACGGCTAGAATGGCACCTTCCGATACGCTTCCTGCAAGGCATCTGCGAGCATGGTCGCCCGTCTCACCCGCTTTCTGCTCCTGCTTCAACTGCTGTTCGCCGGCCTCATCGCTTTTGCACTGGTGCGCGTTGCGCAACTTGGGCCCCTCACCTCCCTCCTTTTTGCCCTGCTCATCGTGCTTTCGGTGCGCATGGCCATCACGGCCAACAATTTTCATCTTTCCTGGACCTTCCGCAGTGAGACGCCGGAAGCGTTCGTGATTGGCCCAGCCCGCGGCCTGAAGCTGTTTCTTCAGGAATTCATGGCCACCATGATTTCCTCCTCCTGGACCATGCCCTTTTGCACCTTCTGGCAACGCGAAGGCAACGGCCAGTGTCAGTTGCCGGTGTTGCTGGTGCATGGCTATGGCTGCAACAGCGGCTATTGGCATTTTCTCAGCAAGGCCTTGCAGAAGGCAGGCATCACCCATTACGCCCTGGACCTCGAGCCGGTCGCAGCCAGCATTGACACATACGTTCCACTGATCCATCGAGGCATCGATGCCATCTGCCAGGCGACACGCAGCCCCAGGATCATCATCGTCGCCCACAGCATGGGCGGTCTTGCCGCCCGCGCCTACCTCAAGCGCTGGGGCGCCGGCCGCGTCGCCCGGCTCGTTACCCTCGGCAGCCCGCACAATGGCACCGGTATCGCCCGCTTCGGCGTGGGGGAGAACTGCCGCCAAATGGAGTGGCAGCGCGATGGCGTCGAAGGGGCGTCCAGCGCCTGGCTGAGGGCACTGGCAAACGCCGAATCGGAGGAGACCCGGGCCATCATCACGTCCATCTACTCCCATCACGACAACATCATTTCCCCGCAAACCTCATCCCACTTGGCAGGCGCCCGCAACATCGAGCTGCATGGCATCGGCCACGTCGCGCTCGGGCTCATGGCCGGCGTGCATGAATGCGTCATCGACGAGATACGGGAAGCCTCCTGCAGCGCCGCCATACGGGGCTGACGGCATTGATACATTGCCAGTCGCAAGCAATCAGGCCGCTAACGAATTGAACTTTTGACCGGACTCGGAAACCGAATCTGGGATAACGTTCTTGCACCTCATTATCATGCGCACGATAACCCGCCTTTTCACGCTTCACATCGGCATTTTCCTAATGACATCCGTCAGTGCCGCCGATCTGGTCGACACGGCCGCCCGCTCGAGCGAAATCAAGACCTTCACCGCGGCAGTTAAAGATGCAGGCGTCGCGGAAGCGCTGAAGCAAGGTGGCCCTTACACCGTCTTCGCCCCCTCCAACACCGCCTTCGACAAGTTGCCGAACGAAACGCGTGACTCGCTGTTCAAGGACAAGGCCAAACTCGCGCAGGTGATCAACCATCACGTCATCAAGGGCAAGGTCCTGGTGACGGAAGTCAAGCCGGGCAAGGTGGAATCGCTGGACGGCAAACCGGTGAACCTGAAGTCGGACAACGGCAAAGTGACGGTCGATGACGCCAACGTCACGCAAAGCGATATCAACGCCGACAATGGCGTAATCCATATCGTCGATACGGTGGTTCTGCCGAAGCCGGAGTAGCGTCCGCCGGGCTCGTGGGTTTAGGGCCGAGCAAGCACAGCCTCAGGGGCAATGATGCTATCCTTGCCGCAGACCAAGCATCGTAAAGAGTTGCTGCATGCAATCGAAAGCGCCACGGCGAACCCGGGACAGAATCCTAGAGCTTTCCCTCAGGCTGTTCAACGACTTCGGCGAACCCAACATCACCACCACCGTGATCGCCGAGGAAATGCGGATTTCCCCGGGAAACCTCTATTACCACTTCCGGAACAAGGACGACATCGTCGATTCCCTGTTCGACCAGTTTGGCGCCGAGATCGGCCGGATGCTGGCGGTGCCGGCCGACCGCCGCCCGACCATCGACGATGTCTGGAACTACCTGCACCTGATGTTCGAACTGGTCTGGCAGTACCGCTTCTTTTATCGCGACCTGAGCGATCTGCTGTCGCGCAATCGCAAGCTGGAGCTGCGCTTCAAAGAAATCTTCGCGCACAAGATCGGCGTCGCGCGCCAGCTATGCATCGGCCTGCGCGGCGACCAGCTGTTCGAAGGCAGCGATGCGGAGATCGATGCGCTCGCCAGCAATATCGTCGTCGTGGCCACCTATTGGCTGTCCTACGAGTACGTGCGCAATCCACGCAAGTTCAGCGAACAGGAAGCGGAAACCCTGTCGCGCGGCTGCTACCAGGTCCTGTCGCTGATCGCGCCCTACCTGCGGGCCGAGACGCGCGCGCGATTTCAAAAGCTGGCGGAGGATTACCAGCGCCGCATGGACCCGACGGCCGCGGCCGCTGGCGACTCATAATCTCTTTGCTGCTGCCGCCTCACGCAAACACTCTACCTTTTCTTTTGATGATTCTCGAATCCACATGAAATCAATCTGCGTCTATTGCGGTTCTTCCAAAGGCAAAAATCCGGCTTACGTCGAGGCGGCGCGCGCCCTCGCCGGACAGATGGTCAACAAGGGAATCGGCCTTGTCTACGGTGGCGGCCGGGTCGGCCTCATGGGCGAAATCGCCAACGAAATCCTGCGACTCGGCGGCGAAGCCGTCGGCGTCATCCCCCAAGCATTGATGGACAAGGAAGTCGGCCATCGCGGGCTTACCAAGCTGCATGTGGTCAAGAATATGCACGAACGCAAAGCCCTGATGGCGGAGCTTGCCGACGGCTTCATTGCCATGCCGGGCGGCATCGGCACCTTTGAAGAACTGTTCGAGATCTTCACCTGGTTCCAGCTCGGCTTTCACACCAAGCCCATCGGCCTGCTCAACGCGGCCGGCTTCTATGACGGCCTGATCGCCTTCCTGCAGCACACCGTCAACCAGGGCTTCGTGCAGGCCAACCAGGCATCCATGCTGATCCATGAACCGGATGCCGAATTGCTGCTGGATCGCCTGCAGACGCATCGCCCGGTGCGGATCGAAAAAGTCTTCGACGAGGCGACGGCAAAGAATATCGTTTGATGCAAGATCGGTCCGCCGCGCAAGGCCGTCGCGGACCACCATGCCATCGTCAGGCGTCGAGCGCCTGCCGGAAGTCTTCCACCAGATCCTCGGTATCCTCGATGCCGACCGACACCCGGATCAGCGATTCAGCGATGCCCATGCTGGCGCGCCGCTCCGGACCCATTTCGTAGAAGATGGTATGCGCGACCGGAATCACAAGGGTACGGGTATCGCCGAGATTGCTGGCGGGGACGCCAAGCTTCAGACGATTCAGATAATCGAAGCAATCCACCTCCGGCTGCAGCTCGAAGCTCAGGAGGCTGCCGCAGGCGCGGAACAGCTTCGTTGCAATCTCATGCTGCGGATGTGACGGCAGGCCCGGATAATGCACCGCAGCCACGCGCTTGTCCGCCTCCAGCATGCGCGCCAGCGCCAGCGCATTGGCACATTCCCGCTCCATGCGCAGGGCGATGGTTTCGGCGCCGACGGCGATATGATGGGCCGACTCCGGCGCCAGCGAAGCGCCGAAATCGCGCAGCGCCTTGGCGCGAATCTGGGCCAGGCCCCACTGCGCCTGGGCATAGCGCTTGTAAGTCTCGATGATGTTGGGATAGCGCGACCAGTCGAACAGGCCGGTGTCAGTGACAGCGCCGCCGAGCACGTTGCCATGGCCGGCAATCGACTTGGTGAGCGCATTCACCACCAGGCTGGCGCCCACCATCTTCGGCCGGAACAGATACGGCGAGGTCATGGTGTTATCCACCACGTAAAGGATGCCGCGATCGCGGCAAAGCTGGCCGATGCGCTTCAAGTCCGCCACCTGGGTGCGGGGATTGGCGATCGTCTCGACGAACACCATGCGCGTCTGGGGCGTCAGCGCCGCCTCGACGTTGGCGACATCGGTCGCATCGGCGAAGCTCACCTCGATGCCTTGGCCGGTGGCGGTCTGCCACAGGCTGTTGGTGTTCCCGAACAGGAAGGACGACGACACCACATGATCGCCATTGCGCAGCAGCGCCTGCACCAGGGAGCCGATGGCGGCCATGCCGGTGGCGAAGCAGATGGTGGCGAGGCCCTGCTCCATGCGCGTGATTTTTTCCTCCAGCGCGGAAACCGTCGGATTGCCTTGGCGACCGTAGCGGAACCCGGGCTGCTTGCCCTGGAAGACTGACGCCAGCTCGCGCGCGTCCTGATAGCCGAAAGCGACCGATGTATGAATGGGCTTGTGCAAGGAACCGTGTTCGATCGGCTTCTGGCGGTCGCTGTGCAGGATGGTGGTGGTGAAACCGTATTTTTTGGTGTCGTTCATGGCAATAAAAAAACCCGTCGCTTCCAGCTGAACGGGTAATGTTGGCTTGCCCTCATTTTAACGCCGTTTGCCTTGCCGCTATCGAAGCGGACTGTTCCGCCTATCCTGCAACTCATGGGATCAGAATAATTTTGTAAGTCATTCTGGAATTTTTCTCTGGCGATCCGGTCACAGCAGCGGGAGCATTTCCTGGAGTTATTAAAAAAGCATCACCTTCTCCACGCTCCCATACAGGGCAGCGGCTGCACTTTTCCCGAAACAGCCGCGAGATACTAATGCATCCGACTGATCCCATGACAAGTGAAGCAATAGCAAGGCCTGCTCGCCGCCCGCACAGGAGTGGCGAAGCCCAACCCTTCTCCAGCACCCACCTTCCTCAGGGCAGCTTGGGCGCACATCGGATCTGATCGCACGAATCCGTTAGGCTGCGCGGCCATGTCCGCGCCTCTTCCCGTGGCAGCAATCGCCGCTGCGGTTTGAGACTCACGCCGAACCGGAAACAACAATAAGGAGTACACATGGCAACGATACTCATCGTCGATGAGCATGTATTGAGCCGCCGTTACCTATCGGCGCTCCTCGCCCACGGCGGCCATCGGGTGCTCGAAGCGGACAACGCCCAAGCGGCGTTTGCCGCCATCATGGACGGTCAGCCTGACCTGGTCATCACCGAGGCGCACTGGTCCGCCATGAAAATCGATGATTTCGTCGATGAATTGCGAAGCCGGCGCGGCGACAACAACCTGCCGGTCATGTTTTACACCTCCGCCCAAGGCCGCGATAGCGCCGGCCAGGCAGCTGCGCGCTGTGGCGTGCAATGGATACTGCCCAAGCCGGTCGAACCGGAAACGGTACTGCAGGCGGTACGGCAGGCATTGATGTGCGAACTGGCCACCGCCTGCGGCGAATCCCATATCGAGCAGGAGCAACTCGACCCGCACCGCGGCGACATCGACGAAGCTCCGCTGAAGCATGCGACCCGTCGCGCCACCGGCGAACTCATTGAAACGCTGTCCCGCCTGCAGTGCGTCAGCCTGCGGCTGGCTTCATTGATCGAGCTTTGCATCGAACTTGCGTCCGAACGGGATGCCAAGCGCATGCTCCAACTCGGCTGCCGTCTGGTTCAGGATATTTGCGGCGCCGGCAGCGCCGTCATCGGCATTGCCGATGACGATGGCGCGCTGCGTCAGCAGGTTGCCCGAGGCCTCGATCACGCTGCGGCTGATACCTTGGCCCATGGCGGCTTGCTGGAGCGCGCCATGCGCTATGAGCCTGCTCCCGATGCGCCGGTAACCATGATCGCGGTACCGATGGAAACCAGGGGTCGCCTCCATGGCTGGCTCTGCCTCGGCGACAAGCTGGGCGGACCCGGCTTCAGCGAGATCGACGCCAGGTCCGCCGCGGCGGTGGCCGCCCAGCTCGCCGTGGTCTACGAAAACCTGGTGCTGCAGCGGGAAATTCGCCACCAGCATCGGCAGCTGAGCAATGAGGTGAACGAGCGCCGTCAGGCGCAGGAAGCGCTGCGCCGCACCCTGCGGGCGCGAACCGTGATGGCGGCATGCACCCATGCGATGGTGCATGCGCATGATGAAGCCGATCTCGTGCGTCGCGTGTGCGAAGCCATGGTGGCCGAAGGCGGCTACGGCATGGCCTGGATAGGTTATGCCGATCAAGCGAGCGGCGACATCCGCCGCGTGGCTTCGGCCGGAACCCATGCCGCGGCGGAGGGCGAGATTCCACCCATGCTGACCTCCTGGCTGGTCACCCATGTCGGGCGCGACGGCCCTACGCCGCATGGCGGGCCGGATCATGACCTCGCGATTTTCCTGCCCCTGCGCGATGGCGTCAGCAGCTTCGGCATGCTGGCGATCTACGAGGCGGAATGCGATTCCTTCGACGCCGAGCAGATCGGCGTTCTGCAGGAGATCGCCCACGACATCGCCTTCGGCATCGGCAGCATGCGCGCCCGCGAAGCCCATGAACAGGCCGACCGCGAACTGCGGGCCACCCAGGAAAAGTTGTCGGGAATCCTCGGTTCCATCGACAACGTGGTGTGGTCGATGAACGCGAACGGCTTCATTTATCTGAACGCGGTGGTGGAGGATATTTACGGCTTGCCGCCGGAAGCCTTTTACCGGAACAAGAAGCTGTGGCTGGAAGTGGTGCATCAGGACGACCGCGAGGCGGTCAGGCTGGCGCATTCGCGCCTGCAGAAGGAACAGAGCATCACCGTCGAATACCGCATCGTCCGGCCGGATGGCGGGCTGCGCTGGATCGAGGAACGGGCGCGTCCGGTGCGGGATGAAACCGGCAAGATAGTTCGCTGCGATGGCATCGCCATCGACGTCAGCGCGCGCAAGGAGTACGAAGCGCGCATCGAGTATCTCGCCGACCACGATTCGCTCACCAGCCTGGCCAATCGCAATCTTCTGGCCGACCGCATCAACCAGGCCATCGCTCATGCGCGGCGCAGCCGTTCGATGGTGGCGGTGCTGTTCATCGACCTCGACCGCTTCAAGAGTGTCAACGACAGTTTCGGCCACTCCGTGGGCGATGCGCTGCTGGTGACGGCATCCGAACGGCTCAAGCGCAGCGTGCGCGATGGCGACACGGTGGCGCGCCAGGGCGGCGACGAGTTCATTTTGCTGCTGACCGACATCCGCAAGCCGGATGACGTGGTGGCGGTCGCCTCCAAGATCTTTCGCGAATTTTCGGAACCTTTCCTGATCGGTCCGCACGAGCTGTATGTGACGGTCAGCGTCGGCGCCACGTTGTTCCCGGACGATGCCGGCGACATCCATGCGCTGCTGCGCAATGCCGACATCGCCATGTACCGCGCCAAGGAAGAACAAGGCAATGCCTTCCAGTTCTACTCGCGCGACATGAGCGTCCGCGCCATGGAACGGGCGGAACTCGAAAGCGCCTTGCGCCGCGCGCTGGAACGCAAGGAGTTCGAGCTGTTCTACCAGCCCAAGGTGGAAGCCAGCACGCGGCGCATCATCGGGGCCGAGGCGCTGATCCGATGGAATCATCCCGAGATGGGCATGGTGCCGCCGACCCGCTTCATTCCGATGGCCGAGGAAATCGGCCTGATCGTGCCGATCGGCGACTGGGTGCTGAATACCGCTTGCGAGCAGAACCGCGCCTGGCAGGATGAGGGACTGCCGCCGATCAGCGTGTCGGTCAATCTGTCGGCACGCCAGTTCAATCAGGACGATCTGGTGGAATCGGTCGCCGGCACCCTGGACCGCGTCGGCCTGGCTTCCAGACACCTGGAACTGGAGCTGACCGAGAGCATCGTGATGAACAGCGCCGAAGTGTTCGTCTCCAAGCTGCAGGAGCTGGAGAGCCTGGGCGTGCGATTGTCCATCGATGACTTCGGCACCGGCTACTCCAGCCTGAGCTATCTGAAGCGCTTCCCGCTGCATCACCTGAAGATCGACCAATCCTTCGTACGCGACATCGCCACCGATGCGGACGATGCAGCCATCACCAGCACGGTGATCGAACTCGGCCACAGCCTGAACCTGAAGGTGATCGCCGAGGGCGTGGAGACGGAGGAACAGGTCGCCTTCTTGCGCGACCATCATTGCGACGAAATGCAGGGCTACTTCTTCAGCAAGCCGCTCCCTGCCCACGAATTCGCCGACCTGCTGCGCTGCCATTGACGCCTGTCGCACCTCAGCGCAAAGCCATAAAAAAACGCTTGCCCGGGAAACCGCGGCAAGCGTTTTTGTTTGCAGGCCGGCACAACCGCCGGCTGGACGGACCTTAATCGACCCGCGCCAGATTCAGGTTGAGCTGAGTCTTGGTACCCTCTTCAATCTGCTGCTTGGGATGATTGCGGGCATATTCCAGGCGATCGAGGTAGTCACGGGATATGTCACCGGTGATGTAATTACCGTCGAAGCAGGAAGCCTCGAAATTGCGAAGCGCCGGGTTGACGTCGGAGATGGCACGTTTGAGCGCGTCGAGGTCCTGGTACACCAGGGCGTCGGCGGTGATCTCGCGGCAGACTTCCTCCTGGCTGCGGCCGTGGGCAATCAATTCATCGCGGGTCGGCATGTCGATGCCGTAGACGTTCGGGAACTGCACCGGCGGCGCCGCTGAAGCGAAGATCACGCGCTTGGCGCCGGATTCGCGCGCCATCTGCACGATCTCCCGGCTGGTGGTGCCGCGCACGATGGAATCGTCCACCAGCAGCACACTCTTGTCCTTGAACTCGGAACCGATCGCATTGAGCTTCTGGCGCACCGATTTCTTGCGCAGCGCCTGGCCGGGCATGATGAAGGTACGGCCGATGTAGCGATTCTTGATGAAGCCTTCGCGGTAGTTGAGGTTCAGCTTGTGCGCCAGCTCCATCGCCGCCGGACGGGAGGAGTCGGGGATCGGCATCACCACGTCGATGGCGCCGCTGCTGATCTCGCGGTGGATCTTTTCGGCCAGGTATTCGCCCATCTTCAGGCGGGAATGGTAGACCGAGGCGCCGTCGATGACCGAATCCGGGCGGGCGAGGTAGACGAACTCGAAGGCGCAGGGATTGAGCACCGGATTGTCGGCGCACTGCTGGTTATACAGGTTGCCGTCCATGTCGATGAAGATGGCTTCGCCCGGCATCACGTCGCGCAGGAAGCGGAAGCCCAGGCCTTCCAGGGCTACCGATTCGCTGGCCACGATGTACTCCGGACCGGCTTCGCCTTCATTGAAGCCGATGCACAGCGGGCGGATGCCGAACGGGTCGCGGAAGGCCAGCAGACCGTAGCCGGCGATCTGCGAGACCACGGCGTAGGAACCGCGCACGCGGCGATGCAGGGCGGAAACCGCCTTGAACAGCGCCGACGGGTCGAGCGAGTAGCCGGTCGTCGCCAGCTGGATCTCGTGCGCCAGCACGTTCAGCAGCACTTCGGAATCGGAGGCGGTGTTG
Source organism: Noviherbaspirillum humi (assembly GCF_900188095.1). Lineage (GTDB taxonomy): Bacteria > Pseudomonadota > Gammaproteobacteria > Burkholderiales > Burkholderiaceae_D > Noviherbaspirillum > Noviherbaspirillum humi. The sequence goes on along the minus strand of NZ_FZOT01000017.1, from coordinate 35,865 downwards.
ATGTGGCGGCGATCGTTCTTGAACAGTTCGATCTTCAGCTGTTCCCAGTTGGTCAGGTTGCCGTTGTGCGCGAGGATGATGCCGAATGGCGCATTGACGTAGAACGGTTGCGCTTCTTCCTCGCTGGACGAGCCGGCGGTCGGATAGCGCACCTGGCCGATGCCGGCATTTCCCGGCAGCGAGCGCATGTTACGGGTACGGAACACGTCGCGCACCAAGCCGTTGGCCTTGTACATGCTGAAGGTATTGCCGTGGTTGGTTGCAATGCCTGCCGCATCCTGGCCGCGATGCTGCAGCAGCAGCAGCGCATCATAGATGAGCTGGTTGACGGGGCTATGGGAAACGACGCCTACAATGCCACACATGGTGGACTCCTCGACTAGAACAAGTTCAAAACTCTATATGCCGGGCGATATCGCCCGGCAGGAAAGGCATCACGGTGCGCGCGGCGGTTTCCGCCAGCGGGCTCAGCACGGCGTCCCGCCAGAAAGCCTGCTGCGGAATGGCCGTCATCCCGCACAGCAGCACTGCCGCCAGCACCAGCAGCAGCCCGCGCGCAAGGCCGAACAATCCACCCAGCCCGCGGTCAGCAACACTGAGGCCGGCGGCTTTGACCAGAGCTTCCAGCGCCGCGCCGAGCAGCGCCATCAGGATGCGTACACCGATGAAAAGCGCGATGAAGGCTACGATCAGGCGAACGGTGGCGCCGGGAATCATGGTGGGCAGCAGCACCCCCAGTTCTTCGCTGTAGGCGTTGGCAACGATGAAAGAAACGATCCATCCCAGCAGCGACACCACTTCCTTGATCAATCCGCGCAGGGTGCTGATGATGACGGACGCGGCCAGCACGAAAACAACCAGATAATCAAATAGCGTCACAGTTCAGGAAATCAAGCCGGCAGCAGGCTGCCGTTCAATCCAAGCTTGTTGAGCTTCTGCTTGACCTTGTCTGCCTCTTCCTTGCTGCCGAATGGACCGACCCGCACGCGTATGCGCTCGCCGCCATCGGTGCTGACCTTCTCTGTATAGGACTTGATGCCGGCATCCTTCAGCTTGCCCTGCACTTCGCTCGCCTTGTCCCTGGAGGCCAATGCAGCTACCTGGATCACGAAATTCCCGGGTTTCCTGTCGGTAGCATGCTTAGGATCGTTCTTGCCCTCCAAAAGTGCCACGGCGCGTGCGGAATCCTGCGGTTTTTCGGCCTTTTTTGCATTGGCATCGATGCTTGATTTGGCGACATCGCCGGATTTTGCCGCAACGGCGGATTCAGGCTTGGCGACTGTTGCCGGCTTGGCAGCATGTTCGGCATGCTTTTCCGGCTCGTCTGCCGGCTTGGCGGCTGCCTTGGTCTTTTCGCTCGCAGCATGCGGCTCGGCGGACTTGGCTGGCGACGGCGATGCCTGCTTGGATGCCGCAACCGGCGGCATTGATGGCGGCTCCACCACTTCTTCCTTTGGATCCAGCGCTGCCGTCTGCGGCACGGTGCTGGACACATCGGCTTGGGAAGTCGTCGGCGAGGACGATTTCGGCTGCGGCGCCGGCTGTGCAGCGGGCTTGTCTTTGGAGGGAATCTGTACCGCGATGTCGTCCGACAGCGGCTTCGGTTCGGAATCGAGAATCATCGGCAGGCCGATGATGGCGGCCAGCACCAGCGCCACCGCGCCGATCAGTCGCCGCCGCGCCCGCTTCTTCTCCGGCAGAACCGGATCGAGCGGTGCGTCGGACTTATCGCTGGACTTGCGGCGGGAACGGCTGCGGTTGGGTGTGGCGGAAGCCGCCTCGCTGCGCGAGACATACTTGCTTTCTGTGGAAGCGGCTTCCTGCTTGTTCTTGCGGAGAAACGATAACAAGCTCATGCGGTAAGGGAGTCTTCAGGATTGGCCGGATCTGCGGGCTTGCATGACACCGGCTACCGTCAGGAAAGATCCGAAAACCGCAATTCTATCATTCTCTCCAGCACGGCTCAGTGCATTCGCATAGGCGTCAGCCGGGGAAGAAAAGGTTGTTATCGACTTTTCACTGCCTTGGGTATCGCTGGCAACCACGCCCGCCGCCTGGAGTTGCGCGCGGATCGATTCAGCACTGGCGGCGCGCGGCAAGGGCAGGTCGGTCAGGCACCAGTGGTCCACCCTGTCCTTCATCTGGGCGATGACGCCGGAAATGTCCTTGTCCTGCATGGCGCCGAATACCGCATAGGTATAGGGATAGAAGCCCATGTTGTCGATGTTCTGCGCCAGGGTCGCCGCCGCATGCGGGTTGTGCGCCACATCCAGGATGACGGCCGGCCGGCCCGGCAGCACCTGGAAGCGTCCCGGCAGGTCCACCAGCACGAGGCCGTTGCGAACTTCCTGGGCGCCTATCGGCAGGCGGTCGCGCAGCGCTTCGAGCGCGGCCAGCGCAGCGCAGGCATTGAGCAACTGGTTTGCGCCGCGCAAGGCGGGATACCCGAGGGAATTGCGGCGCTGGCTGCGGCCGCCGTAGTTCCATTGCTGCTTGTCGCCGGAATAATTGAAGTCGCGCCCGAACAGCCAGAGATCGGCGCTAATGGCCTCGGCATGCTGCACCAGGGTGGACGGCGGCACCGGGTCGCCGCAGATCGCGGTTCTGCCCGGGCGAAAGATGCCGGCCTTCTCGAAACCGATCTTTTCCCGGGTATCGCCGAGATAATCCATGTGATCGAGATCGACGCTGGTGACGATGGCGACATCGGCATCGATGATATTGACCGCATCCAGCCGGCCGCCGAGGCCGACTTCCAGGATCACCGCGTCGCGGCCCGACTGCGCAAACAGGCGCAGGATGGCCAGGGTGGTGAATTCGAAATAGGTCAGCGACACCTCGCCCCGCGCTGCCTCCACCGCTTCGAATTGGGCGACCAGCGCGGCGTCATCCACCGGCTCGCCATCCAGCCTGGCGCGCTCGTTGAAGTCAATCAGGTGCGGAGAGGTATAGAGCCCGACGCGATAGCCGGCTTGCAGCAGGATGCTCTCCAGCATGGCGCAGGTGGATCCCTTGCCGTTGGTGCCGCCGACGGTGATCACGGGACAGTCGAACCGGATGCCGAGGCGGTCCTTCACTGCCCTCACCCGCTCCAGTCCGAGTTCGATCGCCTTCGGATGCAGGGTTTCCAGGTGGGCCAGCCATTCACTCAGGCTGCGGGCGGATGTCGTCATGATGTATCGCTTGTCGAATGCCGCTCAAGCAGCGGCTGAAAATGAAAAAAGCCCGGCTGAATCTCAGTCCGGGCTGCGTCGGTGCGTCCGCGTATCAGGCCAGGACTTCCGCCGGCTGGTTTTGCAGCAGCGCCAGCAGGCGGGCGATCTCCTCGCGCATCTTGCGCCGGTCGACGATCATGTCGACGGCACCCTTCTGCACCAGGAACTCGGCACGCTGGAAACCTTCCGGCAGCTTTTCCCGCACGGTGTTTTCGATCACGCGCGGACCGGCGAAGCCGATCAGCGCCTTCGGTTCGGCGATCACCACGTCGCCCATGAAGGCGAAAGAGGCCGACACGCCGCCCATGGTCGGATCGGTCAGCACCGAGATGAAGGGCAGCTTCTTTTCCGACAGCTTGGTCAGCATGGCGGTGGTCTTCGCCATCTGCATCAGCGACAGCAGGCCTTCCTGCATGCGCGCGCCGCCGGTGGCGGTGATGCAGATGAACGGCACCTTCTGCTCCAGCGCGGCCTGCGCGCCGCGCACGAAGCGCTCGCCGACCACCGAACCCATGGAGCCGCCCATGAACTCGAATTCGAAGCAGGCCACCACCACCGGCAGGGTCATGATGGCGCCGCCCATGACCACCAGCGCATCGGTCTCGCCGGTGCCTTCCATTGCATCCTTCAGGCGGTCCGGGTATTTCTTGCTGTCCTTGAATTTCAGTGAATCGACCGGCAAGGCTTCTTGGCCGATCTCATAGCGGCCGCCTGCGTCCAGCAGCGCGTCGAGGCGCTCGCGGGCGCGAATGCGCATGTGGTGATCGCATTTCGGGCAGACATGGATGTTGGATTCGAGGTCGGTGCGGTACAGCACCGCTTCGCATGACGGGCACTTGACCCACAGGCCTTCCGGCACGGATTTGCGATTGGACGATCCGGTGCGCTGGATGCGCGGGGGTAACAGTTTTTCAAGCCAACTCATGGATACCTCGTTTCAGTTTTTTGCCTGCGGATTGTACCCTTTGCCGTTAACCCGCGCCAACTCCTCTATTGCCCGCTGGCATCAAGCCGCGACGACTTCCTCGTCAAGCGCGGTGCGAATGCCTCCAATGAAAGTCTTTACCGCCTGCGCCGCCTGATCCCGCGGCGTGTTCTCCAGTTCCTGGATGATGCGGCTGCCGATGACCACGGCATCCGACACCGAGGCAATCGCCTTGGCCGTGGCCGCGTCGCGAATGCCGAAGCCTACGCCGACCGGCACGTTCACATGCCGCCGGATGCGCGGGATCATGCTGCCGACTGCTTCCAGATCGAGGTGGCCGGAACCGGTCACCCCCTTGAGCGAGACGTAATACACATAGCCGCTGGCAATTTTTCCGACCTGCTCGATGCGCTCGTCGGTTGAGGTCGGGGCCAGCAGGAAGATGATGTCCATGCCGCTCGCCTTGAGCGCGGCAGCGAAGTCCTCGCATTCCTCCGGCGGATAGTCCACCACCAGCACGCCGTCGACGCCAGCCTCGGCAGCGGCGGCGATAAAAGCTTGCTGGCCCATGTGCTCGATCGGATTGGCATAACCCATGAGCACCACCGGCGTGGCGTTATCGCGTTGGCGGAACTCACGCACGAAACCCAGCACCTGCTTCATTCCGACACCGTTGACGAGCGCTCGTTCGGAAGCGCGCTGGATCACCGGCCCATCCGCCATGGGATCGGAAAAAGGCACCCCGAGTTCGATGATGTCGGCGCCGCCCTCGACCAGCGCATGCATGAGGGAAACGGTAAGGTCCGGGGCGGGATCGCCGGCGGTGATGAATGGGATCAGGCCTTTGCGGCGCTGCTCGGCGAGCTTGGAGAGAGTGGGCTGAATACGTGACATGGTTTTGTTCGAATGATGGCGCGCAGGAGCGCAGAAGCTGTGGTTCATCGCGGCTCCGCCCGCCTTTCAGCAAGGGTCGGAGCCGTCGGTCGGATTCAGATCTTGCGCTTCATGCGCTCGGCGACGGTATGCATATCCTTGTCACCCCGGCCAGAAAGATTGACGAGGATGGTCTTGTCCTTCGGCAGCGTGGCCGCCAGCTTGACCGCGTGGGCGATCGCATGGCTGGACTCCAGCGCCGGGATGATGCCCTCGATGCGGCAGCAGTTGTGGAAGGCTTCCAGCGCTTCGTCGTCCGTGACCGACACATACTCCGCCCGGCGCGAATCCTTCAGCCAGGCATGTTCCGGGCCGACCCCAGGATAATCAAGGCCGGCCGAGACTGAATGCGTCTCGATGATCTGCCCGTTCTGGTCCTGCAGGAGATAAGTGCGATTTCCGTGCAGCACGCCCGGCGAGCCGGCGGTCAGCGAGGCGGAATGCTTGCCGCTATCCAGCCCTTCCCCGGCCGCCTCGACGCCGACCAGCCGCACCTCAGGATAGTTGATGTAGGGGTGGAAAATGCCCATCGCATTCGAACCGCCGCCGATGCAGGCCAGCACGTAATCCGGCTGGCGGCCGGTCAGCTCAGGCATCTGCTCCAGGCACTCCTGGCCGATCACCGACTGGAAGTCCCGCACCATCATCGGGTAGGGATGCGGGCCGGCGACGGTGCCGATGATGTAGAAGGTGTTCTCGACATTGGTGACCCAGTCGCGCATGGCTTCGTTGAGCGCATCCTTCAGGGTCTTGGAGCCGGACTCCACCGGCACCACGCGGGCGCCCAGCAGTTCCATGCGGTACACGTTCTGCAGCTGGCGCTTGGTATCCTCGCTGCCCATGTAGACCACGCATTCCAGGCCGAAGCGGGCGCAGATGGTCGCCGTGGCCACGCCATGCTGGCCGGCGCCGGTCTCGGCGATGACGCGCGGCTTGCCCATGCGCTTGGCCAGCAGCGCCTGGCCGATGACATTGTTGATCTTGTGGGCGCCGGTATGGTTCAGGTCTTCGCGCTTGAAATAGATCTGCGCGCCGCCGGCCATCTCGGACCAGCGCTTTGCATGGTAAATCGGGCTGGGGCGACCGACGAAATGCTTCAGTTCGTTGTGAAATTCGGCGAGGAATTCCGGATCCTTGCTGAAATGCGCATAGGCTTCCTTCAGTTCGGTCAGCGCATGCGTCAGGGTCTCGGAGACGAAGGTGCCGCCGTAGGGGCCGAAATGCCCCCTCGCGTCCGGCAGATTGTAGTTCGCAGTCTGGTGGATGGCGGCAGTGGGCGCGGCCTGGCGCTCGGCGAATGCCGCAACGGGATCGAGTTCTTTCATGATGGATCTTTTCTGTCTGGTGCTTGGCAGTGCTAGACGACCGCCTGGTCTGCCCGGCGCACGGCGGCGATGAAATCGCGTATCCGGGCCGGATCCTTGATGCCCCTGGATGCTTCGACGCCGCTGCTGACGTCGACGGCATAGGGACGAACCGAAGCGATCGCTTCAGCGACGTTTTGCACGCTCAAGCCACCACTTAAAACGACCCGAGGCGCGAGCTCTTTTGGGATGAGGGACCAATCGAAGACCTTTCCACCGCCACCGTAGCCGTCCACGAAAGTATCGAGGATGAGGCCGGAAAAAAGCGGCGAAGACAAGCGGTATGCGGACTCGTATTCTAGCAAATCGGCGCCACTCATATCCGCCGTGATCCGCAGCGCGCGGGTGAACGGCCGCATGGCGGCCTGTGCAATCGTTGCGCATTGCTGCGGGGTTTCATCGCCGTGGAATTGCAATTGCGTCAACGGCACCTTGGCGCTGATGGCCAGCACCTCTTGCTCCGACGCATTGACGAACAGGCCCGCCACGCCGAGGTAAGGCGGCAACGCCGCCAGCAGACGCGCGGCGGCTTGCGGTTCGATGAAGCGCGGGCTCTTGGGATAGAAAACCAGTCCGATGGCGTCGGCACCGGCCCCGACGGCAGCCGAGATGTCTTCCGGGCGAGAAAGCCCGCAAATCTTGATTCTTGTGCGCTGGTTCATGTGATCACCGGGTGAGAGGCGCCATTATCGTCGATTTGTGCCGGCCTGACGCGGTAAGGCAGTCCGGGTCAGCCCTGCCCTCAACCAGCGGTCTCGTTCAACCCGAACAGCGGCAAGGCGTTGCCGGCTTCCTGCGGCAAGTTCCACTTGGGATCGTAAGTCACCCTTGCCAGATACAGGCCGTCCGGCATGAAAGTCGGCGCTGCGCGGCTGCGGTCGCGGCCCTCGAGTACAGATTGCAGCCAGGCGGGCTGCTGGTTGCCATTGCCAACGCAGATCAGGGAACCGACGATGTTGCGCACCATATGATGCAGGAAGGCACTGGCGCTGAGGGTAAAGACGAACATGCGGCCCTGTTGGGTGATGCGGATGTCATGCATGGTCTTGACCGGCGTCTTCGCCTGGCATTCGGCGGCGCGGAAGGCGGAAAAGTCATGCGTGCCGATCAGGCAGGCGGCGGCTTCGCGCATCGGCTCGAGCTGCAGCGGCCGAAACACCCAGCCGGCGCGGCCGGCCAGCAAGGGTGAGCGCACCGGCTCGTTGTACAACACATAGTGGTAAGTCCTGGCGGTAGCACTGAAGCGGGCATGAAATGCCGACTCGCCCTCGGCATTCAGCTCATGCGCCCAGCGCACCGCAATGGATGGCGGCAGGAAGGCATTCACCCCACGCACCCAGGAGAACAGGTCGCGGTCGAGGTCGGTATCGAAATGCACCACCTGTTCCAGTGCATGGACGCCGGCATCGGTGCGTCCGGCACAAGTCGTGGCGAGCGGCACCAGTGCAAATTTCTCCAGCGCCGCCTCCAGCCTGTCCTGCACCGTATCGCCCGAAGGCTGGGTCTGCCAGCCGCGCCAGGACAGCCCGTCGTACTGGACGCCGAGAACGATTCTTTTCACCATCTAACCACCGCCGGCTCGCCGATCAAAAAAGGAAACGGGCGCAATTTTACTTGCGCCCGTCGTTTTGCGTTTGACTGGATCAGGCCAGTTCGAGCAGCAGGGAACGTGCCCTTTCGCTCTGCTCCGCCGTGCCTCCCTTGATGACTTCGTCGAGCAGCTCGCGCGCGCCCTCCTTGTCGCCAATCTCATGATAGGCCAGCGCCAAGTCAAGCTTCGTCGCCATCTCCGCCGCGCTCGCCGCTTCCGGACTCGCGCCCGCGCCGGCGACATCGCCGCTCTTGCCGTCATCCAGTTCAAGACTGATGTCCGACAGGTCGAAATCGAGCGGTGTAGCGCTCAGTTCCGACTGGTCCGCATGGGTACCGGACGCCGCCGGCACTGCACCTTCTGCCTTGCCGGATTCCAGTTCGTCCATAAAGGATGCGATGTTGAAATCGGCACTTGCATCCTGGGTCGACTGGCTGGCGGGCAGATCCATGCCAGCGTCGGCCGGCTTCGTCGTTTCGCTGGTCGACTGGTCGAGGAAATCGAAATTGATTCCGGCGAGGTCGGCAGAGAGGTCAGGCGGCGGCAATTCCTTCTCCGCGGCCGCTTCCGGCGTCTTGGCACTGATGCCGTCAAGATCGAAATCCAGCATGTTGGAACCCAGATCGGAGACCGGCTGTTCCACTTCCTGTGCGGCTGGCTGCGGCGCCGGTTCGGCCTGCGCTTCGATCAAAGGCTCGTCGGCGATGAACGGCTCGGCCCTGGCGAAATCGGCCTCGGGCTGCTCGAAGGCCAACGGTTCATCAACAGCCAAATCTGCGGCCGGACGTGCCGGAGCCGGCTCATCCATCGCGAGAGGCTGGGTCGATGCGCCAAGATCCGCTGGAACCTCATCCGCTGCTGTGGCCGTCACGCCCTTGTCGGAGGCGTAAAGCGGATTGGCCGGATCGAGCGCCAGGCCGAGCGCCGCGGCGCTTGCCCAATCCTCGCCCTGCCCCTTGGTGCTGGCGTACAGCTCGCTCGCCACCACTTCGAAGGCACGCGCGTCCTTGCGGTTGGAATAGATTTCGAGCAGCTTCAGGCGCACGGCATTACGCTCGGGCTGGGTGCGCAGGGCCTCCTTGAGGATTTCCTCCGCCTGGGCGTCCCGGCCATAGGCGATGTAGACATCGGCTTCGGCGACAGGATCGACCTCATTGCTGTCGAGCTGGTTGGCCGTCGGCGAGAAGCTCGAGTTGAAGACGCTGTTGCTGGTGTCGATGCTCTGTCCGCCGGTGGTGCCGATGAGGGAGTTCGTCTTCAGACTGGACTCCGGCATGACGCTGTCGGCAAAATTTTTCTGCTGCTTGCTGCGGCGGGCGCGATAGATGCCAAGAGCACCGAGCAGCAGCAGGACAGCGCCGGCGCCGGGCAGCAATGGACTGCCGATGAGATCGTCCACCAGGCTCGGTTCCGGTGTGGGCGCCGGAACCAGGACCGCTTTCGGCTTGGCCGGCGCCGGGTTGGCCGCAGGCGCGCTGGCCGACGGCGCAGGTTCCGCGCTCGCCTTGCCCGCTTCGGTAGCCGCTTCCTTCGCGGGTGCCGGCGCTTCGGCGGCGGGCGCAACGGGCGCCGCCGGCGCAGTCGCCGGATTGGCCGGCTCGGCCGGTTTGGCGGCCACCTTCGGCTCTTCCGACTTCAGGCCAGCCTTATCCTGCTGTTCCGCCAGGCCCTTATTCTTCAACTCCAACAGTTTCTGAAGGTCGGAGACATTACGCTCCAGTTCCCGCATGCGCGCCTGAGCCTCGGCCAGCGCCTTGTCCTTGGCGATCTGGTCTTCCGCCGAAGGACCGACCGCCTTGCGATCCGAAGCATTGCCGGCATCAGCCTTGGAAAGCGTCAGCTTGTCCTTGGCTTGATTTGCCGGCGCGCCTGGCTCTTCGACTTTGGCGGTGATCTTGCCGGATACGCTTTGTCCCGATTCCGCCGTCTTGCGCGCCTCGGAGGCGGACACTTGCGATGCCAGCTTGCTGCGATAGGCATTGAAATCGGCTGACTGGGTCAGCACCACCTGCCGCGCTTCGCCTTGGTCGATCATGCGCACGTCTTCGGCGCCCGGCACCGTCAGGATGCGGCCGGCACGCAGCCGATTCATGTTTTCGCCGGCGAAGGCTTCGGGATTGGCCCGGTACAGCGCCACCAGCATCTGGTCGAGCGATACGCCGGCCGGCTTGACTTGACCCGCGATGCGCGCCAGGGAATCGCCGGATTTGACTTGGTATTCGCCGGCTGCGCCCTCTGTATTTGCAGCGATGCCAGCCTGGCCGCGCGGTTGCGCTGCCGGACGATTGGGAACAGGACGGGAGGGCGCTGCCGGGGAAGATGCGACCGGCTCGGCCTGACGCCGCGGCGCAGGAACAGCAGCAGCGGCCGGCATGTCCGACCTGGTCGCAGGGCTGACCTGTGCCGACTGAGTGGCCCGCAGTTCGGCGGGGTCGAGCAGGAAAGTGTATTCCCGGATCAGGCGGCCGCCAGGACCGGTCAGCTCCAGCAGCATGTCGACGAACGGCTCATTGATCGGCTGGGCGGAGCTTACCCGGATCGTTGCCTTTTCCCCCCGCTGATCGACGGCGAAACGCAGCGACAGCAGCGCGGCATTGAGTTCGACATTCGCCTGGCGGTAGGCTTCCGGCGAAGCCAGTTTGGCCACGAGCGCGCCAGCCTCTTCCTTGGAGACGGCGCTCACCTCGATTTCCGCTCTCAAAGGTTGGCCAAGCGCGGAGAGTACGGTGAGCTTGCCCAGCCCGGCGGCCGAAGCCTGCGACAGGACGAGTGTGGACAACACCGCAGCGCTAAGCGTCTTCAGACCGAGGAAAGCCATCTGGGAGCGGGTTCGACGAGAGTTTTTCAATGGCATGGAAGGATTCCGGATGCAAGTTCGGCGGATACTGTGTGCCGGGCCACTGTAACATTGTTTTGCGGAAGTTTCACCACGTCATCGGCAACTTTCGCACGTAAGTCGATGAATTCTCACGGTTTCTTGAGACCTTTGCATCGAAGCGCATGCCATAGGTCATTGGCATTTCGTTGCCACAGGACAACAAAAAGGCCTGAATGACAACATAGGGATGCTGTCGTTCAGGCCTTTATGAGTGAAAGCGTCAGTCTTCCAGCACGATGCGCAGCATGCGGCGCAGCGGTTCGGCCGCGCCCCACAGCAGCTGGTCGCCGACGGTAAAGGCTGACAAGTATTCGCCGCCCATCTGCATCTTGCGCAGACGGCCGACCGGGATGGTCAGGCTTCCGGTGGTGGCGGCCGGCGTCAGGTCCTTCATCGATGCTTCGCGGGTGTTCGGAACGACCTTCACCCACTGGTTGTTCTCGGCGATGATGCCTTCGATCTCATCCAGCGGAACGTCCTTGCGCAGCTTGATGGTCAGTGCCTGGGAATGGCAGCGCATGGCGCCGATGCGCACGCACAGGCCATCGACTGCAATCGCGGGCTCGGCGCCGGGACCGAAGCCTTCGCCGCGGCCGAGGATCTTGTTGGTCTCGGCGCCGCCCTTCCACTCTTCGCGCGACACGCCGTTGCCCAGATCCTTGTCGATCCAGGGAATCAGGTTGCCGCCGAGCGGCACGCCGAACTGCTTGGTTTCCTCGGCGGTCATGGAATGCTGCTTGGCCAGCACCTTGCGGTCGATTTCGAGGATGGCGGAAGCCGGATCGTCGAGCAGCGCCTTCACTTCGGCATTGATGCTGCCGAATTGAGTCAGCAGCTCGCGCATGTGCTGAGCGCCGCCGCCGGAAGCCGCCTGATAGGTCATGGAAGTCATCCACTCCACCAGGTCGTTTTGGAACAGGCCGCCGAGGCCCATCAACATGCAGGACACGGTGCAGTTGCCGCCGATGTAGTTCTTGACGCCGCGCTTGAGCGCCGACTTGATAACGTCGAGGTTGACCGGATCCAGCACGATGATGGCGTCATCCTTCATGCGCAGGGTAGAAGCGGCATCAATCCAGTAGCCGTTCCAGCCGGCAGCGCGCAGCTGCGGATAGATCTCGGTGGTGTAGTCGCCACCCTGGCAGGTCAGGATGATGTCGCACTTCTTCAGCTCGTCGATATTGCCCGCATCCTTGAGCGCGGTCTCGTTCTTGGCCATGGCCGGGGCCTTGCCGCCGGCATTGGACGTCGAAAAGAACACCGGCTCGATGTGGGCGAAATCGCCCTCTTCCTGCATGCGCTGCATCAGGACCGAACCCACCATGCCGCGCCAACCTACCAGACCAACTAGCTTCACCATTTTCTCCTTGGCTTAATTCAGATTCATTCAGGCCAATGCCTTGACCACCGCGTCACCCATTTCACGGGTGCCGACCTTGGTGGTGCCTTCTTCATAAATATCGGGCGTGCGCAGGCCCTGCGCCAGCACCTGCTTCACTGCGGCTTCGATGCGGTCGGCCTGCTCGGCCTTGTTCAACGAGTAGCGCAGCATCATCGCCGCCGACAGGATGGTCGCCAGCGGATTGGCGACGCCCTTGCCGGCGATGTCCGGCGCGGAGCCGTGCGACGGCTCGTACAGGCCCTTGTTGTTCGCATCCAGCGAGGCGGACGGCAGCATGCCGATGGAGCCGGTGAGCATCGCCGCTGCATCGGACAGGATGTCGCCGAACATGTTGCCGGTGACGATGACATCGAACTTCTTCGGCGCGCGTACCAGCTGCATGGCCGCATTGTCGACGTACATGTGGTCCAGCGCCACGTCCGGATAGTCCTTGGACACGTCGGTGACGATGTCCTTCCAGAACTGGAAAGTCTCCAGCACATTCGCCTTGTCGACGCTGGTCAGGCGCTTGCCGCGCTTGCGGGCGGCCTGGAACGCCACGTGGGCGATGCGACGGATTTCGGTCTCGGCATAGCGCATGGTATCGAAGCCTTCGCGCTCGCCCTTGAAGGCGCCGTCCGGCGCGGTGCGCACGCCGCGCGGCTGGCCGAAATAGATGTCGCCGGTCAGTTCGCGGATGATCAGGATGTCCAGACCGGAAACCACTTCCGGCTTCAGCGTGGAAGCGCCGGCCAATTCGGGATACAGGATGGCGGGACGCAGATTGGCAAACAGGTTCAGGTTCTTGCGCAGACCGAGAATCGCCTGCTCCGGACGCAGCGGCCGGTCCAGCGTGTCGTATTTCCAGTCGCCGACCGCGCCGAACAGCACCGCATCCGCTTCCTTGGCCAGCTTCAGCGTGCCTTCCGGCAGCGGGTGGCCGTGCGCCTCGTAGCCGGCGCCTCCGACCGGCGCGGTTTCCATTTCAAACTTCTCATCGAGGGTATTGAGTACGCGAACTGCCTGCTCGATGATTTCAGGGCCAATGCCGTCGCCGGGGAGAATTGCGATCTTCATTATCGTTCTTATGCGCGTCAGATGGTATTGGCCAGCCAGGGCTGGCTGGAGAGATGGCGTTCTTCATAAGCGCGGATCACGTCGGCATGGCGCAGGGTCAGGCCGATGTCGTCCAGGCCGTTGAGCAGGCAATACTTTCGGAACTGATCGATCTCGAAAGGATAGACCGCGCTGCCGTTCATGTTGCCGACGGTTTGCTTCTCCAGGTCGATTACCAGGCGATAGCCGGGGAAAGCCTTGACTTCATTGAACAGGTGGTCGACCTGCGACTCGGTGAGCGCGATCGGCAGCAGGCCGTTCTTGAAGCAGTTGTTGAAGAAGATGTCGGCGAAGCTCGGCGCGATCACGGCGCGGAAGCCGAACTGCTGCAGTGCCCACGGCGCATGCTCGCGCGAAGAGCCGCAACCGAAGTTCTTGCGGGTGAGCAGGATGGAAGCGCCCTGGTAGCGCGGCTGGTTGAGCACGAAGTCCGGGTTGACCGGACGCTTCGCATTGTCCATGCCGGGTTCGCCATGATCGAGGTAACGCCATTCATCGAACAGGTTCTCGCCGAAACCGGTGCGCTTGATCGACTTCAGGAATTGCTTCGGGATGATGGCGTCGGTGTCGACGTTGGGGCGATCCAGCGGAGCGACCAGTCCATCGTGTACGGTAAATTTGTCCATGCTTGTTCTCTCGGCTGTCGGCGGGCGCGCTTGTCGGCTGGCTGCCCGCCGTATCTGAACTTACTTCTTGGCGGCGTTCTCGACCGCCTCGCCCATGCGTTTCACATCCTTGCCCATGCCCTGCATGGTGTTGCAGCCGACCATCAGGACGGCGATGCAGGCGGACAGCAACAGCAGCAAAGTCTTTTTCATTGTTATGACTCCCTGTGTGAAGCGCGGAGGCTCAGCGCACGCCGCGCACGTCGACGAAATGGCCGGCGATGCCCGCCGCTGCTGCCATGGCAGGCGACACCAGATGGGTGCGGCCGCCCTGGCCCTGGCGGCCTTCGAAATTGCGGTTCGAGGTGGAGGCGCAGCGCTCGCCCGGCTCCAGGCGGTCGGCGTTCATTGCCAGGCACATGGAGCAGCCCGGCTCGCGCCATTCGAAGCCGGCTTCCTTGAAGATCTTGTCCAGGCCTTCGCGCTCGGCCTGCTCCTTCACCAGGCCGGAACCCGGCACCACCATCGCCAGCTTGACGTTGGAGGCGCGCTGCTTGCCGCGCACGACAGCCGCGGCGGCGCGCAGGTCCTCGATGCGGGAATTGGTGCAGGAGCCGATGAAGACCTTGTCGATGCGGATGTCGGACATGGCGGTATTGGGCTTCAGGCCCATGTAGACCAGCGCCTTTTCCATGGCGTCGCGCTTGACCGGATCTTTTTCCTTGTCGGGATCAGGCACGCGGTCATCCACCGGCACCACCATCTCGGGCGAGGTGCCCCAGGTGACTTGCGGCTTGATTTCGGCGGCATTCAGGGTCACCACCAGGTCGAACTTCGCGCCCGGGTCGGAGTGCAGGGTACGCCAGTAGTCGACCGCGCGATCCCAGTGCGGACCGACCGGCGAAAGTGGACGGCCCTTGACGTAGTTGATGGTGATCTCATCGACCGCCACCATGCCGGCACGGGCGCCGGCTTCGATCGCCATATTGCAGACGGTCATGCGGCCTTCCATCGACAGCGAGCGGATGGCCGAGCCGGCGAACTCGATGGCGTAGCCGGTGCCGCCGGCGGTGCCGATCTTGCCGATGATCGCCAGCACGATGTCCTTGGCGGTGACGCCGAAGGGCAGCTCGCCATCGACCTGGATCAGCATGGCCTTGGACTTCTTGGCCAGCAGGGTCTGGGTGGCCAGCACGTGCTCGACTTCCGAGGTGCCGATGCCGTGCGCCAGGCAGCCGAAGGCGCCGTGGGTGGAGGTGTGGGAGTCGCCGCACACCACCGTCATGCCTGGCAGCGTCGCGCCCTGCTCCGGCCCGATCACGTGCACGATGCCCTGGCGCTTGTCGCGCATGCTGAAGTAGGTCAGCTTGTGTTCCTTGGCATTGGCGTCCAGGGTTTCCACCTGCAGGCGCGACACCGGATCGGCGATGCCTTCGTCACGGTTGGTGGTCGGCACGTTGTGGTCCGCCACCGCCAGGTTCGCCGACACGCGCCACGGCTTGCGGCCGGCCAGCTTCAGGCCTTCGAAAGCTTGCGGGCTGGTGACTTCATGCACCAGATGACGGTCGATGTACAGGATGGCGGTGCCGTCCGGCTCGGTATGGACGACGTGCGATTCCCAGAGTTTGTCGTAAAGAGTCTTGGCCATGGTCAACGGTAGGAGTGAGGCGAATCAAGATGAATAACTCTTGATTATGCCATAGCGGGCCAGTCGCTTATCGACACGCGAACGATTTTATGCAATGAAAAACGCCCTCCGAACAGAGGGCGGGCGTTTTCGATTATGGAAATGACAACCAACCTCAGCGCCGGCTTCTGGCCTGCTCGTAAAGCGGCATGACTCGCTGGGAATACACCGTCAGGTCGTTCAAGCGATCTTCACGGGAGGGATGGGTGGACAGGAATTTCGGCGCTTCGCCTCCGCCGGCCTGGGCCATTTTCTGCCACAGGGTGATGGCTGCCCGCGGATCATAGCCGGCGCGGGCGGCCAGTTCGATCCCGACCCGGTCGGCCTCGGTTTCATGAGCGCGGGAATTCGGCAGGCCGAGCAAGCCCATGTAGGCAAATTCGGCACCCTTCTGCCCCAGTTCGCCAAGGCCCAGCAGGGCCGAGCCGACAGTGATCACGCTATTGGCCACCATCTGCTGCGAAGCCCGCTCCCGGGCATGCTCCCGCAGCGCATGCGCGATTTCATGGCCCATCACCGCCGCCAGTTCATCGTCGGTGACGCGCAACTTCTCGATCAAGCCGGTGTAGACAGCCATTTTCCCACCCGGCATGCACCAGGCGTTGACTTCGGCCGAACTCAGCACATTGGTTTCCCAAGCCCATTTCACCGCGTCAGGGCGGAAATTCACCGCTTGCGGGATGAGGCGATTGACCACCGCCCTCACCCGCTCCACCTGGGTCGGGTTGCGGTTCAACACGCCCTGCTGGCCTGCCTTGGCGATCAGCTGTCCATACTCCTGGCGTGCCGCGTTCTCGATTTCCGCCGCCGGCACCATCATGCGCTGGCTGCGGTCGACACCGACTGTGCCGGCCTGGGTCGTTTGCACCGTCTCGCAAGCAGACAAGGAGGCTGCCGTCAGCAGGCACAACATGGACTTCTGAAATGCGTACCTTGTTAACCTCGTCATTTACTCTCCTTTAACGTGTCCTCGGGCTTGCCAACGATACGACAATGCGGCTGCCACCGCCGCCAGCAGCGAAAACAAGGCAGCCGCGAGATAGACCGTGCGGGAACCCAGTGAGTCCCAGCAGTAACCCAGAATTAAACCACCAAGCGTGCCGCCGAGGCCATAGGAAATGCTAGTGAACAGTGCCTGGCCGCGCGCCTGCAGCGGCCCCGAGAACCAGCGCTGCAGCGTTGCCACCGATGCCGAATGATGGGTGGCGAAAGTCGCCGCATGCAAGACCTGAGCGATGAGCAGCAGGACGACCGAATCGGCGCCGTAGCCGATCAGCAGAAAGCGGATCACGCCCAGCCACAGGCTGGCCAGCATCAGCTTGCGGATGCCGAAATGGCGAAACAGCGGCGCCTGGTAGTAGAAGAACACGATTTCGACGATCACGCCGAGCGACCACATCAGCCCGATCAGCGTATTGCTGTACCCGAGCTGCGCCAGGTACAGCGAATAAAACACGTACAGCGAGGCATGGGCGGCGATCATGAGAAAGGTGGACGCGAAGAAAGCTGCCACCTCCGGCCGCCGCAGCAGGCTGGCCACTGCCGGCGGCATGCCATGTTCCGCCGCGGCAGGCGCCTCGCGCATGCTCAGCGACGCCGCCAGCACCAGGGCCAGCAGGCTCAAGGCAATCCATGGCATGGCATCGATCCCCCACCAGTCGAGCAACTTGCCCGCCACCGACACGCTGGCGATGAAGCCGACCGAGCCCCACAGGCGGATGCGGCCATAGTGGCTCAGATCGCCCCGCATTTCGGACAGCATCAGCGCCTCGGACAGCGGCCCCTGCGCGCTGGTGAAGGTATTCACCGCCACCATCACCAGGAAGAACCAGGTGAAGCTGCTGCCGAAGAACATGCCGCCGAAGCAGCTTACCGCCGCCAGCGCCGTCAGCCGCAGCACGCCCACCCGTTTGCCGGTATGGTCGGCGATCCAGCCCCACAGGTTGGGACCGAAAATGCGCATCACCTGCATCAGCGACATCAGCAGGCCGATCTGGGCCGCATTCATGCCCTTGTCGGCAAAATACAGGCTGGCATAGGGGGAGAACACGCCCACGTAACCGTAATAGGCGAAGAAGAACAGGGCAAAGCTGGCGAATTGTCGGGACCTGATGGGCTGATGCACGGTCGTTCCAGGAAGATTCCGATTGCGCAGGCCGGCCCGGAGCCCGCCCCTTCTGACGCGATGATTGGAAAAATGGATTCAGCGGCGCCGGGCGCCGCTGGGAATGAAGGAATTGATCAGCCGGCCCGTCCGACAGCCGCGGCAATGCGCGGCGTGGCAACGCTGACGTCGCCGCATTGCGCGCGATGGCGCAGGGCATGGTCCATCAGGACCAGCGCCAGCATGGCTTCGGCGATCGGCGTGGCGCGGATGCCGACGCAGGGATCGTGGCGGCCGAAGGTTTCGACGCTGATCGGCTTGCCATCCTTGTCGATCGAGCGGCGCGGCGTGCGGATGCTGGAGGTGGGCTTGATGGCGATAGACACGGTGATGTCCTGGCCGGTCGAGATCCCGCCGAGGATGCCGCCGGCATTGTTGGTGACGAAGCCTTCCGGCGTCAGTTCGTCGCCGTGTTCGCTGCCTTTCTGCGCGATGGAGCGGAAGCCGGCGCCGATCTCCACGCCCTTGACCGCGTTGATGCCCATCATGGCGTGGGCGATGTCGGCATCCAGCTTGTCGTAGAGCGGTTCGCCCAGGCCGACCGGCACGTTCTCGGCCACCACGTCGATGCGGGCGCCGCAGGAATCGCCGCTCTTGCGCAGCGCATCCATGTACTCCTCGAGCTGCGGGATCATGCCGGCATTGGCGGCGAAGAAAGGATTGTTCGGCACATGTTCCCAGGATTCGAACGGGATCGGCAACTCGCCGAGCTGGCTCATGCATCCCTTGAAGCGGGTGCCGTACTGCAGCTGCAGCCACTTGCGGGCGATCGCCGCCGCGCCGACGACCGGCGCGGTCAGCCGCGCGGAGGAACGGCCGCCGCCGCGGGGATCGCGAATCCCGTATTTCTGCCAATAGGTGTAGTCGGCGTGACCGGGGCGGAAGGTATCGAGGATGTTGCCGTAGTCCTTGCTACGCTGATCCTCATTGCGGATCAGCAGCGCGATCGGCGTGCCGGTGGTCCTGCCTTCAAAAACGCCGGACAGGATTTCAACCCGATCAGCTTCCTGGCGCTGGGTGACGTGGCGCGAGGTGCCTGGCTTGCGCCTGTCGAGCTCGGGCTGGATGTCGGCTTCCGACAGTTCCATGCCCGGCGGGCAGCCATCCACCACGCAGCCGATGGCCGGCCCATGGGATTCGCCGAAGGTAGTGACTGTGAAGAGCGTGCCTATGGTATTGCCGGACATGGTAGGAATGGAGGAGATGCAGGAAAGCCAGCATTCTACCGTATTGAGCCGGATTAACGGCCGCCGCCAGGACGGCCATCGATCCGGAAAAGCGCGCCCGAGAGCGTGAAAACATGCAGGAAGGCGGAATAAGAAAGATTATTCGTCGGTTTCGGCCGGCCAGTCGCGGATGTAGGCCTTGAGCATCTTGTTCTCGAAGCTCTGCGCCTCCAGCACTGCCTTGGCGACGTCGTAGAACGATATGACACCTAGCAAGGTCTTGGCGTCCATCACCGGAACGTAGCGCGCATGGCGCTCCAGCATCAGGCGCCGCACTTCGTTCACCTCGGTGTCGGGCGTGATCGAGATCGGATGATCGTCCATGTGCTTGCGCACGGTCTCGGTGCCGATGCTGCCCTTGTTCTGGTACAGCGTCTTCATTACTTCGCGGAAGGTGAGCATGCCGACCAGTTCGCCGAACTCCATCACCACCAGGGAACCGATATCCCGCTCGGCCATGGTGTCGACAGCGTCGCGCATCGGCGTATCCGGGCTGACTGTGTAGAGGATGTCTCCCTTGACCTTGAGGATCTCGGATACTTTCATGCTTTGCCCTTTAGGTTATCGTTTTTACACGAGCAATGTAGCCTAACGCGCCGCAAAAATCCAGCAGGGAGCGACCGCGGCATGAGCCTGGACAGAGCGCATTCGGTGTTAGGATGGCAGGCATAAGAATGCTTACCCCAGAACAGGAGACACGCCAATGAGCGGCGAACCGCATTATCCCGGTTTCGATACCCTGGCCCTGCATGCCGGCGCGGCGCCCGATCCGGCGACCGGCGCCCGCGCCACCCCGATCTACCTCACCACGTCCTTCGTCTTCAAGGATTCCGACCATGCGGCGGCCCTGTTCAACATGGAGCGCGCCGGCCATGTGTATTCGCGCATCTCGAATCCGACGAATGCGGTGCTGGAGGAACGCATCGCGGCGCTGGAAGGCGGCGTGGCCGGCCTGGCGGTGGCCAGCGGACAGGCGGCGATGCACCTCGGGCTGAGCACCATCGCCGGCGCCGGTTCCCATATCGTCGCGTCGCGCGCGCTGTATGGCGGCTCGCAGAACTTGCTTGCCTACACGCTCAAGCGTTTCGGCATCGAGACCACCTTCGTGAACCCGCGCGACATCGACGCCTGGCGCGCCGCCATCCGCCCCAATACCAAAGTCCTGTTCGGCGAGACCCTCGGCAATCCGGGCCTGGATGTGCTGGACATCCCGCGCCTGTCGCAGTTGGCGCATGAGCATCACCTGCCGCTGATGGTGGACGGCACCTTCACCACGCCCTACCTGCTCAAGCCCTTCGATCACGGCGCCGACCTCGTCTTCCACTCCGCCACCAAATTCCTCTGCGGCCATGGCACCGCCATCGGCGGCCTGCTGGTCGACGGCGGCACCTTCGACTGGCAGCTGGCCTACGAAAAGACCGGCCGCTTCGCCGAATTGTGCGAACCGTACGACGGTTTCCATGGCATGGTCTTCACCGAGGAATCCAGCGTCGCCGCCTTTTCGCTGCGGGCGCGGCGCGAGGGTCTGCGCGACTTCGGCGCGGTGATGAGTCCGCACAATGCCTTCGCCATCCTGCAGGGCATCGAAACGTTGAGCCTGCGCATGGAGCGCCACGTTGCCAATACCCGCCGCGTGGTGGCGTTTCTCGCTGCCCATCCGGCGGTGGAGTCCGTTTCGTATCCGGAGCTGGAAAACCATCCCGACCATGCGCTGGCGCGGCAGCTGCTGCCCAGAGGCTGCGGCGCGGTGTTCTCCTTCAGCATCAAAGGCGACCGGGCGGCGGGCCGGCGCTTCGTTGAAGCGCTGCGCATCTTTTCCCATCTGGCCAACGTGGGCGACGCCAAGTCGCTGGTGATCCATCCCGCCTCCACCACGCATTTTCGGGTGCCGGCGGCGCAACTGGAAGCCGCCGGCATACGGGAAGGCACGATGCGCCTGTCGGTGGGGCTTGAGGATGCTGACGACCTGATCGAAGACCTGTCGCGCGGCTTGCGAGCCGCCCAGAAAGGAGCCTGACCATGCTGCTCCAGGTTTACGGGAAACCTGCTTACTGCTACACCGGCGGCAAGCCGTTCGATCCGGCATTGCCCTGTGTTGTCTTCATTCATGGCGCCCAGCATGACCACTCGGTCTGGGCCCTGCAGTCGCGCTATTTCGCCCATCATGGCCATGCGGTGCTGGCGCCCGACCTGCCTGGTCACGGCCGCAGCGGCGGACCGGCGCTGACCAGCGTCGACGCCATGGCGCAGTGGATCCTCGCGCTGCTGGATGCGGCCGGCGTGGAAAAGGCCCTGCTCGCTGGCCACAGCATGGGCTCGCTCATCGCCCTGCAGGCGGCCGCCGACGCCCCGCAGCGGGTGTGCAAACTGGCCTTGCTGGCAACCGCCTTCCCGATGCGGGTGTCGCCGGCGCTGCTGGAAACCTCACGAGAAAAGCCGCAGCAGGCGATCGATATGGTGAACATCTGGTCGCATTCCGGCATCGCCCAGAAGCCTTCGTTTCCGGGACCAGGCTTTTCGGTTCAGGGCGGCAACCGCCGCCTGATGCAGCGCATTGCGCAAACTAATCCGGAACCGGTGTTCCATACCGACTTCAGCGCCTGCAACGCCTACGCCGGCGGCGAGGAAGCGGCGCGAGCCGTAACCTGTCCGACCCTGTTCCTGCTGGGGCAAAGCGATCAGATGACGCCGCCCAAGGCCGCCGCCCGGCTGACCACCGCGCTGCCGCAGGCGAAAGTAACGCAGCTGCCTTGCGGCCATGCATTGATGACGGATCAGCCGGACGCGGTGCTCGACCATCTGTTCGACTTCGCGACGGCATGAATGGGTTGCAATCGCCGGATTTGGGACTACGCTGAACACATCGATTCCTTGGGGAGAACACCATGTCCACCGTGCTTAAACGGGATTTCGCTTCCTTCGACGACTTCTACCCGGTTTATCTGAGCGAACATTCAAACCGCACCTGCCGGGAGCTGCATTTCGCCGGATCGACGCTTGCGCTGATCTGCATCGGCGTGGCGCTGGTCACGGGCAACTTCTGGTGGCTGCTCGGGGCGCTGACTGCAGGCTACGGTTTTGCCTGGATCGGCCATTTTTTCTTTGAGAAAAATCAGCCGATGACCTTCAAGCACCCGCTTTATTCATTGATGGGCGATTGGGTGATGTACTGGCAGATGCTGACCGGACAGGCTTCCTTCTGAATCACCGCAGCTGAGACGAACAGGCAGCGTCGTCACTGTGCCCGGCGGCTGGCGAAATAACCCTCCAGGGTTTGCGTCAGCCCTTGCTCGATCGCCCTTTCCACTTTCTCCGCCAATTGCCGATCGCCTTCGGGATGAAAGGCGAACAGGCGATAGACTTCCGACAGCATCAGCCGGCGCGGGCTGACGAGCAGCGTCCAGCGCTCGCCGCCCTGGTCCAGGCGCCGGCTCCACTTGATGCGGCGCGACAGCTCCGCCTGGATCTTCGCCACCCACCCGGCGCGATACATCGCATCCAGCAAGGCATCGCATTCATCGAAGCCGAGTCGCGTGCGTCGGCGCAGCGTGGCGGCATCGACCGCCGCGCCCTCGTTCTCGCGCGCATCCACCAGCACTTCCAGCACCGCCATCGCATCGATGAAAGCGTCGCCCGGCGCCGGCACATGCCACCAGCGCTCGTACTTCACCACCGGCAGCACCGCCGTCAGCACCGCTCCCATCAGGATGATTAGCCAGGAGACGAAGATCCACACCAGGAAGATGGGCATCGCCGCCAGGGCGCCGTAGATCACGGTATAGGTCGGGAACTTGGATATGAACACCACGAAGATGTGCTTGGCGATCTCGAAGGCCGTTGACGCAAACAGGCCGCCGGCGATTGCATCGCGCCACGCCACCGCGCGATTCGGAATCGTGGCGTAGAGCAGCGCGAAAGCCAGCATGGTCAGGGCG
This sequence comes from Noviherbaspirillum humi, assembly GCF_900188095.1. Lineage (GTDB taxonomy): Bacteria > Pseudomonadota > Gammaproteobacteria > Burkholderiales > Burkholderiaceae_D > Noviherbaspirillum > Noviherbaspirillum humi. Next base: position 12,845 of record NZ_FZOT01000017.1, on the reverse strand, counting down.
ATGGACACCCCATAGGACAACAGCGAGCGCAAAAAAGGTGTCTCGCCCACCATCCCATGGGTGGCCGCCACCAGCGAAGTGGTCAGGGTGATGGAGAAGCCGATCAGCAGCGGCCCCATCGTGACCACCGTCCAATAGGCGATCATGCGCTGGGCGAACGGTCGCGACGACTTGACGCGCCAGATATGGTTGAAAGCGCGGTCGATGGTGAGCATCATCGCCATCGCGCTCAACACCAGGGCCACCGCGCCGACCGCCGACAGGCGCGTGGCCTTGCTGGCGAATTGGTTCAGGTAGTCGAGGATGGTGTTCGAGATCGAGGTCGGCATCAGGCTGCGCAGGAAATAGGCCTCGAGCGACGTGCGGAAGGTATTGAAGAGCGGGAAGGTCGTGAACACGGCCAGTGCGATGGTCAGCATCGGCACCAGCGCCAGCACCGTGGTGAAGGTCAGGCTGCCGGCCACCTGCGGCAGGCGTTCCTCACGCAGCCGCTGGCGCGCGAACCAGATCAGGCCGTGCGCCCGGCGCTCCGGCACAGGCTTGCGGCCCGGCGGTTCGAGGCTGGCGATGGTCGAGGCGGAAGGCTGCTGCGGCATGGGTCCTGTTTGAAAGGAAAGCAATTAAAGCATCCTATAATAGCAAGCATGAATTCTTCCAACCTCACTCTTCTCGTCCTTTACTACTCGAGGCATGGTGCGACGCGGAAATTGGCCGAGCTGATCGCGCAAGGCATCGAGAGCGTGCCCGGATGCGATGCGCGTTTGCGCACCGTGCCGGCGGTGTCGACCGTCAGCGAAGCCACCGAGCCCGACGTGCCGGCCAGCGGCGCACCCTACGTCGAACTCGCCGATCTCCACCAATGCGCCGGCCTCGCGCTCGGTTCCCCGACCCGCTTCGGCAACATGGCGGCCGCGTTGAAGTACTTCCTCGATGGCACCAGCGCCGAATGGCTTGCCGGCACCCTCGCCGGCAAGCCCGCCTGCGTCTTCACCTCCACCGGCAGCATGCACGGCGGCCAGGAGTCGACGCTGCTGTCGATGATGCTGCCTTTGCTGCACCATGGCATGCTGCTGCTCGGACTGCCCTACACCCAGCCGGCGCTGATGGCCACCAGCACGGGCGGCAGCCCCTATGGCGCCAGTCACTGGGCCGGCAGCGGCGGCAATCAGCCGCTGTCCGAAGACTCCAAAACGCTCGCCGTGGCGCTCGGCCGCCGCCTTGCCGAGACCGCGCGCCGCCTGGGAGCCGGATGATGCAGGAAAACCGTACGCAACGAATCTGCTACGCGCTCACGACTGCCTGCATCGTGCTGCTCATAGTGCTTTGCGTGGCATGGGAACTGGCCCTGGCCCCCTTGCGGCCGGGCGGGTCCTGGCTGGTGCTCAAGGTGGTGCCGCTATTGATCCCGCTGCGCGGGATACTCAAGCGGAACATCTACACCATGCAATGGTCTTCCATGCTCATCCTGCTGTATTTCGCGGAGGGCGTGGTGCGCGCCAGCAGCGACAAAGGCAATTCTGCCTTGCTCGGCTGGGTCGAGACCGGCCTGACGCTGGTTTTCTTCATCAGCATCATCTGTTACCTGAGACCTTACAAGAAAGCTGCGAAGGAACTGGCGCAGCAAGTCATCCGGAGAGCATCCAAATGAACGACTTCCTCGAGCAGTGCCGGCAAGCGGTCGGCGCGCCGCACGTGATTACCGAGCCGGCCGACATGGCAGGCTATCTCACCGACTGGCGCCGCCGCTTCACCGGCCGGGCACAAGCCGTCATTCGCCCTTCCACCACCGAGGAAGTCGCAGCCATCGTCAGGCTGTGCAATGAATTCCGCGTGCCGGTAGTGCCCCAGGGCGGCAATACCGGCCTGGTGCTGGGCAGCGTGCCGGATGAAAGCGGACAGGCGATCGTGCTCTCGCTCAACCGCATGAACCGCATCCGTGCCGTCGACACCATCAACAACACCATGACGGTGGAAGCGGGCGCCATCCTGCAGCAGGTCCAGGTGGCGGCGGCCGACGCCGGCAGGCTGTTCCCGCTCTCGCTGGCGGCCGAAGGCAGCTGCACCATCGGCGGCAATCTTGCAACCAATGCCGGCGGCACGGCGGTACTCCGTTACGGGAACACGCGCGAGCTGTGCCTCGGCCTGGAAGTGGTGACGGCGCAGGGTGAAATCTGGAATGGTTTGCGCGGCCTTCGCAAGGACAATACCGGCTACGACCTGCGCGATCTCTACATCGGCGCCGAGGGCACGCTCGGCGTCATCACCGCCGCCGTGATGAAGCTGTTCCCGCAACCCAAGGTCCGACTCACCGCCTTCGCCGCCATGCAGTCGGCCGATGACGCGCTGCAGCTGTTATCGCTGGCGCAGGGCAAATGCGGCGCCACGCTGACCGGGTTCGAACTGATGTCGGACTTTTGCCTGGCGCTGGTGGCCAAGCATTTTCCGCAGCTGAAGTCGCCCTTCCCCGACCGCTATCCGCAATATGTGCTGCTCGAGCTGTCCGACAGCGAGTCTGAAGAGCATGCCAATGCCATGCTGGAAGCGGTGATCACCGCCGCGCTGGAGCAGGAAGTGATTCAGGATGCGGTGGTGGCTTCGTCTATCGCCCAGTCCAAGGGCCTGTGGAACCTGCGAGAGCACATCCCGCTGGCGCAGGCCGAGGAAGGCAAGAACATCAAGCACGACATCTCGGTGCCGATCTCGCGCATCGGCGACTACATCCGCATGACCGATCAGCGGCTTCAGGAAAGCTTCCCGGGCTGCCGCATGGTGACCTTTGGCCATCTCGGCGACGGCAATCTGCACTACAACGTCTCGGCGCCGGAAAATGCCGCCGATGAAGACTTCATCAAGCGCCAGCCGGAGGTCAACAAGGTGGTGCATGACAGCGTGCATGAATTCACCGGCTCGATTTCGGCAGAACACGGGCTCGGCGCGCTCAAGCGCGATGAGATTTGCCGCTACAAGTCGGACATCGAGATGGGACTGATGCGGGCATTGAAGCAAGCACTCGATCCGAAAAACATCATGAATCCCGGGAAGGTGATATGAGCTTGCGCGCCCTGCTGTGCATGATGTTGTGCGCCGGCGGCCTGCATGCTGCGCCGGCCTTCGCCGTCTACAAGTGCGAGAGCAACGGCACGACCACCTACGGCGATGCGCCCTGCCCCGGCGGACAGCGCATGGATCTCGCCAACCCGCCAGCCGATCCTGAAGCGGCGCGACGGCTCGCGCGGGAGAAGCAGGAACTCGCGCGCATCCAGGCCGAGCGGACGAAGCAGGAGCGGCAGGATGAAAAAGCCCGAATTCACGCCGCCCGTGCCCAGCAAGTGGAACAGAAGCGCTGCACCTCGCTGGCGCAAAAGCTGCGCTGGGCGCAGGAGGATGCCGCCAGCGCGCCGATGAAATCGACGGAGAAGGCCAAGCGCAGGGCGAGGCGGATCGCGGAAAGCTACCAGACCATGTGCGTCAGGTCCTGAGGCCCGGACGCTTTTCCGCCAGCCTTTATTCAACGCCTCTCAAAGTGCCGCCTTGCGCGGACGCAGACGACGCACGCCCGAGAAGGCGCGCTTGTTGGCGTAGCGCCAGGCGATCTCCGGCAGCAAGGACAGGAAGGTCTTGACGCTATAGGGGTCGAGCATCATTGCGCGCATCAGCCGACCGCGTACCCCGGGCGCCAGCAGCAGCGGCCATGATGCCGGCCTGATCAGCGGATGGCGGGTATAGGCGGTTCCCTGTGTCAGGCCCGCCACCCGAGCTTTTTCGTTCGCCAGCCTTTCCGCCTGCAGCGTCGCCTGCACGAAGTCCAGGCCGCACCATGCCGCTTCCGTCAGCGAGGCCCAGAAACGCGGATTGCATTCGATGAGATAGAGCGCGCCGGTCTTGCGGTCGATGCGGGCGTCGATATGCATCAGGCCGTGGTAATTGCTCAATCTCGGCACCAACGCGGCAAGCGTTTCGAGCTGCGCGTGCGGCACGAAATTGATTTCCACGCCATCGTTCTTCTGGATCGCGAACGCCCGCACCTCGCCTTGCACCGCCAGCAGGCTGAGGTCGATGTCGACACCATCGATGTAGCGCTGGGCGATCAGGCGGCCGAATCGGTATTCGGGATTGCGGCAGATGGCTTCCTCGAAATGCTGACGGCTGCGTACCACCTGCACGCCGATCGAACCGGCCTGGTTGGCCGGCTTGAGCATGAAGGGCAGGCCTAGGCGGGAGACGATGACATCAAAGTCGAGCGCGGCTTTTTCGCCGACGAAGAAGGTGTCCGGCGTCGGCAGCTCGTGCTGACGGCAGAACTCATAAAAACGCCATTTGTCGTCGAACATCTCCAGCGTCGCTGCTTGCGGAATCGGCGTCGTTCTAACCTTGAGTCGATGCTTTACCCGGTCGGTCAAGCGTATGCCGTCGCAGTCGCAGGGAATCAGGACCAGATCCGGATTCTCTGCCGCCATGGCGTTGACGCAGTCGAGAAACCGCTGGTCATCCGAACCATCGAAACGTATCTCGACATGTCGGCGACACATCGTCGACCATCGAAAGCTGCGCGTCTCCTCGTCGCCGAACACGACGCACCCCGCCCTGCGCGAACTGTAGATTGTCTGCAGCACCGCTATCACCACGAAGCGGCTCTTTCCGACCAATACGAAATCAGCCATGTCGACTCCCTGAGTGTGTCTATTGTTTTTTACAGCGCCTCAACTGGTGCGCTGGCAAAACAACTGTACTCAGAGCGCTTCATAACTAATTGTTACACCGCAAGTAAATTCCTATGACGGAGTTTATTGGGCCGATATTCACTCAATACATGCCATAGCGCAAATATGGAAACAAAAGGATGCGCTGTCGCTTCTCCAGCCTTGCAATACTGTTCCGCCTCGCCTTAATAATGCCCTTGCAGAAAGCTGACATGGTTGACTGAACGCAGGCATCGTCATTTCGCGCCTTGCCCTCGCTGCCCAGGGTTTTTATGCTTTTTCTCACTCTCAACATCTTCCAGGGCCCCCTCCGCCATGACTCCCGCCTCGATCGAAGACTACCGTACCCTTGCCAGGCAGCGGCTGCCGCGCGCCCTGTTCGACTATATCGACGGCGGAAGTTACGACGAAATCACGCTCGCCGCCAATCGGGCCGATCTGCGCACACTGCGCCTGCGCCAACGCGTGATGTGGAACGTCGAGCATCTGGACACGTCCACCGAACTCCTGGGCCAGCGGCTCGCCTTGCCGCTGGCCCTGGCGCCGGTCGGCTTCGCCGGCATGATGGCGCGCAGGGGCGAAGTGCAAGCGGCGCGGGCAGCCGTTGCCGCCGGCATCCCGTTTTCGCTGTCGACGCTGTCGGTCTGCTCCATTGAAGAAGTAAGCAAGGCCATCAACGCCCCATTCTGGTTCCAGCTCTACATGATGCGCGACCGCGGAATCGTGCGCGAACTGCTGCAACGCGCCCAGTCGGCCCGGTGCAGCGCCCTCTTCATCACCGTCGACCTGGCGGCGTATGGCATGCGTTACCGCGAAGTGCGCCACAGCGTCGGCAGCAGTTTCCGCCTCGGCCGCTTGGCAGCGAAGGCGCTGAACGCGCTGGCGCACCTGCACTGGACCCGGGACGTCGCTCTGGGCGGGCGCCCGCTGGTGTTCGGCAATCTGGCCGGGTCGATTCCGAATGCACGCACCATGAGCGAATTGTCGGCCTGGGTGAACCGCCAGCTCGATCCTTCGGTGACGTGGAAGGACCTGGTCTGGGTGCGCGAGAACTGGCGCGGCCCGCTCATCATCAAGGGCATCATGGACCCGGACGATGCCCGCGCGGCGCACGACATCGGCGCCGATGCGGTGGTGGTTTCCAACCATGGCGGACGCCAGCTGGATTGCGCGCCCTCCACGATTTCCGCCCTGCCTGCCATCGCCGATGCGGTGGGTGATCGCCTGCAGGTGCTGATGGATGGCGGCGTGCGCAGCGGCCAGGACGTGGCCAAGGCGCTGGCGCTGGGCGCCCGGGCAGTGCTGTTCGGCCGGCCGTGGGCGTGGGCGCTGGCCGCCGGCGGGGAAAAGGCGGTGGGAGCGATGCTGGCGACGGTCAAGCGGGAACTCGAAAGCACCATGGCCTTGCAGGGTTTGACCGGCATTGCGCAGATCGACCGACGCGCCCTGCAATCCGCATGGTCGCCGGAACAGGCACGGGCCGCTTGATCGGGCGCCGCTGAAAAATTGCACTGCGGCGAAGGCCGGTCGGTGATGCGCGGCGGGCGGATTACTTGAGCGACTTCAGCGCTTCCTCTTCGAAGCGCCGCTCTTCTTCTTCGGACAGGGCGTGCGTCAGGTAGACCGAGTCCCGGTCGCCATACAGCTGCAAACCGCAATGCGGACAAATGATCTTGGCGCGCTCACGCTGGGCGGAGAACCGGGCACCGAACTGATTGATCTGATAGGGACGGCCGCACTGCGACGAAGGGCAGCGGATAACCGACAAACCGTTCAGCTTGACGATGAGGGGATTCACCTGAAGAAAAATATTCCTGGCAAGAAATGAATGCAGGCAGTGTACATGAAACCCCGGCCGGTTTTGCAATCACGGCGGCTTGGGCCGCTTCCGGATTGGAGTCGTGTTGCGCCAATAGTTCATTGCGATTTCTTATTCCAGCCCAAGGGATGACGGCGCCGGTTTGCTAAGCTGGATCAGCTATCTGCCTCTTATCTGCCTATTGACGGGAATGCCTTCCATGCGAATGAGCGACGACCAGTATTTCCGCAGCTGTGTGGCACAGGAACGTCATCTCGCCCAGCTGCTCGGCCACCACAATATCGAAGAGTGCTATGAGAGTGCCGGCACGCTCTGGGAAAACAGCAAGGCGTTGCCGAAGTGGACCCGGGACTGGCAGGCCTGCGGGCCGCTGCTGTCGCGCTACCACCTCGACATCCGCTTCCTTCAGGAGCCGGCCGGCGGCCAGTCGGACATGGTGGCGATCGGCCCCGTCACGGTTCATCTGTCGGACCATCCGAACGCGGACGCGGCGCTGCGCTTCGGCATCGTCAAGGCGGCCATCCACTGCATCGAGCACGCGCGTCATCGGCACCACGGCGACCACCCCAGCATGTCATGACCCGGCTGCTGTTTGCCGCCACCATTTTCTGCAGCGCCTTCCTCCTGTTTCTGATCCAGCCGATCGTATCCAAGCATATCCTGCCCTGGTTCGGCGGATCGGCGTCGGTCTGGGCGACCTGCATGGTGTTCTTCCAGGTGACCCTGCTGGCCGGTTACGCCTACGCCGACTGGATCACCCGGCACCTGCCGCCGCGCCTTCAGGCGGGCTTGCATCTGTCGCTGCTGGCGGTCAGCGCCTTGACCTTTTCCGTGCTGGCCGGTCCCGATTGGAAGCCCCACGGCAGCGAAGATCCTGCCTGGCGCATTCTGTTGCTGCTATCGGCCTCCATCGGCCTACCCTATTTCCTGCTCTCGACCACCGGGCCGCTGATCCAGGCCTGGGCCAGCCGGCTGCAGATCAGCGCCGCCGTGTATCGCTTCTACTCCCTTTCCAACCTGGCTTCGCTCGCTGCGCTGGTGTCCTACCCCTTTCTGATCGAACCGCACGCCGCCGTATCAACCCAAGCCAGTGTCTGGTCGGGCGGCTATGTGCTGTTCACCCTGTTATGCACGGGCTGCACTCTCAGCCTGGTGCGACGGGCCGCGGCCGGCAGCGTTGAAACCGAAGCCGGCAAGCACGCGGCAGATGAGCCCGCGCCCGGCTGGCGCCGGCAGTTGCTGTGGCTGGCGCTCTCCGCCGCGGGCTCGTGGCTGCTGCTCGCGGTCACCAACCATATTACCCAGAACATTGCCGCCATCCCTTTCCTTTGGTTGCTGCCGCTGACGCTCTACCTGCTGAGCTTCGTGCTGTGCTTCGAGAGCGATCGCTGGTATGCACGCAGGCGCTTCATGCTGCCCACGGCCCTGGTACTGGGCGCATGTGCCTGGGGCTTGCAGAATCATGCGGTGGCCTTCAATGCGAAACTGGCCGTGCCCTTGTATGCCGGCGGCCTGTTCCTCGCCTGCATGTGCCTGCATGGCGAACTGGCGCAGATGCGGCCTGCACCGCGCCATCTGACCCGTTTCTATCTGATGCTGTCGCTCGGCGGCGCCATCGGCGGCATCGGTGTCGGCCTTCTGGCTCCGCGCCTGCTGGCTTCCTACTACGAACTCGGGCTGGGACTGGCGGCGGCGGCGCTGCTGGCACTGCTGCTGCCGCGGCGCACCCTGTTGCTGGCCGGCGGCGCAGCCGCACTGGCGCTTTTTTGCGGCTTCTTCCTGACCAAACAAATCAGCCAGGGCCTGCGCGAGGCGCGGCGAATGGAACGCAGTTTTTATGGCGCCTTGCGCACCCAGGATGTGCTGGCCGCCGATGGCCGCAGCGTGGTGCGCCAGTTCCTGCACGGCTCGATCAAGCATGGCGAGCAATACCTGGCGGCGGAGCGCCGCCGTGAACCAACCACTTACTATGGTCCCGATTCCGGCATCGGTCTCGCTCTCGATCTGCGGCAGGGGCCGCGTCGGCTAGGGCTGATCGGACTGGGCACGGGCACTTTGGCAGCGTACGGCAGGAAAGGCGATGTATTCAGGTTCTATGAACTGGATCCGCACGTGCTCCATCTGGCGCAGACGGAATTCAGTTTCATGCGCGACAGCGCAGCCCGGATCGAAACGGTGATGGGAGACGCGCGGCTTTCGATGGAAAAGGAAGCGCCCCAAGGCTTCGACATCCTGGCGGTGGATGCCTTTTCCGGCGACGCCATCCCGGTGCACCTGTTGACCAGGGAAGCGATCGCCCTTTATCTCAGGCACGTGAAGCCGGACGGCATCATCGCTTTCCACGTCACCAATCGCTTCCTGGCGCTGGCCCCGGTGGTGGAACGCTTGGCGGAAGAAGCCGGCCTCGCGAGCGTGCTGATCTCGGACGATGCGGAGGGCACCGGCTTCGCCGTGACCGACTGGGTACTGGTGAGCCGCGATGCGCAAGCGCTGAACGACGCTTTCGACGAGGCGTCTTCGCCGATCGAGTCCATCCCCGGATTGGGCGTATGGCGCGACGACTACAACAACCTGTTCCAGGTGCTCAAGTAAGCCGCCAACTTTTGCCAGCGCGTTGGAAAGCTGCTCAGAAGCCTAGACCAAAGCCGACGCCGCCTCCTCCGCCCCAGCTGCCGATGCCTATTCCAACCCCAACCGGACCCAGGCCGGAAAGGCCGGGCGAGATCGGCGTCCCGTTGGCGTCGGTCATTGCCCGAGTCTGGTTCAGCCCAGGATGATCGACGGTGGAAGCGCAGCCGCCGAGGGTGATAGCCATGATGAGCGCAGCCATGCTGCGCATGGAAGTTCGGTTTCGCATGATGCGATTTAGACCATAGCGGGTGGGCCGGGTTCGCCTACGCCGTCAGAGGAGCGGCACATGGCGTAAGTCTCCAGACCATTTCATCTTGCAGCTGAAGCAGGTTGAGGGAGCGGGACAAGAACATGCAGAGGCGGCGGCGGGAGAAGCGCCGCAGGGAGACTGGCCTGTCCGGAGGGAATCGAACCCCCGACCCACAGCTTAGAAGGCTGTTGCTCTATCCAACTGAGCTACGGACAGTCAATGAAGAAAATGGATTGCGGCGCCAGCGGCGACCGGACGAGGGATATTACCTTGTATCACATGATGTTTCAACGGCAAGAACGGACAGGCATCTTGCGCATGTCGTCAATGCAAGTGCGTCATCAAGCTTTCCATCAAGGGCAAGGGTTTGCCCAGCAAAAAGCCTTGGGCCATGTCGACGCCCAGATCCTGGAGGACGCCAAGTTCAGCAGGCGTCTTCACGCCTTCGGCGATCACCTTGCTTCCCGTCTCCTTGGCGAAGCGGATCAGTGCCGACGCCAGCGCGCGACGCGGCGCATCGGTATCGATGTTTCGCGTCAGGCTGATGTCGAGCTTGATCAGGTCAGGAGACAGTTTGAGGATGTGGCGGAAGCTGGCATAGCCTGCCCCGGCATCATCCACTGCCACGCGCAACCCGCGTTCCCGCAGCTTGCGCGTGACCTCGCCGATTTCCTGGTAGCGGTCGATGGAAACGTGTTCGGTAATTTCCAGCACGATGCGCTCCAGGGGCGTCCCGGACAAAAGATGATGCAATCGGTCCTCGAGAATCAGTTCGGGGGAAGCATTGATTGACACATACACATTTTCGGGCAGCCTGTCGAAACCGAGCAGCGCGGCGCGGATGGCCTTCTCCTCCAGCGGCACGCCCAATCCGATCTGCGACGCCTCGTTGAACCACAGATCCGGCGTCCGGGCCGGCACCGCGGCGAATCGCGACAAGGCTTCAAAGCCGGCTATTCGATGCTGCCGCAGATCCACGATGGGCTGATAGACGATGGACAGCTCGTCGCTTTTCAACATCGACCGGATGCGGTCCTCGCTCTCGCGTTGCTGCCGGCGCGCGCCGAGGTCGCGCTCGATCTGTCTGGCGGCGATGTCTGCGAACACCCGCATCATGCCGAGATCGCGCTTGTTGAGCGTGGTATCGGGCTCATGGCTGAAGCAGCAGAAGGTGCCATAGACGCTGCCATCCGCAAGCCGGATCGGAACCCCCATGTAGGAACCGATGCCAAGCATCCCGGTGATCGGCAGGCTGGCTGCTTCCGGCACCGCCGACACATTGGGAATCAGTTCCGGCAAACGCCCATCAACAATGCGCTGGCAATAGGTTTCTTCCTGCGGGTCGCTGTTGCCGGCCCGGATCGGGCAAGCATCGTCCTTCGCATCAACTTCGCGGAAGATGCGCTTGCCGTCACTGAGTTCGGCAATGAAGGCAATATCCATTCCGAGATGCTCGCGGATGGAATGCATTACTTCGGGCAAGGTTCTATCGGTAGATTCCGCCCAGCCATACCCGGCAGGCAGCAAGGATGCGAACCCGGTGCCGTTGAAAGTGTTGTCGCTCATCATAAAAGTCGTTCCCCGATGCACGCCATGGCGGTTGCAAGCCTCGTGGCCGGGCTTCGCCGATTGGCATGGCGTAACTGGACAAACGCCTGCCTGTCGCACGGTTCATCCATCAAGAGATAACTTTACAGGCTTTGACCGTGGCAGACTATTTCCATGCGCATCGCATGCATGAATACTTGCGATGAGTCAGCCCGGCAGCAATGCCATTTGCGCGGACGCGGAAGGCTGTCATTAGAAAAAATCCGCAGGCGTGGGTCGCACTTCGTGATTCATTCGCTAATCTGAGGATGAGAACCGAATTCTCAAGCCTCATGCGACAGCTTGAAAGAGCAATGTCGTCATTCACCCACTATTCCGACAAGGACGGGAAAAATGGTCCATGTTCCGGTATTCATCAAGCGCACGCCAATCGGTGACTTTACGGCGGTGGCACCCGACATTCCCGGCTCCTTCGCCCGCGGCGCCACGCCAGAAGAAGCGCTGCAAGACATGAGGACGTGGTTATTCGGGCGCTGGGAAACCCTGCAATCGTTCGGGCAGGATGTATGCCTGTACCTATCCCCCGTAGAGGGGTTGATACAGGATCCGAAGTTCACCGAAGGCATGTGGGAATCCCTGGACATCGATACGGACCAAGGCACGGGCGCCGGGCCGATCAATCTGGTGCAGGAGGACAGGCGGCGGAGGCCGCGGGCGCATTGAATGGAACGCGGCGAGATGCGGAGACTGAACCTATCCGCTGAAGAAACAGAAAAAGAAAAGCCGCTCGAGGCGGCTTTTCCGGTGTTGCTTGAATTCCTGGTCGGGGCGAGACGATTCGAACGTCCGACCACCTGATCCCAAATTAGCCACGCTTCAGCCGGGAAACCGCATAAAATCTGGCTTCCCGCAGTTTTCCTCTAATTCAACACGTTTCTAACAGCCTAGGATTTATGCGGGTTTGCGGGCTATCCCTCTATATATATTAGAGAGGTTGGGCTGCCAATTTCGCCAATATTTCTGGATTGCCAACTTATGCACGCCCTCCCCGTCATCGAACAAGCCTGCCTCGAAGCCATCGAGGAAGACACGCCGGAAGGCCATTCCGCTTTCCGCGCCGTTGTGGATCCGGAATCGATACTGGAACTGGTGAAGGTCGCTCAGGCCGCATGGACTGACGAAGAGAAGAAGGCGCTCGGCGAGCTGCTACGGGATCTGACGGACTTCGCCAGGCGGTCGCCTATATCTGCCGAGCGTGATGAGTTGGTGCAGCGGTCGAAGATGCTGCGCGGCTTGATGGAGATCTAACTGGCCGCTTGTGCGGGGAGTAAGGTCAGAGGTGCAACAAGTGACCAAAGCGATCTGCCCGGCCTCGAAAGACGCCGGGTTTTTTTGCGCTCTTTGAACCGATTGGGTTCCTCGAACGCAGAAAAAATGGCTCGTAAAACATTTTTGGTTTAGCATTGATTGATGCAAATCAACACTGATAGCCATGAAAGACATAGCGACTCAAGCTGGTTCGCATACGGAAGAGCTTTTGATCCATTTCGATAAGCTCTCGCAAGCGGAACAGAACGCAATGATTTGCTTCGCCGAGCTGCTCGCGAAGCTGCCAGCGGATCGGGAACGCACGAAGGAAACTATGGACGTTCTATGGGGAAAAGCTCGCCGCTATGGGCAAGCCGAAGCGGCCGGTTTTGGCAATTTCGAGGGCAATTTACCTCTAAGTTTTCTTAGATAAGTGGTATTACCGCCTTCTCCCGCTCGTCAATGAAATCGCTCCAATCAACTCCCGAGCGAGTTTTTCAGACGCCAGCAGCATGTCAAGAGCATCCTCTGATTCCAAGTCTGTAGAGGCTATCCCTATCGGCACTCCGCCTTCATCGGGATGGCCGTC
>NZ_FZOT01000012.1 GCF_900188095.1 Noviherbaspirillum humi | reverse complement strand
TTCTTCAACAACTACCGTCCGCAGTTCTACTTCCGTACCACGGACGTGACCGGCGCGATCGAGCTGCCGAAGGACAAAGAGATGGTCATGCCGGGCGACAACGTGTCGATCACGGTCAAGCTGATCAACCCGATCGCGATGGAAGAAGGCCTGCGCTTCGCCATCCGTGAAGGTGGCCGTACCGTTGGCGCCGGCGTCGTTGCCAAAATCATCGAGTAAGGCGTTGCAGTTCTCTGAATTGCGTCTGACTTAAATATCGCTGCGGGCGGATGCCCGCAGCTCGTTCTTTCAAGGAAATACCATGCAAAACCAGAAAATCCGCATCCGCCTCAAAGCTTTCGACTACCGCCTGATCGACCAGTCCGCGCTCGAGATCGTTGACACCGCCAAGCGTACCGGTGCCGTCGTCAAGGGCCCGGTTCCCCTGCCGACCCGCATCCAGCGTTTTGACGTTCTGCGTTCCCCGCACGTCAACAAGACCTCGCGCGACCAGTTCGAGATCCGCACCCACCAGCGCCTTATGGACATCGTCGATCCGACCGACAAGACCGTTGATGCACTGATGAAGCTCGACCTGCCGGCCGGCGTGGACGTAGAGATCAAATTGCAATAACAAAATTCCGTCGCCAGCGCAAGCGAATGCTTGCGGCGGAAAAAAAGGCCGGCTATAATGGCCGGCTACGGTAAAGCTCGCTTCGGCGGGCTTCACTATTTTCGTAGTTTTTAATGTCAGCCCCGCCCAATCGCAGGCGGGAATGGAGAAAACAATGAGCCTAGGCCTTCTTGGTCGCAAGGTTGGCATGATGCGCATCTTCACGGACGACGGTGATACCATCCCCGTTACCGTGATCGACGTGTCCAACAACCGCGTGACACAGATCAAAACGCCTGAAACCGATGGTTATTCCGCGGTTCAGGTCACCTTCGGTCAGCGCCGTGCAAGCCGCGTCAACAAAGCAGCTGCCGGCCACCTCGCCAAAGCGGGTGTGGAAGCTGGTACCGTCATCAAAGAATTCCGTATCGATGCCGCCAAGGCCGCCGAACTAAAGGCGGGCGACGTGATTGCTGTCGGCATGTTCGAGGCTGGACAAAAAGTCGACGTGCAGGGCGTGAGCATCGGTAAGGGTTACGCTGGCACCATCAAGCGTTACAACTTCGCCTCCGGCCGTGCCACCCACGGTAACTCCCGTTCTCACAACGTTCCTGGCTCCATCGGTATGGCGCAGGATCCGGGCCGCGTTTTCCCCGGCAAGCGCATGACCGGTCACATGGGTGACGTGAAGTGCACCGTGCAGAACCTCGTTGTCGCCCGTGTCGACGCCGAGCGTCAGCTGATCATGGTCCGCGGCGCTGTCCCTGGTGCCAAGAACGGCGAAGTCGTCGTCGTGCCGGCAGTCAAAGTCAAAGCTAAGAAGGGAGCCTAATCAATGGAACTCAAGCTCCTGAACGACCAAGGTCAGGCCTCCGCCAATGTGGCGGCTTCCGATACCATCTTCGGTCGCGACTACAACGAAGCGCTGATTCACCAGATCGTCGTTGCTTACCAGGCCAACGCTCGCAGCGGCAACCGCAAGCAAAAAGACCGTGAAGAAGTCAGTCACACCACCAAAAAGCCGTGGCGCCAGAAAGGCACCGGCCGTGCCCGTGCTGGTATGTCGTCCTCGCCGCTGTGGCGCGGAGGCGGCCGGATTTTCCCGAACTCGCCTGACGAAAACTTCACTCACAAAGTGAACAAGAAGATGTATCGCGCAGGTGTCTGCTCGATCCTGTCCCAGCTCGCTCGCGAAGACCGTCTCTCTGTCGTGGAAAGCCTGTCGCTTGACGCGCCGAAGACCAAGCTGCTGTCCCAGAAGCTGAAGGGCATGGGTCTGGATTCCGTGCTGGTCATCACTGACAACCTCGACGAAAACCTGCTGCTTGCTTCCCGCAACCTGGCCAACGTCATGATCGTCGAGCCGCGTCACGCCGATCCGGTTTCCCTGGTGTTCTACAAGAAAGTGCTGATCACCAAGCCGGCTCTGGCAAAGATTGAGGAGATGCTGGCATGAGCGCAGTAATCAAGCATAGCGAAGAGCGCCTGATGAAGGTATTGCTGGCTCCGGTCATCTCGGAAAAGGCAACCATGGTCGCCGAGAAGAACGAGCAGGTCGTGTTCCTGGTTACCCCGGACGCCACCAAGCCGGAAATCAAGGCTGCCGTCGAACTGATGTTCAAGGTGCAAGTCGAATCCGTCCAGGTCGTGAACCGCCAGGGTAAGCAGAAGCGCGCAGGCCGTTTCAACGGTCGCCGCAACCACACCCGCCGCGCGTTCGTGTGCCTGAAGCCTGGTCAGGAAATCAACTTCACCGAGGAGGCTAAATAATGGCACTCGTGAAAATGAAACCGACCTCGGCTGGCCGCCGCGGTATGGTCAAGGTCGTCAATCCCGACCTGTACAAAGGCCGTCCGTTCGCCGCCCTGGTCGAGAAGAAGTCCAAGACCGCCGGCCGTAACAACAACGGTCACATCACCACCCGTCACATCGGTGGCGGCCATAAGCACCACTACCGCGTGGTCGATTTCCGTCGCAACAAGGACGGCATCCCGGCGAAAGTCGAGCGCATCGAGTACGACCCGAACCGCAGCGCGCACATCGCCCTCGTATGCTACGCCGACGGTGAGCGCCGCTACATCATCGCTCCGCGTAACGTCGCGGTCGGCGATCAGTTGATGAATGGCGCGGAAGCCCCGATCAAGGTTGGCAACTGCCTCCCGATCCGCAACATCCCGGTCGGCACCACCATGCATTGCGTCGAAATGCTGCCTGGCAAAGGCGCCCAGATCGCCCGTACCGCCGGCGCTGGCGTCGTGCTAATGGCGCGTGAAGGCACCTACGCCCAGGTCCGCCTGCGCTCCGGTGAAGTCCGCCGCGTGCACATCGAGTGCCGCGCCACGGTTGGCGAAGTCGGCAACGGCGAGCACAACCTGCGCAAGATCGGTAAGGCCGGTGCGATGCGCTGGCGCGGTGTACGCCCGACCGTTCGTGGCGTTGTGATGAACCCGATCGACCACCCGCACGGCGGTGGCGAAGGACGCACCTCCGCAGGTCGTCATCCGGTGTCGCCGTGGGGCCAGCAGACGAAGGGCAAGAAGACGCGCAAGAACAAGCGCACGACTTCCATGATCGTCTCGCGCCGTGGCAAGAAATAAGGGGTAATACATGACACGTTCACTCAAAAAGGGCCCGTTCTGCGACGCCCACCTAGTGAAGAAGGTCGAGACCGCACAGGCGACCAAGGACAAGAAGCCCATCAAGACCTGGTCGCGCCGTTCGACCATTCTGCCGGACTTCATCGGCCTGACGATCGCCGTCCATAACGGCAAGCAGCACGTGCCGGTATATGTCTCCGAAAACATGGTAGGCCACAAGCTCGGCGAATTCGCGCTGACCCGGACGTTCAAGGGCCACGCTGCCGACAAGAAGGCCAAGAAATAAGGTCAGATGATGGAAACCAAAGCTAATCTCCGTGGCGCACGTCTGTCTGCCCAAAAAGGTCGCCTGGTTGCTGACCTGATTCGCGGCAAGAAGGTCGACCAAGCGCTCAACATCCTGGCGTTCAGCCCGAAAAAGGGTGCCGGCATCATCAAGCAGGTTCTCGAGTCCGCAATCGCGAACGCCGAGCATAACGATGGCGCCGATATCGACGAGCTGAAAGTCAAGACGATCTACGTCGAAAAAGGCACGGTCATGAAGCGTTTCATCGCTCGCGCGAAGGGACGTGGTGACCGCTTCACGAAACAAACCTGTCACATCTACGTGACTGTCGGTAACTAAGGGGTCACGATGGGACAGAAAATTCACCCGACCGGATTCAGGCTTGCTGTTACTCGCAACTGGGGGTCCCGTTGGTACGCTGGCAATGGCAACTTCGCCAGCATGCTGAACGAAGACCTGAAGGTGCGTGACTACCTGAAGAAGAAACTGAAAAACGCCTCCGTCGGCCGCGTCATCATCGAGCGCCCGGCAAAGAACGCGCGCATCACGATTTTCAGCTCGCGTCCTGGCGTAGTCATCGGCAAGAAGGGCGAGGACATCGAAGTTCTGAAGTCTGATCTCTCCAAGCTGATGGGCGTGCCGGTGCACGTCAACATCGAAGAAATCCGCAAGCCGGAAACGGACGCTCAGCTGATCGCCGACTCGATCGCCCAGCAGCTCGAAAAGCGCATCATGTTCCGTCGCGCGATGAAGCGGGCCATGCAGAACGCCATGCGTCTGGGCGCTCAGGGCATCAAGATCATGTCGTCCGGCCGTCTGAACGGTATCGAGATCGCTCGCCGTGAGTGGTATCGCGAAGGTCGTGTGCCCCTGCACACCCTGCGCGCCGATATCGACTACGGCTTCGGCGAGGCCGAAACCACCTACGGTATCATCGGCATCAAGGTCTGGGTTTACAAAGGCGATCGCCTTGCAAGCGGCGAAGCTCCGATCGTGGAAACCCCGGCCGATGACGACAAGAAGCGCCGCGGTCCGCGTCGCGACGATGGCAAACCCGGCAGCCGCCCGCGTGGCAAGAAGCCTGAAGGCGCGCCCGGTCGTTCCGCTCCCGGTGCTGGCCGCGTTCGCGCCAAGGCCGGCGAGGCAACGGCTGAGAAAGCAGGAGAATAAGCATGCTGCAACCAGCACGTAGAAAATATCGTAAAGAGCAGAAAGGCCGTAACAAGGGCATTTCGCACACTCGCGGTACCGCCGTTTCGTTCGGTGAATTCGGCCTGAAGGCAACTGCCCGCGGCCGCATCACCGCGCGCCAGATCGAGGCAGCTCGTCGCGCCATGACCCGTCACATCAAGCGTGGCGGCCGCATCTGGATCCGCATCTTCCCGGACAAGCCGATTTCCCAGAAGCCGGCCGAAGTCCGTATGGGTAACGGTAAGGGCAACCCCGAGTACTATGTCGCCGAAATCCAGCCTGGCAAGGTGCTGTACGAGATGGACGGCGTTGACGAAGCGCTCGCCCGTGAAGCCTTCCGCCTCGCGGCCGCGAAGCTGCCTCTGGCAACCACCTTCGTGGTGCGCCAGGTCGGCCAATAAAGGAACATCAACATGAAAGCATCTGAACTCGTTGGCAAGGACAAGGCTGCGCTGCAGAAGGAGCTGAACGACCTTCTGAAAGCCCAGTTCGGTCTGCGCATGCAGATCGCGACGCAGCAGTTGAACAACACTGCGCAGCTGAAGAAAGTACGCCGTGACATCGCGCGTGTGAAGACCGTCATGAATTCGAAGGACGCGAAATAATGAACGATCAAGCAAAACCTGCGCTCAAGCGCACGCTCGTTGGACGTGTCGTATCCGACAAGATGGACAAGACGGTCACCGTTCTGGTTGAACGCCGCGTCAAGCATCCTCTGTACGGCAAAATCGTGGTCCGTTCGAACAAGTACCACGCCCACGATGAAGGCAACGTGGCGAAAGAAGGCGATACCGTCGAGATCCAGGAAGGTCGCCCCATTTCCAAGACGAAAGCATGGAGCGTCACACGCGTCGTGCAAACTGCCCAAATCGTCTAAAAGGCTCGAAGCCCTTGCAAGCCCGGGAGAAAGCTGTTATTCTCTCGGGCTTGGTCCATATGTGGCCAAGACAGCCGAACCGGTAGAAGCCGCCGGCAGGCTTGCAGCAGTTTTTCAAACCGTCCTCCTACCCAGTGGCCCCAGCAGGGGAAACTGACGGGACCAAGACTGACCGCTCTCCCGGTTCGGGAAAATAAAGCGGATTAAGTTGGGAAAGAAAATATTATGATCCAGACCGAAAGCCGGCTAGAAGTGGCCGACAACACCGGTGCGCGTGAAGTCATGTGCATCAAGGTGCTGGGCGGTTCCAAGCGTCGCTACGCGAGCATTGGAGACGTCATCAAAGTAACCGTTAAAGTCGCGGCACCCCGCGGACGCGTCAAGAAGGGCGAGATCTACAACGCCGTGGTGGTTCGCACCGCCAAGGGTGTTCGCCGTCAAGATGGCTCGCTGGTGAAGTTCGATGGCAACGCTGCAGTGCTGTTGAATAACAAGCTTGAGCCGATCGGCACCCGTATCTTCGGGCCGGTGACCCGCGAGCTGCGCACTGAGCGTTTCATGAAGATCGTGTCGCTCGCCCCTGAAGTGCTGTAAGGAACCGACATGAACAAGATTCGCAAAAACGACGAAGTTATCGTTTTGACCGGCAAAGACAAAGGCAAGCGTGGCGTAGTCAAGGCCCGTGTCGATGCAGATTACGTAATCGTGGAAGGTGTCAACGTCGCCAAGAAGGCGGTTCGTCCGAACCCGATGACCGGCGCTACCGGTGGCATCGTCGACAAGGAAATGCCGATCCACGTGTCTAACGTCGCCCTGTTCAATGCCGCGACCGGCAAGGCGGACCGCGTTGGCGTGAAAAACGTCGACGGCAAGAATGTCCGTATCTTCCGCTCCAACGGCGAAGTTGTGAAGGCTTAAACATCATGGCTCGTTTGCAAGAAGTCTACAAAAACAAGGTCGTCGGTGAGCTGACCAAGAAGTTCGGTTACAAGTCGCCGATGCAAGTGCCCCGCATCACCAAGATCACCCTGAATATGGGTCTGTCCGAGGCGGTGGCCGACAAGAAGATCATTGAGCACGCTGTCGGCGATATGACCAAGATCGCCGGTCAGAAGCCAGTCGTGACCAAGGCCCGCAAAGCTATTGCAGGTTTCAAGATCCGCGAAGGCTACCCGATCGGCTGCATGGTGACTCTGCGTGGTGCCCGCATGTACGAATTTCTGGATCGCCTGATCACCGTCGCGCTGCCGCGCGTGCGTGACTTCCGTGGCGTGTCCGGTCGTGCCTTCGACGGTCGTGGCAACTACAACATCGGTGTGAAAGAGCAGATCATTTTCCCCGAGATCGAGTACGACAAGATCGATGCGCTGCGTGGCATGAACATCAGCATCACCACCACCGCGAAGACCGACGAAGAAGCGAAAGCTCTCCTCGCCGAATTCAAATTCCCGTTCAGAAACTGAGGATGCCATGGCAAAACTGGCACTGATTAACCGCGAACAGAAGCGTGCGGACCTGGTCAAGAAATACGCCGGCAAGCGCGCCGAGCTGAAGGCTGTGATTGCTGACCAATCGAAGTCAGAGGAAGAGCGCTATGAAGCTCGCCTCAAGCTGCAGGCGCTGCCGCGCAATGCGAACCCGACCCGCCAGCGCAATCGCTGCTCCCTGACCGGACGTCCCCGCGGGACCTTCCGCAAGTTCGGCCTGGCCCGTACCAAACTCCGTGAAACCGCCATGCGTGGCGAGATTCCCGGTATGACCAAAGCAAGCTGGTAATAGGAGAAGATGCAATGAGTATGAGCGATCCTATCGCCGACATGTTGACCCGTATCCGCAACGCGCAGGGCGTCCAGAAGACCACCGTCGCGATGCCGTCTTCCAAGGTCAAGGTTGCCATCGCAACCGTGCTGAAGGATGAGGGATACATTGAAGACTACGCCGTCTCCGAAGCGGACGGCAAGGCAGAACTCAAGATCGGCCTGAAGTACTACGCTGGCCGTCCTGTGATCGAGCGCCTCGAGCGCGTGTCCCGTCCCGGCCTGCGCATCTACAAAGGCAAGGATGACATCCCCAATGTGATGAACGGTCTCGGTGTGGCTATCGTTTCCACTCCCAAGGGCGTCATGACAGACCGTAAGGCGCGTGCAACCGGCGTCGGCGGTGAAGTTATCTGCTACGTCGCTTAAGGAGTGCACAATGTCTCGCGTAGGTAAAATGCCGATCGTGTTGGCTCAGGGCGTGGAAGTCACGATCTCTGCCGACCGTATCGTAGTCAAGGGACCGCTGGGCACGCTGACGCTGCCGCTGACCGGTCAAGTCAAAGTCGAAAACGACAACGGCACGCTGAAGCTCACGCCGGCCGACGACAGCCGCGAAGCAAATGCGATGTCCGGCACCGTGCGTGCGCTGCTGAACAACATGGTTCAGGGCGTGACGAAAGGTTTCGAGAAGCGTCTGAGTCTGGTTGGCGTGGGTTATCGTGCCCAGGCCCAAGGCAACGCGCTCAACCTGTCCCTCGGTTTCTCGCACCCGGTGGTGCACCAGATGCCTGAAGGCGTCAAGTGCGAAACCCCGAGCCAGACGGAAATCGTGATTAAGGGGATCGACAAGCAGAAAGTCGGTCAGACCGCCGCTGAAGTTCGCGCGTACCGCGAACCCGAGCCTTACAAGGGCAAGGGTGTGCGTTACCAGAACGAGGTGGTGACGCTCAAAGAAACCAAGAAGAAGTAAAAGGGGTTGACGATGGACAAGAAACAATCGCGTCTGCGTCGTGCACGCCAAACCCGTGCAAAGATCGCGGAACTCAAGGTGAACCGCTTGGCGGTACATCGCACCAACCTGCACATTTACGCAAACATCATCGGACCGGATTCCACGGTCCTGGCCTCGGCTTCCACTCTCGAAGCTGAAGTGCGTCAGCAACTGGCTGGCCAGTCAGGCAAAGGCGGCAACACCGCCGCAGCCGCGCTGGTGGGCAAGCGTGTCGCGGAAAAGGCGTTGAAGGCAGGTATCGAGCAGGTAGCTTTCGACCGTTCCGGTTTCCGCTACCACGGTCGCGTCAAGGCAGTCGCCGACGCTGCCCGTGAAGCCGGTCTGAAGTTCTAAGGAAAACTGTCATGGCAAAGATGCAAGGCAAAGTGCAGCAAGGCGAAGAGCGCGACGACGGTTTGCGCGAGAAGATGATCGCCGTGAACCGCGTCACCAAAGTGGTGAAGGGCGGCCGGATCATGGGCTTCGCGGCTCTCGTGGTGGTTGGTGACGGCGATGGCCGCATCGGCATGGGCAAAGGCAAGTCGAAGGAAGTGCCGGTGGCCGTTCAAAAGGCGATGGAAGAAGCTCGTCGCAAGATGATCAAGGTCACGCTGAAGAACGGTACGCTGCAGCACACCGTGAACGGCAAGCATGGCGCTTCCTCCGTGATGATTTCGCCGGCCAAGGACGGTACGGGCGTCATCGCCGGCGGTCCGATGCGCGCGATCTTCGAAGTCATGGGCGTGACCAACGTCGTGGCGAAGTCGAATGGCTCGACCAACCCGTACAATATGGTCCGCGCGACCATTGACGGCTTGTCGAAGATGAACACGCCTTCCGAGATTGCTGCCAAGCGCGGCAAGTCGGTTGAAGAAATTCTCGGCTGAGGTTAACTATGGCGAACACTATCAAAGTCAAGCTGGTCAAAGGCCTTATCGGAACTCGTCAGGACCACCGTGCCACCGTGCGCGGTCTCGGCCTGCGTCGCGTGAACTCGGTGTCCGAACTGCAGGACACTCCGGCAGTACGCGGCATGATCAACAAGGTAGCTTATCTCGTGAAGGTAGTCTCCTAAGACTCCGGTCTGGGAGCGAATCAAATCATGGAATTGAACAACATTCAACCCGCAGCTGGCGCCAAGCACGCCAAGCGTCGCGTTGGCCGTGGTATCGGCTCCGGTCTGGGCAAGACCGCCGGCCGTGGTCACAAGGGACAGAAATCCCGTTCCGGCGGTTTCCACAAGGTTGGCTTCGAAGGCGGTCAGATGCCTCTGCAGCGCCGTCTGCCGAAGCGTGGCTTCAAGTCGCTGGCCACTCCGTACAAAGCGGAAGTGCGTCTGTCCGACCTGGCATCGCTGCCGGTCGAGGACATCGACCTGCTGGCACTGAAGCAAGCTGGCCTGGTTCATGAGCTTGCTCGTGTCGTGCGTGTCATCAAGTCCGGCGAGTTGACCAAAAAGGTCAACCTGAAGGGCCTGATTGCCACCAAGGGCGCGAAGGAAGCGATTGAAGCAGCAGGCGGCACGCTTGCATAAGCAGTTTTCGAGCTTGGAGCGTTAATTGGCGACCTCTCCCCAACTCGCGAAGAGTGCAGCAAGCGGTTTTCCATGGGGGCGCCTGTGGTTCCTGCTGGCTGCCCTGGTGGTGTACCGCGTTGGTGCCCACATTCCGGTGCCGGGCATTGATCCGACTCAGTTGTCCGAACTGTTCAAGCAGAACCAGGGCGGCATTCTGGGGATGTTCAACATGTTTTCCGGTGGCGCCTTGTCGCGCTTTACCATTTTCGCGCTCGGCATCATGCCGTACATCTCGGCCTCGATCATCATGCAGTTGCTGTCGATCGTTTCGCCGCAGCTGGAAGCGCTGAAGAAGGAAGGCGAAGCCGGGCGGCGTAAGATTACCCAGTACACCCGTTACGGGACACTGGTGCTTGCGACGTTCCAGGCGTTGGGTATTGCAGTCGCTCTCGAATCGCAGGCGGGTCTGGTCATCGATCCGGGTCTGGCGTTCCGCTTCACGACCATCGTGACGCTGGTGACGGGCACCATGTTCCTGATGTGGCTGGGTGAGCAAATCACCGAGCGAGGTCTGGGCAACGGTATCTCCATCATCATCTTCGCGGGTATCGCGGCGGGACTGCCGAATGCCCTCGGCGGCTTGTTCGAACTGGTTCGCACCGGTGCAATGAGTGCGCTGTCGGCGATTCTGATTTGTGCGATCGTCGCTGTGGTCACGTTCCTGGTGGTGTTCATCGAGCGTGGTCAACGCAAGATTCTGGTGAACTACGCCAAGCGTCAAGTCGGCAACAAGATCTACGGCGGCCAAAGCAGTCATTTGCCGCTGAAGCTGAATATGGCGGGCGTCATCCCTCCGATCTTCGCTTCGTCGATCATCCTGTTTCCGGCAACGATCACCAGCTGGTTCACCTCGGGCGACACCACGAATCCCTTCGTGCGTTTCCTGAAGGACCTGGCTGCGTCGCTGGCGCCAGGCGAGCCGATTCATGCGCTGCTCTATGCAGTTGCGATCGTCTTCTTCTGTTTCTTTTACACGGCACTGGTATTCAACAGCCGTGAAACGGCAGACAACTTGAAGAAGAGCGGCGCTTTCGTTCCAGGCATCCGTCCGGGCGAGCAGACTGCACGCTACATCGACCGCATTCTGATGCGTTTGACTCTGGCTGGCGCGGTGTACATCACATTGGTGTGCCTGTTGCCTGAATTTCTGATTGCGCGCTGGAAGGTGCCGTTCTACTTCGGTGGCACGTCGTTGCTGATTATCGTAGTGGTTACCATGGACTTCATGGCCCAGGTACAAAACTACGTGATGTCTCAACAATACGAGTCCTTGTTGCGCAAGGCGAACTTCAAAGGCGGACTTCCGACGCGATAAGGCGAAGGAGAACGAGCGAACGCATGGCAAAAGACGACGTTATTCAGATGCAGGGTGAGATTCTGGAGAATCTGCCGAACGCAACATTCCGGGTGAAGCTGGAAAACGGACATGTGGTCCTGGGACACATTTCCGGTAAGATGCGGATGAACTACATCCGCATCCTTCCCGGGGACAAGGTCACCGTAGAGCTGACACCGTACGATTTGAGCAGGGCACGCATCGTGTTCCGCACCAAGTAAAAGCAAACTAGAACTGGAAGAAAGAGGGCAAAAATGAAAGTGCTCGCATCCGTAAAGCGGATCTGCCGCAACTGCAAAGTTATCAAGCGCAAAGGCGTCGTTCGCGTCATCTGCACCGAGCCGCGTCACAAGCAGCGCCAAGGTTAATATCAGATTACCGATCAAGGAAATAACGAATGGCACGTATTGCAGGGGTCAACATCCCCAACCACCAGCACACCGTTATCGGCCTGACCGCCATCTACGGTATTGGCCGTCCGCGCGCTGAACAGATCTGCGCCACCACCGGCGTTGCGACCAACAAGAAGGTCAAGGATCTGGACGACAACGAGCTCGAGAAGCTGCGCGATGAAATCGGCAAGTTCGTCGTCGAAGGCGACCTGCGCCGCGAACTGTCGATGAACATCAAGCGTCTGATGGACCTCGGCTGCTACCGCGGCCTGCGCCATCGCAAGGGCTTGCCGGTCCGCGGCCAGCGTACCCGCACCAATGCACGTACCCGCAAGGGCCCGCGCAAGGCTGCTCAGTCGCTGAAGAAATAAGCCGATCGGCCAACAAGTCACCGATTTAAGGAAACGTAATGGCAAAAAGCCCCAACAACGCAGCGGCCGCCCGCGTGCGCAAGAAAGTCAAGAAGAACGTCGCGAAAGGTGTGGCTCACATCCACGCTTCGTTCAACAACACCATCATCACCATCACCGACCGTCAGGGCAACGCTCTGTCGTGGGCGACTTCGGGTGGTGCCGGCTTCAAGGGATCGCGCAAGTCCACCCCGTTCGCCGCTCAGGTCGCAGCCGAAGCTGCAGGCAAAGTGGCAATGGAATATGGCGTGAAGAACCTCGAAGTTCGCATCAAGGGCCCGGGCCCGGGCCGCGAATCTGCGGTTCGCGCCCTGAACGGCCTTGGCATCAAGATCACCCAGATCCAGGACGTCACGCCGGTTCCGCACAACGGCTGCCGTCCGCCGAAGCGCCGCCGCATCTAATTCGCGGCTGTTCTATAATGCAGTTTGCGACCCGCCAGCAGCTTTGGCGGGTTTTGTTCGTAAGACCACCGTTCGGTTCGCAACGCGACCGGACTAGCGCCTGTCGATTCTGAAAGATCGTTCTGGGGCGTCATATCATCAAAGGAAATCAACGTGGCACGTTATATCGGACCCAAAGCAAAACTTTCCCGTCGCGAAGGCACGGACCTGTTCCTCAAGAGCGCCCGCCGCTCGCTGGATTCCAAGTGCAAACTGGATTCCAAGCCCGGCCAGCATGGCCGCACCTCCGGCGCCCGTACCTCCGACTACGGCAACCAGCTCCGCGAGAAGCAGAAGGTCAAGCGCATGTACGGCATCCTGGAGCGCCAGTTCCGCCGCTATTTCGCCGAAGCCGACCGCCGCAAGGGCAACACCGGCGAAAACCTGCTGAAGCTGCTCGAGTCCCGTCTGGACAACGTTGCTTACCGCATGGGCTTCGGCTCCACCCGCGCCGAGGCACGTCAGCTGGTCAGCCACAAGGCCATCACCGTCAACGGCCAGGTCGTGAACATCGCTTCCTACCAGGTTAAGGCGGGCGACGTGGTCGCCGTGCGTGAAAAAGCCAAGAAGCAGGCCCGTATCGTCGAGGCATTGTCCCTCGCCGAGCAGGGCGGCATGCCCTCCTGGGTTGCCGTGGATGCCAAGAAAATGGAAGGCACCTACAAGTCCATGCCGGACCGCTCCGAGATCGCCAACGATGTCAATGAATCGCTGATCGTCGAACTGTATTCGCGCTAATCCGCAGTAAGGTATCCGCCCTCCTTCGGGAGGGCTTTTTTCGTAATGCCATCAGCCTTATCGGTGTAACGAGCCGAGGGTATTGAAAAGGACATTTCATGCAAAACAGCTTGTTGAAGCCCCGTATCATTGAAGTCGAGGCGCTCGGCGCCGGCCACGCGAAGGTGGTCATGGAGCCGTTCGAGCGTGGCTACGGCCACACCCTGGGCAACGCCCTGCGTCGCGTTCTGCTGTCTTCCATGGTGGGCTATGCGCCGACCGAAGTCACCATCGCGGGCGTGGTGCATGAGTACTCTTCACTGGACGGTGTTCAGGAAGACGTTGTCGACATGCTGCTGAACCTGAAGGGCGTCGTCTTCAAGCTGCACAACCGCGACGAGGTCACCCTAAACCTGAAGAAGGAAGGCGAAGGCGCGGTTCTGGCGTCGGACATCGACCTGCCGCACGATGTCGAGCTGATCAATCCGGATCATGTCATTGCCCATCTGACCGCCGGCGGCAAGCTGGACATGCAGATCAAGGTCGAGAAGGGCCGCGGCTATGTACCGGGCAACGTGCGCCGCCTGTCGGAAGATGCAAACAAAACGATCGGCCGCATCATCCTCGACGCTTCCTTCTCGCCGGTTCGCCGCGTCTCCTACGCCGTCGAATCGGCTCGCGTGGAGCAGCGCACCGACCTCGACAAGCTGGTGATGAACATCGAGACCAACGGCGTCGTTTCGCCGGAAGAAGCGATCCGCCAATCGGCTCGCGTACTGGTCGATCAGCTGAATGTGTTCGCCGCCCTGGAAGGCACCGAAGCCGCTGCTGAAGCGCCGTCCCGTGCGCCGTCGGTCGACCCGATCCTGCTGCGTCCGGTTGATGACCTGGAGCTCACCGTCCGTTCGGCGAACTGCCTCAAGGCCGAGAATATCTACTACATCGGCGATCTGATCCAGCGCAGCGAGAACGAACTGCTGAAGACCCCGAACCTCGGCCGCAAGTCGCTCAACGAGATCAAGGAAGTCCTCGCTTCCCGTGGTCTCACCCTGGGCATGAAGCTGGAGAACTGGCCGCCCGCCGGTCTCGAGAAGTAATTGAGCCGCACTCGGCCGGCATGGATGGCGAACTAATTGCTGTCCAAACCGGTCCATTGCGACTACAATGCCGGCGCAGCCGAGAAACACGGGCTGTGCCTGCTTTTTTGTCATCGATATTTACCGGCCCGCGGCCTCCCTGGAAGCCGATAGAAGAGCTGGATTCAAACTAAACCCGAAAGGAAAACACCATGCGTCACCGTCACGGCCTTCGCAAGCTGAACCGTACTTCTTCCCACCGTCTCGCCATGCTGCGCAACATGTCCGTATCGCTGCTGCGCCACGAGGCAATCAAGACCACCCTGCCGAAGGCAAAGGAACTGCGCCGCGTCGTCGAGCCGATCCTGACGCTCGGCAAGACCGACTCCCTGGCGAACAAGCGTCTGGCTTTCTCCCGTCTGCGCGACCGCGAGATCGTGCTCAAGCTCTTCTCCGAACTCGGTCCCCGCTACGCCAACCGCAACGGCGGCTACCTGCGCATCCTGAAGATGGGTTTCCGTCAGGGCGACAACGCACCGATGGCCTTCGTCGAGCTGGTCGATCGTCCGGAAGTCAGCGCCGAAGCTGACGTCCCGACCGCTGAGTAATAAAGTCACCGCGTCAATGTAAAGCCAGGCTGATCGCCTGGCTTTTTGCTTTTCTGGCGCAGCGTGCGTGCGCGGCGTCTGTGGCAAGATGTCGGACTGAAGCGAACTCTGATAGCGGACATGCGCGACGACAGCATCCTGGCAGTCAATCAGCTGCAAAAATTCTACGGCGATGGCGATCAGCGTTTCATCGTGGTCGACGGTCTGACATTCCAATTGCGGCCGGGCGAGTGCTATGGTTTGCTCGGACCGAACGGCGCCGGTAAAACCACCACGCTGCGGCTCTGCCTCGGCCTGACTGAACCCGATGGCGGCAGCATTTCCCTGGTGGGCGAACCCATCCCGGCGCGGGCCCGGCAGGCGAGGGTGCGTGTGGGCGTGGTGCCGCAGGGAGATAATCTCGATCCCGATTTCACCGTGGCAGAAAACCTCCGGGTATTCGGCCGCTACTTCGGCATCGGTGAGAAGGTGATCGAAGAGCGCATTCCCAAGCTGCTGGAATTTGCCAGCCTGACCAGCAAGCGCGACGCCAACATCGGCGAGCTGTCGGGGGGCATGAAGCGGCGTCTGACCCTGGCGCGGGCACTGGTGAACGACCCCGATCTGATCTTCATGGACGAACCCACCACGGGGCTCGATCCGCAGGCGCGGCATCTGATCTGGGAACGGCTGAAGACGCTGCTCAACCAGGGCAAGACCATTCTGCTGACCACCCATTTCATGGATGAAGCCGAGCGTCTCTGCGACCGCCTCGCCGTGATCGATCATGGCCGCCTGATCGCCGAAGGCCCGCCCCGGGAACTCATCCGCCAGCATATCGAATCAGAGGTCGTCGAAGTCTATGGCGAGAATGCACTCGCCTGGCATGCCCAGGGAAAGGAGCTTGCGGCCCGGGTGGAAATCAGTGGCGAGACGGTGTTTTGCTATACCAACGATGCCAAGCCGCTGCTGGAAAGCCTGCAGCACGCTGCCGGGGTGCGCTACCTGCACCGGCCGGCCAATCTGGAAGACCTGTTCCTCAAACTCACTGGAAGGGAAATGCGTGACTGAGACCCGCCGCTCCCATTACAACCTGCCGCAATTTTCGCTTCGCTTCCTGCCGATCTGGCGCCGCAATTTCCTGGTGTGGCGCAAGCTCGCCGTCGCCAGCGTGCTGGGCAATATTGCCGATCCGCTGATCACGCTGGTGGCTTTCGGTTATGGCCTCGGCAGCCTGCTCAAGACCATCGATGGTGTGCCGTACATACAATTCCTTGCCTCCGGCTCGATCTGCATGTCAGTGATGATGGCTGCCTCCTTCGAAGCCCTGTACTCCGCCTTCTCGCGAATGCATGTGCAGAAGACCTGGGAAGCCTTGCTGAATGCGCCGCTGGCGCTGGACGATGTGATACTCGCCGAGATGTTATGGGCCGGCACCAAGTCGCTGTTTTCGGGCACCGCCATCCTCGGCGTCATCTTCCTGCTCGGGATAGGCCTGCATCCGCAATCGCTCGTCGTGCTGCCGCTGTTGTTTCTGATTGGAATGACCTTCGCCTCTCTCGGCTTGGTTGTGAATGCGCTGGCGAAGGGCTACGATTTCTTTACCTATTACTTCACCCTGGTGCTGACGCCGATGATCTTCCTGTCCGGCGTGTATTACCCGGCGAGCCAGTTGCCAGGCTGGCTGCAGTCGCTCGCCAGCCTGTTGCCGCTGAGCGCCGCCGTAAGCCTGATCCGCCCCTTGATTCTGGGCGGCTGGCCAACTGCGCCGCTGGCCAATCTGCTGGTGCTGGCGGCCTACTGCGTTGGCGGCTTCTATGTCGCCACGATATTGACGCGCCGGCGCCTGCTCAAATGACCAAGACGCGACCATGAGCGAAATCCTGATCGTCCTGACCAACCTACCCGACGGGGCCAGCGCCCAAGCGCTGGCTCGGCATATCGTCGAACAGCGCCTCGCCGCCTGCGTCAATATCCTGCCGGGCGTGCGATCCCTATACCGCTGGCAGGGTGCCGTCGAAGAAGCTGCCGAGGTTACGCTGCTGATCAAGACGCCCGCCACCGGCTACGACGCACTCGAAACCGCGATACGGCAGCAGCATCCTTACGACGTGCCCGAAGTCGTCGCCATCCCGGTCAGTGCCGGCTTGCCGGCCTATCTGGCGTGGGTAGCCGACGAAACCCGAGGAAGCCGGCATGCATGACTTCGCCTTCCTGTCGCGGTTGCTGCGCGCCGGACTGCTGGCACTGCTTTTCGCCGTATGGGGCTGGCCGCTGCATGCAGGCGCCGATGAAGACTTCCTGGAACCGGAAAAGGCGTTCAAGTTTTCCGCCCGCATGGCCGATCCGAAGACGGCGGAAGTCAGCTACGACATCGCCGACGGCTACTACATGTACAAGGAGCGCTTCGCCTTCAAGGCCGAGGGCGCGACGCTCGGACCGCCGGATTTTCCGCCGGCCAAGGTCAAGTACGACGACACGTTCAAGAAGGATGTCGAGACCTACCGCAAGCGGGTCACCATACGCATCCCGGTCGAGGCCGCCGGACGCTTCACCCTGACCGCTACCAGCCAGGGGTGCGCCGACAAGGGCTTGTGCTACTCCCCGATCGATACCAGCGCCACGCTTTCGCCCAATGGCGGCGGGCTGCTGGCGGCGATCACCGGCGCGGGCGCCGCCATCGATTCCGCGCCTGTGTCGAACGCCGGCACGCAGGCCGCAGCGAGCCAGCCCGATTCCGACATGGGCCGCATCGAATCCTCGCTCAAAAGCGGTCGCCTGGTGCTCATCGTGCCGCTTTTCCTGCTGCTCGGCATCGGCCTGTCCTTTACGCCCTGTGTGCTGCCGATGGTGCCTATTCTGTCGTTCATCATCGTCGGGGAGGGCAGCCACGTCAGCCGGCGACGGGCGCTGCTGCTGTCGGCCATGTACTCCCTCGGCATGGCCTTGATCTACACGCTGCTCGGCGTGGCCGCCGGCCTGCTCGGCGAGGGCCTTTCGGCGGCGCTGCAAAACCCCTGGATGCTGGGCGCCTTCGCGTTGTTGATGGTGATGCTGTCCTTGTCGATGTTCGGCGTCTATCAGCTGCAAATGCCGGCCGCCATCCAGAACCGGCTCAGCCAGTTGTCGGAGAGGCAGGCCCGGGGCAGGATGCTCGGCGTGTTCACCATGGGAGCGCTTTCCGCCTTGATCGTGGGGCCCTGCGTCGCCGCGCCGCTGGCCGGCGCCCTGGTCTACATCAGCCAGACGCGCGACGTCTTCATCGGCGGCAGCGCGCTCTTCTCGTTGGCCGCCGGCATGAGCGTGCCGCTGCTGCTGGTCGGCCTGTCGGCCGGCGCCTTGCTGCCGCGCGCAGGTAGGTGGATGGAGTCGGTCAAGCATCTGTTCGGCATCCTGATGCTCGGCATGGCGCTGTGGATTCTTTCGCCGATGCTGCCGCCGCAATTGCCGATGTTCGGCTGGGCGGCGCTCGGAATCGGCTTCGGCGCCTACCTCTTGTGGGGCAGGGCAGCAGCCTGGCCGGTGAAGGCAATCGGTTTGCTGCTCGCCGCTTTCGGGCTGGTGCAGCTGGTCGGCGTTGCCACCGGCGGCCGTGACGCGCTGGCGCCGCTGGCGCACCTGACCGGTACAGCATCGCATGCGGTTACGTTTCAGCGCATCAAGTCCGGCGCCGACCTGGATCGGGCCATCGCGCAGGCCGGCGGCAAGCCGGTGATGCTGGACTTCTATGCCGACTGGTGCGTGTCCTGCAAGGAGATGGAGAAGCTGACCTTTTCCGATCCACGCGTACAGCAGCGCTTTGCCGGCATGGTGCTGCTGCAAGCGGACGTCACCGCCAACGACGCCGACGACAAGGCGCTGCTGAAGCGCTTCAGGCTGTTTGGCCCGCCGGGCATCATCTTCTTCGATCGCCAGGGACAGGAAGCGCAGGGCAGGCGGGTCATCGGCTACCAGGACGCCGACAAGTTCCTGCGCAGCGTCGATGCAGCCATCGGCGGCTAAACGCCGCTGCGCAGACTACAATAGCAGCCCGGCTGGACATATATGCAATCTTGCATAAGATTCAAACTTATCTGTCCTTGGACTGCCGGCAGCCGGAAATTATATTTACCACTGGACAAACTCTGGAGACTGCTATGACTCTGCGACTTGGCGATACCGCACCCGATTTCGAACAGGACTCTTCCATCGGCAAGATCCGCTTCCATGAATGGGCAGGCGATTCCTGGGTGGTGCTGTTCTCCCACCCGGCCGACTTCACCCCGGTCTGCACCACCGAGCTCGGCCTGACCGCCAAGCTGAAAGCCGACTTCGACAAGCGCAATGTAAAAGCCATCGCCCTGTCGGTCGACCCGGCCGACAAGCACGTGCAGTGGATCAAGGACATTGAGGAAACCCAGAAGACCGTCGTCGGTTTCCCGATCATCGCCGATGCCGACAAGAAGGTCGCCGAGCTGTACGACATGATCCATCCGAACCAGTCGGAGACCATGACCGTGCGCTCGCTGTTCGTGATCGATCCGAAGAAGAAAGTGCGCCTGATCATCACCTATCCGATGAGCACCGGCCGCAATTTCGACGAAGTACTGCGCGTGATCGACGCATTGCAGTTGACCGATGGCTACACCGTTGCCACTCCGGGCAACTGGCGCAATGGGGATGACGTCATCATTCCGCTGTCGCTGCAGGACGAAGCGGTGATCAAGCAGAAATTCCCGAAAGGCTACACTGCGCCGCGTCCGTATCTGCGCCTCACCCCGCAGCCGAACAAGTAATCCTGCCGGCCCCAGAACAAAGCGCCCGTCATGCGGGCGCTTTTTTTATTTCGGAAGCAGTACGACCGATTCAGGCGGTCTTCAGCCGGCGCGCGATGTCGCGCGCAAAATACGTCAGTACGCCGTCGGCGCCGGCGCGCTTGAAGGCCAGCATGGCTTCCATCATGGCTTTGTCATGGTCCAGCCAGCCGTTTTTCGCGGCGGCTTTGATCATCGCGTATTCGCCGCTGACCTGATAGGCAAAGGTCGGCATGCGGAACTCGTCCTTCACCCGGCGCACGATGTCGAGGTAGGGCATGCCCGGCTTGACCATCACCATGTCGGCGCCCTCGGCGATGTCGAGCGCCACTTCGCGCAGCGCCTCGTCGCTGTTGGCCGGGTCCATCTGGTAAGTGGCCTTGCTGCCCTTGCCCAGGTTGGCCGCGGAGCCGACCGCGTCGCGGAACGGGCCGTAGAAAGCGGAAGCGTATTTGGCGGAGTAGGCCATGATGCGGGTATGGATGTGATGCCGGGATTCCAGCGCGGCGCGCACCGCGCCGATGCGGCCATCCATCATGTCGGACGGGGCGACGATGTCGACGCCGGCATCGGCCTGCACCAGCGCCTGCCGCACCAGCAGGCTCGTGGTTTCGTCGTTGAGGACATAACCGTCGCCGTCGAGCACGCCGTCCTGGCCGTGGCTGGTGTAGGGATCGAGCGCGACGTCGGTCAGGATGCCGAGTTCAGGGAAGCGCGCCTTCAGTTCGCGCACGGCGCGCGGCACCAGGCCTTCCGGATTGGTGGCTTCGATGCCATCCGGCGTCTTCAGGCTGGGGTTGATCACCGGGAAGAGCGCCATCACCGGGATGCCGAGCTCCACGCATTCTTCCGCCACGCCAAGCAGCAGGTCGACCGACAGACGCTCCACGCCCGGCATGGACGCCACCTTCTCGCGCTGATCCTTGCCTTCCTGAATGAAGACGGGATAGATCAGGTCGGCGGCGGTGATCACGTTTTCCCGCATCATGGCGCGGGAGAACGCATCCTTGCGCATGCGGCGCATGCGGATGGCGGGGAATTGGGCAGGGACAGTTGGACGGGACATAGGTTGGATTCGTGAAATGAGCCGAATGCGGCTCAGAAAACATAAAAAACGAGAGCAAACATGAAACTTTTATTTCAGCCTTTCGTCAGATAGGCAGGTGATCACTCACCTCCCGCTTCTCCTCCCTGAGCGGGGCCGTATCGTAGCATTAGCGATAAGGCGTTATTACCCTGGAGATCTTCCCCTTTCTCCAGGGTTTTTTTTGACCTTTCAAAAGCAGCAGTGCGAACGAAGCAGTGCTTCACTCAGCGGTCTTGTCCAGACCCAGCAAGGACAGCAAACGTTCATCCGCTTCCTCGATTCCAGTGCGCTTGATCGCCGAAAACAGCTGCGCCGTGTACGGGAAGGGCTTGCCGGTCTCATCCACATAGCTTTGCAGCACGGTGCGCGCCTGGCGCAGCGCATTGGTGGAGTCATTGCGGTTCAGCTTGTCGGCCTTGGTCAGAAGGCAATGCACCGGCTTGCCGGTTATGGCAAACCACTCCAGCATCTGCAGATCGAGATCGGTGAAGGGCCGGCGCGCGTCCATGATCAGCACCAGCGCGGCCAGCTGCTCGCGGCGCTGGATGTAGTTGCCGAGCAGCGCGTTCCAGTGCTCCTTGGCTGCGCCGGGGACTTCCGCATAGCCATAGCCAGGAAGGTCGACCAGCAGGGCGCGCACTTCGTCCAGGCGGGTCTCATCGTGGCGGTGCTGGCCGACGTGGGCGCCGCCGATGGAAAAGAAGTTGATGTGCTGGGTGCGGCCTGGCGTCTTGGAGGCGAAGGCCAGCCGCTTCTGGTTGCAGAGGATGTTGAGGGCGGTCGACTTGCCGGCGTTGGAACGGCCGGCGAAGGCGATCTCGGGAACCTGGAGTTTGGGCAAATCCCGGAGGTGGTTCACGGTGGTGAAAAAGCGGGCTTGCCAGAGAAGGGACATGTTGAGCGGGAAAATGAGGCGGATGGGCAAAATGCCGGGAAGCTATTGTACAATAAGGGGTTCTTATGATACGCCGCCAGACAGAAGCAAAAGCCTAGCTGCGGTTTCGATCATGCGGCGATGCCGCAGGGATGATGGAGACGCAGCACGAGCCGGGTCGGTAACCAGAATTTTAATATCATGTCCCAGGGGTTTGAATGAATCGTGCGTTTATACCGTTTGTGAAGTCCATGTTCGTTGCGATGCTGGCGGTATCTTCCATCGCTCATGCAGCAGAAGAAAAGGCAGCGCCGAAGGTGGATGCGGCCAAGGGCGAGACCCTCTATGCGAACGGCGACAATGCCCGCAACATCCCGGCCTGCGTGGCCTGCCATGGCGCCGCCGGCAATTCCACTATCGTCCAGAATCCCAAGCTGGCCGCTCAGCATGCCGAGTACGTGGCCAAGCAGCTGTCGGACTTCCGCACGCCCAACCGCAACAATCCGGTGATGACGCCCATCTCCAAGGCGCTCACTGAAGAAGACATGAAGAACATCGCCGCCTATCTCGACCGCCAGGTTCAGAAGCCGGGCGCGGCGAAGAACAAGGATACGATCGACCTGGGCAAAAAGATTTATCGCGCCGGCATTGCCGAGAAGAACGTGCCGGCCTGCGCCGGCTGCCACGGACCTGCGGGCGCCGGCATCCCGGCCCAGTTTGCCCGGCTCGGCGGCCAGCACCAGGAATACACCGTTGCCCAGCTGACCAGCTTCCGCACCGGCGCCCGCAAGAACAGCGCGCAGATGAACACCATCGCCAAGCGCCTGTCGGATGATGAAATCGCGGCCGTGTCGGATTACATCGCCGGCCTGCGATAACAAGACATAGCGAGAAAACAATGGAAGGGGGTGGCGGATGCCGCCCCCTTTGCTTTTTGAAGACATCATGAACACGAGCACATCAGGCGTCCAACTGCAAACGCGCCGGCGCTGGCTGGCCGACGCGGTCGAGCTGCTTTCCTCCATGCGCTTTGCGATCAGCCTGCTGACGCTGATCGCCATCGCTTCCATCATCGGCACCGTGCTCAAGCAGAACGAGCCGATGCCGAACTACGTCAACCAGTTCGGCCCGTTCTGGTTCGACGTCTTCGACAAGCTCGGCCTGTACGCCGTGTACTCGGCCTGGTGGTTCCTGCTGATCATGGCCTTCCTGGTGGTGTCGACCTCGCTCTGCATCGTGCGCAATGCGCCGAAAATGCTGAAGGACATGCGCAGCTGGCGTGAGAACGTGCGCGAGCAGTCGCTGCGCAACTTTCATCATCGCGCCGAATGGAACACGGGTGCCGCGCCTGCAACCCTGACCCAGCAGTTGGCCAATGTGGTTGCCGCCAGCGGCTACAAGGTGAAAGTCCTGGCGCGCAATGAGGCAACCCTGATCAGCGCCAAGCAGGGCGCGGCCAACAAGTGGGGCTACATCTTCGCCCATAGCGCCATCGTCATCATCTGCATCGGCGGCTTGCTGGATTCCGACCTGCCGATCCGCTTCCAGCAATGGATGTATGGCAAGACGCCGTTTGCCGGCAACGGCCTGATCGCCGACATCGGTCCCCAGCATCGCCTCGGCCTCGGCAATCCCACTTTCCGCGCCAACACCCTGATCCCCGAAGGCGCCACCAGCAGTACCGCCGTCATCCCGCAGAAGAACGGCGTGCTGATCCAGGAACTGCCGTTCAGCATTCAGCTCAAGCGCTTCGTCATCGAACATTACTCCACCGGCATGCCGAAGCTTTTCGCCAGCGAAGTGGTGATCCGCGACAACGACACCGGCAAGACCTTTCCCGCCACCATCAAGGTCAACGAACCGCTCATCCACAAGGGCGTGGCGGTGTACCAGTCGAGCTTCGAGGATGGCGGCAGCAAGCTCACCCTGACCGGCTATCCGATGAGCGGAGGCAGCCACGCCACCTTCTCCATCAGAGGCGAGGTTGGCGAATCAACGGCGCTGGGCAGCGGCAAGGAGTACACGGTGGAGTGGTCGGGCTTCCGTCCCTTCAACGTCGAAAACATGGCGCAGGCCGGCCAGGACGTGCGGGCGGTGAATGCTGGCAAAAGCTTCAACGAACGCTTCGGCGCCGGCCTCGACAAGCAGCTCGGCTCGGCGGCGAAGAATGCCAACAGCAAGGACTTGAAGAACGTCGGTCCGAGCGTGCAATACAAGCTGCGCGACAAGACCGGCCAGGCGCGGGAGTATCACAACTACATGCAGCCGGTGCAGGTGGAAGGCGCGTGGGTGTTCCTGACCGGCGTACGCACCTCGCCGGCAGAGCCGTTCCGCTACTTGCGCATTCCAGCCGACGACCAGGACTCGGTGGATGAGTGGATGCGCTTGCGCGCCGCCCTGCAGAATGCCGACCTGCGGGAAAAGGCGGCCCGGCGCTACGCCGACCGCGCCATGCCGGGCAACCGCGAGGATGCGGAGAAGCTGCGCGCCCAATTGCAGCAATCGGCGTCGCGCGGCCTCGGCATTTTCGCCGGCAACGAGCAGCAGGCTGGCTACCTGGCGGTTTCGCGCTTCCTGGAAAAATTGCCAACCGAGGAACAGGAAAAGGCGGCCGACATCTTCATGAAAATCCTGAACGGCACCCTGTGGGAACTGTGGCAGGCGGCGCGCGAGAAGGAAGGTTTGCCGCCGATTGCCGCCGACGACAAGCATGGCCGCTTCCTGCAGCTGGCCGCCAACGCCTACTCGGACGCCTTCTTCTATGGTTCGCCGGTCTACCTGCAACTGAAGGAATTTACCGAAGTCAAAGCTTCTGTTCTCCAGGTAACCCGCTCGCCCGGAAAGAATGTGGTATACCTCGGATGCTTGCTGCTGACGCTTGGCGTTTTCGCCATGTTCTACATCCGCGAACGCCGGCTCTGGATCTGGCTCAAGCCGGAACAGGGCGGCACCCGCGCGCTGATGGCCATGAGCGCCCAGCGCAAGACGCTCGACTTCGAGAAGGAGTTCGAAGCGCTGAAGGCGCGCCTGACCCAGACCGCGGCGCAATCGCCGCAATCGCCGCAATCGCCGCAAGCAGCAGTGAACACAGCGCCGGCCCAGTCGTGATGCCGGTACGGAGAAAGCCATGGAACTGACCCAGACCTCTGCCTATACCGCCCCGCCGGGCTTCTTCCGCCGGCTCGGCATCATCGACTGGCTGTATGCCGCCGCGCTGTTCGCCGGCGCGCTGTTCGCCTTGAACCGCTTCGGCGAATACATGGATGCTTACGAGAAGGGCGTACTGCTGTTGTCGGCGCCGACCTTCGCCTGGCTCGGCTGGACTTGGAAGCCGGTGCGGCCGCTGATGGCGCTGCTGGCGGCCCTCGCCCTGTTCACGATTTCCCTGTACGGCGGCAGCCTCGAGGCGGCCAACCAGAAATTCTTCCTGAAGTACCTGCTGTCGAGCCAGTCGGCCATTCTGTGGATGAGCACGCTGTTCTTCCTCTCCACTCTGTTCTACTGGGGCGGGCTGGCCACGCGCTCCGGATTCGGCAGCGCCATCGGCAGCCGCCTGTGCTGGTCGGCAGTGGTGCTCGGCTTCACCGGCATGCTGGTGCGCTGGTACGAGTCCTACCTCGTCGGCGCCGACATCGGCCACATCCCCATCTCCAACCTGTACGAAGTCTTCATTCTGTTCTGCATGATCACCGCGCTGTTCTACCTGTACTACGAACAGCGCTATGAAACCCGCCAGCTCGGCCCCTTCGTGCTGCTGGTGATTTCCGCCGCGGTCGGCTTCCTGCTCTGGTACACCATCAGCCGCGAGGCATCGGAGATCCAGCCGCTGGTGCCGGCGTTGCAGAGCTGGTGGATGAAAATCCACGTGCCGGCCAACTTCATCGGCTACGGCACCTTCGCGCTGGCCGCCATGGTGGCCGTGGCTTACCTCCTCAAGTCCAAGGGCATGCTGGCCGATCGCCTGCCGTCGCTGGAAGTCCTGGACGACGTGATGTACAAGGCGATCGCGGTCGGCTTCGCCTTTTTCACCATCGCCACCATCCTCGGGGCCCTGTGGGCGGCCGAAGCCTGGGGCGGTTACTGGTCCTGGGATCCGAAGGAGACCTGGGCGCTGATCGTCTGGCTCAACTACGCCGCCTGGCTGCACATGCGGCTGATGAAGGGCCTGCGCGGACAGATGGCGGCCTGGTGGGCGCTGGTCGGCCTGGTGGTGACGACATTCGCCTTCCTCGGCGTCAACATGTTTCTTTCGGGCCTGCATTCTTACGGCCAGCTGTAATGCCGAGGCAGTCTGGCGCATGCTCGTGCTGGAAGCGGTAAGCTTGTTGGCCAGCCAGGCCCGGCACCTGCCGGTCTGGATATTGCATCGCCAACTTCATTCATGAAGGGATGGGAGCAGACATGTTGATCAAGCGCCAACCTAACGGGATCGATCTCCCGTTCTCCTCTGAGATCACGCCGCGCGAGATTTTCGAATCGCGCCGCGACTTCATCAAGCAGCTCGCGCTCGGCCCCATCGCCGGCGGGGCGCTGGCCGAGATGGCCTTGCGCGAAGCCTTCGCGCAGACCCCCGGTGCGCAGAAGCTCGCTGCCAAGCAGAACAGCGCCTATGTGGTGATGGACAAGCCCACTGCCTTCAAGGACGCCACCACCTACAACAATTTCTACGAGTTCGGCACCGACAAGGCGGACCCGGCGCACCACGCCGGCACGCTCAAGCCGCGTCCCTGGACCATTGCCATCGAAGGCGAAGTAAAGAAGCCGATGACGCTGGACCTGGATGCGCTGCTCAAGCTGGCGCCGCTGGAAGAGCGCATCTACCGGCTGCGCTGCGTGGAGGGGTGGTCCATGGTGATTCCCTGGACCGGCTACTCCTTTGCCGAAATCATCAAGAAAGCGGAGCCGACCGGCAATGCCAAGTTCGTGGAATTCACCACCCTGGCCGACAAGAAGCAGATGCCGGGACTGGGCAGCCCGGTGCTGGAATGGCCTTACGTCGAAGGCTTGCGCATGGATGAAGCCAACCATCCGCTCACGCTGCTGGCAGTCGGCATGTACGGCGAGGTGCTGCCCAATCAGAACGGCGCGCCGGTGCGCATCGTCGTGCCATGGAAGTACGGCTTCAAGTCCGCCAAGTCCATCGTCAAGATCCGCTTCACCCGCGAGCAGCCCAAGACCGCCTGGAACGTCTCGGCGCCGCAGGAGTATGGCTTCTATTCCAACGTCAATCCGGACGTGGACCATCCGCGCTGGTCGCAGGCGACGGAGCGCCGCATCGGCGAAGACGGTTTTCTCGCTCGCAAGCGCAAGACGCTCATGTTCAACGGCTACAGCGATGTCGCTTCGCTGTACACAGGCATGGACCTGAAAAAGTTCTTCTGACGTTTTCCATCCTGCCGTCGTCCCGCGCCGGCGAATGCGCCGGCGCGCTCCACCAGGAGTGATCCCGCATGTTCAATCCGACCGCGCGCCAGCTGCAGCTGTTCAAGGTAATCGTTTTCATTGCTGCCCTGATTCCCCTTGGCCGGCTGGTGTTGTTCGGCTTCACCGACCGCCTCGGCGCCAACCCGATCGAATTCATCACCCGCAGCACCGGCGACTGGACCTTGTACTTCATCGCCATCACGCTGGCGGTGACGCCGCTGCGGCGGCTCAGCGGATGGAATTGGGTGCTCAGGCTGCGCCGCATGATCGGCCTGTTTGCCTTCTTCTACGCGACGCTGCATTTCATGACCTTCCTCTGGTTCGACCATTTCTTCGACCTGGCGGAAATGTGGAAGGATGTGCTCAAGCGCCCCTTCATCACCGTCGGCTTCACGGCCTTCGTGCTGCTGATTCCGCTGGCGGCAACCAGCACCAACGGCATGCTGCGACGTTTGGGCGGCAAGCGCTGGCAGGCGCTGCACCGGCTGGTTTATCTGATCGCCGGGCTCGGCATTCTGCATTTTTGGTGGATGAAGGCCGGGAAGAACGACTTTGCCCAGCCCATCCTGCTGGGATCCATCATTGGCGTGCTGCTGCTGCTGCGGGTGTACTGGAAGGTGACGCAGCCGAAGGGCCGGAAGGTGCCGGCGCGGCCGGCTGCGTCCTGAGGAGGCGGGTAGGAATCAGCGCGGAATGGATTCCAGGGCGAACAATTCCTGCGGGGTTTCACGCTTGCGTATCAGGTGCGCCTTGTCGCCGTCCACCATGACTTCCGCCGCGCGGCCGCGGGTGTTGTAGTTGGATGCCATGGTCATGCCGTAGGCGCCGGCAGACATGATGGCCAGCAGATCGCCCTGCGCGATGGCGAGGGTGCGCTGGCGCGCCAGCCAGTCGCCCGATTCGCATACCGGACCGACCACGTCGTAGACCTTCGCTTCTTCACCGCGCTGGGCCACGGTACGCACGTCGTGGAAGGCTTCGTACATCGCCGGACGCATCAGGTCGTTCATCGCCGCATCGACAATCGCGAAATTCTTGTCGGCGCCATGCTTCAGGAATTGCACTTCCGTCAGCAGGATGCCGGCATTGCCGGAGATGGAGCGGCCCGGCTCGAACATGACCTTGATGGGCGCGCCGCCGTGCTTCTCGCGCCGCCAGGCGTCGATGCGGGCGAACAGCCGGTTCAGGTAGTCGCTCACCGCCACCGGCTTTTCGTCGGCATAGGTGATGCCAATGCCGCCGCCGATGTCCAGATGGTCCAGGACGATGCCTTCAGTGGCAAGCTGATCGATCAGTTCGATCACCTTGTCCAGCGCTTCCAGCAGCGGCGCATCGTCCAGCAACTGCGAGCCGATATGGCAATCAATGCCGGTAACCTCGATGTGCTTCAGGTCGGCTGCGACGCGGTAAGTCGCCAGCGAATCTTCGAAGGCGATGCCGAACTTGTTTTCTTTCAGGCCGGTAGAAATGTAGGGATGGGTCTTTGCGTCCACGTTCGGATTCACCCGCAGCGAGACGCGCGCCTTGCGGCCCATTTCGCCCGCCACCTCGTTCAGGCGGTGCAGCTCGGGGATGGATTCGACGTTGAAGCACAGGATGTCGTGCGACAGCGCCAGCCGCATTTCCTCGCGGCTCTTGCCGACGCCGGAAAAAATCACCTTGCGCGGATCGCCGCCGGCGGCAATCACCCGCTGCAGCTCGCCGCCGGAGACGATGTCGAAGCCGGAGCCCAGGCCGGCCAGCAGGTTCAGGACCGCCAGGTTGGAATTGGACTTCACCGAGTAGCACACCAGCGCATCGCGCTCGCTGCGGCCATTGGCCTTGCAAGCAGTGGCGTAGGCGGCATAGTGGTCGCTGAAGGCGGCCTTCGAGTAGACATAGACCGGGGTGCCGAATTGCCGGGCAATGTCGGCAAGCGGCACGCCCTCGGCGTACAGGGCGCCGTGCTGATAGGAGAAATAGGACATGTTGCTGGAGACTTAAGGAGAGGGCGTCGTGATGCGATCCCGATTCGCGTCGACCGGCGGCGGCACGGCGGGCGCAGAGGCGGCAGGCGTTGCCGGCACCGGCTTGGCGGGCAGGTAAAGCGGTCCCTTCTGGCCGCAACCGGCGAGCGCCATGCCCGCCGCCAGTGCCGCAATCAGGAACAGCGCCGGACGGCGGCGAATATGGAGAGCGGGCTTCACAGTTAGAATCTTGGGTTTGACGAACTGTGCGGAGTGTAGCATGACTGAATCCGAATTCCTGTCGCTGGCGGAGGCGACCCTGAACCGTATCGAGAACGCGCTGGAGCGCGCATTCGACGCCGATGAACTGGACGTGGAATGCAAGCGCAGCGGCAATGTGCTGG
Organism: Noviherbaspirillum humi; assembly: GCF_900188095.1. Classification (GTDB taxonomy): domain Bacteria; phylum Pseudomonadota; class Gammaproteobacteria; order Burkholderiales; family Burkholderiaceae_D; genus Noviherbaspirillum; species Noviherbaspirillum humi. The sequence goes on along the minus strand of NZ_FZOT01000012.1, from coordinate 132,164 downwards.
AGATCGAGTTCTCGGACAACGGCTCCAAGATCATCGTCAACAGCCAGGCGCCGATGCAGGAAATGTGGGTCGCCGCCCGTTCCGGCGGCTTCCACTACCGTCGCGAGGGCGAGCGCTGGGTGAACACCCGCGACGGCTCCGAACTGTTCGCGGCGCTGTCAGGCATGGTCGAGGAGCAGGGCGGCGCCCGCGTCGACCTGAGCTGATCTGCGTCCTGCGACAGATGGAAAAAAGCCCGGCGCCGCATCGCGGGCCGGGCTTTTCGATTTGCGGGAGCGGTATCAGAACAGCTCGTTCTTGACCGCATCCTTGGTTTTTTCTTCCTCGCTGTTCGGGCGTTCATCCGTGCCCAGGCTGCGCACCCCGGCACCCGGCGGATTTTCGGCGTAATAGTATTCGCCGTTCACCTGCACGATGCCGTCCGGCACCGCCCGCTCTTCCAGCGGCAGGCCTTTGATGATCTTCTGCATGTAGCTGATCCAGATCGGCAACGCAAGACCGCCGCCGGTTTCCTTGTTGCCCAGGTTTTTGGGCTGGTCGAAGCCGATCCAGGCGACGCCCACGACCTTCGGATGGTAGCCGGCGAACCAGGCGTCCACCGAGTCGTTGGTGGTGCCGGTCTTGCCGGCGATGTCCGGGCGCTTCAGCGACAGCGCCTTGGCGGCGGTGCCGAACTTCACCACATCCTTCAGCATGCTATCCATCAGGAAGGCATTGCGCTCGTCGATCACGCGGTTGGCTTCTTCGCCGGCGCGATCGGGCGAAGCCTGCGACAGCACCTTGCCCGAGGCATCGGTGATCTTGGAGATGATGTAGGGATTGACCTTGTAGCCGCCGTTGGCGAACACCGCGTAGGCGCCGGCCACCTGCAGCGGCGTGACCGCGCCCGCGCCCAGCGCCAGGGTCAGGTAGGCCGGATTCTTCTCGGCCTCGAAGCCGAAGCGGCTGGCGTACTCCTGGCCGTACTTGGCGCCGATGCGCTGCAGGATGCGGATGGAAACCATGTTCTTCGACTTGGTCAGCGCCTTGCGCATGGTGATCGGGCCGTCGTACTTGCCGTCGTAGTTCTTCGGTTCCCATGCCTGGCCGCCGGTCTGCCCGGCATCGAAGCTGATCGGCGAGTCGTTGATCAGGGTGCCCGGTGACAGCCCCTTCTCCAGCGATGCCGAGTAGATGAAAGGCTTGAAGGACGAGCCCGGCTGGCGCCATGCCTGGGTGACGTGGTTGAACTTGTTGCGGTTGAAATCGAAACCGCCAACCAGGGCGCGAATGGCGCCATCCTGAGTATTGGCGGCGACGAAGGCGGATTCCACATCCGGCATCTGGGTGATGCTCCAGGCCTGCCCTTCCTGCACGACGCGGATGATGGCGCCGCGCTTGATGCGCCGGTTCGGCGCCGCCTTCTCGCTCAGCGCGCTGGCGGCGAAGGTCAGGCCCTGGCCGGTGATATTGATCTCCTCGCCGGATGCCAGCACCGCCTTGACATGCTTGGGCGACGCTTCCAGCACCACGGCGGCGACCATGTCGTCGCTGTCCCCATGCTCGGCCAGCTCGACTTCGATCGCATCGTCGGCTTCTTCCTTGGCAGCCGGAATTTCCATGTAGGCTTCCGGACCGCGATAGCCGTGGCGTTTTTCATAATCCATCACGCCCTGGCGCAGCGCCAGATAAGCGGCATCCTGATCGGCCTTGGTGATGGTGGTATGCACGGTGAGGCCGCGGGTATAGGTATCTTCCTTGAACTGGTCGTACACCATCTGGCGCACCATTTCGGACACGTACTCCGCATGCACGCCGAACTCGTTGCTGTCGGTCTTGACCCGCAGCACTTGGTCCTTGGCGGCGGCATACTCTGCCTCGGTGAGGTAGCCGAGCTGGAACATGCGCTGCAGGATGTACTGCTGGCGTACCCGGGCGCGCTTCGGATTGGCCACCGGGTTATAGGCAGACGGCGCCTTCGGCAGCCCGGCCAGCATGGCGGCTTCGGCGGCCGAAATGTCCTGCAGGCGCTTGCCGAAATAAATCTGCGCCGCGGACGAGAAGCCGTAGGCGCGCTGACCCAGATAGATCTGGTTCATGTACACCTCGAGGATCTGGTCCTTGGAAAGATTTTGCTCGATCTTCCAGGCCAGCAGCACTTCATACAGTTTGCGCTTGAAGGTCTGCTCGCTCGACAGGAAGAAATTGCGCGCCACCTGCTGGGTGATGGTCGAGGCGCCTTGGCGGGCGCCGCCGGTGACGTTGTGGATCGTCGCACGCAGGATGCCGATGTAGTCGACGCCGCCGTGTTCATAGAAGCGGTCATCCTCGATGGCGAGCACAGCCTTTTTCATCACATCGGGAATGTCCTGGATGCGGGCCAGGTTGCGGCGCTCTTCGCCGAATTCGCCGATCAGGACATTGTCGGCGGAATAGATCCGCAGCGGGATCTTAGGCCGGTAATCGGTCAGCGAGTCCAGCGCCGGCAGGTTGGGATAAGCCATGGCCAGCATGAAGCCGAGCATGAGGGCGCCGGCGATCATGATCCCGAACAGGCCGACCGCGACACCGATCAGGGTGCGAGCCAGAATGGATTTGGAACGTTGCGGCGCTTCCTTGGAAGGCGTGTTCGCACGAGGGGCAGAGGCCATGCGCAATACTTAATAGAGGGAAATTCGGAAACGAGGCATTATAGCGACGCGCTCTGTCCATTAGACCGCAAATGAACCCTCAATAGGGAAATCCGAGTGGACTTTTGGCAACGCACGGCAATGTTCCCGTGCGGAAACTTCTGGACACCATTCGAGGCTTGTTGCTAGCATCTAAGTTACTGTCGACGTATATCACCTAAATATAGGTTTTTAAATAGATTTCCTGCAAAAGAGCGGCTTTTGAACGGTTTGGACAGGCAATCCGGAAAAGCGTTCACACAGGAAACATCATTTTCGGGAGCAAGCTTTGGCACTAGATCTGGGCTTTTTGACTAGTCCCAAGAATCCGCCATTGGTTGGATTGGACATCAGCACGTCGGGTGTAAAGCTTGTCGAACTCACGGAAGCCGGGAAGGGCGATCTGCGCCTGGAGCGTTGCGCCCATGAGCCGCTGCCGCGTGGTGCCGTGGTCGACGGCAATATCGAAAACATCGAGCAGGTAGCGGAAGCCGTGCGCCGCGCCTGGAAAAAGAGCGGGACCCGCGCGCGCCATGTGGCCCTAGGCCTGCCGCCTGCTTCGGTCATCACCAAGAAAATCATTCTGCCCGGCGGCTTGAGCGAGGATGAGCTCGAGGTGCAGGTGGAGAGCGAAGCCAACCAGTACATTCCCTTCGCGCTGGACGAAGTCAGTCTCGATTTCGACGTGATCGGTCCGGCCCAGGGCTCACCCGAGGATGTAGAGGTGATGCTCGCCGCCACCCGCAAGGAAAAGGTCGAGGACCGCATCGCCGTGGCGGAAGCGGCGGGGCTCAAGCCGCTGGTCATGGACATCGAATCGTACGCGGCCCGGGCAGCGCTCGGGCGCATCGTCGCACAGATGCCGAAAGCGGGCGCGGATCAGATCGTGGCGCTGTTCCAGATCGGCGCCCAGGTCACCCAGGTTTCCATGCTGCTCAATGGCGAGACCATCTACGAAAGAGAGCAGCCTTTCGGCGGTTCCCAGCTGACGCAGGATCTTGCCCGCGCCTATGGCATGTCCTTCGAGGAAGCCGAGATGAAAAAGCGCGAAGGCGACCTGCCGGAAGACTATGCGGCCGAACATCTGCAGCCTTTTCTCGAAAACGCGGCGATCGAAGTCAACCGCGCCATTCAGTTCTTCTACACTTCCACGCCTTACACCAGCATCGGCCATATCTTCCTCGCAGGCGGCTGCGCCAACATGCCCGGCCTGGTGGAGATGATCGCCGAGCGGACGAAGGTATCCTCCACCGTGATCAGCCCGTTCAAGGGCATGAAGCGCAGCGGCGACGTCCGCGAAAAACAACTCAACCTGGATGCCCCCGCCTACCTCGTGGCCTGCGGCCTGGCGATGCGGGGATTCGATTGATGATCAAGATAAACCTCCTCCCGCATCGGGAAGCAAAGCGCAAGCTGCGCAAGGCCGCCTTCTACAAGATGCTTGCGCTGTCAGGATTGTGCGGCGCAGTTCTGGTCCTTGGCATCAACGGCGTCTTCGTCGCCCAGATCAGCGACCAGAATCAGCGCAATGACTACATCAAGGCGGAAAACGACAAACTGGACCAGCAGATCAAGGAAATCGCCAATCTGCGCCAGGAAATCGAGGGATTGAAGGCGCGCCAGCAGGCGGTGGAAGACTTGCAGAGCGACCGCAACCAGCCGGTCTATCTGATGGATGAACTGGTCAAGCAGGTGCCGGAAGGCGTTTATCTGCGCGGCTTCAAGCAGGAGAGCCAGCGAGTCACCCTCAATGGCTATGCTCAATCCAACGAACGGGTGTCCGAACTGCTGCGCAACCTCGGCAACAATTCACCCTGGCTGGAACGGCCCGACCTGATCGAGATCCGCTCCACCGCAATCGGGCAGGGCAAGGACTCGAAGAAGGTTTTCGATTTCACCGTGAACGTAGGCATCAAGCGCCCGCGCGACAAGGATGGCGCGGCCAAGGACGGCACGGCGCCGGGCAATCCGATGTTGGCGGCCAGCGCCGGCAAGGAAACGGGCAAGTAAGGACACGGCATGGCAAACCTGAAACAACTGGGCGCTTCCCTCAGCGCGCAATTCAACGGCCTGAACGGCAGGCATCCCGGCCAGTGGCCCCTCCTGCCGCGCATCCTGTGCGGCATCGGGGTGCTGCTCGGCGTGCTGGTGGTCAGCTGGTTCGGTTATCTGGAAGGGCAGCAGGAGGAATTGGCCAATGGCCAGGCGGAAGAGCAGAAGCTGCGCGACGCCTATAAGCTGAAGGTGCAGCAGGCCATCAACCTGAACGCGCTGCGGGAGCAGAAGAAGCAGGTCAGCGAGTACGTCGCCACGCTGGAGAAGCAACTGCCCAGCAAGGCCGAAATGGATGCGCTGCTTTCGGACATCAACCAGGCAGGTCTCGGCCGCGGCCTGCAATTCGACTTGTTCAAGCCGGGACAGGTCGTGGTCAAGAATTACTACGCCGAGCTGCCGATCGAGATCAAGGTGGCCGGCAATTATCATGACATCGGCGCCTTCACCAGCGACATCGCCAAGCTGCCGCGCATTGTCACCCTCAACAATCTCAATCTGAACGCCGGCAAGGACGGCTCGCTGGCGCTGGAGGCGGTAGCCAAGACCTTCCGCTACCTCGACAAGGAGGAAGTCGAGGCGCAGCGCAAGTCGGCGGCGGAGAAGAAAAACCAGGGAGCGAAGAAATGAAGCGCGCCAGTCTCCGCGTCCTTTCGCTGCTTGCGGCGCCGGTTCTCGTGCTGGCCGGCTGCGGCGACAGCGGCAATCAGGAGGTCAAGCAATGGATGGAGGATGTGCGCAAGCAGACGCGCCCATCGGTACCCAAGCTGGCTGAGCCGAAACAGTTCATTCCTTTCGCCTACAGCGGCAAGAACGATCCGGATCCCTTCAGTCCCGGCAAGCTGTCCGCTGCGCTGGCCAAGCTTCAGGCCAATTCCGGCAATGGCATCAAGCCCGACCTGGAGCGTCGCAAGGAGGCGTTGGAGTCCTTCCCGCTCGATACCATCCGCATGGTCGGCACGCTGGAGCGGCCGGGCCAGACCTTCGCCCTGCTGCAGGTGGAGAAGTCGGTGTACCGAGCCAAGATCGGCAATCACGTCGGCCAGAATTTCGGCCGCATCACCCGAGTCACAGAAGACGAAGTGCATATCAAAGAAATCGTGCGCGATGCGAGCGGCGAGTGGACTGAACGCGACGCCAAGCTCGAATTGCAGGAGAATAAAAAATGAATGCAGCATCAATACCGCATCGGGTCTGGAACCTGTCCGCCCGCCGAGCATGCAAAGCGCTGCTTGCCCTCTGCCTGACCGGCGCTGCCGGTTTCGCCTCGGCTCAGGAAAACGCGATCGAATCCATCAGCGCCAACCAGCAAGGCGCCAACGTGGTGGTCAGGATCGGCATGAAGGGGCCTGTCGCCAAGCCGCCGATCGGTTTTTCGATTACCAATCCCGCGCGCATTGCGCTGGATTTCGCCGATACTGCCAATGCCACCGGCAAGTCGAGCCAGGAAATCGGTATTGGCGATGTCCGCAACGTCAACGTGGTCCAGGCCGGCGAGCGTTCGCGCCTTGTCTTCAATCTCTCGCGCCCGCTCAGCTATGCCACGGCGGTGGAAGGCAATCAGGTAGTCGTCACCATTGACGGCACCGGCGCCGCAGCCAAGCCGATGGCGGCGTCAACCGGCACTGCGGGAAGCGCCGCGCCCGCCACGGCATCGGCCAGCCGTGCGCTGCGCGACATCGACTTCCGGCGCGGCAGCAATGGCGAAGGCCGGGTCGTGGTCGAGCTGCCGCCCGGCAGCGGCAGCGTCGATGTCAGGCAGCAGGGCCAGAGCATCGTGGTCGACTTCCTCAAGACCAGTCTGCCGGATGCCCTGCGCCGCAAGCTGGACGTCGCCGACTTCGGCACGCCGGTGCAGACCGTTGTCACTACCCGTCAGGGTGACAACGTGCGCATGGTGATCACGCCCAAGGGCTTGTGGGAGCACAGCGCCTACCAGAGCGACACGCAGCTGGTGGTGGAGGTGAAGCCGGTCAAGGAAGATCCGAACCGGCTTTCCCAAGGTCCGCAGAGCTATCGCGGCGAGAAGCTGTCGCTCAATTTCCAGAACGTCGAAGTGCGCACCGTGCTGCAGGTGATCGCCGACTTCACCGGACTGAACATCATCACCAGCGACACGGTCGGCGGCAGCCTGACGCTGCGACTGAAGGATGTGCCATGGGACCAGGCGCTCGACATCGTGCTGCAGGCCAAGGGCCTCGACATGCGCAAGAACGGCTCGGTGATCTGGATCGCGCCCCGGGATGAGCTGCTGACCAAGGAAAAGCTGGAACTGGAGCAGAAAGCCCAGATCGCCGAGCTGGAGCCGCTCAAGAGCGAAGTCTTCCAGCTCAACTACCAGAAGGCGGAATCCTTCAAGCTGGTCTTTGGGCTGGATGGCGGCGATGCCAAGAAATCCATCCTCTCCAAACGCGGCAGCGCGGTGATCGATCCGCGCACCAACCAGCTTTTCATCACCGACATCCCGTCCAAGCTGGAGGAGGTGCGCAAGCTGGTGCAGAAGACGGACATCGCTTCGAAGCAGGTGCTGATCGAAGCCCGTATCGTCGAAGCCGATGACAAGTTCAGCAGGAATCTTGGCGCCAAGCTCGGATTCACTGATCTGCGCACCCTGCGCGGCGGCGAAACCGGCTACGGCATTGGCAACGGTAACGCCGCCATCACAGGCAACTATCAAGGCGTTGGCGAAATCACCGGGCAGGCCAAGCTGTCCGACCAGTCATACAACAATACCCAATTCGTCAACCTGCCTGCCGCCGGCATCAACGGCGTCAATCCGGGCAGCTTCGCCATCAGTCTCTTTTCGGCGGCCGCCAACCGATTCCTGAACCTGGAGCTGTCGGCGCTCGAAGCCGATGGAAAAGGCAAGATCATCTCGAGCCCGCGTGTGGTGACAGCCGACCAGCTCAAGGCGGTCATCGAGCAGGGCACCGAATTGCCTTATCAAGTTGCCACCAGCAGCGGTGCGACCTCCATTGCCTTCCGCAAGGCCAATCTGCGGCTGGAAGTCACGCCGCAGATCACGCCGGACGGCAACATCATCCTGGATGTCGACGTCAACAAGGACAGCGTCGGTGTTGAAACGCGTGCCGGCTTTGCGATCGATACCAAGCATGTGAAGACCCAGGTGCTGGTCGAGAATGGCGGCACCGTGGTCCTGGGCGGCATCTTCCAGCAGACCGAGCGTGATCAGGTTTCGAAAGTGCCCTTGCTCGGCGACATTCCTGTCATGGGTTATCTATTCAAAACCACCGGCCGCACCAATGACAAGACCGAGCTCCTCGTCTTCATCACGCCCAAGGTGGTGGCTGGCAATCCGCTGACCCGGTAACGAGCGACGCTTCGGCTGGACGGCCGGCGTTCCGGAAGATTGAGTTCTCCAGCGAGGGGCAGCTGTTGTTGCTCCTCACTTGTTGCTCCTCGCTTACCCGCGTTTCCATTCAAGCCGCATGCAAGCGGCGTTCACAGTGCACCCGGGACCGATAGCCAAGCCCGGACTCGGGGCGCCGTCCTGGCAGGGCAGGCCGCTCCAGACGGGGCCAAGCCGGTTTGGGTTCCCGCATGCGAAGCGTGTACACTTCGTCCCTATGCACGGAAATATTTTTCTTGTCGGACTCATGGGCGCAGGCAAAACCACGGTCGGCCGCGCCCTGGCAAAAAAGCTCAACAAGCGTTTTATCGACACCGACCATGAGATCGAAGCCCGCACAGGGGCTTCGATTCCGCTCATCTTCGAGATCGAGGGTGAAGCGAATTTCCGGCAGCGCGAGGCAGACATCATCCAGGAATTGACTGCCCAGCCCGATCTCGTGCTGGCAACGGGCGGCGGCGCCGTCCTGCGCCCGGAAAACCGCGCCTGCCTGAAGGAGCGCGGTACCGTCATCTACCTCCGTGCCAGCATCAGCAGCATCCTGCAGCGCACCAGCCACGACAAGAACCGCCCCTTGCTTCAGACCGCCGATCCGCGCGGAAAGCTGGAACAGCTGGCGCGGGAACGCGAGCCGTTGTACCGGGAAGTGGCCGACTTCGTCATCGAGACAGGCCGGCCCAATGTTCAATCGCTGGTCAATATGATCGTGGCGCAACTGTCCCAGTTCGAGTTGGCGCAGTCCGCCGCTTCCCCATCCTCCAGCAAGCCGCACGATATTTCATCGAATCAATGAGCACCCCGTCTTCCAACCTTATTTCCCTCCAAGTCGACTTGGGAGAGCGCAGCTATCCGATCACCATCGGCAGCGGCCTCCTGAAAGATAGCGCTGGCGTCAGTCAGCACGTCCGCGGCAAGCGCGCCGCCATCGTCACCAACGACGTCGTGGCGCCGCTCTATCTGCGGCCCATGGTGGAGCGCCTGCAAGCCGCGGGAAAGGAGGTGACGACCGTGGTGCTGCCGGACGGCGAGGAAGAGAAGAACTGGGCCAGCCTGATGAAGGTGTTCGATACCCTGCTGGGCGAGCGCTGCGACCGCAAGACCACCCTGATCGCACTCGGAGGCGGCGTCATCGGCGATCTCACCGGCTTTGCCGCCGCCACTTACATGCGCGGCGTGCCCTTCATTCAAGTGCCCACCACGCTGCTGGCCCAGGTCGATTCATCGGTGGGGGGCAAGACGGCAATCAACCATCCGCTCGGCAAAAACATGATCGGCGCCTTCTACCAGCCGCTGGCGGTGGTCGCGGACACCGATACCCTCGATACGCTTCCCGACCGCGAGCTGTCGGCCGGCCTGGCGGAGGTGATCAAGCATGGCGCCATCATCGATCCCGCCTTCTTTGCCTGGATCGAGCACAACATCGGCCGGCTGGTCGGACGCGATGCCGCCGCACTGGCCTACGCCATCCAGCGCTCCTGCGAGATCAAGGCGGACGTGGTGCGGCAGGACGAGCGCGAAGGCGGTCTGCGCGCGATCCTGAATTTCGGCCATACCTTCGGCCATGCGATTGAAGCCGGCATGGGCTATGGCGAGTGGCTTCACGGCGAGGCGGTGGGCTGCGGCATGGTGATGGCAGCGGATCTCTCCCATCGGCTCGGCTTCATCGATGCGCCGACCAGGGACCGTATCACGGCGCTGGTGCGCGCGGCAGGCCTGCCGACCGTCGCTCCGGACCTCGGCGACGAGCGCTGGCTCGACCTGATGGAAATCGACAAGAAGAACGAGGGAGGACAGATCAAATTCATCCTGCTCAAGCCGCTTGGCAGCACCGTGATTACTGCGGTGCCGCAGGACACCTTGCTGGCTGCCATCAAGGCCTGTACCGGCAGAACGGGGTAATCTGATCCCATGATCCCGGAAGCCAGCCTCGCTCTTCATGCCGCCCGCTCGGACGCATCGCGAGGCCGCCGCTTCCCCGAGCCGCCGCCCGGAACGCGCAGCGAATTCCAGCGCGACCGCGACCGCATCATTCACTCGGCCGCCTTCCGCCGGTTGGAGTACAAAACCCAGGTGTTCGTCAACCACGAGGGCGACCTTTTCCGCACCCGCCTCACGCACAGCCTGGAAGTGGCGCAAATCGCGCGCTCCATTGCCCGCACCCTGAAGCTGAACGAAGATCTGGTCGAAGCCATCTCGCTGGCGCACGACCTCGGCCATACGCCCTTCGGCCATGCCGGCCAGGATGCCCTGAACGCCTGCATGAAAGACCACGGCGGCTTCGAGCACAACCTGCAGAGCCTGCGGGTGGTCGATGAGCTGGAAGAGCACTATGGCGCCTTCAATGGCCTCAACCTCATGTTCGAAACGCGGGAGGGAATATTGAAGCACTGCTCGCATGCCAATGCATTGAAGCTCGGCGAGCTCGGACAGCGCTTCATCGACCGCCGGCAGCCGACGCTGGAAGCCCAACTCGCCAATCTCGCCGACGAAATCGCCTACAACAACCACGACATCGACGACGGACTGCGCTCGGGACTGCTGACCACCGAGCAAATGGAGCAGGTCGACTTCTATGCGCGGCATCGGCGCGAGGCGGAGCTGGCCTGCCCCGGCATCGGCGGCCGGCGCGCCATTCATGAAACCATTCGGCGCATGATCAATGCATTGATCGTCGATCTGTCCGCCACCTCGGCGCAGCGCATCCTCGACGCCGGCGTAAAGAGTGTGGAGGACGTACGCGCGGCGCCGCCGCTCATTGCGTTCTCCGATGCCATGAAGCGCGATGCGGTGCACCTGAAGCAGTTCCTGAGCCGTAACCTGTACCACCATTACCAGGTCAACCGCATGACCAGCAAGGCGCGCCGCATCGTTTCCGATCTGTTTGAGGCATTCATGGATGAGCCGCGGCTGCTTCCGCCAGACTATCAGCTGGAAGCGAATGCCGGTGCCGTCGGCCGCCAGGCGCGCAAGGTGGCCGATTACATCGCCGGCATGACGGACCGCTACGCCATGCGCGAACACCGCCGCCTGTTCACCGTTGGCGAGGACTGAAGCCTCGGCGCACGACAGCGGCGCTGCGCCTGCAAAAGCGGGGAAGCAAATACCGCAGCCGCAAGCTCGCTCTTCCTAAACGAAGTCCCGCAGCGGATGCGCATGCGCCGGCCACGCCGGCTCGAAAAAGCGGGCTATCATCGCCTCCGTCACTTCATCCAGCCGCGCCGGTTGCCAGCGCGGCTGATTGTCCTTGTCGATCACCAGAGCCCGTATGCCTTCCAGCGCTTCGCCCTGTTCGAAGCAGCAGCGCATCATGCTGCGCTCCATGCGCAGGCAATCGGCGATATGCATGCCGGCGCCGCGGCGCAACTGCTCGAGCGCCACGCACATCATCAACGGCGAGCGCCGGCCCATCGCTTGCAGGCAGGATCGTGCGAAGGGGCTGTCGTCCCGGCCGAGGGAGGCCATGATTTCGCCAACGGTCGCCAGACTGAAATGCCGCTCGATGGCGGCTTCGTTCACCGCCAGCAGCCCCGGCGCGGGCAAGGTATCTTGCGACACAGCGAAGCGATCGATGAGCGCATGCACATCGTCGGCATGCGACTGGCGCAGGGCTGCCCTCAATTCCTCAAGCCGTGCACTTGGCAGGCACACGTCCGCCAGTCCGGCAAACAGCGCATCGGCTGCGCCTATGGCTTCGCCGGTGAGCGCGAGATAGGTCCCGACTTGGCCGCGTGCCCGCGACAGGAAGTGGCTGCCGCCGACGTCCGGAAACAAGCCGATGTTCACCTCCGGCATGGCCATCCGGGTCCGCTCGGTGACGACGCGCAGCCGGCTCGCAGCGCCCGCCTGAGCGATGCCCATCCCGCCGCCCATCACGATGCCGTTCATCAGGGCCACATACGGCTTGGGGTAATGATGCACCAGGTGGTTGAGCGCATACTCCTCGGTGAAGAAATCTTCCAGAAGAGCGCTGCCGCCGGCCGGCGTGCTCGATCCGGCACGATGGAAGAAACGGATGTCGCCGCCGGCGCAGAAAGCCTTGTCGCTGCTGCTGTCCACTACCACGGCATCAATGGCCGGATCCGACCGCCATGCTTGCAATTGCTCGGTCATGGTCCTGATCATCGGCAGCGAAAGCGAATTCAGGGCTGCCGCCCGATTGAGGGTGATGAAGCCGATGCGGCGATGCACTTGACTGAGGATGTCCTGGCTCATACGAGGAAAAGATGAAGTGAGGGCTTCATTGTAGCCAAGCGGCATGGCGCGCTCTGTCGTCCGCCAGACTTTCGATGAGATTGCCCCAGCGACGGCTGGGACGAACATGAAAAAGGGCGCCGTCATGCGCCCTTCAAATTGCGCCCTCGGGCGCGGTTGGGATAATCGCGATCTACGCGGAAGCCATGTCAGGCATGCGCTTGATGGCGTCGCGCTGATGGTCCTGAACCTTGGTCTTGTACTTCAACACCTGGCGGTCCAGCTTGTCGATCAGTGAATCGATCGCTGCGTACAGGTCTCCTGCAAAACTCTCCACGTGGATGAGGCTGCCCCTCAGGCGCAGGTTCACTTCGGCTCGTTGACGCTTGTCCTTCTCGGAGGGTTTCTCGACCCCGAGGATGACCGCGATATCAATGACATGGTCGAAATGGCGTGTAATGCGCTCCAGCTTGCCTTGCACGTAGTCGCGAATGGCTGGGGTCAGTTCGAGATGATGTCCACTGATGGTGAGATTCATACAGCGCTCCTATGGATGGTGTCGCTGGCGGTTCTCAACGTGTCCGCGCAGACGAGCCACGCCGGAACACAGCAACGGTAACCACTACATGGTTTTGGGTACTACAGGGACTTGCGGAGGTTGACGGGCGGAATCTTCAAGGCTTCGCGATATTTGGCGACGGTTCTGCGCGCGACCACCATGCCTTGTTCCCCCAACATGTCCGCAATCTTGCTATCCGAGAATGGATTCTTGGGGTCTTCTGCTCCTATCAATTGTTTGATGAGTGCTCTGATCGCCGTCGACGAGGCTTCTCCTCCTGCCTCCGTGGCGACGTGACTTCCGAAGAAGTATTTCAACTCGAACATTCCATGCGGGGTAAGCATGTACTTCTGAGTCGTGACACGCGAGATTGTGCTCTCGTGTAAGCCCAGTGTATCAGCTATCTCGCGCAACACAAGAGGGCGCATTGCCACTTCGCCGTGGGAAAAGAAGTTGCGCTGGCGGTCTACGATGGCCTGCGCCACGCGCAGAATGGTGTCAAAACGCTGGCGCATGTTCTTGATCAGCCATTTTGCCTCCTGCAGCTGCGAAGTGAGCGATCCCTCACCCTTGCTCTGCTTGAGGATGTTGGCATACAGCGCATTCACCCGCAGGCGCGGCATGACATCATGGTTCAACATGACTTGCCAGCCGTTCTTCGTTTTCTTGACGATCACGTCCGGCACGACGAAATCCGAGGCATCGGAAGCGAAGGCGGCGCCCGGATGCGGGTTGCACTGCTTGATGATCACCTGGGCTTCGCGCAGGTCTTCGTCGTCGCAGTCGAGAACCTTCTTCAGCTTGTTGAAGTCGCGCTGGGCGAACAGCGTCAGGTGCTGCTCGACGATGGTCAGCGCGCGCCGGCGGGTCACCAGCGGCACCTTGGGGAAGCGGCGGATCTGGATGGCCAGGCATTCCGAGGCGCAGCGTGCGCCCACGCCGGCCGGTTCGAAGCTCTGCAGCAACTTCAACGCCACGTTCAGTTCTTCCAGTTCCACGCCGAGTTCTTCCGGCAGGCGGGCATGGATTTCCTCCAGCGGCTCTTCCAGATAACCGTTGTCGTTGAGGGCGTCGATAATCAGCTCCACCAGCGCCCGGTCGCGGCTTTCGCGCACCGTCACGCGCATCTGTTCCAGCAGGTGTTCGCGCAGCGTGGTGTCGTGCGCCTCCAGTTGCGGACGGGCATCATCATCTTCCGGGGCCTTGGAGGTGCGGGCAACGTCGTCGAAGCTCCAGTCCTTGTCTCCGGCGCCTTCCCCCTCGGCGCCTTCGCCGTTGCCTTCGCTGCCGCTGAAGCCTTCGCCTTCGCCGGCAGGCCCCGATTCGGTGGTCGTGCCGGTCGACTCCTGCGAGGTGCTGCCAAGCGTGATGGCGCCGTCGGCGAGCAGCCGCACCGAATTGTCGAGCGGATCGTCGACGCGTTCCAGCATCGGGTTCTCGGACAGGATCTGCTCCAGCTCCTGGTGCAGCTCGAGAGTGGACAACTGCAATAGCCGGATCGACTGCTGCAGCTGCGGAGTGAGCGCCAGATGTTGCGAGATGCGAAGTTGGAGGGTCTGTTTCATGCTTGTTTGAGTCTTCCTACATGCGGAAGTGTTCTCCCAGGTAAACCCGTCTCACGGATTCATTCTCGATGATTTCATCCGGCGTACCGCTCGCCAGAACGGCGCCTTGATTGATGATATACGCCCGGTCGCAAATCCCGAGGGTTTCGCGCACGTTGTGGTCGGTAATCAACACGCCGATGCCGCGTTCCTTCAGAAAGCGCACGATGCGCTGGATCTCGATCACGGCAATCGGGTCCACGCCGGCGAAGGGTTCGTCCAGCAGCACGAAGCGCGGATTGGTTGCCAGCGCCCGGGCGATTTCCACCCGGCGCCGTTCTCCGCCGGACAGGGACAGCGCCTGGTTGTCCTTCAGTTTTTCTATCTGCAGTTCCGCCAGCAGGGTGCCGAGTTTTTCATCGATGACGCTGCCTGCCAGGGGTTTGCCGTTGTCGCGCTGCAATTCGAGCACGGCGCGAATGTTCTCCGCCACGGTCAGCTTCCGGAACACCGAAGCTTCCTGCGGCAGATAGGATAAACCAAGGGTCGCGCGCCGATGAATCGGCAGTCGTGAGATCGCAACGCCGTTGAGATGGATCTCGCCAGCATCCGACGGCACCAGTCCGACGATCATGTAGAACGACGTCGTCTTGCCGGCGCCGTTCGGGCCAAGCAGGCCGACCACCTGGCCGCATTCGACTTGCAGGGACACATCGCGCACCACCTGGCGCGCGCCATAGCTCTTCTGCAAGCCGCGGGCTTCGAGCCTGTTCTGCATCTCACTTGCCCTTCGCGTCGTTGCGCGGCTGGATGACCGCCTTGATGCGCCCGCCGCCCGGCTTGCTCTCGCCGGTGGCGGTATTGTTGACCGAGAAAAACTCCGCCCGGCTGTCGTAGGAAATGAACTCGCCTTCCACTTCATCTGTCGGTTTCGTGCCTTCCAGCCGGCGCAGTTTGGCGCGGGTGAACAGCTTCACGAGTTCCGCCTTGCCGTCGTACTCGATGCGCACCGCCTCGCCTTCCACCCATTGATTCGGACCGCCGTCGCGCTTCTGGCGAAACGTGGCCAGCGCGCCGGGCGCGGCGGTGAGCGTGGCGTACTGGTATCCGGCCGGATCCTGCGTGACCACCAGCTTGGCGGCGCGCATGATCAGCGTGCCGCGCGTGAGCACCACATTGCCAGTGAAGGTATTGACCTGATGCACATCGTCATAGGCCATCTGGTCGGCCTCTACGTTGGTCGGCTTGTCGGAGTCGGCCTTTTCGGCATGGGCGACTCCCGCCACAGCCAATCCCGTCAGCAGGAAAAGTCGGAGCAGAACACCACGGATCATTCGAAGTCCTCGATATATTGTTATAGCGCGGCTCAACGGCGTGCGGCTTGATAAGTGCCATGCACCTTGCCGGCCAGGCGAAACTCGCCGGTGGCATGGTTGGCATACATGCCGATGCCGGCAAGGTGTGCTTGGCTGGTGGTGATATCCACCGGCTTGTCGGTGCGCATGATGTACTCGTCCGGCAGCACCAGCATGTAGTCCGACGTCAGGTGCAGATGATCCGACTGGCCCGATGCCGGCCGGTCCATCTGCACGTTCCGATACAGATGCACCTTCTCCCCCTGATTTTCCAGGCGGGCATGTTCGGCATTGATCATGAAGGGCGGCGTCTGCGGATCGTTGAGGCCGCTGAGCACCGGCTGTTCCACTTCGTAGGAGTCATCCTGCGGCTGGTGGGTCAGGCGCTCGCCGGCGACGTGATAGCGCGTCGCGGTCTTGTTCGAGATTCTGACATAGCTGAATTTCTCGACGTAAAAATCGGGCTCAGTGCGGTTCTGCACACCGGGCGTTTCCTCGCCGGCGCGGCGCGTCACTTCCAGCAGCCAGAAGCTGCCCAGCGCCAGCGCGAGCAGCGGCGGGAAGATCAACAGCGCGCGCAGGCGGCGCGGACGGAATCTCATGTCAGGTACGGCGCCAGGGCCGCTTCATAGTTGCCCTGCGCGCGCAGGATCAGGTCGCACAGCTCGCGCGCCGCGCCCTGGCCACCGCCCGACCGCGTGACATAGTGCACCCGGGAAGTCACCGCCTCGTGGCCGTTGGGCACGCTGGCGGCAAAGCCGACCTGCAGCAGAATCGGAAGGTCGATGACATCGTCGCCAATGAAGCCGCATTGCTCTGCGCTCAGGCCGGTCTCGCGCAGCAATTCGGCGAAGGCGGTGCGCTTGTCGTGCACGCCTTGCCGCACATGACGTATGCCGAGGTCGGCAGCGCGGCGCTCGACGATGGCGGACTTGCGCGCGCTGATGATGGCGGTGTCCACGCCCGACTGCTGCAGCAGCTTGATGCCGTGGCCGTCGAGCACGTTGAAGCGCTTCAGCACCTCGCCCTCGGGGCCGTAATGCAGCCCGCCGTCAGTCAGCACGCCGTCGACGTCGAAGACCATGAGGCGAACCCGGCGCGCCCTGTCCATCACGCTGGCATCCATCAGATCACCTTGGCGCGGGTCAGGTCATGGATGTGCAGGGCGCCGACCAGCGCTCCCTGCGCATCGGCCACGAGCAGCTGATTGATGCGGAATTTCTCCATCATCTCCACTGCTTCCACCGCCAGCTGATCCGGGCCGATGGTGCGGGGGTTGGCATGCATCACCTCGGCGATCTTCAGCTTGGCGAAATCGTGGGCTCCCTCCAGCAGGCGGCGCAGGTCGCCGTCGGTGAAGATGCCGACGGCGCGCCGGTCCGCATCGACGATGGCGGTCATGCCCATGCCCTTGCTGCTGATCTCGAGCAAGGCGTCGGTCAGGGACACCCCGGCCGCGACGGCAGGGACGGCATCGCCGGAGCGCATGACATCGCGCACGTGGGTCAGCAGGCGCCGGCCGAGCGCGCCGCCGGGATGGGAGCGGGCGAAGTCGTCTTCCTTGAAGCCGCGCGCATCCAGCAGCGCCACCGCCAAAGCATCGCCCAGAGCGAGGGTGGCGGTGGTGCTGGCCGTCGGCGCCAGGTTGAGCGGGCAGGCTTCCTTCTCCACGCCGGCATTGAGGTGCACGTTCGACAGCTGCGCCAGGCTGGAGGCGTCGTTGCCGGTGATGGCGATCAGCTTGGCGCCCATGCGCTTGATGATGGGTACGATGGCAAGGAGCTCGGCGGTCTCGCCCGAGTTCGAGATGGCGACGAAGACATCGGACAGGGTCACCATGCCGAGATCGCCGTGGGCGGCCTCGGCCGGGTGGACGAACAGCGCCGGCGTGCCGGTGGAGGCAAGGGTCGCGGCGATCTTGCGGGCGATGTGGCCGGACTTGCCCATGCCGGAAACGACAACGCGGCCGGGGCAATCGAGGATCAGGCGCACTCCGGCGATGAAGGTCTGCCCGGCACCGGCGGCAAGACGCTGTTTTAATGCAATAATGGCATCGGCTTCGATTTGCAGGGTGTCGCAGGCCAACGCCAGCACGCGTTGGGCGTCGGCGTCATCGAAGGATTTCGGCGGGGTTGGGGCATGGGGTACACTCATGCCCGAAGTATAAACCAACTGGCAAAGCAAAAAACCTGCCAGTGCCCAGATAATTTCCCGCCTTGAGGGCGCTCAAGCTGCATTGCGATGGGGATTCCCGCACGCATCGTCCATCGGGAAATCAGCAAAAACCTCTTCATCCAGGATGCATGCATTCAGCTCTTGAACTGACCTTGTTGCTTCTCGCCAGCGCGGTCTTCGGCGTGGTGGTCTTCCGCACTCTGCATCTGCCGCCCATGCTGGGCTATCTGGCGGTCGGCATCGTCATCGGTCCCCATGGCTTCGGCTTGGCTGAGGAAAACAACACGACCAGCCTGCTGGCGGAATTCGGCGTGGTGTTCCTGATGTTCTCCATCGGCCTCGAGTTTTCGCTGCCCCGGCTGTCGGCCATGCGTCGCACCGTGTTCGGGCTGGGCATGGCGCAAGTGCTGCTGACCATCGTCGCCGCCATGCTGTTCGGCTGGCTGATGGCGACCTTCCTGCCGCAATTCCTGAACATCAGCTGGCGCGCCGCCTTCGCCCTCGGCGGGGCGCTGTGCATGTCCTCCACCGCCATCGTCTCCAAGCTGCTCACCGAAAGGCTGGAGCTGGAAGCGCCGCATGGACGCCAGATCATCGGCATCCTGCTGTTTCAGGACCTGGCGGTGGTGCCGCTGCTGATCCTGGTGCCGGCGCTGGCCCGAAATACCGGCGACCTGCTGCCGACCCTGGCGCTGGCCGGCATGAAGGCGATGATCGTGCTGGTGCTGCTGCTGGTGATCGGCCAGCAGCTCATGCGCGGCTGGTTCCGCATCGTGGTCAAGCGGCGCTCGCAGGAGCTGTTCATGCTGAACCTGCTGCTGATCACGCTGGGCGCCGCCTGGATCACCGAACTGGCCGGGCTGTCCATGGCGCTGGGCGCCTTCGTCGCCGGCATGCTGATCTCGGAAACCGAGTACAAGCACCAGGTGGAGGAAGACATCAAGCCCTTCCGTGACGTGCTGCTCGGCCTGTTCTTCGTCACCGTCGGCATGCTGCTCAACGTGCGGCTGGTGGTGGAGCATTTCTGGCTGGTGCTGCTGCTGTTGAGCGGCCCGGTGCTGGTGAAGTTCGGGCTGATCGCCCTGATGGCCCGCCTGGCCGGCGAATCCACCGGCGTCGCCCTGCGCACCGGCCTCTATCTCGCGCAGGCGGGCGAATTCGGCTTCGTGCTGCTGAATCAGGTCGGCGGCCTGCAACTGATGGATCCCATGCTGATCCAGCTGATCCTGGCGTCGATGGTGCTGTCGATGCTGCTGGCGCCCTTCATCATCGAGAAGTCGGATGCGATCGTGATGAAGCTGTCGGCCAATGAATGGATGCTGCAGTCGCTGGCGCTGACCCAGATCGCGACCCGAACCATGACCACCCAGAAGCATGTGCTGATCGCCGGCTTCGGCCGCAGCGGCCAGAGCCTGGCGCGGCTGCTGGAGGAAGAAAAGATTGCCTACCATGCGCTCGACCTCGACCCGGATCGGGTACGCGAGGCGCAGGCGGCCGGCGCCAACGTCTCCTATGGCGATGCAGCCCGGCGCGAAAGCCTGGTGGCGGCCGGCATTCACCGTGCAGCGGTGCTGGTGATCACCTTCGCCGGCACGCCTTCGGCCATCAAGCTGCTCAGCTTCGCCCATGAGCTGGCGCCGACGCTGCCGGTGATCGTGCGCAGCCACGACGACGCCGATCTCGACAAGCTGCGTGCCGCCGGCGCCACCGAGGTCGTGCCGGAAGCGATCGAGGGCAGCTTGATGCTGGCTTCGCATGCGCTGCTGATGCTTGGCGTGCCGGTGCGTCGGGTGGTGCATCGGGTGCAGGTGGCGCGCGGCGAGCGCTATGCCTCCTTGCGCGGCTATTTCCACGGCGCCGGCGATGCGCCGGACGATGCGGAGCACCTGCATGTGCGGCTGCATTCGGTGGCGCTGGACGAAGGCGCGGGCGCCGTCGGCCAGTCGCTGCAGCAGCTCGACCTGGCCCCGCTCGGCGCCGAGGTCACCATTGTCCGCCGCGGCAAGCAGCGCATCGATGTCATGCCCGACACCGTGCTGGAGCCGGGCGATATCGTGGTCCTGCGCGGCACCACCGAAGGCGTGGCGCTGGCGGAGGAGCGCCTGCTGAAGAAGCACTGAAGCAGGGCCGTCTCGGCGCCGCCCTGCGGAACGCGCCGGGGGGCGGCAGGCTACAATGCCGCCTGTCCTTCGTCCCTCCGCTTCCCGTCCATGCAAGTCTTCGAGCGCATCCTCAGCATCATCCTGCCGGTTTTCCTGACCATCGCGCTCGGCTACGGCTATGCCCGCTTGCGCGGCGATGCGGTGAAGTCGGACATGGGTGCGGTGAACCGGATCAGCATGGACGTGCTGTGCCCGCTGCTGGTGTTCAGCGCGCTCGCGGCCAAGGAATTCGACCTGGCGCACAACAGCATGCTGATCCTGGCCGGGGTATTGATCGCGCTCGGCTCCGGCCTCATTGCCTGGCCGGTATGCAAGCTGCTGGGCTACGACCCGCGCAGCTTCGTGCCGCCGATGATGTACAACAATTGCGGCAACATGGGCCTGCCGCTGGCGGCGCTGGCCTTCGGCCCGGCCGGCCTGTCCTCGGCGGTGGCGCTCTTCATGGCTTGCAACGTGGTGTACTTCACCGTCGGCATCAAGATCATCGAGAGCGGTCGGGCGCGCCAGGGCTCGTCGCTGAAATTCCTGGTCAGCCCGATGATGCTGTCGATGATGCTCGGCATGGTGTTCGCGGTTTTCCATATCGCGCTACCGGCGCCGCTGATGCAGGCGATGAAGATGCTGGGCGACGCCTGCATTCCCCTCATGCTGTTTTCACTCGGCGTGCGCATGACCGACGTCACCCTCAAGAGCTGGCATATCGGGCTGATGGGCGCCATCGTCTGCCCGCTGTCCGGGCTGGCGGTCGCCTGGCTGCTGGATGGCCTGCTGATGCTTCCGCCGGCCCAGCGCGGCCAGATGTATCTGTTCGCCTCGCTGCCGCCGGCCGTGTTCTGCTTCATGGTGGCGGAGCAATACAAGCAGGAGCCGGACAAGGTGGCATCCATCGTCCTGCTCGGAAATTTCCTGGCGCTGGCTTTCGTGCCGCTCGGCCTCTGGCTGGGCCTGCGCTGAAGCGCGTAATCTTCAAGCGGTCGGCAGCACCCGGAAGCCGGCATCGCCGGCCGCGTCCTGCGCCGCTTCCATGACGGCCACATCGTCCACCCTGGCCATCGCCGGGCCGCGCTGCGACCAGACGATGATCTCGTTCAATGCCTCCTCGCTGCCCGCGACCACGGCTTCCACCGTGCCGTCGCTGCGGTTGCGCACCCAGCCCGACAAGCCGAGCACGCGCGCCCGCCGCTCGAACGCGGCGCGGTAGCCGACGCCCTGCACCACGCCGGAGATGCGCAGATGCCGGGCCGTCATCAGGCTGCCTTCTTCCTCGTCAGCAGCGGAGCGAGGTAGCGGCCGGTATGGCTGGCCGGGTTCTTCGACACGTCCTCCGGCGTGCCGGCGGCAATGATTTGCCCGCCGCCCGCGCCGCCTTCCGGACCGAGGTCCACTAGCCAGTCGGCGGTTTTGATCACGTCCAGGTTGTGCTCGATGATGACCACCGTGTTGCCCTGGTCGCGCAGGCGATGGATCACCTTCAGCAGCAGGTCGATGTCGTGGAAGTGCAGGCCGGTGGTCGGCTCGTCCAGGATGTAGAGGGTGCGGCCGGTGTCGCGCTTGGACAGTTCCAGCGACAGCTTGACCCGCTGAGCCTCGCCGCCCGACAGGGTCGTGGCGCTCTGGCCGAGGCGGATGTAGCCGAGGCCGACGTCGAGCAGGGTCTGCAGCTTGCGGGCGATGACCGGTACCGGCTTGAAGAATTCGAACGCTTCTTCCACCGTCATGCCGAGCACGTCGTTGACGTTCTTGCCCTTGTATTCGACTTCCAGCGTCTCGCGGTTGTAGCGCTTGCCGTGGCAGACGTCGCAGGGGACGTAGACGTCGGGCAGGAAGTGCATTTCCACTTTCAGCACGCCGTCGCCCTGGCAAGCCTCGCAGCGGCCGCCCTTGACGTTGAAGGAGAAGCGGCCGGCCGAGTAGCCGCGCTCCTTGGCCGCCGGCACCGTGGCGAACAGGTCCCGGATCGGGGTGAACAGGCCGGTGTAGGTGGCCGGATTCGAGCGCGGCGTGCGGCCGATCGGCGCCTGGTCCACCGCGATCACCTTGTCGAAATGCTCCAGGCCGGAGATGGACTCGAACGGCGCCGGTTCCGCATGCGAGCCGTACAGATGGCGCGCGGCGGCGTTGTACAGGGTGTCATTGACCAGGGTCGACTTGCCGGAGCCGGAAACGCCGGTAACGCAGGTCAGCAGGCCGACCGGCAGTTGCAGGGTGACGTCGCGCAGATTGTTGCCGGAGGCGCCGGTGATCACCAGCTGGCGCTTCGGATCGGACGCCGTGCGCTTCTTCGGCACCGCGATTTCCAGCGTGCCGTTCAAATACTTGGCGGTGAGCGACTTCTTGCTCTTGAGGATCTCGGGCAGCGAGCCGCGCGCGATCACCTCGCCGCCATGCACGCCGGCACCGGGACCCATGTCGACGATGTAGTCGGCGCAGCGGATGGCGTCCTCGTCATGCTCCACCACCAGCACGCTGTTGCCGATGTCGCGCAGGTGCTGCAGGGTGGCGATCAGGCGGTCGTTGTCGCGCTGGTGCAGGCCGATGGAGGGCTCGTCGAGCACGTACATGACGCCGGTCAGGCCGGAGCCGATCTGCGACGCCAGGCGGATGCGCTGCGCTTCGCCGCCCGACAGGGTATCGGCGCTGCGCTCCAGCGAGAGATAGTCGAGGCCGACGTTGTTCAGGAACTTCAGGCGCGAGACGATTTCCTTGATGATGCGGTCGGCGATCTCGCGCTTGGCGCCGGTCAGCTTCAGGGTCTCGAAGAATTCCAGCGTCTCGCGCAGCGGCGTCGCCGCCACTTCATAGATGGCGCGCTGCTGCCTGCCGCTGCCCACCTTGACGTTGCGCGCCTCCACCCGCAGGCGGGCGCCTTCGCAGACCGGGCAGGCTTTCTGGTTGATGAACTTGGCCAGTTCTTCCTTCACCGCCATCGAATCGGTTTCGCGGTAGCGGCGCTGCAGGTTGTTCACCACGCCTTCGAAGGTATGCTCCCGCACCACCGCGCGGCCGCGCTCGTTGATGTAGGTAAAGGGCACCGTCTGCCGGCCGGAGCCGTACAGCACCACCTGCTGCGCGTTCTCCGGCAGCTTCTCGAACGGCTCGTCCAGGTCGAAGTTGTAGTGCTCCGCCAAACTGGTGAGCATCTGGTAATAGAACTGGTTGCGCCTGTCCCAGCCCTTGATCGCGCCGCTGGCCAGCGACAGGTTGGGGAAGGCGACGATGCGCTTCGGATCGAAGAATTCGATGTGTCCCAGGCCGTCGCACTCCTGGCAGGCGCCCATCGGGTTGTTGAAGGAGAACAGGCGCGGCTCCAGTTCCTGCAGCGAGTAGCCGCAGGTCGGGCAGGCGAACTTGTTGGAGTACAGGTGCTCCTTGTCGGTATCCATCTCGAGCGCGATGGCGCGGCCGTCGGCCAGGCGCAGCGCCGTCTCGAAGCTTTCGGCCAGGCGCTGCTTGACGTCGGGCCGGGTCTTTAGGCGGTCGATGACGACGTCGATGGTGTGCTTCTCGGTCTTCTTCAGCTTCGGCAGGTCGTCCACGTCATAGACGCGCGCCTTGCCCGTGCCGCTCTGGATGCGGAAGCGGACGAAGCCCTGGGCCTGCATTTCCTCGAACAGGTCGACATGCTCGCCCTTGCGGTTGGCCACCACCGGCGCCAGGATCATCAGCTTGGTGTCTTCCGGCATGGCCAGCACCGCATCGACCATCTGCGACACCGACTGCGCCGCCAGCGGATTTTCCGGATGGTCGGGGCAGTAGGGCGTGCCGACGCGGGCATACAGCAGGCGCAGGTAGTCGTGGATCTCGGTCACCGTGCCGACGGTGGAGCGGGGATTGTGCGAGGTCGCCTTCTGCTCGATCGAGATTGCCGGCGACAGGCCCTCGATCAGGTCCACGTCCGGCTTTTCCATCAGCTGCAGGAACTGGCGCGCATAGGCGGACAGCGACTCCACGTAGCGGCGCTGCCCCTCGGCGTACAGGGTGTCGAAGGCGAGCGAGGACTTGCCGGAGCCGGACAGTCCGGTGATGACGATCAACTTGTTCCGGGGGAGTTCAAGACTGATGTTCTTCAGGTTGTGGGTACGGGCGCCGCGAATTCGAATTTCTTCCATGAACTGCTTTCAACAGGGACAGGGGCTTTGAATCGGTCAACCTGATACTATAACGGGTTTTGAAGTCGCTCGTACGCAGCACTTCGCCCCGTTGTCAAGACCTCATGCCAACCAATAAAGCTTCCGCTTCCGCCGACAAAATGAGCCGCGAGGAAGTCCGCGCCAGCGTGTCGCTGGCGTCAATTTTTGCCTTGCGCATGCTCGGCATGTTCCTCATCCTGCCGGTGTTCGCAGTACATGCCCGTTCCCTGCCAGGCGGCGACAGCGCCACCCTGGTCGGGCTGGCGATGGGCATCTACGGCCTGACCCAATCCTTCGGCCAGATTCCCTTCGGCGCCGCCTCCGACAAATACGGCCGCAAGCGGGTCATCATCATCGGCCTGATCCTGTTCGCGCTCGGTTCCTTCGTCGCGGCGGCCGCCACCAATATCTACTGGGTCATCTTCGGCCGCGCCGCCCAGGGCGCCGGTGCCATCTCCGCCGCCGTCACCGCCTACATCGCCGACACCACCCGGGAAGAGCACCGCACCAAGGCCATGGCCATGGTGGGCGGCTCCATCGGCCTGACCTTCGCGCTGTCGCTGATCGCCGCGCCGGTGCTGTACCAGGCGATCGGCATGGGGGGCATCTTCATCCTGACCGGCGTGCTGTCGATCGCTGCCATCTTCGTCGTCGCCTACGTGGTGCCGCCGGCGCCGCTTGCGCCGGCGATGAACAAGGTGCCGTTCTCTTCCGTCCTGAAGAATGGCGAGCTGCTGCGCCTGAACTACGGCGTGTTCGCCCTGCACCTGACGCAGATGGCGATGTTCGTCGTCGTGCCGGCGGCCCTGGTGCAGTTTGCCGACCTGCCGATCGCCGAGCACTGGAAGGTGTATCTGCCGGTGGTGCTGGGTTCCTTCATCCTGATGCTGCCGGCCGTCTTCGCCGGCGAGCGGCGCGGCAGGTCGAAGCAGGTGTTCCTCGGCGCCATCATGCTGATGTGCCTGGTGCAGGCCGGCTTCTGGCTGGTGCTGTCGCATCCGGACGGCATGCACTGGGGCCTGCTGGTGGCGCTGCTGCTGGCCTTCTTCATCGCCTTCAACATCCTGGAGGCGACCCAGCCCTCCCTGGTGTCGCGCCTGGCGCCGGCCTCGGCCAAGGGCGCGGCCCTCGGCGTCTACAATACCTTGCAGGCGATCGGCCTGTTCTGCGGCGGCGCGATGGGCGGCTGGATGAAGCAGCATCTTGGGCCGCAGTCGGTCTTTATTTTGGGCATGGCCGTGAGCATCGCCTGGCTTATAATCGCGTCGGGCATGCGAAATCTGCCGCCGCGCGGGGTTGCCCAGCCAGCGGCTGTCTAGGAATTTTAGGTGAGGAGAAAATTATGGCATCGGTAAACAAGGTCATCATCGTCGGCAACCTGGGCCGCGACCCGGAAACCCGCTACATGCCCAACGGCGACGCGGTCACCAACGTGGCGGTGGCGACCACCGAGAGCTGGAAGGACAAGGCCACCGGCGAAAAGAAGGAACTGACCGAGTGGCATCGCATCACCTTCTACCGCAAGCTGGCGGAAATCGCCGGCCAGTACTTGAAGAAGGGTTCCCAGGTGTACGTCGAGGGCCGCCTGCAGACCCGCAAGTGGACCGACAAGGAAGGCGTGGAGCGCTACACCACCGAGATCATCGCCGACACCATGCAGATGCTGGGCAGCCGGCAGGGCATGGGCGGCGGCGCAGGCGGCGGTGCTTCCATGGATGACGAATACGGCGGCGGCATGCCGTCCCGTCCGGCGCCCGCCTCAGGCGGCGGCGCTTCCCGCGGCGCGTCCAAGCCGGCGCCGAACTTCAGCGACATGGATGACGACATCCCGTTCTGATCTCCAGTCCATTGCAGAGCTGAACATCAGCCCCGCCGGCATCCTGCCGGGCGGGGCTTTTCTTTTTGCCAAGGCGATTTCGCAGCATCGCTTTACTTTTTTTTCCAAAAAATGAATTTACCAGCTGCAATTTGCTAATATTGCGTTAAAGCAATGTATGGTGGCCTGACATTTGACATGCAAGCCGGCGCCATACCCGAACGGGATCAAGCAGCAACATGTTTTCCATACGCCGCGACCGGCCAGAAACCGCGATGAAAGCCCAACTCGACAGCCTGATGGAAGCGGCTGGGGATGCGGTATTTCGACTCGACCGGCAGGGCGAAATCATCGGCTTCAGCCGGCGCGCCCGCGAGCTGATCGGCACCGATGCCGAACTCGCCGGATTGCCGCTGGCGGCGCTGGTGGCCCCGGTCGATCACGTCGCGCTGAAGTCGGCGATCGAGGAAGCCATACGCGCAGCGCGCCCGACACGGGTCAACCTGCGCATGAAGACGGCCCAGAATTCGCTCTGGATGGAACTGCAGCTGTCGGCCTATGCCGGCGAAAGCCAGGATACCGAACTGCTGGCGGTGGGACGCGACATCACCAGCCAGCAGGAAACCGAAGAGCGCCTGCGCCACATGGCGACCCACGACGCCCTTACCGGCCTGCCCAACCGCTCGCTGCTGTCGGACCGCATCCGCATGGCGATGGCCCAGTCGCGCCGCACCGGCAAGGGCTTCGCGGTGCTGGCGCTGGACCTGGACGGTTTCAAGAAGGTCAACGATGCGCTCGGCCATCCGGTCGGCGATGCGCTGCTGCAGGTGGCGGCGGCGCGCCTGATGGACACGCTGCGCGACATTGACACCCTGGCACGCGTCGGCGGCGACGAATTCGTGGCCGTGGTGCCGGGCGCGGTGTCGGAGGCCGAGCTGCAGATCATCGCCCGGCGCATGATTTCCGCCATGCAGCAGCCGTTCGAGATACAGGGCCATACGCTGTACATCGGCACCTCGATCGGCGTCGCCGTATTCCCCGAGCACGGCGACAGCGAAGTCAAGCTGCTCGCCCATGCCGACACCGCGATGTACCGCGCCAAGGAAACCGGCAAGGCGCGCTGCGTCATCTACAGCGCCGAGAAATTCACCCAGCCGGAGCACGACGTCTCGCTCGAAGCCGCCATGTTCCAGGCGGTGCGCGACGGCGAGTTCCTGCTGCACTACCAGCCCATCGTCGATGCCCGGAGCCGCCAGATCATGGGCTTCGAGGCGCTGATGCGCTGGATGCGGCCGGGCACCGGCATGGTCTCGCCGGCGCAGTTCATCCCCATGGCCGAGAGCAATGGCTTGATCAACCTGCTCGGCGGCTGGGCGCTGAAGGCGGCCTGCGTGCAGATCAAGCGCTTCGAGGAGATCATCGGCCGCCCGCTGTACGTGTCGGTGAACGTCAGCCCGCGCCAGTTCCGCAACGATCAGTTCATCGATGTCATGAACGACGCCATCCGGCTGTCCGGCCTGAACGGCGAGCAGCTGCTGCTGGAGATCACCGAAGGCATCCTGATGTCCGACCCGGAGCACGCGGAAAGCCTGCTCAACGCGATCACCGCGCGCAAGGTCCGCATCGCCATCGACGACTTCGGCACCGGCTACTCCTCGCTCGCCTATTTGAAGCGCTTCCCGATCGCGACGCTGAAGATCGACCGCGCCTTCATCAAGGACCTGCCGCGCTCGGTGAAGGATGCGGCCATCTGCAACGTGGTGATCAGCCTCGCCAGCCATCTCGATGTCAACACCGTGGCGGAGGGCGTGGAAAACCAGGAGCAGCTCGATTACCTGGCCAAACAGGGATGCGGCCTGGTGCAGGGCTTCTTCACCGGACGGCCGCTGCCGCCGCAGGAAATCATCAGCTTGCTCGAAGCCGAGCAGGCGGCACGGGAAGCGGCATCCGGAGAGACGGTCGATGAGCCCGCTTAAGCCGACGCCCCCGCTCGCCGACGAGACCATGGCGCTGCTGTGGTCGCGGGTGCGGCAGCGCGGCGACATGCCCGGCTTTTCCAAGGTGATCCACACCATCATCAGCGCCATGCAGGGCGACGAGGAGCGGGAGTTCAACATGACCCGCACCGTGCTGTCGGACCCGGCGCTGACGCAGAAAGTGCTGCGCCTGGCCAACAGCGCCATGTATTCGGTGTTCGGCCAAGGGATCAACACCGTCTCCAAGGCGGTGATCGTGCTCGGCACCGAAACCATCGGCCACCTTGCCCTCGGCCTGAAGCTGATCGACGGCCTGACCAACGCCTCCACCGATTC
This sequence comes from Noviherbaspirillum humi, assembly GCF_900188095.1. Lineage (GTDB taxonomy): Bacteria > Pseudomonadota > Gammaproteobacteria > Burkholderiales > Burkholderiaceae_D > Noviherbaspirillum > Noviherbaspirillum humi. The sequence goes on along the minus strand of NZ_FZOT01000012.1, from coordinate 103,850 downwards.
GAGCGTGGCGCGCCAGGAAATGGAAAAGGCGGTGCTGGCCGGCCATATCGCCCGCCAGGTGGCGTCTTCTGCAGGCACTCGGGATTCCGAGGAAGCGGTGGTGTGTTCCATGCTGCATGGCCTGGGCCGCATGATGGTGACCTTCTATCTCACCGAATGCTGGGAAGCGGTGCAGGAAAAGTGCCGCCAGGGCATGGGCGAGAACGAGGCGGCGGTCGAGGTGCTCGGCCTGGGCCTGGACGAAGTCGGCCGCCTCGCCGGCAGGCAATGGGGTCTGCCGGGCAGCCTGACCGATACCTTCCGGCACGTCGTGCCGCGCGATGCCGGCGAACCTCTGGATCATGCCGAATGGCTGGCCACGGTGTCGACGCTGTCGTCGCGCTGCGCCGACGCCTTGTACAGCGAGGCCGGTCCGCAATCCCCGGCGCTGGTTCAGCTGGCCCAGGACTATGCCGACATGCTGGGGCTCGAGTTCGCCCAGGTCCTGACCGCGGTGAGCATCGGCCAGGACAGCGCGGTCGAGGAAAACGCGATCGCTCCGCGTCCGGCGCGCGCGACGGAACCGCCCGTCAGCCTTCCGCCGGCGCTCGGCAAGCCCGCCGATGCGGCGCAGCGCCTGCAGCGCGGCCTGGCCGACATGCGCGACGCCCTGGGCAATGCCAGCCTGCCGCAAGTCATGACGATGGCGCTGGAAACGGTGCACCAGGGCCTCGGCTTTTCCCGCGCCATCGCCTTCATCCGCGACCAGGAGGAGGGCTTGTACCGGGTGTGCATGAGCTTCGGCGAAGGCGTGCAGGAAAAGCTGCCGCAGCTGCGCTTCGGCGATGCCTACCAGCCGGACGTGTTCCATGCCGCCCTCGCCAACGACAAGATGATCTTCGTCGAGAATGCGCGCGACCCCGTCTTCGTCAAGAAGCTGCCGCGCTGGTGGCGCGAGGCGCTGCCCTCGGTGCGCAGCTTCACCCTGCTGCCGTTGATGGTGAACCGCCAGCCGGTGGGCTTCATCTACGGCGACTGGGACCTGCTGCTGCCGCCGGCCAGAATCGAGAGCGCCGATGTGGCGCCGCTGAACGAATTGCGGGTGCTGGCGGTGCAAGCCATCGAACGCCAGCGGCAGGTCAATCCGCAATGGGTGCGGATGCTGCTCTGACGGCCTGAACGCATCGTTCGCCTCGCCGGCGCGGTTCCTTGCGCCAAGTCGGGATTGCCTTTTCCAAAAAGCGCTATGCTGGCGGACACGCGCCAGCCGGGCGTCTGCCCGATTCACCCAGGCAGCGCTCCTGCCGGCGATTTCATTCCTACCAGCAGCCGGACCCATGACCGACATCCAGCCGGTACAGGCATTGCCGTCCGCGTCTCCCGCGGCAGGCCGCCGCATCACCGTCATCCTCAATTTACGCGCCGGCAGCGGCGAAAAGCCGGCGCTGCGCCAAGCCATCGAGGAAGCGCTGGCGCCTGCCGGCGACCGGCTTGCCATCGTCGACGTGGCGCCGCCGGCCCGCCTGGCCGCGCTGTGCGACCGGCATGCGTCGGAAGCAGCGACCTGCGGCGGCATGCTGGTGGCGGTCGGCGGCGACGGCACCATCAATGCCGTCGCCTCGGCCTGCCTGCGCCACGGGGTGGCGATGGGGGTGATCCCGGCCGGCACGTTCAATTACTTCGCCCGCCAGCTCGGCATTCCGCAGGATGCGGCGGAGGCGGCGCGGCTGCTGCTGGCGCCGGCCCTGCGGCGGGTGACGGTGGCCAAGGTCAATGAGCAAGTGTTCCTTAACAACGCCAGCTTCGGCCTCTACAGCCGCATCATCCGCGAGCGGGAGCAGGACAAGGCCCGCTTCGGCCGCTCGCGCATCGTGGCGGTGCTCTCGGCGGTGGCGACGCTGCTGGCCGGCTACCGTCCATTCGCGGTGAAGATTGCCAGCGCCCGGCATGAGCAGGTGCGGCGCACCGCCATGGTATTCGTCTGCCACAACGAGCTGCAGCTGGCCAGGCTGGAACTGGATGCGGTGCAGTGCGCCCGCGAAAGGCGCCTGGCGGTGCTGCTGCTGCGGCCGGTGACCCGGTTCGGCGCGGCCAAGCTGCTGTGGCATGGCGCTACCCGTCGCCTGAACCAGAACGAAAGCCTGGAAACGTTTTGCGCCGATGCCTTCTCCGCCGCGACCCGCAAGCGCCGCATCGACGTGGTGGTGGATGGCGAAATCGTGCGGCTGGCCACGCCGCTCGATTTCCGGATTCTGCCGGATGCGCTGACGGTGGCGGTGCCGCACGACGGCTTGCCGGCATGACCACCATCGTCCATCTTTCCGACACGCATTTCGGCACCGAAGTCACGCCGGTGCTGCAGGCGGCCGCGGAAACCATCCGCGCCCTGCAGCCGGACGTGCTGGTGCTGTCCGGAGACATCACCCAGCGGGCGCGAAAACCGGAGTTCGAGCGGGCGCGTGCCTTCCTGGATTCCCTGCCGCCGCTGCCGCTGGTGGTCATCCCGGGCAACCACGACCTGCCGCTGTTCAATCTGCCGCTGCGCCTGGTGCAACCCTACGCCGGCTACCGCCGCGCTTTCGGCGACTCACCGGCCGGCTGGAGCAATGGCCAGGTGCGCATCGTCGGTTTCGATACCACCAGCCGGCTGCGTCATACCCGCGGCACCCTTGCCAGCGATGTCATCGCGGCTGGCCTGAGACGCGACGGGGGAGAAGGAGGCCGGGCCGGATTGCTGATCGCCTGCGTGCACCAGCCGCTGGCCACCGCCCGGGAGGAGGATGCGGCGGAGATTCTGATCGAAGCCGACCGCATTGCCGCCGATCTGGCGCGCCATGGGGTCGACGTGGTGCTGAGCGGCCATGTGCATGTGCCGCTGGCGACGACCACCGCACGAGCTTTTCCGCACGTCGGCCGCCATTTCGTGCTGGCCGGCGCCGGCACGGCGGTGTCGCACCGGGTACGATCGGGCGCGCCGAATTCCTTCAATTGCCTGCATGTCCGGTCGGAAGGGGAGGGTGGCCAGCTGCTGGAAGTGGCGCAGCATCATTACCAGTCGGGCGCGCGCACATTCCGGCTGGCGCGGCAAGACCGGTTCGTTCGGCACGCGCATGGCTGGGAAGCGGCAGACAGCCCGGTCTGATCGGCGCCTATAATGCCGATTTTCTCCTTGCGCTCGCCATGGCCCGCTTACCCCGACTGGTTATTCCGAACGAGGTGCATTATGTCGTCCTGGATGCGCTGGACCACCAGCCCGTGTTCCGCGAGCAGGAGGATTACCAGGCATACCTCCGCTGGCTGAAGGAGGCCGGCCGGCTGTTCCAGGTGGCGGTGCATGGCTATGTGCTGCTGCCGGATCAGGTTCACCTGCTGGTGACGCCGGCGGCCGCCGAATCCCTGGGCCGGATGATGCAATGGCTGGGGCGGCAATACGTGCCTTACTTCAATGCCAGGTACAAGCGCGCCGGCACCCTCTGGCAAGGCCGGTTCCGCGCCACGGTGGTGGAAGCCGCGACCTATCTGCAAGCCTGCACCCATTATCTGGAATCGTTGCCAGTCCGCAACGGCTTGGTGGCCGAGGCGGCGAACTATGAATGGTCCAGCCATGCCCACCATATTGGCGCCCGCACCGACCCGGTGATCACCGATCACCGTCTGACTTGGGCATTGGGCAACACGCCGTTCGAAAGGGAACGGGCTTATCGGGATGCCTATGAGCAGGCATTGAGCGAGCAGGACGTGGTGTCCCTGTCGCGCAATCTGCGCCAGGGATGGCCACTGGGTTCCATAGCCTTCCGCAATCGGCTGGAGAAGGAGACCGCTCGCCGCGTCGCGCCAGCCAAAAGAGGACGCCCAGCCAAGCGTAATCCCATCTCGGCCTGAATTGGCATCTGCACCTAAAAATAGCAAACCGTCACGAAATCAAACGCTTGCAACTCCGTCCCCATTTATGCATGCGCACTTGTGGTTCGTCAATTAATGCTGCTCTGACCCCAATTTTTTTTATTGAACTATCTATAGCGCTGCACTATCCTTCAGGCTCATCTTTATTTAGCAGTGGGGAAAGCTCATGCAAGCGCAAGGACTCTATGATCCGTCCAATGAACATGACGCCTGTGGCGTCGGTTTCATTGCTCATATCAAAGGCAAGAAAAGTCATTCCATCGTCGAGCAGGGCCTGCTGATCCTGAAGAACCTGGATCACCGGGGCGCCGTGGGCGCCGACAAGCTGATGGGTGACGGCGCTGGCATACTGATCCAGATCCCCGACCAGTACTACCGCGAGGAAATGGCGAAGCAGGGCATCACCCTGCCGCCGCCCGGCGAATATGGCGTCGGCATGGTGTTCCTGCCGAAGGAGCATGCATCCCGCCTGGCCTGCGAACAGGAAATCGAGCGCGCCGTCGTGGCCGAAGGCCAGGTGGTGCTCGGCTGGCGCGACGTGCCCATCGACACCGACATGCCGATGTCCCCGACCGTGCGCGCCAAAGAGCCGGTCATCCGCCAGATCTTCATCGGCCGCGGCGCCGACATCATGGTGACCGATGCGCTGGAGCGCAAGCTGTACGTCATCCGCAAGTCCTCCGGCCACGCCATCCAGGCGCTGAACCTCATCCACGGCAAGGAATTCTTCGTGCCGTCGATGTCCGCCCGCACCGTGGTCTACAAGGGCCTGCTGCTGGCCGACCAGGTCGGCGTCTACTACAAGGACCTGCAGGACCCGCGCTGCGTCTCGGCCCTGGCCCTGGTGCACCAGCGCTTCTCCACCAACACCTTCCCGGAGTGGCCGCTGGCCCACCCGTACCGCCTGATCGCCCACAACGGCGAAATCAACACCGTCAAGGGCAACTTCAACTGGATGCGCGCCCGCGAAGGCGTGATGAAATCCGCCGTGCTCGGCGACGACCTGCAGAAGCTGTTCCCGCTGATCTATGAAGGCCAGTCCGACACCGCCTGCTTCGACAATGCGCTCGAACTGCTGGTGATGGCCGGCTATCCGGTTCCCCAGGCGATGATGATGATGATCCCGGAAGCCTGGGAAAACCACACCCTGATGGACGACAACCGCCGCGCCTTCTACGAGTACCATGCGGCGATGATGGAGCCGTGGGACGGCCCCGCCGCCATGGCCTTCACCGACGGCCGCCACATCGGCGGCACCCTGGACCGCAACGGCCTGCGTCCGGCGCGCTACATCCAGACCGACGACGACCTGGTGGTGATGGCGTCCGAATCCGGCGTGCTGCCGATTCCCGAGTCCAAGATCATCAAGAAATGGCGCCTGCAGCCAGGCAAGATGTTCCTCATCGACCTCGACGCCGGCCGCATCATCGACGACAAGGAACTGAAGGACACCTACGCCAACGCCAAGCCGTACAAGCAGTGGATCGACTCCGTCCGCATCAAGCTGGACGAACTGCCGGCCGAGAAGGATGACGCCAAGTCCGACATTCCGCTGCTGGACCGCCAGCAGGTGTTCGGCTACACCCAGGAAGACCTGAAGTTCCTGATGTCGCCGATGGCGGTGCAGGGCGAGGAAGCTGTCGGCTCCATGGGCAACGACTCGCCGCTGGCGGTCATGTCCAACAAGAACAAGACCCTCTATCACTACTTCAAGCAGCTGTTCGCCCAGGTGACCAACCCGCCGATCGACCCGATCCGCGAAGCCATGGTGATGTCGCTGGTCTCCTTCATCGGACCCAAGCCCAACCTGCTCGACACCAACAACATCAACCCGCCGATGCGCCTCGAAGTGGCCCAGCCTATCCTGGACTACGCCGACATCGCCAAGCTGCGCAACATCAGCGCCCATACCGGCGGCAAGTTCAAGTCCTTCGAACTGGACATCTGCTATCCGGTGGGCTGGGGCAAGGAAGGCATCGAAGCCCGCATCGCCTCGCTCTGCGCGCAGGCGGTCGACGCCGTCAAGTCCGGCCACAACATCCTGATCGTCTCCGACCGCAAGGTCAGCGCCGAGCAGGTCGCCATCCCGGCGCTGCTGGCCACCTCCGCCATCCACCTGCACCTGGTCTCCAAGGGCCTGCGCACCTCCACCGGCCTGGTGGTGGAAACCGGCTCCGCCCGCGAAACCCATCATTTCGCGCTGCTGGCCGGCTACGGCGCCGAAGCCATCCATCCCTACCTCGCGATGGATACCCTGTGCGAAATGGCCAAGGGCCTGCCGGGCGAGCTGTCGCCCGAGAAGACCATCTACAACTTCCAGAAGGCGGTCGGCAAGGGCCTGATGAAGGTCATGTCGAAGATGGGCATCTCCACCTACATGTCCTACTGCGGCGCGCAGATCTTCGAAGCCATCGGTCTCAACAAGGCGCTGGTCGACAAGTATTTCAAGGGCACCGCCTCCAACGTCGAAGGCATCGGCGTGTTCGAAGTGGCCGAGGAAGCGCTGCGCCTGCACAAGCTGGCCTTCAGCAACGACCCGGTGCTGTCCAACGCCTTGGATGCCGGCGGCGAGTACGCCTACCGCGTGCGCGGCGAAGACCACATGTGGACCCCGGACGCGATCGCCAAGCTGCAGCATTCGGCCCGCGCCAACAGCTTTTCCACCTACAAGGAATACGCCCAGATCATCAACGACCAGTCGCGCCGGCACATGACGCTGCGCGGCCTGTTCGAGTTCAAGATCGATCCGAGCAAGGCGATTCCGCTGGATGAAGTCGAGCCGGCCAAGGAAATCGTCAAGCGCTTCACCACCGGCGCCATGTCGCTCGGCTCCATCTCGACCGAAGCGCACGCCACCCTGGCCATCGCCATGAACCGCATCGGCGGCAAGTCCAACACCGGCGAAGGCGGCGAGGACGAGAACCGCTATCGCATGGAACTGAAGGGCATCCCCATCAAGAAGGGCGAGACCCTGGCTTCCGTCATCGGCCGCGACCGCATCGAAGTCGACCTGCCGCTGCAGGAAGGCGACTCGCTGCGCTCCAAGATCAAGCAGGTGGCTTCCGGCCGCTTCGGCGTCACCGCCGAGTACCTGATCTCCGCCGACCAGATCCAGATCAAGATGGCGCAGGGCGCCAAGCCGGGCGAAGGCGGCCAGCTGCCGGGCCACAAGGTGTCCGAGTACATCGCCAAGCTGCGCTTCTCGGTGCCGGGCGTCGGCCTGATCTCCCCGCCGCCGCACCACGACATCTACTCGATCGAGGACCTGGCCCAGCTGATCCACGACCTGAAGAACGTCAACCCGCGCGCCTCGATCTCGGTCAAGCTGGTGTCCGAAGTCGGCGTCGGCACCGTGGCCGCGGGCGTGGCGAAGGCCAAGGCCGATCACGTGGTCATCGCCGGCCATGACGGCGGCACCGGCGCTTCGCCGCTTTCGTCCATCAAGCACGCCGGCTCGCCGTGGGAACTCGGCCTCGCCGAAACCCAGCAGACCCTGGTGTTGAACCGCCTGCGCAGCCGCATCCGCGTGCAGACCGACGGCCAGATCAAGACCGGCCGCGACGTCGTCATCGGCGCGCTGCTGGGCGCCGACGAATTCGGCTTCGCCACCGCGCCGCTGGTCGCCGAAGGCTGCATCATGATGCGCAAGTGCCACCTCAACACCTGCCCGGTCGGCGTCGCCACCCAGGATCCGGTGCTGCGCGCCAAGTTCCAGGGCAAGCCCGAGCATGTGGTCAACTTCTTCTTCTTCGTTGCGGAAGAAGCGCGCCAGATCATGGCGCAGCTGGGCGTACGCACCTTCGACGAGCTGATCGGCCGCGCCGACCTGCTCGACAAGTCGAAGGCGGTGTCGCACTGGAAGGCCAAGGGCCTGGATTTCACCAAGATCTTCCACATGCCGGACGTGCCGGCCGACGAGCCGCGCTACCAGGTGCTGGAGCAGGATCACGGCCTGGAGAAGGCGCTCGACCACAAGCTGATCGCGCAAGCGAAAGCCGCGCTGGAGAAGGGCGAGAAGGTTTCCTTCATCTCCCCGGTGAAGAACGTCAACCGCACCGTCGGCACCATGCTGTCGGGCGAAGTCGCCAAGCGCTACGGCCACGACGGTCTGCCGGACGACACCATCCACATCCAGATGCACGGCACCGCAGGCCAGTCGGCCGGCGCCTTCCTGGCGCACGGCATCACCATCGATCTGGTGGGCGAGGGCAATGACTACGTCGGCAAGGGCTTGTCGGGCGGCCGCATCATCGTGCGTCCGAACACCGAGTTCCGCGGCCGCGCCGTCGACAACATCATCGTCGGCAACACCGTGCTGTACGGCGCGATCTCCGGCGAAGCCTTCTTCAACGGCGTCGCGGGCGAGCGCTTCGCGGTCCGCAACTCCGGCGCCACCACCGTGGTGGAAGGCACCGGCGACCATGGCTGCGAATACATGACCGGCGGTACCGTGGTCGTGCTCGGCGCCACCGGCCGCAACTTCGCCGCCGGCATGTCGGGCGGCATCGCCTACGTCTACGATCCGGAAGGTGAATTCGCCGCCCGCTGCAACATGTCGATGGTGACCCTGGAAACCGTGCTCTCGAGCAGCGAACAGGAAAACACCATGGACCGCGCGATCTGGCACAGCCAGGCCCGCAACGGCGAAGGACAGACCGACGAGGCGATCCTGAAGGGTCTGATCGAGCGCCACTTCAAGTACACCGGCAGCACTCGCGCGCGCAACCTGCTGGATGACTGGGCCACTGCCCGCACCAAGTTCGTCAAGGTCTTCCCGACCGAGTACAAGCGGGCGCTGGGCGAGATCAACGCCGCCAAGTCCAAGGAAAAGATCGCGGCGTAAGCCTGGTCATCAACGACGACAAGCTCCCCGCCGAACGCCGGCGGGGAGGCAGAAAAATATCGAAGGAACATCATGGGTAAAGTCACCGGTTTTCTGGAATTCCAGCGCCTGCAGGAAGCGAGCGAAGCGCCCGAGGCGCGCAAGAAGCATTACAAAGAATTCATCATGCACCTCAGCGACGAGCAGGCGAAAGTCCAGGGCGCGCGCTGCATGGACTGCGGCATCCCCTTCTGCAACAGCGGCTGCCCGGTCAACAACATCATCCCCGACTGGAACGACCTCGTTTTCAAGGGCAACTACAAGGAGGCGCTGGACAACCTGCACTCCACCAACAACTTCCCGGAGTTCACCGGCCGCATCTGCCCGGCGCCCTGCGAAGCCGCCTGCACGCTGAACATCAACAACGATGCCGTCGGCATCAAGTCGATCGAGCATTTCATCATCGACAAGGGTTGGGAAAATGGCTGGGTCGTGCCGCAGGTGCCCCAGTTCAAGACCGGCAAGAAGGTCGCTGTCGTCGGCTCCGGCCCGGCCGGCATGGCCGCCGCCCAGCAGCTGGCGCGCGTCGGCCATGACGTCACCGTGTTCGAGAAGAACGACCGCGTCGGCGGCCTGCTGCGCTACGGCATCCCCGACTTCAAGATGGAGAAGAGCCACATCGACCGCCGCGTGGAGCAGATGAAGGCCGAAGGCGTGACCTTCCGCACCGGCGTACTGGTCGGCAAGGACTTCCCGGCCAACATCACCAACCTGGCCAGGGAAACCGTCTCGCCGGAGCAGCTGCAGCAGGAGTTCGACGCCGTCGTCATCGCCGGCGGCGCCGAGCAGCCGCGCGACCTGCCGGTGCCGGGCCGCGACCTCAGCGGCATCCACTTCGCCATGGAGTTCCTGCCGCAGCAGAATCGCGTCAACGCCGGCGACAAGCTGAAGGATCAGCTGCTGGCCACCGGCAAGCATGTCATCGTCATCGGCGGCGGCGACACCGGTTCCGACTGCGTCGGCACCTCCAACCGCCATGGCGCCGCTTCCGTGGTCCAGTTCGAGCTGCTGCCGCAGCCGCCGGAAACCGAGAACAAGCCGCTGGTATGGCCGTACTGGCCGACCAAGCTCCGCACCTCTTCCTCCCACGAGGAAGGCTGCGATCGCGACTGGGCGGTGGCCACCAAGCGCTTCGAGGGCAAGAACGGCAAGATCGAGAAGCTGATCGCCGCCCGCGTCGAATGGAAGGACGGCAAGATGCAGGAAGTGCCGGATTCCGAGTTCGAGCTGAAGGCCGATCTGGTGCTGCTGGCCATGGGTTTCGTCTCGCCGGTACAACAGGTGCTGGACGCCTTCGGCGTCGCCAAGGATGCCCGCGGCAATGCCAAGGCCACCATCGACGGCGACGGCTGCTATCGCACCTCGGTCGACAAGGTGTTTGCCGCCGGCGACATGCGCCGCGGACAATCGCTGGTGGTGTGGGCGATCCGCGAAGGCCGCCAGTGCGCCCGTGAAGTCGACCAGTTCCTGATGGGATCCACCGTCCTGCCGCGCTGATCCAGCGGATCGCCCAGCCTCGGCTTGCAAGCCGAGGCAGCGTTCGCCGGGCGGGACAGGCGCAGGCCTGTCCCGCTTCCCCGGCTCACGTCCGCGACGAAGCCCGCCGCCATCGCACGATGCGGCGGGCTTTTTCATGCGGCTGCGCCGTTCGTCGGGATTGTGCTTCCGTCAAGACGAATTGCCGACAATGTGGGATTGCCATTTCTGTCCTACAATCTCAGACTTCATCAAATTTCATCCGCTTCAATTTCGTGTCCAACATTGTCGAAATCCGCGATCTTCACTTTTCCTATGGCCAGCGCCCCATTCTGAGCGGTCTGCACATGGATTTTCCGCAAGGGAAGGTGATCGCCGTCATGGGCGGCTCCGGTTCCGGCAAGACCACCATCCTGCGCCTCATCGGCGGCCAAGTGCAGCCGCAGCGCGGCTCGGTCAGCGTGAACGGCCAGACGGTGGCGTCGCTGTCGACGTCCGGCCTGTACGAGATGCGTCGCCGCATGGGCATGCTGTTCCAGCACGGCGCGCTGTTCACCGACCTGTCGGTATTCGAGAACGTCGCCTTCCCGCTGCGCGAGCACACCGACCTGCCGGAAGAAACGATCCATGACCTGGTACTGATGAAGCTGCATGCGGTCGGCCTGCGCGGCGCGGCGCAGCTGCGTCCCGCCGAAATTTCCGGCGGCATGGCGCGGCGGGTGGCGCTGGCGCGCGCCATCGCCCTCGACCCTCAGCTCATCATGTACGACGAGCCCTTCGCCGGTCTGGACCCGATCTCCATGGGCGTCACCGCCAATCTGATCCGTCGCCTCAACGACGTGCTCGGCTCCACCTCCATCCTGGTGTCGCACGACGTGCATGAGTCCTTTGCCATCGCCGACTATGTTTATTTCCTGTCCAAGGGCAGCATCGTCGCCAGCGGCACGCCGGCCGAGATGCTCGCCTCCGAGGACCCCTTCGTGAAGCAGTTCGTGCATGCCGAGCCGGACGGCCCGGTGCCCTTCCACTATCCCGGCAGATCCCTGGCCGAGGATTTCGGACTCGGAGGAGGGCGCTGATGCTGAACCTGGTCTCCCACCTCGGCGGCATGGTGACGAACTTCATCGTCAACGTCGGCTATGCGAGCCGCGTCTTTCTGCAACTGCTCGGTCGTTCGGGCGCGCTGCTGCGGCGGCCGCGGCTGATCACCGACCAGATCCATTTCATCGGCAACTACTCGCTGGTGATCATCGCCGTGTCCGGCCTGTTCGTCGGCTTCGTGCTCGGCCTGCAGGGCTACTACACGCTCAACAAGTACGGTTCCGAACAGGCGCTCGGCCTGCTTGTCGCCTTGTCATTGACCCGCGAGCTCGGCCCGGTGGTGACGGCGCTGCTGTTCGCCGGCCGCGCCGGCACCTCGCTCACCGCCGAGATCGGCTTGATGAAGGCCGGCGAACAGCTGGCGGCGATGGAAATGATGGCCATCAATCCGGTCGAACGGGTGATCGCGCCGCGCTTCTGGGCTGGCGTCATCGCCATGCCGGCGCTGGCGGCGATCTTCAGCGCGGTCGGCATCTTCGGCGGCTATATCGTCGGCGTGCAGCTGATCGGCGTGGACGAAGGCGCCTTCTGGTCGCAGATGCAGGCCGGCGTCGATGTCTGGAAGGATATCGCCAACGGCGTGATCAAGAGCATCATCTTCGGTTTTGCGGTAACCTTCGTCGCCCTTTACCAGGGCTATGAAGCGCAGCCGACGCCGGAGGGCGTCGCACGCGCCACCACGCGCACGGTGGTGATCGCTTCCCTCGGCGTACTCTGGCTGGACTTCCTGCTGACGGCGTTGATGTTCAACTAGCGGTCGCACCGGCGCCGCAGCCGCTCAGTCGGTCTGCGCGCCTGCACGAATCTGTCACGGGCGCCCGGCGGGCGGCCCGGCATCTTTGAAAGAAATGGCTATGCAACGTAAATCACTGGATCTGTGGGTCGGGCTCTTCGTTCTGCTGGGCGCGGCGGCGCTGGTATTTTTGGCGCTGAAAGCCGGCAACATGAGCAGCATGTCCTTCGACAGCACCTATACTGTCATCACCAAGTTCGACAACATCGGCGGCCTCAAGCCGCGCGCGCCGGTCAAGAGCGCCGGCGTGGTGGTGGGCCGGGTGGCGGATATCCGCTTCGACGACAAGAGCTATCAGGCCGTCGTCACCCTCAGCCTCGACAGCACTTACAAGTTCCCCAAGGACAGCTCGGCCAAGATTCTCACGTCCGGGCTCCTGGGTGAACAATACATCGGCCTCGAGCCGGGGGGAGACACCAGCAACCTCGTGGCGGGCGACCGCATCAAAATGACGCAGTCAGCCGTCGTGCTGGAGAACCTGATCAGTCAGTTCCTCTACAGCAAGGCGGCGGAAGGAAAGGACAACGGCAAATGAGGCATGGTGCTTCTCTCGCGGCGGTGACATTGTCGCTGGCCCTGTCGGGATGTGCTGTCGGCAGCAATCCCAGGGACCCGCTCGAAAACTTCAATCGGGCGATGTTCAACTTCAACGACCGGCTCGACGACGTCGCGCTGCGCCCGGCCGCCGAAGGCTACAGCAAGCTGCCTTCGATGGTGCGCACCGGCGTCAACAACTTCTTCGGCAACCTCGGCGACGTCTGGACGGCGGTGAACAATCTGCTTCAGGGCAAGATCGGCGACGGCGTATCCGATGTCATGCGCTTTGCCGTCAATACCACGTTCGGCCTTGGCGGCCTGCTGGACTGGGGCACCGAAATGGGCATTACCAAGCACAAGGAAGACTTCGGCCAGACGCTCGGCACCTGGGGCGTGAAGCCGGGTCCCTACGTTGTGCTGCCGGTGTTCGGCTCATCCACCATACGTGATAGTGCTGCGCTGCCGGTCGATCTCACGGCCGATCCCTTGAACTACATCAGCAGCGGCGGGCACCACGCGGCAGGGATCGGATTGCGCATCGTCGACGTGCGTGCGGGCCTGCTCGATGCCTCCAACCTGCTGGAAGAAGCCGCGCTGGACCGTTATGAATTCGTGCGCGATGCGTATTTGCAGCGCCGCGAGAGCACGATCCGCGACGGTGAAACTTCCCGCTCCTCGTACGAGGATGACGGCGCGCCGAAGACCGCATCCCAGCCAGGCACGCCTGATGCGGCCAAGCCGGAAGCGGCTACCGAGCCGGCTGCGCAGGAACCCGCTTCCAAGCCGCTTGTCGAAGTGGAACGAGAGGCTTCGCCGGCCGCCGGGCAAGGCATCGCGCCGGTGGCGGAAGCCGCCAAGCAGTAAAATATGCCAATCGCAACGGTGCTGCGGCGCCGTTGTCCCCGCCGGCCGCCCCGGTGCCTCGGTTGAAACGCTGCTGAAACACTTCGTTACTCCTGAAATGGGTTGCCTGTCATCTGGGCATGGCCGCCGGGAGTTATTGGGCAGACGGTATTGAATCCGTCGGCGTGTTCATCTTTATTCAGGACAACATGAAACTTTTCACCAAACTTTTCGCGATCATCGGTCTGGCCACTGGCGCGCTCGCTTTCACCGCGCCCGCTCAAGCCCAGGAAGCACCGGATGCGCTAATCAAGCGCATCAGCGAAGAAGTGCTCACTACCGCCAAGAACGACAAGGACATCCAGGCCGGCAACACCAGGAAGGTGCTTGAGCTGGTCGAGGCCAAGGTGCTGCCGCATGTCGACTTCCAGCGCATGACCGCCCTGGCCGCCGGCCGCTACTGGCGCGAAGCCACGCCGGAGCAGCAGAAGCAGCTCACCACTGAATTCCGCAGCCTGCTGGTCTACACCTACTCCGGCGCCATCTCGCAGATCCGCGACCAGAAGCTGGAATTCAAGCCGATGCGCGCCGAGAGCGACAATGAAGTCGAGGTCCGTTCGCAGGTGCTGCAGCCCAAGGGCGGCGAACCGATCCAGCTGAACTACCGCCTGGAAAAGACGGCCGCCGGCTGGAAGATCTTCGACGTCAACGTCCTCGGCGCCTGGCTGGTCGAAACCTACAAGGGCAACTTCGCCTCCGAGATCAGCAAGGGCGGCATCGACGGCCTGATCAAGACCCTGTCGGAGAAGAACAAGCGCCTGGCCGCCAGCGCTACGCGCAGCGGCAGCAAGTCCTGATCCGGCGCCATGTTCCAGCCTGAACAATCGCTTACCTTCGCCAACGCGGCCGGCGTGATGAAAGCCGGCCTGCAGGCGATTTCGGCCGGCCAGTCGGAGATCGACCTCGGCCGGCTGCAGGCGGTCGATTCCGCCGCCGTGGCCACGCTGCTGTGCTGGCAGCGCGCCGCCGCCAAGCGCGGCGCCAAGGTCCGCTTTACCCAGGTACCTGCCAATCTGCAGGACCTGATCCACCTCTACGACCTGTCAGACTTGCTGCATCAGCATCACTGACCAAGCGGTCGCCTACACCCTTCCCATGCCGTTCCGGCTTTCAAGTCGGAAATCCAATATAATCAAGGGTTTCGCCAAGCCGGCACGCTAGCCGGCGGCGCCATTTTTTCGAGACCGTTCTCGCCACCATGGCTGCATTGCAAATCACCGATGTCAAGAAACGCTACAAGTCGCTGCAGGCCTTGGGCGGCGTCAGCCTGACGATCGAGCAGGGCGAGTTCTTCGGCCTGCTCGGACCGAACGGCGCCGGCAAGACCACGCTGATTTCCATCGTCGCCGGCCTCAACCGGGCCGATTCCGGTTCGGTTGCCATCCATGGCCACGACGTGGTCAACGACTACCGCGAGGCCCGCAAGCACCTCGGCGTGGTGCCGCAGGAGCTGGTGTTCGATCCCTTCTTCACCGTGCGCGAAACCCTGCGCATGCAGTCCGGCTACTTCGGCCTGAAGAACAACGACGCCTGGATCGACGAGGTGATGGAAAATCTCGACCTGACCAACAAGGCCGACACCAACATGCGCGCCCTGTCCGGCGGCATGAAGCGGCGCGTGCTGGTGGCGCAGGCGCTGGTGCACAAGCCGCCGGTGATCGTGCTGGACGAGCCGACCGCCGGCGTCGACGTCGAGCTGCGGCAGACGCTGTGGCAGTTCATCGGCCGCCTGAACCGGGAAGGCCATACCATCGTGCTCACCACCCACTACCTGGAAGAGGCGCAGGCGCTGTGCAACCGCATCGCCATGCTGAAATTCGGCAAGGTGGTGGCGCTGGACTCCACCTCGGCGCTGATCAAGCGCATCTCCGGTTCCCAGCTGATCGTGCAGCTGGGGCAGGGCAGGCTGCCGGAAGGGCTGCATCACCTGGTTTCGCACCCCGACGAACTGGTGTCCGGCAACAAGTACACCCTGCGCGTGACCGACTATGCCGAAGTCGAGCCCATCCTCGCCACGCTGCGCCAGTCCGGCGCGGTGATCGAAGACATGCATCTGCAGCAGGCCGATCTGGAGGACGTGTTCATCCAGATCATGGAGGGCGAGAAATGACCGGCTTTCGCACCCTGTTCTACAAGGAGATCCTGCGCTTCTGGAAGGTCGCCACCCAGACCATCACCGCGCCCATCCTCACCGCGCTGCTGTACCTGATGATCTTCGGCCATGTGCTGGAAGACCGGGTGCAGGTCTATCCCGGCGTGACCTACACCGCCTTCCTGGTGCCCGGCCTGGTGATGATGAGCGTGCTGCAGAACGCCTTTGCCAACAGTTCTTCCTCGCTAATCCAGTCGAAGATCACCGGCAACCTGGTGTTCATCCTGCTGCCGCCACTGTCGCACTGGGAGCTGTACGGCGCCTATGTCGCCGCCGCCGTGGTGCGCGGTCTGGCGGTCGGCGCCGGGGTGTTCATCATCACCGTCTGGTTCGCCCACCTGAGCTTCGCCTCACCGCTGTGGATCCTGCTGTTCGCCTTCTTCGGCGCCGCCATCCTCGGCACCATGGGCTTGATTGCCGGCATCTGGGCGGAAAAGTTCGACCAGCTCGCCGCTTTCCAGAACTTCATCATCATGCCGGCGACCTTCCTCTCCGGGGTGTTTTATTCCATCCACTCGCTGCCCAAGTTCTGGCTGGCGGTGTCGCACTTCAACCCGTTTTTTTATATGATTGACGGCTTCCGCTACGGCTTCTTCGGCAAGTCGGACGTCGATCCGTCGATCAGCCTGACCGTCGTCGCCGTCTTCTTCCTGGTCGTGGCCGGCGTCGCCGTCCGCCTGCTGAAGAGCGGCTACAAGCTGCGTCACTAATGCGCAACGCGCTTCCTATCGAAAGAATTTATCCATGCTGCCCACGCCCGAGCTCGTCAAGAGCTATATCGCCGCCGGCCTCGAGTGCACCCATCTGGAAGTCGAAGGCGACGGCCAGCATTTCACCGCCACCATCGTCTCGCCCGCCTTCCGCGGCAAGCGCCTGATCCAGCGCCATCAGCTGGTGTACGCGGCGCTGGGCGATCGCATGCGCGAGGAAATCCACGCGCTCTCCATGAAAACCCTTGCTCCTGAAGAGTTCCAGCCATAATGGACCAGCTGCTCATCACCGGCGGAAACCGTCTTTCCGGGGAAATCCCGATTGCCGGCGCCAAGAACGCCGCCCTGCCCATCCTCTGCGCCGGCCTGCTCACCAGCGACACCGTTGCTCTGTCCAACGTGCCGCATCTGCAGGACGTGGCCACCATGCTCAAGCTGCTCGGCCAGATGGGTCTGGCCATCGAGCGCAATGGCGACGCCATCACCCTCGACGGCGCGGCGGTCGACAAGCTGGAAGCGCCCTATGAGATGGTGAAGACCATGCGCGCTGCCATCCTGGTGCTCGGCCCGCTGGTGGCCCGCTTCGGCGAAGCCCGCGTCTCCTTGCCGGGCGGCTGCGCCATCGGCTCGCGTCCGGTCGATCAGCACATCAAGGGCTTGCAGGCCATGGGCGCCGAGATCGCCATCGAGGCCGGCTACATCCATGCCAAGGCCAAGCGGCTGCGCGGCACGCGCATCGTCACCGACATGATCACCGTCACCGGTACCGAAAACTTGCTGATGGCCGCCACCCTGGCCGACGGCGAGACCGTACTGGAAAACGCGGCGCGGGAGCCGGAAGTCACCGACCTCGCCAACCTGTTGGTGGCGATGGGCGCCAAGATCAGCGGCATCGGCACCGACCGCCTGGTGGTGCAGGGCGTGGAGCGGCTGCATGGCGCCAGCCATACCGTGATTGCCGATCGCATCGAGACCGGCACCTTCCTGTGCGCCGCGGCGGCGGCCGGCGGCGACGTCATGCTGACCAACACCCGCAGCGACATCCTCGACGTGGCGCTGGACAAGCTGCGCGAGGCCGGCGCCATCATCACCTCAGGTCCGGACTGGATTCGCCTGCAGATGGCGGCGCGCCCGCGCGCCGTCAGCTTCCGCACCACCGAGTACCCGGGCTTCCCGACCGACATGCAGGCCCAGTTCATGGCGCTCAACTGCATCGCCGACGGCGCCAGCCATGTCTCGGAAACCATTTTCGAGAACCGCTTCATGCACGTGCAGGAGCTGAACCGCCTCGGCGCCGCCATCACCATCGACGGCCACACCGCCATCGTGCAGGGCGTGGACAAGCTGGTCGGCGCGCCGGTGATGGCGACCGACCTGCGCGCATCCGCCTCGCTTGTCATCGCCGGCCTCGCCGCCGAGGGACAGACCCTGGTGGACCGCATCTACCATCTCGACCGCGGCTACGACCGCATGGAAGCCAAGCTCTGCGCCGTCGGCGCCGACATCCAGCGGGTGAAGGCATGAGCCGGCAGCTGACCCTCGCGCTGTCGAAGGGCCGCATCTTCGAGGAAACCCTGCCTCTGCTGCAAGCCGCCGGCATCACCGTCGCCGAAGATCCGGAGTCTTCCCGCAAGCTGATCCTGCCGACCAACGATCCGCAGGTGCGGGTGATCATCGTGCGCGCCTCCGACGTGCCAACCTACGTCCAGTACGGCGCCGCCGACTTCGGCGTGGCCGGCAAGGACGTGCTGATGGAGCATGGCGGCGAGGGCCTGTACCAGCCGATCGACCTGAACATCGCCAAGTGCCGCCTGTCGGTGGCGGTGCCCAAGGGCTTCGATTACCAGAACGCGGTGCGCCAGGGCGCGCGACTGCGGGTGGTGACCAAGTACGTGCAGACCGCCCGACAGCACTTCGCCGCCAAGGGCGTGCACGTCGACCTGATCAAGCTGTACGGCTCCATGGAACTGGGCCCGCTGGTCGGCCTGTCGGACGCCATCGTCGACCTGGTCAGCACCGGCAGCACGCTGCGCGCCAACAACCTGGTCGAGGTGGAGCACATCATGGACATCTCCTCGCGCCTGGTGGTGAACCAGGCGGCGCTGAAGCTCAAGCGCGAGCGCCTGCAGCCCATCCTCGACGCATTCGAAAAGGCCTCCCGGGCCGAGTGAGAACCCGCATGACCATCCAGATCCAGAGGCTCGATTCGAGCGATCCCGATTTCCGCCGGAAGCTGTCCGCCGTGCTCGCCTTCGAGGCGAGCGAGGATGAAGCCATCGACCAGGCGGCGGCGCGCATCCTGGCCGACGTCAAGGCGCGCGGCGACGCCGCGGTGCTGGAGCATACCAACCGCTTCGACCGCCTGCAGGCGCAGAGCGTGGCCGCGCTGGAAATCGGCCAGGACGAGCTGCAGCGGGCGCTCGGCAGCCTGTCGCCGGAGCGGCGCGACGCGCTGCAGGCGGCAGCCAAGCGGGTGCGCTCCTACCATGAGCGGCAAAAGAAGGAATGCGGTTCGGATGGCTTCACCTATGCGGAAGACGACGGCACGGTGCTGGGCCAGAAGGTTACGCCGCTGGACCGCGTCGGCATCTATGTGCCGGGCGGGAAGGCTGCCTATCCCTCCTCGGTGCTGATGAACGCCATCCCGGCCAAGGTGGCCGGCGTGGCGGAAGTAATCATGGTGGTGCCGACCCCGGGCGGCGTGAAGAATGAACTGGTGCTGGCGGCGGCGGCGATCGCCGGCGTCGACCGGGTGTTTACCATCGGCGGCGCCCAGGCCGTCGGTGCGCTGGCCTACGGCACCGATACCATCCCCCAGGTCGACAAGATCGTCGGCCCGGGCAATGCCTATGTCGCCGCCGCCAAGCGCCGGGTGTTCGGCGTGGTCGGCATCGACATGATCGCCGGCCCGTCGGAGATCCTGGTGCTGTGCGACGGCAGCACCGATCCCGACTGGGTGGCGATGGACCTGTTTTCCCAGGCCGAGCACGACGAGCTGGCGCAATCCATCCTGGTCTGCCCGGATGATGCGTATCTCGCGAAGGTGCAGGCCAGCATCGAGCGCCAGCTGGAGGACATGCCGCGCAAGGACGTCATCCGCACCTCGCTCACCAACCGCGGCGCCATGGTCAAGGTGCGCGACATGGACGAAGCCTGCGAGATCGCCAACCTGATCGCCGCCGAGCACCTGGAAATCTCGGCCGAGAACCCGCAGCAATGGGCCGACAAGATCCGCCATGCCGGCGCCATGTTCCTCGGCCGCTACTCTTCCGAGTCGCTGGGCGATTACTGCGCCGGCCCGAACCACGTGCTGCCGACTTCGCGCACCGCGCGCTTCTCGTCGCCGCTGGGGGTGTACGATTTCCAGAAGCGTTCCAGCATCCTCAACGTCAGCGCCGCCGGCGCCCAGACGCTGGGCCGCATCGCCGCCGAGCTGGCCTACGGCGAAGGCCTGCAGGCGCATGCCCGCTCGGCGGAATATCGCCTCAAATGAGATTACCGCGCGCATGAGCCAGCCCTGGGTCGACCGCATCTTCTGCGAGGATGCGCTGCAGGGCCTGGCCCGCATTCCGGACGGCGCGATCGACCTGCTGATCGCCGATCCGCCCTACGGCCTCGGCAAGGATTACGGCAACGATTCCGACAAGCTCGATACCGACGCCTACCTGCGCTGGACCGAGGCCTGGATCGATGCCGCGCTGCCCAAGCTCAAGCCCAGCGGCAGCCTCTACATCTTTCTCACCTGGCGCTATTCGCCGGAAATCTTCGTCATGCTCAAGCGCCGCATGACGATGATGAACGAGATCATCTGGGACCGCCGCGTGCCGTCCATGGGCGGCAGCACCCGTAAGTTTTCGTCCGTGCATGACACCATCGGCTTCTTCGTCAACGCCCGGGATTATTATTTCGATCTCGACGCGGTGCGAATTCCGTATGATGAGCAGACCAAGAAGGCGCGCTCGCGCAGCATCTTCGTCGGCGCCAAATGGCTGGAGATCGGCTACAACCCGAAGGACGTGTGGAGCGTGT
The DNA here is from genome assembly GCF_900188095.1 of Noviherbaspirillum humi. GTDB lineage: Bacteria > Pseudomonadota > Gammaproteobacteria > Burkholderiales > Burkholderiaceae_D > Noviherbaspirillum > Noviherbaspirillum humi. Next base: position 83,385 of record NZ_FZOT01000012.1, on the reverse strand, counting down.
CGCGCCTGCACCGCGAGCACAAGGAACGGGAAGACCACCCGACCCAGAAACCGCTGGAGATCGTCGAGCGCATGATCAAGGCTTCCTGCCCCGCCGATGGCGTGGTGCTGGATCCCTTCATGGGCAGCGGCACCACCGCGGTGGCGGCGCGACGCTGCGGCCGCCGCTTCGTCGGCTTCGAGCTGAATCCGCAGTATTGCGCGCTGATCGAGAACCGCCTGGCCGGGCTGGAAAACGCCGCCGCCTGAGAACCTGCCAACACCAAGACCGAAACGCCATGTCACTGACCCAGAACATCATCCGCCCGGACATCCTGGCGCTGTCTGCCTACCACGTGCCCGACGCCTCCGGCTTCGTCAAGCTGGACGCGATGGAAAACCCCTACCAGCTGCCGGCCGACCTGCGCGCCGAGCTGGGCCGGCGCCTGGCCGAGGTGGCAATGAACCGCTATCCGATTCCGTCCTACACCGAGCTCAAGCGCCGCATTTGCGAGCGCCTCGGCGTGCCGGCGGGCTTCGACGTGGTGCTCGGCAACGGCTCGGACGAGCTGATCACCATTCTCTCGGTGGCCTGCGCCAAGCCGGGCGCCAAGGTGCTGGCGCCGGTGCCGGGCTTCGTCATGTACGAGATGTCGGCCAAGCTCGCCGGCCTCGGTTTCGTCGGCGTGCCGCTGAAGCCGGACTTCGCCCTCGACCTGGACGCCATGCTGGCCGCGATCGCGCGCGAGAAGCCCGCCATCGTTTATCTCGCCTATCCGAACAATCCCACCGCCAACCTGTTCGACGAGGCCGCCATGGTCGCCATCCTCCGCGCCGTCGGCGACAGCGGCATCGTGGTGGTGGACGAGGCTTACCAGCCCTTTGCCCAGGCCAGCTTCATGCCGCGCCTGCCGGAGTTTTCCAATCTGGTGGTGATGCGCACCGTGTCCAAGCTCGGCCTGGCCGGCATCCGGCTCGGATACCTGTCCGCCTCGCCCGAGCTGCTGGTTGAGTTCGAGAAGGTGCGTCCGCCCTACAACGTCAATGTGCTGACTCAGGCGGCGGCCGAATTCGTGCTGGAGCACAGCGACATTCTCGACGCCCAGGCAGCGCAACTGCGCGAGGAGCGCAGCCGCCTGGCGCAGGCGCTGACCGCCACCGGCGCGGCGGAAGTGTTCCCGTCGGCAGCCAATTTTCTGCTGATCCGGCTGAAAACCGGCAAAATAGGGGCCAACGACCTATTTTCTGCATTGTTGAAGCAGAAGGTTTTGGTTAAAAATGTCGGTAAAATGCACCCATTATTGGAGAATTGCTTGCGGGTAACCGTCGGCACGCCGGAAGAGAACCGGATTTTCCTCGATGCCTTCGTCGCATCGCTCGCAATGTAATCTTTCACTCTCTTGAACATGTCCACGTCCCGCGTTGCAGAGATCACGCGCAACACCAACGAAACGCAAATCCGCGTCGTGATCAATATCGACGGCACCGGCAAGCAGAACCTGAATACCGGCGTCCCCTTCCTCGACCACATGCTCGATCAGATCGCGCGTCACGGCCTGATCGATCTCGACATCGAGGCCAAGGGCGATCTGCACATCGACGCCCACCATACCGTGGAAGATACCGGCATCACCCTCGGCCAGGCCTTCGCCAAGGCGATCGGCGACAAGAAAGGCGTGCGCCGCTACGGCCATGCCTACGTGCCGCTGGACGAGGCGCTGTCGCGCGTGGTGGTCGACTTCTCCGGCCGCCCCGGTCTGCATTTCAACGTACCCTTCACCCGCGCCATGATCGGCAACTTCGACGTCGACCTCGCCCGCGAATTCTTCCAGGGCTTCGTCAACCATGCACTGGTAACGCTGCACATCGACAATCTGCGCGGCGACAATGCGCACCACCAGTGCGAAACCGTGTTCAAGGCATTCGGCCGCGCGCTGCGCATGGCCGCCGAGATCGATCCGCGCGCCGTCGGCACCATCCCTTCGACGAAAGGCAGCCTGTAATCCGGCGCGGCCGGCAGGGGCATCTGGTTTTCTGAAATGAATAAAATCGTTGTAGTGGATTACGGCATGGGCAACCTGCGCTCCGTCGCGCAGGCGCTGCGCCATGTCGCGCCGGAAGCGGACATCCGGATTTCGAGCGACGCCGCGGACATCCGCGCCGCCGACCGCATCGTGCTGCCGGGGCAGGGCGCCATGCGCGACTGCATGGGCAGCTTGGCGCAGTCAGGTTTGAAGGAAGCGGTGATCGAAGCCGCCCGCAGCAAGCCGATGTTCGGCGTTTGCGTCGGCGAGCAGATGCTGTTCGACTGGAGCGAGGAGGGCGACGTGCCCGGCCTCGGCCTGCTGCCGGGCAAGGTGGTGCGCTTCCGCCTCGACGGCCGGGTGCAGGACGACGGCTCGCGCTTCAAGGTGCCGCAGATGGGCTGGAACCGGGTGCGCCAGACCATCGCCCATCCGCTCTGGGAAGGCATCCCGGACGGCAGCTACTACTATTTCGTGCACAGCTATTACGCCGTGCCGGAACTCGGCCGACACACGCTGGGCGAAACCGATTACGGCGGTGCTTTCACCTCGGTGGTCGGCCGCGACAACATCTTCGCCACCCAGTTTCACCCGGAAAAGAGCGCGGCCGCCGGCCTGCAGCTTTACAAGAATTTTGTACACTGGAATCCGTAATTCGATCTCACAAATGCTAGTCGCCCGCTTCTCCACCCTCCTCAACCAACCACACTGCTAACCCAGCCATGCTGCTCATTCCTGCCATCGACATCAAAGACGGTCAATGCGTGCGCCTGAAACAGGGCGATATGGACCAGGCCACGGTTTTCTCCCCGGATCCCGCCGACATGGCGCGGCACTGGCTGGCGCAGGGCGCCCGGCGGTTGCATCTGGTTGACCTCAACGGCGCCTTCGCCGGCAAGCCGAAGAACGAATCCGCGGTCAAGGCCATCATCAAGGCCATGCGCGACTTCGCCCGCGACAACAACGTGGACGAGATCCCGATCCAGCTCGGCGGCGGCATTCGCGACCTCGACACCATCGAGCGCTATCTCGACGACGGCCTGTCCTACATCATCATCGGCACCGCCGCGGTGAAGAACCCCGGCTTCCTGCACGATGCCTGCAGCGCCTTCCCCGGCCAGATCATCGTCGGCCTGGATGCCAAGGACGGCAAGGTTGCGACCGACGGCTGGAGCAAGCTCTCCGGCCACGAGGTGATCGACCTGGCAAAGAAATTCGAGGACTATGGCTGCGAAGCCATCATCTATACCGACATCGGCCGCGACGGCATGATGGGCGGCGTCAACATCGACGCCACCGTCAAGCTGGCGCAGAGCATGACGATCCCGGTCATCGCCTCCGGCGGCGTGCACACCATCAAGGATGTGGAGGCGCTGTGCGCGGTGCAGGACGAGGGCATCGAAGGCGTGATCTGCGGCCGTTCCATCTACGAAGGCACGCTCAATCTCGCCGATGCCCAGCAGCGCGCCGACGAACTCAGCGGCTACGAGCAGCAGGCGGAAGAAGACCAAGCATGACCCTGGCAAAACGCATCATCCCTTGCCTCGACGTGACCGCCGGCCGCGTCGTCAAGGGCGTCAATTTCGTCGAACTGCGCGACGCCGGCGATCCGGTGGAGATCGCTCGCCGCTATGACGAGCAGGGCGCCGACGAACTGACCTTCCTCGACATCACCGCCACCTCCGATGAACGCGACCTGATCCTGCACATCATCGAGGCGGTAGCGTCGCAGGTCTTCATTCCGCTGACGGTGGGCGGCGGGGTGCGCACGGTGGAAGACGTGCGCCGCCTGCTCAATGCCGGCGCCGACAAGATCAGCATCAATAGCACCGCCGTGGCCAATCCACAGATGGTCTACGACGCTGCCCACAAGTACGGCTCCCAGTGCATCGTGGTGGCGATCGATGCCAAGCGCACCGGCGACGGCAAGTGGGAAGTCTTCACCCACGGCGGCCGCAAGCCGACCGGCCTCGACGTGGTCGAATGGGCGAAGAAAATGGAAAGCCTGGGCGTGGGCGAGATCCTGCTGACCAGCATGGACCGCGACGGCACCAAGAGCGGTTTTGACCTGGCGCTGACGCGCGCGGTGTCGGATGCCATCGCCATTCCGGTGATCGCTTCCGGCGGCGTCGGCGGCCTGCAGGACCTGGCCGATGGCGTCACCGAAGGCCGCGCCGATGCGGTGCTCGCGGCCAGCATCTTCCATTACGGCCAGCACACCGTGCAGGAAGCCAAGCAGTACATGGCCGAGCGCGGCATTCCGATGAGGCTGGCATGAGCCTCAAGGACAAGTGGCTGAACAAGATCAAGTGGGATGAGCACGGCCTGGTGCCGGTGATTGCCCAGGAGGTCGGCTCCAACGACGTGCTGATGTTCGCCTGGATGAACCGCGAGGCGCTGGCGAAGACAGTCGAGCTGGGCGAGGCGGTGTACTGGAGCCGCTCGCGCAAGAAGCTGTGGCACAAGGGCGAGGAGTCCGGCCATGTACAGAAGGTGCACGACATCCGGCTCGACTGCGACGAGGATGTGGTGCTGCTGAAGGTGGAACAGGCCGGCGGCATCGCCTGCCATACGGGCCGCCATTCCTGCTTTTTCCAGAAGTTCGAGGGCAGCGCCGAGAACGGCGAATGGCAGTCGGTAGAGCCGGTGCTGAAGGATCCCGAAAGCATTTACAAGTAGACGCCAGGCAGCGTCGGAACGATTCCTGAAAGCATCGGACAAACACATGAGCGATACATTGCAGCGCCTGGCGGAAGTGATCGAATCCCGCAAGCCGGCCAACGGCGGCGATCCGGAGAAATCCTATGTCGCCCGCCTGTTTGCCAAGGGCGACGATGCCATCCTGAAAAAGATCGGCGAAGAAGCCACCGAGACGGTGATGGCGGCCAAGGATGCGCGTGCCGGCGGCGACAAGTCCAAGGTGCTGTATGAATGCGCCGACCTCTGGTTCCATTCCATGGTCCTGCTGGCGCAATTCGATCTGAAACCGCAGGATGTGATCGCGGAACTGGCGCGCCGCGAAGGCGTTTCCGGCATCGAGGAAAAGGCCAGCCGCAAGCCGGCCGGACGCAACGCCGAGGACTGACGCGGCCGTTTTCAAACAAACCACAGAACGAAGGGTGACGGAGACATGGACAACTGCATCTTCTGCAAGATTGCCGCCAAACAGATTCCGACGAAACCGGTGTACGAAGACGACGATGTCATCGCTTTTCACGACATCAATCCGGCCGCGCCGGTGCACCTGCTCATCGTGCCGAAGCAGCACGTGGCGGCGCTCTCGTCCTGCGACGAAAGCCACGCTGCGCTCTTGGGTAAAATGATGCTGCTGGCGCCGAAGTTGGCGGCTGAGCAGGGTTGCGGCTATGCCAGCGAGGATGGCAGTGGCAGCGGCGGCTTCAAAACCCTGGTCAATACCGGACCGGACGGCGGCCAGGAGGTGTACCATCTGCATATTCACGTCATCGGCGGACCGCGACCCTGGCGCGGTCAGCGTTAATCAGTCGTCATCCGCCTCGCACGATGCATTACTGCGGGCGCGGAGACAGAAACAAGCATCAGGCAAATAGGGCGCAAGCCTCTTAGGAGAAAGAAATGGGTTCGTTTAGCGTTTGGCACTGGCTCATCGTGCTGGTCATCGTCATGCTGGTCTTCGGCACCAAGAAGCTCGGCAACATCGGCTCCGACCTCGGCAAGGCGGTCAAGGGCTTCAAGGATGGCGTCAAGGGCGAGGAGGAGAAATCCGCCAGCCCGGCCGCTCCTTCGCAGGTCGCCGACAAGTCCACCATCGACGTCGAAGCCAAGGAAAAGTCCAAGAGCTGAACGTCCCCGCACGGGCCGCGCCGCTGAGCGTGCCGGCCCGCTTCCCGCCCGGTTTCTTCCCTTCACATGATCGATCTTGGCATTTCAAAACTCGCGCTGATCGGGGTCGTTGCCCTGGTCGTCATCGGCCCGGAGCGCCTGCCCAAGGTGGCGCGCATGGCCGGCACCTTGCTTGGCAGGGCGCAGCGCTATATCAACGAGGTCAAGTCCGAGGTGAGCCGCGAGATCGAGCTGGAAGAGCTGCGCAAGATGCAGAAAGACATGCAGGACGCGGCTTCCAACGTCGAGCAGACGGTGCGCGAAAACATGTCCGACGTAGAGTCCGGCTTCAACAGCGCTTGGGACGACCCGGCCACGGTGAGCCAGTACGATGCGAATCCGCTGGCCAGCCCGCCGACGCCTGACCAGGCGGCGGTGAAGGCCAAGGACTTCCGCCGCAAGAAGCTGGCGCGCACCTCCGCCATTCCGGCCTGGTACAAGCACCAGCACGGCCGCCGCACCCGCGTGATCTCCGGCGCCGCCCGCGTGGCCAAGTTCCGTCCCGCCGGCATGGCGCGCAAATCCTTCCACTGACATGACCGAAGACCAACAAGCATCGGGTGCGACCGACACCTTCATCTCGCATCTGGTCGAACTGCGCAACCGCGTGATGAAGGCGGGCGTGGCGATCATTCTCGTCTTCGTCTGCCTGATGCCTTGGGCGGGCACCATCTACGACCTGCTGGCGCAGCCGATGATGTCGGCGCTGCCGGAAGGCAGCCACATGATCGCCACCGGCGTCATCACGCCTTTCCTCATTCCGGTGAAAGTGACGCTGCTGGTGGCCTTCGTCATCGCGCTGCCCTGGGTGCTGTACCAGGCCTGGGCCTTCGTCGCGCCCGGCCTCTACACGCACGAGAAGCGGCTGGTGGCGCCGCTGGTGATCTCGTCCTCGCTGCTGTTCATCGCCGGCGTCGCCTTCTGCTATTTCTTCGTCTTCGGCGTGGTGTTCAAGTTCGTCAACGAATTCGCGCCGAAATCGGTGTCGGTCGCGCCTGACATCGACAGCTATTTCGGGTTCGTGATGACCATGTTCATCGCCTTCGGCGTCACCTTCGAGGTGCCGATCGTGGTCATTGTGCTGGTGCGCATGGGGCTGGTGTCGATCGACAAGCTGAAGGAAATCCGGCCCTATGTGATCGTCGCCGCCTTCGTGGTGGCGGCCGTCGTCACGCCGCCGGACATCATGAGCCAGATGCTGCTGGCTTTGCCGCTGTGCCTGCTGTACGAGGTGGGATTGCTGGTGGCGCCGATCTTCGCCCGTGCAACGCGGGCGCCAGAAGAAGAGACGGCATAATTGCGCAATTGCGCATTGCGTCGGCAGGCGCTCAAGCCAGCGGAATTTCCCTGAGCCAGTTCACCAAGGGCTGGCTGTCCCGGAAGCCGGACACGATCTGCTCCGCCAGGTCGTCCGGCTTTTTGTTCTTCAGGCTGGTCTCGGTCCAGACGATGAAGCTCTTGAGCTTGAGATATTCGGGATGGACCTCGGCATTCTCGAAACCCTTGGGCAGGCGCTTGAGCTTGCATTCCTCCTGCAGGTCGCCATAGGTTTGCTTCAGGCGCTTGTTCTTCAGCATCTTGCCGAAGCCGGCCGCATCCTCGATCACGCGCTCCCGTATCGCCTTCAAGCGCGCCGGCGGCGGCATGTATTCGCCGCCGGCCACCAGCAGCGTGCCATTCGCATCGATATGGAAATAATAGGACGGGCCGCCACCCTGGCTCGGCTTCTTCAGGCCGCTGGCGGTGATGGCCGCTGAAAAATAGGTTTTGTACGGGCTCTTGTCGTGGGAGAAGCGAATGTCGCGGTTGATGCGGAACAGCGCCTTCTTCGGATTGCAGTCAGCCACGGCAGGATCGAACTTTCCGATCTCGCGGATCAGCCGCACCACCAGTTCCAGGAATTCAGCGCGCAGGATGTCGTAGCGCGGCTTGTTCATCACGAACCAGGCGCGGTTGTTGTTTTCGGCGAGTTCGCCGAGGTAGCCGATCAAATCACGTACGTGCATTGCGCCGCTTCCTCATTCCTCTTCCTGTTGCTGGCGTGGGTCCCGCTTGGGTTGGGGCCGTCTGCCGACCACCACATCCAGGGTCGACTCCTGGGTCTTGCGCAGCACCGTCATGCGCGCTTTCTGCCCCGGCGTCAGCTGGGCGATGGTATTGAGCATGTCGGTGGTGTCGTTCACCGGCTTGCCTTCGACCGCCACCAGGATGTCGCCGGGGCGCATGCCGGCCCGCTCGGCAGGGCCGCCCTTGAGCACGCCGGCGATGATGGCGCCGGACTTGCGGCCGAGGCCGAAGCTGTCCGCCAGTTCCGGGGTGATGTCCTGCGGCTCGACGCCGATCCAGCCGCGAATCACCTGGCCGTTGGCGATGATGGCGTCCATCACGTTCTTCGCCGTGCTCACCGGAATGGCGAAGCCGATGCCGAGCGAGCCGCCGCTGCGCGAATAGATGGCGGTATTGATGCCGATGAGATTGCCGTTGCTGTCGGTCAGCGCGCCGCCGGAATTGCCGGGATTGATGGCAGCGTCGGTCTGGATGAAGTTCTCGAAGGTGTTGATGCCGAGATGATTGCGGCCCAAGGCCGACACGATGCCGAAGGTGACGGTCTGGCCCACGCCGAACGGGTTGCCGATGGCCAGCACCACATCGCCCACCTGGGCCTGCTCCACGCGGCCGAATGTGATGGCGGGGAGGTTGGACATATTGATCTTGATGACCGCCAGATCGCTCTCGGGGTCGCTGCCGACCAGTTTTGCCACCGTCTTGCGGCCGTCGGCCAGCGCCACCTCGATCTGGTCGGCGGTCTCGATCACATGGTTGTTGGTGAGGATGAAGCCTTCCGGGCTGACGATCACGCCCGAACCGAGGCTGAACTGCTTGTCTTCCTGCTGGTCGCCGAAGAAGCGCCGGAACACCGGGTCGTCCATGAAAGGATTCTTGGGCCGGCTGGGACCCTTGGTGGTGAAGATGTTTACCACCGTCGGCATGGCCCGCTTCGCCGCCTCGCGGTAAGAGCCCTGACCAGGCGAGGCATGTGCCGGCGCTTCCGCCACCGCGATGGGGCTGGCCCCGGGATGCGTTCTGCGGCTGCGGTCGCCGATCCACTGGGGCTTGAGGCTCGCTACAATGAACCAGACCGCCAAACCCACGGTGACGGTTTGCGCAAACAACAACCAGAGACGTCGCATAAAGGAATGTGAATGAATCAAGGAACGATGGAGCGGGCGGAGCTGGCCGGCTACCTGGCCAGAGTGCTCGATATTACCCGTTTTCGCGATTATTGCCCAAATGGCATTCAGGTCGAAGGCAAGCCGGAAATCAGGCGTCTCGTCACCGGCGTCACCGCCAGTCTGGCGCTGATCGATGCGGCCATCGAGGCCGGCGCCGATGCCATTTTGGTCCACCATGGCTATTTCTGGCGCGGCGAGGATGCCCGCATCGTCGGCCAGAAGCATGCGCGTCTGAAGCGCCTGCTGGCGCATGACATCAATCTGTTCGCCTATCATCTGCCGCTCGACATGCATCCGGAACTCGGCAACAACGCCCAGCTGGCAAAGCGGCTCGGGCTGGCCGCCGACGGCCGCTTCGGCGAGAACGATATCGGCTGGCTCGGCACGCCGGGCGATCCGGCGGTGAAGACGGTTGGCGATCTTGCCAAGGTAATCTCAAGCCGGCTGGCGCGTGAGCCGATGGTGATCGGCGATCCCGCTCAGCCGCTCGGCCGCATCGGCTGGTGCACCGGCGCCGCGCAAGGCTACATGGAAGACGCGCTGGCCGCCGGCGCGTCCGTCTATCTCAGCGGAGAAATCTCGGAGCAGACCGTGCACCTGGCGCGGGAGGCGAGCGCTGCCTATATCGCCTGCGGCCATCATGCAAGCGAACGCTACGGCGTACAGGCGGTAGGCGAGCATCTTGCACAGAATTTCGGAATCGAGCATCGCTTCATCGATATTTTTAATCCGGTATAAGAAAAGACTTGATGAAAAGTTTCTGATGCGCTATATCATGGGGGAAACAATTTGCATTGAGGAAAATCATGGAACCAACCGTTTCGCCTCGCCGTATGCATGTTTTGGTTGTCGAAGATGATCCCGATGTACGAGATGCCTTTTGCGCCGTACTGGAAAGCGATGGCAATCTGCAGGTGCTGACCGCCGATACCAAGGCCAAGGCGATTGACCTGCTCTCCCGGAACCGGTTCGACGTACTCCTCGCCGATCTCGGTCTGCCGGACGGTTCCGGTCTGGATGTGATCAAGGCCTGCGTCAAGGCCCAGCCTCAATGCGACATCATGGTCGTGACCGTATCCAGCGACGAGGAAAACGTCCTGGCCTGCATCGAGGCTGGCGCCGCCGGTTACGTCCTCAAGGATGCGGAGCGGCTGGATATCGCCCGTTTCCTCCGCGACCTGCGCGCCGGCGGGGCGCCGATGAGCCCGGTAATCGCCCGCATGGTGCTGGACAAGGTGCGCGGCGGGAAGAAGCCGGCCGCGCCCAGCTTGCCGGCCATCGGGGCGCTGACGCGGCGCGAATCCGCCATCCTCGATCTGATCGCCCGCGGCGACAGCTACAACGAAGTCGCGCGCCAGTTGTCGGTGTCGGTGGGCACGGTGCAAACGCATATCAAGAACATCTACTCCAAGCTGGCGGTGCATTCGCGCGGCGAGGCGGTGTTCGAAGCGCACAAGCGCGGTCTGCTGCAGATGGAGCGCATGGCGCGTTAAGCGCAAGCCGACACCACGCAGTTTTTCCTTCCTCATTCGCCCGGCGCTCTGATGCGGCTTGCCGGGCAATGGTCGTTTCCACCGGCGGATCATTCTCGGCCATGTCCGGAATCGACCGGTCTCGTCTCCATTCCCCCCTCGCAATGGCGCTGCCCGGGCTGATTTGTCACGCCTTCGCCACCCCGTTCAGTCAAGAGTGGATGGAAAGAATGTATTCCCTTTGAATCAACAGCTTCGTCAGATATAATTTAAGGTTGACGGTAGTTTCGAGCAGATTTCGCATTTTGACTGATTGGGGTTGGTATGAGTAATGAAAAGCAGGTCGATTCCGGCCGGCGCGGCTTGCTCGTCGCAACTTGCGCGGCGGGCGGTGTGGCTGGCCTGGCTACTGCAGGGGCGTTTGTCTCCACCTTCCAGCCGTCCGAGCGGGCCAAGGCCGCCGGCGCGCCGGTAGAAGTTGACATTGCCGGCCTGGGGCCGGGAGAGATGAAAACCGTCGAATGGCGGGGCAAGCCGGTCTGGATCTTGAAGCGCTCGCCGGAGATGGTGGCGTCGCTGAAGAAGACGGACAATGCCGTGGCCGATCCTAAGTCGGAACGCAACCCGGACGAACTCACGCCCGAATACGCCCGCAACGAATACCGTTCCCGCAAGCCGGACGTGCTGGTCGCCGTCGGCATCTGCTCGCATCTCGGCTGCTCGCCGTCGAGCAAATTCCAGCCGGGTCCTCAGCCGTCGCTGCCCGACGACTGGGCCGGCGGCTTCCTCTGCCCCTGCCATGGCTCGACCTTCGACCTCGCCGGCCGCGTCTTCAAGAACAAGCCGGCGCCGGACAATCTCCAGGTCCCGCGCTACATGTACCTCGGCGACAACAAGCTCCTGATCGGCAAAGACGAGAAAGGCGAGGCGTAATCATGGCGACTTCCCACAAGCCCAATCCCACCCCGGTGCCCGCCGAGGGCAGCAAGGCCCTGGCCTGGATCGACGCCCGCTTCCCGCTGTCGGCCACCTGGCGCGCCCACATCTCCGAATACTACGCGCCGAAGAACTTCAACTTCTGGTACATGTTCGGTTCGCTGGCGCTGCTGGTGCTGGTGATCCAGATCGTCACCGGCATCTTCCTGGTGATGCACTACAAGCCGGACGCCAACCTGGCCTTCGCCTCGGTCGAGTACATCATGCGCGACGTGCCCTGGGGCTGGCTGGTGCGCTACATGCATTCCACCGGCGCTTCGGCCTTCTTCATCGTGGTCTACCTGCACATGCTGAAGAGCCTGCTGTACGGCTCCTACCGCAAGCCGCGCGAACTGCTGTGGCTGTTCGGCGTCGCCATCTTCCTGTCGCTGATGGCCGAGGCCTTCTTCGGCTACCTGCTGCCGTGGGGCCAGATGTCGTTCTGGGGCGCCCAGGTGATCGTCAACCTGTTCGGCGCGATCCCGTTCATCGGTCCGGACCTGTCGCTCTGGATCCGCGGCGACTACGTCGTGTCCGACGCCACCCTGAACCGCTTCTTCTCCTTCCACGTCATCGCCATTCCGCTGGTGCTGGTCGGCCTGGTGTTCGCGCACATCATCGCGCTGCACGAAGTCGGTTCCAACAACCCGGACGGCATCGAGATCAAGGCCAACAAGGACGCCAATGGCATCCCAATGGATGGCATCCCGTTCCACCCGTACTACACGGTGCATGACATCTTCGGCGTCTCGATCTTCCTGATCGTGTTCACCGCAGTGGTGTTCTTCGCGCCTGAAATGGGCGGCTACTTCCTGGAGTTCAACAACTTCATCCCCGCCGACCCGCTGAAGACCCCGCCGCACATCGCGCCGGTTTGGTACTTCACGCCGTTCTACTCCATCCTCCGCGCCACGACGTCGCAGTTCATGTACTGGCTTGCCGCCGGCACCGCCGCCTACGTGGCGCTGCTGATCCTGAAGTCGCGCCTGGCCGGTTTCTGGAAGATTGTGGCGCTGGCGGTCGGCGTTGCCGCCATCATCGGCATGTTCGTGTTCGATGCCAAATTCTGGGGCGTGGTGCTGATGGGCGTATCGGTGCTGATCCTGGGCGGCCTGCCGTGGCTGGATCATTCCCCGGCGCGCTCCATCCGCTACCGTCCGACCTGGCACAAGTATGTCTATCTCCTGTTCGGCGTCTGCTTCCTGATCCTGGGCTACCTGGGCATCCTGCCGCCGACCGAGACCCGTACCCTGGTTTCGCAGATTTGCACCTTCGTCTACTTCGGGTTCTTCCTGCTGATGCCGTGGTGGAGCACCATGGGCAGCTTCAAGCCGGTGCCGAGCCGTGTAACCTTCCAGCCGCACTAAGCCGCAAGGGATAAGACAAACATGAAATTGCTGAAAAAACTGATTGCGGCTGTTGCGTTTGTTCCCGTGCTGGCCCTGGCGAGCGAAGACGGTTTTCCGCTCGACCACCTGGCACCGCGCACCAACGACATCACCGCCCTGCAGCATGGCGCCAAGCTGTTCGTCAACTATTGCCTGAACTGCCATGGCGCATCTGCGATGCGCTACAACCGCCTCAAGGACATTGGCCTGTCGGAAGACCAGATCAAGAACAATCTGCTATTCACGACGGAAAAGGTGGGCGACCTGATGAAGGTTTCCATGCCGACCAAGGATGCCAAGGACTGGTTCGGCGCCACGCCGCCCGACCTGTCGGTGATCGCCCGTGCCAAGTCCTCCGAAGCCGGCCCGGGTACCGACTGGCTGTACACCTACCTGCGGACCTTCTACAAGGACGACACCCGTCCGACCGGCTGGAACAACCTGGTCTTCCCCAACGTCGGCATGCCGCATGTGATGTGGGATCTGCAGGGCGTGCGCAGCGCCAAGTTCGTCGAGGAAAAGGATCCGCACGATCCTTCGAAATCGGTGCACAAGTTCGAGAAGTTCGAGATGGTCAAGGCGGGCACGATGTCGCAGCTGGAGTATGACAACGCCGTCGCCGACCTGGTCAGCTATCTCGACTGGATGAGTGAACCGGCGCAGAATACCCGCCGCCACCTCGGTGTCTGGGTGCTGCTGTTCCTGGGCGGCTTCCTGTTCCTGACCTGGCGCCTCAACGCCTCATACTGGAAAGATGTAAAGTAAGCCGCATCTGCCATTAACCGAATTCCGTATCACCAGGGTGAGCCGTGAAGCGTCTCACCCTATTTGTTTCTAAGGAACTACCAAATGATGGTTCTCTATTCAGGCACCACCTGCCCGTTTTCCCAGCGCTGCCGACTGGTATTGTTTGAAAAAGGCATGGATTTTGAAATCCGCGACGTCGACCTGTTCAACAAGCCGGAAGACATCTCCGTGATGAACCCGTACGGCCAGGTACCCATCCTGGTCGAGCGCGATCTCATCCTGTACGAGTCGAACATCATCAACGAATATATCGACGAGCGCTTCCCGCATCCGCAATTGATGCCGGCCGACCCGCTGATGCGCGCCCGTGCCCGCCTGATGCTGTTCAATTTCGAGAAAGAGCTGTTCGTTCACGTGCATACGCTGGAGAACGACAAGTCCAAGGGTGCCGAAAAGGCGCAGGAAAAGGCGCGCCTAGAAATCCGCGACCGGTTGACCACGCTGGCGCCGCTCTTCCTCAAGAACAAGTACATGCTGGGCGACGAGTTCTCCATGCTGGATGTGGCGATCGCGCCCCTGCTCTGGCGCCTCGACCACTACGGCGTCGAGCTCTCCAAGACTGCCGCGCCGCTGATGAAGTATGCAGAACGCATCTTCTCCCGCCCGGCCTATATCGAAGCGCTGACCCCGTCCGAGAAAGTCATGCGCCGCTGATGGCGCCATGTCTGTCCCGCCGCATGTTTTCCGGCGGGACAGGCGTGAAGCACCGCTCCATCATGGGCTCTCAACATGTCTGAAATTTCCACCAAACCCTATCTGCTGCGTGCGATTTACGAATGGTGCACCGATAACGGCTACACGCCTTATCTCGCCGCCATGGTCGACGCCAGGACCCGCGTGCCGCGGGAATTCGTCAAGAACGGCGAAATCGTCCTCAACATCAGCTTCACCGCCACCAGCGGCCTGAAGATGGAAAACGAGGTCATCAGTTTCAGCGCCCGTTTCGGCGGCGTGGCCAAGGACATTTCCATCCCGGTGGAAAACGTCGTCGCCATCTATGCCCGTGAAAACGGGCAGGGCATGGCTTTTGAAGTAGCGCCGCCGGCGACTGCCACGTCGGTAGCCGAGCAGGAAAAGGAAGACGGCGAGGGAGGCGCGACGCTGTCCGCCGTTCCGACTGCGGAGGCGGCTGCGCCAAGCGACGAGTCTGGAAATGACAACCCCGATCCCCCCAAAAAGGGCGGCGGACGGCCTACGCTTACCCGGGTCAAATAACGTATAATAGACATTCAGGTTTTATGCCGGCTTAGCTCATTTGGTAGAGCAGTTGACTTGTAATCATCAGGTGGCCAGTTCGAATCCGGCAGCCGGCACCATAAAAATCAAAGGCTTACAGCTTTAGCGGGCTGTAAGCCTTTTCTCATTTTCGACCGGTGTAGGCACTGTGTAGCTTTTTTGGATGGCTTTCAACTTGGGTTGCGAGTCTCATTCTTCAAGCAGAGAATCGAGCGTCCAGCCCATATCCCCTGCGCCAATAAACATACGTAGAATGTAGACAGCCCTAGATCGGCAGACCATAAGCCTAGGCTTTAGGCCGCAGGCAACAAAGCTGGCAAAGGGGACTAAAAACCACTTTCCAGTGGCATGTCCATAAGCCATCGATGGCGACAACGGTTTGTCCATGGTAAACACTGCACGTCCACTTGCCGAGCAGTAGCACCTTGCCTACGTTCAACTCTAGATAGTCTAGGATAAGGGCTCTCGTCAGGCCGCGGGCAGTTATGCGAGTCGGCTAATCATGGGGTGGATGTCCTAGCCCGTCACGTTCTAGGTCAGAGATCCGAATCGTTTTTATGCATTAGGCGTTGTTAGTTGTGCGTGAGTCTAAGGGGCCGCCATCAAGGACACCTTTCTCTACCTCCCGTACTCTCCGCTCAAGAGGCCTCGTAAAACAACTCCAGCAATCAATTCGATGTAGTGGGGGCCTATCTGGAGCATGTTGCTGTGCCCAAGCCGACGTTTGACGCACGGCTAAAATATATTTATCGCGCCCGCTGCTTTTTTGGCTTCTGCTTTTTCGGCTTCTGCTTTTTTAAGCCCCAATACGTCCATCCATTATTGGCGTGTCCTGAAATAGCTTGAGCTGCAGAAGACAACGAGGAATAAATCTCCTGACCAATTTTTAAGGTCACGTTACCTCGTTTCGCGTCAACTGATATCACCTCCGCAGTTATACAACCTTCCCTTTTCCTGAAGTTGTGGATCAGTTTGTCGCCTATTTTTGGAAGTAGTTTCTCATCGCTCATTTAATGCTCGTCGGATATGAATGTTGCCCTGGGAGATGCGGAAATTAGTTCGAATGCTTAGCTATCTCCTCTATTACCTTTCGGTAACCACTCACCGGGTCTCTAACAGTAATGTTGAAAGAAGTTTGCTGCTGACCAATCAACGATCCAAACGTACCCACGATCTCTTCGAGCCTCACACTTAACTCGGAACGAAGGGTGGAGTAATACAAGGTGAAAATTTTTATCTTTCTACCCGGGCTGATTTGTTGAGAAAGAAGAGCTAATCGATCATATTTCGGCCCGTCTTCACCCGGATAATAGTTTGAAAGCTTTTGCTGTCGAAAATTCTTTTTTGAGCTTTCTGTATGTTTTTTTAACTCAATAATTGCTATTGGCTTCATCGAGGATTTTCCACACAGCAATAAATCCACATCTCCGGGCCAAAGGGCGTCAGTTTTTGAGAGATGACATTCTAGACACGAGGTGCCATATTGCAGTCCTTTCTTCCCTATGGGAAACGGACCGCCGGATCGAAATTTGATTAATTCCTTAACCTGGGACAGACGAAGTCTCGAAATTTCCAGACCCTTCTTTTTTTGCGGATCTTTAGGCCACCGGGCGATTATGATCGAGGATGTTTCCTCATCATTCCAGCAATGACAATCATCAAAAACTATTGCAGATGCGGAACATGCGTTTGCCGACGAAAACGCAACAAGCTCCATAAACTTTTGATGCCCGCGAAGACCATGTGTTATATCGTCATCACTTAAGTGTGAAAGGTCGCCCGTGATCGTTGATTCAAATGGGCATTTGAGCCAAAAGTCTTTATTTAGCTGGTTCGAGGTCCAATCAATGAAATAATCAAAGCTCACACCTATGAGATTTTGTTCCGATAGAAAATCGTTTGAAAGGATCGACTGAGGGCTGGGTAAAACAGGGTTTTCTTTGGCAAGCACTGTTCTGTCGGTGCAGCGCGCAAGGACGGGTTCTAGGAAATTCATGTTTCTCTTCTTTTAAGACAAAATTAAAAGAGGTTTTGGCTGTCGGACGTTTTTCTTTAAGCGCATACCGAGAGAAATGCGTATTAACTTCGCTGCGACTCCATGCGGGCGATTAGAGCCTGTTTGAAAACGGCTCAAGGAAGCGAAATAGCGCAATGGATTTGCGGATTCTCGCTCTTTGCCGAAAGCCTATTGCGCCGCATCTCAAGGTGATGCAAAGATCTTTCACCTTTGGCTTGTTTTCAAACAGGCTCTTAGAACAACTGTCGTCGGAGCTCCCTTAGATTTAGTTAAGTACCTACACGTATCGTTGTACGTTACGATGGCATTGATACCGGATCTGGTCACATCTTCACTTCAAAGCGCAGGAAATCGGTGAGCCGTTTCGATTCGGCTATCTCGTCGTGCGGCACAAGCAAGTACCGCCAAGGCTTGGTGCCAATCGCCATTGCGTGATCTGAAGCGTACGTGCACCAGCGTGCAGCAGCGCCAGCTTTTGCCCGGACCTCTTGAGTATTGATATCGGTTCTTGCCTTTGTTTCTACCATGAACTTGGACGCTTCCGTCTCTGCTACAAAGTCAGGAATATACTCCGGCTGCTCACTGCCCATCTTGTAGTAAATCTGGAACTGGCCCTTAGAAGGCTTAAACCACTTCGCAGCGTCGCGGTCCAGGATGACGGCGAAGCGCCGCTCCGTGTCGGAGTCGAACTTCTGCAACGGATAAAGGCAACGCGCGAAGCCGCTGAACAGCATCTGCTTGATCCGCCCAAGCTCGGTAACGGTTTCCCGGAAGTGTTGTGCCGTCTGTCCTGCAGTGGCAGTGAAGTTGCACGGCTTGAGCTCTGTAAAGCCTCGGCTGACCTTCACCTCGTACTCCGTTGCCTCTTCCCAGAAGTGTGCCATCATCTGCGTCCGAATTTCGCGGGCGATCAATCTGCGATCCCGATCTAACACGCCTCTGACTTCTGCTTCTGATAAGTATCCTTGCAAGTGCTGCACCATTTGTCCCGAGAGGTCATAAAGTAGATCTGCGTGCGTGAAGTAGTCGATGTCATCAAAGTCCACTAGTGCGTGGACGATGTAGTCCTCCAGCCGCTGCTCTTTGAGGCCAACTTCCGACGCCAAGGTGTCTTGCTCGTTGGTGTGTAGGTTATGAATGACGATCTCGCGTTCACCCGGTTGGAGATGCAACTGAGCTACGTCGAGCTTGAACGGGTGGAAGCCCGTAGTGACTTCGCCAGTCGGCACTACTACAATCCGGGGAATGTCGATAGTTTGCTGGACGACGATCTCGGTGGTCTTCGAAACCACCGCTGATAGATTGATTTCAGCAATTCCGTCACCAACGCCTGTCAGCAACTCACCTTGTGCAGGCTTAAGACGTTCCGTAACCTCGGCAAGAATTGCCGCTTGCACTTCTGCGTTCAGCAGTGCGCTGCTGGTGGGTACAAAATCACGCTTAACCTCGTATCGCCCTATAACGTCCATCACGACGCGAGCGGCTTCGCGTTCACCTTCGGTTGCGAAAATTGGTGGAGGAGCGGGGCTGCTCAGGGCCGTGCCTACGTTGACTGGGGCGCTTACGATGGAGGGCACATCCGCAAGCCCGAGTCGGGTCATCAAACCCGAACCAACATGGACGCTTACCTTCTTGTCGTCGGCGCCCGACGCTTCGAGGATTACCTGCTTCAGCCGGATTGGTGAATCACCCCGGTTGGCCTCATCGATGATTTCCTGAAACTTGTCATGTGCGACAATGTTGAGACGATCAACCGCAGCGACGCCCGTTCGCTTGCCGTAAGGCAGACGCAGCCCGCGACCAATAGACTGTTCAATTAACGTGCGAGCGTTGGCCGCTCGCAACGGCACGATAGTGTAGAGGTTAGTAACGTCCCAGCCCTCTTTCAGCATGTTGACGTGAATGACTATCTCTGTCGGCTCGTCGACGTTCTCCACCGCAAGAAGGCGAGTGATCATGTCCTCCTCTTCTGAGCCCGTGCGGCTGGAGTCGACCTGAATCACCTTACCCTGATAGCGCCCATCGTAGAAGGCATCTGACTCTAGAAGCGCCAAAAGTTGCGCTGCATGAGTAGTATCACGCGCTATCACGAGCATGAACGGCTTCACAACCTTGACGCTATTCTCGCGGGCGTATGTCAGTAGCTCCACTTTGGTTGTTTCATGCAGGCGAACGCCATCCTCCAATTTGATCTTTTCGATCTCTTCGGGCGTGTGAGCTTTAGCGTCGAAATTGCGCTGAGTAACAGCGGCGGGCTCTTTTACGAAGCCGTCTTCCATTGCACGTGCTAATGGGTAGTCCATCACCACGTTCTTAAATGGCACGGGACCGCGCGTGGATTCTACGAAAGGCGTCGCCGTCACCTCGAGGCCGAAAAGCGGCTTCAGCTCGTTGATGGATCGAACCCCAGCGCTGGCCCGATAGCGGTGTGACTCATCCATCAGCAGCACGAGATCTGACAGGTTAGCCAGATGATTGAAGTAGCTATCTCCAAGAACTTCCTTCATCCGTTTGATGCGCGGCTCCTTGCCACCGCGCACTTCGGAATTAATTTTCGAGATGTTGAAGATGTTGATGCGCACATCGTTGCCTAATTTCATCGTCTGATCCTGCACCACCGCACCCGTCTGATCGTAGTTGTCGCCTGTGATAATCAGCGGTGGATGCAGTGCAAACTCAGCAATCCCCTTGAAAACATATTTAGGCTTGTTGCGCGTGAAGTCAGCAATCAGCTTATTGTAAATCGTCAGGTTCGGTGCCAGAACGAAGAAATTGTTGATGCCGTGTGCTAAATGAAGGTACGCTATGAACGCACCCATCAGTCGGGTTTTTCCGACGCCGGTAGCGAGAGCAAAGCACAACGATGGAAATTCTCGCTCGAAGTCTTGAAGGGTTGGAAACTCTGCTTTTAGGGTAGAGAGAATCGACGCCAGGTCCTGCTCGTGACTGAGCATATCAGGAGCGGCCTTAAGCGCATGCACCAATTTCGAGAGAGATTCTGCTTGTGGAGGCCGAAGAGACAATCTACCGGTGACAGCATTCAGGACACGTGCGTTCATTCTTCGTTCTCTTCAAACAGACCACCCTGCCCGGCGCTCGCTCTGACAGATTTTTTGCTTTTAAGTGCTGCAGAGTTAGCTGCAGGCGCATGTTTTTCTAACTGGGCCATTGGCAGGTTTGCTACATTGAGGCTGTAGTCGTCGTGGCCCCATTCACAGCGGGCCAACACCATCTTGGGGATCTTTTTCACCGTCAAATTTGGCCAACGTACTGACGCCTCTTCAGCTGTAATTCCGTGGAAAGCCGCACAGCATACAAGCAAGCTTCTTTCGCTGCCTACCTCGTCGAAAAGAGCCTGTATCTGCTGTGACGACAAGTTCTGAGTAGTGACATAAATGAAGTCGCGCTCGCTTGAGCGACCGTGTTCCCACCAATTTACCTCTGAAGGTGCATAAGAAAAGCCTTCCAGTTTGGCTATTGCCTCTGCCAGCTGCGCCGAATTATATTCAGGATTAATGACAGGATTTCCCCATCGGTCATTAACTATCAGGCTTGGTGCTAACCTGTAATACCGAAAGCCACCTCCACCCTGCCAATTTGCGGTTTCAGTTATGCCACCACGATCGGTGCCATCAATGACCTTTTTGAGTCGCGGAATGACATGGGTATGGCAATGCTCGCCTAGCTCGACCATTATCCAGCGCCGACCCATCTTGTGCGCGACAGCGCCAGTCGTGCCAGAGCCAGCAAATGAATCGAGCACTAAGTCACCAGGATTGGTTGCAAGATGAACGATTCTTTGAAGTAGTCTCTCGGGCTTCGGTGTGTCAAAGGGATTTGTGGGATTGAATGCCTTTACTTCCTCACGCGCCTCATGATTATTCCCTACATCTGTATGTAGCCAAATGGTTGGGCAAGGAGTTCCTTCGTCTGAGAGCTCAGATAAGAAAGTTTTTCTGGACGGTGCCGCCGTACCGTCTTTCCCAAACCAGATTTCATTGCCCGTATCCAGCCGCCTTAGCGTGTCTTCGGAAAATCGTGGAAAAGTTCCCGCTGGAGGACTCCATTTCACCCCGTTTCTGAACGTGAAGGAAAAATTTCTATTATTTTCTGAACCACTTTTTGCGTGCAGAGGAGTTGCCTTCCACGGACCCTTAGGATGCTTGTCTGGATTTTTGTACCGAGCATTCATTTCCTCAGTACGTGGCATCTTATTTGGCCGCCACTGTTCCTTTTCTTTTGCGTAGACTAATATGTGATCATGATTTTCGGACAACCACTTTGCGTCATTTGCGATTGTGTATTTCTTCTGCCAAACAACGTTAGCTACAAAATTGGTTCTGCCAAAAATCTCATCGCAGATAACTTTAAGGTAATGTGCTTCGTTGTCGTCTATTGATATCCAAAGTGATCCATCCTCTGACAATAGGCTCCTAATAATTTCAAGTCTATCGCGCATGAGGCCAAGCCATATGGAATGTTCAAGACCGTCGTCGTATTGAGCGAATGCGCTTCCCGTGTTGTAAGGCGGATCAATAAATACACACTTGATTTTTCCTGAGTATTGAAATTCAAGGGCCTTCAAGGCAAGCAGGTTGTCGCCGTAAATCAGTGAATTATCGAACTGATCCGTTTCCCCATATCGTACAGCTGCGTGATAGGATTTCTCGGAATCTTCGAGAAGAATCCGAGGTTCAAGCAGAGGGCGGTTGCTCTTTCCAATCCAGTTTAATTCGAGACGTTGCATATTTTGTCCGTTATCAGCACCAGCCGTACTGTCTGGCTGCTGTTTTTCCAAGAGTTCCCAACTGACCGGACTTCTGTGTAAGCTTTTTGAATTCCATAGATGATAGATCGATAAAGCGCAAGCGAAAAAGTGATT
Organism: Noviherbaspirillum humi; assembly: GCF_900188095.1. GTDB lineage: Bacteria > Pseudomonadota > Gammaproteobacteria > Burkholderiales > Burkholderiaceae_D > Noviherbaspirillum > Noviherbaspirillum humi. The sequence goes on along the minus strand of NZ_FZOT01000012.1, from coordinate 61,512 downwards.
TTTTATCGGTTCGTTCGAAGACTGCTACGTAAGGAGAACGTCCGAGTGTCCCATCTCGAAGGCGGGGGCGGAGGCCCAAGGCCACTTCCGGAACCTCGTTTGTCAATTGCAGGCGCCACATATGATTCGCTTGAAATTTCAAGCGAAGTTGTGTTTTATTCCCAGAAGAGACTATGAAATCGAATATTCTGGGTTTCTCTCCTGTGGGATTTAAGCCAAAGAAGAGACCCTGTTCAGCTTTTAGTTCGATCTCTCGACCCATGGCCGTTATGTATCCACATTCGATCCAACAAACATTCGCTAGCGTAGGATCCAACTCTGCGTCATCTGACGAAAGAATAATCATTCCTGGCTTTGGTTTTGGCTTCTGCTTAACTACGACTGCCTTCGGCTTTCGAGCATTTTGCGCCTCATATTTAATCTTATAAGCAGTTAGTTCTTGCTTTGTAGGTGAGTGGCCTTGCTTCCAGAGGGCATCCCAAAGCTCTTGAGTAGTCAGGAGATCTTCTTGGTTCTCCGCGTCAATAATCGCATTCGCCTCGCCATTTTTAGAAAGTGCTTGCGATGTTAAATTAGAGGACCCTAATATTGTCAGCGTTTGCTTAGGCTTTGACTTTTTACGGAGTATGTAGACTTTAGGGTGAAACCGCAGCCCCAGTTCGGCATACGAAACTACTTTAACCTCTGCGCCAGGAATGGCCATCGCAGTGTCAATTGCTCCAGGCTGAGTTATGTAGTCGTCTAGACCAATAAGCCATTTACTACTGCTGGGCATTGAATTGGAAAATCCATTCATTAATAAACGAATTCCAGAGATAGTCACATAAGCAGCCGAGATTAAGACTTCGTCAAAACAAGTTTTTTCTGCGCGCTCACTTATTAGATGAGCGAGCGTAAGGGCCGGTTTGCTCGTCGGCGTTTGTATTTGAAATTTGATTTTCATGCTAGGTCCGCCGCGATTGAAAAAGCAGGGCGCCATGAACGGTTACGTTGATTTTTTCCAGAGATCACACAAGTTCCCATTCGATGGTGAAAAGCGTCTGCTCAACGACCTGCTGTTGCAGCTGCGCTTCTAGCTGCGTGATCAAGTCGTTGCGCTGAGCCTCGATATCATCTTGTCGTGCGAACAACTCGCGTCGTAGCTTTGTGCGCTTGGCCTCAAGATCTCGCTGCCGCTTTTGATAGGTCAGCTTTTCTTCGAGTGTTGGTGAGGTTGCGGCTGAACGGCGCACTTCCTTGATGTCAGCATCAATGACCTTGATCTCCTGCTCAAGTCCGAGCTTTAAATCATCGGCCCAAGCGTCCAGCTTCCGGACTTCCTGTTCGAAGTAGCCGAGATTGCGCTTGTTGATTTCACGGAGCAGAGCGGTCTTGCGGGCTTCCACGTCTTCCACGAGGGTGGCGTCCATCGCAGTGAAAAACTCCGCTGACTTCGATCGTGCAGGCAAGCGAAGCAACTTCTCTGGATCGTCTTCTGCAAGGGCCTGCCCATCCGAAGTGCTAGCTGCCACTACCAGGTGTTGCTCTTGGTTCCCCAGGGCTTCCACGGACAATAACTTCAAGGTCAACCAGCCTGTCTTGCCTCGATAGGCCTTGAGCGTGCTGATCTGCGTGCCATAGGCGGCATAGTCAAAGACGAGCCGAGTGCTTGCAAGTTCGCGAGTTTTGGCTTGGTGGGTCACCCAGACGGCAAGCGGATGTCCAATCCGGTAGAGGTATGCACCACCGGAGCGTCGAGGAAGCTCGTAGCGCCCAGGATTGATTGCGCCGCGGACCGATTCCGGAGTCCTCTGAAGGACGAATCCATCTTCGTCGAACGTGGCGTAGTTGGCCAGCTCAGTCCTGGTCAAATCCATCAGCATCCTTTCGTATTTGCAACGTGCGGAAAGGCTATCCTCCGCGCGGATGCGCAGCTTGTCTTGCACTTGCTCGTCAAAATTCTCTACCAAGATCTGGCGAGTCTTGACCATCGCTTCACTGATCTCATTAGACAAGTCGAGTTGTAATTGATCAAAACTTGTTTTAATGGCTGCTGGGTCGCGGCAATTTTGGTAGATGTCGGCGATGCGACGTTCAAAGTCCACACCAGAGCCAATGGCACCCATAACTTCATCGCTGGCCCCAAAAACTCCTTCAAATAGCTGAAACTTCTGTGACAGTAGCTCATAAACACGCGCGTCAGCCTCATTGCTGCGGTCGACGAAATTTACTACCACCACGTCGAATTTTTGACCGTACCGGTGGCAGCGACCTATGCGTTGTTCGATACGCTGCGGGTTCCAAGGCAGGTCGTAGTTGATGACTAATGAGCAGAACTGAAGGTTAATGCCTTCGGCACCAGCTTCAGTCGCAATCATTACAGTACCGCGCTCCTTGAAGTGCTCGACCAGTGCGGCTCGGGTGTCGGCGGTTTTGGAACCAGTGATGCGATCCGTTCCCTCGTAACGCTTAAGCCAGTCTTTGTAGAGGGCTTGGGCCTTAGCATCGCTGTTGGTGCCATTGAATAGCAAGATGCCGTCCCCATAGGACGTGTCCGCCAACAGAGAAAGCAGGTATTCCTGCGTGCGCTTTGACTCGGTGAAGATAATGGCCTTCTTGGCCGCGCCGAGACGCTCCAGCTCGGAAAACGCTCGATCAAGTGCTGTCAACAGCGCTTTTCCCTTTGCGTTGTCGCGGATGTTGGTCGCAAGTGTCCTAAAATGCCGAAGTTCGGCGATCTCCTGTGCTACGACATCTCGCTCGATCAGCGTTCGTGATGGAGCGTTTGGGTCTTGCCCGTTCCACTCGTCGACAGTTTCGTCGAGCGACTCATAGTCTTCGTTCAGCACTGCGGCAAGATCTGGATCCTCCGATGTTCCGTCGAGCTCGCCTTGCAGGCGTTTAACCATAGTCTCCAGAGCCCCCGCAATGGCGTGAGTGGAAGACGCAAGAAGCTTCCAAAGCACCAGGGAGATCAATTGGCGCTGGCCCTTCGGCAGCGCCTTGAGATTGGGCCGGCGCAGGTAGTCTGCAACGAGACTTGACAGTTCGCGTTCTTCACTGCTGGGAGTGAACTCCTCAACGATTGCCATGCGCGCGGTGTACGGGACGTACTGCTGAACTTGACGTCGCAGCGTTCGCTTGCAAACCGGGGCTAGTCGGGTTCGCAGCGCGGCGAAAGCCTGCTCTCTGGGGTGAGCAGTGAATTGGGACTTAAAGCTTTCGATGTCACCGAATACGCGGTCGTCGATTATGCTTACCAAGCCATAAAGCTCCAACAGCGAGTTTTGCAATGGTGTGGCGGTGAGCAGTACCTTGGAGTGAACACCGTCTAGTGCCTCTTTCAGGGTTTTGGCGATGACATTGCTGGTCTTATAGACATTACGCAGTCGATGCGCTTCATCTAGTACGACCAAATCCCAATCAATGTTTTTGATGTGGTCTGCCTTAGACTTCGCAAACTGATATGAGCAGATGACCGGCCCCGATGCCGTTAAAAAAGGGTTATGGCGGTCCTGCTTTTGGATCGTGTTGTAGTTCTTAGCTTCAAGAATAAGGCCCTGTAAGCTGAATTTGTCGTGCAACTCCTGATGCCATTGTTTGCGCAAGTTGGCGGGAACGATGATCAGAATACGGCGACGGCGCTCGGCCCAGCGTTGCGAGATGACCAGCCCAGCTTCAATGGTTTTTCCGAGCCCGACCTCATCCGCCAGGATGACGCCGCGCGATAGCGGATTGCTGCAGGCGAAGAGTGCTGCCTCAACTTGGTGCGGATTGAGGTCAACCTGCGAGTCAACGAGGACGGACGCCAGCGACTCCACCGAGTCGCCTGCCGCACGCCGCGTCAAAAGCCACGCATAGTACTGGCTTTGATGCTGCGTCAAAAGCTGCTGCGTTATCAACGGCGGTCCTCCCTATGTTCCTGACCAGAGGTAATTCAATTGCAGACTTGGTGCATGGTCACTCTGCTACTGGCTTCTTCTTATTGATGCTCTTAGCGATCCAACTTTCGAGCTCGGAGCGGCGAAACCGCCAAGTTCCTCCAAGCTTGAATGCAGGAATCTCGCCTTTTTGGGCAAGGCGATAGACTGTTCTTTTCCCAGCCTTCAGGTATGCGGCGACTTCTTCAAGCGTCAGGATTTCGTCATTTGCATCGGTCATCGGGTCGCCTTTAGCTTTCACCTGCGGTGGCATATGATTGCCAAGTCTGCCCAATTCTCCCATATTTAAGGGGCATCGACTAGGTCATAGGCAAGACTTGGGCCAGTGGCGATAGGCGGAAGATCGAGGGAGGGCGCGCCAGCAGAGTCGGCGCGCGGGCTCAACTGATCGGTCAGTCAAGTTTTGGCGGTGAGATGCGTCTGGCAGTGCGTGGCCAAAGCGCGGGTGTCATCCTCAGCTTCGCGAGTCGAAAAGCGTCGCTTAGCTTAAGTTGTAGCTGATTTGCTGGCACATTTGCCAAACCACGTTCTTTGCCGATCGTTGTTAGAACCTGTAGGAAAACGGCATCAAAGCTAACTAAGTTGGCATTCTGATGCGTTCGACGCGCTAAAGGGATTGCCATTGAAGCAGAGCGGCGTCGACCAGTTAGACTGGCAACAGCGCAAGAGCAAGCGCTGTTTAAGCAATCTGATCGACGCTTAGCGGCAGGGCATTGAACCACTGCTGCCGCACCGGCGCAGACCGGGCGGCGCACGACCTCGGGATATTTCTTGTGAAGCAGGGACAGTAGCAGGGCCTGGAAAACCTGCGTTTTAAAATTCGACTTCCAGCATTATTGGGCAGTGATCGCTGTATTGCCAAGACCCAGGAGAGCCACCATCGATCGGATAGCAGGCGACGACATTAGGCGCCAGCTTTTTTCCTACATACATATAGTCGTTCTGCCAAGGTACCTTACTAACGTTATGCCGTTGCGTATGGATATGGGAACAAGGTTTGTCACTACAGGGGCAATCAGCGAGTGGCTCGCGCGGTGGCCGATTAAGAGCAATGGCATCGACCATGCCAAGAGTCTGTAACCGTTCAAAGGCGTTCCTATGGCGCTCGCCATCCGGGCTCCTAAACTGGGTGCTTATATTGAAGTCGCCGCCAACCACTATCCTAGATCTGTAGCATGTCGAATCAAAGAGAGGGGTCAAATCTGATAATTGCCGGTGGACCGTGGTGATAGCATAGCCATTGTCAATTAATCCATACAAACTTACTAGGCTGAGTGCAAGTGAGGGAGCGTACGCAATAGCGACCGATCCTGGCCACGTGTTGCACAGCGACGCTAACCGACCCGTGCTTTTGAGGCGTATTGTTGAAAGCTCCTCGAGGTCATGATTGAACGAGACTACGGCGGACCCCCATGAACGGCGCCCGCCTATTCCTCCATCTTTGAAAACGACCCTATTGGCGGGCCATTCGGACGGCACGCATTCTTGTAGAAGAGCAAAGTCTGCCTTTAAGCCAACGAGAAAGTTCCAAGTAGCCTTGCGTTGGATAGCGCTTTGGCGATGATGATTGAGGTTCCATGTGACGATCCGCGTGATCATATAGCCACCTCGACACTAGTTGATGAATCTTCCAAGACGTTTTTTAGGGTCCAAGCTATCGCACTCTACGTAGTATTCAGTATCAACAATAAAATCCTTTTGCTTTTGTATGATACCGTTCATCTAGGACACCTAGTAACGATTGTCCATGTCCTCAAGAATCTTTGCAAAGTAAACTACAAACTCGGAAGAAGAGTAGCGCAAGTAATTCATCGGTACCATTGCGAGTTGGTTCAGTGAGGCGAGTATCAAAAAATCATCTCCTGTCAAAGACTTACTAATGACTCGCTTACTCAACTCATTTATTCGGTCAAATGACGACACGGCTGGCACGTCCTCGACTTCGACATACCCTGCAGGATGGGTCTGTGCTCTGTGTGATATCCCGGGGATGTGGGGAAGTAACGAGATCAGCACATCAATGGCATCATCCATCGCCTGCGTGGTCTCGGAACGTATTGAGCCAGCTTTCACTTCAAGGATGCCTAGGCGCTTGTGCAAATCACGACGCCTCACGATTGACCTCCAAAGCAGCTAATCGACGCTCCAGCTCGTCAAACTCTACTACGCGGGCCAGACTTGCAATTGCATTCAAGAGATGATTGGCTTGTGCGGGGGTGATCTGGCCCTCTGCAACAGACTGCAGAACCGCCTGTCCTGATTCCGTAAGGGTACCCGCGTCTGGAAGTGGGAAGGGCGCAGGCTGTTCCATTGGACGCAAGGGGGGAATGCAGCGCTCAAGGACCAGCCGGCAGGCCGTTAAATCACCATCCCGAGCCGCTTGCAGAACTACATGAATTACGTCATCTACCCCATTTCCCAGGGCGTCTCGTAGCCGCTGAATCTTACCACTACCCGGCTGGCGACCGGCTGGATTGCCGCTTGTGCCTTTCTCCCACCTCCCACGCCGCTTTTTTATGTCTGTCATCTTGCTAATCTCCTGATCTTGCAATTGATTACGGTTGGCCATAAACCGCATCACTAATTCCCATTGCTTCGTCAAAATGTTTGCATCGTTGCAAAACTTCCGCCAGCTCCGCTGGGATCCCTGGATTAGATAGTTTCTGTTGTTGCCATTTCGCACAGCGGCGCGCGTCGCGTGTTCCATACAGGTGCTGACATTCGAGACAAAGCCGCCGATCGTCCAATTGTTGGTCACGCAGTGAAAGTTTTTCAGCCATATTAATCGCTTCAGCTGTTGTAACTCCACGGGTAACAAGAAGTCCTACCCGAGCACTATCCAATTGAGTAACATGGCCTTTTGACTCTAGCGCTAACTCGTGGCCAGCATTGTTTTCGGACGTTGCCGGTGTAGGTTCGATAGAAAATAGTATTGAATCCCGAATGGCGCCGGCAAGGCCGGCTGGCCCATTATTGGAAGGCACCAGCGTTCTCTCAATATTTTCAGATGTGCTTGGGGAGATGCCTACAAAAACTACAGAATTACGTTTTTGTGGTTTTTGTAGGTTCCCCCTCTGCAGGGTTGCTTCATTTTTCAGTCGCTGTAGCCAGCTCATAATGTCAGCCTTTTGCAAATGCAGCAGGATTAATCAAATAGCGCTCGCTGGGACGGCCCCGGCCTCCGGGGTCTTGCGACAACTGAATCTCCCGGCGCAACCAGTCATATTCGATCAGTACATCTGCAGCTTTACGGACGGTGTCGGGAGTATTGAGTCCAGTCCATCCTTTTTGGATAACCAATCTAGGGGTAAACTGTCTTTCTAATTTTCCGTTTCGGATGTGCTTAAGCAGTAACTCAGCTCCCGCAGCCTCCGGAATGACAGCCGCTGCATATAAGCGGTTGGCATGGCTACGCAAGTATTCACTCCACGCGAGCGCACGGAGCAACTCCTTTTTTCCGATACTGCCAGCATCTGGAGTATCGATGAGCGCAAACAATAATGCTAAGGATGGAATCAGCTTCCGGTACTTGGCCAGGTGCGACTCCATTGCTGGATGTAGTTCGCCGCCGCGCAGTTCAATCTCGAATGGGATGCGCCACTCAGAAAACAGCTCCTGGGCCGCAGGGTCAAAGTGGCAGATTGTAGGTTCAGTATCGTTCGCAGGCTCAATCGCTGCTAGGCGACTGAAAACGTCCATTATCTTGCGCTTAGCATCTACATCGGGTGGTTGGTCAATGTCGCAGAATTCAGTCCGTATGTCCGGCCACACCGCCAAGCTAAAACGCTGAAGTAAACCGTCGTCCCCACTGCCGCCCTTGACTGCGCTGCGGACATATTCCTGCAAGCGCCCGGGTTGGATACCCCCGAGGAGGGCTAAGCAAACGCGCGGTATAAGAACTTCACCCCGTCCAATTCGATCTACTACGTAACTCTGATTTCCATCATGTCCCTGTAGATAGAAAGCACGCCCGCCCTCCTGCCCTTGCCGATCCATGGAAGATAACAAGCCGTATAGCTCATCACGATAAACCATAGTTCCCCAAGGGTTAACTTTTAGTAATTCGCCTAGTGCTTCGACTGTAGGATCGTTTACGATGAAGCGCCTTGGAGCTGGCTCTGGGGGTAGGTCAATGGGGTGCAATAGTATGCGGGCCGACGCCGGATCTTTTACTGAAAGGCTTTTAGCCTTTTTTTCGTTCTCTGCCGCTTGCAGCTCCGCCAGTTTGAAGTCCAAGCGCCATCCTTCGTGCGCCGATTTCCAGATCTGCTGCTCATCAGACTGCAAACGATTAAGTGGGTGCAGTGCTTCAGAAAGTGCTGGAGATTTCATGACGCCCGGCCTGCCGATGATCAACCCCCAAAGGTTAGGTACTACCGTCCAATCGTCCTGTGCCTTGGGTTGAATCACCACTCGGGCACCAACGACACTGGAGGCCGCCACCAATAGGCCAACTGCCACATAGTCGGGTGGGCACTGCATTCGATGGGCCACGTCCTCCACAAATGCTCGAAAAGCGACCGGCAGCAGATCGGGGTCGAACGGCTGCACTGCCGGCAAGCTGCAGGGTAGGGGAGTAGGCTTCGGCCAGGAATTTGTCTCCACCGTATTCAGGACCGCGGGTTCTACCGCAGCTTCGACGCAAGTACGCACCGCCTCCTCACCAGCTATCCGATTTAGATCATTGAAATCGGTTAGGCTCATATCAGCGCACTCCCGAAATGAGGAATGGCGACTCGCCCACCAACGGCCTTCGCTGCCCTGATGGCTGATGAGAGTCCTGGGTTACCTAACGTTTCGCTGTCATTGTCAGCACAAATGACCAAGGCCAATTTGGGAAATTTAGTTCTGAGAGCGGTTGCGACAGAAAGCAAATTTCCGGCGTTGAAAGCAGCAGCGACTGGCAGCCGAGTAGCCTGGTGGAGACTCGCAGCTGTTGCAAAACCTTCTGCAACGCAGAGTGAGGTCGCACCTTCGACAGTGCCGATGCTGAAATAGCAACTAGTACGCCGACCGCCGTACAGTCCTTTCTTATCCTTAAAGTCGGCGGGATTAATGCGTTCCAGATTCCACAGTTTGCCCGTAACGTCGCGCATCGGCACCAACAAGAAACCGCGAGCGTCAATGCGGGTCCCATGAGCCGCAACTCCTTTAGCAAGGAGGTAAGGGTGACCAGTCGCATCTAATGCAGTGCTCCAATGACGGCTTGCTTCAATTGCCGCAGCAGTATGGCGATTCGCCTTTTCCTCGTCGCGCACGCGCCGTTTGGCTTCAATTTGAGCAGCGATATCAGCCCAATCAAAGTTATCTGGTTTGCGATTGGGACTCGCACGCCACTTGATGGAAATGCCAGTGCGCCAGCAGCCGAAGGCGCCAGCGAAAACAGGTTTGTCGTACAGGCAATACCAGCCTGACAAGTCGTCTGGCTTACCTGTTGTGCTAAAGCGGTGGATCGTCCCGTCTAAAACAATATCTGCAGGAGGGAGTAGCCCCCGCTGGGCGATAGCTAGCTTGAAATCCTCAAGTCCATCGAGGCCTGTATAGAAGACTTGGGAAGTAAAAGACCGGCACCTCATCAGTTGCCTCCCGTGTGTTTGCTAATGGTCGATATTTGGAATATCAGCTGTTCGAACTCCAGCGTGATCGACTCGATTTCTTGAGCGATCAGCTCCATTTCCTTGATTAAATAGGTAAGCTCGTTCTCCAAGAATGCCGCTTGTTTCTCAAGTATGTTTGTCATGGCACCCAGATAAACGGTGGACTGCCAATCAAGTACGGCCTGGCGACCAGCCTCGGTCAGAAAATAGTAACCATGGAGTATGGGACGACTAGGGATACCGATCCATTTAGCCTGCTGATAGGCAAGGCCTTGATCTCCTAAACCCAAATTGCGGAGAGTAGAAACTACGTCAGCCGGAGAAGAAGTGCCTGCTATTGCGGCAATCTCAATGTCCCAGGCAGGACCTTCAAAAAGGTACTCCAGTACCCGGAGACAACAAATGTCTTCGGTCCCGCGAAATATGACCGATGTATTAAAATAAGGACCAGTTTCAAAGGCATCGAAAAGGTCCGATTCAGCTTGGCGGCGGTCGGACTTTTTCATTATGCGGTCTCCAGCAAATGCTTGATATCGGCCACAGCCCATGCCAAGCGGCCATAGATGCGAATCGGACGAATCGGGCCGGTTCCTAAACACGCCCATTTGCGAAGCGTCTGAACCTGGCGGTTGAGATGATAAGCCGCGCACTCAGTGTCAAGATGAGTACGGGTCTCAAGTTCTAATGGAGGATATGTAACTTGGCGGAAGATTGGGTCAACTAAATCAAAGTCGATACCCTTAATGCGTCGGGATTCGAGTTGAAAATTTTCCATCGTCATTTCCTTTCATTGAGATGTGACGATAGAAAGGTAGAGAAGGAAACCTTTGAGTACGAGTTTGGCAACTTGCCAAGCCTTATTTCATGCGGGTTACAGGCTGATTTTGGCAACCGCGCTTGGCAAGAAGCCGCAATTATCTAGTTTTTCTTTTTTGCCAATTCATCGGGTCGAAAGGCCCAGGCTTTTTCATGCTAAAAAGCTTCTTGGCATCTTTAAGCTTTTGTCCAATGTGCTGGTGTGTCACCCCGTATTTCTTGGCGAGTTTCCGCTGCGTCATCCCGGGTTCTTGGTATTCAATCCATAATCGCCGCAGGTTAGGCTCATCCCAGGTATGCCGATGTGGCTTGCCCTGCGCTACAGGGAGCTCTTTAACCTTTGATTGGATGGTGGGTGTGGCTGCGATTCGTATGTCGGCTTGTTTGGATTGTTGAAAGTGGTCAATGAGCGCAGCGCTTTCTAAGATCCTTGCATATTCTAGGGCGGCGCGCCGGTAGACCTCGTAGAGTGCATCGATCTCCCTCTGTTGGGACGGTATTAAACCTTTTATAGGCGAAATCGAGGTGCCGTCACCAACATCACTTACCGGGAACGCTTCCATGAGAATAGAGCGGCATCGCATCTGCGAATATGCCCAATTCTTGATCACCTCTGCAGCCGCAAGTTCGCGCGCGGTCGCTTTCTCGCTGAATTGTTGCGCCAACGTACGTTCTGCTAGATGTAAACTAGCTTCGGGAGAGTGCTCTTTGTATTTGTAGAAATTAGTAGCTGGCTCGAAACGCTTAAGGTCGTGGAAGGCTTCAATTCGAATGGCTTTGTCGTAGTCCATATATTTAGTTATCCCTTGAGTAAAATTCTATGAGCACCAAGTGGGTGAACGCGATCGTGGCTTGAATTTCGGCAACTTGGCCTAACGGGAAAGCTGCTTCCGTGGTCGACATTGGTAGCCGCATGATCAAGGCGGGCCAGAAATCAATTTCGGTTTGTTATTTTCTAAAGGCAGAAATTCGACATTCGCCTGTTCCAGGATCCATTGTTCAAGGATGTCGTGCCATTTACGTAGTAGATCTATCGATCGGCGTCGGTAGTGCTTCTCGGCTAGAGCACTTGGTCGGTGTCCCATAACCTGGGCAACAACTCCGGTAGGCATGTCGCACCATTCCGCTAGCGTGCTGAAACTGCGACGCAACCCGTGCAGGGTTATGTGAGGCAGCCCGGCCTCCTGAAGTGCCTGATCATGGGCATAACGTGGCTCGGTGATGCGGCCTTCTTTTGCCAATAGGCTGGAAAAGACCCACTCATTCCGCCGGGGCAGTGCCGCAATTAGGCTTCCGAGGTACGGCGGTAGGGGGATTGTGCGCGAACCTTCTATCTTGTCCCGGATAAATAGTGTGCGCCATTGAAAATCAATGTCTGCCCAGCGTAGGCCTGCCATTTCTTCCCGCCTCGCCCCAGTGAGCAGCAAGCCTTGCAAATACGCGGCGATGACTGGGTTTCCGATTTTTCGGACTGCATCGAACCACGCTGGTAATTGTTCACGTTGTAGGCAGTCGCCTTCTCGAGTACGGTTTTTCGGTAGCGCATCCCTGACCTTGCGGGCATTGACTATTCCGATAGGAACTAACCCCTTGTAAGTGGGCTCATCCTCAGCCCAACGGATGAACGCTCGAATAAGCCTAAAACTGAGTGATGCTGCAGTTGGCCTAGTATTCGCCTCGCGCTCCAGCCAAGAGGCTAGCAGGTCAGCACTAAGATTAGTAAGTGGAGTGGATAACAAACTCGCGATCGGCCCAGCAGAACGCGTCCCTATGCCACGTTTTTTTGGCTCTCCGCCAAGTGCCGCCAGCACCTGATGTGCACGGATATGGCTAGCGCTCCACTTCGGCGTCCGAGTTTCTAAATAGATTGCCCATGCATCGCCGAATGTAATGGCTTGACGTTTCAGATTAGCTTGCGCGGCTTCGTGCGCTGCACGCCTTTCTGCAGCTTGTTGACGCGGGTCAACACCTTGGTCAGTTAAAGCCTTTAATCGGCGGGCCTCGGCTTGCGCTTGACCAAGCGACCAAGCACGCACATCACCAATGGTGATACGGAGCGTCTTTCCATGTAATCTTGTTTCAAAGATAAAGGATTTACTTTTTTTCTCAGTAATGCGCACGCCAAGACCTGGCGTTTTCGCATCCATGAAGATTGTTTGCCGCTTACCGTCCTCACATCGAAAGTTAGCAATACGTCCCACGGTAAAATTATCCCGATGACCCATGCTTCACCTCGTCGACTATATTTATGTAGACACTGTGTAGGCTTTATGTAGGCATTTTCGGTCAACGTATAGTAATGTCAAGGAATAATTTTTTTTGATAAAAATCCACTATGTATTTGAATTTTAATGAAAATAATTCAATCTTGTGTTGATTTGTAGATATTAAGATAGATACCTGCAATGACTTGTAATCATCAGGTGGCCAGTTCGAATCCGGCAGCCGGCACCATACAGGGGTTGTGCGCTCAGCGGCGCACAACCCCTTTCTCTTTTCGGCGCCTTCACATTCGTGGTGAACGGCGCCAATGCATCTGCCAGGGGTTCATTGCCGCGTGGCGCATCCTCTGTTTTCTCCTTCGCAATCCCTCTTGGCGCAAGCGGCATGTCGGTTGGTGTGGAACGCGTTCGAGCGGCTTACATTGAGCGTAACGCATTGAGACGAGCACACTGGCCGCAACGCATTGGCAAGTGCGCCGGCGCCGACCGATCAGCCAACCGTTTGCCAGGTATGGCATGTTGCCGAAAGGGGGCGGTCAAAGTCGGGCGCGCTCATCAAGCATCGACATGACGCAGACAGCTTGGGCAAGCCATGCCACAGCTGGCAAGCGCTCCATGCGTGAACGGCGGTACCTCGGCTTCCTTTCTCCCGGCAGAGATGTGCAAGATCTCGCGGAAACTTGTATGAGCCGCGGCACGTACAGGCCTTGGCCCGAGCCTTCAACTCTTTTCCAAAAGAAACGATGTGGGAGTACCCAATCGTCCAGATTTATCCTATAATTCGGCTCCCGCTGTTCCCTGATAGCTCAGTCGGTAGAGCGACGGACTGTTAATCCGCAGGTCCCTGGTTCGAGTCCAGGTCGGGGAGCCAAGAAATTCAAGCAAGAGCCCAGCCCACAAGGCTGGGCTTTTTGCTTTCTGTCGTTCCGTCCTTCCAGCCCCGCTCCCGGCCTTCGCATTGACACCCCGGTTCCAATGAGACCGTTTTCCGCACTCTTGGCACGAGCGAAGCGGTTACAGCATCCTTCCGTGCGCGGATGATTGTCCTCAAGGACTCGGCCATGCTGACCGGCCTCCGCGCTGCCCTTATCGTCTTACACCCGATCGGCGAGAGCGACGCCGCATCAGTGACCGATGCGCACCGCGCTGAAGCCCGCGCAGAATGCCATGCTGCAAAGAAAAACGGCAGCAGCGCCAATGCGCCGCCGCCGTATTCTTTGCCTTCAACCGCGTCGGCGACATGCCGTCGCAGACACTGATCGATCAGCTCTTTAGCAGGGTTTGCAGTTCGCCCGACTGGTACATCTCGTTCATGATATCAGCGCCGCCGACGAACTCGCCCTTCACATACAACTGGGGGATGGTCGGCCAGTTCGAAAATTCCTTGATGCCCTGGCGCACTTCCTGGTCTTCCAGCACGTTCACGGTGACCAGATCGTTGACGCCGCACGCTTTCAGGATCTGGATGGCGCGGCCGGAGAAGCCGCACTGCGGAAACTGGGCGGTGCCCTTCATGAACAGCACGACCGGATGCTGGGTGACGGTCTCTTTGATCCAGTTATGGACTTCGCTCATGGTGATCTTTCAGAAAAATGGGTGATAACCTTCATTATAGGGAAAAGCGGGCGGCGTCGTTGACGGCCGTCCGCTCCCAACGGGGGAATCATCCGCTCCTGGTCAGCGCTTGAGCTTGGCGAAAGCGGCCGCCATGGCGCCTGCCGCCTCGGGTTGACGGGCATTCTGGTGCTGGGACAGACGACGGGCATCGTTGCGGTCGCCGCGCTGCTCCGGCCGTGAGCCGGGCGTCGGCGCCGCATCGGACAGGCGCATGGTGAGAGCAATGCGCTTGCGCTTGACGTCCACTTCCAGCACCTTGACCTTCACCACCTGGCCGGCCTTCACCACGGTGTGCGGGTCGCGCACGAAGGTGTTGGAAAGCGCGGAGATGTGCACCAGGCCGTCCTGGTGCACGCCGATGTCGACGAAGGCGCCGAAGGCGGCGACGTTGGTCACCACGCCTTCCAGAATCATGTCCGGCCGCAGGTCGCCGATGTCTTCCACGCCTTCCTTGAAAGTGGCGGTGGTGAACTCGGGGCGCGGGTCGCGGCCCGGCTTCTCCAGCTCCTTCAGGATGTCGGTAATGGTCGGCACGCCGAACTTCTCGTCCGCGTACTTGGCCGGGTTCACCGACTTGAGCAGCCGGCCGTCGCCGATGACGCTCTTCACATCCTTGCGGATGTCGGCCAGGATCTTCTGCACCACCGGATAGGATTCCGGGTGCACCGCCGACGCGTCCAGCGGATTCTCGCCGCCCATGATGCGCAGGAAGCCGGCGGCCTGCTCGAAGGTCTTGTCGCCCAGGCGCGGCACCTGCTTCAGGTCGGCGCGGGACGCGAACATGCCTTTCATGTCGCGGTAGTTGACGATGCTCTGGGCCACGCTGGCGTTGAGGCCGGAGACGCGCGCCAGCAGCGGCGCCGAGGCGGTGTTGACGTCCACGCCGACGGCGTTGACGCAGTCTTCCACCACCGCGTCCAGCGAACGCGCCAACTGCGCCTGGCCGACGTCATGCTGGTACTGGCCGACGCCGATGGACTTCGGATCGATCTTCACCAGCTCCGCCAGCGGGTCCTGCAGGCGGCGGGCGATCGACACCGCGCCGCGCAGCGATACGTCCAGCTCGGGCAGTTCGCGCGAGGCGAATTCGGAGGCGGAGTAGACCGACGCGCCGGCTTCCGACACGACGATCTTCGTCAGCTTCAGTTCGGGGTGGCGCTTGATCAGGTCCTGGGCCAGCTTGTCGGTCTCGCGCGAGGCGGTGCCGTTGCCGATGGAAATGAGCGCCACGTTGTGCTTCTGCGCCAGCACCGCCAGCGCATGCAGCGAGCCTTCCCAATCGTTGCGCGGCTGGTGCGGGTAGATGGTGGCGGTATCCACCACCTTGCCGGTGGCGTCCACCACCGCCACCTTGACACCGGTGCGCAGGCCCGGGTCCAGGCCCATGGTGGCGCGCGGGCCGGCCGGCGCTGCCAGCAGCAGGTCCTTCAGATTGCGGGCGAAGACATTGATCGCCTCGGTCTCGGCGCGCTCGCGCAGCGCCGTCATCAGTTCGGTCTCGAGATGCATGAAGACCTTCACCCGCCAGGCCCAGCGCACCGTGTCGGCCAGCCACTTGTCGGCCGGGCGGCCCTTCTGGCTGACGCCGAAGCGGGCGGCGATGCGGCTCTCGCACGGGTTGTGCGGCGCATCCCACTTCGGCTTCTCCTCCTCGCTGTCGAGGCGCAGCGACACCGTCAGCACTTCCTCGCGGCGGCCGCGGAACAGCGCCAGCGCGCGGTGCGAGGGGATGGTGGAAATGGTTTCCGAATAGTCGAAGTAGTCGGCGAATTTTTCGCCGGCATCCTGCTTGCCGTCCACCACCTTGGATTCGACGATGCCGTGGTCGGTCAGGTACTCGCGCAGGCTTTGCAGCAGCGTGGCGTCCTCAGCGAAGCGCTCCATCAGAATCTGGCGCGCGCCGTCCAGCGCCGCCTTGGCGTCGGGCACGCCGGGGTTGTCGCCGTTGGCGGTGGAGAAGGCGGGCTTCAGGTATTTCGCCGCTTCCTCCTCCGGGTTGAGCGTCGCGTCGGCGAGCAGGGCATCGGCCAGCGCGGTCAGGCCGGCTTCGGCGGCGATCTGCGCCTTGGTGCGCCGCTTCGGCTTGTAGGGAAGGTAGAGGTCTTCCAGGCGGGTCTTGTCTTCCGCATGGGTGACGGCGTCGAGCAGTTCCGGCGTCATCTTGCCCTGTTCTTCGATGGACGCGATGATGGCCGCGCGCCGGTCTTCCAGCTCGCGCAGATAGCGCAGGCGCTCCTCCAGCAGGCGCAGCTGGATGTCGTCCAGGCCGCCGGTGGCTTCCTTGCGGTAGCGGGCGATGAAGGGCACGGTCGCGCCTTCATCCAGCAGGGCGATGGCGGCGGCGACCTGGGCCGGCTTGGCGGCGAGTTCGACAGCGAGGCGTTGTTCGATCGAAGGCAGCATGGTGTTTCTGGGTGTTGAAGAAGCGTTGGATGATACCGAAACCGCGGCCGAGCGCCAGACTTGACGTGCATGGATGCCACGCCGGGCGCAGCGGTCGGGGCGATGTCAGACTGGCATGAAGCCGCCGCTGGCGCGTTCGATGCCGGCGAGGTCGCGCCAGCTCTGCACGTCCGAAAAGCCTTGGCCATTCAGCAGCTCGCGTACGGCCGCGGCCTGGTCGTAGCCATGCTCCAGCAGCAGCCAGCCACCCGGCTGCAGATGGACCGGCGCCCCGGCGATGATGATGCGCAGGGCGGACAGCCCGTCGGCATGGTCGGTCAGGGCCGATGCCGGCTCGAAGCGCAGGTCGCCCTGGGACAGGTGGCTGTCGCCGGCGACGATATAGGGCGGGTTGGAAACGATGAGGCCGAAGCGGCGGTCGCCGACGGCGGCATACCAGTCGCTCTGCAGGAATTCCACCTGCACCCCGTTGCGCTCCGCATTGCGCCGGGCCACCGCCAGTGCCCCGGCGCTCGCATCGAGGGCCGAGACAGTGGCATCCGGCCGTTCATGCGCCAGCGCCACGGCGATGGCGCCGGAGCCGGTGCCCATGTCGAGCAGGCTGCCGTCGGGCGGCAGGCGCTGCAGCGCCAGTTCCACCAGCAGCTCGGTTTCCGGGCGGGGGATCAGCACGTCGGGCATGACCTCGAAGGGCAGGCCGAAGAACTCGCGCTCGCCGACGATGTAGGCGATGGGCTCGCCCTGCAGACGCCGCGCGACCAGGTTCTCCACGCGCCGCGCCTCGTCTGCGGACAGCGCTCGGTCGGCCTGCGTGATCAGCTGCACCCGGGACAGCCCCAGCGCATGCGCCACCAGAATGCGGGCATCCACCGGGTCCAGCAGGCCGGCGCGCTGGATCTGCGCGAGGGTGACGCCGGCGGCGATCAGCATGAGGATATCAGCGGCGGCGCAGGCCGGCGGTGGCGAGCACGAAGGCCAGCACCAGGAACCAGAACATGGACCACTGCGGAATCGACAGGCCGATGATGGGCGCGTACTCGGTGGTGCACAGGCCGTCCGCCTGGAACAGGAAGGGCAGCAACTCGGCGGTGGGGATCTTGTTGAGCGAGGTTTCCAGCGGGTCGATGCCGCAGGACACCGACGGATGCGCCTTCACCCACAGATGCCAGCCGGCCACGCCGGCGCCGGTCAGCGCCGCCAGCGCGCCGAGCACCGCGCCGCCGCACGAGGCGCCGCGCGGCAGGAAGGCGAACACCAGGCAGATCAGTCCCGTCGCGGCGAAGGCATAGCGCTGCATGATGCACAGCGGGCAGGGCAGCATCTGCTTGACGTGCTGCAGGTAGAGCGCGAAGCCGAGCAGGGCGAAGCAGATGAAGGCGGCCAGCAGGAGAATGGGTTTCAGGTTTTTCGTCATCGGCGTGGGTGGTGGTGATTGAAGGGAATCAAGCCTCTTCGCCGATGGCGGCGAGCTGCTCGGCCTGGTGCTCGGTGATCAGGGCGCTGGTGAGCTCCTCGAGGTCGCCGTCCATGATGAAGTCGAGCTTGTACAGCGTCAGGTTGATGCGGTGGTCGGTCATGCGGCCCTGCGGGAAATTGTAGGTGCGGATGCGCTCGCTGCGGTCGCCGGAGCCGACCAGCGACTTGCGGGTGGCCGCTTCCTTGGCCTGCTGCTCGCGCAGCTGCACGTCCTTGATGCGCGCCGCCAGCACCTTCATCGCCTGCGCCTTGTTCTTGTGCTGGCTGCGGTCGTCCTGGCATTCGACCACGATGCCGGTGGGCAGGTGGGTGATGCGCACCGCCGAATCGGTCTTGTTGATGTGCTGGCCGCCGGCGCCGGAGGCGCGGAAGGTGTCGATGCGGATTTCGGACGGGTTGATGTTGACGTCCTCCACCTCGTCCGCTTCCGGCATGACCGCCACGGTGCAGGCCGAGGTATGGATGCGGCCCTGGGTCTCGGTGGCCGGCACCCGCTGCACGCGGTGGCCGCCGGACTCGAACTTCAGGCGCGAATAGGCGCCGTGGCCGACCACGCGCACGATCACTTCCTTGTAGCCGCCCAGTTCCGACTGCGATTCCGACACCATCTCCACCTGCCAGCGGTTGCGCTCGGCGTAGCGGGTATACATGCGCAGCAGGTCGCCGGCGAACAGCGCCGCCTCGTCGCCGCCGGTGCCGGCGCGGATTTCGAGGTAGATGTTGCGCTCGTCGTTGGGATCCTTCGGCAGCAGCATCTTCTGCAGGTCCAGTTCCAGCTGCTCGATGCGTCCCTTCGCCGCGGCGATCTCTTCCTGCGCCATCTCCTTCATTTCCGGATCGGCCAGCATGTCCTGGGCGGCGGCGATGTCGTCCTGGGCGCCGCGGTAGGACCGGTACAGCGCCACCAGCGGCTCCAGCTCCGCATGCTCGCGGGTGAGCTTGCGGTAGTTGTCCATGTCGCTGGTGACGCCTTCCTGCATCATCAGGTTGTTCACTTCTTCCAGCCTTTCGGTGAGCTGGTCGAGCCGGGCGAGCATTGATGGTTTCATGAGGTCGGATGTTGTTGCAGGGAAGGGCCGGCGTCAAGCGCCGCGGGACGGCCGGCGCGGCGGCCGGCATGGGGAAGAGCGGCGCTAGCGCTTGGTGCGGAACAGCTGGGGCAGCAGGGAGGCGAGGCGGGCGCGCTCGTCGCCCTGGGCATGGTGCAGCGCCTGTTGCGGACCATGCAGGAACTTGGCGGTCAGGCCCTTCGAGAGCGCTTCCAGCACGGCGTCGACATCCTCGCCGCGCGCCAGCAGCTTGCGCGCCCGCTCCAGTTCGGCCAGGCGCATCGCCTCGCTGGTTTCCTGCAGATCCTGAATCACCGGCACCACCGAGCGAGTGTCGATCCACTGCATGAAGGCGCGCACCCGGTTCTCGATGATGGCCTCGGCCTGGGCCACCGCCGCCTGGCGATTCTCCATGCCGGTCTGCACCACGGTGCCGAGATCGTCCACGGTATAGAGGAAGACGTCGTCGAGGCGGCCGACCTCGGCTTCGATGTCGCGCGGCACGGCGAGATCGACCATGAAGATCGGCTTGCGGCGGCGCGCCTTCACCGCCCTCTCCACCATGCCGAGGCCGATGATGGGCAGGGTGGATGCGGTGCAGGACACCACGATGTCGTACTGCGCCAGCTGCTGCGGCAGATCGGCCAGGCGGATGGCGCGGCCGCTGAAGCGATGCGCCAGCGCCTCGCCGCGCTCCAGGGTGCGGTTGGCGATGGTGAGGGTCTTGGGATGCTGGCCGGCGAAGTGGGCGGCGCACAGCTCGATCATCTCGCCGGCGCCGATGAACAGCACGTTCTGTTCCGACACCTTGTCGAAGATGCGCTGCGACAGCCGCACCGCCGCCGCCGCCATGGATACGCTCTGGGCGCCGATGGCGGTGGTGGTGCGCACTTCCTTGGCCACCGCGAAGGTGCGCTGGAACATCTGGTGCAGGTAGGTGCCGAGGCCGCCGGCGGCTTCCGCCTGGCGCACCGCATCCTTCATCTGGCCGAGGATCTGCGGCTCGCCCAGCACCATGGAATCCAGGCCGGAGGCGACGCGGAAGGCGTGGCGCACCGCATTGTCCTGCGGCAGGGTGTAGAGGAAGGGACGCAGCTCGGCGTAGGGCAGGCGGTGATAGTCCGCCAGGAAGTGGGCGGTGGCGTCGATCGCTTCCACCACGCCTCCCGGCACATGGCTGGCGGCGTACAGCTCGGTGCGGTTGCAGGTGGAGAGGATGGCCGCCTCGCCGCTCGCGTTCAGGCCGCTTGCCTGGCGACCGAACCAGGCGCGCGCAGCCGCCACCGCCTGCCCGATCTGGTCGGCCGGGAAGGCCACCTTTTCGCGCAGGGAAACCGGTGCGGTGTTGTGGTTCAGGCCGACGGCGAGAAGCTGCATGACGGTCTACAAAGATTCAGGAAATAACCCTCGATTATACCGTGTTGCCCTGCCGCACGCGGCGCCAGGGCATGCGGCAAGCCGACCCGGCGGCTTTGCTTGCCAAGGTAGCACATGCCTTGCCATCCCGGTGCCATTCAAGGTACGGAAGCAACAGCCAGATGGGGATGGGCTCAGGCGGTTTCCACCCCGGCGGCCTGCTCCAGCTGATATCCATAGCTGTAGACCGGCAACAGCCGGAATCCGTTCTCAGGGCGCAATCCGAGCTTGCTGCGCACCCGCGACACATGGGTGTCCACGGTGCGGGTCGGCAAGTCGGCATCGCGCGACCAGACCACCTCGGTCAGCGTGGCGCGCGAAACCGGCCGGCCGAGATGGGAAAACAGCAACAGCGCCACCTCGAACTCCTTGCGCGTCAGAACGAAGGTTTCGCCGCCGCGGCTGATTTCGCCCGCCTCCCTGTCGAAGCGGAAGCCGGCGATGTCCACCGGTTCCGCCGCCGGCCGCTCTGGATGAGCGCGGCGCAGCAGCACCCGGATGCGGGCGCGCAGCTCCGGCCGGCGCAGCGGCCGGATCAGATAATCCCGCGCGGGCGCATCCGCCGCGCCCATCGCCGCGGCCAGCGCCCGGTCCTGATCAAGGCTGGCCAGCAACAGCACCGGCTGCGAGCCGGCGGCGCGCAGCAGTTCCGGCCAGCGCGCCGGGTCGGGCGCGGCAAGGATGGCGAGGTCGAAGCGATCGCCCTGCATTGTGCTGCCCGCCGGCAGCAGTTCGCCGGCATGGCCTTCGGCCCGCAGGATGGCTTGCAGCTGGCCGGCTTCCTCGCCTTCCGCGCCGAGAACGGCAACCCGGATCATGATGCCGGTCCAGGGTTGAACGGGTTGGTGCAGTAATCGGCCTGGCGCCGCTGTCTGAGGAGCATGGGAAGGAACATGGTGAAAGATGAAAACGACCGACCTCAAACGTAACCGAAACGGCGATGCCTGGGAACCGCTGCCGGCGCTGGCTTCGCCGGTTCAGGATCTTGGCGCCATCCGCCGCAAGTGCCGCAAGCTGGTGCTGCGCCGCGCCGCGCTGTCCGCCGGCCTGGCGGCGGTGCCGCTGCCGGGCATCGATGTCGCCGGCGACATTGCGCTGCTGATGAACCTGATCGAGGAGATCAATGCCGAGTTCGGCCTGACGCCGCAGCAGATAGAGCAGCTGCAGCCGGAAGAGCGCATCGTTGCCTACCAGACCATGGTGGCCATGGGCGGCAGCCTGGTGGGCAAGCTGGTGACGCGGGAGCTGGTGATGGAACTGCTGCAGCGTTCCGGCTTCAAGCTGCTGATGCGAAACAGCGCCCGCATCGCACCGCTCGCCGGCCAGGTGGCGTCGGCGGCGATCGGCTTCGCCGCCTTCCGCGCCATCGGCAACCAGCATGTGGAGGCCTGCGCCGAGGTGGCGGAGGAACTGCGGCTGGCGCTGCGCCGGGACAAGCCGCGCCACTGATTGGCGGCGCAGGAAAGCGAACGGGCCGCATGCCGCGGCCCGTGGTCCTGCCTTGCCCATGGATGTCCTGGCCGCTCTGCGGCAGCCTTCTTCCCGTCGCTTTCTATCGGCCGGCTGCCTGCTCCGCGCCGACGAATTCCGCGATCGCTTCCATGAACCGATCCGGCTCCTGCAACTGCGGCACATGGGCGCAGCCGGGCAGGATCACCAGGCGGGCATTCGGCAGCAGGCCGGCCAGCTCGGTGGCCATCGCCGGCGGCGTGGCTTCGTCCTGCTCGCCGACCAGCACCAGCGCCGGAACGGTCACCGAGGGCGCCTTGTCGCGCAGGTCGAGGGCGGCGAGCGCAGCGCAGGCGTTGTGGAAGGTCTGCGGGTCGACCGCGAGGAAGCGCTCCCGCCGCTGCGCCACCAGGTCCGGATTGCCGGCCTGGAAGGCGGGCGCGAACAACCGCCGCATCGCCACGTCGGCGATCTTTGCCAACCCGCCTTCCTTGGCCGCTGCCGACATGCCGCGAAAGGCGGCGCGGCCCGGCTCGGAGAAGGCGGCGCCGCAGTCGGCCAGCACCAGGCGCTCGGCCAGATCGGGATGGCGGATGGCGGTCAGCAGGGCGACGAAGCCGCCGTAACCGTTGCCGAGCAGGATGGGCTTCCGGTCGAAGGTCTGCTGGCTGATGGCTTCCGCCACCCGGTCGGCGACTTCCTCCAACCCGCCGTCGACCCGGTCGGAGTCGGCAAAGCCGGGCAGGTTCAGCACCAGGACCTGGTGCGTCTTCGCCAGCATGTTCGCCAGCGGGTCGAAGCTGCTGGCGTCGGCCAGCAGCGAATGGAACAGTACGATCGGCCTGCCGCTGCCGCCGAGGCGGGCGCTGACCCTGCCGCCGCCGGCGTCGATGCTGATTTCCTCGAAGCTTGTCTCCTGCTCTCTCATGATGGTGTCCATGTCGGCCTTTTTTGGGTAGGAAAGATCGGGTGGTTGGGGCGCAGGCATCAGTTCAGCCGGCGCTGGCTGGACGTGTCCTTGTACCAGTCGAACGGCGTGTCATCCATGCGCACCATGACGCTCTTGGTTTCGAAATGCTGGTCGAAGGATTCGGTGCCGCATTCGCGGCCGATGCCGGAATCCTTGATGCCGCCCCACGGCGAGGCCGGATCGAGCCGGTGATGGTCGTTGATCCAGACGATGCCGCACTTGAGCCGGGCGGCGACGCGGTGGGCGCGGGTGACGTCCTTGGTGCGCACCGCGCCGGCCAGGCCGAAGGGCGAGTCGTTGGCCATGGCCAGCGCTTGCGCCTCGGTGGAGAACTTGCTGACGGAGACGAAGGGGCCGAACACTTCTTCCTGGAAGATGCGCATGTCCGGCGTGACGTCGGCGAACACCGTCGGCTCGACGAAGAAGCCGTTCTTCAGCGACGGATCGGCCGGCGCCTTGCCGCCGGCCACCAGGCGCGCCTTGTCTTCCTCCAGGCCGATGCGGACGTAGTTCAACACCCGCTGCTGCTGCCGCGCCGACACCACCGGGCCGAGCTGCACGCTCGGGTCGGCCGGGTTGCCGATGCGGATGGCCTTGGCCTTGGCCGCCAGCTTTTCCACGAACTCGTCGTAGATGCTGTCCTGCACGATCTGGCGGCTGCCGCAGATGCAGGTCTGGCCGGCGCCGACGAAGGCGCCGAAGGCGGCATAGTTCACCGCCTGATCGACGTCGAAGTCGTCGAACACCAGCACCGGTGTCTTGCCGCCCAGCTCCAGCGTCTGGTGGGCGAAGTTGGTGCCGGCCAGCGCGCCGGTGATGCGGCCGGCCTCGGTGCCGCCGGTCAGCACCCATTTCGCCAGCAGCGGATGCTCCGCCAGCGCCTTGCCGGTGGTCGGGCCGAGGCCGGTGACGACGTTGAACACGCCCGGCGGCAGGCCGGCCTCGACGAACAGCTTGGCCAGGCGCAGCGTGGTCAGCGGCGTGTACTCCGACGGCTTGACTACCGTGGTGCAGCCCGAAGCGAGCGTCGGCGCCAGGCTCTTCACCATGATCATCAGCGGATGGTTGAAGGGCGTGGAATTGCCCACCACGCCGATCGGCGTGCGGATAGTGTAGTTGAGGTAATTGCCGTCCACCGGGATCACCGAGTCGCGGCGGGCGATGGCCAGGCCGGCGTTGTAGCGGAAGAAGTCCGGCAGGCGCGAGATCTGGGCCCGGGTCTCGTTCAGCGAGCGGCCGTTGTTGGCCGTCTCCAGGTGGTACATCTCCTCCAGGTGCGCCTCGAACACGTCGGCCAGCTTGTTGATCAGCTTGGCGCGGGTGCGGTTCGACATCGCGCTCCATTCGTCGCTCTCGAAGGCGGCGTGGGCGCTCTTCACCGCGCGGTCGACGTCGGCCTCGCTGGCATGGCTGATCTGCGCCAGCAGCTCGCCGGTGGCGGGGTTCAGGACGTCGAGCAGGTCGGCGCGGGACGCCGGCACCTGGCGCCCGTCGATGAACAGGCCGTGCACCGGCACGCGCTGCTGGTTGCTGAGTACGCTGGACATGTCTCTTCCTCTCTTCTAATGATGATGGTCTGAATCGGATGTGAAAGCGGATTATTCGCGCACCGCCATGCGCGCCAGCGCGGCGCCGACGCGCTTGCCGGCGGAGGCGATGTGGCGCTCCGCCAGGCGCTCGGCGCGCTTGGTCTGGCGCGCCTGCAGGGCATCGATGATCTCCGCATGCTCGTCCACCAGCGATTGCTTGTTGCCCTGCTTGACGCTGGAAACGCTCATCAGCACCACCCGCTCCATCTGGTCGATCAGGTCGGTCAGGTGGTCGCGCATGCGGACGTTGCTGGCCAGCTCCGCGAGGTGGCGGTGAAAGCCGCGGTTGTAGGCGATGAAGCCGCCTTCGCCCCAGGCGTCGGCGTCGAAGCGTCGGTACTTCTCCAGTGAGGCGAGCTGTTCGTCGCTGGCATGGCGCACGATGCGCTCCATGCAGGCGCGCTCCAGCGCTTCGCGCAGGTGGAACATGTCCTGCACGTCGGCGAGCGAGATCGATGCCACGCGGTAGCCCTGGCGCGGCAGGGTGATGACCAGGCCCTCGCGCTCCAGCCGCATCAGCGCATCGCGCACCGGCGACTTGCTGACCGCAAAGCGCGCCGCCAGCTCCGCCTCGCGGATTTCCGATCCGGGCGCCAGCCGGCAGTTGAGGATGTCGGCCCGCAGCTGCTCGTAGACCGTTTCG
The DNA here is from genome assembly GCF_900188095.1 of Noviherbaspirillum humi. Taxonomy (GTDB): domain Bacteria; phylum Pseudomonadota; class Gammaproteobacteria; order Burkholderiales; family Burkholderiaceae_D; genus Noviherbaspirillum; species Noviherbaspirillum humi. The sequence goes on along the minus strand of NZ_FZOT01000012.1, from coordinate 36,345 downwards.
CGCAGCAGGCGCGGGGCGGAAGCGGCGGGCTTTTGGGAATTCTCTGTCAAAAACATGTTCGTAAGGGCCTTAAGATTACAAGGCGTGATATATCACGAGGCGATCTTATGATATATCACGACAGGCTGCAAACTGAATAAATCGGCTTTTGGCTCCTTACAGGAAGCCGGATTGATGTAGATCAAGCCTCCAAAATTTCCGTAAAAAGCCAAGCAAATTTTTCTGTAGTTTTCCAAAACGTGATATATCATCTTCCAAAATAAAAAGCCACGCTGTACCACCACGGAGACAAACCATGCTGAGAAAAATGCTGTCCATCGCCACGTCAGCGGCGATCGTTGCTGCTTCCGCCGTCAGTCTTTCCGCAGTTGCCGCTGAGCCGATCCGGCTCGGCTTCCTGACCGTCAAATCGGGCGCGCTGGCCGCCGGCGGCAAGCAGATGGAGGACGCGCTGCGCCTGTTCCTCAAGGAGCGCAACAACACCGTCGCCGGCCGTCCCGTGGAGCTGTTCGTCGCCGACACCGGCGGCCAGCCGGCCATCACCAAGACCAAGGCGCAGGAACTGGTGGAGAAGAACAAGGTGCAGGTCATCATCGGGCCCCTCGCCGCCTTCGAGGCGCTGGCGGTGGACGACTACATCCGGCGCTCCCAGATCCCCACCATCTCGCCCTCCGCCGCGGCGGAAGACCTGACCCAGCGCAAGCCCAATCCCTGGTTCGTGCGCGCCGTCGGCACCTCGGCCCAGCCTACCCATCCGCTCGGCGAGTACGCCGCCAAGGAGCTGAAGTACAAGCGCGTGGCGATCATCGCCGACGACTTCGCCTTCGGCCATGAACTGTCGGCCGGCTTCCAGCGCACCTTCGAGGAAAACGGCGGCAAGGTGGTGCAGAAGCTGTGGTCGCCGCTCAACGTCGCCGACTACGGCAACTACATCAGCCAGATCAAGCCCGACGTCGACGCCGTCTTCGCCGGATTCGCCGGCGGCAACGGCGTGAAGTTCCTGAAGCAGTACAACGAGTACGGCATGAAGGGCAAGATTCCGGTGATTGCCGCCATGACCACGGTGGACGAGGGCATCCTCAAGCTGATGGGCGACGAGGCGGTGGGCGTGATCTCTTCCGGCTGGTACACCGCCACCCTCAACAATCCGAACAACCAGCGCTTCGTGCAAGCCATGAACCGCGAGGTGAAGGAAGACCCCGGCTACTACTCCATGGGCGCCTATGGCGCGGCGCTGATGATGGAAGAAGCGCTGAAGTCCATCGGCGGCAAGATCGAGGACAAGAATGCCTTCATGGCGGCGCTGCGCAACGTGCAGGTGCCGAACGACCCGCGCGGCAGCTTCAAGCTGGATGCGCTGGGCAACCCGATCATGGACATCCAGATCCGCAAGGTGGAGCGCAAGGACGGCAAGCTGGTCAACACCATCGTCAAGACCTATCCGCAGGTGAGCCAGTTCTGGACCTACGACCGCCGCGACTTCCTGTCCAACCCGGTCTACTCGCGCGACTATCCGGCAGCCAAGAACATCGGCATGTGATACCGGCGCCGTTCATCGGCGCCATGATGTGACCTGACGTCACCTGACGCGCGGCTGGGGCAGCACGACCGGCCGCGCCGGAGCGATTCATGAATCTGTGGTTCATCCAAGGCTTGAACAGCCTGGCGCTGGGCGGGGTGCTGTTCACCCTGGCGGCCGGCTTCTCCCTCATCTTCGGCCTGATGCGCATCGCCAACCTGTCGCACGGCGCCTATTTCATGCTCGGCGCCTACCTCGGCCTGTCGCTGGCGCAGCGCGGCGCCAATTTCGTCGTGACCCTGCTGGTGGCCGGCCTCGCCGTCGGCGCGCTCGGCCTGATCGTCGAAAAGCTGGTGCTGCGCCGCCTCGCCGGCAACGCCCTCGGCCAAGTGCTGGCCACCCTCGGCATCGCCTTCATCATCGCCGACTTCTGCCTCTGGATGTGGGGCGGCGACCCGCGCCCCGTTTCGCCGCCGGCGATGCTATCGGGCGCGGTGCGGCTGTTCGGCATCGGCTTCCCGCTGTACCGGCTGGCGGTGCTGCTGTTCGCCGTCGGCATCGCCATCGCGCTCTGGCTTCTGCTGGAGAAAACGCGGCTCGGCATGATGATCCGCGCCTCGGTGGACGACATGCAGATGGCGCGCGGCGTCGGCATTCCCGCCTCCTGGCTGTTCGGCATCGTGTTCTTCCTCGGCACCGCGCTGGCCGGCATCGGCGGCGTGATCGCCGCGCCCATCCTGTCCGTCTACCCGGGCATGGAAGCCGAGACCCTGCCGCTGGCGCTGGTGGTGGTGATCCTCGGCGGCCTCGGCAGCCTCGCCGGCGCCTTCGTCGGCAGCTTCGTGGTCGGCTTCATCTATACCTTCGGCCAGGTGCTGTTGCCGGACCTGGCCTACATCATCCTGTTCCTGCCCATGGTCATCATCCTCGCCGCCCGGCCGCGCGGCCTGTTCGGGAGGATCGCCGCATGAAGCGCCTGCTCTGGATCGCCCTCGCTGCGCTGCTGGCCAGCCTGCCGCTGTGGCAGATCGGCGATTACTACGTCAACCTCGCCAGCCAGATCCTGATAGCGGCGCTGTTCGCGCTCAGCCTCAACCTGCTGGTTGGCTACGCCGGCCTGACCTCGCTCGGGCATGCGGGCTACCTCGGCCTGTCGGCTTATGTCAGCGGCTGGCTGATGCTCAACCTGCAGTGGGGCCACCTGCCGGCGGCGCTGGCGGCGCTGGCGGCGACCACGCTGATGGCGGCGCTGTTCGGCCTGATCGCGCTGCGCGCCTCCGGCCTGAGCTTCCTGATGATCACCCTGGCGCTCGGCCAGATCCTGTGGGGCGTGGCCTACCGCTGGGCCAGCGTCACCGGCGGCGACAACGGCTTGTCCGGCCTGACCCGGCCCAGCCCCTTCGGCCTCGACCTCGGCGACGCCAGCCTGTTCTACTGGTTCACCCTGGCGGTGTTCGCGCTGATCTGGGGCGTGGCCGCGGTCTGGGTGCGTTCGCCCTTCGGCGCCACCATCCGCGGCACCAAGGACCAGCCGCGCCGCATGAGCGCCCTCGGCTACAACGTCTGGCTGATCCGCTGGATCACCTTCATCGTCAGCGGCTTTCTCGGCGCCGTCGCCGGCCTGATGTACGTCTACTACCAGCAGTTCATCAGCCCGCACAGCCTGTCGCTGGCCAACTCGGCGGAGATGCTGCTGATGGTCATCGCCGGCGGCGCCGGCACGCTCGCCGGCCCGGTGGTCGGCGCGGCGCTGGTGGTGCTCCTCAAGAACGTGGCCAGCGCCTATGTCGACCGCTGGATCATGCTGCTCGGCTTCGTGTTCCTGTTCATCGTGCTGTTCGTGCCCAGCGGCATCGTGCCCGGCCTCGCCAAGGCATGGGCGCGCCTGCGACGCGCCGGGCCGGCGGAAGGCGCTTCAACCATCGAGCCCAAGCTGGCGAAGGAGGCATCATGAGCGCGGTGCTCGAAGTGCGCGACCTGACCAAGTCCTTCGGCGGCCTGCACGTCACCCGGTCCGTCAACCTGACGGTGGAAGAGGGCGAGCGGCACCTGCTGATCGGGCCCAACGGCGCCGGCAAGACCACGCTGTTCAACCTGATCGCCGGCGACCTGCTGTCCGACAGCGGCAGCATCCGCGTCATGGGCCACGAGGTGAGCGGCCTGCCGACGGCGGCCCGCACCCGTCACGGCCTGGCGCGCACCTACCAGATCATCACCCTGTTCGGCCGCGACACCCTGCGCCACAACGTCATGCTGGCGCTGATGGGCAAGTCGCCGCAGCGCTGGCGCTGCTGGGGCGGCTTCGGCCGCGACGGCCTGGCGCAGCAGGCGCTGGAGATACTGGACTCGGTGGGCCTGCGGCACAAGGCCGACCAGCACCTGGAGCAGACTTCCTATGGCGAGAAGCGGCGCCTGGAGATCGCCATGGCGCTGGCGCAGAAGCCGCGCTTGCTGCTGCTGGACGAGCCGCTGGCCGGCCTCTCGGCGGAGGAGCGCGAGACGGTGCATGCGCTGCTCGCTTCCATCGGCCGCGACATTACCATCGTCATGATCGAGCACGACATGGAAGTGGCGCTGGCCTTCGCCGACCGCATCACGCTGCTGCACTACGGCGAGGTCATCACCGGCGGCACCCGCCAGCAGGTGGTGGACGATCCGCGCACCCGGGAGATCTATCTTGGCCACTGAATTGCTCGCGCTCGACAAGGTCAACGCCTTCTACGGCGACAGCCACGTGCTGCACGACGTCTCGTTCTCCCTGCGCAGCGGCCGGCTGCTGGCGCTGCTGGGCCGCAACGGCGCCGGCAAGTCCACCTGCATCAACGCCATCGTCGGCTTCCTGCCGCCGCGCGCCGGCAGCGTGACGCTGGCCGGCAAGGCGCTGCAGAAATGCACGCCGGAGCAGATCTGCCGCAGCGGCGTCGGCCTGGTGCCGCAGGGCCGCCGCATCTTCCCCAGCCTGACGGTGCGGGAGAACCTGGAAGTGGCCGCCGGCCGCAATCCGCCTCCAGGCCGCAGGCGCTGGACCCGCGAGGACATCAACCAGATCTTCCCCCGATTGAAGGAGCGCCAGCACCAGCTCGCCGGCAGCCTGTCCGGCGGCGAGCAGCAGATGCTGGCCATCGGCCGCGGCCTGATGACCAATCCGCAGGTGCTGCTGATGGACGAGCCGTCGGAAGGCCTGGCGCCGCAGATCGTGCGCGAGGTCGGCAATGTGCTGGAGGCGCTGAAGCGGGAAATATCCATCGTCCTGGTGGAGCAGAACCTCGGCCTGGCGATGAAGGTGGCCGATGACGTCGCCCTGCTCAACACCGGCCGGGTGGTGTTCTCCGGCACGCGCGACGAATTCCAGGAGCGGCAGGCGGAACTGCAGGGCCATCTCGGCGTCGCCTGACGCGCTGCTAATAACGACGAGGGAGACACATGGCTTACGAACTGAAGCAGGCCGAGATCGGCCGCTACCGCCTGCATTATCTGGACGAAGGCAGCGGCACGCCGGTGGTGCTGATCCACGGCCTGGCCGGCGACCACAGCGCCTGGCTGGCGCAGGTAGAGGTGCTGAAGCAGCATTACCGGGTGATCGCCTTCGACAACCGCGGCGCCGGCCGCAGCACCCAGGTCGACGAGCCCATCAGCACCGCCGACATGGCGCAGGACACGCTGGGGCTGATGGACTATCTGCGCATCGAGCGCGCGCACGTGGTGGGCCGTTCCATGGGCGGCGCGGTGGCCCAGCACATGGCGCTGATGGCGCCGCAGCGGGTGCTGTCGCTGACCCTGTGCGCCTCGTTCGCCCGCCTCGATCCGCTCGGGCGCCGGGTGCTGCTCAACATGCGCGAGGCGCTGGAGTGGCGCGGCAGCTGGGCCGACCATGCGCGCCATTCGGTGCAGAATTTCGTCTCCGCCGATTTCTTCAACAACCAGCCGGAAAAGGTCGCCGCGGTCGAGCGCCTGCTCGGCGGCGAGACGCGCCTGCCGGCCTGCTACAGCCGGCAGAACGAGGCGTGCCAGAACCATGACACGCTGCCGGCGCTGGGGCGCATCACGCAGCCGACGCTGGTGATGGCCGGGGCGAACGATCCGATCTGCTCGCTCACGGCGACGCGCTGGCTGTCGGAGGGATTGCCGAACTGCCGGACGGAGATTTTCGAGAATGCCAGCCACTTCTTCTTGATGGAGCAGCCGGAAAGGTTCATGCGGGTGTTGGCGGGGTGGTTGGGGGAAGCTGGGGTTGTATGATGCATGCGAAGCTGGGTGTGCTTGCAAAGTAAAGGACATTCCCTCCCCCTCAGGGCGAGGGCGAGGGTGAGGGTGGGTTTCCTGCGTGACTAAAGATTGTTCTTTAATTGCGGTAGAAACCCATCCCCACCCTTACCCTTCCCTTCAAGGGGAGGGGACTTTCCCTTACCCTCCCCCTGAAGGGGAGGGGACTTTCTTTATGCTTGAACCTCACCGCACGGTTGCGCTTGCAAGCGCAACCGGCTTCGCAGGCGCGACGCATGCGTCGCGAAACCCCTGCTTCGCCCCCAGCGATGCTCACATCAGTGATACGCCCGCTGCCCCTGCTCCAGATAATTCCAGCACCACGCCTCGAACTCCGGCGCCGGCAGCGGCTCGCTGAAGAAATAGCCCTGGGCCTGGTCGCAGCCGTGGCTGCGCAGATACTCCCGCGTTTCCTCCGACTCGATGCCTTCGCCCACCACTTTCAGATTCAGGCTGCGGCCAAGGGCGATGATGGCGTCGGCGATGGCCTTGCTGGGTTCGCTGCTGTCGAAGCGGCTGACCACCGACTGGCCGATCTTGAGCTGGTCCAGCGGCAGGCTGGACAGGCAGCCGAGGCTGGAATAGCCGGTGCCGAAGTCATCCAGCGCGATGCGCACGCCCATGGCGCGCAGCTTGGTCAGGGTGTCGATGGTCTGCGGCAGGTTGTCCAGCACGGCGCTCTCGGTCAGTTCGATCTGCAGGCAGTGCGGGTCCATCCCTGATTCCTGCAGCGCGTGCTGCAGCTGTTCGGTGAATACATGCTGGCGAAACTGGCCGGGCGAGACGTTGATGGAAATGCCCATCGACGGCAGGCCTACATCCAGCCATTGCTGATGCTGGCGGCAGGCTTCGCCGGCGACCCAGGCGCCGAGCTGGTTGATCAGGCCGGCGGCTTCGGCCACCGGGATCACGTCGGCCGGGCTGCGCAGGGAACCGTCCTCGTCGGGCATGCGCATCAGCGCCTCGGCGCCGATCAGCTTGCCGTTCTCCATGTCGATGATGGGCTGGTAGTGCAGCGCCAGGCGCTTGGACTGCAGCGCTTCCTTGATCTGGATCTCCAGCTGCAGCCGGCGGCTATCGCCATCCATGCCGGGCGAGTACAGGCGGAAAGTGTTGCGGCCGTTTTTCTTCGCTTCGTACATCGCCTGGTCGGCGCAGCGGATCAGGGTGTCCAGGTTGTCCGAATGGGCCGGGAACAGGCTGATGCCGATCGACGGCGACACCGACAGCTGCAGCGTGCCGATCTCAATGGGCTGGCCGATGGCGTCGATGATGTGCTGCGCCACCACCGACGGCCCGCTCATGCCGTCGATGCGCGGCAGCACCACCACGAACTCGTCGCCGCCGAGGCGGCTGACGATGTCTTCCTTGCGGGTGCAGCCCTGCAGCCGCCGTGCCACCGCCTGCAGCACCTTGTCGCCGGTCTCGTGGCCATAGGTATCGTTGATCGGCTTGAAGCGGTCGAGGTCGATGAACAGCACCGCGCCGCCGCCGGCCCCGGCGCGCTCGCGCATGGCGATGAGATGCTCGCAGTATTCGAACAGCAGGGCGCGGTTCGGCAAGCCGGTCAGGGTGTCGTGCTGCGAGGCTTCATGCACCCGCTGCTCGGCCAGCTTGCGCTCGGTGATGTCCATGGTGGTGCCGACCAGGCGCATCGGCTTGCCCTGCGGGTCATGGAACACCTGGCCCTTGGCGGCGATCCAGCGCAGGCGGCCATCGGCGATGCCCACCACGCGGTACTCGGCTTCGTAGCGGCCGCTGGCGCCCGGCGCGAACAGGGCCTGCATCACCAGGCGCATGCGCTCCCGATCTTCCGGATGCAGGGCGACGAAGAAGGTGTCGCCGGAAGCCGGCATGTCGGGCGGCACGCCGAAATGCTCGCGGGTGCGCTCGCTCCAGGTCAGGCGTTCGGTGGCGACGTCATAGTCGAACAGGCCGAGCTGGGCCGCCTCGGTCGCGATCTGCAGCCGCTCCACCGCCTCGGCGCGCTGGCGGTTGGCGCGCACCTTGCCGGTGGTTTCGATGCAGGCGCAGAAGATGCCGGCCACCCGGCCGGCATCGTCCCACACCGGGCTGTAGGAGAAGGTGAAATAGGTATCCTCCGGGAAACCGTTGCGCTGCATGCGCAGCAGCATGTCCTCGTACCAGCTGGATTCACCGGCCAGCGCGCGCCGCACCAGCGGCTCGATGTCGCTCCAGATGTCGCTCCACAATTCGGCGAAGGGCTTGCCGAGGGCCGATGCAGGATCGGCCGCCTTGGCGCCGAGAATCGGCCGGTAGGCGTCGTTGAACAGGAAATTCAGCTGCGGCCCCCAGGCGATGAACATCGGGTGGCCGGAATTGAGGACGATGCTGACGGCGGTGCGCAGCGACTGCGGCCAAGCCTCCAGCGGACCAAGCGGGGTGGCGCTCCAGTCGGTGGCGCGCACCAGGGCGCCCATCTCGCCGCCGGCTGCCAGATCGAAGCTCGGCGGCGAAGGGATCTGGGCAGGAATCGTGAGGGAAAGCGGACTTTGCATAAAAAGGCGACGGCGCCCCTGAGAAGGTAATCCTTCTACAGACCATGAAACCGTTGTCGAGTTTCAAGACGGCGCGCCGCCGCGGCGGCTTTTGTGATCGCCAGCAGGCGGCGTCGTTGCCGGCGATCAAATCGTGTTCGGATCGTCGCTGCCGAAGTCGCTGCCGCTGTCGTTAAAGCTCGCCGAATCGTCGTAGCCGGCATTGTCCAACCCGGCGTTGTCCAGCCCTGCGTTGTCCAGCCCGGCCGCCGGCGCCTCTTCGCTGCCGTAATAGTTGTTGACGGTCGTGTTTTCCACCGGGGCATTGCCGGCATTGGCCATGTCGCCGAAGCCGCGGCCATGGTGGCCTCCCATCAGGTGCTCGATGCCCTGGAACAGGAAGGCGCCCCCGGCCACGCCGGCAGCCGTGGCGGCGGCGGTGCCGAGCAGGCTGCCGGCGCCGCCGCCGAAGAATCCGGAGCGGGGTGGCGCATAGCCCTGCTGGGCCATGGGCGCCTGCGCATAGGGCTGGGCCGGCGCCTGCGCCGGCATGCCGCGGCCGCCGGGTTGCGCCGGCGGCGCATTGTAGGCGGGCGTGCTGGCGCTATTGCCCCAGGCGGATGCCGAATCGAGAAAGCCGCCGCGGCCGGCACCCTGGCCGCCGCGCGCTGCTTCCAGCTGGCTCACCTGGCTCTCGAGGCGGGCGATCTCCGCCTTCGCATTGTTCAGCGCCTGGTCCATCAGCAGCGCCCGCTGCACCAGCAGATAGGCGGCGTCGGGCTGGCGCGCCACGGCGTTGCGGATCAGCGTATCCGCCTCGGGGTCCTTGCTGATGCCCCTTGCCTGCACCAGCTGCTCCAGAAAGCCGTTCAGCAATTGATGTTCCTGTGGTGACATGCTCGTGCTCCATCGCGAAAGGTTGTCTGATTTGACTTTGGCATGCGCCGGTCGTTCGGCGAACCGATCCGCCCGCCGCGTCTCCAACTGGCTTCACGACATGGAGGATGCGATGACGATGAACGCGACTCAGGCAGTAATCTGGAAGCAGATCACCGATGCCTATGCCCAATGGGACCACGGCCGGAACGAGCGCATGCCGGTTCACATGCTACAGGAGAAGCTGGCGACGGTTCCGCCGGAGCTGATCGGCGAAACGCTGGCGCAGGCGGCCAGCGAGGATCAGGCCGAAGTCGGCAGCGTCGGCGAAGACCCGTCCTTCAGGCCGACGATGCATTGAGCCGCGGCTCACGAAGCCGCACGAAGCGATGGTGCGCCGGGCAAAAAAAAGCCGATGATCGCAATCATCGGCCCAAGCTTCCTAAGGGGGGAGGAGACATGACGTCAGACCTTAAGAGGCGGAGACGTCTTCACCCATGCAAGTGATGTGCCATGTTGCCTGCGGTCCCGCAGATTGCTTTGCTGCAGCGGATTGGCGCTTGTGCGTCACGCCGGCGGCGAGGGTGACTGGACCCATCAGGTGTTTGCCGCCCAGCTGCCAGCCGCGCAGGGCGGTTTTGGTGGCGCTCCTGGCTTGCTGCTAGACGGCATCGACTTTCAGGTTTTGGACGCCGGTGTAGCCGATGCCAGTGGCGGCATGGCTGCAGCCGCCGGTGTTGCCGGCGGTCTCCTCTAGCCCGTACCGGCCCTGCGGCCTCACGTCGCCGAGGCGGTCCGGAATGGCCAGCCGCTCTTACAACCCCTATGAAAAATTTACGCATTGGCCGACCGTCAGGGCGGCGCACGCGATTTTTTACAAGATGAACTTTCCCGCGCCGCAGGCGGGCAGGGCGCGGCATGGGGTGCTGAAACGCGTGACAGCGGGAAAGCCGGCGCCCATTTTCAAAACAGTCGGCGGGCTTGGGACTTTTCGTTGGCAGATTGATGTGCCTGCAGGAAACCGGGAGGGCAAGTTGCGCTATGATGCGCTTGCAGTCCGACCAGAGCATCGTGTCGCCCAAGCGCTGCAGCCGATTTGGAAAACAACATCAAACGACAACCAAGGAGTCGCTCCATGAAACGCATGTTTGCAGGCCTGGCTTTCGCCGCGCTGGCCGCCGTTCCCTTCTTTGCCCAGGCGCAGGCCCAGTTCGCCAAGCCGGAAGATGCCGTCAAGTTCCGCAAGGCCGCCTTCACCCTGATCGGCGCCTATACCGGCCGCATCGGCGCGGTGGTGAAGGAGGAGAAGCCCTACGACAAGGCCAGCGTGGAAGCGGACGCTGCCCTGCTGGAAACACTGTCCAAGCTGCCGTGGCAGGCATTCGTGCCGAATACCACCACCGATTCCAAGGCCAAGCCGGAAATCTGGACCGAGCGCGACAAGTTCAACGGCGCCGCCGAGAAGATGCAGGCCGAAGTGGCCAAGCTGAACACCGCCGCCAAGTCGGGCGACCTGAAGGCGATCAAGGCGGCCTTCGGCGGCGTCGGCCAGTCCTGCAAGAGCTGCCACGACAACTACCGCAACAAGTAAGCGGCCCTGATGGTCGTAAGCGGTCATTGGCCGCAAAAGCAAAAGGCGCCGGTTCCCGGCGCCTTTTTGTTTGGGTGACGCTCCGTGCCGCGGCTAGCGCAGCGTCACCAGGTAAGTCACCCCCGCCGCGCACAGCGCCAGCACGACCAGCGCCAGCAGGCGGGTTTTCCAGGAGTCGTCGGCCGGCACGGCATCGAAGTCCACCTCTTGGTCGCCGGTGATCATGGCGCGCACCAGGTTCTGGCGCTTGCGAACGCGGTAGAACACGATGGCGGCCACATGCAGCGCCACCAGGCCATACACCAGCCAGGCATTGAGGTCCTTGTGGAACCAGGTGATCTGGTCCGACAGTTCCTTGGTGATGAACTTCACCATCGGTCCGTCGTAGGCGATGTCATCGTTGGAGAACAGGCCGCTGGCCGCCTGGGCCAGCACCACCGCGAGCAGCGCGAACACCGACAGGCTGCCGAGCGGGTTGTGGCCGAGGTACTTTTCCTTGAGCGCCTGCTTGCCGCCGGCGACATAGCCGACGATGGTGGAAGGGCCATAGATGAAGCTGGCGAAGCGCGCATAGCGCGGACCGATGAAGCCCCACGCGAGCCGGAAGGCGATCAGCGCCAACACCGCGTAGCCGGCGCGGAAGTGCCAGGTCATGGCATTGCCGCCTATCGATTGGGTGATGACCGCAGTGGCCACCAGCAGGGCAAGGCTCCAGTGGAACAGCCGCGTGGGCAGATCCCAGACACGTATCTTGCGCATCGCTTTCCGTCTTTCTGCATCGAAAATGAGAGGCGCTAGTGTAGCCCAAAATAAATGCAGCAAGGCGGGCGCAGCAGGGAATTCGCGACGCATGCGTCGCGCCTGCGAAGCCGGTCAGGCTTGCAAGCCTGACCGTGAGGTGAGGTCGGGCAGTAAAGGAAGCCCCCTCCCTTTGAAGGGGAGGGTTAGGGGCGCAGCAGGGAATTCGCGAAGCACCGCTTCGCGCCTGCGCAGCCGAATGCGCTTGCAAGCGCATTCGTGGGTGAGGGTGGGTTTCTGGTGCGCTTAAAGAACGTCCTTTGAATGCAGAAGAACCCCATCCCCCTCCTAACCTCCCCCTTGAAAGGGGAGGGAGCTGGGTAGTCAGGCCTTAACCCTCACCCACGGGTGCGCTTGCAAGCGCACCCGGCTTCGCAGGCGCACCGCATGCGGTGCGAAACCCCTGCTACGCCCCTCGCTACGCTCCTCGCTGCGCCTCCCTACTGCCGTCGCCCGATGAACCCTCCCAGCGCAACCGCTTTCGACCCGCTATTCGACAGGGTGAACGTTCCCCCCACCTCCGCCGGCGCCCCGTTGCTCACCGGGCCGAACCAGCGCCCGCTCATGCCGCCCGAGAGGCTGAGGTTGGAAGCGCTGCCGGTGAAGTAGCCGGCCAGGTTGCCGCTGCCGATGTCGAGCACCGCCGACAAGCCTACCGGCACCGAAGCGCCTCCCGTTTCCAGCACCGGGTTCTGCAACGTCACGGTGGCTTTGCGGGTGGCGAAGTTCACCTGCACCGTCGCCGTGCCGCTGAAGGGCGACGCATCGTCAACGCCATTGGGCGCATACCAGCCATAGACCATGCCGGTATAGCTGGCGCTGCCGCTGGCCGGCACCTGAGCGGCGTCGGTCACGTCGCCGAAGGCCACCAGGCCGCGCCTGAGCTTGTTATGTTCCTGCATCGAGCCAAGCGTCCATTCGGCGATCTGCACCGTGTCCTGGGTAGTCCAGGCGGCGAGGTTGCCGTAGCGGTAGCTGAAGTCCGACAGGCTGCGGTAACCCTTGGATCCGGGGAAGGGCACGCCGATGCCGCTGCCGCCCGGGAGGATGGTGGGATTGCCGTTGGCGTCGGGCCTGCCGTTGCCGGCATGGATGTCGCCGTCGTTGTGCAGGCGAACCCCATCGATGCGGTCCGGCGCTGTGCCGCCGCTGCGCCAGTTGCCGCTCTGCGTGCTCAGGCCGGCGGTGTCGGTGGTCGGGCAAGTCGCGGCGCCGGCGCCGCAGCGCGACGGCTCGCTGCGCGGGAAATACTGGTTGTTGGCGTAATTGGCCTGGGTGGCGGCCGGGCCCCTGTCGGCGAAATCGTAGAAGCCCAGGTCGGACGGCGGCGGCAGCGTGGTCGACGACTGCAGGGCGCCGTTGCCATCGAGCTGCACCCGGCCCTGGGTGGTCTTGAAGGTTTCGATGATGAGCGGACGCTCCACCTTGCCGTCCCAGGTGAGGCCCAGGTTACGCAGCAGGACGGCGGCGCGGTTGACCGCGTCTCCCTGGCGGCCGATGCGCATCTCGGCTACGCCGCCGCTGGCCGGCGCCAGGCCGGAAGCGGTGCTTACGTTCGCGCTCTCGTTGATCACGTCGCTGGTGGAGCGGCCATAGACCTGCACGCCGGAGCTGGTCAGCGCCACGCCATTGTCGGTGCGGACGATGCTGCCGCCGCTGCACTGGTAATCGGCGCCGTCCACGCAGGTCATGGACAGCACGGTGCTTGAAGGCGACGGGCTGGGTGAAGGCGATGGCGATGGCGAAGGAGAGGGGGAGGGCGATGGGGCTGCGTTGTCGCTGGCGGAGCGTGTGGCGGTCGTGGCGGAATCCCCGCCTCCGCCGCCACAGGCGGTCAGGCCGCTGGCGATGATGATGGCAAGGATGGTGAGTTGAGGACGCGGCGCTCTTTTCATGGATTCTCCCTAAGCGAATTTCGGCCAGTCTAGGCTTGACAAAAACTCAACTTTTGTGGGCTCTCAAGCGCAGCGCCGAAAGGTTTGCCCGGCGCCCGAGTTCCCGCCGATAATGCCGACTGCGTCAAGACTTCTGCAATATGGAAAGTCGATGCGTTTTAGTTAAGTCGCATAACAAGAAGCCCAGAGCCGTTTACTTGAATCCGCCTTCCCCCTCCGCCGGCCTCCAGCCCGATAAACTCGACAGCCGGCGCACCCGGCTTGGCATCGTCGCCGTGCTGGCCCTGATTATCCTCAGTCTCATTCGCGCCTTCGGCGGGCCTGGCTGGCTGGCGCTGCCGACGGCGCTGGCGGCGCTGCTGCTCATCGCCGCAGGCTTCCCGCGCATCAACGGCAAGCTGCGCGCGACCTCGCTGTTGTTATCCGCAGCCGGGTTGGCGGCGCTGCCGTTCGCGCGCGATCCGATCTCGGCGCTCCAGCGCGGGGTGTTCATCGCCGGGCTGCTGCTGTCGGTGACCTCCAGCGTGATGCTGATCGCGCGCAGCGCGGTGCAGAGCCACCGCATCGGCTTCATCGGCTCCTGCCTGCGCGAGCGCCAGGGCCGCGCCCGTTATCTCGCCTTCACGCTGGCAAGCCAGTTCTTCTCCGGCATCCTCGGCCTGGCCGGCGCCAACCTGATGTTCGTGATGGCCGCGCCGACCAACGAAGGACGCAGCGAGACCCGCACCGCCACGGTGGTGGCAGTCGGACGCGGCTTCGCCGCCGCCAGCTGCTGGAGCCCCATCTTCGGCAATATGGCCATCCTGCTGGCACTCTATCCCTCGCTGCACTGGATCGAGGTCTTCCCCACCGGCCTGGCTCTGGGGCAGATGATCCTGATCGTCGGCGTGCTGATGCAGCCGAATCGGCAGGCCGGCGAGATGACGGCCGGGGAGGCGCAGGCGCCGACGCCAACCGGCGTGATCCTCCGTTCGGCGCTGCCGCTGATGGTGTCGCTGCTCGGCTTCCTCGGCCTGCTGATCGCCACCAGCCGCCTGCTGAACATCATCATTTCCGCCGCGATCATCCTGCTGGCGCCCTGGGTGGCGCTGCTGGCCAATTCGTTCATGGCCAGCGCCGCGCCGGGCCAGTCGCGCCTGAGGCTGGGTGCGCTTCAGGTCTGGCAGGGCATGCAGCGCTTCCCGAACCTGGCCAGCGAAGCGCTGCTGTTCATCGCCGCCGGCTGCGCCGGGAGCATCATGGCCAGCGCCTTTCCAGCTTCATGGATCGCAGCCATCGGCGGCGTCCTCTCGGGCCACGCGCTGCTCGGCATCGCCTTCCTGCTGCTGGTGATCCTGGGCACGGCGGTGATCGGCATCCATCCGGTGCTGTCGGCGGTGTTCCTCGCCTCCAGCCTGACGCCGGAAGTGCTGGCGGTGCCGCCGCTGGTGCACATGGCGGCCATTCTCGCGGGGTGGGGATTGTCGGCCAGCGTGACGCCGTTTTCGGTGGTGTCGCTGACGGCCAGCCGTTATGCGGGGGAGAGCCTGTATGCGATCAGCATGGGAAGGAACTGGCGATTTGCGGTGGTGAATGTGGGGGTGGCTTGTCTGGTGTTGGCGTGGGCGTAGCAGGGGTTTCGCAACGCATGCGTTGCGCCTGCGAAGCCGGTCGGGCATGCAGGCCCGACCGTGGGTGAGGTTCAAAAGCTGACTACCCAGTCCCCTCCCTTTCAAGGGGAGGGTTAGGGTGGGGATGGGGTTCCAGCGTGATTAAAGGATGTTCTTTAGTCCCGGAAGAAACCCATCCCCCACCCCACCTCCCCCTTGAAAGGGGAGGAGTTTTCTTTGCTGCGCGACCTCGCCCCACGGTCAGGCTTGCAAGCCTGACCGGATTCGCGTGTTCAAGGAGGAGGATAGGTAGTCAGATTTTGAACCACCCTATGGTCAGACTTGCAAGCCTGACCGGCTCCGCAGGCGCGGAGCAGTGCTCCGCGAAACCCCTGCTCCGCTCCGCTACGCCTGATCCAGCAACCCCTCCCGCCGAATGAACGCCACTACCTCCTTCACCCCTTCGCCGCTGCGCAGATTGGTGAACAGGAACGGCCGCTCCCCCCGCATCTTCTTCGCATCCCGCGCCATCACTTCCAGGTTCGCGCCGACATGCGGGGCAAGGTCGGTCTTGTTGATGATCAGCAGATCCGAGCGGGTGATGCCCGGGCCGCCCTTGCGCGGGATCTTCTCGCCGCCGGCGACATCGATGACGTAGATCGTCAGGTCGGACAGCTCCGGGCTGAAAGTGGCGGCGAGATTGTCGCCGCCGGACTCCACCAGGATCAGGTCGAGGTCGGGGAAGTCGGCGCACATGCGGGCGATGGCTTCTAGGTTGATGGAGGCATCCTCGCGGATCGCGGTGTGCGGACAGCCGCCGGTCTCCACGCCCATCAGGCGCTCCGCCGGCAGCGCCTCGGCGCGCATCAGGATTTCCATGTCCTCGCGGGTGTAGATGTCGTTGGTGATGACCGCCATGTCGTAGTGGTCGCGCATGGCCTTGCACAGCATTTCGCACAGCGCCGTCTTGCCGGAGCCGACCGGGCCGCCGATGCCGACGCGCAGGGGATTGGAAGAAGTGGTCATGGGTTGCGTTTCAAGTAAAAAGGTTCAGGAACGGTAGAGACGGCTGTACTGGGTTTCGTGGCGCATCGACAGCAGCGACAGGGCGGGCGCCCAGTTCGACAGCCCGTGGTCTTGCAGCTGCCGCGCAACGGCGGCCGCCTGTTCGATCTGCGGCCGCAGCGAAAGCAGCAGGCGCTGGCCGGCGACCTGGCCGAGCGGCACCGACTTCACGCAGGCCAGCACCTGGTTCTCCGCCCAGGCAAAGAGCGTCGCCAGCAGCGCTTCCTCATGCGGCATGTCCAGCGCCGCCACGGCGAAGGCCATGGCGGTGGGCAGCGGCACTTCGGACACGGCTTGCAGGATGGCGCGCAGCGGTTCGTCGGCCACGCCGAGGTCCAGCACCAGGCGGCTGAGCGAGTAGCCCATCTGCACCGTCTCGGCGCGGAACTCGGCGGTGTCGCGGGCGGCGATGAAGTGTTCTGTCCAGAACCGGACCGCTTCCGCGTCGCGCGCGGCGAAGGCCTGCATCAGCCGCCAGCAGACCGGCGCCTCGAAGCGCGCCACCACCTGCATCAAATGGGCGGCGATCCAGACGCCGGCGCCGGCCTCGTCTTTCACGAGGCCGCTTTCCAGCGCCGCCTCCAGTCCTTGCGAGTAGCTGTAGGCGCCGATCGGCAGCGACGGGCTGGCGAACTGCAGCAGGTGCAGCAGGGACGCGGCGTGCATGGTCTTAGGCCTGGCCTGGCCGGTGGATGCGCTGGCGCACCGGCACCGGCGCCAGCGGATGGCCGTGCTCGGCGCCATGGTGATGATGGCCGCCGCCGTAGGCGCCGCTTTCCGGCTCGAACGGCGCTTCGTCGGCGGTGACGATCGCACCCAGGCCTTCCAGCATGTCCTTCAGCACCGGGTCCTGGCGGATGAGGAGACAACCGTTTTCGCGGTCTTCCACGATCTGCACCTGGGTATGGCGGTTGCCGAGATGGTAGGCGCAGCGCAGTAGGCCGTGCGGCGTGGCGCAGGAGACGCGGTACACCGCTTCCGGCGCGGCAACGACGCGCACCACGCGGCCATCGTCGCCGCGCAGCAGGCTGCCGTCGCGCAGCACCGCGCCGCGGGCGATGAAGACGGCAACCTCCTCGCCGCTGGCAAGCTGCGCCCGCAGCCGGCTTTTCACCCGCAGGTCGAAGGGAAGGATGAGCTCGCCGTCGATGCGGTCGGCGTGCTCGATGCGGTTGTTCAAGGTAAGCATGTCGGATGAATGATAGGGAAACTCAGAACAGGAAATAGCGCTGCGCCAGCGGCAGGCTCTTGGCCGGCTCGCAGGTCAGCAGGCGGCCGTCGGCGCGCACCGCATAGGTTTCGGGATCGACTTCCATCACCGGCGTGGCGCCATTGTGGATCATGTCCTTCTTGCGCAGCTGCCGCGTGTCCTTCACCGCGATCAGCGGCTTGTTCAGCTTCAGCATGTCGCCCACGCCGGCCGCCAGCGCCGCCTGCGAGACGAAGGTGAAGGAAGTCTTGAGCGCGCCGCCGTAGGCGCCGAACATCATGCGGTAGTGCACCGGCTGCGGCGTCGGAATGGAGGCGTTCGGGTCACCCATGGGCGCGGCCGCGATCATGCCGCTCTTCAGGATCATCGCCGGCTTGGCGCCGAAGAAGGCCGGCTTCCACAGCACGATGTCGGCGATCTTGCCTTCCTCCAGCGAGCCGACCACATGGGCGATGCCATGGGTCAGCGCCGGGTTGATGGTGTACTTGGCGATGTAGCGCTTGACGCGGAAGTTGTCGTTGCGCGCGCTGTCTTCTTCGAGCGCGCCGCGCTGCTGCTTCATCTTGTGGGCGGTCTGCCAGGTGCGCATGATCACTTCGCCCACCCGGCCCATGGCCTGGGAGTCGGACGACATCATGCTGATGGCGCCGATGTCGTGCAGGATGTCCTCGGCGGCGATGGTCTCGCGCCGGATGCGCGACTCGGCGAAGGCGATGTCCTCGGCGATGGCGGCGTCGAGGTGGTGGCACACCATCAGCATGTCGAGATGCTCGTCCAGCGTGTTGACGGTGTAGGGCCGGGTCGGGTTGGTCGAGGACGGCAGCACGTTGGCGTTGCCGACGGCGGCGATGATGTCCGGCGCATGGCCGCCGCCGGCGCCTTCGGTATGGAAGGTGTGGATGGTGCGGTCCTTGAAGGCGGCCAGGGTGTGCTCCAGAAAGCCGGCTTCGTTCAGCGTGTCGGTATGGATCGCCACCTGCACGTCGAAGCGGTCGGCCACCGACAGGCAGTTGTCGATCGCCGCCGGCGTGGAGCCCCAGTCCTCGTGCAGCTTCAGGCCGATGACGCCGGCGCGGATCTGCTCCTCGATCGGCAGCGGCAGGCTGACGTTGCCCTTGCCGAGGAAGCCGAGGTTCATCGGGAAGGCGTCGGCCGCCGAGAGCATCGCATGGATGTGCCAGGGGCCGGGCGTGCAGGTGGTGGCGGCGGTGCCCACCGCCGGGCCGGTACCGCCGCCGAGCATGGTGGTCACGCCCGACATCAGCGCTTCCTCGATCTGCTGCGGGCAGATGAAGTGGATGTGGCTGTCGATGCCGCCGGCGGTGACGATCATGCCTTCGCCGGCGATGATCTCGGTGGCGGCGCCGATGGCCAGCGTCACGCCCGGCTGGATGTCGGGATTGCCGGCCTTGCCGATGCCGGCGATGCGGCCGGCCTTGATGCCGATGTCGGCCTTGACGATGCCCCAGTGGTCGAGGATGACCGCATTGGTGATGACGGTATCCATCACCTCCGCGTGCGGGCGCTGCGACTGGCCCATGCCGTCGCGGATCACCTTGCCGCCGCCGAACTTCACTTCCTCGCCGTAGAGGGTGTAGTCATGCTCGACCTCGATCATCAGGTCGGTGTCGGCGAGGCGGATGCGGTCGCCGGTGGTGGGACCGAACATTTCTGCGTAGGCCTGGCGGGAAATGCGGCTCATGACAGTTTCCCCATGACCTGGGCGTTGAAGCCGTACACCGTGCGCTCGCCGGCCAGCGCCACCAGTTCGACGGTGCGCTCCTGGCCCGGCTCAAAGCGCACCGCGGTGCCGGCGGCGATGTTGAGCCGCATGCCGTAGGCGGCCTGGCGCTCGAAGCGCAGCGCCGGATTGACTTCGAAGAAGTGGAAATGGGAGCCGACCTGGATCGGCCGGTCGCCGCTGTTGGCGACGGTGAGGGTGGCGGTGGCGCGGCCGGCATTGAGCTCGATGTCGCCGTCCTCGATCAGCATTTCTCCGGGGATCATGTTTCCTCCTGGTGGGGTGACGCTACAGTTTGCGTGAGTTGTTTCCAGAGCCTTGTTTCCAGAGCCAGAATTGTGGTCTTCGAAGCAAAGACATTATTTGCGACGTGGTGCTGGGTGCGATAGCCGGGGTTCGCAGGGCATGTACCGGATCTGCAAGCGTGGGCGCGTAGTGATCGCGCAGCAATGAAAACACTTCCCCTTTCAAGGGGAGGTGGGGAGGGGGATGGGTTTCTTCTGCATTCAGAGGATGTTCTTTAAGCGCGGCGGAGACCCATCCCCACCCTAGCCCTCCCCTTGAAAGGGAGGGAACTTTCTTTAGGCTTTGACCACGCCCGTCGGATTCGCCGGCGCACCGCTCGTGACGCGAAACCCCAGCGATAAAAACCAATGATTCGCACTAGCCATGTCAAGAGCAACAGCCGATGTCCCCAAGGCATGACCCTGTTCCGAATTCCAAACTCAATCCACTAAGGAATCGGGTGGTGCACGGTCACCAGCTTGGTGCCATCCGGGAAGGTGGCTTCGACCTGGATGTCGGGAATCATTTCCGGCACGCCCTCCATCACGTCGTCGCGGGTCAACACCTTCGTCCCTTCCGACATGAGTTCGGCCACCGACTTGCCGTCGCGCGCGCCTTCCATGACGGCGGCAGTGATCAGGGCGACGGCTTCCGGATAGTTGAGCTTCAGGCCGCGCGCGCGGCGGCGCTCGGCCAGCAGGGCGGCGGTGAAGATCAGCAGCTTGTCCTTCTCCCGTGGCGTCAGTTCCATGGTTGTCCTTTCGTTCTTTCTGTGTGTTCTATGTGTTCCAGATGCGCGGCACCACCGCCTCGCGCCCGAGCAGGGCGGGGCGCAGCACTCGCCACGCCTGCAGCATCACGCGGCGCGCCACCTCGCTCGACTGGCCGAGGTGGCGCACCACCAGTACGGTTTTCATCTGCGTCGCGCCGAACAGGTCGGCTTCCGGCGCAAGCGCGGCGCACGACTCCCGCACCTGGGCCAGCACCGACGGCGGCAGCGCCGGGCCGACGGCGATCAGGGTGGCGCATACCGTCCTGCCGGCCAGCATCAGCGGGCTGCCCAGCAGGGCGGCATCGAGCGCGCCCTGTTCCAGCCAGAGCAACCTGCCGTCGCGGGTGATGCGGGTGCGCTGGGCGATGCGGCCGCTGTCGAAGCGCTCGCCGGAAGCGGTGCGGCCGAAGCAGAGAATTTCGCAGCCGAGATAGCGGGCGTCGCCGTGCAGCGCGATGGTGGTCTCCAGCGCCACTTCGGCCTGGTCGAAGAAGATGGTTTCCTGCGGCAGCCATTCGAGTGCCGCCCCGGCGGCGATGTCGATCGTCACCGTCTGCGCCGATTGCCGGCCGTTGGCCTTGTACCACTTGGCCGCGCCGGGCGTGGCGATCAGGGCGTGCGCCATCGGCTGCAGGCGGATGTCGAGCGCCAGCTGGTCGCCTCCGACCACGCCGCCCGGCGGATGCACCACGATTGCATGGCAGGGCGCTGCGCCTTCCGGATAGAGCGGCTTCTGCACCCGCAGGGGGCCGCTGTGGCTGCGCTCGACCAGGCGGGTGGTGCCGCCATCGTCGGCGAAGCCGAGCGCCAGCTGCGCCCGCCAGCTCGGGGCGGCGGGCGCGTCGGACACCGGATCGGACAGGTGGATGAAACGCTTCATGCAGTGGCGGAACGCTTTGTCTTTTGCAAAGGTTCCTATACTGCCAGATGACGGCGAACCCGGTCGCCGTCCATGTCCTCGCGCGCGCCGCTGGCCACCACTTCGCCGCGCGACAGCACCAGAAAGCGGTCGGCCAGTTCGCGGGCGAAATCGAAATACTGCTCGCACAGCAGGATGGCGATGTCGCCGCGCTCGCGCAGCATGCGGATGACGCGGCCGATGTCCTTGATGATGGAAGGCTGGATGCCTTCGGTGGGTTCGTCCAGGATGATGAGCTGCGGATCCGACAGCAGGGCGCGGGCGATGGCCAGCTGCTGCTGCTGGCCGCCGGAGAGGTCGCCGCCGCGCCGCTGGCGCATTTCCTTCAGCACCGGGAACAGCTGGAACACGTCGTCGCGCAGGATGGCCTTGGCGCGCGGCTTGACCGCCATGCCCATCATCAGGTTTTCCTCCACCGTCAGGCGGGCGAATATTTCACGTCCTTGGGGCACGTAGGCGATGCCGAGGGCGGCGCGCTCGTGGGGCGTGAGCCGGGTGATGTCGCGACCGTTGAATGCCACCTTGCCGCCGGCGGCCGGCAGCACGCCCATCAGGCATTTCAGCAGCGTGGTCTTGCCGACGCCGTTGCGGCCGAGCAGGGCCAGGCATTCGCCTTTCGCGAGCGTGAGGTCGATGCCGCGCAGGGTGTGGGAGGAGCCGTAGTACTGGTTGAGTCGGGTGACCTGGAGCATGGTTAGTTGGGCATGAGGATGGTTGTTCGATCGGACGGGGCGGCGCTTTTCAAATGGCCGCCTTACCGCCCCAGGTAGACTTCGATCACCCGCTCGTCGGCCTGCACCTGCTTCATGCTGCCTTCCGCCAGCACCGAGCCTTCATGCAGCACCGTGACCTTGCCGTCGCGGGCGATCTCCTCGACGAAGCCCATGTCGTGCTCCACCACCATGATGGAATGCTTGCCGCGCAGCTCGTTGAGCAGTTCGGCGGTGCGGGCGGTTTCCGCGTCGGACATGCCGGCCACCGGCTCGTCGAGCAGCAGCAGCTTCGGTTCCTGCATCAGCAGCATGCCGATCTCCAGCCATTGCTTCTGGCCGTGCGACAGCAGGCCGGCCAGGCGCTTTTCCTCGCCGGCGAGGCGGATCAGGCGCAGCGTGGCATCGATGCGGTCCTTCTGTTCGGAGCCGAGGCGGAAGAACAGGGTGGGCGCGACGCGCTTGTTCATCTTCATCGCCAGTTCCAGGTTCTCGAACACGGTGTGCTGCTCGAAGACCGTCGGCCGCTGGAACTTGCGGCCGATGCCGGCGTGGGCGATCTCGTGCTCGGCCATGCGCGTCAGGTCCATGCTCTGGCCGAAGAAGACCTTGCCGGCGGTTGGACGGGTCTTGCCGGTGATGATGTCCATCATGGTGGTCTTGCCGGCGCCGTTGGGGCCGATGATGCATCGCAGCTCGCCCACCGAGATGTCGAGGTTGAGGCGGTTGATGGCCTTGAAGCCGTCGAAGGAGACGGTGACGTCCTCCAGGTACAGGATGGCGCCGTGGCTGGTGTCGACCTCGTCGCGCTTCACATGGCCGTAGGACACGCCATAATCGGCCGGGCCATGCTCGACGTCGAGCGCCTTGAGCTTGGAAAGATCGCTCATGCATTCCTCCTTGCCAGCGGCAGGCGCTTGGCGAGGCCGACCAGGCCCTGCGGCATGAACAGGGTGACTACGATGAAGATCAGGCCCAGCGCATATAGCCACAGGTCGGGGAAGGCGGCGGTGAACCAGCTCTTCAGGCCGTTGACGGAGAATGCGCCGAGGATGGGGCCGAGCAGGGTGCCGCGGCCGCCGACCGCGGCCCAGATCACCATCTCGATCGAATTCCCGGGCGACATCTCGGACGGGTTGATGATGCCCACCTGCGGCACGTAGAGCGCGCCGGCGATGCCGCACAGCACTGCCGACAGCGTCCACACGAACAGCTTGAAGGGCAGCGGGTTGTAGCCGATGAACATGAGGCGCGATTCCGAGTCGCGTACCGCCTGCAGCACCCGGCCCAGCTTGGAGGTGGTGATCCAGCGGCACAGCAGCAGGGCGCCGAGCAGGGCGGCGAGGGTGACGAGGTAGAGCACCGCCTTGGTGGCGGGCGCGGTGAGGGTGAAGCCGAGGATGCGCTTGAAGTCGGTGAAGCCGTTGTTGCCGCCGAAGCCGGTATTGTTCCGGAAGAACAGCAGCATGAAGGCGAAGGTCATGGCCTGGGTGATGATGGAGAAGTACACCCCCTTGATGCGCGAGCGGAAGGCGAAGTAGCCGAACGCGAAGGCCAGCAGGCCGGGCGCCAGCACCACCAGGGCCATGGCCCACCAGAAGTGATCGGTCAGCGACCAGTACCAGGGATAGGCTTTCCAGTCGAGGAAGACCATGAAGTCGGGCAGGTCGCTCTGGTAGACGCCGTCGCGGCCGATGGCGCGCATCAGGTACATGCCGTGGGCGTAGCCGCCGAGAGCGAAGAACACGCCGTGGCCGAGCGAGAGGATGCCGGTATAGCCCCACACCAGGTCGAGCGCCAGCGCCGCCATGGCGTAGCACATGAACTTGCCGACCAGGGCCACGCTGTAGGACGACACGTGCAGCGCATGGCCGGCGGGGAAGGCGAGGTTGAACAGCGGCAGCAGGGCCAGCACGGCGGCGCAGGCCAGGATGGCGATCCAGGCGGGACGGGAAAACAGCGAATTCATTCGACGCTCCTGCCCTTGAGGGCGAACAGGCCCTGCGGGCGCTTCTGGATGAACATGATGATGAAGACGAGGATGGCGATCTTGGCCAGCACCGCGCCGGCCACCGGTTCGAGGAACTTGTTGACTTCGCCCAGGCCGAAGGCGGCGATCACGGTGCCGGCCAGCTGGCCGACGCCGCCCAGCACCACCACCATGAAGGAATCGACGATGTAGCCCTGGCCGAGGTCCGGCCCGACATTGCCGAGCTGCGACAGCGCCACGCCGCCGAGCCCGGCGATGCCGGAGCCGAGGCCGAAGGTCATCATGTCGATGCGCCCGGTGGGCACGCCGACGCAGTCGGCCATGCGCCGGTTCTGCGTCACGGCGCGCACGAACAGGCCGAGCCGGGTCTTGTTCAGGATCATCCACACGGCGCCCACCACCAGCAGGGCGAAGATGATGATGGCGATGCGGTTGTAGGACAGCACCAGGGTGCCGAGCACGGTGACGCCACCCGACATCCAGGACGGGTTGGCGACTTCCACGTTCTGCGCGCCGAACACCGAGCGCACCAGCTGCATCAGCATCAGGCTGATGCCCCAGGTGCAGAGCAGGGTTTCCAGCGGCCGGCCGTACAGCCAGCGGATCACCGTGCGTTCCAGCAGGATGCCGATGGCGCCGGCGACGAGAAAGGCGGCGGGCAGCGCCGCCAGCAGATACCAGTCGAAGGCGCCGGGCAGGTAATGGCGGAACAGCGACTGGCAGACATAGGTGGTGTAGGCGCCGATCATCAGCAGCTCGCCATGCGCCATGTTGATGATGCCCATCAGGCCGAAGGTGATGGCCAGCCCCAGCGCCGCCAGCAGCAGCACGCTGCCGAGCGACACGCCGTAGAACAGGTTGCCGGCGAATTCGGTGCGGCCGATGCGGCTGGCGATGGCGCGCAGGGTGAGGTCGGCGGCGGCGCGCACCGAGGCGTCCGGCTCGGCGTAGCTGCCGTCGGGCTGCTTTTCCAGCATCGCCTGCAGCACCGGGATCAGGCTGGCGTTGGTGCTGCCGGCCAGCGCCTTGACGGCATCGCGGCGCACCGCCGCATCTTCGGATTGCAGGCTGGCGGTGGCGGCGGCAAGCTGCAGGATGTCCTTGATCCCGGGATCGCTTTCCTTGGCCAGGGCCTTGTTGATGGTCTCGAGCTGGCCCGGGCCCGCGCTCTTCTGCAGGTCGAGCGCGGCGGCGAGGCGCTCCTCGCGCTTGTCGGAGAACAGGCGCAGGCCGGACAGCGCCGCATCGATGGCGCCGCGCAGGCGGTTGTTGATGGTGATGCCGTCGATGCCGTCCGGCGGCGCCAGCGTCTGGTCGGTGGCCGGATCGAAGGCCTTGCCGTCTTCCACCACATAGACCTTGCCTTCTGGAGTGGCGTAGAGGTTGTCGCTCCTGAGGGCATTGAGCACCCGCACCGCATCCGGCGTCGCGAGCGCGCCGATCTTGCCGACCGCTTCGATGCGGGCATCGGCATCGTCGCCGGCCAGGGGCTGCAGCAGGGCGGCGTTGATGGCTGCGTGGGCGACCAGGGGGGCGAGGCTCAGGCAGGTGGTGAGGAGGAGGTGGCGGAGGAGGCAGGGCATGGGATTTGAGACTGGGAGTAGAACCGGTTGATGTTGTTGAACCAGTGAGAAGGCGGTGGTGTGCGTAGCGAAGCCGGGTGACGAGCTGGTACTCATGCAAGTACAGCTCAAGTTGATCAACCCACTACTCGGTTCCCTCCCCTTCAAGGGGAGGAAGTCACCTTGGCTGCGCGACCTCACTCAGGAGTGCGCTTGCAAGCGTATTCGAGGGTGGGGATGGGGTTCCTTCGCACTTAAAGAACATCCTTTACTCTCAGTGGAAACCCACCCCCTCCCTAACCCTCCCCCTGAAGGGGAGGGGACATCCTTCATGGTTCGCCAGCGCGACTCACATATTCTGCTTGCCCTCATTGCCCGGAATGAACGGGCTCCACGGCTGGGCGCGGATCGGGCCCTTGGTCTTCCACACGACGCTGAACTGGCCGTCCGGTTTGATCTCGCCGATCATCACCGGCTTGTGCAGGTGGTGGTTGGTCTTGTCCATGGTCAGCTCATAGCCCGACGGCGCCTTGAAGGTCTGTCCGCCCATGGCGGCGATCACCTTGTCGGTATCGGTCGACTTGGCCTTCTCCACCGCCTGCTTCCACATGTGGATGCCGACATAGGTGGCTTCCATCGGGTCGTTGGTGACCACGGTGTTCGCGTTCGGCAGCTTCTTCGCCAGCGCGTAAGCCTTCCACTGCTTGATGAAGGCGTCGTTGGCCGGGTTCTTCACCGACTGGAAATAGTTCCAGGCGGCGAGGTGGCCGACCAGGGGCTTGGTGTCGACGCCGCGCAGTTCTTCCTCGCCGACGGAGAAGGCCACCACCGGCACGTCGGTCGCCTTCAGGCCGGCATTGCCGAGTTCCTTGTAGAAGGGCACGTTGGAGTCGCCGTTGATGGTGGAGATGACGGCGGTCTTGCCGCCGGCGGCGAACTTCTTGATGTTGGCGACGATGGTCTGGTAGTCGGCATGGCCGAACGGGGTGTAGACCTCGTCGATGTCGCTATCCTTCACGCCCTTGGACTTGAGGAAGGCGCGCAGGATCTTGTTGGTGGTGCGCGGATAGACGTAGTCGGTGCCGAGCAGCACGAAGCGCTTGGCGCCGCCGCCGTCCTTGGACATCAGGTACTCCACCGCCGGGATCGCCTGCTGGTTCGGCGCCGCGCCGGTGTAGAACACGTTCTTCTCCAGCTCCTCGCCTTCATACTGCACCGGGTAGAACAGCAGGCTGTCGAGCTCCTTGAACACCGGCAGCACCGACTTGCGCGATACCGAGGTCCAGCAGCCGAATACCACCGCCACCTTGTCCTGCGTCACCAGCTGGCGCGCCTTCTCGGCGAACAGCGGCCAGTTGGACGCCGGATCGACTACCACCGGCTCCAGCTTCTTGCCCATCACGCCGCCCTTGGCGTTGATCTCCTCGATGGTCATCAGCGCCACGTCCTTCAGCGATGTCTCGGAGATCGCCATCGTGCCCGACAGCGAATGGAGGATGCCGACCTTGATGGTGTCGGCGGCGAATGCTTGCGGGGTCCAGGAAAACGCGGCAAGCGTCATGGCGCTTGCGAGGGAGAGTTTCAAGGCGTGACGACGGGACATGGTGGCTCCTGCTTGAGTGGTCAATGAATACGATTGCTCGCAGTCATCGTTTAGCAGAATGCATGCCACTTGATCTATCGAAGAAAACGCCTCCTTTTCGAGCGTTGCATCATTATTGATTGCCTGCCTTGCACTGTTGTTGTGCCCCCATGAATATGGGAAGCAAGCTTGGCGCGGTCATGGTGCGTGCGATGCTGCGCATGCGAGGAGGCTCATGATGCGTGGCAAGACCGCCGTCACACCGCCGCGTTGAGCGCGGCCTGCACCAGGCTGTCGATCTCGGTGGTGATGTCCGACAGCACGCTCGCGACGACGGAAAATTCCTTGCCGCTGTTTCCGGCCCGCGCCGCCACGATCTGGGCGTTGAAGGACACCATGCGCGCCTGCTTGGCGATGGCTTCGATGTCCGTCATGATGCCGTGCAGCTGCCGCTTCAGCTGCTGCGCGTGCCGGCGCGACAGCTCCTCGTAGACCTGGGTGATGCGGTTGAGCGTGGCAAGCAGGGGCGTGGCCTGGGCGATCAGTTCCTGCAGCAGCGTTGGCGCCTGCCGCATATTGCCTTCGATCGCGTCCAGCGCGCGTCCCGCCAGACTGATGAAATCCCGGATCTGCTCGTCGCCGCGCGAGCGGCCGAAGTAGGCGTCTTCGAGTTCGTGGCAAAAGATGCCGGGCGAGATGTCGCTGCCCTTCACCAGCGCGGTGTGCGCATCGGTGAACAAGGCGAGCGTTTCCCGCGCCGTTGCCAGCGCATTGTCGTGCGCCTGGCTGGCCAGCACCGCATACAGCACCAGGCGCTGCGAGGTGAAGCGGCGGCGGCCGGAGAGGTTGATCAGCATGCCGAAGGTTTCGCCGGAGAGCGTCGCCGCCGGTTTTGCCGAGGGCGCGGCGTGGCGCGGGGTTTGGGAGATGAGCATCGGAAATCCATCAGTGCGGTCAAAAAGGTTGCATTGTGGAAAGCATGGTCCATGCCAGCATGCAATGTGTCTTGCATGCCAGTGGTGAATGCCCTGCGAGCCTGGCTGCGGTGCCGCAGGCAATGTCTTGTGGTACGATGTCTTAACTCTTTACCCGTCCATGCCATGTCCGTACTGGAAAAACCCACCGAAGCTGCACGTCCGCGCCGTCGCGCGCAGAGCCTCGCCCAGGAAGTCGCCACCGCGCTGACGGAAAAGATCCGGGCCGGGCTGCTCGAGCCGGGCAGCAAGCTGCCGACGGAGTCGCAGATCATGCTGGAGCAGGGCGTCAGCCGCACCGTGGTGCGGGAGGCGATTTCCAGCCTGCAGGCGGCCGGCCTGGTCGAGACCCGGCACGGCGTGGGCACTTTCGTGCTGCAGCCGAAGGCCAGGCGCGGCGGCTTGTTCGATCCGGCCACCATCAGCACCATGCGCGACCTGCTGGCCCTGCTGGAATTTCGGATCAGCCTGGAGACGGAGAGCGCCGGCCTGGCCGCCCAGCGCCGCAGCGAGGAAGAGCTCGCCGCCATCCGCACTGCGCTGCGGGAGTTCGAGGCGTGCCTGGCGCGCGGCGAGGACAGCGTTGCCGCCGACTTCCGCTTCCACCAGGCGATCGCCGAAGCCACCGGTAACCGTTATTTCATCGACATGATCAATCACCTCGGCAATGCGGTCATCCCGCGCAAGCGCCTGAATCTGTCCGAACTGGTGGAGGATTCCGCCCATCATTATCTGGACCGGGTGCAGCGGGAACATGAGGATATCTGCGATGCCATCGCCCGCGGCGACGGCGAGGGCGCCCGTGCGGCGATGCGCAACCATCTGAACAACAGTCGCAGCCGGCTGCTGAAGGCGCAGCAGGCGGCGCAGGCGCAAAGCTGATATGCAGTTCGACGCTAGCCTTTTTTCATTTTAAGTTGTACGATGACTGATAACTACTCGATTCGATTTTAATAAACCCTAACCTTGCGAGCCATCACATGCGCTTCACGCCCCAAGAACTCAAGACCATCCTGTCCTCCGGCCTGCTGTCCTTCCCGCTCACCGACTTTGACGAGCAGGGCGACTTCCGCCGCAGCACCTACATCGAGCGCCTGGAATGGCTCGCTCCCTACGGCGCTTCCGCACTCTTCGCCGCCGGCGGCACCGGCGAGTTCTTCTCCCTGACCCCGCAGGAGTATCCCGAGATCATCCGCACCGCCGTCGAGACCTGCCGCGGCAAGGTGCCCATCATCGCCGGCGCCGGCGGCCCCACCCGCGCCGCCATCGCCTACGCCCAGGAAGCCGAGCGCCTCGGCGCCCATGGCATCCTGCTGCTGCCCCACTACCTCACTGAAGCCAGCCAGGACGGACTGGAAGCCCATGTCGAAGCGGTGTGCCGCTCGGTCGACTTCGGCGTCATCATCTACAACCGCGGCATCAGCCGTTTCTCGGTGGATACGCTCGAGCGCCTGGCCGCCAAGTGCCCGAACCTGATCGGCTACAAGGACGGCGTGGGCGAGATCGAGCACATGGTCGCGGTGCGCCGCCGCCTCGGCGACCGCTTCACCTACCTCGGCGGCCTGCCGACCGCTGAAGTCTATGCCGCTGCCTACAAGGCCATGGGCGTGCCGGTGTACTCCTCTGCCGTGTTCAACTTCATCCCGAAGACCGCCGTCGAGTTCTACAACGCCATTGCCGCCGAGGACCATGCCACGGTGAACCGCCTCATCGACGATTTCTTCCTGCCGTACCTCGACATTCGCAACCGCAAGGCCGGTTATGCGGTCTCGATCATCAAGGCCGGCGCCCGCCTGGCCGGCCACGATGCCGGCCCGGTGCGCGCGCCGCTGATCGATTGCACGCCGCAGGACCATGAAGACCTGGCCGAGCTGATGCGCCGCCTCGGACCGCAGTAAAGAAGTAAAGAGAAGTAAATAGGTAAAGAGGCAGGAAAGCGGTAGGCAACTTCTGAACCGCCTTCCTGCATCGACGTCTGATTTCATCCCTCAACGCCACCACGCAAGCAGACCCATGGACACCCTCGCTTCTCCTGAGGTACGGCAAGCCGATGCGCCGCGCCGCATCAGCATGCATCCCAACGACAACGTGGCCATCGTCGCCAACGACGGCGGCCTGCCGGCCGGCGCCGTCTTCGACGACGGCCTGACCCTGCTCGAGCGGGTGCCGCAGGGCCACAAGGTGGCGCTGGTCGACATCCCGCAAGGCCAGCCCATCCTGCGCTACAACGTCGCCATCGGCACGGCGGTGAAGGACATCGCCCGCGGCAGCTGGGTCGAGGAATCGCTGGTGGCCATGCCGCCGGCGCGCGGACTCGACAATCTGCCCATCGCCACCAAGCGCGCCGAGCCGCTGCCGCCGCTCGAAGGCTATACCTTCGAGGGCTATCGCAATGCCGACGGCAGCGTCGGCACGCGCAACCTCCTGGCCATCAGCACCACCGTGCAATGCGTGGCCGGCGTGGTGGATTTCGCGGTGAAACGCATCAAGCAGGAGCTGCTGCCGAAGTACCCGAACGTGGACGACGTGGTGGCCATCGAGCACATCTACGGCTGCGGCGTGGCGATCGAAGCGCCGGGCGCCGAGATCCCGATCCGCACCCTGCGCAACATCGCCCGCAACCCCAACTTCGGCGGGCGCGCCATGATGGTCAGCCTGGGCTGCGAGAAGCTGCAGCCGGCGCGGCTGTTCCCCAAGGGCGGCATCCCGATCCAGAGCCTGAACGAGCCGGACCTGGTATGCCTGCAGGACGAGCAGCATGTCGGCTTCGACAGCATGATCGACTCGATCATGCGCACCGCCGAGCAGCACCTGGTCGAGCTGAACAAGCGGCAGCGCGAAACCTGCCCGGCTTCCGACCTGGTGGTCGGCGTGCAGTGCGGCGGCAGCGATGCCTTCTCCGGCGTCACCGCCAACCCGGCGGTGGGCTATGCGTCGGATCTGCTGGTGCGCGCCGGCGCCACGGTCATGTTCTCGGAAGTCACCGAAGTGCGCGACGGCATCGACCAGCTCACCGCCCGGGCGGTGGACGAAGACGTGGCGCAGGCGATGATCCGGGAGATGGCGTGGTACGACGAGTACTTGAAGCGCGGCGGGGTGGACCGCAGCGCCAACACCTCGCCGGGCAACAAGAAGGGCGGGCTGTCGAACATCGTGGAAAAGGCGATGGGCTCGATCATCAAGTCCGGCACCAGCCCGATTTCGGGCGTGGTGCGTCCGGGCGAGAAGGCGCTGAAGAAGGGTTTGCTGTATGCGGCCACGCCGGCGTCGGACTTCATCTGCGGCACGCTGCAGCTGGCCGCCGGCATGAACCTGCATGTGTTCACCACCGGCCGCGGCACGCCGTATGGCTTGGCGGCGGTGCCGGTGGTGAAGGTGGCCACGCGGGATGATCTGGCGCGGCGCTGGCACGACCTGATGGACATCAACGCCGGCAAGATCGCCAGCGGCGACGCCAGCATCGAGGAAGTGGGGCAGGAGCTGTTCCAGTTCCTGCTGGATGTGGCCAGCGGGCGGAAGAAGACCTGGGCCGAGCACTGGAAGCTGCATAATTCGCTGGCGTTGTTCAATCCGGCGCCGGTGACTTGAGCAATCTGCGAGTGATTGCAAACGACTTATGAATTTCAAAGATAAAGAGCAACGCCCCTTAAACCTATAAAGGAAGTCCCTCCCCCTGAGGGGGAGGGAGCTTACTTAGCTGCGCGAACACCCCACGGCCAGGCTTGCAAGCCTGGCCGGCTTCGCAGGCGCGACGCATGCGTCGCGAATTCCCTGCTACGCCCCACGGCAGCGCTTGAAGCACTGCCGGCTTCGCGAGCACGGAGCAGTGCTCCGCTAATTCCCTGATATGCACCAAAGGAGACACAATATGAAAACCCAACGCCGCACCCTGATCGCCGCCGCCCTCGCCACCCTGGCCCTGGTCGCCATCGCCGCCCCCGCCCATGCCGACGACAAGTGGCCGACCAAGCCCGTCACCTACATCGTGCCGTTCCCGGCCGGCGGCACCACCGACATCCTGGCGCGGCTGATTGCGCAGAAGCTCGGCCCGGCCCTCGGCACCAGCATCATCGTCGAGAACAAGCCCGGCGCCGGCGGCAACATCGGTTCCGACTTCGTGGCCAAGGCACCAGCCGACGGCTACACCATCCTCGGCGGCACCATCAGCTCGCATGCGATCAATGCCAGCCTGTACAAGCTGCCCTACGATCCGCTCAAGTCCTTCGCCCCGATCACGCTGATCGGCACCAACGCCAACGTGCTGGTGGTCGGCGCCAACAGCCCGCTGAAATCGGTGCAGGACATCGTCGCCGCTTCCAAGAGCAAGCCGGGCAGCCTGTCCTTCGCTTCCGCCGGCAACGGCACCTCGCAGCACCTGTCGGCCGAGCTGTTCAAGACCATCAGCGCCATCGACATGGTGCACATCCCGTACAAGGGCAGCGCGCCGGCGATCCAGGACGTGATCGGCGGCCAGGTGCCGCTGATGTTCGACACCACCGTCGTCGCCGCGCCCTTCATCGAGAGCGGCCGGGTGCGGGCGCTGGCGGTGACCTCGCCCAAGCGCGTGGCCAGCCTGCCCAACGTGCCGACCATGGCCGAAGCCGGCGTGCCGGGCTACAGCCTGGTGTCGTGGCAGGCGATGTTCGCGCCGGCCGGCACGCCGCAGCCCATCGTGCAGCGCCTCTACACCGAAGTGGCGAAGATCCTGAAGCAGCCCGAGGTGCTGGAGAAGATGGCCAAGCTCGGCGTCGAGCCGTCCGGCATGGCGCCGCAGCAGTTCGCTGCCTTCCAGGCCGAGGAAATCGCGAAATGGGGCAAGGTGGTGAAGGCCGCCAACGTCAAGCTCGACTAAGGCTCGACCGAGGCTCGACCGAGGCTCGACTGAGGCTCGACGACGCCATGTCAGGACGGACGCCAGGCGGCGTCCGCGTTCATCCACTTCTTCTGCTCCGAGACCATGCACACAACCGCAGCAACCGACATCCGCATCCTCCCGGCGGAACTGAACGCCTTCGTGCGCGACATCTGGCTCGCCGCCGGCAGCGAGGCGCGCGAGGCGGCCCTGGTGGCCGACCATCTGGTCATGTCCAACCTCACCGGCCATGATTCGCATGGCGTCGGCATGATCCCGCGCTATGCCCGGGCATTAGGCGAGGGCGGCCTCGTCCTGAACCGCCATGCGCAGGTAGTGCGCGATGCCGGCGCCGTGCTCACCATCGAGGGCGGCCATGGCTTCGGCCAGGTGATCGCCGCCGAAGCCATGGAGCATGCTATCGCCCGCGCCCGCAAGCTGGGCGTGGCCGCCGTCGGCCTGCGCAATTCCCATCACATCGGACGCATCGGCCACTGGGCGGAGCAATGCGCCGCCGCCGGGCTGGTGTCCTTCCATTTCGTGAATGTGGCCGGCTTCGCCCAGGTGGCGCCGTTCGGCGGCATGGGCGGGCGCTTCGGCACCAACCCGTTCTGCGCCGCCTTTCCGCGCCCGGGCAGGGAGCCGCTGGTGCTCGACTTTGCCACCAGCAGCATCGCCGTCAACAAGACGCGCGTGGCCTATAACCGCGGCGTGCCGGTGCCGGCGGACTGCCTGATGGACCATGAAGGCAATCCCACCACCGATCCGAAGGTGATGCACGAAGCGCCGTTCGGGTCGCTCAAGACCTTCGGCGGCCACAAGGGGTCCGGCATGGCGGTGATGTGCGAAGTGTTCGCCGGCGCGCTCAGCGGCGGCTACACCACGCATGAGACAACGAAGGTGAAGGGCAGCGACATCGTCAACTGCATGCTGTCGGTGGTGATGGACCCGCAGGCCTTCGACGCGCCGGATGCGCAGGCCGAAGCCGAGGCCTTCGTCGCCTGGGTCAGGGAAACCCGGCGCTTGCCGGGCCACTCGGAAATCGAGATGCCGGGCGAACCGGAACGGCGCCACCGCGCAGAGCGCAGCGAGGCTGGCATCCCGATCGATCCCACCACCTGGAACCAGATCCTTGCCGCTGCGCGCGGCTTTGGGGTGGCGGAAGCGCGGATAGCCGGCCTGGCGCTGCGCTAACGCTTTCTTTCCCGGGGCGCATTCAGGAGCGGGCGGTGAGCGCCGCCCGGCGCCGGCTGCAATTGCGGCCTCGGTTGGACGGCCGCAGGGGCCGGCATGCCTGACGCTGCGGAATTGCCGAGCTTGAACACGCTCAGCGCCTGCGCCAGTTCGGCGGCTTGTCCTTCCAGGCTGGCGGCCGCCGCTGCCGCCTGCTCCACCAGCGCGGCATTCTGCTGCGTCGATTCATCCATCTGGGCGATCGCCGAATTCACCTGGCTGATGCCGGCGCTCTGTTCCTGCGAGGCCTGGCTGATCTCGCCGATGATGCCGCTGACCCGGCCGACGGACTCCTCGATCTCGGTCATGGTGCGTCCGGCATCGGCCACCAGCGTCGCGCCGGCGCTCACCTTGTCCACCGAGACGTCGATCAAGCCCTTGATTTCCTTCGCCGCCGCTGCCGACCGCTGGGCCAGGTTGCGGACCTCGGCAGCCACCACCGCGAATCCCCGGCCCTGCTCGCCGGCGCGCGCCGCTTCGACGGCTGCGTTGAGTGCGAGGATGTTTGTCTGGAACGCGATGCCGTCGATCATGCTGATGATGTCCACGATCTTGTGGGCCGAGCTGCTGATGTCGGCCATGGTGTCGGTCACCTTCCTCACCACCTCGCCGCCCTTTTGTGCCACGCCGGAGGCGGAACTCGCCAGCCCGTTGGCGTGCGTCGCGCTTTCGGCATTCTGCTTCACCGCGCTGGCGAACTGTTCCATGCTCGAGGCGGTTTGCTCCAGGCTCGATGCCTGCGCCTCGGTGCGGGAGGATAGATCCAGGTTGCCGCTGGCGATTTCGCTGGTGGCCTGCATGATGCTCTCGACGTTGGCACGCACGTCGCCAATGATGGCGAACAGGTTCACGTTCATCTGCTGCAGCGCCCGCAAGAGCTGGCCCATGTCGCCCGTGCCGTCGGCGTCGAACCGGATGGTGAGATCGCCGCCGGCAATGGCGCGTGCCACCCGGATGGACTCGCGCAACGGGACCACGATCCTCGCATGCAGCCCGATGCCTACCGCCGCCGCCACCACCACGGCAAGCGCCGTGGTGCCGCCCAGCCAGAGGCCGGCCGATGAGGCTGCGGAAGGCAGGGCGGACAAGCCGATGATCGCGCTGACGACCGCCAGCAGGCAAAACAGGCCGATGCCGAAGGCGATCTGCGCGCCGATGCCGATGCCGGTCAAGGCGGCAATGCGTCCGGCAAGACCGGTATGCACCACCTTGCCGTGCTTGAGCGCCACGCCTTGCGCCTTGCCTTCCCGCATGCGCCGGTACAGGCTGTCCGCTTCCTGCACCTGCTCCCGGCTCGGCTTGGTGCGCACCGACATGTAGCCCACCGGCTGGCCGTTCTCGATCACCGGCGTGACGTTGGCCAGCACCCAGTAGTGGTCGCCGTTCTTGCAGCGGTTCTTCACCACGCCGGTCCAGGGCATCCCGGCCTTGATGGTGCCCCACATGTCGGCGAAGGCTTCGCGCGGCATGTCGGGGTGGCGCACGATGTTCTGCGGCGCGCCGATCAGCTCTTCCTCGGCGAAACCGCTGACTTCGATGAAATAGGGATTGACGTACTGGATCTTGCCGTAAAGGTCGGTCTTGGAAACGATGCAGCCGCCATCCTTGAGCGGCCGTTCGGTATGGGTGACGGGCGTATTCATGCGCATGGCGACACTCCTGAGTGGATCGTCGTGGAGAAGGCGGCACCGGCGGACGAGGCGGAGGACCTTGCCCGGAACAGAGCAGGCGCAGCGGTCAGCAATAGGGAATCGGCAACGAAGGCAGTCTACCGAAAGCCGCCGCCAAGAATATGGGAGTATGACTTCAGTCAGGCCGCTCCCCGGCGCTGATCGCCTTTGCCAGGCTGAGGAATTCCGCATCGATGAACAGCCGCGAGCGGATGAGGAAGGGCTTGCCGGTGCCATTGTCGAGCAATACATGCTGCCCATGCCGGCCGCCACGTCGATGGCGAGCTGGGTAGGCTTCCAGTACTCGAACTGCTTAGACGCTGCGGAAGCCAGCGAGTACGCGAATTCATCGCCGCCGCATTGACCCCTTGCTATCATCCCGCATTGCATTTTTTGCAACCCTGCCGGATGAACCATGCCCGACCTCGCCGCGCTGCTCAATGCCTTCCTCCTCACCTTCTCCCAAGACCAGCGCAGCCTGCGCCTGCGCTTCGCCGATGCCAGCGGCCTCGCCGACGATCTCCTCCTGCCGCAGCGCCTCGAAGCCGCCGAAGCCCTGTCCGCCTGCTACCGCTGCGAGCTGCACTGCCTGTCCACCGACGCCTTTCTCGAACTCAAGGACCTCATCGGCCAGCCCGCCGCCATCGCCCTCAAGTTCGCTGACGGCAGCTGGCACGAACTGGCCGGCGTCGTCACCGCTGCCCGCCAGCTCGGCAGCGACGGCGGCTTC
This sequence comes from Noviherbaspirillum humi, assembly GCF_900188095.1. Lineage (GTDB taxonomy): Bacteria > Pseudomonadota > Gammaproteobacteria > Burkholderiales > Burkholderiaceae_D > Noviherbaspirillum > Noviherbaspirillum humi. The sequence continues at coordinate 21 of NZ_FZOT01000012.1, read as the reverse complement.
GCCTGCTACGGCCTGACCCTG
>NZ_FZOT01000009.1 GCF_900188095.1 Noviherbaspirillum humi | reverse complement strand
TTCGACACCATCGAGGACGTGCAGGAATTCGCAACCCGATGGCTATGGACCTATAATCACGAGCGTCCCAACATGGCCATCGGCGGCATCACGCCGAAACAGAAACTGGCGTTGGTCGCATAGTCTCTACCTTCAGCTTGCTTTAAAAATGGGGGGATTACCGTGCTACCTACCGCGCATATTAGTTGCGCGTGTAAGAGCGGGATGAATCATATCCATTCAATGTGACGATAGCATGACATTGAGCAACAAATTATGACTTTGGCTTCCTTATTACCTTTGCCATCGAGCTGGAGGCGTTAGTAGCTTCCACCGTTGGAGATTGTTCACCAGTTGGGACGTATGGACCTTGTGTCCACATCTGGTTTCGCGCTTCCCCTTGTGGACCTCGGTATACGAGTACCCACAGCAGTCCGCCGACAACCGGCGCACCTATCCCAACTGTCCATGTTGCAAGTGATTGCCAGTTTCCCAATTTCCACCCTTTGCGCGATAAAGTGCCTCTGCACTGATTCATCAATCATGGAACCATTAGGCACAAATAGCAAAGCACCTTTCTTCGTCGAAGTACAGTAAGGGAAAGGGCGTTTTGTTATAGCGCTAAAAAGAAGGCCCAGGTCACCTTTCGATGCCTGGGCCGAAACCTTTAAGGAGACAGCAATGTTGAAGGTCATCACTGTGCTTTCAACGTAGCAGGCGCAGACTGGATTTTCCAGGCTGTCTCTCAATCTCTTGCCGATAATCAAGTGTCAGCTCAGAGGGTGAAATCGCCCGGCGTCCAGTTCGAGGTGATATCTCGAATTGTTGCGGCAAAACTTTTTGATCCTTCCCCGACTCTCTACTCAATACCTTTTCCTTTTGGCAATCAAGAGAGGCCCATAGAACCTCTGCCGTAATGCTATGAGCCGATTTCTGAGGAAATCCATAGGAAGACACTAGGACAGCCGGAACGAGGCTCGTAGAATCATGGCACCTGTAGCGTGATAAAAAGGCCAATTACCTGATGAAAAAACTATTCCTTCTTGCCGCGTTTGTTATTTCCCCCGCTTGGGCTAGTTGGACACAAGTGGCAGTCCATGAGGCTGCCGATGTGTACATCGACCCGGCAACCGTCGAGTCATCAGGTAATTCCAAACAGGTTTGGATGCTGGCTGACTTCAAGGAGCGCGGGCAGGGCGGCGAACTTTCTATGCGATCCCATGTTGAATTCGACTGCAGTCGGCATGCCACACGACAGTTACAAGGGTTTGGCCATGAAGAAGCAATGGGAAAAGGTCAGATGGTGTTCAGCGTCTTCAAGCCAGGGGAATGGAAGGAAATCGACGGAGTTACTGGAGACGCAATGCTGAAAGCTGTCTGTTCTCTATGAGCCGCCAAGCCTTCTTCATCTCGGGATTGTCCGATGAGAGTGTGACCTACTAGCGCTGTGGGAAAAGGAGAACCCTTGAAGCCTGTCGATGCAACTGAGGGGCTGATATGTTTTCAGCAGACGGAGCGGTGCTGGGCTAGCTGTCGCGCAGGAGCTGATGGATCATTTCCCGTAGATGAGGATCGTCTATTGCTTGAAGAAGGTTTTCCAGCGAGTAGTGAACCTGTTTGCGTTCCCTCCTGAAGTACAAGACCGCTAATGGAGTGACTGTCCCATTCGGCCACTTATGCGAAGCATAGGCTCCAATCTGGTAGTCGGAAAAAGACTCGTATAGGAAGTCACCCATCACCCTGATCTTTCGGAGCTGTTCCTCAACCCACTCGTTTTCATCCATTTCTGCACAGACCCTTATGACTGCCCAAGGGTTGATCCTAGTCTTAAAACCTGAACCGGGACTGACATCCTGTGGTGTTTCTTGCGAGGCTGACTGCATAACCAATTACCTGATTCGCAAAGAACAATCCAAAGAATCTTTCGATGCTTAGGGCTTCGTTAAGTCCTACCACTGAAATGCTTGCAATTCTGCAATTTCGGCATAGACTCTCAGAACATATTGACTAACTGTAGAGAATTCTGGTGCTTTATGGGTAGCCTTAGAAAGACCGTTCTCGTTGCGATCACTGATCCAGATAACCGGCAGGCTCTCCAGTTTCTGGAAGAGTCCTATACGCTCTACTATGCCAGCAACATGGGAGAAGCGAAAGCATGTCTAAAGGGTCCGATTGACTTAGTCATTTGCGGCCTGACATTTAATGACAGCCGGATGTTTGAACTGCTTGGCCTTATCAAAGCGTTACCATTTGGCCAGATTCCACCCGCCATCTGCATAAGGATGAAGCCTGGCCGGCTCGAACAAAACTATACGTTGCTTATTGAGCAAGCCATCGAGCTTAACGGGGTCGGTGAATTTGTAAATTTCTCAAGCTGGGTGCATGAGAAGGGTAGAGAAACCGCACAAGCTCGCCTGTTAAGCAAAGTGCGGGGTTATCTTGATCGCTGACGTACCTAAAACGCGGGCATGCTGTCCGTAATGACAGCAGTCGAAGAATTACTCTTCATCGTTATCACGTCTCCCGAAGTCCAAGTGCAACGCCTGACGTACCTTCGCCACCGAAGCCTCTCTAGACACTCCAGATTCATATCTATCCCCCAGACATGCCAATAGGTATGGGCAGGGGCGACCGGGCCAGCATCCTGGCTGCCGGGATCAACCATCACCTCGTAAAGCCAATCAATACCGCAGCCCTAACCTCGATTCTGGTTGCAATAAGGACGAACTGAAGGGCCGCTTTGGGTCGGAAGCGGTCGTACGCCAAACTCCTTTATCGCCCGCAAGCAAATGATTGCTGCTGAGGAATGTTCGTCAGAGTTAGTCGGTAACTATGCCGATATGTGCGTCTAATTCAGAGGATGTTCACTAATGTCATCAACGTCATTGCCATCTCCCCTGGACCGCTTGGCGGATTGATGCATGCTCGCACTGCGGTTGTTTCGCTGCGAGTAGATCTACGCTACCGGCGGCATTAAGCACGATTGCTTGACGGGGGAAGCCCTAGCTCGCAGTGCAGACCGCTTCCCCAGAAGACGATAACTTACATCCAAAAAGATAGCGACCATTCAGCACGCAAGCAGCGCCGTCTGGCGTGAACATAAATTTTCCCTTCGGCTGCTCGGAGCGGCACCGGCAACCAACGTTGTCTTGAATTCCAGCGATCGTGTTGCCAGGCCGAGGACACGATGCGGCCTTGCTCGTTTCGGTGGCTGATGCCCCTCCGACAGTAATGGTGGGCTCATATGCAGTAATCGTCGGTGGCGTTCGCTGCACGGGGGTAGATTGGCTGCCTGGGACAGCGGGGGTTTGGCCGGGAGGCCGCGGAAGCGGTTTCTGGACTTTGGCAGTGCCGCTTTGTATTTGCGCGGATGTCTGTGCCACCTGCATCTGCTGCAGTTGTTGAAGCTGCTGCAGAATGTTTGCTTTGTCATCTGGGTTGACGAAATCCGGAACGGTCTGCGTTGCAAGCTGCAAGATGTTGGTCGGCGGCGCAGCCATCATTGTAAAAATACTGACGATGCCCTCGTTGCGAGACTTTTCACCACGAGCTTGTGCCGCTTGAGTCGCTTCCTCGGGATTGCCCTTGAGCCTGCGAATGGATGTACCTGGTATCGGGATATCGGCAAGCTTTCCGTCACCAATGCAAGAGTCAATGACAAATGCGCAGGCATATTCACCCGTTGAAAGCCCACCCGGATTATTCGACCTGTGTGTGATTTTGCTCACTAGAAGATTATCAACTTGGAAATCAACAACGCAATAAGATCCCGCACCTGACATTATTTGTTCTACACCATAAAACATGTGTGCAGACTTGTTCGCATTCGCAGTGACCTGCATGGGTGTACCAGCGCACGCTAACAACTGCTCTACTGGCATGCCAACCATCTTGTCCTTTTGGGACCACAAATCATTTCCTTTGGAAAACTGAACAGCCGCGCATCCATTGAGGGCGAAACACAAGAAAATGACGATAAATTTGCGCATGATTGCTCCTGGTTTATTGATAGAATGCAACTATCCTTTCTAGCTGTCAACAGGCCGGTTTGATATGTGCTGGCGCCAAATGCTTCGCAACTCTCATTGGACGCACCAGATCGAGGATGAGCGAGCTCTCCCAAAACTTATGGTTTCGGCCGCCGCGGTAGTTCTGCCGGCGCTCCAAGACTTACTTCCCCGTTGTCCGGTGGTTGCTGTTCGGTGCGATATAAGTCATGCAGCATCCGTGTCGATTCAGTTCGCGCCCTATGGGAGACGCGAGGGAACGTCCCGCGAAGGAAGATCCAGTCGCGCGCGACATGCTGGGCACGCTGTTTTCGAAACTCCTCCGCCGTCGCCATTCTGAACGTCTGCTTTAGCCATAAAGCGGACAATTTCTTTCAAATGAGTCATGCCAGCAAATTAGACGCAGTCCCATGTTGATGCGTGGCGTCATGATGCCAAGTTTGCCAAGGAAGTAGATCCTCCTCCCGTCATCGATTTGGTTTCTATTTAGGTTTTCCCCGATAAGTCGAGGGAATGTGAGCGAACTACTGTATACGCCAACCTGAGGGTCGAAAAGACTGCCTCGTATTCGCACTGACGAATCCCACGCGCTGCCGCAGGCCGTTCGATCTTGATTTTACGCAAATGTCTCGTTTGCCAAAGTACTAGATTGACTTGGCAATAAACATCATTTCTGGCGCCTGCGCGGGCCGAAAGAACATCCTCGATTCTTTCTGTCAGGAGATAACCATGAACGATTCAAATAGCATGAAAACTGCCTCTGGAATGGTCGCCGACGCGAAGGCGCGCATACAAAATCTGAATCCTATGCAAGTATCCGAAGCGCTCAGGCGGGGAGCGACGCTGGTCGATATTCGAGAGATGGAAGAAAGAAAAAAAGAGGGAACGATCGAGGCCGCCGTCTACGCCCCAAGAGGCATGCTGGAGTTCTATGCGGATCCGACCAGCACATATCACCGACCGGAATTTTATCCGGATAAGCAAATTATTCTGCATTGCGCCTCTGGAGGACGATCGGCACTGGCGGCCGATATGCTGCAGCAAATGGGATATAGGAACGTTGCGCACCTGGATGGCGGCTTTAAGGCGTGGAAGGAACAGGGCCAACCGGTACAGACATTGCCTTGACTTGGCGGTTTGCATCGACGATTTTTCCAAGGCCCGCTTGGGGGCCGGCACGGATCGAAACCAGCAGGGCTTGATAAAGGAGATGGTAATGAATCCAGATCGCATCAAGCAATCTCTTGAAAAAATGACTGCCTACTTCGAGGCGAACCCGCAGCGGGCGATCGCTGCCGATAAGCCGGCGACGGCCACAATCGAGTCAGGGTTGCGTGTAAAGGCGCTAGGCCCCAAGGGCGAGTCGATGATCACCGATATGCCACCGGGAATTGGCGGCGACAATACCGCTCCTACACCAGGCTGGTTTCTTCGAGCCGCACTCGCCAACTGCGACGCGACCATGATCGCCCTGAGGGCAGCACAACTCGGCATGGAACTCACGACGCTTGAGGTTACCGTCGTCAGCGATTCCGACAGCCGTGGTCTGATTAGCGATGAATCGAATATTCCGGCTGGGCCACTTGGCTTTCAGGTCACTGTTCGGATCGACGCAAAAGGCGCCGCTACTGGGGAACTGCAAGACCTAGTTCGCTGGGCCGAGAACCACTCGCCCGTCGGAGATGCCCTGCGACGGGCAGTTCCTGTCACTGTCACTGTCACTGTGATGACAGGTGAACCCGCTGCGTCCTGAGTTCCCTATTGGCCTTGAGCTTAAATCCTCGACTTAAAATCCTATAAAGGCATAAGTCCCGGTCGGGTCCTATCTATAAAATAGACGTGTTTGAATTTTAACGAGCCCATAGCGCTGAACTTGCGCTATGGGTAGTTTTGAGTCGGTCAACGTCGGCAACTTTCGGTCACAAGCAGTCAGTCGCTACCGCAGGCGCGTTGCCGTCATTCCAGTGCAACGACCCGCGATTGCACACCCTCCTTCCCAAAATTACCAGTGACTTGCCACTTCGTTCAGCGCCACCGACACGAGGTTTTTACTAATCTGCCTAATAATGATCTATTCGGTTGGCGTGCTGGCGGTGAAAACCATAAGACAAACGCAGTCCTACAGTGTCTTTCCTCAGTGGCTTTGCCGCCCATCAACCGATACGCGTGCTTTGATTACCCCCAGTAGCCGAAGAGATACTAAAGGTTCAAACCTCGACAATAGCATCCGATCAACCGCCGCTAATCAGAGTAACAACTGTGCTGGTTGACGTTGCGCCGGATTGTTGCTGTTGCACCTCGGCTGCTATCTGGGATGGATCGGGTGCTGGGTCCGGAGTTGGTGCAATAACCGCCGGTGGTGTTGAGGGACTTGCCGGTTCGGGGGAACTGCTCGATCCTGATCCGCAAGCATGGAGGAGCGGCGCAGCAATCAAGATGCTTGCCAGTTTGATTATCGAGCGGCCTTTCATGGCATGCCTCAAAACTGGCAGACGCCGGTCCAAGTTCCGTCCGCTGAACCAGGCGCTTTGGCTCTCATTTGCAGCAGCAGGGTATTGCTATTATTGACGGGTACAGCATTGAATGAAATCGGGAACGTATCTCCCACAGTTACGCCAGTGGCATAAGGAGTGCTTCCGCTGGCAAAACCGATACCAGTTACCGTAGCAGTGCCCTCGATGCGTTGAAATCCATTGCCGAGTGTAGGCATAGCCGTCACTGTGAGCGGTGCTGTGATGGCGATGTTGGCCTGTTTGCTTGCTGATGCGTTTGGATTCATCAAGACCATCACACCCTTCAGCGTATTTGTGCTGAAATCAATTGATGCAAGAATGTTCAATCCCCATCCAGGACCAGCCGTTGCGCCATATTGATAAGCGAATGAGTAGACAAAGTTACCTAGCACAGCACAACTACCTGTCGTTGGCATAGCGGCAACAGCGAGAGCATTTGAACTTGCAGCGATAGAAGCGGCCAAGAGGCTAGCTTGAAGAAAACGGCGCATGAATATCTCCTATGTTGATCCCGATTATTTTTCGGAATGGAAACATAGAGTTACTCGATACCTCTAAGAGGTCAACATTTGCGCTATATCAAAGCAATAATGAGCTATGAATTTTGCTGAAAAACGACACTAATTAATATATTTACAATCAGAATATTGTAATTTTGCAATTAAACTGCTATGGGTAATCGATGTTTTGGTTGCCCTTCACGATCCCTTAGAGGATAGGTTCGGAGGGACCGCTTTGGGTCGTTTTGGTCCGGTCAGATAGGACGACTCTCGGCCAAAAGCGGACCTTCTGAAATTCAAAATATCCAGTGCCAAGCTATGGATTCGTGATGGCACTGATGCCGCCATACGTCAGCGATCGTGCTGCAATCATGGAAAGCAGCGTAGGGTGATGTACCGGCTTGACCAAATAGTGATTGAATCCGGCCATCAGTGCCCGCTCCCGGTCATCGGGCTGGCTATAACCAGAAATGGCAATGGCGTAGACATCCACGCTGGCGAGCTGCTGTCTGATCTGCCGTATGAGTTCGTAACCGTTAAGGCCCGGCAGCCCGATGTCGCAGACTATGACCTGATAGGTGTTGCAACTAGCAAGCTTGAGGGCTGAAACGCCATCGACGGCGGTATGCACTTGGTGGCCGTCCAGTTCCAGTAGCAGTTGCAAGGTCGCGAGCGCATCTTCATTGTCTTCGATAAGTAGGATCTGGCAGCACTGCACCGGCAAGCTTTGCTTGGCATGAGACAGCTCCTCCGCAGGAGCCGCTTCAGAAGCCAGCACGGGTAAAAAGATGCTGAATTCGCTTCCTAGGTTGGTGCCCGCACTATGCACAGTGATACGGCCACCGTGCATTTCCACCAGGCCCTTGGCCACCGACAAGCCGATTCCAAGTCCTCCTTCGGAGCGCGCAAGGGACCGTGGTCCTTGTCGGAAAAGATCAAAGATGTGCGGCAGCAAGTCGGTGTCAATCCCCACGCCATTGTCGCGTACGGTAATTAACACGGTGGTCGCCTGATGTGTCACTTCGAGCGTGATGGTGCCGCCGTCGGGCGTAAATTTGCAGGCATTGGCTAGAATATTGCTAAGCGCTTGCGACAACCGCACCAAATCGCCCTCAATCAGCATTGTCGCCGCCCCAAGCGGTAGCACAAGATGTTGCTGTCGCTGGTCAACCAGAGGACGAATTATTTCCAGTGAGCGTTCGAGTACGTCGCTGACCGCGATGGGCTTTCGGCTCAGTTTTACTTTCCCGCTGGTGATGCGGGAGGCGTCCAGCAAATCGTCGATCAGGTGCGCCATGTGACTTATCTGGCGATTGATGACGCCGTGGATGCGCGGCAGCAGCGGATGCGCCGAAGTCAGTTTTTCAAGCAGGCTGGCGGCATTGCTGATGGGCGCCAGCGGGTTGCGCAGTTCATGGGCCAGCATCGCGAGAAACTCGTTCTGTTGGCGGTTACGTGTTTCTGCTTCCTCCTGCAGCACTTGCGCCCGTACCGCTGCCAGCACCAGGTGTTGGTTTGCTTCGCGCAGTTGTGCCATGAGCGTCAAGATCGCCGTCGTTTCGCCGGCGCCACTGCCGCCGGCGCGCACCGCTTCGACCAAGGCATCAATAGCTGACCTCAAGGGCGCATCGTTCAGGGAAGGCGACAGCAACGGGTTATCCATGTAAGGCTGTCAAGCGTTGAAGAGAAGGCATTATACCAACGACATGCTTCGCATCCTTAACGGCATTCAATTTTCCCGAGTTTGGGGACCCTTAGGCAGGTGGGACCATCTCGATACCGTTCTCAGTGACGACATAAGGTCTTACGTCATTGCTATGTGAGCTGCCGCGCAGTTTCGGGACCGAGATGAGTTTGACGAGTTTGCCATTCGTCTCCTCATAATTCATGTAAATGATGCCATCTACCATAAATGCCCCCGGCCCCAATCCTTGGATCGGTGTCTCCGCCACATTGCGAATCATGACCGTGGTGACGCCTTTCACATACAGGCTGGAGAGCATGCGGAAGAGCGATTCCTGGAAATTGGCACGAAACTGGGGGGCCAGCACCAGTTCCAGTGCGTTAAGGGAGTCGATGACAATCCGCTTGGCCCCGGTACGGTTGACCTCATTTAGCAGTTTGGTCATGAATTCTTCGATCGACAGGTCCAGCGTCGTGTTGTGGACTGCCGTCACCGTTCCTGCTTCCAGCAGTGCTTGCAATCGCGCATTGGGTGCCGACGACAGGATATGTTCAAACGAAGCGATTATGCCGATGTTCCCCGTTGTTGCCCCACTTGCCAGAAACGACGTCGCCAGCATTGTTTTGCCACAACCAGGCAATCCTGCCAATACCACGGAATAACCGGCCGGCAGGCCCCCACCTAGCATCTTGTCAAGCTCCAAGCAGCCAGTGGATAAGCGTGCCAGAGTGGCACGCCCTGCATCTGCAACGACGTTGGTGTCGGCACTAGCTAGCTGCCGTGGGTAGACCTGCACGCCATCCTGGGTAATGCGCATGCTGTGCAGGCCAGTCATATGGTGAGAGCCGCGCATTTTCACGACGCGAATCTTGCGCACGACGGCATTCTGATCCATTTCCTGGCACAAATGAATCATGCAGTCGGCCACGGTGAAGATCGGGTTTTCGTCGTGGTTGGCGTCCGGGTATTCGCCCAGCAGGAAGGTAGTGGCTTGCCAAGTAGCAAGCTGGACGCCAAGACGCTGCACGAAATATTGCAGGTGGGCGCGGCTCAGGTCATCCTTGCGCGTTGCCTGCACCACCGATTTGAAGGAATCAACAAAGATAAACTCTGGCTGGAAGCGTTCTACCTCCGTCATGATGCGTTCGAGCACGCCTTCGAAGCCGTTGTTTTGCAGGTCGTCTGCTAAATTGATGTACTTGATGTTACCGCCAACCCGCGCGCCGTCGAAGAAGGAGTATTGCTGTTGGTAACGCAGCATCTTCAATGGCGGCTCGCCCATGACAGTAAAGAAGATGGCTTTTTTTTCTTGGGCGGCATTGGCAAACATGATCTGGTGTGCCAACGTGGTTTTGCCGCTTCCCGGCGCACCGGTAATTACGACAAACGAATATCGAGGAATACCACCGTCGAGCAGACGATCAAATCCCGGTACTCCGGTCTGTATTTTTTCCAGAGAAACTTTGCTAATCATGGTTGAAGCTGTCAGGAGTCAGGCTGTGTAGTATGTTCTTGCCAGGCAGAACGCAAAATTTGGTTCATCAGAACATCACCAATCATGGACGCAACCAAGTCCGTAAATTTGGTGATCAGGAGGGTACTGCACTGGTGAGCGATGTCATGCTCAAGCGTCACCAGATCTTGTCTAAGCCGGTCGATAACGCCCTCAGTGGAATCGCCTTGCTTGGATAAGGTAAAGCTGCCGCAATGCGGCAGCGCTAGGTGGACTGCGCGGCCGTACAGCGATTGGAAGCCTGTCTCGCCTATCAATGGAACCAGTTCGCTGGCAATCCGCTTCCAAAGCCACAGAGAGCGCTGCACGATATCGTCGGGGCGCGTCTTGACGCCTTTTTCCAGCGTCAACACATCGGAGATCATCTGCTTGCGATTATGGGGTGTCATTGTTTTAACGTGCTGCAATAAGCTGGTCTGTATAGTGCCCTTGTCTAATCAATCCAGCAAGGAATATGCAAAATCGGTGCCATCGTCCGCATCATAGGCGGCCGTTCGCGATGCAATTAACATAAATGCAGCAATTATCTTGAACACAGAAGCGATTAGCTACGAAACCGTCACGCCTCCTTTCCACGCCGCAATGGACTTTCAAAGATACAAACCGGGTGCGGGAGCGTGTACCAGTCGTGCTTCGCGTCATCTAAGTAACGTATGGTCTACGCAAATCGTCCGGCTGGTTTGGGTCGTTAAGCGCCCTTTCCCGCAGCTAAAAGGGGATTCCTTTTGCTGAAGGAGAATCACATGAAATCCCATGTCGATGAACTAAAATGATTTGTTCCTTGGAACAAGGAACGGTTGATCGGACAGATGCCGCCGCTCGAGCTAAAGGAGATCTGGGCGTTCCGCATACGGCTCCAGCTAACCGACAAGGTCCGTGACTTGACCCTGTTCAATCTTGCCATCGATAGCAAGCTGCGCGGCTGTGGCTTGGCCAACCTTCGAGATTGCGTCATTGCCTAAGGCAAGAGCCTTCTGCCGCGGCTCATGGTCATGCAGCGCAGACACACCGCCCGGTGCTGTTCGAAACTACCGAGCTGACCCACCGATCAGTGGCTAACTAGACCGAGAAGGCGCATCCCATGGTTGTGCCCTTTCAGCATGATGCTGCTTTGGTCAGCCGCCTCGGATCGTGCCATTGAGGCCTGAAACAGGCTGCATAGGCGCTCAGGCATCGATCAGATGCTTGCCTACGTTCGGCAGCGCACAGACAAAGTGCCGCTGCCGCCCCACTCTGTTTTAAGGATATCGAAGTCTACTCTGTGCTGCCAAATCAACTTATGCACGCCATGCGCAGTCGGCTTCACAGGATTCACTGACGGGGAATTATATGTCTCATCCTCAATCGGATAACTGGCCCCCAAGGCAGTCTTGTTCCAGATTCTTGAGCGAACTGTTTGACCGCCGCCGAGAGCCCCCCTCGCTCCTCAAAGGTTCGGGCGCCGGGTTCACGGCGTCGGCGAGACCGGATGCACAGATTGAGCAGGACCTGAAGGACGAGCTGAGATTGGAACCATCTGTTCGCACTATCGCAATTGACGTTCGAGTCAAGGACGGCGTGGCAACATCGACAGGTCCTATTGACAGTGACGGTGAACAGCGACGCATAGAAACCGCAGTGCAACGCATCGCAGGCGTAAAAAGCTTATCGACAAAACTGCAGGTTATCGTTCCCGAGCCGGGAGTGCGTACCGACGATGATATCGCGCGCGAGTGCGAGGACGTACTGGCTACCCTAGTCCCGCGATTCGACTATGCCATCCAGGTCATGGTTTCAAACGGCTGGGTTACCTTGTCGGGGGCGTCGCCTGGGGCTACGAGCGCTGGATTGCAGAAAAGATGGTCAGCGATCTGTCCGACGTCTGCGGAGTCAACAGTCAAATAAAAGTCCGACCGACGGTTATCCAGAATGATGTCGATGCCATTATCGAAGCCGCCATTGGTGAGCAAAAGGAGGGGATGCGCCATACTGTTAAGTCCATGGTCGACCGTGACCGTGTCACGTTGAATGGCAACGTTCATTCCTGGGCGGAGCGTCGCGCAGCACTGAATGCAGCCGGGTCCTCTACCGGCGTGAAACGCGTGATCGATCGTATGACATTGGTCTAGATGTTTAGTCCTAACGAGGCCATGCGGCAGGCCCGCACCAGTAGGGTGTCCCGCATATAACTTCATTAAAGACCGTATTTCAGATGGCTCTATGCCACGGCATTCGAGCAAATGAATATATGAAGTTATTTGCAGGACACCATACTAGGGCAAATTTAACAACTTCCACCGGCTCGACTACTGCCGGTTACGGGCGACCATGAGACTTAATTCTAACGATATTGCGCTAAACCTACTTGGCACGCCGTATGAGTTACTCGACAACCATGCCAAGCGGGTGACCAGCCACATTGCAAAAAGGACCCACCTTGCACGAATTGTGTTCAGGGAAGACGATGCTGCACCGACCTTAGGACAGCGTGCCGCTGATGCAGTGGCAAGTTTCGGGGGATCGTGGACCTTCATTATAATTTTCGCGGCATCCCTGATTCTCTGGATAGCGCTGAACTCATTCATCCTCGTCAGATACGACCGGATATTTGATGCCTATCCCTATATTTTGCTGAATCTTTTTCTATCGATGCTGGCCGCCATTCAGGCCCCTATCATCCTAATGTCGCAGAACAGACAAGCGCAGAGGGACCGGCGCGACGCAGAATACGACTATGAAGTCAATTTGAAGGCAGAATTGGAGATTATGTTACTACACGAAAAACTGGATTTACTACGAGACGGTCAGTGGGGTGAACTGCTGGAAATGCAGAAAGAACAGTTAAAATTATTGTCCGACTTAATTTCACAAAGAACAACAAACCAAACAGGCGGAGGTTACCACTCCCCTTTTCCTTAAGGACGCTGCATATAGGCCGTTGAAGTAAATTTCGCGGAACGGGCGTCGGAAATTTTCCAATTCAGCGCCCAGGAGCTTGCTTCCAAACAATGCACATTGACAAATCAACAGTCAACTTCGACAGGATACGGCAATAGACGATCGAACTCCTTCTTCACCACAGCATAACATTCGCAAGCGCGTGCCTCCACGCCGGCCCGGTCGATCACGGTGATATGACCGCGTCGATAGTGAATCAGCCCCGCGCTCTGCAGCTTGCCCGCTGCCTCGGTGACCCCCTCACGCCGGACTCCAAGCATGTTGGCAATCAGCTCCTGGGTCATGGTAAGTTCGTTGGAAGGCAGTCGATCCAGACTCATCAACAGCCAGCGACACAACTGCTGGTCAACCGAATGGTGCCGGTTACAGACTGCGGTTTGGGCCATTTGCGTAATGAGTGCCTGCGTGTAACGCAGCAGCAAATGCAACATCGGACCCGCCCGATTGAACTCATCCTTGAGCCGCTCGCCCGGCAGCCGGTAACCCTGCCCGCCACTTTGGACGACCGCCCGGCTAGGGGTCGTATCGCCGCCCATGAACAGGGCAATGCCTAGTATGCCTTCATTGCCAACCACTGCTATTTCGGCGGAGGCTCCATCCTCCATCACATAGAGCAGCGACACGATGCTTGTGGTGGGAAAGTAGACATGCCGCAACCGGTGTCCAGACTCGTAAAGGACGTCGCCAAGCGACAGGGGAACGAGTTCAAGATGCGGCAACAGGCGGCCGAACTCTTCTGGTGGCATTGCTGCCAGCAGGTGGTTTTGCTGTGGATGCGGTGAGGTAGGCATCATGCGCTCCCGATGATTCATGCATGTACGCAAACTGCGAACGCTAATCAAAGCATACGTCTGTTCTCCGGCCCGCGCATTGCGCTGGTGAGCCAGAGGTGAGGACGGGAATTGAATACAGTCACCTTGTGTGCGCTTGCGCACCGACGGCATCGCTAATGAGACCGATGATAAGGATCACTGGCCTGTTAGAGGCATTCGCCCGGCACGCAGCCGATGCGGTTGAAGACCTAGCCTTCTCGAAGGGACATTGCTCATGGACGGACACTTTCCACCGACTCCTGGTAAGGACGTCGCGGTCAAGGAAAGCGACACTGCTCCGCTCGAACAGGCGCATCGTGATGCCGCACTGGATGAAGCATCGCGCTGCACATTCCCGGCGAGCGACCCCGTCGCGCTTAACTTCGCCTTCGCGGCGCTAGCCACAGCACATCGGGAGCAACATCGGTTGACAATCGATTTTTTTCAGCAAGAGTCCCCAAGGAATCCATCATGAACCCGGTCACATCGTTTCTGGTCATCATCTGCGTGATTGCAGGCGCTGGTCTCGCGTACTGGACCAACCCTTACATTGGCTTGCCGTTCCTGATTATTGGAATGCTCATCGCAATGTCACTGAAGATGGCTAATGCCTGGCAGAAGTTTGTCATTCTAAGGTTAGGGAAATTGCAGAGCGTCAGGGGAGCTGGGCTGTTTGGCATCATTCCCGTGATCGATAATGTGATTGCGGTGATCGACGTTCGCATTCAAACCACCGCCTTCAACGCTCAGGAAGCGCTCACTCGAGATACAGTTCCCGTTAATGTTGACGCAATCATTTTTTGGCATGTACATGACGCGGAAAAAGCAGCGCTGGCCATAACGAATTACCGGGAAGCGATCGATCGGGTAGCGCAAACGTCTCTGCGTGAAATGATCGGTGCATCGATGCTAGGGGCGCTGTTATCTGAGCGCAAGGAGGCCGACCAACTTCTGAAAGATGCCATTGGACGGAAGACGGCGCCATGGGGCATCTCGGTCAGTTCTGTCGAGATCCGTGACGTAGCGATTCCCGTCGCGTTGCAAGACGCCATGTCTCGTCAGGCGCAGGCGGAGCGCGAAAAGCAGGCGCGCGTCATTCTGGGGTCTGCCGAGGCCGCCATTGCCGGCAAATTCGTCGAGGCCGCGGACACCTATGCAGGGCATCCTGCGGCCTTGCAGTTGCGAGCAATGAATATCATTTATGAAACGACAAAAGAGCGCGGCGCCACTATCCTCATTCCGAGCACGATGGTTGACAGCCTGAACCCTTCTGCGGCCACAGTGATCCCTGCAGGCATGAATAAAGAAGCACCTGCCCCTGAGGTTGCTTGGAGCAAGGCTGCCGCCTGATTGAACTTGAGGGCACGATGCCGTCGAAAGGCAGAAATACTGCAGGCTTTTAGGAGCGATTATGCCGACAAACTACGATGCCGTAAGGCAGGTTCTAAATAACGGGTTTTTTTGAATCGGCCCTAATTTATCGGGACACGCAATGGGATAAGTTAGACTGACTTGGATCCGGTACACTTTTCTGGCTTGTTAATTCTTGCTGTAAATGAAATTAGACAAGATCATGTCCCAAAATTTGCTTCAATGAGTGCATCAACGGAAAAGGGGCTAAATCTCGCCGGCAGTTTCGGATTACTTGCCTAATGGAAAGTCTGCTGAAATCATTAACGTACAGTGCAATTTCTCTAGTAAAACAGCATCCGTGGATCCGCGCCACCAGCTTTGAACCCAAGATTTATGCCGGTGATGACCGACGATTACCAGATCGGCGCCCAGTCGTTCCGCCATGTTGCTGATGACATCCGCTGGCTCGCCAGTTTCCACGTGAGTTTCAACTTGCAGTTCAGCGTCTTGCAACAACTTGCTGCCCTCCGCAGCAGCTTTCTCCAGCTTTTGCTTGGCAAGCGCCATCTGATTTTTTGTACTGCTGACGGGGGAAGCACCATACTCGCCCGTTACGAATGAGTCTTGGGGATGGGTAACGGCCAATAAGTGAATTTTGGTGGAAGCAGGTGGGTTGAGTCGAATGCATTCAAGTAGGGCGGAACAACTCTCTACGGTGCCGTTATACGCAATCAGAATTGAGCTGTACATACTGCCTCCAGGATCAGCCTTGCCGTAGCAGCAATTGACGAACCTTTCGCTGAGCTGCGAGCATCGAGTCCGTGGTCTACTGCCCAGTTTCAGTATAGGAGGCTGCTTGTCAATAGACCAGCATGGTGTAAATACTTAAGCTTGACTATGCTTATATAGTGAATTTTGACCGGTCACCAAGATGGCGTCACGAAGGCAACTATTCTGCTGCCGAAAGCAGCCCATAGAGGCGAAATCGCAAACAACCCAAGGATCGATCTCTTCTGCTAGACACAGCAATTACCTCTAGTAAAGGATTTTGAATTTAACGTCAGTATTTTTTAGACGGTAGCGCCAGTTGCGACGATGTCCGTGCGCCGCGTATCGCTTGCAATAACCCAATTTGGATAAGCACCTCCACTTTTCAATGTACGAGGGAAAGCATGAAGACGTTTCTTGTCGAAGGTAAGCAACTGCCTGATTTTGACGAACGGCTAGTAAGCGGGCTTTTATCAGATAGTGCCGGTTACCCGGGCACTGGGCTTCTGCTGCGAATTGGGATTGAGAATGACCAAGGAGAAATCTATCGGATAATCGAAATAGAAAACCGAATCGAAAAGCAAAAACTGTCAGCAGTACTAAGCAGCTTAGGTTTTGAAATGGCTCACCATGAGACCGAGTGCGCGCGCGATCTGCTTAAGGCCCGAAAAGCGGGCTGCGCAGGAAAGGACAACAATTTTCCTCGCTCTGTAGTGTAAGTGCACGCTTGATGACCAGCGATTTAAGTCATGCTCATAAGGGACCGTTATCGCTGCGCGTAATATTTCACCGTCTCGTCAATTTTTTCTGGAGTCATCTGACGTGCAACATTGCGCATCTGGTTATGAATGTCGTTGATCCTACTGCCGTTCGTAAACGCCTTAAGCTGGATACGCAGATAAGCCTTCGATTGTCCATCAAGATGCGGCGTGACGGTCTTCCTGTTACTACCGCCATAGCTCGAGGCGCAGGATGTTACGTTGCGCATCGGGGCGCCGATCTTAACGATCCTGGGCGCCTTTAGTTGCTCCCCAGTGTCGGCGGCGTGGTGCGCGGCAGGTAGGCATAGTAGGCCAAAAGGTCGCGCATGTCTTGGTCGCTCAAGCTGCGGGTGTGGGGTGCCATAATTTCACTGCCCCGGTGCCGAGCCTGGAAATCGCTTAGCTGTTTGTGGATGCGCTCCGGGTTCTGTCCCGCCAGGTTCGGCGTGTTGGCTTTGCTCATACCGCGCGCGCCGTGGCACATTGTACAGCGCAGCGCCAGCGTGACCCCGCGGCCGATGGAAATATTTTCAGCGGCAATCATGCCGGGGCACCAGGATTACATCGCTGGAGCTACCTTGGGCCGATTCACTGCCCGTGCTAAGGGCCGCGCCGGGTGCACCGGCGCGACAGATGACTTCCGACTAGCCGGCGAGCGTCTTGTCCGACTGGGCGTAGGGTATGAAGAGGAAGCCGATGAACACTGAAAGCAGGTCAATCGCCACCACGCCGGCGAGGGAGCCGACGAACCAAGGGTTGCGCATCGAGAACAGACGTTCGTCGTTCATCGTTTCACTCCTACCGGCACGGCCGGCATCGGCGTTTCAGGCATGGCCATCAGCTTGACGATGGGATAGCCGTAGTTCACCACGGTTCAGAACGATCATAAATGACAGCCATAGCGCGACGCTGTTGAGGGCGATCGGAACGCGCGTCGGCGGGTGCAGCGGTCTGCTGAACTGAAACTCGGGTAAATCGATCCGCAGCGTGCGATGGTCGCGCAGCAGGATGAGGATAAACAGCAGGGTGGACACCACCAGCAGCAATCCACCAGGGAAGTTGATGGTGACCGATAGTCCCTTGGGTGCGATGGCCGGATCGGTGTAATCGAAATACGCCATGCGCCACGGGATGCTCAGGATGCCAACGTAATGCAAGGAGAAGGTGACCACGAGTACTCTAATTAACCATAGCGACAGCGACAGCGACAGCCACAGCCACAGCCACAGCCACAGCTGCATCTGTAGCAGCAGCCGCAGCCGCATCAGGTGCATGCTTTCCAGCGCCTTCCTGGTTAATGCGGCCACAGGTCATAGGCGATGATGCAGTGCATGATGCTGGCGCGGCCGAAGATCAGCTGAAAGTGGCCGGTGATCCACTGCGTGTTGTGCACGGTGAAGTCGAGCAGGTTACTCATGTTGATGATGCCGCCGACGCCGCCAATACCGAGCAGAATGAAGGAAAAAGTAATCGCCAGCATCATTGGGTTATGCCAAGGCAGCGCCTTGACCCAACCTAGCATGCCCTTGCCGCCTCGAAGCCGTCCCGCGATTTCGACCGACGCGCTGATGGTGAACACCGTAATCAGCGTCGGCACGGACACCATGCCGGCGAAGATGGCGTGCAGGAACTTGAAACCTTCTCCCACCTGCGGGTCTTGGAACACGTGGTGGATGCGGATCGGAATGAAAAACACCAGGAATAGGACGAAGGCAACTCTTCCCACGGTGTCGCTGTAGAGCGTGTTATGAACTCAAACTGAAAAGGGCAGTAGTTTAGGCGAGCATGAGGCAGACAAAGACAACATAGTGCAGACCTGCCAAGGACTGCGTCAACCGCTCGTAGTCTTTGGCAAGCCGGCGAAACCGAGCCGCCCAAGCAAAGCTGCGCTCCACGACCCAGCGCCTGGGCAACCGCACGAAGTCCCGTTTTGCCTCGGTATGCTTCACCACGACCAGTTCCATGCCGTGCTTCTTGGCCTGTTCTCGAGCCGCTTCTCCGGTATAACCTTAGTCTACACCGCTAGCTCGACCGTTTCGCCGGTTGCTTGTTGAACCTGAAGCGCCAGTTCGGCGACTTGATGCCGGTCCTGCTCATCGGCTGGCGTCACGTGCAAGGCAAGCAGATTTCCTAACGTATCGACGGCGATATGCACTTTTGAACCACGGCGCCGCTTGGCACCATCGTAGCCGCCTCGATTTCCACTCTCCGTTGTCGATTGCACCGTGCGGCTATCCAGAATGACCGCGCTGGGCGATGGTTCCCGCTGCTGAGCCAAGCGCAGCAGCGAGCGCAGGTCATGGGCCATGGCCTCAAAACAGCCCACCTTGAGCCAACGCTATGTTTGCTGATAAACCGCCGTCCAGGGCGGCAAGTCGTGTGGCATCCGTCGCCAAGGCGCACCGCTTCTGACTATCCAGCGCAAGGCATTGAACACGTCGCGCAGCGAATATTCCCGCTGAGCAGCATCTAGCGGCAACAGCGTTTGATACGGGTCGACAAACTCCCATTCATTATCACTTACGTCGCTAGCGTACGGTTTTCTGGATTTCATGCCAGCCACCGACCTATTGCTTTTTTTAGTTCATAACACGCTCTAGAAACGCCCGCCGATCGCCCTTGGAATCAGGGTATAGAAAGCGATGTAGGACGGCACAAGCCAAAAATAGACGATGGCGTGCAGCGTCCAGGAGATCAGGATGCATGCCAGTCCGGCATCGATGGTCGATTTGAACCCGAGCGCTACCGGCAGGATCTGGAATAGGATTTCTCGGGAGGAGCCGACCGAGGTGCAGGCCCACAGGTAGGCGCTGGTGACATTGGCGAACATTGCGAATGGAATGAGCAAGCCGGGATGGTTCTTCTTCCACAGGCGCAGGTTGATGGACATGAGTGCCACCCAGACCCAGGAGCCGATTACCACCAGCACCACTCCGATATAGAAGAAAGCATTGCCGATCATCGGCGGATAGAAGGTGCAGAGCACCGAGGCCAGCCTCATTGCCACCGGCACCATGGCTACCACAGTGCTCAGGACGATTAAACCGAAGCCTCCCCAAGCCCATTTGAATCTTACCAGCGGCCGCTTCAGCGCCAGTTTAACGATGGCGTAGTCGAAGCCCATCGCCACCAAGGTTGGAAACACATAGGCCATAGCCGAACCATTGGCGGTGACTGAGCGGTAGTACAGTTTGGGGTAACTGAGGCCAGGATGCAGCGGACTGCGCACATACATCTGCCATTCGCCCAGCATCAAGGCCAAAAGAAACGTGATGAAGGCGAGTTAAAAATGGGCGAAAACCAGTTTTCTACTTTTGTATAGGCCAATTCATTGCGTTAGCATGCCGCACGAGCCAATAAGCAAAATCATCGCTAGACTGGAACATGCTAGTCCTCACCCCATCTCTGGACCGAGAATCATGTCTATTAACAAGGTTGTCGTCATCGGCACCTCAGTCGGCGGGATGAATGCGCTGCAACGTCTATTAGGCCGTCTACCGCCCGACTTTCCGGCAGCGGTACTGGTTGTGATGCATATTGGAAGCCACTACAGCGTTCTACCGATGATCCTTAAGCGAGGCGTTGGGATGCCATTACGTCATGCCGAGGACAATGAATCGGTCCAGCCAGGCACGGTACTGATCGCGCCCCCCGATCATCACATGCTGGTAGAGGATGGCCTGATCCGGTTGTCGCATGGAGCCAAGGAAAACTTTGCACGTCCGGCGATCGATCCGCTGTTTCGCTGCGCCGCAGTTTATTATCGGGAAAACGCAATTGGCGTTATCCTTACAGGCGTGCTTGATGACGGTACCATTGGCCTGCAGGCAGTCAAGGCCTATGGCGGTGTGGCCTTGGTTCAAGACCCGGACGAGGCCGATGAACCGGAAATGCCGCGCAGCGCCTTGCAGTATGTGCCGGTCGACGATTGCATGCCTCTCGACGGCTTAGCCCAGCGCCTGATCGAACTCACCGCACCCGAAAATACAGCGCAGCGACCCGAGCCAATGGCAGCGGCTGAGTGGGACAGAACTGAAGTACAAAGTCACTTTGCGCTGCGCCAGCGCACGGATATTGATATTCTCGGCCGCATTGCGACGCCCGCCGGGATCGCTTGCCCCGAATGCCATGGCGGTTTGTGGCAAGTCAATGGAGTCAGTCCTTTGCAATTTCGCTGCCATACTGGTCATTCCTATACTGAACAAACGCTGTTCAACGGTCAAGAATCAGCAATTGAGGAAGCGATGTGGGCAGCCCTGCGCGCATTGCATGAAAAACAAATGCTCCTCAAGCGCCTGGCGGCATCGGCCAAGCAAACGGGACGTGAACATGCTGCCGAAGAGCACGAGGCCAGCGCACGTGCTCTCGCTAACTATGCTGAAACGTTGCGCAGTATCCTTACTGGACGCCAGCGCAAATGAATTCCGATATGCGCTACGCCATTAAAAAATCCGATCGAATGGCAGCAAGGGATCAAGGCCGGTCCTAGACGTAATTCTCAGCACGGCCATCAACGGAAATGTGTCGTCGGCCAGTTTGGAGGCGCAGGCCCGAAGATACGTTACGATAAATTTATTTCGATAATAAGAGCAATGACGTCAGTCATCTCGCTGCTTATTGATGCGCCAAATAGGCTTCCACATCCGCAAGGCGATACGGCTTGGGAAGAAAATCGAAATATTCAGTAGCGCCTTGCGCGACTACTATATCGGCTCGTCCTGATACCAGCAGCACGCGCGGTCCAGGGTACATCTGTCGGGCTCGATGTGCCAACTCGATGCCACTCATACCGGGCATGGTCACATCGCTGATCAACACTTGCAAGTCCAGGAGGGATCGCAAACGTTCTAGTGCTTCTTCTGCATCGCGTGCCGCAATCACTTCATGCCCATGAAAGTTAAGCGAGTCAATTACAAGCTCAAGTAGGTCGAGATTGTCATCAACTAACAGGACCTTGCGTTTGACTTTCCTTGGCGGGTCAATTTGGCAAGAGGGATCGGAAGCCGAAGACATACTGATATACCGGATAGTCTGCACCACGTATTAACCCTATATCGCCACTCTCTTGCCTTTGCCGACGTCATTCCTCTTGTAATTTCACAATAGCAAGTACGCTATAGTTATCCACAGGAATGAGCGGAACCACAAAGTAGCCACTGTTGCGTAACTTATCCAAGAGATCCCTCTTGGCAAGTAAGTCCGACGCTTCGATGATCCGGTAGATCTGCCCGTATTCATTCTCCACGCCAATCTTGACAACTTCAGACATGGGGGCCGCATGCTGCTTTAGCAAACCAAGGCCAAAACGGGGAACAAGCTTTCCTTCGAGGAGCGTCGTCTTCATGTCGGCATTCTTGGTCAATAGCTGAACAATTGAGGCAACTAGCGTCGCCGAGTTCGAGGCCCTGATAAATTTCTGTCATTCTCCTGATATTAGATTTCAATATTGATAACGCCGCACTAATATCGCGGCTCCCTGATTTCCTGCGGCGTACCAAAACGCTACGGGCTTTTCGGTCACAGGTGAAAAAAATTAGGACAGTCTGAATGAACATGTCCTGCGAACATTTTGGATAAAGGCCTAAAAAGCAATCGTTAGACACCTTGTCCTCTAAATTGGGTTCCTAACCAAACCGCTCATATGCTCTTTCATTGGTTAGCTAGCAATGTGCTTCCAAGACTTAGAGGTGCGTGCTGAACGCTTTGTCTCTACGTCGTCTGCTTACAATGTTGGACTACTTTGTGCCATATCACCATTTAGGGTGATGCTGTAGCCAGCCACAAGCCGTCGTTTAGGGGCGATTGATCTATATGCGGCAGCCTATGCTACGCACTCCATGCGGTAACCGAAAGCAACAGTGATCCACCGGCGCACCAAGAGCCTGCGCGCTGCTCAACTGCTTCCGGGCCAGACCAAGCTGAAGAGCATCGTGCGCTATCTTGGCGTCGTCGTTGATGATGCTTTGGAAACTGTTGAACTGGCGGGGGTATAGCACGAGGCCGGTTCTGCCCATCTGCCATAAGCGAGCGATTGCCGGCCAAAAGCGGGCACTCAGATCACCAAAACTTGGGGTGCCGATTTCTGCTCAATATGTTATCGGGATTCCTTAGAACCAAACAACTATCTATGGTTGATCATGCATTTTTTCCGAGCTGCGTTGTCCAATTAGTTGGAGGGTTCCGGCGAAACGTGAAAATCTTGCGTAGCAGGAATGAATCATGGCAATTGAGGGTGTATTACACGAAGGCTTCGTTACAACTGAAGCCGACAAGCTTGTCAATTGGGTCCGTACCGGCTCGATGTGGCCAATGGCATTTGGTCTGGCTTGTTGTGCTGTTGAAATGATGCATGCTGGCGCGTCCCGGTACGACATGGACCGCTTCGGTGTCATGTTTCGCGCGTCTCCGCGTCAGTCAGATGTAATGATCGTTGCCGGTACGTTATGTAACAAAATGGCACCGGCGCTCCGCAAGGTGTACGATCAGATGGCAGAGCCGCGCTGGGTGATATCGATGGGATCTTGTGCAAACGGAGGTGGCTATTATCACTATTCCTATTCCGTTGTGCGTGGTTGTGACCGCATCGTTCCAGTTGACATTTACGTGCCCGGTTGTCCGCCGACCGCAGAACAACTCATTTACGGGATCATCCAGTTACAAAACAAAATCAAGCGTTGCAACACGATTGCTCGTTGATCGATTTTTTACTTTAAGTGGATTGACCATTGTATTGCGCGGCACCAAAGGAAACGAGTTCAACGCTGGCATTGACACGTGGAGTCGCTCATCGACACGTCGCCAACAGCAAGCGGGCGGGCGGCCCGTGCCTCACCACATGCTCCTGGTGCACGCACGACGTTCACTGTCTAGCTACCCAAGTGGTACTGTATTGACCAGCATGCTTTCTCCTGAACTTATGCCAAATTGGAGGAGATTCAAGTGCCAAAATATCTTATTGAAGCCAACTATCTCAGCGAAGGTATAAATGGTTTGCTCAAAGAAGGAGGTACTCAGCGACGTGCTGCTGTTGATGCTTTATTCAAGTCGATGGGTGGTACTGTTGAAGCATTTTATTTTGCGTTTGGTAACGAGGACGTTTTCATCATTGGCGACCTCCCAGACAATACCATTGCCGCAGCACTAGCCATTAGGGTAAATGCTTCCGGAGTAACCTCGTGTAAAACGACCGTTTTGCTTACGCCTCAGGAAATTGACGAGGCCGTGAAAAGGACTGGCACTTATCGACCACCCGGTTATGAAATTGACCAAGCCGAAGTCACTAAGTGGGATAGCGAGGGTGGGCATCTTTCACAATAGTCGTCTAGTACAAGACATAAATGAATGGAGATATACCACGACAAAATCTAATCAAAAAAGGGGCTATTCCGGTATGGTGGCTTTTGGTAATGAAGCACCAGGAATTATCAGCCGACGATCGGACATCCAAGCGTTTTTTTCAATGCTTTCTCCGCTTTTGAAAGTGGACGCATTGTCAGTCGAAATTTGGATGATGGCTGTGGGTCGATTGTGTTGAAAAAAGTCGGCATGCAATATGAATAAAGTACTGGGGCCATAGCACTGATTCGTTTGGCGAATCCTGAAGCAAAAAACGTGGCCGAAAATGGGCGTATGACGACTTGATCAAAGCCGTCTGATATAGCCTAGATATTGCACACGAGAATTTCAACAAAATCGGTCGATTGCAGACTATCAGGACTACCAAGGGTGTGGCTTACCGACGACAGCCAACTTACGTAAAAAATGACGACGACGTAGAAAAGCGGTAAGAAAGCCGAGTTCAGAAAGAAACAGCAAGCAAGAAGATTCGGCAGTAATTATGACGGTAACATCTGCAGTTTAGCCAACACACTGTTTTTTTTCAAGGACTTATAAGCATAGTTCGATAGCCCTCCGCTCCACCAAGATTTCAAGGCCGTAACTCGTGGAACCAACGACTTACGGCCTTTTTGCTTTTCTGCCGCTTTGCATACTGTTCTACTCTGATCGGTTAGTTGTTGAAACAGAGTTGAGCGGGAGTTTCTGTTCAACCGCGATTGGTACCGCAAATCAGCGACCTCGGGCGTCTGAATCCAAGTTCATTCGACAGCTGCCCAGATCAACCACTTCGAAATCAAATTGAGGCTCAATTCGTTTTTTAATAAGGAAAGCAAAGCACTTAAAGCCACGGGCAGATCTTCTTTTGATTTGGACTTATAGGGTGTTTGATTTTCATCGTCAAGGCGCAGCGATTTGAATCCCAATTGATGCAGATTCGAAATCTGGTCCACTTTTTAATGCTTTGGCAAATTTCGCCAATTAATTGGCAAACTCGTGCGCGCTCATCTATACCCCGATCCGATTACATAGCTCTTCACACACTTTTGGAAATTCCCAGATCGCGTCTTGATCACCCATCTATAAAATGGTCTTATCCGGGCGCAGATTCGGCGACTCGCACACGTACGTTCATAAATAGTGGTCGGAAGCACAGTCCCAGCAAATTGAGCCCGCAAGGCAGTGACGATTGCCACTGTTTTTTTTGCCATTTCTCAAAAAGTGGCAACAGCTCGTAGTCCTGCAAAGTGATTGGGGCAGCCAGGACGGGCAGGGAGATCCCGAAAAGGATGGATAGGGCCTACTAACTTTTTCATGACTGTCTGCATTTTCTTACAATAGGATAATCGTTGTAGCGGGTGTAACACGTCTTTTCAATACATCTAAAGGATAGGCTCACCTGATGATCCTTCAGTAGAACAGATGCTTGGCCCGGCCAGCGGCCGCACCCCTCACCGCAGCGCCGACGTGTCCGCCGGCGTCGCGGCCTTCGGAGGGCATGTTTCCAAAGTGGTAGGCTGCGCCTCCCGCCCTGCTTGACAGAGATGCTCACAATAGGAACTGTGTGCGGCACTGATTCTCGCTTTGGCTATCGATTGCAGGAGATCGCTTGCAGTCGGACTCGTTCACCTGAAGAGCACTTGTCTAACAAGATGTGGTCATCGGCGCTTTGGGCGTCGAGCATGATCGACAACGGCACTGCAGGGAAAAGGACCCGGTCAGGCCCGGCCGATGTCAGCGCCATCCGTAATCAAGGTAAAGGTGCTGACGTTGAGCAGCTAACTGAACTTGTTGATGCCAATGCCTGGAAGCCGGCCCCGAGAACTCCTGAAGGTGGGTTTTTTATTATTAGCGAGCCAATCAATAAAAAAATCAAACTGGCTTTTAGAACTCAATAATAAATCTGGTGCAAAGCATTTGTAACAATATTTAAGGTTGTGGCGGCTTGCGTCCCAGCACTGGAAGTCAATACAGCTGTTATCGATGGAAAGGGCCAACTTAGAGATAAAGAGCTTGCATGCGGGTCAATGCAAGCTCTTTCCTGTCGAGCTTCAGGCAAGCCGCTGTTCAAGGATCAAGACTTTTCAGCTGTAGTCACTTCACGTAGAACGGTGGAACGCCATAGATTTCAAGGCCGGTCTGCGTCACCACAGGCGTGACCCACAGGTTTGGATAAGACTTGGCGGCACAAGAGCCGTCGTACTGACGTTCAGACTGTATTGCAACCTGCTGGAAGGTCGGGTTTTCCCCGCTGATATACGCGGTCCATGCGGTGCCAACTTTCGACGGCGCGAAAAGAAAGTGGGATCCATAGGCCGGTTGCGTGTAGGGGGCGCCTGCGGCGGGTGCGGCCGCGCCGGAAGCGACGGGAGCGGTGGGTGAAGTCCCCATGTAGGCTTGGCCGCTGCAATCCGCGGTTGCGTAATAAAGCGGCACATGCTTCCAGGTCAGCCCGCTGGACAGGGGACGTCCCTGTGTATAGTCCCAGTGTGCGTCGACATAAATTCTCACTACCTGTCCACTATAAAGGACCGTTACTGAATCGCCCTTGAATCGCCCGACCTCCCTGCCTGTCGAGTCGACGAGGTCCGGCGTGATTTGGCTCCAGGCAGTCGAGGTGGCAGCGGCCGCCATGATGAAAGCAGTTGTTCGAATGAAGCGTTTCATTTTTTTCTCCACTAGCGCGAAATGTGATCGGTCGGAAGCGCAATCAGGAATCAAAAGCGCAGAAACCAGCCTAGAAGCTATCTGCGGGTTTAGAAGATCAACACGGCAACTCTGGCTTGATCTGAATCAATGCGATTTATTGAAGATGAACGTCAAGGCTGGGCTAGGCTATCGAAGGTCAGAAACGATCTTGAACGGCTGTTCTGATGCAGAGGAGAGCCAGGCCTTATTTCAGATTCGATTGGGTGCTTCGGGTCTTCAGCGCCATGAGCGTTGCCGCGATCAAACACGTCTCCCGGGCAACGGCATCTTCCGGGCGGTGCCGCAGGCTCTGACTTCCTGATTAAAGAGCGGGAAGGTGACGCAACCGGCTAGCGCTATCTTCCCGTCCGCTGGAACTCGCTTGGCTCAAAACTTTCTACTCGGTGGTTGCCCTGACATTGCAAGCCTGATTGTGGTGGCTGCGGGAGATCGATATGCAGGAGGAAGATGCGGAGACTGGTTCTGCCCCGACAGCTGGGATTCCCGGGTTCAGTGACGCCTTTTGCCGTCCCGCCGATGAAGCTGCGCGCTTGCGCTCGATGTTCGACCAGGCACCTGGTTTCATCGCCATCCTGCGCGGCCCGGACCACGTGTACGAAGTCGTCAACCGGGCGTATTACCAGCTGGTCGGCCCCCAGGATCTGCTCGGCCGCCCAGTGAGGGAAGTCTTTCCCGCGCTCGCGCGCCAGGGTTACATCGACCTGCTCGACGAAGTGTATGCCACGGGAAAGCCTTTCGTCGGGCACCAGCGCCAGATTCGGTTCCAGCCTTCCCCCGACGCGCCCGAGATCGAACGTTACGTCGACTTTGTCTACCAGCCGCTGATCGAGCCGGACGGCACGGTCAGCGGGATTTTCCTGCAGGGACAGGATGTTACCGAGCAGCACAACATGCAGGAGGCGCTTCGCCGCAGCGAGGAGCGCTGGAAGTTAGCCATCGAGGGCGCGCGGGACGGCGTTTGGGACTGGAAAGTCAACACCGGCGAGGTCGAACTGTCGAAGCAGTACAAGGCTATCCTGGGGTACGAGGAACTGGAGTTTCCCAACCTGTTGGACGAATGGACCAGCCGAATCCATCCGGAGGACCGCAGCGCTACGATCGATGCGCTGATGGAAACGCTTCGAACCGGCACCCCTTTTCATGCGGAATACCGCCTTCGCTGCAAGAACGGCAGCTATAAATGGGTGCTTTCCCGGGGCGTCATCGTCGCCCGAGATCAATCCGGTTGTGCCATTCGGCTGACGGGCACGATGAGCGACATCTCGGAGCGGAAGGAGACCGAGGAAATCATCTGGCGCCACGCCAGTTTCTGTTCGCTGACGGGCCTGCCGAACCGGAGACTGTTCCAGGACCGTCTGGAGCAGGAAGTACGCAAGGCGCACCGGGAGGGCGATCAGGTCGCTTTATTGTTCATCGACCTGGATCGCTTCAAGGAAGTCAACGACTCGCTTGGACATGAAGCCGGTGACCGGCTGCTGTCCCAGGTCGCCCGGCGCCTGCTCAACTGCGTGCGCGAGGGTGATACGGTCGCGCGGCTGGGCGGCGATGAATTTACGGTCATCCTGACCGACCTGCACGACTCTCCGAAAGTGGAAGTCATCGCGCAGAAAATCATCGACCGCCTGGCAGAACCGTTCCGGATCAAGGGCGAGACGGCCCATGTAAGCGCCAGCGTCGGTATCACGCTCTATCCATGTGACGCGGCCGACTCGCAGGGACTGATCCGTAATGCTGACCAGGCGATGTACGCGGCAAAGAACGGCGAGAGAAACCAGTTCCGGTTCTTCCAGAAGCAGATGCGGCTGCGGGCGCAGAAGGGCGCCCGTCTGGTCCGTGATCTTCGCGCGGCGCTTCCCGCCGGGCAGATGATGCTGCACTTCCAGCCAGTGGTGGACTTGTCGACCGCAGCGATCGTGAAGGCCGAGGCGCTGCTGCGCTGGCGGCATCCGAAGCAAGGCCTCATCAGCCCTGACCGGTTCATCCCGGCTGCCGAGGAATCCGGCCTGATCCACGACATCGGGGATTGGGCGTTTGTCGAAGCGGCCACCTGGGCGGCACGCTGGGGCAAGCAACGGGGCGGATGCTTCGAGATAAGCGTCAACCGCTCGCCGGTGCAGTTTCATCGGCCCTCGGGCGTGGATTGGGTCCACGTCATTGAGCAGCGCGGCTTGCCGGCCAGTAGCATCGTGGTCGAAATTACCGAAGGGGTCTTGCTTAACGCGTCCGAGCGTGTCGCCGACGCACTCTGCCACTACCGTGACGCCGGGATCCAGGTCGCTTTGGACGACTTTGGCACGGGCTACTCGTCGCTGGCCTACCTGCAGCGCTTCCATATCGACTACCTGAAGATCGATCGCAGCTTTGTGCATGACCTGGAATGGAACGAAGGCAGCCGGGCGATCACCGAGTCGATGATTGCCATGGCCCACCGGCTTGGCCTGAAGGTCATCGCCGAAGGCATCGAGAAGCCGGAACAGGAAGCTATCCTGCGTCACGCGGGCTGCGACTACGGCCAGGGCTTTCTGTTTTCCAAGCCGGTGCCCCCGCAAGTGTTCGAGCATTTTCTCGTTTGATGCGACTGGATGCCGTGTCGCACCGCGAAGCCAATTCAGCACCAATCAACTGAGGGCATGGAGCGGATTACGCGACACCGCTGCAACCAGGAGCCTGTGAATCGGGATAGCGGGACAGTACGCCGCAATAAACGGCGCTGGAAGATTGAGCGCCTGTTCGCCTGGCTGAACGCGTTCCGAAGAATTCACATCCATTGGGAACATGACGAATGGCTTTAGACCGGCTTTGCACGCCTCGCCTGCTTGATAACCCGGCTTCGTCGCCGTTGACCAACTCGGATTTATTGGACAACTGATTGGGATATCCGCTCCGAACAAGCGTGGTGGCTATCCCGCGAGGCAATCGCCAAAAGCCGCATGCACTTGCACGATTATACGAACCCGATATTACGTGATTGGATGTTGTAGTTCTTCAGGTTCGGCAAGACGTCGAGTAGTGCGGAATCGGAAATTCCCAGCCAACGTCCAAGCGTCGCGGCGTACTGATCCACTGATGTGGTCGGCAACAGGCGGCCCTGGCCGACGTCGTCAGGCCCGTTGCTCGCCACGACGGGCGGTACGCCGTAGAAGCGCTGTCCATTCACGGCTCCTCCCATCACGAAATGCATGCTGCCCCAGCCATGATCGGTGCCATCGTTGTTGCCGGACAGCGTGCGGCCGAAGTCCGATGCGGTGAAGGTGGTGACCTTGTCGGCAACGCCGAGTTCGACCGTGGTTTGGTAAAACGCCGCCATGGCATTCGCCACATTGGTCAGCAGGCCGGGATGGACAGTGAGCAGCCCATCATGGTTGTCAAAGCCGCCCAGCGACACCAGGAAGACCTGGCGGCGCGCGCCAATCGCACTCGCATTGGATATCATGCGCGCGACCATCTTCAGCTGGTCAGCCAGCGAGTTGCCGGCAGGGTATACGGTAGAAATTGCTGGCGCGCCTGCCAGTGCGCTGGTTAGTACGCCGTTCGCATCAAGCGAGCGGCGCATGACGCGGTTGTATTCGCCTTCGAACAATTCACTGCGCTGAGCAGTGACCAACGCACGCAAGGCGTCGGAACACGACGCCGATCCGAACAACGGACTCTTGATGCCTGCCAGTGCCACTGAACCATTGGGGGATATCTGATACTGCACAGCGCTTGACCCGGACAGAAATACCGCATTTCCGGACACGTTGACACAGGTGAACGTCGCATTGCCGTTGCCCGCCTGGAAGAGATCGCCCATGCGTCCACCCCACCCGGAAACCGCCCCTTCCGGCGCGCTCGACTGCCACACCGATTGCTGGTCGTTATGGGAGAAAAGCTTGGGCGGCAAGATCGCGGTGCGATTCACGTACTCCTGCTTGGCGGTTGGCTGGACCAAGGTGCCGACATTCAGGATGACGCCCAGCTTCCCGCCATTGAATATCGGCAGCAGCGGCGAGAGTTCGGGTGCCAACGCATACTGGCGAGCCGCGCCGGTGATGTCGACCGGCGCCGCGAGCGGTGTTAAAGCGTTGGCGTCGAGGACGCTACGCGGATAGGCCAGCGACGGACGCAATTGCTGATATTCGTCGTAACTGGCGATGTCGTAGGGCACCAGCGTATTGGCATAGTCGTTTCCCCCATAAAGGAAGACGCAGACGATGGCCTTGTAATCTGACGCGGTCGCTGCCGACGCTTCGGCGACGGTGGCAAGGTTGAGAGCCCACGGGCTGGCTGCGCCGGCAAGCGAAAGTGCCGAGGCGCGGCGCAGGAAGGCTCGTCGCGATACGTTGAAGGATTCGTTAGCCACCGTCCACCTCACTTTTGCACGATAAAGTCTGGCGCGGCAAGCACCAGTACCAGCGCCGCATGGATACGATTCTTGCGCGTGCTGTCGCTGCCACGCGGCATGGCATCGACAGCGGAACTCAGCATGGCCAAGGTGCCTGCTTCGATGCGACCGGCCGCCAGGACGATGTTGAGTTCGTCGAGTAGCGCACTTGCGTTGTCGGCCAATGCAAGCAACGGGGCGTAATCTGCAGCCAGGTCGTTGATGCCGTTGGCGACGGCCTTCTGCATGAAGTTGATATAGCCAACGACGCTCGACTCGTTGGTGATTTGGAACTCGGGGGCCACCAGGCCGGCACTGCTGATGGCGGTGCTGGGTGGGGCGTAGCCGGGGCGGAAGAAATTGAAGACGGTTGCCGAGCGCAGCGGGCTTTGTCCCAAACGGGTAGCAGGATCGGACGTGTTGCCGACGGGCCAGCTATCGCCGGGGGAATTCACCTGGAATGCGCGAGCCCAGGAGGTAAAGCGAAGCATGGGTTCGCGCAGCTTGCCGAATGCGGGATTGGCTGTATTAGCGGGGTTGCGCGCTTCGTCATCCAGCAGGATGGCCTTGATGACGGCCTTTAGATTGCCCCTCGCGCCCTGGCCGTCGTCGATAAACACCATGGCGACGCGCCCGACATAAGCCGGGGTAGGATTGCTTGTCACCAGCCGCTGGATCAACTGCCGGCTGATGAAGGGGGCGACGTTGGGATGGCTGGCAATGCAATCGAGCGCCTTCTGCAGGCTTTGTGCGCCATCCGTGCCGGCTGGGATGGTTATGCCAAGAAATGACTTCTCGCCCGTCTCGTGGCGGCTGGCCACTTGCTTCATCGGACGGCGCTTGAAATCGGGCGTCGACGTATCGCCACCGGCCAGGTCATAGTCCCAGCCGGTGAAGACGCGGGCCAGTCCCATGACATCGTCCTGGCTATAGGTGTCGATTGGCTTGCCGCCGGACAGCTTGGGCGTGCCGTCGACGTTCAACTGGATCAAGCCGATCGAGAACAGTTGCATGATTTCCCGCGCATAGTTCTCGTCCGGCAGGGCGCCGGTCGCGGCATTGTATTTGACATTGCCCCGGTAGGTCAGAAATTCTCCCATTGGCGCACTGGTCGACACCTGCTGCAGCAGGTTGCGGTACGTGCCGAAAGCGTTGGCTTCCAGAAGATCGAGGTAGGCTGCCGCGGAAAACGTGCGCCAGCCGCCGCCGATAAAGCCGTCAATCGCCCCTACCAGGATCTCGGAGAGCGCAAGCGTGACGCGCTGCCGCAAGGTGTCAGGCGAGGCGACCATTTTGCGCCAAGCCGCCGCGTCCCAGCCAGACTCGGTATTGCGGTACGTGCTGGCGTTAAACCCTTTGGCTAC
Organism: Noviherbaspirillum humi; assembly: GCF_900188095.1. Taxonomy (GTDB): domain Bacteria; phylum Pseudomonadota; class Gammaproteobacteria; order Burkholderiales; family Burkholderiaceae_D; genus Noviherbaspirillum; species Noviherbaspirillum humi. The sequence continues at coordinate 136,731 of NZ_FZOT01000009.1, read as the reverse complement.
CAGCCAGTCCCAGCGGCTCGGCGAAGGTGGCATCGCCAGTTGTTCATCCAGCCACCCCGCGTAGCCCAGGTCCTGGACTCGCTGCATGTCGGCCCGGGTGGCGCCCATCGCGGCCTGCACCAGAAAACGAGCAGCCTGCACGTCGCTGATGGGCGCCGACGGACTCCGTGTGACGGGGGCTTGCGCCGCATCACCGGTTCCACCGCTTCCGCCTCCGCAAGCGGCTAGAAGCGTCGCGGCGCTCAAGGCTAGGCCATTGCCCGCAAGTTTTTGGGATGCTGCCGGGTTCTCGGAATCGACTTCAAGGTTTGGCATCATGGCTCCTTTCAGGGCATGGCAACGCGTAGGTTGCAGATTCCTTACCCACGCGCTTCAACCTGCATCAGCCGCGTTGCTGTCGGTCATGGCGCTGGCGGTGGATATGGTTCGATTCCCGGTTCTCGTTGCGTTGAATGCGCGCCTGCTCGCGCACGCCGACGTGGCCGTCACGACCTGCTGCGGCTTCCCTGCCGTCGATGCGGGACTCACCTCGTTCCAGCCTGCCGACCTCGCGGTTGGTCAATGAGCCGTCCTTAATGCCGGCCTCGATGCGCTCCTGCTGATGGATGTTGCGTGCCACGTCTGCTTGCATGCGCTGGCTCGATACCGAATTCGTATTCCCTGCCTGGTCGTCGTGCGCCTGGGCGCTGATGTCCCGACTCGCCCGGTTTTCCATCCGAGCGATGCGGCGTCGTTCCTGGCTGTTGAGCTTTCCATCGCTGAGCGCGTTGGCTTCCGTGCGGCTGATTCGCGCCTCTTCCTTTTCCAGCCTGGCGGCTTCCCGGGTGGTCAGTACGCCCGTTTGCAAGCCGGCTTCGATACGTTTCTGCTGATTAACGTCGCGTTGCACTTCAGTGGCAACGCTCTGTGCAAGGACCGGCATGGCAAGCATGGAGGCGTAAGCGAACGGGAGAAATTTAGCTAGTTTCATGGTTGTCCTTTCGAATGGGCGGGACATGGTGTCCGTATCCATCAACGCCTGCGCGTCCATGCTGAGTACGGGCGATACGTAGGTGGAGTCGCCGGATTGATTTTCAGGATAGAGCGTGGTCGGCAAATAGATCTTCGCTTTGCAATCTGAATCGTCGCTGAAGCCGAGCTTAACCCCCGCTGACAATAATTGCCGAAGGTTCACGTCTATGAGTACTCACGCAACGTACCTTCAGCAAAGCATTGCCAAGCGTTCACGAGGTTTCCAATTCAGATTGGACTAATGGCAACTGCAGAGGATCTGAAGCAATGAATGCAATTTAAAACTGGAGGTGACAATGTTCAAGAAACCGGCATTTGGTCTTTCAGCATTTGATGGGCATCCAGCTGGCATTGGCTGAATTCGCTGTCACCAAAGCGGATCAAGGGACGCCCGACAGCATCAAGGGCATCGGGCCCGTCATGACCAGGCGCACATTGACGAGCGCGGCAAGAACGGCAATTTCAAGGACTGGAATGATTCCGAAAAACGGATGAAGGGCGTGGGGACAAGCACTCCATGAAGTTCTCCGAAGCCGGTTTGACGGTCAACGGACAATCCAGGCCGGGTGCCAGCGTTGCGTCCGTGGACAAGAGCGCAGCCGCAAAGGCCGGCGATGGCAGCGCCAAGAGCAGCAAGAGCCAGAGCCGCCGCGAGAGCAGGAAGCCGGCGGAAACTTCCGGCAGCAAAAAATGGTTCGCAAGGAACAGTACCCGGGTGCCCATACAGCCGCTGACGGAAATGGCAATGGCAGGTGCCGCCTGCACGAGCGGCAGCCCGAAGCAGGCGGCAAGTTGCGCCCGTTCTTGATTGAGCAGGTTTTATAGTCACATAACGCCCTTGTGGAATAACGGGGACGTTATGTTTTACGGGCATTTTGATTCAACGTCCGTGATGGGCATTGTCTGCTGACCGACTGCTGCCAGACCTAGCCCAGGTAGGCGCCTTGGATTGACGCTTCCAGCTAATTCGATGCTCTCCACGCCGCATTCCTTTTCAGGCCACGCATCACAACTGGGTCAAGTTACTGCTTTCCGCGAGAGCGCAATGCCAGATGCCTATCCCATGCTTCGCAGGAACGGCTCGCGAATTCGACATCCATGCGATCAGCCAGGAATTGCGCAAGTTGGCGCAACTTGGCGCACGTGGCCTGCCGCAGCTGGCAGGGCAACGAAAAAGTCTGCTCTCGCGTTAGTACGTCCAATAAAACCGTGTACTCGCCTTCAGCGTGACAACGTCCGTGCACGAAACTCTTCGAGCTTCCGTGTCCGGCCAACAGCTGACGCGGGTTGACATATCGTCCAGGGCAGCCCTGTCAAGTCAGCGCCGTCCCTCCTGCCCTCGCTGCGCCCTTAGCCAACGCGTCCTCCTGGCAATGCTATGCGTTGGCCCCATCCTTTCGCATGAACTCCACCGCCTCCTTCTCGATGTCGTAGTCGTACAGCGCCCGGCGCAGCTGCGCCGAGTTGGCAATCTCCTTGTCACGTTGCGCCAGGTCGGCGTACTTGGAGTCGTAGCGCAGCCCGTTCTTGCGGGCCTCGGCCTGCACCAGCGACGTGCGCGGTTGCCGCAGCTCCTGGTACTTGCGTAGCGCATCTTCCAGTGACATGGCATCGTCTTGCGCGCAGATTTGTAGGATCACCGCCAGGGCGGTGCCGTCCTCGATCGCCTGGTTGGCGCCCTGGCCCAGGTGCGGGAGCATCGGATGGGCGGCGTCGCCGAGCAAAGCCAGGCGCCCGTTCACCCACGTACGCAGCGGCTTGCGATCGTAGAGGCCCCACCAGAAGCAGGTCTCGACCTTCTCCAGCAGATGGGTCACGCGGGGGTCCCAACCGGCGAAGGACGCTGCGAGCTCGTCGCGGTCGCCAACAGCGGACCAGGACTCTGCCGTCTGGCTCGTCGTCGGCACGAAGCCGACATAGTTCAGCAACTCTCCGCGGCGCACGGGGAACACCATGAAGTGCTTGCCGTCGCCCATCCAGACCTGATGGGCCTCGGGCCGCCAGTCTGGCAGCTTGTCCGCGGGAAGCAGTCCGCGGTAGGCGCGGCACCCGGCGTATTCGGGCGGCGAAGGTTCCACCACGTGCTTCTGCAGGACCGAGTTGATACCATCGGCCGCGATCACCACGTCCGCGTGCGCCACCTTGCCGTTCTCGAAGGTGAGATGGGCGCCGCTCGCGTCCTGGCTGAAGCCGACGCACCGGTGGCCGGTATGGATCGCGCTTGCGGGAAGCGCATCCGCCAGCACCTTCAGGATGTCCGCGCGATGCATGCCGTACATGCCGTTCCAACCGCTGGAGTCGGTGGTGAGGATCTTGCCGACCACCGAGCCGTCCATGCGGTAGTACTCCGATCCGGAGCCGACCTTGGCGCCGACGCGCGCCAGCGCATCGCCAAGGCCCATGCGCTCCATCTGCCGCAGGCTGTTGGGATAGATGAAGACACCGGCCCCAACCTCGCGCAGCGCGGCCGACTGCTCGTAGACCGCGACGCTGATGCCTCGATGCGCCAGCGCCACCGCCGCGGCCAGGCCGCCCATCCCACCGCCCACGACGGCTACATGAATACGCTTTGCCATTCCAATCTCATCCTTCATTTAGTGGTCTTGCTCTTCCGGCCGAGCAGTTCAGTCACGGACCGGAACTCGGTGGCAATCTCTTCGGACAGCGCAAGACCGGAACCCCACTCCTGCACGATCCCCACCGGCTGCAGCTGGGCCGAGATGTCGGCATTGCGGGCGACTTTCTCCAGCGCCGGCACGATCCTGTCCACCACCGTCTTGGGCACGCCGGCCGGCATGAAGAAGCCGAACCACACGCCCAGGAGGTCGGCCTTGTAGCCAAGCTGGCGCAGCGTCGGGATGTCCGGGAATTCGGGGAAGGGCGAGGAGATCGCTATCGCGCGCAGATTGCCGCTGCGCAGATGCGTGCTCACTGCGCCCAGCGCGATGATTACGCCCTCGATGTGTCCGCCGAGAAGATCCGTGATAGCCGGCGCCGCGCCCTTGTAATTGACCGGGACCAGCTTGGCGCCGGCGGTGGAGTTGATCAGCTCGGTGCTGATCTCGCCCACCGAGCCCGGGCCCGCGTTGCCCACGCGCAGGCCGTTGGCGGCCTTGGGGGCATACGCGATCATCTCCTTGAGGGTCTTGAAGGGCGCATCCTTGCGCACCACCAGCACGGAGGGGCTGCGCGTCGTCAGACCCAGCGGGGTCAGGTCCTGCAGGGGATCGTAGTTGGCGGCTTCCGGCTCGATGACGCGCCGGATCGTCAGCGGGCTGTTCTGCGCATAGAGCAGCGTATAGCCGTCCTTCGGCGCGTGGATGACGGACTGCGTGCCGAGCGACCCTCCGGCGCCCGGTCGGTTGATGACCATGATGGTCGTGTCCAGCAGGCGCCCCAGCTCCTGCGCCATCAGGCGGGCGGCGCGGTCGGCCGCGTCGCCGGCGGCCAGGGGCGTCACCAGGCTGATGGGCATGCGGGGATAGTCGTCTGCGCGCGCGAGGAAGGGGACCGCCCAAAGCGATGCGAGTGCCAGGATGTCTCGTCTCTTGATCATGGTCAGCGTCTCGAAGATTGCGGAAGGATAGGCACGGAAACCGAGCCTGCCGGATGCGCGCTGCGAAAACAAGCGGATGCGTCAAGTATGCCGCTGATTGTAGCGGCCATGCATGGTCGGGACAACGGTTTCTCCCGTAGCGAGGCAATTCCGATTTGCGCACGGGGACAGCCCCGGTGCGCTGCTTGCCGGCTGCGGAGGGGGCTGCTGAAACCTTCTGAGGCCACGGCCCCAATGGCCCCAATGGCGCCAATGACTCCAATTACCTCGCTCACCTCTCGTACCCTGGTCCCGAGCGCGCCGGTCTCTGTCGGCTCGCTCACCGTAGACCTCGAGTTCAGCTCGGCAATGCCGTCGCTCCAATCGCAAGGCGGCTGCTCAATCCTTACTGCATTTATTACGACGGCACAGCACACGTTGACGGCTTTGGTGGTCATCGATGGTGGAGTGCATGCCTGCCGCCAAAATGGTCTCGATTCCCGAGGCGGAACATGCCATGTTCCTTCAAAATCCAGAAGCATCCAAGAAAGCCGTCTTTGATTTCGTGCAAAGTCGTTAGAAAAGCGTCGGCAATATGGTCGCTCGTTACTGAGGACCGAGGAAGTCCAGAAAATACCCACTGCCGACATACCCGTAACAGGAGGGCCGAAGGGTTGCTTTGGGTCGAAGATGCAGTTTGGTCTTGGGCGCAGTCCGGCCAAAAGCAGTCCCTCGGGATGCCAGCTATAGTGAAGCATTCCCGCCTAGGAACCGTGATTTCAATTCACGATGGAGATCCCGCCAATGAGACTCATCGGTATGCTCGATTCGCCTTACGTGCGCAGAGTGGCCATCTCGCTGCAGATGCTCGGTTTGCCCTTCGAGCACCAGCCCCTATCGGTGTTTCGCCATGTCGAGGCATTCAGGCAAATCAATCCGGTCATCAAAGTTCCCACCTTGGTCTGCGACGACGGTACAGTGCTGCTGGATTCAACGTTGATCCTGGAATACGCCGAGACCTTGGCCGCACCCCGTTCGCTCAAACCGTCGCAGCCCGATGCGCTGCGGCGCGATCTGCGCCTGACTGGCCTGGCACTGGCTGCATGTGAGAAGAGCGTTCAGATCTTGTATGAACACATACTGCGCCCCGCCGAGAAGCGGCATGCGCCGTGGTTGGAAAGGGTCAGCGGCCAGTTGCTTGCGGCCTGCGATGCCATGGAGCAGGAGTTGGGTACGCGAGCGCCAGTCATGAATAGAGACACGCTTTCACAAGGCCAGATCAGCGCAGCGGTCGCTTGGCATTTCATTCAAGCCGTGACCGCTGATGCAGCGCCGGCTATCCGCTATCCCGTCCTGCAAGCCTTCTCCGTCGAGACGGAGAAATTGCCGGCTTTCCAGGCGGCACAGCACGGAGAATCGATGTGTCGCCCTACGGGCTAGATGGAAATGACTGAAAAGCCGTTCTGTTTAACTTTTGGACGACTGGAAGGCAGCTTGGGTCGAATCTGACGTTCCGACATGGCCGTCAGGCCCACTCACTACCTGTTGTGGGACGGATGCTGGTCTTCAGCGGGATAAAGGCGACAACTCCGCTTGCCCGGTTCAACCGGCAGGCAAAGGGATCGAAGCGGGGCGCGCACAAGGTTCGTGCACAGCGCCGGATGATTTGGTGCAGACCTGTTCAAATCCATGCAAATGGGATGGCCGATAGTTGAAATGAGGCCGTAGTGTGCGCCATCCAGTGGCATGAGGCTTGCTTAAAGGAAAGCTCCTTGCAAAGCAAAGCCAATGATAAACGCCATTTCCCGCTTGATCGGCCGCCTGACTGTCGGCAGGAAGCTCGCCCTGATCTACCTGCTTGACCTGACGACTGTCATCTTCATATCAGCCATTCTCATCAACGAGAAGTTCATCGCCATCGACTTTGCCCGAAAGGAAATGCTGGGTAGCCGCTACATTACGGCGGTGCACGACAACCTGCTGGCGCTCTCGCGCAAGCAGGCCTTAACGGTTGATGGTGCCGCGTCAATCACACCTGACGGCGAGTCGCTGGCATCGACCATGGAAGGGGCGGAGGCCGCCTTTGGAAACGGCATGGGCACGGCCGATCTCAATCGGCGCCTGGTGCTGGCGCTGCGGGTTATGGACAAGGCGGTGACGGAAGCCGACCCGCCATTCCAGGCGGCGCGTGCGCTGCTGCTCCGCATCGGCAACCAGTCCAACCTCATCCTGGATCCGGATCTCGACAGCTACTACACGATGTCGCTGACGGTGCTGCGCTTTCCCGACCTGCTGGAGACCTTGAATAGTGTCTCCCGGCTGGCCGGACAGCTGGCGCAGGCACCGGCGGCGCAGCGCGCCTCCCTGCAGACCGATTTCCTCATCCTGGAAGGCAGGGTCGATGCCACCTTGCGAGCCATTGAAAGCGACTACGGCGAAGCCTTCGCCGCCAGCAAACCCATCCTGCAGCAGCGTCTCCAACCATCGAGGCAAGCCTTGCTGGAGGCGGTCGGCCGCTTCAATCGCCAAAGCCAGACGATCGCCGGCTTGCGGCCGGGCGAGGCCGATACCGCCCAGCTTCTGGAACTGCACCGCGCCAGCCTGGCTGCGCTGGGCACCGCCTGGAGCGAGGCCGACGAAGCGCTGCGCGACTTGCTCCAGGCCCGCATCGATGACGCCTTCCACCGCATGCGCATGCATCTCGGCACGGCGGTGCTGCTGCTGGTGGTCATCCTCGGGCTGGTGTATTTCGTCGCTCGCCAGATCGCCCAGCCGATCCGCCGCCTGGCCAGCGTTGCGGATAGCGTCAGCCGGTCGGGCGACTACACGCTGCGCGCGGAATGGAGCAGCAGCGATGAATTGGGCCGGCTGGTGCAGGGCTTCAACGGCATGCTGCAGCAGCTCGACCAGCAGCGCCAGCTGCAGCAGGAGTTGGTCGCGCAAGCCAGCGCCGCGGAGGCCCAGCGCGAGTTAATCGATGCCATTCCCATCCCGATGCTGGTGACGGCCGTGCCGCATCATGAGATCCTGCATGCCAATCACGCCGCCCGCGCCTGGGTGCAGGCCGGCGGCGACCCCTGGCAGCGCGGCCTGGATGCGGAATCGCGGGCCCGCTTTTTCCAGGCGTTGAGCGACCTCGGCGTGGTTAATGAATTCGAGGCGCTCTGGAGCGGCGGGCCGCTGCCGACCTGGGCGTTGCTGTCGGCTCGCTGCATCGACTACCAGGGCAAGACGGCGGTGCTGACGACCTTCACACCGATTGGCCAGATCAAGCAGATGGAGCAGCGGCTGGTGCTGTGGGCAAAGGTGTTCGAATCGTCGTCGGAAAGCGTGGTGGTGCTGGATGCCAACGGATGCATCATGATCGTCAACCCGGCGTTCTGCCGCAGCAGCGGCTACGCCGTGACGGAGCTCCAGGGACGCAAGCCGCATTTCCTGATCTCGGAACGCAACCCCGAGTCGCTGTTCGAGCAGGTGCGGCATTCCACCGCCGCCCGCGGCCACTGGCAGGGCGAAATCCTGATCGAGCGGAAGAACGGAGAACCCTATCCAGCCTGGCTGGTGATGAACGCGGTGCGCGACCATCGCGGCGAGATCAGCCATTTCATCGCAATCTCGCTCGACATCAGCGAGCGCAAGGCGAACGAGCAGCGCATCCACTTCCTGGCGCACCATGATGTTCTCACTTCCCTGCCCAACCGTTCGCTGTGCATGGAACGGCTGCAGCTTTCGATTCAGCAGACTCGCCGCACCGGGGGCAAGCTGGCGGTGCTGTTCGTCGATCTCGACCGCTTCAAGAACATCAATGATTCCCTCGGCCACCATGTTGGAGACGGCCTGCTCTGTTCGGTCGCCCGGCGGCTCTCCGGCGCGGTGCGCGCCGGCGATACCGTCAGCCGCCAGGGCGGGGACGAATTCGTGATCATCCTCAACAATGCCCAGAGCGTGGAAGAGATAGGCAAGATCGTCGAGCAGCGGCTGATTCCGGCGATCCGCCAGCCGCACGAAGTGGAAGGCGCGCGGCTCTATGTTTCCTGCAGCGTCGGCGTGTCGATCTTCCCGGATGATGGCCAGGATATAGACACGCTCACGCGGCATGCGGACGCGGCGATGTACCAGGCCAAGAGCCAGGGCCGCAACAACGCGCAATTCTTCACGCCCGCGCTGAATGAAAAGGTGATGCGGCACCTGCACCTGGAAACCGATCTGCGCCATGCGGCCGACCGCAACGAACTGATGCTTTACTACCAGCCGCGCATCTGCGCCCGCAGCGGCCGCCTCGCCGGAGTGGAAAGCCTGGTCCGGTGGCGCCATCCGCGCGAGGGATTGATCTCGCCCGCGCAATTCATTCCCCTGGCGGAAGAGTCCGGCCTCATCATCGGCGTCGGCGCCTGGATCATGCGCGAAGCGTTGCGCCAGCATCTTGCGTGGCAGGCGGAGGGGCTTGGCCTGATCCCGGTATCCATCAACCTGTCCGCGATACAGCTGAAGGATCCCGGCCTCGCCGAGTTGCTGGAGGGCTTGCTGATGGAGATGCCGGTGGACGCGGCCAATATCGAGTTCGAGCTGACCGAATCCCTGCTGATGGAAAACGTGGATGCCACCATCCGCATGCTCGAAGACATCAAGGCACTCGGTTTCCGGCTATCGATCGATGATTTCGGTACCGGATATTCAAGCCTCAATTATCTGCACCGCTTTCCGATCGACCGGCTAAAGATAGATCGGTCCTTCGTCCAGCAGATGCACATGGCGTCGCATAACATGGCGATCACCCGCGCCATCATCGGCCTCGGCCATACGCTCGGGCTGGATGTGGTGGCCGAGGGAGTGGAGCGGGAGGCGGAAGCCTCTTTCCTGCGCGAAGCCGGCTGCGATGAACTTCAGGGCTTCTATTTCGGCAGGCCGATGGCAGCGGCGGATTTCCCGGCGTGGCTGCTGGAGTTCCAGGCGATGGCCACGGCTTGACTACTGCTTTCAGCCTGACGCTAATGCGAGCATGGAGGGCTGCGGCCGGCGGGCGCCGCCGCATTGGCGCCTTTCAACACAATCGTTCGATTGCAGCCAATCTGGTTTTGCCCCTGTACTACCGGTCCGGCGGTATTAGTTATTCAGCGCCTGTCGTTGCCTGAGCCGGCGTGGTGGCAGGTAACTCAAGGCGCTGTGCGGGTGCCTGGTATTGTAGTGCTCGAACCAAGTGTCCAGTTGCTGCATAACCGTTCTGGCATGCGTTTGAGGGAAGGATTCGCCCTTGACTTGCGCGGGCCGGCGTCCATCGAGATCAGGCGCAATCTGCTCATCCTCCAGGCTTCAGGATAACTTTCGTCCAGCCGTGGTCGCGCGCGTCGAAATGCTGGTAGGCCTCCGCCGCCTTGCCCAGTTCGATCTCATGCGAAACGATGAAGGAGGGCTTCGCCCTGCCGGCATGGATCAGGTCGCGCAGCTGACGATTGTAGGCTTTCACATTGCACTGCCCGGTGGCGATACGCTGGCCCTTGAACCAGGACAAGCCCCAGTCGAATACGATCTCGCCTTTCTTGGCCAGGTCGTCAGTTGCGCCGGGATCCTGCGGCGTGAACACTCCGACCACGCCGATGCCGCCGGTGAACTTCACCGACTTGACGAGGTTGTTCATGGTCAGGTTGGGGATCTCGTGTCCGGCGGGATCATGGCATTGGTAGCCGACGCATTCGCAGCCGACATCGGCACCCAGGCCATGGGTAAGATCCATGACGCGATCGACTGGATTGACCTTCGAATCGTCGATGGCAATCGCGCCTATCGATTCCGCCAGCCGGAGCCGGTCGGGGTGGCGATCGACCACCATCACGTTGCAGGCACCCTTGATCATTGCTGAATGGGCGGCCATCAACCCGACCGGACCCGAGCCGTAGATGACGACGGCATCGCCCGGCCGCATGCCGGCAAGCTCGGTGACATGCCAGCCGGTCGGAAAGATATCGGCCACCATCACATAGTCATTCTGCTTTTCCTCGGCGTCTGGCGGCAGTTTCAGGCAGTTGAAATCGGCCCAGGGAACACGCAGGAATTCCGCCTGTCCGCCCTGGTACGGCCCCATGTCGGCGAAACCGAAGGCGGCGCCCGCCATCCCGGGCTGGGGATTGGCCGTCAGACAAAATGCAGTCAAGCCCTTTTCACAATTTCGGCAATGGCCGCAGCTGATATTGAATGGCATGCAGACCCAATCCCCGACTTCAAGGCGCTCGACGGCCGGCCCCACTTCCATGACTTGGCCGAGATTTTCGTGCCCGAAAATCCTCCCCGTTTCGAAGTCGGTCCTGCCCTCGAACATATGCAGGTCCGAACCGCAGATATTGGTGCTTCGGATCTGCACGATCGCATCGGTTGGCCGCTCGATTTTCGGATCGGGGACATTTTCCACGCTGACTTTGCGCGGGCCTCTATAGACCACTGCTTTCATCATATCCTCCAGTTAACATGCGTGCCCGCCTGACGTGGAACCCTCGATTGCCGGGAGCCATGAGTCTGACTGGACTGCGTTACCGCATGACCCGCGCCGACTGCACACGGGCCTCAAATTCTGGACATCAAGCGATATCCAGTACAGATCCGCGGCTACACTGCGGCAGCCTGCGGCCTAGGTTTGGCCAGGCCGATAATGTTGCGGCGCTTGGCTCATCCGATAGCCAGAGTTCCGACGGCCTGTCGCAGCAAGCCCAGCGCCCAGCAACGCCACTCCCAATATGGTCCGAAATGAAGGGCGCGGCAGCCAGCGCATGGAATTGACCACCAGCGCCGGCGGCCGCTCACGCTGCGGATCGGAGCGGGCGGGTTGATCGAGTCTCCGAGCGCCTGCGGCGCCGGAGAACAACTCGGTCATCGCAGCCACGAACGGCACCATGTCCTGCGGTCCGCGGCTGGTCACCCAGTTGCCATCCCTCACGACTTCCTGGTCCAGCCAGGTGGCGCCTGCGTTCACCATGTCATCCCGTATCCCCGGCCAGGAAGTCATGGTTCTTCCCTTGGTGAGTCCCGCGGAAGCCAGCATCCAGGGTCCATGGCAAAGGGTTGCGATCGGCTTGCCTTGCCGGTCGAACGCGCGCACAAAATCGCGGGCTGCGGCGGACTGGCGCAACAGGTCCGGGTTGATGAAACCGCCTGGTATCAGCAGCGCGCCGTATTCCGACGGATTAGCCCGGCCGAGCGTTTTGTCGACGCGCACCATGCTTGCCGGTTCATGCAGATTGACGCCACGGATCCGACCGCCATGCAGCGATACGATGTCGACCTTCGCTCCCGCCAGCTTGAGGGCGGTGACCGGCACGGTGAGTTCGACCTTTTCGAAACCGTCGACTGCCAGTACGGCGATGCGGCGGCCCTTGAGTGCATTTGTTTCACGCATACGTCCTCCAATGCAGGGTCAATACTGGTATGCGCGCGCATCCCGCCGCTTGAGCAGGAAATAGCCGGCACCGATCACCGCGGACGCGACCGCCGCCTTGCCGATGAGCCCCACGCGGTTGTGTTGCCATTCGGCCTTGATGCCCATTTCGGCAAAGACATTGGGAATGTGGCCGCGCATGAGGTCCTGTCCTATGCCTTCCACCACGTTGATCCGATCAGCAAACAGCAATAGCATCCAGTGACGGACGTCGTTTTCGCTGTAACCATATGCGACGTCGCGTATTTTTCCGCTGATGCCGCTGGGAGGCGTGCTGGTTCCGAACACCGGCGTGATGCCAGGCCGTTCGACCGAGTGGTAGACCTTCATCTTCAGCGGCTGGTCTTCGACATCATGCCAATGCAGCCCTTCCAGCCGCGGCGGCGTCCTCTCCATCGGATACGCTGGCCGGTTCTTTGGGTCGAGATCGGCTCCCCAGCCCTTGATATGGGAAAAATCGGCGGGCGATTTTTTACTGTCGTCGCGTTCGCGCCTTGTCGCGCTGTGATCGCGCTGGCTGGTCGGGCGAGTTTGTATGTCCATCTCAGTTCACTCCTCGGAATGGGTTAGGCACTGTTCAATGCAGGGTTTCCAAGCGCGGCGCTCTCGGCGGGACCAGAATGGTCTTGATGCAGTTGTCCAGCTTGCTGGAGAAAATGTGATAGGCGTCGGACACTTCCTCAAGCGGCACCCGATGCGTGATGATTTTCCTGGGTTCCAGGTTGCCCGCGCGGATATGTTCGAACAGTCGCGGCAGGTGGCGCTTGACACTGGCCTGGTTCATGCGCATCGTGATGCCCTTGTTCAGCGCGTTCCCTATCGGGACCAGGTTGTACGGAGGCCCATAAACGCCGACGATGGATACGGTGCCGCCCTTGCGCACCGAGTTGATGGCCCAGTGCAGAGCCGTGGTGGTTCCTGCCTGCCATTTCAGGTATCGGCCGGTGAGCCTCTGCATCGCGCTGCCGGCGGCTTCGCAGCCTACCGCATCGATACAGACGTCGGCGCCCAGCCAGTCGGTCATCTTCTTGATATGGATGGCCATGTCATCGACTTCCCTGAAGTTGACCACCTCGCATTGCGCGAAATTCTTGACGAATTCCAGCCGGTATTCCACGTGGTCGACAACGATGACGCGCCCCGCGCCCATCAGCCACGCCGACTTCGCGGCAAAGATGCCGACCGGGCCAGCGCCGAACACCACCACCGTGTCGCCCTGTTTGATCTCGCCCATTTCCGCGGCCTGGTAGCCGGTCGGGCAGGCGTCGGTCAACAGAACGGCATCGTCGGGATGAATATCCCTGGGGATGACCGTTGGATTGACGTCCGCCAGCGGCACGCGGACGAACTCGGCCTGGCCACCGTCATAGCCCCCCGTCGTGTGCGAATAGCCATAGATGCCGCCGACGGCTGTCGCCTCGGGATTGGTGTTATGGCAGTTGCTGTACAACTCCTTCTGGCAAAAGAAGCAGGAACCGCAAAAGATATTGAAGGGGACGAGCACATGGTCGCCCACCTTCACGTTTTGGACCGACGGGCCTACCTCTTCCACCACTCCGGTGAATTCATGGCCGAAGGTCATGCCGACCCTGGTGTCCGGAACCAGGCCATGATAAAGATGCAGATCCGATCCGCAAATGCATGAGCGCGAAACGCGTACGATCGCGTCGTTCGGGTGTTCGATTTGCGGATCCGGTTTTTGCTCCGCACGTACCCTGTAGGGGCCCCTGAAATTCATTGCCAGCATGAGATTCTCCTATCCGAGAAATAAAGACGGCAGCCACTCGCAAAAACCATGGCGAGCTTCATATCGGCTCCTTCCGGACACGCCGTGCTGCCCTTGATTCATCGATCGATGCCATTTCCCATTTCGCCGTGGCGTCGGCAACCTTCGCGTGCCGCGGCTGGGATTTTTTTCGTCATCTAGGGCGGCTTCGTCTCCCAGGTCAAGATTCTTGCGGCCGGAGGATATTCGCTGCGGAAGGGCAGGGTTGCAGCCAGGGCCGGTACCGGAGGTTCCGATATCACCGGATAGTTCATGACTGCTTCTTCGCTTGGCATGACGGTATTCATCATCGTATGGCTCGATGATCCGTGGCTTTGTCGATGCATCAGCATGCAGGCGAAATCACGGATTTAATGCTGGGTTGAGAACTGCTTTGACCATGTAAGTTCAACAAGAAGCTGAGCGCCGTACGTGTCAATAAGGCGGCTGCAGGCTTCTTGTCTACCGCAAAAAAGACGGCATGCATGAAGCTGTGAAAGATTCCGGTTTCAGTGCGCTGGCAACGTCGCGCAGCAGCTGATTCCAGAAAAGTGTGACCGCCCGTTTCGCCGCTCCGTGGCGGTGTGTGCCGGCCATATCGTCTTCAATTCGGGCGATTGCGGATGCCATTGGATATTGCCAATCAGAGAGAACTGAAGCTCTCTGCCACCGACTCGACTTGAACGTCTACACCAGCACATAGTGGACATAAACCATTACCTAGTAAGTACCTTGGCTTAATATGGAAATCTGCAGCTGGTTAGCCGGTTAATCCTCGGGTTCAATCGTTCTGATTTGGCCATCATTGATGGCCAATTGATGGCCGGCCCCTAATTTTCGAGCACAGCATACGGCTGCTCGGTCTCATCAGACTGCCGCAATATCTCGGACACGATCTTCGCTTCTCGGCGTTCAATAAACCATTCCCAGTTTAGGCAAGCATCTCGCAGCCTTTAGGTGACGCATTCAATAAACTCGTTCTGCCAAGGACTACCGGATTTAATGGAAGGACCGGCCCGATATTCTGATCGCGCAGTCACTTCATCACCGCTGTGCTTTACTTCGACTGCATGCCCACTGTGTTTCCACGGCCGCGTGTCTCGTTACGCAGGCTTATGGCACGCCTCCGCTTTTTCTCGGCTGAGCCGGGCAAGGAGAACACCTCCGGCAAGCTGAAAGTCGAGAACATGCGCTTTTTCCGGCAGCATGAGATAGGCGTTTAAGTTCGGTTTGCGACAGGCTGCTTTCGTATCGGACACGCTTGCCGCGCCAAAGAATCGTGTCGGCGGTGTCAACTGCGAGGCAGGGACTTGCACGGATGATTCGCTACGCCGTTTCTGATTGCCACTTCAGCAAGCTGTGACCGGAGTTTTTGTTCTTTCGTGTCCGTTTTGTTATGGGCACAGGCCGTCCATTCGAAACACCAAATTTACAATCCTGGCTGAATTTAAAGCAGCGAATAGAGTCAATCATGGCATTGTTGGCAACACCGTATTCACTCACGCAATCTTTTTTCCTGCATAAGTTTTCCTGTTTTCCTGTGTGAAGCAACGATGCGTAATTCGGCGATCAGCCCCGACAAAATAAAGGAGATTCTGCGCCTAAAAACGGTCATGCGGCTTTCGCACGAGCAAATCGCGCAAACATTGGGTCTTTCGAAAGGGGTGGTCGGGAAATACGTGAAATTGGCAAAAAATGCCGGGCTCGATTGGCCAGCAGTGCAACCGATGGGCAATGCCGAACTCAAGCAGCGCCTACAGGGGCGGCGGCGACAACCACTTCGGTATGTGACGCCCGACTACGGCCGTATCCATTTTCGTTTAAGCCGCGACGGCAATACCCTTCGAACGGAATGGGAGCGGTATCAGGCCGACCATGCAGAACAGAAAATCTACCGATATACCCAGTTCTGCGAACATTATCATTCCTTCGTCTTGCGGCTCGGCCGCTCCCTGCGGCAAGTTTTTCGTTGCGGCGAGAAGATTTTCAGCGGCTTCACCGAAACCGCCGTTCCCGTGGGCGACGGCAGCTGTGCGCATATTTTTCTGGCGGTAATAGGCGCTTCCAGGCTCGCCTTCGCCTGCGTTGCGGCCGCAGATACGGCGGATGACTGGATCCGCTGCGCTATTCGGGCCTTGCATTTCTACGGCGGCGTGCCTCGATTCATCGTTTCGGATGGCTCTCACGGAATGACACCTATCGATGCCGCACGGGACAATGAGCTGGTGCTTAGCTTCGCCCGCCATTACGGTACCTCGGTCATGCCGTCGATGCCTCAGGATGTCGGACAAAGGGCGCCGGCCGTATTGCTCATCAGATTCGTCGAACGCTGGATCTTGCGAGAGCTGCGTCTCCGGCAGTTCGCCACGGCAGCGCAAATCGAGGCTGCTCTGCAGCCCTGCCTGGAGCGCTTGAACCATCGTCCGTTCCGCCAGTTGTCCGGCAACCGCGCCACTGCATTTGCCGAGCTGGACCAGCCCGCCTTGTCTTCGTTGCCGGCACAACCCTATGAATTCCCGGGTCCGCTGCCCAGGCCGCTACCGGCGAAGGCTTTGCATCCAGCTGTCAAAGGCAAGCCGAAAGCCAAGATAGTGGTTGCGGAATCCGATGCTGGCACGCGTACCTACCTGGAACAGTTGTTCGGCAAAGAACACGAGGTTATCTCGGCACCCAACGGCCCCTTGGCATTGCAGGCAGCCATAGAACACCGGCCGGAGCTGGTGCTGAGCGGACTGCCCCGGCCGGAACCGGGCGGTTTCGATCTCCTTGACGCTCTGCGCGCCGAAACGTCCACTTCGGCGACAGCGTTCGTCCTGCTGTTCTCCAGACCCATCGACAACGCCGATGAGGAAGGCTTGCTTGCCGCAGTCGACGACTGGCTTCCCAAGCCGTTCAATGGGCGCGAGCTGCTAAGCAAGGCAAGAGGGATGTGCGCCCTGACGAGATCCCGGCGCGAAGCGCAACGCAGCGATGATCGACTGAGTGCGGGGCGCTTGACCATCCTCGATGGCTTGAGCGAGGGATTCATGGCAGTCGACTTCGGTTGGCGGATCACATACCTCAACGCCGCGGCCGAAATGCTGTCCCGCCTGCCGCGCGCTTATCTGGTCAACAGAAACTTCTGGGAAGTCTTCTACACGCTGAAGGGAACATTGGCCGAGTTTGAATACCACCGCGCCATGTCGAGCCGCATGCCGGTACGCTTCGAATACTATGATGCGCATTATCAGGCATGGACCGAGATGAGCGCATCGCCGATGGAGGAAGGTGGGCTTCTGCTGTGCGCCAACGACATTACCGACCGTAAGCGTGCGCAGGAAGTCCTACAGGGGGCCGAAGCACGGCTGAGCGCCGAGTTGCAGGCGATGAGCCAGTTGCAGCTTCTTGGCATCCGCCTGCTGGACGTTCCGGACTTTGCACCCGCACTCCAGGAAGTGTTGAGCGCAGCGATTTCCATGCTCGGCGCGGCAATGGGAACGATACAGCTTTACAGTCCGCAGACGCAGACCTTGGAAATAGTCGCGCAGCTCGGATTCAGCGAGGAATTCCTGGCGCATTTCCAGTCCTTGAAACGCGACGAGAATACCGCAAGCGGCAGAGCCGCCACACATGGCAAGCGCATCATCGTTCAGGATGCCTATCTGGATCCCAGTTTTGCGGCAAGCCGGCCGCTTCTCGCTTCGGCGGGCGTTCGGGCCTGGCAATCCACGCCCCTGTTCAGCCGCGATGGTAAATTGCTGGGAGTCCTTTCCACCCATTTCCGCGAGCCGCACTACCCCCTGGACCGTAAGCTGCGCATGCTCGACCTTTATGCGCGCAAGGCGGTGAGCATTATCGAACGCTTGCATGGCGAGGTGGGACTGCGCGAGCAACAAGAGTTTTTCGGGATGATATTGAACAGCACCATCGATGGCCTGATGACCTTGGATGCCGAGTCCCGATTCACCTATTTCAACGTGGCCGCAAGAAATATGCTTGCCGAACAAGGGATCAACGCTGACAGCCTGATCGGCAAACAATATCTCACCGAAGCGTTTCGCGAGGCGAGAGACGATGAATCAGGACTCGCATTTCTGCGCGCGACGCGCGAGCGGGTGCCGGTCGAGGTTGAAAATTACTATGTACCTTTCGACCGCTGGTATCTGATCCGCTTTTTCCCGATGAATGGGAACGGAATGGTGATCGCCGTGCAAGACATTACCGAGCGCAGGCGCGCCGTGGAAGCCTTGCGGGAGAGCGAAACCCGGTTCCGCGCGCTGGCCGAGGCCTCTCCCGGCCTGATCTGGCAGGTGGATCCCAAGGGGAACGCGGTTTATCTGAATCCGCGTTTTCGGGAATTGCTGGGTGTGCCGCTGAAGGATCTTATGGGCACCGCGTGGCATAAGGTGATTCACCTCCAGGATCTGCCATCCTATGTGGCCGCGCTCGACGAGGCCATCCGCCAGCACGGGCGTCTACGGCATCGGGTGCGTGTCAAAAGAACGGATGGAGAATGGCGCTGGCTGGAAACCAATGCGCTACCCTGGTTCACTTCTGAGGGCGAATATGCCGGGCACGTCGGCATCTCCATCGATATCAGCGATGCGCTAGAGACTGCAAGGTAGCCGTGTTCATTCTGAAGTTGCGACCGCGTCCCAAGCCAGGCTGACGGCAGGGTAGACACCTGCTGCAAGCGCTGATGCTGTTGCCACCCGAGCGCTGTGGCTATCCAGCCGGATACTGGACGACGCCTCTGCTGCAGGATCAGGTTCGACAGAACCTGAACATTGACTGCTACACCTCGACCCTTCGCCGTTGCCTGCACCGGATGGGGTACCGCTGGAAGCGGCCGCGGTATGTGCTGGTACCAGACCCGCAGAAGCGGGGAAAAAGGAACGCATCAAGCGTAGTCTGGGCCGACTGCGAAAGCGCAGTGTCATCCTGGTCGAGGACGAGACGGATCTGCTGCACTTTCCGCCGCTGCGCGCGATATGGTCGCCACGCGGCAGTGCGGCCAGCGTTATGCTCAGCGGGGCTAATATCCGCCGCGTGGTGTACGGCTGCATGAGCTTGCATACCGGCCATCGCCTCTTTTATGTCAGCCAGCGTCAACGTGCGCTGGATTTCCAGGCGTTTCTGCGCTTGGTACGGCGGTACTATCGCGGCTGGCATGTGGCCATGCTGCTCGACAATGAAACCAGCCATACTGCCAAGTCGACCCAGGGCTTGGTCCAGCGCCTTGGGACCCGGCTGGTCTGGTTACTCAAGCGGGCACCCGAATTGAAACCGATGGAATTGCTATGGTTGCAGGGCGAAAAACGGCGAGCACCAACTGGCAATATCGCTCCATCGACGAACACGTCGCTGCCTTCCTTGCCTTCGTAAAGAGCTTGTCGAACGCAGCACGACGCGCAGCAGGTATCTTGCCCCAACACTTCTGGCTGCGCCGTGCAGCGTCAAATCACTTCTGTGCACATACTTAGTGCCGCAAGTCTTCGTGGTTGTTCTGCAATGCCTATCTCGGACCCTCGGCCTGGTATCCAGAGGAATGTGACAGCATACTAGGAACACATCCTTCGATCTATGACTCCTGTCCGATTCACGATCTACCGATGCGGGACCTGTTTTTCCGGCTGCCACATTCATTACCCGAAATCTCATGCGGCCATTTTCTGGCCCGGTATTTCCAAGCGGGTTTGCAAGATCGAGCCGGTGTGCGACTCGGTGATAAACAGCGTTTTATTATCCGGGCCGCCGAATGCGAGGTTCGTGGTCGAGAAGCCAGCGCAGCTTTTGATGCGATGCAGAGGCTCGGCGAATCTCGACAGGCGCCAGACGGAACCGAAGCCGGTATGGGCGATAAGCAGGCATCCTTCTTCATCCAGCGCCAAACCATCCGGTCCGCCCAGACCGCCGTGCAGATTGGCGAATACGCCTACCTTAGTTACTAGTCCGCTTTTCGACAGCGGTATACGCCAGATCTGCTGTGCTCGGGTGACGGCAACAAACAGCTGGGTCATCCCGGGGTCGATGACAATGCCGTTCGGGCTGGGGATGGTGTCCAGCAGGCAGGTTAGATTTCCCTCCGGTGTGAGCTTGTAGACCCGGCCGGTAGGATCCTGCAGGCCAGTCTGCCCCTGGTCGGTGAAATACAGATCGCCATTGGCGGCAAAGACCAAATCGTTGATGCCCTTGAAGCTTTCCGATCCGACCGAGTCGAGGACAGGCGTGACTCGTCCCGTGTCCGGATCCAGCTGCATCAAACCGTTCTTATAGTCGGCGATGAAGATCTGCCCATCGCTGCGAATCTTCAAGCCATTTGGCCAGCCGTCGTATTCGGCAACCAGCTCCCACTCGCCGTTGATGTCGATGCGGAAGATGCGGCCGTACGGGATGTCGGTAACGTAGAGCCGGCCATGCTTGTCAAAGCAGGGGCCTTCCAGGAATGAATCGATCTCCAGGCCGCCACGATTGGCATCGCTCCATCGGGTCTTGCGCGGATTGCGGAACCTGTCAGGCAAGGTGGTGAAAATGCTGGTCTCTACGATGGGAGGCGGCGAGAAAAATGTCATGGTCTTGATCTGCGGGTTAAATTGATAGCGCTGCGAGCGCTGCTGCCGGCAACTAGCATGGCGGCAGGGTGGATCGAGTTAAATCAATCAAGGTAAGTAGAAAATGCCTGGGATCGCGACGCCAGCCAGCGGCCGGAGCCCATCACTCTGCTGCCTGTCGTGAGAAGCTTAGGGGTGCCGAGGATCGGTTTCGCGAAATCATACACGCCGGGCACGTGAGGGACAACACGACGAGCTTTTCGCCAGAATCATGTCAAGTGGTGAGACACATCATCTCACGATTGTCCTGCAGCAGCGCGATCAGCCTTCGCACGGCAGGAGACAGATAGGCGTTCTTCCGATAGGCGATGCCCATCCTGCGCCGCATGGTGGTCTCCGGCAGACAGACCTCGCGCAGGTTGGCGCGCCCGGTGGAAAGATTGAGTCGCGATGCGAATCCGAGCAGTCCGGTGCGCTCGACGAGCGGCAGCAGCAGATTCAGGACGGTTGAGGTTATCTGCACCGTCGGCCGCGGCAATCCGCATCGGTCGAAGGTCTGATCCAGCCATTGGCGGCTGGCGACCGTGGTCGCGGGAAGCACCCATTTATGATCCAGCAATGCCTGCATAGTGACGGGGCGGCGGAAGATTTCATGGTTTGCACTCGCCAGTACCACCACATCATCTTCAATGATCGGCACTCCCTCGAAATCGCTGTTTTGCACCAGCGGCCCCACCACCAAGTCAAGTTCGCCGTCCTTGAGACGCGCCAGCAAGGCGTCGTTCATCGCCACGACCAGCTGCAGGGTGACGTTCCTGGCTTCGCCCAGCAGCTTCTCCGAAATGTCTGGAAGAAGATGCTCGGCCAAGGTCGGTACGCAGCCAAGCCGTATATGGCCCTCCAAGCCCTGGGCGAAGTCTTGGATCTCGCGCATGGTCTCATCCATCAGCAAACCCATCTGGCGGGTGCGAGCCAGAAGCACCTTGCCGGCTCCGGTGAGCTGGATGCCGCGGCCGGAGCGCTCGAACAGCCGCTCGCCAATTTCCTCCTCGAGGCGATCGATGCATTTCGTCAGCGCTGGCTGCGTCCGGCACAGCTTCTCTGCGGCTCGGCCCACATGCCCTTGGCTGGCGATTTCTTCAAAGTATTTGAGGTCGCGGAAGTCCATAAATTCATTCCTGAGATTTATGAGTACTAAAAAAAAAGAAAATATACATCATCAAAAGGTGTCCGTACACTTCTCCCAGAATTAAAGAGCCAACGTTAACGAAACACCCGTCTTTATTTCCACTCAGCATTAATTCCTAATGATTGAGCCAAATGCGAAATGGCAATGCTTTGTGGAATAGCCTCAGGCTTTCCGGCTCCCAGCAGGGTGATCTGGGACTGACGAGTTCGATACCTGCGTGTCCTGAGCTGACATTGGTTCCTTTTTCGATAAGTCATTGCGCCACGTCGGCCGATCAACACAAGGAGACTTTTGTGAAGTTCATCATGCGCCTGTCTCTGGGCTTGGCATTTGCTGCTACCGCAGCGGTAGCCACCGCCCAGCAGACCTTTCCCACCAAGCCTATCCGTCTCGTCGTTCCATTCCCTCCCGGTGGCGGCACCGATATCTTGGCCCGCGTCGTCGCCAACAAGCTGCAGTCGGGCAGCGGCTGGACCGTCGTCGTCGAGAACCGCCCTGGCGCCGGGGGCAACATCGGCGTTGATGTGGTCGCCAAGGCCCCGGCCGACGGCTACAACATCGTGATGGGGCAAACCAGCAATCTGGCGGTCAATCCCACGCTCTACGCGAAGCTGCCGTACAACCCGCTGAAGGACTTGGCGCCGGTCACTACCATCGCTTCAGCGCCCCTGGTGCTGGTGGTATCTGCCAATTCGCCGTTCAAGACCATTGCCGACATCGTCGCTGCAGCCAAGGCCAAGCCGAGCGCGGTGACCTTCGGTTCGCCGGGCAATGGTACGGTGGCGCATCTCAGCGGCGAACTACTGCAGCGTGCCGCCGGCATCAAGCTGCAGCACATCCCGTACAAGGGCGCCAACCAGGCCATGACCGATTTGGTGGGCAATCAGATTGACCTGTACATGTCGTCGATCCCCACGGCGCTGGCGCAAATCAAGGGTGGCAAGCTGCGCGCCATCGCCGTCACCTCTACCAAGAGGGTGCATGACTTGCCGGCTGTGCCCACTGTAGCGGAGGCCGGCTTCAAGGGCGTTGAAGCAGCGACCTGGTTCGGCTTTCTTGTTCCCGCCGGCACGCCCGCGCCAATCATCCAGAAGCTGAACGCCGAAACCAACAAGGCATTGAAGACCCCCGAGGTGCGCGAAAAGATTGCTGCCGAGGGCGCTGAAGTCCTGGGCGGCACCCCGGAGGAATTCGCCGCGCTCATCAAGAGCGAAATCGCACGCTGGGGCGTGGTTGTCAAGGAATCGGGCGCCAAGATCGATTGATCCTCCCAGCCATACCAAAGCGCCTGGCGAGCAGGCGCATTCCATACACACTCTCCAACTCACATAGATAGCCATCATGGAAAACTCCACTTCCGCACCCGACCTGCAGCGCGACTTCGAGCGCGTGTCGCCAGAGATCGTCGAAAAAGCAGCCACCTTCCAGGCCGCGATCCTGGCAGACGTCGCCGGCCGCCGCGGCACCGTACATGGCCGCGTCAAGGCCGTGGCCCAGAGCATGAAGCTGGCCGGTCCAGCGCTGACCGTTGAAGTTCGTCCTGGCGACAACCTGATGATCCACGCCGCGATGGCGATCGCCAAGCCGGGCGACGTGTTGGTCATCGACGGCAAGGGCGACCAGACTTGCGCCTTGATGGGCGCGATCATGGTCAATCAATGCAAGGCCATGCAGCTCGGCGGCATCGTCGTCGATGCCGCGGTGCGAGACGTGCTCGAACTGCAGGAACTCGGCTTCCCCGTGTTCTCCGCCGGCACCAATCCGAACGGCCCGACCAAGTTCGTGCCGGGCCGCGTAAACTGGCCGGTCTCGGTGGGTGGGGTCACGGTGAAGCCGGGCGACCTCGTCGTTGGCGATGCCGACGGCGTGGTGGTCGTGGAGCGGGAAAAGGCGGCGTCGCTGCTGCCCTTGGCCGAAAAGAAAGTCGCGGACGAGGCCAAGCGCATTGAAGGCATCCGCCTCGGCAAGCAGCTGCGCCCGACCTGGCTTGACGGTGCGCTGCGCGCCGCAGGCGTGCTGAAAGAAGGGGAGTCGCTGTGACCTCCGTTGCCGAGAAGCAGACCATCCTGGTCACTGGCGCCGACTTGGCGCCGCAAGCAGTCGCCATGCTAAAGGATTTTGAGATCGTGTACGCCGGCAAGGCGCCCGACACGGCTGCGCTGGTCGCATTGTGTGCCGAGCACCAGCCGGTCGGCATCATCGTCCGGTACGGCAAAATTCCGGCCGAGGTCATGGATGCCTCCCGACGCCTGCGCGTGATTTCCAAGCACGGCACCGGTGTCGACACGATCGACGGCAAGGCCGCCGCCGAGCGTGGCATTGCGGTCAAGGCCGCTGTGGGCGCGAACGCGCCGGCGGTCGCCGAGCATACCTGGGCACTGATCATGGCCTGCGCCAAGAGCGTCGTCCAGCTGAATGCGCGCATGCATGACGGGCATTGGGACAAGGCGACCCACAAGAGCATTGAGTTGAAAGGCCGTACGCTTGGCTTGGTCGGCTTCGGCGCCATTGGTCAGCGCGTCGCTGACGTCGCCGTGACGCTGGGCATGAATGTGCTGGCTTACGATCCGTTCGCGCGCAAGGAGTATCCGAATGTCACGTTGTGCGACCTGGATACGCTCTACGCCCAGTCCGATGTGGTTTCGCTGCATTGCCCGCTGACGGAAGACAACAAGCAGATGATCAATCGCGACTCGATCGCGAAAATGCGGGCCGGCGCCATTCTCGTGAACACCGCTCGCGGTGGCCTGGTGGATGAAGCGGCGGTCATCGAAGCCGTCAAGTCCGGTAGACTGCACTCCGCTGGCCTGGACAGCTTCGCCAGCGAGCCGCTGATCGGTTCTCATCACTTTAGCGACGTCGACAACATCGTGCTATCGCCGCATATCGGCGGCGTTACCGGCGACGCCTATATCGGTATGGGCACTGGAGCGGCGGCCAATATCCTGGCCGTGCTTGCCGAGGTGCCGGCCGGCGCCTAGCCTAGACTCGACCCGGCGCTCCCTTTACAAGAGAGGGCCGGGCTGCCGCCACCTGTTTCAAAACAGCGCCGGGCAGGGCGTAAAAGACGCAGTAAGACCTCGATCGAGGATCTATTGGAGATGAAAATGTCAATTCGGAAAATTGCGGCGCTGGCAGTCCTCTTGTCGAGCGCGACCGCCGCTTTCGCCGCCGGTTATCCCGAAAAGCCGGTTCGCATCGTCGTGCCTTATGCGCCGGGCGGCGCGGTGGATGTGGTCGCCCGCAAGGTTGCCCAGAAGCTGTCGGAGCAAACCGGACAAACTTTCTACGTCGAGAACAAGCCCGGCGGTACCGGGCTGATCGGCACGCAGTCGGTGGCGCGGTCGGCGCCGGATGGCTACACCCTGCTGGCCATCGACAATACGTATTCCGTCCTGCCGTATGTCTTCAAATCGCTGCCGTGGGACCATGCCAAGGCATTCACTCCGATCACGGTCAGCATGTTCGCCCCCGTCGTACTCGCGGTGAACGCCGAGTCGCAGTTCAAGGATCTCGGGACGCTGCTGGGCCAGGCGCGCGCCAATCCCGGAAAGCTGACCTACGGCAGCGGCGGCGCCGGCAGTGCGCCGCATTTCGCTGGCGAAGCATTCGCGCTCGCGGCAAACGTGAAGCTGACCCACATTCCCTACAAGGGCGCCGGCGATGCCATGACCGGGCTGATGTCGAACCAGATCGATGCGCTGCTGGTTTCGACGCCTTCGGCAGGCGCCCAGATCAAGGCCGGCAAGATCCGCGCGCTCGCTGTCAGCGGGAGCAAGCGGCTGTCTGCCCTCCCATCGGTGCCAACCTTCGGTGAGGCCGGCCTCAAGGACTTTTCGGTCGTGAACTGGAACGGCTTGGCGGCACCGGCCGGCACACCCGAACCGATCGTCCAGAAGCTATATGCGGAAATGACCAAGGTGCTGCAGGCGCCCGATTTCAAGGAGTTTCTCGCCTCGCTGAGCGCGGAGCCGGGCGGCAATGAACCGAAGGCTTTTGCTGCTCTGATCAGGGAAGAAACGGCTCGCTGGGAAGCGGTTTCCAAGAACGCCGCAATCGAAAAGCAGTAGCGTCAGTCAGATGCGCCGCCAAGTGACGGCCTCGGTTCAACCAAAGCGGCCGTTCGAAAAACCTTCGCCGGCCGCTTTTTGCGCCGCGCGGCCCGACGCGCAGCTTGCAAGCAGACTCGCCGCTAGCCTTGATACCTCACCGCGTCGACGAACGCGGAAAAAGCCGGTGAAGCCTGGCGCCGGTGCGGATAGTACAGGTGGAAGCCCTCGAAATACGGACACCAGTCAGCCAGGACTTCCTTGAGACGGCCATCGGCCAAATACGGCGCGGCCAGCGCTTCCGGGACATAGGCGAGTCCGATGCCATCCAGGGCGGCATTGAGTACGTGCACGATGCTGTTGAAGACGAGTTGCCCTTCGCCCTTGACGGTGAATGCCTTGCCATCCTTCTCGAATTCCCAGGCGTAGATGGCGCCGGACGGCCGGTGCCGGATGTTGATGCAAGGGTAGTTGGTCAGCTCGTAGGGCGTTGACGGTTGAGGGTAGCGTTCGAAGCAGGCGGGCGATCCCACCACCGCCAGGCGCCAATCGGGGCTGATGCGCACCGCGATCATGTCTTTGCTGATCGCTTCGCCTAGCCGTATGCCGGCGTCGAAGCGCTCCTCGACGATATTGGTGAATCCATAGTCGACGAACAGCTCCAGGATGATGTCCGGATAGCTTTTGAGGAACTGCGCCAGCACCGGGCGCAAATACAGCTCGATGGCATCGTCCGTGCAGGTGATGCGGATCGTGCCGGCGGGTTTGTCGCGCAATTCGCCAAGCGCCTCGAGCTCTGCGGCGATCTGATCGAAAAGCGGAGCGATGGAGCGCATCAGCCTTTCCCCTGCCTCCGTCGGCGCCACGTTTCTCGTCGTGCGTGCCAGCAGGCGCACGCCCAGCCTTTCCTCGAGTGCCCGAATGGTATGGCTCAAGGCCGACGGTGTGATGTCCAGCCTGGCCGCAGCCTTGGTGAAGCTTTGATCCTGCGCCACCGCCAGGAAAGCTTGCAGATCGTTTATCTTTGCCTGTGCCATTGCTGAATTTTTTTCACAATCCCATCAAGATTGTACCGGCTTATCGCGCTTGTACGGTCAGGGGAGAATTCGGGTCATGGAAACGACATCTGGCAAAGGCAGACTTTCATGACCGACCAAGTTCTTGATTCCCGGGGCAGCGCCCTCGCCCGCAATGGATCTGCGGATCGCCAAGCTTACTGGAGCGGGGTGTTCTCGATGACGTTGTGCGTCTTCGCGCTGATTGCCTCGGAATTCCTGCCGGTAAGCCTGCTGACGCCGCTTGCCGCCGACCTCCATGTCAGTGAAGGCTCGGCAGGCTATGGCATCGCCATATCCGGCGCGTTCGCGGTGCTGACCAGTCTTTCCATTGCGACGATCGCCGGTTCCATGAACCGCAAGACGTTGCTGCTGCTGTTGACGGGGCTGATGTGCGTGTCGGGGCTGATCGTCGGCCTGTCCTCCGGTTATGTGCAGTACATGATCGGCCGTGCACTGATCGGCGTGGTGATCGGCGGCTTCTGGTCGATGTCGGCGGCAACGGCCATGCGCCTGGTGCCGCCCCGAAGCGTGCCCAAGGCGCTGGCCATCTTCAACGGCGGCAACGCGCTGGCGACCGTGGTGGCGGCCCCGCTGGGGAGCTATCTCGGCGGGATCATCGGCTGGCGCGGCGCATTTTTTTGCCTGGTGCCGCTCGCGCTGGGCGCCATGGCCTGGCAATGGGTCAGCCTGCCATCCATGAAGGCAACGCCGCGCGCGGCAGCTTCCGCCAATGCCCTTGGCCTGTTGAAACGACCGCTGGTCGCACTGGGCATGCTGGCGGTCGGCGTCTTCTTCATGGGGCAGTTCATGCTGTTCACCTATGTCCGGCCCTTCCTGGAGACCGTCACCGGCGTGGACGTGCGCATGCTCTCGATCATCCTGCTTGCGCTCGGCGTCACCGGCTTTGCCGGCACGGTGCTTATCGGCAAATTCCTGAAATCGGGCGTGTACCGGACGCTGATCATCATCCCGCTCATCATGGCTGCCATCGCCCTGGCCCTGATCGCCTTCGGCGCATGGATGCCCGCTGCCTTCGCGCTGCTGGGCTTGTGGGGGCTGGTGGCGACGGCCGCCCCGGTCGGATGGTGGGCATGGCTGACGAAATCCTTGCCACGCGATGCGGAAGCCGGCGGCGGCCTGATGGTGGCCGCAGTCCAGCTCTCCATCGCGCTGGGCTCGACCCTCGGCGGCGTGCTGTTCGATGGCAGCGGCTATCGCGCCACGTTTGCAGCGAGCGCAGCCTTGCTTCTCGTTGCCGCGATTCTGGCTTTTCTGACCGCGCGGATCGAGCGGACGCACACCGCCTGATTTCCTGTCAGCCGACGAGTGTGATTGGCAAGGCTTGCCGGATCCTTGTCCAAGAACCGCATTGACGAGCAGGAACCAATACCTACGAGGCTAATCCGATTAGCGATCGTTATCAATTGCACCAACAGAGCGGTGGCTGCGGTCAACGGCCCGCCCTTCTTTCATTGTGAGAACTCAGGAGCGCATCATGCCCGAATTCGATCCGTCACGGCGGACGTTGCTCAAGGCAACCGCGATGGCCGCCGGCGGCGCGGTTGCAGCAGGCCAGCACCTGCCCGAAGTCCAGGCGGCGCCCGCGCCGCAGCCAGCCCGGACAGCGCAGCCGGCCAGCGTGCACGTCCGGCTGCGGGTGAACGGCAAGGATCATGAGATGCTGATCGATCCACGCACCACGCTGCTCGATGCGCTGCGGGAACGCCTGCATCTCACCGGCAGCAAGAAAGGCTGCGACCAGGGGCAGTGCGGCGCCTGTACCGTGATCGTCGATGGCCGCCGCATCACCTCCTGCCTGACCTTGGCGGTGATGCAGCAGGGTCATGAAATCACCACCATCGAGGGCCTGGGCACGCCGGCCAACCTGCATCCCATGCAGGCCGCCTTCATCAAGCACGACGGTTACCAATGCGGCTTCTGCACGCCGGGCCAGATCTGCTCGGCGGTCGCCATGCTGGAGGAAGTCAAGGCGGGCGTCCCCAGCCACGTCACCGCCGACCTGGCCAGGCAGCCGGAGATGAGCGTCATCGAATTCAGGGAGCGCATGAGCGGCAACATCTGCCGTTGCGGCGCCTATTCCAACATCCAGGACGCGATCGCCGAAGTCGCCGGGGTCAAGTCATGAAGCCGTTCACCTACGAAAGGGCGACGTCGCCCGCCGAAGCCGCCGCGGCCGCGGCCCGCTCCACCGGCGCGCGGTTCATCGCGGGCGGCACCAACCTGCTGGACCTGATGAAGCTGCAGATCGAGACGCCGGCGCATCTCATCGACATCAATGACCTGGCGCTCGACCGCATCGAGCCGACGGCGGACGGCGGATTGCGCATCGGCGCGCTGGTGCGCAATACCGACCTTGCCGCCAACGAGCGCGTGCGGCGGGACTATGCCGTGCTGTCCCGCGCGCTGCTTGCCGGGGCATCCGGGCAGCTGCGCAACCAGGCCACGACCGCCGGCAACCTGCTGCAGCGTACCCGCTGTCCCTACTTCTACGATACCAACCAGCCCTGCAACAAGCGCCAGCCCGGCAGCGGCTGCGGCGCGATCGGCGGATACAGCCGGCATCACGCGATTGTCGGCGCCAGCAACGCCTGCATTGCCACCCACCCGAGCGACATGGCGGTGGCCATGCGGGTGCTCGACGCGGCGGTCGAAACGGTGCGCCCGAATGGCGCCACGCGCATCATTCCGATCGCGGATTTCCATCGTCTGCCAGGCAATACCCCGCATGTCGAGAATGCGCTGGAACCGGGCGAGCTGATCACCGCGGTGACCCTCCTCAGGCCGGTTGGCGGCAGGCAGGTGTACCGCAAGGTGCGCGACCGGGCGTCCTACGCCTTTGCGCTGGTGTCGGTGGCCGCCATCCTGCAGCCGGATGGCACGGGCAGGGTGGCGCTGGGCGGCGTCGCCCACAAGCCCTGGCGCATGGAAAGCGCCGAGCCCAACCTGCCCAGGGGCGCCAAGGCGATGGCCGCCGCGCTCCTGGCCGATGCGCGCACCACGGACGACAACGCGTTCAAGGTGCCGCTGGTCGAGCGCACGCTTGCCTCCGTCCTTTAGGAGTTCACCATGAAATTCGACACGCCCGCCACCACCAACCCGATCGACCAGCTCAAGGTGGTCGGTCAACCCGTGGACCGCATCGACGGCCGGTTGAAGACCACCGGTACCGCGCCGTACGCCTATGACCGCTTCGATGTGGTCGCGAACCAGGCGTACGGCTATGTCGTCGGTTCCGCGATCGCGAAAGGCCGCATCGTCTCGATGGATCTGTCCGCCGCCAAGGCGGCGCCGGGCGTGATCACCATCGTCACCGCCCAGAATGCCGGCAAGCTGGGCAAGGGAAGCCTCAACGTCGCGCGCCTGCTGGGCGGGCCGGACATCCAGCACTACCACCAGGCGATCGCCGTGGTGGTTGCCGAGACGTTCGAACAGGCGCGCGCCGCCGCCGCCCTGATGCGGGTGGAATACGCCCGATCCAAGGGGACTTACGACCTGGCGGCGAGCAAGGACAAGTCGGTCGCGGCGGACAGCTTCAACGCGCCGGGCGCCACCTCGATCGGCAATTTCACGGGCGCGCTCGCCTCCGCGCCGGTGCAACTGGATGCCACCTATTCAACGGCCCACGAGTCGCACTCCATGATGGAGCCGCATGCGTCGGTGGCCGCGTGGGACGGCGACCGGCTCACCGTGTGGACCTCCAACCAGATGATCGCCTGGACGGTGGGCGACCTGGCCAAGACGCTGGGCATTGCCAAGGAAAAGGTGCGCGTCATGTCGCCCTATGTCGGCGGCGGCTTCGGCGCCAAGCTCTTCCTGCGGTCGGATGCGCTGATGGCGGCGCTGGCGGCGCGCGCCGCCCGCCGGCCGGTGAAGGTGGCGCTGCAGCGGGCCTTGATACCCAACAACACCGTGCATCGCTCCGCCACCATCCAGCGCGTGCGCATCGGCGCCACCCGCGATGGACAGATCACCGCCATCGGCCATGAAAGCTGGTCGGGCAACCTTCAGGGCGGCGGCCTGGAGGCGGGCGCGATCCAGACCCGTGCGCTGTATGCCGGCGCCAACCGCATGACGTCGAACCGGCTCGCGCTGCTGGACCTGCCGGAAGCCAACGCGATGCGCGCGCCCAACGAGGCGCCCGGCCTGGCGGTGCTGGAAATCGCGATCGACGAAATGGCCGAGAAGCTGGGGATGGACCCGGTCGAATTCCGCATCCGGAACGATACCCAGGTCGTGCCCGATTATCCATCCAAGCCGTCGTCGTCCAACGATCCGCAATCCAAGAAGCCGGAAGAACAGAAAAAGCCGAACCCGCATCCGCCGTTCTCCAAGCGGCAGCTGGTGCAATGCCTGCAGACCGGGGCCCAGCGCTTCGGCTGGGACAAGCGCAATCCCAGGCCGGGACAGGTCCGCGACGGGCAATGGCTCATCGGCATGGGGGTGGCATCGGCCTTCCGCGACAACCTGGTGACCAAGTCGGCGGCCCGGGTGCGCCTGGACGGCCGCGGCAATCTGATGGTGGAAACCGACATGACCGATATCGGCACCGGCAGCTACACCATCATCGCCCAGACCGCGGCGGAGATGATGGGCTTGCCGCTGCAGAAGGTGACGGTGCGCCTGGGCGATTCAAGCTTCCCGGTATCGTGCGGCTCCGGCGGACAGTGGGGCGGCAACAGCTCCACCTCCGGCGTGTACGCCGCTTGCATGAAACTGCGCGAGGCGGTAGCGCGCCAGGCGGGGTTCGGTGTCGAAGAAGCCACCTTCGCCGATGGCCAGGTCAGGTCCGGTTCGCGCGCGGTTGCGCTTGCCGACGTGGCGGGCAGCCGCGGGATGGTGGCGGAAGACATGATCGAGTTCAGCGATCTCGACAAGCAGTACCAGCAGTCCACCTTCGGCGCGCATTTCGTGGAGGTCGCCGTCGACATCGCCACCGGCGAGACGCGCGTGCGGCGCATGCTGGCCGTCTGCGCCGCCGGCCGCATCCTCAATCCGAAGACGGCGCGCAGCCAGGTGATCGGAGGGATGACGATGGGCGTCGGGGCGGCGCTCATGGAGTCGCTGGCGGTGGACGCCCGCCACGGCTTCTTCGTCAATCACGACCTGGCCGGGTATGAAGTCCCGGTGCATGCGGACATCCCGCACCAGGAGGTGATTTTCCTGGATGAGACCGACCCGATATCCTCGCCGATGAAAGCCAAGGGCGTGGGGGAACTCGGCATCTGCGGCGCCGCCGCTGCGGTGGCCAACGCGGTATATAACGCGACAGGCGTGCGGGTGCGCGACTATCCGATCACGCTGGATAAGCTCATTGAAAAAATGAGCGCATTTGCCTGATCCGGCCTTGGAAAAACCGGCTTGACCAGACAAGCAACGCCAGGAAAGCGACGATGCGGCGCCAGGCATGTGTCTGATGCGGCATTCTGCTAGGGTAGGGTCGGCGTGCAGGTTGCGCTGTCCACTGCCCGGTTTGCTCCAGGGTCTTCTCGCTGATTTAACGGGCAGATAAACGATCTGTCAGGCTAGGAGGGAACACCGCAGTCGACGGATTCGCTGGAGCTATTCATGGTCTGGCCGTTGCATGGCAACCCGGCTGTGAAGACAACATTGAAGCGGCGAGCTTAACGCCGGGCCAGGGACTTGTGTTGTACGGCAAACAAAGCGGCTTCCACTCGGCTTCTCACCTGCAGCTTTTGCAAGATGTTCGACACGTAGTGCTTGATGGTCTTTTCAGACAGGAACAACGCTTCACCAATCTCGCGGTTGGTCTTGCCGGCACCGATGCCGGCCAAGATCTCGCGCTCACGGGGCGTCAGTTCCTGCAATGGATCGGTTGCCTTCTCGTTGGTCAGCGATACCAGCATTTCCGCCGCCAGCGACGAGGAGACGTGGACTTCACCATTCGCGGCGTTGCGAACCACGACGGCCAGATCGCTGGCGGAGATCCCCTTCAGCACGTAACCACGCGCCCCGGCCTTGAGCGCTGCGAGCAGTTTGTCCTTGTCCTCCCACATGGTCAGCATCACCACGACAGTCGCTGGACAGGCCGAGGTGACTTTCTCAGCCGTGGTCAAGCCATCCCACCCGGGAAGGCTGATGTCGAGCAGCATCACATCCGGCAGCATGTCGCGCGCCATCGCCAGCGCCTGCTCCCCGGAAGCCGTCTCGCCAATGACCGAGATATCGGGCTCTGCATTCAGGGAGTTCACCACGCCCTGTCTGAACAAGGGGTGGTCGTCCACAACCAGGACGCGAAGCTTTTCATCCATGTTCTATTTCCGGTACGATCAAAGGCAGTCTGACCTGGATGGTCGTGCCGCAGTTCTGGGCGCTATGCACGTCAAAGGATCCGCCAAGCATTTCAACGCGGTCGCGCATGCCGGTCAGCCCGAGCCGCCCCTTCTGAGCCGCCGCCGCCGAGTCGAAGCCGGGTCCGCCATCGCTCACCGAGACAAGCACATCATCAGCATCGTAGGAGATCGCGACGTACTGCCCCTTGGCGCCGGCATGACGGTAGCCATTGGCAAGCGATTCCTGCAGCAGTCGATAGAGCGCGATGCGCACCGATCGTGATGCCTGTCGCTGTACTGCATCCGCGTCGAGCCGCACCTTGGCGCCCGTCTTTCCTTCATAGTCACGGATCGCGCGCTCGGCGATCTGTGTAATGCCCAGGTCATCCATGTCAGGCAATCGCAATCCGGCGCAGATCGAGCGCAAGTCCTTCAATGCCGAGTCGATCGCAGCGTTGATCGGATGGATTTCCGCCGTGCCAGCCGCTTCCTGGCTGGTCCCGCAACGGCCGCATGTGCCGGTAGCCGACTGGAAGCGCATCAAGGCAAAACTGAGGTCCTGGCCAGGGCCGTCATGCAGGTCCGCCGATATGCGTTTCAAAAAGTTTTCATTCAGCTCGGTCGTGCTCGCCGCGGCGCGCCATACCCGCTTGTGCAGCGCCTCGTTCTGGCGCACCAGACCGGTCAACTGGGCCACCTTGTCATTGAGTTCGGCCTGCTGGCGCTCGATCGTGTGGCTGCCGCGGCGCACCAGCAGGAACAACAGCAGATACATGACCGCGATGACCGGCGCCACGACCAGCCAGCTCTGGCGCTTGGCGAGAAACACCTCGTGCATGACCTCGTCCACCGGCTGATAAAACTCGGCAACGGCGATGACCGAGCCCTGGCCCAGGGCGTGGATAGGCGTGTAGGTTTCCAATAGTCTCGGAAAGCGGGCGGCTTCCGCCGCGTTCTCCTCGGCTGCCAGCGAGCTGATCTCCGCATGGACATTTCCTGCCAGCGCTTCCCGCAACCCTTCCTCGATCGGGTACCGCTTGCCAATCACCCAGGCGTCAGCGCTGTAAAGAATGGTGCCGTCGGGGCGCCAGATCTTGAATGCGACGATGCGCCGGCCGAGCGAGGTCTTGTTGAGCAGTTCGTCCAGCGCCTTGTGGTCCGCTTCGAGCAGTGTGGGAGAGGAAGTAAGGCTCTGCACATGCGGTGAAATCATGCTGTCGACGTACAGGCCAGTCACCCCGCCTATCCGGTGGACGACGCTTTCTTCCACTTGGCGGCCGATCAGGGAGCCGATTACCACCATTCCGCCTAGCAGAATGGGAAAGCAGAGCAGCAGGAATTGGCGCGAAAGACTCGCCTGTCGGAATGCAAACATGGGGTTCTCCACAGCGTGGGTGCGCAGGGTACCACCACTTGCCCCGGTATATCCAGGGTTCGCCAACGATTCCGACTAAAGTCGGAAAAAGCCGGGCCTAAGGGCTTAGCAAAGTCCCATCCATCAGCCATGGCGGACGCCTTGATGGATATCTATAGTTCTTTCCGGGCGATCAGTTCGCCGGGAGAGGAACCTGCAACACGTTCCAGAGGCAGACAACATTAAGCATTTGATAAGGACAAGCATGAAACCGAGCAGTCTGATGAGCATGGCGCTTCTGGCCATGGCAGCCGTAACGCAAATCAGCTTCGCAGCCGACTCCGCCGGGTGCGAGGGGGGCGGATTCCAGGTGTTGGGGCGCAGCGGCGCACAGAACACGACCGTACCCGCGAACATGGTGAGCACCGTGTTCCGCGTGCAGGGCAAGTACGTCCAGTTTGACGTCGACGCGGCCACCTTTGGCATACGCAATTACACACTGACCGGCGCGCCCAATGCGCTCGACATCACCGGTGGCATGGCGACCCAGGTGTTTGACAGCAAGATGCCGGATCACCGAGGCTTGGCACTGACCGGTGACGTATCGGTCTCGCTAAGCAGTTCGGCTGATATCGTGTTGACCCGGACCGGCCCGGGCCTGACGATGAAGATCCAGGCCAAAGACTGTGCCAACGGCGGTCTTTTCCAGATGGAGGTTGCGCGCGCTGACGAGACTAAAACGCTTTTCACGCACATCCTTGCGCAGAGCGCCTTCTATTTCGACAACCGCAATTTCCGCGACCGTGAGGGCGACCAGGTGCCTTACAAGGACACTTTCATCAAGGTGGCGTCGCGGATCAACTTCGGTAACGATTATTCGATGAAGTTTGTCGGCCGCGACAGTCCCCAGTTCGCGGACCGGGTGGCGGAACCGCTTTGCACCAACAACATACTGACTCGTTTCGGCACTTATGCCAGGGTACAGCATTGTGGCGGCGTGTCCCAATGGTGGGTGGCCAGCGGCGGCCGGATGGGGCAGGTCATGGGCGAGGACGCGACCGAGGTTGCTCCGCCGGCGACTGCCTGCACGCATAAGTGCCAGGCGCAAAACCAGACTCGCGGCGGTTCGACGGTGCTCGGATTTCCGTTCCCGGTGGCGCCGGCAGACCGTCTGCAACCCCGGATGCCGTAGTGACCGCTTTGCCGCCTGGCGCGGCAAGAGAACGCCTGGCGCAGTTCGCCGGCCAGATGCATCTGGCCGGCGTCCTGCCGGGTGAGCATTGGTTCGATGGCTATCCCCATCCTGCAAAAATCAAATTACAAGACATGGCTTTGTTCCGCTATATGAGTCGGATGGCAGCCACCGATTCTTTAACGGCGTGCGAAAGCCAAACGACTGACTATGAAAAAGACGATCTTCGCTTTGCTTTCATTGTGCGTGGTCCTGAGTGCCTGTGGGGGTGGCGCCGATTCGGATGACTCCATGACGACAACCACATCTGCACATACTTCGACTGCATCAGGCATTTGACGTATCCAATGGTCGGCATCCCATTCCGGTTGCCGGTGGTTCCGTTGAACATCGGACCCACGTGAAGTCATTTGCCGAAAAAGACGCTACAGTGGCGCTCTCAAGAGCGTAGCGGATAACCGCAACTGGCAAACCAGCCTCGCGACTCGCTCGTGCTGATGGTGTTGAGGGATCTGGGGAACAGGGCGGCAGATAGGCAAGCCGGGCGCCGCGTTCGGCGATGGCGGCTTCTATGCCGGACTGCATGCCGCGTTTACAGGCGTGATCGATTCACCCACGAAAATCTACCAGGATGGATGTTACAGCGCGTGCGATTGTTCGCCCCGCACCCTCAGACGAGGCAGACCAGGATCAGAGCAGGAATGAGCAGGACCTGGAAGTGGATCTTTTCAATCCTTCGCTCATGGCTTGCTTTCCCGTGCTTCGATATCCGCCAGCGATTCGCGTCCGCGTGCCGTCAGTTCGAAACCTTCGCCCGCTGCATGTGGCGCGATCAATCCCTTCCTGCTGAGGAAGGCGGCAACATCGCCCTCCAGCTTCGCGGGTGCGGCAGCAGCCACGGCGCTCGCCGCCATCGTGCGCAAGCCGTCGATGCAACGCTTGACGAACAATGTCTGCTGTCCCTTCTCGGTCAGCATGAATGCGCCATCCTTCCCGCGCGTGACGTATTTCAGGCCGATCAGCGCCTTCGCATTTCGCGCAACGCAAGCGCTCGGTCGTTCGCCCTTGCGCGTCTTCCTGATCTGCGCCAGCGCTTCGTATTCGTCCTTCGTCAAACTGTCATCCATGGCGTTTTCTGTTGCGTACTTGTGTTTGCGATTACTTTTTGCGCGTGCCGGCCCGGGCTTGTTTCGGCTGCCGTGTTGGCTGAGCCGGCTTCGGCTGCTTCGGCGCCGCTGCCGTACTCGCCTCCTGGATTTGCTGGTACATGGCCTTCGCGTCCTGTACCGCGCGCTCCTGCGTACGCATCGCCGGAATGTCGTCGTGCAAGGTGAAGAAGTCCGCTGCCTGTGCGCGCATCACCTGCTTGATCGCCGCTTCCTCGCTCACGTCGTACATCTCGGTAATGAGCGTGGTCACTTCATCGAGGTAAGCTTCGTAGGTCATTGTCATGGAAGCCTACCCGAGCGATTTCAAGGAAATGCCCTGTTCCGGGCTTCCTTCAAGGTAATCATGTCCCGCATTTGTCAGCCGCCAGAAACCGTTCTCCCCTTCGGCAACCCAACCCTTGTCCTGCAGCAGGTGCAGGTGGTGGTGGATGACCGTGTGGTCCGTGTTCAGGCGCTGGGCGATGCCGGGTGCGTTGAGTAGCGGTTCTGGCGCTTCCAGAAGCTTCCCGAGAATTGCTTCCATGAGCATGAGGTCTCGTTTCATGGGGGTGTTGGGAAGGTCAAAAACGAGCATTTTAGCGGAATTGTCCAAGTGGATACCGGTTCAAGGCATCGCTGTCCTCAAGGTGAAGAAGAAAACCCTCATCCCGTCGCGGTCCGGTCCTGCCTGCGCAGATCGGCGGCGATGCCGGGAAGCTTCGCTGCAGGGACGGGCTTCGAAAAATAGTAGCCCTGGGCCTCATCACAGCCAAGCTCCCTCAGAATCTGCAGTTGGCCAGAGGTTTCCACCCCTTCGGCAACCACTTTGAGGCCCAGCGCCTGAGCCATGGTGACCATCGATGCAATGAGAGCCCGTCCTTCCGGCTTTTCGACCTCGCTGGTGAACGACCTGTCGATCTTCAGTACATCGAACTGGATCTTCTGCAGCTGCGACAGCGATGAGTATCCCGTGCCGAAGTCGTCCAGGCAGAGCTTGATGCCCATATCGCGCAGGGCGGGCAGCATGTCCAGGCTGCGTGATGATTCCTGCATCATGACGGATTCCGTGATTTCGATCTGCACCAGCTTCGGGTTGAGACCGTGCCGCTCCAGGTTTGACCTGAAGAGGAAAAGGATGTCGGACTCGTTGAATTGGCGTGGCGATACATTGATCGACACCGGCAGCAGCAGGTTGCCATGGGTCGACCACTCGGAGATCTGCCGGCATACCTTCTGAATGATCAGTTCCCCTAGCGGCAGGATCAGGCCGGTGGCTTCGGCGAGCGGGATGAATTCGAGCGGACTGACCAAGCCTCTGTCGGGATGGTTCCAGCGCACCAGCGCTTCCAGGCTTGAAGCTTGCATCGTGGATATGTCTACACGCGGCTGGTAATGCATCTCGAACTCGTCGTGTTCGATCGCACGCCGGATGTCGATCTCGCTGTTCAGCTTCTGCAGAACGGCGTCACGGAAGTGCGGTTGGAAGAAGCGGTAATTGCCTTTGCCGTTCTTCTTGGCTTCATACATCGCAATGTCGGCATGCTTGAGCAGTTCCTGCGCGTCACTCGCATCGCGCGGGAACAGGCTGATGCCAATCGATGCGCCGATTGCGTGCTGCGTCATCGACAGCTGAAAACGCTCGCCGAACGACGCCATGACGCGGTCGGCTACCAGGATGACTTCCTCCTCGCCATGTACCTGCTCCATCAGCACGACGTATTCATCTCCACCGAGCCGCACGACATGGTCCTGCGGGCGTACATGGTTCATCAGCCGGCGGGCAATCATCTTCAGCAGGTCGTCTCCGGCGGCATGGCCGAGCGCGTCGTTGATGTCCTTGAAGCCGTCAATGTCGATGAACAGCAGCGCCAGCGCAGACGAGGCATCACGCACGCGCGCCATGGCGCTCGGCAGGTAATTCTGGATCCAGTAGCGGTTCGGCAGACCGGTCAGCGCATCCTCGTTGCCGCGCCGCTCCAACTCCTCCAGGTGCGCCTTAGACTCGGTGATGTCCCGGATCGTGACGGCAACGTCACTGCCTGACCGGACCGCCTTGTAGTTGATCCAGGCCGCCTTCAGGCGGTCGCGCCGCGTCACCCTGATTTCGCTTTGGTGGATACCCTTGTGCAGCGCTTCATTCAGGCGCATCAGGGCCTCGCTCTTGAGCCTGCCCTCATAAAAATTGCCGATGGACTTGCCGATCAACTGATCCCGCTGCAACTGGAACATCTCGGCGCCATGCTGATTGCAATCGACCACCAGGTAATCGACGACGTTGCCAGCCTTGTCGCGCAGCGGGCGGTTGATGAAGAAACCGTCCTCGCCTTCCTCGGTGGCGGCTCGATAGGCAAGGCGCGCGGCCTCGCTTTCCGATTTGCGCTTGAGCAGAAGATGCAGCAGTACCGCTGCGATGAGGGCGGATGCAGCGAATGCGCCGGTCGCCCAGTATGCTGCCGCAGCGGCGGCTTCCCCTGCGGCGCGGAAGCGGGCAAGCGCTTCCTCTTCATCGAGCCCCACGAGAGCCGTCAGCGGGTGCCCTTCGACTTGGTGCCAGCCGACAATACGGCTGCGTCCGTCGGCGAACCACTGCTTGCCGTCCAGCAAAGTGGCGCCGTGCGGGGTGTCGGGGTCGGGCGTAAAAACGGCTACCGACGCCGGAGCATGCGGAGTGAAATTGGCGTTGCCGATGCGGGCAGCGCGCATGACATGGTCAAATCCCGTCAAGCCCAAATAGCCGTGTCCGCCGTAGGTAGCCTCAGAAAAGTTTGCTGTCAGGAATTCCGGCCGCATCGAAGCGATTACGACCCCGGCAAAGCGTCCTCCATCGCCGATCAGGCGGCGCGAGAGGACGATCACCTCCCGCTCGGATGTGCGGCCCATCATCGGCCGACTCACCAGAAGGGTATCCTGCTGTACGTCTCGGTGAAACTGGAAGTATGACCTGTCGGCGATATTGAATTGAGCATCGCCGCTGACCGCCGTGCTCGTCAGTGCCCGGCCCTCCCGATCAAAGATGGAGACCACGAGAACGGAGTCCGCTGGAAAGACCCCCGCCTCTTTGGCGCCTTCAAGTTTGGTCTGCCCCTTGCTGATGTTCCAGTCGTAACGCACATGGAGCAGGATTCGGTCCAGCACGTCCATTGTGCGTTCCACGCGGTCGGCGTAGCTTCGCGCCAGGCCGTCGACGCGAGTATAGGTTTCTGCGTACGCTTGGTCTTCCTTCTTCCGCATGCTCTCCAGAAAATAGGTCCAGGCAAGCACGGCGCAGGCCAGCGCTGCGAACAGCATGAGCACCGGGATCCACGTATGGCGCGGACACCGGCGGCAGAGCGTGGCCAAGCGGTGGAAGTAGTTATGCAATGCCATGATCCTTGCCGGAGTCCGCGTCCATGGGGCGACAGGCCGGGATGAGCAGGTCGGTTGTTTTCATATCTGACATTTTGGCTTCAGGCGGGATGAATCACAACCATCCAGGGCGGCTGTACCGGCCCGCCCCGCACCTGAATCCTCGATCGCAAGGACGTTATACCCCAGATTTCGTCCATTTGCGGCAGGCCGGATTGCCTTCGACCGGGCAGCGCAGATACGTCATGTCATCAAATCGATGACCCTTGAGTGGCGTGAGGCTGGGGTTGGCGCTCGTCAAGAGCGTGGTCGGCCTGCTCGATATCGGACTGCCGGAAATCGATGGCAACGAACTGGCACGCCATCTGCGGGCGCAGGAGAAAAACGGAGTGACGGTGCTCATTGCCCTGACCGGGTATGGGCAGGAGAGCGATCGAGCAAGCAGTCTGGCTGCGGATTCGACCACTACTTCGTCGAACCGATTGATATAACGGCGCTGACATCCGTCCTTGCGGCAATCAGCAAGAACTGAAACGTGATTTTGTGCCGAAGGTGGCACTGCTTTCGGGCTCAGTTCGGCCGAGAGCAGCCATTCGCAATAAAAACGGCACCTTGGTTGAGCTGAAGACGGTTCAGCAGAAGCGGTCATTTGCGCCTACCATGCAGATGCAGTGGTGGAGTGGTTGGATGAATTCCACGTTGAGGCGGCTAAAACCGGCAGGCCCGACGTGGCGTTGGCCGCGACGTGATTCCATCCGGCAGGAAGCCGGCGAATTGAAGGGCCGGGGCCGGCCCGGCCGCGGCGATGATCGATTGTTCTTGACGAGAGGGCGATATGGAACACAATCAGAAAGTCTGCATCAGCAGCATCTCCCGCCGTACCTTGGTCCTGCTCGTTGTCGCAACCGCGCTTGGCGCTTGCGCGCAAATCGGTGGCATGCGCGCTTCTCCGGAAAGCGCGGCAATTTCGAAGGAGAGGATAGCGGCCATCGTGGCCAGCCCGGATCGGCGGCCGGCCGATCGCACCAACGACCGGCGCCGCAAGCCCGAACAAATCCTGGAATTCATTGGCGTGGGACCAGGCATGACCGTGCTGGACCTCAGTGCCGGAGGAGGGTACACGACCGAACTCCTCGCGCGAGCGGTGGGTCCCGGCGGCAAGGTGTACGGGCAAAGCGCGCCGCGCAATCCGAACGCCGCGCCACCGGCTTCCCCCGAGGCCGGCACCGCATCTCCTTCCGCTCAGGCGGCCCCTCGGCCGGCACCACTGCCGTCGCCTGCCGCCTTGGCCGAGCGCGCCAGGCATCCTGCGCTAGGCCATATCGTTCCAGTCGTCAGACCGTTCGAAGACCCGGTCCCGCCCGAAGCCGCATCCAATGGCCTGGACCTGGTGACGTTCATGTTCAACTATCACGACATGGGACATCTTCAGGTAGACCGTGCACGCTTGAACCGGGCGGTGTTTGCCGCGCTCAAGCCGGGAGGAATGTACGTCATCGGCGATCACTCGGGGCGCCCCGGAACCGGGATCTCGGAATCGGGAACCTTGCATCGGATCGAGGAAGCCTTTTTACGGCGGGAGGTGGAAGCTGCGGGTTTCGTGCTGGCGGCAGAAGGGGCTTTCCTGCGCAATCCGGCTGATCCCCGCGACAAGAATACGCCGGAGCCGCCGCAGCCCAAGGATGAGTTCATTCTCAAATTCATCAAGCCGGGCGGAAAGTAGGGCATTGCGAGGGCAGGCGATCACGGAACTGGAGATCGCGGGTCTTTTGCGCTTTTTCTTGGCGATCCGTTGCTCCGCGCATGAATCGCGGATGCACTCAGGTTTGAAAATGCTTCGAAACGCCTTGGTCAATGCAGGTACTATGCCTTTCGCACGGCATCCTGAAGTCGATCGAACCGCGTACTGCTGAAGCCGAGAAGGTAACGCTCGAAGGCATGGGTAAGCGCGGCGTCGCCGATATACCTCAGGGCGGCGCCGACCGAGGCAAATGTCGAGAGGGCATTGCCATCCCGGTTCAGCATGAAAATAAGCTCCTCTCCACCATCCTGGCGTTCGATGATATCGATGGCGCCGACCGTATAGTCGCAGGGGTTGTCTTTCAACCATTCCCTGAACAAGCCAACCTCCCCGAGTTGCATGACAATCGGATTGCTAATAAATGCACTCATGGCTTTTCCTCGAAATGTGGCTTGATGGACGCTCCGGCAAGCCGTCGCAAGTTGTCAGCCGTAAAGGTGGTGGGGTGAATGCCATTGAATTGCCTATCGCCCTGCGTCCGTTCGGTGAAGGGGCATTTTTTCAAAACGCGGCGGACTGATTGTCCCGGAACCTTGCTACGATGCCATTGCGCGACCCTGTAGTTCATGAAAAGCGTTCGTGATTCGGTGCATTGATGACGTCGAAGCCGACGTTCTTCATGCCTGTAAGTGCCAGCAGCACCCCAGTGGCGTCGCCCGGTCAAGCGCGGCAACGCCATTGCTGCAGGAGACGGTTGTTTGATCGACTTGGTACCGCCGAGGTGCGTGGTCATCCATTCGGCTGCTGTCGATCACCACGGACGAATACTGCTTTGGCCCGTGGGCTTAGGGATCGTAGTGAGCGGGAAAACCTGTCGCGAGACGTGCTTGGCAAAAATCCCCGGTAATCGCGGGTGGGCGTGATCGTGGCGGTCCCCTTCACGGAACCGACCGTCTGGAAGGGTGTAATGTACCGATGCGAAGACGGGCGGTTAGAGGCATCGGACCTGACCACATTGGACCTAAAGCCAAGGTATGGCAAGCATTATTTCGATTTTAGCTATAGGCGAGAGAGGACATACCTGCTTTCCATTCCTTGCAACGCTGAAGCCAAAGAGGGTCCGCGAGCATGCAGCGGCGAGCAGTCGATCGTCACTTCGGGCTGTTCTCGTCCGGCTTTGGTATCGGGGTGCCGATCTGCATGGACGGAACGGATTCGGCATCGCAAAGAAAGCTGCCAAAGGTCCGTCCGCGGCGGATCATCGCTTCCTTGCTCGCCGTATCATCGTAGCGCCTCGAATTTCCATGCTCCCGCGCGCTCCTAGTTCGCTCCGCCCCAACCAGGCGCGGAAATGCCGCTTCAGTTGAAAAGTCCGAAAAAGATATATGCAGGAATTGAAGCGCCACGTCGAAACAAGCCTATTACTGCACGCGCGCTGCCGTTTGGTGATCCGCGAAGATGTATGCGTTTTCGCAAACATCCACGCCGAATCCGGGCAACTGTGCTTCGCAAACCAACTCACATGACCCTAGGCCATCAGAATGTTGGTCATTCGTCCTGAGAGGCAGGGGTCATGACGCAAATAGTCTATTTCGATGCCGTGCAGCGAACTCTGGCAGCGACGGAAGTCGAAGCCAAGCTGACGGCCATATGTCGCCGCTTGACTTTGAGGATCGAGGGTTTTGTCTGGAATCATGGCGAAGGCATGGATCATAAGAGCCCTCACCTGCTGGACATCAGCATTGGTGAACATGTCATTCGCATGTACTTCACAGACCAGGAATTGGCCTGTTACTGGGGGGAGCAACTTAAGGAAGCGTCGGATGCACGCCTGGAAGCAATATGCAGCAATCTACAGCAAGCCTTGCAAAATTCTGGCGTATCGAGCGGTTCGACAAACCAAGCTGGAAAGTCCGGATGCGTGCCGCCAGCAAATGGCCTGCGTGCATTTCGCAGGGTGCCCCGGGGGAAGAAGTCTACCGGCTAGCCTTTTAATGAAGTTAGCAGCGACGCTGATATACAAGCATTGTTTGCAAAGTCTTCCTCCCGACAGAGGCTTGCGGTCGATTCGAGGCATTTGATGCGCTGGCGTGGTGGAATTTGATGGCAAACGTGAGCTTGCCTCAAAGACGGACGCTTAGTCCAGCAATGCATCAAGAGAAAACCATCAGCGGTGAAGCGACATGGTCCCAAAAGCAAGGCCTGTTTTGTATGCCATCATGCAGCAATCTCTCAAGCGGTGAAGTGGTCTGGCAGGGTTCCCGCTGCCTGCATGTCTGAGATGCAGACCCATCGGCGGAGGTAAATATGACCGTATTGGTATCGGTAAAAATTAATGACGGCGTGGTAATGGCGGCAGACAGCGCCAGCTCTTTTGCCAGCGGCATGGTGTACTACCACTCGCACAAGATCATGAATGTCCATGCCGCCTTGCCGGTGGGGGTCATGGCGACTGGCGCCGGGGGCATTGGAAGTGAATCAGTTGAGACCCTGCTCAAGGATTTGCGCAATCGGCTAAGCGGCAACGACAGTCAGCATCTGGAATGGCGGCTGGATCCGAGCAATTACAGTATGGAAGCCATTGCCAGGCGCTTGCGGGCATTTTTATTCGAGGAAAAATCGATAGCGCATGGCGCCACAACGTACACGAAGTTCCGGCTGTGCGGATATTCGGCAGGCAGGCCGCTGGCTGAAATATGGGAAGTCAATCTGATGGGACAGGACTGTCCGCTGCCGCGCTGTGTCCAAGGGGAACAGGAATTCGGCTTGCGCTGGGACGGCGAATACGAGGCACTGGACCGGCTCGTGTTCGGGCTCGGTACCCGGTTCAACGAGTTCGCGGTCAAGCATGGTTTATCAGAAGAACAGGCAAACGCATTACGCGAGAAACTCGTGCCCGACTTGTACGAACTGCTGTTCGTCGATGCCATGCCGATTCAGGATGCGATAGATCTGGCCCGTTATCTGGCCGAGACCACCGTGGGATTCATCCGATACTCGGTGCCACGCCCCAAGACCGTGGGTGGACCGATCGAGATCGCGTCCATTACCAAGCATGAAGGTTTCCAGTGGGCGCAACGGACGCCCGAGCCAGAAATCTGACTTCGTGTACCGGGATCAGGT
The DNA here is from genome assembly GCF_900188095.1 of Noviherbaspirillum humi. Lineage (GTDB taxonomy): Bacteria > Pseudomonadota > Gammaproteobacteria > Burkholderiales > Burkholderiaceae_D > Noviherbaspirillum > Noviherbaspirillum humi. The sequence goes on along the minus strand of NZ_FZOT01000009.1, from coordinate 91,957 downwards.
CGCGCATTTTCCTTGGCTGATCTTTCGGCTGCTGACGGGTTTTCCTCCTGTCGTTACGGTTGCATTGCGAAGAAACATCATGCTCCCTGTGGACAAGGGCTCCCCGGCTGCCATGTTCCGTCGCTGCTTCCCGAAGCCGTCTATGCCCGGCTCCTGCTTGAGTTCCAATTGGCGAAGCGTGCCACAAGTGCTGTTTCGATCTGCGCGACCGCTTTGATCGCCTCATGGGCATCGCGCCGGGCGGCAGTGACGGTCGACAGGCAGCCGGCCTGCAAGGGGCGGGTGCTTAGCGGTCAATCCTCTGATGAGAGGCGGGATTCCCGACACCTTCGCTGAGGTGGAATGAGTTATGCTCGTTCGTTAATGTGAAATAGCCAACTATCCGAGAGTTTTGCCATGGACGACAACGAACGCCAGATTTTCGAATTTCCCCCGCCGGCGCCGGGATTCATCCCCAGCTCGCTCCCGTTCTGTGTGGTCGGAATCGGCGCCTCCGCGGGCGGCATCGATGCGGTGAGCCGGTTTCTCGAAGCCATGCCGGCGGAAAACGGCATGGCGTTCGTCATCGTGCTGCATCTCTCGCCCAAGCATCAAAGCAGCCTCGACAAGATCCTGCAGGTCAAGACCAGGATGCCGGTCAGCCAAGTCACTGAAACCGTGCCGATCGAGCCCAACCATGTCTATATCATCTCGCCGACGCTGGATCTGCTGATGAACGATGGCACGCTGCAGGTGGTCTCGGCAGCACGTCCTCCCGGCCGTCATGTCGCCATCGACCTGTTCCTGCGCACCCTGGCGGAAGTACACCGGGAAAGGGCGATTGGCATCATCCTTTCCGGCGCGGGTTCGGATGGCGCGGTCGGCATTGCGCGCATCAAGGAAAAGGGCGGTCTCACCTTGGTGCAAGCCCTCGACGATGCGGAGTACGACAGCATGCCGCGCAGCGCGCTGGAACGGGGAACGGTCGATCTGGTATTGCCCGTGGTCGAGATGCCGCAGAAACTGCTGGAGTTGACCCGCAACGCCCGCCTGGTGCAGCTGCCTTCCGCCGGCGAGCTGGAGCGCAGCATTCACGTTGACGATGCCGAAGCCCAGGCGCAGGAAGCGGAATATGCGCTGCGCGACATCCTGGAGATTTTGCAGCAGCGGACCGGCCATGACTTCAAGCACTATAAGCGCGCGACGGTGCTGCGCCGGATCGAAAGGCGGCTTCAGGTCTGCGGCCTGGCCAACGTAATCGCTTACCGGCATTACCTGGAACGGCACGACGAAGAAGCATCGGCGCTGCTGCAGGACATGCTCATCAGCGTCACCAATTTTTTCCGCGATCGCACCGCTTTCGAGGCCCTGGAGCGCGATGTCGTGCCGCGCATTTTCGAGGAGGCGAAGGACACCGAGCAGATCCGCGCCTGGTCAGTGGGTTGCGCCACCGGCGAGGAAGCCTACTCGATTGCGATGCTCCTCGCGGATCAGAACGGCCTGATGGCCAAGCCGAGACCGATACAGGTCTTTGCATCCGACATCGATGAGCAGGCCGTGGCGACCGCGCGCACCGGCCTCTATCCGAGCTCAATCATCACCGATGTGACGCCGACGCGGCTGCGGGAATATTTCGACCGGCAGGACGAGCACTTCCGCGTGAAGCGGGAAATTCGGGAGAAGGTGCTGTTCGCCATCCATAACATCCTGCAGGACCCGCCGTTTTCCCGGCTGCACCTGATTTCCTGCCGCAATCTGCTGATTTACCTCGACCGTGACGTCCAGACCAAGGTGCTGGAAGTCCTGCACTACGCCTTGTATCCGAATGGCTACCTGTTTCTCGGAACCGCCGAGTCGGCGGACGCGGTAACGCGCTATTTCACGCCGGTGGACAAGAAGAGCCGCATCTACCGGGCCGCAAGCGTGCGCTCGGAGACGATATTCCATGCCCCGTCCCTGATCAGCAAATCCAGCCGGCCGCTCGTGAAGGCGCCCAAGGACACCGTGGACCGGCGGCACCTGTCGCCGCAGGATCTGTATCGTCAGCTGGTGGAGATCTCCGGTCCGCCCGGCATCCTGATCGACCAGAATCACCAGATCATCTATGCCACGAAGCAAGCCGGACGGTACCTCTACCATCCCGGCGGCGAGCCCTCGCGCGACATTCTGGTGACCCTGCATCCCGATCTGCAGCTGGAACTACGCGCCGCCCTGTTCCGGGCCGCGCAGGGTCACATGGATGTGCAGACCCGCTTCTTGTCCCTGCGCGAAGGCGATACCGATACTTTCGTCCGCATTCGCATCCATCCAGCCCGCGATCATCATGCCGGCACCGGCGCCACCCTGCTGCTGTTTGAAGAGCGCGACACGCCGGGGGACGTCGAGCCCGCCATCATGCAGAGCGGCGACAATTCAGTCGCCATGCACCTTGAGCAGGAGCTGACCCAGACCAAGGAACAGTTGCGTACCGCGATTGAGCAATACGAAGCGACGCTCGAAGATTTGAAGGGCACCAACGAGGAGCTGCAGGCAAGCAATGAAGAATTGCGCTCGACCGCTGAAGAGCTCGAAACCAGCAAGGAAGAACTGCAATCGATCAACGAAGAACTCACCACCGTCAACAACGAGTTGAAGACGAAGGTCGATGAAACGGCGAAGGCGAACGATGACCTGCAAAATTTCCTGTCAGCGACGGAAATAGCGACCCTGTTCATCGACCGCAACCTGCGCATCAAGCGCTATTCAAAGCCGTGCACGCGGCTGTTCAACCTCATCAGCTCCGATATCAATCGCTCGATCCTCGACATCACCTACCGGCTTGATTACCCGGAGCTGGGGCAGGACATCGAACAGGTCTTCGATTCGCTGCAGCCGTCCGAACGCGAAGTGCGCGGCACCAACGACGGCGTCTGGTACATCGCCCGGCTCCTGCCGTACCGCACGGCGGAAGACCGCATCGAAGGTTTGGTGCTGTCATTCATCGACATTTCCCGGCGCAAGCTGGCGGAGGAAAAACTGCGTGGCAGCGAGCAGCGGATGCGGTTGATCGCAGCCAGCACACGGGACTATGCGATTTCCACGATGGATGCCGACGGCATCATCACCAGCTGGAACAGCGGCGCCGAGCGCTTGTTCGGATATACCGAAGCGGATATCGTCGGCCAGAGCGGCGAAATCCTGTTCACCCCTGAAGACCGGGAGGCCGGCGCGTACCAGGATGAACTGCGCCGTGCGCGGGAAGACGGCCGGGCCGAGGACGATCGCTGGCACCTGCGGCGCAACGGCATGCGCGTCTATTGCAGCGGCATCACCTCGCCGCTGGTGGATGACGAGATCGGCGGGTATGTGAAGATTGCCCGAGACCTGACCGATGCCAAGTGGCGCCACGATCAGCAGGACGCGAAGCTGGAATGGGAAAGGCAGGAACGGATCCGGGCCGAAGAAGCGGCGCGCGTACGTGATGAGTTTTTTGCGGTGCTCTCGCATGAACTCAAGCAACCGCTCAACCTGATACAGCTGACGGCGGAAATGCTGAGCCGCATTCCCGAAGCCGCCCATTTGCCTGCCATCTCGCGCGGGACGGCCACCATCAAGCGCATGGTCGAGGGGCAGGCCCGGATCATCGACGACCTGATGGACCTGTCGCGCCTGCACACTGGCAAGCTGACCCTGACGCACTCGCAGCTCGACGTGTCGGAGCGCGTCTGCCATGTGGTCAGGCTGATGGAGCAGGACGCGAAGCACGAGCGGATCAGGCTCGCTCTGGATGCGTCGGCGCAAGACCTGATCATTCAGGGCGACGTTGTCCGCATCGAGCAGATCATCTGGAACCTGCTGAGCAATGCCCTCAAGTTCACGCCGGCAGGCGGCACCGTGCAGGTGCGGGTTTCGCGGGAAGACGACATGGCTTGCATCGAAGTCGCGGACACCGGCAAGGGGATTGCGCCAGAGTTCCTGCCGCATGTCTTCGACATGTTCCGGCAAGCCAACAACAGCACGACGCGGCAGCATGGCGGCATGGGCATCGGACTGGCGCTGGTGAAGGAGCTGGTGCACAGCCATGGCGGCCGGGTTGAGGCGCAGTCCGCCGGCGAAGGACGGGGCGCCCAATTCCGCGTCTATTTGCCGCTCGCGGTCTCCCAGCCATCGGCATCACCGCCTGAAATCGGGCCAACCCGAAGCGTTGCCGGCAAGCGGGTGCTGCTGGTGGATGATTCCATCGAGACGCTGGAGGCGCTGACAGCGCTGCTGACGAGTGAAGGGGCGCAGGTACTGGCGGCGTCGAGCGGCGCTCAGGCGCTGGAGCTCGTGGAACGGTCCGCCGACGTTTTTCACCTCATCGTTTCAGACATCGGCATGCCCGATATGGACGGATATGCCTTGCTGGCAGCGCTCCGTGCTGCGACGAACACGGCAACGACGCCGGCGATTGCCTTAAGCGGGTTCACCCGTCCCAGCGATGTCGATCGGGCGCTTGCAGCGGGATTCGAAACCCACATGCGCAAGCCGATCGTCTTCGCCCAGTTCATTGCAGCGGCGGGCAGGATCAGCCGGTAGTCAAGCGACGATAGACGAAGCCTCGGTGAACCAGCTTGTCAGTGGTTGAGGCGGTGTATGGCGGGCGGGGTAACGTTGCTTGCTTCGAAGGTCTGCTTTTGGTCAATTCTGTTGAAAGCGTTTTCTTGTATCTGTCCGAGACGCGTTCTACGATGGCTGAACAGGCTAGGCGAACAAGGTTGTCATGACGGGACATCGCATTGCCAGCCGCGGCCAGGGCGAGGTCATCAACCTGGAGGAGTCCGTCCCACCCGAATGCTTAGCGCGGTCCATACGGTAAAACGGCACGATTCAATGACGCCTTCCAAACGGGATGGCCAGCAAACCATAAAATGGTCTCAGGAAATTTGCGTGTTGTGTCCAGCCTGCCGATTCGCACCGCTGTCGGTAAGAGCGACGTGGTCGACATAGTTCGCAGCATGCATAAATAGTGGATTTCGCGCAGGCCGCCATTGCGGAAATCAGCCAAGAGACGCTTGCGACTGGTTTTTGAAGAGACCGCTCTTCGGCGGGTTACGCCAAATTAAATAAGAACAGCGTTCTGGCTCAAAAATGGAACTTAAAAATTTTCAGAGGTTCCAAACATGTTCCGCCTAAATATCCACTAATGAGCGCCGCCGAGATTCCCGGCAGTTTGCGTGCCTTCAGCTCTGCGCTGTCTTCGGAACCGTCACTTCTTTCGGGGGGAACTGCGTCGGAGTGGTTCAGCGCCCAGCAGAACTGTCTGGATCAGACCTACCGCCTCGCCGCCGGAGCCGCCGGCATTGGCCTCTGGTATCTCGATCAGCCTTCCCAAACGATCATGCTGTCCCCGACGCTGGCGCGACTGGTCGGCTTTCCCGAGCGATTCCACCTCATCCCCGCGGATCGCTGGATGCAGCTGATCTGTCTTGAGGACCGCGCTGGCGTAGCGAAGCATGTGTCGGGCGGCAGGCCGTTTGACATTGAATACCGGCTGCAGCTTCCCGCTGGCGAAAAGATATGGCTGTTGACGCGCGCTACCGTCGTCTGGCAAGGGAAGGACAACGCCGGGCGCATCATTGGCGTGTGCATGGACGTGAGCGCCAGGAAAGATGCCGAAGCTGCCGCCCATGCCAGCGCGGAACGCTATCGCGCCCTTGCCGACAGCAATCCGGACGGCATTCTTGTGAAACGCGGTGGCCGTTTCGTGTATGCGAACCCGTCTGCGGCGCGCATTCTGAATGCCGATACGCCAAGAAGTCTCATTCGCAGGCTCGCCGAAGAGCAGGCCAGCGGTTCGCCGATGAGCGAACTTTTACAACGCTTGACGGAAGCGTGTCAGGTCAGGCGGGAAGCCGTACCGGCAACCTTCCGCTGTGCCCGACCAAACAGGGACGCAGCTTTCCTGGACGTTTCCTGTGCCTTCTTGAACTGGGAAGGCCGGCCCGCGACGCAATTCATCCTGCGCGACGTAACGGAAAAGACGCAGACGCGCGACCATCTGCGCGTCATGAATGAACGCCTTAAGCTGGCGGTGGAAGGAACGGGAGAAGGTATCTGGGAATGGGATCTCATTCAGGACACCTACAGCGTTTCGGGAAAACTCAAGGAAATATTCGGCTGGCAAAAGAATGAGCGATTCACCGGCAAGGTGAACTGGCGTCGGCTCATTCATTCGGAAGACTACGAGCGCGTGATGGAGGCAGTGCAGGCCTGCGTCAGGGGCGATAAGAAAATCTATGAATGTGAATTTCGACTCCTCGATCGTCAGGGCCGTTGGAAATGGGTGTTGTCGCGCGGCGTGGTGGTCGCTTGGGACCAGGCTGGCCAGCCCATCGCCATGGGCGGCATGACGTCCGATATCAGCGTACGCAAGGATGCAGAGGGGCTCGCCTGGCGCCACGCCAACGTGGACGCGCTGACCGGACTGGCCAACCGACGCATGTTTCGGGATCGCCTGGAGCAGGAGATACGCAGCTCCCAGCGCTCGGATCGAAAACTGGCGCTCCTATTCGTGGACCTGGATGGGTTCAAGCATGTGAACGATCTGTATGGCCACGATGTTGGCGACCTCCTGCTGATCGAAGCGGCGTACCGCATCAAAGCCTGTGTGCGCAAGACGGATGTCGTCGCGCGCTGGGGCGGGGACGAGTTCACGATCATTCTGACGGGCTTGGAGGATTTGGGTCATGTCGACCTGGTGATTGAAAAACTGCTGCATGGCCTGGCCACGCCATTTTATCTGGGCCATGCGCTCGGACACATTACGGGCAGCATCGGAGCGGCACTCTTTCCCCTCGACACCGATGAAGGCAAGGACTTGATCAAGAAAGCCGATCAGGCCATGTACATCGCCAAGCAAAACGGCAAGAATCGCTTCAGCTATTACAGAACAGAGATGGATGAGCATGCCCATACCCGGCTGCGCCTTTCCAACGCTTTGCGGCGGGCGCTGGCAGTCGGCGAACTGTCGCTCCATTTCCAGCCCGTCGTCGACCTGAATACCTCCAACATCGTCAAGGCGGAGGCGTTGCTGCGCTGGCAGCACCCGGAAATGGGCAACATCGAGCCAGCGAAATTCATTCCGCTGGCGGAAGAGACGGGGTTGATTCTGGAGATCAGCAACTGGGTATTTTGTGAAGCGGTTGCCTGCGCCAAGCAAGCCTGCCTGATCGCCGGCCACCTGATCCCGATCTCCATTAACCGCTCCCCGGTTGAATTTCTATCGGAAAATGCTTCTTCTGACTGGCTGGATTATCTCGCCAAAATGAACGTGCCTACCAGCGCGATCATCATGGAGATTACCGAAGGTCTGTTGCTTCATCCATCCCAGGCGGTCAAGAATCAATTGTTGCGCTACGCCGAATCCGGACTGATGGTGGCGCTCGATGATTTCGGCACCGGCTACTCGGCAATGTCCTACCTTCACCAGTTCCACCTCGACTATCTCAAGATCGATCAGTCGTTTGTAAAGGGCATAAGTGAGAACCGCGCCCATCGCACGATTGTGGAAACCATCATTCTGATGGCCCATAAGCTCGGCTTGAAAGTGATTGCCGAAGGGATAGAAACCGAGGAGCAGCGGAGACTGCTGCTGCAGGCTGGCTGCGATTACGGCCAGGGTTACTACTTCTCGCACGCAGTGCCGGCCGCCATTTTCCAGCGGATGCTTGGCAACGCGGCTCATTAACGCGAGCCGGCAATCAAGCGCTCACGATGAGGGCGACAAGGAAAAGCCGGTTTCCGGCCACGCAGTCTGTCAGGCGCGCGAAAAGGCAATTTCCGTCATGCCGGTCAAACAGCAACTAAGCGAACGACGATGGGTGTAAGCTGAATATCAATTAAATAACTCCATACCTGATCGCTTTCCATGAACGAAGACAAATCCAGGCTTCCGCAATTCCCGCCCCCCGCGCCTGGCTTTGTACCCAGCAGCCTGCCGTTTTTCGTCGTCGGCATGGGCGCCTCTGCCGGCGGCATCGAAGCATTGGTCCGCTTCTTCGAGGCCATGCCCTCGGAAAACGGCATGGCATTTGTGGTGGTACTCCATCTTTCGCCAACGCATAAGAGCAATATCGCCCAGATCCTGCAGGAAAAAACCAGGATGCCGGTGCTGCAGGTGATGCAAACGGTGACGATCCAGCCGAATCACGTCTACATCATTCCGCCGACCAAAGACCTGCTGATGAATGATGGCGCGCTGCAAATCGTCGAAGCGGCCCGTCCGCGCGGTCGGCATGTGACCATCGATGTTTTCTTTCGCACCTTGGCCGAGGTTCACCGTGAACGGTCGATCGGCGTCATCTTGTCCGGCGCCGGTTCGGATGGCGCCGTCGGTATCGCCAGGATCAAGGAAATGGGCGGCATGACCTTCACCCAGCTGCCCGACGATGCCGAGTATGACAGCATGCCGCGTTGCGCGATTCAGACCGGGCTGGTGGACTGGGTGCTGCCGGTGGTGGACATGCCGCAGAAGCTGCTTGATCTCTTTCATAACGCGACCTCGCTGCAACTGCCGTTGGCGCACAACCTGGAAAAAAGCCTGTCGACGGAGACCCTGAAATCCCAGGCGGGAGAAACGGAGATTGCCCTGCGCGAAATCATGAAAATCCTGCACATGCGCACGGGCCATGATTTCCAGCATTACAAGCGCGCGACCGTATTACGCCGCATCGAGCGGAGATTGCAGGTCACCGGCTTGCCGAACGTGATCGCTTACCGTAATCACTTGGAAGCCGACTCGGGCGAAGCTCGCGCCCTGCTGCAGGACATGCTGATCAGCGTTACCAATTTTTTCCGCGACCGTACCGCCTTTGAAGCGCTAGAGCGGGATGTCATTCCCAAAATCTTTCAGGATGCGCTGGCAGATGAGCAAATCCGCGCCTGGTCGGTCGGATGCGCCACAGGCGAGGAAGCCTATTCGCTGGCGATGCTGCTTGCGGACCAGAACACCCTGGCCGGCGCACCAAGATCAATCCAGGTCTTCGCTTCGGATATCGATGAACGCGCGATCGAGACTGGGCGGCGCGGGGTGTATCCCAATTCAATCGTCACCGACGTAGCCCCAGCCCGCTTGCGCCAGTATTTCGACAAGCTCGATGAAAGCTACGCGGTGAAGCGCGAGATTCGGGGAAAGGTGCTGTTCGCCATTCACAATGTCTTGCGTGATCCGCCCTTTTCCCGCCTGCACCTGATCACATGCCGCAATCTGCTGATTTATCTCGACCGGGACGTGCAGAAAAAGGTGTTCGAACTCCTTCATTATGCGCTGGCTCCGAACGGCTTTCTTTTTCTCGGCACGGCGGAATCGGTCGATGTGCTGCCCGACCTTTTCATCCCGGTCGACAAGAAGCATCGCATTTACCAGGCCAGCGACACTCGGTCCAGTGGCAACCGCGCGCTGATTCCAACGTTGCCAGCCATGCACCACCTTTCGAACCTGCAGCCCGTCGAGCAGCAAGCGGCGCGCCGGCGCGCCGTGCCGCAGGAAATACACCGGCAATTCCTTGAAGATTACGCGCCGCCCAGCATCCTGATCGACGAGAACCGTGCTGTCGTGTACACGACGAAAAGCGCCGGCCGCTTTCTCCACTACCCTGGAGGCGAACCCTCCACCGACATTCTGACGACGATCCATCCCGGCCTGCAGCTGGAGCTGCGTGCGGCGCTATTCCAGGCATCCCAGTCGCATCAGGAAATCGCCACCCGCTACCTGCCGTTGCAGGCGGGCACCGAGACGAGGTTCATACGCATCGTGATCCGTCCACCTTGCGGTCAGCATGCGGGAACCGGCATGTTCTTCCTGGCGTTCGAGGAATCCGTCGATGCGCCCGAGTGCGGCTTTATCGCCGGTCCGCCGATGGACAACACGGTTGCGATCCATCTCGAAAAGGAACTGATGCACACCAAGGAGCAGCTGCGCTCGGTGATAGAGCAGTACGAGACGGCACTTGAAGAACTGAAGGGCGCGAATGAGGAGCTGCAAGCGAGTAACGAGGAGCTGCGCTCTACCGCCGAGGAGCTGGAAACCAGCAAGGAGGAACTGCAGTCGATCAACGAAGAGCTGATTACCGTCAATCAGGAATTGAAAATGAAGGTCGATGAAACCGCAAAGATTAACGACGATCTGAAGAATCTTCTGTCGGCAACCGAAATTCCTACCCTCTTCGTCGACCGTAACATGCGCATCAAGCGCTACTCCAAGCCTTGCACCAAGCTGTTCAATCTCATCGAGAGCGATGTCAACCGCTCGCTGCTGGACATCACCTACCGCCTCGATTATCCGGAACTTGAAGACGACATCGAAAGCGTATTTCAGACGCTGCAGCCGAATGAACGGGAGGTGCATGGCACCGAGGATGGGCAATGGTACATCGCCCGCCTTCTGCCTTACCGTACGTCCGAAGACCATATCGACGGCCTGATTCTGTCCTTCATCGATATATCCAGGCGCAGATTGGCAGAGAACAGGTTGCACACCAGCGAGCAGCGCATGCAGCTCATCACCGGGACCAACCAAGACTATGCGATAGCGACCTTGGACACCGATGGCATCGTCACAAGCTGGAACCTCGGAGCAGAGCGGGTCTTTGGGTATTCAGAAGCCGAGATGATCGGATGCAGCGCCGAGCTGCTCTACACTGAGGAAGACCAGGCGAATGGTGTTTTCCAGGATGAGTTGCGGCGCGCCCGAAATACTGGACGCTCCGAGGACGACCGCTGGCTTCTCGGCAAAAATGGCTTACGCGTGCTATGCAGCGGTATTACTTCGCTCCTCACGGGACAGGCGGTGGCAACCTATGTCAAGATTGCGCGCATCGCGGATTCGAAATAGGTTCGCGATCAGCTGAAAGCCGATCTGCCGTGGCAAAGTGGGGAAGCATGCAGGCAAAAGCGGCGGTGGGTTGATGGGGCGTCGAAACGCAGTCAGGCAATGGGCGCTTTACTTGACCGTGTTTCGCAATTGACGCTCTCTTCGAGAATCTCGCGAAGCGATTGAGTTGAAGGAAGCTCGCGCTTCCAAGATCCAACCAGCTAGTTTTCCAGCGCGCAGGGTAGGGCGCCCACGATTTGCTGTTGCAAGGCATGGGTCGCATGGTCGGCATCCAGGGGCCGGTAATAGAAATAGCCTTGAACGAAATCGCTCCCGATCTCGCGCAGGATGCGGACTTCTTCTTCCGTCTCGGCGCCTTCCGCCACGACTTTCATCGCAAGCGTGCGGGCTAGCATGACGACTACCTCGGCGATCTGGCGCTTGTCGTCGTGCTTGTCCATCTGGCTGACGAAAGAACGGTCGATTTTCAGCGTATCGATCGGCAGGCGCCGCAAATGGCTGAGCGAGGAATAGCCCGTGCCGAAATCATCCAGACTGAGCTTGACGCCCAATGTCTTGAGCTGCTGAAAGATGAGCAGAGCCCGGTCGGGATTGGTCATCACGGCGGTTTCGGTCAATTCAAGCTTCAATGTTTCGGGGGATACGCCTGACTTCTCCAAGGCGTTCGTCACGACGCCGACAAGCGCGTCGTCATTCAATTGAACCGCTGAAACATTCACGCTCATGCTGAGTTCCGAACCGCCGATTTGCTGCCACTGCTTGAGCTGAGCACAGGCCTGTTCGATCACCCATTTGCCGATCGGGCCGATGATCCCGGTCTCCTCGGCGACCGGAATGAATTCCGCCGGCGATATCCAGCCGAAGACCGGGTGCCGCCAGCGGAGAAGCGCCTCGAAGCCGGTGATGCGTTCAGAAAAGGGGACGACGATCGGCTGGTATTGCAGCGACAGCTGACCGCCTTCGACCGCGGCTCGGAGATCGGCCTCCAGTTGCAACCGTCGCAGCGCAGACTGCTGCATGGATTGATCAAACATGATCCATCGCGCGCGCCCGGTCTGCTTCGCGTGGTACATGGCGATGTCCGCGTCGCGCAGTACGGTATGTACATCCGTGTAGCCCGTGGCGCTGAGGGCGATGCCGATGCTTGCGGTGACGTTCACCTGTTGCTGGTCGAGCAGGAGCGGCTCCGCCACCACGTTGAGCACGCGCTCCGCAACCCGGATGGCGGACTGCGGATTGGCGATCTTGTCGAGCAGGATGGTGAATTCATCGCCACCCAGGCGGGCCACCGTATCGTTGCCCCCATCTTCAGGATTATTGCGGGTGACGAGGTCGGTAAGTCGCAGGCAGGCGCCTAGGCGATCCGCCGTGGCCAGGATCAGCTGGTCGCCGGCCTGATGGCCAAGCCCGTCGTTGATCGCCTTGAAGCGGTCCAGATCAACGAAGAGCACGGCGAACTGATAGTCGGGGTCGCGCCTGGCTTGCTGTAAGGCCTGCGCCAGGCGGCTGAGAAAGAGCTTGCGATTGCCCAGCTGCGTCAGCGGATCGTGCAGCGCATCATGCAGCAATCTTTCGCTTGCGCGCTCGCGTTCGACCACTCGCCCGAGCTGGGTGCCGATCTGCATCATCAGGCGCGACATGGGCTGCTGTGGATCCTGACGTTCGCGGCTGAAAAACTCGAGTATGGCCACGGTATCCGAACCAATCACCACCGGCAAGGCAAAGAACGACGCAAAGCCGCTGTGCATCGCGGCCGCGATATGGGCAGGCTGATGTGCATCGGCTTCCGTGAAGTTGCAATACACCGGAGCTGCCGATTGCAATAAATCGCGATAGCGGTCGCACTCCTGTTCGGCTGTGGCGGCTTCGGTTGCGGCGCGCAGTCCGTCGAAGCGTCCGTCGCCTTGATCATGCCAGGTGGCCGTAGACTCAATGACGCTCTTGTCGTCGTGACTGCGCACCAGCAAAAGATGGCCGAGCGGGGCGCCGGTGAACTGGCAAACCGATTCCAGGGCGTGCTGCATTGCTTCGCTGACGCTGGACGCATTGTTGGCGGCCGCCGCAATGCTTTCCAATAGCGCTATTTCCTGCTGCTTCTGATACAGGTCGCGCAGGCCGCGTTCAGCAATCGCTTCCGCTTCGTGGCGAGCCGCGGTTTCGCGCTGCAATCGACGCTGCAGGCGCACGACTTCCGGTGAGGCGGCTGCCTGCTCAGACGGGGGTGTCACGACGGAACCGGACGTGGAACACGCACTTCTTCTCGCCATGGTGCATGCACTGCGGCTGCTGTATCTCGATGCGCTCCTGGTAATACGTGGCGGCGCCTTGCATGAAGCCTTCAGCGAGCGCGCACAGGCGGCGGTCCGAGTTATAGCCAATGGCGAGCTTGCCATCGGGCGATTGGTCGAAATCGAAAACCGGCGGGGTAGCGCCGGGATAGAGTTTCCGCACTTCCGGATGGATGATGCTGTTCAGCGTCAGCAGAAAGCTGGAGGCGGTAGTGTGATTGGCGAAGAATGCGGGATACCGTTTCGCCAGTAGCGGCATGGCGCGTTGCCCGAACCAGCGCAGCACATCTTCCGGCGCTATCTGCAGCGTTTTGGCCGCGATTTCTACGATGGCAGAGATCTCGGCATCGTTGTAACTGCCAAGCGAGGTGTACGCTCCCTCCAATCCTGCCTCGTCGAGGAATTGGTCCCATACGGCGTCGCCGTATTCAGAGCTCACCGCTTCTTCCAGAAGATTAAATACGATGCCTTTCATAGGTCTCCAATCATGCGCGCGAAGCGGATGGCGCGAGGCGAATTGATTCTATACCGGGAATATGTTTTGTCCAAAGGAAATGTTGTGTATGGGAATCATTGCTGGCTCACCGTCGATTGACTCGGTGGCGATGTTTCGGCCGCAGGCCATCATTTGCGATGCGGGCTTCAGTGATCTGATAGAGCGACGCCCGCTTTGGTGCGTTGCGCCATGCGCGGCTTTGCTCGCGATATCTGAACCTCTTTGGCAATGGCTTGCCCCTGCAAGGCAGACATTGATCGATGCCAGGAATGGCCATCCCGGTCGATCGCGTTTGCTCGCGTTTGATGCGCGCTCATTGCGAACTGAGTCCCAAATAAAAATGCCGCCCGGTGCTGGACCGGGCGGCATTTTGGGCAAATAACTTGTCTGGTGATGCCGAAACTAAAACTGCTCCCAGTCGCCGCCGTCGTTTGGCAGGGTCATCTTGGCCGGCTTGGCCGAGGGCAGCGATCGCCTTTGGGCCACGCGCTGGGCGGATTGGCGCGGCAGTGCAGCAGCCGGGGCGGATGGCGCAGGCAAGGATGAGGGCGCGTCGGCGATGGACAGATTGAACGCGCCTACCGAGCGGGCCAGGCTGCGCACCTGGTCCTGCATCGACTCGGTGGCGGCAGCAGCTTCCTCCACCAGGGCGGCGTTCTGCTGGGTTACCTGATCCATCTGTCCGATGGCGAGATTGACTTGTTCGATGCCGGTGCTCTGTTCCTGGCTGGCGGCTGCGATCTCGCCAACGATGTCGGATACGCGGCGAATGCTCGACACCACCTCGTCCATGGTCGTCCCTGCCTGTTCCACCAGCCTGCTGCCGATGTCCACCTTCTCCACCGAGTTGTCGATCAGGCCCTTGATCTCCTTGGCCGCGGCCGCGCTGCGCTGGGCGAGGCTGCGCACCTCCGCGGCGACCACGGCGAAGCCGCGTCCCTGCTCGCCGGCACGCGCCGCTTCGACGGCGGCATTGAGGGCCAGAATGTTGGTCTGGAAGGCAATGCCATCGATGGTGTCGATGATGTCGACGATCTTCCGCGACGATTCGGTGATCGCGCTCATCGTATCGACCACCTGGCCGACCACCTCGCCACCCTTGACGGCGACGTCGGAGGCGGAGATGGCCAGCTGATTGGCCTGGCGCGCATTGTCGGCGTTCTGCTTGACGGTGGAAGTGAGCTCTTCCATGGAAGAAGCGGTTTCCTCCAGCGAGGCGGCCTGCTGCTCGGTGCGGGAGGACAGGTCCTGGTTGCCGGACGCGATTTGCACCGATGCGGTGGCGATGGTGTCCGAGCTGCGCTTCACCTCGCCCACGATGGACGTCAGGCTGTCGTTCATGTCCTTCAGGGCCTGCAGCAGCTGGCCCGTTTCGTCGGCCGACTGCACCTCGATGCGGCTGGTCAGGTCGCCCGATGCCACGGTGCGCGCGACCGAGACGGCTTTGTTGAGCGGCACGAGGATGCTGCGAGAAATGAGCCACGAGAGCAGGGCGCCCAAGCCCAAGGCGAACAGGCTGATCAGCAGGACGATGTTGACGCTGGACTGCTCGATCGACTTGACCTTGACGTGAGCCTCTTCCGCCAAATGCTGCTGATATTCGAGGGTTGCTTCCACCGTCTCGATATAGCTCCTGAGCGCCGGCACCAGCTTCTCGTCGACCGTCGCGCGGATCTTCGCAATGTCCGCGCCGTCATCATGCATCTTCAATATCTGCGACCGGGCTTCGATGTAGACCTTCCTTTTTTCCGTGGAGGCGGCAAGGAGCTTCTTGCCCTGTTCGCTCTTTACCAGACCCGTGAGTTCGCTCTGGAACTTGTTGATCTTCTCGGTCTCGGCGCTCATCTTCTCGGCCAATTGCTTGCGATGTTCGGCATCGGTGCTTTTCGCCGCAATGATGGCGCGTTCGGCATTCAGCGAGATGGAGCGTATCCACTGCTGCGCAAGACGTTCCTTGTAATTGAATACCGCCATTTCTTCAGTGCTGGCGCCGACCTGATGCAGGCTCCAGGTACCGATGCCGGTGATGCCGCCGCTAAGTGCGAGTACGAGAAAAAAGCCGCCCCCCAGGCGGGTGCTGATCTTGACGTTCGAAAAAACTGCCATACCATCCTTCTGTAACGATTTACGCCGTGCTCTTGTGGATGACGCCTCGGCCTTGTGGCTTGAGGCCATCGATATTCTTTTGTCATGCGGCGGCACGGTAAAGGCCCGCTCGGCTGCGCGATTCGCCCAGGCTCTTCCCGTGCAAGCAAGAGAAGGCGCACCGGAGGGCTATTTTGCATCATCGAAAAAGGAACGGAAACGCGAATTTAACCTGCTATGGCAAGGCGTTTCTTTAGTGAGACCAAAAAGCTGTCTTTATCTTAATTTGTCTTCGACAAAATCATTCATGCTCTCTTGATGTGAGCGCTTTCATTGGCATCCGCTTCCTGTGATCTATAGAACTCATTGACTATCGGGTCGATGGACAACAAGGTTCAGCCGGCTGGACAAAAGATGTTGTATCTGCGTATTGCCGAAGCTTTAATTAAAGATGAAAAGATCAATGCAAGGCCCGAATCCATGCCTTGCCTTGCGCCAGTCATGGCGAAATTTGTCGGGACAATGGCCGGATGAATGATTAATGAACCGAAGCCTGCGGTATCATTAATTCAAGAACAATCAAATAGCCACGTTTGAGGAGGAGAGACATCAAGCGCAGCAGGAGTGAGGGAAAAGGCGCGGCATGTATTGACCGAGGAAAGTGGATGTCATGGATCGCCGACATCGACGCTGCAGCTATCCCTACGCGAATTCCGTGTAAGCCCGATACACAAATCGGCGGCCGGACAAGACAATCCAGTCAGGATGGAAGGTCCGCCAGGAACTTCGCTCGAGCCGCGCCGGCCGGACGCCGGAATACTCAGTCAACCTTGCCTAGACACTATGCCAGTTATCAAAAAGCACAACGTGCACATCCGGGGAAATGGAGATGCCGTCATCATGTTCGCTCACGGCTTTGGCTGCGATCAGAACATGTGGCGACACGTTGCGCCTGCCTTCGAGCGCACGCATCAGGTGGTGCTGTTCGATCACATCGGCGCAGGCGATTCGGACCTTTCCGCCTTCGATCCGAGCGAGTACACCAGCCTCTCGCGCTATGCGGATGATGTGATCGCCATCTTGCGCCGACTGGGAAAGCAGCAGGCCGTGTTCGTCGGTCATTCGGTGTCGGCGATGATCGGCGTTCTGGCCGCGAACAAGATGCCGGAATTGTTCAGCAAACTGGTGCTCGTCGGCCCTTCCCCCTGCTACATCAACGATGGCGATTATTTCGGCGGCTTCGAGCGCTCCGACATCAACAGCCTGCTCGATTTCCTCGAGGATAACTACCTCGGCTGGTCCCAGGCCATGGCGCCCGCCATCATGGGCAATCCTGACCGGCCGGAGCTGGGGCAGGAGCTTACCAGCAGCTTCTGTCGCACCGATCCGAAGATCGCCAAGCAATTCGCCGCCGTGACCTTCCTTTCGGATAACCGGGCCGATCTGGACAAGTGCACCGTGCCGGCCCTGGTGATGCAGTGCTCCGACGATGTGATAGCACCGATTGAAGTCGGCAAGTACATGCATCGCCATCTGCGCGGCAGCAGTTTCGTTCAGCTCAAGGCGACCGGCCACTGCCCCAACCTGAGCGCGCCGGAAGAGACCGTCGCGGCCATCAAGTCTTATATCTGACCGGTCCCTTGCCCGCTGGCGCGGGTAAAGTCGCAGCGCTCAGCTATTCTCAACCAGCTTCGCAACGATGCGGCGGGCGCGATTCGGCCCCGCGTCCACATGAATGTCGGTCCAGTCCGATTGTCCGTTGAAGCGCTGCATGTTCCGGTACTGC
Organism: Noviherbaspirillum humi; assembly: GCF_900188095.1. Classification (GTDB taxonomy): domain Bacteria; phylum Pseudomonadota; class Gammaproteobacteria; order Burkholderiales; family Burkholderiaceae_D; genus Noviherbaspirillum; species Noviherbaspirillum humi. The sequence goes on along the minus strand of NZ_FZOT01000009.1, from coordinate 74,471 downwards.
GCCTCGATCACGAGGCGGTCCTCGTCGAAGGTGAACTTGGTCTGTTCGACGACGGTATCGATGGTCTCGGGCATGTCGGGATGCCGGTTGCTTGCCATGCTCCAGAAATAATGAGCGCTGCTTTCCGTCTCCGGCGTGATGCCGTGGAAGCCGCGCATGTGGAAGCCGCCGCGGTTCGGGTCGTCGATCGCATCCTTGCCCGGTTCCACCGCTCCGGTCCAGATGGCGAGATGGCTGATGTGGAATTCGATCTCCTGCCAGCGGTCGCAGGCGTCGCCGAAGGGATAGGCGGCCCTGTAGGTCGGCGGCGGCGTGCTTCCGGGCATCAGGCGCACTACCTTGACCGAGCGCTCGTCGCTGCTGACGACCGTCTTGGCGGTCATGTGCAGCCGTGCGTTGCCGCCGATGGTCTTCAGGTGCACATAGCCCAGGTGGCTGAGGTCGAGCAGGTTGTCGTGGATGAGCTGGTAGGGGGCGTCATAGTGATAGACGCCGAAGCCATACTTGTATTTCGGGTCGTCGTGGTGCGGGTAATCGGGCGGCTCGCTGGTCGGCGCGGTGCCTTCCTGTTTCGGCATCCAGATCCAGATGATCTGGTCCTTCTCGCGCACGGCGTAGGACTTCACCCTGGCCTTGGCGGGAATCTTTTCCTGGCCGGGGATTTCGATGCAGCTGCCGTTCGGCGAGTAAAGCATGCCGTGATAGCCGCAGCGCAGCCCGCCGCCTTCGACGCTGCCGCATGACAGCGGCAGGGAACGGTGGCAGCAGCGGTCTTCCAGCGCCGCCGCCCGGCCGTCGCCGGTGCGGAACAGCACCACCGGATGATTCAGCAGGGTGCGGGCGACAGGCTTGTCCGTCAGCTCGCGCGCCATGGCGGCGACATACCATTGGTCGAGGGGGAAGGAGGATTTCTTTTCGACCGCGATGGGAATCTGCCTGGATTCGAGGGGGGCGTTCATGTCATCTCCTATGGACGAGCAGGGGGAATGCAGGCTGTCGAGTGCCGCCTGCATGAGAACCGGGTGAACCGACGAAAAATCTGCCGCGGCTTACTTCGCCGGGTCTTTCACGCCGTCGTACTTGTCGATCTCGGTGGCGACCAGCTTGCCGCCTGCCTTGTCGATGCGACGGATGTAGATGGTCTGCACGATGTCGCGGGTGCCGGGGTCGATGCTGACGCTGCCGCGCGGGCTGGGGGCGGTGTAGCCCTTGAGCGCATCCATGAAGGGCCCGACATCGGCATTGCCCTTGGTCTTCTCCAGGGTCCGGGCGATCAGCGCCATGCCGTCGTAGGAGGCGGCGGCGAGGAAGCTGGGCTTGAACTTGCCGCCCACCGTCTGGCTGAAGGCATCGACGAACTTCGCGTTTTCCGCGCCGGGGCGGGTGAAGGAATAGAAGCCGGCGGAGTAGATGCCGACCAGGGTATCGCCGCCGGCCGAGAGCACATCCTCGTCGCCCCAGCCTTCGCCGCCGAGGAAGCGGATGCCGGCCTTGTCGAGTCCCTTGTCGCGATACGCCTTGGTGAAGGACACCATCGGCTGGCCGTTCGGCAGGAAGACATGCACGGCATCGGGCTTCTCATCCTTGATGCGCTGCACGAAGGCGCTGTAGTCGGTGGTGGCCAGCGGCATGCGCACCGAGCCCACGATCTGGCCGCCGGCGGCGGTGAAGGTCTTGTTGAACCAGGTCTCTGCTTCCAGGCCCGGCGCGTAGTCCGAGACCACGGTGAAGACGCGGCGCGAACCGGTCTTGTAAGCCCATTCGGCCAGCGGCACCACCGACTGGGCGATGGTATAGGACACCCGGGTGACCGCCGGCGAGCGGCTGGTGATGCCGGAGGCGGCCGCGTTCATGATCACCATCGGCTTCTTCGCCTGGTCGGCGACGCCGGCCGCTGCCATGGCATTGGGCGTGAAGACGAAGCCGGCCAGCACATCCACCTTGTCGCGCGAGAGCAGTTCGGTGGCCAGGCGCTTGGCGACGTCCGGCTGGGCGCCGGTATCGTCCTTGTAGATCATCTCGATTTTCCTGCCGGCCACGGTGTCGCCGTGGGTGCGCAGATAGGTCTCGATGCCGGCCTTCATCTGGGCGCCGCTCTCGGCGGCCGGGCCCGACAGGGACGTGATCACGCCGATGCGTATCGTCTGGCTTTGCGCCTGTGCGGCGGGAAGAATGCCGGCCAGCGCCAGGCTGGCGGTGAGCAGGGCGGCCTTGAATGCTTGCATGTCGCTTGTCTCCTGGTTGGATATGTCGTTATCGGCGGCCTGAAGGCCTTGGGTGGCAAAACAATGGTAGTGAAAAACCGGTATATTTTCAGCAAATCCGGCTTATAACCTGTATTAGTTGGGCAAATACAATGGAAAAATTCGATCTCAACCTGCTGACGGTGGCGCTGGCCATCGCCGAGGAAAAAAGCGTCAGCCGGGCGGCGCAGCGCCTCGAGCTCAGCCAGCCGGCAGTGAGCCTCGCGCTCGGCAAGCTGCGGCGGCGCCTCGGCGATGAACTCTTCGTGCGCACGCCGGGCGGCATGGCGCCCACGCCCAAGGCGGTGGGGGTCATCGAACTCGCGCGCCAGGTCACGCAGCGGGTGAAGGAAGAAGTGCTGCAGCAGAAGGCATTCAATCCGGAGACCAGCACCACCGAATTCACCATCGCGCTGTCCGACATCGGCGAGATGGTGTTCCTGCCCAAGCTGCTGCAGCGGGTCCAGGAACTGGCGCCGCATGCCTCCATCGCCTCGGTCACGCTGCCGGCCAGCGAGGTCGGCGCCGCGCTGGAGTCGGGACGGCTGGATCTCGCCGTCGGCTATTTCCCGGACCTGAAGAAGAACAACTTCTTCCAGCAGCGGCTGTTCTCGCACAACTTCATCTGCCTGCTTCGGGCGGACCATCCGCTGCGCGGCGATCGGCTGACCCTGGCGCAATTCCTCCAGCTCGGCCACGCGGTGGTGCGCGCCGAGGGCCGCAGCCAGGAAGTGTTCGACCGCCTGCTGGAGCGCAAGAACATCCGGCGCCGGGTGGTGCTGTCCACGCCGCACTTCATGTCGATTCCCTTCATCGTCGCCAGCTCCGACCTGCTGGTCACGGTGCCGATGGCGGTGGGCACCTCCTTCGCCAGCTTTGCCAATATCCGCCTGGTGCAGCCGCCGCTGAAGATCCCCGGTTTCGACCTGAAGCAGCATTGGCACCGCCGCTACCATGACGACGCGCGCCATCAATGGCTGCGCCGCCTCGTCGCCGACCTGTTCAAGGACGATGCGCGCTGGCCCGAGCCACCCGCGTCCAGACGTCAATCGCAAAAGCCGGGATAATCGAGGCTCGTCGAACTTGCATCATTTCGCCATAAGGAAACCGTTCCATGAGTCATCTGTTCCAGCCGCTGCCCATCGGCAAGCTTCAACTCGCCAATCGCATCATCATCGCGCCGATGTGCCAGTACTCGGCCGACGACGGCTGCGCCACCGACTGGCACATGATCCATCTCGGCCATCTCGCGCTGTCCGGCGCCGGCCTCATGATCCTGGAAGCCACGGCGGTGTCGCCCGAGGGACGCATTTCACCGGACGACCTCGGCTTGTATTCGGATGCGAACGAGGAAGCGCTGAAGCGGGTGCTGGCAGCCATCCGCCGCTATTCGCCGATGCCGGTATCGGTGCAGCTCGGCCATGCCGGGCGCAAGGCATCTAGCCGCGCGCCCTGGGAAGGCGGCGCCCAGATCCGTCCCGACGAGCCGCGCGGCTGGAAGACGCTGGCGCCGTCGCCGGTGCCGCATTCCGAAAGCGAGGACGCGCCTCTGGCCCTGGACCGCGCCGGCATGGACAAGGTACGCGACGACTTCGTCGGCGCCGCCCGGCGCGCGGTGCGGCTTGGCCTGGACGGCATCGAGATCCATGCGGCGCATGGCTATCTGCTGCACCAGTTCCTGTCCCCGCTGGCCAACAAGCGCGACGACGAATACGGCGGCTCGCTGGAAAACCGGATGCGCTTCCCGCTGGAAGTGTTCGACGCGGTGCGCGCCGCCGTGCCGGCCGACCTGCCGGTCTGGGTGCGCGTCTCCGCCACCGACTGGGTGCCGAACGGCTGGGACATCGAGGGCACGATCGCGTTTTCCCACGCGCTCAAGCAGCGCGGCTGCGCCGCCATGCACGTCTCCACCGGCGGCCTGTCTCCGGCCCAGGCGATCAAGCTCGGCCCGGGCTACCAGGTGCCGTACGCGCAGCGGGTGAAGGCCGAGGTCGGCCTGCCGACCATCGCCGTCGGGCTGATCACCGAACCGCAGCAGGCCGAAGCCATCATCGCCAACAACGAGGCCGATGCCGTCTCCCTGGCGCGCGCCATGCTGTACGACCCGCGCTGGCCGTGGCATGCCGCCGCCGAGCTGGGCGCGCATGTCAATGCGCCGAAGCAGTACTGGCGTTCGCAGCCGCGCGAGTACAAGGATTTGTTTGCTGGTTCCAGCTTCGGGCAGCGGTGATTTGACCCTGTTGCGCCGTAGGGCGAGGCAGATATTGGAACAGAGGCGAAGGCAAAAAGCCTTTTGCCTTTGCGCGGCGTAGCCACATGTGATTGTGTCGTGCAAACGGCTTGTGCAATGGAAGCCGCAACGCATTGCACGAATGCGGTTCTGCAATCAGTGATTGAGATTTGGAGAATTGCGACTGGGGTTCCAGTCATTTAAAGCCTGTGCTCCTTCAAGGGGCGGAAAATCGCTACCATCCTGAACGACGCTTAACCGCGCTGTCGATTCGATTGCGCTTGAATCAGGAAGGAGTGGTTATCGTGCAGGTTTTTCTTCTGATGACGGGGCTAGTTGCATCAATCGCTGTATTCATCTGGCGCCAAAGAGCCGGCATGCGGGACCGGCGCATCACCGACTATGTGTTCCCGGTTTCCGTATCCCGGAAAGTCAAGGCAACTTATCCGAATCTCGATGCCGCACAGGTCCGGATGGTGATGAAAGGCCTTCGCGAATATTTTCTTATCAGCGCCGCTGCTGGCGGACGCATGGTATCCATGCCATCCAAAGCCGTGGATGTCGCGTGGCACGAGTTCATCATCTGCACCCGCGCCTATCAGAAATTCTGCCAAGCGGTTTTTGGGCGATTCCTGCACCATACGCCTTCCGAGGCGATGAGAAGGCCGACGATGGCCCAGGACGGGATCAAGCGTGCCTGGCGTCTTTCCTGCGGGAGGGAGAACATCGACCCGCGAAGACCCGACCGGCTTCCCCTGCTATTTGCAATCGACGAGCGACTGCAGATCGCTGACGGTTACCGCTACGCACTCGACTGCAGCCAGAAAGGCAATGTCGCTTATGGTGACATCTATTGCGCCTCGCATATCGGGTGCGGTGGCGGATGCGCGGGCTGGTCGACGGATGCCGATAGCGGTTGCAGCTCCGATAGCGGCTGTGGAGGAGGATGCGGCGGGGGCGGCGACTGAGGCGGGTTTCGGCTGGTTGCTTTGGCGCCCTTGACTTGCATCCAAGACCAAGATGTGCCAGACCCGTTATTGGATTAACCAGGTATCGTGCGTAGCGGAATACGTAAAGCACTTGGGATGCGAATTCAGATAGCCCAACTCAGGAACCACCTTGCCATCGAGAAAGTCTGTGTGATGTATTGCCTGATTGGTCGGGCATGAGACTTCGCAAAAGAATCAAATGGACTATATTGTCGGCATTCGACAAGGCGACGGCCTGGAAATCGCCAGCCTCCGGCAGGTGGCGGCGGAGCACTTGTACGATGCCATCCGGCAGTACCGGCTGCAGGTAGTGGCACATGACCATGCCTTTCAGGCGTGGGTGCGCGATAAGTCACCGAGCTGCGGATTCTGCCACTTCGCCTGGCTTGCCCCGGCCGGAGAGAGTGGGCGCGACAGGGGCGCCGGCTGGCTGCTTGTCGCCGACAATCGGTTTCGGGAGCGGATGTTGACGTACTTTGCCGATGCGCCGCGGCTTGGGCTTATTTATCTCAACTACTACTTCGGGCACGACGCCGACCCGGAAAACCAGGGCTTGCCCCAGGGAGTGTTCGACTATATCGCGCTGCGCAGCGAGCGCTACACCGAGGTCGACGCGCTGCCGCTGGCAATCATCAGGATGCCGCCGGCGCCGTCGCCGGAGTGAATGCGCTCTGATGAGAAGATCGTCTTCGTAGGATTGGAGGACAAGCAGACGAGATCGCGCTCACGACATCGTACGATCGCTCACGGGCTCGCGTGCGCGCCTGCATCGGCGCACGTCTTTGCCATTCGTTTTCTCGAATCCACTCTTTAAAACAGCTTCCTCAGCCCATCTATCGCATTCTGCACCCAGTGCCACTGGCGCTCGATGTCATCCTGCGCATTGCGCACATCCCTGAGCACCTGGTCTATCGCATCGAGCGGCCCGCCCTCCTTGCGCGGTTGCTGGGAAGGCGCGGGCGCCGGCTTGGCAGCCGGCTTCGGCGGCGCGGTCGGGCTGGGGCCGCCGAAGAGATTTTCGAACCAGTCCAGCACCGGACCCCAGATCGACGCGCCGGGCAGGGCGTCGCGGGCGCGCGGGAAGCGGGCCTGGGTGTCGATCATGCGGCTGCTTTGCGCGCGGCGGAAGAAATCGCCGACGATGGGCAGCGCATTGTGGGCGCCTTGTCCCCAGTAGCTGCTGCGCATGGTGATGCGCGGGTCGTCGAAGCCGACCCAGGCGCCGGCCACCAGGCGCGGGTGCATCAGGATGAACCAGCCGTCGGTATTGTCCTGGGTGGTGCCGGTCTTGCCGGCGACATCCGCGCCGATGCCGAACTGCGAGCGGATCGCCTGGCCGGTGCCGCGGTTGACCACGCCGCGCAGCATGCCGGTGAGGTCTTCCGCCACGCCGCGGCCCATCACCCGGTCGCTTTCGCCTCCGAACTCCACCAGCGTGTTGCCGTCCTTGTCCTCCACCCGCGTCACCAGCACCGGCTTGCGGTATTCGCCGCCGTTGGCGATGGTGCCGTAGGCGGTGGCCATCTCCGCCAGCGACACCGGGCTGGTGCCCAGCGCCAGCGCCGGCACCGGATTGAGCCGGCTCTGGCGCACGCCGCTGCGGCGGGCGAAGTCGGCGGCGATATTGGGGCCGATCACCTGCATGACCTGGGCGGTGATGGTGTTCTTCGAGTACATCAGGCCTTCGGCCAGCGTCATCGGCTTTCCGGTCGCGGGCGTGATGTCGGTCGGGCGCCAGATGGTGCCGTCGCGCATGCGGAAGTCGCGCACTTCGTCGATGAAGGTGCGGTCCGGCGTCATGCCCTGTTCCAGCGCCGCGCCGTAGACGAAGGGCTTGAAGGTGGAGCCGGGCTGGCGCTGGGCGCGCGCCACATGGTCGAACTGGCCGCTGTCGAAAGCGCGGCTGCCGACCCAGGCGCGCACTTCGCCGGTCTTCGGATCGAGGGCGATGAAGCCGGCTTCGAGGCGGGTCTTGTCGCGCCTGAGCTTGTCCATGAATTCGGCGTCGCCGCGCAGCTTGGCCAGCGCTTCGCCGCCGTCCATGCCGCCAGCCACCAGATTGCGCCAGGCGCCGGATTCGCGGATGAAGGCATCCACCAGATCCGGACGCTCGCTCCAGAGATGGCCGAACGGCCGCACCCGCTGGCGCATGCCGGCATAGGCAGCGGCGCTGGTCGACAGCAAACGGTCGCCGCGCATGCCCCATTCCACGTCGGCCACCGCCTGCAGCGCCTCGGTCTGCCGCGCCAGCGCCTGATTCGCCATGGCCTGCAGCCGGGAATCGATGGTGGTGCGCACCCTCAGCCCGTCGGTGTAGATGTTGTAGTCGTGGCGGTCGGCCCATTCCACCAGCCACTTGCGGATGTGCTCGGCGAAGTGCGGGGCGATGCCGCGTTCCTCCTGCAGCCGTTCGAAGTCGAGCACGATCGGCTTCTTCTTCATCGCTTCCAGCGCCGCCTCGGTGAGCACGCCGCGCCGCGCCATCTGCCCGAGCACCGCGTTGCGGCGCTCGGTGGCGCGCTTGATGTTGGTGACCGGATTGTAGTAGCTGGTGCCCTTGAGCATGCCGATCAGGGTGGCGCTTTCCAGCACGTTGAGCCTGGCCGCCGGCTTGTCGAAGTAGGTGCGCGCCGCCATCTCGATGCCGAAGGCGTTGTAGAGGAAGGGCACGGTGTTGAGGTAGGTTTCGAGGATTTCGCGCTTGGTGTAGGCGCGTTCGATCTTCAGCGCGGTGATCGCTTCCTTGAGCTTGCGCGACAGCGAGCGCTGGCGGCCGATCTCTTCCGGATAAAGATTGCGCGCCAGCTGCTGGGTGATGGTGGAGCCCCCCTCGGTGCGGCCGGCGAGCGTGTGCAGCACCGCGCCGCCGAGACGGTAGAAATCGATGCCGTGATGTTCATAGAAACGGTGGTCTTCGGTGGCGATCAGCGCCGCCACGACGTGAGGCGACACCTGGTCGAGCGGCACCCAGTCGCGGTTGAAGCGCTTGTAGCTGGCCAGCCATTTGCCGTCGGCCGAGATCAGCATGCTCGGCTGTTCCGCCTTGGCTTTCTTCAGGTCGGTGGCGCTGGGCGTCAGCGGGATCAGCAGAATGGTCCACAACAGGAGCAGCACGAAACCGGCAGCGCCGAGCAGGGCGCCTGCCTTGCCGGCAGCGAACAGCCGCACGCGCGGGCTGATGCCCGGGGCGGTCAGGGTTCTGAAGAGGCCGGCAGCGCGGGCCAGCAATGTCCGCAGTCGGGATGCGGGTGGGGTCGGTTGATCCAAGGAAGTCGGTCGTCAGCATGCTCGCCGCCCATGCGGCGGGATGCATTTTAGACGAGAAAGCTTGCTGCTTGGTTTCAGCCGGGCGCGGGCATGCCGGCCTGTGCCGATGCGCAGGTCAGCCGAAGCGGGTGCGCGCGCTGAGCGTGGCGAAGGAAGAATGCATGTGGGACACAGCGCAGTTGCCGCCCTTGCCCGCCGTGTTGACCGACAGCAGGAAATCGGTGCTGCGGAACAGCCGGTGTGCCGCCATCGGCTTGTCGGGGAAGGCGCGCTCGCTGATCGTCTGGCGCATGATTTCCGTGACGTCGCAATGGCGCGGATCGCGCCGTATCCTGTCATACAGCGCCAGCACCTCGTTTTCCGGTCCTTCCAGCGTTTGCAGGAAGCTGCCGGCGCCATAGGTCAGCATGCCGGTGATCCCACGCTGGCGGTTGTTGCGTTCGCTGACGGCGAGCAGGGCCGACATGGAGGCGCCGTCCGGCTGTCCGACGATCTGGCTGATGTACGATAGGGTGAATAGCATTGTCTCGCCGCTGGCTGTTTTTATTGGGGCCGGCCTCCGCAAGGAGAGCCCGCCTGCTTGATGCGCAATCAGCATTGTAGCGATTCATTGGCTTGCAGGAATACCTACCTGAAGGGATTTTGATCGCCTGCAATTGCCTGGCGAGGTTGGGCGCTGGGCAGCGCCCGGAATCCGGTGCGTTCCGGACCGGGGCATGCCCGCGGAAGCGGACGCCGGCCGGATCACCGGCGCGACGTCCTGGCCGCGTGGCCGAATCGAGCGACGGCCCGATGTCAGTGATGGCGCTGCTGCTTGGCGCCGCCGCCGGCGCCCTCATGCGTATCGGCCTTCACATCGCTCATGTTGTCGTGGCTGCTTTTCTGGCGCTGCCCCGCCTTGCCGTCCACCGACTTGGCTTCCGCCTCGGTGCGGGCATCGTCGTGCTGCTGGCCGGCATCCTGCTGCACCTGCTTGGCGTCGCCGCCCTTGGGCTGGCTGCCCTGAGTGTTTGCATTGGTCATCGATCTCTCCCGAAAAGGGCGCTTGGCCCTGGTGAAAACGATAGACCCGCCTGCCGATGGAAAGATTCCACATCCGTTGTCCCGCTACAAGACTTTCGCTCGATGGGCTACGCCTGCGGTACGCCTTCCAGCATGGCGGCGATGCGGGCGGCGAAGGCATCCAGCCGGAACGGCTTGGTCAGCAGCGAGGTGTCGGCATCGAACCGGCCTTCGTCGAGCGCGCCGGCCTGGGCGTAGCCGGTAATGAGCAGCACCTTCAGCCCCGGCCGCAGCCCGCGCGCCGCCTCGGCCAGCTGGCGGCCGTTCATGCCGTTGGGCAGCCCGATGTCGGTGACGAGCAGGTCGATGCGGCGACCGGACTGCAGCAGCGGCAGCGCTTGCGGCCCATCGCCCGCCTCCAGGACTTCATAGCCGAGCTCTTCCAGCATCTCTGCCGCCATCTGCCGAATCGGCGCCTCGTCGTCCACGACCAATACCGCATGCCGCGCTCGGGCCGGATGCAGGCCTTCGCTGGACGGTTTCAGCGCCTGCTGCGCTTCCTCGCTGCCGGCATGGCGCGGCATGTACAGCCATACCGTGGTGCCCTCCCTCGGTTCCGACTGGATGCGGATGAAGCCGCCGGACTGGTTGACGAAGCCGTACACCATCGACAGGCCGAGGCCGGTGCCCTGGCCGAGCGGCTTGGTGGTGAAGAAGGGATCGAAGGCGCGCGCCAGCACTTCCGGCGCCATCCCGACGCCGCTGTCGCTGACGCTGATGGCGACGTAATCGCGGCTTCCCGTCTTGCCGTCGGCATTGTCTTGGGTGGTGTTGCGGCTCTCGATATGCAGGCGCCCGCCGTGCGGCATGGCGTCGCGCGCATTGATCGCCAGATTCAGCAGCGCATTCTCGAGCTGGTGCGGGTCGCACATGGTGTTCCAGAGATCGGGCGCCAGATCGGTGGTCACCTGCACCGCCGGGCCGACGCTGCGCCGGATCAGGTCTTCCATGGAGCGCACCAGGGTGTTGATGCTGGTCGGCTTCGGGTCCAGCGCCTGGCGCCGCGAGAAGGCCAGCAGGCGGTGCGTGAGCGATGCCGCGCGGTCGGCGGAAGACATGGCGGAATCGACGTAGCGGCCGATGTCGCCGGTGCGGCCCTGGGCGATGCGCACCTGCATCATCTCCAGGTTGGCGACGATGCCGGCCAGCAGATTGTTGAAGTCGTGAGCGATGCCGCCGGTGAGCTGGCCCACCGCTTCCATCTTTTGCGCCTGGCGCAGCTGCTCATGCGCCGTTTCGAGCTCGGCGGTGCGGGCGGCGATGCGATGCTCCAGCGTATCGTTGAGCTGGCGCAGCGCTTCTTCCGCATGGCGGCGCTCGCCCATCTCCAGGATCAGCGCATCATTCGACCGGCGCAGCTCGGCGGTGCGCTGGCCGACTTCGCTCAGCATGCTGTTGAAGGCATCGACCAGCATGCCGATCTCGTCTTCGGTCGGCTTGGCGACGCGCAGCGAGAAGTCGCGCTTTTCTACCACCCGGCGCGCGATGTCGGCCACCGACAGGATGGGCTGGGTGATCGCGGCCTGCAGCCAGCCGGCCACCAGCGCCGCCACCATCAGGCTGGCGGCCATGACGACGGCCAGGATCGCGAGGTAGGTGCCGATGCGTCCGAGCAGGTCGTAACGGCCCTGCAGGTAGATGGTGCCGAACTTTTCGCCATTGGCCTGGATCGCCTGGTACACCAGGATCTGATCGATGTCGATGGTGCTGCCGGGCGGGTCGGGCAGGCGCGGAACCAGCCCGGCGGACCGGTCCGCCACATAGCTGGCGAACAGCTCGCCATCCTGGTTGTAGATCGCCGCGGCAAGGATGCCTGGACGCGCCTTCAGCTGCTCCAGGTTCTCGCGCGCCACGCGCGGGTCGTTGAACTCCAGCGCCGGCAGGCTGACGCCGGCCAGGATGTTGGCCTGCGTGGTGAGGTCATTCACCCAGCTGCGGCGGTAGTCCCGGATGTCGTAGGCCAGCATGGCCAGGGCCGACACCAGCAGCGCCATGAAGGTGGTGGCGAGCACCACAAGCATCAGCTTGCGCGAGATCGAACGCCGGATCGACCGCATCATGGCCGGGCTCCCTTGTGCACGGAAAGCGCCACCGACAGCATGCGCGAGCTGACCCGCAGTTCCGACCGCTCCACCGCGTCGAGGTTGACTTCGAAGCGCACCCGCTCATCGGCGAGGCGGAAATTGATCATGCTGTCCTGCGCCAGGCCCGGCTCGCTTTCGGTTACCGTCAGCACCGGCAGCTTCTGCGCCGCCTGCAGCCATGCGCCCTGGCGCGCCTGCTCGTCGCGGCCGATGAACAGCAGGTGGATGCCGGCCAGCGCCTCGCCCGCCTTCAGGCGCCGCACCTGCAGCGGCCGGTTGTTGACGGTGCGGCCGGCGCTGATGGCGCCCAGCTCCTGGGCAATCTCCGGCGCGCCCGCCACGCCGACGATGTAAGGCGCCGCCGCATCGGGAAACGACCAGGCCGGCCACTCGACGTAGCCGGGAAAGCGGTACAGCGAAGCCGCCTTGACCCGCTGCTCGACCGTGGCGCCCGACGGCACGCTGGCTTCCGGCGGGGGTGCCAGCTGCGCCTGCAGCGGCGGCATGCCAAGCGCCAGCGCCAGCAGCAGCGCGGTCTGCAGCAGCCAGGCCGGTCCGCGTCCGGGCGCGGCGCGGCGGCCGTAGGGAGGGTGAACAAGCATGGGCGTGGACGTGGGATGCACTTTCCGGCTCAGTAACGCCACACCAGTTTCAGGAACACGGAGCGTTCGAACACGCTGCGCGCCGGCAAGCTGCCGAACTCCGCATGGTCATGGTCGAACAGATTTTGCACCAGCGCCGACAGTTCCAGGTCGCGCCGCAGGCGCCAGGCGAAACGCAGGTCGGTGCTGGTGTAGGCGGGCACGGCCGGCATGCCCAGGGCACCGCTGTGGCGCACGCTCAGCTCCACCTCCTTGTCGGCGCTGATGTCGTAGGAACTGCGCAGCGTCCAGTAATTGCTGGGGTCGTTGGTGGCCAGGCCGGTCGCGCCGGAGGCATCGGTGCTGCCCGGCTTGAGCGAGGTGGTGATGCGCTGGGTCACCAGTCCGGCCGACAGGCGCCAGGCCTGGGTCGCCTGCCAGCTTCCCCACGCTTCCAGGCCGGTCGACCGGCCTTCGGCATTGTTGCCGAAGGTGGCGTCGAAGCCGCTGGCAGTGCGCTCCAGGGTGCGCAGCCGGTCGTAATGGGCGGTGAACACGGTCGCCGACACCAGCACCGAGGGCAGGGGCTGGCCGCGATAGCCGAGTTCCAGCACCTTGGCCACCTCCGACTGGAAATTGGGACCGCCGGCCACCACAAAGCGCGGGCTGCCGTTGACCACGAGCGGCGTGGTCGGGCTGTAGAAGTCGCGGTCGATGCGCGACGGCGCCCGCACCGAGCGCGATGCCGCGCCCCACAGCAGATGATGCTCGGCCGGCTTGTAAGCCAGGCGCAGCGTCGGCAGGACCTCGAGGCCGGTATAGCTGTTGTGCTCCAGCTTCAGGCCGGCGGTCAGGCGCAGGTCGGGCCGCACGGCGATTTCATCCTGAGCGAACACGTTGGACCATTGCAGGTTGCGGCGGCCGGGCAGGAAGGCGAAGGCCCGGTCGTTCTGCACCGCGTCCACCGCGAGGCGGTAGCCTCCGCCCCAGGTCAGGTTGTGGCGCTGGCCCAGCCGCAGCGCATGCTGGGCTTCCAGGTCCAGGGTGTGCAAATGCTCGAAGAAGGCATTCGGCTGGTTGCGCTCGGTGTAGTCCCAGTAAGCCTGCAGGCTGAGGTCGGAATCCTGGCCGAGCCGGCGCTTGAGGCTGCCCACCAGGTTGGCGCCGGCGATGGCGATATCCGCCGTGCCTTGCTGATGCAGGCGGCCGTCGTAGGCATCGCCGTGTACGGTGAGGTCGTCGCCGCCGCTGCGCCAGTCGCTGCGGAAGCCGGCCTGGCGACGCCGCCAGCCGGTCAGGCTGGTGCCGCCGTCGGCGCGGCGGGTGTCGTCGTCCTGAGCGAGCTTGCCGTAAACCCGGTAATGGCCGCCATTGGCCATGTCGCCGCCATGGCGCACGGCAGCCTGGCGCTCATCCTTGCTGGCGGAGAGGCTGACCAGGCCGCCCCGGGTGTCGCCGGCCGGCCGGGTGATGACGTTGATGACGCCATTGACCGCATTCACGCCCCACAGCGTGGAACCGGGGCCGCTGATGACTTCGATGCGGTCCACGTCCTCCAGCACCACATCCTGGGCATCCCAGTAGACGCCGGAAAACAGCGGCGAGTACACGGTACGCCCGTCGATCAGCACCAGCAGCTTGTTTTCGAAAGGGCTGTTGAAGCCGCGTGCGGTGATGGCGTAGTTGCGGGCATCGACCCGCGCCACCTGCAGGTTGGGCGCCAGGCGCAGTGCTTCCGGCAGGCTGGTCGCGCCGTAGCGGCGGATGTCCTCGGCGGTGATGACGAAGATGGATGCCGGCGCATCAGCCAGCAGTTCGCTCCGCTTGGAAACCGAGGTGACGCGGATGTCGGCCAGTTCCTCCAGGCTGAGGTCGGCCAGGTGACGGCTGTCCACCGGGGCGGCGCCGGCCGGCAGGCAAAGCATGCCGAGCAGCCAGGGAAGCCAGCGCCATGCCCGCCGACAGGCAGGCGGCACCGTGGGAACGTGAACTGTTGACGCAAGTCGGCTCATGGGCGAAACAGGCTGGTGAGACGCGGATGGCGCCACGGTCGGCCGTGGCGGGCGAATTGATGCTAGCCAAAATAGCACCCCGCCAGCTTAGCGCATGATGACGAAAATAAACACTCTTGACGTTATTCTTTAGTGATAGGCGCTAATCCACCTTGATGCCCGCCTCCTTGACCACGGCGCTCCACAGGTCCCGCTCCCGCAGCAGATATTCGCCCAGTTCCTCCGGCGTGGATGGGCTGGGTTCGACGCCGGCAGCCGTGAACTGCTGCTGGGCATCGGGCGAATTCAGGATCTTCACGATTTCCGCATTCAGCCTGGTGACGATATCCTTGGGCGTCTTCGCCGGCGCCAGCAGCGCCAGCCAGACGTTGGCATCGTAGTCCGGCACGCCGGCTTCCTGCAGGCTGGGCACGTCCGGCATCAGCTTGCTGCGCTTGGCGGTGGTGACGGCCAGCGCCTTCACCTTGCCGGACGGCAGATAGGTGAGGGCGTTCGGCACCCCGGCAAAGCTGCTTTCCACCACGCCGGCCACCAGGTCCTGACCCGCCTGGCTGCTGCCGCGGTAGGGCACATGCTTGAGCTGCACCCCCGCGCGGGCGGCGAACAGTCCGCCCATCAGGTGCTGCGAACTGCCGTTTCCAGAAGAGGCATAGTGGATCGCATTCGGCTGCACCTTCGCCAGCTCGATGAAGTCCTTCACGCTGTTTGCCGGCACCTTGCTGTTCACCAGCAGCACATAGGGCGACTCGACCAGCTTGGCCACCGGCGTGAAGCTGGCGATGGGATCGTAGCCGAGGTTCCTGTACAGCGCCGACCCGATCACATGGGTGGTGGACACCATCACCAGGGTATAGCCGTCCGGCGCCGCCTTGGCCACCTGCTCGGTGCCGATGGTGGAGCCGGCGCCCGGCTTGTTCTCGACGATGAAGGATTGCCCGAGCGAAGCTTGCAGCCGCTGCGCCAGCAGCCGCGCCACCACGTCGGTGAAGCCGCCCGGCGCGAACGGCACCACGAGCTTCACCGGCCGCGACGGATAGCCGTCGGCATGCGCCGGCGCGCCCACGCCGAGAGAAAGCGACAACAGCACTGCGAATGCACCCAGAACCGATTTCATGCCTGACCTCCCTGCTGGAAAACCAACCCGGAAACCGCGAATGACGATGACTAACCGCGCCTAGCCTTTGTAGACTTGCGGCGGCAGCGTCAGGAAGGCATGCAGGATGTGGTAGACCGACAGGTAGTTCTTCTGCTGGAAGCTGGCATGCGAAATGCCGGACATGACGGTGAACTGCTTGTCGGCGTTCGGCAGCAGGGTGAAGAAGCGGATCAGGTCGTCGAAGGACGCGATGCCGTCGTACTCACCGCGCATGATCATGGTCGGCACGGTGATCCGCGCCGGGTCCACCAGCGGCAATCTTGAGCACATGTCGACATAGGTGCCGGTCGGCACCGAGTCGTCCAGGCTGAGGATGGCGTTGGCGAAGGCATTGATGGTGGCTTCGTCGGCGGTGCCGGGATGGTCGCGGTTGAAGATGCTGTGCACGAAGGCGCGGTCGATCGGCCGCCTGTTCCTGGCGCTGAATTCGGGCAGCTTCTTGCGCCGCTCTTCCAGCGTCGGGCTGCCTTCGCCGGTCCAGACGAACGCATCCAGCGCCAGACGGGCCACCCGGTCCGGATGGCGCTGGGCGAACAGCGCCGCCTTCAGCGCGCCGGAGGAGATGCCGTACAGGTGCATCTGCCGGGCGCCGGTCTTGTCCATGATGTATTCGGTGCCGGCGGCGAGGTCGTCGGCGCCGTTGCCGATGTCGAAGTTGATCGGCCGCTGCTTGTCGGAGCGGCCGTAGCCTTCATTGTCCATGCACCAGGTATCGAAGCCGCGGGCAGCGAACCAGTCCATCACCGAGGAATCCGGCCGGCCCGGCACGCTGAGATCGAAGGTCGGCTGCGAGGCCATCGAGGAGCCGTGCACGAACAGGATGGTGCCCTGGAACGGTACGTCCTTCGCCGCCGGCTTCTGCCACAGGAAAAGCCGGATGTCACCGCCCTTGCGGGTCCAGTGCTCGATACCGCCCTGCCACGTCACTTCGTTCATGTCGTCTCCTTCGCGGTTTTATTTATTGGCCTCCATCATGGATTTGCCAGGAAGCGCCCCTTTTGATGTAAAGCAAGCTTCGTGACAGGCGGTTTTCTGAGCGCTTGTACGCAATGCCAGACAAGTAGTGACCAGGCGCTCACTCGGATGCGCTGCCCAGCCAGTCGGCGGCGAAGCGACGCTGGAAGTCCTTCAACCATGCCAGACGTTCGTCTGCCAGCCGGCGGCCCGCCGCGGTCTGCATGGAAGCGGGCAAGGTGGCGAGCTTGACGTCGATATGGTCGAGCGCGTAGGCGCGGTCATCCGGCCGGCGGGCGCGGGCCAGGGGATCGTCGGCATGGGCCAGCGCGGAACCCATGCGGCCGGCGGTATAGAACAGGCGCGCCAGGCCGATCGGGCCGAGGGCGTCGAGCCGGTCGGCATCCTGCACGATGCGGGCCTCGATGGTGCGGGGCGCGATGCCGGCGGAAAAGCTGTGCGCCTCGATCGCATGGGCCACGCTGTCCAGGCGCGCGGCCGGAAAGGCCGCGGCGAGCAGGCGTTCCCGGGCGAGCTCGGCCGCCATCGTCGAGGCTCTTTCCCGCTGCGGATGGTTCTTCGGCAGGTTGACGAGATCGTGCAGATAGCATGCGGCCAGCACCGTCAGCGCATCGGCCTCGGGATGGGCGTGCAGCATCGCGCGGGCCGCCGACCAGACCCGATGCAGGTGGTTCAGGTCGTGGGCGCCGTCTTCTCCCGCTTCGGCGGCGGCGATGGCGGCCAGGCGCGGGCGCCATTGCTCGATCAGGTCATCGCTTGCGGCGGTTTGGTCTGGCATGGCGCTCAATGGTGGCTAGGAAAATCGAAAGGGGGCTCACTCGGCTAGCTCTTCGGACAGGCCAGCTTGAATATCGCCGCCTGCGGCGTGTTCGGTGCGAGCACTTCCCAGTTCTGCGGGACCGACCTCACGCCGACCACTTTGCCGGCAGCCATGCGCTCGGCGTAGTTGACCACGTTGACGGTGCGCGCCAGGTGCTCGGCGCAGTTGAATTCGATCTGCACCCGGGACGAATGGGCGTATTCGTTTTCACGCTGCAATTGCGGGACGTCGGCATCGAACAGGGTCCATATGCTGACCAGGTCCCCATTGCGGCGCAGGCTCCCGCGGTCGGCATAGGTGACGCCCTGGGCTTCGAGTCCGATGCGGGTCCATTCGCCGGACGCCGCCAGGGCAGGCGCGGCGGCAAGCAGCAGGAGGGAAAACGTTTTGAAGCGTGGCGGGTTGCCTTGTCGTTTCATGATGGTGTCCTTGGGCAAGCCGCCACGATAGCAGAAGCCGGTAATGCGGATGCGACCGCCCATGGAATGGCGCTCTGCCAAGTAAAAAAATGCAAGGTTTTGCGGAAACCTTAGCTGCCCACTCGATTTCCAATCGCAAGGAGACGCCCATGCCCTTGGCGTTGGCGTACGCACCGAAAGGAAAATACCGACATGAATTCCGTCAACGTACTGGAAGGCAAGCGCGATGCGGTGCGCGAACTGGCACGCATACGCTATGACAGCACACTAAGTCTGATAGAGCCGGATGCCAGCAAGAAGCATGAGGAACTGCGCTTCCTCATCGATGCGCCGCCGGGCATCACGCTTACCGAACTGGGAAACATGGAGGCCGAACTGGAGGAGTTGCTCGGCATGCCGGTGCATCTCCTGGCGCCGAGCGACCTGCCCCCGGAGGAAAGAGAACGCATGGCGACACGCGCGAAGCTGCTCTAGAACCCGCTCCAGTAATTGAATTGATTACAGGCTAAAGGAGAACCCACATGCCCAAGTTACACCACCACTCGCTGCGGTGCATGCTTGCCGGCGCCGTCTTGCTCGCCTCGCTGCAACCGCTCGCGGCCGCCGCGCAGGGCAATCATCCGCCGCAGGGGCGGGCGCAGAGCAGCGCCATGACCGGCGCGGACGAGGACAAGGCCCAGATCTCCAATGCGGACAAAAACCTGATGCGGGAAATGACGCAGGCCCATCTCTTCGAAATCAAGATGTCGGCCCTGGCCACTGCCATCTCGCGCAATGACACCGTGCGGACCTACGCCGAAAAGATGCTGAACGAACATGTCGATGCGCTGGAAGACCTGCGCAAGCTGGCGGCGAAGAGCCGGGTGGTGCTGCCCGGCGGCCTGGAGAAGGACCAGGCCGGCGCGCTGCACAAGCTGGCATTGGCGGCCGGCGATGAATTCGACAAGATGTACCTTACCCAAGCGGGTCCGGAGAGCCATCAGCAATCGCAGCGCCTGTTCCAGGAAGCGAGCGGTAAGGCGCAATCGGCCGACCTGAAGGACTATGCGGCGAAGGTGCTGCCGGTCGTCAACCAGCATTTGCAGATGGCGCAGAAGATGACGGCCGATCCCAACTCGGCGGCCGCCACGGCGAAGGCCAATGTGAGCGCCGGCAATGCCATGAACGCGCCTTCGCCAGCGGGCACCCAGCCGCCCTCCGGAGCTGCGCCGGCTCCGGCGAAATGATATGGCGGCCGCCAAGCGCGGCCGCCATGGGGCGGGTCTCGGCGAGGCCAGGGCAGGCCGCTTGGCGCTGCTCTGTTTTCCGCTGCGCCGGGGCTTGCGGGAAATTCTCGCGAAAGCGCTCAGGAGGCGCCGGCCGCGCCCCTGAACTGTCTGGTCCTTCGATAGCGAACCAGCGCCTGCGCCAGGCAGGCCCACTCCCACTCCTCGCGGTAAAGCTCGGCGCTGCGCTCTATATAGTGATAGACCCACCCGCACTCGCAGCATTCGGGGCAATCCAGATCGGGGATGGCTTGCGCCATGTAGGCCGCGAGCTGATGCAATTCTTCCAGCGTGATTTCTTGCTTGTCCATAAGCATTCCATGATGGTTCGCGTGTCGCCCATGCCTGTCAGACACCGGCAAGTGGCAGTAATTCATTGCCAACCTTTGTGTAGATCAAATAGGGACGCAAGGCCCGGCTTCAACTGAAATCTGCGCTTTGTAATTGCTGGTTGTGTTGTGGGGGCCTGACAATTACAAGCCGAGCCTGGATATCGACGCGAATTCGACTGACGCGCAATTTCCCCGTGTTAAGATCGCGAGACCTCCGCATCTCCCTCTCTTCCATCTTCATGATCGTCGGCGCAAACGCCAGAAGTTTTCAACGCAACAGCCTCATTCTTCTGTGCACCATCATCGGATTCAGCCTGGCGCTGCTCGTGGCGATCTGGCTGACGATTCATGCCCACCTGCTCAGGGAACGAGAGCGCACGATGCTCGCCACCTTCGCCGGCCTCGACAAGATCGTGCGCACCTACGAGAAGCAGACTCTGCTCTCGCTGCGCCAGTTCGACCAGGTGTCGAAATTCCTGAAATACGAGTACGAGCAATCCAACGGCAGCGTCGACCTGGGGCGCACGGTGCAACGGGCGGTGCTGGCGTCGGATGCGGTGATCCTGGCCTCCATCGCCAACGAGCATGGCGATATCGTGGCGGCCACGGCCGGCAACGCCTCGAAGCCGGTCAATATCCGCGACCGGGAGCATTTCCGCGTGCACTTGGGCACGAACAGCGACCGCCTCTTCATCAGCGCGCCGGTGATCGGCCGGGTGTCGGGCGAAGAAACCCTGAACATGAGCCGGCGTCTGAACCACGCGGACGGAAGCTTCGCCGGCGTCGTGGTGGTGTCGGTGAAGCCGTCCGTGCTGACGGACTCCTACAACGAGACCGACCTCGGGCGCGAGGGCATGCTCAGCGTGCTTGGCAAGGATGGCATCTATCGCGCGCTGCGGATCGGCGCGGCAAACCGGCGCAGCATGAAAATCGATTTCGACCGCTTCGTGGCGGCGCAACAGGATGCGGCACGCCGGTCGGCAGCCCTGACCCTCCCGGAGCTCGACCCGGTCAGCCGCTACTCGGTGATGCTGAATCTGAAGGAGTATCCGCTGGCGATCAGCGCCGCCATTCCGGAGGCGGACGTCATGCGGCAGATCGGACACGAGGCGGACAGCGAATACCGCTGGGGCCTGCTCGCCTCCGCGCTGACGCTGCTGTTCATGCTGGTGGCGATCACGCTCGCGCTCAAGCTGAACAGCCGCCAGCGGATGATGGAGCGCCTCGCCACCCACGATCGGCTGACGGCCCTGCCCAACCGCAGCCTGCTCAACAGCCACCTGGCCCGGATGATCGAGCGCACCGAACTGCGCCAGGAACAGGCGATCGCCGTCATGTTCATCGACCTGGACCGTTTCAAGGAAGTCAACGACACGCTCGGGCATGCAGCCGGCGATGAACTTCTGAGCGAGGCGTCGCGGCGGCTGCGTCGCGTCGTGCGCGATGCCGACCTGGTGGCACGGCTCGGCGGCGACGAGTTCAGCGCCGTCGCCTTGTGCTCGCATGGCCGCGAATCGGCCAGCGCCCTGGCGGAGAAGCTGCTGGCCGCGCTGGCCGCGCCCTTCAGCGTCGCCGGCCAGGAAATGTTCATCAGCGCCTCCATCGGCATCAGCCTCTTTCCCAGCGACGGCAGGGATAGGGAAGAGCTGTTCAAGAACGCCGACACCGCGATGTACCAGGCCAAAGCAGCCGGCCGCAACCGCTATGCCTTCTTCACGCCCGAGATGAGCATGGAAATGAAGGCCCATCTGTCGGTGGAACAGGCGCTGCGCCGCGCGCTTGAGCGGCATGAATTCGAAGTGCATTATCAACCGCGCATCGACCTGCGCAGCATGCAGATAGTCGGCATGGAAGCCCTGCTGCGCTGGAACCATCCCGAACTGGGGCGGGTGCCGCCGATGCAGTTCATTCCGATCGCCGAAGAGCGCGGCCTGATCGAGCCGATCGGCCGCTGGGTGCTGCAGGAAGCCTGCGCCCGTACCCGTTACTTCATCGACCGCTTCGGCCGGCCGCTGCGGGTGTCGGTCAACATTTCCGCCTGCCAGCTGCAGCGCTTCAGCCTGGTGGGCGATGTAAGGGCGGCGCTGGACGCGGCGGGCCTGCCGCACGGCCTGCTGGAACTGGAACTGACCGAAAGCGCGCTGGTGAACGACATGGAGCTCTCGGCCCGCATGCTGGCCCAGATCAAGAAGCTCGGCATCCAGATCGCGCTCGACGATTTCGGCACCGGCTACTCGGGGCTGGCTTACCTGCAGCGCTTTCCGATCGACGTGCTGAAACTGGACCGTTCCTTCATCAACCAGCAGGAGGGTGCCGAGAGCCGCAAGGTGATCGAGGCCTTCATCCGCCTGGCCCATGTGCTCGACCTGAAGGTGGTCGCTGAAGGGATCGAAACCGCCGACACCACCTCCATGCTGAAGGGCTTGGGCTGCGACGAAGGGCAGGGATACTTCCTTGGCAAGCCCATGCCGGCCGCCGAGTTCGAACGATTTCTGATGCAGACGCCCGGCTTGCGCTGCGCGGCCCCTGCTTTGGCGCATGGCGAAGCCCTATGACGCAGCCGCTTGCATTCCTTCCTTCGCCTTTAATTTTTGCAGCCAGGATTTGAACGGCATCGGTGGCGCCAGCAAATATCCCTGCAAGAAATCGCATCCCGCCGAATAGAGAAAGCGGGATTGTTCCGGCGTTTCAACGCCTTCGGCCACGACCTTGAGATTCAGGTTTTTGGCCAGAGACAGGATGGACTGGACGATGGCGGTGCCGCCTTGGTCGTCCGGCGTACACCGGACGAAGCTGCGATCGATTTTCAATTCATACAACGGCAATCGACGCAGGTAAGCGAGGCTCGAATAACCGGTCCCGAAATCATCGATCGAAAACCGGATTCCCATGTCGACCAGCTCATCCATCCGGGCAATCGTTTGATCGAGGCGGTCGATCAGAAGGCCTTCGGTGACTTCGAAAATCAACTGCGATGCGGGGGCGCCCGTTTCCCTCAGGATCTTGCCCACCATCTCGACGAATTCCGTCTCATGGAACTGGCGAGGACTGACATTGACCGAGACCGTCATCGGTCGCTCTTCGGTATGCAGCCTGAGGAGTGTTTGACATCCTTCCCTGATAGTCCATTCTCCCAGGCGGCAAATGAGGTCTGATTCTTCCGCAACCGGAATGAAGGCCGCCGGAGAGAGTATGCCTCGAACCGGATGCGTCCAGCGCACCAGCATCTCGCATCCCACCGGCCGGCCATGCATGGTGAACTGGGGTTGCAGATACATTTCAAGTTGCGATGTGCCGAGCGCATGAGCCAGCTCGTTTTCGAGCGATAGCCGCTCTTCCACCTGCATCTGCATCGAAGGTTCAAAAAACGCGATCCGATTGCGCCCCGCATGCTTGGCTCGGTACATGGCGGTATCGGCTTCGCGCAGCAAGTCTTCAGTGGTCTGGTCTGCTTTCGGGAAGAGAGTCACCCCTATGCTTGCCGCCGCGCCGTAGGGCTGGCCGTTGATCTGGAAAGGCAGCGTCAATTTTTCCTGAATTTTCTCGGCAGCCGCCATCGCCTGCTGCGCGCCTGCGAAGAGGTCGGTGGCGAGATCGGGCATCAGGATGACGAACTCATCGCCCCCGATTCGTGCGACGGTGTCTTCACTGCGCATCAGCGATGAGAGTCGATCGGCAACCTGCTTCAGCAATTCGTCGCCGATGGCATGCCCCCGCGCATCGTTGACGTTCTTGAAGCGATCGAGGTCGATGAACATGACTGCCCCGATCTGCTTGAGGTGCTGCGCCACCGCATGAAGCAGCGCCAACCGATCCATTAAAAGCCTGCGGTTCGGGAGGTGGGTCAATGCGTCGAAAAAGGCCAGCTGATGGATGTTTTGTTCTGCCTTGATTCGTTCGGTGATATCTCGCAATATCAGGCTGCAGATGGGTTTGCCTTCATCATCCTTATACACCGAGGCGGCCAACTCGGCTTCGAAACGGGTTCCATCGCCGCGCTTCATGGTCAGTGTGCCGCGGGCCTGCCCCGTTGCGTCACGTTCCTCGAGCAATGGCTGGAGTCGGGCATCCTCGGCAAACACTACATCATCCCGCGTACACTTGATCAGCTGGGCTTCGCTCATGCCAAAAATACTGCAGGCTGCGGGGTTGGCCTTGATTATTTTTCCAGCGCCGTCGGTTTGCAGAATCCCATCCAAGCTGTTTTCAAAGAGAAGACGAAAGCGATTCTCATTGGCGCGCTGGGCCTGCTCAGCCACCTTGCGATCGGTGATGTCCTGAATTGCACCGGAATAAAGGATAGGTGTTCCCTGCTCGTTTTTCTGCAGAAATCCATAAGCATCAATCCACCGGATCGTCCCTCCGGGCTGAACGAGCCGGTACTGCAAGCGAAGCGGTTCCCCGCCTGAGAACAGCCGTTCGCGATGCTTTTTCACGAGCTCCCGGTCATCCGGGAAAATCATCGATTGATATTGTTCGACGGTCAGCGGACCAACGGCGGGATCCAGACCCAGGATTTCGTAAACGATCGGAGATGCCGTGTAGAGCCGGGTTTGCAGGTCAAGTTGATAAAACCCCACGCGAGTGATTTGCTGTGCTCTGATCAATTGCTGCTGATTTTTTTCCAGCTTGGAAAGCATGCTGGAAAATCCTTCGTTTAACTCCATGAATTCAAGATTCTTGGCGACGGGTGTTGAACAGGCATTAAAGCTTTGCCCCTGTTCCACGCAACGCATGCGTTCGAGTAACTGTGCCACCGGTTTCGCCAAGCAGCGCTGGGCGAATAACCAGGCTGCCAGCAATCCTGCGAGAGATGCCAGCGTCATCAGTATCAGCTGCTGCCTGAAATGCCCATTGGCGACGGAAACGATATCTTCTTTACGCACGCTGATGGCGACCATCAGCCCATCCGGGCCGGTTCCGCCAATGGGTTTTAATGTGTGGAGCCATGCGTTACCCTGCTTGTCCGAAGCCATGAAATCGGCAGGAGCGTGGCGCAGGATCGCAGACTTCAACATCGGGTTCGAGACGGGCACGCCAAGCTTCTCCGTTGTATTGACGCTCGTCGCCAGGACGTTTGCATTGGCGTCCACGACACTGATGTGAAAGTATTCAGGCAAGGCGATCGACTGAAGCTGACGGTTGGTGTAGTCGAGGTCAAGCAAGCCGACCGCCACGCCGATCAGGTTGTCGGCATAGTCGTAGACTGGCATCCCGAAACCGATCGAATTTTTTCCGCTTGCCAGCCGAACAACATCTCGTCCCAAAGAAAATTCCTTGCCCGCGATGGCGTTCAGAAAGTAGCTGCGGCTAGCGGTCTGGGCATGGGGTAAAGATTCATTCGCTTGGCAAACCACATTCGCATGCATGTCCAGCAAGGATATGTTTGCATTGCCGGGCGATGCCACCAGGACATTCTGCAAAAACTCGATGCACAACGAATGCAGGTTCGAGCGCCTGAGCGATGGTCCGCTGGCGACAGTTGCCAGAATTTGCCGCTCACCTTCCACCAGCTGCTGTTGATTGGCAACGACCAGCTTACCGACAGATTCCAGTTCCAGCTTCGCCTTGCTCAATTCATCTTGTTGGATGGTGCTGGTGGTATAGATGAACAGCAGCAAGCCTGGCGCCAGGGCTATTACCGCCAGCAGGATCAGGAGCGACTGTAAGCGAAGCCTTCGATACGATGCCAGTCGGTCAAGAGCCGGGAAAAATGGGAGCTTACGCATTGTCGAGTACTTTCTGGCCTATCAGCTCTCCAGTCCCGTGAAAATCGCTACCTACGGTAAGAGGGTAGTGTGTCGCATTTCGTGATGAATCCGGGCAATGGCAAATGTTTTTTTATTGTCAGGGAGGAATGCAGACCGCTGGTGTGGCTTGCCTATCAAGAGGTAGCCAGCAGAGTGGTGCAGGGTAGTGCAGCGTGGCCCCGATTCATGTCGGCGTCTTAACGCAAATGTCTTGAATGCGCATAGGGGAGCGACAGCAGGTCGAGATACACGCTTTGCTGTCTGTTGCAGGATGGAAGCGATCCGGCTCATGGGTTTCAGAAACGAATGTCAGCGCGATCCGTCCACGGGGAATTAGTCTACCCCTTTAAGGCTGCATATACATAGGCCTCGCAACAGGCCCGAGGATAAAGTTTTGATGGAAGTCAGATTTGGTGAATACCGACCAACAATTTCGTGAGGCAATGCTTGAGGCGGATAACTGCTTCTCCCTGTCGTCGGCCGGAGCGGGCGATGGAATGCTACGCTCGATAATGAGCGGAAATGGATCGCCAAGCCAACGCTAACCGAACCCTATCTCCCACCCATGACGATCAAAACGGGAGTCGGCTTTTGGCCTGAAACCGCAAAGACGGGCAGCACCCGAGCCCAACCAGCGGACCTTGACGGAAAAATGATGAATGCATCTTTTCGCGGCGGGCGCTCTTCCGGTTTGTCATCCGGACAGGGACGCCGGAACAACGGAAAGATTGCCGCATTCGGTCCCTTCTTAGATCAGGCGGCCAGTTTGATCGGCTTGGCGATGATTTCCGGCACGTCGTTCGCCGGCACCGGGCGCGACACGTAGAACCCCTGGATTTCATCGCATTCGAGGCGCTTCAGGATGCGCGCCTGCTCCGGCGTCTCCACCCCTTCCGCCACCACCCGCATCCCGAGCGAATGCGCCATGGTGACGATGGCGGAAAAGAAGATTTCGCCCTGGCGGGTCTTGCCGAGTTCGGAAGTGAATGAACGGTCTATCTTCAGACCGTCCATTTCCAGTCGCTGCAGCTGCGAAAGCGAGGAGTAGCCGGTGCCGAAGTCATCCACCAGCACCTTGATGCCGAGCTTCTGCAGCGAGATGAATTCCTCGCTGATGGCATCGCTGTCGCCCATCATCGAACTCTCGGTGACTTCCACTTCCACCATGTCGGGCGCCAGGCCGTGGCGCTGCAGCGCCGCCGACAGTTCCGCCTGCAATCCGCCTTTCTGGAACTGCTTGGCCGACACATTGATCGACACCGGAATGCCCTTCGCCTGCTGACGCGACCACTGCTCGATCTGCGCGCAGACCTTGCTGATCACCTGGCTGCCGACATTGACGATCAGGCCGGTCTGCTCCGCGATGTCGATGAACTTGTGCGGCTCAACCAGGCCGGTCTCCGGGTCTTCCCAGCGGATCAGCGCCTCCAGGCTGGTCACCTGGCCGGTCTGCATGTCGACCCGCGGCTGGTAGTACATCACGAACTGGTCGAATTCGATGGCATCGCGCAGGCGCCGCTCGATATTCAGGCGGGCGCGAAGGCTGTCGTAGAAGTCCGGGCTGAAGAAGCGCCACTGGCCCTTGCCAGCCTGCTTGGCGGAGTACATGGCGACGTCGGCGTTCTGCAGCAGCTCCTCGGCGCTGGCGCCGTCCTTCGGATACAGGCTGATGCCGACCGAGGCGCCGATGCTCTGCATGCCGGGATCGAGCTTGAACTTCTCGCTCAGCAGCTCCACCACCCGCGCCGCGATCTGCGCCGCCTCCGTCTCGCGGATGTCTTCCAGCACCAGCAGGAACTCGTCGCCGCCGAGCCGCACCGCCTTGTCCTTGGGCCGAATGACCGATTCCAGTCGCGCCGCCGCCAGTTGCAGCAGCTGGTCGCCGGCAGCATGGCCCATGGTGTCGTTGACCGCCTTGAAGCCGTCGATGTCGATATAGAGCAGGGCGACGTGGCAATGCCCCTGGCGCGCCCGTTCGATGATGCCCGGCAGCGAGGCATGCAGCCAGTGCCGGTTGTGCAACCGGGTCAGCGCATCTTCATTGCCCTTGCGTTCGAGTTCATAGATGTGGCGCTTGGTATCGCTCACGTCCCGCAGGGTGACGGCAATGCCGTTGGCCGACTTCACCAGGCGCCGGTGCACCCAGCGGGTGGTCGATCCATCGCTCGAGTGGATGCAGAACTCATCCTCTGCCACGCCGCGCTCCATCACGCCATGCAGGATCGCCATGAAGCGGCGGAAGGCCCTGGCGGGATAAATGTGGGACAGCGGCTTGCCGAGAAAATCGCGGCGCTGCTTCCACAGGATGGCGGCGCCGCGTTCGTTGCAGTCGGCGACATGGAAGTCGACGACGGCGCCGCGCCCGTCCAGCACCGGTGCGAGGATATAAAAGCCGTCGCTCGACGCTTCGGTGGCCACGCGGTACACCTGACGGATGTCGGCCGCATGGCGCCGGCTGCGCGCCAGGCGGATGGTCGACATGGTGCCGGACGCGGTCAGCAGCAACAGCAGCAGGCTGAGCAGGACGCCGGTCTTGATGGTGATGGCGCGCTTGCCATAGTAGGCGCCGAGCTGTTCCTCTTCATCCAGCGCCACCATGGCCATGAAGGGATAGTCCGGAACCCGCTGCCAGCCGCCGAAGCGGTTCCTGCCGTCGGTGAACCATTTGTTTCCGTCGAGCGGCATGCTGCCGGCATAGTCGGTGATGCCGGGCGCCTGCTTGAAAATCGTGTCGGCATCCGCGCTGGCGTGGGCGCCCATGCGCGTGGCGCGCACCGCGGCGTCATCGCCCACCACCGCCAAAACGCCGTCGGCGCCCAGCGGGCTCGATTCGAAGGCCGAGACGAAGTAGGCAGGATTGATGGAAACCACCACCACGCCGGCGAAGTTGCCCTGGCGATCCAGCATCTTGCGCGAGAACTGGATCACCTTCTGGCCGGACATCCGCCCGACCAGCGGCTTGCTGATGAAAAGCCGGTCGCCGCCGCTGCTCCGCTGCACCTGGAAGTGCTCGCGGTCGCGAATGCTGACCGGCCGCTCCAGCGGCTGCGTGCTCGAAATCACCTCGCCCTCGGCATCGGCCACGGCCACCAGGATCAGGCTGGTCGACGGGAACAATCCCTTCTGCGCCATCTGCTGCAGCGACACCGCGCCGTCGGCCAGCGACCAGGCGAAGCGCACAGTGAGGGCGATCTTGTCTATCGATTCGAAGGTGCGGTTGAGGTGGTCGGCGTAGGCCTGCGCCAGGATGCCGCTTTCCTTCAGCGCGAAGCGCTCCATGCTGTGCCGCTCGTTGCCGAGATGGTTCAGCAGCAGCGACCAGCCGAGCACCAGCACCAGCAGGCAGCATATGGGCCAGCTGGCGATGGACAGGAGGTTGTCAAATTTCGGCTTTTTCGTCCCGCCGACCATGGACAGTTTGTTTTTGGAATCGTGCGCCATCCTTCTCCCCATGACGTCGCTCCTGCAACCATGGTTGCAAAAGTTGCTATTAAATAACGGCACAGAATGGGCTTTGGAGGGGCAAGCGCCGAAGAAGTTTTATGGAAACGGCGAGAAAGTGAAATATTTACATGCTTGCGGGAAAAATTTCTGTTTCGTCAATTTTTCCGCTTTGAGCTTGCTCAATGCCCGATGGCAAAGCGTCGAGACTTGCTGAACCGCATGCTACATTGGCACCCGGAAATGCGGCACACCGCGGATTACAGGCAGGTTCATTCACGAATTCTTCGAGACTTCCATGCCCGGTCACAACAACATCGCCAGCAACGGGACGACGTTGCCCGCCTTTCCCGCATCGACTTGGGAAGAGCAGAAGCTCGACATCGAAACTTTCGGCGATTGGCTGAAGATCAACACCGTGGATTACTTCATCCTGCCGCCGGTGACGATACTCGGCGCCGACGGCAGGGAGCGGATGGTATTCGTGCTGCGTCAGGCGGATGAAGTGGTCGGCGTGTTCGAGACGCCCCGTCAGGCGCTGCATGCGCTCGGCCGCAACACCCGGGCCTTCAGCGCCTTCCGGCTGCACAGCCAGCAGCAGAAAACGCGGGGCGCATGAGGCGCTTCCTCGCCGGAGGTGCGGCGCTTATTTCTTTCCGGCTTCCCTGATCACCTGATAGTGGATGCCGCTGGTGAGGCGCTTCAGCTCGGCGTAGGGATGCCTTTCCCAGACCACGCGCGTGGCGCCGTTCTGCTTGAGCGTCAGCATGATCAGCACTTCATCGCTGCCGCAGGTGATGGCGAAGACATTCTTCGCCACCGGCTCCGTCGGCGGATCGCAGGTCTCGCGCACCAGCACCGCCGGCTCGCTGCTCTTGCCTGCCGGCTTGCCTTGAGCAAAAGCCAGAACGGGAAGCAGCATCAGCAGGGCGGACAGGCGTTTCATGGCGTCCTCGCGGTCGAATTATCGGATTGTCGGCATGACGGGCAGATGCGGCACCAAGTACGGGCACCGCAGTGGAAAGCATGCGCCGCGGCCGCAAGGCCGGTTTGATCGCGGGTAAGCCGGATAAGGGAAGGCACTGCGCCAGCTCATGCGCCGGCAAGGCGGGGCAGCGGGCGCGGCGAGCCGGCGGGAACGCCTGCGCCGCGCCGCACAGGGGCGGGATTAATGAATGGCGGAGCTGAGGGGCGCCTGCAGCGGAACGAAGACGCGGTCACGCTGGCCGGTCAGCCCTTCGAAAGCCTGCTGGTAGCCGGTATGGGTCTGGGCGCGCTCGAAGGGGCGGGCCTGCTCTTCATTCAGTTCGGTATGGTCCCAGACCAGCGCTCCGTCGTGGGCCTGAACATAGATGCTGAGGATGTATTTTTTGTTCATCGGATGCCTGTGCAATGAAGGAAGAAAGATGCTTAGAGGCAGCCGGTGGCCCAAGTTCCCGGGGGAAATCGTTTTTTGCTGGCATTTTTTCGTCCGCATGACAGACGTACAAGACTTGCCCGGCGCGGCGAAGCGGCGATCAGCCGAAACGCCGTGCCGCATCAAGCGCCAGCCCGGCGCCGATGGACCCGAACAAATCGCCCTCGACATGGCGTGCCTCCGGCAGCAGTCCGCTGATGCGCCGGCGTAGGTAAGGCACGGCGCTGGAGCCGCCGGTGAAGAACACGGTGGCAATTTCCTTGCGGTCGATGCCGGCATCGGCCAGCAGGCGCAGCACGGTTTGCTCGATGCTGCCCACCAGCTGGCCGATGGCGTGGTCGAACTGCTCACGCTCCAGCAGCACGGTCTGCGGCGGCGACAGCCGTTCCAGTTCGAGCTCGATGCGCGTCGCTTCCGACAGGGCGATCTTGCCCTGCTCGACTTGAATTGCCAGCCAGTGGCCGGCGCGTTGGTCGATCAGATCGAGCAGGCGGTCGAGCTTGTCGCGCTCGACGGCATCGCGGTAGATGTCGCGCAGCTGGTTCTCCGCCTGGCGGGTATAGGCCAGGTTGATGGTATGCCAGGTGGCGAGATTGAAATAGAAGCCGGACGGCATCTCGCTCTGATTCTTCAGCCGGCTGCCCAGGCCGAGCAGCGGCATGACGTGGGACAGGCTGAGGTACTTGTCGAAGTCGGTGCCGCCGATGTGCACGCCGGCATAGGCCAGCACGTCGCCGCGGCGATCCGTTTTCCCGGCCGACTGCGGCGACAGCTTCACCAGCGAAAAGTCGGACGTGCCGCCGCCGATGTCCACCACCAGCACCAGTTCCTCGCGATCGATCTGCGACTCATAGTCGAAGGCGGCGGCGATCGGCTCGAACTGGAAGGCCACGTCGCGAAAGCCGGCGGCGCGGGCGATGTCGGCCAGCGTTTCTTCCGCCAGCTTGTCTGCCTTGGCATCGTCGTCGACGAAAAACACCGGCCGGCCGAACACCGCCTGGTCGAAGCCGCGCCCCGCCGCCTGCTCCGCCCTGCGCTTGAGCTCGGCGATGAACTGCGACAGCAGGCTGCGGTAGGACAGGGCGCGGCCCATCACCTCGGTCTGGCCATCGATCAGGCTGGACCCGAGCAGGCTCTTGAGCGAGCGCATCAGCCGCCCTTCATGGCCGGCGAGATAACCGGCCAGCGCCGCCCGGCCGAAGCTGACCGCGTTTTCCTCGGCGTTGAAGAACACGACCGAGGGCAGGGTCGCCTTGCCATCCTCCAGCGGCAGCAGGCTGGGTTGTCCGGGCCGGCGCCAGCCGGCAGTGGAGTTCGACGTGCCGAAGTCCACGCCTAGTGCATTGGTCATAAGCTTTGTCACGGTTCGGAAAGCCGGCAATCTTAGGCCAAGGCGGGCGGCGTGGCGAGACAATTTTCGCGCCGGTTGGGCTTTCCCCACGCTATCGAAGAAAGGCTTGACGCGGCCGCTTGCCGCCTCAGGCAGGCGCGGCTATACAGCAAGCTGGCAGGATAAGGGACCGGGTGATTTCATGCGAAAGCGGCAGCGATGATCGTGCGGGAAAGGCCGACGGGGTGGAAGCTGTTCCTCATCATGCGGGGATCGGTGCTGCCGCGCATCCGCAACGTGCTGCTGATAAACCTGGCGCTGTCGATCGCCGTGACTCTGGCGCACGGCGTGCTGTTCGCGCACAAGATCACGCTCACGCCCATCCCGTTCACCCTGATAGGCCTGGCGCTCGCCATCTTTCTCGGCTTCCGCAACAACGTCTCCTACGACCGCTACTGGGAAGGGCGCAAGTTGTGGGGCACGCTGGTGTATTCCTGCCGCAATCTGGCGCGCGAATGCCTCAGCCTGATCGACCCGACCGGACATGAGAGAGCCGGCGCTGCGCCGCTGGACGAGGTCGGCACGAGAATGATTTACCGCGCCATCGCATACGTCCACGCGCTGCGCCAGCGCCTGCGCGGCACGCCCGATGCCGGGCAGCTGCGGCCTTGGCTGCGGGAGGCGGAATGGCGGCAACTGAACGCGGAAGCGCCGGACCCGAATCAGCTGATGCTGGCGATGGGCCGCGACCTGCAGCAGTGCCTCGCCGACCAGCGCATCGATCCCTGCCTCGCTGCGAGCATCAATGCGACCCTCAACGACATGGTGGCCGCCGCCACCGGCTGCGAACGCATCCGCAATACGCCCATCCCGTTTTCCTACACCCTGCTGCTGCACCGCACCGCCTACCTCTACTGCTTCATGCTGCCCTTCGGCCTGGTGGACACGATCGGCTTCATGACGCCGGTGGTGGTATCCATCGTCGCCTATACCTTCTTCGGCCTGGATGCGCTCGGCGACGAGATCGAGGAGCCGTTCGGAACATCGCCGAATGATCTGCCGCTGGATGCGATCTGCCGTGCGATTGAATCCGAACTGCGCGCGGCCGTGGGCGATCCTTCTCCGCCACCGCCGCTGCAGCCGGTGAATTACTGCCTGCTTTAACAGAGCTCCTCTTCGCCTCTTGGCGGATCGAGAGCCGCCCATGGAGGGTGGAGGTGCCCAATGGCGAAAACCGGACGTTGCAGCGGCCAGGTTTTCGCCATTCGTATCGCCGGCTCAGGTGCCGAGCGCGCCCGGTTCAGTATTGTCGGGATTGGTCGCGCTGAAGCTGTCTAGCGCGGTTGGCTCGGCGGTGTCGGACGATCCCGCGATCAGGGCGGCGACGGCGGCGAAGAATCCATCGCTGCTGCTTGCTGCCGTGCCGTTGTTACGCCCGCTGGCATTGCCCGACGCCGAAGCGCCCGCACCATTGCTTGCGACGGCGGTGTCATCGCCGCCGCAGCCGGCCAGCATCAGCGCCAGCAAGCCCGCCGTGGCAAGGTATCGTTTTTTCATGATGTGTTCCTTATGAATCAGGGTTGCGCTCATTGACCGGCCTGGTTGCCGGGGATGGGCGTAGTCAGATAGGGGAAACGGTTCAGGTAGTCCTGCGCCGTCTTGCGCACGCCGTCCGTCAGCGCCAGTCCGCCTGCGGGGGCATCGGCGGGCTTGCAGCCGACCTGCAATGCGTCATTGGCGCCCGTCAGCACGCATAAGGCGCCCATCGACACGCGCAGGGACAGATCGACCACGTCGTCCGCCGGGCGCCTGCCGTTCGGGAAGCCGGCGTTGTCGCCAGCCGCGACGCCGAGCGGATTCTGCTGACCCTGTGCCGTCGGTGCAATTGACGTATTCAGGCGCATCATTTCCGAAGCGACCACGTTCTTCGGCTGGTTGACGCCGGGCAGCCCTTTCAGGAATGCGGTGACCAGATCGGTGCGGGGGAAATTGGTCGGCGCTTTCGCGGATGGGAAGAGCGTCTCGATCAAAGCCGGCAGGGCCGGGTTGGTGACGTAGTCGGCAAACTGGCCGTCATTGCTCGGACGGGAGCTGTTGAAGCGGTCCTTGTCGTCGGTGCCGATCACCACTTCGTTCACCAGGGGCATGCCCAGCCGCGATACCTGAGTCCAGGCGCCGCCTTCCTTCGTCGCATTGTTCAAGCCGGATCCGGGATTGGGATTGATCAGCCGGCCCTGCCGCACGCTGGCGGTGGTCCAGGCGCCCACCACCGGATCGGATTGGCTGGCAACACAGGAAATCGGAACCTCCATCGAGATCGAACTCACGTTCTTGCCTTCCAGGTTGTTTTCATTGCCGCCGACTTCGGCGCCCAGCGGGTTGAGGTTGAACAGGTCGAAGGTCTTCCCGACGGCAATGTAGAACGGCTCCTTGCGCTGTCCCACGAAGACGCGGGCCGGCGTATCGCAGCTGGGGATGTTGACGTTGTAGATGTGCTGGTCGGCGTATTTCGCGTAGCCGTCGGCGCCGCCGAATGTCTTGTCGCCGATGTTATCCACCGGCTTGTCGAATTCCGTTGCGCCTCCGGACGCATTGGTCACCGATGCCCGGGTACCGCTGCGCCTGTCGCCGCGCACCAGGTCGATCGTATAGGTTTCCCGGTTGTTCAGGGCAGCGTCGTTCACGCTGCTGATGGGCCCTGAATTAATCAGGGGAATCGGTATCTGCTTGTTGCCGATGGTGAGGGCGGTGCGCTTCGAAGTGTTCTTGAACCGGAACTGGAAGGTCAGGTCTTCCTTGGCGTCGCCATTGGTGTCGAAGTGGATTTCATACAGGGCGTTCTGATCGAACTGATAGAAGTTGGGACCGCCGAAGGGATCCTGGAATGGGATGTAGTTGGCCACGACCGTCACGTAGCCTTCGCGTCCCGGCTCATAGCTTCGGAACAGGTAGAGGTCGGTGGCGTCCACCTTCGGCTGGCCGGTCAGGAATGGCGCCTCGCGGTGGCTGGAAGCGACCGAGACCGATGGCGCCGCGATGAGCGTGCTCGTGGCGAGAAGCATGAGGCTCAATGCGTTGGTTCTTTTCGAAAGCATGATGACTTCCTTTGAATAGGCAGAGACGAATGGCGTTTAGGGGAGGGATCTGCAGCCTGCGGTCAAGCGGCGTGACAGATTGATGCAATACGCAAGA
Source organism: Noviherbaspirillum humi (assembly GCF_900188095.1). Lineage (GTDB taxonomy): Bacteria > Pseudomonadota > Gammaproteobacteria > Burkholderiales > Burkholderiaceae_D > Noviherbaspirillum > Noviherbaspirillum humi. The sequence continues at coordinate 39,906 of NZ_FZOT01000009.1, read as the reverse complement.
GCGTTTGCATGTCGGGTTGGCGCATGGTTTAGCAGGCGGCCATTGGTTTGTACGCAAGGAGCGTTCCGCTTGACTGGCGGAAAATCTGCCGGGTAGAGCAGGGCTGTCCAACCCGAAAAGCCGAAAATGAACCGTGTTCTCGGCAATATTCTGAATTTGTCTATGTAATGTCCATTACAAATTTAGAAAATTTTTCAATCTTCCTTGCGTGTACCGTCAGTCACCGATTTGCCATCCTGGCGCTGCGTATTTTCGCCTTGAGGCAAGGAAAAGGTCAGGTTGCCCCAGAAGCTGTCCCAATCGGCTAGCTCCTTCTGCTCGGCCGGGATCATGTGGACGACGCTGATCATCCAGTCGCCCGTGAAGGGAAGCATGAAGCTCGCGTTGCCCCCGTTGTCGGTTCGGGCGCGCAGCATCGTCGTTTGCCGCGGGGATCGGTGCCATGCCTTCACGAGGGCATTCTGCAGCGGCTTTCCATCGAAACGCACGGCCAGCCGGAGAGAGGAGGGCGGCTGGCTTTCGAAGGGGTCGTTCTGCGGCACGATCTCCAGCCTTTGTCCCGTCTGCAGCGCATAGGTCTTGTCCGTCACCCCGCCGATGCGGATCAGGTGCTTGACGTTCCGCCGGTATCGTTCCCGCCCGGGGCGGGCTTCCTGCCCCGCGTCCTTGCGCTGTTCGATGATGCGGTCCAAGCCTTCATCATGAAGATAGGCGTGGAATTTATCCGCCGGCAGTTCGATGAAGCTCGGCTGGCTGTCATAGGAGACCAGATGAATGCCAGCGGGCAGGGCAGGCAAGGGGAATGTGCCCAGCACGCCTTGCTGGGGAAGCTTTTGGCCAAGGTCGGCGCCGCCGTTGAGGGAGTGCAGCTTCAGGTCGGCAAGATACTGGCAGCCGAAGCCGATCCGGTCGCCTTCGAAATTCTCTCCGACGAAGAGCTGAAGGCCCATCTCCTGTCCCGGCCCGGCACCTGGGGAAGACTGCATCCAGAACTCATGCGCGTGAGCCAAGGCACCGAGCATCATCGCGGCCAGGCCGCACAGTTTGAAGCAGCGTTTCATAAGAGGGGATGGAAGTTGGTCGGAAATTTGAGAACGGAGCAAAAGCCGTGACAGCTCGATGCGATAGTCTCCCTCAGGCAATGCGTTCAGCGTAGCGGCTGTTTCGACACGCATGGTCCTGTTCCAGCAAGCTTCTCTCATTAAGGGCCGCTGGCCATATCTACATTGGTTCCGCTAACCAGGGATCGTTATCGCAGTTCCTCAAATTTCTTTCGTGGGGCTGCTTGTACTGCTAGTCGCCTAGGCTCTTTGACCCTGGCGGCCAGCTTGTCGATGTCGAACGGAATCTCCAGAATCGGGATGCCATGCGCGCCGCCGGCAATGCCTGCATGCAGCATGATCCAACTGCCCCTCACTTCCACCACCATCCCCCGCTGGTGGCTTTCGGCCGTGCCGTGCAGGCGGTGGCGAAGGAGACGGCGCTGTCGAAGCCGACGATGGTGAAGGTCTTGTCGAGGTCGTTGTCGATGGTCTTGGGCACGCCGACCACGCGCAAGCCCTTGCGGTGCAAGGTATTGGCGATCGTCAGCGAGCCGTCGCCGCCCACAGATGGCGGAAAATCTACCCCAACGACCGTCCGCGGCCGCGGCGGAGAAGATTGAAACCGGTCAGGGGCTCGCGGTCGTTATTGCCAGGTCGGCCATTCGACGAACTGCTCCAGTTCCTGCGCACTCAGGGGCAAGGCGGCGCCGCCCTTGTCATGGCCGGGGATGAGCAGGTACATCACGGGCGTGTCGGGCTGGGCGGCATTGCCAGCCGGGCCGGCCGGCTCAAGCGCCATTTCGGTACGAATTTCCATCGCTGCTCTCCTTGAGTCGATCGAACGATTGTCTCCCTGCCATGGAAACGCCGGTCCGGGAAAGAGGCGGCTTTTGTCCCCACATTTCCGTGCTTTGCGATGGCAACAAAAAAATGCCCGGCTCATGGCCGGGCGAAGTTCGACTTCCTGGGAGTCCCTGCGGGGACAGCGCATCATACGAGATGCAGATTAAGCCAATCTTAAGGGTTGGCTGGTGATACGGGAATAAACGTCACGGTACGACGTCAATGGATTAAAGGACGTCGGCCGGCAGCCGAGCCGGTTTCCTCCAGGTTCAATCGGCTGCGGTTCACCATTCAATCGATGACGCGATCGGCGCCTTTCAGCAGCGCGGCCAGAACCGTGATGCCCAACGTGCGGGCGGTCCGCTGGTTGATCGCCAGCACACGGCGCGACACTACCTCGAAAGGCGTATCGGCCGGCCTCGGGCCTTTCAAAATCTTGTGTTCGGTCGCGAAGCCGGGAAGGCGTTCGAGCTGGCTGTACGGAAAGCGCGCTTCATGGGCGACATCCGACCCCTCGACACAGCCGGATTGCGCCATGCCCTTGCGCAGCCCTTCGAACGCCGGATTGGGTTTCCCCTCGACAGTTGCGGCTCCATTCATCAGTACGCCGATCCGGTACACCTTGCCGATCTGCTGGGCATGCGAAGTGCCGCTCGTTAAGACGAAGCGTGCAGCAATAACAGCGGCACCCCTGCCAAAAGTGTGCGTCGGTCCATGGTATTGCTTCCACGTGGCTGCTGCATTGTCGGCCCACCATGTTCATCTTGGAGCGCTTGCCGCAGTTCGCTTGGAGACCAAGCAAAGGCTGTTCAACCCAAATCAATCGGCGCCGACTTTCCGCCTGTCTGCAACCGGTGCCGATGCCAGTGGCGACCGTTCCACCGCCGGACCGACGCAGCGAACCCTGGCGCGCAATGGGGAGCAGCGTGCCGGCGCAAGCGAGCGGCTGACCGCTTTTGCGGGGGACGTGTTGGAACTATCTCGCCGGCGCGATTACAAACCGGTTTTCTTCATCGCCAAGGAGACAGCCATGATGCCGGTAGGACAGATCAGGGAACGCCTGGTGAAGATAGAGACGGTGATCGATGATGCGGCGCGCGCCTGCCAGACCGGGCAGAACGTGCCGGACGAATTACGCCGCACCATCGATGAGCTTGAACGGGAATCGGACAGCGCCAAGCAGATGGCGCAGACGGAAAGCGCGGAAGACCGCTTTCTCGATTGCGTCGACCGTCTGGAAGAAATTGGCGACCGCGCCAAGCGCTACTGCAACGAGGCCCGGGTGCTGGACCAGCGGGTGCAGCAGGCCGTGACGCAGGCGCACGACATGATTTCCACGCTGAAGCACGAACTGCATTGAGGCGATCCGGTTCGGACCTGCATTGCGCAGGGATGAATCGGGTCATTACCGGGTTGAAGGGCCGACGGTGATTCGCCGGCCCGTCGTCGTGCCCATCGATCCGGCACGTCGTCTTGGACAGGAGAATCTCCATGGCAGAACAGCAGCCGGATGCAGCCAGCCCGTCGCGGACCGGCGGCGACTTGCCCATGCAGGAGGTGCCGCCGCAGCCGGTCAGCCTGCGCATCAACGGCAAGACCTACTCATTCATGCTGGAGCCGCGCGTCACGCTGCTGGATGCCTTGCGCGAGGTGGTCCGCCTGTCCGGCACCAAGAAGGGATGCGACCGCGGCCAATGCGGCGCCTGCACCGTGCTGGTGGACGGCCAGCGCATCAATGCCTGCCTGACGCTGGCCATCATGCAGGAAGGGCGCGAGATCACGACGATCGAAGGCCTGGCCAATGACCATGGCCTGCATCCCATGCAGCAAGCCTTCCTCGACTGCGACGGCTTGCAGTGCGGCTATTGCACGCCGGGACAGATCTGCTCGGCAGTGGCCCTGCTGGAAGAGGTGAAGGCAGGACAGGCCAGCGCGATCGATCCGCGCAAGGCCGCCGATGCGGCCAGCTTGTCCGACGAGGAAATCCGCGAGCGCATGAGCGGCAATATCTGCCGCTGCGGCGCCTATCCCAACATCGTAGCCGCCATCCGCATGGCGGCCGGCGCCAGCCGCTGACGGAGGCCAACATGCATGCCTTCCACTACGACCGTGCGGCCGACATTGCGCAGGCCCTGCGCCTCGGCGCGCAGCCGGGCGCGAAGTACATCGGCGGCGGCACCAACCTGCTCGACCTCTACAAGAGCGGCATCGAGCGGCCGCTGCGGCTGGTGGACGTGAGCCGCCTGCCGCTGGCCGGGATCGATGTCCTGCCGGACGGCGGCCTGCGCATCGGCGCCATGGCCAGCAACACCGCCGCCGCCAATCATCCGCTGGTGCGGGAGCGCTATCCGCTGCTGGCCGAGGCGCTGCTGGCGGGGGCATCCACGCAGCTGCGCAATATGGCGACCGTCGGCGGCAACCTGCTGCAGCGCACCCGCTGCTACTACTTCACCGACCCGGCGCTGGGGCCGTGCAATAAGCGCACCCCCGGCGCCGGCTGCGCCGCGCGCGACGGCTACAACCGCATCCACGCGATCCTCGGCGCGAGCGAGACGTGCATCGCGGTGCATCCCTCCGACATGGCGGTGGCGCTGTGCGCGCTGGATGCGGTGATCCAGGTCCGGAGCGAGTCCGGCGAGCGCGCCATCGGCATCACGGATTTCCATCGGCTTCCGGGCGACGCGCCGCAGCAGGACACCACGCTCGCGCCCGGCGAGCTGATCGTCGCCATCGACCTGCCGCCTTCGCCCTTCGCGGCCCATTCGCACTACCTGAAGGTGCGTGACCGGGCCAGCTATGCCTTCGCGCTGGTCTCGGTCGCCGCTGCGCTCGACCTGCAGGATGGCAAGGTGCGGGAGGCGCGCATCGCGCTCGGCGGCGTGGCCCACAAGCCGTGGCGCGCCGCGAGCGCCGAAGCCGAGCTGCGCGGCCAGGCGCCCACCGATGACGTCCTGCGCCAGGCGGCGCAGCGCGCGCTGGAGGGGGCCCAAGGCTTCCGCCACAATGCCTTCAAGATCGAACTCGCGCAGCGCGCCATCGTGCGCACGCTGCGCCTTGCCGGAGCCAGCGCATGAGCATCATCGGCCAACCCATCAACCGCACCGACGGCATCGCCAAGGTGACGGGCAGTGCAGCCTATGCCGCCGACCATGCGCTGCCCGACCTGGCGCACGCGGTGCTCGTCACCAGCAACATCCCCAGCGGCCGCGTCAGTCGGATCGATGACGACGCGGCGCGCCAGGTGCCGGGCGTGCTGCTGGTGATGACGCATGAAAACGCGCCGCGCCTGCCGGACCGAACCAAATCCGGCAAGCTGCAGCCGCCGATCGGCCGGGTGCTGAGCCTGCTGCAATACGATGCGGTGCACTACAACAACGAGCCGGTGGCGGTGGTTGTGGCCGACACGCTGGAGCATGCGCGCGAAGCGGCGGCGCGGCTGGCGATCGACTACGAGACCGCGCCGGCGCTGCTCGATTTCGAGCAGGCCAAGGAAAAGCTGCATCCGCCGGACAAGGTGCTGTCGGAAAGCACAGACACCCGGCGCGGCGACCTGCAGGCCGGCCTGCTGTCGGCCAGCGCGAGCATCGACGCGTACTACACCACGCCCTACGCCAACCACAACCCGATGGAGCCGCATGCCACCATCGCGTCCTGGGAAGGCGAGCGGCTGACCCTGCATGATTCCACCCAGTACATCATGGGCGTGCGAAACATCGTCGCCGACACGCTAGGCATCGGCCCGGAAAACGTCTGCGTGATCTGCCCCTATACCGGCGGCGGCTTCGGCTGCAAGGGCTCGGTCTGGTCGCATGTGGTGCTGGCGGCAATGGCGGCGAAACTGGCGGGCCGGCCGGTGAAGCTGGTGCTGGACCGGAACCAGATGTTCGGCCCGGTCGGTACGCGGCCGATCACCGAGCAGCGCCTGCGCCTGGGCGCGCTGTCGGACGGGCGTCTCAGCGCCTCCAGCCACGACACCATCGCCTATACCTCGGTGATCGAAGACTGGATCGAGCCCTGCGGCCTGGCGACCCGCATGCTGTATCAATGCGCCAACCAGGAAACCACCCATCGCCTGGCCCGCATGAACCTCGGCACGCCGACCTTCATGCGGGCGCCGGGCGAAGCCACCGGCACCTTCGCGCTGGAGGCGGCGATGGATGAGCTGGCCGAGAAGCTGGGCATGGATCCGCTGCAATTTCGGCTGCAGAACTACGCCGAGCAGGATCCCGGCAAGCAGCTGCCATGGTCGAGCAAGTCGCTGCGCCAGTGCTACGAGATCGGCGCCGAACGCTTCGGCTGGTCGCGCCGCGATCCGCGTCCGCGCTCCATGCAGCGCGACGGCAAGCTGATCGGCTGGGGCATGGCCACCGCCACCTATCCCACCAACCGCTCCGCTGCCTCCGCCATGGCGCGCATGCTGCCGGACGGCACGGCGGTGGTGCGTACCGCGTCGCAAGACCTCGGCACCGGCACCTACACCGTCATGACCCAGGTCGCCGCCGATGCGCTCGGCTTGCCGCCGGAACGCATCCGGTTCCAGCTCGGCGACAGCAGCTTCCCGGCCGCGCCGGTGTCCGGCGGCTCCACCACCGTGGCCAGCGTCGGCCCAGCGGTGCATGCGGCGTCAGAGGCGCTGCGCCTGAAGCTGATCGGCATCGCCCTGGCCGATGAATCCTCGCCGCTGTTCGGCGCCAGCGCCGACCAGATCGATGCCGAGGATGGCTGGCTGTTCCTGCGCGCCGATCCGGCCCGGCGCGAGGCCATGGGTGAAATCGTCCAGCGCCACGGCGGGCACCCGGTGCAGGCCAGCGCCGACGCGGCGCCCGGCGGGGAGAAGCAGAAGTACTCCATGCATGCCTTCGGCGCGGTGTTCGTGGAAGTCAGCGTGGACGAGGCGCTGGGCGAGATCCGCGTGCCGCGCGTGGTGGGCGTGTACGGTGTCGGCAGGCTGATGAACCGCAAGACCGGCTATAGCCAGCTGATGGGCGGCATCGTCTGGGGCATCAGCCTGGCGCTGTTCGAGGAAGCGGTGATGGACGGGCGCAACGGCCGCGCGGTCAACGGCAATCTTGCCGAATACCATGTGCCGGTAAATGCCGACATCGGCAGCATCGATGTCAGCGTGGTCGACGAAGACGATCCGCACGTCAACCCGCTCGGCGCCAAGGGCATCGGTGAAATCGGCATCACCGGCGTCGGCGCGGCGATCGCGAATGCCATCCGCCACGCCACCGGGCGGCGGGTGCGGGACTTGCCGATCACCCTCGACAAGCTGCTGTAGCGCGGCAGGCAGGCGATTGGCCCGGTCCGTGCCGGACGGCGCAGCGGCTGATCACGCCTTCAAGCGCCGCTCCAGCATGGACAGCAGCCCCTTGCGGTTCTTGTGCCGGATTTCATAGGCGCGGATCTTGCGAATCTCGCCAGCCGAAAGACCCTCCAGCCGGCTGGCGATCTGCGGGATGGTCAGTCCGTCATAGTCCGGCAGCGGCAGCTTCCTGTCGGGAGAATGGCCTTGCCGGTCCTGCTGGCGGGCCTGCCTTGTTTCGCCGAACTTCGCGCGCTGCTTGTTGACGATGCGGGCAGCCACTTCTTCTTCCCGGCCGGGATAGCGGTGGCTCTGCCTGAACTGCTGCTTGAGCTCCTCGAATTCGCGTTCACGCTTGGTATTGGTTCCTGCGGGCATGCGGCACTCCTTTCGTTGGCAGCCATGGTTCATCGTCCGCGGGGCTGCACTTTCTCCGGATTGCGGCGCGGGCGTGATCATGACGGGTTCAGGGGGCAGGGAAGAAGCCCGGCCTGGTAGCGTTCACGGCGGACTCGCCGGTGGAACGGCAGCATCGCTGCCGGCGGGCGGAAAAGCCTGGGCCATCCCTGCGCATGACACTGTGATCGCTGCGGTGAACCCGGGTTCCGGAGGCTGCGGCCCATCCCCCAAACCGGGTATGGCGAACGCGAAGAGCAGGAAATAATATGGAAGTTCGGGCGCCGGCGTCGGCACCGGCCGTCATCCGGCCGCGTCGGTCGACGAGCTCGCTACTTTCATTGACAGGGTTATCGGAAACATGGAACGCGCGGACATTTTCATCCTGACTTCTCTCCTGCTGCTGGTGCTGGCGACGGTCATCGCCGTCGTCGCCATTCCTTTCTGAAAAGCGGGAGCGAAGTGGTGAAGCGTGGCCGCGCTGCGCGGCCTGCCACGCCTCAGGCAGCGTACTTGCGGCTCGGCTTTGGCAACAGCGCCGGCGCCTCGTCGCGGCTGCCGAGCTGCAGGGCTTGCCTCACATAAGCGATCATCTGGTCATTCGACATGTCGCTCACGCCTTCCAGGTGCGCCAGCATCAGACGGATGAGGCAAGCCATTTCGGCGACCGCCGCCGGATCTACCGAAGAGCGCAGCATGAGATGCAGCCTCGGGTAGCGGCTTTCCAGAGCCTTGAAACAGGCGGCTTCGATGTCGGGAAGGGAGTGCATGCTGGGGCGGGGGAATTGTGTTGCCGCCCATTATCGCCTGCATGGTGAATCTTGGAAATGCCCGGCCGGCAAATCCCGACGAGCGGCATCCGGCGAAGTTTTCGTCCTGATAACGGCATGGCTGCGGGCATCTTGTCGCCTGGTTTCCATGGCGCCTTGCATGTTGCATCGCGTCGCAAATGAACCGGGTTTTTACGTCACGCTGGAAACCCCGATGGCGGATCGAGGTCGATCAACCATGACATGGGGAGACAGCGCAGGCCATGCAAATCGATGTCTATCTTACAAGGGATATGTCCGGACAGTATCTGGCCATCATTCCATCGGAGCCGATGCTGTGCGCCAAGAACGTCACGCCGGCCAAGGCGGTGGCGGACGTGAAGATCATGCTGATCGCGCGCTGGAAGGCGATGCGCCAACTGCACCGGGACCTGACCCTGTTCCTGCCGGCGAGGGAATTGCTCGCCGAGCTGTATCCGGGCGGACGCTGGATAAGGACGGAACTCGTCCCCTACGCCGAGGGCGAGATGTCCGGCATCGCCATGGTCACGCAAGACCGGCGGCGGCGGGAGGACCGGCGCGGACGGGTCGGGAGCGAAAGCGCGATGGAGCAGCCGGGTTCTGGCAGGCGCAGCGGCGACCGCCGCCAACTGAATTGATGGCGGCCGCGGCGCAGGCCCGGCACGGTTTGCCAGGCCCGGGGCCGATCACCAAATGCTAGCTGCTGGCGATGCCGACGGCGTTTTCATCCGGCTTTCCGCGCAGGTTCTCCTGCATGCGGGCGGAAACCGCCTCGATGAATCGCCGCATGAAGGCATCGATGTCGCCCGCTTCTCCGCTGACCAGATTGCCGCCGGACGCCAGCTGCGCTGCCTCGCCGACGGCGCCTATCGTCTTGCCATCCTGCGAGAAATTCTGAACGAAGCGCGCGGCTTCCTCCCGGTCCGCCTGCGTGATTCCATTCACGTCGCCGCCCAGCAGCAGCAGCGCGTCGAAGGCCTTGGCATCGGCCTTGTTCAGCAGCAGGTCGGTCGCGATGTCGCTGCCAGGCTTCCCCTGGTCCATGCTGGCGACGCTTTCGGGCTTGTCGGAGATCAGCCGCGGCAGGGCGCCCTCGACTTCGAGGGCCTTGCGGCACTCGGCCAATGCCTGCTGCTCGACACCGTTGGTGACGAAGATCGCGACATTCATGCCGCTCAGTGCGAGGTCCATGAACTCTCCCATCCAAAAACTGGTTGATTTGCCATGGCGGGAAAAGTTCGATGCCTTGCGGCAGGCCTGGCCCGGCGTTCAGGTATCGGCCAGCAGCGCGCCGCCCAGCTTCATCGCCGCTTCGACTACCTTCTCGATGGGCGGCGCATAGTCCTGCTGGATCCAGTGCAGCGCGATCTGGCTGATGCCGCCGACGATGCCCAGCGCCAGCAATTCCTGCGCCGGTCCCGGCGCGGCGCCGAGAATGCGCATCACTTCCTGCGCGATGCCGCGCAATGCGGCATTGAAGGCAGCGTCCACCGCCTGTCCGGCGCCGCGGATCTCCACCAGAAAGACTTGGGCCGAGCGCGGTTCCCGCCTCAGCGCCGAGAAATAAGCGTGCAGCATGGCGCGTGCGCGCGCCTGCGGCTCGCCGTCGTTCTCGGCCGCCTGGCTGATTTCGCGAAACACACCATGCGTCACCGCCTGATAGCAGGCGATCAGCAGTTCCTCGCTGTTGCCGAAGGATTCATAGAAGTAGCGTTCCGTCAGCCCGGCCGCTTCGCACACCGCCTTGACCGACGACTGGCGGTAACCCCGTTCGCCATACAGCTCGACGGCCGCGGTGATCAGGCGCCGGCGCCGGTCGGCGCGGCGCTCTTCCTGCGACAGGCCGCGGTAGGCGCGGGCGGATGCGGTTTTTGGAGGCATCCTTCTATTCTGACATGAATCCTTGTCATAACTTATGTGACAAGCTACAGTGTCAGATCATTACCTCCCTCGTGTGTCGCTATGTCATCTGAACGGATCGCTGTGGAACAGGAGTTGCTGGACGTGCTGATCATCGGCGCCGGCCTGTCCGGCATCGGCGCCGCCCGCCATCTGCAGCGGCACTGTCAGGGCAAGCGCTACGCCATCCTGGAAGCGCGCGATGCCATCGGCGGCACCTGGGACTTGTTCCGCTATCCCGGCATCCGCTCCGACTCCGACATGTACACGCTGGGCTATGCATTCAAGCCCTGGACCGATGCCAAGGCGATCGCCGACGGGCCATCCATCCTGAAATACGTGCGCGAAACGGCCGAGGAAGCCGGCATCACGCGTCACATCCGCTTCGGCAGGAAGGCGGTCGCCGCCGCCTGGTCGAGCGACGAGGCCTGCTGGACGGTGGAAGTGGCCGACAGCGCCGGCGGCGCGCGCAGCACGCTGCGCACCCGCTTTCTCTACGCCTGCAGCGGATACTACAGCTACGACGAAGCCTACCGGCCCGAATTCACCGGCGAGCAGGATTTCCGCGGCGAAGTCGTACTGCCGCAGTTCTGGCCGAAAGACCTGGACCATGCCGGCAAGCGGGTGGCCGTCATCGGCAGCGGCGCCACCGCCGTGACGCTGGTGCCCGCCATGGCGGAGACTGCCGCCCACGTCACCATGCTGCAGCGCTCGCCCACTTACGTCGTTTCCCGGCCCGCACGGGATTCGATTGCGCTCTGGCTGCGCAGGCGCCTGCCGGCGCGGATCGCCTATGGCCTGACGCGCTGGAAGAACGTGCTGGTCGGCATGTTTTTCTACCGCCTGGCGCGGCGGCGCCCGGAACCGGTGAAGCGGCGCATCGTGCAGATGGCGGCGCAGGAGCTCGGCGCCGGCTTCGACGTCGCCACCCATTTCACGCCGAGCTACAAGCCCTGGGACCAGCGCATGTGCGTGGTGCCGGACGGCGACCTGTTCCGCGCCATCCGCGCCGGACGCGCCTCGGTGGTCACCGACACCATCGAGCGCTTCACCGCCGGCGGCATCCGCTTGTCGTCGGGTCGGGAACTGCCGGCGGATGTGATCGTCGTCGCCACCGGCCTCAAGCTGCAAATGTTGGGCGGGATGACGCTCATGGTGGACGGCAAGCCTGTGCAGCCGAGCGAAGCCCTGACCTACAAGGGCATGATGCTGGCCGACGTGCCGAACTTCGCCATGGCCTTCGGCTACACCAATGCCTCCTGGACCCTGAAGGCCGACCTCACCGCCGCCTATGTCTGCCGTCTGCTGCGCCACATGGACCGCCACGGCGAGGCGATCGCCGTGCCGCGCCGCGAGGCGGATGTGCAACCGCGCCCCTTCCTCGATTTCACCTCCGGCTACGTGCAGCGCGCCAAGGACATCCTGCCCAAGCAGGGATCGCGCGCGCCGTGGCAGGTGCACCAGAACTATTTCCGGGACATGTCGGTGATCCGCTTCGGACGCATCGATGATGGCGTGATGCGTTTCGGACCGAAGGGGGCCTTGCCATGAGATTGAAGGACAGGGTGGCGGTGATCACCGGCGCCGGCAGCGGCATCGGCCGCGCCATCGCGCTGTCGCTGGCGCGGCGGGGCTGCCACCTCGCGCTGGCCGACATCAGCGAGGCCGGACTGCGCGAAACGGCGCAACTGGCCGCCGGTTCGGGCGTGCGCACCAGCTGCCATCGCCTCGACGTCGCCGACCGCGAAGCGGTGCGGGCCTTCCCGCAAGAAGTGCTGGCGCGGCACGGCGCGGCGCACCTGCTGATCAACAATGCCGGCGTCGCGCTCGGCGGCACCTTCGAGCAGGTGAGCGAGGAAGACTTCGACTGGCTCATGAACATCAATTTCCACGGCGTAGTGCGCATGACGCGCGCCTTCCTGCCGCATCTGCATCAGGCGGACGAAGCGCGCATCGTGAACCTCTCCAGCCTGTACGGGTTGATCTCGCCGCCGGGGCAGGCCGCCTATTCGGCGAGCAAATTCGCGGTGCGCGGCTTTTCCAACGCGCTGCGCCATGAGCTGGAGGGCAGCCGCATCGGCGTCACGGTGGTGCATCCCGGCGGAGTCGCCACTGCCATTGCCCGCAGCGCCCGCGCGCCGGCCGGCGTACCGGAGGAAGAAGTCCGGCGGCGCAAGGCGCTCACCGAAAAGCTGCTGCGCATGCCGCCGGAGAAGGCCGGCGAGATCATCGTCGGCGCGATCGAGCAGGATCGGGCGCGGGTGGTGGTCGGGACCGATGCGAAGATCGTGTCGCTGCTGGAGCGACTCTCGCCCGTGCATTACTGGAGGCTGCTGAAGCACAGGGTCAAGGAATGAGCCCCCCTTACGGCGAGGCCAATGAATCGAACAACCAAGGCAACAAGGAAAACTGCAATGACTGACCTGGTGGTAAGACGCCTGCTGATCAACCTCGAAGCGCCGTTCGCGCGCCACTGGTGCGGCGGGGATGCGTTTCGCAGCGCCTTCTTCAATGCGCTGTCGATGAGCTTCCCGGTCGGCGAGCAGTTCTTCATCGACTCGGTGCGCAACGGCCTCAAGGAACTGCCGCCGGATCAGCAGGAGCGCTTCGCGAAGGAGGTGCAGGGCTTCATTGGCCAGGAAGCGACCCATCGCCGCATCCATGCGCTGTTCAACGCGCAGCTGGAAAAGCAGGGTCTCGTCAACGCCTGGGAAGGCCGCGCGCTGAAGGCGCAGAAGCTGCTCGACGGCGAGGACGTGCGGCACTGGCTGGCGATCACCGCGGCGAACGAGCATTTCACCGCCATCTTCGCCGAATGGCTGCTGAGCCACCCGGAATGGCTCGCCGGCAGCGAACCGCGCCTGCAGACCATGTGGCTGTGGCACAGCGCCGAAGAGTCGGAGCACAAGTCGACCGCCTTCGACTTGTACCAGGCCCTGGGCGGCAACCATCAATGGCGCCTTACCTGGATGCGGCGCATCACCATCGTCTTCCTCGGCGACGCGCTGCGCCAGACGGTGCTCAACCTGAAGCGGGATGGCAGCCTGTGGAAGGCCAAGACCTGGACCAGCGCCGCCGGTTTCCTGCTGGGCAAGCGCGGCCTGCTGCGCTTCAGCTATGGCCGCTGGCGCGAGTACAAGCGCCGCGATTTCCACCCAAGCCAGCATGAAAGCCGGTTGTCGGCCGACTGGCTGGCGCAGAACGCGCAGCAGTATTCGGTATTGGGAAGCCGATAGCGCGCTATCGATTCAGCAGCAGCTGCCAGTAGCCGACATCGATCCAGCGGCCGAACTTGTAGCCGACTTCAGGGAAAAGGGCGACCTGCCGGAAGCCGAAGCGCTCGTGGAAGCGCACGCTGGCTTCGTTCGGTTGCGTGATGCCGCCCATCACGGCGTGAACCCCCTGCGCCCGCAGGCGCGACAGCAGCGCCTCGTACAGCGGCCGCGCCAGTCCCTTGCCTGCTGCGTCTTCGCGCAGGTAGATGCTGCTTTCCACCGAATGGCGATAGGCGGAGCGCTCCTTCCATTTGCTGGCATAGGCATAGCCCATCACCTCGCCAGAGGTCTCCACCACCAGCCAGGGGAGGCCGGCTTCGAGCGTGTGCTCGATGCGACGCGCCATGTCGTCGGCCGCGACTTCGATTTCCTCGAAGCTGATGGTGGTGGTGGCGACATAGGGGTTGTAGATCGCCGCGAAGGCGGCGGCGTCGGCAAGGGTGGCGGGGCGGATGAGGAGGTTTGGCATCGCAGTAGAGGGCGCGTATGGAAAAAACCGCTGCAAAAGCAGGAGCGCTCCAATTCTACCTGCGGGAAAAGGAAGCAATGTCCATGATGGCGCTTCGGTGCGGATAGCTCTCCGCAAACCCACAAGTGTCGGCAGCGAAAAAACAGGCTTAGCGGAACCCGGCTCGATTGCGCGCATATCCACCTGAAACAGTCACGCTGACTGCCTCGTCAGGAAGGGCGACATGGCGCAATACTAGCTTTGCATTAATTTACGTTGGCTTGACGGCGCTTCACATTCCGGAAAAGCAGAATGAGCAGCAGCGCTTCTTAGCAATGAGCGCAATACCGGTCCATGGCCAATCCGCTTGAAGACCGGTCCGCAAAGCAAACCAAACCGCGACAGGAAAGGTGGCAATCATGCATCCGAAACGGGCAGCGCTTCGTCAGACGACATCGAGCACACGGGACGACATGCCGACGCTGGCGAGTTACCACGATCGCGACCTGGCCAGACAGATTCTATTGTGCGCGGCCGAACGTGATCCCGGCAATGCGCTTCATTACCTGGGACTTGGCGATCTCTGCTTCTCCGAAGGCAGACTTCCGGAAGCAAAATTCAATTACCGGTTTGCCATCCTCCTCGCGCCCCGGGATGCACGAGGCTATGCCCGATTGGGGATGGCCTATGAGCGGAGCGGGCAATATCGCTTTGCCCGCACCTACTACCGGAAAGCCCGATTCCTTTCGCCGGGTGTGACGCAATATGGGTTTGCCATACAGCGGGTTGCGCTCAAGTGCAGGGAAGACGTGGATAATGAGCCGTACTAAGCTGCTTGCACAGTACGGCTCACAGGACCATGGGAAACGTATGGTTGAGTCATTCTTAAGCGAATTAAATTACTGTGTTTCCACAGCACTGTGTTAATTGTCCGATACCACTGGATTGGCGTTCGTCCTATCGCACGGGGAAAAATCTTTGGGGCCAAAAATCATTTGTTCCGCACGAGCTATATCGAAGATACGAGTACAAATTTAGTCCAGTGGTTTGAGTCTCCCCTTGAAGCGAGCCTTGAAACGGCCTTGTCCAGATGTTTTCCATCCTGATCGTAGTCGCGGCCTAGGCCAAACAATATTTTCCTCCAGCGGCGGCAGGCCCTACCAGCCACCATCCCGCTCCAGCGGGCGCATTCAAGCGAATCAAAATCATGCGGATTTGCAAATGGCATGGACTTTGCAAATTGGAATGGCGCAGGTTCGACTTTACTCAACTAAAAATATGAATTCGAACTGCGCCGGGTTGAGCTCTCTCATGGCTTGGCAGATGGCGTCACGATTTGCACATCAGCCATTCACCATCGGGACTTTATCGTCCGATTAGTGACCCAGCGTTGTCGGGGAAGGGGAAACTCAAGTTGGACTTGATCCGTGGTTGATCCAGCTGCTTAGCTATAAGGGAGCCAAAAATGACGTCAGGAATTGAAAAAAGCCTCGTAAGCTTTACGGATGGATCGGTCGCAGGCGCCTCGCCGTCCCTTGCACGTTCACTGCCAACGGTCGGCGTCGGTGCGCTTTCAAATGCGGAGCTGCATGAGGCGCTGCGCGGGGCAGCTCTAGCAAATAACCTGTCGCCGGCTGTCGGGGAAGAAATTCTTAAAAGCTTGGGTGGCTCGGCATTACGCAACCAGCCTGGTTGGCTTCTCTTTCTGGAGGGGATAGGCGCGAAGATGCAACCGATTGCCAATGCGCTCAAGGGCGGGCTGAGCAGAACGGTGTTCGGGCTGATCATTGAAGGCGTGTTCGCAGAAACCACCAATGACGAGAGTCAGGCAATGCGCACCATGACGCTACGCCAGGCGCTCTCCAGGAAATCCAATTCCACCCTGGTCGCTGCGCTCGCTAGCATGATCAGCGAGCCGGCAAAAGCCAAAGGCGATGTTTCCTTTGCCGAGAAGCAGGCCGCGCTGGACCGCCTCAAGGCTTCCCTCGCAGCCACGGACCGCGAAGGGGCTTACGTGGCGATGGCCCGCCTGCTGGGCGGATTGCAGATACCGCACTTGTTCAATGAAGCTGCTGCGGTGATCGATGGCTTGCTCAAGCAGGAGACCCGTGCGCGGAGGAACCAGACCGCGACAACGGGCGATCGGGAGCGTCAGAGTTCTGCCGATAAATCTGCTGCTGAAACGCCCGAGGCCGAAACACTCCCGGTTCCCGAAAGTCTGCTTGCCGGAACAGTGTCTTCCGCCACGTCTTTCCCGGAAATCGCGCTGCCCAGAGGAGAGGGCTTGTTCTCGGGAATAGACAGAAAAATTGCCTCGCTTGAACATCAGATCAGGGAATCGGACAACCGCTTCGCTGCCTATGAAAGGCTAGCAGCAGCGGAAGAAGAACTGCAGCAAGCAATCATTGTGGCCAGCCCACCGTATGAACGGAGTTACTCAAGATTGACTGACCTGATGACGCGCCTGCAGGACTTTCAGAAAGCCATGGCTGCCGATAAAACCATGACGGCGGACCAAGTCAAGCAGAGGAATGATCTAGTCGATCAGGCGAAGGTCGTCATCAAGACCCTGAGGAGCGAACTTGCCGCCACCTACAGCGCCATGCGCGTAAAAGTGCTGGCTTGGGCCACAGCATCCGACAAGCAGCGGCTGACGTTTCAAGTCAAGCCGAATGATTTCGAAGACACCCTGCGCCGGCTTGAGCAAGCCTATCCTCCCGCTTCTGCACAAACCGACGCCCTGCGGGCGCACTACAAGCAAGAGCTTGGCGAACTGGCGCGCTCGTTCAAGGACGGCAGCCTCGATCAAGGGGAGCGTAATATGGCCAGCAACGTGTTGGCCGACCTCGCCGGCGTGGATGCCCGGTTCCAGACAAACTACCGTGGCGCCCTGCCTGCGAATTTTGATCTGGCGACCGCGCGCGCCGTAATGCCTCAGTCACCAGAGAATCTTGTAGTCACACCGAAATCCGGAAGCAATCCGGTGTCCTCGCAAACCGGGCCGAAAGCGACTTCGCAACTCACTATGCAAGTGGATCAGTCCGGCGGAATTGGCGGCACCGGCGGCAAGCCCCCTATCTCACCAACAGGCATGACGCCACCGGACGACGCCGCGCCCGCTGCCAAACCCAAAGCCTCCGACTGGACCAAGGTCATGGGCGACGTGATCGAGAAGACGGCGACTGTCGGCACCATTGCCGGGCTCGAGTACATGGGTGTCAAAGCTTTCCTCGGCGAGGTCGGCGTTTTTCCGGACGAATTCACGGTGAATGGCCGCAAGCTCCAAGCCAGCCAATTGGCCAATGAATTCGGCGAATCCAATGTGCTCGGCGCGCAGCAAACGGTAACCATAGCCACGCTCAAGCCGGGAACCAATGAGCCTGACGGGCATTTTTTCCTGGTCATCAATGCTTCCGTTGGGGGTGGATCGAAAGTATTCAAGGTGAAAGAGTTAGCGGAGGACGTGCGAGCCGGAAAATTCAATCTCCAGAATTTGGGCAAGTATGTCGATACCAACAAGCTGAACTTCATCATGCAATCCCTGGAGAAGACGAAACGGAGGGGCGCCGGTGTCCGGGGCACGATTGCCAATGTGGCAGCCATCTCGGCAACGGTTATGTTCGGTCCCTCCGAACTAGGCACCGTGCAGAAGCTTTCATTCATGATCGGGTCCGCCAACCTGACGGTTCGCGCGCTTGCTGCGAACACCGCAGTCGATTCGAACAAGGGCCGATTGGTCGTACAAAGTAGCCTGAATGTCTATGGCTTGCCTCAAGAACTGAAAGAGCATCCAATTTCGGCCTCGAGTGGCTTGCGGTTCGGACCTGCTGCGGTTTCGCAGATATGGGTGGCCCCTATCAAGGCGGAAGCCAATCTATGGTTCGGCTTGATGGATAAAGGTGCGAACCGGGTTGAGTTGAAGTCCGTTGACCCGTCGGTGGGGCCGACGGTAACTGCCACCCTCAACGGTAACAAGTACTCCAGCTGGTTCGACAATGAAAAAGTCAAGATAGCCAGATTGCCTGCCCTTCTTCAAGGCCGTGCGTCGATCGCGGAGGTGTTCCGGGGCGATCTGATCGCCATCTATGGAAAGGAAGGGCTGATGGGAATCGCGCGGTTCTTGCAGGATGAAATCGATGCCCATGCGCGGGCATTCGCCAAAGTCGGCGGGGACCTTGGCAGGGTATTTGAAGGGCAAGCGCCCGAAGCCATGGACATTCAGCGTCGCATCAAAGCTGAAACGCCTTGATCGACGTTGCTCCCGCCTGCCGTCCAGTCCCTGAAGCGCTATCCATGCCCCGCACGGTGGTCATGGACCTGCGCCCATCCTGTAACGGCGCGTATATGTTGACCTTTTATCAACGAGTTAGGTAGGCCATGAACGGTACGGCTGCCGGCGGCGGCGTTGCCGGCAAATATGTCGCGTTCGCGTCCGTCTCCTCGAGTTTTCCCGTGACCTTCAGGTGGTTTGCCATGGTGTCTCGGATGGATGGCCGCCGGCTTGGCGCCGCGCGGTGTGGCCGCGTAATCACGGCAGCCGCGGGCCGCTAAAAAAATCTCTTTCCACCTGGAATTTAACGGGCATGCTGGTTCTATAATCCCCTAACCCATCGAATCGCTTGCTCATCATCATGGAACACCACCAGTCCTCGCAGATTCCCACCCTGTCTTACATCGAGAACGAAGACCACCCGGTGTTCGGCACCCTGGTCGAGCAGATCCTGCACCTGCTGAATTCGAAGCTGGTGTTCTCTGACATCATCATCCACCAGAACAGCCCGCTGACGCTGCGCCAGCCGAAAGGGCTGGTGGCGGTCACCGATTCGCCCATTACCAAGGAAGAGCTGGAAGAGTTCTTCGACGTGATCCAGCCGAACTGGGCCGAGCGCATCAACGAGCGCGCCTTCGACCGCGCGATCGATCTGCACACGGCGCGCATCCGCGCCAACTGCTTCAGCTTCCAGGGCAAGAAGCGCCTGGGCTGCGTGATCCGCCGCTTCCCGAAGGAGCCGCTGTCGCTGATGGAACTCGGGCTGCACGCCGACGAGCAGGAATTCGCGCGGCTGACCAGCGGCCTGGTTCTGATCATCGGCGACACCTGCCAGGGCAAGTCGACCACGATCGCTTCCCTCCTCGACGAGATCAACCGGCAGCGCTCCGGCCACATCATCACGATCGAGGATCCGGTCGAGACCCTGATCCCGCAGCGCAAATGCATCATCACCCAGCGCGAGGTGGGCGAGGACGCCGACGTCGGCAGCTACTACCTGGGCGCGCTGGACGCCCTGCGCGAGCGGCCGGACGTGATCGTGATCGGCGAGATCCGCGACGCCCAGACTGCCCAGGAAGCGCTGGCCCTGGCCGAATCCGGCCCGCTGGTGCTGGCGAGCCTGCACGCGCGCTCGACCGAGCTCGGCCTGCAGAAAATGCTGCGCCTGCTCGGCAATTCCGACGCCCAGAGCCAGGCGCTGGCGCACGCGCTGCGCGGCGTCCTGTGCCAGGCGCTGCTGCCGTCGAAGCAAGGCAACCGCTATCACCTGGCGACAGAATGCCTGACCATCAGCCCGGCCATCGCATCCATGATCGAAGAGGGTGATCTGAGCGCCATCCGCGCCCACATGAACGCCGGCCGCGGGCTCGGCTGCCACACCATGAACAGCGTGCTGGAAGGCTTGCTGGCATCGCACAAGGTGAGTCTCGAAGATGCGCGGGCGGCCACGACGGATCGGATCGGGTTTGCGGAGATGGTGTGAATGGCCTGGCCGGCCTCGGCTAAGGCTTGTCCAAAAACAAGATGATTACATTGAGCGCATGCTGCTCAACGTGAGGCCATACTTGAGCGGCTAGTACAAGCCAAGTTTACCCGTCGCGGCGGCGTAAAGGCCTACCGCACGACCGCATGCGCTGACCTTCGCCCGCTCGGCAGCATCCAAACCAGAGGGATCAGCGCTGCGTTGCCAGGACCAAGGAATCGACAATGTACGTGCCTGCCCATTTCGATGAATCACGCCCCGAGGTGCTGCACGACCTCATCAAGCAGCATCCGTTCGGCATGTTGGTTACCCACACTTCGGGCGGACTGGATGCCAACCATCTTCCATTTGAACTCGATCCCGCGTCCGGCAAGCTGGGTCTGCTGAGTGCCCATGTCGCACGCGCCAATCCCTTGTGGCGGGAAGTGGCGAGCGGCGAAGAGGTGCTCGTCGTGTTTAGTGCCGGCGATGCTTACATATCGCCGAACTGGTACCCCTCCAAGCATGAGTTCCATCGGCAGGTGCCAAC
The DNA here is from genome assembly GCF_900188095.1 of Noviherbaspirillum humi. Lineage (GTDB taxonomy): Bacteria > Pseudomonadota > Gammaproteobacteria > Burkholderiales > Burkholderiaceae_D > Noviherbaspirillum > Noviherbaspirillum humi. Next base: position 19,624 of record NZ_FZOT01000009.1, on the reverse strand, counting down.
CTGGAACTACATGGTGGCGCATGCCCATGGGCGCATCACGATACGTGACGATGAACGCTTCGTGCGGAGCGTCGTGGCGCGGCTGACCCGGACCCATGAAGCGTCGCAGCCGACGCCATGGAAAATGGGAGACAGTTCCCAGGAATTCATCGATTCGATGTTGAAGGCCGTTGTCGGTCTAGAAATCGAGATCACGCGGCTCGTCGGCAAGTCAAAGCTGAGCCAGAACAAGGAAGTGCGTGACATGCGCAGCGCCGGCGAGATGCTCAAGACTCTGGGAGAGCCAGTGGTTGGCAGTGCGATGCTGGCCTGTGCTGACGCCAAATCAATCGAACCACCTCAATGACATCATCCAGCAGGATGGCGGAATCGCTGCACCCGACTACCTACCGGTACGCGCATGGCGGCGAGATGGCCGACAGAAACGGCTGAGCTGTCTGCCGCTTATCCCGCGCGGCGGCGCTGGAGCGCGCGCTCCGCAAGTTCGAAGCATAGCTGGGTCAGGAGCGCGAGCGCTGCCGATGGAATCGCTCCGGCCAGCAGCATGGCATTGTCGTTCAGCGCCAGGCCGGCGGCGATGCGCTCGCCATAGCCGCCTGCGCCGATCAGGGCGGCAATGGTGGCGGTACCGACATTGATGACCGCTGCGGTCTTTATGCCGGCCAGGATCACCGGCATGCACAGCGGCAGGTCGATATGCAGCAAGCGATCCGTGGCGCCCAGGCCGAGTGCCTGGGCGGCTTGCCGCAGGCCGCTTGGCACCTGCTCCATCGCGATGCAGGTGTTGCGCACGATGGGAAGCAGTGCGTAGACAAACAGCGCAATCATTGCCGGGAGCGCGCCGATCATCCCAAGCACCGGAATCAGCATCGCGAGGAGGGCGAGCGACGGGATCGTCTGCAGAACGCCCACGAACCCCATGATGGCATGCCGCAGCGGCGGAATGAATGCTGCGGCGATGCCGAGCGGAATGCCAACCAGCGAGGCCATCAACACCGACACCAGCACCAGCCAGACATGTTGCCGCGTCAGGCGCCACAGGTTGCCGTCGAACAGTTTATCCTGCAATCCGGGCGGCTGAACCTGCTTCTCCTGGTCCGGAGCCAGAAACGCGTGCGCGATGGCCGAAAAGCTTTTGCCCTGCAGTTCCGCCTGCGCATTCAAGCTGATCATGTCGGCAGCCGATATGCGTCCCTGCAGATGTTGCACCGCCTGCCACGCCCTGGGGAAGCGTTGCCCGACATCGAGGCGATACAGCAGCACGGCATCGTAGCGGGGGAAATAATGCTGATCATCCGTCAGCACGCGCAAGCCCAGGTGTTCGATCCTGGCGTCGGTCGCATAAATATCGATGGCATCCACCTGACCTTGCAGGAGTGCGTCGTAGGCGATGCCGTGATCCAGTCCGGTCGCCCGATTGCGCAAGGCATACCGCTGCCTTAATCCAGGCCATCCATCTTCGCGCGCCATGAATTCATGCGATAGTCCAAGCCGCAGTTCAGGGTGGCGCACCAGGTCGCTGAGGGTATGGATGCCATAACGCTCCGCATCGGCCGCGCGCATGGCAAGCGCGTAACTGTTGTTGAAACCCAGTGGCACGCCCATGCCGATGCCGAGCGCGGCCAGTTCGCGCCGCATGACGTCGGCCGGCACAGGCGTGGCGTGCTTCAGGATCTCGCGTTCGATCGTTCCGGTGTATTCCGCATAGACGTCTATCCGGCCGGTTCGGAGCGCTGCAAATACGATGGCCGTATTGCCCAAGCCCTGCTCATGCACCGCAGCGGAATAAGTGGCGGCAGCCTGCGCCACGATCTCGCCGAGGATATAGGATTCGGTGAACCGTTTCGACCCGACCTTGAAAGCGTCCTCCGCGGCGGCGTTATGCGTCAGAACCGCGCAGGCAATGGCCAGCGAATACCAGCCCAGGCTGAAAATCGTGCGCAGCCAGGCTACGCATTTGGCGGCAAGCGCGGTCGGCATGGTTCGAATTGGCCCAGAGAGGCTCATTTGACTCGCATGAAATAGGAAGCGGAAATGGTTGCATATTAACCCCGTTGCCTGTCGGCTCGAAAAACGGGATCTGCCGGCTTGGTTTTCCAATGTGCGGCGGAAGCCGAAAATGTCGGAACTGACCGGTTTCCATCGTGGGGCAATACGGCTGACGGAGGGAGCCGAATCATTGCCGCTCGGCGCTTAACCGGCCAGAGGAGTCCAAGAGTCGCCACTCCTTTATCGGCTTGATCGCATCAAGCCCGCCGATGAGCGGCTATCTCGTCGCGCGGGACGTCTGCTGCAACGGTCGACAGAAGCTTGACCTGCTCAACCAGGTAACTGTGCAACGCCATGACATCCAGTTCGGCGCCCGCAAAGCCGATATGACCATCGGGTCGCAGCAGAAAGAACGAAGGCTTGGAAATGCTGGCGCGGGCAAGTGCTTGGTCATTGACAGGATCGTCCGGAATTACATGGGTGGTCATCAGCTTGGGAAGCCGGCTCAGCGAAGCGCCGGCCGGAGCGGATTGTCCGAACAGGAGCAGGTTGAAGCGCGTGTCATCCAGCTGCTCGAACAGATCCCGGACAGGGGTGTGAGGGCTGGATTCCAGCTGTAGCCAGGGGAATCGATCGCCTGGCTTCGGCGCCCCGTCGGTTGAGCGGGATTGTGTTTTGGACAGCGGGCTGTTCCGGTAACGGATGCCAATCTGCGAGATGGTGCGAAAAGCCAGCTGCCGGGTACGCTCCCGGCGCATGGCCAAGGCGATGATCCGCTGGACAATCCGCATGCGAAAGGCTTCGGCGGGCCACCGCTCCGAGATAAGAAATGTGAAGGCCCGATCAGTCGTCGCGAGCAGGCGTTGGGCGACCGGGATGCGTTCGATCTCGTACGTGTCAAGCAAGCTTTCCGCCGCCTGCCCTGATGTGACGAGCGCCATTTTCCATGCGAGGTTGTACGCATCCTGCAATCCGGTATTCATGCCCTGCGCGCCAACGGGGCTGTGAACATGGGCCGCGTCGCCAAGCAGAAAGCACCGCCGATCGCGAAAGCGCTCGGCGCGCCGGTGATGTACGTGATAAGTGGAAAACCAGCTGCAGGCTTCAAACGAGAGCGCGGTGCCGGCTTGCGCGTTCCCCACCTCCTTGCGCACGAAGGGAGCGACGGCGTCGAAGTCCAGGGTATCGCGCGAACGCAGCTCCGGCGGAACGATCCCGACCACTCTCCAGTGATTCGCGCCGCGCAAGGGGAAAAACAGATGAAAACCGCCGCGCCACAGATACACGTTCAGTTCATCGGGCGCCATCGAGCCGATCGCGCGCGTATCGGCAACATAAAATACATGCTGGTAGGGCGCCCCGGAAAAGGGGATATTGCACAAGTCACGCACCGTGCTTCGTGCGCCGTCACATCCGGCCACCCAGCCAGCGGCGATTTCCACGATCGATCCATCGGGGCGCGCCACCTTTGCCAGCACCCCTTCGGGCGTTTGCGAAAGATCGACGAGCCTGGAATCCCACTGTACCTGCACGCCCTGGTCCTGAAGCACCGCTCCGAGCAGCCTTTCGTTGTCGTCCTGGCCCAGGATCAGCAGGAAAGGATACGGACTCAAGTCCGAACCGATATCGCCCAGCGGCACGCGCGCTACCCGCTTTCCGTTGACCCACATGCAGGCGCCCGTGGCACGCTTGCCCAACTCGACGGCGCGCTGGGCAATGCCAAGGTGCGAGTAGATTTCCAGAGTGCGGGCCTGCACGCCGAGCGCCTTGGTCTGGACGGAGGGGCCGGGATTCCGGTCGATGATCATGACCCGGGTATTTCGTTTCGCGAGCTGGCAGGCGAGCATCAATCCGGTCGGGCCTGCTCCGACAATGAGCACATCGGTCTTCATGTGGGGTTCCAGTTTCATTCGATTGCCGGCGCCGAGGATGCCTTCGCGGGCAATTTCGCGGCGCGAGCCATCCAGCCGCCACCCGTCGCTTCATGCAAGTTGACCGGAGAGCGGCGCAGGCATCCGGCGTCCGGGAATGGGGCATCTCCGCATCGAACAGGCTGCGCTCGGCATCGCGTGCTTCGAATGAACGCTATAGCCGCTTTCGTGGCGCAAGCGCGCAAGCCTAAGATGGCTGGATGGGCCGTCGAATCGCGCGGACCGGCCCACGCGCGGCGCGGCCTTGCCTCCGTCTGCCTACGGTGTCTGCCGGTGCCGGCAATCCGGTGCCCGGATTCGAGGACGCCAACTCAAAGCCGGCCCGCGCTGCGCATGAACCGGCAAACGCAACCGGCATCAGCGAGCGCGGATTGCGCCGCGCACGACAGTGTTTCGTCAGGATGCCGCCAAAAAGCGCCTATGAAGCCATCTGTTCGTTGCTTGTCGAACAGAAAGGCCAGCCATGCAAACAGATTCTTGCATCGGGCGCTTTTGGTTCATTCTAGGAATTGGGTAGGGGTGGTCCGGGATCGAGCCGAAAGGACCTTTGATAATGCTCAGGCTTCGTTCAAGAATGCGCGCTCCCCAATCGGCGGATTCGCGTCGCGTTATCCCCTTGGATTGCATGCCCGTAATCCGCTTCACGCGGGATAGCCGATTTCGTTCGAATGTACTTATTGTCTTCGGGGCGCATGCGCCGGCCTAAAAAAGAAACGCCCCGTCCGTGCGGCAAGCCGCATCGGACAGGGCGTCGAGCGGACATGGCTTAACCATGTCCGCATCAGCCAATCAAATTGGTATTAATCCGCCTTTATCTTCGCCGTCTTGATCACCTTGGTCCACTTGACCGTCTCCGCCTTCACGAAATTGCCGAAGTCGGCGGGCGTGCCAGGCGTGACCACCGCGCCCAGTTCACCCATGCGCTTGACCACCGCCGGATCCGCCAGCGTCTGGCGCAGCGCGGCGTTGAGCTTGTTTACCGCGTCGGCCGGCATGTTCTTCGGGCCGACTAGGCCCCACCATACCGAGGCGTAGCTGCCCGGCAGCTGCAGCGACCGCGCCGACGGCACGTTGGGCAGCAGCGGAGTCGGGTCCTTGTCGAGCACCGCCAGCGCGCGCAGCTTGCCGGACTGGATGTGCGAGATCACTTCCAGCGGATTGATCGACATGAAGGAGATGCGGTCGCCCAGCAGATCGGTGATCGCCGGCGCACCGCCCTTGTAGGGAATGTGCAGCGCATCGAAGCCGCCTTCCGCCTTCAGCAGCTCGCTCGCGAGGTGGCCGGAGCTGCCGTTGCCGGCGGAGCCGTAGGACAGCTTGTCGGGATTGGCCTTGCCATAGGCGATGAGGTCCGGCAGGGTTTTGAAGGTCGAGTTCTGCGGCACCACCACCACCAGCGGCGCATAGCCGATGCTGCCCACCGGAATCAGGTCGCGCGCCGGATCGAAGCTCAGGTTCGGGAACAGTGCGGCGTTGCTGGCCAGGGTGTTGGAAGCGGTGAGCAGGGTGTAGCCGTCCGGCTCGGCGCGGACGGTGGACTCCATGCCGATGTTGGTGGCGGCGCCCGGCTTGTTCTCCACGATGATGGTCTGCTTGAGCAGGACGCTCATCTTCTGGGTCACGAGGCGGGTGACGATGTCGACGCCGCCGCCCGGGGTGTAGGGAACGATGACGTGGATGGGCTTGCTCGGGTAGTCGCTCTGCGCCAGCGCCGACGACAGCGGCAGGCCGGCGGCCACAGCGGCCACAGCGGCCAGGGCCATGCATTTCACGATAAGGGCAAGGCGGCGTTTGCGGCTTTGCAGGCCGGCGCGTTCAAGCTGCATCGGGCGGGTGGAATGGGGCATCTGGTAAATCTCCTTGAATGAGAAAGCGGGGCGCACGCCCGGGTGCCGGCTGGATTGCCGTGCCGGCTTGCGTTTATCGCAGGCATGCAATTGCGCGCCTATTATGCGGAGGGCATGTCGAAAAGGCCACGGGCGATAAGCAAATTCGGTGCTTCATTCAGGAAAAAGCGGGGAGACATCCCGTGCCGATCCTTGAAAGCTTCCAATTGACGCCATTGTCCTTGCATCAATCAGTTTCGGGAGCCGTCGGCGATAGGGTTTTCGAAAGCAGGGCACCAGAGAAAAGCCTTCCCGCGCTGCCTTTTTCCGCCAGCCAATAAGCGCATTCCCCCGTAAGCGCATTCCCCTGTAGCCGCCGCGCATTGGCTATAATCTGCCGCTTCGCCTGATCGGATCCTTCCCATGTCCCTCCTCGATCATCAGCTCGAATTGCTGTCTCCCGCCAAGACCGCCGAGATCGGCCGCGAAGCCATCCTGCATGGCGCCGACGCGGTGTACATCGGCGGCCCCGCCTTCGGCGCCCGCCACAATGCCAGCAATTCGCTGGAAGACATCGCCGCCCTGGTGGAATTCGCGCACCGCTACCGTTCCCGCATCTTCATCACGGTGAACACCATCCTGCACGACGCCGAGCTGGAGCTGGCGCGCAAGCAGATCTGGCAGCTGTACGAGGCCGGGGTGGATGCGCTCATCATCCAGGACATGGGCATCCTGGAAATGGATCTGCCGCCGATCCAGCTGCATGCCAGCACCCAGTGCGACATCCGCACGGTGGAAAAGGCGCGCTTTCTCGGCGCGGCCGGCTTCTCGCAGCTGGTGCTGGCGCGCGAGCTGACGGTGGAGCAGATCCGCGCCATCCGCGCCGAGGTCGACACGCCGCTCGAATACTTCATCCACGGCGCGCTGTGCGTGGCCTTCTCCGGCCAGTGCTACATCTCGCATGCCGACACCGGCCGCAGCGCCAACCGCGGCGACTGCTCGCAGGCCTGCCGCCTGCCCTATACCCTCACCGACGGCCAGGGCCGGGTGGTGGCTTACGAGAAGCATTTGCTGTCGATGAAGGACAACGACCAGAGCCGCAACCTGGAAGCGCTGATCGACGCCGGCATCCGTTCCTTCAAGATCGAGGGACGCTACAAGGACATGGGCTATGTGAAGAACATCACCGGCCACTATCGCCGCCTGCTGGACGATATCCTGGCGCGGCGGCCGGAATTCGTGCGCGCCTCCAGCGGCCGCACCCGACTCCTGTTCGAGCCGGACGTGGACAAGAACTTCCACCGCGGCCATACCGATTATTTCGCCCAGGGCCGCCAAGACGACATCGGCGCCTTCGATTCGCCGAAGTATGTCGGCGTGGAGCTGGGCACGGTCAGCCGCATCGGCACGGATCATTTCGACCTGCTGGCGAACGCGCCGCTGGCCAATGGCGACGGCCTGAATTACATGCACAAGCGCAGCACCGTCGGCATCCTGGCGAACAGGGTACAGAAGCTCGGAGACGAGGCGGAAGGCCAGCGCTGGCGCGTCTTCCCGAACGAAATGCTGCAGACGCTGGCGGGATTGAAGCCGGGCGTGGCGATTCACCGCAACCGCGACCACCAGTGGGAAGCGGCGCTGCAAAAGAAATCGGCGGAGCGGAAGGTGGCGCTGCAGCTGACGCTGTCCGAGCATGCCGGGGGGCTGCGCCTTGCGATCCGCGACGAGGATGGCATCGCCAGCACGACTGACGCTGCGATCGCATTGCAGCCGGCGCAGCAGGCGGAACAGGCCGGGGCCGCCCTGCGCGCCAGCCTCGCCAAGCTCGGCAACACCATGTTCGAGGCGGAGTCGGTCACGCTGTCATTGTCGCAGCCTTGGTTCGTGCCGGCGGCGGCGATCAATGCGCTGCGGCGCGATGCGGTCGCCGCGCATGAGGCGGTACGGCTGGCTGCATGGCAGCGGCCCGCGCGCAAGGCGCCGGCCGATCCGCCGCCCGCCTATCCCGAGGCCCAGCTGAGCTATCTCGCCAACGTCTACAACGAAAAGGCGCGGGCCTTCTACCACAAGCATGGCGTGCAGCTGATCGACGCCGCCTACGAGGCGCACGAGGAGCCGGGCGAGGTGTCGCTGATGATCACCAAGCACTGCCTGCGCTTTTCCTTCAACCTCTGTCCGAAGCAGGCCAAGGGTGTGCAGGGCGTTCAGGGCCAGGTCAAGGCGGAGCCGATGACGCTGGTGAGCGGCAATGAACGCTATACCCTGCGCTTCGACTGCAAGCCGTGCGAAATGCATGTAGTCGGCGCCATGAAGCCGGGCATCCTCAATTCGCCGCCGCCATCGGCGGTGCCCTACAGCCCGCTGGTGTTCCACCGCCGGCGCCCGGCCGCCTAAGGCGACGACGCGCCGGCGACCGCCTTACTGGCGCGGAATGTTGCCGCGCCAGGCGCCGGTTTCGCTGCCGCGGCTCTCCACCAGTTCCTTGAAGCGCTTCAGGTTGGACTTGGTCTGCATCTTGACGAAGCCGAGCGCGTCTCCGATCTTTTCGTCCACGCTCATCGGGTCGTAATCCATCTGCAGCATGACGCGGGTCTTGTTCTCGGAAATCTTGTGGAAGGTCACCACGCCGGCATTGTGCACGCCGCCGATGCTGCGCCAGGCGATGCGCTCGTCCGGAATCTGCTCGGTGATCTCGGCATCCCATTCTTTCTCCTTGCCGGCGATGCTGGCGCGCCAGTGCAGGCGTTTGTCATCCAGCTGCTTCACTTCATGCACGCTGTCCATGAATTTCGGCAGATCCTCGAACTGGGTGAACTGGTTGTAGGCGGTGCTCAGCGGCACGTTCACCTCGATCGCCTCCTCGACCGTGGATTCCATGTCCGAACCGCGCGATCTCATCATCTGTCGGGAAATCAGGTAACCGCCGGCGGCAATCGCCGCCACTGTCGCGATACGACTCAGCATTTTTCTTCCTTTCCTTGGGTTATGAATGGGCGTTCGTTCCGCCGGCATCCGGCGGACTTGATCGCTAGACAAGGAAAAGCCATGAATGATTCCGGAGAAATCCGTGCGGCAATTTTCACACCGGGTCAGCATTGAGGCGATGCCGGCGGGCTGGAGCCTGTTCCCGTGCTGAGCCGATGGCGCATGTTCGGCATGCGCCAGAACCCGGCATTCGGCAATCCCTCTAAGCGGTTGCAGGCCCTTTTCAAGTCGAAGAAGGGCGCCGCCGGCAAGAGTCCGAAACATCCGGAGGGAAACGTCATGGCAAACCAATCCACCCTCGATGCCATCCGGCGCGAGGCCAGCGCGGTCGCGGCGGACGATGCGCATGATGCCCTGCTGCGGGAGATCGGCGATGCGTCCATCGTCCTGCTCGGCGAAGCGACCCACGGCACGGAAGAGTTCTACCGCGCCCGCGCGCGAATCAGCCAGCGGCTGATCGCGGACAAGGGCTTCGATGCGATCGCGGTGGAAGCCGATTGGCCGGACACGGTGCGCGTCAGCCGCTACATACGCGCCATGCAAAGCGCCGCCCAGGACGATGACGCTGAAGCGTCCCTGCGGAATTTCCGGCGCTTTCCGCTCTGGATGTGGCGAAACAGGGAAACGGTGGCGCTGATCGACTGGCTGCGCTCGCATAATGCCGGCCGCCAGGCGCTGCAGGACCGCATCGGATTCTACGGCCTCGATCTGTACAGCCTGCGCAGTTCGATGGAAGCGGTGGTGCGCTACCTGCAGCAGGTCGACCCCGAGGCCGCCAAGCGGGCCCGGGCCCGCTACAGCTGCTTCGATCATTTCGCCGACGATCCCCAGCACTACGGCTATGCCGCCAGCTTCGGCATGAACAAGGGCTGCGAGGAAGAGGTAGTGCGGCAGCTGCTGGCCATGACAGCCGATGCGGAGAAAGGATTGAATCTGGATGCGGCCGCCGCCGACGAGCGCTTCTACGCCGAGCAGAATGCGCGCGTGGCGCGCAACGCCGAAGCGTATTACCGCGCCATGTTCCTCGGCCGCGACGAATCATGGAACCTGCGCGATACCCACATGGCGGATACGCTCGATGCGCTGCGCGAGCACATCGGCCGGCAGAATGGCCGGCCGGCCAAGATCGTGGTGTGGGCTCACAACTCCCATATCGGCGATGCCCGCGCCACCGAGATGGGCGACCACGGCCAGATCAATCTCGGCCAGCTGGTGCGCGAGCGTCATGGCAAGGAGGCGTATCTGGTCGGCTTCACCACGCATGCCGGCACCGTCACCGCCGCCTCGGAGTGGGACACCCCGGCGGAACTGAAGAAGGTTGTGCCATCGCGGCCCGACAGCATCGAGCGCCTGTTCCACGACGCCGGCATCGGCAACTTCCTGCTGCCGATACGCGGACGCAAGGCCATCGAGGCGGCGCTTCAGGAACGCAGGCTGGAGCGGGCCATCGGCGTGATCTACCTGCCGGACACCGAGCGCATCAGCCACTATTTCCATGCCGACATCGTCCGTCAGTTCGATGCGGTGATCCACATCGACCATACCCGCGCGCTGCATCCGCTCGACCGCACGAGTTCCTGGCAGCATGACGAGGTGCCGGAAACTTTCCCGTCAGGGATTTGAGGCGTCCAGCGTCGTATTCTGCTCTACCCACTCCGCCGCCTTGGCGACTTCATCGAGCTTGGCGGCGGGCGTTTCGTCGTCCTGCCGAGGCAAGGCGTCCAGGCGCCGCTGCTCCGTGTCCAGCGCCTGCTGCAGCCATGTCGCGTAGCGCAGCAGGTCGCCGTGCGACATGATCATGCCGGCCCGAAAGCCGAGCTGGGTCTTGATGTCGGTGCGTTCGCACGGCTCGGTGCTGCGGCCGTTGCGCACTGCCTTGTCCAGTTGCGCGGCCAGGGCCGAAAGCTGTTTTGCGGTGATCGCCATGTGGTGTTCCTCATCGAAGCCATAAGCACTCCACCGATAGAGGGATGAATGCGGCCAGCGTTCCTTCGGGCGATTTCGGTCAATGCATGGACGAAGCGCAGCCTGCCCATGGCGGCGCAGGCTTGCCATGGAGGCGAATTGCAGAAAGAAGAAACCGCAGAGAGGGCCGCAACCCTTTGCGCCGCACGCATGCGCTTCTCGCGGGGTAAGATTTAATCCTGAGAAAACCGACCACGCACCCCATTTTCCTTGGCAAACCTGAATTCGCGATCCGTCGGCCTGCTGTGCCTCGTCGTCACCTCGGTAGGCTGGGGGATGAATTGGCCGGCGATGAAGCTGCTGCTGCAGGAGTGGCCGCCGCTGTTCGCGCGCGGAATGTCCGGCCTGTGCGCCGCGGTTCTGATCTCCTGCGCCGCATTGAGCGCCAGGCAAAGCCTTCTGGTGCCCCGCCGCTTTTTCGGCAGGCTGGCACTCGCTGCCTTCCTCAACATTTTTGCGTGGATGGGCTTTTCCACGCTTTCCATGCGCTGGCTGAACGCGGGGCAGGGCGCGCTGCTGGTTTATACGATGCCGGTCTGGGCCACCTTGCTGGCCTGGCCGTTCCTCGGCAAGCGGCCAACGCTGCTGACCGCTGGCGGGCTGGTCCTCTGCCTATCCGGGATCGCGCTGTTGTTTGCGGGAGCAAACTCAGGCATCCGCCCGGACCAGGCGCCCGGCGTCCTGTTTGCGCTCGGGGCCGCCTTGCTGTTCGCCTGCGGCACCATCGTGTTGAAGCCGCTTCCCATTGAACCGTTCTCCCTCGTCGCCTGGCAGCTCCTGATCGGCTGCCTGCCGATGTTCCTGTTTGGCGTGCTGTTCGAGCATCCGGACCTGCATGCGCTCAGCGGCAAGGGAGCGATGGTGATGGTGTACATGACCCTGGTGCCGATGGGACTGTGCTACATCACCTGGTTCGCGGCGCTCCATCGCCTGCCGCCCGCATCGGCCTCGGTGGCCACCCTGCTGACGCCGGTGGTCGGCGTCCTGGCGGCGGCAGCAAGCCTCGCCGAGCCTCTCGGCGTGAAGGAGATCGCCGCCATGTCGCTGACCCTGGCCGGCGTCGCCTTATCGTTGCGCGCCGGCAGAGGATGACCAGCCATCAATCCGCCCGGATGCCGTTGGCGCGGTCGAGCTTGCCTCGATGCCCGCTTTCCGCCTTGGTGCAAGCCGCCATCTGCTGCGGCGTGCGGCGGCAGGGCGAACGGTATTTCGTGTCGTCTCGCAGATGCAAACGTCTTTGCTCGGATGGCCACCCGGATCGTGATCGAGCCGCCGGCATTCATGCGATCACGCCATTTGTCTTTGCGGATGGCAGGCCGGCGCATGCGGGCTGGCGCAGGCTTGGCTCTGCAGTGAGAATCCGGTTTCCTTGTCGCCCGCCGCCGGCATGTCGCAGTCACCTCCCGTCAGGAACGGCCGCCGCCCATGCATCAGGAACGGCCGTCGCCCATGTATCAATGATCACGAACTGGGGGAATGCCGTCCGCCTTTGTGGTCTGGCGGCTTCATGCCGCTCGCCTGCGTGGCCACGGCCGTGTCCTCCAGCATACAATGAGTCCCGTCGGCGAAAAGCGCTCAAAGATTCAGCTCGGTGTTAAGGGAATGGCAATGCATTTGGAAGTAAGAACGGTGTATTTGATGCTCGCCATCGCGGCGCTGGCGGCGTCGGGGTCGCTCTTCCTGGCTGAACGGATGAAGCTTTCGGTGCAAGGCATCAAGCATTGGGCCTGGGGATTCGCCATCGCCGGCCTCAGCGGATTTCCGCTGGCGGCGAGAGGCATGATCAGCCCGGCGCTGTCGGTCGTGCTGGGCAATGGCATGCTGCTGCTCGGCTATTCCCTGATCTGGACCGGGACTCGGCAGTTCGTCGGCGCCGCCGTCCGCACCTGGTCGATGTTCGCCGTGCCGCTGATGGCCGTGCCGGTTCTGTATTTCCATTTTCTCGATGACAGCGACGTTCCCGGGCGGCTGGTCTTGCTGTCTTCGCTGATCGCGCTGCTGTCGGTGCTTCCGGCCTGGGAGCTCCTGCGGAGGAACAAGGAGCATCGCCTTGGGCAGAGCTGGGTTGCCTGGATTCTGCTTGCCCATGCCAGCTTCAACATCTACCGCGCGGCCTACAGTGCGGCTGCCACAAATGTGGGCGATGGCTATGCGATCGGAACCATGCCCACGGCCACCGGCGTGGAAGCCTTTCTCTTCATGATGCTTCTGGTGCTGGGCCTGATCATCATGATGAGCAATGCGCTCCAGATGGAGCTGAACCGACAGGCCAGCCGCGATCCGCTGACCGATACCCTAAACCGGCGGGCGTTCCATGTCATTTTCGAAAGCGAGCTGTCGCGCTCCCGGCAAGCGGGCCAGCAGCTTTCCGTGCTGCTGATGGACATCGACAACTTCAAGCAGCTCAACGATACCCACGGCCATGCGGTCGGCGACCTGGCGCTGAAGCACTTCGTCACGATGACTTCCCTTTGCCTGCGCAACCAGGACATCCTGGCGCGGTTCGGCGGCGAGGAGTTCATGGTCCTGCTGCCGGATGCGAACATCGATGCGGCGCAGATGGTGGCTGAACGCATCCGGTCCAGGCTGGCCAGCTGTCCCCTGATCGCTCCCGCAGGCGAGATTCCATTTACGGTCAGCATAGGCGCAACCGCCGTGCTGGCGCAGGCAAGCGATCTGAAGGAAATATTCAACCGCGCCGATGCCGCGCTCTATCAGGCGAAGCTGGAGGGCCGCAACCGCATCGTCGTCGGTTGAGCGCCGCTCCGCCTGTTCCGCTTCACGGCGCCGCCGTCTCCTCAGTGCATGGCTTCCCGAAGCGTGGCGCTTGAAGCCCGCATTCGGGCTGACAGGGCCGAACCCCGCTGCATGAGGAAGGCAGCAAGAAGATCCTCGTAATCCCGGCTGACGGCTGCCTTGACCGAGTCCCTTGCTGCCAGGGCGGCCCGCCAGGCTTGAACCCGGGACAGGCCGTCCAGAAAGCCGAAGTTGCCGATGCGGTCGAAGACATCGAAATACCGGAACACCGGGCCGAATGCGGCATCGACGATGGAAAAGCAGCCGCCTGCGAAGTAGGGCGCCGAATCCAATGCCGCTTCCAGCTGCACGAACCTGCGCCGGAGTGCCGCTGCGGCGCGCTGCAGCCCGTCCTCATCCGGCGCGGAATAAAAGCCGGCGATGGCATTGAGCATGGCGGACCCGAACTCCACCCAGGCGCGGTGCCGGGCGCGTTGCAGCGGATCTTCCGGATGCAGGCGCGGGGCGAACACCTCGTCGAGATAGTCGCAGATCACCGCCGACTCGAATATCGGCGTGTCCTCCACCAGCAGCACCGGAGTCTTGCCGAGCGGCGAAACGTCGAGGAACCAATCGGGCTTGTCGGCAAGATCGATGTCGCGCCGGATGAAAGGCACTCCCTTCTCCTTCAACACGATGGCGGCGCGCTGCACATAGGGGCACAGCGCGTGGCTGACGAGAACCGGTTGCGTAGTCATGACCGCCTCCTCATGCGAAAGTGAAGCGGGCGCTGCGGCGCAGGGCGAAGGAACCATCTCCGATCAGCCACAGGGCGATGGAAGCGGCGATCAGAAACACCGGGTATTCCCATCCGCCGCCGGCGCTGGTATGCACCCAGCCGTTGGGGGCATGAACCCAGGCCGCGACCGCCATGACAGGCACCAGCAACAGCGTCGTCTGACGGGCATAGAAGCCGATAACCAGCGCGATGCCGCCCAGAACCTCGGCCATGAACACCGGATAGGCCACCCAGCCGGGAAATCCGATGCTCTCGAAATAGGCGGCCGTGCCGGGCAAGGTGAAGACGAACAGCTTGAGCAGCGCGTGGGCGAGCCACATCACGCCCAATGAAAGCCGGAGCAGCGCGGCGCCGTGGGCAGCGGATCCGGTCGAGGCGGACGCGACGAACGCCGAATCGGCGAAGGAGGAAACAGCGGAAGTCGTGGTGTAGGCATTCATGAGAAGCTCCTTGGAAGATAGGGAGCCTCAGTCTATGATTGTAAAAATACAAGGTAAATAGGCGAAACCGCAAACCATGACTGCAAAAACGCAATACAAATTGACGACCTCCGATCTGGAGACGCTGCTCGCCCTGGTTCGCGGCGGTACCTTGGCCGATGCCGGGGAACGCCTCGGCGTGGACAGCTCGACCGTCTTCCGCAATTTGCAGCGCATGGAAAGAGGCCTGGGCCAGACGCTGTTCGAACGCACCCGCAACGGCTATCTCGCGGGCGATACGGCGCTGGAGCTTGCGCGCCATGCGGAACGCCTGGAAAGCGAGATCGAAGCGGCGCGGTCGCTGCTGCAGGCCAGCCCGGAACAGGTCTCGGGCCAGGTGCGCATCACCACCACCGATACCCTCCTGCATGGCCTGGTCGCGCCGGCGCTGAGGACGCTGCATGAACGCCATCCGCAATTGCGCTTCGATCTGCAAGCGGCGAACCAGCCGGCCAATTTGAGCAGGCGCGACGCGGACATCGCGGTGCGCGCCACCCGCAAGCCGCCCGAGCATCTGGTGGGCCGCAATCTCGGCCCGATCCGGGTGGCGCTGTTCGCTTGCCGGAAGAGCCGGCTGCGTTCGCTCGACGATGCGCTGGCGAAGCAATCTCCCTGGATCGCGCCGGATGACGCGCTTCCGGATCATCCCTCGGTGGTCTGGCGCCGCAAGCATTTCCCGAAGCTCGTTCCGAGCTATCAGGTGGACAGCATCCTGTCGGCGGCGGAGTGTGCCGCGCTCGGGCTCGGCGTCGCGGTGCTGCCGCTGTTTCTGGCCGCGCCGCGCTCGGACCTGCGGCAGATATCGCCGGAGATCGCCGAATGCACCACCGAGCTCTGGCTGCTCGCCCATCCGGAATCGCGCCACCTGCGCCGCATCTCGACCGTGCTGCAGCATCTCGCCGAGCAGATCCGGCTGCAATAGCGTGCGAAAGCGTGCAGTAGCGGAAAGGGCGCTTACTGCTCCGGCGTTAGCTTGTTCCGCCGGATCACCTGTGCCCAGAGTTCACGCTCCTTCTTCAGGTCGGCCGCAAAGCCGGCGGGCGTATCGAATACCGGGATCAGGGCTTGCTGTTCGAGCCGGCTCGCCACCTCGGGCTTCTTCATCGCCGCGTTGATTTCCCGCGACAGCCGCTGCACGATGGACGCCGGGACCCTGGCCGGCGCCATGACGCTGAACGAGGTGAAGAAGTCGTTGCGGCCATACGCCGTGCGGTCGAAGCGCGGCACGCCCTCCAGCTGCTTGATGCTGGTGTCGTTCACCGCCAGCGGTATCATCCTGCCGGAGGCGATGAAGGGCAGGGAACTGGCGGCGTCGGCCATCATGAACTGGATCTGGCCGCCCATCAGGTCCTGGTAGGCGGGCCCGAGGCCCTTGTAGGGCACGTGCTCGAAATGGGCGCCGGTGACTTCCTCGATCATGCGCATGGCGATATAGGGCGGGCTGCCGACCCCGGCGGAGCCGAAGAACAGGGAGCCGGGCTTGCTCTTGCCTTGCGCCACCAGGTCGTCGAAGCGCTTGATGCCCAGGGACGGCGAGGCCACCAGCACCATGGGCGCCATCACGCCGCGCGCCACCGGGGTCAGATCGCGGTCGATGTCGAAAGGCATCTTCGGGTACAGCCCGGGATTCACCGCTAGGGACGCGTTCGAAGCGACCAGGATCGTGTAGCCATCCGGCGCCGACTTGGCCACCGCATCGGCGCCGATGTTGCCGCTGCTGCCGGGCTTGTTCTCCACGATGAAGGTCTGCTTCAGCTGGTCGCCCAGCGCCTGGGCCAGGATGCGGGCGAAGACATCGGTGCCGCCGCCCGGCGAAGAGGGCACCACGATTTTTACCGGCCGTTCCGGCCAGCGTTCCTGGGCGGCGGCGCCCAGGCCGAATGACAGGCCGGCGACGGCGATGCCCGCCTTCAGGATGAATCGTCTCATGGCAAGCGGTTCCCCGGCCCGGCCGGTTGGCGCTGCGGCTCGGCAGGGGGAAATGTCGGCGTTGTCCATCATGTGCCCTCGTCTCCTGGTGTTCGATATCGTTCGGGCAGGATAGTCCTGCCGGCGGCCAGCCTGATTGCGGTGCAGGCTGGTCCGCCCATTCTCTCCCAAAATCCGCATGCGCGACTTGCAGGACGCCGAACCGTCCGCCTTCCGCTTTAGTCGACGAACAGCTTGGCAATGACGGACCGCAGCCACATATTGGCCTCGTCCTTGTGGAACTTGCGATGCCAATGCTGCTTCAGGTCGAATTTCGGCACTTCCAGCGGGGGATGGATCAGGCGGATGTTCGCGATCTTGGTGAAGGACTCGCCGACGGCGTAAGGCACGGTGACCAGCAGGTCCGTCGAGGCGATGATGAACGGAATCGACATGAAGTGCGGGGTCGAGAGCACGATGCGGCGCTCGATCTTGTGCTTGGCCAGCAACTGCTCGAAGATTTCCTGGCTGCGTCCCTCGGCCCGGATGACTGCATGGCCCAGCCGGAGGAATTGTTCCATGGTGAGCCGGCCGCCCTTGATCGGATGTTTGGCATTGAGCAGGCTGATGAAGGTATGGGAGAACAAGCGCTGCTGGAAGAAATTGCGCTTGGTCAGGTCGGGAAAATAGCCGACGGCGAGATCGATATGGCCCTGCTCCAGGCCGGCCACCGTCTCCTCCGGTCCAAGGGTCACGGAAGACACCGATACCTGCGGCGCGTGTTTCTGCAGGTAGGCCATCAGCTTGGGCAGGATGGTCATTTCGCCGATGTCGGACAGGGCGATGGTGAACTTCCGCGTGGCCACGGCCGGATCGAAGGCGCCGCCGGCCAGCACATCGTTCCGGATGCGCTGGAGGATGTCCTTGGTCGGCGCCACCAGCGCCAGCGCCCGCGGCGTCGGCTCCATGCCATGCGAGCCGCGCACGAACAGCGGATCGCCGAGGGAGGCGCGCAGCTTGTTGAGCGCGATGCTCACCTTGGGCTGGCTCCAGCCGAGGCGCTGCGCCGCCCGGCTGACGCTTTTCTCTTCGGCAATTGCAAGGATGACCGGCAGCAGGTTGAGGTCGAGATCGAGGTCGGCTTCCCGCATCTATCTAAAAATCAAATAAATGTTATACGCTAAATTGCGTTGATATATAACACCGATTGACTATCATGTCATCCAGATCGCTGCCAAATACGAGCAGCCTATCCAATTCAGACAGGAGACAACACATGATCCGCTTGAACGCGCTTTCAGGGTGCCTCGCACTGGCCTTATCCGCATTCGCCGCCACGGCGCACGCCGACGGCAACACCATCAAGATCGGCATGATCGCTGCGCTGACCGGCGAGAACGCGCCCAGCGGCGAGCAGATGAAGGCAGGCATCGAGACCTATCTGCGCGAGCACAAGGGCATGCTGGGCGGCAAGAAGGCCGAGGTGATCTACCGCGACGATTCAGCCCGGGCCGAAGAAGCCAAGCGCATCGCCACCGAGCTGGTCACCCGCGACAAGGTCGATATCCTGACCGGCTTCCAGTTCACGCCGAACGCGATGGCATCCGCCGCCGTCGCCGACCAGGCGAAGAAGCCGATGGTGGTGATCAATGCCGCCGCTTCCGCCGTCACCACCCGTTCGCCTTACGTCACCCGGGTGTCCTACACCATCGCGCAATCGGTCAAGCCGCTCGCGGACTGGGCTTACAAGACCGGCTCGCGCCGCGTGTTCTCCATCGTCTCAGACTATGCGCCGGGCGTCGATGCCGAAACATGGTTCACCAAGGTATTCACCGCCCAGGGCGGCCAGGTGATCGGCGCGGTGCGGGTGCCGATGAATACCCAGGACTACAGCGCCTACCTGCAGCGCATCAAGGATGAGAAGCCGGATGCGATCCATCTTTTCCTGCCGAACGGCCAGCCGATGATCACCTTCATGAAGGCCTTCCGGCAGAAGGAGCTGGACAAGTCGGGCATCCGCGTGCTGGCCGGCGAAGGCTGGGGCGACGAGGAAGTGCTGAAGCCGGCCGGCGACGCCGCGGTCGGCATCTACACCGCCGGCTTCTATTCGTACACGCAGCCGAACGCGGAAAATCAGAAGTTCCTGCAATCCTTCGCCAAGACGGTGAACGACCGCGTCAAGCCCAGCTTCATGGGCGCGGCCGCTTATGACGCCATGGCCCTGATCGATGCCGCCCTGACCAAGACCAACGGCAATCCGAGCGGTGAAGCGTTCATGAGCGCCGTCAAGGGCTACAGCAACAGCAGCAGTCCGCGCGGCGTGGTGCGCATCGACCCCGAGACCCGCGACATCGTGCAGAACATCTATATCCGCCGCATCGAGAAGAAGGGCAGCGAGTATGTGACGACCGAGGTTGCCCGCTACGAAAACGTCAAGGATCCGGCCAAGGAAAAGTAAGCGCAGCCGGCACGCCCGGCGCGGCGGGTCGAAACGATAGAGTCCACTCCGAGGAGCGAGTCATGTTTGTTCTGAACCAATGGTACGTCGCCGGTTTTTCCTGGGAACTGCAGGACAAGCCGCTGGCGCGCACCCTGCTCAACCAGCCGGTGGTGCTGTTTCGCACCGCCGCAGGCCAGGTCGCCGCGCTGGAAGACCGCTGCTGCCACCGCTCGCTGCCGCTGTCCTGCGGCACGGTGGAAGGGCCGGGCGTGCGCTGCGGCTACCACGGCATGCTGTATGCCCCCAACGGCAGCTGCCTGGAGATTCCCGGCCAGGACAAGATCCCGGTCAAGGCCAGGGTGAAGGCCTACACCCTGGTGGAGAAGGACCAGATCCTGTGGATCTGGATGCCGCAGGAAGACGGCGCCGCGCCCACGCACGAGGCGCCGAGCTACTGGGTGCACAGCGACCCGCGCTACAAGTTCAAGGGCAACGTGTTCCACTACGATGCGCCGTACCAGCTGATCCACGACAACCTGCTGGACCTGAGCCACCTGGGCTATGTG
>NZ_FZOT01000020.1 GCF_900188095.1 Noviherbaspirillum humi | reverse complement strand
CCGCTGGACCCCGGTTATCACTTCCACTTGCTGCATTCTTCCTGAAGGCATAGGCATATCCATAGCTGTATTCCTAGTCGTTAGTGTAAGGAATATCGCTGGTCCGGTCTTTCAGGGGGTTACTTCAGCAATCTAATTAATAAAACGCGTGGATTGCCTGATGCGCAAATTTAAGCGGCTGACTAAAGGCGCAAGTCGAACGAGTAGTCGATTTGACAGACTAGAGGACGAAAATCAAAACGCGTAGCCAACCTTGATCAAACCAAAATTCACGCCGTTATTTGGGCTCTTGATGCCACCGTTGGAGAAGTGCTGAAATTTCAGGGCAACGTCGAGATTGTTCGAGAACACGTATCCCACGCCGACATGGTCACCGAATTCAAACCGAGTCGATAGGCGTCTTCCATTGTTGTCGTAAAGCTCACTTAGATAGTGTGCGCCAATCCCAAGTTCGCCGTAAAACCCCTTGCGGTTATCGCTTTGAAAGCGCAGTACCGGAGTAATCCCGATATCGGTGATGTTCTGTCGATTGTCCCGGATGCCTTGGAACTGGTTTCCTCGCCATTGCGCCAAGGTCAAATCCCAGTAACCGCCGAGATGCATGCCGTTCGTCTTAAACCATTGCTTGTCCCATTGCCATTGAACGCCGAGCCGAGCCATTTGGGTCTTGTTTCCGGTGCCGAATTCCAATGACGCTGAATCAACCGCTGAAGCGGCAACAGGATATAAAGTCAGCAGCACAGCATAGCCGGCGAAAGCAAGACGAGCTTTTTTTATAGACGACATGAGAACTCCCTGAGTACGTGGCATGGAATTGAAAACCAATGACGAGTGTAGCGCCAATTAGCGAAACGTAATGATGGTTAAGGCAAATATGTCGCCGCAGGCAGGCCAGGAACGGTGACTCGCGTAGCGAACACGTGCCCCGAAAGCGGATACGCCGCCAATTCCTCTTTCGGCCGATTCTGGCTAACGCTGGTGATGAACAGCGTCTGCAAATCGTCCCCTCCGAAAGCAACCATGGTCGGACAGCGAACCGGCACCGGGATGGAATCAAGCAGGCGTCCATACGGAGAGATTTTGATGATGCGCGCTCCCTCATACATCGCGCACCAGTAGTTGCCCTCGCTGTCGACGGCAGCACCATCGGGCCGACCGCCATAGCTTGGTCCACGCTGTGTTTCGAACCGCATCAGTTCTCGGCCGTTTCCAAGATGCCCGGTGATGAGGTCGAAGTCATAAGACCGCACAACGTGGCTTGTGGTATCCGCATGATAAAGCGTGTGTGAGTCCGGGCTGAACGCCAGGCCATTGGAGACAGTCCCGAAATTGCCGGTCTTGGTGAGCGTTCCCTTATCGAGGCAATAGAGTGCTGCGAGCGGCTTGTCGCGCGGCTCATAAATGGTGCCGAGCCAGAAACGACCCGCGGCATCGCATTTTCCATCGTTGAAACGAGTCGTCGTCACATCATAGGGAGCGGCCATCACGGGAGAAAGCTCGCCAGTGACGCTATCGAGAAAGGCGATGCCGGAGCGCATGGCTACCACCAGGCGGCCGTCCCGGCAAAGGGCGATGCATCCTGGCTCAGACGGCAGCCTCCAGTGTTTTTCGCGTCCATCGGCCAATCGCCGTTGCCAGACGGTTTGTCCGGCGATGTCTATCCAGAAAAGCGCGTTATCCGCAGGGCGCCAAACCGGGGACTCGCCCAGCAGCATGGGAGCATCGGAGACAACGGTGAACCTGTCCATCACGGGGCCATTGAAAGCGAAATAGTGGACATTATGCTATGGCCCCGTCGCGGATGCATCGTCCTCTTCACCATAACCTTGTCCTGGGGGAGATGCTTACCGAATGTGCCACAGTCTGCTACTCTCGGGGTCCAGGCGCAAACCATAGCGCCAGGCGGAAGAGCCGCCATCGAGCACAATCCAAGAGGAGATTCATGAAAG
Source organism: Noviherbaspirillum humi (assembly GCF_900188095.1). Lineage (GTDB taxonomy): Bacteria > Pseudomonadota > Gammaproteobacteria > Burkholderiales > Burkholderiaceae_D > Noviherbaspirillum > Noviherbaspirillum humi. The sequence continues at coordinate 63,434 of NZ_FZOT01000020.1, read as the reverse complement.
CTTCGCCCTTACTTCGACGCTTGGCGCTTGCCGCCAGCGCTTTCTCCATCATTGCCGCTGGCAGCGTTGCCCACGCCCAGAGTGCCGCGCAGAATTATCCTAACAAGCCGATCAAGATCGTCGTGCCGTTCACCGCAGGCGGCACTACTGACATCCTGGCGCGAGCAGTGGCCTTTGAGCTCTCCAAGGCCTGGAACCAGCAGGTGGTCGTCGACAACCGCCCGGGTGCCGGCGGCAACATCGGCACCGAACTGGTGGCCAAATCCGCGCCGGACGGCTACACGCTGCTGATGGGGACGGTCGGCACCCATGGCATCAATCAGGCGCTGTATCCGAAGATGGCATTCGATCCGGTCAAGGACTTCGCGCCCGTTACCCTGGTGGCAGCAGTGCCGAATGTGCTGGTGGTGAATCCGGCCCTCGCTGAGAAGAACAACATCACCGATGTGAAGAGCTTCATCGCCTTTGCCAAGTCTCGCCCCGGCAAGCTCAACATGGCATCGAGCGGCAATGGCACTTCCATCCATCTGGCGGGCGAGCTGTTCAAGACCCAGACCAAGACCTTCATGGTGCACATCCCCTACCGCGGCTCCGCGCCGGCGGTCACCGACCTGATCGCCGGCCAAGCCGATCTGATGTTCGACAACCTGCCTTCTTCGCTGCCCTTCATCAAATCCGGCAAGTTGAAGGCCTTGGCGGTGACCAGCAGCAAACGTTCGCCGGCACTTCCCAACGTGCCTACCATTGCTGAAACCGGCGGCGAACTCGCCAACTTCGAAGCGAGCTCCTGGTTTGGAATTCTGGCGCCGGCAGGCACGCCGCCCGACATCGTGCAGAAGCTGCAGCAGGAGATCGCGAAGTCATTGAACACCCCGGCGGTCAAGGAGAAGCTGATCGGGCAGGGCGCCGACCCGGTCGGCAACACGCCGGAGCAATTTGCCGCCCATATTCAGGCCGAACTGAAAAAGTGGGCCAAGGTTGTGAAGGATTCGGGCGCCAAGGTGGACTGACACCCGATTGCGACCGGCGTCATGCCGGATCATGCCGCGAAAACGCTGACAGGGTATGCTTGCCTGTCAGCGTTTTTCTTTCCGACCCATGCAAAACAAAACTGAAAGCGCGCCGCCAACCACCGACTGGCGCGCGGTGTGGCAGCTGCTCAGGCCTTACTGGTTTTCCGACGAAAAGTGGCGCGCCCGCGGCTTGTTCTTCGTCGTGGTGGCGCTTGCCCTCGGCATGGTTTACCTCGACGTGCAGTTCAATGCCTGGAACCGCGACTTCTACAATGCCCTCGAAAACAAGAACTTCGACGTCTTCAAGGAGCAGCTATGGCGGTTTTCCTACCTTGCCTTCATCTACATCGCGGTGGCAATCTACCGCATCTACCTGATGCAGGCGCTGGAGATCCGCTGGCGTACCTGGATGACCAATCAGTACATGCAGGCGTGGCTGGATAACCAGGCCTATTACCGCATCGAGCAGGGGCGCACCGCCGACAACCCCGACCAGCGCATCGCCGAGGATCTGCAATTGATCACCAACGGCTCGCTTACCCTGTTCTTCGGATTGCTATCGAGCGTCGTGAGCCTCGCGTCTTTCGTCGGCATCCTGTGGTCGGTGAGCGGTCCATTGACCTTCATGCTGAGCGGCCGGGCGGTCACCATTCCCGGCTACATGGTGTGGTTTGCGATTGCCTATGCCGGCCTGGGTTCGCTGATCGTCTGGCGCATCGGCCGGCCTCTGGTCGCGCAAAACTTCAGCCAGCAGCGCTTCGAGGCGGATTTCCGCTTCGGCCTGATCCGCATACGCGAGAACGCCGAATCGGTGGCCCTGTATCGAGGCGAGGCGCAGGAAAGGGAACAGCTTGCAGGCCGCTTCGGCCGCATCCGCGCAAACTGGTGGAACATCATGCGCACCACCAAGCGCCTCAATCTGGCTTCCACTTTTTATTCGCAGTTCGCGGTGATCTTTCCATTTCTGGTCGGTGCGCCCCGGTATTTCGGCGGAACGATCACCCTCGGCGGTCTGATGCAGATCAGCTCCGCCTTCGGTCATGTGCAGGAAAGCCTGTCCTGGTTCATCAATGCCTTCAGTTCCCTGGCCAGCTGGAAAGCCAGCGCCAACCGGCTGGCGGGATTTCATGCCGCGGTTGACGCCGCGCGCAGGCAGGAAACAGGCATTGCCGTCACTCGCAGTTCCGCCGGCGAGATTCGCCTGAAGCAGCTCGCGCTTTCCCTGCCAGGGGGCCAAGCGCTGACGCAGGCGTTCTCCGGCGCCATGGCGCCGGGGCAGCGCATCCTCGTGACCGGGCCGTCCGGCTGCGGCAAGTCGACGCTGTTTCGCGCCATCGCCGATATCTGGCCGTATGGCACCGGCGCGGTGGAATTGCCTCGCTCCGCCGCCATGCTGTTTCTGCCGCAGCGCAGCTACCTGCCGATTGGCACCCTGCGCGAAGCCATCGCGTATCCGGCTGCCGAAACCGCTTATCAGGAGGCGGATATCCATCGCTTCCTCGACCTGTGCCGGCTGGCGCACCTGCGCGACAAGCTGGACCATGCCGACAACTGGAGCCAGCGCCTGTCGCCTGGCGAGCAGCAGCGCCTCGCTTTCGTCCGGGTGTTCCTGATGCGTCCGCAGGTACTGTTCCTCGACGAGGCCACCAGCGCCCTCGACGCCCATACCGAGGACGGGCTGTACCAAATGGTGTTGAGCGAATTGCCGCAGGCGACCGTGGTCAGCATCGCCCACCGCGAGATGGTGGCGAAGTTCCATCAGACGTCCTGGCGTTTTGTCCATGCGGTGGGAGCCGCCCAAGAAAAATCAGGCGAACCGCGCTTTGCGATTGATATTGTTCCATTGCTCGCGGAGGGCGCCGCGCGGTAAAGTCACGGCATCCGGCTGGCCGCCACCGGCAGAACAATCAAAACACTGGCCAGCCATGTCAATCAAGGGGAGAGCATTGCATCATGATCAAGCCAACGCTGTTCGCCGGCGTAGCGGCGCTGCTGACTGCCTGCGCGGCGCCGCCACAAAAGGCCGAGCCGCCGCAGGGGGCCGTCACGGGGCCAACCGTTCAGTCATCACCGCTGCAACCGGTCCGTTTTTCCGCTGACGGCGGGGCTGGCGAGCCGAAGGGATGGGAGCCGTTGGTCATCCTTCGCACCAAGAATCCGACCAATTACAAGCTGGTCCGTGAAAATGGACATACGGTCCTGCATGCGAAGGCGGTGAATGCGTCTTCCGGCCTGATCAGCAAGGTGCAGATGGACCCGGTGGCGATGCCATGGCTGCACTGGCGCTGGAAGATCAAGAGCCTCATCCAGGGCGCCGACAACCAGCTGCAGGCCAAGGAAGATTCGCCGGTGCGCATCATCCTCGGCTTCGACGGCGACAAGGACGCCCTGCCGTTCAAGGACCAGATGATGTTCGAGACGGCGAAGATGCTGACCGGACATGAAATGCCCTATGCAACCCTGATGTACATCTGGGAGAACCGGCTGCCGGTCGGCACCGTGATTCCGAGCGTGCGCAGCAGCCGGGTGAAGATGATTGTCGCCGCCAGCGGCCCCGAAGGGCTTGGCCAATGGCGCGATTTCCATCGGAACATCGTGGAAGACTTTCAGAAGGCCTTCGGCGAACAGCCCGGACAACTGGTCGGCATCGGGGTGTTGACGGATACCGACAATACCGGCGAGACCGTGGAGGCTTGGTACGGCGACATCCAGTTGCGTGACGAGCCCGCCAGCTGAGCCTGCGGCTCACTCCGAAAGGGCAAGAGCAGCGAAACTGGCCAGCCAATGCGTGCCGGCGTAGTCGCCCGCCAGTGCGTGCGGCAAGGCGGCTTGAAGGTGCGCCTCGATGGTGCCTTCGGCCGTTTCCCGCAGTGGCGACGTCAAGCTGGGCAGAAGCAGGCGCCAGCACCATGCGCGGGCCAGATTCAGTCCATCCAGATGCGCCAGCTTGGGATCGCTGCGGTCGCTGACCGGCACCGGCGCCAGCCATGCCGCCAGTTGAAGCGGCGGCGGGCAAAACTGTTCCCACCAGTCGGCGAAGTCGCAGCCATCCAGGAGGCGACACATCAACGCCGCCTCACACAGTCCTCCCGACAGGAAGTCGTCGCCGCCGGGTTCATAGGCAGCGGGATAACGTCGGTCACGGCCAAACCATTCATGTCCCTTGACGATGAGCGCCTGCCGCAGCCGCAGGTCCTGGTGCGCGCCTGCATAATCCAGCGCCAGCAGCAAGCCGAAGGCACTGTTGGCATGGATGCCGGCGCGAATGGGAAAAGTCGCCAACGGCAGAAAGTCGAGATAGCGCTGCGCAAAGGCATCGGCCAGCGGCTGCAATACGTCACGCCAGCGCTCCGCCTCCGGTTGTTCGGATGCGAGCGCGATCAGTTCCGCCTGCAGCTTCAGCAGCCAAGCCCAGCCGTAGGTGCGCTCGAAGGTACGCGCCGAAGGCCGATTCAGATAGCTTATTTCGCCGGCGATGCGGTCGGGCGTGAATTGGGTGTCGAAGGCGTTAGGGATGGCGGACGCCGCTTCTCCGGCGGCGCCGCGGCGGAGAAGCCGTGCCAGCAGCCAGTGCATGTGCACCGCCGAGTGCCAATCAAAGCTGCCGTAGAACACCGGATGCAGCTGCCGTGGCGGCTGCAGGTCGTCCGGGGAGGTCAGCACATGGTCGAGCTTGTTCGGGTACTCGCGCACGATGTTGGCGAGCGCGATGCGGGCAAATGTCGGGCCGTTGGCGGCGAGGAGGGCATGCCGGTCCGGCGGCCCGAAGGGTCGGGCGAAAAGCTCGGGCATGCTCAACCGGCGCTGCTATTGCTGGCTGGTGAGCTCAGGAAAGCCTGGGCCAGCTGCACCCAGTAAGTGGCGCCTACGGGCAGAAGATCGTCGTTGAAGTCGTAACTCGGATTGTGCAGATTGCAAGGACCGAGGCCATGGCCTTCGCCACGATGCAGCCCATCCCCATTGCCGATGAAGACATAGCAGCCGGGCTTTTCCTGCAGCATGAAGGCAAAGTCTTCCGCGCCCATGGTGGGCTCCACCTTGCTGACGACATGCTCCGCGCCGACCACCGAGCGCATCACCTCGATGGCGAACTCGGTTTCGCGCGCATGATTGATCAGCGGCGGGTAATTGCGGTGGAAATGGAAATCGATGCTGGCGTCGAAGGCGGCCGCCGTATGCGCCGCGATGCTGCGCATGCGCTCTTCCATCAGATCGAGCAGGGAGGTGGAAAACGTGCGCACGGTGCCAATCATGTTGGCTTCCGATGGAATGACGTTAGTGGCATTGCCGGCGTGAATCTGGGTGATGGAAAGCACGCCGGCTTCGAGCGGATTGCGGTTGCGGCTGACGATGGTCTGCCAACCCTGGGCAATCTGGATCGCTACCATGATGGGATCAATTCCTTTATGCGGCTGGGCCGCATGGCAGCCCTTGCCGCGGATGATCAGCTCGAACTCGTTCGACGACGCCATCATCGGGCCGGGCGTGACGGCAAAGCTGGCAGCCGGCAGCCCGGGCCAGTTGTGCATGCCGAACACCGCTTCCATTGGACATTGCTGGAACAGTCCGTCCTCGATCATCTGCCGCGCGCCGGCGCCGCCTTCTTCGGCCGGCTGGAAAATGAGATAGACGGTGCCGTCGAACTGGCCATGGTTGACGAGGTACCAGGCCGCGCCCAGCAGCATCGCCATGTGGCCGTCATGGCCGCAGGCATGCATCTTCCCGTCATGGCGGGAGACATGATCGAAGCGGTTGATCTCTTGTACCGGCAGCGCATCCATGTCCGCCCGCAGGCCAAGTGCCCTGTTGCCGTTGCCCTTGCGGATGATCCCGACCACACCGGTCTTGCCCAAACCCCGGATGACCGGGATGCCCCATTCTTCCAGCGTGCGCGCAATGACATCGGCGGTGCGCCGTTCCTCATAGGAAAGCTCGGGGTGCGCATGGAGGTCGCGCCGGATGCGCTGCAGCTGGTCGTGAAACTGGACGAGGGTGTCGCGTACCTGCATCGAGGGCTCCGTTGAATAAGGCTGCCAAATGGCCGCCGCACAAGGTCATTATATTGTGCCGACGGATAAACGCTTTCGCTACCATGATGCGCATCGGCACCGAGAGGGTGGCAAAGGGATTGCTGCTCTTACCCGTCCTGCAATAAGTTTGAACCGGCCGCAGTTTTTGCATTTCACTTCCGTCAATGTCGAAAATTTATGCGGCAAAAAAGCAGGCCCCGTGTTGACATTCGCCCTATTGACGCTGAAAAACGGAGCATTGAGAATGGGACGCGAGTACATACTTTAAATTTCGCGGGCCTTCGGCAAGGACGCGAATGGAAGACAAGACCAGTGCCCACTTCGGCGGCATGCTGGCGAGCGTAGAGCGGGCAAGCGGCTCTCTTTGTATAGCAAGTTGATCAGGCGAGACGGGTAGCGGCAGATGAAGAAATGGCGTTTGATGCTTTGCGGCGGCGTGGCGGCGATGGTGGTGGGCTGTTCACAGCTGGGATATTACGTGCAGGCGGCGCACGGGCAGCTTTCCCTGCTCTCGGAAGCCCGTCCGATCGATGAATGGCTGGCCGACCCCGGCGTGGAAGGCAAGCTGAAGAACAAGCTGTCGAAGGTGAAGGAAATCCGCGAGTTCGCGGCCAAGGAACTGGGCTTGCCGGACAACGACAGCTACAAGAATTACGCCGATCTCAAGCGGCCCTATGTGCTGTGGAACGTGGTGGCGACGGAAGAACTGTCGCTCGATCCGGTGCAGTGGTGCTTCCCGGTTGCCGGCTGCGTGAATTACCGTGGCTATTACAGCAAGGACGAGGCGCAGAACTACGCTGCCGAATTGCGTCGCCAGCGCTACGACGTCCAGGTCGGCGGGGTGCCGGCATATTCCACCCTGGGTTTCTTCAAGGACCCCGTGCTGTCCACCTTCATCAAGTATCCAGAAGGCGAGCTGGCGCGGTTGGTGTTCCATGAACTGGCGCACCAGGTGGTTTATGTACCCGGCGACTCCCGGTTCAATGAATCCTTCGCCGTTGCCGTCGAGGAAGCTGGCGTGGAGCGGTGGATGGCGAAATTCGGCAATGAGGAAATGCGCAAGGCTTATGCCGAGTGGGAAGGGCGCAAGACGGATTTTCTGGCACTGCTGATGAAGACCCGCAAGGCGCTGGAGGCGAATTACGAACGCAAGGTGAGCGACAAGGAAAAGCGCGAGCGCAAGAAGGAAATCTTTGCCCAGCTGCAGGATGAGTACAAACTGCTCAAGGCCTCCTGGGGCGGTTATAGCGGCTATGACCGCTGGTTCGCCGAGCCGTTGTCGAATGCGCATCTGGCGGCAATCGCGACTTATCAAGACTATGTGCCGGGCTTCCGCGCTATGCTGCAGAAGGAAAAATCCTTCGGCAAGTTCTACGCCGCAGTGAAGCGGCTATCCGAACTCGACAAGGATAGCCGCACCGAACAGCTTGCTCGCTTCGCCCAGCCGACGCCGATGGCATCCGGTGATGCGCTAACAACCGTGCTGCGCTAGCCGGCCATATTCGGCGTATTGAAAACAGGCCTGCGGGCCTGTTTTTTATTTCCAGCCTGCTCGGCGTGACAGGCAAGCGGCAAAAACCGAGAAACCATTCAGAAACTTCGAAAAGGCTTGCGCGCCGGCTTGGCGACCGATAGCATCTAGGCCAGAAAAAAGAATAACCGTTCGTTTTCGGACAGCCATCCAGAACCGTACAACGTCAAAGCAGGAGACCATGATGGAAAAAATCTGGCTGAATTCCTATCCGCCCGGCGTGCCGGCGACGATCGACTACACCCGCTACCGTTCGCTGGTGCATCTGCTCGAAGAATCCTTTCAGCAGTACGCCAGCCGCAATGCCTATGTCTGCATGGACAAGTTCATGACCTACCGTGAGCTTGACCAGCTTTCCTGCAAGCTGGGCGCCTGGCTGCAGGCACAGGGCTTGGCCAAAGGCGCCCGCGTCGCGGTGATGATGCCCAACATCCTCCAGTACCCAGTGGCCATGGCCGCCATCCTGCGCGCCGGTTACACGGTCGTCAACGTCAACCCGCTTTACACCGCGCGCGAACTGGAGCATCAGCTCAACGATTCCGGCGCCGAAATCATCATCATTCTTGAAAACTTTGCCACCACGCTGGAGCAGGTGATCGGACGCACTCGCATCAAGAACGTGGTGGTGGCCAGCATGGGCGACCTGCTCGGCGGCCTGAAGGGCATGATCGTCAACTTCGTGGTGCGCAATGTGAAGAAGATGGTGCCGGCCTTTTCGCTGCCGAACGCCATCCGTTTTCCGAAGGCATTGTCCGAGGGTGCCGGCATGACGCTCAAGCCGGTGGAACTGACGCACGACGACATCGCCTTCCTGCAGTACACCGGCGGCACCACCGGCGTCTCCAAGGGCGCGATGCTGACTCACCGCAATGTCATCGCCAACGTGCTGCAGACCGAAACCTGGGCCAAGCCGCTGACCGAAGCCGAACCGCGGGTGGAGTCGCTCAACATCGTTTGCGCATTGCCGCTGTATCACATCTTCGCGCTCACCGCCTGCTGCCTGTTCGGCTTGCGCACCGGCGCGATGAACATCCTGATCCCGAATCCGCGCGACATCGACGGCTTCATCAAGGAACTGTCGAAGTACAAGTTCCATATGCTGCCGGCCGTCAATACGCTGTACAACGGCCTGGTCAACCATCCGGATTTCGCCAAGCTCGACTTTTCCCAGCTGAAGGTATGCAACGGCGGCGGCATGGCGGTGCAGAAGGCGGTGAACGACAAGTGGAAGAAGGTGACCGGCCAGGTCATCCTGGAAGGCTATGGCTTGTCCGAAACCTCGCCGGTGGCAACCAGCAACCCTCCGGTGGAAGAGTTCACCGGCACCATCGGCCTGCCTGTTCCGTCGACCGAGGTCGCCATTCTCGACGATGGCGGCAACCCGCTTCCGCTCGGCCAGGCGGGCGAAATCGGCATTCGCGGCCCGCAGGTAATGGCCGGCTACTGGAACCGGCCCGATGAAACCGCCAAGGTCATGACGCCGGACGGCTTCTTCAAGACGGGCGATATCGGCGTCATGGATGAGCGCGGCTTCGTGCGCATCGTCGACCGCAAGAAGGACATGATCCTGGTCTCGGGCTTCAATGTTTATCCGAACGAGATCGAGGCGGTGGTCGCAGCGCATCCCGGCGTGCTCGAATGCGCGTGCGTCGGTGTGCCGGATGAAAACTCGGGCGAGGCGGTGAAGCTGTTCGTGGTGCGCAAGGATCCGGCGCTCACCGTGGACGTGCTGATGAACTTCTGCAAGGAGCAGTTCACCGCTTACAAGAAGCCGAAGTACATCGAGTTCCGCGATCAGCTGCCGAAGACCAATGTCGGCAAGATCCTGCGCCGTGAACTGCGAGATGAAAAGAAGGCGGCGTAAGCCGCAGCTCGGCAAGCAGGTGATCGGATTGTAAAAGCCGCCCGCATGCCGGGCGGCTTTGCTTTCTGCGTCAGTCCATGCGCTGCAAGACCGGGCGCCCGTCTTCCACCACGAAGCTGGCGATGGTCTTCTGCGAAGAGTCGGCACGGCGTACGTTGTCCAGCGCCTGGAAGCGGACTTCGATACGTGCCGGCGAGACATCCATTAACATGTAACCGCGCTTGTCGCTGCGACCGTAGCGGATATGCGGATTGTCCACCAGGTGCCGCTCGGTGCGCGCCTGCGGCCGGGAACTGGACGTAACGGATGTGCCGCAGAATTCGGTGGCAATGACCGGGTTGCCGTCGCCGGATGGCCGGTTGAAGTCGGGACGCAGCTCGGCTGCATAGAAGGTATGCACGTCGCCGGACAACATCACCGGATTGGACGGCTGGTGACGGCGCATGCTTTCGAAGAGACGCTGACGCGCAGCGGGATAGCCATCCCATCCATCGTTCCATAAGCGCTCCTCGTCATCCTTGTCCGGCGCGGTGTGGGTGCATTGCGCCATCAGCGTCTGCTGGGCAACGAAATTCCATTGCGCCTGAGAGGATGCCAGGCTATCGGCGAGCCAGCGCTCCTGCTGCGGGCCGAGCAGGGTGCGGGCCGCATCCGCCAGCTCGCCGCAGCTCCGCGTCACGATATTCGAACCGCCGGCGTTGGGCCGCTGGCAAGCTTGGTAGGAACGGTATTGACGGTCATCGAGCACGTGGAAGCGTGCCAGCCGACCCCAGTCGTAGCGGTCGTAGATCTGCAAGTGGGCGAAGCGCAGCGGACCTTCGCCCATCCTCGGCAGCCGTATCGGCATGTGCTCGTAGAACGCCTGATAGGCGGCGGCGCGGCGCGCGAGAAAATCGGCGCTGCGCATTTCGTCGCGGTCATTGGCGTAGTCGTTGGCGACTTCGTGATCATCCCAGGTAATGATCCAGGGCGCGGCCAGATGCGCCGCCTGCAGATTCGGATCAGACTTGTACTGTGCATAACGGGCACGGTAGTCATCGAGCGTCAGGGTTTCATGGCTGCGCCGGCGCGGCGCCGCCGGATGCGCCAGTTCATACGCGCCCCATTCATAGATGTAGTCCCCGAGGAACAGCACCACGTCGGGCGACGCCGCCGCGATATGCCGATGCGCGGCGTAGTGCCCGAATTCCCAATGCTGGCACGAGGCGATGGCCAGCCGGAGCTTGTCATGGGCGGTCTGCGGGGCGGGCGCGGTGCGGGTGCGCCCGGTGGGACTGACCGCATCGCCCAGCATGAAGCGGTACCAGTACCAGCGGTCCGGCTGCAGACCCGCCACGTCGACATGCACGCTGTGCGCCAGCTCCGGCAGTGCCGTCGTGCTGCCGGCGGCCACGATGTGCCGGAAGGCCTCATCCCCGGCCAGCTCCCATCGCACCGGCACGGGCAAGGGATCGAGTGGGTGCGCGTTCAACGGATCCGGCAGGATGCGGGTCCAGAGCACGATGCTGTCGGCACGCGGCGAGCCGGAAGCCACGCCAAGGCTGAACGGATAGTCGAGCGTCCGCGCCAGGATGAGTCCAGGGACCGAGACGGAAGCGGCCGTCAGTGATGCGAGGCGCGTGGCGTGGCGCAGGAAGCAGCGGCGGTCTATTGGCATGCGGAAGGAAACCGGCTAGTTCGTATTTTTAAACGCAGAAATTCCTGCGCCTGCCTATGCCTTCATGACGGCTTCATTTACTGTGGCAGGCAGGGGCGGGATGGGGCGCGGCTTGCGGTTCTCATCGGTGGCGACATAGGTCAGCGTCGCCTCGGTCACTTTCACCGTTTCCGACTGCAGGCGATTGCGCTCGGCATAGACCTCGACATTCACCGTGATCGAGGTATTGCCCACTTTGACCACTTCGGCATAAAAGGAAAGCAGGTCGCCGACGAATACCGGCTGCTTGAACAGGAAGGAGTTGACGGCAATCGTCGCCACCCGGCCATTGGCGCGCCGAACCGCGGGCAGGGAGCCGGCGATGTCGACCTGGGCCATGATCCAGCCGCCGAAGACATCGCCATGGACGTTGGCATCGGCCGGCATGGGCATCACCCGCAGTTCCGGCATTTTTCCGTGGGGCAGCTTGGTCTGGTGGTGGGCGCTCATTTTTCCCTTTCGGCTGGTTTGCGGACGCTGGGCTACAATCGAGAAGCCTCAGCATAAACCATCCTGCCACTGCCCTCTATGCGACGTTACTCAGTTTCATCCCCGGAGCCTGCCGCCAATCAAGGCACGCGCAATGATTGGGCCACGTTGAAGACCCTGTTTCCGTATCTGTGGGCTTACAAGTGGCGCATGCTGCTGGCCCTGATGTTCCTGATCGGCGCCAAGCTGGCCAATGTCGGCGTGCCGCTGCTGCTGAAGGAACTGGTGGACCGCATGACCATCACGCCGGACCATCCGCGGGCGCTGCTGGTGCTGCCGCTCGGCATCCTGATTGCCTACGGCCTGCTGCGCCTGAGCACCACCATGTTTACCGAGCTGCGCGAATTCGTATTCGCCAAGGTGACGCAGCGGGCAGTGCGTACCATCGCGCTGAAGGTGTTCCGGCATCTGCATGCGCTGTCGCTGCGCTTCCACCTCAACCGCCAGACCGGCGGCATGACGCGCGACATGGAGCGGGGTACGCGCGGCATTTCCTCGCTGGTGTCCTACACCCTATACAGCATCCTGCCGACGCTGGTGGAGATCAGCCTGGTGATCGGCTACCTCTTCCTGCACTACGACAAGTGGTTCGCCCTGATTGCCGTCGTGGCGCTGCTGCTCTACATCGGCTTCACCGTGGCGGTGACCGAATGGCGTACCCATTTCCGCCGCACCATGAACGACCTCGATTCCCGCGCCAATACCCGGGCAGTCGATTCGCTGATCAACTACGAGACGGTGAAGTATTTCGGCAACGAGGACTTCGAAGCCCAGCGCTATGATCAAAGCCTGAAGACCTGGGAGACCGCTGCGGTCAAATCGCAGACCTCGCTGTCGCTGCTCAATACCGGGCAGTCGGCGATCATTGCCATCGCCGTCACCCTGATCCTGTGGCGCGCTACCCAGGGCGTCATCGACGGCACCATGTCGCTCGGCGATCTGGTGCTGGTCAACGCCTTCATGATCCAGCTCTACATTCCGCTCAACTTCCTCGGGGTGATCTACCGCGAGATCAAGCAAAGCCTGGCCGACATGGAGCGCCTGTTCGGCCTGCTCGATCAGCATCGGGAAGTGGCCGATGCGCCGACTGCCCAGCCGCTGCAGGTGCATGGCGCGGAGGTCCGGTTCAGCAAGGTCAACTTCAGCTATGAGGCCAAGCGCCAGATTCTGTTCGACGTCGACTTCGCCATTCCCGCCGGCACGACGACGGCAGTGGTGGGGCACAGCGGTTCGGGCAAGTCGACCCTGTCGCGCCTGCTGTTCCGCTTTTACGACGTCAACGACGGCGGCATCAGCATCGATGGCCAGGACCTGCGCAGCGTCACCCAGGCTTCGCTGCGCAAGGCGATCGGCATCGTGCCGCAGGACACGGTGCTGTTCAACGACACCATCGAGTACAACATCGCCTACGGCAGGCCGGGCGCGACCCGCGAGCAGATCGTCGCCGTGGCGAAGGCGGCCTATATCCATGACTTCATCGAGAGCCTGCCGGATGGCTACGCGACCATGGTCGGCGAACGCGGCCTGAAGCTGTCGGGCGGGGAAAAGCAGCGCGTCGCCATTGCCCGGACGCTGCTGAAGGATCCCGCCATCCTCATCTTCGATGAAGCCACCTCGGCGCTGGATTCCCGTTCCGAGCAGGCAATCCAAGCCCAGCTCAAGGAAATCGCCAGGAATCGGACGACCCTGGTCATTGCGCATCGACTGTCCACGATTGCCGACGCAGCGCAAATCCTGGTGCTGGACCATGGCCGCATCATCGAGCGCGGCACCCATGCCGAGCTGCTGGGACGAGATGGCGCTTATGCGCAGATGTGGGCACGGCAGCAGGCGCGCCGCGACGAAGGATCGGGGTCGCCCGGGTCGGCTGACGCGGCGCGTCCGGCGGCGGCCTGAGCCGGCCCATCCTTGCGCTTTCCGCTTTGCCTGCAGCAGCCAATCTCACTATGATGTCGAGATGGAAAGCAAATGGTTGGAAGACTTCATCTCGCTCGCTGAAACCCGCAGTTTCAGCCGCTCCGCAGAACTGCGCCATGTGACGCAGCCGGCGTTCTCGCGCCGCATCCAGTCGCTGGAAGCGTGGCTCGGCGCCGACCTGATCGACCGCACCTCGTATCCGACCCGCCTGACGCCGGCCGGCGAAGTGTTCTACGAGCAGGCGCTGGAAATGCTGGGACAGATCAGCAACGCCAGGGCACTCCTGCGCGGCAAGCGGCCGACGGCGCAAAGCACGATCGATTTCGCCGTGCCGCATACGCTGTCCCTGACCTATATGCCGAAATGGGTCACTGAACTGGAGCAGCGCTTCGGCGCTTTCAACAGCCGTCTGATGGCGCTCAACGTGCATGATGCGGTGATGACGATGGTGGAGGGCGGCTGCGACCTGCTGCTGTGCTATCACCATCCGCGTCAGCCGGTACAGCTCGATGCCAGCCGCTACGACATGATCCTGCTCGGCAGCGAGACGCTGCGCGCCTACTCCCGTTGCGACAAGACCGGAGAACCGGATTTTCTGTTGCCAGGCACCCCGGATCATCCCCTGCCATTCCTGTCCTACACCAGCAACGCCTATCTCGGTCGGATGGTGGAACTCATCCTGGCCGACACCGACAAGCCGCTGTATCTCGACAAACGGTACGAAACCGACATGGCGGAAGGCTTGAAGATGATGGCGCTGGAAGGCCATGGCGTGGCTTTCCTGCCGCAGTCGGCGGTGGTGCGGGAAGTGCGCGCCAAGCATCTGTCGCGCGCCGATGCCGGCCAGACGGATTGGGAGGTCAACATGGAAATCCGGCTTTACCGTGAACGGCCTACCGCCCAGCGACCGGGCAAGCCCATCGTTTCCCGCCTTTGGGACTATCTGCGACAGGAAATCGAGGATGCTCGTGTCCCGGTTCGCCGCAGAGGCGGATAGAACCTTGGCTTTACTGTCAAATTTGATGTCTTGAGCGATCCGCTTTCATTATGAAAGAACGCAGTACACGGAATGAATTCGGTTGGCTCGGTCAGCCCTTTGTCCTAATGCAAATAAGTCATACATTTTTTGCATAGTTGCATGCTTACAAAGCATTGGATTGGACTTGTCAGGTTGTCCTAGCATCCGAAGTATCGACGAGTCCAGTGTATGGCTCGTCTCCAACGAGGAGCAATTCGCATGAGCAGCCAGCATCAGATTCCGTCTTATCTCGTCCCCCACGACATTGGTCCCTGGGGAGTCTATCTCGAGCAGATCGACCGCGTGACGCCGTATCTCGGCGGCTTGGCCCGCTGGGTCGAAACCCTGAAGCGTCCCAAGCGCATTCTGATCGTCGACGTGCCGATCGAGCGCGATGACGGCACCATTGCCCACTTCGAGGGTTACCGGGTCCAGCACAACACGTCGCGCGGCCCCGGCAAGGGCGGGGTGCGCTTCCATCAAGACGTGACCCTGTCGGAAGTCATGGCGCTCTCTGCCTGGATGACGGTCAAAAATGCTGCGGTCAATGTTCCCTACGGCGGCGCCAAGGGCGGCATCCGGGTGGATCCCAAGCTGCTATCGCAAGGCGAGCTGCAGCGGATCACGCGCCGCTATACGAGCGAGATCAATATCATCATCGGTCCGAACAAGGACATTCCGGCACCGGACGTCAACACCAACGAGAAAGTGATGGCGTGGATGATGGATACCTATTCCATGAACCAGGGCAGCACCGCCACCGGCGTCGTCACCGGCAAGCCGATTTCGCTCGGCGGCAGCCTCGGGCGGCAGGAGGCCACCGGACGCGGCGTATTTGTGGTCGGCTGCGAGGCGGCTGCCAAGCGTGGGCTCGACATCGCCGGCGCCAAGGTGGCAGTACAAGGTTTCGGCAATGTAGGCGGCGTGGCGGCGCGCCTTTTCACCGAAGCCGGCGCCAAGGTGGTAGCCGTGCAGGACCATGCGGCCACAGTAATACATGAAGGCGGACTAGACATCACTGCTCTGCAAGAGCATGTGGCCCGCCATGGCAGCGTAGCCGGTTTCCCGGGCGGAGAATTTCTGAAGGAAAGAGACGATTTTTGGGGCATCGACTGCGACATCCTGGTGCCTGCTGCACTGGAACAGCAGATCACAACGGAAAATGCGAGTCGGATTCGGGCCAGCATCATTCTCGAAGGCGCCAATGGCCCCACCACCCCGGCGGCGGATGACATCCTCAAGGAGAAGAACGTTCTGGTGGTGCCGGACGTGATCGCCAATGCCGGCGGCGTCACGGTCAGCTACTTCGAATGGGTGCAGGACTTTTCAAGCTTCTTCTGGACCGAGGATGAAATCAATCTGCGTCTGACGCGCATCATGCGCGAAGCGTTTGCCGCGGTCTGGCAAATTGCGTCGGACAAGAGGGTGTCCCTGCGCACAGCCGCCTTTATTGTGGGATGTACCAGAGTGCTCCAGGCGCGGGAGATGCGTGGGCTTTATCCATGAATCTTTTCATTTCATGGCTTCCGGCGAGAGGTCTGCCTTTGGCACGGATGTTGCTTTTCGGAAAACATTGGGTCAATTCGAAAGCTTTCATGCAGCCAAAATCTGGAAAGAACCTCGGTGGCACTTTTGTCCCTTACCGCATTTTCATGCTTTTGCTTAACCCATCACTGGAGCGTTTCCGGGATTTAGACGCTTAGACCAATCACATACCCGAAGGCCCTATTGGTTATTGAAGGGTATGTGCTGGGCTCGATCGGCCTGTCCCGGGTTACTGCCCCTATCCCGCATTAGAGGATTTCTTCGGTTTCAATCCCCGGTTCAACACCTTGCGGATGTAGTGCCGAATTTCAACCTCCCCTGAGAACGAATTCTTAAGTCAATGCATAGTGCCTTGCTAAATTGCGCGTTGCGTCTTGCGTTTTGACAGGCATAATCAAAAATACACGTTGGAATTGAAACGGGCGGTAAATCATATGATCCAAAGATTCAAGATTTTGATTGCGCTATAACATTATTATTCTGCAACATGGATTTGGTACACTAACCCAGCTTTTCTTACGGAGATAATATGAAACTTGCTAAATTGTTTGTGGCGTTTGTAGGTGCTGGGTTGCTTAGTGGCGCAGCGATGGCTCAAGAGTCCGGCACGCTAAAGAAAATCAAAGATTCGGGCACCATCACCCTCGGAGTCCGCGATTCCTCGATCCCGTTCTCCTACCTGGATGACAAGCAGTCGTACCAAGGCTATTCGATCGACCTGTGCATGAAGATCGTTTCGGCAGTTCAAAAGCAACTCGGCCTGACCGCCCTGAATGTGAAGATGAACCCGGTCACCTCCGCCACACGTATTCCGCTGATGGCCAATGGCACCATTGATCTCGAGTGCGGCTCCACCACCAACAATCTTGAGCGCCAGAAGCAAGTCGCTTTCGCGCCGACCACCTTCGTTACTGCGAACCGTTTGCTGGCTAAGAAGAGCGCAAGCATCAAGTCGCTCAACGACATGAAGGGCAAGACCCTGGTGTCCACCGCTGGTACCTCCAACCTGAAGCAGGTCACCACCCTGAATGGCGAGCGCAACTTGGGCATGAACATCATGGCGGCCAAGGACCATGCCGAAGCCTTCCTGATGGTGGAAACCGGCCGCGCCGTTGCCTTTGCCATGGATGACATCCTGCTCGCGTCGCTGGCGGCGAGTTCCAAGAATCCGACGGATTACTCGATCACCGAGGAAGCTTTGTCGGTGGAGCCGTATGGCATCATGCTGCGCCGCGAAGATCCGGAGTTCAAGAAAGCGGTGGACACCGCGATCGCCAATGTCTTCAAATCAGGCGAGATCAACCGTATTTATAACAAGTGGTTCCTGTCGCCGATTCCGCCGAAAAACGTCAACCTGAACGTGCCGATGAGCGCCCAATTGAAAGCGGCCATCGCCAAGCCGACCGATTCAGGAGATCCGGTAGCCTACACGACCAAATAAGGTCTTCCCGGCTGCAAAGGAAAACGGGGGGCTTTGCCTCCCGTTTTCCTTATGTGGACGGATAGTATTCTCATCCG
Organism: Noviherbaspirillum humi; assembly: GCF_900188095.1. Classification (GTDB taxonomy): domain Bacteria; phylum Pseudomonadota; class Gammaproteobacteria; order Burkholderiales; family Burkholderiaceae_D; genus Noviherbaspirillum; species Noviherbaspirillum humi. The sequence continues at coordinate 45,813 of NZ_FZOT01000020.1, read as the reverse complement.
CAAGAAGACATCGGAATCATTTCAGCCGAAGTATTAGCTTTCTTAATATACTCGGAGCATCGCAGCAGCGTTCGCAAGCCCAGATTCAATAAAAGGTCGAGAAAATGAATTACAACTGGAACTGGCGTATTTTCTGGGAGCCATCCCCCGATGGTGCCGGCACTTACATGGACACACTATGGTCAGGCCTTATCTGGACTCTGGCCACGGCGATGAGCGCCTGGATCATGGCGCTCATCCTTGGTGCGCTGATCGGCACCCTGCGCACCCTCCCCAACAAGGGATTGGCACGGTTGGGCAATGCCTATGTCGAACTGTTCCGCAACATACCGCTGCTGGTGCAGATGTTTCTCTGGTATTTCGTCATGCCGGAACTACTGCCTGCTTCCATCGGCGATTGGCTAAAGTCGCTGCCGAACGCGCCCTTCGTCACTGCCGTCATCTGCCTTGGCTTCTTTACCTCCTCCCGAGTCGCGGTGCAGGTCTCGGCAGGCATTCTTTCGTTACCGCGCGGCCAGCGCATGGCCGGCACGGCCCTCGGCTTGACCCTAGGCCAGACTTACCGCTATGTACTGCTGCCGATGGCGTTCCGAATCGTCATCCCGCCCCTGACGAGCGAATTTCTCAATATCATCAAAAACAGTGCTGTTGCTTTGACCATTGGATTGATGGAACTGACCGCGCGTGCGCGATCGATGCAGGAGTTTTCCTTCCAGGTCTTTGAAGCCTTTACGGCGGCAACCATCATTTACATCGTGGTCAACATCCTCGTCGTGAACTTGATGCGCGTCCTCGAAAAGAGAGTGGCCGTACCGGGCTTCATTACCACTGGCACTGGAACGGGAGGCCACTGACATGTTCAGCAATTTCGATTTCGACGTCATTCAACGGTCCTGGGTCTACCTGTTTCAAACGGGGATGGTATTTACGCTGCAGCTAACCGCCATGGCCATGGTTGGTGGCATTATCCTGGGGACGATGCTCGCAATGATGCGATTGTCGAGCAACCGGCTTGTCTCCGGCATTGCTACCTCCTATGTCAATCTGATCCGCTCGATTCCGCTGGTGCTCGTCATCTTTTGGTTCTATTTCCTCGTGCCGTATATCGGAGCCTGGATCATCGGCGCAAACGAACCTATCAAGGTGGGGGCCTTCACCTCCTCGCTCATTACCTTCATCCTGTTCGAGGCGGCCTACTATTGCGAGATCATGCGCGCCGGCATCCAGTCGATTCCGAGAGGGCAGGTGTGGGCCGGCTATGCACTGGGCATGAACTACTGGCAGACCATGGGCAATATCGTGCTGCCGCAGGCTTTCCGGAACATGATTCCGGTGTTGCTGACCCAGACCATTGTGTTGTTTCAGGACGTGTCGCTCGTGTATGTGCTCTCCATCACCGACTTTGTCGGCGCTGCCTCGAAGGTGGCCCAGCGCGACGGTCGTCTGGTGGAAATGTACCTTTTCGTAGCGCTCGTCTACTTCATCCTTTGCTTCGGCCTGTCGCTTCTGGTGAAACGGCTGCAGCAGCGGGTTGCGATCATCCGCTAAGCGGGCAATCCGCAGTCCTAGATAGAGAGATAACCTAAATAGCAAGGCCGCTGGGAGAAAACATGATTGATATCAAGAACGTAAGCAAATGGTACGGCAACTTCCAAGTGTTGACCGACTGCTCGACGAGCGTCAAAAAGGGGGATGTCGTCGTAGTCTGCGGTCCTTCCGGATCGGGGAAATCGACGCTGATCAAAACGGTGAACGGACTCGAACCCTTCCAGAAGGGGGAAATTACAGTTGACGGTATTTCGGTTGGCGATCCCAAGACCAATCTATCCAAGCTTCGGGCCCGCATCGGCATGGTGTTTCAGAACTTCGAGCTCTTCCCTCACCTGACCATCCGTCAGAATCTCACGCTCGGTCAGATCAAGGTGCTGGGCCGCAGCGAGGAGGAAGCCACTGCCAAGGGGTTGAAGTACCTGGAACGGGTCGGACTGCTATCCCAGCAGGACAAGTTCCCCGGGCAGCTGTCTGGCGGGCAGCAGCAACGTGTCGCAATTGCCAGGGCGCTCTCCATGGATCCGATCGCCATGCTGTTCGATGAGCCGACTTCGGCGCTGGACCCGGAAATGATCAATGAGGTGCTTGATGTCATGGTCGGCTTGGCGCAGGAAGGAATGACCATGATGGTCGTGACGCACGAAATGGGGTTTGCCCGGCGCGTGGCAAACCACATCATCTTCATGGATAAGGGAATAATCGTGGAAAATTGCACCAAGGATGAGTTCTTTGGTACGACCCGGTCCGACCGTGCACGCGATTTCCTGGCGAAGATCATCCACTGACCTTCGCTATTCTTTGAGTTCAGGGAAACTGCCCGTTCAGCAACGGGCAGTTTTTTGTCGCCTTTTTCTTGCGTAAGCCGCTAGGTCCAATGAGCAGACGTTACAATGTCGGCCGTTTTCACCCAAGCGAGCCCGCCATGTCTGCCAATTTGTCAAACAGCAAGTCAAACAGCATTACCCTAATCCGTCCCGACGACTGGCATCTTCATGTGCGCGACGGCGCCGTCATGGCAAGCGTTCTGCCGCATACCGCCGCTCAGTTCGGGCGCGCGATCATCATGCCCAATCTCAAGCCCCCAGTCACCACGACCACCATGGCTGCGGCGTACCGTGGCCGCATTTTGGCCGCCCTGCCGGCCGGGAGCGATTTTGAGCCGTTGATGACCCTCTATCTGACGGACAACACGCGGGCCGATGAAATTCGCCGTGCCAAAGACAGCGGCTTCATTCATGGTATCAAGTTGTATCCGGCGGGTGCAACCACCAATTCCGATGCCGGCGTCACCTCGTTATCCAAGTGCATGCGGACACTGGAAACCATGCAGGAAGTCGGCATGCCGCTGCTGGTGCATGGCGAAGTCACTGATGGCGATATCGACATTTTCGACCGGGAAGCGGTTTTCATCGACAAAGTGCTGGAGCCGCTGCGTCGCGATTTGCCCGGTCTTAAAGTCGTGTTCGAGCACATCACCACAAAGAACGCGGTTGACTATGTTTTCGGCGCGTCCGGTCCGCTCGGCGCCACTATTACTGCCCATCACCTGCTTTACAACCGCAACCAGATCTTCAAGGGCGGCATACGGCCGCATTACTATTGCCTTCCCGTTCTGAAGCGGGAAATCCACCGCCAAGCCTTGGTTCAGGCTGCCACTTCCGGCGATCCCAAATTTTTCCTTGGTACCGACTCGGCACCTCATCCCAAAGGCTTGAAGGAGCACGCCTGCGGATGCGCCGGCTGCTATACGGCACTGCACGCGATGGAACTATATGTCCAAGCCTTCGACGCTGCCGGTGCGCTCGACAAGCTGGAAGGCTTCGCTAGCCAGTTTGGTCCGGCTTTCTATGGCCTGCCCATCAACTCCGGCACCATCACGCTGAAGCGGGAAAGCTGGACTTTGCCGGAAGAACTGCCGATGGGCGAGTCCACGGTCGTGCCACTTGACGGTGGTGGCACACTGGCTTGGAAAATGATCGCGTAAACTTAACCAGCCCACCGAAGCTCATTACAGAAACCACTGCTTGAAAAGCATGGCAAATGCTGACTTGTTGACGCCGATCGATTGGCATCATCCTGGACTGTTGCCACTTGCCGAGCCAGGAATGAGGTTGTCGCAAACGGCGGACTGGATAAGTGCGATCAATGAACTTGCTGCGACCCGGAAATTGCGGAACCATCGAGGTCTGCCGGTCCGCTTTGTTCCGCAATCTTACTTGCCGGAGGGTGCTGCCTATGAAAGCCACATCAGTGCCACCGGCAATGTGCCGACGCGGGAAAATCTTCATGACTTCTTCAATGCGCTGATTTGGCTTCGTTATCCACGCATTAAAGTCCGTCTAAACGAATTGCAAGCTGCCCAAATCACAACGCCACCACAGGCGGGTGATCCGACGATGAAGCCGGTTCGCGGCAAGCTTAGGGACGCGGCGACAATCTTCGACGAAAACGCTGCAATCTTCGTCGCGACGTCACCCGAGAGCCTTGAGGCTTTACGCCTTCACCGATGGGAGGAATTGTTCTGTCGATGCCGAGAAAAATTTTGGGAAAAATGCCATGTGAGCCTATTCGGACATGCCCTCTTGGAGAAGTTGGTCTCTCCCTACAAAAGCATGACGGCGCATGCTTGGCTTTTGCTGGCGGACTCTCAGTTCAATACATGGACCGCTGCCGAGAAGGATGCGTGGATTGACCAGACTATGGTCAGTCAGTTGAACGAAACGCTGACCACTCGGTTGTTCACGCCACTTCCAATCATGGGGTTGCCGGGATGGTGGCACCCACAAGACATTGCATTCTACGAAGACAAAGCTGTCTTTCGCCCCAAACGCGTTTTGTCCACAGCAACGTAATTCAGGGTGAGTCTGACGGACTTACATCAGAAAGTGGACTCAATTCCCGCAAGGCCGACTGTGCTTATATTAGCCAAGCGTCATGCACATTCCGATCGATGATCACGCTAATTTGAGAATCCCAAAAATAAAAGAGGCATCCGAAGATGCCTCTTTCCATTTAAGCGATTAACTAGTTAATTGCTTAGAATGCGTGACGAACACCAACCAGAGCGGTGCGGTCGCTGGTGCCGTTGGTAGCAGCGTTCAGGCGAACACCGCTGTCGTTACGGGTGTAGCCGACAGAAGCGTACAGGTTGGTACGCTTGGACAGCGGATGGGAGTAACCAACAGCGTACTGGTTAGCCTTGCCATTGGCGACATCACGCAGGTCAACACGGTTCCAGGATGCGAACACGCTGTCAGCACCGATCGGGGCGGAAACGCCGAGCATGTAATTGCGGATGGTGCTGTCTGCAGTGCCTTGCAGCTTGGTGTCGCCGAAGGCGAGGTGAGCCTTAGCCACGCCGAAGTCATAGGTAGCACCAGCGAAGGTGTTCTTGACTTTGGCACCAACTGCGCCGGTACCGGCTGCGCTGAGACCAATGGCGTTTGTTACGGTTGCCAGTCCGCCAGTGACGGCGAGGCCAAGCGCATTGGTGTCCTGATAAGCCAGTTGAACATTCAGGGGACCAGCTGCATAGCCGAGACCGACAAACTTGCTGCTGCCAGCGTTAAAGGCACCAGCCTGTTCACCAAGCTTGTAGCCGAGCAGAGCGGTGAAACCGCCGAAATTCGGAGTGGCGTAGGTGATGGTGTTGTCCGAACGCGCGATCGGGTCAAGTTTGCCGATGCCATAGCCGTATGCAGCTTGCGCGTCACCGGACATGTTGATGCCGAACGGGTCGATTGCCAGCAGGGCGTTGTAGACCGAGCTGTACTGACGGCCGAACTTGATCGAACCCAGAGCCTTGCTGTCCAGACCAACCCAAGCCTGACGACCGAACAGGCGGCCACCGTTGCCCAGCGTGCCGTCGTCGATGTTGAAGCCGTTTTCCAGTGTGAAGACAGCGGAGAGGCCACCGCCCAGGTCTTCGGTACCACGGAAGCCGATGCGGCTACCGCTCTGCTGGCCAGATGCCAGGGACCATTGACGGCCAGCAGTGCTGCCGCCGTTGTCGAATTTCACGCCAACGTCGGCGATACCGTAGATGGAGACGCTAGTCTGAGCATTTGCGGCACCGGCGAAGGCGCCCAGTACTGCCAAGGCGAGAAGCGATTTTTTCATTGTGATCCTCAGAGGTTATCCAGCTAAGATTTATAGTGCTTTTGGCAAGGCGCAGATACCGTGCGTCGCTTGCTTCAAGGAACTTCCTAATAAATTAATCAAGAAGCTGACGGTATTTCATCAAATATCTCCCCACCTCACAAAGAGAATTTGCCGTTTTTGGCTTTTAGCTACCGTTTTTGTGGCAGTTGCACAACAAAATAATTACTTTTATGCATCTTTGCGTTTGCAAATTCGCATCGCGGGCTGGGTAAGGAATGTATCGGCGGTCCTATGGAAATAATGTCCCAATGCAAAAGGCCCGCTTGCGCGGGCCGGTATAAGCTTGACGCAATTACGTCATGCGGATTGCTCAAACCATCAGAACAGGTGATTCACGCCTACGGTGAAGGCGGTCTGGCTTGAGGTCACGCCACCCGGCTGGGAGAAGGCCACTCCAGTCGGCGTTGCGCCGTAGATGGAATCCCTGAAGGTGCCGTTGAATCGGGTGTAATCGATGTCGGCGTACAGATTGGTCCGTTTGGAAAGGCTGTAGGCCCCGCCCACGATGAACAAGCGGCGCTTCGATTCGGCAGTGGCCGACGGAGTGAGCTTGGTTTCATAGTAAGCAGCAGTCAGTGACAGTGCCGGCGTGAAGTTGTAAGAACCGCCGACCCAGGCGTTGCGCACACGGCTGTCGCCGGTAATGCCATCCTGACGCTCATCAATGTAACCAACAGCGACCCGGAATGGAGCAGCGGCATAGGCGGCACCGATGGTCCACTGCCGGTTGTTTTGGAAATTCGCGGCGGCGCCAGCGGCGGCAAGATTAGGATTCCTGCGGGTGTATGCGCTGCCAACGGTGAAGCCTGCGCTGCTCCAGCTTGCCGAAACAGCCTGTGCGGAATTTCCCCTGGTGTTCCCGGCGACCTCGCCCAAGGCGTATTCTGCGCCGACTTTAACAGGGCCGAATTGTCCGGTGTACTGGACATCGTTGACCATGCGGGAGCCGCCGAAGGGGCTGGTCACGGCAGCATTGACCTGGGTGCCGGCAGCAGCAGTCGCCGTCGGAATGATGGTCGGATAGCGGAAGCTGAACGGATCGTAGTTAAAAATGGTCCAGAACGCCAAGCTGTACTGCAGGCCGAGGTCGAGGGAGCCCCATGGGCCGCCCAGGCCGACTGAAGCAGTACGATCAAACAGGGTATTAGCGAGTGCCAAAGTACCGGCCTTGGAGCTAAAGCCGGATTCCAGGTTGAAATGGGCATTCATGCCGCCACCCAGATCTTCCGTGCCGCGGAAACCAAGACGATTCGAGTTGGAGGTGCCGGATGCCATGCTCCACAGGTTGCTTCCTGCCGAGGTGCCATTCAAGCCATTATTATTGTGGCGGACACCGGCGTCGATGGAGCCATAGATGGTGACATTGCTTTGTTGTGCTTGTGCAACGCCTGCAATTGCGCCAAGAACAGCTAGCGCCAGAAGCGATTTTTTCATTATTACGTCTCCAGAGATGATTGCTTGATTTTTACGTTCGGGCGAAAAGTGCATTTGCCGAAGCTTCCAAGTTCTAATTACTCTTTTCTTAGAAGGTGGGTTGATTTGAGCAAATCTGGAAAGCTTGAGCAAAGAATATTTGTCATTTTTGGACGTATTTCCTCGTCTCGTTGTTATATTGCAACGGGTGCAACACATAGTGAAACTGGCTGAATTCTAAGCTCGAGATTTTCTTGGCGGCAAAGAGGGATCGATTCGTCGAAATCAGTTTTTACTGACATCAGTTTTTAAGGATCAGCATGTTGGGCTTGTTAAATTCGGATCACTTTATCGAGGCCTTCGATAAGGCTTTGCGTGTAATTTCGGGCAATGCGGTTGCGCACCGACCCACCCCTGGCCGCGGCACTGCAGAGGCACCGCTGAGCGATGAAGCAAAGCGTCGCAGTGCCGGCCTAATGCGCGTGAATCACGTTGGAGAAGTGTGCGCTCAAGCGCTTTACGATTCGCAGGCACAATTTGCTCAGTCTCCAGCGACTCGCGTTCAGTTCAAGCTGGCAGGAAGGGAAGAGGAGGACCATCTTGCATGGACGGCTGAGCGATTGGAGGAACTGGGGTCCCGGCCGAGCTTGCTCAACCCGGTTTGGTACGCTGGCTCATTTCTTCTTGGAACTATCGCTGCTCGTGCAGGTGACGCATACAGCCTAGGTTTTGTCGTGGAAACAGAGCGTCAGGTAGAAGCGCACCTGATGTCTCATCTCGACAGGTTGCCAGCAGCCGATGCGAAATCCCGTGCCATTGTTGAACAAATGCGCATGGATGAAATCGAGCATGGCAATGCCGCCAAGCGCATGGGGGCGAACACGTTGCCCTGGCCCGTTCGAAAGGGCATGCAGCTGACTGCGAAGATAATGACCACGACCGCCTACTACATTTAATCGATCGCCGGACGAAAGTAATGTCCGGCGCGATGTGTGGTTTTCTACTTAAGGAAGGTGGAAAGCTAATCTTCCACGATTTCGAAAGAGTGCGTCATCTCGGCAGTCTTTTCCAGCATGATGGACGCAGAGCAGTACTTCTCGTGGGAGAGCTTGATCGCTCGTTCGACCAGGTTGGCTTTCAATCCGCGTCCTGTGACAACGAAGTGAAAATTGATCTTGGTAAAGACCTTGGGATCCTTTTCAGCGCGTTCCGATGTCAGCGTGACCTCGCATCCTCGGATGTCCTGGCCGCTTTTTCTAAGAATCAACACAACATCGTAAGCAGTGCAGCCACCGGTGCCGGCCAACACGACTTCCATGGGGCGCGGCGCGAGATTTTGTCCACCACCTTCCGGGGCGCCGTCCATCATGACGATATGGCCAGAGCCGGTTTCGGCCATAAAGGACATGCCCGAAAGCCCTGTCCAGCGAACTTTGCATTCCATAGTTTTATCCAAAAATGATGAGATTGAATATCACCCGATGGGTGTTGTAAATTGCCGGAAATCTAATCGAAACGGCTTGAGGTCTCAAAGCGAAGTGATATCATTTTGATACTTTTGCTGGTGCCGAGCGAGTTTTCTTCGACGCCAAGCCGTCGGTGAGCATGAAGACGACGGCCTGATCGAAAACACTTCGTTACCTGCTTCAGTCTCTTGTTTGGCATGTTGTCTCCTCCACCCTCCTCCTTTGGTGTGGATTTCGACCCGAAGCTTAACCGCTTCGGGTTTTTTTTGCCTCACCCTATGGTTATTCATTCAAAGAATAGCTTGCTGTTGACGTGGGAGGTCTTTGTCCAATATCATGGAGGGCTTTCCGTTTGCTCAGGAAAGATAAAACAAGGCTGCGTCCGCTTCTTCTGCTCGAGTTGTTAGTTGCGGAACCACCGTTTTGAGCAAGTTAATCTTTAAGGATGTTCATCATGAAAACCTTTTCCGCTAAGTCCCATGAGGTACAGCGCGACTGGTTCGTGATTGACGCGACGGACAAAGTCCTCGGACGTGTTGCCAGCGAAGTGGCACGCCGACTGCGCGGCAAGCACAAGCCAGAGTTCACTCCCCACGTCGACACCGGTGACTTCATCGTCGTCATCAACGCAGGCAAGCTGCGCGTGACCGGCAACAAGTCCCTCGATAAGACCTACTATCGTCACAGCACCTACCCGGGCGGTATCTATTCGACCAATTTCCAGAAGATGCAGCAGCGTTTCCCCGGCCGCGCTCTGGAAAAGGCAGTCAAAGGCATGCTGCCGAAGGGCCCGCTGGGCTATGCCATGATCAAGAAGCTGAAGGTCTATGCAGAAGGCACGCATCCGCACGCTGCCCAGCAGCCGCAGCCCCTCGAAATTTAAGGACTGGACATGATCGGTAACTACAACTATGGAACCGGCCGCCGCAAGAGCGCGGTAGCTCGTGTCTTCATCAAATCGGGTACTGGCCAGATCGTGGTCAACGGCAAGCCCGCCAGCGAGTACTTCTCGCGCGAAACCGGCCTGATGGTGATCCGTCAGCCGCTGGAGCTGACCAACAACGTCGAACGCTTCGACATCATGGTCAACGTTCACGGCGGCGGCGAGTCCGGCCAGGCAGGTGCCGTTCGTCACGGCATCACTCGCGCCCTGATCGACTACGATGCAGGCCTCAAGGCCGAACTGGCTCGTGCCGGTTTCGTGACCCGCGACGCCCGCGAAGTCGAACGTAAGAAGGTCGGTCTGCGCAAAGCACGCCGCGCCAAGCAGTTCTCCAAGCGCTAATCGCGTTTCGGAAATCGTTCAAGCCGCCAGGTTCGCCTGGCGGCTTTTTTGCTTTTCAGATCGATAAACGCAGGTCGTCGGCGCAGGCTTGAGACGCGGGCGGTACAATGCGCGAAAACACATCAGCCAAGGAAGAAAATGATCAAGGTAGGCATTGTTGGAGGAACGGGTTACACCGGCGTTGAGCTGCTGCGTTTGCTGGCGGCGCACCCGGGCGTGGAGTTGAAGGCCATTACCTCGCGCAAGGAAGATGGCATGCCGGTGGCGGACATGTTCCCGTCGCTGCGCGGCAGGGTATCCTTGGCTTTTTCGGCACCGGACAAGGCCGAGTTGACCGCGTGTGACGTGGTGTTCTTCGCTACTCCCCATGGAGTCGCCATGGCGCAGGCGCGTGAACTGCTGGCTGCTGGTGTCAAGGTGATCGACCTTGCCGCCGACTTCCGCTTGAAAGATCCCGCCGTGTTTGAAAAATGGTATGGCATGCCGCATTCCTGCCCGGACCTGCTCGAAGAAGCTGTATATGGTCTGCCAGAAATCAACCGCGAAGCCATCCGCAAGGCACGCATCATTGGCTTGCCAGGCTGCTACCCGACCTCGATGCAGCTTGGCCTTGCACCGCTGCTGGCGCAGGGCAAGCCTCTGGTGAATGAATCTGCGCTGATCGCCGATTGCAAGTCGGGTGTGTCTGGCGCAGGCAGAAAGGCTGAGGTGCATACCCTGCTGGCCGAAGCCGCCGACAATTTCAAGGCTTACGGCGTGAAGGGGCATCGTCATCTGCCGGAAACCACTCAGGGCTTGCAAGCCATTGCCGGCCGCAGGATCGGGTTGACGTTCGTGCCGCACCTGGTACCGATGATTCGCGGCATCCACTCCACGCTCTACGCGACCATTCTGCCGGAAGCACTCGACGTCGATTTTCAGAAACTGTACGAAGATCATTTCCGGGGAGAGCGCTTCGTCGATGTCATGCCGCCCGGCAGCCATCCGGAAACCCGTTCCGTACGCGCTTCGAATCAACTGCGCATCGCGGTGCACCGTCCGGAAGGCGGCAATTTGCTGGTAATTCTGGTAGTCGAAGATAATCTGGTCAAGGGAGCGGCCGGTCAAGGCGTTCAATGCATGAACATCATGTTTGGCCTGGAGGAGTCGACCGGCTTGAACATGGTGCCGGTATCGCCCTGAAATCGTTTTACACCAAACATGGTTTCACTTGGCTCGAGCCAATGGTAACGGTGTGAGGAGCGGCTCATCTGAACCCTTGCCATTTCTGCGAAGAAGCGTTCAAATGGTGTTGTTATAGAGCAACCCCTGCGCATTGATTGATACATGCCAATTCGTGACTGGGATGCTTGCCTAATATAAAGACATGTCATTCCGGCGATTGGCCGGTCATCAAGAGGAAAACATCATGCTGGGACGCAAATCCAAAGGCACGATAGACAGCCTGATCGGGCTTTCGACCATCGTCGAGGGAAACATTACGTTCAGCGGCGGCTTGCGAATCGACGGGCATGTGAAAGGAAACGTCTGCGCCAAAGAGGAAGAAGGCAGCATGCTTATCGTTTCGGAGCATGCCAAGATCGAAGGCGAAGTCCGGGTCGCTCAGTTGGTGATCAATGGTGAGATCATCGGGCCGGTTCATTCTTCCGAAGTGCTTGAATTACAGCCGAAGGCCCGCATAACTGGAGATGTGTTCTACCGGGCGCTCGAGATGCACGGCGGCGCCGTGGTATCCGGGAAACTCACTTATGAACAAAGTGAGGAACCTGTGCTCAAGCTGGCGATGTCGAATACGTGAAATTTTTCAAGGCCGTATAATCGGTCTGTTGATCCCCATTTGCAGGAGTTGCGCATGAATGCCGTTACCGAAATGCCCGCGCCGATCGTCTTCACCGACAGCGCCGCGATGAAAGTTGCCGAACTGATTGCCGAAGAAGGCAATCCCGACCTGAAGCTCCGTGTATTCGTCCAGGGTGGCGGCTGCTCCGGTTTCCAGTACGGTTTTACCTTTGATGAAATCGTCAACGAAGACGACACGACCATGGAAAAGAACGGCGTCCAGCTGCTGATCGACTCCATGAGCTATCAATATCTGGTCGGCGCCGAGATCGATTACAAAGACGACCTCGAAGGTGCCCAATTCGTGATCAAGAACCCGAACGCCACGACGACGTGCGGTTGCGGTTCTTCCTTCTCGGTGTAAGTGCCGCGATGATGAAAAAAGGACGCTTCGGCGTCCTTTTTTGTTTCCGCCTTCGACTGCTCAGGCGGGATACAGCGCCCCGAGTATTCGCAGTCCCCGGGCGCCGGTTACCGCAGGCAGATTGCCCGGCTGGCGGCGATGGAAGCGGAAGGCAAGCCAGGCAAAGGCAAGCGCTTCGACATGATTGGCGGAAATGCCCAGCGTTTCGGTGGTGCCGATCCGCAGACCGCCATGGGTGCAGCCGAGGCAGCCAGCCAGCTCGGCCATCAGTTGTGCGTTGAAGGCACCGCCTCCGCAGACATGAACCGAAGCTGCAGCCGGCGCATGCAAGCGGATCGCATCGGCCAGCGTCTCGGCGGTGAAGGCGGCGAGCGTGGCTTGCACGTCCTGCGACTGCCATGCGGCCGATTGCGGCAGCTTTGCCAGCAAGCCATCCAGCCAATCGAGATGGAACAAGTCCCGTCCGGTGCTTTTTGGCGGCGGCAGGGCGAAATAGGGTTCTGCCTTCAGCTTGTCCAGCAGGGCGGGGATTGTCCGCCCGCTTGCCGCCCAAGCGCCATTCGCGTCATAAGGCTGGCCGCGATGACGCTGGATCCAGCCATCCATCAGCACATTGCCGGGACCGGTATCGAAGCCAGCTACCCGGCCGTCGGGGTGCAGGACGCTGATATTGGCAATGCCGCCGATGTTGGCAATTACCCGCTGCTCTCGCGGCGATCCAAACACTGCCTGATGAAAGGCCGGCACCAGCGGCGCGCCTTGGCCGCCAGCGGCAATGTCGCGACTGCGGAAATCGGCGATGACGTCGATGCCGGTGAGTTCCGCCAGCAGCGCCGGATTGCCTGTCTGCCAGGTGTACCCGCATTCGGGCCGATGGCGGATGGTTTGTCCATGGGCCCCGATAGCCGTGATGCTTCCGGCAGCGGAACCAGCCTCTTGCAGCAATTGACGCACGCAGTCGGCATAGGCCAGCGACAGCGCATTTCCAGCCAGCGCCTCGCGGTGAATTTCGTCGTCGCTTCTGGCTTGGAGCGCAAACAGGGTTTGACGAAGTTCGGACGGGAAGGGCAGATAGGCGGTTGCCACCGTATCGACGACCAGATTGCCGGATGCATCCTTGCCGAAAGAGGCCAGCGCGCCATCGACGCCGTCGAGACTGGTGCCGGACATCAGGCCGATGAAGAGTTCGGGATTATCTTGTCGGACAGCCATGAGGTCAGCGGCGAAGGGGAAGGGGAAGGGGAAGGGGAGCAATCTTGCATATCTTGCCGGTCACCCGACCGGCAAGATATGGACTGGATCATCGCTCAGCGCGATGCCACCTTGATGTTGCCGCGCTCGCCCGGGGAAAGCAAGGCGAAGCGGTGCTGCATGTCGCTGGCGACGCTGCGGAAGCGCTGCAGTTCGGCGCCGGCCAGCGCCTGGGCGTTCGGCACCTCGATCGACAGCGGGTCGCGCGGCGTATTGTTGACCCGGAATTCGTAATGCAGGTGCGGGCCGGTGGACCAGCCGGTCATGCCGACATAGCCGATCACCTCGCCCTGGCCGATCTTGCTGCCCTTGTGCAGACCGCCGGCGAAGCGGCTCATGTGGGCATAGGCAGTGCTGTAATCGTTCCAGTGCTTGATCACCACCACATTGCCATAGCCGTTCTGGGTGCCGATGAAGTCGATGACGCCATCACCGGCGGCGCGGATCGGCGTGCCGACGGCGGCGGCGAAGTCCACGCCCTGGTGCTGTTTCCACTGGCCCGAAATGGGATGGCTGCGCATGGAAAAGCCAGAGGAAATGCGGGAAAACTCCAGCGGGGACTTGAGGAAGGCTTTTTTCAGCGACCGGCCGTCGAAGGCGTAGTAGCCGCCGCCCTGCCGGTTGCCGGGCTCGTCGAACCATACTGCCTGGTAGGTCGAGCCGTTGTTGACGAATTCGCCAGCAAGCACGCGGCCGGCGCGCACGAATTCGCCGTCCTGCCAGAAGGTTTCATAGACCACGTTGAAGCGGTCGCCGCGGCGCAGGTCGGCAGCGAAGTCGATGTTGGTGGAGAACATGTCGACGATCTGCGATGCCACGCTGTCCGGAATCTGGGCGGCGTCGGTGGCAGCGAAGAGGGAGGAACGGATCTCGCCCGACTGCATCTCGATGCGGCGCTCCAGCTTGGCGGACGTCTCGGACGATTTGAACTTGTCGCCGTCGCGGCTGACGACGATGGTCTTGACCGGGTTGCCGGCGGTGTCGACCAGCGTGGCGCTCAGACGCTGCAACGCGCCGCTGGCGCTGGTCTGTGCCTGAACCTGGCGGCCTGCCTTCAGTTGCAGCACGTTGCGGGCGAGAGCGTCGGCCTTGATGAAGCTGGCAGCCGCTTCGTCATCCACGCCGAGTCGCTTGAGCAGGGTGGCCAGGGTATCGCCCGGACGCACCCGCTCTTCGCGGTAATAGCGGATGTCGCCGGCCTCCAGGCTGGCGATCTGGTCGGCCAGCGTCGGGATGGCGAGTTCTTCGGTAATGGACTTGACCGGCAGGTCGGCGGCATCGGGCGCCATCGGCGCCACGCCGGCCGCGCCGAAAGCGCAGGCCGCCAGGAACAATGCCGACGCTGATACGATACGCGTCTTGCGCGATGTGCCGAGCAGTTTGCGGCCCAGGCTCAAGCCGGGGAAATTATCAATGGATCGCATGCAATCAGTTAAAATTTGCCGTTCTGGTTCAAGAACTTGCAACAATCAGGCAAAAGCCTGGATTGTTGCTGCCAAACCGCGGTCCGAAAACGGAGAAAAAACGGGTAAAACTCATGAACGGTCGCAATATGCTTCCGTCCGAAAGTCTGTGTTGCCGGTAGAAGGTACTGCTGCTGCATGCCAGAGAAACCCGCTCATGTGGATGTGGGCCTGGCACCGATCCGAACTTGCCGTAGATCAATTGCAGCCTTGAAAGCTGTCGCGATTATATCAAATTGGCCTTGACTCTATTTTTAATGTTTTAACTTATTCTGTCGTCCCATGGATCTCCCTCAGCATACCAACGATAACAAAAACGCCCCGGCGCCCGCCGTTCTTCCGCTCTCCGATGCCGTCCAGGAGGCGCTTGCCATTGCCAAGCGCGGTGTCGACGAGCTGCTGATCGAATCCGAATTCGCCCAAAAGCTGGCGCGCGCCGAAAAGACCGGCCAGCCGCTGCGCATCAAGCTCGGCCTCGACCCGACGGCGCCGGATCTGCACCTTGGCCATACCGTCGTGCTGAACAAGATGCGCCAGCTGCAGAATCTCGGCCATACCGTCATCTTCCTGATCGGCGACTTCACCTCGATGATCGGCGATCCGTCCGGCCGCAACATCACCCGGCCGCCGCTGACCCGGGCGCAGATCGAGGAAAACGCCAAGACCTATTTCGCCCAGGCCAGTCTGGTGCTGGACGCGGAACGCACCGAGATCCGCTACAACTCCGAATGGTCCGATCCGCTCGGCGCGCGCGGCATGATCGAGCTGTCGGCCAAGTACACCGTGGCGCGCATCCTGGAGCGGGAGGATTTCACCAAGCGCTTCAAGGCCGGCACCCCGATCTCGGTGCATGAACTGTTGTATCCGCTGATGCAGGGCTACGACTCGGTGGCGCTGCGCTCCGACCTGGAGCTGGGCGGCACCGACCAGAAATTCAACCTGCTGGTCGGCCGCGAGCTGCAGAAGGACTACGGCCAGGAACCGCAGTGCATCCTGACCATGCCGCTGCTGGAAGGCCTGGACGGCGTGGAGAAGATGTCGAAGTCCAAGGGCAACTACGTCGGCATCACCGAGGCGCCGGCCGCCATGTTCGGCAAGCTGATGAGCATTTCCGACACCATGATGTGGCGCTACCTGGAGCTGCTGTCGTTCCGGCCGATGTCGGAAATCGAGCAGTTCCGGCGCGAAGTCGAGCAGGGCCGCAATCCGCGCGACATCAAGGTGCTGCTCGGCCAGGAGATCGTGGCGCGCTTCCACTCGCCGAAGGCGGCGGAAGAGGCGCTGGCGGACTTCAACAACCGCGCCCGCGGCGGCATCCCGGACGACATCCCGGAGGTGATGCTGGCCGGCGCGCCGCTCGGCATCGGCCAGCTGCTCAAGCAGGCCAATTTGTGCGCCTCCACCTCCGAAGGACTGCGCATGGTGGAGCAGGGCGGCGTGCGCATCGATGGCGCCACCGTCAGCGACAAGGGCCTGAAAGTCGATCCCGGCACCTTCGTGGTTCAGGTCGGCAAGCGCAAGTTCGCCCGCGTCGTGCTGGCCTGAGCGCATGATCGCTTTGCTGCAGCGGGTGGCGCAGGCCAGCGTGCGGGTCGACGGCGAGGTGGTCGGCGAGATCGGCCCGGGCCTGATGGTGCTGCTGTGCGCCGAGCGCAATGACGGCGAAAAGCAGGCCGATGCCTTGCTCGCCAAGCTGCTCGCCTACCGCGTGTTCTCGGATGAAGCCGGCAAGATGAACCGCAGCCTGGCCGACGTGCAGGGCGGCCTGCTGCTGGTGCCGCAATTCACGCTGGCGGCCGACACCGCCGCCGGCACCCGGCCGTCGTTCACGCCGGCGGCGGCGCCGGAAGAAGGGCGCCGCCTGTTCGATTACTTCACCGCCCGGGCGCGGGAGCGCCATGCCCGGGTCCAGACCGGGCGCTTCGGCGCCCACATGCAGGTCGGGCTGGTCAACGACGGCCCGGTGACTTTCTGGCTGCAGGTCAAGCCTGCGGCCCTGGCTAGCCAAGGCAACCAACCTTAGGAGACATGATGAAACTGTGGAGTGATTCATTTCAGGATGGCGAGCGCATTCCGGGCGAATACGCCTTCGCGGTGATCGATCCGGCTACCCATGTGACGCTGTCGGCCAACCGCAACCCGCACCTCGCCTGGAGCGGCCTGCCGGCCGGTACCCGCTCGCTGGCGCTGATCTGCCATGATGTGGACGTGCCTTCGCGCGGCGACGACGTCAATCAGGAAGGACGCACCGTGCCGGCCGATCTGCCGCGGGTGGACTTCTTTCACTGGGTACTGGTCGACCTGCCGGCGGAAATGCCTCCCATCGCCGCCGGCCAGTTCTCCAGCGGCGTGACCGCGCGCGGCAAGTCCGGCCCTGACGTGCCGGGCGCCGGCGGTGCGCGCCAGGGCATCAACGACTACACCGGCTGGTTCGCCGGCGATCCCAGCATGTCCGGCGACTACTACGGCTACGACGGTCCATGCCCGCCGTGGAACGATTCGCTCATCCACCACTATGTCTTCACCCTGTATGCGCTCGACGTCGAGCGGCTGGAAGTGGAGGGCAAGTTCACTGGCCAGCAGGTGCGCCAGGCCATGCAGGGTCATGTGCTCGGCCAGGCCAGCATCACCGGCACCTACACGCTGAACCCGGCGCTCGCCGTGGGCGGAACGGGCGGCGCGTGACCGAAATCCTGCTGATTCGCCACGGCGAGACCGCCTGGAACGCCGAGAGCCGGCTGCAAGGCCATATCGACATCCCGCTCAACGAGCAGGGACGCCGCCAGGCCGACGCGCTCGGCCTCGCCCTGCTGGACGAGCCGCTGGACGCCGTCTACGCCAGCGACCTGCAGCGTGCTTATCACACCGCACTGGCGGTGGCCCAGCCGCGCGGCATGGAGGTCGTCACCGATGCCGGCCTGCGCGAACGCTGCTACGGCGGCTTCGAGGGCATGCTTTACGCCGACATCGGGCAGCGCTATCCCGAGGCCTATGCCGCCTGGAAGGCACGCGACATCGATGCCCGCTTTCCCGCCGGCGAACGCGAGGCGGAAACCCTGCGCGAGTTCGCCGCGCGCGCGCTGGAAGCCATCGGCCGGCTCGCCGGCCGCGCCGGGCAGCATCGCATCGCCATGGTGACCCACGGTGGCGTGCTGGAATGCGCCTACCGCGCGGCCCAGGGCAAGGGCTTCGAGCATCCGCGCGACTTCGACATCTTCAATGCCAGCGTCAACCGCTTCCTCTGGGATGGCGGCCGCCTGCTGCTGCTGGACTGGGGCGATATCCGCCATCTGCAGGATCGGGAAGCCCCCTGCCCGGTGACGCTGGACGAGATCGACCGCTGACCTTCCGGCCGGCCACCGTTCGGAGCGCCGGCCGGTTCCTGTCACCGGCTCACGCCAAGGCAACGCCCGACGCCCGACGTCCGACGCCTTCTGTCGCCGCCCGACAACGGTACCGGGCCGGCGGTGATGGCGCTACAATACCGCCTCCATTCCTCCAGCTACCTCTTGCCGTGAACATCGGTCCGCATTTTCTCCGCAACAATGTGTTCGTCGCCCCTATGGCGGGCGTGACGGACCGGCCTTTCCGCCAGCTGTGCAAGCAGCTCGGCGCCGGCTACGCGGTGTCCGAAATGGCGGCTTCCGACCCGCGCCTGTGGGCCAGCGAAAAGACCGCGCGCCGCATCAACCACGACGGCGAGATGGAGCCGAAGGCGGTGCAGATCGCCGGCGCCGATCCGGCCATGCTGGCCGACTGCGCCCGCTTCAACGTCGAGCGCGGCGCCCAGATCATCGACATCAACATGGGCTGCCCGGTAAAGAAGGTGTGCCAGAGCTGGTGCGGCTCGGCCCTGCTGCAGAACGAAACGCTGGTGGCGCAGATCCTGGAAGCGGTGGTGGGCGCGGTCGATGTGCCGGTGACGCTGAAATTCCGCACCGGCTGGGACCGGCAGCACAAGAATGCCCTCACCATCGCCCGCATGGCCGAAGCCAGCGGCATCGCCATGCTGACCCTGCACGGCCGCACCCGCGCCGACGGCTACGGCGGCGAGGCGGAGTACGACACCATCGCGGCGGTGAAGGCGGCGGTGGGCATCCCGGTGGTGGCCAACGGCGACATCACCACGTCGGAAAAGGCGCGCTTCGTGCTGGATTACACCCGGGCCGATGCCGTCATGATCGGCCGCGCGGCCCAGGGCCGGCCCTGGATCTTCCGCGAGATCGATCATTTCCTGCGCACCGGCGAGCACCTGCCGGCGCCGACGGTGAAGGAAGTGCGGGCGCTGATGCAGGAACACCTGCCGGCGCATTACGCTTTCTACGGCGAGTACATGGGCCTGCGCACCGCGCGCAAGCATATCGGCTGGTATGTGCGCGACCTGCCCGGCGGCGAGGACTTCCGCCAGCGCATGAACCGGCTGGAAAGCTGCGAGGAGCAACTGCAGGCGGTTGACGCCTTCTTCGAATCGCAATTGTTGCATGGCAAGCGGTTACAATACGGCCTCCACGCCGACCAGCCGCGGCTCGCAGCCTAGCAATATCACAGCAACAATCTTCTTTTTCACAGCAATGAGCAAAGACAACATTCAGGACGTGGTTCGCAAAAGCCTGGAAAAATACTTCAGGGACCTGGGCGAGCAGCAGCCGACCAACGTCTATGAAATGGTGCTCTTCACCGTGGAAAGGCCGATCCTGGAGGTCGTCATGGCGCGCGCCGAGGGCAACCAGTCGCTGGCGGCGGAAATGCTCGGCATCAACCGCAACACGCTGCGCAAGAAGCTGCAGCAGCACGGCCTGGCCTGAACGCCAGGCGCTTCGGCGCACGTGGCGCGCAGGCCTGCGCCGCAACCAAAGCTAGCTTCACGAATGACCGCGCCGCGGGACGGCGCCGGTGGCACAGAATTCCAACCTCTTGCATGTCCATCATGATCAAACAAGCCCTTATCTCCGTGTCCGACAAAACCGGCGTGCTCGATTTCGCGCGCGCCCTGGCCGACATGGGCGTGAACATCCTGTCCACCGGCGGCACCGCCAAGCTGCTCGCCGACAACGGCGTAAAGGTGACCGAGGTCGCCGATTACACCGGCTTCCCGGAAATGCTGGACGGCCGCGTCAAGACCCTGCATCCCAAGGTGCATGGCGGCATCCTGGCGAGGCGCGATTTTCCGGAGCATGTGGCGGCGCTGGAAAAGCATGCCATCCCGACCATCGACATGGTGGTGGTGAACCTGTACCCGTTCCAGCAGACGGTGGCCAAGGAAGAATGCTCGCTGGAAGACGCGATCGAGAACATCGACATCGGCGGCCCGGCCATGCTGCGCTCCTCGGCCAAGAACCACAAGGACGTGGTGGTGCTGTGCGATCCGTCTGATTATGCCCGCGTGCTGGAAGAGATCCGCGCCACCCGGGGCGAGGTAAGCTACGAAACCCGCTTCGCGCTGGCGAAGAAGGTGTTCGCCCACACCGCCCAGTATGACGGCGCCATCACCAACTACTTCAGCTCGCTCGGCGCAGACCGCCAGCATGCCACCCGCAGCAGCTATCCGCAGACCCTGAACCTGCACTTCGAGAAGGTGCAGGACATGCGCTACGGCGAGAACCCGCACCAGTCGGCCGCCTTCTACCGCGACCTGAAAGCGGTCGACGGCGCCCTGGCCAACTACCGCCAGCTTCAGGGCAAGGAACTCTCCTACAACAACATCGCCGACGCGGATGCCGCCTGGGAGTGCGTCAAGACCTTCGACGAGACCGCCTGCGTCATCATCAAGCACGCCAATCCCTGCGGCGTCGCCGTCGGCACCGATGCGCTGAATGCCTACGGCAAGGCCTTCCAGACCGACCCGACCTCGGCCTTCGGCGGCATCATCGCCTTCAACTGCGAAGTCGACGGCAAGGCAGCCGAAGCGGTGGCGAAGCAATTCGTCGAGGTGCTGATCGCGCCGTCCTTCAGCGCCGAAGCGAAGCAGGTGTTCGCCGCCAAGCAGAACGTTCGCCTGCTCGAGATCCCGCTGGGCAAGGGCGTCAACGCCTATGACTTCAAGCGCGTCGGCGGCGGCCTGCTGCTGCAGTCGCCCGATGCCAAGAACGTGCTGCCGGCCGAGCTCACGGTGGTAAGCCGCCGCCAGCCGACGCCGCAGCAGATGCAGGACCTGATGTTCGCCTGGCGCGTGGCCAAGTTCGTCAAGTCGAATGCCATCGTGTTCTGCGGCAACGGCATGACGCTCGGCGTCGGCGCCGGCCAGATGAGCCGGGTGGATTCGGCCCGCATCGCGTCCATCAAGGCTCAGAACGCCGGCCTGTCCCTGGCCGGATCGGCGGTGGCGTCGGATGCCTTCTTCCCGTTCCGCGACGGCCTCGACGTGGTGGTGGATGCCGGTGCGACCTGCGTCATCCAGCCGGGCGGCTCGATGCGCGACCAGGAAGTGATCGATGCCGCCAACGAGCGCGACGTGGTCATGCTGCTGACCGGCACCCGCCATTTCCGTCATTGATTTCAACGTTCACTCAGGGCGACACGGTCCGCGCCAGCGGACCGATCCAGGCATGAAAATCCTCGGCATCGACCCGGGTCTTCGGACCACCGGCTTCGGCATCATCCACAAGCAGGGCACCAAGCTCAGCTATCTCGCGTCCGGCACCATCAAGACGCAGGAAGCGGATCTGCCGAGCCGGCTCAAGACCATCCTCGCCGGGGTGTCGGAAATCATCGCCACCTACCGGCCGGATTGCGCCGCCATCGAGAAGGTGTTCGTCAACGTCAATCCGCAATCCACCCTGCTGCTCGGCCAGGCGCGCGGCGCCGCCATCTGCGCGCTGGTGCATGCCGATCTTGCCGTGTCCGAATACACGGCGCTGCAGATCAAGAAGGCGGTGGTGGGACAGGGCCGGGCGCAGAAGCACCAGATGCAGGACATGGTGCAGCGCCTGCTGCTGTTGTCCGGCGCGCCCGGTCCCGATGCGGCCGACGCGCTCGGCGTGGCGATCTGCCATGCGCACAGCGGCGATCATCTGGCGACGCTGGGCGAGCTGTCGCCGGGCCTGGCGAAAAAGGGCCTGCGCATGCGCGGCGGCCGCCTGGTCGGCTGACCTTTTCAATTCACCGAATCAAACGTGCTTTTCCGCCTCGCGGGCGGCCATCTCGAAGCGGTTGTGCCAGTAGGCATCGCGGCCGCGCAGCGCCGCCCAGGCGCTCGACAGCAGATAGGCGAAGGGAAAGACCGGTCCCCAGCATTCCGCCTGCCGCACATGCACCAGTTCATGCATCAGCACCCGCGCCGACAAGCCATGGTTCTCGGCGATCACCACATGGCCCACGGCCATCGCGCTCATCGCGCCGAACGGGTGGCGGCTGAGGATGGCGTCGGCCAGCGGACCGCGCACCAAAAGCGCCATCACCGGCGTCCTCACCAGTTGCAAATGGCCGCGCCATACCCATATAGGTAAGGCAAGCGCTAGTCCGAACACCGTCAGCGGCAAGGCCCACAGCATGCCCAGCAGGCTGCGGGTCCAGAAGGCCGAGCGGGATGCCGGGCGGGTGCGCGCCAGGGTGGTGCGCGGCTTCCTCCCGTTGCGCGCCGGCGGTGATTTATCGAAGGGATGCAGCATGAGGCGTCTCGTTGATCGGACCGTGCCGGGTTGGCTTGTCTTCTGTTGTCAGGTTTAGAACCATGAGGGCGGCAAAAATTCGCCGCCCTCGATTTTTATTTCTTGCCTGCCGGTCATGTTTTGCTTGCGCCGCCGCGGGGAGGGCGGGACTTGTCCGGTATGATGCATCAACCCTTTACAACCAAGAATCCCATGATAGGCCGCCTTTCCGGAATCCTGCTCGAGAAAAATCCCCCGCAACTGCTGGTCGACTGCAATGGCGTCGGCTACGAGGTCGACGTGCCGATGAGCACCTTCTACAACCTGCCCGGCACCGGCGAGAAGATCACGCTGCTGACCCACATGGCGGTGCGCGAGGATGCGCATCTGCTGTACGGCTTCGGCACGGCGGAGGAGCGCAATGTCTTCAAGCAGCTGATCAAGATTTCCGGCGTCGGCGCCCGCACCGCGCTGTCCATCCTGTCCGGCATGTCGGTGGCCGACCTGGCTCAGTCCATCACCCTGCAGGAAGCGGGGCGGCTGACGCGCGTTCCCGGCATCGGCAAGAAGACCGCCGAGCGCCTGCTGCTGGAACTGAAGGGCAAGCTCGGCGCCGATCTCGGCGCGGCCGGCATCGCCACCCATAGCGATGCCACCGGCGACATCCTGAACGCGCTGCTGGCGCTCGGCTACTCCGACAAGGAAGCCACCCTGGCGCTGAAGCAGGTGCCGGCCGGCACCGGCGTATCCGAAGGCATCAAACTGGCGCTCAAGGCGCTGTCCAAATAAGGACGAGCCCCGGCGCCTCACCTGAACGAGGAATGATTCCATGACCATCCAGACCGACAACCTGACCGAGCAGCGCATCATCGCCGCCACGCCGGCCTCGCCCAACGAGGAGGCGATCGAGCGGGCGCTGCGGCCGAAGCAGCTGGAAGAATATGTTGGCCAGGAAAAAATCCACAGCCAGCTGGAGATCTTCATCACCGCTGCCCGGCAGCGGCGCGAGGCGCTCGACCATACCCTGCTGTTCGGCCCGCCGGGTCTGGGCAAGACTACCCTGGCGCACATCATCGCGCGCGAGATGGGCGTCAACCTGCGCCAGACCTCCGGCCCGGTGCTGGAGCGGGCCGGCGACCTCGCCGCGCTGCTGACCAATCTCGAAGCCAACGACGTGCTGTTCATCGACGAGATTCACCGCCTGTCGCCGGTGGTGGAAGAGATCCTCTATCCGGCGCTGGAGGACTACCAGATCGACATCATGATCGGCGAAGGCCCCGCGGCCCGGTCGGTGCGGCTCGACCTGCAGCCTTTCACCCTGGTGGGCGCCACCACCCGCGCCGGCATGCTGACCAACCCGCTGCGCGACCGCTTCGGCATCGTCGCCCGCCTGGAGTTCTACACGCCGCAGGAACTGGCGCGCATCATCACCCGCAGCGCGACCCTGCTCGGCGCCGCCATCGTGGATGACGGCGCAATGGAAATCGCCAAGCGCAGCCGCGGCACGCCGCGTATCGCCAACCGACTGCTGCGACGGGTGCGCGACTATGCCGAGGTCAAGGGCAACGGCGAGATCACCAAGGCCATGGCCGATGCCGCGCTCAGCATGCTGGATGTGGACCCGGTCGGCTTCGACTTGATGGACCGCAAGCTGCTGGAAGCGGTGCTGTTCAAGTTCAACGGCGGCCCGGTCGGCTTGGACAACCTGGCGGCTGCCATCGGCGAGGAACGCGATACGATCGAGGACGTGCTGGAGCCTTACCTGATCCAGCAAGGTTACCTGCAGCGCACGCCGCGCGGCCGCATTGCTACCCCGGCGGCCTACACCCATTTCGGCGTGGCCGCGCCGCGCACCGGCCCTACCGGCGACCTCTGGGACCAATCACTGTCCTGAAGGCAACGCTGCCTGGCCAAGATTCTTTCGGCCTGTCCGGAACCTCGCCCGGGTCCGGGCACTCTGCATGTCACATCGATCAGTTCATCAAACGCCGGCCCGGCATGCCGGCGTGATGATTTTTTGTGCAACCGTTCCCGGCTACTCCTATAATTCCCCTTCTGAAACAAACGGGAAAGTTGCTCTTTTGACTTAACTCAACCCCGCCAGGGGTGCATTGCGTAAAGTACACGACTCCACATGGCCAATTTTCGCCATGACCGCCATCAAGACTCTTTAGGATTTGGTCCTGCCATGCTCATGTCCACCCAAGCGAGCCGCATAGCACACCAGTTGCTTGATGCTCGCGCCTGTGTCCAGATGATGCCGCCGATCTCCGACAACACCGAGCTGTCGGTGGAAGATGCCTACGATGTCGTCAGGCGCATGATCGACATCCGCACGGCGCAAGGCGAAACCATGGTGGGCCGCAAGATCGGCTTCGCCAATCCGCGCGTCGCCGCCCGCTATGGCCGGCGCGAGCCGATCGCCGGCCCGATCTGGACGCCGCTGTTCGATGCCACCGTTCGCTACGCCGAGGACAACCGCGGCCTGCAGAGCCTGGACGGCGCGGTGCAGCCGCGCATCGGCCCGGAGCTGGTGTTTTCCCTCGGCCAGACGCCGCCGGAAGACGCCACCCTGGAGCAGCTGGCGGAGTGCATCGAGTGGATGGCGCATGCCTTCGAAATCGTGGTCTGTCCGTTCCCCGGGTGGCGCTTCGACCTGGCCGACGCCATCGCCGCCTACAGCTTCCATGGCTCGCTCATCGTCGGCGAGCCGAAGGTGCTGTCTTCCGCCACGCGGCGCAACCTGGGCAGCGTGCTGGCCAATGCCAGCCTGTCGATGTCCTGCGGCGACGAGCTGCGTTCCGCCGGCTTCGGCAACGAGGTGCTGGGCAGTCCGCTGCACGCGCTGCTGCATCTGCACCGCATGCTGCATGGACAGAACCAGTTCCCGCCGCTGCAGGCGGGCGAGGTCATCGCCACCGGCGCCTGGACCGACTGCTGCCCGGTCAAGCCGGGCGATACCTGGACCTCCGCCTTCTCCGGCGTGGTCCTGCCCGGGCTGACCGTATCGTTCGTCTGATCGTTGCGCTTCATTCGCCGCCCCGAGGGCGGCCCGCATGCCGGCATCTGCCGGCATTTTCATTTCTCAACGCGCGAGGAAATCGTGGCCTGGATCGTATTGCTGATCGCCGGCTTGCTGGAAATCGCCTGGCTGCTGCTGTTCAAGGCATCGGAAGGCTATACCCGCTGGGGGTATGCGGTGGCCGGGCTGGTGGTGTCGCTGATCAGCTTCCTGATGGTGGGATGGAGCCTGAAGACGCTGCCGGTCGGCACCGCATATGCGGTCTGGACCGGCATGGGCGCAGCCGGCGCAGCCATCGTCGGCATCCTGATGTTCAATGAGCCGGCCAGCGGAACGCGGCTGGCCTGCATCGCCTTGATCGTGGCCGGCATCGTCGGCCTGAAGCTGACGCACTGAGGTGACTCAGCTTCAGGCGGTAGCCGCCTACTCCGCGCGCACCCAGGTCTGGGTGCGGCCGAAGGTCGGCATGCCGATGTAGCCGCGCACGTTCAGCTTCTTGCCATCCTCGCTCAGGCTCATCCTGCTCTTGTAGACCTTGCCGTTGGACGGGTCGAGGATCTGGCCGCCCGAGAACTCAGCGCCGTCCGGTTTCATGCCGTTGATGATGGTCATGCCGACGATGGGCTGGTCCTTGCGCGGGCCGTCGCACTTGTCGCAGACCGGGTTCGGCTCTTCCCCCGGATCGCGGAACAATTTCTCGATCTTGCCGCGCAATTCGCCGCCGCCTTCGCTGATGCGGATCAGCGCCTTCGTCTTGCCGGTCTCGTCATCGACGCTCTTCCACAGTCCCACCGGCGAAGCGGTCTGTGCCGAGGCAGCGGCGCAGAGCAGAGTGGCGCAGGCGGTAACGAGCATTCTTGTCAGCATGGTATCTCCTCCTTGAGTTGGTTTCCGCGTGATTGAATGAAAAAAGGCGCCCCGCGGGGCGCCTGGGAACTATGCAGCCTGCAGCCGCGCCATCTGCTCGCGCAGCTTGTCGAGCGTGGCGGAGAAGCCGGCGAGGCGCTCCTTCTCCTGCGCCACCACCTGGGCCGGGGCGCG
Source organism: Noviherbaspirillum humi (assembly GCF_900188095.1). Classification (GTDB taxonomy): domain Bacteria; phylum Pseudomonadota; class Gammaproteobacteria; order Burkholderiales; family Burkholderiaceae_D; genus Noviherbaspirillum; species Noviherbaspirillum humi. The sequence goes on along the minus strand of NZ_FZOT01000020.1, from coordinate 19,371 downwards.
GGCGACGAAGCTTTCGTTGCCGAGCTTGGCGCTGGCCTTGGCGATCTCGCCTTCGAGGCGGGCGATTTCCTTCGCCAGGCGCTCGCGCTCGGCGGCGACGTCGATCTCCACCTTCAGCATCAGCTTGGCGGTGCCGACCACCGACACCGGCGCCGGCGATTGCGGCAGCGCTTCCAGCACCTGGACCTCGGACAGCTTGGCCAGCGCCTGCAGGTAGGGCGCGAAGGATTGCAGCAGGGCGCGGTCCTCGGCGGATGCGCCTTCCAGCAGCAGCGGCACCTTCTGCGCCGGGGACAGCTGCATCTCGCCGCGCAGGTTGCGGCAGGCATCGGTCATGGCCTTGAGCTGGGCCATCCAGCCTTCCGCCTTTTCGTCCAGCTTGGCCATGTCGGCCTGCGGATAGGCCTGGATCATGATGGAGTCGCCGGCCGGGTTCAGCTGCTTGCCGGTCATCGGCGCCACGGTCTGCCACAGCTGCTCGGTGATGAAGGGGATCACCGGATGGGCCAGACGCAGCACGGTCTCCAGCACGCGCAGCAAAGTGCGGCGGGTGGCGCGCTGCTGCGCCTCGCTGCCCTGCTGGATCTGCACCTTGGCCACTTCCAGGTACCAGTCGCAGTATTCGTCCCAGACGAACTTGTAGATCGCGCTGCCGATGTTGTCGAAGCGGTAGTCGGCGAAGCCCTTTTCCACTTCCGCCTCGGTACGCTGCAGCAGCGACACGATCCAGCGGTCGGCCTGGGAGAACTCGAGAAAGCCGGTTTCGCAGATGCCGGGCACGTGGCCCTCGAAGCCGCAATCCTTGCCTTCGGTGTTCATCAGGACGAAGCGGGTGGCGTTCCACAGCTTGTTGCAGAAGTTGCGGTAGCCTTCGCAGCGGTTGAGGTCGAAGTTGATGTTGCGGCCGAGCGAGGCATAGCTCGCCATGGTGAAGCGCAGGGCGTCGGTGCCGAAGGCCGGGATGCCGCCCGGGAACTCCTTGCGCGTGGCCTTGGCGATGCTTTCCGCCTGCTTCGGATTCATCAGGCCGGTGGTGCGCTTGGCCACCAGCGATTCGACGTCGATACCGTCGATCAGGTCGATCGGGTCGAGCGTATTGCCCTTGGACTTGGACATCTTCTGGCCGGAGGCGTCGCGCACCAGGCCGTGCACGTAGACCTTCTCGAACGGCACCTGGCCGGTGAAGTGGGTAGTCATCATGACCATGCGCGCCACCCAGAAGAAAATGATGTCGAAGCCGGTCACCAGCACCGAGGAGGGCAGGAACAGCTTCATGTCCGGCGTCTGCTCCGGCCAGCCGAGGGAGGAGAAGGGCACCAGGGCGGAGGAGAACCAGGTGTCGAGCACGTCCTCGTCGCGGCGGATGGCGCGGCCGCCGGCCTGGGCCTTCGCATCGTCCTCGTTGCGGGCGACGTAGATGTTGCCTTCCTCGTCGTACCAGGCGGGGATCTGGTGGCCCCACCACAGCTGGCGCGAAATGCACCAGTCCTGGATGTTGTTGAGCCACTGGTTGTAGGTAGTGGTCCAGTTCTCGGGGATGAACTTGATGGAACCGTCTCCCACCTTTTCCAGCGCGACCTCGGCGATCGACTTGCCGGGGAAGTGGGTGCCTTCCGGCGCCGGCTTGCTCATGGCGACGAACCACTGGTCGGTGAGCATAGGCTCGATGACCACACCGGTGCGGTCGCCGCGCGGCACCATCAGCTTGTGCGGCTTGACCGATTCCAGCAGCCCTTCGGCTTCGAGGTCGGCGACGATCTGCTTGCGGGCGTCGTAGCGGTCCATGCCCTGGTACTTGGCCGGGGCGTTCTCGTTGATCTTGGCGTCGAGGGTGAAGATGTTGATCTGCGCGAGCTGGTGGCGCTGGCCCACGGCATAGTCGTTGAAGTCGTGCGCCGGCGTGATCTTCACGCAGCCGGTGCCGAATTCCTTGTCGACGTATTCGTCGGCGATGAGGGGAATCTGCCGGCCGGTCAGCGGCAGGTTCAGCAGCTTGCCGAGCAGGGGCGTGTAGCGCTCGTCGGTGGGATCGACCGCCACGGCGACGTCGCCGAGCATGGTCTCGGGACGGGTGGTGGCCACGGTGATGTGGCCGGAACCGTCCGCCAGCGGATAGCGGATGTGCCACATGTGGCCGTCTTCTTCCTCGGACACCACTTCCAGGTCGGACACGGCGGTGTGCAGCTTCGGATCCCAGTTCACCAGGCGCTTGCCGCGGTAGATCAGGCCCTGCTCGAACAGGCGCACGAACACTTCGGTCACCGCCTTCGACATCTTGGCGTCCATGGTGAAGTATTCGCGGCTCCAGTCGGTGGAGGCGCCCATGCGGCGCATCTGGCCGGTGATGGTGGAGCCGGAATGCTCCTTCCACTCCCACACCTTCTCCAGGAACTTTTCGCGGCCGAGGTCGTGGCGCGAGACCTTCTGCGCGTCGAGCTGGCGCTCCACCACGATCTGGGTGGCGATGCCGGCATGGTCGGTGCCGGGGATCCAGGCGGTGTTGTGGCCGCGCATGCGGTAGTAGCGGGTCAGCCCGTCCATGATGGTCTGATTGAACGCGTGGCCCATGTGCAGCGTGCCGGTGACATTGGGCGGCGGCAGCTGGATGGAGAAGGACGGCTTGGCGGGATCGGTGCTGGCGGTGTAGTACCCGCGGCGCTCCCACTCGGCGCGCCACTGCTTTTCAATTTCGGCCGGTTCGAAAGACTTGGCTAATTCCATGATTTGGCATGTGTTTCGGAGAAACCCAGCATTATAAGGGAGGGCGTGGCGCGGCATTGATCAGTTTGGCGCGCGGCGGCCGATAGCGCGTATAATCGGCGCTCTGCCGAACCGGCCAGCCTTGCCAGGCATGGCCGACGGCAACGACGCTAGGGGTCCTGACCGCTTTTCGGTCGGGTGAGAAATACCCTCGAACCTGATCTGGATAATGCCAGCGAAGGGAAGCATCCGAATGCGCCCCCATTCCCATGCTCCTTCGCATCGACACGTGTTAGCAAAGGAGCATCATGAACGCCAATCCGCAATTCCTCGCCGCCACCGCCAAGGTGGACGAGGCGGCCATCCAGCCGCTGCCGAATTCCCGCAAGATCTACGTCGAGGGTTCCCGTCCGGACATCCGCGTGCCGATGCGCGAGATCAGCCAGTCCGACACCCCCGCCTCCTTCGGCGCCGAGAAGAATCCGCCGATCTACGTGTACGACACCTCCGGCCCCTACACCGACCCGGCGGTGAAGATCGACATCCGCTCCGGCCTCGCCCCGCTGCGCGCCGCCTGGATCGCCGAGCGCGGCGACACCGAGGAATTGCCCGGCCCGAGTTCCGCCTACGGCGTCGAACGCCTGAACGATCCGAAGCTGGCCGAGCTGCGCTTCAACCTGCACCGCAAGCCGCGCCGCGCGCTGGCGGGCAGGAACGTGACCCAGATGCACTATGCGCGCCAGGGAATCATCACGCCGGAGATGGAGTACATCGCCATCCGCGAAAACCTGCGCCGCAAGGAGTACCTGGAAAACCTGAAGGCGTCCGGCCCGATGGGTTCCAAGCTGGCCGACCTGATGGGCCGCCAGCATCCCGGCCAGAGCTTCGGTGCCGCGATTCCGGCCGAGATCACGCCGGAATTCGTGCGTTCCGAAGTCGCCTGCGGCCGCGCCATCATCCCGAACAACATCAACCACCCGGAGTCGGAGCCGATGATCATCGGCCGCAATTTCCTGGTGAAGATCAACGCCAACATCGGCAACTCGGCGGTGACGTCCTCCATCGGCGAGGAAGTGGAAAAGATGACCTGGGCCATCCGCTGGGGCGGCGACACCGTGATGGACCTGTCCACCGGCAAGCACATCCATGAAACCCGCGAGTGGATCATCCGGAACAGCCCGGTTCCCATCGGCACGGTGCCGATCTACCAGGCGCTGGAAAAGGTGAACGGCAAGGCCGAGGAACTGACCTGGGAAATCTTCCGCGACACGCTGATCGAGCAGGCGGAGCAGGGCGTGGACTACTTCACCATCCACGCCGGCGTACGCCTGCAGTACGTGCCGCTGACCGCCAAGCGCATGACCGGCATCGTCTCGCGCGGCGGCTCCATCATGGCCAAGTGGTGCCTGGCGCATCACAAGGAATCCTTCCTGTACGAACATTTCGAAGACATCTGCGAAATCATGAAGGCCTACGACGTCGCCTTCTCGCTCGGCGACGGCCTGCGCCCCGGCTCGATCTACGACGCCAACGACGAAGCCCAGCTGGGCGAGCTGCGCACCCTGGGCGAGCTGACCCAGATCGCCTGGAAGCATGACGTGCAGGTGATGATCGAGGGCCCCGGCCACGTGCCGATGCACCTGATCAAGGAAAACATGGAGCTGCAGCTGAAGGATTGCCACGAGGCGCCGTTCTACACCCTGGGGCCGCTCACCACCGACATCGCGCCGGGCTACGACCACATCACTTCCGGCATCGGCGCCGCCATGATCGGCTGGTACGGCACCGCCATGCTGTGCTACGTCACGCCGAAGGAGCACCTCGGCCTGCCGAACAAGGCGGATGTCAAGGAAGGCATCATCACCTACAAGCTGGCGGCGCACGCGGCCGACCTGGCCAAGGGCCATCCCGGCGCGCAGATCCGCGACAACGCCCTGTCCAAGGCCCGCTTCGAGTTCCGCTGGGAAGACCAGTTCAACATCGGCCTCGACCCGGACAAGGCGCGCGAATTCCACGACGAGACCCTGCCCAAGGATTCGGCCAAGGTGGCGCACTTCTGCTCCATGTGCGGCCCGCACTTCTGCTCGATGAAGATCACCCAGGACGTGCGCGACTACGCCGCTTCCCAGGGCATCACCGACGAGCAGGCGCTGAAGCAGGGCATGGAGGTCAAGGCGGTCGAATTCGTCAAGAGCGGCGCCGAACTCTATCGCAAGCAGTAAGCGAGCCGGGCGGAAGCGCACATGGAAATCGAACTCAACGGCGCGCCGCACAGCGTGGCCGAGAACCAGAGCGTGCAGGACCTGATCGCCTCGCTCGACCTCGCCAACAAATCCCTGGCCGTGGCCATCAACCGCGAGGTGGTGCCGCGGCAGCAGTGGACGCAGCGATTGCTGCAGGCGAGGGACAGGGTGGATATCGTGAAGGCGATTGGAGGGGGGTGAAGCGGGGGTTTCGCGGAGCACTGCTCCGCGCCCGCGGAACCGGTCAGTCTTGCAAGACTGACCGTGGGTGAGGTTAAAAGCCTGACTACCCGATGAGGCTCAAAGTATGACTACAGAATCTCTTCCCCTTCAAGCGGAGGGTTAGGGGCGTAGCAGGGGTTTCGCGAAGCACCGCTCCGCGCCTGCGCAGCCAGCAGCGCTTACAAGCGCTGCTGTGGGTGGGGATGGGTGTCCAGCGCGATGAAAGACAGTTCTTTACCTGCAAAAGAAACCCACCCTCACCCACGAATGCGCTTACAAGCGCATTCGGCTGCGCAGGCGCGAAGCGGTGCTTCGCGAAACCCCTGCTACGCCCCCAGCCCTCCCCCTGAGGGGGAGGGGGCTTTCCTTGATGGCTCGGTCTTACTCTGCAGATGCTCAGAATTCGCACTTCAAACCGCTGCCATACCCGCTGCCCGCCCTTCGCTCAAAACACCGACGAACCAAAGGACCCCCAAATGACAACCGCCACAACCCCAGACCTCCTCACCATCGCCGGCAAGACCTACCGCTCCCGCCTTCTGGTCGGCAGCGGCAAGTACAAGGACCTGCAGGAAACCAAGGATGCCACCGAGGCCAGCGGCGCCGAGATCATCACCGTCGCCATCCGCCGGGTGAACATCGGCCAGGATCCGAACGCGCCCAGCCTGCTGGACGTGGTGCCGCCGTCCAAATACACCATCCTGCCCAACACCGCCGGCTGCTACAACGCCAAGGATGCGGTCTATACCCTGCAGCTGGCGCGCGAGCTGCTCAACGGCCACAAGCTGGTGAAGCTGGAAGTGCTGGGCGACCCGAAGACGCTGTTCCCCAACATGCCCGAGACGCTGAAGGCCGCCGAGGTGCTGGTGAAGGATGGCTTCGATGTCATGGTCTACTGCAGCGACGACCCGATCCAGGCCAGGATGCTGGAAGAAATCGGCTGCTGCGCGGTGATGCCGCTGGCGTCGCTGATCGGCTCCGGCATGGGCATCCTCAATCCCTGGAACCTCGGCCTCATCATCGAGCAGGCCAAGGTGCCGGTGCTGGTGGATGCCGGCGTCGGCACCGCGTCCGACGCGGCGATCGCGATGGAGCTCGGCTGCGACGGCGTGCTGATGAACACCGCCATCGCCGGCGCGCGCGATCCGATCCGCATGGCGCGGGCGATGAAGCTGGCGGTGGAAGCCGGCCGCGATGCCTACCTCGCCGGCCGCATTCCGAAGCGCTTCGCCGCCTCGCCGTCCTCGCCGGTGGAAGGCAAGGCGACGTGAACCGGCCCAACGTGCTGATCCTCGCCGGCTCGGATCCGAGCGGCGGGGCCGGCATGCAGGCCGACATCCAGGCGGTGATGGCCCTCGGCGCCCATCCGCTGTCGGTGATCACCGTGCTGACGGCGCAGGACAATGACCGCGTCCATGCCGTCATGCCGGTGCCGGCCGACATGGTGGCGCAGCAGGCGCAGGCGCTGGCGTCGAAGATGGAGATCGCGGCGGTGAAGCTGGGCATCATCGGCAACCGCGCCAATGGCGAGGCGATCGCCGCGCTGATCCGCCGGCTGCGCCAGCGGCGTCCGGATCTGCCGGTGGTGCTGGATCCGGTGCTGGCCAGCGGCCACGGCAATGCGCTGGCCATCGAAGACCCGGTCGGGATCATCCGGCCGCTGCTGCCGCTGGCCAGCGTGGTGCTGCCCAACCTGCCCGAGGCGGCGCGGCTGTGTCCCGGCGCCGACAGCATCCAACGGCAGGCGGCGCTGCTGCTCGAACAATGCCCGAACGTGCTGGTCAAGGGCGGCCACGGCGAAGGTGATGTGATCGTCAACCGCTGGTTTTCAGCACAGGGCGAGCAGGTATGGCAATGGCCGCGCCTGCCGGGCGGCTTTCACGGCACCGGCTGCACCCTGGCCTCGGCGCTGGCGGCGCTGCTGGCGCGCGGCATCGCCATGCGCGAGGCGCTGGAACGGGCCCAGGCCTATTGCGAGCAAACCTTGCTGTCTTCCTACGCCATCGCGGAAGGCCAGCGCATCCCGAATCGATGGGCCACCATGGAGAAGACAACATGAAGGGACTTTATCTCGTCACGCCAGACTGGGACGATACCGGCAAGCTGCTGGCGGTGAGCGAAGCGGCCTTGCGCGCCGGCGCGGCGCTGCTGCAGTACCGGCACAAGACCGCCGACGCCGCGCTGCGGCGCGAGCAGGCGACCGCATTGCAGGCGCTGTGCCGGCGCTACGGCACCCCGTTCATCATCAACGACCATGTGGACCTGTGCCTGGAACTCGATGCCGACGGCATCCACGTCGGCGGCACCGATGCCGCCGTGGCCGAGGTGCGCAAGGCAGTGGGGCCGGACAAGATCGTCGGCGCCTCCTGCTACGGCAGCCTGGACCTGGCGCGCTCGGCCCATGCGAGCGGCGCCAGCTACGTCGCCTTCGGCGGCTTCTATCCGTCGCGGGTGAAGAAGTATGAAGTCTCCACGCCGCCCGACATCGTGGCGCAGTCCAAGCGGGAGATTCCGCTGCCGGTGGTGGTGATCGGCGGCATGACCCAGGCCAACACGCCGCCGCTGGTGGCGCAGGGCGCCGACATGGTGGCGGTGATCAGCAGCGTCTACATGGCGGATGATCCGGAAGCCGCGGCGCGCATGCTGGGCAATCTGTTCGCGGCGTAACGTCGCAGCCGCGCGAAGCGTCCGGGCTTGCCGCTCGAGGCATTGACTGTCATCGATTGACACCGATTCAGGCAGGCCGGGCGCCGTTCCTCCGCACGCTTGCCGGAAGATCAATCAAAGCGTTATTTCTTCATCATCGCGGTGGCTGAATCGCCGGCAAAAACCACTGGATGCAGGTACAGGAAAGCACCCACCGGCTTATAATCCGTGGATGCAGACCCTCCTCGAAAACCTCAATCCCGAGCAGCTCGCCGCCGTCACTCTTCCGCCCCAGCATGCGCTGATCCTGGCCGGCGCCGGTTCCGGCAAGACCCGCGTGCTGACCACCCGCATCGCCTGGCTGATCCAGACCGGGCAGGTGTCGCCGGCCGGCGTGCTGGCGGTGACCTTCACCAACAAGGCAGCCAAGGAAATGATGTCGCGCCTGTCGGCCATGCTGCCGATCAATACGCGCGGCATGTGGATAGGCACTTTCCATGGCTTGTGCAACCGGCTGCTGCGCGCGCATTACCGCGACGCCGGCCTGCCGCAGACCTTCCAGATCCTGGACAGCGCCGACCAGCTGTCGATGATCAAGCGCATGCTCAAGGCGCTCAACGTCGACGACGAGAAGTACCCGCCGCGCAATCTGATGTACTTCATCAACAATGCGAAGGAGCAGGGCCTGCGCGCGCGCGACGTCGAGGTCAACGACGACTACAACCGCAAGTTCGTGGAGCTGTTCGAGTTCTACGACAACCAGTGCCAGCGCGAGGGCGTGGTGGATTTCGCCGAGCTGCTGCTGCGCACCTATGAACTCCTGACGCGCAACCAGCCGCTGCGCGAGCACTACCAGGGCCGCTTCCGCCACATCCTGGTGGACGAGTTCCAGGACACCAACAACCTGCAGTACAACTGGCTCAAGCTGATCGCCGGCAAAGGCAACGCGGTGTTCGCCGTCGGCGACGACGACCAGAGCATCTACGCCTTCCGCGGCGCCAACGTCGGCAACATGATCGCCTTCGAGCGCGAGTTCAATGTCCAGAACCTGATCAAGCTGGAGCAGAACTATCGCTCGCACGGCCACATCCTGGACAGCGCCAATACGCTGATCGCCAACAACAGCAAGCGCCTCGGCAAGAACCTGCGCACCGACGCCGGCCATGGCGAGCAGGTGCGGGTGTATGAAGCCAGCAGCGACATCCAGGAAGCGCAGTGGATCATCGAGCAGGTGAAGAGCCTGATCGGCGAGGGCATGCTGCGCAGCGAGATCGCGGTGCTGTACCGCTCCAACGCCCAGTCGCGGGTGATCGAGCATTCGCTGTTCAACTCCGGCATCCCGTACCGCGTCTACGGCGGCCAGCGCTTCTTCGAGCGCGCCGAGATCAAGCATGCGATCGCCTACCTGCAGCTGATGGACAACCCGCACAACGACTCCGCCTTCCTGCGCGTGGTGAATTTCCCCACTCGGGGCATCGGCGCCAAGTCGATCGAGCAGCTGCAGGACGCGGCCAAGCAGTACGGCATCTCGCTGTACGCGGCGGTGCCCTATGTCGCCGGCAAGGCCGGCACCTCGCTCGGCGGCTTCGTCAAGCTGGTGGAGGCCATGCGCTTCGAGACCCAGCAGCTGCCGCTGCAGGAGCTGGTGAAGGTGATGCTGGAGATGAGCGGCCTGATCCCGCATTACCAGACCGAGAAGGAAGGCGCCGACCGCATCGAGAACCTGGAGCAGCTGGTCAGTGCGGCGATGCTGTTCGTCTCGGAAGAGGGCTACGGCATCGACACCCCGGCCTATCTCGGGCCGAAGGCGGCCGCCGCTTCCGGCCCCGCGCTGCTGACCGAGGACGGCGTCGAGATCATCGATGCCGACACGCCGCTGGCGGCGGTGATGTCGCCGCTGTCGGCATTCCTGTCGCATGCTTCGCTCGAGGCCGGCGACAACCAGGCCCAGGCTGGCCAGGATGCGCTGCAGCTGATGACGGTGCATTCGGCCAAGGGCCTGGAGTTCGACGCGGTCTTCATCACCGGCCTGGAGGAAGGCCTGTTCCCGCACGAGAACAGCGCCCAGGAAGAAGGCGGCGTGGAGGAAGAGCGGCGCCTGATGTATGTCGCCATCACCCGCGCCAAGAAGCGGCTCTACATCACCTTCTCCCAGACCCGCATGCTGCACGGCCAGACGCGCTACAACATGAAGTCGCGCTTCTTCGACGAGCTGCCGGAGCATGCGCTGAAATGGCTCTCGCCCAAGGCCCAGCAGCACCACTGGTTCGGCCTGAAGAGCCAGAGCGCCTGGGACGAGGCGCCGGAAGCGGCCGCCAACAGCATCGCCCAAAGTTTCAGCAACAAGGTCGGCAACTGGCGCATCGGCGAATCGGTATCGCATGCCAAGTTCGGCGAAGGCGTGATCGTCAACCTCGAAGGCAGCGGCGCCAACATGCGGGCCCACATCAACTTCGGCAAGCATGGCATGAAGCTGCTCGACCTGAACATCGCCAAGCTGGAGAAGCTGGCGCCGCGGCTCGGTCACTGAGCAGGGCGCAGCCCATGCCTGGAAGAGCGGCCCCTGGCCGCTCTTGTTTTTTGTATTTTGGGTTGCCGGGATTGCCGCTCAGGCGGCGAGAAAGCGCATCGGATCGACTCGCCACTTGGCGGCCGATTCATGGCTCATGATGCGGTCGGCGCCGCCGCTGCCCAGCGGGCGCGCCAGGTCGACTTCCTGCGGCGGAATGTAGGTGTTGGAACGGGTGCTGAAGAAAACCTTCACCGTCGGCGTCAGCAGATTGCTCGCATGCTGGCCGGTGACCACGCCGAGCCGGCCCGACTCCATCAGCACCAGCGTGCCCACCGGGTAGATGCCGACGGTGCGGGTGAAGGCTTGCACCAGCTGCGGATCGAAATGGAAGCGGCTCCATTCATGCAGCTTGCGCAGCGCTTCCGCCGCCGAAATCGCCTTGTGGTAGCAGCGCTCCGAGGTGAGGGCGTCGTAGACGTCGATGATGGCCGCCATGCGCGCCAGCTGGCTGATGGCGTCGCCGGCATGCTTTCCCGGGTAGCCGCTGCCGTCGACACGCTCATGGTGGTGCAGGGTGATGTCCAGCGGGATGGCGCCGATGCCAGGCGTGCGGCTCAGGATCTCGTGCCCGTCCTGCGGATGGCGCTGGATCAGGGCGAACTCTTCGTCGGTCAGCCGGCCCGGCTTGTTCAGCACCGCGTCCGGCACCAGGGATTTGCCGATGTCGTGCAGCAGGCCACCCAGCCCCGCCTGACGGGTGGTGGCCGCATCGAGTCCCGCCGAGCGGCAGAATGCCACCATCAGGGTGCAGACGCTGACCGAATGCAGGAAGGTGTAGTCATCCTTGGTCTTGATGTGCAGCAGGGCGGCGAGGGCGCCGGGATTGCGCAGGATGGAGGTGGTAATTTCCTCCACCACCGGCTCCACCCGGTCGAGCTCGACCGCCTTGCCCAGCCTGGCATCGTGCATGACGCTGCGCACCACCTGATGCGCCTGCTGCCGCACCCGCCGCGCCCGGTCCATCTCCTCGGCGAGCGAAATGCGGATCGGCGTGGCTTGGCGCGCTGCCAGGTCGACCATCTGGCTTTCGATTTTTTCCCTGACTTCCTGGGCCGTCGGTGCGTCCGGCGCGTCCAGGCCCTTGCCGGTATCGATATAGAGCTCGCGGATGCCGGCCTGCAGGATTTTTTCCACTTCCCGCTCCGACGTGATCAGGAAGCGGTTGCGGGCAAAGGGGTGTTCCATCCAGTGGCAGCACAAGTCATGAATGTACATGCCCAGCTTGAGCTGGCCGGATGAAATCTTCTTGATCATGCTGTAACCGATGGATAGTAGCTGCAGGAAAGGCGAATACTGGAAGTATATCGAGAAATAATTCCTGCTGGAAACTTAGCGGTTACTTCGCAGCTCGGGTTGATTTGCATCAACATCGCACTGCGTCATCCGGTCAAGGCGTCTGCGGCTTGCCGAAGATGTCGGTGTAGTTGGGATAAAAGGAGCAATACATGATGATGGTCATCACCAGCGACAGCGGCAGCAGCACCAGCATGATGATGGCGGTGCGGCCGAAGATCAGGCCCAGGATGCCGCTGACCACGGCCGGCAGGAAGATGCTGATCGCCAGCCAGGCGAGGCCGTAGATGAAGAAGGCGCGTCCGGCGCGCTTGACGGCGAAGAAGCTGAAGAACATCGCCTTGCCCAGCCCCATGTTCTGCCAAGCGACCAGCGGCGCCGCATACCAGAAGGCCATGGCCGCCGGCGTATAGACCACGGCGGCGAAGATCATCGCCAGCGACATGTGGGAACCGCGCACCGTCGAGGCGTCCAGCGCCGACTGGCCGGTGATGATGTTCCAGAACACGCCGCCGTCGATCATGGCGGACGCGGCAATGGCCAGCACCGCAGCCAGCAGGTAAAGCAGGCCGAGCCGCACCAGGCGCATGAAGGCGGGCGAGCGGAAGCCGGCCAGCAGCAGGTTGGGATAGACCTTCTTGCCGCGCTCGATGTTGGCGCAGGCTTGCAGGAAGCTGATGGAAAACACCGGCACCAGCACCATCGGCAGGATCTGCCCGAACAGCGGCACGATGCCCATCGCCAGCATCAGAAAAACGTAGCTCAGGAACAGGGTCGACATCTCGGTCGGCTGCTTGCGAAACAGGGCGAAGCCTCCCTTGATCCATTGCCAACCGGCGTTTCCAGGCAGTTTTTCCATGTCGTCAGAATCGTGTCAGAACAATGCGGGTGCAGGATGGTTGATACGTTCGCGCAGGATGCGCTCGAAATGGGTGGGGTCGTGCGGCGTCAGCATCTCGGCTTCGCGCGGCAGGTAGAAGTCGTACAGCCGCGAGAGCCAGAAGCGCAGCGCCGCCGCCTGCAGCATGGTGCGCCAGCCTGCCTTCTCCGCCTCGGTGAAGGGACGCACCGCATGATAGCTGGCCAGCATCGCCCGCAGCCGCGCTGGATCGAGCCTGCCGCTGTCGAGATCGATGCACCAGTCGTTCACCGTCACCGCCACATCGAACAGCCAGGTGTCGCAGCCGGCGAAGTAGAAATCGAAGAAGCCGGTCAGGCGTTCGCCGTCGAACATGACGTTGTTGCGGAACAGGTCGGCATGGATGGGGCCGCGCGGCAGCTGATGGTACACATGGGACGCGGCAAAGGCTTCCTGCGTATGGATTTCGGCGCGCAGCAGCGCCTTGGCCTCGTCCGGTATGTAGGGCAGCACCACCGGCACCGTTTCGTGCCACCAGGCCAGGCCGCGCAGGTTGGGCTGCTGCATCGGGAAATCCTCCGCCGCCAGGTGCATGCGGGCCAGCATCGCACCGACGGCGGCGCAATGCACCGGCTGCGGGTTCATCTGAGAACTGCCCTGCAGCCTGGTGACGATGCTGGCCGGCTTGCCGTGCAGGCTGTGCAAAATTTCGCCCCGGCCGTTCGCCACCGGCGCCGGCACCAGCACGCCGCGCTCGGCCAGGTGCCGCATCAGGTTGAGATAGAAAGGCAGCTGTTCGAAGCTCAGTTTTTCGAACAGCGTCAGCACATATTCGCCGCGCTCGGTGGTCAGGAAGAAATTGCTGTTTTCGATGCCGGAGGAAATGCCGCGCACGGCGATCGCCTTGCCAAGCGGGAACTGCGTGATCCAGGTCTCGAGGTCATCCAGGCTGACCGGGGTGAATACTGCCATGAGCGAAGCAAAAGTTGAGGTTGGTCGGCGGGGCCGCCTGTCGCGGCCCGAAGATCATTTCTTGGCGGGCTGCCCGGGTTGGGCCGGCTGGGCCGGCTTCTGAGCCTGGCCCTGCTGGCCGGCCGCAGGCGGCTGCGGCTGGGCATTGCCCTGGTCGGCGCCGGCCTGGTCCTTGTCCTGCTGGCGGCTGAGGTCGAAGGTCTTCACTTCCCACTGGGCGGCACGATTGCCGCTGCTCTGGCCATCGCCGGGCACGCTGGTGCCGGCCTGCTCATTCGGCTTCAGTACGTAATTGCTGCCGCCGGCATTGACGCGGATCTCGTCCACCTTGCCGCCAGGGCCGCGCTTTTCCTCGATGCGCTGCTGCTGGTCTTCGGGCTTGCGGATGGTGACGCCGGGCGGCTCGCCTTCCTCCAGCGGCTCCAGCTTCGGCGGCGGCGGGGCTTCCGCCCGGGCCGGCTGCTGCGCATGCAGGACCGGGGAAAAAACGAAAAGAAGGGCGCCTGCGGCAATCAGATGCCGGGTGGAGAGGGAAGCCATGATGGAGTGGTCGGGTCGTGGTGAAGCGGATTGGATGCTTGTTCTTTGCGTTCATTTTAGCAAAAGGCATCCCCATCACCGAAAAAACCTGCATTGCCAGGGCGAATCGAGGGCCGGGCGGCGGTCCGGTGCCGGCGATAAACCTGCGATAATCCGGTGCTAACTTCGCATCATCACCATCCCACCATCCGCAGTCACATTCTCGATTCCTTATGGACAAAACCCTGTTGCTGGTCGACGGCTCAAGCTATCTCTACCGGGCGTTCCACGCCTTGCCGGATTTGCGCAATTCGGAAGGTTTTCCCACCGGCGCCATCCACGGCATGATCAACATGCTGCGCCGCCTGCGCAACGACTACGACGCCGCCTACATCGCCTGCGTGTTCGATGCCAAGGGCAAGACCTTCCGCGACCATCTCTATCCCGAGTACAAGGCGCAGCGCTCCTCCATGCCGGAAGACCTGTCGAAGCAGATCGAGCCCATCCACGAGGCGGTGCGCCTGCTCGGCTGGCCGATCCTCATGGTGGAAGGCGTGGAAGCGGACGACGTGATCGGCACCCTGGCGGCGATGGCGCCCAGGCATGGATTGAAGACGGTCATCTCCACCGGCGACAAGGACCTGGCGCAGCTGGTGAACGACGACGTCATGCTGATCAACACCATGAGCAACGAGAAGTTCGACCGCGATGGCGTGATCGCCAAGTTCGGCGTGCCGCCGGAGCGCATCGTCGATTACCTCACGCTGGTGGGCGACACGGTGGACAACGTGCCAGGGGTGGAGAAGGTGGGGCCGAAGACGGCGGTGAAGTGGCTGACCCAGTTCGGCACCCTGGACGACATCATCGCCCGCGTCGACGAGATCGGCGGCGCGGTCGGCAACAACCTGCGCAAGGCGCTCGATTGGCTGCCGCAGGCGCGGGTGCTGCTGACGGTGAAGACCGACTGCGACCTGGTGGAGCACATGGCGTCGATCCCGGAATCGCTGGTGGCGAAGCCGGTCGACCAGGAAGCGCTGGCCGAATTCCTGCGCCGCTTCGGCTTCAAGACCATGCTGCGCGAATTCACCGGCGAATCCGGCGGCGTGCGCGCCGAAAGTCAGGTGCACCGAGGCGAAGTGGGGCCGAGCGTGACCGCCCCTTCCGGACCGGCGCCGGTGGCGGAGTACGAAACGGTGCTGACCGAGGCTCAGCTGCAGCGCTGGCTGGATGCGATCGAGGCCGCCGAACTGACCGCGGTCGATACCGAGACCACCTCGCTCGACGCGATGAAGGCGCGCCTGGTCGGCATCTCGCTGTGCTGCAAGCCCGGCATCGCCGCCTACATCCCGGTGGCGCACCGCTACCAGGATGCGCCGGACCAGCTTGGCATCGACTTCGTGCTGGAAAAGCTCAAGCCCTGGCTGGAGGATGCGGCCAAGCCCAAGCTCGGCCAGCACCTGAAATACGACGCCCACATCTTCGCCAACCATGGCATCCAGCTGCGCGGCATCGTGCATGACACGCTGCTGGAATCCTACGTGTTCGAATCGCACCGCTCCCACGACATGGACAGCCTGGCGCTGCGCCACCTGAACCGCAAGACCGTCACCTATGAAGAGGTGTGCGGCAAGGGCGCCTCGCAGATCGGCTTCGACCAGGTGACGCTGGAGCGCGCCACCGAGTACGCCGCCGAGGATGCCGACGTCACCCTGCAGCTGCACCAGGCGATGTGGCCGCACGTGGCGGAGAACGACGGCCTGCGCTACATCTACGAGAAGATCGAGATCCCGACCTCGGTGGTGCTGCAGAAGATGGAACGCAACGGCGTGCTGATCGACACCGCGCTCCTGGCCACCCAGTCCAACGAACTCGGCCGGCGCATGCTGGAGATGGAGAAGCAGGCCTACGACCTCGCCGGCCAGCCCTTCAACCTGAACTCGCCCAAGCAGCTGGCCGAGATCTTCTTCGGCAAGCTGCAGCTGCCGGTGGTGAAGAAAACCCCGTCCGGCACCCCGTCCACCGACGAGGAGGTGCTGCAGAAGCTGGCGGAGAATTATCCGCTGCCCAAGGTGCTGCTGGAGTATCGCGGGCTATCGAAGCTGAAGTCCACCTATACCGACAAGCTGCCGAAGATGGTGGACCCGCACAGCGGCCGGGTGCATACCAACTATGCGCAGGCGGTGGCGGTGACCGGCCGCCTGTCCTCCAACGAGCCCAACCTGCAGAACATTCCGGTGCGCACCGCCGAAGGCCGCCGCATCCGCGAAGCCTTCGTCGCGCCGCCGGGCAGCATGATCGTCTCCGCCGACTATTCGCAGATCGAGCTGCGCATCATGGCCCATATCTCGGAGGATGAAAGCCTGCTGCGCGCCTTCGCCGCCGGCGAGGACATCCACCGCGCCACCGCCGCCGAAATTTTCAGCGTGGCGCCGGCCGACGTCTTGAGCGATCAGCGCCGTGTGGCCAAGATGATCAACTTCGGCCTGATCTACGGCATGAGCGCCTTCGGACTGGCCGGCAACCTCGGCATCGAGCGCGGCGCCGCCCAGATGTACATCGACCGCTATTTCGCCCGCTATACGAAGGTGGCGGAGTACATGGCCAACACCCGCGCCCAGGCCAAGGCCTGCGGCTATGTGGAAACCGTATTCGGCCGCCGGCTCTGGCTGCCGGAGATCAATTCTCCCAACGGCCCGCGCCGTCAGGGCGCCGAGCGGGCGGCGATCAACGCGCCGATGCAGGGCACCGCCGCCGACCTGATCAAGCTGTCGATGATCGCGGTGCAGGACATGCTGGAGCAGGAAGGCCGGCAGTCGCGCATGGTGATGCAGGTGCACGACGAACTGGTGCTGGAAGTGCCGGAAGCGGAATTGTCGTATATTCAGCAGCGGGTTCCGGAACTGATGAGCAGCGTCGCCACGCTCAAGGTGCCGCTGATCGCCGAGGTCGGCGTCGGCCGCAACTGGGAAGAGGCGCACTGAAAACATGGCGTCGCGCCGGAACCGCGAGAACGCCTACAACGAGACACCACCATGGAGGATGCATGAGTACCCTGGAAAAAGAGATCGATACCCTGATTGCTCCCACTTCGCTGTCCGGAGAGATGGACCGGCGCGACTTCATCAAGACCGCGCTCGGCACCGGCTTCGCCGCTGCCGTCATGCCGGTGATGGCGCAGAGCGTCATCAAGACCGACACCGCCGGCCTCACCGCCGGCGAAGTGAAGATCAATGTCAACGGCCAGGAAGTGCCGGTGTACCGCGCCCAGCCGGCTGGCAAGTCCGACCTGCCGGTGATCCTGGTGGTGTCCGAGATCTTCGGCGTGCATGAGCACATTGCCGACGTCGCCCGCCGCTTCGCCAAGCAGGGCTATCTGGCGCTGGCGCCCGACCTGTTCCTGCGCCAGGGCGATCCCTCCAAGATGGACTCCATTCCGGAAATCCAGAAGCAGGTGATCTCCAAGGTGCCGGATGCCCAGGTCATGACCGACCTCGACGCCTGCGTCGCCTGGGCCGGCAGCAACGGCGGCAATACCGACAAGCTGGGCATCACCGGCTTCTGCTGGGGCGGCCGCATCACCTGGCTGTATGCCGCCCACAATCCCAAGGTCAAGGCCGGCGTCGCCTGGTACGGCCGCCTCACCGGCGACCGCAATGAGCTGCAGCCCAGGCACCCGGTGGATATCGCCGCCGACCTGAAGGCGCCCATCCTCGGCCTCTACGCCGGCAAGGACGCCGGAATCTCGCTCGAAAGCGTGGATCAGATGAAGGCCGCGCTGGCCAAGGGCGGCAGCAAGTCCGAGTTCGTGATCTATCCGGAAGCCAGCCACGCCTTCCACGCCGACTATCGGCCGAGCTATCGCGAGCCGGATGCCCGCGACGGCTGGAAGCGCTGCCTGGAGTGGTTCCGCAGCCACGGCCTGCCGGGCGCCGCCACCGCTGGCGCCTGATCCCCTTCGCAACCGCGCCTCGCATTACCGCCTGACCTGAGCCGGCCTGCGCCGGTTCAGGCTGCGGTTTGCCGAAAGAAAACAGCTGTGTTTTAATTTGCGCCCTGTCGCAACATCCCTCGAGGCCCAAAATCAATCCCACGCTGCTATCCATCCTGCTCGCCACGACGCTCGCGGGTGTGCTCAGCATTTCCGCTGCGGCGGTGTTTTCGTTTTCGCTGCTGTCGCGCGTGGTGGAGAGAATGGTCAGCCTGTCGGTCGGCATCCTGCTGTCGACCTCGCTGCTGCATGCGCTGCCGGAAGCCTTCGAGTCCCAGGCCGATCCGCATACCCTGTTCGCGGTGCTGCTGGCCGGTCTGCTCGGCTTCTTCCTGCTGGAAAAGATGGCCATCCTGCGCCACTCCCATCATTACGAAGGCGACGGCCACGGCCACGAGCATGGCCATGACGCCCATGAAGCCGGCAAGGCCGGCTGGATGATCTTGGTCGGCGACGGTTTGCACAACTTCACCGACGGCATCCTGATCGCCGCCGCCTTCCTCGCCGACCCCAACCTCGGCGTGATCACCGGCGTGGCCATCATCGCCCACGAGATCCCGCAGGAGATCGGCGACTTCATCGTACTCCTCAATGCCGGCTTCACCCGGGTGCGGGCTTATGTCTACAACCTGCTGTGCAGCCTGATGGCGGTGGTCGGCGGCTTGCTCGGCTACTTTACCCTCGGCCAGGCCAGCGGCCTGATTCCCTATGTGCTGGTGTTCGCCTCGTCCGGCTTCATCTACATCGCGGTGAGCGACCTCATGCCGCAGATGCAGCGCCGCGCCACGGTGCGCGAGACGATCCCGCAGGTGATCCTGATCGCGCTCGGCGTGTCGGTGGTGCTGTTCCTCACCAGCCGGGGACATGCCCACTGAGCGGCGGGGTCCGCATCCTGGCTCAAGGCTCCTGCGGGAGCCTTTTTCTTTGCCAATACTGGATCGCGGAGGCAAATTCATCGCTGGTCGATTGACCCCTTGCTATCATCCCGCATTGCATTTTTTGCAACCCTGCCGGATGAACCATGCCCGACCTCGCCGCGCTGCTCGATGCCTTCCTCCTCACCTTCTCCCAAGACCAGCGCAGCCTGCGCCTGCGCTTCGCCGATGCCAGCGGCCTCGCCGACGACCTCCTCCTGCCGCAGCGCCTCGAAGCCGCCGAAGCCCTGTCCGCCTGCTACCGCTATGAGCTGCACTGCCTGTCCACCGACGCCTTCTTCGAACTCAAGGACCTCATCGGCCAGCCCGCCGCCATTGCCCTCAAGCTCGCTGACGGCAGCTGGCACGAACTGGCCGGCGTCGTCACCGCTGCCCGCCAGCTCGGCAGCGACGGCGGCTTCGCCTGCTACGGCCTGACCCTG
>NZ_FZOT01000003.1 GCF_900188095.1 Noviherbaspirillum humi | reverse complement strand
GTGCTGCCGTTCGACTTGCATGTGTAAGGCATGCCGCCAGCGTTCAATCTGAGCCAGGATCAAACTCTTCAGTTCAATGCCTGTTATCTGCCATCACTGACAGAACTGCCGTCTCCGGCAGCGTCGCTCACTCAAAATACTGACTCGATCCATCCTCCCATAGCGGGCAGATGAACCGGTATTTCCATATGAGCACTTGCTATTTCGTTTTGCAGCATCAGCAGCACAGGCATCGCTGCCCTACCGCTGACACCGCCGCACGCTACCAAGCGCCCACACTTATCGGCTGTTAGTTGTTAAAGATCCGTCTGCTTCAGCTCGCCATTTCAGTCCCCTGAGCGGCTTGCCGGCGCTGCGAAGCGTTGTGTTCGTCAGCAGCAGAGAAGCGAGATTATGCGGGGTTTGCTCCTCCCTGTCAACACCTTCGCTGCTTGATTATTCGTGCCACTCTTTAAACTTCACTTTTCAACGAGTGAGAAGAAGCACATCGCGCCTCTTATGACTGGCGTTAGGCGGGACTTTGCCCTTCGTTCCGGTTGGCAACTGATCAACTGCTTTTCAAGACTTTGAGCAACTCACGCGCGGCTGCTTCCGAAGAAGCCGGATTCTGACCTGTGATGAGATTGCCGTCGGTGACGACATACACTCCCCAGTCTGGTCCTTTCTCATACAAGGCACCATTGTTTCGCAATTCGTCTTCGAGCAAATAAGGCACCACTTTTGTAAGTTGCACGGCTTCTTCCTCCGTATTCGAAAACGCAGTTAGCCGCTTTCCTTCCACCAACGGATGGCCGTCGTGCCGCTTTGCCTGACGAAATACGGCCGGACCATGGCAGACAGCAGCGATGGGTTTACCCGCCGCATGCATGCTTTGCACTAACGTAAGGGAATCGGCGTCTGCGGACAGGTCCCACAGCGGGCCGTGCCCTCCTGGATAGAACACGGCATCGAACTCTTCGTGCGAGACGCTGGTTAACAGTACGGTGTTGGCCAGCGCCTGTTGCGCCTCCCGGTCCTGCTTGAATCGCTTGGTCGCCTCGGTCTGCGAGGTTGGATCATCGCTCTTGGGGTCGAGCGGAGGCTGTCCGCCCTTCGGCGATGCCAGCGTCATCCTGGCACCGGCATCCTTGAATACATAGTACGGTGCAGCAAATTCTTCCAGCCAGAAGCCGGTTTTCTTGCCGGTATCGCCGAGCTGATCATGCGAGGTCAGCACCATCAAGATATTCACGTTCTTCTCCTTCAATGCCTTGCTAATCGATCAACGTAGAGTTTGGCAGGTAGGCAAAAGTTCGTGATGCACGAGCGCGGAAGTACCGCAAAGTGCATGGTTTCCCTTACAATCGCCGCTCGGAGGCATCACGCGATGCAATCCGCACAATAACGGTGGAGACAATGAAGAGACGATTCATCAAGCTGTCGATGGCGACCCTTGCCGTCGCGACCCTGTCCAGCATCACCAGCCTCGCTGTTGCAGACGATGTCTGGCCGAGCAAACCCATCACCATGATCGTTCCCTTCCCTCCGGGCGGCGTCGCCGATACGGTGGCGCGTCCGGTCGCGGCCGCGCTGGGACGAGAGCTGAAACAGAGCATCATCGTAGAGAACAAGGGTGGCGCCGGCGGCGCCATTGGCATGGCTCAGGTCGCCAAGTCCGCCCCCAATGGCTACACCTTGTTGATGGCGTTGTCGTCCATCGCGATCATTCCCGAAGCAGATCGGGTCATCGGCAAGGAACCGTTGTTTCAGCTGCCTCAACTCAAGCCGATCGCCCGCTTCACTGCCGACCCCACGGTACTCGTGGTACGAGCCGACAGCCCCTGGAACAGCGTGAATGACTTTGTCGCGGCCATGCGCAGCAAACCTGGCCGCTATTCATACAGCTCGTCGGGCAATTACGGCACCATGCATGTGCCGATGGAGATGTTGAAGGCTAACGCCAAGTTCTCGATGCTGCATGTGCCCTACACCGGCGCGGCACCTGCCGTGCTCGCGCTGCTCAGCGGCCAGGTGGACGCGGTATCGACAGGACCGGCGAGCGTGCTACAGCACATCAAGTCCGGCAAACTGAAGGCACTCGCACATTGGGGCAACGGCCCGCTGGCGGCGCTGCCGGACGTACCCAGCCTGAAGGAAGCAGGTTATCCGGTCGAATTTGCGCAGTGGTCAGGACTGTTCGTCCCGGCTGCGACGCCGGAACCCATCGTTGCCAAGCTACGGGAAGCGGCACGGATAGCAGCCAATGATCCGACGGTGAAGCAAACCATCGCGAATGCCGGCAGTCCGGTGCTGTATATGGACAGCCAAGAATTTCAAAGCTACATAAATGTAGATGCGCAGCGAATGAAAGAAGCGGTGCAGCGCATCGGCAAGCTCAATTGACTTTCTGACCAAAGCAGGCATGCGAAGCGGGCGGACGGGTCCGCCTTGCATTGACAGCACAATCAGTACGCTGATAAATTCCGCGCAAAAGTAACAACAACCCTCTCAACCATCCATCCGGAGACAACTAACATGCGATTTGCAACGCTGGATATCGGCGGACGCGCGACCGTTGCAGCTATCAACAACGACGGAACCGAGTACTGCCCATTGAGCGATCTGGTGCCCGGGTTTGCAGGCGACATGGCGCAATTCATCGCCGCTACGCCTTCGGTCAAGGATCTGTCCGCAAAGAATCCCGCTTGGAAAAAACTTGCTGGAGAACGATTGCTGGCGCCCATTCCAGTCCCCCGCAGGAACATCTTCTGCGTGGGCAAGAATTATCACGAGCACGCCAGGGAATTCAGCCAGTCCGGCTTCGATACCTCGGCCGCCAAGGGAGAAATTGCGCCAGAAGCGCCCGTGGTCTTCACCAAGGCACCCTCCACCGTCATCGGTCCGAATGAGACTGTACTGGCTTTCTCCGAAATGACTCAGCAGCTCGATTATGAAGCCGAACTTGCCGTAATCATCGGCAAGGGCGGTCGTGGCATCAGCAAGGCCGACGCGATGAGCCATATCTGGGGCTACACCATCGTTAACGATGTCACGGCGCGCGACCTGCAGCAGAAGCATCGCCAATGGTTCCTCGGGAAGTCGATGGATACCTTCTGCCCCATGGGTCCGTGGATCGTCACCGCCGACGAGGTGGACGCTGCCAATCTCGACGTGCGCTGCTGGATCAATGACGAATTGCGTCAAGACGCCAATACCAGCGACCTGATCTTCGATATTCCGACGATCATTTCGACCATCTCGGCCGGCATGACGCTGCAGCCCGGCGATGTCATCGCCACGGGCACGCCGGCAGGGGTGGGCATCGGTTTCAAGCCGCCCAAATTCCTGAAGTCGGGCGACGTGATGAAGATCGAGATCGGCAATCTCGGCACGCTGGTGAATCGGGTCGCCTGACACGAAAGCAACTTTCGGCGCCCCAGTGCCGTCCGTCATCACCATTCTCCGGTCCAGGTCCCAACCTATCAACCCAACCCGGCGCCATGGCGAAAACCATGATGGGCGGCATCCTGCAAAGTCACGAAAAGGAACTCCATGGATCTCCATGTATTAAGCGGAGGCGCCGCACAGGGCGTCGTCAAGGCGCTGGCAGCTGATTTTGCCAACGCCAACGGGGCCGAAATAAAAGGCACGTTCGGAGCAGTCGGCTTGATGAAGGAAAAGCTGATTTTGGGCGAGCCTTGTGATGTAGCGATCCTGACCGCCGCGTTGATTAATGAACTGGCTCAAGGCGATTATGTTCAGCCGGGCACGATCACCAACCTGGGCAAGGTCAAGACCGGCATCGCGGTACGCGATGGCGACGCACAACATGATGTTTCCAACCCTGAGCAACTGAAGCAGGTGCTGTTGTCAGCGAGCGAAATCTATTTCCCCGATCCGGAAAAGGCGACGGCTGGCATCCATTTCGCCAACGTTCTGCGCCGGCTGGGCATCTACGATCAGGTGGCGCCGCGCTTGCGGCCGCATCCCAATGGCGCCACGGCCATGCGGCATCTGGCGCAAGACGGTCAGCCCAACGCTATCGGCTGCACGCAGGTGACGGAGATTCTTTACACCGACGGCGTACGGCTGGTTGATTCATTGCCGCCGGAGTTCGAGTTGGCGACAACTTATACCGCCGCGGTCTGCACCAAGTCGACGCATCCGGAACTTTCGGCCCGGCTTGTCCAACTGCTGGGATCGAAAGGCACAGAAAATCTTCGCCGCGATGGCGGATTTGAACTTTAAAGCGGCCGAATGCGCTACTATGTCGCACCATTTAAAAATGGTGTTCGTACGCATGCGAACACCGCAGGCAATGGGCTTTTCAAATTAAGTTTCACAAGATTCGGAGGGAGAAACTCAGCATGCGAATAAAAAATCAGAAAGACTTCTGGGCGGGAATCATGTTCCTTGCCTTTGGCGCGTTCTTTTCAGGCTTCGGCGTGACCTACAACATCGGCACGGCGGCGCGCATGGGACCGGGATACTTCCCCACCATGCTCGGCGTGCTGCTGATGATCCTCGGCATCGTCGTCAGCATCGGCGGCACCTCGAAGAACGCCCCCGAAGAGAAGGTCGCCAAGTTCGACTGGCCCATTCTGTTCCTGATCCTGGGCGCCGTGGTGCTGTTCGGCATCCTGCTGCCCATCCTCGGCCTGGTCGTGTCGCTGGTGCTGCTGGTCATCATCAGCAGCTACGCCAGCCATGAGTTCAAGTGGGTCGCGGCCATCCTCAACGCCGTCGTGCTGACGATCATGTCGTACGTCGTCTTCGCCTGGGCGCTGAAGCTGCAGTTCCCGCTCTGGCCCTCGTTCATCGCCGGCTAAAAGGATCACGGAATTATCATGGAAACCCTATTCACCAATCTCGGTATCGGCTTCGGCGCCGTCCTGGCGTTCCAGCCGTTCGAAATCTTCGGCATGACGCTGTCGCTGCCGCTGAACCTGTTCTACGCCTTCATCGGCTGCGTCATCGGCACCCTGATCGGCGTGCTGCCCGGCCTCGGCCCGGTGGCCACCATCGCCATGCTGCTGCCGGCCACCTATGCCCTGCCGCCGCTGGGCGGGCTCATCATGCTGGCCGGCATCTACTACGGCGCCCAGTATGGCGGCTCCACCACCGCCATTCTGGTCAACCTGCCGGGCGAAACCTCGTCGGTGGTGACCTGTATCGACGGCTACCAGATGGCTCGCCGCGGCCGCGCCGGCGTGGCGCTGTCCACTGCCGCGCTCGGTTCGTTCTTCGCCGGCTGCGTCGGTACGCTGCTGCTGGCGGCGTTCGCGGCGCCGCTGGCCGAAGTGGCGTTCAAGTTCGGCCCGGCCGAGTACTTCTCGCTGATGGTGCTGGGCCTGATCGGCGCGGTGGTGCTGGCCTCCGGCTCGCTGATCAAGGCCATTGCCATGATCTGCCTGGGCCTGCTGGGCGGCCTGGTCGGCACCGACGTCAACACCGGCGCCACCCGCTACAGCTTCGGCGTGCCGGAACTGTCGGACGGCATCGGCTTCGTCGCCGTGGCCATGGGCGTGTTCGGCTTTGCGGAAGTCATCGCCAACCTGGAGCAGAAGGAAGCGCGCGAAGTGTTCACCAACAAGGTGACCAGCCTGTTCCCGACCAAGGAAGACTTCAAGCGCATGGTGGCGCCGCTGATCCGCGGCACGCTGCTCGGATCGGCCCTGGGTATCCTGCCGGGCGGCGGCGCGGCGCTGGCCTCGTTCGGCGCCTACTCGCTGGAGAAGAAGGTCAGCAAGAACAGCGCCGAGTTCGGCAAGGGCGCCATCGAAGGCGTGGCGGCTCCCGAGTCGGCCAACAACTCCGCTGCGCAGACCTCCTTCATCCCGCTGCTGACGCTGGGCATTCCGCCCAACGCGGTGATGGCGCTGATGGTGGGCGCGATGACGATCCACAACATCCAGCCGGGTCCGCAGGTCATGACCAGCAACCCGACGCTGTTCTGGGGCCTGATCGCCTCGATGTGGGTGGGCAACCTGATGCTGGTGATCCTGAACCTGCCGCTGATCGGCATGTGGGTCAAGCTGCTGACGGTGCCGTATCGCTTCCTGTACCCGGCAATTCTGGTGTTCTGCTGCATCGGCGTGTATACGGTGAACAACTCGACCTTCGACGTGTTCATGACGGCCGGCTTCGGCGTGATGGGCTACATCTTCATGAAGCTGGGCTGCGAAGGCGCGCCGCTGCTGCTGGGCTTCGTGCTGGGACCGATGATGGAAGAGAACTTCCGCCGCTCGCTGCTGCTGTCGCGCGGCGACTTCACGGTGTTCTTCACCCGTCCGCTGTCGCTCGGCCTGCTCATCGCCGCTGCCTTGCTGGTGGTCATCGTGACCCTGCCGGCGATCAAGTCCAAGCGCGAGGAAGCGTTCCAGGAAGAGTAAGCGATACCGCTGCGGTTCTGCCGCGGCAGATTGCAAAAACAAAAGGCACATGCTCCGGCATGTGCCTTTTTCTTTGGACGTCGATTTCAACTTCCCAAGTTCATCGACACCCGCTGCTGTCAATGACCGCCCGGATGAGGCAACGGGAGGGCTGGCGTCGCGGTGATGCCCACCGGGGCCGGCGCACCCATCCCGGCCAGCGCCTGTTGCAGGTCCGTCTCGGCCAGCCAAAATTCGGCCTGTCGCGAAATGCAGGACAACACCGCGTCGGTCTGCAGCCGCGATTCGGCAAGCAGGTCCGATGCGCCCATCTGCATGCCGTTGTAGCGCTTGACCTGTTCCTCGAGAATCGCGCGGGCGAGTGCCAGACCGGGCCCGCAGGCATGGCGCGCCCGATCCCAATTTGCGCGGTAGGCCAGCCAAGCCGTGCGAACCTGGTGCCGGGCGGAAATGGCGACATCCTCCAATTCGGCGTGACGGCCCTCCGCATCATTGGCGTCATGCCGCAGAATTGCCGCACGCGCCATTTGCATGTCCAGCCGCTCCGAGACGGCCAGCGCTTCAAGTCCCTCGGCACCAGCCGGCGCGGGTGGAAGTTCAGGCAGGCGCGGCGGCAACTGCATCCGCTCCGCATCAACTCCCCATAAGCCGATCTGGTGCTGCAGTCGCTCCCGCTGCAACAAGGCCTGCAGCCGCCCGTGGGCAAGGTTAGCCTTGGCCTGCTCCAGCAAGCGATGCGCGCTCAGATTCTCCAGGCGTGCGGCGTTGCCGACCTGCTGGCGCCGTTGGGAAAGCAACTGGGCCGCCTCGGCCGCCTCCACCACATCCGCCTGATAGGTGACATGCTGGCGAGCAGCGACGGCGTGTATCCAGGTCCGGCGGACCGAAAACACCCTGTCGCCGACCGCAAGCGCCGCCGCCTTCGCCGCATCGTTAGCCGAGGCTTGCAGCCGGTCGGCCAGCCACGATGAAAGATTGACTGTCAGAGTGCGGCCGATCCGGGGGTCGCTGTTGACCGGCGCAGCGCCATTCTTGCGGGATGAAGGTCCGGTGTGCGCGACCAGCAGGCGCTGCGCCGGGTCGATGCCGATGATCGACAGATTGCTCGCAAGGGCGGGGCTGCGCAGCAAGGCCAGTTCAGCGGCCTCGTCCGGGCCGAGAGGCTTTGACAGCAATTCGGCGATGCGCGCGTCGATCCGCGCCGGATCGACAGGTATGCGTGCAGGCGCCTCTATCCGGCTAACCGTCAGCGAAGTGCAAGAGCAGCAGAGCGCCATGCAGGCTAGGGAGATTGCCGGCAGAAGCCGCCGGTAGCCGCTGCCGGTCAATGAAACGGCGTTCATGGCTTATCGCGCCTTGTTCGCTCAGCAGGGTGCGACGGTGACGCCGCGGGTTGATCCGGGATGGGTGAAGAATCCGCCGGCCGGGATTGCTGCAGCCATGGAACCGGTTGAGGTTCGGCCGGCGGCGTGAAGCTCAGACCGGACTCGAATGCCAGCGGTGCGGTCGCGGCCCCGGGCGAGTCCGCCTGCTGTCCAGCGCCATCGTCGGCGCATGCGCTTGCAACGGCAAGGAACAGCAGGCAGGGAAGGACAGGAAATGGCCGGCAGCGGTCGAGCATGTGTCAGGGTTGGGCGATGCTGCGTGCCGCTCCGGTCAGCTCGACGATATGCAGGCCGGTATTGGCGCGGTCCACGCCATAGATGTAGCCGCGATCGTCAACCTCGACATTGTTGGTCTGGACCGCCACCTTGCATCGCTCTGCGCCATCGACACGGATGCAGCGCTTGTCGGTCTTGTCGGTCACCGCTGGAATGAAGTACCCGACCTCCTTCGGCGACCAGGGATCGCGGATGTCCACGGCGCGGATGCCGGCATTGAAATAGGCGAGAAACACCAGCTTCTTGTGATAGGGCGACGTCATGCTCTCGTTCGAGGAATGGGTGCCGAAGCGCCCGCCGCGGGCACAGAAGTCGCCGCTCTTCTCCGGCACCTGGAAATTCGCCATGCCCCAGGGCTTGGTTTCGCTGGTGATGTCGACCACGTACATCATCTGGCGGTTCTCCTGGCATTCGTTGCGCAGGGATTCGTTCACCACCACCAGAATGTCGCGCGTGCGTCCCTCCGTGTTCTTCGCGAATTCCGGCACTTCCATGCCGAGCAGCGGCAGGGTGGTATGGGCGCCCAGCCGCGGCGAGGTATAGAGCGTGGTCACCACCGGATAGGTGAGGTTGTCATCGGTCGGCTCGTACGGATCCTTTGCCGCCGGGTTGCCGCGCAGGAGCTTCTCGCGGTCGATGATCTGGATCACGCCGTTGAGGAAGGTGTTGTAGCCGAAATAGATGCGGTTGCCGACGCGGATCGGTCCGTGCATCTCGTAATCGGTGCCACGCAGCGAGTCAGGCGCGCCGGGCTGCTGGCCGACGAGGCCGAAATTGCGGATGAAGCGCGGCTTGGCAGGATCGCTCAAATCATAGACCTGGGTCATGCGGCGGGTTTTCCAGCCGGGTGCGCCGGAAACGAGATAGGCGATGCCGGTGTCGCACTCCCAGAAGTTCTTGTGGGTGTCGCGCACGCCGGTGATGCGCGACACCAGCGCCGGCTTCTCCGGCGCGCTTACATCCCAGATTTCGTGCGCGCTGTTGCCGAACGTACGCAGCAGGTAGAACTTGTCCGGTTGACCCTGCGGCAGCGTCTTCCCGCTGCACAGCCGCACCATCTGCGCCCCGCCGGATTCGCCTTCCCCCGGCTCACCGGGCATGTGCGCCAGATAGCGAGGCTTGGCCGGATCGCTGACATCGACGATGGAAGTGCCGTTGTCTTCCACCTTGCCGGTGAGCGGATTGGGCGCCTTGCCGCCATGGTGGCCGACATACGCGATCCAGCGGTTGCCTTGAGCGTGGATGATGGGTTGATAAGCGCTTCGCCCCTGCAGATCATCATGGCCGACCAGGCGCATGTTGTTCGCCTCCGGCGCTGCGGGAGTGGATCGCGCAGATTGCGCAGCGACGCTGGAAAAAACGCCGACCGACAAGGCGGCGCTCAACACCAGTCTTCCGAATGACAGTCCGATATTGCCCGATGACGAATGAAATCCCACATGGCCTCCCTGGATCAAGATGGTTGAACGACGCAACGGATGCGGGAGAGAGGCCGGATACAGGCCATGCTGCCGGACGACGTCATGCAAGCTTGTGACGAGCAAGGACGAGCGACGGAAAGGAACGTCTCCCCGAATGAAGAACGCATGCCGGATATTGCGATGATGAGTCCACACGCACCGTGTGTTCGGGAGACGAATGAACCCAATGACGCCGTTCCTTCATGCAGAACTTCGTTTCTTTATTGTTGGGATCATTCTAGAGTCGCGCCGGGCAACGGTCAAATGAACAGGCGAGTCGCTTGATTCGAGCGCCGCCCGAATCGCCGCGCGCCATCTACGGCTCAGGTTGGAGGCGCAAGGGCATGCTTACCTTGGGTAAGTAATTGCAACAGGGTTTTCCATCAATACAAGGCTTGGCTATATTTTTGCCAAGCGGCAGCAAGGCCTCGACAGATGCCGGCGTCCTGCTGCTTCTCATCCTGCGCTTCGACCTATTACAAGCCGCCCTTGTCGCGGTCATTTTTGGAGAACCCCATGTCCCACCCTATTTTCAAACCGGTCGGCATCGCCAGTCTCGCCGCTGCGGGCCTGCTGTCCGCCTGCGGCGGCGGCAGTAACGATTCCGCGGCGGCAGGCACGGTGAAAGTGTCGCTGACCGACGCGCCGGCCTGCGGCTTCGATGCCGTCAACGTCACGGTGAAGAAGGTGCGCATTCACCAGAACAATGCGGCCAGCGAAAACGATAGCGGCTGGACCGACATCACGCTCAATCCGGCCCGCAAGATCGACCTGCTGAAGCTGACCAATGGCGTGCTCGACGAGCTCGGCCAAGCCACACTCCCGGCCGGCAAGTACACGCAGCTGCGCCTGGTGCTGGACGAGAACAGCGGCAACAGCCTTGCCAACAGCGTGGTGCCGACCGGCGGCAGCGAAGTCTCGCTCGACACGCCGAGCGCCATCCAGAGCGGCATCAAGCTGGTCAACGAATTCACCGTCGAGGCCGGCAGGCAGGCCGACCTGACGCTCGACTTCGACGCCTGCCAGTCGGTCGTCACCAAGGGCAATGGCCACTATGCGATGAAGCCGGTGGTGAAAGTGACGCCGACCTATGTCAGCGGCATCGAAGGTTATGTGAACAAGGCCCAGCTGGCCGATGGCGTGCTGGTGACCGCGCAGCAGAACGGCGCCATCGTCAGCACCACCGCGCCCGATGCCACGACCGGCCGCTTCTTCCTGTCGCGTCTGCCGGCTGGCAATTACGATGTGGTGCTGACGGCGAGCAACCGTGCCGCCAGCATCATCGGCAGCGTGCCGGTCGCCACCACGGGCACCATCGTCCCGGTGAGCACCGCCGCCGCGCCGATCGACCTGCAGACCGCCGCTGCCGGACGCTCCATTTCAGGCACGGTCACGCTGGCCTCGGCCAGCACCAGCGACGATCCCGCCTATGTGTATGCGCGCCAGACGATTGCCAACGGCCCGACGGTGACCATCAGGTATCGCGGCGTGGATGTTTCCACCGGCTCCGCATCCTATGTCCTGGAGAATCTGCCCACCGTGGCGCCGCAGTTCGGCCGATACAGCGCCACGCTGCCGATCACCTTCAGCGCCCAAGCCAATGCCACGCCGGGCGTCGGCAAATACACGGTACAGGCGGCGATCGGGTCTTCCCTGTCGACCACGAGCACCGTCGATGTTTCTTCTGCCAACGGCACACAGAACTTCACGCTGACCAAGTAAGTTTCCGCTGCCATGAAAAAGAGCGCCGCACAGCCGGCGCTCTTTTGCTTTCAGCAGCAGGAAAACGGACCGATCCAGGTCAGGCTTGCCGACCGAAGAAGGGATAGCTCGGATCGTTGTATCCCGGCGTTGAGGCGTGGCCCGGCGCCACCAAAGCATCGATCATCGCTTCTTCTTCCGGCGAGATGCCGAGCTCGACGGCGGGATAATAATCCTCCATCTGCGCCAGCGTGCGCGGTCCGGCGATCACCGAGCTGATATGGCGATTGGCCAGCACCCAGGCGGTGGCGAACTGGCCGAGGCGGACGCCGCGCTGCTCGCAATGCTGCTTCAACTGCTGCGCGATCTGCAGCGACTCGGCGCGGAACTCGGTCTGCATGATTCGGCGGTCGTTGCGGCCGGCGCGGGTGCCTTCCGGCGGCGGCTTGCCCGGCTCGTACTTGCCGGTCAACACGCCGCGCGCGATCGGGCTGTAAGGCACGACGCCCATGCCGTAATGGGCGCAAGCCGGGATGATCTCCACTTCCGGCATGCGGTTGAGCAGGTTGTAGTAGGGCTGGCAGACGACGGGCGGTGCGACGTTGGCCTGCTGGCACAGCCGTATCACTTCGGCGATGCGCCAGCCGCGGAAGTTGGAAAGGCCGAAGGCGCGGATCCTGCCGCTGCGGATCAGATCGTCCAGCGCCCGCACCATTTCCTCCAGATTCTCCTCATGGTAATCGCGGTGCAGATAGAGCACATCCAGGTAGTCGGTGCCGAGGCGCTGCAGGATGCTGTCGGTTTCACGCAGCATCCAGGTGCGGGAGTAATGCGAATGATTGGGGCTGTCGCTCATCGCGTTGCCCAGCTTGCTCGCCAGGATCCAGTCCGGCCGGCTGGCGCCGAGCAGGCGGCCGACGATCTCTTCCGACCGGCCCTTGGTATAGACGTCGGCGGTGTCGATGAAGTTGATGCCGTGGTCGCGGGCCGATGCGACGATGCGTCCGGCTTCCTGCTCGTCGGTCTGGTCGCCGAACATCATGGTGCCGAGGCACAGGGCGGATACCTGCAGATTGCTTTTTCCGAGGCGGCGGTATTGCATCATGTCTCCTGTCGGGATGGGAAGTCAGGCACGATAGCATGTGGCGAAATATTCATCATGGGGCTGCCGCCGCCAACAGTTCACGCATGCGCATCGCGTTCTCCGGCGCATAGCCGTGCACATCATTGTTGAACAGTACATAGGCCGCGCCGACCGGCTGCTGCAGGACGAGGTCGACGTCGGCGCGCAGCTGTTCTTCGTCGTAGCGGCTGCTGTAGAGGCTGCCCGGCCCATGGCGGCGCAGATAGATGAAGTCGGCGGTCACCACCAGCGGCGATCGAAAGCTGACCCAGTCTGAAGCCACCAGTGCCGAACCGTACTTCTCCAGAAGGTCGAGGGTGTCGGCCGCGAACCAGGAGGCATGCCGCACCTCGAGCGCCACGCGCAAGCCGCGATGCGAGAACAAGGCAAGCACCGGTTCCAGCCGCGTTAGATCGATTTCCAGCCGCTCGGGCAATTGCAGCAAGACCGGGCCGCGATGGCTTTCCGGTATCTGCAGGCAGCCCTCGATGAAATAGTTCAGCAGGTCCTCACCCTGGCGCACGCTGCCCTCGCTGTGCAGCTTCAGGCGGCGCCGGTGCGACACCGATTGCGGCGCCTTGAGGATCAGGCGGGAATCGGCCTGCAGGCGCGGCACCCAGCTGGCCACGGTTTCCGGTTTCGGGATGCTGTAGAAAGTGGCGTTGATCTCGATGGCGTTCATGCGCTCCAGCGCATACATCAGTCTATCCTTCACCCCGCGCGGGTAGAACACGCCATTGTTCCAATGCTTGTAGAGGAAGCCGCTGGTGCCGACGAAGACCTGCATCACATCAGCGTGTCGGCCCAGATGTTTCGCGCCCAGTTCGCCGCATACACGCCCTCCAGTTCGCTCGGCGCGGAGGACAGTCCGCCGGACCCTGGCACCACCAGCAGGGTCTTGCGTGCCGCATCGTAGGCATGCACCGATGCGACATGGATTACGTCGCGGTCGGAGACGAAGCTGTAGCAGGTGTTGGTCATCATCGGGCGCGCGTCAGGCGCGCGGCCGGACAGCAGATCGACCACCGCCGCCGCGCACACCTTCGCATGCTGGTTGGCCATGTGGGCCGACTTCGGCATCAGCGGCGCGACCTGGATGGCATCGCCGATAACATGGATGTTCTTCGCCTGCAGGGACTCCATGGTCATGAAGTCGACGTCGCACCAGCGCTTGTTGGCATTCGCCAGTCCCGCCTGCATCGCGATGGCGCCCGCGCGCTGCGGCGGGATGATGTTGAGCAGCGCGCCCTGCACTTTTTCGCCGAGGTCGGATATCACCATGCCGCTGGCGGCGTCGATGTCAGCGGTGGTGAATTTCGGACGGTATTCGATGAGGCCGGCATAGCGCTCCGCCCAAACGCGCTTGAACAGCGCTCCCTTGGAAGTGACGTCCTCGTTCGCATCGAGCAGCAGCAGCTTGGATTTCGGCTTGGCCTGCTTGAAGTAATGCGCGACCTGGCAAGCCCGCTCATAGGGCCCCGGGGGACAGCGGTAGGGCGCCGGCGGCACCGTCATCACCATCACCGCGCCATCCGGCAAGGCTTCCATGCGCCGACGCAGTTCGACGGTCTGCGCGCCGGCCTTCCACGCATGCAGCGCCTGCTCCTGGGCGCCGGGCTTTTGCAGGCCGGGAATCTGGTCGAACATGAAGTCGATGCCCGGCGAGACGATCAGACGGTCGTAAGACAGCGTCTGCCCGCCGGCCAGGCGCACCTCGCGCCGCTGCGCATCGATGGCTTCGGCCCGCTCGCGCACCAGCGTGACGCCATGGGTGCGCTGCAGCCCGTCGTACGACAGGCTGAGATCGGCGAGCTGGCGCGAGCCGCCGAGCACCAGGTTGGACAGGGGACAGGAGATGAAGCCGGGATTGGGCTCCACCAGGGTGACGTCGATGCCGTGGTCGCTCCACATCCGCACATGCTTGGCAGCGGTGGCGCCGCCGTAGCCGCCGCCGATCACCACCACTTTCGGCTTTGCAGCGCTGGACGGCAGCCCGGCGCAGCCCATGGTGGAAGCAAGCAGGGAGCCGGCGCCAAGCGTCCGGATGAAGTCACGTCGTTTCATGCGGTCTCCTTCGTCAGTTGGCGCGCCGATCCGAGGCCGCGCTCATTTCGCATTCGTCCGCTGCGACGCGAAATACCCTGCCATCGCCTCGATCTGCTCGTCACTGTAGCCCTTGGCAATCTGGTGCATGATGCTGGCCGGACGCTGGCCGCTCTGGAACGCTTTCATGCTGGCGATGAGCGCCGCCTTGGATTGCCCGGCCAGCGGCGGCAGCACATCGCCCCGGGTGATGCCGGCGGTACCGTGGCAACCGGCGCAGGTGGCGGCGAGGCGCTGGCCGTTGCCGGCGTTCTCGGCGGCTTGCAGCGGCGCCGTGGCGGCAAGGACAAAAAACGCAAATGCGGTGGGCAAGCGATTCAGGCGCATGCGGGCTCCCGTTGAATGAAGTTCCTTCGATGGCAAGGCAAGCCCGCCGACGCACCCCGCTTCATGGACGCACTCCCGGCGTCTCCAGCGGCATGCCCTGCGCACGCTTGTTCAAATACAGTTCCAGCTCCACCATTTCATGCTCGTCGTAAGCATAGGGCTGGGCGCGCACGCCCGTCATGCAATTGCGCAAGCGGCGCTGCAGCGAGCCCATGCCCTGCCACTCCAGGCGGTACACCGGATAGCCGGTGGGGTGCGCCTGGGGGATGACCGCGCTGCCCAGCTTGCGGCCCCAGTTGTCGTCATGGCACTGCGCGCAAGAGAGATTGAGCTGGCCGATGCGCTGCCGGTAACGCTGTTCGCCACGCTCGATGAAGGCCAGCAGGCGCGGATCCGAAACCTCGACCGGCACGCCGCGCGACTGCATGCCGACATAGCTCTCCATCGCCAGCAGCTCCTGGCTTTCGCGCTTCCAGGGTTCCGCCTGCTGGTGCTTCTGGCGACACTGGTTGATGCGCTGGCCGAGATTGAGCGGCTGGCCGAGTGCAGCATCAAAGGCCGGATAGCGCGCCGCCACGCCGCGCATCGACCTGGCGGCCTCGCCATGGCAGCCGGCGCAGGATTGTTCCGCCCTGCCCGCCTTGCGCTGCCAGAGCGCCTCGCCCTCCTTTATCCATAGCATGCCGGGGTTCTGCGTATCGTCGCGCTGCATCGCCTGGGTGGACGGGCTCATGAACTCGAAACCCGAACGGCGGTCTTGCGGATGCGCGCTGGCCGCGACACAGAAAAGCACTATCGGCAAAATGGAGGACAGGGCTGTTGTCATCGATCCGATCAGCCGCTGACGTTGATGTTGACCGTCTCGGTTTGCTGGAAGCCGTTGTCGCCTTCCCAGGTAAAGCTCAGGTTGCCGCTCTCGGTGGCGACCGTATGGAAGGCGATGTTCGGGTTGGCGGCGATGGCTGGAAAGAACTCGGCGGAAAACACGACCTCGCCGTTGTAGCGGCAGGTGAAGCGACGGATGATGTCGCGCGGGAGAGTCTTGCCATCGTTTCCCGGCCGGTATCCGGTCTCCATGGGATGGCCGATCAGGGTACGGATTTCGATCACCTCGCCGCGCCTGGCGGTCGGCGGAACATTGATGATGGCGCGCGCCATGTCAGGTCGTCTCCTCAATGCAGGCGGCGAGCGTGACGATCACGTCCACCGTGTCGGACCAGTAGCTGCCGTCACTCATCTTGGCCACGGCCACCAGTTTCTGGGTAGTCGCCAGGCGGATGCGTGTGGAGACCTGGGCCCGGCCGGCGCGCGGGCCGAGGATGAAACGTGCGACGTCGCGCTGCGGGTTCTTTTCATTGAAGATGGCGATGGCCGCCACATGGTCGGCTGCGCTCATCGGGCTGTCGATGCTGACCGCCAGCGGCACCGCGTTGCCATTGTCAACCAGTTCGGCCACTTCCAGCTTCACCCTGCCCTTCTTCACCTGCGCGCCATTGGTGTAGGCGGCGATCGCCCCGGCCAGGTCGTCCGGCGCTGCCGCTGCAGGCCGCACGACAATGCTCAGGACAAGTGCCGCGCCGCCGGCGAGCACCCGGCGCCGGGCGCAGTCGGCCGGATCATCGTCGTTGATTGTCGGTTCGATTGTCTTCATTCACTCTCGCAAGGTGCGCAGATACGCCACCACGTCTTCGATCTGCTGGGCATTCAATATCGGCTGGCCCTGCAAGCTCGGGTTGACGCGGGCAAGGCCATCGACCCGGTAGTAGGACGGCATGATGGTCGCCGGGTTCAACCGGCCCGCATCCACCAGGCGCAAACGCAGCTGCCCTTCGTCCCAGCGCGCGCCCGTGCCGGCCAAGTCCGGCGCAAGGTTGCCCTGAAAGCGCTCTTCCGGAATCGGTCCCGCATGACACAAAAGGCACAGCCCGACCTGCCGGTTGGCCACGATCGCCCTGCCCCGTGCGGCGTCGCCCGGTGTCGAGGTGAGCGGCCGGGGGACGGCATCGCCGACGACCTCATAAGCCACCAAAGGCGCCCGCTCGGCGGCCTGCGCCGCGCGAAGCGGCGTTGCCACCGCGATCAGGACGAGCAATACCAGCGCTTTCATCAGGCATCCCACCTCGCCGGCGGAGGGAAGGACGAAACGGCCGCCCTTCCCTTCCGCGCCGTCAAGCCTTTTTCAGGCTGTGGTTCTTCAACGGCAGATCGCGGATGCGCTTGCCGGTGGCGGCGAAGATAGCGTTCAGCACTGCCGGCGCCGCTACCGCGATGGTCGGCTCGCCCACCCCGCCCCAGAAGCCGCCGGACGGCATGACGATGGTTTCTACCGCCGGCATTTCGTCCATGCGCAGCATGCGATAGGTGTCGAAGTTGGTCTGCTCCATGTGGCCATCCTTCAGCGTGCACTCGCCGTACAGCGCGGCCGACAAGCCGTACACGAAGGAGCCTTCCACCTGCGCTTCGATCTGCTGCGGATTGACCGCATGCCCAGGATCGGTGGCGGCGACGATGCGGTGAATCTTCAGCGCGCCGTCATCGTTCACCGACACTTCGGCGACCGCCGCGACATAGGAGCCGAAGCCCATGGTCTGCGCCAGGCCGCGATACACGCCCTTTGGCGCCGGCTTGCCCCAGCCCACCTTCTCCGCCACCGCGTTCAGCACGGCGAGGTGCTTCGGGTGGTTGGCCATCAGCTTGCGCCGCAGCTCCAACGGGTCCTGCTTCGTCGCGTAGGCGATCTCGTCGAGGAAGGACTCGAGGTAGATGGTGTTCTGGTTTAGGTTGACGCCGCGCCAGAAGCCGGGCGGCACCGGCGGATTGCGCATCGCGTGGTCGATCAGCAGGTTCGGGAAGGTATAGCCGATCGATGCTTCCGGTCCCGGCGGGTTCAGGCCCTGGAACACCGTCGGGTCCTTGCCGTCCTTGATGTTCTGCGGCGCCACGCCGGCCAGAATGGATTGGCCGGAGATGCGCATGTGCAGCGCGGTGATGTTGCCCTTGTCATCGGCGCCGGCGCTGAGCTTGCACTGGGTGACCGGGTGGTAGCGGCCATGCAGCATGTCCTCTTCGCGGCTCCAGATCATCTTGACCGGCGTGCCGGGCATGGCCTTGGCGATGGTCACTGCCTGCCGCACCCAGTCCTGGGCCACGCTGCGCCGGCCGAAGCCGCCGCCGAGGTGCAGCTTGTAGATCTCGCACTTGGCCAGCGGCAGTCCGGAGGCCTCCGACGCCACCGCCAGGGCCGACTCGCCATTCTGCGTCGGGGTCCAGACCTCGCAGCGCTCCGGCGTCCAGCGCGCGGTCGCGTTCATGGTTTCCATGGTGGCGTGGTTCTGGTGCGGATAGGAGTAGACCGCCTCGAACTTGCGCGGCGCGGCGGCGATGGCCGCCAGCGCGTCGCCGTTCTGATTGCCGACCACGGCGTCCTTGGCATCGAGGCCGGCCTTCAGCATCTCGGCAGTGCCGGCGCTGGATGCCTTCGCGTTCGGACCGAGATCCCATTCGATGGGCAGCGCTTCGAGCGCCGTCTTCGCATGCCACCAGGTGTCGGCAACCACCGCCACCGCGCTGTCGCCCACCTGCACCACTTTCTTGAAGCCGGGGCGCTTGGCGATCGCCGCCTCGTCGTAGCTTTTCACTGTGCCGCCGAACACCGGACAATCCTTGATGGCCGCATTCAGCATGCCGGGCAGCTTCAAGTCCATGCCGTAGATCTGGGCGCCGGTGGTCTTGTTCACCGTGTCCAGCCGCGCCAGGCGCTTGCCGGCGATCTTCCAGTCCTTCGGATCCTTGAGCGGTACTTCGGTGGGCGGCGTGAGCTTCGATGCTGCCGCCGCCACCTTGCCGTAGGTCGTGCTGCGGCCGGAAGGCGCATGGGTGATGGTGCTGTTGGCGGCGCGGCATTCGGCCGCCGGCACCTGCCACTCATTGGCGGCAGCCTGCACCAGCATCATGCGGGCGGCGGCGCCGCCCTTGCGCACGTAATCCTGCGATTCGCGCATGCCGCGGCTGCCGGCGGTCGAGTAGTTGCCCCAGACCCGGTTGCGCGCCAGGTTTTGCCCCGGCGTCGGATATTCGGTGGTGACCCGGGACCAGTCACAGTCCAGCTCTTCGGCCACCAGCTGCGCCAGGCCGGTCAGCGTGCCCTGCCCCATCTCGGAACGGGCGATGCGGATGATGACGGTATCGTCCGGCTGCACCACCACCCAGGCATTGACTTCGGGCGCCTGGGCGCCGGCGGCGCTCTGAGCCATGGCCGTGCCGGCGAACGGAATGTGGAAACCGACCACCAGGCTGCCGACGGCGGCGGCGGAACCGCCCAGGAAACGGCGCCGGGAAGGATTCACGACGAGTTTTTCGCTCATGTCGCGCTCCTTTCAGCATGCTGAATATCAAGCCCGGCGCTTTTCGCGTCACCGCCCTTGGCCGCCACCTTGATGGCAGCGCGTACCCGGTTGTAAGTGCCGCAGCGGCAGATGTTGGTAATCGCGCCGTTGATGTCCTCGTCGCTCGGATTCGGCTTGTCCTTCAGCAGAGCGGCGGCAGCCATGATCATGCCGGACTGGCAAAAGCCGCATTGCGGCACGTCGAGTGCAACCCAGGCTTTCTGCACCGGGTGCGAACCATTGGGTGCCAGGCCCTCGATGGTCACGATCTTCGCATCGGCCGGGACGGCCGACACCGGCAGCACGCAGCTGCGCGTCGGCTCGCCGTTCATGTGCACCGTGCAGGCGCCGCATTGCGCGATGCCGCATCCGTACTTGGTGCCGGTCAGCCCGAGCTGCTCGCGCAGCACCCACAGCAGCGGCGTATCTCCTTCCGCCTCGAATTCACGCAACTGCCCGTTGACGTTCAGCTTCGCCATTCATGTCTCCTCGATTGTGTTTGTCCGGCTGACGTGGCCGTGGACAGTTATATTACGACTATTCAAGCGCAATTGCAGGCGCGCCGGCGTTGCGCGGGGTGGCCAAGGCGCAAAAACGGCCGCTTGTTGAAGCGGCTCAAAACCCGTCCAGCGAATCGATGCGACTTACGCTGCAGGTACAGCGTGACCTGGGTCCCTTCTCCGGGAAGACTGAACAGCTCCAGCGCGCCGCCGGCCAGGCGGGCGAAATTGCGCACTTGCGGCAATCCCATGCCGGCGCCGTCAGCGAGCTCCTGAGTGATGAAGAAAGGATCGACCGCTCGTGCCGGCGTATTGGCGCTCACGCGGCTGCCACTGTCGCGAAGGGCGATGCAGACATGATCGTCCGGCGCCAGTCCGGCCAGCGGCACAGGCAGCGAGCGGTGGCGGCCTCGAGAACGATGGCGCTGCACCTGCTGCATGTCTTGCTCCATCGACAAGTGATAACGAGTTGGGCCTCGCACCGCGACCGCAAGCCGCATGGAAAAACCGCTCTGGCCGGTATGCATGGAGACATAGGGATCGCTCACCTGCGCGCTCCCCTCGCGGCCGCCCTGGCTCAGGGGGCCAGCGACAAAGTCGGCGCTGCGCCAAAAGCGAGAAACGCTTGTTCGGCTTGCTGCTGCCTAGGCGCGAATCACCTTGCAGAGTGGCCAAGCCGAGGTTGCCAGCACGTATTTCTGTTTGTTTACCGCAAATCGGAAGGAATTTTTGTCCTTGGCGGCTCGCAAAGGGGGCGTCGCTCAGCATTGTTTACTTGCAAACTCGGCGTTTACTGATTAACCTGTCTGAAATTCGACGCTTAGCATCTGTTTTTTCAACAAGCGTTTAGTCACCTGCCCACCGCGGCAGTGGCCGCCGACCTTTCAAATACCACATTTATGGCAACTACAGCACGAGTCAAACCGCCGAAGCCGATCGTTTCCATCGAGCCTGAGCTGTTGCACGTCGTCGAGCCCATGGCGCTGAGCGCCATCACCGGGATCGCCGAGCGTGCCAGCAACATGCTCGTGGATGTCCGCGAAAGCATGCTGGCGCCCCATCCCCGGAAGAACGCGCCGGTATATACCACCGCGCAAGTAGCGACGCTATGCCGGATTGATCGGCAGCGGGCCAATTATCTAGCAAGCCGGGAAGAAATGGAATTGCCACCAGGCACTTTGCATGGCAATGGCCGCAGCCGGGAATTCACGCTGGAGGAGGCGCGCATCTGGATCGACAAAGTCGCCCCTTTCTCCAAGCGTCCTGTCGGCGCCAAGGGCAAGAAGATTGCCATTGGAAATTTCAAGGGCGGCGTGAGCAAAACCACGACGGCGATGACGCTGGCCCAGGGCCTGTCGCTGTTCGGCCGACGCGTGCTCGTGCTCGATCTTGACCCTCAGGCATCGCTCACGGCGCTCAATGGCATCCTGGCGGACAGCGAAGTCCGCGACGAACAGACCGTGCTGCCGCTGATCTATGGCGACGAATCCAACCTTGAATATGCGGTGCAGTCCACCTACTGGGACGGCATCGACCTGATTCCGGCAAGCGCCGCCTTGTTCGGCGCGGAGTTCTATCTGCCTTTCAAGCAGTCCAAGGACAGCAAGTTCCAGTTCTGGAACGTGCTCAACAAGGGGATGGAATCGCTGCTCGACCGGTATGACGCCATCATCATTGATACGCCGCCGGCGTTGTCGTACATGACCATCAATGCTTTCATGGCGGCGGATGGCTTGATCGTGCCGACGCCGCCCAGCGCTCTGGACTACGCCTCTTCAACCCAGTTCTGGAGTTTGTTGTCCGACCTGTCGGACAGCATGCAGCAGGTTGCGCCAGGCCTGGAAAAGAATTTCGACTTCATTCATGTGCTGCTGGCCAAAGTCGATCACAGCCAGGCAGCGACCCACGTGGTGCGTGAATGGATCAAGAAGACCTATGAAGGCCTGGTCCTGCCGATCGAGATTCCCACCACGACGGTGACCCAAAGCGCCGCGGCGGAATTCGGTACGGTCTACGACATTTCCCGGTACGAAGGCAGCCTGAAAACCTACCAGCGCGCCCGCGAAGCCTACGACCGTCTTGCCGAAATCATCGATCAGCAGCTGGTCGCCCTATGGTCGGCCAAGAAGGATGCAGCATGAGCATGAAAGACAGATTGGCAGCCAAGGCTGCCTCTATCGGAAGCAATCCCCGGAACCCGCCGGCCAGCAATGAGCCGGCGCCGCGGGCCAAGACTGCACCCGGGCAGCTCATGTCGTCGCTCCCCTTCCTGGCCGAGAAAGAGAAGGAGATCGAGGCAAAGGAGAAGGAAAATGCGGAGCTGCGTGAAAAGCTGAAGGCGGCAGAAGAGGGCGCGGCTGCCCGGGAGATCTCTTTGAGTGAGCTCCATGAAGTTGCCGGCCGTCGGCGCCGCCTGAGCGATGAGCAGTATTCCGAGTTGCGTGAAAATCTGCGCAACAATCCGTTGGTGCAGGCGATCACTGTGCGGCGGCGGAACGATGGCAGCTTCGAAATCATTTCCGGCCACAATCGCGTTGCGGCTTATCGTGAACTGGGACGCGAGTCGATTCCTGCCGTCATCCTGGATACGGAAGATGATTACGTCACCGAGGCCAGCGCCCTGTATGCCAATCTCTTTCAGCCGGATCTTTCCGACTACGAAAAATATCTTGGGTTCAAGAAGCTGTTATTGCAGACCGGAAAAACTCAGAGGGAGTTGGCTCAGGAATCAGGCGCCGATGAGAAGTCGGTATCGCGATGGATGTCCTTCGACGACCTGCCCGAGGAAGTATTGAGCATCATCGCGACAGAGCCATCCAGGCTTGGCGGCAAGGCTGCGATGGCGCTTGCTTCCATTGCAAAGGAAGGCAAGACGGAGGCGGTCATCAATGCGGTTCAAGCGATCATTTCTGGCAAGCTGACTCAAGATGCCGGCGTGAAGTACGCAAAGGAAAACAAGCCTGAAGCATCGAAGCCTGCGCGTCCGCAGTCGATTGCAATCCGCTCCGGCAAGAGCGTGTTTTGCAAAATGACGGCGGCGAAGCAAACCTTGCGCATCGACTTTCCCTCTGAAGAGCAAAGGATCGCCGTGGAAGAAGCTATCCGCGAGGTCCTGGACAGGCTGGCGAAGGAAGCAAAATGAATCTCACGGTGAGATTCATTTAAAAACAAGCACTTAGGAAAAATTGAAGTGAAAAGGAAATCGAGATGAGCTAAGAAAAGATATGTTTTCCTAGCCTTGAAAAGCAAAAAGCCCGGACGGCAATCCGGGCTTTTATGCAAGTTGCCCCGGAAATCCGAGCACAACTGAATACGACCTCACAAGCGTCATTCTATTGCGAAGAAATCCGAGGTGCAAGGGCTGCGTCTAATTATTTGCACCTAACGGAGCGTTCATGACGATTCATGAGACAGCCGGGGAAAAACTCGTCCCTGCGCAACACAAAAACCTTCCTAACCGCATTCTTCGCGCATTCGATAACGCCAAACACCTCAAGGGCCTGCCGCGCAGTGCCCGCGATACACTGGCTGAGATTTGCAGGTTCGTTCCCCAAGCCGATCCGCTTGCAACCGTGTTTGCCCGCAAGTCGCTCATCGCCGAACGCATCGGTGCCTCTGAACGAACCGTATATCGCCACCTTCAGCTGCTGCTGCAGCATCAACTCATCGAAGTGCTGGAACAGGAAAGAAAGAGCCGCAATGGGCGATTTTCCGTCGCGCGCATCAGGCTGACGGCGAAGGCTGTCGAAATCTTGGGATTGGCAAAAACCGCTTCGGAAGTTATTCACAACCCGCCGCATGACAACATGTCAGACGGCCATACGTTAACAGAACCAACTATCCCAAAGAATCAACGCCCAAAGACCGAGAACGGTTTGCCGGAAGACTTGGCTTGGCTAAGCAGCCAGGGCATCAGCCGGGCGGGTGTTTTCAAACTGATGGGTAAAGCCAAGAGCAAGGGGAAGCTGCTTTCCGACATAGCCCTCGCTGTCAAAAGCTATCTGATCGACATCAAGGGAGCGCGGCTATACGCCTATCTCGCCAAGCTGGTCGACGGCCCGACCGATTTCAGCTTCGCCGCCGCAGAGGAACGTCGCCGGATCGCAGAACGAGAGAAGATCCGCCACGAGGCCGGCAAGGTCCACCATTTCCGCGAGCGCTTCAAAAACACCGTCCTCACCAATCGCAAACAGGACCGGCTGTTCTTCATCGATGGCGCGGCCCGCTTCGTCCAGGTTCTCGGCAAACAGAGCGGAACACAACCCTTGAACGATGTCATGCCATGGATAGAGCGGATCGGTTCGGGCGAACTGGTCTTGGCAACGCTAAGCATGGAGAGACGGATTCGCGCTGAGTATCGCTGCGGTAACTGATTGCGAGCCCGATGTCGAGATCAAAACACAGCGTAGTGCAATGCGAGGAATCACCAAAGAGCCGATGGACGTTCAATGCCCATATCCTCATGTGCGTAGAAGCACACTAAGGCATTGAGTAATAAGCAAAAAATTTCTGGTCATTAAAAAGCCGTTCCAAAATATCCCACGAAATGCAACTATTGATTATAGATTTCCGATTCATGCTGATTTTCTTCGCTCATCATAATGAAGCGGGCGCGAAGAAATGCCGCAATCTTCGTTTGGGTTTCCGGCAGATAGGGAATCGTCATGTGGTCTGACGCCGAAACGGTGTGGTCCATTTCTACCGTCCGCATGCGAGCCACCAGCAGGTCGGTATGGGAGTGCGGCACCACGCGATCCGATGAGGCGCGCAGCACAAGCACCGGCGCCGTCACGGCTTCCGCATACCGCACCGACTCGAAACGATGCTTCAGCACCAGCGATATCGGCATCGTCTTGAAGCGCCGCTTGGCCAACTCCAGCAAGGAGTCGAAAGGGGTGAGCAGCACCAGGGCCGCGATACGCCGAAGCGCAGCAAGCTGGATCGCCACGCCCGAACCTAGGCTGCGTCCGACCACGGCAATCCGCTCGGCATCGATATGCTTGTTCGCCGCCAGCCAGTCGAACAGCACTTGCGCATCCTCGACCAACTGCGGCTCCCCGGGCTCGCCGTGCGAATCGCCATATCCGCGATAGTTGAGGACCA
Source organism: Noviherbaspirillum humi (assembly GCF_900188095.1). Taxonomy (GTDB): domain Bacteria; phylum Pseudomonadota; class Gammaproteobacteria; order Burkholderiales; family Burkholderiaceae_D; genus Noviherbaspirillum; species Noviherbaspirillum humi. Next base: position 416,003 of record NZ_FZOT01000003.1, on the reverse strand, counting down.
GGACCGCCATGCCGGGAAACATGTTCTCCGCATCCCGAACAACCCATGACACTTCTTCGGAACGCCCGCCAAAATAAACCACTGCCGGATAGTGGCCCAGTCCATGCGGGCGCAAGAACCAGCCGCATAACCGGGTGCCGTCGGCGCAGCGCAAAACCACCGGACGGGTGCGATGCCCCGTGCTGCGCGGTCGATCCACTTCCTTGATGCGTATGGGATTGAACAGCAGCTTGTGCTGGGAAGCGGTGATGGACGCGAGCATCCCAAGCCATAATGTGCCGGCCACGCCAGCCATGCCGGACAACATCCTCAAAGTGCGCATTGCCATGGAATCCCCCTGAAACCAATCTGTCCGCGGCATTGCCGGTTACCCGCGCAATGCCTCCTGGTGGCGGTCTGCAGGGCGCGGCGGGGAGTGGCAGTGAAGGTCGGCCATGCTAGCGTCCCGACGATGACGCGCCGTTGTCGCGGGCGCCGTCACCCAGCTTCACGCTGCCATCGGGCTGCGGCACTTCGATGGGCCTCACCTCCACCGGCGCGACGCCGTCTTCCACGATGTCCAGCTTTTCGGCGACCTTCGGCGAAAGATCGACGATGCGGCCATCCACATAGGGGCCGCGATCGCGGATTTCGACGACCTCGCTTTTGCCGTTCTCGAGGTTCTTCACCTCGGCCTTGGTTCCGAGCGGAAGCGTTTTGCTGGCGGCGATGTCGGCCTGAGGATTCATAGGCGTGCCATCGGCCATCTTGCGGCCGGCGAAGCGCTTGGCGTAGTAGGAGGCCTTGCCGCGCTGCGTTTTGCCGGAGTGATCGAGGGCGTGCTTCTTGGGAGACTTCGATGCGGTTCGAGGCTTGGACGATGGCTTGTCGCGGGATTCGACGGCAGGCGAACTGGCAGAAGCGGCGGAGGCTGGTTCTGCCGAAGCGCTGGCAGATTGCGCCGCAGCCCCCAGGCTGATGCTGCAGGCCAGGCAGGCAGTCGCCAGCTTGACGCCGACGGTTGAAACGGGATGACTCATGACGGGCTCCGAGTTAAAAGCGTTCGGGCGAAAAAATAGGAAACCTCATGTGCAGCCGCAGCCTTTTTCATGCCGCTCTCAGACCCGCACCCCGCATGTCCCGCCATTGTCTTTGTCAGTCCGGCGGCAAGTGCACAGGCTGGCAATCAGCCAGGCGCCCGCCGCTGGAAAATCATTGCGAATCTGTGGTTTGGAGGATGCGCAAAATGAAAAGTTTCTTTGCCAATGTTGATCCCATTCAATAGTCGCGCCAGCCTGCCTAAAATTTAAGCAAAATGCGAAACGCCTTGCAAATACGGGGTGAAAACGTTTCAGGGACCGCTTTTGAACCCAGTCAACAGGATGGGAAAAAGTTTCCGCTTCTGATCTGGCTCAGTACCGTGTAGGACACCGCTTACACGGTGCTTTGGAATCCGAAAATACATTCAGCCATTCCTGATTTATTTTTCATCAGGAAATCGCGATGATGTCTTCAACTTGCTGCGGTTCAAATTCCCGCAGGAATGTCAAAAAGTCTTTAAACCAGAATTAAGGGAGCTCATCATGCTGGCACATCTGTCTGATAATGCATCACCGTCCATCATCGCAGGAACCAATGCCCGTGTCGGCTTCGACGCGCAACGGAACGGCAAGCTTTGGTCCAACCTGAAGGAAATCTGCGAACTGCTGCAGCTGCCGGCATTCGCATCGGCAGCCGACGAAGAAGTCCTGTTCCAGCATGTGCAGTTCAAGGCCGGGCAGCGCATCCACACCATCGGCCAGCCGTTCGACATGCTTTACATCGTCAACTCCGGCTTCCTCAAGACAGCCCTGATCGACGAAGCGGGCAACGAGCATGTCCTCGGCTTCCCGATGCGCGGCGATCTGTTCGGCATGGATGGCATCCACTCCAAATACCACACCTGCGAGGCCGCCGCCCTCACCAGCTGCGACATCATCCTGGTGCCGTTCAAGACGCTCGCCGCCCTCGGCCGCAAGCATGCGGAGCTTGAAATCGCCATCTTCAGCGCCATGAGCCGCGAACTCGTGCGCGAACAAGCGATGGTCAGCATGCTGGGTTCGCTGAGCTCGGAGGCCCGCGTCGCCCGCTTCCTGGTCAACCTGTCCGATCGCTTCGCCCGCATGGGTTACTCGGGCAAGCAGTTCAACCTGCGCATGACCCGCCAGGAGATCGGCAGCTACCTCGGCCTGACCCTCGAAACCGTCAGCCGCACCTTCTCCGCCTTCAACAAGATCGGCTTGATCGCCATCGACCAGCGCGCCGTCGAAATCCGCGACCTGCACGCCCTGAAGACCCTGCGCCGGCTGCCGCCGTCGATCGGACGTCCCAAGGCTGCCCGTCCGACCCAGCCGTCGGCAGAAGCAGCGTAATTCTGATCCAACGCGCCGAGGCGACCGCCTCGGTGCGCCGAACGGGAAAACACAATAAAAAACGCGGCCGGAGCGATCCGGGCCGCGTTTTTTTACGAGCATGCTCCTCTGCCAGCCGTCGTGCCGGCAGAATGCGGAGATTACGCCATGATTTTGAAATCAGGCAGCTTCGCGCTCGAGCAGCTGGACGTTGTCGCCGCCGATCTCGATCTTGCGGGGCTTCAGCGCTTCAGGCACTTCGCGCACCAGTTCGATGTTCAGCAAGCCATTGTCGAGGCGGGCGCCAACGACCTTGACGTGGTCCGCAAGCTGGAAGCGATGCTCGAAGTCGCGCGTGGCGATGCCGCGGTGCAGGAAGGTGCGCTTGGTTTCATCCTTCTGCTTGCGGCCGGTGATCTTGAGCTGGTCGCGTTCGGTCTCGATCTCGATCTCGGAACGATCGAAGCCGGCGATAGCCATGGTGATGCGGTATTTATCTTCGCTCACCAGTTCGATGTTGTACGGCGGGTAGCTGGTCTGGCCGTCGCCGCGCTGCACGTCGTCGAACAACTGGGCGAGGCGGTCGAAGCCGATGGCGGTACGGTAGAGAGGGCTAAGGTCAAAAGTACGCATGGTCATATCCTTTCGTGTTAAGCGATATCGTTTGGCGGACCTCGTTGAGCATCCGCTGATCCGTATATACGGATGGCCGCCACGGTTTCAAGAGGTGCTTGTCGATCGACAGCGTCGATGAACGCAATCCTGCCGCGGGCGAAATCGACGCTTGCGGCGCACGCCTTATCCCTCCACATCATCCGATGCGGGAGCACCGGCCCGCGCGGTGCGGCCGGTCCATACCGAGAAAGGCTTGGCACCTAACAGATATGGATATCGGGCCGGCGTTGTCGAGCGCCGCCCCATCGGCCAATCGAGCCTTGCCCTCCTCAAGCTCGGCCGCGCTCGTTGGCAATCGCAAGTACGGCAATCGCAAATGCGTCAAGCTCATGGGCCGGCATGCGAGCGACTTGACTTGCGTACAGGAAATGGCGTCTACTAAGTGTACTGAGTGTCTTAATCATGCTTTCGGATTCGTTCCGAATCCGTTCCCGGGCATGTCGTTTTGCTTATTTTGCCGACGCCGCTCCATGTCCGATTCCACCAAGCCCATCGACGAAGCGCGGCGTCTCGCCGCCTCGTATGCCATGCGGCTGCTCGATGCAACGGCCGAGGAACGCTTCGATCGCATCACCGAGGCAGCGCGGCAGATGTTCGCCGTGCCGATGGCGATGCTGTCACTCGTCGAAGCCGACCGCCTCCGCTGCAAGTCCATCCAGGGCCCGGCCTCGGCGACGCTGCCCGACATGCCCTTGTGTGCCCGTACTCTTCAAGGCGATGGCGTCTGCGTGTTGGAGGATATCCGGACAGACTCCGTCCTCGGCGCCGGTCCGCCTGCCGCGGCCGAGCTGGATATCCGGTTCTATGCCGGCGCACCCCTATACGGCCCGGATAAACACAAGGTCGGCATTCTGTGCATTGCTGACGAGGCGCCGCGCCGCTTCGGCGAACGTGAGGCGGCCGCGCTCGAGTCGCTGGCTGCCTGGGCCGAATCGGAAATAGCGTCGGCGATGCTGTCCGCCGCCAACCTGCGCATCGACGAAAACGCCGCGACGCTGCGCGCCGTCATGCAAAACGTCTCCGACTGCATCTTCACCCTCAACGAGCACGGCGTCATCGAAACCGTCAATCCGGCGGCCGCAAGCGCTTTCGGCTACACCATCCGCGAGATGGTCGGCCGATGCTTCACCAGTCTGCTCGCCGAGAATGAACGGCAGGTCCACGAGGCGCTGTTGCGCTGCGCGCCGGCTGCCGTCCAGGTTCTCGAGGCGCCGGCGCTCCAGGAATGGGAAGTGCTGTGCCGGCGAAAGGACGGCGCCACGATGGCCATGGCTTTTTCCATCACGCCGATGCGGGTAGAAGGGATGCAAGGCTTCGCCTGCATCGGGCGGGACATTTCCGGGCGCCGGATGGCAATGAAGCAGCTGGAAGACATGAACGTGCTGCTCGAGCAGCGCGTCGCGGAGCGCACCCGGGAGCTGGCCCATGCCAAGGAAGTGGCAGAGTCGGCCACCCGCGCCAAGGGTGAATTCCTGGCCAATGTGAGCCATGAGATACGCACGCCGCTCAACGCCATCCTGGGCAATACCTTCCTCATGCAGCGCGCCGGCCTGTCCGAGAAGGCGCAAGGTCATGCGGAGAAGGTGGAACAGTCCGGCCGCATGCTGCTTCGCATCATCAACGACATCCTGGATCTTTCGAAGATCGAAGCCGGCCGCCTCGACATCGAAAGCATCGATTTCGATCTGCACCTGATGCTCGATGAGCTCACCAGCATGTACAGCGCCGCCCTGGCACAGAAGCGGCTGCGACTGCACCTCGATATTTCGCCGCAGGTGCCCAAGCGGGTATGGGGCGATCCGCTGCGCATAGGGCAGGTCTTGCACAACTATCTCGGCAATGCCGTGAAATTCACCGACAGCGGCGCCATCGCCGTCAATGTGTATCCGGCGCCGCTCGTCGCGCCATCGGACCGCTTGCGCTTCGAAGTCGTGGACTCCGGCATCGGCCTGGATCCGCAGCAGCAGGAAAAGCTGTTCCAGCCCTTCCGGCAGGCGGATGCCTCCACCACGCGCCGCTTCGGCGGCACCGGTCTCGGTCTGGCCATCAGCCGGCAACTGGCGGAGCTGATGCGCGGCGAAGTCGGGGTGAACAGCACGGCTGGCCAGGGCAGCACGTTCTGGCTGGAGTTGCCGCTGCCTCCGGCGGGCGTGCAGGCGCCGTCCTTGCCAGGCGAAGCAGCGCCGGCGCCGCGACGTCCGATCAGCCGTGAACTCCCGAACCACGACATTCCCGCCCTGCTGCAGGGACGGCGGATCCTGCTGGCGGAGGACAATCCCTTCAATCAGCTGGTGGCGTGCGAAATTCTGGAACTGGCCGGCGTGGAGGTCGTGGTGGCCGCCAATGGCGAGGAAGTGCTGGCGCTGCTGAGCCAGCAGCGTTTCGACTGCGTGCTGATGGATGTGCAAATGCCGGTCATGGATGGCTGCGAGACTGCGCGCTGCATCCGTTCCCAGGCCCGCTGGGCCGGCCTGCCGGTGATCGCCATGACCGCCAACGCTTCCAGCCGCGACCAGGAGCAATGCCTGGCCGCCGGCATGGATGATTTCATCGCCAAACCCATTCTGCCGGGCGGTTTCTACCGCGTCATCGCCAGCTGGATCGGACGCCGGCAGGAAGCCTCGCTCGCCGGCGCAGCGATGCCTGCGCCATCGACACTGCTCGACGTGGCCGTGCTGAAGGACATCATCGGCGATGATCCGGCCAAGCTCGGCCGGTTTCTGCAATTGTTCCTGCACTCCGTGGAGGAGGGCGTGGCGGAAATGGAAACGGTGGCAGAGCAAGGCGACCTCACGGCGCTGCATGCGCTCGGCCACCGCACCAAATCGGCTGCCCGTGCGGTCGGCGCGTCTTACCTCAATGAGATTTGCCTGCGGCTGGAAAGCAGGCAAATCGATTTGCAGGCGGCACGCGATACCGTGTCGCTGCTGCGGCCGCTGCTGCAGCAGATGCGGGAGCAGGTGGCGCGCGAGCTTGCGCGGATCGCGTGACGGACGTGCGGCTCTCACGTGCGTCCCGCCTCGGCAACGAAGAAACAGACGCTCGACGATCTGATTGCCCCCGGCCCATTCGTCTTGTGTGTCGTTTGGGCAGGCGAGCCGAATAGACATTTCAAAGCTCGATCGATGGTGCCGTCGATGATCCGGTCAACGGCTTGATGCGCCTTAAGGACGGTTCGCCCGCCGCCGCCGCATCGCGCCGGCAACGCTTACCATGAGAGAACGACGACTATTTCTTGCTCGAATGGATGCCGGACCGGCGCCACGCCTTTCCCTGCGCAGCGCTTCACGGGAATCGGCGAAGCGGGCCGGCGGCGCGGCAAGGCAGGCGCATGGACCCTGACTACTACATCATCACCGCTCATCTGCTCGGCGCGCTGGCCGCCGGGGGCATCATCGGGCTGGAACGCAGCTATCATGGCCGGCCTGCCGGCTTCCGCACCCATACCCTGGTTTGCCTGGCTTCCAGCCTCTTGATGCTGATCATGCTCTATCAGCACAAATGGCTGCCCGGCGCCACGCCCGACACGATACGCACCGACCCGACCCGCATGGCGCAAGGCATCATGACTGGCATCGGCTTTCTCGGCGCCGGCGTGATCTTCAAGGAAGGCTTGAGCGTGCGCGGCCTGACCACCGCCGCCTCGATCTGGATGACGGCCGCCATCGGCATCCTCATGGGCATCGGCTTCTACTTTCCGGCCGTCCTGGCGACGGTGCTGACCATCGGCATCCTGTCGGTGTTCCGCCGCATCGAGTCGCGCATGCCTTCGCATTCCTATGTCCACCATCAGATCCGCTTTCGCCGCCATGAAGCGATGACGGTGGACGAACTGCGGCAGATGCTGGGGCGCTTCGGCTTCAGCGTCGCCAACATCAGCTACCGCATTCCGGATGACGAAGACAGCATCGAGTACCGCATGGTGCTGCGCACCGATGACCCCGGCAATACCGCCTCGCTGGCGGCTTTTCTGCTGGAGCGGAAAGAGGTGAGGACCTTCCAGCTGTCGCCGACCGGGGATTGAGGGAGCGCCGGCGGTTCGCTGCATGCGCTGGCATCCTCGAAGCGGAACGGAACATTGAGTTTAGCGGTTCGGCAAATACATCCGGGACCTCAGTGCATGCCGAAGTTTCATGAATTTCAGTATTGGCAGAAATTAAAGAAGGAACTATATTGAAGCCATGGAACTTACACCCGTCGCTGAAAAATTCATCCTGCACTGGGGTGAAATGGGCACCCGCTGGGGCGTCAACCGGACCGTCAGCCAGATTCATGCGCTGCTCTATATAGCAGGTGTGCCGATGCCTGCGGACGAAATCGCCGACACGCTCGGTGTTGCGCGGTCCAATGTGTCGAACAGCCTCCGGGAGCTGCAGAACTGGAATCTGGTGAAGGTGGCGCACATCAAGCGCGACCGGCGCGACCACTTCGAAACATCGCTCGATGTCTGGGAGTTGTTCCGCACCGTGGTGAGCGAGCGCAAGGAGCGCGAACTGGATCCCACCATCGCCGCGCTGAACGAGTGCCTGGCCAGCCCCGATTTTTCGAAGGAAGACAAGGCGACTCAGCAGCGGATCCGGGAAACCCTCGGCCTCATGGAAACGCTCACGACATGGACCGATGAAATGCTGAGGCTTGAGCCCTCGACCTTGATGAAGCTGCTGAAGATGGGCGCGTCGGTGCAGAACTTCGTGCGCGGAGGCGCGAAGCGCGGCAAGGAGTAGCGCGCTTCGCGCCTGGCGTCGAATTGATTCGGGGCGCATTTCAAGCTTTTATTTCTGTAATTACTGAAATTACTGGAGTGGAGGATGAAAATGAAAAACGATGCGGCAAGCATTTATCCATTGACGCTTCTATACGACGGCGCCTGCCCGGTCTGCAAGCTGGAGATGCGCAACCTTGCATCGCGGGACAGGAAGGGTGAACTACGGTTCGTCGATGTTTCGGTACCGGGCTTCGATGCCGCCCGTTACGGTCTGGCGCTCCCGGATCTTCTGAAGGAAATCCACGCCGTGCAGGCCAATGGCGCGGTCGTGCGGGGTCTTGAAGTCCTCCGTCTCACCTACAGCGCCGTCGGCCTGGGCTGGCTCGCCCGTCCGACCGGCTGGCCGCTGTTGAAGCCGGCATTCGATCGACTTTATGTCCTCTTTGCGCGCAACCGCTACCGTGTTCCAGCGGGATTCGCTTCCGTGCTGTTTCGGCTGGCGGCACGCAATGCGGTAAGACGCACACATGCCTGCAGCGATGGCAAGTGCAAGTTGTAACTCGCCATTTACTTATTTTTACGGGAGAAAACCATGCAAACGACCACCTTCCTGATCGGACTGACCCTGCCTATAGCGATTTCGACCGCCATGGCCATGTATCTGAGGCCTATACTGAAAAGCGTGCTCATCGAACTGTGCGGGACTGAGGACCGCGCCGAGTTCTGGATACGCTGCTCCTTCCTGTTGTCGATGCTCGGCGGGCTGATTCCCGTGTTGGCGTTCATCCCGACGAGCATGAATGAGCCTTTGCTCGACATCACGCGCCATGTGCTCATGTGGAGCCTGGTGGGCGCCTTCGTCGCTGTCGCCTGGATCTCCCGCGCGGTATGGAAATGCGTGACACCCGCTGCTGCGCCTCGAGCCGAAACATGGGGCACCGGCGAACCGGCGTAGAAGGCCGATCGATTCAGAACTCGTTCCGGTTCGATATCTCATCGCTTTCCATCCGAGCCATGGCCTGGCTAGCGGCGGAAAGCGATGCAGCTTATGGCTCGACTCTGCGGCGCTACATTCGGCTGCTCGGCCGCTCCGCCATGCGGTCGCGAAACGCCTGCAGATGCGGCATGCCTTCGGCGCCGGGCTGGAACTTCAGCAGGCCGCGCGCGAACTCCAGCGCGCAGAAGGCGGTGATGTCGGCGATGGTGAATCGATCGCCGGCAACATAGGGCTGGCGCGCCAGTTCGCCATCCAGCCAGCGCGCCGCCTCGCGCATCTTCTCGCCTTGGGAGCGGCCGAAGTCGGGAAACTGCGGCTGCTCCAGCGGCGCCAGGCCGGGATGGGTATGGCGCACGCAATTGATGACACCGCCCATCAGGTGCCACTCCATGCGGCGGTCGGCCATTTCGATGAAGGCGCGTTCCTCGGCGTCACGGCCCATCAGGTTGGGCTCCGGCGCCAGCCCTTCGAGGTAGGTGCAGATCGCCCGGCTTTCCGACAGCACCCGGCCGTCATCCAGCTCCAGCGCGGGCAGCAGCGCCATCGGGTTCTTGGCGCGGAAGGCTTCCTGCTTGTGCTGCAGCGAATTCAATTCCATGTTGACCAGTTCGATGTTCCGCAATCCCTTCTCGGCGGCGAACATCAGGACCCGGCGTGGATTGGGCGCACGCGGCGTGGCATACAGTTTCATACGGCTTCTCCTCGTTGGCATGGACGGATGCGGCATGCCGATTCTCGCATGCCGGCCGCCATCGCATGAAACGACAAGCCCGGCGCGGAGCCGGGCTTGAGAAGAGAGCAGGGCAGACGCTACTTGCGCTGGTAGGTGGAATCGCCGTCCTGGCCGGTTTGCGAGCGCCACTGCGTCCAGTTCACCGCATTCCCCCAGCCGAACTGGGCGAAGACCGGCGCGCCGTCGACATAGCTGTTCTTCGAAAAGGTGGCGAAGCCGTTGACCGCCGCGCCGGTGTCGCTGCCCATGTCGTAGGCGGTTTCCGCCGTCATCGAGAAGCTGTTGCCGCTGAACTGGTTGCCGTACAGGGAACCGCCGCTGCTCTGCGCCATCTGGACGTGAAACTGCTCGTTGCGGGCAAAGCTGTTGCCGCTGACGGTATTGTTGAAGCCATCGTGCAGGAACAGGCCGGCGGCGCTGTCGGTCACGGTATTGCCGCTCACCGTGACCTTGTTGGCGGAGTCATCGAGGAAGATGCCCCACGCCAGTTTCATGCCGTGGCCGACATTGCGGATGGCGTTGTTCTGCACGGTGGCGTTCAGCGGCTGCTTGTCCGGCGCGGACAGGTAGATGCCGCCGCAGTCGGACAGCACCAGGCAGGCGCCGTCGATGGTGTTGCCCGATACCTGCGAGCCGCGGAAGGTGCGGATGCCGAAGTAGCCGGCCTGGGTAATGCTGTTGTTCAGCACCCGTGAATTGAGCGCCGCCGTCAGCACCACCGCGCCGCGGGCATTGGTCGGCATGCCGATGCTGCCGGAGCGGTCGAAGCGGGAATTCTGGATCAGGTCGCCGCCGCCGCCCCATTTCACCGAGATGGCATCGTGCCGGGTCTTGGCGATGAGCGTGCCGTCCACCGTCAGCGCGGAGCCGCCGAGGTTGACGATGCCGTTGTCGCCCGAATTCAGGATCTCGCTGTTGATGACCTTCAGGCCGGTCGCGCCGGACGCATTGATGCCGTTGGCGGCGCCATAGATGCGCACGCCGCTGACGGTGACGCCCTGCGAATTGCCGGCTTCGATGCCGCTCTTCTCCGGCGCGGCAAAAGCGCGGCCTTCCGGCGAGGCGCCGTCGGCGGTCCAGAGATAGACGCGGCCGTTCTGGTAAGCCCACTCATTGGCCGAATCGAGCATCCACAGCTTGCCTTCGACGTAGAAGCTCACCTGGCCGCTCGGGTTGTAGCCATCGTAGGAGCTGCTCGGGCTGGTGCCGATGGTCATCGTGCCGTTCGAATAGGCGGTGACCTTGCGCGACTCGATGGTCCACTCGTAGGGGCGGTAGACCACGCTGGCGCCGGCCATGTCGCCGTTCGGCAGCTGCGCCGAAATCGAGGAGGACGCTGAACCGCTGGCCTTGGCCCAGCCGCTGGCGCGGTTCGGCCAGTGCGCCAGTTCCATCGGCTCGCCGTCGAGGATGAGCTGGGCCGGTTCGAACGCAACCGGCGCCGAATACAGGCTGCCCGACTCCTGGCGCCAGCCGGTGATGGACTGGCCCGGGGTGAGGGTGGCCATGCCGCAGCCGCCGGCTGTGGCAACGGTGACGCCTTTCTTGCCGGCGAGGCTGAGGGTGCCCTGGTAGACCCGCCCGCATTCGAGCGAAACGGTGGCATAGTCGGCGACGCTCGCCGGCAGCGTCAGCACTGGCAGCGAGGTGCTCGGCGCCGGCGTGGAAACGGGCGAGGTGCTGGCCGCAGGGGAAGCGCCGCTGCCGCTGTTCGATCCGGCGCCGGTAGCATTCGGCTGCGCCGCCAGGGTGGCCGGCGTACCGGCTGCGTCATTGGCGCTGGGGCCATCGCCTCCGCCGCCTCCGCCGCAGGCGACGAGCGCCAGGGGCAACAGGCAACTGCAGGCAAGGGAAACAGCGGAAAAACGGGGGCGGGCAGGGGCCCGGAGATGCGGTGTTTTTTTCAACATCGGGGGGCGGCCACGGGCTTGCCGCAGCGCTGTTGTTGAGAGAGGCCCCGATTTAAGCACCCGCAATTGCCATGCGGCAATGCACGTTTTGGCAAGAAAACGCGTCGATCAAGTCATGAATAAATGGGTTTTCACGGTCTTGTTCCGGCGGACGCCGTGGTGGTTTTCATGCACACGCGCGACTCGGGCGCGTGCCTGCGCCAAGCGCAGGAAGGCTGATCAATCGGCAACGCCGCCGGCGTCGCTGGCTGCGGCCGGCGTTGTCACGAAACCAGGCTACTTGGCGGGCGTCTGCGAGCCGCCTTCGGAACCGGAAGGCCGGTTCGCTTCAGGGCCGCACTTGATGTTGGTGGAGCTGGAGGTGCCGCCTGTGCCGGCCTGGGCGCTGCTGCTGCCGCTGAGACGGTCGCAATCGAGGTTGCGCGATCCGGAGGCGCCGGAGGATTGCGCCGCGGCGCTCGAGGAACTGCTGCTGCCGCTGCTGTCGGACGAGGTGCTCGAAGAAGCGGCCGAATCCGGGCCGCATTTCATGTTGACCGTGCCGCCGGGCGAGGAACTGCTGGCGGCCGCGGCCGACGTGCCGGGCGGGCATTCGAGGTTGCGCGAACCGGTGGACGGTGCCGCGCTATTGCTGGTACCGGCGCCGGTGCCGCTATTTCCGGCGCTGCTGCTGTCCATGCTGGTCTGCGCCAGCGCCGCGCCGGCCGGAAAGGCGGCAATCAAGACCGCCGCCCATATCGAATTGCGTGACTTGCCCATGATCCCTCCTTGCGGGATGTGGCCGCACCGGCGCCGCGCCGCGGTCGGCTCAATACACTCAGTACAGCGAGGCGATGTACTGGGCGAGGTTGGTGATGTCGTCGTCGGTCAGCGTGCGCGAGACGCTGGTCATGTTGCCGCCGTCATTGGTGCGGGTGCGCTCGCGGAAGGCCTTGAGCTGCTTCTCCACGTATTCCGGGTGCTGGCCCGACAGTCGGGGTATCTCGTTCTGCCCCTTCAGTCCGCCAAGATGGCACATCGAGCACAGCGTGTCGTTGGCCTTGGCCGCGCCCAGCTTCACCTTCTCCGGATCGGTCTTCACCTTCAGCGGCGCCGCCTTCTGCGCGGCGAAATACTCCGACAGGTCCTGCATGTCTTCCTTCGACAGGTTGGCGGCCATCGGCGACATCACCGGATCCTTGCGCCGCTCTTCCTTGAAATCGCGCAGCTGCAGGTAGAGGTAGCGGGCGGTCTGTCCCGCCAGCACCGGATACATGCCATTCGCTGAATTGCCATTTGGACCATGGCAGGCGGCGCAGGTTTCGGCCTTGCGCTTGCCGGCCTCCACATCGGCCCTGACGCTTCCGGAAAGCAAAAAGCCGGCGATGCCGGCCAGAATGATGAATGAAGATTTTCCACGCATGAGATGGTGTCCCTGGAAGCCCGGGCGCGGCGAGGCGCCCGGGCGGTTCGCCCTGTCACAGGCCGAAGACGAAGATGCTGTTGCCGCGCTTGAAGTCGAGCTGGGTGTTGCCGCCCGCCGCTACCGCGATGTACTGCTTGCCGTTGACGGTATAGGACACCGGCGGGGCGTTGACGCCGGCGCCGCACTGGAACTTCCACAGCACCTTGCCGGACTTGGCGTCATAGGCCTTGAACCAGCCATTGCCTTCGCCGGCGAACACCAGGTTGCCGGCGGTGGCGAGCGCCCCGCCTATCATCGGCTGGTCGGTCTTTTGCTGCCAGGCGATCTTGCCGGTATCGATGTTCACCGCGGTGACGTTGCCCCATTGCTCCTCGCCCGGAACGTTCTTGAAGGCGCCGCCCAGCCAGATCTTGCCGCCCGGGTAGGGCGAGGCCTCGACCTGGTAGGTCATGGGCTGGTGCAGGTTGACCGCATACGCGAGCCGCGCGGCCGGATGGAAGGCCATGGGCGACCATTCCACGCCGCCGTTCGCGCCCGGCAGCATGCGCGCGCCCTGGGGCGTCGGCAGGGCCCACATGTTTTCCTGCGGGACCATGGCTTCGGAAAAGCGGATCAGCTTGCCGTCGCGCCGGTCATGCACATACACATGGCCGGTCTTGCCGCCGTGGAGCACGCCTGGGATCATCTTGCCGTCCTTGTCCTTGACGTCCACCAGGATGGGCGGACTGACGGCATCGAGGTCCCATACGTCGTGGGCGATGTACTGGTAGTGCCACTTGTACTTGCCGCTGTCGAGGTCGATGGCGACCAGGGAATCGGTGTACAGATTGTCGCCCGGGCGCTCCGCGCCGTACAGGTCGGGCGAGGGATTGCCGACCACGAAAATCACCGTCTTGCTGGCGCGGTCCACCGCCGGCGCCATCCAGACGCCGCCGCCCAGGGTCTTGTAGAAGTCCTTGTTCTTCGCCAGCGCCGCCTTTTCCGCCTCGATGTCGCGCTTCATGTCGCGCCCGGTGGCGTCCTTCGTCGCCCACACGCCTTCATGGCCGGTTTCCGGGATGGTGTAGAAGGTCCACAGCAGCTTGCCGCTGTTGACGTCGAAGGCCTTGACGAAGCCGCGCACGCCATACTCGCCGCCGTTGGTGCCGATCAGCACCTTGTCGTCGATGACGGTCGGCGCCATGGTCTCGCTGTAGCCTTTTTCCGGATCCTCGATCTCGGTCTCCCACAGCTTGCGCCCCGACTTGGCGTCCAGCGCCACCAGCTTGGCGTCGAGCGTGCCCATGAAGAGCTTGTCGCCGGAGACCGCCACGCCCTTGTTGTTGGGACCGCAGCAGAAGGTGGTGACCGGCCCCAGCTTGTGCTTGTAGTGCCAGAACTGCTCGCCGGTGACCGCGTCGATGGCGTACACATGGTTGAAGGCGGTGGTGAGGAACATCACGCCGTTGATCACGATGGGCGCCGTCTCCATCGACTCCACCACCTCGGTCTGGAAAACGAAGGCGGGGCGCAGCTTGGCCACGTTGGTATTGTTGATCTGCTTGCCGGGATAGAAGCGGGTCTGGGCGTAGCTGCCGTTCGAGTGCAGCCAGTTGGCGGCATCCTTGCCGGCGCCGTCGAGCATGGCTTGCGTCACCGGCGCCAGCGATTTCGACATCGGGATCGGCTTGATGCCGGCGCCCCCCTGTATCTCCTGTGCCTGGACCATGGCGCACAGGGCCAGGCCCAGGGCGCCAATACCGTTATTGATTTTTCTCAACGCCATTTCGCATCCTCCGGCAATGATTGGATAAGACTCTCTGTACGGCTCCTTTTTGCGATAGCTTGTGTCGTCATGCGTGTGTCGTTATCGATGGGCCCGGCATGCATCGCCCTGCCTGCCACATCCATCGTAATCCGGGTTTCGAAAACATCAATCCAGTCCCGAGGAGACACTTGATATGCATCGTATTGCGAGACGCTGCGGCGCCGCGCTGGCGCTGGCATGTTCCGGCGCGACGTGGGCGCAGACCGCTTCCATGGACACCAACCGCGACGCGCTGGCGGCGGCCCGTTCCGGCAACCTGCCGAAGCTGCAGACGCTGATCGACCAGCATGCGGCGCCCGATACCCGCAACCGCATCGGCGATTCCCTGCTCATGATCGCCATCAAGAGCAACCGCACCGACATGGCGAGGTACCTGATCGAGCATGGCGCCAGCATCGAACTGGCCAACCTCGCCAGGGTCACGCCGCTGATGGCGGCCGCCTTCGAGGGCAATGCGGAGATCGCCCGCCTGCTGCTGGAGCGGCATGCCGACCCCAATGCCTCGGACCGCGTCAGGAAGACGGCCATGGTCTACGCTGCTGGAGAGGGACGCACCGCCATCGTCGACATGCTCCTGAAGGAAGGCGTGCCGGTGAACCAGCGCTATGCGAACGACCTCACCGCCCTGATGTGGGCCGCCGGCGCCGGCCAGGCCGATACCGTGCGCCTGCTGCTCGAGCGCGGCGCCGATGCCGGCATGCAGGACAACCGCGGCAAGACCGCGGCGCAGATCGCCCGGGAAGCGGGCCATTCCGACGTGGTGGCGCTGCTCGAGCGGGAAGGCGTGCGCTAGCCGCGCTGCGGCCGACGGCGGCAATCGTGTCCGGAGGCGCCACGGCGCCCGGCCGCGTGCGCGTTCGTAATCGAAGCGGGATCGCCGCCGTCTCGAAAAGGAAATCGGCGCCGGGCCGAAGGGCTTCCTTGCCCCGGGAAAAGGCGCCGCCTTGCCCGGATCAGGCGGGCAACGGATGCGCTGCGGCCGTTCGCCAGGGACATTGCCCTCCTGATTTGAGCGCCTAGACTGTGATCGATGGTCTTCCCAATCCACGCTTCAGGAGAACGACATGCCTATCGGAGAACTGTGCAAGATGGACGTGGTGTGCTGCCGCGCCGAGACGACCATTCCGGAAGTGGCGGAACTGATGCGCAGGCATCACGTCGGCGATGTGGTGGTGGTCGGGCGCGAAGCCGAGACGCGCATGCCGATCGGGATCGTCACCGACCGGGACATCGTGGTGGAAGTGGTGGCACAGCGCGTGGACATGGAGATGCTGACCGCCGCCGACATCATGAGCTCGCCTCTGCAGACGGTGGAAGACCACACGGGCTTCGTCGACACGCTGCGCCGCATGTCCGCGCTCAAGGTCAGGCGGCTGCCGGTGGTGCGGCCCGACGGCACGCTCTGCGGCATCGTCTCCATCGACGACATCATCAATACGCTGGCCAGCGAGCTGTCCACCATCACCACCGTGCTGGCCGAGCAGCCCAAGGTGGAAAGCCGGATCCGGCGCTGACCGGTGACCGTGCCCGCCGGCGGGCCGACCGGCATGCCTCCAGGAGGCTGCCGGGAAGCCGTCTTGATTGCGCCCGCTGACTTTGGCCTGGAACCACCGCGAGGATGCAAGGCCTGTACGTATTGACGACCTTGTGTACGCGACGCGCTGCTTCCCGTTCACTGGCCTGGCCGGCTGGCTCCTGCTATACATCGTGCACCATGTCAATAATGGCCGCATGCAACCTAAGCTCGTAGGTCGGGCTGCATCGCCGGAATCATCTCGCCAGGGCGATGCGCCAATGAATGGATAAACTGAAGCAAGGATTTCTTCAGGAAAAATGAGATTCTTGCAGGCCGCTGGCAATGCGACAACTTTCATGCACGCTCATGGTCTAATCCTTACCGCAGTTAAACTGCATTCACGATTCGAAAGGATTTTCCATGAACACCGACCAAATCAAAGGCAGCATCAAGGATACGGCTGGCAAGATCCAGGAAAAGGTGGGACAGGCCACTGACAACCAGCATCAGGTCGACAAAGGTGCCCAGAAGCAGGGCGAGGCCAAGGTCGACAAAGTGGTTGGTGGCGTGAAGGACGTTTTCAACAAGTAACGCCGGCGTGAGTCACGCCTGAATGCGTCGGTCGATCGGTTCTCGACCACGCTCGGAAAAAGCCGCGCACATGCCGCGGCTTTTTCGTTTGCTTCGGCTTTGATGCATTGACCTTGCCATCCTTTCGGCGGTCCCGCGCCGGCCTTGCATCCGGTGCGGCAGAAAGGGCTTACCAAGTCCTTCATAAGGCGCTATAATCATTTTCTTCAGACGCGGGGTGGAGCAGTCTGGCAGCTCGTCGGGCTCATAACCCGAAGGTCGTAGGTTCAAATCCTGCCCCCGCAACCAAACCTTCCTTGTTTTTCCCTCCCAGGTTTTTTCTTCCAGCTTTTCCCTAGTCAAGCCTGTTTTTCCGGTTCGCTTCGGCATTCAACTGCTTCCTGGCGAGCGCCGCCTTGCACTGGCAATGCCGAGCTGCCCCATGTGCCGCCGCACGAATCGATTTCGAACCGTCTTGCCGCCGCTGAAGGCGGCGCAGTTCTGACCCATCATCGGCTGAACCCCCGCGCCGCCACCGCCCAGACGCATTCGACCGTCTCCCCGCGGAAGCCGATGATCTCGTCGTACAGGTTGAGCGTGGGATCGCAATGGCCCGGCACCAGCAGCAGGCGCGTGCCGAGCGGCGGCAGCGCTCCGCTGTCCGTCTCGATGATGCCGTGTTCATCGTTGGCGGCGACATAGCGCAGGGCAGAGGCGGCGCCCGATGCGTCGCCTGGCGCATGGCGAATCCCGGGCAGGCCGGAGTCCACCGCCATCGACTTCAGGCCGGCATCGACGATCACCCGGTCGCCGGCCGCCACGCTCATCACTTCAACATCGATATACAAGCTCTGTTCGAAGCGGAAAGCATCCGCCCATTCGTTGCGGCCGTAATCGCCATCCATGAAAACATAGGAGCCGGGCTGGACTTCGGTGTAGACGCCGCTTGCCAGATCGAACTCGACGCTGCCCGTGCCGCCGCCGGTGACCACATCGCAGGTCACGCCGGCTGTCTGGAGCCGGACGAGCACCTTGCCTGTCTTTTCGGCAGCGCGACGCGCTTCTTCCCGCCGTTCGTCACGGGTGCGCCGGTGCTGGGCTCCGCCGTGATACGCCTGCAGACCGCCAAAGCGAAGCGAGGGATGACGATCGATGCAGTCAACCAGCGCCAGGGCCTGCTCGGCATCGCCCACGCCGCAACGGCGCTGGCCGACGTCTATCTCCACCAGCACCGTGAGGCGCGCCTCGGCCGCGCTCGCCGCTTCGGCCAGCACGGCCACCTGTTGCGCGGCATCGACGCAGACGCTGAGGCGCGCATGGCGCGCCAGCGTTGCCAGCATCCTCGCCTTGGCCGGTCCGGCGATCTCGTTGCTGACATGGATGTCGCTCACGCCCGCGCGCATGAAGGGCAGGGCTTCGCTCACCTTTTGGCAGCAGACGCCGACCGCGCCGCGCGCCACCTGTGCCAGCGCGATAGCCGGGCACTTGTGCGCCTTGGCATGCGGCCGCAGTGCCACGCCGGCGCGCGCCGCATGCGCCTGCATGCGATCGAGATTGCGCTCGAATGCGTCCAGGTCGAGCAGCAAAGAAGGCGTATCGACCTGTGCCAGCGTCATGCCGGGCTGCGCCGCCGGAGGCAGGACGAGTTCCGGTACGTGCAAGGGAGGACGTGTCATGGAGAGGAGCCGGATCGAATCGGATGCTCATTCTAGCGCGTGCCCTCACTCCTCGTCCCCGGTTGCCGCAGGGCTGGCATGGCGCTGCGGCTAGCGCGTGCGCCTGGACGTCCGCTTCACCTTAGGACAGAAAAAATCGCTATGCGCTTCGCTGGCTGCGGCGGCTTGGTGGATTGGGTGCCGATCGGCGTACTGTTGGTCGGGGTCATGCTCCTCTCCTTCATGCGGTCGGCATTGCAGCCAGCATCGATGTTCCGGCACGCGCTCACTGAAGTACTGGCGGCCTCCGTCTGCGTTAACTCCTGCGCGTTGCCGTCTTACACCCGCATCCGCGCTTCGCGCGTCTGCGCACGAGCCATGGCTTGCACGAAACCCTGCATTTCTTCCGCCATGACATCCAGCAGATCATCGATGCTGATGATGCCGGCCAGCAGCCCTTCGGTGGTGGTGACGGGAATGCGGCGCACGCCGCGGGTGCGCATCAGCCCGAGTACTTCATTCACCGAATCGCCTTCTTCCGCGGTGACCGGGTCCGTGCTCATGATGTCGGCCACCCTCAGGGACTGCGGATCGAAGTCGCGCGCCACGCCCATCACGGTGATGTCGCGGTCGGTCAGCATGCCGATCACCGCCCGGCCGCGCGCCGTATCGCTCACCACCACCAGGCTGCCGACGTGATGGTCGCGCATCAGCTGCGCCGCCTGCCTCAGGCTTATGTCTTCCGTCACTACTATCACATCGCGATTGCACAAGTCGCCTACCGTCATGCTGTCATTCATCGCCGTCTCCATGTCTGTCAGGTAAGTTCGAGTCCGATGCGCGGAACCGTCGCGGCCGCCATGCAATTCGGCCCGTCCATGGTGCGCCCTACCGGTGCCGGCGCCGGTTGACCTAGCTCAAAGAGGCCGCAACTCCGCTGGCCTAGCCTGAAACCGAGAAAGGCCCGCGCGCAATGAACGTCAGCCATCGAGGTTTCGATGCAGCATGATCTGCGGTGACTGCGGCAATCATGACGATCAAGGAGAAGACAGCCATGCCCATCAGCGAATGCTGCACCACCAATGTCATTACCTGCGGCAAGGACATGCCGCTGCCGGAAGTCGCCGCGCTGATGCGCCGTCATCATGTCGGCGACGTGGTGGTGGTCGAAGGCGAGGGAAGCGGCGCGCGTCCGATCGGCATCATCACCGACCGCGACATCGTGGTCGAGACGATTGCCTTGCAGCTCGACGTCACCGTCTTCACCGCCGGCGACATGATGAGCAGTCCCCTCGTCGCCGTCAGCGAGACCGACGGCATTCTCGAATCGCTTCGACTGATGCGGGCGCATAACATCCGCCGCCTGCCGGTGCTGGCGCAGTCGGGCGGGCTGTACGGCATCGTCAGCGCCGATGATGTGTTCAGCCTTCTCACCATGGAACTCTCCCTGATGACCGGCGTGGTCGTGGATCAGCAGGATGCCGAACGCCGGCAGCGCCGCGGCGGTTTCGGCCCGAGCGGCAATGCCGGCGCCATCCAGCATTGAGCGGCGCGATGACATCGATCCATGATGGCGCCGGGAAACCGCCGCTGCTGTTCGCGCTGCACGGCAGCAGCGAATTCGGCCAGCGCATCGGGCGCCACCTCGGCCTGGAGCCGGCGGCGCACGAGGAGCGGGAGTTCGAGGATGGCGAGCACAAGACCCGGCCGGTGGACGAGGTGCAGGGCAGGCAGGTGTTCGTGGTGCATGCCTTGCATGCGGACCGCAGCCAGAGCGGCAACGACAAGCTGTGCCGGCTGCTGTTCTTCATCGGCGCCCTGAAGGATGCCGGCGCGGCGCGGGTGACGGCCGTGGTGCCTTACCTTGCCTATGCGCGCAAGGATCGGCGCACCCGTCCGCAGGATGGCGTAGCCACGCGCTATGTGGCGCAGCTGTTCGAGGCGGTCGGCACCGACGCCATTGTCACGATCGATGTGCATAATTCCGCCGCCTTCGACAATGCCTTCCGCATTCCTGCGCAAAACCTGGAGGCGGCGCCACTGTTCGTCGCGGAGCTGCTGCCGGTTGTGGGTCAAGCCGATGTCGTGGTGGTGTCGCCCGACGCCGGCGGCATGAAGCGGGCGGAGCGCCTGAGAGAGCTGCTGGCGCAGCGGCTGGACCGGCCGGTCGGAATCGCCTTCGCGGAAAAGCATCGCAGCGAGCAAGGCTTGAGCGGCGACCTGCTGGTGGGCGACGTCGGCAGCCGCCTCGCCATCCTCTTCGACGACCTGATCAGCACGGGGGCCACGCTGGTGCGCGCTGCCCGGGCTTGTCGTGCCGCCGGCGCGCGCAGCGTGATCGCCTGCGCAACCCATGGCGCTTTTGCGGAGGAGGCCAATACGGTGCTGGCGGATGCGGCGCTGGACCGCATCATCGTCACCGACACCGTGCCGCCATGGCGTCTGGAATCCGAAGCGGTAGGCGCGAAGCTGTCGAGCGTGAGCTGCGCCGGGTTGTTCGCGACGCTGATCGGCGCAACGTAATCACCGTCATTGCCGCTGCAGCAAGGACAAACGTCGTTCAGCTTATAGTTGATCGCAGTCCACCGCGCCGGTTTTTCGCGCCAGTCAGGATGGATGGCATGGTTCATACCGTCAAGGCTTCGGCTGCATGCCCGTCGAGCCGCATGTCATCGCTTCAGTCCTCCGGGCATCATCGCGCAACGAGTGCAAGCCCATGCAGAAGCACAACGACAGCCTCCCATTGCGGCCGGCCGCGCTGGACTCGGACGGCGCCCGGTGGATGCCACCGCCTTTCTTCTCGTCATGCACAACCTGGCGCCGGCCGCGCTGCGGTAGAGCAATCGAACTGGCGGATGCTTAGGCTTGGCACTCCGCCAGCACAGCCCGCGACCGACATGCCGAATACCGCTTGACTCTCCAATCATGGTAAGGTTTATCGTTGAGGGTATGAAAGGAGTACCCCATGGATACCGTCGTCAAGACCAGCATCAAGCCTCAGCAGATCGGCCACAACGAATTGAGCTTCAAGGTCGAAGGAATGACCTGTGCCTCCTGTGTCACGCGGGTGGAAAAGGCTTTGAAGAAGGTGCCCGGTGTGGAAACCGCTTCGGTGAATCTCGCCACCGAGCGGGCCACGGTGCGCGCCGATGCCAGCGTCGGCTTGCAGGCGCTGGCCGACGCGGTGGAGAAAGCCGGCTATGAAGTGCCGGAGGAGTCGGTTTCGCTCTCGATTGCCGGCATGACCTGCGCCTCCTGCGTGGCCCGGGTGGAGAAAGCGCTGAAGAAAGTGCCTGGCGTGACCGATGCTTCGGTCAACCTCGCCACCGAGAAAGCCCAGGTCAAGGCCAGCGGCGTGCCGGTGCATGCCATGATCGCCGCCATCGAGAAGGCTGGCTATGTAGCCAGGCCGGTACACGAAGCCGGCGCGCCGGCGAAGGAGAGCCGAGGCTTGCCGTCATGGTGGCCGGTGGCAGCCTCGGCCCTATTCAGCCTGCCGCTGGTGATGCCCATGATCGGGCTGCTTTTCGGCCGTGATTGGATGCTGCCCGGCTGGCTGCAGCTGGCGCTGGCCACGCCGGTGCAGTTCTGGCTCGGCGCCCGCTTCTACCGCGCCGGCTGGAATGCGCTGCGCAACGGCAGCGGCAATATGGATCTGCTGGTGGCCATCGGCACCAGCGCCGCCTACGGTCTCTCCTTCTATTTGCTGCTGCAACATGGCGGTCACGAAGGCATGCAGCATCTCTACTTCGAATCCTCGGCGGTCGTGATCACCCTGGTCCTGCTCGGCAAGTGGCTGGAGGCCCGCGCCAAGGGCCAGACGGTGGCGGCGCTGAAGGCGCTCGAATCGCTGCGGGCGACGGTCGCCACCGTGCGCCGCGATGGCCAGGAGCGCGAGGTTCCGGTGGGCTCGGTCCGGGTCGGCGACAGGGTGGTGGTGCGGCCGGGCGAGCGGGTGCCGGTGGACGGCCGCATCGTCGAAGGCAGCAGCCATCTCGACGAAGCCCTGCTCACCGGCGAAAGCCTGCCGGTGTCGAAAACGGTCGGCGACAATCTCACCGGCGGCGCCATCAATGCCGAAGGCTTGCTGGTGATGGAAGCCACCGCCGTCGGCGGCGCCACCATGCTGTCGCAGATCATCAAGCTGGTGGAAGATGCGCAGGCGGTGAAGGCGCCGATCCAGCGCCTGGTGGACAAGGTGAGCGCTATCTTCGTGCCGGTGGTGCTGCTGATCTCGCTCATCACCCTGCTCGGCTGGGGCATGATCACCGGCGACTGGCAGCAGGCGCTGCTGAACGCGGTGGCGGTGCAGGTCATCGCCTGCCCCTGCGCGCTCGGGCTGGCCACGCCAACCTCCATCATGGTTGGCACCGGCGCGGCGGCGCGGCATGGCATCCTGATCAAGGATGCGGAGGCGCTGGAAACCGCGCATGCGGTCAGCATGGTGGCCTTCGACAAGACCGGCACGCTCACCGAAGGCAAGCCGACGGTGGCGGCGGTCGACAGCGCCGGCCGCGCCGAGCACGAGCTGCTGGCGCTGGCGCAGGCGGTGCAGCAGTACAGCGACCATCCGCTGGCGCGGGCGGTGCAGGAGGCGGCAGCGGCGCGCGGCATCGCCAGGCTCGCTGCCACCGCGGCCAAGGCCTTGCCCGGGCGCGGCGTGCAGGCCGATGCGGATGGCGCCACCATTTACCTCGGCAACCGGCGGCTGATGCAGGAGATCGGCGCGCCGACGACGGCGCTGGAAATGCAGGCGCAGGCCCATGAAGCCGCCGGCCGCACCGTCTCCTGGCTGGCGGTCAAGCGCGACGATAGCCTCGCGCTGGAAGGCCTGCTGGCCTTCGGCGACAGCATCAAGGCCAGCGCGCGCGAGGCGGTGTCGCGGCTGGCGGCCATGGGCGTGTCGTCCATCATGCTCACCGGCGACAACCCCGGCAGCGCGAAAGCGGTGGCGTCGGCGCTCGGCATCGCCGAGTTCCGCGCCGAGATCCTGCCCGCCGACAAGGCTGGCGCGGTGGCAGAACTCAAACGGGGCGGGCGCCGGGTGGCGATGGTGGGCGACGGCATCAACGATGCGCCAGCCCTGGCGGCGGCGGACGTGGGCATCGCGCTGTCCACCGGCACCGACGTCGCCATGCATGCCGCCGGCATCACCCTGATGCGCGGCGACCCGGCGCTGGTGGCGGACGCGATCGACGTCTCGCGCCGCACCTACCGCAAGATCAAGCAGAATCTGTTCTGGGCCTTCATCTACAACCTGGTCGGCATCCCGCTTGCCGCCTTCGGCGTGCTCAACCCGGTTATCGCTGGCGCGGCGATGGCCTTCAGTTCGGTTAGCGTGGTGACGAATGCGTTGCTGTTGCGGGGGTGGCGGCCGGCGGGGCGGTGAAGCCTGGCGGACTTCGATCGATCGCCATGGCTCAAGCGACCGCATGATAGTGGGCATTCACGTTGCCGGGCAGGATGGGTAACTCTCAAGGCGTTTGACTATGGTTGCCCGCTGTTGCGGGTGTCGCAAATATGACAAGGTCAAACCGGGAATAGCACATGACGGCGACGCGAACAAATCCAGATTGCACATGGGCGGCATCACCAGTCAATCTCATCCGGTATCCGGATAACTTGCCGCCCGCCCAGTGGCGCTGGGGTGGCTGCGCTGGCCACGGAACCGACTCTATCGCGTCGCTATAACGCGATAGTTTGTCGAGTCCTTGGCTTAATGGGGCCAGCAGTGCTCAGAGTGGCAAGGCTTTCCATCCTGCTTCTACACGTATTCAATGCCATCATTCGCCCCTGAGTGCCATGCAGGAGTAGTTGTGTAATTCCTAAATTAGCGAAATCGTCCGTTCTGGTTAAGCGGGTGGCATTGCAATTGCAGAGCCTTGTGCGCGAGGCCCGTCACTGCGGCCTCTAACCAATTTAAGGGGAGATGTCATGCCTAATGACCTTAGCGTAAGCCGCGGTAACCAACCATCAGCCGCATCTCAAGCCGAACCGAAGCCAGCGGCGCCGGCCATCTCGAAGTCGCCAGCATCAACCAATTCAACACTAACTAGTCAAGAATTCAATGCAACGAAGGCAGAGTTAAACAAGACCATCGCTAAGATCTTGAACCTTACTCAGGGCCAGATTGGAGACCAGGGTCATCGAATTAGGGATGCAGCCGCGCTTCTCGTGAATTATTTAAACAACCCGGAATTGGATACTGGCTTGAAACAGCAAGCAATGGACTTGGGCACTCAGCTCTTCTCCCTTGGGAACCGGCTTGGATGGCTCAACCAGAAAGGTTTCGATGAGTTTTTGCCTCGTGCATTGGCTTGGGCCAATCGATCTGTCGGGAACACTGCAACGCAAACGCCTTCTTCCGCTTCGCAAACTGAGCCAACAAACTCTCAACAATCTGCCACTGGTGATGTCCAGCAAACATCGACTGCCGCTCAATCGGCCGCAGCGCAGCCGGAAGCAGACTCTGCTAACCCTAGCGATAATTCCTCGCAACCTGCGACCACTTCCAATAACACCGCTAATCAAACTAACGAAGCAGATCAGTCGGCCACATCTCAAATTGCCTTGGTCAAGTCCATGCTGGAGACAATCAGTAGCGAGATGATTGGCTTGAATTCCCAAGCGATGGGCTTCCCTATTGATCAAGTTATTGCCGCTGCAAAGGCGAAGGTTGCTGAGCTCTCGACGTCAAAAGACTTAAGTGAGGTCAAAAAGCAAGAAATAAAGGAGCTTGAAGAGCAAGCAGTCAAATTGGAGAAATTCATTAAAGATAATCCGAATATCAAGACTCTAGGCGACTTGCTAAAGGTGATGAACGACCAGCTCGACTCCAAGGGGACGGATATGGATGAAGCAAACGCGACGGCGATTGGCGCGCTGATTAACCTCTATAGTGTGTTGAATCCTGGCTCCTCCCTGAATAAAATCTCGCGGCAAGCGCAGACTGATGGGAAAACACGCTAATTGGAGCTCTGGCTGAGTCATCATGGGTAATCTGGAACTCCGGACATGGAAGCCCTAGGTTGCCAACCAGCGTTTCACGGCGCGGCGCTTCATCACCCGAATCTACGCAGCAGCGTAGCGCCTCCCACCAGATTCAGTCAGCGAAACTAATGGCAGCTCAATCCAACGCCCGCAACTTCCGCATGATCTCCGCCAGCCAATACGCCTTGCTGACGAACTAAAAGCTGCGGATGCTGGCGTTTCCTCGTTTAGCTCCGTTGCGGGATAGACGGAGGCGAGCACCACCTTGATACCAGGGACCAGCTTGCACGCTTCCTGAGCAAGCACGACGCCGTTGATGTCGGGCATCACCATGTCGGAAAAGAGGACATTGATGTCGCGCGTGCGCTTCAGGATCTCCAGCACATCCGGTTGGTCGTTCACCACCAGCGCCTTGCCGGTGCCGACATTGGTCTCTGCCAATCCAAGCAGCTGTTGGTATCGCGTCTGCGCAACGGTGAGATGGTAGTCATTGACAATCTGTGCGACGATCAAGTGCACGGCTCCCGGAATGCAATCCAGGCCAAAGCAACAATTAATGCATCCGCCGCCTTGCTAGCCGGATCTGCTAACGATTGAGCGGTGCCATGTAATGTTGAAGGCCAAGCTGCGCCATCTTAAGACCCGGGCACGTTCAATGCTTGACGAGGTGCTCAGTTAGCCAATCAACACCGTTAGCAATACCGATGCTGGCACTCGATTCAAACAATACGACTGTCCTTCAAACCTATCTGCAAAGCGCAGTGATTTCACTCGGCCTCAACGCTTATATTAAGGAATCCTAATAATGGAGTTCGATAATAATCCGGCAATAATTGCACTGATGAGAAGAATGAAGCGCGATGGGAAAACCAGTGCCGATATTTTGTATGTTTTGGTTGACTACGATCTGAATGTGTCTGAAATGATGTGCCACTTCTGGGAAGCCTTCAATCTTAAGTTCGATGACGTCACTTGTATTGGCGGGTGGTCCCCGGACGGTTCCGGTGAATTATCAGATGAAGCAATATCTGCCTTCATCGATCCTGAGATTGCTAGAAAATGGGTAGATGAAGCCTCTGGAAACAGGCAACTGTGACTGAACTTGACAGTGCATATGATTCTTACGCCAGGCAGTCATCTACAACATTTCCTAAAGATTGACTGCCATTTTTAAGGGCCATTTGCAGTTACAGGTTTGGAAGCATCGAAGTGAGTTTCCATTTGCGGGCGAGCAAACCGGATGGTGTCTTTTCCTCCAAAAACCAGGACAATGAATTCGGGTTGCAGAGCGACTACTTCCTTGAAAGCTGGCGGTGAACTCTTCCAGCTCAATCCACCGCCCGCAGTTTACGCATAATCTCCGCCAGCCGATACGGCTTGCTCACGAACTGGAAGCTGCGGATGCTGGCGTTCTCCTCGTTCAGCGCCGGCGCCGGATAGCCGGAGGCGAGCACTACCTTGATGCCAGGGACCAGCTTGCGCGCTTCCTGGGCAAGCACGACGCCGTTGATGTCGGGCATCACAACGTCGGAAAAGAGGACATCGATGTCCGGCGTGCGCTTCAAGATCTCCAGCGCGCCGGCGGCGTTGTTCGCCGAGAGCACGTCGTAGCCCATGCTGCGGAACATCTCGGCCGCCACCTCCAGCACATCCGGCTGATCGTCCACCACCAGCGCCTTGTCGTTGCCCGCATTGGTCTCGGCCGACGCCAGGTCCCGGCTGTCTTCGGCACCCAGGGCCGGGAGGTAGATCGAAATCACGGTCCCCTTTCCGACTTCGGTGGCGATTTCCAGATCGCCGCCGCATTGCTGCACCAAACCATATACCTGGCTCAAGCCCATGCCGGTGCCCTTGCCTACCTCCTTGGTGGTGAAGAAGGGCTCGATGGCGCGGGCGGCGACGTCCGGCGACATGCCGCAGCCGGTATCGGCGACCGTCACCTTGATGAACTGCCCGGCCGGCAGGTGATCGACCTGGTTCTCGCCCAGCTGCACGTTCTCCGTGGAGAGCGTCAGCGTGCCGCCATCCGGCATCGCGTCGCGCGCATTGCTGACCAGGTTCAGCAGCGCCGCCTCGAACTGGGCGGCATCGATCTGCACCGGACGCAGCGCCGGGTCCATCCTGAGGTCGAAGCGTATCGATTCATCGATCGCGCGCCGCAGCACCGCCTCGAACTTGCCGATCACGGCGTTGAGGTTGTACCGGTCCTGCCGCAGCGGCTGCTGCCGGGCGAAGGACAGCAACTGCTGGGTCAGCGTGGCGCCGCGCGTGACCGCGCGCTGCATCGCCGCCATCATCTTGATGCCGGTCTGGCTTTGCACTTCGCGGGCCAGGATTTCCAGACCGGTGGAGAGCACGCCCAGCAGGTTGTTGAAGTCATGGGCGACGCCCCCGGTCAGCTTGCCGATGGCTTCCAGCTTCTGCGATTGGAACAGCGCTTCCTTGGCCCGCTCCAAGGCCTGGGCGGCATCGCGCCGTTCGGTGATGTCGCGCGTGACCTTGGCGAAGCCGAGCAGCCCGCCCTGATCGTCGCGGATCGCGTCGATGACCACGTTCGCCCAGAAGCGGGTGCCATCCTTGCGCACCCGCCAGCCTTCGTTCTCGAAGCGGCCCTCGCGCGGGGCGGTTTCCAGCGCGCGCGCAGGCAGGCCGATGGCGCGATCCTCCTCGGTGTAGAAGCGGGAGAAGTGCTGGCCGATAATCTCTTCCGGCGCATAGCCCTTGATGCGCTGGGCGCCGGCATTCCAGTTGCTGACCTCGCCCTGCGGCGAGAGCATGAAGATGGCGTAATCGGTCACGCCCTGCACCAGGAAGCGAAAGCGCTGCTCGCTCTCCAGCATGGCGTCGCGCGCCTTCTTCTGCTCGGTGATGTCGCGCGTGATCTTGGCGAAGCCTGCCAGATTGCCCTGCTCGTCGCGGATCGGGTCGATCACCACGCTGGCCCAGAAGCGCGTCCCATCCTTGCGCACCCGCCAGCCTTCTTCCTCGTATTTGCCTTCCTTGAGCGCAGTCTGCAGCACCCAGGCCGGCTTGTCCTTGGCACGGTCTTCCTCGGTATAGAAAAGCGAAAAATGCCGGCCTATGATTTCGTCGGACGTGTATCCCTTGAATCGCTGCGCGCCGGCATTCCAGCTGACGACATTGCCTTCCGGGGACAGCATGTAGATCGCGTAGTCGTTGACGCCGGAAACGAGCAGGTGAAAGCGGGCGGCATCGGACGGTTGGGACATCGAATAAAAAACCTAAGGGGATAAACAGGATGCGCAACGAACCAATTGTTAGTTTTCATTGGTGCGTCTGCGCTTGGCAACCGTAGATTTTACTCCTGACGTCCATGGCGATGTGGCAGCAAGCTGCCATGGCATGCGGGAAACCGGCTGCTGAAAAACTTCGGGTTCCCTGCCGAGCGCAATAAAGCTTGCTGTAACAGGCACTTGGCATGCATCTTAGATGCGAATCAAATGATCGTGCTCCAGTCCTCTGCGAAACCCTAGCCATGACTAGCATGCGGGTAAGAAAAGTTTGGCCATAAGCATCAATGACAAAGAAGCCATTCGCCGGCGGCGGCGACATCGCCGCACGCTTGCGGTTGCATGACTGGTCGAGCTTTTCTACCGGCGCGGTAGTGGCGCAAATGGACGTAACCGACCGCATTCGGGCGGAAGCGGCGCTGCGTGAAGCGGACCGGCGCAAGGATGAATTTCTGGCCATGCTCGCGCTTGAGCTGCGCAATCCGCTGGCGCCCATCGCGTCGGCTGCGGACCTGCTGCTCACGACCGGCCCGGATCCGGAACGTTAGCGGCGAACCAGCGAAATCATCGCGCGCCAGGCCAGGCACATGGCCGGCCTGGTCGACGGCTTGCTCGATGTCTCGCGCGTGACCCGCGGCTTGATCACCCTCGACCGTCAGGCCTTGGACATGGCCGACATCATCAACGATGCGGTGGAGCAGGCGCGGCCGCTGATCGAGCGGCACCGACATCAGTTGGCACTGCGGCTGCCACCTGGTTCCGTCCTGGTGGAAGGCGATCGCAAACGCCTGGTGCAGGTGATGGCGAATCTGCTCAGCAATGCCGCCAAGTACACGCCGGACGGCGGCCGGATCGTCTTGGACATGGAGGTCGATGCGCGGCAGGTGGGCGTGCGCGTATCCGACAACGGCATTGGCATGGATTCCGCCATGCTGGCCCAGGCCTTCGATCTTTTCACGCAGGCCAAACGCAGCCACGACCGTTCGCAAGGCGGCCTGGGCATCGGACTTGCCCTGGTCAGAAGCCTGGTGGAGCTGCATGGCGGCTCCGTTCGCGCCGAGAGCGACGGTATCGGCCACGGTTGCCGGTTCATCGTGGCGGTGCCGCGCAGTAAGGCCGCGCCTTCGCAGTGACGCAAACTCCGCCTGCATGGGCGGAGGTGCAACGGCATCAACAGATTTCCGGCCGCGTCACGCAGCAAGTGCTGGCTCGATCCAGGCGGCCGGCTGAATATTTCGCCGCGTTGCGGACAGCCTGGAGCCGCTGCTTTTTCCGTCATCCTCTTTGCGCCAAGGTGCGCCGGTCCTCGCGCCGGCCTTGGAGGAAATTATTATCTTGACGTTTTTGATTCACATCAAATACCCCGCTTTCGGCGTTTCCCCTGCGCCGATAGGATGAAATTCTGATTATGCCGAGTACCGCGGGCACCGCCTGCGGCGGCATGAGCGGAGAGCCACGCATGAGCCTCCTCATGCCATGACCTCCGAAAACTGGAATAGGCATGGACCAGCCGCCCGGCATCAAGCCGCCCAACGATGTGGACCGGCCACTTTACGCCGCCCTGGGCCGACTGACTGGAGCGCCGCGCCGCCGTCCATCGGCGCGCCGGCGGCGGGCTATCCGCCGCTGCTGCCGGCGCCCGGCATTCATGTATTCGAACGATGAGAAGCGCATCCCCTTGCTGAAGCAGCCGGTGTGCCCGTCATCCAGCCATTGATCCCCCGAGGAGCCGCCATGAGATACCGAACCATTGCCGTCCACGTCAACGATTCCGATCACAACGCCGAGCGCGTGCGCATCGCCGCCGACCTGGCGCTGCGCAACGACGCCCATCTGGTGGGCGTGGCCGTCACCGGCCTGCCTGCGGCCCTGTACATGCCGGGCATGGCCGACGAGGCGGTGCTGCTGTCCGCCTACCTCGACACCATGAACCGGCAGGCGGCCGATGCGCTCGCCGAGTTCGAAGGCGTGGCCGACCGCGCCGGCGTCGCGCTGTTCGAGAAGCGGGTGGTGGAGGACGATCCCGGCGTGGCGCTGTGCCTGCAGGCGCGCTACAGCGACCTGGTGGTGATCGGCCAGGACGACCCGGATGAATCCCTGCTCGGCCAGCGCGCCGACATGCCGGCCTACGTGGTGCTGAACGCCGGCAGGCCGGTGCTGATCGTGCCCTATGCCGGCACTTTCAACAGCGTCGGCAAGCGCATCGTGGTGGCCTGGGATGGCGGCGTGCAATCCTCGCGCGCCGTAAGCCTGGCGATGCCCTTCCTGATGCAGGCGGAGCAGGTGCAGGTGGCGCTGTTCGATGCGCAGGCCGAGACGCCGCTGGACGAGCTGCCGGGCGCCGACATCGGCCAGTACTTCGCCCGCCACGGCATCAACGTCGAAGTCTCGCGCGAGTCGGCCGGCGACGACATCGACATCGGCAATGCGCTGCTGTCGCACCTGTCCGACTTCGGCGCCGACCTGCTGGTCATGGGCGGCTACGGCCACTCCCGCTTCCGCGAAATCCTGCTCGGCGGCGTCACGCGCACCGTGCTGCAGGCGATGACGGCGCCGGTGCTGATGACGCATTGAGGGAAGGAGAGCGACCATGGTGCGGATCATGCCGCTGGCAAACAAGGTGGCGCTGGTGACCGGCGCCGGGTCGGGCATCGGGCGGGCGGTGGCGCTGTCCTACGCCGAAGCCGGCGCCCGGGTGGTGGTGTCGGACATCGCCGAGCGGGGCGGCAACGAGACGGTGGAGCAGATTCTTTCCGCCGGCGGCGATGCCCTCTTCGTGCGCGCCGATACCTCCCTCGCCGATGATAACGAGGCGCTGGCGGACGCAGCCATGCAAAACTATGGCGCGCTGCATGTGGCCTGCAACAACGCCGGCATCGGCGGCGCCGCGGCGACCGTGGGCGAATGCGCGCCGCAGGAGTGGGACCGGGTGATCGCGGTCAATCTGTCCGGCGTGTTCTACGGCATGCGCTACCAGATCCCCGCCATGCTGAAATCGGGGGGCGGCAGCATCGTCAACATGGCTTCCATCCTGGCGCAGGTGGGCTTCCGCGAACACGCGCCTTATGTCGCCGCCAAGCATGGGCTGATCGGACTGACGCGCACCGCCGGGCTGGAGTATGCGTCGCGCGGCATCCGCGTCAATACCGTCGGCCCCGCGTTCATCCGCACGCCGCTGCTGGACGATCTGCCGCCGCGAGCGTTCGAAGCGCTGGCGGCGCTGCATCCGATGGGGCGCATCGGCGAAGCAAACGAGGTCGCCGAGCTGGTGCTGTGGCTGAGCTCCGACCGCGCCTCCTTCGCCACCGGCGCCTACTATCCGGTGGATGGCGGCTATCTCGCTCAATGAGGCGGCATTGGGAGTGGCGCGATCATGAGAAGGAAAACGCCATGCAAGCTTTTGCCGGAATCGCTGCGCCGCTGTCGTAAGGATGCTTTGCTGTCGCCGCGTCGGCCGCGCTTGTCAACAACGCCGGGACCAGTGCCGGCAACGTCTGCCTTAGTGGAGTGACGATGTTCCTTGCTCAGGTGGTCGGCATCGGCAACTGATGACTGAGGCCGACCCAGCGCTGCCGCGGTATGCAGGACACCGGCGGCAGCGCCTGGGTGTGAGGCAATGGCCTAAGGCGCTTACTTGCTGTCGGCAGGCTGCGGCGGGGAAGCCGGCGCGGCCGACGGGGTGGACGCGCTGCTGCCGCTGGAGGTCGATCCGGACGACGGGCTGGAACCGGAGCTGGAGGACGGCGACGAGGGAGCGGACGAGCCGGACGTGCCTGGAGAGCTGGAGGAATCCACCGACGGGCCGCTGGACGGCGCGGCGCTCGACGAAGGCGCTGCGCTGCTGCCGGTAGCGGGCGTGGTGCCGGTGGCCGAGGGCGAACCGGATGCGGCGCTGCCGCTGCTGCTCGAGCCGGAGGTGCCGCTGCTTCCCGACGTGCCGCCGGTGCTCGGCGAGGCGGAGGCGCCGGAGGAAGGCGGCGTGCTGGCTGTGCTCGGCGAGGCGCTCGGGCTGGTCGAAGCGCTGGGCGTCGAAGCGCTGCTGGCGGAAGCGCCGCCGGTGCCGCTGGAACCGGAACTGGTGGCGCTGCCGACGTTCTGCGCGCCGGCAGCCTGCGTCAGCGATTGCCGCTTGGCCTGGGCCTTGGCGAGGTTCTGCGCCGCCTTGGCTTCATCCTCGCAGGCTTTCTTGGCGTCCCCGACCTGCTGGCCGCACTTGGCTTTGGCGATGTCATAGTCGGCTTCGGCCTTGGCTTCGGCCATCTCCAGCTGGCTCTTGGGCGAGTTGTCGCCGCGGTGCTTCATCTGCGCATCGGCGACTTTTTTCTGGGCATCGGCCTCTGCCTTGCAAACGTCCTTGGCATTGCCCTGCATGCCATTGCATTTTTCGATTGCCGCCTTGTGCTGCTGATCGATCTGCTGCTTCTGGGATTGATCGCCCGAACCGGACTGGTCGCGCTGATTCGAGGAGCCGGAACTGTTCTGCGCCTGGGCGCCGGCGCAGCAGAGCAGGGCGATGGCCGCCGCGATGAGGGTGGTTTTTGCTTGCATGGAAGTCTCCTTGGGTGGTGGACCGGGCATGGCAAGCATGGGGTATGCCATTTGACTGCCGGCATTTGATAAGGGAAAACCGCGAGTACTGCGAAGATAGGACGGCCGCTGGCAGGGGATGACGGGTGGATCAGGCGAGGCGTTTTTACAAACCAGCGCAGCGAATGCCAGGGATTTTTATGAGGAAACGAAGCGACCCAATTGCCTTGCAGGATTCGATACAGATCGTGCGCCAAGGGAAGCGGCAACCGGCTGCACTGTATGCTGCTGGACGGGAGGCGCGAATCGATGTTCCTGCTGGCGACGCCCGCGCGCTGCCTCATGCTGGGCGATCTGAACGAAGCATCATGCTGATCGGCATGGTCTTGCCTCCATCGCCCTCAGCATCCGCCGCGGCCGGCGCATCTTCACAGCCATGCAAATCTCCATGTGCCATGTGTTGGCCATGCATGTGTCGATCGCCGTCATGGTCCTGCTGCACGCGCTGCTCGGCCGGGCTTCATCGTGCTGGTGCTGGCCCAACCTCGCGCCCATCTTTACCGGCCTGTCGCCGAGGCGCAGTGCGCTGCATGTGCTGACGTCGACTAACCGCCTTCCGCTGCTGGTGGCCGGTGCGGCCGTCGTGATGCCGTTGGCTACGCTCTATCTGCCGGCCTTAGCGGGCGTGTTTCGGTTTGCGCTTGTGGGTTGGATGTGATGGCGAGGTGCGGCGTGGCGGCGCAGGTGGCGTTGGGGTAGTTTGAGCGGGTGAAGGTGGTGGGAAGGCGGCGCCGATGACACTACCTCACTACCTTTGATCGGTCAGCTAGTTATTCTGGCCGGCGCCTATCTTGATTGCTGAAAAAAGTGAAATAAAGCATCACGGCCCCAAAAACGGTTCCGAACAAAGCGACGGCAAGCCAAGCAATTGCGCCTGGATTCAATCCTATGCGAAGCACGGACGACGCAGGGTTCTCAGGATCGAAGTAGACACGTACCGGTTTGCCCGGTAAATACTCATTTATAAGTTCTCTTGCGGTGGGTTCAGTTTCCCCACCCTCGTACATCCAAATCTTGGAGCCTATGAAAAGCTGGCCGTCGTGCTGATATCGGTACTTCACTTCCGGCCAATAGCTAACGCCGCGTCGTTTTTCAACACGCACTAGCGATGAGATGATAGTTCCTGAAACGCTAGGCCAGTAGTTCGTCTTTTGAATTTCAAGGATGGTCTTTGCGCTCAAAAAATATGAATGACACCGAACCCAAAAAACATTAAAAAAATTAAAGCCCAGACAGCTGTCAAAAAAGTTTTACGGTTCATGAAATAACGGTTTCAAGTTCACGTCATGAAACTACCGCATATAGGTTGGCAGTAGCTCCGCTAACGCGGTGATTGCCGGTGTTGGAAGGCTATATCTCCTACGTTGGTTTGAATCGAGGCAAGCTTGACTACACGCTGCGGATCGGCAAATCCCTTCCTGTGATACTTACTCAAGTAAGCAGCAATAATAGGAATCTGTGTGTCGGTCATAAAAAGATGATCAGCTACGGCAAAGAACTGATTCGGCTTCAGCCGAATATTTCTTCATTTTGACCTCAGCTGTTTGTGCTCACAAGAGTCAATTCCGACTCTGGAAAAACCGTCGAAGCGCTGGCCGGCCGGGAAATTCGCCATCATCGTGCGCTCCGGCTCTGCCCGGCGGAAACCTTGAGCCATCTGAAGCGTCAGCGTCACGACGCCCACGAGACCGGCATCCCGCCCCACCTAGGCGGCACGCCCTGCCGATGAAAATGCCTGGAGGAATTCCATTGTTCCTCTCGCTTAATGCCGGTCAATATCCCTGATGTAACTCGCCTGCGTTTTTGGCATCGAAACCGCAGCACGCAGTCACAGACGAGATTGAACTGCCACGGCCATCATCAGCAGGAGGAACATGAAGTCACCGGATATCGAAATCGGCTTGCTGGAGCCTGAAGCGCCGGCAGTAAAAGATCCCGCCACTCCCGTCATCCATGATTACGACGGCCAGGTGCCCGACTTCACCGGCCCCGAAATCGACCGGGTGCATGACCATCTCGTGCCTTCCCTGCGCAATTACCGCATCGCCGACGAAGTTCCGGGCGCCAGTACCTTCGTGGTCAGGGAGCAGGGCAGGATCACCGACATCTTCCTCTATCGCCGCGAGGGCCGGGTGGTGACGGTGCTGAGCGAATTCATCCGCATCGACGCCGACTCGGTGCGGCGCTTCGCCCAGCATGTGTTCGCCACCTATCCTGGGGTCGGCAAGATCGTCTATCGGAAGGCCAATGCCGGCGCAATGGCCGGCGAGCTTCCTCGCGTCCTGCCTTATCCGTACGCCAGCGTGCCGGTGACGGAGGACATCGTGGTGAGCCTGCCGGACAGCATCGACGCCTACCATGGGCGGCTGGGCAAGAACATGCGGCGCAATATCAAGCGCTATCACGCCACGCTGGGAGAAAAGTTTCCGAGCTATACCTATGACGTCTACCTTGCCGACCGCATCGCTGAATCGGACCTGCGCGACATCATCGCCCTGAACCGAACGCGCATGGCGGGCAAGCGCATCGTCTCGCGCATCGATGAGGACGAGACCCGCTGGATCGTCTCGATGGCCAAGCAGTGCGGCATCGTCGGCGTCGCCCGCATCGACGGCAAGGTCTGCGCCGGCGCCATCGGCTTCCGCATCCGCGACAACTACTTCATGCACGTGATCGCCCATGATCCGGCGTACAACGACTACAGCCTCGGCATCCTGTGCTACTACTTCACCATCTGCGAAGGCATCAAGCGCGGCGGCAGGCATTTCCACCTGATGTCCGGCCGCTATGAATACAAGTTTCGCCTCGGCGGCGAGCTGCGCGACATCTCGCGCCTGGAGCTGTATCGCAACCGCCTGCACTGGCTGCTCGACGGCCGCCACCTCGCCCGCCAGGCGCTGCAGAACCGCGTGCGCGATGCCAGGCTCTGGCTGCTGGAGGCAGAGCGCCGCGACGACAGGATGTCCCTGGCAGCAGCCAGCGTGATGCAGCGCCTGCGCGAGGCGAAGCGAAATGGGTGGAAGGCGCTGCTGGCCAGGCCAAGCAAAGGTTGAAAAACCGGGCAGCGGGGACACGTCCACTCCGGCTGCTGCACCAACCTTTGAGGCACCAGGTATGCAACAATAGGCCTTCTCCCCTGCTGCTTCGATGTCTGGTTTGCAATGACAGCCTCTTCCTCCCGTTTTCCCGTTCTTTTCCTGTCGCATGGCGGCGGCCCTTGGCCCTTCATGGAAGAGCGCCGGCATGAGTATCCCAATACGCTGAAGGTGCTGGCTCAGCTGCCGCAAACCTTGCCGGCCAAGCCCGCCGCCGTGCTGATCATCAGCGGCCACTGGGAAGAGCCGCAGTTCACCGTCTGCACCGGCGCCCGACCGCCGATGCTGTACGACTACACCGGCTTCCCGGCGCATACCTACCAGATCCGCTATCCCGCGCCGGGCGCGCCGGCGCTGGCGTCGCGCGCCATGGACCTGATCCGCGGCGCCGGCCTGTCCTGCGGCGAGGATGCACATCGCGGCTTCGACCATGGCACCTTCATCCCGCTCGGACTCATATTCCCCGGGGCCGACGTGCCGGTGCTGATGGTGTCGATGCAATCGAGCTACGACCCGCTGCAGCATGTGAAGCTCGGGCAAGCCCTGGCGCCGCTGCGCGACGAGGGGGTGCTCATCATCGGCAGCGGGCTCAGCTTCCACAACATGCGGGCCTTCCGCCATCCGGCCGCCGGCGCGGTATCGGAACAGTTCGAGCAGTACCTGTACTCGGCGGTGGCCGATCCGGCGCACCGTATCGAACGCCTGGTCAACTGGGCGCAGGAACCCAGCGGCCGGCTGTGCCATCCGCGCGAGGACCACCTCGTGCCGCTGTTCGCCGCCGCCGGCGCCGCCGGCGACAGCCCGGGCGAGCGGCTCATCATCGAACACGCGATGGGCGTGACCATGGCTTCCTACCGCTTCGGCTGACCCGGATACGCTTTCCATGCAGTACGTCGTCGCCGTGCGCGCCTTGTGCGAATTCACCGCCAAGGCGGGCGGTCTCGACATGCGCTTCACGCCATCACCCACGGCGCAGGAAGGCATCGCCGGCCACCAGGTTGTCGCAGGGCGTCGGCCGGCTTCCTATCAGTCGGAGATCAGCCTGGAAGGCGAGTACGACGCCTTGCGGGTGCGCGGCCGCGCCGACGGCTACGACCCGGATGCGAACCGGCTGGAAGAAGTGAAGACCTATCGCGGCAAGTTCGACGCCATCCCCGGCAACCACCGCAGCCTGCACTGGGCGCAAGCCAGGATCTACGGCTGGCTGCTGTGCAAAAAGCTCGGGCTGAGCGAGATGACGCTGGCCTTGGTGTACTTCAATATCGGCAGCCAGCAGGAAACCGTATTGACCGAACTGCACGCGGCGGCCGAACTGGAGCAGTTCTTCAACCGGCAGTGCGAGCGCTTCCTCGCCTGGGCCAGGCAGGAAATGGCACACCGCGAGGCGCGCGACGCCGCCCTGCAGGCGCTGCGTTTTCCACATGCCGATTTCCGGCCTGGCCAGCGCCAGCTCGCCGAAGCGGTCTACCGCGCCGCCAGCCAGGGACGCTGCCTGCTGGCGCAGGCGCCCACCGGCATCGGCAAGACCATCGCCAGCCTGTTCCCGATGCTGAAGGCCTGCCCGACGCAGCAGATCGACAAGGTGTTCTTCCTCGCCGCCAAGACCTCCGGCCGCGGCCTCGCCTTGGAAACGGTGCGCAAGCTGGAGGCCGCTTCGCCCGGCCTGCCGCTGCGGGTGATCGAAATCGTCGCCCGCGACAAGGCTTGCGAGCACCCGGACAAGGCCTGCCACGGCGACGCCTGCCCGCTGGCGCAAGGCTTCTACGACCGGCTGCCCAAGGCGCGCGAGGCCGCCGTGCGGCGCACCCTGCTCGACCGCGCCGCCCTGCGCGAAGTCGCCCTGGCCCACGACATCTGCCCCTACTACCTCAGCCAGGACATGGCGCGCTGGAGCGATGTCGTCGTCGGCGACTACAACTATTACTTCGACCTGAATGCCATGCTGCATGCGCTGGCGCAGGCCAACGGCTGGCGCGTCGGCGTGCTGGTGGACGAGGCGCACAACCTGGTGGACCGCGCCCGCAAGATGTACGGCGCGGAACTGGACCAGTTCGCCTTTCGCCAGGTGCGCCGCACCGCGCCGCCGGCCCTGAAGCGTTCCTTCGACCGCATCCAGCGCGCCTGGAAGACGCTGCACGCCGAGCAGGAAGCGCCGTACCAGGTGTATCCCGCGCCGCCCGCGGATTTCCTGTCCACGCTGCAGCAGGCGGGCGCCGACATCACCGACTATCTCGCCGAGCAGCCGCAGGCGGTGGATGGCCAGCTGCAGCAGTTCTATTTCGATCTGCTGCACTTCACCCGGGTAGCGGAACTGTTCGGCGAGCACTCCCTCTTCGATATCAGCCTGATCGACGGCGGCCGCACGAAGTCATCCCGCCTGTGCCTGCGCAATGTGCTGCCAGCCCCCTTTCTCAAGCCGCGCTTCGCCGCCGCCCGCTCGACCACGCTTTTCTCCGCCACGCTCAGCCCATGGCACTACTTCCAGGAAGTGCTCGGCCTGCCGGACGACATGGTGTGGACGGATGTCGAATCGCCATTCAGCGCCGAGCAGCTGGACGTGCATGTGGTGTCCAGCATCTCCACCCGCTACCAGCACCGCGACGCCTCGCTCGCCCCGATCGCCGACCTGATGGCCAGCCAGTACGCCAAACAGCCGGGCAACTATCTCGCCTTCTTCAGCAGCTACGATTACCTGGAGAAGGCCGCCGCCGAGCTGCACCGCCGCCATCCCGAGATGCCCACCTGGCTGCAGTCGCGCCGCATGGATGAAGCCGAACGCGACGCCTTCATCGCCCGCTTCACGCCGGAAAGCCGCGGCATCGGCTTCGCCGTGCTCGGCGGCGCCTTCGGCGAAGGCATCGACCTGCCCGGCGCGCGCCTGATCGGCGCCTTTGTCGCCACGCTGGGCCTGCCGCAGGTGAACCCGGTGAACCAGGAAATGCAGAAGCGGCTGCAGGCGCTGCTCGGGTCGGGCTATGCGTACACCTATCTGTATCCGGGCTTGCAGAAGGTGGTGCAGGCGGCGGGGCGGGTGATCCGCACGCGGGAGGATGTGGGGGTGGTGTACTTGATTGATGACCGGTTCAATCGGGGGGAAGTGAGGGGGTTGTTGCCGGGGTGGTGGCAGTTGAAGGATGACCGAAGATATATCGACGGCTATTGAAAAGAAGTTCGATTTACGAGTTGGATGAGGACAGAGTTAGAACACCAATCTTTGGTTTTCAACCGCCGTCACCTTCTATCAGAAGTTGCGCAAACATTGCTTCTATGGCACGTGGCTTGCATTGACCCTGATGCTGTCTAAATAATTTCAATTTATATACAGGGAGTCCAAATGTCTTCTTTCGACCCGACACACAAAGTTTCGAGTGCTGGTAATAACCAAAGCAATCACAAGATATCCAGAATTCCAGTTGGAGTAAAAAATAGCTCCGATGGCGCGACACCGGATGCTAATCTTCCGCTCTTGGACCGCATATCTAAAGACCTTTTTGCTAGTCGACTACAAAATCTTAGTAAAAAGGGCAGCTTAGCATTTTTCGTCGACATGTCTATTGCTGCGAGTACAGACTCTGGTCAAAAAGTCGTACGTTATTCGGTCGCTCCTTCATACAGCCGGCCTCAAGAAATAGAAACGTATAAAGGTATTACTCAACATCGCTCAATTGAACTTACGCCACAAAACAAAAGTTTGCCCTCCTACACAATTGAAACGATTAATGGGCAACTGCGTGTCAGCCGGTACAATAAAGATCACAGTTTCACCGAATGGCGACTGCATTCAAACGATGAACTTGCCGTTCTTAAAAAAGCGGATGGATCTGTTGAAATTAACGTTAAAGGACAAGGAAATCTGTTCAACTACCTAAGCACCCTACCTGATAACTCTTCTTTAAACCTTAAGGATTAGTAGGTTCAAGGGGCGAAGGTTCGGTCGAGAAGCGCATCCGTACCTACTGTAGCGTGAGCATCGTAGGCTCAAGCTCCATTTCCTTATGCGCTCTGAATTCCGCTGTGGGTTTGTCGTAACTACAGCGAGTTACGGTAAAGCATAAGAAGCGAAGTTAGAGATACGAGGTCCGAGACATGTCTGGTATGGAGGAAAAATGTCATGGCCGCCGCCCTATCAAAAAAAATTGCGCTGGAAACTGATTGCCGCCAGCGAACGCGGCACGGTGAGTTAGCGTGAAGTGGCCGCACTCTTCAGCGTGTGTCTGGCCACAGCGGAAAAGCTGTGGCGGCCGTACCGCGAAACGGGGGATGTGATCAAGCCCAATCCGCTGCCGCGGGGACGTTCACCAAGCATTCATGCAGACACCAAGATTTGATGTGGCAAGCGTGCAATCGTTATCGAGCACGTCTCACTGTGCTCTCAAATTGAAGAATAAGGTCAGCAAGATAATTCGGTGCCGCCCATGAAGTCGCCGCCGCGTCGCCAAAGCCGCCTTTATGTGAAAGGCGGGACAGTTCGCCGCGACCATTGGCGCTATACACCACGAGTCCGCCGCCGCTTTGCATCGTTACGACATAAGTTGATAGCGCGCCGAGATCGACATACAGTCCTTGTATCTGGTTTTTGGTCAAACCTAATCTGGCGGCCAGGTCCCGAAGCACCAGTTCGCGTTCATCTTGGTCGCCGATGTCGGAAATCCGGATCAGCTTCCCATTCAATGTCGAGTCGGTCCATAGTTCTCCAACCTGAGCGCCGCCTCTTATCTTTTTCCGGACGTCGTCTGGTGCCCAATTCTCTGCAAGCTTCTTGCCGGTGAGATCGTTCCAGTTTCTGAAAACAACGTTGTCTGATAAATCTGGAAATTTGTCGCCGTTGATGTCAAATCCTCCTCGCACTTGTATCACTTTCAACCGACCGTTCGAGATCGCATCAGTCAGATCTTTGCGGAAGACGTTCTTGCTGTCCGCGATCATGCTCGGTTTTTCCCCTACCCTGCCATCCGAAGCGGCGACGATTGCTATGTTGGGGTGCTTTTTGCCACCTAAACGTTTGCGCACGTTTAAGGCCAACTGATTGAAGTTCCGGTTGCCTTCCGAGATCGTGATCTTCGCGCCTTTCTTAGCAGCGTCGATCAATGCGTCAACGACTTCGGGTGTGTCACTCACCTCTTGTGAGAAGTTCAAGAACACGCCTTGGAAATCTCCTTTTCTGCTGGTGTTCAAGTCGCAAAGGAACGTTACAACCGCTTCCGGACTTGCATCATGGTGTTCGGGCGCAATCCCTGTCTTCGCTTGAATGATCGCTGACACGATATCTCCATGACCAAGGAAATCATTCATGCCATCGTTGTTGACATCGACCCAGCGGACAGTCTCGTCGGCATTACTGAAAACATCGAAAACCGCAATGAGCGGCGTAGAAAGTTCGGTTTTCTTGGTTGCGCTATCCGACATTCCGTTGGAAGAAGTGGAAGCGGTCTGAGCAGTTCCCCTTTTGAGTGAAGGACCAGGCTCTTGTATTGAATTATTTGGAGGAAGGTCCCTGTTGATTCGGATGTTCGACGTGATCGCCATGGTTTACTCCGTTGCTGTTGTTGGAACGCTGTCAATCCACTACCGCTTGATGTATATAAGTGGCCCAAACCCTATTGGACGGAAAGGAAGATTGACACGATATAGTTATCGCTCTAAACCGATGAACTTTACCTGACAATTACCTCTGTCAAACCGGGCAAATTCCAGATCAGGTCACACTTACTACGAAGCGTTCTTGATTTCTCTGCTGTCACCTCGGTCCGTCAGCTTGATGAACTGCAGTCGGTTAAATCATGGCATCTGCTTGCAAGTTATCCACCTTCAGGCGTTTCACTTAGCGCTTTTTCGACAGTCATATTTACCCTTCTAATTTCTTCGAGCGCGTCTTCGATGCGTTTCTTATCCCTCGATTCGATGGGTTTTTCCAGTGCAAGCATGCTTTCCAACTCGATCCGATTGCCATCCAAATTTCGTAGCATGGTAGCCACTTTCGCTTCGGTGGCAAGATGAGGGCGTAATTTCAACACATGGTCGAGGGCCATAGAACGGAAAAGGATCCCCATGGCAAAATCGCCTGAATAGCTCACACCAGAAGCATCTTCCCCGCGAGTTGAAGCAAAAGACTTCGATGCGCGCACTGTCATTTGTGAGAATTCCGCGAGTTCTTCGAGAAGTTTTTCATCAGTTAATCGATTTTCCCTCAATGATCTAACACGTTGCTCAAACTGCAGATAAGCCCGCTGGAATATTTGAGTTCTTACTTCGTTAACCATTTGCTGGTTGCGAACTCCGTACACTTGGACGACTGAATCGATATAGCGCTCTTCTTCTGCGCGATACGCTGTTAAAGCCGTCCCTTGACTGTTGAACCAGAACAGATAATCAGTTTTCAATTTTTTTAAAGCTTCTTGGGCGTCAGCACGGAATTTATGCAATTTGGAAAAGGCTTTGTCAGCATCGAAGGGCTTGCTTCTGTCATCCAACTGACCTGAATAGGCAATTTGCAGTGCGAATGCGTCCATTTTTCCCACAGACTGATTTCCACTCGCTTCTAGGTCTTTGATGACGATTTTTCTTCTATCCGTCCAGAGTGCGCCTTTGGGTTCGGGGGCACCCAACGATGGCGTTTTTATCTTCCCAACCGGTTTATATGCGAACCTGGCGTCACTGTTCTGAGGGCCATATCCAGTGTAAACCGGCACGCCGTCTTTCGCATTCAGGTGGTAAAGTGCATTTGACTGGGTAACATGCACACTGGGCTGGCCAGGGATTTCGGCGTACTCCGTGCCTCGCTTTGATTTGTCGACGATGACGGCATCATAAGTAATGGCGGCAGGAATGTCCTCCACGATTTTTCCATCGCGGGTAAAGTAATTGCAGCGTATGGATAGCTTTACGGCAGCGTTCGGCTTACTTGCAGCGATTCGCATCATTCTCCGAATTATGTTTTCCACGGAAGCCATCATGCGATGGTTGAGCATGCGATCCGTTGCCACGATATTGAGCTTTCCGCCCACCCCGCCCATCGTTGCCGGCAATAGGTGTGCCCTAACCCATCCTTCCGGTAGGCGGGAAAATGGCTCGCCCGTAGCACCACGTGGCGAAAAATCCGCGACGGTCAATAGCGCATCCACACCTTGAGGATGGCCACTCGGATAGCTTAGGTAAGTTACGTTGCTTCTGACTTGGACACGTTCAATCTGGATTCCAGGAAGTTGAGAAAGGATTTGAACTTCGCCGTTCTTAATTTGTTCTACAGTCACGTCGAACCCAGCGACCGGGTTAGTATTTTCTGATCGTGAAGAATTGGGTTTTTCAGGTGACGAAGTTGAAGGTTCAGGCGTCGTTTGCTGAGCGGTGCGTGCGGGGGAGCTTTTTAATTCGGGTGGCGGCACAACGCTACCGTTTACAGCAGGCTCTTGCATCTGCGGCGGTGATTGTCTTTGAATTTTTTCACTAATAGGGGCTTGAGTGGAAATTGGAACGCTGCCACGCTTTAAAAGCGTTGACTCAATGAAGTTGTTAAACAATTCTGCGATTTTTGCATC
Organism: Noviherbaspirillum humi; assembly: GCF_900188095.1. Classification (GTDB taxonomy): domain Bacteria; phylum Pseudomonadota; class Gammaproteobacteria; order Burkholderiales; family Burkholderiaceae_D; genus Noviherbaspirillum; species Noviherbaspirillum humi. The sequence continues at coordinate 372,203 of NZ_FZOT01000003.1, read as the reverse complement.
AAGCGTTTTTGAATCGAAAGGCGGCGGCAAGAAAACCCTCAGACCTTTAATGTTAGAGTCGTCTTCTATCAGACTGATGCTGATGGGCCCCTCAGGCAGAAAGCTAATGCCCAATTCCTGCCTGGCACCGAGTTCGTTACATTTAAGAACGTACTTCGCCCATAGCTCCGGATAGCGGTTTCTGATGTACGGTATCAAGTCAGCTCGCGCACGAAGCATCGAATCGCTGATCGCAGCGTATTCTCGCTTATCGAAAGTTTCGAGTGCCGAATGAGAAAGGCTTCGGCGCAGCTCATCTATGAAATGCCCTTCAGTTTTAAATCCCAACTGGCGAGCTGATTCAGCAAGGGATTTTCTGATTTTTGCTGCATCATTCGCCAATTTCTTTTCCGCCGGCTTTCCTGATATAAGGAAGTTCAAGCTGGCGATCGATTCGACGCGTTGTATAAAGCTTCCACTGAAAGGAGGATATAACCACTCCAATATTGCGGCTTGACTGTTCGGGGAAAGATTTTCAAGCCCAGAAAAATTAGGGAAAACTTTTTTTAGCAGCAGCAGCTTTAGGCCACCCGTAGGTTTCGCCGCGCGTTCAATATTGCTGATTGCGGAAAGGAGTCTTTCCGGATTTCGCCTAAAACTGCCGCTCACGAAGTCGTAGATTGTTCGAATGTCGGCATCTTTCTGTGCTGGCCAAGGCAAGGAGGATAGTGATTCGTTTAACAGCTTTGTTATTTCGACGCGCTCCGCTTGCTTGAATACATTTCCCAAATCATCGCGGAGCTGCCTCCTGCTAAGGCCCTGTTTTATTAAGATGAGCTTTTTTTCTCCATCTATCTGATAAGACTGGAGCATTGAATTTTCACCATGGGCGATCTGCCAGCCAGCGTCCTGCAACAGTTTCCATGACTCAGAAGCATTTTGATTAGATAAGGAAGCAGCAATATCAATTAGTTCACGATTGCCTTCCGAAGTAGTGGGTGACGAGGGCCGCGTGCTGGGATAGCCCCTTTCATTGTTGAGCACGCTTCCTTCAATTCTCATCGGTTGCAAAATATATCCATCAAGACCTGCACTTGTAGCGCTGAACCCGGCAAGTTTGGGTTCACCAAATGCCTTGATCAATCGGTTAAGAAGATCGCCTGAGATGTGGATGGCTGCGCCGAATGCGGAGCCCGTCATGCCGGCAATAACCGCTTCCCAAGCATTCAGGCCTTGCCGTCTGCCTGCGACCTGGTCTGCGTATTGATTGAGCGCGTTCTCATAAGCCGCCTGCCCACCATTAACCAGTATCTGCGCCATCAAATTGCCTTCGCCAGCCGGAAAAAGCGCGTTGGCGATGAACGTCACGGCCATATGCTGAATTTGCAGCTTGGTATCGTCGGTGGGTTGTCCACCCGCTAGCTTCACCGTCTGGTCGGCAAGGGTATTGCCAACCGAAATAATCGCATTGACCAAGGCTTCAATCTGACCTTCCTTGTTCGGCGGCATGCCCGGCGCGCCGCCAGCGTTGACTGTGCCTAATTGCGAAACCCGCTGCCTGAGGTCCTCAATATTCTTTGCTAATTCCGGATGCAGCGCTATCACAGCTTGCAAAGTAACGTTATCGACTTGGGTCAACGGAGGCGGATTCTGGGCTTCCGCTGAGGCACTTCCGGATGACTGCTGAGGTTTTGGCGGGGCTTGCCGAATATCGGCTGTTGGGCTTGGAGAGGGGTGTGTCGTTGATGGTTGTGGCTTGCCCCATGTGTTGCTCGCTAAAAGTGTGAGGTCTTGGAGGATCTGCGCTGGAATCGCCACTTTTTGCGATTTCAGAAAACTGAGCAATGCGCCGGCTTTTTTGCTTACATCGGCCCTTTGGGTTGGAATGTTCATGGCTGCTACTGCGGCATTCCTCAAGGCAACGTAGCGAAACTGTATTAATTGTGTACGGGCTCCTTCAAGCAGTTGCGAAAGTTGAACGGTCGGATAACCTCGCTGCTGCTTGTTGACGCTTTCCTTTTGATATAGTTCGTTGAGTTGCGACCATCCTTTCGAAAATGCGTCAGGGCTTCCCGCATAGCGATAAGGGTCGAACTTCGCGAAGCTTGCCGATGCCTGCCAGTTCGCGTTGTTGATGAGGCTTGCCCGTTTCACCTCATTGATCAGTTTTTTTCCTTCCGGGAGGTCGGGAGTTTGGGAAATAAGAGTAACAATCTCGGCTACCCATTTCTGTAATTCGCCACTGTCGTAAAGAGCGCCCTTGATCACGTCGTTTGATATTCTCGTTACGTCCAGTCTCGCTTGATTTATCCAGGGCGGTAAGGACGCAGGCGCCGTTGTCGCCGGGGTTGACTTCTGTGATTCAGGCTGGAGTATGACTGGGCTGGTAATTGGTTTCGAAGCTTGCGCTCCATTAGAAGGAAGGCCCGGTACATTCTTTACCGGTACTGATATCCGGGTTGACTGTGCGTTTTTCGATAGAAGCGCGTTTGCTTCGCCGATGAACTCATTCAAGTGGACTGATAAGGCTGCAACTAGATCCGCTCCTCTTGCGCCCGATTGAATAACTTGTTCAATACCTTGCTTGAGCGCGTCCAGGGCCGGCGTAAGAATTTGGCGATTGCCATCATCCTTTAGCTTTTCCATTAATCCCTTGATGCTTTCCGACGAAATATTGGCGTCGGCGGCGAGTTTGCCAAGCATGTCCGGTAGCATAAAAAGAGTTTGAATGATCAGCGTATAGCCGTAGAAAGAGAAGGAAAGGACTTCGAAGAGGGATTTAACCAGTTCAATGGGGGAATTGCCCGACGGGGCGGTTTCGTTCAAGTTAGCGATCAACACTTCCTGTCCTGGACTTACATCCGCACGCTGTGCGATGTCAGATGTGCTGACTTTTTGCAGGTCGGCGCTCATGCAATGCTCCTTTAATGAGGACGCATGGCTGCGGCTTTATGAACTGCACGTCTCAAAAAAGACCTCTTACGGGACCGCGGCCACTAAGCTATTGTGCCGCGATTACGTATTAATGCTTATTGTGAATTTGGTCTATTCTTAAGTGGAAATCGGAATGGCAGATCGTGTAACTAGCAACGATGCAATAAAGCCAGGCGTTGCGTCCGATAAGCTCGTCAGAAACAGGCTGCAGCCCTATCGCTTAGGTGACGTGGCCGGAAAAGGATGCAGCTGGCGTGCCGGCCATAGAATTAAAAGACGCCTTTGACCTGACGCCGGGTTCTTTGTGAATGACTCACATGGCAAGCCATTTGGAAGTCGAAGATCTAGCGCAGTCAGCCTCGGGAATTAGGGCCTCACTTCACCATCCGCCCCACAACCTCCCCCAGCACCCCATAAGGACTCCCCATCGTCTCCAGCAGCTCGAAGTGATTGTAATGCTGCCCCACCAGCAGCTGCACCGGCTTGCCCGCCGCCTTCACCGCCGCCGCGAAGTCGCGCGACTGGCGCTGGAACTCAGGTGTGTCGCCGCTGGCGTAGGCGATGATGAGCGGCGTCGCGAGCCGGTCGAGGTGGCGCTGCGGGCTGAGCGCTTCTTCCATCGCGTCGGTGAATTTGACGTAGTTGCTGCGCGATGAGAGCCGCACCGGCCGCAGGTCGTAGAGGCCGCTGCACAGCAGCGCGTTCTTGACCAGATTCTTCGGCAGGTTGAAATCCTGCCACCAGTCGGAGGTCAGCGCCACGGCCGCCAGATGGGCGCCGGAAGAGTGGGCGGAAAGGGTGATGCGTTCCGGATCGGCGCCGTGGCGGCGGGCGTGGCGGTAGACCCAGGCGATGGCGCGGCGAACCTGGTCGGCCATCGGTTGCAGGTTGCCGCCGGCGTCGATGACGCTGACGAAATCGGGCACCACGTAATGCGCGCCGGCCCGCGTCACCAGTTCGGCGGGGAAGCCGTATTCCTTTGACGTGCCGCCGCGCCAGGCGCCGCCGTGCAGGAAGATATGGACCGGGGCGTTGGGCCGGTCGGTGGCGTACCAGTCCAGTGCCTCGATCGGCTCGGAGCCGTAGCTGAAACGTCGCGGCGCGCCGATGCGGGCGCGTACCCGTTCGCTCTCCGCTTCGTAGCGCTTCAGCACGGTATCGCGGTTGGGCGCGTAGGCGGCCTGGTCGTAGGCGGCGTCGAGCTGCTTCTGGTCCATGTCGAGCCAGATGCGGGAGCCCGCAGCGGCTGGCGTCGCGGCCGGCCGGGCCGGTGTGCCGCCCAAGTAGGCCGGCAGCCAGGACTTGATCGTGGCGCAGCCGCCGAGGCTCATGGCCGCCGCTGCGCCACCCAGGCCGAGCATCCTGCGACGCCCGCCAGATACAGGGCTTGCAGGCTGCTGAGTGCCGGGTGTCACATGCGACTGCGCTGCTTCGTTATTCATGTCTGGGCTGATAAACATTCTTCTGGGAAGTTTGCATCTTAACGTGCCGGCACGCGTCTGCGATAGCCCATCTCATGGCGCTCGAACGCATGCCGAATTTCGCGCCATGTGCTGATGTGCTTCAAACTTGCTTCACTTTCCTGGCGTTAATATCTCCGGCTCGGCGCAAACTTTTGCGCTGGCTTCGCTGTCATGAACATGGACTCCGCATTGAGAACAAGAACAAGACCCCCCTCGGCGCCACCAGAAGACGCTTTCCTGCTGAGCCCGGCTACCGTCGCTGTCCTGATGTCCGGCGACCATGCCGATCCGTTTTCCGTGCTCGGCATGCATCGCGCGCCAGGCGGCCTGGTGGTGCGGGCGCTTCTGCCGGGAGCCGTGTCGGCGGCACTGATCGATGCGCGCGATGGAAGCGAAGCGGCAGCCATGCCGCGCCTGCCCGGCACCGATCTCTTCGCCATCCATCTGCCACATCGGCGCGAGCCTTTCCCCTACCGGCTGCGCATGGACTGGGGCAGCCAGGTGCAGGAGATGGAAGACGCCTACCGTTTTCCGCCGCTGCTTGGCGAAATGGATGTCTGGCTGCTGGCGGAAGGCACCCACCGCCGGCCCTTCGAGGTGCTGGGCGCGCATCCGCGCGTGATGGAGGGCGTCACGGGCGTGGGCTTTGCGGTCTGGGCGCCGAACGCGCGCCGGGTATCGATCGTCGGCGGCTTCAACAACTGGGATGGCCGGCGACACATGATGCGGCTGCGGCGCGAATGCGGCGTCTGGGAAATCTTCATCCCCCATGTGCAGCCGGGCGACCTCTACAAGATCGAGCTGAAGGATGCGCACGGCGCGGTGCGCCTGAAGTCGGACCCGTACGCGCTGCGCGCCGAGCTGCGGCCGCAGACCGCTTCCATAGTGCATCGGTTGCCGCCGGCGTCACCCATGCCCGCGCAGCGCCGGGAGGCAAATGGCATCGGCGCGCCGGTCAGCATCTATGAAGTGCATCTCGGCTCCTGGCGCCGCCGGGTGGAGAAGGGCGGGCGCTGGCTCGGCTACCGCGAACTGGCGGACGAGCTGATTCCCTACGTGCGCGAGATGGGCTTCACCCATGTCGAATTGCTGCCCGTGAGCGAGCATCCCTTCGACGGCTCCTGGGGCTACCAGCCCACCGGCCTGTTCGCGCCCACCGCCCGCTTCGGCACGCCGGAGGACTTCCGGCATTTCGTCGATGCGGCGCATGCGGCCGGCATCGGCGTGCTGCTCGACTGGGTGCCCGGTCATTTCCCCGAAGATGAACACGCGCTGGCGCGCTTCGACGGCACCTGCCTGTACGAATACGCCGATCTGCGCGAGGGCTTCCATCCGGACTGGAACACGCTGATCTACAACACCGGCCGCACCGAAGTGCGCAATTTCCTGGTTGGGAATGCGCTCTACTGGCTGGAGCGCTTCGGCGTGGATGGCCTGCGGGTGGATGCGGTGGCGTCCATGCTCTACCGCGACTACAGCCGCAAGCAGGGCGAGTGGATACCGAATGTCCATGGCGGCCGCGAGAACCTGGAGGCGATCGCCTTCCTGCAGGAGATGAATACGGTGATCGGCGCGCTGCGGCCGGGCGCCGTCACCATGGCGGAGGAATCCACCAGCTATCCGGGCGTGTCCCGCCCGGTGCATGAGGGCGGCCTCGGTTTCCATTACAAATGGAACATGGGCTGGATGAACGACACCCTGCGCTACATGCAGAAGGACCCGGTGCACCGGCGCCATCACCATCACCAGATGACCTTCGGCCTGGTCTACGCCTTCAGCGAGAATTTCGTGCTGCCGCTGTCGCATGACGAAGTGGTGCATGGCAAGGGATCGCTCCTGGGCCGGATGCCGGGCGACGACTGGCAGCGCTTCGCCAACCTGCGCGCCTACTACGGCTTCATGTGGGGACATCCCGGCAAGAAGCTGCTGTTCATGGGCGGCGAATTCGCGCAGCGCGACGAGTGGAATGCGGAACGCAGCCTCGACTGGCATCTGCTGGAGCAGGCGCCGCATCGCGGCGTGCAGCGCCTGGTGCGCGACCTGAATGCGGTGTACCGCCACTTCGGCGCGCTGCATCAACGCGATGCCTCGCCGCAGGGCTTCGACTGGCTGGTGCAGGACGATGCCGAGAATTCGGTGTTCGCCTTCCTGCGCCGAAACGAGCGGGAAGAATTCGTGCTGGTGGTCAGCAATTTCACGCCGGTGCCGCGCCACGGCTACCGCATTGGCGTGCCGGTCGCCGGCCGCTACCGCGAGATCATCAATACCGATCAGTCAGTCTATGGCGGCAGCGGCCTCGGCAACGGCCTGCTGGAAGCCGAGCCTGTGGCATCGCATGGGCGGGCATATTCGCTCGGCCTGACGCTGCCGCCGCTGTCCACCCTCATGCTGGTGCTGGCCGAACAAGATGATTGAGGCAGGCCGCCGTTTGCGCGCATGCCGGCGCGGTGGCATGATGGAATCCCGCCTGCGGACTGCGCCTTCGGCGGCGACATGTCGGGTGTTTCCAGGCTTCACTGCCTGGCGGCGCCGAGCTTGAAATCGAACACAAAACAGAACAAGGACGTGAGGCAAGAGATGAATCAGGTAATTGACAAGCTGCTTCTGGCGCGGCAGCTTCCGAGAAGAACCGTGGCCCTGGTGCTGGCCGGCGGGCGCGGCTCGCGGCTGCACAATCTGACCGACCTGCGCGCCAAGCCGGCGGTGTATTTCGGCGGCAAGTTCCGCATCATCGACTTCGCGCTGTCGAACTGCATCAATTCCGGCATCCGCCGCATCGGCGTGGTGACCCAGTACAAGTCGCATTCGCTGCTGCGGCACCTGCAGCGCGGCTGGAACTTCCTGCGCGGCGAGGCCAACGAATTCATCGACCTGCTGCCGGCGCAGCAGCGGGTGAACGAAGCCTACTGGTACCGCGGCACCGCCGACGCCATCTCGCAGAACATCGACATCCTGCGCTCCTACAACCCGGAGTACATCCTGATCCTGGCCGGCGACCACATCTACAAGCAGGATTATTCGCTGATGCTGCTCGACCATGTGGAGAGCGGGCGCGGCTGCACCGTCGGCTGCATCGAGGTGCCGCGCAGCGAGGCATCGGCCTTCGGCGTGATGGCCATCGACGACAGCCGCCGCATCACCGAATTCCTGGAGAAGCCGGCCGCGCCGCCCGGCATGCCCGGCAAGCCGGAGACCTCGCTGGCCAGCATGGGCATCTATGTCTTCAACACCAATTACCTGTACCAGCTGCTGCAGGAAGACGCAGCCAACGAGAATTCGACCCATGATTTCGGCAAGGATGTGATTCCGCGCGTGGTGGCGCAGGGCCAGGCGCTCGCCCATCCGCTGAACATGTCGAGCGTGCCCGCCGCTTCCCGCGCCCAGCCCTACTGGCGCGACGTCGGCACGGTGGACGCCTTCTGGGCCGCCAACCTCGATCTCGCCTCCAACATGCCGGAGCTGAACCTCTACGACCGCGACTGGCCGATCTGGACCTACCAGGAGCAGCTGCCGCCGGCGAAGTTCGTGCCGGATGAAAGCGGCCGCCACGGCGAAACCGCCAACGTGCTGATCTCGGGCGGCTGCATCGTTTCGGGTTCCGACATCACCCAGGCGGTGCTGTTCTCCAATGTGCGGGTGCATTCCTTCTGCAAGATCACCCAGGCGGTGGTGCTGCCGCATACCGTCATCGGCCGCAACTGCCGCCTGCGCAAGGTGGTGCTCGACCGCGGCTGCGTCATCCCGGACGGCATGGTGATCGGCGAGGATGCGGAGCTGGATGCGCAGCGCTTCTTCCGCACCGAGAACGGCGTGGTGCTGGTGACGGTGGAAATGCTGGCCAAGCTGAAGGCGGGGCAGGCGTGAGGACAGGATTGAACCCGTCTGCCGAGGGGCAGGGCGCATGATGCGGGTGCTGCATGTCTGTTCCGAAGTTTATCCTTACCTGAAGACGGGCGGCCTGGCCGACGTCGCAGCCGGCTTGCCCACGGCTCAGGCACGCCTGGGCTGCGAAGCCCGCCTGCTGGTGCCGGGCTTCCCGGCGCTGCTGGCCGGACTGCGCGACGCACGCACGCTGGCAGAACTGCCGCCGCGCTTCGGCGCATCCTCCGTGCGCCTGCTGGCCGGCAAGCTGCTCGACCTCGATGCCTACGTGATCGAGGCGCCCGGCCTTTACGACCGTCCCGGCAATCCGTATGCGGATGCTTATCACCAGGCTTATGGCGATAACCATCGCCGCTTCGCCCTGCTCGGATGGGTCGGCGCCCGGCTGGCGCAGGGCCTGGATGACGCCTGGCGGCCGGACGTGCTGCATGGCCATGACTGGCATGCCGGCCTGGCGCCGGCCTACCTGCGCGCCTGGGGCGTGCAAGGCGTGCGCAGCGTCATCACCGTGCACAACCTGGCCTACCAGGGCGTGTTCCCGGCGCAGTGCTTCGGCGAACTCGACCTGCCCGGCCAGTTCTTCGGCATGCATGGCGTGGAATTCAACGGCAGCGTTTCCTTTCTCAAGGCTGGCCTGTACTACGCCGACAAGATCACCACCGTCAGCCCGACCTATGCGCGCGAGATCCAGGACGCGGAGCAGGGCTGCGGACTGCAGGGGCTGCTGCGCGGCCGCGCCGCCGACCTGCATGGCATTTTGAACGGCGTGGATTACGCCGTCTGGCATCCGCGGGTGGATGCCCACGTCGCCGCCCATTACGACGCCGACGATCTGCGCGGCAAGCGCGACTGCAAGCGCGCGCTGCAGTCGGAATGCGGCCTGGCGGTGCGCGACGATGCGCCGCTGTTCGGCGTCGTCAGCCGCCTGACCGACCAGAAGGGCTTGAACCTGGTGCTCGACGGCGTGCAGGACATCATCGAGCGCGGCGGCCAGCTGGCGATGCTCGGCAGCGGCGACGCCTGGCTGGAGCACGCCTTCCGCGAGGCGGCCGCGCGCCATCCGCAGTCGGTCGCGGTGCAGCTGGGCTACGACGAAGCCAAGGCGCACCGCATCATTGCCGGGAGCGATCTCATCCTGGTGCCGTCCCGCTTCGAACCTTGCGGCCTGACCCAGCTCTACGGCCTGGCCTATGGCACGGTGCCGCTGGTGCGCCGGGTCGGCGGCCTGGCCGATTCGGTGGCGGACCGCTCGCCGGAAAACCTGGCGGCCGGCACGGCCACCGGCATCGTGTTCAACGACTTCGATGCCCACGCCTTCCGCTGGGCGGTGGGCGAAGCCTTCAGGCTGCATGGCCAGCCGCAGGCATGGCGGAAGATCCAGCAGCAAGGCATGCGGCAGGCGTTCAGCTGGGAAGTGGCAGCGCGCAGCATGATGGCGGTCTACCAAGATTGATTGCTGGCGCCGCTTTTGGGCATCTGCTTCGGCCAGACGCGTCGCGGCGCAGCAGCGCTTACTGAGAACTTCGCTCCGGCAGGGTGCGGATGACGGCTTCGCTGCCGCGCTCCCGCCGCAGCGTCAATTCCACCGGCAAGGGAAGCGATCCGGGCGGCGGATCGAGGACAATGGAGCGCAGGGACTCGGCGTCGAACAGCCGCCAGCCGGGCAGGGGCTCGCCGTCCGCGCGGCGCGCAATGACCTTGTCTGGTGGAGCGCATCGGCTGGGAGAGATGAGGCAGCCGTCCACATCGCGCTCGACGGTAGTCGCGGCCAAGCGGACGCTGCCGAGGCTATCGTTCCAACCCTTGCCGCTGCCAATGCGGTTGGGGTTTTCCTGCCGTTCGCCGTCGCCGTTGACGTTTCTGAGCAGGGGCGCCGCAGCCCCGCTCGGCGCAATCAGGTCCAGGAGGGTGCGCACGGGCGGGAGCCAGGTGGATGGGCTAGTCGGTGTATCACCGAGCGGCTGCTGCGCAGTGGGCAAGGGAGGGCCGGATACCGGGGCATTAACGGGCGGCGTCTGAACCGGTGCGGATGCGGGCGAGGATGCGGGCGATGTCGAGGGCGATGGCACAGGTGCAGGTGCAGGTGCAGGCAAAGGATCGGCCGCTACCTTCAAGGTCCCGGCCGCAAAGCTGATGGCGTAATTGGACGAGGTTTGCCCCGACGGCACGATGGCGTAGCTGCCCGGCGGCGAGACGCTGGTGGCCGGTGTCGCGTATGCCAGCGTCCCGCTCAAATCCGCCGCGCTCTCGCCCGCCACGAGGCCGGCATAGGTGGCGGTGAAGGGAGGAGTCGCCTGGCTCATCAGCCGGTTCTTGTCATCGGCAGTGATGGTCAGCGGCGCCTTGGCGATGCTGGCGGTGGCCGCGGCGGTGGTGCCGGCCAGCTGGTAATTTGCCGCATCCAGTCCCGATGCCGCTATCCCGTGCACCGCAACGGCCTGATTTGGGCCGGCGTTCTTGCTGGCGAACGCGGCGCTGCCGTAACTGATGGATAGCGCATCGCCGAGGATGCGGTCATCCGACAAGGTCACCATGGCGGCGGTCGTGCCGTCGTAGACCTTGTCCTGGCCGGCAGCGGTGACGGCGAGTGGCTTGCGGGTGATGGTGCTGCCGGTGTTGTTTGCGTAGGTGATGCTGTAGTTGTTCCCGCCGTTGCCGTCGTTGACGGTCACGCCCGTCACGGTGACCGTCTTGCCGGTGCCGGCGTTCCTGTTCAGGAAGGCGTAGCTGCCGCCCGTGAGCGTATTGCCGTTGTACAGGCTGCCTGAGGCAATGACCGCGCTGCCCGCGGCGCTGGTGGTACCGTCGTAGATCTTGCTCACATCGCTGCTGCTGATGGTGATGGGCGCGGGCGTGACGGTCAGTGTGCCGGGCGCATAGCTGATGCTGTAGTTGCTGGAGGCGTGCCCATTCGGCGCGATGCCATAGCTGCCGACATTCGAACCCGCAGTGGCAGCGGTGGAGAAAGCCAGCGTGCCGCCCAGCGAGGAAGCGGTATCGCCGTTCTTGAAGCCGCTGTAGGACGCAGTGAAGGAAGGGTTGGCCAGCCCGTACTGCCGGCTGGCATTGTCGGCCGTGACCGTCAGCGGCGACGGCGCGACCGCCAGTGTGCCGCCGACATAGCTGATGCTGTAGTCGCCGCTGCTCAGCCCGGCGGGCGTGATGGCGTAGCTGCCGACATGGGAGGCGCCATGGGCCGGCGTGGAAAAGGTCAGGCTGCCGGCAAGGCTGGCCGGGGTATCGCCGCTGCGCAGGCCGGTGTAGGAGGCGGTAAAGGCGGGATTGGCATCGCCATAGAGCCTGCTCTTGTCATCCGCGACGATGGCGAGCGGGGCGGGCGAAATATCGGCGGTCGCCGTCGCGCCCGTGCTGGCGAAAGCATAATTGCCGGCATCCGCTCCGCTCTTGCTGATGCCGCTCACGGCGATGGATTTGCCGATGCCGGCATGCTTGTCGGCAAAGGAAGCCCCGCCATGGCTGATGGAAAGCGCATCGCCGGCGATGCGGTCATCCAGCAGCGCGACCGTGGCGCTGGCTGAGCCGTCATAGATCTTGTTTTGGCCGGTGGCCGTTACCGTCAAGATCCGCGGCGTGATGTCGGCTACCGTGGCGACGGAAGCGTTCACGGTGTAATTCCGGGCGTCGGCCCCGGAAAGCGAGAGGTCGGACACCGTGACGGTCTTTCCAGTGCCGGCGTTTTTATCGCTGAAGCTGGCGGCGGCATAAGCGGCGGATAGCACGTCGCCGGCGATGCGGTCATCGGCAAGCGACACGGCGGCAACCGATGTCCCGTCGTAAGTCTTGTTCTGCGCCGTGGCGGAAAGCGCAAGCGGCTTCGGATTGATGGCGCTGTTCGTGTTGTCGGCGTAGGTGATGCTGTAGTTGCCGCCGCCGTTGCCATCGCTGACGGTCACGCCGGATACGGTCACCGTCTTGCCGGTGCCCGCGTTCTTGTCGAGGAAGGCGTAGCTGCCGCCGGACAGCGTGTTGCCGTTGTAGAGCGTGCCGGCGGTAACGATCGGATTGCCGGCTGCGCTGGTGGTGCCGTCATAGGTCTTGGTGACGGCGCCGCTGCTGATGGTCAGCGGCGCGGGCGTCACGCTCAGCGTGCCGGGCAGGTAGCTGATCGTGTAGTCGCCGCTGCTCTGTCCTGAAGGCGTGATGGCATAGGCGCCGACGTTCGAGGCGGGGCCGGCCGGCGTGGACAGGCTGAGCGTGCCGGCCAGGCTGGCCGCCGAATCGCCGCCGACCAGGCCGGCATAGATCGCGGTAAGGGCAGGATTGGCAACGCCATAGAGCCTGCTCTTGTCATCGGCGGTGATGGTGAGCGCTGCGGGCGTGATGTCGGCGCTGGCGACGGTGCTTGGATTGGCCAGGACATAGTTGCCGGCATCCGTTCCGCTTTTGGCGATGCCGCTTACGCTGATGGCCTTGCTGATGCCGGCATGCTTGTCGGCGAATGCCGCGTTCGTGTAGCTGGCGGCAAGGATATCGCCGGCAATGCGGTCGTCCGACAGATTCACCGTTGCCGCGGTCGTGCCGTCATAGACCTTGTTCTGGCCGGTGGCGGCAACGGTCAGCGGCCGCGGCGCGATGTCGGCGCTCGCGCCGGCGACGACATTGAACGTGTAATTGCCGGCGTCGGCGCCGGCAAGGGAAATGCCGGATACGGTCACGTTCTTCGCAGTGCCGGCGTTCCTGTCGGCGAAGACGGCGGAGGCATAGCCGGTGGTGAGGGCATCGCCGACGATCCGGTCGTCGGCCAGCGCGGCCGTGGCCAGGACCGTGCCATCGTAGACCTTGTTCTGCGCGCTTGCCGTGACGGTGAGCGCCCTCGGGGTGATGGCGCTGTTCGTGTTGTCGGCGTAGGTGACGCTGTAGTTGCTGCCGCCATTGCCGTCGTTGACGGTCACGCCGGAAACGGTCACCGTCTTGCCGGTGCCCGCGTTCTTGTCGAGGAAGGCGTAGCTGCCGCCGGACAGCGTGTTGCCGTTGTACAGGCTGCCGGAGGCGACCACGAGGCTGCCTGCTGCATTCATCGTGCCGTCGTACGTCTTGACGACATCGCTGCTCCTGATGGTGAGCGGCGCGGGCGTAATGGTCAGCGTGCCGGGAACGTAGCTGATGCTGTAGTTCGACGATGTGTATCCGCCGGGCGTGACGCTGTAGCTGCCGACATTCGACGCCGGCGCGGCCGCGGTCGAGAACGTCAGCGTGCCGCCCAGGCTGGCCGCGCTCTCGCCATTCTTGAATCCCGCATAAGACGCGGTGAAGCCGGGATTGGCCAGCCCATACTGCCGGCTGCCATCGACGGCAGTGACGGCAAGCGGCGCGGGTGTGACGTCGAGCGTGCCATCGACATACGTGATGCTGTAGTTGCCGCTGCTTTGCCCACCAGGCGTGATGGTGTAGCTGCCTACGTTCGAGCCGGTCCCGGCGGCAGTGGAGTAGCTCAGGCTGCCGGAAAGGCTTGCCGCCGTATCTCCATTTCGAAGGCCGGCGTAGGAAGCCGTGAAGGCCGGGTTGGCGTCGCCGTAGACCTTGCTCTTGCCATCGGCCGTAATGTTGAGCGGCGCCGGCGTGACGGTGAGTGCACCAGGCACATAGCTGATGCTGTAGTCGCCGCTGCTCTGGCCGCTGGGCGTGATGGCATAGCTGCCAGTGCCGGATGCAGCGGTCGCCGGCGTGGCCAGGTTCAGTGCGCCGGTCAGGCTGGCAGCGGTATCGCCGCTTGCAAACCCGCTATAGGTGGCGCTCAGGCCGGGATTGGCGTCGCCATAGACCTTGGTCTTGCCATCCGCCGTGATGATCAGCGAGGCGGGCGTGATATCGGCGCTGGCGACGGCGCTCGTGCCCGCCAGAACATAGTTGCCGGCGTCGGCGCCGCTCTTGCCCAGGCCGTTGACGCTGACCGTCTTGCCCGTGCCGGCATGCTTGTCGGCGAAGGAGGCGTTCAGGTAGCTCAGCGAAAGCGCGTCGCCCGCGATGCGGTCATCCGACAAGGTGACGCTGGCGGAGGTCGTGCCGTCATAGACCTTGTTCTGGCCCGCCGCCGTGACGGTGAGGGTCTTCGGATCGATGGTGCTGCCGGTGTTGCTGGCATAGGTGACGCTGTAGTTGCCGCCGCCGTTGCCGTCGTTGACGGTCACGGCGGAAACGGTCACCGTCTTGCCGGTGCCCGCGTTCTTGTCGAGGAAGGCGTAGCTGCCGCCGGACAGCGTAGTGCCGTTGTAGAGCGTGCCGGCGGTGACGATCGGATTGCCCGCTGCGCTGGTGGTGCCGTCATAGGTCTTGGTGACGGCGCTGGTGCTGATGGTCAGCGGCGCTGGCGTCACGCTCAGCGTGCCATTGACGAAGGCAAGGCTGTAGCCGAGGTCCGACACCAGCGAACCCTGGCTGATGCTGATGGCGTAGCTGCCGACGTTGCTGCTCGGCGTGGCGGTGATGCTCAGCGTCGGCGAACCGCTGGCGGCGGTGCCGAGCGCATCGCTGCCCACCAGCCCGCTCACGCTGTAGGTCAGCGACGGGTTGGCATCGCCATACACCCGGCTGGCGTTGTCGGCGGTGTAGGTCAGCGTCGGCGCCAGGCTGTAGATGAAGCGGCTGCCGCTGCTGGTGATCGTTGCGGGCGGATCGGCCGCATAGGTTTTGTTGTACAGCGGCAGGGCCGACAGGCCGCCGAGGGTGTTGAGCAACGGCGACTGCGAATACACCAGATAGCGCCCGGCGCCGGGGTTGATGGCGGAAGCGCCGGCATTGTTGACGAAGTTGCCGCCGGCGGCCAGCACCACCGAATCGCCGCTGGCGGTGGCGCTCACGGTGCCATTGAGCGTGATGTTGGAGCCGGTGGGCGTGGTGGCGGTAATGGTCTTGCCCTGCACCTGGCGCAGCGTCATGCCGCCATAGCTCTTGTTGGTCTTGCCGGCGCCATCCTCGATCTTGAGCACGATATTGCCTGTACCAGCATCGAGCACCGTGCCGCTGGCCATGGACAACACCGCCGTGCCGGGATCGCGATAGGCGTCGACCACGCCGGAGGCGAGCTTGTCGTTGGCAATGAGGGTGAGGTTGCCGTTGTCGGTGGTGATGCTGGCATTGAGGCTGATGCTGCGGCCGGCCTGCAGGGTGAGCGTGCCGCCATTGCCGCTGGCTGAAGTGGTCACCGCGCTGTTGACGGTGATGTCATTGTTGGCCTGCAGGACGAGCGACGTGCCGGTGTTGGTGATCTTGGTGAGGTAGGCGGGATTGAGGTAGATGTCGCCGGCCGGGTAGGTGCCGAAGCTCGGGTTAGTCGTGCCCGGCGCAATAATCGAAATGCGGCCGGCATTGCTTGTCGTTCCGCTGCGGGCGGAAGAAGCTCCGGTCAGAACATTGCCATTGGCGAGTTCGCGTACGGTCGAAGCACCCATCTGATCGCCGGCATAGCTTCCGACAAGGCTGTTGCTGGCGCCGACCGCGCCTGTCAGCGGCGAAGTCGCACTGGTCCATGTCACCGCGCCGACGCTGGTTGCCGTGCCGTTGGCCCAGTTATGACTGCTTACGACAAAATTGCTGTTAGCGAGAGCGGTTATCCCTCCCAGCCCCACCTGATCATTGGTCTGCGACCCGACCAGGCTGTTGGCGCTGGAAACCAGGCCCGAGAAGGCCGACGTGCCGTTCAGCCAGGTCACCGCGCCGGCGCTGGTTGCCGTGCCGTTGCCCCAGCGGTAGCTGTTGACCACGTAGCTCCCATTGCTCAAGGCGGTTACTCCGCCATATCCAACGTAATCATTGGATTTCGCGCCGACGAGGCTGTTGGTGCTGGAGACCAGGCCGGTTGTTCCACCTGTGCCGTTTCCCCACGTGATGGCACCGGCATTCGTCGAGCCGTTTGGCCAATAGTAGAAATAGCTGTTCACCACATAATTGCCGTTGCTCAGGGCGGTGACGCCGCCATAGCCGATAAAGTCATTGGCCTTCGTGCTGATGAGGCTGTTGGTGCTGGATACGGTCCCCGCAAGCCCGGCGTTTCCATCTCCCCACGTGATCGCTCCGGCGTTATTGGATGCGCCATTGGCCCAGGTGTAGCTATTGACGACATAATTTCCATTGGTGAGCGCGACGGTGCCGCCCCGCCCGACAGTGCCCGTTGTTCCGACCAGGCTGTTGGTAGCGGAGATCAAGCCGGTGATGCCCGTTGTGCCGTTACCCCAGGTCGCCGCGCCGGCATTGGCATTCGTTCCATTGGCCCAGTTATAGCTGGTAACGACATAGTTGCCGTTGCTCAGAGCCGTCGTGCCGCCAATGCTCACCAGATCGTTGGTTCTGGATCCTACCAGGCTGTTGTTGCTGTCGACCGAACCGGTAATGCCGGATGCGCCGTTACCCCAGGTCGCCGCGCCGGCGCGTGTCGCCGTGCCATTAGCCCAGTAGTAGCTGTTCACCACGTAGTTGCCGTTAGCCAGAGCGCTGACGCCGCCGATCCCGATTTGATCGTTGGCGCTCGAGCCGACCAGGCTGTTGGTACCGGTGATCAGGCCGGCGACGCCCGATGTGCCCCTGCCCCATGTCGCCGCGCCAGCGCTGGACACCGTACCGTTTGCCCAGTAAGGGCTTTTCACCACATAGTTGTCGTTGCTCAAAACGGTAATGCCGGCATAGCCAACCTGGTCGTTCGCTTGCGATCCGATCAGGCTGTTGCTGCTGGAAATGGCGCCGGTGATGCCGGATGTCCCGTTCCCCCATGTGACGGCCCCGACAAAGAGTGCGCCGATGTTTGCCCAGTTGTAGCTGTTCACGACGTAGTTGCCGTTGCTTAGGGCACTGACGCCGCCTATTCCCACCTGGTCGTTTTTCCACGACCCGACCAGGCTATTGGAACTGGTTACCAGGCCGGTGATGCCCGAGGCGCCATTCCCCCAGGTGACCGCGCCAGCATTGTTGAGCGTGCCATTGGTCCAGTTATAGCTGCTCACCACGTAATTGCCGTTGCTTAAGGCGGTGATGCCGCCCTTGCTGACGTAATTATTGGCTTTCAATCCCACCAGGCTATTGGTGCTGGAGACGAACCCTGTGATACCTGTCGCGCCGTTTCCCCAGGTTGCCGCACCGGCATTGGTCGCCGTGCCGTTGGCCCAGTTATAGCTGCTCACCACGTAATTGCCGTTGCTTAGGGCGGTGATTCCCCCGAGACCGACCTGATCGTTGGCTTGCGAACCGCTGAGCGTGCTGATCAGCGCGCCCGACGTGCCATTGAACAGATATGCGGCACCTGCATTATTGGCAACAAAGCTGTCCGCCGGCTTGGCCACCGCCAGATTGCCGTTTGATAGAACGGTCAAGCGGTTGCTCGTGCTGGCACCGAAAGCGCCCCCGCTCTGCGGATTGGGATCGAGCAGATCGAACGCCGCAATGCCGCTGCCCGTGCTGTCGATGACGATGTTCTTCGGATCCAGCAGCAGCACGCCCGCCTTGCCCGCCGCCGCACTTGCATCGCCCATGCCGCCGAACGTCAGCTGTGCCTTGCCCGACACTTCGATCGCGCCGCCGTCGCCACCCTGCATGCCGCCCCGTGCACTGGCCGTGCCATAGAAGCTGGTCTGCCCATCGCTCCATACCACCACCTTGCCGCCATTTCCCTTTTCAGTCGCATCGGCCGTGATGCTGGTGGCCTGGGTGACATAGGTGCTCTGCGCACGCTGCACATCGCCGCTGCCCTGCCAGTCGCCGCCGATGCGGATCGTGCCGCCCTGCTGCGCGCCCGATGCATCCAGCGCGGCGGCATTCAGGGCGATGTCCCGGCCCAGCATGTCGATGCCGCCGCCGACGTGGCCCTTGGCCTCGTAGCGGCCGGAGCTGAACAGACGCCCGCCGCTGCTCTGCATGGTGATGCTGCCGCCCTGGTCCGTGCCATTGGCGCTCAGTTTGGCTGAAGTCGTCTCAAGCAGGTCGCCAGTGAGCTGCGCATCTATGCGCCCGCCGCTGCTGCCATTGACGCTTATCTGTCCTGCGCTCAGCAGCTTGTCCAGCGTGAGGGCGATCTGCCCGCCGGCTGCGCCATTCCCATCCGCGTTCATGGTGCCGGTATGCACCAATACCCCGACCGGCCTGTCTGCATCCGCCCGGTTTGCCACCTCGATGCGCCCGCCGGCAGCGCCCGCTTCACCTGCCGTGCTCAGTGTGCCGCTGTTGTCGATCACGCCGCCATTGGCCTCCAGCCGGATCACGCCCCCCCGGTTCGCCAGCGACGTCGCCTTCACCGTGCCGCTGTTGCTGACCATGACGCCGCCAAGCGCGCCGGCGGCCTTCGCGGATAAGTAGACGGTACCGCCTTCCGCGATCACCATCTGCCTGTTTTCCACCAGCGTCTTGACGGTGGCTGCATCTACTGACACGCCCAGCACGCCATCGCCACGAAAGTCCAGCGAGATGGCTTCGCCGGCGGCCATGGCCACCGTGCCGAGCCTGGCGGTAATGACACCTTCATTGATCACTTCCGGCGCCAAGAGCGCAATGTAGCCGGCATCGGCGGCGGTGAGCTTGCCCTGGTTGACGACAGAGGCGGTGCTGCCGTTGCGCTCGAAGCGGTAGTTCCCGCTCATGAAATCGGCATCGGCAATCGCCATGGTGGAGGCGACCAGGCCTCCTACATTCACCTGAGCGGTGGGACCGAACAGGATGCCCTGCGGGTTGACGAGGAAGACCTGCCCGTTGGCATTGAGCTGGCCGTGGATCTGGCTGGGCGAGAGGCCAACGACGCGGTTCAGTGCCACGGCATCGCGGCTGGGCTGATTGAAGGTGACGGAGGCGGACGGGCCGATATCGAAGCTGTTCCAGTTGAGGATGGCCTTGGGGGTGGACTGGGTCACCGTCATGGCCGAGCCGGACTGGGCGATGCTGGCGGCGCCGGCAGAGACTTGAGCGCCGGCGGGCAGGACAGCCGGTGCCACTTGGGCTTGCGCCAATGAAGCAGTGCCGCACAGGCCTAGGAGGGCGCGCAGCAATAACCGGCACCAGAGTCCGGAGGATACTTTCCTGGGCCGCCATCGAACGATAAGCCTTGTCCGGCCCAAGCGCAGCTGCATGCATCGCTGCCTGGCGGGTGGGGCGGTTCGTGGGCCGGAAAATGAATTTGGTTGTTTGGCGGCCAATCTGTCCATGAAAGGCATCTAGGCGATTTTTGTGCACCAGATACAACTAAATAGCATAGGATTCACGGCACCAACCGGCCAATATGAAACAAGTCACCCTCAAGCGAATTTCCACTGGCCTTCTTACTTTTGAAACGTAAAGCCCCTTCATTTCCCACATTCAAATTTAATTTGCGGTGTAAATGTCCTTTCCGGACGAAAGAAACCCATGTGCCTGATTCACCCACAGGCAATGTCTTCTCATCACGACAGCATGTTGCGGTATGGCCGATGCCAGACGCCTCCTTCCAGGCGGAATTTCAAGCTGATGCGCACGGTTCTTCGGATGAGTGATTTACTTGGACCGCTTAATCATCGCTGCACTTCTCCAGCAAGGTATGGATGATGGCTTGCCCTTTGCTGGCATACTGAAAGCCGATTTCCACCAGCAACGGAAGGGCTCCGGGCGGTGGGTTGATTGCGCTGAAGCTAATCGTTTTGGGATCGAACTGCACCCAAGCCGGCAACGGACTGCCATCAAAACGGCGGGCGGTCACGTTTTCCGCAACGCTGCATTTTCCTGAACCTGGTTGCCCATCGTTCCTGCCGTTTGGGATTTTGGTCGCCAAGTGTGCGATGCAACCGTCGGGATCCCGCTCCACCGTTATCGTGCTGAAGCAGATTTGGGTCAAGCGGTCTGCTGGCTCAACCGCGCTGGCAGGGCGCCCGGGGCTTGTGATGCTATACGAGCTGCTGGAAGAACCCCCGGGTATCGACGGGATGCTGCGCTCGCTTTGCGCTGGAATGGACGGGATGGTCACGCTTTGAGCGGGAACCGATGGGATGCCACCGCCTTGAGCTGTAGGAGGCGCGGAAACATTTGAAGCAGTGGGCGTTTCGCTCTTCGGTTCCGAATGAAGAGAGATAAACTGAAGCAGGGTTTGGGCGGGCGGTACCGAAATGTTCGGAAGGACTTGGGTGTTTTCCAACGGCGGCGCTAGTTTTGGTACAGGAACTGTCGCAGGAATCGGCGCAGGAATCAGCGCAGGGGCTGGAGCCGGAGTTGACGTCGGCGCAGGAGTCGACACAGGAGTTGGAGTTGGCGTCGGCGCAGGAGTCGGTGCTGGAGCCGGCGCAGGTGTCGGAGTTGGAGCCGGCACAGGTGTCGGAGTTGGCGTCGGCGCGGGTGTTGGGGTTGGCGTCGGTGCAGCGACCACCGTCAGCGTGCCGGGGGTGAATGCCAGGTTGTAGCCAAGTTCCGATGTCAGCGTGCCTTGGGCAATATTGATACTGTAATTGCCGGGGCTGCTATTTGTCGAAGCAGTGGTACTCAATGCCGGCGCGCCGCTGGTTGCCATGCCCAGTCCATCGCCGTTAACCAGTCCAGTGACGCTGTACGTCAAGGTTGGTGTTGGGCTGCCGTAAGGCTGGCTTGCATCGTCTGCGGTAAAGGTCAGTACGGGAGCCAGGCTGTAGACCAGGAGGTTGCTGCTGTTGGCGATGGAGGTCGGCGGATTTGCGGCATAGGTTTTATTGTACAAGGGCAACGCGTTCAAGCCGCCATTCGTATTGGTAAGAGGCGACTGCGAATACACCAGATAGTGTCCGGGACCGGGGTTAATGGCCGAGGCACCGGCATTGTTAATGAAATTGCCTCCTGCCGCGAGCACCACCGAGTTGCCGCTTCCTGTGGCGGTCAGGGTGCCGTTGAGGATGATATTCGATCCAGAAGGCGTGGTGGCAGTGATGGTGCCGCCTTGCACCTGCTCCAGTGTCATGTTGCCGTAGGCGCTATTGGTTTTGCCGGCGCCGTCGTCCAACTTGATGAGCACATCGCCGCTGCCTGCATTCAGAACCGTGCCGTTGGCCATGTTGATGGTTGCGGCGCCGGGACCCTGGTTGGAATCGACCACGCCGGAGGAGAGCTTGTCATTGGCGATGAGCGTAATGTTGCCATTGTCGGTAACGATGTCGGCATTGAGATTGATGCTGCCGCCGGCTTGGAAAGTCATGTTCCCACCATTGCCGCCGCCCGAAGTGATCAGCGGGCTATTGATGGTAATGTCGTTGGAAGCCTGCAGCAGCACGGCGGTGCCGGTGCTGGTAACGCTCGTAATGGCGGATGGCGCCAGCGTGACGTCGTAGTTAGGGAAGTCGGCGTAGGCCAGGTTCTGTACGCGTGGAACGGCAATGATGGCACGGCCGGCGCCGGGATGCGTGCCCACTTGTGCATTGCTGGCGACAACCAGGAGATTTCCATTGGAGAGTGTGTAGATTGCATTGGCATCGCCGATGGTATCGTAGGCATAGGTACCGGTTAAGCTGTTGGCACCGGACACCGCGCCGCTGGTGCCGCCGGCGCCATTGCCCCAGGTGACAGCGCCAGCCTGCGTGACCGTTCCATTCGACCAGAAAGGGCTGCGGACTACATAGTTGCCATTGCCTAGCACCGTGATCCCATAGGCACCCACTCGATCCGTGGCTTGCGTTCCAATCAAGCTGTTGGCGCCCGATACAGCCCCCTTGATGCCAGCGGTGCC
The DNA here is from genome assembly GCF_900188095.1 of Noviherbaspirillum humi. Taxonomy (GTDB): domain Bacteria; phylum Pseudomonadota; class Gammaproteobacteria; order Burkholderiales; family Burkholderiaceae_D; genus Noviherbaspirillum; species Noviherbaspirillum humi. The sequence continues at coordinate 350,297 of NZ_FZOT01000003.1, read as the reverse complement.
ATTGCCCCAGGTGACGGCGCCCGCCAGGGTTGCCGTGCCATTTGTCCAGTTAACGCTGCGCACTACATAGTTACCGTTGTTGAGCGCCGTGACACCTTGGCCGCCTACCCAGTCATCGCTCTGCAAGCCGACCAAGCTGTTGGCGCCTGAAATGACGCCGCTGGTTCCCGTGGCGCCATTGCCCCAGGTGACAGCGCCAGCCCGCGTGGCCGTGCCATTGGCCCACAGCGCGCTATTGACCACATAATTGCCATTGTTCAGGGCCGTGATTCCATAAGAACTCACATAGTCATCGGCGTGTGTGCCGACAAGGCTATTGGCGGCAGAAACCACACCGCTGGTGCCGGTGGCGCCGTTACCCCATGTCGCCGCACCCGCATTAGTCGTGGTGAAATTTGTCCAAAGGGGGCTGTGTACGACATAGTTGCCATTGGAAAGCGCTGTAACTCCTTGCGTACCGACTTGGTCACCAGCTTGTCCACCAATGAGACTATTAGCGACGGATACGACGCCGCTGCTGCCAACGACGCCATCGCCCCATGTCGCGGCGCCGGCATTCACCGCCGCGCCATTGGCCCAGTTTGCGCTCACCACCACGTAGTTGCCATTGGCAAGCGCCATGATCCCATCCGAGCTCACCTGGTCATCGGCCTGGCTCCCCACCCAGCTGTTGGTGGGCGAAATGACGCCGATGATGCCGGCAGTGCCGCTACCCCAGGTGGCGGCGCCGGCGTTGGTCACGGTGCCATTGGCCCAAAATCGGCTGGCTACCACATAGTTGCCGTTAGCCAACGGCGTGATTCCGGCCCAGCCCACTTGATCATTCGGCTGCGTTCCAACGAGGCTGTTGGTGCTGGAGACCAAACCGCTAATGCCGGTGGCGCTATTGGCCCATGTCACGGCGCCGGCGGAAGTCGCCGTCCCATTGGCCCAAAAGGGACTGATGACGACATAGTTCCCGTTGCTCAGCGTTGCGATCCCTTGATAACTCACTTGGTCGCCTGGCTGGCTCCCGACCAGGCTATTCGCGGCGGAAACCATGCCGCTGGTGCCAGTAGCGCCATTTCCCCAAGTGGCGGAGCCGGCATTGGTTGCGGTGCCATTGGCCCATGTGGGACTGGCCACCACATAATTGCCGTTGGCGAGGGCAGTTATCTTGTTGATGTAGCCAACCTGGTCATTTGTCTGCCCACCGACCAAGCTGTTGGTACTTGAAACCACGCCGCTGATGCCGGCGGCACCATTTCCCCAAGTGACAGCACCCGCATTGGTCGCGGTGCCATTGCTCCAGAAAGGGCTGGCCACGACATAGTTGCCATTGCTTAGCAGCTTGACTCCGTCCGCACCCACTTGGTCATTCGCCTGAGCGCCAACCAGACTGTTGGTGCTGGAAATCAGCCCGCTGATGCCGATGCCGCCGTTTGCCCAGGTAACGGCACCCGCCTGTGTCGCGGTGCCATTGGCCCAAAGATAATTCGGAACGACGTAATTGCCGTTGCTCAACGCAGCGATCGCCTGAGCACCCACGCGATCATTTGCTTGGCTTCCGACCAGGCTGTTGGTGCTGGACACCACGCCGCTGATGCCGGTGGCGCCGTTGCCCCACGTCGAAGCGCCGGCCTGCGTCGCTGTGCCATTGGCCCAATAACCGCTCTGCACGACATAGTTGCCGTTGGCGAGCACCGTGATGCCGTCCTCGCTCACGCGATCTTTGGTTTGCGTGCCGACCAAGCTGTTGGTGCTTGAAACGATACCGCTGACGCCGGTCACGGCGCTGCCCCACGTCGCTGCGCCCGCCCGTGTCGCTGTGCCGTTACCCCAGTAATTGCTGCCAACAACGAAATTACCGTTTTGCAGAACCCAAACACGCCCGGACCTGCCAACCCAGTCGAAGGGCTTGCTGCCTGTCAGCAGGCTGATCAGGGCGCCGGTCTTGCCGTCGAATAGATACACCGCGCCTGCCCGCGTCGCGGCAAAGTTGTCGTAGCCCTTGGTCAGGACAATATTGTCGTTTGGCAGAACCTTCGCCTGCCATTCACCCAGGTAGGTGTTGTCCTGGGGATGCGGATCAAGAAGGTCGAATGCCGCCACGCCGCTGCCGGTCGAATCGATCGTGATGTTCTTCGGATCCAGCAGCAATAGTCCCTTTTCGCCCTGCGTCGCTCCGGCATCGGCCTTGCCGCCGAAGATCAGCTGCTGCTTGCCCGATACCTCCATCATGCCGCCATTGCCGCCGTCCTTGCCGCCGCGCGCGCTCACGCTGCCGTAGAAGCTGGTTTTGCCGTCGCTCCATACCACCACGCGGCCGCCATTGCCCTGTTCGGTCGCGTCGGCGCGAATGCTGCTGGCATGGGTGACGTAAGTGCTCTGTGCGCGCTGCACATCGCCGCTGCCCTGCCAGTCGCCGCCGATGCGTATCGTGCCGCCCTGCTGCCTGCCGGCCGCGTCCAGCGTGGCGGCATTCAGAGCGATATCCTGGCCCAGCACATCGATGCTGCCGCCAGTGCGGCCAATCGCCTCATAGCGGCCTGACGTGAAGAGTCTTCCACCGCTGCTCTGCACCGTGATGCCGCCGGCTTGGTCAATACCATTGACGCTCAGTGTGGCGGCGGAGGTTTCCATCAAATCGCTGGTGAGCTGCACATCGATGAGCCCGCCTTTAATGCCTGCTGCACTGATACGGCCAGCGCTCAACATGCGATCGAGCTTGAGCGCAATGGTACCGCCCGCTGTGCCATTGCCATCGGCGCTCAAGGTGCCGGTATGCACCAATACCCCGACCGGCCTGTCTGCATCCGCCCGGTTCGCCACCTCGATGCGCCCACCGGCAGCGCCCGCTTCACCTGCCGTGCTCAGTGTGCCGCTGTTGTCGATCACGCCGCCATTGGCCTCCAGCCGGATCATGCCGCCCCGGTTCACCAGCGAGGTCGCCTTCACCGTGCCGCTGTTGCTGACCATGACGCCACCAAGCGCACCGGCGGCCTTCGCGGATAAGTAGACGGTACCGCCTTCCGCAATCACCATCTGCCGGTTCTCGACCAGCGTCTTGACAGTGGACGGGTCCACCGTCACGCCCAGCACGCCATCGCCACGAAAGTCCAGCGAGATGGCCTCACCTGCTGCCATGGCCACCGTGCCCAGCCTGGCAGTGATGACACCCTCATTGATGACTTCCGGCGCCAGCAGCGCGATGTAGCCGGCATCGGCGGCGGTGAGCTTGCCCTGGTTGACGACAGAGGCGGTGCTGCCATTGCGCTCGAAGCGGTAGTTCCCGCTCATGAAATCGGCATCGGCAATCGCCATGGTGGAGGCGGCCAGGCCTCCCACATTCACTTGAGCGGTGGGGCCGAACAGGATGCCCTGCGGGTTGACGAGAAAGACCTGCCCGTTGGCATTGAGCTGGCCGTGGATCTGGCTGGGAGAAATGCCGACGACGCGGTTCAGCGCCACGGCATCGCGGCTGGGCTGGTTGAAGGTGACGGAGGCGGACGGGCCGATGTCGAAGCTGTTCCAGTTGAGGATGGCCTTGGGGGTGGACTGGGTCACCGTCATGGCCGAGCCGGTCTGGGCGATGCTGGCGGAGCCGGCAGAGACCTGGCCGCCGGTGGGCAGGGCGTTGGACGCGACCTGCGCCTGCACGATGTTGGTCACTCCAAACAGCCCAACGAATGCACGCAGCAACAAGCGACGCCACAAGATAGAAGGCAGCTTGCGCGGCCGCCATACCAAGGTCAGCCGCGTACGGCCAAGCCGCATACGCAGGACAGGGCGCTTTTCCTTCTGCCGGGGTGAAGTGTGAGTTTTCGAAGGCTGGCCGTACTTTTCCGCTGGCGTCTGCATGCACAACTCCTGAATGCCAAAATGGGTGTAACCAGAAAGGTCCAGCATAGGAATGACTTGGCAGGCGCACCATATGACATATGGAAGAAATGTGTTCGCGCAGCGACGCGTTTGTTCAATCGAATCAAGAAGTGCCACTACCAGTCAAAATTGGTTGACGGGTTAAGCTCCGCTTGTGTCTGACGAAGAGGCAGCGCTTCTGATTGGGGATGAGTAAAACTTGCCTTCCATGGCAATTTTTGCCATGGAAACGGGGATGGACGGATGCTGAATCCGGCAACCTTGCCATTGTCAGCAACCGATTCAGGCTCAGTGACATGGCTGCGATCCAAACCTTTCTGAACATGCAAAGGTCTTGCGCAACCCGTGGTACGAAATTTGCCATTTCGGCAAGAATCGACTATCCGCTTCCCATGGAGATTGCCGCATGTTCTTTGAAATCCCGGACCGCCTGCTGCCTGGAAAGACTTATCCGCTCGGCGCCACCTATGACGGCACCGGCGTCAACTTCGCCGTCTTCTCCGCCAATGCCGAAAAGGTGGAGCTGTGCGTGTTCGATCCGGCCGGCCGCAAGGAAGTCGCGCGCCTGACCTTGCCGGACTGCACCGACGAAGTCTGGAACGGCTACCTGCCGGAAGCGGGTCCGGGCTTGCTGTATGGCTACCGCGTCTACGGCCCCTATGAGCCGCAGCGCGGCTTCCGCTTCAATCCCCACAAGCTGCTGCTCGATCCCTACGCGCGCCAGCTGTCCGGCCCGCTGCGCTGGAACGATGCGCTGTTCGGCTACCGCATCGGCTCCTCGCGCCAGGACCTGAGCTTCGACCGGCGCGACAGCGCCGCCGCCATGCCCAAGGGCGTGGTGGTGGAGGAAGCCTTCAACTGGGGCGACGACCGCCGGCCGGAAGTGCCCTGGGAGCAGACCGTCATCTACGAGGCCCATGTGAAGGGCATCTCCATCCTGCGCGAGGACCTGCGCAGCGAAATGCGCGGCACCTTCACCGCGCTGGCCAATCCGCGCTTCATCGAGCACCTGCAGCGCCTCGGCGTGACCACGCTGGAACTGATGCCGGTGCAAGCCTTCATGCAGGAAGGCTTCCTGCTCGCCAAGGGCCTGCGCAATTACTGGGGCTACAGCCCGCTCTCCTTCTTCGCGCCCGAGCCGAGCTACATGTCCCGCGGCGGCCTGAACGACATGCGCCTCGCGGTGCGGCGCCTGCACGCGGCCGGCATCGAGGTCATCATGGACGTGGTCTACAACCACACCGGCAGCGGCAACCAGATGGGCCCGACGCTCTGCTTCCGCGGCCTCGACAACAGCAGCTACTTCCGCCTCGTGCCGGGCAACGAGCGCTACTACATCGACGAGACCGGCTGCGGCAACACGCTCAACGTCTCCCATCCGCGCGTGCTGCAGATGGTGCTGGACTCCCTGCGCTACTGGGCCGAATCCTTCCATGTCGACGGCTTCCGCTTCGACCTCGGCGCCACCCTGGGGCGCGAAGGCACCGGCTTCGACCCTGGCTCCGGCTTCTTCGACGCCATCCTGCAGGACCCGGTGCTGTCGCGCCTGAAGCTCATCTCCGAGCCCTGGGATGTCGGCCTCGGCGGCTACCAGCTCGGCAATCATCCGCCGCGCTTCGCCGAATGGAACGACAAGTACCGCGACGGCATGCGCCGCTACTGGCGCGGCGACGCCGGCCTGCGCGCCGACTTCGCCGCCCGCCTCTCCGGCTCGGCCGACGTGTTCGACCGCCGCCGCCGCAAGCCCTGGGCCTCCATCAATTTCCTCACCTCGCATGACGGCTTCACGCTCAACGACCTCGTCAGCTATTCGGAAAAGCACAACGACGCCAATGGCGAGAACAACAACGACGGCCACTCCGACAACCACAGCGCCAACTGGGGCGCGGAAGGCCCGACCGATGATCCCGGCATCAAGCAGCTTCGCAACAAGGTGAGGCGCGCCATGCTGGCCACCCTCATGTTCTCGCAAGGCACGCCGATGCTCCTCGGCGGCGACGAGTTCGGCCGCACTCAGGGCGGCAACAACAACGCCTATTGCCAGGACAACGAGATCTCCTGGGTCGACTGGAAGCTGGCCGAATCGGAGGAAGGCCAGGCGCTGATCGACTTCGTCAGCCGCCTCGGCGCGATCCGCCACAACTTCACGGCGCTGCAGTCGCACCGCTTCCTGCACGGCGAGGAGATTGCGCCCGGCGTGCAGAACGTGTCCTGGTACGACGAACAGGGCAATGCGCTGGAAGGCGATGCCTGGCAGAACGGGGACGCGCGGGCGCTGGCGGTGCAGCGCGCCGGCATCGGGCCGAAAGGAGAAGTGGACAAGGTGCTCATGTTCGTCAACGGCTGGCATGAGCCGCTGCGCTTCCGCTTCCCGGCAATGAATGGCGGTTGGTATCTGCTGGTGGACAGCAGCGTTGGGGAGACGGAGATTCGGCAGGTTGGGGAGGAGGCAGTGGAGGTGCAGGGGCATAGCGTGATGCTGTTTGCGAGCCGGGTGCCGAAGGTGCTGAGGTAGGCTGCACCATCTCGCATGGCGCACCAGAGAGTCAATGTGCTGGCGAAGCAAGCATTCAACGCTTCGGTGCTTCTGCACTTTCAGGGGCGGAACGCCATCCTATATCAGGATGGCGTTTCGTCAGGGCGAAAGCACGGGAACATTCATCTCTGTCCATGCTGGCGATGTGCTGCGGCGAAAATGTACTCCCTACCGATCTCAGCCAGTGCGGGCTTTTCGTTTCGGCGGCCTGAATCCTTGTTCGTCCTCGCCCACCCCGGACATCCATCTTCCGATGGAACGTGCCGGAGGTGAGCGCCTCTATACCTTGATAAGTCAAGCGCTTAGACAACGCGATGAATCATCACTTACCTCAGGTAGATGTCGTTCAGTTCGAGGCGTTTTTGTTCCAGGGGAAGCTCGCTGAAACGTCTTACAACATCAACGATCGTTTCAATTCTCGTGCTGCGGTTAAACATGGCATCGGACAATACACATTCTCGGACCAGCAGTTTCTCTTCACTCTTGAATGAATTGCCGAGCTGCCTCGCGACCCGATTGACAAGGTCTTCAGCTCGCGCGGCGGCGAGCTGAACCTTTTTCAGCTGCTCTGCACTTGGTGTAAAGATGATGGTGCGACCTTCACCTTTCAACACTATCTTGGTGCCCGTCGTCGCAGCACGCTGTGCGATATTGTATTTCGTCTCGTGGACACTGATGTCGTCGTGATATACGCCATTCAATGATTCGACGGGGCCGCCGGTGCTGATGATTAACGTCGATGGCGGTTTCATTATGTTCCGGGCTTGCATCCAACGAGCGAGCCAAGCCAGGTTCACCTGGCCATCCTGCATGTAAATGTATCCATCGCTGGCATTCAACCAGAGGTGAATTTCTGAGAACGGTGCACCATTTATTTCGCGCTCCTTGGCAAGACGTTCAAGCAGCGCGGTTGAGGTGCCTGCTGTCGGTTTTCCTGCGTCCAGTTGCCGGGCATCGATGCTCAGTGCGCGGCTGCTTGTTTTGGGCTTGGTTGCGTGCGGCTTCCATGAATTCGCTCGCCCTGCAAGCAGCTCGGGTGAGTGGAACGTCGTTGACTCGTCCATCCCGTGAGCCGATGAGACCGATATAGATGAAATGGTTGACATGGAATTTGCCTAGATTGAATAAGAGTAGAGCGGCTAAAACACCGCTGTAGCGTTTTAGCAAGTCACGTGCCACTTCTGGTCGTGCGTCCATTGTTGGTGGCTGTTCCTGAAGTGGCTCGTCATGGCAATAGGAAGGCGCGAGATGGTATGAAACCTGCATTCTTTTCAAAGTCTGTGGATCGCCACCTCAGGCTCACGTACGCATAAGGTCTTTCTGTCGGTCCTTCATCTTCAAACGTCCAGGCAATGGAGCATTAATGGGTATTTCGATACTACGCGACGCTTGCAGCCGTTTCAGCTCATTTGCTGCAAACTCCTCAATTCCATCATTAGCAGCGCCGCTGACCAAGTCAAACGCCAAATTCAACGCGGGACAGGTAGCTACCGAACAAGCAGAAAAAGCATTCAGAGCGATTTATGACGCGCCTTACAAACTGTATTTAAGCGCGGCAGAAACGGTTGACGCTGGAAAGCCGCTCAGTGCGGACCAGAAAAAAGCTTTGCAGCAGCAGCTTGACATTGGCCTCGCATGGCTGAACAACCATCCTGACCAGTTCGACAAGTTCAGGCGGGGTCGGCAAAAAGATTTTTTGCAATTGCTCGGGTACCTGAAAACCTTGGTTGAATTTCCCGGCTTGAGTCGACATACAAAGTCGCTAGACGCCTATCTTCTCCAAAGGGAGACCGGACAGCCTCCCACTTGGCAAAAGACCAGCGTTCCTGCTGCTTCGAAGAACTCAGCGTTCAAGTTGGTGACCCTGGGCGGAAACGAGTGGTATCAGTTGCCCGGTCCGTTCAATATAAACACCTCTGCGACTTTAGCCGACCCCGGAAAGCCGGCTTATATTCGTGTCGAGGCGATTAACAGCCGCATCAATCTCCAGCTAAGTGGCGGTGCAGCCGCGAATGAGCGTGCCGACAACCAGGTCGCCATTACTGGGCTTGGGAACGTCGTGAATGCCAGACAAAGCACCGGTCCGATTGAATTCAATTCCGACACCCAAACTTATTCTGTCCTCGATAAGCTTTTGCCCTGGACGGAACAAAGACGACCCATGGCATTCCGCACCCGAAATAATAGAATGATTGGCGGGAAAAGTAATGACATATACAACGCCAAGGGAAGTGATGAAATTGTCACGGGAGGTGGAAACGATCTGCTGATCTTGAAAGACACTCCTGACAACCTCAAGAACGCTGCCACCAAGCAGGAATTCATCGAGCGGGCTGCGAAAAGTATTGCTGATGGCTTGCAAAATCAGTGGAAAGTCGACGGGGGTGGTTCGCTCACCATTCTTGCCTACTTTCTTTCCCGTTTCGGTAACGGGATTAACCCTAATGATCAAAATGACGTTGAGGCGTTGCAAGTTGCACTGAAAAAGTACGGAGTTTCCCGAGAGCGGTATCCGAACGTCAGGATCGTTACCAAGAACTATCCTGGCGATATCGTGGAGTTCTTTGATGGTGGTAACACTGGCAAGGCGGCTTTGTGATGCTCTCATATAGCGGCAGCCGCTATGGTCGCCTAGAGGACTTGCTTAGTTACACCCCTAACAGAGCCATTCGGTCGCACGTAAGTTTTGAATAGGCGTTTGTCTGCAGCCGACTTTCTACTGCGTAGGCGTCATCGCCTTCATCGAAAATGGTCGCGTAGTATGCTTTTACACAAGCTTTTATTCTCTAATTTACGGCTAATCATCGAAAAGATGGATGCGATTATGACTTGAGATCTAAAGGCCTATTGCGCTCGCAGAATCTGTCAGCATAAGCACATGTTGATGATCCATTACAACTTAGGAATCGTATGGAAGTATCAGTCAAACCAGTAACCCATTCAAATACTAGTTCTCCCTCTCGTGGAAAACGCAGCGTTCCTGAAGTGCGGGCATGTCCGCAATCAAATTACGTCGAGGCAAAGAAAAAGCAAGAGCAAGGCGCTGTGGTAACTACGATTGCCATTATGGCCATGGGAGCTGGTACCCGTCCTCCCAATCCTTATCTGCTAGGGGGTGGATTCGTGGCTGTCGCTGGAGGAACTCTATGGACTTATATAGGGAAGAAAGATCAGCAAGCATTTGATGACTGCAATTCCCGTAAACCTTCATTGGAACAGATGGCACGTTAGTGGCATTTTCATCCCTCGCGAATCCAAATTGGAAGTGCAACTTGATTAACCAAGGCGGGAGGGAAGATGCGGTAGCATCCGAGCCCCAAGACCGCCACGTCAAAGGTGCCCGGAATGCGCTACACACACCTTACCCAAGGCGAGCGATACCAGATCACCATACTCAAGCAGGTCGGCCATGACTGCAGCAGCATTGCGCGGCTCATCAACCGGCACGAATGATCATCAGCCGGGAGTTGCGGCGCAATTGCGGTCAGCGCGGCTACCGCCCGGCGCAGGCGCAGCAGCAATCGCTGGCACGGCGGTGCATCAACAATGGCAAGCGTATCAGTGAAGGTGCCCGGGCCATCGTCGACATCAAGCTGGGCCAGCTTTGGAGTCCGGAGCAGGTCTTTGGTTATCTGAGGGTCAATGGCATGCCCAGCGTCAGCCTTGAACGCCTCTACCAGCACATCTATGCCGACCAGCGTGCTGGCGGCAGCTTGCACAAGGGCTTGCGATCTCAGAAACAGCGAAATAAGCGGTACGGGCAGCGGGACCGGCGCGGCGCGATCGCCCATGCCGTATCGATCGAGCAGCGGCCGGGTAGGGTTGATCGGCGTGAGCGGTATGGTGACTGGGAAGTCGACCTGGTGATTGGTGCCGCGCAACAGCAGGCGCTGGTCACGCTCAACGAGCGCAAGACCGCCCAGGCGGTATCGGACACCATGATTGGTCTGCTGACGCCATTTGTTGACTGCGTGCATACAGTAACGTACGATGATGGCAAGGAGTTTGCTCAACATGCCCGGATCGCGAAGGACCTGGACGCGCAATTCTTCCTTGCCCATCCCCATTGCTCGTGGGAGCGCGGTGCCAACGAAAACATGAACGGCTTACTTCGCCAGTTCTTCCCCAAAAAAATGGCCTTCGCGGACATCACCGATAATGACATTGCATTGGCCATGTACAGCCTAAACCATCGACCCAGGAAGTGCCTCGGCTTTAAAACACCCTACGAGGTCTTTATGAGCCAGCTACAATCCTGTTATTGAGCCGTTGCACTTCAGACTTGAATTCGCCAGTTGGGTTTGATCTAGCCATCGCCCTCGTTAGATTGGGCAGCTGCCAGATCAAACCGCGCTTACTTCAAGTCGCCGAACTCTCAATCACCTCCGCCTCCGCTTGATCGCTGGCGATCAACGGGTGGCTTTACAGTCGTCGGCTTGTTAATCAAGTCTTTCATTTCTTTTGTTAATTGACTATACATGTCATAGAAACGGCCCTGTTGATCAACAAAGCCCAGCACTGCTTCATTCTTCCCAGTTGGAAGCAGTGCAACTTTCAAGGTTTTACTGATTTTTTTAATAAGATCGGGAGCCCGAGGCCCATCAGCATATGAATAGGCTGCGGTTTTAATTTCGTCGTTAACAAAGGTCAGTTGCAATCCTGTTCTACGTTGGAAGCGCTCAAGTTTGTACGCACTGACATCGATCACCGGCGCCCTGTGAGTGAATGCTAATCCAGTACATGCCTCGTGCGTAGGGGTGGGAGGAGCGCATTCCCCGTGCACGGAATAACTTCGCTGCATCGTATCAAAAGGCGGTGCATCTTCTTTACTTAACTGTAGTCTGAGGCGGATCCCCGGAAAATTATATTGGGTTTCATTCAAAAAATTTAAAACATTGTTTTTGCCGATTATAGGTCTTGAGGTGTGGGTGCTTTTCTTGGAGTTCGCTAATGGTCTTGTTTGAGAGTAGATTGTGGAGAGTTGGGCTAGCCAAGGTGTTGACCGAATTGGCGCCGACCAAGATGGTTCGTTCAAAAGATTTTGTGTTTCGTTTACATTCGGCATCTTGCGTTTCCTCTATGTGAGGCGGATATGCACTATGCATATCCGCATATCCATACAAATGCAAATTACATGCCGTTCATAACTTCAGAGGCTGCAGCACTTCCTTAATTAATTTCTTCTCTACCTTAGAAAAACGGACTAGACGCTACTAAGAGCGCCATAACAAAATGGGAACGGAAATGGGTTTCGGAATGGGGCGTGTAACGTTCGCCAGCAGATGATCGAGCAGCCTAATCGCAGCAGTGCTTCATGCATATCGTCCCGTCTTTCATAACGTACTCGCAGGTGTCGGAACTGATGCAGTCAGGCGAAGCTGTGCTCGACCACCCAGCGTGTCACCCTGAGATGACTGCCGTGCTGGGTGTTGCGCGTGGTCAGTAGTGGAACAATATGGCGCTTGCGAAGCAAGCAGCGATACTTCTCGCAATCGTAAGCCCGGTCGGCTTGCACACAGCGCGGCTTGCGCAGCGGCCGGCGGCGCCGACCAGCGATGGTGGGCAGGGTCTGCAGCAACGGCATGAGCTGGGGAGTCGTGGCGGTTGGCGCCTGTCAGGATGATGTTTAGTGGCGTGCCGTTGCCATCGACGATGAGGGGGTGCTTGCTGCCCCGCCTTGCCCCAATCAGTCGGGTTGCGCCCAGTCTTTTCCTCCATGTACGGCGCGTACCGACGAGCTGTCGACAATGACGCGGGAAAAATCGAGCCGCTCGGCATGACGCAGTTTGGCGAGCAAGACCCGATGCAGCTTCTCCCACACGCCGGCCTGTTGCCAGTCGCGCGTACGGCGCCGGCAGGTCATGCCCGAGCCACATCCCATTTCCTGCGGCAGCAGCTCCCATGGCAAGCCGGTCTGCAAGAAGAGGATGATGCCGGTGAGGATGCGTCGGTCGTCCAATCGCTTTCGTCCAGCCGGCGACTTGTGCGGCGCTGGGGTGGCAATAACGGCCGCACAATTTCCCACAGTTCATCAATAACCAATTCGCGAGCCATTTTGTCTCTCCACCGGACACATCGGAATGACCGTTGGACAACTAATTTCAAAATTTGTTAGATGCTCTTAGAGTAGAGTAAGTTCGCTCCACATATGTAGTATTAGTCCCGGCTCCTTGGAGGCCTTATCTCATCAAATTCCCAGTTAGGAAATATTGCTCTGGTTGGTCTTTTGTCTGGCGTCTCATTGAGAATATTTTTGAAATTGTCTGGCAAAGCATCGTAAATTGGTTTGAAAATTTTAGTCTTTGGATCGTATAGACCTAAAACTGCTTCGTTCTTTTTACGGTCAATACGCAATGCTACCTCAAGATTTGGCGAGAACGTGGCCGTGGCGGTATGTTCGCCGTCATTGCTATGTATGATTGCCTTTGGAATGTTATGCGGAAAGCGAAGTCTAAACAAGTTTCCTTCCTCTACGTAACCTTCAACTTGCTGCCGTATCTGTATCTCAGGTACCTTGTTGTTTGAGTCCGACGATTCGCAACTAATATCAAACTTTTTTAAGTTCGTAGTATCAAAATGCCGGTCGACGTTATCGGTGCAATGTTGCACGACATTGGTGTCGCGCCAGTGGTTATCTTTGTCGAAAATCGGCCGGCTTTTTGATTGGCCGCTAAGTTTAACGTCATAACCATAACGCCCTGGCTGATTTCTAAGCTCTCCGAGGACAGCGTCTTTCCCCCATACAACAATACTGTTTGAGTTAGACGGTTGCCGCGCCGCTCCATTTGAAATCGGTTTGGATCCCATCGATGGCCCTGATTGGTTAATTCTTGATGCGATTTCGCCGATTCCTGGCTGAGCTGGATTTACTTTGGACATTTTGTTCACCTTGAGCTTGGATAGACCTGCGCCATGCAGTTCTTAAGCGAAGAGAATGCAATTGATGTGCCAATTAGTTTAATGAATCAAACACTTCGCAAGGATTAAGTGGCTTCTCCAACTTAAACTGCTGTTGCTCATCTACGTTCAACAACCGGAGGTTGAGCGTCAATCTATCCTGTTGTTCCCTTCTCCAGATGGTTTAGGAGAACAAGTTCTCTTGAAAGAGATCTGACAGGAACGCTTACGTAATACATGAAAAAACTGTTGCAGGGTTTATTTCTGAAACACCATGATAAATCCATTCACGCCTAAGGAAATCTGGTGTTTGCCAAGTGATACGTCATGGGCCAACAAGGGTTTACCTGGAAAATCATGGAGCGTGTTCTTGTCATCACCACTCATGTTGTAAACGCAAACCACTTTCTCCCCCTCAAACACCCGCTCAAACGCCAACACCCCCTCCGGCGCCTCCAGCAAACGTATCGCCCCCCGCTCCAGCGCTGGATGAGACTTGCGCAACTTGATCACCTCCCGCGCAAAGTTCAACACTGAGTCCGCCCGCGCATTCTGGCTCTCCACATTCAACTCCCGCTGCATGTCATCCACCGGCAGCCAGGGCTCCACGTCGCTGAAGCCGCCATGGACCTTGTTCGCCCAGGGCATCGGCGTGCGGCAGCCGTCGCGGCCCTTGAACTTGGGCCAGAAGCTTTTGCCGAAGGGGTCTTGCAGTCGCTCGAATGGCACATCGGCTTGCGGCAGGCCGAGTTCCTCGCCCTGGTACAGGCAGATGTCGCCGCGCAGGGAAAACAGCAGGGCCAGCATCTGCTTGGCGGTCTTCACCCTGTCGCGGCCGTGGGCCCAGCGGGTGGCGACGCGGGGCTTGTCGTGATTGCTGAGGGCGTAGCAGGGATTGGCCGGAGTTTTGATGCTTTCCTCCAGCGTGGCGATGACCTTGCGCACATGGTCGTCGCTGCTGTCGGGCGTCATCAGGGCGAAGCTGTAGGCGGAGTGCAGTCGGGTGGCGCCGGTGTAGTCGCCCATGAGCTTCAGGGCGTCGTGGCCGCCGACTTCGGCCAGGCTGAAGGCATCGTATTCATCGAGCAGGGCGCGGACGCGTTCGAGGAAGGGCAGCATCTCGGGCTGGGCCTGGTCGTATACATGCAATTGGAAGCCGTAGGGATGCAGGGCGGCGCTGCTATCTTCGCGCGGCGGATTGTTTCGCAGCTGCAGGTCCTGGAAAATGTGGTTGCAGGCATCGAAGCGGAAGCCGGTCACGCCGAGGTCGAGCCAGAAGCGCATTTCGGCGAGCACCTGTTCCTGCACCGCCGGGTTGTGCATGTTGAGGTCGGGCTGGCTGGAGAGGAAGGAGTGGAAATAGTATTGCCGCCGCTCCGCGTCCCAGCGCCACGCCGGGCCGCCGAAGACCGAGACCCAGTTGTTCGGCGGGCTGCCGTCGGGCTTCGGGTCGGCCCACAGGTACCAGTCGGACTTGCCGTTCTCCTTCGCCCGGCTCTGCACGAACCAGGGATGCTCTTCCGAAGTGTGGGACAGCACCATGTCCACCATCACGCCCAGGCCCATGGCCTTGGCGCTGCGCATCAGGCTTTTGAAGTCTTCCATCGTGCCGAAGATGGGATCGACCTGGCGGTAATCGGCCACGTCGTAGCCGAAGTCCTTCATCGGCGATTTGAAGAAGGGGCTGATCCAGATCGCATCCACGCCGAGCCGCTTGATGTAGTCGAGCTTGCTTTCAATTCCGGCAAGATCGCCGATGCCGTCGTTGTTGCTGTCGAAAAAACTGCGTGGATATACCTGATAGATGATCATGACTTCCCTGCTGCCTGAGTGGATTGCTGTAGAGAATTGTAAGTGCCGGGAAGACATGCCGGACCGGTTTTCGTGAAGCCCGGAAACCCGATGCGGCGGATTTTCCACGCTTGCTCCAGGTTTGATGACAGATCGGCCATGAAGCTTGTCATTCTCTGATGTCAACCTGAGAACGAATTGCCGTGTAGGACTCTCTATCTGTCGATTGAGCGGGCCGTTTCGGTCGGCCAAGAAACGCAACCAGCGAGCGATAGAACGATGGCAACGATTTCCTTCAACCCCCGCATCTATTACCTGCGGCCGCAGCTTTTCTCTTCCGCCGAGGCGATCGGGCAGCACCTCGACCGCTGCAAGGCGATGGGTTTCGACCATGTGCTGGTGCCGACGCCCCACGAGGACGTCACCGGTCCCTCGCCGGGCATCACCGACGCCACCCTGGGCGACCTGGCGCGGCGCTGCGGCGAGCGCGGTCTGAAGCTGCTGGCCGACCTCGACATGGCCAGCATCGGCGAGGATGCGGCGTTTCTGCAAAGCCATCTGCGCTGGTTCAATGCCGACAACATCTACGAGCCGCCCGATCCGCGCCAGCCGCTCAGCCTGCGGCCGGTGCCGGCGCTGCGCTTCGACGAGCCGGAGGTGGTGGAGCAGGTGTCGGACTACTGGGGCGAGCGCCTGCAGGGCTGGGTAAACGCCGGCGTGGCGGGATTTCGCTGCCTGTCGGTGTGCGGACCGCCGCCCGCCTCCTGGCGCCGCCTGATCGGCAAGCTGAAGGCGATGAACCCGGACCTGGCGTTCCTCGCCTGGACGCCGGGCTGCACGCCGGCCCACATCGAGGCGCTGGCCGGCTGCGGCTTCCACGCCACCTTTTCTTCCGCCGCCTGGTGGGATTACCGCTCGCCCTGGCTGGCGGACGAGCAGCAGCGCCTGAACCGCGTCGCCGCGCCCATCGCCTTTCCCGACAGCCCGGACGAATCGGTGATCGCCCGCGTCATCGGCTACGACGATCCGGAAGGCCGGCGGCGCATCCATGCGCGGGCGCTGCGCCTGGCGGCCGCCATCGGCAGCGGCATCCTGGTGCCGATGGGCTTCGAATACGGCCTGTCCACCTCGTTCGCAGCCATGGGCCTGGGCGAGGTGCCGTTCGACGAGCTGGCGCGGCATGCGTCGTTCGACATGTCGCCGGAAATCGCCGAAGCCAATGCCATGGCCGAGCGCACCGCCGGCCTGTACCGCGGCGGCCTGCTGCAGCAGTTCAGCAGCACCGGCGCCAGCATCGCCGCGCTGCTGCGCCATCCGGCGCCGGAGTCCGGCCGGGCGGGCGAGGCGCTGATGATCCTCGCCAACGCCGACACCCAGCATGCCTGTTCGGTGAACGAATCCCAGCTCCTGCAGCGCACCGAGGGCTTCGTGCGCCAGCAGCCCTTGTGGCCGGCGGCGGAGCAGATGGGCCACCATGCGTTCGAGCTGGAGCCGTCCGAGCTGCAGATGTTCGAGGCGCGCCGGCTGGCGCCCATCGTGATCCCGCCGCTGCGGCGCGGCAATGCGATCGCCGGCGCGGTCAAGGCGCCGCGCGTGGCGATCGAAGCGATCACGCCGTCGGTGGACGGCGGGCAATTCCCGGTCAAGCGCACCATCGGCGACACCGTCAACGTCGAAGCCGACGTCTTCGTCGACGGCCACGACAAGCTGGCGGTGTGCCTGCTGTGGCGCGCCGCCGATGAATCCGGCTGGCGCGAGGTGCGCATGCATCCGATCGGCAACGACCGCTGGTGCGCGCCGCTGCCGCTGGCGCGCATCGGCCGCCATTTCTTCACCGTCGAAGCCTGGCGCGATACCTTCGCCACCTACCGCGACGAGCTGGAGAAGAAGACCAATGCCGGCCTCAACGTGGCGCTGGAAGTGGAGGAGGGGCGGCTGATGGTGGAAGCCGCCGCCGCCCATGCCCGCGAGAAGGGGCTGGACGCCGCCGCCGGGCTGGAGGAAGTGTGCCAGCTGCTCAAGGGCCGCGCAGAGGACAGCGCCCGCATCGCCGCGCTGCTGTCGGAGCCGACGCTGATGCTGATGCGCCAGGCCGATGCCCGCCCGTTCGCCGTGCGGCGCGATCCGCCGCTGCGCATCGACGTCGAGCGCACCGCCGCCCGCTTTTCCAGCTGGTACGAGCTGTTCCCGCGCTCGCAGAGCGGCGATCCCTCCCGCCATGGCACCTTCGACGATGTCATCCAGCGCCTGCCGGCGATCCAGGCGATGGGCTTCGACACGCTGTACTTCCCGCCCATCCACCCGATCGGCCGCAAGCACCGCAAGGGCCGCAACAACAGCCTGGACGCCGGGCCGAATGATCCCGGCAGCCCGTATGCGATCGGCTCGGAGGAGGGCGGCCATGACGCCATCCATCCGCAGCTCGGCACGCTCGCCGACTTCCGCCGCCTGCGCGACGAGGCGGCGCGGCATGGGCTGGAGCTGGCGCTGGACTTCGCCATCCAGTGCTCGCCCGACCATCCCTGGCTGAAGGACCATCCCGACTGGTTCGCCTGGCGTCCCGACGGCACCATCCGCTATGCCGAGAATCCGCCGAAGAAGTACCAGGACATCGTCAACGTCGACTTCTACGCCAGGGGCGCCATCCCCGACCTGTGGATCGCCCTGCGCGACGTGGTGCTGCTGTGGGCGAAGGAAGGCGTGCGGGTGTTCCGGGTGGACAATCCGCACACCAAGCCGCTGCCGTTCTGGGAGTGGATGATCGCCGAGGTGCGGGCGCGCTATCCGGACACGATTTTCCTGTCGGAAGCCTTCACCCGGCCGAAGATGATGTACCGCCTGGCGAAGGTGGGGTACTCGCAGTCCTACACCTATTTCACCTGGCGCCATACCAAGCAGGAGTTCATCGAGTACCTCACGGAGCTCACCACCACCAACGTGCGCGAATACTTCCGCCCGCACTTCTTCGTCAACACGCCGGACATCAATCCCTACTTCCTGCAGCAGTGCGGCCGCCCCGGCTATCTCATCCGCGCCGCGCTGGCGACGCTGCTGTCCGGATTGTGGGGCATGTACAGCGGCTTCGAGCTGTGCGAGGGCGCGGCGGTGCCGGGCAAGGAGGAGTATCTCGATTCGGAGAAATACGAGATCCGCGCCTGGGACTGGCAGCGGCCGGGCAACATCATCGAGGAGATCACGCAGCTCAACCGCATCCGGCGCGACAACCCGGCGCTGCAGACCCATCTCGGCGTGCGCTTCCTGCACTGCTCCAGCGACCGGATCCTGTATTTCATGAAGGCCACCGAGCCGGTCGACAGCTGCCACCGCATGGGCGACAACGTGGTGCTGGGCGGCATCAACCTCGATCCATTCCATGCGCATGAAGGCGCGATCGAAGTGCCGCTGTGGGAATTCGGCCTGCCGGACGACGGCGCGCTGGAAGTGGAAGACCTGGTCGGCGGCGGCCGCAGCATCTGGCACGGCAAGTTCCGGCAACTCAGGCTGGATCCGTTTGTCTCTCCGTATGCCATCTGGCGCGTTCGACACAAGGGGGCATGAGCATGGACATGGACCGGCGCAAACTCAGCACGGACCGGCGCAAGACGGCGCGCAGCACCGCCGGATCGGCGATGGCGGCGCCGCGCCACGGCGACAACCCGCAATGGTACAAGGACGCGGTCATCTACCAGGTGCACGTGAAGTCCTTCTTCGATTCCAACAACGACGGCATCGGCGACTTCGCCGGCCTGATCGAGAAGCTGGACTACATCGCCGCGCTCGGCGTGAACACCATCTGGCTGCTGCCGTTCTATCCCTCGCCCTGGCGCGACGACGGCTACGACATCTCCGAGTACCGGGGCGTGCATCCGGACTACGGCAGCATCGCCGACGTGCGCCGCTTCATCCACGAGGCCCATGCGCGCGGCCTGCGCATCATCACCGAGCTGGTGATCAACCATACCTCCGACCAGCACCCTTGGTTCCAGCGCGCGCGCAAGGCCAAGCCCGGCTCGGTGGCGCGCAACTACTATGTCTGGTCGGACAACGACGAAGCCTATGCCGGCACGCGCATCATCTTCTGCGACACCGAAAAGTCCAACTGGACCTGGGACCCGGTCGCCAATGCCTTCTACTGGCACCGCTTCTATTCGCACCAGCCGGACCTGAACTTCGACAATCCGCAGGTGCTGAAGGCGGTGCTGGGCGTGATGCAGTTCTGGCTCGACATGGGCGTGGACGGCCTGCGCCTGGACGCGGTGCCCTACCTGATCGAGCGCGAGGGCACCTCCAACGAGAACCTGGAAGAGACGCATGTCATCCTGAAGAAGATCCGCGCCGCCCTCGACGAGTCCTACAAGAACCGCATGCTGCTGGCCGAGGCCAACATGTGGCCTGAGGATGTGCAGCCCTATTTCGGCGACAACGACGAATGCCACATGGCCTTCCACTTCCCGCTGATGCCGCGCATGTACATGGCGCTGGCGCAGGAAGACCGCTTCCCGATCACCGACATCCTGCGCCAGACGCCGGACATTCCCTCCGGCTGCCAGTGGGCCATCTTCCTGCGCAACCACGACGAGCTGACGCTGGAAATGGTCACCGACAAGGAGCGCGACTATCTCTGGACCTATTACGCCGCCGAGAAGCGGGCCCGCATCAACCTCGGCATCCGGCGCCGCCTGCTGCCGCTGATGGAGCGCGACAGGCGCCGGGTGGAGCTGCTCAACAGCCTGCTGCTGTCCATGCCCGGCACGCCGGTGATCTACTACGGCGACGAGATCGGCATGGGCGACAACATCCACCTCGGCGACCGCAACGGCGTGCGCACGCCGATGCAGTGGACGCCGGACCGCAACGGCGGCTTTTCCCGCGCCGACCCGGCGCGCCTGGTGCTGCCGCCCATCATGGACCCGCTCTACGGCTATGAAGCGGTCAACGTCGAAGCGCAGAGCGCCGATCCCTACTCGCTGCTGAACTGGATGCGGCGCATGCTGGCGGTGCGCAAGCATCACTGCGCCTTCGGCCGCGGCGCGCTGACGATGCTTTATCCGAGCAACCGCCGGGTGCTCGCCTATCTGCGCGAATACCAGCATCCGGACGACCCGCAGGCCACCGAGACCATCCTCTGCGTGGCCAACGTCTCGCGCTCGGCCCAGGCGGTGGAGCTGGACCTGGCGGCCTATGCCGAAAAGGTGCCAGTGGAAATGGTGGGCGGCTCCACCTTCCCGCCCATCGGCCAGCTGCCCTACCTGCTGACGCTGCCGCCCTACGGCTTCTACTGGTTCCTGCTCGCCACCAGCGCCCGGATGCCGAGCTGGCACGTGCCGGCGCCGGAGCCGCTGCCCGATCTGTCCACCATCGTGCTGCGGCGCGACGTCACCGAAATCCTGGAGCCGGAGAAGCGCTCGGTGCTGGAGCGGGACGTGCTGCCAGCCTATCTGCCGAAGCGGCGCTGGTACGCGGCCAAGCAGGAAAGGCTGAACTCCGTGCGCATCGTCCATTCCACCCTGCTGCCGGTGCCCTCGGCCCAGCCGCACAGCGCGCCCATGGTGTTGGCCGAGATCGAAACGGTGGCCGCGGGGCGGGGCGAGCGCTATCTGCTGCCGATCGGCTTCGTGCGGGAGGAAGACATCGCCACCGCGCTGCCGCAGCAGCTGGCGCTGGCCCGGGTGCGGCGCGGGCGGCAGGTCGGCTACCTGACCGACGCCTTCACCCTGGATGCCTTTCCCACCGCCATCGTCGAACTGCTGCGGGCCGGCACCGGCATCCCGGCGGAGGATGGCGAGATCCGCTTCATCCGGACCGCCGCGCTGGACGGCCAGGAACCGTCGAAGGAGCCGGGCATACGCCGGCTGTCGGCGGAACAGTCCAACAGTTCGCTGGTGATCGACAACCGGATGGTGCTGAAGGTGATCCGCCACCTGTCGGCCGGCATGCATCCGGAAGCGGAGATGGGCCGCTACCTGACCGAGCGCGGCTTCGCCAACTCGCCGCTGATGCTGGGCGAGGTGACGCGCTACGCCGCCGACGGCACGCCGACCACGATGATCATGCTGCAGCAGTACATCGACAACCAGGGCGATGCCTGGCAGTGGACGCTGGACACGCTGCAGCGCCTGATCCAGCAGGCGTCGGTGGCGGAAGCCATGGCCGGCGCGGAGAACAGCACCAACATCACCGAGATCGCCGATCCGCAGGAAGAGCTGACGGCCCTGGCCGCCAATCTCGGACGGCGCCTCGGTGAAATGCATGCGCTGCTGGCCAGCCCGACCGACCAGCCCGATTTCGCGCCCGAACCGGCCGGCGAGGACGCAGCCCGCGCCTGGGCGGAGGGCGCGCGTACCCAGCTGGAAGCCGCCTTCGACATCTTGCGCGGCAAGCGGGATTGGGACAGCGAGGCCGAGGCGCGCCGGGTGGCGCGCCTGGTGGAACAGCGCCAGCAGCTGCTGGACAAGGTCGACGCGCTGGCGGCGGCCGGCGCCGGCACCTTGCGCATCCGCATCCACGGCGACTTCCACCTCGGCCAGGCGCTGGTATCGCAGGGAGACGTGTACCTGGTGGATTTCGAAGGCGAGCCGGCCAAGACCCTGGCGCAGCGCCGCGCCAAGAGCAGCCCGATGCGCGACGTCGCCGGCCTGCTGCGCTCCTTCGACTATGCCGCCGCCTTCGCCAGCCGCAGCGGCGAGGAAATGACCGAGGCGGCCCAGCTGCGCAAGCAGCAGATCATCAAGGATTACCTGCCCAGTTCGCAGCATGCCTTCCTGCAGGCCTACCGCGAAGCCGCCTTCGGCGGCGCGCTCAAGGCGTCGGCGCAGGCCGAGCTTGCGCTGCTGCAGCTGTTCGTGCTGGAGAAGGCGGCTTACGAGGTATGCTACGAAGCGGCGAACCGGCCGGCCTGGCTGCCGGTGCCGGTGAACGGCATGGCGAAGATCGCCGACCAGCTGCTTGGAATCGCGGAAGGAGAATTGTCGGATGGCTGAGGAAATCGAAATCGATTCGCTGCAGGAAGTGCATCCGCAGGCGATGGAGGCCCTGCTGCAGGGGCGGCTGGAAGATCCTTTCGCCCTGCTCGGGCCGCATGACGAAGGCGGGGCGTCGGTGGTGCGCACCTTCCAGCCCGGCGCGCGGGCGGTGGACGTGCTCGACGCCGAAGGCCGTCTGGTCGAATCGCTCGTCAACCTCAACCAGAGCGGCCTGTTCGTCAGCGGCGCGCCGACCCTGGCGACGGGCGCGCGCTACCTGCTGCGCATCACCTGGCCCACTGCCGACGGCGGCGACACGGTGCAGCTCACCGAGGACCCGTACAGCTTCGGCCTGCTGCTGGGCGAGCTCGACATACACCTGCTGGCCGAGGGGCGGCATCGCCAGCTCGGCCGCTGCCTCGGCGCGTTGCCGACGAACGTGGACGGCGTGGCCGGCACCCGCTTCGCCGTCTGGGCGCCGAATGCGCGCCGGGTCTCGGTGGTGGGCGAATTCAACCACTGGGATGGCCGCCGCCATCCGATGAGAAAGCGGGTCGAGGCCGGCGTCTGGGAACTGTTCGTGCCGCGCATCGGTCCCGGCGCCCGCTACCAGTACGAAATCGTCGGCGCCGACGGCGCGGTGCTGCCGCTCAAGGCCGACCCGGTGGCGCGCGCCACCGAGCCGCCGCCCTCGACGGTATCCGTGGTGGCGTCCGACACGCCGCTGATCTGGAGCGACGCCGCCTGGATGGCGCAGCGCGCGCAGCGCCAGGCGACCGACGCCCCCATTTCCATCTACGAAGTGCATGCCGGCTCCTGGCTGCGGGTGCTGGAGGAAGACGGCCGCAGCCTCAACTGGCACGAGCTGGGCGACAGGCTGATTCCCTATGTGCTGCGCATGGGCTTCACCCACATCGAGTTCCTGCCGATCATGGAGCATCCCTTCGGCGGCTCCTGGGGCTACCAGCCGCTCGGGATGTTCGCGCCCAGCGCCCGCTTCGGCACGCCGGCCGGCTTTGCCGCCTTCGTCGACCGCTGCCATGCAGCCGGCATCGGCGTCATCCTGGACTGGGTGCCGGCGCATTTCCCGTCGGATGCGCACGGCCTGGCGCGCTTCGACGGCAGCGCCCTCTATGAGCACCAGGACCCGCGCGAAGGCTACCACCAGGACTGGAACACCCTGATCTACAACCTCGGCCGCAACGAAGTGCGGTCCTTCCTCATCGCCAGCGCGCTCGAATGGCTGGAGCATTTCCATGTCGACGGCCTGCGGGTGGATGCGGTGGCCTCCATGCTTTACCGCGACTACAGCCGCAAGGAAGGCGAGTGGATACCGAATGTCCATGGCGGCCGCGAGAACCTGGAGTCGGTGTCCTTCCTGCGCGAGCTGAACCAGGTGATCGCCGAGCGCTGCCCGGGCGTGGTCACCATCGCCGAGGAATCCACCGCCTGGCCCGGCGTGTCGGCGCCGGTGGAGGAGGGCGGCCTCGGCTTCCACTACAAGTGGAACATGGGCTGGATGCACGACACCCTGCGCTACATGGAGAAGGACCCGATTCACCGCCAGCATCACCACAACGACATGACCTTCGGCCTGGTGTATGCCTACTCCGAGAAATTCGTGCTGCCGATCTCCCACGACGAAGTGGTGCACGGCAAGGGCTCGCTCATCAACAAGATGCCGGGCGATGCCCATCAGCGCCTGGCCAACCTGCGCGCGTATTTCGGCTTCATGTGGACCCATCCCGGCAAGAAGCTGCTGTTCATGGGCTGCGAGTTCGGCGAGCATGCGGAGTGGAACCACGACGGCTCGCCCGGCTGGCACCTGCTCGACCATGGCGGCCACAAGGGCCTGCAGCGCCTGGTGCGCGACCTGAACCGGCTGTATGCGCATGAGCCGGCGCTGCACCGCAAGGATGCGGACCCGGCAGGCTTTGCCTGGGTCATCGGCGACGACAGCCAGAACAGCGTGTTCGCCTACCTGCGCCGGGGCGATGCCGGCGATGCGCCGCTGCTGGTGGTGCTGAACATGACGCCGGTGCCGCGCGAGGGCTACCGCATCGGCGTGCCGGCGGAGGAAGGACGAACCGTGGCCGAGTGGGAGGAGCTGCTCAACACCGATGCCGACGTCTACGGCGGCACGGGCCGCGGCAACGGCGGCGCGGTGCGGGTGGAAGCCCATGCCAGCCACGGCATGGCGCAATCGCTGGTGCTGACCCTGCCGCCGCTGTCGGTGCTGATCCTCAAGCCGCGCGCGGCGCCGGGTCAGGCATGACGCTGGCGCCGTCCCTGCCTTCGCGCATGCTGGCCGGCGTTCCCTATCCGCTCGGCGCCGCCTACGACGGCGCCGGCACCAATTTCGCGGTGTTCTCGGCCCATGCGGTCAAGGTCGAGTTGTGCCTGTTCGATCCCGCCGGGCGGCACGAGATCGTGCGCTACAGCCTGCCGGAATGCAGCAACGAGATCTGGCACGGCTACCTGCCCGGCCTGCACGCCGGCGCGCTCTACGGCTACCGCGCCTACGGCCCCTACCGGCCGGAGGATGGCCACCGCTTCAATCCGAGCAAGCTGCTGCTCGATCCCTACGCGCGCCAGCTGCACGGCCAGGTGCGCTGGACCGATGCCCTGTACGGCTACCGCTACCAGTCCCCCAAGGGCGACCTGTCCTTCGACCGGCGCGACAGCGCGCCCGCCATGCCGAAGGCGGTGGTGACGGCGGACGCCTTCAACTGGCATGACGACAAGCCGCCGCGCACGCCCTGGGAACGCACCGTGATCTACGAAGCCCATGTGCGCGGCCTCACCATGCGCGCCGAGGCGATTCATCCGCGCCTGCGCGGCACCTTCGCCGGCCTGGCCGATCCCTTCGTCATTGAGCATCTCACCCGGCTCGGCATCACCGCCGTCGAGCTGCTGCCGGTGCATGCCTTCCTGCAGGACCGCCGGCTGGTGGCGCAGGGATTGTCGAACTACTGGGGCTACAACACCCTGGCGTTCTTCGCGCCGGAGCCGCGCTACCTGGCGGACGGCTCGCCGAACGAGATGCGGCAGGCGATACGGCAGCTGCATGCGGCCGGCATCGAGGTCATCCTCGACGTGGTCTACAACCATACCTGCGAGGAAGGCGAGACCGGGCCGACGCTGTCCTTCCGCGGCCTCGACAACGCCAGCTACTACCGCCTGCATGCCGGCAACCACCGCCACCTGGTGAACGACACCGGCTGCGGCAACACGCTCAACCTATCGCATCCGCGCGTGATCCAGCTGGTGATGGATTCGCTGCGCTACTGGGTGCAGGAGTTCCATGTCGACGGCTTCCGCTTCGACCTCGGCGCCACGCTCGGCCGCGAGCAGCACGGCTTCGATCCCGGCGCCGGCTTCTTCGACGCGCTGATGCAGGACCCGGTGCTGGCGCAGGTGAAGCTGATCTCGGAGCCCTGGGACCTCGGCCCCGGCGGCTACCAGGTCGGCAACCATCCGCCCGGCATGGCCGAATGGAACGACCGCTTCCGCGACGATGTGCGCCGCTTCTGGCGCGGCGACGCCGGCAAGCGCGGCGCGGTGGCGGGCCGCCTGCTCGGCTCCGCCGACCTGTTCAATCATCGCCGGCGGCGCGCCTGGTCCTCGGTCAACTTCGTCACCGCCCACGACGGCTTCACCCTGCAGGACCTGGTCAGCTACAACGGCAAGCACAACCTCGCCAACGGCGAGGACAACCGCGACGGCAGCGACGACAACAAGAGCAGCAACTGGGGCGTCGAAGGTCCGAGCAGGGATGCGAACATCGTCGCCAACCGCGAGCGGGTGAAGCGGGCCGTCCTGATGACGCTGATGTTTTCCAACGGCACCCCGATGCTGCTCGGCGGCGACGAGTTCGGCCGCACCCAGCAGGGCAACAACAATCCCTACAACCAGGACAACGACATCTCCTGGTTCGACTGGAATCTGGCGCGCTCGGATGCCGGGCAGGCGCTGATCGAGTTCACCCGGCGCTGCATCGCCATCCGGCTGGAACGGCCGACGCTGCGCAGCACCCGCTTCCTGAATGCCAGCGCCAGGACGGTGCACGGCGTGCCGGATATCGGCTGGTTCGACGAAAGCGGCAGCGAGATGGATCATGAACGCTGGCATTACTACGAAGGCCGTCTGCTGGCGCTGCGCCGCATCGCCGCCGAGCGCCGGGAACACGCCGGCGGCAGCGACGACCGCGTGAGCGCCTCGTTGTTGCTGCTCAATGCCTATTCCGAAGACCGGGAATTTGTGCTGCCGGCGCCGGTCATGCAATGGCATGCGGTGATCGACGCCGCCGAGCCGTGGGACCAGCCCGCGCCGGCGCCGGTGCGCCAGCCGCATGACAACCGCATCCTCGTCGCCGCCCACAGCGCGGTCTTACTGGTAGCCGACCATGTCCAACTTTGAACCCACTTTCGGCGCGCGCCTCGTCGCGCCCAACCGCACCCGCTTCCGCTTCTGGGCGCCTGGCACCGGCCAGGTCGGCCTCGAGATCGATGGCCGGCCGCCGCAGCCGATGCAGGCCCTGCCGGACGGCTGGTTCGAGACCGAGGCGGATTGCGGTCCCGGCGCCCGCTACCGCTTCCGCGTCAGCCCCGACCTGGCGGTGCCCGACCCGGCATCGCGCGCCCAGGCCGGCGACGTGCACGATGCCAGCCTCGTCTGCGACCCGAATGCCTATGCCTGGAAGCATGCCGGCTGGAACGGCCGGCCCTGGCATGAGACCGTGCTGCTGGAGTTGCATGCCGGCGCGCTCGGCGGCTTCGCCGGCGTGGCAAAGCAATTGCAGGGGTTGGCCGACCTCGGCATCACCGCCATCGAACTCATGCCGGTGGCCGACTTCCCCGGCCGGCGCAACTGGGGCTACGATGGCGTGCTGCCCTATGCGCCGGATGCCTCCTACGGCACGCCGGACGACTTCAAGGCGCTGGTCGACCAGGCCCACGGCCTCGGCATGATGGTGTTCCTCGACGTGGTCTACAACCACTTCGGGCCGGACGGCAACTATCTCGCCGCCTATGCAAAGTCCTTCTTCCGCGACGACGTCCACACGCCCTGGGGCCAGGCCATCGACTTCCGCCAGAAGCCGGTGCGCGACTTCTTCATCGAGAATGCGATTTACTGGCTGACCGAATTCCGCCTCGACGGCCTGCGCTTCGACGCCGTGCATGCGATCGGCGAGAAGGACTTCCTCACCGAGCTGGCGCAGCGGGCGCGCGCCGCCCTGCCGCCGCAGCGCCATGCGCACCTGGTGCTGGAGAACGAGGAAAACAGCGCCGGGCTGCTGGCGCCGCGCCGGCTGTTCGATGCGCAGTGGAACGACGACATCCACCATGCGCTGCATGTGCTGATGACGCGCGAGCACGAGGGCTACTATGCCGGCTATGTGGAGCGCACCGCGGAGAAGCTGGCGCGCAGCCTGGCGGAAGGCTTCATCTACCAGGGCGAGCCGAACCCCTACACCGGCAAGCCGCGCGGCGAGCCGAGCGGCCATCTGCCGCCGACCTGCTTCGTCGCCTTCCTGCAGAACCACGACCAGATCGGCAACCGCGCCTTCGGCGAGCGCCTCGCCGCGCTGGCCGATCCGCATGCGCTGCGCGCCGCGATGGCGCTGCTGCTGCTGTCGCCGCAGGTGCCGATGCTGTTCATGGGCGAGGAATTCGGCGCCACCCAGCCCTTCCTGTTCTTCACCAGCCACCTCACGCCGGAGCTGGCCGACGCGGTGCGCACCGGCCGCCGGCAGGAATTCGCCAAGTTCTCCTCCTTCAGCGATCCGGCGGTGCGCGAACGCATCCCCGATCCCAATGCCGAGCAGACCTTCCACGACTCCATCCCGCAGCCGGCGGATGAAACCGCGATGGCCTGGCGCGACTGGATCAAGGCCCTGCTCACCCTGCGGCGCGAGCAGATCCTGCCGCGGCTGGAAGGCGCCGCCGCCCTCGGCGCGGAAGTGCTGGGGGAGGCGGCGGTGCGGGCGCGCTGGCGCCTGGGCGACGGCCAGGTGCTGATGATCGCCCTTAACCTGGCCGATGCGCCTGTGGCCATTGCCTACGAGCGGCTGGCCGACGGCCGTGGCGGCCGCATCCTGTTCGAAACCGACGGCGTGGAAGACGCGGCGGTGGCCGGCCAGCTGCCGCCGCATTCCGTGCTCGTCCTGATGGAGCCGGCAGCATGAACGACAACCACCTCTTCGACCTGGCCGCCGCCGCCGGCCTGAGCCGCGACTGGACCAGCGCCAAGGGCGAGGCCATGCAGGTGAGCCCGGATACGCTGCGCACCATCCTGGAAGCCCTGGAGCTGCCCTGCGGCAGCGACGAGCAATGCCGCGATAGCCGCGCCCGCCTGGCGCAGCTGATGGCCGGCGATGCGCTGCCGCCGCTGCTCACCGGCCTGGTCGACCAGCCGCTGCATCTGCCCGCCATGCCGCACCTGGCCGGCCGCAACTACCGCATCGAGTTCGAGCACGGCGGCCAGTTCGACGGCCGCTTCGGCGACGACGCCGCCAACCTGCTGCTGCCGCCGTTCGGCCAGCCCGGCTATCACCGCCTGCTGGTTGAGGAGGAGGCCACCGTGCTGGCGATCGCCCCGCCGCGCTGCTACGGCGTGGCCGACGCGATGCAGGCGGCGAAGGTGAGCGGCGTGCTCGGCGCGCCGGACGATCCGCGCCTGTGGGGCCTCGGCGTGCAGCTGTATTCGCTGCGCCGCCCGGGCGACGGCGGCCTCGCCGATTACGGCGCGCTGGCGCGGCTGGCGAAGTGCGCCGCCGAGCGCGGCGCCGGCGCGCTGGCCATCAGCCCGGTGCATGCGATGTTCAGCGCCGACGTGCATCGCTTCAGCCCCTACGGCCCGTCGAGCCGGCTGTTCCTCAACGCGCTGCATATCGATCCGGCTTCGGTGCTCGGCCTGCAGGCGCTGGAGGCGGCGGTGGATGCGCTCGGCCCCGAGGCGCGCGCAACCATGGCGCGGCTGGAGCAGCAGGACCTGGTCGACTGGCCGCAGGCCGGCGGCCTGCGCCTGCGCCTGCTGCGCAGGCTCTACGAGCAGTTCATCGGCAACGGCAAGCTGGACGAGTTCGACGATTTCCGCGCCCACGGCGGCACCGCCCTGCGCGACCATGCGCGCTTCGAGGCGCTGCATGCGGCGCGTTTGGCCCGGGGCGAGGACGGCTACTGGCTCACCTGGCCGCAAGGCCTGCGCGATCCGGCCGGGGCCGAGGTGGACGCCTTCGCCCGCGAGCATGCGGACGAGATCCGCTTCCACGAGTTCCTGCAGTGGCAGGCGGCGCGCGGCCTGGGGGCGGCGCAGAAGGCGGCCTGCCAGGCCGGCATGCCGATCGGCCTCATCAGCGACCTCGCCGTCGGCGCCGACAACGGCGGCAGCCAGGCCTGGAGCCGGCAGCGGGAAATCATCCGGGGACTGTCGGTCGGCGCGCCGCCGGACATCATGAACGTGCACGGCCAGGCCTGGGGCCTCGGCGCCTTTTCGCCGCATGCGATGCGCGCCGGCGGCTTCGCCGCCTACCTGGAAATGCTGCGCGCCAGCTTCGCCCATGCCGGCGGGGTGCGCATCGACCATGTGCTCGGCCTGACCCGCCTCTGGCTGGTGCCCAACGGCGCCTCGCCGCAGGATGGCGCCTACCTCACCTATCCGCTGCAGGACCTGCTGCGCCTGATCGCGCTCGAATCCTGGCGCCACAAGGCAATCGTCATCGGCGAAGACCTCGGTACGGTGCCGGAAGGCTTCGACCGCACGCTGGCCGACGCCGGCCTGCTCGGCATCCGGGTGCTGATGTTCCAGCGCCAGGGCGAGCGCTTCCTGAACCCGGTGGAGTGGCCGCGCACCGCCATCGCCACCACCACGACGCACGACCTGCCGACCATGGCCGGCTGGTGGGCCGGGCATGACGTCGCCCTGCGCGGCGGCCTCGGCCTGCTGGAGCCCGGCAAGAGCGAGGCCGATGCCCGCGCCGAGCGCGGGCGCGAACTGCGCTCGCTGTGGGACGCATTGTGCGGCACCGGCTCGGCGCAGGGCGAGATGCCGCCGTTCACCGCCGAGGCGGCACCGGTCGACGCCGCCATCGACTTCATGTCGGCCGCGCCGGCGCCGCTGGCGATGCTGCCGATCGAGGACGCGCTCGGCCTGACGGAACAGCCCAACCTGCCCGGCACGGTGGACGAGCATCCTAACTGGCGCCGCCGCCTGCCGCAGCCGGTGGAGCAGGTGCTGGATGGGGAAGCGGTTTCGCGCCGGCTGCACATCCTGGAGCGCACCCGGGGTCACCGGAAGAATCCGGGTTGAGAGGGAGGATGTTTACCGCATGCGGGTTTGCGCAAGGCGTAGCATATGAGGATGCGTGAAGATGGCGGCATTGAATCTGCTGCGAAGGATGCTGGCAAACGCACCCGCGGGTAGTCGCGCAGCAAAGAAAACTCCTCCCCTTTCAAGGGGGAGGCTGGGAGGGGGATGGGGTTCTTCTGCATTCAAAGGACGTACTTTAATCGCTGCAGAAACCCATCCCTACCCACAGCAGCGCTTGCAAGCGCTGCTGGCTGCGCAGGCGCGGAGCAATGCTCCGCGAAACCCCTGCTACGCCCCTATCCCTCCCCTTAAAAGGGAGGGGACTTCCTTTATGGTTGGACCTCACCCACGGTTGCGCTTGCAAGCGCAACCGGCTCCGCAGGCGCGAAGCAATGCTTCACGAATTCCCTGCTTCGCCCCCTGCTACGCCACAGGGATGCGCTTCGAAACCGCCGCGAGTAATTCAAATGCGAAATCCATAATAACGTCACCCATTTAGGCAACGCGATTCTTGCTCTGGAAACAGCGAATGCAAAGATTCGATTCACACCAATAGCAAAGGAAATCCATGTCCATCCCGCGCGCCACCGCCCGGCTGCAACTGCACAAGGAATTCACCTTCGAGCATGCGCTCGAGGTCATTCCGTATCTGGCCTCGCTCGGCATCAGCCATGTCTACGCCTCGCCCATCCTCACCGCCCGCAGCGGCTCCACCCACGGCTACGACATCGTGGATCCCACCCGCATCAATCCGGAGCTGGGCGGCGAGGCCGGCTTCCGGCGCATGGTGGAAGCGCTGCGCGGCGTCGGCCTCGGCCTGATTCTCGACATCGTGCCCAACCACATGGGCGTGGGTCCGGAGAACCCCTGGTGGCAGCATGTGCTGGAGTGGGGGCAGAACAGCCCGTATGCGCGCTGGTTCGACATCAACTGGCGGCCGAGCGACGACACCCTGCACGGCAAGGTGATGGCGCCCTTCCTCGGCCAGCCCTATGGCGACGTGCTGGCCGCCGGCGAAATACAACTGCAGTTCGACGAGCAGCGCGGCAAGTTCTACGCCGGCTATTATTCTCACCGCTTCCCGATTTCGCCGGCCGACACCGCCGCCATCCTGAAAGCGGCGAAGTCCGAGCGGCTGGCCGCCGCCATCGCCGCCTTCGAACGGGAGGAGGGCGAGCGCGACGAGCAGGGCAGGACCATCATCAGCCAGCAGACCGCCGACCACGGCACCGGCCTGCTGCTGCGGCAGGTGCGCGAGCATGGCCGCGCCGACATCGACGCCGCGCTCGCCGCCTTCGCCAGCGACACGCCGCAGGGCATCGACGCGCTGCACCGGCTGCTGGAGCGCCAGCATTACCGGCTGGCCTGGTGGCGCTGCGCCGCCGACAACATCAACTGGCGCCGCTTCTTCGAGGTGACCGACCTGGCCGGCGTCCGGGTCGAGCAGGACGACGTGTTCGAGGCCACCCATGCGCTGATCTTCCGGCTCTATACCGAAGGCCTGATCGACGGCGTGCGCATCGACCATGTGGATGGCCTGGCCGATCCCGGCGGCTACTGCCGCAAGCTGCGCCGCCGCTTGCAGGCGCTCACCTCGCAGCGGCCGCCTGAGCTGCCGCCGGCGCCGGCCTATCTCATCGTCGAGAAGATCTTGGCGCCGGAGGAGCAGCTGCGCGCCGGCTGGGAGATCGACGGCACCAGCGGCTACGATTTCATGGACCGGGTCGGCGCCGTCATGCACGACCCGGCCGGCGAGGCGCCGCTGACGTGGCTCTGGCACGAGCTGACCGGCTCCAATCTCGACTTCGCCGGCGAAGTGCGGCAGGCGCGGCGCCAGCTGCTCGCGATCAACCTCGCCGGCGAATTCGAAGCGGCCTCGCGCGCGCTGCATGCGCTAGCGCGCACCGACCTCCGCACCCGCGACTTTTCCCTCGGCGCCATCCGCCGCGTGTTCGCGGAGCTGCTGGTGCATTTCCCGGTGTACCGCACCTACGCCAGCGTCGATGGCCGCGACGAGGCGGACGAGCGCATCATCGAGCAGGCGCTGGAACACGCCCGCGGCAGCGTCGAGCGCACCGAGGTGGCGCTGCTGGACGTGCTGGCGCGCTGGCTCGGCGGCGCCACGCCGGATGCAGACGGCCATCCCCGGGTGCGGGCGCTGCACCAGCAGGCGATCACCCGCTTCCAGCAATTGACGCCGCCGCTGTCGGCGAAGTCGGTGGAGGACACCGCCTTCTACCGCTACGGGCGCCTGCTGTCGCGCAACGAGGTCGGCTCCGATCCCGGCCAGTTCTGCATCTCGGTGCGCGAGTTTCATGAATCCAATGCCGCGCGCCTGCAGCGCTTTCCGGATTCCATGCTCGCCACCGCCACCCACGACCACAAGCGCGGCGAGGATGTGCGCATGCGCATCGCCGCGCTGAGCGAGCTGACCGACGACTGGGCGCGCACGGCGAAGGAGTGGATGACGCTCAACGCCGGCCTGCGCACCGAGATGGCGCCCGGCGATGCTTCCGGCCATGACATCGCGCCGCATCCCGCCGACGAGCTCATGCTGTACCAGATGCTGGTCGGCGCCTGGCCGATCGGCCTCGGCGCGGACGATGCCGACGGCCTGCACCAGTTCGCGCAGCGCATCGAGGCCTGGCAGACCAAGGCGCTGCGCGAGGCGAAGCAGGTGAGCGACTGGATAATGCCGAATGAGTCCTACGAGAACGCCTGCAAGGCCTTCCTGCACGGCATCCTCGCGCCCGGCCCGGACAACCGCTTCCTGCCCGGCCTGCTGCAATGGGTCGGGAGGCTGACCGCCGTCGGCGCCGCAAAGAGTTTGGGGCAGACGCTGCTGCGCCTGACCTGCCCCGGCGTGCCGGACCTCTATCAGGGCACGGATTTCTGGGACTTCAGCCTGGTCGACCCGGACAACCGCCGGCCGGTGGACTATGCTGCGCGCGCCGCCGCCCTGCGCGACCTGCCGCCGGCGCTGGCCGGCGTAGACGGCTGGCGGGATGGCCGCCTCAAGCAGGCGCTGCTCCGGCATGGCCTCGGCCTGCGCGCGCGCGAGCCGGAACTGTTCCAGGAGGGCGAATACCTGCCGCTGGAAATCGAAGGCGCGCAGGCCGCTCATGCACTGGCCTTCGCGCGGCGCCGCGGCCAGCGCCTGCTCGTCGTGGTGGTCTCGCACCTGCCCGGCGCGCTGATGGGCGAGGCGCAGGCGCCGGCGGTGCCGCCGGATGCCTGGCAGGATACGGCGCTGGTCCTGCCGGAGAACCTGCGCACCAGGTTGACGGACGGATTGACCGGCGCCGCCCTCGATGCCGGTTCAGGACGCATCGCGCTGCGCGAACTGCTGGCCCGCCTGCCGGTGGCCTTGCTGCAGGGAGAAGCCCTTTCCGCCGCATGACCGAATGCAGCTGCGCGCAAGGGCAGTCACCCACACGCTGACAAAAGGGAAACCCGCGCCGGTTGAACAAACGACAGGCTATAGCGTCGACAGGGGCGTTCGCCCGCGTTTTCTTGTCACGCCATGAAGCCTGATTGCCAACTTCCGGCTTTCACCGCAAAAAGATTTCCGCGAATCACGCCATGCCGGTTGACCGGGGCAGCATTTCCCTGCACCCTTTTGTCTTGATCAGCCGCGCCTTTCCGGCGGCATTTCCTACTTGCGAAAAAGAGTTTATGGATCCGAAAGATTTCCAGTTCGGCACGCTGCACAACGACCCGACATCCCTCGAACAGGCGATTGCCGCCAAGCTGCTGTACGCCATCGGCAAGGACCCTTCCACCGCCCAGCCCAACGACTGGCTGCAGGCGGTGGAACTGGCGGTGCGGGACCGGCTGGTAGAACGCTGGATCAAGACCACCCGCGCTTCCTACGCCCAGGACAGCAAGCGGGTGTACTACCTGTCGATGGAATTCCTGATGGGGCGCACCTTCACCAATGCGCTGCTGGCACTCGGCCTCTACGACGAGGTGCGGCAGGCGCTGGCGGCGCTGAAGGTGGACCTGGAGGAAGTCGCCGGCCACGAGCCGGATGCGGCCCTGGGCAACGGCGGCCTCGGCCGCCTCGCCGCCTGCTTCCTCGATTCCATGGCCACGCTCGGCATCGCCGGCATGGGCTACGGCATCCGCTACGACTACGGCATGTTCAAGCAGCAGATCATCAACGGCAGCCAGGTGGAAAGCCCCGACTACTGGCTCACCGGCGGCAACCCATGGGAATTCCCGCGGCCCGAGGTGCAGTACCGGGTGCGCTTCGGTGGCCATGTGGAGCAGGACAACGGCCAGGCGCGCTGGGTCGGCACCCAGGACGTGCTGGCCATGGCCTATGACACCATCATCCCCGGCTACGACGTCGAATCCACCAACACGCTGCGGCTGTGGTCGGCCAAGGCCACCACCGAGATCAACCTGTCCGCCTTCAACCAGGGCAACTACTTCGGCGCGGTGGAGGACAAGAACCATTCGGAGAACGTGTCGCGGGTGCTGTATCCGGACGACTCCACGCTCTCCGGCCGCGAGCTGCGCCTGCGCCAGGAATACTTCTTCGTCTCCGCCAGCGTGCAGGACCTGGTGCGGCGCTATCTCTCCCAACATGAGGGCTTCGACCTGCTGGCGGACAAGGTCGCCATCCATCTCAACGATACCCATCCGGTGCTGGCCGTGCCCGAACTGCTGCGGGTGCTGCTCGACGAGCACGGCCTGCCGTGGGACAAGGCCTGGGGCCTGGCGCAGAAGATCTTCTCCTACACCAACCACACGCTGATGCACGAGGCGCTGGAGACGTGGCCGGTGGAGATGCTCGGCCGCGTGCTGCCGCGCCACCTGAAGATCATCTACGACATCAACGCCACCTTCCTGCATCAGCAGACCGCCCGCTTCGGCCACGACATCGACCTGATGCGTCGCCTGTCGCTGATCGACGAGAACGGCGAGCGCCGGGTGCGCATGGCTTATCTCGCGGTAGTCGCCAGCCACAAGGTCAACGGCGTCTCCAAGCTGCATTCGGAACTGATGAAGCAATCCATCTTCTCCGACTTTGCCCGCATCTTCCCGGAACGCTTCAACAACAAGACCAACGGCATCACGCCGCGCCGCTGGCTGGCGCTGGCCAACCCGCCGCTGTCGGCGCTGATCGACGGCGAGATCGGCACCGGATGGCGGCGCCACCTGGACCAGCTGTCGCAGCTCAACCGCAAGGCCGGTGACGCCGGCTTCATCGACGCGCTGCGCCAAGCCAAGCAGCAAAACAAGCAGCGCCTGGCAACCTGGGTGCAGGCCAACCTCGGCATCGCGCTCGACACCGAGTCGCTGTTCGACGTGCAGGTCAAGCGCATCCACGAATACAAGCGCCAGCTGCTGAACGTGCTGCACGTGATCACCCGCTACAACCGCATCCTCGCCAACCCGGATGCCGGCTGGGTGCCGCGCACCGTCATCTTCGGCGGCAAGGCGGCCTCCGCCTACTACCAGGCGAAGCAGATCATCCGCCTCATCAACGACGTCGCCGCCAAGGTCAACAGCGACCCGCGGGTGAAAGGCTTGCTGAAGGTGGTGTTCGTGCCGAACTACGGCGTCAGCCTGGCGGAGATGATCATGCCCGCCGCCGACCTCTCGGAACAGATCTCGCTCGCCGGCACCGAAGCCTCCGGCACCGGCAACATGAAGTTCGCCTTGAACGGCGCGCTCACCATCGGCACCCTGGACGGCGCCAACATCGAGATCCTGGAGAACGTCGGCGCGGACAACATCTTCATCTTCGGCAACACCACCGAGCAGGTGCGGGACATCCGCATCCACGGCTACCAGCCGCGCCAGCTCTACGAATCCCATCCCGAGCTGCGCCGGGTGCTGGACCAGATCCGCGACGGCTATTTCTCGCCGGAGGAGCCGGGCCGCTTCCAGTCCCTGTTCGACGTGCTGGTGAATTTCGGCGACCACTACCTGCTGCTGGCCGACTACGCCAGCTACGTCGCCACCCACGAGGCGGTGGATGCGCTGTACCGCCAACCGCGCGAATGGCACCGCAAGGCGCTGCTCAACATCGCCAACATGGGTACGTTCTCGGCGGACAGGACGATCGGGGATTATGTGGAGGATATTTGGAGGACGGTGCCGTTGAGTCTTTGAGGGCTCACCGAGCGAAGATCTTCAGACTCAAAGCAGATATTTCGCCAGTCTTCGAAAATAGAGGACCGACTTCGAACGATATTGTGGCGGAACGGAGTCATGTGCCGCTTACATCCCGTAAAACTCTCATGTGCTAAGGTGCAAAACCAAAAATCGGTTTTTAAATAATTTCAATGTGTACGAGGAAAAGTGGAACTTGAGCCAAGAGTTGGCACCATCGAATAGTAGTAAATCAGCACTGGAAATTTTCGACGGGAGAAAAAGCCAATCCTTTTATCTGTTTCTCCTTCAAAGCTAAACGGGCTTCAGACGAAACGAGAAGCGCTGTTGGATAAGCGCTTAAATGAAATAGTGGCGGCAGAGGCTTGTTGGGCTTCCTTAAGACCAGTTTCTGTATCCCCATAACTTGATCTGGAATGATGAAGCTGGGATCAACAATCGAATTTTCCCAGTCCAATAAATCCGAGTGTTCCAAAAGCTGGACGGCAGTGAAGTCTCGATTCTGAGCGCCTGATATCTGAGCAATGCGATTTGCGTAAGGACCGATTCGACAATCTATCATCACCACAGGAATTAGCTTGTGGGGGAACGAACCGACATTCGTTAGTGTCGCCAACATGGTTGCGGACATGATGGGCCATCTCACGTTGTTTGTTGGGAAATCGGTTTTCTGTAGGGTGTCGAATATCGCTTCAAACTCTACAAAGGGAGGAATCCCATATTCATGGGTTAGAGCGAGGCGAATTGTATTTTCACAGCCTTGAAACTTGACAATAGAAGCATCATTATCCAAGTCAATCAGATGAGATAGATCCCAATCCAAAATATACGCGTCACTGGAACTATCGTTCTCCATTTTATTCTCCTAATTCGATATGCTTCCGAAAACTCAGGTGTTGCGAGGGTGCTATATGCACTAGATAGAACAATAGAAATCTCCTGCGTCAACCGCAGCTATCGCTTATGGACAAAGTTCGTACCTATCCCAAACGGGCTTACGATTCCGGACGTCGATTGAAGCTCTCAGAGGCCCAAGATGGAAAACCGAGAAAAATGCGTTATGGTGTCTTGCTCAATGATCCGGAAGGTCCATAGATTTCAATGCTCGGCGGGATGGAATTAACGTTTCCGATTTCCGGGAGCGAGCATTTGCCCTCAAAACGAACACCTGCCCGTTGCCCCGGTGATCGCTGTGTGGCGTTAAGCACTACGGTGGCGACAGAGGGATTTTTCTTCAAGACCACCGCATTTGGTGCATATATCCGCTTGCCGTTCACGACCGTCATGCGCCGGACGCTCAACTTTACTGGAGCGTCCGGCGGTTTTTGACCATTGACCCAAGCGGTCAGTTGAATTCGTGCTACGACTTTGGAGTCGGCACGAAATTCTGTTGCACTCAAAGTGCAAGCCAGATTGCCACTTGGCGGTGGAGATAGATTTTCCGCTGGATTGCTAGGTACCGGAGCGCTGCGCGGCGGAAGCCCAAGTGCCGTTCTGACATGGCGGTTGATTTCATCCCACAACGGATCAGAGGGAGCCCCATTTGCGCTCAATGAATACAGGCTTCCTAACGCTTCATTGGCTCTTCTCACTTCATCCTCAAAAGCCTTGCCGCCGCCCTGTTGCCCAAGCCGCCGTGCTCGATCCATGGCCTGATCAAACATCGACAAATGCTTCGCTGCACTCCGTCGAACTTCCGGATTGTTGCTGAGGGCAATACCCGCAGCGTACTTCTGAACGCGGTCTCTCAATTCGGTGGCATTTCCTTTCAGGACCGTATTCACGAAATCGGCTTTGGCCTGATCACCATCCGGGGAGAACCAGATTGCGCCAGCGACAAAGCCTATAACCCTCAAGGCGTTATTTAAAAGTGCCGGTTCTGCTAGGGTTATCGGCACTTGCACAGGAGTTGCCACCGGACCAGCCTGTGCTATGGTGATGCTCCGCTTTGCGGGAAACGTAGGATTGCTCGTCGAGTTTAAGTCCAAGTGTGATGCATTTGAGGACGATACTGACGACGGAATTGAGGTTGACATTGTTGTTCTCTCTGAGTGGGGTGTGATTGAAACGCTAGTTTGAGCGAGCAGGCATATGCTCCCGCGTCCGGCAAACTTGCAAATTGTTCAGACGCTGGACTTTTGGACGCTATATCTCCGTGTTCCCACGTGCCTTGCTTCTGTTGATTCGCTGCAGACATACAGTTGGGGGGATCGATAGTCTGCTAAAATGACAATTGTTGAGTTGGCCTCCCTGCGATACGCTCGTGCGTTATGGTCAACAGACATGGTCATTGCCGTTTTCAGGAACTAAAACAATCGTAATTTTTGAGTTCATTGAACCGTGATGCATTCACTTACATGAACCGATCCGCTTTGGTCAAAACTGGTGTTGGATTTGCATTTCTTGCAGGCTTGTATTGGCTTGCAACCATGAATGAACGTGGGTTTTCTAGTTATAGCTCAGAGTGGTTTGCAATACATCAGCTTCCGCCGGTAACGTTCGATTGCTCCATGGAAGGCCGTACTCGGGCAGGGTACTGTCTCTTCAAATATCCGCCTGAACAAATCCCGGCCATCAAGGAAAAATTGCAGCTCCACGAAGTTAACGATGCTCTCCTCAAGTTGCGAAACTCATGCGGCGGTTTTTCTTCAATGCCTGGCGTGATGATGTTCACTTCGACGTGCCTCCCGGCCCTATTTTCGAAGGGAACCACAAAAGCTCTCTAAGGGGTGTTTTCTTGAACGAAGCCACGGGCGAAGGCTGCCTTGATTTGGACTATCCATACGGTTAAATGAAAATAGGAAGCCACCGCTATAACCACTTCTTCATCGTAGCGCTGCAAGCTCATCATTCATCCGGGCGACCGTTAAAAGCGCGCCAGTTATCGCTTGTTTCTCACGCTAATCCCAACGGCTGATTGTTGTGTTGAATTTCAGGGGGCGATTATAGGAAGAGAGAAGTGCCCGGGCAAATCGACAATGGGATAAGCAACTGGAGTGCTCGGCATGTTATAGCCGCGTAAAAGGGAGCGCCGTTCCGAATCCGCGAAGTTTCCTTGTCTCCTGCTCCGTCAATGTAGGCTCTCATGCATCGTCAGCCAGACTGAAGGTCTAGCGTTAGAACCCAAGGAGACCGCCTGCTACAGAACCAGCTTCTGCACGCTAGCCATCCCCAGCCGCACCTTCACCTCCTCCGGATTGAACAAAATATTCAGGCTGGCAAAGCGCTGCCGATCGGACGTGAACTCGTACACATCCATGGACTTAAACTGCAGGGTCTTGCCGTTGTTGAGGATGAGGGTGTGGTCGAGGTAGAGGGCGATGGAGGGTGCGCCCTTCATGCCTTCAAAAACATTGAGCAGGCGCGAGATGGCCTGGCGGGTTGTCCTGAAGAGCATCTCATGATAATCGACCACCTGCAGCGTTCCATGCAGCGGCGTGGTGATGGAAGCGTCTTCGGTAAAGAGGTTTTGAACCTGTTCCAGGTCCTTGGCGGCAATCGCCTCCTTGTATTGCCGGCACACGGTCAGCACGATTCTCTCCATGAAGCTGGCCCGAGCCGGGCCTTGGCTGGCATGGTAGGAGAGCGTGCCGAGCGGGGATATACCGTGTTCCGGTTATTTTCGCTGGGCGAACGGCCGCATGGGTATTGGCGGCAACCCTGGGCCGGCGACGGCCGGCGCGGCGCATCAGGCGTTGCCGGTCGCGCGGGTGGCGTCCCGGTGACGCCTTTTCCGAAGGCAGGTTAAACGAAAGAAAGTCAGACGTGTTCGCGTTGCAGGGTGCGCGTGGCGGCCGGGGCGGCGTGGCGCCGCATGCTCTCGAAACGCCGCGCCACGCGGCGCGACAGGCCTTCGCCTTGCCGCGGCATGCTGCGCGGGCTGCCAATCAGCGTGCCCAGGCTGCAGACATCCAGGGTCATCGCGCGCAGCAGGCGGCCGGGCTCGTCGGATGAGAAGAAGCGTTTCCAGGCGTCGGCGCAGACTAGCGGATGGGAGCGGAAGGCGAGGCCGGGCAGGGGCCTGCGCACGCCTTCCTGGCGCGGTGTCTGGCGGATGCTCTCGGCAACGAAGTTGACGCCGCGCCAGATGGCGGTGGGCAGGCTTTCCCAGAATTGCGCCTGGCTGCCGAGCAGGCAAACCTCGCCGGTGCTCCGGTTGATCCGCGCCCGCAGCCGCAGCGGCCCATGGTAGGCGCTGGCCTGGCATAGCCGCGCCGCCATGGCTTCCAGGCCGGCGTGGGAAATGAAGCGCAGGCCGTCGGCGCCGTTCTGCTGCAGGGATAGCACCGAGACCTGGCCGCGGTCGGCGAGCAGGCCGATGTCGACCTCGTCGCCCTCCACCCAGGCTTGCGCCAGCAGTTGGTCCGGCGCGCCGGCGAGCTGATTCAGGGCCAGTTCGTATTCGGCCTGGCTGGAGATCACCTGGCTGCCGGCATCGCCGCAGCCTGCTCGGCGCAGCGCGAAAGGCAGGCCGACCTCGGCGGCCAGCGCATGGAAAGCCGGCAGCTCCCCGCCCGGCTGCCTGCGCAGCAGGCACGTGCGCGGCGTAGCAATGCCATGCAGCGTGCAGAAGCGCTGGAGTTGCGTCGGGTCGTCCATCATCTCCAGCGTCGGCCGGTCCGGGGTCGGGATGATGTTCACCGACAGCCGGTCGCGCACCCGGTTGACGAGGCGGGCGCCTTCGCTATCGGCGGGAATCAGCACCAGGTGCGGGGTGCGGCTCATGAAGTGTCCGACGATGGAGACGAAGCGATCGTCGTCGCTGCCGTCGAAGCGCATGGCGCAGTGGCGCTCGCACAGGGTGGACCAGCGCAGGTGTCGGCTGTCTTCGCCGCCGATGACGACCGATCTGGCGTCGGTAAAGCTGCGAATGGCCTGCAATACCGCGAGAATCACACTACCCTTGCTGCCTACGACGATGAAATTGATCATGGTGCACCTGCGCCCGTTTTCGTTGTTCAATGCATGGGTTGTCCCCGAGGCACTTACTCTAAAGATAGAAACGGGAGGTGCGTTTGATGCATCACAACGAAGCGGCGCGGTGTCATTTCCACAAGATCTACTCACCGTACAGCCGCGCCGCGCTTGCAAAAGCGGCCCGCCGCCCCAATGTACGCTTTCCGTTTATAGTGTTCCCCTTGGCAGTTGCCGGCATTCACAAACCATCCGCATCCTTATGAGCTTCAAGAAACTACGCACCAGAGATATCCCCGCCATGCAGGCGCAAGTCCAGGAATACGAGCATGAGGGCACGGGCGCCCGGCACATCCACCTGGCCACCGACGATGCGGAGATGGTGTTCCTGGTGGCATTCCCGACGGTGCCGGATGTCAGCGACGGCCGTGCCCACATCCTGGAACACCTGGCGCTGTGCGGCAGCGCCCGCTACCCGGTGCGCGATCCGTTCTTCTCGATGCTGCGCCGTTCCACCGCGCACTTCATGAACGCGATGACCTACTCCGACAAGACGGTCTATCCCTTTGCCAGCACCGACCGCGCCGACTTCTTCAACCTGCTCGACGTCTACCTCGACGCCGCCTTCTTTCCCAACCTCGATTACCTCGACTTCCGGCAGGAAGGCTGGCGCCATGCCTTCGAAGGCGACAAGCTGGTGTACCAGGGCATCGTCTTCAACGAGATGAAGGGCGCCTTCGCCGATCCGGTGCGGGCGCTGGACGGCGGCATCGCCGCGCACCTGCTCAAGGGCACGACCTACGAGGTGGAATCCGGCGGCGACCCGCTGGAAATCCCGTCGCTGACGCATGAGGCGCTCAAGCAGTTCCACGCCAGCCACTACCATCCGTCGCAGGCGGTGTTCATGACCGCTGGCGGCGTCGATCCGCTGGCGGTGCAGCGCCAGATCGAGGAGCGCGTGCTGTCGCGCCTGTCCGGCCGCGCGCCGCGCATGCTGCCGCAGCTGGCCCCGGCCTGGACGGCCCCGCAGGCGGTAGACGTGGCCATTCCTGCCAACGAGCACGGCGTGCAGATCGCCTGGCTGCTGGGCGAATCGACCGACCCGCTGCCGCTGTACGAAGCGCAGCTGCTGGAGGCTGGCCTGCTCAGCAATGCCGCCTCGCCGCTGACCCGGGCGATGGAATCGGCCGGCTTCGGCCGTCCCTCGGCCATGAACGGCGCCGATGCCGGCGGCCGCCAGATCGTGTTCCACCTCGGGATGGAGGGCCTGACGGCGGAACAGGTGGCCGATGCCCGCCAGCGCATCTGGAGCGCGCTGGAAGGCACCGCCCGCGACGGCGTGCCGCATGCGGTGCTGCAGGCCACGCTGCGCGACCTGCGCTTCCACCAGCGCGAGATCAGCGGCGGCCGCACGCCGCACCTGCTGCGGCGCCTGCTGCGCGCCATCCCGTTCGAAATGTACGCCGGCGACATCATGCACGGCTTCGACAGCGAGGACGTGCTGGCCGAGCTGGAGCAGCGCATCGCCGACCCGGCCTACTTCAAGGGCCTGGCGCAGCGCCTGCTCGACAACCCGACCCGCCTCGACATCACCGTCGTGCCGGATGCCGACTACTTCCCGAAGCGCAAGCAGATCGAGGACGAGCGCCTGGCGGCATTGCAGGCGTCCATGAGCGAAGCGGAGAAGCAGCGCATCATGGATGAATCCGCCGCGCTGCAGGAGCGTCAGCGCCGGGTGGTGAACAACGACGTCCTGCCGCGCATCAAGCCGCAGGACGTGCATGCCCTGCCGCGCCCGGCGCATGCGCTGCCGCAGGCCGAGGACGGCGTGATCGCCGTCTCCATTCCGTCCAACGGCATTTCCTACGCCCGCGTCAGCTACGACGTCAGCGGCTTCGAGGAGGCGGCCTGGCCCTGGCTGCAGCTGTATGTCGACGTGGTGGGCGAGCTCGGCATGGGCGACAAGTCCTACGAAGAGGCCGATGCCTGGCGCCAGGACCGGGTGCCGTTCTTCGACGTCAGCCTGCAGGCGGTGCAGGCACAGCAGGGCGATGACCGGCTGCACCTGCACATCGACTTTTATGCCAAGGGCCTGCGCGAGCAGAATGGCGACATTGCCGAAGTGCTGAGCGAAACTATACGCACCGCCCGCTTCGACGAGCTGGAGCGCCTGTCCTTCCTCATCGACAGCATGGTGGAAGACACCCGCAACAACCTCGCCGACGAAGGCGACAGCTATGCCCGCCTGGCGGCGACCGCGCCGCTGTCGCCGGTGCGCGCCTTCGAAAACCGGGTCAAGGGCGCGGCGGCGCTGCCGTTCTACGCCGGCCTGCAGACGCAGATCGAGAGCGAGGAAGGCCTGGCCGAAATCGCCGGCCAGCTGGCGCGTCTGCACCAGCGCATCATCGGCAGCCAGCGCCTGGTGCTGACCGCCGGCGTGGAAGACGATGCGCCGGCGCTGGCGGCGATGCTGGAACTGCCGGCCGCCACCGCGCCCGCCGGCAAGCCGGTCATGCCGCCGGCCCCGGGCCTGGCCAATGCCGGCCTGCACATCACCGCCCAGGTCAACCACTGCTTCGCCGCCTGGCCGGTGCCGGGCATGGCGCATCCGGACGCACCGGCGCTGGCGGTGCTGGGCGAGATCCTGACCAACCAGGTGCTGCATCAGGCCTTGCGCGAGGAAGGCGGCGCCTATGGCGGACAGGCCGGCTACTCGCCGAGCGCCGGCACCTTCGTGATGATGTCCTATCGCGATCCGCGCCTGGCGGCCACCTATGCCGACTTCGCCCGCGCCCTCGAGTGGATCCGCGGCGCCGAGCTGAAGCAGGAGAACATCGAGGAAGCGATCATCTGCGTGATCCAGGACCTCGACAAGCCGCGCACGCCGTATGCCGACGTGATGTATGCGCTCGACCAGCAGCGCCAGGGCGTGACGGAGGACATGCGCCGCCGCTACCGCGAGGGCGTGCTTAGCTGCGATGCCGCCCGGCTGAAGGCCGTCGCCGCTGCCTGGCTGGACGGCAAGCCGCACAGCCGCG
The DNA here is from genome assembly GCF_900188095.1 of Noviherbaspirillum humi. Taxonomy (GTDB): domain Bacteria; phylum Pseudomonadota; class Gammaproteobacteria; order Burkholderiales; family Burkholderiaceae_D; genus Noviherbaspirillum; species Noviherbaspirillum humi. The sequence goes on along the minus strand of NZ_FZOT01000003.1, from coordinate 305,862 downwards.
CCGCCTTCATCGGCAATGCGGCGCAGGACGTGGCGGGACTGGAAATCGTCGACCTGAAGGCGCTGGCGGAGTAAGCGTTGCCTGGAAGCGGTCCGGCCTGTGCATGCCGCTTGAAAGTTCGCTTCAACTCTTGGTCGATTCACCGTTTTTGAGTGGACGGCGATGTGTTGCGGTTCATGTGCAATGGACGCAATCGGCTCTGACAGTTGCCCGCCTTGAGGAGGGCGGGTGTCAGGCCAAGCTCAACACATTGAGCGCGGTGAATTCATCGCGCCACGCATTCTTCCAATCAAATAAGGTCTGCGCTGATGTGCACCTCGCAGCTGGTATTTCCTGGATGCGTCTGCTCATCGTTCCAATAGGCCGGTATTGATCAAGGTCGGCCTGCAGCTCCTCAACGATCCGCTAAATCTTGCGCCGAACATGGCATGTCGATCAATGCGGCCTACATGCCATGTGGTACCGACATAAAAGCCCTTTGGCTGTCGAGATAAGCAGACCATAGGTTTCGATCTCACCGTGAAGACCGGGTCGGCCGCCAACTTCAGCAGACTGATCTCTTGTTTGACGACGATCTGACGAGCCTCGCTCATGGGGACACGCCTTGTCGCCTGGAGGCTGTTCAACGAAGGATCTCTCCTCTATCAAACGGCATCGCGCCACCCTTTTGGCCTTGCCTTAAATCCAGGTGGAGACTCCTGCATATGGAGTTGCAATTCCCATTCCTATGGCATTGTTCCGTCCGACTGAACCGGATAGGCTGTCGATATCCGGCAATGGTTGCTTGATATCGCAAATGCGGCAGTGGCATTCCTCGTTGGGTAAATACGCCAAGGAGTGCAATTCGGTTGAAGCCTTCCTGACACTGGAATATCATCCATGCGCCCGACAAGTCACGGCATTCCCTGCTTCAACCTGCACTCTGGTTACCGTTGGCTACCGTCGTCATCTCATCCAGAGCCTCCGTATTGGAACAAAATGGTGTTGATTAGCCGGTTGATCCTGTGGATCGGCAAACTGGCGGTAAAGCGGCGCGCCTCCAGATGACTAAAATGTCAAGACTCCATGGAAGCTCCCAGCAATCATATGGCTCTGGCTATACCGCGAGTATCTTTAAACGGTACCGATCAATTCGCTTCGTCGCTACCTGCAGACTGTTTTTAAAATTGGGCTATCACTCGCCGACACAATGAAGCAATTCTCTGTCTTTTACATCAACATGCCTGGGTTGGATTCATGCTTAACGTTCGATTGCTAGCCTCTGGAAAGGCAGTTCCGGCCATGGAAGTGACTTCAGATTCCTTGGACGAACGCTTCGGTCGCCCGAGAAACCATACGTTTAGCAGATCCGGCGTAAGGATTCGACGATTTTCGGTGGCGGGTCAAAGTCAGAGTGAACTCGCCGCGCTCGCTTTAATCGATGCGATGAAGAACGCAAACATAAAGGGCGATTCGATTGATTTGCTGATTTCAGCCTGCGGCGTGCAGGAACAGGCTCTTCCCTCAACCGCATGCGCGATAAATGCCCATGCAGGACTTCCCAAGGGGACGCCTTCATTTGACGTGAATGCCAGCTGTCTCAGTTTTCTGATGGCTGTGAAATTGGCCGCCACCTTGCTGAGCGTTGGCACATATCGAAGAATCGCCGTGGTCTCGGCCGATCAGCCGTCGCGTGGAATCGATTGGAGCGAGCCGGAAGCTTCATTGATATTCGGCGATGGTGCTGCCGCGGTGATTCTTGAACCAGGCAATTCCAATCAAGGAGTCCAGTCTTTTCTTTTCAAAACCTATCCAGAGGGGCGGTCCTTATGCGAAATACGCGCCGGCGGCACCTTGTGCAACCCCGCCAGAGGCGCAAGCGACCGGGATTATCTGTTTCGCATGAACGGCAAAAAGGTAATGAAGCTGGCGCTGCAGAACATGCCTGCTTTCATGGAGGAGCTTCTGGCTTCCAAAGGCATGTCCGTAGAAACGATGGACCTGATTATTCCGCACCAGGCAAGCCATTTGGGTATGGCGCACATGTCCAAACGTATCGGCGTGGACCCGTCGCGGATCGTGGATATCTACAGTACGCACGGGAACCAGGTAGCCGCCTCGATCCCGACCGCTTTGCATGAAGCGCTGGCAAGCGGTCGCCTCCAACCGGGCAAGCGCGCCTTGCTGATCGGCACGGCCGCAGGGCTCAGCATCGGCGGCATGGTAATGGACTTTTGACGATGCGCATTCTGGTAACGGGCGCGACTGGCGGCCTGGGGCGAAATGCCACGCAGTATTTGCTTTCCCAAGGCGTCGACGTCATCGCCACGGGCAGGAATGTCGCGATAGGCCAGGAACTGTCCGACCGGGGAGCGCGGTTCGTTGGCATTGACCTTGCCCGTCCCGACCCGAAGTTGCTGGCGTCGATGGTCGATCAGGCAGATGCGGTGTGGCATTGCGCTGCATTTTCGGCGCCGTGGGGCGCGCCGGGTGCCTTCGACGACTGCAATGTGAAAGCGACCGCCAATCTGCTCGATGCGGCAGGGCAGGCGGGTATTGCGCGATTTGTCCATGTTTCGACGCCAGCGATCTATTTCGACTTCACGCATCGGTATGATGTTCCGGAGTCATTCAGGGCGCGAACGCCGGTCAATCACTATGCGCGCAGCAAGGCTGCCGCCGAGGATAAGGTCAACGAAGCCAGTGCGTCGTACCCCGCAATGCATACCTCCATCATCAGGCCCCGCGCCATCTTCGGGCCCCATGATCAAGTGCTGGTCCCGCGCCTGTCTCGCGTCATCAGGGCGAACGGCGGCCGCTTAACCTTGCCGCGGGGCGGCCGCACCATGCTCGACCTCACCTACGTCGATAACGTGGTGCATGCCATGTGGCTTGCTACCACCAACAAAAACATGCCGAGCGGACTGGCTTTCAACATCACCAACAACGAGCCGGTCCACATCGCGGATATGCTCGAAAAATTGTTCGTTTGCGGAATGAAGACCAGGCTGAGCATCCAAAGCCTTCCCTATTCGTTACTGGCAGCGGCAGCGAGTCTCCTCGAGGGCATGTCCGCGTTCTCGGGCCGGGAGCCACCGCTGACAAAGTACAGTGTAGGCGTGCTCGCCTTTGACATGACGCTCAGCCTGAAACGGGCAATCGACGTGCTGGGCTATTCGCCCAAGATTTCGCTGGATGAAGGCATAGAGCGTACAGCACACTGGCTGAGGCGCCATGGCTAACGTTACCAGCTTTGAAGTCGGATACTGCACCCATCCGGCATGCATGGCGCTCAAGGGGGCGGGCTTCGGAAGCCGCTGCTTTCCTTCACGAGCCTATTTGATTTCCACGGAACGCAGCCTGCATCTGTGGGATACCGGCTATTCGTTTCACTTTCATGACGCGGCCCAAGGAATATATGCTCTGTACCCGACGATTACGCCTATCCATCTTGGGCAAGACGAGCCGCTGATTTACCAATTGCGACGGATCGGCGTTCATCCGAACGACTTGAGCAGCATCGTCCTTTCGCATTTCCATGCAGACCACGTTGCCGGACTGCGGGACTTTCCAGGGGTTCCGGTCGTATGCGCAGCAGAGGGCTGGAACAGCGTTCGAGCGCTGCGCGGCCTGAGTGCCTTGCGCAGCGGCTTTCTACCCGGACTGATCCCTGCGGACCTGACACAGCGAATGACGTTTGTCAGCCAGTTGCCCAGGAAACCGTTGCCCTCGGCGCTGCAACCCTTTGACGAAGGCTGGGACCTCAGCGGCACGGAAGACGTTTTCCTCGTGCCCTTGCCGGGTCATGCGATTGGCCATCTCGGGGCATTTGTCCGAGAAGGCGATGCCTGGATGCTGCTCGCTTCCGATGCCGCCTGGGCGCATGAAAGCATTGCCGAGCTGAGAGGACCATCGGAACTTTCGTTTCTGATACAGCACAGCCGATCGGACTATTACTCGACGCTGCGCAAACTGAATCGCCTGCATGAGAAAAAAATCAGAATACTGCTTACGCATCAGGCATCGGAGTTGGCGAAGAAATGATGCGCACCGTGAAAACCGCATTTTCCTATTTCCGTGCCAGGAGACTGACTTTTCAATCCCGGGCTTCACTGGAAAATTACCAGACCAAGAAGTTGGCCGAATTCCAGCGCAAGTTGGTTTCGCGCAGCAGGTATTTCGCCCGCTTCCGCGACCTGCCGATCCTCGAGTGGCCAATAATCGACAAGAGTTTGATGCTGAACGAGTTCGACAGCATGAATACGGCAGGCATCAAGTTGCAAGAGGTGGTGAAGACTGCCCTGGCTTGTGAAAGGTCGCGTGACTTCAGGCCCAAGGTGAATGGCGTCAACGTCGGCTTGTCTTCCGGGACCTCGGGGCAGCGCGGCGTATTTGCGATAGGCGATGCTGAGGCGGCCCGATGGGCTGGGATCATCCTTGCTAAAACACTGCCGGGTTCATTGTTCTCGCGCGAGCGGGTGGCCTTGTTCCTGCGGGCAAACAGCAATGTCTACGAATCCGTGCAGTCGCGCCGGCTCACGTTCCGATTCTTCGACCTCTTCACTTCACTCGACAATAATCTGTCCCTTCTGGAAGACTATCGGCCAACCATCCTCATCGCGCCCGCTCAGGTCCTGCGGGAAATCGCTCTGAGCGTGAAATCCGGCCAGGTCCGGGTCAGCCCCAAGCGCGTCATCTCCGTGGCCGAGGTGCTCGAGCCACTCGATCGCATCCTGATCGAGGGCGTTTTCGGGAAGGTGCATCAGGTGTATCAAGCGACCGAAGGTTTCCTCGCAAGCACCTGCAGGCACGGCACGCTGCACCTCAATGAAGAATATGTGCATGTCGAACCGCAATGGCTGGATGCGGAGCGCCGCCGCTTCATGCCGATCATCACCGACTTCACGCGTTTCGTGCAGCCTTTCGTCCGTTATCGGCTCAACGATGTGCTGATTGCCGGGCGCCCTTGCACCTGTGGCAGCGCCACGCGGACGCTCGAGGCGATTGAAGGACGCTGTGATGACATGCTGGTGATGCCGGGAAATTCAAGATCCGAGGTCACCGTATTCGCAGATATGCTGTCGCGCGTATTCGCGAGATCCTTGCCGATGGAAGCGGATTATCGCCTGATCCAGCGTTGCGAAACGTCCTTGCACCTGCATGCCAACATCGCCGACACGGCGCTCGAAGATCTTCGAAAGGAGTTGGAGGCTGCGCTGGCGCTTCTCGATGTGAAAGTCGGCGCATTGCGATGGCATCTGCATCGCCAGGTACCGGCGCCGGAAGCCGGTTCGAAGCGAAGACGCATCCTCCGGTGTGTTGACCCGCATTCGGGAGCGAGTGAATGAGCGTCTTGAAGAAGATGTCGCCTCTGGAAAAGATCTACTTTTCGCTGGCAAACAGCTTTGCTCCCTTCGCGATCCAGCTCTGGATCCAAGCTGACACGTTGCCAGCGCTGCCCGCGTTGGAACAGGCACTCGCATGTGCCGCGGCGGCCAATCCCGGCGCTCGGCTCATGCAGCGGAACCTGTCTTGGCAAGACACCGGAATCGCACCACGCGTACGCTCCATTCCATCGGGAACGCCGTTTTCATTGTCGCACCCGGTTCTTCACGAGGGACTCTGCGACCTGCCATCTCCAGCCATTGAAGTGCTTTACTGGCCCGGAGCAGGGTTGATCTTTCGGTGTTCGCACGCGCTCATGGATGCCGGCGGCCTGCTTTTCTTTGCCAGGGAAACGTTCCGCGCGCTGCGTGCCGAGCCTTTATCGGGAAGCGAATGGACAAGGTCGGACCGAGATTATCTCGCCGGTCTGGAACGACGCAAGCGTGCCCCCATGCTTCGGCCCGAATGCAATTCACCGCTCGGTGCGCCTTCTCGACGTAGCGGATACGTCTGGGAGCAACGATCCCTGCCTGGGCAATACCCGGCCCTGGGTGCGCGCCTTGTCAGCGAACTCGATGCGATGGCGCGGAAGCATCGTGCCGGGGCCTGCACGAGAATAATGTTGCCAGTCGATCTTCGCCGGGTGGATGGGGCATTACGCAGCACGCGCAATTTCAGCAGGCCATTGTTTCTCGGGCTGTCCGCTCCGGCTTCCTGGAGCGCCTTGCATGCACGGGTATTGAACGCGCTGGAACGCCGTGAGGAATGCGTCTCTCCTTCCGTAGCAGAAGATCTATTGGCTCGCCTGCCTTCATCGGTAATCGCTGCGTGCATACGGCGGCTGCATGACTGGCAAGTTGGCAACGACCGATATCTTGTCTCCGCAGTGGTGTCCAGCCTCGGCGATGTCTCGTTGGCGTCCTTCTCGATGCCGGGATTCTCGCCACATTCCTTGCGCATGCTTCCATTCGATACGCCTGGAGCGGGATTGACATTGATAACCATGCAGCATGAGAACGGCACGGAAATTGCCGCTTCCGCGCCGGCAGCGACCGGCAGCGACGGAAGGTTGAGCGCGGCACTGGATCACTTGTGCAACGCCCTTGAGCGTAAAAAATATTCGCTCGGCGTACCTCCGGAATGCTCGTTTCATCCTTTACCCAGTGAAGGTCCTACGGCTGCCTTACCCGCCGGCCTGACCTTGCCGCATTTGATCGCACAACAAGCAGCGGCGCACCCTCAACGCATTGCTCTGCGCGATGGGGACATCAGCATCACGTATGCGGAACTTGAGACGAGGTCGGTTGCCTGCGCCGGAGCGCTTCGCGCGGCAGGCGTCAATGCGGGGGACCGGGTTGCGCTGTACTCGACGAAGAGCGCACACACTATTGTTGCCCTGCTCGGCATACTTCGTTCGGGAGCGGCGTTCGTGCCAATCGACCCGGCATGGCCGCAAAAGCGCATGAATATGGTGCTGGAAGACTGCCGGCCAGCATGTTTCGTGACGAGTCATGCAGGGGCGGCCAGCCACGACGTGCCCTGCATTGCAATGACCGAATTGATGCAGTCCGAACCGCGAGCCGCATTTGACCCTGCCGAGTGCCTGCCGGAGTCAGTGGCCTATGTCTTATACACGTCAGGCTCAACCGGCAAGCCCAAAGGGGTGGTTGTCGGACACCGCAGCGTGACGAATTACATCTTGTGGGCCAGGGACGCCTATCTGAAAGAGATGAGCAGTCCCGCGGTTTTCCCTTTCTTTACGTCTCTTGCATTCGATCTGACGCTGACAGCCTTGTTCGTTCCGCTTGCGAGCGGGGGTGAAGTGCGCGTTTTCTCGCAGAATGGCGTACTTGACACGCTGCGCGCCATCCTTGCGGACAGAAGCGTCAATGCGGTGAAGCTGACCCCTTCACACCTGAGTGTCATGGCCGAGCTTGGATTGGCGTCAAGCGGATTGCAGACATTCGTCGTTGGCGGGGAGGCGCTTCCAGCCCATCTTGCGAGCGTCGTCTGCGACCAGTTGCAGGGCCATGCAGACATCTTCAATGAGTACGGTCCGACGGAGGCAACCGTCGGCTGCATCGTGCATCGCTTCGATCGGAAATCTGATACGACGCCAATCGTGCCGATCGGCCTTCCCATCATGAACACGCAAGTGCTTTTGCTTGACGACCCTGGTTCACCAGCTCCTGACGGAAAAGTCGGTGAAATCTGCCTGGCGGGGGATTGCCTGGCCTTGGGATATCTGGACCGATCACAAGAGGCAAACCGATATTGCGAGCATCCCTTTCGCGTCGGGGAGCGAATTTATCGCACGGGCGACCGCGCCCAGCGTCGGGCCGACGGCACTTTACTCTATGTTGGGCGGATTGACGATCAAGTCAAAGTGCGCGGCTATCGGGTCGAGTTGGGGGAAATTGAGGCGATGATCGCCGCATCAGGTCTGTGCAGGGGATGTGCGGTGTTATCCGGAGATATCAGGGCTGGTGCCGGACTGATCGCTTTCGTGGCGTGGCGGGCAGGCGATGAAGAAGCTGCGCTGCGCGAGTGGCTCGAATCGTCGCTCCCACACTATATGATCCCGGCCCGCATCATCGCAATCGACGAGATTCCCTTGAACGTCAATGGCAAAGTCGATAAAGCCAGACTGCTCCTTGATGCCAGCACGCAGAATGCGCTGCCTGTTACGTGTACCCCATTGGAGACCGGACTGATTGAGATCGTCACTGAATTGATTCCAAGGCTTGGGAAAACGGTTGATCCTGAGGAGTCCTTGTTGGAACTTGGTCTGGATTCGCTGCAGACAATGCTGTTGATGACCCACGCGGCACGCCGCTTTCTGACGGAGTCGAGCCAGCAGGCGTTTTTCGATTCGCTTGATGACTTCCTCGGGGATCCAACGGTTCGTCATCTTGCGATCATCATCGATCGGCTGCGGGAAAATCCTGTTTGCAAGGTGCTGTCTTGATTCACTGGCGCGATTGGCAAAGCATTGCTCATCTGTTCGCACTTCCGGCGCTGATTGCGTGGTCTTGGCAGCAGCCATCGATAAACGCGGCCGGATACGTCTTGATCCTTTTTATGAGTGTCGGCGTCTGTTGTATCAGCCACAATCATGCCCATCTGCCGATTTGGCGCCCGGCATGGGCAAATCGTTTGACCGATCTGGTGATCTGTTTGCTGCAGGGGCAGCCTGCTTATCTTTTCCAGCCGGCGCACATCGCAAGCCATCACCGCTACAACCAGGGATACCGGGATATCACCCGTGTCGCCCAGTACTCCACGGGCAATAATTTGCTTGGCTACTTGGTCTTTCCATTCCAGGTTCTGGGAGCGTTGAATGAACTCAAAAGAAGCTATCTGCGTACGCTCTGGCTTCATGACCGTCGCCGCGTTTGCTGGATAGCCCTTCAGCATCTGCTCCTTTTCGTGCTGTGGGCTGTGGCTTTCAGTTTGGACGCGTGGCGTGCGCTGGTTTATGTAGTCGTTCCACAATTCGTGGCGCTGCATTTTCTGCTCGCCTCGAATTATCTGCAGCACGCCCATGCGGCTCCAAGCTCGCGCTATAACCATTCCAGGAATTTCGTCGGGCCGATCAACCTGTTTTGGTTCAACGTCGGTTATCACACGGCGCACCACGAGGATGACAGGCTTCATTGGACCGCGTTACCTGCAGCACATGCGAAGATCTCCGGATCCATTGATCCTCGCCTTATGGAACCAAGCCTTGTGGTGTACGTTCTCCGCACCCTCTGCCTGGGGGTCGTTCTTTCGCGCTTCCGATCGAGGCAGATGCCAAGCCCGTTCGATCCGGAAGAGACTGCCCCGGATTGAATCGAAAATACGTCGCACACAGATGAACTACCATGCAGACGCCCCCGCCGATATCTGGCAAACCTACCTTCGTTGGGTAGGCTGGATAAGCCTCGCTTTCTTTCCCGCTTATCCATTTTGTAACTGGGTCACCGCGCAGAGAGAAAATACGCTGAGCCTGTATCTGCGGCAGGAACTGAACATTCCGCTGGTGCCCGAATTCATATGGATCTATCTGTCCATGTATCTGATGTTTTTTGCGCCGCCATTCTTCCTGGGTGTCAGTTCGTTGGAGACGCTGGGGAAACGGCTGCTGGCAGGCACGTTATTGGCGAGCGCCAGCTACCTTGTCTTTCCCTCGCATCTGGGATTCGAGCGAATCGTTCCAGCCGATCCGCTTTACCAGGCGGTGTTCACGGGCTTATTCGCGGTCGACAAACCCCATAATATGGTGCCGTCGCTGCATGTCGTCTTTACATCCATCATTGCCTTCGCCCTCATCGGCGCGACCTCCAGCCGGACGCTCAAGGCCGGATGGATGGTGTGGCTGCTTCTGATCATCGCATCAACTTTATTGGTGCACCAACATCACCTGCTGGACTGCGCCACCGGATTGTTGCTTGCTTCCTTGCTTACGCGCCTGATCAAAAAACAAAATGATTCAGTCATGCGGGTTGAATGGGAGCGTCGTCAACCGCGCTGATGGTTTTATGCCAGTCTCGTGAAACCCGCTCAATCCGGTGCAAAGCTGGTTCTCCATCACCCGGCTGAGCCGTGGTGCCCGCATTTGCTGCCGCCTGCGGGCGTTTACCCCCTTATTTGATGAAGCGCACTTCGGCGTTGATCCTCTCCAGGATCGGCTTCTTTCGTTCATTGAAGCGCTTCTTGTTTTCCTCGATCAGGTTGTTGCCCTTGGTGTCGATGGAAATGATCAGCGGTCCGAATTCATTGACCTTGTTGATCCACAGGGTCTCCGGCATGCCGAGATCCTTCCATTCGGCGCCTTCGATCTTCTCCACCTTGGTCGCCGCCAGCACCGCGCAGCCACCCGGGAAGATGGCATGCACCGCCTTGTTCTCGGCGCAGCCCTCGGCGGTTTCCGGCCCCATGCCGCCCTTGCCGACGACCAGCTTCACCCCGGTGCGCTTGATGAATTCCTTCTCGAATTTTTCCATGCGCATGCTGGTGGTGGGGCCGATCGACACCATCTCGTAATCGCCGTCTTCCTTCTGGCGCACGATCGGGCCGGCGTGGAAGATCGCGCCGCCCTTCAGGTCGACCGGCAGCTCGCGGCCGAGTTCGATCAGGCGCCGGTGCGCCACGTCGCGGCAGGTCACGAGATGGCCGGTGAGGTAGACGACATCGCCGACATTCAGTGCTTCCAGGTCTTCATCCTTGATGGGCGTGGTCAGGATTTTCTTCACAGCTCGACTCCTTGATGCGAAATGATTTCGTGGGACAGATCGGCATTGATCCTGATGCGGCCGCGCCGGTGCGCCCAGCAGCCGGTGGAGACTGCCACGCCGATGGTCGAGGGATGCCGCGCCGACGATTCGATGTTCACGCCCATCACGCTCGCGTTGCCGGTCAAGCCCTGCGGCCCGAGGCCGACTTCGTTCAAGCCTTCCTCCAGCAGCGTTTCCATCTTGGCCGCATTCGGATTCGGATGGTGCGAGCCGACCGGGCGCAGGATCGCCTTCTTCGACAGGCGCGCCGCGGTCTCGGCGGCGGTGGAGATGCCGACGCCGACCAGCATCGGCGGGCAGGCGTTGACGCCGCGCGAGGTGATGACGTCGAACACGAATTCCGCCACGCCTTCGTAGCCTTCGCCCGGCATCAGGACCTTGGATGCGCCCGGCAGGGTGCAGCCGCCGCCGGCCATGTAGACATCGATCGTCACGCTGTCCTCGTTCGGGGTAATTTCCCAGTCGAGCCAGGGAATCTTGGAGCCGGTGTTGGTGCCGGTATTCTTCTCGTCGAAGGCTTCCACCGCATTGTGGCGCAGCGGGCCGAGGCGGGTCGCTTCCAGCGTCGCATTGCGCAGGATGTCTTCCAGTTCGCCGAGCAGCGGGAACTTCGCGCCGGCGTTGATGAAGTACTGGATCACGCCGGTATCCTGGCAGCTTGGGCGGTTCAGCTTGTCGGCGGCTTCCTGGTTTTCCTTCATCGACATGTAGATCGCCTTGGCCAGCGGCTGGGTTTCCTTCTCGCGCAGCTCGGCCAGCTTGTTATGCACATCGGTTGGCAGGCGCTTGCCGATGTAGGCGGTGAACTTCGACATCACGTCGGTCAGCGACGCGATGGCCGCATCCTTGTCTTCGATTTGCATGACGGTGCTTTCCTTATTCAACGGTCACTTTGCCGGCCTTGACGAGGCCGGCGAATTTTTCAGTTTCTTCCCTGATCTGCCTGACCATGTCGGCCTGGCTGTTGCCGACCGGCTCGGCGCCGATGTCCATCATTTGCTTCCTGAATTCGGGCGTGTTGATGATCCTGACGATTTCGGCATTGAGCCTGGCCGTGACCGTTGCGGGCGTGGCGGCCGGCGCGAGCAGCCCGAACCAGGTGCCGATCGCCAGGCTGCTGATGCCGGCTTCCTGCATGGTGGGCACGTCCGGCAGCACCGAGGAGCGCTTGGCGGTGGTAACGGCGAGCGGCTTCAGCTTGCCGTCCCTGATGAAGGGCAGCACCGGCGTGATCGTATCGAACGACATGTCGACCTGGCCGCCGAGCAGATCGGTGGCCAGCGGCGCGCTGCCCTTGTAGGGGACGTGAAGCAGAGCGGTGCCGCTGGCCATCTGGAATTGCGTGCCGATCAGATGCTGCGCCGTGCCGCTGCCGTTGGAGCCGTAGCTCAGCTTTTCCGGCTTGGTTTTCGCGTCGGCCACGAGGTCGGCGACGGCCTTGTAGGGCTTGGCGGAGGACACCACCAGCACATTGGGCACGATGGCTACCGTCGTGATCGGGGCGAAGTCTTTCTGGAAGTCATAGGGCAGCTTTTTATAGACGCTGGTGGCGATGGTGTGATGCACCGCGCCCATCAGCAGCGTGTGGCCGTCCGGCGCGGCCTTGGCCACGAGCGCCGCGCCGAGGGTGGAGCCGGCGCCGGGCCGGTTGTCGACGATGACCGACTGGCCGATGACGGGAGACAGCTTGGTCGCCACCGCCCGGGCCAGCACGTCGGTGGTGCCGCCGGCGGGAAATGGCACGACGATCGTGACCGGCTTGGCCGGCCAGGGCTGAGCCGCGCAAACTCCAGCCATACTCAGCAAACAGGCTGGCGCCAAGGCCTTTAACACCTTGCCGAAACGACGCTGCGACTTCATGGTGGTCTCCTCTGTGCTGGGTGTCGATGGAGGAGATTCTAGGTTGATGAGAATTGAATGCTCGGGTATAAAATAAAACCACCCTTGAATTGAAGTTAACAATGAGCAGCGCCATCAATCCCGCCGATTTCAGCTTCTTCTCTACGCTGGTGGCCGCCGGCAGCCTGGCTGCGGCGGCGCGCGAACTCGGGCTCACCACCGCCGCCGTCAGCAAGCGCCTGTCGCAGATGGAAGCGCGGCTGGGGCTCATGCTGATCAATCGCACCACGCGCCGCATGAGCCTGACGCAGGAAGGCGAAACCTATCTGGAGCGGGCACGGAAGATCCTGCTCGACATCGGGGATCTCGAGGACCTGCTGTGGGGCGTGACGCAAAAGCCGAAAGGGTTGCTGCGGGTGAATGCGACGTTGGGCTTCGGCCGCAGCCACATCGCGCCGCTGGTATCGAAGTTCGTGGATCGCTATCCGGAGGTCGATGTCCAGCTGCAGCTGTCGGTGACGCCGCCGCCGCTTTCCGACGATGCCTACGACGTCTGCATCCGCTTCGGTCCGCCGCCGGATGCGCGCATGATCGCCAGATTCCTCGCCCATAACCGCCGCATCCTGTGCGCCACGCCGGGCTACCTGAGACGGCACGGCGAACTGAAGACGCCGCAGGACCTGATGAAGCACAACTGCATCGGCATCCGGCAGGGCGACGAGTATGGCGTGTGGCGCTTCACCGCCAGCCGGCATCGCGGGAAGAATTCGGGCGGGATGAGGGATCACCATGTTCGCGTACGCGGCAACCTGACCACCAATGATGGCGGAGTCGCCGTCAACTGGGCGCTGGAGGGGCGCGGCATCCTGTTGAGGGCGGAGTGGGATGTCATCCACTATCTCGAGAAGGGTCGCCTGGTGCATGTGCTGCCGGGACTGGATTCGCCGGATGCCGACATCTACGCGGTGTATCCGCAGCAGCATCGCTCGTCCACGCGGGTCAAGGCCTTCGTCGATTTCCTGGCAGGCGCGCTGGACAAGGGAAAGGGCGGCGGGCGGCCGAGCCAGTCTCCATGACCGTGCCGTCCGCAGCCGCAACGGCATGGATTTTCACCGTCGGAAACATGCGCTTACACTTCTTTCCACTTCAGTGATGTGCTGGAAGCGCGCCTCCGTTAAGCTGGGCAAAAAATCCCCAAGGAGCCCACATGACCCGAATCCCATTCCTGCTGTTCCCCGCGCTGCTGGCAACCCTGCCGCTCGTTGCCGCCGCCGATTCATGGAAGCATGGACACCACAAATACAAGGAAGAGTACTGGGACGGCAACTGCAAGGTCGAGCGCAAGATCGGCAAGCATGGCGAGTTCAAGGAAGAGCGCAAGTGCCGCGCGCCGGAGGCGGTCTACTACGCCCCGCAGCCGGTGTATGTCGCGCCGCCGCCTCCAGTGGTGGTGCAGCCGGGGGTGACCATTCAGGGCACGGTACGCCTGCCCTGACCGGAAGACCGCGAGCGACCGGATTCACCGCTCAAAAACAAAAACGCCAGCTGAACGCTGGCGTTTGCATTTCCGGCGCGGCCTCACGGCCGTGGGATGGATTACAGGCTGTCGGCGATGGCGCGCAGGCGGCGCATCTGCTGTTCGCTGGCGCGGGCAGCGCTGGGAACGGTGCGGGCCATCTGCAGGCACTTGCCGACCACGTCCAGGAAGCGGGCGACCCTGGCCGAAGCGGCGGCGACGAAGCTGGGGGAGGCGTGGAGAATGGCAGAGGTAGTCATGGCGTTTTTCCTTGTTCACGTTTCGTTTCTGTACTTCCAAGATAGGCCTGATGCCGGGCAATTCCCAATTTCAAGTCGTGTTATCAGTCATCACTGTCGTGAATGAAACCTGCCAAGCTTTCGGTTTGACGTAAATAACTTGGGGGAAACCGCGTCGTCTCCGCCTGCATCATGGCTGGCCTCCGCGCCGATGTTGAACTATTGTCACTATGTGACCGTCCCTGTGTCATCGGCGCATCTCATTCGAATGCGCCAATAGCTCTGAAGAAAAGCTGCCAAATTTTTATGCCGTTTTTCCCATGATTTCGCATTCTGGTGCACAATTCCACCTCTTGAAATAAATCCTGCCGCCATTCGGCGCTTTCTCCGTCAATCAGCCCAAGACTGCCATGGACTCCGCACCCCAAAAAGATGACCAGCTGCGCGACGCAGCCCTCGACTATCACCGTACGCCCAGCAAGGGCAAGATCCAGGTCGTGCCGACCAAGCCGCTGGCCAACCAGCGCGACCTGTCGCTCGCCTATTCGCCCGGCGTGGCCTATGCCTGCGAGGAGATCGAAAAGGATCCGAACATGGCGGCGGACTACACTTCGCGCGGCAACCTGGTGGCGGTGATCACGAACGGCACGGCGGTGCTCGGCCTCGGCAACATCGGCCCGCTGGCGTCCAAGCCGGTGATGGAAGGCAAGGGCTGCCTGTTCAAGAAGTTTGCCGGCATTGATGTGTTCGACATCGAGCTCGCCGAGCACGACCCCGACAAGCTGGTCGATGCCATCGCCATGCTGGAGCCGACGGTGGGCGGCATCAACCTGGAAGACATCAAGGCGCCGGAGTGCTTCTATATCGAGCGCAAGCTGCGCGAGCGGATGAACATCCCGGTCTTCCACGACGACCAGCACGGCACCGCCATCATCTCCGCCGCGGCGCTGCTGAACGGCCTGAAGGTGGTCGGCAAGCAGATCGGCGAGGTCAAGGTGGCGGTCTCCGGCGCCGGCGCCGCGGCCATCGCCTGCCTCGACACCATGGTGGGCCTCGGCGTGAAGCGCGAGAACATCTTCGTCGCCGATTCCAAGGGCGTGATCTACACCGGCCGCGACGCCAACATGGAAGCCAACAAGGCGCGCTACGCGCAGGACACCAGCGCCCGCACCCTGGCCGACATCGTGCGCGGCGCCGACGTCTTCCTCGGCTGCTCCACCGCCGGCGTGCTGACCGGCGAGATGGTCAAGAGCATGGCCGACAAGCCTATCATCCTGGCGCTGGCCAATCCGGAACCGGAGATCCGTCCGGAAGTGGCGAAGGCGGCGCGTCCGGACTGCATCATCGCCACCGGCCGTTCGGACTATCCGAACCAGGTCAACAACGTGCTCTGCTTCCCCTACATCTTCCGCGGCGCGCTCGACTGCGGCGCCACCAAGATCACGGAAGAGATGAAGCTGGCCTGCGTCAAGGCCATCGCCGAGCTGGCCGAAGCCGAGACCAACGATGCGGTGGCCGCCGCCTATGCCGGCCAGGACCTGACCTTCGGCCCCGACTACATCATCCCCAAGCCATTCGACCAGCGCCTGATCGAGAAGATCGCGCCGGCGGTGGCGCGCGCCGCCGAGGAATCCGGCGTGGCCGCCCGTCCGATCAAGGATCTCGACGCCTACCGACAGCAGCTGAGCCAGCTGGTGTACCACACCGGCATGATGATGCGGCCGGTGTTCTCCGCCGCCAAGGCCATGCCCAAGCGCGTCGCCTATGCCGAAGGCGAGGAAGAGCGCGTGCTGCGCGCGGTGCAGACGGTGGTGGATGAGGGCCTGGCCAAGCCCATCCTGATCGGCCGCCCGCATGTGATCGAGATGCGCATCAAGAAAGCCGGCCTGCGCCTGAAGGCCGGCGCCGACTTCGAGCTGGTGAATCCGGAAGACGATCCGCGCTACCGCCACTATCACGAGGCCTATCATGCGCTGCGCGGCCGCGACGGCATCACGCCCGACATGGCCAAGGTGGCGCTGCGCCGCTCCAACACCCTGATCGGCACCATGCTGGTCCACCTCGGCGATGCCGACGCGCTGCTGTGCGGCACGGTCGGCCGCTACGAGGGCCATCTGGAGCATGTGCGCGATGTCATCGGCCTGGCGCCGGGCGCCAAGGTGTTCGCCGCGATGAACGCGCTGATGCTGGAGAAGTACACCATGTTCATCACCGACACCTACGTCAACGACGATCCGAGCGCGGAAGACCTGGCCGACATCGCCAAGCTGGCGGCGGCCGAGATCCAGCGCTTCGGCCTGAAGCCGAAGGTGGCCATGCTGTCGCACTCGATGTTCGGCTCCTCCAGCCGGCCGTCGGCGCGCAAGATGCGGGCCGCGCGCGACCTGCTGGTGCAGGCGGCGCCGGAGATCGACGTCGAAGGCGAAATGCAGGGCGATGCGGCGCTGGTGGAAGACGTGCGCCGCCATTTCCTGCCCACGACCCAGATGGAAGGCACCGCCAACCTGCTGGTGATGCCGTCGCTGGACGCGGCCAACATCGCCTTCAATCTGCTCAAGATCACCGGCGGCCAGGGCGTGACGGTCGGCCCGATGCTGCTCGGCGCCGCCAAGACGGTGCACATCCTGAACCCGGCCGCAACCTCGCGCCGCATCGTCAACATGACGGCGGTGGCAGTGGCTGACGTGCTGGCCAGCAACGCCGGCTGATTCGGTCCCTGCGGCGCTGCGCCAAGGCCCTGCTCGGCAGATGTCGAGCAGGGCTTTTTCCTTTCCGGCGCGCCGCTGTCGTTGAACTGTCCCATGGTTTCGCGCATGCCATGCAACCAATTGCCATGCTGTCTATCGAAGCATTGTTATCGCGGCAACAGAAAACCAGCCGCAACCAGCAAAATCAATTCACCCGATGGAGAAATGCATGAGCGATACCGGATTCTTGAGCGACATCCAGACCCTGCGCGCGCGCGCCCGCCAGCACATCGAGGAAGGCGCCGTCACATCCAGCTACGGCGCCGACCGCGAAACGGTGCTGAAGCTGCTCAACGAGGCGCTGGCCACCGAGCTGGTCTGCACCCTGCGCTACCGCCGCCACTACTTCATGGCCAAGGGCATTCATTCACAGGCGGTGGCCGATGAATTCCTTGAGCATTCGAACGAGGAGCAGCAGCATGCCGACATGATCGCGGAGCGCATCGTCCAGCTCGGCGGCGAACCGAATTTCTCGCCGGAAGGCCTGAGCACGCGCAGCCATGCCGAATATATCGAAGGCGCGAACCTGATCGACATGATCAAGGAAGACCTGGTGGCCGAGCGCGTGGCCATCGAAAGCTATACCGAGATGATCCGCTACTTCGGCGACAAGGACCCGACCACTCGCCGCATCATGGAAAACATCCTGGCGGTCGAGGAAGAGCATGCGGATGAACTGTCCGACCTGCTGGACGGCAAGAATGGCGAAGGCATGGCACACTAGGTCTGTCGGGATTTCCAGATGACCTTCCATGTTCAGAAAGCACCGTGAAACTCACAAGATCCAGAACAGCGGCTGGCTGAGGGCGGCGGTGCTCGGCGCCAACGATGGCATCGTCTCCACCGCCAGCCTGATCCTCGGCATCGCCGCCTCGAATGCCTCGCACCAGAGCATCCTGCTGGCGGGCACCGCCGGCCTGGTCGCCGGCGCGATGTCGATGGCGACCGGCGAATACGTGTCGGTGCACTCCCAGGCCGATACCGAGAAGGCGGCGCTGGCGCAGGAACACGAAGAACTGAAGACCGACCCCGCCAGCGAACACCGCGAGCTGGCGGCGATCTACGTCACCCGCGGACTCGACGGCACGCTGGCGCGCGAGGTCGCCACCCAGCTGATGGCGCACGACGCCCTCGGCGCCCATGCCCGCGACGAACTCGGCATCAACGACATCATGAGCGCCCGGCCGCTGCAGGCGGCGCTGTCCTCCGCGCTCAGCTTCGCCATCGGCTCGGCCATGCCGCTGCTGGTGGCGGCGCTGGCGCCGGGCGCGCATCTCATCCCCTTCGTCTTCATCGCCTCGCTGCTGTCGCTGGCCCTGCTAGGCGGCTTGTCGGCCCATGCCGGCGGCGCCAGCAGGGTGGGCGGCGCGGCCCGCGTCACCTTCTGGAGCGTGCTGGCCATGGTCGTCACCATGGGCGTCGGCAAGCTGTTCGGCACCTTCGTGTAGGTCTTCCATCGGCGCTCGTTGCTCAACCCAGCGCGGTGTCGAGCAGCATCATCAGCACGAAGCCGATCATCAGGCCGCCGGTGGCGAAGGCTTCATGGCCGGTGCGGTGCGACTCGGGAATGATCTCGTGGCTGATCACGTACAGCATCGCGCCGGCGGCGAAGGCCAGTCCCCATGGCAACAGCACTGCCGACAGGCCGATCACGCTCGCGCCCAGCACCGCCGCGAGCGGTTCCACCAGGCCGGATGCCGCGCCCAGGCCGACCGACAGCATGCGGCCGTAGCCGACGCTGCGAAGCGCCATTGCCACCACCATGCCTTCAGGCACGTCCTGTATCGAAATGCCGGTGGCCAAGGCCTGCGCGCCGATGGCATTGGTGCCGGCGAAGGCGACGCCGATGGCCAGCCCCTCCGGGAGGTTGTGCAGGATGATGGCCGACACGAACAGCCAGGCGCGCTTGAGGCGCTTGGCCTGCCTTCCCTCCACGCCCTTGATGAAATGCTCATGCGGCAGCAGGGCGTCGATGGAGTACAGCAGCAAGCCGCCCAACAGGATTCCGGCGCCGACGATCAGGCCGGCGCCCCAGGAACCGGCGCCGAGCGACTTCGCCGCCGCCAGGCCGGGAATGATGAGGGAGAAGGCGCTGGCGGCCAGCATCACGCCGGCGCCGAAGCCAAGCATGGTGTCGAACACTTTTTGCGAAAACTGCTGCGACAGCAGCACCGGCAGGGTGCCGAGCATGGTGGCGCCGGCTGCCATGGTGCCGCCCTGCAAGGCCATGGCCACCCGTTCGTCGTACTGCATCAGCCATAGATTGCCGCCGTAGAACAGCAGCGCCAGCAGGGCGAACATGCCCAGCGCCAGCAATGCCTGCTGCCATGAGGCCCGCACCGGTGCGCCAGGCACGGTGGAAGCGGTATCGGAAGGCTGGAAGTCGGCCATGGAGCAATCCCTTCATCTGCCCGAACGGAAACGGGTCGACGGCGTGTCGCGGCGAATGTGCGCCGCCCAAGCCCAGTAGATGCCTTGTCAGCCGCTTCGTTCATCGATGCAAGAAGCCTCGTCCGCGACAACCTTGCCTTGCGCCATGCCGGGCAGTTTTTACGCCGCCGTGCAGATTTCACACGCCCGGACCCGGGAAGCGGGCCGGGATTCCCGATGCGGGCGTGCCGCGCCGGGGCGGCACGGACCTTGCACCACAGGCCCGCTCTTGTGTTGTTCCGTGAGTCTTACCAAGAAGGAGTCATCATGTTCATGCACAACAAGCGCCTGCAGTACACCGTGCGCGTAGGCGACACCAATCCCGGGCTGGCCAATCTCCTGCTGGAGCAGTTCGGCGGACCGCAGGGCGAGCTTGCCGCCGCCATGCGCTACTTTACCCAGGCGGTGGCCGAGGAGGATCCCGGCCGCAAGGACATGCTCTACGACATCGCCACCGAAGAGCTGAGCCACCTGGAGGTGATCGGCTCGCTCATCGCCATGCTGAACAAGGGCGCCAAGGGGCAGCTGGCGGAAGGCGTGGAAAAGGAAGCCGCGATGTACCGTTCGCTGCAAGGCGCCGGCAACGACAGCCACGTCACCCAGGTGCTGTACGGCGGCGGCCCGGCGCTGGTCAATTCCGGCGGCCAACTCTGGAATGCCGGCTATATCGACAGCATCGGCGAACCCACTGCCGACCTGCGTTCCAACATCGCCGCCGAGGCGCGCGCGAAGATCGTCTACGAACGCCTGATCAACCTCACCGACGATCCGGGCGTGAAGGAAGCGCTCGGCTTTCTGATGACGCGCGAGATCGCTCACCAGAAGTCGTTCGAGAAGGCGCTGTACTCGATCGAATCCAACTTCCCGCCGGGCAAGCTGGCGGGCGACCCGCGCTTCACCAACGTCTACTTCAATATGTCTCAAGGTGACGGCGACATGCGCGGCTCCTGGAACGAAGGCGACCAGTGGCAGTTCGTGGAGGACGTGTCGAAGATGATGGCGGCCGACGGCGGCTCCGGCCTGGCCACGGCAAACATGTCGCCGGATGAGCTGAAAGCGGTGGAGCAGATGGCCATGCGCACCCAGTCCGATCCGGCCATGAACCCGACCACCGGCGCCGAGCTCGGCGCGGCCAACAACAGCGTGGTGGGCAAGGACGGCCGCGGCACCATGCATTGATTGCCGCCGCCGGAGGCCGGGGCGCAAGCGTTTTCATTCCCGGCTGCCGTCCTCGGTAGACTCGGCGGAGGCCGGCCGCTTGGCGACCGGCCGGTGGCTGAGCTCGCAATGCGCCGCATCGGTAGTGGCGACGCAGGCCTCGAAGGCATCGGCGATCTGCACCACGTCGAACATATAAATGATGTCGTCGACCTGGACTTCTTTGGTGGACAGGCGAACGGTTGCCATGTGGATTCTCCCTTGATGTCGATTCGAATGCGCTTGGAGCGTTTTCGCCTGCGCCTGTTCCTTGCGCGTCCCGGCATCATGATGTGAATGAATGAAAAAAAGCAGGAACCCGGCACCCCTGCGGATGATCCTAGATGGAAACTTCATTCGGCACATGACTTTCCATCTGTTCCAGCCTCCCGACCGCTACTACCGCTATACGCGCCTGATCTGCCTAGCCGTCTTCGCCATTTGCGGCGCCGTGCTCGCCGGCTGGGTCTGGCACATCCCGTCGCTGATCACGATCAAGCCCGGCTTCTTCCAGATGAAGGTGAACACCGCCGCCGGCCTCATGCTGGGCAGCGCCTGCCTGTGGTTCCACGTCCATCGCCACCACAAGCAGCTTGCCGGCAAGCTCTCCTGGCTGGCCGGCGTGCTGATGCTCCTGCTGAGCGGCGCCACCCTGGTGGAGTATCTGTTCGACATCTCCCTGGGCATCGATCAGCTGCTGTACCGCGACGTGCTGGAACCGAACAGCCGCTATCCGGGGCGCATGGCGCTGCCCACTGCGGTTGGAATGTTCGTCACGGCCGCCACCCTGATCCTGTTGAAGGAAAGCCACCGCTCGGCGAAGTGGCCGCTGGCGCTGGCCACCGTTTCGCTGCTCGCCTGGTCGGCGCTGGCGGTGTCATATTCGTATGGATTGGTCGAGATCTACCGCTTCGATGCCTACGGCGGCATTTCCATTCCGACCGTCGCCTGCTTCCTGCTGCTCAATCTCGGCGTGCTGTTCGTGAACGCCCGCCATGGCTTCATGTTTTACTTCACCAATCCGAGTTATGCCGGCGTCGCCGCCCGGCGCCTGCTGCCGGCCTGCCTGATGGTGCCGGTGCTGTTCGGCTGGCTGATCCTGACCGGCCGCGATGTCGGGGTGATGGATTTGCGCAGCGCGCTGGCGCTGGAAGCCATGGTGATTGCGCTGATCTTCACCGTGCTGATCGGCTGGAGCGCGCGCGCGCTGCTGAAGCTGGAGCGCCTCGCCTCCATCCGGCAGACCGAACGCCTGGAAGCGCTGGAGCGGGCGGCGCGCCTTGCGCATTACGATGCCCTCACCGGCTTGCCGAACCGGGTGCTGCTGCAGGAACGCATGAACGCCGCCATCCGCAACGCCGAGCGCCGCGCAACCAACTTCGCGCTGCTGTTCATCGACCTCGACCGCTTCAAGCCGATCAACGACATTCATGGGCACCAGGCCGGCGATCAGGTGCTGAAGGAGATCAGCGCCCGCTTGCAAGCCATGGTGCGCGAAATCGATACCGTGGCCAGGCTGGGCGGCGACGAATTCGTGGTGCTGCTGAGCGAGACCCGCAGCGCCGACGACGCCGCGGCCATCGCCGACAAGCTCATCAAGACGGTGGAGCGGCCCTATGTGGTGAGCGAGGACGAGATGTTCCTGTCCGCCAGCGTCGGCATCGCGGTGTATCCGAAAGATGGCAGCGATCCGGCGGCGCTGATGGAGCATGCGGATGCGGCGATGTACTACGCCAAGTCGCTCGGCAAGCGCAATTTCCAGTTCTATGCGCCGACCATGACCCATGAGGCGATGCGGCGCGCGTCCGTCGAGCGCCAGATTCGCATCGCGCTGGAAGAGGGCGGATTCACCGTGGAGTACCAGCCGAAGATCGGCGTCAGGAGCCGGCGCCTGATCGGCTTCGAGGCGCTGGTGAGGTTGAAGCCGGTGGACGGCCGTCCGCCGCTGTCGCCGGTCGAATTCATTCCGATCGCCGAGGACAGCGGCCTGATCGTGCCGCTCGGCACCTGGGTGCTGAACGAAGCCTGCCGCCAGAACAAGGCCTGGCAGAATGCCGGCTACCTGCCGGTACCGGTCTCGGTCAACGTCTCGGCGGTACAGTTCCGCAGCAGCGAGTTCGCCGCCACGGTGCGCCAGGCGCTCAAGAGCACCGGCTTGAATCCGGCCTACCTCGACCTGGAAATCACGGAAACCACCATCATGCAGAACTTCGAGCATGGCGTGACGCTGATGCGCCAGCTGCAAGCCATCGGCGTCGGCGTCTCCATCGACGACTTCGGCACCGGCTCATCCAGCCTCTCCAAGCTGAAGCTGTTCTCGGCCGACACCCTGAAGATCGACCGCTCCTTCATCCGCGACCTGCCACATGACCGCGACGATGCCGCCATCACCTCGACCATCATCGAGCTGGCTCGCAACCTGGATCAGAAGGTGGTGGCCGAGGGCGTGGAAACGCAGGAGCAGCTCGCCTTCCTGCAGGAGCATGGCTGCGACGAGGCGCAGGGCTTCTTCTTCAGCGCGCCGCTGTCGGCGCAGCGCTTCGAAGCCCTTTACGGCAAGCAGTGGTAGGAAGCCGAACGCGCAAATGAAAAGCCGCGCCCGGGGCGCGGCGTTCCCGCATGCCTGCCGATGCGCCGGCAGGCAGGAAAGGGAGGAAAGATTACTTGGCGACCTTGTCGGCCTTGGCATCAGCCTTGTCAGCCTTGGCTTCGGCGGCAGCCTTGGCCTTGGTTTCCTGGGCATCGGCCTGGGCCTTCTTGGCCTTGGTGTCGGCCTTGGCCTGCTTCTTCTCGGCCTTGGCTTCAGCTTTGGCGGCCTTCTTGTCAGCCTTGGCATCGGCCTTGGTGTCGGTCGTGGCGGTGGCCGTCGTCGAGGACTTGGTGTCGGTGCTTGCCGGCGCGCCGGTATGAGCAGCGGCGAACGCGGAAGAAGCGAAGACGGAAGCAACCAGCATGGCGAGCAATTTGTTCATGTCCAATCCTTTCGATGGGTGAATTGCCAAACAGTAGGCAATGCATACTCAACGCCTGGCATTTGCGTGCGTTGACCAAAATATATGCGCTTACCTTTCTTACAAATAGTAATTAATTGATGTCAACAGGCGGTCAACCTGGACGTCTTGTTCACGAGAGGAGTGCGGATTCTGCGCGAAAGAATTGCCGCTGGGAGAAGAAAACGGGAAGGGCGAGTTTTTGTAGAAAGCTAGAACAGGCTGCCCGAAACGCCGCCGTCCCTTTCCCTCGAACGCCGCGCCGTTGGCCTGGGGGCCGGCTTCGCCACCAGGGCATCCGCCGGATAGGGTGTGAGAAAGCTCGGCACCTGCTCCAGCGGCGCATGCAGCCAGGAGTCGATATCCTCGTCGCGCAGCAGCACCAGCATCCGCTTTTCATCCTCCGGTCTGTGGAAGCGCCGCATCAGCGGATGGTCGTCGGCATTGATGGTCAGCATGGAAAAGGAAACCAGCGCATCGGCATCCGGCGTGGCCGGCCGGTAATCCCAGATGCCGGCGATCGATAGCGGCCTGCCGTCGGCATGGGCGATCTGCCAGCGCACTGCCTTGCCGCTTTCATAGCAAGGCTCGAAGAAGTCGTCGGCGGGAATGACGCAGAACTGGCGCCGGCGGAAGGCATGCCGGAAGGAGGGCTTGCTGGCCACGGTTTCGGAACGGGCATTGTAGGTATGCTTGGCCAGCTTGGGGTCCGCCCAGTGCGGCACCATGCCGAAGCAGGCGGCCACGCATTCATTGCCGCCGCCGTCCTCGCCGCCGGAAGGCAGACGCAGGATGGGCGCCATGCTGGCTGGATATGCTTCCTCCGAGAAGGCGGCTGAGGGAGGCGCGGCAACGCCATAATACGCTGCCATTCGCTCGGTTCGAGTGGGCGTGTAATTGGAGCACATGAGGCATTGTAGCCGCCGCCTTGCTTTCCGGCCTGAGGCGGCTCAGACACGTTATTCTGGGTCCCGGCCGGGTCGAAACGACTGGCCGCCCTTTCTTTTCAGAAGGAACTCCGCCGCGTCCTGTAACATGCATGGGTTGTTCCGCCCATGGCGCGCCGCGCGGCATGGATAGCCCCTCGTCCGGGAACCGCTTTCCCATGAAACTACGCTCCTATCTCGTCTGGATCGCCACCGCCAGCGCCATTCCCCTGATCGTGTTCGCGGGAATTGCGCTCATGCAGTTGCTGCAGAAGGAAAGGGAGGCGTTTTTCAAGACCATGCGCGAGACCGCGAATGCGATCGCCCTGGCGATCGACGGCGAGCTGGCCTCGGCTCAGCGCACGCTCGAAGCCCTGTCGACCTCGGACCATCTCGCCGCCGGCGATGTGGAGAAATTCAAGAGCCAGGCGCAGAGCCTGCCGCTGGATTCGGCGCAATGGCTGGTGCTGTACGACGTCAGCGGCCGGCAGCTGATGAACACCTATGCGCCGCACGGCCAGCAGCCTCCGGCGCCGCCGCTGCCCAACGCCCAGGTGACGACGCGGGCGGAACGGGTGCAGCTGGTCGCCCAGACCGGAACGGTACAGGTCACCGGCCTCAACGTCGGCACGGTATCGAAGCAGTACGCGATCGGCATAGACGTGCCCGTCACCATCGATGGCCAGGTGCGCTATGTGCTCAGCCAGGTATTCCTGGCCTCCCATTTCGCCGAGGCGGTATCCCAGCGCGGCGTGTCGCCGACCTGGGTGGTCGGCATATTCGACCGCATTGGCCTGAGCATCGTCCGCACCCCGCAGCCGGAAAAATTCATCGGCGGCCAGGTCAGGTCGGAGCTGTTCGAGGCATCGCGCCGTGCCCATGCCGACATCCTGCGGCATCAGACCCGCGACGGCATCGAGGTCTACGATGCCTTCACCCATACCCAGATGTCCGGCTGGACGGTGGCGGTGGGCGTGCCGGTGGAAGAGGTGGAGTCGGCAGCGCGCCGGGCGGTGCTGCTGTCGGCATTGGGACTGATCGCCGCCATCATCGCCGCCGCGCTTGCCTCGGTCATCTTCGGCCGCCGCCTGGCTGATTCCATCGCCGCGGCGGCGGAGGCCTCCGGGCGCTTGCGCCAGCAAGGCCCGATCACCTTCCGCAAGGCGCCGGTGCGTGAAGTGGCCCAGTTGCAGCAGGCGCTGCGCAATGCGGCCGAAGTGATCCAGGAATCCGAAGCGGCGCGCGCCGCCCTGCTCGGCAGCGAGCGCCAGGCGCGGGCGCAGGCGGAGAAGCAGAACCGCCTCAAGGACGACTTCCTGGCCATGCTCGGCCATGAACTGCGCAATCCGCTGGCGGCCATCTGCGCCGCCATCGATGTGCTCGGTTCGGAACAGGCCAGCGCCGCCATGCGCGCGCGTGCCCAGGACATCCTCCAGCGCCAGAGCCGGCACCTGACGCGCATCCTGGACGATCTGCTCGACGTCAACCGCATCCTGCGCGGCAAGGTCACGCTGAACCGCCAGCGCCTCAACCTGAGCCAGTCGGTGCTGACGGCGATTCAGCTGCTGCGCGCCAGCGGCCGCGACGGCCGGCACGACATCCGGCATGCGCTGCAGCCGGTCTGGGTCGATGCGGATGCCACCCGGCTGGAGCAGATCATCAGCAACCTGCTGACCAATGCGGTGAAGTACACGCCGGAGGGCGGGCTGATCACGGTGACGGTGCGCGAGGAGGACGGCCAGGCGCTGCTGGCGATCAGCGATTCCGGCGTCGGCATCGCGCCCGACATCCTGCCGCATGTGTTCGACCCGTTCGTGCAGGCCAAGACTTCGCTCGACCGGGCCGGCGGCGGCATCGGCCTCGGGCTTTCGATCGTGCGGCAACTGGTGCAGCTGCATGGCGGCAGCGTGAGCGCCGACAGCCCCGGTCCGGGCCAGGGCAGCACCTTCGCCGTGCGCCTGCCGCTGAACCATGCCGGGCCGCAGGTGGATGTCCGCGCCGCGCCGGTCGAGAGCGCAGGCTGGCGCGTGCTGCTGGTGGACGACAACGACGACAGCCGCGCCATGCTGGCGGGCATGCTGTCCTTGTCGGGCTGCGACGTGCTGGAAGCGGCGAACGCAAAGGACGGCATTTTTCTGGCGCGGACCAACGCGTTCGACGTGGCCGTCATCGACATCGGTTTGCCCGATATCGATGGCTATGAGCTGGCGCATCGCCTGCGCGGCGACGAAGCCACCCGCGCCCTGCGCCTGATCGCACTCACCGGCTATGGCCAGGACGCGGACCGCGAGCGGGCGATCAAGGCCGGTTTCGACCGGCACCTGGTCAAGCCGGCGGAAGCGAGAAGCCTGATCGAAAACATCCATGGCTTGTTGCAAGAGGACACGCGCGGCGCATGAGCCGGCGGCGCCGGCTGTGGCAAGGCCGCTTCCACCTGCGTCCCGTTCATCGACCAGCCCCATGCCGGAATCCCGGGATCGGGACGCCTGAATCGAGGAAGGACCGGGGAGCGAAGACGCATCGACTCATGAAGCTCGCCATCCGGATGGCGCGGCCCAGCGCAATGGCGCGCCATGGGACGCAGCCGCCGGCTCGTCGCCTTGGTGATCATGCCGGCGCTTCGCGTTGAAGCACTCGCCCGAATTTTCTTCGTCAAGCCAATCACCCTCGTCGTGTTTTAGTGGCGAGGCAGCGATGCCGACGCCATGGCCCGCATGTTCGCCAGGAAGCCGAGAGGTCGGCTCAGGCGCGGCGTTGCCGTGGAGAATCGGCCCGGCGTGGACGGCGCAATCGCCCGCGCCCCCGGCAATCAAGCCGCTGCGCCAACGGCGCGAACCGGCGGTTCGAATTCCACCACCCATACCCAGGGATTTTGCGCCCAGCTGTTCGGCCCATGCATCGCCTCCCATTGGGCGCGATAAGCCTGTGTCGCCGGCGAGACGCTCATCCCCTCGGCCAGCGCATCGGCTTCGCTGATGCGGTTCAAGCGCTCGACCCGCACCTCCACGATGGCCAGCGTGATCCGGCTGGCCCAGCGCGGCATGAACAGCGAACTGCGCCAGGCGCCCTCATCCGCCGGCGCTTCGCCATCGGCGCGATAGCGCACCTGCATGGGATCATCCTTCGCGCCGGGCACCGGGCGCCAGGTTTCCTTGACCCACAAGCTGTCGCCGGCGCTGCCATACGGGTTGCGGTCGACCGCCTGGGCGGCTTCGGCATCTTCCCAGAAAATCTCCGCATTGCGCCAACGCGTGCGCCATCCAGTCCCGTGCGGCAGGGGCTGGGGCTTCACGATGCGCCGCGTCTGCGTCTTCGTCCCCGCGAGCAGGGCGCGCACCATGGGCGCGCTGAAGATGATTGGTCTTTCATTCATGGCATCTTGCCGGGCAGCGATGGTGCCTGCGTGATTCTTTTGTCATGGCAATCGCGCGACAGCGGGATGGACACGATCCGGCGTGTGCTTGTACGCTTTCGCGATGGAAAAAATGCGTGTCGTAAAGATTCGGGTCACGGGTCCGTTTCGTGAAAAATATTGGGTGCGTTCGGCCGTGCGACATGTGACTCCGGACGAGGGTGAGCCCTATCTGGTCGCGTCGGCGAACATCTTCGACCAGCCTCCGGCCATGGGCGTCGCGCCGCGCATCCAGGTCGGCAGCCACATCCGGACCGACGATTTGCTCGACATGCTGCAGAATGCGGAGCGCGTGGCCCGCGACAAGATACATCAGGCGCTCGCCTGAACGTCGGTTTCTCACGCCTGACAGGCAACAAAAAGCCGGCGCCCGAAGGTGCCGGCTCGTTGCCGACTGCATCGAATCGAATCAGCGGCTGCCGCCGGTACCGGAGCTGCTCGAACCGCCTGATGCGCCGCCTCCCATGCCGGACGAGCCCGATGGGCTGCCCATGCCCGAGGAACCGGAGGAGCCCGAAGAACCGCTCGTGCCCGAAGAGCCGGACGATCCGGAAGAGCCGCTCATGCCGGAGGAGCCGGAGGAACCCGAGCTGTCCATGCTCTTAGAGCCGGAAGACTTGCTCGAGCCGGACGTTCCGGAGGAGCCGCTCGAAGAGGACTTCTTGCTCTTCATCTTGTCGCTCGAATTCGACTTGGACGAACCGGAGCCGCTGGACATGTCGGAGCTGCTTGAGCCGCCGGAGCTCATGCCGCTGCCGGAACCCGAGGAGCCGGCGCTCGATGTGCCGCCCGGCGCGTTGGACATGCCCGAGGTGGAGCTCTGGGCGATCGCCATGCCGGTGCCAAGGGCGGAGACCAGTGCTGCAATCAAAAGCTTTTTCATGTTGCCTCCATCAATTTCCTGATTGATCAATGTCGCCGGAGCATTATCGAATTGTCCCGGTCGTCTGCCAGACGCTAGCTGGAGGTGGTTAGAAAAAGACCCAGGCAAAAGTTCATTGGCAAATTTGTATCAATTCGTGACGTTTCTCGAGGGCTTGCCGATGCAAGGCAAGGGCATGTAGGGTCCAGGACGATGCCGGATTCACCATCGGATCGAGAACGTTGGCGGCATGGACTTGTCGAATTTGCCTTGCCGTGAAAAGCGGGGCTCATGTTCCGCGCAATCGAGCGCAAACGCGCTGCTCACCTGCGCAGAAAACGTTTCTGTTGCCCACGGCCACACTTGATGGAGGCATCATGAATTCCCAGGATCCAGACCGGATCAATCGCTTGGTCGGCCGTTTTCTTGAGCTGCAGGAACAGTGGGCGGATCGCCCTGATGGCTTTGATTGGCATGCATTGACCTCCCTGGCGGCGGAAGGCGCCGATGCCTATAACGAGGGCGCCGGCCCGTCCTTCCATGCCCTGGCGCTGGGCGGCGTGGCGTGCAGCGAATTCCATGAACGATTCCTGCAGGCGTCGATCGAAGCCGGTTTCGACCCGTTCAAGCTCACCCGGACCGGGAACGAGGCGCCGGAAAAGCCGGTGATCGATCATGCCTCGCTGGCGCGGGATGCCGCCGCGAACCCGAGCGCGGCGCGCATGCATGACGCCTTGCAGGAACTGGCGCGGCGGCGCTTCGAGCCGATGCTGCGCCAGGACAGCGCCAGCGACCCGGCGTCACCCCTGTTCACGGTTTTCCAGGCCTGCGCCGAATCGATTCCGCGCGACTTGCTGGCCCGTGTCGCCCCCGATCTGGCCAAGCCGAGACCGGGGCGCCCGCAGCCGGTGAACGCCGAGGAAGCCTACCTCAGCCAGGCCGAGTCCATCATCGACAGCAGGCGGCCCTACGGCTGACCATGCCGGCCGGCGGCGCGCGGGCGCAGCCGGCAAACCATTTTTCCGCGAAAGGATGCATGCCTTCACCCGCGCGTGCGGGAAAGGCTCATGAAGAGACTGAATGAAGATATCGAAATACGCCTTGCACGACGCGGAGCCATCCGCCACTCCCGGAGAATACGATCCCAGCAAACTGCTCAATGCCCTGATCGCCAGAATGAACCTGAAGCAGGATGCAGACCTCGCGCGCACCCTCGCACTCGATGAGAAGACGCTGAAGAAGATACGCGACCGGCGCCTGCAGATCAGCACCTCGATGCTGATGCAGATGCAGGAAGCCACCGGCATCAACGTCGCCGACCTGCGCATGCTGCTCAACGACAGGCGCGAGTCGCTGCGCACGCCGCATCATCGCTTCAACCGTCGCCGCTGATCGGACGCGATGCGCCGAACCATGGTAAAACCCAGGCCCCGCCCGTGACCCCTCCCGGGTCGGGGCCGCGACCAGCTCCGGCCACACCAGTTCTTCAACAATCCCAAAGAGCGTTCCATGGCTTTCACTACCGAATCCCATCCCGGCGTCCATGCCGATGTTCCCGCCGCCGCCCGCGGCTTCGTATTCAATCATTCCATGCTGCGGGTGAAGGACCCGGCGGTCTCGCTCGGCTTCTACACCGGCGTCATGGGCATGCGCGTGCTGCGCAAGCTGGATTTTCCCGAGATGAAGTTCTCGCTGTACTTCCTGGCGAAGCTGGAAGAAGGCGCGGCCGTGCCCGATGACGTTGCCGCGCGCACCCGCTGGACCTTCGGCCGCGAAGGCGTGCTGGAGCTGACGCACAACTGGGGCACCGAGAGCGATCCGGCGTTCAGGTACCACGACGGCAATGCGCAGCCGCAGGGCTTCGGCCACATCTGCTTTTCCGTGCCGGACCTGAAGGCGGCGGTCGACTGGTTCGACGAGAACCAGGTGCCCTTCGTCAAGCGGCCGGAACAGGGCAGGATGAAGGATGTGGCCTTCATCAAGGATCCCGACGGATACTGGATCGAGATCGTGCAGGCCGATCTGCTCGGCCAGCTGGGCCAGTCCTGATTCGTCTGAGGTCCACGCCATCCCGCCAGTCGGGATGGCCGGCGTACTTTTTCGGACTTCCTTGTGTCTGCCCGTGGCGTGCGGCGCATGATGGCGCTATCATCGCTGTCGTTGTCAAAATTTCGGCGCTTCGCTTGCGAAGCCCGCGATGAGCCGTCGGCTGCAACACCATCCAATACAGACCAACCACAAGGAGGATTCCATGAACAAATTCAAGATGCTCGCCCTGGCTCTGCCTTTCGCCCTGCTGGCCGGCTGCGCCTCGACCGGCAACCAGGCTGCCGGCGGCGCCGCCAGCGCCCAGGCCGCCGCCCCGGCCGATGATGCCGCCATCACCGCCAAGGTGAAGGCTGCCCTGGCCGCCGACGCTGAAACTGCGCCGCTGAAGGTCGACGTCGCCACCAGCGAAGGCGTGGTCCGCCTCAAGGGCGAAGTCAAGACCATCGTCCTGCGCCGCAAGGCCGAAGCCGTCGCCAAGGGCGTGCAGGGCGTGAAGTCGGTCGACAACCAGCTCGTCATCACCGGCTGATCGTTTTTCCCTCCGGCCGGCGTTTCATGCGCCGGCCGCTCTGATTCGCTCCTTGCCGCTGCAGTTCAACGGCATCCTTTCCCTTGCTCAATCCGGCCCCGGTTCGGTCATTCCCTCGACCGTCATCCGCACCACCTCGTCGAAGCGGGCCATGACCCTTTCCATCCAGTCGGCATCCTTGCCGCTGAAGGCGTCCCGCATCCGCCGCTTCACCCGTTCGCGATGGCGTGCCGGCTCCCCGGCCACATGATGAAACCAGTGATCGGCCCGCAAGGCATTGAGCACCGCGAGCGCCGGCCGCGTGCCGAATTCCAGGCCGACCGCATAACTCTCGCCGGCCAGGGCGCGGTCGAAGGCTTGCGTCAGCGTGCCTTCCACCGCGGCGCTGACCGAATCGCCCGCCGCCATCGAACGCAGCTGGCCGCCGTACCAGCCCGACAGCCGCCGGAAACCCGGATCATCCGGCGGCAGGTAGCTGATCAGCTCGCCCGCGCCGCGCCGGCCCAGGCCGGTATGCAGATCGAGCAGGAAGGCTTGCCGCCGCTGCTGCAGGAAGGCTTGCATAATCGCTTCCCACACCCGCCGGCTTTCGGTCGGCGCTTGCCCGCCATAGAACAAGCCGTGCGGATGATCGTACTGGCCGGCGCTGACCGCCTGCTGCAGCCTTCGCCGCCGCGCCGGCGTCAGCGCGCCCGCCAGCAGCCGCACCTCGTTCCACCAACCCATGGGCAGCGGACGGTAGCGCCGCATTAGGCGGTCGTGAAAGGCGCCGTAGGCGGAAGGCGGCCGGCCCGCCAGCGGAAAATCGACGAAGTTGCGGTTCAGGTCCACGCCCTCGACCGTCACGCGGCGGTCATGCAGGTAGCCCCAGGGATTGACTGCATGCACCAGCAGGAAGGCGAGCCTGTCCGACATGAAGGGACGCCAGGCGGCGATCGAGTCGATGAAGTGCAGTTGACAGGCGGCGCCGGCATAGCCTTCGACGCCGTGTGTGCCGCTGGCGATCACCAGCACCGATGCCGCGGCGTCCTTCCCGAACCAGGCGGTATCGGTATGCAGCCCGGCTGCGCCATGTTCGAAGGTGCGCAACCGTCCGCCTGCCTGCATCGCCTTGGCGCGGAAGGCGGCGCGCGAGGCGTGGTAGCCGCTCGGCAGCATCGCGGCCGCTAGCGCGCCGGTACCCGCCGCACCGGCGCCGGCGCAACCGGCATGGCCGGCGATTGCGGCATCCCGGTCGCAGGCTGGCCGGCTGCCGGCGGCTGCCCGAGCATCGGGTAGGCTTGAATCACCACCGGGGGCGAATCGCTCATCTCGGTCCGCGCCGACCGCATCCGATCGGGTTTCTGGGTGCCGACGCGGGCACCGAGGAGGGCAGGCGAGTCTTCCGGCGGGCCGACCTGATCCGGCACCACCGAGACGCTGCGGATCGCGCACGCCACCGATTCCACTTTTCCCATGCGGCGGAAGATGTCGTACTCCAGGTGCTCGGCGCCGGGTTCGATCGGAAAGACGCGCCAGCTGGCGCGCATCGTTCGGCCGTCGGCGAGGCGCAGGTCGCAGCCATGCATGTCGGGTTGCATGGCCTGCTTCCTGTCGAGGTTACGGATGCGCAGCACCGGATCGCCGAGCCGGTCCTCGCAGAACTGGATGGAGATCGGTCCCGACCTGCCGGCCGGCTGCGGCCGGCAAACGAGTTCGGTCTGGGCGTGCGCCGCCGCGCTGCACAGCATCAGGCCGGCAGCAAGCCAGCGCAGCGGCCAAGCGTCGTAGGGAAGGAGGGCGTGGTTGGTCGGCATGGCGATGATCCGGGTCGGGTGCGTTGGAATGCCTGCCCACATCCTATCGCCGCCGCCCGCTCCCGGACGCAGCGGCTGATTGACTGCACTCAAGAAACCGTGCGCGCGGCGGGAAAGTCGCCGTGTTGTCAACGGGGAAAATGCATTCGCGGGCGCTTGCTCCCTTAACACAAGGGTCGCCGGCCGGGCAAGTTGTTCACACTTTTATGGGAGCCGGCGACGCAAAAATATTTTTTCGCACATCTTCCCCCCATGAAATCCGGATGCGCTAAGTCATTGATATTTAAAGCCCCCATCCACTGCTTTCGAAATAAGCAATCTATTGGAAGCCGCGGAAATTCTGGCTTTGATCATTGTCAACCTCAGGTTACTCACAAAGTTATCCACAGGATGTGTGAATTTCTCTGGAATATCATTCTGTTACAAGGACTTACGAAATTTCCTTAAGTTATTTTCTTATTTTCTTGCAGGAATGTAATTCATTTCCTTTTGTAAATGCTTTGCGCTGGATGCCTGTTCTGGTTCGTGCTGCCGCCGTTCTGCTCAACAGGACTTGCCCAAAACATAGGCATGTCCATATTTGACTTTAGAAACAAGCACTTGTGCGCTATTCCCCAGCTTATCCACAGCTTTGGCTACGCCGTCTGTGCATAAAAACGGAGAAATCCACAGCCATCGACGAGTCGCTGCATGGCGGAACCCATGTCAGTATTTCATCCGGCGCAAGGTAGAATCGTAATTCTTGCGCGAGCGACAACGACTGAACAACAATACCGGCAGCACAACAGGACGGAGGAGAAGAGCATGAAACTACTGCGATACGGTTCCAAGGGCCAGGAAAAACCGGGCATGCTCGATGAGAGCGGCGTGCTGCGCGACTTGTCGGCGCATCTGCGCGACATCACGCCGCACAGCCTGACGCCGGAAGGCCTGGCGGCGCTGCGGGCCATCGATCCCGCTTCCCTTCCCGAGGTGCCGGGCACGCCGCGCCTTGGCACCCCGTTCACCGGCCTCGGCAAGTTCATCTGCGTCGGCCTGAACTACAGCGACCATGCGGCCGAAGCCGGCATGCCGATCCCGAAGGAACCCATCCTCTTCACCAAGTGGAACAACAGCTTCGCCGCGCCGAACGATCCGGTGGTGCTGCCTCGCGGTGCGAACAAGGGCGACTGGGAAGTGGAACTCGGCGTGGTCATCGGCCGCAAGGCGCGCTATGTCAGCCTCGACGAAGCGCTGCAATGCGTGGCCGGCTATTGCGTGGTGAACGACGTCTCCGAGCGCGAATACCAGCTGGAGCGCGGCGGCACCTGGGACAAGGGCAAGGGCGCCGATACCTTCGGCCCGGTCGGCCCCTGGCTGGTGACGAGCGACGAAGTGCCGGACCCGCAGAACCTCGACATGTGGCTGGACCTGAACGGCCGCCGCTGCCAGCAGGGCAATACCCGCACCATGATCTTCGGCGTGGCCTACCTGATTCATTACATCAGCCAGTTCGCCACGCTGTATCCGGGCGACCTGATTTCCACCGGCACGCCGCCCGGCGTGGGCATGGGCCAGAAGCCGCCGGTCTATCTGCGCGCCGGCGACCGCATGCGCGCCGGCATACGCGGACTGGGCGAGCAGCAGCAGGAAGTGTTTGCTTTCGATGAGGCGCTGCTCGACTGAGCCGGCACGAACCCGCGGGAGATGAGAATGGAACACGCAAAGATTGCGATGGTGACCGGCGCCGGCTCCGGCATCGGCAAGCACGCGGCGCTGGCGCTGATGAGGGAAGGCTATACCGTGGTGCTCACCGGCCGCCGCGCCGAACCGCTGGAGGCGGTGGCGGCGCAGGGCGCGGCATCCGGCGGCAAGTCGCTGGTGGTGCCGGCGGATGTGGGTGATGCGCAATCGGTGCGCCAGCTGTTCGCCAGGACGCGCGAAGCCTTCGGCCGGCTGGACCTGCTGTTCAACAACGCCGGCGTGTTCGCGCCGCCGATGTCGCTGGAGGAAATGACGCCGGAGCATTGGGAGTCGGTGGTCAGGATCAATCTCACCGGCGCCTTCCTCTGCACCCGGGAAGCCTTCCTGATCATGAAGGACCAGTCGCCGCGCGGCGGCCGCATCATCAACAACGGCTCCATCTCGGCGCACAGCCCGCGCCCGAACGCCGTCTCCTACACCACCACCAAGCACGGCATCACCGGCCTCACCAAGCAGGCGTCGCTCGACGGGCGCAAGTACGACATCGCCTGCGGCCAGATCGACATCGGCAATGCCGCCACCGACATGACGCACACGATGGCCGCCGGCGTGCAGCAGGCCGATGGCCAGATCGCGGCCGAGCCCCGCATGAACGTGGACGACGTGGCGCGCGCCATCGTCTACATGGCCAGCCTGCCGCTGGAAGCCAACGTCCAGTTCATGACGGTGATGGCCACCAAGATGCCCTTCGTCGGTCGCGGCTAGTTATTCGAATGGCCGCGGCGTGCCGCCGCACCTGCTCCGATTGCAGTCCCCAAGTCCAACCAAAAAAGGGAGTCAACATGAAAGCAAGACAGCATATCGCCATGGCCCTGTTCTGCGCGTTCGGCATGGTCGCCAGCACGGCGGCCCTGGCCCAGGCCGCCGGCATCAAGCGCGAAATGGTGAAGAAGGCCGATGTCTCGGTGCCCAACCATGAAGCCGTGGTCGCCCGCGTCGAAGTGGCGCCGGGAGTGCTGGCGGGACGCCATACCCACCCCGGCGACGAGATCAGCTATGTCACCGAAGGCGAGGGCGAAGTCCTGATCGACGGCGAGCCGCCGCTGAAGATCAAGGCCGGCGATGCCTTCGTCATCCCCGCCGGCAAGATCCACGATGCCAAGAGCACCGGCAGCACGCCGCTCAAGCTGGTAGGCACCTATATCGTGGAGAAGGGCCAGCCGCTGGCCACGCCGGCGAAGTAAGCCCGCCGTCCCCATCACGTTCCGGCGGTGCTGCATCGGCAGCGCCGCTTCATCCTGCCGCGGCCCAGCGCCTGCGAACGCCGCAAATCCCCTTCTCTTTACTTCTTGGCAGCCAGCGCATGCGAAGGTTTGCCCTGGTTCCTTTTCGCTGATCCGGACCCGGATCGGCCGCCGCCGGAACAGGTCCGCGACGGCGCAGCCGGGCAAGCAAACGGCCACGCGGTCAGCCTGCGCCTGAGAACGCATGCGTGCATGCCAACACCCCTTGACCGTGGGGCGTTACGGAATTACCGGCATCAAACAGGCTTTAGAACAAATAGCCGGGAACAGGTATTGCCAAACATCAACTTACTGTTGCATGATGGAAATTAGGTAAAAATTGCTCGGATTTGTCGGGAAGGCATGATGCCGACCGATCGTTCAGCAGAAAGCGTTGGCCATGTCCACCCTCCGCCGGAAATATGCTCGTCGCCCGCAGCATGCATTCGCCTTCCTCCGGGAGCGGCCCTTGGCGGTGTTCGCCTGGCCGGCCGGCTGCGTGGCGCTCGGCATCGCCGTGAGCGTGGCGCTGAACGCGAGGCTGTCCACGGAAAAAGAAGCGCTGCAGGCGAAGGCATTCAGCCAGGCGGCGTCGCTGGCGGCTTCCTATGCCGAGCAGATCGGCCGCGTCGTCGGCAACCTCGACCAAGTCACGCGTTCGGTTGCCTTCCAGTTCCATGAATCCGGAGGGCGCCTGCAGCTGGAGCGCCAGGCCAACCGCGGCATCTATCCCGACGAATCGGCGCTGAACGTCGGCATCGTCGACCGGCACGGCAAGGTCGCCACCGCGCTGCTGGAACAGGCGCGGGGCATGGACCTGTCCGGCCGCCCGTGGTTCGCGCTCCACCGCGCCGGCGAGGCCGGCGGACTGGCGATCTCGGCGCCGCATTTCAGTCCCTTGCATGGTCAGGCCACCGTCAATTTTTCGCGCGCGCTGCGCGACGCCGAAGGCGCGCTGGAGGGCGTCGCCTTCGTGTCGGTCAAGCAGGCGTTCCTGACTTCCTTCTACGACCCGTCGCTGGATGGGCCGGATGACGTGGTGGCCTTGCTGACCGCCGACGGCGCCCCGCTCGCCTCCAGCCTGGGCGATGCAAGCCATCGCCAGGTGAACATGCTGAAATCGGCGCCGCGCTTCCCGACGCCTGCCGGCGTGGCGAGCTTTCCCGGCGACCGTTTCAATGACGGCCTGGCCCGCATCGTTGCCTGGCGCACGGTGGAGCGCTACCCGCTGGTGTCCTACGTGGCGCTGACCGAGCAGACCGTGTTCGCCGCGCATGAAGCCAAGCAGCGGGAATACCGGACCGCCATCCTCGTGATCGATCTGCTGCTGGCCTGCCTGGCTCTGGTCGGCATGGGCTATTCGGTGCGCCTGGCCTGGCGCAAGCGGCAGACCGAAGCCATCAAGGATACCTACCGTCTCGCCACCGACAATGCGCAGGAGGCGTTCTTCATGTGCCGGCCGGTGTTCGATGCCGCCGGCGCGGCGGCCGATTTCATCATTGAGGATTGCAATGAGGCCGTCCTCGCCTTCACCCGGGTGAGCCGGCGCGACCTGATCGGCAGGCGGCTGTCCCGCCTGTATCCCGAGTCGAGGTCCGCGGCCGCGCTGGAAGCCTATCGAGGCGCGCTGGAAACCGGCTTCATCGAGGACGAGTACCTGCTGTCGGTCGACGATGCGGCGCCTTCCAGGTGGGTGCAGCGCCGCATCGTCCGCTCCGCCGACGGCCTCGCCGTGACGCTGCGAGACATCAACGAGGCCAAGGAACACGAAATCTCGCTGTCGCGCATGGCCAACTGCGATGCCCTGACCGGCCTGCCCAATCGCCACTGGCTCGGCCACAATGTGCCGGCCTGCCTGGCGCAGGCGGCGCGCGAGAAGACCCGGGTGGCCATCCTGTTCATCGACCTGGACGACTTCAAGAACATCAACAATACCCGCGGCCATGCCGTCGGGGATGCGGTGCTGAAGATCGCCGCCGAACGCATGCAGGCCATTATCGGCTTGCGCGGCGGGGTGGCCCGGCTCGGCGGCGACGAGTTCACCGTGATCTATGACCGGCTGCCCGGCGATGCGGTCGCGGTCGCGCTGGCCGAGCGCATGCTGTCCGACCTGGCCCAGCCGTTCGTGGTCGACGAAGAAGAGCACATGGTCAGCGCCTCGATCGGCCTCAGCATCTTCCCCGACCATGGCGAGGACATGCAGACCCTGTTCCGCCATGCCGATGTCGCCATGTATGCCGCCAAGGCAGCCGGCAAGAACGGCCTGCAGATCTACCAGCCGTCGCTGTCGCACCAGGTGGTCGCGAAGCTGGAAATGAAGTATGCCCTGCGCCATGCGATCGACCATGACCAGTTCGTGCTGCATTACCAGCCGCGGGTGGACGCGCACTCGGGTGAGCTGCTCAGCATGGAAGCGCTGGTGCGGTGGATCCATCCATCGCGCGGCATCGTGCCGCCGATGGAGTTCATCCCGCTGGCGGAAGAGTCGGGCCTGATCGTCGACATCGGCGCACTGGTGCTGGAGAAAGCCTGCGCCCAGATCGCCGCATGGCGCGCCGCGGGCATCCCGGCACGACCGGTGTCGGTCAATGTCTCGCCCAAGCACTTCAGCGCCGGCTGCCTGCTGGAACAGGTGCGCGCCTGCCTGAAGCGGTACGACCTGCCGGCCTCCCTGCTGGAGCTGGAGATCACCGAATCCTGCATGCTCGGCGATGGAGACTGGATCTCGCGCGAAATGTCGGCCCTCAAGGCCATGGGCATACGCATCTCGGTGGATGACTTCGGCACTGGCTACTCCTCGCTGGCGCAATTGCAGCGCCTGGACATCGATGTGCTCAAGGTCGACCGCGCCTTCACCATGGACCTCACCGGCAGCAGGCATGGCGTCGCGTTCTTCAAGACCATTCTCTCGATCGCCGAGGTGCTGGGCCTGCGCGTGGTGGCTGAAGGCGTGGAAACCGAGCAGCAGCTGCAGATCCTGCGCCAGCTTGCCTGCCACGAGCTGCAAGGCTATTTCATTTCCCGGCCGGTGGCAGCGGCCGACATCGAATCCCATCTGCGCAAGACGCTGAACTTCGACTTGGGCGGAAGGGCGCTGGCGCTGGCCTGAGCCGGCGCGGCGAACCGACACGATCAGAACAAGATGCCAGCAAACGATCATCATGAAGCGCTGGGCCACGTACCCGAAGCCGCGCGCCTGCTGTTCGAGGGCAGCGCCGACTGCATCGCCTTCCTGGATGCGGGCGGCTGCCTGACGGCGCTGAATCCGCAGGGCCGGCGCCTGCTGCAGGCGCGAGCGGAAAGCGTCGGCGCGGGCGCGGGGTGGGCCAGCCTCTGGCCCAGCGAGAACCACGACGTCATCCTTGGCGCCATGCGCGCCGCCACCGAGGGCGAAGGCGGCCGCTGCGAATTCTTTTCCCGGCATGCCGCCGGCGCCTGCGCCTGGTGGGACATGCGCGTCACCGCCTTGCGCGATGCATTCGGCGTGCTGCAGGGATGGATGCTGGTGGCGCGGGATATGACCGCGCTACACGAAGCCAGGGAGAAGCACCGCCGCGCGGAAGCCTTCAGCCAGGGGCAGAAAGCGGCGCTGGAGCTGGCAGTCGCCGGCGCCGAGCTGACCGAGGTGCTCGACCTGCTGGTCCGCACCGCCGAGGCCTATTCGGAACAGGCGCTGCTGGCCTCGGTGCTGCTGCTGGATGATGAGGGAAAGCGGCTGCTGACGGGCGCCGGCCCTTCCTTGCCGGAAGCCTACAACCGCGCCATCGACGGCATGATGATCGGTCCGGCGGCCGGATCCTGCGGCACCGCCGCGTTTACCGCCAAGCCGGTGTTCGTGCGCGACATCCGGAAGGATCCCTTGTGGGCCGATTTCGCCGAGCTGGCGGTCGGCCACGGCCTGCGTTCCTGCTGGTCCTACCCGATCAAGTCGTCCAAGGGCGAGGTGGTGGGCACGTTCGCCTTCTATTACCGGCAGGTCCGCGATCCGGTGCCGAAAGAGGCCGATGCCATGCCGCTGCTGGTGCATACCGCCGCGCTGGTGCTGGAGCGGCACCGCGAGACGCGCGAGCGCGAGGCGGCGCAGCAAGCGCTGGCCAAGAGCGAAGCCAAGCTGAAACGCCTGATCGATGCCAACATCCTCGGCATCATCGAATACGAACTGGATGCGTACGGCACCCTGAAGGCGGTGAACGACGCCTTCCTCGATACGGTGGCCTACAGCCGGGAAGAGTTCGAACGCGACGGCCTTTCCTGGCGCGCGCTCACGCCGCCGGACTTCATCGACGCCAACCGCAAGGCGCTGGAGCAGCTGCAGCGCACCGGCGTGATGGAAACCTTTGAGAAGGAATACCTGCGCAAGGATGGCAGCCGGGTGCCGGTCTACATCGGCGCCGCCAACTTCGAGGGTTCATCCACCCAGGGCATTGCCTACGTGCTGGACATTTCGAAGATGAAGGAAGCCGAGCGCGCCCTGCGGGAAAGCGAGGCGCGCTTCCGAACCATCGCCAACGCCACGCCGCAGATGGTCTGGACCACGTTCCGGGACGGCCGCCACGACTTCTGCAACCAGCGCTGGTATGAGTTCACCGGCCTAGCGCCGGGTACGGTCGATGCCGATACCTGGGTGGCCCTGGTGCATCCGGACGATCGCGCGTCGGCCCTGCGCGACTGGCAGCACAGCATGGCCAGCGGCGAACCGTACGAGTGCGAGTACCGGTTCCGCCACCACTCCGGCGAATACCGCTGGGCGCTCACCCGGGCGCTGCCGGTGCGGGACGAGGCGGGCGCCATCCTGCGCTGGATGGGCACCTGCACTGACATCCAGGAACAGAAATCGATCCAGGATGCGCTGCGCCTGTCCGACCAGCGCAAGGATGAATTCCTGGCGATGCTGGCGCATGAGCTGCGCAATCCGCTGGCGCCGATCGCCGCCGCTGCCGACCTGCTTTCCATCGTCCAGCCGGACGAGGCGCGCCTGCGCCAGCTCAGCGAAATCATCTCACGGCAGTCGCGCCACATGACCGGCCTGATCGAAGACCTGCTCGACGTTTCACGGGTCACGCGCGGCCTGGTCACCCTGCAGCGCGAGCTGGTTCCCCTGGAGGCCATCATTGCCAGCGCGATCGAGCAGGTGCGGCCCCTGATGGAGGCGCGCGGGCATCGACTCGACGTGGCGCCGATGGACCGTTCCCTCTCCGTCGCCGGCGACCGCAAGCGCCTGGTCCAGATCATCGCCAATCTGCTCAACAATGCCGCCAAGTACACCGGTGATGCCGGCCTCATCGAACTGCAGGTGGGCGTCGAAGGAAATGCGGTGTCGATTTCGATTCGTGACAATGGCATCGGCATGCCGCCGGCGCTGATCGAGCAAGCCTTCGAACTGTTCACCCAGGGCGAACGCACCTCCGACCGATCGCAGGGCGGGCTCGGCATCGGCCTGGCGCTGGTGCGGCGGCTGGTGGAACTGCATGGCGGCACGGTGCGCGCGGTCAGCGAAGGCGCGGGCAAGGGCAGCGAGTTCATCGTGCGCCTGCCTTGCGAACGGCAGCCTGCCGAGCTGGGCGGAAACCTCTCCGCCCGGCGGGCCGCCGCCGGGCGGGCATTGCGCGTGCTGGTGGTGGACGACAACGCCGACGCGGCGCAAATGCTCGGCTTCCATCTCGAACAGGTCGGCCACGAAGTCCTGATCGAATACGGCGCCCATTCCGCTCTCGACACCGCATGCCGGGTGGCGCCGCAGGTCTGCCTGCTCGACATCGGCCTGCCCCAGATGGATGGCTATGAATTGGCGCGCCGGCTGCGGGCGCTGCCGGGCATGGAGCAAGCGCTGCTGGTGGCGGTGACCGGCTACGGCCGGGAACAGGACCGCCAGGCCGCCTTCGCCGCCGGCTTCGATCGTCACTTCGTCAAGCCGGTGAATTTTCAGGAGATTGCCGACTGCATCGCCGGCATGGGAAGTGCGGCGCTGCCGGCCGTATAGCGCTACTTGACGTTGATGAAGGGGAGGGCGGCGCCAGCCACGTTCGGCCGGCGGCCGTCTTGTTGAATGCCAGGTCGAACTTAAGCGCTTCCGCTTTCCCTGATGCGACAGGACCCATGCCGATGAAACGCCTCAGAACGCCTCTGCCCGCCGGCGCAGCGCCACATCTCGTATCGCGCCAATCAGGACCTGAGCGGCGGGCGAGGGCGTGCTGCTGGCGCGCGTCATCAGGCCGGTGACGCGGCCGAGCAGGCCGGTGGAGTCGCCGGCGCTTTTCACCGGCAGCGCCAGGCGCACCAGCGCGCCGGCCGCCACATCGTCGCGCACCGCGCTCCAGGGCACATACCAGACGGCATCGCTGGCGATGGTATAGCTGCGGCCGAAGTACATCGACAGATCCTCCACGAAATCCTGGCCCAGGTCGATCCCGTGCTCGGCGGCGAAAGTATCGGCCGCATGCCGGTTGACTGAACCCTTGATCGGCAGCACCGAGGTGAAGGCGCCCAGCGCGGCCGGGTCGGCCTGCCCGGCGTCGAGCAGCGGATGGCCGGGGCGCACCACCGCCACCAGCGGGTCGACGAACAGGTATTCGAAGGAGAGGCCGACCATCTGCTCCGGGTCGGTATGGCGGCTCAGCACCAGGTCGAACTCCCTTTCCCGCAGCTTGGCCAGCAGACCGGCGGTGGTGTCGGTGAACAGGGTGACCTGCAGATTGCCGGCGCGGCGCCGGAATTCCAGCAAGGCTTCCGGCACGAAGGAGCCGG
The DNA here is from genome assembly GCF_900188095.1 of Noviherbaspirillum humi. Taxonomy (GTDB): domain Bacteria; phylum Pseudomonadota; class Gammaproteobacteria; order Burkholderiales; family Burkholderiaceae_D; genus Noviherbaspirillum; species Noviherbaspirillum humi. The sequence goes on along the minus strand of NZ_FZOT01000003.1, from coordinate 262,977 downwards.
TGAGGGAGGGCGCGGTGCCGATGCGGATCACTTCGGAGGCGCTGGCCCGCGACTGGGCGATCGAGTAGGTTCCCTGCTGCAGGGCGTTGACGCTGGCCTCGGCGTATTCGAAAAAGGTTTCGCCCTGGCGCGTCAGCTGCGCGCCCTTGCGGCCGCGCTCGAAGAGGCGGGCCTGCAGGATGTCTTCCAATTCCTTCAACGTTTTCGATACCGCCGGCTGGGTAATGGAAAGCAGGGCGGCGGCCTTCACCAGGCTGCGCTGCTGGGCCACGATGATGAAGCACTGCAGGTGGCGAAACTTGATGCGGCCGTCGATCATGTATAACCAATGGGTTATGTAAGTCGGCTCAAAATATCAGTGTACATACGGTTTCGCAAGGTCTATCTTTGCAGCTGTGCGTGCTGGAAGCGCCGGCTTAATCTCTGATGCGAGGTTTCGCAAAGGATGACAGGGCGAGCGCGCGCTTCGGCAGCAACCAGGCTGACCAATAACCAGAAAGCAATGGCGGACCGTCGAACCGGTTCGCACAGGCGACCAACGAGAGAGCGGAGAACCCCATGACCAAACGCGAAGTCAACGAACTCCTGACCCAGACCGGACCCGGCACGCCCATGGGCGACCTGTTCCGCCGCTACTGGATCCCGGCCCTGCTGGCCAGCGAACTGCCGGAGCCGGAATGCCCGCCGGTGCGCGTCAAGCTGCTGTCCGAACGCATGCTGGCCTTCCGCGATTCCGAGAACCGCCTCGGCCTGATCGACGAATTCTGCGCCCACCGCGGCGTGTCGCTCTGGTTCGGCCGCAACGAGGAAAAGGGCCTGCGCTGTCCTTACCATGGCTGGAAATACGATGTGAACGGCAACTGCATGGAGGTGCCGTCGGAGCCGGCGGAGAGCGGCTTCTGCGAGAAGATCAAGCTCAAGTCCTATCCGCTGATCGAGCGCGGCGGCGTGCTCTGGACCTACATGGGCCCGCCGGAAGAGCAGCCGCCGTTCCCGGAATACGAATTCGCGATGGTGCCGCCGGAGCAGACCTACATGTCCAAGCGCATCCAGGAATGCAACTGGCTGCAGGCGATGGAAGGCGGCATCGACTCCAGCCACGTTTCCTTCCTGCACAGCGGCGCGCTCAACCGCGACCCGCTGTTCAAGGGCGCCAAGGGCAACCAGTACAACCTGTCCGACTACCAGGTGAAGTTCGAGGTGGTGGAATCCGACGGCGGCCTGCTGATCGGCGCCCGCCGCAATGCCGAGAACGGCAACTATTACTGGCGCATCACCCAGTACGTCATGCCCTGCTTCACCATGATCCCGCCGCGCGGAGACCATCCGGTGCACGGCCACTTCTGGGTGCCGATCGACGACGAGAACTGCTGGGCCTGGAGCTACGACTACCATCCGGTGCGCGCGCTCACCACGGAAGAACGCACGGCTATGGAAGAGGGCCACGGCATCCACGTCAAGACCATTCCCGGCACCTTCCGTCCGGTGCAGAACAAGGACAACGACTACCTGATGGACCGCGCGGCACAGAAGGCTGGCATCCATTACAGCGGCATCGCCGGCATCGGCATCCAGGATGCGTCGCTGCAGGAAAGCATGGGCCCGATCGTCGACCGCACCAAGGAAAACCTGGTGTCCACCGACAACGGCATCATCATGGCGCGCCATCGCCTGAGGAAGGCGGCGCTGGCCCTGCGCGACAAGCACGTGCAGCCGCCGGGACGCGAGGTGGAACAGCAGCGGGTGCGCTCCGCCTCCCTGGTGCTGCCGCCGGACGCCGCCTTCAAGGACGCTGCCAAGGAAGCCCTGATCGCGCGTGAAGGCGTGCCGCAGACCTCGGTCTGATCCGCTCTCTCTCCTGCGGCTCGCCGCCGCCGGGAAGGACGCCCTCGGGCGTCCTTTTTATTTTGGCGATCGCGCCCGCCCCCATCAGCCCGTCTCGATGATTGACATCGGACAAGATTGAAGCGCGGCATCGCATCGATCATCGTGTTCGCGCGGCGGCGCATCATTTGCCCGCAACCTACGCCCGAAAATGATGTCTATGCAACAAGACCGAGGGTCCTGCGGGCCGCTGCGCGCCTTGATTCCGCATGCGCCGCCTGCCATGGAAAGGCTCGACAAAGAGTGGATGCCGAAAGCATGTCCGACAATCAAACCGCCTTGCTGCACCACCAGCACATGATCGCCTGCCGCCATTGCGACCTGCTGCAGGCGGAAGTGCCGCTGCAGCGGGACAGCGATGCCCATTGCGTGCGCTGCGGCGCGCTGCTGTACCGCGGCGCCGGCAAGCGCCTGGAATGGATGCTGGCGCTGACGCTCGGCAGCGCCGTGCTGTTGGTGGTCTCCAATCTCTTCCCCATCGCCGAACTCCAGGTGCAGGGTGCCTACAATTCCACCACCTTGGCCGGCACCGTGGTCGCCCTGGCCGACCAGGGCAGGCCGCTGGTGGCGGTGCTGGTGCTGCTGACCACCATCCTGATCCCAGCGCTGGAACTGGTGGCGCTGCTCTACATGCTGGTGCCCTTGCGGCTGGGCCGGGTGACGCTCGACCTGCCGCTGGCCTTCCGACTGCTGCTGATGCTGCACCCGTGGAGCATGATGGAAGTGTTCCTGCTCGCCATCCTGGTCACCCTGGTGAAGCTGGCCGACATCGCCACCATCGTTCCCGGCATTTCCCTCTGGTCCTTCGCCGCCCTGATCGTGCTGTTCACCGGCATCTCGGCCACCTTCAGCGTGCGGGATTTCTGGACCTGGGTCGCCGAGCGGGGACAGGATGGCGAAGGCGGGCGAGCCGGCGCCGACGCCAGCGCGGCCGGCATGCAGGGGCAGGGCTGATGGCTACGGCAGCGTCGCGCGGACTCGTCACCTGCCATGCCTGCGGCCTGCTGTGCCGCGCGTTGGCCCATGAGCATGCCATGAGCTGCCCGCGCTGCGAAGCGCGGCTGCATGCGCGCAAGCCGCACAGCCTGGCGCGCACCTGGGCGCTCCTCATCACCGCCTACATCCTCTACATTCCGGCCAACCTCTATCCCATCCTGGAAGCGAACTCCTTGCTGGAGCGGCAGAGCAGCACCATCATGGGCGGCGTGGTGCTGTTCTGGACCAGCGGCTCCTGGTTCATCGCCGCGCTGATCTTCATCGCCAGCATCGTGGTGCCGCTGACCAAGCTGCTGGCCCTGACCTTCCTGCTGATCTCGGTGCACCGCCGCATGTCGTGGCGGCCCCACCAGCGCACCCAGCTGTACCGATTGGTGGCCTTCATCGGCCGCTGGTCCATGCTCGACATCTACGTGGTCGCCCTGTCGGTGGCGCTGGTGCAGGTGGAGTCGGTGGCCAGCATGCACGCCGGCCTCGGCGCGGTCGCCTTCGGCGCGGTGGTGGTGCTCACCATGATCGCCGCCGAGACTTTCGATCCGCGCCTGATGTGGGATGCGGCAAAGGAGCAGAATGACTGACGATCCCTCCGACAAGCCATCCATTCCGCAGGCCGTGCCGGTGCGCAAGCGGCGCTGGGCGATTTCGCTGGTCTGGATCATTCCCATCGTGGCGGCCCTGGTCGGCGGCTGGGTCGCCCTGCATTACATCCTGTCGCGCGGACCGACCATCACCATCGACTTCAAGAACGCCGAGGGGCTGGAAGCCACCAAGACCAAGGTGCGCTACAAGGACGTGGACATCGGCACCGTGACGGCGATCGAAATCTCGCGCGACCGCTCGCACGTCACGGTCACCGCCCAGCTGGCCAAGCAGGCGGAAAACCTGCTGGCCGAAGATACCCGGTTCTGGGTGGTGCGCCCGCGCGTCACGCTCAACAGCATCACCGGTCTCGGCACGCTGCTGTCAGGCGCCTACATCGGCGTCGACGCCGGCAAGACGCCGACCGACAAGCGCCACTTCGCCGGCCTCGACATCCCGCCGCCGGTCACCTCCGATTCGCCCGGCAAGCTGTTCCAGCTGAAGGCGGAGGACATCGGCTCGCTGTATGTCGGCGCGCCGGTGTTCTTTCGCCGCGTGCCGGTCGGCAATGTCACCAACTACAAGCTGGACGACGATGGCAAGGGCGTGACGCTGGAAATCTTCGTCAATGCGCCGCACGACAAGCTGGTGACCGCCAACTCCCGCTTCTGGCACGCCAGCGGCATCGACATCTCGCTCGGCGGCTCGGGCGTGAAGCTCAACACCGAATCGATCACCTCCATCATCGCCGGCGGCATTTCCTTCCAGCCGCCCCCGGAAGGCGAACCCGGCCCGGTGGTGCCGGGCAACACGAGCTTCATTCTGTATGCCGACAAGACCGCCGCGCTCAAGCGCATCGGCCAGGAGACTCAGACCTACCTGCTGTATTTCAGCGAATCCCTGCGCGGCCTTTCGCCCGGCGCGCCGGTGGATTTCCGCGGCATCGTCATCGGCGAAGTGAAGGCGGTCAGCGTCGAATACGACCGCGACAGCAAGGAGCTGCGCTTCCCGGTGGAGATCAACATCTATCCGGAGCAGATGCGCTCGCGCTACCGCCAGGGATCGCAGCAGATGTCGATGATGGAGCGGGAGCCGCATGCCTTGCTCGACCGTCTGGTGGCGCGCGGCTTCCGCGCCCAGCTCAAGAGCGCCAACCTGCTCACCGGCCAGCTCTACGTCGCGCTCGACTTCTTCCCGCGCGCGCCCAAGGCAGCCATCGACTGGGGCAAAAACCCGGCGGTGCTGCCCACCGTGGCGGGCGCCCTGGAAGACATCCAGCAGACGCTGGGCGATATCGCCGCCAAGCTGGACAAGGTGCCGTTCGATACCATCGGCACCAACATGAACCAGACGCTGCGCTCGCTCAACACCACGCTGCAGTCGGCCGACAAGCTGGTGCAGCAGCTCGATGCCAGCGTGCTGCCGGAAGTGAAAGGCACCATCGCCGAAGCGCGCAAGACGCTGGGCAGCGCGCAGCAGACCCTGGCCACCGATGCGCCGGTGCAGCAGGACCTGCGCGAAACGCTGCGCGATGTCGGCCGCGCGGCGCAGTCCCTGCGCGATCTCGCCGACTACCTCAACCGGCATCCGGAATCGCTGATCCGCGGACGGCGGGAAAAGGATTGACCATGGGACCGACCATGAAGCCTGTGTTCATCGCCGGCATCGCGGCAATGCTGACGGCCTGCAGCAGCACGCCGAAGGAAACCCTGTACACCCTGAATCCGGTTCCGGCAGCCGGCGCGCCGCTTGCGGCGGGCGCCGAGGTGGGCGAGGGCGTGGCCATCGGGCCGGTGCGCATTCCGCAGATGGTGGACCGACCGCAGCTGGTGGTGCGGCAGGGCGACAACCAGGTCGACCTGCTCGAGCAGCATCGCTGGGCCGAGCCGCTGCGCGACCAGATTGCGCGCGCGCTGGCGGCCGATGTCGGCGCGCGCGTTGCCGACGCCCGCGTGACCTTCTACCAGGACGCCGCCGGCCAGCAGGCGCGCTACCGCGTCACCGTGGATGTGGAGCGCTTCGACGCCTTCCCCGGCCAGGGCGTGGCGACCCAGCTCATCTGGACCGTGCGCGACGCGAAGTCGGAAGCGGTGCGCAGCGGCCGCTCCTCGGCGCAGGAAGCGGTGGCCGGTGCCGGCTACGACGCCATGCCGGGCGCCTTCAGCCGCGCGCTGGACAAGGCGGCCGCCGATATCGCCGCCGGCATCCAGGCCCTGCGGCAGTCGCGCTAGCCCGTTCTTCCAATCGATTGTTCCCGAATCCACCATATTCGTGAGAAGCCGTTCCGGATGGCTGCCTGTACACTCGATTGGCAGTGTCGGGCCGCCGCAGCGGGCTTGCATGAGCGCCGCCATGCGCCGAAGCCGCTTCGCACATTTTCACTTGGGAGAAATCACGATGAATATCCGTCGCCTGAAGATCGGATGGCGTCTGCGTATCGGCTTCGGCATCATGCTGCTGTTCCTGATGCTGGTGGCAGGCTTGGCCTTGCTGCGCATGTCCTTCCTGGGAGAACAGGTGAGGGCCATCAGTGAGATCAACAATACCGAAATGAAGCTGGCGCTGGAGATGCGCCTCACCATTTACGACCGCATGATCGCGCTGCGCAATATCATGCTGTTGTCGGATGAGGCGGCATTGAAGCAAGAGCATCAGCGTATCCGCGATCAGGCCGCCAAGTACGACGCCGCGGAGGCCAGGCTCGACGCCATGTTCAAATCCATCGCCGATACGACAGACACCGAAAAGGACTTGATGAAGCAGGTCCGCAAGCTGCGCGTCGAGGGTGATGCCGTCATCGAGAAGGTGGCCGGCCTGGCTTCCTCCGGCAAGCAGGATATGGCGACCAAGCTCCTGTTCACCGAACTGCGGCCGGTGCAGCAGGCTTGGATCGGAAAGCTCACCGAGCTGGTCGAATTCGAGGTGAAGCTGAATTCCGAAGCTGAACAGGCGGTGACGAACGTGATGTCTTCCACCATCTCCCAGATGATTGGCCTGACTGCGTTTGCATTGGCATTCGGCCTGGTGCTCGCACAGCTGATCACGCGCAGCATCACCCGGCCGCTCGGCGAAGCCATGCGGCTGGCCGAGACGGTCGCCGCCGGCGACCTCACCGCGACGATGACTGCGGACAGCCCGGACGAGACCGGCCATCTGATGCAGGCAATGGCGAGGATGACCGCCAGCCTGTCGGAGATTGTCGCGGAAGTTCGACGCAGCACGGAAGCGATCACGTCTGCCTCGCGCCAGATCGCCAGCGGCAACATGGATCTGTCCTCGCGTACCGAGCAGCAGGCCGGCTCCCTGGAGGAAACCGCGTCCTCGATGGAAGAGCTGACCTCCACCGTCAAACAGAATGCCGACAACGCCCGCCAGGCCAGCCAGCTGGCGGCTTCCGCCGCGGAGGTGGCCAGCGACGGCGGCGTGGTGGTGAACCAGGTCGTGGAGAGCATGGGCGGCATCCATGCCTCTTCGAGAAAGATTGCGGACATCATCGGCGTGATCGACGGCATCGCCTTTCAAACCAACATCCTGGCGCTGAACGCGGCGGTGGAAGCAGCCCGCGCAGGCGAGCAAGGCCGCGGCTTCGCCGTGGTCGCGTCGGAAGTGCGCAGCCTAGCCCAGCGCAGCGCTGCCGCCGCCAAGGAAATCAAGGGGCTGATCGACGATTCGGTGAACCGGGTCGATAGCGGTACCCGCCTGGTGAACGAGGCGGGCGCCAAGATGCAGACCCTCGTCGGCAGCGTGGCCAGGGTGAGTGACATCATCAGCGAAATCAGCGCCGCCAGCAGCGAGCAGACCGCCGGCATCGGGCAGGTCAACCACGCCATCACGCAGATGGATGAAGCCACCCAGCAGAACGCCTCGCTGGTGGAACAGGCGGCGGCCGCCTCGGCGGCAATGCAGGACCAGGCGACCCGGTTGAGCGAAGTCGTCGGCCGCTTCAGGATATCGGCGCACATGGCGCAGGCAGCGTCGCAACCGGCCGGTACCATGCCGGCCGCCGCGCCCGCATCGCCACGCCAGGCAAGGCTGGCGGCGCCTCAGCCGGCCAAGCCGCCGGTGTCGGCTGCCAGCAACGCCTCGGCGAAAGGCGAGTGGGAGGAATTCTGATTCTCCGCCGGCTGGCTCCGGCCCCATGGAACGTCCGCGACGGCAGGCATTCTTATGCGGGCGCAAGCCATGCCGACGCCTGGCCGATACACTGAAAATCGATCAGCCATGATTCACTCCTAAGCGCCATTCCGATGGCTTGCCCGCCGTCGCGAGACGGCGGGCTTTTTTGCCTGCTCAATCCAGCGGGGTCTTGAGGTTGGGCAGGATCGCCTTGATGGCGGCTGTCGTCACCGGCTTGGTGAGGTGGAAGTCGAAGCCGGCCTCGCGGCTTTGCCTGACATCCGAATCGGCGCCCCAGCCGGTCAGCGCCACCAGCACCAACCCGTTCAGCGAAGCGATGGCGCGCAGTGCCCGGGCAACCTCGTGGCCGCTCATGTCGGGCAGGCCGATGTCGAGGAAAGCGATGTCGGGATGCAGGCGCTGCGCCATGTCGATGGCTTCCGCGCCGGTGTGCGCGACATGGATCTCGTGGCCGCTCATTGCCAGCAGCGCCCCGAGCGTGTCGGCCGCATCGGCATTGTCGTCCAGGATCAGGATGCGGCGGCAGGCCAGGGACGTGCCCGGTCGAGACGAGAGCGGATCCGCTTTGGCGCCGGCGGACATCGGTACCGCCTGCGGCAGCCGGATGGAGAAGGTGCTGCCCTTGCCGGGTCCGGCGCTGTCGGCGGAAAGCACGCCGCCATGCAGGGCGACGATCTGCCGCGTGATCGACAGGCCGATGCCGATGCCGCCGCGGCGCCGCGGGCGCGCGCTTTCCAGCTGGGTGAACAGGTCGAATATCCTTGGCAGCAGGTCGGCGTCGATGCCGATGCCATTGTCGGTCACCGAAATTAGTACCTCGTCGCCCCGGCTGTCGACGCCGACCACGATGCGGCCGCCATCCGGCGTGTATTTGGCGGCATTGTCGAGCAGGTTGCTGAGCACCTGGGCCATTCGCACCAGGTCGGCATCGATATGCAGCGGCTGCTGCGGCAGATTCACCTCGACCTCGTGCCCGGCCGCCTCGAGCTTGAGCCGGCATTCTTCCAGGGCGGTGTCGAGCACCGCGCCGACGCTGATGGTTTCGCGCCGCAATTCCAGCTTGCCGGAGGTAATGCGCGAGACGTCCAGCAGATCATCGATGAGGCGGACGAGGTGCGCGATCTGGCGCGTCATGATGGCATGCACCTTGGCCGCCGCCGGCGTGGCGTTTCCGGGCAGCTTGAGCAGTTCCAGCCCGGCCTGCACCGGCGCCAGCGGATTGCGCAGTTCATGGGCCAGCGTGGCGATGAACTCGTCCTTGCGGCGGTTCACGCGGGTCAGCTCTTCCTCCAGCTCGCGCTGGGCGGTGACGTCGGTATGGGTGCCGAACCAGCGCACCACATTGCCTCGCTCGTCATGGATGGGAAGCGCGCGCGACAGGAACCAGCGGTAGCGCCCATCGGCGCCGCGCAGCGGAAAGCTGTCTTCCCAGGGCATGCCGTTTTGCAGGCAGGCGCGCAGTTTGTCCTCCACGCGCAGCGCATGGTCGGGATGCAGCATCGCCTGCCATCCCGACTCGAGCATGGTGCGCTGGCTCACGGCGGTATAGTCGAACCAGCGCCGGTTGTACCAGAAGATGCCGCCGCGCGGATCCGCCATCCAGGCCAGCTGGCTGATGTTGTCGGCCAGCGTGCGGAATTCCTCCTCGCGCCGGCGCAAGGTGGCTTCGGCCTCCTTCTGATCGGACAGGTCGAGCACGAAGGCCACGACTTCATCTTCCTCGCCGATCATGCCGAAACCCACCAGCACCGGCACCCGGCTGCCGTTCTTGCGCACATATTCCTTCTCATAGCGCGGACAGGTGCCGGTGCGCCTGGCCTGCTCGACGTGGCGCCGGTCGACGGCCAGCCACTCCGGCGGCGTGATCGCATCCCAGCGCAGCGCGCCGCTGTCGAGATCGGCACGCTCGTAGCCGATGGTGCGCAGATACTCGTCGTTGGCATAGCGTATGCCGCCGCTCATGTCGCCGAAGACGATGCCGATCACGTCCGACTCGGCGAAGCAACGCATGCGGCTTTCGGCATTGGCCAGCTCGGTGACGTCGGTGCAGGCGCCTATCCATTCCTCGGTGCCGGCTTCGGCGGCGGGCATCGCGACGCAGCGCACGATCATCTCGCGGTACTGGCCGTCATGGCGGCGCACCCGCCAGCGCTCGGGCCAGCGCAGCGCGCCTCCTTCGCGGCTGCGCGCGTCGAGGGCGCGCTGGATTGCCTGACGCGTTTCCGGATGCAGGGCATCCATCCAGCCGAACATGGCGGCCGCTTCCCTGCCTTGCCCGGTGAAGGCGCGCCAGGAAGGCTTGTCGGCGGTCATCCTGCCGTCGGCATCGGTGACCCACACCACCGCGCTGGCCGCTTCCACCAGGGACCGGAAACGCTGTTCGCTGCGCCTCAGGCTGCGCGACGAGGCGTTCGAGACGTTCATCAGGATGGCCAGGGTAACCAGCGACAGCAGCGAAACCACGCCGGCGGACATCAGGGCACGCTCGGCGCCGTCGTGGTGTTCCCGCTGACGCTGGCGCAGCATGAATTTATCCTCGGCCCGCATCTCGACCAGGGCGGCGCGGATGTCGTCCATCATGCGCTTGCCATCGCCGTTGACCACTATCTCCGTTGCCTCCCGCATGCGGCCGCTGCGATACAGGCGGATGGTCTGCTCCAGCTCGCTCAGCTTGTCACGGGCCAGCCTGTCGACGCGGTCCAGCAGCCGTTCCTGGCGCGAGCCGGACGGCAGCAGCCGCCGCGCGCTTTGTATCAGCTCGCTCACCGACGGCCGGCTGATGACCGCAATGCTTGTCTCGCCCCGCGCCGCCCGGTATGGATCCAGGTAGTCTTCCTGTCCGGTCAGGAGGAAGCCGCGCTGGCCGGTCTCGGCATCGCTGAGCGCATTCTCGATGCGCTCCAGCGCCAGGGCGATGTCCTGCGCATGGGTGATCTCGCGCGCCGTCTCCTGCTGGGAACGCGCATTGAGCACGGCAGTGATGCCGCTGACCACGAGCACGCCCGCCGTCAGTCCGTAGGCCATCAAGACGCGCATTCGATGCCACTTCGACGTCGCGGTAGTATCCATGGTCAGGCTGGGGAAAGGGGCATGGCGCTGGAGGCTCCCGGCAGGACTTTCGGAAGGAAAAGGTGGATCGGGCTGGGTGCATTGTAATGCCCGTCCTCCGAAGCCGGTACGCTTATTGCGCATCCCTGCCGGACGGCATGCACGAGCGTGTTATGACCTCCAACAGGGTTTCGCAGCCCCGACGAGCGGTCGGATGCCCTTGCGCCGAGCACCGTTGCGCTCGAACGCAACCCCCTGTTTGAAGTCATCACACGGTCTAGGCCAGCAAACGGACGGCGCCCTCCCATGCGCCGGCCGCGATCTGCGCCGCGGGAAGCGCCTGCGCCAGGGCGGCGGACTGCCCGGCCCAGGCCTGCATGCGCGACGCGTCGTTGCGTTCCTGGGCCTGCTTGCGCATGGCGGCGGTGAGGCCGCGCTGCACCGGGTAGGGCGCCGGCGCCGGCGCATCGGCGGCGGCGCGCGCATAATCGTTGGCGATGCTGCGGCCGGCGCGCCCGCTGAAAGCCCGCGTCAGCATGGTCTGTTCCGGCCGCGCCGCCGCCAGCGCATCCGACCAGGCGGTCGCCAGCTTCGCTTCCGGGCTGCGCAGAAAGCCCGTGCCGATCTGCACCGCGTCGGCGCCGAGCAGCATGGCCGCCGCCACGCCGCGCGCATCGGCGATGCCGCCGGTCGCGACGACCGGCAGCCTGACCGCATCGCGGATCGCCGGCAGCAGGGCAAACAACCCCACCTGGCGGCGTTCCGCGGCGGCTGCCTCGAAGCTGCCGCGATGGCCGCCGGCCTCCATGCCTTGGGCCACGATGACGTCGGCGCCGGCCGCTTCGGCCTGCAGGGCTTCATCCACCGTGGTGGCGGTGGCGAACCAGGCGATGCCGAGCTGCTTCATGCGCTGCACGAACGGAGGCGGATACACGCCCATGATGGAGGAAATGACCGCCGGCTTGAGCGCCAGCAGCGCCTCGCACTGGGCATTGAAGTCTGGCGGCGCGGCGTCGCCGGCCTCGGCCGGCACCGCCGGTCCCCATTGCGACAGAAAGTCGCGCACCCTCGCTTCATGTTCCGCGTCGCGGCGGGGCGGCGGATCGGGTATCCACAGATTGATCTGGAACGGCGCATCGCTCGCCTGCCGGACCGCCTGTGCCCAAGCCTCGATCTCGGCCGGCTGCATCAGCAAGGCGCCGCACGCGCCCATGCCGCCCGCCTGCATGACGGCAGCCGACAGCGAGGGCGGGCAGGCGCCCGCCATGGGCGCCAGCAGGATGGGCAATTTCAATCCGAAGCGCCGGCAGAATTCTTCGGCGCGGCTCCTTGTGTCGGCCATGCGGGTTCTCCTCCTCAAGTTGGTGCTGTCCTCGGTAAGGGCGATGTCCGCCAGGACACGCCCGCTCATCGCTCGGTAGTGTGGCATGCTTCGTTTCACCGCAGCCGCACCGTATCGCCGCATCTTACAAAAAAGTTCACCAGTTCCTCATCCGGCTTGAGCCAGATCAGCAAAGCGCGCGATCCCCATTGTGGTGCGGCACGCAACGAGGCGAAGATGCTGCGTCAGGTTTGAGAAACCGCTGGAGACAGAGATGCATTTCACGCGCTGCGGTAATTCCGATTGCCATCGTCCTTTCCAGGTCAACAGCTTCGTGGTCGGTCCGGACATGGCTGGGCGGACCGGGCGAATATGCTGCCCCCATTGCGGCTTCGCCATGGCGGCCGACCATGGGGTCATGTTCCTGTCCCATCCCCTTTCCGCCGAGGAAGAGGCGGACTTCGAGCGCGCCCATCCAGCCGATGCTTCGCTGCATCCCTCCCTGGCCTATCCGCCTTCGATGCGCGAATTCAGGGTGGCCGGCGTACGCTGAGCCGTCCCGACGTTCGAGCGGTCTACTCCGCCACCGCCTGCAGCAGGCGCATCACTTCCTCGTCGCTGGTCTGGCCGAATTCGTCGTACCACAGGCTGACTGCCCGGAAAGGATGCGGCGTGGACAGGCAGACGAACTCATCCACCTCGGCCGCGACGGCGCGGCTGGCTTGCCTGCTCGCGACCGGCACTGCCGCAACGATGCGGGCCGGCTGCCTCGCCTTCAGCGCGCGCAGCGCCACCAGCATGGTGGAACCGGTGGCGAGTCCATCATCCACCAGAATCGCCATGCGGCCTTGCCATGCGTGGCTGGCGTCGCCGCCGCCATACCGCTGCTCGCGCCGCGCGAGTTCAGCCTGTTCCCGTCTGATCGCTTCCTCCACCGCCTCGCCTGCAATGCCGAGCTGCGCAATCAGGTCGGCTTGGATCAGGCGATAGCCGCCGCTGGCAATGGCGCCCATCGCGGTTTCCTCGTTGCCCGGCAAGCCGACCTTGCGCACCAGCAGAACCCCGAGCGCCGCCCGCAACCGGCGCGCGACCGCAAATCCGACCGGCACGCCGCCGCGCGGCAGGGCGATGACGGCGACATCCTGGCGGCCGGCATAAGCCTCGAGCCGGTCAGCCAGCAGCTCGCCGGCATGGGCGCGGTTTCTGAACCGGGGTTGTTCGATCATGGGGAAAGGAAGATGCGGCGGGACATCGGCCTGTCAACGGGCATCTCCTCAATCTAAGAAAAATTGCAGCCTGCGCCATCACCGGCGCGATGGCGTTTGAGCCGGCTCAAGCTTCGGGCCTGCGCCGCCTTTGCCGGGCGACTGCTGCAGGAACGAGACAATGCGGCGCTTTCCCGCATTCGCGGGATTTCCTTCGGGGCGCTTCATGGCACACTTTCCGCTTCATCCACCTCGTTCCTTCGGGAAAATCATGATCAAACAATTCTTCCTCCCGACTTTGCTTGCCGCCTCGCTGTCGGCCTGCGTGGCGGTGCCGGTGGAGCCGGTGGCCGTGCGCGGCAACGCCTGCCCGCCGGGCCAGGCCAAGAAAGGCAATTGCGCCCCCGAGACCGACCGCGGATTCTGCCCGCCCGGGCAGGCGAAAAAGGGGGCGTGCTGAGCGGCTCAAACTCAACATAAAACTGCCGGCTGGAAGATCATCAATTGAATCTTCAGTTTTAGCTGGCGCCGCATCGAAAATGAAAAAGGGCCTCGCGGCCCTTTTTCATTGCATGCCGCAGTCATGGAAGACTGCGGCTCATTCTTTATCAAGCTGTATCAGGCTTTCTTGGCCTTGAATTTGGAAGCAGCTTCCTTCAGGTCGGGAGCGGCCTTGAACTTGGCCGTCTTGCTGGCCTTGATCTTGATGGCTTCGCCGGTCTTCGGGTTGCGGCCGGTGCGGGCGGCGCGCTGGCCGACGCTGAAGGTGCCGAGGCCGGAAAGCGAGAAACGGCCTTCCTTCTTCAGGCCGGTCTTGATGTAGTCGATCAGGAGTTCGATGCTGTCCTTGGCCTGGCGCTTGCTGGTGCCGGTTTCCGCTGCGATTGCTTCAATCAGTTCTGCCTTGTTCATTCCATCCTCTATGAAAGTCAACGATAAAAGCTTAATCGTCGGAAATTAACATGGGCTTTGAACAAAAGGCAAGCGTCTAAATTGAGTTGTTCCTGTAATATCCGAATTTTATTAAAACATCGAGGGCAGAATGTCTAACATCGAGCAAGCCAAGGAATCCATCAAGGCGGAAATCGCGTATGCAATGCAGGGCTTGAGCTTTTATCAGAACCGGATCGCCGCCCTCGAAAAGGCCCTGGAGAATCTGAACGTGGTGCCCGATGCGGACGTCGATCAGCAAGTGCCGCGCGGCCGAGGCCGCAAGGCGAAAAGCGATGCCGCCAAGCCGGCCGCCGGCGGCAAGCGCGGACGCCGTGCCGCCGGCGCCGAGGCGGAAGGCGGCGCGCTGCCCTCCACCGGCGGCACCTTCTGGATCGATCTGATCGGCAGCGAGCCGAAGACGGCGCCGGAAATCCTCGACGCCGCGGTGGCGAAGATGGGTGCTTCCCTGTCCAAGGAACTGCGTAAGAAGCTGGCGCAACGCATGGTGACCGCCATCCACGGCATGGTGAAGTCGGGTCAGGTGAGCGACTCCGGCAAGGGCCGCGAGCGGCGTTTCTACAAGGCTTGATCGAGCCGACCTCAAGGAGGCTGCATGGACTGGACACCGCATACCGCGATCAGCGAGTTCCATGCGCACGTCTATTACGACGCCGCCAGCCTGCAGCAGGCGCGCGCCTTGTGCGAGGAAGCGGCGCGCCGCTTCGGCATTGCCATGGGCCGCATGCATGAACGTCCGGTCGGGCCGCATCCCGACTGGAGCTGCCAGCTTTCCTTCGGCCCCGGCCAGTTCGGCGACGTCATGTCATGGCTGGCGTTGAACCGCAACGGGCTGGTCGTTTTCACTCATCCCGTCACCGACGACGTGCTTGCCGACCATCGCGATCATGCGATCTGGATGGGCGCGGTCAGGCCGCTCGACCTGAGGCAGTTCGAGCATCGCTCGCCGGCGGGCCGATAGCCGCGCGTCGAATCGTTCCGCCGGCGCCGCATCGCTTCTCCAAGGCTGGCCCTGACGCGCCGGCCCACCGATCTTCTCGCTTCTGCGACCCATTACCCCGCGCAGGCAAGCCCTGCCGCTGCCGCCGCGCTTCGCTCGAACAAAAAAAAGCCCGCACACCTTGCGGCAGCGGGCTGAATCCAATTCAAGAGAATCAGAGGAGACAGGAATAACTATACAGCAGGGTCGTTACTCCTCGGCATTTCGATTCGTGATAACAGTTATCGTCCCGGCGGCGGCAGCCGGCCGCAGTCTGCGTCATCGCTTTCTTCCCCGGCCGCCTCGTGCCGGCGCATCGCGGGCAATATATCGGCCTGCATATGGCTTTCATATGATTCCCGGCATGCCTGTTTGCTCATGAAAGCCGCGCCAGCGGCTATAGTAGCGGCTTCGTTGGCGCGAATGCCCGCCGCCATTCTCCTTACCCGACCGGACCAGCGCATGAAAAGCGATCCCCGATTTCCCAATCTCCACATCCTCGACCATCCGCTCATCCAGCACAAGCTCAGCCACATGCGGGACCGCGACACCTCCACCCGCACCTTCCGCGAGCTGCTGCGCGAGATCACGCTGCTGATGGGTTACGAGATCACCCGCAATCTGCCGCTCACCACGGTGCGCATCACCACGCCGCTGCAGGATATCGATGCGCCCGTCATCGCCGGCAAGAAACTGGTGGTGGTGCCGGTGCTGCGCGCCGGCATCGGCATGAGCGACGGCCTGCTGGAACTCGTGCCGTCGGCTCGCGTTGGCCATATCGGTGTCTACCGCGATCCCGCCACCCACCGCCCGGTGGAGTACCTGGTGCGCCTGCCGGACGTCACCGACCGCATTTTCATTCTCTGCGACCCGATGCTTGCCACCGGCAATTCCGCGGTGCATGCGGTCGACGTGCTGCGCAAGCGCGGCGTGGCGCCGTCGCAGATCTTTTTCCTGGCGCTGGTGGCGGCGCCGGAAGGCGTGCAGGTGTTCCAGGATGCGCATCCGGACGTGGCGGTGTATGTCGCCTCGCTCGATTCGCACCTGAACGACCATGCCTACATCATTCCCGGCCTCGGCGATGCCGGCGACCGGCTGTTCGGCACCAAGTAGGTACGGGCAACGACCAATTCATAAACCAAAAAAGAAAGGTTCAGGGATGGCTGGAAGCTATTTTCCGCAATGGCGGCTGCGCACCGATGCGCGCGCCGAAAACGCATCGGTGATCGCGCCGGATGAACGCCTGCCGTGGGGGCAGACCTTCGCCATGGCATTGCAGCATGTGGTGGCCATGTTCGGCGCCACCGTGCTGGCGCCGCTGCTGATGGGATTCGACCCGAACCTCGCCATCTTCATGTCCGGCATCGGCACGCTGGTGTTCTTCGCCTTCGTCGGCGGCCGGGTGCCGAGCTATCTCGGCTCCAGCTTCGCCTTCATCGGCCTGGTGATCGCCGTTTCCGGCTATGGCGGCCAGGGGCCGAACGCCAATATCGGCGTGGCGCTGGGCGGCATCATCGCCTGCGGCGCGCTGTACACCCTGATCGGCCTGCTGGTGACCGCCGTCGGCACCAACTGGATCGAGAAGCTGATGCCGCCGGTCGTCACCGGCGCGGTGGTGGCGGTGATCGGCCTGAACCTGGCGCCGATCGCCGTCAAGGGCGTGTCCGGCAGCAGCTTCGATTCCTGGATGGCGCTGGCGACCGTGCTCTGCGTCGGGGCGGTGGCGGTGTTCAGCCGCGGCATGATGCAGCGCCTGCTGATCCTGGTGGGTCTGCTGCTGGCTTATGCGCTGTACCTAGTGCTGACCAACGGCGCCGGTCTCGGCAAGCCGATCGATTTCGCGCCGGTGGCCAATGCCGCCTGGTTCGGCATGCCGCGCTTCGTCGCGCCGGTGTTCGAACCGGGCGCGATGGCGCTGCTGGCGCCGGTGGCCGTCATCCTGGTGGCGGAAAACCTCGGCCACATCAAGGCGGTGAGCGCCATGACCGGCCAGAACCTGGACCGCTACATGGGCCGCGCCTTCATCGGCGACGGCGTCGCCACCATGATCTCCGGCAGCGCCGGCGGCACCGGCGTGACCACCTATGCGGAAAACATCGGCGTCATGGCCGTCACCCGCATCTACTCCACGCTGGTGTTCGCGGTGGCGGCGCTGGTGGCGCTGGTGCTCGGCTTCTCGCCGAAGTTCGGCGCCGTCATCCAGACCATTCCCAACGCGGTGCTGGGCGGCGTGTCGATCGTGGTGTTCGGCCTGATCGCCGTCTCCGGTGCCCGCATCTGGGTCGAGAACCGCGTCAACTTCTCCGACAACCGCAACCTCATCGTGGCGGCCGTTACCCTGGTGCTCGGCGCCGGCGACTTCACCCTCAAGCTGGGCCAGTTCTCGCTCGGCGGCATCGGCACCGCCACCTTCGGCGCCATCCTGCTGCACGCGGCGCTGTCGCTGCGCACATCCGAACCGCGCGCCTGAGCGGCTTTCTCAGCCTGCGCCGGCGACTGCCGGCGCAGCGTCCCCGGGTTTCCCGATTCCTCCATCCCTGCGCAAGATACCTTTTATCGGGGATGTCACTTCCCTGCGCCAGTGCCTATGATTTCTTCATGGAAATGCATCGCATCCTGCGATGCACTCTCTCCAAGGGGAGCATGGCGTGGCAAATCGAAAGAATCGCTCGAACACGGCAAGCCTTCGCCGGTTTAAGGACGACAAACGGCAAGCCACAGCAGCGCGCTATCGCAGGACGCCGCATGGCTGACGGCGACAAGCTGCGCGATGCGGCGCGCAAGGCGCTGACGGAGTACGCCAGGCAGGTAAGGGAAGGCAAGTCGCCGAGTTATCCGCGCTGGGCCAGCGAGCTACTGGCCAACGGCAATGAACCCCTGCCGCCGGAATTGCGCGATCTCCTCAACCAGCAGAACGAGTCCAGCAGGAAAGGAAAATGAGGCGCGCCTTGTTGCCGCGCGAACTCCTCATCTCCGGAGCGTCCGAACCTTGACAGCTTTCCAATGTCGTACCTCCTTTGCAAACCCTCCGCGACAGCGGATATGCACAAGGAGAAAGCTATGCTAGGCAGACTCGTTACCGTCGCCGCGCTCGCCGTCGGCGGCGCCTATCTTTCGAAACGCATGAAGGCTTCGTCCAGCCCGGATGCGATGTCATCGGTACAAGAGTCGATCGAGGTCGACGTTCCCATCAGCACGGCTTACAACCAGTTCACCCAGTTCGAAGACTTTCCGCAGTTCATGAGCACGGTGCATGAGGTGAGACAGATCGACGATACCCATCTGCACTGGCGCGCCAGCGTGGCCGGCAAGGAGAAGGAGTGGGATTCCGAGATCACTCATCAGGTGCCGGACAAGCGCATCGCCTGGCGCAGCATCTCGGGCGTGCCGAATGCGGGCGCCGTCACCTTCGACCGCATTTCGGATACCCGCACCCGCATCACGCTGAAGATGAGCTATGCGCCGGAAAGCTTCACCGAACAGGTCGGCGACGCGCTCGGCGCAGTCGGCCTGCAGGCCAAGGAAAACCTCGCCAAGTTCAAGGAATTGCTGGAACGCCGCGGCAAGGAAACCGGTGCCTGGCGCGGCACGGTGAACCAGACCGCGCATTAAGGCCGGCAAGCGGCCGCGTGCCGCTTCCGTTGATGCATGCAGGCCCGCCTCAAGGCGGGCTTTTTTATTGCCGGCATTGCCGCATCGACAGGCCCTGCGACGTTCGCCACGATGAATCAACGCCAAGCCGAAGCGGCGCGGCCACTCCTGGAACTCATCCCGGCATCCAAACCGTCTAATCATTCCCCCTCAATTCGATGGAGGATGCCATGCTTTATCGATCCATGTTTCCGCAAGACGTGTTTGCCCAGATGAACCGATTGCAGAGGGAGATGCAGGACCTGTTCGACTTCGAGTCCGGCATACGAGGCATGACGCGCGGCAGCTTTCCCGCGATAAACCTCGGCGCTACCCCGCACTCGGTGGAAATGTATCTGTTCGCGCCGGGCTTGGACCCGAGCGCCATCGAAGTCAATCTCGAACGCGGCGTGCTGACCGTGTCCGGCGAGCGCAAGGACAGCCTCGCTACGCAGCAGCAGAATGCGGCGGTGCATATCAACGAGCGCTTCGCGGGGCAGTTCCGCCGCGTCGTCAGCCTGCCCGACGACATCGATCCGGACGGCGTCGCCGCGAACTACCGCGACGGTGTCCTGCATGTCAGCATCAGGCGCCGTGAGGAAGCCCAGCCGCGCCGCATCTCCGTGCATTGAAACAGGAGGACATCATGAGCGAGGAAGCCAATTTCATGCCGTCCGCGGAAAAAGGCGGAAGCAAGCAGGCCGGACAGGACCGTAAGAAGCCGGCGCGGACCGACAGGCAGGCTGGCGGCGCGAAGGGCCTCTCCAGCCAGGAAGCCGCGCTGCGCCCGCCGGTGGACGTGATCGAGGATGCGTCGGGCATCACCCTGCTGGCCGATCTGCCCGGCATGCCGAAGGAAAAACTCAATCTGCAGCTCGAAGCCGACAGCCTGACCATAGAAGGCGAGATGGCGCTGGACGTTCTCCAGGACATGCAATCGCATTTCGCGGAAGTGACGGTGCCGCGCTATCGCCGCAACTTCACCCTGTCGAAGGACCTGGATACCGAGCAGGCATCCGCCGAGTTCAACAACGGGGTATTGCGGCTGCATATTCCCAAGGCGAAGCAGGCGCAGCCGCGCAAGATCCAGATCAACGTGGCCTGATGCGCCCGCGACGACAGTAGCGTCCCTTCCTTCCGCCTCGGCGGAAGGAAGGGGCTTTCTTGCTGGCGTGGCCGCGGTTCGACGACAAGGCTGCCATCGTCGTTTGAATCAGCGCCGAACTTCAGCCGCCTCAGGCCGCCGGCTTGAGCTCCTGCAGTTCGATCTGCACCGTTTCGCTTTCCGACCCGAGCCAGATCTGGCCATCCTGTATCGTGCATTGCAGCTGCATGGTGCGCTGGGCCAGGGCCGCCAGCGCAGCGCTGGCCTGGGCCGGCACCCGCAGCACCTGCAGATTGCGCGCGCGATCCACCTTGGAAGCGAGCTGGCGCCACCACACGTCGTTCGTCGCGCTGTAGCTGTAGACCACCACCTTCTCCGAGCGGCCGCAGGCCTTCAGCAGGCGGCGGTCATCCGGCTGGCCGACATCGATCCAGAGCCGCACGGCGCCGGTCAGGTCCTTCAGCCAAAGGTCCGGTTCGTCCTCGGTGCTCAGGCCCTTGCCGAAGCCCAGCGCCTCGTCCGCATGCAGGGCGAAGGCCAGCACCCGGATCATCATGCGCTCATCGGTCTCCGACGGATGGCGGGCGATGGTCAGCGCATGCTCGGCGTAGTAGTGGCGGTCGAGGTCGGAGACCTGGAGGTTGGCTTTGTAGATGGTTGCCTTGAGGGCCATGGCGCTGCCTGGTCGAAAAAAGCAGCCAATGTACCGCATCGCACCGGCGCGCGCCATGGCGGCCATGGCGGCCATGGCCAAAGCGGCCTATGATGACGCTTCTCCCCATAGCCAACATACGATCGCGCCTCCGGCCCGCTGCTTCCATGTCCAAGAAAAAGAACTTCGCTCCTGCCTTGCTCGCCGCCTTCGCCATGCTGGCCGCCCTGCCCGCATCGGCCCAGACCGATGCCGCCTGTCCCGGCTCGCTGAAGGACGTCGCCTCATGTTATGTCGGCGCCGACGCCAACGGCGCGCAATACTGGATCGCCATCCCGCGCGACTGGAACAAGACCCTGGTGATGCATGCGCATGGCGGTCCGCGGCTCTCGCCCATCGCCCGCGACAGCAGCCTGGAAGACCTGGAGCGCTTCGCCGTGACGGTGCGCCAGGGCTTCGCCTGGGCCGGCTCGAGCTATCGCCGTCCCGGCTATGGCGTGCGCATGGCGGCGGAGGATACCGAGAACCTGCGCCGGATATTCATCGCCGCCTTCGGCCAGCCGCGCCGCACGCTGCTGCATGGCCAGTCCTGGGGCGGCAATGTCGCCGCCAAGGGCATCGAACTGTATGGCGGCAGCGGCAACAGCGCAGGCAGGCCGGCCTACGACGGCGTGGTGCTGACCTCGGGCATGGTGGCCGGCGGCACCCGCAACTACCTGCACCGGGCCGACCTGCGCGCCGTCTATCAATACTATTGCCGCAATCATCCGCGCCCGGACGAGCCGCAGTATCCGCTGTGGATAGGCCTGCCGGCGGAGTCACGCATGAGCGGCAAGGAACTGGAAGCGCGGGTGGACGAGTGCACCGGCATCAAGTCGCCGCCGGAGAAGCGCAGCGCCGAGCAGAAGCGGCGCCTGGCAAACATCCTGGCGGTGATCCCGGTGCCGGAGCGCACCCTGGTGTCGCACCTCAACTGGGCGACCTTCCTGTTCCGCGACCTGACCCAGCGCGTGCTGGCGGGCGGCAATCCCTTCGACAACCGGCATGTGGTCTATCGCGGCTCGGACGACGACGCGGCGCTGAACAAGGATGTGGTTCGCTTCGATGCCGATCCGAAGGCCGTGGCGCGGCTGGCGGAGGATTCCGACATGAGCGGCAGGCTGCCGGTGCCGGCGATTTCCCTGCATGCGATCGACGATCCGACCGCGCTGGTGGAGTACGAGGCGCAATACCGCAGCGTGGTGGACGCCGCCGGCAAGGGCGATAGCCTGGTGCAGGTGTTCACCCGCGAGCGCGAGCACAGCAAGCTGTCGGATGCCGAATATGCGGCGGTGTTCGGCGCGATGATGCGCTGGATCGATCAGGGCGACAAGCCGTCTGCCGAGCAGATCGCCGCCGGCTGCAGGCAGGCATCGGAGCGCTTCGGCGGCGGCTGCCATGTCGATGCCGGCTACGCGCCGGCGCCGCTGTTTTCGAAGGTGGCGCCGCGCTGACGGCAGATGGAAACGCCCGGCGCAGCCGTGGCCGCGCCGGGCGCATGCGATAAACGAATCAGGCGGAAAATCAGAACGCGGCGATCGCCGGGCGGTTGATGGGCGGGGTGCCTTCGCGGAACAGCTGCCCTAGCTGCTGCCGCAGTTCCGGCGTGTCCTGGTGGCCATGAATTGCCACGGCATGCTGGACGGCAGCTTCCAGCAGCTCCTCGTCGGAATCGGCGCTGAGCGCGACGGTACAGTTCATGTCGCTGGGAAATTCCCGGCAATCGATAAATTTTCGGGTCATGACAGCCTCCTCAAAGGCGGGTGGTTTGCGCAATGGCCGCGCAAAAAACGGTGCGCCGGCCGCGCCGGAAAGCGCGACCGCACTGCCGTTATAGTCCCGCGTCGGGAAGGCTACAAGATCGTTACACGCTGCGCGTGTCGTACATCATCAGCTCGGCGCCGCCGGTGGCGAAGTTCGCCAGGTCTGCCGCCGCCGCGCGGCCGGCGTCGGAACCGAGGGCTTCCTGGATGGCGGCAAGCGAGTCGAAGCTGAGCGTCGCTACCAGGAAGGCGGCCTCGCCGGCCACCGGCGCCACCGGGCCGTCGCTGACTTCATAGTTGCGCAATCCGGGAATGCGCTTGGCCAGCGGCACGTGCGTGGCGAAGTAGTAGGACAGGAATGCCGCCTGGTCCTGCGGCTGTCGATAGAGCACCAGCAGTGTGGCCATCGTCGTTTCCTCTCGTGGTCGATATGCGGGGGGGTGCGCTCGGAACCGCCATGCGCACGCCTGGATTGTAGGCCGGCAAGGTGACTACGCCCAGGAACATTATGCCGGCGATGCAATCCTTGTAAGATGCAGGCTTGAAAGCCGCAGGCGCCGGTGATGTCTCCGGCGCCGCCTCGGCGAGCGAATCCAACCTGGACAGCCATGAGCAAACCCTTTCTCAACATCTATTCCCACGACTTCGTGCGCGTCGCGGTAGCCATCCCGCGCTGCAAGGTGGCCGATCCCTTCGCCAATGCGGCCGAAACCATCCGGCTGGCGCGCGAGGCGGCCGAGCGCGGCGCGGTGCTGGTGGCCTTTCCCGAACTCGGCCTGTCGGCCTACACCTGCGACGACCTGTTCCACCAGCGCGCGCTGCTGGAAGCCTGCAAGACGGCGCTGGCCGAGGTGCTGGAAGCCTCGCGGCAAATAAGCGCGGCGCTCGTCGTCGGCATGCCGCTGCAGGTGGACCATCTGCTGTTCAACTGCGCGGTGGTGGTGCTCGGCGGCCGCATCCTCGGCGTGGTGCCGAAGACCTATCTGCCGAACTACGGCGAGTTCTACGAGGCGCGCCAGTTCAGCGCCGCCGACTGCGCCAGCTCGACCGAGGTGGAACTGCTCGGCCAGCGCGTGCCGTTCGGCGCCGAGCTGCTGTTCCAGGCGGAGAACCTGCCGCTGTTGCGCTTCCATGTCGAGATCTGCGAAGACCTGTGGGTGCCGATACCGCCGTCGTCCTATGCGGCGCTGGCCGGCGCCACCGTGCTGGTGAATTTGTCCGCCTCCAACATCGTGGTCGGCAAGTCGGGCTACCGGCATCAGCTGGTATCGCAGCAGTCGGCGCGCTGCCTGTCGGCTTACCTCTATTCGTCGGCCGGCAAGGGCGAATCGTCCACCGACATGGCCTGGGATGGCCAGGCGCTGATCTGCGAGAACGGCGAGCTGCTGTCGGAATCGGAGCGCTTCTCCGACGAATCGCATTTCATCCTCGCCGATGTCGACCTGGAGAAGCTGTCGCGCGAGCGCATGCGCGCCACCACCTTCGGCCATTCGGTGCGCCGGCACCAGGAAGCGGTATCGGCCTTCCGCACGATCGGCTTCAGCGTCGCCCTGCCGCTCGAGCGGGAACTGCCGCTGCAGCGCCGGCTGGAGCGCTTCCCCTACGTGCCGTCCGACGCGCGCCGGCGCGACGAGCGCTGCTCGGAGGTCTACAACATCCAGGTGCAGGCGCTGGTGCAGAGATTGTCCGCCACCGGCATGCAGAAGGTCGTGATCGGCGTCTCCGGCGGCCTCGACTCCACCCATGCGCTGCTGGTGTGCGCCAAGGCGATGGACCGGCTCGGGCTGCCGCGCGCCAACATCCTCGCCTACACCATGCCCGGCTTCGCCACCAGCGGCCGCACGCTGCAGCAGGCGCGCCGGCTGATGGAAGTGGTCGGCTGCAGCGCCAGCGAGATCGACATCCGCCCGAGCTGCCTGCAGATGCTGAAAGATCTCGGTCATCCCTATGCGCAGGGACAGGAGCAGTACGACGTCACCTTCGAGAACGTGCAGGCCGGCGAACGCACCAGCCACCTGTTCCGCCTGGCCAACCTGCACAATGGCCTCGTCATCGGCACCGGCGATTTGAGCGAACTGGCGCTGGGCTGGTGCACCTATGGCGTGGGCGACCAGATGTCGCATTACAACGTCAACGGCAGCGTGCCCAAGACCCTCATCACCCATCTGGTGCGCTGGGTGGCCGATACCCACCAGATCGGCGACACCGGCTCCGACGTGCTGATCGACATCCTCGACACCGACATCAGCCCGGAGCTGGTGCCGGGCAAGTCCGACGGCCAGCCGGAGCAGAAGACGGAGAGCGTCATCGGCCCCTACGAGCTGCAGGACTTCAATCTGTTCTATACCCTGCGCTACGGCTTCGTGCCCTCCAAGGTGGCTTTCCTGGCGCTGTCGGCGTGGGGCGACCGCGGGAAGGGCGGCTGGCCGGAAGGGCCGCATGTGGCGCGCAACCAGTACGACATAGCCGCCATCAAGCGCAATCTCGGCATCTTCCTGCACCGCTTCTTCAAGCTCAGCCAGTTCAAGCGCTCCTGCATGCCGAACGGCCCGAAGGTCGGCTCCGGCGGCTCGCTCTCGCCGCGCGGCGACTGGCGCGCGCCGAGCGATTCGGAAGCCACCGTCTGGATGCGCGACCTGGAGAACATCCCGGACGAGTGACGCCGCCATGACGATATCGGCGGCAAGCCCCATCCCGGCGCGGCTCGACCGCCTGCCGTGGTCGGCGTGGCACTGGCGGGTGGTGCTGGCGCTCGGCATCGCCTGGGTGCTGGACGGCCTGGAAGTGACGCTGATCGGTTCCATCGGCAGCGTGCTGGAGCGGCCGGACACGCTTGGCCTGACGGCGGCCCAGGTCGGCTGGACCGGCTCGCTCTACATCGGCGGCGCGGTGATCGGCGCGCTGCTGTTCGGCCGCCTCACCGACCGGCTTGGCCGCAAGAAGCTGTTCATGCTGACCCTGGCGGTGTACATGGCCGCCACCCTGGCCACCGCCTTCGCCGACGGCTTCCTGTTCCTCTCGGTGTGTCGCTTCATCACCGGCCTCGGCATCGGCGGCGAGTATGCAGCCATCAATTCCGCCATCGACGAACTGATCCCGGCGCGGGTGCGCGGGCGTGTCAACCTCGCCATCAATGCCAGCTTCTGGATAGGCGCGGCGCTCGGCGCAGGGCTGAGCCTGGTGCTGCTGGACGAGCGGGTGCTGGGGCCGGCCCTCGGCTGGCGCGCCTGCTTCATCCTCGGCGCGCTGCTGGCGGTGGCCATCATCCTGGTGCGCCGGCATGTGCCGGAAAGTCCGCGCTGGCTGCTGATGCATGGCCGGCGCGAAGAGGCGCATCGCATCGTCGCCGCCATCGAGGAAGAAGTGCGGCGCCAGCACGGCGAACTCGCGCCGGTGCAGGCGGGCGGCCATGAAGCGGCGCGCGGCGCGCCGGGCTGGCGCGAGGTCGGTGCGGTGCTGCTGCATCGCTACCGCATGCGCAGCCTGGTGGTGCTGGCCATGATGGTGGCCCAGGCCTTCGTCTACAACGCCATCTTCTTCACCTATTCGCTGGTCCTGACCCGCTTCTACGCCGTTGCCGACAACCGGGTCGCGCTTTACATCTTTCCCTTCGCCCTCGGCAACGTGCTCGGCCCCCTGCTGCTCGGCCCGCTGTTCGACAGCCTCGGGCGCCGCCGCATGATCTTCCTCACCTTCCTCATCACCGGCATCGGCCTCGCGCTCACCGGCTGGGCCTTCATGGCCGGCTGGCTGAACGCGCTGACGCTGGCGCTGTGCTGGACGGCGGTGTTCTTCGTCGCTTCCACCGCCGCCAGTTCCGCCTATCTCACCGTGAGCGAGGTGTTCCCGCTGGAGATGCGGGCGCTGGCGATCTCGATCTTCTACGCCATCGGCACCGGCACCGGCGGCTTCCTTGCGCCGGTGCTGTTCGGCTGGCTGATCGACAGCGGCAGCCGCACTTCGGTGGCGATGGGCTACGCGCTCGGCGCGGTGCTGGCATTCATGGCGGCGCTGCTGGCGCGGCGCCATGCGGTGAATGCGGAACGGCGGCCGCTGGAAGAGGTGGCCAGCCTGCGCTAGCTCCGCATCAAGTGCGGCGGCCTGCAGAGCGGCCGGATGTACGCGACAATATCGGGATGACATCTTCCGACAACGTTTCTTCCCAGTCCCGGCAAAGCGCCTGGTGGCTGCTGGCCCTGGCCCTCGTCCTCGTTTCCATCAATCTGCGTCCCGCCCTTTCCGGCGTCTCCCCGGTGTTGCGCAGCATACGCGCCGACACCGGGCTTTCCGCCGCCGCGGCCGGCGGCCTGACCACGCTGCCGGTGCTGCTGTTCGGCCTAGTCGCGCCCTTCGGCACCCGCCTGGCGCGCCGCCTCACCGCCGAGCGCACCATCTTCTTCGCGTTGCTGACGCTGGTGGCGGGCATCCTGCTGCGCGGCGCCATGGGCTTGACCGGCCTGGTGGCCGGCACCCTGGTGTGCGGGGCCAGCATCGGCACGGTGATGGTGCTGCTGCCGATGATCATCAAGCGCGACTTCGCCAGCCGCGTCGGACTCATGACCGGGCTCTACACCATGGCGCTGTGCTTCGGCGCCGCCACCGCCGCCGGCATCGCGGTCCCGATCCAGAACCTGGCCGGCGGCAGCTGGCGCGCGGTGCTGATGGTATGGGCGATCCCGGCCTTCATCGCGGCGGTGGCCTGGACCGGCTTCGGTCCGAAGGCGGTCGACAGCCAGGCGCAGCGGCCCTCGATGAAAGGGCTCTGGTCCAGCCCGCTGGCCTGGCAGGTGGCGCTCAACATGGGACTGCAATCGGTGCTGGCCTACTGCGTCTTCAGCTGGCTCCCCTCCATCCTGATCGACCGCGGCTTCGCCCCGGTGAACGCCGGCGCGGTGCTGTCGGTGTCGATCATGACCCAGCTCATCACTTCGCTGGCGGGTCCGGCGATCGCCACCCGCATGCGCGACCAGCGCGCGCTGATCCTGCTGATGATGGGCCTGTCCATCGCCGGCCTGCTCGGCTGCATGTATGCGCCGGTGGGCCAGATCTGGCTATGGGCGGTGGTGCTGGGGTTGGGGCAGGGCGGCTGCTTCAGCGTCGGCACCATGCTGGTGGTGCTGCGCTCGCCGAACAATCATGTGGTCGGCGCGCTGTCGGGCATGACGCAGCTGGTGGGATACACGATGGCGGCCAGCGGTCCCTACATCGCCGGCCTGCTGCATGACCTGACCGGCGGCTGGGACGCCACCGCCGGATTCTTCATTGCGGTGGGCGTGCTGTCGATGATGGTGGGCTGGGGCGCCGGGCGGCGCCTCACGGTGCAGCTCGCGTAGAACGCGAGCATGAGAAAAGCCTGGCGAAAAGCTTAGCCGGGGAAGTCCTTCAGCATCGAGACCATGCCCTTGATGCTGTCGCCGTAGTGGAAGCGCAGGTCCTCGTAGGAGGCGCGCCAGAACAGCAGGTCGAAGAAGTGGGTGCGCACCGGCAGGGTGATGGGCAGCTTGGTGGTGAAGCGCTCGCCGAACAGCATCGCCACCGGCCACAGCACGCAGTAGAACAAGCCGATGGAGAACACCGCCAGGACGGCCATGATGTCGGAAGTAAGCTTGGCGGCGGAACTGGCCTGGGCGCCGGCTTCCTGCTTCACCAGCTTCTGCAGCATGTAGGTTTCGCGGCATTCGCCGATGAGCATCATGCCGGTGATGGTCAGGTAGACATCCAGCACGCTTATCGAATTCATTACATCGAGGTTCAGCATCAATCTTCCCTTTCAGAACGAGCGAAAGGGTGGCATAGGTGATGACGTGCGTCAATGAAAATGTCCGGTCTCGCGCTCCAAATGGCCATCCCGGCAAGCGGTTTTGCCAGTCAGTCATGCCGTCTCGTTACGGAATTGTTCATCCGTCAAACCGGCCCCCGGTGGAACTCAAATTCTCAGCAGTCCGGCATGTTCGCGATACGGCGCCACCATGTCGCGAAAGAAGTTGAGGCGATAGGCAAGGCCGGTTTCGCGGCTGATGATGCGCGTCGGTTCGCCGTCCTCGAGCCGGTATTTCGCCGGCGCGGAAGAGAGCCGGGACAGCAGCCGGGCGTCGGCCGGCACCGTGCCGTAGCGCTGGAGATTGCGCTGGCGGACTGCTTCCAGCCCCCAGTTGACCCCCTGCGGATTGGCGAGGAAATCCGCCAGCCTGCCGGCCTCTTCCTTGCCGAGCTGGAGCAGGGTCTGCGAGTAGAGCTTTCTGACGGCCTGCGTCGCCTGTGCATGGTCGTTGAACAGGCGCGGACTGTCGGCAAGCGCGTTCGGCAGCAGCTTCGCCAGCCAGAGATGGCGCGCGGCATACACACGGTCGGCCACCTCCAGCAGCGGCTGGCGCAACTGTCTGCCGCGTGCTGCCGGGTCCGGCAGGGGCAGGTCGGGCGGCCACTTGCCGATGTGGCGCAGCAAGGGCATCAGGCCGGCCGCCTGATAGGGCGAGAAGCCGCGCCGCTGCAGGGCGTCAAGCTTTTCCAGGCGCTGCGGATCGATCGCCGCGTCGCCGAACAGCGCCGCCATCCAGTCCACCTGCAGCGTAACGGCGCGGCCGTCGTTCGCGCGTCCCTGGATGTAGATGTCCGGTTGACCGTTGCGGTCCAGCCTGCCCGAGGCGACGTTGCCGTTCGGGCTCTTGAAGTACAGCTCCACGCCGATGCGGGCATTCAGCCTGACGGTCTGATGCGACAGGTCGGCCAGCAGCGAGGCGCCAAGCAGCCAGGGCGCCGCCGGCGTTCCCGCGCTGGCGCTGAGCGCCTGGTTCAGGCCGGCGCTCAACAGCGGGCTGACGTTGTAGACGAAGGAAAACTTGCCGCCGAAGCGCAGCGCCGGCGCCAGCAGCGCATTCAGCTTGGCATTCAGGTAGAGCTTGAAGTCCCGGCGATTCATGCGGTCCTGGCGGGCGAGGAAACGGGCAAGGTCGGTCATGCGCGCCGCCAGCTCGCTGATGTTGACCCGGCCGTCCAGTTCCAGGCCGAGCACCAGGTTCAGCGCCGGATTGGCCGGGTTGCGGTAGGCCAGCTTCAGCGCCATGCCTTTCTTCAGCGTGAGGTTGAGCGGGTCGGCGGCATTCGCGCTGCCCGGGTTCATGCCGAACAGGCGCAGCGCCGCCGACTCCTCGAGTTCGACATTGAAGCCGGCCCTGGCCAGGGCCGCGCCGCCAGGCAGGAAAGGGTTGACGATCCTTTTTCTCTTGCGGTCGAAGCCGGTCTGCCCGGTGGTATCGATCACCTTGAATTCCAGCACATTCTCGCCATCCCTGGTCGGCAGGCGGATCTGGGTACGCAGCGAGCCGACCGGCTTCGCCAGTTGCAGGAAGTCCGGCTCCAGGCGCGATGCCGGCTTCGTTTCTTCATCGACGATGACGGCATGGGCGCCGGTGCGAATGACGATATCGGGCGAGTTGCTGGCGGCTGGGATTGACATGCTGGTTTCCATCGTGCGATCGAGCCGCCATTTGAAACCAGGCGCGTCGTTTCACGAACGAAGCAATTCGCATTTCATTATGACGACACGCCGCGGCGCCTGGCGCCTTCAGCGATGCGCGTGTCCCTCGACCGCGTCATGCCCATGGTCCGACAATTGCGCATCGAACCAGGCATGAATGGTATGAACCAGCTGGGCATCGCCGGTGCGGTAGGCCAGTTCAGCGCCGCCCGTCACCTCGCGGTAATCCACCTGGACCTGTCCCGGCCGTGCCTGCTTGAGCGTTGCCAGGCCCGGCATGCCGGCGCCATGAATGTGCTCCGGACCGGAAAAGTCGCCGCGCCGGAAGCGCGCCTGGATGTCGCGCAGATGCGCGCGCACCAGCCTGACCTGCTTCGCATCGCCAGCCCGCCTGGCGATGACGCGCTGGATGCCGCCGCTGGCCGTCTTGGTGAAGACATGCGTGGTGGCGGCGAGATCGAAGGGCATGACGTCGGCGCCGCGTTGCGCCACTTCCGCCTGCCGCTGCCCGTCGGGGTGATGCGCATGCTGGGCATGGGCCGGCGCAAGCAGAACGAGGGCGCAGAGAAGGGGAAGATGAAGCCGATGCATGAGCGGTCTTTCGAAAGAGGGACGGCCTGATTATATCGGCCGCCTTCCGTCGCTCATGCCGGTTCAGCGCATCGTGGGAGTGGCTTGCCGGGCCCGGATGTCGGCCAGGGTGCCGAGCGCCGCTTCGCGCCAGGGTCCGCCGATGGCCACCGCCTTTTCGGCGGCGGCGCGCGCCTCATCCAGCTTCCCGGCTTCCGCCAGCGCGGACGCGAGGTTGTTGAAGGCGGGCGCGCTGTCCGGGTGGTCCTGGCTGGCGCGGGTGAAGGCATCGATCGCCGCGGGCAGGTCGCCGGCGGCATAGGCGGCATTGCCGCTGCCGAGCTGCAGCGTGAGATTGCGCGGCCAGCGCTTCAGGGCTGCGTCGTAAGCCAGGCGGGAACGCTGCGGCGGCGCCGATTTCTCGAAGCCCACCAGCGCCTCGGCAACGCCGGCTTCATCGACGCTCGCCGGCAGCCGGCCGGGCGGCAGCGCCACCATGCCCCAGTAGTCGCCGCGGGCCCAGGTGTGCTCGAAGGTGGACATGGCCATGACCTGGCGCTCGGTGGTGCCGGAGCGCAGGATGAGCTCTTCATCGTCGAGGTTGTAGCCGATCACCACCGCGTAGTGCCACAGCGGAGAAATGGGCAGGCTGAGATTTTGCAGGATGACCACCGGGTTGCCGGCCGCCACTTCCTGCAGCAGGCTGGAAAGCTTAGGGGCGATCGGCACCGCCACCGCGCCGTTGCGGCGGCCGGCGGCGAGCATCTCCGGCGCCAGGCTGCCCTGGCGCTGCGGCACATAGACCTGCGGCACCAATTCCTCCGGCGATACCGGCTGGCCCGATGCCTGCAGCACCATGGCCAGGGCCGCCGGTCCGCACTGGTAGCGTTCCTGGGCGAAGAAAGGCGTGGCCGCCAGTTCCGCCCGACGCGGCAGGCCGGACAGCGGCTGTTCGCGCAGGGCGGCCGTCTGGGTGGCGCAGCCGCCCAGCGCAAGCAGCAGCAACAGCAGGGCAAGCCTCAGCGCCTGCCAAG
The DNA here is from genome assembly GCF_900188095.1 of Noviherbaspirillum humi. GTDB lineage: Bacteria > Pseudomonadota > Gammaproteobacteria > Burkholderiales > Burkholderiaceae_D > Noviherbaspirillum > Noviherbaspirillum humi. The sequence continues at coordinate 231,607 of NZ_FZOT01000003.1, read as the reverse complement.
GCTTGGCCATCGTTTCCCCCCGGATCAGCGGCGCACCGAGCGGGTGAAGGGGAAGACCTTGGTCAGGCCGAGGATGTCGGTCACCAGCAGCACGACGAAGATCAGCACCAGCGCGCCGAGCACGTCGCCGCCGGCCGGCAGGCTGTCGATCTGGCCGGCCAGCTGGGCGGCCTCGGCATCGGTCAGCGCCGCCACGCGGGCTTCGGCGTCGGCGCGGTTCACGCCCATGCTTTCAAGCTGCGCCATGACCTCCGGACGATTCATGGCGGCGGCAATCTTCTCGCGGTTCTGCTGCGCGCTGGCGGCGGCCTGGATCTGCTCGGTGCCGATCATCGCGGCCTGCACCGATTGCGTGAAGCCGACGAAAGTGGAGGTCGAGATGGCGAGATAAACCAAGGCGGTGCGTAGTGTTCTTTTCATGGCTTGTTCTTCCTGGTTAGGTTCGGGGGTGTCTTTCGACGGCTTGGGTGCAATGTTGACAACGTTCGGCGCGCAGAGTTTCTGTCGGCCAGCGCCGCGCCTGTGGTGGTTGACCGGCGGCATGCATCGCGGCGTGCATCATCGCGGGAACCTTGCCATGTCCACAACCGATCTTACAAAGGGTGACATATCGTCAAGGAGACGGAGATGGAAATCGGCTTCATCGGTCTGGGCAGCATGGGGTATCCCATGGCGGAAAACCTGCTGAAGGCAGGACACGCGCTTGCCATCTGGAACCGCTCGAGGGAGAAGGGCGAGGGACTGGCAAGCCAGGGGGCGCGCCAGGCGGGGCGGCCGGCCGACGCGGTATCGGCCGACGGCGTGGCGATCACCATGGTGGCCGACGATGCGGCGCTGGAGAGCGTGGTGCTGGGGCCGGATGGAATACTGGAGAAGCTCGGCCCCGGCGGCGTGCATGTCTCGATGAGCACCATCTCGCCGGCGCTGTCGGCGCGGCTGGCCGAGCTGCACCGGGCGCGCGGCAGCCACTATGTGGCGGCGCCGGTGTTCGGCCGGCCGGATGCGGCGGCGGCGAAAATGCTGTTCGTGCTCTGCGCCGGGCCGGCGGCCGCCTGCGAGCGGGTGCGGCCGGCGCTGGAAGCGATGGGGCAGAAGGTGTTTCCGCTGGGCGAAGAACCGGTGCATGCGAACATCATCAAGCTCGGCGGCAATTTCATGATCATGAGCGTGATCGAGGCCATGGCGGAGGCGATGACGCTTGGCGAAAAGCATGGCGTGCCGCGCGAGAAGACGATGGAGGTACTGACGCAATCGATCTTCCCCGCGCCGCTGTTCGTCAACTACGGCAAGCAGATCGCCGCCCATGCCTACCGGCCGGCGCGCTTCAAACTGTCGCTCGGCTTGAAGGATGCGAACCTGGTGCTCGGCGCCGCCGCGCGGGCGCAGGTGCCGATGCCGCTGGCGGCGCTGATGCAGGGCCGTTATCTCGCTGCGGTCGCTAAGGGCCGCGCCGATCTGGACTGGACCGCGGCGGCGCTGAATGTGGCGGAGGATGCGGGACTCGATCCGGGCGACGGACATTGAACCGCGTTGCGTCAGGCAGCCTGCTCGTCCTTCTGCGCATGCGGGAAGCGGTCCATCGTCGTCAGCATCGGAAACAGCCGCATCCATAATCCCGTCACCACCAGGGTGGCCGCGCCGCCCAGCAGCAAGGCCCGCACCAGGCCGAACCAGCCGGCGGTGATGCCCGACTCGAATTCGCCAAGTTCGTTGGAGGCGCCGATGAAGACCGAGTTGACGGCGCTGACGCGGCCGCGGATCGCGTCCGGCGTTTCATACTGGACCAGGATGTGGCGGATGTAGACGCTCACCATGTCGCCGGCGCCCATCAGCAGCAGGGCCACCAATGCCACCATCGCGTGATCGGTCAATCCCAGCACCACGGTGGCCAGGCCGAAGACCGCGACGCCGCCGAACATCCACCAGCCGACCCGGCGCGTCATCGGCCAGAAGGCGAGCGCGATGGAGGTGAGGGCGGCGCCCGCCGCCGGCGCGGTGCGCAGCAGGCCGAGCGTACTCGGGCCGGCATGCAGCACGTCGCTGGCATAGGCCGGCAGCAGCGCGGTGGCGCCGCCGAACAGCACCGCAAAGAGATCGAGCGAGATCGCGCCCAGCACCACCGGCTTGGACCAGACGAAGCGCAGGCCTTCAAGCAGGGTATGCCAGCTGGCCGGTTCGCGGCGGGTCGCCTGCGGCGCTACCCGCACGCCCATCATCATGACCACCGAGGCCAGCAGCAGCGCGACCACCGTGGCATACACCGCGATCGGCCCGGCCAGATAGAGCAGGCCGCCCAGCATCGGGCCGACGATGACCGCGACATGGAAGCTCGACGAACTCAGCGCCACCGCCTTGCCGAAGCTCTCCGACGGCACCAGGTTGATCAGGATCGCCTGGCTTGCCGGCATCATGAAGGCGCGGGCGCTGCCGAACAGCGCCAGTACCGCGAACACCGGCCATACCGCTTTCAGGCCGGACCAGGTGAGCAGATACAGCAGCACGCCGCACAGCAGCTGCATGGCGATGCAGCCGGTGAGGATGGAACGGCGGTCATAGCGGTCCGCCACGTGGCCGGCCGGCAGGATCAGCACCAGAAACGGAGCGAACTGCGCCAGCCCGATCAGGCCAAGGTCGAACACATCGCCGGTGGCCGCATACACTTGCCAGCCGATGGCGACGCTTTGCATTTGCACCGCGAGCGTCGACAGCAGGCGGGCGGCGAGGTAAAGGGTGAAATCGCGATGACGCAGGACGTCGAAGCCGTTCAGGGAAAACAGTGCCATGAGAGGTGCCTACGCGTGCATCGCCGGCGCAGTGTGACTTGCGCAAACCGGCGGCAGGCGGCGGAAACGGAAAAGCCACGATTATAGTGCGTAGTGCGATTACGCATTTGCCAACGCCCATGGGCTTGCGGCGAAGGCGGTTAAGGCTGCCGGTTCATCGGGCAGGGAATTAATGGTTACAGGCCGCGGTCCGGCGCAGAAGGCGGCCCGGCGCGGCGATTCTCGGCGGGCCGGCGTTAATCGCCCGTGCCGCCGATTAAGCGGCTGCATGCGGCGCGCTCGCAGGCGGCAAGGCCTGCCCGGGATCAAGGCGGATTAAATGTGCGGCGTTACAGTGTGCCTGCAGGCGTGCTATCCTACCGTTTCATTGCATCGCATCGAAATGCATGGCGCTGTCTCGGTCATTCCCGAAGGCAGCTTGCGACTGGTCTTGCAACGAACCAGTTCCCTTGCCGCGAATGGCTCGATATTTAATCAAGGATTCATCCCTGTAAAGCCGCTGCCGCAGTCGGCCCGCATTAACGCTCAACCGGGCGCACGCTGTCGTGCGCCCACGCCAACGCACATATTTACTCTATGGCCCGTCAATCCGAAAAAACCGCCTCCAACGCCATCATCAAATGGTCCGAAGAAGAATGGCAAGCGATCGCCAAGCGCCTCATCCGCATGAAGGGAGAGGACTTCGCCCGTTCGCGCGACCTCGAAGAAGTCAAGGCGAAGGATATCTTCCTCGCCCAGGAAGTCCTGCCTGAGGAAAGGCACCGCAAGCTGATTTCGATCTCCCAGGGCTTCCAGGCCAGCCGCCAGCGCCTCGGCCATATCTTCGAAGGGCTCGACGGCGCGGGCGAGACCGAGGGCGAGGCGAAGCGCGGCAGGAAGTCCGGCGCCAGGGAGGCAGCGGAGACGGAAGCGGCCGATGCGGCGCCCGTGCACAGGAGCCGCGCGCGGCATGCCGAGCCTGCCGTCGAGGCGGCGGGCGAGGATGACGCCGGCGCGGTCGAGCAGGAACCGTCTGCCGCCAGCGTGAGCGCGACCGCGCCGCAAGCGGCGGCGCCTGCGAATCCTCCGGCAGCGGCCGTCGAGCCGGCGGCTTCGGCCGCATCGCCGCGCCTGCCATCATCCCAGGATGCCGTGCTGCCCGGCGCGGCGACGCTGGCCGAAGTGGCGCGTCCCTTCGTCGCCATGTTCTGCCAGGAGCTGGCTTCGGCGCTGGTAAACGCGCTGTCGCAGCAGCAGGGCGGCGAAGCCTTGTCCTCGCTGCTGCAGGCGGCGCTGTCGCAGGCGGCCGGCGGCGCGGCGCGTCCCGCGCCGGCACAGGGTCGTCCGCAGAAGGAGTTTCGTGCGCGTCAGCCTGGCAACTTCAACACCAATTCGCAACCGGTGAATGCGGCGCCGGTGGCGCCGGTCCAGGCGGCGGCAGCCCATGTCGACGACGACCATCATGCCGCCGACAACGACGTGCAGCCGCTGTTCGATCCCAAGCTGCCGCCGTCGCCCAACAGCAGCTTCAAGCCGAAGATCGCGATCATCGGCATGGATGGGCGCGACTTCGAGGACCTGCGCCAGCAGTTCCCGCAGTTCGAGTTGTCGTCGGTGGCCACCGACGCCATGCAGAACGCGCCGGTGCTGCAGGAGTGCCAGCGCATCCTCGGCCAGCGTGAAGGCGTGCCGGTGCAGGCGGATGAATTCCTGCGCCGCACCTACGGCCATCGCTATCTGCGCGTGACGGGCGGCATGGGCCGCATCCGCGACCAGCTCAGCACCTGGCTGGACAACCCCGCCGCGATGAATGCCGCCGGCCGCTCCTGGCCGAAGAAGAAGTTCAACAACAATAACAACAAGGGCCAGGGCGGCGAGCAGAAGCGGCGCCAGAACCGCTTCCCGAAGACGCCGCGGCAGTAAGGAAGGCCGGCGGCATCATGCGCCGATGCTGCGTTGGCCAGGCGTTCAAGATCCGCGAAGCGCGCCCTAGGCAAGCCGGAATCGTCGTGGTACACTTCGCGCCGCTTCGAACGATGAAGCAGTCATCCGGGGGTATAGCTCAGCTGGGAGAGCGCTTGCATGGCATGCAAGAGGTCAGCGGTTCGATCCCGCTTACCTCCACCAGGATACAAAAACGCCGTCCATGCGACGGCGTTTTTCATTTGCGCTCCTGACGTGCACTCCAGACGTGAAGAAGATGCGCTGCAATCGCCGCGAGACATTTCTTCATCGCTTTCACCTCGTCCGCGCTAGAACTTCGGAATGCGCAGCGTCTTGCTGATCATGAGCGTGCCGGACAGGACGAACAGCAAGGCCAGCGGATGCAGCACGATGCCGCCGATCTCCCATGCGCCGCCAACCAGCTGATCCTGCAATCTTCCCTGCCAGGCGCAGTAGGCCAGCACCGCCGTCAGCAGCACGCTGGTCGGGATCGGGGTGCCTTCGAAATAAGCAACCTTGTCGCCGCCCTCCGACAAGGTTTCCGCCGTGACGTTGAAGCGGGCCAGACGGCTCACGCCGCAGCAGACGAAGTAGATGAGCGCGATCCAGTCGCCGGCGCCGTCCAGGCCGGCGGTGAAGCCGAGCGCGGCAGGCGCGATGCCGAAGGAAATGACGTCGGCGAGCGAGTCCAGTTCGCGGCCGAGCGGCGAATGCTGCCGCCGCCAGCGCGCGATCTTGCCGTCGAGGACGTCGAAGATGAAGGCGGCGGGCGCCATGGCCGCAGCGAGGAAGAAATCGCGCAGATCCTGGCTGGCGGCATGGCGCATGGCGAAGAAGATGGCGATCACGCCGCAGGCCGCATTGCCGAGGGTGAAGAAGTCCGCCAGGTGGAAGCCGCGGATCATGGAGAAGTGCCTGGGGCGGCCGCTCGGATCGGACATGGGCATCAATTCCTGCAAGGGTTGGGATGGCGGCACAGGCGCTGCTTCGCCGCCGCCCGCCGGCGACGGGACGTCGCATGCAGGGTCGTCGCGCTCACGGATGCGGCAGCCATGTCAGCGGCCACTCGGTGGCCGACTTGTAGATGACGCCGCCCTTGCGCCAGATGGAAGTGATGCCGTCGCCGAGCGCTTCCAGCACGTACAGATGCTCTTCCAGTTCATGCTCCAGTTCGGCGACGCTGTTCGTGATGGGCAGCGGAATCGGCACCTGGTCCCACATCGCCTCGCCATAGTGAACGGTGGCCGGCACCAGGACGTAAGCGCCCGGACCATCCCACTCCAGTTCGTACTCGAAATCTTGCATTGCTATCCCCCGACCGTTGGCAGAGTTATATCATCCGCGCGGGCAGCTGAAATGATCTCTGACAAACAAGGGAAGCCGAATGCGGCCGCGCCTTTGCCTGCCTTGAGCAGCACGCATTTTCCTGTTTCTGAAGCCGCGTTGCGGCGGCATGGGAGACGATGGGCTTGCCCGATCTCCGGGCGCGCCGCGGGCCGGAACTTTCCCGCCGCGCCGCACACTGACCTGTGTCCGCATGGATAATGCATCGCATGCGTCAAGAACCAAGGATGATTTGATGAAAGGCACTTTCCGTTCCCTGGCCCGGTTCAACTACCGTGTCTGGGCCGCCGGCGCGCTGGTCTCCAACGTCGGCACATGGATGCAGCGCACCGCCCAGGACTGGCTGGTGCTAACTCATCTGACGCAGGAGAACGCCACCGCGGTCGGCATCGTGATGTCGCTGCAGTTCGGCCCGCAGCTGGTGCTGCTGCCGCTGACCGGCTATGCGGCCGATCATTTCGACCGCCGCAAGGTGCTGATGGTGACCCAGTCCGCCATGGGCTTGCTGGCGCTCGGCCTCGGCCTGCTGACGCTGCTTGGCGTGGCCCAGCTCTGGCATGTGTACGGCTTCGCGCTGCTGCTCGGCATCGTCAGCGCCTTCGATGCGCCGGCGCGCCAGACCTTCGTCTCGGAGCTGGTGGGCGAGGCCGACCTTTCCAACGCGGTGGCCCTGAATTCCACGTCGTTCAATGCCGCGCGCATGGTGGGGCCGGCGGTCGCCGGCGCGCTGATCGCCTCGGTCGGCACCGGATGGGTGTTCATCATCAATGCCGCCTCCTATGTGGCGGTGATCGGTTCGCTGATGCTGCTGCGGCTGCATGAATTGAACCGCAGGGAAGGGCCGGCGCGGTCCCGCGGCGGGCTGGCGGCGGGCTTTCGCTATGTGTGGAACCGGCCCGACCTGAAGGTGGTGCTGTTCATGCTGTTCCTGATCGGCACCTTCGGCCTGAATTTCCCCATCTTCATTTCCACCATGTCGGTCACGGTGTTTCGCGCCGATGCCAGCGAGTACGGCGTGCTGTCCTCCGCCATGGCGATCGGCTCGGTGACGGGCGCGTTGATGGCGGCGATGCGGGGGCAACCGCATGTCGCCCGCCTGGTCGCGGCGGCGGCGGCATTCGGCATCGGCTGCACCTTGGCGGCCCTGATGCCGAATGCCTGGCTGTTCGGCGCGGCGCTGGTGCTGATCGGCGTGGCGGCGCAGACCTTCACCACCTCCACCAACAGCGTGGTGCAGCTGACGACCGAGCCCGGCATGCGTGGCCGCGTGATGGCGATCCTGCTCGCCATCCTGCTTGGCGCCACGCCCTTCGGCGCGCCGGTGGTCGGTTGGGTGGCCGACCGCTTCGGGCCGCGCTGGGCGCTCGGCGTCGGCGCCGCTTCCGGCATCGCGGCGGCACTGGTCGGCGCGCTCTATCTGCGCCGCGCGCGCAGGGATGCAGCGGCGGGTAGAGAATCGCCGGCAGCATCGGCGACCGAGCGGAGCTGAACGATCATCGACGACCGGCCGCGTCAACCATGATCGCCGGGCCTGACCAGAGGCAGAAGAACGAAAAAGTCCCTGGCCCATTGGGCTTCAGGGTCTCGATCATGCGCCGACGTGACGGTAGATGCGCCGCGCGGGGCGTGATCCGCGCCGCGAGGGAGCGATGAAGCCGATGATGGCGGCGTCGAAGCCGTCGATGGCGACGACGCTGAAGCAGCGCGGGACATCAGCATCCGCTGGCCGGAGAAGCGGCGCGTGTCGACGAAATCCTGTACCTCTATGGAAGATGACGCGACATGCTCTTCTCGCCTTGCGTGAAGACGAGCGCTGCCAGCCGCATGCGTCGGGCGCCGGCCGGCGCCCGCCACAGGCGCTTAAGCCTTGTCGCCGATCTTCAGCGAGATGCCGCCCAGGCCGGCGATGCTGCCTTCGATCAGGTCGCCGGACACCACCGGGCCTACGCCTTCCGGCGTGCCGGTGTAGATCAGGTCGCCCGGCATCAGGTGGTAATAGCCCGACAGGTGGGCGATGATTTCCGGCACGGCGTGGATCAGCAGCGTCAGGTCGGAAGCCTGCTTGGTCTGGCCGTTGACCCGCAGCTCGATCGCGCCCTGGCTGAAGTGGCCGCTCTCGGCCGCCGGCACGATCTCGCCCAGCACGGCGGACTCCTCGAAGTCCTTGCCGAGGTCCCACGGGCGGCGCTGCTCGCGCGCCACCAGCTGCAGGTCGCGCCGGGTCATGTCGAGGCCGCAGGCATAGCCGTACACATGCTCCAGGGCCTTGTCCTTGTCGATGCGAAAGCCTTCTTTGCCGATCGCCACCACCAGTTCCATCTCATAGTGGTAGTTGGCGGTGCCGGGCGGATAGGCCACGGTGGCGCCGGACGGCACATAGGTATGCGCGCTCTTGGTGAAGTAGAAGGGCGCCTCGCGGTCGACCTGCACGCCCATCTCCTTGGCATGCGCTTCGTAGTTGCGGCCGACGCAGAAGATGCGGCGGATCGGATAGGTCTGGCTGCTGCCGCGGACAGGCGCGGCGACGACGGGGGCGGGGGCGAACAGGTATTGGGACATGATTGTTCCTTAAGCAAACACTTCGTAAAAACCCAGCTTGCGATGCAGCGGGGCATCGTCGACCATGAACAGGAAGGCCGGCTCCTTGTTCGAGGCATTCGACAGGCGCAGCTCGGCATGGGTCGGCACCGCCATGGTGTCGGCCTGCGCGAAGCCGCAGGCCATGTCATCGATGAAGGCATTGCCTTCGCCTTCGACCACGTGCAGCACGGCGGAGGCGGAGCGGCGCGGCAGGCGCACTTCCTCGCCCGGACGCAGCATCAGGGCGGAGAAGCCCAGCGTCGGCAGACATTCCTGGCCGGTTTCGGGATTGACGTAGGCCACATGCACTGGCTGCCCGAGCGGCGTGGTCCGCGCGATGTCGGCCAGGGTCTGGCGCACTTCCTTCCACGGGAAGCGCAGCAGCGGATAGTCGGCGCGCTGGCGGGCGAGGGAAGCGTAAGGCACCACGCCGCCCTGGCGGAAGCGGGAAACGGAGGAATTGTGCGGGTCGGTGATGTCCTGCAGCGGCGCCTCGGTGGCGTAGGAGGCCTCGAGTCCATAGACCAGCGGCAGGTCGAGGGCGTCGAGCCAGATCACCGGGTCGGTGCCGTCGTGGCCGTGCTGGTGCCAGAGGCCGGGCGGGGTGAGGATCAGGTCGCCCTTTTCCATCGGCAGCTTTTCACCATTGACGACGGTATAGCCGCCGCGCCCCTCGACCACGAAGCGCACCGCCGACGGCGTGTGCTTGTGGTTGGGCGCGTTTTCTCCCGGCAGGATCAGCTGCAGGCCGATGTAGATCGAGGGCGTGGCCTGCATGTTTTCCAGGCCGAGGCCGGGATTGCACAGCACCAGCACGCGGCGCTCGGCCTTTTCGATCGGAGTCAGTTCGCCGGCCAGCATCAGGTTGGGGCGCACGTCGGCGTATTTCCACAGCTGCGGCAGGGTCTTGCGCGAGGGTTTGCCGTACGGGAGCACGGCGCGCAGCGCCGGCCACAGCGGCAGCAGGTTCCGGCTTTTCAGGCCGTCGACGTAATCGACCGGCAGGTCTTCAACACGTCCGAGTGAGGATGTCATCTGTCTCTCCTTGAATGCGGCCGATGCGCCGGCATTCTGCGCTTGCAGATTCGCCGGGCCAGCCATGCCAAAAGGGTCGCTTATGTTTTAATTCGGCGATTAATATAGCACCTGTTTCTTCCGTTTGGAATAAAAATTGGCAGAATGAGCGTAGGCTGGAAAAAGCATGATTCCGATTTGCGGGCGAAAATGCGGGTAAAAATAACGGAAGGAAAGCTAAATATGCAGAATGATGCGTCAAATAATGCTCCAAATGGAACTTTGGAATTCGATCTCACGACTTACATCCCCTACCTGATCCATCAGAGCCACCTGGCGATATTCGACGAGTTCAGCGTGGGCCTGGCCGAGCGCGGCATTTCCCTGCCCGAATGGCGCATCGCCACCGTGCTGGCGCACCATGGCCGCATCCGCTTCGGCGACCTGGCTGGAGCGGCGGGCATCGAGCCGCCCACCCTGGCCCGCATGCTCACCGCGATGGAAGGCAAGGAACTGGCGCTGCGCCAGCCGTCCATGGAAGACCGGCGCGCCACCGACGTTCTGCCGACCGACGCCGGCATCGCGCTGGTGGCTTCGCTCGTGCCGCTGGCGGAGAAGGTGCAGGCCAAGGCGCTGGCGGGATTCACGGCGGACGAGACCGAGTTTCTGCGGCGCCTGCTGCGGCGCATGAAGGACAATGTGGCGCCGCCCAAGTGAGCGGCGGGGCAGAAACTCAGTCCGGCCGCATCGCCCAGCGGTGCAGGGGCGCCAGCAGCAGGCTGCACAACAAGGTGAAGCCGCCGATGATGATGAAGGCGCTCTGAATGCCGATGTGGTCCTTCATCACGCCCATCAGCGCCGGCGTGGTGAGCAGGGAAATGCCGAAGCCGACGTTGAACAGCGCCATCGCCGAGCCGCGGGTCTCCTGCGAGCTGATGTGGCGGATCAGCGTGTACACGTATGCGGTCACCACGGCGGTGGCCACGCCGAGCAGGAACATGAAGACGCCGATGACCAGCGGCTGCGTCGATACCGCCGTCAGCGCCACCAGCGCCGCCATCGCCAGCGAAGACAGCAGCGGCAGCCTGACGTGCTCCACGTCGTTCATGAAGCGGCCGAGGAAGAAGCCGGCAGCGATCGCGCCGATGCCGCGCAGCGCGATCAGGAGGCCGGCGAGATCCGGATGCAGCCCCTGCTGCGTCAGCAGGATGGGATAGAAGGAGAACAGCAGGGCGATCGGCAGCGCCGACAGGTAGGCGCCATACATGCTGTAAAGGATGGGGCGCGAACCGAGCAGCTGGCGGTAGGTGGCGAACGCCGACACGCCGGCCTTGCGCGCGGCCGTCGCCGCCGGCCGATAGATGATGGTGAACAGCAGGGCAATCATCCCGGCGCCGGCCATGATGGCGAAGCCGGCGGCATAGCCGGACAGCGCCACCGCATAGCCGGCAATGGTGCTGCCGGCGATCTGGCCGCCGTTGGTGGCGATGGTGAAGCGGCCCATCTGCCGGCCGGGATCGCCGGGCAGCAGGGTCACCAGCGCCAGATTGCCGGTCCAGAAGGTGGAGCGGGCGATCACCATCAGAAATTGAATGGCGAGCATCGAGGCGAAATCGTCCGCGGCCAGGAAGCACAAGGCCGCAATGGCGGTGATGGCGCAAGCCATGATGCAAAGGTTGCGGCCGCCGAGGCGGTCGGCCAGCGCGCCGCCGATCAGGCTGAAGCCGATGTGCACCACGATCGGCAGCGAGATCAGGCTGCCGATCTGCACGCCCGACATGCCGAGCGAGCGGGCATACAGCGGGATCAGGATGAAGGTCATGCCCAGCGCCGCATTCCAGACGAAGGAACTGATGAAGAAAGGCGCCACGCGAATAAGCGAGGCGGACGCCTGCGCGGCGGAATGGGTGGCATCGTTGAGCATCGGGCTTGGGCCTCTGGTGGTGATCGTGTTCGTCTCCCGCCATGCTGGAAGCAGCAGGGCGCCTGAGGCGGTCTCCACCGACAAGTATAGAGGGAGAAGGGAGGCATCGCAGGCGCAGGGCGCGCGCCGGTGCGTGAAGGAAGGAAGTTACAGCGTGGTATGAACCGTGGCGCGAATGGCGTTCATGCAGCGCTCAGATCGACTTCTTCACGGCTGCGTCCTTACCGCCCTGGCTGACCAGCTTGCCGTTGCTCACCACGACTTTTTCGCCGGGGGTCCATTGGCTGGTGCCATCCTCGAAGAAGGATTGAAAGGCGCCATTGTCCATCTTCACCTTGATGCGCGTCACCGAGCGCGAACGCTTCGGGCTGGCGGCGATCTTGCCGACGTAGCCGTTCGTTGTGCGGCCATCCGTCACCTGCTGGGATCCGTGGCCCGCAGGACGACGGTAGGTTTTCACGCTGGCGATCGTGCCGCAGCTGTCGCAGACGGTGGCATCCTTCGCCGGGCTGGCTGCGCGCCGGTCCGTTGATGCGGCGAAGGCCGCAAGCGAGCCGGCCACCAGGACGAAGGCGAGGACGCATTTGGCGAGGGAAAGGGGACGGTTGGGGAGAGAGGGCATCTTCATGGCGGGAAAGTGGTTGCTCGGGATGAGCATGGACAAAAGCTTACCTGCAGGAATGGCCATGCACAATATCGTGTGGTTAATAGCAACGGTGTTATATCCAGACAAAGAACGGGCCGAACCGCCGACAGGCCGCTTCAGCCCTTATGGCAATCCGACCACTTACCTAATTCAAGGGAGGATCCTCACCTGCACGGGCAGCAAGTGAGGCTCATCGATAAACGACCCGCGCCGCGAGCGGCCAGGCGAGGACTAGGCGGATGCAGGGAACAGTCAGTTCCTGATGGCTTCGACCAAAAATGCAGTCATGGCCGGTTGAGTATTTCGGCGGCGCGCTTCGACGACTCATGCCGCCGTGAACGCAGAAGGCCAAATGCCCGAACGAGCCCCGGCCTGCGCTTCAGCGAGGCGTCCCTGGTTGCGTAAAAGACAGTTCATGAAGTATAACGACGGGTTCCATCGCGGCGAGCCGGCTCGCTTGGCAGGGATGTTCTGCCTGGACCTTCCCGCCTGGGCAGCGCCGCGATCAGGCGAATCGGGTCAATCGAAGAGGACGCGCGGGGCGTGTCGAGGAAGAGAACATGAAGGTAGTCATCGCGGGGGCCGGCATCGGCGGCCTGACACTGGCGCTGATGCTGCAGGAAAAGGGCATCGCCGTCGAAATCTACGAAGCAGTGTCGGAAATCAGGCCGCTCGGCGTCGGCATCAATCTGCTGCCCCATGCGAGCAAGCACCTGTGCGACCTCGGGCTGGAGGAAACCCTGGCCGGCAAGGGCATCGAAACGTCCACCCTCGCTTACTACAACAAGCTCGGTCAGGAAATCTGGCGCGAGGCGCGCGGACGCGCCGCCGGCTATGCCTATCCGCAGTTCTCCATCCACCGCGGCGAGCTGCAGATGACGCTGCTCGACAGCGCCATCCGGCGCATCGGCGCCGACCGCATCTACGCCGGCCACGCCTTTGCCTCCTTCGAGCAGGTGGCCGACAAGGTCGTCGCCACCTTTACCCGCCGCGCCGACAACAGCGAAGTCAAGGTGGAGGCCGACGTGCTGGTCGGCGCCGACGGCATCCACTCCGCGGTGCGCAAGTTCCTCTATCCAACCGGCGACCTGCCGCGCTTCTCGGGGCGCATGCTGTGGCGCGCGGTGACCGAGGCCGAACCTTTCCTCGACGGCCGCAGCATGTTCATGGCGGGACATCAGAACCAGAAATTCGTCGCCTATCCTATCTCCGAGCCGCTGCGCCGCGAGGGCCGCTCCCTGATCAACTGGATCGCCGAGCTGCGCGTGCCGGAAGGCGAGCTGCCCGCCTCGGACTGGAACCGCAAGGTCGACAAGTCGGTGTTCGACCAACCCTTCGCCGATTGGAAGTGGGACTGGATCGACATCCCCGCCGTCATCCAGGGCGCGGAGGAAGTGTATGAATTCCCGCTGGTCGACCGCGACCCGTTGCCGCGCTGGACCTTCGAACGGGTGACGCTGCTCGGCGATGCCGCCCATCCGATGTACCCCATCGGCTCCAACGGCAGCGCCCAGGCCATCCTCGATGCGCGCTACCTGGCAGATTGCCTCGCCGGCGAGCCGAGCATCTCCTATGCGCTGCGCGAGTACGAGGCGGAGCGCCTGCCCCGCACCGCCGGCATCGTGCTGCGCAACCGGATGAACGGCCCGGAGCAGGTGATGCAGCTGGCGGAAGAGCGCGCGCCGAACGGCTTCGCGCACATCAACGACGTTATCCCGCAGGAACAGCTGGAAGCCATTTCGCTGCGCTACAAGCAGCTGGCCGGCTTCGACAAGCACACCGTCGGCGCGGCGAAATGACGGCCGCGGCAAATGAAAGCGCCGGGCTGCGCAAGGTCGCCCGCACCAGCCCCTTCGCCAATCCTGGCAAGCCGTTCGAGGCCGGCATCCGCTTCCTCGGCGTGAGCGACATGGCCAGCGGAATCCCGACACAGGGCGCGGTGACGGTACCGGACCATGCGGCCACGCCGGACGACGAAGCCAGCAAGGCGTTCCCGAAAGCCTATGCCGCCGCCAATCCGCAGCGTCTGCCGGCGACTTTCGCCGCCGTGGCGGCCCACGACACCATGGGCATGATTGCCGAGACGGTGCGCAAGCTCAATGGCGGCACGAGGTCATCGGCGTGCTGAAGGATGCGCAGCCGGAGCAGGGATGAAGCGGCCTGTCCGCTCGGAATCATTCCGCGCGGAAGCGGCCGCCGCGTTTTCCTGCCGTGTCTGAAGGTGCCTCGTCTCGTATTGCAAAGACAAAGCGGCCATACGGATAGCGGACTTTACGTCGCTGTCAAACCATGCTGCCGCATTGCTTGGAGGAGAAAACGATGAACACTTCCGACGACCTGCTGCGCGATGCCTACGCGATCATCGACGGCATTCCCGCCGACCGCATCCGTTTCGGCCCGGCATGCGCTGCGCGCGGACCATCGCTGACCGAGGGCACCGTCTGTGCGCCCGAGGGCTGGCTGGCGCAGCATCCGCAATTCCAGGCGCTGGGCTTGTCCCTGTCGCCCGATGGCAGCCGGCTGCTGCTGCATGGCGAACCGGGATTGACCAGCCCGGCCGGCATCATGGCGGCCGTGTTCGGCCTGCCGGCCTACGAGGCGCAGCAGCTGTTCGGCGAGCGGCACGTCTTCGCCGGCGCGGATGAGTCCGGCGCTGCCGACAAGCAAGCCTGGCTGCAGCGCATCCAGGATTTCCTCCATGCCGGCCGCCGCCGGGAAAGGGCACAGACCGCCGATGGCGATGCCGATGCGGACCTGTTTCCCGAGCCGGACGAGGATGCCGCTTCGCCCGCCACCTTCGAAGAAGAGCCGCTGTCGGCGACGGTGGCGTCCTCGCAGGTGGAAACCATCGATGAAGTGCGCCTGCCCGATCCGGAGCGGCAGACCATGCCTGCGCCGCGTTCACCCTGAGACCGGGTTCGACCATGCCGCTTGATGGGGCGCGTCATGGATTGCATATAGGTGCTGCTTGACGCCCTCGGGCACCCGCCTCGCTCGGCGGGTTCACATCTGGCCGAGTTGCGTTCGGCAAGCCTGGTGCTGGAAACAATTCTCTCCGGCGGCGTAGGTCGGCATGCCGGGTCCGCTGCGGGCATGCCTGACGGCGGAGTTGACCGGGTCGGTCAGCAGCGATTGGCAGCCCAGGCTTGCCAGAACCAGCAATGCGAGCGCCAAGGTGTTTCGATTCATGTTCGCCTCTTCATGTCATCTGCCCGCATGGCGGAGCGGCAATAGGGCGATGATGGAACCCGAACCTGACGAACGCCTGAAAAAACCGGGGCCGGCTTTGCTGGGCGACAAGCGAGCGGTAAAAATAGTCCGGGAATCGGCAGCGACAGGCGAGGGATGAAAAGCGGACGCGGACCCTGGCGCCGGTCCGCGTTCCCGCAAGCCCATATGAAACGGTTGCGAGCCGGACTGCAGCAGCGCCGCCATCCGGCTCCAACGCATGCCGAGGTCAGTCCGCGTGCATGCCGGACTCGCACTGCGCCGGATCCTTGCGGCACATCTGCTGGTAGGCCAGGAGGGCTTTCTTGCGCGCCGCCATGGCCGCCGGCGTCTTGAACGGCGCCAGGATCTGCGCGCGCGGATAGACATTGCCATTCTTGACCACGATCTCGACATTCGCCGCCGCCGTCAGGTCCTGCAGCGGATTGCCCCGCACCGCCACCAGGTCCGCCAGCTTGCCGACCTCGACCGATCCCAGGTCCTTGTCGAGGTAGCTCATCTTGGCGGCATTGATGGTGATGGTCTGCAGCGCCTGCAGGTTGGACATCACCAGGCCGGCCCCGCGCAGGTTCAGGTGCACCGAGATGCCCGGCACCACCAGCGGCGAGTCGGTGCCGTTGGCCACCAGTCCGCCGGCGTTCAGCACCTTGGCCTGCTGCTGCGCATCCTTGCGTATCGTGTCGAGCTGGACCGCGGTCGGCTGGGTCGCCGTCTGCAAGCCGTTCACGAAATTCGGCGGCACCAGGATGAAGCGGTCGTCGCTGACGATGCTCGCATCCTGGCCGGCCAGGGCCTGCGCGGAGAACAGCGTGTCGATCAGGTGGAAATCTCCCTTGGCGTGGAGATCATAGGCATCCTGGTAGGTGATGCCGTTGACCGACTTCGACCAGCCATAGCCCATGCGCTGCGTCGCCGACAGGTGCGTGGTGCCGCCTATGCCGGTGGCTGCGCCCGGCGACAGCATGTGGGTGCCGGTCGGAATGCCGTTGTTCAGGCCGGCCTGGGCGATCCTCGTCATGATCGGGATCGGCGCACGCACGTAGGACTTGAGGAAGTCGGCGCTGAACTCGCTAGCCTTGGCGATCTCCTTGTCCGCGATCTCCGGCGTGCGCAGGGTGCGAGCGAAGTTGTAGAACAGGCGGTTGCCCTCCCACAGCGGCGGCGAGACGAACAGCCGCGGTCCGATCAGATTGCCTGCCTCCAGCGCTTCCCGGATCTCGGCGCTCTGATGGATCGGGCCGGCCACCGATTGCGTGGAGGTGATACCGTAGGCAAGCATCAGCGCGGCGATCTGGCCATACTGCCCGCCCTGGTACAGGGTGAGCGGATGGATGTGCGGATCCCACATGCCGGGCATGACGGTCAGGTCGGACGCATCGACGTACTTGTCGGCGGTGCGTTCGGCATCGGCCTGGTGGTCGCGGACGGCGCTGATGCGGTTGTCCTTGATGACGATGTCCACGTCGCGCCGCAGGCTGCCGCTCACCCCATCCCACAATTGGCCGGCGCGGACGATGGTGGTGCCGGTCGCCACCGCCTGGCGCCACTGGATGCTGACCGGGATGTCGCGCCCGCCGCTGCCGTCGGCCTGGATCGTCTTCAGCTTGGTGCCGGACTTGTACAGGATGGTCGATGAATCGCCGGCCCAGGACGGGAGGTCGGCCACTTCGCTGGTGATCGCCTTCGGATCGCCGTCGGGCGAGCCATCCGCCTTCACCGGCATCACGTGCAGCACCGAATCCATGATGAAGGCCACCTTGCGGCCGTCCGGCGACAGCACGGCCGCGCCTTCGTCGCGCTCCGCGATCTGCTTCGGCGCCGGGGCCACCGCATAAAACTTCGCGCTCTTGCTGCCGATGTCGATCACCCGCAGCTTGTTGTAGCCTTCGCGGAAGCGGTTGTTGATGCGCTCGTTGTCCACCACCATCACCTTGCCGCCGTCCGGCGTCCAGGAAGGCGTGCTGACCTGGGTGCTGACCGACGGGATGATCACCTGGGCCGTCTTGCTGCCCACGTCCCACAGTTCCAGCTGGCCGGACAGGGTGGAGTAGGCGATGCGGTCGCCGCTGGGCGACATCTTCGGCGTTACCATGGACTTGCCGGTGATGGACGCCAGCCGGGTGCGCTGCCTGGTGGCGATGTCGATCTGGTCGATGGCGAGCGCGCCCGCATTTCCTTTCTCCGACGAGAAATAGACGGCGCTGCCATCCGGCGTCCACTGCGGATTGCCATCGCGGTCGGTGTCGTTGGTCAATCTCACCGGCGCCTCGCCGATCTTCATCACCCAGACATCGTTGAGGGCGACGAAAGCGATGCTGTTGCCGTCAGGCGAAATCGTCGGGGCGCTGATGCCTATCACCTGGCGCGTTCCCAGGGCATTGAAGCCGCGGTCGCGCGTGGCGGAGATCACCGGGCGGCGCACCGTCAGATTGGCGGTGAAAGGCACTTCGGTCCGGCTGCCGCCGCTGGCATCGCGGATGCGGATCTTGCCATCGGCCGAATACACGAAGCGGCCGTCGGGCAGCCAGCGCACCGGGAAGGGGAACAGGTCCTCGTTGCTCACGACGTCCTGGCCGCCGACGTTCAGGCCCTTGGCTTCGGATTGATAGATGAGCCCGCTGCCGTCCCGGTTCCAGGCCGGGATGGTGCCGGTGCCGGCCTGGACCGGCGTGCCGCCGGCCAGCGCCACGGTGTAGAGCTTGCCGGTGTCGGCGAAGGCGAGCTGCTTGCCGTCGGGAGACACGATCGGATTGCTCTCCGCGCCGTTGCCCTTGGTGATCTGCTCGTACTGCCCGCCGTTTAGCTTGAAGCTCCAGATCTTGTACTGGCCGTCGCCGCTGCGGTCGGAGGCGAACACCAGGCCGCTGCCATCGGGCAGCCAGGCCGGCTCGCGGTCGTCGAAGGGGCCGGTGGTCAGTTCCCTCGGGTTGGCGCCGTTCGCATCCACTGCCCACAGGTGGTAATTGCCTTCGGGCGCATAGTTCTGGAACACGATGGTATTGCCGTCAGGCGACCATACCGGAGCGGTGGGTTCGAGCTGCCAGCCGGTGAGCCGGACGGCGTTGCCGCCGGCGATCGGCACCAGCCACAGCGCGCCCTGCGCGGTGAAGGCCAGCTTCTGCCCATCGGGCGACGGCGCCACCGCCATGTTGGTGCCCTCGCGCAGTTCGACCGTCACATTGCGGGTATTGCCCGTCAGCGTGTTCAGCTCGTCGACTGCGGCAATCTGCGCATCGCGCGTGGCCGTGCCGGTGTTCGCGCTCGACGCATTGCCCTTGTCGTCGCCGCCGCAGGCAGCGAGCAGCGCTGCGGTCGATACGATCAGCGCCAGCGGCCTGAGGCGCATGGCCGAGGGCGCCTTCGTCTCGCGTGAGAGCAGGGGAAGCGGCGCGGGCATGGCCGCGCCGCCCGGGTGAGAGGCTTGCTTTGTCATCGATGTCTCCGTCCAATGGGTATGTTCTTGATCTCTCCCCCTGTCTTCACTATCGATCGCGCCTCGGGCTTTTCAAATCTTTCTTCCACCCGGTTGAGACGCCGCAATCGCGGCAATGGCCCGCCGCGCTGCATGTCGCCCTCATTTCTGTCCCGAGTTCATCGCGCCATGAGCGCCGTTGTGTTGCGTGCGAGCGGATTGAACGCAAGCGACTGCTGGCCACCAAGAGCAGCCTCAAGCTTTCAGCGGATTGCTGCAGCTCAAACATCGTGGCTTTTTGCTTCGGTTATGCCTGCGCGCGTGATGCGGTTGCGAGATCATGTCAACCGTAAATAGTCGGGGTCGTTAGAGGAACTGGCACATCGCCATTCACGAAAAACTAGGAGGGACATGTGATGAAAAGAATGATTCTGGTTGCCATGAGCTTGATGCTGTCGTCCGGACTGGCCCTGGCGCAAGCGCCGTCGGCGGCAACGAAGGGCGACGCGGCTGCAGCGAAGGGCGATTCGGCCGCGGCGACCAGCTGCGAGGCGAAAGCCGTGGACAAGAATGGCAAGCCGCTGGCCGGCGCCGCCAAGACCTCCTTCATGAAGAAATGCGAAGGCGGCGGGAAGTCGAGCTGCGCCGCCAAGGCGGTCGACAAGAATGGCAAGCCGCTGGCCGGCGCGGCGAAGAACTCCTTCATGAAAAAGTGCGAATCGGATTCGGCCAAGGGCTGATTCCTGGCTGCGGTCCGAAATGCAAGCCCGCGATGCGGGCTTTTTTTCGTCTGCGCGTTCCATCCCGCTGCCAGCGGCGACACTGCCTAACCACGAAAAGCTGGCAGGACGCATCGGCGATGCTGCCCTGATCCTCTGCCATGTTCGATATTTCCCGATGATTCCCACTGGAGCCGGCATGCATGAAGCAGTATTGAAGTTTTGGTTCGAGGAAACCTCGCCCAAGTCCTGGTGGTCGGCCGACCCGGCATTCGATGCGCTGCTGAGGCAACGCTTCCTGCCGCTGCTCGACCAGGCGCGGCAGGGCGAACTGTTCGGCTGGCGCGCCACGCCGCGCGGCCGGCTGGCGGAAATCATCGTGCTCGACCAGTTTTCCCGGAACATCCATCGCGACACGCCGGCTGCCTTCGCCCAGGATGCAATGGCATTGGCGCTGGCTCAGGAAGCCGTGGCCCACGGTGCGCTGCAAGCGCTGGCCGACATCGAACGCGCCTTCCTGTTGATGCCCTACATGCACAGCGAATCCCGGAAAATCCATCAGCTGGCCGAGGGCCTCTTCCGAGAATTCGCGCCGGAGGACAACCTGCGGTTCGAATTGATGCACAAGGCCATCGTCGACCGGTTCGGGCGCTATCCCCATCGCAACGACATACTGGGGCGCCCATCGACCGAGGAAGAAATCGCGTTCCTCAAGCAGCCCGGTTCGCGCTTCTGACGCGGCCGCTTGCCTCGGCGCCGGCAGGATGGCCCGGCTTTGGGCAAAATAGTCCAGCGCACCCCAACGCACCCCCAACGCACCCAACAGAAAGAAGGACCAGATTGAGTTTCAAGTTCATGCTCGTGCGCGAGGCGGGCGAGCCCCCGTTCGATCAGCCGGCCATCGTTTTTTCGGAAACCACCAGCCCGGGCCTGGTGCCGCTATGGGAAGCGGTCGGCATCTACGATCTGCTTTACAACAGCGACGGCTGCATGGCGAGAGATGTGTCGCGCGACCTGGCCTACGGCCTCGACCGCATCATCCATGAGCCGGCGCTGGCCAGGATGCTGCCGCCGGCCCAGGGCGGCTCGATGTCGGAGGCGGTACGGTTCCTCGAAAACGTGGTGCGGGGCTGCACCCGGCATGCCTCGGCGCGGATCCAGACCAGCTAAGTGGCTGCGCACATATCAAACAAATACTGATCAGGCATCTGGGAACACGGTCAGCCCAGCTCGCCGCGGGACATCTTCGCCTCGATCACCTTGAGTTCGATCTCGATCGCATTGGTGCTGATCAGGATCTCGAACAGCGAGAAGAACAGTGATCCGATCAGCAGCACCACGCTGCCGCCGAACAGGTATTGGGCGGTGCGCTCGAACTCGAGCAACAGCAGGAACATGGCGCTGGCGGCGAGAATGAAGCTGAGCACGCCGAGCGCCTGCATGCGCCTGATGAGACGCAGGCGCAGACCGAGGTTGGCGATCTGGCGCGCCACGGTCTCGGTGAGATTGTTCTGGTTCTGGTTGTGCAGATGGCGTATCACCTGGGTGAGCACCACGAAGCGGTTGGTGTAGGCCAGCAGCAGCAACGAGATGGCGGGAAAAACCAGGACGGGGGTGGTCAGGTTCATGGCGTGGCTAGGTCGGGTTGAGCGCGCAGTGCGATGGATCGAGGGTTGCCGGCAGTCTCGAGGCACGGGCCGGCGGACGCTCTCGTCACCGCCGTAATATACGTGCGGGCTTCAGGTGTTGCTAATTGATATTTTCCATATGGGCCATTTCCGGCGGAAATGGCGACCCGATGTTGCGCGCGCATGAGGCGGATGCGGAAACCTGCCCCTATTCCCCGAGCGCAAAGAAAAAAGCCCGGCGCCTTGCGGGGCCGGGCAAATCCAATTCAAGGAGAATCAGAGGAGACAAGTGCATCTTAAAGGCGGGTGTCGGGCCTGTCCAATACAGGGATCGCATAAGCGGTATTCACGTGCCTGATGCTCTTCTTCCGCGAAGCGTCGGCACGAATGATGGCCGCGCCAGCCGCATTGCCGACCATGCGCAGCAAGGCGCCTCTGCATAAATCGTTACAAAAACCGGCTTGCCGCTACCTGCGCTGCTGCCTTTAATGAATGAAGGACGATTGTGGACACCGACGGAGGGGACATGACGATGCGTGCTCCGAGACGGCGCCAAGCCTGGCTGGCACTCGCCATGCCGGCCTTGCTCGCCGGGTGCGTCGCCGTTCCGGTCGACAGCGGGCCGGCGTACGGCAGCGCCGTCATCAGTTCCGGCTATCCCTATGCGGCACCCTACTACGGGCCCTATGGCCCTTATGCGCCTTATGGGCCTGCCTTTCGCCCGGCGCCTTTCTATCGCGCCTGGCCGCATCACCATCACTTCCATCCGCATGGCGGCGCGTGGCATTCGCATCAGGGCGCACCGAACCGGCCGGGCCACGGCTTCCGGCGCTGACCGTCACGAGCAAGACAATGGGTGCTTACTACAGCATGCGTTGATAAAAGTTACCAAGCGCGCGGGGTTGGGTGGTGAAGGGAGGGTCTTCTTTGAAGCGGCAGGCGGCTGCGCATGGCGTTCGCTGCGTGCCGATCCGCGCCTGCGGAGTGCGCTTCGGCCGGCGGCAACCTGCTTTCCTGTTCAGGCCGCCTTCACCTCGATGTAATTGAAGGCTTGATAGCACTTGTGCTTCAACAGCTTCTCGCCCCGGATGGCCAGGTAGCGCACCGTCAGGCCGTGATATTTGTCCCGCACCGCCTGTTCGTCATCCTGAGGGGCCAGCAGGACTTCCTTGGTATCGAGGTTCACCGGATAGTATTTCGCACGGTTAATCTTCATCGCTGATCTCCTGTTTGCAGAAGAAGCAGCAATCTCCATGCCACATCCCGGTGCATCCCCGCCGCCGCCTCGAAGCGTCGGCGCCGATCCGGCTATGTCATCTACCGTACATGGCGAGGAGCATGCGGCCAGGCTTCGAGGACATGCAGCGAGACTTCGCCGTCGGTCGCGTTCACTCCGGCTTGATGTTGATGGCCTTGGTCAGCCGGCTCCACATCGCCGATTCTTCCTTCGTCATGGCCAGCAACTCCGACGGCGTGCTGGTCTTGATGATCAGGCCCTGCTTCGACAGGTTTTCCTTCACCGCCGCATCGTTGAGCGCGGCGATGATCCCCTGCCGATAGGCCTCGACGGTATCCGGCGGCATTTTCGGCGTGCCCCAGACGGCGAACCAGGGATCGGCATGGTAGTTTTTCGCGCCCTGTTCCTGAAGCGAGGGGATTTCCGGAAAGCCGGGATGCCGGTCGCGCAGCGAGCCGCCGATGATCTTGATGCGGCCCGCATTGCGCAACGGGACCGCCACCTGGATCGGCAGGAACATGGTCGGCACCTGGCCGCCGAGGAAATCGTTCACCGCCGGCGCGGAGCCCTTGTAGGGCACATGCTCCAGTTTGACGTCGATCGCCTGCAGCAGCAGTTCCATGAACAGGTGGTGGTGGGTACCGCTGCCGGGGGAGGCATAGAACAGCCCGGACCTGGCGCGGGCCCAGGCGATGAACTCCTGCAGGTTCCGCGCCGGCACATCCTTGTGCACCGCCAGCACGAAGGAACTCGATACCGCCTGCGTGACCGGGGTGAAGCTCTGCAGCACATCGAAGTCCACGCCCTTGTAGAAGAGAGGCAGCGTGACGGTGGTGGCCGGCACCACCATCAGCATGGCGGGATCGCTCGATTGGGCGACGTACTTCATGCCGATCATGCCCGAGGCGCCCGGCTTGTTCTCGACCATGTAGTTCATGTTCAGGCGCTTCTGCACCACCGGCCCGATGGCGCGGGCGATCGTGTCGGGCGTCGTCCCCGGCGTCAGCGGCACCACCATGCGCAGCATGTTCGACTGCGCGCGCGCCGCGCCGGCGGCCATCAGTCCGGTCGCGGCGGCCAGTCGCAGCACGTCTCTTCTTCGCCTATCCATGTCTGTCTCCTCTTGATTGCCCACATGCGCTGCCGCATCGCTCAAGCCTGAACGATGCGCCGATACAGGATGCCAGGCCCGTTTCGCGCCGGACGCCTGCCGCCCGCGGCATCAGCGGCCGGTGGCCACCTTCGCCACCAAGGCGGGATCCTCCGGCGGCTGCTGGCCGCGCCAGACCACATGCATGTCGGGACGCAGCAGGATCAGGTCGAAGCCGTAGATTTCCCGCGCCACCTGGTCCGGCATGTTCAGCACGGTGAACGGCGCCTGCAGCGACTGGAAGGCCTGCTGCAGTCCGGCGACGTCGGCGCGGCTGCCGCCGAGCACCAGCAGGGTGTAGCCTTCAGGGATGCGGTCCTGCAACGCCGTGCCATCGTCCAGCCAGACATGCGGCAGCCGCGCTCCCGGCCAGGTGGTCGGCACATATTCGCGGAACAGGTGCTCCGGCCCGCCGGGGATATCCATGATGATCGGCGAATCGACGTAGCGGTAGCCCATCTCGGCGCCGATCATCTCGTTGGTCTTGCGCTGCTCGACGTCGGCGGTGCGGGCCAGGATCTCGCGCGTCTGCCGTCCTTCCAGCGTGTTGTCGCGAATGTTCGGGCGGTACATCGAGCGCCATTTGCGGCGGCCGATGGACGCATAGCGGGAGGCGCCGATATTGCGCTCGCCGACCTGGCGCCGCTCGTGCTCGTAGGAATCGAGCAGCTTCGCGCCGCCCCAGCCCTGCAGCGTGGCGGCCAGCTTCCAGGACAGGTCGAAGGCATCGCCGACGCCGGTGTTCATGCCGAGGCCGCCGGTGGGGATGACGAGGTGGGCGGCGTCGCCCGCCAGGAACACGCGCCGGTCGCGGTAGCGGTCGGCCAGCAGCAGGTTCTGGCGCCAGGGCGCGCAGGACAGCATCTCGTACTCCACCGGAAAGCCGACCGCCTTCTCGAACTGCGCCTTCATCTCCTCGTCGGAACCGACCACCGCATGCAGCGTCCAGTGCTTGGTCGAATCCTGCATGATGAGGAAGGTGGCCTTGTCGTCGGCGATGTGATAGTGGCGTCCGCGTCCCGGCCCGTTGCCGTGCGGCAGCCGCTCGAACAGGTCGGGGCAGTAGAACAGCGCCTGGCGCAGTTCCATCAGGCCGCCTTCACCGCGCAGCTTGATGCCGAGCTGGCGCCGCACGAAGCTGGCGCCGCCGTCGCAGCCGACCATATAGGTGGCGCGCACGTTCTGGCTCTCGCCGCCGCGCGTGATGGTGGCGCTGACGCCATCCGCATCCTGCTCGAAGCCGGTCAGTTCGTTGCCGTAGCGTACCCGCACCGAGGGCAGGGTTTCCGCCACCGACTTCAGCAGCGGCTCGAGCGAGTATTGGGAGATCAGCTGGTAGGGTTCCAGCGGCGAGCTGCCATCGTTGGTGACGCGGCAGTCCGCCTTGGCTTCATCCACCGAGGGATAGCGCAGCCGCAGCAGCGGCGGCTCCTTCAGGCTGAGCGCGACATATACGTCCATCGGGCAGTCGCCGCGCAGGCCGGCGGCGCGGATCTTGTCCGCCAGGCCGATGCGGCGGTACATCTCCATGGTGCGGGCATTGGCCCGTTCCATCTTGGGAAGAAACTGCGGCGCTTCCTTGCTCTCGATCAGCATGCAGTCGATGCCACGCTTGCCGAGGTCGATCGCCAGTGTCAGGCCGACCGGCCCGGCGCCGACGATCAGCACGTCTGTCTTCAGTGTCAATTTAGTCTCCTCCAACGCCTGCCGGCGGCCGGGATGCATGGCCGTCGGGATGCATTCTTTCGTTTCGATGAACGCATTAGACCAAGAACGCCATGGTCGAGGCAAACGAATAATTCAAATCAATTCATTCGGAATATCATATGAATCTTCGAAACCAACCATCACGGTGAAAAAGTGAACCCGGCCAGCATGAACGTATCGATGAAGCAGTTGCGCGCCTTCGTCGCCGTCGCCGAGCACCAGAGCTTCACCCGCGCCGCCGCGGCGCTGCATTCGACCCAGTCGGCGCTGAGCCTGACGGTGAAGGAGCTGGAAGAAGAGATCGGCTTCCGGCTGCTGGACCGCACCACGCGCCAGGTGGTGCTGTCGGAGTCGGGACGCGAATTCCATCGGCTGGCGCTGAAGCTGCTGGAGGAGTTTCGCAACGTGGTGCAGAACGCCTCCGACATCGCCATGCTCAAGCGCGGCGTCGTGCGCGTCGGCGCCACCGAAGCCACCGCCTGCTCGCTGATCGTCCCGGCCATCGCCGCCTACCGCGAGGCGCGGCCCGGCATCGAGGTGCAGCTGGTGATCACGCTCGCGTCGTCCATGTTCCATGCGCTGCGCAACGGCGAGGTGGATTACATCATCGGCCCGGAGTCGCTGCAGGATGCGGAGCAGGGATCGGCGGTGCGTTCCGAGCCGCTGTTCAGGAGCCCGGTGCGGGCCTGGTGCGCGCCGGGCCATGCGCTGGCGCGCAAGCCGCGCATCGAGTGGGAACAGATGCTGCGCACCGACCTGATCATTCCCGCCATGGATTTCTCCACCCGCATGGTGCCGGCGATCAGGCAGCATCTCGGCGCCGGCGTCGTCGAACGTTCCCTGGCGGATGCCGGCATCACCCGGCGCTGGGTGACCAACATCACCGCCGCCCTCAGCATGGCGCGGGCCGGCCTCGGCATCACCTTCGCCGCCGAGTATGTGCGGCCCCTTGCTGAAGCGTTTGGCTTGGAAGGCCGCCCGCTGCTGCGGCCGCAGCTGGACCGGGTGGTGGCGCTGCATGCGCGGACCGGCCGCAGCCTGTCGCCGGCCGCCGCCGGCTTCGCCGATTTCTTCCGCGACCACCTGCGCCGCGTCTCGCGCGAGGCCGCGTCCGGCATGATCCTGCTGCCCGAAGAGGAAAGGAAAGCAAGGCCGGCGGCTGCATTCGGCCACCGCCCGCGCCGCACGCGCGCAGGGCAAGTTGGGTAATATCGAGGCATCGCAACAAGGAGACGAACGATGCGCACGGCAACGGGCAGCCGCTGGTATTTCGGATGGAACGTGGTCGCGGCGGCAACGCTGCTCACCCTGCTCACGGTGGGCATGCGGCTCGGCATCGGGCCGTTCTTCCTGCCGATGGCGCAGGACCTTGGCTTCAGCCGCAGCCTGCTGGCCGGCATCATCGCCATCGGCATGCTGTGCTACGGGCTGGCCATGCCCTTGGCGGGCTACCTCGTCGGACGCTGGGGCACGCGCGCGGTGCTGCTGACCGGCGCGGCGATCGTCGTCGCCGCCACCGTCTGGACCGTCATGGCGCGCACGCCGGCGACGTTCCTGCTGTCTTTCGGCGTGGCGATGTCCGTCGGCCTCGCCTTCACCAGCCCGGTGGCGCTGACGCCCGTCATCAGCCGCTGGTTCACCCGGCAGCGCGGCATGGCGCTGTTCTTCCTCTCCACCGGCTCCATGGCCGGCATGGCGGTGATGACGCCGGTGCTGACCTGGGCCATCGACGCCTTCGGCTGGCAGCACACGCTGCTCGGCTTCGCCGCCGGTTTCGTCGCGGTCGTGCTGCCATCGGCGCTGTTCGTCATCCGCGACGAGGCGCCTCGCCATGCGGACCTGCTGCCCGAGCAGATCGCCGCCGCAGGCAATGCGAAGGCGACGGCGGCGGATTCCCTGCGCTTCGGCCAGGCGGTGAAGACCGGGCCGTTCTGGAAGATTTTCCTCGGCCTGTTCGCCTGCGGCTTCAGCATGAACCTGCTCGGCACCCATGGCGTGCCGATGCTGATGGACCATGGCTTCGATGCAATGACGAGTTCCTACGGCATCGGCGTGATCGGCTTCGTCGCCATCTTCGGCACCCTGATCCTGGGCCGCATCTCCGACCGCCTGCCGCGCCGGAACATCCTCGCCACCATCTACTTCATCCGCGGCCTCGGCTTTTTCGCGCTGCTGCTGGTCGGCACCCATTGGGAGCTGTATCTCGCCGCCGCCATCGGCGGCATGGTGTGGGCCGGCAGCATCGCCTCCTCCTCCGCCATCCTGGCCGACGTCTACGGCGTGCGCCTGGTCGGCACGCTTTACGGCACCGCCTACCTCGGGCACCAGATCGGCGCCATGCTCAGCTCCTGGCTCGGCGGCTGGGGCTTCGAAACCTTCGGCAGCCACTGGATCGCCTTCGGCGCCTCGGGCGGCCTGCTGCTGGCGGCTGCCGTGCTCTCGCTGCGCCTGCCGGAAAAAGGCTTCATGCTGCGGGCGGCGCCGCTGGCGGCTCAGGCGGGCAGGGCGTGACGGCCGCACCGAAGGGGCCGCGCTTGAACGGCCACTGCCAATCGATCACGGCGCATCCCGCCGGATCCATCGACCAAGAAGGACGAGGAAACGCATGAAAGCGATACCGGCTTGCCATCCGGCTTCCGCCGCTCCCAGGCGGCGTTTCATCCTCGGCCTGCTGGCAACGGGCGCTCTCCTTGCCGGATGCGCCACGCATGCGCCGCATGCCGAGCGCGCGGCGCTGGCGCCCACCGGCACGCTCAGGGTGGCGGTCTATCCCGGCAGCCCGACCTCGCTGGTGGAGGCGGCGGCGCCGGAGTCCATGCGGGGCGTCACCGTCGACATCGGCCGGGCGCTGGCCAGGACGATGGGCGTGCCGTCGGAAGTCGTGGTCTATCCGCGCGTCGCGGAAGTGGTCGCCGCCCTGCAGCGCGGCGAGGCGGATTTCACCATCACTAACGCCAGCCAGGAAAGGGCGAAGCTGGTCGATTTCGCACGGCCGCTGGTGGACCTGGAACTCGGCGTGCTGGCCCGGCCCGGTTCGCGCATCGGCAACGTGGAGGCGATGGACCAGGCCGGCGCCACGATAGGCGTCAGCCAGGGCAGTTCGTCGGAACGGGTGCTCGGCGCGCGCCTGAAGCAGACCAGGATCAGGACGTTTCCCAATCTGGATGCGGCCAGGAACGCCTTGCTGGCCGGGGAGATTGATGCCTTCGCCACCAACAAGGGCATCCTGTTCGAGATGGCGGAGCGGGCGCCGGGCACTCGCGTGCTCGACGGCCGCTGGGGCGCAGAGCACCTGGCGCCGGCGATACCGAAAGGCCGCTCCGCCGGCAAGCCCTACCTCGAATCCTTCATCCGCGATGTGCAGGCAAACGGCGAGCTGGAAGCGGCCACCAAGCGTGCCGGGCTGCGCGGCACGCTGGCGCCCTCGCCTTGAGCATGATGGGCGTGGCGAGGCCTAAGCCACCGGCGTCGCCTAAGCCACCGGCGTCACCAGCGCACCCTCGTTGAAATAGCCGCGCAGGTTCTGCAGCACCAGGTCGGCCATCGCCTGCCGCGTCTCATGCGTGCCGCTGGCGATGTGCGGCAGCAGCACCACGTTGTCGAGTTCCAGCAGCGCCGGCGGAACGTTCGGCTCATCCACGAAGACATCGAGGCCGGCGCCCGCTATCCCGCCGGTCGCCAGCGCCCGCACCAGCGCTTCCTCATCCACCACCGTGCCGCGCGAGACATTGATCAGGAAGCCCTTGCTGCCGAGGGCGGACAGGATGTCGGCGGAAATCAGCTTATGCGTGCCGGCGCCGCCGGCCACCGTCACCACCAGGAAGTCGGCCCAGGCGGCGAGGTCGCGCAGTGCCGGCATGAATTCATGGGGCGCGTTCTCGGCGGGGCGGGAGTTGGTGTAGCGGATCTCCATGTCGAAGCCGGCGGCGCGCTTGGCGACGGCGCGGCCGATGCGGCCCAGGCCGACGATGCCGAGCCGCTTGCCGGTGACCCGGGTGGCAAGGCGGAAGCGGCCCTGCTGCCATTCGCCGCGGCGCACGAAGCGATCGGCGGCGGACAGGCCTCGCGCCGCATCGATGATCAGGCCGAGCGTCAGGTCGGCCACGCAGTCGTTGAGCACGTCGGGCGTGTTGCTGACGCGGATGCCGAGGCTGCGCGCGGCATCGACGTCGATCTTGTCGAAGCCGACGCCGAAGCTGGAAATCACCTTCAGCGAGGGCAGGGCTCGCATCAGTGCGGCATCCGCGCCCACCTGCGCGGAAGTCACCAAGCCGGCGAAGCGTCCGCCGTGCCGCGCGAGGAAGGCCTGCGGGTCGGACTCGGCCCAGAGCGGATGGATGTCGAACTCGCCGGCAAGCGCGGCTTCGAGGCTGGGCAACAATCTGCCGTGCTGGAGGATGGTCTTGTTCATGATGTTGCCCTTCAAGTTTGGAGCGTGGGGCGAAGCGGATCAGTCCAGCGAGATGCTCTTGTCGCGGATCAGCTTTCCATAGCGGCGCTTGTCTGCCTCGATCACCGCGCGGAACTGCGCAGGCGTATTGCCGGCCGGCGTGGCGCCGAGGCCGAGCAGGCGCTCCTTCACTTCCGGCTGGTTCAGCACGTCGCGCATGTCGGCGGAAATCTTGTCGACGATGGCGGGCGGCGTGGCGGCCGGCGCCAGCACGCCGATCCAGGAAATCGAGTTGTAGCCCGGGATGGCCGCCTCCGCCATGGTCGGCACCTCGGGCAGCGCCGGGCTGCGCTTGTCGCCGGTGACTGCCAGGGCGCGCAGCTTGCCGGCCTTGATGTGGCCGCTGGATTCGAACACGGTGGCGAAGGTCATCGGCACCTGGTTGCCGAGCACGTCCTGCACCGCCGGGCCGCCGCCCTTGTACGGCACGTGCATGAGCTTGACGCCGGCGCCATCGGCGAACAGTTCCGCCGCCAGGTGCATGGCGCTGCCGGCGCCGGAGGTGCTGTAGGCGATCTCGCCGGGCTTGGCGGCGGCGAGGGCGATCATGTCCTTCGGCGACTTCGCCGGCACGTTCGGATTGACCAGCATCACCAGCGGCAGCTCGGCGATCAGCGAAACCGGCGCGAAGGCGGTATCCGGATTGAAGGACAGCTTCTTGTACAGCGACTGGTTGATGGACTGGGTGCCGACATTGCCGACCAGGAGGGTGTAGCCGTCCGGCGCGGCGCGCGCCACCGCCTCGGCGCCGATGTTGCCGGCCGCGCCCGGCTTGTTCTCGACGATGACCGACTGGCCCCAGCGCTTGGAGAGCTGCTGCGCGATCAGCCGCGCCCCGGCATCGGTCCCGCCGCCGGGCGGGAAGGGCACCACCATGGTCACCGGCTTGGCCGGATAGCGGGCATCCGCATGGGCGGGGCCGAGGGCCGTGAAGCTGGCGGCCGCCACGGCTGCGGTGATGAGGAAGGTGCGCTTCATGCCGGTCGTCTCCTGATGTAATGAATAGATGGACCGATTATAGGAAGCGCATCGATAATAGTCTAAGCTATAAAATGAATCTTTTAATTCAGGAATTGAATCGGTGATCGAGCTGTTCCAGATGAAGTGCTTCGTCGCCGTCGCCGAGGAACTGCACTTCGGCCGCGCCGCCGCGCGCCTCTTCATGACGCAGCCGCCGCTGAGCCGGCAGATCCAGTTGCTGGAAGACGCCGTCGGCGTGACGCTGCTGGAGCGCACCAGCCGCAGCGTGCATCTCACGGCGGCCGGCAAGTCTTTCTACCGCGATGCGCGCGCCTTGCTGGCGCAGGCGGAGGCGGCGGCAGCGAATGCCCGCCGCGTCTCGGGCGGGGAAGCGGGGCAGGTGGTGCTGGGCTATACCGCGGTGGCCGGCTATGCGCTGATCCCGGAATTGATCGCGGCGGCGCAGAAGCGCTTTGCCGACATCGACATCGTGCTGCGAGAGATGGTGTCGGCGGACCAGCTCGATGCGCTCGCATCCCATGCGATTGACCTTGCGCTGGTGCGGCCGCTCGGGGTTGAGACCGCGTTTTCCTACGAGCTGGCAGTGCGGGAGCCGCTGCTGCTGGCCTTGCCCGACAGACATCCGCTTGCCGCCAAGGCGCGCATTCAGCTCAAGAACACGGCCGATCAGCCTTTCATCATGTACGCGGCGAAGGAGGGCAAGTACTTCTATGACCGCATCGTCAATCTGTATGCGGCATCCGGCATCAGTCCGCGCTATGTGCAGCACATCGCCCAGACGCACACCATCCTGGCGCTGGTGCGCGCCGGCATCGGCATGGCGATCGTGCCGGCGTCGGCGCAGCGGCTCGGCTTCGAGAAGGTGACGTTCCGGCCGTTGTGGCGACGGGATATGTTTGCGGAGTTTTATCTGGCGTGGCATCCCGCGCACCGCAATCCAGCGCTCGATGTGGTGCGGCGCTTCGCCGGCGAATATCTGCGCGGCCCGGGCAAGGCGCAGCACATGACTGGCGCGAAGATCTGAAGCCAGTGGCGACGGCGCACACGTGCGTCTCGGATACGCCGCGCCGCGCAGGGCGGAGAAAGCGGCCTTTCATTGATCCGGCATAAGCCGCACAGTCTGCGAGCGCCTATGATTGCGGCACTCGTTGTCAGAGATACGAAGTCCACCGGAGCTGGCGGTCGGCAATAATACCAGCACCAGATTCAAGCCCACCCGTCGCGGCGGGCTTCTTCGCCGCGGCACGCGCCGGCGTGCCGCTCCCTCACATCAACCGCCGTCCCAGCGCCGTCGTGGTGGAATAGGCATCCCTCAACAAGCTCGGCAGATGGGCTTCGTCGCCGCCATGGTGGCGCGCTTCCCGATACAGGGCGGCGGTCAGCACTATCAGATCGTTCACGCTTGACGCGGGCAGTTTCTCCTGCAGATCCGAAATGGCGGATGCATAGGCTTGCACGATGCCTTCAAGATCGCCTCCGACCACATGCAGCGTCTTCAGGCGGCCCAGGATTTCCTCTCGTTTCATGATGGCTCCTCCAGCGGTTGTACGATTGTGAGGGATGGGAGAGGGCGAGGTTGCTGCATTTAACATTCTGTCAGCGGCGTTACACAATGAAACCGCCTTGCGGCAATGCCGCTGCCCGGCATGGTGGCGACGATGCCGGGGTCGGCATACCCATTACGTGTTATTGCACACGGCGGACCGGCGTGCCAGTATCGCGGGACTGCCCTTTGATTTAATCCAGTATGTCGGCCGGACCTGCCCTTGCGCCATCCCGCGCGAATCCGAGGGTGCGGGCCTGCTGCATCATGATGGGCAACGATTGCATCGCGATGGCAGGGACCGGAACCACTTTTTTCGACGCGCCGTTCCGGACGTAATGCCGCAGGCCTTCTTCTTGCTTCGAGATGCACACAGGGCCGCCGGCGGCCCGCGCGTCACGCAACCGGTTCGTCTTTTCCAGGATTTGCAAGAGGGGGGAGCATCATGGGAAAACTTGACATGCAGGGAAACACCGACAAGGACGATTTCGTGTACGTCGGAATTTCGACCCTGCTGCTGTTTTTCGAAGAGATTTCAGCAGGTGTCGAGTATGGCCTCGCTGCCTTGAGCCGCCTGTTCTGATCCACGCCGTCACGCCCCGCGATCCCTGCTTTCCCCGGTACGGACCGTTCTTCGCGCTGCCGCAAATAACCCTTTTGCCAGAAGGACTTGGCTTACCTGCCCAAGGCTTATGCACAGGCTGATCCACAAAATCTGTGGAAAACGCCTTCGACGACATCCTCCCTGAAAACCCGATCCTCACGCGCTCCCGGGGCGTCGCCGAACAGGGGGCGGCAGTCCACCGGGGTTTGGGTAAAACGCGCCCGCTTCAGGGCAACGGCTGTACGCCGATCAGCACCCGATGCAGCCAGAAGGCAAATGCCGCCCACGCGGCCACGCCGATGATCAGCGTCGCGGCGGTCGCCGCCGCGCTGTTTGGCGCATCCGCCGCCACCGCTTCACGGTCGCGCCGGTGCGCGGCGATGAAGGAAGCCGTCGACCAGATGAAAAAGCCGCCGAATAGGATGATCTCCGCGGTCGATCCGTTGACGAGCAGGTGGCCGAGCGACCACAGGGCGATGCCGAGGACCATGGGATGGCCGACGCGGCGCTTGATTGCATTGTTGCTGGCATAGGCCGCCACCACGAGGATGAACGCTGCGAGCGTAAGCAGCGCGGTCACATGCCGCAGGCCCGGCGGCGCCATCCAGAAAACGGTGGATGCCTGCTGCGCCGCCTGGTAGCCGCGCCCCAGGAGCATCAGCCCCACCAGAGAAGCGACTGAATAAACGAGCTTCCATGGGCCGGCCCCAAAGCGTTCGATCTGCCGGCTGCGCCAGCCGTCGGCGACGATACGGATCGAATGGATGCCGACGAAAATGGCCAGTCCGAGCAGAAACGTTTCCATCGCCGGTTCCTTTCCTGTTGGCTTCGGTCCAACATCCGCCCCAGCTCACGAAGGCAAATGTCTTTGCCAAGATGCATAAATTGCAATGACAGTGTGAGAAATTAACGCATGGCGAGGCCAACTGTCATGAGGAATATTCAAAAACAGTAAAAGCCATAGTTATTTTCGGAATGAATGCCTGTAATCATGAATTGTTATTTTGAAATATAACTGAGCTGGGCTATGATTCCCCTGTCTCCTCTGATTCTCTTGAATTGGATTCGCCCGGTCGCCGCAAGGCCACCGGGCCTTTTTTTTATCTATTCTTATCAATTGAAGGATGTCTTATAAAAGACATCGGGATATCCACATTTCCTGTTGATAACATTGTGGGTAAGCGGGTTCACACCGCTTCGCAGCCAGTCTGGATGCGGCTCCCAATAGAATGCCGCTTTCGCAAGCATCCCTCTGGCATCCTTCCTGCCGTCCTGCGCTACACCACCTGGATGCTGGCAATGCCGATCGACATCAGGGCGTCCTCCATGTCGGCAATCGCGCCTTCCGGCGCCTGCGCCGGATCCAGCGGCTGCTCCACTTCCCCGAGCGCTGCGCCGTCCGCCGCGGCCAAGCTCACCCGCAGCACCGGGCCGTCGTCGCCTTCCGCCAGTTCAAGCTGCGCTCGGGCGGATTCGGCCGTCACGCCGCCGGCTTCGAGCATCTGCTGCACCTCCGCCAGCAGGCCGAGCATGTCCAGCTCCGCCTGGGCGGCGGCCTTGCCGCCGTGGAAAAGATCCTGGTAGAGGAAATCGATACGCGCCTCGCGCCCGTCGGTCACCAGGCAGCGCTGCAGCAGCGGCGTCACCCGCTGCGACCACTGGCGGAAGCGCTCGGCGCGCCCCTCGAAATAACGGTCGGCCGCCGCCTCCTTTTCCGGCACCTGGTAAAAGGGATCGTCCAGCGCCTTCAGCGAGAAGCCGAGCAGGAAGCGCAATTCGAGCGCCTTGTCCTCCGGCGCGAACTCCGACGGCGGCCAGCCGCTCAGGCTGCGGGCGATCGCATCCGCCGCCGTGGCCCGCTTGCGGCTCATGGCGTCGCTGGCTTCATGCACCATGGCATGCAGCTGGCAATAGCCGATGCGCCGAATCTCTTCCGGATGGTAGGCATGGCTCACCAGCACCACCCGCGCCTTCCGGCTTTCGAGGCCCTCTTCCTGGAAGCTGTCGCGCAGCCGCTCGAAGGCTTCCTCGTCCTGGAAGCACTGGTCGCTGCGCAGGCCGCCGGCGGTCTGGACCAGCAGGGGAACGACGAAGGCATCCACCTCCACATCCTTGCCGCCGTCGCGGCGGAAAATCACGTTCTGCGATAGCGCTTCCACATTTGCGCGCAGCACCACATGGGCTTGCAGGTCTTCCTCGTAGGTGCGCTCCAGCGCCTCGGCCAGCGCCGGCTCGCGCTGCTCCTTCAGGCAGATGCGGATCGCCTTGCGCAGCTCGGCCCGCGCCTTCTTCATGTCGTCGCTCAGCACTGCATAGTCGCCGGTGTCGCGCAGGTCGAGCGCGAGCGCCACCAGCTGATCGGCCAGGGATTCATTGCGCGGATCGATGGCGGGGCTGGACTCGGAAGTGGGCGGCTGTTTTTTCTTGCTCATGGAGATGTTTTCGGAGGATAGGCGTGAGACGCGGGAAGATGGCCGGAATTCCGGCCGCCCCCTTGCCGGTTGCGGAAAAAGGGGCTCATCCTAAACCATTTCAGCTGACTGCGGCCAGCGCGACTGGCCCGGCAGAACTGCCCGCGAGCCGGCGCATCCAAGCATGTACCGACACTCCGTTCGGAGCCGACATGACTTACCCCCACCTTCTTCGGATGGCGAACCTGGCTACATGCGCCATCCTGCTGTGCGCGTGCGCCGCTCCCGACCGCGCCGCCGTGATCGACTCGCCCAGCAATTCAGCGATGTATGCGCTCGAATTGACGCCCGCCACCCGAACCGTGAACGTGGCCCTCGGCGACCACGTGACCTTCGTCAGCGGCGGCCGTTCCTTCGTCTACAGTTTCGACGATCCGAACTACTGGCCGGTCCAACTCGACCGGGTGCTGCCGCCGGGCATGGTGGATCACCAGGTCACCGCATATGTCTCGCCTTACCGCAAATTCTTCGGCCGCGATTCCCGTTCCAGGAATTAGCTTTCATCGGGCACCGGTCGCATCGCGCCATCCGCAGCGGCAGGCATCAAGGCTGCCGGCCGGGCCGTCGCGGCGCCTGCGGATGCCAGTCCGCGATGGCCGGAACCGCATCGATCCAGTCGGCCGCCTGCAGCCTGGCCGACAGCCAATCCGCCAGCGCCGCCACCCGCGCCACCTGGCGCTTCCGCTTGGGCACATAGGCCTTGAACCAGTTCTCCTGCGGCGGGTAGCCGTCCAGCACCGGCGCCAGCGCCCCGCTGGCGAGCGCGTTGCGCGCGATGTAGAGCGGCAGGATGGCGATGCCGAGGCCGGCCACGGCGGCGCGCAGCAGCGTCATGTTGTCGTCGGCCAGCAGGCGCGGCGCGATGTCGACGTGGATCAGGCCGCGGGCGCTCTGAAAAGCCCAGTTCAGGCCGGAGGGCTTGAAGGCGAGGCAGGCATGGTCGCTCAACTCCGCCGGATGCGCCGGCCGGCCGCGGTCGCCCAGATAGGCCGGCGCGGCGCAGGCGACCACCCGCGTCGGGCAGAGCGGAATCTCCACCACGCCTTCATAGCTCGCCGTCCTGCCGCTGATGGCGAGGTCGAAGCCGCGTTCGGCCGGGTTCACCGAATCATCCTGCAGCGCGATTTCGAGCGTGATGCGGTCGTGGCGGGCGAGGAAATCGTCCAGTACCTGCCCCAGATAGAGCATCGTCAGCGTGGTCGGCGCCACCAGCCGGATGTGTCCTGCCAGCCGGCTCTCGTCCCGTTCCACGCTCTGCAGCAGGTCCTCGAAGCTGGCCACCAGCACGCCGGCCCGGGCGCTCAGCTTCTCTCCTGCCTCGGTCAGGCGCACGGTGCGGGTGGTGCGCTCGAACAGCCGCGTGCCGAGCGCCTTTTCCAGCTGGGCGATGCGCTTGGCCACGACCGAGGGCACCACGTCGAGCTGGCGCGCCGCCTCGCTGAAGCCGCCGTAGCGGGCCACCAGCACGAAAGTCTTGATATTGAGGAGGGAATCCATGATTTGTGCCGAATCGAGTTCAGTGATACTCAATATTGGCACAACCATGGCAAATAATTCCTTAATAAAATGACGTCATCACAGTGGGGTCTGTCCCGCTTCAGCCTCTTGCCCGACGGGAGCGGCATGGCAGGCGTCAGCAGACCGCGCAGGCTTGATGAAACCGAGGGCGCCAGCCCGCCGACGAGGAGATGAACATGACGCAGAACGCACCGGCCCGCAAGCAGCAGATGGCCGACCATACCACCCCGCTGATCAGGAATTGCTGGTACGTCGCCGCGCTCGCCGGCGAAATCGGCCGCGAACTGAAAGAGCGCACCCTGCTCGGCAAGACGGTGCTGATGTACCGCACCCAGGACGGCAAGCCGGTGATCATGCAGAACCGCTGCCCGCACCGCAATTTCCCCCTTTCCAAGGGCCGGCTCGATGGCGACAACGTGGTATGCGGCTACCACGGCATGAACTTCAATACCCAGGGCCAGTGCGTGTTCATGCCTTCGCTGCCGAACGCGCCCACCCATGCCCGCATTGCGTCTTACCCCGTGGCGGAGCGCGGACCGCTGGTATGGATCTGGATGGGCGATCCGGCCAAGGCCGACCCGGCCCTGATCCCGCAGACGCCCTGGCTGAGCGATCCGGGATGGAAGACGGTGAACGGCCAGTTCCATGTGAAGACCAATTACGTGGCCATGCACGAGAACCTGCTGGATCAGACCCACTTCCCCATCCTGCATGCCAAGACCGGCATCGGCACGCCGCAGTATTCCAAGTCCAAGATGGAGGTGCATGTCGAGGGCGACGTCGTGCATCTGTACCGCAGCCTGCTGGATTCGCCGCCGCCGGACATCTATGGCGTGCCGATGCGCCTGACCGACAGGAACGTGGACCGCTACTCCGACGGCTATTTCGCCAGCCCGGCGCTGCACTATGCCCATGCCCGCATCGTGAACAAGGAGCCGCGCGAAGGCGAGAAGGAAGAGTACCGCTTCACCATCACCCACATCTACACCCCGGAGACCCAGGGCTCCATCCACTACTGGTGGTTCAACAGCCGCGACTGCAACCTCGACGATGCGGACGCCGACAGGTTCCTGCTGGAGTCGTCCACCACCGCCTACCAGGAAGACGTGGACGCGCTGAACTGGATCCAGGAAACGGTGGAGAAGGAGACCGAGCCCTTCGAGGAACTCAGCTTCGGACCGGACCGGCCCGGCATCGCGATGCGCAAGATCCTGCTGCGCCTGGCGAATGAAGAGGCGATGGCAGCCGCGCCCGCAACGCAGGAAAGCGCCGTGGCGGCGCCAGCCGTGCAGCAGCCTGCGGCGGCTTGATATCGGCAACCGGGCGGGCGCTGCGGTGCGGGCGCAACGGTTTCCGGCCTGCGGCGCATCGCCCTCGTTGCGCAACCCCCGCTTGATCGAATCCCGGCGGCGCCGGGCGTCTTCGCCCCTGTGGTCTCCTCGCGGCACGCACCGCTTCACGGCGTTCGACCGGACAGAAGCCGCTGCATGAGCGTAGCCTGGCGATTTGCATCGTCCTGCATCGCCGCTGGAGGCACGCCCCACCCGGCAGGCCGGCTCGTTATCTCATGTAGCCTGCAGCGCAACCCCGGAAGCACGGGCGCCATCATTCATTCGCATCGCCGTGCGGGAGCGCGTTTCCCATAAACTAGCGATTGACGCGATAAAACCGCGCGACGATATTGTTCCTTTGTCAGGTAAGGCCCCGCTGCCGGATCGATGTAGTCCGCGTTCATCCGGCCGCGCGGAGAAACCATCAAAAGGAAAGCGCATGCCGAAGAAGGCCACCCTACGGGCAAGGATGCCGTTCGTCCTGCCCTTTTTCCGTCTGCAGCCGATCGGGCGTGTCCTGATGCGAATCGGCAACCTGCGCGTGGCCGATGATGGGATGCGTGCGATGCGCGAAGACAGGCGGGGCGCCTCGTGAATGCCAGGACGCCGCCGGCCGGGCCGATGCCTGCCGAATGGGCGGGCATCTCGGGCAGCCGCGAACTGATCGACCGCGCGCGGGACGGCATCATGCTGTTCGATGCCGATGGCCGCATCGAAGTGGCCAATCCCGCCCTCGAACGCATGACCGGCCACCCCGCCGGCGAACTGGCCGGGCGGATGGTGTCGAGCCTGTTCGAAGCGCCGGCCGATGGCGCCGACGGGCCTTCCCCGGAAAGCCGGGCCATTGCGCAATCCTGCCGCGCGATGCTGCGCTGCTTCGGCGGCGACCTGCTGGAAGTCACCCTGGAGCCGATCCGGCTGCGCGCCGACGATGGGCGCGAGCTGGGCGGCTGCTATGTCTTCGCGCACGGCCGCGCCGACACCGCGGTCCGCGACTTCGCCGTGATGGTGTCGGGCCGGCTGGCCGACAGCCGGCGCCAGAGCGAAGCGGCGCAAGACTCGCCGGAAGAGAGCGGCGATGCCGAACTGCGGCGCCTGCAAACCTTCAAGCTGGAACAGGCCGCCATTCTGGAACGCATCGCCATCGATGCGCCCCTGCCGGAAATCCTGGAAGCGGTCATCCGCATGCTGGAGTCCTACGCGCCGCGCTATCTCTGCTCCATCCTGCTGCTCGACGACAGCGAAACGCAACTGCGGCTGGCGGCTGCGCCCAGCCTGCCGCCTGCTTACACCGCCGTTCTCAACGGCCTGCGGATCGGACCGTACGCCGGTTCGTGCGGCGCGTCGGCTTACATGGGGCGTCATGTGGTGGCGCCCGACATCGCCAACGATCCGCTCTGGCACGACCTGCACGAACTGCGCGAGCCGGCGTTGGCGCACGGCCTGCGCGCATGCTGGTCGATGCCGATCTTTTCGGCCGCCGGCACCATCCTCGGCACCTTCGCCATCTATGCCCGCAGCCCAAGCGAACCCGAGGCCTCCGAACTGGCGCTGCAGCATTCCTGCTGCCATATCGCCAGTGTCGCCATCGAGCGCAAGCGCGCCCTGCAGGCGCTGAAGGAAAACGAAGCCCGCTTCCGCGAGCAAGCCTCGCTGCTGGACAATACCCGCGACGCCATCTTCACCCGCACGCTCGACGGCATCATCCTGTTCTGGAACAAGGGCGCGGAGCGGATGTTCGGCTGGACCCGCGAGGAAGCGGTGGGCGCATCGGCGCGCGACCTTCTGCATGAGGATGACGATCCGGTCAGCTTTGCCAACAACGCCCAGCGCATCGTCGCGCTGGGCGAATGCATCTTCGAGAGGGACATGCGCGACAAGTTCGGCGGCAGGTTCACCGTCGAATACCGCATGATGCTGATCCGGAACGAGGACGGTTCGCCGAAGCTGGTGCTGGCCACCCTGAGCGACATCACCGAGCGCAAGAAGGCGGAGGCCGCCGTTCACCAGCTGGCTTTCTACGATCAGCTGACGCAATTGCCGAACCGGCGGCTGCTGTACGAAAGGCTGCTGCACGCCTCGGCGGTGAACGGCCGTGTCGGCCGCTCCGGCGCGCTGCTGCTGATCGATCTGGACAACTTCAAGACCATCAACGATACCCTCGGCCATGACAAGGGCGATGCGCTGCTGCAGCAGGCGGCGGCGCGCCTGTCGCGCTGCATGCGCGGCAGCGACACGGTGGCGCGCTTCGGCGGCGACGAATTCGTGGTGGTGCTGGAAGAGCTGGCCGGCGGCGCGCCCGCCGCCGCCGCGAGGGCGGAAATGCTGGCCAGGCGCCTGTGCGAGGCGCTGGCCGAGCCGTTCGACCTGAACGGCTATGAGCATCTGTGCAGCGGCAGCATCGGCATCACCCTGTTCAACGGCACGGAGAAGACCGCCGACATGCTGCTCAAGGAAGCCGACCTGGCGATGTACCGGGCCAAGGCGGAAGGCCGCAACTGCATCCGCTTCTTCGATCCCAAGATGCAGAAGGCCCTGAACCGCCGGCTGGAGCTGGAGGCCGACCTGCGCTTCGCGGCGGCGAGGAACGAGCTGCTGCTGCACTATCAGCCGCAGGTGGATCATGAGGGCAGGGTGACGGGCGCCGAAGCGCTGCTGCGCTGGCAGCATCCGAAGAAAGGCACCATTTCGCCCGAAATATTCATTCCTCTGGCCGAGGAGACAGGATTGATGGTGCCGATCGGGCAGTGGGTATTGGGCAGCGCCTGCAGCGCCCTGGCGGCGTGGCGCGCCGATCCGCGCCTTCAGGCGCTGACGCTGGCGGTCAACGTCAGCATCTACGAGTTCCGGCGCCACGACTTCGTCGAGCACCTGCTGCACCTCCTGGCGCGCAGCGGGGCGGACCCGCGCCGGCTGAAGATCGAAATCACCGAGACCGTGCTGGCGAAGAACATGGAAGACACGGTGGAGAAGATGAGCGCCCTGAAGCGACATGGCGTCAGCTTCTCGCTGGACGACTTCGGCACCGGCTACTCGTCGCTGTCCTACCTCAAGCAGCTGCCGCTGGACCAGGTGAAGATAGACCGGTCCTTCGTGCGCGACGTCCTGGCGGACCAGAACGATGCGTCCATCACCCGCACCGTCATCGCCCTCGGCAACACGCTCGGTCTGGAAGTGATCGCGGAAGGCGTGGAAACCCTGGAGCAGCAGGCTTTCCTGTGGGGGCACGGCTGCTATGCCTACCAGGGCTACCTCTACTCCCGGCCGGTGCCGGAGCCGGCTTTCCGGGAGCTGGCCGGCAAGCGCTTTCCCCGGCCGCTCGCCGAGCCCGATGGCGAAAACTGAGCGCGGCGCGGCGCCGGCTGCCTGACCGGCAAGGGCTTGCGGCCGGCATGGGCTGGCAAGCGCACAGCATCAACTTGGCCGCATGGCGCCGCCGGGGTAGAGTAGGCGGCAACCAACCATCGTCAAACAGTCCAAAAGCATCTGCATGGCCTATACCGCCTACCTGCTGACCGAAGAATCCCGCAGGCGCATCCTGGAACGCTTTCCACCCAGGTTCGGCGACGTCGCTTGCCACCATGTAACGGAGCGCTTCGGCGTCCCGCCCGGCAAGACCCGTCTGCCCGAGCCGGCCGAGATCACGGTCGTCGGCTATGCATGCGACGCTTCCCTGGAAGCGCTGGTGGTGACGGTGAACGGCAGGACGCAGCGCCCCGATGGCCGCGTCTTCCACATCACCCTGTCGCTCGACCGCTCGCTCGGACGCAAGCCGGCGCAGGCCAACGAAATGATCGCCGCCTCAGGATGGCGCGAGGTGGAGCCGCTGCCCGTCGACGCCGTGCCGCGCATCCTCTGAGGCGCCGCCGCTGCTGACGCGCTTTACGCATCCGGTTGGCTTACAATCGGCGGCTATTGCGCCGGCAATTGGCCGCGCCATCAGAAAGGACCCGTTTCCATGAGCGTATTCTTCAAGCCCGTTTTCGATTCCACGGTGGTCGCCGGCGACCATGAACTGTTCAAGGCCCAGGGCGCGGCCGCGCAATGGGCCAGGCTGGTTGGCGCCGAGATCGGCGCGGAACTGGCGCCGAAGAAGATCGGCAGCGGCTGGGCCCTGGTCGGCACCGTGGATGGCGAGGAAGTGGTGTACGGCATCTACGGCCAGCGCATCAAGCGCATCAACTGATACCTGCATCCGGCGGCGAAGCAGCCGCGCGACCTCCATTCGGCAGCCACCATGAAAATCTATCCGGTCATCCATCATCTCGACGGCGACACCTCGCTCGAACAAGCCCGCCTTGCATTTCATGCCGGCGCCGACGGCGTGTTCCTGATTTCCCATGACGGCCGCGATGCCGAGCTGCCGCCGGTGGCGGCGGCGATCAAGCGGGCTTATCCTGAAAGGAAGGTCGGACTGAACATGGACGACCGGCCGGTGGCGGAGCTGGCGCGGATGGTGCCGGCGCTCGGGCTGGACATGCTGTGGGCCGACTATTGCGGCGTGGATTCGCAAGGCATCGCCGAGCTCGGCCGCGAACTGATGCAGGTGGCGGCCGAGCATCCGGGCCTGGGCATCTTCGCCTGCGTCGCCTTCA
The DNA here is from genome assembly GCF_900188095.1 of Noviherbaspirillum humi. GTDB lineage: Bacteria > Pseudomonadota > Gammaproteobacteria > Burkholderiales > Burkholderiaceae_D > Noviherbaspirillum > Noviherbaspirillum humi. Next base: position 188,819 of record NZ_FZOT01000003.1, on the reverse strand, counting down.
AGTACCAGAAGCCGGAGCCGGATCCGCCGGCCGCGGCGCGTTTCGCGCTCGAGGCTGGATTCATGCCCACCACCAGCGGCAGCGGCACCGGCATCGCGGCGCCGCTGGAAAAAATTCGGGCCATGAGCGCCGCCGTGGATGGAAAGCTGGCGATCGCCAGCGGCATGACCTGCGACAACGTGGCGCAGTTCGCGCCGCTGCTGTCCGCCATCCTGGTGGCGACCGGCGTATCGCGCGACGAGCACCATTTCGACGAAACGCTGCTGGCGCGCTTCATCGAGCTGTCGCATGCCAATGCGCGGCAGGAAGCCGCCTGATCGTCAACCCGCCTTTCCCGTCGCCTTCGCCAGCTTCAGGTTGAGCACGAAGTTCTCGAGCGTCAGCTTGGCGAGCGAGGCGACGAAGATGTATTCGCGTTCGCTCTCCGACATCGGACGGATGTTCTGCTCGTAATGCTCCACCACCGACAGGGCGATCAGGCGGGTGGCATCGTCCTCATCGATGTTGAGCATGCCCCAGTCGATGGGGTCGGTGAGTTCGATTTCCTTGATCAGCTGTTCGACTGCCTGAATGTCTAGTGCCATAGTGATCCGGTTGTTTGCCAGTGAAGCGCGATGCGCGCGGGGGAATCGTTGCATAGCGCGATTCATGCCGGTGCAGGGCTGGACCATGATAACCGCTTAAAGCGCGCCTCGGGCTGGCATCGCAGCCTGCATCGCGGCAATCAACGTCCCTCGTGGCGCCGATCAATCGCGGACCATGGCGGCAGGTGCACTCGATCCGTTCGGCGCCGCCTCGCATCGCGCCGGCATCGTTCGACCCGGCAAGAAGCGCCTTGCGCGGAAGCTTGCAAAATTCCGACTATCCAGTAGAATGCCGGGCTCGCAATCGCCTCGACGTCTCCATCGTCTAGAGGCCTAGGACATCACCCTTTCACGGTGAGTACCGGGGTTCGAATCCCCGTGGAGACGCCAGCTTCCTTCCAGGCCAGACGCCCAAGCGCAGACCACCTCGTCCATCGCTCCCGCGGCACCAGCATTCCATTCCCCAGACCCGCGGCGCAAGCCCGCCCCGACAAGCAGTTTCATGCCGCCGGTATTGGCATGGTCGCAGCGCTTGCGCCATCCCCCGTTGCGGCGGGATTTTTCCGGCGTCGCGCAGGTCTCTCGTTTCATACGAGCCGGCCCGGAGCGCCTCATGGACAAGCAGCCTTTCGATATCGACGACGCCATGCGGCGCATTCGGACCGCGGTCGAGCCCTGGCCGAAGGCGGCGCTGTTCCAGCTGGCGGAGGAAGGCTACGCCTCGGCCTTCGAACAGCTGGTGGCCTGCATCATCTCGATACGGACCTTCGACGAAGTCACCCTGCCGGTGTCGCGCAAGGTGTTCGAACGCGCGCGCTCGCCGGCCGAGATGTCCCGCCTGAGCTACGAAGAGCTGGACCGCCTCATCGGCGCCAGCACCTTCCACGAGCGGAAGGCGGGCCAGATTCTCGCCATCGCGCGCCGGCTGATCGAGGAGTTCGACGGCGAGCTGCCCTGCGACCGGGATGTGATGCTCTCCTTCGCCGGCGTCGGCCCCAAGTGCGCCAACCTGGTGCTGGGAATTGCCTGCGGGGCGCCCTTCATCAGCGTGGACGTGCATGTCCATCGTGTCACCACGCGCTGGGGCTACATTCACGCCGCCACGCCCGAGAAGTCCCTGCCGGCGCTGGAAGCCAAGCTGCCGCGCGAATACTGGATAGAAATCAACCGCTTGCTTGTGCCTTTCGGCAAGCACATCTGCACCGGCAATCTCCCGCACTGCTCGACCTGCCCGGTGCTGTCGATGTGCCAGCAGGTGGGCGTCGGCAGGCATCGATAGCCGGATTGAGGTTGCGACGCCGCGCTGCCGGCCGGGCGAGGCCCGACAGGGAAGGGCTGCGGAAGCCGCAGGGTCGTTTGTGCGGGATCAAATTCCGGCCGGAAATCGGCCCTGTCCTTACCGCGGTCGGCGCCGTGCCGTTCCGACCGCCATAAGCCGCGAGTTCGTCCGGCTGGCCGAGGTGTTAAAGCAGGCGGCCGCACGCGCCCCCTGTTTGGATTGACAACACGCTCCGGAGCGCTTTACCGCAGCAGCGATCAGCAGCGCATGCAATCAAATTGTGCAATCGCTATCTCCGGCAGTTTCAAATCCTGCATGCCATTCCTGCCATCCCGCTGTCATCTTGTCACCGATCGCCGGGATTCGCTTGCCAGTTCATCATTCAATCAGCGCAAATGCCTCGCAGGCAGGGCATTTTTCAAGCAACCGATTGTTTGCATCCGGCATGATCCGCTATGATGCCGGGGTGAGTTGGACTAACCCTTTTAACGCTCTCGACTCCGTGCCGCGCGGCGGCCGCTTGAGCATCCTCCTGTGCCTCCGGCACCCTTGACGCTATTGAAAAACATGCAGATCTTCCGTCTTTCCCATTCGTTCGGCGCCTTCGCGGCGCGCACCGCCTTCTGCGGCGCCATCGCGGCGCTGGCCTTGCCGGCCATCGCGCAAACCGTGCCGGCGCCGGTCGCGGCCGCCAAGAGCTGGACCGTTTTCGACGCCAGCACCGGCCGCATGCTGGCTTCCCAGGAACCGGGCATGCGCATCATCCCGGCGTCGCTGACCAAGGTGATGACCGCCTATCTCGTGTTCGAAGCGATTCGCGAGAAGCGCCTGCAGTGGGACCAGATGGTGAACGTGTCGCTCAATGCCTATCGGGTCGACAAGTCGTCCAGCAAGATGTTCATCGATCCGAAGGTGCCGGTGTCCATCAAGGACCTGACCTATGGCCTGATCATCCAGAGCGGCAATGACGCCGCCGTGCAGCTGGCCGAGGCCGTGGCCGGCAGCGAGGAAACCTTCGCCGCCATGATGAACAAGAAGGCGGGCGAACTTGGCATGAAGGGCACCCACTTCATGAACGCCTCCGGCCTGCCGCATCCGGATCATTACTCCACCGCCGAAGACCTGACCATCCTGGCCGCCCGCCTGATCCACGACTTCCCCGAAGAGTACAAGATCTACTCGATCAAGGAATTCACCTACAACAAGATCAAGCAGGGCAATCGCAACGTCCTGCTGTACACCGATCCGACCGTGGACGGCATGAAGACCGGCTATGTGACCGGTTCCGGCTACAACCTGATCGCCTCGGCCAAGCGTCCGGGCGTAAGCGGCGACTTCCGCGTCATCTCGGTGGTGACCGGCACCGCCTCGCCGCATGCCCGCGGCGAGGAAAGCCGCAAGCTGCTGGGCTGGGCCTTCTCCAACTTCGAGGCGGTCAAGGTCGCCAGCAAGGGCCAGCAGGTCGGCACGCCGGTGGTGTGGAAGGGCACCCAGCAGACGGTGAAGGTGGGTATTGCCGCCGACCGCTACGAAACCTTCGCCAAGGGCGCCGGCAACAAGGTCAAGACGGAGGTCGTCCTGCAGGACAAGCTGATGGCCCCGCTGGCGTCGGGCAGCAAGGTCGGCGTGGTCAAGATCAGCTATGACGGCAAGCCGATCGGCGAAGTGCCGGTGGTGGCGCTGGAGGAGGTCAAGGAAGCCGGCTTCTTCGCCCGCATCTGGGATTCGATCCGCCTGCGGTTCGCCTGATCGCACGCAGCAGCAAAAGAGAAGCGCCGGCATGCCGGCGCTTTTTTCATTTCAGCCGCGCCGGGCGCAGCCTTCCCGGCATGCGGCGATCAGGAGCAGGCGGGCATGCGCTGGCGCGTGGCCACGACGCCGGCGCTGTCCACGCCTTGCACTGCCGGCCTGGTATGGGCGCAGCCATACCGGCTGTCTGCCACGGTGCTCGGCGTGACGACATCGTCGCCGGCCGGCTTCACATCGTTTTCGGCCCAGTTGATCATCGCTTCGAACGCATCCACCTGTTCCTGGATCGTGAAGTCGCAGTGGCTGGGCGCGCGGATCGCCCGCTGCACCAGGAGGTTGCCGTTGCCATTCGCCTCCGCCCGCCTGCGATAGATCTGTTCCATGCTGAAGGGCACATACATGTCCCCCAGGGTATGGATGCTCACCACCGGCACCTTGAACTGGCCATTCACCTTCGGGATCCAGCGCAGGCCGTCGCTGCGCAGGCGGTTCGCGTCGGGGTCGCCGGTGAGGTCCTGCACCAGGTCGTTGAAGGTCTGTTCTTCCGCCGACAGCCCCGGATCGTCGTCGAGCTGATAGACGAACCGACGCGTGTCGACGCTGCTCTTGTTGAGGATGCCGTTCACCGTGCCATCGCGGCCGAAGGTGCCCCACACCACCGACTGCAATCCGCTATTGGCGAAGCCTTCGCTGAAGATCGGCCTTTCGCCGCCGGTGAGATGCTTCACCACCTGCCTCAGCTTCATGCCCTGATCGGTGGGGGCGGTGGTGAACGTGGTGAAGAGGCTGCCCATGACACTGCCGGCGATCGCGCTGAAGCCGGTGCTCGGCGTGTTCGCATAGCCGGCAAGCGCCTGCGCCGCCATCTGATAGGCGCCGAAGTAATCGAACAGCTCGGTATCGCCCAGCACGCCGCACATCGGCACCGCGCCATCGTATTTCTGCTTGTTGACGACGGTTTTGTAAGTCTCTTCTTCGATCGCCGCGCCGGTGATGTGGCCGCCCATCGAGTGGCCGATGATGTAGGTCTTGTGCGGCGCCCTCACCACGCGGCCGCGTTCGGCGGCAATCTTCTTGAAGTTGAGCGCCAGCGCATTGGTGTCTTCGACGCCGGCGCGCACGTCATACCAATTCTTGCTGTAGCTGGACGCGGCCCAGGCGTAGCCCTGTTCGATGAGGTGCCGGCGTATGGAGGGCATCGTCACCAACAGGTTCCCGACGGTTCCCACATAGCCGTGCGCATACATGACCAGCTTGCCGTTCCAGTTCCTGGGCACTTCGATGCGATAGGCGGCGCCGTTCAGCACGCCCGCCCAGCGGTCGGTCTCCACGGTGGCGCCGGCGAGGGCCTTGAAGCCGGGGCTGCCATTCGCCGCGGCCTCATAGTCCGTTGCCTTGGCCGGATCCGGCGCGACGAACGTGCGCGAGTTCTGCTCCCGAGCTTCTTCCATTACATTTCGCTGCGCGGCCAGGCTGACGCTGGCGGCGCTCGTGGCATCCGCGGCAGCGCCATCGAGCGATCCTCCGCATCCGGTCATCATGATCATGCCGCCCAGGGCCAGGCCGCCAACACTCAAAGCCGTTCTCTTCACGTGCGTCTCCTCTGTCATGGATAAAGTCGCGCTAAACGCGATCCGCGGCTGCTTCAGCACACCTCGCTTCGCATTGCCGCGTTTTTATCCTAATGTCGCCGCCGCAGCGATGATTGACATGGAATCGTCCATGAGCCGGCCGCAATTGACGGTTCGCAGAAAAATGAAACGATGTTTCATTTTTCTCGTTCATCTCGGTTGGGGAGCGCCACGGTTTGACCCGTTCATGCTTTTCTGCCAAGCTGAAGAGCCTGTCGTTCTGATTCTCGGCTTTCCTCAGTCACGCCGAACCGCCCGATGAACTCCCGCGCTTCGCCTTCCCCATCTTCCGGCCGTATCGCCCAGCGCCGGCAACGGATACTCGATGCTTTGGCATTGCCGCTGCCGCTGGACGGCATGCAGCAAGGCGGCGCGGAGGACCATTTCGCCGCGCCCGAGGAGAGGCAGCGCTTCGAAGCCTTCTTCCGCGCATTCGGCGTCGCGCTGCCGGACCCGGTGCGGCTCAAGACGCTCATTGCCGCCTGGCTTTATCTCGGCGGACGGATCGGCGCCAAGTTCAAGCTGCTGCTGTCCGATCCGCGCCTGTTCGATATCACGAAGTCATCGCTTCGGGCAGAAGAGGTGGACTACCTGCAGGCCTTGGCGCAGGCGGATGACATGCGCATCGCGCTGTGCGTGGCCAGGATGAACATTTTCGCCATCGATGGCGATGAGGCGGATTGACGTCGCGGGATTGGGGATGGCGGACCAGGCGCGGTCCAAAAGGTAGGATGATGAGGCGAAGCCGGGCGCTTCGCGTTGGCAGGTCCGCGACCATCCTGGCGCGGACCTTCTTCACATGAAGGCCGACGGTTCACGCCGCCGCGATCATGCTCCGCTTGTAATGCTGATAGCGCGCGTTCCATGCTTGCGCGCTGACGAAGGCCTCGCCGGCGCCAACCTGACCATGTTCAACGATGATCCACAGGTCGCCGTTGTCCGCATGCTTTGATACTTCCACTTCGGAGATGCGTTCGCCCACTACCCAGGCTTCGATCCGGTATCCGATGCCGGCATCGAAGATATGGACCGGCACGCGCCGCTTCGAGTCTTTCCTGTTTCGTATTACGCCGAGAACCATGCATTTCCCTCTTCAGTGATTCAGTGATCGAGAGCCATCAGAGTCGCGGATGGGCGCTTAGTTCCATGAGGAAATAGCGTCTGCGGCAGAGGCGTCTTCAAGCTTGTCCGCCTGTCATGTCGCTTGCATCGTGCGGATCGCATGGCGCTGGCACGCCAACATCCGCCAGCCGCCTGTGGGCGCCCGACCAACAGACGAGCGCCGCCCGCCACTGCACTTTTCGTCGGCGCTCGGAACGCGCCCTTGAAAAACTTCGAATATTCAATGACTTGGCCCTATCAATCAGGGGCCGGCGCGGGCTGGCACGGTCGCTGCAATAGAGAACCCCGAGTGAGACAACAACACTCGCCATCCCAACCATCCAAACGAAGAGAGAACCGACATGAAAACCCTGATCCTCAAAGACCTGCATATCGAATCCGAACTCGACGCCGCATCCATGGCGGCAGTTTCCGGCGGCACCGGCTTTGCCAGCTGCATTCCGGTCGGCTGCCTGCCGTCCTACGCCGGCCCGAGCTTTGATTTCGACATGAAGAGCCTGGACTTCAAAGCCTCCCAGCAGCTGCAGCAAAGCCAGGGCACCCTGGTCAACAACGGCAACAACGTCGCCTTTGCCTCCGGCATCACGGCCAACGTCACCCCGACCCAGAACGGCAGCAACAACATCAACTTCCATTGATCCACCCCCTACACCCTTAATCCCATTCACGCATCAGCCCAGGAGAGCCATCATGAAAACCCTCATCCTCAAAGACCTGCCCGTTGCCACCACCGAACTCGGCGCCGACGCCCTGTCCGCCGTCGTCGGCGGCTGCGGCTGGAGCATGCCTTCCTGCCTGCCGGCCATGCCGTCCTACTGCGCCCCGTCCTACGGCGGCCCGAGCGTGTCGCTGGACAAGTCGGCCACCACCTTCAACGCCAGCCAGCAGCTCGGCCAGCAGCAGAACACCGTGGTCAACAACGGCAACAACGCCGCCTTCGTCTGCGGCACCACTGCCAACGTCGCCCCCAGCCAGTGCGGCCACAACAACATCAACTTCGGCTGATGACAGCGCGGGCGGGGCGCATGCGACTCCGCCCCGCATCGGCTTTCTTCCCACGGAAGCCAGTCGGGAACATGCAGTGACCGGCTCGAGCTAATGAGCCTGCTTCGCCCGTAACCCCTTGCTGTCCGTAAAGCCGCCAATAAACCCTCTTCCCTTTGCCTGGAATCGATTGATGGAAATCAACGGGACGGGTTTTTGCCATCTTTGTGTCGATTCTCATGCGGCATCTCGCCACGCTGCTCGCTATGATTCCGCTTTTGCAAAAAACTTGCTGCACGCATCACGGTCGTAGAAAGAGTTAATTAGAGAAGTGGTCAAGGCGAAACAATGGCAATTGGCAGTGGAAAAGATATCGGCGACAAGCCTGTCGACGAGCAGGGCGAAGGACAAAGTGCCGGCATTCCCGCTGCCGGCGAGGTAGAAGGCAACAGCTTCAGTCCGATGGGCAATCCGGGGATGCGGCATTGGCAGACGAGCTTCATCACCGAGCCAGGCCTGGGCGACCGCGGCAATATCTTCTTCGCCGCCGTGCAGATGACGCGCATGCCGATGGTGGTGACCGACCCCAACCAGCCGGACAATCCCATCGTGTTCGTGAACCGGGCCTTCCTCGATCTGACCGAGTATGAAGAGGGGCAGGTCATCGGCCGCAACTGCCGCTTCCTCCAGGGCAAGGAAACCAATCCGGCGACGGTGGCCGAAGTGCGCAGTGCGCTGTCGGAACAGCGCGCGGTGGCGGTCGACATCCTGAACTACAAGGCGTCGGGGAAACCGTTCTGGAACGCGCTCTTCATCGGACCGATCTTCGATCAGAACGGCAAGCTGCTCTACTACTTCGCTTCCCAGCTCGACATCACCCGCCGCCGGGTATCGGAGCAATCGTATCTGCAGGCGCAGAAGATGGAAGCCATCGGCCAGTTGACCGCCGGCCTGGCGCACGACTTCAACAATCTGCTGCAGGTGGCATCCGGCAACCAGGAAATGGCGCTGGAACTGCTGAAGGGCAATAACGAAGGGGCCGTCAAGGCCATCGAGCGCGCGCAGTCGGCCATCGAAAAGGCTTCCAAGCTGACCCAGCAACTGCTGACCTTCGCCCGCAAGCAGCGTCTCGAACCGAAGCGCGTCAACCTGAATGCGCTGGTGGTCGAGTTCAGCGAGATGCTGATCCGGACCTTGGGCGAGCGCGTCGACCTGCATCTGGACCTGAAGCCGGGCGTGCCCTCCTGCGAACTCGATCCCACGCATCTGGAAATGGCGCTGCTGAATGTGCTGATCAACGCGCGGGATGCCATGCCCCAGGGCGGCCGGGTCACGATCGGCACCTCGGTGCTGACCGACAAGGAACGCATCGATGCGCATGGCCTGCAGCCCGGGGTGTACGTCGTCATCTGCATCATCGACGAAGGGGAGGGCATGGCGCCGGAAGTGGCACGCCGGGCGACCGAACCTTTTTTCACCACCAAGGGTCCCGGCACGGGGTTGGGCCTGGCCATGGTGCACGGCTTCGTGCAGCAATCCCATGGACGCCTGGAAATCGACAGCATGATGGGCAAGGGCACGACCATCCGCATGATCTTCCCGGTGTCCGACCGCTCGGCATTCGAGATGGCGGCCGAACGGCTGGCCGATCAGCAGGCGGGCAACGGACCGAACTGGAACGTGCAGGCGATCCTGGAGCGCAAGACCATTCTCGTGGTGGACGACAGCCAGGACATCCGCGAGCTGTCGCAGAACTTTCTGCAGTCGCTCGGCTACCGCGTGCTGGCCGCCGCCAGCGGCGAGGAAGCATTGGGCCTGCTCGACCGGTACGGCAATGTCGACCTGCTCTTCACCGACGTCATCATGCCGGGCGGGATGAACGGCTTGCAGCTCATGCAGCGGGTGCGGGAACGGCAGCCGGACATCCCGGTGCTGATCGCCACCGGCTACATGGATGACCTGTCGAGCGTTTCAGGCGCCGCTTCCCTTGCCGGCGGGGGGCGTTCCGCTCCGGAAGGCCCGCTCAACATTCTGCCCAAGCCCTTCCGATTCGCCGACCTGGCGGAGCGGGTGCGAAGCGAGCTCGAAGCCCATCCGCCCAGGAATCCGGTGCGCGATTTCCGTCATGAAGGGTGAAGGGCTCGCAGCGGCGGTTCGCTCTGCAGCAAGCGTCAAGGTCGGCACGCGCCGCCGTCGAGCCTGGAGAGAGCGGGCCGCGGCCCGCCGGCATCAGTCGCGCTTGCGGTTCTTGTCGAGGATGGCGATCAGGATCAGCACATAGGCGGCCAGTCTGATCAGGTAATACGGTTGCAGGTCTTCGGTGATGTCCGCCTGCTGCCAGAAGAATACCCGGTTGGCGCTTTCGATGATGAAGGCGGCGGCGAAGAAGAGAAAGAATCTGTCCCGCGTCACGGTCCAGAAGCGCAGGAAGAAGACGCCGGGAATGAGCCAGGCCATGGCAATGGCGCCTGCCAGCATCTGATTCATGGTGTCCTCCTCATTCCTCGTCCCATATCAAGCCGTAGAGCAGCGGCAGCATCGCGATCAGCGCCACCAGCAGCCGCCACAAGGAGAGATCGATCTCGGGGAAGACGATCCGGTCCAATACCAGCACCAGGTTGTTGATCGACAGGCCGGCGAAGCACAGCCCGCTCCAGAACAGCAGGCGCGCGCGCTTGCGCAGGTAGGCCCGCAGCAGCAGGAATGTGCAGAGCAGGGCGGTGCCGGCGCAGAGGAGATAGACGATCGCGCCCATCAGCCCGCCTCCCGCCACTTGAAGGCATCGGCAAAGCGCTGCGCCCGGTTGGCGCTCTTGGCGTGGATCAGATGGGTGATTTCCACGAGGTGGGTGGCATAAGCCCGCGCCAGGCCATCGATGACGGCGCCCAGCTGGGCCGGGGTTGGCGCGTATTCGAAGGCGTCGGGGTCTCCCTCGCGCGCTCTGGCGATCCCTTTCCTGACGAGATCCGACAGGAGCTTCCTGGCTTTCTGCTCCGTGGTGTAAAGCCTTTCGGCAACCTTGGCCACCGGCCAGGGCTGTCGCCGGTCGCGCAGCAGCAGCATCGCCTCCAGGTGGGGTATCGAGGGCACGGTATTCACAATGAATCGTCTTACGTCATCCGGGATGCTGTTGCTGGTCATTTTCCCGGTACATCAAGGCATGCAATCATGGGTGGAACAGGGCAATTCGGGGTGAAGCGGGAATGCGATCGCCCGAAGGATCAGAGAAACTGGGCCGCTTTCGCCGGACTGGCCGTGATGGCCTTCAGCAGCCGCTCATGATCGACCGGCTTCACCAGGTGGAGGTCGAAGCCGGCTTCGATCGACCGGATGCGGTCTTCCTCGAGGCCATAGCCGGTCAGCGCGATCAGCCTCATGTGGCAGGTGGCGGGATTGGCGCGCAGGGCCTTGGCGACCGAATAGCCATCCATCGTGGGCAAGCCGATGTCGAGCAGGATCACATCCGGTTTTTCCTTGGCTGCGAGCTCGATGCCGCTCGGTCCGTCCCCGGCGGTGATGACCACATGGCCGAGGGAGGAGAGCCGCATCGACATGATGTCCCGCCCGTCGACGTTGTCCTCGATGATGAGGATGCGGTAGGTGTCCGGGGATTCGCTCTCCGGCATTGCCTCGGGCGCTTCCGCCTGGTGGTAGATCTGCGGCAGGCGGATGAACAGCGTGCTGCCGCGCCCGATGCCGTCGCTCCTGGCTTCGACCGACCCGCCGTGCATGGTCACGAGCTGGCGCACCAGGGACAGTCCTATGCCCAGGCCGCCTTGCGGCCGGTCCAGCGTCCGCTCGCCCTGCACGAACACATCGAAGACGCGCGGCAGCAGGTCGGCCGACATGCCGATGCCGGAGTCGCGCACCGACAGGGTGACGTCCTCGTTGGTCGAACGCAGCTCGATATCGATCTCGCCGCCGGACGGGGTGTACTTGATCGCATTGTCCAGCAGGTTGGTGATCACCTGTTCCATGCGGGTCGGATCGGCGTCCACGAAAACGATGTCGGTATGGATGCTGATCTGGTAATCCCGCGTCCTGCCGGAAAACACCAGCGTCTCCAGGCAGGCATGGACCAGCTTGGAAAAATCGAGCGGCCGCTTGGCGAGGGTGATGCGTCCCGACATGACCCGGCTCAGGTCCAGCAGGTCGTCGACGATCCGGGTCAGCTGTCCGCTCTGGCGCAGGATGATCTGCCGCGCCTTGGTCGACTGCGCATGATTGACGCCGTCCATGCTCAGCAGGGTCGCCGCGCTGCTGATGGCGCTCAGCGGATTGCGCAGCTCATGGCCCAGCATGGCGAGGAATTCTTCCGTCGTCCGGTTCTTCTGCTCGGCGATTTCCCGCTTGTCGATCTCGGCTTCCAGCCGCTGGTTGATGGCGGTGAGCGCGCGGGTTTTCTTGTCCAGCACCTTGGCTTGCAGCTTCAATTCAAGCTTGTTGCGCGCCAGCGCGACGAATACGCCGACCTTCGCTTTCAGGATCTCGGGAATGATGGGGGTGAACAAATAATCCACCGCGCCCTGTTCATACCCCTTGAGCCGGTTCATCTCGTCCGCGGAGTAGGCGGTGACGAAGATGATGGGGGTGGAGGCCGACGCCTTGCGCGAATGGATCGCTTCCGCCGTTTCGAAGCCGCTCATGCTCGGCATGTTCACGTCGAGCAGGATGACGGCGAATTCGTGCATCAGCACGTGGCGCAGCGCTTCCTCTCCCGAGCGCGCCGAGAAGACCTGGAAGTTGAGTTCCTGTTGCCATTGCGACAGCAGACCGACCAGGCCGATCAGGCTGCCGGGGTCGTCATTGACCACCAGTACATTCGGAAGGTTTTGATTGGTCACAAACAAAAAGCCGTGGGATTGGAAGCAACTGCGAAGGCTAGCAATGTCCGCCGGCATGGTGGCATGAAAGCGAAGCAACATTGATCTAACGCAAAAAAGGCAATGCTTGCGCAGTGACAGGCATTGCTACCATTGCGGCTTTCCCAATTTGTCCGGAATCAAAGCGCGGCAAGACCGTTGGCATTCAGGCGAAACACGTGGCCGAATCCAGCGGCGATGCGGCGCGATCACGCCCCCTATCCCGATGAATACCGTCTCCGATCTCCCGCAAATGCTCGATTCCCGCCAGCTTCTCGCCGCATTGATGGCCTTGAAAAAAGGCGATTTTTCGGTGAGGATGCCGTCCGACCTCGCCGGCCTGGATGGCAAGATTGCCGATACGCTGAACGAAATCATGGAAAACAGCGAGGCGATGGCGCGCAATATCGTCAGCGTCAGCCGCATCGTCGGCCGCGACGGCCGCCTGTCCGAGCGCTGCGAAACGCCGCCGGTGGGCGGGCGCTGGGCCACCCTGGTCAATTCCGTCAACGTGCTGATCGACGACCTGGTGCGGCCGACCACTGAAATGGCGCGGGTCATCGGCGCGGTGGCGAAGGGCGATCTGTCGCAGACCATGATGCTGGACGTCGATGGCCGGCCGCTCAAGGGTCAGTTCCTGCGCTCGGCCACCACCGCCAATACCATGGTATCGCAGCTGTCCTCCTTCGCATCGGAAGTGACGCGGGTGGCGCGGGAAGTGGGCACCGACGGCAAGCTCGGCGGCCAGGCCAACGTGCCGGGCGTGGCCGGCACCTGGAAGGACCTGACCGACTCGGTGAACTCCATGGCCGGCAACCTGACCTCGCAGGTGCGAAACATCGCCGACGTGACCACCGCGGTGGCCAACGGCGACCTGTCGAAGAAGATCACGGTGGACGTGCGCGGCGAGATCCTGCAATTGAAGGACACCATCAACACCATGGTGGACCAACTGCGGTCCTTCGCCTCGGAGGTGACGCGGGTAGCGCGGGAGGTGGGCACCGAAGGCCGCCTCGGCGGCCAGGCTTTCGTGCCCGGCGCTTCCGGCACCTGGAAGGACCTCACCGACAACGTCAACTCGATGGCCTCGAACCTGACCGGCCAGGTGCGGAACATCGCGGAGGTGACGACGGCGGTGGCCAACGGCGACCTGTCGAAGAAGATCACCGCCGACGCGAAAGGCGAGATTCTGCAGCTGAAGAACACCATCAACGTGATGGTGGACCAGCTGTCTTCGTTCGCATCGGAGGTGACGCGGGTGGCCCGTGAAGTGGGCACCGAGGGCAAGCTCGGCGGCCAGGCGCAGGTGAAGGGCGTGGCCGGCACCTGGAAAGACCTCACCGACAATGTGAACTTCATGGCGTCGAACCTGACCGGCCAGGTGCGTAACATCGCCGACGTGACGACGGCGGTGGCGAACGGCGACCTGTCGAAGAAAATTACCGCCGACGTGAAAGGCGAGATCCTGGAACTGAAGAACACCATCAACGTGATGGTGGACCAGCTGTCCTCGTTCGCCTCGGAGGTGACGCGGGTGGCGCGCGAGGTGGGCACCGAAGGCAAGCTCGGCGGCCAGGCCAACGTGCCGGGCGTGGGCGGCACCTGGAAAGACCTCACCGACAACGTCAACTCGATGGCCTCGAACCTCACCGGCCAGGTGCGGAACATTGCGGAAGTGACGACGGCCGTGGCCAACGGCGACCTGTCGAAGAAGATTACCGCCGACGCGAAAGGCGAGATTCTGCAGCTGAAGAACACCATCAACGTGATGGTGGACCAGCTGTCCTCCTTCGCATCGGAGGTGACGCGGGTGGCGCGGGAAGTGGGCACCGAGGGTAAGCTCGGCGGCCAGGCGGAGGTGACCGGCGTGGCCGGCACCTGGAAGGACCTGACCGACTCGGTGAACTCCATGGCCGGCAACCTGACCGGCCAGGTGCGAAACATCGCCGAGGTGACGACAGCGGTGGCGAACGGCGACCTGTCGAAGAAAATTACCGCCGATGCGAAAGGCGAAATTCTCGAATTGAAGGACACCATCAACGTGATGGTGGACCAGCTACGTTCGTTCGCCTCGGAAGTGACGCGGGTGGCGCGGGAAGTGGGCACCGAGGGCGAACTCGGCGGCCAGGCCAACGTGCCGGGCGTGGCCGGCACCTGGAAAGACCTCACCGACTCGGTGAACTCCATGGCCGGCAACCTGACTGGTCAGGTGCGGAACATTGCGGAAGTGACGACGGCGGTGGCGAACGGCGACCTGTCGAAGAAGATCACCGCGAATGCCAAGGGCGAGATTCTTCAGCTGAAGGACACCATCAACGTGATGGTGGACCAGCTGTCCTCGTTTGCCTCGGAGGTGACGCGGGTGGCCCGTGAAGTGGGCACCGAAGGCAAGCTCGGCGGCCAGGCCAACGTGCCTGGCGTGGCGGGTACCTGGAAGGACCTCACCGACAACGTGAACTTCATGGCCTCGAACCTCACCGGCCAGGTGCGGAACATCGCAGAGGTGACGACGGCGGTGGCCAACGGCGATCTGTCGAAGAAGATCACCGCCGACGTGAAGGGCGAGATTCTGGAGCTGAAGGACACGATCAACGTGATGGTGGACCAGCTGTCCTCGTTTGCATCGGAAGTGACGCGAGTGGCGCGGGAAGTGGGTACCGAAGGCAAGCTCGGCGGCCAGGCCAACGTGCCGGGCGTGGCGGGTACCTGGAAGGACCTGACCGACTCGGTGAACTCCATGGCCGGCAACCTGACCTCGCAGGTGCGCAACATCGCCGACGTGACCACCGCCGTGGCCAACGGCGACCTGTCGAAGAAGATCACGGTGGACGTGCGCGGCGAGATTCTGCAGTTGAAGGACACCATCAACACCATGGTGGACCAGCTGCGTTCGTTCGCATCCGAGGTGACTCGGGTGGCGCGGGAGGTGGGTACCGAAGGCCGCCTCGGCGGACAGGCTTTCGTGCCCGGCGCTTCCGGCACCTGGAAGGACCTTACCGACTCGGTGAACTTCATGGCGTCGAACCTCACCGACCAGGTGCGTAACATCGCGGAAGTGACGACGGCGGTGGCCAACGGCGACCTCTCCAAAAAGATCACGGTTGACGTGAAGGGCGAAATTCTCGCGCTGAAGAACACGATCAACGTGATGGTGGACCAGCTGTCCTCGTTCGCCTCGGAGGTGACGCGGGTGGCGCGCGAGGTGGGCACCGAAGGCAAGCTCGGCGGCCAGGCGCAGGTGAAGGGCGTCGGCGGCACCTGGAAGGACTTGACCGAGAACGTGAACTTCATGGCGGCCAACCTGACGGAGCAGGTGCGCGGCATCGCCGGCGTGGTGACCGCCGTGGCGAACGGCGACCTGAAGAAGAAGCTGACGGTGGCGGCCCAGGGCGAGATCGCCTCGCTGGCCAATACCATCAACGAGATGACCGACACGCTGGCAGTGTTCGCCGAGCAGGTGACCACCGTGGCACGCGAGGTGGGCGTGGAAGGCAAGCTCGGCGGCCAGGCCAGCGTGCCGGGCGCTTCCGGTACCTGGAAAGACCTGACCGAGAACGTCAACCAGCTGGCGGCCAACCTCACCACCCAGGTGCGGGCGATCGCCGAGGTGGCGACGGCGGTGACGCGCGGCGACCTGTCGCGCTCGATCCAGGTGGCGGCGAGCGGCGAGGTGGCGGACCTGAAGGACAACATCAACGAGATGATCCGCAACCTGAAGGAAACCACCCAGAAGAACGCGGAGCAGGACTGGCTGAAGACCAACCTGGCGCGCTTCACCCGCCTGCTGCAGGGCCAGCGCGATCTGGAGACGGTGAGCAGTCTGATCCTGTCGGAGCTGGCGCCGCTGGTGTCCGCCCATCACGGCGTGTTCTACATGATGGATTCGCAAAACCAGACCCAGCGCCTGAACCGCATCGCCAGCTATGGCTACCGTTCCAACCGCAAGGTGCCGGATTCCTTCGGGCCGGGCGAAGGCCTGGTCGGCCAGTGCGCGGTGGAGAAGACCCGCGTCTGGCTGACCAACGTGCCGCGCGATTACATCATGGTGTCGTCCGCCCTCGGCGCGGCGCCGCCGACCAACATCGTGGTGCTGCCCATCCTGTTCGAGCAGGAAGTGAAGGCGGTGATCGAGATCGCTTCGCTCGACCGCTTCACGCTGACCCACATCGACTTCCTCGACCAGCTGATGGAATCCATCGGCGTGGTGCTCAACACCATCGAGGCCAACAGCCGCACCGAAAGCCTGCTGACCCAGTCGCAGCGCCTGGCGCAGGAATTGCAGCAGACCAACCAGGAGCTGGCGGAAAAGGCGCGCCTGCTGTCGGAGCAGAACAGCGAGGTGGAGCGCAAGAACCAGGAGGTGGAACAGGCCAAGTTCGCGCTGGAAGAGAAGGCGACCCAGCTGGCGCTGTCTTCGAAGTACAAATCGGAGTTCCTGGCCAACATGTCGCACGAGCTGCGCACGCCGCTGAACAGCCTGCTGCTGCTGGCGCAGCAGCTCGGCGACAACCCGAACGGAAACCTGTCGGCCAGCCAGGTGGAGTATGCGAAATCCATCTACGGCTCCGGCAACGATCTGCTCACCCTCATCAACGACATCCTGGACTTGTCGAAGATCGAGTCGGGCACCGTGACCCTGGAGGTGAGCGAGTACCGCTTCTCGGTGCTGACCGGCTACCTGGAGCGCACCTTCCGCCACATGGCCGAGGCGAAGAGCATCAGCTTCGGCATCACGCTCGGCACCGCCCTGCCGTCGGCGATGATGACCGACACCACCCGCCTGCAGCAGATCCTGAAGAACCTGCTGTCGAACGCCTTCAAGTTCACCTCGCGCGGCCAGGTGCAGCTGCAGATCGATATCGCCGCCTCGGGCTGGAGCAGCGACCATCCCGGCCTGCGCAATGCCGACACGGTGCTCGCGTTCTCGGTCATCGACACCGGCGTCGGCATCCCGAACGACAAGCTGCAGCTCATCTTCGAAGCCTTCCAGCAGGCCGACGGCAGCACTGCGCGCAAATACGGCGGCACCGGCCTCGGCCTGTCGATCAGCCGCGAGCTCGCCCGCCTGCTCGGCGGCGAGATCCGCGTCACCAGCACGGTCGGCGTGGGCAGCACCTTCACGCTCTACCTGCCTTACCATCGCAGCGGCTTCGTCAATCACAACACCATCGGCCAGCAGGCGATCGGCTATGCCGGCGACACGGCCGCATCGCCGTCGGCCGCGCCCGCCGGTGCGATCAGGCGGAAAGCGTCGGAAAACGGCGCCGAGGCGGAGGCGACAGCGGGGCCCGCGGCCATTACCGTGCTGGTGGACCAGGAGCACAGCGGCGACGACCGCTATCTCGTCGCGCCGGGCGATCCCGCCATCCTCATCATCGAGGACGACCAGGAATTCGCGTCCACCCTGCTGCTGCTGGCCCATGAACGGAATTTCAAGGCCATCGTCACCGAGTCCGGCAATTCGGCGCTGACCCTGGCGCGCGACTACACGCCGACCGCGATCTTCCTCGACATCGACCTGCCCGACATCGATGGTTTCACCGTGCTGGACCGCCTCAAGCGCGATCCGCGCACCCGGCACATTCCGGTGCACATCCTGTCCAGTTCGAGCGAGCGCGAGCGCGGCTTGCGCCAGGGCGCGATCTCCTACCTCGTCAAGCCGATCTCGCGCGAGCGGCTGGAGGAAGAGATGGCACGGGTGCAGCAATACCTCAACCGCGGCAAGCGCAACCTGCTGGTCGTCGAGGATGATGAGCTGCAGCGCCAGCAGATCGTGTCCCTGATCGCCGACAGCGACGTGGACATCACCGCCGTCGATACCGGCGCCAGGGCGATGGACGCGCTCAAGTCGAGGCGCTTCGACTGCATGGTGCTGGACCTGACCCTGCCGGACATCAACGGCATGGAGCTGCTCGAGGGCATGGGCAAGGACGACGCCCTGCGCGATGTGCCGGTGGTGGTCTACACCGCGAAGGATCTGCAGCGGCAGGAGATCAGCAAGCTGTCCTCGATGGCCAAGACCATCGTCGTCAAGGACGTGCGCTCGCCCGAGCGGCTGGTACATGAAACGGCGCTGTTCCTGCACCGTTCTCCGCTCAGCCTGCCGGAAGCGCAGCGGCGCATGATCGAGCAGGTGGACGATGCGGGCAACGGCCTGGAAGGCAGGAAGGTGCTGATCGTCGACGACGATCTGCGCAACATCTTCGCGCTGACCACGGTGCTCGAACGCTACAACATGTCGGTGCAGTTTGCGGAGAACGGGCGGGACGGCATCGAGATCCTGGAACGCGACGATTCGATCGAGATCGTGCTGATGGACATCATGATGCCGGAGATGGACGGCTACGACACGATACGCGAGATCCGCAAGAACCAGCGCTTCCAGTCGCTGCCCATCATCACCCTGACCGCCAAGGCGATGAAAGGCGACCGCGACAAGTGCCTCGCGGCCGGCGCCTCCGACTACATCACCAAGCCGGTGGATGTCTCGCGCCTGCTCTCCCTGATGCGGGTATGGCTGTATCAATGAACCCGCTGATCGCGCAGGACGAACGGCAGCTGGAAGGCATCGAGGTCGACCTGCTGCTGGAAGGCCTGTACCGGCGTTACGGCGCCGATTTCCGCGAGTATGAGCGCGGCGGGCTGACGCGTCGGCTGGAAGCCTTCCGGGCGCAGAACCGGCTCGACAGCATCAGCGCCATGCTGGCGCCGATGCTGCGCGATCCGGCTTTCTGCCGCGCGCTGTGCCGCTTCCTGCTCACGCGCGAGGCCGGGCTGTTCGAACAGGCATCCGAATTCGCCGCGCTGCGCGGCATCCTGGGTCCGCTGCTCGGCAGCTATCCTGCGCCCAAGATCTGGATCGCCGAAAGCCTGTGCCCGGAGGATGTGTTCTCGGTCGCCATCCTGCTGGCGGAAGAGGCGAACTACGACAGGAGCTTCATCTTCGCCACCTGCTCCGACGAAGGCGTGCTGCAGGCGGTCAGGGAGGGCGCTTTTCCGCCGGAGCGCATCCCGCGGTACGAGGCGAGCTATGTCGAGAGCGGCGGCAAGGGGAGGTTCGCGGACCATTACGTGGTCCGTGATGGACGCGCCTTCTTCTCCGACCACCTTCGCTCCCGCATCATCTGGGCGCAGTACAGCCTGGCCACCGACAGTTCCTTCAATGAATTCCAGCTGATCTGCTGCCGCAACCGCCTGCCCGACTTTCAGCCGGCGCTGCAGAGCCGCATCCTGGCGCTGTTCAACCAGAGCCTGTCGACCTTCGGCATTCTCGACCTCGGCAGCGCCACGGAAATCACGCGGCCGGCGCATCAGCTGACTTACCAGGCAATGCGCCATCCGGGCCTGTTTCGCCGCGCCGGCGACAGCTGGACACGCTGAGCGCCCGCACAGTGTCCATTCGGCAATGCGTTCAGGCAGCCAGGGATGAGGTGCCAGGGGCGAACCAGTTGCCGCGTTTCGCGCTCTTATTGTCCCGTGCTTGCGCCGCGACCATCGGCAGCAGCGGTTGCGCCGTGGCCGAGTGCGGACACGCACATTCAGCGGAGAAGCGGAGATGAACAACGAAATCGAGATCATGGTGAAACCGACGCCCGACCACAGGTTCGAGAGCCGTTTTCGCACGCGCATCGCCGACGATGCGGGCAATATCGTGGCCGACTGGAGCGATTGGTCGGAGGTGATCGGCACGGCCGACCGCGCCGACGAAGCGGAAGCGCTGGCCTTGTCGCGCTTGCGCGGGACCATGGAAGACGTGCGATTTCACGTGGTGCGCAAGGGGCTTTGAACGATCACGCGGCGGGTGCGCACGCGCCTGCCTTGGGCGACCGCTTGGGAACCCCTCATACGCCAATGCAATCCAGCTGCTCGGGGGTGAGCCGCCGGCTCACGGCGGCGCCGTCGAAAAGAATGTTCATGCTGGTGAACCTGTCCTCGCCGGGCGTGGCATCGTAGACGTTCATCGCCCTGATTTCGATCGTCTTGCCGTTGGTCAGCACCAGCGTGTGCTGGAGGTACAGCGCCAGCGATGGATTCCCCTTGGTGCCTTCGTAGACGTTGAGCACCCGGCTGATCGATTGCCGCGCAATGGCGAACAGGCGGCGGTGGTACTCCAGGGGCGGAAGCTGGCCGGATAGCGGCGTGGTGATCAGCGCATCCTCGGTGAACAGCGCCAGCACGCCGGAAAGATCCTTGGCATCGATGGCTCGCTGATATTGTCGGCATAGTTCGTATAGCCGCATTGGTGGTCCCCCGCTCGAATCGTTATTGTAGTGTTTTCCGATTATTGCTTAACGGTAATGCCTTGGCGAGCGAATTCTCTCGGCGGTAAACGGAGCGAGGAAGCCGCCGCTGTGCCAGCGGACGCATGAGGAACGGCGCTAATCCGCTATCGTCGGCACCAGCAGGCGGCTGAAGCTGGCAATGCTCGCCGCGACCGCAAACAGGGCGCCCAGGAACAGGGCATAGCCGGGGCCGCTCTGCACCGACAGGCTGAGGCATAGCGCAACCAGCGCCGCCCCGGTGGTCTGCCCGGTGAGGCGGGAAATCGCGACCACGCCGCTGGCGCTGCCGCTGCGGTTGCGCGGCGCGCTGCTCATGATCGACTTCAGATTCGGCGCCTGGAAGAAGCCGAAGCCGATGCCGCACAGTGCCATGCGCCAGCCGATGGCGAGATCGCCGGCATCGGCCGGCAGCAAATAGAGCGACGCCATGCCGGCGGCAAGCGCCGCCAAGCCTATTCCGCCCAGCAGGCCCGGCGGATAGCGGTCGCTCAGGCGGCCGGCGATCGGCGCCATGATGCCGACCACGACCGGCCACGGCGTCATCAGGAAACCCGTCTCGATCGACGAGCGGCCCAGCGCCGACTCGAAATGGAAGGGCAGCGACACGAAGGCCAGGCTCTGCGTGGCGAAGGTGCACATGGAGGTCAGCGAGGACAGCGCGAACAGCGGCCGCCGGAACAGGTCCACCGGCAGGATGGGCGCTGCTCGTCCTGCCTCGCGCCGCACCAGCAGGATGAGCAGCGCGACGGCGGCGGCCAGTTCCGCCAGCGTGGTGGCAAGGCTGGCGAAATGCGCCGCGTCGCCGATGGCGAGGATGAACAGGCCGAAAGCGCCCATGCTGTACAAGACGGCCAGCCGGTCCAGGCGGCCGCTGCGCGGCGCGATCTGGGGAAGCAGCCGCCAGTCGAGCCCGAGCGCGAGCAAGCCGAGCGGCACGTTGATCGCGAACAGCCAGGGCCAGGAGGCGACCGACAGGATCACCGATGCCAACGACGGCCCGAGGGCGAAGGCGACCGCCACGATCAGCGCATTGGTTCCCAGCGCCCGCCCGAGCAGGCTGGTGGGGAAGATGGCGCGCAGCAGCGCGCCGTTGACGCTCATGATGGCGCTCGCGCCCAGGCCCTGGAGCAGCCGCGCCGCCACCAGCAAGGGCAGGGTGGGCGCCAGCGCGCAGAACAGCGAAGCCAGGGTGAATAGCAGCACGCCGGCGATGCAGACGCGCCGGTAGCCGACGATTTCGCTCAGCGCGCCGAGCGGCAGCAGCGTCGCCACGACGGCCAGCTGGTAGGCATTGACGATCCAGACCGATGCCGCCGGCGTGGCATCCAGCTGGCTGGCGATGGCGGGAAGGGCGGTATTGGCGATGGCGGTGTCGAGCGAGGCCAGGCCGACGCCGAGGCCCACCGATGCCATCGCCCAGGCGCGCTCCCGTGGCGGCAATCCATCCATTGCCCTGTCCGTGCCGTTCTTGTTGTTGGATTCCATATGAAGCCGATGCGATTCAAAGGGCTCCATTCTAAGTGTCCTGCTGAATGCCGGCGCGCGGCTGGACGGCGCCCGGCCATCTTCAGCGCCCCGCGGATGATAGCGATGGCAGCTTGTCATCGAAAGCCTACAGGGATTCGCGGGAAACGGCGATACCGATCGGGCGGGGAGACCGGCAGAATCGGGGTGAATCAAATTCCGTGTGAAACCAAGGGGGCATCGGTTCGAAGATGCCCGCGACCGCTGGCCGGCTGCAACACCCTGGCCGGTATTCAGGAAGGACGAATCTCATGCACCTGCTCGATGCGCCGCTCTCGGACTTATTCCTCGTGACCTTCAACCATTCGATGACCGGCATGGCGATCGTCGATGCCGACGGTGCGGTCCTGAGCCACAACGCTGCGCTGACCGGCATGCTCGGCTATCGCGACGATGCGCTGGCGCACATGAATTTCTCGGAACTGGTGCACCGCCACGACCGTTCCTCGGTGCTGGCCGCTTGGCGACGCTTGTGGGCCCGGGACGGTACGTCGCTGCAGATCCGCGCGATGCTGGTGCGGCGCGACCATACGCTGGCATGGGTGCGGCTGTCGCTCGCCATCGCCCGGGAGCCGCTGGCGGGCAAGGAGGTGGCCGTGCTGCAGATCCAGGACGATACCGGCCTGAAGCTGGCCACCGAGCAGCTGGCCAATCTGTCCGTCCCGCTCGGCGACGAAGCGCCCGGGCACGCCCTGCAGGCCTGATACCCTAATTGGCAGCGATCGCCTGTGGTTGTCCGTCCTGCCTCTTCCGGTCGGCAAGCGCTCCGCTCAGCCTATCGAAACGTCGAATCCGTAACGCTTCTTGAGCAGGAAGGCCGCACTGTTGAGCAGCGGGTCGCCGGGCGCGATCGCCTTCGACGGATCGTTAACCACCTTCCATCCCTTGGTGCCCTTGGCATGGTGGGCAATCTCGAGTTCTTTCATGGCCAGCGCATACCAGCCGTAGCGCTCGACCTCGTGCTGGAACTCCCCCGTCTGGCCGCGCTGGGCCATGATCTCGCGGGCCCGCGTTTCCACCCTTGCTCTTTCCTCGGTCGGCAATTGCAGGAAGGCGTGTTTCGCCAGCAGCACGTTGAGCGCCGCGTCGGCGCGCTTGCTGGCGGCGACATTGCGCCGCGACAGGAGGATGAGCACCAGGGCGCTGGCGGCAAGGGCGAGGATTTCCATGGAACACTCCGGCTTGGCTGACTTGGATTTGCGAGGTCGGGCAGTGTAGCAAATCCGGCGCCGCTTCAGCCAGCCGTCCTGCTCATGCGCAGGGCGGAAACTGTCCGGACGCCTTCCGATCGAATGCTTTCCGGGAGCCGCACCCCCATTCCGGATGCGCTGATGCTCCCGCATAAAATTGCATCTTGTGAAAATCTCGTGCATAATACGGAGCCTGTCTTATGTCTTATATAAGACTTGGCCACGGAGAAAAATCGGCCCACCCGGCCCTGTCTCCCTTCTTCAGGCTGCCGCGCTTTCCCAAAGGCGTTTCGCGCAGCCATCTCTGCGGGCCCCCGGGCTGGTCAGGATAGACGTTGAACGGGGATGTGAGCTTCACGATCTGCCCATGACGGTTCACAATGGTGCAGGGTGATCAGGGTGTCGCCCGGCCGCGAGCCTAGACGAGCGGTGTTTCCAGTATCCGAACTCCAAACCATTCGCGAAAACCGAGGAAAAAGCGCATGAGCAGCGATCAGACCATCATCTACACGCTAACCGACGAGGCGCCTCTGCTGGCGACCCACGCCTTCCTGCCTGTCATCAGCACCTTCACCAAGCCGGCCGGCATCCGCATCGAGCAGAGCGACATCTCGGTGGCGGGACGCATCCTGGGCAATTTCCCGGAGTACCTGACGCCGGAGCAGCGCGTGCCCGACACGCTCACCGAACTCGGCAAGAAGACCCTGGAGCCGGACGCCAACATCATCAAGCTGCCCAACATCAGCGCCTCCATGCCGCAGCTGCTGGCCGCGATCAAGGAACTGCAGGACAAAGGCTACAAGATCCCGGATTACCCCGCCGACCCGAAGACCGACGAAGAGAAGGCCATCAAGGCCCGCTACAACAAGTGCATCGGCTCCGCCGTCAACCCGGTGCTTCGCGAAGGCAATTCCGACCGCCGCGCGCCGCGCGCCGTGAAGGAGTATGCCCGCAAGAATCCACACTCCATGGGCGAGTGGTCGCAGGCATCGCGCACCCACGTGTCGCACATGCATGGCGGCGACTTCTATCACGGCGAGAAGTCCATGACCCTGGACCGCGCCCGCGACGTCAAGATGGAACTGCTGACCAAGAGCGGCAAGACCGTCGTGCTCAAGCCCAAGGTTTCGCTGCAGGAAGGCGAAATCATCGATTCGATGTTCATGAGCGTCAAGGCGCTGCTCGAGTTCTATGAGCGCCAGATCGAAGATGCCCGCAAGTCCGGCGTCATGTTCTCGCTGCACGTGAAGGCGACGATGATGAAGGTGTCGCACCCCATCGTGTTCGGCCACTGCGTGCGCATCTTCTACAAGCAGGCATTCGAGAAGCACGGCGCGCTGTTCGACAGCCTCGGCGTGAACGTGAACAACGGCATGGTCGACCTGTACAACAAGATCGCCACCCTGCCGGATTCGCAGCGCGAAGAGGTCATGCGCGACATCCACGCCTGCCACGAGAGCCGTCCGGAACTGGCGATGGTGGACTCGGCCAAGGGCATCACCAACTTCCATTCGCCCAGCGACGTGATCGTCGACGCCTCCATGCCGGCGATGATTCGCGCCGGCGGCATGATGTACGGCGCCGACGGCCGCCTCAAGGAAGTCAAGGCGGTCATCCCCGAGAGCACCTTCGCCCGCATTTACCAGGAGATCATCAACTTCTGCAAATGGCATGGCGCCTTCGATCCGCGCACCATGGGCACCGTGCCGAACGTCGGCCTGATGGCGCAGCAGGCGGAGGAATACGGCTCGCACGACAAGACGTTCGAAATTCCGGAAGACGGCGTCGCCAACATCACCGACCTCGCCACCGGCGAAGTGCTGCTGTCGCAGAACGTCGAGAAGGGCGACATCTGGCGCATGTGCCAGGTGAAGGACGCGCCGATCCGCGACTGGGTCAAGCTGGCCGTCACCCGCGCCCGCAACTCCGGCATGCCGGCCGTGTTCTGGCTCGACACCTACCGTCCGCATGAGGCCGAGCTGATCAAGAAGGTCAAGACCTATCTCAAGGACCATGACACCAGCGGCCTCGACATCCAGATCATGTCGCAGACCCGCGCCATGCGCTACACCCTAGAGCGCGTCTGGCGCGGCCTGGACACCATCTCGGTCACCGGCAACATCCTGCGCGACTACCTGACCGACCTGTTCCCGATCCTGGAACTCGGCACCAGCGCCAAGATGCTGTCCATCGTTCCGCTGATGGCCGGCGGCGGCATGTACGAGACCGGCGCCGGCGGCTCCGCGCCTAAGCACGTGCAGCAGCTGGTGCAGGAAAACCACCTGCGCTGGGATTCGCTGGGCGAGTTCCTGGCGCTGGCGGTGAGCCTGGAGGACATGGGCATCAAGACCGGCAACGCCAAGTCGAAGCTGCTGGCCAAGACGCTCGACGCCGCCACCGGCAAGCTGCTCGACAACCGCAAGTCGCCTTCGCCCAAGACCGGCGAGCTCGACAACCGCGGCAGCCAGTTCTACCTCGCCATGTACTGGGCGCAGGAACTGGCGGCGCAGACCGAAGACAAGGAACTCGCCGCCTACTTCGCGCCGCTGGCCAAGACGCTTGCCGACAACGAGCAGAAGATCGTGTCCGAGCTGATCGAGATCCAGGGCAAGCCGGTGGACATCGGCGGCTACTACAAGCCGGAAGATGCCAAGGTCAAGGCCGTGATGCGTCCGAGCGCGACCTTCAACGCCGCGCTGGAGAAGGCTGGGGCGTAAGGCTCAGAAGCGCATCGGCGCTGTCCGGTGCGCCAACAATTTGCGTGTCGGGCATGTCCAGATAGCGCACGTTTAATGTAAAGCGATCCTTGAAAATGCTTCAAGGATCGCTTTTATTTTCTGCTCGGGAAAGTCGACGCGGAACGCGGGCCGCTGCGTGCGGTGGCTTCGACCTGTTCTTGATCGCAGCATTCTCAATCAAGTGAAGCCGCGCCCGCCTTGTTTGAGTCTTGCAGCATAAGCCCAGATTAAACAACCGCCGGCAACCGCCTCAGCGCCGCGCGCAAAGCGTCCAGGCAGCGCGCATCGATGGCCGTGCCCACCGTCTCTTCCATCATCGCGAGCGCCTTGTCGACCGGGATGGCGCCGCGGTAGGGGCGCTCGGCGGTGATGGCGTCGAAGATGTCGGCGGTGGTGATGATGCGGGTCTCCAGCGTGATCTGTTCCGCCTTCAGGCCGCGCGGATAGCCGCCGCCGTCCAGGCGTTCATGATGGGCGCCGGCGATGACGGCCAGCTCGGCGAAAGCGCCGATGCGGGACAGGATCTCTTCGGTAAACTGCGCATGGAGCTTCACCGCGTCCCATTCGTCGCGGTCGAGCTTGCCGGCCTTGTCCAGGATGGTGTTGCTGACGCCGAGCTTGCCCATGTCGTGCAGCAGGGCCGCGCGGCGCAGCCAGCGCCGGCGCTGCCCGGGCAGGGAAAGGCTCTCGGCGATCAGGTCGGTGTAAAGCGCCACGCGCGCGCTGTGGCCGCTGGTGTAGGGGCTCTTGGTATCCACCACCTGGCCGAAGGCTTCGGCGATGTCGTCCAGGTAGTCCTCGTCCAGCGGCACGGCATGGCCGGAAGGTTCCAGCGCATGCACCGCAAGAGCCAGGTTTTCCTCCGCGAGCGTGGACCAGAACCCTGGCGACTGCGCTGCGCCTTCCAGCGCCGCGACCAGCGCCGGATCGAACCAGCGCCCCGCGCGCAGGTGCGCCTCGTCCAGCGCTGCGGCAGGGCCGCCGGCCGTATGAAACACATCGACGACCTGCGCCAGCAGCGCAATGCGGGCGTAGAGCGGAATCGCATCGCCGGCCAGTCCTTCCGGCTTGCCCTTGCCGTTCCAGTGTTCGTCGAGGCTGTAGATGCCGGCGGCGACGCCGTCGGAGAAGCGCAGCAGACGGGCGATGTCGGCGCCGCGCTGGCAGCGCGTGACGATCAGATCGTGCGCGATCTCGGTGCCATTGCGCATGATGTTCAGCACGCTGCGGAAGCGCTCCGCGGTGCCGGCCTTGAGCCCGGTATGGGTCAGCACGAAATGCAGCACCTGCGGCAGGCTGTCGCCGACGGTTTTGAAGTCGCGCTTGAAGTGGAGGTCGTCGGTGAGATAGAGCTCGCAGATACGCGCGGCGTTGCTGCTGCAGCCGAGGTCCTTCAGCAGCAGGGTGTAATACAGCTCCCATAACTGTTCGTCGCTCATGCCTATTTTCCGGCCGATATGCATGCCGATCCAGCAGCAGCGCAGGCAGTGTCCGGGCGGCTGCCCTTCCGTCATGTCCAGTGCGTGGCTGAGCGCGCCGATCAATTCGCTCAGTTTGATGGCCCCGGGCGCCAGCGGCACGATGGGCGTTGATTCAAGTTCGGTCAGGGTGGCAGGCATGGCAGGGCTGATTGATTTCTTCAAGGAAACCACTGTTTGCTAATGTACCTGATTTGCCTGCCGGCCGCGGCACCTTTATCGATTGAAGCTTTTAATTGAAAACTTTGATAAGGCGATGAAACAACATCATTGATGTCATCGCTGCCGGCGCAGGCGCGACCCATCCGATTGATGCGACCGATTTGAAGCAGGACTGATGCCGTATGGAAGGCGGTCGAGCGGAAGACTTGCAAATGACGCATGTCTTTTTAATATTGATTCAATCTCGATCGCGTCTGATTGAAGCCGTCGGCGCGCATCGGCCGGGCTGGCGGAAGAAGTGTTAAAAGAGGATTAACAGGTTCACGGTGCTGCAACCGACTTTCTGCCGGTTCAATGCGCAGCCTTAATTGATTCAAGCGACGGCGCAGCGGGAGCGGGCGAAGCGCCGAGCAATAACGCTTCACCCGGCAACCGTTTAGGCCTTCTTCGCCTTGAACTTGGCTGCCGCTTCCTTCAGATCGGGCGCGGCCTTGAACTTGGCGGTCTTGCTGGCCTTGATCTTGATGGCTTCGCCGGTCTGGGGATTGCGGCCGGTACGGGCGGCGCGCTGGCCGACGCTGAACGTGCCGAGGCCCGACAGCGAGAAACGGCCTTCCTTTTTCAAGCCGTTCTTGATGTAGTCGATCAACAATTCGACACTTTGCTTGGCTTGAGCTTTAGTGGTGCCCGTTTCCGCGGCCAGGGCTTCGATCAATTCTGCTTTATTCATTCCATTCCTCTTGAGTTAATACAAAGGGCATTGCCCAAGCGGAAGTTAACATGCCCCTTGAACGAAATGCAAGCGAAGCCATCATAGCTACGCGGAACCATGTCTTACAGCGCAGGGCAAAAACCTTTTCAACTTCAAACGGGGGCCTTTCATGTCCAGTCTCATTCAAGCAAGAGATTCAATCAAAGCCGAATTGGCGCAGGCGATGCAGGGTGTGGATTTTTATCAGCGCCGAATCGAAGCGCTTGAGAAGGCGCTCGACGACCTGGAGCAGATCCCGGACCTCGAAACCGGCGGCGCGCAGGAATCCGGCAAGGCACGCCGCGGCCGGCCGGCCCGCGCCGCGAAGCAGTCCGCGCCGAAGAAGAGCGCCGGCGCCGCCAAGCGCGGTCGCGCTGCCAAGTCGGGCGGCGGTGAATTGCCGGCCACCGGCGGCAGCTTCTGGATGGAATTGGTCGACACCGAGCCCAGGACCGCGCCGCAGATACTGGAGGCCGCGACCCAGCGCATCGGCACCTCGCTCTCGCCGGAGCTGCGCAAGAAGCTGGCTCAGCGCATGGTGATGGCGCTGCGCGGCATGGTGAAGAGCGGCGCAATCAAGGATTCGGGCAAGGGCCGCCAGCGGCAGTTCTACCAGGGCTGATGCCCGGCCTGCGGGCGTGCGCAGTGCCGCATGCGGCAATGGCGCATACGCGGCGTCGCTGACTAAAGGTCAGGTCCGCCGTCCGCAAGCCTGGATTGCTTCGTCGAGCAGAAAGCCGCCGGCGGGCGATCGGCGCGATTCCATGCCGATCCGCTCGCGTCATTACAGCCATGGCTCCTCCGGCGCGAATTCGAAGCGGCGGCAGCGGGCCGCTCCACTGTCAGGCGCCGCCGCTTTCGGATGCCGGCACGTTCTCCTCTTCGAGGAACTGTTCCAGCCGCGCCAGCGGCATGGGTCGGGCGAATAAATAGCCCTGGCCGTGGTCGCAGCTGGCATCCGTCAGCAGCGTCAGGATGTCCGGCGTTTCTATCCCTTCGGCCACCACCGACAGCTTCAGCGCGTGCGCCATGTCGACCAGCGCCTTGATGAATTCAAAGCTGCTCACGCCCTCTGTGCGCTGGTAGACGAACGACCTGTCCAGCTTGAGGATATCGACCGGGAAGCGCTTCAGGTAGGACAACCCGGAGTAGCCGGTGCCGAAGTCATCCACCGACAGCATCAGGCCCGCCTGCTTCAGCGTCCTGAGCACGTTGACCGAGTGGTCGACATCCTCGATCAGCGCGGTTTCGGTCAGCTCCAGTTCAAGCGCCGAGGGCGGCAGCCCGGACTCGCTCAGCGCAGCGCGAACGCTGCCCACCAGGGCCGGATCGCGCAGCTGGTGCGCCGACAGGTTGACCGAGACGCTGAGCGCGCGGCCGAGCCTGTCCATCAGCGCCTGGGTCTGGCGGCAGGCTTGCGCCATCACCCATTGTCCGATGGCATTGATCATGCCCTTGTCCTCGGCGATGGGGATGAATTCCGATGGCGGAATCCATCCCATCTGCGGATGGTTCCAGCGCAGCAGGGCTTCCATGCCCACCACGCGCAGCGACTTCAGGTCCACCCGCGGCTGGTAGTGCACCTCGAATTCATTCCGCTCCAGCGCGCGCCGCAGCGAATGCTCCAGCGCCATGCGGCGTTTCGCCTCGGCGGTCATCTCGGCTTCGAAGAACTGGAAATTGTTGCGGCCGCCCGTCTTGGCGCGGTACATGGCGGTATCGGCATTCTGGAACAGCAGTTCCTTGGTGCGCCCGTCCTCGGAGAACATGCTGATGCCGATCGAGGCGCTGATGAAGACTTCCTGGCCCTCCACCTGGAACGGTTCGGCCAGGCTGGCCAGCAGCTTGCGCGCAATGGCCGCCGCCGAACTGCGTCCGTCGGAGCAGTGCGCCGCCACGACGAATTCGTCGCCGCCGAGCCGCGCCACCACATCGGCCGGGCGCATGCAGCCCTGAAGCCGGTGCGCGACCTGGCGCAGCAGCAGGTCGCCGGGCGCATGGCCCATCGAATCGTTGACCTCCTTGAAGCGGTCGAGGTCGATGAACATCACCGCGATCGCTTCGTCGGGCGAGGCATCCAGCATCTTCTGCAGCCGGCGATTGATCAGCACGCGGTTCGGCAGGCCGGTGAGCATGTCGTGCGTGGCCAGGGTTTCGAGCTGCTGCTCGACCTGCTTGCGCTGCGTGATGTCGTTGAGGAAGGCGGTGAAGGATTCCGCCATGCCGTCCGTGCCGCGCCGGATGCTGCCGCTGAACAGCACATGCAGCTCATGCCCCTGCTTGTGGCGGATGACGGCTTCCATGCCGTGCGCCACGGTCGGGCCGAAGGGCATTGAGAGCGCGCCGTGCC
The DNA here is from genome assembly GCF_900188095.1 of Noviherbaspirillum humi. Classification (GTDB taxonomy): domain Bacteria; phylum Pseudomonadota; class Gammaproteobacteria; order Burkholderiales; family Burkholderiaceae_D; genus Noviherbaspirillum; species Noviherbaspirillum humi. The sequence continues at coordinate 158,133 of NZ_FZOT01000003.1, read as the reverse complement.
AGGGACAATACGTGAAAAGCACGCCCAGCCCCTGGCCGACCAGCTCTTCCTTGGCATAGCCGGACAGCTCGCACAGGGCTGGATTGACATCGAGGAAATGGGCCTGGCCGTCGGCCAGGATGTAGGCGGCCGGCGTCATCTCGATGATTTCGCGCAGGCGCTTCTCGCTGTCGCGGATGGTGCGTTCGGCATCGCGCCGCGCCGTGATGTCGTGGAAGTAGACGGCGATGCCGTCGCTCTGCGGATGGATGCGGGCCTCGACCCAGGCATCCGACGGCTCCCAGTATTCCTCCACCACCAGCGGCACGCGGCTCAGCATGACGGTTTCATAATGCCGGAACACCGGCATGTCGACGATGCCGGGGATCACCTGCCATACGATCTGGCCGATGGCGCTGTCGCGCTCGATGCCGGCGAACTGCGCGGTCTTCTGGTTCATGTAGGTGATGCGCCAGTTGCCATCCAGCGCGAAGAAGGCGTCGCCTATGCTTTCCAGCATGGTGAGCATCTGGTCCTTCGATGCCTGCAGCGCGATGCGCGCCAGGTTGCGTTCGGTGACATCGCGGGCAATGCAGTACATGACCTTCTTCTTCGCCGACCAGCTGGCCGACAGCGAAAGGTAGGCGATCCCGCCATCCTTGCGCAGATAGCGCGACTCATAGTCCTTCACCATGCCCATCCCGCTGGCGCTGCGCAGTTCGTCCGCCATCGCCTTCACGTGCGGCACGTCGTCGGGATGGAGGAAGTCGGCATGCACCCGGCCCAGGCAGGCCTGCGGCTCGTAGCCGAGCACGTCGCGGACGGCGTCGTTGATGCGCAGCAGCCTGCCCTGTCCATCGGCGAGGGAAATGATGTCGGTCGAATGCTCCACCAGGGCCTTGTTCTCGTCGGCGAGATCCGACAGCTGCTGGAACACCGTTCTTTCCTTGGTGATGTTCCGGCCGATGCCGTGGTAGCCCTTGAACTGCCCGTCGGCGAACACCGGTTCGCCTGAAATGCTGGCGTGGAAACGCCTGCCCGTCAGCCGGTTCGTGCCGGAGAAGACGATGTCGCGAAACGGCTGGTGATTGCCGATCGCTTCCTGGTAGTGCGGCAGCTCGGTATTGCCGAAGCTGACGGCGAGGTCGCCGCGCCGGGCGCCGAGAAGATCCTGCGGCTGCGTGCCGAGAACCTTATGGATGCCCTCGGAGATGAACGTGAAGCGGTCGCCGCTGTCGGTCTCCCAATACCAGTCGGAGGAAAGCTGCGTCAGGCGGCGGAAGCGCTCTTCGCTGCGCCTGATCTGCTCCCGGGCGCGCCTCTCCTCGGCGATGTCGCGCAGGATGGATACCGTGCCCGAGCGCTTGCGGGTGATCGGATCGCAGATGGCTTCGATCTTGGCGCCGACCCAGAGGTAGCGGCCGCTGCTGTCGCCCTTGCGGATATCGATCACCTGCGGATCGGCGCCGGTGATTTCCTGGCGCTGAAGCTCTTCCAGGATCTGCGGCACGTCGTCGGGATGCACGGTGGACAGGGCGCTGGTGCCGATGATCCGCGCCGGATCATGGCCGAGCAGCCGCTGATAGGACGGAGAGACATAGACATAGTTGCCGTCGGCGTCGCAGCGGCAGATCAGGTCCGAAGTGTTTTCGGCCAGCAGGCGGTACTCCGCTTCGCTGCGCGCCAGCCGCTCATGGGCCTCGTGCTGCCGCGTGACATCCAGGATGGTGCCGTTGTAGCCAGCGAACCGGCCATCGGCATCGAAGCGCGCCGCGCCGCAGCCGAGCACCCAGCGGCTGGAACCGTCGCCCTTCAGGATGCGGTACTCATGCTGGTATTCGGCGCGGGTGCGGAAGGCTTCGGCGAGCTGCGCATGAACCGCGCCGGCGTCCTCAGGATGAATGAATTGCAGCCAGTCCGACAGGTGGATCCGACTATGGTCGCCCACGGCGGCGGCGACGCTCTGGTTGAGATAGAGGCAATTCCCGTCGGCATCCGTCATCCAGACGATCATTCGGGCGGTGTCGGCAAGCTGGCGCAGTGTGGCTGCGAGTGCCGGTGCGGCAAGGGAAGGCATGGACATGGAACTGCTGATGGAGTTTCTTTGCGGCAATATGAACCGACTATAGTTCATTGCCGAGGATGGCGTCAATCTTCGCAGCCGACATGTCCGGGAATGGGTTCGCCCATGTGGTGTATTGGGGAAGGCAAGCCGCCGCCAAAGCAGGGGCGCCTGACGCAAGCGCGGCTTGCCTGCGCCAGATGGCGTTGAAGAATCGATAACGCGTCAGCCGCCCGGCTTCGCTGCCCGGGCTATGCGTGCGCCGCTGCGGTTTCCGGGCTGTGGATGAGGTGCTGCCAGCGGGGACGCGGAGGGCGTGGTTGCGGCATGTTCCGCATATCCTCCGACTGCCTGAGCGAATGCCGCGCTCAGCCGGCCGCAGCGCTCCCTGCGGAAGCCGGCGCGGCCGGGACGCCTTGCGATGCCATTGCATGGCTGTCACCATCCGCCGTCCGGATCGCCTGCATCACTTCCGGCAGCGCCGAATGCGTGACCATGTGTCCCACGCCGGATACCAGCACCAGCTTGCTGTGCGGGATGGCGGCATGCAGGCGCTCCGAGTGCAGCCGGGGCAGGACATGCAGGTCGGACTTGCCGGCCATGATCACCACCGGCAGCTTCAGCTCGCCATAGCGCGCGCTCAGCTCGGCGGCCGAAGGAATCATCATCGCGATCTCTTCGGTGGTGGCGCGCAGCTGCCCGGGCCGCAGCGACATCCACACCGGATACTCGCTCAGGAAGCGTTGCGGCGCGGCCGTCGGCGCGAACAGCTTGGCGAGAAAGGCAGGCCACATCGCCCGGCCGATGAGCGGCGAGACCGTGTGGCGCATGGCGTCGCCAACGACGGGGAGGGCGGTCGGCGAGAATGCTGCCACATCCATGCGCGGCGTGGGGTAGTAGTAGCCCGAAAGCAGCACCAGGCTGCGCGCGGCGCCTGGATGGCGCAGCGCGAAGGCGATGGCCACCATCGTCGCCCAGGAGTGGGCGACGATGATCGGCTTCTCGACGCCGAGCCGCTGCAGCGCTTCATGCAGGAGGTCGGCCTGCGCCTCTGCGTTCCATTTCATCCGACCCGGGCGCTCGCTGTAGCCGTAGCCGGGGCGATCGAAGGCAAGGACGCGATGGCTGGCCGAGGCCACATCGATCAGCCCGCTGCTGTCCACCTCCTGCGACGAGGTGCCGTTTCCGTGCAGCAGGACCAGCGCTTGTCCTTCGCCCCGCTCGACATAGTGAAGCCGCACCCCGTTGACCTCGACGAATTTTCCGGCGGGCGGATTCTGCTTTTCCACCTGATTCGTCTTGTAGCGGACGAAGGCGGCGGAAGCGGCCAGTGTGGCCAGCAGGCCGGCGATCACCGGCATCGACTTGCCGCGCAGCGCCGGCGCCCTGGCTTCGTCCGGTGCGGCCTGATCGAGTTGACGGGTGGAGGAGGTCATCATTTCCCTTTCATCTGCTTGGCGGCAATGCGGGTGCGCGGACCATCTTCGTCCGGCAGACGCGCCGTGAACGCCTGCAGGGCGTTACGATGCGCTGCGAAAGCGATGGTTCCAGGCCTTGAGCGGCGCCAATGGAAGTGAAAAGAGCCGGTTCAGTATCTTGATGGCATGTCGGCGGGTCCACGCCTGCCGGGGGTGCGACGGTTCAGGCGGACAGCGCAGCCGCCCTTCGCTCGGCGATCGCTGCCGCGAGAATGTCGATGACGGTGGAAACTTGATAAGGCTTGGGCAGCAGCCGGATGTCGTCGATGTCGGAAGCTTCGTCCGAATAGCCGGTCACCAGCAAGACGGCGATGGCGGGGTAATGGGCGCGCACATGGCGGGCCAGGGCGACGCCGTTCATCGTCCCCGGCATGACGATGTCGGACAGGATGGCGTCGATGGCGGCGCCGCTGCGGATCATGGCCCACGCTTCATCGCCATCGCCGGCGAGCATGACGTTGAATCCCGCTTCCGCCAGCAAGGGAGCCATGCTGTGGCGTACCAGTTCGTCGTCTTCCACGAGGAGGAGCGTGCCGCTGACATCGGGCCGGCCGGCAGACGAGCGTGCGGCCGGCAGCGCCGGCACCGACCGGCGCGTCTCGCGGGGCAGATGGATGCGCACCGTGGTCCCGGCGCCGAGAGCGCTTTCCAGGGTCAGGATGCCGCCCGCCTGGGCCGCGAAGCCGTAGGCCTGCGGCAGTCCCAGCCCGGTCCCCTTGTCGACCGGCTTGGTCGTGAAGAACGGATCGAGCGCATTCTGCATCACTTCCGGCGACATCCCGCTGCCGCAGTCGGTGACTTCGATGCACACATAGTCGCCGGCCGGCAAGCCCAGCCGCACGGCATCGTGCGCATCATTCTTGACGCGCACGACGATGTCGCCGCCGGCGGGCATCGCATCGCGGGCATTCATCAGCAGATTCAGCAACGCCAGTTCCAGCTGGGTCGGGTCCGCCGTCACCGGCCAGATGGGGGAGGCGATCTCCTGTTTCAGCCTGATGTTGCTGGGCATGGCGCTTTCCGCCATCGGCATCATGCCCGACACGGCGGCGCCGGGATCGAAGGTTTCGAGCGCCACATTGTTGACCCGGCCGAAGGAGCGCATCTGCCCGACCAGCGCCGTGGCGCGGGCGATCGCCTTCTCGCACAGGTCCACGCGTTGAAGGATGCGCTCCGGCTGCCGCTCGATCCGGATCAAATGCAGCGAGGTGGTGAGCGTCTGCAGGACGTTGTTGAAATCGTGCGCGACGCCGCCCGTCAGGCGGCCGAGGGCTTCAAGCTTCTGCGCCTGGAGCAGGGCGCGCTGGGCCCGTTCGGTGGACTCGATCGCCTCCGCCACTTTTTTCTTCAGCTCCGTCTGGTTTTGCCGGATCCGGTTGCTGGCGGAGACCAGCTCGTTCTGAACCGCGTCCAGTTCCATCAGGCCGGATGCCGCCGGAGGCACCGCTTCGCCCCGGCCCAGGCGCGCCGCATGCTCCTGCAGCCGCTGCACGGCGCCCACCGTCTGCGAGGCGTAATGGCGGGCGAGGATGATGGCGCTCGTCAGGATGATCGCCATCAGCGCCGTCAGGAGCAATGCCGCCTGAACCGCTGGGCGCCTCAGTTCGGTCGTTGGCACGCTCAGGATCACCGTCCATTGCGATTCGGGCGCGCGGTAATAGAACGCCTTCACCTGCCGGCCGTCGAGCGTGTAGCCGTCGTTGGTTCCGCTTTCGGGATGGCGCGCGATCTTCTCGGCGAGGCTGCCGTTCATTTTCTGGCCGACGAAGCGTTCGCCGTCGGCAGTGCGGGCAACCACGGTTCCCTGGCGGTCGATCACCGCGGCCACCCAGTTGGCCGGCAATCCCTGGCCCTTGAGCAGGGGCTGCATCAGGCTCGCCGACATGCCGCGCCCGAGATGGTAGCGGACGGCGCCATCGATGACGACCGGCACCTGAACCACGAAATCATGGCGATTGCTCACCTGGGCAATGAACAGATCGGAAACGACGACGGCATCGTTTCCGGCGCGGCGCCGCAATTCCATCAACCGCGAATTCACGCTCTTTACCGTACGGCCGAACGGCAAGCGGGTATTGAGGAGCTGGCGGCCATCGAGCGAACTCAGCACGATGGTGGTGTCCGGCGTCGGAGCGACGCGCCTGGCGTGTTCGTAGAAGGCCGGAATATCGCCCTGGGACAGCAGGGGCGAGGCGGCAAGGCCTCTCAACAGGGTTTCGGAAGCCTCGATTTCATTGTCGACCAGCAGCGCCAGGGCGCGCGCCGCTTCGGCAATGCCCTTGTCCTGGGCGAGCTTCTGCTCCGTATAGACGAACCATACCGCCAGCGCGGAAGCCAGGAAGGCAGGCAGCATGACGGACAGCACCAGCGCGATGAGACGGGTACGGATGGTCATTGCAGGCCTTGTACGAATGCGGATCGCTCATGATATACGGATCCGGCGGGAGCCGTCTTTCGGGAAGTAAAGCCACCGCATCCATTCCGGTCGACCAGCCATGGCGGCCTGCGGGTCACCGACCACGTGTCGATCGACATCCAGCCGGGCGAGCTGCACGCCATCATCGGCCCCAGCGACGCCGGCAAAAAGACCTGCAGCCTCCGAGTGGTCGATTTGCGGGTACGATAATGCTCCATGAAGAGTGATAACGATACCCAGCGCTTGTTACAGCACTGGCGCGATGCGGTACCCGACGATCGCCTGGCCCATCTGGTCAAGGACGCGACCCGCGCATTGGTCCGGGCGCTGCAGCTGCGCCTGACGGAGCATGACGTTTCTTTCGGCCACTGGGCCTTCCTGCGCATTCTATGGGAAGCGGACGGCCTGACTCAGCGTGAACTCAGCGACGGGGCGGGCGTCATGGAATCCACGACGAATGTGGCGTTGAAAGCGATGGAAAGCCTGGGCTATATCGAGCGTCGCCAGTTACCGGGGAATAAGAAGAACATGCACGTCTTCCTGACACCGGTGGGCAAAGCGCTCAAAAGCAAGCTGGTCCCGTTGGCGGAGGAGGTGAATGCGGTTGGCACGGCCGGATTGACCCCGGCTGAGATCGCTACCACGCGCAAGGCGCTGCTCGCGATCATCGCCAACCTGGCCCAGGATGAAGAAAGGGCAAGGGCTGAAAATCGGCGCATGCCGTCCACGCGTAATCTGGCACGCCTCGGTGTCGGAAAGAATTAGCGTCCGCAGCTTGCTGCAGGATGCCTGGCGCATGCGCGCCATGGTCCCAAGGACAAAGCAACTCGACATCAACAAAGGCCATCCCCGACACGTCTTGTGAAAGCACGGACGGATTTGCTCGCCGATTGTCCCGACCGCTAATCGCCTCCGATGGCCAGAGGCGACGGTATGGATTCGAACGGCGTCGAGCGTAAGTCAAGACCAGTTGGCCTGCCATCCGGACCGCATGGCGCAGGCGTCCGGATAGCGCAGACTCGCATGCCAGCAGCGAGGCCTTTTATTCCGGGAGCAGGTGCGCCTGTTTGCCTGCGACGGCCATGCGTTCCTTCTCCGCCTTGAGCGCTTCTTCCAGCTGTGCCGGAGACCCGCCTACCGGCTCGATACCGGCGGACTTGAACTTGCTGACCACGTCGGCTTCCTTGACCACCTTGGCGATCTCGGACGACATCGTCTGAATCACCGGTTGGGGCGTGCCAGCGCGTGCCAGCGCAATGACCCGCACCGCGAAGTCATAACCCGGCAGTTTCTCCGCGACGGCCGGGACGTTGGGCGCCAGACTGGACCGGGTGGCCGAATTGGTCGCGAGGATTTTCACCTTGCCGTCTTTGGCGAAGCCGGCAAGCGAAGGATAGGCGGAATAAACCACGTCCACCTGGGAACCCACCAAGGCCGGTACGGAAGCGCCGGAACCCTTGTACGGGATGTGCTGCAGCGGGATGCCCAGCCCTGCTTTCAACGCCTCCATCGCCAGATGATGCGAGCTGCCGATCCCGGACGAACCATAGTTCATGGAAGCGCCATTCGCCTTGGCGAGCTTGATGAATTCATCCAGGGTGTTGGCCTTGACGTTGGCGTTGGTGGCCAGGAAGAGCGGCGACGTCGCAATCAAGGATACCGGCACCAGGTCCTTGTCCGGGTTATATGACATGTTCTTCGTGATCAGGGGATTGATCGTGATCATCGATCCGTCCGTGACCAGGAAAGTGCTTCCGTCGGCCGGCGAGGTCGCCAGCGCGGCGGCGGCAACCGCTCCATTCGCTCCGGGGCGGTTTTCGACAACCACGGTCTTTCCGCTGTTCTGCTGCAGATGCTGCGCGACGATGCGCGCCACGGTGTCCGGCAGCCCTCCCGGCGCATAGGGGACGACGAATCGGATCACCTTGGGACTTTCCTGTGCGAATACGGCGCCTGGCATCGCCAGCAAGGCAGCCGACGCCACCATCGTGCAAATCAATTTTCGTTTTGTCATATCGTCCTCTATTTCTCTTGTATGAAATGGAGCCATTTGTGACGGCAACGAATGGCTTTAATTATGGTTATCAGCTTGATTGCAGCTTCTGGATGAGGCCGTCCATCTTTACAGTAAATCAAATCCGCGCCGAGGAGAACAAGTGATTTAGCTGCAATCGGTTCATTGCAGAACAAGCGACACGTCGCTATCGGTCTTCCCGGATGCCAGCAGCGCCAGGCAGATTTCCAGCGTGGCGCGTGCCCAATAGCCATCGTGCAGCGGCTTTTCGCCGTGCTGGATTGCTGCGTAGAGCTCATCGATGACCTCGAAACGCGGCACCGCCGGGGCCGGCAAGGCCCGCCGTTCACGCTGCATGTCGCCATACACCATCAATCCGTCAGGCAAAGGCCGAAGATCGGCCCTTTCGCAGGACACGATAACCGGCCCGAAATGCTGATGCCGACCGCCGCTGCTTCCCGAACCGGCAGACGCCGGCGCTTTATATTGCGGGCCGCCATAGGTGGCCGCATTCTTCAGCCGCGCCTCTTCGTCGGCCGATGCGACACCGGCCAGGCGACGGCGCGCAGCGCCATAGTCGGCGGGGTCTTTCGGCGCGCCCAGTTCGCCTACCCAGTCACACCATTCGTCGGAATCGAAGTGGCCATAGCCGTTGTAGCTGATCGATGCGAAGGCGCCGTTCTCGAACCAGAGCAGCGCCGAATAGGCGCCTTCGGTCGGTCGCGCCTCGTCCCATCGTCCCATCACCGCGCGAACCCGAACGGCCCGTTGTCCGGCCAGCAGGCGCACCACGTCCACCTGGTGCGCCGCCTGGCTGAACACCACGCCGCCGCCAGCCTCGGTCATCAGTTCCTCGGGCCGGCGCGGGCGGTACAGGAAGTCCGTGTAGTTGAGCGCATGGATCATGCGGACTGCGCCGAAGTCGCCGCTGTCGATGAGCGCACGCGCCTGCAGGTAAGGACTGTCGAAACTGTGGCAATGGCCGACGATGAGGTACACCCCCGCCTGTTCGCAGTCGGCGATCATGGCGTCGCATTCCTGCACCGTGAGCGCCATCGGCTTTTCCACCAGCACATGCTTGCCATGTCGGGCGGCCACGCGCGTCTGTTCGGCATGGAATTGATGCGGGCTGGCGATGTAGATTGCCTCTACCCGTGGGTCGCGGGCCAACTGGTCGATGTCGTCATACACCGGGGCGTTGAAGTCGCGCGCGAACTGGGCGCGTGCGGTTTCGCGCGGATCGCATGCGGCAACCAGCTCGATCCGCGCCTCCTTCAGGAAAGTGGGCAACATGAGCGAAAAGGCGCGCCCAAGACCCGATACGCCCAGGCGCAGGCGGCGCGATGCCGCCGAGGCCGTGTCCGTCGAAGCGGTCATCGGGGCAGCTCCACCGTGATTTCGTCGCTCTTGGCGCGCGACACGCAGACCATGATGTGCGTGTCGCCTTCTTCCGGCATCAGCACCATGTCGCGATGGTCCGCCACGCCGGCCACCAGCCGCGTCTTGCACGTGCCGCAGCTGCCGCTTTCGCAGGAAGACGGAATGCGATGCCCGGCCCGCTTCAGCACGGACAGGATGGTCTCGCCCACCGGCACCTCGAACGCTTCATTGCTGCCCGCCAGGCGTACGGTGAACGGCTTGTCGTCGGGGCGCGGCTTGCCGCCGTCGTTGAAGCTTTCGAAATGGATGTTGCCCGGGTTCCAGTGCCCGGACATGTCCCGCACCGCATCCATCAGCGGCTGCGGCCCGCAGCAATACACATGCGTGCGGCCCGGTTTTTCCAGCACCGGCCAGAGATCGTAGGCTTGCATCGCATCGCCGCCGTCATGGTGAATGACGACCTTGCCCTTGTACCGGGGCTGGGCCAGTTCATCGAGGAAGGCAGTGCTCTGCGGTGAGCGCGTCAGGTAGTAGAGCTTCCACGGCGCCGGCGGCGCGTCGCCGAAGGAGCGAATCATGGACAGGATCGGCGTGATGCCGATGCCGCCCGCAATGAACACGTAGCCGGGGGCGCCTTCCTTCAGCGGAAAGGCATTTTCCGGCGGCGAGGTTGGCAGCGTATCGCCCTGCTTCGCATCGTCCACTATGCTGAGCGACCCGCCGCGGCCGTTGGCGTCGCGCTTGACCGCGATGACATAGCGATGCCCCTCTGCGGGGTCGTTGCACAGCGAATACTTGCGGATCGCGCCGTTCGGCGTCCGCACCTTCACATGGGACCCAGGCGTGAACGGCGGCAGTTCCGCGCCATCCGGATGGACCAACTCGAAACTGCGGATGCCGTCGGCCAAGTCGACAATGCTGGCAATGCGCAAAGGCATCATGATCTCATCGGTTTCTTCGGCTTCCATGCTTACCTCGACTGGTTTGAGACTGGTTTGAAATCGTTCCGTGGCCTAATGGTGGTACGGATGTCGGAGAGGCGCTCGCATCGGGGAGGCGATCCAGGTCTCCCGACCGCTTGATGGCGGAAGGCGCGAAAGAAGATATTTCCCGGCGAGGCGGTCATGCAGCCCGGGTCGACACCATCGATCTGCACGCTGCCGTCGCGCAGCGCGCGTGTACGGTCGCAGTCGCCGATGGCGACCGGAAGCTGAAGCTTGGCCATTGCTCGTCCCCTCTTGTTCTCTCCGGTCCGCCGGCTCGCCCGGAAGGCCGCACCAAGTTATTGCTTGATCTGGTATTGCGACTCCATCTCGGGGCCGCCGCTTTCGCCCCAGACGAAGCTGGTCTTGAACTCGCGCCAGTCGGTGGTCTTGGGCACGATGGCCTGATACGAACAGACATCGCGCGGGATGGCAGCGTCGCCGGTGCCGATGGCCGGCTTGCCGGCCGCGACGTCGCGCGCCGCTTCCACCATTTGCCGGCGGAACTCGACGATGGCCAGGTCGCTGCCGCCGACCACGTCCATGCTGCGGTCGGCGATCGGACCCATCGTGACCCACATCGCGATGTCCTGGTTGGGAAAGCCTTTGATGCCGGTGAAGTTGCCAGCCTTCATGGCTTCGCGGTCTTGCCAGAAGTTGTTGTCGCGGTTGCGCAGTGGCCGGTACTGCGAATCCAGATCCACGCCCACCTGCTGGCCGAGGAATTTGCGCCACGACTCCGTCTCCGGCGTTTGCGCCGGATGGCCCCAGGCGATGAAATAGAACGCCGTGGTGGTGTCGTCCACCGGGACGTTGATGTTGGCGACGTTGTACAGATTGTTGGGAGGAATCAGCGCGGTGGCCGGCGCCACGAACACCGTCTGGCGCACATATTCGTTGGCCTGCGCGTTTTGCATTGGACGGCGCAGTGCGGCATAGCGGAAGCCATAGGAAGTGCGCTGCACCTGCAGGCGCGGCGCCTTGTCGGTGGAGGGGCGCAGCCACAGCTTGTCGGTGGCGCCGGCGCTTTGCACCCGCGCCGGCACCATGTCCGAGGAGTGCAGGCTGGAACTGTGGGCGGAGTCGATCGCGCCTTCCAGGATCTGTGCCCAATTGCAGGGTATGACCGCCTTGGCGATGGAGACCCGCACGTCTTCATTCGGCGCCCACGCCGGCGGCTGGAAGGGCGGCACTTCATCCTGCGGACCGAGATAGGTCCACACCATGCCGCCCCATTCCTGCACCGGATAAGCGCGGTGCTTCACTTTTTCCATCATCGCGCTGGCGGAAGGTTCGGAGGCCATTTCCAGGACGTTGCCGACGACATCCATCTTCCAGCCGTGATACAGGCAGCGCAGGCCGCCTTCCTCGTTGCGTCCGAGCACCAGCGAGGCACGGCGGTGCGGGCAGTTTTCATCGAGCACGCCGACGCGGCCATCGCTGTCGCGGAACACGACCAGGTCGGTGCCCATCATGCGCGCGCGGACGGGCGCCCCGTCCGGCTCCGCAACTTCTTCGATCAGGCATACCGGCTGCCAATGTCGCCGGAAGATCCGGCCCATGGGCGCGTCGCCCTCGACGCGGCAAAGCAATTCGTTCTCTTCCTTGGTAAGCATGGGAGTCTCCGATGATTATACTTAGAGGTCTAAGCATTTTTGGAAAATTATAGGAAGGTTTTCCGGCGGCGTCCAGAAGAAGTTTTTGTCAGGTTACGCGCAGCGGGCAGCAGCGTAAATGTTCATCACCTCCGGCGTCTTCGGGCGCTTGCTCTGCCGACGGCAGCTTGGCGACGCGACGACATGCTGTTCAAACTCGTCCGTTTCGCCGCACGAAGCGACGAATCCCGCAGCCGGCCGAGGCGGATGGCGACGTCGATTCCTTCTTCGACCACATCGATTACGCGATCGCTCTTTTGCAGGGCTATGGCGAGATGAGGGTGGCGCTGGGCAAATACGCTGCGACGGCCGACGTGAAAACGGTTTGGCTTGTCACTCATTGTTCACCGTAGAGAACAATCTATTGCAAGAATCGACCTTTATCCCTTCTCGGGAAACGAATATGCTGACTTCATCTCAACCCCAAAGGAGTCGGATCATGAAAGCCACATACATCTTCGCAGCCTTCACACTATTGTCGGCTGGCGCTGCCGCCATGGCGGCTGATGCCACCGATACCCGTGAAAAGGTCAAAGCCGAGCTTCAGCAAGCCTACAACGACGGTTACCGCCCCGGCATGAGCGAGTTCTATGTGAAGGTGGCGCCGGCAGTGAAAGAGCAGCAGTCTCAGCTGGCTCAGGGTAAGGAAAGCACCCGCACCGCGTCCCAGAAGTAACGCCGGCCTTTTCGATGTAGCGGAAGGACGCGAGATGGCATTGCACCCATTTGTCTGTATGCCGCCCGACAGATAACGAACCATTGAACTGATCTGCATCAAGCTTTGTCAACGTCTTACAATTGACGCACAATTGAACAGGCGATGAAAACAGCACTCCTTGACGGCAAGTTCGTTTCAGGTTTCGACCGTGAGTTGATGCAGCACCTGGCTCATTTGCCTGCAGCGCCGCTTTCTGAAACGGTCAAAGTTGGCATTGAGAACGAGTTCGGACAGATTTACCGCATCATCGAAACGGGTAACCTGCTTGCCAATGAGGAAGCCCTCGCGAAGCTCCGGGCACATGGATTCTTTGTCGTGCCGCTCGATCCGGTTGATGACTACAGCGTTCTCGCTATCGTGAAATTGCAGGAAGAGTAGCTGTGGAAGCTTCAGGAATTTTCAGGGACTCGTCACGTCCCCGACGGTGTCCCGAGTCAGGCCGTGTCGCCTGTCTTACCAGTGTCTCCTCGGTCTCCCGAGATTTGGCAGGACGCGCTCGCTGAGAGCCGTCCTGCTTTTTTCGTTTCGGGCAAAGACGTCGCGCTTCGATTCATGATCAGCCACCTTGGGCGAGGGCTCCCGCTGATTCGGCTTGGTGCCCGGCGCGTTCAGGCGGACACCGGCAGCGGCGGCATCGGTTCGACGGACAGGTTTTCCACGATGAAATCGCGCAGCCACTGGTTGGCCCGATCGCTGTGGAAGCGGTCGTGCCAGTAAAGCGCGATCTCGAACTCCGGCAGCCGGATCGGCATCGGCTTGATGGCCAGCGGATAGTAGCCGGCCAGGGTGTTGGCCAGCGCTTCGGGCGCGCACCACACCATGTCGGAGGTCATCAGGAAATGCGGGCTGGACAGGTACTGCGGCAGCCGCAGCTTGATTTGCGACTTGGCCCCGGCGCCGATCAGCGCCCGTTCCAGGATCTGGTGGCCGCTGCCCGAATACTCCACCAATAGATGGGATTGCCTGCGGAACAGGTCCAGCGTCAAGGGCTCGTTGGCGATCGGATGGCCTGCCCGCATCACGCAGACATAGTGCTGCTTCAGCAGGATGCGCCGGTGGATGGCGGTCTCCAGCGAAGGCAGGAATCCGAGCGCGAAATCGATCTGACCGCTCGCGAGTTCGTTCAGGGTTTCCTCGATCGGCTTGAACACGGTGCGCAGGCGGATGTTCGGCGCCGCCGTCGCCAGCAGGCTCACCAGCCGGGGAAAGCACACCACCTCGCCGATGTCCCGGGTGCGAATGGTGTAGAGCCGCTGCGACGTCTCCGGGTCGAAGCGGGAGCCGCTGTTGTCCGCCTTGCGTATCATCGCCAGCGCGCCCAGCATCTGATGGGCGATGGAAGCGGCATAGGGTGTCGGCTCCATGCGCCGGCCGATCTGGGTGAACAGCTTGTCGCCATACTCCTGGCGCAGGCGCTTCAGCGCGCTGCTCACGGCCGCCTGGGTCAGCGCCAGATGCTCGGCGGCGCGCGTCACCGAGCGTTCGCGCCACAGGGCTTCGAAGACATAGAGCAGGTTCAGATCCTTCATTCCGGTCGTTCCCTTCGCCAGCGGCCGCCCGCTTTCGGGCAGCGAGGACGTAGTATAAATGGCATGTATACATTGAATCAATGAATAGCTATGGATTGTCATGCCATGGGCGACATAGAATCGGATTCAGCAGGTAAAACTGCGGCACTTGCGGGTGTTTGGTTCCGAGAAGACAGGCAGGCCGGCGGCATCGACGAAAAGTCGGCGCGGCCGTACCGGAAGTGCGGGTCGTTTGACCTAGTTCAGAAGTTTTTGGAGACGCCGGATCAAGATGAATCGGCAATGCCGCCGACGCGCGGACAAAAGAACAAGATCCGGCCGGGTTACCGCTTGCACGGAGGAGACGAATGAAATACCAGCTGTTCACCTATGCAGCCCGACAAGGTCAGGCTGCCACCGGCATCGCCGTCCAGGGCCGGCTCTACGATCTGACCGGCGTGGCCGGCGAAGGCGCCGCCACGCTGCGCCATGCCAGCATCGATGCCTTGCTCAAGGACTGGGAACGCGCCCGCGCAGCGCTGGCGCCGCTGGCGGAGCGCCTGGCCGATGCGCCGGCGCGCCGCGGCGAGCATGAGCTGGCCGCCGAAGGCCTCCGCCTGCTGCCGCCGTTCGCCGAGCCCGGCGTGATCTATGCCGCCGGCGCCAATTACCGCGACCACGTCGAAGCCATGGGGCGGGCGATGAACATGAAGCTGGTGCTCGATCCGAAGGCAGCTGGCATCCCGCCCTGGCACTTCATCAAGGCCGGCCGCGGCACGCTCGCCGGCCATCGGGAGCATGTGCCTTTCCCGGCGCGCACCAACATGCTGGACTGGGAAGCCGAGTTGGCGGTGGTGATCGGCCGTCGCGCCTCCAAGGTGTCGGTCGATGAAGCGCTCGATCATGTCGCCGGCTATACCTGCTCGAACGACCTGTCGGCGCGCGACGTGTTCCGCCGCGACCAGGTGGACCCTGCCTCGCCCTTCCGCTTCGACTGGATCGGCCACAAGTGCTTCAACGGCTCCTGCCCCATCGGTCCTTTCCTGACGCCGGCGGAGTTCGTCGATTCCCCCGAGAACCTCGGCATCAAGCTCTGGCTCAACGGCGAGCTGAAGCAGGATTCGAACACCCGCAACCACCTGTACGGCGTGGCGGACCAGATCGCCTACCTGAGCGAACGCATCGACCTCCATCCCGGCGACATCATCCTGACCGGCACGCCGGCCGGCGTCGGCGCCGAGAGCGGCAATTTCCTCAAGCGCGGGGACGTGATGCGGGTCTGGATCGAAGGCCTGGGCGAGCTGGAGACCACCGTGGTATAGCAGCGCGGGACGGCAGTCGGACGAGAGGATAAAAGGAAAAGGAGACGACATGAAACGAACCATGAAAATCGCCGCGGCGGCGCTGATTGCCGCAGCCGCGCCCGCCGCGATGGCCGACGTCAAGGTGGGCTTCCTTGCCACCCTGTCCGGGCCCTCGGGCGAAGTCGGCCGCGACCAGCTCGACGGCTTCATGCTGGCGCTGGAACATCTCGGCGGCAAGCTGGGCGGCGTGCCGGCGACGGTGCTGAAGGAAGACGAGCAGCAGAAGCCGGAGGCCGCCATGGCAGCGGTGACCAAGTTCCTCGACAAGGACAAGGTCGACGTCGTCGCCGGGCTGACCTTCGCCAACGTGCTGATGGCGCTGCAGAACAAGATCGCCTCCACCGAGGTGCCCTTCATCGGCACCGTGGCCGGCCCGTCCCCGACGGCGGGCGCGCAGTGCAAGCCCAACCTGTTCGTGATGTCGTGGCAGAGCGACGTGCCGGCGGAAGCGGTCGGCAAGTACCTCACCGACAAGGGCGTCAAGCGCGTCAGCACGCTCACGCCCAACTTCGTCGGCGGCAAGGACAAGATCAGCGGCTTCAAGCGCTTCTACAAGGGCGAGGTCGTGGACGAGATCTACACGCCGCTGAACCAGCTCGACTTCTCCGCCGAGATCACGCAGATCTCCGCTTCCAAGCCGGATGCGATCTACACCTTCTATCCGGGCGCGCTCGCCGTCACTTTCGTGCGTCAGTACCAGCAGGCGGGGCTCACCTCGCGCATTCCCTTCTACTCCTCCAACATGATCGAAGGCGGATCGGCCGATGCCATGGGCGCCGCCGCCATCGGGGCGGTGGTCGGCGATACCTGGACCCCCGGCATGCCGAATCCGGAATCGCGGCGCTTCGTGTCCGCCTACGAACGCAAGTACAACCGCACGCCGTCGGCCTATGCCGCCTTCAGCTACGACGCCGCGATGATGCTCAACAGCGCCATCGAATCGATCAAGGGCAATGTCGCCGACCGCAAGGCGCTGAACCGGGCGATCAAGAATGCGCAATTCAAGTCGGTGCGCGGCAACTTCAAGTTCGGCCACAACAACTATCCGGTGCAGGACTATCACATCTTCCAGGTGGTGAAGGGCGCCGGCCCGCGGCCGGAGTTCAAGCTGCTGGAGGAGGGCGTGCTCAAGGGCCACGCCGATGCTTATGCCGACAAGTGCGATGCGAAGTAATATCGGGCAATGAAGGCCGGCGGCAGCCATGCCGCCGATAACCACGACATCACGGAGACGACCATCATGCGCCTGACGCGGGTTCTGACGCTGTTCCTCACCGCCCTTGCGATCGGCTGCGCTCATGCCGCCGACGACAAGCCGCTGGAAGTCATCGTCTTCCCGGGCGGCTTCAACTGGCCGATCTGGGTGGCGCAGGACAAGGGCTTGTTCGCCGCCGACAAGGTGAAGGTGAATGTCACGCCGACGCCGAGTTCCGTGTTCCAGCTCACCGGCCTGATCGACGGCAAGTTCGACATCGCGATGACGGCGGTCGACAACCTCGTGGCCTATCGCGAAGGGCAAGGCGAAGCGCCGAAGACCGGGCCGGACCTGGTGGCGGTGATGGGCGCCGACCGCGGCTTCCTCAAGCTGGTGGGCGCGCCGGAGATCAAGCGCATCGAGGATCTGAAGGGCAAGACGGTGTCGGTCGATGCCCGCAACACCGGCTATGCGCTGGTGCTGTTCGAGCTGCTGGAGCGCGCCGGGCTGAAGGAGCCCGACTACAGCGTCGAGCGCGCCGGCGGCGTGCTGCAGCGCTTTCAGGCGCTGATGGAGGGCAGGCAGGCAGCCACCATGCTGATTTCGCCGTTCGAGGTGCAGGCCCAGGCCAAGGGCTACAACGTGCTGGCCACCGCCTCGGAAAGCCTCGGCGCCTACCAGGGATTGGTGGCCGGCGTGCGCCAGTCCTGGGCCGAGCAGAACCGGGAGAGTTTGCAGGGCTTCATCCATGCTTACGCCAGCGCAGTCGAATGGCTCTACGATCCGGCCAACAAGGCCGAGGCGCTGCAAATCTTCGCGAAGAATATGCAGAACGCGACGCCGCAGATGGCGGAAACCTCCTACCGCATCCTGCTCGATCCGGCCACCGGCATGCAGCGCCGCGCCGCCTTCGACCCACAGGGCTTCCAGCAGGTGCTGAAGCTGAGGGAAAAATGGGGCGAGCCGCGCAAGCAGCTGGGCGAGCCCTCCCGTTACTACGATGGACGCTACTACGAGGCGGCGATGCGGCCGGCGAGCACCCGGTAGCGCGATGGACCGAGACAAGGCCGGCGACCGGCCGGGGCTTTTGAAAGCGATGGTGGATTGGCGATGACTGCGACAAATTTTGAAATCACCCTGGCACCGAGCGGGCACCGCTTTCCGTGCGCCCCGGGGGAATCGATACTCAAGGCCGGACTGGCGGCGGGCTTCTTCCTGCCCTACAGCTGCCGCTCCGGCATGTGCAACACCTGCCGGGCGACGGTGGTGAGCGGACGGGTGGATATAGGCGACGTGCATCCGAAGTACCTGTCGGAGGCGGACAGGGAGCTGGGCAAGGCCCTCATCTGCCGCGCTTCGCCGCTGAGCGACTGCGAGATCGAGGTGGCGGAAATCGATCCGGCCGATGCCATGCCGCTGCACCGCATGCCCTCGCGCGTGCTGAAGCTGGAGCGGGTGGCGCCCGACGTGATGCTGGTGGTGCTCGGCCTGCCGGCGAACGAGCCGGTGATGTTCCGCGCCGGCCAGTATCTCGACGTGCTGCTCAAGGATGGCAGCCGGCGCAGCTACTCCATCGCCAACCTGCCGTCGAGCGAAGGCGTGCGCCAGGTGGAGCTGCATATACGGCTGCTGCCGGGCGGCCGCTTCGGCACGATGCTGGAATCGATGAAGGCGCGCGAGCTCCTGCAGCTGGAGATTCCGCTCGGCTCCTTCTATTGGCGCGAGCAAAGCGACAAGCCGATGATCATGCTGGCCTCCGGCACCGGCTTCGCGCCGATCAAGTCCATCATCGAGTACGCCATCGCCCGCGGCAACCGCCGGCCGATCACGCTGTACTGGGGCGGCCGCACCCGGGCCGATCTCTACATGATGGACATGGCGCAGGGCTGGGCGGCGCAGCACGACAACATCAGGTTCGTGCCGGTGCTGAGCGACGCCACGCCGGCCTGCGCCTGGGAAGGGCGGCGCGGCTTCGTGCACCGGGCGGTGATGGATGACTTTCCGGACATGTCTGGGCATCAGGTCTATGCCTGCGGCGCGCCCATCGTGATTTCCTCCGCGCGGCGGGATTTCTCCGCCTCCTGCGGATTGCCGGAGGAAGAGTTCTTCGCCGACTCCTTCCTCACCGAGGCGGACAAGCAAAGCGCCTGAGCCCATGAATACGCGCCGTCGCATCGCGGCGCATCACACACTGCAACGAGGAGACAGCCATGGAAATCGAATTCATTCCCACCGACTACACCGCGCCGCTGCCCGAGCGGCAATCCGTCGTCCAGCCGTTCTGCCTGGGGCATGGCACGCTGGAGTGCTTCAGCCTGAAGGAGTCGCGCCGCTTCTATGAAGAGTTTCTCGGGCTGGAATGCCGCCGCCATGGCAAGCCGGCGATGGCGGTGCGGCTCGGCATGCGCTTCCACATCGTGTGCGTGGAAGTCGGCGATGCGGTGCATCCGGTGAACGTGCTGAACCACTGGGGGCTGGACGTGAAGTCGCGCGAGGAGGTGGACAAGGCGCATGCCAACGCGCTCAAGTATCAGGACAAGTACAAGATCCGCCAGGTGCTGCCGATCCAGGAGCAGCACAGCGTGTATTCCTTCTACCTGGAAGACCTGGACCACAACTGGTGGGAGATCCAGCATTATCCCAACGGCTTCCAGCATGACGACTTCTTCGATTTCGGCGACCGCTTCTCCGACGAGGAGAAGGGAGATGCGGAAAGCCTTGCCGAATTGAAGATATTCGGCAAGGCCGATTGATACGGAACGGATAGGCCCGGCGCGGCGCGTGGGCGACGCGCCGGCGGCGGCGCTTACTGCGCGCGGAAGGTGGAATCGCCGTCCTGGCCGGTCTGCGAGCGCCATTGCGCCCAGGTCACCGAATTGCCCCAGCCGAGATCGGCGAAGCTGGCCACCGAACTCACATAGCTGTTCTTCGAATAGCTGCCGAAGGCGGTCGCCGGATTGTTGCCGTCGGCGCCCAGCTGGTACGCCTGCCCGGTGGCCATGCTGAAGCTGTTGCCGGTGACCTGGATGCCGCGGATGGCGTAGCCCGGGTTTTCGTTCATGAAGATGTGGTTCTGCGCATTGCGGGCGAAGGTGTTGCCCGAGATGACGTTGTTGAAGCCGTTATGGATCTGCATGCCGGCGGCGTTGTCCGTGATGGTGTTGCCGGACACCGTGACGCTGTTGGAGGAGTCGTCCAGGTAGATCGCCCATGCCCATTGCTGGCCCTGGCCGACGTTCTTCACCACATTGTTCGAGACCACGGTGTTCAGCGGCTGCTGGTCGCGACCCATCATGTAGATGCCGCCGCAGTCCGAGAGCACGCGGCAGGCGCCGTCCACGGTGTTGTTCGCCACGGTGGCGCCGCGGAACACCCACAGGGCGTTGTAGCCGGCATTCACCACGGTGTTGTTGATTACCTTGGAGCCGACGCCGTCGGTGATGTTGACCGCAGCGCGCGAGTTGGTCGGCATGCCGACGGTGCCGATGTTCTCGAAGCGGGAATTCTGGATGCTCTCGCCGCCGCCGCCCCAGTTGATGCCGATGGCGTCGTGGCGGATGTTCTGGAACAGCGTCGCGTTCACGGTGAGGCCGCTGCCGCCGGCATTGGCGATGCCGTTGTCGCTGGCGTTGACGACCTGGCTGTTCAGCATCGACAGCCTGGTCGCGCCCGGCGCGTTGACCGCCGTCGCCACGCCGTAGATCTTCACGCCGTCGATGGTGATGCCGCTCGAGTTGCTGGCCTCGATTGCATGCTTCGCCGCCGAGGCATACACCCGGCCTTCCGGCGATTGTCCATCCGGCGCCCACAGGTAGAGGCGGCCGTTGCTGTAGGCCCATTCGCCGGCCGTATCCAGCATCCATAGCTTGCCTTCGACATAGAAGCTGCCGGTGCCGGAAGGATCGTAGCCGTCGAAGGAATCGCTCGGCCTGGCGCCGACGGTCATGGTGCCGCTGGCGTAGCCGGTGATCGGGCGCGAATCATAGGACCAGTTGGTGGAGCGGTACACCACGTTGGCGCCCACCAGGTCGCCATTCGGCAGGTTGGCGCGGATGGTCGAGGCGCTGGTGCCGGTCGGCGTGGCGAGCGCGGCGGCGCTGTTCGGCCAGTGCGCCAGCGAGACCGGGCTGCCGTCGACGATGACCTGGTCCGGCGCGAAGGAGACCGCCGCCGAATACACATTGCCGGATTCCTGGCGCCAGCCGGTCACGTTCTGGCCGGCGGTGAGGGTGGCCATGCCGCAGCTGCCGTTGGTCTTGACCGTCACGTTGGATTTGCCGGCGAGGTTCAGCGTGCCTTCGTATCCCCGCCCGCATTCCAGCAGCACGGTGGAATCGTTGGCCACGTTCACGGGCACGGACAGGGCTGCCAGCGTGGTCGCCGGAACGGCTGCAACTGGCGCCACCGCCGCCGGTTGGGCGGCCGCGGCCGGGCTGGCATTGCTCGAGGCGGGTTGCGCCGAACCGGCGCCGACGCCGGTGCCGGCATCGTTGACGGCGTTGATGGTGCTCCCTGCGTTGACGCTGGAGGAAGCGCCGCCGGCCAGCATGGTGGACTCGCCACCGCCGCCGCCGCAACCGGACAGGGAAAGCGCGAGCAGCGAACCGAGCGCGATCGCGGCCGGCAGCTTGAGGCGGGTCGACGTAACGGGAGTGAGTGACAGGCAGGAGCTGCCGGAACGCAGGGAGGTTTTCATAACAGTCTGTTCCCCGGCACGGTGACCGGGCGGCTTGTTTAACGAACTGACGATTACAACAGCCTCATTTCTCCGTAGCAATATCCTTTCCGGCAACAATGGCTTGTTTCAAGCCATTGAAAAGACAGGGTTTTTCAGTGTTTATCGGTTTGAACTTTTCCACCGAAACGGTGTCGTCCCACATCAGTTTGGCGTCGTTTCACGGGAAGAAGAGCGCAGAAGAAGGGACTACGCAGCGCCGGCGCGCCAAGGCCGGCGCGTTGCCAGGAAGCTGAGGGAAGTTGGTGGCGGCCCCGACGAACGGGTTGCCGTTGGCAAGCCGGTAAAGCCGCGGTTCACTGCATGGGCGTGTTTTCGCCCGTGCCTGGCGTCCCGGCGGAGGAGGCTTCGCGCCAGAGCGTGATCGCCAGCGCCATGATGGCCGGGCCGATGAAGAGCCTGACGAGGCCGAAGGTTTCCACGCCGCCCAGGATGCCGAACAGGACCGCGAGGAAGGGCAGGCGGGTGGCGTTGCCGATCAGGTTGGGGCGGACGAAGTGATCGGCTGCGAACAGCACGACGGTCCCCCAGACGACGACGGCAACGGCGGCGCCGGCCTGATCGCCTGCTCCAGTCTGACGAAGGCGGGCACCGCCAGCACCAGGCCCATGACGATGGTCAGCAGCAGGGCCGCCGCGACCGGCTTGCCGCCCAGCCGGCCGAGCGGCCATTCATGCAACGGCCAGGTGGCGATGCAGAAGATGCCTGCTCAGGCCAGCGGGATGGCGAACCGCTGCAGCACCAGCGCGGCGGCCGCCACGACCAGCAGGGAAAAGAGCAGGCTCAGGTGGGCGTGGCGGGATCTGCTGGCTTGCATGGATCAGGGCCGCCGTCCGGGCTCGCCGCCCCGAACGAGGATGCGGGGCGGCTGGCTGAAGCGCATTCCGGAGCGTTACTTGGCCGGGGCTTTGTCGCCGCCGGCGTCGGCATTCCCGGCGTTGCCCGCATTGGCGTTGTTCGAGGTCGTCTGGCTGGCGGCCTGCTTATCCTTCTTCTCCGCCTTGTGATGGCCGACCACGCAGCCGGCTGCGGCACCCGCCTTGCCATGGCCTCCGGCCACATGTCCGGCCGCCCCGCCCACGGCGGCGCCCTTGATGCAGCCCTTGGCATGAGCGGCGGTATTGAAGAAGGCGAGGCCAAGCAGCAACGGCAATGCGAAAAGTTTTCTGTTCATGATGGATCTCTCGGGTGGGTTGACGTTGAAGATGATGCAAAACTTGGTACGGGCGCACTCTGATGGTCGACGGGTCCGCATCTCGAATGCGTTGCCGGTGTGATGCCCGATGGCGGCGCTGGTTTGCGGCGCCAGCAGAAACCATGGCGTGGCTCAATCGCGTCAGAGTTTTGTCAGGCAGGCTCGGCACATCGACATTGCCTCCTTGATGAAAGCGCGGTGCTGCAGCAGCGTGTTTTTTGACCGGCAGCAATCGGCGCGAGGCTGGTTGTCAGACGATTGTCAGAAGGGGGATGCACCATGAAACCCTCATTTCAGACATTGTCGATACGGGGTATCCATGGAGCTGAAACAGCCGGTGTCGCAGCAGCGCATGTTCTGCCGCCTGCTCTTTTCCGTGTTCGCCAAATTCCTGGCGCTGCTGTATGTGGTATCGATCGGCGGCGTTCTGGTCGCCGCGCTTCATGCGATGGGTTTGCGCTGGACATGGGGCGCCGTTGCCGTGTGTGCCTTCCTGCTGCTGCTCGGCTATCGGCGCGCTTCGCTGGCGATGCTGATCCTGGCGATGCCGCTGCGCGAACCGGGCGCCGCGCCTTCTCCATCGCCATCCGCAAGGCAGTTGCGCCTTCCGGCGCTTTCCCTGCTCCGCCTCGGCTTGGCCATCGCCACGGCGGCCGGCGTCATCGCCTATGTGCTGTCGCTGCCCCTGATGCTGGCAGGCGTCTTTCATGTCTTCCACATGTCATGGCTGGCGTCCTTCGCCTTGTCGGCGGCCGTTATCGTCTTCCTGGTGAGACGGAGGCGCATCGGTTTCGCGCGCTGAGATGGCGGCCATCTTCGCAGGAATGCCGTCATGGCCTCGCGCATCGGCCGATGATCCGCCATCGAACCTCCCTGCAACGGGGAACGAATCCGCCGCATCCGGCTCTGTGAAATCAAGTCCCACCGCAGCCCTCGAACGGAGACCATCATCCATGACCACCACGCGCGACAGCATCGCCGACATCTGGGGCGACCGCACGCCCTATGGCCCCGACTCGGCCTGGCCGGTCAGGGTGGACCAGCGCACCGTCGAAGAGCCGCAGCAGTGGGTGCAGTCGGCCTGCGTGCTGTGCTCGAACGGCTGCGGCTGCGACATCGGCGTGAAGGACGGGCGCATCGTCGGCGTGCGCGGCCGCGCCGAGGACGTGGTCAACCGCGGCCGGCTCGGGCCGAAGGGCTTGCATGGCTGGGAAGCGAACAACAGCGCCGACCGCCTGCTGACGCCGCTGATCCGGCAAGGCGGGCGGCTGCAGCCAGCCACCTGGGACGATGCCATGGCGCTCATCGTGCAGAAGGCCCGGGAGGCAAAGGAGAAATACTCCGCCGGCGCCCTCGGCTTCTACACCTCGGGCCAGCTGTTCCTGGAGGAGTACTACACCCTCGGCGTCATTGGCAAGGCAGGGCTCGGCACGCCGCACATGGATGGCAATACCCGCCTGTGCACGGCGACGGCAGCCGCGGCGCTGAAGGAAACCTTCGGCAGCGACGGCCAGCCCGGCACCTACTTCGACATCGATGCCACCGACTGCATCCTCATGACCGGACACAACATGTCGGCCACCGACACCGTGCTCTGGACGCGGGTGCTGGACAGGCGGCGCGGGCCGCAGCCGCCGAAGCTGATCGTCATCGACCCGCGCGCCACCATGACCGCGAGGGAAGCGGACCTGCATCTCGCGCCGCGGCTCGGCACCAACGTGGCGGTGCTGAACGGCCTGCTGCATCTGCTGATCGCCCGCGGCTACGCCGACACCGAATTCCTGGAACGCCATACCATCGGCTTCGCCCGGCTGAAGCAGGTGGTGGCCGAGTATCCGCCCGAGGCGGTGGCGCGCATCTCCGGCGTGCCGGCCGCCGACCTGATGCGGGCGGCGGAGATGATCGGCTCGTCCGGGAAGCTGCTGTCGACCTGCCTGCAGGGCGTCTATCAGTCGAACCAGGCGACCGCCGCCGCGGTCCAGGTCAACAACATCAATCTCGTGCTCGGCCGCATCGGAAGACCGGGCTGCGGCATCCTGCAGATGAACGGCCAGCCCACCTCGCAGAACACCCGCGAGGCCGGCGCCGACGGCGACCTGCCGGCCTTCCGCAACTGGGACAACATCGAGCACATCCAGGAACTGGCGCGCCTGTGGAACGTCGACCCGGCCATCATCCCGCACTGGACGCCGCCGACGCATTCATTGCAGATCTTCCGCTATTGCGAGACCGGGTCGATCCGCTTCCTGTGGATACAGGCGACCAATCCCGCCGTGTCGCTGCCCAACCTCGACCGGGTGAGAAAAATCCTGCGCCAGCCGGAACTGTTCGTCGTGGTGCAGGATGCCTTCATGACCGAGACGGCGGAACTCGCCGACGTGGTGCTGCCGACCGCGCTCTGGGGCGAGAAGACCGGCTGCTTCACCAACGTCGACCGCACCGTGCACATCAGCCACAAGGCAGTGGAGCCGCCGGGGCAGGCGCGCTCCGATCTCGACATCTTCCTCGACTTCGCCCGCCGCATGGATCTGCGCGACAAGGATGGCCAGCCGCTGATTCCGTGGACCACGCCGGAACAGGCATTCGAAGCCTGGAAGGCGTGCACCCGAGGGCGGCCCTGCGATTACACCGGCCTCAGCTATGCCAAGCTGAGCCGGGGTTCCGGCATCTGCTGGCCCTGCAACGAGGCGCATCCCGAGGGCAACCACTATCCCTACCAGTCGCTGGTGTTCCCCACCGATCCGGACGTGTGCGAAAGCTACGGCCACGACCTCACCACCGGCGGCATGGTATCGGAGCAGGCGTACCGCGCGATGAATCCCGCCGGCCGGGCCATACTCAAGGCGGCCCACTACAAGCCGCCGGTGGAGACGGCCGATGACGCGTATCCGTTCTTCCTCACCACGGGGCGGCTGGTCTATCACTTCCACACCCGCACCAAGACCGGCCGCGCGGCGGCGCTGGCCCAGGCGGCGCCCGACGACTTCCTGCAAATTTCGCTCGAGGACGCGCAGCGGCTCGGCATCCAGGACGACGACTGGGTACGGATCACCTCGCGCCGGGGGCGGGTGGAGGCAAGGGCGCGCATCGGCGACATCCCGCCGGGCGAGGTGTTCATGCCCTTCCATTACGGTTACTGGGACAGCCCCGGCCATGCGCGCGCCGCCAATGAAATCACGCTCTACGAATGGGACCCGGTCAGCAAGCAGCCGCACTACAAGTACGCGGCGGTGAAGGTGGAGCGCATCGATGCGCCGAGCGTGGCGCAGCCGCAGGAAGTCAGCCTGAACCCGCTGGGCGAGCCGGCCCGGAGCGGCCTCGCGGAAGCGACGGCGGAGATCAAGGAAGCGCTGGCCAGGGGCGTGGCCGAAGTCAAGCCGAAGCGGGCCCATGTGGCCGACTACATCGGCCTGCTGCAGGAAAGCGAACGGCGGCTGGTCAAGGGTTTCGAACAGGCGCGCGCCACCCACCCCGACGAACCGGACATCGGCCCGCTGTGCGCGCTGTTCGCCTCCTGGTCGCAGGAGTCGGCACAGGCGCTCGATCCCTTCGTCGCCCGCTACGGCGAACGGCGCGAAGGCGAGCCGGAGCGGCTGGACCAGGCCCTGCTGGTGCAGCGCAGTCAGGGCGGCTTCGACATGCTGCGCGACCTGCACGATCTCTGGCTGATGGTGAATGAAAGCCTGATTTCGCTGGATGCGCTGGAACAGGCGGCGCGCTCCTTGCATGACAAGGCCTTCGAGGAAGCGATCACGTCGATACGGGAGAAGAACAGCCGCCAGGCTACCTGGCTGCGGACCCGCATCCGGCAGGCGGCGCCGCAGACGCTGGTGGTGCCGTCCTGATAGGCGGCTGGCGACGCGATTTTTTAGCGTCGCCGCCTGCCGACTTTCAGCGTGATCAGCCGCGATGCTGGCGGTCGTGCCGCTCGTGGCGGATGCGCTGCGATTCGCGGTTCTCCGCGCGCTGGATGCGTCGCTGCTCGCGGGCGCCGACATGGTTGTCGCGGCCGGCCACGGCTTCGCGCGCGTCGATGCGTGACTCGCCTCGCTCCAGCCTTCCTGCTTCGCGATTGGTCAGCGAACCATCCTTGATGCCGTTCTCGATGCGCGTCTCCTGGCGGATGTTGCGCGCCACGTCGGCCTGCATGCGGCGGCTCGATGCGGAATTCGGATTGCCTGTCTGATTGTCATGGCTTTCCGCAGCGATGTCGCGGCTGGCCCGGTTCTCCATGCGGGTGATGCGGCTGCGTTCCTGCGCGTTCAGCTTGCCGTCCCTGAGCGCATTCGCTTCGGCGCGGTCGATGCGCGCTTCTTCACGCTCCAGCTTCGATACCTCGCGGGTGGTGAGCGCGCCGGACTGCAGGCCCGCTTCGATGCGCTTCTGCTGGTTGACGTCGCGCTGGACGATGTCGCCGGCGTTCTGCGCGAAGGCGGGAGCGGCTAAAGCGGCGGCAAGGGCAATCGGAAGCAGCTTGGCAAGTTTCATGATGGTCCTTTCAGGAAAGCGGGCGACGGCGCCCATGCCGGATTAACGCTCGGGCAGGCGGCGCGAAGACAGGCGATGTGTAAGCCGTGTAACCAGATGTTCACGCGCCGTCTTTCCTTCATTGCCGGTCCGGCAAGGTTCAATACGAAAAAGCCAAGGCGCTGCCCGGTCATCAAATGCGGGAATCGGGCATCATGCACGAGGATGAACCGAACAAGCCGCCACGCGACAGCATGATGCCGCGGCTTCCTGGCCACCCACGACCCTCATCAGCCCGAGAAAGCCGTAATCTATGCAAGATCGCCTTCCTTCAGAAAGCCAGCGCGCCGACGGCGGCGCCGTGCTCTGGTACAAATAGCTCGGGCCCCGCCTGATTTATCGTTGCCTACCGTCTCCATCGCGCCGCCGTTCCGGCTTTCCACCTGATCACGCCATGACAAGGCTCCGCCGGCCTGCGTCTTTGGCTTGATTGCCGCCGCTTGGCCGCTATGCTGGATGCTGCAAGCGCTCATCCTTGAACTTCACCTGCCGCTTGGAAACCAGAGGAGACATCACGCCATGAAACCCCAGGCATTCGTCGTCGAACCCGACGCTTATCCCCGCCCGCTGAACGTGGTCGGCGAACAAATCACCGTGCTGGCGCCGAACGCGGCCACGCGCGGCTACGAGATTTTCCTGCAGCGCGGCGAGGAGGGCAGCGGCCCGCCGCCGCACTTCCATGATTGGGATGAGTCGTTCTACGTGACCAAGGGTAATGTCGAGATCAGCTACGACGACAAGACCGTCGTCGCCGGCCCCGGCACGCTGGTTCACCTGCCCGCCGGGACGGTCCACGGCTTCCACTTCGGCGCAGGCGGCGGCGAAATGATTTCCGTCACCAGCGCGAATGGCCAGGCGGCCTACCTGTTCACCACCATCGACAGCGAAATCCCCGCCGGCCCGCTCGACGTGCCAAAGGTGATCGATGTGGCGATGAGGTGCGGGGTGACGGTGCCGATGGCCAATGCCTGATCGATGGCGGCGCGGTGCTACCAGCCGCCGCCCAGCGCCCGGATCGTGCCGACCGAGGCAAGCAGCCGCTGGCCCAGCACCTGTGCCGCCTGCCGCTCGGCATTGAGCAGCGACTGCTGCGCCGTGATGACGTCAAGGGCAGTCGCCACGCCGCCTTCATAGCGCGTCAGCGCCAGGTCCAGCACCCGGGAGGCGCTTTCCGCCGCCTTGAGCGCCTGGGCATGCGCCTTCTCCAGCTTCGCCATGCCGGTGATGCCGTCCTGGGCTTCCTGCATCGCTGACAGCACCACGCGGCGATAGGTGGCGGCAGCGGCTTCATGCGCGGCGCGGGCGCTGCTGACGTTGGCGCGGATGCGGCCGCCGTCGAACAGCGTTTGCGTCAGCGTGGCGCCGACCGACCAGATCAGGCTGGGCGTGCTGAAGAGCTGAGACAGCACCCGCGATTCGTCGCCGTAGTTGGCGGACAGGATGACGCTCGGGTAATACGCGGCGCTGGCAAGGCCGATCTGGGCATTGGCCACCGCCATCGCCCGTTCGGCGGCGGCCACGTCCGGGCGCCGTTCCAGGATGTCGGAAGGGATGCCGATGGGCACCTCGGGCGGACGCAGCGCGCCTGCCGCCGCCGGCAGGGAGAACGAGGGCGCCGGCGTGCCGGTGAGGGTGGCGATCGCATTCTCGAACTGCGCCCGCTGCCGGCCGAGCAGCTCCAGCTGGGTCAGCGTCGCATCGACCAGCGCCTGCTGCTGCGCCATGTCCAGTCCGGATGTCGCGCCGAGGTCGTGGCGTGACGTGGCAAGGTCGAGCACCCGCCGTTGCAGCGCCAGCGAGCGGCTGACGATGTCGATCTCGGCATCGGCGGTGCGCAGGTTGACATAGGCGGCAGCGAGATCGGCGCCCAGCAGCAGGCGCACGTTCTCGAAGTCGGCTTGCACCTGCTCGGCTGACGCCTGGGCGCCTTCCACCGCGCGCTGCACCCGGCCGAACAGGTCCAGTTCATAGCTCGCCCCTGCGGAGAGGACGAAGTCGTTCTGCACCGTCGAGAAGTTGGGCGCATTGTAGTTGTTGAGCGGCCGGTTGGCGGCGATGCGCTGGCGCGCGTCGCGGGAATTGAGCGTCACTTGCGGCAGCAGGCTGGCGGAGGCGGCGGCCAGGGCGGAGCGGGCCTGCGCCAGCCGCGCGCTGGCCACGGCGAGGGTCGGGCTGTCGGCCAGCGCCTTGCGCTGCAGGGCATCGAGCTGCGGATCGCCGAAGCGGCTCCACCATTCGCCCTTGGGCGCGGCGTCGCTCGGATCGGCCGGCTTCCACGGCGCCTCGGTCTTCCAGGCGGCCGGCATGCTCACGTCAGGCTTGCGGTAGTCGGGGCCGGCGGCGCATCCGGCCAGCGCCGCCGACGCCAGCGCCAATGCGGCAGGGCGCCGCCAATCCAACCGCACCCGCATCATGAGGCGGCCTTCGGGTTGCCGCTGGCGTTGCCGGCCGGCGCGTCGGCGGCGATTTCCACC
Source organism: Noviherbaspirillum humi (assembly GCF_900188095.1). Classification (GTDB taxonomy): domain Bacteria; phylum Pseudomonadota; class Gammaproteobacteria; order Burkholderiales; family Burkholderiaceae_D; genus Noviherbaspirillum; species Noviherbaspirillum humi. Next base: position 128,450 of record NZ_FZOT01000003.1, on the reverse strand, counting down.
GCGTCGCCATCGCGCAGCGCATCGGAGGGGTTGAGCACCAGGCGGTCGCCGGCATTCACGCCTTCGAGGATTTCCACCGACTGGCCGAAGTTGCGGCCGAGTCGAACCGCGCGCAGGTGTACCCGGCCGGAGAAATTGACCACCGCCACCTGCGGCCCCGCGCTGCGGAACAGCAGCGCATTGGTGGACACGGTGAGCGAGGCGCCGGCCTGCAGCGGCAGCGCCACCTGCACGTAGGCACCCGGCAGCAGCACATTGTCCCGGTTGGGCAGGGAAACTTCGATCTGCAGCGTGCGGCTGGCGGCATCGATGGCGCCGGCGGTGCGCGCCACTTCGCCGCGGAAGGTCTGGCCGGGCAGTTCCGGCTGCGTCACCGTCACCGCCTGGCCGGGCTTGATCATCTGCGCATACGACTGCGGCACGTTGATGTAGATGCGCAGGGGGTCGGTCTGGGTCAGCACGAACAGGCTGCGGCCGCTGCCGCCGCCGGCATCGATGAGGTCGCCGACATCGACGTTGCGGCGGGTGATGACGCCGGCGAAGGGCGCGACGATGCGCTTGAAGCTTTCCAGCTGGCGCAGGCGCTCGACGTTGGCGTCGGCGGCGGCGAGGTTGGCCCTGGCCTGGGCGAAGGCGCTGCGCCGCTCGTCCAGGTCCTGCTGCGATACCGCGTCCTTCTTGCGCAGCGCCTCCCAGCGCTCCACCGTGCTCTTGGCCAGCGCCAGGCTGGACGCGGTCTGCTCGCGCGCGGCGATGGCCTGGGTCAGCTGCTGGTCGATCTCCGGCGTGTCGATCTCCGCCAGCAGTTCGCCCTTCTTCACCTGGCTGCCGATGTCCCGGGTCCAGCGCCGCAGGTAGCCGCTGGCGCGCGCCGCCACCGGCGACTGCACCTGGCCTTGCAGCGTGCCGGGCAGCACCAGCGACTGACCCGCCGCCCCGGCCTTGGGCTGGGTGACTTTCACATACTGCTTCGCCTGGGTGGCGGCGCGCTCCTGCAGTTCCTGCGACGTCGCCATGCGGCTCAGCACGGTGCGTCCGGCGCCGAGGGCGAGCGCGACGCCGGCGATGATCAGCACCAGCTTCGAGCGCGCCAGCACGCGGCGCCGGGTCGGTTCGTCGACAGGCGTTGAGGCCGCCTCGCTGCCTGCATGCTGCTCGGGTGTCATTGCTTGCTCTCTCTTGGTATCAGTCATGGTGGATTGCCGGTTTGGCGGGGCGCCGCCGCGCCAGGCGTTCATGCACGCCGGCGAACACCACCGGCACGAACAGCAGCGTCGAGATGGTGGCAAACACCAGGCCGCCGATCACCGCGCGGCCCAGCGGCGCGTTCTGCTCGCCGCCCTCGCCCAGGCCGAGCGCCATCGGGATCATGCCGATGATCATCGCCAGCGCCGTCATCAGCACCGGCCGGATGCGGGTCGCGCCGCCTTCCAGCGCCGCCCGCGCCACCGCGATGCCCTGCGCCCGCCGCTCCCGGGCGAAGGCCACCAGCAGGATGCTGTTGGCGGTGGCCACGCCGACGGTCATGATGGCGCCGGTGAGGGCCGGCACGCTCAGCGTGGTGCCGGTGATGAACAGCATCCAGGCGATGCCGGCCAGCGCCGCCGGCAGCGCGGCGATGACGATGGCGGCATCGATCCAGGACTGGAAATTCACGACGATCAGCAGGTAGACCAGCACGATGGCCATCGCCAGGCCGACCAGCAGGCCGGTGAAAGAGGCTTGCATGGTCTCCACTTGGCCGCGCACGGCGATCTGGCTGCCGCGCGGCAGCTTGGCGCGCAGCGCCTCCACCTGCTTGTTCACCTGGCGCGCCACGCTGGCGAGGTCGGTGCCCTGCACGCTGATGTAGACGTCGACCGTCGGCAGCAGGTTGTAGCGCGACACCACCGCCAGGCTCTGCGCCGGCGCGGCGGTGGCGAGGTTGCCGAGCAGCTGCGGCGCGCTGCCGGCCGCGCCGCCCGTGGCCACCGGGATGTTGAGCAGCGCATCGAGCGAATCGATCTGGTGCTGCGGCGTCTGGATGGCGACGTTGTACACCACGCCGTTCTGCGGATTGAGCCAGAAGGCGGGCGACGTCTGCGAGCTGCCGGAGAGCGCGATCAGCAGGTTCTGGCCGACGTTGGCAGCGCTCAGGCCCACCTGCTGCAAACGCGAACGGTCGACCCGCAGGTCGATCGCCGGGCTGTTCAGGCGCTGATGCACGTGGGCGTCGACCGCGCCGGGAATGCCGCGCACCGCCTGCACCAGCTCCGCCGCCAGCGCAGCGTTGCTGGCGATGTCGTTGCCGCTGAACTGCACGTCGATGGCGGCCGGCAGGCCGAAGTTGAGGATCTGGGTGATGATGTCGGCCGGCTGGAAGAAGAACTCCACGCCGGGGAAGCGCTTCGGCAGTTCGGTGCGCAGCAGCGTCACCAGGTCGGCGGTGGGGCGGTGCGATTCATGCAGCGAGATCAGGATCTCGCCGTCCAGCGTGCCGATGGTGCCGGCGTTGCTGTAGGAAAGGTTGATGCCGCTGTTGGGCACGCCGAGGTTGTCAAGGATGGTGTCGAGCTCGTGCGCGGGAATCAGCTGGCGAATGGCGCCTTCCACCCGGTCGGCCAGCAGCGCGGTTTCCTCGATGCGGGTGCCGGTGGGCGCGCGCATGTGCAGCCGGATCTGGCCGCCGTCGACGCTGGGGAAGAAGTCCTGGCCGAGCAGCGGATAGAGCAGGCAGGACAGCAGCGAGAACAGGGAGAAGCCGACGGCGAAGGCGCGGCGCCGGGCGAGCAGGGCGCCGAGCACCACGGTGTAGGCGCCCCGCACCTGCTCGAAGCGCCGGTCGAAGGCCAGGTACACCCGCTGCAGCGCAGACGGCGCGCCGGCTTCCTGTCCATGGACGCCGCGCATGAACAGCATCACCAGCGTCGGCACCAGGGTGCGCGACAGGAAGTAGGAGGCGGCCATCGCGAATACCACCGACTCCGCCAGCGGCACGAACAGGAAGCGCGCCACACCGGAGAGGAAGAACATCGGCACGAAGACGATGCAGATGCAGAGCGTGGCGACGAACACCGGGACGCCGATCTCGCCGGCGCCGTTGATGATGGCATCATCCAGCGTCGCGCCTTCATGCAGGTGGCGCTCGATGTTCTCGATCGTCACGATGGCCTGGTCCACCAGAATGCCGACCGACAGCGCCAGGCCGCCGAGCGTCATCAGGTTCAGGGTCTGGCCCAGCGCCTTGAGCATCAGGATGGAACTCAGGATGGAAAGCGGGATGGTGAGCGCGATGATCAGCGTGCTGCGCCAGTTCCCGAGGAACAGCAGCACCATGGCCGCCGTCAGCGCGGCGGCGATCACCGCTTCGGTCACCACGCCCTTGACCGCCGCCTCGACGAAGACCGACTGGTCGAACAGCGGCGTGATCTTCACGTCCGCCGGCAGCAGGCCGGCGGCGGCCGGCAGGATGGCGCGCAGGTTGGCGACGATGTCGAGGGTGGAGGCGCCGCCGTTCTTCAGCACCGACAGCAGCACGCCGCGCTCGCCGTCGCGGCGCACGATATTGGTTTGCGGCGAGAAGCCGTCGCGCACCTGCGCCACGTCCTTGACATAGGTGGTCACGCCGGCGCTGGTGCGCACCGGCAGGTCGTTCAGGCCGGCGATGGCGTCGGGCGAGCCGTTCATGCGCACGGTGTACTCGGTCTCGCCGAGCTTGGCGGTGCCGGAGGGCAGGATCAGGTTCTGGGTATTGACCGCATTCACCACGTCGATCGGCGCCATGCCGCGCGCCTGCAGCGCCTGGGTGTCGAGGTCGACCGACACCAGCCGGATCTTGCCGCCGTAGGGGAAGGGCACCGCCACGCCCGGAATCGTGATGAGCTGCGGCCGCAGCTGGTTCACCGCCGCGTCGAACACGGCCTGCTCCGGCAGGGTGGGGCTGGACAAGGCCAGTTGGATCACCGGGATGCTGGAGGCGGAGTACTTGATGATGAGCGGCGGCGTGGTGCCGGGCGGCAGCTGGCGCACCTGGGTCTGCATCGCCGCCACCGTCTGCGCGATCGCGGTCTGGATGTTGGCCGAGGGCTGGAAGAAGACCTTGATCACCGTGACGCCGGACAGCGATTGCGACTCGATGTGTTCGATGTCGCTCACCGTGGTGGTCAGGCCGCGCTCCGATTGCCCGGCGATGCGCTGTCCCATTTCCTGGGCCGACAGGCCGTTGTAGTTCCAGATGATGCTGATGACCGGGATGTCGATCTCCGGAAAGATGTCGGTCGCCATGTTGCGAAGCGCAAAAGGCGTCATCAGCACGATCAGCATGGCCATCACGATGAACGTGTACGGGCGGCGCAGCGCGAGTTTGACCATGGGATTGCCAGGGGGAATGATTAGTAAGCTTATTATATATTGCAAAAACGCAATAGTGGGCGCTTACCCGGTTCGGCTGAAGGATCATTGTACTTGGCCGCCTGGGCCTTGGCGCCACCGTCTCGAAACCAATCGCCGACGGGCCGGCCCGCGCCCGGTCGCCAGGATATTTGGCTGCGATTGCCGCTCTAACTCCGCCTGGCGCGCCCGGGTGCGCCAGGCCGAACGACCCTGAAAGGAGTGTGGCATGAAACGCAAAATCGGAAATTCCGGCATCGAGGTGGCGCCGCTCGCCTTCGGCGGCAACGTGTTCGGCTGGACCGCCGACGAGGCGACGTCGTTTTCCCTGCTGGACCGCTTCGTCGATGCCGGCATGGATCTGATCGATACCGCCGACGTCTACTCGCGCTGGGCGCCGGGGCATGCCGGCGGCGAGTCGGAGAGCGTCATCGGCAAGTGGCTCAAGCGCGGCGGCAAGCGCCACCGGGTGATCATCGCAACGAAGGTCGGCATGGACATGGGCGAGGGCAGGAAAGGATTGCGCCCGGACTATATCCGGCAGGCGGTGGAGGCGTCGCTGCGCCGGCTGCAGACCGATTACATCGACCTGTACCAGGCCCATGCCGACGACCCGGATACGCCGCTCGAGGACACCCTGGGCGCATTTGCCGATCTGGTGACGCAGGGGAAGGTGCGCGTCATCGGCGCGTCCAACTACACGGCGGAAAGGCTGCGGCAGGCTGCCGATATCAGCCGCCGGGACGGACACCCGTCCTACCAGAGCCTGCAGCCGCATTACAACCTGGTCGAGCGGGCAGACTTCGAGGCCAAGCTGGCGCCGGTCTGCGCCGCGCAGGGAATCGGCGTGATCCCCTATTACAGCCTGGCCAGCGGCTTCCTGACCGGCAAGTACCGCTCGCAGCAGGACCTCGGCAAGAGCGTGCGCGGACAGGGCGTCGCCAAATACCTGGATGCGCGCGGCATGCGCATCCTGGCCGCGCTGGATGAAGTCGGGCGGCGCGCCGACGCCACGCCGGCGCAGGTGGCGCTGGCCTGGCTGATGGCCCAGCCGACCATTACCGCGCCGATCGCCAGCGCCACCAGCGTGGCGCAGCTGGAGCAGCTGATCGGGGCGGCGCGACTGCAACTGACGCAGGAGGATCTGGACCTGCTTGGCGAGGCGTCAGCGGTTGCGGATTGAACGCCGGAATCGATCGGGCCGCGTCGAGCAGGCTGCGAGCCAGGATCGACGCAGCGGGACAAGCCGAATCGAATCGGCGCGAAGCGGCGCCTGCATGCCGCCGCCCAGGCTGCCATGACCAATCCGCCAGACCGGCCTCAACCGGGATTGACCTGGATCATGCACTGCCGAACCGCCCGGTGGTCTGATGGTCGCTGCGCAGTCCTTGCACGGGTCGCCCCGCCGCTGCCGGCGCGCGCATCGGTTGCTCCGTTTCAAGGGCCTTTCCATGAGGCGCCAGCGGAGATGCCGGCCGTCCCGAGGAGTCTGTCCGCCACCCTCTCATCGAAAAGGAGACCGCATGGCCCGCCGACTGCGTCAGACCTCTGCAGCCGGGATCCTGTCACTGTGCTGCGCCCTGGCCGTGCCGGCCGTCGCCCATGCCGCCGGATTCCAGTTGAATGAAATGAGCGCCGCCAGCCTCGGCAATGCGCATGCCGGCATGGCCGCGTCGGACGATCTGAGCACCATCTTCTTCAACCCCGCCGGCCTCAGCCTGTCGTCCGGGCGCCTCTTCACGGCGAGCGCCTTCGCCATCCGGCCGTCGGCCGAGTTCGAGAACCGGGGTTCGGTGTCGGCCCTCGGCACGCCGCTGACGGGCGGCAACGGCGGCGACGCCGGCAAGTGGGCGCCGGTGCCCGCGCTTTACTACGCGACGGACCTCGGCTATCCGGGGCTGCGCCTCGGCCTCGGTCTCCAGGTGCCGTTCGGCCTGTCCACCGAATACGAGAGCGGCTGGGTCGGCCGTTACCAGGCGCTGAAGTCTTCCCTCATGACGGTCAACATCAGCCCGGTGGTCTCTTACCAAGTGAATGAACGGCTGGCGCTCGGCGCCGGCGTGAGCGCGCAGTATGTCGATGTGGAGCTGACGCGGGCCATCGACTTCGGCGCCGCCTGCGCGGCCACGGCCGGCGCCGCCGCCTGCGCCGGCGCGGGACTGCGGCCCCAAGCCAGCGACGGCCTGGCCACGGTCAAGGGCAAGGACTGGGCTTTCGGCTTCAACCTGGGCGCCGTGTTCACGCCCGCCGCCGGCAGCCGCGTCGGCGTCGCCTACCGCTCCAAGATCAGCCATTCGCTGACGGGCGATGCCCGCTTCGACAAGCCGGCAGGATTGCCGGGGCCGCTCGCCGCATCGCCCTCGTTCACCAATACCGGCGCCCGCGCCGGCATCGATCTGCCGGAATCGGTCAGCGTCAGCGGGCAGGTCGAGCTTGATGCGCGCTGGACGCTGCTGGCCGACGCCACCTGGACCCACTGGAGCCGCTTCAATGAGCTGCGCGTCCGCTTCGACAATGGCGCGCCGGACAACGTGACCGCCGAGGAATGGCGCAATACCGTGCGGCTCAGCCTGGCAGCGAATTACCGGCTGAACGAGCGCTGGAAACTGCGCGGCGGCGTGGCCTGGGACCCGTCGCCGGTCCGCACCGAATTCCGGACGCCGCGCATTCCGGACAACGACCGCACCTGGCTGGCCTTCGGCGTGCAGTACCGGCTGTCGCCCAACGCCAGCTGGGATGTCGGCTACGCGCACCTGTTCGTCAAGGATGCCGCCATCGACAAGCGGGAACCGCCGCTCGGCGGGCGCCTGACCGGCGAGTACAGCAGTTCGGTGAACATCCTGAGCGTGCAGTACAACCATGCGTTTTAGGGAATCGGGCAGCGTTCAGGACCCGAGCTGCCTCGTCCATTTGCGCTCGAAGTCCCTCTGCTTGAAATGCTGGATTCCGTCAATGCCAGGCGCCTGGCATTGCGTTCCACCAAGCTGGCGTGCAGCCGCTCTTCCAGCGCGTTCAGCCCCCGGCTCGCCTCTGCGGTGGAAACGCCCAGCGCCTCGGCGGCCTTGGAAAGGCTAACCTGTTCGGCAATCAGCGCCAGCAGTCCAAGTTGTTCCCAGCGGTTCAATTTCCGGCACCCCGCTTTCACGTCGCGCGGAAAAGTCTTTTACATTAGTAAGGTTCCCTGACCAGATCTATTCACTTATAGTACTCCCGGGGGAAGACGTGCAGCAGGAACCGGCTGTCTGCCGAAGGAAATCCGAAGGCGGGCTTTCAGCAAAATCATGAACGGACGAAGGCGATATGCGCAACCTTAACGAAGACACCATCACCCAAGCCGTGCTCGCGCGCCATGCGGGCATGTCCAACGAACGCCTGCGCGAGGTCATGACCAGACTGGTCCAGCACCTGCACGCATTCGCGCGCGAAGTGAAGCTGACCGAGGCGGAGTGGGCGGCGGGCATACAGTTTCTGACGGAAACCGGCCACATGTGCAGCGACAAGCGGCAGGAGTTCATCCTGCTGTCGGACACGCTCGGACTATCCATGCTGGTGACGGCGCAGAACAACAGCAAGCCGGAAGGCTGCACCGAATCCACGGTGTTCGGCCCCTTCCACGTCGAAGGTTCGCCGGAGCACCAGCTCGGCGACGACATCGCCAACGGCGCCAAGGGCGAGCCCTGTTTCGTGAGCGGCAGGGTGCGCGGCATCGATGGCAAGCCGGTGCCGCATGCCCGCATGGAAGTGTGGCAAGCGGACGAAGACGGCTTCTACGATGTGCAGTACGCCGGACAGGATGAACACCGCGCCCGGGCGACCCTCCACAGCGATGCCGACGGCCGCTACCATTTCCGCACCATCGTCGCCAATCCCTATCCGATCCCGCACGACGGCCCGGTCGGCCGCATGCTGGAGGCGCTCGGCCGCCATCCGTGGCGTCCGGCCCACCTGCACTTCATGATCCAGGCCGAGGGATACGAGCGGCTGATCACCCACGTCTTTCGCAATGGCGACCGGTACCTCGATTCGGATGCGGTGTTCGGCGTGCGGTCGACGCTGATCGCCGACTGGGTGCGCCATGACGCCGGTATCGCTCCCGACGGCAGCCGCGTGGACACGCCTTTTTACACACTGGATTACGACTTCGTCCTGAACCCGATCGAAGGGAGGGCAGCCGCATGAATGAGTTCATTTACACCAGTCCGGCCTCGCGTGTGGTCTTCGGCGCCGGCAGCCTGCGCCACCTGGAGCGGGAGATCGACCTCATCGGCGCGCGCCGGGCCCTGGTGCTGTCGACGCCGGAGCAGCGCGCGAGCGCGGAGCAGGTCGCCGCGATGATCGGCGACCGCTGCGCCGGCATCTTCGACCGCGCGGTGATGCACGTGCCGATCGAAACCGCCCGCGAGGCCCGCGAGGCGGCCCGCCAGGCGCAGGCTGACTGTGCGATCGCCATCGGCGGCGGCTCCACGACCGGACTGGGCAAGGCCATCGCGCTCGAATCGTCGCTGCCCATCGTCGCCATTCCCACCACCTACGCCGGCAGCGAGATGACGCCCATCTACGGGATTACCGAAGCCGGCCTGAAGAAGACCGGGCGCGACCCGCGCGTGCTGCCGCGGACCGTCATCTACGATCCCGAGCTGACCGTCGGACTGCCGGCGCAGCTGTCGGTCACCAGCGGCATCAATGCCATGGCCCACGCGGCCGAAGGCTTGTATGCGCAGGATGCCAATCCGATCATGAGCCTGTTCGCGGAGGAAGGCATCCGCGCGCTGGCGCAAGGATTGCCGAAAGTGCTGGCCAATCCGCATGACATCGATGCCCGCGGCCAATGCCTGTACGGCGCCTGGCTGTGCGGCGCGGTACTGGGCAACGTCGGCATGGCGCTGCACCACAAGCTGTGCCACACGCTCGGCGGCACCTACAACCTGCCGCATGCGGAAACCCATACGGTGGTGCTGCCGCATGCGCTGGCCTACAACGCGCCGGATGCGCCCGAAGCCATGCGCCGCATCGCCAAGGCGCTGGGCGCCGACGATGCCGCCGGGGGCATGTACGACCTCGCCGCCAGGCTCGGCGCGCCGCTGTCGCTGCGGGAGATCGGCATGCCGGCAGGCGAGATCGACCGCTGCGCCGACATCGCGCTGCAGAACGCCTATGCGAATCCGCGCCCGCTGCAGCGCGACGCCATCCGCGCGCTGCTAGACGACGCCTATCATGGCCGCCGCCCGGCCTCGGGCCAGGCGCGTTGACGGTGCGGTACATCGTGATGTGAAACGTGCGCGGTGAACGCGGCAGCGCCGGGCGCCCGGCGAACCTGCTGGCATCGAAAATGGTCTCGTCGGCGTCTTTCACCGATGCCGGCGAGCGCTGGCCGGCTCAGCGGAGGCCAGCGCATCGGCGCTTCCCGATCGATGCCGGAAGCCTGGCCGCGCCTCCCCGGCCGCGCCTTACTTGCCGCCGGCGTGCTCCAGGGCGATGAAGTCCTGCCTTTCCATCAGCCACGAGACCGCGAACCCGGCGACCAGTCCCCAGAAGGCGGCGCCAATATTGAGGAGGCCGAGGTCGGCCACCGTCACCAGCAGGCTGACCAGCGCACCCAGCGTGAATCTGCCGCCGCCGAACGACGCCACGAAGGCGCCCTGGAGAACACGCAGCATGGCGAGTCCGCCGAGCACCATGATGTAGGCCTTGGGCGCGGCGAGCATCAGGCCGGTGAAGGTCGGCGCCATCAGGCCGAACAGCAGGGCCAGCGTGCCGTAGGTGAATGCCGCGGTGTACTGACGGCTTCGTTCGCCGGACGACGTCATCAGCGCGTTGGTGGGGCCCGTCAGGCAGGTGCTGACCGCGCCGACCACGGCAGCCAGCAGGGAGCCGAGCCCGCATGCCACCGCGATGGCATTCACCGGCGGCTCATGGCCTGCATTCCTGAGAACGGCGACGCCCTGGCCATTCTGGACCACCAGCACGGTGATGGCCAGGGGAATGACCAGTTCGACCAGCGCGCCGGCCGACCACATCGGCGCCTGAACGAGCGGCATGGCGAAGCCGAAGCTGCCGATCGCGCCGGCGTCGAGGCGGCCGAGCAGCGCGATGGCGAGCGCGCCGATGATCAGGGCGCCGATGATCGGAGGCAGGCGCTTTCCCCATCCGGGCTTGGCCGATAGGACGAGGAAGGCGAGCACCATCGTACCGGCGATGGCGATGTCGTCGTGCAGCGCGCGCACCAGGTCGAGCCCGAAGCGGAGAAAGACGCCGGCCACCATGCCCATGACGATGGGCATCGGCAGCGACGCCATGACGCGCTTCACCCATCCGCTGGCGCCGAGGAGGAAGACGAGCGCGCCGGTCGCATAGAACGCGCCGATCACCTGCGCGAACGAGAGATGCTGCAAGGCCGGGCCGACCAGCACCGTGCCGGGAATGGTCCAGGCGAAGCCGAGCGGCGTCTTGTAGCGCCAGCTCATCGCCAGCGTGATCAGGCCGTTGATGAAGAACACGCCGAACACCCAGGAGGCGAGCTCCGCCCGGCTCAGGCCGCCGGTCGTGCCGACGGAAAGGATGATCGCCACCGGCCCGGTGGCGGCGAAGATGAAGCCGATGAGGCCGTTGGCGATGGAGGCCAGGCTGAAGTCGGCAAGCACCTGCCGCAGGAACGGCGACTGCGTGGCGGGACGTTCGAGGGGAATGGCCATGATCGGTCCGGGAAAGGATTCGGAAGCGGGGATGCGGTTGCCTGCCATTATGGCATCAAGATCCAATGCGGATGGCCGGCGGCCGGCGCGGTCGACCTGGCTCAACCGAGGCCGGGTTGCCAAGCAGGGGCTCGCCTCTCTACACTGCAGCTGGCGGGCATTGGAACCGCTCTTGAAAATCGGAAAGGCCCCGCATGACCGCCAAGCTGCTCATCATCGATCCGCAAAACGACTTCTGCGACCTGCCGGGCGCCGCGCTGCCCGTTCCCGGGGCGGATGCCGACATGAAGCGCCTGGCACGGTTCATCGCAAGTCATGCCGACAAAATGAGCAGCATTACCGTCACGCTCGATTCGCATGCGTCGGTGGCGGTGGAGCGCACTACCTTCTGGAAGACGGCGGCGGGCGGCGAAGTCGGACCCTTCACCCAGATCACCGCGGCCGACGTGCGCGCCGGCGCCTTCCTGCCGCGCGACGAAAGCCTCAGGACGGAGGTCGTCGCCATGCTCGACAAGCTGGAAGCCGGCGGCAAGTACACCCTGATGGTGTGGCCGGTGCATTGCGTGACCGGCACCTGGGGCCACAATATTCATGAATCGGTGGCGGCCGAACTGGCCGCCTGGGAGCTGGCGCATCAGCGTCCGGTGCGCAAGGTCCTCAAGGGCGAATACACCCTCTCCGAGCACTATGGCGTCTTCGAGGCCGAAGTGCCGGTGGATAGCGAGGAGAACACCCAATTCAACCGCAGGCTGGCAACCGATCTGCTGTCGGGCGCCGATCTGCTGCTCGTTGCCGGCGAAGCATCGAGCCACTGCGTGGCGGCCAGCGTCGAGCAGCTGCTGCGCTTTGCGCCTGCCTTCTCCGGAAAGCTGCCGAAGATCGCGCTCATCGGCGATTGCATGAGCCCGGTCGCCGGCTTCGAAGCCGCTGAAAAGGCATTCTTCGATCGCGTGGCCGTCCAGGGCGTGGCGCGCATCACGGCAGCGGAAGCGGCGGCGCTGCTCTCCTAGCGCCTCCTCGGATGCGTGCCGTGTATCAGTTTTCCCTGACCAGGTAGCCTTTCTTGCTCGGGTCCGGCATGCGCCAGCACACGATCAGCGCCAGCGCGCACATGGCCGTGACATACCAGTAGAAATAGGTTTCCACGTTGGCCTGCTTCAGCCACAGCGCCACATACTCGGCGGTGCCGCCGAACAGCGCATTGCCGATCGCATAGGAAAATCCGACGCCGAGCGCCCGCACCTCCGGCGGGAACATCTCCGCCTTGATCAAGCCGCTGATCGAGGTATAGAAGCTGACGATGCACAGCGCCGCCAATACCAGTCCGAAGGCGGCATAGGGGCTGGACACATGGCTCAGGGCGCTGAGCAGCGGCACGGTGAAGATCGTGCCGAGCACGCCGAAGAACAGCATGGAGGTGCGTCGGCCGATGCGGTCCGAGAGGGCGCCGAATGCCGGCTGCAGCACCATGTAGAAGAACAGTGCGCAGGTCATCACGAAGCTGGCCGTCTTGGCATCCATGCCGGCGGTGTTCACCAGGTACTTCTGCATGTAGGTGGTGAAGGTATAGAAGATGAGGGAGCCGCCGGCGGTGAAGCTGACCACCGTGAGGAAGGCGCGCTTGTGCTGGCGCAGTCCCTGCAGCGTGCCTGCCTCCTTGCGGCTGCGCGTCGCCTCGCTCGACGTCTCGCTGAGCGAGCGGCGCAGGAACAGTGCCACGACCGCCGCCAGGGCGCCCAATGCGAAGGGAATGCGCCAGCCCCATTGCTTGAGCTGATCGTCGGTCAGCAACTGCTGCAGCACTACCAGCACCAGCACCGCCAGCAGTTGTCCGCCGATCAGCGTCACGTACTGGAAGGAGGCGAAGAAGCCGCGCCGTCCGTGCAGGCTGACCTCGCTCATGTAGGTGGCGCTGGTGCCGTATTCGCCGCCGACCGACAGGCCCTGCAGCAGCCTGGCCACCAGCAGCAGGACGGGCGCGGCCACGCCAATGGATGCATAGGTCGGCAGGCAAGCCACCATGAGCGAGCCGCCGCACATCATGAACACCGACACCATCATTGCGTAGCGCCTGCCGCGCCGGTCGGCGAGGCGGCCGAAGAACCAGCCGCCGATGGGGCGCATCAGGAAGCCGGCGGCGAACACGCCGGCGGTGTTGAGCAACTGGGTGGTCGCGTTTCCCTTGGGGAAGAACTCGGACGCGAAGTAGATCGAACAGAAGGAGTAGACGTAGAAGTCGAACCATTCGACCAGGTTGCCCGACGAGGCGCCGACGATGGCCATCACCCGGCGCCGGGTATCGGCGCTGTCGTGGTGCCCGAGGTCGCCGCCCGCGGCTTGTGCGGTGGTAGGGGGATTCATGCTGTTTCGCCTTTGCGGAGAAAGGGTTGCTTAACGGTCGACGGCAGGCACGCCTGCCGCTTTTTTCATGCTTTTAAAATCGACAACACGGGAAGTCGCTTGTTCCCGGTCCTTCTTCCGTCGGTTTTGCGTTGGGGCCGAGCCAGCCTCATGGATTGGACGACTGGTTCCGCGGCAGGCCCGCGCCTGTCGAACAGGCAATGGCAGCCCGTTCCTGCCGGACAGCATCGGACACGCCGCTGTCATGAAGTTGACATATTCATCACCTAAGATCACGGGCTTTGTGCGTCCGGCAACCTCGATGCGGCATGAAGCCGTTCGAAGAAGGAGCCGGGACGACGCGCATCGCCAACGAGGAGCGCCAGGTGCTATCGAAGAAACGTCGAATCAAAACCCGTTTGTGGACCGCCTTCGCCATCCTGATCGGACTGCTTGCCTGCTGCATCGCCCTGGCTTTATGGCGCTTGAGCGAGGTGAACCGCATGGCCGGCCATCTCGTCAACGACAAGCTGAAGAAGCAGCAGATGACGGCCGACTGGCTGTCCGCCGTGAAGCTGAACACGGTGCGGGCGATCGCATTGGCAAAGAGCGATAGCCTGGAGCTGGCGGAGTTCTACGGCCGGCAGGTGGCCCAGGGCGACGCCGAGATCGCGGAGATGCGCAGGCAGCTGAATGCCTTGCCGCTGCTGCCGGAGGAGGCGCATCTCGTCGCCCAGGCCGGCGCCGCAAGCGTTCGCTTTACCGAGCAGCGAGACAAGGTATTCGCGTTGAAAAGCATGGGCCGCACCAATGAGGTCGAGGAACTGGTTCCGGCTCAACTCGAACCCTTGAGCGCTGCGCATGAAGCGAAGATACGGCAGCTGCTCGCCTTCCAGAAGCAGCAGGCCGACCTGATCGCGAGCCGTTCCAGGGCGGCGTACCCGGAAAGCTGCCTGATACTGGGTGCATTGGGCGTGGCCGCGGTATGGCTGGGCGGCTTGCTGGCATGGCGGCTGGTTCGCGCGATCATCCCGCCATTGCGGTCGGCGCAAGCCCTTGCGGCGAGGATCGCGGCCGGAAATCTGCGCGAAGCTTCGCGCGAACCAGCCGCCATGCCGCGCGATGAAATCGGCCAGCTTGTTCAGGGAATGCAGGAAATGGAAGCCAGCATGCGCCGCACGCTGATCAGCGTGCGCGACAGCGTTCTCGAATCGGACCGGGCCTCACGCAACACGATGCGGGATAACGAGGCGCTGTCGGCCCGCTTCGACGGGCAGATGGCCGCCTTCCGGAAAATCGAGCAAGCCATGGCCGAAGTCAGCGGCGCGGTTGCCGCCAATGAAGCGGATGCGCGCAGCGCCGACAGCCTGGCGCGGGCGACCGCCGATTCGGTCATCCGGAGCGGGAAGGTGGTGTCCGAAGTGATCGAGCGCATCGCCATGATCAAGCAGTCTTCCATGCAGATCGGCAGGATCACCGACGTCATCGACGGCATCGCCTTCCAGACGAATATCCTGGCCTTGAATGCCGCAGTGGAAGCGGCCCGGGCAGGAGAACACGGGCGGGGATTCGCCGTCGTGGCGAGCGAGGTTAGAAGCCTGGCCCGGCGCAGCGCCACGGCGGCCAGGGAGATCCACGACATCATCAGCCGGTCGGCCGACATCACGGAAAGCGGCAACCGTCTCGCCCAGCAAGCCGGCGACGCCATGTCCGGCGTGATTCAGGATATTCAGCAGGTGGCCCGGCTGATGAACGGCATCAAGCTTTCGAGCGAACGGCAGAATGAAAAGCTGCATGCGCTTGCAGGCATGGTCGCGCTCCTGAACGAGGAAGCGGGTGAAGGCGCGGTGCTGATGAAGAACGCCAGCGCGTCGACCGCCGCCCTGCTCGTCACATCCCATGACCTCGGCCAGGCGATCGGCGTTTTTCGCTCGACGAACGCGCCGCGCGTTTGACGGGTCCGGTCGACAGCGCTATCGATGCGCCGCGCCTGGCGCGGGAGCCGCTCAGTCTTGCCAGCTGATTCCCGCTTGCGTTCACTTTCCCGGCGTCAGGTGCCGGCGAGGAAAGGCAGTGCCCTGGCCAGCAAGGCCTCGGGCGCTTCCTCGGCGATGTAGTGGCCGCAGGGCAGCGGCTCGCCTTCGACCCGGCTGGCCAGCTTGCGCCATTCCTTCAGCGGTTCGAAGCAGCGGTGCACCACGCCCTGCTCGCCCCACAGAGCCAGCAGCGGCATCTCCAGCGGGCGGGCGGATTCGCGGTCGGCGCGGTCGTGCTCGAGGTCGATCGAGGCTGAGGCTCGGTAATCCTCGCAGATGCCGTGCGCCGCGCCCGGCAGGGCGAGGCAGCGTGTGTATTCGGCGAGCGCGCGCGGGTCGAAGGGCGCGAGGCCTGCGCTGCGCCGGCCCATCACGTCCCGCACATAGGCGGCCGCATCGGCTTCGATCAGGCGTTCCGGCAAGGGGGCCGGCTGAATCAGGAAGAACCAGTGCCAGTAGGCGCGGGCGAAGGCCTCGCCGGTCTGCTCGTACATCGCCAGGGTGGGTGCGATGTCGAGCAGCACCAGGCGCTCGACGGCACCCGGATGATCCGCCGCCAGCCGATGCGCGACCCGGGCGCCGCGGTCGTGCGCCATCACGCTGAAGCGGTCGAAGCCGAGCTTGCGCATCACCGCCAGCATGTCATCGGCCATCACCCGCTTGCTGTAATTGGCGTGATCCCCGGCGCCTTGCGGCTTGGAGGAGTCGCCATAGCCGCGAAGGTCGCAGGCGACGACGGTGAAGCGCTCGCTGAGGGCGGGCGCTACCTTGTGCCAGATCGCATGGGTTTGCGGGTGCCCGTGCAAGAGCAGCAGCGGCGGCCCGCCGCCGCCCAGAATGGCGTGGATGGTCACGTCCTTGTCGACGTCGGTGCGAACGGTGCGGAATCCCGGAAAAAGCGGCTCAATCATCTGTAACTCATCCATGCATGAAGGGTTCGGCGCAGCAAGACCGCTGATGCCGCCGGCATTTTCTCACGGCCCCGCCGCAGATGCGCCGGCGCGCTCAGGCCACCCGCCGCTCCTGTCCGCTCCAGTAGCGCTCCTTCACGTCCTTGCGCGAGAGCTTGCCGTTGCCGTTCTTCGGCAACTCGGCGACGAAGTCGACCGAGCGCGGCTTTTTGAAGTCGGCCAGGTAGGCGCGGCAATGCTCGATCAGTTCCGACTCCGTCGCCTGATGGCCGGGGCGCAGCACCACCACCGCCTTGATCGCCTCGCCCCAGGTGGCATGCGGCACGCCGACCACGCAGACTTCATACACCGCCGGATGCAGGTACAGCGCCTGCTCCACTTCGGTGGGATACACGTTGAAGCCGCCGGAGATCACCATGTCCTTCTTGCGGTCGACGATGTAGATATAGCCGCGCGGATCCATTTTCGCCAGGTCGCCGGTGTGCAGCCAGCCATCCTTGATCGCTGCCGCCGTCAGCCCCGGCTCGCGCCAGTAGCCGGCGAAGATGTCGGGGCCGCGGATGACGATCTCGCCGACCTCGCCCTGGGCGACTTCCTTGCCGTCGTCGTCCACCAGGCGCAGTTCCGATTCGCTGAAGATGCGGCCGCAGGAAGCCAGCATGTCGATGCGCCCGCTGTCGATCGCCTCGCGATGATCCTCGGTGGTCAGCGCCACCAGCCCACCGGTGGTTTCCCCGGCGCCGTAGCCTTGCGACAGCACCGGGCCGAACACCTCCCACGCTTCCTTGATGCGCGCCGGCGACATCGGCGCCGAGCCGTAGGTCACCTGCTTCAGCGAGCCGAGGTCGTACGCCTTCGCTTTGGGGTGGGCGACGATCATGTTGATCATGGTGGGCACCAGGAAGCAGGCGGTGACCCGGTGCTTCTCGATGGAGGCGAGGAAGGCCTCGGGCTCGAAGCGCTCATGCAGGAGGATGGTGCCGCCCTGGAACAGGAAGGGCTGGATGAACATGCCGCTGGCATGGGTGATCGGGCCGGCCAGCGCCAGCACGTCGCCGGGGCCGGCGCGCAGGCGTCCCATCACCACCTTGCGCAGCGAAGCCATGCGGTTGCCGACGGTCTGCATCGCGGCCTTCAGCTTGCCGGTGGAACCGGAGGTGTAATGCAGCACGGCGAGGTCGGACGATTGCATCTCGGTATCCGGACTCTCGGGAGGGGCTTGGCGCAGCAGTTCTTCGTAGGAAAGAAAGCCGTCGCAGTCGCCGCCGAAGCCGCCGAAGCCGATGAAATGCATGACGCCGGCGGCCGCCAGGTCGGCGCGCAAGGCCGACACCGGTTCGCCATGGCCCGGGCCCGCCAGCATGATGACCGGCTCCGCATTGGCAATGGTTTCCCGCACTTCCGCCGGCGACAGGCGGGCATTGAGGGCCACCTTCACCAGGCCGGCCTTGTACAGCGCGCATTCCAGTTCGATCAGCTCGGGCCGGTTCCAGGATTGCACGGCGATACGGTCGCCCTTGCGCGCGCCGAGCGCCAGTAGCGCATTGGCCAGGCGGCTGGAGCGCTCGTCCAGTTC
Organism: Noviherbaspirillum humi; assembly: GCF_900188095.1. Taxonomy (GTDB): domain Bacteria; phylum Pseudomonadota; class Gammaproteobacteria; order Burkholderiales; family Burkholderiaceae_D; genus Noviherbaspirillum; species Noviherbaspirillum humi. The sequence continues at coordinate 110,527 of NZ_FZOT01000003.1, read as the reverse complement.
GCGGAAGGTAATCGCCTGATCCTTGAACAGGGTGGCGGGCCGGTCCGGCCAATAGCGGGCATTGCGGGTGATGAAGCGGCCTTGATTCATGGTGTTTCCTCCTCGTTATCAGTGAGCCCATCTTAGAATCCGGGCCGGGCGCGGCCGATAAGCGCGGCCGTGAAATCGATAACGGTGCGGAATGGTGCATGAAGGCAGGCGACGATAACCCAGCGTTATCGAGCGGCACACGCCGGGAATGGCGCAGGCGGCCGCCTGCGCCGACAATACGCCCATACAATGCGAGGAGACCACCATGACGCTGTTGAAAACACTGGGCCGGGGATTTGCCGTCGCGGCCATCGCAGGGGCCGCCGCGCTTGCCCACGGCGCGGAGAAGTATCCGGACAAGCCGGTGAGAATCGTGGTGCCGTTCTCGGCAGGCGGCCAGTTCGACATCGCCGCGCGCATGCTCGGCCAGTTCGCTGCCAGGGAGCTGGCGCAGCCGGTGATCATCGAGAACGTGCCGGGCGGCGGCGGCAACATCGGCGCGGCGCGCGTGGCCAATTCTCCGGCCGACGGCTACACCCTGCTGGCGCTCGGCGGCAACCATGCGGCGGCCAATGCCCTGTATGCCAAGCCGGGCTTCGACGTCGTCAGCGACTTCACGCCGATCTCGCGGGTGACGGTATCGCCGCATGTGGTGCTGGTCAATGCCAGCCTGCCGGTCAAGACCTTCCCCGAGCTGGTGGCCTACGCCAGGCGCGCGCCCAACGGCATCAGCTACGGCAGCCCCGGCATCGGCACCTCCATGCACCTCACCTTCGAGATGATCAAGACCCAGTTCGGCTTGAACGCCATGCATGTTCCCTACAAGGGCGGCGCCAACATGCTGACCGACCTCGCCGCCGGCCAGATCAATGCCGGCATCGTCGCCCTCGCGCCCGCGCAGGAATTCATCAAGGCCGGGCGGATGCGGCCGCTGGCGGTGACGAGCAAGACGCGATCGCCGGCCCTGCCGGATGTGCCTTCCCTGGCGGAGCTGGGCTATCCGGCGCTCGACACCGGCAGCTGGATGGCGCTGGCCGGACCGAAGAAGCTGCCGCCGGAGGTGGTGAAGCGCTGGAACGGCGTGGTTCAGGCCTTCTTCAACGACGCGGCCTCGCGCGCCAAGCTGGAGGCGATGGCCTTCCGCATCGAGCCGAGTTCGCCCGAGCAGATGGGAACGATGCTGCAGGCCGAGAGCCAGGCTTTCCTGAAAGTGGTGAAGGAAAACAAGATCACGGCAGAGTGAGAAGGGGCGGCGTGAGGCCGGCGCGGCATCGGCAGGTTCGCCTGCCGCCCGCTTGCGGGCTCGCGTCAAGCGACACCGGCGCATGCCGGCTGCAGCCCATGCGGGAAAAAGCTTGCTTTACTTCGCCGCCGTCTCCAGCAGTTCGATGAACCGCTTCGTCAGCGGCGACAGGTAGGCATTGCGGCGCGTAATGATGCCGACGGTGCGCGGCCACATCGCGCCTTCCAGCTCCAGCATCCTCAAGCCAGCGCCGAAGGCCTGCTTCAGCGTCATTTCGCCGGTGATGCCGAGCAGGTTGGTGTTCTTCACCACATTCATGAGCGAGGCGATCGAGGAGTTGGATTCGATCACCACGTTCGGCGGCGGCAGGCCGCGCTCGGCGAAGCTGGCTTCGACCGCGCGGCGCGCCATGACCTGCGGCCCCGGCAAAATCCACGATTCCCGTCCCAGGCCGTCGAAGCGCAATCCATGCGCCCGGAATAGCGGATGATCTTCCCGCGCCACCACATGCAGATGGTCGTTGAACAGCGGCCGCTGGTCGAACTCGTTCTGTTCGCCGCGCGGCAGGGCGCTCAGGCAGAAGTCGAGGTCGCCCTGGCGCAGCGCAGCGAACAGCTTGTCGTTGAGGCCCACCGTGACCTGGATGCGCGCCGCCGGGCGCTGCCGCAGCAGGCTGGCGCAGGCATCGCCGAACAGGCCCTCGGCGTAGTTGGGGGAAATGCCGGCGCGGATGAGCCCAACCTTGCCGAGATGCAGGTCATTGGCTTCCTTCACCGCTTCATCGATGCCGAGGCGGGCGGCCCGCAGGCGTTCGTAGAAGGCTTGCCCCGGGACGGTCAGGGTCATGCCCTTGGCGGTGCGCTCGAACAGCTGGATCTGCAGTTCCCGTTCCAGGCGCTGGATGCCCTTGGTCAGCGCCGGCTGGGTCGCGCCGACGGTTTCCGAGGCGCGACCCACATGGCCGCTGGCCGCCACCGCCAGGAAATAATCCAGGTCTTCGAGTCGCATCTGATTCCGGAGCGTTATTGGAAAGGTGGCTTCGATAATCGCATCCGCTCTCCGACGATGTCAACATGGTGTCATCAATGGCCGCCATCACGCATGGCGTCCCTGCCGATGAACCCAGCGAAGCGAGCCCTGCCATGAACCCTACCGTCCGCCCCGAATTCGACGCGCTGCGCCAGCGCCTGCAGGATTACCTGCGCCAGGAGCTCATCCCCTTCGAAAGAGAGCACCGGATCGGCTATGAGGACCGGCTGCCGAAGGCGCAGATCCGCTCCCTCTGGCAGCGCTCGCGCGAACTCGGCCTGTACGGCCTGCAGCTGCCGAAGGAGCTCGGCGGACAGAACCTGAGCGTGAGCGAGCTGTGCCTGCTCAAGGAAGACGTCGCCGCGTCCGGCGCGGTGCTGTTCCCGCATGTGCTGGGCGATTGGGGCGGCCCGTCGCGCATCGGCAATCTGGTGAAGTACGCCACGCCCTACCAGGTCGAGAACTACATCCTGCCCTGCATCCGGGGCGAGAAGGGCGCCTGCTTCGCCATGACCGAAGCCGGTTCCGGCTCGGACGTGGCCAGCATGCAGACCCGGGCGGTGCGCGACGGCGATCATTACGTCATCACCGGCCGCAAGCATTACATCACCGCCTCCGCCTTCGCGGATTTCGCCATCGTCATGTGCGTGACCGATCCGGCGCTCGGCGCCGAAGGCATTTCCGCCATCCTGGTGGACCTGGACGCGCCGGGCGTCACACTGTCCTGCGATTATCTGCCGATGACCGGCCAGCACGTCGATGCCGACATCGACATGCGCGAGGTGCGCGTGCCGGCGGCGAACCTGATCGGACGCGAAGGCGCCGGCTTCAGGATCGCGATGGACCGCGTCAGCGTCAACCGCCTGCTGCACTGCCCGACCATGATCGGCCTGGCGCGCCATGCCTACCAGAGCGCGGTCGAGTATGCGCAGACGCGCCAGCAGTTCGGCGGCCCGATCGCGCGCTTCCAGGCGATCCAGCACATGCTGGCCGACATGGCCACCGCCTTGTTCGCCTGCGAAAGCATGGTGGCCGCCGCCGCCGCGCGCGCCGATGCCGGCCACGACGTGCGCAAGGAAGCCTCGATGTGCAAGCTCTTCGTCTCCGAGCGCTGCTTCGAGATTGCCGACAAGGCGATGCAGATACACGGCAATGTCGGCGTCACCAAGAACCATCCGGTCGAGTTCGCCTTCCGCCGGCTGCGCCTCTACCGCATCGTCACCGGCACCAGCGAAATCCAGCGCAACACCATCGCCAAGGAGATTCTGCGCGCCGTTCCCTCCGCGGCATGACGTGCCTCCGCTGCCCGAAAGCAATTTATGCTATGGTCGGCCGAGCGCACTCCGGTCGGGGTGCGTGCCCATCCCCCATGACACGGAGACAAAAAACATGAATCGTCGCCTGGCACTCGCCGCCTGTTCGGCCCTATGGATGTTGTCGTTCCCTGCGATGGCGCAGGAAAACCCGGGTACCCCGGTGCGCGTGCGCGGCATCATCGAGAAAGTGGAGGAGGGCATGCTGACGGTGCGCTCCCGCGAGAACGAAACGGTGAAGCTGGCGACGAACGAGAAGACCGGCTATGCCAGCATCAAGGGGCTGCAGTTTGCCGACATCAAGCCCAACAGCTATGTGGGCGTGGCAGGCCGTCCGCTTGCCGGCGGCGGCATCGAGGCAATCGAGGTGCTGGTCTTTCCCGAAGCCGCGAGGGGAACAGGCGAGGGACACCGCGACTGGGACCTGCTTCCCAACAGCAGCATGACCAATGCGACCGTCACCGCGGCGGTCTCTTCCACCGCCGCCCGCAGCATCGACGTCGCCTACCACGGCAAGCAGCAGACCATCCGCGTGCCGGAGCATGTTCCCGTCGTCACCTTCCTGCCGGCCACCGGCAAGGACGCTGCGCCCGGCTTGACGGTCTTCATCTCGGCGCTGAAGGATGCGACCGGCAAGCTCACCGCCAGCCGCGTGGTGATGGAAAAGGACGGCGTCAAGCCGCCGATGTGATCCGGGCGGTGCGCCCTCTCGTTCACAGCGACTTCAGGTATTGCGCGAGGTCGGCGATTTCCTGCGGCGTCAATCCCAGCTCCTGCCGGCTGTTGTAGGTCTCCGCCACCGCTTCCAGGGTCGGCGCCGTGCCGTTATGGAAGTAGGGCGGATGCTGCCATAAGCCGCGCAGCGGCGCGGTCCGGTACTGCCTGGTCGCGCTGCGCGACGCATAGCTCGGCGCGCCGTTCGGCTCCGGTTCGCTCACCACTTCCGAGGGCGGATGCAGGCGCAGATTCGCATCGGTGAAATCCGGGCCGCTGTGGCAGGTCACGCAGCGTCCGGCGCCGTTGAATATCAGCTTGCCGCGCTCCGCCGCCGAGGGGTCGAAGCTTCCCGGCGGCGGCGCAGGCGAGGCCAGGCTGAGCTGGTAAGCCTGCAGCGCCGGCAGCTTGAGCGACACCAGATCGTCGCTGCCGTTGGTAACGCTGACGCCGGTGCGCGGCTCGACGAAGCTGCCGTGCCCGCCCATCTGGGTGACGGCGACGTACCGGTTCCAATAGGCGACCTCCTCGCCGTCTCCGGTCGACGTGATGCGGTGGACGTTGGCCAGCCCGTAAGCGGGCGGGATCACCTGCGGGCCGTTCTTGCCGTCCAGGTTGAAGCGTGGATCGTATTTTCCCTTGCCCCAGGAGTTGTAGACCGCTTTCATCGTGACGCTCAGCGCCGGCGAGAGCGCGATGATGGCGCCTGGGTTGAGGTCGCGGTTGGCCCAGCCGTCGAGCCGCTTGCCGATGCCCGGCGCGAAGGAATTGTCCACCGTGGAGTGGCACAGCGCGCAGGTCACGCCCACCCGGGTAAGCGTGTCCTTGCCATTGATGGTTTCGACTTTGCCGCGCAATCCCACCACCGCATTCAGCTTGAGCAGGGTGACGGTGGTGTCGGGACGCTTGAGGCCGACGCTGCCGTTCCTGATGCCGTCGACCACCGCCGCCGGCAGCGCATCCGCATCCACCTTCAGGCCCACCGAAAGCGCGGTGGCCGGATCGACGGCGGCGGGGATCACCTCGTGCATGCGCAGGGTATCGCTCCAGAAGGTTTCATCGCCGAAGGTATCGAAGCGGAAGATCTCCTTCCCGGCGGCGATGAGGGCGGCATTCTGGGCCGCGGCGGTCGGCTGAGGCGTGGCGGCCGTCGTGCCGGTCTGGCCAGTCGGCGTTGCATCGTCCCCGCCGCTGCCGCAGCCGGCGAGCCAGGCGGTGCCGGCAATGCAGCAAAGCCTGGCGGCATGCCTTGCGAGGCCGGGCCGAAATCGCGGCCGCATGGAATCCGTGCGGCATGGCGTGCCGCGGCGCTTCCGCAAGGCGCTGTGTATCTTCATGGCTCACCCCTCCTGTCAAGGATCGCATGAAAGGCATGGCGCCATGGATGCCGGCGCCATGCAGGAAGGCGGCAGAACCGGGGAATGCTTTCGTCCTTGCCTTCTCCTGCACCATTAGATGACGCTGAATGCCGCGCCGTTTCAACGCATGCGCGGGCGGTGTTCAGCGAAGTCGAGGAGGAGAGCGGGAACCGCATCGAGCAATGCGGGCATGCGGCAATGAGCTTGTCCTGGTGGCGCGCGCCGACGAGTTCGGTGGCGGATGGCTGGCGCTGTCCCTTGCCGCCGGCGATGATGATGGCGGCATCGTTGGCAGGTCAAACCATGAACGATCCATGCCTGACGGTCGGGCTTGAAATGGGCGTTCCTGGCGGCTTCCTGCGGCGCCGTTTCCGTCACCGCTCCACATCTATCATCGCGCCGGTGGAGCGCGCACCTTTGGCGACGGCGTTGGCCATGTTTTCCATGTGACCATAGGTGGGGAAGCACAGCTCGAGCACTTCAGACCTGCTTTTTTTTGTCGAGGGGACCTGCAGCCGGGAGGTATTGCAGGGGTTCAAGCCCGGCATGGCGAGTTCAGTCTGCCAGATCAAGGCGCGGGCGCGCAGAACATCTACCATCGACATGCCGTGGGAAGATGGCGCGGAAAGGAATCCGGCTGGCAACATCATGGTCGCAGCGTCAAGATGGTCAAGCCGAGTCGCCGGAAGCAGGAATAAACCGGGGCGGCCATCCGTATACCCGCTACAGCATGCAACCCTGATGGAGGAGCCAAGATGAATGCCGCCAAACTGATTGCCGCACTCGTGCTCATCGCGCTTGCCGGTTCGGCCCGGGCCGCAGGCGCGCCGGTCAAGACCAGCGATGGAACCTTGACCGGCACGAACGGCATGACGCTCTATACCTTCGACAAGGACGCCGCCGGCAGCGGCAAGAGCGCCTGCAACGGTCCGTGCGCCGCCAACTGGCCGCCCCTTGCCGCGGATGGCGCCGCCGCGCCGGACGGCGACTACAGCGTCATCACTCGCGACGACGGCTCGAAGCAATGGGCTTACAAGGGCAAGCCTTTGTACTACTGGGCCAAGGACCAGAAGGCCGGCGACAAGACCGGGGAGGGCGTCAACGGGGTATGGAAGAGCGCCAAGCCTTGACGCAACGTGAATAGCCGCGACGCGATCGTTGCAGAAATACCCCGCCTGCGCCGGTATGCCCGCGCGCTGACGGGGCGGATGGATGCGGCCGATGACCTGGTGCAGGAGACGCTGGAGCGGGCCATCGAGAAATGGCGGTTCTGGCAGCGCGGGCGCGAACTGCGCCCCTGGCTGTTCTCCATCATGCACAACCTGCACGTCGACCAGTTGCGGCACGAGCGGCGCGTCGAATATGGCAATGAAGAGGACTTTGCCGGGCTCTGCGACCCGCCGCATCAAACGGATGGCCTCGAACTGCGCGACCTGGACCGCGCGCTGGCGCTGCTGCCGGTGGAGCAGCGCGAGATCCTGCTGCTGGTCGGACTCGAAGAGCTTTCGTACAAGGAAGTCGCGGGCACGCTCGGGCTTCCGCTGGGCACCGTGATGTCGCGGCTGTCCCGCGCCCGCGCGCATCTCAGGGCCATCCTGGCCGGAGAAGCGGTTCCCCATCTCCAGGTGATTCGATCATGAGCGCGCCGATCTCGGAACAAGACCTCCACGGCTACGCCGACGATCGGCTCGATGCGCCGCGCCGGGCCGAGGTGGAAGCCTGGCTGGACGCGCATCCGGAACGGCGCGAGCAGGTGGAGGCGTGGCGGCGCCAGTCGGGCCGCCTCCACGGCGCTTACGACGCGGTGCTGGAGATGCCCGTGCCCGCGCGCCTCATGCCGGCGGCCAATGCGCCGCGCTGGCCGGACGTGAAGCGACTTGCCGCCGTGGCCTGGCTGCTGGTCGGCGGGCTGGCCGGTTATCTGATGCACGGCGCGACGGCATCATCGCCGTCCGACCGCGCAGTTGCCGCTTCCCTGCCGCGCATGGCGGCGGTAGCGCATGCGGTGTACGCGCCCGAGGTCAGGCATCCGGTGGAGGTGGGCGCGGACCAGGAAGCGCACCTGAGCGCATGGCTGTCGAAACGCCTGGGCGCGCCCCTGAAGCCGCCGCGTCTCGATGCCGCCGGCTTCCACCTCGTGGGAGGCCGGCTGCTGCCCGGCGACACGGGCGAGGTGGCGCAGTTCATGTACGAAGATGAGAAGCGCCAGCGCCTCACGCTGTACGTCCAGCCTGGAACGGCGGGCGCGGAGCCGGCTTCCTTCCGCTACGCCAACGAGAACGGCATCGACGTCTTCTACTGGATCGACGGCGGCTTCGGCTACGCGCTGTCGGGCAAGACCGGCCGCGACGAGATGCTGCGCCTGACGACGCTGGTGTACCGCCAGCTCAACCGCTGATGCACATCGGTTGAGCTGCTTCAGTAGACGGCGTTCTTTTGCGTCGGCGCGATGGCGGGGCCGTCCTTGAATTCGGCGCGCAGGGCGCGCACCGAGCCGGCCAGCGCCCGGGTGTCGATGCCGACGGCGACGAACTGGCAGCCCATGTCGAGATAGCGCCTGGCCGCCGCGATGTCGGAGGTCAGGGTGCCGGCCGCCTTGCCGCTCTTGAGAATGCGGTGGATGGTGTCGTCGATCACCTGCTGCACGTCCGGATGGCCGGGGTTGCCGAGGTGGCCGAGCGAGGCCGACAGGTCGGCCGGGCCGATGAACACGCCGTCGACGCCGTCCACCGCGCAGATGGCTTCCAGGTTGTCGAGGGCGGTGGCGGTCTCCGCCTGCACCAGCAGGCAGACCTCGTCGTTGGCCCGCTGCAGGTAATCGCCGCGATCGCCCCAAAGCGACGCCCGCGCCACCGCCGCACCCACGCCGCGGATGCCGTGCGGCGGATAGCGCACCGCCTTCACCATGTCCCGCGCCTGCTCGGCGGTATCGATCATCGGCACCAGCAGTGTCTGCGCGCCGATGTCCAGCATCTGCTTGATCAGCGGCGCCTCACCCGCCACCGGCCGCACGATGGGATGGCCGGGATAGGGCGCGACCGCCTGCAGCTGCGCCAGGACGCTGCGCACATCGTTTGGCGCATGCTCGCCGTCGATCAGCAGCCAGTCATAGCCGGCGGTGGCGCAGATTTCGGCGGTGTAGGGATTGGCCAGCGACAGCCAGAAGCCGATCTGCGGCTTGCCGCTTTGAATCGCGGCCTTGAAGGAATTCTGCATGGGTTGCTCCGGGTAAGGTGGTGGACGGAATCAGCCGCGCGGGCGGTCGAGGTTGCCGTGGCAAAGATACTTGATGTGCATGTATTCCTCCAGCCCGTAGCGCGAACCTTCGCGGCCATAGCCCGATTCCTTGATGCCGCCGAACGGCGCGATCTCGGTGGACAGCACGCCATCGTTCACCGCCACCATGCCGGCCTCGATCGCCTCGCCCAGTTCCCAGGCGCGGCCGATGTCGCGGGTGTAGACATAGGCAGCCAGGCCGTAGGGCGTGTCGTTGGCCAGGGCCACCGCCTCCTGCTCGCCGTCGAACGCCGTCACCGGCACCACCGGGCCGAAGGTTTCCTCGCATGACATGCGCATGGCCGCCGTCACGCCGGTCAGCACCGTCGGCGCATAGAAATGCCCGCCCGGCGCTTCCTGCGACTCGAACACCTTGCCGCCGACGGCGATGGATGCGCCCTGCAGTACCGCATCCGCCACATGCTCCTGCACCTTTTCCAGCGCGCGCAGGTTGATGAGCGGACCGATCTGGCTGGCCGCATTGCTGGCCGGGCCGACCTTGAGCTGGCGCACCCGCTCGCTCAGCGCCGCGACGAAGGCATCATGGATGCCGCGCTGCACGTAGACGCGATTCGGGCAGATGCAGGTCTGGCCGGCATTGCGGAACTTGGCCACCATCAGGCCGTCCACCGCCGCATGCAGGTCGGCATCGTCGAACACGATGAAGGGCGCGTTGCCGCCCAGCTCCAGCGACAGCTTCTTCAGCGTTGGCGCGCTCTCGCGGGCGAGATGCTTGCCGACGGCGGTGGAGCCGGTGAAGGAAATCTTGCGCACCCGGCTGTCGGCGAGCCAGACGTCGGCCAGCACCGATGCCCGGGCGCGAGAGGTGGTCAGCATGTTCACCAGGCCGGCCGGCGCGCCGGCTTCCTGCAGCAGCTTTACCAGGGCCAGCGAGGTCAGCGGCGTGTCTTCCGCCGGCTTGGCCACCACCGCGCAGCCGGCGGCGATGGCCGGCGCGATCTTCCGCGCGATCATCGCCATCGGGAAGTTCCAGGGCGTGATGGCGGCAACCACGCCGACCGGCTCGCGCACGGTCAGCAGACGCCGGCCGTTGTGCTGCTGCGGGATCACGTCGCCATAGGCGCGCTTGGCTTCCTCGGCGAACCATTCGACATAGGAAGCGCCGTAGGCGACTTCGCCCCGGCTCTCCGCCAGGGGCTTGCCCTGCTCGAGCGAGATCAGGCGCGCCAGGTCTTCCTGGTTGTCGAGGATGCGCTGGTGCCAGCGCCGCAGCAGGGCGGCGCGGTCGCGCGCCACCACCCTGCGCCACGCCTGGTAGGCGCGCTGGGCGCAGTCGACCGCGGCCCGCGCTTCTTCCTCGCCGCAGTCCGGCACGTCCGCCAGCACCTCGCCGGTGGCCGGGTTGGTCACGGCGAAGGTGCGGCCGGAGCGCACCCATTCATTGTTCAGGAAGCTCTCGTGGCGGAGCAGGTCGGGACGGCTCAGTGTCAGGGTCATGGCGGTTGCGTGGGGGTCGTTATGTTGGGCGATTGAACGAAGGTCAGCTGACGATGCCGAGGTGCCAGGGAATGAATTCATGGTCGCCGAGGCCGAGCAGCTCGCTCTTGGTCTTTTCACCGGAAGCGTAGCGCAGGATGTCGTCGAAGATGACCTGTCCCATCTCCTGCACCGTGAGTTCGCCGTCGAGGATGCGGCCGCAGTTGATGTCCATGTCTTCCTTGAGGCGCTGGTACATGGTCGTGTTGCTGGACAGCTTGATGGTCGGCGCCGGCTTGGAGCCGAACATCGAGCCGCGGCCGGTGGTGAAGCAGATCAGGTTGGCGCCGCTGGCGATCTGGCCGGTGGAGGCGACCGGATCGTAGCCCGGCGAGTCCATGAAGACGAAGCCGGCGGTGTCGATCGGCTCCGCATACTCGTACACCGCCTGAAGCGGCGTGGTGCCGCCCTTCATTGCCGAGCCGAGCGATTTCTCGAAGATGTTGGCGAGGCCGCCGGCCTGGTTGCCGTGGCCGACCACGCCGTTGAACTGGGCGTTCTGGCCGCGCGTGTATTCCTTCCACCATTCGATGCGCGCCAGCAGCTTGCGACCGACTTCCGGCGTCACCGCGCGGCGCGTCAGCATGTTTTCCACGCCGTGGATTTCCGGCGTCTCGGACAGGATGGCGGTGCCGCCATGGCGCACCAGGATGTCCATCGCCGCGCCCAGCGCCGGGTTGGCGGTGATGCCGGAGAAGCCGTCCGACCCGCCGCATTCCAGGCCGATCTTGAGATGGCTGGCCGGCACCGGGCGGCGCTCGACGCGATTGGCCGCGGGCAGCATCTCGCGCACCGCCGCGATGCCGGCCTCGATGGTGGCGCGGGTGCCGCCGACTTCCTGCATCACCATGGTGTGCAGCAGCGGGCCGGGCTGCAGTCCCTGCGCCTCGACCAGGTTGGCCACCTGGTTGCGCTCGCAGCCGAGGCCGACGATGACGGCGCCGCCCAGGTTCGGGTGGCGCACATAGCCGGCGATGGTCCGCTGCAGCACCTCGAAGTGATAGCTGGGCGACGACATGCCGCAGCCGCTGGTCTGGGCGAAGGCCACCACGCCGTCCACGTTCGGATAGTCGGCCAGGCGCTCCGGCGTGAACCACTCTGCGATCTTCTTGATCACGGTGGCGGAGCAGTTCACCGAAGAGAACAGGCCGATGAAGTTGCGGGTGCCGACGCGGCCGTCCGGCCGCACGATGCCCATGAAGCTGGCGCGCTCATGCGCGGGCACGTAGTCCACCGGGCGCACGTCCTGGCAGAAGGCCGGGTCGCGGTCATAGTCGACCAGCTCGATATTGTGCGCATGGACATGCTCGCCGCAGTCGATGTCGCGCATCGCCACGCCGATGACGGTGTCGTACTTCAGCACGCGTTCGCCGCGGGCGATGCGCCGCGCCGCCACCTTGTGGCCGGCCGGCACCTGCGCCTTCATGCGCACGACGCCGTCGCCGATGTCGATCTGCTGGCCGATGGCCAGCGGCTGGCGCGCGATCAGCACGTTGTCGGCCGCATGCAGCCGGATCAGCGGCAGCATAGGGAAAACCGGGTCCCGGACGGTGGTTGAAGTCATGGATCAGCCGTTCTTGATTTGTTCTTTGAGGTTGAGCTTCTCGATCAGGCGCTTTTCATGCACATACTGTTCGAGCACGAACTTGCGGTAGTCGGCGGCATCCTGGTACATCACCGGAGCGTCGATCTTCTCGCACGCCTGCCTGAACTCGGCGCTGGCCACCGCCTTGCGCAGCGCGTCGCGCAGCCTGGCTTCCACCTCGGGCGGCAGGCCGGCCGGCGCGCCGACGCCATTGGGCGCATCCACCACCACGTCGTAGCCGGCATCCTTGAGCGTCGGCGCGTTCTTGAAGCGCGGCGGGCGCTCGGCGCCCCAGGTCGCCAGCAGGCGCAGCTTGCCGGTCTCGACGTACTGCGCCCAGGAGCTGGAATCGACCAGCACGTCGAGCTGGCCGCCGAGCAGGTCGGTGAGCGCCGGCGCGCCGCCCTTGTACGGCACATGGTTCATCCTGATGCCGGCGGCGAGGCAGAACTCTTCCATGCCGACGTGGGTGGCGCCGGCCACGCCCGCGCTGCCATAGTTGATGCGGCCCGGATTGGCCTTCGCATCCTTGACCAGGTCGGCCAGGGTCTTGTACTTGGCGTCGCTGCGCACCACGATGCCGAAGGTCTGGCCGGAGGTGCGGGCGAGGTAGGTGAAGTCCTTCAGCGGATCGAAATTGACGGTGCCGAGCTGGGAGAAGCGGGTGACGGAGATCGGAATCTGGCCGATGGTGTAGCCATCCGGCGCCGCCGCGGCGATGGCGCGCGAGCCGATCATGCCGGAGGCGCCCGGGCGGTTCTCGAACACCACCGGCTGGCCCAGGTGCCTGGCCATTTCCTTGGTCAGCACGCGCATCGTCGCATCGGCAGTGCCGCCGGCCGGCCACGGACAGAGGAAGGTGATCGGACGGTTCGGGTAGGACTGGGCGAGCGCCGCGGCGGCCGGCAGCAGGCCGGTGCCGGCAAGGCCTGCCGCGCCCAGCATGAGGCGACGGCGTTTGGGATTGAAGGGGGATGTCGTCATCTCTGTCTCCTTGGATGGAATGCGTTCGGTTGACCCGGTCCGTCCTGCTTCGTCGCAGTCTGCATGTTATCGGTAACTGTAACCGGTAACATATGCTAACCGATAAACCGGGGAATTGCTACAATCGCTGCAACCCTTGCGAGATTTCCATTGAATAAGCCTTCCTCAGCCTTGCCAGCCGACCCGACCTCTCAGGAAGCCCGGCGTCCGCGCCGCGCCTCGGGTCACATTACCCTGAAGCAGCTTGCCGAGCGCCTCGGCGTCACCAAGGTAACCGTTTCCCGCGCCCTCAACCATCCGCATCTCGTGTCGCCCGAGACCCTGCGGCGGGTGCAGGAAGCGGTGCGCGAGACCGGCTACATCCCCAACCTGGTGGCGGGTTCGCTGGCCTCCAACCGCAGCCATCTGGTGGTGGCTCTGGTGCCGAACATCGGCGGCACGGTCTTCCAGGAAACCATGGAGGCGATGACGGCTACGCTGCGGCAGCGCGGCTACCAGCTGCTGATCGGCCAGAGCAGCTACGACGAAGCCCAGGAAGAGCCGCTGATCGAGGAAGTGCTGGGCCGGCGGCCGGCCGGCGTGGTGCTGACCGGCGTGCTCCACTCCGGGAAGACGCGACAGCTGCTGCAGGCGTCGGAAATTCCGGTGGTCGAAACCTGGGACCTGACGCCGCAACCGATCGACATGCTGGTCGGCTTTTCCCACGACGCGGTGGGCCGTGCCGCCGCCGAGTACTTGTGCCAGGCCGGAACGCGCCCGGTGGCGGTGATCACGCCGGACGACCGCCGCGCCATGACCCGGGCCCATGCCTTCAGGGATGCGGTGCGCCGGCTGGCCGATATGGAGGTTCCCATCCTTCCCGTCGCCGCGCCCACCCGCCTCGGCGACGGACGCCGCGCGCTGCAGGAATTGCTGGCGCGGCAGCCGGATCTCGGGGCGGTGTTTTGCGCCGCCGACAGCCTGGCGCTCGGCGTGCTGATCGAGGCGCGCAGCCGCGCCATCCGCGTGCCCGAACAGCTGCGCGTGCTGGGCTATGGCGATCTCGCTTTCGCCGTCGACACCGATCCTCCGCTGTCGACGGTGCGCATCGACGGCAGCCGCATCGGCGCCCTGGCCGCCTCCATGCTGATGGACCGCATCGAAGGCAAGGCAGTGGCGCAGCCGGTGGTCGATGTCGGCTTCCAGCTCATCGAGCGCGCCAGCACCTGAGGATTCGGCAAGGGCGAATTTCCGCGCATTGATTGACCAAGCAACCCATCCATCTTCCATGTCCAACTTCAACGCCGACAGTCTGCAAATCTCCGATGCCTGGGTCGAACATCCCCGGGGCCGACTCTTCGCCCGCGCCTGGCATCCGCCAGGCCAACTTGGCCATCCCTCGGAACGGGCGCCCATCGTCCTGCTGCATGACTCCCTGGGCTGCGTCGACCTGTGGCGCGAATTTCCGGCCCAGCTCGCCGCGGCGGCGGGGAGAACCGTGATCGCCTACGACCGGCTGGGCTTCGGCAAATCCGATCCGCGCGCAGACCTGCCCGCAGTCGGCTTCGTCGCCGACGAGGCGAAGACCTATTTCCCCGCGGTCAAGGCGCATTTCGGCTTCGACCGCTTCATCGCCTTCGGCCACAGCGTCGGCGGCGGCATGGCGGTGCATTGCGCGGTCGATTTCGGTCCGGCCTGCCTCGCATTGATCACCGAATCGGCGCAGGCTTTCGCGGAAGACCAGACGCTGCGCAATATCGCCGCCGCACGGGAGCAATTCAAGGATGAAAGGCAGCTGGACCGGCTGCGGAGATACCACGGCGACAAGGCGCGATGGGTGGTGGATGCCTGGACCGAGACCTGGCTCAGTCCGGCGTTTGCCTCATGGTCGATCGCCGACGTGCTGCCGGCGGTGATGTGTCCGGTGCTGGCGCTCCATGGCGAGCATGACGAGTACGGATCGAACCGCCACCCCGAGATGATCGCGCGGCTGAGCGGAGGACCCGCCCGCGCCGAAATCATCGCGGGCGCCTACCATGTGCCGCATCGGGAACGGCCCGAGGAAATCCTGCGCCTGGTGTCAGGTTTTCTGAAACGATTCCTCGGAGCCTAGTCGAAACCGGCTCCCGTAGCCATAGCACGCAATGAACCGCCTGAGCGGCCGGCCGGCATGCCCGGAATTTTGGAGGCGGTATCGAAATCGAAATGGGGTTTTACTCGATTCATTCTCACGCGAATTCCGGGTCCGGGAAAAACAGCCGGCTCAATATAGATAGACCGCTCCGCTAAAAGGCGCATTGCTGTTCCGTGCGCCGCCAATGCCCGAGGCATCACTGCCGTCGCCCGAGGCGCCTACCGCGAGTGTCTTCCCATCTCCCGACAGCGCCGGAGGCGTGCCGAAGAAATTGTTTGCCGACGATGCGCTTGGCTTGATGTATGCCTGCTGTGTCCATGTGGCGCCCTTGCGCGTGTACACATACACCGCGCCATTGTTGC
This sequence comes from Noviherbaspirillum humi, assembly GCF_900188095.1. GTDB lineage: Bacteria > Pseudomonadota > Gammaproteobacteria > Burkholderiales > Burkholderiaceae_D > Noviherbaspirillum > Noviherbaspirillum humi. Next base: position 95,023 of record NZ_FZOT01000003.1, on the reverse strand, counting down.
CAAGCGTGTCGTCGGCTTGATTACCATTCAAGCCGATGGCTGCGCTTCTTTCTCCCTCGGCTCCCACGGCCAGCGTATTTCCATCTCCAGAAATTGAAATGGCATAGCCGAAGTTTTCGCCCGCTCCTGTATTCGAAGCCTTGACGTACGCCTGTTGGCTCCAGACGCCTCCGCTGCGGATGAAGACATACACCGCGCCGCTGTTCGGCGCGCCATTGCTGTTCTGATCGCCGTCGATGCCCGTGGCTGCGCTGCCTTCCGAGAACGCGCCCGCCGCCAGCGTATCGCCGTCCGCGGACAGCGCCAGCGATATGCCGAACCTGGCATTGGCGCCTGTGTTGGAAGCTTTGAGATAGGCTTGCTGGCTCCATGAATTGCCGCTGCGAATGAACACGTAAGCCGCACCACTGCTGGCAGCGCTATTGTCCAATTGGTCCCCGTTGATGCCGGTGGCGGCGCTGTCTTCGAAATCAGCACCGACTGCCAGGGTATTGCCGTCGGCGGAAAGGGCGACCGACCTGCCGAAGGCGTCGCCCGCTTCGGAATTGGACGCTTTGATATAGGCCTGCTGACTCCACGCATTGCCGCTTCGGCCAAACACATATACCGCGCCGCTGCCCGAAGCGCCGTTGCTGCTCTGGTCGCCATTGATGCCCGTGGCCGCACTGTCTTCATCGAGCGCGCCTACGGCCAACGTATTGCCATCACCGGAAAGGGAAACCGAAATGCCGAAACCGTCGCCGGTTTCGGCATTGGATGCCTTGACATACGCTTGTTGGCTCCATGTGTTGCCACTCCGGCTGAACACATAGACGGCGCCGCTGGAAAACGCGCTGTTGCTGGCTTGGTCGCCATTGATTCCAGCGGCTGCGCTGCTTTCCTGATAGGCGCCCACTGCCAATGTGCTGCCGTCCGCGGACAGTGCGACCGTGGTGCCGAAATAATCCGAAGTTCCCGTGTTCGAGGCCTTCACATAAGCCTGCTGGCGCCATTCACCATTGGCTTTCGTGAACACATAGACGGCGCCGCTATTTACGGCTCCCGCATCCGCCTGGTCGCCATTGACGCCGGTGGCGCTGCTATTCTCGAATGGCGAACCAACCGCCAGCGTCGCGCCGTCCGACGACAGCGCAATCGAAGAGCCAAAGGATGCCCCGCCATTCGTATTGGAGGCCTTGAAGTAGCCTACTGCTTCGGCCAGCGAACCGCTCAATGGCTTCACGGCCGATTCAGTGCAGCCAGCCGCATTGCAGGCCTTTACCTTGTAGCGCGCATTGACCCGCTGGTACAGCGCAATCGGGTGATTCACGCTCGTGCCGGTGAAAGGGTCGCCCACCGGCGCGAACGGCGAGATGCCATCGGCGCTTTCCAGCAGCTGGTACGCCGTGGCGCCGCTGACCGCCGCCCAGGACAAGCACACTTCCTTCATGCCCAGGGTCAAGGTCGGCGCCGGCGCCTCGGCTGGCGGAAGCGCACTCGCAACGCTGCCCGCGCTTTCACCACCGCCACCGCCACCGCACGCGGCGAGCGCCGTCAATGCAATTGCGCATATGCCAAGGCAAACGTGCTTGATCCAATGGTTTGCAAAGCGTTGTAATCGCATACGCTTGAATCCTCTCCCGGAGAAGTTGGTCGAGATGAGTCCCCGACCATACAAATGCCTAACGTTACTGGCAGACGCCCGATTTCGAAACGTGGCATAGGTCATGCGGATGAAGCAAACCGCACGCAAGGAAATCGACGGGAATAAGGCTTCTCACGAATGCGGAACTGGATGGGCCTGAGTCGCAGCCGCGCTCGCCCTCTCGTTCAAGGGGCTGTCAGCATAAACGGGCCAGGGAGACGGCCGGGGTCTTCGGCGATTGCCTGTCAGGGAACGATGGTGGTGAACAGATAGACCGCGAAGATGACGAGATGGACCGCTCCCTGCATGACGGTGGTGCGTCCCGTGCCGAGCGACAGCGTGGCGACGATGATGGACAGCACCAGCAGGACGGTGGACTTGACGTCGATGCCGAGCGAGAGCGTCCAGCCGGTGGCCAGCGAGACGATGGCGACCGTGGGAATGGTCAGCCCGATGCTGGCCAGGGCCGAACCCAGCGCGAGGTTCAGGCTGGTCTGCAGGCGGTTGGCGCGGGCCGCCTGATAGGCGGCGATGCTCTCCGGCAGCAGGACCACGATGGCGATGATGATGCCGACCAGGGCCTCGGGCGCGCCGATGCGGGCCACGGCCGCTTCCAGCGCGGGAGACAAGGACTTCGCGAGCAGCACGACGGCGATGAGGCAGGCCAGCAGCAGCGCCGCGCTGATGGCCGCCATCCGCGCCGGCGGCGGCTCGGCATGGGCCTCATCGTCGGCTGCGTTGGAAGCCGGCAGGAAGTACTCGCGGTGGCGCACCGTCTGCACCAGGACGAAGGTGCCGTATAGGACCAGCGAGACCACGGCGATGAAGGCCAGTTGGCTGCGGCTGTAGACCGGCCCCGGCGTCGTCGTCGTGTAATTCGGCAGCACCATCGTCAGCACGGCGATCGCCGCCAGCGTGGCGAGGGATGCCGATACGCCGTACAGGCTGAAGGTCTGCTCGCCGTGGCGCTGTCCGCCTGCCAGCAGGCACAAGCCGACCATGCCGTTCAGAATGATCATGACCGCGGCGAACACCGTGTCGCGCGCCAGCCCGGCCGCCTGCTCACCCCCGGAAATCATCAGCGCGACGATGAGCGCAACTTCGATCGCCGTGACCGCCACCGCCAGCACCAGCGTTCCGTAGGGCTCTCCGACGCGATGGGCAACCACCTCGGCATGAAATACCGAAGCGATGACGCCGGCAAAAAGCCCGGCCGCCAGGATGAAGGTAAAGGCGACGCCAAGCGCATCGCCCACCCCCAGAAAGGAAAGCGCGAGCAGTATCCAGGCAAGCGCCGGCGCGGCGATCGACCAGGCGGGCAGGGTGGAGGAAAGTTTCATGAACGATGCGTTGTGCCAGAGACAACGCATCTTAGCAACAAACGGGCTTCGGCTCGCCAATAGTGATCCGACCATGCCTCCTGCAAGAAGCCGCGGCGCACCGGCCAGTCGAGAACCGAAAAGGGGCGGCAGTGTGGCAGCGCATGGTTCGGAAGCGTCGACGATCACTGCGCCGGTCGGAACCGGCGGCAGGCCCGTCGAACTCTTGGGAGCCGGCAAAGAAAAACCCCGAGGACCTTGCGGCGCCCGGGGTGGCAGGTCCGGCCTTCATGTAGCCGGGAGCTTTCTAGTTGATGCCACAGCAATCCGTCGAAAAGAGATTCCTGTGGGAAACAGGAGTAGACCTCATCCCGCCATCGGCGTCAACGCTTATCCGGCTTCCTGTGGCGCTCCGGTGACGGCGGTATCAAGAAGACATGCTGCACCGATGGCGCCAGGCAACGGGCATTCCATGGTCAAGGTGGAAACCGGACCATGGAATTTCAGGCTCTGGGGCAATCCGCAAGCATGCCGCGCCGCTGCGGGGCCGCGTCGGTTCCGCAGCGGCGAGCCACCCGCTCAAGCGATCGATCTCAGCCGGCTGTGCTGCTGCAGGTAGAGATACATCGCGCCCGTCACCATGCCGAAAATGATGTGGGCAATGAACGCGGTGCCGCTCCTCAATTCCGCGAACCACGGGAATGCGCGCACCATCACATAGAAGTTGAAGCCGTATAGCAACGCGCCGAAGACGGCGCCGGCAAGCAGCATCAGGCTCGGGTTTTCATGGAGATGCAAGGCTAGAAAGAGGGCTGCCAGCACGAGCGCGAACAGGATGCCGAGCGCATAGTGGGTGATCAGCGCGGTTGCCGCGATGCGCCAGTCGAAGCCGGCGGCATGCAGCACGTCCGGCCCGAGCACGATGGCAGCGATCATGTCGGAAATCGCCCAGGGCGAATCCGTCGCGCTGGTGGCCAGCCACAACAATTCCATGACCATCAGGGTGGCGCCGCCGACGAGGCCGGCAACGATCGCCGCCGGCCAGTCGAGCCCGGTCGGCGACCACCGATAGAGTTTCAGGTGATGTTCCATGTCGCTGTCCTCCGCGGGCCGGACGGGATGGCGCTTCCGGCCTGCATGTCAGGGAAAGACGGGCACTTCCGGCGCTTCGCCGCCGAAACGGATGTCGGGGTGCCGCTCCGCCATCGTCTTCTCGATGTCGGCCACCCGGCGCGCGGGCACGTCGGCGATCAGCAGTATGCGTCCTCGTTCGAGGTCGGGATAGAAGGCCTTGAGCCGGGAATTCGGCAAGGCCGCTGCCACCATGCTGGCCGACCAGGCGCCGAACAGGGTGCAGACCAGCGTGATCAGGATTGCCAGCGGCGCCGGCGATTCGGGCGAAAAATAGCTGGCAGCGGCGGCGGCGAGCACCACGCCGAGCACAGCGCCGACCAGCATGCCGGCCTGGGCGCCGTGCACCACGTCGGTCTTGTAAAGGAAGCTCGCCTCGGGCAGGTCGGGCCCCAGTTCTTCCCGATGGCTGATGAAGTGGAGATAGCGCACCTCCACCCGGTTCAGGAGCATGTCGTCGAGCACGCGCCGCGCACTCGCCATGTCCGGCAGAAGGTAATAGAGACGATGTCGCATGGCCACCTCCTCGGTGCCGCTGATGCGTAAACCCAGTATAGTCAATTTCACGGAAACTGCCGGCCGCAATGCCGTGTTCATGGCTGGATCGGCAGCCGGGCCGGCGGCGCGGAAGGCTGCATCATGCGCCTGCCCATTCTTTCGGATTTGCATCGCGATTGGCATTTCGATGATCCGCGGCGCGCAAGCGCCGAGCGCGATCCGGCGGCACGGAGAATAGGCAATGCGATCCGCTGCGCAGGGTCGCGTTTCAGCAGCCATTCCCGCGGCCGGCCGCATGCACCGGCCTGCCGGCAGCGGCGTGCATCAACCGGGCGCCTGGTGCAATTCCATGGCCTTCACCAGGGCGGATATTTCGCCGGCGTCGCGTTTCAGCAGCGCGGAGCGGCGCTGCAGCAGCGCGGCCTGAGGCCAGTCCCGGGGCGCTGCCGGCGCGGCCTCGCGCGCATCCGCCGCAACGGGCATCGACGCGGTGGCTGGGCCGACAGCCTTCAGCGCCGCGTCCAGCGCCGCTTCCACCTCGCCGAACACCCGGGCAAGGAAATCGCCGAGCGCGCCGTCTGCGGCAGGGTCGGGATGGCGCTGCAGCAGCAGGCGGATGGCGGCGCAGTGGGAGACCAGCAGGTAATTCCGGACCACGAAGCGATTCAGGTCCGCCGCCCGGTACTGCTTGTCCGCCGGCTCTTCGCCCATGCGCTGGATGGCGCCGCTCAAGCCGGCGATCCGGTCCATGAACCGCTTCCTGCTGACCCGGTACTCGGCGTCGTCCGGCACCTGCCGCAGCAGGAGCTGGCGGCAGGCCGACACATAGGACCGGTTCGCCGCCAGCACCAGGGCCACCAGCCGCGGCAGGTTCTGGACCTCCCACGACGGCAGCACATAGCTGAAGAAAGTCGCGATCAAGGCGCCGACCAGGGTATCCGCCAGCCGCTCGTAGACCGCCTGCGTCGCTGCCGGCGTCGTCAGGCCGATCAGGATCAATGCCTGCACCGTGGCAGCCACCGCGGTGTACCGATATTTGATGTGGAGAAAACTGGGGCCGGCGGCGGTCGCCACGAACAGGCAGGCGAGCAAGGCCAGCGGCGAATGAAAAATCTGCAGCACGATGGCGGTGATCACGCAACCGATCAGCGTGCCGAGCACCCGGTCCCGGCGCCGCTGGCGGGTCAGGCTGAAGTTCGGCTTCAGCACCACGGCGACGGTGAGCGCGATCCAGTAGCCGTGCGCGGCATAGGGAAGCAGTCGCGACACCGCCAGGCTGAAGGAGATGGCCAGCGCCACCCGCAGCGCATACCGGAAGGTGGGCGATGCCATCCGCATTTCCGCCCACAGGGTCCGCAGCTCGTAGCGCTGGACGCTCAGCAGCGGCGCCGGGATGGATCCGGAGGGGAGGGGAAGGGACGAGCCGCCGGCCATGGCGCCATGCAGCCGCGCGACCGACGCGATCAGTTCGCCCGCCTTTCCGACCGTGATCTGCAATACCGCATGCGCTTCCCGGTCAGCCGGCGCAGGGCCGGTGGCGAAGCGGTCCAGCGCGCGCCGCAGCACCTGCATCTCCGGCTCGCAGTCCTGCAGGACGGGAGGCTGGCCGCCGCGGGCCATGGCATAGGCCACCGACTCGATGTCAGCGGCCAGCCGGGAAGCGAGCGCTTCCAGTGCCGGCAGGACATCCGACCCGGCGAAGTGGTGCCGCAGCGACGCATAATCCGTATGCAGGGCGAGCGCCGTTTCGTACAGGTCGATCATCGCATAGTGCACCCGTACCAGCGCGCCGCCCTCCGCCGCATGCGCGCGCAGGATCAGGTCGCGCGACGCCTGCTGCTTTTCAGCCAGCACCACTTGCTGCTGCACCAACCTGGCGAACTGCTGCTGCGGATCGGCGTCCTCGCGGTAAAAGACAGCCTTGATCTCCATGTAACGCGCCAGCGCGTACAGCGATTCGGCCAGCACCTGCTGCCGGATCCGGATGCGCAGCTTCCAGGACACCGCCATGGCATACAGCAGGTAGCCCAGTCCGCCGACGAAGAACAGGACGCAGCTCAGCAGCGCCCGGCTGAAATCCACCGGCGCCTCGCCCATCAGCAGCATGGTGAAGAGGGCGGCGAACTGCAGCGGCATCGCCTTGCGTCCGTAGACCACCAGCATGCTGGCGATGAAGCTGATGATGCCGACCGCCGCCGTCAGCAACCAGGGATGCGGCGTGCACAGGCTGACGATCAGCGCGATCGCCGAGCACAGCAGCACGCTGGCCAGCATCTCGTTGAACTTGTGCCGCAGCGGGCTGGGCAGGTCCATCAGGCTGGTGCACAGCGCGCCGAAGGCGATCGGCACTGCCGTCTGCGTGCCGGCGGTGAGCGCCGCGGTCACGGCGATGCCCACCACGCCGGTGGCGATGCGCAAGCCGGTGTAAAAATAATGGCTGAAGAAAAAGGTCCGGGGTGATAGCGCGTAGTGCATCGATGGCTAGATCGGCATGGGCGACATGGTTGAGACGCCGCCGGCCGGTATTGGTTTGTCAAAACTGGGTTGACGCAGCGGGCTCGATGCAGTTCACCATGCCGGACGGCATGCGTGAAAGCAGGCAGCCGGTGCCGCCGCGACGGCGAAGCGGAAGCAGCCGCGAGGCGCTGTCGAGCCCGCCCGCTACTCCGGCCCCAGCGCTACATGGCCGGCCGCCGCCGAACGGCTGCCCGGCAGCGCTTCATTGCTGCGCCCGTGATAGGCAAACACCACGGATTGCTTGGTCTCGTTGCCATGATTCTCGCTGGCGGCATGGAACAGACCGCTGTGGAAGAACAGCACGTCGCCCTGTCTCAGCTCGACCGGGATGCCGCCGGTGAAGATGCGCTGGTTCTCTTGATGCTCCGGCCGCAGGAAATCCAGATCGTCGAGCTGCTCGCGCCGGATGTCGAGCCGGTGCGAGCCGGGGATGACCTTGAGAGCGCCATTCGATTCGACTTCATCGCCCAGGGCCAGCCAGACCGAGATCAGATCGTTGCGCAGGAAGGACCAGTAGCGGATGTCGCGGTGCCAGCCGGTGGCGGTGCTGAAGCGGGGGTGCTTGGTCATCACGCAGTTGTGATGGGCCAGCGTCAGCCGGACCGGCTCGCCGAACAACTGCGCCAGCGCCGCGGCGATGCGCGGGTCTTCCGCCCAGTCGCGGAACACGGGATGCCGATGATAGGCGCCGCGCAGGCGCCGCACCGTCCGCCCGCCCGGGGCATCGCGTGAGGCCGGCGCGCCGGCATAGCCGACGTCGGCTTCATACTCCAGGGGGGGCACCTCGTCGCGCAGATGCGCCTCGGTCACGTCGCGCATGGCCGCGCAGGCTTCCGGCGCCGCCAGTGATCTGAATATCAAAAAGCCATCCTGCCTGAATTGCTCGATTTGCGATGCGGTCAGCGACACCTGGCGTTCCTCTCGAAGCCGTTAACGAAACAGGCATAACGGTACCGTAATTTGGGCTCGTACGCCTCGGCCCGGCCTGATTGACGGAGATCAATTTTCTTTCCGCTACACATCTCGGGCCGCAAAGCGACTCTTGCTGCAATGTATGATTGGTTCGTCCGAGAGCTTGCATCGAACTGGTACGAAATCCGTCCACCACGCTTTTCAATCCTCATGGGATGAGCGCACTGATGTTCACAAAGCTGAGAAGTCTCGCCGGCCGGCTGGCGTTCCTGCGCAACCGCTATGCGTTCGCTGCCGTTATCGTGATCGCAGCAGGCGTGCTGCGCCATGCGCTCAATCCCCTGCTGGGCGAAACCGAACCCTTTCTTTTCCTGGCCCTGCCCGTTGCGGTCATGGCGATTCGCTTCGGGCTCGCTGGCGCCGTCGTGACCGGCGTGATGGCGGCATTGGCCGGCTCCTTGCTGGTCCTCGGCAGCAGCGAGCCGATCATTCACCCGCTGTATGGGGCGGCGCATCTTTTGAGCTTTTCCGGCGTCTGCGCCGGCATGGGCTTCCTCGCCTGGCAGGTGAGGGCGGAACGCGGCAGGAACGCGCTGCAGGCGGAAGAACTCGCGTCGGCCATGCGCCAGGTGCAAGAGCGCGACGCGCAGTTGCGGCATGCGGATCTCCAGAAGGAAGCGGCCGAGCAGCAGAAGAACGAATTCATCTCGATGCTGGGGCATGAGCTGCGCAATCCGCTGGCCGGCATGAGCACCGCCGCCGACCTGCTGCCCTTCGTCCGGGAAAACGAAAGGCGGCATGCCCAGACGACGGACGTCATCGCTCGGCAGGTGCGGCACATGACCAAGCTGGTGGACGACATCCTGGACGTCTCGCGCATCAGCCGCGGCATGATCACCGTGTCGAAGCGGCCGATGGATTTCGTCGTGGCCATCAATGAAGCGGTCGAGCAAGCCTGCTCTGTCATCAGCGAACGCCAGCACCGCCTGACGCTGCAGCTGCCGGACGCGCCGGTCTGGGTGGAGGGCGACCAGACGCGGCTGGTGCAGGTGGTGGCGAACCTGCTGGCCAACAGCGCGAAATACACGCCCGAGGGCGGCGACATCGTGGTGCGCCTGGACGTCTGCAACGGCGAGGTCGGGCTCAGCGTGCAGGACAACGGCATGGGCATCAACGCCGAACTGCTGCCGTTCATTTTCGATTCCTTCGTTCAGGCGAAGCGCACGGCGGACCGGTCGCAAGGCGGGCTCGGGCTCGGCCTGGCCATCGTCAAGTCCATCGTCACGCTGCATGGCGGCCGGGCTTCCGCGTACAGCGATGGGCTCGGCAGGGGCAGCGTGTTCGCCATCCATCTGCCCAGTGCGGCCGACCATGGGCAGCGGGCAGTGCCGCAGCAGGCGCCGGCACCGCAGGCAGCGCAGCGGCGGGCGTCCGGCGGGCTCGAATTGCTGGTGGTCGACGACAATGAAGATGCGGCCCGCGGCCTGAGCCTGCTGCTCTCTTCCCAGGGCCACCAGGTCACCACGCTGTTCAATCCGCGCCGCGCCCTCGAGCGCGCTCGCGTGCAGGCCTTCGATGCCATGATTCTCGATATCGGCATGCCCGAAATGGACGGCTACGCGCTGGCGAAGCATATCCGGGCCATGGGGCGCCATGCCGACACCACCCTGATCGCGCTCACCGGCTATGGCACCGAAGATGATATCCGCCAGGCGCGGGAGGCAGGGTTCGACCACCACTTCACCAAGCCGGTCGATGCGGCGCGGCTTGCCATGACGCTGCAACAGATACCGGCCATGCGGTCGGGCCATGCGGCGAAAGCCGCCGCTGCCTGATCTTTCCGCGCCGTTACTAAGGTTTTTTGATGTTCGTCGCGAGGGCGACGAACAATGGCGACAAGGCGATGGCGACAAGGCTCGCACTGCTCGAGCGCGGCCTTCGTCCGCAGGGAGAAAGCGTTTCGCGCCGCCCGCCACCGGGTACGGCGCCGGATATCCCGAGCGTGACGGATCAGCGGCGGTAGGGGTCGGCCGGTCGGCGATCCCAGCGGTTGGGGATGCCGTCGCCGTCGCGATCACGATCCCGGAAATTCGGAATGCCGTCCCTGTCCTGGTCGCCGCGTGGACCATGGCGCGGCACCGGGCGCATCACAGGGTAGGCATGCGGCGCCCAGACTTCTTCGCGGTACTCCCGGCGCACCGGAACCGGCCGCACCATCACCGGCGCCGCCGGGGTATAGACCGGCGCGGGCGCCGGGACGGCGTAGACGCCCGGCGTGCCGATGCTGACCGTGACGTCGGCGTGCGCCAACGCGTCGGCGCTGAGCAAGAGCAGGGTGGAGCTTGCGGCAAGGGCGATGAATAGCTTCGACATGATGGTCACCTTCTCGAGTTGCCCGCTGTAAGCCGCGGGATGACTTGAGTATAGGAAGAGACGCGCGGCCCGGCGGCTTTCCGGTCAAACCGTTACATCAGACACATTGCGACAAATCCGCGCTACACGCCGATTGCATCGCCTGCCTCCCGGCCCTTGCATTCCCAGGCTGGATCCCAGATCGCCCGGCAGACACCCGCCTTCAGCGGCTCGCCGCCGAACGGCCATACGGCGTCTGCACTGGCCGGCATCCGGACGTGACCATACACTGCTGGCAGGCGCCGGACATAGGCTGCGGCATCGTCTCAACGACCGAGGCGTAACCGTCGCTCAAAGTGAACTAACTTCATGCCGCGTTACGACCAGCCCGCGCACCAAGCTTGCCAACAAAGGTCTGCAGGCTACGGAAGAGCGTCAATTCGGGATTGTTAGTTCGGATCAGGCGGCATTCATTCGAGACCCCGGTTGGTGCGCGGCTTATGAAAGGCTTCGTCTTCTGGCACAAGCGGAAAGGCCGGCAAAGCGGTGCGGGAGCGAGTCATTCGTGGGAAGTGATCGGAGGCGGCAAAGTCCTGTTTCAGCCTGTTGATCGATGCCGACAGCAGAATTGCTTTCGCGCTGCCCGATTGCTGCAAGTGGGCAGAGAAGGGAGCAGAGGGCGGATCGGGCAGCAGGTAGGCGGCGCAGCGGCAAGCGGCGCCAGCAATGCGGCGAGGCTTCAAGGAAAGATCATCAAGGAAAGATCACTGACCGCTGCAGGCGAGGCGCACCATGCTTGCGGCCTGTAGAGGCTGAGCGATGGCCGCGGCTTTCATCTCGTCGGCACGCTTTCCCGCACCGGCCCGGTTCCTCGCCAGAAGTACACATGCTCGCGCTGATCGCTTCCTTGCGTGATGACTTCAACGCCCTGGGGCGCTGGGCGCGTGCCGGACAGCCGCATGCAGGCGCCGAAGGGCGGGGTGACGGTGGTCTGGCGCTCGGGGCCGATCCGGATGAGCGTATGGCGGTAGGCGCAGCTTGCATCCGGCAGTTGCTCTTCCATGACCGCAAAATCATTCGATCCTTGCGCCGGCGCCGGCACGAGTCGGTAAGCCGCCGCGGCGGTGGATGTGACGAACACCGGCTTGCCGTTGAAGATCAGCTGGCCGCGCCCGCTCTGGGCATCGACCACCGTCTGGAGCAATCCATACCGGGTCGACAATGCCGCGTCGGCGAGGGCGAGGTTCATTCCTGAAACAAGAACGCCCATCGCGATGATTGCTGCGAGAGTACGCCGGCAGCGGCGAATGAAGAAGCGGCTCATGTGTGCATTGAATGAATGGGTCATGCCGCGCCCGGTTCGAGCACGCTTTCCCACGAGCGGAGGAAAGCACTTGCATGGCGCCGCATGGCAGGCGGTGACGAGGCGGTGACTAGCCGGTTGGGGCGATTGGGGCGGCCTATCTTAGCATCGCGTCGGTTCGCAAGGCGGCATCGGCCTTTGGCGCCGTCTGCGTTAGCGCAAGCCCGAGAATGGAAGCATGCGCCCGATGGCTGGTGGGGTCGTCGGTTTTCCAGTAGGCTATGGTGCGGCTCCAACGAAGCATTCATTAACCGGGCAGGGCATGCTGAGGAGTCGCAGCCTACATGTGCAGCATGCAAGCCGATGCCCATTTCGATGACCAGAAAAATGCAAAACAAAAGAAATCGATACATACGCCACGCCTTTCTCGCCGCCGCCATGTGCTGGACGACGCTCGCCGCCGCCGCGCCCGATCAAGCGATTTATGCCCAGGTGCAGAAGCAGAAGGAGCCGCTGCTGGGCACGCTCAAGGACCTGGTGTCGATCGAATCCGGCAGCAAGGACAAGGAAGGACTCGACAAGCTGTCGCAGCTGATCTTCGACCGCTTGCGCGCCCTGGGCGGCGAAGTGGAATTCATCGAGCCGGGCGCCGACATCTACCGCATGCACGACACGCCGGAAAAGATCGGCCGCATGGTGCGCGCCACCTTCAAGGGCACGGGCAGCAAGAAGATCCTGCTCATCGCGCACATGGACACGGTGTATCTGAAGGGCATGCTGGCCAAGCAGCCTTTCCGCATCGACGGCAATCGCGCCTATGGACTCGGCATCGGCGACGACAAGGCCGGCATCGCGGTGATCCTGCATACGCTGGCGACCCTGAAGGCGCTCGATTTCAAGGACTACGGCACGCTGACGGTGCTGATCAACGGCGACGAGGAAATCAGTTCGCCGGCGGCGCGCACCTATTTCTCCAAGCTCGGCGCCGAGCATGACCTGACCATGTCGCACGAGGGCTCGCCCGCCGCCAAGGACCAGCTGTCGCTCGCCACCGCCGGCATCGCGGCGGTCACGCTCAAGGTGACCGGCAAGGCATCGCATGCCGGGTCCGCGCCGGAGCGCGGCCGCAACGCGATCTACGAGCTCGCCCACCAGGTGCTGCAAACTAAGGATTTCTCCGAGCCTTCCAAGGGCTTGAAGATGAACTGGACCATGATCTCCGGCGGCACCAACCGCAATGTCATTCCGGCCGAAGCGGAGGCGGCGGCCGATGTGCGGGTGGTCCGCGTCTCCGACTACGATGGCCTGGAAGCGCGCCTGCGCGAGACCATCAAGAAGCAGCTCATTCCCGACACCAAGGTGGAGATGACATTCGAGCGCCGCCGTCCGCCGCTGGAATTGCGACCGGCATCGGTGGCGGTGGGCGAGCAGGCGAAGAAGATCTACGCCGAACTCGGCAAGACCCTGATGGTGGATGATGCCGTCCAGGGCGGCGGCACCGATGCCGCCTTCGCCGCGCTCGGCAACCAAAAGGCGGTGCTGGAGCGCTTCGGCCTGCTGTCTTTCGGCGCGCATTCGAATGATGATGAATACATCCTCATCGATTCGATCGAGCCGCGGCTGTATCTCGCCACCAAGCTCATCATGGAATTTTCGCGCGGGGCAGGCGAATCGCGATGAGCGCGGGGAAGCGGTCGATGCAGCCCATCCGTCGACCGCTTCCGGCACCAGCCCGTGGCCCTGCCGCCGATAGCCCGAGCCGCGTTTTGGTAGCATAGGGCCATGCGCATCCAGCTCGTCTCCGACCTCCATCTCGAAAACTATCCCACCTACGTGCCGCCCGCCGCGCCAGGCGTCGATATTCTGCTGCTGGCGGGAGACATCGGCTCCTATCAGGCGGGATCGAAACTGCAGGATGACGACTTCGGCCTCGGCCGCTTCTCGCCGCGCGGGCCGCAGGCGAAATGGCCGCGCGTCTTCTACCTGCCCGGCAACCATGAATTCGATGCGCTGGATTTCGACGCCACTTATGCCCGCTTGCGCCGCACCTGCGATGCGCTCGGCATCGAATGGCTGGAGCGGGAGGTCATCACCGTCGGGTCGGTGCGTTTCGTCGGGACCACCTTGTGGAGCGATTTCGAATCCCTCGCCAAGGACAAGAAATCGGAGGCAGAGCGGATCAAGGCATTGGAGAAGGCCTGCCGCGCAGCCAACTTTTACCTGAGCAAGAACACCACGCTGAGAAACGGCAAGCCCATGCTGGCCGAGGATATCCGCGAACTGGCTTTCGATTGCCAGCGCTGGCTGAACGATGCGCTGGCAATTCCCTTCGACGGCACCACCGTCTCCGTCACCCATTTCGCCCCCACGCTGGGCAGCGCTGATCCGCGCTATGGCGTCACGCCGGGCACCGCCGGCTTCTGCAATGCGCTCGACCATCTCCTGCCGCGTGCCGACATGTGGATCCACGGACATCTGCACTGCGAGAATGATTTCGTCGTCTCCGGCGTCGAGGCAGGGAAGCCGTTTTCCTGCAGGGTGGTGGCCAACCCGCGCGGCTATCCCGAAAAGGGCGAAGACAAGGCGTTTCGTGAGACTTTCGTGATCGAGCTTCCTTGAAGCGCTTTCCCAATGCGGCTGCAGGTCTTCTGGCATCATCCGGGCGCTAGAAGAACAACAATCCTCCACTTCACTTCATCGATGAGACCCATGACACCAAGACTGATGGCAAGACGGCGCTTCCTGCATTCCGGCGCCGCCGCATGCGGCGCGCTGCTCGGCGGCCTTTTCCTCGCCGCCGCGGATGCGGCTGCGCAGAGCAGCGACTATCCCAGCAAGCCGATCCGCTTCGTCGTTCCGTATGCGCCCGGCGGCACCACCGACCTGGTCGCCCGCACCGTCGGCCAGAAGGTCGGCGAGAAACTTGGCAAGCCGGTCGTGATCGAGAACCGGCCGGGCGCCGGCGGCAACATCGGCATGGATGCGGTGGCGAAGTCGGCGCCGGACGGCTACACCATCGGCTTCGGCGCCATTTCCACCAATGCCCTCAACCCGCATGTCTACAAGCAGATGCCCTTCGATCCGCGCAAGGACTTCACCGCCGTCGGCCTGCTCGGCACCTCCACCATCGTGCTGCAGGTGGTTCCCGGCCTGCCGGTCAAGACGGTGGCGGAATTCGTGAGCTATGCAAAGAAGCAGCCGGAAGTGAATTACGGCACCGCCGGCGTCGGCACGTCCATGCATCTGGCGGCGGTGATGTTTGCGCAGATGACGGGCACCAACCTGGTTCATGTGCCTTACAAGGGCAGCGTGCCGGCCATCAACGACATGCTGGGCGGCCATCTGCAGGTGATGTTCGAGAACCTGCCGGCTTCCCTGCCGCATATCCAGGCCGGGAAGATCCGCGCGCTGGCGGTGGCCGGCAGGAACCGTTCGCCTTCGCTGCCCAACGTGCCGACCATGGCCGAGGCCGGTGTCGGCGGTTACGAGCTGGAGCCCTGGTTCGGCGTGTACGGACCGGCGAATATGCCCGCCGCGGTGGTGCAGAAGCTGAACCAGGCATTCAACGAGGCGCTGGCTCAGCCGGAGGTGAAGGAAAAGCTGCTGCAGGCGGGCTTCACGCCGCGCGGCTCGACGGCGGCGGAACTTGCCGCTCTCAGTGCAAAGGAATACGACAGGCTGGGCAAGGTGGCGCGCCAGGCCGGCATGTCGGCAGACTGACCAGGCAGGCGGGCATGCAGCATGCGGCCCGCCAGCAATTTCATCCCAACGGCAGGTCGCTACAGTTTCCTCGGCCGCGTGTCGACGGCAAGGCAGCACAGCCCGGTGAGCAGGGCCAGCGCGACATGCATCCCATACAGCACGGCGAAGTCCGCCCGTGCCAGCGTTTCATGCCCGAGCAGCACCACGGTCAACGCCACACCGAGCACCGACCCGATCTGCCGCACCGCCTGGTTGACTGCACTGCCGACGCCGTACTGGTGCTGCGGCAGGCGCGCCGTCGCCGCGCCGGACAGCGAGGGCAGCACCATGCCAACGCCGATGCCGCTGAGCATGAGGGCAGGAAACCATTGCGTCCAGTAGGCGGGCGTGGTGCCGGGCACCAGGGCCAGCCACAATCCGCTCGCCGCATACACCAGCGATCCGATCACCAGGCCGGGCCGGTGCCCGTGCTTTGCCGCCAGCCGGCCGCTGATGATGGCGGTGGGCACCACCATCAGGGGGCCGGGCGTGACGGCAATGCCTGCCAGCGGCAGGCTGTAATGCCAGATGCCGGTCATGTAGGAAAAGAAGGCGAAGAACATCATCGCGAATGCGACGGCGAAGCAGAACGTGGCGAGGTTGACCGCGCTGTAGGTACGGCTGCGGAACAGCGCCAGATCGACCAGCGGATGCGGCACCCGGGCGGCCCAGATGATGAACGCGACGAAGGCCGCGCCGGCGACGGCGGCGACCGTCGTGATCTGTCCGGATGTCCACTGGCCGGCATCGGACTGGGTCAGCGCCAGGGCGGCGCCGCCGACGCTGGCGATCAGCAGCAGCATGCCGACCAGGTCCACATGCTGCACCTTGCCGGCGATGCGCGATTCGCGCAGCAGTCCGATGCCCCAGATGAGCGATACCGCGCCGATCGGCAGGTTGATGTAGAACGCCCAGGACCAGCCGAAGAGATCGACGATGAACGAGCCGAGGCTCGGGCCGATCGCCGCCGCCAGTCCGCCGACCGCGCCCCAGAGGCTGACGGCGACGGCGCGCTTCTGCTGCGGGAAGGCATCCAGGATGAGGGACAGCGAGGCCGGAGTCAGCAAGGCCGCGCCGATCGCCTGCACCACCCGTGCCGCGATCAACATGCCTATCGAACCGGCGGCGCCGCAGGCGCCCGAACCGATGAGGAAGATGGCGGCGCCGAGCAGGAACATTTTCTTGCGGCCGTGGACGTCGGCCAGTCCGCCGGAGGGAATCAGCATGGCCGCATAGGTTACGGTGTAGGCATTCAGCACCCACGACAGGTCGGCGGCGGTGCCGGCCGGGAAAGCCTTGCGCAGCGTGCCGAAGGCGGCATACAGAACGGTGGTGTCGATCGACACCAGCAGCACGGCGATGCTGGCGATCCAGAAAGTGGGCCAGGGCGAGACGGCCGGCTTGAGGCCGGCGGCAGTAACGGCGGAGGGCTGGGTCATGATGGTTCCTCGGGTTAGGCGCCGAGCGCCTGCAGGTAGGGAGCGGTATCGAGGGCCAGGCCTTGCTTGACCCGGCGGGCGACGTCGTCGGCCATCACTTCGCTGGCGCCGCTTTCCAGCGCGTCGAAGGCCCGCGCCGCCACGATCGCCGGAGCGGTCTTAGGAACGTCGAAGTCGCGGGTGAGGTCGGTGTCGATGAAGCCGACATGCAGCGCCAGCACCTGGGTGCCCTGGCCGGCGAGTTCGTTGCGCAGCGCATTGGTCAGCCCCCATGCGGCCGCCTTGGAAACCGAATACGCGCTGAGCGGCACCGAATTGGCGAAGCTGGCGACCGAGAGAACGTTCAGCAGCGCGCCGCCGCCATTCGCCTTGAGGATCGGCGCGAACTGCCGGCTGACATGGAGCATGCCGAAGAAATTGGTATCCATGTGGCGCCGCAGGGCATCGGGTCCGGCCTCGCCCAGGATGCCGGCGACGCTCGCAATGCCGGCATTGTTGATGACCAGCGTGACGTCGTCGCATTGCCGGGCCGCCGCCGCGATGCCGGCTTCATCGAGCACGTCCAGCCGCAGCGGCGTGACGCCGGGCGTGGTCACCTGGCGCGGATCGCGGGCGGCGGCATAGACCTTGCGCGCGCCGCGCTCGAGGGCGGCGTGGACGAAGGCGAGGCCCAGGCCGCGGTTGGCGCCGGTGACGAGAATCGTTGCATCCTGCAGTTTCATGGCAATTCCTTCCGTTGGACATCATTGAATATGATGACCATCATATTCGTGGTGGTAAAAAAGCCGCCAAAAGGCGACTGCGGGCAGGTCAGTGCTTCACGTTTTCCGGGTCGTACCGTTCGAGCAGGATGCGGCGATTGGCGGCGAGCAGCGCCTTGCCCTCCGCGCCGCCCAGCACCCGCGCCATCTGCAGCGCGCCGACCATGGCCCCGGCCACATGGCTGGCTTCGGCCGCCGCCGGGGGCGGCAGCACCGACTCGACCGTGCGGACCAGCGACAGCACGCGCTCGCGGGCAGCCGCTCGCACGGCGTCGGACTGGCGCGGCATCTCCGAGCCGAGCGCGGCGACGACGCAGCCGGCGTCGGGCGATTCCATGTGCTGCGGCGACAGGTAGGCATTGACGAGCGAGCGGAACGGCGACGTACCCTTCTCCTGCTGCAGCGTCATGCTGTTGCCGAGGCTCTTGCCGCTTTGCTGGCCGGCGTAATCGATGGCGGCCGCGACCATTTCATCGCGCGAGCCGAAATGGGCGTAGAAGCCGCCATGGGTCAGTCCCGCTTCCTTCATGACGTCGGCGACGCTGACGCCGGCATGCCCGGCGCGGCGGATGGCGCGGGCGGCGGCATCGAGGATGCGGATGTGGGAGGCTTCCTTGCGGCTGGGGGATTCGGTTGCCATGGCAGTGCGATTTATATGATGATCATCATATTATGACCATCATATGGCGCTGTCAAGCATCCGTTGCACCGTCGGCGGCAGGCGCAGCGCCGGCACCATGTCGGCGCAGAAACTGCCTACTCGGTATCCGGGTCCGGATGCATGCACCGGACCGCCTCGTCCATCAGCGCATGGACGAGGCGCACCCGGGCCGACGCCCGGAACCAGACCAGCCCGAGCCGCCGCAGGTGCGAGCGGCCGGCGATCGGCAGCTTTCGCAGCGACAGGCCCTCCGGCCACGGAGGCGACCAGTCCGGCACCAGCGCGACGCCCAGCCCGCGGTCCACCAGCAGCGCGATCGCCGTCAGGGAGGTCAGCTCGAAACGCTCCGCCGGCTGTATGCCCGCCCGCCGCAGGTAGTGATCGGCGATGCGTCCGCCGTAGGTGGTGCGGTCGTAGCGAATGAAGGGCAGGGTGCGCAAGGCCTCGTCGGGATCGCTGACGGCCGCTTCCCGCGGCGCCAGCACCACCAGGGGTTCTTCCCGCAGCACTTTCCAGTCGCAGGTCTTGGCGAAGCCGTGTTCGGGCTGGACGATGATGGCGGCGTCGAGGCTGCCTTGCTGCACCTGGGTGAGCAGCGCATCGGAAGGGCCGGGCACTACATGGACCGTCAGGCGCGGATACTGGCGCCCGAGGCCTGCCAGCACGTCGGGCAGCATGCCGTTCAGCGCGGTTGCGATCGCGCCCAGCTGCAGCTCGCCTGCTACTTCCTCTTCGGCGGCATCGGCCTTCAGGTCGCGCACTTCCTGCAGCAGCCGGCGGGCGCGCAGCAGGATGCGGGCGCCGGCCTCGGTCGGCTTGATGCTGCGGCCGGAGCGCATCAGCAGGGCGGCATCCAGTTCCCTTTCCAGCGCCTGGATGCGCAGCGCCACCGCCGCCGGCGTCAGGTTCAGCTGGCGCGCCGCCGCCGCGATCGAGCCGCGTTCGGCGACCACGACGAAGGTGTGAAGGAAATGGGTATCCATTAGAAAAACTATTTTCTGAAATTAGGATTGTATAGTTTTTCCGATTGCGATTCGGCCTTATAGTGGCTCACATAGCAACGGCCGCACGACCCGTGCCGCCCATTACACCGGAGACACCCCATATGACGCTTCCCCTCATCCGCAGCAAGCTGTTCGTGCCCGGCTCGCGGCCCGAACTGTTCGCCAAGGCCCTGGCTGGCGAGGCCGATGCCATCTCCATCGATCTCGAGGACGCGGTATCCGAGAGCCGCAAGGCCGAAGCGCGGCTCGCGCTCACCCGCTTCCTGCGCAGCGGTGAGGCATCGGTGCCGGGCAAGACCGTCATCGTCCGCGTGAATGCGCTCGATACGCCGCACTTCGAGGCCGACATCGACGCCTGCGCCTGGCCGGCGATGCAGGTGCTCAACCTGCCGAAAGCCGAATCGGCGGAAGACGTGCGGAAGGCGGCGCGGGCGCTGGAACGCCGGGAGGCGGAGCGCGGCATCGAGCGCCCGATCGGCATCCTGGCCAACATCGAGTCGCCGCGCGGTCTGCGCCTGGCGGCCGAGATCGCCGCCGCCGATCCGCGCGTGGTCGGCCTGCAGCTCGGCTTCGGCGACCTGCTCGAGCCGCTCGGCATCGACCGCGGCTGCGAGGCGGCCATCCAGCAGCTCCAGCTGAGCATGCGCCTGGCCGCCGGCGAGGCCGGCCTGCCGGCGCTGGATTCGGCCTTCGCCAACGTCAAGGACCCGGAAGGCTACCGGCGCGAGGCGGAGAATGCGCGCCGCCTCGGCTACATGGGCAAGACCTGCATCCATCCCAGCCAGGTGGCGCTGGCCAATGCCGCCTTCCGTCCCGGCGATGCCGAGATCGAGCGGGCGCTGCGGGTGGTGGAAGCCTGGGACACGGCGCAGCGGGAAGGCACCGGCGCGCTGCTCGTCGATGGCCGCATGATCGACCTGCCGTTCGCGAAGCGGGCCCAGGCCATCGTCGCGCTGGCACGGCAACTCGGCTGCCTGCCTGCCGCCAACCCTTGATCCACGGAACGAATCCATGAGTACCGAAAAACGTCCCGGCAACGCTGCCGACCTTCCCGGCCCCCTGTCCGGCATCCGGGTGCTGGACCTGAGCAGCTATATCGCCGGCCCCTATGGCTGCACGCTGCTGGCCGACCTCGGCGCGGAAGTCATCAAGATCGAAGCGCCTCAGGGCGATACCCTGCACAAGTATCCTTCCACGCTGGAAAAGGAAGGCCGCGCCTTCCTCGGCGTCAACCGCAGCAAGCGCGGGCTGGTGCTGGATCTGAAGCAACCCGAAGGGCTGGCTGCGCTGAAGCGGCTGGCGGCGGAAGCCGACGTCCTGGTGCACAACTTCAGGCCGTCGGTGCCGGCGCGCCTCGGCATCGCCTACGAGCAGCTGAAGCCGGACAATCCGCGCCTGGTGTACTGCGCCGTCACCGGTTACGGCGAGACCGGCCCGCTGAAGGACAAGGCCGGCTATGACCAGGTACTGCAGAGCATGACCGGCATCTGCGCTTTCCAGGGCAAGAGCGCGGCGCAGCCGGAAATCGCCTACGGCTCCATCGTCGACTACTACGCCGCCTCGATGCTGGCGCTGGGCGCAAGCGCCGCGCTGCTGCACCGGGAACGCACCGGCGAGGGCCAGTATGTCGGCGTGTCGCTGCTGCGCAGCGCCCTGGCGATGCAGTCGGCGCGCTTCATCTGGGCCGAGAGCGAGGGCAGGGAGGTGGAGCGGGACATGCGCTCCGGCGGCATCACCGGCATCCACCCGACCCGTGAGGGCAGCCTCTACCTGTCTGCCAACACGCCGCATTTCTGGCAAGCCCTGTGCGAGCTGGTCGGCCTGCCGGAGATGGCGACCGACCCGCGCTACGACACGGTGCGCAAGCGCGCCCAGGCCGCCGGCGAGATCGTCCCCAGGCTGCGCGCGGCCTTGCAGGCGCGCACGGCGCTGGAATGGGAAGCGCTGTTCGGCGAACAGGTGCCGTGCGCCGCGGTGCGCCGCATCGAAGACATGTTCGATCATCCGCAGGTGCTGGCGGAGGACATGGTGGCGACGCTGGAGCATCCGCTGGTGGGCCGCTACCGCGGCTTCGGCAAGCCGATCAAGTTCGGCGCCACGCCCGGACCGGCGCCGTTCGCCGCGCCGCTGCCCGGCCAGCATTCGGCCGCCATCCTGGCGCAGCACGGCTACAGCGAGCAGGAAATCGAGCGCCTGCGCTCGCTGGGCGTGCTCGGGAATTAAGCGCCGCTTCCAGCATCACAAACCTTTGCAAGACCCAAATAAACGATATCAAGGAGACCCGCATGAACCACCTTCACCGCGTCCTGGGCGCCTGCGCCATCGGCGCCGCCGCCTTCGTTTCCACGCTGCCCGCCATGGCAGCGCCGGCCGCGCTGCCCAAGACCATCACCCTCGTGGTGCCGTTCGGTCCCGGCGCCAGCAACGACACCTTCGCCCGGGTGCTGGCGCAGAAGCTGGCGCCGAAGATCGGCTCCACCGTCATCGTGGACAACAAGCCGGGCGCCGGCGGCGTCATCGGCGCCAGCTTCGTCAACCGCGCCGCGCCGGACGGCTCGGTGCTGATGCTGACCTCGTCCACCTTCACCACGACGGCGGCGGTGCAGAAGAACCTGCCTTACGACGCGATCAAGGGATTCGCGCCGGTGTCGCTGCTGGCCACCGGGCCGATGCTCATCACCGTCGGCGCCCAGTCGCCCTACCGCACGGCGGCCGATCTGATCGCCGACGCGCGCGCCAACAAGGGCAAGATCAACTATGCCTCCGCCGGCATCGGCTCCATCAACCAGATGTCGGCGGAAATGATCAACGCCATGGCCAAGACCGACATGACGCATGTGCCCTACAAGGGCGCGGCCGCCGGCCTGACCGACATGATCTCCGGCCAGGTGCAGATGATGGTGGCGTCTCCGGCTTCGGCGCTCGGCCAGCTCAAGGCCGGCAAGGTGCGGGTGCTGGCCGTGACCTCGCCGAAGCCTTCCGCCCTGGTGCCGGGCGTGCCGCCGCTGGCCAATACCGTGCCCGGCTACGAAGTCGAGATCTGGTGGGGCGTGTTCGCGCCCGCCGGCACGCCGCCGGCCATCGTGGAAAGGCTCAATGCGGAAATCAATACCGTGATCAACACGCCCGAGATGCGCGAGCGCTTTGCCCAGGAAGGCGCGGAGCCGACCTCGTCGGTCGCGCCGGACCAGTTCGCCGCCTATGTGCGCAAGGAAATCGAGAAGTGGCGCACCGTGGCGCAGGAAAAGCACATCACCGCCGAATGAATAGGTTGAGAAAGCGACAGCCATGACGAGCAAGCGATGGGTCCGGCGTCCGCCCGGATCGAACTGGGGTGATTTCGGTCCGGACGACCAGCTCGGACGCCTCAACCTGATCGGCCCGGCGCAGCGCCTGGCGGCGATGCGCGAGGTCACGGAGGGCATCACCTTCTCCCTCAGCCTGCCGCTCGACGTGCCGCGCCAGCCGGCACTGAATCCGCGCCGGCAGCCGCCGCGCCTGCAGCCGGCCATGCATCACGGCGCGCCGTATTTCAGCTATGCGCTGGGGCAGATCGTCCCGGGCGCGACCGATGTCGTCAGCGACGACAGCGTCACCTTGTTCCCGCAGTATTCGACGCAGTGGGACGCCCTGGCCCACGTCTGCCAGCAGTTCGATGCCGATGGCGACGGCGTGGCGGAGGCGGTGGGCTACAACGGCTTTTCGGTGGCCGGCGACGCGCCGCAAACCCTTGCCGACTACCGCGGCGCCCAGGCCTTGTCGGTGGCCTCCGCCGCCGCGCACGGCGTGCAGGGGCGGGGGGTGCTGATCGATGCCCACCGCCGCTTCGGCCAGGTGCGGCATGCGGTGGGCTACGACGACCTGATGCGCCTGCTCGAGGACGATGGAGTCGAGATCCGCAGCGGCGACATCCTGTGCCTGCATACCGGCTTCGCGCGGCTGGCCGCCAGCCTGGCGACGACGGACGACCATGCGCTGCTGCGCACGTCCTGCGCGGTGCTCGACGGCACCGACGCCCGCCTGCTGCAATGGATTACCGATTCCGGCATCGCCGCCATCGCCGCCGACAACTACGCCGTCGAGGAGCGGCGGCAGGCGCTGCCTCCCGGCGCGCAGGGCGCATTGCTGCCGCTACACGAGCACTGCCTGTTCAAGCTCGGCCTGCCGCTGGGCGAGATGTGGCATCTGTCCGAACTGGCGGAGTGGCTGGCCCGGCATGGTCGCCATGCCTTCCTGCTGACGGCGCCGCCGCTGCATCTGCCGGGCGCCGTCGGCTCGCCGGCGAATCCGATCGCCACGGTATAGCAAGGCATCCCCGCGCTACCCCGCAAGCCACCCCATCACTCAAGGAAACGAGGTCCCCATGTCCCTGCTGAAAAAACTGATCGTCGCCCTGTCCATCGCCGCTGCGCCGGCGGCGGCGCTGGCCCAGGCCTATCCCGCCAAGCCCATCCGGGTGGTGGTGCCCTATTCGCCGGGCGGCGGCGCCGACAACGCCGCCCGCATCATCGCCACCCGGCTGTCGACGGCGCTGGGGCAGCCGGTCGTGATCGACAACCGGCCCGGCGGCAGCGGCATGATCGGCGCCCAGCTGGTGGCCCAGGCGGAAGGCGACGGCTACACCCTGCTGTACGACGCATCGGCCTTCGCGGTCAATCCGGCCCTGCGCAAGATGTCTTTCGATCCGGCCAGGGACCTCGTGCCGGTATCGCTGGCGGTGACGGTGCCGAATATCTTCGTGGTGCCGCCTTCCGCGCCCTACAAGACGGTGCAGGAGTTCGTCGACTATGCGCGCAAGCATCCGGGCGAGCTCAGCTATGCGTCCTACGGCGCCGGCAGCGCGGCGCACCTGATCGGCGAACTGCTCAAGAACCAGGCCAAGATCGATCTGCTGCATGTGCCTTACAAGGGCGGCGCGCCGGCGCTGACCGACGTGATGGGCGGCCAGGTGAATTCCTACTTCGCCAATGCCGCCTCCGGCATGAGCTATGTGAAGTCGGGCAAGCTGCGCGCGCTGGCGGTGACTTCGGGCAAGCGCATGGCGGCGCTGCCGGACGTGCCGACCCTGGCGGAAAGCGGCTTCAAGAACTTCGAGGTGCTGGAGTGGAACGGCTTCTTCGTTCCCAAGGGCACGCCGAAGGATGTCGTGGCGAAGCTGGGCAGGGAGATCCAGGCCGCGATCAAGGACCCGGGCACGCGCCAGAAGCTGGAAGGCCTGGGCGTCGATCCGGTCGGCAGTTCACCGGACGAGTTCGCCCGCTTCGTGCAGTCCGAGATGTCGCGCTGGGGCGCCCTCGTCAAGAGCAACAAGATCACCGTGGATTGAAACGCCGGGCAGGGCGGTCGGCGCGGGAAACGCCGCACTTTCAGTCGGTCAGGCGCGCGTCCGGTCTGCGGTCATCTCGAGCCAGTCAAGCTCTTCCTCGATCTGATGAAAGGCATCGTCGCCGATCTCGCCCTTGTCCCGCATGTTCAGCGCCGCCTGGCGCGCCGCCCGGATCGCGCGCCGATGGAGATGGTTGTGGATCACCATGGCGTCGTCGGGCTCGGCCTCGGGCCGTTCGTATTTCATGTGCACGGCGAGCTTGTGGCGCAGCGCCTTCGCCGCCGCCGACTCTTCGCGGGCGACGCTGTCCAGTCCGGCCTGATAGGCGCTTTCGCGGGCCGCGCTGAATTCCCGGTGCACCGGATCGTCGTCATGCAGATCGAGGGCGCGCAGCAAGGGCTTGAGGGTCAATCCCTGTATCACCAGCGTGCCGAGCACCACGGCGGAAGCGGTGAGCGTGATCAGGTCCCGATAGGGAAAGGTCGCCGGCAGCGCCATCGCCGCCGCCAGGGTGACGATGCCGCGCATGCCGGCCCAGGAGATGAGCAGCCCGCTGCCGACGCTGGGGCGGAGCATGGGTCGCGGGGGATGGAAGCCGTCGCGCTCGTGCCGCCGGCGCACGAGCGCGTTGAAGGGCATGTGCCAGGCCGGGCGCGCCACGATCACCGTCAGCAGGACGGCCCCGGCGACGGCGAGATACTGGTTGCGCACGGCGGGTTCCAGGCTTTCGAGGATGGGCCGGGCTTGCAGGCCGATGAAGATGAAGGCCAGGATGTTCAGCGCAAAGACGACGGTTTGCCAGACGGCATTCGTCGGAATGCGGGAGCGGGCCGGCAGCCGGCCCGGCGCTACCCGCGCCAGGGCGATGGCATAGCAAACCATGGTGAGCACTGGCGACAGGCCCGCGCGCTCGGCCAGGATCCAGACGCCGAAGGTGCACAGGAACTGGAGGATGATCGCCGTCGGCACGTGCGCCACCCGTTCCATGACGCGCAGCGTCATCCATCCCAGCGCGGGTCCGACGAGCACGCTGCCGGCGACCGACAGCAGGAAGGCGGGAACCACCTGCCCGATGCCGAAGCCGTCCTGCCCGGCGGCGCCGACCGCAAGGCGAAAAATCAGCAATGCGCTCGCATCGTTGAGCAGGCTTTCGCCTTCGAGGATGGTGAGGATGCGATGCGGCGGCCGCAGTTGACGAAGCACCGCGGTGGCGGCCACCGCATCCGGCGGCGCCACGATCGCGCCCAGGGCGATCGCCGCCGCCCACGGCATCGCCGGCACCAGCCAGTGGACCACCACCGCCACTGCCGCCGTGGTGAAGATCACCGCGAAGACGACCAGCCCGGCGAGGGGCCGCCAGTTGTCCTTCAAGTCCCGGAACGAGGCGTCATAGGCGGCATCGAGCAGCACCGGCGCCACGAACAGGGCCAGCGCCAGTTCCGGCGGCAGGGTGAAGGTTGGCGCGATGGGCAGGAAGGCGAGCAAGGCGCCGCCGATAGCGAGAAACACTGGATAGGGCGCGCCGACGCGGCGTGCCGCCGCAGCCAGGATGACGGCGGCCAGGAACAGCACGAGTACCTGCTCGAGTGCGTGCATGGCGTCGAATGATGAGGGGACGGGAAGCGCGAAATTGCCGCAGGTTAGTGCGCCGTACTTGACGATCGTTCAATGCCGGGACGCGCATGCCGCTTCATGGCCTGGACAGGTTGGCCGGGATTGTCGGCAGGCAAGCGAAGTTGAGCCCGACCCCGCCTGCCTCAGCGGCCAAGCGAGTAGAACTCCGCGTTGGGGCGCATGCTGCTCACATTGGCGAGGCGGTTGGACATGCCGAAGAAGGCGGCAATGCCGGCGATATCCCACATGTCCTCCTCGCTGAATCCATGCTGCTTCAGCGTCTCGAAATCGGGCTCGCCGGTCAGGTGAGCCGCCTGGGACACCTTCATCGCGAAATCCAGCATGGCTTTCTGGCGGTCGGTGATGTCGGCCTTGCGGTAGTTGCTTGCGATCTGGTCGGCAATCAACGGATTCTTGGCGCGGACCCGCAGGATGGCGCCATGCGCGATCACGCAATACTGGCACTGGTTGGCGCTGCTGGTCGCGACGACGATCATTTCCCGCTCGGCCTTGCTCAGGTTGCCCGGCTTGTCCATCAGCGCATCGTGATAGGCGAAGAATGCGCGGAACTCGTCGGGCCGATGGGCCAGCGCCAGAAAGACATTGGGAATGAATCCCGACTTTTCCTGCACCGCCATGATCCGGTCGCGGATGTCGGCGGGCATGTCCGCCAATTCGGGAACGGGGAAGCGGCTGATTGCATGCGTGTCTGCCTGTGCCATGTGTCTTCCTTTGAGTGGTAGGGCAAAGCGGTCGGGCTGCGCTGCAAGGGTATCATCAGACTGTTCCCTGCGCCGCAGTGGCGTCATCCTGAAAGACTTCGAATCGGCCTGCGAGCGCATCGGCATGCCGGCCCTGGTCATCCAGGTGATCACGGGCGCGTGGATGGCCTGTTCCATCCAGCCCGACGTCGCCGCCTGGTTCAAGTTCGCCTCGCCGCCGGCGACGCTGATCCTGTCTTAGTTCACCCAGGAGAACAGCCGCTTCGGCAGGATGGGCTGGCTTTCCGACGGCGGCAGCGGCGTCGAGATGAAGAAGCCCTGCACCTCGTCGCATTGCAGCTCCTTCAGCTTTCTGACTTGTTCCATCGTCTCGACGCCCTCGGCCACGACCCGCATGCCGAGTGCATGGGCCATGGTGATGATGGCGTTGAAGAACACGGCGCCCTCCCGGGTCGCTTCCAGTTCCGCGGTGAAGGCGCGATCGACCTTGAGCACGTCGAAGTCCAGCCGCTGCAGTTGCGACAGCGAGGAGTAACCGGTGCCGAAGTCATCGACGGCGAGATTGATGCCCATGGCCTGGATCGCCTTGAGCGCCTCCGACACTTCCTGGCAGTCGCCGGTCATGGAGGATTCGGTCAGCTCGATCTCGACCAGGTGGGCCGGAACCTGGTGCCGCTGCAGCGCCTCCGACAGGCGTTCCGCCACCCGCGCTTCATTGAACTGCCTGGCCGAAACATTGATCGATACCGGAACCAGTTCCTGGCCGCGGCTCAGCCAGAAGGCAAGCTGCGCGCACACCTTGTCGATCACGAGTTCGCCCAGCTGCACGATCAGCCCGGACTCTTCGGCGAGCGGCACGAATTCGACCGGTTCGACGATGCCGCGGTTGGGATGCGCCCAGCGCACCAGGGCTTCCATGCTGCAGGTGACGCCGGTGGAGATGTCGACCCGCGGCTGGTAGTACATCACGAACTGGTCCTGGTCGACCGCATGCCGCAGTTCCGCTTCGCGGCTGTGGCGCGCCCGGATCGCATCATAGAAGCGGGCGTCGAAGAAGCGGTAGTCATGCTTGCCGGCGGTCTTGGCCGAGTACATCGCGATGTCGGCATGGTTGAGCAGGGTCTTCGCGTCCATGCCGTCATCCGGGTAGACGCTGATGCCGATCGAGGCGCCGACCGAGAAGATGCCCTTCGTGATGCGAAAGTTTTCGCCGAATGCGCCCAGGATGCGCTGGGCGATCGGCGCCGCCGCGCCCTTGCCGGCCAGATTCTCGGTGATGACGACGAATTCATCGCCGCCGATGCGCACCACATGATCGCCGGGACGCACCGCGAGCCGGATGCGCCTGGCCGCCGCCTTCAGCAGTTCATCGCCGGCTTCATGGCCGGCACTGTCGTTGACCACCTTGAATCCATCCAGATCGACGAACAGCACGCCCACCGTCGATCCCTGGGCTGACGCATGCTCCAGCGCCTGCGGCAGGAACGCCGACAGCCAATGGCGGTTCGGCATGCCGGTCAGCGCATCCTCATTGCCCTTGCGTTCGAGCGCCTGCACGTGCTCCCGCTCCGCCGTGACGTCCTGCAAGGTGACGGCCAGCATGCTGCCGGAGCGGACCGCGCGCACGTGAAACCATTTCGACAGCCGCGGCGCATGGAAGTCATCCTCGAAGATGCCGGCTTGCACCGCCTGCGCGAGGCAATGCATGGCGACCGGGCGCAGCTCGTCGTCGGATGCGTAGAGGTCGGATACGCTCCGTCCTATCATTCTGTCCGGCGTGGTGGCGTAGAACTCGGCGCCGGTCTGGTTGCAGTCGATGATGCGGAAATCGGCGATGCGGCCGTCGGCCGCATGAATCGGCCGCACGATATAAAAGCCTTCATTGCCTTCCTCGGTGGCGATGCGGTAGGCCGCCTGTATCACCTGCAGCTGGTGCTTGCGCCACGCGAGGCGCAGCGACAGCGCCATCGCGATCAGCGTGAAGAGCGCCAGGATGGCGGTATTCTGGATGCCGCGCGCCATCGCGTTTTCGCGCATGCTCCGGTAGGGCGCCAGGGTAGTGGCCTCGTCCAGGGCCATCACCGCGACCAGCGGGTATCCCGCCACCTGATGCCAGCCGACATAGCGGTTGCGTCCGTCCTCGAACCAAGCCGGACCCGGCGCTTTGGCGCTGCCGCCGGCCGAGGCAAACAGCGTCTGCCTGGCGGGCAATCCGAAGAGCGCGACGCGCTTGATCGCATGGTTGTGCCAGTCCGATACCGTGCCGCCGACGCGCAGCGCCCGTATTTCCCGGTCGGTGCCGACCACCGCCATCATGCCGTGCTTCGCCAGCGTCACCTCGTCATAGCTGGCGGTCAGGTACTCCGGTGCCACCGACAGGCGCACCACGCCGTCGAAGCTGCCATCGGCGCTGCTGAGGCGGCGCGAGAAATGGACCACCGCGCGCCGGGTGGAGCGGCCCTCGGCCGCTTCGCCTATGTACAGTTCGTCCTTGTCCGCCGCCTGCTGAACGAAGAAATAGGGGCGGTCGGCGAGCTGGGCGTTTTCCGAAACGCCGAGGGTGTTGAAGACGCCGATGCCATCGCGGTCGACGATGCCGACGTTGAAATAGACACTCGAGGGAAGGATGCCCTCGGCCCGGCTGGCTTCGAGGTCGAGATGGCGGCCATTCAGTTTCCACTCATAGCGGATGTGCAGCAGCATGTGATCCATGGCCTCGACCGTGCGTGTCAGCTGGTCGGCATAGCCGCGCGCCAGGATGGCGGCTTCCTCGAGCGCATGCCGCTCCGTGCTTGCCAGTTCCCGTTCCAGGGAGTTGAGCAGCGCCAGCCAGCCGATGATGCCAACCACCACAGCCGCCAGCGGCCAGAAGACCACCAGGCGCCAGTTGCCGCGCAAGAACGCAAAGCGCTCGCTGAGGCGTTGGGATGTCTGGAGCAGGTAGCGCAGAAGACCCTGGTAGTGGTGGATGGGCATGCTCGACGCCTGTAATGGCACTCGTTATCCGTTTCCGCCCTGAATGTCCTTTTGTCCCGCGCCGCCGTGACCGCTCGGGATTGCGCACCATGCTAGCGCGTTACCGCACCGCCATGCTGATTTTTTCCAAGAAGTGACCTGATAGGCGGCGCATGGATCGTGGCGCCATAGATCGGCGGAAAAGGAGAAGCGGTACGGCACGATTTTCGACATGGTTGCGAGGCGACCGCAAATAAGACCACCTCTCTCCGGCCCCTTTGCCGCAGGCGATTACGGCAGGAGCCGATGCCCGCAAACATCATTTTCTATGGTCGCGGGGGCGCAACTTTCAAGCCATTTTCAAGTCTCAATACTGTATGCATGTACAGCCTTTATCGGAGGAATCATGGTCGTATATGACGACATTCACAGCATGGAGATCGATGAAGAAGGCCGGCTGGTCCGGCGCAATTACAAGTGGGTGGCGCGCGTCGTTCGCCATGAAGAGGAGGATGGCTGGTGTGTCCACTTGACGAAGAACGGGGCGGATGAACCGAGCCTGGTGGTTCGCTGGGAAACGGAGAAGGACCGCTCGACGCCGAAGCAGCTCGATGAAGCTTCGTTCACCGCCCTGGTGCGGGCGGCCGACGGCCTGGAGCGGCGCCATCGGGAGCGGATCGAAGCCGCGCGCAGAAAGTCCGTCATCGTGGATGGCGACGAGGGAGAGGTCGACGTGCAGTTGCTGGTGATACCGGACGACGATGATCCGCATGCCGTGCTGACGGCATGCGGCCGAGGCGGGGAGAGGCTGGCTTCGGAAATCGTGCCGGCAGACTTCCGGATGACCAGGGACAACGCTGCCAGATGGGTGCGAAGCGGATTTCGGGTCCAGGTATGGACGGCGGAATAGCGATTGCGCGAGCCGGCCATCCGTTGTCGTCCCGCCGGCCGCCGGCGCTGTGGCTGAACGGGGTCCGGTGCAGCGGGACGCCGTTCAGCCGCGGAGCGCGGCGGCGCGATCCGTGTCAGCCATGGTGCCGGTGTTCCATCCGGTGCCGGGACGCCTCATCGAAGGCCTTCTTCTGCTCGGGCGACAGGATGCCGTAGAACTCCTTGGTCGCCGCAATGCGCTCGGCCATGCGCTGCTCATGCTGCCGCATCATGTCGAGCCGCCGCTCCATCCGCTGCGGCGTGGTCAAGGCATTGAGTTCGTCTGCGCTGGGCCGCTGCGGCTGCGAGGCCGGACGCATGCGGGCGATATAGGCGTTCCATGCCGGTTCCTGGGCCGGCGTCAGCTTGAGCTTGTCGTGCAACTCGGCGGCGCGCTTCTGCATGCGCTCCTGGAAGCGCTGCCCGAATTGGCCGTTGGCACCGCCGCGCTGATTTGCGCTGCCGCTGTCCTGGGCTGCGGCAAGCGATCCGGCACCGATGGCAAGGGAAGCCAGAACGATCAATAGGGGGTTGCGAATCGATTTCATGATTTCTCCGTTGATGTCATGTCCGTGAACCAAGGGCGGATGCCCGTTCTGTCACGGTGTCCATCTTCGCGTGTCCATGTAAGCCGCCGATGTCGGTAGGTATCGGCGCGTATCAACCGGAAGCGGATTTGTATCAATGCATGACGCATGCAACCAATCCGCTGCTGCACCATTTCCTGTAAGCCGGTTGAATGATGCGGGACTAATCGGCGGTGGCGTGAGCCGCCTGGGCCAGGATCACCTGACGCTTGCCAGCCTGTTTGGCCTTGTACATAGCGGTGTCCGCGGCAAACAGCAGTTCCTGCATCGTGGCGCCGCTTTCCGGGTAGCAGGCTACGCCAATGCTGGCGGACACGGTCGCCACCTTGCCGGCGATGTCGTATTCGGCGGAAACGGTTTCGAGCAGGTTTTGCGCCAATGCCTCGGCTTTGTCGGGCAGGACGGAGATCAGCATGACCGCGAACTCGTCGCCCCCCAGCCGTGCCACCACGTCCGACTCCCGGACGCTGGCGCGCAGCCGCGTCGATGCCTGATACAGCAGGTCGTCGCCTGCCGCATGCCCATAGGTGTCATTGACTTCCTTGAAACCGTCGAGGTCGATGAAAAGCACGGCGACATGGGTGCCGTTTCTTCCGGCCAGGGCCAGCTGGCTGTTGACCAGTTCCTGAAACAGGCCGCGGTTGGCCAGGCCGGTGAGGACGTCGTGATTGGCTTGGTACCGCGCAATTTCCAGCATCCGCGATGCCCGAGTCAGCGCCTTTCCGACTTCGTCCGCTTCCCTCAAGTCCAGCGCCGGCATGACGATCTTCTCGCCTTCCCCCAGGGCCAGGGCGGGCTCGATGAGTCCGGTGACCGACCGGGCAAGCCGCTTGGCGATGGTCCTTGCAAAGGCAAGGCTCAGCGCGAACAGGACGATGGCGCCCAGGGCCAGCCAGCCGACTTGCCGCCACAGCGCCGCGTTCAGGCTGGATGTGGGCAAGCCGATCGCCACCGACCATTTTGTGGCCGGAGAACGGCTGTAGATGCCCAGCACCGAGACGCCTTCGCTGGTCGATCCGTAGAAATAGCCCTCGTTGTTCGTTGCGAGCGCATTGCCGAGGTTGGGCGCCGCCGAGCGGCCCATGAAGCGGCTCATCTCGTGGGTGCGCGAGACGATGACATTATTCTCGTCAAGAATGGCGGTGATCCAGTCGTCAGGCAATTGCTGCTGGCTGAGCAGGGTGTTGAGCCGCCAGGGCGATATGCCCGCACTCAGGTTGTATACATGCCGATTGTCTCGCCATACCGGAACGGTGATCGAAATCATTGGCCGCATCGACACCTTGCCGGTGAAGAGGCCGGACACGACCGCCTCCTTCCTGTCGCTGAGAAGCTGGCGGGTCGCCGGTGTATTGAAGGGCGGCAGGGCAGCGCCGAAGGGCCGCAGGGTATTGAACACTTGGTTGCCCTGTGGATCGCTGAGCACGATGTTCTCGATCTGGCCGCTCAGCATTTCCTGCGCCTGCTCGTAAAAACGCTGCAGATCGTTGTCGGCAATGGCGGGCGATGTGGCCAGGGCCCGCAGGGTGGCCTCCACGCTGGCGAAATCCTTGTCCACCAGCGACGTCATTGCCCTGGCTGTCGTGATGTGGTGGTCGATCAGCTTGGCGCGCGCCTGATGGTAATCGAACACCAGCAGCCCGATCACGATCAGCAGTGCCGGAACGATGAACACGGCAGCAAGCTGATTGATGCGGGAGCGGACGGAGGGAACGGAACCTGTTGCCATTGATTACTTGTGTTGTCTAAAAGCGCATTGCGCAAACTTCGCATTTCAGGGGGAGCGCAACGCCGCCTGCTTGGAAACCGGCCAGCGCCTTTGGTTTTGCCTGGCGGCTCGATTTCGCGGAATAAGTCCTGAGCATGAAGAACTCGGCCGACATGCCCTGCGCTGCCATGTCGACGGCGTGGTCAAACATTGTAAGCTGTCCTGACTAATTAACCGCTTTCCGGGAGCGATGTTGTTCCGCCGTGCGCCTTTGCGCAGCTGCCGAACCGGATAGCCCGAAAGCACCGCTGCGGCGAATTTGGCAGTCATCAAGCCCTGGACGACGACGCCTTGTTGCGTCACAAGCGCTTGCGCTGCCCAGAAAGGCGGGATTCCGATACCATGGGCTGATCGGGGCCGGAGCAGGCAAGCAATTGGCCATCCCGGACCGGCAATCTTTGCAACACCAGGAGGGCTGAACATGTTGGCTTCACCAGGCACGACAACCGCTCCCTCGGCTGCCGCGCTGCAGCGCGATGCCAAGGCGCTGGCGCAGGCGGCGCGACGCTTTGCGCAAAAGCCCGGCAGCGACGATGCGGGCGAATTCGAAGCCCTGCTGCAGCGGGTGCTGTCGCGTCCCGAACCCTACGAATCCGACGTCATCAGCGAGGCGGTGAACCTGCTGCTGTCGAGCGGTCATGATGACTGCATCGCGTGGCTGCTGGAAGAAGTCGAAATGGAGTCCGAGCTGCAGTTCATCAGGCTCGGCAAGTCCGGGCCGACCCGGGCGTGCGTGCTGTTCGCCATTCCGGTCGTTTTCCCCGCCTTTACCGAGCCTTCGGCCACGCCGGTCAACTCGGCTGCGTTCCAGGAGCTGCACGACATCCTGGAAGAACAGGGCATCATCGGCGAAGAGGCCCGGTTCCGGCTGCTGCCGCGGCTGTTCACCCCACAGGAACTGCGCGGGCGGCCCTATGGCGACTTCATGCGCCTGACGCGGCATCTCGCGGTTCAATTGGCCCAGCCGCACGAGACCGATGTTTCGGCCGATGGCGAAGCCTTTCCGCCGCCCGCCGTTGTCATGACGCCATTGCAGGCCGCCCCTTATGTCACCCTGCGTTACCTGGTGGGACTGGCGCTGACAACCGAGGAAGGGCTGAATGAACTGTTCCCGCCCCTCGATGACGATGCCGACGAAGGCGGCGAGACCGCTGGAGATGGCAATGCTCCTGGCCAGGCGCCGGGCCGGGCGCTGGCCCAAGCCATCGAAGACTGGAGCGGGGCCATGCAAGGCGTGCTCGATGTGGGCGCGCCCATGGGGCTGCATGCGGATGTGCGCTTCGGGTTCGAGCTGGCGCGCGAGCACAATTGCCGCCTGCAGCTGAAGGCCGCGCTCGACAACGCCGCGCTGACCCTTGCGGACGCCGCGCTGGCGGAGTTTCCGCTCGCCGGCGAGGATGGCGAGGTCATCGGCATACGCTTGCTCCTGCTGGACGGCGACGACAGGGCGCTGGAGGAAATGCCGTGGCTGACCCTGCCGCACGAATCGCTCGATGAGGCCATCGACAAGCTGCACCTGGTGCTGACCGAAGAAGGATACGCGCCGGCGGACGAGTTGCTGTCGGGCGACGGCCATACGGCTTCCTATCTGCTGCATTAGGAACCGGTCAGCGGCATCCCATCCGGCGCCTTCCCCGGCGCCTGGGCGCCTTCCCTGTCACCATCCTGAAGCGTCCGGGCCGGTGTGAGCGGTCGGCTCATGCCTTCCCGAACGAAACATCGCCCGGCGAACGCATGGGTTGCCGGCAGGCGGTCGAGATCAAACTTGTCCTTGACCTTCCCGCCATGGGAAGGCTTAGATTGCCAATTCCGCGTTCCGGTATACTTGGACAGTGATGACCCGCCTTCTCAAGACACTGCTGCTCTGGCTCCTGATGGCCGCCCTTCCCCTGCAGGGGCTGGCCGCGGTCGTTAAGTCGGCGTGCGCGCCGGCGGAACACGCGACAATGATCGCGGCCAATGCCGATGCCGGCCATCGGCACGCTGCCGGAACGGCGCATCACCATCACGACGGGGCCGAGGCGTCCGCCCACGGCGCGGCGCATGACACCGTCAAGGCGGCGAAG
Organism: Noviherbaspirillum humi; assembly: GCF_900188095.1. GTDB lineage: Bacteria > Pseudomonadota > Gammaproteobacteria > Burkholderiales > Burkholderiaceae_D > Noviherbaspirillum > Noviherbaspirillum humi. The sequence continues at coordinate 59,793 of NZ_FZOT01000003.1, read as the reverse complement.
GCGGAAGCGCCCGCGCACAAGCACGCTTCCTGCAGCGCATGCGCGACCTGCTGCGTCGGCGCGCTTGCGCCTCCCACACCTTCTCTTACGACCCCGGATCATGCAGGGTCGGAACTCGTTGTCCTTTCCCCTCCCGCACTCGCCGTCGCTCATTTGACGGCCGGTCAGGAACGACCTCCCAAACCGGTTTCCGCTTGATCGACGCAGGGCTTGCGGCGAACGGCCTATCGCGCCGGCGCTGCAAGGCTTGCCGCAGTGCGTGCCTTCGCATGCCCCATTCATCGATTGCGAGGAAATCATGTCCCTTTCCAAATGGCTGGCGGTGTTTGCCGTGGCGAGCTTGCCGCCGGCTTGCTCCGCCGAACAGAAGCAACTGTTTGATCCATCCGACCCCAGCGCCCCGGTGCCGCCGGTCGCTTACGCCTCCGTACTCAGCGGCTATCGAACCGCTGCCCATGAGCCGACGGCGCCCGATGCCGCATGGCGCGCCGCCAATGCGGCCATCGCTGCGGCCGGCGAGCAGGGCGGCCATGCTGAACACGCGGTGCAGGGCGGCAATGGCGGTGCTGAAGCAGTCAAGGCTGCGCCGGCGCAGGCGAATCCCCATGCCAGCCAACCGGGTGACGCCGGCCATCACGGCCGCCATCGCCACCGCCCTGAAGGAAAATGATGATGCGCTTTCCATCATCAGCGCTACGGGCGAAACGTCTTTTCATCGCCATCTCGGCCACGCTGCTGGCCGGCTGTGCAAGCTTTTCGGCCGATGGCGGCATGGACGACGTCTCCGAACTGACCAGGCAGCGCACCGGCCAAGCCGTTCAGCGCGACGGCGCGGCGGAGGCTTCTGCGGTCAGCCGGGAGACGCTTTTCGCTCTGCTGGCCGAACCGCTGATGCCCGATTCGGCGGTGCGGATCGCCCTGTTGAACAACAAGGGCCTGCAAGCTTCCTTCGCCGAACTGGGCATTGCCGAAGCCAGCCTGGTACAGGCCGGCCGGCTGCGCAATCCCGGCTTTTCCTTCGGCCACATCCGCGGCGGCAATGAGATCGAGATCGACCGCAGCGTGATGTTCGACCTTGTCGGCCTGCTCACCATGCCGGTACGACGGGGCATCGAACAACGCCGCTTCGAGCAGGCCAAGCTGTTCGCCGCCTCGCAGGCGGTTGCGCTGGCTGCCGCCACGCGCCGGGCCTATTTCAATGCCGTCGCCGCCCAGCAGGCGGCCCGGTATGCGCAGCAGGTGGCGGAGGCCGCCGAGGCGACGTCGGAACTGGCGCAACGGATGGCGAAGAGCGGCAACCGAAGCAAGCTCGACCAGGCGCGGGAACAGGCCTTCCATGCAGATGCCGTCGCACAGCTGGCGCGCAGCCGGCACAATGCCACCGCTGCCCGCGAACAGCTCACCCGCCTGCTGGGGTTGTGGGGCGCCGATGCCGGCTACCAGTTGCCCGAGCGGCTGCCCGATCTGCCCAAGGCGCCGAGTGAAAGCAGCCAGGTCGAAGCCCAGGCCATGGCGCAGCGGCTCGACGTGCAGATGGCGCGCCAAGGGGCGCAGGCGACTGCCAGCGCGCTTGGCCTGAGCCGCGCCACCCGCTTCATCGACGTGTTCGAAGCCGGCTATGCCAACAAGAGCACCAGCGACGCGCCGCGCGCCAACGGCTACGAAGTGTCGCTCGAGCTGCCGCTGTTCGACTGGGGCGGCGCCCGCGTCGCGCGGGCCGAGGCGCTCTACATGCAGGCCGTGCAGCGCACCGCCGACATCGCCATCCGCGCCCGCTCCGAAGTGCGGGAAGCCTATTCGGCCTACCGCACCGGCTACGACGTCGCCAGGCACTACCGCGACGAAGTGGTGCCGCTGCGAAAAAAGATTTCGGATGAAGTGCTGCTGCGTTATAACGGCATGCTCGCCAGCGTGTTCGAACTGCTGGCCGACGCCCGCGATCAGGTGAGCGCGGTCAATCGCGCCATCGACGCGCAGCGGGATTTCTGGATCGCCGAAACCGACCTGCAGGCCGCCATCAATGGCAGCGGCGGCGCAAGCACACCGTTACGCAGCCCGGCGGCATCGAGCGAGCCGACTGCGCAAGCACATTAGGAACGAGGAAAACAACATGGTCTCTCGACGAAATTTCTTTGCCGGCGCCGCTGCCATGGTGGGCGCCGGGCTGGTGAGCCGCGTCGGCGCAGCGTCCCTGCCCGAGGCGGTCGTGGCCACCGGGCCCGGCACCCAGGCGCCGCTGGCGCCCAATACCGGCCGGCCCTATAACCCGGTGGTCACCCTCAACGGCTGGTCGCTGCCGTGGCGCATGAACCGCGGCGTCAAGGAGTTCCACCTGGTGGCCGAGCCGGTGGTGCGCGAAATCGCGCCCGGCATGAAGGCCAACCTGTGGGGCTATAACGGCCAATCGCCGGGACCGACCATCGAAGTGGTGGAGGGCGACCAGGTGCGCATCTTCGTCACCAACCGGCTTCCCGAGAACACCAGCATCCACTGGCACGGCCAGCGCCTGCCAAACGGCATGGATGGCGTCACCGGGCTGACCCAGCCGGGCATCCCGCCCGGCAAGACCTTCGTCTACGAATTCGTGGCGAAGCGCGCCGGCACCTTCATGTACCACCCGCATGGGGACGAGATGGTGCAGATGGCCATGGGGATGATGGGTTCCTGGGTGACGCATCCGAAGAACCCGGACGTCATGCGGGTGGACCGCGACTTCGTGCTCCTGCTCGCCGCCTACGACATCGAGCCGGGCAGCTTCGTGCCGAAGGTGAACACCATGCTCGACTTCAACCTGTGGACCATGAACAGCCGGGTCTTCCCCGGCGTGGACAGCATGAACGTGCGCCAGGGCGACAAGGTGCGCATGCGCATAGGCAACCTCACCATGACCAATCACCCGATGCACATCCATGGACATGAGTTCGTCGTGGCCGGCACCGATGGCGGATGGATCCGGCCGGAGGCGCGCTGGCCGGAAGTGGTGGCGGATATCGGCGTCGGCCAGATGCGGGCGCTGGAATTCGTCGCCGACGAACCGGGCGACTGGGCCTTCCACTGCCACAAATCGCACCATACGATGAACGCCATGGGCCACAACGTGCCAACCATGATAGGCGTGAGCCAGCAGGGCATCGCCGAGAAGATCAACAAGCTCATTCCGGATTACATGGCGATGGGCGAGAAGGGCGGTTCGATGGGCGGCATGGAGATGCCGCTGCCGGAAAACACCTTGCCGATGATGAGCGGCGACGGGCCCTTCGGCGGCATCGAAATGGGCGGCATGATGACGCTGATCAAGGTGCGCCGCGACCAGAAGCCGGGCGACTACAGCGACCCCGGCTGGTACCGGCATCCGAAAGGCACGGTGGCCTATGAATGGACCGGCGAGGCGCCGGCCGCGTCCAAGGCTCCCGGCGATGATGCGGCCAAGCCCGGCGTCGAACTGAAGGCTCGCAGGCCGCAGGGCCACGATCATCATTGATATGGCGGGCGCGATGCAAAAGTTTGCGCCTGACCGGTGTTGGCTAAGTCCACGACATGAAACAAGAAAGGAACCTCATGAAATCCCTTGTCAAGGCGATGTTCGCGGCATCCGCGCTCCTGTCGTCCATGCCGCACCTCCATGCGCAAACCCCGCAGGCCGGAACCGCCGCGCCATCCGAAGCGATGTCGCAAGGCGAGGTGATCAGGATTGACCGGAGCGCAGGCAGGCTCACCATCAAGCATGGCCCGCTGAAGAATATCGGCATGGATGCGATGACGATGGTGTTCCGCGTCAAGGATCCCGCCATGCTGGAGCAGGTCAAGCCCGGCGACAAAATCAACTTCGTCGCCGAAAAGCCGAATGGCCAACTCACGGTCACCCGTCTCGAAAGGCAGGAGTGATGATCGGGACGGGATAATTCGCGAGCAAATCGCCGCAGGCCGGTGAAGGGGCCGGACGGCGCCGCCGGTCATGGTTGCATTGGCGCGGAATGCGCCATTGTTTGGACCTCTAGGGGTTACGGAAGAAATGTGGGGGGGCACCGTTTTACATAATCCAAGTTATGCGTAAATTCAATGTAGAGCCCGAATTAGAATGTCTCGATCTAGCCAAATCAGAATGTCTCGATTTTCGCCACGCCCGCCCAGTCTGCCATCGACCGCTTAACGGGGCTCCGCCCGGTTATTTCGCCGTGCCAATTCACGGTCGAGCGCATTGGCGAACCGCTGTCGATCGGCCTGGCTGAAGGCAGCCGGACCGCCCGTGTCCACGCCGCTGCCGCGCAGCTCATCCATGAAGGCCCGCATCGTCAGCTGCTGCGCGATGGTGTCGCTGGTGTACCACTCGCCGCGCGGATTGAGCGGCAGCCCGCCCTTTTCCAGCACCTGCGCAGCCAGCGGAATGTCGCCGGTCACCACGATGTCGCCGGAGGCGACGCGCGCGACGATTTCGGCGTCGGCCGCGTCGGCGCCCGCCGGAACCTGCAGCGCGCGGATGAAGCGCGAGCCGGGCACGCGCATCAGCCGGTTCGCGACCAGCGTGACGTCGAGCTGTAGCCGTTCGGCCACGCGGAAAAGGATGTCTTTGATGACGGCCGGACAGGCGTCGGCGTCGACCCAGATGTGCATGGCAAGTCGCTTGAAATCGGTGGAATGCCCCATTGTAGCCGCCTGGCCGCACCGATTCGACAGCTGCTGCCCCACATACGCGGTCGCCGAACCCGTCTTCACTCGCTTCACCATGCCGGTCCGCCTTGTCGCTGGCCCCCGCTCTGCCTCGAGGCGGTTCTCGACAGGGGCCGGTCATCACGGACGAGCCGCGTGCGCTGCTTTACTCGTACGGGCAAATCAATCCTGCGTCCGCACAATGAAGCCGTAAGAAGGTCGAGGTACTATTTTGTCGTTCCGATTCGGTGAGGAAGCGACATGACTGCAATCAGGCTGGCTTCACGGTGGGCGTTGTCAACGGTTCTGGCCATTGGTCTGGCTGGATGCGGTGGCGGAGATGGCGCGGTCAGCATGGCCGCGAGTGCCACTCCGGCTTCCTCGCAGGCAACGATGCTGGCCGCCACTTCGGCCAACCCCGCGACCATAAAGCTCAAGCGCTATCAGATCGATCCGGCGAAGATCTTCGTCGCCGGCATTTCCTCCGGCGGCTTCGCGGCGGTGCAAATGCATATGGCTCACTCGGCGACCTTCAGGGGCGCTGCGATCTACGCGGGGGGCGTCTACTGGTGCGCCGGCGCTGGCGGCGCTGCGACGGCGCTGTTGAACTGCGGCGGCCAGACGCTGCCGACGAACCAAGCCTCCTATAACAGCACGCTGGCGGCATCCGAGGCCTACCTCGACATGCAGTCCTCCCTGGGAACGATCGACCCGTCGTCGAACCTGCGCGGCCAGCCTGTCTACCTCTGGTCCGGCACCCAGGACACGGTGGTCAATCCGCTGGAGATGGCCGATCTCAACACGGAGTACAAACACTACGGCGCCAAGGTTCACTTCGATAACACCTTCCCGGCCGCGCATGGCTGGGAGTCGCCCAACGGCGAACTTTCCTGCGGCACCCTCGACAGTCCCTTCATGGTGAATTGCCTGCTCAACGGCGCATCCTATGATTCGGTCAAGACTTGGCTGACGATGTTTCTCGGAAAGCTGAATCCGCGAAACAACGGCAAGCTGAACGGAACGCTTTACGCATTCGACCAAACCGAGTTCGGCGCCTCGCCCAACGTGTCGATGAGTTCGACGGGAAGCGTTTTTGTTCCCAAGGCCTGCGAGCAAGGGAAAACCTGCGGCTTCGTGCTTGCGCTCCATGGCTGCAAGCAGGAGGCGGCACGCATCGGCAATCGCTGGGTCACCGAGGCTGGCATCAATGAATGGGCCGACACGAACCAGCTCGTCGTCGTGTACCCCGACACGATAGCCTCCTCCGCCCCGGGTCCGACCAATCCGAACGCATGCTTCGATTGGTGGGGCTACTCCAACCAGGTCGATCCGAACTATGCCCTCAAGAGCGGCTTGCAGATGTCGGTGCTTTACGCCATGGTGCAGCGGGTGACCGGACGGCCGTAGCGTTCGGAGCCGTTCGCTTCGGCTCGAGCCGGCGCGCCAACCCCATGCTAGGATCGTTGGCATCCTGGTGCCAGGCAGGCGTCCCGGCCGGAGTCGCCGCCGCAGATGGCAATCAAGGTCTTCGAATGAAAACACCACGACAAGGAGACACCATGCCGAAAGCCGCCCCCAGCCTTCATCGTCGCCGCCTGCTCGCGGTTCTGGCAGGCGCATCGCTGATCTTCTCCGGCACTGCCGCTCACGCGCAGGCAACCGCCTACCCGAATAAGCCGATCAAGCTGGTGGTCGGCTTCGCGCCAGGCGGCGGGTCCGACTTCATCGCCCGCATCGTGGCCAAGCGGCTGCAGGACAAGCTGGGCCAACCGGTCATCGTCGAGAACCGGCCGGGCGCGGGCGGCAACCTCGGCGCCGAGGTTGCGCTCAAGTCGCCAGGCGATGGCTATACCCTGTTCCTCGCGGCGGCGAGCTATACCGTCAATGCGAGCCTCTACAAGCTCGGCTTCGATCCGGTCAAGGACATGACGCCGATCGCGCAGCTGGCGCGCGGGCCTTTCATCATCGCGGTCAATCCGCAGTTGCCGGTGAATTCGCTCAAGGATCTCGTGGCGGCCGCGAAGAAGGAGCCGAACAAGATCTTCTATGCGTCGGCGGGCAATGGCAGCATCACCCATATCGTGTCCGAGTATTTCCTGGCCACCGCCAGCATCGAGATGTCTCATGTTCCCTACAAGGGCACGGCGCCCGCGCTGACCGACACGATAGCCGGGCAGACCCAGGTCGTGTTCGGCACGCCGGCGTCGACCCTCCCCTTCGTCAAGTCTGGCCAGCTGAAGGCGCTGGCCGTCTCCACCCCGTCGCGCCTGCCCGCCCTGCCCAATGTGCCCACGGTAAAGGAAGCCGGTTTTCCGACTTACGAGGTGACGAACTGGCACGGCATTATCGGTCCCAAGGGGATACCGGCTGACATCGTGGCCAAGCTCAACAAGGCGATCAATGAATCGCTCAACGGCGCCAACATGGAGACCCAGCTGGAATCCGATGGATTGAAGCCGGCCAGCGGCACGCCGGAGGAATTTGGGGCGCTGATCGGTAGCGAGATCGAGCGCTGGGGCAAGCTCGTGAAGGCGCGCGGCATCAGGCTGGACTGACGGCGCGGGAGGCTTCACCATGGATGCGCGCCGCATCGTGCCGCGAATGCCGCACGCGGCGCTGCATGCCCGCGCGCCGAAGCGGCTTTCGCGTGACTGATTCCGCTTAACGCGCCTGGAACACGAGGCAAGTGGTGGTGCCGTGCGCGTATAGCGTGCCGTCCGGGCCGACGATGCGCGCTTCGGCGGTCGCCATCTGGCGCCCGCAATGGATCACATTGCCGATCGCCCGGAGCGGACCGGTTTTCTCCGTGGCGGCGCGCACGACATTGACGCTCAACTCCACCGTCGTGTACGCCTGTCCCTGCGGCAGCATGGTTTGCACCGCGCACCCCAGCGCCGAATCGAGCAGGGTTGCATACCAGCCGCCGTGCACCGTGCCGAGCGGATTGTAATGCTTGACCTGCGGCGTTCCCTGGAAAATCGCCTGGCCCTGGGTCGCATGGACCAGCCAGAAGCTCAGGGTTTCCGAGATGGGTGGAAAGGGCAGCTCGCCGTCGAGGATGCCCTGAATGATTTCCAGACCCGTCTTGCCGGCGACGCTCTCCCGCGTTGCCACGCCGGGCTTGTCCTGGCGCGCCCGAACGCGCCGCTGGACGGTATCGAGTTCCGCATTCCACTGGGCGAGGGTCTCTTCTGCATTCATTCGACATCTCCTTTGGCGGCTGATGAGGCGTGGTTGATTTTGCATCCGGAGTGTAGCAGCTGCCGCGATGCCGCTGCCGGACAGCCGCTTGGGAAATGCTGAGCGAAGCGGCAAGCCGCCGCAGCGCGCACCTATTCGATCGACGTGGCCGGATCGAGGGTCCCCTGCCGGCGCAGCTGGTCGAGCCGCTGCCGCTGCTGCGGCGTCAGCAAGGCGATCACTTCGCTCTCGCTTCTTGCCCTGACGAGGGCGATCTCCGCCATGGCGGCGCCGAGCCTGTCGGTATGGGGCTTGGCCTGCGTGTCGTGGAATTGGCCGTTCCGAGTCAGCGCAGCGAGCGCCGTCTTTGCCGAAGCAAGCGTCCGGTACAGATCATTCAAGCGCGCCGCCTGGTTGCGGCCGATGTTTTGTATCTGCTCCCGCTGCATATCGGAGACATGCAGCGCGCGGAACACCGGATGCATGGCGGCACTGCTCCGTGCGGGTGGCGGGGCTTCATCTCCCGACAGCGAAGACGATGCGACTTGGGTCGCCGCCGGAATATTCGCCGCAGCTGGCGCATGGGGCGCTGCCGCGATGGCGATGGCGGGCTCGTTTGCCTTTGCCGGCGCGCCCGCCTTGTGGACGGCGATCGATACGGGTACGGCCGAGAGGGCAAGCAACGCCGTGGCCAGGATGCTGCGGTGGAGAGTGGATGAGTGTGATCGCTTCATTGATACCTCCCTGATGCTAAGCGATGAAACCAGGATGCGTTGAAGTCCGATAAGGCTCCCTGACGGGTTAACGCTATAAGGGTGGCCGACTGCGCATGCGGCCATGCATTGCCCGTCAACCCGGGTACGCTGCCCGGGCGGTTGCGGCGGGAATGTCAGGAGCAAATGTATTGCAGGAAAGCGACATTTCCGTGCTGCTATTACATGCGGTTACGCTTCTTACGAAGTGGCGCCACACGGAATTTTCGATTTCTGTTGGCAAATCGAGTAATTCATTTTGTCAACGTGCTCGCGCGGCTGCCATGCCTCTGCTGGCGGGTGGTGATTTTCACATCACGACCGATTCAGAGGCTGCTTCCCTCACGCTCCATCGACGAAATGTAGACGTCTGGGGCTGCTTCTGGCCGGGCGAACCTTGCCGCCCGCATTGGTTCCATGTTTTCTCATGAGCGCGATCAAGCAACCTTGACTGGTCGCGATGTTCCCGTATTCAAGATGACGGCCATCAATATAGTCATCAATTGCATATCGATAATCTATTTAACCAAAGGTTACAGAACAGCTGCATCACCGCCGTCACGCCAGCGCTCATCGAAACAGGAGTAAGCATGCGTCATCTTGCATTCATGATTGCCTTCACTGCGAACGCCGCATTTGCTCATCAACTCGGCCCTGGGACTCAGCTGACCGCACTGCCTGGAGAGGCGCATCGAGCGGGCACGCAAGCGCAAGGCGTGAAGGCAGGCGCCGCCAAGACCGGTGAGGCAGAGCGCCCCCGGTTTTGCGTCAAGACCCCGGCCGGCAAGGTGAATTGCGCCTTCCTGCCTTATACGGGCGGGCATTGATCTAGGGCTGAATCGAGGCATGGCCGCCCGACTGACGGGCCGCTCCAGCGCATTTCAAATCAACGCGAATAACGACCGATGACCACGAGCCCGAATGCGCGGCCGCTGATGCGTGCCGCTATAAGTATGCTTTGCCTGCTGCTGTCCGCCTGCGGCGGCGGATCGGCAACGCAGGAGGTGCCGGCCAGGACGTCCGGCACCGCCTCCGCGGCGAGCACCGGCGATCCTGCCGAAAAGGCGGCTGCGCCGTTCGTGCTGGTGAGCGCCAATGCCAGCGGCAGTCATGGAACGTACTCCAGAGCCGGATTCATCGATTCGGCCAATCCGTTCTTCAAGCCGATCGGCAATGGCCGCAGCTGCGCAAGCTGCCATGACGCCAGGGATGGCTGGTCGCTTACGCCCGCCAGCGTGCAAGCCAGGTATCTCGCGTCGAACGGCGCCGATCCGCTGTTCCTGCCGCTCGACGGCGCCACCTCTCCGCAGGCGGATGTATCGAGCGACGAGGCGCGCCGCCTTGCCTATCGCCTGCTGCTCGAAAAAGGGCTGATCCGCATCGGCATGAAAGTGCCGGCCGCTGCCGACTTCGAGCTCGCCGGCGTGGACGACCCCTATCGCTTCGCCGGCGACAAGGAGCTGTCCCTGTTCCGCCGGCCGCTGCCCTCCACCAACCTGAGTTTCCAATCGACCGTCATGTGGGATGGACGGGAAACCCATCTCGCACCGGACTCGGCGCAATGCATGTTGAACGCCGCCCGCTGCTATGCCGGGCCTGCGGTCGATCTCGCGCTGCAAGCCAACAACGCCGCCCTGGGACATGCGCAGGCCGGCGCCGAACTCAGCGCGGCAGATCAGGCTGCCATCGTTGCCTTCGAGTCCGGCCTGTTCACGGCCCAGGTGTTTGATGCCGGCGCCCGCAACCTGGCCGGAATCGGCGGGCGCGGCGGTCCGCTCGCGCTTGCCGGCGTTGCCTATTATTTCGGCATCAACGATCTGGTGGATGGCGACTACCGCACCCGGGCGCCATTCACCGACAAGGTGATGAGCCTTTACAGCGGATGGGCCCTCGCCAATCCGCCGGTCGATGCCGACGTGGCGCCCGAGGACGCAGCCAGGGTGGCTGGCGCACGGCTCGCCATCGCGCGCGGTCAGGCGCTGTTCAACCAGCGCGAGATGTCGATCGGCGGCGTCAAGGGCTTGCCCGGCACGCTGGTCAGGGGATCATGCGCCACCTGCCACAGCGCGCCCGAGGCGGGCAGCCATTCGGTGCCGCTGCTGCTGGACATAGGCGTGTCGGATGGCGCGCGCCGGACCGCGGATCTGCCCCTGTACACATTGAAGAACAAGACCACCGGCGAGGTGCTGGAAACCACCGACCCGGGCGCAGCGCTGGCCAGCGGCAGGTGGAGCGACATCGGCAAATTCAAGGTGCCGATTCTGAGAGCGCTGGCGGCGAGACCGCCCTATTTCCACAACGGCTCGGCCAAGGATTTGCGTGAAGTCGTGGACTTTTACAACCAGCGGTTTCAGATGCACCTGTCGCCGCAGGAAATCGCCGATCTGACGGCGTTTCTGAAAGCCTTGTAAGCGTTGATCGATGTGAGCGGCGGTTCTGCAGTGGCGTGAAAGCCGCTCGACCGGCGCCGAGGATTTCCATTGTTTGTCATCTCCAGCCGGCCCTGCCGTCGGACGGCTGAGCTCATTCTGATGAAAGCCAATTTGCCGATAAAGGGAACGCCATGAAGCATGAGGAAGAAAGAATTCCGGCGAAGCGCCGGCGTGAAGCCATGTTTTGCTTGCATCACCCATTCCTGCTGATTGCCGTCGCATGGAGCCTTTCCGCCTGTGGCGGCGGAGGCGGTGCTGGCGGTACGGGCGGCACAGGCGGTATTGGAGGCGGAGGCGCGGCGACGGCTGGCTCGGAAGCCGCTTCCCCCGTCGCCTTGAAGAACAACGGCAGTCAATCCGGCGCCGAGTCGACGCAGCAGACCGGCACTGCCACGCCGCCAGCGGCCAGCCAGCCGGAAGCCGCGCCGCCCGAACCGACCGCGCCGACCAAGCCCATGGGCGAATGGTCGCCGGTGTATGAATGGCCGCAGGTGGCGGTGAATCTGACCCTGCTGCCGGATGCGCGATTGATCAGCTGGTCCTCCCGATACGACGACCATTCGCCCAACGCCGGCAACAGCGCCGAGGTCTACATGATGGAGGTCCCCATCGGCGGGACGCCGACCAATCCGGTCTACCTGCCGAATCCCAATACCAAGCTGTTCTGCAGCGGCCAGACTTTTCTTCCCGACGGCCGTCTGCTGGTGACCGGCGGCGAGACTGCCTTCGGCGGTTCCGCCGACACCAATATCTTCGATTACCGCACCAACACCTGGCAGCAGGTCGAAGGCATGAGCGGTCCGCGCTGGTATCCGACCAGCACCATGCTGGCCAACGGCGAAATCCTCACGCTCGGCGGCATCATGGATGCGACCAAGCAGGACACCAATCTCCTGCCGCAGGTATGGAAGACCACCGGCGGCTGGCGCAATCTGACCAACGCTCAATACGACGTCGGCATGTATCCCCGCATGCATCTGGCGCCGAACGGCCAGGTGTTCATGGCCGGCATCGATCCGCTGACCCGCTATCTCGACACCAGCGGCAATGGCAAATGGACGGACGTGGCGGTGCAGAATTTCGACATGCAAGCCCGCGACTACGGCTCGTCCGTGATGTATGGCGACGGCAAGGTCCTGGTGATGGGGGGGAGGCGATCCGCCGACTAATACTGCGGAAGTCATCAACCTGTACGACGCGAAGCCGAAATGGGCCTGGACGTCGCCGATGAAGTATGCCCGCAGGCAGTTGAATGCGACCATTCTCGCCGACGGCAAGGTGCTGGTAACCGGGGGCATGAGCGGTCCCGGCTTCAACGATGCCGCTACCGCCGTGCTCGCCGCCGAAATGTGGGATCCGCTCACCGGAAAGTGGACCGAGATGGCAAGCATGAAGATTCCGAGGCTTTACCACTCCACTGCCCTGCTGTTGCCGGACGGCCGGGTCTTGTCGGCAGGCGGCGGCCAGCCCGCGCCGCTGAACGGAGTGGACAACAGCAATGCCGAGATTTATTCGCCTCCCTATCTGTTCACCGGCTCGCGTCCGACTGTCAAGAACGCGCCGGCCACGCTTCAGTACGGGCAAGGCTTTTTCGTGGAAACGCCTGACGCCGGCAGCATCGTCAAGGCAACCTGGATCCGGCTCGGCGCGGTAACGCATGCCTTCAACATGAACCAGCGCATCAATTATCTGCAGTTCACGAAGACGGCCACCGGATTGAATGTCACCGCGCCGGCCGACCCCAATCTGACGCCGCCGGGGCATTACATGCTGTTCCTGATCAATGAGCGAGGCGTGCCATCGATCGCGCGCATCATCCAGATCCAGTGAGTCCCGGCGAACGCTTCTCTATTAGTCGGGAAGAGCTGCACGGCACCGCCAGGCGGCCTTGCGGTGCCGTGCAGCGTTTGCAGCCGGTCTCAGGCGGCGCGATCCCGGGCACCGTCCTCGCCGGCCGGGAAGGCCTCCTGCAATATCCGGCGGATATCCGCGAGCTGCGCCGGCTTGGTCAGGTGGTAGTCGAAGCCGGCTTCCGTTGCGCGCAGACGGTCCCGCTCGGAACCCCAGCCGGTGACGGCGACGAGAACGGTCCTGCGGCTGGCAGGCGTGGCAGTCATCGTGCGCGCAAATTCATAGCCGTTCATGACCGGCATGCCGATGTCGGAGAAGATGATGTCGGGGCGGAACCGCGGCACCGCTTCCAGCGCCTGCCGGCCATCCGCAGCAATGCTCGTTTCATGGCCGAGTGCCTCGAGCAGGGCGGCGAGGTTCTGGGCGGCGTCGCTGTTGTCGTCGACAACCAGAATGCGCAGCGTCACTGCAGGAGCGGCCGACTCGATCGCCTGCATTGGAACCGGCAGCGCTGCTTCCGGCTGCGCGGCGGATCGGGCGTTCGGCCCGGCCGGCAGCCTGATGACGAAGGTGCTGCCCCGGCCGATGCCGGCGCTGGCCGCGGTCGCCGTCCCGCCGTGCAGCTCGACCAGCTGGCGCACCAGGTTGAGGCCGATGCCAAGCCCGCCGTAGGATGAATCCTGGGTCTTGCCAACCTGATTGAACATCTCAAAGATCGCCGGCAGCGATTCCTGGGCGATGCCGATGCCGTCATCCGCAACCGATATGACCGCATCGTCGCCGTCCTGGCAAGCCTCCAGCGCGATCCGGCCATGCTCGGGCGTGTACTTGGCCGCATTGTTCAGCAGGTTGCCGACGACCTGCGCCAGCCGGGCCTGATCGCCCTCGATGCAGATATCATGGGCCGGCAGGCGCAGATCCAGCGCATGCCGGCGCGACTCGATCAGCGGCCGCGCGGTCTCGATGGCGCTTTCCAGCACCTGGCGCAGACTGATGCGCTCCTTTCTCAGCTGGACCTTGCCGCGGGTGATGCGCGACACATCCAGCAAGTCGTTGATGAGATGCACCATGGTGCCGAGCTGGCGGTCCATGACGGTTTGCACCCTGGCGACGACCGCCGGGCTGTTGCCGCTCAGCCGCATCAGTTCAAGCCCGCTCTGCATCGGCGCCAGCGGGTTGCGCAGTTCATGCGCGAGCGTAGCGATGAATTCATCCTTGCGCCTGTCGGCGGCGAGCATGGCAGCTTCCTTCTCCTGCAGCTTTTCCAGCAGGGTTTGCAGGCTCCGGTGCAGCACATGGATTTCGGCGTAGCCGCCCTTGGGCTTGCTGATGCGGCTGTCTTCGCCTGCCTGCACCCGGTGAGCCGCTTCCGTCAGCAGGCGCAGCGGCCTGGAAATGCGTCCGGAGAGGAATGCGCCGAGGGCGGCGAACAGGACCGCGACGGCCAGGCCGATTGCCATGATCTGCTGCTGCAACTGGCGCACCGGCGCATACGCCGCCTTGAGATCCTGGCGCACCACGACGGTCCAGCCCAGGCTGGGGTGGCCGGCGGCCGCGCTGCTCTTGCTGTATCCCAGCAGGTATTCATTGGCCGATGCAATGCGCTGGATCGCGTAGCCGGTCTGCGGTTCCGCTGCCGCGCTCAGCGCCGGGAAGGAGAGCGTGAGATTCATCAGCTCCGGCGGGCCGAGCACGACGGAGTAATCCTTGTCCAGCACGATCGTTTCGATGCCCTGGCGGCGCAATGCCGGCAGCAGGATCGACCGTTCGATTTCTTCCGCCCATTTCATGCTCAAGTGGGCGCCGAGGATGCCGGCCATGCGCCCTTCCCTGTCACGGTAGGGAAAGGTCAGATCGATGAAGCGCATCGGTTCGTCGCCGTAGCCGGGTTGCAGGAGTTTCTGGAGCAGAACGGCCTGATGCACGTCAGTCAGGTGCAAGCCCTGCATCGCACGCACGAACCACGGCCGGCTGGCCACGTTCGTGCCTTCCAGGATGCCGTTGGCAGCGACCATGACCTTGCCGTCGTTGTCGGTCATGCCGATCCAGGCATAGTGGGGATAGTTCTTCTGCAGCGATTCGAGATACCGCCGCTTGGTCTCTGCGGAAACGCCGGGCTCGGCGAAATCCGGCCGGGCGGCCAGCAACTCGAATTCCCGCTGCCGCTCGGACAGGCTGCGGCCGATCTTGTCGACGGCCTGGAACGACAGGTCGGCAAATCGCGCGCCGATGTCCGCCTTCACCTTCTCCGTTGCCAGCCTGCCAACCAGCGCCGTCAGGGCCAGCGTCAGCACCAGTATCGAGCCGGCGAGCAGCAAAGCCAACTGGGTCGAAAGGCGCATGGAAGTCAGCTGATTCATTGGTCATAAACGCGGAAGGCGCGTCGTGCAAAAAGTTGGCAGGCCAATAGTAGCAAACCGTCTTGCAAAAATGACGCCGTATCGCGTGTCCGGCCGAGATTTTTGGCGCCAGCGCCTTGGTCGGGCCTATCGCGCTCCCACCTGGGCAATCAGCTGCAGCAGCATGTCATAGCTGACCGGCTTGGCGAGGTGGTGATCGAAGCCGGCCTCGCTCGACCTTGCCCTGTCCTCGGCGCTGCCCCAGCCGGTCACGGCCACCAGGGCAGTATTCTGCAACCCCGCATCGTTGCGAACCGCCCTGGCGACTTCATAACCGTTCAGGCCGGGCATGCCGATATCCAGCAAGGCCAGGTCCGGCTGCGACTGTCTGATCGCCGCCAGCGCCGCCTCGCCGTCATAGGCGGCGGCCACATTGTGACCGTTCAATTCAAGCAATTGCCGCAGCACTTCGACCGCATCGCGGTTGTCGTCGGCGATGACGATGCTGAGCGGTTCCGTCGCGCCGACGGCCCCGGACGGCGCTTGTACATCGAGGTCGGCGCCATCCGTGCCGCGCTGCTCGACCGGCAGGCGCAGCGTAAAGGTGCTGCCCTGCCCGAGGCCGGGACTGGAAACCGATACCGTGCCGCCATGCTTTTCGGTGAGGCGCTTGACCAGGTTCAGGCCGATGCCGAGCCCGCCCTGGGAATGGCCGAGGCCCCGCCCTACCTGGGTGAACATGTCGAATACCCGCGGCACGTCGTCGGCGGCAAGGCCGATGCCATTGTCCGTCACCCGGATGACGGCCATGCCGCCTTCGCGCTCCAGCGCCAGCATGATCCTGCCGCCGGGCGGCGTGTACTTCGCCGAATTGGTCAGGAGGTTGCTGATCACCTGGCTCAGACGGTTCCTGTCGACGTCCATCCAGACCGGTTCGTCAGGCAGGCGCAGGATGAACTCATGGCCCTTCTCCCGCATCAGCGGCTGGCCGACTTCGACCGCCGCCTGGATCACGTCCGCCAGCGGCTGCCGCGACCGTTTCAGTACGATCTTGCCGCTGTTGACGCGGGCCAGGTCCAGCAGGTCGTCGACCAGGTGCACCAGGTGGTCGACCTGCCGGCTCATCATGGCATGCACCCGGGCGATCGGTTCCGGCGGCTGCATGGTCATGCTGACCAGATCGAGGCCGGTGCGCAGCGGCGCCAGCGGATTGCGCAATTCATGCGCCAGCGTGGCCAGGAACTCCCCCTGGCGCCGGTTGGCCTGCGACAGGTCGGCCGCCAGGCGCTGCAATTGCTCCTCGCTTCGCTTGCGGTCGGTGATGTCGCTGAACAGGAGCGCCACCTGCCTGCCCGGTTCGCTGCCCAGCCGGCTCACCGAGACATCGAACCAGCGGCCCAGCGTGGGCGAGTAATCGACGAAGCGCATCGGCTGGCCGGTCCGCGCCACCTGTCCGTAACGCTCCACCCATTCCATGCGGGGGGAAGCGAAGATCGACCGCAGCGTCTTGCCGACGACGTTGTGCAGGCCGTTGATCTTTCCGGCAGCGGGATTGGCTTCCAGGAAGCGGTAATCCACCGCGGTGCCGGTTTCATCGTAGATCAGCTCGATGATGTAGAAGCCTTCCTCGATGGTGTTGAAGAGCGCCTGATAGCGTTCCTCGCGGTTGCGCAGGGCTTCCTCCGTCTCCTGCAGCGTGGTGACGTCGATTGCGACGCCGGACAGCCACAGGGAATCGCTCCCCGGAGCGGCACCGACGTTGCCGCGGGAATGAATGTGGCGCTGGCTGCCATCCGGAAGCCGGACGCGGTACAGCGCCTGGAAAGGCTGCCTGCCGGCGATGGCCTGCTCGATGCGCTGCCGAACCTCGTCCAGGTCTTCCGGGTGCACGCTGGCGAAATAGGCTTGTGCCGGGGCGCCCTTCGCGCATTCCGGCGCCAGGCCGTGCAGCTTTACCGTGTTGGCATCGGCAAAGACCCGGTCGGTACGGACATCCCAGGCATAGGTGCCGACATCGCCGGCGGCGAGCGTTGCCTCGAGCCGCAGGCGGGCTTCGCGCAGCGCCAGCTCGGTCTGCTTTTTCTCGGTGATATCGCTGATGGTGCCTATCCATTCGCGGATGGCGCCATCCCGATCGCGGATCGGGACGCCGCGGGCGGCCGCCCACCGGTACTGTCCGCTCAGATGCCGCACGCGGAACTCGTTTTCGTAATCGGAGCCCTCGGCCACCGATATCATCCATACCGCGTTCGCCCTCTCCCGGTCGTCGGGATGGATCACATCGAGCCAGCCGTCGCCCTGCCACTTCTCGACCGATTGCCCGGTGAACGCGCGGGCGGAGACCGAGTCCCTGATCACCTTGCCGTCGGCATCGGCGCGCCAGATCACCTGAGCCGAGGCGGTCGCAAGGGACCGGAACAGCTCTTCGCTTTCGGCCAATTGCGCCTGGGCGGCCTTCTGCTCATGGATGTCGGTATTGGTGCCCATCCAGCGGACGATCTGTCCGGCATCATCCCGGACCGGCTCGCCGCGGCACAACACCCATCGATAGTCGCCGGAGGCGTCGCGGAACCGGAACTCGTGGGACAGCGGCCTGCCTGCCCGGATGGCTTCCCTCCAGGCATTCTCCGCTCTGGCGCGATCGTCGGGATGCACCAGCATGAGCCAGCGATCTCCCTTGAGCGCGTCGGCCGGCACGCCGGCGAAACGGATCATCCGTTCATTGAAGTAATCGCCGCTGCCATCGGCCAGCGCCGACCAGACCATGTGCGGCGTGGCATTGACCATCGCCTTGAACTTCGCTTCGCTTTCCTGAAGCTGCAAGGCGGTCGTGGCGGCCACGAACACCTTGGCGAAGCCGGCCACGGAGCCATCTTCCAGCTTGAGCGCCGTTAGCGATCCATCGGCGAGGAAACGGGATCCATCCTTTCTGACGTGCCAGCGCAGGCCGTGCGTCCTTCCGGCTTCCCGCGCAGCCTGGCACTGCAGCGCGGGAATGCCCGCTGCGATGTCGTCCGGCGTAAACAGGAGGGTGAAAGGCTTGCCGACCGCTTCCGCCGCGCTCCAGCCGAACATGGCTTGCGCGCCGGCGGTCCAGTCGACGATCGTTCCGCCGATATCCAGCGTGACGAGGGCGCGGTCCTGCAGTTGATCGGAAACGAGGCGAAAACGTTGTTCAAACGTCAGCTTGTCTAGGGATGGCATAAACCTCAAGGGAAAGTACATCGGCCAAGCTAGCCACGTCCCGGCCGCAAGACGCCTGCAAGCGAGAACGGCCAAGCGCGAAGGCTCACGAAATCGTGATTCCCTTCGGCTCAATGGCGGAGTGATGGCTCAGGCAAAGTATGCCCGAATTCGGTTTGAAGCGGCTTGCGCCTGATGGACGAACCACGGCGAGGATTGATCAACAGCGGGCCGCCGCGCCGACGCAACAACGGCGTGGCGGCTCCTCGGTTCGCGGGAATGAAGTTCCGGCGATGCGCCCTTTATGAATGTTCCTGTGCCGGGCATGCCTGGCGCGCATCCTCGATGCGGAACGGATGCACCGCCGGATCGGCTTGCCGCAGCAGCGCGGCGACGCGCGGAACCAGATTTTCCGACCGCACCGGGAGCGCCATGAAATCGTTGGCGCCCGCTTCCACGCCCCGGATCCAGTCACCCACCCCGCGCCCGCTCGTCATCAGCAGAACCGGCACCGAGGCATCGAAATGGCGCAGGCAGCGCAGCGCCCTGATGCCGCCCATCGCGGGAAGCGCCGCGTCGAGGACGATGACATCCGGCCGGCGATGGCGCATCCGGTCCAGCAGTCCCGGCTCATCGCTGGCGATGCAGCAGTCATACCCGACTTGGGAAAGGATGTGGCTCATGTCTTCCGCGAGGGAAGCATCGCCTGCCGCAATCAGTACAGTTTCCATATCGGTGTGGACGCTTCCGCTCCGGCCGCCGAGCACCGGAGAACAGGCATCGATCGTTGATTTGAGAACTGCAAGGGTACGGCCGGCGCTTGACGCAGAGCTGACTTGGCTCTGACATCCGACTGACAAAAATTGCTTTCGATAAACCGGCTTCGCTTCAGCCCGCCGCAGATGCAACGCTCATCCACGCAATGGGCGAAGCGCCGCCAGGGAAACGGGGAAATGCATTTCTGGCGGCAAGCCGCGGCACGTGATTGGGACTTCGAACCACCAGCCAGGGCGTGATAGCCAAGGCAACGGCTGTCACATTGCGGTCATATGCGGTTCCTATAATTCGCTCGCCATGAACGTGGTCCTTGCAACAACAATTCGATCAACTCTTCATATCCAGGAAGATGACTGACAACACCCAACTCTCCCGCCGCAAGGCACTCAAGTTCCTCGCTGGCGCGCCGCTGCTGCCATTCGGGCCGGCCCTTGCTTCCACGCTGCTCAACGGCTGCGGCGGCGGTTCGGATGCCGTACCGGCGGCCGACGCGCTGAAGTCGACGGTATCCTTTGCGTCGGTGAGCTTCAGCGGCATGCCGGCGCCGACCCTGAGCACGCCGGCGGCCATGGCGACCACCACTGTCGGCTCCACCATGACGGTCAACTTCAGCGACGCCACCAAGGCGGACTTCAAGCTGGCCTACCAGCCCTTCTTCATCACCGGCGACCGGGTCCCGGACGGCAACGGCGGCACCATTCTCGCCGGCGGCTACTACGACATTTACAACCAGCCCATCATCGACACCACCGTGCCGGCCAGCCCGCGCCAGTTCTTCTCCGATTCTCCCGACGGCACCTCGCTGCTCACCGTGCCCAACGCCATGGTCGCCGGGGTGAAAGGAAACACGGTATTCGCGGTGGTGCAGTTCGAATACACCTCGCTGGCGCAGGACGGCGCCACCGGCATGTACGGCAAGCTGCCCTCCCCCATCGCCGTGCTGACGCTGGATCAGGATCCCGCCACCGGCAAGCTGTCGCTGGTGAAGTACCACAACGTCGACACCTCCTCCGTCAACGGCCTGTGGATCACCTGCGGCGCCAGCCTCTCGCCCTGGGGCACCCACCTCTCCAGCGAGGAGTACGAGCCCAATGCCTTCACCGCGTCCACCGACGCGCAGTTCCGCGCCTTCAGCAAGAACCTCTACGGCAGCGAAACCGTCGCCAATCCGTATAACTACGGCCATCTGCCGGAAGTCACGGTGAATGCCGACGGCACCGCATCGATCAAGAAGCATTACTGCCTCGGCCGCATCTCTCACGAGCTGGTGCAGGTGATGCCGGACAACCGTACCGTGCTCATGGGTGACGATGCGACCAACAGCGCCTACTTCGTCTTCGTCGCCGACCGCGAGAAGGATCTCTCCTCCGGCACGCTGTATGCGGCAAAAGTCGGCGCCGGCTTCTCGCTCGATCCCAACGGCAGCGGCGCACCGCTGACCTGGATCAAGCTCGGCTCGGCCACCAGCGCCGAGATCAAGCAGATGGCGACCATCCTTCAGCCGACCCAGATCATGGACGTGAAGACCTCGGACCCGTCCGACGCGTCTTACACCAAGGTCGCCGCCAACGGCCGCACCGAGTGGATCAAGCTGGTGCCGGGCATGGAAAAGGCGGCCGCCTTCCTCGAGACCCACCGCTATGCGGCGCTGGTCGGCGCATCCACCGCCTTCACCAAGATGGAAGGCACCACCGTCAACGCCAGGGACAAGATCGCCTACTCGGCGCTGCAGAACTGCCAGAGCTCGATGGTGGCCGGCAATGCGCTCAACGTTCCGGCCAATGGCGTGTCGCTGCCCAGCCAGCTGGTGGCCGGCGCGGTCATGGCGCTGAACCTGAAGGCCGGCGTGCAGGATACCAGCGGCGCCGCCATCAACAGCGAGTGGATGCCGGTGGACATCAAGGCGCTGCTGGTGGGACAAGACATCGCCGCCGATGCGCTCGGCAACACCGCCAATCCGGACAAGGTGGCGAACCCCGACAACCTGAAGTTTTCGGAAAAGATGCGCACCCTGTTCATCGGCGAGGACAGCAGCCAGCACGTCAACAACTTCCTGTGGGCCTACAACGTCGACACCAGGCAGCTGTCGCGCATCATGTCGATTCCGGCCGGCGGCGAGTCGACCGGCCTGCATGCGGTGGACGAGATCAACGGCTGGACCTACATCATGAGCAACTTCCAGCACGCCGGCGACTGGGGATCGATTCACAACACGGTGAAATCGACGCTCGATCCGCTGATCAAGGCCAACTACAAGAATGGCTTTGGCGCGGCGGTGGGGTATCTCACCGCCGACCTCAGGCAGATGTCGCTCGGGAAGGCTTGAGCGCAGCCTGGCGTCAGGCAGGATGAGAAGCGCGGGCATGCGCGCTTCCCGTCATCTTTCCCGGGCGTGGCCGGGCTTGCCGATCTCAACGGCAAGCGTGCCATGGCTGCGCAGGGTTCAGGTCGGTGTCATGCCGCAGCATGCACCGACGGTTCCAGGCCTTCAAGCAGCCTGGCGAACACACGCCGTGCGAATGGCGTCGCCATCGGATTCCTCGGCAGGAAAGGCGCGGATTACCCTGTTGCGTCCCGATGCCTTGGCGACGTATAGCGCTTGGTCGGCCCGGCTGATGGTCTTGCTGAAGCTTTCGCCGGGCGAGAATTCGGCGATGCCGATGGATACCGTGACCTTGCGCGGACCCTCGACGCTCACGAACGACAGCGACGCCACGCACTGCCGCAGCCGCTCCGCGAAGCGTTCGGGGTGCAGGCCATTGGCGCTCTTGAACAGCAGGATGAATTCTTCGCCACCATAACGGCCGAAGCAGTCGGTCCCGCGTATCTCATTGCCCAATGCGGACGCGACGCGCTGCAGGACGGCATCGCCGACCGCATGGCCATGGGTGTCGTTGATCGTCTTGAAATGGTCGATATCCAGCAGGAAGACGAAGAAGGATGAGCGCTCGGCGCCCGCCCGTCGTTCCTCCTGTTCGAGTTCGCTCCAGACGTGCCTGCGGTTGTAGAGACCGGTGAGCGGATCGCGCTCGGCCAGTTCCTTGACGGTGGCGTTTGCCTGCTGCAGCCGGACCCATGCCCTTTTTCTGGCCACCTCCATCATGAACACGAAGGCGGCGATGGCCAAGCCCATGAAGACGAGGCTGTACGTGTACATGAACTCGGCGTGCGCGGCCAGGGCAGGCGCAGAAACGGGATGCGCCCGGAACCATCCGTGCAAGGCAACGAGGGCGCCGACGCCCATGGCCAGCCAGCAGGAGGCGGACACCATGCTGCCGAACAGAATGCCGACTACCGGCATCGTGATGAACCACATGGAGCCGGGCGAAAAGACGCTGCCGATGAGCAGCGATTCATAGAGCTTGAAGCTGAACAGGCTGATGAGGAAAAGCTCGCGGGCCAGTCCGATATTGGCCGTGCGGCGGGCTATCCAGGGCGCACCCACCATGACGGTGCCGGCAAGCGATAGCAAAATCGCCAGATCCCACCGCCTGAACCAGACGAACTCGACAACGAAAACCGGGATCACCAGGGCCGCGAGAACGGCCAGGTTCAGCAGCTTGGCGAACTCTTCTCCTGCCTCGGAATGTAAATCCGTTCCGACCGGAACGACTCTGGCCAGCAGCGCCGAATGCGCGCGTCTACCCACAGCAATCGCCTTGTTCATCGTTTTTTGCCAGTCTGGTGATTTCCGGCGGGGATTCTAGAAGATTTACCAGCGGAAATAAATCGGAAACTGCGATTTTCTCGAGGTCTTGCCAGAAAAGCCATGGCAAATGCATCTTCTTGCTTTCCTCGTGCATCGCCTGCTTTACAAATGCGAGATATTGGCGCTACTCTTTTGTAGTTGCATACAAGAAATCCGGTCCCCATACCAACAGACAGCATTCGGAGGAAGCCTCTCAGCGAGGACGATCATGGAGACCCAGACTCAGACGAGTGAAGTCAAAAGCGCGTTGACCCAACTGGCTTTTTTGAAAAACAGCCGGTGGGCCCTCATGGCTTGGCCCTTGTTCTGCCTCGCCGTTGCCTTGACGATCGGCTACCTGTGCATCAGCCGCATCGATGCGGAGCGCGAAAGCGTACGGGCGCAGGCGTTCCGGGAAGCGCAATCCCTGTCGCGGTCCTATGCCGAACAACTCTCGCATACCGTCGCGCATCTCGACCAGATCACAAAGAGCCTCGCCTATTACTGGGAAAAGAGCGGCGGCACGCTCAATCTCGAGGAACAGGCCGCGCGCGGACTGTACCCCACCACGATCGATTTCTCGCTTGGCGTAGTCAACCGGGATGGCGACGTCGTTACCGGCCTGCTCAAGCGCCCGCAGCGCGTCAACCTGTCGGACCGGCCTTATTTCCAGGCTCACAAGAGCGGCGCCGTCACCGGCTTGCATGTTCATAAGATCGACCATGGCCGCATCGTCGGCAAGCCGGTCATCATCTTCAGCCGCGCCCTCAAGGACAAGCAGGGCAAGTTCGACGGCATCGTGTATGTGGGCGTGGCGCCGGAATTCCTCGCCTCCTTCTACGACAATGCCTCGGAGGGGGACAACGGCGGTCTCGCCCTGGTCACCACCTCAGGCGAGTTCCTGGCCACAAAACTGGGGCGCAACGTGCGCCAGCACGGCAACCTGGTCAAGGACGAGGTGGTGTTCCCGAAAGCCCAGGGCGTGCAGGTCGTCGCCGGCAGCCGGTTTCTCGATGAGCGCTCCCGCATCGTGGCCTGGAACAGTCTTGAAGACTATCCCTTCGTTTCAGTGGTCGCCATGGCCGAAGAAGACCTCTACGCATCGTTCGATGCGCTGCGCAGAGACTACATGGGCATCGCCGTCTCGGCCATCGCCGTGATGTTTCTGCTTGCGGTCGTCGGTTGCGTCTTCATTGGCCGCCTGGCATGGCGCAAGCACCAGGCCGCGGCGATCAGCGAAACCTACCGCCTGGCGACCGAAGGCGCGCGCGAGGGTTTCTTCATGATCCGTTCGCTGCAGAGCTCCGAGCGCCAGGTCACCGACTTCGTCATCGAGCGATGCAATGAACAGGGCGCGAACATGCTGGGCTACCAGAAGTATCAGCTGCATGAAGCGCGCTTTTCCCAGCTCTACACCGGCAGGGCCTTCGAGCGCGTCATGACGACTTTCCGCTCGGCGCTGCAAAAGGGGTTCCTGGAAGACGAGTTTCCGATGCTGCAGGGCTCGGACAGGCGCTGGATGTATCGGCGCATCGTCCGCTCGGATGAAGGCCTGGCGATCACGCTGCGCGACATCACGGACGCCAAGGACCATGAACAAGCATTGCACCAGATGGCGACCGTCGATTCGCTGACCCGCCTGCCCAACCGGAACTGGCTTTCCCAGCGCTTGCCCGAAGCGCTCGAGGCCGCCGCGGCGAGCGGCAAGAAGGTGGCGCTGCTGTTCATCGACCTGGACGACTTCAAGAACGTCAACAATACCCGGGGTCATGCCGCGGGCGACGAAGTGCTCCGGCAGGCGAGCCTGCGCATGCAATCCATCCTGCGCTACGGCGACGAGGTGGTGCGACTTGGCGGCGATGAATTCGTCGTCGTCCTTCCCGGGCTGGAAGACGCGGGCGATGCCGTGCCGGTCGCCGACCGCATCCTGGATGCATTCGCGTCGCCGTTTTCCCTCAGCGAAGGCTCGGAGCACGTCGTGTACGCGTCGGCGGGATTGAGCGTCTACCCCGATGACGGGCCGGACATGGATTCGCTGCTCAAGCATGCCGACACCGCGATGTTCGCCGCCAAGCGGGCCGGCAAGGGGCGGCTGTCCTTCTATACGCCGCAGCTGACGGAAGAGATCGTCAATCGCACCAACAACGAACAGGGCTTGCGCCATGCGATCAAGTCGAACCAGTTCATCGTCCATTACCAGCCCCGGGTCAATGCGCTGACCGGGGAACTGGTCAGCATGGAGGCGCTGGTGCGATGGCTGCATCCGACCCGTGGCCTGGTCCCGCCGATGGAATTCATCCCGCTGGCCGAGGAGACGGGATTGATCGTCGAGATCGGCGAAATCGTGCTGCACCAGGTCTGCGCGCAGATCGTCGCCTGGCAGCAGGATGGCCTGCCGGTGGTACCGATCTCGGTGAACGTCTCGCCGCGGCAATTCACCGATTCCGACCTGGAGGTGGAGATCGCGACGGCGCTCACCCGATTCCAGGTCGCGCCCTCCATGCTGGAACTGGAGATCACCGAATCCTGCATGCTGCAGGACAGCGCGAAGGTGGCGGAAGAGATCGCCTCCCTGAAAGCCTTGGGCATACGCGTGTCGGTGGATGACTTCGGCACCGGCTACTCATCCCTCTCCCAATTGCAGCGCCTTGACCTGGATGTGCTGAAGATCGACCGCTCCTTCACCATCGAACTGGAGAATGGCAAGCATGGCGTCGACTTTTTCCGCACCATCGTTTCCATGGCCCATGTGCTCGATATGCAGGTCGTTGCCGAAGGCGTGGAAAACCCGGCCCAGCTCAGGATCCTCCAAGCCCTCGGTTGCGACGAGATTCAGGGTTACTTCGTTTCCAGGCCAGTGCCGGCCGAGGCCGCCAGCGCCTTCCTCCAGCGGAAAATGCTGATCGACCTGCAAGTGCTCGACGCAGCGATCCGAACCGGGACGGCCAATCCGTAATACCCCCGATGAGTTTCGCCTGGCTTCGCAAGCCGCCTTTAGTTTCCTGTAAGCATTTGATTCTTAAAAGTAATTTTGAGGATCCGTAGCGTTTTCACCTTCCGTTTTCCGTGATGCTTCGGGTACACTACCGCACCTGATCATGCCTAGGTCTCATGAACTGCATGATCACGATGAATATTAAGAAACCGGAACGGTAGAGAGGAAATCTTGGATCTGAGCATTTCTGCATTGCTTTCAAGCGGACTGGAGCATCAAGCTGGCGCGCGGGGCGATACGGTGGCGCAGATCCTGGGAGCGGTCCGCCGCCACTTGGAAATGGACGTTGCCTTCGTCTCGGAATTTTTCCAGGGACAACGCGTTTTCCGCCACGTCGACTCGACAAATCCACGCAATCCGATCAAGCCCGGCGCCGGCGATCCGCTCGAAGCCTCCTTCTGCAAGCGGGTGGTCGATGGTCACTTGCCTCAACTGATGCGCGACGCGCGGCGCAATCCGGTTTCCGCGGCGCTGGACGTTACCCATGCGCTTCCGGTCGGCGCCCACCTGAGCGTGCCGATCCGGCTGTCGGATGGCTCTACCTACGGCACCTTCTGCTGCTTCAGCTTCACCGCCGACGAGTCGCTGGATGAACGCGACCTGAAGATGATGCGCGCGTTTGCCGAAGTGACCGCCAAGCTGATCGAGGCCGAACGCGCGGCCGTCGTTCGCAAGCGCGAGCTCAAGCACAAGATCAGGA
The DNA here is from genome assembly GCF_900188095.1 of Noviherbaspirillum humi. Lineage (GTDB taxonomy): Bacteria > Pseudomonadota > Gammaproteobacteria > Burkholderiales > Burkholderiaceae_D > Noviherbaspirillum > Noviherbaspirillum humi. The sequence continues at coordinate 33,249 of NZ_FZOT01000003.1, read as the reverse complement.
AAGCGCTCAGTTCCAACAAGCTCTCGACGGCCTATCAGCCGATCTACGATCTCGTCGCAGACAAGATCGTCGGCGTGGAAGCCCTGTCCCGCTTCCAGGCCCTGCCGCTGCAATCGCCCGACATATGGTTCGGCGAGGCGAATGAAGTCGGACTCGGGGTCGAACTCGAATCACGCGCGATTCAGCTCGGCCTGAGGGCGCTCGAGCATTTGCCGCTCGACATGTATGTTTCGGTGAACATTTCTCCGCAACACATTCTCGACGGCGCCATGGCGGGTATTTTCAGCAATATGCCGCTGGACCGCGTCGTGCTCGAGATCACCGAACACTCGGCAGTTGCCGAATACGATGGACTGGCAAGCCAGCTGGCGCCGTTTCGCGCCCGTGGCATGCGCATCGCCGTGGACGATGCCGGCGCCGGCTATGCCAGTTTCAGGCACATCCTCAATCTGGCGCCGGACCGGATCAAGCTCGACATGAGCCTGACCCGCAATATCGACCGCGACGGCTCGCGCCGCGCGCTTGCCGCCGCCTTCATCCGCTTCGCCGAGGAAACCGGCGCGAAGATCATCGCCGAGGGCGTGGAAACGCAGTCCGAGCTGGACACCCTCAAGGCGCTGGGCGTATCGACGGTGCAAGGACATTTCGTCGGCCGTCCTGCTCCCATCGGCGACCTGCTGACCTACCTGCATTGATATTGCCGAGCGCGCTCCGCTTCCCTTACCGCCTAGGCAGCACGCCACATGCATGTGGCATAAGAGAACTTAGCCTTCCTGATTTATCTGATGTAATATTGATTTAGCTCAACTTCCGGGTAGATCGGCATGTCTGTCAGCGACGCTTCGGATCTGGTGTTCCCAAGTGTGGGAAACGGGGAAATGGCGAGCCGCATGCGTGGTTTCGACTGGACGCAAACAGCTCTTCCCCTACCTTCAGGCTGGCCTGCCGCGCTGACGACGGCGTTGAACATCCTGCTCGCCGCGCGCTTTCCCATGTTTCTCGTCTGGGGCGAAGCGCAGACATTTTTCTACAACGACGCCTTTATCGCCATGCTCGGCGAGTGGCATCCGCGCGCCATGGGCAGCCCCCTGCGCGACATATCGAGCAGTGCATCGACAAATCTTTCGAACCTGATCGGCCAATCGTTGGCGGGTGGAGCCGTCCCGTTTCAAGACGCCGCATTCACGCTGCATGGTGAAGACGGCGCTGAATTGACGCGATTCGCCGTTTCGTACTCCCCGGTCTGTGACTCCGGAAACCGTGTCGGCGGCGCGTTCGGCGTCTGCGAAGGGAAAATCGATTGCAACCGGGCGGGGAATGCGGCGATCGCCGAAATTGCCCGACTTCGGGAATTCTTCGAACAGGCGCCGGTTCCGATTGCGATCATGCTCGGGCCGGAACACCGGTTCGAAATTTCCAATACGGCGAACAAGCGTATCGTCGGGGATCGCGCGATCATCGGCAAGCCGTTTCATGAAGCCGTTCCGGAAGGCGTGGAAACGGGCTTCGGCGAGTTGCTGGACCACGTCTACCGGACCGGCGAACCGTATATCGGACACCATATTCCGTTCCAGGCGCATACCGGGGACGAAACGAAGCAGCAGGTGTACATGAACTTCATCTATCAGCCGATTCGCGATGGCGCCGGCGATGTGATCGGCATCTTCGCTGTCGGCTCGGACGTCACTCAGGAAGTCCATGCGACCGCGGCGCTTCAAAAAAGCGAAAGGCGAGCCAAGGCCATCATCGATGCAGTGCCGCAGATGATCTGGTCTGCCTCGCCCGACGGCGCGAACAATTTCTTCAATCAGCAATGGTATGACTTCACCGGCCTGCCGCAGGGCTCGCTGCTCGGATGGGAGGCGGTTCATCCGGAGGATCGGGCGAGCGACGCCGTTCGATGGCAGGACAGCGTGGCGAATGGCACGCCTTACGAGAGCAAGAATCGCCTGAAGCACCGCACCGGCGATTACCATTGGACCCTGGTTCGCGCCGCCCCGGTGCGGGATGAGCACGGACAGATCCTGGAATGGATAGGATCAAACACCGACATCCACGGGCAAGAGTTGGCCAACGCTGCATTGATGGAGGCGAACGCACGCAAGGACGAGTTTCTGGCAATGCTCGCCCATGAATTGCGCAATCCCCTGGCGCCGATTTCCGCAGCCGCGGAAATTCTCGCCGCGCGCTCCAAGCAGGATCCCATACTGGAAGAGGCGAGCGGCACCATCACCCGTCAGGTCAAGCATATTGCGCATCTCGTGGACGACCTGCTCGATGCCTCCCGGGTCACGCGCGGGCACATCGAACTCGACCAGCGCACGCTCAATCTCAAGCATGTGATCAACGATGCCGTCGAGCAGGTCAAGCACCTGTTCGAGCAGCGGCGCCACCGCTTCAATCTCGACCTCGAATACGAAGCGGTGCATGTGCGCGGCGACCACAACCGGTTGGTTCAGGTGGTCGCCAACCTGCTGAGCAATGCGGCGAAATACACGCCCGAGCGTGGGCGCATCGGCCTGATCATGGAGGCGGATGACGAGTGGGTAACGCTGTGCGTGCAGGACGACGGCGCCGGCATGTCGCCGGAACTGATCAGCCATGCCTTCGACCTGTTCTACCAGGAGAAGCGGCCGCTGGACCGGACCGAGGGCGGCCTCGGCATCGGCCTGTCGCTGGTGAAGAGCCTGACGGAACTGCACGGCGGCACGGTGGCGGCGACCAGCTCGGGTCCCGGATGCGGCAGCCGGTTCATCGTCAGGCTGCCCCGGCAAGCAGGGGCAGCCGAGATCAGCCGCCCGATGGAAGCCGATCGGGACAAGCCGTTGCACGGATTGCGGCTCTTGATCGTGGACGACAACATCGACGCGGCGCGCATGATGGGGGTGCTGTTGGAGGACATGGGACTGAAGGTGGCGGTCGAACACGATGCCGCCGCGGCGCTCGAGCGCCACCGCCAGGGCGCCTTCGACGTATACCTTCTGGACATCGGTCTGCCCGGGATGAATGGCTATGAATTGGTGCAGGCCCTGCGCTCGAGCGGCACCACAGCGGATAGCCTGTTCATCGCCCTTTCCGGCTATGGCAAGGAAAAGGACCGACAGGCATCGATGGATGCGGGTTTCCATCATCATCTGGTGAAGCCGATGAGCGTGGATCAGCTGCAGAATCTGCTCGTCGCTCAAAACTGAAATACCGTGCCGGCGGTTGGATGCCCCCGTCCATTCCGAGGCAGGTCGTCAGGCGGAAGCTAAACCCGCGAGCCTGGATCATCCGGACTAAATTGACTCAGATCAAAGTTTTTGAGGAGTGGCATTTGTACAGTCGCCCGTTGACCCGTTTCCCGAAAGGATAACCGTGCTGCAGACGCCACTCAAGCCCCTCGTCATCAAAGGCAAACCCTTGCTCCCCATCGTCCAGGGCGGCATGGGCGTAGGCGTTTCGGCCCACCGGCTCGCCGGAAGCGTGGCCGGCCTTGGGGGTGTCGGCACGATTTCCAGCGTCGATCTGCGGCGCCATCATGCCGATTTGATGGAGCAGACCGAAAAGTCGCGCGACAAGGCCCGGATCGATGCCGCCAACCTCGTCGCGCTCGACCGCGAGATTCGCAAGGCCAAGGAGATTGCGCATGGCAGGGGCATGGTCGCGGTCAACATCATGCGCGCGGTGGAACAGTACGCCGCCCATGTGCGGCAAGCGTGCGACAGCGGCTGCGATGCGGTGGTGGTCGGCGCCGGCCTGCCGCTGGACCTGCCGGAACTGACGTCCGCCCATCCGGACGTCGCCCTCATTCCGATTCTGTCGGATGTACGCGGCATTTCGCTGATTCTCAAGAAATGGATGCGCCGCGGGCGCCTGCCGGACGCGATCGTCATCGAAAATCCCCGCCATGCCGCCGGCCATCTCGGCGCGGCCCGGATCGAGGACGTGAACCAGCCCCGCTTCGCCTTTTCCGTCGTGCTCGACGAAACGCTCGCGCTGTTCAAGGAACTCGGCATCGAAAGCGAGAGGATTCCGCTCATTGCCGCCGGCGGCGTGAACAGCCATGAACAGGTGCGCGAACTGCTGTCGCTAGGCGCTTCCGCGGTACAGCTCGGCACCGCGTTCGCGGTGACGGAGGAAGGCGACGCGCATATCAACTTCAAGAAGGTGCTGGCCGAAGCGAAGGAGGAAGACATCGTCACCTTCATGAGCGTGGCCGGGCTGCCGGCGCGGGGCGTGCGCACGCCCTGGCTGGAGAGTTACCTGGAGAAGGAAGCCAAGCTGCAGAAGAAAGCCGGCCCGAAAGCATGCCAAGTGGGTTTCGATTGCCTGCATGAATGCGGTCTGCGCGACGGCATCGCCCGCGCCGGCCAGTTCTGCATCGATGCCCGTCTTGCCTTCGCTCTCAAGGGCGATGTGAAACGGGGCCTGTTCTTCCGCGGGTCCGAAAAGCTTCCGTTCGGCAGCGAGATTCGAAGCGTGCGCGAATTGATCGCTTTTCTGCTGAACGGCCTGGAGCCGATGGCGATGGCGGCGTGACGTACAAGATCGGCCAAAACGGCTGATCGGTGGTTTTCAAGCAGAAGGAAGCATGATTCGCCATTGGCCGAACCGGCCGCGCCGGAAAGCGGCATCGGATAATGAACGAGGCGCGCCTGCAGGCTGGCGCCGGATTTGGTTGAAAGCTTTGCAACAAGCAGTGCTGCCAGCAGCGGTTCGCCTTTTCAGGCAGAATGCCGAACTCCCGCCCGGAACCCGCCATCTCAAGGGAAAACGCCCTTCCCGCGCCGGATTAACGCCCAAAACCGCAAGGGCAAGTTGGCATATTGGCAGAACTGGGCGAAAATAATGGGTTTTTGCAGAACTATTTCGTCTTTGAGGAAAAATGAGTGCCTTCAACGAAGAGCGCGTGCTGAGCGTTCATCACTGGACCGACAACCTGTTCACGTTCACCACGACTCGGGATCCGTCACTGCGCTTCAGCAATGGCCATTTCACGATGATCGGCCTGCGGGTGAACGGCAAGCCCCTGCTGCGTGCCTATAGCATCGTCAGCGCAAACTACGAGGAGCACCTCGAATTCCTCAGCATCAAGGTGCCGGACGGTCCGCTGACTTCGCGCCTGCAGCATATCCAGCCAGGCGACACCATCATCGTCGGCCGCAAGCCCACCGGCACGCTGCTGATCGATTACCTTCTGCCCGGCAAGCGCCTTTACCTGCTCTCCACCGGCACCGGCCTGGCGCCGTTCATGAGCATCATCCGCGACCCGGAGACCTACGAGAAATTCGAACAGGTGATCCTGGTGCACGGCGTGCGCACGGTCGACGAGCTTGCCTACCACGACCTGGTCGTGGAGCATCTGCCCCAGCATGAATTCCTGGGCGAGATGGTCTCCAGCAAGCTCCGCTACTATCCGACGGTGACCCGCGAGCCCTACAAGAACATGGGCCGGATTACCGAACTGATCGAGAACGGCAAGATGTTCACCGATCTCGGCGTGCCGGCGCTGGATCCGGCGGTGGACCGCATCATGATCTGCGGCAGCCCCGGCATGCTGCGCGACCTGAAGCGCATGCTGGAAGAGCGCAAGTTCGTCGAAGGCAATACCTCCACCCCCGGCGACTTCGTCATCGAACGCGCTTTCGCAGAGCAGTAAACGCATCAAGCCGGCCATGGGGGCTCGCCCTCCATCGCCGGCTGATTTCTTCGCTGGCCGATCATCGGCCAACCCGTTCACCGTGCCTTGCGCTGGCAAGCAGAGCGATAGGCAGGCCGGTGGACGGCGGCGCCCCTCCCCTGAACACCGCTGAAATCGCCCTCGATCTCCGGTTTCTCCTTAAAGCCTTTCAGCAGCGCGAATCGTCGCCATCAGCCGATCCAGGACCGGCCATGGAAATGCCGCACAACCGGCGGCGCTCAAGGACGGCGCTCAAACAACCAGTTCCACCAGAAACGGCCCCTCGCGCCGGAAGCTGGATGCCATCAATTCGGCGCACTGCTCCATGGTTTCAGCCCGCGCGGCTTCCACCCCCATGCCAGTGGCAAGCTTTACCCAGTCGAGGTCCGGATTGCCGAGATCGAGCATCTGCATCGCGGTCGGCCCCGGCGCCGCGCCCACGGCCTTGTATTCGCCTATCAGGATGTTGTACTTGCGGTTGGAGAGCAGCACGGTGGTGCAGGGCAGGTTTTCTCGCGCCTGCGTCCACAAGGCCTGGAGCGTGTACATGGCGGAACCGTCGGCCTGCAATGTAAGCACGCGGCGCCGGCCGCCCGCGGCGATCGCCGCGCCGGTGGCCATCGGCAGGCCGGCGCCGATCGCGCCGCCGGTCAAATGCAGCCAGTCGCTCGGCGCGGCGGCATGGGTATGGCGGTAGAAGCCCCGGCCGAAGGAGACGCTTTCATCCACGACGATGGCGTTCTCCGGCAGCAGCGCCGCCACCGTCTGCGCCAGCCGCTCCGGCGTCGGCGCACCGCTGGCGATGGAAGGCCGCTCTCCCGGTGATGGAATCGGCGCCCGCTTCGCGCCGAGCTGCCCTGCCAATGCACGCAGCGCCGCCACCGCATCCTGCTCGGGGCGGGACAGCACATGAATCTGCGTCGTCGACGCATATTGGGCGGAAGGCTTGCCGGGATAGGCAAAGAAGGCCACCGGCGCCTTCGCGCCGACGAGCATGATATGCTCGAACGGCGCCAGCGCTTCCAGCGCGAGGTCGGTGCTGTAGGGCATGCGCTCCAGCGGCACCCGGCCGCTGCCGCGGGCGATGGTGCCGTTGACGTAATCCACCATTAGCCTGGCGCCGGACGCCTGGGCAATGTCCCAGGCCAGGCCCTGCCCTTCCACCGTGACGGCGTCGCCCGCGAGCAGCAGAAGCACCTTGGCGCGGTCGCGCAGCAGCCGCGCCGCCTGGTCGACGGCGGCGGCATCCACCGACGGCACGGCAGGCGGCGGAAGATCGGCGGCGACGATGCCGCCCTCGTCCCATGACACGTTCGACGGCAGGATCAGCGTCGCTATCTGTCCCGGCGAGGTGCGCGCCGCCTGCACGCAGGCCGCCGCATCGCGGCCGACGTGCCTTGCCTGGTCGGTCGTGCGCACCCAGGCCGAGACAGACCGTGCAAGGCTCTCGGTGTCGGCCGCCAGCGGCGGATCGTAGGGCCGATGGTAGGTGGCATGGTCGCCGACGATGTTGACGATGCCGCTCTGCGCGCGCCGTGCATTGTGCAGATTGGCGAAGCCATTCGCGAGGCCGGGGCCGCAGTGCAGCAGGGTGCTGGCCGGCCTGCGTGCCATGCGCCAGTAGCCGTCGGCCATGCCGGTCACCACGTTCTCCTGCAGGCCGAGCACGCAGCGCATGCCGGGCGTCTGGTCCAGGGCGGCGACGAAATGCATCTCGCTGGTGCCCGGGTTGGCGAAACAGGTATCAATGCCATTGGCCAGCAGCGTCTCGACCAGGCTCTTGGCTCCATTCATGGATTCTCCTCCTTGATGCCAGTGGCGATGGCACCCTGGCTTTTCTATTCATCTTTACGGGTTGCATGGTCCTGCGTGGCTCATCAACCCATTCTACGTCTTGCTGGCGGCGGCCACGCCTGCGGCCTGCGCTCACGCCGAGCGCGCAGTTCGCAGATCGAAAGCGGGAACGCCGCGCGAGTGTGAATCCTAACCGATGCGCGGCATTGAGGACAGGCATGCCCTTCCGGACGCCCGTGGGAGCATGGGACATTACGCCAGCGAAATCCTGTGGCCCCGATGCATCGATGCCTGGCAGCACGGGACCACAGGAAAAACCTGCTTCAGTCGCAGGATTCGATCAGCGTCTTCATGACCGCGCCGCCCGGGCTGCCCGGGCTGCCGAACACGACTTCCACCAGCAGCGGCAATCCGCCGTCGGGCACCACGCTCGCCTGAATCTGCAGCGTGTCCGGATCGATCTTCAGCCACTCCACCGGCTGCTCGGTGCCGGCATGGCGAATCTGGATCCTGCTGCGGTCGACGCACTGCTTCGACTTGCTGTTGTCATCCTCGTTGGTCAGGCAGCCATCCCGATCCAATTGGATGACCGGCGCCGAATAGCACAGGCGCGGCGTCGGTGAATCCTTGGGAATCGGCTGGATCACCGTATCCGGCTTGGGCGGGAGAGGCGTGCCCGCAGGCGGCGTCGGCGTATCACGCGTCAGTATGTCGGTCGCCGGCGGCGCGGTTGGGCCAGGCGGCGGCAGGACCAGATCCAAAGGAGGCACATCGGGAGGCAACTGTGGCACCCCTGTTGGCGCGGGCGACGGTGTAGGCGCTGGTGTCGACGCTGGCGCTGGTGTCCGTGAGGCCGTGCAGTCTAGCGTTGAAGCCGACGTCGGCGTGACCGTGCAACCTGACGACGAGGTTGGCGACGGTGTTGGTGTCGGCGTCGGAGCAGGCGACGGTGTTGGCGTCGGCGTCGGAGCAGGCGACGGTGTTGGCGTCGGCGTCGGAGCAGGCGACGGTGTTGGCGTCGGCGTCGGATCAGGTGACGGCGTTGGCGTCGGTGTCGGATCAGGCGACGGCGTTGGTGTCGGCGTTGGAACAGGCGTAGGCGTTGGTGTTGGCGTCGGATCAGGCGACGGTGTTGGTGTCGGTGTTGGAACAGGCGACGGTGTTGGTGTCGGTGTTGGAACAGGCGACGGCGTTGGCGTCGGTGCCGGAGTAGGCGTCGGTGTTGGCGTCGGTGTCGGATCAGGCGACGGTGTTGGCGTCGGCGTCGGATCAGGCGACGGTGTTGGCGTCGGAGCCGGAGTAGGCGACGGTGTTGGCGTCGGTGTTGGAACAGGCGACGGTGTTGGCGTCGGTGCCGGAGTAGGCGACGGTGTTGGCGTCGGTGTCGGATCAGGCGACGGTGTTGGCGTCGGAGCCGGATCAGGCGACGGCGTTGGCGTCGGTGTTGGAACAGGCGACGGCGTTGGCGTCGGTGCCGGAGTAGGCGTCGGCGTTGGCGTCGGTGTCGGATCAGGCGACGGCGTTGGCGTCGGTGCCGGAACAGGCGACGGTGTTGGCGTCGGTGTCGGAACAGGCGACGGCGTTGGTGTCGGTGTCGGATCAGGTGACGGCGTTGGTGTTGGCGTCGGAGCAGGCGACGGTGTTGGTGTCGGTGCCGGAGTAGGCGCCGGCGTCGGAGCAGGCGTCGGTGTTGGCGTCGGCGTCGGAGCAGGCGTCGGTGTTGGCGTCGGCGTCGGAACAGGCGACGGTGTCGGTGTCGGTGTCGGATCAGGCGACGGTGTTGGCGTCGGCGTCGGAGCAGGCGACGGTGTTGGTGTCGGTGTTGGAACAGGCGACGGTGTTGGCGTCGGTGTTGGAACAGGCGACGGTGTTGGTGTTGGCGTCGGATCAGGTGACGGCGTTGGCGTCGGTGTTGGAACAGGTGACGGTGTTGGCGTCGGTGTTGGAACAGGTGACGGTGTTGGCGTCGGTGTCGGTGTTGGATCAGGTGACGGTGTTGGCGTTGGCGTCGGAACAGGCGACGGTGTTGGCGTCGGCGTCGGAACAGGCGTTGGCGTCGGTGTTGGAACAGGCGACGGTGTTGGTGTCGGCGTAGGCGTAGGCGTCGGTGTTGGCGTCGGCGTACCTAAAACTTCCAACTCATAATTGGTGGAGTTGTAGTTCTGTTGTAACGGAGGCATGGCCGGCGCCTGCAGCGTCGCAAAGGTCCCTGTTCTATTCGCATACTGGACCACCTGAAACTTGTCGCCCGTGCTGGGCACAAATCCATTGAGGTATTGCACATCCACGGTCCCGCCCAGGTTCGCCGTGCCTGTCACTTCCAACACATCGTAGCCGGTCACCGGCGTCGTGCCGGCGATCTCTACCTCCAGCGTGCCCCCTGCATTCTGCGTGTAGTCGCCCTCGATGACGATCTTCCCGGGCGAGAAGCCGGGCGCGACCCGAGCGCCGTTGTTGATGACATTGGCGGTGGTGCCGTAGCCCTCGATTTTGCCACTGCCGGCCAGCCGTCCGGCATTGAAGGTCATGCCGTTGACGCCCACGGCGAAATTGCCGCCATTGAGCTTGGTCAGGCCGGCATTCTGGATGTAGCCGGTGGCAAATACGAGACGGCCGGACTTGGCCTCGACCGTGCCGTTGTTGATGAAGGGACCGTCGAAGCGGCTGTCACCGATGCCGCTGGATTTGGTCAGCGTGCCGTCGGCGGCATTGGTCCAGGCCGGCGCGAAAGCGAAGGTGCCGGAGGCATCCACATTGGCGTGATTGATGACCGCTCCGCTGCCGCCGTAAGTGGCGTTGCCGAGCACGATGCTGCCGGCGCCGTTAAGGCTGTTGGCGCCGGCGAACTGCTGGGTGCCGCCAGTGAAGTTCAACGCCGTGCCACTGGCGATATTGAAGGTGGCATTATTGAAATCCCCGCCGCCGGCAAGGTTCACCTGGCCAGCGTTGACGTTGATGGTGTCGGCGCTGAACACGCCGCCCACCGTGGTGGTGCCGGCGTCATTGAAGTTGGCGATGCCATTGCCGCCGGCGGCGCTGCCAGCCACCGCCACCCGGGCGAAATTCATGGTGAGCGGCGCATTGACTTGTACCGCCTTGCCGGTGCCCCGGGCAAGCAGGATCAGGTTGTCATTGGCGGTATTGTTGTTGAAGCCGGCAAGAGTGTTGACCTGTATGGCGCCGTCGGTCGTCGACAGCTGGATGGCCTGGTTGGTGCCGGCCGACGAGAGTGCGTACTTGGCTGGGTTGAGATCGCCGTCCGCCTGGTTGAGCGCGATGGCACCATTGCTGGCGGTGGCGCTGACCGTGCCGGAACCGAACCGCAGGCTCAAGGGCGCGGCGGTGCCGCCGACGGCCGTGGCACTCAGGACGATGTTGCTGTTGCCGGCGTCGAGATGCACGCCGCTGCCTTGGGCTTGAAGATCGCCAGTGCTGTTGGTAAGCGTGATGCCGCCGGCAGCGGACACCTGCTGCACCTTGAGCGTACCGCCCTGCCCGATGACGGAAACGGCGCCGTTGGCCGCGCTCACCGACTGCAGTACCGACACCGGTTGCTGGAGAGCCGCGGCGGTGAGGTTGATGTTGCCATTGGCGCTGGAGGCGACCACATTGGCGGCATCGGTGCCGGCGTTAATGGCCGTGCCGGCGGCAAAGCTGGCGGTGCCCGGCGTGGTCGCCACGCCGGTCGTAATGCTGCCGCTGGCGTTGGCGGTGATATCGCTCGTCGCGCTCAGGGCACCGGCATTGAGATTGCCTGCAGTGGATGTCAGGTTGATCTGGCCGCCCAAGGCAGACAGATTTGAAGCAGTCAGGTTGGCCTGCGACAACAGAGAAAGGTTGCGCCCCGCACTCCAGGTGCCGGAAGCGACAAGGGGTCCGCCGAGCGCCGAAGCGTTGATGTCCCGACCCGCCGTTGTGCCGATGAAATTGCTGATGCTCCCCGGAGCAGTCAGAACGACATCCCGCGCCGCAGTCAGCTGCGTGCCGCTGCCTGCGCCGGTGAGGGATGCGCCGCTGTTCGTTGCCTCGATTCTGATGTCACCCGTGGCGGAACGAATCTGGCTGACGTAATGGTTCGCCGGCGGCACGAACGATCCATCGCTTGCAACTGCGCCACCGAATTGCATTCCCTTGTCCACGGCAATGCGAATGCTGCCGCTGTTGCTGCCCAAGGCCTGTATGGCGCGATTGGTTCCCGTGAACTGTACCGGTCCGCTGCCCCAGATGTTGATCGGGGTGATGCTGGGATCGAGTGCTTCGTTGTAGGTAGTGACCGAGCCGTCGATCGACAGGTACTGCTTGTTCGATGTGGCGGCGTTGTTGTTGTTGACGATCGTGACAGCGCCGTTCTTGCTGCCGGAAATGCCGGCGATGATGTTTCCTACCGTGCCCTGCGCCTCGACCACCGCGCCCGAGGTGTCATTACCCACGAAAACACCGGTGCCGCCGGTGAGGTCGCCAACATTGACCTGGCCGTGGGTCGACGTCACGCTCAGGTTGCCGGGCGTGGAAAGGCTGCCCGCGCTGAGCGCATCATGAGACAGGAGGCTCAGGTCTCGACCGGCGGACCAGCTGCCGCCGTTCGTGATGGCGCCGCCGACTGCTGAAACGCTCACGTCACGCAGCGCAGTGGTGGACTTGAAATCGATGACGCTGCCTGCCGAGGTAATGACGGCATCGCGTCCTGCGGTCAACTGAGTGGAAGCGGCTGAACCGATTACGGATGATCCGGTGCCTGAGGTAGTAATGACGATATCGCCGGAATTGGAATTGATGAGGCTGACGTAATGCTGGCTGGGCCCTGTGAAATTGGAACTGCCCAACCAAAGCCCGCCAAAGCGCGCTTCCTTGTCCATGGCAATGCGGATTCTGCCGCTGTTGCTGCCAAGTGCTTGCACGGTGCGGTTGACCCCCGAAAATTCCAGCCGTCCGGTGCCATATATATTGATGGCATTATCATCCGCGTTCAGCGATTCATTGTAAGTTGTGATCGAGCCGCCAACGATCAAGTAGACCTTGCCACCCTGCGTCGGGCCGCTGCTGGGATTATTGTTGTTGACAATGGTGACGGTGCCGTTCTTGCTTCCCGGAGCGCCGGCCGTGATGTTGCCAACGGTCGCTTGCGCGTCCACATCCACACCTGCGGTATCGCTTCCTATAAATACGCCGGTACCGCCGGTAATGTCGCCGAGGTTGACCTGGCCATGCGTCGACGTGACGCTTACCAGTCCTGGTGCAGAGAGATTTCCTGTACTTAAGGAATCATGGGAAAGCAGGCTCAAATTTCGTCCCGCATTCCAAGTGCCGGCATTGGCGATCGCCCCGCCCAATGCCGAGATGCTGATATCGCGATCCGCTGAAGTGCTCTTGAAATTGCTGACGCTATTCGCCGCAGTCAAAGTGACGTCTCGTGCAGATGTTATTTGTGTGTTATTGGCTGCGCCAATAATCGAGCCTCCGCTGTTGATGTCGATCTCACCTGTTGCGGATTTGATTTGGCTGACATAGTGATTATTTGCGAAATACTGGTTGTTGTTGTTGTCATAGCCGCCACCAAAGCGTATTTCCCTGCCCATGGCAATGCCGATGCTGCCGCTGCCATTGCCCAGCGCCTGGATGCTGCGATTGGCGCCCGAGAACTCCAGCCCGCCCGTGCCCGATATGTTGATCGGCTTGTCATTGACGGTGAGGGATTCGTTGTAGGTCGTGATCGAGCCGTCTACCCGCAGATATTGCTGATGCGAGGGGGTAGTGTTGCTGCCATTGTTGTTGACGATGGTGACCGTGCCGTTCCTGCTGCCCGACACGCCTGCCGTGATGCTGCCCACCTTGGCTTGATTGACAGACGCTACGCCATTGATATCGCTTCCCACATACACGCTGGTTCCAGCGGTCAGATTGCCGGTATCGACTGCGCCTGCGGTCGCCGTCACGCTCACCGTATCAGGCGCAGTGGCGTTGCCCATGGTCAGATCGCCATTGGAGGTGACGTTGACGAAGCTCGTGCCCGCAGTCGCATTGCCCATGCCCAGCGAGCCATTGGCCGATGCGGTGACGTTGCCGCCAGCCGTCCAGTTGCCGGCGCTGCTGATATTGCCGCCGGTCGAGGTCAGCGTCGCGTTGCCTCCAGCAGTCGCCTGCTGGATTCCAGCAATATTGCCAGTGGCCGTGACGGTGATGTTGCCAGCAGCATTGAGAGTCGTCGGCGTTGACGATACATTGATCGCCCCGGTGTTAATCGAGTTGCCGCTGATGTTGATGTTGCCATTGAGCGTGCGGATTGCACCTACATAATTGCCGGCTGCCTGGTACTGGTTACCATTGCCGTCGTAGTAGCCACCAAAGCGTATCTCCTTGCCCATGGCAATGTCGATGCTGCCGCTGCCGCCGCCCAGCGCCTGGATGCTGCGATTGGCGCCCGAGAACTCCAGCCCGCCCGTGCCCGATATGTCGATCGGCTTGTCATTGACGGTAAGGGATTCGTTGTAGGTCGTGATCGAGCCGTCCACCCGCAGGTATCGATCCGGCCACCAGCTGGCACTGCCATTGTTATTGACGATGGTGATTGTGCCGTTCCTGATGCCCGATACGCCGGCCGTGATGCTGTCTACCTTGGCTTGCCCGTTGTAGGCCGCCCCGGTGACATCGCTTCCGACATAGACAGAGGTACCTGCGGTCAGATCGCCGGTATCGACTGCGCCTGCGGTTGCCGTCACGCTCACCGTATCAGGCGCCGTGGCGTTGCCCATGGTGAGACCGCCGTTGGAGGTCACGCTGACAAAGCTCGTGCCTGCAGTCGCATTGCCCATGCCCAGCGAGCCATTGGCCGATGCGGTGATGTTGCCGCCAGCCGTCCAGTTGCCGGCGCTGCTGATATTGCCGCCGGTCGAGGTCAGCGTCGCGTTGCCTCCAGCAGTCGCCTGCTGGATTCCAGCGATATTGCCTGTGGCCGTGACGGTGATGTTGCCAGCAGCATTGAGTGTCGTCGGCGTTGACGATACGTTGATCGCCCCGGTGTTAATCGAGTTGCCGCTGATGTTGATGTTGCCATTGAGTGTGCGGATTGCACCTACATAATTGCCGGCTGCCTGGTACTGGGTACCATTGCCGTCGTAGTAGCCACCAAAGCGTATCTCCCTGCCCATGGCAATGCCGATGCTGCCGCTGCCATTGCCCAGCGCCTGGATGCTGCGGTTGGCGCCCGAAAATTCCAGCCCGCCCGTGCCCGATATGTCGATCGGCTTGTCATTGACGGTGAGGGATTCGTTGTAGGTCGTGATCGATCCATCGACCTTCAGGTATTGATGGGCCCAATAGGCATTACCACCATTATTATTGACAATAGTGACGGTACCGTTCGTGCCGCCGGACACACCCGCCGTGATATTGCCCACACTGCCCTGCGCTGCAACGTCGACACCACTGGTATCGTTGCCAACAAAGACGCCTGTGCCGCCGGTCAAATCCAATGCGGTGATGTGACCATGTGTGGACGTGATGCTCAGTGTGCCAGGCACCGACAAGCTGCCGACGGTAAGCGGATCGTGCGAGAGCAAACTGAGATTGCGGCCGGCATTCCATCCGCTGCTGTTGATGATGGCCCCGCCCTGCGCCGATATGTCGATATCGCGGCCCGCAGTCGGATTATTGAAATTGCTTACGTTTTTGCTGGCAGTCAGGATGATGTCCCTGCCTGCGGTCAATTGCGTGTTGCTGGGTGCGCCGGTGATGGAAGCCCCACTGCCTGTCGCACTGATTATGATGTCTCCGGTAGCCGCCCGCACCTGGCCAACATTGTGGGCAATCGAGGGAAACGAAGTGCCGCTGTTATCGACATAACCGCCGAAATCAATGCTTTTACCCGTAACAATGCGCACGCTCCCACTACTGTTCCCTAGCGCCTGAATGCTACGGTTGGCATCCTTGAACTGGATCGGGCCGGTACCCCATAGGTCGATGGCGGGTGTACTGACATCCAGAGCATCGTTATAGGAGGTTACCGATCCATTAACCGTTAAATATTGTCTGTATGATGTTCCAATGCTGTTGTTGTTTTCTATCTTGACCGTTCCATTCGTGCTACCTGGTGCGCCTGCTGTGATATTGCCGACGCTGCCCTGACCATTAACTGCTGCACCGGAAGTGGCATTGCCCACATAAACACCGGTACCGCCACTAAGGTCCAGCACACTGACTTGACCATCGGTTGACTTCACGCTCAAGTAGCCCGGCGCGCTCAGATTTCCAGCGACTAATGCGTCATGCGACAGCAGGCTCAGGTTGCGACCCGCCGTCCAGGCACCACCATTGGTGATGGCTCCGCCGGTTGCCGTGATGCTGATATCTCTGCCAGCAGTGGTGCTGTTGAAGCCGCTAACATCCTTTGCAGCCGTTACTGTCACATCGCGTGCCGCCGCTAATTGGGTATAGCTTGGAGAGCCATTGATTGACGCGCCACTACCAAGAGCATTGACCGTAACGTCGCCTGTAGCCGATCGAAGCAGGCCCACGTAGTCCGCGTTTACCGAAGAAATGTTGGTTGAATTGTTGTCGACATAACTAGCAAGGGCCACATCCTTGCCCATGGCGATGCTGACGTTGCCGCTATTGCTGCCCAGCGCCTGGATGCTGCGGTTGGCCCCCATGAATTGCAGCCGTCCGCTGCCTGATATGTCGATCGCCTTGTCGGTCGTGCCCAGTGCATCGTTATACGTGGTGATGGAGCCGTTGACCGTCAGGTATTGTTGATACCAGTTGGTGTTGTTGCCATTGTTGCTGACAATAGTCACCGTGCCGTTCTTGCTGCCCGACACACCGGCCGTGATGCTTTTGACTATGCCCTGGGAGTTCAGCTGGGCTCCTGTGGTGTCGTTGCCCACATAAACGCCTGTCCCGCCAGTCAGGTCTCCTACGTTGACGATGCTGTGGGTTGATGTGACGCTCAGATTGCCGGGCGCAGACAAATCCCCAGCAATCAGTGAATCGTGCGACAGCAGGTTCAGGTCGCGGCCCGCTGTGGCATTACCAGCATTAATGATGGCGCTGTTTTGTGAGGTAATGCTGATATCGCGCCCAGCCGTCATGCTGTTGAAACTACTGACATTGCCATTGGCCGTTAGAGAGATATCTCGGGCCGCCATCAACTGCGTGCTGCTCGCATCACCATAAATCCCAGCACCGCTACCCGTTGCGTTGATTTCTATATCGCCTGTAGCAGAGCGGATCTGACTTACGTAGTTTTGAATTGCTGAGTAAGAGTTCGAGTTGTTGTCCGTGTATCCGCCAAAAGAAACCTCCTTGCCCATGGCGATGCTGACGTTGCCGCTATTGCTGCCCAGCGCCTGGATGCTGCGGTTGGCCCCCATGAATTGCAGCCGTCCGCTGCCTGATATGTCGATCGCCTTGTCGGTCGTGCCCAGTGCATCGTTATACGTGGTGATGGAGCCGTTGACCGTCAGGTATTGTTGATACCAGTTGGTGTTGTTGCCATTGTTGCTGACAATGGTCACCTTGCCGTTCTTGCTGCCCGACACACCGGCCGTGATGCTTTTGACTATGCCCTGGGAGTTCAGCTGGGCCCCTGTGGTGTCGTTGCCCACATAAACGCCTGTCCCGCCAGTCAGGTCTCCTACGTTGACGATGCTGTGGGTCGATGTGACGCTCAGATTGCCTGGCGCAGACAAATCTCCGGCATTGAGCGAACCACGCGATGCCAATGCCAAATTCTTGTCGGTCATCAGACTAAAGTTGGTATTTCCGGTGACGTCAACTGTGCCGCCCAGCGCCTGTAGGTCGATGCTGCCATTGCTGCCTGGCGTAGTCGTGATGCTTTGTATCCCAGTAATGTTGCCGCTCGATGAACCGGCTGCCAGGGTCACATCACCCGAGGCAGTCAGCGTCGCATCGCTCGCCGCGCCAGTAATGCTGCCGGAGGTTGACGTGACCTTTGCATCAATCCCGCCAGTCCCCGCAGTCAGCGCCGCGCCGCTGTTAAGCGTAATGGTGCTCGCGCTTCGCAGAATGAGCCCTGTGCCCGCGCTCAGCGTGCCCACCGTGGTGGTCGACCCCGACGTCATCGAAACCTGCCCGCCGCTGCTGGTTACCCCTCCTGTAGCCGTGATCGTGCCGCCAGCGTTGACGGTGATGGCGCCGCTGGCGTTCACGGCATTCGTCAGCGATGCCGCGCCAGTGCCGGCGGTGATGGCGATGCTGCCGCTGTTGTTGGTGAGCTGGCCGGCGCTGGTGACATTGGCACCGTTCAGCGTGATGCTGCCCGCAAGCGCGCCTGCTTCACCGACATTCGATTCGATGACGCCGCTGGCGGCATTGGTGACGTTGCCATTGGTCGCATCGAGCTTGATGATGCCCTCGGACGTGGACAGCGAGTTGGCGCGAATCAGGCCGGTGTTGTTGATGACGCTGCCCAGCGCCGCGCTGGTGGCTTGCAGGCCCAGGTAGATTTGCCCGCCGCTGCTTTCCAGCTGGCCCTTGTTTTCCACCAGAGACTGCACAGTCGACGGTGTCAAGGCCACCTGCAGCCGGTTGTTGGCGCCGATGCCGACCGTCACCTCGTCCCCCGACGCCAGCGCGATGTTGCCGCCAGCGGCCGTAATCGCCCCGGCGGTGTCGTTTCGGGCGGTCACGCCGATCAGCGTCGCTGCGCCGCCGCTCAATGCGGTGATGCTGCCCTGATTGATGACCATGCCGGTGGAAGTTCCCCGGGTGAAGCGATAGGTGCCGGCATTGAAGTCCGCGTCAGTAATATCGAATGCCGAAGCAGTCAGGCCGCCGACGCTGACAGTGCTGCCCGGGCCGAACAGCACGCCCGCGGGATTGACGATGAACACATGCTGGGTCGGGTCGGAGCTGAGACCGCCGTAGATCTGTGTTTGCGCGCCGGAGACGCGGTTGAGGATCGTCGCAGCACTGCCCGAACTGTTCTGGAAGGCCACGCTGGCCGAGCTGCCGATGTCGAAGCCGGTCCAGTTCACCACCGCTTTCGGCGTGCTCTGGGTCACCGTCATCGCGCTGCCGACGGTGTTTGTCGTCACCGATCCCGACGCCACGCTCGCCCCCTGCGGCAACTGCCCCACGGGCGGCGCAGCCGTCGCATTCAGGCTGAACAGCATCCCGACCACCGCCACGGCACGGCGGCTACGGTTCACACCGCTGCGCTTGCCGCGGCTGGCGGCGATCTCCGAGGCGACAACCCATTCGCCCAGGCGGTCGCTCCATACCAGGCGGTAGATGTGGTTCAGTCCTGCGTGGCGATTCATGGTGTTTCCTTACTCAGAATGGTTTTGCAATGCGGATCCAGAAGCGGAAGTCATGCGCCGTGCCATCGCCCTCGCGGTTGCGGAAACGCGAGCCGGGATTCGACCCGATCGGCATGGCGGCGGTGGCTTCCACGCGCCAGCCCTCGGGGGTAGTGACCCGGGCGCCTGCGCCGATGCCGTGCAGCGCGTAGCGGTTGGGAAGCGCGGCGGCGGAAGCGGACGCGGCCCACGGCTTCTGGTTGACCTGGATGCGGCCGCTGTCGATGAAGCCGAACATCTGCCAGCCGTCCCTGAGGCGCCGCTGCAGCTCGACGCTGGCCAGCATGCCGCTGTCGCCGGGCGCTTCGCCCACCGGATAAGCGCGTATGTTGGTCGGCCCGCCGAGCACGAAACGTTCGGACGCGTCCAGGTTCTGCCATGCATGCTGGAGATTGAAGCTGGCCACCACCGAAAAGCCGTCCTTGAGTTCCTGGCGCCGGTTGAGGGAGAAGTTGAGTTTGGCGAAGGGGCCATGCACCTTGGGGCCGGCCTGGTCCTGCAGGTAGTCCTGGATGACGCCGCGCAGGTTGGCCCGGCCGACGGTGAGCGAGACGCCGCCCCAGTTGACCCCGCCGCCCCACAGCCCGTCGGCGCGGTCGCCGTCGATGCCGGCGGTGGCGTTGACGATGCGCCGACGCCGCAGCGGCACGTTCAGGGCATAGTCGATGGAGTGGCGGTAGAGCGTGGAGACGGTGGTGCGCAGGTTGGCGGTTTCGGAACGCAGCAGCGGATAGCTGGCAGCGCCGCCCAGCGTGTTGCTTTCGCCGCGGGCGTCGAGCGCTTCGTAGGGTTCGATCAACTTGTACTTGAGGTGGCCGGCCTGGGCGCCGATGCGCCAGCCGTCGCGGCCGACGTACCGGTTATACGCCAGGCTGTGCGCCAGCATGCCCTCGCTGGCCAGCGATCGCGCCGCGATGCTGGCGCCGGAGGCATTCTCCGGGAAGTACTCGCCGCCCAGCACCAGCTGCTCGACGCCGGTGGCCCGGTTGCCGAAGTTGCGGAACTCGCCATCGGCGCGATAGCGGATGCCGCGGTCGATTTTGAGCTTGAGGCCGACGGTGCCGGTCTCGCTGCCCGGACCGAGCGTGCCGACGGCCAGCGTGCCGGGCAGGTCGTTGGCGATCAGCAGGCCGCGCTCGAGGTCGTCCACACGTATCGGCTTGCCCGGTGTGAGGCGGGAGGTAACGATGTGGCGCGCGAAGTCGATGTCGCCCTGGGCGGCATTGCCGGTCGTTTCGACCTTGTCGAATACGCCTTCGAGCACGCCCACCCGGATCACGCCATCCCTGACTTCCTGGCGCGGCAGGTAGGGTACGGCCAGCCAGCCGCGCTCGCGATAGAAGCGGGTGACGCGCTGTACCGCCCGCTCCAGCTGGCGGATGGTAAGCACGCGGCCAATCAGCGGGGCCATGAGTGCTTCCAGTTCCTGCCGCTCGACGAGCTTGATGTCGTCGAACTCGAAGCGGGCGACGGTTACCGTCGGCGCGCCCGGCTCCGCCTCGCCGATGTCGTCACTGGGTTGTACGCTGCGCGCCGGTTGCGGAAATCGTTCCTTGTCCTGGCCGAGGTCGCGCCCGATATCGCCCGCTTCCGGCACACGTGCGCCGGCCGGCGCCCCCGGCTGTGCGACGGTCTGCGCATCGGTCAGGCTGGCGTAACCGGCAAGCACTGCCAGCGCAAGCGCCTTCCTGCGCATGCCGCGTGTGCGGATTGCAGTCTTGCTCTGTTGCCGCAACAAGCAAGCCGTTGACGGGTGGTCGATAGCAGATGGGCGCAGGCGCATAGGAGGAAGGCGAAATGGAAAGAGGGTCTTGTGTCAGCATCAATAAGACCAAACTTTCCAATCACGCCACAATGTCAATTCAGGACCGCGTGGAGAATTGACGACAGGGTTGCGTCGATGACTACTTGCTCCCTTCACGCGCAAACAAACGCGCGTCGCGCCTCGAGGGTGGCGCAGTTGAAACTGCTTGTGACGGCGCACATAGACGAACGCGCCACGCATGATCGGATCGAAGCAACTACAATGCAGGCCGCCATTGATGATCTTTGAATTGATTCGGGAATTGACTGATGCCTACCTATACATTTGCGCTGTTGAACGTGTTCGCCGAAACACCCTTCGGGGGCAACCCGCTTGTCGTATTCGAGGATGCGCGCGGCATGGATGCAACGCTCATGCAGGCGCTGGCACGCCAGTTCAATTACTCGGAAACGACTTTCCTGCTGCCCTCTTCTCGCGCTGCCGCCCGCGTCCGGGTGTTCACGCCAACCCAGGAAGTGCGCTTTGCCGGGCACCCGGCGCTCGGCAGCGCGCATGTCGTGCGCGAGCGACTGCAGACGGGAGATGCCTTCCAGCTGGAGTTCGAGGCGGGATGCGTGGACCTTGCCGCGCAAGGCGACATCTGGCAATTCAAGCCGCCGGTCGTCGGGGAGCCGCAAGCGGCAACGGTGGCGCTTCCGTCGGAGGAGATCGCCACGCTGCTGGGACTAGAGGAAAGTGATCTGCTGGGACCGCCGCTGTGGATGGATACCGGCGCCCAGCACTTGATGGTGCCGGTGCGTTCGGTTGAAGCGGTGCGCCGGGCGGCGCCGGATAGCCGCCGCTTCGACATCTGGCCCAGCAACAGCCAAGGCCGAAAGGTGGCTTATGTGTTCGCACGGGACCACATCATGCCGGACCGATTGCTCTCCCGCTTCTTCTCCGTGCGGCCCAGCGGTGCCATCGCCGAGGACCCCGGCACCGGCTCGGCCTGCGCCAATCTCGGCGCCTGGCTGCTGCGGGAAGGCGTGGCGCTTCCTGCCCGCTACGAAGTGGAGCAAGGCGAAGCGGTGAACCGGAAAAGCCTGCTGCGGCTCGCTCTCGATGCCGACGGCACCATCCGGGTCGGCGGACGTGTCCTCGGGCTCGGTTCCGGCTCCATCACCGTCTGAGCTGGTCACGCCCGCAGGCGTTCAGGCCGGCACCCGCTGCAGCACGCGGTCGATCACGGCCGCCAGTTCTTCCAGCTTGAACTTGGCCACATAGGCATCGGCGCCGGCGCCCTTGACATGCTGCTCGTTGGCGTCGCCGGTGAGGGAGGAGTGGATGATCACCGGCAGCTTGCCGAATCGGCGGTCTGCCTTGATCTTGCGGGTCAGGGTAAAGCCATCCATTTCCGGCATTTCAAGGTCGGTCAGCACCAGGGAAACGCGGCTGAGCAACGGCTCGCCTTCGGCTTCCGCTTCCTCGGCGAGCCGGTTCAGCTGGTTCCAGGCGTCCTGGCCCGACGTGGCCATCCGGTGCGCGATGCCCATGGTATCGAGCGCGCGGCTGATCATCATTCGCGCGGACGAGGAGTCGTCCGCGGCCAGCACATGGATGTCGTGCCGGGCGCCGGCTTCCGATGCCGCTTCCGATCGATCCAGCGCGGCTTCCCGGGGCGGAAAGACCCGATGCAGGATCTGCTCCACATCCAGCACCTGCACCAGGCTGCTGCCGCGCACGTCGACATCGAGATGGGCGATGCTGGTGATGGTGCCCTCGCCGGCGACGCAGGATTCGGCCGGCTTCACCTGCGACCAGTCGAGCCTGACGATGTCATCCACCTCTTCCACGGCGAAGGCCTGGACGGTGCGGGCGAACTCGGTCACCATCAGTATCTTCGGCGGCTGCTCCAGCCGGCATCCCGCCAGCGCCGGCAGATCGAGCACCGGGATGATCTGGCCGCGAATGTTCACCATGCCGAGCAGATAAGGCGAGGCATCGGCAATCGTGGTGATCGCCGGCATTTCCATCAGCTCGCGCACCTTGAAAACGTTGATGCCGTACAGCTCGCTTCGCTCGCCGCCGCCCTTCCCCAGGCGGAACAGCATGAGTTCGAATTTGTTGTTCGCGGTCAGCGAGGTGCGCGCCTCGAGATCGCTCTGGATCGCATCCATGGTTGTCTCCTCGATATCGTTATCGTCGGGGCCGTCAGCGGGCGGCCGCCGTCATCCCAGGTGCGCGATCGCCTTCATGCCGGGCGCAGGCAGCATGCTGCCGGGGACAATTTCGGCATTGAGCCGGAACGTGCCGACGGTCGCCGCCAGGCGCGCGGCCTCGGAGCGCATCGCCTCGGAGGCGGCCGCCGCCTCTTCCACCAGCGCCGCGTTCTGCTGCGTCACCTGGTCCATCTGCGAGATCGCCTGATTCACCTGCTCGATGCCGTTGCTTTGCTCCTGGCTGGCGGCGAGCAGCTCGGCCATGATGTCGGCCACCCGCCTGACGCTGTTGACCACATCGTCCATGGTGCTGCCAGCCTTGCCGACCAGCTGGGCGCCGGTATCGACGCGGGCCACGGAATCGTTGATCAGTTCCTTGATTTCCTTGGCTGCCGCAGCGCTGCGCTGGGCCAGGCTGCGCACTTCCGCCGCCACCACGGCGAAGCCGCGGCCCTGCTCGCCGGCGCGGGCCGCTTCCACCGCCGCATTCAGCGCCAGGATGTTGGTCTGGAAGGCGATGCCGTCGATCACGCCGATGATGTCGACGATGCGGCGCGAGCTTTCCTTGATGGAGCCCATGGTCTGCACCACTTCCGACACCACGGCGCCGCCCTGGCCTGCCATGTCGGAAGCGGAAACGGCCAGCTGGTTCGCCTGGCGCGCGTTGTCGGTGTTCTGGCGGATGGTGGAGGCCAGTTCCTCCATCGAGGATGCGGTCTGCTGCAGCGAGCTGGCCTGCTGCTCGGTGCGCGAAGACAGATCCTGATTGCCGTTGGAAATTTCGCTGGAGGCGGTGGCGATGGTATCGGTTCCTTCCCGCACTTCACCAACGACTTTCGCCAGTTCGTCGTTCATGCGGGTCATGGCCAGCAGCAGTTGGCCGGCTTCGTCGCGGGATCGCACCTCCACCCGGTGGCTCAAGTCGCCGGCAGCGACGCGTTCCGCGAACTGCACCGCCTGGTTGAGGGAACGGCTGATGCCGGTGATCAGCGAAACGCCGACCGCCACGCCGAGGGCCAGGCCGATGCCGAGCAGCGCGATGAAGGCCACCCGCGCGGTTTCGTATCTTGACTGGGACTGCTCGTACTCGCGCTTGCCGAGGTCGAGCTGCAGCTGCAGCAGGGCATCGCTGTCCTTGCGGGCGGCATCGAAGAGTTTCATCACCGGGCCGCGGAACAGTTCGGCCGATGTCAGCGGGTCGCCTTCCTTCAGTTCGCGCAGCGCGCGCATCAAGCCGAGATTGAAGAACTTGACTCGGGTCTCCGCCGCTGCAGTGGCCAGCTGCTTTTCCTCTTCGCTCAGCGTGCGGGCAGAGTAGGCTTTCCAGATGGCGTCGATTTCCGCGTTGCGCTTGTTGATATCGGCAACCGCAGCTTCCACCCCGGAGGCATCGCCGGTGACCGCCTTGGCGAGGAGGATTTGGTTGGCCTGCATCAGCAAGGCAATCTTGTTCAGTTCTCCCAGCGTGACCAGACGGTCCTGATAGACGTTCTGCACCGACCGGTTGGTGCCATTCAGGCTGTACAGGCCGAAGGCGCCGACGAGGAGCGACACGGTGGAAAGGGAAGCGAGGATGAAGATGAGCTTGGTTTTTATGGATATGTTGTTGAACACCGATGTCTCCGCGGGTAGACGTTGTTGCCTTTAAGTATGTTTCCGTGAGGAAAATACCACAGTCAGCAGGCTCGTGGAAAGCATCGCGCGTGAAAAGTCCATGGGTTGGAAAGCCGCCTCGACCTTGAACAGGGCGGCGGCACGCCGAGGGCGGGAGCAGCATCGGCAAGCGCGGCAGACTGGGCTTTCGGATCCACCAGCTACAAAATGTAACCCTGCTCGCCGAGGCAAACCGGCGCCGCTAGGCTCGGCTTGTCGTGTGATTGAGGAAATATGATGAATAGGTCGATGTCAGCCGCTCCGCAAGCCGAGCCGACCGTGGAACCCATGCAGCCGGCCCCCTCCCGTTTCCTGCAAGCCGATTCACTGGGCCGGAAATCCACCTTGGCCGACTGGCATGCCTGCTTCGAAGATTTGCGGCGCGACTATGAAGCGGCATGGTCGGGGATGGAAAGCCATCAGCCCTCGGGCGCTCGCAAGAGCCGTTCGCAACTGCATTGGGATGGCGTCTCGCTTAAGTTCACCTGCGAGGATGTGCAAGTCCTTGCGCTGCCTTGCTTCGGGAACTGGCTTGCTGCCCGCCGTCCTCGGATCGCCATGCTGACGCGGCGAGTCGCCGGCCAGGCCGTGCCGGCTTTCGCACGCGCGGCCCTTCCGGCAAGGTGGATGCGGCTGCTCGGGCGTCCATAGGCCATCGGGTTTTCCAGCCGGGCATCCGCGCTGCCCGAAGCCGTCGAGATTACTCTCTCATTAACGTGAAATGACCCATCCCTTGTTTCCGTAAGCGCGGTTGGAGTTATCCAAAACCTTTCCTGCAGAAGACGGTGCGTTTTCCCTTCGCCATCACTGCGACGGCGGCTCGTCGGTCCTCGCCTCCCAGGCGGCAAACACCATCGAAAAAGACTCAGGGCCTGGTCTTGGTCGTCCTGACGTCCAGCCGCGAGAGCAGCGACGCATACTCGCGCTCGGCGCGCTCGGCGTGATGATCTTCCTTGCCGCGGGCGTAGGTCGCATCGTAGACCTGCTGCGACATCTGCCACTTGAACCACCTGCCGAACTCCTGCGCCCGGGTCGAGAATCGCGCCGCCGTTTCGATCAGGTCGCCGGCTTCGAGGTTGCCGAGGAATTCGGGAAAGTCGGATTGGCGCAGGCTGGCCTGTTCCAGCTCGTCCAGGAGAATGCCGAACAGATCGGCCGTACGGTAAGTCCAGCTGTCGGCCACATGGACGGTGAGGGATTTGCCCATGTAGACCACGGTTACGTCGAACGCGGAGCTTGCCATATTCAAACTTCAGCGACCAGGGAATGGATGAAAGGCAGCATTATGCCTTGAATGAGAGCGAGCGCAGAATGGTCAACCATTCAGTTCGCTGTTAAAAAAGGACTGCTTCCTATGCTATTAGTTCACAGTTCGCAGCGGATGGCAGGCATCTGGTCCAGATCAATGCTGCCGACCGAAGGAGTCGGCTATGCTTCACACGGCGGCTGCGCTGCCCCGCGTTCAACGCCGCTCGCCGGCCGCCCGCCTGCGCGACATGCACGGTCCAGGAGAAATCATGCGAAGCCTGATACTGACGCCGTTTCTGCTTCTCGCCCTCCCTGCCCATCCCGAGGACGGCGCCAGACGGCCGGAGCTGACCGTCATCGATCCTGCCACCCGCGAAGCCATTCCGCTGCCATCCGACACGCTCATTTACAACGCCGACGCGGCCGCCGAGCGCGGTTCGGCGCCCGCCCGCTCCGGCACCACGGTTTTTCCGCGCCCGTCGCCTTACTTCTACCCTTCGCTGGGTACGCCCATTCAGCGCCCGCCCCAGTCGCCGACTCCGCCGCTGCCGCGATGAGCGGGAAGGAAGGATCGCCTTCGCGGCCGGTCCGCAAGCTCAAGCGCCGATAGCGGCGAGTCAGGCGAGGGACAGCCTGCGCGCCTTCGGGGCCTCCATTCTTTGGCTGGAGAACGCATCGGAACAAGTCGCATGATGGCGCACCGATGTCGCCTATTCACCGCGTTCGCAGGATCACGGCGGTCCGCTCGTCTTGCCGACGGGTTTTACCGCCTGCGTGTGCGCTTCGCCGCCCATGAGGAACCCGGCGTGCCCGGCAGGATTGCCTGATCACGGCAGCCGTGCGTGGCATTACTCACGCAAATGAGTGATATCACGATCCGGAAGTGGCGTTTCACCGTTCATGGTCTAGGGTTGAAGGGATGCAGCATCCCGATTGATCAACCTCCGGAGAATAGCCATGGGCAAGTTACTGATCGCTGTGTCATTGCTGGCGTCGATGCTGGTCGGCTGCGCTTCCACGCCATCGCACGAGGTGACGCGTGCGCCCGCCGAATACTACATAGACTGAGCTACATAGACTGAGCCGCTCAACGCTGAAGCAGGCAGCGCGGCTCCCGCAGCGCAGGTAGCGAATGCGCGGCCAGGCTCCGCGATCCGGCGTGCACGAGTCATGCGAGGCTTGATCTTTCTCAAGCCCTGCCCACTAAACGCCCAGCCGCCCGGGGGCTTCAGCTCTCTGTCAGTCTCGCCCCCTACAATTGGGTCTCCAATCAGGACATGTTCATGAACATGTCCATTGGTCTCCTTTAAGAGTTAAGTTTTGCCCGGCCACGCAAGTCGCCGGGCTTTTTTTATCGGCGGCATCGAAGGAATTCGTTCATGGCGTCAATGGAACACGCTGCTTGTGTCGCCATGTATCAGGGCTTGCCTTCCCTGTAAGAAAGGGTAAGCGCGCTACGGAGACTTTCTGGCTCTGTCTATCATGCAGACATGAGAAAGGGGTGTTCCATGAAATCGTCCATCAAAGTTCTCGCTGCCGTTGCCGCAGCCTCTTCCCTGCTCGGCGGCTGCGCGGTGTACCAGCCCGCCCCGGTCTACAGCCAGGCGCCGGTATATTCTGCGCCGGTGATGGTGCAGCCGGCGCCGGTGTATGCCGCGCCCCCGGTCAGCTTCAGCTTCGGCTACTGGGGCGGCCGCGGCTGGGGCCATCGACACTGAACAGGCTCTGAGGGTCTAAGGCGGCGACCCGGGATTCGGCCTCAGCCGCCTGAAGCCAGATGGCCCTTGGGCGCCTGCTGCTGCAGCGTACGCAGCGGCATGCCGAGCATTTCCACCGCCCAGCGCGGAAAGCTGGTCTCGCGGCCCTCGCTCATGCGCTTGGCATAGTCGCGCAGCGCAGCGGACGCGGCGCGTCGGAGAAATTGTTCGTTTTCCATTCGTCGGCCAGCCGCTCGCGCGGCGTCATAGTCGGTTCAGGAAAATCATAATTTTTGCATTTCAATTTCATATCGTTATTTAAAGGGCATAATCGCGTTCTTTTCGCGTTATGGCGATGGAACCGGGAAGTCCGCTCTCGACGCGGGGCGTCGATTGACGAAACGTGTATTGATGCCGCTCAGATGTTGCATGAAATATGTGCTACATCAAATTCCAATTTCCCGGCTTGACGCTATAATTGTTGCCCATTGGCAATTGGTTCATGAGGAAGGCAAAGTTGAACAAGGAATTGGAGCGCCGGCAGTTCAGTGAACGCCTGGTCAACGCATTGGAAAACGCAGGGTTCCCGGGCGCGGGGCCGACACAGCTCGCCCGCCTCTACAATTCGCTCTCCATGTCGGACAAGGTCACCATCCATGCTGCGCGCAAATGGCTGGTCGGCGAATCCATTCCGACGCAGGACAAGATCCGCATTCTTGCCCATGAACTCAGCGTCACGCCGGAGTGGCTGCGCTTCGGTGGTGGCGAACATGCGCCCGGCGCGCAGGAAGGACGGTCTTCAACCCTTCCGCCTTCGCTGCTCAACGGCTTCAACAAGCTCGACCGGTCGGAACAAAAGGTCGTGATCCAGTTGATCGAGACCCTGCTTGAACTTAAACAGGATCAATGACTTCCGCCGCATCGATAGGTCATACCGTGTAGAGGGGATTGTGCGGATTTCGGCGCTCTAGGACTATTGATCGTCCAGTTACAAGCATGGCGAGCAGAGATGGCCCAAATCGAATCCCACTCCAAGCCCGAATTTTCCCAATTCTGTCAGTTGTTCATGGCGCTTTCCGAGGATGACCGCAAGGCCATGGCGCGCCTAGTCAATTCGCTGGCCCAGCGCCTGCCGGACGAAGCGTTCACCCTGGACAAGGCGAGGGAACTGTTCCGGATCGCCAAGCGCCTGCAATGAAACGGCCCGTCCTACGGGCCGTCTCGCATTCTGGGCGGGTTACCCGGTGCCGCCGATGAGCAGCAAGCTTATTTGAGCGGCAGCGGCATATCGCCCGGCACGGGCACCGCCGTCACGCTGTTCTTGGGGCTGCCTTCGATCACCCGATCCGAATAAACCAGATAGACCAGCGTATTGCGCTTCGGATCGGCCATGCGCACCACCCGCACATGCTTGAACAGGATGGACGACCGCTCCGAAAACACTTCTTCTTCGCGCGGAATCGTGCCATTGAAGGCGATCGGCCCGACCTGGCGGCAAGCCACCGACGCATCCGATGTGTCTTCCGCCATGCCGAGGCTGCCCTTGATGCCGCCGGTCTTGGCATGGGACAGGTAGCAGGCGACGCCCTTCACCTTGGGATCGTCGAACACCTCGACCACGATCTTGTTGTTGGCGCCGAGCAGCCGGAAGGTGGTGCTGACGTCGCCGATGGTTTCCGCCTGCGCGGCGGCGGCGAATGCGAGCCCGAGGGCGGCGATGACGCTTTTCTTCATGTCTTCATCCTCTGCACAGATTGAACTGAACAAATTATGGCGGCAAATCGGGCAGGCGGTCCCGGCAAGCGCAATCGACGGCGAACCAAGCTGCGTCTCGGAATCAAAATCGCCTATCATTAGGCCACAACACAACACAACACAATCAGGAGACAAGCATGAAGTTCCGACGCTTCGCGGCAGTCGCCGCCATGGCCTTCGCCACCCTGGGTCCGGCACAGGCGCAAAACTATCCCACCAAGCCGATCACCATCATCGTTCCCTTCACGCCGGGCGGCACCACCGACATCCTGGCGCGCCTGGTCGGCGCCGAATTGAGCAAGAACTGGGGCCAGCCGGTCATCGTCGAGAACCGCCCCGGCGCGGCCGGCAATACCGGCGGCGCGATCGCCGCCAAGGCGGCCCCCGACGGCTACACGATGTTCATGGGCACGGTCGGCACCCATGCCATCAACCCGGCCTTGTACGCCAAGATGCCCTACGACCATCTGCGCGACTTCACGCCGATTTCCCTGGTAGCCTCGGTGCCGAACGTCCTTGCCATCAACAGCGGCTTCGCGGAGAAGAACCGCATCGGCGACGTGCCGGCGCTGATCTCCTACATGCGCGCCCATCCCGGCGAGATCAACTTTGCCTCCAGCGGCGCCGGCACTTCCATCCACCTGAGCGGCGAGCTGTTCAAGGCCAAGACCCATACCCAGATGGTGCACGTCCCCTACAAGGGTTCGGCGCCGGCAGTGTCCGACCTGGTGGGCGGGCAGGTGCAGATCATGTTCGACAACCTGCCCTCTTCCATCGGCCACATCAAGACCGGCAAGCTGAAGGCGCTGGCCGTCACGACCACCAAACCGGTGCCGGCGCTGCCCGGCGTGCCGACGGTGGCGAGCTACGGCGGCGAACTCGCGGACTTCGAAGCCGGCTCCTGGTTCGGCCTGTTCGTGCCGGCCGCCACGCCGGCGCCGGTGGTGAACAAGCTGTCGAACGAAGTGGCGAAGATCGTCGCCCTGCCGGAGATCCGCGAAAAGATTCTGGGTCAAGGCGCGGAACCCGTCGGCAGCAAGTCGGACGAGTTTGCTTCCTACATCCGCAGCGAGACGAAGAAATGGGCGGAGGTGGTGAAGGTTTCGGGAGCGCGGGCGGAGTAGGCAGCCGATCTCGTCTCAGCCCGCCGGGATGTCGCCCGGGAACAGCAAAGACTTGATCACCACCGGCACCACGCCGGGCGGATCGATGAGTTCGCCGATGTCGACGAAGTCGAGCGGACGCAGCTGCACGCCGTCGATGGAAACCACCCCATCTTCCAGGCCGAGTTCCTCATGCAGGATGCGGCCGAGAGAGGCGCCGACATCGCCATCGATCATCAGGAACAGCGGCGCATGTCGGTGTCCGCCGGGAGCGGCAAAGCCCATGATGGCGCGCGCCATGGCCAGCAGCCGCGCATGCTCCGGCTCGCCCTGCCAGGTAAAGGCGATGGCCAGCCGCGCCGAGGCATCGAGATTCACCAGGTCGGCTTCGCGCGCCAGGGCTGACGCCACCGCCTCGCTGTCGATGTGCTCCGGCAGGTCTACCCCAAGGTGCAGCACCGGCAGGTTCCGCACCGGCAGCGCGGCGCGGTCCGGCAGATAGATGGTCTTGCCGCTGACCTGCACCGTGAATTGCGAGGCGCCGATCACCGTGGCGCGAATGCGCTCCTGCGGCTCGACCACGGGGATGGCCAGGCGCGCCTTGATCTGCGCGACGATCTCGGCGGCGAGCAGGGGGGCGATGTCGCCATGGTCGCGGGTTTCATGGCCGAACAGGTATTCGGCGACCCCGCCGGAGAAAGTGACGAACTCGGGCTCGACCGTGCGGTGGAGTGGGTCGGTGAGCATCAGCTGCCGGCCGAGGCCATCGAGCGGCGTGCCAGTGATCCGGTCCATGATGATGGCCGCCAGCCGTGCGGCAACGGCCTGCCGGCCGGCGCTGCTGTCGAAGGCGGCGGGCGTCGCGGCCATGCCGAGTTCCTGAGCCGCCAAACGGGCCGCATCGTCGATGCGGCTCCAAGCGCCCGCAGTATCCTGCGCCAGCAGGCGGCCGCCGGCTGCGAAGGCAGCCACGCTCACGATGTTGCCATTGTCGATCAGCGCCAGCTTCGTGGTGCCGCCGCCGATGTCCACGTGCAGCCCGCACTGCCCGCGCCGCTTCGACAGCGCGGTGGCGCCGGCGCCGTGCGCCGCCAGGATGCATTCCAGCTTGTGGCCGGCGGTGGCGCAGACGAACTTGCCCGATTCGCGGGCGAAGATCTCGTCGATGACGCGGGCATTGCGACGCTTGATCGCCTCGCCGGTGAGGATCACCGCTCCGCTGTCGACATCGCCGCGCGCCAGGCCGGCATCGTGGTAGGCGTGGTGGATGAAGTGCTGCAGCTCATGCGCATCGATCGTGCCATCCGGCAGGAAGGGCGTAAGCATGATGGGCGAGCGCCACAGCACGCGCCGCTCCACCACCACGAAGCGGCTGGACAAGCCTTCCGCCAGGCGCTGCAGGACCACGCGGGCGAAGATCAGGTGGGAGGTTGAACTGCCGATGTCGATGCCGACCGTGGTCAGCGCAATGGTTTCCTGCTCCCAGAGGAAGCGGGCGAGCGCATCGCGCTGCGCCGCCGACATCTGCTCATGCTCATGGTCGAAATCGAGATCGTGCGGCATGTCGTCCTGTGGCTTCGAACCGGATCAGACTGCCGGGCCGGTGGAGCGCGGCGTGCTGATCACGCCGGTGAGACGTTCCTGCGGCAGCGCCATGATGGCCGGCTCATCGAAGATTTCGCCCATCTCGGAAGGCACGCCGGTTTCGCGGATCGCTTCCAGCCACTTGCGATGGATGCGTGGGTCCTGGTCCTCGTACTCCAGCTGGCGCCCGCCTTGGGAGAGCGAGATGGAGCCGGCGCCTTCGGCGCTCTTGCGGCGCAGCGAGATGAAGGGATAGCGCCGGCTGCCGAGGCTGCAGGCGAGGTAGCGCGCCGGCGCCGGGCCGGTGTTGAAATGCTGGTGGAACATCCAGAACGGCGGCGTGTACATGTAGCCGTGCTCCCACGGGATTTCCGTGAATTCCGAATCGCCTTCGTACCACAGCAGCGAATATCCCTCGCCATCGACCGCATGCACATGGGTGCCGGCGGCATGGCGATGCGCCTTCTTGTAGCGCCCCTTCGGTATCTGCGACACGTGCGCATGCATGGTGCCGTCGGCGAGGATGAAGCTGACGTTGGTGGAACCCTTGCCGCGCTCTTCCAGGTCGTACAGCTTGAAGCTCGACAGGTCGTGAACGAAGTTGGTTTCCCAGACGTTGCGCTTCACCGTGTTGGACTTGTGCGTGTAAGCGGTGTGGTCGCCCTCGCCCTCGAAATGCTTCTCCTGGCCGACGCGTTCAGGGAACGCGCAGGGATTGTTGAAGACGAAATCGAGGTTGTGGTAGAGGTTGATGGTGATCGGCGCATCGTTGGTGCAGGAGATGCGGACCGCCTTCTTGCCCGTGCCGTTGAATATCTGGTACTGGCAGTTGAGCGGAATGGCGAACATCGCCTTCGGGCCCCACTCGAAGGTGCGGGTCTCGCCGTTGGGCAGCCACACCTTGGTCGAGCCGTGGCCGGCCAGCACGTAGCAGAACATTTCGTACAAGTGCTTCACCGGGCGCGTCTTGCCGCTCGGCGGCACCTCCAGCACGTAGTTGGCCATGAAGTCGCCGGAACCATGGGTATGGGCGAAGCATCCCTTGGCTTCGTAGCGGTCCCACCAGCCGGTTTCCAGGGCCAGCAGGTTGTGGCCGAAATCGAGATGGATGGGGATGCCCTCGCCCTCCGACCAGTCGCGGTAGGGGTCGATCAGGACCCGTGATTCCTTCACTTCCGGCGTGTCGCCGTTCGATGCGGTTTCGCTGCCCAAGCTCGTCATTGCCGTGATGCCTCTCCGCTGCGTGTTTGAAATGGAACCTTGAATGAAGAAGGGCAGCCCGTTGGCCGCCCTTTGTTTTCTCGCCTGTCAGGCCGGCTCGGATACCTTCTTCGTGAGGTACTGCTGGATCAGTTCCGGGGTGAGAATCAATCCCGGCTTGTACTCCGGCGCATCCTCGATCTGCTCCAGATCGTTCAGCCCGAACTTCTCGTAGATGCGGTTGATCGCCGAGATCAGCCGCACCGGCCGCTCCG
>NZ_FZOT01000040.1 GCF_900188095.1 Noviherbaspirillum humi | reverse complement strand
TTCCGCAGCTGCTGAACGGCCTGCAGTACGGCGTGCTGCTGTTTCTGCTGGCCGCCGGGTTGACGCTGGTGTTCGGCATCATGAGCTTCATCAACCTGGCCCACGGCTCGCTGTACATGCTCGGCGCCTACTTCGCCGCCACCGCCTTTGAGATGAGCGGCTCCTTCACTGTGGCCGTCATCGCCGCCCTGGCCGGCTGCGTACTGGTCGGCTTTTTGCTGGAGAAGCTGGCGGTGTCGCGCCTGTACGGGCGCGACCACCTCGACCATGTGCTGGCCACCTTCGGCATGGTGCTGTTCTTCAACGAGATGGCGCGCATCATCTGGGGCCCGCAGCCGTACTTCCTGCCGGTGCCGGCCTTTCTGGAGAGCACCGTCAACCTGTTCGGCATCACCTATCCCGCCTACCGCTTCGCCATCATCACCGTCGGCCTGGCGGTGGCCGTCGGCGCCCACCTGCTCATGCACAAGACCCGCCTGGGCATGCTCATTCGCGCCGGCGCGGTCAACCCGAAGATGGTCGGCGCGCTGGGCGTCAACATCCGGCTGCTCAACGCCCTGCTGTTCGGCCTGGGCGCGGCCCTGGCCGGACTCGCCGGCGTGATGGCCGGGCCGATCCTGTCGATTCAGGCCGGCATGGGCGAGCCGGTGCTCATCACCGCCCTGGTGGTGATCGTCATCGGCGGCATCGGCTCGGTCTCCGGCGCCTTCTATGCCTCGCTGGTGGTGGGCGTGGCCGACACCCTGGGCCGCGCCTTCCTGCCGATGCTGCTGCGCGAAGTGATGAGCCGCGAAGTGGCCAATGCCGCCGGCCCGGCGCTGGCCTCGATGCTGGTCTACGTGCTCATGGCCGTGGTGCTGGCGCTGCGCCCCCAAGGCCTGTTCCCGGCCAGGAGAAGCTGATGAACTCTTCCCTTACTTCCTCCCGATCCTCCCTGTTGCGCCCGAGCGTGCTGCTGCCGCTGCTGGTGCTGGCGCTGCTGGCGGCGGTGCCGTTCGTGGCCGCCGCCACCGGGCAGCCGTTCTACGTCGCCTTTTTCGCCCGCATCATCATCTACGCCATCGCCGCCACCGCGCTCAACCTGGCGCTGGGCTATGGCGGGCTGGTGAGCCTGGGCCATGCGCTGTTTCTCGGCCTGGGCGCCTACAGCGTGGCCTTGCCGGCGTTCTACGAGATCGACAGCGGCTGGGTCCACCTGCTGGTGTGCATTCTCAGCTGCGGCCTCGTCGGCCTGATCACCGGCGCCATCAGCCTGCGCACCTCCGGCATCGCCTTCATCATGATCACCCTGGCATTTGCCCAGATGGGCTACTTCGTGTTCGTCAGCCTGAAGCAGTACGGCGGCGACGACGGCACCACCATCAATCTGACCAGCCACTTCTTCGGGCTGGACTTGGGCAAGCCGTATGTGGTGTACGCGGTGGCGCTGGCGCAGCTG
Source organism: Noviherbaspirillum humi (assembly GCF_900188095.1). Classification (GTDB taxonomy): domain Bacteria; phylum Pseudomonadota; class Gammaproteobacteria; order Burkholderiales; family Burkholderiaceae_D; genus Noviherbaspirillum; species Noviherbaspirillum humi. The sequence goes on along the minus strand of NZ_FZOT01000040.1, from coordinate 1,722 downwards.
GTGCTGCTGACGTGGTGGATGGCGCGCCTGCGCAGCTCGCCGTTCGGCATGGTGCTCAGGGGCGCACGGCAGAATGCGCGCCGCATCAATGCGGTCGGCTTTCCCAGCCGCAGCTACCTGCTGTGCGCCTATGTGCTGTCGGCGATCGTCTGCGGCATCGCCGGCATGCTGCTGGCCAACCTGAACGCCTTCGCCTCGCCCAGCACGCTGTCCTGGGTCACCTCGGGCGACCTGATCGTGATGGTGGTGCTGGGCGGCATCGGCTCGATATTTGGTCCGCTCCTGGGCACGCTGGCCTTTCTCGGCCTGGAGGAACTGCTCAAGGGCGTCACCGAGCACTGGATGGCGCTGTTCGGGCCGATCATCGTGCTGGTGGCGCTGCTGGGCAAGGCCGGCATCATCGGCGTGCTGCAGAAACTCGAAGCCCGGCGCCAGCCGAACGATGCCGATGATCACGCCGCGCCCATGGCGGCGCAACCGAACCTGCCACCCCTGGGAGAACGCCGATGAGCACCGCGCTGCTGCATACCGACTCGCTGGTCAAGCGCTATGGCGGCCTGCTGGTCACCGACCACGTGTCGATCGACATCCAGCCGGGCGAGCTGCACGCCATCATCGGCCCCAACGGCGCCGGCAAGACCACCCTCATCAACCAGCTCTCCGGCGAGCTGGCCGCCAATGCCGGCCGGGTCGTGTTCGCCGGGCGCGACGTGACGTCGCTGCCGATCCAGGCGCGGGCGCGGCAGGGCCTGCTGCGCTCCTACCAGATCACCTCGATCTTCGAGGAGTTCACGGTGCTGGAGAATGCAGTGCTGGCGGCCATGGGCGCCAACGAGCACGCGTTCCGCTTCTGGCAGCCGCTGCTGGGCCGCAAGGTCCGGGTCCAGGCGGCGCAGGAAGCGTTGCAGGCGGCCGGCCTGGGGCACCGGCTGCACACCCCGGCCGAAGACCTGGCCTACGGCGAGCGGCGCCAGCTGGAGCTGGCCATGGCGCTGGCGGCCAAGCCGACGTTTTTGCTGCTGGACGAACCGATGGCCGGCATGAGCGTGCAGGAATCGGCGTCGGTGGTGGCGCTGCTCAAGCAGCTCAAGGGCCGCTACGCGATTCTCTTGATCGAGCACGACATGGACGCGGTGTTCGCGCTGGCCGACCGCATCACGGTGCTGGTGTACGGCCGGGTGATGTTCACCGGCACGCCGGACGAAGTCAGACACCACCCGGAAGTGCGGGCGGTGTACCTGGGGGAGGAAGCGGCATGACGGCCTTGCTCGAGATCGACGCATTGGAAGCGTCATATGGCCATGCGCAGGCGCTGTTCGGGGTCAGCTGCCAAGTGCGGCGCGGCGAAGTGGTGACGCTGCTGGGGCGCAACGGCATGGGGCGCTCGACCACCGTCAAGTGCCTGTTCGGGCTCTTGCCGGTGAAGGCCGGCCGCATCGCCTTCGACGGCCAGCCGGTGCACGGGCTGGCCTCGCACAGCATCGCCCGGCTGGGGCTGGGGCTGGTGCCGGAAGGGCGGCAGGTGTTTCCGAACCTGACGGTGGAGGAGAATCTGGTGGCCACGGCGCGAGCGCCGGCCAGGGGCAGCGGTTTGCAGCCGTGGACGCTGGAGCGGGTGTACGGCTTCTTTCCGCGGCTGAAGGAAAGAAGAAGCAACCTGGGCGCGCAGCTGTCGGGCGGGGAGCAGCAGATGCTGGCCATCGGGCGGGCATTAATGACCAA
>NZ_FZOT01000011.1 GCF_900188095.1 Noviherbaspirillum humi | reverse complement strand
CTGGCCGGCATGAAGGATTCCAAGACGATTGTCGCCATCAACAAGGATCCGGAAGCGCCGATCTTCTCGGTGGCCGACTACGGCATCGTCGGCGATTTGTTCCAGATCGTGCCGGAGCTGGTAAAGGAACTCGGCTGAACGCCAATCGCAGTCGAGCAGTAGCGCAGCACGCATAAAAACCAGGCAGGACGTGCCGGTTTGTCGCGGGACTGACAGGTTTGCGAAAGCCTGTCCGCGATAATCCAGCCGGCCTGCCTAATTTTTTGAGATCGCAGGAGACCCCAAATGACCTATGTCGCCCCGCTGAAGGACATGCTGTTCGTCATGAACGAGCTGGCCGGACTGAAGCAGATCAACGCCCTGCCGGGATGCGAGGATGCCACGCCGGAGACGGTGGAAGCCATCCTCGAAGAGAATGCGAAGTTCTGCGGCGAGGTGATCGCGCCGCTCAACTTCCCGGGCGACAGGGAGCCGAGCTTCTGGCATGACGGCCAAGTCACCACGGCCAAGGGCTTCAGGGAAGCATTCAAGGCCTTCGGCGAGGCCGGCTGGCAGGGCGTGCAGCATCCGGTCGAATTCGGCGGCCAGGGCCTGCCCAAGCTGGTGGCCACGCCCTGCATCGAGATGCTGAATGCCGCCAACCTCTCCTTCGCGCTGTGTCCGCTGCTGACCGACGGCGCCATCGAGGCGCTGATGACCGCCGGCAGTGGCGAGCAGAAGCAGACCTATCTCGAAAATCTCATCTCCGGCAAATGGACCGGCACCATGAACCTGACTGAGCCGCAGGCCGGGTCCGATCTCTCGCTGGTGCGCACCCGCGCGGTGCCGCAGGGCGACGGCACCTTCAAGCTGTTCGGCACCAAGATCTACATCACCTACGGCGAGCACGACATGGCGGAAAACATCGTGCACCTGGTGCTGGCGCGCACGCCGAATGCGCCGGAAGGCGTGAAGGGCATCTCGCTGTTCATCGTGCCGAAGTTCCTGATCAATGGCGACGGCTCGCTCGGCGAGCGCAACGACGTGCACTGCGTCTCGATCGAGCACAAGCTCGGCATCAAGGCCAGCCCGACGGCCGTGCTGCAGTTCGGCGACCATGGCGGCGCCATCGGCACGCTGGTCGGCGAGGAGAACCGCGGGCTGGAGTACATGTTCATCATGATGAACGCCGCCCGCTTCGCCGTCGGCATGCAGGGCATCGCGGTGGCCGAGCGCGCCTACCAGAAGGCGGTGCAATATGCGAAGGAACGGGTGCAGTCGCGCGACCTGTCTGGATCTCCCGGCCCGGTAGCCATCATCCACCAGCCGGACGTGCGGCGCATGCTGATGGCGATGCGCGCCCAGACCGAGGCGGCAAGGGCGCTGTCCTACGTGACCGCCGCCGCTTCCGATGCCGCCCACCACCATCCGGACGAGGCGGCGCGCAAGGCCAACCAGGCGTTCTACGAGTACATGGTGCCGATCGTGAAGGGCTGGTCGACCGAGATGTCGATCGATGTCGCTTCGACCGGCGTGCAGGTGCATGGCGGCATGGGCTTCATCGAGGAGACCGGCGCCGCCCAGTACTACCGCGACGCGCGCATCCTGACCATCTATGAAGGCACCACCGCCATCCAGGCCAACGACCTGGTCGGCCGCAAGACGGCGCGCGACGGCGGCGCGGTGGCGAAGGGCATCATCGCCCAGATCCGCCGCACCGAGGAGGAACTGGCCGCCTATTCTTCCGGCGACCTGGCTGCGATCCGCCAGCATCTGTCGGCGGCGTCGAAGGCGCTGGAGCAGGTAGTGGATTTCGTCGTGGCCAACGTCAAGTCCGATGTGAAATCGGTGTTCGCCGGCAGCGTGCCTTATCTGAAGCTGGCCGGCGTGGTATTGGGCGGCTGGCAAATGGCGCGGGCGGCGCTCGTCGCCCGCCAGAAGCTGGACCAGGGCGAAGGCGATGCCGCCTTTTACACCGCGAAGCTGGCGACGGCGCGTTTCTTCGCCGATCATTTCCTATCCACGGCCCCCGGTTGCCGTGCGCTCATCACCGAAGGAAGCGCCGGCGTGCTGGCCTTGTCCGAGGAGCAGTTCTGATAGCAGCTTCGGGCAGGTGCGGAGAAAAAGGCAGCTCAGGCTGCCTTTTGTTTTTGCGCGGCACGATGTTCAGGTTTTGCCCGGAATGAATTTCCGCGACCGAGGAACCCGCATGAAATTTGCTTAGTCGTAGCGAGGGAGCAGGGGGTAATTCTCGATTCGGAGGTACTCATGAAGCGCCTACTAGCGCTGCTGGCCTTGTCCGTCAGTTGTGCCATGCCGTGGCAAGCCAGCGCGGCGGAGCCGGTGGAAAGCCTGACCGATGAAGACCAGGTTGCCATCCAGGCGGTCGTGCAAACCCAGCTGGACGCACTGGCAGACGATGACGCAGCGATCGCCTTCGAGCAGACCACGGACCAGAGCAAGCTGCAGATCGGCAGTCCGGACAATTTCATGCGCATGATCAAGGAGCAGTACAACCCGGTCTATCAGCACCAGCTGGCGCTCTTCTCCGATCCGCGCGTTGTCCATGGCATGGTGCTGCAGGTCGTGAGGCTGACCAGCCGCGACAGCCATGTGTGGCTGGCGCTGTTCCGCATGGAAAGGGATGAAGGCCAGGCGTGGAAGATCGACGGCTGCCAGCTGCTTGAAACCACCAGCCTGTCGATCTAGCGGCGTGCGGTGCGGGTGGCTGACGCAGCTAACGCAGCTGCTGTCGATGCCTTCTTTCGGCCAGAGGCTCCGGCCGGGCTTGTCGGTCTTGGCGCGCTCCATGGTGGCCTGTTCGCCGCGTTGCATGAACAGGCCGTAGCGGTCGAATCAGATTTCCTGTGCGTCAGGGACGCTGGTGCGCGGCCATTGTCTCGCCGCAGTCTCGCCTGCGGCTGCATCGGCAGCGGGAAGGCTTGGCTATCGGGGCCTCGCGCTTCTGCGCTGAGGCGGGCGCCGATCGCGAAATCGATGAAAGCCGAGATGACGGCGGCATAGTCGGCCATCACACCACGCCGGCGGCCTGCGCGCGCCGGCGAACCGGGTTCAGCCGTAAGCGCCGCCGGTATAGAGCAGGTCGAAGATCCGGGCCAAAGTTGCAATCAGGGCAGTCGCGCCGACGCCCAATGTCAACACCAGCAGCACGGCAAGCGGCCAGCCGGAATGCGATTGGCGGCCGGAGTTCGCATTGTGCCGGGCATCCCAGGGTTCGTCCTGGGTGAGGCCGATCACCAGCGCTTCAATGAAGCCGGCGAAAATGGAAAGCGGAAACAGCAGCACATGCAGCCAAGCCCACCTGTCCCGCCGTCCATACAGGTAGAAGCGATGAGCACCGATGCCGCCCAGGATGAAGGCGAGCAGGGTGGCAAATGTCTTGTTCTTGTGGGTGGCTGTCATGACGGGCGGATAACACGGCGAAAGGCGGACGCCAGTGTGCACCAGCCTTGCTTCGCGTGCAACACTAACCGCCCGAAGACCTCTCTTTCACAGAAGGATCGTCAAGTTTGCCAGTATGGGATACGCACGCTATAATTGCAGGCTTTTCCCACGTTCGGTCAATTTTCTGGAAACATTATGGTCGTTATTCGTCTAGCCCGTGCCGGCGCCAAGAAGCGCCCCTTCTACAACATCGTCGCCACCGATTCCCGCAATCGTCGTGACGGCCGCTTCATCGAGCGTATCGGCTTCTACAACCCGGTTTCCGCCGGCAAGGATGAAGGCTTCCGCATCACCCAGGATCGCCTGGCTTACTGGCAAGGCGTCGGCGCCCAGCTGTCCCCGACCGTAGCCCGCCTGGTGAAAGAATCGGCAAAGAAGGCTGCAGTCTGATTTGACCCGCAATACCGCATCGGCAGACGCGCCGGAGGACCTGGTCCTCGTCGGCTACATCTCTGGCGCCTACGGCATCCATGGCTGGGTAAGGATCAGACCCTACTCGGACGACGGCGATGCCCTGCTGCACGCCAAGACATGGTGGCTGGACAAACCCGTGCTGCGCGATGTGGACGTCATGCAGGCCAAGCGTCATGGCGAGGACGTGGTTGCCCAGTTGATGGGCGTTGCCGACCGCAATGCCGCAGAAGCGCTCAAGGGCGCTACCGTGCAAGTCCGGCGCAGCCATTTTCCGGTGCTGGACAAGGACGAGTTTTACTGGATCGATCTGATCGGCCTGGCGGTCGACAACCTGAAGGGCGAACCGCTCGGCACGGTGGCCGACCTGATGGACAACGGCGCTCATCCCATCCTGCGCGTCGCCGCGCCGCTGGAGCCGGGTGCCGACAAGCCGAAGGAGTGGCTGATCCCGTTCGTGGACCAGTTCGTCAAAACCGTCGATCAGGCCTCACGCAAGATCACGGTCGATTGGGAACGGGATTATTGAGCCGCATAGTGCCATAGTGCTTGAAACGCGCGGGTCGCGCGATGGCGGAAAGCGGGAAAGGCGAGCAGCATGCAATTCGATGTCGTAACGCTTTTCCCGGAGATGTTCGCTGCCCTCACGCAGTCGGGCATCACGCGTCGCGCCTTCGAGCAGAAGCGTTGCGAGCTCCAGCTGTGGAACCCCCGCGATTTCACGCAGGACAATTACCGGACGATCGATGATCGCCCTTACGGCGGCGGACCTGGCATGGTGATGCTGGCCAAGCCGCTGGAAGCCGCCATCACCGCCGCCAAGGCACGCCAGGCCGAAGCCGGATTGGCAGCGCCGAAGGTGATTTACTTTTCGCCGCAGGGCAGGGCGCTGACGCATGAACGCGTCATGCGGCTGACGCAGGAACCGGGCGTGGTATTGCTGTGCGGCCGCTACGAAGCCGTCGATCAGCGCCTTCTGGACCGTTGCGTCGACGAGGAGATCAGCCTGGGCGACTTCGTGCTGTCGGGCGGAGAACTGCCGGCGATGGCCTTGATGGATGCGGTGATCCGGCAATTGCCGGGCGTGCTCAACCATGACGCCTCGGCGGTCGAGGACAGCTTCGTCAACGGCCTGCTGGACTGCCCGCACTACACGCGGCCGGAAGTGTACGAAGGCATGGCGGTCCCGGACGTGCTGATGGGCGGCCACCATGCGGAAATCATGAAGTGGCGGCGCGAGAAGGCACTGGAAGCGACGGCGCGAAAGCGTCCTGACCTGATCCAGGCGGCAAGGCAGTCTGGCCGGCTGACGAAGGCCGATGAAGCCTTCCTCAGGAATTTGAATCTGCAACAGCAGTAAACAGCAGTAAAGCGCGGCGGGCTTCGGCCTGTCGATATATGTAACCCCATCCTCTACCGGGCCAAGGCGCCGGCATGATGGTCAATGGAGCTAAAAATGGATCTGATCCAGCAACTCGAACAGGAAGAAATTGCTCGTCTGGGCAAGAACATCCCTGAATTCGCCCCCGGCGACACCGTGGTCGTCAACGTCAACGTCGTCGAAGGCAACCGCAAGCGCGCCCAGGCTTACGAAGGCGTCGTCATCGCCCGCCGCAATCGTGGCCTGAACTCGAACTTCATCGTCCGCAAGATTTCCTCGGGCGAAGGCGTCGAGCGTACCTTCCAGCTGTACTCCCCGCTGATCGCTTCGATCGAAGTCAAGCGTCGCGGCGACGTGCGCCGTTCCAAGCTGTATTACCTGCGTGAGCGTTCGGGCAAGTCCGCGCGCATCAAGGAAAAGCTGCCGAGCCGCCGCACCGTCGAGCAAGCTGCGGAGTAATCTCGCAGTCAGGCATGAAAAGGGCACCGCGGGTGCCCTTTTTACATTCTGCCTCCCTATTGCCCAGAACCAAGTTCCTGGGATGGTATTCCCGCAATACCGGTGTCATCATTTCACCCGTACCCTGGCATTCAGCAGCATTGCATCCACTGACGGAAAGAACCCTTGGCAAAACTGAATTTCGATCCCGAGCATGCACCCTTGCATTCCGTGGCTGGCGAATCCGCCCTGGCCGGCGAACGGCTCACGGCGGACTGGCTGCGCGCCCGCTTCACCGAGCCGCCGGCATGGAATCCGGAGACGACCGACGAGCAGCGCCTGCGCAAGAACATCACCACGCTGATCCCGGCGGCGGTGCTGCTGCCCATCGTCCTGCGCGAGGGCGGCATGACGCTCCTGCTGACCCAGCGCACCGCCCACCTACATGATCATGCCGGCCAAGTCAGCCTGCCGGGAGGACGGGTCGACGACGTCGATGATTCGCCGATCGATACCGCGCTGCGCGAGACCGAGGAAGAAATCGGTCTGGACCGCCGTCATATCGAAGTCCTCGGCCAGCTGCCCGAGTACCGTACCGGTACCGGCTTCCAGATCACGCCGGTGGTCTCTCTGGTACAGCCGCCCTTCGACCTGAAGGCCGACCCGTTCGAAGTGGCGGAAATCTTCGAGGTGCCGCTGTCCTTCCTGATGAATGGCGACAACCACCAGCGGCGGACGGTGGAATTGCCGGACGGCTCCGGCCGCCGCACCTTCTACGCGATGCCTTACGGCCGCTTCTTCATCTGGGGCGCCACTGCCGGCATGCTGCGCAATCTCTTCCACCTGCTACGCGCCTGATCAGGCCGAATCGCCGGTTTGATTCCCCGATTGCAGTGGGGTATCGTAACGCCTGTCGGCAACCCGAAGACTTTCGATGACTTTTCTCTCCATCCTCATTGCCCTGCTGATCGAGCAGGTCAGGCCGCTGCGGGCCGATAATCCGGTCTACAACGCCGTGCATGCGCTGGCCATGCGCATGGAGGGGTGGTTCAACGCCGGACAGGCCAGCCATGGCCGCCTCGCCTGGCTGGCGACGATGCTGCTGCTGGTCGTGCCCACCATGCTGATCTACTGGCTGTGCGTGCGGCTCAGCCCGTTCGCCGCGTTGGCCTGGAACATTCTGATCGTCTACCTCACGCTGGGCTTTCGCCACTACAGCCACTACTTCACCTCCATTCAACTGGCGCTCAACAATGGCGACGAAGCCGGCGCCCGCAGCCTCCTGGCGCAGTGGACCGGCATGGATACCGTCGATCTGGATGTCAGCAACATCTCGCGCATCGCGGTGGAGAATGCGCTCATCACCACCCACCGGAATGTGTTCGGTGTTTTCTTCTGGTTCCTGATGCCGCTCGGTCCGGCCGGCGCCATCCTGTATCGGGTGTCGGAACACCTTGCCAAGGCATGGAATGAACCGGAGCATCTGCGCAATGAGGATTTCGGCCGTTTTGCCGCGCGCGCCTTCCATGCCATCGATTGGCTGCCGGCGCGGCTGACGGCGATCGCCTTCGCCGTGGTCGGCAATTTCGAGGACGCCATCTATGCCTGGCGCAATTTCGCCAGCCGCTGGCAGGATGAAGCCGTCGGAATCATTCTGTCAGCTGGCGGCGGAGCCATGGGATTGCGCCTCGGTACATCCGTCCAGAAGGCGGCCGATGTGGTGCTGGTGGATGCCTATACCATCGAGGCCGCCGGCCTGGAAACCGAGGCGCCGCCGGGGGAGGAAGCCAACACCCGCGCCTTGCAAAGCACTGTCGGCCTGGTCTGGCGTTCACTGCTGCTCTGGATGCTGCTGTTGCTGCTTCTTTCCATTGCCGTCTGGATAGGCTGATTCTTCAGGAACGACAGAGACAGCGCCTTCGACATTTCACAAGGCCGATCCGGTCAAATGGATCGCTTCTTGCATTCTGGCGAAACGTACCTAACTGACTTTTCGGAAGGCGTCTCTAGTGCCTCGTTTCCCGCATATCGGATATTGGATTTCATAATGTGCAACGTTGTTTCACATTAAGTCTTATATAAGATATCATATGCAAGATATTTGAAAGCCTGATGCCACATAATGGCCGCTTGGCAAATCCCAGTGGCACCGCTACAGAAATGAGCCGCAAAATGGCTGACGAAGCTGACAAAAAATCCCCCGCACGCGAGTTTTTCATCCAAGGTCTGACCAGCAAGGGCCGGCAGTTCCGCCCCAGCGATTGGGCGGAAAGGCTTTGCGGCGTCATGTCCTGTTTCCGACCGGAAGGCAGCGGCGGTCCGAACGCGCACCTCCAGTACTCCCCCTATGTGCGCCCGACGGTGCTGGGCGGCGTGAAGTCGGTGGTGGTGAGCGAGGCGCTGCGGGAAGTCGAACCGCTGGCCTATCACTTCGTGATGAATTTCGCCAAGGACAACGATCTGCAAATCGTCGACGCCTGCCCTCTGCCGGAAGAACGCCTCAAATCCTGAACTCAGGCCTTCCTGCCTTCATTTCCTGCCCTCCGCATCGCTTCGCTTGCCGCATAGCCGCGCCGCCGTCACGCCGAAGGCGAGATGCGCCAGCACCGTGATCCAGTCCCGGTTCACTTCGAACCAGGGAAAGATCAGGGTGAAGCCGTGCATGTTGATTGCGTACAGCGCCAGCCCAAATAGCGGACCGATGACGAGCCACCGCCGGTGCGAGCCCGCATGCACGCCGGTGTCCGCTTGCATCAGCCAGTCCACCGTCCAGCCATAAGCTGCCGATAGCAGCAGGTGAACCGCGCTGGCCGCCAGCATCACGTTCACGCTCGCCGCAATCGGCGGCGGCAGCACTGCCGGCCCCAGCAATATGGCAGCGGCCAATTGCGCGTCCCGCAGGAAGATGTCCGGCAGCGGCGCGCCGGTTGCGAACCACAGCAGCAGCTGCAGCACGGTCGCGACGGCCCCTGCGAGCAGGCCGGCCCAGGCACCGCGCAGGATTCGGCGCCGGTACCAGGTGCCAATCATGCCTTTTCCTTTCCTGCCAGGGTCGGCCCCATGGCCAAGGCAGAGCCCCGGGTTGAGCGACCGACGCCGCATAAGGGTTGAGCCGATAATGGAACGATCATCGCCTTCGATGTCGAAGCATCATCCATCAGGGAAACAGGAGCTTCCATGAGCCAGACCAGAACCGAGCGCGATACCTTCGGACCGATAGAAGTGCCGGCCGACAAATTGTGGGGCGCCCAGACGCAGCGATCGCTGCATCACTTCCACATCTCCACCGAGCGCATGCCGGATACCCTGATCCATGCACTCGCCATGGTCAAGCGTGCCTGCGCGGTGGCCAACCGCGACCTCGGCCTGCTCGACCGCGCCAAGGCCGATGCCATCATCCGCGCCGCCGACGAAGTGCTGGCCTCGGCGCATGCGGATGAGTTTCCGCTGTCGGTCTGGCAGACCGGCTCCGGCACCCAAAGCAACATGAACATGAACGAAGTGCTGGCCAATCGCGCTTCCGAACTGCTCGGCGGCCCGCGCGGCGCGGGGCGCCTGGTGCATCCCAACGACGACGTCAACATGGGGCAATCCTCCAACGACATTTTCCCCACCGCCATGCATGTGGCGGTGAGCGTCGACATCGCGCGCCATCTGCTGCCTTCGCTGCAGCGCCTGCGCGCCACGCTGGAGCAGAAGTCGAGCGACTTCGCCGACATCGTGAAGATTGGCCGCACCCATCTGCAGGATGCCACGCCATTGACGCTGGGCCAGGAATTCTCCGGCTATGTCGCTCAGCTGGCGCATGCGCAAACCGTCATCGAGGCGACGCGGCCGGCGGTTGCCGAGCTGGCGGCAGGAGGAACTGCGGTAGGCACCGGGCTGAACACCCACGCGGAATTTGGACAGCGGGTCGCCGCCGAACTGGAACGCATGAGCGGCCTGCCTTTCCGCAGCGCGCCCAACAAGTTCGCCGCGCTGGCCTCGCATGATGCGCTCGTCGCCGCGCATGGCGCGCTGAAGACGCTTGCGGCGGCGCTGATGAAGATCGCCAATGACGTGCGCTGGCTGGCATCGGGACCGCGCTCCGGCCTTGGCGAAATCACCATTCCGGAGAATGAGCCGGGCAGCTCCATCATGCCGGGCAAGGTCAATCCCACCCAATGCGAAGCCATGACCATGCTCTGCTGCCAGGTGTTTGGCAACGATGTCGCCGTCAACATGGGCGGCGCCATGGGCAATTTCGAACTGAATGTCTTCAAGCCGCTGCTGGTGCATAACACGCTGCAGAGCGTGCGCCTGCTGGCCGACGGCATGAACAGCTTCGACGAGCATTGCGCGCGGGGGATCGAAGCGAATCGCGAGCGCATCGGTGAACTGATGGCACGCTCGCTCATGCTGGTTACGGCGCTGGCCCCGCATATCGGCTACGACAAGGCGGCCCAGATTGCCAAGCATGCGCACAAGCAGGGCCAGACGCTGAAGGAAGCGGCGCTCGAGCTCGGCCATGTGACGGCTGAGGATTTCGATCGCTGGGTCCGGCCGGAAGACATGATCCGGCCGCAGCAGTAGCAAACAGGCCGCTGCATGTTTTTTCGGGAAGTCCGAAAGCGCTGAACGGCGCGGGAAGAGGGAAAACAGGAAGCGGAAATGAAACTGCGCGGAAGCCCTGGAGGCGTTCCGCGCAGCTTGTTGCGACAGCAGGCTAATACCTGGATGAAGCTAGATGATTCTCAATATTAGCGCGGCGTGCCACGACGCAGCAGGTTGACGATGGCAAGCAGCACCACCGCACCCAGGAAGGAAACCAGCAGCGAGGAAATGCTGAAGTCATTCTGATTGATGGTGCCGGTGCCGAACAGCGGAGCCAACAGCCAGCCGCCAAGCAGCGCGCCGATGATGCCGACGATCACGTTCAGGAAGATGCCTTGCTGAGCATCGGTCCTCATGACGAGGCTTGCGAGCCAACCCAGAATACCGCCAACTACGATCCAGATAATGAAATTCATGTTAAACCTCCAGATTCATGTTAATAAACTGACTACGTTGATAGACTGGCCACACTAAAAATGGTTCATGCCGCTGATTCCTGATCCAAGCGGAAGGCATTCGACGCGTTTCCTGCCTCATGCCTGCCTCCCGTATCCTCCTGCCGTCCTGCATGGCAAGCGAATCAGGGAAATGCGCCTTTTACTGCAACCTGCCTCATCGATCGTCCTAGCGCCGCAATCCGGCGTCATGCATTCTGCTATCTGTCATCCGCTGCCGACTGGACTCCCTTGGTCAACTCAGCGCAGCAGCGAGGCAGTGATGGGTGCTTCCTTCTTCATGATGCATTTTTTTGCATAGGCATCTCCCTCCTTGAAAGTTGGCAACGTCGCCGCAAGACTCCTGTCGCTGAATCTGCGGCTCCCCGCGTGGCTGCATTCGATAGGTTACGAATGCCTGGCCCGTCGCTATATCCAAATACCGTGCCACCCCGAGTGCTTGCACGCGTCCCTCTCAGTCTGCACACCCCTTCCTCCTTTCACTTGAGTCGGCTCAAGTGAAACGGGAGAACCAACTCATTCTTTGCGTAAAAAGGGTGTCGTGAATGCGGTATTCAAGCGGAGGCACACGGCTTTTCGTTGCCGCTGGTCATGGAATGAAGGTGCGCGGGTTTGTTTCTTGTAAATGTTCCAACCTGCGTTTGAAATCACTACAAGATGAACGGTCCGGGATGCCATGCGAAAACAAGCCGCTCGCCGAAACGATCGGTACGCGCCCGGATTTCATTTGAGAACGCAAGCCGGCGTCGACGTGTAAAACCGCCATGCGACATGGCGAATTTACTTGCGCTGTGAACTGGAAAGATAAAGCGCCGCTTTTGCGGCGCTGATCAATGGCTTAATGGATAAAGCACCGCTGGAAGCGGCCAAGGAGACGAGCGGAATAACGCCGGCAAATAGGGCACGCGCTAGTGATAGCCTTCGCCGGCTTGCAGCTTGCCGCGGAACAGCCAGAACACCACGATGGTGTAGGCGATGATCATCGGGATCAGGATGGATGCGCCCACCAGGAAGAAGACTTGAGAGGGCGGGGAGGCGGCGCCCTCCCAGATGGTGAGCGTGGGCGGGACGATGTAGGGAATGTTGGAGATCGCCAGCCCGACGAAGGCGAGCAGGAAAAGGCCGACGGCCGAAGCGAAGGGCTGGATCGTGCGCCCCTTGCGTATGCTGCGCCAGCACACCCACGCCAGGAGCAGCGTTGCCAGCGGCACCTGCGAGAGGAAATAGAAATTGGGCGTGCTGAACCAGCGCTCGGCGATGCGCGGTATCTGCAGCGGCGTCCAGATGCTGACCACGGCGACGAAGAACAGCAGTGCAAACAACAGCGGTACGCCCAGCTTGCGCGCCTTCTGTTCAACGGTGCCGGTCGCCTTCAGCATCAGCCAGCAGGCGCCGAGCAAGCCATAGCCGACGACCAGGCCGAGCCCGCACATGACATTGAACAAGTTGGCCCAGTCGAGCGGGCCGCCGGCATACTGGCCGTTTCGAATCGGGATCTCCTGCAGCAGGGTGCCGAGGATCAGGCCCTGGGCAAAGGCTGCAAGGATGGAGCCGCCGGCGAAGGCAATATCCCATTTGCGCTCATGCGGCTTGGCCACCCAGCGGAATTCGAAGGCGACGCCGCGGAAGATCAGCGCCAGCAGCATGATTAGCACCGGCAGATAGACCGCCGGCATGATCATCGCAAAGGCGATCGGAAAGCCGACCCAGAGCGCGATGCCGCCCATCACCAGCCAGGTCTCGTTCCCATCCCAGAACGGCGCTACCGAGTTCATCACCATGTCGCGCTCCGCCTCCTCCTTGTAGAAGGGGAAAAGGATGCCGATGCCGAGGTCGAAGCCGTCCAGCACCACGTAAAGCACCACAGCCGTCACCAGCACCAGGAGCAGCAGGACGGGCAGGATGAAGGCAACGTCTTTCATGTCGGGTCTCCCGTGGTTTCCTGGGCGGCCGACAGCGGCCGGTTGGCCAGCGCCTCCTTGTCCTTCTCCGGCTGCTTCGGTCCCTTGCGCAGCATGCGGTACACATAGTAGATGCCGATGCCGAACACGACGAAATAGACGAGCACGAACAGCGCCAGCGAAGTCGCCACCTCAGCTGCGGTAACCGGCGACACCGCATCGGCGGTGCGCAGGATGCCGTAGGCGATCCAGGGCTGGCGTCCGACTTCGGTAGTGATCCAGCCGGCGATGATGGCGATGAAGCCGAGCGGCCACAGATGACCGACCGGCTTGAGGAACCAGGTCGTGGTGAACAGCCGCTTGCGCCACCAGAGGAAGCCGCCGACCACGCCGACGGTCAGCAGCAGCATGCCGATGCCGACCATCACGCGGAAGGCGAAGAACACCGGCTTCACCGGCGGCCGATCCTGCGGCTTGAATTGCTTCAGGCCCGGGAACAGGCCGCCCCGTTCATGCTTGAGGATAACGCTGCCGAGGCCGGGGATGGCGACCTCGGCGAGATTGCGTTCGTTCTTTTCGTCCGGCCAGGCGAACAGCACCAGGTCGGCAGGCTTGGAGCCATCCCAGTGCGCTTCCATGGCGGCGATCTTGGCAGGCTGGTGCTCCAGCGTGTTCAGGCCATGCATGTCGCCGACGAAGATCTGGATCGGCGCCAGCAGCATCACCATGCCCAGGCCCATGCGCATCATGGTGCGCGCCTCGCGCTCGAAGCGCCCGGCCAGCACGTAGCGCGCGCCGGTGGCCAGCACCACCAGCGAGGTGGTGAGGTAGGTGGCGATCATCATGTGGGTGAAGCGGTAAGGGAAGCTGGGATTGAAGATGATGTCGAACCACGACACGGGATAGGTGATGCCGTCCCGCACCTCGACGCCGGCCGGCGTATGCATCCAGCTGTTGGCCGACAGGATCCAGAAGCCGGAGATGGCGGTGCCGAGCGCCACCATGATGGAAGCGAAGGTATGCACCCAGGGCGGCACCCGGTTCCAGCCGAACAGCATCAGGCCGAGGAAGCTTGCCTCGAGGAAGAAGGCGGTCAGCACCTCGTAGCCGAACAGCGGGCCGATGGAATTGCCGACCACCTGCGCGAAGCGCGACCAGCTGGTGCCGAGCTGGTACTCCATGACGATGCCGGACACCACGCCCATGGCGAACGAGACGGCGAAGATCTTGGTCCAGAAGCGGGCCAGGGTGTGGAAATGGGAATCGCCGCTGAGCAGCCAGCGGACTTCGAGCGTCGCGATGAAGGCGCCGAGACCGATAGAAAATGCCGGGAAGATGATGTGGAAGCTGACCGTGAAGGCGAACTGGATCCGAGCGAAGAGCAGGGTGTCTATCCCGGCGATGGTTTCCATGGAATCCTCTGTGCGATGGTGCCGGGCGCTGCCTGGTCGCGCCGGCCTTTTTGGCTGCGGGCATGTTCTGCGCTGTTCGACCTGAACCCGATGCAAGTTGTTCAATGCGCGCGCAGGATTTCCTTTTGCCGGTGCGCGCAAATCGCGACAGGAGTGGGGCGGCCGGCGGTGCGCGAGCGGCAGCCGCGCCGGGCGGTCAGTTCGACATCAGCACCGGCAGCCGCATGGCCTCCAGCACGGTGGCGCTGACGCTGCCCAGCATGATTTCCCGGAAGCGGGTATGGCCATAGAAGCCCATCACCATCAGGTCGCAATTGCCGCTGGTCGCCATGTCGAGCAGCGCATGGCCGACGTCGCCTTCCGCATGCCGCTTTTGCAGGCCGACCTTGATGCCATGCCGCTGCAGGTAACGCGAGATGTCGGCCCCGGCATCCGGGCTTTCCGGCATGGCGCCGTTGCCAGTGGGCGACGGCAGATCGAAGATCGCCACATCCACCTGCTGCGCCCGCCGCAGCAGCGGCAGGGCGCCGCTGATGGCGCGCGCCGCCGCCATGCTGGCATCCCATGCCACCACGACGTGATTGCCGATGGAAGAGAAGGAGCAGGCATGCGGCGTGAGCAGCACCGGCCGGCCGGCGTTCAACACCACGTACTGCGGAAAGTCCGGCATCACGACCGGCGACGGTTCCTTGGGGTCGTTCTGGCCGATCACCACCAGGTCGCAATACCGCGCCTGCAGGCAGATGCCGCCGCCGGCTTCGTCGTCCACCAGGTTGCCTTCGAAGGACGGCAGGCCGAGCGCCTGGGCTATGCCATCGAATTCCTCCAGGCCGCGCCGTGCCCGCTGGCGCAGGAAGTCCAGATGGGTCTGGAAATGCGGATCGAGCTCCGCCAGCATGCGGTTGCGCTGGATGTAGCGCGAGGCGCCGGTGGTGGCGGTGCCGATCAGGTGCGCCTTCTCCGTCATCGCCACCGCCGCCGCCAGGCGTATGCGCTCGCCGGCATGGCGCGATTCATCCACATGAACCAGGATGGTCTTGTAGGACACGTCCTTCTCCTCGGTTTTGCTGTCCGGACCCATGCCCGAAGCAGTTTTCGCACCACCCGAAGGGGGTTCTTTCATGGCGGCATGCATGGATACATTGCCGGCGATTGCTGTCTACTCGTTATCTTCGGGAAAAGGATCGAACGTGGCGGACGCGGCCTTCAGGTTTCACGCGGAATTGAACAATTTCCTGGCGCCGCGCCATCGCGCGCGGCGCTTTTCGCACCCCGTCTCCCAGGACGCCACCCTCAAGCATATGATCGAGGCGCTCGGCGTGCCGCATACCGAGGTGGGCAGCGTGCTGCTCGACAGCGTCGAGGCGCCGCTTTCCCGGCGCCTGCAGGGCGGCGAAAGCATCGACGTCCATCCGCATGCCGACTTGCCGCCGGAAAAATTTTGCGCCGGCGATGAAGCGCCCGTCCCGCGCTTCATCGCTGACGCTCACCTCGGCCAGCTGGCCAAGCAGATGCGCATGCTCGGCTTCGACGTCCTGTACCGGAATGATTTCAGCGATGCCGAAGTGGCCAGCCTGGCCGAGCAGGAGGAGCGGGTCGTGCTGACGCGCGACCGCGATCTGCTGATACGCAAGCAGATCGAACGCGGCTGCTACCTGCATCCGGTAGCAGGCAACGAGCAGCTGCTCCAGGTGATCCGCCGCTTCGGCCTGCCGCACGGCTCGCGCGCGCTGACGCGCTGCCTCAACTGCAACGGCCTGCTGCGCCGCGTTGCCAAGGAAGCGGTGGCGGACAGGGTGCCTACCTACAGCTGGCGCGCCTACAGCCATTTTTTCGAATGCGATGAATGCGAGCAGGTGTATTGGGAAGGCTCGCACGTCGTGCGCATGCGCCAGCGCATCCTGCATCTGCTGGAAACCATCGGCGGCTGCGTACCATCGGCCTTCAAGTCGGAGCCGGCGGGCTGATATGATCCCGGGCATGGAAAAGCCCTTCTATCCCGCCACCGCCCGCAACCAGCAACCCATTCTGGAACGCCTTGCGCCGCTGCTGGCGGACTGCCGCCGCGTGCTCGAGATCGGCAGCGGCAGCGGCCAGCATGCGGTGTATTTCGGTCGCCACCTGCCGCACCTCACCTGGCAGACCAGTGACCTCCCGCCCCAGCATGACGGCATACGCGCCTGGCTGGACGAAGCTCGGCTGCCGAACGTGCTGCCGCCGCTGGCGCTGGATGCCGGCCAGCCCGGCTGGGATGCCGGCCGTTTCGACGCCGTGTTCACCGCCAACACCTGCCACATCATGGCCTGGGAGGAGGTGGAGCGCATGTTCGATGGCATAGGCCGCGTACTGGAGCCGGGCGGATGGTTGTGCATCTACGGGCCGTTCAAGTACGCAGGCGTCTTCACCACGCCGAGCAATGCCGAATTCGATGCTTCGCTGCGTGCCCGCGCAGCGCACATGGGCTTGCGCGACATGGAAGCCGTCGATGCCTTGGCCCGCCGCCAGGGTTTGGCATTGCATGCCGATTACCCGATGCCAGCCAACAACCAGTTTCTGGCCTGGCGCCGGGCCTAGACGGGACCTCAGTGCAGCATGCCGCGCTGTCGGGCCTCCCGGGCCGGCGCGTTGTGAATGGCGACCAGGGCGCCGAACTCCTCGGCGCTGAGTGGCTTGCTGAAGTAATAGCCCTGGATGCTGTCGCAATCGTGGTCGCGCAGGAAGTCCACCTGCTGCTCCGTCTCGGCGCCCTCGGCGATCACGCTGCATTCCAGGCTATGTGCCAGGCTGATGATGGCGCGGGTGATGGCGGAATCGCCGGGGTTTTGCGGCACGCCCTGCACGAAGGAGCGGTCTATCTTTACCGCCCGTATCGGGAATTGCTTGAGGTAGGCCAGCGACGAGTAGCCGATGCCGAAATCGTCGATCGCCACGCTCACGCCCATGTCGCGCAGCGCCTGCAGCACGATAATGGCCTTCTCCGGATTGGACATCACCGCGCCTTCGGTGATTTCCAGTTCGAGATAGCGCGCCTCCAGTCCGGTTTCCTGCAGGATGGCGCGGATGTCGTCGGTGAGGCGGTCGTTGTTGAGCTGGCGCGGCGACAGATTGACCGCCACCAGCAGGCGGTCCTCCGTCGTTTCCTGCCATAGCTTGTTCTGGCGGCAGGCAGTGCGCAGCGCCCACTGCCCGATGGCTTCGATCTGCCCGGTTTCTTCCGCGAGGTTGATGAACTTCTGCGCCGGGATGTCGCCCAGCTGCGGATGGCGCCAGCGCAGCAGGGCTTCCATGCCGGTGATGCGGCCGGACAGCAGGTCCACCTTGGGCTGGTATTCCAGCCACAGCTGGCCGTTGCGCAGCGCCTGGCCGAGCGCATATTCCAGCGCCAGCCTTTCGGTGGTGTGCAGGTTCATCTCCTCGGAGTAGTAGCGGTAGGCGTTGCGCCCGCTCTCCTTGGCGCGGTACATCGCGATGTCGGCCTTCTTCAGCAAGGTATCGGCATCGGCGCCGTCGTTGGGGAAGATGCTGATGCCGATGCTGGTGCGTATGCTGAGCGGGCCCGACTCCGCGATGAAGGGCGGAATGAAGGCGGCCAGAATCTTGTCCGCGATCACCGCGCCGCGCAGCGGCTCGTCGATGTTCTCCACCAGCACCACGAATTCGTCGCCGCCCAGGCGCGCCACCGTGTCGGATTCGCGCATGATGGCCTGCAGCCGGCTGGCGGTCTCCTTCAGCACCCGGTCCCCGACCGCATGGCCGAGCGTGTCGTTAATATTCTTGAAGCGGTCCAGGTCGAGGAACAGGATTTCCACCGACTTGCCCGGCCGCTGCGACAGGTTGAGCGCATGCTCCAGCCGCTGCCGGAACAGCATGCGGTTCGGCAGGCCGGTGAGCGAATCGAAATGGGCGAGGTAAGCCATCTGCTCCGTAGCCCGCTTGAGTTCGGTGATGTCGCGCAGGATGGTCATCACCGAGCGCCGGCCCTGATGCATGAAGGAGCGGGCATGCACGTCGACGTCCACGGTGGCGCCGTTCAGCCTGCGCGCCTTCTGCTCGATGCGCGGCACCTCGATGCCATGGGCGAGGGTTTGCAGGCGCTGCCGCTCCAGCTCATGGAAGCCGGGATCGATGAAGTCGAACACCGGCTTGCCCACCACCTGTTCCGGCCGCTCGGCGCCGAACAGCGCCAGCGCGGCAGGATTGGCGAAACCGATCACGCCATCCTGGTGCATCACGATGGCGTCGGGTGACAGCTCGACCAGCAGGCGATATTTACCCTCGGCCTCGCGCAGCGAGGTTTCGGCGCGCCTGGCCTCGGTGATGTCCTGGGTGGTGCCGAACAGGCGCACCGCCTTGCCGGCGTCGCCGAGCACGACGAAGCCGCGCGACGCCACCCACTTCACCGCGCCCGAGGGCTGGATGATGCGGTGTTCAAGATGGAAAGGTTCGCCGCTGTCGCGGCTGGTCGCCGATGCTCTGATCAGCTGCGGCAGGTCGTCCGGATGCAGCAAGGCGCGGCAGTTTTCGGTGGTCAGTTCGAACGAGGCCGGGTCTACGCCATAGATGCGGTAGAGCTCGTCCGACCAGCTGATCTCCCCCGTCACCAGGTTCCAGTTCCAGCTGCCGAGCTGGGCCAGATACTGCGCCTCGCGCAGCTGGCCTTCGCTCTGCGCCAGCTTCTGCTCGACCTGCTTGCGCTGGTCGATGTCGCGGGTCAGCTCGGCGGTGCGTTCCGCGACGCGGCCCTCCAGCAGGTCCCGTTCCACGGACAGCCGCTCCAGGTCGCGCCGGTGCCGCGCCACCAGGCTCACCAATGCCAGATTGACGATGCTGATCACGATGCCGTAGCTGACGATCAGCAGCAGGGACACATGTCTGTCGGCATGCACGAAGGGTCCCTCGCCGCGTGCCGTGTGCCAGGCGGCGACGGCGCAAATCCACACGCTGATGGCGGTGACGGTTCCGGCATTGAACCGATAGGCCGCCCAGATGATGAAGGGGCCGGTGAGGAAGGCCAGCGGCAGCTTGCCGAACCGTTCGCCGAAAGCCGCCTCCAGCGTCAGGGCCAGCAGCAGGCAGAGCGACGACAATTCCAGCCCAATGTGGCGCGAGCCGCCGAACCCTGCCGGCGGGCGGCCCCGGCTCAATGCCGGCGCCGCCAGCAGCAGCCCGACCATGTTCCCCAGCCACCAGATCACCCAGCTGAAGACGGCTTCCTCCGGCGGCAGGCGCCCGCTCAGCATCAGGGCGGCGTTGCAGATCGTCGCCGCGACCGTGCCGGCGACGGCGGCGATCGCAAGGTTGGCGAACAGCCGCAGCGATTCGCCGCCCGCGCCCTCCCACATCCGCCGCCGCATCAGCGTCACCGCCAGCCACAGCTCCAGCACGTTGCCGGCGGCCATGACCACTGCCAGCTGCCAACCCAGCTGCAGCGTCAGGTAGAAGCTGAGGGCGCCGAGAAACACCCCTGGCGCCAGATGTCTGCCCCAGCGCAGGCAAGCCCAGGTCGCCAGCACCGCCGGCAGCCACAACGGGCTCGACAGGGTGGGGGAGATGCTGAAATGCAGCGATGCCACCGCCGCCAGGAAATAGATGGCGCCCAGCGCCACGCAATGCAACGCCAGGGCGAGCACAGGCCGCACGCCGGCCCTGCCAGCCGGTGCGCCGATGCGCGCGTGCGGACGATCTCTGCTGATCAGGCTCATTGCGGCCCTTCTTGGGCTTGCCGTACGGCCTCGGCGCCGGGCGGCGCGGCCACTGTTGGAGTCCGCCAGGCGGGAAAAGCTTCAAAAATGCCTGCAATCAGGACCATGCAGGACGCAGGCATTATTTCAGGCCGTTGGTCCGGGGAAGCAGCAATGGCAGGAATTCCTGATGCCGCTCAAACCCGTGCCGCATCTGAGCGGGCGGCAACGGCTTTCTCCGTTTGCCGGAACATTGGACTTGTCACTTGATCTACTCAGGTACTCAAAGCAAGCATTCGCCCGGCCTTGAGAGCGCCGGGCGCGCAGACAAGGACATTCATGGACAAGAACCGGCTTCAGAAAATCTCCCGCTATTTCGAAGAACATCAAATCCGGCTGGCCACGGCCGAATCCTGCACCGCAGGACTGATCGCCGGCACGCTCGGCGACCTGCCCGGCTGCGGCGGATGGCTGGAATGTGGCTTCGTCACCTATTCGCCGGAAGCGAAGAACATGGTGCTCGGCGTGAAATTCGACACCATCGAGCGCTACAACCTCACCAGCGAGCAGGTGGCCCGGGAGATGGTGGAGGGGGCGCTGCATGGCAGCCGTGCCAATATCGCCGTCTCCAACACCGGCGTGGCGGGCCCGTCATCGGGCGATGCCCAGGTGCCGGTCGGCACGATCTGCTTCGCCTGGGGATTCGAGTTCAATGGCGCCGTGGTGATCTACTCCGAAACCAAGAAGTTCGACGGCGATCGCAACCAGATCCGCCAGGCCGGCGCCGACTATGCGATAGAGCGCATTCTCTTCTACCACGAGCATCTGCCCGGCGGCGTCATGCCCAGAGCCAATTAACGGTCCGCTTGCGCTCCGTGTTCGGCTTCATGCCGATCGTCTCCCCTTTGATCGTCCTAAGCCGAAACGCGGCGTTCTTCATTAAACGCCGATGCCAGCGGCGTTTACTTTTCGCAACTCGTCGAAGCATGGAAAACTGAAAAGTCTTGCGACATATTGTAAATAATAATGATTCGCATTATGATTGATGCCAACTCAACTTGGCTTCATTCCACCATGCAAGCGAACGAACAAAAATATCTGAATCAGGCGGGGATTTCTTCAAGGACGGCGCGCGGCATCCGGTTGCCGATCAACGGTCTGGCGGCGGCATCCATTGCGCTGTGCGCCTTGCCGGCTACGGCGCAGACGACTGCCCAAGTCACCGCCGAAGCCACTTTGCCGGTGGTGACGGTGAAGGATGAGCGCGACCGCGAAACCGCCGGCTACCAGGGCGAAAAGACACGCATCGGCAAGACGCCGCAGCTGGCCAAGGACATTCCGCAGTCGGTCACCATCATTTCCGAGCAGCTGATCCGCGAACGCAATGCCGACACCTTCAAGGAAGCGCTGCGCAACGTCGCCGGCCTGACCTTCAATGCCGGCGAGGGCGGCCGCATCGGCGACAACATCACCCTGCGCGGCTATTCCGCCGTCGGCGACCTCTTCCTGGACGGCATCCGCGACATCGCCCAGTACAACCGCGATACCTTCAACTACGAGCAGATCGAAGTCCTGCGCGGCTCCGCCTCCATGCTGTTCGGCCGCGGCTCCACCGGCGGGGTGATCAACCAGGTGAGCAAGAAGGCCAAGCCGGTCGATATCAACGAGGCGGCGCTGACCGTCGGCAGCTTCCAGTACAAGCGCCTGGTGGCGGATCTGAACAAGGTCATCAACGACGACCTGTCCTTCCGCCTGAACTTCATGAACACCGATACCGGCACCTTCCGCAACGACGTCAAGCAGCGCCGCTGGGGTGTGGCGCCGACGCTGACCTGGGGCGCCGGGACATCGGATGAAGTGAACCTGTCGTACTTCTACCTCCAGGAAAACAATATCCCCGACTTTGGCGTGCCCTACTTCCAGGGACGCCCGATCAACGTGCCGATCGAGCGCTACTACGGGCTGGCCAACGCCGACTACGAGCGCAACCAGACCGGCATCGCCACCGCGACCTACACCCACCTGTTCAGCAACGACACCGCGCTGCGCACCACGCTGCGCAAGGCCGATTACGACCGGGATCTGCGCGCCACCGCGCCGCGTCTGGCGAATTCGGTCAACGCCGCCACCGGCGCCTGCAATGCCTTCACCGGCACCTCGTTTACCGACGCCACCTTGCTCTGCCGTCAGCGCCAGGCCCGCGGCAGCGCCGAGCATACCTGGACGCTGCAGTCGGACTACAGCACCAAACTGCAGGCTGCCGGCATGAAGCATGAAGTATTGGCCGGCTTCGAGTACCTCAATGAAGATGCCTCCCGATTCACCAACACCAGCGCGCTGGTCAATCCCAGCACCACGGTCGGCAATGTGAACACCATGCCGGTGCTGCCGGCGAACTTCGACGCTTCCTTCCAGCGTACCGCCTACAATTTCTACAAGGCGCACACCGCCAGCCTCTACGGCCAGGACACCATCGAGTTCCTGCCGACCTGGAAGGCGCTGTTCGGCGCCCGCTTCGACAGCATGAAGGCAGACTACGACCGGCCGGCGCCGGCTGGCCCGCTGTCGCGCAACGACAATGTCTGGAGCTGGCGTACCGGCCTGATGCATCAGCCGTCGAAGACCACCACCTACTACGTCTCCTACGGCACCTCGTTCAATCCGTCGGCCGAGCTTTATCAGCTGGACAACCGCACGGCCAACACGCCGCCGGAGAAGAGCCGCAACATCGAAGTCGGCGCCAAGTGGGAGCTGCTGAACGGCGACATGTCGGTGCGCACCGCGCTGTTCCGTTCCGAGAAGACCAACGAACGCAATACCGACGTGGCCTCGCCCGACATCTATCTGCTGTCCGCCAAGCGCCACACCGATGGCATCGAGCTGGAAGGCGTCGGCCGGATCAATGCCAAGTGGGATGTGTTCAGCAACGTCGCCTTCATGAATGCGAAGGTGGACGAGGGCTCCAGCAGCGCCGGCAGCTTCGGCAAGATCCCCATCAATACGCCGAAATACACCTACAGCCTGTGGACCACCTACAAGCCGGCCCCGGGCTGGAAAGTCGGCGGCGGCCTGGAAGGCGTCGGGGCGCGCTGGGCCAACTCGACCAATACCAATGAAGTCCCGTCGTACCAGCGGGTCGATGCCCTGGTCGAGTACGCCGCCAAGAAGTACTCGCTCAAGCTGAACGTCTTCAACCTGCTGAACAAGACTTATTACGAAGGCGTCTATGCCGGCCACGTGCTGCCCGGCACGCCGCGGGCCCTGCAGCTGACCCTGGGCACCAAGTTCTAAAGGATTCATCCATGTTGCTGCATGTGCCAAACGTGCTCGACCCGGCCTCCCTGGCGCGCTGCCGCGCCATCGTGGAGGCCGCCGACTGGAGCGACGGCGGCATCACCGCCGGCACCCAGTCGGTCCAGGTCAAGAACAACCGGCAACTGCCGGAGGGCTCGGAGGCTTCGTTGGCCGCCCGGGCCATCATCGTTGATGCGCTCGCCAGAAGCGCGCTGTTCTTCAGCGCCGCGCTGCCGAAGAAAACCTTCCCGCCGCTGTTCAACCGCTACGACGGCCAAGCCAATACCTTCGGCAATCACATCGACAACGCGGTGCGCACGTCCCTTACCAACGGCGACTGGGTCCGCACCGACCTGTCGGTGACGCTGTTCCTCAGCGAGCCGCACGAGTACGACGGCGGCGACCTGGTGATCGAAGACACCTTCGGCACCCAGCGCGTCAAGCTGCCGGCGGGCGACCTGGTGCTGTATCCCTCGTCCAGCGTGCACCGGGTGGAACCGGTCACGCGCGGCAGCCGCATCGCCTCCTTCTTCTGGATCGAAAGCATGGTGCGGCGCGACGACCAGCGCCGCCTGCTGTTCGACATGGACATGGCCATCATGGCGATGCGCGAGGGCGGCACCGCCGATCCCGAGCACGTGGTCAAGCTCACCGGCTGCTATCACAACCTGATGCGCATGTGGGCCGAGACATGAACGCCGCCCGACTCGACGAATACGGCAGCGACGGCTGGTCGGCCTCGCGCGGCGGCGTGCTGGCCGGCGTGGTCGTCGCCCATGTGGCGCTGCTGGCCGGACTGCAAGCCCTCAACAGCAAGCCGAACGAGGCACCAGTGGAACCGCCGGTGGTGATGGCGCAGCTGCTGCCGGCCGCGCCGCCGCAACCGCAGGTCGTGCCGCAACCCAAGCCGGAACCGAAGCCGCAGCCCAAGCCGGTGGTGAAGCCGGAGCCGGCCAAGCCGGTGAAGCAGACCCCCGCGCCCAAGCCAACGCCCAAGCCCATCCCGACGCCGAACACCACGCCGAGCGAAAAGGCGATCACCACGCCGGTAGCGCCTCCGGCACCGCCAGCGCCACCGGTCGACGCCGCGCCGCCGGCACCGCCTGCGCCGCCTGCTCCACCCGCGCCGCCGGCACCGGTGATCGCGCCGCGCTTCGACGCCGCCTACCTCAACAATCCGGCGCCGGCCTATCCGCCGCTGGCGCGCCGCCTCGGCGAGGAAGGCAAGGTCATGCTGCGCGTGTTCGTCACGCCCGAGGGCACCGCCGGCGAGGTCAAGGTACAGACCAGCAGCGGCTCCCAGCTGCTCGACGATGCCGCGCTGGCCGCCGTGCGCCAGTGGCGTTTCGTGCCCGCCAAGCAGGCCGGCAATCCGGTCGCGGCCTGGGTCCAGGTGCCGCTCGCATTCAAGCTCAACTGATTTACTGCATACGACTTAAAGGAAAAAATTCATGAACAGTCCCTACGGCCTCGCCAACCTTTGGCAGCAAGGCGATTTCGTCACCCGCAGCGTGGCGCTGATCCTCCTCGGCATGTCCATCCTGTCGTGGTTCGTCATCGCCATCAAGGCGCTGCAGCTGATGCGGCTGCGGCGCCAGGCGCTGGTGGCGGGCGACGAGTTCTGGCACAGCAAGAGCCTGGAGCAGGGCATGGCGCTGCTGGCGCCGGACCGCAAGGAAAATCCCTTCCGCGCCCTGGCCGAAGATGGCGCCAACGCTGCCGCGCACCATGCCCACAGCAAGGAAGACCTGCACGGCGCGCTGAATGTCAGCGAGTGGATCACCAGCTGCCTGCGCCGCTCCATCGAAAACATCAGCGGCCGCATGCAGAGCGGCCTGCCGGTGCTGGCCTCGATCGGCAGCACCGCGCCCTTCGTCGGCCTGTTCGGCACGGTGTGGGGCATCTATCACGCGCTGGTAGGCATCGGCGTAGCCGGCCAGGCCAGCATCGACAAGGTGGCCGGTCCGGTGGGCGAGGCGCTGATCATGACCGCCTTCGGCCTGGTGGTGGCGATTCCGGCGGTGCTCGGCTACAACACCCTGGTCCGCAGCAACAAGGCGGTGCTGTCCAAACTGACCAACTTCGCCCACGACCTGCATGCCTACTTCATCACCGGCGGCCGCGTCGGCCAGCCTTCCAACGTTTCGCCGCTGCGCCGCGCCGGAGGTGAGTGATGAGCTTCCATCCCCAAGGCCAGGACGATGAGGTGATGTCCGAGATCAACATGACGCCGCTGGTCGACGTCATGCTGGTGCTGCTCATCATCTTCATCATCACCGTCCCGGTGATCAACAACGCCGTCAAGATCGACCTGCCGCGTGCCGCCGCCCAGCAGAACGACGTCAAGCCGGCGCATGTGGACCTCGCCATCGACGCCGACGGCAGCATGACCTGGAACGGCGCCGCGCTGACCGAAGACGCGCTGAAGGCGCGCGTCGAGGACGCGGCCGCGCAGCAGCCGCAGCCGGAGCTGCATCTGCGCGCCGACCGCAAGACGCCCTACGAGAAAGTGGCCCAGGTGATGGCCGCCGCCCAGGCCGGCGGCCTCGGCAAGATCGGCTTCATCACCGATCCGGGCATGCTGCGCTGACCGCGCCCGTCACTCGCTCAAAAAACAAGGATAACCATGGCAAGCATCAATAAACTTTCCTCCCTGCTCCTGCCGCTGCTGGCGGCGGGCGCATTCTCGGCCGTTGCCGCAACCTCCACCGCCTTCGCCGCCGATCCGGAAGTGCGCATCAGCATCCAGGAACACAAGTTCAGCCCGGCCGAAGTCAAGGTGCCGGCCAACCAGCGCGTCAAGCTGATCGTGCTGAACAAGGACGACACGCCCGAAGAGTTCGAGAGCAGCGTGCTGAGCGTGGAGAAGATCATCCCCGGCGGCAACCGCGCCACCATCTTCATCGGTCCGCTCAAGCCCGGCCGCTACCCCTTCATGGGCGAATTCCACCAGAGCACCGCGCAAGGCGTGGTCGTGGCGGAGTAAGCATGTTCGGCGCCGCACTCATCATCTTCCGCGAGACGGTCGAAGCCGCCCTGTTCGTCAGCATCATGGCCGCCGCCACGCAAGGCTTGCCGGGACGCGGCCGCTGGCTCGGCATCGGCATCGCCGCCGGGGTCATCGGCTCGCTGGTGGTGGCCGCCCTGATGGAGCCGATCGCCGAAATGGCGGAAGGCATCGGCCAGGAATACCTCAATGCCGGCATCCTTGCCACCGCCTTCGTCATGCTCGGCTGGCACGTGATGACGTCGGCCAGACACGGGATGGAAGCGGCCAGCGCCGCCAGGCAGCTCGGCGCGTCGCTGCGCGAGGGCAGCCGCACGCCCTGGGCGCTGGTCATCGCCGTGGCGCTGGCGGTGCTGCGCGAAGGCGCGGAGACGGTGCTGTTCATCGCCGGCTACGCCACCGGCAATGCCTCCAGCCAGGCCAGCATCCTGATCGGCTGCGCGTTCGGCCTGGTGGCCGGCATCGCCCTTGGCGGCGTGCTGTATGCCGGCCTGAAGGCCATCCCGATCCGCAAGCTGTTCACGGTGACCAATACGCTGATCCTGCTGCTCGCCGCCGCCATGGCCAGCCAGCTGGCGCGCACCCTGATCCAGGCCGGCACGCTGCCCAGCCTCATGGCGCCGATCTGGGATACCTCGGCCTTCATCTCCAGCGAGTCGCTGCCCGGCACGCTGCTCAAGGCGCTGATCGGCTACGACGCCCGGCCGTCGGCGATGCAGGCGATCTTCTATGTCGGCGGCATCGTCCTGCTGCTGATCGGCATGCGCCTGATGCGCCCGGCGCCGCGCCTGGGGCAGGCGCGTCCCGTCCGCGGCTGATTCCCCCGGCCTCCCGAGCCGGGTCAAGGCTGCGATCGGGCGTTCACGGTTACAATCGTGATACCCGATCGGAGCTTCATGACTTCCTCCCAGTCCGCCACCCGGCTCATCGCTATCCTGGCCTTCACCCAGATCGCTTCCTGGGGTTCGGCCTACTACGCCTTCGCCATCCTGGCGCCGGTGATGCAGCCCGACCTGGGCATTTCCACCGAAATCATCTTCGGCGCCTTTTCCTGGAGCCTGTTGGTGGCCGGCCTGTGCGCCACGCCGGCCGGCATGCTGATCGACCGCATCGGCGGCCGCCGCGTGATGCCGGCCGGCTCGCTGTGCGCCGCCGCCGGCTTCCTCCTGCTGGGCCTGGCGCATTCGGCCATGATGTACGTGCTGGCGTGGACGCTGATCGGCATGGCCATGGCCGGCACGCTGTACGAGGCGGCGTTTGCCACCATCAATGGCGTCGTCATGCAGAATCCGCGCCGCTGCATTTCCATCCTGACGTTGTTCGGCGGCCTGGCCAGCACCGTGTTCTGGCCGCTGACCCTGGCGCTGATCGACTGGCTCGGCTGGCGCAACGCCTGCCTGGCTTATGCCGGCATGCATTTCCTGCTGTGTCTGCCGCTGCACTTGATGCTGCCGCGGCCGCTGCGGCGCCTGCCGGCGCTGGACGTTGCCGGCAACGATTACACCCTGAAGCAGGCGATCCGTCATCCCGCCTTCTGGCATCTGGCGTTCGCCTTCGCTGCCAACAGCTTCATCTTCTCCGCCATGTCGGTGCACCTGATTCCGCTGCTGCGCGACTTCGGCCATCCGCTGGCGCTGGTGGTTGGGCTGGCGGCGCTGATCGGACCGATGCAGGTGCTGGCGCGCCTGCTGGAAATGGGCGCCGCCCGCCATACCCGGCCGCAGATGGTGGGCATCGTTACCTTCTCGCTGCTACCGGCGGCATTGTTGATGCTGCTGTCGGCCGGCGGCCTGCGCATCGCCGTGGTGGCCTTCTGCATCCTTTACGGCCTCAGCAACGGCATCCTCACCATCGTGCGCGGCACCGTGCCGCAAGCCCTGTTCGGCCGCGAGAACTACGGCGCGATCTCCGGCGCACTGGCGGCGCCGGCCCTCATCGCCAAGGCGGCCGGTCCGCTGGCGGTGGCTCTGGTCGTCCAGGCCACGCAGGGACCGGCGGCTTTGCTCTGGTCGCTGCTGGCCGTGTCGCTGGCTTCGCTCGGCTTCTTTATCGCCGCGATCCGCCCGGGCGGCGCGGATGCCGATATGCTGGCCTCCGGCGAGTCCGCTCGCGGCCCGGCGCAACCCAGCCCATAAATCGAGAGATCAGGCCATCGTGGAAGCTCCCGCCTACCCTGAGAACGAATTGGATCGACTGGCCAACCTGGCGAGCTTCGAAGTGCTCGACACGCCGTTCGAGCCCGTGTTCGACCAAATCGCGTCGCTGGCGCAGATGATATGCGGCACCCCGATTGCCTTGATGTCCCTGATCGACCTGAACCGCCAATGGTTCAAAGCGGCCCGGGGCTTCGACGCCTTGCGGGAAACGCCGCGCGAGATCAGCTTCTGCGGTCACGCCATCCTGCAGGACGAGCTGTTCCAGGTGACGGATGCGCCGCAGGACGTTCGTTTCCATGACAATCCGCTGGTCACCGGCCCGCTCGGCGTGCGCTTCTACGCAGGCATGCCGATCAAGAGCCCGGAAGGCTTCAACCTCGGCACCTTATGCGTGCTGTCGGACCAGCCTAAGCAGCTAAACGAGGAACAAAAGGAAATGATGCGCCAGCTGGCGCAGGTGGTGTCGGCGCTGCTGAAGGCGCGCCGCAGCGAAGCCCGCTATGCGCTGCTCGGCCAGGTGCTGGACCGGCTCGGCGACGAGATCATGCTGGTCGAGGAAGAGAGCGGCCGCTGCCTCTTCGGCAACCATGCCGCCCGCATCGCCCTGTGCTGCACGGGCGACGCCATCACCGCCAGACATTTGCCCGAGCTGCTATCCGACGTGCCGGCGGAGCGGCTGGAGCAAATCATGCAGCCGCTGCGGCAGGGCGAGACCGACGTGGTGCATGTCGAGCACCGGCGCCCGGGCGGGCCTGACGGCAGCCATCCGGTCGAGACCCGCATGCAGCGCTTGACGATGTCCAGCAAGCCGGTGCTGGTATTGATCACCCACGACATTTCCGAGCGCAAGGCGCTGGAGGCAATGAAGCGGGAATTCATCGCCATCATCGGCCATGAACTGCGCACGCCGCTCACGTCCATCAATGGCGCGCTCGGCATGCTCAAGAGCGGCCTCGGCGGCGAAGTCGACGAATCGGCCCAGACCCTGGTGGACATCGCCCAGCGCAATGCCGAAGGGTTGATCCGGCTGATCAGCGATTTCCTCGACATCGAAAAGGTGGAGTTCGGCGCCATGGCCTTCCATCCCGAGCGGCTTTCCGCCGCCATGGTCATGGAGGACGCGCTGCAGGCGGCATCCGGCTTCGCCTCCGCCATGGGCGTGACGCTGGAGAGAGAACCCTGCGACGACCTCGCCGTGACCGCCGACCGCGGGCGGCTGCAGCAGGTGCTGGGCAACCTGATTTCCAACGCCGTCAAGTTTTCACCCAAAGACAAGCCGGTGACGCTGCGCTGCGAACGCGTCGGCGAGATGGTGCGCTTCTCGGTGATCGACCAAGGCCCTGGCGTACCGGCGCAGTTTCAGGCACGTCTCTTCGAGAAGTTCGCACAGGCTGATACTTCCACCGCAAGGGCGAGAGAGGGAACAGGACTAGGGCTGGCGATCGTGAAGAAATTCACGGAGCGGATGAAGGGGAGAGTGGGCTTTGCGTCAATGCCGGGACGGGACACCCGGTTCTTCGTGGACCTTCCTGCGGCCTGAAGAAAACTTCAGCGCTTCGCCTGTCGCCTTCTTTTTGACAAGACCGCTGCAAAGTAAAACGCCCCGACGAATCGGGGCGTTTTGCTTTGGCGGGACGAACCCGCCAGTCGCATCGGCTGGAGGCCAGCATCAGCGGCGGTCCGGCAACGGTGATGAAACAATTGCCGCCGGACCGGGAGCGGCAAATTACATCATGCCGTCCATGCCGCCCATGCCACCCATACCGCCCATGCCACCCATGCCAGCCGAAGCAGCCGGCTTGTCTTCGACCAGCTCGGCAACGGTGCAGTCGGTGGTCAGCATCAGGCCGGCGATCGACGCGGCGTTCTGCAGCGCGGAGCGGGTGACCTTGGCCGGATCCAGCACGCCCATTTCGACCATGTCGCCATAGGTGCCGTTGGCGGCGTTGTAGCCGAAGTTGCCTGAGCCTTCCATCACCTTGTTGACGACGACGGATGCTTCTTCGCCGGCGTTGGTGACGATCATGCGCAGCGGCTCTTCCATGGCGCGCAGCACGATCTTGATGCCGGCGTCCTGATCGGGGTTGTCGCCCTTCAGTGCCTTGATGTTGGCGCGGGCGCGCAGCAGGGCCACGCCGCCGCCAGGAACGATGCCTTCTTCAACGGCGGCACGGGTAGCGTGCAGCGCGTCTTCGACACGGGCCTTCTTCTCCTTCATCTCGACTTCGGTGGCTGCGCCAACCTTGATCACGGCAACGCCGCCGGCCAGCTTGGCCACGCGCTCCTGCAGCTTCTCGCGGTCGTAGTCGGAGGTCGCTTCCTCGATCTGGACGCGGATCTGCTTGACGCGCGCTTCGATCGCGGCAGCCTGGCCGGCGCCGTCGATGAGGGTGGTGTTTTCCTTGCCGATCTCGACGCGCTTGGCCTGGCCGAGGTCGTTCAGGGTGGCTTTCTCGAGGGTCAGGCCGACTTCTTCAGCGATGACCTGGCCGCCGGTCAGGATGGCGATGTCTTCCAGCATGGCCTTGCGACGGTCGCCGAAGCCCGGCGCCTTGACGGCGCAGGTCTTCAGGATGCCGCGGATGTTGTTGACCACCAGGGTCGCCAGCGCTTCGCCTTCGATGTCTTCGGCGATGATCAGCAGCGGACGGCCGGCCTTGGCCACTTGCTCCAGAACCGGCAGCAGGTCGCGGATGTTGGAGATCTTCTTGTCGAACAGCAGGACGAACGGGTTGTCCAGGATGGCAACCTGCTTGTCCGGGTTGTTGATGAAGTACGGGGACAGGTAGCCGCGGTCGAACTGCATGCCTTCGACGATGTCGAGTTCGTCGTTCAGGGACTTGCCGTCTTCAACGGTGATGACGCCTTCCTTGCCGACCTTTTCCATCGCTTCGGCGATGCGCTCGCCGATGGAGGCGTCGGAGTTGGCGGAGATGGAGCCGACCTGGGCGATTTCCTTGGAGGTGGTGCAGGGCTTGGCGATGGTCTTGAGCTGCTCGACGGTGGCCTGGACAGCCTTGTCGATGCCGCGCTTCAGGTCCATCGGGTTCATGCCGGCGGCAACGTACTTCATGCCTTCGCGAACGATGGCCTGGGCCAGCACGGTCGCGGTGGTGGTGCCGTCACCGGCGTTGTCGGAGGTCTTGGAAGCGACTTCCTTGACCATCTGCGCGCCCATGTTCATGAGCTTGTCTTTGAGTTCGATCTCTTTGGCGACCGAGACACCGTCCTTGGTGACGGTCGGGGCGCCGAAGGAGCGCTCGAGCACGACATTGCGGCCTTTCGGGCCGAGGGTGACTTTAACGGCGTTGGCGAGGATGTTGACGCCTTCGACCATCTTGGCGCGGGCGGCATCGCCGAATACTACGTCTTTAGCTGCCATGTGTTACTCCTTGATTAATCCGGTAGGGGGAAACTTGTATGAGATCAGGCGTTGTTTTCGACGACGGCCATGATGTCTTCTTCACGCATCACGAGCAGTTCTTCGCCGTTGACCTTGACGGTCTGGCCGGAGTACTTGCCGAACAGCACGGTGTCGCCCACTTTCAGTTCGAGCGCGCGCAAGCTGCCGTTTTCGAGAATCTTGCCGTTGCCGACAGCGAGAATCTTGCCCTGGTCAGGTTTCTCGGCCGCCGCATCCGGGAGAACGATGCCGGACGCAGTCTTGGTTTCCTGGTCGAGACGCTTGACGATGACGCGATCGTGCAATGGACGAAGTTTCATACAAACTCCTTAAAATCAATGGGTTATAGTTTTACAGCCGGTCGGCTGCAGAGTCTTCCGCTTCAGCAGCCGGGGCAGAAAAAGAAGGCTGGGAGGGTTTTTGTTAGCACTCTACCCTAGCGAGTGCTAATTATAGGGATGCAGTTTGGGTTTTTCAAGCAAGGGATTTATTGGATGCAAACTCGGGATAGCCACGACAAGCGGCCAGCCGCCATCTTGGCGGCGAACGGGGAGAAGGGTTTGCGGGACATCAAACCCAGGCGCAAACCGCGCCTTTTCGACGCCTTTTTCCCCGGATTGCCTGCGGCTTACTTGGCGAACAGCTGGGACAGGTCTTTGAAAGCCTTGATTTCCAGCGCGTTGCTGCTCGGGTCGAGGAAGAACATGGTGGCCTGCTCGCCCGGCTGGCCGGGGAAGCGGATCTGCGGCTTCATGACGAATTCCACGCCGGCCCGTTCCAGGCGCTGCGCCAGCGCCTGCCATGCCTCCATGGGCAGCACCACGCCGAAATGCGGCACCGGCACTTCCTTGCCATCCACATGGCCCTGGCCGGCGGGCTGCGCCGGCTTCTCCACCAGGTGGGTGACGATCTGGTGGCCGTAGAAGTCGAAGTCGATCCAGTGCGGCGAACTGCGTCCTTCCGGGCAGCCGAGGACCTCGCCGTAGAAATGGCGGGCGGTATCGAGGTCGTGGACGGGAAAGGCGAGGTGGAAGGGCGGGATGGCGGCCATGGCTTGCGTGATGGTTTGTGCAGGGTGGCAGCCAGTATAAAGAAAAAGCCCCGGTGCGGCCGGGGCTTGGCATTCGCTTCGACAAGGATCAGGCGAGGTTAAGCCTGACGTCGACGTTGTTGCGGGTGGCGTTGGAGTAGGGGCAGACCTGGTGCGCCTTGTCGATCAGCGCCTGCGCCGCGTCCTTGTCCATGCCCGGCAGGGACACCTTCAAATCCACGTCCAGGCCGAAGCCGCCCTTGTCGTTGGGGCCGATGCCGACGGTGCCGACCACCGCGGTGTCGGCCGGCAGGGTGGCCTTGGTATGCAGGGCGACGAACTTCAGCGCCGACAGGAAGCAGGCCGCATAGCCGGCCGCGAACAGCTGTTCCGGGTTGGTGCCGTCGCCGCCGGCGCCGCCGAGTTCCTTGGGCGTGTTCAGCTTGACGTCGAGATGGCTGTCGCTGGTGACGGCGCGGCCGTCGCGGCCTCCGGTGGCGGTGGCTTCGGCGCGGTAAAGAATCTGCATGTTTTTCTCCTTGTATGGCAATCAGCGGTTGGAATCAATCGAATCAAGCTCGGGCACGGAGCACCCTTCGCGCCGCGTCGGAATAAATATAGCACACAATTAGATTGTGCACTATTTAAAATCAGAAGCGTTGCGGCCGGCTTGACGGCCGGCAACGATCGAGAACAGGCTTAGAGTGTGCCGCTGGCCAAATTGTTTCGGATTTCGCCGAGCTGCCGCTTCAGGTCCTTCAGCAGCTTGGCCGATTGGCCGCTCGCGCACAGGATTCCATGCGGAATGTCCTGCGCCTTCTTCTTCAGCGCGCGGCCTTCGCGGGTGAGCGTGATGCGCACCTGGCGCTCGTCGGCATCGTCGCGGGTGCGATGGATGAGCCCCGAGGCTTCCAGACGCTTGAGCAGGGGCGTGAGGGTGCCGGAATCGAGATGCAGCTTTTCGCCGATCGCCTTCACCAGCAGGTTGTCGCCTTCCCACAGCACCAGCATCACCAGATATTGCGGATAAGTCAGGCCGAGCCGGTCGAGGAAAGGCTTGTAGGCCTTGGTCAGCGCCAGCGACGCGGAGTACAGCGCGAAGCAGAATTGATTGTCCAGCAGCAGGGCATCGTCGGCGTTGGCGGAAGCGGCGGTGGTCTTGGGTGGCATCGGGATGGGGCTGGCGTGGGATAATGAAGCGGGTTTCAAAACGGCAACCCGTGCGGCGGAAATCGTTCGATCGCCCGCTCGTCGGTTGCACACGCATTATTCAACATTCCATGCGATTACACAAAATAATGGCGGCCCTGCTGTTGCCGCTGGCTTTCCTTGCTTCCGCCGGCGCGCAGGAACTGCCGCCACCCGTCGACGAGGCGCTGCGCCGCGCCGAGATTCCGAACTACGCCGTCGGCGCCTATGTGCAGGAGGTGGGCGGCGGCCAGGTGCTGACCGGCACCAACTGGAACGCGCCCTTCAATCCGGCGTCGGTGATGAAGCTGCTCACCACCAATGCCGCGCTGGACCTGCTCGGTCCGACCTTCACCTGGAAAACCCAGGCCTATGCCGACGGCCCGCTGCGCGGCGACGTGCTGCAGGGCGACCTCGTGATCAAGGGCAGCGGCGATCCGAAGCTGGTGATGGAATCCCTGTGGCTGTTCCTGCGTCAGCTGCGGGCGCGGGGCATACGGGAAATCCGCGGCAGCCTGGTGCTGGACCGCAGCGCCTTCGAGGAAGCGGTCTACGATCCGGCGCAGTTCGACAGCGATCCGATCAAGCCCTACAACGCCGGGCCGGATGCGCTGCTGCTGAACTACAAGTCGATCGGCCTGCGCTTCCTGCCGGACGAGGCGGCGCTCAAGGTCAATGTGCTGGTCGATCCGCCGCTGGCCGGCTACCGCGTCGCGCCGCCGAAGTTCGCCCTCGGCGATTGCACCGACTGGCGCAACCGACTGCGGCTCGGGCTGGACACGCCCGGACAGATCCGCTTCGACGGCGCCTATGCCGGCGCCTGCGGCGACCGCACCTGGTACATCCATCCCTTCCAGATGACGCACGTCCAGTATTTCGATGCGGTGTTCCGCCATGTCTGGGGCAGCCTCGGCGGCACGCTGACGGGACCGACACGCAACGGCGCAGTTCCACCCGCCGCTCGCCTCGTGGCGGAGTGGGAATCGGCGCCGCTGGCCGACATCATTCGCGACATCAACAAGTTCAGCAACAACGTGATGGCGCGCCAGCTTCTGCTGACCCTGGCGAACCAGCAGCTCAAGCTGCCGGCCACGCCGGAGCGGGGCGCGGCGGTGATCGATACCTGGCTGGCGCGCAAGGGCATCCAGGCGCCGGAGCTGGTGGTGCGCAACGGCTCCGGCCTGTCGCGCGAGGAGCGCATTTCGGCGCTCACCCTCGGCCGGCTGCTGGTAGCGGCGTTTCAAGCGCCGACGATGCCGGAGTTCATCTCCTCCATGCCGCTGGCGGGCCTCGATGGCACCATGCGCCAGCGCCTGAACGGCCATTCGGTCGCCGGGCGCGCTCATATCAAGACCGGCACCCTGAACGAGGTGCGCGCCATCGCCGGCTATGTGCTGGCGGCGTCGGGGCGGCGCTATGCGGTGGCATTTCTGGTCAACCATGCCAACGCGCCGCGCGCGCAGGAAGCGCAGGATGCGATGCTGCAGTGGGTGTACGAGCAGGGGTGAAATGCACGGCCGATGTCAAGGCCGACGAACCGGATCCACTAAAGGTTCAAGAAGCGTACTGTCCCTAGGCTGCCCCGGCGATCGACCTGATGAGCGCTACAGCATCATCGGCTGGTCCGGCAGCTGGTTGGCCGCGGAGCCATCGTCCGGATAGAGGCGCTGCAGCAGCTCGTTGAGCATGCCCATGGCGGCAATGACGCTCTCGTGGAAATCGCCGCGGGTAAAGCCTTCGGTCATGCGGCGGCAGATGGCTTGCCACTGCGCCGCGTCCACCTGCCGGCCGACGCCGCGGTCGGCGACGATTTCCACCTGGCGGTCGGCGAGATTGATATAGACCAGCACGCCGCAATTCTCTTCCGTATCCCAGATGCCGTGTTCCGCGAACAGCCGGCGCGCCCGATCGCGCGGCTGCAGCCCGGCGAAAATCTCATGCGGCGCCAGTGCCGCTTCGATGATCAGCCTGACCTCGGCCCGATGCCGGGTTTCGCCTTCGGTAATGGCTGCATGGATGGTCTGCAGGCTCTCGGTTGGAAACGCGCGCCGCGCGCTGCCGCTGCCGGTGAGGAGATGGCGGAAAAAACGCTTGAGCATCGTTGTCGTCCTCACCAGTTTCCGGAAGCGCCGCCGCCGTCGGCCGTTCCGCCGCCGCCGCTGAAGCCTCCACCGCCGCCGCCTCCGCCGAAGCCGCCGCCTCCGCCCCAGTTCCCGCCACCCCAGGAACCGCCGCCCCAGCCGCTGCCGAGCACCACGCCGGAAGAGCGGCCCCAGCGGTAGTCGTCGCGCAGGCGCCGACGCGGCCGGGCGCGGAGCAAGAACAGCAGCATGATGCCCATGAAGATGAAGGGCCACAGGCTGCCTATTTCGAGGCCTTCATCGCCTTGTCCCGGCTTGCGCTGCGGGGAAGGGAAGGCTTCCTTGTCGAGCAGGCTGGTGATGGCCGATACGCCGGCGGCCAGGCCGCCGTAGAAATCGTTCTGGCGGAAATGGGGCGCGATCACATCCTGCAGGATGCGCTTGGACTGGGCGTCGGTGAGCACGCCCTGCACGCCCCGGAAGGCTTCGATGCGCAGGCGACGCAGCGCCGGCGGATTGTCCTTCGCCACCAGCAGCAGCACGCCATCGTCCACGCCCTTGCGGCCGAGCTTCCATTCATCGGCCACGCGGATGCTGTACTGCTCGATGGCTTCCGGCTCGGTCTTGCTGACGATGAGGATGGCGATCTGCGCGCCGGTGCGGTCTTCATACTCCTTGAGGACGTTTTCGAGCGCCGAGCGCTGCTGCGGCGTCAGCATGCCGACCTGGTCGGTGACGCGCGCCTGCAGCGGCGGCACCGGCACGAAGCCCTGGGCCCAGGCCGGCGCGGCGAGCCATGCCGCCAGCAGCCAGCCGAGCAGGAGGCGCAGCATGCTCATGTCAGGTTCCCGGGCGGCAAGCGTTATTTGCCGAAATTCACCGCCGGCGCGGTGGATATGGCGCGCTCGTTCTCGACGGTGAAGGACGGCCTCGGCTCATAGTGGAACACCATGGCGGTCAGGTTGGTGGGGAAACTGCGCGCCAGGATGTTGTAATCCTGTACCGACTGAATGTAGCGCTGGCGGGCGACGGTGATGCGGTTCTCGGTGCCTTCGAGCTGCGATTGCAGGTCGCGGAACAGGCCGTCGGCCTTGAGCTGCGGATAGTTTTCCGACACGGCCATCAGGCGCGACAGAGCGGAGGACAGTTCGCCCTGGGCTTGCTGGAACTTGCGGAAGGCTTCCGGGTTGTTCAGGGTTTCCGGCGTGACCTGGATGCTGGTGGCGGCGGCGCGGGCGCGTGTCACCGACTCCAGCGTGTCCCTCTCATGCGAGGCATAGCCCTTGACGGTGTTCACCAGGTTGGGAATCAGGTCGGCGCGGCGCTGGTACTGGTTCACCACCTCGCCCCAGGCGGCCTTGACCTGCTCGTCCTTGGCCTGAAAGTCGTTGTAGCCGCAGGCGGAGAGCAGGGCGGCCAGCATGCCCATGGTCAGCCAATTCATCCAGTTCTTCATCGACGATCCTTTCTTTTTTTCTCGCAAGGAAGCAACCTTATTGACCTGCCGCCGGCGCGGCAGGTTTCAACAATACGCTGCTCATGGCCAGCATGATCAAAGCCATGGCGGCGTAATCCTGCCAGTGCGGCGTCTCGCCCAGCAGCCAGGCGCCGGAGAACACGCCGAGCACCGGGATCATCATCACCGACAGGCTGGACGCCACCGGCGGCAGCTTCCGGGCCAGGCCGAACCAGACGGTATGGGCGAAGCCGAAGATGATCAGCGCGTTGTAGGCCATCGCCCACCAGACGGTGGCATTGGGCAAGTGCCAGGCCTGACGCTCGAACAGCACGCTGCCGATGGCCAGGGTGAGGGTGGCCAGCAGCAGCATCCAGAAGGTCAGGCTGATGGTCGGGATGCCGACGTCGGAACGCTTCATCAGCACCGTGCCGTAACCCCAGGCGGCGGCCGCGATCAGCACCATCAGGCTGCCGGCGGGCTTGCCGGCGACGTTGGCGAATTCGGTGGACATGAGCAGCAGCGCGCCGCCGAAGGCGCAGGCGATGCCGAACCAGGCCGAGCGCGACAGGCGCTGGCCGAAGAAGAGCAGGCCGAACAGCGCCGCCCAGACCGGCATGGTGTAGCCGAGGATGGCGGCGCGGCCGGAAGACAGCAGGCGGACGCCGAGGATCACGAAGAAATGCCACAGCACCATGTTGGGCAGCGCCAGCTTCGCCACTTCTCCGATCTTGTCGCGCGGCACGGCCAGTGAAACGCCTTGCATGCGCGCCGCCAGCCAGATCGCCGGCAGTCCGCCGATCATGCTCAGCGCACGGAAGGCGAGCGGCGGGTAGTCGGTGACGCCGAGCTTCATGATCGGCCAGTTGAAGCCCCAGGAAACGGTGAGCAGAACCAGCAGGGCCCAGTCTTTTCGCGATAGCAAGGTCATGCCGGAACGATAGCATGGCAAGTTACAATGCGCTTTTGCCTCCGCAAGGCCTTTGACCGGCTTCAGCACCCAATCCATCGGAACCATCGTGACTTTCATCCAGCAACTCGACGCCGCCTGGCGCGCCAACGATTCCCTGCTCTGCGTCGGGCTCGACCCGGACGTCTCGCGCTTTCCACAAGCGCTCCAGAACGGCGACGGCAACATCTTCGAATTCTGCAAGGCCATCGTCGATGCCACCGCCTCCGCCGCCTGCGCCTTCAAGCCGCAGATCGCCTATTTCGCCGCGCTGCGGGCGGAAGACCAGCTGGAAGCGCTGTGCGCCTACCTCCGCCGGAACCATCCGCAGATTCCCATCGTGCTCGATGCCAAGCGCGGCGACATCGGCAGCACCGCCGAGCAGTACGCGCGCGAAGCCTTCGAGCGCTACGGCGCCGATGCCGTCACCGTCAATCCCTACATGGGCTTCGATTCGGTGGCGCCCTACCTGGAGTGGCAGGACAAGGGCGTGATCGTCCTCTGCCGCACCTCGAATCCGGGCGGCTCGGATCTGCAGTTCCTGCAGGTGGATGGCGTGCCGCTGTACCAGCACGTGGCGAAGCTGGTGGCCGAGAAGTGGAACCGCAACGGGCAATGCGGCCTGGTGGTCGGCGCGACTTTCCCGGAAGAGCTGGCGCAGGTGCGCAGGCTGGTGGGCGACATGCCGCTGCTGGTGCCGGGCATCGGCGCCCAGGGCGGCGACGTGCAGGCGACGGTGAATGCCGGCAAGACCGCCGCCGGCCTCGGCATGATGGTCAACTCGTCGCGCGCCATCCTGTATGCGAAGCCGGATGCGGCGCAGGGCGAGGACTTCGCCGCCGCCGCCCGCCGCGTCGCGCTGCAGACCCGTGACGAGATCAACCGCTACCGCGGCTGAAGACGCCTTTCAGCGCGGCGTCAATCCCGCCAGATGCGCAGCCGCAGCACGAACGGCTCCCTGTTCCTCGGCCTGGACCAGTTGGCGAAGAACTCGCTCTCGCCATACTTCTCGTCGGTGAGCGGCGCGAGCACGGCCCGGCTGGTGATTTCTCCATCATCGTTCAACAGCCAGATGGAGCGGTCGTAGATTTTTCGCCGCTCCACTTCGTCTCCGATTCGGCCCTGGTAGACGATCTCCCGACCGGGCGTCAACTCCTGTTCCGCCCACTTCACCACGGCAGGCAAGCCTTCCTTCCGGTAGAGCTCGTCCAACAGCTGCGTCACCGCTTTCCCCGAACCGAGCTGCAAGGGCGGAAGATCGGATCGTGCGATGGATGCATTTCGGGATGTTGCTTGACCGTTGCCATTCAACGGTTCATCGCCGGTGCGTGTGCATGCAGCGATGCAGGCAAGGCTGACAACGGCTGCAAAAGCGATGGCGCGATCGAATGCGGACATAAATGGGGGTCCCGGTTGCAGGAATTGAAAAAGCCTTCATCGTATTGCGCGGGATCTTGACGTCCCTGATGCGGCCGCCTCGTGTTCGATCGGCGGTTCGAGGCGCAATGCTGCCTGTTAATTTAGCACCGTCACCCGCGGGATCAGCGGCTTCGCCCGAGCAATTGGCATGGTTGCCACAGTCTAAAACGGAAGGGACGAGGGAAGAACCGGCGCGCGGAGATGCGCCGTGTAATGAAGCCGATGTCAATGTCCGGCAGCATCAAAAAACGCCAGCATCTCCGGCAGCAGCAGTTCCGGCACCTGGTCCGGAATGAAGTGCCCGCACGGCAGGGCGCGGCCGGTCACCGGCTGCGCGCACTTCGCCTGCCAGTCGGCGATCGGCTGGAACAGCCTGCCGACCACGCCCTGTTCGCCCCACAGCACCCGCACCGGGCAGGCGATGCGCTTGTCCTCGTCCGCCGCATCATGCGCCAGGTCGATGCCGGCGGCGGCGCGGTAATCCTCGCAGGCGGCATGAATGGCGTCCGGCTGGCAGAAGCAGCGTTCGTACTCGGCCATGGCTTGCGCATCGAAGAAGCTGGCGCCGTCGGAGCCCCAGCCGCCGAGGGTGGTGCGCAGATAGAAGGCGGCGCTGTTGCCGATCAGGGTTTCCGGCAGCGGGTAGGGCTGGATCAGCATGAACCAGTGGTAGTAGTAGCTGGCGAATGCCTTGTCGGTGGCGTCGTACATGGTGCGGGTGGGCGAGATGTCGAGCAGCATCAGGCGCTGCACCGCCTGCGGATGATCGAGCGCGAGGCGATGCGCCACCCGGCCGCCGCGGTCATGGCCGCAGACCTGGAATCGCGTGTGGCCGAGCGCCGCCATCAGGGCCGCCATGTCCTGCGCCATCACCCGCTTCGAATAGTTGGCGTGGTCGGGTTCGCCTTTCGGCTTGGAAGAATCGCCGTAGCCGCGCAGGTCGGGCATGACGAGGGTGAAGCGTTCGGCCAGCTGGTCGGCCACCGTGTGCCAGATGACATGGGTCTGCGGGTAGCCGTGCAGCAGCAAGAGCGGCGGGCCATCGCCACCCTGGCGAAAATGAAGGGTGACGCCATTGACGTCGATGCGGCGTGAAGGAAAGCGGTCCAGCATCATGCCTCCCGTTTCAGCAGGCGCAGCAAGCCCACGAGCGCATGGGCGACGGTCTGCTGGCGCACCGCCTGGCGGTCGCCGGGGAAGACGAGTCTCTCGGTATGCGTGTATCCCTTCATCGCCCAACCGAAGCAGACGGTGCCGACCGGCTTGCCCGGCACCGCGCCGCCCGGGCCGGCGATGCCGGTGGTGGAGACGGCAATGCTGGCATGGCTGTGGGCCAGCGCGCCTTCGGCCATCGCCGCCGCCACCTCTTCGCTGACCGCGCCGTGGCGTTCGATCAACGCGGACGGAATGCCGAGCAGGGCCGACTTGGCGCTATTGGAGTAGGTGATGAAGCCGCAGTCGAACCAGGCGGAGGAACCGGCGATTTCGGTGATGGCTTGGCCGACGCCGCCGCCGGTGCAGGATTCGGCGGTGGCCAGCATCAGCCCGTGTTCCTGCAGCGCGCGGCCGACCTGGGCCGACAGCGCCATGATGTCATCCATGTCTCATCCTCCTTGAGTGTCGTGTTTGCATTTCGCCGGGCGAGCATTGCCCCGGCATCAAAGCGCCCGCCACACGGCGAACACCAGCAGCGTGAAGAAGGCGGCGACGAGGTCGTCCAGCATGACGCCGAAGCCGCCCTTGAAGCGGCGGTCCGCCTGGCGGATGGGCGGCGGCTTCACCATGTCGAAGAAGCGGAACCAGAGAAAGGCCCAGACCTGGGTGGCCGGCGGCGCCGGCATCAGCACCAGCAGCACCAGCCAGAAGGCGATGATTTCGTCCCACACCATGCTGCCATGGTCGGCGATGCCCAGGTCCCTGC
The DNA here is from genome assembly GCF_900188095.1 of Noviherbaspirillum humi. Lineage (GTDB taxonomy): Bacteria > Pseudomonadota > Gammaproteobacteria > Burkholderiales > Burkholderiaceae_D > Noviherbaspirillum > Noviherbaspirillum humi. The sequence goes on along the minus strand of NZ_FZOT01000011.1, from coordinate 121,997 downwards.
CGGTCTGGTGGCAGGCCCAGATGCCGACCAGGAAGCCGGCGGCGATGATGATGCCCCACGCGCCGGCGGTGAAGACATGCGGCCAGCGCTGCGTCAGCACGTCGAAGCACAGCCAGGCGAACAGGGTGCCGACGGTGCCCGGCATGACGGGCGAGAGGCCGCTGCCGAAGCCCTGCGCCAGGATGTGCGCCGGATGGGAGAGCATGAAGGCGGCGCCCGGCTTGCGGATGGCGGCCGGCGGACGGGTGTCGGATGCGTTCATGGGGAAGCGAAATGGTCGAAGGAAGCGAGTTGCAGGGAGAGCGGCGCGCCGTTGCGGTCAACCAGGCGCAGCCCGGGCGCGGCGTCGATGCGGCCGACGCGGGTGACCGGCGTGCCGCATTCGGCAGCGGCGGCCAGCACCGATTCGCGGGCGGAAGCCGGCGCGGTGAAGCACAGCTCGTAATCGTCGCCGCCGGCCAGGGCGAAGGGGCGCCGCAGTTCGGACGGATGCGCCGCCAGTTCCGGCCCGGCGGGCAGGGCATCGGCATCGATGCAGGCGCCGACGCCGGAGCGTTCCAGTATGTGGCCGAGGTCGCCCACCAGGCCGTCGGAAATGTCGATCGCCGCATGGGCGATGCCGCGCAGCGCCTGGCCGAGCGCCACCCGCGGCATCGGCACATGCATGCGCCGGCCGGCGCGCTGCAGGCTGGCGGCGTCGAGTTCGATCTCGCGCCGGTAGCCGGCCAGCGCCAGGCGGGCATCGCCGAGGGTGCCGGAAATCCAGATGTCATCGCCGCTGCGCGCCGCGTCGCGCCGCAGCGCCTGGCCAGTCGGCACTTCGCCGAAGATGGTGATGCAGATATTGAGCGGGCCCCTGGTGGTGTCGCCGCCGATGAGGTCGCAGTCGTGGGCATCGGCCAGCGCCAGCATGCCGCCGGCGAAGGCGCGCAGCCAATCGTCGTCGGCTGCCGGCAGCGCGAGCGCCAGGGTGAAGCCGAGCGGCCTGGCGCCCATGGCGGCGAGGTCGGAAAGGTTCACCGCCAGGCATTTGTGGCCGAGCAGGGCCGGATCGGCCTGCGCAAAGAAGTGCCGGCCTTCCACCAGCATGTCCGAGGAGATCGCCAGCTGCATGCCGGCGGCGGGCGCGACCAGCGCGCAGTCGTCGCCGACGCCGAGCGGAACGCGCGCCGCATCGCGCGGCGGACGGGTGAAATGGCGGGCGATGAGGTCGAATTCGGAAGGCATGGCGGGATTGTACAGAATGCCATTCGGGTGCGAGGCCGATGTCCGGTCCCGCTGGAAGCAGGCAGCCCGCGCGGCTCCGGCTGCCCGTTTTTATTTGCAAAATCGATTGTGACGGCCGCATCGATAGTGTTTAATTTCACCGATTCCAGCTTTTCCCAAGGTCTGGATAAAAGCGCAAATTGCCTGCGGACCCGCGGCGGCGCTCTGTTAAAATCGTAAGTTTCCCGTAAGCCCAAGAAGAGGAAGGCCGCACAGCATGGTTTCTCCCGTAGATCGCAAAGAAGAACTTCGTCAGCAACTGCGCCAGGCGGCGCTCGAATATCACGAATTCCCGACCCCGGGCAAGATCAGCGTCACGCCGACCAAGCAGCTGACCAACCAGCGCGATCTGGCGCTGGCCTATTCGCCCGGCGTGGCGTCGGCCTGCGAGGAAATCGTCGCCGATCCGGCCAATGCCTTCCGCTATACCGCGCGCGGCAACCTGGTCGCGGTGGTCACCAACGGCACCGCGGTGCTCGGCCTGGGCAACATCGGTCCGCTGGCGTCCAAGCCGGTGATGGAAGGCAAGGGCGTGCTGTTCAAGAAGTTCGCCGGCATCGACGTGTTCGACATCGAGATCAACGAAACCGACCCCGACAAGCTGTGCGACATCATCGCCGCGCTGGAACCCACCTTCGGCGGCATCAACCTGGAAGACATCAAGGCGCCGGAGTGCTTCTACATCGAGCGCAAGCTGCGCGAGCGGATGAAGATCCCCGTCTTCCATGACGACCAGCACGGCACCGCCATCATCGTCGGCGCCGCCATCCTCAACGGCCTGAAGGTGGTCGGCAAGCAGATCAAGGATTGCAAGCTGGTGGTATCCGGCGCCGGCGCCGCCGCGCTGGCCTGCCTCGACACCATCCTGCATCTCGGCTTCCCGCTCGAGAACATCTTCGTCACCGACCTCGCCGGCGTGGTCTACAAGGGCCGCAAGGAACTGATGGACCCGGACAAGGAGCGCTTCGCGCAGGACACCAGCGCCCGCACCCTGGCCGAGGTGATCGGCGGCGCCGACATCTTCCTCGGCCTGTCCGCCGGCGGCGTGCTCAAGGCCGACATGGTGAAGCAGATGGCGCCCAAGCCGCTGATCCTGGCCCTGGCCAACCCGACCCCGGAAATCCTGCCGGAGGAAGTCAAGTCGGTGCGGGACGACGCCGTCATCGCCACCGGCCGTTCGGATTATCCGAACCAGGTCAACAACGTGCTCTGCTTCCCCTACATCTTCCGCGGCGCGCTCGATTCCGGCGCCACCACCATCACCCGCGAGATGGAGATCGCGGCGGTGCATGCGATCGCCGAGCTGGCCCAGGCCGAGCAGTCGGACGTGGTGGCCACCGCCTACGGCATCAGCAACCTGTCCTTCGGTCCGGAATACGTGATTCCGAAGCCCTTCGATCCGCGCCTGATGATGAAGATCGCGCCGGCGGTGGCCAAGGCAGCCCAGGATTCGGGCGTGGCCTCGCGCCCGATCGCCGACCTGCAGGCCTATGCCGCGCAGCTGGAGCAGTTCGTCTACCGCAGCGGCACCTTCATGAAGCCGATCTTCCAGATGGCGCGCAAGGCGCCGGACGAGAAGAAGCGCATCGTCTTCGCCGAGGGCGAGGAAGAGCGCATCCTGCGCGCGGTGCAGGTGGTGGTGGACGAGAAGCTGGCCAAGCCCATCCTGGTCGGCCGTCCCAAGGTGCTGGAGCAGCGCATCGCCCGCTTCGGCCTGCGCCTGCGCCCCGGCATCGACTTCCAGGTGATCAATCCGGAGTTCGATGAGCGCTACCGCGACTACTGGCAGACTTACCTGCAGATGACCCGCCGCAAGGGCATCACCGAGCAATACGCCAAGCTGGAGATGCGCCGCCGCCACACGCTCATCAGCACCATGATGATCCACAAGGGCGATGCCGACGGCATGATCTGCGGCACCTACGGCACCACCGACATCCACCTGCGCTACATCGACCAGATCCTCGGCAAGCGCGAGGGCGCCACGGTGTACGCGGCGATGAACGCGCTGATCCTGCCGAACCGGCAGCTGGTGATCGTCGACACGCACGTGAACGAGAACCCGACCGCCGAGCAGATCGCCGAGATCACCATGATGGCGGCGGAAGAGATGCGCCGCTTCGGCGTGCTGCCGCGCGCGGCGCTGCTGTCGCACTCCAACTTCGGCAGCAGCAACAGCGAGTCGGCGCAGAAGATGCGGGCCGCGCTGGCGATCCTGCGCGAGAAGGCGCCGGAGCTGGAAGTGGATGGCGAGATGCACGGCGACACCGCGCTCGACCACAAGCTGCTGCATTCAACGATGCCGGATGCGACGCTGACGCGCGAGGCGAACCTGCTGGTGCTGCCGAACATCGACGCCGCCAACATCTCCTACAACCTGCTGAAGACGGCGGCCGGCAACGGCATCGCGATCGGCCCCATCCTCCTCGGCTGCAAGCGGCCGGTGCACATCCTGACGCCATCGGCCACGGTGCGCCGCATCGTCAACATGACGGCACTGTGCGTGATGGATGCGGTGGAACAGCGCGGTTGATCCAGCCAGCTCGTCCGCAAATGAAAAGCCGCCTTCGGGCGGCTTTTTTTCTTTGGCGCGGCCTGCGTTTCAGGCCCGGTTCGGCGACGGCACCCGCCCGGTCTGCACCAGCGGCGCGGCGCGCTCGCAATGCCCATGCTGGTCATCGAAGAAGATATGCGGCTTGAAGGCGGCCAGCACGTCCGACTTGTGCACGCCGCCCATGAAGAAGGTTTCATCGATCACCATGTCCCAGGCGCGCAGGGTGCGTATCACCCGCTCGTGCGCCGGCGAGGAGCGCGCTGTGACGAGGGCGGTGCGCATCGGCGCCGAGCGGCCGTCGGCGGTGCGGAAATTGTTCTGGATGAAGGAGAGCGCCTTCAACAGCCGCGCGAACGGGCCTTCCGGCAGCGGTTTCATCGCGTTCTCGCGCTCATGGTTCTCGAAGGCTTCGATGCCTTGCGCCTGAAAGATGCGCTCCGATTCGTCGGAGAAGATCACCGCGTCGCCGTCGAAGGCAATGCGGATCTGGTCGAGTTCCTCGAAGGCGTTATCCGGTTTCTGGTAGAGCAGGGCGGCGGCCACCCCGGAATCGATGGCGGCCTGCACGTCGTCTTCGTGCAGCGACAGGAACAGGCTGACATTGAAGGCCCGCAGATAGGGCGTCAGCAGCGCGCCGCCGGAAAGCACTGCGCGGGTGATGTCGAGGCCGTAATGCCTGATCGAGTTGAAGATGCGCATCGAGGTTTCGGACGAATTGCGCGACATGATCACCACCTCGACGAAGCGCTGGTTGTGCGTCAGCTCGTTCAGCTTGAGCAGCGCCCTCACCAGCGCGAAGCCGGCGCCCGGCTTCAGGATCTCGTTCTCATTCTCCAGCTGATGGCGCCGGTAGGCATCCAGCCCTTCGGCGCGGAACAGGGTTTCCTCCGCTTCGAGGTCGAACAGGGCGCGGGACGAGATGCCGATGACCAGCAGGTTGTCGAGGGAAACGGGCATGGTGATATGAGAGGCAAGAGTGAGCCGTAAGCAAGTCGGTGAATACTATCAAAGCCGGCCGATCTTGGATTGCAAGATTGCAGCTGCATGGTTTCCGGCAGGCTTCTTGCATGATGAGGACGCAGGCTGCATCGGGGAATGATGTTGACAGGAATCGACGGCAGGAACGTTGTCTGGAGCGCATTGTCCCAACGAACGACGCGCAATGCATCCGGCTATCGACGTCGATCTGCCGTAGTTGCTGAAGGGGAGCAGGAGTCGGTAGGGCGTTGCCTTGCATTTCGGCTTGAAAGGCTCAAGGCAAATGCCGGCGTGGATGACGGGATGAAGCTGTGGGCTGGGGGACGGATATGGACGCCGTTGATGCGGCAATCGGAAGGGTTGCGCAGGCTTGCGTATGGTGCCTCGGGTCGGAATCGAACCGACACTCCTTTCGGAACCGGATTTTGAGTCCGGCGCGTCTACCAATTTCACCACCGAGGCTTGTTATTCGTTCGAAACACACCGGAAGTGCGTCTCTTGCGACAACCCGTTCCACCGTCGCCGGCGGAACGAACGACATTATGGCCGATTTGCCCGTCTCCGGCAAGAAAGCCGCCGTTGGAGTCATTGCACATGGTTAATCAACGGGCGTATCATCGCCCTCTTTCGTTATTCCTGAAGCAATTCAGGGCTATGCAATGAAGTCAGTCAAAATCCGCGAGATTGTTCTCGGCAAGGCGCTCGATCCGCTCAAGAGCGAAACACGACATTCGCTCGCCCTGGTTGCCTTCTTCGCCTGGGTCGGCCTCGGCGCCGACGGCCTCTCTTCCTCCGCCTACGGTCCGGAAGAGACTTTCCGCGCGCTGCAGGGCCATACCCAGCTCGGCCTCTACATGGCCATTGCCACGGCCGTCACCGTGTTCATCATCGCGCTCGCCTACAACCAGGTGATCGAGCTGTTTCCCACCGGCGGCGGCGGTTACCGCGTCGCCACCAAGCTGGTCGGCCCCTACCTCGGCCTGATCGCCGGCTGCGCGCTGGTGCTGGACTACGTGCTCACCATCTCGATCTCCATCGCCGCCGGCGTGGACGCGGTGGCGTCGCTGCTGCCGCTCGGCTTCCACGAATACAAGCTGTGGGCCGAAGCGGCGGTGATCGGCATCCTGATTGTGCTCAACCTGCGCGGCCTGAAGGAAGCCATCCGCGTGCTGCTGCCGATCTTCCTCGGCTTCGTGGCGACCCATTTCCTGCTCATCGTCTACGGCATCCTGGCCCATGCCAGCTACCTGCCCGACCTGGTGCCCAGCACCACCGCCGAAACCGTGAAACTGGCCGACAGCATGGGCTGGGTCAGCGTGGTCGGCATGCTGCTGCTGGCCTACTCCCAGGGCGGCGGTACGTATACCGGTCTGGAAGCGGTCTCCAACAACGTGAACATCCTTGCCGAGCCACGCGTGCATACCGGCAAGATGACCATGATCTACATGGCTCTTTCGCTCGCCTTCACCGCCAGCGGCATCATCCTGCTCTACCTCCTCTGGAACGCGGTGCCGGTGGAAGGCGAGACGCTCAACGCCACCACCTTCAAGGCGGTGATCGCCAGCATGGGCCTGGGCAGCGAATTCACCAACAAGATGGTGCTGACCATGGTGCTGGTGTTCGAGGCCGGCCTGTTGTTCGTCGCCGCCAATACCGGCTTCCTCGGCGGCCCGGCGGTGCTGTCGAACATGGCGGCCGATTCCTGGGTGCCGCACAAGTTCCGCTACCTCTCCACCCGGCTCGTCACGCAGAACGGCATCCTGGTGCTGGGCGCGGCGGCGCTGGCCATCTTGTTCTGGACCCGCGGCAGCGTCAACCTGCTGGTGGTGCTGTACTCGGTCTCGGTGTTCCTCACCTTCGCGATCTCGCTGTTCGGCCTCTGCCTGTACTGGTGGCGGCATCGCAAGGACATGGACCGCTGGCTGCGGCGCTTCGCGCTGTCGCTGATCGGCTTCATCATCTGCGCCGGCATCCTGCTGGTGCTGCTGGTGGAAAAGTTCAAGGACGGCGGCTGGGCGGCGGCGGTGATCATCGCCGCCATCGCCGGCCTGTGCATCTATATTCGCAATCATTACGGACAGACCAAGGAAGCCATCCATTCGGTGGACCAAGTGTTCGCCAACCAGCCCTTCGGCCCCAACACCGAGCCGGTGCTGCCCAATCCGGATGACCAGACGGCGGTGTTCATCGTCGGCTCCTCGCGCGGCGGCGGCCTGCACGCGCTGCTCTGGGTCCAGCGCATGTTCCCCGGCCACTTCAATAACTTCCTGTTCGTGAACGCCCGCACGGTGGATTCCCATGCCTACGGCGGCGAAGGCGCAGTGGAGCAGATGCGGGCCGAGGCCAATGCCACGCTCAAGTTCTTCGTCGACTTCTGCCACAGCCACGGCATGGCCTCGGAAGCCTATCTCGGCTTCGGCACCGACGTGGTGGATGAAGTGACGAAGCTGTGCGAGACCATTTCACAGGAGTTTCCGAATTCGATCTTCTTCACCAGCAAGCTGATCTTCGAGGACGACAACTGGTTCACCCGCCTGCTGCACAACCAGGCGGCGCTGGCGATACAGCGGCGCTTGCATTTCGAGGGATTGCAGATGGTGATTTTGCCGATGAAGGTATGAGCTCGATAGTGCAATACATTTTCGAGCTGCAAAAATGGCGCCGAGTTGGCGCCATTTGGTGCTAAATAAAAGCCCTAATCAGGCGAGCGAGAAAAATAGCTGCATGAATTGCTTGTGGCTGAGGAATACTCTCAATTTCCTAAGGATAAGGCGCGCAGCGCTCAATTGACAGCCGAATCCACCTTCCGTCCAAAAGATGACTTCAATACAGCGCTAAGGTAAGTTGGTATCCATTAAACTCCCAAAGAAAAAAGGCGCCACAAGGCGCCATTTTTCTTCCCAGCGACAACCTCAATCCCGCAGATCCGCCGGCACCTTGCCGCCATTCGCAGCCAGCTTGTTCATCACCTGCTTGTGCAGCCAGATGTTCATCGCCGCCGAATCGTTCATGTCGCCGGTGTAGTTCAGCTCCTGCGCCAGTTCCTTGCGCGCGGCGAGGCTGCTGTCGAGGTCGAGCAGCTTCATCAGGTCGACGATGGAGGTGCGCCAGTTGAGCTTCTGCGGATTGTTCTGCGCCTTCTGGTTCAGGATGGCTTCGACGTCCACTTCCGCCATCGGTGCCTGCTGGGCGGGTACAGAGCCCTGGGGTGCGGCCTGTGATTGAGTCCCGGCATCCGCTTGGGCGGTCTGGCCCGCCGGACTTGCTTGATCGCCTTGCGCCGCGCCGGCATGCGACGGGAAGATCTTGCTGAAGATGTTGCTGAGTATGCCCATGTCGGTTCCTTTCGTCGGACGAGATTGTCATGAAACCAATGTTGGAACCGGACAAGGGCATGGAGTTCCTTTCGGTTCATTGATGACGGCCGCATGGCGCGGCGTTTCATGTGCGCCACGGCAGGTCGAGCGCGGCGCCGTCGGGCAGGAACACCTGCACCGGCGACATGGAAAAGACGGCGACGATCTGCAGCGGTTCATTGCCCACGTTCACGATCTGATGCTCGGCATTGGCCGGGATGACCACCGTCATGTTGCTTCCGAAGCGCTCCGCCTCGCCGCCGATGCGCAGTTCGCCCTCGCCGCTGCCGCACATCACGACCTCCTCGCAGTCGTGGCGATGCGGCGGGGTGGCGCCGCCCGGCGCGATCGATTGCTGCCACACGGATAATTTGCTCAGGCCGTCATCATGGCCGGCGAGGGTGGCATGGGCGAGCCCGGGAATGACGCTCGGTGACGGCTGCTGGTTGGAAAGTACATGCATGGCTGGTCTCCTCTTGATGGCTTGATGGTGCCTCCCCACGGTGGCGTGAGAACAGTATCGTCAAACCGGACGGCGATGGAATGGGCTGCAATGGACTAACATTGAGGAAAAATTTTCCTTAATCGAGTGAGCCGTCCGGAGGGTGCGATGAGCGGGTTCAGCCGTTTCCTTGCCTTTGCCTGCGCTGCGCGCCACCGCAGCTTTGCCCGTGCCGGGCGTGAACTGGCGGTGACGCCTTCCACCGTGGCCAAGCGCATCGGCGGACTGGAACAGGAACTCGGCGTGAAGCTGTTCCACCGCACCACGCGCCAGGTCACGCTCACCGTCGACGGGGAGGTCCTTTACGCGCGCTGCGAAAAGATTCTGGCCGACATCGGCGAATTGGAGAACCTGGCCGCCGGCGCCAATGCCATGCCGCGCGGCGAGCTGCGATTGAACCTGCCGATCACTTACGGCAAGCGGGTGGTGATGCCGGTATTGACGCGCCTGCTGCGCACGCATCCCGAGCTGCGCGCCGACGTGCGGCTGTCGGACCAGCAGTGCGACCTGATCAAGGAAGGGATGGATGCGGCGGTGCGCATCATGCCGCTGGTTGATTCCCGCCTCGCCTCGCGTCAGGTGGACGAGCAGGCCCTGATCCTGTGCGCCAGCCCTGCCTATCTCCAGGAGCATGGCCGGCCATCGCACCCGGCGCAGCTGCATGGCCACGGCTTCATCGTCTTCCGCAATCCCACCTCTGGCCGGGAACGGCCGGTACAGCTGCAGGCGGCGGGCGAGGTGCTGGACCTGCACCCGGCTTACCGCATGATCGTCGACGATGGGGAGGGCATGGTGCAGGCGGCGCGGCATGGCGCCGGACTGACCCAGGTGCCCGACTACATGGCGGCGGAGGAAATGGCGCGCGGCCGGCTGGTGGAAGTGCTGGCGGATTTCCGGCCGCCGGCCATGCCGGTGTGCGTGGTCTGGCCCGGCAACCGGCTGATGCCAGCCAGAGTGCGGGCCTTCATCGATGCGCTTGCCGCGCATTGCGGCCAAACGCGCGAGGGAAGGCGAACTTGACCGGAGAAGGCCGTCCGCCGATGCGCGGTTGACTACTCCTTCTCGATGCCCGCCTTGCCGATGATCTCGCCCCACTTGCGGGTTTCCGCCTGCTGGAAGCGTGCCATTTCTTCCGGCGTGGTGACGAACACCTCGGTGCCGCTGGCGGCATAGAAGGCGCTGTTGGCAGCCGGGCTCTTCGCCGCCTTGCCAAGCAATTCATTCAGCCTGGCCACCACCGGCTGCGGTGTCTTCGCCGGCGCGTAGGCGGCGAACCAGTAGCCGATGTCGTAGCCCGGCACGCCGGCTTCTGCGATGGTGGGCACTTCCGGCAGCAGCGGCGAGCGCTTCTGCGCCGAATAGCCCAGGGCGCGCAGCTTGCCGCTCTTGATGTGCGGCAGGCCGGTGGCGCTGTCGGTGATCATCATCTGGATCTGGCCGCCGAGCAGATCGGTGACGGCAAAGGTATTGCTCTTGTACGGCACGTGCAGCAGCTGCACGCCGGTCATCTGCTGGAACAGCTCGCCGGCGATGCGGCTGGAAGAGCTGCCGCTGCCGAAGCTGATCTTGCCCGGCTCCTTCTTCGCCGCGGCGATGAAGTCCTTCACGCTGTTGATGTTCGACTGCGCATTGACCACCATGAACTGGCCGCCCTTGCCGAGGCCGGTGATGGGCGCGAAGTCCTTCACCGGATCGTAAGGCAGCTTCTTGTAGAGATGCTCGGCGGCCGCATGGGTGGTGTTGGTGGTGATGAAGACGGTATAGCCGTCCGGCGCGGCGCGCGCCGCTTCGGTGGCGCCGATGAAGCCGTTGGCGCCAGGCTTGTTGTCGACGATGACCTGCTGCTTGGTCTCCACCGACACCGCCTGGCCGAGGGCGCGGGCGAGCTGGTCGGTGGCGGTGCCGGCGGCGAAGGGCACGACGAAGCGGATCGGCTTGTCCGGGAAATCCGCGGCGTGGACGGCGGTTGCGGCGGCGAAGCAGGCGGCGGCAACGGCCAGCCGGGACAGGGTCGCGAGGGTCATGTTTGTCTCCTTGATTGGGATGTGCTTGGGGTGGGGATTTCGGTGTCAGGCGTCCGGTATTTCCAGGCTGAGGAGGGCCGAGCTCAGCGTCTTGCCGTGCGCATCCAGCGCCAGCGAGCGCGTCACGCCGCCGGCCAGCGCATCGTGCAGCACGAAGTTGAGCGCGCCGAGGCCGGGAAGGGCATGGCGTACTACCTCGCCCTGCACGATGCCGGCGAAGTGCTGCTTCACGCGCTCCGCCGTTACATGCCTCTCCAGCAGCGGATAATGGCGGGGGTCGAAGGCGATCACCGACAGGTTGGAAATATTGCCCTTGTCGCCTGCCCGGGCATGGGCGATCTCGCGCAGCAGCATTCAGCTCTCCTCGATGTGGGTGGATGGCGTGACCAGTTCCCGCCCCAGCAGGGTGGAACGCACCGCGACGATGTCTCGCGCCGACTTGGTGGCGCCGCCGCCGCCGGCCGGCCCGCAGGTGTACAGGCTTTCCACCTCGTTGCCGATGCGGACGGCTTCGCGCAGGCTGTCGGTGCGGCCAGCGACGCGGATGCGCACTTCGTAGGGTTCGGGCGCGCCTGCCGACAGCCGGTCACCATGCATGGCATTGACGCCGAGGAGGTCGCAGCGCAGTTCGCTGGTCTTCACCCCCGTGATCTTGAGGCGCTCGGCCACGATGTCCAGCGCCAGCCGGGCCCGCGCCAGCGCGCCCGGGCCGGCATACGACATCTGGCCTTCGCCGATGTAGCTGTCGACATAACCGATCGATACCTTCAGCGTGTCCGGGCGCGGATGCCCGGTGGCGCCGACGATGCGCACCCTGTCCGGGCCGAGCTCTTCGATGGCGACGCCGGAGAAGTCGGCCACCACGTCGGGCGTGAGATAGGCGCGCGGATCGTGGATCTCGTACAGCAGCTGCTCCTTGCAGGTGGCGGCCGTCACCCTGCCGCCGCTGCCGGCGACCTTGCTGATGACCAGCGAGCCATCCTCGGCGACCTCGCCGATCGGAAAGCCGAGCCGCGCGAGGTCGGGCACGTCCTTCACGCCCGGGTCGGCGAAATAGCCGCCGGTGATCTGGCCGGCGCATTCCAGCAGGTGGCCGGCGAGGGTGCCGCAGCCGAGTAGGTGCCAGTCATCCGGGGCCCAGCCGAATTCATGGATCAGCGGCGCCAGCACGAGCGCCGGATCGGCGGCGCGGCCCGTGATGACCACGTCGGCGCCTTGCCGGAGGGCATTGACGAGGGGTTCTGCGCCTAGGTAGGCATTGGCCGACAGCAGCCGCGCGCCGAGGTCGCGCACCGGCTGGCCGACATCGTCGCGATGGTCGCCGTCGCGCAGCAGGGCCAGCACGTCGTCGCCGGTGACCGCCGCCACCTTGATGCGCAGGCCGAGGGAGCGGGCAATGTCCCGCACCTTCGCGGCGGCGGCCAGGGGATTGGCTGCGCCCATGTTGGTGAGGATGCGTATGCCCTTGCCGGCGCAGGTTTTCAGCACCGCGTGCATGCGGTCTTCCAGCAGCGGGTCGTAGCCGGCGTCCGGGTCCCGCATGCGGGCGCGCTGGGCGAGGGCGATGGTGCGCTCGGCCAGGCATTCGAAGATGAGGTAATCGATGTCGCCCTTTTCGGCGAGTTCCACCGCCGGCTCGATGCGGTCGCCGGAGTAGCCGGCGCCGGAACCTATCCTGATGCGTCTCATGGTTGTCCGATGATTGGCGTGCCCGCCAGGGCGGCGGTCATCGCACGGCCCATTCTGGCGGCGCCTCACCCTTTAGTAAAATGGATTTTTCCGATCAATTCATCGGTTCAGCCGATTAATCATGAGCGCCAACATTTCTACCCGCCTGCTGTATGCCTTCGTCGCGCTGGCCGAACTGCGGCACTTCACCCGTGCCGCCGAGCGCTGCCATGCCTCGCAATCCGCCTTCAGCGTGATGATCCAGAAACTGGAGGCGACGGTCGGCGCGCGATTGTTCGAGCGGGATACCCGCAACGTCACGCTGACGCCGGAAGGGGAACTGTTCGCCGAGGTGGCGCGCTCGCTGATCGGCGAGATCGAATCCGCCTTCGACGACATGGCGGATTACGTCGCGCGCCGCCGTGGCCGGGTGGCGATCGCGGCATTGCCGTCGCTGTCCGCCAGCGGCTTGCCGGCGGTGATCGCCGAATACCGGCGCCTCCATCCCGGCGTCGCCGTGGCCCTGCATGATGCGCTGTCCGATCAGTGCCTGGCCCTGCTGCGGCAGGGAAAGGTGGACCTGGTGTTGTGCGCGCCCGGCGCGGATGCCGCCGAGTTCGACGCCCGCGTGCTGTGCAGCGATCCGTTCTACGTGGTGTGCCGGTGCGACCATGCGCTGGCCGGCAAGCGCAGCCTGCGTCTGGCGGACCTGGCGCGCCAGGAAATCATTCACTTCGCCAAAACTTCCAGCGTGCGCCAGCATGTCGACCAGTTGCTGCGCCAGGTGCAGACGGTCCATTCGGGATTCGAGGTGGAGCATCTTGCCACCGTCGCCGGCCTGGTGCAGCAGGGCCTCGGCATCAGCATCGTGCCGGAGCTGACCCTGTTCCAGTTCCGCCAGCTCGACCTGGTCGCCGTGCCGTTGCGGGCGCAGGATCATGTGCGCCCGATCCTGGTGGTGCGGCGCAGGGACAGGCCGCTGTCGCTCGCCGCGCAGAGCATGCTGGCGCTTATCGACAGGCGCATCGGCACGCGACCGGGAAGGGCCCGGAACCCCGGCAAGGCGAAACCGGGCGCCGAATCGGACTAGTCATGATCGAACGGCCGGCACCCAATGGTCGAGATCGCATGCCGCATTCGCGCATCCTGCGGTGGACGGCTGCCACGCTGCCGTCCCGTAAACCGGCACGACGGCGCGGCATGAAGGGGCGGCGAAATCAATAAGCTGCATTTTGACAGGAACTTTTCGGTCATCAGGTTGCCAATTGGCCAAGTGGGTTGAGGCCATCCTATGCAAGTCAATAATTATCCGGTCCACCAGGACCGCGTCCGGCTGGCAGCCCTGGGATCCTACGCCATACTGGATACGCCGCCGGAGCAGCAGTTCGACCGCCTGGTTCGGCTCGCCGCCAAGGCTTGCGAGATGCCGATGGCGGCGCTGAGCTTCGTCGACGAACACCGGCAGTGGTTCAAGGCCACCTTTGGACTGGCGGTGCGCGAAACCGATATCGCCGCCTCTTTCTGCAAGTATGCGATCTGCGACAAATCCACCTTCGTGGTGGAAGACGCGAGCACGCATCCCCTGTTCATCGACAATCCGCTGGTGACGGGCGACCTGCATCTGCGCTTTTATGCCGGATGTCCCCTGGTGTCTCCCGAGGGGCATGCGCTCGGCGCCCTGATCGTGCTGGACAAGGAGTCGCGCACGCTTTCCAGCGAGCAGCGGCTGGACCTGGAGGTGCTGGCCGAGCAGACCATGATGGCCCTGGAATTGCGGCGGCAGCGGCTGAACCTGGATCATCTGCTCGCGCACCGGAAGCAGGCGCATCTCGACCTGGACAATCTGACCAGCGCCTCGCCGGCGGCCAACTGGGAAATGAGTCCGGACCGCGCGGTTTTCCAATGGACGAGCGAGGCGACCGCCATGCTGGGCATGCCGGCCGCCGCGCTGTCGAACATCGATGACATCGGCAAATTCATCCATCCGGCGCAGCAGGAGGCGTGGAAGAGCGCTTTCCATGCGTCGGCCGCCCGCGGTACGCCGGTGGATGTCGAGTGCCTCCTGCTGTGTTCCGACGGCGGATGGCGAAACATCCGCTGGGTCGCCGTGGCGGAATGGAGCCCTCCCGGCGTCGTCAGCCGCGTGTTCGGGGCGATACAGGAAGTGCCGCTGCCGGAAGACATGGAAAGCGTATCGCCAGGCGTCAGCGATAGCGGAATCCGCAGAGCGCCTGCCGCTCCCGCGGCGAGGAGAGTGGTGCCGCCTTTCAAGAAACTGCCCACCTCGGTCGTGGTGACCGACCTCGATGGCAGGGTGGTCTACTGGAATGAAGGGGCCGAGCGCCTTTACGGCTGGTCGGTGGAGGAAGCGCAGGGCCGGGTCGCCTTCGCCGATCTGGTGGAGCCGCCGGACAGCTTCGAGGCGATTCGCCGCGACTTGCTGAACGCCGGCGAATTGAATCGGCGGATCCACCAGAAGGGCAAGAACGGCGGCGACCTGACGGTGGATTGCCATCTGACGCTGATCCGGGACCACAACCGGCTGCCGCAACTCATCTTCATCATCGGCAGCGACCAGATCGAGCCGTCCATCGCCGACGACAAGATCTATGCGCTGGCCTTTTATGACCAGCTGACGCAGCTGCCCAACCGGGCGTCGCTGATGGACCGGCTGCGGCATGCGCTGCTGGTCGCCGAGCGCAAGCACGCCTACGGCGCGCTGATGCTGCTGGACCTCGACAATTTCAAAAGCCTCAACGACACGCTCGGCCATGCCAAGGGCGATCTGCTGCTGCAGCAGGTCGCCGCACGCCTGCTCAAGTGCGTCCGGCAGACGGATACGGTGGCAAGGCTGGGCGGCGACGAGTTCGTGGTGCTGCTGGAAGAGCTGGGCCACGAGACGCAGGAGGCGGTCAACCAGTCGGAAACGGTGGCGATGAAGATCCTCGATGCACTGGTCGGGCCGTTCCAGCTCGGCGGCAACCAGCGCAATTGCACCACCAGCATCGGCGTGACCCTGTTCCGGGAAAAGGCGGCGGACATCGAGGATCTGCTGAAGCAGGCCGATCTCGCCATGTATCAGGCGAAGCAATCGGGCCGCAGCACCCTGCGCTTCTTCGACCCGGACATGCAGCGGCTGGCGCTGGAGCGGGCGGTGCTGGAAATCGACCTGCGCAAGGCGAGATTCGATGACGAGTTCGAGCTGTATTACCAGCCTCAGCGCGGCAGGGATGGCAGCCTGATCGGCGCGGAAGCGCTGCTGCGCTGGAACCATCCGACGCGGGGCTTGCTCAATCCGAACGAATTCATTCCCCTGGCGGAAGAAATCGGCGTGATCGTTCCCCTGGGGGCCTGGGTGATGGAGCGCGCCTGCGCCCAGGCCGCCGCATGGCAGCAAGCGGGCAACCGGCCGCTGCAGTCGATGGCGGTCAACGTGAGCGCACGCCAGTTCCTGCAAGCCAATTTCGCCGACATGGTGCAAGGCGTGCTGCAGCGCACCGGGCTCGATCCGAATCTGCTCAAGCTGGAACTCACGGAAACGCTGCTGGTGAAAGACATCGAAGGCACCGCGATCAAGATGGCGGCGCTGAAGCGGCTCGGCGTGCGTTTCGCCCTCGACGACTTCGGCACCGGGTATTCGTCCCTCTCCCTGCTGCGCAAGCTCCCGCTCGACCAGCTCAAGATCGATCAATCGTTCATCCAGCGCATCGAGCATGACGACGGGGACGACAAGCTGGTTCACTCCATCATCGCCCTCGGCAAGACGCTGAAGATGAACGTCCTGGCGGAAGGCGTGGAAAAGCCGGCGCAGGAGCGCATCCTGAGCCGGCACGGCTGCGATGAGTTCCAGGGTTTCCTGTACGGGCGGCCGGAACCGGCGAGCCAGTTCCGTCACTGAAATTCGATTTCATCGGGCGTGGGGAGGCTTTCGGCCGCTTGTCGCGGCTGCGCAGCCTCTGTTTGCGTTTACAACACGCTCCAGTGGCGCACGGCCGGCGACGCTTCGCCATGCAAGATGAAAAAGCCCCGGCAAGGCCGGGGCTCGATCATGCCGCGCAATCCGTCATGCCGGTGCCTGGCAGACGTAGTTGGCCGCCTTGCTGGTGTCGGCATCAACCGCGCCGGTGAACTTCGGCCATTTCGGGAACACGCACATCGGCCGGCTGCCCTTGTTCGCCGGCGTGCCGCTGGTGCCGGTGTTCTTGTCCGACGCCACCGTGTCTCCGGGAGCCTGGCCGCGTTCCACCCAGTTCTCCAGCAGGCCGATGCTGTCGTAGCCGGCATTGAAGTTGCCGAAGCCATGGCTCAGGCCCGGGATGACGTAGAAGCGAAGGAAGCTGTCGAGCTGCGACTGCGTGTACTGCTGCTGCTGGCGCTGGTAGTAGGCGATCGAGTTGTACGGCGTGATGAAGTCGTCGGCGGTGCCGTGGGTCATGATCACCTTGCCGCCCTTCTCGCGGAAGCTGTTCAGGCTCTGGTTGGTCACATCCATGATGGAGGCCACGCGCTTGATGTCGCTCTCCCAGGCCGTCGGATCGAAGGTCAGCGGATCGAGGTTGGGATTGCGGGTGATGGCATAGCGGGTGGTCGCCGCGCCGGCGGAATAGAGCAGGGCGTCGCCGGTGCCGTTGGCCGACGGCGCATTGGCGGCGCCGAAGGTGGAGCCGCCGACGAAGGTGGAGCCCTCCAGCAGCGCCCAGCGCGGGAAGGTATCCATGCCGGCCACCGACACGCCGGGTGTGTACGGCGAGGTGATCTGCTCCACCGCCGCGATCTGCGCATCGGACAGGCAGGTATCGCCTTCGTCGCCGCCGCTCGGGCAGCGCAGGCCGCCGGCGTCGACGTTCCGCTTCACGGTGTCGATATTGAACGCGGCGTTGCAGCCGGCGACGTTGCTGATGATGCCGTCGCGCGCGCCGTCGAGGGCGACGGTGTCGCAGGCCTCGTACACCTTGTCGACGATCAGCTTGGTCTTCACCGGATTGAGCCAGCCGGCGCCGCCGTTGCCGTACACCGCCTTGCCGACGTTCAGCGATCCGAGATGGAGCATGGTCACGTTGTACGCCGGATAGTTCGCGACGACCCCGTCATAGTCGGTCGGGTAACGGGCAGCGGCATCCAGCGCCTCATGTCCGCCCTGGGAGGCGCCGACGAAGTAGAAGCGCTGCGGCGCGGCGCTGTAGCGCTTCTTGATCAGCGCCATGGCGACGTCGTGCGTCTTCTTCACCGACTGATGGCCGTAGTTGAGCAGCATCTCGTCGTTGACCATGAAGCGTCCGTCGAAGCCGCCCGCGCCCTTGTGCCCGCCGTCGCTGCCGAGCGTGACGTAGCCGCGCGACAGCGGCGTGGCGTAGTTCGCCGGCGCCAGCGGGACCGCGCCGAGGCCGGTGACGAGGCTGCCGTTCAAGCCGCCGCCGCCGAGCTGCATCGCCTTGTTGTTCCAGTTGGTCGGCAGGTTGACTTCGAACTCCATGTTCTCGGTTGGCACGCCGTTGGACGTCGTCGTCACCGGTTTGATGATGCCCTTCACTTGGCAGAATTCGCCGTTGGTGTTGCCGGCGGCGCTGGCCGCCACCAGGGTGGCCGATTGCACTTCGGCACCATTGGTAGGCAGGCCGATCTCGGCCTTGTCGATCTTGGTGCCGGCGAGATTGGCGCAGCTGGTCGCCGCCTGGGTGGCGGCATTGGTGTTCTGATTCGTGGTGGATGCGCTGGGCGCGGGATCGTCGTTGCCGCCGCACGCGGCAAGGATGAGGCCCGTCACCGCCGCCACGCCCGTGCCGAGCAGGGCCTTGGAATGTCGCTTCATGGATGTCTCCGGTTGTCGTTGATGGAACGGTTTCGCCGAAACCGTCTTGCTGCGAGCTGCATCGGAAAATAGTGGACTTGCGGCGGTTTGCCGGGTCGGCGGCTGCCATGGCCGCATCGGACGGCTTTGCCGTTCAGATACGTTAAGTACGCTGAAGGTTTTGTGGATTGAGCGAGGTCAAAAGGGATGGTTGGGGAATGGCGGGTGGCGCAAGGGTTGGAGGCGTAGTGCGGCAATTCGTGGAGCATGCGCTGCGTTTGTGAAGCTGTGCAATAAAGTCGGCTCCTCCCTTTTCGAAATGGAGGTTAAGGCGTAGCAGGGAATTCGGACAGCAGGCTGTCCGCCTGCGAAGCCGTCGGCGCCTGCAAGCGCTGTTGGCTGCGCAGGCGCGGAGCAGTGCTCCGCGAAACCCCTGCTACGCCCCTAACCCTCCTCTTGAAAGGGAGGGGACTTTCTTTATGGTTGAACCTCACCCACGGTCGGGCCTGCATGCCCGACCGGCTGCGCGAGCGCAGAGCAGTGCTCTGCGAAACCCTCGCTACGCCCCTGCTACGCCGCAGCTACGCTCCGGGAATCAACCGCCGCAACGGCTTCCCGACCATTTCCCGGAAACGCCCGCTGTGCAAGCACATCCCGCCAACCAGGCCAATGAAACACCCGAGCAGCGTATCCACGAAGCGTGCCTGGATCAGCACCGCCGGCACGCCCTGGCCGAAAGTCGCCGCTTCGGCGATCAGCAGGGTGAGCGGCGTGATGAACACCGTTGCCAGCGCGTAATGGCGGACCACGATGGATTCGATGATGAAGCTCAGCGCCATCATGATCAGCGCCAGGGTCCATTCGTTCAGGGGCAGAAGCAGCAGCCCCCATGCCAGCAGCAGGCCGAGGCTGGTGCCGAGCACCCGGTGCAGCTGCCGCGTCCACACCGCGCGCAGCGAGGCGCCCTGGATCACCGCCAGGCAGCTCACCGGCACCCAGTAGGCCCGTTCCAGTTGCAGCGCCTGGGCCAGGGCGAGCGCGATGCCGACGAACACGCCGATCACCACCGAATCGAACACGACGAAGTCGAAGCTCGGCGCAGGCAGGGGCGGCACCGGCTTGGGTGTCTGCCGCCGCACGATGTAGACGCTGTAGAAGAAGGCGATCAGGCAGGCCTGCAGGGAGCCCATGGTGATCAGCCCCACCATCAGCGGCAGCTGGCCGGCATCGGTGGGCGAATAGGCGCCGAGCGAAGCAGCCATGATGAAGAACAGGCTGCCCGGCGGGCCGAGGCCGTAGAAGCGGCACACCATGGTGACCAGGATGGTGGTGAAGATCAGCGCCGGCACCATCAGCGGCGGGAAGAAATGGCTCATCACGCCCAGGGTGAAGCTGGCGGCCATGCCGAAGGCGCAGGCCATGACCAGGATCATGCGGTGGTACAGCGGCGTGCCCGGCAGGTAGAGGAACACCATGCCGCCGAGCGATGAGATCAGGCCGTAATCCAGGCGGCCGAAATAGGCGCCCACCAGCAGCGGAAAGCCGGAGGCGAGGGCGGCGGCGAACGGCATCTGCCAGACCCGGTCGCTCGACTGGACCAGGGTGAGCTGGCGCAGTTCCTCGCGCAGCATGGCCTGCAGCCGCTGCAGCAGTCCTGCGTGCTGGTCGGGTTTCATCGTGCGCCTCCCGGGGAAGGCCATGGAAAATTGAAAGCGGCGGGACGGCGTGGCAGGGGCATGGAAAACGGGCTTGCCGGCGTGAGGATTTTCGGCAGAGGCCGCCAAGGGCAACAGCCTCCGATGTTATCGCATCGCCGCCGCCCCGGCGTGGCGGCAGCGCAGATCCGGGGCGGGAAGGCCCGCGCCCGGAAAGGCAAAGGAATGATCAGGCGGTGGCCGCCGGCAGCAGCGTGCCGACGCAGTCGCCGAAGCCGATGTGGGCGGCGCCCGGCTTCTCGCACCAGCCGCGCAGCACCACCGTGTCGCCATCTTCGAGGAAGGTGCGTTGCTCGCCATTGGCCAGTGTGATCGGCTGCTTGCCGCCCTGAGTGAGCTCGATCAGCGCGCCGGCCTGGTCCAGGGTCGGGCCGGACAGGGTGCCGCTGCCGAACAGGTCGCCCGGCTGCAGGTTGCAGCCGTTGATGGTGTGGTGAGTCACCATCTGGGCCACGGTCCAGTAGGCATGGCGGTAGCTGGTTTCGATCAGCTTCTGCGGCGCCTGGCCGGCGTCGCGCATGCGCTGGCTCTGCAGCAGCACCTGCAGGCGGATGTCGAGCGCGCCGCGCTCGCGGTTGGCGGGGGAGTCGAGATAGGGCAGCGGCTGCGGATCGCCGTCGGGCCGGCTGAAGGCGACGCGGTAGGGCGCCAGCGCTTCCATTGTGACTACCCAGGGCGAAAGCGTGGTGGCGAAGCTCTTCGACAGGAAGGGTCCGAGCGGCTGGTACTCCCAGGCCTGGATGTCGCGCGCGCTCCAGTCGTTGAGCAGGCAGATGCCGAACACATGCGTTTCCGCTTCCGCCATGGTGATCGGTTCGCCCTGGGCGTTGCCGGTGCCGATGAAGATGCCCAGTTCCAGTTCGATGTCCATGCGCTTGCTCGGCGCCAGCACGGGCCCTTCGGCATCCGGCGCCTTCAGCTGGCCGAGCGGCCGGCGGAAGCGCTGGCCGGAGATGCCGATGCTGGAACTGCGGCCGTGATAGCCGATCGGCACCCACTTGTAGTTGGGCAGCAGCGGATTGTCGGGCCGGAACAGCTTGCCGATGTTGGTGGCGTGGTGCACCGAGGTATAGAAGTCGGTGTAGTCGCCTATCTGCGCCGGCAGGCCGTACTCGACGTCGGCCTGCGGCACCAGGCAGGCTTGCAAACGGGATTGCTCGGCGGCGCCGTCGCGCAGGGCGCGCGACAGCGCCAGACGCAGCGCCGACCAGGCCGGCGCGCCGAGCGCCATCAGCGGGTTCAGCGTCGACCCGGCCCCCGCCTTGGCGGCGGTGGCTGCCATGCCCTGCAGCAGGCCGGCGGCGGACAGGGCGGCAAGGTCGACGATCTGGTCGCCGATGGCCACGCCGCCGCGCAGCGAATCGGTGGTGCCGCGCCGGCGGAAGGTGGCGAAGGGCAGGTTCTGGATGGTGAAGTCCGCGCCTTCGGCATTGGCGGAGGCTACCCAGCTGCGCAGCGCGGGATCGTGGGTTTCGTTGATCATGCCTTGTCTCCTCCGGTATCGGTCGCATGCATCCAGGCCGCATGCTTGGGTGCGCGCTTGGTGCGGCTCCATTCCTCCAGCATGTCCCACTTCACCGCCGCCGCCTTGGCATTCAGCTCCGGCGTGCTGGTATCCACCGCCAGCTCCAGGCGATGGCCGTTGGGATCGAAGAAGTAGATCGACTTGAACAGGGTGTGGTCGGTGACGCCCACCACCGGGATGCCGTCGGCCTGCAGCTTTTCCTTGATCTGCTCCAGCTCCTGCAGCGTGTCGACCTCGAAGGCGATGTGCTGCACCCAGTCCGGGGTGTTGGCATCGCGGCCCATCTCCGGCGCGTTCGGCAGCTCGAAGAAGGCGAGCACATTGCCATTGCCGGCGTCGAGGAAGATGTGCATGTAGGGATCGGGCGCCTTGGTGGACGGCACGTAGTCTTCGGCGAAGGCGAGCTGGAAATCCATGCCGAGATACCTGGTGTACCACTCGACGGTCTGCTTCGCATCCTTGCAGCGGTAAGCCACGTGATGGATCTTCTTGATTTGCATGATCGGCTCCTGGGAACGGGGATGGTTGAGTATTACAGCTCGAGCACGAGCTTGCCGCAGGCGGCGCGCGAGCAGCACGCCATCATCTTGCTGTTGGCATCGCGTTCGGCGCGCGTCAGCACCACGTCGCGATGGTCGACCTGGCCGGACAGCACCCGCACTTCGCAGGAGCCGCACAGGCCTTCGCCGCAATCGCTCTGGACGTCGATGTTGGCGCCGCGCAGCGCCGCCAGCAGGGTCTGGTCGGCCGGCACCTGCAGCGTGATGCCGGAATCCTTCAGCTCCACCTCGAAAGGCTGCTCCTTCGACGGGTCGAGCGTGCCGCGGGTGGAATGGAAATGCTCGACGCGCAGCGCGTCCTCCGGCCAGCCGGCGCAGCACTGCTCCAGCGCTTCCAGCATGCGCACCGGGCCGCAGGCATAGATCTGGACGCCGGCCTGCGGGCGGCCGAGAAGGGCGGCGAAATCGCAGCGCCCGCCTTCGTCGCTGGCATGCACCTGCAGGCGTTCGCCATGCAGCTGCCGCAGTTCGTCAAGGTAAGCCATGCAAGCGCGGGAGCGGCCGCTGTAGTGCAGTTCGTAGTCGA
This sequence comes from Noviherbaspirillum humi, assembly GCF_900188095.1. Classification (GTDB taxonomy): domain Bacteria; phylum Pseudomonadota; class Gammaproteobacteria; order Burkholderiales; family Burkholderiaceae_D; genus Noviherbaspirillum; species Noviherbaspirillum humi. The sequence continues at coordinate 99,535 of NZ_FZOT01000011.1, read as the reverse complement.
TGCCGAGCTGGCGGGCGCGCCGCGCCATGGCGCCGATCGGCGTGATGCCGATGCCGCCGGCGATCAGGATGACCTTCTGCGCGCCCTCGTCGAAGCGGAAGTGGTTGCGCGGTCCGCGCACCTTGACCTTGTCGCCGGCCTTGAGGTTTTCATGCAGCCAGCGCGAGCCGCCACGGCTGTCCGGGTCGCGCAGCACCGCGATTTCCAGCGTGCGGGCATCGTCGGGGTCGCCGCACAGCGAGTACTGGCGCGAGAGGCCGCTGTCGCCGCATTCGATGTCGATATGGGCGCCCGGCGTCCAGCGCGGCACCGGCCTTCCGTCGGGCGACTTCAGGCGCAGGCGCAGGACGTCGCCGGGCAGGCGGGTGGCGCTCTCCACGATCATGGTGCGGCTGATGGCATGGCGCGACGGTTCGCCGATGCGCACCGGATGCACGGTGTCCAGCAGGCGCGGATCGCGGCGCTCTGGGTTCTGCGCCGGGTCCCATTCCACCCACAGGTGCTCCGGGCCGCGGAAGGAGGTGTTCGGCACATAGGTGAACTTCTGCTCGCACAGCCGCATGTGCGGCAGGCGCTTCGTGAGCTCTTCGAGGAAGATCTGCAGCTCCATGCGCGCCAGGTTCTTGCCCATGCACTGGTGGGCGCCGTAGCCGAAGGTGAGGTGGTCGCTGGAATTGTCGCGGCGGATGTCGAACAGGTCCGGGTCCTCGAAATGCCGCTCGTCATGATTGGCGGAAGACATCACGATCAGCAGCTTGGCGCCGGCCGGAATGTCTATGCCGCCCACCTTCACGTCCTTGGTTGCCAGCCGCCGCCACGCCGCCACCGAACCGTTGTGGCGCAGGCATTCCTCCACCGCGTTCGGAATCAGGCTAGGGTCGTCGCAGATCTCGCGCCAGGCGCTCGGATGCTGCAGCAGCAGCTTGAGCGCGTTCGCGGTGGCGTTGGCGGTGGTCTCGTGCGCCGCCACGATGCCGGCCATCATCATCGAATGCAGGTAGGAATCGGTGACCACGTCAGGATGCTCTGCCTGCTTGCGGATGCCGTATTTCATCCAGCCGGGACCGGACGGATCGCGGCGCATCTTCTCCAGGATCTTGCCGGCCAGCTGCCAGAAGTTGCCGACCGCATGCGCCACCGCCACCTGCTCCTCCGGCTTCGGCCGGCCCCAGGTGTTGACGGTGTGGGCGATGGAATACTGGCGCAGGGTATCCATGTCCTCTTCCGGCACGCCGAGGAAGTGCAGGGCGATGGTGAGCGGCACTTCCCACAGCATCTGGTCCACCAGGTCGGCGCGGCCATCGTCGATGAAGCGGTCGACGTAGGCCCGCGCGGCTTCGCGCACCATCGGCTCATGCTCCTTCAGCGCTTCCGGCGTGAACGGCGCCATCAGCACCCGACGGCGCGCCATGTGGGCCGGCTCGTCCTCGTTCACCAGGGTGCGGTTCATCGCGTAGTTGTAGGAGGCGAGCACCTGGTTTGCTTCCTCGCCGGTGGGCGTGATCTTTTCCAGCGCGATCGAGGGGCTGAAGGTCAGGTTGTCGCGGAAGATGGCCTTGATGTCGTCATAGCGGGTGACCACCCAGTAGCGGAGCTTGGGGCTGTAGAACACCGGCTCCTGCTCGCGCGACCAGCGCACGTACTCCGGCGGGTCCTGCTGGTAGGCGTCCTCGAAGGGATCGAACTCGGCCGCCTTGCGGCTGACCGGGCAGCCGGTCGGCGTCTTCAGTCCGGCGAGGGCGCCGTGGTCGATGGGACAGGCGGAGGGCTTGGCGGTGAGGGAAGTCATGGCGCGGTTTCCGTGGAATGTCTCTGTTCGTCGTCGCTGCAGCGGTCGTAAGCCGGTGTTTCACTTTTGCGTAATTATACTGCGTTATGCGTAATCTGATGCTCGAGCGATGAACGATGCAAAGCGGAAAAAAACGGCCGCGCGAAAGTGGCGGCCGTGCTGTGGAACGGAAAGGGAAGCGCCGCATGACGCGCGGCATCGAGGGCAGGCGGGGCGGCCTGCGGAGGGATGCGAGCCGCTAGCGGCCGTGCCCGAGCGCGGCGCTGATCTCGCCGGCCTGGCGCTTCACGTAGCCGGCGACCTTGCCTTCCGCGCTGGCATCGAAGCTGCCGCTGGCGCCCAGCACGGTGAGGGCGGCGATGAGGCGGCCGGTATGGTCGAAGATCGGCGCCGACACCGCGCTGATGCCGCGCAGCATGGTGTCGTTCACCACCGCGCAGCCCTGCGCCCGCACCCGCTTGCGCAGGGCTTCGACCGGATTGCGGCCGGAGACGGCGGCGCGCTGGTCGCGGCTGCCGGCGGCGAGTTCTTCCTGGGCCTGCTTCATCACATCGTCGTCGTCGAGGTAGCTCAGGAATACCTGGCCGGTGGCCGACCACAGCAGCGGCAGCACCGAGCCGGCGCGCACGTTCACCGTCACCGGCAGGGCGGGTTCCTCCAGGCGCAGCACCGTCGGCCCCTTGTTGCCCATGGTGGCGATGAAGCCGGTGATCTTCAGTTCCTCCCGCAGGCGCAGCAGGGCCGGTTCGCCGAGGCGGATCGGGTCGGACTGCCGCAGCGCCGCCAGGCCGATCTGTATCGCTTCCTGCCCGAGGTAGTAGTGCTGGGTGGCGGGATTCTGCGCCACCAGCCCTTCCTGGATCAGGCTGGCCATGTAACGGTGCACCTTGGCGGTGTTCTCGCCCACGTCGGCAGCGACGGCGGTGAGGCTGGCGGCGCCGCCGAGGCGGGCCAGCGCCTTCAGGATGCGCAATCCCATTTCTGCCGATTGCACGCGCTGGCGGCGTTCGAGGGTACGGGTCTGCGGGGGTGCCTTGGTCATTGTTGATTGCGGTGATGTGTCTTTGATCGGAAGCCGGATTATCGCGAAACCGCGAGCACATCTCCAGCGCGCGTTGCGCATGCCGGCGATGATGGCGAATTGCTCATTTTACGCCATGCGTAGTAACATTACGCCATTGCTCTGGAGACGAGCATCCCGATAACCAAGGAGGAGCACCCCGATGAAGAAACTGATTTCCGCCTGCCTGCTCGGCTTGCCGATGCTGCTGACCGCCGCATCCGCCGGCGCCCAGGCCTTCCCGAGCAAGCCGATACGCTGGATCGTGCCTTATCCGGCCGGCGGCGGCTCCGACTTCCTGGCGCGCACCATCGGCCAGCAGGTGTCGGCCCAGGTAGGCCAGCCGGTCATCGTCGACAACAAGCCGGGCGGCAATACCGCCATCGCCGCCGCCGAGACGGCGCGCGCCGCGCCCGACGGCTACACCGTGCTGTCGGCCGACAACGGCACCATGGTGTTCAATACCGCCCTCTATTCCAAGCTCATCTACAACCCGCAGAAGGACCTGGTGCCGGTAACCCTGATGGGCCGCTTCCCGATGATCCTCGTCGTGGGCCCGGGCTCCGACGCCAAGGATGCCAAGGACTTCATCGCCAAGGCGAAGGCCAAGCCGGGCAGCATCAGCTACGGCTCCGCCGGCGCCGGCAGCCCGCATCACCTCGCCATGGAACTGCTGAAGGTGAACGCCGGCCTGCACATGGTGCACATTCCCTACCGCGGCGCGGCGCCTTCCCTGTCCGACGTGGCCGGCGGCCAGATTCCGGCGATGATGGTGGACATGGCCGCCGGCGCCGGCTTCATCAAGGGCGGCAAGATCCGCGCCCTGGCGGTGGCCAATCCCACCCGCCTGCCGCAGCTGCCCGACGTGCCCACCTTCGCCGAACTCGGCTACAAGAACGTGGAAGCGGCCGCCCTGGTCGGCATGGTGGCGCCCGCAGCCACCCCGGCCGACGTCGTCAACACACTGCAAAAGCAGGTGGCGGCGGCGATCAACCAGCCGGCGGTGAAGCAGCGCCTGATCGACTTTGGCGTCGAGCCGGTCGGCAGCACGCCGCAGCAGTTCGCCGACCTGCTGCAAAGCGAGATCGTCCGCTGGCACAAGGTCATCAAGGACCAGAAGATTTCCCTCGACTGAGCCGCGTTTCCCACCGTCGCCGGCGTTCTGCCGGCGACGTCCCGCCTGCCTTCCTTTTCCCCCATTGCCATAGCCGACCAACGCCGCTCCCTTGCGCGATGTTGCGTTTTCCACATCAAAAAATGGCATGAGTGGCAACTTTTGGTCACTCGGACGGGTTTTTTCGCCTGTCTTCTTTTGACAACTATCAAATTGCCGTTAGAATTTTCCCTAATGCAACATAAGGCCATGTCGGGCTTCATTCTCCCTACACGATTCATCCCGGCCGATACCAATAAATAGATACAGGCGCAGGCGTCACCTCCCATGCCATTTTCAAGACCATCCCGGTCCCGGTTCGCCGGCGACCGATCGCATGCCTTCGTACGCACGGCGCTCGCCGGCGTGGCTGCCGCCATGCTGCTCGCCGCCGCGCCCGCCGGCGCCCAGGAAGAACGCTTCGACATCCGGCGCTTCACCGTCAAGGGCAATAGCCTGCTGCCCGACGGAGAGGTGGACCAGCTGCTCGCGCCGCTCGCCGGCCCGGGCCGCGTCTACGGCGACATCCAGCGGGCGCTGGAGCGGCTGGAATCCGCCTACCGCCGCGCCGGCTACAGCACGGTGCAGGTCTATGTGCCGGAACAGGAACTGACCGGCGGCGAGGTGCTGATCCAGGTCACCGAGAACGTGATCGGCCAGGTCGTCGTCAGCGGCAATGCCCATTTCGGCAACGAGAACATCCTGGCCTCGCTGCCGCTGCTGCGGCAGGGCAGGGCGCCGAATCTCGACCGGCTCTCGGAAGCCATCCAGCTCGCCAACGACAATCCGGCCAAGCAGGTCGACGTCACGCTCGGCACCGGCGCCGCCGAGGGCTCGGTGGATGCCAAGGTGGTGGTATCCGACCACAATCCGCAGCGACTGTTCTTCACCCTCGACAACACCGGTTCCGCCGCCACCGGCCGCTACCGCATCGGCGCTTCCTACCAGCATGCCAACCTGTTCGGGCGCGACCATGTCGCCACCCTGTCCTATGCCACCTCGCCGGACAGCCCGAGCAATGTCAACGTCGCGCTGTACAGCCTCGGCTACCGCATTCCGCTGTACGCGCTGGGCGACAGCGTGGACGTGGTCTATGGCCGCTCCAGCGTCAACACGCCCGGCGTCGCGCCCACCCTCACCGGGCTGCTCGGCATCGTCGGCAAGGGCGAGGTGTTCGGCCTGCGCTACAACCACTATTTTCCGCGCCGCGGCCAGTACACCGACCGCCTGGTGGCTGCCTTCGACTACAAGTACACCGATGCCCGCTGCGACACCGGCGGCGTGCCGGTCAGCATCGCCCCGCCGACGCCGCCCATCGCCAGCTGCGTGCCCTACACCACCCAGCCGCTCAGCCTGACCTACAGCGGCCAGCGCCAGCAGCCGGGCGAGATCTGGGACTACAGCCTCGGCCTGGCCTACAACCTCGCCACCGGCACCCGCTACACCAACCTGGACGGCACGGTGGACCGGTATTCCTACCTGACCCCCGGCAACCGCTCCACCCGCGACAACTTCACCGTGCTGCGCGGCGGCGGCGCATTGCAGAAAGGCTTCAAGAACGACTGGCAGGTGCGCGTGGCAGCCACCGTGCAGATCAGCCCGGACCCTCTCGTTGCCGGCGAGCAGATCGGCCTGGCCGGCAGCGGCGCGGTGCGCGGCTTCAATGAGCGCGCCGTCGCCAGCGACAGCGGCGTGGTGCTCAATGCCGAGCTCTACGGACCGGAGCTGGCCAAGCGCCTCGCCATCGGCGGCAACCTGCGGGCGCTGGCGTTTGCCGACTACGGTTACGGCCGCAACCAGCGTGCCGCCGGCACGGCGGTGTTTTCCAGCGGCAGCGTGTCGAGCATGGGCGCCGGCCTGCGCTACAGCTTCAGCCGCGACGCCAGCGCGCGTTTCGACCTGGCCCGGGTGGTGAACGCCGGCCCGGCCCTGAGCGAACGCTCGGGCGACTGGCGCGCGCACATGAGCGTCATGTTCGGATTCTAGGCCGCGCAGAACCAAGCACGAGAACAGCACAGCAGAACAGCGCCCGGAGAAGGGCGGAGAAAGGGAGCAGATGGATTCCAGGCAGCCGCGGCAGATCAGCATGATGGTACGCGTCGGCAGGCGACGCATGACCCTTACCTGGCGTGCGCGCCGCCGCATGCCGGCGCTGCTGCAGCGCCTGCTGCTGCGTTCCCGGCGCATGCCGTTGCGCCGCATGCGGCCGCTGCTGCCGTTCAGTCTCGCCGCGCTGGCGCCGGGCATCGCCCTGGCAACCGCGCTGGCGCCGGGAGCATTGCCGACCGGGGCGCAGGTCGTGGCCGGCCAGGCCGCCATCACCCAGGCCGCCAACCGGATGAACATCGCGCAGGGCACCGACCGCGCCATCATCAACTGGAACAGCTTCAACATCGGCAGCCAGGCGGCGGTCAACATCCAGATGCCGTCGGCTACGTCCGCCTCGCTGAACCGGGTGCTGTCCACCGACCCGTCGACGCTGCTGGGCACGCTCACTTCCAACGGCCGGGTATGGCTGGTGAACCCGGCCGGCATCCTGGTGGGCGCCGGCGCCCGCATCGATGTCGGCGGCTTCATCGCCTCCGCCCTCAACATCCGCGACGAGGATTTCCTCGCCAACCGCTTCGCCTTCACCCAGGGCGGGCTCGGCGGCAAGGTGGAAAACCAGGGCAGCATCACCACGCCCAGCGGCGGCATGGTCTATCTGGTCGGCCCGGCGGTGGAGAACAGCGGCATCATCAATGCGCCCAATGGCGAAGTGCTGCTGGCGGCCGGCCAGAGCGTGCAGCTGGCCGACACCAATACCCCGGGCGTGAAGATCGAAGTCACCGGCAGCGACGGCAGCGCCACCAACCTCGGCCAGATCCTGGCCGATGCCGGGCGCATCGGCCTCGGCGGCGCGCTGGTGAAGAACGGCGGCCAGATCAGCGCGTCGAGCGTGGAGCGCGACGGCGGCCGCGTATTCCTGCGCGCCACCAAGTCGGTCGCCACGGAAGCTTCCTCCACGCTGAGCGCCGACGGCAAGCGCGGCGGCCAGGTCGTGGTCTATGCGGAGGATGCCGCCGACATCGGCGGCCATATCTCGGCGCGCGGCAGCGCGGGCAAGGGCGGCTTCGTCGAAACCTCGGGCAGGGGCTCGCTGAACGTGGCCAACCTGCCGGACATCGGCGCGGGCGGGGAGTGGCTGATCGATCCGACCAACATCTCCATCGTGTCCAACGGCGTCGGCGCCAATATCGGCATTTCCACGCCGGATGCGGCCAACCAGATCATCACCTCGACAGGCGCCAGCGCCATCGTGCTGACCAGCACCATCGAAACGGCATTGAACGCCGGCACCAACGTCAGGATCGCCACCGGCGCGGCGGGCGGCGAGGCAGGCGACATCACCATCAGCGGAACGATCAGCAAGTCGTCCTCGCCCATCATCACGCTGCCGGCATTGCCGGAGCCCGTGCCGACGCTGACGCTGGAAGCGCATCACGACATCATCTTCTCCGGCGGAAGCATCACCTCGACATCCAACAAGCTGAACCTGGTGCTCAGCCCGAACCAGGCCAACGCCGCCCGCAGCGATGCAGGCAGCGTCAAGCTGAACAATAGCCGGATTGCACTCAATGGCGGCCAGCTCACGCTCAACGGCGACATGAGCATGGATTCCAGCTCCCTGGCCTCCCTGTCCATGTCGACCACCGGAACGCTCAGCCTGGTGGGCGGAACGAACGTGATCGACGCCAATCTCACGCTGCCCGGCATGGCGCTGTCCTTTGGCACATTGCGCGGCACCGGCAAGCTGACGGTGACGGATTTCGCCTGGAGCGGCGGCGTGATCAAGGGCACCGCCGGCGATTCGGCCTACGACATCACCAACCTGAGCTTGTCCGGCATTACTACCCTCGACGGCAGAGTGGTGAATCTGGTCCAGAACGGCCACTCCACCACCGCGGCAGGCGATTACACCTCGCTCACGCTCACCAACGGCGCCGTGCTGAACAATGCCGGCACCCTGGCGCTGAACGGCTACGGCGACGCGATCGGCGACTTCGATTATTACTATTACACCGGCCGCAGCCAGATCAACAATCTGGCCACCGGCAGAATCGTCAGCAACGGCGCGGCCGGCACGATCAACCGGATCGGCACAGCCACCTACGACGGCGAGGTCGCCAGCGGCGTGGACTTCAACAATGCCGGCGCGGTGGAGGTCAACGGCGGCGCCCTGAGGATACGGGGCGGCGGCAGCCATACGGGCAGCTTCGCCGTCAACGCGGGCACCCTCAACGAGACCACCGAGCTTTCCTTCGGCGCGGCTCAGGGCAGCCCGGTCGACATCGCATCGGCCTTCGCGCAGAACGCCAGCAACGGCGGCAAGGCGGTGATCACCTTCAACGACGGCGGCGACGACCGCAGCGGCAGCGTGGTCAACATCAATGCCGGCACCACCCTCGTGCAAAACCTTGGGCAAAATTCATCGGCGGTCGTGGCGTTCAACAAGATCGCTCCCTACTACTCGCTCGACGGTTCGTCGCTCAGCGCCAGCGACATCGTCACCAACCTCAATGTCTACCTGAACCTCGCCGAAGCCACGCTCTCCGACGGCTATCTGCTCGGCACCGGCAAGCTGACGGCGACGAACTTCGCCTGGAGCGGCGGCACCATCGGCGGCGATGGCAGCGCCGGATTGCTGAACCCGGCGCATCAATTCACCAACCTGGCGCTCTCCGGCGATGCCTATCTCGACGGCAGGACGATCAATCTCGCCGCGGGCGGCCATTCTTCCACCGAGCTCAACGGCTACACCACCCTGTACATGGACAACGGCGCCGTGCTCAACAACCGCGGCACCCTCACCCTGCAGGGCGCGCAGGATACGCTGGGCCTGGCCAACGCCTATTATTCCAGCGCCGTGGGCGGCACGATCAACAACACCGGCCGCATCATCAGTACCCGCAGCGCCGCCAACAACGATGGATACCAGTACCCCAACCAGATCGGCTCCTATTATTTCGGCGAAGGCGGCGGACTGGCGTCGGTGGCGTTCAACAACCTCGCCGGCGGCAAGGTGGAAGTGCGCAGCGATGGCGTCGACGAGGGCAATCATGCGATCGCCGGCGGCCTGAATATCCGCGGGCCGGGCAGCCATGCCGGCAGCTTCGAGGTCAGCGCCACCAATGGCGCGGTCAGCACGCTCTCCTTTGGCTCCGGCAGCGGCAGCACCATCGACATCGGCGCTTCATTCACCCAGTCCGCCGGCGCCAACAGCAAGACGGTGATCGCCTTCAACGACGGCAGCTATTACGGCTATTACGATTACGGCGGCACCGTCAACATCAATGCCGGCACGACCATGACGGCCACTGCCGGCGCCGGGGGCTCGAACAGCGTCAGTTTCGGCGGCTATCAGGATTACTACGATTACTACGGCTTCCTCGGCAACCAGGTCACCAACCTCAATACCAGCCTGACCCTTGCCGACGCGTCACTGGAGGGCGGCGTGCTGCAGGGTTCCGGCAAGCTGACCGCCACCAACTTCGCCTGGAGCGGCGGCGCGATCAAGGGCACCTCCGGCGTTCCCGCCTACGACATCGCCAACCTCGCACTCTCCGGCTACACCTTCCTCGACGGCCGGACGCTGAACCTGGTGGCCGGCGGCAATTCGTCCACCGCGGCCGGCGGCTACACCGAACTGGCCCTGGCCAACGGCGCCGTGCTCAACAATGCCGGCACGCTTTCCCTCAAGGGCACCAGCAACGTCATCGGCCGCGCCGGCTACCAGTACAGCGACTACCTCAGCGAAGACACGGTGATGGTGTCCGCCGTCGGCAGCAGGATCGTCAATGCCGCAGGCGGCACTATCGTCACCAACGCGCTCGGCAATGGCGGCTACACCCAGATCGGCGACCATGTTTCCGTCGATGGCGGGGTCGATGCGGTCGCCTTCCAGAATCATGGAACGGTGAACATGATGGGCGGCATGCTGCAGATCATGGGCGACAATGCCGACTCGGCGCCGACCGTGGTCAACCAGGGCGCGATCGCCTTCGCCCGTTCCGGCTTCTTCAAGACGGCAGGGGCCTTCGTGAATGCCGGCAGCTTCGGCGGCGCCGGCTATGTCATGGCGGATTCCTTCACCAACAACGGCTTCCTGGCGCCGGGCGCGGCCGCCACGCCCGGCACGCTGAAGATCGTCGGCAGCTTCACCCAGGGCGCCGGCGGCGTGCTCGCCATGCGCCTCGGCGGAACCGGCTCCGGGCAGGCGGACAAGCTGGACGTGGCCGGTCATGCGGTAACGCTCGGCGGCACCCTGAACCTGAGCACCGTCGACGGCTACGTGCCCGCCTCCGGCGACTCGATCCCGCTCATCCTGGGCGACCGGGTTGGCGCCACGACCTTTGCCAGCATCGTCCGTCCGGACGGCATGGTCCTGGGCTATGGCCTGAGCACCGGCGAAGTGGCCCGCATCGGCCATATCGTCGGCGGGAAGTATTTCACCAATGCCAATGCCAACCTGAGCTGGAGCGATGCCGGCAACTGGAGCGGCGGCGTCCTGCCAGGCTATCTCGACGGCGTGGTCATCGACACCGGACCCGGCACCATGGTGACCTACGACGGCAGCGGCATCGCCGGCGGCGCGACATCCATCGCCACGCTGCGGGTGAACGCCGCCAACGGCCTGGACCTCACCGGCGGCTCGCTGACCGTGGCGGGCGCCACCAGCATCGATGGCGTGCTGCGCCTGAACGGCGGCAGTTTCAGCAGTCTCGGCGCGCTGACCAATACCGGCAGCATCGCCGTCAACAGCGGCAGCTTCTCCGCGCTTGGCGGCGGCACGCATGCCGGCGGCTTTACCCTCAACGGCGGCAGCGCCAGCCTTGGCGGCGCTACCAGCTTCAGCAGCCTGTCCGTCACCGGCGGCAGCCTGCAGAGCACGGGCAGCGTCGGCGTCGATGGCGTCTTCGATCAGACCGCGGGCGGAAGCATCAACGTCGGCGCCAACAGCCTGAGCATTCGCCAGGCCGGCGACCTGACGCTCGGCGGCATCACCGCCGGCAGCCTGACGCTGGCCTCGGGCGGCGCCATCGCGCAGCACGCCGGCAGCGCCATCAGCGCCGGCGAGCTGGAAGCGCAGGCGGCAGGCGGCATCGCGCTTGCCGGCAGCGGCAATCAGATCGGCCGCTTCTCCGCCGCCAACACCGGCAGCGGCGACATCACCCTGGCCACCGGCGGAGCGCTCGACCTCGGCTACATCGACAACGGCGCACGCAAGGTCGTTGTGCGCGCAGGCGGCATGCTCACCGAGCAGAACGGCGGCGTCAGCGCCGGCCTGCTGGATGCCCGGGCCAGCGGCGGGATCACGCTCGACGGCGCGAACCGCCTGCATGAGCTGAAGGCGGAAAACCTGGCCGCCGGCGGCGCCAGCGCCGTCTCGGTAGTGAATGTCAGCGGACCGGCCAAGCTCAGGCTTTCCGGCATCGTCAGCCAGGCCGGCGATGTCCTCATCGACGACACCGGCGGCATCGTCAATACCGGGCCTATCACCGCCGCCGGCAGGGTCAGCCTGACGGCGCACAGCCCGATCGATTCCAGCGGCGCCATCCTGGCCGGCGGCGACGTCACGCTGGCGGCCATGTCGAGCGCCGCCGGCAATGATTCGATCACCATCAGCGGCAGCATCAGTTCCCTGACAGGCGGCATCGCACTCTCGGCCGGCACCAACGTGACGCTGGATCCCGCCGCCAGCCTCAGCGTGGCATCGGGCAACCAGGTGCTGCTGCGCGCCCTGACCGGCGCCGTCACCTACAACCCTGCGCAGATCAGCGGCGCGCTTGCAACGGTGAGCCAGCCGGGCGCGCCGGTGCCTGGCACGCCGTTGACTGGCGTGCTGCCGTACACGCGCAGCGTCGCCGACTCCACGGTCCTGATGGCCGATCTCCTGGCGCCCACACGCCAGTTCGGCGCAAGCCCGGCCAGCTCCGTCATGCCGGTCGTCGCCGGCAACGGCCATTTCAACACGGCGGCCGACTACGGCAGCACGCATACGGTCGGCGGCACCGCCAACAACTTCGGCAGCGTGGCGGGCGAGGAGCCGGCGCGCAGCAGCGACGATCCGAAGCAGGATGCGCAGTTCGGGCTGCCGCGCGCTGCCAATCGCGGTCTGCCGGTATGCAACTAAGGGCGCAATCCATGACATCCCGACTTCTTGCCTGTTCGCTTCTCTGCGCATCCCTGTTTGCCGCCCCGGTCTGGGCGGCCACGGTGGCGCGCGTCACCCACCTCTCCGGCGTGCTGACCGCCAGGCATGCCGACGGCACCACCAAGGTGCTGGCGGTCAAATCGGAGGTCCAGGAAGGCGACCTGCTGATCACCGCCCAGGAAACCTTCGCCCGCATCAAGTTCATCGACAATGCCGAGGTGGTGCTGCGCCCCGGCACCCGCTTGAGCGTGGAGGACTACATGTTCGAGGAAGAGGCGCCGCAAAAGGACAAGGTGGTGCTGAACGTCCTCAAGGGCGGCCTGCGCGCGGTGTCCGGCGCGCTCGGCAAGCGCAACCGGGAAGCGGTGAGCATCGTCACGCCGACGGCGACCATCGGCATACGCGGCACCCATTTCGGCGTGCTGATGTGTCAAGATGACTGCATCGACGTTCAAACGGCGACCGGGCGTCCCCCGGAGAACGGTCTGCACCTGGATGTCACCGAAGGCGCCATCGCGGCGACCAATCCGAGCGGCAGCCAGGTGATCGGCACGGGGCAGTTCGGCTTCGTGCGCGACCTGAACACGCCGCCGGTGTTGCTGCCGCCGCAGCAGAGCATCCAGGTCACCATGCCGACGTCCATCAGCCGCAACGATGGCAACGGCCGCGGCGTCGGCCGGGCCAACGACAACCAGTGCGCCGCGCAATGAGGCGGTGAACGAAGCAGGGAAGGACAAAGCGCATGACCCAACCCGCATTCCGATGCCGCCGAGCGGCGCAGCGAGGCCGGCGATGAAGCTGCGCGTGCTCGGCTGCGGCGGCGGCATCGGCGGCCGCCAGCCCCTCACCACCAGCCTGCTGGTGGATGACGACATCCTGATCGACGCCGGCTCCGGCGTCGGCACGCTGGACATCGATGCCCTGGCGCGCATCGATCACGTCTTCCTCACCCACGGCCACCTGGACCATGTCGCCTTCCTGGCCCTCCTGGTGGATGCGGTGCGCGGCGTCCGCCGCGGACCGGTGACGGTGCATGCCTCGCAGAAGGTGACGGCGATGCTGAAGCAGTCGCTGTTCAACTGGGCGCTCTGGCCCGACTTCGGCGAGATACCCAACGGCGACGGCCCGACCATGCAATGGGCGCCGTTCACGCCTGGCGACGAGGTCGAGATCGGTGGCCGCTCGATCCGCTCTCATGAAGTCAACCATGCGCCTGGATCGGTGGGCTATCAGGTATGCAGCGGCGATGCCGGCTTCCTGTTCACCGGCGACCTAATGTCCACGCCGTCTCTGTGGGCGGCGGTGGCGGGCGATGCGCGGCTGTCGCGGGTGCTGGTGGAATGCTCGGTGCCGAATGCGGAGGCCGAACTGGCGCTGCTGGCCAGGCATCATTGCCCGGACACGCTGCTGCGCGACATCCGCGCCATGCCGCCGGAGGTGGCGTTTTTCATCACCCATCTCAAGCCGGGCATGGAGGACCAGATCATGGCGGAGTTGAACGGCGCCGGCCAACGGCGCTTCAGCGCGCTGGCATGCGGCGACGAGTTTGAATTCTAGGAAGCTTGAAAGCTTGATGAAGGCCGCCCGCAGGCGTTCGGGCGGTCAGCGAGGGGGAAATATGGAAGCATTGCAGGAACGTGAACATGCGCACGCCGCGGCGTCGAATCAGGAACAGCCGGACATCGCGCGCCGGCTGGAGCAGCTGACCGAGCTCAGCGTGGCGCTCAGCAGCAATCGCGACACGCCCAGCCTGCTGGAGAACATCCTGCGCGTGGCCAAGGACATGACGCATGCCGACGGCGGCACCCTGTACCGGGTGACGGCCGATGGCAGCGCGCTCAACTTCTACATCTCGCTCAACGACACGCTCGGCCTCTACCAGCATCGCGACATTCCGCCGGGCGTCACCATCCCCGACCTGCCGCTGCGCACGCCGCAAGGAGAGAAGAACCTGGCGTCGGTGGCGGCCTACGCCGCCAATACCGGCAAGTCGGTCAACATCGAGGACGTGTATGGCGCGGAAGGATTCAATTTCTCCGGCATGCGCCAGTTCGACCAGACCTTCGGCTACCGCTCCACCTCCTTCCTCACCGTGCCGATGCAGGACCATGAGGGCGAGCTGATCGGCGTGCTGCAGCTGATCAACGCCCGCGGCGCCGACGGCAAGGGCGTGCGCGCCTTCAGCACCACCGACCAGCGCTTCATCGAGGCGCTCGCTTCCCAGGCGGCGATCGCCATCACGAATCAGCACCTCATCGGGCGCCTGGAGACCCTGTTCGAATCCTTCGTCCAGCTGATCAACATCGGCATCGACGAGAAGTCGCCGCACACCGGCCGCCATTGCGAGCAGGTGCCGCATCTCACGATGATGCTGGCGCAGGCGGCGAGCGATACCGATACCGGCGCGCTGGCCGAATTCCGCATGACCGAGCGCGACCGCAAGCAGCTGTGGCTGGCCGGCCTGCTGCACGACTGCGGCAAGATCACGACGCCGGTGCATGTGGTGGAAAAGGCAACCAAGCTGCAAACCATCTATGACCGCATCGGCGTGGTAGACACCCGCTTCGAGGTGCTCAAGCGCGACGCCGAGATCCGCGCGCTCGAGGCGAAACTGAAAGCCGGCGATGCGCTGCGCCATGCCGAGATCGACGCCGCGCTGGCGGCGGACCTGGCACAGCTGGACCAGGAGCGCGACTTCCTGCGCAGGGCGAATGTCGGCGGCGAATTCATGCAGCCCGCGGACCAGAAGCGGGTGGAAGAAATCGCGCTGCGCCGCTGGACGGATGCTGATGGCGCCGAGCGCAATCTGCTCAGCGCGGAAGAGGTCGAGAATCTCACCATCCGCGCCGGCACGCTCAATGCCGAGGAGCGGGAGATCATCAACAACCACATCGTCGTCACGCTGCGCATGCTGGAGTCGCTGCCCTGGCCGAAGCACCTGCAGCAGGTGCCGGAGTTCGCCGGCGGCCACCATGAGCGCATGGACGGCACCGGCTATCCGCGCGGGCTGACCCGCGACCAGATGTCGGTGCCGGCGCGCATCATGGCGATCGCCGACATCTTCGAGGCGCTGACCTCGCGCGACCGGCCCTACAAGAAGCCGAATACCCTGTCGGAGTCGCTGCGCATCCTGGGCGGCTTCAGCCAGCGCAATCACATCGACCCCGATCTGTTCGACGTCTTCGTGCGCGAAAAGGTGTATCTCGGCTATGCGCAGCGCTTCCTCGATCCGTCGCAGATCGACGAGGTGGACGAGACGACGATCCCGGGTTATGTGCCTTGATCAGGGCGCCGGGATGAGCCTGCAGGCAGTCCGGCGGATAAAGCCATGCTGAGGAAGAACCTGCTGCGCCATGCCATCGGCCTGCTGCTGCTGGCGATCATGCTCGGCCATGCGGCGCGGCTGCTGCAGCTGCCCTTCATCGCGCCGCTGGAGCGGCTGATCTACGACACCCGCCTGCGCCTGACCATGCCGCGGACGGTGGACGAGCGCATCGTCATCCTCGACATCGACGAGAAGAGCCTGGCCGAGATCGGCCGCTGGCCCTGGAGCCGCAACCGCATGGCGGCGCTGATGGACCGCCTGTTCGACCGGTATCACATCCGCCTGCTCGGCATCGACATCGTGATGGCGGAGCCGGACGAGAGCTCCGGCCTGAAGGTGCTGGACCGGCTGGAGCGCAGCGAGCTGAAGGGCGTGACGCCGTACCGCTCGGCGCTGGCGCGCATGCGCCAGGGGCTGGACTACGACCGGCTGTTCCAGGCGGCGCTGCGCGACCGTCCGGTGATCCTCGGCTACTACCTCGCCAACGGCGGCATCGACAGCGGCGCGCTGCCGCCGCCCCAGCTCACCGCCGCCGGCCTCGGCGGGCGGCGCATCGACGCCACGTCCTGGTCCAACTTCGGCGGCAATCTGGCGCCGTTCCAGGAAGCGGCGGCCGGCGGCGGCTACTTCAATCCCATCATCGATCCGGACGGCATCCTGCGCCGTGTGCCGCTGCTGGCCGAGTACAAGGGCGCCTACTATCCTTCCTTCTCGCTGGCGATGGTGCAGGCGCTGCTGGGCAACGCCCGGGTGGCGCCATCCTTCGGCGAGTCGGCGGACGGCAGTTATGAAGCGGTGGAGTCGCTCGACCTGGTGCGCGGCCGGCGCACCGTGCGCCGCATTCCGGTGGATGAGAACCTGGCGGCCTGGATTCCGTTTCGCGGGTTCGAGCGCAGCTACCGCTACTTTTCCGTCGCCGACGTGCTGGCCGGCCGCACGCCGCTGGAACGGCTCGAGAACAAGATCGCCATCCTCGGCACCTCCGCGCCCGGCCTGCGCGACCAGCGGGCGACCCCCGTCAGCGAGATATTCCCCGGCATGGAAGTGCATGCCAACCTGGTGAGCGCCATGCTGGACGGCGCCGTCAAGGAACGGCCGGCCTATGCCGATGCGCTGGAAATGCTGATGCTGCTGGTCCCCGGCGCGCTGCTGATCGCGCTGCTGCCGCGCTGCCCGCCG
Source organism: Noviherbaspirillum humi (assembly GCF_900188095.1). Taxonomy (GTDB): domain Bacteria; phylum Pseudomonadota; class Gammaproteobacteria; order Burkholderiales; family Burkholderiaceae_D; genus Noviherbaspirillum; species Noviherbaspirillum humi. The sequence goes on along the minus strand of NZ_FZOT01000011.1, from coordinate 82,835 downwards.
CTGCGGGCGGCCGGGCTGGTGCTGGCGCTGCTGGCCGCGCTGGCGGCGGTGAACGTCTGGGCCTGGCAGTCGGCCAATCTGGTGCTGCCCCTGGCCAGCGCCATGTTGCTGGTGCTGGCGCTGTACGTGTTCGACGTCAGCTACGGCTACTTCGTCGAAACCCGGGCCAAGCACCAGATCACCCGGCGCTTCGGCCAGTACGTGCCGCCGGAGCTGGTGGACGAGATGAGCCGCAATCCCGGGGGCTACACCATGGAAAACCGGAAGGCCAACCTGAGCGTGCTGTTTTCCGACGTGCGCGGCTTCACCACGATTTCCGAAGGCATGGCGCCGGAAGCCCTGGCGCAGCTGATGAACGAATACCTGACCGCGATGACGCTGGTGATCCGCCGCCATCGCGGCACGCTGGACAAGTACATCGGCGACGCCATCGTCGCCTTCTGGGGCGCGCCGATGGACGACAGCAGGCACGCGCTGAACGCGGTGCTGACGGCGCTGGAGATGCAGCAGGCGGTGGCGGCGCTGAACCGTTCCTTCGCCGCGCGCGGCTGGCCGTCGATCGCCATCGGCATCGGCATCAATACCGGCGACATGACGGTGGGGAACATGGGCTCCAGCATCCGCCTCGCCTACACGGTGATGGGCGACGCGGTGAATCTCGGCGCGCGGCTGGAGAGCAAGACCAAGGAGTATGGCGTCGGCATCCTCGTGGGCGAAGCCACGCGCGATGCGGTCGAGGGCATCGTCTTCCGCGAGCTGGACAGGGTGCAGGTCAAGGGCAAGGAACAGCTGGTCGCCATCTTCGAACCGCTCGGGCAGGAAGGCGAGGTCGATGACGCCGCGCTGGCGGAGCTGGCGCAATGGCAGCGCATGCTGGCCTGCTACCGCGGCCGGGACTGGGACGGCGCCGAGCGCCTGCTGCGGGAAATGCAGGCGGCGCATCCGAATTGCCGCCGGCACGCGCTCTACCTGGAACGCATCGCCGCCTTCCGCGCCAGCCCGCCGCCGGCCGACTGGAACGGCGTCACCCGCTTCGACAGCAAATAGCGCCTCGGCCCGTCTGCGCATGGGCGGCATGTAAGGCGATGTAAAAACGCTATGCCGCCGCTGCCGCGCCAATTACATTGAGGAGGTTTTTCTCCTCCCCTTTTTCGCCCTGCCTGGAGCCAGCTCCGGCGGGGCTTTTTTTGCGCCGTTTCCATGCGAACCGAACGGGCAAAAAAAACCCGCCGTTGGGACAACGGCGGGAAATCCAATCAGAGGATTGGAGGAGACATAGGGGATATAGGCGCCGCCAGCCGGATTCCAATACCGTAGAAATACGGTATCGCTTGCACGCCGACTGGCAGGCAGCGCCTCAAGCCGCGCGGGTCACGCCTTGCGACCGCAGCAGCTCGCGCGCCAGCGCCCGGCCGCTGAGCCAGGCGCCTTCCACCTTGCCGGCATGGATCCAGTCGCCGCACAGGCCGATGCCGAGGCCGCCGTCCCAGGCACATTCGCGTTCGAGCGGTGGATCGGTGTCGGCATGCCGCCAGCGGTGCGCGGTCCAGGCTTGCGGCGTTTCCGCAGCCGGGCCGGCCAGCGCGGCGAAGGCCTGCAGCAGGATGGGCGCCACCGCTTCGGGCATGTCCTCGATATGGGCTTCGCTCCACTCGGCATGGGCATGCAGCAGCCAGGTGTCGGGAACATCGATTTCCCGGGAAAGTCGTCCCGGCTTGCTGCTGTCTCGCGCCACCCAGCGCAGCGGGCCGGCGTTGATGAAGGCGGCATCGAAGGCCAGCGGCAGCCGGCTGTCGAAGCGCAGCATCAGCGACCAGCATCCGCGCATGCGGACCCGGGCGGCGAGCACGGCGAGTTCCGGCGCCGACGACTGCAGCAGCGGCACCGCCTGCGGCGCCGGCACCGCCAGCAGCACCGCGTCGAAGCGGCGGGGCAGCCAGCCATGTTCGGCGCTGGCAAGGCGCCAGCCGGCGCCGTCGCGCTCGATCTGGTTCACCGTGGTCCGGGCGGCGAGCGCCAATTCGGCTGCCAGCAGGCGCGCCGGGGCCGTCATGCCGGGCGTGCCGACGAAGCGCTCGGGACTGCCTTCCGATCCGTGGCCGCCGCTGCCGCCGAATACCGCCAGGCGCGGCTGCCAGGGGGCGGCGGCGCCGGCGGCTATCCAGCGGGCGACTTCGGCGCGGAAGGCGGGATCGCGCGCGGTGAAGTACTGGGCGCCATGGTCGCATTGCCAGCCTTCGCCGCGGCGGGTGCTCATGCGTCCGCCAGGGCCGCGGCTCTTCTCGAAAATATCGACGGCGATGCCGGCTTCGCGCAGGCTGGCCGCGCAGGCCAGTCCGGCGATGCCGGCGCCGATGATTGCTGCATGCATTGCGTTTTCTGTGAAGTGGTGGAGAAACGGAGGGCGGTGTCAGGCGGCGTTTCTCGCTTCCGGGATGTCGTCCGGCAGCGGCAGGCCTTCATGCTGGGCCACCCGTTGCAGCGCGTTCTCCAGCAGCGCGCGGGCAAAGCCGGTGCTTTGCTGGAGTTCGAGGTGGAACAGCGCATCCTCCGGGCTGCGGCTGGCGCATTCGCCGCTGTAGCGCTCGAAGCTGCCGAGGCTCATCAGCAGCTCGGCCAGGTGGCGCGGGCATTCGCAGTACACCCGGCCGGCGGCGGCGCCGGCGAAGGCGGCAAGCTGGGCTTCGGTATAGCGCGCCGGCGGCGGCTCGCCATCGCCCGCCGCATCGTCCTGCGCAAAAGGGCGGGGCTTGAGCGCCGCCCGGCAGAGCGCCTCGAGTTCGTCGGCGTCGGACGTCATCCGGGCCACATGATGGCCGGCGGCGCGCAGCTGCCGGATCAGCTTGCTCGGCGCGAAGCGGTACAGCACCAGCACTTCCTCGGCCCCGCAGGCCTGCTTCACCCGCTCGATGGCATCCATCGGCTCGGCGCTGAGGGTGGCCAGCTCGATCATCGCCAGGTCGGCATCCGCATGGCTCAGCTTGCGCTCCACGTCTTCCGGACGGGCGCAGTGGGCGACCACCCGGAACAGGCTGCCGAATCCCGCCGGCTGAAGGCAGCGCGCCGACAGGGCGGGGCCGACCAGCGCCACCTTCACCTCTTTCAGCGGCTCCGCATCCACCACCGGCGACGAGTGGGACCGCTCCGCCGCCAGCATGGCCGTCAGCGCCTCGGTCGAGAGGCGGGCGATGTTGCCGATCGGGTTGCCGAGGTCGACCAGCTGCTTGATCAGGGCGAGCCGCTTGATTTCAGGCGAGGAATACAGCCGCTGCCCGCGCGGGCTCATGTTCGGCCCCACGACACGGTAGCGCCTTTCCCAGACGCGCAGGGTCTGGACCGGCACGCCGGACAGGCGGGCGGCGACGCCGATGCGGTATAGGGGTTCGGAAGCACCTTCGGTAGCTAAATCGGAACTCATGATTGACCCGGTTTGAAATGAAAAAATAGAGAGCTGTCTAAGTAATGCTTGGTATTGTCTAGGACAACGCTGGTGATTTTAGTTCAAAAACGCGACGAAAGCTGGACAATTTGTTTCGCATAAGAAAATGAACGAAGCAGGGAAGACAAAAAGCTCGAACCAATACAAGCAGACCCTCGCGTCTTGCCGTCGCCGAAACTGGGGCCTTGCTCCGTGGCGCCACGCGGGCGCAACCGCCATCAGGGAGGACAGAGGCTGCCCCCTTCGAAAAGCCGGTGCCGCACATCCTGTTGCTCATCGGCTAAGCCTTTGCCCCGGCTTGGGTGAATACCGGCCTCGTCGCGTTGAACCCCGCCACGCCCGTGATATGTTGGAAAGGTGTCCACCCAAGGCGCCTGCTTCAGCCTCGGTCAACCATTCGATCGAAAGGATAAAAACGATGGCTCGTCGAGCAAATGCAGCCATGCGAAGGGCCTTGGCCGAACTGGAAGCCGGGATCGACGGCACGGAAGCGGACATGAACTTCCATAAGAATCAGGGCTTTTACAACTACCATCTCTACGAAGGCGCCGTTGTCCTCTTTCTGCGAGACCATACGGACCTGAACAATCAACTGCGGCGGCTGGACCCAGGCAGGGCGGTAAAGATCAGGCCGGGCCAAACCTTTTCGGATTGGGAAGGCGGATCCGGCTTCATGGAATGGGATCTGAACGAAACATTCATCGCCATCCGCGAATTCAGCAAGCCTCAGCCGCTCCTGTGCCTGTACACCGCATTGAAGATTTTGGAGAAGTGGAAGAAGGACCTCGCCGCTTTCTTTCCGCATTCCCGTTTCCGGTTTCTCGTCAACTACCAGAACGATGAGGGCGCCATCTGCGCCAACATGCGGTTTGAAAAACTTCGGCACGGTGAGCCTGCATGGATCGATCCCGCGGCAATCGGAGAACAGGGAGTGCCGGAAGACGACGAGATCGGCATACTCGTCGACGAGATATAGCCCGGCTCCTTCGGTCCGGTTACCCCGATAGAGCGCGCCAAAAGGAAAAATGGAAGCCATCATCTTCATCGGCATACAGGGTTCGGGCAAGAGCACCTTCTACCAGGAGCGCTTCTTCGATACCCATGTGCGCATCAACCTCGACATGCTGAAGACGCGCCACCGGCAGCATCTGCTGCGCGCCGCCTGCCTCTCCGCCGGCCAGCGCTTCGTGCTCGACAACACCAACGTCAGCCGCGAGGAGCGCGGCGAGACCATACAGCTGGCCCGCGCCGCGCGCTTCGCCGTGCATGGTTATTTCTTCGAACCCGAGCCTGAGCGCAACCTGCGCTGGAATGCGCAGCGCAGCGGCAAGGCGGTGATCCCGGTGAAGGGCGTGCTGGGCACGCTGAAGCGGCTGGAGCGGCCGCGGTGGGAGGAAGGCTATGACCGGCTGTTTCGGGTGACGGTGGATGTGGAGAACCGGTTTGTGGTGGAGGAGTGGGTGCGGCCGGGAGCGGCAAAACAGTCCGGGTGATGTGGGATTGAAGCCGTTTTAACCTCCGCGTTTCGCCTTTGTGGGAGGTCGCCTGTGAACGTCATAGGACAGGCTTCGGCTACTTTCAGCTAAAGGACGACGAAAAGAGTCGGTTCTTACGAAACCCAAGTTTTCCAAGTTCAACGCTCCCGCAACATCACACTTTAGCGATTTGGCCGGCGATCGCTCGTCAGCGTCGGTTGTGGACATGAAGTCGGCAATGACTAGGCTTTCATTATTTTCTTTGGTCCGCAATTCGACGACATTTCGTATGAATGGTGGCTTCGCTCATGTCGTCAATTCTGGCAACGCAAGCCCATCTTCGATGGAAGCCTCCTAATACGAGAGGGACTGACCTTCTTTTGCAAGAAATAGTGTTGCGCTGAATCAATAAAAGGGCTACTTTACAGCATCGACTTCGTTAAATCAGTGCTGGTGCAAGCGGTATCTCGATGCGCAAACAAAGAGCCAGTTGAGTTGTCTCTTTTGAAACGGTGTGGGCTTACCCCTTCTTGTGCCGGCATCGCGGTGGATGGAAGAAGGCGCGGTTGTTACCTTGGTCAACGGGCGTATGCCCCCGGGAGGATGCGCGTGCCTTACCAATATCGGATGTACAAGCGGCGCGTGTTCTATGCCTGCGGCTTCGTCATCGCCATCTCGCTGAGTCTCGTCGCCTGGAAGATTTTTTCTTCCTATATCGACCGGGAAAACATCGCGAGAGAGCAAAGCCGAACCTTCGTGCACGCCATCGAGGCACATGTTTTCCACTCTTTGCAGCTGATCGATCTGTCGTTGCTCGGCTTTTCCAACGCCCTGGGACTGCTGCCGCCGGCGGAGCAGGTCAGCGTCGACGCGATCAAGCGGCTGCTATCGTCGAACGGCAGCTTGGCGCGCAGCGACTATTGGGTCCTGTTCATCGATGCCAATGGACGAGGCGTTGCCGCTTCGAACGACCTCAGCGTCGCTGGAACCGATTATTCGGACCGTGATTATTTTCGCGTCCACAAAGCGAACGGGGCAGCCAAGGCGGCCTATGTGGGTGAACCCGACTTCGGACGGGTATCCAGAAAGCGCGTCTTCTTCCTGAGCAGGCGCGTCGAAGACGCCGCCGGCAGGTTCCTTGGCGTCATTGCCGCGCCGATCGAGGCATCACGCATCGCGAGCATGTTCAGGCATGCGCGGTTTCGGGACGATGTGGTCATCAAGCTGGTCCATGAAAATGGAAAGACCATTGCCAGCGCGCCTTCGTTTGAAGAAAACTTCACGAAGGACGCCCGCCATGCGAGCCATCGAGGCCCGGAAAAACCGACGATGTCCACCATCTACAGCGCCCTGGTCAGCCATGGAGCGGGCAAGCCGGCGAGCGCCTCGAGACCGATTGACGGTTTGCCGCTCATCGTAACGGTTGAAGTTTTTCCGGAGGGGAATTATCAAGCACTGATCACGGACATCAAGGCCGGCGGGCTCATCATCCTTGTGGTTATCGCACTGGCGGTTACCACGGCGCATTTTGCCATCACCTCTGTCGATGCGGTCACCCGAAGCCGGGCTGCGATTCTCAAGGCCGAGCGGGATGTCGAAATCCGTGTCACGCAGCGCACGGCCAATCTTCATGACGCGAACAGGCGACTCCAGGACGAAGTCGAGGAAAGAAAGGAAGCGGCGGAACGGCTTACCTTGTTCGAGAAATGCCTGGCACAGCTGTCAGACATGGTGATGATCACCGAATCCTATCCGCTCACCTCCGGCGGACCGCGCATCATTTTCGTCAACAATGCGTTTGAAAGGCAAACCGGATATGACAGCGATGACGTCCTGGGCAGGACGCCGCGCATCCTACAGGGGCCGCGAACGGACCGGGCAGAGCTGAGCCGCATCCGCGATTGCGTTGCGCGGCATGAGGCGCTCAAGGCGGAACTCATCAATTATCGAAAGGACGGCAGCGAATACTGGGTAGAGATGGAAATCGTCCCGGTAAGGGACAAGAATGGTGAATGCACGCAATTCGTCTCGATCCAGCGCGACATCACCGACCGTAAGAGCGCTCTTGATCTGATCTGGAAGCAGGCAAACATCGATAGCCTGACCGGTCTGCCGAACCGGCAGATGTTTACGGCGCACTTTGGCCACCAGATCAAGAGCGTTGCCCGAAGTGGGGGCAGGTTGGCGCTCATGTTCCTGGATTTGGACAGCTTCAAGGAAATCAATGACGTCTATGGGCATGACACCGGCGATCTCCTGCTCCAGGAGGCCGGCAACCGATTGAAAGCGTGCATACGTGATTGCGATTTTGTCGGCCGCATTGGTGGCGATGAATTCACCATCCTGCTCACGGACCTCGCATCGAACTCGGGGATAGAACGCGTTGCGCAAGAAATTCTTGCCGTCATGTCCAGGCCCTTTCAACTGCATCAGCATACGGTTTTCATTTCAGCGAGCATTGGCGTTACCTTGTGTCCGGACGATTCGTCGGTGCCGGGAGACTTGTTCAAGAATGCCGACCAGGCGATGTATGTCGCGAAAAGCCGTGGCCGCAACCAATACGTCTATTTCGATCAGCAGATGCAGGAGCAGGCTCAGACCAAGATGCGTACGGCAAGTGATTTGCGCACTGCCTTGTCGCGCGGCGAATTCGAACTTTACTATCAGCCGATCGTCAATCTGGCGAACGGACACGTCGAGAAGGCGGAAGCGCTCATCCGCTGGAAGCATCCGGAAAAGGGGATGATCAGCCCGGCGACATTCATTCCTCTTGCGGAAGATACCGGGACGATCGTCAGCATCGGGGACTGGGTGTTCGGCGAGGCGGCACGAACGGTCGCGGCCTGGCGCTCCCGGTACCGGCCGGACTTCCAGGTCAGCATCAACGTGTCCCCAGTCCAGTTCAAGAACAGCGGCATTCCCCATAAAAAATGGGTCGCCACGCTTGAATCGCTGGGAACCACGGGCGACGGCATCGTGGTGGAGATTACCGAACGATTGCTGCTCGACGTCGAGGATTCGGTCAGGCGCCAGCTTTTGATGCTGCGAGAGGCCGGCATGAAGATGTCGCTCGACGACTTTGGAACGGGCTACTCGTCATTGTCTTACCTGAAAAAACTGAACATCGACTTCATCAAGATCGATCAGTCGTTCGTGTCCGCGCTCGCGATGGATTCGGAGGACATGATTCTGTGTGAAGCAATGATCGCGATGGCGCACAAGCTCGGCCTCAAGGTGGTCGCCGAAGGGATAGAGACCGCGGCGCAGTGCTCCCTGCTGCGGACGATTGGCTGCGATTTCGGGCAGGGGTACCATTTTTCCAAGCCGGTTCGGGCATCGCTATTTGAAGAGCTTCTTCAGAGCCATTCAGCGCTGATGGCTTGATCAACGACTCCCGTAGCAGGGGCTGTTGGCATCCCTCCGGCAAGCGTAGACATCCACGAATTTCCTGAGTCCCGAAAGGAAATCTCTCAATCAAACACGTGACCGGCCAGGGGTTGGAGAAGCCGTCGCAATGTGCCCTCGATAGAAAGCCCTATGACAACGGACCTGCATTCGAACATAGCCGATCTCATTTTGGATACGATATTCATCGTCGATGTCCACGGAAATATCCGGTACATCAGCCCATCCTGCGAGAACCTGCTTGGCTACAGCCAGCAAGCGCTGCTTGGCACGCCAATGATCGACCTGGTGCTCCCCGAGGACCGTGCAACGACCTGGAACGAAGCCATGCGCATCATGTCGGGACAGCCCCGCGTCGGCTTCGAGAACAGGTATGTCCACAAGGATGGCTCGATCGTCGATGTCATGTGGTCAGCCAGATGGTCGCCCGAGCATCAGGTGCGTATCGGCGTGGCACGGAATGTGACGGAATCCCGGCGACAGCTGCGGACACAGCAAGCCATGTTTGCCATCTCCAATGCTGCTCACCAGATTACCGACCTGTCGAAGCTTTATCAGGAAGTCCAGCGGATCTCGGCCTCCATGATCCCGGCCTCTGCGTTTGCGATCGCCTTTGCCGACGACTCGGGAAGGTTCACTTTCCAGTATCAGCTCGACTTCGGCGGCGACTCTTCCTGCCTGGGCGATGACGAGGCGAGGGAAGTTTGCACCCAGGTCGTGGAGGAACGCCGGACCGTTTATCGCGTCCCGGCGCCGGCAGACTATAGCTGGCTTGCCGCTCCGCTTTCGCGCGCAGGCAAGATCATCGGCGTGATTGTCGTGCGCAGCCACCCTGGCATCCTGTTGGGCCCGCAGGAGTCGGACTTCATGACCTACGTTGCGGCACAGTTATCCGATGCGGTGGACCGGATCCGGTTGCATGCGGAACTGCTCGCTGCGGCAACGACCGACGAACTGACGGGGTTGCCGAACCGCCGTCTGTTTCTGGACAGAGCCGAAACCGCCTGCCGTGCCGCGAGACGGCACCAGCATCGGTTCGCCTTGCTTTATCTGGATATCGACGATTTCAAGAGCATCAATGACACTTTCGGGCACGCGGCAGGCGATGCAATGCTCAAGGAGATCGGAGACCGGCTGGTGATGTGCGTGCGCGAGGAGGATACCGTTGCCCGGTTGGGTGGAGACGAATTCGTCGTGCTGCTGCCCCTGCTTCAATCGAAGGATGCGCCAGCCGCGGTCGGGGAAAAAATCAGAAACGCGATTGCCATGCCGTTCAAGCTTCCGAACGGTACGTCAATAATCCGGCAAACCGGTATTGGAGCCGCTGTCTTCCCGGATGACGGCATGGACATCACATCCCTGAAGAACGCCGCCGACAAGCGATTGTATGACGTCAAGAGACGCAGGCTCGTCGGACATGATTCAACATAGATGAGCTCGAACGACGAAACGTGCGAGGAACCGCTTACCTTGCGGACGCGGAAGAAGTAGAGTGCGGCCAGGTGCATCAGGCTGCTATCCTGCCGCAAACGTTTTGACGTTCACTACACAGGAATGAATCCCGGGTCCCGCTCCAGAATGTCCGCTGCAGGAGGACCGCCTGCTTGACTCCCTAGTGCAGGTTGATCCTGCTTCCTTCGGCGCCATCCCCCGGCACCATCGGCGCAATCGACACCGGCGCCGCTTCCACCTCCTTCGCATCCCCCATCGCAAAGCTCAATTGCTTGAAGTAGGCAATGGTCTTCTCTAGTCCCTCGTCAAGCGAAACCTTAGGCTCCCACCCTAAATAGTTGCGCGCGAGGCTGATGTCCGGGCGGCGCCGGGTGGGGTCGTCGGCGGGCAGGGGCTTGAAGATGATCTCCGAATGCGAGCCGGTGATGGCGATCACCTTGCGCGCCAGTTCCAGCATCGAAAACTCGCCCGGGTTGCCGAGGTTGACCGGGCCGCAGAATTCGTTGGGCGTCTGCATTAGGCGGTGAAAGGCCTCGATCAGGTCGTCGACGTAGCAGAAGGACCGGGTCTGGTTGCCATCGCCATAGATGGTGATGGGCGCGTCGGCCAGCGCCTGCATGATGAAGTTGGATACCACCCTGCCATCGTTGGGATGCATGCGCGGGCCGTAGGTATTGAAGATGCGGGCGATCTTCACCGGCAGGCCGTGCTGGCGGCGGTAGTCCATGAACAGGGTCTCGGCGCAGCGCTTGCCCTCGTCGTAGCAGGAGCGGATGCCGAGCGGATTCACATGGCCCCAGTAATCCTCCGTCTGCGGATGCACTTCCGGGTCGCCATAGACTTCGCTGGTGGAAGCCTGCAGGATGCGCGCCTTCACCCGCTTGGCCAGGCCGAGCATGTTGATGGCGCCGTGCACGCTGGTCTTGGTAGTCTGCACCGGATCGAACTGGTAGTGCACCGGAGACGCCGGGCAGGCGAGGTTGTAGATCTCGTCCACTTCCACGTAGAGCGGAAAGGTGACGTCGTGCCGCATCAGCTCGAAGTTGGGATGGTTGAGCAGGTGGACGATGTTGAGCTTGGTGCCGGTGTAGAAATTGTCCACGCAGAGCACGTCATGGCCCTGATTGAGCAGGTATTCGCATAGATGCGAGCCGAGGAAGCCGGCGCCGCCGGTGACCAGGATGCGCTTGTAGTGCAGCTCTTTCATGATTCGAGTCTCCTGATGTCTTGTATGAAGCGCAGCGGCATAGGGGCGGCTTGCAGATCCGCGTTCACCGCGCGTACCGGCCGCGGCAAGTCGGCGGCGCACAGGTCGAGCGCCTCGGCGATGACGCGCTCGGCGGAAACGTCGGTGGCGCAGGGATGGCCCGCCACCGGGCAGACCACATGGGCGCAGGGGCGGCAAGGCGCGTGGGCGAACAGCAGGCGGTGCCGGTTCGCATCCAGCGGCGCCCAGCGGCGCGCATCGGCGCCGGAGGAAATCACCACGCTCGGCGTGGCCACGCCGGCGGCGACATGGGAGATGCCGGTATCGTTGCACACCACCAGCCGCGCCTGCGCCACCAGCGCGGCGAGCGCGCCGAGATCGGTGCGGCCGCACAAGTCGAGCGCCGGCGCATGCATCGCGGCGCGCACCGCCGCGATGATGTCGCGCTCACCGTCGGATCCGGTGAGCACGATCTGCAGGCCCTCCGCCGCCAGCGCGTCGGCCACCTGGGCGAAGCGCTCCGGCGGCCAGCGGCGCGAAGGCAGGCGCGAACCGGGATGGATGCAGGCATAGCCGCCCGGCGCCGGCAGATCGATGTCTGCCATGGCCGCGCCGTGGCGCAGCGACTGGAAATCGCGGCCGGTGAGCGGAAACTCGAGCGCTTCGCCGCGGGTCTCGATTCCGAGGAAGCGCATCAGCCGCAGGTAGCGCAGCACCTCGTGCTCGCTGTCCTGCCAGTCGGCGAAAAGCTCGGGGTCGGGGCAGTAGTGGCCGGGCACGAAGAAGCCGGCGTTGCGGCGCGCGCCCATGGCGACGGCGAGCGGATTCGTTTGCAGGCCGCTGCCATGCAACTGTATCGCGAGGTCGAACTGGTACGACTGCGCCTGGGCGAAGAAGCGGGGAATGGCGGCCATGTCGGGGGCGCTTTCCGGCAGGCCGGGAAACCCGGGAAACACCAGGTGTTCGTCCACGTACTTCTCGAAGCGCTCGGCGAAGCTCGCCGCCCAGGGCAGGCCGACGAGGACGATCTGCGCCTGCGGCGCGGCGGCGCGCAGGGCTCGCAGCGCCGGCACCGTCACCAGCAGGTCACCCAGTTGCAGCGCGCGGAACACCGCGATGCGGCGCAGGGAGTCGAAATCGATGGCCATTATGATTGCTGCCCGCCGATGATCAGCTTCGGTTTCTCCAGCAGGAAGGAGCCTATGGCGAGCACATCCAGCGGCGTGGTGCAGAAGGACTCCACCGCGTCGCGCGGCGTGCAGACGATAGGCTCGCCCCGGGTGTTGAAAGACGTATTCACCAGCACCGGCACGCCGGTGCGCTTCGCGAACGACTGCAGCAGATCGTAGTAGGCCGGGTTCTGGGCACGGTTAATGGTCTGCACCCGCGCGGTGCCGTCGACATGGCGCACCGCCGGTATCTTGTCTACCCTGTCCTCGCGCACGTCGAAGACGAAGGTCATGAAGGGCGACTGGTGGCCGTTGACGAACCACTTGTCGGCTTCCTCTTCAAGCACCACCGGAGCCACCGGCCGGAAATCCTCGCGGTCCTTGATCAGGTTCAGGTGAGCCTGCATGCCGGGATCGATCGGCGAGGCAAGGATGGAGCGCGCGCCGAGGGAGCGCGGGCCGAACTCCATGCGGCCCTGGAACCAGCCGATCACCTTGTTCTGGGCCAGCAGCTCGGCGGTGGCTTCGGCGATGTCGTCCACCTTGCGATAGGGCAGGCGCGCCTGCTTCAGGAATTCCTCGATCTCCTCATCGTCGTACTCCGGGCCGTAGAACACATGGTCCATCACCCAGTGGCGGCGTGTGTCGCCGCGCTGCTGCGCATCTATCCACATCGCCGCGCCGAGCGAAGTGCCGGAGTCGCCGGCGGCCGGCTGGATCCAGACCTTCTCGAAAGGGCCGTTGTCGCGAATGCGTGCGTTCATCACGCAGTTGAGCGCCACGCCGCCGGCCATGCACAAATTCTTCGCGCCGGTTTCCCGGTGCAGCCAGTCCACCATCTGGGCCACGGTTTCCTCCAGCACCACCTGCAGTGAATGGGCAATGTCCATGTGCACCTGCTCGAAGGCGGAGCCGCGCAGCCGCGCCGGGCCGATAACGTCCTTCCAGTCGACCTTTGCAACGGTGTAGTCGCCCTCGCCGCGGTAGCGCACCACTTCCTTGAATTCGGAAACGAAGTTCGGCTTGCCGTAGGAGGCCAGCGCCATCACCTTGTATTCATCGGAGGAGCGCAGGAAGCCGAGATGATCGGTCACCTCTTCATACAGCAGGCCGAGGGAATGCGGCAGGTTGACCTGCTTGATGCGCTGATATCGTCCGTCGCGGTAGAGGCCGTAGCTGGTGGTGGGGCGCTCGCCGCGGCCGTCCATCGCCAGCACGGCGCATTCCTCGAACGGCGCGGCGAGGAAGGCGCTTGCTTCGTGGGCGAGGTGGTGCTCGACGAAATGCCACTTGAACGGACCGTCGTGGCGCACGTCGCGGAAGCGCGCCTTCAGGTGATGCGGCGCGCCGCTGGCGAGCTGGCGCGGCGCGTTGACGATATAGGACAGCGACAGCGGATCCCACGGCGACAGCCATTCGCTTGTGGGGTTCTTCGACGGCTCCAGCGGCAGGGAAAGGGTGGCCTGTTCTGCCCGCTCGCCGAGTTGCATGTAGGGATCGTAGGAGTAGGCGACATGGTCGACATCGCGCAGCGCAATGCCGGCTTCCTTCAGGCAGTAGTCGATGGCGTGGAAGGGCAGTTGCCACACGGTGAAGGGCACAGGACGCTTGCCATGCTTCACCTTGGTGAAGCGTTCCTCTTCGGCCGCAGCGAGGACGACGCCATCCTTTACGAGCGTGGCGGAGCAATCATGAAAGGCTGCATTGATCCCTAGGGTATACACGCTCACTCCTTCTTCCTGGCAATCGATGGAAAGGCGCGCTGGCGGCGCTGCCTCGTGGGGGTTTGCAAGTGATTCCCGCGTCAAATGTTGGTTTCTGAAAAGCGGCGTGCGATTGTTAAATCTCAAGCATGAAAGTCTGACAAGGAACAAACCTGTGCCATGCGGTTCTCATGTGAATCGGTTTTCGCGGGGGTGCTTTTTCTTGGCGAAAAGGCAGGTCGGGCGCGAGAAAACAATGAGACTGGAAAGCAATCGGAGATGCAACAGCGAAGCGGATTCCCGGAGGACAAGGCTACCGTCATGGCAGGGCTGTGGCAGGTGGTGGCGCCATACCGCTGGCGCGTCGCCGGCGCGCTCGGTTTCCTCATCATGGCGAAGATCACGACCGTCGCCGTGCCGCTGCTGCTCAAGCACATCATCGACGTATTGTCGCGCCCGGAAACGGTGACGCTGCTGCCGGTGACCTTGCTTGCCGGCTACGCCTTCCTGCGCTTCTCCAGCACCCTGTTCAACGAATTGCGCGACCTGGTGTTCTCGCGGGTAACGCAGCGCACCGTGGCCACCTACGCGCATCGGGTATTCAACCATCTTCACCACCTGAGCGCGCGCTTCCACGCGCAGCGCCATATCGGCGGCCTGCTGCCAGACATCGACCGCGGCACCAACGGCATCGCCTTCCTGCTCGGCGTCGGCCTGTTCACCATCGTGCCGACGCTGATGGAGATCGGCTTCGTGCTGGCCATCCTGATGGGCCGGTACAATTTCTGGTACTCCGGCATCATCGTCATCACCTTCCTGGTGTACTCCAGCTTCACCCTGTTCTTCACCGCCCGCCGCACCATCTACCAGCGCCGCGTCAACAAGCTCGACACCACCGCCAAGAGCAAGCTCACCGACAGCCTGATCAACTACGACACGGTGAAATACTTCACCAACGAGAAAGTGGAGGGCGATCGCTTCGCCGGCATCATGGGGCAGTGGACCGAGGCCGCGGTATCGAACCAGAAGGCGTTGTTCGCCCTGCACGTGGGGCAGAGCGGCATCATCGCGCTCGGTGTCGCCGGCATCATGCTGCTGGCCGGGCAGGACGTGCTGGCGCGGAACATGACGGTGGGCGACCTGGTCCTGATCAACGCCTACGTGCTGCAGGTGTGCCTTCCGCTCAATGCCCTCGGCTTCGTCTACCGCGAAGCCAAGGATGCGTGGGTCAATGCCGAGCGCCTGTTCCAGCTGCTGCGCCAGAGGCCGGAGAAGGAAGAGACCGCCGCCACGCCGGAGCTGAAGGCCGAGCGCGGCGAGGTGGTGTTCGACGACGTCAGCTTCCACTACGATCCGGAGCGGCCCATCCTGCATGGCGTGAGCTTTCGCATTCCGGCCGGACGCACCGTGGCGGTGGTGGGCGGCAGCGGCTCCGGCAAGTCGACGCTGGCGCGGTTGCTGCTGCGCTTCTACGAGCCGACAGGCGGCCGCATCCTGGTCGACGGCCAGGATATCGGCAGCGTCACCGCGAGCAGCGTGCGCCGCGTGATCGGCGTGGTGCCGCAAGACACGGTGCTGTTCAACGACACCATCGGCTACAACATCGCCTACGGCCGCATCGGCGCCAGCCGCGAGGACACCATCAACGCCGCCAAGGCGGCTCACATCCACGAGCTGATCGATTCCCTGCCGCAGAAGTACGACACGCCGGTGGGCGAGCGCGGTGTGAAGATTTCCGGCGGCGAGAAGCAGCGCATCGCGGTGGCGCGCGCCATCCTGAAGAATCCGCCGATTCTTATTTTCGACGAAGCCACCTCGGCCCTCGACTCGCAATCCGAGCATGCGATCCAGCAGGAGCTGGACCGGCTGTCGGTGGACAGAAGCACGCTCATCATCGCCCACCGCCTGTCCACCATCGTGCGCGCCGACGAAATCATCGTGCTCGAGCGCGGCCGGGTGATGGAGCGCGGCACCCATGACGATCTGCTGCGGCAAAACGGGATGTATGCGCGGCTGTGGCAGCTGCAGCAGAACGAGGACCGCCAGCAGATGATGCTGGCGTCATGAAAGGAGGCCGCTCAGTACCGATCGCGGCCACCGTGGCGGCCGCAGCAATTTGAGACGAGAACCCAGTTCGAGGAAACCGCTTATGGAAAGAACGCTTCCGATGCCCGATGGCCATGACCGCAACGCCGGGATGCAGGCAGGCGCCGCCTTTCATCCGGTTCGCGACGGTCGAGGAGAGCAGGCCATTGCCGCTCCCCATGGTGGCGCCAGGGTGGATGGCGCGAAAGCGGAGGACCGTTTCCTCGTTTCCATCGTGGTGCCCACCTGCGGACGGGCCGACCTGCTGAACCGCTGCCTGGCCGGGCTGACGGCGCAGAATTTCGCCGCCGGCGACTATGAGGTCATCATCGTCGACGATGCGCCGAGCGACGCCACCCGCAAGGTGGTCGGCGCCTGGACCGAGCGCATGGCTGACCGCGGCCTGGAAGTGCGCTACCTCCCCAACCGTGGACCGCACGGCCCGGCCGCGGCCCGCAACCGCGGTTGGCAGGCGGCCCGGTCGCCCATCATCGCCTTCACCGACGACGATACGGTGCCGACCGCCGACTGGCTGCGCCACGGCCTCGCCGCTTTCGAGAAAGGCGCCGGCGTGGTGCGCGGGCGCATCGAGATGCCGCTCTCCAGCACGCCGAGCGACTACGAGCGCGACGCCAAGCACCTGGAGACGGCGGAGTTCGTCACCGCCAACTGCCTGGCGCGGCGCGCGGTGCTGGAGCAGCTCGGCGGCTTCGACGAGCGTTTCCGGCTCGCATGGCGCGAGGACAGCGACCTGCATTTCCGCCTGCTCGACCATGGCATCGCCATCGCCGACGCGCCGCAGGCGGTGGTGATCCATCCAGTGCGGCCGGCATCCTGGGGCGTCAGCATGTCGCAGCAAAAGAAGGTGGTGTTCGATGCGCTGCTGTACAAGAAGCATCCGCGGCGCTACCGGGAACGGATTCGCGCCACGCCGCGCTGGGACTATTACCTGATCGTGCTGTGCCTGCTCGGCGCGCCGCTGGCCCTGCTGCTCGGCAAGCCGGCGCTGGCCGCCGGCGCCGCCATCGCATGGCTGCTGATGACCGGCCGCTTCTGCCTGGCGCGCTTGCGCGGCACCCGAAAGACCGCCTCCCACGTGGCCGAAATGGTGCTGACCTCGGCCGCGATCCCGCCGCTGGCGGTGTACTGGCGCATGGTGGGGGCGCTGCGCTTCCGGGTGGCCTTCCTATGACAAAGCCGTCCTTGCGCGCGCTCCAGCCAACCTGAATCCCAACGAACGAGGAAACGCCCACCCATGCGACCCCTGCGCATCCTGACCTGGCATACCCACGGCAGCTACCTGTACTACCTGACCCAGGTGCCGCACCAGTTCTACGTGCTGTCCAAGCCGGATCGGCCTGCCGGCTACGGCGGTCGCTGCGGCCATATCCCGTGGGGCGACAACGTGATCGACATGCCGGTCTCGGAAGCGGCGAAGCATGAGTTCGACTGCATCCTGTTCCAGGACGACGACCAGTACCTGAAGGATCAATACGAATTCCTGACGCCGGCGCAGCGGGCCTTGCCGCGCATCTACCTCGAGCACGACACGCCGCGCGAGCATCCAACCGACATGCCGCACCCGGTGAACGATCCCGATGTGTTGCTGGTGCACGTGACGCATTTCAACCGCCTGATGTGGAACAGCGGCGCGACACCGACCCGGGTGATCGAGCATGGCGTGCTGGTGCCGCCGGGCGTCTCCTATCGCGGCGGCCATGAGCGCGGGCTGGTGGTGGTCAATCATCTGGCCCGGCGCGGCCGCCGCCTCGGCGGCGACGTCTTCCTGCAGGCGCGCGCGCAGGTGCCGCTGGATCTCGTCGGCATGGGCGCGGAAGAAATGGACGGCATCGGCGAGGTGCTGCATGCCCAGTTGCCGAACTTCGCGGCCGACTACCGCTTCCTGTTCAACCCGATCCGCTATACCAGCCTCGGCCTCGCGGTGATCGAGGCGATGATGGTCGGCGTGCCGGTGATCGGCCTTGCCACCACCGAGATGGCGACCGTGATCGAGAACGGCAAGTCGGGCTATGTGGACACCAACGTCGATGCGCTCATCGGCCACATGCAGGCGCTGCTGCGCAATCCCGAGGAAGCGAAGCGGCTGGGCGAGGGCGCAAGGCGGCGCGCTCAGGAACGCTTTTCCATAGCCCGCTTCATCGCCGACTGGGACCGTACGCTGCGCGATGTGACCGGCCACCGGATTGCGCGCCATCACGGCGGCATGAATGAGGCCGAGGCAAATCAGGACACCTCCGCCGGCGCCATGCCACGGCTGCGCTCCGCATGAAAATTCGATCGATCCAACCCGTTCAAGCGAAAGAAACCGCATGCCATCCTTCGACAGCTACTTCCTCACTCCCGCCACCGCCGCGAAAGCGGTGGAACTCGCCCTGCCGATGATCAACGCCGCCATGGACAGCCAGGTCGCCGGCGAGAGCGGCTTCCTCTACATCGTGATCATGAAGCCTGGCTTTACGCCGGCCAATTCCTCCTTCGAAGACGCGATCCTGTATGAGCACGCCGTCGGCGACCGCGAGAAGTGGGATGCGGATTACGGCGCCTTCGCCCGCGCGAAGGCCCGGGTGGCATGGAAGACCGGCCTCGACGGCCATGTGGTGCAGGAACTCAAGCCGCACCTGCTGCAGGAGGGCGATACCACGCTCTGGGGCAGCATCGTGCTGGACGACATCGTGGTCGGCGTTTCCGGCGCCCATCCCTGGTATGACGAAGCCTTTGCCGGCTCGGTGGCGATGTGCCTGCGCGCGCTCGCCAAGGCCGGCATTGCGAAGGAAAGGACGAAAACGCTTTTTCTCGGCACCCGATGAATCACGCGCAAGCGTTTTTTCCGACATGCAAGGGGCATGCGGCGGCGCTTGCAAAAACCGGATCAGGCACTGCCTGTTGTATGCGTTTCCTCAGTGGCAGAAAGGCCTCGCTCCAGCACACTGGCGCAGGCAGGGAAGGCTGCAGGCTGAAGAAAAAATCATCAACTCGAACCGGCCATCCTTGGCATAGACATCATGCGAAAAATTGCCCTCATCAGTGAACATGCATCGCCCCTGGCGCCTCCCGGCAGCATCGACAGCGGCGGACAGAACGTCTACGTGGCGCACGTGGCACGCCAGCTGGCGCAGGCCGGGCATCTGGTCGACGTGTTCACCCGATGCGACGGCGCCGCCCGGCCGCGCATCGTCAACTGGCAGCCGAACGTGCGCGTGATCCATGTGCCGGCCGGGCCTGCGCACTACATTCCGAAGGAAGCGATGCTGCCCCACATGGAGCAGTTCGGACGCTTCGTCATCAGCTTCGCCCGGCGGCAGAAGATTGCCTACGACCTGGCGCATGCCAACTTCTTCATGTCCGGCATGGTGGCGCAGCAGCTGAAGCAGGCGCTCGGCATTCCCTTCGTCATCACCTTCCATGCGCTCGGCCGGGTAAGGCGCCAGTGCCAGGGACAGGCCGACGGATTTCCGGAGGAGCGCTTCGATATCGAGGAAAGCCTGATGCAGGAAGCGGACCGCATCATCGCCGAATGTCCGCAGGACAAGCAGGACATGGAGCAGCTGTACGGCGCGCCTTGCGACCGCATCGACATCGTGCCCTGCGGCTTCGATCCGGAAGAGCTTTGGCCGGTGCCGATGATCGCGCGGGAGCATCTCGGCCTCGATCCGAACGAATTCATCGTGCTGCAGCTCGGCCGCATGGTGCCGCGCAAGGGCGTGGACAATGTCATCCGCAGCCTGGCCCTGCTGCGCGAGCGCCACGGCATCCGCGCCCGCCTGCTGGTAGTCGGCGGCAATGCCGAGAAGATCGACACCGTCAACACGCCGGAGCTGGGCCGCCTGACCGAGATGGCGCAGTCGCTCGGCCTGAAGGACAGCATCACCTTCACCGGCCAGCGCCCGCGCGAGGAGCTGCGCTATTACTACAGCGCCGCCAATGCCTTCGTCACCACGCCCTGGTACGAACCCTTCGGCATCACGCCGGTGGAAGCCATGGCCTGCGGCACGCCGGTGATCGGGGCGGCGGTGGGCGGCATCAAGAGCACCGTCATCGACGGCGAAACCGGTTATCTGGTGCCGCCGAACGACCCCGAGGCCGTCGCCGAGCGCCTGGCGCGGCTGTACCGGCAGCCGCAGCTGGTGCGGCAGCTCGGCAACGAGGGCATACGCCGCGCCTACCAGGGCTACACCTGGCGCAGCATCACCCAGCAGATCGCCGCCTGCTATGAGGCGATGCTGGAGCGCCGCCAGGCCGAGGCCGATGCCGCGGAGGCCGCCGAAGCCGCCGCAACCCTTACCCCATCCTATGTGCGCAATGGCACAACCAACCTAACGGAGATTGAATGGACAGCCAGAAGTTATCAGTCGAATCTGCAGGCACTGTGAACATGGCCCGCGACAGCAGCCTCGCCGGCAAGACGGTGCTGGTCACCGGCGGCGCCAGCGGCCTCGGCGCGGCGCTGTGCCAGGTGCTGTCGGCATCCGGCGCCCGCGTCGTGGTGGCCGACCTGAAGCTGGAGAAGGCGGCGGCGGTGGCCGATTCGCTGCGCGGCGATGCGCAGGCGGAGGCGATCGCGCTCGACGTCGGCGACCCGCAGGCGGCGGAGCAGGCCGTCAATGACATCGTCGGCCGCTTCGGCCGGCTCGACGTGCTGGTCAACAATGCCGGCACCGACGTCACGCTGTCGATGGAAGAGCTGTCGGTGGCGGACTGGAACCGCGTCATCAACACCAACTTGAACGGCCCCTTCCTGCTGGCGAAGTATGCATCGGAAAAAATGCGGCGGGCCGGCGGTGGGCATATCATCAACATCGCCTCCACCGCCGCCAAGCGCGCCTGGCCGAATGCCTCCGCCTACCATGCGAGCAAATGGGGCCTGCTCGGCCTGTCCCATGCGATGCATGCGGAACTGCGGCCGCACAACATCAAGGTGACGGCGGTGATCGCCGGCGGCATGCGCACGCCTTTCCTGCTGGACCGCTTCCCCGACATCGACGTCAGCACCCTGCAGGATCCGGCCAACGTCGCCAAGGCGGTGAAGTCGGTGCTGCTGCTGCCGGAGGAAACGGTGATCTCGGAAATCATGGTGCTGCCGATGAAGGAATCGTCCTGGCCCTGATGCGTTTAGGTACTGAGGCGCGCCCAAGATCGCCGCGCGGAGATGGTAGACTGCGCGGCGATTCCGCCCTCCCTTTCTTCTCACCCATGCGAGCAATTTTTCTGGACAAGGACGGCACGCTCATTCCGGACGTGCCCTACAACGTCGATCCCGACCTGATCACGCTGAGCGACAAGGCCGCAGAAGGCCTGCGCCTGATGCGCGAGCTCGGCTACCGGCTGATCGTCATCACCAACCAGTCCGGCATCGCCCGCGGCATGTTCGAGCCCGCGGCGCTGCAAGGCGTGCAGGCGCGCATCGCCGCGCTGCTCGCCGACCATGGCGTGACGATCGACGGCTTCTACTACTGCCCGCATCATCCGCAGGGCAAGGTCGCGCCCTATGCGCGCGACTGCGACTGCCGCAAGCCCATGCCCGGCATGCTGCTGCAGGCGGCGCGCGAGCATGGCATCGACATGGCGCAGTCCTGGATGATCGGCGACATCCTCAACGACGTGGAGGCCGGCAAGCGCGCTGGCTGCCGGTCCATCCTCATCGACAACGGCAACGAGACCGAATGGGTGCCGGGCGGCCTGCGCACGCCGGACTCGGTGGTCGCCAACCTGCTGGAAGCGGCGCAAGCCATCGCCCGCGCCACGCAGTCCGACACGGAGGACATGCGCCAATGAACGAACGCTGGCGCCAGGCAAGGAACATCCTGTGCGTGCGCCTGGACTATCTCGGCGACGTGCTGATGTGCACGCCGGCGCTGCGGGCGCTGCGCGAATCGTTGCCGGGCAGCCGCATCACGCTGCTCACCTCCGGCAGCGGCGCGGCGGCCGCGCCCTACATCCCGGAAGTGGACGACGTCCTGGCCTATGCCGCGCCCTGGATGAAGAACAGCGCCGTGCATGGCGCCGAAGCGGACGTTGCCTTCATCGAAGACCTGCGGGCGCGCCGCTTCGACGCGGCGGTGATCTTCACCACCTACAGCCAGAGCACCCTGCCGGCGGCAATGCTGTGCCATCTGGCCGGCATCCCGCTGCGCTTGGCGCATTGCCGCGAGAATCCCTACCAGATGCTGACCGACTGGGTGCCGGAGACGGAACCGGAGCAGCGGGTGCGGCATGAGGTCAGACGCCAGCTCGACCTGGTGGCCACCATCGGCTGCCGCACGACGGACGAGCGCCTGTCGTTTCGCGTGCCGCCGGAAGACAGGGAGACGGCGCGCACGCTGCTGGCGGCCGGCATCGATTTCGATAAGCCGTGGGTGCTGATGCATCCCGGCGCCACCGCCGCCTCGCGCCGCTATCCGGTGCGGCACTGGCAGGCGGTGCTGCGTCAGCTGGCCGATGACGCGGGCTGGCAGGTGGCGCTGACCGGCGGCGGCAGCGAAGCAGGCCTGATCGAGGAGATCCGCGCCGGCCACCCGCATGCATACTCGCTGGCCGGCAAGCTCAGCCTCGGCCAGCTCGGCGCGGCGATTGCGCTGGCGCCGGTGCTGGTGTCGAACAATACCGGCCCGGCCCACCTGGCGGCGGCGGTCGGCACGCCGGTGGTCGACCTGTATGCGCTGACCAATCCGCAGCACACGCCGTGGCAGGTGGCGAGCCGGGTGCTGTACCAGGATGTTTCCTGCCGCTTCTGCTACAAGAGCGTCTGCCCGCAGGGGCATCACGCCTGTCTGGAGCAGGTGCCGCCGGAAGCGGTAGTGCGGGCGGCGTTGGAACTTGCTGAAGGCAATCGACATGGCGAAACCGATGAAGCGCCTTTGCGGCTGTTCGAGCAGGCGGCCGGCCTGACTACGCGTGAAGCGTTGCTTGTGCCCGAGGCGGCTCCAGCCAGGACAATCGGACTGGTGCGCGTCTCCTGAGTTCGCGCTCTGCGGGTGTCAGCCCGTCCGCGGGCCTTCCCGCCCGGTTTCCGCGGCCGCCCTTTCATGCTCCCGTTTCGCTTCGCAATCATCCCGCTCTCGCATCAGCCAATACACCGCTCCCAAAGCGAGCAGGGCGCCGGCCAGCGCGGCCACCTTTTCCGGGCTGCTATTCGGATCGAGGATCACGAACTTGCGCGCCAGGGCAAGCAGCGCGATCAGGATCACCGTCTTCACCTGAATGATGCTTTCGTGCCGAAACGCGACCTTGATGATGGAATGCTTGAACTCCAGCGCGATCAGCAGCGTCATGATCATGCCGAACACCAGCTGGAAGGTTTCATGTTCCAGTGGATTCAGCGACTGAGTCACCAGCAGCACGAACACCACCCGGATCAGCTGCAGCAGTGCCACCACCACGATCACGGCGATGATGGCGCTGAGCACCAGCGCTACCACATGCTCGAAGCGCTCGTAGACGGTCATCACGTTCCACTGCCGTCTGGCTTCCTCGCGCATCGACGTCCGTGGCCCGCCGGAGTTGCCGTCCTCCAGCCTTGCTCCTATCGATTTCTCCTGCATCGCGTTGCCCCCGGAGTGAAACCGCCAGCGCCGGCGAAAAGAACGTCCCGGCCCAAGGCGAATGGCTGTTTGACACCGTGGCAGGCGAAAATTCCGCCGTTCGGCGGAGGCGTTTTTCGGCTCAGAACTTGTCCCAACTCGGTTCCTCGCCGAAATGCGCCAGCAGGTGGTCGATGAAGGCGCGCACCTTGGGCTGCATGTAGCGGTTGGGGAAGTAGATCGCGTGCATGTCGGTGTCGGCATTGGCGCTGCTGTCGGCAAGGATATGCACCAGGCGTCCGCTCTTCAGGTAAGGCCCGAGCACATAGGTCGGGAAAAGCACGATGCCGGCGCCGGCCAGCGCCAGCTGGATCAGCACTTCCGAGCTGTTCACCCGGCAGCGGCCACGCACCGGCACCGCCACTTCCCGGCCGCCGACGCGATAGCGCCATATGTTGTGCTGGGTGCCCTGGTACATCAGGCACTCATGCTGCAGCAAGTCTTGCGGCGTCTGCGGCGTGCCGTGCTGCGCGAGATAGGAAGGCGCGGCGCAGGTGACCCAGCGCACCGGCGCGATGCGGCGCGCCACCATGCTCGGCGGCGGGTGGTCGGTGATGCGGATGGCAAGGTCGAAGCCTTCCTCCACCATGTCGACCGGGCGGTCGGTGGCATTCAGTTCCACTTCCACTTCCGGATAGCGCCGCATGAAGCCGTCGATCGCCGGCGCCAGGTGCATGGCGGCAAAGATCACCGGAGAGGTGATGCGCAGCACGCCGCGCGGCTTGGCCTGCAGCTTGGTGACGGTTTCGGCGGCGGCATCGAGCTCCTGGGCGATGCGGGCGCAATGCTCGTAGTAGGCGGCACCCACTTCGGTCAGGCTCATGCGGCGCGTGGTGCGGTTCAGCAGGCGCACGCCGAGCGCGGCCTCCAGCGCGCTGACCTGCTTGCTCACCAGCGACTTCGAGGAGGACAGCGCCACCGCCGCCGCCGAAAAGCTCTTCGTCTCCACCACCTTGGCGAACGCCATCATCTCGGCCAGATGTTCCATGCCGTCTCCTTCATTGTCTTTTGGTGGAAACAATCTTATTCCGTTTTGCGGGATTGTGGTTATGGATGCACAAACGATAATGAACTCACGCCGTTCCCTTATCGTTTCGCCTCGCCAGGAGCCCGCCATGTCCGCCTATGCTCATCCCTGCAAACGAACGCCCGCTGTCGAAGACGCCGCGCGCCCGGCGAGCGACGCTGCCGGCCGGCAGGTCGAGCTGGCGGCCGATGCTTCCCTTTGCCTGCGCCAGCCCCTCGGCTTGACGCTGCAGGTGCTGGAAGGCGTGCTCTGGGTGAGCCAGGACGGCGACATCCGCGACCTGGTGCTGGCTGCCGGCGACAGCCTGCGGGTGGAGCGGAATGCGCCGCTCATCGTATCGCCGCTCGGCAAGGCGACGGCGCGGCTGGTGCTGCGCCAGGCCGGATCGCAGGCGCACGCCGCGCAATCAGCGCAGGCTGCCCAGGCCTCCGCCGCCACTGCCTGAGCGGGAGGACGCCATGGACCTGCTTCCCGGCTTCACCCTGGCCCTTCAGCGGCTGTCCCGCCTCGGCACGCCCGATGCGGTGTCTGGCGACAGAATCCGCCTGAACGATGGCGCGAGCGTCGCGCTGCGCGGCGCCCTGCCCGATGACGCGGAAGCGATCCAGGACATGGTGCGCCATCTGTCCGACCACAGCCGCTACCAGCGCTTCTTCAATCCGCTGCGCGAGCTGGAACCGTCCCTGCTGGCGCGCTTCGCCCGCAGCGATCCGCGCGGCCACATGACGCTGCTTGCCGCCACGAACGAGGACGGCGCGGAACGCATCGTCGCCATGGCCCAGTATGTGGCCGACGCGGATTCGGACACGGCGGACTTCGCCATCGTCGTCAGCGACGACTGGCAGGGCAGGGGTTTGGCGCGCCGCATGCTGCGGCGCCTGATCTGCGTCGCCCGCGCCGCCGGATTGCAGCGGCTGCGCGGCGAAGTCCTGAGCACCAACCGGCCGATGCGGCACCTGATGCGCGCCCTGGGCTTCGACTTGCTGCGGCATGAGGATGGCCCCGGGCTGGTGCGGGTGGAACGGCAGATCGCCGTCACCGAATGGCGCTGCAGTGGAAGCACTGGCTGGAGGCAGCCCGCGGGAAATACGATGTGAACCCTTTGAGCCCGATCAGTCGCTATTTGACATGCGCGCGGCCACGCGAACCGGTCGAATGCCAGGGCGAAGCAGGGAATTCGGGCAGCATGCCGCTCGAATTCCCTGCTATGCACTTGTACGGCTGCGTACACAACCAGAAAACGCCAGAGCAGTGCTGGTTGCTATGACCGGATACGGACAGGAGAGCGACCGCGCAAATGCTTTGGCTGCTGGGTTTGACCCTAACCTCGTCAAGCCGGTCGATATAACAGCACCGACATCCATTCTTTCAGCCATCAACAAAAATTGAAGGACCGTTTGGGTCGGTAGCACCCAATCGGCTTCATCGCATCTCAAGGCATAAAACGGTTGTTCGCCGCATTTAGCGGTTGCCGACACGTGCCAATGCGGTGCGCCCTCATTTCTTCAGGCTCATCATGGCTTTATCACGCTTGTTTAAGTCAGCACTTTCCTGCTGTTTCTTGGTGAGCGTTTTCGTCTTCTGACCGGAATCCTTGTAGGAATTTGTCTGACGCGCATCCGGGGTTTCGTGACACAAGACTGTTCTTCCACGACTACTCAACAATGCATCAGACCATTATTCTGTTATCGCGGTTGCCTGCATACCAACCCTCGCAACTGTAGTCCTGGTAATGGTCGCGCATCAATTTTTCAAGTGCAAAGCTTGTCTTCAAGACATGCGTGCCGTACGGAGTGAATCTAGCGTGTTGAATGAATGTCGCTTCTTGAGAGCCAACCATCGCGTAGAAATCGCGGTAGGGGCCATGCTCATCCTCTTGGGCGGCACTACCGTACTTGGATGGCTGCTTCAGGTACCCGCAATGGTGGAGATCAAACACGGACTGGTGCCCATGGTCTTCAACGCCGGCATCTGCTTCCTCTTGACTGGAACCGGCCTTGTTTGCTACGGCTCGGATAATCGAAAACTCCAAAATACCGGCATCGCAATCGGCGGCGTGCTTGTCGGCTTAACCGGTTTGACGCTCCTGGAACATTTGATTGACCGCAGCATCGGGATCGATCTGGCTACCGTGCACACCTGGTATGACTACGGCAACACCCGGCCTGGCCGAATGGCGCCGAATACGGCGCTCAGCTTCACATTGATCGGATGGGTTTTTCTGTTGTGGCGCAGAGTGGAAGCCAGAGCAAAGGCAATCGCTGTAATACTGCTTACGTTTTGTGTACTGGCCCTTGGCTTGACTGGATTAGTCGGCTACCTGCTTGCCCCTGATCTGCTGTTCGGGTGGGCTCGATCCGGACGCATGGCAATACACACGGCATCCGGAATCATCCTTTCGGCGATGGGGCTGTATGTCACGTTGTCGAACAGTCGATGGTATGCCAGCGGCCAGTTCTTCACGGAAGACAGCAAGATTCGCCTACTCAGCGCGGGCATCCTCCTGATCGTGACAGCGACCTCCGGCTTGACAGGATTTGTGCTGTTACAGGGAAGCTACGAACATTCCTTGAGCAGCAGGCTCGAAGCACTTCTTCGGGACAGGACGGTCTTGTTCCGATCGGTTACGTCGGAGGTCTCGCATCATGCAACACAAATCGTCGCGCTTACCGGGATGGATATGCAAGCAAAGCGCCTGCTGGCAGATCCCCTGGATAAAGTTGCTGCAATACCGTTCGATGCACTCGCACGTCGCCTGATTGATCAAGGTTATCGAGGTGTCATGCTTGAGAGTGTTCGCGGCACCCGACTCCGGATGGTTGGCGATTTGCCGAGTGCACCCTCATTCAGCACGCCGCTCGCAACCGGTAATGCATCAGAACTGCTATGGGACCGGGGAGTCGTTGTACGAACGCGGGTAGCGTTGGTCCAAGATGGCAAGCCTGTGGGAAGCGTCAGCATCGATCAAGTCGTTCCTGCCCTTGACGCGTCCTTTGCTAATCTTGAAAGAATTGGAAAAACGGCCGAGCTTGCTCTGTGCGTTGGCCGCGACAGCATGCTGCTTTGTCTGCCCAACGGTAAAAATGCCAGCGTGTTTCAGGTGAAGTTGCCTGGCATGCAGAAAAGCCGCTTGCCCATGGAGCTGGCCCTTGCGGGAGGGAGTGGCATTGTCGGCACGCTAGACTATCGCAATGAAAATGTCATTGCTGCATATGGCGAACTGGTTCCTGGGCTTGGCCTGGTAGTCAAGCAGGATGCCAAAGAAGCCTATGCCTCGATCCGCGAAGCATTGATCAGTGGAGCACCCATCATCCTGATCGTTTCAGTATTGGGCTCCATCATGCTTTACTCCCAGCTCAATCCTCTCATTACCAGAATGTGGAATTCCGAACGACGGGCAGACGACTCAGCCATCGAGATGCGCACGATCATGGAAGCGGCCGGCGATGGAATCATAACGATCGATCACTTAGGGTCGATTCAATCTGCAAATGTTGCTGCATGTAGCATGTTTGGCTACGGCAAAGAAGAGTTGATTGGGCAGAACGTTACGCGGCTCATGCCGGCTAAAAACAGGCACGCGCATTCGGAGGGCCTTGCGAGAGTGGTGGCTGGCAGTCCTTCCACGATGCTCGGAACGCCGAATATTCAGGTTGAAGGATTGAAAAAGACCGGGCACCTTTTTCCGATCGAACTCACGATCAATGCGGTCCCCCTGTCCGGAAAATCGCTTTTTGTTGGTCTGATGCGTGACATCACGGTACGCAAAGCGATTGAGGAAAAGCTGTCGCGGCTTGCTCAGTTCGATACATTGACCGGACTGCCGAATCGAGCCCTGTTCATGGACCGGCTGGCCAGTGCCGCACTGAGAGCCAGACGGGCCAGCGCAACCATGGCAGTGATGTTTGTCGATCTCGATGGCTTCAAGCTGATCAACGACAGTTTTGGCCATCAGGGTGGCGATTCGGTACTGGTGCAGGTTGCTGAACGTCTTTCATCAACCGTTCGCAAAACCGATACCGTGGCGCGACTAGCGGGAGATGAGTTCACCGTCATCCTTGAAAGTCTGACCAATACGGAAGAAGACGTAAAGATGATCGCGCAAAAGATCAATAAACTGTTTCAGACACCGTTTCGAATCGCGGGCCAAGATGCGCGCGTGACGGTGAGCATCGGGGTGGTAATTTATGATGGCCGCGATGGTGACATCGATGTCAACGATTTGCTGCGCGGTGCGGACGAGCAAATGTACCTGACGAAAACTAATGGCAAGAATGCTTTCAATCTCACCCGCGCTGAGCCTAGATTGCCGGTTCAAGATATCACCTGACGACGAATTGGCGTACCTCTCAGAATGTCGATGCATCCTCAATGGATTTCTTGGCTTAGTCCATTTGCTGATCAAGCTGAGACTTTTCAACTTTCGAGGTCGGCAGGTTCGCTTAAGACCAAACGCGGAAATTCGTGATCTGACACATCGACTCAATCAAGTCGCCGGTTTTCACGTCAGTCGAGCGTGATGCCGTTCTTGCGGATGATCGCCTGCCAGCGCGCGAGGTCGGCTTGCAGTATGGCCTTGAAGACCTCCGGCGTGCTGCCCACCGGCTCCATCCATTGCGCCTGCAGCTTCTGCCGCACTTCCGGCGACTGCAGCGCCTGCGCGATCTCTGACTGCAGTCGGGCGGCGATGGCCGGCGGCGTCTTCGCCGGCAGGATGAAGCCGGTCCAGGCATCCGCATGCACGTTCTCTAGACCGGCTTCGGCCAGGGTCGGCAACTCCGGCAGCAGGGGCGAGCGCCGCGCGGTCGCCACCGCCAGCGCCTTCAGCTTGCCGGCGCGGACCTGCGCCATCACCGCCGCCACCGGCAGCACGGCGAGCTGAGTGTCACCCATCATCAGCGAGGATACAGCCTGGGGCGAGCCGGCATAGGGCACATGCACCACCTCGGTTCCGCTGCGCGCGGCCAGCGCTTCCATCGCCAGATGGGAAATGCTGCCGGTGCCGAGCGAGGCATAGTTGTAGCGGCCGGGATGGGCGCGCAGCCGCGCCAGCAGGTCGGCCATTTCGGCTGCATCCATGCCCGGTCCCGTTACCAGCACGCTCGGCTGGCTGGCGGCGATGCTGACCGGCAGCAGGTCGCGCGCCGGGTCATACGGCAGGCGACGATACAGCAGCGTGTTCGCCGCCAGCGGGCCGGAAATGGTGAGGCCGAAGGTGTAGCCGTCGGCCGTCGCCTTGGCCACCGCATCGGTGCCGATGTTGCCGCCGGCGCCCGGCTTGTTATCCAGCACCACCGGCTGGCCGAGCTGCCGGGCGAGGCGTTCGCCGATGATGCGGGCGGTGAGGTCGGGCGTGGAGCCGGGCGCGAAGGGCACGATCAGGCGCAGCGGACGCTGCGGCCAGTCGGCGGCGGAGGCGAATGGTCCGAGCCAGGCCAGCAGCGCCGTCAGCGATCCGCGCAGGATGCAACGACGGTCCACCGTCAGCCCTCCGCGTCCACCGGCGCCGCCGCGGCCGGGCGGCTTTCCAGATGGCTTTCCGGAAGCATCCACGACAGCAGGTGTGACATAAGCGCCACCGCGCCCGCCACCAGGAAGACGACGGTGAAGGCATGCTCGGCTTCCGGATTCGGCGCCGCGCCCCCGGCCGTCATGCCCTCGATGCCGAGCCCGGGCGCGCCGGCCGCCGGCTGCATCAAAGCGAACAGGATGGCGCTCAGCACCGCGACGCCGACCGCGCCGCCCATGCTGCGAAACAGCGCGACGATGGCGGTGGCCACGCCGATGTTGGCCTGCGGCACCGCGTTCTGCACCGCCACCAGCGAAGTCGGCATGGTGGAGCCGGCGGCGACGCCGGCGATGATCATGGCCGCGGTGCAGGCCAGGCTGGCATGTGGGCCGATCCAGGCCAGCAGGAACACGCCCAGCGTCAGCGCGCCGGTGCCGACGATCTGGATCGGACGGTAGCGGCCGCTGTGCATCATGATCCGGCCGCCGATGAAGGCGCCGAAGGGCATGCCCAGCGAATACGCGATCAGGCGCAGCGCCGCGGCATCGGCGCCTATGCCCTCCAGGGTCTGCATGCCGAAGGGCAGCAGCACCGAGATCGACACCACCTGGAAGAAGCAGATGAAGAGGATGGCGCAGCCGATCGCCACCGTCGGAATGCGGAACAGATGCAGCGGCATCACCGGCTCTTCGGTGCGGGCCTCGTGCCAGACGAAGGCCGCCAGCACCAGGACCGCCAGCGCCAGCAGCGCGATGGTTTGCGGCGCCAGCAGGGCCACGCCCTGGCCGACGCGGGTGACGGCGATCAGCAGGGCGCTCAGCCCGGCGGTGAGCAGCAGGGCGCCGGCATAGTCGATGCGCCGGCGTATGCCGGGCACCGCCAGGCCGCGCAAGGCCTTGTAGGAAGCGAGGTAGGCGACCGCGCCGAGCGGCAGGTTGATCCAGAACACCCAGCGCCAGGACAGGTAATGGGTGAGATAGCCGCCCAGCACCGGGCCGCCCACGCTGGCCACCGCATACACGACGGAAATATAGCCCTGGTACCGGCCGCGCTCGCGCAGCGGCACCACATCGCCGATGATGGCCTGCGAGGTGGCCAGCAGGCCGCCGCCGCCGATGCCCTGCAGCACCCGGGCGACGATCAGCAGCGGCATGCTGGTGGCCAGGGCGCACAGCACCGAGGCGGCGAGGAAGATGGCGATGGCGGCGATCAGCAGGCTGCGCCGGCCGTACAGGTCGCCGAGCTTGCCGTAGATCGGCGTGGACACGGTGGCCGCCACCAGGTAGCCGGAGACCACCCAGGCCAGCAGCGAAGCGCCGCCGAGGTCCTGCGCCATGCGCGGCAGGGAGACCGAAACGATGGTCTGGTCGAGCGCGGCCAGCAGAATGATGAGCATCAGGCCGATGATGATGCTGCGTATCTCGGCGATGGAGAAGGAGGTTTTTTCCGTAGCGGCGTGAGTCATGGATGGGAGAGGTGTGGCAGGCGGCAATCTTGCCGGCGGGACAGCCGGAAGCGGCGGGCGCAAAATGTCGATTCTCGCAAAGAAGTCGAATCCCTGCAGGAAGGCTGAGCAGCGCCAAGCCGGAGCGCCGGCGATGGAATCATTGCGCGCCGCACGCGGTCCATGCTTGCATTGCATCGTGCCCACCGCCCATCCACGGCATTCATGGAGCAAGCCATGCCCGACCACGACAAGCCGCCCGCGCCTTCGGTGGCCGATCTCGACGAGGACACCCTGGACAAGATCCGCCAGGTGTTCCGGATGACCCGCGCCGGCGACGCCGGCAGCCTCGCCTTCCTGCTCGAGCGCGGCCTGCCGCCGAACCTGCGCAACGAGAAGGGCGACAGCCTCCTGATGCTCGCCGCGTACCATGGCCATGCGGAGACGGTGCAGGCGCTGCTGGCGCATGGCGCCGATCCGGAACTGCGCAACGACAATGGCCAGACGCCGCTGGCCGGCGCCGCCTTCAAGGGCTTCGCGCCGGTGGCGCGGCTGCTGCTGGAACACGGCGCCGACGTGGAGAGCGCCACGCCTGACGGCAAGACGGCGCTGATGATGGCCGCCATGTTCAACCGCAGCGAGATCGTCGAACTGCTGCTGCAGCACGGCGCGGACATTCAGGCGCGCGAAGCGAAGGGGATGACGGCGCTGGCGATGGCGGAGGCGATGGGAGCGGCGGATACGCCTGGGCTGTTGCGGCGGATGGGCGCTCGGTAAAGGCGGACCCTTCCGGTGGCATCATCGGACGGTTGGAGCCGGCTGCCGGGATTTGTTCACTCGGCCCCCCCGGCGGCCGGCGCGGAGGCCGCCTGCCGCAGTGCCTCGTCGATCGCCATGATCAGCTCGCTGCGCATTTCCTGCCACTGATCGAGGGCGGCGGTCCAGACGCGCAATTCGAAATCGAAGGCATCCAGGCCGCGGCGCACGAACAGCGCCTCGGGCGGCGGCTGCTCGGCCACCAGGTCGTGGCTACGGGCGATGTCCAGCAGCTGGCCGCGCAGGCGCTGCACGTCGATGCCGGCCGGGGTGGTGACCGGCACCGTGATCTGGCGCAGCCGGCCCGACAGCGTCCAGTTGGTGACCTTGTCGGCGATCAGCTTGCCGTTGGGGATGATGACCTCGGCGCCGGTGGTGCTGGCGATGACCGAGGCGCGAATGCCGATGTGGCGCACCTGTCCCACCACGTCGTCGATCTGCACCGTGTCGCCGACCTTGATCGGCCGCTCGAACAGCACGATCAGGCCGGAGACGAAATTGTTGACGATGTTCTGCAGGCCGAAGCCGATGCCGACGGTGAACGCGCCGGCGAGGATGGTGAACTTTGTCATGTCCACGCCGAGGGCGTTGAGCGCCAGCACGAAGCCCACCACCAGCACCAGATAATGCATCACCCGCGACACCGCGTAGGGCAGCCCGCGCTGCAGGTGCAGCTTGGGATAGACCTCCTCCTCCAGCACGAAGCGGGTCAGCCGCGACAGCTTGAAGGCGGCCCACAGGATCAGGATGAACAGCACGATGTCGCTCACCTCCGGCGTGAAGGAGCCGATCGGCAGCGTCACCTTCCACGCCTGCTGTGCCATGCCGACCAGCGGCCGGAACAGGCCCAGCGCCTGCAGCACCAGCCACAGCCAGGCGGCGACGGCGGCCAGGCGCAGGCCGCGGTTGAGGTAGCCGGTGACGAGCGGCTTGTTGCGGCGGACCAGGCCGAGGCGGGATACGAGCGGCAGGCAAAGCGTGCCCTGAGCCACGCCTTCGCCGACCCGCACCAGCGCGTACAGCACCGCCGCCATGTAGGCGCTGAACAAGGCCGTGCTGCCGAGCAGGTCGGCCAGCCGCACCTGACCATTGATATTGACCGCCACCGCCGCCGCCGTCAGCGCGCCGGCGAACCAGCCGACGGTGCGCATCAGCCGCCGGCCGCGATAGACCTCGTCCTCGTCCGATGCCGGCCTCACGCTGCGCAGGATCCAGATGGTGAAGCCGATGAACAGGATGCCTTCCGCCAGGAACAGCACCCGGGCCAGCACCGGCAGCGGCCCGGCGAAGGCGCGCAGCCGGTCGGCGAGATAGAAGCCGAGCAGCACGTACAGCGTCGGCCGCAGCGGCACTTCCATCAGGCGCCGCGTCAGCAGCAGCACCGGCAGCGTGCCGAGCATGCTGATGGCGGTCCACAGGCTCAGCGGCGGACGCGGATAGAACCAGTGGCTGGCCAGCAGCGCCAGCAGCAGCGCCGCCGCCGCCGGCATGTCGATGATGCGGGCCGCGCCGCGCAGGCAGTCGTCGCCCTCGGCCAGCACTCGCAGCTTGCGCCGCGCCAGCATCAGCGCCGCCGCCAGCGCAATGAACAGCAGCGCATGCATGGCGACGCTCACCTGGTTGGCCGAGACATAGACCGCGAGCGCCGACAGCTGGCTGGCGAGGTTGGCATCGGCCTCGGCGGAAAAGCTGTCGATGGAAGACGTCCAGAACGCCGGGCTCCACAGCGGCGGGCTGTCGCGGTACAGCAGTCGGGCAGCGGCGCGCTCGACGGCATCGTTCAGCACCAGCCGGGTCTGGGCGGCGCGGGCGGAAGCATTGGCGGCGCGGCCCTGCAGCGCCAGCAGGGTGGTGCGGTGCTCGTTCAGGCGCTTCTGCGCTTTCGTCACCGCGGTGTTGACTTCCTCGATGCGCTTGAGCACCGGCTCCGGCGCATTCTCGGTCGTGGCGGCCGTCCGGGTGGCGCGCCACTGTGCCTCCAGCTTGTCGAGTTCGGTGGTGTCGCGCTCAAGCTGCAGCACGCTGCGGGTCAGCTCGCGCGTCAGCCCGGCGGCGCGCTGCTCGATCTCGCGCCAGGCCTGCTCCAGGTTGCGCAGTGTTTCCGTCGGCGCGTTCTGCAGCGCGGTGCGGCGCATTTCGGCGGAGGCTACCGCGATGCCGCGGGTGAGGGCTGCCAGCTCGTCATCGGCGCTGGCGGCGAGGTCGTCGATGGCCGGGCGCTGGGTCAGCTGGCGCACCCGCAGCAGGGTGGTCTCCGCCTGTACCGCGATATCGGCCACCGGCACCGGCGGTGGCGCGGCGGGCGTGGTGGAAGCGGGTGCGGCGGGGGAAGCGGCGGCAGCGGGTGCCGGCGCGGCCGGCTTGGGTGCGGCGGGCGGCGTCTGGGCGGGCACGGCGGCGTGCAGGCCCAGGAGCAGCAACAGGGCGGGCAGCAGGCGGAAGAAGAAGACGAATGGTCTGGATGAGAATCCTTGCATGAAACTCCGATGGCAGGCCGTAACGGCGGGAAAGGATGGCGCTCAAGCAGTTGACGTCCGCATGCAGGTTTCGTTCTGCGCCCTCCGGCATGCCCGACTATGCGGCAGGCCCGCACATCGGAGGATGATTTTGATCAAGGCTGGAAACTTGTTCCGGATCAAGCACATAGGCCGCTTGTCTCCACCTTGTCCACAGGCCTGGCCACATTTGCTGTGGATAAGCCCGATTAAGGCCGATGGCGAGAAACAAAACCCGGCGCGGCCAGTCCCAAGGGCATCAGCTCATTTTTTCAAAGGAAGCATGATGACCAAGCAGCGTACGCCGGACTACGATCCGACCGATTTTTCCAAGGGCAATCAGGAGATCGCCAAGCCGCAGACGGACGTGGTGCCGCATCCGGACGAGGAGCAGAAGAAACGCGCCAAGGAGGTGCTGGAAAACTTCAACGGCGAGGGCGAGCGGCGCCAGTCTTCCGATCTCTGATTGAATCTCCGCCCCGGCGGATTCAGCCTGGCTGCGTGACGGCCGCATGCGTGGGGGCATGCGCATGACGCCGCTGCACCCGGCGCAGATACCACAGCAGGCCGAGTCCCACCAGGCCGAGGCTGGTGCTGTTGCCCATCCAGAAGCCGGCCGCGCCCTGGAGCATGGGCGGACTGATGCCGAACGGGTTCAGGCCGAGCACATAGCCGCCGCCCAGTCCCACGCCCCATAGGGCCACCGCATAGATCACCGTCGGCACCACCGCCACCCGGTAGGCGCGCAGCACGAAGGCGGTGGTCACCTGCACCGCATCGAACAGCTGGTAGAAGGCGATGAACACGAACAGCGGCGTGGCAGCGGCAATGATCACCGGGTCCGGCGTATAGGCGCGGATGATGACGCCCCTCAGTAGCCAGACCAGCAGGCCCAGCGTCGCCGACAGTCCGCCCGCCAGCGCGATGCCGTAGTAGCCGACGTGCCTGGCCGTCTGCGGCTGGCGCGCGCCGATGGCCTGCGCCACCAGGGTGCTGGTGGCGTTGGCGATGGACAGCGGCAGCATGTAGAGCACGGTGGCGAAATTGGCGGTGATCTGGTGGCCGGCGACGGCGGTGGCGCCGAGGCGGGCGATGAACAGCGCCATGAAGGTGAAGGCGGTGACTTCGATCAGGTAGCTCAGGCCCATCGGGATGCCGAGCCGCAGCAAGGCCATCAATGCGGCGGCGCGCGGCGGCACGAAGCCGGCGCCGAACAGCCTGAAGTCCCGGTAGGACGGGCTGGTGTGCAGGATGGCGAAGCTGATGAGAAAGCTGACCCAGGCGATCACCGTGGTCGCCATGGCGCAGCCAGGGCCGCCGTAGGCCGGCAGGCCGAGGCCGCCGAAGATGAACAGCGCGTTCAGCGGCACCTTCAGGACCAGGCCGATCACCTGGATCGCCATCACCATCTTCGGCCGGCCGAGCGCAGTGTTGAGCGAGGCATAGATGCGGAAGCCCAGCGTGGCCGGCAGGGCGAAGGACAGCGTGCGCAGATAGAGCGTGGCCTTGTCCGCCAGCTCCGGCGGCGCATGCGCCAGCGACAGCAGCGGCTGGGGGAAAAGCAGGCCGAGGCAGCCGATCACCGTCAGCAGCGCCGCCAGCCAGGCGCCCTGCTTGACCTCGGGGCCGATGTCGCCGAAGCGGCGGGCGCCGTAGAGCTGGCCGATGATGGGCGACAGCGCCTGCAGCACGCCGTTCAAGCCGACGAAGATGCTGACGTAGACCGAGGCGCCGATGGACAGCGCCGCCAGGTCGGTGGCGGAGAAGCGCGAGGTCATCGCGGTATCCATCACGCCGTTGGCGATCACCGCCAGCTGGCCCACCAGGATGGGCCAGGCCAGGGTCGCAATGCGGGAGAGAGGGGATCGTTGGGTATCTGCTGGCTGCATCCGCCGCTTCTTATGTCACGCTATTTCACGCGTTGGTAGAGGCGATAGCGCTCGTCGCGGTCGGAAGGGCGCCGGCCGGACCAGAGCAGGGTCCAGTCCTGGCCGCCTTGCGTGATCCGGCGCAGATCGTCTTTTCTGCGGTTGTTGTCCTGCAGGAGCAGGAAGTCGCATTGTGACTGTTCAATGCCGGCGAAGTTCACGTCGCCGAAATAGGCGAAGGAAGCGCGCTGCGCCGGCCCGACATTGCTTTGTACGCAGTAGCCCGACTTCGGCAGGTTCTGCGCCAGCTGGCGCGAAACGCCGGCGTAGCTCTTGCCGTAATTGATCCAGGGCATCCAGAGCGTGGTCAGCAGCAGCCAGCACAGGATCACGCCGCCGGAGGAGAGCACCACCGCCCGCCACAGCACCGTCGGCCGGCGCGACACGCGCCAGCGCACCAGGAGGATCCAGCCGATGCTGGCGGCGGCGGCGACGAGACAGGCAATCGGGCCGAATTCCGGCTTGAAGCCCGGCGCCAGCTTGAAGGCATTGCGCGCCAGCTGGGCCGGCCAGCCGGTCTGCTTGGCGATCCAGCCGA
Organism: Noviherbaspirillum humi; assembly: GCF_900188095.1. Taxonomy (GTDB): domain Bacteria; phylum Pseudomonadota; class Gammaproteobacteria; order Burkholderiales; family Burkholderiaceae_D; genus Noviherbaspirillum; species Noviherbaspirillum humi. The sequence continues at coordinate 45,545 of NZ_FZOT01000011.1, read as the reverse complement.
TCCAGATGAAGGCGGCGCAGGTAGTGAGCGTCATCACCGAGAACCAGTCGACGGCATTGATGGCGCCGCGCTTCATGGTCGGCAGGCCGAAGGCGGCCAGCATCGCCAGCGGCGGCAGCAGCGGCAGCATCAGGCTTTCCTCGGAATGGCGTCCCAGCAGCGCCAGCAGCAGCAGCGCGACGGCGAAGGTGAGCGGCACCACGATGTGCGGGGCGCTCGATTGCCGGCGCCAGGCATACACCGACCAGGCGGCGAAAGGCCAGGCCGGCCATGCGAACCAAAGGACGTTCTGCAGCAGGTACTTCAATCCTTCCCAGGAGGGCAGGGCCAGCAGGTGTAAGTTCCAGGCCATCCAGGCGCCATAGGGAGAGTGGCCGTAAGGCTGCAGCAGCTGCGCCAGGAGCGGCCAGGAAGCGCCGACGACGATGGCCGCCGGCAGGGTCAGCAGTCCCAATCGGAGCGCATTGTCGTGGCGCCGCGCCAGCGCCAGCCCGAACAGCGCCAGCCACAGCGCCAGCGGGGTCACCCAGCCGCGGGTCAGCGTCATCAATCCCAGCACCAGCCCGAGCAGCAGCGCCGGACGCGCCGACGGCGTCTCCACCAGGCGGGCGGTGGCGAACAGCGCCAGCCCCACCAGCGACACGTACAAGGCTTCGGCGCTGGTGCTGTGGCTGTGCAGCAGCAGTCCCAGGCTGCCGAGGTAGATCAGCAGCGCGCCGTCGGCCAGGGTGCGGCCGTAGTCGCGCGGCTCCGGCTGGCCGCCGAAGGCCAGGCGCAGCGGCTGCGCCTCCGGCCGGCGGCCGAGCAGGTAGGTGGCATACCAGACCGACAGCGCGCCGACCAGGAAGAATCCGATCGGCGCCAGCCGCGCCGCCATCGGCTCGCCCAGCAGCCAGCCGAAGGCGCGGATGCAGAGCGCCCCCAGCCAGAAGGCCAGCGGGCCCTTCTCCGCCATCGGCAGGCCGGCGATGTTCGGCCACAGCCAGTCGGCGAGGCCGCCCTGGGCCATGGTCAGCATGATGCCGAAGCCGGCGGCGTCGTCGGCCTTCCACGGATCGCGCCCGATCAGGCCGGACAGGATGTAGACCAGGCAGAGGGTGTACAGCATCCGGCGCGGCAGCGCATTGGTGGCGGAGGCGGGGAGGCGGACAGGCTTCATGAGGGACGGCGGGATTTGTTCTTGGCGCGTTGACTGCGGCTGGCGCGGCCGGGGCTTTGCCGTTCTTGCAACGCTGTTATTCGAGAGCGCTCATTGTGCCGGAAAACCGGGTGCGATGTTCGCGTTGGCAAGAGCACATGATGCGAATTGCAACAACCGGGGCGCGCATGCGTTTTGGCGGTCGGGGAAAGAGCGCCCGGCCAATGAAGCGGCCAATAAAAAAGGCAGCCGAAGCTGCCTTCTTGCGGGGCGCCGTGAATCAGCCGGCGGCCTGGGTGCGGGAACCGCGGTTGCCGAACTTCTGGCGGAATTTCTCGACGCGGCCGGCGGTGTCGACGATCTTGTGCTGGCCGGTGAAGAACGGGTGCGATTCGGAGGAAACCTCGATCTTCACCAGGGGCAGGGTCTCGCCCTCGAACTCGATGGTGTCGCGGGTCTGGATGGTGGAGCGGGTCACGAACTGGAAGCCGTTGGACATGTCCTGGAACACGACCTTGCGGTAATTCGGGTGAATGTCTTTTTTCATGATATTGCCTTGATAAAGTTTGGGTAGCCAATCGGCACTTCGTCGGTCTGTCCTGCTTCTTGACCCGGTTGCCGGTCACTTGTCCGGTTTGAAAGCCCGAGATTATACAATGGAATCAAGCGCCTGCGCCAGCCAGGAAAGCCGGCAAGAAAAAAGGCGCGCCAGCGGCGCGCCTTTGCAATGCGGGAAGCGGGAAGCGATCAGCTGCCGCCGCGGCGCATCATTTCGAAGAACTCGGCGTTGGTCTTCGTCGCCTTCATCTTGTCGAGGATGAATTCCATTGCCTCGATTTCGTCCATGCCATAGAGCAGCTTGCGCAGGATCCAGATCTTCTGCAGCTGGTCCGGCTTGATCAGCAGTTCCTCACGCCGGGTGCCGGACTTGTTCAGGTTGATCGCCGGATAGACGCGCTTTTCCGCCAGGCGGCGCTCGAGGTGCACTTCCATGTTGCCGGTGCCCTTGAATTCCTCATAGATCACGTCGTCCATGCGGCTGCCGGTTTCGATCAGCGCCGAAGCGATGATGGTCAGGGAGCCGCCTTCCTCGACATTGCGGGCGGCGCCGAAGAAGCGCTTCGGGCGCTGCAGGGCGTTGGCGTCCACGCCGCCGGTCAGCACCTTGCCGGAGGCCGGGATCACGGTGTTGTAGGCGCGGGCGAGGCGGGTGATGGAGTCGAGCAGGATCACCACGTCGCGCTTCATCTCGACCAGGCGCTTGGCCTTCTCCAGCACCATCTCCGCCACCTGCACGTGCCGGGTGGCCGGCTCATCGAAGGTGGAGGCGACCACTTCGCCGCGCACCGAGCGCTGCATCTCGGTTACTTCCTCCGGACGCTCGTCGATGAGCAGCACGATCAGGGTGGTGTCCGGGTGGTTGGTGGTGATGGAGTGGGCGATGTGCTGCAGCATCACGGTCTTGCCGGACTTCGGCGACGCCACCAGCAGGCCGCGCTGGCCCTTGCCGATCGGGGCGATCATGTCGATGATGCGGCCGGTGATGTTTTCCTCGCCGCGCATCTCGCGCTCGAGGTGCAGCAGCTTGTTCGGGTGCAGCGGGGTGAGGTTCTCGAACAGGATGCGATGCTTGGAAGCCTCGGGCGGCTCGCCGTTGACCTTGTCCACCTTCACCAATGCAAAATAGCGCTCGCCATCCTTCGGGGTGCGGACTTCGCCTTCGATCGAATCGCCGGTGTGCAGGTTGAAGCGGCGGATCTGCGAAGGCGAGATATAGATGTCGTCGGTCGATGCCATGTAGCTGGCGTCGGGCGAACGCAGGAAGCCGAAGCCGTCCGGCAGCACTTCCAGGGCGCCGTCGCCGAAGATCTGCTCGCCGGCCTTGGCGCGCTTCTTCAGGATGGCGAACATCAGTTCCTGCTTGCGCAGACGCGCGGCGTTTTCGATTTCGAGTCCGATCGCCATGTCGAGCAAAGCCGACACGTGGAGTGCCTTGAGTTCAGATAAATGCATAAGTGTGGGTGTCCCGGGATGGGAAATATAAGGTGGGGGAGGGAACTGCGAGGGGTAATTAAGCGGTTTGGATTTTAACTGAGAATGACGGAGCCGAGGCTCATGCGGCGGCACGAACGCGCCGCCGCTTGGGAAAGATCAGATGTTGCTGTCGATGAAGGCGGTCAGTTGGCCCTTGGCCATGGCGCCGACCTTCTGCGCGGCCGGGGCGCCGTTCTTGAACAGGATCAGCGTCGGGATGCCGCGGATGCCGAACTGCGCCGGCACGGCCTGGTTGCTGTCCACGTCGATCTTCGCGATCTGGATCTTGTCGCCGTAATCCTTGGCGACTTCCTCGAGGATGGGAGCGATCATCTTGCAGGGGCCGCACCATTCGGCCCAGAAATCGACCAGCACCGGCTTGTCGGATTTCAGGACGTCGGAGTCAAAGGAAGCGTCGGTGACGTGTTTGATGTTTTCGCTCATAGTTTTCCTCGAAGGAGAGGCAAAAGGGATCAGTTGGGTTGCTGACTCATCGTCTGTGCCGGCATCCGGCAGGCATCGCCACCGGAACCGTCATCAGCAGGTGGAGACTGCAGTGCGCTTTTCAAGCGGGATGAAGGGAACGGCCAGGGATGGTACAGCGAAGAATTGGCAAATCATAACCGATTTTCCCGGAAAGTGTAGGCAGGGGAAAACGCCTGAGTTAATTTAGAGCAAGACTGCCTGCCGAGTCGCATAAAATGCTGGGCAGGCAATATCCGCTTAGCAATCGACACACGGCCAGCGCCAACACTTCCATGCTGCATGCCTCCCTGCTGATTCCACCCGGCGCCGCTTTCTGGCGCGACGTCGCCGCCGCATTGGCGCGGCACGCCATCCTGGACGACTGCCGCGACGGCGGCCTGCGCGACCTGTCCGGCCTGCGCGTGCTGGTGCCGAGCTTCCTGCATGCGCAGCAGCTGAAGTCGGCGCTGGCGCGGGAGCTCGGCCATGCCTTCATCCCGCCGCGCGTGACCACCTTGAGCGCCTGGCTCGGCGTGCTGATGCCGGACGCGTCGACGCCGGTGCCGCCGTCGCCGAGCGAGCGCCTGATGGCGCTGTACGACGCGCTGCGCCAGCATGCCTGGATCAAGCGCCTGTTCACCGCCCGCCGCAATACCGACCTGCTGCCGCTGGCCCAGACCCTGCTGGCGCTGTTCGACGAGTTGACCACGGCCCTGCTGCCGGTGCTCGAAGCCGGCGACCAGGATGCGGACGATATCTGGGAGGCGGCGCTGCAGCAGCTGGCGCCGGCGGCGCGCGGCATGCTGTCGGACGAGGCTCAGCTGGTCTGGATGCTGTGGAAAACCCAGCTCGACGGCAACGACGCCGCCGGCCTGCGCTACCGGCGCATGCTGCAGCTGGCCGATGAAGCCGCCTGCCCGCTGGTGTGGATAGACGCCGGCGCGCCGGACGCCATGATCCAGTCCTTCCTCGACACCTATGCGCTGTCGCAGCCGGTGCTGCCGGTGCGCCTCGCCTGGCAGGCGGCGGCGGTGCATCCGGCCTATGCCGGCGCCTGGCGCGAAGCGTTTGACGATGCCGCCGCGCCGGCGGCTTGCGCGCTGCCGCCCGGCCTGTCGCTCTGTCCCGCCGCCAGCCTGGAGGACGAGGCGGCGCGCGGCGCGCAGACGGTGATCGACTGGCTTCGGCAGGGCAAGGACAGCATCGCCATCATTGCCCAGGACCGCATGACGGCGCGCCGGGTGCGGGCATTGCTGGAGCGGGCCAAGGTATTCGTCTGCGACGAGACCGGCTGGCAGCTGTCCACCACCCGGGCGGCGGCGGCGCTGGCGGCGCTGCTGGACGCGGTCGCCACCCGCGCCGAGACGGTGGCCCTGCTCGATCTGCTGAAGTCGCCCTTCGTGCTGGACGACGTGGCTGACAAGCCCGACCTGGTGATGGCGCTGGAGCTCAGTCTGCGCCGCGCCAACGTGCTCGGCGGCTGGGAAGCGGCGCTGCATGCGGCCTCGCGCCATCCGGAAGCGCAGGCCCTGCTGCAGCAGGTGGAGGAGCAGGCGCGCAAGCTGCACGGCCGGAAGCCGCTCGGGCAGTGGATCGCCGTCACCGACGAGGTGATGCAGGCGCTCGGCATGCACTCGGCGCTCGCCGCCGATCATGCCGGCGAACAGGTCATCGGCCTGCTCGACGCGCTGCGCCAGCACTGCGCCCGCGCCGAGCACATGTTTTCCTTCTCCGAGTGGCGCGCCTTCCTCGGCATGCAGATGGAAGCCACGCCCTACATCCCGAACGATTCCGACCGCCGGGTGGTGATGCTGCAGCTGGCCGGCGCCCGCCTGCGCTGCTTCGACGCGGTGCTGATGATCGGCGCCGACGCCGACCACCTGCCGTCGCAGCAGGGCGAGACCCTGTTCTTCGCCAACGCCGTGCGGCGGGAGCTCGGCCTGGCAACGCGCGAGCAGCGCCATACCTCGCAGCTGCGCGACTTCATCGAGCTGCTGTCGGCCAATCGCGAGGTGGTGCTGTCCTGGCAAGCGCAGCGGCATGGCGATCCGAATCCGCCCGCCGCCTGGATCGAGCGCCTGCAGCTGGCGCTGGAACGCGGCGGCGCCGGCGCGCTGCCGAAACATGAAGTCAGGCCGCAGGCGCAGACGCTGCAGCCATTGCCGGTGACGCCGCCGGCGGCGGTGGCGCCCGACCTGCTGCCGCAGCGGCTGTCGGCCAGCGCCTACAACAGCCTGGTGGCCTGTCCCTATCAATTCTTCGCCAACCGCATGCTCGGCCTGACCTCGCTCGACGAGCTGTCCGACATGCCGGAGAAGAGCGACTACGGCGACTGGCTGCACCGGATCCTGGCCACCTATCATGAGACGCTGCGCACGAAGAAGGTAACGGCCGAGAGCCGCGAAGCGCTGCTGCGCGACATCACGGAGCAAGTGTTCAGCCAGAGCCTGGACCGCAGCGCCGCCGCGCTCGGCTTCTACGACCGCTGGCAGAAGACGCTGCCGGCCTATCTCGCCTGGGCCGAAGAACGCGAAGCCGACGGCTGGCAGTTCGTCTTCGGCGAGCGGGTGTATGAAAAGACCCTGCACTGGGATGGCGGCAAGATCACGCTGCATGGCCGCATCGACCGCGTCGACGAAAACGCCGACGGCGAGCGCGCCATCCTCGACTACAAGACCAGCAGCATGCAGGCGCTGCGCGACAGGCTGAAGGAAGGCGAGGATCATCAGCTCGCCTTCTACGGCATGCTGTCGGACCTGCCGGTGAGCCAGGCGCACTACGTGGCGCTGGAGCCGGGACGCGCCGGCACCGCCGAGCCGCGCGACCTGGCGCAGTGGCAGCGCCTGCTGGAGGAGCGCCTGGTGGCCACCATGCAGGCCATCGCGAAGGGCGCGCCGCTGCAGGCCAGCGGCATCAATCAGATCTGCCAGTATTGCGACGTGCGCGGTCTGTGCCGCAAGGGAGCATGGTGATGGGCAAGCCGCACGAGACCGACATGGCGCCGCGCGCCTATGAATCCGACGGCGCGGCCATTGATGCCGCCGGCTTCATCCAGGCCGCCTGCGACCCGCGCCGCTCGGTGGTGGTGGAAGCCTGCGCCGGCAGCGGCAAGACCTGGCTGCTGGTGGCGCGCATGCTGCGCCTGCTGCTGGCGGGCGCCGAGCCGGCCGAGCTGCTCGCCATCACCTTCACCCGCAAGGCGGCCCAGGAAATGCGCGAGCGCCTGGTGCAGCTGCTGCATGAGCTGGCGCTGGCCGACGACGCCACGCTGCGCGGCCTGCTGCTGGAGCGCGGCGTGGCCGAGACGGAGCTGCCGCAGCTGATGCCGGCGGCGCGCGGCCTGTACGAGCGGGTGCTGGCCAGCCCGCAGAGCCTGTCCATCGATACCTTCCACAGCTGGTTCGCGCGCCTGCTGCAGGTGGCGCCGCTGAGTTCCGAGGTGCCGCACGGCTATCAGCTCACCGAATCCACTTCGGAGCTGATGGACGATGCCTACGCCCGCCTGATGCAGGAGCTGAACCAGGAGGAGCGCGCGCCGGTGAAGGCGGCGCTGAAGCGGCTGTATGAGCTGGCCGGCGACTGGAACGCGCGCCGCCTGCTGAATGCCTTCATGGACCGCCGCGCCGAATGGTGGGCGCTGCACCACCAGGTGGACGTCGCCGCGCTCGACCTGCTGCAGGAATTGTGCGGCGAGGATGCGCAAAGCGATGCCCGACTTGGCCTGTGGCAGGACGACAGCCTGTGCGACCGCATCCGCCGCATCGCCTCGCTGCTCGGCAAGGGCGCCAAGCGCAACCAGGAAAGGGCGGTGCGCATCGAGACGGTGATGAGCGGCGCCGCCAGCGAGGAAGCCTTCGCCCGGCTGCTGAATGAATTCTGCGACGACAAGGATGGCGTGCGCGGCAACGACCACCGGCGCGGCCAGATGCTGAAGGCGATCGAAACGGCGCTCGGCGCAGACGGCGTGCTGCAATTCGAGCAGGAGTTCGAAGACATCGCGCGCGAACTCCTGCGCTGCCGCAGCCGCGCCTGCGAACGCCGGGTGATCGAGCTGAACCGGGCGCTGTTCGACGTCGGCGCCGCCTACCTCGACTGCTACCAGGCGGTGAAGGCGGAGCAGCGGGTGTTCGACTTCGGCGACCTCGAATGGCATGCCTACCGGCTGCTCACCGATGACGCCCATGCCGCCTACATCCATGGCCGGCTGGATGCACGCTACCGCCATATCCTGCTGGATGAATTCCAGGATACCAATCCGCTGCAGTGGAGCGTGATTCGCGCCTGGCTGGATGCCTACGGCGACGACGCCGGCAAACCGAGCGTGTTCATCGTCGGCGATCCGAAGCAGTCGATCTACCGCTTCCGCCGCGCCGAGCCGCGCATCTTCCGCGGCGCCTGCGAACTGCTGGCCGCCGGCGGCGCGGCGGTGCTGCGCACCAACCAGACCCGGCGCAATGCCGGCGCGGTGGTGGAACTGCTCAACGCCAGCTTCCGCGCCAATCCCATCTTCTCGCCGCAGACCACGCTCGTGGGAAGCGCGGGCATGGTCTGGCGCCTGCTGCTGGTGCAGGCCCCGGCCGCCGAAGAAAAGAAGGAGGAGAAGGACGCGGTGCCACCTTCCCTGCGCGACCCGCTCAACTCGCCGCGCGAGGAGCAGGAAGACGGCCGCCGCTACGAAGAAGGCCTGGCGGTGGCGCGCGCCATCCTGCATGCGCGCGAGACGCTGGCGCAGCAGGGCAAGGAGATCGCCTGGTCGGACGTGATGCTGCTGGTGAAGAAGCGCGCTTACCTCGGCGCCTATGAAAGCGCGCTGCGCGAGGCGGGCGTGCCCTTCCTCTCCGACAAGCGCGGCGGGCTGCTGGAATCGCTGGAAGTGGCCGACCTGATCGCGCTGCTCACTTTCCTCATCACCCCGGGAGACAACCGGGCGCTGGCGCATGCGCTGAAATCGCCCATCTTCGGCGCCACCGACGACGACCTGATCCTGCTGGCGCGCCGCACCGAAGGCAACTGGTGGACGCGGCTGCAGGCGGCGGCGCAGGAGGATGCGTGCAGCCAGGCGCTGCGCCGCGCCTGCCGCCTGCTCGGGCAGTGGTGGGAGCAGGCGCCGCACCTGCCGGTGCACGACCTGCTCGACATGATCCTGCATCAGGGCCAGTTGCTGGCGCGCTATGCGCAGACCGTGCCGGCGGTGCTGCGCAGCCAGGTGATCGGCAATATCGAAGCCTTCACCGAACTGGCGCTCGGCCTGGACTCGGGCCGCTACCCCAGCCTGCCGAAGTTCATCGAAGCGCTGCGGGTGCTGCGCCGCGGCGCCGACAGCGACGCGCCGGACGAGGCCAGCATCGATGCCGCCGCCGACGCAGTGCGCATCATGACCATCCACAGCGCCAAGGGCCTGGAAGCCGCCATCGTGGTCCTGCTCGACGCCAACCACAGCGACCCGGCGCGCGACGATCTCGGCATCCTGTGCGACTGGCCGCACGATTCGACGCGCCCCGGCCATTTCTCCGCGTTCGGCCGGCGCCAGGAGCGCGGCATCGCCCGCGACCCGCTGTTCGAGGCGGAGGAGGGCTTCAAGACCCAGGAGGACTGGAACCTGCTGTACGTGGCGATGACCCGCGCCAAGGACGTGCTGATCGTCAGCGGCGTGGCCGGCGGACGCGGCGCCGAACCGGACGGGAGCATCGAGAACAGCTGGTACGCCAGGCTGCGCGGCGCGCCGGAGCTGGTGCCGGATGCGCTTCCGCCGCCGGCTTTGGCCGCATCCGCCCAGCCGGACGCCGCCTTCGCCTTGCCGCTGTTCAATCCGCCGCTGCTGGCCCCGACGGAGGAGCGGCGCCAGGTGAGCAGCGAGGAGATGGAAGAGGGCATCGCGCTGCATGTGCTGATGGAGCGCGTCACCGACGACAGCCGCTGGCCGCCGTCACTCCCGGACACGCCGCTGCTGGCGCGCTGGCTGTCCTGTCCGGAACCGCTGGCACGCGTCGTGCGCGGGCATGCGTTGACCATGCTGCGTCAGCCTGAACTGGAACGCTTCTTCAATCCCGATCATTTCCGTTTCGCCCGCAACGAGATGGAGATCGTCTCCGGCGAGAGACTGCTGCGGCTGGATCGGGTCGTGGTATTCGAGGAGGAAGTGTGGGTGCTGGACTACAAGCGGGATGTGCTGGAGAGCGAGCTTGCCGCTTATCGTGTTCAGCTTGCCGGCTACCGGGAGGCGCTGGCGGCGGTGTTTCCGGGCATGCGGGTGCGGGGGGCGCTGGTTACGTACGACGGGCGGTTGTGGGAGATGGATGCGTAGCACGGCGAAGCGAGGTGCGTAGTTAGGTGCGAAATTAGGTGCGAAGCGAGGGGCGAAGCGAGGGTTTCGCAGAGCATTGCTCTGCGCTCGCGGAGCCGGTCAGGCTTGCAAGCCTGACCGTGGGGTAGTCCAAAGCCTGACTACCCAGCCCCTCCCTTTCAAGAAGAGGGGCAGAGCATGAGTTTCGCACCGCATGCGTTGCGCCTGCGGAGCCGAATGCGCTTGCAAGCGCATTGAGGGTGGGGATGGGGTTCTGGAGTGCTTAAGGAACGTTCTTTATAAGCAGAAGAAACCCACCCTCACCCTAGCCCTCTCCCTGAGGGAGAGGGGATTCTATATTGCTCAACCTCATCCACGGATGCGCTTGCAAGCGCACCGGGCTCCGCAGGCGCGAAGCAGTGCTTCGCGAAGTCCCTGCTGCGCCAATGCACGCATCCATCAATCAATGCCGGGCCCCGCCTCCAATCAACCGCTCCGCCTGCGCCATCCCCGCCACCTGCTCCCGCAGAAACCGCGCCTCGAACTCCTCCGCCGGCAGCGGCTCGCTGAAGTAATACCCCTGGATCTGATCGCACCCCTGCTGCCGCAGGAATTCATACTGCGCCGGCGTCTCCACCCCCTCGGCAATCACCTTCTGCTTCAGGATCTTCGCCATGCTGATGATGGCCGAGACGATGGCCGCGCCATCCGGGTCGGTGGCGATGTCCTGCACGAAGCTCTTGTCGATCTTCAGCGTGTCGATCGGCAGGCGGCGCAGGTAGCTGAAGCTGGAGTAGCCGGTGCCGAAGTCGTCGATCGACAGGGAGATGCCCATGTCCTTGATCGAGCGCATCAGGCCGATGGTCGTGTCGACCTCCTGCATGGTCACGCTCTCCGTCAGCTCGAGTTCAAGGTTGGACGGATCGAGCCCCGTCTCCTGCAGCACCCGCGACACCAGCTCCAGGAAGTGCTTGTCCCGGAACTGGACTGCCGATACGTTCACCGCCACCGGCATGGCCGGATAGCCGGCCTCCTGCCAGGCGCGATTCTGGCGGCAGGCCTGCCGCAGGACCCATTCGCCGATCGGGATGATGAGGCCGCTTTCCTCCGCCACCGGAATGAACTGGGCCGGCGAGATGATCTCGCTGCTCTGCAATTGCCAGCGCAGCAGGGCTTCGGCGCCGATCACGCGGCCGGTGGCGATCTCTATCTTCGGCTGGTAGTACAGCGCCGATTCATCGCGGGCGATGGCGCGGCGCAGGTTGCCTTCCATGGCGAAGCGCTTGATGGCGCGCTCGCTGATGTTCCGCGTGAAGAACTGGTAGTTGTTGCGTCCCTCGGCCTTGGCCTGGTACATCGCGGCATCGGCATGCTTGATGATGGTTTCACTGTCCTCGCCGTCCTCCGGGCAGATGCTGATGCCGATGCTGCCCGAAATGTGGATCTCGTGATCGTCGATGAAATACGGCTTGCCGATGGCTTCGAGGATATGCGCGGCCACGCGCGCCGCGCCGATGGTATCCGCCACCTCCTGCAGCAGGATCACGAATTCGTCGCCGCCCTGGCGCGACACCGTGTCGCATTCGCGCACGCAGTCCTTCAGGCGCGCCGCGATCTGCTTCAGGAGCAGGTCGCCGATCACGTGGCCGAGCGTGTCGTTCACATGCTTGAAGCGGTCGAGGTCGAGGAACATCAGCGCGGCCCGCTTGCCGTGGCGCAGCGCCAGCGCGATCGCCTGCGCCAGGCGGTCGTTCAGCAGGAAGCGGTTGGGCAGGCCGGTGAGGTAATCATGCTGCGCCAGATAGGCCATGCGCTGCGACATGTCGCGCATGGCGCTGACATCGTGGAACACCAGCACCGCGCCGATGATGCGGCCCTCCCGGTCCCGCATCGGCGCGCAGGAATCATTGATCGCCAGTTCGCTGCCGTCGCGGTTGACCAGCAGGCAGTCGGTGACGACCCGCACCGCGTTCTGCTGCATGGCTTCTTCCACCGGGCGCTCCAGCGGCTGGCGGGATATCGCATCGATGATGCAGAACACGTCGCCGATCGGCTTGCCGCTCGCTTCGGCATTGCTCCAGCCGGTCATGCGCTCCGCCGCCGGATTCAGGTATCGCACGTCGCCATGGGCGTCGGTGGTGATCACGCCGTCGCCGATGGAGTTGAGCGTCACCTCGCTGCGCTCATGTTCATGGAACAGGCTGTCCTCCGCCTGCCGCCGCACCGCAATCTCGTTGTGCAGCCTGGCGTTGGCATCCGATAGCGCCTGCACATGCTGCTCCTGGTCGCGCAGGCTGTCCTGCAGCGCGGCTTCGGCATGGTCGCGCTGCAAGTCGATGCGGGTCAGCAGGAAGGCGGTCCAGCCGACCAGGATGGTGAACAGGACGATGGTGGAAAGCGTGAACAGCACCGAGCCGAGGGTGGCGTCGAACCAGCCGACCTGCTGGCCCCAGTATTGCAGCCGGTCCAGCACCAGCGGCACCAGGATGGCGCCCGGCAGCAGCCGCCGCGCGGTGACGCCGCCGGCGTTGCGATTGGTGATCAGTGCCATCAGGCCGGAATGCGGACGGGCGGCGAGAATGCCGGTGCACAGCATCAGCATCGCCAGCGCGGAGGGCAGGGCCATGGTGCCATAGTAGGGAATGTGGTAGAGCGACGCCTTGCCGTACAGGTAGCCGATGGCGGGAACCATGGCATTGAACATCGCCACCAGCGTCAACCCTTCCACCCAGCGCGAGCGGGCATTGCGCGCCAGCAGCCATTGCGCGCCGCCCATCAGCACGAACAGGGTCGCCGCGATCGCCGCCATGCGTCCCGGATGGTGGACGCCGGACGGATCCGCTTCGCGGGCGAAAAACTGGTCGATGCCGAAGTCGACGCTGGCGGCATATTCGAACAGCGTGAGCGCGCCGAGCGCCGCGGACGACAGGGCGGCGGCGCTGGCAGCCAGGACCGCCCATCGTCTGCCGCGATAGGAGACGATGAGGTAGAGCGAGATCGAGAGAAGGATCATTCCCGCGCCGGAGTTGAACTTCATCGTCCAGGATCCGGGAATGAGGGAGGTGAGGACCCGGGTGCCGCTCATCCAGCCGATGATGATCGACAGTCCGACCATCGCTGCGATGATGCTGACTATCTGCGCATAGGAGTCATAGGGATTTTGCTCGCGGTCTGGCTGATGCATGGAAGGCAAATCGGTTTGGGTCAGGCCTGTCGCTGGCTGACGTCGTGGTGCGCTTCCGGATGCCGTCGCTGCCTGCGCAGCGAACGGGGCGGCCGACCAGATCGCCAGTTAAGACGCGTCCCTTGTGTCGAAAGTTCAATAAGCGGGTGCAGCGATAACCCGATGGGATCGCTGCTGCAGGGGACGATTTTGAACATTGCCGCAAGCGATGAGCTGATGCCGGTCAGCAATGCGTCGAAAAGCGCAAGCAAAAGTCAGTGATTGCTTATGTTTGTTTCCCTTTTCATTACATTGCCGGGCACGGTGCTCAAACAATGAGCCTATGTGGCCGTGGCTATTGACGTGAAATCGCCGCCGCCTCTATAGTGGCGGGATGGTTTCCGAATTTCACCAACTCTCAGAGAAGATCAGCCGCCTGGCTGAAATGGCCCAACTGCTGCGGCGTGAAAACGCCGAGCTGCGGATGGAACTCGCTACGCGCAGGTCGGAAAACGACGACCTTCTGCGGCGCATCGAGGAAGCCTATCGCCGCGTCGAGGCCTTGCTCGAAAAGCTGCCGGGCGCGCCCGGAGAACCGGCCGATGCGTCTGAAGAAAAGCAGGAGGCGGCATGAGCCAGATCGATGTCAGCATCATGGGGCAGCCCTACAAGCTGGCTTGCAAGGATGGCGAGGAAGCCGCCTTGCAGGAAGCCGTTGCTTATCTCGATTCACGCATGTGCGCCATTCGGGATGCCGGCAGGATTCGGGGCAACGACCGCATTGCGGTGATGGCGGCGCTCGGCATCGCAGCCGAAATGATGTCGCTGAAATCGCCGGAAGGACCGCTGGCCGACGTCACCGTTTCCGAAGTGAAGCAGCAGATCGCCGCCATGAATGCGGTGCTCGACGCCGCCTTGATGCCACAGGAAAACCTCTTCTGAAAAACGGTTTCGGAAGGCGCAAAATCGTTTGACATGCGGCTTCAATCCGGTACACTAAGTGCTCCTGCCGTGTTCGCGATTGCCATATATTCCTTGAACCATTTATGTGCATAGGTTGCGGGATTTTGTTCGACGGGCGTGATTGTCGCTAGTCCGATGAACCCGAAGTTGAACTAACTGTGACCACCTTGAACCGTAAGGTTCGGGATGCCGGCAAAGACGGCACAGGCGGGGCTAAATTCCAGGCGGCTGCATTCGATGCAGCCGCTTTTTTTTCGCCCGCAGTTTACTGTCTTTGCCTATTCGCTTTCTATTGCGCCCGTCCTTGTTGCGTGCGTTCGATTACCCATGGAGTCAGCAACGCCCATGCGATACTGGTTGATGAAATCCGAACCCGATGAAGTCAGCATCGACGATGCGCTCGCCGCGGCGAACGCCACTGTGCCCTGGACCGGCGTGCGCAACTACCAGGCGCGCAATTTCATGCGCGATGCGATGCAGGTCGGCGACGGCGTGCTGTTCTATCACTCCAGCTGCGCCGAGCCCGGCATTGCCGGGCTGGCGGAAGTGGCGAGCACGCCGTATCCCGATCCTACCCAGTTCGATGCGAAGAGCAAGTACTACGACCCCAAGTCGACGCCGGAGCAGCCGCGCTGGCTGCTGGTCGATGTGAAGGCGGTGCGCAAGACAAGGCTCGCCACGCTGCCGCAGTTGCGCGCCCACCCGGAACTGGCCGAGATGCAGATTCTCAAGCGCGGCAACCGTCTCTCGATCACGCCCGTCACCGAGCATGAATGGCGTTGTATCATTCGGGATTTGCTCTAGGAAATTCCGCATGGATATCACCCTGATCGTCGGGCTGCTGGTGCTCGGCGCTGCCGTCGGCTTTTCCGCCGGCCTGCTCGGCATCGGCGGCGGCATGCTGCTCGTTCCCTTCATGACGATGATCCTCAGCGCCAAGCACTTCCCGGAAGCGCATGTGGTGCACATGGCGATCGCCACCTCGCTCGCCACCATCATGTTCACGTCGATTTCGTCGGTGCGCGCCCATCACAAACGCGGCGCGGTGCTGTGGAACGTCGCCAAGCTGCTCACTCCGGGCATCCTGATCGGTTCCTGGATCGGCCCCTGGATCGGCAAGCAGCTCGACTCTTCGGTGCTGGCGATCTTCTTCGCCCTGTTCGTGGCCTTTTCCGCGACGCAGATGCTGCTCGACAAGAAGCCGGCGGCCGCGCGTGATCTGCCCGGCACACCCGGCATGCTGGCGGCGGGCGGCTGCATCGGCATGCTGTCCGGCCTGGTGGGCGCCGGCGGCGGCTTCATCTCGGTGCCGTTCATGACCTGGTGTAACGTGAAGATTCACAATGCCGTCGCCACCAGCGCCGCGCTCGGCTTTCCGATCGCGCTCGCCGGCACGCTGTCCAACATCTACTTCGGCATGGATGTGCCCGACCTGCCGCCGGGCTCGCTCGGCTTCATCTATTTGCCGGCGCTGGCGGTGATCGCGGTCACCAGCGTGCTGCTGGCGCCGCTCGGCGCCAAGACCGCGCACAGCCTGCCGGTAAAGACCTTGAAGAAGGTCTTCGCCTACATGCTGTACGCGCTGGCCGCCTACATGCTGTACAAGGGCTTGCGCTGATCTAGCCCCGGCCTGGAGCGCCCGGTATCAGGCCGGGCTGTACTGCTGGCGCAGCACGTTTTTCTGCACCTTGCCCATGGTGTTGCGCGGCAGCTCGGCGACGAAATGCACCTGCTTCGGCACCTTGAAATTGGCGATGCGCGATTTCAGCGGACCGATGATGTCCTGCGCCGTCAGCCGTGCCTCTTTTTTCAGCACCACCACCGCAGTCACCGCTTCGCCGAAGTCGGGATGCGGCACGCCAATGACCGCCGACTCCGCCACGCCTTCCATTTCATCGATGATGGACTCGATCTCCTTCGGATACACGTTGTAGCCGCCGGAGATGATCAGATCCTTGCTGCGGCCGACGATGGTGAGGTAGCCCTTGGCGTCGAAGCGGCCGACGTCGCCGGTCTTGAAGAAGCCGTCGGCGGTGAATTCTTCCTTGGTCTTCTCCGGCATGCGCCAGTAGCCGTGGAACACGTTCGGGCCTTTCACCTCGATGCCGCCGATCTCGTCCACGCCGCAGGCGCTGCCGTCGTCGCGCACCACCCGCACCGAAACGCCGGGCAGGGGATGGCCGACGGTGCCGCCGATGCGTTCGCCCTCATACGGATTGGAAACCAGCATGGTGGTCTCGCTCATGCCGTAGCGTTCCAGGATGGTGTGGCCGGTGCGGCGCGCGAATTCGGTGAAGGTTTCCAGCAGCAGCGGCGCCGAGCCGGACACGAACAGGCGTATGCCCGCGCACGCTTCGCGGCCGAATGCCGGATCGGCCAGCAGGCGCACATAATAGGTCGGCACGCCCATGAACACCGTGGCGCGCGGCAGCTGCCTCATCACCTCGGCGCCGTCGAATTTCGGCAGGAAGATCATCTTGCTGCCGTTGTAGAGCGCGCCGTTGGAGGCGACGAACAGGCCATGCACATGGAACAGCGGCAGCGCATGCAGCAGCACGTCGCCTTTCTGCCAGGCCCACGCTTCCTGCAGCACCTTGACGTTGGAAGCGAGGTTGTCATGGCTGAGCATGGCGCCCTTGCTGCGGCCGGTGGTGCCGGAGGTGTACAGGATGGCGGCGAGATCGTCCGGCTTGCGCTCGACGGTGGCAAAGGTGTCGGGCTGGCCTGCGGCGCGGCTGAGCAGCGAACCCTGGCGGTCTTCGCCGAGAGTGAACACGTGGCGGGTGCCGGCCTTGAAGGCCAGCTGCGACACCCAGCCGAAATTCTCCGGCGAACACACCACCACAGCCGGCTCGGCGTCGCCGATGAAGTACTCGATCTCGGCCGCGCGATAGGCGGTGTTGAGCGGCAGGTAGACATAGCCGGCGCGGATGGTGGCGAGATACAGCATCAGCGCTTCCGGCGACTTTTCCACCTGCACGGCGATGCGGGAATCGGGCGGCAGCGCCAGGCTGGCGAGCAGGTTCGCCATTTTCGCGGTCGCCCGCTCCAGGTCGTTCCAGGAGTAGAGCAGGCCGTCATGGGTTTCGATGCTGCAGGCGCTGCGGTCCTGCGGAAAGCGTGACTCGAAGAGGGCGTACAGATTGGCGTTCATGGCAATTCGATGGCTGGAAGAGAGAAGCGCAAGCCGGCTTGCGCGGCAAGCAGTGTAACCGATTCCTTCGTGAAATTTGACTGGAAGTGCCGTGTTTCGGCGGCGCTGCGGGCTGTTGGCGGCGCGCATGGCGATGTATTGGATAGCCGTTCATGCAAATGATGCTTTTTTGATCACCATGGGCCCCGGCCGGTCCGGATATGCCGCTCCTTTCCGGATTCCGACGAATCAGGCGCGCTCAGCCCTGCTGCAAGCATTGCATGCGCCTGCCGACGGCTTGAGGCTGGCTGCGGTCACAGTTCGCCGCATTTTGCGATGAGGGTGTCCGCGCCGCCCGGAGCGGACGCGGTGACGCGGAATGTGTCATCCTTTTTGCAAGGCGTGAACTTCAGCGTCTGCCCCTCCTGACTGCCCGAGACGACAATGCCGGTCTCCATGATGCTCGATCGGTGATAGCTGACCAGGATGGTGCCTACGCCATCCACGGCCGTGCGGAACTTCGCGACATTGTCGGACACAGGCGCATGATCGGCACTGAGCCAGAATCGCTTCCCATCCCAGAATGTGCAGGCATGCGCGGGGCCTTCCTTGCGCTTTTCAGGCGGGCGCGAGAGGCAGCGCAGCTCACCGTTCAACGTCGGGAATAGGACCGTCATGTGCCCTGATTGCAGGCCCAGACTCAATTTCCTGAACTTGGCTTCGAACCCGGCGCCGCCATCGGACGTGGCGCCAAGCGGCGTGACATTCAGATCGCCGTCTATCACCAATCGCTCGGCAGCGTTGCCGGCTTGCGCTTCATCCCGGACGCAATCCGAAAACTTCAATACGTGCATGGATGAGGGCTGCATGGGCGGGCTGGCATAGTCGAGCTTGCCCGTGCCGCCATGCATGCATTTGCCTTCGCTTCCCGCGCGCAGGCCGTACCGCTTTTCCATTTCCGCCGGCTGCAGCAGCTCGAGGACGAACTCGCCGAGTTTTTCCGGATTCACGTTGTTGTACAAAGCGCTGTCGAAAAGCGAAGCGATTTTCTTCAGCTGCTCCTTGTCGTGGGCGAGCGTGGCGCCTGGCATGTTCAATAGTTCCGCCGGGGGCGCCGACATGGCTTTTCCTGGCGCTGCAAACAGCGCCGCGGCGAACAGGATGGAAACGGCCGACTCATTTATCGCTGCGGCGTGAATCCGGTCCATAGGCATCTTCTCCTTATGCAAGTCTGCTCGAACGGGAGCGAGGCGCCTGGCTGGCATTTGCACGCCGGCCGCGGCAGGCGCCTTGAAAGATGGGAGGGCGATTCGATGAAGCCGGGATCAAGGTTGTCAGCTGCCGATTCGGGTGTCAAAGCATTGCCGCCGGTTGGGCGGATTTAACTGCTAACGACACGTTCGTTTGTTTTGTCGGCGCGACAGCCTGAAGACAGGAAGCGCATCGCAGGCGAAGCGGGCGGACTGCGGCAAGGCTTTGCGCAAGCGCAGCTTCAAAAGCGCAGCTTCAATCCAGGGAGCCTGTGAACGACCCCGCGACATAGTGGAAGAACACCCCCAGGGTGTGCGCAATCTTTGTCGGCATCATGTCCCGCCAATGAAGGTCCCGCACACCGGAGTAAAGCACGCCATCGCCGGCTTCCAGTTCGACGCGGTTGGTAAGCTCACCATGCTTGATGAAGAAGGGCCAGTCGGACAATCGGGCGTCGCAAGGATCGGACCCGAGCAGAAAGGAAATGTTGTAGACGCATTGCGGCCGATCGGTATGCGCCGGCAGCGTCGTGCCTGATTCATAAGACGATGCAAACGAGTAGCTGGTCTTGATGTCCTCGCCAAGAATGGCTTTCACCAGGCCCTCGGTTCCCTGATGGATCAGTCGCATCAAGGGCATGTTGTTGACCGAGGTGCGCTTGATTCCCTCCAGATCCTTCCAGCGATCATGCAGGTGCTCATTCCGGTAGTAGTAGGACTTCAGCATCGACTTGCAGTAGTCGGGGTGCAGAAGATTGCGGATGATCGCAATGCCATGCGAACGTGCTTCCTCCTGCATCTCGGCCAGCGTCCTGCGCGGCGGCGTGATCAGGCCCATCCGGCACAGCTGCTGAAACCTGCCCTTCGGCAGCGCGTCGTTCCGGATGGTGTTGGGCAGCGGGCGCAGGAAGTTGATGAAGTCGTAGTCGGCTTCCGCCGGCAGCCAGACTCCCAGCGTGTCCTCATAGGCCCAGACGACCGGGAAGTGCAGCTGGTCGAGCAGCGCGTCGTAGTCGACGCGCGGCACGTTGAAGAAGTCGAACCCTTGCTGACGGGTTTCCTGGATGTGGTAGGGGCGTATGTAGATCATCGCTTCCTCGGCCGAGGTTTTTTCGCTGCGCCGATACCGGCCAGGACCGCTCGAAGTGTTCGCCGGTCCGCGGTTCAAGGCCTTGCGGTTCTGATGTCGATGGTGTCAGCCGCCTTGCCTGTTGTCAAAATGTTGTTGCCGGTTGGGGAGATTTGACTGGCGCTGACGTGTTCAGCTGTTCAGTCGATGCGACATTTGCCTTTCAAGCGCAGGGCATGCGCCGGCCGTTGCCGCCGAGGCGTCGGGCCGGTGTCGAGATGGGGTTGGAAAATGAAGGGCAGCGCGGCTTCATTTGCCCGAAAAATTCGGCGGTCGCTTCTCCAGAAAGCTCGCCACGCCCTCGCGGTAGTCGTCCGACGCCAGCGTGGAAAGGCCATCACGCATTTCCTCTTCGGTCAGCGGTTCCGGCGCGGGACACAGACGGCTGATCATCTTCTTGTGCATGCGCGCCGCCAGCGGCGCACCGCGGGAAATCCTGGCCGCCGCGTGGCGCGCTTCCGCCACCGGATGGTCGACGACGCGCTGGAGCAGGCCTTTTTCCTTCGCCTCCGCCGCCTCGAAGATCCGTCCTTCGAGCAGGATTTCCAGCGCCGCCGCCTTGCCGACCAATTGCAGCAGCGGCTGCAGTTCGCCCGGCGCCAGCGCGAAGCCTAGGCGGCCGATCGGGATGCCGAAGCGCGCCTGCGGCGAAGCGATGCGGATGTCGCAGGCGCAGGCCAGCTCCAGTCCGCCGCCCACGCACACGCCTTCGATGGCCGCCAGCGTCGGGTGGCGGCAGCCGGCGATGGCGTCCAGGGCTTGCGCCATGATCTCGGTGTGATAGCGGATGCCCTGTTCCAGGCTGTTGCGCACGCTGGGGAATTCTTCGATGTCGGCGCCGGCGGCGAAGTTGCCGTCGCTGCCGCGCAGGATGACGCAGCGCAGGCTGTCATCGTTCGAAAGGCGGTTGAACACCTGGGCCAGCGAACGCCACATCGCGACATCGATCGCGTTCATCTTGCCCGGATTGCTCAGGCTGACGATGGCCAGCGTGCCTTCGGTCTCGACGAGGATCTCAGCCATGGACCACTCCCCGCCGGCGATAGGTGATGACCAGCGCGATGATTCCGAAGGCAATCATCGGCAGGGACAGCATCTGGCCGGCGGAAATCGACACGCCGGCGAAGGACACGGTGTAATCCGGCGTGCGGAAATATTCGGTGAAGAAGCGCGCCATGCCGTAGCCGAGCACGAACAGCGCGCCGACGGCGAGAGGCGGGCACTGCCTGCGGGCGTACAGCCAGACGATGATGAACAGCAGCAGGCCGTCCACCAGCGCCTGGTAGATCGGCGAGGGATGGCGAGGGATGTTGTCGACGTTCGGCCAGATCATGGCCCAGGGCAGGGACGGGTCGGCCGGCCGGCCCGGCAGCTCGGCATTGATGAAGTTGCCGATGCGGCCGGCGGCATAGCCGAGCGGCACCATCGGCGCGATGAAGTCGAGCACGTTGATGAAGCTGCGGCCGGCCTTGCGCGACCACAGCCACATCGCCAGCAGCACGCCGATGAAGCCGCCGTGGAAGGACATGCCGCCCTTCCACACCGCGAAGATTTCGAGCGGGTGGGTGGCGTAGTACACCGGGTGGTAGAACAGCACCTCGCCGAGGCGGCCGCCCACCACCACGCCGAGCACGCCGTAGAACAGCATGTCGTCCAGGTCCGTCGCCTTCCAGCCGGCGGCCGCCATGTGCGGCTGGTTCGCCCGCACCCGGCCCAGCACCAGGAACTGGATGAAGGCCACCAGGTACATCAGGCCGTACCAGTGCACGGACAGCGGGCCGATGGAAAACGCGATCGGGTCGGGCATCGGGTGGATCAGCATTCAGTTCTTCTTTCTCAACAGTTCGAGGAAGGCGCGCAGCACGGGCGAATCATTGTCGCGGCGCCAGGCCAAGCCGGTTTCGATGACGGGCGTGCGCTCCGCCAGCGGTCGGTACTCCACGCCGGGGCGCTTTAGGTTGGATACGGATTGTGGCACAAGCGCAATGCCCATGCCGGCCGACACAAGCCCGACGATAGTTTGCATCTGTATCGCTTCCTGGCCGATGCGCGGTGTCAAGCCGGCATCATGGAAGCAGGCCAGGATGGCGTCGTGGAAGGCGGGCGCGATGCGGCGTGGGAAGATCACCAGCGGCAGGTCGGCCGCCGCCTTCAGGCTGACGGCGCCGCGGCCGCGCGCGCCCTTCAGGCCCTGCGGCGCCGCCAGGATCAGCGGCTCCGACAGCACCGTCACGTAATCCAGCTGTTCCCGCATCCGGTCCGGCAGCGGCGGGATCAGCAGGCCGGCGTCGATGCGGCCCTGCATCAGGTCGTCCAGCTGCACGTCGGTGGTCGCTTCGCGCAGCTCGATGCGCACCTGCCGGTAGCGCTCGCGGAAATCGCGCAGCAGCGGCGGCAGCACGCTGTAATCGGCGCTGGAGACGAAGGACAGCGACAGCAGGCCGGATTCTCCCGAGGCGGCGCGGCGGACGATGTCGCCGAGCGCGCCGGCCTGCTGCAGGATGCGGCGCGCTTCGGGCAGCAGGGCGGCCCCGGCGGCGGTCAGCGCCACGCTGCGCCGGGTGCGGGCGAACAGCAGGGTGCCGAGCGCCGCTTCCAGCGACTGGATCGCCTGCGACAGCGGCGGCTGCGTCATGTGCAGGCGGGCGGCGGCGCGGCCGAAGTGGTTTTCCTCGGCAACGGCGATGAAGTAGCGCAGCTGGCGCAGCTCGATGTTGGCGTCCATTGATACGCAGAACGTATTAATAAAAGAGAAATCATATATTTGACATTGGGATATTGGCAAGGCAACCTAGCCATCCCATTCAAGGCAGATTTCCGGAGGCAGCATGGCATACAACCGTCGTTCCAAGAACATCACCCAGGGCGTGGCGCGCAGCCCCAACCGTTCGATGTACTACGCGATGGGCTATCAGAAGGAAGACTTCGACAAGCCCATGATCGGCATCGCCAACGGCCATTCCACCATTACCCCCTGCAACTCCGGCCTGCAGAAGCTGGCCGACATCGCCGTCGCGGCGGTGAAGGAAGCCGGCGCCAATCCGCAGATTTTCGGCACGCCGACGATTTCCGACGGCATGTCCATGGGCACCGAAGGCATGAAGTTCTCGCTGATTTCGCGCGAGGTCATCGCCGACTGCATCGAGACCGCGGTCAACGGCCAGTGGATGGACGGCTGCGTCGTCATCGGCGGCTGCGACAAGAACATGCCGGGCGGCATGATCGCCATGGCGCGCACCAACGTGCCGAGCATCTATGTCTACGGCGGCACCATCAAGCCGGGCAACTGGAAAGGCAAGGACCTGACCATCGTCTCCGCCTTCGAGGCGGTGGGCGAATTCACCGCCGGCCGCATGTCGCAGGAAGATTTCGACGGCATCGAGCGCAATGCCTGCCCGTCTTCCGGCTCCTGCGGCGGCATGTACACGGCCAACACCATGTCTTCGTCCTTCGAGGCACTCGGCATGGCGCTGCTGTATTCCTCCACCATGGCCAATCCGGACGATGAAAAGGTCGGCTCCGCCGCCGAATCGGCGCGGGTGCTGGTGGAAGCGGTGAAGAAGGACCTGAAGCCGCGCGACATCATCACGCGCGAATCGATCGAAAATGCGGTGGCCGTCATCATGGCCACCGGCGGCTCCACCAACGCCGTGCTGCATTACCTCGCCATCGCTCATGCCGCCGAAGTCGAATGGACCATCGACGACTTCGAGCGCATGCGCCGCAAGGTGCCGGTCATCTGCGACCTCAAGCCTTCCGGCAAGTATGTCGCCACGGATCTGCACAAGGCCGGCGGCATCCCGCAGGTGATGAAGATTTTGCTCAAGGCCGGCCTGCTGCACGGCGACTGCATGACCATCACCGGCCGCACCCTCGCCGAGGAACTGGCGGACGTGCCGGACGAGCCGCGCGCCGACCAGGACGTGATCCGTCCGATTTCGAGAGCGCTGTACAAGGAAGGCCACCTCGCCATCCTGAAGGGCAATCTGTCGCCGGAAGGCTGCGTGGCCAAGATCACCGGCCTGAAGAACCCGGTCATCACCGGACCGGCGCGGGTGTTCGACGACGAATACTCGGCCATGGATGCCATCCTGGCCGACAAGATCAATCCGGGCGACGTGCTGGTGCTGCGTTATCTCGGCCCCAAGGGCGGCCCTGGCATGCCGGAGATGCTGGCGCCGACCTCGGCCATCATCGGCAAGGGTTTGGGCGAGTCGGTCGGCCTCATTACCGACGGCCGCTTCTCCGGCGGCACCTGGGGCATGGTGGTCGGGCACGTCTCGCCGGAAGCCTATGCCGGCGGCACCATCGCGCTGGTTGAGGAAGGGGACAGCATCACCATCGACGCGCTGAAGCAGCTGATCCAGCTCAACGTGCCGGAGGAAGCGATCGCGCGCCGTCGCGCCGCATGGAAGCAGCCGGTACCGCGCTACACCCGCGGCGTGCTGGCGAAGTTCGCGGCATTGGCGGCGCCGGCGAGCAAGGGCGCCGTCACCGGCTGATGAGCGACTGGGTCCGCCCGCGACGCTGATGCCCATGAAAAAAGGCCGGTTGCCCGGCCTTTTTCGTTTTCCCTGTCTGCTTTCCGCGTCAGCGCTTGAAGGTGCGCGACACCCTGTCCTTGCGCGCCCTTTCCAGCGATTCGACCGCCTTGCGCTGATCCATCCCGAGCCATTTCTCGATCAGCTCGAACCAGACGAAGGCCACGCCGAACAGGCCGATCACCCACCACCAGGACATGTGGGCGAACAGGCCGACCTCGAAGAAGCGCAGCAGCGCGAGAACGACGATGGCGATGATGAGCGGCATGGGAAATTCCTTGAACTGATGCCGGAAGCATGCGATCGGCCGGCGCAGGTGTCAACTCTTTTGGCGCGAGATTGGTTAACCCGATAGCGCCGAGGCCGGCAGGGTTGTCCGATTGCCAAGGCAATGCGGCGCGGAAGAACGGGATGCATCCCGAACGCGCGACCCTCGCGCTGACCGTGCCTGTTTGGTATCGAAACGCGCTAGAATCGTGTGCCACAAATATATGGAGAGATGAATGAAACGTTCGTTGTTGCTGTGCCTCGCGATGGGTCTGCTTGCTTCCAATGCTGCGATGGCGAATGCCGATCTGGCCAAATCCAAGAACTGCATGGCGTGCCACTCCGTGCAAAACAAGGTGGTGGGTCCGGCCTTCAAGGATGTCGCCGCCAAATACGCCGGCCAGCAGGATGCCGAAGCCAAGCTGGTGCAGAAAGTCATCAAGGGCGGCAGCGGCGTGTGGGGTCCGGTGCCGATGCCGGCCAATGCGCAGGTCAGCGAAGCCGAAGCCCACACCCTGGTGAAGTGGATCCTGTCCCAAAAGTGATTTCGCCCGCGCCGTCTTTCTTGACGGCGGGCAGTCGATGAAGCGCCCGCAAGGGCGCTTTTTTCATGCGCGTCGGCGCCGATGAACGCTGCCGGTTCATGAATTCAGGCGGGCCTGCGCCTGCATCGGGCATGGCGCCGGTATTCTCTCGCTGCCGGAAGCGCCTGCTCCCTTATGCGCCTTTTCCGCGCGCACAAATGAAAAGCCCCGGCACGGGGCCGGGGCGGGAAGACCCTCGCGAGGGGACGCTTACTTGACGACGGCGATCTGCTCGCGCTTGCCGCCCTTGTAGGTGTACAGCGTCAGCGTGCCGTTCTTGATATCGCCCTTGCTGTCGAAGGTGATCGGGCCGGTTACGCCGGTGTAGCTGATCTTGGCGAGCTCGGGCAGGTATTTCGCCGGGTCGGCGGAATTGGCCTTCTTCATCGCTTCCGCCATTACCATCACCGCGTCATAGACATACGGTGCATAGAGCTGCACGTCGCCATTGAATTTCTTCTTGTAGGCGGCGCGGAAGTCGTCCATGCCTTTCTTCTGCGCTTCCACCACGCCGCCGGCCTCGGCGCAGACCACGTTGCCCTCGCCGCCGATGGCATCGCCGGCCAGCTTGGCCAGGCCTTCGGTGCAGATGCCGTCGCCGCCCATGAACTTGGCGTTGATGCCAAGCTGCTTCATCTGGCGCAGCATCGGGCCGGCCACCGCATCCATCCCGCCGAAGAAGACGACATCCGGATTCTTGGACTTGATGTTGGTAAGGATGGCGTTGAAGTCGGTGGCCTTGTCATTGGTGTACTGCTGGGCCACGATCTGCACGCCCTTGGCCTTGGCGCCCTTGGTGAACTCATCCGCCACGCCCTGGCCGTAGGCGGTGCGGTCGTCGATCACCGCGACCTTCTTCGCCTTCAGCTGGTCGGCCGCATAGCGGCCGAGCGTGCCGCCGAGCTGGCCGTCGTTGGCCACCACGCGGAAGGCGGTCTTGAAGCCTTGCTGGGTGTATTTCGGATTGGTGGCCGACGGCGAGATCTGCGGGATGCCGGCGTCATGGTAGATCTTGGAGGCGGGGATGGTGGTGCCGGAGTTCAGGTGGCCGATCACGCCGTTGACCTTGGCATCGACCAGCTTCTGCGCGGCGGCGGTGCCCTGCTTCGGATCGGAAGCGTCGTCCTCCGCCAGCAGCTCGAACTTCACCTTCTTGCCGCCGATGGTCACGCCCTTGCTGTTGAGCTCATCGATGGCCATGCGCGCGCCGTTCTCATTGTCCTTGCCGAGGTGGGCGATGGGGCCGGAAATCGGCGCGACATGGCCGATCTTCACCACGGTCTCCTGGGCCCAGGCAGTGCCCGCCATGGCGAAGGCGACGGCGCCCGCCAGCGGAATGATTTTTGTCGTGATCTGCATAACGTCCTCCTTGGGATTGAAAAAAGACAAAGTTGCTGCAACACTCCTAACCGGTCCCGCAGGCCGGACAACGCGCGGATTGCGGTTTCAAAACAAGCAACACGGTACAACATCCGCAACCTTTCGCAAAGCAATTTTGCGCGGATCGCTTGATGAATCTTCTGACGCCACATGCCTAAAACTCACGTACTCGACAAGGTCGACCGCAAGCTGCTGAACCTGCTGCAAAAGGATAACCAAACGCCCACCCGCGTGCTGGCGGAGAAGCTGCACATCTCCCAGCCGACCTGCCTGCGCCGCATCCGGGAGCTGCGCGAGGCCGGCATCATCAGCGCCGATGTGGCCATGGTCGATCCCTTCGCGCTGGGCTACGGCATGCTGGCGTTTCTGGAGGTGTCGCTGTCCAACCAGTCGGATGAACACATGCAGGAGTTCGAGGCGCGCATGGCCAAGGAGCCGGAGGTGATGCAGTGCTATTTCGTGTCGGGAGACTTCGACTATTTCCTGGCGGTGCATGTGATCGACATGGATGCCTACTACCAGTTCGTGCGCCGCGTGATCTCGGGGTCCGGCAATGTGCGCCACTTCCAGTCTCGCTTTCCGATGAAGCGGGCGAAGTTTTCCACCCGCATTGCGTTCGATGAAAAGGCGGCGGAGGTGACGGTGCGCCTGCCGCGTTGAGCTTCAGATTCCTATAACGAAAATGCGCACCGGGGGATGACAGCATCCCTGCGGTGCGCATTTGTTTTTGTGAGCGGCCGATGTTGTTTGGCCAGTTCGATCAGGCGCGTGCCGGCTGCGACGGCAGCAGCGGCGCCGGGCGGCGGCGCGGCATGCCGGTGAAGGCGAAGTCCACTTCCGGCTGGCGACCGGAGACGATGTCGGCGATGGCGCGGCCGGAGCCGCAGCCCATGGTCCAGCCCAGGGTGCCATGGCCGGTGTTGAGGAACAGGTTGGCGATGCGGCTCTTGCCGATGTAAGGAACGTTCGACGGCGTCAGCGGCCGCAGGCCGGTCCAGTACACCGGATTGTCGTAGTCGCAGGCGTCGGGGAACAGTTCGCGCGTGCGGCGGGTGATGGCGTCGCAGCGGGTGGTGTTGAGCTCCCGGGTATAGCCGTTCAGCTCGCAGGTGCCGGCCACCCGCAGGCGGTCGCCGAGGCGCGAGACCACCAGCTTGTAGCCGTCGTCGGTGAGCGAAACGGTGGGCGCGGCGTCGGGATTGGTGACGGTGTAGGTGGCGGAGTAGCCCTTGCCGGGATAGATCATCAGGTCGATGCCGAGCGGCTTGAGCAGCGGCACCGAGAAGCTGCCCATGGCCATGACGAAGGCGTCGGCATGCAGCACCCGGTGCCGGCCGTCGGCATCGATCACTTCCACGCCGGTGACCCGTACGGCGCTGCCGCTGCCTTCGGTGATCAGGCGGGTGACGGTGGTGTTGAAGCGGAAATCGACGCCGGCTTCCTCGGCCTTGCGCGCCAGGCCGCTGGTGAACTTGTAGACGTCGCCGGATTCGTCAGTGGCGGTGAAGTCGCCGCCGACGATCTTGTCGCGCACCCGCGCCAGCGCCGGTTCGATGCGCACCACCGCGTCGGCATCGATGCTCTCGCGCGGGCAGCCGAGATCGCGCATCAGCTTCGCCGCCGGCAGCGAGGCGTCGAATTCTTCCTTGTCCGTATAGAAGTGGAGGATGCCGCGCGTCAGGTGGTCGTACTCGATGCCGGCATCGGCGCGCACCGCCTGCAGGGTCTGGCGGCTGTATTCGGCAATGGCGACGATCTGGCGGATGTTTTCGGCAGTGCGGGAAGGCGTGCATTCGCGCAGGAAATTCAGGCCCCAGCGCCATTGCAGCCATTCCGGGCGGAAGCGGTAGAGCAGCGGCGCATCTTCCTTGCCCAGCCACTTCAACACCTTCATCGGCGCGCTCGGATTGGCCCAGGGCTCGGCATGGGAGACGGAAATCTGGCAGCCGTTGGCGAAGCTGGTCTCCTGGGCGGCCCCAGGCTGGCGCTCGATGACGGTTACCTCATGGCCGGATTTGTTCAGGAACCAGGCCGAAGCGGTTCCGATGATGCCTGCTCCCAGTACGATAACCTTCATGCGCCACCTCCATAATCAGATAGCGACATTGTAAAAAGTTATCGGTTTCCTTGGTGTTCAATTGCAAGCCAAAAATTTTTATTTTTATACACCTCGGCGCCTGCGCTGTTTATGAATCGAAGTTTTTAGCCTTTATTTTTGTTTTTTCAAAGCCTGTATTTTCGTGATTTCCTGCGATACGGCGCGGGTCACGACTTCCCGCATCGTCTGGTGCAGGCCATCGCGTATGTCGTTCGCCAGGTTGGACACCGCCAGCTGCAGCACGTCGGCCAGGCTGTCGCGCACACGCTGTTCCAGCACGAAATCGATGCGGCCGAGCACCTGCTGCAGGACGCGTTCGCGCAGGTCGTCCTCAAGGCGCGTCCACCTCTCCTCGCTCCATTCGTCGCTGGCGCGCTGTTCCAGCACGGCGATTGGCTCCGGCGCAGCGGGCGCCGCCTCGGGTGCAGGGGCGGGCGCTTGCGCCGGCGCCGTTTCCGGCTCGGGATCGGACTTGGCGATGACCTCGGTCAGCAGCGGGATGCCGCCGTCGGAAGTGGAGGCGTTCATGATTGCTCGGCGATGAAGTGGGTGAGCGGATAGCCGCGGTCCTTGTAGTAGCGATAGCGCTCGCGGCCGAGGGCGCGGTCGTTTTCTTCACTGGAGACGATCTCGAACATGCGCTCGAAGCTGGCGAAGGCGGCCGGCGTACGGTCGGAGAGGTTGACCAGGATCTGGCGATGCGGCAGTTCGGCCTCGTCATCGGCGGTGAGGATGATCGGCGTCATCGCGGCATGCGGTTCATGCGACTGCGCATGGGGCAGGAAATCCAGGTCGGAGAAGGTCCAGAGCAGTTCGTCGAACCGGTTCAGCATCGGCGCATCCTGCGCCAGCACTACCACCTGGAAATTGGCGCCGCGGGCCTTGCGCACCAGCCGGCAGGCATAGAGCAGCTTGTCCGGCACGTTGCTGTGGAAATCGATTCGGGTCATGGGCGGGGCGGCGGAAATCAAAACACCCGTATGCTAATCGCAGGCCGCCCGCGGGTCAAAACCTGAAGCCCGGCGGCGCGTCGCGCGCCGGTCCCGCCGATGGTGCGGCAGGTGCGGCAGGCTTGAACGCCGGCTCGGCAGGCGCTTCGACGCGCGGCGCTTCCGCCTTGGCCGCCTTCGGCGGCGCCAGCGGCTCGGCGGCATGGCGCCAGGAAGCCGGCAGCTGCGATTTCTCCGGATAGCCGGCCGCCGTCAGCGCCGTCTGCCAGGCCGATGCTTCAAAGCCGCGCTGCTGGTTGCGGCCCACCGTCAGCAGCGGCAGGTCGCCGCCGGGATTGACCTGGTGGAAGCGGGTGATGTCGTCGTCGCTATTGACCGTCTTTTCGGTGAAGGGGATGCCGCGCTGCTTGAGCAGCGTGCGGCCGCTGTCGCAGGGCGCGCAGTCGGCGCCGGCGTAGAGCGTGACCGGCGCCGCTTCCGCTGCCCGGGCCAGCGCATAAGGCAGCTGCGGCGCGGCCGCGGCGGCGCCGCCCGAGGTTTTCGGCTCGGCGCGGCGGGCGCTTGCCGGCGGCGGCGTGTCGGAGTACGTGACCTTGCCGTCGGGACCGACCCATTTGTAGATCTCCGCGCCGATGGCGCCGTTGGCGCCGGCGCAGAGGCCGACAAGGAGCAGGGCGGCGCGCATCACGGGGCGCCGGCGCCGTCCGGCACCATGCCGTTGTGGCGCAGCAGGGCGTCGATGCTCGGCTCGCGGCCGCGGAAGGCCTTGAACGATTCCAGCGCCGAGCGGGAACCGCCCATGCCGAGGATCTCGCGGTGGAAGCGCATGCCGGTTTCGCTGCACAGCACGTTACCGGTGGAGCGGGCGGCTTCCTCGAAGGCGCTGTAGGCGTCGGCCGACAACACTTCGGCCCACTTGTAGCTGTAGTAGCCCGCCGCGTAGCCGCCGGAGAAGATGTGGCTGAAGGAATTCTGGAAGCGGTTGAAGGGCGGCGGGATCATCACCGCGGCCTTGTGCCGCACTTCGTTCAGCACATCCTGGGCGGTCCTGCTGCCGTTCGGGTCGAAGTCGTAATGCAGGTGCATGTCGAACAGCGCGAATTCCACCTGGCGCAGGGTCTGCAGGCCGGACTGGAAATTCTTCGCCGCGATCATCTTGTCGAACAGCGCGCGCGGGAGCGGCTCGCCGGTCTCGACATGGGCAGTCATGTGCTGCACCACGTCCCATTCCCAGCAGAAGTTTTCCATGAACTGCGAAGGCAGCTCGACCGCATCCCACTCCACGCCGGCGATGCCGGCCACGCCGAGGTCGTCGATCTGGGTCAGCATGTGGTGCAGGCCGTGGCCGAACTCGTGGAACAGGGTGGTGACCTCGTCATGCGAGAACAGCGCCGGGCGCTTCTTGCCATCGACGGTCACCGGCTCGGAGAAGTTGCAGGTCAGGTAGGCCACCGGCGTCTGCACGGCATCCTGGCCGGCGCGGCGGCCGCGGGCATCGTCCATCCAGGCGCCGCCGCGCTTGCCGCTGCGGGCGTAGAGGTCGAGGTAGAACTGGCCGACCAGCTGGCCGTTCTTCTCGATGCGGAAGAATTTCACGTCCGGATGCCAGGTCGCCGCCGCATCCGGCTTGATGTGCACCGCGAACAGGCTCTGTATCACGCGGAACAGGCCGTCGACGACTTTCGGCTCCTGGAAATACTGCTTCACTTCCTGCTCTGAGAAGGCGTAGCGCTCCTGGCGCAGCTTTTCCGACGCATAGGCAACGTCCCAGGCTTCCAGCTGGTCCAGGCCGAGGTGCTTGGCGGCAAAGGCGCGCAACTCGGCGAGGTCGTTCTCGGCGAAGGGACGGGCGCGGCGCGCCAGGTCTTCCAGGAAGGCAATCACCTGCTGCGGTGTTTCCGCCATCTTCGGCACGAGCGAGACTTCGGCGTAGTTGCCGAAGCCAAGCAGCTGCGCCTCTTCCTTGCGCAGCTTAAGGATCTCGGCGATGTTGGCGGTGTTGTCCCACTCCGGCCTGGCGCCCAGCTCCGACGCCTTGGTGACGTTGGCGCGGTACAGGGCTTCGCGCAGGGAGCGCTTGTCGGAGTACTGCAGCACCGGGAAGAAGGACGGGAAGTGCAGGGTGAACTTGAAGCCGGGCTTGCCGTCGCGCTCGGCGGCGGCGCGGGCCGCATGCTTGGCGTCTTCCGGCAGGCCGGACAGGTCGGCCTCGTCCTCGACGTAGAGGGCGAAGTCGTTGGTGGCGTCGAGCACGTTCTCCGAGAAGCGCGTCGACAGCGCGGCCAGCCTTTCCTGGATCTGGGCGAAACGCAGCTTCTTGTCATCCGGCAGCTCGGCGCCGCCGAGGCGGAAGTCGCGCAGCGCGTTCTCGACGATCTTGCGCCGCGGCGTGGACAGTTCGCCGAACTCCGGGCTGGCGGCGAGCGCCTTGTACTTCTGGAACAGCGCCAGGTTCTGGCCGAGCGAGGTCCAGAACTCGGTCACCTTGGGCAGGTTCTCGTTGTAGGCGGCGCGCAGTTCCGGCGTATCCGCCACCGAGTTCAGATGGCCGACGATGCCCCAGGCCCGGCCCAGCTTCTCGGTCGCATCCTCCAGCGGCGCGACGAAATCATTCCACGTCACCTGCGGCAGCGGGCCTTCGAGGCGGGCCACCACCGTGCGCGCATTGGCGAGCAGGCTGTCCACCGCCGGCGTCACATGCGCCGGGCGGATGTCGGCGAAGCGCGGCAGATCGGAAAAGTCGAGAAGCGGGTTCTGTTCAGCTGTCATGGATGTCAGGTTCTTTCCGCTGCTTCGATCGTGTTGACCAGCAGCATGGTAATGGTCATGGGCCCGACGCCGCCCGGCACCGGGGTGATGTAGCCCGCGACTTCCTTGGCGTTGGCGAAGTCGACGTCGCCGCACAGCTTGCCTTCATCGTCGCGGTTCATGCCGACGTCGATGACGGCGGCGCCCGGCTTGATCATGTCGGCGGTGACGATGTTGCGCTTGCCGGTGGCCACCACCAGGATGTCGGCCTGGCGGGTGTGGTGCCCGAGGTCGCGGGTCTTGGAGTTGCAGATGGTGACGGTGGCGCCGGCCTGCAAGAGCAGCATGGCCTGCGGCTTGCCGACGATGTTGGAAGCGCCGACCACCACCGCATGCGCACCGCGCACCGGGTAATCGATGGATTCCAGCATCTTCATGACGCCATAGGGGGTGCAGGGGCGGAACAGCGGCTGGCCGGTCATCAGCAGGCCGGCATTGCTGACATGGAAGCCGTCCACGTCCTTTTCCGCGGCAATGGCCTCGATCACCTTGTGGGCATCGATATGCGGCGGCAGCGGCAGCTGCACCAGGATGCCGTGGATCTTCGGGTCTTTGTTCAGGGCGTCGATGCGCGCCAGCAGATCGGCCTCGCTCATGCCGGCATCGTACTTCTCCATGACGGAGTGGATGCCGTTGTCTTCGCATGCCTTGACCTTGTTGCGCACATAGACCTGGGACGCCGGGTTGTCCCCGACCAGCACCACCGCCAGGCCGGGCTGGCGGCCGCGTTCGGTGAGGGTAGCGGCGCGCCGGGCGACGTCGGCGCGGAGTTGTTGGGACAGCAGGGTGCCATTGATGATTTGTGCGGACATGACGAAGACTTCAGAGTGACGGGAAAAACCGCATTATAAGCGGCTCCCCCGGCGGGGCAGCGCCGCCGGGGCCAGCGCGGGGTCAGCGCGCCGGGTGTCCGAGCGTGTCCCCGGGGCGGCTGGCTGAACCGGCCGGGTGGGTCGCGGCACGGCCGGCATCCTGCTGCATCTCCCGCTGGTGGCGGTCGATGACATGATTCACCTCGGCGCCGAACAGCAGCACGGCCGCCGACACGAAGAAATACAGCAGCAGGATGATGATGGTGCCGATGCTGCCGTACATGACGCTGTAGTCGGCGAAGCTGCGCACGTAATAGTCGAAGCCGAGCGAGGCGGCGATCCACACCAGCACCGACAGCACCGCGCCCGGGCTGAGCAGCCGGAAGCGCTGTTTCAGGTTGGGACCGAGGTAATACACCAGCGCCACCACCATCATCAGCAGCAGCATGGCCGCCGGCCAGCGCAGCACCGCCCAGACGATCACCACTTCCTCCTTGAGGCCGATCCAGCCGGCCAGCCACTCCATCGCCTGCGGGCCGACCACCATGAGCGCCGCGGCGGCCGCCAGCATGGCGGCGATGCCGACGGTGTAAAAAATGGAAAGCGGATACAGCTTCCAGGCCGGCCGGCGCTCGCGCACGTCGTAGGCGACATTGAGGGCATTGATGGTGGCGCGCACCCCGGCCGATGCGGACCATAGCGCGAGCAGCACGCCGACCGACAGCAGCCCGCTCTGTTCCTTCTGCAGTTCGCCGATCACCTTGTTGACCAGCGGCAGCGCCTGGCCCGGCAGCAGCATCTGCACCTGCTGGCGCAACCAGTCGAAGAAGCCTGGCATGTGCAGGAAGCCGAGCAGGGCGATGAGGAAGATGATGAAGGGAAAGATGGAAAACAGCACCTGATACGCCAGCGCCGAAGCGTAGGTGGTCATGTCGTCTTCCATGAAATCGCTGAAGGATTCACGGATGAGCGCGAACAGGGATAAGCCATACAGGCAGGGAAACGTCATGGCTGGACCTTTGGCAAAGGCGCAATAAACTCGATAGAGCGCCTCGCTTGGGAAAAGTGCCGGCGGCAAAGATCGCGAAAGCGGTTCATGACGCGGCTTTTGGCCGGTGTCAATGAAGCCGAAGCGATGATTTGGGGCGAGCGATATGAGCGCAAGGCAAGCCCCGCGAACGCAGGCATGACGAATTGAACGAAGGCATAATTCCACAATATGAAAACGCATACCGCATTTTGAAAAATGAAAAAGTGCTGTTAGAATCTTTGCATCGCGCACTCTCTTGGCGAAACCTTGTCCAAAATTTCCCCCGACGCCGTCCTTCAGATCCGATCGGGAATGCCTTTAACTCAGGAGACACTTATGTCAGCTCAGCTCGACCAAGTCCTGGCCCAAGCCGCCAACGATCCCGATGTGATGGAAACCCAGGAGTGGCTCGATGCCCTCGAAGCCGTCATCGACACCGAAGGACCGGAGCGCGCCCACTACCTGATGGAGCGCATGGTGGACCTGGCCCGCCGCCGCGGCGCCCATATTCCCTTCTCCAGCAACACCGCCTACGTCAACACCATCCCCGCCCACCTCGCCGAACACTGTCCCGGCAACCTCGAATACGAAGAGCGCCTGCGTTCCTGGATGCGCTGGAACGCCATGGCAATGGTGGTGAAGACAAACCGCGCCGACGGCGACCTCGGCGGCCATATCTCGAGCTTCGCCTCGCTGGCCAACATGCTGGGCATCGGCTTCAACCATTTCTGGCATGCGCCCACCGAAGAGCATGGCGGCGATCTGCTCTACATTCAGGGCCATTCCTCGCCCGGCATCTATGCCCGCGCCTTCCTCGAAGGCCGCCTGTCCGAAGATCAGATGATGAATTTCCGGCGCGAGGTCGACGGCAAGGGCCTGTCTTCCTATCCGCACCCGAAGCTGATGCCGGAATTCTGGCAGTTCCCGACGGTATCCATGGGCCTCGGCCCGCTGATGGCGATCTACCAGGCGCGCTTCCTCAAGTACCTGCATGCGCGTGACATCGCCAAGACCGACAACCGCAAGGTCTGGGCCTTCTGCGGCGACGGCGAGATGGACGAGCCGGAATCCATGGGCGCGATCGGCATGGCCGGGCGCGAGAAGCTGGACAACCTGGTGTTCGTCATCAACTGCAACCTGCAGCGCCTCGACGGCCCGGTGCGCGGCAACGGCAAGATCATCCAGGAACTGGAAGCCGACTTCCGCGGCGCCGGCTGGAACGTGGTCAAGGTGATCTGGGGCGGCTACTGGGATGAGCTGCTGTCGCGCGACAAGGACGGCATCCTGCAGCGCGTGATGATGGAAACCGTCGACGGCGAGTACCAGAACTACAAGGCCAAGGATGGCGCCTACGTGCGCAAGCATTTCTTCGGCAAGCATCCGAAGCTGCTGGAGATGGTCTCGAAGATGTCGGACGACGACATCTGGCGCCTGAACCGGGGCGGCCACGATCCCCACAAGATCTATGCCGCCTTTAAGAACGCCCAGGAGCACAAGGGCCAGCCGACCGTGCTGCTGGTCAAGACCATCAAGGGCTTCGGCATGGGCAAGTCGGGCGAGGCGCGCAACACGGCGCACCAGACCAAGAAGCTCGACGACCAGGCCATCCGCGAGATGCGCGACCGCTTCGCCATCCCGATTCCGGACGACAAGCTGCCGGACGTGCCGTTCTTCAAGCCGTCCGACGATGCGCCGGAGATCAAGTACCTGCACGAGCGGCGCAAGGCGCTCGGCGGCTACCTGCCGCAGCGCCGCGTGAAGGCCGATGAAACCCTGACGGTGCCGCCGCTGTCCGCCTTCCAGGCGGTGCTGGACCCGACCGCCGAAGGCCGCGAGATCTCGACCACCCAGGCCTACGTGCGCATCATCACCACGCTGCTGCGCGACCAGAGCCTGGGCAAGCGCGTCGTTCCCATCCTGGTCGACGAGGCGCGTACCTTCGGCATGGAAGGCCTGTTCCGCCAGATCGGCATCTTCAACCAGATGGGCCAGCTGTACGAACCGGTCGACAAGGACCAGGTGATGTACTACCGCGAGGACAAGGCCGGCCAGATCCTGCAGGAAGGCATCAACGAGGCGGGCGCGATGAGCTCCTGGATCGCCGCCGCGACCTCGTACTCGACCAACAACCGGGTGATGATCCCGTTCTACATCTTCTACTCGATGTTCGGCCTGCAGCGCGTCGGCGACCTGGCCTGGGCGGCGGGCGATATGCGGGCGCGCGGCTTCCTGCTCGGCGGCACCGCCGGCCGCACCACGCTCAACGGCGAGGGCCTGCAGCACGAGGACGGCCACAGCCACGTGATGGCATCCACCATCCCCAACTGCATCCCCTACGACCCGACCTTCGCCCACGAAGTGGCGGTGATCATCCATGACGGTTTGCGCCGCATGGTGCAGGAGCAGGAGGACGTGTTCTACTACATCACCCTGATGAACGAGAACTACAGCCATCCGGGCCTGAAGGCGGGCCAGGAGCAGGACATCCTGAAGGGCCTGTACCTGCTGCAGCCGTCCGAAGGCAAGGGCAAGCTGCGCGCCCAGCTGATGGGCTCCGGCACCATCCTGCGCGAAGTCATCG
Source organism: Noviherbaspirillum humi (assembly GCF_900188095.1). GTDB lineage: Bacteria > Pseudomonadota > Gammaproteobacteria > Burkholderiales > Burkholderiaceae_D > Noviherbaspirillum > Noviherbaspirillum humi. The sequence goes on along the minus strand of NZ_FZOT01000011.1, from coordinate 8,936 downwards.
CCGCCGCCGAGATCCTGAAGCAGGACTGGGGCGTGGACGCGGACGTCTGGTCGGCGCCGTCCTTCACCCTGCTGGCCCGCGACGGCCAGGATGCGGATCGCTGGAACCTGTTGCATCCGGTCGAGCAGCCGCGCCTGGCGCACGTCACCCGATGCCTGCAGGGCACCCAGGGTCCGATCGTCGCTTCCAGCGACTACATGCGCGCCTTTGCCGAGCAGATCCGCGCCTTCATGCCGAAGGGCCGCAATTACAAGGTGCTGGGCACCGACGGCTTCGGCCGCTCCGATTCCCGCGCCAAGCTGCGTGAATTCTTCGAAGTCAACCGCTACTATGTGACTATCGCCACGCTCAAGGCACTGGCGGAAGACGGCGCGGTCGAAGCTTCGGTGGTGGCCCAGGCCATCGCCAGGTACGGCATCGATCCGAACAAGCCGAATCCGGTCACGCTGTAAGTTCCGGCGAGAAAAGAAAGCGCCCTCCGTTCGCGGAGGGCCGTCAACAAGTCCCAGGCCGCTCGAAGACGGCGCCGCTTCCGGACGAGGAAGCCGCCGGCTTAGGACGGACAGGGCCAACAATCAAAGAAAAAGTCCCTTCGATCGAGCGAAGGGGAGAACGGAGCTGAAGCTATGAGCATGGTGGAAGTGAAAGTCCCCGATATCGGCGACTTCAAGGAGGTGGAAGTGATCGAGCTGCTGGTCAAGCCGGGCGATACCGTCGCCGTCGACCAGTCCCTGATCACGGTGGAGTCCGACAAGGCCAGCATGGAGATTCCGTCCAGCCACGCCGGCGTGGTGAAGGAACTCAGGATCAAGGTCGGCGACAAGGTGTCGGAAGGTTCCATGCTGCTGGTGCTGGAAACCCAGGAAGCCGGCGCCGCCGCCTCCACGCCCCAGGTGCAGGCTCCTGCGCCCGCGGCAGCAGCGCCTGCACCCGCGCCCGCTCCCGCGGTCGCCCCGGCAGTGGCGACCGCGCCCGCCATCATGGAAATCAAGGTGCCGGACATCGGCGACTTCAAGGAAGTCGAAGTCATCGAGGTCATGGTCAAACCGGGCGACACCATCGCCGCCGAGCAGTCGCTGGTGACGGTGGAATCGGACAAGGCCAGCATGGAAATCCCGTCCAGCCATGCCGGCGTCGTAAAGGAACTCAAGGTCAAGGTCGGTGACAAGGTGTCCGAAGGCAGCCTGCTGCTGATGCTGGAAACCGCCGGCGGCGGCGCCCCTGCCGCCGCTGCGGCTCCCGCGCCAGCGCCTGCAGCCGGCGGCGACAGCGTTTCCGCCGCCATCGATGCGCTGGCCGCCAAGGCCGCGCCAGCCGCCTCCGCCTCGGTTCCGGCCCCGTCCGCCAAGCCCCTGCCCACCGCCGCGCTGGAGCCGGCGGCTCCCGCCAACGCCAAGGCCCATGCCTCGCCCTCGGTGCGCAAGTTCGCGCGCGAACTCGGCGTCGACCTCGGCCGCGTCAAGGGCAGCGGCCCGAAAGGCCGCATCCTGCACGAGGACATCCAGGGCTTCGTGAAGTCGGTGATGTCCGGCGCCGCTGCTGCGCCGGCGGCCAAGGCTGCCGCGGGCGGCAAGCAGGGCGGCGGTCTGGATCTGCTCCCGTGGCCGTCGCTGGACTTCTCCAAGTTCGGCAGCACCGAAACCCAAGTGCTGTCGCGCATCAAGAAGATCAGCGGCCCGAATCTGCATCGCAACTGGGTGATGATTCCGCATGTCACGCAGTTCGACGAGGCCGACGTCACCGAGCTGGAAGAATTCCGCAAGGACTCCAATGCCGCGCTGGCCAAGTCCGGTGTCAAGCTGACGATGCTCGCCTTCGTCATCAAGGCCAGCGTCGCCGCGCTCAAGAAGCTGCCGACCTTCAATGCCTCGCTCGACGAGAAGGGCGAGAACATCATCCTGAAGCAGTACTACCACATCGGCTTCGCCGCCGACACGCCGAACGGCCTGGTGGTGCCGGTGATCAAGGACGTGGACAAGAAGGGCATCAGCCAGATCGCCAAGGAAATGACCGAGCTCTCCGCCCAGGCGCGCGAAGGCAAGCTCAAGCCGGCCGACATGCAGGGCGCCAGCTTCACCATTTCTTCGCTCGGCGGCATCGGCGGCACCGCCTTCACGCCGATCATCAACGCGCCGGAAGTGGCCATCCTCGGCCTGTCCAAGACCAGCTTCAAGCCGGTCTGGGACGGCAAGCAGTTCGTGCCTCGCCTGATGCTGCCGCTGTCGCTGTCCTACGATCACCGCGTGATCGATGGCGCAATGGGCGCCCGCTTCACCGCCTACCTGGCCGAAGTGCTGTCCGACATGCGCAAGACCCTGCTGTAACAGGGCGCAGGCCTGCGAGCTGCGGCGGTGCCATCCGCCGCGGCCCGCTTCCCGCAATTTCCCGGAGTTGAGCAATGACCACCTGCGTCGTCGTCAAGAAGAACAACGAGATCGCCATCGCATCCGATTCCCTCGTCACGTTCGGCGACACCCGCCTGTCGCATGCCTATGAAGTCAATGAAAAGATCTTCAGGGTGGGCGACTCCTACGTCACGCTGGCCGGCACCGCCGCCCACTTTCCGGTGATGCGCAAGCTGCTCACGGCCATGGGCGAGGATTGCAAGCTCGGCAGCCGCGACGAGGTGTTCGAGACCTTTTCGAAGGTGCACGAGATCCTGAAGGAGAAGTACTTCCTCAATACCAAGGAAGAGGAGGACGACCCCTACGAATCGTCCCAGATCACTTCGCTGATCGCCAATCCGAACGGCATCTTCGGCGTCTACTCCTACCGGGAAGTGTTCAGCTTCGACCGCTTCTGGGGCATCGGCAGCGGCCGCAACTTCGCGCTCGGCGCGATGTACGCGGTGTACGACAAGCTGCACAGCGCGCGCGAGATCGCCGAGATCGGCGTGCATGCGGGGGCGGAGTTCGACAAGAGCACCTCCGGGCCGTTCCGGGTGTTCAGCTTCGAGGTGGATTTCTAGCCACGCCGGATCAAGCGGATTGAGCATGCAAAGCGGGCCCAACTTAACAACGATAATCTTCCCGGCCGGTCGCGGCGGGGACACATGGAGCTAAAGCTATGAGCACGGTGGAAGTCAAAGTCCCGGACATCGGCGACTTCAAGGAGGTGGAAGTAATCGAATTGCTGGTCAAGCCGGGCGACACCATCCGCGTCGACCAGTCGCTGATCACGGTGGAATCCGACAAGGCCAGCATGGAGATTCCGTCCAGCCACGCCGGCGTGGTGAAGGAACTCAAGGTCAAGCTCGGCGACAAGGTCTCCGAAGGCACGCTGCTGCTGGTGCTCGATGCCGCCGAAACCGGCGAGGCGTCCGCCGGCTACGGCAGCAGCCAGCCGGCCGCCGCGACCGCCGCGCCGGCCCCTGCGCCCGCTGCCGTCGCGCCGGTGCAGGCGCCGCAGGCCGCCAATTTTTCCGGCAGCGCCGACATCCAATGCGACATGCTGGTGCTCGGCGCCGGCCCGGGCGGGTATTCCGCCGCCTTCCGCGCCGCCGACCTCGGCATGAACACCGTGCTGGTGGAGCGCTATGCCACCCTCGGCGGCGTCTGCCTCAACGTCGGCTGCATTCCCTCCAAGGCGCTGCTGCACGTGGCGGCGGTGATCGACGAAACCTCGCACATGGAAGCGATGGGCATCAAGTTCGAGAAGCCTTCCATCGACATCGACAAGCTGCGCGCCCACAAGGACAAGGTCATCTCCAAGATGACTGGCGGCCTGGCCGGCATGGCCAAGGGCCGCAAGGTCAACGTGGTGCAGGGCGTCGGCCAGTTCGTCGGCCCCAACCACCTGGAAGTCGCCACCGCCGACGGCGGCAGGAAGACCATCGGCTTCAAGCAGGCCATCATCGCCGCCGGTTCCTCGGTGGTGAAGCTGCCCTTCGTGCCGGAAGACGAGCGCATCGTCGACTCCACCGGCGCGCTGGAGCTGCGCCAGGTGCCCAAGCGCATGCTGGTCATCGGCGGCGGCATCATCGGCCTGGAAATGGCGACGGTCTATTCCACCCTCGGCGCGCGCATCGACGTGGTCGAGATGCTGGACGGCCTGATGCAGGGCGCCGACCGCGACCTGGTCAAGGTCTGGCAGAAGTTCAACGAGAAGCGCTTCGACCGCATCATGACCAAGACCAAGACGGTCGGCGTGGAAGCGCTGCCGGAAGGCATCAAGGTCACCTTCGAGAGCGCCGAGGCGGGCGGAACCGCGCCGGAGCCGCAGCTCTACGACATGGTGCTGGTGGCGGTGGGCCGCAGTCCGAACGGCAAGAAGATCTCCGCCGACAAGGCCGGCGTGGCGGTGAACGAGCGCGGCTTCATCCCGGTGGATGCGCAGATGCGCACGAACGTGCCGCACATCTTCGCCATCGGCGACCTCGTCGGCCAGCCCATGCTGGCGCACAAGGCGGTGCACGAAGCGCATGTGGCGGCGGAAGCGGCCGCCGGCCAGAAATCCTTCTTCGATGCCCGGGTGATTCCGTCGGTGGCCTACACTGATCCGGAAGTGGCCTGGGTCGGCATGACCGAGGACGAAGCCAAGGCCAAGGGCGTGAAGCTGGAGAAGGGCTTGTTCCCCTGGGCGGCGAGCGGCCGCGCGGTCGCCAACGGCCGCGACGAAGGCTTCACCAAGCTGCTGTTCGACGCCGAGACCCACCGCATCGTCGGCGGCGGCATCGTCGGCACGCATGCCGGCGACATGATCGGCGAAATCGCCCTGGCGATCGAGATGGGCGCCGACGCGGTCGACATCGGCAAGACCATCCATCCGCATCCGACCCTGGGCGAGTCCATCGGCATGGCGGCGGAAGTGTTCGAAGGCGTCTGCACCGACCTGCCGCCGGCGCGGAAGAAGTAAGCGCGTCAAGCGCGAAATGAAGAAGGGCAGCCAAGATGGCTGCCCTTTTGTTTTGAGCTGTCAGGCAATGGACAGACATTAAGACTGAATGCCCTCGCCGATAAAGAATGCGCCCTCTCCTTCAAGGAGAGGGCGGGGCGCAGCAGGGAATGCGGACAGCATGCTGTCCGCCTGCCTAGCCGACAGCGCGTGATCGCGCTGTCGTGGATGAGGATGGGTTTCGGTAGTGACTAATGAAGAGCATTGAATCCGATTGAGGCAACCGTCTTCTTTGGGAAATAAAATCCATCCGCAGGAAGCCGCCAGTGCCATCAAAATCCTTCGCTATTCAAGGGCAGATCAGACCCCAACCGCCACCAGCGCCCCGCTCAGAACTTCAACCTCACCCCTTTATCTTCCCCAAGATCTCCGACAACATCGAAATCATCTGGTCGATTTCTTCCTTGGTCACGTTCAGCGCCGGCATGAAGCGCAGCAGATCCGAACGCGGCGAGTTCAGCAGCAGGCCGACCGGCTCCATGTCGCGGGCAATGTCCACGATCTGCGCACCAATATTGCTGCCGAGCTTCAGCGCGCGCAGCAAGCCTTCGCCGCGCTCGCCGTCCAGGCTGTGCTTCTCGCATAGCTTCAGCAGTTCGCCGCGCAGGTACTGGCCCTTGTCCTTCACCGACTGCAGGAAGCCTGGCGCCAGCAATTCCTTCAGCACTGCTGCGCCCACCGCCGTCATCAGCGGATTGCCGTTGTAAGTGCCGCCCTGGTCGCCCGGCTCGAACACCGCGAATTCCTCGCGGCAGAGCAAGGCGGAAAGCGGCACGCCGCCGCCGATGCCCTTGCCCAGGGTCATGATGTCCGGCTCGATGCCGGACAGCTGGTAGGCGAACAGCTCGCCGGTGCGGCCCATGCCGGCCTGCACTTCATCGACGATCAGCAGCAGGCCGCGCTCCTGCGTCAGCTTGCGCAGCGCCTGCATGAATTCGCGGGTGGCCGGCAGCACGCCGCCTTCGCCCTGGACCGGTTCCAGCATCACGCCGACAGTCTTGTCGGTGATCAGTCGCTCGACGCTGGCAATGTCGTTCAGTTCGGCCTTCGGGAAGCCCGGCACCTGGGGCGCGAAGATGGTGTCCCAGCCGGTCTTGCCGCTGGCGGACATGGTGGCCAGGGTGCGGCCATGGAAGCCGTGGTTGAAGGTGATGATTTCGTAGCGCGCCTCGCCGGCGGCGTTCTTGTTCAGCTTGCCCCACTTGCGCGCCAGCTTGATGGCGCCTTCATTGGCTTCGGCGCCGCTGTTGGCGAAGAAGACACGGTCGAAGCAGGAGTTCTCGGTCAGCAGCGCGGCCAGCTCGATCGACGGCTCGTTGTAGAAAGCAGGGGAGGGATTGATCACCTTCGCCGCCTGCTTCACCAGGGCGTCCTGAAGGCACTGGGGCGAATGGCCGAGGCAGTTCACCGCCCAGCCCTGCAAATAGTCCAGGTAGCGCTTGCCCTGATGGTCGGTCAGCCACATGCCTTGGCCCTCGGTGAAGACCAGATCGGGACGGTTGGTGATTTTCAACAAGGCATCGACTGGGTATTGGCTGAATTCCATCTGGCACTCCTGGCAACGGCGATTGATCAATGAATCTGAAAGGCGGCGATCCGGATTCTGCTGGTCTGGTCGGTCATGCATGCGGCCAAGGTTTGGCTGCATCAATGCCGAAACAGTTCACCGCATCATCACGGCGCATCGGTGAAACTTCCGCAAAACACTGGCAAAAAAAAAGCCACAGGGATGTCCTGTGGCTTGGTGATCAGCGATCGCTTACGCGCACGGCATCCCGGTTAGGGCAGGGAAGCTGCGGCGTCGCAGGGCGAGGGCTGATGTTTTCATGCGCCAATCTTATGCGCTTTTGCGCAATGCGTCAAAAGTTTTCCCTTGGGGGCAATCAGGCGGGATTGGCGAGATCGGCTTCCGACGTGAAGGCGTCGGCATAGAACTCTTCGTCCGGCAGCTTGCAGGCCGAGACGAAGTCGCGCTTGGCCGCATCCACCATCACCGGCGCGCCGCAGGCATAGACCTGATAGCCGGCCATGTCGGGAATATCGGCCATCACCGCCTGATGCACGAAGCCGTCGCGTCCGGACCAGCCGTCTTCCGGCTGCGCGTTCGAGATCACCGGCACATAGCGGAAATTCGGCAGGGTGCGCGCCCATTCCTCGCACAGCGCATGCATGTAGAGGTCCTTCGGCCGGCGCCCGCCCCAGTACAGCACCATCGGACGCTGGCTGCCCTGGTGGGCGGCATGCTCGATGATGGCCTTGATCGGCGCGAAGCCGGTGCCGGAGGCGAGCAGGATGATCGGCTTGTCGGAGTCCTCGCGCAGGAAGAAGGTCCCGAGCGGACCTTCGATACGCAGGATCTCCCTTTCCTTCATGGCGTTGAACACATGGTCGGTGAACAGGCCGCCCGGCATGTGGCGGATGTGCAGGGTCAGATGCTCATCCAGATGCGGCGCATTGGCCATGCTGTAGCTGCGGCGCTTGCCATCCTTGAGCAGGAACTCGAGATACTGGCCGGCCTTGTACTGCAGGCGCTCGTTGGCCGGCAGCTGCAGCGACATGACGATGACATCGTCGGCCACGCGGTCCAGCTTCGCCACCCGCGTCGGCATCTTCTTGATCGGGAATTCGCCAGCGCCGGCAACCTCGCGCACCTCGATCACCACGTCGCTCTTCGGCCTGGCGCAGCAGAAAAGGGCGAAGCCGCGCTCCTCGTCGGCGGCCGACAGGGCCTTCACCTGATGCGGGCCATGCTCCATCGTGCCTTCCAGCAGCTTGCCGCGGCAGCTGCCGCAGGCGCCGTTCTTGCAGCCGTAGGGCAGGCCCACGCCGGCGCGCAGCGCCGCCGCCAGCACGCTTTCATCTTCATCGCAGCTGAACTGGTGTCCGCTCGGCTGAACAGTAACATTGAACGTCATACAATCCTGATCATGAAAAAAACAGCAAAAAACAGAGTGGGCAAGCCGCGCCTGCTGATCGTCGGCTGCGGCGATGTCGGCATGCGCCTGCTGCCGCTGCTGCGCGACCGCTTCCGCGTGTTCGCGCTCACCAGCCAGCCGGCACGACGCGATGAACTGCGCGCCGCCGGCGCGGTGCCGGTGGTGGCTGACCTAGACCGGCCGGCAACCCTGGCCCGGCTCGCGCGCCTGGCCACACGGGTGGTGCATCTCGCGCCGCCGCCCTCCGACGGCGCCATCGATCGCCGCAGCCGGAATTTGGCCGCCATTTTACCCGAGGGTACGCATCTGGTTTATGTCAGCACCACCGGCGTGTATGGCGATTGCGGCGGCGCCTGGGTGGATGAGAGCCGGCCGGTCAACCCGACCAGCGCCCGCGCGGGGCGCCGGGTAGATGCGGAAATGGTGCTGCGGCGCTGGGCGAAGCGTACCCAGTCGCGGTTGTCCATCCTGCGCGTGCCGGGCATCTATGCCGCCGAGCGGCTGCCGATCGAGCGGCTGCGCAAGGGCACACCGGCGCTGCGGGAGGAGGAGGACGTGTACACCAATCACATTCATGCCGATGACTTGGCGCGCATCATCGTGCAGGCGCTGTTTCGGGGTGCGGCCAACCGCGTCTACAACACCGTGGACGACTCGGACATGAAGATGGGGGAGTACTTCGATGCGGTGGCTGACACCGCCGGACTGCCGCGGCCGCCGCGCCTGCCGCGTGAGGAGCTGCGGCAGGCGGTTTCGCCCATGCTGCTGTCCTTCATGTCGGAATCGCGCCGGCTGCGCAATGAACGCATGAAGAGGGAACTGGCCGTGCGTCTTCGCTATCCGACCGTGGAAGATTTCCTGCGCGCCAAGGCGGAGCCCCTGGCGCGGCAGGGACACAAGGAAGACTGAGGCTGCCCGGACGGGCAGCCGGGGAATTGCCTAGAGGTCGAGCACCAGCAGCTTGCCCTTGGCGCGGGAACAGCAGGGCGTGAACTGGTCGTTGGCCGCCTTTTCTTCATCGGTGAAGTACAGGTCGCGATGGTCCGGCTCGCCCTCCAGTACCCGGGTGATGCAGGTGCCGCAGATGCCCTGCTCGCACGACACCGG
>NZ_FZOT01000043.1 GCF_900188095.1 Noviherbaspirillum humi | reverse complement strand
TTGTTGCCGTTGTTGACCAGGGTGTCCTGGCACTGGCTCAGCTGCTGGCTGGCGTTGAAGCTGGTGTCGCTCTTGCTCAGCGATACGCTCGGGCCGCCGTACGGCAGGGAAGGCAGGCAATAGGACGGCATGGCCGGCAGGCAGGAACTCATGCCGCCGACAATGGCGGACAGGGCGTCGGCGCCGAGTTCGGTGGTGGCAACGGACAGGTCTTTGAGGATGAGGGTTTTCATGATGGTTCTCCTGGGCTGATTCGTGAATGGGATTAATGGTGTAGGGGGTGGATCAATGGAAGTTGATGTTGTTGCTGCCGTTCTGGGTCGGCGTGACGTTGGCCGTGATGCCGGAGGCGAAGGCGACGTTGTTGCCGTTGTTGACCTGGGTGTTCTGGCCCTGCATCAGCTGCTGGGAAGCGTCGAACTTGGTGTCGGACAGGTGCAGGTCGAAGCTGGGGGCGGACCAGGCCGGCATGCGGAAGGCATAGGTGCCGCCGCGCACGGCGCGCAGGGCTTCGCCGTCGAGGGCGGTTTCGATGTGCAGGTCTTGGATGATGATGGCTTTCATGTCGATTCTCCTGGATGGCTGGTTGGTGTGGTGAGTGAAATCTGTCGCACTCGAACCCTATATCGCGAAGACCGTGCCAGCTTGCGCAGTAACACGCTTTCTACCTGCAAGTGGTTGAAATAAAAGGGGAAAAGAAGAATCGTGGTGCGATTTGCAATGGCTGCGCGCCGCGGCGCAGCCAACGAGTGAATGGCTGCAGCCAACAACGTGAATGACGGTGTTCGTCGTTCGCCAACGGCAGATGAAAGAGGCGGGCGAGTGCGGCCGCTAGTGGCTGTTTATCTGGCCTGCGGACGCCTTCGCGGGGTTTTGAAGCAGGTACGGAGGGCCGAGGGAGATCAGCGGTCCTGCGTGCAGCTTTCAAGCAGCGTGCGAATGGCGGCTTTCTTGCCACCTGGCCAGCGAACGGTCAGCTCCACCGGCATGGGCAAGGAGCCGGGCGGCGGGTCGATGGCGCTGAAGCGCAGCGCCTCTTCGTCGAACATCAACCAGGAGGGTAAAGCCGTGCCGTCGGCGCGGCGAGCAGTCACGTTCTCCGGTCGTCCACAGCGGACGAGGGAGGCGTCGAGCAGGAATGAGCCGGCGCGCGCGACATCGGACGGTGATAGCTTTGAAAGCTCTGCCATGCAACCATTCGCATCTTCCTCAACGGTGGCAGCGCTGTAGCAGATCTGCGTGAGGTGGCTCCCCTTGCTGGCTGTGCCGCTGGTGCCCGCGGTGATGACCGGCATCGGCATGAAATCCTCAACCGGATAGCTCGACGTTTGGATCCAGACCGTGGGCGCCGTGGGCGTGTTGGTAATGCGTTGAGGAAAGGTGGGTAGCGGCGGCGGGCTGCTCGTGCCTGGCTGGGCCGGTGTCCGGGGTTCGATTGGCGCTGGCGAGGGCGAGGGCGCAGGTGTGGGCGATGGAGCAGGTGTAGACGAAGGCAAGGGTGCCGGTATTGCCCCAATGGTCAGGTTTCCCGCCACGAAGCTGATGGCATAGTTGGACGAGCTTTGACCGGACGGCACGATCGCATAGCTGC
>NZ_FZOT01000015.1 GCF_900188095.1 Noviherbaspirillum humi | reverse complement strand
GACCAGGATGCCGCGGTCGGCGCCGATGGCCATGGCGGTGCGCAGGGTTTCCTGGCACTGGGTCACGCCGCAGGACACGGCCACGACTTCGGTGACCTTGCCGCCTTCTTTCAGGCGGGTCGCTTCTTCCACCGCGATCTCGTCGAACGGGTTCATCGACATCTTGACGTTGGCGATATCCACGCCGGTGCCGTCCGACTTCACCCGCACCTTGACGTTGTAGTCGACCACGCGCTTGACTGGAACCAGGACTTTCATGAGTTTGCCTTTGGAAAAATATTGACGTAAACGTAAAGCGGAACCCGCAGATTATAGAAGAGATTGCGGCAACACGCAGAAATTTAGCACGATCGTTCTATTCAGGGCTAGAGCCGGCGCACTAAAGCGTTTTAAACGCTTCCTCGGGTCGGGTTCTGTCTTATCTCAAGGAAAGGAAATACGGAGCGGCAAGCCTGAATTCAAAGCGACTCGAACATCAAGAATCTGCCTGGAAAGGCGCGATGAGAATCACGCCGGAGAAATGAGGCGCTCACTTGCGCTTCATAAAGAATACAAATTCGTCGTTGCTGCTGCTGTGCTCAAGCAGCGTATTGCCGGTCTGCTTGGCGAAGGCTTGAAAGTCCCGCACTGAGCCGGGGTCGGTAGCGATGACGCGCAGCACTTCGCCGCTGCTCAGCTCAGCCAGCGCCTTTTTCGCGCGCAGGATGGGCAGCGGACAGTTCAAGCCGCGCGCATCGACTTCCTTTTGAAATTCCATGACATTCCTCGGAAAGTGAAACCTATTCTGGAAATTCTACCCCAAAGGGCATTCGGGTTGTGCGGCGCAACAAGCCTATTTGCTGGCTTTCGAAGCGTTGCCAGCGGCATTGCCCGGCCAATCGATGAACTCGACTGGCAAGTTCCGCGCCCGCATCCAGTCGGCCATGGCGTATCCCGTGCCGGCGCGCCACGGCCGCAGCCGCTGCGGCTCGATCAGGCGGTACTCCAGCAGTTCGGGCGACAGGCGGATCTCGCCCGAGGCCTTCACGTGGTAGGCGATGATCACCTCGTTCTTGCGGATGAATTCATAGACGCCGATCAGCCTTACCTCGTCGGCGTCGAGATTGGTCTCTTCCTTCAGTTCGCGCGCCACGCCCTGCTCCGGCGTTTCGCCGCGCTCCATGAAGCCGGTGATCAGAGCGAAGGTCTTCTCCGGCCAGGCGGCATTGCGCGCCAGCAGGATGCGGCCGTCGACTTCCACCAGCGCCGCCAGCACCGGCAGGGGATTGTCCCAATGCGTCCAGTGCCCGTCCGGGCAGGCGAGGCGGACCTTGCCGCCCTCGCCCTCGTCCGCGCGCTCGACCAGCGGCGCGGCGCATGCCGGACAGAAGCGAAGCTCCATCAGGCGCGTTCGCGCACCCAGTCGGCCACGCCCTGCAGCGCGCTGCCGAGCTTGCTCGGATCGGTCCCGCCGGCCTGGGCCATGTCCGGGCGGCCGCCGCCCTTGCCGCCGACCTGCTGGGCGACGAAGTTGACCAGATCCCCGGCCTTGACCTTGCCGATGGCATCCTTGGTGACGCCGGCGATCAGGCTGACCTTGCCTTCGTTCACCGCCGCCAGCACGATGGCCGCGGTCTTCAGCTTGTCCTTCAGCTTGTCCATGGTTTCACGCAGGGTGGCGACGTCGGCGCCATTCAGCGTTGCTGCCAGCACCTTCATGCCGTTGATATCCACCGCCTGCGCGACGAGTTCATCGCCCTGGCTCGCAGCCATCCTGGACTTGAGCGCGGCCAGCTCCTTCTCCAGCGACTTCACCTGGTCCTGGACCTGGGTGATGCGCTGGGTCAGCTCCTCCGGCTGCACCTTGAGCGCGCTGGCCGCTTCGCTGACGCGCGCCGCCAGGTTCTGCACGAAGGCCAGGGCCGCCTCGCCGGTCACCGCCTCGACGCGGCGGATGCCGGCGGCGACGCCGCCTTCCGACACGATCTTGAACAGGCCGATGTCGCCGGTGCGGTTGACGTGGGTGCCGCCGCACAGTTCCTTCGAACTGCCGATGCCGAGCACGCGCACCTGATCGCCATACTTCTCGCCGAACAGCGCCATGGCGCCGTACTTGATGGCGTCGTCATAGCCCATGTGCTGGGCCTGGGTGGATTCGTTGGCCAGGATCTCGCGGTTGACGATCTCCTCCACGCGGCGGATCTCGTCGGCGGTCAGCGGCGCATTGTGGCTGAAGTCGAAGCGGGTCTTCTCCGCATCCACCAGGGAGCCCTTCTGCGCCACGTGGCCGCCCAGCACCTGGCGCAGCGCCATGTGCATCAGGTGGGTGGCGGAGTGGTTGCGCATGGTCTGGGCGCGCACCTCGGCATCGACCTTGGCGGTGACGCCGTCGCCGATGGCGAGCGCGCCGCGCGCCAGCTTGCCGTGGTGGCCGTAGACGTCGGCCTGGATCTTCTGCGTGTCGGCCACCTCGAAGGCGGCGCCGGCCGATTCCAGCAGGCCGGAGTCGCCGACCTGGCCGCCGGACTCGGCATAGAACGGCGTGGTATCGAGCACCACGATCGCTTCCTGGCCGGCCTCGATGCGCTGCACCGCGCTGCCCCCGACGTAGAGCGCGACCACCTTGCCTTCCTGCTCCAGCTTGTCGTAGCCGACGAACTCCGTCTTCTCGCCGCTGTATTCGATGCCGGCGGCCATCTTGAACTTGCCGGCGGCGCGGGCCTGCTTGCGCTGCTCTTCCATGGCGGCTTCGAAGCCGGCCTCGTCCAGCTCGACATTGCGCTCGCGGCAGATGTCGGCGGTGAGGTCCAGCGGGAAGCCGTAGGTGTCGTACAGGGTGAAGGCGGTCTTGCCGTCGAGGCGCTTGGCGTCCTTGGCCAGCGCGGCTTCCAGGATTTTCATGCCGTGCTCCAGAGTCTCGCCGAAGCGCTCCTCTTCCTGCTTCAGCACCTGCTCGACGCGGGTCTGGGCCTCGGCCAGTTCCGGATAGGCGGCGCCCATTTCCTTGACGAGGTCCGGCACCAGCTTGTAGAAGAAGGGCTTGGTCTGGCCGAGCTTGTAGCCGTGGCGCAGCGCGCGGCGGACGATGCGGCGCAGGACGTAGCCGCGGCCTTCATTGCCGGGAATGACGCCGTCGACGATCAGGAAGGAGCAGGCGCGGATGTGGTCGGCAATGACCTTCAGCGAATTGTTGGCCAGATCGGCGCAGCCGGTTTCGCGGGCGGCAGCCTTGATCAGGTGCTGGAACAGGTCGATCTCGTAATTGGAGTGCACATGCTGCAGCACGGCGGCGATGCGCTCCAGCCCCATGCCGGTGTCGACGCAGGGGCGCGGCAGCGGATGCATCACGCCCTGCTCGTCGCGGTTGAACTGCATGAACACCAGGTTCCAGATTTCGATGTAGCGGTCGCCGTCGGCGTCCGGCGAGCCCGGGGGGCCGCCCCAGACATCCGGGCCGTGGTCATAGAAGATTTCCGAGCAGGGGCCGCAGGGGCCGGTGTCGGCCATCTGCCAGAAGTTGTCGGAGGCGTAGCGGGCGCCCTTGTTGTCGCCGATGCGCACGATGCGCTCCACCGGCACGCCGATTTCCTTTTCCCAGATGCCGTAGGCCTCGTCGTCGTCCTGGTACACCGTCACCCACAGCTTTTCCTTCGGCAGCTGGTAGACCCCGGTCAGCAGTTCCCAAGCGAAGTGGATGGCGTCGCGCTTGAAGTAGTCGCCGAACGAGAAGTTGCCCAGCATTTCGAAAAAGGTATGGTGGCGCGCGGTGTAGCCGACGTTTTCCAGGTCGTTGTGCTTGCCGCCGGCGCGCACGCTGCGCTGCGAGCTGGTGGCGCGGCTGTAGCTGCGCTTGTCCTGGCCGAGGAAGACGTCCTTGAACTGCACCATGCCGGAGTTGGTGAACAGCAGGGTCGGATCGTTGCCGGGCACCAGGCTGGAAGAGCGCACGATGGTGTGGCCCTTGGATTCGAAATACTTCAGGAATTTTTCGCGGATTTCTGACGAGTTCATGGACGTGGGCAAAGGTGAATGCGAAACATGCAAACCATTGATTATACGTGATAGGCCCTGCGATGGAGGCGGGCCGCCGGCAGGGCAGACGGCCGCCCGCGCGGGGATGTCAAAACGATAATCTCTACCGCTCAAGCTTGCCTGCGGCTAACGGAATTCTGCCCCGATCACGTCGATGCGGTCAGTGCAGAAGGCGTCCACGCCCCAGGACAGCAGTTCCCGGCCGCGCGCCGGATCGTTGACGGTGTAGCAGAACAGGCCATGGCCGGACTGCTTCACCGCCGCCGTCTGGTCCGGCGTCAAATATCTATGGTTCACATGCAAGGCCGCCGCCTGCAGACGCTGCAGTCGCTGAAGCCAGTCCTCCGGCACCCTCTCAACAAGCAATCCGCGCGGAATGTCGGGCGCCGCCTGCAGCGCCGCTTCCATGGCGATCTCGGAAAAGGAAGAAAACAGCGGCAGCTGCGCCGCAGCCGCACCCGCGGCCAGTAGGTCGCCGAACCACTGCCGCGTCAGCTGCCCCACCATGCGGCCGGTTTCCGCCTCGGCTCCCGGCGCCGGCTTGATCTCGACGTTCATCCAGATGCCATGCAGGCGGCAGAAGCGCACCGCCTCCTCGTAACGCGGCACCGGTTCGCCCTCGAAGGCCGGCCCGAACCAGGCGCCGGCATCCATGGCGGCCAGCTCGGCGGCGGTGGAGGCGCTGACCGAACCTTCCTGGCGGATGGTGCGGCCGAACACCGGGTCGTGCATCAGCACCGGGACGCCATCGGCCGCCAGCATGACGTCGAACTCCACCGCGCGGAACCCGTGGGCCAGGCCGCAGCGCAGGGCGGCAAGGGTGTTTTCCGGCGCCAGGGTGCCGCCGCCGCGATGGGCGATGATGCTCGGGTAGGGCCACATGATGGAAGGACGAGAGGTTGACGAGCTGCCAGTGTAATGCCGATTGCCGTTCTTCCCTCGGCGCGCTTGCGGGTAGAATCGACCGCTCGTTCTTTTCCGATGCTTCCCTTCACGACCATGCCAGACCATCCCATGAAGACCGCCCTCGGCCATATCCGCGTGCTCGACCTGACCCGGGTGCTGGCCGGCCCCTGGTGCGCCCAGAACCTGGCCGACCTCGGCGCCGACGTGATCAAGATCGAGCGCCCCGGCGCCGGCGACGACACCCGCTCCTGGGGCCCACCCTACCTCCGCGACGAGCAGGGGCACGACACCACCGAAGCCGCCTACTATCTCGCCGCCAACCGCGGCAAGCGCTCGGTGACGCTGGACATCGCCAGCCCCGACGGCCAGGAGATCGTGCGCCAGCTGGCGCGGCAGTCGGACGTGGTGCTGGAGAACTACAAGGTCGGCCAGCTGAAGAAATACGGCCTCGACTATGCATCGCTGAAGCAGGAGAAGCCGGACCTGATCTACTGCTCCGTCACCGGCTTCGGCCAGACCGGCCCCTACGCCCAGCGCGCCGGCTACGACTTCATCATCCAGGGCATGGGCGGCTTCATGTCCATCACCGGCGAGCGCGACGACCTGCCCGGCGGCGGGCCGCAGAAGGCCGGGGTGGCGATCTCCGACCTGATGACCGGCATGTACGCCACCATCGCGGTGATGGCCGCCCTCGCCCACCGCGACCGCACCGGCGAAGGCCAGTACATCGACATGGCGCTGCTGGACGTGCAGGTGGCGATGATGGCCAACATGGGCACCAACTACCTCGCCAGCGGCAAGCCGCCGGTGCGCTGGGGCAATGCGCATCCGAACATCGTGCCCTACCAGACCTTCGCCACCGCCGACGGCCACATCATCGTGGCGGTGGGCAACGACGGCCAGTACCGCAAGTTCGTCGATGCCGGCGGCCGGCCGGACCTGGCGCAGGACGAGCGCTTCGCCACCAACCCGATGCGGGTGCGCCATCGCGACATCCTGGTGCCGCTCTTGGCCGAGATGGTGAAGACCAGGACCAAGCAAGAATGGATAGACGCGCTGGAAGCCGCCGGCGTGCCCTGCGGCCCGATCAACCGGCTGGACGAGGTGTTCGAGAACCCGCAGGTGCAGGCGCGCGGCCTGCGGGTCGACCTGCCGCATCCCACCGCCGGCAAGGTCGGTCTGGTCGGCAGCCCGATGAAGATGTCGGCCACGCCGCCGCGCTACGATCTTCCCCCGCCGCTGCTGGGCCAGCACACCGCGGAGGTGCTGGCCGACCTGCTGCGCAAGAGCGACGAGGAAATCGCCGAGCTTCGCGCCCGGGGCGTCATCTGAAAGCCTGAGCCATGTCCCGGAGGCCGCATGCCGTTCGCGCCGCCGGCATGCGGCTGGCGACGCGAATCCGGCGTTTCGTCGCATGCCGCTGTTGTCCGGCGCGGCGCGGCGCCACACTGCCCCTGTACTCATCATTCAGCAGGAGGCAATCATGGCAACCGCGCCCCTTTCCGGCATCATCCTGTTCCACGCGCTTGGCGCCGGCGGGGCTATCCTGATCGGCGGCGCGGTGCTGCTGATGCGGCGCGGCACGCCCCGGCATCGAATGCTCGGCCGTCTGTGGGCGGCCTGCATGTTCGCCACCGCCCTCTCCTCCTTCTTCATCCGCAGCGACGGGCATTTCTCGTGGATCCATGGCCTGTCGCTCTATGTGCTGATTTCGATTACGCTTGCCGTTGCGGCGATCATGCGCGGCAAGGTCTCGGTTCATCGCCGGGCGATGACCGGCACCTACGCGGGACTGGCGATCGCCGGCCTGTTCACGCTGATGCCGCAGCGCGTGCTCGGCCAGATGCTGTGGGGCGCGCTCGGCCTGCTCTGACTTTCCGGAAACCCGATGACCACGACTTCCTCCTTCAGCCTGCGGGCGGTGTTCGATGCCAACCTGCCGGAGCTGGCGCGGCAATTGCCGCGCAACCTGCTGGTCGGCCTTGCCATCGATTTCGTCTGCGCGCTGGTGGTGACCTACGTTCTGCGCGCCAGCAGTTTCGTGGTCAGCCTGGTGTTCTCGATGTGCATCGGCCTGCTGGCCCAGCTGCTGATCGATGGCGGCCGGCTGCTGTTCTGGGGCTGCAAGCGCCCGGCGGGCGTGCCGTTCATGCTGCTGCTGGCCGCCGCGGGGCCGGTGGCCTATTTCGGCGGCACGAGCCTCGGCTACCTGCTGCTCAATCCCTATTATTCCGACCTGCGCCTGTCGCTCGCCAGCCATCGAACCAGCCTGCTGGTGCTCACCCTGCTCGCCTGCTTCATCGGCAGCTGGCTGTTCTGGAGCCGCAGCCGCATGGCGGAACTGGCGGCGCGCGCCGAGGCCACCGAGAAGCGCGCGCTGCTGGCCCAGCTGCAGCTGCTGCAGGCGCAGATCGAGCCGCACATGCTGTTCAACACCCTGGCCAACCTGCAGGCGCTGATCGACATCGACACGGCGCGGGCGCAGCAGATGCTGGATCAGCTCATCGTCTACCTGCGCGCCACCCTGGCTTCCTCCCGCGCCGACACCGTCACCCTGGCGGAGGAATTCCGGCTGCTGGAGGCTTACCTGTCGCTGATGGCGGTGCGCATGGGAACGCGCCTCGCCTATTCGCTCGACCTGCCGGCGGAACTGGCGGCGCGCCGCATCCCGCCGATGCTGCTGCAGCCGCTGGTGGAAAATGCCATCCGTCACGGCCTGGAGCCGAAGGTCGGCGCCGGCCGGGTCGACATTTCCGCTGCCGTGGATGGTCCGAACCTGCGGCTGACGGTGGCCGACACCGGGCTCGGCCTGCAAGCCGCCGGCGCCACCCGGGGCAGCGGCATCGGCCTCGACAACGTGCGGGAGCGGCTGCGGGCGCTGGCCGGCGGCGGCGCCGGCTTGACCTTGCAGCCCAACGCGCCTGAAGGCACGCGGGCCACCATCACCCTGCCCTTGTGAAAACGAAGAACGGGAGACGACCATGCATCACATTCCGCCGCGCGCCCTGATCGCCGAAGACGAACCCATTCTGGCCGAAATGCTGGCGCGTTCCCTGTACCGCCTGTGGCCGGAACTGCAAATCTGCGCCGTCGCCGGCGATGGCGTGACGGCGCTGAGCGAGAGCCTCGCGTGCAAGCCGGACGTGCTGTTCCTGGACATCAAGATGCCCGGCAGGAGCGGCATCGAGGTGGCGCGCGAGCTGGCCGAGGCCTGGCCGCAGGAGCGGCCGTTTCCGCTGGTGGTGTTCGTCACCGCCTACGATGAATACGCGCTGCAGGCCTTCGAACAGGCGGCGGCCGATTACGTGCTCAAGCCGGTTAATGACACCCGCCTGGAAAAGACCATCGCCCGCCTGCGCCAGCGCCTGGAAAGCGCCGACGCCCGCCGGCAGGAGCTGGAACGGGTCGTCGGCCAGCTGCGCACGCTGCTGCCTGCGGCGCCGGCCCAGCCCGCCGCCAAGCTGGACATGGTGCGCGCCGCCGTCGGCAGCCAGGTGCGCCTGATCCCAGTGGAGAAAGTGCTGTACTTCGAGGCGGCGGACAAGTACGTGAATGTGGTGTGCGCCGACGGCGAGGCGCTGATCCGCACCAGCCTGAAGGAACTCCTGCCGCAGCTCGACCCGGAGCGCTTCTGGCAGGTCCACCGCGGCACGGTGGTGAACGTGCGCGAGGTGCAGGCGGCCCACCGCGACGACAGCGGCAGGCTGAGCCTGAGCCTGCACGGCCACGAGCGGCGGCTGCCGGTGAGCCGCCTGTTCGCGCACCTGTTCCGCCAGATGTAGATGCGGCCGCAATCTGCCGTTTTTCACGTCCGTTTTTGTACTTGTTTCGGTCCGCCCCGGTTGCTATAACACGGGCTGACGCGTCTTTTTCCCGCCTTTCCCGGCCGACCGCCCCATGCCTGCCGGCGCCGCGCCCTCCGCCACCGGGTTCCGGGAACGCCCACCGACCGGAGCCTGCATGCAAACCTTTCTCGACCGCCTGCTGTTCTGGCAGAAGTTCGCCCTGCTGAGTCTGCTGGCCATCCTGCTCGGCACGATCCCGCTCGGCTTGTATGTCGCCGAATCCCTCAACCGGGTGCGCGAGCTGACCCATGAATCCGCCGGCCTGCAACCGGTACGCCAGACGCTGCGGGCGCTGGCCCTGACCCAGCAGCATCGGGGCCTGTCGAACATCCTCCTGACCGACGGCGACACCGGCCCGGCGCGCCAGGCCAAGCAACTCGAAGCGGACCAGGCCTATGCCGACGTCGCCGCCCTGCTGCGCGGAAAGGAGGAGCGTGCGCTTGGCGACCGATGGCAACACATCCAGTCGCGCTGGCAGGCGCTGGCGACGCAGGCGGGCGCCATGAGCCTGCCTGCGCCGGACAGCTTCGCCCGGCATACCGCCTTGGTCCAGGAACTGCTGGACTTCGACGACCGGTTGCTCGAGCACTACCACCTGCGCTTCGACAGCGAGGCCGACAGCCACTACCTGATCGAAGCGGCCCTGATGCGGTCGCCGCGCTTGATGGAAGCCCTGGCGCGCACGCGCGGCCGCGGCGCCGGCCTGCTCACCCGCCATGCCGCCTCGGTGGAGGATCGAATAGACATCGGCGCCATGCTGGCCCGCGTGCAGGAAGGCTATGCCGGCGTCGAAGGCGCCCTTCGCGCCGCCCTGGCCCGCAGGCCTGATCTCGAACCGGCGCTCGGGCCCGTCCTGCAGCAAAGCCTGGATGCTGGAAAGCAGGTCGTCGCCCTGGCGCAGAAGGAAATCCTGGGTGCCGACCAGCTGGTTTTTCCGGCGGCCCGCTTCTTCAGCCTGTACACCGGCGCCATCGACCTGCAGCTCAAGCTCCAGGACAGCGCCATCGAACGCCTGGACAGTCTGCACAAGGCGCGGGCGGGGGCGCTGCTACGCAGCCGCATCGCCTTGCTGGCGCTGTTTCTCGGGCTCAGCGCCGTCTGCGCCTGGATGGCATTGGCCATCATGCGCTCGGTGACGGTGCCGATGGGAAAAGCGGTTGGCGTGGCGCGCCGCATCGCCGAGGGCGACCTCACGGCACGCATCGAGGTCCGGTCGGCGGACGAGGTCGGGCAGCTGTTCGGCTCCCTGCAGCACATGACCCTCAGCCTGCGGGATATCGTGCGCCGGGTGCAGGCCGGCAGCGACGAGATCGCGCTGGCGACGGCGCGCATCGCTTCGGGCAACAGCGACCTGGCCAACCGCACCGAAAAGCAGGCCGGGGCACTCGGGCAGACCGCCGCCTCGATGGAGCAGATCGCCTCGGCCGTTATGCAGAACGCGGACGACGTGCGCCGTGCCAGCGAGCTGGCGGCGCGCGCGTCGGACGCCGCCGCCCGCGGCGGCAGCGCGGTGGCCGACATGTCGGCCACCATGGGGCTGATCAGCGAGTCGGCGCAGCGCATCGGGGAGATCATCGGCGTGATCGATGGCATCGCCTTCCAGACCAACATGCTGGCCCTGAATGCGGCGGTGGAAGCGGCGCGGGCCGGCGAGCAGGGGCGCGGCTTCGCGGTGGTGGCGGCGGAAGTGCGCACCCTGGCCCAGCGCAGCGCCGCCGCGGCGCGCGAGATCAAGGGCCTGATCCATGCGTCGGCGAACCGCACCGCCAACGGCGCACGCCAGGTGGAATCCGCCAGCCGCGCGATGGACAGCATCATAGCCGGCGTGAGCCAGCTGGCCGACATCATCGGCCGCATCGCCACGGCCAACCGGGAGCAGACCGCCGGCGTGGCGCAGGTGCATCAGGCGGCCCGCGACATGGACCGGACCACCCGGGAAAATGCCAACCTGGTGGAGGAGGCGGCCGCCGCAGCCCTCGCCTTGCGCGAACAAACGCGGGAACTGGCGCACGCCATGGGCGTGTTCCGCCTGGAGCCGGTTAAAGGGGAACGGCCTCCCCATGAGGCCACAGACTGACGCATGCCGCTACGGTAAAATGCCCGTTTTCCCTTCAGGGCATTGCAAGCACATCACCCATGAGCAACGAATCCCGTAACAGCGCGCCTGCTCCCGCCTCCAATTTCCTGCGCGGCATCATCGACAGCGACAATGCCGAAGCCAAGTACGCCGGCCGCGCCGATTCCTCCGGCGCGCCGCTGCCCGCCGTGATCACCCGCTTTCCGCCGGAGCCGAACGGCTACCTGCACATCGGCCATGCGAAGTCGATCTGCCTCAACTTCGGCCTGGCGCGCGACTACGCCGGCCGCTGCCACATGCGCTTCGACGACACCAACCCGACCAAGGAAGAGCAGGAGTACGTCGACACCATCCTCGACAGCGTGCAGTGGCTGGGCTTCAGCTGGCAGCATGGAAACCAGGACCACCTCTACTACGCCAGCGACTACTTCGACCGGCTGTACGAGATGGCGGAGTACCTGATCAGCGCCGGTCACGCCTACGTCGACAGCCAGTCGGCGGAAGAGATGGCGGCCAACCGCGGCAGCTTTGCCGAGCCCGGCAAGGATTCGCCCTTCCGCAACCGGCCGGCGGCGGAATCGCTCGACCTGTTCCGGCGCATGAAGGCGGGCGAATTCAAGGATGGGGAGCACATCCTGCGCGCCAAGATCGACATGGCTTCGCCCAACATGAACATGCGCGACCCGGCGATCTACCGCATCCGCCACGCGCACCATCACCGCACCGGCGACAAGTGGTGCATCTACCCGATGTACGACTACACCCATCCAATCTCGGATGCGCTGGAAAACATCACCCACTCGCTGTGCACCCTGGAGTTCCAGGACCACCGGCCGTTCTACGACTGGATCCTGGAGCGACTGACCGAGGGCGGCTTCTTCAGGAAGCCGCTGCCCCAGCAGTATGAATTCGCGCGCCTCAACCTGACCTATGCGATCACCAGCAAGCGCAAGCTGCTGCAGCTGGTGGAAGAAAAGATCGTCGACGGCTGGGACGACCCGCGCATGCCGACCATCGTCGGCATCCGCCGCCGCGGCTACACGCCGGAATCGATCCAGCTGTTCTGCGAGCGCATCGGCGTGGCCAAGGCCGACAGCTGGATCGACATGGGCATCCTGGAAGCCGCCCTGCGCGACGATCTCGACGAAAAGGCGCCGCGCGCCGTCGCCGTGCTCAACCCGCTCAAGCTGATCATCGACAACTTCCCCGAAGGCGAGACGGTGGCGTGCAGCGCCCCGGCGCATCCGCATCATCCGGAGCGTGGCAACCGCAGCTTCCCGATCGGCAAGGAACTCTGGATCGAGGCCGACGACTTCATGGAGACGCCGAGCAAGGGCTTCTTCCGGCTCACGCCGGGCGGACGGGTGCGGCTGCGCTACGGCTACGTGGTGGAATGCACCGGCTGCGACAAGGACGGAAACGGGAACGTGGTGGCGGTGCACTGCGACTACTTCGCCGACAGCAAGAGCGGCACCGAGGGCGCCAACAACTACAAGGTCAAGGGCAACATTCACTGGGTCAGCGCGGCACATGCGCTGGAAACCGAGGTGAGGCTATACGACCGGCTGTTCTCCGACCCGCACCCGGATGCGGGCGGCAAGGATTTCAAGGCGGCGCTCAATCCGGATTCCAAGTCGGTGATCACCGCCTACCTGGAGCCGGGCACCGCCTCGGCGAATGCCGACGACCGCTTCCAGTTCGAGCGCCACGGCTATTTCGTCGCCGACCGGGTCGATTCCCGTCCCGGCAAGCCGGTGTTCAACCGCATCGTCACGCTCAAGGACAGCTGGGCGAAATAAAGCCCGGCTGCCGCGTCGGATCAGGTGCCCTCCGGGCGCTTGGCCGGCTGCGCGGGGCGGCTGTTGGCGCCGCTCTCCGCCGGCCGCTGTGCCGCGTTGCGCCCTGCGCTGCGGTCCCGGAAGGCGGCGAGCAGGCTTTCCACCCGGGCGTCGGGCAGAAGGAAGCCTTCGATCCCGGTGGCGCGCACGAAGGCCGACTCGGCGCCCGGATGGAAGGACAGCAGGCTGGCCTGCAGCTTGCGCACGAACCCGGCATCCAGCTGCGATGAAGCGATCACCGCATACACCGGCAGCCGCTCCGAGCGGAAGATCGCCCTGCCGCCCCGGGCTTCCCATTTCGCGATCTCGGCCGCCGAGCGGGTCGCGCCGATGTCGCAGATCCCGTTGCTCACGAAGAAGGTCACCGCTTCCGCCTCGCGGACCGGGCGCAATTCCTTGATCTTTCCGCGCACGCCGGCCTGGGCCAGCAGCAGGTCGGCGGCGGCCGCGTCGAAGGTTGCGCCAGCCACCACGCACTTGCCGGCGGCATCGGCAAGGGTCTTCGCATTCGACTCCTTCTTCACCAGAAAGGCGATGCGGTCGCTATCCGCGGCGGCGCTGACGGCCACCAGGCGGTAGCGCTTGTCCGCCAGGTAAGGCGCGGCCGCATCGGCATGCACCAGGAAAACGGGGTGGCTGCCCCGTTCCAGCGCGCCGTTCACCATGGCACTGAAGATCGGCATCACCGTCTGCCCGGTGCCGGTATCGCGGCCCACCTTGTCCATCAGCGGCCGATAATCGTCCCGCATGTTGAACAGCGACACCGAACCGCCGGCGGCGGCATTCACGCCCCAGCGCACCGTCTCGCCGAAGGCCGGCCCCGCCGCCAGGACGGCAGCGATCACACCCAAGCCGAAATCGCGCACTGCCCGTTTCAGATCCATGCTGGCTCCTTCTGATTGTTCCCATGCCGACCGTTCGCCGATCGCATTGGCCGGCAGGCATAAATCATCAGCGGGGCCGATGCAGGCGTGAAGATGACGTTTGGCAGGTCGGCCGGCTGCCGAAGCAACGGCCCGGGCAAGCGCCTTATGCCCGCTCAAGGCCGGCGGGCGCAAGGCATTGCATAGTGGGGATGGCCGGCCTTGGCGGGCCGGCTCAGGAGCGATCATGCGATCAAGGCGATATTCCGCGCGTCAGCGACGTGCGCTGGCCGGGCCGCTGCTGGCGTTGTCCCTTGCCCTGCTCAATGCATGCGGCGGCGGGGGCGGCGAAGGCAGCAGCGGCATCGGCGCGGCGGCGCTCAACAGCGCCAGCACCACCCCGGTGCCGCAGCAGCCGCTGCAGTTTTCCGCTTTCCTTACCGGCGCCCAGTCGGTGCCGCCGAATGCCAGCCTGGGCCAGGGCAGCGCCAGCGTGGTCGTCGACCTGGGGACGCGCGCCCTTTCGGCCACCGTCAGCGTCGGCGGCATTTTTGCCACCGGCGTGCGCATCCAGGAGGCGCCTCCCGGCCAGACCGGCAGCGTCGTGCTTGCGCTGACCGAAACCCTGACCGGCAGCGGCGTCTGGATCGGCCAGGCCACCCTGACGGCATCCGAACTGACGTCGCTGCGATCCGGAAACATGTACGTCAACGTGCTGAGCGCCGCCGCGCCGTTCGGCGAACTGCGCGGCCAGCTGCTGCTGCAGGCGGGCGCCGCGACGGGAACAGGCACCGGAGCGGCCACCGGCACCGGAACGGCCATCGGCACGGGCGCCGGTCTGTCCGGCACCTCGCCTTCCAGCGCGCTCGGCACGAACTGAGATCCGCAACGGCGCGCCGCAGCCGTCGGCATCGCTCTGGGCGGCTTTTGTGCTAGCCTTGCCGGCACGCCGGACATGTCCGGTCCATTGCCGTCTCTCCATGTACAACGACTTCTTCGGCCTCAGGCAAGCCCCCTTCTCCATCGCCCCCGATCCGCGCTATCTGTTCATGACGGAAGGCCACCGGGAAGCGCTGGCGCATCTGCTGTTCGGCATCGGCAGCGGCGGCGGCATCGTGCTGCTGACCGGCGAGATCGGCGCCGGCAAGACCACCATCTGCCGCTGCCTGCTGGAGCAGGTGCCGGCCAACTGCAACATCGCCTACATCTTCAATCCGAAGCTGACGGTGCTGGAGCTGTTGCAGACCATCTGCGACGAGTTCGCCATCGCGGTCACGCCCGGCCAGGGCGTGAAGGCGCATATCGATGCCCTCACGCGTCACCTGCTGGCGGCCCATGCCGACGGCCGCAACAGCGTGCTGATCATCGACGAGGCGCAGAACCTGGCGCCGGACGTGCTCGAACAGCTGCGCCTGCTGACCAACCTGGAGACCAACGAGCGCAAGCTGCTGCAGATCATCCTCATCGGCCAGCCGGAGCTGCGCGAAATGCTGGCGCAGCCGCGGCTGGAGCAGCTGGCCCAGCGCATCGTCGCCCGCTTCCACCTGAAGGCCCTGAGCGAGCAGGAAGTGGAAAGCTATGTGCAGTACCGGCTGTCGGTGGCCGGGCTGAAGGCCGCCTCGCCCTTTCCGCACAAGCTGTTTGCCAGGATCCGATCGCTCACCGGCGGCATTCCGCGCCGCATCAACCTGCTGTGCGACCGCGCCCTGCTCGGCGCCTATGCCCAGGGTAGGAAGGACGTGGACCGGGCTACGCTGGAATATGCGGCGGCCGAAGTGTTCGACGCCGAAGCCGGACACGGCGCCCGCAGCCGTCCGCAGAGCGCGCTGGCTGGCTACGCTGCCTGGGGCCTGGTGGCATGCGGCGTGCTGGCGCTGGCCGTCGGCGTGGCGCGGGACGGGCGCCTGCAGGCCTTGCTGCGCAACGGTGGGCAGACCGTGGCGAAAGCTCCCGCGGCAAGTCCTGCGAATCCCGTTCAGCCCGGCCCTGCGGCCAAGCCGGCGGAGGCGTCCGCACCGCCCCCCTCCACGCCGGCGGGCGAGCCGGCAGCCGCCGCCAATGCCCAGCCGGCCCCCTCAACCGGCAGCCGCCCGCGCCCGCAGGTGCTGGCAGAAGAGGGCGGACGCTCGATTCATGGCCTGCCGCGCAAGCAGGACGGCCAGCGTCAGCTCGCCGCGCTGTGGGGCGCGACCCTCAAAGACGGCGAGGCCCCCTGTGAACAGGCGGAGGAAGCGAAGCTGCACTGCCTGCACGGCACCGGCTTCGCCGCCCTGCGCCAGATCGACCGCCCCGCGGTGGTCGAAATGCATGATGCCGCCAACGGCATCTACTTCGCCCTGCTCACCGAGCTGAACGAAACCAGCGCCACCCTGCGCGCCGGCGACATCAGCCAGACCCTGGCCCTGCCGGTGTTCTCGCGCTACTTCAGCGGCGACTTCGACACTTTCTGGCGCGCCGATGCCGGCCCGCGCCAGATCCTCAGGCTGGGCGATGCCGGCCCCGAGGTCGAGTGGCTGGCGCAGCGGCTGGCCCGGCTCAACGGCAGCCGCCCCGCCGGCAGCAAGGAATTCGACGCGGCGCTGCAGAAACAGGTGCGGGAGTTTCAGCAAATGCAGGGCTTGCCGGTCGACGGCGTGGCCGGACCGGTCACCCTGATGCAGCTCGCCCGCGCCACCGGCGCAAAGGAGCCGCGCCTGCGGCCGGTCGCCGCATTGATCACTGCTTCATCCGAGGAATAACGCATGTCTTTCATTCTGGACGCCTTGAAGAAGGCGGAATCGGAACGCGACGCCGGCAAGGTGCCCGACCTGCAGGCCCAGCCGCAGATCGCCTCCGGACGGCGGCCAGCGCCGGCTTCGGCGGGACGCCGCGCCAGGCTGTTCATCCTCGGCGCGGCAGGCGCCGCCATGCTTGCCGCCGGCATCTGGCTGAACCAGGGCGCGCGGACCCCGGCACCCGTCTCCGCGCCGTCCGCCGCGCCCGCAGCCCCGTCCGCCCCTGCAATCGCCGCGCCGCCGCCTGCCACGACGCCGCCTCCCCCGGTGGCACAGGCGGCGCCGCAGCCACCGGCCGCGCCGGAAAGCGCACCGGCGGACAGGAACGCGGCCGCATCGCAGCCGGGCCCCGATGCGGCCGCCCGGCGCGAGGCGGCACGCAACCGGCAGAAGGAAAGAGAGAAGGAAAAAGAGAAGGAGGCGCAAGCCCGCGCCAAGGCACAGGCGAAAAAGGAAGCGGCCCTGGCGGCAAGGCCGGCCGAACCGGCGCCGCCGCCGGCCGGCACTTTCCAGCAGTTGCCGGAACAGGTGCAGCGCGAGATTCCGGCCTTCTCCGTCAACGGCTTCCTTTATTCACCGAATAAGGCCGACCGCTCGGTGCTGATCAACCAGAAGCTGATGCATGAAGGCGAGGAAGTCGCGCCCGGGCTCAGGCTGGAAAGCATCACCAGCAGCGGCATGATCCTCAACTACCGGGGCCACCGCTACCGCGCCTCGTATTGACCAGCGCTTCGTGGTGCGATCGGAGAACGGGCGGCGCCCATGGCCAGGGGCGGCGAGTGAGCGCGGCAAGGAAGGGAGGATGTCCCTTCCCTTTTGCCACGAGCCGGCGAACGGCTAGTGCAGCGCCGCCGGAGCCGGATGCATCTGCATGCCGCGCCGGGCGGCCGACGTACCGGCCCGGGCGACAGCATCGATGGCCGACACGATTTCCTCCGGCGCGGCGTAATGCAGCATGTGGCCCACGCCCGGCAGGATGCGCAGGTCGCCGTGGGGCAGGAGCCGATGCAGGCTCTCGGTGTGCACCCCGGTATCCACCACCCTGTCCTCGGCGCCGGCCAGCAGCGCCAGCGGCAGCCGCAGTTCCCGGTAGCGCCTGCTCAGCTGCATGGCGGCCGGCACCATCAGCGCCGCTTCGGCGGCGCTGGCATGCAGCTGATCCGGCCTCAGCGCCATCCAGGGCGGGAACTGTTCGAAGCGCTGCGGCACGTCCGCCGGCGCGAACGCCTGCCGGATGATGGCGGGCCACATCAGGCGGCCGAGCAGCGGCGACACGGTGTGCCGCATCAGCGTGCCGAACAGCGGGATCGCCGGCACCGCCTGCGGAATGGCATCGAGGCGCGGCGTCGGGAAGTAGTAGCCGGAGGCCAGCACGAGACCGCCCACGTACGCCGGAAACTCCAGCGCCATGGCAAGCGCCACCAGGGTCCCCCAGGAATGGCCGACCACGATCGGGTTCTCGATACCGAGCCTGACCAGGGCATGATGCAGCAATTGCGCCTGCGCCATCGGCTGCCAGCCGGCGAAACCCGGCTTGGCGCTGTAGCCGTAGCCGGGACGGTCGAAGGCGATCGCGCGGTAGTTGCGGGCCACCTTGTCGAGCAAGCCGCTGATCGCATAATCCTGCAGCGTCACGCCGCGTCCATGCAGCAGGACCACCGGACGGCCCCTGCCGCGCTCGAGGTAATGCAGGCGCATGCCCTCGACGTCGATGAATTGCCCCAGCGGCGGGTTGTCCCATTCCACCGCCTTGGTCTGGCGGCGCACCGTCATTGCCGCCAGCGCCAGGACGGCGCCGACGCCGGCCGCCCAGGCCGTCCGGTTGCCGCTGCTGCGCGTGCTTGCCTTGCTCTGCTTCATCTCTGGCTGATGTCCCATATTGTCCTCCCGTCGCATTGCTTGCCATTGGAGCAAGATGCCTTGGCCGAGTTCAATCCGGCGGCGGCGGCCGATCCTGCGTACAATCGACCGCACAACAGCCAGGAGGAACGACATGACGCAGACCAGGGACGCTGCCTATTTCAACCGCATCGGCCAGGATCACCTGCCGGCCTACCTCGGGCTCGTCGTCGGCGAGATCGGCGAAGGACGGCTCACCGCGGAACTCGCCCTGCGCCGGGACCACATGGCGCCCAATGGCTTTCTCCATGCCGGCACCATCGTCACCCTGGCCGACACCGCCTGCGGCTATGCCTGCGTCGCCCACCTGCCGCACGGCGCGAGCAGCTTCACCACCATCGAGCTGAAGAGCAATTTCCTCGGCACCGCCACCGAGGGCACCATCGATTGCGAAGCGAAGGCGGTCCACCTCGGCAAGACCACCCAGGTATGGGACGCTCTCGTGACCCACCGCGACAGCGGCAAGCTCATCGCCACCTTCCGCTGCACCCAGATGATCCTCTGGCCGCGCCAATGACTCGGCAAGCCGGCCTGTTCGATCCGGCGGCACCGGGCTTCGAGGAAATCGAACTGGCCGACGCCAGGATGCGCTTCATGCCGCGCTTCTATGACCCGGCCGAGGCCGACCGCCTGTTCGACCTGCTGCTGAAGGAAACCGACTGGCGCCAGGAAAGCGTCGTGATCGCCGGCCAGGCGCGGCAGCAGCCGCGGCTGTGCGCCTGGATCGGGGACGTCGGCTATGCCTATTCCGGCCTGAGCCTGGCAGCCCGCGCCTGGTCGCCGACGCTGGCCCGCATTCGCCAGCAAGTGGAAGCTGCCAGCGGCCATGCCTACAACAGCGTGCTGCTCAACCTCTATCGGAACGAAGCCGACGCCATGGGCTGGCACAGCGACAGCGAGCCGGAACTGGGCCCGGACCCGGCGATCGCTTCTTTGAGCCTCGGCGCCACCCGCAGCTTCCGCCTGCGCCATGCGCGCCGCCGCGACCTGCGGCCGCTCTCGCTGGCGCTCAGCCATGGCAGCCTGCTGCTGATGGAAAGCGGCGTGCAGCGCTTCTGGCGCCATGCGGTGCCCAGGGAAAGCGCGCCTTGCGGGCCACGCATCAACCTCACCTTCCGCTGGATTGGGGCTGGATAGAGACACATACACCTTTGTTACAGCTTTCACCGCGCCGTTTCCCCCAACAGGGGAGGGATGCGGCAAAATGCGGATATGTTTCACTGAAGAACCATCGCCGGTTCATTTCCGCAGCCATCATGATCAAATCACTACGCATCGCCCTTCCCGCCGTCCTCGTGCTCGGCCTCGGCGCCGGCAATCCGGCCCAGGCCGATCCTCCGCCCTGGGCGCCGGCCCACGGCCACCGCGCCAAGGAAGCGGCTCGCCGCCAGTACAACTATGTCTACTATCCGGCGCAGCAGGTCTACTACGCCCCCGACACCCGCAGCTGGTTCTGGCTCAATGGCGGCAGCTGGCAGGTCGGCGTCAACCTGCCGGTGCAGTTCCAAGGCTACGTCACCAGCGGCGTGCCGGTGGTGCTGCAGACCGAGCGTCCCTACACCCAGCATGTCTACGTCGAACAGAACTACGGCCGCCCGTGGCGCGAGCAGCATGGCCACGGCAACGGACACGGCCATGGACATGGCCACGACAAGGAAAAGCACAAGCACAAGCATGACGACTGAGCTCGATCGGCTCGCCAACATTGGGGCAGATGCGACAGCGTCTGCCTTTTTCTTTTGCGGCGCGGATTTCCGGACGCCGCCATTGCTAGAATGATGACTTGCATTCAAGAAACCACGCCATGAGCGGCCAACGGAGTTCCGGATGAGTTATCTGGCTGTCAAGCATCTTCACATCACCTTCGCCGTGCTGAGCGGGATGTTTTTCTTCATCCGCGGGCTGTGGATGATGAGCGATTCCACCCTGCTCCAGCGGCGCTGGGTGCGCATCGTGCCGCATGTGAACGACACCCTACTGCTGGCCGCCGCCATCGCCCTGGCCGTCTGGAGCGGGCAATATCCCTTTGCGCAGGGCTGGCTGACGGCCAAGGTGGTCGGCCTGATCCTCTACATCCTGCTCGGCACCGTCGCCCTCAGGCGCGGCAAGACCAAAAAGATCCGCATCGCCGCCTTCTTCGCGGCGCTGGCGGTGTTCGCCTACATCATCAAGGTCGCGGTCACGCGCCAGGTGTTCTGATGCTCGACCTTACCCATCCGGCGAAAACGCCGTCCACTTTCGGCACCGGCACCTACAGCCTGCAAGGCGTTCAACTGTTCGACGGCGCCTCGCTCGCCGACGTGGCGCCGCTGCTCGCACATTGCCCGGTGCTGCGCATCGCCGCCGGAACCCGGCTGGAACGTGGCGCCGACCAGCCGGCGCGGCTCTACGTGGTGCTGAGCGGCGCGCTTGAAGTCGGCACCGACGACGAGCGCAGCGACGGCAGCAGCAGCCGGGTGCTGGCGGGCGAATGCACCGGCGAGCTTTCGGTGCTGGAAGAGGACAGCGGCGCCGAGCGCATCCGCGCCCTGCAGGAGTCGGAACTGCTGATGATCGACGCCCCCACCGTATGGCGCCTGATTGATGCCTCCAACGGCGTGGCGCGCAACCTGCTGCGCCTGCTTTCCTTCCGCATCCGCGCCGCCAACGCCCAGCTGCGCCGGCGCCAGAAGCTGGGGGAGTTCTACCGCCAGCTGTCCATGGTCGACGGCCTCACCGGCCTGCAGAACCGGGCCTGGCTGGACAGCCACTTCCCCGGCATGGTGGACGAGGCGCAAGCCGGCGGCAATCCGCTGTCGGTGATCCTGATCGACCTCGACCACTTCAAGCGCTTCAACGACGAGCATGGCCACCTGGTCGGCGACGAGGCGCTCAAGGCCGCCGGCAAGGCGATCACCGGCGCCCTGCGCCCGACCGATTTCGCGGTGCGCTACGGCGGCGAGGAGCTGATGGTGATTCTGCCCGGCACCGGCCAAGCCGGCGGCATGATGGTGGCCGAACGTCTGCGCGAGCGGCTGCGCCAGTCAGTAATTTTTTCCGACATGCGCCTGCCCTTGCCGCACATGACGGCGTCGCTGGGCGTGGCGACCTTCCAGCTGGACCAGTCGGCGCCGGAGCTGATCGCCGCCGCCGACGCCGCGCTCTACCGGGCCAAGGAAGCCGGACGCGACCGCATCTCGCTCTGAGCCCCTTCCATGAATCGCAGGTGAGTCTTTCCTCGCGGCCACGGGCACGGAACTTGTTTATTCACCCACATTGGTAAACAATCCCTGCCGGCGCACACGCGCCTATCGATTCCGGAGAATGACATGAGATGGGAAGGCAATCGCGAGAGCGACAACGTGGAGGACCGCCGCGGCGATGACTACGGCGGCGGTGGCGGCGGCGGTTTCGGCTTCGGCGGACGCTCGATCGGCATCGGCACCATCGTGGTGGCGCTGGTCGGGTCCTATTTCCTCGGGATCAACCCGGTCACCCTGCTCAACCTGCTCAGCGGCGGCGGCGGACAGGTAGCGCCGGTGCAGCAGGCGCCGGCGCACCGGCCGCCGGCCAACGACCAGATGGCGCGCTTCGTCTCCACCGTGCTGGCCGACACCGAAGATACCTGGACCGGCCTGTTCCGCCAGAGCGGCCGCCAGTACGTCAATCCCAAGCTGGTGCTGTTCTCCGGCGCGACGCCGACCGCCTGCGGCACCGGGCAGACGGCCACCGGCCCCTTCTACTGCCCGGGCGACCAGCGCATCTACATCGACCTCAGCTTCTACCGCCTGATGCAGCAGCGCTTCAAGGTATCCGGCGAATTCGCCCAGGCCTACGTCATCGCGCACGAGGTCGGCCACCACGTGCAGAACCTGATGGGCATATCCGGCAGGGTCGACGCCGCCCGGCGCCGTGCCTCCGAAGCCCAGGGCAATGCCCTGTCGGTGCGGCTGGAACTGCAGGCCGACTGCTTCGCCGGCGTGTGGGCCTACCACGCCGACCGGGCGCGCAACATCCTGGAGCAGGGCGACATCGAGACTGCGCTCAATGCCGCCAGCGCCATCGGCGACGATGCACTGCAGCGCCAGGCCACCGGCCATGTGGTGCCGGACTCCTTTACCCATGGCAGCTCGGCGCAGCGGGTGCGCTGGTTCCGGCGCGGCATCCAGACCGGGCAGATCACCGCCTGCAACACCTTCGAGGCGCAGCAGTTGTGAGGCGGGGCTGGTAGAATCGCCACCCGCTTGCCGAATGTCTTCCCGAGTCTCCATGTCCGTTCATGAATCCCTGCCGCTGCTGGAGCAATCCCTGTCCGACCTGAAGCAGGGGCGGCTGTCGATCGCGGCCTTCTGCAGCCTATGGCGGACGCAATCGGCTCTGCTGGCCCGGCTGCCGCCACGCTACACGGCGGTCATGGAAGACATGCTGGGCCGGATGGAAGCCGGCAGCCTGTTCACCGAAGAGAGCTGCTCGTTCAGCCAAGAAGACCTGCAAGCCAACCTCGCCATCTGGCTGCAGAAGGCGCGACAGCAACTCCACGGAACCTGACATGCAAAAACTCGAATTCATCCTCGATGGCGAATTCATCGAACTCAATCAATTGCTGAAGCTCACCGGCCTGTGCGACAGCGGCGGCGCGGGCAAGGCCATGGTGGCCAGCGGCGCGGTGTCGGTCGATGGCCAGCAGGAATTACGCAAGACCTGCAAGGTCCGCGCCGGCCAGGTGGTGGCCGTGGGCGATGCCCGCATTGCGGTCAAGGCTGGCTAGTCCGGCAACTGCTTCGTTTCTTCGCGGCAGCTTCCTGCTTCCTTTATCCCCTCCGCGTCCGGTCCGCCGGACGCTCTCTCCCTGATCTGCTTTCCCCTGCTCCGGAATTCGCCTTTCGGGTGAACTCCGCCGCCGCGCCATGGTCTGAATTAGCTTGGCCTTTTTCCCCTTCCTTGCGCGGATGGATTCGCCCGATGTTCGACCATTACGGCAAACTGCTTTTCATTGACCTGGAGACCACCGGGGTGAATCCGGCCACCGATGTCATCACCGAAATCGGTATCGTCGAGGTGAGCGCCACAGGCGTGGAGCGCTGGTCCACCCTGGTCAACCCGGAGCGGCCGCTGCCGCTGCCGGTGCAGCGCCTGACCGGCATCAGCGACGCCATGGTGCGCCATGCGCCGGCGTTCGCCGACGTGGCGCCTGAACTGCTGCGCCGCCTCGAGGGAGCCTTGCTGATCGCCCATAACGCCCGCTTCGACTACGGCTTCCTGCGCCATGCCTTCAGGCGCCTCGGCATGACCTTCCGCGCCGAGACGCTGTGCACCGTCAAGCTGTCGCGGCGGCTGTTTCCGGCGGAACCGAAGCACAACCTGGATGCCATCATCGCCCGCCATGGGCTGCATGCCGCCGAGCGCCACCGGGCGCTGGCCGACGCCGACCTGCTATGGCAGTACTGGCGCAAGCTGGAGCGCGCGGTGCCGGCCGAAGCGATGCATGAAGCGGTGCGGGCGCTGCTGCAGAAGCCGGCGCTGCCGGCCCATCTCGATGCCGACCTGCTCGACGACGTGCCCGACGGCCCCGGCATTTATCTCTTCTATGGCGAGCATGACGTGCCGCTCTACATCGGGCGCAGCAGCCAGCTGCGGGCGCGGGTCATGGCCCACTTCGCCAGCAGCCGCCAGTCGTACAAGGATGCGCAGCTGGCGCGCCAGCTGCGGCGCATCGATTGGCAGGAAACGGCGGGCGAACTCGGCGCGGCGCTGCTGGAAGCGCGCTTGGCGCACATGCTGCAGCCGGTGCACAACCTCGCCTTGCTCCAGGATGCGCAATTCTGCGCCTGGCAGCTGCAACCCTCGCCGCAGGGCGGGCTGGAGCCGCGCCTGGTGTGTGCCGACGATGACGACTTCGATCCGGACGATGGCTTGTACGGCCTGTTCCAGTCGCCGCGCAAGGCGCAGGCGGCGCTGCGCGGATTGGCCGAGCGCGACGGCCTGTGCCCGGTGCTGCTCGGACTGGAGCCGGGACGGGAAGCGCCGCCGCTGCCGTTCACCGAGCGTTCCCTGCATCACTGCCCGGCCTGCGCCGGGCAAGGCGAACAGCACGGCCACGGCGAGCGCCTGAGGGCTGCGCTGCGCGGCATGCGCCTGCAGCCCTGGCCGCATGCCGGCGCAGTGGCGGTGATCGAGGCCGGCACCGATGGCCGGCAGGACATTCATGTGTTCGACAACTGGCGGCATCTCGGCACGGCGCGCGACGAGGGCGGCATCTGGTCGCTGCTGGAAGATGCGCCGGCGCGGCCCGCATTCGACCCCGAGACTTACCGCATCCTGTCGCGCGTTTTTGCCGAAGGCCGGTTCAAGGTGCGGCCGCTCACCCGGTCGCGCGCCGTTCGCCGGCAGCGCGGCGGCACGGCACAGCTGGCCTGCTGAGCCGGCACGCCAGCCGCGCGCCGAGGCGGCGCCATGCTTCCACCTCCAATGAAAAAAAACGGGCCGCATGTGCGGCCCGTATCTCATCCGGCTGGCAGTGCTCAGGCGGAGGTGCCGTCCTTCTTGTCGGCAGCGGTCGACGCGGCCTGAGCCGTCTGCGCGGCAGCCTGGGTCATCGGCGTGACACTGGCGCTGACCACTTCCTGGGCGGCGCGGGCGGCAGGCATCGCGGCCGCGAACAGGCGATTCGGATTGGCATTCTCAAAGCCGGCCTTGATGTACGCCGTCAGGTCGTCCAGGGAAACGGGCAGCTTGGTCATCATTTCGGCGGCTGCCTGCGTGGTGCGGCGGCCGACATCGGAAAACCGCTGTTCGGTGGCTTTCACCAGTTCGGCCTGGGCGCCAGTGGCGATATTGCTGACATGGCCGCTGTAGGCGACGGCTTTTTCCATGGTGGGGCGTGCCTGGGAGGCGAGCAGCGCAACGAACTCCTGCACATTTTTCGCGCCGAGCAGCTGGCGGGTAGCTTCGGCGGATTCCTCGATCGAGGCGCGCATGGCGGTCAGGTTCAGCGTCGCCAGCTTTTCCATGCTTTCGATGGCGGTGCTGGTGAGGGCATTGTAGAAAGCGATCTGATTATCCATGCCGCTACGGGCGGCGCTGGCAAACGGATTCTGTTGGGCCGGAAACATGGCTTCTCCTAAAAAATGGATGCGGATTGCAAGGCTTGATGAAGTGAATGCAGCAAATATGCTGCGCAGCAGCAGCGTCTATTGTATAGCAAAGACGCGCTGCGACAGGCTCATTTTTTGTGCGTTGCAATAGAGAAGTGGAATCGCCCGCTCAGCGTGGCAGGGATTCGCTGCGCCGGCTGTTGCGGCGCTCGCCGGAAGAGGATGAGACGCAGAAATCCATATTGGTGATGCCGATGGACGCCGGCGGCCCGACCACGAAATCGAAGCCGGCCCGCACCGGGAAAAGATAATTGTCCTTGAGCAGGATGTCGGTATGGCAGTTGGGCAGGCCGCTGTACAGATGCTGCCGGACCTCGTTCCATAGTCCTTCGCTGATCCAGCCGCCGAGGAAGAGCTGGTTCGGATAGAGCGAGCTGTCCGAATGCAGATAACCGCGCTGGTTGTCCTGCAGCGAGGCATTCGGCGGCGGCCCGCCGTCGCACACCGTCAGTTCGGCCTTGCCGTCGCCGATCTGATAGGTTTCCTCGTTCTGTATCCCGGCGTACGCCACGCGCAGATGCCAGCGGCATTGCAGCACCACCTTCTTCTCCACCGCGTTGCGGCCCGATTCGGTTTGCTGGCCCTCGGTAATGACCATCTGGGTGCTCATCACCTGGCCGATCAGGGTCGGTTCCAGCCGGCGGAACTCCTCCAGGTTTTCATGCATGTTCCAGAAGAACCACTTCGAGCGCTCACCCTCGGACATCTCCGGCAGGTCGGAAATCTGCTTCTGCCCATACTGCTCGAGCGTGCGCATGGCGTCCTTGCGCAGCTTCTCGTTCATTTCTACAAGTTCGGGATTGAATTTCTGGTGATACTCGCCGCGCATGGACTTCTCCGAAAATCAGGCTGAATGAATGAATTCTGGTCAGGCAGAAAGACAGCAAAAAGCGTCGGCCCCGCTGGGTCTGCTCAAACGCTGGCGGCAGCGCGAGCGGCGCTCTTTTCCAGGGGTAATCCACAAGAGCGAATTACCGCCAGTAGATGCTTGCGTTTTGCATTAGTTCGATGCCCATGCTCGAAAGGCGAACTGGCGCAAGCTTTCTTCCGACTATGCTTCCGTGGCCGCCTGAACGGCGCTGTGCTAAGGTGGTCCGCTTCCCTTTCAAGGCTCCCTTTCATGACCAGTCTTCTCTACATCGCCGATCCCATGTGCTCCTGGTGCTACGGCTTCGGTCCCGAACTCGAGGCGCTGCGCGCCGGCATGGGCGGCATCCCGGTCGATGTCGTCGTCGGCGGACTGCGCGCCTATAACACCGAGGCCATGGGCGAGGAGCAGCGCCGCACCATCCTCGAGCACTGGCACCACGTCGCCGAACGCAGCGGCCTGCCCTTCGACGATGCCGCCCTCAGCCGCCCCGGCTTCGTGTACGACACCGAGCCCGCCTGTCGCGCGGTGGTGGCGGTGCGCAGCCTGTCGCCGGCGGCAGCCTTGCCGGCCTTCCTGGCGATGCAGCGCGCCTTCTATGCCGAAGGCCGGGACGTGACCGACCCGATGCTGCTGGCGGATATCTGCAGCGCGGTGCTGCGGGATGCCGGCCTCGATGTGGATGCCGAAGCCTTCCACCAGCTGTGGCAGGCGGAAAGCAGCAAGGCGGCCGCCCGCGCCGACTTCATGCAAACCCAGCGCTGGGGCGTGCGCGGCTTCCCGACCCTGGTGCTGGCGCGTGACGACCGGCTGGACCTGGTCTGCGCCGGCTACATGAAGGCGGACGCATTGCGCGATGTCGTGCAGCAGCTGCTGGCCGAGGATGCGCCGCACTGATCTTGCCGGCGCATCGAGCGGCGCATCGTGAGCGCAGGCGACGCATGGCTCACGATGCGTGGCCGCAAAATGAAAACCCCGGGCGCATCGTCCATGCATCCCGGGGTTTTTTCATTGCAGCGGCTCGCTGCCGGCTGGTATCCGCCTTCGTACGCCGAAGGCGGGGCAGCGGGGCGATTTACTTCGCGGTGGAAGCGGCCGGCGCGGAAGAAGCAGCCGGTGCGGCGCTGGTGGTCTTGGCGGAAGCGCTATCCTTGGCAGCGCTGGCCTTGGCCTTCTTCGCTTTCTTTGCCTTGGCTACCTTCTTGGTGCCGGCCTTGGTGCTGGCCTTGGCGCCATCGGTCTTGGCGGCATCGGAAGCAGCGGCGGGGGCGGCGGGCGCGGCAGAGGAAGCCGCCGGTGCCGCCGGGGTAGCCGGCGTGGCGGGCGTCGCCGCGGTCTGCGCGAATGCGGTGCCCATGGCGAAGGTGGCGGCGATGACGGTGGCGATCAGTTTGTTCATGCTGTGTCCTCTTGGTTTGAGTGGGTGTCGTAGAAGTGTTCTACGTGGCGGTTTAACGAAGCCCGCATGAACGCTGTTGACGTCAAGTTGTATGCGTTTGTAACGCCTCGCCTACGGCAGAAACCGGGAGGAGCGGAAAAGAAAAAGGGCGGCACCCGGCCGCCCTTGTCGCGAATTCCGGCCGCGGCCGGCGACGATGCTCAGTGCATGTGCTGGCCGCCGTTAATGGCGATGTTGGCGCCGGTGAGGAAGGCGGCTTCGTCGGATGCCAGATAGGCGACCAGGCCGGCGACTTCTTCCGGCTTGCCGAGGCGGCCCATCGGAATCTGCGGCAGGATCTTGCTCTCCAGGACCTCGTTCGGGATCGCCATCACCATCTTGGTGCCGATGTAGCCCGGCGAGATGGTATTGACGGTCACGCCCTTGCGCGCCACTTCCAGGGCGAGCGCCTTGGTGAAGCCGTGCATGCCGGCCTTGGCGGCGGAGTAGTTGGTCTGGCCGAAGGCACCCTTCTGGCCATTGACCGAGGAGATGTTGATGATGCGCCCCCACCCCCGCTCCATCATGCCGTCGCACACCTGCTTGGTCATGTTGAACACCGAGTCCAGGTTGGTCTTGATGACCGCATCCCAGTTGACCTTGTCCATCTTCTTGAAGGTCATGTCGCGGGTGATGCCGGCATTGTTCACCAGCACGTCCACCGGACCCATCTCGCGGGTGATCTGCGCGATGCACTCCTGGGCCGACTCGAAGCTCGCCACGTCGCAGGGATAGGCGCGAAAGTCGTAGCCCTGCTCCTTCATCGATGCCAGCCACTGCTCCGCCTTGGTATTGCCGGGGGAGTAGGTGGTCACCACCTGATAACCCAATGCCGCCATCTTGATGCAGATGGCCTCACCCAACCCTCCCATGCCGCCGGTAATCAACGCGATTCGTGCCATGTTGTTCTCTCTCTCTATTCCTGATGGGTTGACGATTGATGCAACTGCCTTTGCTGCCGGCCGTACCAAGGCCTTTCTTAGCGCTCCACTGCCAGAGCAACTCCCATACCACCGCCGATGCAGAGGCTGGCCAGGCCACGCTTTGCATCGCGACGGATCATTTCATGCAGCAGGGTCACCAGAATGCGGCAGCCGGATGCACCGATCGGGTGGCCGATGGCGATGGCGCCGCCGTTGACGTTGATCTTGCTGATGTCCCAGCCCATCTCCTTGTTGACGCCGATGGCCTGTGCGGCGAAGGCTTCGTTGATTTCCATGAGGTCGACGTCGTTGTGCGTCCAGCCGGCCTTCTTCAGGCAGAGCTGGGTGGCCGGGACGGGGCCCATGCCCATGATGGTGGGATCGACGCCGGCGGAGGAATAGGCCTTGATGCGCGCCAGCGGCTTGAGGCCGAGTTCCTCGGCGCGGCGGGCGGACATCATGATGACGGCGGCGGCGCCGTCGTTGATGCCGGAGGCGTTGCCGGCGGTGACGGTGCCGTTCTTGTCGAAGGCCGGGCGCAGGCTGGCCAGCGATTCGACGGTGACGCCGGGCTTGATGAATTCGTCGGAGTCGAACACCACCGAGCCCTTCTTGCTCGGGATCTCGAGCGGGATGATCTCGTCCTTGAACTTGCCGGCCTTCTGCGCCGCTTCCGCCTTGTTCTGGGAAGCGGCGGCGAATTCATCCTGCTCCTGGCGCGAGACGCCGTACTTCTTGGCGACGTTCTCGGCGGTGACGCCCATGTGGTACTGATTGTAGACGTCCCACAGGCCGTCGACGATCATGGTGTCGATCAGCTTGGCGTCGCCCATGCGGAAGCCGTCGCGGGAATTGTTCAGCACGTGCGGCGAGGCGCTCATGTTCTCCTGGCCGCCGGCGATGATGATGTCGGCGTCGCCGCACATGATGGCCTGCGCCGCGAGGTGGGTGGCCTTCAGGCCGCTGCCGCATACCTTGTTGATGGTGTAGCCGGGAACCATGTCGGGCAGGCCGGCCTTGATCACCGCCTGGCGCGCCGGGTTCTGGCCGACGCCGGCGGTAAGCACCTGGCCCATGATGACTTCGCTCACCAGCTCGGGCGCGATGCCGCTCTTGGCCAGCAGGTGCTTGATGACATGGGCGCCCAGGTCGGCGGCGGGCGTCTTGGCCAACGTGCCGCCGAATTTGCCAACTGCAGTGCGACCGGCCGCGACGATAACGACATCATTCATTTGATTCTCCAGAAAAATCCGATTAATTGAAGTGAGCGACCTTCTCGCTGTGAAACACGCCAGGGAAATATAAACCTGATAACGCCCGACTGCTAGCAAAACATCATCATTGCAGGCTGGTGCAGCAGTGCCACTGGCTATCATGGAATCACAACCCACCCGGTTGCCGGCTTGATCATGATCAAAAAACTAACAGGCGGACGGGCAGCTTGGCCCTGGTTGATTGCAAAACGACGACGGGGGAGCCGTGCGAAATGGCGGGGAGGCGGGGGAAGGAAAGGCGGCAATGCCATGCCGCCAGGCGCCTTGGGAACCGGTTCCGGGACGTACCGGATCGCGGAGGACTAGAGCGCTTGCAGAAGCTGCTGCAGCGTAAGCATGGCGCGCAAGCCGGCGGCCGCCTCGGCGGCGGGCAGCCGGGCCACCGTATCGGCGCGCAGCCGGGCGACTTCCTGGTCGATGCGGGCGATGATCTTGCGGGCCTTGGCGGTGACGCGCACCAGCTTGACCCGGGCATCGTCGGGCCGGGCCTGGCGGGTGATCCAGCCCTCTTGTTCCATCTGCTTGATGAGGCGGGTGACCGCCGGCGCCTCGATGCCGAGCAGAGCCGCCAGATCGGCCTGGGCGATGTCGCCGGCGCGGTCGGCATAGCGCAGCGCGCGCCACTTCGACTGGCTCATGCCGAGCGGCTTGAGGCGCTTGTTGAGATTCAGGCGCCACGCCCGGCTGACTTCGCCGATCGCGATCCCGAACTGCTCCTGCACCGAAATTTCGCTCATCTTCATCGAAAATCGCCCCGAAACTTGAGACTCATCATTGTAAGCGGATGCTAGAATGCTTGCTATTGTTAACTAATGACGGTTCTCAACTTTTAGGCCTGGACAGCATGGAATTCCGATGCTGGAACGGAACGGGAGCGGGAAGAACCCACACTTTCTGGTTTGCCATCATGAAGAAGAAACTGATCGCCGCCGCGATCGTCGTTGCCTTCGCGGGCGCAGGCGCTGTTTGGTACGGAAAGACCATGCAGGAGACAGAAAAGCAGTCCGCCAAGCCGGCGCAGCCGCCCGCAGTCACGGTCGGCACCGCCGCCGCCAGGCAGATGGACGTGCCGGTGCGCCTCACCGCCAACGGCAACGTCAGCTCGCTCAACAGCGTGGACATCCGTCCGCAGGTAACCAATACCATCGTCAAGGTGCATTTCCGCGAAGGCCAGTTCGTCAAGGCCGGCGAGGTGCTGTTCTCCCTCGACGACCGAGCCGACCGGGTCAACCTGCAGAAGGCCGAGGCGCAGCTGGAGAAGGACAAGGCCACCCTGGCCGACCAGGAGCGCCAGCTGGCCCGCAGCAAGGAATTGTTCTCCAAGGGCTTCATCTCGCAGAGCGCGGTCGATACCGTGGCGACCCAGGT
Source organism: Noviherbaspirillum humi (assembly GCF_900188095.1). Lineage (GTDB taxonomy): Bacteria > Pseudomonadota > Gammaproteobacteria > Burkholderiales > Burkholderiaceae_D > Noviherbaspirillum > Noviherbaspirillum humi. Next base: position 122,621 of record NZ_FZOT01000015.1, on the reverse strand, counting down.
CGAGGCCCAGCGCGCCACCCTGCGCGCCGACGAGGCGGCGGTGGCGGCGGCCCGGGTGGCGCTGAGCTATGACGTCATCCGCGCGACTTCCAACGGTCGCGCCGGCGTGATCAGCGTCTTCCCGGGCAGCCTGGTCCAGCCCAGCCCGACCGCTGCGCCGCTGGTCACCATATCCCAGCTCGACCCAATCGCCGTCACCTTCACCCTGCCCGAAACCGAGCTGCAGGCGCTGCTGGGCAACGGCCAGGCGGGCGGCAGCGTGAAGGTGGCGGCCAATGTCGCCGGACGGCCCGCGCCGCTGGAAGGCAAGCTCAGCTTCGTCGACAACGCCATCGACCCCCAGACCGGCACGGTGAAGGTGAAGGCCATCTTCCCCAATGCCGAGCAGGCGCTGTGGCCCGGCCAGTACGTGCCGATCAGCGCCACCGTGCGCGAAATCAAGGACGGGGTCGTGATCCCGCAGGCCGCCATCATCACCGGCATCGACAGCCGCGTGGTGTACGTGGTGGATGCCGACAAGACGGCGAAGCCGCGCCGCGTCGAGGTCATCTATTCCTTCGGCACCGACGCCGTGGTCAACGGCGTGAAGGCCGGCGAGATCGTGGTGGTGGACGGCAAGCAGAACCTGCGCCCCGGCAGCAAGGTGCGCGAAGCGGAAGCCGGCGGACAAGGCGGCAAGGGCCGCAGCAAGGCGGAAAACAAGGAAGAAGGACGCGGCCAGACCGTCGCCCAGAAGATCGCGCCATGAACATCTCGGAACTCTGCATCCGGCGGCCGGTGATGACCGTGCTGCTGAGCCTGTCGGTGGTGGTGGCGGGCATCCTGGCCTATCTGAAGATTCCGGTGGCGGCGCTGCCGAGCTACAACACGCCGGTGATCAACGTCACCGCCACCCTGCCCGGCGCCAGCCCGGAAACCATGGCGTCCTCGGTCGCGCTGCAGCTGGAAAAGCAGTTCTCCACCATCGCCGGACTGAACGTCATCAGCTCCACCAACACCTTGGGCACCACCTCGGTCACGCTGGAGTTCAGTCCCGACCGCGACATCGATGCCGCCGCCGTCGACGTGCAGGCGGCGCTGCTGCGCGCCCAGCGCCAGCTGCCGGTGGAAATGACCACGCCGCCGTCCTACCGCAAGGTGAACCCGGCCGACGCGCCGGTGCTGCTGCTGGCGCTGACCTCGCCGTCGCTCAACCTGTCGGAGCTGAACGACTACGCCGAGAACCTGATCTCGCCCAGCCTGTCGACGCTGAACGGCGTGGCCCAGGTCAACATCTTCGGCCAGAAGCGCTTCGCGGTGCGGGTGCGGGTGAATCCGGCCATGCTCACCTCGCGCAACCTGTCGCTGGACGACGTGATGAACGGCATCCGCGCCGCCAACGCCAACACCCCGGTCGGCGTGCTGGAAGGCCCGCAGCAGACGCTGACGATTCAGGCCAATCGCCAGCTGCAGAATGCCGCCCAGTTCGCCGACCTGATCGTCGCCACCCGCAACAACGCGCCGGTCAAGCTGCGCGAAGTGGCGGACGTGGAGGACAGCTACGAGTCGGTGAAGACCGCCAGCCGCTTCAACGGCGAGCGCTCCATCGTGCTGGCCATTCTGCGCCAGCCGAACGCCAACACGGTGGCGGTGGTGGACTCGGTGAAGAAGATGCTGCCGGTGTTCAAGGCGCAGCTGCCGGCCTCCATCCAGATCAACCAGCTCAACGACCGCTCGGTCTCCATCCGCGAGGCGCTGCACGACGTCAACATCACGCTCGGCATCACCGTGGCGCTGGTGGTGCTGGTCATCTTCCTGTTCCTGCGGCGGCTGGTGGCGACCCTGATTCCGACCATGTCGCTGCCGGTGTCGCTGATCGGCGCGGTGGCCCTGCTCTACGCCTTCGGCTACAGCCTCGACAACGTTTCCCTGCTCGGCATCACCCTGGCGGTCGGCCTGGTGGTGGACGATGCCATCGTGGTGCTGGAAAACATCGTGCGCCACGTCGAGGACGGCATGGAGCCGTTCAAGGCCTCGCTGGTGGGCGCCAGGGAAATGGGCTTCACCATCATTTCGATCTCGGTGTCGCTGGTGGCCGTGTTCATCCCGATCTTCTTCATGCCGGGCGTGATCGGCCTGCTGTTCCATGAATTCGCGGTGGTGGTGGCGCTGTCCATCCTGGTGTCGGCGGTGGTGTCGCTGACCCTGGTGCCGATGCTGTGCAGCCGCTACCTGAAGTCGGAGCATGGCCACCAGGAAAATTTCATCAGCCGGATTTTCGAGCGCGGCTTCGAGGCGACGCTGAACGGCTATGCCCGGACCCTGGACTGGGGCCTGCGCAACCGTCCCGTGGTGCTGGTGGTGGCGGTCGGCACCTTCGCCCTCACCGCCTATCTGTTCGTGACCATTCCGAAGGGCTTTTTCCCGGAGGAAGACATCGGCCAGATCAGCGTCACCACCGAAGCATCGGAGGACATTTCCTTCCCCGCCATGCAGACCAAGCAGGCGCTGGTGGCCGACATCGTGGCCGGCGACCCGAACGTGGAAAGCGTGGCTTCGGCGGTCGGCAGCAACAACAATTCGACCCTGAACAGCGGCCGCATGTTCGTCAACCTCAAGCCGCAGTCGCAGCGGGACAAGATGCCGAAGGTGCTGGAAAGCCTGCGCCGCCGCGTGCGCGCCGTGCCCGGCATCAACGTCTACTTCCGTCCGGTGCAGAATCTGCAGCTCGGCGGCCGCGCCAGCAAGAGCCGATACCAGTTCACCCTGCAGAGCGTGAAGGCGGAGGAGCTGAACGAATGGAGCAACCGCATGATGGAGCGCATGCGCGGCGAGCCGGGCTTCCGCGACGTCACCAGCGACTCCCAGCTCAAGGGCCTGCAAGCCAGCCTGCGCATCGACCGCGACAAGGCCAACCTGATGGGCGTACAGATGCAGGACCTGCGCAATGCGCTCTACAGCGCCTTCGGCGAGCGCCAGGTGTCGACCATCTACACCAGCACCAATGACTACCGGGTGATCATGGAAGTGGCGGAACCCTACCGCCGCGACGAGACCGCCTTCGACCGCATCAACGTGCGCGGCAAGGCCGGCAGCCTGGTGCCGCTTTCCACCTTCGCCACCGTGGAACGCACCGTCGGCCCGACGGCGGTGAACCACCAGGGCCAGCTGCAGGCGGTGACGCTGTCCTTCAACCTGGCGCCGGACACGCCCCTGGGCGAAGCCACCCAGCGCCTGGACCGGATCAAGGGCGAAATCGGCCTGCCGGCGAGCGTGATCACTTCCTATGGCGGCGACGCGGCGGTGTTCAAGGATTCCCAGGGCAGCCAGGCGGTGCTTCTCGTGGTGGCCATCCTGGTGATCTACGTGCTGCTCGGCGTGCTCTATGAGAGCTTCATCCACCCGCTCACCATCCTCGCCGGCCTGCCGTCGGCAGCAGTGGGCGCGCTGCTGATGCTCAAGCTGTTCAACATGGAACTGACGCTGATCGCCACCATCGGCATCCTGCTGCTCATCGGCATCGTCAAGAAGAACGCGATCATGATGATCGACTTCGCCCTGGACGCGCAGCGCAACCGCGGCATGGCGCCGGCGCAGGCGATCCGTGAAGCCTGCGTGCTGCGCTTCCGGCCCATCCTGATGACGACCTTTGCCGCCCTCATGGGCGCGGTGCCGATCGCGCTCGGCCTCGGCGCCGGCGCCGAACTGCGCCAGCCGCTCGGCCTGGCGGTGGTAGGCGGCCTGCTGTTCTCGCAGGTGATCACGCTCTACATCACGCCGGTGATCTACCTGTATCTGGATCGGTTCAGCGGGAACGGGCCGCTGACGAGAGAGGTGGAAGCGGCGTAGCAGCGGTTTCGCGACGCGTGGCGTCGCGAAACCGCGCCGCATCCCGGTCCTTCGCTTCGGAGGAGGAAGCCTGCCCTGCTGGGCGACACCGCCATCGGGGCTTGCCTTGGGTCTTGCTCCGGGCTTGGAACCTCATCCAAGTCATCCACGGTCAGGCCTGCTCGGTACCAAACCCGCATCGAAGAAAATGACGTTGCCGGACGGCAGGGAAACAGCTGCACCTGGCGGCTCAACGCCGAAGAGGGGAAGACAAAGGGAAAAGGACTGATGCGGCGCAAGGACTGGGGTGCCGGCGCCGCGCAGGAGATCGACTCATGCCGGGCGGATCAAGGCGTCCGCCCCGGAGCATGCCATGCTCAGGCCATCATCTGCTTGGCTTGGGCAGCATCGTTGGCGGCCGACTTGGGCTTGCCCTGGACATCGCTGATGCGGTATTTCATGCGGCGGTCGCCCATCAGGTCGCGCAGGTCGCGCACGCTCATGCCCGACACCTCATGCATGCGGATCAGCAGCGACGCGCTGACCGGCAGGCGGCCATGGCGAATCTTGCTGATGATCGGCGGGGAGATCTCCAGCGCCCGGCAGAGGGCGGCATCGTTCTTGAGACCCATCTTCTGGATCAGGGTGTCGAGCAGATTGTCGGGATCGAATCTGCCGGTTTCCAGCTTTTCCTGTTGTAGTGTCATGATCGTCCTGTGAAGTGAAGTGCTCTTGCTTACTGCCCGGTACTACTGTATTCCAGGCACTTATGTTCGCATTGACACATCACAGAGGCATGCATGATGTAACCAAATCTTGCAGCGTCTATCGCCGCAGCCTGCTCATTTTTCAGGCACCACCGCCGTCACCTCGATCTCCACCTTCGCCTCGTCCTCCACCAGTGCCATCACCTGCACCGCCGTCATGGCCGGATAGTGGCGGCCGATGATCTCGCGGTAGGCTTCGCCGATGGCGGCATAGGAGGATACGTACTCCTGCTTGTCCACCACGTACCAGGTCATGCGCACGATATGCTCCGGTCTGGCGCCGGCCTCGGCCAGCACCGCCGCCACGTTCAGCAACGCCTGCCGCACCTGGCCGGCGAAGTCCCTGGCCTTGAAGCGGCATTCGGCGTCCCAGCCGATCATGCCGCTGACGAACACCAGACGGCCGCTGGCGGCGATGCCATTGCTATAGCCGCGCGGGCGGGCCCAGCCGGGCGGCTGAAGTATCTGCATCATGAACCTGGTCCTTTCATTGTTGTTGAGCCTGCGCTTCCTTGAGCAGTTCGCGCGCGATGATCAGCTGCTGCACCTCGGTCGCCCCTTCATAGATGCGCAGCGCGCGGATCTCGCGGTAGAGCCGTTCCACTGGCTGCCCGCTCACCACGCCCAGCCCGCCGAAGAGCTGCACCGCGCTGTCGATCACCTGCTGCGCCGTCTCGGTGGCCCCCATCTTCGCCATGGCGGCTTCCTTCGTGACCTTGTGGCCGCCGTCGCGCATCCAGGCGGCGCGGTAGGTCAGGAGCGCGGCGGCGTCGATGCCGGCCGCCATCTGCGCCAGCTTGGCCTGGGTGAGCTGGAAGTCGGCCAGGGCCTGTCCGAACATGCGGCGGCCGGTGGCGCGATTCAGCGCCTCGTCCAGCGCGCGGCGGGCGAAGCCGAGCGCCGCCGCCGCCACCGAGGTGCGGAACACGTCGAGCGTCGCCATCGCCACCTTGAACCCCTGCCCCGCCTCGCCGATGCGGCACGCCGCCGGAACGCGGCAGTTCGTAAAGCGCAGCCGCGCCAGCGGATGCGGCGCGATCACCTCGATGCGCTCGGCGATCTCGAAGCCGGGCGTTCCAGCCTCGACGATGAAGGCGCTGATGCCGCGCGCCCCCGGTGCTTCTCCAGTGCGGGCGAACACCACATAGAAGTCGGCGATACCGCCGTTGGAGATCCAGGTCTTCTCGCCGTTGAGCACATAGGCGTCGCCATCCGGCACGGCAGCGCACTGCATGGCGGCGACGTCGGAACCGGCTTCCGGCTCCGACAGCGCGAAGGCCGCGATGGCATTGCCGGCCGCCACCCGCGGCAGCCAGGCCTGCTTCTGGGCGTCGCTGCCGAACAGGGAAATGGCGCCGGAGCCCAGACCCTGCATGGCGAACGCGAAGTCGGCCAGGCCGGCATGCCGCGCCAGGGTTTCCCGGATCAGGCAGATGGCGCGGGTATCGATCGCTTCCCCCGCGCCGCCAAGGGCGGTGCCGCCGACCGCATGCCGCAGCCAGCCGGCCTCGCCGAGCCGGCGCACCAGGTCGCGGCAGGCGGCGTCGACGTCGTGCTCATGCTCCTGGTCGACATGGCGCGCGGCCCAGGCATCAAGTTCCCGCGCCAGGGCGCGGTGCCGGTCTTCCAGGAAGGGCCAGTCGAGATAACGGGTGTCGGCCATGCTCAATCCCCCTCGAACACCGGCTTCTGCTTCGCCGCGAAGGCGTGGTAGGCGCGGTGGAAGTCGTTGGTCGCCATGCAGATCGCCTGGGCCTGGGCTTCGGCTTCGATCGCCTCGTCCACGCCCATGCTCCATTCCTGATGCAGCATCTTCTTGGTCATGCCGTTGGCGAAGGCCGGACCGGCGGCGATCTCGGCCGCCAGCGCCCGGGCCTGCGGCAGCAGGTCTTCCGGCGCGCACAGGCGGTTGAAGAAGCCCCAGCGCTCGCCCTCCTCCCCGCCCATGGAGCGGCCGGTGTACAGCAGCTCCGAGGCGCGGCCCTGGCCGATCAGGCGCGGCAGGATGGCGCAGGCGCCCATGTCGCAGCCGGCCAGGCCGACCCGGTTGAACAGGAAGGCGGTCTTGCTGCGGGCGGTGCCGAGGCGCATGTCCGACGCCATCGCCAGGATCGCCCCGGCGCCGGCGCAGACGCCGTCCACCGCCGCGATCACCGGCTGCGGGCAGGCACGCAGCGCCTTGATAACGTCGCCGGTCATGCGGGTGAAGGTGAGCAGGCCGGGCATGTCGAGCTTGGTGAGCGGGCCGATGATGTCGTGCACGTCGCCGCCGGAGCAGAAATTGCCGCCGGCGCCGGCCAGTACCAGCGCCCGCACGTCCTCCGCCTGGGCCAGGCTGCGGAACAGGTCGCGCAGCTCGGCATAGGACTCGAAGGTGAGCGGATTCTTGCGCTCGGGACGGTCGAGCGTGACGGTGGCCACCCCGCTCTCCATCTCGAAGCGGAAGTGGCGCGCCTGGTAGGCGGCGAGCTGCTGGCGGTTGCCGGGCAGCTGGTGCGGCAGGCCCTGGAGGTATCGCATGTCTGTGTCCTTTAGCTGTTCAGCTGATTTCATTCTTCCCGGCCGAGCTTGCGGCCGAGTTCCTGCTTCACCCGCGACAGCAGGCCGTAGAGCCTGTCCTTGTCGCCCGCGCCGATGCCGGAGAACAGCTCCTCGATCCAGGCTTCATGCACCTGCGCCATGCGGGCGAAGGCGCGGCGGCCGGCGGGCGTGAGCTTGACGCTGTAGGCGCGGCGGTCGGTCGGGTCCGGCACCCGCTGCACCAGGTTTTCCCGCTCCAGCTGGTCGGTGATGCTGGTGATGTTGCCGCCGGTAACCATCATCCGCCGCGACAGTTCGCCCATGCGCAAGCCTTCCGGATGCCGCTCCAGCTGCGCCATCAGGTCGAAGCGCGGCAGGGTGATGTCGAACTCGCCGCGCAGCCGGCCGCGGATCTCGTTCTCCACCATCAGCGTGGTCGACAGCAGGCGCAGCCACAGGCGCAGCGACTGGTGGTGGTCGGCGGTGAGGCGCGACTCCAGGTCGAGCATCGCATCGTCCGCCGGAGACGGGTCGTCGATCTTGAGGTTTGAGCTGCGGGGCATGGCGCTTCCTTTTCCAGATGTTCTTCTTCGCTTACATGACTTCGCCGCCGGCCACCGCGATCGCCTGGCCGTTGATGGCGGAGGAGCCGGGTGAGCACAGCCAGGCCACCGCCTGCGCCACTTCGTCCGGCTGCACCAGCCGGCCCTGCGGATTGGCGCGGGCCAGCTCGCCGCGCGCCTGCTCGGCGCTGCGGCCGGTCTTGGCGGCGATGTTGGCCACCGCCTCGCGCACGATGTCGGTGTCGGTATAGCCGGGGCAGACCGCGTTCACGGTGACGCCCTTCTGCGCCAGTTCCAGCGCCAGCGCCCGGGTCAGGCCGATGACGCCGTGCTTCGCGGCGCAGTAGGCCGACACGTAGGCGTAACCGGTCAGGCCGGCGGTGCTGGCGACGTTGACGATGCGGCCCCAGCCGGCTTCCAGCATGCCAGGCAGCGCCGCCTGGATGCCGTGGAAGGTGCCGCTCAGGTTCACGTCCAGCATGCGCTGCCACAGCGCGGCGTCGGTCTTGAGGATGGGCGCGGACGACGCCTGGCCGGCATTGTTCACCAGGATGGCGATGGGTCCGAAGGCTTGTGCCGCGCTCGCCATGGCCTGCGCCACCGAGGCGGGTTCGGCGACATCGAGCGTGACGGCGTTCACCTCGCCCTGGCCGCGCAGCGAAGCCGCGGTCGCCTCCAGCGTGGCGGCGTCCCGCCCCGCCAGCGTCACCCGGGCGCCCTGGCGCAGCAGGGCGGCGGCGATGGCGGCGCCGATGCCGCGCCCGCCGCCGGTGATGAAAGCATGCCGGCCTGCCAGTTCGCGCAGGGCTTCCATGCTCAGCCTTCCAGCAGCTTGGCCGCGATCTGCTGCGGCGTCAGGCCGGCGTTGGCGGCGGCCAGCTGCCGTTCCCGCTGCAGATTGCGCTCCAGCTGCAGCTTGCCGGCGCGGTACTGCTTCGGCCAAGGCATGTCGGTGTAGCCGATGCGCGCCGCCTCGTTCAGGGTCCAGGCCGGGTTGGCGAGATGCGGCCGCGCCACCGCGCACAGGTCGGCGCGGCCGGCGGCGATGATGCTGTTGGCATGGTCGGCTTCGAAGATGGAGCCGACGGCGATGGTGGGAATGCCGGCTTCGTTGCGGATGCGGTCGGAGAACGGCGTCTGGAACATGCGGCCGAACAGCGGCTGCTCCTGCTTGCTGACCTGGCCGGAGGAGCAATCGATCATGTCGGCGCCGGCCGCCTTGAACAGGCGGGCGATCCGTACCGCATCCCCCGGCGTGATGCCGCCCTCCACCCAGTCGTGGGCCGAGATGCGCACGCTGATCGGCTTGTCCTGCGGCCACACCTCGCGGATGGCGGCAAACACTTCCAGCGGATAGCGGCAGCGGTTTTCCAGCGAGCCGCCGTACTCGTCCGTGCGGCGGTTGGTGAGCGGCGAGATGAAGCTGGAGAGGAAATAACCGTGGGCGCAGTGCAGCTCCAGCCAGTCGAAGCCGGCCTCCTCGGCGGCCCGGGCGGCGCGCACGAAATCGTCCCGGATGCGCTCCATGTCCTCGCGCGTGGCCTCGCGCGAGCGCTGCGACACGCCTTCGATGTACTGCTGCGGCGAGGCCGACACCAGCGGCCAGTTGCCGTCGTCCAGCGGCAGGTCGATGCCATCCCAGGCGCAGCGGGTGGAACCCTTGGCGCCGGCATGGCCGATCTGCATCGCGATCTTCGCATCAGTGCTGCTGTGCACGAAGTCGACGATGCGCTTCCAGGCGGCGGTATGCTCCGGCCGGTACAGGCCGGGGCAGCCCGGGGTGATGCGGGCGTCGGCCGAGACGCAGGTCATCTCGGCGAACACCATGGCGGCTCCGCCGAGCGCCCGGCTGCCGAGGTGCACCAGGTGGTAGTCGCCCGGCGTGCCATTGACAGCCGAATACTGCGCCATCGGCGAGACCACGATGCGGTTCTTCAGCACCGTGCCGCGCACCCGGAACGGGGTGAACATCGGCGGGATGGGCCCGCCGCCTTCCGGCATGGGCAGGCCGGCCTGATCGAAGGCGCGCCGCGCGATCCAGCGCTCGAAGCGCTCAACATAGCCGGGATCGCGCAGGCGCAGGTTTTCATGCGAGATGCGCTGGCTGCGGGTCAGCAGCGAATAGGCGAACTGTTCCGCCTCCATGCCGGTGTAGCGGTCGACGTTCTCGAACCACTCCATCGAATTGCGCGCCGCGCTCTGGATCTTCAGCACCTCGATGGAGCGCGCCTGTTCATAAGCGTGCAGCACTTCGTCCATGGCCGCGTCGGCATGGGCGGCGAAGCTGCGGGACAGCTCGATCGCATCCTCCAGCGCCAGCTTGGTGCCGGAGCCGATGGAAAAATGGGCGCTGTGGGCGGCGTCGCCCATCAGCACCACCGGCACCCGGCGGCCGTCGATCTCGTTCCATTGCACCCAGTTGCCGCAGACGATGCGCGGGAACTTGATCCAGATCGCCGAGCCGCGCAGGTGGCTGGCGTTGCACATCAGCGGCTGGCCGTCGAGGTATTTGGCGAACAGGCGCTCGCAGAAGGCGATGCCCTCTTCCTGGCTCATCTTGTCGATGCCGGCCGCCTGCCACACGCTTTCCGGCGTCTCGACGATGAAGGTGGAAGTTTCGCCGTCGTACTGGTAGGCATGGGCCTGGAACCAGCCATGCTCGGTCTTCTCGAAGGCGAAGGTGAAGGCGGAAAACAGCTTGCGCGTGCCGAGCCAGACGAAGCGGCACTGGCGCGCTTCCACGCTGGGCGTGAAGGTCTCGGCATAGCGGTTGCGGATGCGGCTGTTCAAGCCGTCGCTGGCGATCACCAGGTCGGCGTTGTATTCGCGGGCGATGGCCTGGTCGTCGGCGACGTCGGTCTGGAACACCAGCTTCACGCCGAGCTGCTCGCAGCGCTCCTGCAGGATGTTGAGCAGGCGCTTGCGGCCGATGCCGCAGAAGCCATGGCCGCCGGAAGTGATGGTGCGGCCCTTGAAGTGGACGTCGATGTCGTCCCAGTGGTTGAAGGCTTGCAGGATGCTGCGCGCGGTCGGCTCGTCGGCCGCCACCAGATTGCCCAGGGTCTGGTCGGAAAACACCACGCCCCAGCCGAAGGTGTCGTAGGGCCGGTTGCGCTCGACCACGGTGATCTGGTGCGCCGGGTTCTGCTTCTTCATCAGCAGCGCGAAATACAGGCCGGCGGGGCCGCCGCCGATGCAGACGATGTTCATGGCTGTTCCTTGTTCCTGGGTCCTTGATGTATCAGCAGCAGTCCTGGCGCAGACGGAAGCGCTGCAGCTTGCCGGTCTCGGTGCGCGGCAGCGCGCTGCGGAACTCGATCTCGCGCGGATACTTGTAGGGCGCGATGCTGTTCTTGACGAAATCCTGCATGTCCTTCACCAGCGCCGGCCCCGGCTCATGGCCGGGCTTCAACACCACGAAGGCTTTCACGATCTGGCCGCGTTCCTCGCTGCTGCAGCCGACCACGCCGCACTCGGCCACCGCCGGATGCCTGAGCAGCGTCTCCTCCACTTCCGGACCGGCAATGTTGTAGCCGGCGGAAATGATCATGTCGTCGGTGCGGGCCTTGTACCAGAAATAGCCGTCGGCATCCATCTCGTAGGCATCGCCGGTGACGTTCCAGCCATGCTGCACGTAATTCGCCTGGCGCGGGTCGGCAAGATAGCGGCAGCCGGTCGGCCCCTTCACCGCCAGCCGCCCGACCACGCCCGGCCCCGCCGGCTTGCCGTCCTCGTCCAGGATGCAGGCCTGGTAGCCGGGAAGGGCGCGGCCGGTGGCGCCGGGACGAATCTCTTCCCCGGCGGCGGAAATGAAGATGTGCAGCATTTCGGTGGAGCCGATGCCGTCGATGATGTCGATGCCGGTGGCGCGGCGGAAGGCGTCGCGGGTCGACACCGGCAGGTACTCGCCGGCGGAGACCGCCTTCTTCAGCGGCGTCGGGCCGACTTCCTTGGCGCAGGCCGCCATCTGGCGGTAGAAGGTGGGCGCGGTGAAGCAGATGGTGGCGCGGTAGTCGCGTATCGCTTCCAGCAGCGATTGCGGCGTGCATTTCTCCAGCAGCACGGTGGCGGCGCCGGCGCGCAGCGGGAACAGCAGCATGCCGCCGAGCCCGAAGGTGAAGGCCAGCGGCGGCGTGCCGATGAAGATGTCGTCGGCCGCCGCCTTCAGGGTGGAGCGCGGGAAGCAGTCGCACACCGCCAGCAGGTCGCGGTGGAAATGCATGGTGCCCTTGGGCATGCCGGTGGTGCCGGAGGTGAAGCTGATCAGGCACACGTCTTCGGCGCTGGTATCGACGGCGGCATAGGTGTCGCGCTTGTCCTGCATGCGCTGTTCCAGCGCCTCCGGCGCGGCGCTGTTGAAGTAGACCACCTGCTTCAGCGTGGCGGCGGCTTCCCGCGCCAGCTCCATTTCCTCGCGCAGATTCTCCGAGCACAGCGCCGCCTGCACCTGCGCCTTGTCGAGGATGACGGTGAGTTCCTTCGCGCGCAGCAGCGGCATGGTCGGCACCGCGATGCAGCCGGCCTTGAACACCGCCAGCAGGCAGGCCGCCATCATCGGATTGTTGGCGCCGCGCAGCAGCACCCTATTGCCCGGCACCAGGCCCATGTCCTGCCGCAGCACCTGGGCGATGCGGTTCACCTGGGCCTGCAGCTGGGCGTAGCTCCAGGCACCCTGCGGCCCGAGCAGGGCCGGCCGGTCGCCATGGCCATTCGCCACCGCCTCGTCCAGCAGCACTTGAACGCAATTCAGGCGCGGCGGATAGCGCAGTTCGGGCCGGTCGAAGATGAACTCCGGCCACTCGCTGCGCGGCGGCAGGTGGTCGGCGGCGAAGGTGTCCGCGTGGGCGGTCTGCGTGGTGGCGGTCATGGCTGCTCCGGTGGAAAAGGGAGGGCGCGTAACGGCGGCATGTCGGGTCGGTGCGTCGCCGGGCGCTGCGGCGGCAGCGGCGCATTCGGGGATTTAGTTTAAGCTTCAAATAATTAAATTGAAAGGGATTTCTTTCAGGCTTGAAGTAAATCAAATTCGCCTTGCCGTGGCGGTGAAGCACGGGCCGGATGCCGGCGGCTCCAGATGGAAGCGGATGGCCAGGCCGAAACGCAGGGCACCAGCAGGCAAGCTTGGACGCTGGCCTGATCACCACGGATCGCCGCTAGTCTCATTCCCTGTCGGAATCCGGCAGATGCCAAACTTTCTTTACTGCAAGTATCGGTGCAAATCCCGGTCTGCTTGGTCCATGACGCCGATATGGAATCCCGAAAATGGTGGCGCTTTCCGCTCCCTCGATTCCGATGCGAAATACCATGACCTCACCCTTCAAAACCCTGCTGGCCGCTTTGGCCGGCGCCCTGCTGGCGGGTTGCGGCGGCCAGTCCGGCAGCCCTGAAACGCCGGCCGCGCTGCCGGCCGAACCGCCGGCCAGCCAGTTCGCCGCCACGGCGTCCATCACCCAGGCCAGCGCCGCGCGCTTCCTCGGCCAGGCGACCTTTGGCCCGACGTCGACCGACATCAGCGCCGTCATCTGGCGCGGCTATGACGGCTGGCTGACCTGGCAGATGCAGAAGCCGGCCAGTTCCCTCACCGCCGTCATGAACCAAGCCGCCGCCACCCTGCAGCCGCCAGCCACGCTGGCGCAGAACCAGTTCTTCGAAGCCTTCTGGCAGAAGGCGGTGACCGCCGACGACCAGCTGCGCCAGCGCGTGGCTTATGCGCTGTCGCAGATCTTCGTGGTGTCGATGGTGGACGTGCAGGCCGGCGGCATGCCGCGCGGCATGGCCGGCTACCACGACATGCTGGCCAACAACGCCTTCGGCAATTTCCGCGCCCTGCTGCAGAACGTCGCCCTGCATCCGGTGATGGGCGTGTACCTGAATGCCCTGCACAACGAAAAGGAGTCGGGCCAGCGCGTGCCGGACCAGAACTTCGCCCGCGAGATCATGCAGCTGTTCTCCATCGGCCTGGTGCAGCTGAATCAGGACGGGACCCCGAAGCTGGTCAACGGCGCGCCCGTGGAAACCTACGGCGATGCCGACATCGTCGGCCTGTCGCGCGTCTTCACCGGATGGAGCTGGGCCGGCCCAGACCAGACCGCCAACCGCTTCTACGGCTACAGCTCGCCGACGCCGGACCCCGACCGCGACATCAAGCCGATGCAGATGTACCCGCAGTTCCACTCCACGCTCGACAAGAGCTTCCTCGGCGTGACGATTCCCGGCGGCGGCAGCGGCCTGTCGGACCTGAAGATCGCGCTCGACACGCTGTTCAACCATCCCAATGTCGGGCCCTTCATCGGCCGCCAGCTGATCCAGCGGCTGGTGACGAGCAACCCCAGCCCGGCCTATGTGGCGCGGGTGGCTGCCGCCTTCGCCGACAACGGCAGCGGCGTGCGCGGCGACATGAAGGCGGTGATCAAGGCCGTCCTGCTCGATCCGGAAGCCCGCAGCGACGTCCCGACCGCCGACGGCGGCAAGCTGCGCGAGCCGGTGCTGCGCCTGGCGCACTGGATGCGCTCCTTCAATGCCAAGTCCGCTTCCGGGCGCTTCCTGATGACGACCACCGACGACCCGGTCTACACCCTCGGCCAGTCGCCGCTGCGCTCGCCATCGGTGTTCAACTTCTACCGGCCGGGCTACACGCCGCCCAACACCGCGATCGCCGCCGCCGGGCTGGTGGCGCCGGAATTCCAGATCACCGGCGAGACCTCGGTCGTCGGCTACCTGAACCTGATCCGCGACGTGATCCAGAACGGCGCCGGGACCAACCGCGACATCAAGGCCGACTACGGCGCCGAAATCGCGCTGGCCGCCACGCCGGACAAGCTGGTGGAGCGCATCAACCTGCTGCTCACCGGCGGCCAGATGTCGGCCGACCTGAAGAGCCGCATCGTGAAGTCGATTTCCAGCCTGGCGATTCCCTCGCCCACCGGCAGCAACGACGCGGCGATCAACAGCGCCTCGCTCAGCCGGGTGCAGGCCGCGATCTTCCTGACCATGGCCTCGCCCGAGTACCTGATCCAGAAATAGTCTTACGCACCAAGGAACCCCATGAAGCACAAGCCCGCCGGCATGCAAGCCTCGCGCCGACATTTCCTGCGCACCGCCGCCGCCCTCTCCACCCTCGGCGCCGCCGCGCCCTTCGCCCTCAACCTCGCCACCCTGTCGTCCGCCGCCGCCGCGACCGCGCCAAGCGACTACAAGGCCCTGGTCTGCCTCTTCATGTACGGCGGCAACGACCAGGCCAACACGGTGCTGGCCACCGATCCCGACTCCTGGCTGCAATACCAGGCCTACCGTGCCACCGGCACGCCGGACGCCATCGCCCTGCCCCCGGCGGGCGGCGCCGGCGGCGTGCTGCCGATCGCGCCGGCCAACGCCCAGGGCCGCAGCTTCGCCCTGCATCCGGCGATGCAGCCGCTGGCGGACCTGTTCGGCGCCGGCCGCGCCGCCATCGTCGCCAACGTCGGCCCGCTGATCTGCCCGCTCACGCTGGCGCAGTACCAGGCCCGCACCCTGCCGCGGCCGCCGAAGCTGTTCTCCCACAACGACCAGCAATCGCTGTGGCAGAGCTATGGCGCCGAGGGCGCGAAGTTCGGCTGGGGCGGGCGCATGGGCGACCTGCTGGCCTCCAGCAACGGCCAGGCCACCTTCACCACCGTCTCCGCCGCCGGCAACACCGTTTTCCTCTCCGGGAAGTCGGTGAAGCAGTTCCAGATGACTTCCGCCGGCGCGCTCTCCATCGCCGGCCTGAACGGGCTGTACGGCATCACCGCCGCCAACAATCCGCTGCGCTCCATCATCACCAGCGGCGGCAGCCATCTGCTCGAGCAGGAGCATGCCTCCATCGTGTCGCGCTCCATCGACGCCCAGAGCGTGCTGGCGGCGCAGCTGCCGCCGGCCTCGGCGCTGCTGGCCATCCCGCCCTGGATCAATCCCAACACCGGGCAGGCGGCGGCCAATCCGCTGGCGGTGCAGATGCAGACGGTGGCCCGGGTGATCGCCGCCCGCAACGGGCTGGGCATGAAGCGGCAGGTGTTCTTCGTCAACCTCGCCTCCTTCGACACCCATGACAACCAGCGGGTGAACCAGGCGGCGCTGCTGTCGAAGGTGGCGCATGCGCTCGGCTATTTCGATGCCGCGCTGGCCAACCTGCAGGGCACCGACATGCGCGCCCAGGTCACCACTTTCACCGCTTCCGACTTCGGCCGCACCTTCACCTCCAACGGCGACGGCACCGACCATGGCTGGGGCTCGCATCATTTCGTCATCGGCGGCGCGGTCAAGGGCGGCGACATCTACGGCGAATTCCCGCCGCTGGGCCTCGGCCATCAATGCGATGTCGGCTCCGGCAGCCTGCTTCCGCAGATCGCGGTGGACCAGTACGCGGCCACGCTCGGGAAATGGTTCGGGCTGGCGCCGGGCGATATCGCCGACGTGTTCCCCAACATCGGCAACTTCGCCACGGCCGACCTCGGCTTCATGGCGTGATGCGGGCGACCTGAAGGATTGCGCGCTCGCACTGCCGTCGCGGCAGAGCGGCGTCTTCGCCGAGAGCCGCGAGCCGCAGCTGACGCCGCGGAGCGGAAGCTTTTCGAAAGCGGGCGGCGAGGACGTTGAATGCCGCCGGCATAGCGCCGGCAGGCATCCGGTTCAGAGGGCAGTCAGTTACCCAGCTTCTGCTGGACCAGGCCATAGATGCTGTATCCGATGAGATCGGGCATCGCGTAATCCGGAAAGGCTTTCACGAACTCGGCCTGGATGGCTGCGTGGTGCGCGCCCTGCTTCGCCGGATCAACCAGTTCAGGCGCCTTGTCGCCGAGCCGCCTGATATAGGCACCGACGATGGCATCTGCCTTGTCCAGGTAGGCTGTCTGCTGTGCCACTGCCTTCGGCACCGGCAAGAATGCTCCCCTGCCGCCATAAGCCTTGCCCTGCCCCAGCTTCAGCAACTCCTGCAGATCTGACTTCCATCCCGCCAGGGAGGGAACCGGCTTGCCGTCGACGATGCCGCCCTCCAGCCAGGCGTGATTGCGCGCATGGATCAAATCGCCGACGATCAGGTCGCCGCTCTTATCGATCCGCACCACGGTCTGGTTGCTGGATACGCCCGGCTGCGGAAGTTCGAACAAGGTGATCGTCTCGCCCGATCTCAGCGTGATGACCTTGTTGCCGCTGTACGTCGTCTTTACCGGTTCCAGCTTGGGGTAGGTTTCATCGGTAAAGGCTTTTGCGATTTTTACCCAGAAATAACGTTTGTAGGCGTCCACACCAGGCATCGCTGCCGCCGTTCTGACCGATGCAATGCTTTCTGCACCGGCCTGGTGAAAAACCGATAGCGCATTGAACTTGTCCGGATTCGGGTGGGTCACGATCACCCGTGTCACCGGCGACTTGGTTTGCCGGCGAATCTCTGCGAGCAGCGATTCGGCATGCGCGGGCGTGAATTGCGTATCCACCACAGTGACTTCCTGACCGTCGTCATACCAGATTGAATGCGTGTTGAAGCCCGCCTGATCCGAGGTAAATACCTGCAACTCTCCTCCGATAGCGTTGCCGCCATGCACGGCAATGGCAAAAAGCGAACCCAATATTCCATGTTTAGTCATTTGCATCCCTTTCTTTGAAAGAAGGTCTGCAGAATAGAAATTCCGGACGTGCGGAGCTCGGCATACAATGACAACAAATATTGCCAAACAGACAAAACATGAGATTCATTGATCCCGATGGTGCAGAAAACCCTGTGTTTGTCCTGGTCCAGCGTTACGACGCGGGAGAAGGTAATTGGCATGTTCATCGCCGTGCCCAGCTTATCCAACCCGGTGAAGGCGTATTGACCGTGCGCACCGATGCCGGGGTGTGGGTCGTGCCGCCGCAACGGGCGGTCTGGATCCTCCCCGGCGAGCGGCATCAGGTATCGGCTGCGAAAGCCTTCCTGCTGCGATCCTTGTATGTTGATGCGTCGGCGGCGCCCATCCCGTCGCGCAGCGGGGTAATTTTCGTCGACCGCCTGCTGGACGCATTGATGGCCGAAGCCGCCACCTTCGGCCACAGCTTTCCTTCGCATGGGATGGAGCAGCGGCTGCTTCAAGTAATTCTGGACCGGCTCGGCCGGCTCGATGTCGTGCCGTCCTGGCTGCCAATGCCAACGGATGGGCGCCTGCTGCGACTCATCGGCTTGCTGGACCAGGATCCGGCAGAGGCCCGCACGCTCGACACCCTGGCTGGGCTATGCGGCATGACGGGCCGCACCGCTGCCCGCTTGTTTCTCAAGCAGACCGGCCTGACTTTCAGCCATTGGCGCCAGCAATTCAGGCTGCTGAAGGCCATCCATTTGCTGAGCATGGGCAAGAGCGTCACTTACATTGCACTGGAAGTGGGTTATCGAGACGTGTCGTCCTTCATTACGGTATTCAAGGAAGCCTTTGGCGAGACGCCGGCACGCTATTTCCAGTCGCAACAGAAGCGGCAGGAACGAATGCCCCGCGGGCGCGAGCCGAAACAGGCGGCAAGCCGTGCCGCATCGGCATGATCTGATCCGCCCTGGCACATGCCGCGCCTGCTCATGACTGCGCCAGCAGCTGCTCCAGCGCCGCCGGCTGAAACTGGCGCTCGGTGGTGATCGCATAGAAGTTTTCGTGCACCTTCGGCACCACGCAGTACTGCTCCAGCACGCCGCTGCGCAGCTCGTCCTGCACCACCACCGCCGGCACCAGCGACACGCCGCCGGAATCGCGCGTCAGCAGGCGCAGCATCGCCATGTCGTCCACCTCGGCGAAGATTTTCGCTTCCACCTTCAGGTCCTCGCACAGCAGATCGAACTGGGTGCGGATGTCGCTGGTGTGTCCGGGCAGCAGCAGCTTCACGCCGTGCAGGTCTTGCGGAAAGCGGAACGGCGCAGCCCCGCCGCGCGGCGGGCCCACCAGGCAGACCGGCTGGCGCGCGATGCGCCGGCAGCGCCACGGCTGCTCCGCTTCCGGCGTGACCGGCCGGTTCGACAGCACGAGGTCGAGCTTGTGCACGCTCAGCCGCGCCAGCAATTCCTCCAGGCCGCCCGATTCCAGCACCAGCTGCACCTCTTCCATGCCCATCACCGGGCGCAGGAAATTCTCCTGGAAGTTCCGGGATAGCGTCGCGACCGCCCCTACCCGCAGGCGCTGCAGGCGCCCGCCGTGCCCCGAACCCACCACCGCCATCAGCTCCCCGCCCAGCGCGAAAATGCCGTCGGCATAGCCGAGCACCATGCGGCCCGCCTCGGTGATCTTCAGGCTGCGTCCCTCGCGCAGGAAGAGGTCGTAGCCGAGCTGTTCCTCGAACTGCCGGATCTGCGCCGACAGGGCCGATTGCGATACGTGCAACTGCTCGGCCACCCGGGTGAGGTTGCCTTCCCTGGCGACGGACCAGAAATAATAAAGATGCCGGTAGTTCAGTCTTTGCATTGTTCTGTTTAATAGAACGTTTGTTGAACAAGTATATATTTTACTTAATCGAGTCCGGCAGGCAAAGTAGCTCTATCCCGAATCAACCGAGAAAAACATGGCGCCTTTCACATTCGATACGTTGGCATGGTGCGTGCCGGCAACCTATCTCGCTGCAAGCGGCTGGGCCGCGCTGGACCGCCGGCTCGATGAAACCTGGCGTGTCGCCGCCGTCGCCTCCCTGATTTCCCTTGCCGTCGCCCTCGCCGCCGGCGCCGGTGCCGCCTGGCAAGCCGCGTCGGCCGGCATCCGGGCGGACGGTCTCGGTTTGGCCATGACCTTGCTGATCGCCCTGCTGGGGTGGGTCATCCTGCGCTATTCGCGCCGCTATCTCGCCGGCGAGCCGGGACAGGGACGCTACCTGAAGGCGATGCTCCTGACGCTGGCCTCCGTCGCCACCGTGGCCCTGACGGACCACCTCGGCGTGCTGGTCTTGGCATGGGCGATGAGCAGCCTTGGCTTGCATGCGCTGCTCACGTTCTATGCCGACCGCCCGGCGGCGCTGATCGTCGCCCACAAGAAATTCCTCGCCAGCCGCCTGGCCGAATTGTGCCTTGCCGGCGCGCTGGCGCTGGTGTATCGCGACACCGGCAGCCTCTATCTGGATGATATCGCCGCACACCTGCAGGGCATGAGCACGCTCCCCCCGGGGCTCGCGATAGCCGCCGCGCTGGTGGCGCTGGCCGTCATCTTCAAGTCGGCCCAGCTGCCGGTGCACGGGTGGCTGATCCAGGTGATGGAAGCGCCGACGCCGGTGTCGGCCCTGCTGCATGCCGGCGTGGTCAACCTTGGCGGCCTGGTGCTGATACGGCTCGCTCCGCTCATGACGGCGGCGACGCCGGCTCGGGAAATGCTCATCGCCGTCGGCAGCTTGAGCGCCGTGCTGGCCGGTCTGGTGATGATGACGCGCATCAGCATCAAGGTGCGCCTCGCCTGGTCGACCTGCGCCCAGATGGGTTTCATGCTGATGGAGTGCGGCCTCGGCCTTTACGATCTGGCCTTCCTGCACCTGATGGCCCACTCGCTCTACAAGGCGCATGCCTTCCTCAGCGCCGGCGACACGGTATCGGAAGTTCGCCGCCGCGATCTGCTGCCTGCCTTCGTGCAGCGCAAACCCTTACCGGCCCTGGTGCAGAAGCTGGCGGCAGCGCCGATTGCGGTGGGCGCCGTGGCCGCGTCCGCCGCCGCCTGGTCCTTGCTCATGCCGCACCTGCACTTGTCCGCCGCGGCCGTGCTGGTGGCCGGCCTGGGCCTGGCACCGCTGCTCTGGCACGGCATGCTGGCAGGCGCCGTGCGCCTCCTCGCGCTGGCGCAGCTGTATATCGCCTGGCACCTCGTCTTCAGCGTGATGGTGGGCACGCCAGCAGCGCCTGCATCCACGCCTGTGCTCGCCTGGATCGGCGCCTGCTTCGTGCTGCTCTACCTGACACAGGCATGGCTGCAGGCCTTCCCGCGCGGTCGACTCGCGGCGCGACTTTATCCCTGGGCCTACGCCGGCTTCTACCTGGATGAACGCTTTACCCGCCTCACCTTCCGCCTCTGGCCGGCGCGCATGCCGGCCCATGTGGTCGGCGCCAGCGCACTGCCCCGCCCCGCCGCCCAAGGAGAAAACGCATGAATCCCGCCGACGCTCTCTTCGCCGCGAAGCAGGCCAAGCTCGACAGTGCCATCGACGCCGCCTGCGCCGCGATCGCGCCGACCTGGCCGCTCGACCGCTTCATCGCCGTCAATCCCTACTGGGGATGGGTCGCCCAGCCCTTCGATACGGCGGCCCGCCGGCTGCGCACGCTCGCCGGCAGCACGATGCGCATGCCTCGCGCCTACTACCGCGCCGCCTGGGAAGCCGGCGAGTTCACACGCCGACACCTGGAGCAGGCCGCGCAGGAAGCCGGCGCCGATGTCGGCATCGACCGCCTCATCGACCTGTTGAACCAGCCCGAGCCGGCTCTGCCGTCGTTGCCGCTGCTTTCCGACGTGCTAGATGCTCAGCGCGACCTGATCCATGAACCCGCCTGGCGCAACACCATCACGCATCAGGTCAGCCAGTTCTGCGCCGCCTGGTTCGACGCCGACCAGGCCGACTGGCATCCGCCGCACGGCAATGGCTTGTACGCCGACTGGCGCGCCGCGATGATGGCCGACCATGGCGTCGCGCTCCTGATGAACGCGCCCGAGGTAGCGAAGCGCGCGCGCAACTTGACGGCCGATGCTCGCGCCGCCATCGCCTTAGCCCTGGAACGCCTCGCGCCGCCGGAGCAGGATCGCATTGACCTGCTGAGCGTCGCCCTGCTGCGCATCGGCGGCTGGGCCGCCTGGTGCGCCTACCTGCGCTGGCAGGCGCGGCTGCAAGGCCGGGACGACGACCGCATCGTCGACCTGCTGGCGATCCGGCTGAGCTGGGAATGCCTCCTCGACGACAGCGAACGCGGCACCGACTCCACATGGAAGCGCTGGCAGCGCGCCTGGGTGGCAGCCGGCGCGGCGCATCCCGATGACAGCGAAGCCGTGTTCCAACGCGCCCTGGAGCTCGCCTACCAGCTACCCCTGGCGGCAGCGTTGTCTCGCCCGCTGCTGCAGCGCCGGACCGAGCCGGCCTTCCAGGCGGTGTTCTGCATCGACGTCCGCTCCGAAGTGTTCCGCCGCGCGCTGGAGCAGGCCGACCCGGATGCGCAGACCATGGGCTTCGCCGGCTTCTTCGGCCTGCCCATCAGCTACACGCCGCTCGGGACCAGGGCGACGCGTCCGCAGCTGCCGGGTCTGCTGGCGCCGGCGCTGCAGGTGGGCGACTGCTGTGATCATCCCCACCAAGAAGAAACCCTGATTCGCGCCCGCCAGCAGCGGCTGCAACGCAAGCAGTCGCGGCTGTCCTTCGAGCGCCTGCCCGGTTCCGCCTTCACCCTGGTGGAAACTCTCGGCCTCGGCTACCTCGGCAAGCTGGTGCAGCGCAGCCTTCCCACCAAGGCGCGAGCGAGTTCGCCTGACCACGACGGCCTCGGCAAGGAGCGCGGCCAGCTGCGCCCGCGCCTGTTGCTGAACGGCGATGCAATAGCCGACAAGGCGGCGCTGGCGGCACGCGTGCTGCGCGCCATGAACCTCACCCAAGGCTTCGCGCCGCTGGTGCTGCTATGTGGCCACGGCAGCGCCAGCGCCAACAATCCGCATGCCGCCGGACTCGATTGCGGCGCCTGCTGCGGCCAGACCGGCGAGGTGAATTCCCGCGCGCTGGCGGCGCTGCTCAATGAAGCCGCCGTGCGTGCGCAGCTGGCTGTGGATGGGATCGAGATCCCGGACAGGACCTGGTTCCTGGCCGGCCTGCACAACACCACTACCGACATGGTGGAACTGTTCGACACCGACCTCGTTCCCGCCGACCACGCCGGCCATCTTATCCGGCTGAAAGAGAGTTTGGAGAAGGCCGGCAGGACCGCGCGGGCGGAACGCGCGCCCTCTCTCGGCCTGGCCGACCTGCGCGAGCGACCTGAGGCCTTGCTGCGCGCGGTGCAGGCCCGCGCCGGCGACTGGGCCCAAACCCGCCCGGAATGGGGCCTCGCGAGCAATGCCGCCTTCATCGTCGCCCCGCGCAGCCGCAGCGCCGGCATCGACCTCGATGGCCGCGCCTTCCTGCACGACTACGATTGGCGCAACGATCCGGACAACAGCATCCTGGAACTCATCATGACCGCGCCCATGGTGGTCACCCACTGGATCAACATGCAGTACTACGCCTCCACCGTCGACAATCTGCGCTACGGCAGCGGCAACAAGGTCCTGCACAATGTGGTCGGCGGACGCATCGGCGTCTTCGAAGGCAATGGCGGCGACCTGCGCATCGGCCTGCCGCTGCAGTCCCTGCACGATGGCGAGCGCTGGCAGCACACGCCGCTGCGGCTGTCGGTGTTCATCGAAGCGCCCCGAGCAGCGATCGAGGCGGTCATCGCCAAGCATGAACTGGTGCGGCAGTTGGTGGAGCATGGATGGCTCTATCTGTTCCGCATTGATAGCGAAACGCATGCTGTGGAAGCGCGCAGCGGTGCTGCGTGGCGCGCGGCTGGATCTGCTAACACACGCGATTAAAACCCAAATACCGGATGCCGCGATTTGCAGCATCCGGTCCCCGCTTCAAGGTCATGGGTGCTTCGGTATTCAGCACCGCGACTTCTCACCAATTCCTTATTCAAAGATCCCCATCGTGCTCACACCGTCCTCATGGGCGGTTGTTGCTTTTCCAACGCACATAGGTGTTCACAGCTTCGTTATTGTTAATATATTAATTTTGTGGCGGCGCAGATTGAGGCATGAAGATAATCGGTTGGATTCGCCTTGGCGATAAAGCAGCGTGCGGTGGCACAGTGGTTGAGGCCATGCCCGGACTCACCAGCCACGGAAGGGAACTGACTTTCTACGGTGCCCAAATGGCCTGCCGCAAGCGCTGCCAGATCGTGGAAGCGCATTCCCGCATTAAGCTCCCCAACGGGAGGAACATTCCCCATCACGGAAACATCACCACGGCCGGTTGTCCGCTGATTTCTACGTTGAATGATGTTCACGGCTGGTCGAGTGAAAGCGGTGAAGATGGTGGAGATACATACCGCCAGAACGACGCAGGCGAATGGGTCAAGGTACTTTCTCCTCGCAGACATGAAGAGTGCGAGCATGACCAGCATGTGATTCTGCTAAATGAGGACGGCCAGCCGCTTGAAGGCATCCCTTACCGGCTCACCGACGCCCGAGGGGCAGTGATCGAAGGGAAGACCTGCCAGGATGGAAAAACGCAGCTCATCGCTGGCGATAGTGGCGATACGTTCGATTGCGAGATCGGCGGAAAGGCTCTCGGATGAGCGCTGCCTTATCCACGCTTATGGTCCGCTCTATTGCCTTGACGCCTAAAGCGGATAAAGAAGGCGTCAGCATCAAACTCAAAGTTTTTTGGAAGACGGTCAGATTCTGGACGGAGGCCGATATAGCAGATTTCCAAAAGAGTGTTAAGCCTATCGCTGAGCGATTACGGACCGAACAGTATTGGAATAAAGATGGCGATATTCGCAGTAACCGATTCACCTGCGAGGATTTCGCCATCCGCGTGCTATGCGAGTACGCCTCGTCCAAGGGGCTCCCGGTCAAGCTGACGACAGGCGTGCGAACTTACCGCAACATGGAAATCTACAGCGCCGAGCATCACGATCGCTATGCGTCGAACATCTACGGGTTTTCCGAAATGGTGATGCTCACCTATGGCGCGCCTGACATGCAGCGTAAAGGGGCCAATACGATCTTGGTTAGCGAACCAGAAGAGTTAGTGCCGGGAGATGTTCTGGCACAGGCCAATGACTTACAAGGAAAAGCTTTAGCAGTGAAGCGCGATAGCGCTGTCAACGTGGCGCATCACATACAGCTAACCATATCAACCTCTGACAAAGAAATCGAAATCTTCCAAGGAAATTCGAATAACACGATTCACTTTATTACTCCAAAGTTAATGAAAATATTCGGCAGAAATCCAGCCGATCCGCAAGATAGGTTATACGCTGGACTACCAATAGAGCGTGGTAAGTATTCAAAAAACAAAATCGGGAAGTGGGATTATGAAAACTTGACTAGCAAACGGCGTTACGACGACAAGCTAAGTGAGTTCATGTTCTATCGATGGAATTTTCATGAATTTAATCAATGATGCAAAAGCGTTTTTCACTATCTGGGGGGTGCTCGGCGACGAGTCGATAGTCACCATATTAATTTTTCTTTGCTACCTGTCTGCGTTAATCTTTGGTTTATTCCAAAAGGCGTGGAACAATCGGTTATACCGAATATTCACTTTATTTCTATTGGGCTTAATTCCGGCTTTTTTTTGCGTGGGCTTTTATTTTGTTTCAAGGCCGCCTGCGTAGACCGAAACCGACCGTAATCTCAGCGTAATTAGAAGAAATGGTGTATGCAAGAAGCCTACAAAAAAATATATGTTTGTGTTGCTCAAACATTCTTTAACATATCGGCCTTTTTTTTAGCGCTTTTGAGCAGTTGGATGTTAATGCCCATACTTGTTCCAAGCGGCTTTATGGGCAGTTACTTTCGCCATTTTTTCGGACTCTATATTTGGATCTTCGCCATCGCTGGCATCACGCTTGGGTACATGTTGAATTTTCCAGCGAAAAATTTTTCCTAATAGCATCTGTCTCTGCTCCGTTCTTTTTTTGGCTATTGCAATTTTTTTCAACCGAGGATAGGCACTCCCTTTTCGACCTTTTCGAAGGTACATACACCGTTTATTTCTTCCAGGCCGTTTGCTTAAGCTTAATTTTTATTTTGCCGATTACTGAAAATCTCAAGCACAGGCTTTCGGCTACTGCCCTAAAAATCTTTGATATGGCATTGAGTGCATTATTTGTGGTGTGGATAGGAATTGCTGAAGCATGTATCACTTTTTATTTCTTTAAGCGAGCCGCGGTTTGACAAACGAGTGCTGAGCAGGAGCGCCGGGCCGGTCATTTACGCAAGAGTAACCACTCGATCCGAGCATCCTAACGGCCACGACAACGACGCTGCTTGAAAACTTCAATGGATTCGAACTACTGAACAACCATAGTACAACCAAGCTTGTTGAATGCCACAAAATTAAACTTTAGTCGCTCGCTTCGCTATGTCTGCCGCCACAAAGTCCAAGCGAATTTTTTACTTCACAGGCATCGCATTTTGCGTTGCACTGGGCAAAGCAGAGGCTCGGAATACATCGCCCCGCGCCCCACTTTCAAATAGTGAGTCGGTATTTTTCCTAGGCGAGAATCAGCTTCTTGACCTGAATCGGCGGATTGATCCTAAGACCTGCCAAATTGGATGCGTAGTTTGGGACGACCTTCGCTACGGGACGAAAGAAATCATCCTCAATAAGTCCGATGGTAAAACCTTTGACTGTCGATTCGACTATATCGCTCTTCTGTCAAATGGGCGGGTTGTGAGGGGATCACTTCCAACAGGACAAAGCCTCATTAAGTTCGATGGTGAGGTCAAGAAGTTCAGGGCGTGGCAAGCGGAAATTTGCATTTGATACGTAGTGCGTATCTCAATCATGAGCATGTTAAGAAGCCGGGGTAAAGAGAAATGACGCCGCCAACTTCGTTGGAAATATTTAGAACGATACTTGCCGTGATGTCAGACACGAGTGGAGTTTCCTGGATTTTTTATGTTGTCTCCGCGCTGCAAATAATGCTTTTCTTGCTCGGCTTCGTGCAACGGTTCCATTCTCAGTCTTGGTACAGGATTTCGGTAAGAATTGCTCTTCTTATCTTCCCAGCATTACTTGCCCTCGGCATTTATTTTACATTTACTGCGCCAGCACCGGGGTAGCCATAACTTTGCTTCACCACCGCTTCAAATCGGAAAGGTCCCTTCCGCTCAGGTCCAAATCCTTGCGCATGTTCAAAGTTCGAAAACCCGACGTTTCTTTCCGCTGATTTGCGAGTGCTATTTATTTTTTAATCTCTTTCGATAGCATCGGCATCCTCTTTTGAACATAGATTCAGCGGAGAAGGAGCCACAAACAAAAAGGGGAAGATGATTCCTCATCTTCCCCTCGATAACACGACATAAATTTTTGGTGGGCCTCCCGTGAGTCGAACACGGCACCAACGGATTATGAGTCCGCTGCTCTAACCAAGCATGAGCTAGAGGCCCGAGGTCGCAATGATACACGAAGCGCCGTCACCTTCCTGCATGAAATAGCTCATGCCGGCGACGGCGTTCCTGATCAGCTGCCTTCGAGGAAGCTCTTCAGCTTGTCGGAGCGGGACGGGTGGCGCAGCTTGCGCAATGCCTTGGCTTCTATCTGGCGGATGCGCTCGCGGGTGACATCGAACTGCTTGCCGACCTCTTCCAGCGTATGGTCGGTGGACATCTCGATGCCGAAGCGCATGCGCAGCACCTTGGCTTCGCGCGGGGTCAGGGAGTCCAGCACGTCCTTAACCACGCCGCGCATCGAGGCATGCAGCGCCGCGTCGGCCGGCGCCAGCGTGTTGTTGTCCTCGATGAAATCGCCCAAGTGGGAATCGTCATCGTCGCCGATCGGCGTTTCCATGGAGATCGGCTCCTTGGCGATCTTCATGATCTTGCGAATCTTGTCCTCGGGCATTTCCATCTTCAGCGCCAGCGTGGCCGGATCCGGCTCCGCGCCGGTCTCCTGCAGAATCTGGCGCGAAATGCGGTTCATCTTGTTGATGGTCTCGATCATGTGCACCGGGATGCGGATGGTGCGGGCCTGGTCGGCGATGGACCGGGTGATGGCCTGGCGGATCCACCAGGTCGCATAGGTCGAGAACTTGTAGCCGCGCCGGTATTCGAACTTGTCCACCGCCTTCATCAGGCCGATGTTGCCTTCCTGGATCAGGTCGAGGAACTGCAGGCCGCGGTTGGTGTATTTCTTCGCGATCGAGATCACCAAGCGCAGGTTGGCCTCGGTCATCTCGCGCTTGGCCTTGCGCGCCTTCATTTCGCCTGCCGCCATCTTCTTGTTGATGTTGCGCAGGTCGGGCAGCGGCAGCACCACGCGGGCTTGCAGGTCGATCAGCTTCTGCTGCAGTTCCTTCACCGTCGGCACGTTGCGGCCGAGGACGGCGCTGTACGGCTCGTTGGCGGCGACTTCGCCGTCGATCCAGTCGAGGTTGGTTTCATTGCCCGGGAAGGTCTTGATGAAGTGGGTGCGCGGCATGGCGCACTTGTTCACCACCACGTCGAGGATCTGCTTCTCGATATGGCGCACCTCGTCCACCTGGCCGCGCAGGGTGTCGCACAGCTTCTCGACGAACTTGGCGGTGAAGCGCAGGCCGAGCAGTTCATTGGAGATGGTTTCCTGGGCCTTGACGTACGGCTTGGAGTTGTAGCCTTCCTTCTCGTAGGCCTTGCGCATCTTGTCGAACTGGTTGGCGATCAGGTTGAACTTGTCCAGCGCGTCGCGCTTGAGCTGTTCGAGCTGTTCGGCCGAGTAGCCGGCAGCGCCGGAGGCGGCGTTGCCCTCTTCCTCTTCGCCTTCTTCCCCTTCCTCATCGTCGTCTTCGTCGTCATCGGAAGCGGCTGCGGCGGCAGGCGCCGGCGGCGCGACGGAATCTTCAGGCGCGTTCGGATCCACCAGGCCGTCCACGATCTCATCGATCTTGATCTCGTCGCGCTCGATGCGGTCGGCGGCGGCGAGGATCTCGGCGATGGTGGTCGGGCAGGCGGAGATGGCCTGGATCATGTCCTTCAGGCCTTCCTCGATGCGCTTGGCGATCTCGATCTCGCCCTCGCGTGTCAGCAGCTCGACCGAGCCCATCTCGCGCATGTACATGCGCACCGGGTCGGTGGTGCGGCCGAAGTCGGAATCGACGGTGGAGAGCGCGGCTTCAGCAGCGGCTTCGGCGTCATCGTCGGTGGCGACGCTGGCCACGCTGTCGGACAGCAGCAGCGTCTCGGCATCCGGCGCCTGCTCGTAGACGGCGATGCCCATGTCGTTGAAGGTGCCGATGATGCCGTCGATCGCTTCCGGATCGACGATGTTCTCGGGCAGGTGGTCGTTGATTTCCGAGTACGTGAGGAAGCCGCGCTCCTTGCCGAGCTTGATCAGGTTCTTCAGCTTCTGGCGGCGCTGCTCGAGTTCTTCCTCGGAAGCCTCGGTATCGGAGGAGAATGCGTCCTTGAGCAGGGCCTTTTCCTTGGCCTTGCGATCCTTGGCGCGCGCCTTGTCGGCGGCCTTCAGCTCGGCGCGCTCGACGGCGTTCAGCGCCGCGACTTCTTCATTCTCGGGCTGGAAATCCTTGGGCTTGCGGCCGCGGCGTCCGGGCACC
Source organism: Noviherbaspirillum humi (assembly GCF_900188095.1). Classification (GTDB taxonomy): domain Bacteria; phylum Pseudomonadota; class Gammaproteobacteria; order Burkholderiales; family Burkholderiaceae_D; genus Noviherbaspirillum; species Noviherbaspirillum humi. The sequence continues at coordinate 93,690 of NZ_FZOT01000015.1, read as the reverse complement.
TTCACGCCGGGAAGCACATAGTTGGACGTGTCGATCGCGGCCAATGCAGCTGCATCGGTCGTCTGACTTACCGCCATGTTCTTGCTGCTGGAACCTGCTTCCGCCTTGGCCACGGACTTGGCCGGCTTGGCAGCTGCTTTCGATTCGGTCTTTTTATTGGTCACAGGTGCTTTCGGTTGCTTGGTAGCCGGCTGCTCGGCAGCCGCCTTGGATGAGGACTTTGCCTTCGACGCGGTCGCCTTGACGGCGGCTTCCGGTTCCGCCTTGGCGACGGTCCTGGTCGAGGCCTTGCTTGGACTGCTTGCCTTGCCTGCGGCTTGATTTGCTTCGGATTCCTTCACAGCAGGCTTTGCCATCGACTTGCCGGCAGCGGCTTTAGTTGCAGCCGACTTCGCGGTTTTCGCGGCTGCATTCGATTTCGCGGGTGTCTTTGTTGCGTTTGCCATGGCATCAATACCAACTGTGGGCTCCTGCGGGCATTGCTCGCGCCGCTGAGCTGATTAATCTTTAGTCACTGTCCCTTGAAGCGTTGCTGCACTCGCCGGTTCGTTCTGAAGCGCTGCCAAACCCTCTTCGCGCCTTGTCCGAGCCGGAAAAATCAATCTAAGGCCTTGAATCGAAAGCCTTTAAGTATAGCATACGGAGCAATATTGCCTCATTTTAAGCCAGTTGGATCAGCGCGGCATGTTTTCGACCGCAGCCTCGCGCCGTAGTTGCTCCAGCTGCTGCATCAGCGCCCGATAGCGGTGCTTCGCCTCATCGCCGGACAACCCTTGCGCTGCCAAACTGTCCATCTCAGCCTTCATCACCTGCATCTTCGCCTGGCGCACCGCACCAAGCAATTCCAGCCGCGCCGCTGCCGCATCCGATTCGGTTTCGCCGGCGATTTCGGCAACCAGCGCGTCGAACTCCGAATGCGTTTGGCGCAACTGCTCGGCCAGGGCGGCGAAATTGGCCCTCTCGCCCAGCGCCTTGCAGCAGCCTATCAACGTGCGCAGCATCTCGGCGTTGTCCGGCGCAAGCTGCGCAACCGCGCCGATTGCCTCTTCGTCCAGTTCGGACGATAGCAAGGGCTGAGCCACCAGCAGGCGCATCATCTGCCGCTCCAGACCCATGGGCGGGGTGCGCTTGGTCTTCGGCGCAACCTTCCTCGCCTTGGCCACCGGCTGCGCCAGTTCGAACAGCGCCTCGATCTCGCCCGGCGCGGTGCCGGTCTTCTGCGCCAGGCTGCGCACGAGTTGCAGCCGCAGGGCCGAAGGCGGCATCGCCTGCAGCAGCGGCTTGGCATCGAACTGTGCCCTCGCCCGGCCTTCCGAACTGTCGAGGTCGTTGTCGCCCAGCGCCTCGTTGAGCAGGAATTGCGACAGCGGCATCGCGTCGCGCACCTGCTGCTCGAAGGCGGCGGCGCCATGTTCGCGCACGTAGCTGTCCGGGTCATGCTCCGCCGGCAGGAACAGGAATTTCAGCGTCCGGTTGTCGGTGGCATGCGGCAGACAGGCTTCCAGCGCCCTGCGGGCAGCGCGGCGGCCGGCGGCATCGCCGTCGAAGCTGAACACCACCTGGTCGGTCTGGCGCAGCAGCTTCTGCACATGGGTCGGTGTGCAGGCGGTGCCGAGCGTCGCCACTGCCTGCGGAAATCCGAGCTGCGCCAGTGCCACCACATCCATGTAACCTTCGGTCACCAGCACATAGCCCGCAGCGCGGATCGCCTGCCGTGCCTCGAACAGCCCGTAAAGCTCGCTTCCCTTTTGAAATAGGGGCGTCTCGGGTGAATTCAAGTATTTGGGCTCGCCCCCGTCCAGCACACGGCCGCCGAAGGCAATGACTTGACCTTTGGTATTTCGAATCGGGAACATGATCCGCTCGCGGAAGCGGTCATAACGCTTGCGCGGGCCGCCGTCTTCCTCGCGGTCGATCACCAGTCCGGCCTCGACCAGCGCCGGGCTGTCGTAGTCGGAAAAGACGGTCCGCAAGTTGTCCCAGCCGGGCGGCGCGAAACCGAGGCCGAAACGGGCGGCGATTTCGCCGGTGAGTCCCCGCCCCTTGAGGTAAGCAATGGCTGCCGGCGCACCGCGCAATTGCTGGCGGTAGAAGTCGCAGGCGCGCGTCATCACGTCCGACAAGGCCAAGCTCTTCGCCTGCACCTCGGCGCGCTGCGCCGGCAGCAGGCGATCCTCTTCGGGCACCGTCATGCCGACGTTTTGCGCCAGATCCTTCACGGCTTCGACAAAGCCGAGGCCGGAAAATTCAATCAGGAAACCAATCGCCGTTCCATGGGCACCGCAGCCGAAGCAGTGGTAGAACTGCTTGGTCGGGCTGACGGTGAAGCTGGGCGATTTTTCATTGTGAAAAGGACACAGCCCCATGAAGTTGGCGCCGCCCTTTTTCAACTGCACGTAGCGGCCTACCACGTCGACGATGTCGACGCGGTTCAAGAGGTCCTGGATGAAAGACTGCGGAATCACGCGGCGTCAGCAATAAAGCGATGGGAAGATGATCAACCTTTGGCGAGTGCAGCCTTGACCAGTCCGGATACCTTGGTCATGTCGGCGCGGCCCGCCAGCTTCGGCTTGAGCACGCCCATCACCTTGCCCATGTCCTGCGGGCCGGCGGCGCCGGTCGCGGCTACGGCATTGGCGACTTCAGCCTCGATCTCGGCGTCCGACAGGCCGGCCGGCATGTATTCGGCCAGCACGGCGAGCTCGGCCTTCTCGACATCGGCCAGGTCCTGGCGGCCGCCGGCTTCGAACTGGCTGATCGAATCCTTGCGCTGCTTGATCATCTTCTCGATGATGGCCAGAACGTGCGCGTCGGTGAGCTCGATGCGCTCGTCGACTTCCTTCTGCTTCATTGCCGCGGTGAGCAGGCGGATGGTGCCGAGGCGGCCGGCATCCTTGGCGCGCATAGCGGCTTTCATGTCTTCGGTGATTTTCTCTTTGAGGCTCATGCGAACTCCGTCATGCAAGCCGGAAAGGCCTACCACGCTTATCTTTGCACAATGGAACAAATGCGTATAGGCAAATCCCGGCGGATTTGATGTTTGACAATGCCCTAAACGTCAAAACCCGCTGCGGACGATTCCGGAGCGGGTTTGCATTCGACCGCACGCTGGGTGCGGCAAGAATCAGTAGAGCTTCTTGGGCAATTGCTGGCTGCGGATGCGCTTGTAGTGGCGCTTCACGGCAGCGGCGAGCTTACGCTTGCGCTCGGCAGTCGGCTTCTCATAGAACTCGCGCGCACGCAACTCGGTCAGCAAACCGGTTTTTTCGATGGTGCGCTTGAAGCGACGCATGGCGACTTCGAACGGCTCGTTTTCTTTAAGGCGAATTGTGGTCATGTAAGCTCTATCTAAACCGATGGGTCTGAAGGAAAGTTCGCCACTATAACAGCAATTCGCAAGCGGCTCAACAGATTTTCGCGGGTTCAGACCGACAGCCCCGCCGCCACACCGGACGACCACGCCCACTGGAAGTTGTAGCCGCCCAGCCAGCCGGTCACATCCACCGCCTCGCCGATGAAGTACAGACCTTCTGACTTGCTCGCCATCATGGTCTGCTGCGACAGTTCGCGCGTGTCGACGCCGCCCAAGGTGACTTCCGCCTTGCGATAGCCCTCCGACCCGTTCGGCACGATGCGCCAGCCGTTGAGGGATTCTCCCAGCCGGCGCAGGGCCTTGTCCGGCATGTCGGCCAGTCGCGCCTCGGCGGAGAAATCGTTGGCAGCCAGCCATCCCTCCGCCAAGCGCGCCGGCAGCCATTGCGCCAGCAGGTTGCCGAGATTTTTGCGCAGGGTTTTCTTGCCTTCAATCAGCACCTGGGCCACATCCATTGCCGGCAGCAGGTTCAGTGTCAGCGGCGTGCCGGGCTGCCAGAAGCTGGAAATCTGCAGGATCGCAGGGCCGGACAGACCGCGATGCGTGAACAGCAAGTCCTCGCGGAAGTGCCCGCGTTCCTTCTTTTCACCGGTCTCGACCTCCACCTCCAGCGCGATGCCGGCCAGCGGCAGGAAAGGCTGCCAGGAGGACTGCTCGAAGGTCAGCGGCACCAGCGCCGGCCGCGGCTCCACCAGCTTCAGGCCGAACTGGCGCGCGAGGCGGAAGGCGAAGTCGGTGGCGCCGATCTTTGGAATGGACAGGCCGCCGCTGGCGACCACCACGCTTCTGGCCAAGATCTCGCCGGCGCTGGTGTCGAGGCGGAAGCCGGCGCCGGTTTTACCGACCGCGTCGATGCGGCAGGGCATGCGCCAGGCGACGTTGCCAAGATCGCACTCGGCCTTGAGCATGGCGATGATCTGCTCCGCCGAGTCGTCGCAAAACAGCTGCCCCTTGTGCTTTTCGTGATAGCCGATGCGATAGCGCTTCACCAGCCCGAGAAAATCCTGGGCCGTATAGCGCGACAAGGCGCTGCGGCAGAAATGCGGATTGCGGGAGAGGTAATTCTGCGGGCCGGCATGCAGGTTGGTGAAATTGCAGCGTCCGCCGCCGGAAATGCGGATCTTCTCCGCCAGCTTCCCGGCATGATCGATCAGCACCACTTTTCTGCCACGCTGCCCGGCCACGGCGGCGCACATCATGCCGGCCGCGCCCGCGCCGATCACGGCGACATCGAATTGTGTTGGCATGGCTTGAAACTTTTCGCGTAGCAGAAACAAGCCGTGATTGTAAGCGAGCGGCCGGATGGCCGCTGCGGCTATGGCGGAGCGTGCTCAGGCGGCTGACAACCGTGCAAGCCTTTCCGGCTCGCATGCCGCCGACTGCTCGGCACAGCGCACCACGTCGCCGATGACAATGATGCCGGGACTGGCGATGCCCGCCGCGGCGATCGCGTTGGGCAGCTCCCCCAGGGTCGTGATGAGCTGCGCCTGCTGCGCCCGGCTGGCTGACTGCACCACCGCCACCGGCGTGGAAGCCGGCTTGCCGCCGGCCAGCAGCGCCGCCTGGATCTGCGCGCAGCGGGCAATGCCCATGTAGATGACCAGGGTAAAAGGAAGCTTCGCCAGCGCCGCCCAGTCCGGTTCGGCGCCGGGCGTCTTGCCGTGGCCGGTGACGAAGATGGCGCCCTGGCTCCAGTCGCGGTGGGTGAGCGGCACGCCAATGGAACTCGGCGCGGCCAGGCCGCTGGAAATGCCGTTGATGACCTCGACCTCGATGCCCTCGGCTTGCAGATGGGCGCGCTCCTCGCCGCCGCGGCCAAAGATGAACGGGTCGCCGCCCTTCAGGCGCACCACCCGGTTGCCGGCGCGCGCCTCGGCGATCATCATGCGCTCGATGAATTCCTGCGGCGTGGACTGGCAGCCGCCGCGCTTGCCGACCGGGACGATGCGCGCTTCAGCGGAGGCATGCTCCAGCACGTCGGGATTGACGAGATCGTCGACGAGGATGACGTCGGCGGCGGCAATCGCCTTCGCTGCTTTCAGCGTAAGGAGTTCCGGATCGCCCGGACCGGCGCCGACGAGTTGAACCTTGCCTGACCTAACTTGCACTTTCATGGTGAACTTTCTGCTCGCTGCGTAATTGCCTCGCTATATGCAAGCAGTGTTCCACCTGTTCCCGGATCGGCTGCGGCACCGGCTCTTCCCCGCTCAGGGCGGCCTGTATCCAGCGCGCCGTCTCGGCTGCCTCGCTGGAGGCGGGCAGCGGCGGTATCTCGTCCACCGGCTCGGCCCGCTGCACCAATACCGTGCGCTGATGCGCGTGGAACCAGTCGATCTGCTGCGCCCGCTTGGGATGGGCCACGGTTTCGCCTTCGGTGCCGCGCATCAGGAAGGCGTCGCCGCGCTCGACCGGCGCCAGGCTGCCGAAATAGTCGGACAGCATGGCCAGGTACTCGGGATGGGTGTAGGACGTCAGGCGCAGCGCCGGCCCTTCGAAGGGCTGCATGATCTTCACCAGGGTATGGGTGGAATTGCGCACGCCGAGCACGCGCCGCAGCGCCAGCAGGCCGGCGAGGTTCGGCGCCAGGCTGGCGATGGGCATGAAGACCGGACGGCCCGCCGCGAAGCCCTGCAGCGCCTCATCCGCGCTGTGGGCGAAGGGCAGGCTCAGCGCCTCGAAGATTTCCGCCGTGGTGACGCGGTCGGCGTCGCGGGTCACGCCATGCACCAGCACCGGCACGCCTTCGCGCGCCAGCAGCAGCGTCAGCAGCGGCGTGAGATTGGGCACGCTGCGGGAGCCGTTGTAGCTGGGGATGACCACCGGCGCGAACTCACCCGGCGGATCGGGCAAGCGCTCGAAAGACGCTTCGGCGGCATCGAGGAAGCCGGCGATCTCCTCGGTGGATTCGCCCTTGATGCGCATGGCGAGCACGATGGCGCCCAATTCCAGGTCGGTGACGCGACCGTCGAGCATGGCGGCGTAGAGTTCGCGGGCATCCTCGCGCGACAGGCTGCGGGCGCCCTTCTTGCCGCGCCCGATTTCCTTGATGAATCGGGCGGCGGGAAAGGATGAGGTGGTTTTGATGTGTTCCATGTGCGAAGGGTACACAAAAGCGAGGGGCGATGCTGTTTTCGTTGCAGCATGAATCGGGCGCGAAAAAGCCGGCCCGCTTCAAAGGGGCCGGCTGGATGATGCGCCGCAGGTCAGGCCGCTGCCTTGGCCGGCGCCGGGCGCGCCAGCACCATCTTCTTCAGCTCGGGCACGCAGGAGCCGCAATTCGTGCCGCACTTCAGCCTGCCCTGCAGCGCCGACAGCGCCGCTTCCGGCGAACCGGCCGCCAGGCATTCGCTCTGCCCCAGCGCCTCGCCGATCTCGCTCTCGGCGACATTGAAGCAGTTGCAGACGATGCGGCCGCGCGACTTGAAGCCCTGCGGCGCCTTGGCGCTCGGCATCAGCAGCAGGCGGCCGAGGCTGGCCACCGGCTGTTCCGCTTCCAGGTACTCCTTCAGCCAGCGCTCGGCCGAGGTATCGCCGGCGAGGGAGACGGCCTGCAGGCGACCGTCGCGCACCAGGATATGCCGCGCATTGCTGCGCTTGGCATCGTCGTAGCGCAGCACGCCGACGCCGGCGATGCCGAAGCGCGCTTCGATCTCCGCCACCAGCTCCGGCGCCGCCGCGTAATCGTCGGCGGCGCGGAACAGCACGCCGATGCGCTCGCGCCCGAACAGCGTGCAGGAGGCATAGCCGAACTGGCGCATCGCCGGCCGCAGCGCCGACTGCAGCGCCAGCGCTTCGGACTCCGCCACCCAGCCGAACACCAGGAAGCGCCACGGCAGCTCGGCCTTCAGGATCTTCACCGCCGCATGCTTGAGTTCCGGCTGCTTGGAGACCGGGTCGAACACCGGGCTGGTCAGGCTGTTGACGCCGAAGCTGCCGCGTCCGTCGTGTCCGCGGCCGGACAAGTACTCCTCGCCCCAGTGCATGCCGATGAAGGCCTGGCCGGCCCGCATGTCATCGCCCGCCATCGCCGGCAGTATCTGCGAGCCGCGCCGGCCGGTGACATGTACCAGGTCGCCTTCGGCGATCATGCGCCGGTCCATGTCGGCCGCCGCCATCACGACGGCGGGCTCGGCCGCATGCGAAAACAGCTGCGCCACCGTGCCGGTGCGGCTCATGCCATGCCACTGGTCGCGCAGGCGGCCGGTGCTGAGGCGGAAGGGATAGCGCGCATCCACCGCTTCCGCCACCGGCTGGTAGACGGTATTGGCGAACCTGGCCTTGCCGCTGGACGTGGGATAGACGCCATCTTCATAAAGCCGCTTGCGGCCTCCGGCGGCGCCTTCCGGATAGGGCCACTGCTGCGGCCCCTGCTCTTCCAGGATGCGGTAGGACAGCCCGGTAATGTCGAGGTCGCGGCCGCGGGTGGTCTCGCGGTGCTCGTTCCAGATGGCCTCCACGTCGGCGTAGGGAAACAGCGTTGCAGTCCGGCCGAGGTTCGCCTCGAGACGGCGCGCGAAATTCACCGCGATTTCCCAGTCATGCCAGGCCTGGCCCGGCCGCGGCAACACCGGCTTGAAGCGGGTGATGCGGCGCTCGGAATTGGTGACCGTGCCTTCCTTCTCGCTCCAGGTGGTGGCCGGCAGCAGCACGTCGGCATAGTCCACGGTGGCGGTGGTCTTGTAGGCTTCCTGGACGATCACCAGCTCGGCCTTCTCCAGCGCCTCGCGCACCATGCGCTGCTCGGGCAGCGACTGGGCGGGATTGGTGCAGGCAATCCAGACGATCTTGATCTCGCCGGCGCGAATGGCGTCGAACATTTCCACCGCCGTCTTGCCGGGCCTGGACGGCACATCGTCCACGCCCCAGAGCCTGGCGATCTCGGCCCGATGCGCGGGGTTGGCCATGTCGCGATGGGCCGACATCAGGTTGGCCAGGCCGCCGACTTCGCGCCCGCCCATGGCATTCGGCTGGCCGGTGAGCGAGAACGGTCCGGCGCCCGGCTTGCCGATCTGGCCGGTGGCCAGGTGCAGGTTGATCAGCGCGGCATTCTTGGCGGTGCCGGAGGACGACTGGTTCAGGCCCTGGCAATAGAGCGACAGCGCCGCCTTCGATTGGCCGAACCAGCGCGCCGCCGCGACCAGGTCCTGCTCGCGGATGCCGCAGGTCTCGGCCACATAAGCCGGCGTGTAGTCGCGCAGGGTCTGCTTCAGCTCGGCGAAGCCCTCGGTATGGCGCGCGATGTAATCGGCGTCGATCAGATCTTCCCACAGGCAGATGTGGAGCATGCCGTTGAAGAGCGCCACGTCGGTGCCCGGCAGGATGGGCAGGAACAGGTCGGCTTCCCGCGCGGTGTCGGTGCGGCGCGGGTCGGCCACGATCACCTTCAGGTCCGGATTGCGGCGGCGCGCCTCCTCGATGCGGCGGTAGAGGATGGGATGGGCATAGGCGGTATTGGAACCGGCGATGAAGATGACCTGCGCATGGTCGATGTCCTCGTAGCAGGCCGGCGGCGCGTCGGCGCCCAGGGTCTGCTTGTAGCCGGCCACCGCGCTCGACATGCACAGGCGGGAATTGGTGTCGATGTTGTTGGTGCCGATCAGGCCCTTGGCCAGCTTGTTGAAGACGTAATAGTCTTCCGTCAGCAGCTGGCCGGAGATGTAGAAGCCGACGCTGTCGGGGCCATGGCGGCGGATGGTGTCGGCGAACTTCTGCGCGATGAAGTCCAGCGTCTCGCCCCAGCCTGCCTGGCGGCGCGGCTCGCCGCGCTGGGTGCGCAGCTCCGGCGCCAGCGCCCTCGCCTGCTGCTGCAGGGCCGGTCGCGCCGTCAGATGCAACGTGCTGCCCTTGGTGCATAGGCGGCCGAAGTTGGCGGGATGGTCGGGGTCGCCGCGCACGCCGGTCACCTGCCGGCCATCGGTCTGCACGATCACGCCGCAGCCGACGCCGCAGTAGCAGCAGGTTGCCTTGGTTTCCTGGATCTGGGTCATGCGGCGGCCGCCTCGCCGGAAACAGGCTGGAGTTCATTCATGTCGAGGAAAACCTTGCCCTGCTCCACCTTGATGCTGAATTTCTGGGTACAGCCTTCGTCGGGCGCGGTGGCGCAGCCGGAATCCAGCTGGATGTTCCAGTTGTGCAGCGGGCAGGCGACGCGGTCCTTGAACACGATGCCCTGGGACAGCGGTCCGCCCTTGTGCGGACAGCGGTCGAGCAGCGCGAAGACTTCATCCTCGCTGTTTCGGAAAATCGCCACATCGGGCTGCGTTGCCCGCTTGACGACCCGCGCGCCGAGCACGGGGATGTCTGCCACGTTGCAGACGGCCTTCCATTGTTGCGACATGTCTTTCCTTTGCTTGAACCATCGGCGCAGCGGCCGATGCTTACTTCAGTTGAACCAGGTTCACCGGCCGCGCGTGCTGGGTGGAGGTGTGCAGCAGGCAGGCATTGATGAGCGTGGCGGTGGCGGTGAGCGCGATCACGGCGGCGGCGACATAAAGTTTCATGCTTTTTCCTTTCAAATCAATGAGAGCGCCCGCCGCCCTGTTTCGTTTCAGAGCGTCAGCGGCGCGAACTGGCGCGGGTCGACGGCCGCCTTCTCCTGCTCATGCCAGGGGTCCGGCTCGCCGTCGAGCGAGAACAGCAGGCGTTCGTAGAGCGCCTTGCGGTTTACTGCATCTTCCACGATTTTCTGCTTCGCGTGTTCCAGGCCGACCCGGGCGAGGTAATGCACCGTCCGCTCCAGGTACCAGCCTTCCTCGCGGTACAGCTGCAGGAAGGCGCCGGCGTATTCGAGCACTTCTCCATGCGTCTTGAGCTTGACGAAGAAATGCGCCACCTCGGTCTTGATGCCGCCGTTGCCGCCGACATAGATTTCCCAGCCGGAGTCGACGCCGATCACGCCCACATCCTTGATGCCCGACTCGGCGCAGTTGCGCGGGCAGCCGGAGACGGCGATCTTCACCTTGTGCGGCGCGTACATGCGCCACAGCGCCCGCTCCAGTTGCTTGCCCATGAGCGTCGAATCCTGGGTGCCGAAGCGGCACCATTCGGAGCCGACGCAGGTCTTCACGGTGCGCAGCGCCTTGGCATAGGCGTGTCCCGACGGCATGCCGAGTTCCTTCCACACCGCCGGCAGGTCTTCCTTCTTCACGCCGAGCAGGTCGATGCGCTGGCCGCCGGTGACCTTGACGGTGGGAATGCTGAACTTGTCCACCACATCGGCAATACGACGCAGTTCATCGGCATTGGTTTCACCGCCCCACATGCGCGGGATCACGGAATAGGTGCCGTCCTTCTGGATGTTGGCATGGGCGCGCTCGTTGATGAAGCGCGACTGCGGATCGTCCTTCGCCTCATGCGGCCAGGTGGAGAGCAGGTAGTAATTGATTGCCGGGCGGCAGCTCGCGCAGCCGTTCGGCGTGCGCCACTCCATGAAAGCCATGGTGTCGGCGATGGTCAGCAGCTTGTTGGCGCGGATGGCATCCCGCACTTCCTGGTGGCTGCGGTCGGTGCAGCCGCACATCGGCTTGACCTTGTTCGCCGCCGAGTAGTCGCCGCCGGCGGTGAACATGATGATCTGTTCCACCAGGCCGGTACAGGAGCCGCAGGAAGCGGAAGCCTTGGTGTGCTTGCGCACGTCTTCCAGGGTGAACAGGCCCTTTTCCTTGATCGCCTTGACGATGGCGCCCTTGCATACGCCGTTGCAGCCGCAGACTTCGGCGGTGTCCGGCATGGCGGCGGCGCGGGTGAACCCCTCATGGCCGACGTCGCCCGGGCGGCCGGTGTTGGATTCGCCGAACATCAGCGAATCGCGGATCTCGGCGACATTCCTTTCCTCGCGCAGCAGCTGGAAGTACCAGGAGCCATCGACGGTATCGCCATAGAGGCAGGCGCCCACCAGCTTGTCGTCCTTGATGACCAGCTTCTTGTAGACGCCGCCGATGGGATCGGACAGCACGATTTCCTCGGTATCCTCGCCGCCCATGAACTGGCCGGCGGAGAACAGGTCGATGCCGGTCACCTTCAGCTTGGTGGAGGTGACCGAACCCTGGTAGCGGCCGATGCCGAAGTTGCCGAGATGGTTGGCGCAGACCTTGGCCATCTCGAACAGCGGCGCCACCAGGCCGTAGGCAGTGCCGCGGTGGTTGACGCATTCGCCGACGGCGTAGATGCGCGGATCGAAGGTCTGCATGGTGTCGTTGACGACGATGCCGCGATTGCAGTACAGGCCAGCCGACTCGGCCAGCTCGGTATTGGGCCGGATGCCGACCGCCATCACCACCAGCTGGGCCGGTGCCTCGCTGCCATCGGTGAAGCGAATTGCCCTGACGCGGCCGTTCGCGTCGCCCACCAGTTCCTGGGTGTTCTTCTTCAGCAGAAACTTCAGGCCGCGGTCTTCCAGCGACTTCTGCAGCAGCCTGGCGGCGACGCTGTCGAGCTGGCGCTCCATCAGCCAGTCATGCAGATGCACCACGTTCACCTCCATGCCGCGCTGCTTGAGGCCGTTGGCCGCCTCGAGGCCGAGCAGGCCGCCGCCGATGACCACCGCATGCTTGTAGTGCCGGGCGGCCTCGATCATCGCATTGGTGTCCTGGATGTCGCGATAGGAGATGACGCCTTCCAGGTCACTGCCCGGCACCGGCAGGATGAAGGGATTGGAGCCGGTGGCCAGCAGCAGGCGGTCGTAGTCGGCCGTCGTGCCATCCTCGGCGATCACCTGGCGCTTCACGCGGTCGATGCGCGCGATCTTCTTGCCGAGATGCAGCGTGATGCCGTTCTGCGCATACCAGTCGACATCGTTGAGCATGATCTCCTGCAGCGTCTGCTCGCCCGCGAGCACCGGCGACAGCAGGATGCGGTTGTAGTTGGCATGCGGCTCTGCGCCGAATACCGTGATGTCGTAGATGTCGGGCGCGATCTTCAGCAGTTCCTCAAGCGTACGCACGCCCGCCATGCCATTGCCCACCATGACCAACTTCAGCTTCTTCATTAAAGCTCCCAGCAATTCACTTCGTCATTGAAGCGATCTAAACAAAAAGACAGGTCTTTGTTTAGCAAGAGCGGTGCCAATGCCGAAAGCACGCTGATGCACCATCGAGGCGTGCCGCATGCACACCTGGAGTGCGAAAAGTTGTCTCGCCATGCATCACGCACGTTTTCGGTTCTGAATCGCGCGCTCGTGAATCGATTGCGCACTTTTTTGAATGGCACAACGCTTGCATTACGCACCGCATTCATCAATTGCGCTCAGTTAGGAAATCCGATGCAAAAGTCCTCATTCTGGAAGGCAGGCCATACTCCCACCCTGCTTGCCTCCTTCCTCTACTTCGATCTCAGCTTCATGGTCTGGGTGCTGCTCGGCCCGCTCGGCATCCAGATCTCGAAGGACCTCGCCCTGACCCCGGCGCAGAAGGGCCTGATGGTGGCCACACCGCTGCTGGCCGGCGCCCTGCTGCGCATCGTGATGGGCGTGCTGGTGGATCACCTGAAGCCGAAGAAGGCCGGCCTGATCGGCCAGGTCATCGTGCTCGCCGCGCTGTGCTGGGCCTGGCTGGGCAGCATCGCCAGCTTCGAGACCATGCTGGTGCTGGGCATGCTGCTCGGCTTCGCCGGCGCCGCCTTCGCTGTGGCGCTGCCGCTCGCCTCGCGCTGGTATCCGCCGGAGCACCAGGGCACGGCGCTGGGCATTGCCGGCGCCGGCAACTCCGGCACTGCCTTTGCCGCCCTGTTCGCGCCCGGACTGGCGATCGCCTTCGGCTGGCAGAATGTGTTCGGCCTGTGCCTGATTCCGCTCGGCGTGGCGCTGGCGGTGTACCTGATCTTCGCCAAGGACGCGCCGTCCGCACCGGCGCCGAAGATGCTGACCGAGTACCTGGCGGTGCTCAAGGACAAGGATGCCTGGTGGTTCATGTTCTTCTACAGCGTGACCTTCGGCGGCTTCTCCGGCCTGGCGTCGTCCCTCACCATCTACTTCAACACCCAGTACGGCCTGTCGCCGGTAACCGCCGGCTACTTCACCGCCGGCTGCGTCTTCGCCGGCTCGCTGGTGCGCCCGCTCGGCGGCCGCATCGCCGACCGCATCGGCGGCATCAAGACCCTGTCGATCATGTATGTGGGCGCGGCCGCCTTCCTGTTCATCGCCAGCACCGGGCTGCAATCGGCGCTGGCGGCGGTGATCGTGTTCGTGCTCGCCATGCTGGCGCTGGGCACCGGCAATGGCGCCGTGTTCCAGCTGGTGCCGCAGCGCTTCCGCAAGGAAATCGGCGTCATGACCGGCCTGGTCGGCATGGCCGGCGGCGTCGGCGGCTTCTATCTCGCTTCCAGCCTAGGCTATTCGAAGCAGGTCACCGGCAGCTATCAGCTCGGCCTGACCATCTTCGCCGCCCTCGCGGTGGCCGCCCTGCTCGGCCTGTCGGCGGTGAAGACCCGCTGGCGCACTACCTGGGGCAGCGCCGCCATGACCTCGGCACGGATCTGATCATTGAATCCGCATCCTTAATGTTTCATCATCAAGGGGCGAACCGGGTTCGCCCCTTTTTTCGTCTCTCGATTGCCGCCCATGCCCCTGATCATCGATGCCGGCTATGCCACCCATGCCGGCCCGCGCGAACGCAATGAGGATTTCGTCGGCATGGTCACGCCGGCGGAGCCGGAACTGTCCTCCAAGGGCTTGATCGCCGCCGTGGCCGACGGCGTCTCGGGCAGCGAAGGCGGTCGCCAGGCGTCGGAGTACACGGTGCGAGGATTGCTGGCCGACTATTACGCCACCCCGGAAACCTGGCCGGTGACCCAGGCGCTGGACAAGGTGATCAAGGCCATCAACAGCTGGGTGCAGAAACAGGGAAGCTCGCGCCGGGAGCTGGCTGGCATGGCCACCACCCTCACCAGCGTGGTGCTGCGCGGCCGCTTCTATTATTTCGCCCATGTCGGCGACAGCCGCCTCTACCTGCTGCGCGACGGACGCCTGTCGCGACTGACCACCGACCACGTCTGGGACCGTCCGGAAATGCAGCATGTGCTGACCCGCGCCGTCGGGCTCGACAGCCGGCTTGCCATCGACCATGGCATGGGCCCGCTGCAGGAAGGCGATGTGTTCCTGCTCGCCACCGACGGCGTCTGGGCCACGATGTCGGAGTATGACCTGTGCCATCACCTGAGCCACCTGCTCGGCGGAGACGCCGATGCCAGCGCCGTCGGTACGGCGCTGGTGGAAAATGCGGTGCGCGCCGGCACCAAGGACAATTGCAGCGCGCTGGTGCTGCGCGTAGCCACGCTGCCGGACGAAAACCTGCGCGACGCGGTTTCCGGCTCGCGCCGGCTGCCGGTGCCGCCGAAGCTGAAACCCGGCCAGCTCATCGATCATCTGGAAGTGGAGGAAGCCATCCATGCCTCCCAGGCCACCCTGCTCTATCGAGTAGTCGACCGCCATTCCGGCCGCAAGCTGGTGCTCAAGACCCTGCATCCCGACCGCGCCGACGATCCGGCCGAACGTTCCGCCTTCGCCCACGAGGAGTGGCTGGCCAAGCGCGTGGTGGCGCGCTTCTTTCCGCAGGTGATTGCTGCCGAAGACCGCAACTGGCTGTACTACCTGACCACCTGGCACGAAGGCGACACCCTGCAGCAAAGGCTGGATGCCGGCCTGCATTTCACCGCGCCGGAAGCCATCGCCATCGGCACCCGACTGATCCGTGCCATCGGCGCGCTGCACCGGCGCAGCATCCTGCACCGGGACATCAAGCCGGCCAACGTGCATCTCGGCGCAGACGGCGAATTGCGGGTGCTGGATTTCGGCGTGGCCCAGAGCGGTCTGGAACAGGAGGACGCGGTGGACGCGCCGCAGGCCGGCACGCCGTCCTTCCTCGCGCCGGAGCAGTTCAACGGCGAGCCGCCATCGCGGCGTACCGACCTGTATGCGGCCGGCGTGACGCTCTACCTGGTGCTGACCCGGCACTATCCCTACGGCGAGATCGAGCCCTTCCAGCGCCCGAAATTCGGCAACCCGGTGCCGCCGAGCCGCTACCGGCCCGACATCCCGCTGTGGCTGGAAAACGTGCTGATGAAGGCGGTGGCGCGCGATCCGCAGGACCGCTACGAGACCGCCGAGGAGTTCGAGCTGGCGCTGGAGCGGGGCGCCAGCAACCCGACGCCGCGCCGGACGGCGGGCATGCCGCTGGCCAAGCGCGATCCGGCCATGCTGTGGCGGGCGGTGGCGTCAATGTCCATCGTGCTCAATTTGCTGCTGCTCTACCTGATCGTGGTGCGGTAAATCCGACAGGAGAAAACGCCGCGCCGGACATGCCGGACGCGGCGCTTTCTCAAACCAGAATCAAGCCGCTTCTTTTTGCACCGCCGGATGCGCTTGGCGGTGATAAAGGAACTCCAACACCGCGGTGCGGTATTCGATGTACAGCGGGTCCTGGGCCAGCGCGACGCGGTCGCGCGGGCGCGCCAGGCGCACATTGACGATGTCGCCGATGGTTGCCGCCGGACCGTTGGTCATCATCACGATGCGGTCCGACAGCAGCACCGCCTCGTCCACGTCGTGCGTCACCATGACGACGGTGGAGTGGGTCTTGGCGACGATCTTCAGCAGCTCGTCCTGCAGATGCGCCCGGGTGAGCGCGTCGAGCGCGCCGAAGGGTTCGTCCATCAGCAGCACCTTCGGCTCCATCGACAGCGCGCGGGCGATGCCGACGCGCTGCTTCATGCCGCCCGAGATCTCGTTCGGCCGCTTCTGTTCCGCCGCCGTCAGGCCGACCAGCGCCAGCGCCGCCCTGGCGCGCGCCTTGAGCTGGGTCTTGTTCTCGCTGGCGCCGAACACCCGTTCCACCGCCAGGTAGACATTCTCGAAACAGGTCAGCCAGGGCAGCAGCGAATGGTTCTGGAACACCACCGCCCGCTCCGGCGCCGGGCCGGCGATTTCGCGGTTGGCGCACAGCAGCGCGCCTTCGGTGGCGCGGTTGAGCCCGGCGATCAGATTCAGCAGCGTCGACTTGCCACAGCCCGAGTGGCCGATCAGGCTGATGAATTCGCCTTTCTTCACCGAGAGATTGATGTCGCGCAGCGCATGAAAGCTGCCCTTCCTGGTGTTGAACACCATTTCCACGTGTTGCACGTCGATGAATTTGCTGTCGTTGTCCATGTTGGCTCCCGATGCCGGCCTGGGCCGGCGAGATGAATTAGCTGCGCACGTCTTCGTAGGTGAAGGCCTTGGCCAGGGCGACCAGCGCCTGTTCCAGCAGCAGGCCGACCATGCCGATGACGACGATGGCGATGATGATGTGCGGCACGTTCAGATTGTTCCATTCGTCCCAGACCCAGAAGCCGATGCCGACGCCGCCGGTCAGCATTTCGGCCGCGACGATGACCAGCCAGGCGGTGCCGATGGCCAGGCGCACGCCGGTCAGCATGTAGGGCAGCACCGAAGGGAACAGGATCTTGGTCAGGATCTTCCACTCCGACAGGTTCAGCACGCGCGCCACGTTCAGGTAATCCTGCGGCACACGCTGCACGCCGACGGCGGTGTTGATGATCATCGGCCAGATGGAGCAGATGAAGATGGCCCAGATCGCCGCCGGATTGGCGGCCTTGAACACCAGCAGGCCGATCGGCAGCCAGGCCAGGGGCGACACCGGCTTGAGCAGGCTGATGATCGGGCCGAACATCGCCGACAGGAAGCGGAAGCGGCCGATCATGAAGCCGAGCGGAATGCCGACGGCGGCGGCGAGCCCGAAACCCATGCCGACGCGCTTAAGGGAAGACCACAGGTTCCAGCCTATGCCCTGATCGTTCGGACCTTTCTGATAGAAGGGATCGGAGAATACATTGATCGCTTCCTGCAGCGTGGCGAAAGGCGTCGGGAAGCCGGAATTGCCCATGGCCACCAGCTGCCACAGCAGCACTAGCACCGCCACGCCGATCACCGGCGCCAGCACCGCCAGCAGGAACTGGCGCTGCGCCGCCTTGCGCGCGCCGGAGCGCGTTGGTTCGGCGCCGACCGCGATGCGGCGCCGCATTTCCGGCGCAAGGGCCTTCTTTTCGCCGGCCGCCGGCGGCGATTCCGATGCCGGCTCCACCGGCTGGGTGACGATCTTGTCCATGACTGCGCTCATGTTGACTCCGGAAAAATTAGGCTTTGATCTTGAAGGACGCAGCATAGGCCTGCGGGTTCTTGCCGTCCCAGGTCGCGCCGTCGATCAGCTTCGAGGTTCGCATTGCGTCCTTGGGAACGCTCACCTTCGCCATGGCGGCGGCATCCTTGTACAGGTCGATCTGGTTGATGGCCTTGGCCACGCCGAGGTAATCGACGTCGTCCTTCAGCAGGCCCCAGCGCTTGTGCTGGGTCAGGAACCACATGCCGTCGGACAGGTACGGGAAATTCACCGCGCCGTCGTTGTAGAACTTCATGTAGTTCGGATCGTCCCAGGTCTTGCCCAGGCCGTTCTGATAGCGGCCGAGGATGCGCTGGTTGATGACGTCGACCGAGGTGTTGACGTAGGACTTGTCGGCGATCGTCTCGGCCATCTTGTTCTTGTTCGACAGCGAGGCATCGATCCACTTGCCGGCTTCGAGCACGGCGGCGGTCAGGGCGCGCGCGGTGTTGGGGTACTTCTTCACGAAGTCGGCGGTGGTGCCGAGGACCTTTTCCGGATGATCGCGCCAGATGTCCTGGGTGGTGACGCCGGTGATGCCGATGCCGTCGGCGATGGCGCGGTGGCCCCAGGGCTCGCCTACGCAGTAGCCGTCCATGTTCCCGACCCGCATGTTGGCCACCATCTGCGGCGGCGGCACGGTGATGATCTTGGCATCCTTCATCGGATTGATGCCGTAGCTGGCCAGCCAGTAGTACAGCCACATCGCGTGGGTGCCGGTGGGGAAAGTCTGGGCGAACACGTATTCGCGCTTGTCGCTCTGCATCAGCTTCGCCAGCGACGGGCCGTCGACCGCGCCCTTGTCGGCCAGCTTCTTCGACAGGGTGATCGCCTGGCCATTGTTGTTGAGGGTCATGAGCATCGCCATGTCCTTCTTCGGACCGCTGACGCCGAGATGCACCCCGTAGATCAGGCCGTACAGCACATGTGCCGCATCCAGCTCGCCATTGACCAGCTTGTCGCGCACGCCGGCCCAGGAAGCCTCCTTGGTCGGCACGATCTTGATGCCGTATTTCTTGTCGATGCCGAGCACCGACGCCATCACTACCGACGCGCAATCGGTGAGCGGGATGAAACCGACCTTGACCTCTTCTTTTTCCGGCTTGTCGGAGCCGGCGGCCCATGCGCCTTGCGTGGCCAGTCCGCCGAGGGCGCCGGCGGTCATCGCGGCGCCGGTCTTGAGCATGGTGCGGCGGGTCACATCCATTTTCCTGTCCTTCCCTGTCATGATGTCCTCATGCGTTTGTCGTTATGGGCAAAAAGAAAGGCGTCCGGCCAGACGAGCTTGCTCGCCTGACTCGGACGCCTTTGTCCAAACGATCCGGCCGTCATTGGCCGAACCATCGATTGATTGCTGCGCCGCCTTTGGCACATCCCCTTAAGTGCAAGTCATGTGCCAGCTTGATTCAGATCACTTGAGGCGGTTTCCGGAGTATTCCGGCACGTTGCGCGCACTGTTGTTGTGCGCCGCCTTAAAACAGGGCGCTCAAATGAGCAAATCGGCCACATCCAGCATGCGCTGCGCCACGTCGGACAGCCGCAGGTTCTTGTCCATCGCCAGCCGCCGCAGCTTGCGGTAAGCCTCGTCCTCGGAGCAGCGGTGCCTTTCCATGAGCAAGCCCTTGGCGCGCTCGATCACCTTGCGCTCGGCCAGCTTGAGGCGGGTCTCGTTCAACTCCTCGCGCAGCTTCTGCTCCACCTCGAAGCGGGCCATGGCCACGTCGAGCACCGCCTTGACCCGCTCGGCGGACAGTCCCGCGACCACATAGGCCGAGACGCCGGCTTCGATGGCCGCATGCATCTTCTGCCTGTCGTCATCCTCGGTGAAGCAGACGATGGGCCGGCGCGCTTCGGCGGTGGCGGCCACCACCCGCTTCAACGCGGCATCGGACTGCTCGTCGACGATGATCAGGTCGGGCTGGAGGTCGGTGATGTGCTTTTCGAGGTCGGCTTCGGGCGGGAA
Source organism: Noviherbaspirillum humi (assembly GCF_900188095.1). Taxonomy (GTDB): domain Bacteria; phylum Pseudomonadota; class Gammaproteobacteria; order Burkholderiales; family Burkholderiaceae_D; genus Noviherbaspirillum; species Noviherbaspirillum humi. The sequence goes on along the minus strand of NZ_FZOT01000015.1, from coordinate 74,207 downwards.
CACCGCCATGATGTTGTAGCCGGCTTCCAGCAGGCCGATGCGCAGGGCGCGGGCGCGCTCGGCCTGCTCCAGGGCCGCCTGGTCGGCGTCGCGCGGAGCGACGACGGAGTTGATGACAATGATCTTGAGAGAAGTGTGGTCCGTCATGGCAGGTAGGTTTCCTTTACAATGACGGTGTGCAAGAAGCTTGCCATCTCCAGGCCGCTGTCCGGCGCCTGCCCGTTCAACGCATCCCTTGTCGGTTTTTCCATGATTGTCCTCGGCGTCGAATCCTCCTGCGACGAAACCGGCCTCGCCTTGCATGACAGCGAGCGCGGCCTGCTGGCGCATGCGCTCCACTCCCAGGTGGCGATGCATGAAGAATACGGCGGCGTAGTGCCCGAGCTGGCGTCGCGCGACCACATCCGGCGCGCCATTCCGCTGCTCAACCAGGTGCTGACGCAGGCAGGCATCAGCCGCGGCGACATCGACGCCATCGCCTATACTCAGGGTCCTGGCCTGGCTGGCGCGCTGCTGGTCGGCGCTTCCATTGCCTGCGGCCTCGGCCTGGCGCTGGACCGGCCGGTGCTCGGCGTGCATCACCTCGAAGGCCATCTGCTGTCGCCGCTGCTGTCGCGCACGCCGCCGGAGTTTCCCTTCGTCGCCCTGCTGATCTCGGGCGGCCATACCCAGCTGATGCGGGTGGACGGCGTTGGCAGTTATGCATTGCTGGGCGAAACCCTGGACGATGCCGCCGGCGAAGCCTTCGACAAGTCGGCCAAGCTGCTCGGCCTGGGCTATCCGGGCGGACCGGCTATTTCCCGTCTGGCGGAATTCGGCGATCCCGGCGCCTTCAAGCTGCCGCGGCCGATGCTGCACTCCAAGGACCTGAATTTCAGCTTTTCCGGCTTGAAGACGGCGGTGCTGACCCTGGTGAAGAACCAGACCACCAACATCTGCGAACAGGACAAGGCCAACATCGCCCGCGCCTTCGTCGACGCCATCGTGGACGTGCTGGTGGCGAAATGCCTGACGGCCCTGAAGGAAACCGGGCTGAAGCGGCTGGTGATCGCCGGCGGCGTCGGCGCCAACCGCCAGCTTCGCGAGGCGCTGAACGAGGCCGCTCGCAAGCGCCGCTTCGACGTGTATTACCCGGAACTGGAATTCTGCACCGACAACGGCGCGATGATCGCCTTCGCCGGCGCCATGCGCCTGCAGCGCGACCCGCAGGCGGCGACCAAGGACTACGGCTTCAATGTCAGGCCGCGGTGGCCGCTGGAGGAATTGCGGGCGGTTTGAGCAAGACGTGCCAATTCATCGAACGACAATGAACCAGCGCATCCGTGTGTCGAGGAGTTGCCTGCAAAAAGACACGTGGCCTTCCCGTTGCTAGCCGAAGGCCGCGTCGTATGAAACGTCGATTGTCGGACGGATCTATTTCACATTGCTGCACAAGATCTTGGTCTGCATGAGACCTGCCCCATCCAATTGCAGTTTTCCGGTGAAGCCGCTTCCCACATAATCTTCCCGGAAGCGAAGTTCGTTGTAATAGCATTCATCGGGATTGCTCGATTTCTTTTCCTTCGAGACGACATAGGCCGTGATCAGACGGTGGGTGACTATTCCCGTCAGCTTGTTGCGGACGATTTCCCAGTCGCCGCGCGACAGCGCCACCTTGCGAACATCGTTCCCGCGCGCCGTCATCACGGCCTTGATCTTTGCCTCCAATGCCGGATCCTTGTGGCTGGCATCAGGAAGCCTTTCGTCCTTGAGACCGGCATTGACATGGGTCTGGTACATCGCCTTGAACTTGCCCACGTTTTCAGGCGTGATCTTGTAGTAAAGAATGCCTGACGCAACGGGTTCATAGTTCATTTGAAGCTCGACTTCCAGAACATGGGTGCGGTACCAGTCCTTCTCGTCCCGATCCCGGTTCGTCAGGAACCGGTTCATGGCCTCCATTAGGGTGAAAGTCAGCTGCGGCTGAAGCGCGGTCTTGGCATCGGCGAAAATGTCGAATTCGAAGTGCCTGTCCACCCCGGGATCGGAACCGTCATCCCGTTTTTCCAGGAGGTCGTTGTTTCTTTCGCGGGTAAAGTTGGCCGAATAGTATCTGTTCGCGTCCTCGGCATCGTAGATGTACACCTTGAATTGATTGACCAGTCTTGATGACTTCAGATTGTCCTTCAGATAAGCCATGGCGCTGATCTGATCACCGGCCTCGAACTGGTTGGTGATGGCCGCCTTGTCTTCCTTCCCGACCTTGATGGGTTTTTTGGAAAACAGGATGGTATTGGTTTCCTTGTTCCACACAGTCCTTCGCGGCGGCGGCGGAATATCGCCCTTGTAGCCGGTGTAAGGCGCAGGAAAAGCGCTAGTCGCTGACGTGCTTGTTTGCGGAATGCCTGGGTTGCTGCCTTGTGATGGAGAAAGCGGGATATTGTTGACCTGATTGGTCACCTGATCGGCTTTTTCCTTGAGCTTCTGTAAAAAATCCAAGGCGCCCTGAGCTTGCGACGTCGATGCCATTACTGCCATCAACACGCCGGCGGTCCATCGGCACAACTGGTTTCTGATATTTTTCATGGCGTCCTATCGGCTGCAAAGCCACCCGCACCACTGCGCGAAAAAGCTATCTGTTTGGTTGCTAAATAAGAAGTACGGCTTGAACAGATGATCGGTGCCCGCGAGTGATCATGCAGATAGATTGAAACCGGCTCCTTTCCGTTGATGAAAATTGAACGATCAATTTCTTCTTGCGCTTCGAGCTGCCAAACGACTTCTTCGACACGGAAACTCAGGGCGTTCCACGACGACTTTCACCTTGCACCAACATGCCAAAGGACAGGCGTGTCGAATCGAAGAGATCGCCTTTGTTCAAGCGACTCTTGTCTTCAGTGCGAGCGGAAGCGCGTGATTAACGATGAGGCCGGGTCTAGAACCGTACGCAGTCGATTCTAGAGACCCGGCCCGATGGCCAACATATGAATTAGGTACTAGCCGTTGTGCTATCGTCGTTGCGCCGACCGCAGCAATGCCGGAGCGGCCGCCTGATGATCGTCAGGTTTTTTTCTTGCTGCCGATGCGGCTTTCCTTGCCGGCCATGAGGTTGGCGATGTTTTGCCGGTGGCGGTAAATCAGCAGGCCGCTCATCACCAGCACCGCCAGCAGCAGCGCGTCGGTGCCGAACAGCAGGCCGTAGTAGAACGGCGCGAAGATGCTGGCGATCAGCGCCGCCAGCGAGGAGTAGCGGAAGGCGTAGGCGATCACCAGCCAGGTGACCAGCGTCGCCAGGCCGAGCCAGCCGTTGATGGCCAGCAGGACGCCGAGGGCGGTGGCGACACCCTTGCCGCCGACGAAGCGGAAGAACACCGGCCACAGGTGGCCGAGAAACACCGCAACGGCCACCAGCGCCACGCCGGTGTCGTCCAGGCCGTACTGCGGCCCGAAGCGCTGCGCCAGCCACACCGCCAGCCAGCCCTTGAAGCCGTCGCCGAACAGGGTGAGCAAGGCAGCGGCCTTGTTCCCGCTGCGCAGAACGTTGGTGGCGCCGGGATTCTTCGAACCATAGGTGCGCGGGTCGGCGATGCCGAAGCCCTTGCTGACCACGACGGCGAAGGAAATGGAGCCGATCAGGTAGGCGGCCAGCGCGAAGAGAATGGTTGTCATGTTCGTAAAGGTGAGGAATGGGGGCGATCAGCTTCGGTGTTTCATTCGTCGAGCGCGCACTGCACCGGCTTGGCCGCCAGCAGGTCGGTCAGCACCGAAGGCGCGATGCCGACGAGGTAGCCGCGCCGGCCGCCGTTGATGTAGATCTTGTCCAGAGCCAGGATGCTTTGCTCGACATAGACCGGCATGGCCTTGCGCAAGCCGAAGGGCGACGTGCCGCCGACGAGATAGCCGGAATGGCGGCTGGCCACTTCGGGCTTGCAGGGCTCGACCGACTTGCAGCCGATCTGCCGCGCCAGGTTCTTGGTCGACACCTTGCGGTCGCCATGCATCAGCACCACCAGCGGCTTGGCCGCTTCGTCCTGCATGATCAGCGTCTTGACCACATGGTGCTCGTCCACGCCCAGCTCGCGCGAGGAGACGGCGGTCCCGCCATGCTCCTCATATTGGTAAGGATGCTCGCTGAAAGTGACCTTGTGCTTCTTCAGGAACTGGGTGGCCTGCGTCTCGGATACGTGTTCTTTCTTTGCCATGATGAGTATTCGCAGAAAACTGGCGACATTATGCAGGAACTCGGTTGCCGGAAGGATACCCAATGCAGGCGGGTAACCATGCTGAACGTCCGCTCTGCCGTCTGCTGCACCGCGCTTTCTTCCATTCATTACTGGAGTTCGACCAAGAAATGGCGTTCGCTTCCTTGATTTCCTCCGGCCACCAGACCATCGCAGCCGCCTTCGCCGCCAAAAAATTCCTTTGAAAAACAATGGACAAGCCGGGAAGCATTATTTTGTGCGGCGCACAAAATAATGCTTGACTTGGTAAGCCAACACGTTAAAATCGGTTTTGTTGCGGCGCACAACATCGTCGCGAAATCTTCGAACCCATCCAGATTCACATAAGGAGCCACCATGTTTTCGTTCAATGATCAGTTCTCCACCGCAGCCAAAGCCAACTTCGAAGCTCAGCTGAGCGCACTGACCGCGCTGACCACCAAGGCCTTCGAAGGCGTCGAAAAAATCGTCGACCTGAACCTGAATGCCGCCAAGGCGTCGCTGGAAGATTCCGCCGTGACCTCGCGTCAACTGCTGGCTTCCAAGGATCCGCAGGAATTCTTCTCCCTGTTCGTGGCCCAGTTCCAGCCGACTGCCGCCAAGACCATCGCCTACAACCGCCACTTCGCCACCATCGCCGCCGGCCTGCAAGCCGACCTGACCAAGGCGACCGAAGAGCAGATCGCCGAGACCAGCCGCAAGGTGTCCGACTTGGTGGAAGACATTTCCAAGAACGCGCCGCAAGGTTCCAAGAACCTGTTTGGCGGTGACCTGTTTGGCGGTATCAAGACCTCGCTCGGCACCCTGACCGCCGGCTATGAGCAGTTCAGCAAGACCAGCAAGCAGGCCGCCGAAGTCATCGAAGCCAACTTCAACAATGCGGTGAACCAGTTCACCCAGGCTGCCGAGAAGACCGCTGCCACGGCTACCGCCGCTGCCAACCGCGCCCGCAAAGCCTAAGCCTGGCATCAGCAGCACCCAAATCGAAGGGCCGCAATTGCGGCCCTTTTTCTTTGCCTGTTTGCTTCAGCGTCCGCGCGGATGGTGCTCCGCATGCAGCTTCTTCAGACGCTCGCGGGCGACGTGGGTGTAGATCTGCGTGGTCGAGATGTCGGCGTGGCCGAGCAGCAGCTGCACCACGCGCAGGTCGGCGCCATGGTTGAGCAGATGCGTGGCGAAGGCATGGCGCAGGGTATGCGGCGACAGCGGCGCATTGATCTCCGCCTTCGCCGCATGCTTCTTGATCAGCGTCCAGAACATCTGGCGCGTCATCGGTCCGCCGCGGCCGGTGACGAACAGCGCATCGTCGATCTGCCCGCGCAGGATGGCCGGGCGCGACTCCCGCAGGTAGCGCTCGATCCAGGTGCGGGCCTCCTCGCCGAAGGGTACCAGCCGCGTCTTGCTGCCCTTGCCGGTGATGCGCAGCACGCCTTCGTTCATTCCCAGTTCCACCGTCTTCAGCAGCACCAGTTCGGAGACCCGCAGGCCGCTGGCATACATCAACTCCAGCATGGTGCGGTCGCGCAGGCCGAGCGGCGTGGCGATGTCCGGTGCGGCCAGCAGCGCCTCTACCTGGGCTTCGGACAGCACCTTGGGATGGCGCGGCGGCTGCTTGGCCGACTTCATCTTCAGGCAGGGATCGGCGCCGATGCGGTTCTGGCGCAGCGCCATCTGGTAGAAGCGCCGCAGCACCGCGAGGCGCCGGTTGGCCGACGTCGCCTTGGTGTCGGCATGGCGGGCGGCGAAATAGGCATTCAGGTCGGCCGCCTCGGCATGATGCAAATCCCGGCCATGCTGCCCTTCCAGCCAGCGTGCAAACAAGGTCAGGTCGCGCCGGTAGGCGTCAAGCGTATTTTTCGCCAGCCCATCTTCCAGCCACAGGTTGTCGCAGAAATCGTCGATCAGGCCGGCGCTCTGCAGCGGCTTGTCCATCTGCACGTCGCTCATCGGTAACCGTCCACCCTTTCATGCGCCAGCAGCCAGCGCTTGACGCCGAGATGGAAGCCGGTTTCATCGTCCTGGTTGGCGAAGCCGCCGAGCCCGCCGGCGGCCGTCACCCGGTGGCAGGGAACCACCAGCGGAAACCAGTTGGCGCCGCACGCCTGCCCCACTGCCCGCGGCGCGGAGCGCAGTTCGCGGGCGAGATCGCCGTAGGTGCGCACCGCGCCGCGCGGAATGGCGCCGATCGCCGCCCAGACCCGGCGCTGGAAATCGGTGCCGGCCGGCGCCAGCGGCAAATCGAAGCGGAAATCCGGCTCGGTGAAATAGCGTTCCAGCTGCCGCGCCGCCTGCTCGGCGAGGTGGTCCTGCGGCGCTTTCTCGTGGTAATGGGGCGGCAGGTAGACCAGCTCGCGCAACCGGCCGTCGGCAATGCGGATGCCGACGGCGCCGAAGGGAGCAGGAACGATGGCAGCGAAAATTTCGCTGCCGCTTTGAGGCGATGGCGTAGTCATGGTGATCTTCGAAGAGGCCCAGGGGCGCAGCCATTATTCACGCACGCCGGCCGCGCGGCAATATGTCTCGGCGGAAAACTGCCGGCGCTTTGCATTTGCGGCATGAAGCCATACACTCGCTTACTTCGCAGCAATCGTTGCCATCCCGTCCATGTCCGTCCTGTCGCTGCTGTTCCCCGATTTCACGCTCATCCTCATCGGCTTCCTGCTCAAGCGCTACCTGCGCTGGGGCGACGAGTTCTGGACCGGACTCGAGAAGCTCATCTACTACGTCCTGTTCCCCGCCCTGCTGTTCCACTCCACCTCGCGCGCGCCGATCGACTTCGGCGCCACCGGCCGCATGCTGCAGGTCGCGCTCGCCGGTCTGGCGGCGGGCGTGGCGCTGGGCTGGCTGGCGCGGCCGCTGTTCCGACCCGGGCCGATGCTGTTCGAATCCGGCGTGCAGACCGCCTTCCGCTTCAATTCCTACATCGCACTGGCGATTGCCTTCCGCCTCGGCGGCGAACAAGGCACTTCGCTGATGGCGCTGATCATGGGCTGCGCCGTCCCGCTGTGCAATATGGCGGCGGTGCATGCGCTGGTGCATCGCGGCGGCGGCCTGCTGGGCGAGCTGGCGAAGAATCCGCTGCTGATCGCCACGGCCGGGGGTTTGGCTTTCAATCTCGCCGGACTGCATCTGCCCGAAGTGGTCGGCGCGACCCTGTCGCGCATGGGCAATGCGTCGATTGCCACCGGCCTGATCGCGGTCGGCGCCGGCCTGCGGCTATCGGGCCTGCATCAGGGCAAGGCGATGGCCGCCTATTTCCTTGCCATCAAACTGCTGGCGCTGCCGGCCATCGCCTATGTGCTCGGGCGCTGGCTGGCCCTGCCGCCGCTGCAACTGCAGATCGCGGTGATCTTCTGCGCGCTGCCCACCGCCTCCAGCGCCTATGTGCTGGCGGTGCGCATGGGCGGCAATGGCCCCTTCGTGGCTTTCCTGATCTCGGCCAGCACCGTGCTGTCGGTGCTTACCCTGCCGTTCTGGCTAGGCCTGGTGCGGTGAACTTCCAGCCTGAGCCAGCGCCCAGGCCACATGCTCGCGTACCAGCTCGGAGGGATGCTGCTCGCGCGTACGCAAGGCGGCGACGATTTCGGGCGCTGGCTGCCGCGCCAGGGCATTGCCGAGGCCGACCGCCAGGTTGCGCAGCCAGCGCTCATGGCCGATGCGCCGGATCGGGCTGCCTTCCAGCCGGCGATTGAAGTCTTCCTCATCCCAGGCGAAAAGCGCGATCATGCCGGCCGCATCTAGGCCGTTGCGCACATCGAAGTCGGGCAGGCTCGCCACCTGGGCGAACTTGTTCCAGGGGCAGGCGAGCTGGCAATCGTCGCAGCCGTACACCCGGTTGCCGATCAGCGGCCGCAGTTCGGCTGGGATGCTGCCCTTGAGCTCGATGGTGAGGTAGGAGATGCAGCGCCGCGCATCGAGCTGGTAGGGGGCGACGATGGCGCCGGTGGGACAGGCGGCGATGCAGGCGCTGCACTGGCCGCAATGGGACGTGACCGGCGCATCGACCGGCAGCGGCAGGTCGGTATAGATCTCGCCGAGGAAAAACATCGAGCCGGCCTCGCGGCTGAGCAGCAGGGTGTGCTTGCCGCGCCAGCCCATACCGGATTTTTCCGCCAGACCGACCTCCATCACCGGCGCCGAATCGGTGAAGGCGCGGAAGCCGAACTCGCCGATCTCAGTACGTATGCGTTCCGCCAGCTGCTGCAGCCGGGCGCGCAGCACCTTGTGATAGTCCCGGCCGCGGGCATAAACCGAGATCACCGCCGCCGATGGATCGGCGCCGCGCTGCGCTTCCTGCTCGCGCCAGCGCTGCTGGTCGGTTGCGCGCGGCAGGTAGTTCATGCGCGCGGTGATCACGCGCATCGTTCCCGGCACCAGTTCCGCCGGGCGCGCGCGCTTCATGCCGTGCGCTGCCATATAATCCATCTCGCCATGATGTCCGGCATCCAGCCAGGCCTGCAATCCGGCCTCCGACGCCGACAGGTCGGTGTCGGCGATGCCGATGTCGGCGAAGCCAAGCTCCCTGCCCCAGGCCTTGATGGCGGCGGCGAGCGCGTTCAGATCGATGTCGGTTGCAATCATGTCCATGCGCTGCGCGGCAGCGTTCACTTCAAATTCGAAACAGCGGAATGCAGCATTTTAAAGCCCATCTTCCGGATGAAAGCGCCACCGCCGCCATCGGTGGCGCCCTGGCCGGCGCGCTCGCCCCCGGCCTCACCCTGTATCTGCATGGCGATCTGGGCGCCGGCAAGACCGCCCTCACCAGAGCCATGCTGCAGGCGGCCGGCCATGCCGGCAAGGTGAAGAGCCCGACCTATACCCTGGTCGAACCTTACAGCCTGCAGATCGACGGACGGACGGTGTCGGTTTTTCATTTCGATTTGTACCGCCTTGCCAGTCCGGAAGAATTTCTCGACGCCGGCTTCCGCGAGCATTTCAATGCCGACAACATCTGCATCGTCGAATGGCCGGAAAAGGCTTTTCCGGTGTTGCCCATGCCAGACATCAAGATTCTTTTGAGCATTCCCGATGTTGGTCGTGAGATAGAATTACAGGCGTTTTCCGCCCAGGGTTCTCAATGTCTCGACCGACTGCAATCAGCTCCGAATCTCCCACGCCAAGGAAGCGACGCACCGTCCTGAAAGCGGGCGCCACGCTGCTGGTCTCGGTATTTGCCTCCGCTCCCGCCCGAGCCGCCCAGATCCTCGCGGTGCGCGTCTGGCCGGCCGCCGACTACACCCGGGTGACGCTGGAAAACGATAGCAATCTGAAAACCAACCATTTCATCGTCAAGGATCCGGAACGGCTGGTGGTCGATATCGAAGGCATCGACCTCAATCCGACGCTGAAGCAATTGGTGGCCAAGATCCAGTCCAACGATCCCTACATCAAGGGCGTCCGGGTAGGACAGAACCGGCCCAACGTGGTTCGCCTGGTGTTTGACCTGAAGGAAGAAGTGAATCCGCAGGTGTTCACGCTGGCGCCGGTGGGCGAGTACAAGCATCGGCTGATCTTCGACCTCTACCCGGTGAATCCGGTGGATCCGCTCGCCGCCTTGATCGAAAAAGGCGAGTGGCCGACCCAGCCCGCGCTGCCCGAACCGGAAACCAGGCCGCAGCCCAAGGCCGAGCCCAGGAACAGCGCCGAGGCGCAGGCTAGGCGCGAAGCGCCGGAAGAAAAGCAAGGCACCACCCGCATGGTGACCATCGCCCTCGACCCCGGACACGGCGGCGAGGACCCGGGCGCAATCGGCCGCAGCGGCAGCCGCGAAAAGGATGTCGTGCTCGCCATCGCCAAGCGCCTGAAAGCCAAGATCGAGCAGCAGCCGAACATGCGCGTCATGCTGACCCGCGACGGCGACTTCTTCGTGCCGCTGCATGTGCGCGTACAGAAGGCGCGGCAGGTGCAGGCCGACCTGTTCGTCTCCATCCATGCCGATGCCTTCGTCGAGCCGACGGCGCGCGGTTCTTCGGTATTCGTGCTGTCGGAAAAGGGCGCCAGCTCCACCGCCGCGCGCTGGCTCGCGACCAAGGAAAACGCCGCCGACCTCATTGGCGGCGTCAACATCAAGCACCACGACCGCCAGCTCGCCAGCGTCCTGCTCGACCTGTCCACCACCGCCCAGATCAACGACAGCCTGAAGCTGGCCAAGGCGGTGCTGGGCGAGATCGGCGGCATCAACCGCCTGCACAAGGGCGCGGTGGAACAGGCCGGCTTCGCGGTGCTGAAGGCGCCGGACATTCCCAGCATCCTGATCGAGACCGCCTTCATCTCCAACCCGGAAGAGGAAGCCAAGCTCACCGACGACGCCTACCAGGACCAGATGGCGAATGCGGTGCTGACCGGCATCCGCAAGTACTTCGCCCGCAATCCGCCGCTGGCGAAGAGCAGAATGATGTAATTTTTTGCAGGGCCAAAAACAAAGGGCTGCCTCGGCAGCCCTTTTGTCATGGCGGGAAGGATTCGTCAGCGCGCGCCGCGCGCCAGCTTGCCCATCAGTCGCCACATGCCGCCCAGCGCCAGCGGCACCACCGCCGCGCCGACACCGATCAGCACGATGGTATTCAGATGATCGCGGATGATGGGAATGTTGCCGAAGAAGTAACCGCCCGCCACCAAGCCGATCACCCACAGCGCGGCGCCGACGAAGTTGAAGAACTGGAACTTGGCGAAGGTCATCGCTGACACGCCGGCGACGAAGGGCGCGAAGGTGCGCACGATGGGCACGAAGCGCGCGAGGATGATGGTCTTGCCGCCATGGTTCTCATAGAAGGCATGCGTCTTCTGCAGCGCCGCCTTGTCCAGCCAGCGGTAGTCATGGGTGAAGACGCGCTGGCCGATCGCCTTGCCGATCCAGTAATTGACGGTATTGCCACCGGTGGCAGCGATCAGCAGCAGCACGATCAGCAGGCCGGCATTCATGGAGCCGGTGGCGCAGAAGGCGCCGGCGATGAACAGCAGCGTATCGCCCGGCAGGAAAGGCATCACCACCAGGCCGGTTTCGCAGAAGACGATGGCGAACAGCACCGCATAGATCATGGTGCCGTACTGGGCGATGAACTGGCCGAGGTACTTGTCGACATGCAGGAACATGTCGAGAAATTGCATGAAATCCATCTTTACTCCGTAAGTAAGCCGCCCGCATGATACACCAGCGCATCGGCGCTCAAAGCTGAAAAAAGCGGAGGTTTGCAGCGTTTTAACCTGAAGAAATGCGGGCATCGCCAGTGCCCTGGCGCCCGGCTGGAAAAAGGGTGCAAAGGTATAATCGATGGCATGAACGCCCCGCTGCCCCGCCCCCGCATCATCAAGCCGCTTTCCGACCAGCTGATCTCCCAGATCGCCGCCGGCGAGGTGGTCGACCGCCCTTCCGCCGTGGTCAAGGAGCTGCTGGAAAATGCGCTCGACGCCGGGGCGACGCAGATCACCATCCGTCTGGAACAGGGTGGCGTCAAGCGCATTGCGATCACCGACAACGGTTGCGGCATTCCGCCGGAACAGCTGGCGCTGGCGCTGGCGCGGCATGCGACTTCCAAGATTGCGTCCCTGGACGACCTGGAAAACGTTGGCACGCTCGGCTTCCGCGGCGAGGCGCTGGCCTCGATCGCCTCGGTGGCGCAGGTGACCATCACCTCGCGCACGGCCGATGGCGAGCATGCGTGGGAAATCAGCGGCTCGCACGAAAGCCAGCCGACCCCGTCTTCCGGACCGGTCGGCACCACCATCGACGTGCGCGAGCTGTACTTCAACACCCCGGCGCGGCGCAAGTTCCTGAAGTCGGACCAGACCGAATTCGGCCATTGCAGCGAGGCGGTGCGGCGCATCGCGCTGTCGCGTCCCGACGTCGCCTTCTCGCTGTCGCACAACGGCAAGACGGTGGACCACTGGAATGCGGGCGGCATCGACAAGCGCAGCCTGCAGATCTTCGGCGACGAGTTCGCCGAGGTGCGCCTGCCGCTCGATGAAGACAGCGGCGAGCTGCGCCTGTCCGGCTTCGTCGGCCTGCCGACGGCGGCGCGCAACCGGGCCGATTCGCAATACTTCTATGTCAACGGCCGCTTCGTGCGCGACAAGCTGCTGACGCATGCGGTGCGCATGGCTTACCAGGACGTGCTGCACGGCGACCGCTTCCCTTCCTACGTGCTGTGGCTGGACCTCGATCCGGCGCAGGTGGACGTGAACGTGCATCCCTCCAAGATCGAAGTGCGTTTCCGCGACGGCCGGGCCATTCACCAGTTCATCTTCCATGCCGTCAGTCGTGCCCTGGCGCGCACCTCGGCCACCGATGGCGGCAGCGTGCCCGGACCGCAAGCGGCAGCCACGGCCACGCCCAAGCCGCCGCAGAACACCGAGATTCTGCCCTGGCTGCGCGAGCAGCAGCAGACCAGCTTCCGCGCCGGCTTTGGCGTGGCGCAGAACACGGCGAATTACGGCGCGCTGTTCCGCGACGACGGCGCGGCGAAGCCATCTGCATCCGGCGCGCGTCCGACCACCACGTGGCAGCCAGCGCCCTTCGTTCCTGCGCCAGAAAGAGCGACGACCGGCACCGGCACGCCGGCCATGCAAACTGTGCAAAGCGAGGCAGCCGCCCCCGCCCAGGCTGCAGCGAACGCGACGGCGCGAGACACCGAAGCCGACGACTTCCCGCTCGGCTTCGCGCTGGCCCAGCTGCACGGCATCTACATCCTGGCGCAGAACCGCCACGGCCTGGTGCTGGTGGACATGCATGCGGCCCATGAACGCATCCTCTACGAACAGCTGAAGCAGGCGCTCGGCGAGGACAAGATGCCGGTGCAGCCGCTGCTGATTCCGGTGACCTTCCATGCCGACGCGGTCGAGGTGGGCACCGCGGAGGAACACGCCGAGACGCTGCACACGCTCGGCTTCGACATCGCTCCCTTGTCGCCGACCACGCTGGCGGTGCGCGCCGTTCCCGCCCTGCTGCGCGATGCCGATGCGCAGACGCTGGCGCGCGACGTGCTGCGCGACCTGCATCATTTCGGCGGCTCGCGGGTGCTGGTGGAGCGGCGCAACGAACTGCTCGGCACGCTGGCCTGCCATACGGCGGTGCGCGCCAACCGCAGCCTCACCGTCCCGGAAATGAACGCACTGCTGCGCCGGATGGAAGCCACCGAACGCGCCGACCAGTGCAACCACGGCCGCCCGACCTGGACCCAGCTCGCCCTCACCGATCTCGACCGGCTATTCCTGCGCGGCCAATAAGCTTCAGTTCAATGCCCACCCACACTTCGACTGCCCAGCCGCTGCCGGCTTTCGCCCATGCGCCCCTGATCCTGCTCGTCACCGCCTTCATGGCGCTGCAGCCGCTGTCCACCGACCTCTACCTGGCTTCCCTGCCCAGCCTCGCGTCCGGCTTCGGTGTGCCGCTGTCGACGGTGCAGCTCACGCTGTCGCTGTTCGTCATCGGCTTCGGCGGCGCCCAGCTCATCGTCGGGCCGCTGTCCGACCGCTTCGGCCGCCGCCCGGTACTGCTGGCCGGGCTCAGCCTCTATCTCGCGGCCAGCATCCTGTGCGCGCTGGCGCCCTCGATGGCGATGCTGATCTTCGCCCGCTTCCTGCAGGCGCTCGGCTGCTGCGCCGGCGTCATCATCGCCCGCGCCGTCGTGCGCGATGCCTATGCACCGCAGGACGGCGCGCGCGTCATGGCCCGCTGCAGCACCTGGCTGTCGCTCGCGCCCCTGCTCGGTCCCATCCTCGGCTCCTACCTGCAGGTAACCTTCGGCTGGCGCGCCGCCTTCGTCGCCCACACCCTGATTTCCGCCGTCGTGCTGCTGCTTACCATCCAGCGCCTGCCGGAGACGAACACGGTGAAGAATCCCCATGCCACCGATCCGCGCGGCCTGCTCGCCAGCTACCGCCTCATCCTCGGCTCGCGTGAATTCTGGCTGCATGCCCTGCCCGGCGCGTTTTCCTACGGCGCCATCTTTTGCTTCATCTCGGGCTCATCCATCGTGCTGATCCGCGTGCTGACCGTGCCCACCGCCTGGTTCGGCTTCTGCTTCGCCTTCGGCGTCTCCGGCTACCTGATCGGCACCCTGCTGTGCCGGCGCCTGCTGCCGCGCATGGGCACGCAATCCGCCTTTCGCCTTGGCACGCTGCTTTCGATGGGCGCCGGACTGCTGTTCCTCGCCAGCGTGGCCGCCGGCGTGGCGCACTGGAGCCAGGTGCTGGTCGTGATGTTTCTGATCATGAGCGCCCACGGCATCAACTTTCCGATAGCGCAGTCGGGCGCGGTCACGCCGTTTCCGCAGCAGGCCGGCACCGCCGCCGGGCTGATGGGCGCGCTCAACATGCTGGTGGCGCTGCTGGTCGGCACGGTGGTCGGCGCCACCCACAACGGCACGCTCTATCCGCTGGCCATCATCGCCTGCGTGCTCGGCATGCTGGTGTATGCCAGCCTTCAGGTCGCCACCCGTGCGCCGGAGGTGGCGCATGGCTAAAGCCAAAGCCGTGGCCATCGTCGGGCCTACTGCTTCGGGCAAGACGGCCGCCGCGCTGGCGCTGGCCGAGCGCATGCCGGTGGAAATCATTTCCATGGATTCGGCCCTGGTCTACCGCGGCATGGACATCGGCACCGCCAAGCCGACCCCGCAGGAACGGGCGGCCGCGCCGCATCACCTGATCGACATCCTCGATCCGCTCGAAGCGTATTCGGCGATGCAGTTTCGGCGCGATGCGCTGCAACTGGTGGACGAGATTCGCGCTCGCGGCCGCCTGCCGGTGATCGTCGGCGGCACCATGCTGTACTACAAGGCGCTGCGCGACGGGTTGAACGAACTGCCGGAAGCCGATGCCGCACTGCGCGCGCAGCTCGACACGGAAGCAGCCGAACATGGCGTGCCGGCGCTGCATGCGCGTCTGGCGGGCATCGATCCCGACACCGCCGCCCGCCTCAAGCCGAATGATTCCCAGCGCATCCAGCGCGCGCTGGAAATCTATCTCCTCAGCGGAAAACCGATGTCGCACTGGCTGGCGCAGCAGGCGCGCGAAACCCTGCCGTTCGACCTGCTGCCGATATCGCTGGAGCCGTCCGAGCGCAGCCGGCTGCATGAACGCATCGCCCGCCGCTTCGACGCCATGCTGGAAGCCGGCGGTCTGCTGCAGGAAGTGGAGGCGCTGCGCCAGCGCGGCGACCTGCATCCCGGCCTGCCATCGATGCGCTGCGTCGGCTACCGCCAGGCATGGGAGTATCTCGATGGCGGGTACGACCTGGCTGCGCTGCGCGAGAAAGGCATCGCCGCCACCCGGCAGCTGGCGAAGCGCCAGCTTACCTGGCTGCGGGCGATGCCGGAGCGCCTGGTGATCGATTGCCTGGCGCCGGATGCATCTGAGAGAGTGATGGCGGCGGTTCTCGAAGAACTGGGAGAAAAACCGGCGGACGTATCTTGACAGCAGCGACTTGGGCCTGCATAATTTAGGGCTCTCCTGGTGATATAGCTCAGTTGGTTAGAGCACAGCACTCATAATGCTGGGGTCGGTGGTTCAAGTCCACCTATCACCACCAGAATTCCCGCGCACAGCGGACAAAAAGCCAGCCTCCAGGTTGGCTTTTTTGCTTTGCGCGCCTGCTGACGCCGCTCGGCATGGCCTTTGGCACCTCGAAAAAGGCGGCCTGGGCGCCGATGTATAATCATCGATCGACTTTGCCGCCGAACCGGCGGCTTTCACCCTGCCGACGCGAGGAATAGATGCCGATACGGCGTTTCCTGATCATGCTTGCCTGCCTGCTGACGAGTCCGATGGCGTCGGCCGATACCGACCAGCGTCCATTCCCGGCCAATACCAAGCGCGGCCTGATGACGCCCGCGCCGTATCCGGAAATCCAGATCAACAGCGACAGACGCCAGCTCGCGCCCGGCGCCCGCATCTGGAACCAGGACAATCTGATCGAGATGCCGGCCTCGCTGCGCGGCAGCGACCTGCCGGTGCGCTATACCGAAGATTCGCACGGCGAGATCGACCGCGTGTGGATCCTCACGCCGGATGAGGCGCGGGCCAAGTAGCCGGGCAGGCAATTGGCCGTCCGGCCGGATATTTCACGAATTGAATCCCATGCAGAAAAAAGTCTTCATCAAAACCTTCGGCTGCCAGATGAACGAGTACGACTCGGACAAGATGGCCGACGTGCTGCAGGCCTCCGACGGCCTGGTCAAGGCGGACACGCCGGAGGAAGCCGATGTCATCCTGCTCAATACCTGCTCGGTGCGGGAGAAGGCGCAGGAGAAGGTGTTTTCCGACCTCGGCCGCCTGCGCGAACTGAAGGCGATCAACCCCAATCTGGTGATCGGCGTCGGCGGCTGCGTCGCCTCCCAGGAGGGCGAGGCCATCGTCAAGCGCGCGCCCTATGTCGACGTGGTGTTCGGCCCGCAGACCCTGCACCGCCTGCCCGACCTGATCCGCCGGCGCCGCGACAGCGGCCGGCCGCAGGTCGACATCAGCTTCCCCGAGATCGAGAAGTTCGACCACCTGCCGCCGGCGCGGGTGGAAGGCGCCACCGCCTTCGTCTCCATCATGGAAGGCTGCAGCAAGTACTGCAGCTATTGCGTGGTGCCCTACACCCGCGGCGAGGAAGTGTCGCGCCGCTTCGAGGACGTGCTGGCCGAAGTCGCCGGCCTGGAAGCGCAGGGCGTGAAGGAAATCACCCTGCTCGGCCAGAACGTGAATGCCTATCGCGGCCAGATGGCCGACGGCGAGATCGCCGACTTCGCCCTGCTGATCGAGTACATCGCCGAGTTCCCGGGCATCGAACGCATCCGCTTCGTCACCAGCCATCCCAAGGAATTCACCCAGCGCCTGATCGATACCTATGCCAAGGTGCCGAAGCTGGTGAACCATCTCTACCTGCCGGCCCAGCACGGCTCCGACCGGGTGCTGATGGCGATGAAGCGCGGCTACACCGCGCTCGAATACAAGTCGGTGATCCGCCGCATGCGCGAGGTGCGGCCCGACATCTGCGTGTCGAGCGACTTCATCGTCGGCTTCCCGGGCGAGACCGATGCTGACTTCGAGGCGCTGATGAAGCTGATCGAGGACGTCGGCTTCGATTCCAGCTTCAGCTTCCTGTTCAGCCCGCGTCCCGGCACGCCGGCCGCCAACCTCGAGGACGACACGCCGCACGAGGTCAAGCAGAAGCGCCTGATGCGCCTGCAGGCCACCATCGAAGCCAACGTCCGCCGCATCAGCGAGAGCATGGTCGGCACGGTGCAGCGCATCATCGTCGAAGGGCCTTCCCGCAAGAACGAGAGCGAACTTCAGGGGCGCACCGAGAACAACCGGGTGGTCAACTTCGACGGCGGCCCGAATGCCGCGCGGCTGATCGGCCAGATTCTCGATGTCAACATCGTCAAGGCCTTCCCGCATTCGCTGCGCGGCGAACTTGTTATCAAACAGTGAATCTTAGCGACTACCCGAGTCCCTTTACCGATCCCATTTTGAAGACCTCCGCCCACGCCCAGCCCCTGCAATTCCTTCCCGACCCCGTCGACAACAAGCGTCTCGCCCACCTGTGCGGACCGATGGATGAAAACCTGCGCCAGATCTCGGCGGCGCTGGATGTCACCATCTTCCGCCGCGGGGAGAAGTTCGTCATCGGCGGCGGCAATGCGCCCAAGGCGCTCGAACTGCTGGAGCAGTTCTACGAGACAGCCGACGAGCCGATCTCGGTTGAAGACATACAGCTGGCGCTGGTGGAACAGCGTGCCGGCGGCGCCCCGGCGCCGAAGGCCGCGAAGCCGGCCAAGGGCGACGAGGAAGGCGGCGCAGATGCCGGCGAGGAAGAGATTCCCGACCCGGTGCTCAAGACCCGCCGCAGCGACCTGCGCGGCCGCACGCCGCACCAGAGCCAGTACATCCGCTCGATCCTGGAGCACGACGTCAGCTTCGGCATCGGCCCGGCCGGCACCGGCAAGACCTATCTGGCCGTGGCCTGCGCGGTGGATGCCCTGGAACGCGACGCCATCAAGCGCATCGTGCTTACCCGCCCGGCGGTGGAAGCCGGCGAGCGCTTAGGCTTCCTGCCGGGGGACTTGGCGCAGAAGGTCGATCCCTACCTGCGCCCGCTCTACGACGCCCTGTACGACCTGATGGGCTTCGACCGGGTGCAGAAGATGTTCGAGAAGCAGGCGATCGAGATCGCGCCGCTGGCCTACATGCGCGGCCGCACACTGAACCATGCCTTCATCATCCTGGACGAGGCGCAGAACACCACGCCGGAGCAGATGAAGATGTTCCTCACCCGCATCGGATTCGGCAGCAAGGCGGTGGTGACCGGCGACATCACCCAGATCGACCTGCAGCGCACCCAGAAGAGCGGCCTCGTCGATGCCATGAAGATTCTCGGCAACGTGCGCGGCATTTCCTTCACCCGTTTCGACAGTTCCGACGTGGTGCGCCATCCGCTGGTGGCGCGCATCGTCGATGCCTATGATGCCGCGACCCCGCCGCGCACCGCCGTCCTCCGCAATGCCACCACCAAAAAATAAGCTCACGCTTTCCGTGCAGTATCCCGATCCGCGCCTCAAGGCTCAGGTGCCCGCCGCAGATCTCCGGCGCTGGATCAAGGCGGCGCTGTTCGCGCCGGCCGAACTTACCATCCGCTTCGTCGACGCCGAGGAAGGACAGACCCTCAACCGCGACTTCCGCGGCAAGGACTACGCCACCAATGTGCTCACCTTCGCCTACACTGAGGACGAGGACAGCGAAGTCACCCAGGCCGACATCATCCTCTGCACCGACGTGCTGCAGCGCGAGGCGCAGGAGCAGCGCAAGCCGCTGGAACACCATGCGGCGCACCTGGTGGTCCATGGCGTGCTGCATGCGCAGGGCTACGACCACGAGACCGACGAGGAAGCGGAAGAGATGGAAGGACTGGAAGTTGAAATCCTGGAAAGCTTGGGATTTCCAAATCCATACCAACATCAGGATTGAATTGACCTGCTGCAGAAGGCGGCGCAACCGCCGCCGTGCACCATGGTCCAATTGCTGTATGCTATAGACCTTCGAAACTACGGCTCACGCCATATGCAAGATCACCCTAGTGGTGTCAGACTATTTGATGCCAAACCCCAACGTTCGCTGATCGAACGTCTCACCGCCCTGATTTCCCCGGAACCCGAAAACCGGAGCGAAATTCTCGAAATCCTGCACGATGCCCACGAGCGCAGCCTGATCGACGCCGATGCCATGGCGATGATCGAGGGCGTATTCAAGGTGGCCGACCTGACCGCCGGCGACATCATGCTGCCCCGCGCCCAGATGGACGTGGTCGACATCACCCGCCCGATCAAGGAATGGCTGCCGATGCTGCTCAAGACCGGCCATTCCCGCTTCCCCGCCGTGGACGGCGACCGCGACAAGGTGGTCGGCGTGCTGCTGGCGAAGGACTTGCTGCGCTGCTACGCCGACGAATCCTTCGACCTGCGGCAGATGTTGCGCCCAGCCATCTTCATTCCGGAAACCAAGCGCCTGGATGTGCTGCTGCGCGACTTCCGCGCCAACCGCAACCACATGGCGATCGTCATCGATGAATACGGCGCCGTGTCGGGCCTGATCACCATCGAGGACGTGCTGGAGCAGATCGTCGGCGACATCGAGGATGAGTACGACCTCGACGAGCATGCCGACCACATCCTGCCGCTGCGCGACGGCAGCCCGCGCCAGCGCTGGCGGGTGCGCGGACTGACTGAGATCGCGCATTTCAACGAGGTATTCGGCAGCCAGTTGCCGAACGAGGATGTCGATACCGTCGGCGGCCTGGTGGCGCACCATCTCGGCCGCGTGCCGCAGAAAGGTGAAGCCTTCGAGATCGGCAGCCTGCGCTTCGAGGTGCTGCGCGCCGATGCCCGCCAGGTGCAGCTGCTGCTGGTGGAGAAGCTGGAAACCCAGCCACTGGTTGCATCCGGCAATTCCTGAGCGTTCCTGCCCGAAGCGTCGGCCGTTCCAACATGCGGCCGGCACCTGCTTCCAGCCGATCATCCGCAAGAATGATGGCGCCAGTCGCGCTATAGTGGGCGCTTTGCCACTTCTGCCGTCGACGGCGCCCATCGTTCCAGAGTGAAGACGCCCACCGCTTTCCTGCAAACCTCGCCGCTCGCGCCCCTGATGCTGTGCATCGCCGGCGCGCTCAACATTCTTTCCTTCGCCCCTTTCGGCGCCTGGCCGCTGCAGATCCTGACGCTCGCGCTGCTGTTCTGGATGGTGCGTCACCAGGTCGCACCGCGCCGCAGCGCGCTGCTCGGCTGGGCCTACAGCTTCGGCTGGCTGGCGGCCGGCTTCCACTGGCTGCACATCAGCATGCACGATTACGGCGGCATGCCGGCGTGGATGTCGGTGCTGGCGGTCGCACTGCTCGCAGCGGGATTGAGCGCCTATGTCGCCTTCGCCATGGCCGGCGCCACCTGGCTGGCGCGGCGCTGGACGGCGGGCCCGGCGAACCTGCTGGTCCTGCTCCTGCCGTCCCTGTGGACGCTGGCGGAGTGGGTGCGCGGCTGGCTGTTTACCGGCTTCCCCTGGGTCAGCTCCGGCTATGCGCACAGCAACAGTCCGCTGGCCGGCTATGCGGCGGTCATCGGCGTCTACGGCCTGGCCTGGGTATCGGCGCTGATCGCCGGCGGGCTGGTCGCCTTTGCCGGGGCACGGACGGCAGTAGCGCTGCCGGTGGTGCTGCTGGCCGCCGGTCCGCTGCTCAAGCTCGTCGACTGGACCCGGCCCAGCGGCCAGCCGATCAGCGTGCGCCTGGTGCAGGGCAATGTGCCGCAGGAAATGAAGTTCGCGCCGGAGCAGCTGCAGGCCACGCTGCAGTTGTATGACGATTTGATCCGCCAGCGTCCGGCCGACCTGATCGCCACGCCGGAAACCGCGCTGCCCATGCTGCTGAAGAACGTGCCCGCCGACTACCTGCCGAAGCTGGCGGAATTCGCGCGCCAATCGGGCAGCAGCATCGCCCTCGGCATCGCCGTCAACGACAGCCCGACCAATTACGCCAACAGCGTGATCGGCATCGCGCCCTTCGCCCCGCTGCCGGCCTACCGCTTCGACAAGCATCACCTGGTGCCCTTCGGCGAGTTCATTCCGCCGGGGGCGCGCTGGTTCGTCGACATGATGAACATCCCCCTCGGCGACTTCACGCCCGGCGCCGCGGTGCAGAAACCGTTCGCGGTGAAGGACCAGCGGGTGCTGCCCAACATCTGCTACGAGGACTTGTTCGGCGAGGAGATCGCCGGCCAGATCGCGCAGAGCTATTTCGCCAACCTGCCGCAGCCGACGATGATGCTCAACGTCTCCAACATCGCCTGGTTCGGCGATTCCGTGGCGCTGCCGCAGCACCTGCAGATTTCGCAGATGCGGGCACTGGAAACCGGGCGGCCGATGCTGCGCTCCACCAATACCGGCATGACGGCGGTGATCGATCCCAAGGGCCGGGTGCAGGCCCAGCTGCCGCCCTTCGTGCGCGGCGTGCTGTCGGCCTCGGTCCAGGGCCATGCCGGCATCACGCCCTATATCTACTTCGGCAACAAGCTGCCGGTGACCTTGGCGCTGCTGGCGCTGGTGTTCGCCTGCGCGATCGGTCGCCGCACCGGCGGCCAGCCTGACAACGGCGGCGCAGGCAGCCGTGAATCGCTTAAAGCCGGGCAAAAACCGCTAGAATCACAGGTTTAGCAAAAACCCACCTCTCACCATGGCCGGCACCGCCGCCGGCCAGAAATCCAACATGCTGACATTTCAACAAGTCATTCTCAAGCTCCAGGAATACTGGGACGCGCAAGGCTGCGCCCTGCTCCAGCCCTACGACATGGAAGTCGGCGCCGGCACCTCGCATACCGCCACCTTCCTGCGCGCCATCGGCCCGGAACCCTGGCGCGCCGCCTATGTGCAGCCGTCGCGCCGCCCCAAGGACGGCCGCTACGGCGAGAACCCGAATCGCATGCAGCACTACTACCAATACCAGGTGGTGCTCAAGCCGGCGCCGGAAAACATCCTCGACCTGTACCTCGGCTCGCTGCAGGCGCTCGGCCTGGACCTGAAGCAGAATGACGTGCGCTTCGTCGAGGACGACTGGGAAAACCCGACCCTCGGCGCCTGGGGACTCGGCTGGGAAGTCTGGCTCAACGGCATGGAAGTGACCCAGTTCACCTATTTCCAGCAGGTCGGCGGCCTCGACTGCAAGCCGGTGCTGGGCGAGATCACCTACGGCATCGAGCGCCTGGCGATGTATCTGCAGGGCGTGGAAAACGTCTACGACCTGGTGTGGACCGAGTGGGAGGAGAACGGCATCACCAAGCGCCTGACCTATGGCGACGTGTTCCACCAGAACGAAGTCGAGCAGTCGACCTTCAACTTCGAGCACTCCAACACCGAGTTCCTGTTCTCCCTGTTCGGCAACTACGAATCCGAAGCGAAGCGCCTGATGGAAGTGCCGCTGGCCCTGCCCGCCTACGAGATGGTACTGAAGGCTGCCCACACCTTCAATCTGCTGGATGCCCGCGGCGCCATCTCGGTGACCGAGCGCGCCGCCTACATCGGCCGCATCCGCAACCTGTCCCGCGCCGTGGCCCAGGCCTATTTCGAGTCGCGCGAGAAGCTCGGCTTCCCGATGTGCGGCGACGCGCGCCAGGCCGCCTGAGCCGGCGCACCAAGAACAACATGGCGGCTACCGCCCGATGACCTTATGAACCAGACACTGCTAGTAGAACTGCTGACCGAAGAATTGCCGCCGAAGGCGCTCGCCAAGCTGGGCGACGCCTTCGCCAGCGGCATCTTCAATGCCCTCAAGGCGCGCGACTTCGTCGAGCCGGGCTCGATCGTTACTTCCTTCGCCACGCCGCGCCGCCTGGCGGTGACCATCACCGACGTGCGCACCAGCTCGCCCGACAAGGCGATGCGGGAAAAGGTGCTGCCGGTTTCCGTGGGCCTCGACGCCAGCGGCAATCCGACGGCGCCGTTGATGAAGAAACTGGGTGCCATGGCGCAGAACATCGGCGTGGGCGAGATCAAGCTGGAACAGCTCGAACGCGCCATCGATGGCAAGGCGGAAAGCCTGTTCTACAGCTACACCGCGCCGGGTTCGGCGCTACATGCCGGCCTGCAGGCGGCGCTCGAAGAAACGATTGCCAAGCTGCCGATCCCGAAGGTGATGAGCTACCAGCGCCCGGATGGCGAGACGGTGCAGTTCGTGCGCCCGGTGCACCAGCTGATCGCGCTGCATGGCGCAGACGTGCTGCCGCTGTCGCTGCTCGGCCTGGAAGCCGGCCGCACCACGCTCGGCCACCGCTTCCTGTCCGCCGGCGAGATCACGATTGCCGGGGCGGACGACTATGCCGCCGCGCTGCAATCCCAAGGCAAGGTGATCGCGCCCTTCGCCGAACGCCGCGAGAAGATCCGCGCCGCGCTGCTGGAAAAGGCTGGCGCCGACACCGTGCTGATGCCGGAGTCGCTGCTGGATGAGGTCACCGCACTGGTCGAGTGGCCGGTGGTCTATGAATGCGCGTTCGAGGAAATCTTCCTGTCGGTGCCGCAGGAGTGCCTGATCCTGACGATGCAGACCAACCAGAAATACTTCGCCCTGACCGACGCCGCCGGCAAGCTGCGCTCGCGTTTCCTGATCGTCTCCAACCTGGAGACCACGGACCCGCGGCACATCATCGGCGGCAACGAGCGGGTAGTGCGGCCGCGCCTGTCCGACGCCAAGTTTTTCTTCGAGCAGGACAAGAAGAAGCGCCTGGAAGAGCGCCTGCTCGGCCTGGGCAATGTGGTCTACCACAACAAGCTCGGCACCCAGGCCCAGCGCACCGAGCGCCTGTGCGCGCTGGCGCGGGCCATCGCCGGCCGGACGGGCGCCGACGCGGCGCTGGCCGAGCGCGGCGCCCTGCTGGCCAAGGCCGACCTGCTGACCGACATGGTGGGCGAGTTCCCCGAGCTGCAAGGCATCATGGGCACCTACTACGCCCGCCACGACGGCGAGCCGGAGGAAGTGGCCCTGGCCATCTTCGAGCATTACCAGCCGCGCTTCGCCGGCGACGCCTTGCCGGCAACCCAGACCGGCACCGTGGTGGCGCTGGCCGACAAGCTGGAAACCCTGGTCGGCATCTGGGGCATCGGCCTGCAGCCGACCGGCGACAAGGACCCGTTCGCCCTGCGCCGCCATGCCCTCGGCGTGCTGCGCATGCTGATCGAGAAGCGCCTGCCGCTCGGTCTGTCCTTCCTGATCGACAGCGCTACCGCCCTGTTCGCCGGCAATGCCAACTTCAGGCAGCCCGGCGCCGAGCTGACCGCCTTCCTCCACGACCGCCTGCGCGGCTTGCTGCGCGAGCGCGGCTATGCGCAGAACGAGATCGAGGCGGTGGTGGCGCAGCAGCCGGATCGCCTCGACAACATCATCGAGCGCCTGGACGCGGTGCGCGCCTTCGCCGCGCTGCCGGAAGCCGAATCCCTGGCGGCGGCCAACAAGCGCATCACCAACATCCTGAAGAAAACCAGCGTTGCCGGCGACCGTGTCGACAACGGCCTGCTGCAGGAAAACGCCGAGAAGAGCCTGTTCGCGCAGATGCAGGAAGTGAAGCCGCGCGTCGATGCCGCCTTCGCTTCCGGCGACTTCGCCGGCACGCTGCAAACCCTGGCGCGGCTGCGCAACGACGTCGACGCCTTCTTCAACGACGTGATGGTGATGGCCGAGGATGAAGGTTTGCGCAACAACCGGCTGGCGCTGCTGTCCGGCCTGCACGGCATGATGAACCGCGTCGCCGACATTTCGAAGCTGGCTGCATGACATGGTGCGCAGCAAGCTGATCATCCTGGACCGCGATGGGGTCATCAACCATGACTCCGACGCGTTCATCAAGTCGACCGACGAGTGGATTCCCATCCCCGGATCGCTGGAAGCGATCGCCCGCCTGAATCAGGCCGGCTACCGGGTGGTGGTGGCCACCAACCAGTCGGGCATCGCGCGCGGGCTGTTCAGCATCCTCACCCTGAATGCCATCCACCAGAAGATGCATCTGGCGGCCAAGCTGGTCGGCGCCGACATCGACGCCGTCTTCTTCTGCCCGCATGCGGCCGATGACAACTGCGCCTGCCGCAAGCCGAAGGCAGGCATGCTGCTCGATATTGCCAAGCGCTTCGATGTCAGCCTCAAGGGCGTGCCCAACGTCGGCGATTCGCTGCGCGACCTGCAGGCCGGCTTCCTCGCCGGCTGCGCTCCCTATCTGGTCCTGACCGGCAAGGGCGAAGCCACGCAGGCCAAGGGCGGCCTGCCGCCCGGCACCAAGGTGCATGCCGACCTCGCCGCCGTGGTCGACCTGCTGCTGAAAAAGCGGGCAGAGCCCGCGCCTTCCGTCTGAGCCGCCACGCCGACCCTGTTTCCGGAGACAAGATGTCCACCCCTCTGCTTTACCTGCGCTCCTGCGTGTTCATGCTGCTGTTCGCGCTGTCCACCGCGATCTGGGCGCCGATCTGCTTCCTGTTCGCCCTGCTGCCCTACCGCCAGCACTACAACATGACGGTGTTGTGGAACCGTTTCAACATCCAGGCGGCGCGCCTGGTGTGCGGCATCCGTTACCAGATCAAGGGCGAGGAAAACCTGCCCGATGAACCCGCCATCGTGCTGTGCAAGCACCAGTCGACGTGGGAAACGCTTTTCCTTTGCTACAACCTGACCCGGCCGCTGGTCTTCGTCTACAAGAGGGAACTCAACTACGTGCCCTTCTTCGGCTGGGGCATTGCGCTGCTGCGCATGATCCCGATCAACCGCAGCAAGGGCAAGGATGCCTTCGCCCAGGTAGTGGAACTCGGCCGCCAGCGCTTGCAGGAAGGCCGCTGGCCGGTGCTGTTCCCGGAAGGCACCCGCATCCCGGTCGGCCTGAAGGGCAAGTACAAGACCGGCGGCGCGCGCCTCGCAGTGGAAGCCGGCGTGCCGGTGATCCCGATCGCGGTCAATTCCGGCGAATGCTGGCCGAAGAAACCCTTCATCAAGAAGCCCGGCCTGATCACCGTTTCCATCGGCAAGCCGATCCGGTCAGCCGGCCTGACGCCGGCCGAACTCATGCAGCAGGTGGAAAATTGGATAGAATCGGAAATGCGCGTCATCTCTTCTCCCGGCATCTACACCATCGACAACCTGCCCAACCATCTTGAAGCTGCTTCGTCAGATCCTGCCTGAACCCCAACAGCTTGCACTCGGGCTGGACTTCGCGCCCTCCGAGGGCAACCCGCAGCGCCCGGTGGACAGGCCGGCTCCGAAGCATGAGACGCCGCGCTCCGTCTCGCCCGGGACGCCGACACTCTTCCCTGGTCCGACGCCCGGCACGACTGCCTCGAGCACGCCGCGCCGCCGCATCCATGTCGGCAGCCATATCCTCGAATACCGGCTGCTGCGCTCCAAGCGCCGTTCAATCGGCTTCCTCATCGACGACGACGGCTTGCGCATCACCGCCCCGCGCTGGGTGACGATCGCCGAGATCGAAGGCGCCATCCAAGAAAAGCAGCGCTGGATCTTCGCCAAGCTGACCGAGCGGCGCGAGCGATCCGCGCGCCGGCTGCAGGCGCCGATGGTCTGGCAGGACGGCGCCAAGCTGCCCTATCTCGGCGGCGACATCGTGCTGCAGGTGATACCGGCTTTGGGCACCGGCATCGCCTTCGATGCGGAAGCGGCACGCCTGACGGTCTGCCTGCCGCCGGAAGCGGGCGAGCAGCAGCTGAAGGATAGGGTGCAGGGCTGGCTGCAATCGGAAGCCAAGCGCATCTTTGCCGAACGCCTGCCGGTGTATGCGGAAAAGCTGGGCGTGACCTATCGCCAGTTCGCGCTGTCCTCGGCCGCGACCCAGTGGGGTTCCTGCACCTCGGATGGCCGCATCCGGCTGAACTGGCGCCTGATCCATTTCGCCCCGCCGCTGATCGACTACGTCATCGCGCACGAGCTGTCGCACCTGCGCGAGATGAACCACAGCCCGCGCTTCTGGGCCACGGTGCAATCAGTGTTTCCCGAATTCGCTGCCGCCAAGCGAGCGCTGCGCGACCACAGCCCGGAAGCGCTGCCACTTTTTTAAGCACACAGGAGAACCACATGCGCATCCTCCACACCATGCTGCGAGTCGGCGACCTGCAGCGTTCCATCGATTTCTACACCCGCGTCATGGGCATGAAGCTGCTGCGCACCACCGACCGCCCGGAGCAGAAGTATTCGCTTGCGTTCGTCGGCTACGGCACCAACCCGGACCATGCGGAACTGGAGCTGACCTACAACTACGGCGTGGACAAGTACGACCTCGGCAGCGCCTATGGCCACATCGCCATCGCGGTGGAAGATGCCTACCGGACCTGCAAGCAGGTGAAGGCGCTGGGCGGAAAGGTGACGCGAGAAGCTGGCCCGGTGAAGGGCGGCTCGACGGTGATCGCCTTCATCGAGGATCCGGATGGGTATAAGGTGGAGTTGATTCAGCGGGGAGCGTAGAGGGGGGCGCAGCGAGGGTTTCGCAGAGCACTGCTCTGCGCTCGCGAAGCCGGTCAGGCTTGCAAGCCTGACCGTGGGGTGGTTCAAAGTCTGGCTACCTATCCTTTCCCTTGAATACGCGAAGCCGGTCAGGCTTGCAAGCCCGACCGTAGGGTGGTTCATAGTCTGGCTACCTATCCTTTCCCTTGAATACGCGCAGCCGGTCGGGCTTGCATTCCTGACCGTGAGGGGTGAGGTTGAACCACAAAGGATGCTCCCTCTCCATCAGGGGGAGGGTTGGGGGCGCAGCAGGGAATTCGGACAGCATGCCGTCCGCCTGCGAAGTCGTCATCGCTTGCAAGCAATGACGTGGGTGAGGGTGGGTTTCTTCTGCTTATAAAGAACTTCCCTTAAGGGCGAGAGAACCCCTTCCACGACCCACGCCAGCGCGGAACGGTGCTCCGCGAAACCCCACCCACAGCAGCGCTTGCAAGCGCTGCTGGCTCCGCAGGCGCGGAGCAGTGCTCCGCGAATTCCCTGCTACGCCCTATTTGCCAGCGCCACGAACTGTTCCATCGGCACCGCTTCCGGACGCGCCTGCGGGTCGACGCCGGCATCGATCAGATCATTCTCGGTGAACATCCCGGCAACGCAATTGCGCAGCACCTTGCGCCGCTGCGAGAAAGCCTTGGTGACCACCTGCTCCAGCTTGGCGGCATCGCAGGGAAGCGGCTGCGGCAGCGGGATCATGCGCACGATGGCCGAATCCACCTGCGGCGGCGGGTCGAAGGCCGTGGGCGGAACCACGAACAGCAGTTCCATGTGATAGCGCCACTGCAGCATCACCGACAGCCGGCCGAAGGCCTTGGTGCCCGGCTCCGCCACCATCCGCTCCACCACTTCCTTCTGCAGCATGAAATGCTGGTCGTGCACCTGCGGCGCCATCTCCGCCAGATGAAACAGCAGCGGACTGGAAATGTTGTAGGGCAGGTTGCCCACCACCCGCAGCTTCCTGCCCTCGGACACCGGCAGGGAAGCAAAATCGAATTGCAGCGCGTCGCCTTCATGCACCACCAGGCGGTCGGCCGGATAGTCGCGCTTCAGGCGCGCCACCAGGTCGCGGTCCAGCTCCACCACGTGCAGCTGGCGCAGCGATTGCAGCAGCAGCGAGGTCATGGCGCCGAGGCCGGGGCCGATCTCGACCATGGCGTCTTCCGGCCGGGGATCGATGGCGCGGATGATGTCGTGCAGCACCGATTGATCGGTCAGGAAGTTCTGGCCGAAGCGCTTGCGGGGAATGTGTTTCATGCGGATGCTTTCGATGCCGCCATGCGCGCGGCCACGGCGAGGGCTTCCTTCATGCTGCCATGGTCGGCATGGCCGAGGCCCTTTGCTGCCAGGTCGAGCGCGGTGCCGTGGTCGACCGAGGTGCGGATGATGGGCAGGCCCAAGGTGATATTGACGCCGCGGCCGAAGCTGGCGTGCTTGAGCACCGGCAGCCCCTGGTCGTGGTACATGGCCAGCACGCAGTCTGCGCCTTCCAGATGGCGCGGCTGGAACAGGGTGTCGGCCGGATAGGGACCGATAGCGTCGATGCCCCGCGCCTGCGCCGATTGCAGCGCCGGCGCGATGACATCGATCTCCTCGCGGCCGAGATAGCCGTTCTCGCCGGCATG
Source organism: Noviherbaspirillum humi (assembly GCF_900188095.1). Taxonomy (GTDB): domain Bacteria; phylum Pseudomonadota; class Gammaproteobacteria; order Burkholderiales; family Burkholderiaceae_D; genus Noviherbaspirillum; species Noviherbaspirillum humi. The sequence goes on along the minus strand of NZ_FZOT01000015.1, from coordinate 44,892 downwards.
CGGATTGAGGCCGGTCACCAGGATGCGCGGCCTGGCGATGCCGAACTTGGCCTTCAGGTCCCGGTGCACGATGTCCAGCGTGGTCGACAGGCTGTCGAAGGTGATGGCCGCCGGCACGTCCTTCAGGGCGAGATGGGTGGTGGCCAGCGCCACCCGCAGCAGCGGCGTGCCGCCGGCGAGCATCATCACCACCTGCGGCGTGGCGGTTTTCTCCGCCAGGTATTCTGTATGGCCGGTGAAGGGCACGCCGGCATCGTTGATAGTGCTTTTCTGGAGCGGCGCGGTGACGATGGCTTCGAACAGGCCGTCCCGGGCGCCCGCGATGGCCACATCCAGCGTCTGCAGCACCGCGCCGCCGTTGCGGGCATCGAGTTGGCCCGGCTGCGCCGGCACCGCCAGCGGACAGTCGATCACCGTCAGACGCTCCGGGCTGCGCTGAGGCAGTCCGTTGTTGCGAACCGCCTGCCAGGACAAGGCCGACAACCGGATATCGGGCGAGATGTCCTCGGCCAGCATGGACAGCAGGGCGGCGTCGCCGAGCAGCACGCCGTCGATCTCGGCGCGCAGCTCCCAGGCGGCGCGCAGCGAGATTTCGGGGCCGATGCCGGCCGGTTCGCCGCAGGTGATGGCAATGACGGGCCGCTTGCCGGTGCTCATGATGAAATCCTTACGATCCGCTGCTCTCGGCGTTCTCGAAGCGATATTCGACATAGGCGCGGTCGCGCAGCTGGCGCAGCCAATCCTGGGTCGCCTCTTCCAGCTTGCGTTCGCGGATGGCCTGGCGGGCGATCAGCCGCTGCCGCTCCTGCGACACGTCGTCGCGCTTGCGCTCGATCACCTGGATCAGGTGATAGCCGAAGGGCGATTCGATAGGCTCGCTCACCTGCCCCGGCTGCAGCCCGTCCATGGCGCGCTCGAACTCGGGCACGGTATCGCCCGGGTAGATCCAGCCGAGGTCGCCGCCGCGCGAGGCGGAGAGGTCGTTCGAATACAGCTTGGCCAGGTCCTCGAACTTGGCGGCGTTGTTGTCGAGGCGCTGCTTCAGCTCGGCCAGCTTGCGGCGGGCATCGGCGGCGCTGACGATCTGGTTGGTCTTGATGAGGATGTGGCGCGCATGGGTCTGCTGCACCGCGTTCGGGCCGGCCGCACCGCCCTTCACGACGCTCGGCTGGCGCTTGCCGACCAGCTTGACGATGTGGAAGCCGTTGGCGCTCTTGACGATCTGCGACGCCTCGCCTTCCTTCAGGCCGGAGACGGCATCCAGGAAAAGCTGCGGCAGACGGTCCTGGCTGCGCCAGCCGAGGTCGCCGCCGCTGAGCGCATCGCTGGCGTCGGAATAGGTGGCGGCCAACTTGGCGAAATCGCCGCCGGAGCGGATCTGGCGCTGAATCTCCTCGGCGCGCTGGCGGCGGGCGGCGATCTGCTCGGCCGAGGCGTTTTCCGGGACGCGAACCAGGATCTGAGCCAGGTTCAGCTCCTGCTGCGCACCGCCGGCGCCCTTCTCGGCGGCGAGGTAGTTGTCGACTTCCGACTCCGAAATCTGGATCTTGTTGTCGACTTCCCGCTCGCGCAGGCGCTGCATGATGATTTCCTCGCGGATCTCTTCGCGGAAGCGCGGATAGGTGATGCCTTCGCGCTCGAGCTGGTTGCGGAACTCCTGCAGCGACATGCGGTTCTGCTCGGCGATGCGGCTGACGGCGCGGTCCAGCATGGTGTCGTCGACGCGGATGCCGACTTCCTTGGCCAGCTGCAGCTGCGCCTTGTCGACGATCATGCGCTCCAGCAGCTGGCGCTGGAATTCGGCCGGCGGCGGCAGCGACACGCCCTGCCCGCGCATGCGGCGCTCGACCATGCGGGCGCGGTCCATCAGCTCATTGCGGGTGATGACATCGTTGTTGACCACGGCGATGATCGCATCGGCCAGCTGAATCCGCGGCTGGGGTGCCGGCTGCGCCGGCGCGGCCTGGACGGCGGCCGGCGGATTGACCGGCAGGCCCGGCTGCGATGGCGCGCGGAACTGGGCCAGGGCCGGCGCCGACAGCGCGGCGCCGAAGGCCAGCAGCACTGCAGCCATGCCGGTGCGCCGGCGCGAAATGGAAGACGTGAAACGAGTGTTCATGGATGACAGGCTTCTCAAGGATTGGGACGGGGTTGGTTCACCATCTGGTAGCCGGGCACGGCGGCGCGCAGGGCATCCAGCGGATTGGAGCCGAGGCGGGTCAGGCCCGTCAGTTCGAGCTGGAAATAGATGGCCGAGGTAGATTGCTGAGTCGCGGTCGGGATGCGCTGGCCGACCAGGCGGAACACCCAGCAGTCGGCCTTGTATTCGATGCCGCCCAGGCTTTCGGCGATGCGCTTGTCCGGCAGCGAATAGTTGACCCGCGCCACGCCATACCAGCGGCGCGAGATCGGCCACTGGCCGGAGACTTCCACCTGCTCCAGGTTGTTCGGCAGGTCGCGCCGGTAGCGCAGGTTCAGCACCTTGCCCGGCTCCGGCTGCCACTGGCCGAACAGGCTGGCCCGGCGCAGCTTATGCAGCGACTGGCTGTACTGGGTATTGCCCTCGAAGCTGAGACTGCGGGACAACTGGGTATAGGCCGACAGCAGCAGGTCGGAGCGGCTTTCGGTTGCCGTCGACGTGAGCGACACCCGCTGGTCGGTGAAATAGTAGCGCTGGCCGATGGCGAAGCGGGCACGCAGCGCGCCGCTCGGCTCCAGGAAGCGCGATACCAGCGCGGCCGTCAGCTGGTTGGAGTTGCTGATGCGGTCATTGCCGATGAAGCGGTTCTCGCTGAACAGCTGGCCGAAGCTGAGATCGGCCTCGGCAGTGTCGAACAGCGGGAAGGCGCTCTGGTCGCGGTACGGCGCGTAGACGTAGAACAGGCGCGGTTCCAGCGTCTGCGTCGTCGGCAGGTTGAAGAAGCGGGCATCGCGCTCGAACACCATGCCGCTGTCGACCGAGAAGATCGGCACGGTGCGCGACAACGTGGTGCTGGCGCCCGGCGCCGTGTTCTCCAGCTGGTAGCGGGTGGCATGCACCTGCACCTTCGGGATGACGAAGAAGGCCTGGTTGATGATCGGATAGGCAAGCCGCGGGTTGATCACCATGCGGTTTCCGCGCACCAGGTCGGCATGCCAGAAGCGGGTCAGTTCCGCATCGGCATTCCAGTCGAAGCCGTTGACGTCCTGCTGACCGCTGAGAAAGGTCAGCTGCGGCAAGCGGGCGTAAGGCTTGGTGATCGGCGCGGCCGGATCCTGCAGCACCTGGTAATTGGACAGGCGGGCGGTGCTGCTCCAGAAGCTGCCGGCGTAGTTCAGGTTGATGTCGCGCGCCAGCAGACGCTGGGTGGTATTGGTGAGATTGCGCGTGAAGTCGGACATGTAGTTGTCGTCCGACGCGAAATTCAGGTTCCAGTTGGCGAACAGGCCCGGCGCAAGGGTCTGGTTATGCAACGACGACAGCAGGTAGCGATCGCTGTTGGTCAGGCGGTCGTGCGGCAGGTATTCGGCGCGGGTGATGCCGTTGTAAGTCTCGCCGAGGTAGCGGGCTTCGGCGCCAAGCTGCAAGCCGCGCCGCGCGATGAGGCGCGGATAGAGGGTCAGGTCGCGGTTGGGCGCGATGTTGAGGTAATACGGCGTGGTGATGTCGAGGCCGCCCTTGCTGTTGGAGCCGATGGTGGGCGGCAGCAGGCCGGACTTGCGCGCATCCGACAGCGGGAACGAGATCGCCGGCGCGCCGAGAATGGGCACGCCCTTGAAGTACACCAGGGAGCGGTAGGCGGTGCCGACATCGCGTCCGGTATCGAGCTTCATGATGCCGGACTTCAAATACCAGTCCGGATCCGGCCCTTCGCAGGTACTGTAGGAACTATCGGTAATGGTGGCTTCCTCGCGCGACTCGAAATCGACGCGGTCCGCCCTGCCCTGCGCATTGTTCTTGCCCAGGTGATAAGTGGGATGGGTGATGAAGCCTTCGCCGGTATCGATCTTCAGGCGCATGTCGTCGCCGGTATAGCTGTCGGCATTGCGGCGCAGGCGAATGTTGCCGCTGGCTTCCACCTCATCCTCCAGCACCCGGTAGGTAGCCCGGTCGGAGGTCACGGTGGTGGGACCGCGGATGATTTCCACGTCACGCTCCAGGAATACCTCGCGGTCGGGCCGGCCTGTCATTTCCTCGGCGCTCACGGTGGCCGGGCCATTGGGATCATCCGCCGGCGCGGCGGCATTTTGTTGCGCAAAGCCCATGCCCGGCACGACGCCAGCGGCAATCAGGGCAGTCAGCACACGGAGCAGGCGAAGCGGTTGGGGACGAGCTCGAAACCGGGTCATGAGCAGGAAAGGGGCAGGCGCATTTTTGAGATGAATCCCTTATTATATGGGAACTTACCGCCCTCAATTGCCGAATCAGCCTGTTTCATGTCTTCAAATCAATCCCCTGCAGCGCCTTCCGATGTTCGTCTCGATGCCCTGAAAACCTGGCTTGCCGCCCTGCCCGGAGCGCCGGCCCGCGTCGAATCGATCCGGCCGGCGTCGGCCGACGCCAGCTTCCGCCGCTATTTCCGTGCCGATGCGGTCGATGGCCAGGGCAGCCTCATCATCATGGACGCGCCGCCGCCGCAGGAGGATGTGCGGCCCTTCATCCATGTGGCGGAGCTGTTCGGCGAGACCGGCGTCTCGGTGCCGAAGATCCTGGCCCAGGACGTGGACAACGGCTTCCTGCTGCTGAGCGATCTTGGCAACACCACCTACCTGAACCAGCTGTCGCCGGACACCGCGCATGCGCTCTACATCAGCGCCATCGAGGCGCTGGTGCTGATCCAGGCGCAGAGCAAGCCGGGCCAGCTGCCCGAGTACGACCGCGCCCTGCTGCTGCGCGAGCTGATGCTGTTTCCGGAATGGTATGTCGGCAAGCATCTCGGCGTCGAGATGACGGCGACCCAGACCGAGCAGCTGAACAAGGTGTTCGATGTCCTGCTTGCCAACAACCTCGCCCAGCCGCAGGTCTACGTGCACCGCGACTACCATTCGCGCAACCTGATGGTGCTGTCGCAGGGCAATCCCGGCATCCTCGATTTCCAGGATGCGGTCTACGGCCCCATTACCTACGACCTCGTTTCGCTGCTGCGCGACGCCTATGTGCAATGGGACGAGGAACTGGTGCTGGACTGGGCCATCCGCTACTGGGAACGCGCCAAGCGCGCCGGCCTGCCGGTGAACCCGGACATCGACGCCTTTTACCGCGACTTCGAATTCATGGGCCTGCAGCGCCACCTGAAGGTGCTCGGCATCTTCGCCCGCCTCTATCACCGCGACGGCAAGGACGGCTACCTCAAGGACCTGCCGCTGGTGATGGAATACACTCGCAAGACCGCCGGCCGCTACAAGGAACTGGCGCCGCTGGTGCGCCTGCTCGACGACTTCGAGGCCCGCGGCCCCCAGGTCGGCTACACCTTCTGATGCGCCCGTCCCTCAGGCACCGCCCTTACCGCAGGAAGCCCGCATGAAAGCCATGATCTTCGCCGCCGGCCGCGGCGAGCGGATGCGCCCGCTGACCGATACCTGTCCCAAGCCGCTGCTGACGGTGCGCGGGCGGCCGCTGATCGTCTGGCACATCCTCAACCTGGTGCGCGCCGGCATTGCCGACATCGTCATCAACCATGCGCATCTCGGCCACATGATCGAGGAAGCGCTCGGCAACGGCGAACGCTACGGCGCCCGCATCGCCTATTCCGCCGAGGGCACCGCCCTGGAAACCGCCGGCGGCATTGCCAAGGCGCGTCACCTGCTGGGCGAGGAGCCCTTCGTGGCCATCGCCGGCGACATCTACTGTCCGCACTTCGACTTCGGACAGGTGAAGGATGCGCTGCAGGACAACGACATGTGGGGCAACCCGCATCCGCGCGACAAGCGCGATGTCGCCTGGCTCTACCTGGTGAAGAACCCGGCGCATCATCCGAAGGGCGACTTCGCGCTGAACAGCTTTTCCATCGCCAACGAGGGCGAGCAGCGCCACACCTTTTCCGGCATCGGCGTGTACCGGCCGGAGATGTTCGATTCGGTGCAGCCGGGCGACGCGGCGCCGCTGGCGCCCATCCTGCGCGAATACGCCGCCCGCGGCCAGGTCGGCGGCGAACTCTACCGCGGCGACTGGACCGATGTCGGCACGCCGGAACGCCTGGCGCAGCTGAATGCGCCGTTCAACCGAGGACAACCATGACGCGACTCTACGCAGACCGACGCAGTGCCCTGATGGCGAAGATGGAAGCCATGGGCGGCGGCGTGGCCATCATCCCGACCGCGCCGGAAGTGATGCGCAACCGCGATGCCGACTATCCCTACCGGCACGACAGCTACTTCTACTACCTGTCCGGCTTCACCGAGCCGGAATCGGTCATCGTGCTGGTCACCGACGCGGCGAAATCCAAGCGCCGCGCCATCCTGTTCTGCCGGCCGAAGAACGAGGAACGCGAAATCTGGGACGGCTTCCGCTACGGCCCCGAAGCGGCGCGCGAGCGCTTCGGCTTCGACGAGGCTCACTCCATCGAGGAAATCGATGTCGAGATCCCGAAGCTGATCGCCAACGCGCCGGCCCTGTTCCATGCGCTCGGCAAGGACGCGAAGCTGGATGCGCGCATCCAGTCCTGGCTGCAGGCGGTGCGCGCCCTGGCCCGGGCCGGCGTCACCGTGCCGGCCACGGTGGTCGACGTGCATGTGCTGCTGGACGAGATGCGCCTGTTCAAGGACGAGCAGGAAATCGCCGTCATGCAGCGCGCCGCCGACATCTCCGCCGGCGCCCATCGGCGCGCGATGCAGACGTCCCGGCCCGGCCTGCGCGAATACCATCTCGAAGCCGAGCTGCTGCACGAGTTCCGCCGCCACGGCTCGCAATTTCCGGCCTACGGCTCCATCGTCGCCACCGGCGCCAATGCCTGCGTGCTGCACTACCGCGCCGGCGACGCCGAGCTGAAGGACGGCGACCTGGTGCTCATCGATGCCGGCTGCGAACTCGACGGTTATGCCTCGGACATCACCCGCACCTTCCCCGCCAACGGCCGCTTCAGCGGTCCGCAGCGCACCCTCTACGAACTGGTGCTCGCCTCCCAGGCGGCGGCCGTGGCGGAGACCCGCCCCGGCAAGACCTTCATGGATGGCCACGATGCGGCGGTCAGGGTGCTGGCTCAGGGCATGCTCGACACCGGCCTGCTCGACGCCAACAAGGTCGGCACGCTGGACGACGTGATCGAGAAAGGCGCCTACCGCCAGTTCTACATGCACCGCACCGGCCATTGGCTGGGCATGGATGTGCACGATGTCGGCGAGTACCGCGAGGCGGCCCCGGCCGCGAACGGCGAGCGACCCTGGCGCCAGCTGCAGCCGGGCATGGTGCTGACCATCGAGCCGGGCATCTATGTGCGGCCGGCGGAAGGCGTGCCGCAGGCATTCTGGAACATCGGCATCCGCATCGAGGACGATGCGCTGGTGACGGCCGCCGGCTGCGAACTGCTGACCCGGGATGCGCCCAAAACCGTGGCCGAGATCGAAGACGTGATGCGGCGCTGAACGGGCCCATGCAGACCGATTGCGACATCGCCATCATCGGCGCCGGCCCGGTCGGGCTGGCGCTGGCCCTGCTGCTGGCGCGGCATGGCGTCCCGCCGGGGCGCATCGCGCTGATCGATGCCCGCGCGCCGGAGCAGGCGATCAGGGACCCGCGCTCGCTGGCGCTGTCCCACGGCAGCCGGCAGATTCTGGAAGACATCGGCGCCTGGACCATGCCGGCCGACTCCATCCACCAGATCCATGTCTCGCGCCGCGGCCATTTCGGGCGCACGCTGATCGACCGCGACGAGTACAAGTTGCCGGCCCTCGGCTACGTCACCCGCTACGGCCTGCTGATGGCGGCGCTCGATGCGCGCGCCCGGCAGCTGCCGCTGCGCATGCTGCGTCCGGCGCAGGTCACCGGCACGGCCGAGGAAGCGGATCAGGTGTCGCTCGCGCTGGCGGACGGCGCGGGCCTGCCCGCCGCCTTGAGCGCCCGCATCGTGGTGCAGGCCGAAGGCGGCCTGTTCGCCGAGCAGCAGGCCAAGCCGCTGCGGCGCGACTATGGCCAGACCGCGATCGTCGCCCATGTGCGGGCAGCCCACCCGGTGCCGCATCGCGCCTATGAACGCTTCACCGACGAAGGCCCCCTGGCCCTGCTGCCGCAGGAGGATGGCTACGCGCTGGTCTGGTGCGCCAGGCCGGAAACCGCGCTCGGCCTGACGGCGCTCGGCGATGCCGCCTTCCTCGACGCCCTGCACCGCCAGTTCGGCGACCGGCTCGGCCGCTTCACCTCGGTGTCGGCGCGCCACGCCTACCCGCTCGGCCTGAATGCCGGCGGCGTGCTGTCGCAGCGCGTCGCCGCCATCGGCAATGCCGCGCAAACCCTGCATCCGGTCGCGGGGCAAGGGCTCAACCTCGGCCTGCGCGATGCGGCCGTGCTGGCGCGCCTGCTGGCCCGTGAGCAGTCCCCCGCGGCCTTGCGCCGGTTCGACGACGAACGCCGCGCCGACCGCAGCCTCACGATCCGCATCACCGACGCCATGGCGCGGGTCTTCGCCGGCGACCGCCAGGGCTCCTGGTCGCAGGCCACGCTCGCCCTCGGCCTCGGCTTGTTCGACACGGTGGCGCCGGCGCGGCGGCTGCTCGCGGAGCAGATGATGTACGGGCGGCGCTGACCGCTGGCGCTGGAAACCTTCAGCGTTCCAAACGAAACTCGATCCGCCATGAAAAAAGCCGCACGGATTGCGCCGTGCGGCTTTGTCTTATGCAGACGGCGTCAGGTTGACGGAAAGCTCACTCCACCGCCTTCACCATGTCCTCGATCACCTTCTTGGCGTCGCCGAACACCATCATGGTCTTGTCCATGTAGAACAGCTCGTTGTCGAGGCCGGCGTAGCCGGCGGCCATGGAGCGCTTGTTGACGATCACCGTCTTGGCCTTGTAGGCCTCCAGGATGGGCATGCCGGCAATCGGCGACTTCGGATCCTTGGCGGCCGGGTTCACCACGTCATTGGCCCCGAGCACCAGCACCACGTCGGCCTGGCCGAATTCGCCGTTGATGTCTTCCATCTCGAACACCTGGTCGTACGGCACCTCGGCTTCCGCCAGCAGCACGTTCATGTGGCCCGGCATGCGGCCGGCCACCGGATGGATCGCATACTTCACCGTCACGCCGTTGTGCGTCAGCTTCTCGGTCAGCTCCTTCAGCGCATGCTGGGCGCGCGCCACCGCCAGGCCGTAGCCGGGCACGATGATCACGGTTTCGGCATTGCCCATCAGGAAGGCGGCATCGTCGGCCGAACCCGACTTCACGTTGCGCTGCTGCTGCGCCGCGCCGCCGCCAGCCGCCGCCTCGCCACCGAAGCCGCCGAGGATCACGTTGAAGAAGGAGCGGTTCATCGCCTTGCACATGATGTAGGACAGGATCGCGCCGGAGGAGCCGACCAGCGAGCCGGCGATGATCAGCATCGAATTGTTCAGCGAGAAGCCGATGCCCGCCGCCGCCCAGCCGGAGTAACTGTTCAACATTGACACCACCACCGGCATGTCGGCGCCGCCGATCGGGATGATGATCAGCACGCCGAGCGCGAAGGCGATCAGGGTCATGAGGATGAAGGGCAGCCAGGCCTGCGTCATGCAGAACCAGATGCCGAACGCGATCATGGCAATCGCCAGCGCCAGGTTCAGCATGTGCTGGCCCGAGAACACCACCGGCGCGCCCTGGAACAGGCGGAACTTGTACTTGCCGGCCAGCTTGCCGAAGGCGATCACCGATCCGGAAAAGGTGATGGCGCCGACGAAGGTGCCGATGAACAGCTCCAGCCGGTTGCCGAGCGGGATGGGATCGAGGTTGCTCTGCACGATGCCGAAGGCAGCCGGTTCCGACACTGCCGCCACCGCGATGCAGACCGCCGCCAGGCCGATCAGCGAGTGCATCGCCGCCACCAGCTCCGGCATCTTGGTCATCTCGACCCGCTTGGCCAGCACCGCGCCGATCGTGCCGCCGACAACGATGCCGAGCAGGACCAGGCCGAAGCCGGCCGGCGAGCTGATCGGTGCTTCGCTCTTGAGCTTGACGATGAGCGCGATGGTGGTGGCGATGGCAATGGCCATGCCGATCATGCCGAAGGCATTGCCGCGCCGGGCGGTGGACGGATGCGACAGCCCCTTCAGCGCCTGGATGAAGCACACCGAGGCGATCAGGTACAGCAGCGTAACGACATTCATGCTCATTATTTCGCTCCCTCTTTGTCCGACTTGGCCGCTTTCGGCTCCTTCTTCTTGAACATCTCCAGCATGCGCCGGGTCACCAGGAACCCGCCGAACACGTTCACCGCCGCCAGCGCGACGGCGAGCGTGCCCATGAACTGCCCGACCACGCCCTCGGTCAGGCCGGCGGCAAGCATGGCGCCGACGATGATGATGGCGGAAATGGCGTTGGTGACGGCCATCAGCGGCGTATGCAGCGCCGGCGTGACGGTCCAGACGACGTGGTAGCCGACGTAGATGGCCAGCACGAAGATGATCAGGTTGGTGATGGTGTGACTGACTTCCATGGTGGTATGTCTCCCTGTAGGTTGAACCCGGATCGGGCGCCGCTTATTTGCGCAGCACCTCGCCGCCGCTGCACAGCAGGGTGGCGGCGACGATCTCGTCCTCGCGGTTGATGGCCAGCTGGCCTTCCTTGTCGACGATCAGCTTGAGGAAGTCGAGCACGTTGCGGGCATACAGGGCGGAAGCGTCCGCAGCGACCAGGCAGGCGAGATTCGGCTCGCCGATGATGTGCACGCCATGCTTGGTCACCGTCCTGCCGAGTTCGGAGAGCGGGCAGTTGCCGCCCTGCTCCACCGCCATGTCGACGATGACGGAGCCGGGCTTCATGGCCTTGACGGTGTCTTCGCCGATCAGCACCGGCGCCTTTCGGCCGGGAATCAGCGCGGTGGTGATGATGATGTCGGCCTGCCTGGCGCGCTCATGCACCAGTTCGGCCTGGCGCTTCATCCATTCCGGCGGCATCGGCCGGGCATAGCCGCCGGCGCCCTGGGCGATTTCGCGCTCCTCGTCGGTGAGATAGGGCACGTCGATGAACTTGGCGCCGAGCGACTCCACCTGCTCCTTCACCGGCGGGCGCACGTCGGAAGCTTCGATCACCGCGCCGAGGCGCTTGGCGGTGGCGATGGCCTGCAGGCCGGCGACGCCCACGCCCATGATCAGCACCCGCGCCGCCTTCACCGTGCCGGCGGCGGTCATCAGCATCGGCATGAAGCGCTGGTAGGTATTTGCCGCCAGCATCACCGCCTTGTAGCCGGCGATGTTGGCCTGGGAGGACAGCACGTCCATGGACTGGGCACGGGTGATGCGCGGCGCGGCTTCCAGGGCGAAGGCAGTCAGCCCGCTGCCGGCCATGGCGGAAGTGTTATCGGCATCGAAGGGATTGAGCATGCCGATCAGCACGCTGCCGGATTTCATGAGGGTGCGCTCCTCGGCCGATGGCGCGCGCACCTTCAGCACCATGTCGCAGCCGAGGGCGTCGGCGGCGGAGCCGATTTGGGCGCCGGCGGCGGCATAGGCGTCGTCGGTGACGCTGGCGAGCAGGCCGGCTCCGGACTGGACGATGATCTCGTGCTTGGCCGCGACCAGCTTCTTGACGGTTTCAGGGGTGGCGGCTACCCGGGTCTCGCCCGGACGCGTTTCGGCGGGGATGCCGATTCTCATGAAATCCTCCTGCAGAATTGAAAAATGTGACGGTGCTACCTCTATGCTTCAAAACGTTGATGGTGCCTTATTGCAGCGCTCCAACTTGCAATATCGCCGACATCTTCCCATAACCTTGGCAAATTTCGTAGCAGAAACGGAAAAATTCGGGGGCATGCTTTCTTCATCCACGGTGGATTTCGCTGGTACAGATTGATTAATCGACCGCAAGGGATGGGATAGGAATCGGGCGCATGATTCCGCCAGTCACCATTTCCCGGCGACACCCCAGCGGCCTGCAAGCAGCATAACTATCGGTCGCACGGTAAAATGTCGCCCTCTTTTGAGGAATACTATGACTGACGTTTGGAAACCTTCCGTCACCGTTGCGGCCATTATCGAGCGCAACGGGCGTTTCCTCCTGGTGGAGGAAGAAACCAGCGACGGCATCCGCTTCAACCAGCCGGCCGGTCATCTCGATCCGAATGAATCCCTGGAGCAGGCGGTCACCCGCGAAACCATGGAGGAAGCGGCGCATGAATTCACGCCCACCGCCCTGGTCGGCATGTACATGTCGCGCTATCTGTCGGCGCGCACCCATACCGAAGTGACCTACCTGCGCTTCGCCTTCTGCGGCGACGTCGGCGCCGAACTCGACCGGCCGCTCGACACCGGCATCCTGCGCACCGTCTGGATGACGCGCGATGAGCTGGTCGCCTGCCAGGAAAAGCACCGCAGCCCGCTGGTGCTGCGCTGTGTCGACGACTATCTCGCCGGCAAGCGCGCGCCGCTCAGCATCATCTACACCCATCCCAACGTGGTTGGAGCATTGCATGCCTAAAAAAAGGGTGGTGATCGGCATGTCCGGTGGCGTGGATTCGTCGGTCTCGGCCTGGTTGTTGAAGCAGCAGGGTTATGAAGTCATCGGCCTGTTCATGAAGAACTGGGAGGACGATGACGATTCCGAGTACTGCTCGACGCGGCAGGACTGGATCGATGCCGCCAGCGTGGCTGACGTGGTCGGCGTCGACATCGAGGCGGTGAACTTCGCCGCCGAATACAAGGAACGGGTGTTCAGCGAATTCCTGCGCGAATACCAGGCGGGCCGCACGCCCAATCCGGACGTGCTGTGCAATGCCGAAATCAAGTTCAAGGCCTTCCTCGACCATGCGATGAAGCTCGGCGCCGATCTGATCGCCACCGGGCACTATGCGCGCGTGCGGGAAGTCCGGTCCGGCCCCGGCGCCGGCCGCTTCCAGCTGCTCAAGGCGATCGACGCCAGCAAGGACCAGAGCTACTTCCTGCACCGGTTGAACCAGGCGCAGCTGTCGCGCACCCTGTTTCCGCTGGGCGAGATCCACAAGACCGAAGTGCGCAGGATCGCGGAGGAAATCGGCCTGCCGAACGCCAGGAAGAAGGATTCCACCGGCATCTGCTTCATCGGCGAGCGGCCGTTCCGCGAATTCCTGAACCGCTATCTGTCTTACGCTCCCGGCCCGATGAAGACGCCCGATGGCGCGGTGGTGGGCGAGCATGTCGGCCTCAGCTTCTATACGCTCGGCCAGCGCAAGGGCATCGGACTCGGCGGCATCAAGAGCTACCAGAACGCCGAGGGCAGCAGCGATGCCTGGTATGTGGCGCGCAAGGACGTGGCGGCCAATACGCTCTACGTGGCGCAAGGCCATGATCATCCCTGGCTGCTGTCGGGCGAGCTGAGCGCCGGCCAGGAAAGCTGGGTCGCCGGCGAGCCGCCGGGCGAAGGCATGATCGCCGCCAAGACCCGCTACCGCCAGGCGGATGTTCCTTGCCGCTTCCTGTCGCAGCAGGAAGGGTTCGCCCTGCGCTTCGATCAGCCGCAATGGGCGGTGACGCCCGGCCAGTCGGCGGTGCTCTACGACGGCGAGGTCTGCCTCGGCGGCGGCATCATCAGCGCGGCCAGCATCGGCTGAGCCTGATTCTCTTCGCGCCGGTCTCTCCGGCCGCTTTTTTTCCGCCCTCCTCCAGGTCGACCGCATTAGCGTGTGCGGCTGCATGCCTGCGGCCGCCGGCTTCCTTCCGCGTGTCTCCGTTTCCATTCGGACAATTACGTTCCGGCGCCATCGTTGGGTCATCGCAACGCGGCAAAAGAAGTTCACGAACCGCTTGCCAATACAAGCGGAATCGAGAATAATCTAAATACGAATTGTTCGCATTTGAATTTTTGACAGTTTTTGACCCGCCACTTCGGCGCCATGCGTAAAACAGGACCGATATGATCGTCTGCATCTGCAACAACGTTTCCGACCGCAAGATTGAACAAGCCGTCAGCAATGGCACCACCTCCATGGCGCAGCTGCGCGAATGCCTGGCGGTCGGCACCTGCTGCGGCAAATGCCATTCGCACGCCAAGCAGGTGCTGCGTGAATGCCTGAGCCTGCAGCGCAGCGCCGCTGTCGGCGTGCGTGAACAATTCCAGCCGATGATCTTCCAGGCCATCGCGGCCTGAACCGCTTCCCCTCTCTCCGCTTTCCTGTCCCGGCGCAGCGGTTCCACCGCCGTGGCAGGAATGTCAACTTGCGCTATCATGGTTGCCTATGCCCGCTCTTGCGGGCCCAGACAACAAATTCTCCTCCGAGGTATCCATGAAGGGCGATCCCAACGTCATCAGGCTGCTGAACGCTCAGCTGACCAATGAGCTGACAGCCATCAACCAGTACTTTCTCCATGCGCGCATGTACCGCCACTGGGGATTCGAGCGGCTGGGCAAGAAGGAATATGACGAATCCATCGGCGAGATGAAGCATGCGGACAATCTCATCAACCGCATCCTGATGCTCGATGGCCTGCCCAACCTGCAGGCGCTGCACAAGCTGCTGATCGGCGAGTCGACGCCGGAGATGCTGCAGGCCGACCTGAACCTGGAACAGACGGCGCAAGTCACCGTCAAGGATGGCATCGCCGCCTGCGAAGCCGCCGGCGATTACGTTTCGCGCGAGATCCTGGTGAGAATCCTGGACGATACCGAGGAGCACATCGAGTGGCTGGAAACCCAGCTCGACCTGATCAATAAGATCGGCCTTCAAAATTACCTGCAGTCGCAGATGGATCCCGAAGAGTAAGCCGCTCGTCGGCCTTCGGGCAAATGAAGAAAAAGGGCAGTCGCCTGTAACGACTGCCCTTTTTCTTTGTTCCTGCCGGCGATTCGCGGATCAGCTCGGGATGGTGTCCTTGAAGGACTGCCGTTCCGACAGCTTGTCGAACAGCTTGGCGAGGTTGGGGTAATCCTCGCGCCAGGCGATTTCAGGGAAGCGGAAGGATAGCCAGCCGAGCGCGCAGCCGACGGCGACGTCAGCCAGGGTGTAGTGGTTGCCGGTGCAGAAGGGCGTGTCCTTCAGGCCGGCCGACATCGCCTTCAGGCCGCCGTGGATCTTGTCGTTCTGGCGGCTGATCCAGGATTCGCTCTGCTGCTCTTCCGGCCGCAGCGTCTTTTCCAGGCGCGCCAGGATGCCGGCATCCAGCACGCCGTCGGCCAGCGCTTCCCAGCACTTCACCTCGGCGCGCTCGCGGCCATGGGGCGGAATCAGCTTGCCGACCGGGGTCAGCGTATCGAGATATTCGACGATGACGCGCGAATCGAACATCGCGCCGCCGTCTTCCATCACCAGGCAGGGCACCTTGCCCAGCGGGTTGGATTGGCGGATCTTGGTATCGGGAGACCACACGTTCTCCAGCACGAGCTCGTAATCGAGCTTCTTCTCCGCCATGACGATGCGGACCTTGCGTACATAAGGGCTGGTGAGGGAACCGATGAGTTTCATAGACAGGTCGCGTAATTATTGCGTCCGATTATAACATTGCGTCTGCGCACGTTATAGCAAGCCGGCGGCGCAAGGCCTTGGCGCGGACCGAAAAGCGACAATGGTAGAATGCACCATTTTCGACGCCGCACCGGCGCGCCTCGCGCCCCGCCGCACTTCCCGCATCCGCGTTTTTCTTATCTTCCTATCATGTCGCTCTCCGCTCTCTCCGCCCTTTCTCCCATCGACGGCCGCTATGCCGCCAAGGTCGACAAGCTGCGCCCGCTGCTGTCGGAAGCCGGCTTCATGCACCACCGCGTCAAGGTCGAGATCGCCTGGCTGCAGGCCCTGTCGGCCGCCGGCTTCGCCGAGATCAAGCCCTTCTCCGCCGCCGCAAAAGCCCTGCTCGACAAGCTGGCCGCCGAATTCGGCGAGGCGGATGCCCAGCGCATCAAGGAAATCGAAGCGGTGACGAACCACGACGTGAAGGCGGTCGAATACTGGCTCAAGGAGAAGGTGAAGGACGTGCCGGAACTGGTGGCGGCGTCGGAGTTCATCCACTTCGCCTGCACCTCGGAAGACATCAACAACACCTCGCACGGCATGATGCTCAAGGCCGCGCGCAACGACGTGCTGCTGCCCTCGCTGCAAGGCGTGATCGACAAGCTGGTGGAACTGGCGCACGCCAATGCCGACCTGCCGATGCTGTCACGCACCCACGGCCAGCCGGCCAGCCCCACGACCCTGGGCAAGGAAATCGCCAACGTGGTGGCGCGCCTGCGCCGCGCCCAGCAGCGCATCGCCGGCGTTGAGATTCTCGGCAAGATGAACGGCGCGGTGGGCAACTACAACGCCCACCTGTCGGCTTACCCGTCCTTCGATTGGGAAGGCTTCTCGAAGAACGTGATCGAGCAGCGACTCGGCCTGGCCTTCAACCCCTACACCATCCAGATCGAGCCGCACGACTACATGGCCGAGCTGTTCGACGCAGTGGCCCGCGCCAACACCATTCTGCTCGACCTGAACCGCGACATCTGGGGCTACATCTCGCTCGGCTACTTCAAGCAGCGCACCAAGGCAGGCGAGATCGGTTCCTCCACCATGCCGCACAAGGTCAACCCGATCGACTTCGAGAACTCGGAAGGCAATCTCGGCCTGGCCAATGCGGTGCTGAAGCACCTGTCGGAGAAGCTGCCGGTGTCGCGCTGGCAGCGCGACCTGACCGATTCCACCGTGCTGCGCAATATCGGCGTCGCCTTCGGCTACACCGTGCTGGCCTATGACAGCTGCCTGCGCGGCCTGAACAAGCTGGAAGTCAATCCGGCCCGCCTCGCCGAAGATCTGGACGCCACCTGGGAAGTGCTGGCCGAGCCGGTGCAGACGGTGATGCGCCGCTACGGCGTCGAGAATCCGTACGAGCAGCTGAAGGAACTCACCCGCGGCAAGGGCATCTCGCGCGCAGCACTGCGCGATTTCGTCAACGGCCTCGCCATCCCGCAGGAAGCCAAGGATGGCCTGCTGGCGATGACCCCCGCCAATTACATCGGCCACGCCGCCAAGCTCGCGCGCGGCATCTGATGCTACGTCCATGATTCACAGCGCGACGCCGGCCGGCAGCCCACGCCGCTACGGCGGCGTGGCGATCCTGCTGCACTGGCTGATCGCGCTGCTCGTCGCCGCCGCCTTCACGCTCGGCCTGACCATGGTCGACATCCCTGGCCTGACGCCGACCAAACTGAAGTACTTCTCCTGGCACAAATGGCTGGGCGTGACCGTGCTGGCGCTAGCCTGCCTGCGGCTGCTGTGGCGCATCACCCATGGCGCGCCGCCCTACGACGCCGGCATGCCGGCCTGGCAGGCCAAGGCCGCTCATGCGCTGCACGGCCTGCTATACCTGCTGCTCTTCGCCGTGCCAATGTCCGGCTATTTCTACAGCCTCGCCGCCGGCGTGCCGGTGGTCTACCTCGGCGTGCTGCCGCTGCCGGTGCTGATCGGCCCTGATCAGGAACTCAAGCCGATACTCAAGCAGCTTCACTACGCTTTGACTATGATATTGGCTGCCGGCGTGGCGGGTCACGTGCTCGCCGCGCTGAAGCACCAATTCATCGACCGGGATGGCGTTCTGCGGCGCATGCTGCCCTGAAGCTCCGCGCGCCCTCCCCTGACTGCAGGGAGTGACATGCCGAGTTTCACCCGCGCCGGGCTCGCCTCGGCCGCCGCATGCGCGGCGCTTCTCTTCTCGACCGCCGCACCGGCTGCACCGTTGAAAGTCGATCCCGCCAAAAGCAGCGTCGGCGCGGTCTTCAAGCAGATCGGCGTGCCGGTCGAGGCAAAGTTCCGCAAGTTCGCGGTACTGATCGATCTCGATGCCGCCAAACCGGAAAGCGCGAAGGCCAGCGTCGACATCGACACCGCCAGCTTCGATATCGGCGACCCGGAGTACAACAAGGAAGTGCGCAAGAAGGAATGGTTCGACAGCGACCGCTTTCCCAGGGCCAGCTTCGTCTCCACCGCCATCAAGCCCGCCGGCGCTGGCAGGTACGAGGTCAGCGGCAAGCTGACGCTCAAGGGCAGGACCGCCGACGTGCGCTTCCCGCTCGCCGCGAAGGCGGAAGGCGGCGGCCAGGTGTTCGAAGGCACGCTGCCGATCAGCCGGCTCGCCTTCAACATCGGCGAGGGTGAGTGGAAGGACACGGGCGTGGTGGCGGACGAAGTCCTGGTGAAATTCCGCGTCGCCGCCCAATAACGTTCAGCAAGACAAAACCGATTCGAGGAGACGCTATCTTGCGCGCATCACGCACCACCGCGCTGCTGGCGCTGGCCATCGCCAGCGCCACCGCACAAGCCCAGACCTACACCATCGACCCCGGCCATACCTTTCCCAGCTTCGAAGGCGAGCACATGGGCATTTCGCTCTGGCGCGGCCGCTTCAACAAGACCAGCGGCAGGATCGTGCTGGACCGCGCCGCCGGCACCGGCACGGTGGACATCGCCATCGACGCCACTACCATCGACTTCGGCGTGGCCAAGGCCAACGAGCGCCTGAAGGCCAGGGATGCCTTCAACGTCGAGCAGTATCCACAGATTCTCTACCGCGGCAAGGCGGTCGAATTCAGGAACGGCCAGCCGGTGGCGGTGGATGGCGAGATGACGCTGATCGGCGTCACCCGGCCGCTGCGCCTGACCATCAACCGCTTCAAGTGCATCGAGCATCCGGTGCTCAAGCGCGAGATCTGCGGCGCCGACGCTTCCGGCGAGTTCAAGCGCAGCGATTACGGCTTGACCTACAACAGCAATTTCGGCGACCTGATCAGGCTGGCGATCGAGGTGGAGGCGGTGAAGTCGGACTAGCTTCCCGTCGTACTCGCGCCAAAGCGGCCGCAAAAAGCAAAAGCCAGCATTGCGCTGGCTTTTTCGTTCTGCATGGGGCTGATTGAATCAGACCACCGCGCCGTCCGTCTCGTCCTTGGCCTTGGCCGGCTTGATCAGGTCTTCGCGCTTGACGCCCAGCCACATGGCGACGGCGGCGGCGACGAACACCGACGAATAGATGCCGAACAGGATGCCGATGGTGAGCGCAATGGCAAAGTAGTGCAGCGTCGGGCCGCCGAACAGCAGCATCGACAGCACCATCATCTGGGTCGAGCCGTGCGTGATGATGGTGCGGGAAATGGTGCTGGTGATCGCATGGTTCATCACGTCCGGGGTCGACAGCTTGCCGTAGCGGCGGTCACGGAAGGTTTCGCGCACCCGGTCGAACACCACCACCGACTCGTTCACCGAATAGCCCAGCACCGCCAGCACCGCCGCCAGCACGGTGAGGGAGAATTCCCACTGGAAGAAGGCGAAGAAGCCGAGGATGATCACCACGTCGTGCAGGTTGGCGATGATGGCCGCCACCGCGAACTTCCACTCGAAGCGGAAGGCAAGGTAGATCATGATGCCGATGACCACCATGCCGAGCGCCATCAGGCCGTCGTGGGCCAGCTCCTCGCCCACCTGCGGGCCGACGAACTCCACGCGCTGCAGCTTGACGGTATTGTCATGCGCCGTCAGCGCCGCCATCACCTTCTCGCTCAGCTGGGCGGAGGTCACGCCCTTTTGCGTCGGCAGGCGCACGATCACGTCCTGGGCGGTGCCGAAGCTCTGCACCTGGGTATCGGCGAAGCCGGCGCCCTCGATGGTCTTGCGGATGCCTTCCAGGTCGGCCGGCTTCGGATAGGTCACTTCCATCACCGTGCCGCCGGTGAACTCGATAGACAGGTGCAGGCCCTTGTGGAACAGGAAGAACACCGCCGCCACGAAGGTCAGCGCCGAAATCACATTGAAGATCAATGCGTGGCGCATGAACGGGATGTCTTTTCTGATGCGGAAAAACTCCATGATTTCCTTTCCTTGCGCCGCCGGCGCGCTGCCGGCGGGGCGATTGATTCAATGCGTTGCTGCCGCTCAGGCGGTCGGTTTCCAGATCTGGCCGATGGAAATGCTGGTGAGCTTCTTCTTGCGGCCGTACCAGAGATTGGCCACGCCGCGCGAGACGAACACCGACGAGAAGATCGAGGTCAGGATGCCGAGGCAGTGCACCACCGCGAAGCCGCGGATCGGGCCGGAGCCGAAGATCAGCAGCGCCACGCCGGCGATCAGCGTGGTGACGTTGGAGTCGAGAATCGTGGCCCAGGCGCGGTCGAAGCCGGCGGCGATGGCGGCATGCGGCGTGGCACCGGAGCGCAGTTCCTCCCGGATGCGCTCGTTGATCAGCACGTTGGCATCGATCGCCATGCCGAGGGTGAAGGCGATCGCCGCGATGCCGGGCAGGGTCAGCGTCGCCTGCAATACCGACAGGATGGCCAGCAGCAGGATCAGGTTGACCGCCAGGGCAAACACGCTGAAGAAGCCGAACAGCATGTAGTAGATCACCATGAACACGGCGATGGCGGCGAAGCCGAACAGCGTCGAGTAGAAGCCCTTGGCGATGTTCTCGGCGCCGAGCTGCGGGCCGATGGTGCGTTCCTCGATGATTTCCATCGGCGCCGCCAGCGAGCCGGCGCGCAGCAGCAGCGCCAAGTCGTTGGCCGCCTCGGCGGACCCCATGCCGGTGATCTGGAAGCGGGAGCCGAGCTCGTCGCGGATGGTGGCCACCGTCAGCACCTCGCCCTTGCCCTTTTCGAACAGCACGATGGCCATCAGCTTGCCGATCTTCTCGCGGGTGGCTTCGCGCATGCGGCGGCCGCCGTCGCCGTTGAGGTCGATGCTGACCGCCGGCTGCTGGTTCTGGTCGAAGCTGGCGGATGCGTTGGCGATGTAGTCGCCGGTGATCACCGGGTCCTTGTACAGCACCACCGGCGCGCCCTTGCCGACGCGGAACAGCTCGGAGCCGAACGGCACGGCGGCGCTCTCCTCGGTGCCGCGGGTGACCGACTCGTCCACCATGCGCACTTCCAGGGTGGCGGTGCGGCCGATGATGTCCTTGGCGCGGGACACGTCCTGCACGCCCGGCAGCTCGACCACGATGCGGTCGACGCCCTGCTGCTGGATCAGCGGCTCGGCCACGCCGAGTTCGTTGACGCGCTTGGAGAGGGTGATGATGTTCTGCTTCACGCTCTCGGTCTGGAAACTCTTCAGCGCTTCCGGCTTCAGCGTCACCAGCAGCTTCAGGTTGCTCGGGTCGTTGTTGTCGGCCAGCGCCACGTCGTTGAGCTGGGAAGCCAGCACCTCGCGCGCCTTGGCGCGGGTATCCGGATCGCGGAACTGGACTTCGATGGCGTCGCCGCTGCGGGCGATGCCGGCATGGCGCACGTTCTTGTCGCGCAGGATGCTGCGCACGCTGGACTGCATGCCCTGCAGGCGCTTGTTGAGCACCGCCTTGGTGTCCACCTGCATCAGGAAGTGCACGCCGCCGCGCAGGTCGAGACCGAGGTACATCGGGAAGGCATGCAGCTTCTGCAGCCAGTTCGGCGTGTTGGGCAGCAGGTTGAAAGCCACGATGTAGGTCGGGTCGGACGGATCGCGGTTGAGTTCCTTCTCCAGCAGGGCCTTGGCCTTGAACTGGATATCGGTGCTCGGGAAGCGGGCCCGCACCGAACCCTGGGTGCCGGTGGCTTCGTAGAAGATGCCGTCAGGCTTCAGGCCGCCCTTCTCCAGCGCCTGTTCCACCAGCGCGGTGGCGGAGCTGTCGAGCTTGAGCGTGGCCTTGGCGCTGCTGACCTGGACCGCCGGCGATTCGCCGAAGAAGTTCGGCAGGGTGTACAGCACGCCGAACAACAGCGCGATGGCGATCAGGATGTATTTCCAGAGAGGGTAGCGATTCATGATGATCCGGCTTTCGGTCTGCTTGGGTGCGGGCGGCGGGCCGGCAAAAGGCGGCCCGCGCGGGCAGGCGGCTTACAGCGCCTTGATGGTGCCTTTCGGCAGCAGGGTGGAGACGGCGACCTTCTGCACCACGATCTCGGTGCCGTTGGCGATTTCGAGGGTGACATA
The DNA here is from genome assembly GCF_900188095.1 of Noviherbaspirillum humi. Classification (GTDB taxonomy): domain Bacteria; phylum Pseudomonadota; class Gammaproteobacteria; order Burkholderiales; family Burkholderiaceae_D; genus Noviherbaspirillum; species Noviherbaspirillum humi. The sequence goes on along the minus strand of NZ_FZOT01000015.1, from coordinate 22,903 downwards.
GGCGTCGCTCACCTTGGTGACGCGGCCCAGGATGCCGCCGGCGGTGACCACTTCGTCGCCCTTGGCCAGCGCCTCCATCATCGACTTCTGTTCCTTCTGGCGCTTCATCTGAGGACGGATCATCAGGAAGTACAGCACCACGAACATCAGGACGATGGGCAGGAAGCTCATCAGGCTGCTCTCGGGACCAGCGGCTGCGGCTTGCGCGTAGGCGTTGGAAATGAACACGTATTTCTCCGGTTAGTTATAGGAATCAACCCGGCATTCTAGCATCGGGGTGTGGCAGCGAGAATCGGCAGGCATGTGCCGGGCAACCGGCGCCCTGCCCTCTGCCGTTTCCAGCGGGAAGCGGGCCGCTGCCGGGTTGGCAAACTTACACGCCGCGTGCGCGGTCGGCCTTGAAGCGGACGACGAAGGCCTGGAAGGTGCCGGCGTCGATCGCGTCCCGCATTTCCTGCATGAGCTGCAGGTAATAGTGCAGGTTGTGGATGGTATTGAGCCGGGCGCCGAGGATTTCGCCGGCCCGATGCAAATGAAACAAGTAGGCGCGTGAGAAATTCCGGCAGGCGTAGCAGGAGCAGGTCTCGTCAAGCGGCTTGTCGTCGTCCTTGTAGCGCGCGTTCTTGATCTTGATGTCGCCGAAGCGGGTGAAGATCCAGCCGTTGCGGGCGTTACGGGTGGGCATCACGCAGTCGAACATGTCGACACCATTGGCCACGCCGGCCACCAGGTCTTCCGGCGTGCCGACGCCCATCAGGTAATGCGGCTTGTCGGCGTGCAGCTTCGGCCCGACATGCTCCAGGATGCGCATCATGTCTTCCTTCGGCTCGCCGACCGACAGCCCGCCGATGGCCAGGCCATGGAAGCCGACCTCTTCCAGCCCGGCCAGGGATTCATCGCGCAGGTCCTCGAACATGCCGCCCTGGACGATGCCGAACAGCGCATTCGGGTTCAGCTCCCGCTCGAATTCGTTCTTCGAGCGCCTGGCCCAGCGCAGCGACATGCGCATCGACTGTCCGGCTTCGTCGCGGGTGGCGGGACGGCCGCCGATCTCGTAGGGCGTGCATTCGTCGAACTGCATCACGATGTCGGAATTGAGCACGCGCTGGATCTGCATCGAGATCTCGGGCGAGAGGAACAGCTTGTCGCCGTTGATGGGCGAGGCGAACTTCACGCCTTCCTCGCTGATCTTGCGCATCTCGCCCAGGGAGAACACCTGGAAGCCACCGGAATCGGTGAGGATGGGCTTGTCCCAGCCGATGAAGCGGTGCAGCCCGCCGAACTTGGCCACCACCTCCAGCCCCGGGCGCAGCCACAGGTGGAAGGTATTGCCGAGGATGATCTGGGCATCGATGTCGTTCAGGTCCTGCGGCGACATCGCCTTGACCGAGCCGTAGGTGCCGACCGGCATGAAGATCGGCGTCTCGATGGTGCCGTGGTTGAGGGTGAGGCGGCCGCGGCGAGCCTTGCCGTCGGTCTTCAGGAGTTGGTATTGGAGCATCAGGAATTCCGGGTGAGCAGCATGGCGTCGCCATAGCTGAAGAAACGGTAGCGCTGCGCGATCGCATGGGCGTAGGCGCGGCGGATTTCATCGTAGCCGGCGAAGGCCGACACCAGCATCATCAGGGTCGACTTGGGCAGGTGGAAATTGGTGATCAGCCGGGTCACGGTGCGGAAAGTGTAGCCGGGGGTGATGAACAGATTGGTGTCGTCGCTGCCGGGCTGCAGCTCGCCGCCGCGCGAGGCGGATTCCAGCGCGCGCAGGCTGGTGGTGCCGACGGCGATCACGTCGCGGCCGGCGGTCCGCGCCGCCCGCACCGCATCCACCGTCTCCCGGGAAATCGTGTACCACTCGCTGTGCATCTTGTGCTCGGCCAGGTTTTCCACCCGCACCGGCTGGAAGGTGCCGGCGCCGACATGCAGGGTGACGAAGGCGAGGTTGACGCCCCGAGCGCGCAGCTTGTCCAGCAGCGCCTCGTCGAAATGCAGTCCGGCGGTGGGCGCCGCCACGGCGCCCGGCTCGCGGGCATAGACGGTTTGATAACGGCGCTCGTCGAACTCGTCGGCATCATGCTCGATATAGGGCGGCAGCGGCAGGCGGCCGTGGCGGTCGATCAGCTCGAACACGTCGCCCGGGAAGGCAAGCGTGAAGAATTCGCCGGCGCGCTCGCCGACGGTGACGTCGAAGGCATCCGCCAGGCGCAGGGTGGTGCCGGGGCCGGGCGTCTTCGAGGCGCGCACCTGCGCATGCACGGTGCGGCTGTCGAGAATGCGCTCGACCAGCACCTCGACCTTGCCGCCGCTGGCCTTGGCGCCGAAGAAGCGCGCCTTCAGCACCCGGGTGTCGTTGAACACCAGCAGGTCGCCCGGCTGCAGCAGGTCGACGATGTCGGCGAAGTGACGGTCGGCGAGCGCGTTCCCCTGCACCTGCAGCAGGCGCGAGGCGCTGCGCTCCGCCAGCGGCGTCTGCGCGATCAGTTCGGAAGGCAGGTAGAAATCGAAGTCGGAAAGAGAGTACATGGCGAGTATGACAAGGCGGCGGCGCGTCGCTCCGGCAGGCCATGCTTGACCGCTCGGCAAGCCGGTAAAATGGAGGCTGACTGACGACTGGCCCGCGCCGCGTGCCGATTTTTATTCAAACCCGCTATTTTACGCCCTGCCGACTTTTTACGGCCCGCCATGCCAGCGCCCAAGAAGACCAAGCCCGCCGCCACCGCCGAAATCACGGCCGCAGACGCCAAGACCGACAAGCCCGCCAAGCCGGCCGCCAAAAAAAGCACTGGCCAGGCCAAGCTGGAAAAGCTGGGCCTGAAGAGCAACATGGACCTGGTGCTGCACCTGCCCATGCGCTACGAGGACGAAACCCGCATCGTGCCGATCGCGGAAGCGGGCTTCATGACCGGCGCGCCGGTGCAGGTGGAAGGGGTGATCACCAGCTGCGAAGTGCAGTACCGGCCGCGCCGACAGCTGGTGGCGACCCTGGTCGACGATTCCGGCCAGCTGGTGATGCGCTTCCTGAACTTCTACGGCAGCCAGCAGAAGCAGCTGGCCGAGGGCAAGCGCATCCGCGCCCGCGGCGAAGTGCGGCATGGCTTCTTCGGCGCCGAGATGGTGCACCCGGTCTACAAGGCGGTGGAGGAAGGCGAAGCCCTGCCCACCGCGCTGACGCCGGTCTATCCGTCCGGCGAAGGTCTGCCCCAGGCCTATCTGCGCAAGGCGATCGCCTCGGCCTTGTCGCGCGTCGACTGGCGCGACACCCTGCCGGCCGACCTGCGCGAACAGCTCGGGCTGGCGCCGTTCGAGAGCTCGGTGAAGCTGCTGCACAATCCGCCGCCGGACGCGGACGAGAACGCCCTGATGGAGCGCAGCCATCCGGCCTGGACCCGGGTCAAGTTCGATGAACTGCTGGCGCAGCAGCTGTCGATGAAGCGGGCGCAGCAGGCGCGGCGCTCGCGCGGGGCGCCGGCGCTGCCGGTGGTGGGCGAGCTGTCCGCCGCCCTGCTGCAGGCCCTGCCGTTCCAGCTGACCGGGGCCCAGCAGCGGGTGCTCGAGGAGATCCGCGCCGACCTGCGCGCGTCTTACCCGATGCAGCGCCTGCTGCAGGGCGACGTCGGCAGCGGCAAGACGGTGGTGGCGGCCATGGCCGCCGCCCAGGCCATCGACAGCGGCTACCAGGCGGCGCTGATGGCGCCCACCGAGATCCTGGCGGAGCAGCATTTCCGCAAGATCGCTTCCTGGCTGGAGCCGCTCGGCGTGCGCGTGGCCTGGCTCACCGGCAGCCTGAAGAAGAAGGAAAAGAACGAAGCCCTGGCCGACATCGCCTCCGGCTATGCGCGCCTGATCGTCGGCACTCATGCGCTGATCCAGGAAGGCGTGGACTTCGCCCGCCTCGGCCTGGTGATCGTCGACGAGCAGCACCGCTTCGGCGTCGGCCAGCGGCTGGCGCTGCGCAACAAGGGCATGGATGCCGCCGATGCTGCCATCGGCGAGGCGGATACCGCCACCGTGCCGCACCAGCTGATGATGTCGGCCACGCCCATCCCGCGCACCCTGGCGATGACCTATTACGCCGACCTGGAAGTGTCGGTGATCGACGAGCTGCCGCCGGGGCGAACGCCCATCGTCACCCGCATCATCGACCAGAACCGGCGCGACGAGGTGATCGCCCGCGTGCATGCGGCGGCGCTGGAAGGACGCCAGGTGTACTGGGTCTGCCCGCTGATCGAGGAATCGGAAGTCCTGCAGCTGCAGACCGCGACCGAGACCCACGACATGCTGGCCGCCGCCCTGCCCGACTTGCGGGTGGGCCTGGTGCACGGCCGCATGAAGCCGGCGGAGAAGCAGGTGGTGATGGATGGCTTCTCCCGCGGCGAGATCCATGTGCTGGTGGCGACGACGGTGATCGAGGTCGGCGTCGACGTGCCGAATGCCTCGCTGATGGTGATCGAGCATGCGGAGCGCTTCGGCCTGTCGCAGCTGCACCAGCTGCGCGGCCGCGTCGGCCGGGGCGCCGCCGCCAGCGTCTGCCTGCTGCTGTACCAGGCGCCGTTGGGACCGGTGGCCAAGCAGCGGCTGGCCACCATGCGCGAAACCAACGACGGCTTCGAGATCGCCCGGCGCGACCTGGAAATCCGCGGTCCGGGCGAATTCCTCGGCGCGCGGCAGTCGGGCCAGGCCATGCTGCGCTTCGCCGATCTGCAGACCGACCAGTGGCTGGTGGACGCGGCGCGCGATGCCGCCCAGCGCCTGCTGCAGGAAGACTTGGCGACGGTGGAAGCGCATCTGACGCGCTGGCTGGGCGGCCGCGAGGAGTTCCTCAAGGCATGATGCCGGCTTGCACCGGGCAAGCCTCGACCGATCGAAAATCCTGTCAATCAGGCCTTGCCGATTTATATATACTGTGATTCATGCCGCAGTGCGGCAATCCCCCTTGCCTAGCAGGAAGCGCCTTTTCTCCATGGCCTACTTCCATGGCCCACTTAACGGTTCAAGCGTATGACTCTTACCGAACTCAAGTACATCGTCGCCGTCGCCCGCGAGAAGCACTTCGGCCATGCGGCGGAAGCGTGCTTCGTCGCCCAGCCGACGCTGTCGGTGGCGATCAAGAAGCTGGAGGAAGAGCTGGGCGTGACGATCTTCGAGCGCGGCGGCACCGAGGTGTCGGTCACGCCGCTCGGCGCCCAGATCGTGGCCCAGGCCGAGCGCGTGCTGGAGCAGACCGCGGCCATCAAGGAAATCGCCAAGCAGAACAAGGATCCGCTCGCCGGTCCGCTGCGGCTGGGCATCATCTACACCGTGGCGCCCTACCTGCTGCCGCCCCTGGTGCGCATCATGATCGACAAGGTGCCGCAAATGCCGCTGGTGCTGCAGGAGAACTTCACCGCCAAGCTGATCGAACTGCTGCGCCAGGGCGAACTGGATGCGGCCATCATGGCCCTGCCTTTCGCCGACCAGGGGCTGGTGGTGCAGCCGCTGTACGACGAGCCCTTCATGGTGGCCGTGCCGCGCAACCATCCCTGGGCCGACCGCAAGGCGATCAACGCCGACGAGCTGAAGTCGGAAACCATGCTGCTGCTCGGCAACGGCCATTGCTTCCGCGACCAGGTGCTGGAGGTCTGCCCCGAGATGTCGCGCTTCTCCACCAGCGGCGACGGCATCGCCCGCACCTTCGAAGGCTCCTCGCTGGAAACCATCCGCCACATGGTGGCGTCCGGCATCGGCATCACCATCCTGCCACAGGCGTCGGTGCCGGATGCCGCCGCTCATGACGGCATGCTGCGTTACATTCCGTTCACCGATCCGGCACCGTCGCGACGGGTGGTCATCGCCTGGCGCAAGAGCTTCACGCGCCGGCCGGCGATCGAGGCGGTGCGCGATGCGGTGCTGTCGTCCGGCCTGCATGGCGTGCAGATGCTGCGCGAGGCGGAGACGGCGGAAGCGGCCTGACAGCCTCCGCTCTTTCCAGCATTTAATCGATGCGCCGGCTGGTCTGCGGGTCGAACCAGTGCATCGCGCTTGCATCAAAGCTGGCGCGCACGTTTTCGCCCGCCTGCACGCGGGCATGCGCCGGCGCCCGGATCACCAGCGACTGGCCGCCGGCTTCGGCATGCACCAGCAGGTCGGCGCCGAGCGCTTCCACCATCTCCACCCGCATCGGCAGGCCGGCGTCTCCCAGCACCAGATGTTCCGGGCGCACGCCAAGGATGCGGTCCTCGCCGGCATGCCGTGACGCCGATGCCGGCAGGGGCGCATCGACATCGCCGAGCCGCATGCTGTCCCCATGGTTGGCCACCCGTCCGTGCAGCAGGTTCATCGGCGGCGAACCGATGAAGCTGGCGACGAAGGTGGTGGCCGGGCGGCCGTAGACCTCCGCCGGCGTGCCGATCTGCTCCGCCCGCCCGGCGTTCATCACGATCATGCGCTGCCCGAGGGTCATCGCCTCCACCTGGTCGTGGGTCACGTACAGGCTGGTGGTGCCGAGGGCGCGGTGCATCTTCTGGATCTCCAGCCGCATCTGCACCCGCAGCTTGGCATCGAGGTTGGAGAGCGGTTCGTCGAACAGGAAGACCGCCGGCTCGCGCACGATGGCGCGCCCCATCGCCACCCGCTGGCGCTGGCCGCCGGAGAGCTGGCGCGGCGTGCGCTGCAGCAGCGCGCCCAGTTCCAGGATCTGCGCCGCCTTCTGCACCCGGGCGTCGATATCCTGCTTGGCGAAGCGCCGAATCTTCAGGCCGTAGGCCATGTTCTCGTACACGCTCATGTGCGGATACAGCGCGTAGTTCTGGAACACCATGGCGATGTCGCGGTCCTTCGGCTCCAGATCGTTCACCACCCGCGCGCCGATCGCGATCTCGCCGCCGGTCACTTCCTCCAGCCCGGCCACCATGCGCAGCAAAGTGGACTTGCCGCAGCCCGACGGCCCCACCATGACGATGAACTCGCCATCGGCGATGTCAATGGAAATGCCGTGGATGACTTCCACCGCCTTGGCTCCCTTGCCATAGGTCTTGGTAATGTTGTTCAAGTGGACGTTTGCCATGTCATTTCTCTGAATCGACCAATCCTTTTACAAACCACTTCTGCATGATGACCACCACCAGTCCCGGCGGCAGCATGGCCAGGATCAGCGTGGCCATCACCATGTTCCATTCCACCGCCGCGTCGCCGCCGGCGATCAGGCGCTTGATGCCGATGCCGATCGGATACATGTCCTGCTCGGTCGCCACCAGCAGCGGCCATAGATACTGGTTCCAGCCATAGATGAACATGATGACGAACAGCGCCAGGATGTTGGTCTGCGACAGCGGCCACAGCACATCCTTGAAAAAGCGCAGCGGCCCGGCGCCGTCGATGCGCGCCGCCTCGGCCAGCTCGTCCGGCACGGTGAGGAAGAACTGCCGGAACAGGAAGGTGGCGGTGGCCGAGGCGATCAGCGGCACCGCCAGTCCGGCATACGAGTTGAGCATGTGCAGATTCGAGACCACCTGGTAGGTCGGCGTGATGCGCACCTCCACCGGCAGCATCAGGGTGACGAAGATCATCCAGAAGAAAAGACTGCGGCCGGGAAAGCGGAAATACACGATGGCGAAGGCCGACAGCATGGAGATGGCGATCTTGCCGACGGCGATCATCAGCGCCGACACCAGGCTGACCCACATCATGCGCGCCACCGGCGGCACGGCGACATTGCCGGATGCGCCCTGAACCACGGCGGCGCTGTAGTTGGCCAGGAGCTCGGTGCCAGGAATGAGCGAAATCGGCGACGCAGACGCCTGCTCCGCCGTCTGCGTGCTGGCAACGAAGGCGACATAGATCGGAAAGGCGACGATGGCCACGCCGAGGATCAGCACGAGGTGGCTGATGAAGTCGAGGATGGGGCGGCGTTCAATCATGATGCAGCATAGCGATGTCTTTACTTTCAAATTTCCTTTTAGCCCTACCTTTCAATGCGAGGGTTGGGGGCGTAGCAGGGGTTTCGCGACGCATGCGTCGCGCCTGCGTAGCCGGGTGCGCTTGCAAGCGCAACCGTGGAAAAGCAGGGATTTCGCGGAGCGCCGCTCCGCGCCTGCGAAGCCGGCAGCGCGTTACCGCGCTGACGTAGGTAGGGATGGGTTTCTCCAGCATGCACTTAGTCGCTTCAAAATCGATGCTCATGAATACTGCACCTTCTTTTCCACATACTTGAACTGCACCACCGTCAGCGTCACGACGATCGCCATCAGCACCACCGACTGCGCCGCCGAGCTGCCGAGGTCGCCGCCGCGGAAGCCGTCGTGGAACACCTTGTACACCAGGATCTCCGTATCCTTGCCCGGCCCGCCCTGGGTGGTGGCCTCGATGATGGCGAAGGTATCGAAGAAGGCGTAGACGATGTTCACCACCAGCAGGAAGAAGGTGGTGGGCGACAGCAGCGGGAAGACGATGGAGAAGAAGCGCCGAACGGGCCCGGCGCCGTCGATGGCGGCGGCTTCGATCAGCGATTTCGGGATCGCCTGCAGGCCGGCAAGGAAGAACAGGAAGTTGTAGCTGATCTGCTTCCATACCGCCGCCATGACGATCAGGATCATCGCGTGGCGGCCGTTGAGCAGGTTGTTCCACTCGATGCCGATGGCGCGCAGCGCATGGCTCAGAATGCCGAGCGTCGGGCTGAGCAGGAACATCCAGATCACGCCCACCACGACCGGCGATACCGCATAGGGCCAGATCAGGAAGGTCTTGTAGAGGGCGGCGCCCCGGGTCACCCGGTCGGCGAAGGCTGCCAGAACGAGCGACAAGGACAGCCCGAGCACCGCCACCAGCACCGAGAACTTGGCGGTGGTGGTGAAGGATTCGAGATAGCTGCCGTCCTGGAACAGGTCGCGGAAATTGTCGAACCAGACGAACTGCGAAGACGTGCCGAAGGAATCCTGCACCAGCACCGACTGGTACAGCGCCTGCGCCGCCGGCCAGAAGAAGAACAGCAGGGTGATGATGATTTGCGGCGCCACCAGCGCATAGGGCAGCCAGGCGGATTTGAAGCGGACGCGTTTTTCCATGAGATGCGCAGTCAAGGAACCGCCCGGCCGAGACCGGGCGGTTCGAGGAAAGAAAAAGCCGGCGGCTTACTTGTTGGCTTTTTCGAAGCGCGCCAGCAGGTCGTCTCCGCGCTTCACCGCCGCATCAAGCGCTTCCTTGGCGGTCTTCTTGCCGTTCCACACGCCTTCCAGCTCCTCGTCGACCACGGTGCGAATCTGCACGAAATTGCCGAGACGGATGCCGCGCGACTTGGTGGTGGTCTTGTTGATCATCTGCTGCACCGAAATTTCCGGTCCCGGCGATTTCTCGTAGAAGCCGGACTTCTTGGTGAGCTCATAGGCGGCGGTGGTGATCGGCAGATAGCCGGTCTCCTGATGCCACTTGGCCTGCACTTCCGGCTGCGACAGGAACTTGAAGAAGCGCGCCACGCCCTTGTACTCGTCCTGCTTCTTGCCGCTCATCACCCACAGCGAGGCGCCGCCGATGATGGTGTTCTGCGGCGCGCCCGCAACGTCGTTGTAGTAAGGCAGGGTGGAGACGGCGAATTTGAACTTGGCGTTCTTGCTGATGTTGGCGTAGGCCGAGCTGGACGAGGTCAGCATGGCGCACTCGCCCGAATAGAACTTGGCTTCCGGCTCGTTCTTGCGGCCGCCGTAGACGAAGTAGCCCTGCTTGGCCCAGTTGGACAGGTTCTCGATGTGCTTGACGTGCAGCGGGCTGTTGAACTTCAGGCGCGCGTCGAGGCCGCCGAAGCCGTTGCCCTTGGAGGCGAACTCGACGTTGTGCCAGGCCGAGAAGCTTTCCAGGTGAACCCAGGATTGCCAGCCGGTGGTGTAGGGGCATTTCTCGCCGCTGGCCTTGAGCTTGGCAGCGATGGAAACGAAGTCCTGCCAGGTCACCGGCGGCTTGTTGGGATCGATGCCGGCCTTGGCGAAGGCATCCTTGTTGTAGTAGAAGACGGTGGTGGAGCTGTTGAAGGGCAGGGACATGATGTCGCCCTTGGGCGAGGTGTAGTAGCCCGCCACGGCCGGCACGTAGGCCGCCGGATCGAACTTCTCGCCGCCCTGCTTCATCACTTCGGTGACCGGAATGATGGCGCCCTTGGCGTACATCATGGTGGCGGTGCCGACCTCGAACACCTGCAGGATGTGCGGCGCGTTGCCGGCGCGGAAGGCGGCAATGGCGGCCGCCATCGCTTCATCGTAGCTGCCCTTGTAAACCGTGGTGACGCGGTAGTCGGACTGGCTCTTGTTGAACTGGTCGGCGAGGCTGGCGACCCGGTCGCCGAGCGCGCCGGTCATGGCGTGCCACCAGGTGATGTCGGTGACGGCGTGGGCCGAACCGGCGGCGCCGGCCAGCAGGCAGGCCGCCGCGAGCGTTTTCAGGGAATGTCGCATGACTGTCTCCTTGTCGTTCTCTTGGTAATTTCATGGCCGCCATCCGCCGCAGCAGCCGAAGTTGCCATATTATGCAGCAGCCATTAAGCCTTGATGACAAGTATTTCAGTAGGATAATTCGCCCGGTTTGATTTTTATCGGGTCGCACACCCACCGCATGACCATGAATCGTCTCCGTCTCTACATCCAGCTGGTCCGCCTCGACAAGCCCATCGGCATCCTGCTCCTGCTCTGGCCTACCCTCACCGCCCTCTGGCTTGCCGCCGACGGCCATCCCGACTGGCGCCATGTGGTGATCTTCACCCTCGGCACCATCCTGATGCGTTCCGCCGGCTGCGCCATCAACGATTACGCCGACCGCGACTTCGACCGCCACGTCAAGCGCACCGCGCAGCGCCCGCTGACCAGCGGCAAGATTCAGGCATGGGAAGCGGTGACGGTGGCGGCGACGCTGGCGCTGGTGTCGCTGGCGCTGATCCTGCCGCTCAATGCGCTGACCAAGGAATTGTCGGTAGCCGCGGTGCTGATTGCCGGCAGCTATCCCTATTTCAAGCGCTTCTTCGCCATCCCTCAGGCTTACCTCGGCATCGCCTTCGGCTTCGGCATCCCGATGGCCTTCGCCGCCGTGCTGGACACGGTGCCGCCGGCAGCCTGGATGCTGCTGCTGGCCAACATCTTCTGGGCGGTTGCCTACGACACCGAATACGCGATGGTGGACCGCGACGACGACCTCAAGATAGGCATCAAGACCTCCGCCATCACCTTCGGCCGCTTCGATGTGATGGCGGTGATGCTGTGCTATGCCGTCGCCTTCGCCATCATCATCGCGGTGGGCCGGCAGTACGGCCTCGGCCTGTGGTTCGTCGCCGGCATGGCGGTGGCGACGCTGTGCGCGCTGTATCACTACACCTTGATCCGCGACCGCGATCGCATGCGCTGCTTCGCCGCCTTTCGCCACAACAACTGGCTCGGTGCTGCCATCTTCGCCGGCGTGGCGATGGACTATGCGCTGCGCTGACCCTCTGCACCGTTGCAGGCCCGGTTCTTGCGGCAGGCGCGTTTGATACCGCGCAAAGTGCCCTTGCCCTTCCCCCTTACACTCGGTAAAGCTTGTATTATCAAAGCAACCACACTAACCCAACACACGAGGGGCTCATATGGACACCAATGACAACGCATCCACCGCCGGAACCGCAGGATCGGCCGGCGCCACTGCCGCCGGCAACGGCCGCGATCAGATGAGCGACAACATGAAGAACGTCATGAACGACGCTCAGAACATGATGAAGAATGCCACCGAGCAAATGAACGCCGGCTACGAGCAGGCCCGCGCCCGCTTCGACTCCACCATGCAGAGCGCACGCGAGAACTTCGATACCATGCAGCAGCAGGCGCGCGAGAATGCGCAGCAGATGATGGACCAGGCCGACCGCTATGTGCAGTCCAATCCCTGGCAGGCCGTGGGCATCGGCGCCGTCGCCGGCCTGGTGCTCGGCATGCTGCTCGGCGGCGGCCGCAAGTAAGCTTTCCAAGGGGTCTTCCGCGACGAAGGCCCTTCGCTGAAAATGAAAAAGCCGGTTCGATGAACCGGCTTTTTCTTTGCCGCTCCGCACGGGAGCAAAGGCGGAACGGCGGCCGGTCGGCCATCAATCCCGGCCGAATTCCTCGCCCAGCTCCTTGCCACGCGCCGCCGCCGCCTTCAGCGCCTTGACGATGGCATCGCTCACGCCGGAAGCTTCCATGCTGGTCAGCGCGGCATGCGTGGTGCCGCCCTTGGAGGTCACCCGCTCGCGCAGCAGGGAGACCGGTTCGGTGGAGCGCGCTGCGAGTTCGGCCGCGCCGGTGAAGGTGGCGATGGCGAGCTGGTTGGCCTGCTCCGCCGTCAGCCCCATCTCCGCACCGGCCTTCTGCATCGCCTCGATGAAATAGAACACATAGGCCGGGCCGCTGCCCGACATGGCGGTGACCGGATCGATCAGGCTTTCATCGTCGAGCCAGACGGTGGCGCCGACGGCGCGCAGGATGGCGTCGGCGGCATCGCGCTGGGCAGCGGATACGCCCGGCAGCGCCACCATGCCGGTGATGCCCTTGCCGATCAGTGCCGGCGTATTGGGCATGGTGCGCACGATGGCGCCATGACCGCCGAGCCAGCGGGAGAGGTCGACGGCGCGGATGCCGGCGGCGATCGACAGGATCAGCTGCGCGGCGATGAAGGGCTTCAGGTTCTGCACCACATCCTTCATCTGCTGCGGCTTGACCGCCAGCACGATCACGTCGCAAGCGCGCAGCGCCTCGCCGGCCTGCAGCGCGGTGGTCACGCCGAAGGCCTGCGCCAGCTTCTGCAGCGCCTCCTCATTCGGATCGATCACATGAATGTTCTTTGCCGCCGTCAGCTTGCCGGCGAGGCCACCGATGAGGGCGTTGGCCATGTTGCCGCCGCCGACGAATCCGATTTTCATTTCACTTTGCATAGTCTCGTTTTCCAAAGATGGCGGTGCCGATGCGCACGATGGTAGCGCCTTCGGCGACTGCCGCTTCCAGGTCGGCCGACATGCCCATGGACAGGGTATCCATCGGGATGCCGGCATGGCGTATCGCTTCCATCAGTTCACGCAGGCGGGCGAATTCGCGGCGCTGGCGCGCCACGTCGTCGGTCGGCTCGGGAATGGCCATCAGGCCGCGCAGCCTCAGGTTCGGCAGCGTCGACACGGCGCGCGCCAGCGGCAGCGCCTCCTCCGCCGGCATGCCGCTCTTGCTGGCTTCCTCGCTGATGTTCACCTGCAGGCAGATGTCGAGCGGCGGCGCGCCTTGCGGCCGTTGCTCGGACAAGCGCCGCGCGATCTTCTCTCTGTCCACCGAATGCACCCAGTCGAAGCGCTCGGCGATCGGACGCGTCTTGTTGCTTTGAATCGGGCCGATGAAATGCCACTCGAGTTTGGGACGCGATGCAGGCAGCAGCGAAGTCACCGCATCCATCTTGTCCAGCGCTTCCTGCAGGTAGTTTTCGCCGAAGGCGAGTTGTCCCGCCGCCGCCGCTTCCGCGACTGCCTCCGGTCCGAAGGTCTTGGACACTGCCAGGAGCGCAACGCTGTGCGGCTCGCGCGACACCGCCTCGGCGGCAGCGGCAATGCGCCGGCGCACGGCTTGCAAGTTCTGGGACACTGGAGACATAATGGGTTTTCCTCGGGCAACACTTTTCGGCTCGGCCGCAGTGTTGCATTCATTGCATGACATTCAGCCAGCCCAGGATTATAGAGCCTGTATGGACATTTCCGAATTACTCGCCTTCGCCGTCAAGAACAAGGCTTCCGACCTCCACCTCTCCGCCGGCCTGCCGCCGATGATCCGGGTGCATGGCGACGTGCGTCGCATCAATCTGCCGCCGCTGGACCATGCCGAAGTGCATTCGATGATCTATGACATCATGAATGACGGCCAGCGCAAGGTGTATGAGGAGGTGCTGGAGTGCGACTTCTCCTTTGCCATTCCCGGCCTGTCGCGCTTCCGGGTGAACGCCTTCAACCAGGACAGGGGCGCCGCGGCGGTGCTGCGGACCATCCCCTCCAAGGTGCTGACGCTGGAGCAGCTGAACGCGCCGAAGATTTTCGCCGACCTGGCCTTGAAGCCGCGCGGTTTGGTGCTGGTCACCGGCCCCACCGGCTCCGGCAAGTCGACCACCCTGGCGGCGATGATCAACCATCTGAACGACAACGAGTACGCCCACATCCTCACGGTGGAAGACCCGATCGAGTTCGTGCACGAGTCGAAGAAGTCGCTGATCAACCAGCGCGAGGTCGGCCCGCACACCATGTCCTTCAACAACGCGCTGCGCTCGGCGCTGCGGGAAGACCCGGACGCCATCCTGGTGGGCGAACTGCGCGACCTCGAAACCATCCGCCTGGCGCTGACGGCGGCCGAGACCGGCCACCTGGTGTTCGGCACCCTGCATACCTCGTCGGCGGCCAAGACCATGGACCGCATCATCGACGTCTTTCCTGCGGAGGAAAAGGAGATGGTGCGCGCCATGCTGTCGGAATCGCTGCAAGCGGTGGTCTCGCAGACCCTGCTCAAGACCAAGGATGGTTCCGGCCGCGTCGCCGCGCACGAGATCATGCTCGGCACGCCGGCCATCCGAAACCTGATCCGCGAAGGCAAGGTGGCGCAGATGTACTCCGCCATCCAGACCGGCAGCAACCTCGGCATGCAGACGCTGGACCAGAACCTGACCGACCTGGTGCGCCGCAACGTGATTTCGGCAGGCACCGCGCGCGCCGCCGCCAAGACCCCGGAAAACTTCCCCGGATGAACACGGGGTTTCGCAAAGCATGCTTTGCGCCGTGTGTATCCGAGCGGCTTGCACGCCGCGAGGTGGAATAACGCCAAAGGAAAACGATTATGGAACGCGATCAGGCCACCAAGTTCATGCATGACCTGCTGCGCCTCATGCTCAGCAGGAACGGCTCCGACCTCTTCATCACCGCCGACTTTCCGCCGGCCTTCAAGGTCGACGGCAAGATGACGCCGGTATCGAGCCAGCCGCTCACCGCCAGCCACACGGTGGAACTGGCGCGCGCCATCATGAACGACAAGCAGGCGGCGGAGTTCGAAGCGACCAAGGAGTGCAACTTCGCCATCAGCCCGGGCGGTCTCGGCCGCTTCCGCGTTTCCGCCTTCGTGCAGCAGGGCCGGGTCGCGATGGTGCTGCGGACCATCACCACCGAGATCCCGAAGCTGGAAAACCTCGGCGTGCCGGAAGTGCTGAAGGAAGTCGCCATGACCAAGCGCGGCCTGGTGATCATGGTCGGCGCCACCGGCTCCGGCAAGTCCACCACCCTCGCCGGCATGATCGGCTACCGCAACGAGAACAGCTACGGCCACATCATCACCATCGAGGATCCGGTGGAGTACGTGCATCCGCACAAGAATTGCATCATCACCCAGCGCGAGGTGGGCGTCGACACGCAGGACTGGGGGATCGCGCTGAAGAACACGCTGCGCCAGGCGCCGGACGTGATCCTGATCGGCGAAATCCGCGACCGCGAGACCATGGACTATGCAGTGGCTTTCGCCGAGACCGGCCACCTGTGCCTGGCGACCATGCACGCCAACAGCGCCAACCAGGCGCTGGACCGCATCATCAACTTCTTCCCGGAGGAGCGGCGCCAGCAGCTGCTGATGGACCTGTCGCTCAACCTCAAGGGGATGATCTCGCAGCGCCTGATTCCGCTGCGCGACACCCGGGGCCGCTGCGCCGCGGTGGAAATCATGCTGAACTCGCCGCTGATCGCCGACCTGATCTTCAAGGGCCATGTGCACGAGATCAAGGAGATCATGAAGAAGTCGCGCGAACTGGGCATGCAGACTTTCGACCAGGCGCTGTTCGATCTCTACGAAGCTGGTAGGATTACCTATGAAGACGCGCTGCGCAACGCAGACTCCGTCAACGACCTGAGGCTCGCGATCAAACTGCACGGCAAGGAATCCAAGGATCGCGACCTGAGCAAGGGCACCGAACATCTGGGAATCATATGAACACGGTCTACGCGTTTTCCGCTCCTGCCCTCACCGGCGAGGAGGTCCGCCTGGACAGCTATCGCGGCAAGGTGCTGCTGGTGGTGAACACCGCCAGCAAGTGCGGCTTCACGCCGCAGTACCAGGGACTGGAAGACCTGTACAAGCATTACCGGGAGCGCGGGCTGGAAGTGCTGGGCTTTCCCTGCAACCAGTTTGGCCTCCAGGAACCGGGCAGCGAAGCCGAGATCGGCGCCTTCTGCGAGAGGAATTACGGCGTCACCTTCCCGATGTTCGCCAAGATCGAGGTCAACGGCGATCATGCCCATCCGCTCTACCGCTACCTGAAGTCGGAGGCGCCGGGCGTGCTCGGCACCCAGGCGATCAAGTGGAACTTCACCAAGTTCCTGGTCGGCAAGGACGGCAAGGTACGCAACCGCTATGCGCCCAATACCACGCCGGCGGAGATGAAGACGGATATCGAAAAGCTGCTCGACGAATAGTCGGGACAGATGGAAGCAATCTCCGCTTTCTCGCTTGAGCAGCACCCCGGACCTAACGAACAGCGGCCCAGGCGCACGCGGCTGTTCCGCGACGGGATCGATACCGGCGCAACCGTTCCCGGTTATGTAATCGAGGCGCAGTACCGCTGCAAGCAAGGCTTCCTGTTGATCGTGTCACAGGATTGCCCATTCGAGGAATCAAACGATTTCTTGCTTCTTGGACCGGACTACAAGCTATTGGCATCGCGCGCGCTCATCTACCCTTATGAAACCTTTATTCTTCATTCGCACGCGCCGGCTGGAGAAAATAGTTTGCGGCTCGTCTATCACGACGGTTTGTCCTACACACTGAGCGTGGCTCCGGCCGGGTGGAAATTCTGGCGATCTTATCGCCTGACACTGCGACGGATAGGGGCAGCGGACAACGCAAATATCGACTCTCAAACCGGCACCAGATAGCGCAGCGCCAGCGGCAGCAGCACCGCCGTCAGCACCCCCGACAATCCCATCGCCAGGCCGGAAAACGCGCCCATCTCCTCGCTCACCTGAAACGCCCGCGCGGTGCCGATGCCATGCGAGGTCACGCCGAGGGCGAAACCGCGCACCGCATGGTCTTCGATCTTCATCAGGTTCAGGATGCCGCGCGCCATCACCGCGCCGAGGATGCCGGTGGCGATCACCAGCACCGCCGTCAGCGAGGGCAGCCCGCCGGTCTTTTCGGCGATGCCCATGGCGATGGGGGTGGTGACCGACTTCGGCGCGATCGACAGGATGGTCGCCGGCGAGGCGCCGAGCAGCCAGGCGAGCGAGGTGGCGGTAACGATGGCCGCCGTGCTGCCAATCAGCGTGCCGGCCAGCAGCGCCAGCCAGTTGCGCTTCAGCTTGTCCCATTGCTGGTAGAGCGGAATGGCCAGGGCCACGGTGGCCGGTCCGAGCAGGAAGTGCACGAACTGGGCGCCGTCGAAATAGGTGCGGTAAGGCGTGCCGGTGAGCGTCAGCACCGCCACCAGCAGGGCGATGGAAATCGCCACCGGGTTGGCCAGCGGATGGAAGCGGGTGCGGGCATACAAGGCATAGGCCAGCTGGTAGGCGATCAGGGTGGCGGTGAGGCCGAGCAGCGGCGTGGCGGAGAGGTAGACCCAGATCTCGTTCAGGCGCGGCGTCATTTCTGCAGACCCTTCACCACCAGGGCGGTGACGACGATGGACACCGCCGTGCTGGCCACCAGCGCCGCCAGGATGGGCAGCCACTCCGCCGCCACCCGCTGCGCATGCACCATGATGCCGACGCCCGCCGGCACGAACAGCAGCGACAAATGCTTCAGCAGTTCGAGGGAAACCGGCGCGAGATCGGCCGCCATGCCGCGCCGCGCCAGCAGGCAGCCGAACAGCAGCACCATGCCGATCACCGGGCCGGGGATCGGCAGCTGCAGCAGGTAGGCGAGGCTTTCGCCCAGGGTCTGGAAAACCAGCAGGATGGTGAGGGTGCGTATCATCTCGGCTCCCGGCGATGATGAAGGACTTCCATCATACTGGGTGCCGAACGGCATGCGTAATATTAGGCTTCTCACATTATTACTGCGAGATGGACTTTGGACTCTTTCTATCAATTGACGCGGTCGCAGACATCTCAATTGCCGCTTGCCAACGTCAATTGCAACGAACATTGATCCAGAAAACGTATGGCACCGCTGCGCGGCCAAGGTTAACGCCTGGTGACTATTATGGGTATGGCCTCAAAACAGCAGGTTTTGAACCGGCGGTGGGTTGCGTAGAGAACGGACGCTCCATGCGGTATCGGACGCCAAGAGGTACCGCTTCGTGCGCTCCAGCTCAAGACATTGAACACTTTGTACAGCAAATATTCTTTCTTGGCAGTACTCAAAGCAAGTAGGTTCAAGTACGGCGGGACAATAACCCGCTCGCCAACACATTGGTCGTTGGCATAGGACTTTCTCGGTTTCATGGCAGCCATCGGAATCCTGTCTTTTCTTCAGTCCATAACACGCTCTAGGCAATGACAGCCATCTGCTAGAATCGGGCCGGCCAAGTTTAGAAACAATATATGGAGTCATCCGACATGCAGCAACCGTCCTTCACAACAGATTGGTTTTCTCACAATATTCCAACGTGGGAACAAGTGATAAGTCCCCATTTGCGATCATTACCAAGCCCTAAAGTCCTTGAGGTTGGAGCTTTTGAAGGGCGGTCGAGTGTTTGGTTACTCCAAAATTTTCCTGCCCTTCGATTGACTGTCATCGACCCTTGGGCATTTACAAATGATGCATCAGAAGACACATTCAAGCGGTTTAAAAATAACGTAGCGCCATATAGCGAGCGTGTGTCGGTAATGAAGGGCAAATCCCAATTAATGAGGTCATTGCCAGATCGCGAATTTGACTTGGTTTACATCGACGGCGAGCATACTTCTGCTGCTGTCATTCATGATGCGGTTCTAGGTTTTGAATTGTTGAAGGTCGGTGGTTTGATGATTTTCGATGATTATCAGGGCGGCGACAAAACCGTTATGTACCCTAAACCTGCAGTCGACTTTTTTCACCAAGCTTATGGCGCACTTAACAGGCTTGAACTTATCAGCGACAGTTACCAGAGAATTTACCGAAAGACTGACGGTATAGCGCCGCCTCAATATTAAGCCGCCGAAAAGGAGACGAAGGACACCTGCATTGCAAATAGAGAGCCAGCGACTTTCGATGCGGGCAATCCCCTTTAGCCACTGCTGCGCCTCTGGTTACAAGCTACAGAAATTCTGTCAAAAGACCTTGAGCTAGTTCTCCATCGACCTGCAATGCATTGCCGATCGCGGCACCGGCTCATCACTCTAGGTTGATGCCGGCGCTGCCTGGTGGAGTCAGGCAAGTATCGCTGCAGGTCGCCGAGTGCTCCTCTCTTCTTGATTCCATGCGGCTCTAACAATCTTAACCAGTTCCCATAATATGGGCAAAATGCTTGCTCCAGTTGTATGCAATTTGCTCGCCGCTGTATCTACTCCTCTTCATTATTCCCTTGCTTTTGGCGCTATCTCCTTATCGTTTCGCATGCCTGAAATTCCAAGTGAAGCCAATGCCCATCCCTTTGGTTGACTAGGGATTTCTTCAATTAGATTGATTACTTCAGGTGGCCTTAATCAGCGGCAGCAACTGCGCCATGGTGCGCTCGGTGGCGCCGCGATGCTGGCGGGCGAAGGCGATGGCATGGCGGCCCATTTCATCGCGCACCGCTGCATCGTCCAGCAGGCGGCGCGCCTCTTCAAGCATGGCGGACGCATCAGCCACGCGCAGGGCCGCGCCGGCCACCACCGCATCCTCGCTCACGGCGGCGAAATTGAAGGTATGCGGTCCGATCAGCACCGGCTTGCCGACGGCGCAGGCTTCGATCAGGTTCTGGCCGCCGAGCGGCAGCAGGCTGCCGCCGATGAAGGCAACGTCGCAGGCGGCATAGTAGGCGAACATCTCGCCCATGGAATCGCCGAGCACGACGTGCACCGCGCCATCGAGTGCCCCGTTGCCGAGCGTGGAGCGGCGTGCCAGGCCGAGGCCGCGTGCTGTTACCATGCGCGCCACCTCATCGAAGCGCTGCGGATGGCGCGGCACCAGCAGCAGCACTGCCTGCGCCATGCCGGCGGCGGCGAAGGCGTCGAGAATGGCCTCCTCCTCCCCTTCCCGGGTGCTGGCGCACAGCAGCACCGGCCGCGCGCCGAAGCGCGCCCGCAATTCCGCCCCCCGCTCCAGCATGGCGGGCGGCGGGGTGATGTCGAACTTGATGCTGCCGGTCACATGCACATTGCGCGCGCCGAGCTGCGCCAGACGCCGCGCATCGGCCTCGGTCTGGGCCAGGACGGCGGTCAGGCCGGCGGCGGCCTCGCCCATCAAGCCCGCGAAGCGCTGCCCCTTGGCGAGCGAGCGCGCCGACAGCCGGGCGTTCACCAGCGCCAGCGGCACGGCCCGCGTGCGGCATTGCGACACCAGGTTGGGCCAGACTTCGGTTTCCATCAGGATGCCGAGCCGCGGCCGGAAATGGCACAGGAAGCGGCCGGTCATCCAGCCGGTGTCGTAAGGCAGATAGCATTGCCGCACGCGCGCGCCATGCTTGCCGAACAGCGCGGCGCCCGTGGCGCGGCCGGTGGGCGTCATGTGGGTGAGCAGGATGCGATGGCCGGGCAATGCCGCCAGCAGCGCATCGATGAGCGGCTCGGCGGCGCGGGTCTCGCCGACGGAGACCGCATGCAGCCAGACCCAGGGATAGGCGCCGACCGGCTCGCGATAGAAGCCGAACCGTTCCACGAGATGCTGGCGATAGCCCGGCTCCCTGGCGCCGCGCCGCCACAGCCGCAGCAGCACCAGCGGCAGCGCCAGCCACCAGGCGAACGAATACAGCAGGCGCATCAGGTCAGCGCATGCCCGGCCAGGCGGGTCAGGATGCCGAGCGGGCTGGCGTCGGGGTTGTACTGGCGCGCCGCCGGGAGGTGCAGGGTCTGCTCCATCATGTACTGTCCGGACATGACTGCATGCGAGGTCTGGTCGGAAAAGCAGACCCAGGTGGAGCCGGAGGGAAACGGCATGGTGACCTGGGGCGCGGACTGCTGGTAGGCCATGTCGCTTTTCATGCCGTCATGCAGCTGCAGCATCAGGTGGTCGTACTCGCTGCGCAGCGACTTGGTCACGTGCAGCGCCTGCAGCGCCTTCGCCTGCCAGCGCGAATACGGCTTGGCGCGGGGCAGAAATCGCTTGGCCATGTCTTCGAAGGGTTCGCCGACGCGCCATACCCGCGGCACGCCATCCGGATTGAGATTGGTGAACACCCGCAGGATGCGTTCGCCGTAATTCGGCCGGGAAGGAAACGCATCCACATGCAGGCGACGGTCGTCGGCGCGCCAGGACTGGGCGCGGGACTCCACCTGCATCGGCCGGAAGCTGGTCGGCGCCAGCCGCAGCACGCCGGCATAGCGCGGCAGCAGCGAATGCACCAGCAGCTGCGCCTGCTGCCGGAAGCGGCCGACCATGGCGGCCAGCGCCTGCTGCTGCGCAGCGCTGCCGGCCGCGCCCTTGAGCACACCGTGCTGATCGAGGCTGACGTTGCGTGACTTCGGATCGCGCATTGCCGGCGTGAGCAGGCTGGCTTCATTCCCCTGCAAAGTGAATTTCAAATTCGGGAAATAAAGTACCTTGCCCGCTTCAAGGGCAGCGATCCAGTCTTCACGCGGGTTGTCGATGTGCCAGTCGGCAACGGGAATGTCGATGATTTGCTGTTCCATGGCGGGATTATGCCGCATCGGGCGGCCGGACAAGCAGCCTGCGCTACCGGCCGAGCAGCGTCAGCACCGCATCGCCTACCGCCTGGGCGGATGGCGGCGCGCCCTCGTCGCCGAGGTTGATGATGTTCGGCGACCAGTTGCCCTCGGTCTTCCAGCGCGGTGAATCGCCATAGATTTCCACCGTCGGCCGGTTGTACGCGGCGGCGATATGGGTCAGGCCGGTATCGACCCCGACCGCCAGCGACGCCCGCTGCGCCAGCAGCACCGCCTCCATCATCGGCAGCTTCGGCAGCACGGTGGCATTGCGCATGCCGGCGGCAAGCTGTTCCGCATCGCGCCGCTCGGCCTCGCTGCCCCAGGGCAGCAGCACCGACATGCCGCGCTGGTTTAGCAGCTCGGCGATCCGGACCCAATGCGCCGGGTCCCAGCGCTTGGCGGCGCGGGCGGTGGCATGGAAGAAGGCGGCATACGGCTGCGTTGGCAGCCAGGCCGGGTCTTTGACTGGCGGGGGCTGCAGGCCGAAGTCTGCCGGCGAGTCGGCGCGATAGCCGAGCGCGGCCGCGGCCACCTCGCGCGCCCGCTGCACCGCATGGGTACGGCGTCCGACCGGCACGCTCATCGTGTGGAAGATGCGGGAGATGGCTTCGTAGCCGGAGCCCTCGGTGGCATTGGCGAGGCCGACGCGGCGCCCGCCCGGCGCCAGGCGCGCCATGCGCATCACGGCGGCGGTCTTGAACAGTCCCTGGGTATCGAACACGAAGTCGTACTCCCGTTCACGCAGGCGGCGGCGGAAGGCATGAAGCTCCTCCCGCGTGCCAGCCGAGAGCAGGCTCTTGCGCCAGCGCCGCAAGGCGATCGGGATGATGTCGCCCACGCCCGGATGCAGCCGCACCAGGTTGACATAGGCTTCTTCCACCACCCAATCGATGCGGGCGCCGGGATGGTGACGCAGGATGTCGGTCACCATCGGCATGTTATGCACCACATCGCCGAGCGATGACACACGGACGATCAGAATCTTCACTGCGTCATCACTGCGGTCGAGTAGCGATGGGGGGCCGCATGCTGCCGCAATCAGAACGGGAACTGCGCATCCGGCTTGAGGGCAAGAATGGCTTGCTTGAACTCCTGCTGGATGCGGTCCAGCGCCTGCTGGTTCTCGCCTTCGAAGCGCATCACCACCACCGGCGTGGTGTTGGACGG
>NZ_FZOT01000035.1 GCF_900188095.1 Noviherbaspirillum humi | reverse complement strand
CTGGCCGGCATGAAGGATTCCAAGACGATTGTCGCCATCAACAAGGATCCGGAAGCGCCGATCTTCTCGGTGGCCGACTACGGCATCGTCGGCGACCTGTTCCAGATCGTGCCGGCGCTTTCGGACGCACTGCCCTGAATCCGGCGTTCCAAGCGCGGTTTGGAACGACGCCATACGCATGCGCGGCACATCGGGTGATCCGCCCCTAGCGGCGCCGCTCCCGAATCATCATGCCTTTGCTTGCCGGCCGCGCCCTCTCGCCGGCCTGGACATGAGTTCCAGAATGAGCTGCCGCAGCCAGCGATTGCCGGGGTCGTTGTGGTAGCGCTGGTGCCAGAGCTGCTTCACCTCGTATTCCGGCAGCGGGAAGGGAACCGGCAGGATCTGATAGGCGCCGCGCTCGCGCAGCAGTTCGCCGAAGCGCTCCGGCACGGTCACCACGAGGTCGGTATGCTCGGCCACGAAGGCGGCGCCGAGATAGTTGGGCAGCTCGATCGCCACCCGCCGCCTCAATCCCTGGCGCGCGATTTCCTTCTCGATGATCAGCGGCGCCGCGCCGGAGGAGGCGATGGCCGCATGGTCTTCCTCCTGGAACTGCTTCAGCGTCAGCCGGCCGCGGATGCGCGGATGCGCCTGGCCGACGACGCAGACGAAGGTCTGCAGGAACAGCACCTGCTGGTAGAAGCCGCTTTCCAGCTGCGGCATGAAGCCTACTGCGAGATCGGCGACGCCACTCTCCATCTGCTGCGCGATGCCGTCGCCGATCGGCAATACCTCGATGCGGATGCCGGGCGCCGTGCCGCGCAGCTTTTCCCACAGGCGCGGCAGCAGGATCAGCTGGCTGATGTCGGTCATGCAGATGCGGAAGGTGCGGCTGGAACTGGTGGGATCGAACTCGTTGCGCTTCCCCATCACCGCATCCATGGCCTGCAGCGCATGGCGCACCGGCCCGGAAAGCTCCTCCGCGAACGGCGTGGGTTCCATGCCCTGGGAGGTGCGCACGAAGAGCTGATCGCCGAAATGGCGGCGCAGCCGCGACAGCGCCACGCTCACCGCCGGCTGCCCGAGGTCTAGCGATTCGGCGGCTGCCGACACGCTGCGGGTACGGTAAATCTCATCGAAGATGGCGAGCAGGCGCAGGTCGAGATGGCTGATCATGGCGGCACGATTATTCGCTTGGAAGAATGCGCATTATTGCATCCATTGGATTTACAGAATACGGGGCTGTGCTTAGCATGCTTTCGAACTTCATGAATCCAGGAGACAAGCAATGAGCGAGCATCTTCCCGTTCTCATCGCCGGCGGCGGCATTGGCGGCCTGGCCGCTGCGCTGGCCCTGGTGCGGCGCGGCTTTTCCGTCAAGGTGCTGGAGCAGTCGCCGGAGATCGGCGAGATCGGCGCCGGCATCCAGCTCGGGCCGAATGCCTTCCACGCCTTCGACGCCCTCGGCATAGGCGACAAGGCGCGCGGCCGCGCGGTGTTCACCGATTTCATGGTGATGCACGACGCCATCGACGAGTATCAGGTCGGCAAGATCCCGACCGGCGATGCCTTCCGGCGCCGCTTCGGCAATCCGTACGCGGTGATCCACCGCGCCGACGTGCACCTGTCGCTGCTGGAGGGTGCGCAGGAAAGCGGGCGGGTGGAGTTTCAGACCTCCACCCGGGTCGAGCGCATCGAGCAGGACGGGGACAGCGTGACCGTGTTCGACCAGGACGGCAAGGCCTATCGCGGTGTGGCGCTGATCGGGGCCGACGGCGTGAAGTCGGTGGTGCGCCGGACTTACGTCAACGATCCCGCCAGGGTGACCGGTCATGTGGTGTACCGCGCGGTGGTCGACAAGAAGGATTTCCCCGAAGCGCTGCAGTGGAACGCGGCCAGCATCTGGGTCGGCCCGAACTGCCACCTGGTGCACTATCCGCTACGCGGCGGCGAGCAGTACAACGTGGTGGTGACCTTCCACAGCCGGCAGCAGGAAACCTGGGGCGTGACCGACGGCAGCCGGGAGGAAGTGCAGAGCTATTTCCAGGAAGTGTGCCCGAAGGCGCGCCAGCTGATCGATCTGCCGAAGAGCTGGAAGCGCTGGGCCACCGCCGACCGCGAGCCGATCGGCCAGTGGAGCTTCGGCCGCGCCACCCTGCTCGGGGATGCCGCCCATCCGACCACCCAGTACATGGCCCAGGGCGCCTGCATGGCGCTGGAAGATGCGGTCACGCTCGGCGAGGCGCTGCGCCGCTGCGACAACGACTTTCTCCAGGCCTTCGACCTGTACCAGCGCGCCCGCGTGGCGCGCACCGCCCGCATCGTGCTGTCCTCGCGCGAAATGGGCCGCCTTTACCATGCCAGGGGCGTGGAGCGGCTGGTGCGCAACGACCTGTGGCGCGGCCGTTCGGCGGAACGCTTTTACGATGCGATGGAGTGGCTGTACGGCTGGAACATCGGCAATTGCATGGCGGCAGCGCAGGCTTGAGCGCGGTGCCGTTCTTTTCCCGCCCGCAGCGCGTCCGGCCTTTATCCCGCCGCAATCCGCCGTAAGCCATTTCCTGCCGGATTTTTGGCGTGCCGCTTCGACCCGGCGCAGCAATTATCTACAGCATGTTTGAGCTTTCTCGAACCGGCTCGATGGAAGCGCCGCCGACGGGTGACTATACTGAGGCCATTCGCAATGCGCCCGGCGGGCTCGCCGCGGCGCATCCCATTCGAAAGCGCGGCTGCAACGGCTGGCCAATCCGTTCCCGGGCGCTGCCGGATCGCGCCGCAGCGGGCGCCGGCAGCCGGGGCAGGTTCTCACGCCGGGGCGTTCTCGCAGCGAGGAGCGGCTGAGATGACGGCGATACTGCGTATAGACGAAGAAGAGGTCAGCGTCGATGACTTCATCAAGAACCTGAAGCTGACCGGCCAGTTCGAGGGCCTGATCGAGCAATTGGTGCGCGACAAGCTGGCCGTGCATTCCGCCAGGAAGCAGGGCATCCGGGTGAGCGCCGAGGAAATCCAGGAAAGGGCGGACCAGTTCCGCCGCGCCAAGGGCCTGCACCGCGCCGCCGATACCAACCGATACCTGGATGCGCTCGGCGTCAGCCTGGACGACTTCGAGGCCTTCATCACCGATACGCTGTTCGAGGAAAAGATGATGCGCCAGGTCTGCAGCGACGATGCGGTGGAAACGTATTTCCAGTTGAATTCGCCGCGCTTCGAGAGCATCGAGATCAGCCATATCGTGCTAGATACCGAGGGCGCCGCCAAGGAGATGGTTTCTTATTTGCAGGACGACCCGGACAGCTTCGAGGACATGGCGCAGGAACACTCCATCGCGGAAACCCGCGAGCGGGGCGGCGCCATCGGCAAGGTGCTGCGCGGATCGCTGCGGCCGGACATCGAGGCCAAGGTATTCAACGCCGCCGTCGGCGACCTGCTCGGCCCCTTTCCCTCCGAAGACGGCTCCTTCTATGAAATCTTCAAGGTCACCGAGCGCCATCCCGCCACGCTGAACGAGGATACGGCGGTCGAGGTCAGGCGCCTGCTGCGCGACCAGTGGCTGATGGCGCGCGCCAACGAGCACACCATACAGGCCTGCTGAGACCCAGGGCTCGCCCCGTAACCAGCGCCCCGCGCGGGCCCGGATGCAAGCGCTGCCGGAGACCTCAAGATGGAAACACCCACCCAAGCATCCAGCCTTGCCGACTTCCTGGCGACGGTGGAGATTCTGTCCCCGTTCGCGCCGGAAGAGCTGGCGCGGCTGGCGGAGGCGGCGCAATCGCGCCAGTTTGCCTTCGGCGACACCATCTGCAACGCGGGAGACCCGGCCGATGGACTGTGCGTCATCAAGGCCGGCTCGGTGCGCATGTTCACCGAGGAGAACGGCAAGGAAATCAGCATGGGCGTGCGCAAGGTGGGCGAGGTGTTCGCCGAGATCGCCATGCTGCGCGACTACCGGCATGAATCCTCGGTGCGCTCTTCCGGCAAGACCGAACTGCTGTTCATCCCGCGCGCGGCGATCGAGCCAGTGGTGGCGCGCAATCCTGAAGCCCAGTCCTTCGTCAGCACCTATGTCGCCATCAATTCCGCCGGCGGCTTCGTCACCGGCCTGTTCGATCTGCGCGGCAAGGTCAACAAGAAGGAGATTGAGGAGCTGGTGCGCAGCGTCGGCATCAAGCGCATCTCCGCCGGAAAGGAAATCCTGAAGCAGAATTCGCGCGACGACCGCCGCCTCTATGTCATCCGCCACGGCGAGGTGCGCATCGCCTGCGACGACGGCGGCGACGAACATGTGCTGGCTACCTTGCGCCAGGGCGAAATCTTCGGCGAGAAAGCCTGTCTGCTGCGTCAGGAGCAGATGGCCACCGTCACCGCCCTCACCGACGCCACCCTGCTGGTGATCCCGGAAAAGACGGTGCACCTGATCCTGGAGCGCAATCCCAAGCTGCGCGAGGTGCTGGAAGACCGGGTGCGGGGACTGGAGCGGGAACTGCAGCGGCAGAAGAAGCTCGCCGAGCGGCGCAAGCGGCCGGTGCTGCTGGACCTGCATTCCAAGCCGGCTTTCGGCGAGCGCGTGCTGCGCCGCTTCCCGCTGGTGGAGCAGGCGGAAGAAATGGATTGCGGCGCCGCCTGCCTGGCCATGCTCTGCCGCCACAACAACATCCCGATGACGCTGGGCAAGCTGCGCGAGCTGGCCAACGTCACGACGCAGGGCGCCACCATGGAAAGTCTGGCCCGCGCCGGCGAGTCGCTCGGCTTCACCACCCGCGGCGTGCAGTGCACCTACGAGGCGCTGCTGGGCTTCGAGCTGCCCTTCATCGTGCACTGGGAGGGTTATCACTACGTGGTAGTGTACGGCGTGTCGAAGGAGAAGGTATGGGTGGCGGACCCGGCCATCGGCTTCCGCAAGATGTCGGTGGAAGAGTTCGAGCGCGGCTGGCACGGCACCTGCCTGCTGTTCACGCCGGGCGAGAACATGGTGCAGATGGCGGCGCAGCGCTCGCCGTGGCTGCGCTTCATCGGCTACCTGCGGCCCTACCGCAAGATCCTGGCGCATCTGTTCATGGCCACCTTCGTCATCCAGATGCTGGGCGTGGTGCCGCCGATGATCATCCAGAACATCCTCGACGGCGTCATCGTGCACGAGAACGTGGGTCTGCTGAACCTGCTCATCGTCGGACTGATCATCTCCAACCTGTTCACCCAGGCGATGAGCACCATCCGCGCCTGGCTCGGCAACTTCATGGTGCGAAACATGGACTTCGCCATGATGTCGCAATTCTTCAAGCACACCATGGCGCTGCCGTTTTCCTTCTTCGCCAAGCGCAAGGCCGGCGACATCCTGGCCCGCTTCGAGGAGAACCTGACGATACGCTCCTTCCTCACCGAGTCGACCGTCACCACCATCCTCAACCTGCTGATGGTGTTCATCTACTTCACCATCATGTTCATGTACAACGTCCGGCTGACAATGGTGCTGATCGCCTTCATCATCCCCATCATGGCGTTGACGGTTCTGGTGACGCCGCGCATCAAGAACTATGCGCGCGAAGCCTTCGCCGCCGGCACCGACGCCAAGGCTTACCTGATGGAAGCGCTGGGCGGCGTGGAAACCATCAAGGGCATGGGCATCGAGCGCGCCATCCGCCTGAAATGGGAAAAGAAGTACGCCAAGTCGCTGGATGTGCAGTACAAGGCCCAGTCCTTCAACATCCTGGTGTCGCTCGGCAGCCAGCTGCTCAATGCCGCCACCACCATCGCCATCATGTGGGTCGGCGCCAGCCTGGTGCTGTCGCACGAGCTGACGGTGGGCCAGCTGATCGCCTTCAATGCGCTGATGGGCAGCGTGCTGGCGCCGCTGATGGGACTGGTGGGGCTGTGGAGCCGGCTCAACGATGCCGGCGTGGCCATGGAGCGGCTCGGCGACGTGCTCGACATGGAGCCGGAGCAGAAGCCCACCGACCTGCCGTCGCGGGTGCTGCTGCCGGACCTGCAGGGCGACATCAAGCTGGAGAACGTATATTTCCGCTACGGCGGCAACGACACGCCGTATGTGCTGGAGAACATCAACCTCGACATCAAGTCCGGCGAGCTGGTGGCCATCGTCGGCCGCAGCGGCTCCGGCAAGACCACGCTGGCCAAGCTGCTGGTGGCCTTCTATCCGCCGAGCGACGGCAAGATCAGCGTCGACGGCTATGACCTGGCGGTGATCGACAAGGAGTATTACCGCGCCCAGGTCGGCTATGTCATGCAGAGCAACCTGCTGTTTTCCGGCACCATTGCCGAGAACATCGCCAGCGGCGAGGAAAGCCCGGACCGGCGGCGCATCGAGGAAGTGTCGAAGATGGCGGATGCCCATGGCTTCATCAGCAAGATGCCGCTCGGCTATGAACAGGTGGTGGGCGAGCGCGGCATGGGCCTGTCGGGCGGTCAGATACAGCGCCTGTGCATCGCCCGCGCGCTCTACCACGACCCGCGCGTGCTGGTGTTCGACGAAGCCACCTCGGCGCTGGATACGCAGTCGGAGAGCAACATCATCGGCAACATGCATGAAATCCTGAAGGGGCGCACCGCCGTCATCATCGCCCACCGGCTGTCCACCATCATGCAGGCCGACAAGATCCTGGTGCTGTACGAGGGCGCGGTGGTGGAGCAGGGCAGGCATGAGGAATTGCTCGGCCGGCGCGGCATGTACTATCAACTGGTGCAGAAGCAGCTGAGCGCGGCATGAAGATACTCGACCAGGAACCGGACGCCGGCAGCGCCATCTCCTATGCCGGGCTGCTCGAGAAGATCGAGATCATGCGTTCGACCCTGCGCTGGGCCTCGCGCCTGGAGCGGGCGGACATCGAGAAGCTGCTGCGCCAGGCCGGCATCCTGCGCGACGAGGTGATGCAGCTGTCGTACAAGGAACGCTTCGTGCGCGCCGCCAGCAGCGAGGCGGCGCCGGCGCAGCAGTCGCCCGGCCAGCGCAAGCAGGCGCTGCTGGCGCGCAGCTTCGTGTTCGAGGGCGTATTCGGCGACAACCCGAAGCTGCTGGATGCGCTGGAGGTGGCGGAGAAGGCGGCGCCGACCGACCTGCCGGTGCTGATCGACGGCGAGAGCGGCACCGGCAAGGAACTGATGGCCAAGGTCATCCATGCCAACGGCGCGCGCGCCGACAAGCCCTACATTTCCGTGAACTGCGGCGCCATACCGGACAACCTGCTCGAGTCGGAACTGTTCGGCCACAAGCGCGGCGCCTTCACCGGCGCGGCCAACGACCGCAAGGGCAAGTTCGAGAGCGCCCATCGCGGCACCATCTTCCTCGACGAGATCGGCGAGCTGCCGCTGCAGGGGCAGGTGAAGCTGCTGCGGGTGCTGCAGTCGCATGAAATTCAGCGGGTCGGTTCGGATGAAGCGATTTCGGTCGACACCCGCATCGTTGCCGCCACCAACAAGAACTTGCGCCAGCTGATCCAGCAGGGCACTTTCCGCGAAGACCTGTTCTACCGGCTGAGCGTGATCCATGTCACGCTGCCGGCGCTGCGCGAGCGCCGAGACGAGATCCCTTTGCTGCTGGCTTTCTACGGCGACGAGGCGGCCGAGGCGCTGAAGCGGCGGCCGGTGCGCATGACGCCGCGCCTGCGCGACTTCCTGTTGAACTACGCCTATCCCGGCAACATCCGCGAGCTGCGCAATATCCTGTACCGGCTATCCTGCCTCGCCGGCGACATTGCCGACATCGTCCATCTGCCGGAAGACATCCGGCCGAAGGCGGCGCTGGCTACGGCAGCCATGGCGGAGGGCATCACGCTGGCCAAGCTGCCGGCCTCGCTCAGCGAAGCCAAGCGCGCCGCCAGCGACGAGGCGGAACGCGCCTTCCTCGAGCGCGGCCTGCGCGAAGTGAACGGCACGGTAGCGGAACTGGCGCGGCGCTGCGAAATGAACCGCTCGCACCTGCAGGTGCTGCTGAAGAAGCACGGGCTGCACTCCAAGGATTTCCGCAATCGCGGCAATGCGCAGGATACGATGCCGGCGGACGGCGCCGGCATGCAGCAGTAACCCGGGTCTATCTTTCCTTCCTATCGGCGGATGCCGCCGCATGCTCGGCCGACACCAGGTTGCCGTTGTCGGTGCGCCTGTCGTCGCGGAACTCGCCTTCCCAGTAGCTGCCGTTGGCCCAGGTATAGCGGCCCTGGCCATGGTTCTTGCCGCGCACCCAGTCGCCCTGGTAGCGGTCGCCGCTCTTGAACCAGAAGGTGCCCTTGCCGTGCGGCAGGCCGTCGCGTACTTCGCCCTGGTAGCGGTCGCCGTTGGCGTAGACGATGGTGCCGCGGCCGTTGGGCATGTCATGCGCCCATTCGCCGTTGTAGCGCTGGCCGTTCTGCCACACGAACTGGCCGCGGCCTTCCTTCTTGCCTTGCACCAGGGTGCCGTCGAACTGGTTGCCGTCGGACCAGACGATGCGTCCGGTGCCGGAAACGCTGCCGGTCTTCGGGTCGGCGGAGAAGTCGCCGATCATGGTCTGGTTGCCTACCTTCAGCGTCTTCCTTTCGGTCACCGTCGGGATGCCGCCGGAAGCGCTGGACCGGCTCGATGCCGTGCCGGACGATCCGCTCGTGGCAGGCGGCGCGTTGCTCGCCGCGGCAGTCGTCGACGCAGGTTCCGCCGGCTTGGCGGCTGCGTTCGCTGCGGGCTGCTCCGGCGCCGAAGCGCGGGCTTCCTGCGCCGGTTCCGCCGGCACGGCAGCCGACGCTGCCGGCGGCTTCAGGCCGGCGATGCGGTCCCGCGCCAGGGCCGCGAAGCGGCCGCGCGGATAGCGGTTCAGGTAAGCCTCGAATGCCGGAGCCTGGTTGATGGCGACGGCGGTATCCCAGGCCCGCTCCTCGATCTGCGCCGGGCTCGGTTCCGCCGCGTCGGGCTTGGCGCTGGCGCTCTCCTGGGCCGGGCGCTGGCGCGGCTCCATGCGCACCTCCGGTTGCCGCGCTGCCGGTCCGGGCGCCGCCGCCACCGCCTCGGCCGCCGGCTTGGCCTTGCGGCTCTCCAGCCATTGCCGCGCCGCCTGCGCGTAGCGGCCGCGCGGGTATTGCCTCAGATAGCTCTCGTAGAAATAGGGCTGGCCGGAATTGGCGGCACGCCGCCACGACTCATCCTCGGCATAGGCTGCCGGGACGGCGGGCGGCGCATCGCTGGCCCGCGGCGCCGGGGCGCTTGCGGCGGCGGCAGGGGGCGGCACGGCCTCTGACCGCTGCGGCTGTGCCGGTTCCGTCGGCCGGGCGGTTTTCCGGCTTGCCGATGGGGTGCCGGCCTCGGCCTGCATCGGTGTTTCGGGTTTGGCGGCTTCGGGTCCGCCGCCGGCGGAGGTGCCGGCTTCCGAATTGCCGGAGCTTTGCATCGCCGCCGGCCGGGGCAGGGCGCGCTGGTTCTGGTTGCCCCAGTAGACGCCGGATGCAACGCCCGCAGCCAGCACGAGGCCGAGCGTCACCCAGGTCGGCAGCGGGCGGTTCCACATGCTGTCGGCCGGCACCGCCGCGGCGCGGCGCGGCGTGCCGGGCGGATTGCGAAACTCGCCTTGCATGGGCGGCAGGTCGTCTGCCGGCGGCGCCTTCATGGTCACGTCTTCCTGCGCCGGCTCGGGAGCGGGCGCCGCAGTGCGGGTGGGCGCTTCTGCGCGGGGCATTTCGCGCGGCGGCGTTTCCGCCAGGCCGAGCGCATGGCGGAACTCGCCGATCGACTGGAAGCGTTTCTCCGGTTTCACCGCCAGCGCCTTGTCGATCACGGCGAGGAAGCCGCTGCTGAAGCGGCCCTTGCCGATCTCGGCGGCCGACTTCATTTCGTCGCGCACCATGCGCGCCACCGCGGGCGGCGGCGCATGACCGCCGATAAGGAAGTAGACCACCGCGGCGAGCGCGTAGATATCGGTCCAGGGGCCCTGGCGCAGGCCGGCGATGTCGGCGTATTGTTCGATCGGAGCAAAGCCGGGCTTGAGGATCACCGTCAGGCAATGGGTGAAATCGCCGATCACCTTGCGCGCCGCGCCGAAGTCGAGCAGCAGCGGCCGTCCATCGTTGAGCAGCATGATGTTGTCGGGCGCGATGTCGCGGTGCAGGCACTGCGCCCGGTGGATGACGGCGATCGCATCGCACAGGTCGGTGAGCAAAAGGCGTATCCAGCTTTCATTGGGCGTGATGCGGCGCGATTTCACCGCCTGCTTCAGCGTCGTGCCTTCGTAGTAGGGCATCACCATGTAGGCGGTGCCGTTGCCTTCCCAGAAGCGGTGCACCTTGACCAGCGCGGGCGCGTCGAACTGGGCCAGCAGGCGCGCTTCGTTGATGAAGCTCTTCAGGCCGGCGGTGAAGGTCGCCTCGTTCTGCGCAGAGCGCACCGTGACGGCCATGCTCCCGGTGCGCGACGCCAGGCCGGAGGGCATGTACTCCTTGAGTGCGACATGGCGTCCGAGCGAATGGTCGTAGGCGAGGTAGACGATGCCGAAGCCGCCTTCGCCGATGAGGTCGATGATCTCGAATTCGTTGAGCCGGGTGCCTGGCGACAGGGTATTGGCGCTGCACTCGCGTTCCGCTGCGGCGGGTTCGCGGGTCTGGATGCCTAGCGTGCGCATGGCGGTCTTGTCGGTCTGTGGGTTCATCCTGGTACCTCGGGGTCATGTACATCGCTTGCAGGGACTGCGCACCGGCGCGAGCCGCCTGACTTTCCGAACCAAGCTGTATTCAAGAACCCTGCCAGCCCCGTCCATCAGGCCGGCGCGTTGCTGTGCGTTCATTCCCTGCCTTTCCCACCACGCCCGCGCGGGCGCGGGACCGATTTAGTATAGGGCGTAGCGGTTTTTCGGCACGCTTGGGTGGCCATGTTTGAAGCTAGATCAAACTTGCTTCGAGTCCACTGTTGGAGGGAAGGCGGCAGTTTCGCAGCGTGATCGGGGAAGTGTTCGGCGGGACCCGGCGCGCCCGAACCGCTCATGAACCGCATGGCGTTCAGGCGCGGCGCCGGATGATTGAAGCGGCGTCAGAGCGAAGGATTGAGCACCGTCTTCTCGATGCTGTAGAGATCGTCGGCCCGGGCCACCACCACCGATACATTGTCCCGGCCGCCGTTTCTGAGGGCCAGTTCCAGCAGGCCCTCGGCCGCTTCGCGGCAATTCCGGCCGGCGAGGAGGCGGGCCATGTCCGCTTCGCCCACTTCATTGCTCAAGCCGTCGCTGCACAGCAGGAACATGTCGCCGTCCTCGGCGCTGATGAGGTCGTCGTCCAGTTCCAGCGCATCGGCCACGCCGACGGCCCGCGTGATGAGATTGCGGGCGAAGCGGGTGAGCAGGTCGTCTTCCTCGATGTTGCAGCGCGCACGGATTTCCTCGATCTGGCTGTGGTCGCGGCTGAGCTGGCGCAGCTTGCCGCCGCGGAAGAGATAGACCCGGCTGTCGCCGGCCCAGAGATAGCCGCATTGCCGGCCGTGGGCGAGCAGCACGACCACGGTGCTGCCGATGATGTGGGCATTGCGATTGGCCGCTTCCACCCGCAGCTGGCGGTTCACCGTCTGCAGGCGGTCGCGCGCGTCCTCCATGAACTTCGCCAGGCTGGGCGCGGGCGGCAGCTGGTTCAGGCTTTCGATCACCAGCCGGCTGGCGAGATCGCCAAGCGTATGGCCGCCCATGCCGTCGGCGACGGCCCACAGCCCGCGGTCGGGCTGCTCCAGGCAGCTGTCTTCATTGATCTTCCGCACCAGTCCGACATGGGAGCAGGAGGCCGATGTCCAACGAATCTGCGCGTCATCCGCCATGGAAACCTCGGTAGTCATGGATTGCCGCAATGCCCGCAGCCGGATTCGCGCCCGGCCGCTATCCCCGGTTGTTGGTGCTGTTGCCTGCCACCGCGACATTGATGTTCGCGTTGGCGGCGCTGTTGTTCACGTCGACGACCTGGATCTGGTTGATCATCTGATCCGCATAATTGTTGATCTGGTAAAAATTGACGACCGAGCCGGAGCCGAATTCGCTGCTGGTGAAAGGGCGTATCCAGCCGTAGACCCAGGGGGCGCCGCCGCCGCTGATGGCGGCCATCGCCGCGCGGTCCATGTCGCGGTTCATGCTCAAGTCGTTGATGGTGATCGCTGCCATGTCATCTCTCCAAGATAGGCCTTCGGTCTGAGGCAGTATTGAGGTGGATCGGATTTTCGGCCGAATCGATCGGCCATGCCTGGCTTGACCATTGCGAGGACCGTGCCAGGTGCCGATCGTGCGCGGCGAGGGCAGGAAAGCCAAGGTTTGCGCCGGAATTCCGTTGCCTGCGAACGGCAGCCGTCAGCAAGGCGTTTGGCGCCGGCCGACTTTTATCTGCGCCTGTTGGCGCTCAACCGACAGGGGAATGCGGCACAGCGACCGCACGTGCGCCCAACAGCCGGCCTCGCGGCATCAGGCGAAGCGGCTGTTCAACCGCAGGAGAAGCCGGCCTACTTTCCGCCCTTCACCTTGCCGCCGGTGAAGATGTCGCTCATGCCCGGCGGATAGTCGACGATGCGCTGGCGGCGCATGATGGAAGAAGCCGGAATCGGCTGATAGCCGCGGTTGCGGGCGCCGCCGGTGACGGCCTTCATCGCTTCGCGGTCGAGGGTCACGCTGTTCGCCAGATCGCTGATTTTGATGCGAGACATGGTGTTGCTCCTTGGTCGTTGCACGGCGGGCGTGGCGCTGGATGAAGTAACGCTTCGTCAGTCCAGTATAGCCAAAACGAGGGTAATGCAAACTCGTCTGCCACGCTTCGCCGCAAATGGCAAAGCTCATCCTGTCCCGCGGGAAAGGATGAGCGTCGAGTTGGCAGCCGCAGGGCGTGCTGCTTACAGCGCGATGCCGGCGTTGGCCCATTGCGAGGGGCTGACGTCGAGCTTCGGCATGACGAAGCCGGCGCCGATCACGCCGACGTTGTTCAGCGCGTCGACCTGCACGTTCTGCAGCTGCTGGATGTTCTGGGCGATGTTGATGTTCACATC
>NZ_FZOT01000014.1 GCF_900188095.1 Noviherbaspirillum humi | reverse complement strand
GCCAGGGGCGCTGCGACGCTTGCTTCGATGGATTCGACCCGGAGACATTGGCGATGGTATGCATGGCGGTTCCGTATTGCGGATGAAGTGACGATCAGAAAGCCCAGGTGATGGCCAGGTAAGGATTGAAGCGCCGGGATTTGAAGCCTTGCGGCCGGTAGAGCGGCGTGCCGAGCGCCGCATCGAACTGCAGTTGCTGCCAGCGTCCGCGCACACCAAAAGCGGCGCCGGCGAGGCGGTCGCCGACGAGGTTGGCGGTGTTCGTCCCCCAGACGCGGCCGACGTCCACCGCGGCGAAGGCCACGCTGTCCAGGCCATCTGCCAGACGCAGCGGCGTGGACCACTCGTTGCGCAGGGTATAGCCGCTTTCGGCCAGCAGCACGGCCTCGCCGTCGAAGCCGCGCACGCTGTACTGGCTGCCGATGGCGAACTGGTCGACGGACAGCGTCAGGTCGCGCGTATGCTGCACGCGCAGCGCGGTGGTGTGCAGCATCGGCCGTCCTGCGAGCGTGAACGGCAGGCTGAGGCCGGCGGAGGCGACGGTGATCGTCGGCCGCACCGTCAACCCGCCCTCGGCTGCGGTAGGCAGATCATCCTGGGCGCCGCGCCAGGACACGCCGCGGCGATAGCCCAGTTCCAGGTCGATGCTGGCGTCGCCGAGCAACTGCTTGTGGGTGAGGCCGGTTTCCAGCGTGGTGGTGCGGCGCCGCTGCACCACCAGTTCCACATCGTCGAGGAAGCTGCTGGCACGCCGCGTGCCCAGCGACGCATAGAGACCGGACTTGGCGCTGCTGGTGCGCAGCAGGATACGATGCCAGCGCAGGTCCGTGTTGTCGCTGCTGCCGCTGGAGAGAAAACGCGCCGTCGTGCCCTGCACGATCTGGGCGAAGCGGCTATGGCTGCGGCCGAGCGTGAACGTGTTGTAGCCCCAGGGAATGCTGTACTGCAGGCTCAGGTTCTGGCTGCGATGGTCGGTGCGCAGCCGTTCCAGGTTGCTGCTGGCCGAGAGCGACAGGATGTCGTTCAGGCCGAGCGGATTGTCGAGCGAGGCATAGGATGAAAGCTGCGGCCTGCCGAGCGCTGGCGTGCCGGCATTGTCGAGGGTGACGCCGCCGCGAAAGCGCTCCCGCAAGCTGCCCGGCTGGCGCAGGATGCGCAGGCGGCTGGTGTCGGGTTCTTCGCCGGGTTCGAGTTCGGTGGCCACCGCCTGGCTGGGCAGGCGTTTCATCTGCTCCACGCCCTGCTCCAGGTCGCGCACATTGAGGATGTCGCCACCGCTCACCGGAAAGGCGTTGCGCCAGGTGCCCCAGGAATCGTCGGGCGCCTTGGGGTTGGCTGCCTGGTTCAGGCTGATGCCGGCGATGCGGCCGACATGCAGGCGTATCGTGAGGATGCCTTCCTTCAGGTTTTGCTGCGGCAGGCTGACGCGGGAAGTGACGTAGCCCTGCTCGATCAGCCTGGCGTCCAGCGCGGAAGCGATCTGCCGCAGGCCCGCCGCGCCGGCGCACTGGCGCAGGTAAGGGAGCGCCGCATCGGCCAGCCAGGCGAACCGGGTGGCATCCGGACCGGTCAACTCGACGCCCTGAATCGGGAAGCAGGGCGATTCTTCCGGCAGCTTGTCGGAGATTGTGGTTGGCCTGGCTGGTTGCAGCAGGTCCGCATCCGGCTTCAAATGCTGCTGCTGTTCGCGGGCGCGCTCCTCTTGCCGGCGCAAGCCTTCCTGCGCGATGTCGGCGGGCGATGCCGGCACGGTTTGGGCATGGATAGGCAGTGCGCAGAATGCCAGCAGCGATGCACTCACCACACCGCCGATGAGGCGACGGGCGGACATTAAATGATGCGGATCTCGCGGGCAAAGCGCTGCCCGGCAAATAATGAATTGCCTGAAAAATGTCAGCACGATTTTTTCTGAAATAGCGCCCGAGACTTAACTACGCAAAGCGGCGACGAGCGCGATGAATAAGCGGACGATTGATGGAACCTGAAAAGTCGCTGGCATCGGTCGATTCGCGACTAGTACTCTTCAAAAGTCCTCCCGCAGCAGAATTAACTATTTATAAATATTAACCTTTTGTTAATTTCTTACTGAAGGATTACCTGCAAGTGGTGTCGCGTTTTTGCAGCGTAATTAGCGGTTGAATCGTAATGGGAGATAAACGTCAATGTATTCGCATGAAGCATCCAATTCATCGCTTTAGTCATGCACCCCTGCTTTAGCTGGTTGCGTTCACCTGATAATCCCACTTCCCTGCGTGAAGCCGCATCACCAAAACAAAACGGGCGCAGCGTGATAGCGCTGCGCCCGTTCTTCATGCGGCATTGAATCGCCGCGGTTTCAACTATTAAATCAGGAATTCTCGAACTTGATGTTCTGCCGCTTCACAATCGCCTTCGCCTTATCCAGTTCGTATTTGATTTCCGCCGCATGCTGGGCCGGCGTGTTGCCCACCGGCTCGGCGCCGTTCTGCTTCATCTTGTCGCGGATGTCCGGCATGTTGAGCACCTTGACCGCCGCCGCGTTGATCTTCTTGACGATGTCGTCCGGCGTCTTGGCCGGCGCGACCAGGCCGTACCAGGCCGGGTCGTTCACCTGCGGCAGGCCGAGTTCGGCGAAGGTCGGGATGTTTGGCAAGCCCTCCACCCGCTTCGGCGCGGCGACGGCGATGGCGCGGATCTTCCCGCTCTGGATATGGCCCATGGAGGAAGGCAGGTTGTCGAACATCATTTCGATCTGGCCGCCGAGCAGGTCGATGATGGCCGGGCCGGAACCGCGGTAGGGGATGTGGGTGATGAAGGTGCCGGTCGAAACCTTGAACTGCTCGCCCATCATGTGCAGCACGCTGCAGACACCGGAGGAGGCGTAGCTGAACTTGCCGGGGTTCTTCTTCACGACATCGATGAACTGCTTGTAGTCCTGTGCCGGGAATTTCAGGCTGACGGTCAGCACGTTCGGCGTGCGGGCGAGATTGGTGATCGGCGCGAAGTCGGTCTGCGGGTTGTAGTTGAGGTTGGGATTGCAGGCGGCGTTCACCGCGTGAGTCGAAATCGTGGAGACGCCGAGGGTATAGCCGTCCGGTTCCGCCTTGGCGACCACGGCGGCGCCAACGCTGCCGCCCCCGCCGCTGCGGTTCTCCACGATAACGGGCTGGCCCAGCTCCTTGCCGAGGCGGTCGGCGACGATGCGGCCAACGATATCGGTAGTGCCGCCCGGCGCAAACGGGATGATCAAGCGGATCGGCTTGCTGGGGAAGTTATCCGCATGTGCGTTGAAGGCAAGGGCCAATGCGCCGGCCAGTAACAGTTTTGCAATTTTCATTATCGTTCTCTTGTGTTGTCCATCTGGTCTCAATTCGCCTTGATCAAGGCAAGGCAATACGATAACGCATTGCCGCATAATAGGCTTGCGCAACACCATGCAGGACGGATGCAGACAGGACGCCAAGGCTGCCACTGAAGAAAGCATTTGCGGCGCTGCTGAACCGAAGGAAAGCCGGATGGCGTCCGGAAACGGCCTACTTCAATCGAAGAGGTACCGGATTCCTTAGGACAAGCAACTACGAAAGCATATGGCGCAAGGCTGCAGCATCGGCCGCGGAGGCTTTTGACGCTTAGCCCGCTTTTCATATCATCAGCATGCTGTTAATATGTGTACCTCCATTACTTCCAGAGCGATGCCCCTTGCGGTCATCATAGCCGTTTCCCTTAGCCCATAACCCGAAACGACACCACCATGAAAAACTTGAACGTGATCATCGCAGGCGCCGGACTCGGCGGCCTCACTGCCGCCGCCTGCCTCATGAAGCGGGGATTCAAGGTCCACATCTATGAACAGGCCGCCGCCCTCGGCGAGGTCGGTGCCGGCGTGCAATCCAGCGCCAATGCCGTCAATGTGCTGTACGACCTTGGCCTGCGGGATGAACTGGAACAGGTGGCGGTGCGCCCCAAGGCCTTCGAATTCCGGCGCTTCGACACGGCGGAACTGCTGCACCGCATTCCGCTCGGCGAGAACCACGAGCAAGCCTTCGGCGCGCCCTACTATCACATTCACCGCGCCGACCTGCACGACATCCTGGCGCGCAAGGTGCTGGCGATGGACCCGAACTGCATCACGCTGAACGCCCGGGTGGAAAGCTTCGAAGAGAACGCCGACGGCGTCACGCTCAACCTCGCCGATGGCCGCAAGGCGCATGGCGATGTGCTGATCGGCGCGGACGGCATCAAGTCCGCCATCCGCGCCCAGATCCTGGGGCCGACGCCCGCCACCTATACCGGCGACATCGCCTGGCGCGCCACCATCCCGACCGAGCGTCTGCCGGCCGGCATCATGGATGTGGTGTCCACCGTCTGGTGCGGACCGAAGAAGCACGCGACGATCTATTATCTGCGCGCCGGCAAGTTGGTGAATTTCGTCGGCCTGGTCGAATATCCGAATCAGACCGAAGTCGAATCCTGGACCCAGAAGCGGCCCTGGGAGGAATTGAAGGCAGACTATGCCGGCTGGCATCCGACCATCCAGACCATCATCGATGCCATCGACAAGGACAGCTGCTACCGCTGGGCGCTGAACAACCGGGAGCCGGTCTCCAACTGGAGCACCAGCCGCGCGACGCTGATGGGCGATGCTGCCCATCCGACGCTGCCCTACATGGCCTCGGGCGCCGCGATGGCGATCGAGGATGGCGCGGTGCTGTCCCGGGCGCTGGAGATGAGCGACTCGGTGCCCGACGCGCTGCAGCTCTATCAGCGCAACCGGCTCGATCGCACCGCCCGCATCGTGCGCGGGTCCACCGACAGCCGGGCGCTCTATCGCATCGAGGATGAGGAAGAAATGCGGCGCGCCTTCAAGGAGCAGAACCTGACGAAATCGCGCTCGGAGTGGCTGTATTCCTACAATCCGATCACGGTGCCGCTGGTTTGATTCTGGTGCCGGCAGCTTGATGCGGCGGGAAGCGCTTCCCGCCCGATCGAAGGTAGAGTCAGGCGGCTTCCGACAAGCCGCTTTCGCCGATCGCCTCATGGGCGTCGACCAGAGTCTTGACCATGGTCAGGAAGGCTTCCCGCTGCGGAGCGGGAAGCGGCTCCAGCACGCTTTCGCGGGCCTTTATCGCATGCGGGATGAGCTGATCGAGCAGCTTCTCGCCTTCCTCGGTCAGCGTCAGCAGGCGCACCCGGCGATCGCTCGGGGAGGCGTTGCGCCGGATCAGTCCGCGGCGTTCCAGCCGGTCGATGACGCCGCCGATGGTGGAGGTGTCGAAGCGCACCATCTGCGCCAGGGTGCGCTGATCGATCTCGGGATGCTCGCGGGCGGTCATCATCACGCCGAACTGGATGGGCGTCACGCCAAAGTCGGCGGTGTGCTCCATGAACAGGGCCGCGGCGATCTGGTGCAGGCGGCGGATATAGAAGCCGGATTGCCCCTCGAGAAACGAGGTTTCGGGGTCGGCAGCGGCGCTGGAGGATTTCGCTTTCATGGGCCGGATTCTAGCACTTCACACATTATAAGCATGCTGTTAATATGCACGCCTTAGTTTTTCCTGACAAGGGCGCGGCAGGTCGGCCCCTGCTTCGCTTTCCCGTCGAGGCCGTCCTGCGATAGGGCTACGGCCCGTTCAGTTTTTCATCCACCCACGGAGACCACGCATGTCGATTCCATTCACCAGGCGCCGCACGGTTCTGCTGCTTGCGGGCTTGCTGGCATCCGCCGCTTCTCTTCCCGGCGCCGCCCTCGCGCAGGGCAGCTACCCCGCCAAACCGATCACCATCATCGTGCCGTTCACGCCAGGCACCGGCATCGACGTGCTGGCGCGAGCCATCGGCCCGAAGCTGTCGCAGCGCCTCGGGCAGCCGGTCATCGTCGACAACCGGCCGGGCGCCAGCGGCAATATCGGTTCCGGCTTCGTCGCCAATGCGGCGCCCGACGGCTACACCCTGTTGATGACGGTGAACACGCTGGTCATGAACGCCACGCTGTACAAGAGCGTGCCCTACGATCCGGTGAAGAGCTTCGTGCCGATCGCGCCGACCGCCGTCGGCGCCCTCACCTTCGCCGTCAACCCGGATTTCCCGGCGAAGACGCTGAAAGAGGCGATCAAGCAGATCAAGGACCATCCGGGCAAATTCAGCTACTCCTCGCCCGGCAACGGCACGCCGCAGCATCTGGCGATGGAGCTGTTCAAGCTCAACACCGGCACCGATCTGCTGCATGTGCCTTATAAAGGTTCCGCCGGCGCCATCACCGATCTGATCGGCGGCCAGGTGCAGGCGATGATCCTGCCGGTGCATTCGGCGCTGACGCATGCCAAGAGCGGCAAGCTGCGCATGCTGGCGGTGGCGCAGGACAAGCGGGTGCCGAGCGCGCCGGACGTGCCGACCTTCGCCGAGCAAGGCGTGCAGAA
Source organism: Noviherbaspirillum humi (assembly GCF_900188095.1). Lineage (GTDB taxonomy): Bacteria > Pseudomonadota > Gammaproteobacteria > Burkholderiales > Burkholderiaceae_D > Noviherbaspirillum > Noviherbaspirillum humi. The sequence continues at coordinate 149,925 of NZ_FZOT01000014.1, read as the reverse complement.
CTCCAACGTCGACCTGTGGTACGGCCTGATGGCGCCCGCCGGCACGCCTGCCGACATCGTCAACAGGCTCAACGGCGAGATCAACCAGATCCTCGCCATGCCGGAGATGCGCGAGACGCTGGACAAGCAGGGCATGGTGCCGACGCCGGGCAAGCCGGAAGTGCTGGGCAACCTGGTGAAGCAGGATTACGTGCGCTGGGCGGATGTGATCAAGCGGGCGAAGATCACCGCTGACTGACGCAGCCACGGAGCAGGCAATTGTGCTGCGCCACCGTTGGCGTACCGCCGGAAGGAGCCGTCACGCAAGTGGCGGCTCCTTTTCGCTTTCATGAATGGCTTGCTGCCGGCGGAGCAGCGCCTTTCGCGAAGCAAGCAGACGGCGCAGGGAAACAAGGCATTTCGACAAGCGCCCCGGATGTCGCCGGTGGTCAACCCGGATCGCTATCGCACAGCGCGCGTATCTCCTGCGGCACAGGGACCGCCCGGATACGGGCCGGATCCGCCGGATGCCGGGTGGCGAACACCCGCACATCGCGCCCTTCCGCCAGCAGCTGGCCGTCGCGCCGCAGTTCATGCTTCATGACGAAGCCCTTTTCGCGCCATTCCTCGATCCAGGTATGCACCTCGAGATCGTCGCCATAGCTGGTGGGGCGGTGATATCTGGCGCCGGTTTCCACCACCGGCGTGCCGATGATGCCGTGGGTCTTTTCATACTCCCGCCACGGCGCCACGCCGCAGTTCTCGAAATAGTGGCGCGAGGCGGCATCGAACCAGCGGAAGAAATTCGGATAGAAGGCGATCTGCGCCGGATCGCAGTCGCCGAATTCGACGTGGATGCGATGGATGCTTTTTCGTGTCATGGATATCCTTGGCGTCGGGCAGTGGCGTTGCCGGCTGGCCGCGACGAAAACATGTGGGTGTATGCCGAAGCGATTGTACGGGGAAGCGCCGCGTCATGAAGCCGACGGCCCGAGGGAAACTGGATCGAATGCGCCGACACGGTTCACCCGTTGCCACGCATCGCACTCAACGCGATGCATCCCGCCGCGCCAGTCCGAGATAGGTCTCGATCACCTTCGGATCTTCCGCCAGTTCGCGCGCCGGTCCCTGCAGCACCACATCGCCGGTCTCCAGCACATAGGCATGATCGGCCGCCTGCAGCGCGGCGCGGGCATTCTGCTCCACCAGCAGGATGCCGACGCCGGTCTGCTTCAGGCCGACGATGATGCGGAAGATTTCCTTCACGATCAGCGGCGCCAGGCCCAGGCTGGGCTCGTCCAGCAGCAGCAATTTCGGCCTGGCCATCAGCGCCCGTCCCAGCGCCAGCATCTGGCGCTCGCCGCCCGACAGCGTGCCGGCCGCCTGCCTGCGCCGCTCCCGCAAGCGGGGAAACAGCGCATATACCTGGTTCATCTGCTCCGCAGGGCTGCCATCGCCCGCGCGGCGACGGACATAGCCGCCCAGCAGAAGGTTGTCTTCCACGCTCATGCTGGCGAACAGCTCGCGCCGCTCCGGCACCAGCGACATGCCCTGCGCCACCCGGCTTTCGATGGCGGCAGCGCTGACGTCGATGCAGTCCAGCCGAACCGTGCCGCGCACCTGGCCGCTGCCGTCCAGCGCCCCGGCGATGGCATTGAGCATGGTGGACTTGCCGGCGCCGTTCGGACCGATGACGGTGACGATCTGCCCCGGCGCCACCGACAGGCTGGCGCCATGCAGGGCTTCCACCTTGCCGTAGGCCACATGCAGGTCGTCGACTTCAAGAATGGGGTTGGCGGACATCACGTGTAAACGAGCCTTTTCGGTAAATGGCACCGGGCGTGTCGGCCCGAGAGCTTCGTTTCGCTGCATCACAGTCCTTGTTCCGACCGGTCTCGATTCAACCTATGTTGCCCGATTGCTGCCGAAAGATAAATCCGGCCTGACAGCGCAAATGATCACTTGCCATCCGGTGGTTTCCGGTATCAAGTCCGTGTCAAGCAATTGGAGATCTAGGCACCGGGCGACGTTCAGCGGGTAATGTGAAAGGGTTCGTAAGGCAGGCTTTCAATATCCAACCCTGCTGCCACTTCGTTGATCAGAGATTGATACTCCGGACGCCAACACGGAAAGACCTCTTTCTCCACCGGGCACCAGAAACCGATACTCCAGCTCTTCAAGAAAGCGGTGTAATACATGTGGCCGTTCGATGTTATCTGCCTGTCGCACCCTGGACATGCCATTGACAGTCCAAGCAAGCGATCGCTGGTGGCCATTTTTCTTCTGCCCGATTCCATCGTCATCTGGTCATGCCTCTCAAGTCACATGCGCCGGCTCGTCCGGCAGGCTGTCGAACTCCAATCCATTCGATACCTCGTCGATCAAGGGCTGGTACTCCGGACGCCAACATGAGGACACTTCTTTTTCGACCGGACACCAGAAACCGATGTACCAATCGTGTGTTACAAAATCAAAATACATTTGTCCGTTTGACTGTATCTGCCTGCCGCATTCCGGGCACTCCCTAGTCAGCCCAAGGAGGCGATCACTGGTCGCCATTTTTCGATTTCTTGCCATATTCGTATAGCTCCGTTAGCACAACGGTTACGCAAAGACGCGCTTTAATCATCGAGCTACCAGAAATATCAAGGTCTGCCGAAGTTGTCCAGAGACTTTATCTTTCGCAATTGGCGGCGAGTTATCGGCTAGGGCAATATCGAGTATGTTAACTCGACGTTCAGCTGGCAATGCCGCCCAGGTACGCCTCCAGCACCGCCTCATTCCGCTGCACATCTTGCGGCAAGCCTTCGGCGATCTTGGTGCCGAATTCCATCACCACCAGCCTGTCGGTCAAGTTCATCACGAAGTCCATGTCATGCTCCACCAGCAGGATGCTGACGCCCTCCCCCTTCAACCGCCGGAGCAGGTCGGCCAGCGCCTGCTTTTCCTGGTAGCGCAGGCCGGCGGCCGGTTCGTCCAGGAGCAGCAGCACCGGGTCGCAGCACAGGGCCCGGGCGATCTCCAGGATGCGCTGCTGTCCCAGCGCCAGGCTGCCGGCTTCTTCATGCATGAGCCGCCCCAGGCCGACGCGCTCCAGCTGCCGCCGCGCTTCCTGCAGTAGCATGCGTTCTTCCGCGCGGTTCAGCCCCGCCAGGCTGCTCGGGATGCCGCGCCGGCCGCGCAGGTGCGCGCCGATGGCCACGTTCTCCAGCACGCTCATCGCCGGCAGCAGCTGCACATGCTGGAAGCTGCGGGCGATGCCGAGGCTGGCGATGCGGCGCGAGGCCAGGCCGTCGATGCGCCTCATGCCGTCGCCGGCGCGGAAACGGATCTCGCCGCCGGTGAGCGGCACCACACCGGTGACGAGGTTGAACATGGTCGACTTGCCGGCGCCGTTGGGGCCGATCAATCCGACGATCTCGCCGGCCTGCAGCTCGAAGCTGACATCGTTCACCGCCACCAGGCCGCCGAACTGCTTGCGCGCCTTCTCCACCCGCAGCAGCGGCTCGCCGGCGGGTGGACGCGCACGCTGCGGCAGCGCCGGCGCGTTCTCCGGCATGACGGTGTCCTTGCGGCGCGGCAGGCGGCGCTGCAGATAGGGCCACAGTCCTTCTCGCGCGCGCTGCAGCAAGACCACCAGCATGATGCCGAAGACGATGACCTCGTAATTGCCATTGCCGCCGAACAGCAGCGGCAGGACGGCCTGCAGCTGATCCTTCAGGACGGTGAGCAGCGCCGCGCCGAGGATGGCGCCCCACAGGTAGCCGGCGCCGCCGACCACCGCCATGAACAGATACTCGATGCCCGCGTTCAGGCCGAAGGGGGACGGATTCACCGCCCGCTGCAGATGCGCATACAGCCAGCCCGAAAGCCCCGCCAGCAGCGCCGCGATGACGAAGATGGCGATCTTCATCCAGGCGGTGTCGACGCCCATCGCCTCGGCCATCATGCCGCGTCCCTTCAGCGCGCGGATAGCGCGGCCGGAACGGGAGTCGAGCAGGTTGCCCAGGCAAAGCACCGCGCCGAGCACGCAGGCCCAAATGAGGAAGTACATCGACCGCCCGCTGACGAGCGGCAGGCCGAACAGGCCGATTACCGGCACCCCGGTGATGCCGTCGTACTTGTTGAGGAATTCCAGATTCCCGAACAGGAAGAAGAGCGACAACCCCCAGGCGATGGTGCCGAGCGGCAGGTAGTGCCCGGACAGGCGCATGGTGATGAGGCCGATGAGGAAGGCCGCCAGCGCGGTGATGGCGAGGCCGGCCGCCAGCCCGATCCAGGGCGAGGCGCCGTAGGCGGTGGAGAGATAGGCGGTGGCATAGGCGCCGAGGCCGACGAAGGCGGCCTGGCCGAAGGAAGTCAGCCCGGCCACGCCGGTCAGCAGCACCAGCCCGAGCGCGACAAGCGAATACAGCCCGATGTAGTTGGCCAGCGTGATCCAGTAAGGCGGCAGGGGCAGCATGCCGATCAATAACAGGATTGCGGTGAATGCCAGCAATCCGGCGGCGCGCGCCCTCATTCCTCGTCCTCCACATGCGGGCTGGCGATTGAACGCCACAGCAGCACCGGGATGATGAGGGTGAAGACGATGGCTTCCTTGAAGGCGCTGGCCCAGAAGGAGGAGAAGGCTTCCAGCAAGCCGACCAGCAGCGCACCGACCGCCGCCAGGGGGTAGCTGGCCAGGCCGCCGATGATGGCGGCGACGAAGCCCTTCAGGCCGATCAGGAAGCCGCTGTCGTAGTAGATGGTGGTCAGCGGCGCGATCAGCACGCCGCATAGCCCGCCCAGCGCCGAGGCGAAGGTGAACGCCAGCCGCCCGGCGCTGGCGGTGCCGATGCCGACCAGCTGGGCGCCGAGCCGGTTGACGGCGGTGGCGCGCAGCGCCTTGCCGGACAGGGTGCGGTCGAAATAAAAGTACAGCGCCGCGATCATCATTAGCGCGGTGGCGAGCACCGCAATGCTTTGCCCGGTGATGGCCAGCGCGCCCAGCGCGAAGCGGGCATCCGAGAAAGGCGCCGTGCGCGATCCTTCGGCGCCGAACAGAACCAGGCCGATGCCGAGCATGGCGAAATGGGTGCCGACCGACACGATGAGCAGCACCAGCACGCTGGCTTCGGCCAGCGGCTGGAAGGCGACGCGGTACAGCATCGGCCCGAGTGGCGTGACGATGGCCAGCGTGAGCGCCATTTGCAGCAGCATCGGCGCCTTCTGCAGATCGACGCTCCAAGCGGCCGCCAGCAGCGCGAGCGGGAAGAAAATGAACTTGCCGAGCGCCATGGCGAACGACCGTCCGGAGGGCCGCCGGGCATCACGCCTGGCGGAATTCGCCAGGCCGAAGGTTTCCTGCAGAAAGGCGATCACACCCACGCCCAGCAGCAGAAGTGCCGCTGCCGGAAATTTCCCGGCCTGCATCGCCGCCAGGGTCAAGGCGCTGTAGGAAACGAATTCGCCCAGCGGGATGAAAATGACCCGCGTTACTGAAAACACCAGTACTAGGCCCAGCGCCAGCAGCGCGTACACCGCGCCGCTGGTGATGCCATCCTGCACCAGGATGGCGAAGATCGACGCATCCATGCTTCAGCTCCGTGCCGCGCTTTGCGGGAAGATGTGATTCCTTTCAACGGCACGGATTGCTGCTCGGGTACTCAAGTCATGACTCCTGATTCTTTTCGTTATGGTCCGGCATGCAGCAGTCATTGCAGCAGTCATTGCAGCAGGATGACGGCGGGATCGGGCGGATCGGCATACAGCCGCTCCACCAGCGCGGCCCGATGCCTGAGCACGGCAGCCTGGTTGATGTAGCCTTTGTCGGTGATTTCGCCCGCGTCCACCGAGGCGGGCTCGGCCATCAGCAGCGCCCGGGTGGCATAGGTCGAGGTGCCGGTGCCGTGCTCCCGCAGCTGCTCCATGCCTTCGCGCAGGCGTGCCAGCACCGCCGGATGCGCCAGTGCCTGCGCCGCCGGCGCGTCCTCGGTTAATTCCGCCAGCTTGCGGCAGGCCGGCAGATTGGCGAACACCAGCATGCCGACATCGTTGCGGTCGTGGCCGGCGATGGCGATGTCCTGCGCTACCGGCGCCATCAGTTCGATCGCCTTCACCCGCATGGCGCCGACGCTCACCCAAGTGCCGCTGCTGAGCTTGAAGTCTTCCGCCACCCTGCCGTCGAACAGCAGGCCGAGCTCCGGCTGCTGCGGATCGACGAAGCGCACCGCATCCCCGATCAGGTAGAAGCCTTCCTCGTCGAAAGCCTTGGCGCTGAGCGACGGCTGGCGGAAATAACCGGGCGTGACATTCGGCCCCTTCACCCGCACTTCCAGCTTCTCGCCGTTGGGCACCAGCTTGAGCGTGACACCGGGAATCGGCAGGCCGATCACGCCGGAGCGGCTGGCTTGGTAGTTGCAATCGCTCGCCAGCGGCGCGGTCTCGGTCGAACCCCAGGCCGTCACCATCGGTACCGCATGGCCCAGCTCCTGTATCGACAGCTCGATCAGCGCATCCCAGAGGTGCTGCGGCAAGGCCGCGGCGGCGTAGAAAATCACCTGGATGCGGGAGAAGAACTTGCGCCGCAGCTGCGCGTCGACGCGCAGCGCCGGCACCAGCATGTCGAAGCCGCGCGGCACGTTGAGATAGAGCGTGGGCGCGACCTCGCGCAGGTTGGCGATGCTCGCCTCGAACAGGCCGGGCATCGGCTTGCCGCCGTCGATGTAAAGCGTGCCGCCATTGGCCAGCACCATGTTGAAGTTATGGTTGCCGCCGAAGGTGTGATTCCACGGCAGCCAGTCGAGCAGCACCGGCGGCGTCTGGCGCAGGAAAGGCCAGAGCTGCAGCTTGGCTTGCTGGTTGGAGCAGAGCATGCGCTGGGTATTCAGCACGCCCTTGGGTTCGCTGGTGGAGCCCGAGGTGAAGAGGATCTTCGCGATGGTATCCGGGCCGACGGCGGAAAAGGCCTGCGCCACCGCTTCCTCGTCCGGCGATGCGAGCAGGCTGGAAAAGCGCAGTGCGCCGGCCGGCAGGCGGCTGCAGCCATCGGACACCACCAGCGGCGCCTGGTGCAGGCCGCTGATCGCCTCCAGTGCCGCGCTGTAGCGCGCCGGGTCCAACACATAGAGCATGCTCGGCTCCAGGCGCTGGATCAACCCCTTCAGCTTCGCATGGTCCCGGGACATCAGCGAGTAGGCCGGCGAAATGGCCGAGTAAGGCTGGCCGATATGCATGCACGCCAGCATCAGCAGCGCATGCTCGATGCTGTTGTCGGAGAGGACCACTACCGGCCGCTGCCGATCGAGATCGCTTTCCAGCAGCCAGGTGGCGATGCGCACCACCTTCTGCAGCGCCTGCGCGTAGCTGACACCCTGCCACTGGCCGCCGATGCCGCGCTCCTGCAGGAAAGGCCTGTCCGGCGTCTCGCGCGCCCACCGCTCCAGGTATTCGCCCATGCAGCGCGCATACGGTTCCAGCGGCGTGCGCGGCTCCAGCATGAAGCTGCCATCGGCGCGGCGGGTGAGCTGCACCCCTGGCGCCGCGAACAGCGCGGCATCCCGGATCATGTCTCCCATGATGGCCTCACATTCGCTTGGCTTACTTGGACTGGATCAGCTTCCAGTCGCCGTTCTCGACCCGCACCAGCACGCGGGCGCGCGCATCATGGCCCGAATGATCGTCCGGCTTCATGTTGAACACGCCGTGCGCCCCGACCACTTCCTTGCTGCCTTCCAGGGCATCGCGCAGCGCCTGGCGGAATTCCGGCGTGCCCGGCTTGGCCTTTTGCATGGCAGCAGGCGCCGCAGCGGCCAGCAGGCGATAGGCGTCGTACATGTGGGCGCCGAAGGAAGACAACGATCCGGCGCCATACTTTTCCTCGTATTGTTTCGCGTACTCGGTGGCCACTTTCTTCGACGGATGGCTGTCCGGCAGCTGGTTCGCGACCACGATCGGCCCGGCCGGCAGGATGGTGCCCTCCACCGCCTTGCCGCCGACGCGGATGTACTCCTTGGTGGCGGTGCCATGGGTCTGGTAGATCTGCTTCTTGTAGCCGCGCTCCACCAGGGACAGCTGCGGCAGCGCCGACGGCGTGCCGGAAGCGGCGACCAGGATGGCATCCGGGTTGGCCGACACCAGCTTCAATGCCTGGCCGGTCACGCTGGTATCGGTGCGGTTGAAGCGCTCCACCGCGCTGATCTTGATGCCGTTGGCCTCCGCCGCCTTGGTCATCTCGCGCAGCCAGTTCTCGCCATAGGCATCGGTATAGCCGATGAAGCCCAGGGTCTTCACATTGTGCGCCTTCATGTGCTCGGCCAGCGCCGAGGCCATCACCGAGTTGTGCTGCGGCGCCCGGAACACCCAGGTATTCTTCGGCCCGACGATATCGAGCGGCGACATGGAAATCTGCGGAGTCTTCGTCTCGTTGGCGACCTCGGCGATGGCCAGCCCCGGCGGCGTGGCGGACGAGCCGATGATCACATCGACATGGTTTTCGGACACCAGCTTGCGGGCATTCTTGGTGGCCTGGGTCGCATCGGTGGCGTCGTCCAGGATGATGTAGTTCACCTTCTCGCCATTGATGGTGGTGGGAAGAAGCGCCGCCGTGTTCTTCTCGGGGATGCCCAGCGCGGCGGCCGGCCCGGTCGCCGACAGGGAAATGCCGACGTTGATGTCAGCCAGCGCGGAATTGGAGAAGGCGCCGAGCGCGCAGAGCGCGGCCACGGCCGCGAGCTTGAATCCGAAGGTCATGGTTGTCTCCTGCCTCAGTGACTGCTCTGTTGGATGAATTGCCGCTTGTTAATGTTGGCGTGCGGCGTCGCTGACTTGCGAAATGAACTATACGCAAGTTTGGGAGGGGGTGCAATTTGTGACCATCAGACGGTGCGCAGTAGAAGCTGGGTTCGGAGGCTCAACGGACGACCAACCCATGCAACAGATTCGTCGGTCGCGGACACTCGCCAGGTTTGTCGCATCGAATCACCGCGCCCGTTTCAATTCTTGGAGCGCCGCATTGAATTGATCATACAAACGATGGTAAGCGGCATTGAGGTTACTCAAGGCTGCTTGGCTTGGAGTTTGACTTAGCCAGAGGTGAAAAAAGCGCTTCCAGTAGCAGCCGGACGCCGATGGTCTACTGCAAATAATTCAAGGCACTCGCGTAGTCATCCAAGAAGTAATAAGCCTCGCCTATTGCGACAATCAACCACATTGCAGCCTCCAAATCCTCGATGGGTTTTGGTGCGAGGCTGAATGCAGCACGGTATTTTTCTATTGCTCCCTAAACCCTCCGGCGTCTACCAAGTCGCCGCCTTTCCCGGATAGCCAGTCGATTTGAGCACTAATTGCTTCATCCGGATCCATATATGCCCGTCGACTTCCTATAAACACCTAACGAAAGACCAATTCAGGTTAGCCTTACTAAAGCAGCTTGCAAAAGTCAAAATGCCCTTCCCCAATTTGGGTCTGCATGGTGAACCAGAAATGTGAACCGCCCAAACTTCTTGATGTTTTAAGCAGCTAAGGAAATAGTTTTCTTCACACGGTAGCAATATCGCCTTCTGTTCAACGTTGAATCGAAAGAAGTTGCCCAATGAGTTTCAATTCGCTTCATGTCAAAAACATTTCTGTGGGAAGCATGTCGGCGATACGTCGCCCGATTCACAATGCGCACAGCATATAATCTTCTTCGTTGTCACTATCTACAACTGCGCAAACTTTAATCACGAGCATCCGATAACCCGTTCACCACTTCGGAGAGAAATATGGCAATGGACGAAATCGACTACGAAATCTTCGGCAGCGACATGCAGTATGTCGAAGTGGAGCTGGATCCGGGCGAGGCTGCGGTGGGTGAGGCCGGCATGATGATGTACATGCAGCAGGGTATCGAGCTGGACACGGTGTTCGGCGATGGTTCGCAGCAAGGCGGCGTCTTCGGCAAGCTGCTGGGCGCGGGCAAGCGGCTGTTGACCGGCGAGTCGCTGTTCACCACGGTGTTCCACAACGAGGGGCGGGGCAAGGCGCGGGTGGCGTTCGCGGCGCCCTATCCCGGCAAGATCGTGCCGGTGCATCTTGCCGAAATGGGCGGCACGCTGATCTGCCAGAAGGACGCTTTTCTTTGCGCGGCCAAGGGCGTGTCGCTCGGAATCGCGTTCCAGCGCCGCCTGGGCGCCGGCCTGTTCGGCGGCGAAGGCTTCATCATGCAGAAGCTGGATGGCGATGGCTGGGCCTTCATCCATGCCGGCGGCACGCTGGTGGAGAAGACGCTGGCGCCGGGTGAAGTGCTGCGCGTCGATACCGGCTGCGTGGTCGCCTTTCAACCGACCGTAGATTTCGACATCGCCTACGTCGGCAAGATCAAATCCGCCATTTTTAGCGGCGAGGGATTGTTCTTCGCCACGCTGCGCGGGCCGGGCAAGGTCTGGCTGCAGTCGCTGCCGCTGTCGCGCCTGGCCGGACGTCTGATGATGGCGGTGCCGGCATCGAAAGGTTCCAGCAACGCCGGCTTGCTGGGCGGCGCTTCGCTCGGCGGCCTGTTCGGCGGCGACGACGATTGATGGGCTTCTCCGCTCAGGCGCACGGCCGCCTGTTTGGGCCCGGACTGGCGGGCGGCGGCGAGGCGGTATCCGCGCATTGGCATGGGTCCTCGCTGGTGGTGGAAGGGAACGGCCGCTAGTTCACCGCCGCCGAACTGCGCGTGGAGGCGGCGGGCTTCAATTTTCGGCAGGACCGGCTTTCCTGGACAGAGGGCGAGCATGAATACGCATTCTTTCTCGACGAGGACGGCAGCCATGCAGCCTTTCTGGAGCAAGCCCCGCCATCGATTCGCGCCGCGCTGGTTTCCGCCCGCGGCAGACGCAACGTCACCGAGCGACGGTTTCGCGCCGCCGTCGGGATTTATGCGCTGATCACGACCTTGCCGCTGCTCCTGCTGCTGGCTTTCGTGTTGAACGTCGGCATTCTGGCGGAGTGGCTGGCCGACAGGATTCCGGTCGAGCAGGAGGCGAGGATCGGCCAGATGGTGCTGGCGCAGACCCGCGCGCGGACCAGGCTGATTGAGCGTGGTCCGGCACTGGATGCGGTGAAGCTTATCGGCGAAAGACTGACGGCCGGTTCGCGCTACCGTTACCAGTGGTTCGTCGCCCAGGATAGCGAAGTGAATGCCTTCGCCGCGCCGGGCGGCGTGGTGGTCGTGAATGCCGGGTTGATCGCGAAAGCAGCGCGGCCGGAGGAACTCGCCGGCGTGCTGGCGCATGAGGTGTCCCATGTCGAACGGCGTCACAGCATGCAGGGGCTGGTGAAGAAGGCCGGCCTGAGTTTGCTGCTGTCGCTGGCGTTGGGCGATTTCGGCGGGTCGTCAATCGCGGGACTGGCCTCAACCCTCACCGAACTGAAATTTTCCCGGGATGCCGAAGCTGAAGCCGACAGCGAAGGCGTGAAACGCCTGGCGTCGGCCGGCATCGATCCGAAAGGCATGTCGGATTTCTTCGCCAAACTGGCCAAGGATGAAAACGGCAAGGGCCCGGCCTTGCTTGCGACCCATCCCGCACCGGCCGAGCGCATGGCCCGCATACAGCGGCAAATCACCACCCTGCCGGCAACGACGCCTGCGCCGTTGCCGCTCGATTGGCGCGGCGTGCAGGCGTCGCTGGAAAGCCGTTGAGGAACCCGGAAGCCTAACGGATTTCCAAGCATGGCCATTGGAGGAGAACGACCATGCAAAGCTTCCGCAAGGAACTCTGGTTCAATGTCCCGGCGCGACGCGCCTTCATCAACATCACGCCGCAGGTGGAAGATGCGTTGGCGGAAAGCGGCATCCGCGAAGGGCTGGTGCTGGTGAACGCGATGCATATCTCGGCTTCGGTATTCATCAATGACGACGAGCCGGGCCTGCATCACGATTATGACGTGTGGCTGGAAAAGCTTGCCCCCCATGCACCGCTCAGCCAGTACCGCCACAACGATACCGGCGAGGACAATGCCGATGCGCACATGAAGCGCCAGGTCATGGGTCGCGAGGTGGTGGTTGCCGTCACCGAAGGGCGCCTGGACTTCGGTCCTTGGGAACAGATTTTCTATGGCGAGTTCGACGGCATGCGGCGCAAGCGGGTCCTGGTGAAGATCATCGGCGAATAACCGTTTCAGCAAAAGCTTTTACCGCGAACAGCGAACGTCTCTGTGCACGTGGTCAGGACAAACACGGTGTCGACGAACGAGTCATGCATGCCTTTACAGCTGCGTGCCAGTGCGCTTATACAAGGCCTGCCATCGTTTCCAAACCCGATGATCATGCATGGAGCAAGACATTGATTGGGTTTGGACATGATGCCTGGAATTCTACAAAAACAGATTTGTGATAAGCCGGAGATTCGGCTTGCCGAAGCTTTCCGTTAATGAGGCAGCATTGACTTATTCGGCCCATGGCCAGGCGTTCCTTTATGCGGAATCATGTCCCGACTTTGTTCCGGCATGTTAGGCTCGCTCGGTACGCTTGCCATTGGCCGGACGCACGGCACGCGCAAAACAGAAGAAGACCAACCAACAGTGAGATGGAGGAGTCGCGATGCTGAAGCTGCAGTGGAAGACGCTGTGCCTGCCCGTTCTGGCGGGATTGGTTATCACCACCGCCCACGCCCAGGTCAAGGAAAGGACCATTGAGGAAATCAAGGCGGAGTCGATCGCCCGCGCAGAACGCGGCGCCTATCCGCTCGGCGGACTCGACCCGTCCGACGTAAAGGAGGCGCTATCCCTGATCCAGAGCCGCGACCGCGACGAATGGGCACGAGGCTGGAGCACGGTCGCGGAGCGCTACATGGCGCAGGCGGCCAAGGCCGCGACGCCGCAAGAAGCCGCGAATGCCTACAAGCGCGCCTGGCGGCTCTACTATTTCGCGCAATGGCCGGTACCCTCTTCCGACGGCAAGAAGGTCGCCTATGCGAATGCGCTCGATGCCTACGCCAAGTATGCGCAAACCCTGGATCCGCCGCTGGAAGTCGTGAAGATTCCGTTCGAGGGCAAGGAGATCGTCGGCTACCTGCGCCTGCCCAAGAACGCCAAGGAACCGGTTCCCATGGCGTTGGCCATCAGCGGCCTGGACAGCCGCAAGGAGACCGTCGCGGAGACCTACGGCGAAATTCTGAAGCATGGCATCGGCTTCTTCGCCGTCGATGGACCGGGCACCGGCCAGGCGCCGCTCAAGGTCAGCCCGACCGCCGACCGCATGTTCAGCGCAGTGCTGGATTACCTGGAAAAGCGACAGGAAGTCGACAAGGCCCGCATCTTTACCCACGGCGTAAGCTTTGGCGGCTACTGGACGACCAAGCTTTCCATCGTCGAACAGAAGCGCCTGCTCGGCGCGGTCGTGCAGTCGCCGCCGGTCGACGTGTTCTTCACCGAGAAATTCCTGCGCGAAGGCACGCTCGGCAACCGCGAATACCTGTTCGACCTGGCGCCCGCCTTCGTCAACGTATTTGAAGGCGCGGAAAACATCGACGACCTCGCGCGCCTGCTGCCCAATATGTCGCTGGTCAAGCTGGGCCTGCTCGACAAGCCGAGCGCCCCGACGCTCATCGTCACCGGCGCGAAGGACACGCAAGTGCCGATGGCGGAAGTCGACCTGCTGCTGCGCAGCGGCACATCGCCCAAGGAGGCGTGGATCAACCCGGTCGGCGGACATCTCGGCCGGGAGCCGAAGGGATGGACCGATCCGGTGATTTATTCGAAGGTGATTTTGCCGTGGGAGTTGAGGTTGGTGGAGCAGTCTAGGGCGAAGTAGGTTGTACGTCTTGAAATAGTGCTGCCGCTAGTCCATACGATGTGGTGGCGGTACTGAAAATCTTAATACTCAAAAAAATATTTATGAGACAGAAAAGGCATCGTTTGCTTCAATGAGTAAAAGCTCTTGGGTCGGAAGAGGATTTTCGATCCTCATCCACAATGGCCCTCTAATTGGCCGCTCAGTGATTAAAAGGTTTGCGTGTAGATAGGAAACTATCGTCTGCGATTCTCAAAGCGAAGAAACCGTGATCAAGAAAAGGCCGTACTGGAATAGATTGTGCTTATTGATTAAAGAACGCCGCTTCGCAAGTATATTTTCATACAAGACAATTAATTTCGGAGCATTCCATGCCAATTACTTTTTGTCTGCCTCTTCAATTGCCATCACTGAATAGTAATGAAGTCACTCATCCATTAATTGGACTCAACAATGCTTCGGAGAGCTTGAAGAGTACTCCTTCACAATCAATTAATCCAGCATTGGCGGCATCAAGGTTGGGATGTTCCATACCCATGGGAACGTTGAAAATTAATGGCGAAGAATATGCCAAGTTCGTCACTAGAAGTGGAAAGGACGCATGTTTCATTTCGCTGTCCGATCCAAGGCATCAGTACCTCATCCGCTCCTACGAAGATTTTCAGAATCCATTTCGAGATACAGGTTTAACAGAGGGCCAATACGCTCCAATAGCGATCGCGGCCTCGTCATATGGATATCGTCATTTTGATCGATTTATGTTTCCCAATTCGAAGGGAACAACTCTTTACGGCGTTTTTAGAACAGCTAATGGCAAGGAGAAGGAAGTACTAATTGAGTAAATGCGCAGCCACTTTTCTTCTCTGGCAGACTTCCTTTTTGTCGAAGTCGGAATCACGCTTAGTTTGCAATGGCTAATTGGCGAGTTTGTCTCTGGCCCAGCATATCAAGTGATGTTTTGCAATGACACCACTTTCGTGGGGGTGGTTAAGACTAGGATTCGCAAATGTGCTACGCAGTTTTGACGCCCTTACCGAAATAGACCAGCTTCTTTGTAGAGGACTGGCGAATGAGCCCGATTATGCTTTCTGTTAGTGCTGAAATCTGTTTATTGGTACGGAAAGTGCTTGGTTCATTTGTGTCCACCGCTTGTATAGCGTGACGTTGAACACTGGAAAATTCAATTTCGGAGAACCTCATGACTCAAGTATCGTCCCAACAGCCCAACGGAAATTGCGTCAATACAAATAGAAATAACTACCCAACGGTCAATCTCAGCAACCAGCCGCCTACGTTGGCGAATGACGCTCCAGCTGATTTGCTTGTTGAATCATTGGCAGCATATCGGTTGGGGTGTACGCGCCCCAATGGCAAAATTAAGATTAATGGTGAAGAATATGCAAAGTTCGTAACGAAAAACGGGAAACACGCGTGTTTCATCTCACTTTCTAATAGTAAGCATCAATATCTAGTTCGGTCTTATGAAAATTTCCAAAACTCGTTTAAAGGCAAACCCGTGAGCGAAGAACAATATGCTCGCATTGCGCTTCTGGCGTCTTCGAATGGGTATAGACACTTCGAAAAAATTATTACTGCAACTATAGGTTCTGAACGACACAGCTACGGAATCTTCAAAACCAAAAGCGGGGAAGCGATGAAAATCCTCGTTGACTAAATTGGCCTAGTACACATTTTGAAAATTAAAACGTCTTTCAATTTGTCGAAAAACTGTAAACTCGGTTACAGACCCAACTTTGGCGTGCAACAGCTCATTAATGAGATTGTAGCTGGCTAATAAATCCTCAAGAAGTGTCTTGCACTTAAGACACTTCTTGAGCGATGAACTAAGCTTGGCTAGACGGCCACTGCGCTGAGCGGTTTCGTTGGCCCGCAACGAACCATCCTACAGCGTCATTCAATTCATGGAAGTTTGCCGGTTTAAGCTTTCAACTCCTTAAGCCCGGTCGGCGAAACTCCCGTCACCCCAGCTTGAACACATTCACCAAGCCGCGCAGCGCCGCGGCCTGTTCTTCCATCGCTCGGGCGGCGGACGCGGCCTGTTCCACCAGTGACGCATTCTGCTGCGTCGCCTGGTCGATCTGCGCGATGGCGTGATTGACTTGTTCGATGCCGGCGGTCTGTTCGCCGCTGGCGGAGGCGATGTCACCCATCAGGCTGGTGACGCGGCCGATGCGGGTGACGATTTCCTCCATCGTGGTGCCGGCATCGGCAACCAGTTGGGTGCCGGCATCGACCTTGTGCACCGAGTCGTCGATCAGTTCCTTGATCTCCTTGGCGGCGGAGGCGGAGCGCTGCGCCAGGCTGCGCACTTCGGAGGCCACCACTGCGAAACCCCTGCCCTGCTCCCCGGCACGCGCCGCTTCCACGGCCGCGTTCAGCGCCAGGATGTTGGTCTGGAAGGCGATGCCGTCGATCACGCCGATGATGTCCACGATCTTGCGGGAGGCTGCATTGATTGCCTCCATGGTATGCACCACTTCGGCGACGACCGCGCCGCCCTGCTGCGCCGACTCGGACGCGGATTGCGCCAGCTGGTTGGCCTGGCGGGCGTTGTCGGCGTTCTGCTTCACGGTGGAAGCCAGTTCTTCGGCTGACGAGGCGGTTTCCTCCAGGGTGCCGGCCTGCTGTTCGGTGCGGGCCGAGAGATCCTGGTTGCCCTGCGCGATTTCGGTGGAGGCGGCTGCGATCTGGTCGGTGCCCTCGCGCACCTGGTTCACCACCTGCGCCAGTCCGTGGCTGATGCCATTCATGGCCTTGAGGAGCGCGCCGATTTCATCCTGGCGGCTCGTTTCCAGGCGCACGGTGAGGTCGCCGGTGGCGAGTTTTTCCGCCGCGGCCTGGGCCCGGCCGAGCGGCTTGGTCACCATCGCATGGATGAGGGCGAACAGCGCGGCGGTGAGCGCCACCAGGACCAGTGCGGCCATCAGCGCATAGCGGTTGCGTGCCGCACGCGCTTCCTGCGTGAGTTCGTCTGCATGGGCGCTGCCCACGATGAGCCAGTTCCAGGCGGGATAGGTATCGAAGACGGCGATCTTTTGCCCCGCCTTGGCGCCGTCCTTGCCTTCGCCGGCGGCGAGGTAGCGGAGTTCGCCCTGCTTTTGCGACAGCATGTCCTTGATGATTTCACGCCCGGCTTCATCCTTCAGGTCGATGGCGTTCTTGCCTTCGCGAGAAGGATGCACCAGAAGATCGCCCTGGCTGGCTCCCGGCTTGGCATTGACGACATAGAAATGTCCGCTGTCGCCGATCTTCACCGACTTGATCTTCGCTTTCAGGGCATCCATGTCGGACGAGATGTCGCCGCCGACGTAGAGCGCGCCGACGACGCGATTCTCGGCATCCTTCACCGGGAAGTATTCGGCGATATAAGGCTTGCCGAACAAGCTGATGATGCCGCGGTAGAGATCGCCGGACAGCAGCTTGGCATAGGCAGGGCTGGCGTGGTCGAGAATGGTGCCGACGGCGCGCTCGCCGTTTTCCTTTTTCACCGAGGTGGAAATGCGGATGAACTCCTCGCCCTTCTTTACGAACACGGTGGCGGTGATGCCGGTGAGCGCGGTGTAGCGGTCCAGCAGTTCATAACGCAGGTTCAGCTCGTTGGCGCCGTTCTTCAGGATCGGCACTTCCTTGTCGCCGACCTTGACGCTGCGCTCGGCATCGAGCGAGAAACGCTCGGGGAAGGAGGCAGCGAAGATCCGCGAGAAGCGCTCCACGTCATGCATGGCGGAGCGATTGAACATGTCGACCATGTTGGCAATGCCGGCAGCTTGCTCCTTGAGGCTGGCGACGGCGTATTTTTCCAGCAGCGTTGAATAGGCGGCGGTGAGCAGCAGGATGAAGGACACGAAGACGGTGCCGACGACGAGGAAGGCGGACAGTGTGACCTTGTGCCCGAGGCGCAGGGTTCCGAGGCGGGTAGAGATGGACATGGCGTTGGCTGGTTGGTTGTCTCTGAGTGCTGGCGTGTTTGCGCTCTGCAGGCCGCTTGCTGATTGCCATCAAACCTTTGCCGTACCGCTTTTCCAGGCAGGTGTATGGCATGCCCGTTCATCTTGAACAGGCCTGCCATTCTTTATAGAAATATTGCGTTAAGTCAAATTTTCCATAATTTGGATGTTGCGTAAGCCCAATTATCGATACTAAAGCTATAAATTTACGTAATTCAATAAATAGAAACTATCAATCTTTACGCACTCTTGAAGAAACGCCAGCACGAGCGCGGTTCGCGGCAGATAAAACGAAGGAAAGCATTCATGAACCAAGTCGGCTCATCCCGCCGCAGCCGTCCAGACCGGCCTCATCCCGCTTTGATTGCGGCGCGCTTCGGCAGCCTTGCGGCTCCCTTCAGGACGTCCTGACCTGGTCCCGGCGTGGAATACGCGCCGGCCGCGCATCCAATACTTCCCGCACCTTCCTTGCCAGCTGTTCGCGCCGATAGGGCTTGCTCAACAGGTGCACGCCCGGATCGAGCCGGCCGGCGTGCACGATGGCGTTCTGCGTATAACCTGAGGTGAACAGCACGCCGGCCTCCGGCAGGAGCTTCCGCGCCTCGCTCACCATCTCCGTGCTGCGCACCGGCCCCGGCATCACGACGTCGGTGAAGATCAGGTCGACCCGGGTACCGGCCTGCAGCATGGCGAGCGCGCTAGCGCCGTCATGGGCTTGCAGCACCTGGTAGCCCAGTTCGCGCAGCGTGGCCACCACCGTGGCCTGCACATGGGGATCGTCCTCGACCACCAGGATGGATTCGCTGCCGCCGGCGATCGCATCGTCCGCGGGAGGGCGCGGCAGCGCCTCCTCGCGCTCGAAGGCGCGCGGCAGGTAGAGGCGCACCGTGGTGCCGTGGCCGACCTCGCTGTACAGGCGGATGTGACCGCCGCTCTGCTTGACGAAGCCGTACGCCATGCTCAGGCCGAGGCCGGTGCCCTGTCCTTCCGGCTTGGTGGTGAAGAAGGGTTCGAAGGCATGTTCCAGCACTTCGCGCGGCATGCCGCTGCCGGTATCGGAGACGGCCAGCATCACATACTGGCCGGGGCTGACATCGGGCAGGCTGCGCACGTAGTCATCATCGAGTTCGACATTGCCGGCCTCAATGGTGATGCAGCCTTGTCCTTCGGGCATGGCGTCGCGGGCATTGATGGCGAGGTTGAGGATCACGTTTTCGAGCTGGCTCGGGTCAACCATGGCGTTCCACACGCGGGCGCTCTGCACCGTCTCAACCGCGATCTCCGCACCGACGGCGCGCTGCAGCAGTTCGTCCATGTCGGCCAGCAGCCGGCGCAGGTTCACCGCCCGCGGCTGCAGAGGCTGGCGCCGGGCGAAGGCCAGCAGGCGGGAAGACAGGCTGGCGCCGCGCTCCACCGCCTCCATCATGCTGGCCAGGCGTTTCTCGCGATGCGCTTCGCCGACGCCGTGCATCAGCAGCTGGATGTTGCCGGAGATGATCTGCAGCACGTTGTTGAAGTCATGGGCGACGCCGCCGGTCAGCTTGCCCACCGCTTCCATGCGCTGCGCGCTCTGCAGGCGGGCGCGGGCTTCCTCCAGCGCCTGCTGCCGCTGCGCCTCCCGCCGTTCGGTTTCGCGCAGTTCGGACAGGTCGCGGATGAAGGCATTCGCCAGGTCGCCGCTTTCGCCGTGCAGCACCGCAATGCCCATTTCCACCGGCACCTGCCTGCCGGTGCGGTCCTGGGCGGTCAGTTCGATGCGGCGCTTGCTGACGGGCTCGGCGGCTTGCGCCGGCACGCCGGCGAATCCAGCCTGAAAAACCGTGCGCTGGTCGGCGGGGATGATCAAGTCGTCCAGGCGCCGGCCGATGGCCTCGGCGGCGCTCCAGCCGAAAGTGCGTTCCGCCTGCAGGTTCCAGTCGGTAACCTTGCCCTCGGCATCGACGGCGACGAAGGCATCATGGGAGTTTTCCAGGATCACGCGGATGCGCTGCTGTTCGGCGGCGATCCTCTCGTTCGAAGCGCGCAGCGCCTGCGTCATGCGCGTGGCCAGCGCCACCGCTCGGCCGCGGCCGCTCGACAAAGCCCATACCAGCGCCGACAGCAGCAGGCTGGTGACGAGGCCGCCGCCGCCGATGAGCCATGGCGTGTCGCTGCGCATGCGGGCTTCGAAGGCCGGCGTGGACCGCATGTCGAGCGTCCACGGACGGTCGGCGATGACGAGATGGCGAACGGCGCTCAGCACATGCGGTTGTGCCTGGGCACCGCAGCCATACAGGCAGCTTTCCTCCTGAACCACGTCGCCGTCGTAGAGGCTGATGGCCAGATCGCCCGAGCGCTCGCCGCCGAGGCCGGCGAGAAAATCGTTGATGCGAAACGGCGCATAGACCCAGCCCAGCAGCGCCTCGCGCCTTTGTTCCAGGCTGGCGGGCACGCCGCCGCCGCGATACAGCGGCAGGTACATCAACACGCCCGGCTGGCTGCTGTTGGGGTCTTCCTGCACCAGGATCACCTTGCCGGACAGGGCCGGGGCGCCGGAATCCCGTGCCTGCTCCATCGCCGTCCGGCGCACCGCTTCGCTGAACATGTCGAAGCCGAAGGCGCGCTGGTTCATGCGGTTGAAGGGCTCGATCCGGGTGATGGCGGTATAGCGCTCGCGCGGCATGATCGGCCACAGCCGGTAGCTTGGAAAGCCCTCGGCGCGGATGGCTTCGTTATGCGCTTCGAGCCCGCCAGGCGCCACCACTTCGGCGACGCCGATGGCCTGGATGCCGGGAAAGTGCCTGCCGAGGTCAAGGTTGTCGACATAGACATGGAACTGCTCGCGGCCGGCACGGGGCATGCTGTTCAGAAAGCCGCGCGCACCGCGCAGGATCTGTTCGTAGGTCCCCATGCGCTGGCCGATCTGGTTGCTGATCTCGCGAACCTGGGATTCGAATTCCAATGCCGTGGCCCGGTCGGCGGAAGCGCGGGCGTTGTACCACAGCCCGAAGGTTGCCAGCAGGCAGAACAGCAGGGTGGTGACGGCAAACAGCGGCGGCAGAAAGGCGCGCTGCGTTCGCGCCCCGGATTTCTCCGCTGGCGCAGGAGGGGAGGATGTGAAGTGAGATGGATGCATCGATGAAACGGCTTTGCTGGCCTGCCTGCCGCGCCGGAGCGGCCTTTACTTCGACCATGCACAGAACATGACGTCCCGGGGCGGTGTCGTTTCAGCCGCTAACCGGATAGGCAGCCGGGAGCCTACCAAGTTCCGGCCCCGGTCGCAGCGAACCATTTTCATTGATTGACGAAAATCAATCGTCGCCGGGCGCCCTATCCTGCCCATCCAGGTTGAACAGACTCACGGCTTCCAGGTCCAGCACCTGCTTCCCGTTCTGATTGCGCAGCACCCATTGCCAGCGGACGATGCCGAGCGCGGCCTTGGACTTCGATACCCGCGCTTCCTTCACTGTCACCTCCAGCATCAGCTGGTCGCCGGGCCGCACCGGATTGGGCCAGCGTACGTAGTTCAGGCCGGGCGAGCCGAAGGATTCGGAACCGGCCAGCACATGGTCGCACACCAGGCGCATTGCCATGCCGCAGGTCTGCCAGCCGCTGGCGATCAGGCCGCCCCATGGCCCGGCGCCGGCTTTCTCGGGATCGGTATGGAACCATTGCGGGTCGTACTTGCGGGCGAAGTCCACCACCTCCTGCGCATCGGTGGCGATGGGGCCGAGAGTGATGCGGCGGCCTTCGGTGAGTTCGGCGAATTTCATTGGCCCCCTCCGAAGTTCGGCGCCCGCTTTTCCTTCACCGCGGCGAGGCCTTCGCGCGCATCCGGCTGGCTGAAGTTGGCCATCTCCGACAGCAGCGACGCCTCGAAGGCCGGCCAGGCGGCGCGCAGCCAGTGGTTCAGGGCGCGCTTGGTGCCGGCCAGCGCATGGGCGCTGCCAGCAGCGAGGCGCCGGGCGATCGACAATGCCTCTTCCTGCAGAAGCTCCGGCGCCACTACCCGGCTCACCAGGCCGATTCGCTCGGCTTCCTCCCCGGTGATGGTCTCGCACAGCAGCAGGTAGTACTTGGTCTTGGCCATGCCGCACAGCAGCGGCCAGATGACGGCGGCATGGTCGCCGGCGGCCACGCCGAGCTTGGTGTGGCCGTCGATCAGCCTGGCATTGCTGGCGGCGATCGAGATGTCGGCCAGCAGGGCAGCCGCCAGGCCGGCGCCGACCGCCGCGCCGTTGATGGCGGAAACGATCGGCTTGTCGCAATCGATCATGCCCTGCACGATGTCGCGGCCCTCGCGCATGACGCGCATGCGGGCGGCGTCGGAATCCAGCATGTCCTCCACCATCTGCAGGTCGCCGCCGGCGCAGAAGGCGCGGCCCTCGCTGCGGATCAGGATCACCTTCACCTGCGGATGGGCGGCGAGCTGCGGCCAGATCGCCGCCAGGTCGCCATGGCCCCGGGCATCCGTCACCGGCGTGCCGCCGGCGGGCTGGAACACCACATGGGCGATGCCCTCGTCGTCGATCTCGACGCGGAAGTTGTTGCCGCTGACGGGCAAGGATGTCGGCATGGAAGCTCCTCTCTGCTTTTGTTGTGAGTTTTTGTTGTGAATGCCAGTGTAGGGAAATGAAAAGGGCCCTGCATGCAGGGCCCTTTGCCGATTGCGTTGCGTCAGTAGGTCTCGACGTGGAAGCGTCCTTGCTTCACCATCCGTCCATGCAGGTCCTTCCAGTCGATGCCGGCGGACTGGCAGACGTCGTGCAGCGCATCCATCACGCCGGCTTCCATGCCCTTCAGGCCGCAGATATAGACATAGGTGTCGCCGCGCAGCAGCTCCACCACCGCCTGGCCGGCCTGTCGCATCTTGTCCTGCACGTAGGCGCGCGGCTGCTCGGGCACCCGCGAAAAGGCGAGATGGGTATCGATCAGCGACGGCGGCAGCTTGCGCAGCGGGCCGAAGTACGGCAGCTCCTCGGGCTTGCGGGCGCCGAAGAACAGCATCAGCCTGCCTTCCTCCTTTTCGCCTTTCGCCGCCAGCCGGCGCCGATGCTCGGTCATGGCGCGCATCGGCGCGGCGCCGGTGCCGGTGCAGATCATCAGGATGTTGGCGCCCTTGTGGTTCGGCATCAGGTAGTTGCTGCCGAAGGGGCCGGTGACCTGCACCGTGTCGCCCTTCTTCAGGTCGCACAGGTAATTCGAGCAGACGCCCAGCGCCGGCTTGCCCTCATGGTCCTGCACAACCCGCTTCACCGTCAGCGAGAGGTTGTTGTATCCTTCGCGCTCGCCGGTGCGCGGACTGGCCACCGAGTACATGCGCAGGTAGTGCGGCTTGCCGTTCTCGTCCACGCCGGGCGGGATGATGCCGATCGACTGGCCTTCCAGCACGGGGAACACCTGGGTGCCGAAGTCGAGCACGAGGTGGCGGATGTCGCTCTCGGCATCGTCGGCAGTGAGGCGGAAATTACCGGCCACCGTCGCCGTCACCGGGCTCTTCAGGCCGTAGAGATTGACGTAGGGATGGGCCGCCGACCACGGCGGCATCGGCGACGATGCGGTGGTGGCGGCGTTTTCCTGCAGGGTCTCCGCCATTTCCATCGCCGGATCGTCGGCCGGCGCGCTCATCGACGCTTCGCTCGGCAAGTCCTGCTGCGCCGGCAGTTCGTCCCAGCTCAACTGTTCTTCCAGCGAGTAGGCGGCCTGCTTCGGCACCGTGCGCCAGTGGTCGATGGAGCCGGTGGGGCACGGCGAGATGCAGGCGCCGCAGGCGTTGCAGATGTCCGGATTGACGACGTAGTTGCGGCTGTCGTGCGTGATGGCGTCGATCGGGCAAGTCTCTTCGCAGGTGTTGCAGCGAATGCAGACTTCCGGATCGATCAGGTGCTGACGGATCAGTACGACGTGTTCGGGAGCGTTCATGTCGGCCAGAAATTGCGGAACCCGCTAGCCGCGGGTCCCTGGTTGATACGGTGTTACGGACTCGATCTTCGCTGGGCTGAATCAGCTGAAGCGCACGTACTCGAAGTCGATCGGCTGGCGGTTGATCCCCACCGGCGGCGGCGCGATCCAGTTGGCGAACTTGCCCGGCTCGATCACGCGGCCCATCAGCGAGGCGACGTAGGCGCGGTCTTCCTCCGACGGCAGCCAGTTGCGCACGTTGGCTTCCCATTCGGCGTCGCTGATGATGCGGCCTTCCGGCGAGACGCGGATGCCGGCGAAGCTGCCGATGTGGCGGTTGAAGGCCTTGTGCGGCGCCTGCAGGCGGAAGTTGATGCCGGCCTTTTCCATCACCCGGTTCCAGCGCGACACGCCGGCGATGGAATCGCGGATGTAGTCGTCGCGCAGCACTTCGTTGAGCGAGTTCAGCATCGGCACTTCCTTCTCCACCAGCGCGCCATCCTTCACTTCGAGGATGCGGTAGGTGTTGTTCTTCAGCAGATGGTCGTCGTCGCGCTTGGTCTCTTCATAGCGGCCCTTCAGGCCGGCGCTGTAGAAGGTGGCGGCATTGGACGACTGGTCGGCGCCGAACAGGTCGATGGTGACGCTGAAGTGGAAGTTCAGGTAGCGCTGAAGCGTCGGCAGGTCGATCACGCCGAGCTTGCGCACCCGCTCCACGTCGTTCGGATCCTCGATGCCGTTCTGCTTCATCACCTCGCAGGTGCGGGCCAGCACCCGCGCCACGCCGGACTCGCCGACGAACATGTGGTGCGCTTCCTCGGTCAGCATGAAGCGGCAGGTGCGCGACAGCGGATCGAAGCCGGACTCCGACAGCGCCGCCAGCTGGAACTTGCCGTCGCGGTCGGTGAAGTAGGTGAACATGTAGAAGGCGAGCCAGTCGGGCGTCTCTTCGTTGAAGGCTTCCAGGATGCGCGGATTGTCCTGGTCGCCGGAATTGCGCTGCAGCAGGGCTTCCGCTTCCTCGCGGCCGTCGCGGCCGAAATACTTGTGCAGCAGGTAGACCATGGCCCACAGGTGGCGTCCTTCTTCCACGTTCACCTGGAACAGGTTGCGCAGGTCGTACTGCGACGGCGCGGTCAGGCCGAGATGGCGCTGCTGCTCGACCGAGGCCGGCTCGGTGTCGCCCTGGGTGACGATGATGCGGCGCAGGTTGGCGCGGTGCTCGCCCGGCACATCCTGCCAGGCGGCCATGCCCTTGTTCTCGCCGAAGTTGACCTTGCGGCTTTCTTCCGGCTGGGCGAGGAAGATGCCCCAGCGGTAGTCCGGCATCTTGACGTGGCCGAAATGCGCCCAGCCATCCGGGGTGACATTGATCGCGGTGCGAAGGTAGACGTCGTGCGCCATGGCGCCTTCCGGGCCCATGTCCTGCCACCACTGCAGGTAGTTGGGCTGCCAGTGCTCCAGCGCGCGCTGCAGGGTCTTGTCCTCCGACAGGTTGACGTTGTTCGGAATCTTCTCGCTGTAATTGATGCTCACGGTCTTTTCCTTTGCAAAAGGGTTCGTCTGGCGAACGACTGCTGACTATGCTGAATGAATGTTCTTTAAACCCGGTTCATGTCGAACTGCGCCTTGTTGCCGGTGCCGTAGACTTTCAGCGCGCCCGCCTCGCCGACGGCGTTGGGGCGGATGAAGATCCAGTTCTGCCAGGCGGTGAGGCGGCCGAAGATGCGGGTTTCCATGGTTTCCTTGCCGTTGAAGCGCAGGTTGGCTTCCATGCCGGTAAGCGCGTCCGGCGACATCGAGGCGCGCTCTTCCAGCGCGATGCGGATCTCGTCGGCCCAGTCGATGTCGTCCGGGTTCATGGTGACGAGGCCCAGCTTCATCGCCTCGTCGGCATCGACCAGCTGGCCGGCGACGGCGCGCACGGCGGCGATCTCGGTGTCGTTGTCGTAGAAGCGGCGGGCAATGCGCGACTGGCCGGTGACCATCGGATAGGCGCCGAAATTGAGTTCCGACAGCGCGATCTTCGGCGCCTTCTCCGGCTCGTCCGGCAGGGCCAGCATGTAGATGCGGTCGGCGGCGAGCGCGATTTCGAACAGCGTGCCGGCGAAGCAGGAACCCTGGTCGATGATGGCGAACAGCGAGCGTGAAGATACGTCGAGGCGGGCGAAGGTGCGGCGGATGAAGCCGAGGGTTTCGCGCACCAGCCAGTGCTTCTGGTTGGCGGCCAGCACCTTGTCCGCCTCAAGCACCGCCTGAGGATCGCCTTCGGTCTTCAGGATCCAGGTGCCGAGCTCCAGCTCGTTGGTGCGCAGGTGCAGGATGGCATCGTCCAGTTCGCGCGCCATCTGCAGCGGCCACCAGGCGGCGCCGGCGGCTTCGATGCCGGCAATGTCGGCCGGCCGGGCGGCATTCGGCGCCTTCACCGTCAGGGTGACGTTGCGGGTGGCGCGGTCGATGTTGGCGCTGACGAATTCATAGGCGATGCCGTCGGCGCCGATTTCCTTCTTCAGCGGCGAGAGCTGCACGCCTTTCGCATTATCGGGGCGGTCCGACAATTGGGCCAGCGCCAGGGCGCGCTCCCGCACCTTGTCCTTGAACTGGGCCGGCTTGGCCACCTCGTCCACCAGCTTCCAGTCCTTGGCGCGCTGGCCGCGCACGCCTTCGGAGGTGGTGCAGAAGATGTCGGCGTGGTCGTGGCGCACATGGCGCTTGTCGGTCAGGCGGGTCAGGCCGCCGGTGCCGGGCAATACGCCGAGCAGCGGCACTTCCGGCAGGCTGACGGAGGAGGAGCGGTCGTCCACCAGGATGATCTCGTCGCAGGCCGCGGCCAGCTCGTAGCCGCCGCCGGCGCAGGCGCCGTTGACGGCGGCGATGAACTTCAGGCCGGAATGGCGGCTGGAATCTTCCAGGCCGTTGCGGGTTTCATTGGTGAACTTGCAGAAGTTGACCTTCCAGGCATGGGTCGACTTGCCCAGCATGAAGATGTTGGCGCCGGAGCAGAAGATCCGGTCGCGGCCGCTGGTGATGACGACCGACTTCACTTCCGGATGCTCGAAGCGGATGCGCTGCACCGCGTCGTGCAGTTCGATGTCCACGCCGAGGTCGTAGGAATTGAGCTTGAGCTTGTAGCCCTCGCGCAGGCCGCCGTCCTCGTTGACGTTCATGGTCAGGGTGGCGACCGGACCGTCGAAGCTCATGGTCCAGTGCTTGTAGCGCTCGGGGGATGTCTCGTAACTGACTTGTGCTGCGTCGCTCATCGCTCCTCCAGAATGGTGTGCCGAAAGGCCTATAGTCAGACGCACTATATTGCACAATATCTGAGGAGTCAAGCAATAAAGTGCAGCGCATGCACTTTATTTCATGCTCTTGCAGTGGGTTAATGCGGCGCGTACTGCAGTTCGGTGCCGAGCTCCTCCAGCAAGCCGAAGAAGGCGGCCTCCATGGTCATGTCGCTGGTGTCGAAAGTCATGTCGGCCTTGGCGTAGAACTGGGCGCGGCTCTCCAGGATCTGCTTCAAGTCCTGCATCGCCTCGCGGTTGTTCGACATCGGCCGGGTATCGCCCTGCGCCAGCACCCGTCCCATGTGGTCTTCCGGCGAGGCCTTCAGCCACACGGTATAGCAGTGCGACAGCAGCAGGCTGAAGGTGGCCGGGTCGGACACGATGCCGCCGGGCGTGGCGATCACCGCCCTCGGATAGCGCATCACCACGTCTTCCAGCGCCCGGTATTCATGGCGGCGGTAGGCGCTGGGTCCGTACAGCGCATGGATTTCCGCCACGCTGCAGCCGGCCAGGGATTCGATGTGGCGGCTCAGCTCGATGAAGGGCAGCCCCCAGTTGTCGGCCAGCATGCGGCCGAGCGTGGATTTGCCGGCGCCGCGCAGGCCGATCAGGGCCACCCGCTGGCGCCGCGCCAGCTCGCTCGCCGGCGCGCCGAACATGCCGGCCAGCGCGGCGCGCGCCTCTGCCAGGTCGGCCTCCGAGCGGCCGCGCAGGATCTCCCGGATCATCAACCATTCCGGCGACATGGCGGTCTCGTCGCCCACCATTTCCGCCAGGGTGCAGTTGAGCACCGAGGCCAGCTGGCGCAGGAACTGGATGGAGGGATTGCCGACGCCGGTTTCCACGTTGGCCACATGGCGTTCGGAAACATCCGCCAGCCGCGCCAGGTTCTTGCGCGTCATGCCGCGCCGCGAACGCAGCACCTTGATGCGCTCGCCGAGGGCGATCAGGAAGGGGTCCTTGCCGTCGTCGTTCTCGGCAGGCTGGGCACTAGTGGGAATGGAGATCATGAGGCCGGTGGTTGAAGAATGAGTCGTTCGGCGAGCCGCCCAAAGGAATGAAATATAGTTTCCTGCTTTGGATTGACATATGCAAGATAATACATTTAAACTCGGCCCGAAAGCACTATAGTTCGGAACTTGCCGGACACTCTAACAAGATTCCAATCGAGGAGGCAACCGCATGGATGTCACGGGGTTTCAGGAATTGATCGCCGAACTGACGGAAAAGATCAACGGCGAGCCGCTCGACGCCAATCTCGAGGCCCGGCTGAACGATGAATTCGGCCCGGGCTCGCCGCTCTACGAGGCCATCTTCAACGCCTGCATCAAGGGAACGGAGGAAGGCTGGATGTGCAACCGCGAGGCCGCCGGCATCCGCTACGGCCGGGTGCTGAAGGCGAGCGACGCCACCCATGGCTTCAGCGTGGACGTGGTGGACATGGACAACGTCATCGGCCCGCACCATGCCCATCCCAACGGCGAGATCGACATGATCATGCCCCTCACCAAGGATGCGGCCTTCGATTCCCGCCCCGCCGGCTGGTGCGTCTACGGTCCGGGAAGCGCGCATCACCCGACCGTGACCCAGGGCCGGGCGCTGGTGCTATATCTGCTGCCCCAAGGCGCCATCCAGTTCACCCCAGCCGGCGCGAACTGACCCTCTCACCCCGTACCGGCCGCGCGAGAGCCGGAAGCAGAACCGCAGGAGACAACCATGAGCCCACAGCCAGCAGCCGGCGCGCTGCCCGAACGCTTCAACTTCGCCCGCCACCTTCTCGACCTCAACGCCGGCCGCGCCGGCAAGACCGCCTTCATCGACGACCAGGGCAGCCTGACCTACGGCGAGCTGGCGCAGCGCGTGCGCCGCATCGCCGCCGGGCTGCTGGCGCAAGGCTTGCAGCCGGAGAACCGGGTGCTGATGGTGATGCAGGACACGGTGGATTTTCCGGTCGCCTTCCTTGGCGCCCTGTACGCCGGCGTGGTGCCGGTGCCGGTGAACACCTTGCTGCCCGCCGCCGACTATGCCTACATGCTGGAGCACAGCGGCGCCAAGGCGGTGCTGGTATCGATGCCGGTGCTGGCCTGCGTCAGCGAGGCGCTGGCGCAGTCTGAAGCGCAGCCGCTGGTGATCGTCTCCGGCGCCGGCGCCGATTCCCAGGCCGACACCCTCACCTTCGACAGCCTGCTGGAAAGCGAGCCGCTGGCCACCAGCGCCGATACCCATGGCGACGCCTTCGCCTTCTGGCTCTATTCGTCCGGCTCCACCGGCCGCCCCAAGGGCACGGTGCACACCCACGCCAACCTCTACTGGACCGCCGAGCTCTACGGCAAGCCCATCCTCGGCATCCGCGAGGACGACATCGCGTTTTCCGCCGCCAAGCTGTTCTTCGCCTATGGCCTCGGCAACGGCCTGACCTTCCCGCTGTCGGTGGGCGCCACCGTGGTGCTGATGGCGGAGCGGCCGACGCCGCCGGCGGTGTTCGCCCGCCTGACGCGGCACCAGCCCACGGTGTTCTACGGCGTGCCGACCCTGTACGTGGCCATGCTGGCCTCGCCCGAGCTGCCGCCGCGCGACCAGGTGGCGCTGCGCGTCTGCGCCTCCGCCGGCGAAGCCCTGCCGCGCGAGGTGGGCGAGCGTTTCACCGCCCATTTCGGCTGCCACATCCTGGACGGCCTCGGCTCCACCGAGATGCTGCACATCTTCCTCTCCAACCGCCTGGGCGAAGTGCGCTACGGCAGCACCGGCCGGCCGGTACCGGGCTACGAGATCGAGCTGCGCGACGATGGCGGCCGGCCGGTCGGCGCCGGCGAGATCGGCGACCTCTACATCAAGGGGCCGAGCGCCGCCTGGCTGTACTGGAACAACCGCGAGAAGACCCGCGCCACCTTCCAGGGCGACTGGCTCAAGAGCGGCGACAAGTACGTGATGGACGCCGACGGCTACTACACCTACGCCGGCCGCAGCGACGACATGATCAAGGTCAGCGGCCAGTATGTGTCACCGATCGAGGTGGAGTCGGCCCTGATCGAGCATCCGCAGGTGCTGGAATGCGCCGTCGTCGGCCGCGCCGACCAGACCGGCCTGATCAAGACCATCGCCTACGTGGTGCTGAAGGAAAGCCGCGTCGATGCCGACGCCCTGCAGGGCGAGCTGAAGGCCTTCGTCAAGGGCCGGCTCACGCCGCACAAGTATCCGCGCGACATCGTGTTCGTCGATGAACTGCCGAAGACCGCCACCGGCAAGATCCAGCGCTTCAAGCTGCGCGCCCTGGAGACGCAATTCTGATGGCGGGCGAGGAAACCGTCCGCTTCGTCGAGATCGACTGGCGCGGCCGGCCGATCCGGCTCGAATACCAGTGGGTAGGCGAGCGCGAATCCCGCTTCCCGACGGTGGTGTTCCTGCACGAGGGGCTCGGCTCGGTTTCCATGTGGAAGGATTTTCCGGAGCGCTTCTGCCGCGAGCACGGCTTCGCCGGCCTCGTCTTCTCTCGCTACGGCTACGGACGATCGACCCCGCGGCCGGCGGAGGAGCGATGGCCGGTCGGCTTCATGCACGCGCAGGCGCGCGAGGTCTTGCCGGCTTTCTTCGAGGCCATGGGCGTGCAGCGGCCCTGGCTGTTCGGCCACAGCGACGGCGCGTCCATCGCGCTGCTGCACGCCGCCGCCTTTCCGCAATCGGTCAGCGGCGTGGTGGCGGTGGCGCCGCACATCTTGGTCGAGCAGCTGACCGTCGACAGCATCGCGCAGGCGCGCGAGGCCTTTCTCGCCACGGATTTGCGAGCGAAGCTGGGCCGCTACCACGCCGACGCGGATTCCGCCTTCTGGGGCTGGAACCAAATCTGGCTCGATCCGGCGTTCCGGGAGTGGAATATCGAGGGCGAACTGGATAAGATAGCTTGCCCGGTGCTTGCGGTGCAGGGCGAGGAGGACGAATACGGCACGCTGGAGCAGATACGCGGCATCAAGCGAAGGTTGCCGCGCGCCGAACTGCTGGTCCTGCCGCGCTGCGGGCATTCGCCGCATCGCGACCAGCCGCAGGCGCTGATAGAAAAAGCAGGTGGCTTCATGCAGCAGCCGGCCCGGTAGATCCGCTGGCGCCGGCCGAATGAAACAACAACCCTTGAAGGAGACAAGAATGACATCCACGTTCAAACTCGGCTGGGCCGGCCTCGCCGTCGCGGCGATGTGCCTGGCGGGCAATGCCTCGGCGCAGAATGCCCCGATCAAGGTCGGCTTCATGCTGCCCTACACCGGCACCTACGCCAACCTCGGCAACATGATCGAGAACGGCTTCAAGCTGTACGTGGCCGAGCAGGGCGGCAAGCTCGGCGGACGCGAGATCCAGTACTTCAAGGTGGACGACGAATCGGAGCCGTCCAAGGCCACCGACAACATCAACAAGCTGATCAAGCGCGACCAGGTCGACGTGGTGGTCGGCACGGTGCACTCGGGCGTGGCGCTGGCCATGGCGAAGGCGGCCAAGGACAGCAATACCCTGCTCGTGATTCCGAATGCCGGCGCCGACGCCATCACCGGCCCGATGTGCGGCAAGACCATCTTCCGCACCTCCTTCTCCAATTCCCAGCCAGGCGTGGCCATGGGCAAGGTGGCCGCCGAGAAAGGCCACAAGAAGGCGATGACCATCACCTGGAACTACGCCGCCGGCACCGAATCGGTGAAGGGCTTCACCGAAGGCTTCGAGAAAGGCGGCGGCAAGGTCACCCAGAACCTCACCCTGCCCTTCCCCAACGTCGAGTTCCAGGCGCTGCTGACGGAGATCGCGGCACAGAAGCCGGATGCGGTCTACGCCTTCTTCGCCGGCGGCGGCGCCGTGAAGTTCGTGAAGGATTACGTGGCGGCCGGCCTCAACAAGACCATTCCGCTGTACGGCCCCGGCTTCCTCACCGACGGCACGCTGGAGGCGCAGGGCGATTCCGCCCAAGGCCTGCTGACCACCCTGCACTATGCCGACAACCTCGACATCGCCCGCGACAAGCAGTTCCGCCTGGCCTTCGCCAAGGCCTACAAGACCAATGCCGACGTCTATGCGGTGCAGGGCTATGACAGCGCCCAGCTGCTGGCGGCCGGCCTGCAGGCGGCGGGCGGCGACATCAAGAACCGCGACAAGCTGATCCCGGCGATGGAGAAAGCCACCATCGACAGCCCGCGCGGCAAGTTCACCCTGTCTGCGGCGCACAACCCGGTGCAGGACTTCTACCTGCGCCAGGTGAACGGCAAGCTCAATGAGTACAAGGGCGTGGCGGTGAAGGCGCTGGCGGATCCGGGGCGCGGGTGCAAGATGTGAGTAGGAATGGGTCATAAGTGATTTTTTGATTCTTTCAATCCTTCTCCTCTCAACGCTGGGACTCCCTCCCCCTCAGGGGGAGGGTTGGAGTGAGGGTGGGTTTCTTCCGCACCTAAAGAACATCCTTTGATCACACTGGAACCCCATCCCACCCCACGTCAGCGCGGAAACGCGCTGACGGCTTCGCAGGCGGACAGCATGCTGTCCGAATTCCCTGCTACGCCCCTAACCCTCCCCTTGAAGGGGAGGGGACTAATTAGTCAGGCTTTGAGCCTCACCCACGGTTGCGCTTGCAGGCGCAACCGGCTTCGCAGGCGCGGAGCGGTGCTCCGCGAAATCCCTGCTACGCCCCTATCCTCCTCCAGAAGGTGGGGATTAAGCAGCCAACATTAGCCACCATGGAACTCTCCACCTTCCTCGTCCAGTGCCTCAACGCCATCCAGTACGGCCTGCTGCTGTTCCTGGTCGCCTCCGGCCTGACCCTGATCTTCGGCATCATGGGCGTGATCAACCTCGCCCATGGCAGCTTCTACATGATCGGCGCCTACCTCGCCTTCATGCTGGCGCCCTACTTCGGCGACTACTTCCTGGTGCAGATAGCGGCCGGCGTGGTGATCGCCGCCATCCTCGGCTTCCTGCTCGAATGGGTGTTCTTCAGCTTCCTCTACCAGCGCGACCACCTGCAGCAGGTGCTGATGACCTACTCCCTCATCCTGGTGTTCGAGGAGATACGCAGCATCCTGGTCGGCAACGACGTCCACGGCGTCAAGGTGCCGGACTGGCTGGCCGGCGGCTTTTCGCTCGGCGGCATCATGACCTACCCGGTGTACCGGCTGTTCGCCTCCGCCGCCTGCCTAGTGGTGGCGCTGGGCCTGTATTACGTCGTCAACCGCACCCGCCTGGGCATGATGGTGCGCGCCGGCGCCAGCAACCGCGACATGGTGCGCGGCCTGGGCATCAACATCCGCCTGCTGTACCGCTCGGTGTTCGCCGCCGGCGTGGTATTGGCAGCCTTCGCCGGCATGATCGCCGCGCCGATGTCTTCGGTGTATCCGGGCATGGGCGGCCACATCCTCATCATCTGCTTCGTGGTGGTGGTGATCGGCGGCATCGGCTCGATTTCCGGCGCGCTGATCGCCTCGCTGCTGGTGGGCTTCGTCGACACCTTCGGCAAGGTGTTCTTCGCGCAGATGAGCGGCATCGGCATCTACCTGCTGATGGCCGTCATCCTGATCTGGCGTCCGGAAGGACTGGTAAGGAAGGGGTACTGACCATGGCGATTTCCTCTACGAGCGGCGTGGTCGTGGCGCGACCGCCGGTGAGCCGCGTCGACTGGCTGGCGCCGGTGATTGCCGCCATCATCCTGGCCGCCCTGCCCTTCTTCCTGTCCGGCTACATGCAGGACCTGTCGATGAAGATCATGGCCTACGGCATCCTGGCGCTGAGCCTGGAGCTGCTGGTCGGCACCACCGGCCTGGTCAGCCTCGGCCATGCCGCCTTCTTCGGCATCGCCGCCTATGCCACCGTGATGCTGTCGGCGCCGCTCACCTCAACGCCTTCCATCGGCTGGCTGCTGCCGGCTTCCATGGCCTGCGCCGGGCTGTATGCGCTGGTGGTGGGCGCGCTCAGCCTGCGCACCAAGGGCGTGTATTTCATCATGGTGACGCTGGCCTTCGCCCAGATGGCCTACTTTGTCTTCCACGACACCAATTTCGGCGGCGGCAGCGACGGCATCTACCTCAACGCCAAGCCGGAACTGGCGCTGTTCGGCGCCACGCTGATCGACCTCAACGACCGCATGCACCTGTACTACTTCACGCTCGGCAGCCTGGTCGCCACCTACGCGCTGCTGGCGCTGATCCTGCGCTCGCGCTTCGGCCGTGCGCTGTCAGGCATCCGCGTCAACGAACAGCGCATGCTGGCCACCGGCTTCTCCACCTACGGCTACAAGCTGGCCGCCTTCGTCATCGCCGGCACGCTGGCCGGGCTGGCGGGGTTCGTGGTGGTGGCCAAGGATGGCGTGGTCAATCCGGAGTTCCTGTCCTGGCACGAGTCCGGCGCCATCCTGCTGATGATCATCCTCGGCGGGCTCGGCAGCCTGCGCGGCTCGGTGATCGGCGCCGTTGCCTTCGTGCTGCTGAAGGAGTTCTTCTCGTCCGAAGCCATCCTCGGCCGCCTGGCCGACCACTGGCAGCTGACCCTCGGCCTGACCATGATCCTGTTCGTCGCCCTGCTGCCGGACGGCCTGATCGGCCTCGGCCGCTACCTCACCGGCCGCGGCAGGCGCCGCGAAGGAAAGACGCACTGATGACATCGATGAGCAACGCATCCCGACCCCTGCTGCAGGCGCTGCAGCTGACCCGCCAGTGGGGCGGCCTGAAGGCGGTGAACAATGTCTCGCTCGACCTGCACGTCGGCGAAGTGCATGCCGTCATCGGCACCAACGGCGCCGGCAAGTCCACCCTGATCAACATGCTGTCGGGTGAAGTCCCGCCCTCGGCCGGTGAAGTGCGGCTGGACGGCCAGGACATCAGCCGCTGGCCGCAGCCGAAGCGCGCGCAGGCAGGCATCGGCCGCAGCTACCAGCGCACCACCATCTACCCCAGCTTCACCGTGCTGGAGAACTGCCGCCTCGCGGCCCAGGCATCGAAGCAGCGGCCCTGGGCGATCTGGGAGCGCGCCGCCCTGTGCAGCCACAGCGTCGGCATCGCCCAGGAAGCGCTGGAAGCGGCCGGACTCGCCAATTCGGCCCACCTCACCGCCGGCAGCATGAGCCATGGCCAGAAGCGGCAGCTGGAGATCGCGATGTGCCTCGCCACCCGCCCGCGCGTGCTGCTGCTGGACGAGCCGCTGGCCGGCATGGGCGCGGAGGAAACCGACCGCATGCTGGCGCTGCTGCATAGGCTCAAGGCCAGCCACGCCATCCTGCTGGTGGAGCACGACATGGACGCGGTGTTCCGCGTGGCCGACCGCATCACCGTGATGGTCAACGGCCAGGTGATCGCCAGCGACGCGCCGGAAGCCATACGCACCAATCCGGAAGTGCAGGTCGCCTATCTCGGCGAAGCCAAC
The DNA here is from genome assembly GCF_900188095.1 of Noviherbaspirillum humi. Classification (GTDB taxonomy): domain Bacteria; phylum Pseudomonadota; class Gammaproteobacteria; order Burkholderiales; family Burkholderiaceae_D; genus Noviherbaspirillum; species Noviherbaspirillum humi. The sequence continues at coordinate 114,700 of NZ_FZOT01000014.1, read as the reverse complement.
GCCCATTAACGACCAAGAACGATAGAACCACACAGAGGCCGCCTTGCTGCGCATCGACTCCCTCAACACCTACTACGGCGACAGCCACGTCCTGCAGGGCGTGGACCTGTCCATCCCCGCCGGCAAATCGCTCGGCCTGATGGGCCGCAACGGCATGGGCAAAACCACCCTGATCCGCTCGGTGCTCGGCTACGTGCCGGCCGCCTCCGGCAAGATCGCCTGGAACGGGCGCGACGTCACCGGCCTGCCGCCGGAAAAGATGGCCCGCCTCGGCATCGGCTACGTGCCGGAAGGCCGCGGCATCTTCCCCAACCTGTCGGTGCGGGAAAACCTGATCATGAGCGCCCGCGCCGGCGTCAACGGCCGCAACGACTGGAATTTCGAGCGGGTGCTGGAAACCTTCCCGCGCATCAAGGAGAGGCTGGACCATGGCGGCCAGCAGCTCTCCGGCGGCGAGCAGCAGATGGTGTCGATCGGCCGCGCGCTGATGACCAATCCGGAACTGCTGATCCTCGACGAAGCCACGGAAGGTTTGGCGCCGCTTATCGTGCAGGAGATCTGGCGCGTGATCGAGCAGATCTGCAAGACCGGCATCAGCACTTTGATCGTGGACCGCAATTACCGCGCGGTGCTGTCCCACACGGACCTGGCGGCGGTGATGGAGAAAGGCCGCATCGTGCTTGCCGACAACTCCAAGTCGCTGCTGGAGAAGCAGGACGCCCTGACGCAATATCTCGGCGTCTAGGAGCCTGATAAATCTCCAAGCCTCAAAGCTGCCGGTAGGCATGCACCGGCAGCTGCTGCAGCCGCGAATCGAGCGGCTGGCCGGTGTCGAGGTCGGTCCACCTGTCCGGCCCGATGCCGTCGATGCGCACGCGGGCATTGACGATGCGGTCCTCGCCATCCAACGGCACGCGGCCGAAGGACACTTCGTAGAGCTGGCCCGGCACCGGGTTGAAGTTGCCGCCGGAGGCAATCCAGGCGGTGTGGTGTTCGTCGTCGTTCTCGCCTTCCTCGTGGCGCAACGGCTCAACCATACCGAGTTCCACCAGAATCCCGTGCAGTGATGGCATTGCTATTCCCCTTGCGTGAATGAAAACCCGCCGCGCGTGACGTTTCATGTCAACACGCGGCAATCTTTGGCAACACCGGTTTGAATCCGGCAGCCGCGAATTGTTCAACCGCCAACTCTTGCTGCGCGGGATGGCCTATGCTGCGCCGATGCTGTCCTGAATCGAACTTCCTAGAGCTCAACCATGTCGCCTTTTGACGTTTCCGGGCGTTGCGGGCCTTGGGTATGGAGGTTGCAAACTACCGGCAGGAGAACCCAGTGCGGAGACATTGCCATGAGTCACAACCTGAAAACGCCGGAGGCCCGTACCGACCTTCCGTCCCGGGAAGTGGTCGACCTGCGCATGCGCCTGTTTCACCTGGAGCGGAAAGTGGCGGCGCTGTATGGCGACATCCTCGGGCGCGACGTCGCGGATGACGAGTTTGAAAGCCGGCGCGACCGGCTGACCCGCGACCTGCGCAGCCTGTGGTGGGAAGGCGAACGGCTTGCCCGCCGAATCCGGCGCGGCAAGGTACGCAATCCGGTGTCGGAAGCCGCCCACCTGCTGGTCGGCGTCACGCTGCTGGAGTATGTGAGGCAGGGTCGGCATTGACAGCGGTCTGGCGCTTGAAAAGCTGTCGTCCGGCCCGACATGCATCGGATGGATCCCTGCCCCCTTTGCGGCCGCGAACTCGTCGACGGCCCGTCCGCCAACGAGCACCATCTGATACCGCGCAGCCACAAGGGCCGCGACACGGTGCGCATGCACCGAATTTGCCATAGCAAGATCCATTCGGTCTTCAGCGAACGCGAACTGGCACAGTACTACCATACCTGCGAACGGCTGCTGGAAAACGACGAAATTCGCAAGTTTGTGAACTGGGTCAGGAAAAAGGACCCTGCCTTCCATGACCAGCACCGTGCGCCCGCGCGGCGGTGACAGTATCGCGTTGGATGTTAGGCTAAGTCACTCCAGCAGTATGCCACCCGCCAAATGAAGCCACGCCCGAATATCGCCTCCACGCCATACGGGGCCAACTTGCATCGCTCTTAGAAAGAGACTCTTAACGTATGAGCATTCGCACCTTCGCATTTTTGTTATGAGCGGACTCACCGCCTTGGTTCGGTAAAACTCGATCAGTTCTGCAAATTCACACAACGCAAATTGTTGCCCACTTCTCGCAATTCACCGCTTTTTATCGCCGCCAAGACACCGGGAGCCCAGTTCGTTTCGAAAAAACGCCCCTTCCTTTGCAGATCCTCCACAAGACAGTCCGACGCTCTCCTCGTCTGATTGTTCTCGTATGCAAATTTTTTGAGCAGAGTTAAACCGATCATCAGACGACCATGTGGAAGATGGCAATTAACTGCAAAGGCGCGGCATCCCTTCGCGCCGATGCTACTGTGGCTCATGCGGGTTGCTTGGACCAGTTGCCGGCTAATTCAGTGGGTAACGTTAGCTGCACTGCTGTGCAGGTGGTAGCAATGCGACGCTCAATCTGCTTATCTGCGACGCCGTGGGGTGCCCCGAGCGCGGCATAACAGTCAGATTGCTGACGTGCAGCGTACAGGCAATGGGCGAGCTGGTAATGACTTGGTTGGCACCGGTCAAAATGATGCACGCTCGCAGTGCCAGCGCCTGAGACGTCGAACGCCAGCGCACCCAGCCTTGCAAAACGTCATGGGCGGTATCAGACATCCGATTAACACCACTAAAGTGTATATGAATTCAAACAGGGGGTGGCGTACGAACGCAAGGCGCGATGCGCCGCACGGAGCGACTCTCGGCGCAAGCGCCGCAACGCCGCACTAGGCGCCTTTTCGCTCGAACGATACCGGCAGGCTTACTAAGCAGTCATTTCCGTCGTTTCGGATCCTTGCTGTAGCACCGTACATCGCGTCGCCGTGCCTCGCATTCGGCCGCTTGACCTAGCTGCGCGGCCCCTCATTAATTTAATAACACGCTCTGGGACTCGCACTTGAAAAGCGCCCGGCCAGACATGCTTTCCATGGAATTCCGTCCTCTAGGCGGCCGTAAACTCACCGACGGCCCCTCCTTGACATCCTCCCTGTTTAATACCAGGGATTCCTACGGCGGCGTTCCCGGCACTTATCCGGAATAAGTCGCTTCGGCGGGTTCCTGCTGCTGGCGGCCTTGCTGCACCGCTCACTTCACAGGCGCAACGGGCGTGTCCCGCCCTGAGAATGTTAATTGCGCTGACTAAATCGGCGTTTTCTTTAAAGCCGCACGCTACACACATGAACCGGGCCTGAGTCTTCCGGTTATTCGCCGACACATGGCCGCAGCACGGACAAGTCCGGCTTGTGTTTTGCGGGGGTACAGCGATAAGCCAGCCGCCTTTCCACGCCATTTTGTACTCGAGTTGCCGTCGGAACTCAAACCAGCCCTGATCGAGGATCGACTTGTTTAGACCGGATTTGGTCCGAACTGCTCTACCTGGCTTCTCATTAGTACCTGCTGCTGACTTTGACATGTTTTTTACCTGCAGGTCCTCTATGCACACCATCGCGTGGTTTTGGCTGATAGTGGTCGTGGTCTTGTGCAGGTAGTCGCGGCGGGCGTTGTGGATGCGGGCGTGAATACGCTGGAGGCGGGCCTTCGCCTTTTCCCAGTTGTTGCTGAACTTGACTTTGCGAGTCAATGACTGCTGCGTTCTTCGCAGCGCAGTTTCGTGTTGTTTGAAGCTATTGAGTGGTGCATAAAATGTGCCGTCAGAGAGCGTGGCGAAGCGGGCAATGCCCAAGTCGATGCCGACGGCACCGCCATCAGGGATCGTCCGCTCGACCTCGCGTTCGGTCTGAATGGATACAAGCCACTTGCCATTACTAAACAATACCGTGACTTGCTTTACCGTCCCTAGAATATCTCGGCTTTTGCGGTAACGTAGCCAACCGAGCTTAGGCAGGTAGATGCGGCTATTGGCCTGATCGTGTTTGACCTGTTTCGGGTCGGGATAGCGAAAACTGTCACACTGTCCTTTCTTCTTGAAACGCGGCAGGTTAGCGCGCTTGGAGAAGAAGTTGGCATAGGCCCGGGCAAGGTCTTTGAGCGACTGCTGTAGCGCGTGCGTCGGCGCATCGGCCAACCAAGGTGTCTGGGGATCTTTGCGCCACATAGTAAGTAATCTGCACAGCGGAACATACCCCAACCTCTTTTCGCCCAACTTAAAGCGCTCCATCTGCAATGCAAGCGCCTTGTTGAAAACAAATCGACAAGACCCAGCAAAGCGGCGCATGTTGCGCTGCTGCTCACCGGACGGCCTGAGTTCAAATTTGAAGGCTTGGTAGCACTGCATTTGAGGATGTAAACTCGTTCCCAAATCTCAGACCGTACTTATAGTGTTTGCAAGCCATGTCTTCTAGCGCTTTGGCATGCTTGTCCCCGATCCGGACGCGCAACGTCTGCATATTTTAATGGTAGTCGGTCTAGCGGTAAAAACAATTAATTTAGATATGCTATCGCTTCCCTTTTGCTCCTCCCGACTTTTCACTCGCTGAGTTCCCATAAAACTTTACATAGCTACTACCCTACTACGCCTTACAAACAAACTATTAAACGCTCAAAAACCTTAGTTCTTTTCGACAAACGACGCAAAAAGGTGGACGTAGGTTCCACTTGCAATGTAAATGTTGCATGCTTGAAAATTCTTTATAGTTGGGATATTAAAGAACCCTAAAGGCACCTGGCTAATTGTCTATCCCGCGAACCGGACAAATAAGTAGAAAAGCTTGCAGCACCAGCTTCTTCTCTATTAGTCGGTCTTATCGTCTGCTATCTCTATATCGCTGGCTTCAATCGTTTTTAAACGCCATTCCTGCGTGGCGCGAAGTTCTTTAAGCAATTTGAACAGTTCATTATTTAACATCGCGTGATAGCGGTGGGCCTTCTCAGCATCCCATGCTGCCGCCACATAGTTACGCCGAATCGCCTGAAAAGCGAATTCAATTTTCGTTCGGTTCTCATGCCAATATGCGGTCCAATAGACTTTTTTAGAGGCCTCCTTGCAATACTCGGCAAAGAAATGCTTTAGCTTCGCATTCTTAAATTTCATTAGATAAGCATCTGGATCGCTAAACCCGGCTCGATTTGACTCCTTTAATAATTCGCTCCAACACTCCGGACAATTTCTTTTTGCATCTTCATGAGTTTCAACTTTGACTTTTCCAGCATGAATGTATTGCGATTCATGCTGGATAAGTACTGCACGCTGTCCGACTTCTTCATCGGGAGCATTTTTCTCATTTAGCATCCATTCAGGAAAATCAAGCGGCTCTTCCGAGAAGCTCAGAATTTCGTTCGGATCCTGCTTTGGATACAAATTCAAGTGTCTGGCCAAATCATTTTTGTCGACATCACGCAAGCGAGCAGCCGTCGTAGCTTCTTGTTCTGCTATGTCGAGACGTGTTTTTCGCCAAATGACCTCTGCAATTTTTTGGACTAAGATTGTTTCAAGTGTACCCACCGGACGAAGGTCGGCAATCATGCCTTGCAAAACGGCCTCGAACTCTTCAACTCTCTCACCTGGTAGAAGTACTTTCGACGACAGCGCCCCATGCCGCAGCGAATTCATCGATGAGCGCGCTTTACCGATATCGGTTACTGGACCAGTCGATCTTGCCTTATTTCGCTTTCTTTCCATAGCCTATTCCTTTTCCTCAAATGTAGGAACGGTTTAAACCGGCACTTTCGGGGGAAAAAAAGTAGCACCTATATCTTTAATGCAATAACGAACCGAAGCGAAACGTTTTTCTTCCCATTAAGGGCTTTGAGGTATTCGTCTGGCCGATCTATAAGCCAATTTTGCAAGTAAAGGCCCTTTTTTGCTTTTTGGACCTATTTTTAAACGGGTACCAGTAATAATTTTTAATCACTATTTTCGCGGCTTGCTCACGCGATGACAACTCTTTAAGCTCTATTATCTTCAGGATAAACAACTCTCGACTTCGTGCTCGCTACCCACGCCGTGTGCCGCTCGCAAAACAATTCCCCCACGCTGCCTTTCACCCGCGTGCCGAGCGCCACCGCCTCGCGCGCCGTCAGGCCGCCGCTATAGGGAAAGGTATCGAGCATCACCGCATGCGCGTTCACCGCTTCCAGTGCCTCCTGGTGGCTGGCCGGACACACATACTCGACCTCGCCCGGTCCCAGCACCGCCTCGATCCGCGCCCGTACACGCGCATGCCGGTACTGGCGGTGGACGAAGCATTTCCTGCCGGGCCGCCCGGCCAGCATGCGCAGGAAGGCGCGCGACAGCTTGGCGGGATTAGCGAAGATTACCGGCGACGGATCCTTGCGTTTCGCCGACTTCGGCAGGTAGGGCGGCGGGGTGTAACTGGCATAACCGCCGGGCAGGTTCAGCAGCGGCTCGGTGTAAAGGTGCTGCAGCGACGTCGGCGACTGCCATTCATCGCCGATCCAGCCGTCGAAGCAATGCAGGCCGGTGGTGGCGCTCTGGCCGCCCACCCACTTGTACTGACGCCGCGCCGGCTTCACCGACAGTGCCTGCAGGCCCACCGGGTCCATCCAGCCGCCGAGGTCGTACAGCACGTCCAGGTCAGCCGCCAGCAGCACCTGCGCCAGCTGCGCCGCGCCCAAGTGCGCCACCGGCTGCCAGCCATGAGCGACGCGGCGGAATTCCTCGGTGGCCCAGTCATGCCGTGTGCCACGGTCGAACACGATGATATCCGCCTCGGCGGCCATGCGGCGCCAGCCAGCGATGGTGAGGAAATACACAGGCGACGCGCAAAACAGCGGAGACAACAAGCCGATGCGCAGCCGGCCCGGCTTTCGGCACGCAGGCGGGCTCGCCGGCGCCGGCAGTGTGTCAAGCACCAACTCCCGCTGCGCGAACACCTTAATGCGCGCGACCAGCTCCGCCGCGCTGAAGTCGCGGTCATACAGCGCTGACAGCAGCGTCGTCAGCTGTGCATCGCGTCCATGCTCGGCATGAGAGAGCCATGGCTGCGCGAGCGCCGCCGCCTGCAACGGGTCGCCGAATTCATTCATCGCGAGGTCGGCCAGGTCCATCGCCGCCATGCCGGCTTGCGGACTGTCACGTAGTACCTGTGCGAACTCCTCCCAAGCGGCGTCCGGCTGGCCGAGCGCCTTCAGCGACCGGCCGGCCACCACGCGACTTTGCCACAAGCCCCGATTGTGTGATAGCGCTACACGCGAGTTTTCGAGCGCCTGCGTGTGCTGGCCAAGCGCATGCAGGCACAGCGCCATGTTGTGGTGCAGGGTGGCCGCCGCCGGCGCCAGCGAAACAGCCTCGCGGTACAGCGCGAGTGCGCCGGCCCACTGGCTGAGGGAGCGCAGCCCGTCAGCTTGCTCAATCAGTTGTGCCGCGCGCCGCATCAGGCAAAACGCTTCAACAACTGCGGTGCGCGCACCCGGCCATCAAAGCCGGTTCGTACACGTTCGTGGTAAAGAGCGCGATCAGCCGGATCGACCGGCGCGTCGTCTTTACCCCAGTCGACTTCGACCAGCACACCCTCTGCTGTGTAGACCAATCGTTGTTGCTGCAACGCCAGAACCGTCAGCTCCGCGTCGGCATAGTGGCGGCGGTAGCCGGGATAGAACAGGTCACCGCTATAGTTCGTAGCGGCCCAAGCGCGCCGCACGAGACCAAAAGCGGCCAGTGCGCCCGACCATTTGCCATCATTGAACGCCAGTAGCGATCCCTGCTGGCGCTCCATGGCGGCCACGGCGGCGGCGAGCCAGCCACGCCCGGCAAACGCATCTTGCGCAACGTAGGCGAACCAGGGGCTAGAACTGGCACGAAACACCTGGTTCACGAGGCTGATGAACCCGTCGCCAACGTCGTCGTGCACCGCGACGATTAGCCCATCCACGCCCGCGCGTTGCGCCATCAGTCGCGCAGCGCGCTCGGCCTCTGCTGCCCGGGTGAACGGCATGGCAGCGAGCACTCCGCTTGTTTGGAAACGGCGGCCGCGCGCCAGTTCACTCGACGATATCAGCTCGATCTGCATTGGACCGGTTACCTGTTGCCCCACAATTTCCATCGTTTACCCCAATTGCCCCAAGTTGCTGTTACTGGCTTCACGGTTGCGGCTAGCACGCCGTGCAGGACGCGCTACCCAAAGCGAACCTCGACCGGCGTAATGGCCCGAAGATATTTATCGCACCACGGTTTGCCGTGCGCTTGCGCGAAATACAAGTTGCGGTAGTTGACCCAGCAAGCCACCAGCCACGGCGAATTGGTCTTGTGCGCCATCACCTTCATCTCGCGCAACAATCTGACATGCACATTCAACTCCTGCTCTCGGCGCGGCAGCGGTATCTGAAAGCCCTTGAGGTGCTTGCCAACGGTGCGCATGAACAGCGGAAACAAGCGCTCGACGATGAACGGAACGTAAGTCGCTCCGCCGTGCAACCCGCGGTCATCGGCCTGCGTAGAATGCAGTACCGCGCGCGCCGCCGGATCGAGCTTGCGGTCAGCCGTAGTCAGGATGTTCCGAATCCAGGGCAAGTACAGGTTCCAGAACGCCGGCGTGCCGACGAAGTAATTGGCGGAGGAATAAGCCGAGGGCGCCGCGAAGGCGCTCAACTCTTCCAGCGGCAGTTCGCACGCCGCAAACAGTGCCCGGCACATTGCCAGAAACTTCGGATGCGCGGTCTCGCCTTGCACCCACATGTTATGGAACAGTCCCTCGTTCGGCACATGCGGGTTGCAGTAATACACGTCCATGCCCGCATTAGCATCTATCACCTGCCGCATCGCTTCGCCCGTCAGCCCGGTCTTTTCACCGAACCGCCACGACAGCGCGCCCCAGAGTTGCTGCTTCGCGGTCATCGGCGACTTCGCGATGCGTTCGAACACCTCGAACTCTAGCGCTTCGTCTTTGACCCCCTCGTTATCAAAGGGTACAAATTCCGGATCCAGCAGTTCTTTCTGCCATTTGGCGTAATGGATTTGGAAGATTGCTGGCACCACCACCGCTGTTTTGCGAAGCGCTACCGCGGACCGGCTTTCGGCCGCCGTCGACACGCTGGTCGCCGCCGGATGGGCTTGATGGGGCAGATGTGCTGCCGCAACCATCCCCTGGCTTGCCGCAGCGCCGGCGCCGTCGAGCATCGGGGACGCGAGTCGTGCCTTTATCACCTTGGCCGTTTTGGCCGTTTTGGCCGTTTTGGCCGTTTTGGCCGTTTTGGCCGTTTTGGCCGTTTTGGCCGTTTTGGCCGTTTTGGCCGTTGCGGCCGTTGCGGCCGTTGCGGCCGGGCTGCCGGCTAGCATAGAAACCGAGGCAGATTGCGGCTTGGCCATCTGCTTAACCGGTAGCGAGTCGGAGAGCTTGCTAGCAGTCATGTTACGTTTTGTCATGATCTATCGAAATGGGAGATTGCATCGTCAGCGTATGGAGCACGTTTGCCTGGCAGAGCTGTCGCCCGGCACGGTGCGCGCCTGCTCAACCCAAGGTCCGGACGTACCGATGGTGTACACAGCGACTGGCGTCCTCAAACGTTATGCTCCGCGCGTTGTGCGCGGCTCCGGTCGTGGTTGAAAAGCGTTGCAACCTTGTCGCGCAGCATTGCACTGCTCCATACCCCGGCTTCCACCAGGTCGACATAGCTTGCGAGTGTCTTAAGCCGCACTGACATCGCGCCACAGTCATCCGTAACTTGTCCAGGCCGTGCCGCTTCAGACATTGCCCCGTGCAGCGTCAGCCCGTTTTCCTTGAGAAATTGGTGGTAACTCGCTCGCTTGTGCGGCAAGGCTGCGAAGAAGGCAGAAAAGTCGGCCAGCCGGTACAACTGGCCGAAGTCAGCGAACTGATCCACATCTTTCAGGAAGATATAAGGCATCCCAAAGAACTCCACCAATTCTCTGGTGCGAGAATCAAACACCATTGGCAGCGACGGCACGCCGGCATATAAGGCCGCAACGACGCCGTGAAACCGTGAGCTCACGTAAAAGTCGACATGCTGCCGGTAATACTCGACCCATTCGTTCACATCGAAAAAAATCTTTGCCCGCCGCTTGAACCACTGGTCGAGTACGTCATGCTTGCACTGCAGCGAATAGTAGTGGGATTCGAAAGCATGCATTTCCAGGAATGGAAAGCGCTCGGTCTGCGCGATATACGCCGCATCGCTAGCCACGGCCAAGCCAAGCAGACGAGACAGCGAATCCCTGAAGTGCCCGGTCAGCGTGCAGCCGATCGCTATCCGGGAAGGTGCGTTGTCACCCGCTTCATCAAAGGGCCCATCCGGCATCGGCTGATAAACCGAGGGGCAACCGATGACCTTGACGTTCTTGATGCCCCATGACGACAGTAAGTCCGCCGTAAAGTAGCCACGCACGCCGATACTAGTCGTGCGCTCCGAGACCAAGCGGGTGAAGTACTGAATCTCCTTTGGAATGTCGGGAAAACCGAACTCAAAACCGTCCTGCTGCGCGCCGACACCGACCAACACCAGCTTTTCAAGCTTCCGTGATTCGATCTCCTTGCAGAGCCCGGCGATTGCGTCAGCGGCCCGATCCGACGGCGAAATATAGTTGGCGAGGCACATGACCAACGTCGAAGCAGGGTCGATGTCGCGTATTTGGGCGCGACTGATTTCCTCGCCTTCGATTTGCGCTCGCACCGCTTCTTCAAACAGCAGATTGCCTGAGTTAAAACCAACCGCGGTCAGTTTTTGATCGAGGCTCAGCTGCGTCAACTGAGCCGGTGACTGCGACAATAATTTATAGACTGCCACTTCAACATCCTTATTAGCTTGCCGGAGTAAGCTCCGCTTACGCTGGGTTCACCGTCGAGTTCTGCGCCACTCCGCCACCGGACCGGGTTTCCCGAGTCCAAATGCACTTGAGTTGGCGGCGCACGTCACTGGCGTTTCATTGATTAATGAAGTCATGCAGCATCATGATCGCGTCGCGATTTCCGGTCTGGCCCTTGGACAAGCAGGCACCTGTCACCCGTGTGAACTGGAATGCCCAGGAGGGCACGCCAGGATCGGCGGTGACCGCCTTGAAAACCTCGATCGCACTATGATCAACATACTTGCTGTCCTTGCCACGGAAATCGTTTGCTTCGCCATCCAGCAGCAGCTGAAACTTCTGCTTGAACTCGACCCGGTTTTCAAGTAGGTAATGCGCCGTGGCCGACAGCGCCAACATCCGGCGCTCATCCTTCAATCGTGACGATAGCTGGTCGCTGTGATCGACGACTGCTGACGCCAAGCTAGCGCTGCGCGAGACCGCCAGCGCATTGAATAAGTAGTCGACATTGGTCAGGGGCACCGTGGCATCGGTGCACAAGTCCTTGAGCGAGGCGATGATCTGGTCAATGCATTCCTTCCGCTCACGGCCTTTCACTAGGTGCAGTTTATTGACATAGGCAGACATCTTGCGCTTAACCGGCGCCACCGGGATCGTTCCCAGCGGGCTTGCCGCGGCGCTAAGCTTCTTGGCCTCGTGCCGCTCGCGCAGCGACCACGCGGCGACACGCTTGGTGGATTCCAGTTTGAAATGCTCGCCATACTTGTACAGCATCTTCAGTCGGGTCTCGGCATCCAGCGCGCCGACCTTGGGATAAAGCTGATTGAGCGGCTCAGGAAGCGACGTATAGACATTCTTGCCGTGATTGATGTGCCGGTTGACCTGTTGACCGAGCAGGATGCCGGCCACGTTCAAAGCGCCGCGCCCAGCAGCGCCGCGGTCAAACGCGCCATAGGTGCGCATGAAATTCTTCCAGATCGGCGTCTGTGAGATCATGCTCGGTACGCCGACCTCGTAATAGAACGCTGGTACCGGGTGAACCGCCAACGCAAATCCTTTTTGCACGGCATTGATGTAAAATTCATAATCCTCGTGGCCGACGCCGTACGTCTCGGTGTAGCGGACCCCTTTCGTGAAAACCGCGCGGCTGATGAGAGACACGCTCGGACCGAAGCAGTTCTTTAACAGTCCCGCTTCCAGCGGTCCGCCGGTCGGCAGGTAGCCGACTTTCCCAAGGTTTAATTGGTCAAGATGGGCCAAGCCACGCTGACTGGCGTCCATGAAGCATGACAGCGTGGTCAAGATGTCCACGCCGCTGCATTGAATTGCGTTGACCAAGCGGCCGACGGCATCTTTTAACAGCAGATCGTCATCGTCCAGGAACAATACATACTTGCCGGTAGCTTTGGCTACCCCGGTGTTACGGGCGGCGCCCAGGTAGCGATTCTCTTGCTCGACCAGCACGACGCCGTTGTCGTGACAAAAATCTTTCAGCTCCTGATACTGTGGATTGTTCCGATCCGAGCCGTCATCCACCAGGATGACCTCGGTCTTCGCATAGCTTTGCCTGAGGCACGAGTTGAGCGCTTCGATCGCTTTTTCCGGGCGGTTATGGGTCACCACGATGAGCGACACGAGCGGTGCGGTACAGCGCGCCAGCGGCCGCTGCTGTTGGGGTGAATTTACGTGGCGCACCCAGCTTTGGAGCGCATTGCCGACGCTGTCCGAGAACGCCGGCACCCGCGCACCCTCCTTGATCACGGTGTACAGGCACTGCGCCAACGCCGACTTGTTATTGTCGAACGTGTTTGTCAGGTGAAACTCGGGGGCGATCAGCTCCTTGCTGCCGCCTTCGGCGCAGACATAGACCGGAAGCCCCTTGGCAATCGTCTCCAGTACGGTGTACGGACAGTTTTCCACGGACGGCACCACGACGGCGGTCGCCGGGGTGTTCGTCAGATAACGTTCCGCCTCTGCGCGGCCCAGGCCTGGCAAAAAGACCAATTTTAGATTCAGGCCTTCCAATTTTCGCAGGATGTAAAGTTCGGACGGAGTGCCGTCGATCTCGGCGAAGTCGCCCAGAAACACGAATTCAACCGTGCGCGGCAAGTCGTAGGATTTCGCCGCCAATGCCAACGCGTCCACAAACAACGGCAGGTTCTTTCGCGGTTCGTGCCGGCCGAAGAAGATGATCTTCTGTACTCCGATTAGCTTGCCGACCTGTGTAGCAGTTCCGCTTGCGCTAATTCCGCGCATGAGGTTCGGCATCAGCTCTGCGCTTTTGGTCGGCGCCACGCCGAATTCGCGTTCTACCCAGTTGCGCATGTACTGCGACAGATAAAGCACAGTGTCCGCCATCTCGATCGACTGGCGTTCCATGAAATCGGTCGTGAGCGCATCGACATGCGGATACGGCTGCGTGTTCAACGATAGCGCCCAGGCGGTAGGCCCATGCACCGCGATGTCCAAATTGGTGTCGGCAAAGGCCAAGCCCTGGCGCTTGGCGTTCATGCTGTAAAAGCCCAACCCGGCATAGTCGGGAAAGATGATCCTAGCCACCGCCTGGCTCTTCAGGTATTGGAAGGAGGCGTATGAATACGCTTCGTTCGATGCCGCGCCGTTGTAGAAACTGTCCGCGCATACCAAGTTGACGACGCATCCCTGCCCGGTCTTCGCTTTCCAGGTCGGCAGCATCGCATTGTTGTTTGCTACCACGACCAGCACTTCGACTTTCACGCCGCTTTGCTGCAGCATTGTCGCCGCTTCCTCGACGGCCGCGCCAATGCCGCCACTTTTAGTGATGCCAGGGTACTCAGAGGTAACAAGAATCAGATCTAACATGGTCAATTCAACGTCCGGATTCAAAGGAAAAAGGTTTTATGCAGGCGCAGCATATCTTGCGCAAACGCGGGGCTGACAAGGAAATTTAATTCAGTAAGATTGCTCAGGTAGTCGAGCGTCGAGGTGACGAAGTCATTTTTCACTTCGTAGAGAGTTTGGATACTATTGAGCACATCGATGTTGCTGCGAACGCCGGCGAGATAGCTACGGTTGTTGGCATCGACACTGAACTCGGCCGCCTCGATCGCTGACTTCTTGATGGCCAGCGCCGTGCGTGCCGCCTCGACCAGTCCGTACAGGCGCTCGATTTGGACGCGAGTCTTTTCCTCTAGCGCGCGGCGTTCCTCTTTGCTGCGCACCGCATTGGCAGCCGCACTCGAGCTGGAATAGTAATTACCGGCGTTGATTGGCGCAGAAATCATCACGCCTGAGCTGTTGACCTCGCCGTTGGGCTGCCGTGATCGCACGTGGGCGAGCGCGACCGTCGGCAACATGCTGCCCCGCACGCGCTGCGCTTCCAGCTCGCTGATGCGCTCGCTGTGACGCGCGGCCTCCAATTGCGGGTTCGCTTCCATCGCCAGCGTCAGGCATTGCTCCAACGGTGGCAACGGGAACAAGCCCGGTGCATCGTTCAATCTGAATTCCGCCGTACCAGGCGCAACCCCAGTCAGTGACACAAATTGACGTTCTGCCGCGCGGGTTTGAGCCAGATAGGTGATTTGATTGGCTTTTGCCTGTTGGAATTTGACCTTGATGTCGCGCAGATCGGTGACCGTGCCTTGCCCCAACTGGTACAGCCGTTCGGCTCGTTCAGACTGTTTTTCGAGATTGGCGATACGCGCCTCGTTGAGCACTATGGTTTCACGCGCACGCACCAGGTCCGCTACCGCCTTTACCAAACGCTGGGCGAGGTCCTGCTGCCGGACGGCAAACGTCGCCTCGGCGAACGCGCGGCGCGGCTCGCTTTGTTTATAGGTCGCATAGCGGTCCAGGCTGAAGAGCGGCTGGGAGATGGTAATCGTGCTGCCCGCGCCCCGCTCCGTCTGCTGGTTGCGGCTGTAACTGGCTTCCGGGAACAGCGCCGCTCTCGCCTGCGCCGCGCTGGCTTCGCCGCCTTGCCGCTCGGCGATGGCGGATTGAAAAGTAGGGTCATGGCTCAATGCGCGCTGGTAGGCTTCCACTAGGTCTAGCGCCTTCGCTTCCACTCCCACCAGGGACCACACACCCAAAATACCGCTCAGAATTGTCTTTTTGCTCAAGATTGCCTGCTGCTCTGTTACATGTCTTTCAAGCGCTTGAGCAAGCTCAAACCCAAGCGCTAACCGGGGAATTTTATTTGTAATGTTTCCGTCAGGAACTTCCCTATTCGCGGTATATGGATACACAAATCGCATTGCCAGGTAAGACTATTTTGGCAATGTTTTTCAAAGGTCTCAATCCTTGAACGCCTTGGAGAACTTATCCGAGAGCGGCTTCATCAGGTAGCTCATGAAGCTGCGTTCCCCGGTCTTCACCAGCACGTCCACCGGCATGCCGGGCTGCAGCTTCAGCTCGCCGAGCAGGCTCAAGCCCTTGTCGGTTAGCTCCACCTGGGCCAGGTAGTACTCCTGCTGCTGTCCGCCTTCCGACTTCTGCTTGTCGGCGCCTACCAGCTTCACCTTGCCGGGGATGACGGGCGTGGTGGTCTGGTTGAAGGCGGTGAAGCGCATGTCCGCATCCAGGCCGATGTGCACCTTGTCGATCAGGTTGGTGGGCACCTGGGCTTCTACCACCAGCTTGCTGTCTTCCGGCACGATCTCCATCAGCACCTGTCCGGAGGAGAGCACGCCGCCAACGGTGTAGACCTTGAGGCCGACCACCGTGCCGGACACGGGGGCGCGGATCTCGGCCATGGTGCGATCGAACTTGGCGGCCTCGAACTTGCCCTGGTAGGCTTCGCGGTTCTTCTGCACCTCAGCCAGCTGATTGTCGATGTCCCTCATGTAGGAGGTCTGCTGCTGGGCGATCTGGGCGCGGGTCTTTCCGAAGTCCGCCTGGGCAGTGGCGAGGCTGGACTCCAACTCGGACTTGCTGCGCAGCGCCTGGTTGGCCTGGTTGCGCGCCACCAGGCCTTCGTCGGCCAGCTTTTGCGTGTTCACCATTTCCTCGGCCAGCGTTTTCAGCTGCACCTGCTTGGCGGCGATGGCGCTGGTAAGCCCTGCCGCCTGCACCTGCAGGCCGGAGAGCTGGTTTGCGTACTCGGCGCGGCGGGAATTGAGCAGCTCCACCTGCAGCGCCTTGGCTTCCTTGGCGCGCGGGTCGCTGGTCCAGCGGTCCAGCTCGCGGGTCCAGTCAATGGCTGCCTTGCCCAGGCGCTCGGACTTCAGACGCGACTCGGTCACCAGTAGGTTGATGTACTGCAGCTCGGCGCTGGCGAGGTTGGCTTCGGTATTAAGCGGGTTGACGCGGATGAGCACGTCGCCCTGGCGTACCTGGGCGCCCTCCTTCACCAGGATGTCCTGCACCACGCCGCCGCCGGGATGCTGCACAGACTTGCGGTAGCCCGAGACGGTGACGTTGCCTGACACATTTACGCCGGCATCGATGGGCGCGTAGAAGGCCCAGGCGAGGAAGGCGATCATGCTGAGGAAGAACCAGCGCGCGGCCGACTTGCGGATCTGGGATTCCTCCACCTGCACCGGCGCCAGGCCCTTGTCCTTGAGCTGGGCGGGGTCGTAGGGGTTCCAGCTGCAGATCCAGCCATCGACGGCTTTCTCGGCGGCGATGAAGGGGCGCAGCAGCAGGCCGAAGAGGCGGACCAGCGGAGAAGCGATAACGGATGTGTTGCTCATCAGGCTTCTCCTGCGGTGACGGCCACCGGCGCGGCCGGGGCGATGGGGACGACGTTGGCGGCGGGGGCCGCCGTGGAGGATGGGATTGCTGCGGATGGCGTAGTGCCGGGCTGTAGGTTGCGCACCGCGTTGAGCATGCCCTGGGCCGGACCGAATCCGACTTGGCGGCCGCCCCGCAGCACCAGCAGGCTGTCCACCACGCTCACCAGGCGCGGCCGGTGGGTGGTGATGATGATGCAGGCACCATTGTCCTTCATGGTCTGCAGGGCTTGCACCAGCACGGCTTCGCCGGCATCGTCGAGGTTGGCGTTGGGTTCGTCGAGCACGATGTATTTCGGCATGCCGTAAAAAGCGCGGGCGATGGCGAGGCGCTGGCGCTGGCCGCCGGAAAGCGCATGGCCGGTTTCGCCGAGCCGGGTGTCGTAGCCTTCCGGCAGCGCTAGGATGATGTCGTGCATGCCGATCAGCTTGGCGGCGGCGATCACCTTCTCCGGGTCCACCTCGCCGAGGCGGGCGATGTTCTCCGCCACCGTGCCTTCGAAGAAATCGATTTCCTGTGGCACGTAGCCGATGTGCGGGCCGACCTCTTCATGGTTCCACTCGGAGAGCTCCACGCCGTCCAGCCGCACCGAGCCCTGTGCCGGCTTCCACACGCCCACCAGCATGCGGGTGAGCGAAGTCTTGCCGGAAGCGCTCGGGCCGACGATGGCGATGGCCTGGCCGGGCGCGGCGCTGAAGCTGATGTCGGCCACCACCGGCTTGCTGAAGCCGGGCGGGATGGCGGTGGCGCCGGCCACGTCCAGCCGGCCAAGCGGTGCAGGGAGCTGCATTCTGGCGGCGAACTTCACGTCTTCCTGCAGCAGTTCGTTGAGGCGCTGGTAGGCCTGGCGGGCGGTGACGATGTCCTTCCAGCTGCCGATCAGCTTCTGGATGGGGGACACCGCCTTGGAGATGAGCATGCTGGCCGCCATGACCATGCCGCCGGTGATGAGGCCTTCGATCGCCAGCCAAGCGCCGAGGCCCATCTGCAGCGAGGGCAATGCCTTGGAGAGGAAGCCGGAGAAGCCGCCGGTGAGGCCGGCCGCTTCGCTGGCATTGACCTGCAGCTCGAGGAACTCGCGGTGGCGCTGGTACCAGCGGGTGCGCACCGCGCCCATCATGCCTAGCGCCAGGGTGGATTCGGCATGGCGCAGGCTGTAGGCAGCCACGCGCGAGGCTTCGGCGTTGGCATCGTTGGCGGCCTTCAGCACCGGGGCCGAAATCTTCTGCGTCATGTAGGTGGCCACCAGCATCACCACCGAGGCCACCGCGATGAATATGGCGAGGAAGGGATGGAACAGCGCGCCGATGATGATGAAGACGATGGCGAACGGCGCGTCCATCAGCGCGATCACCGCCGAGCCGGTCATGAACTGGCGCATGGTGAGCAGGTCGCCGAGCAGCTGGTGCACGTTGACGTTCTTGCGGCCGACGTAGCGGCGGAAGGAGGCGTCGAATACGTCGGCTGCCAAGTCCCAGTCGATGCGCAGCGACAGGCGCACCATGAGCCGGCTGCGTATCCACTCCAGGGAAGACCAGAACACGTAGAGGCCGACGATGAGCAGCAGGAGAGAGACGAGGGTGACGCCGCTGCGGGTGGAGATCACGCGGTCGTAGACGTTCATCATGAACAGCAGCGGCGTGATGGACAGCGCGTCGATGGCGAAGGTCAGCAGCATGGCGAAGCCGAATGCTCGACGGCACTGGTACAGCATGGTGGCGATGGGCGCCTTGCCCGCCGCAGCGGCTTGAGCTGCCTGGGCTGCATGCGTTACTTGAGCTACTTGCGAAGGATTGCTCACTGCGTTTCCTTTTGTTTCTCCGGAAGGCGCATGGCGCCGCCGGTATTGCCAGTTATCTTCATGGGGCGCCCCGGGCAGCCGCCGTCAGGCGCACCATCTTGTTGCGATCCGCTCTCCGTGTTGGCGAAATGCCAAGCGCCCCTGAAAACGGAAAAAGCCCGGCGGCTAGCCGGGCTTCCTTGTTCAAGCCATTCAGGCTTTTGGCTTGTGCAGCTCGTCGAAGAGCATCGCATTGGCATCCTCGCCGATAAGCTTGACTTCGACAAGCTGTACCTGCGACAGGGATTGCGCCACCACTGTGCTCGCCTGTCCGGCCGGCACGATGACGTCGATCTCGTGGATGCCGATGTCGGCCAGTTTGGCGAGGATGGTACTGTCGATCACGCCGTTGGTGGACAGGGCGTTGGCGACTTTTGCATCCATCACCAGGGTTGCGTGGCTGTCGGCGCCGAATACCGCCGTCGGCGTATTGCTCGGGTCCAGCGTCGAGAGTAATGTTCTGATCTCGGCGATGGCGTTGACGTCGGACTGGATGCCGAGGTCGACGTAGACCTTGTCCACGTTAGCTGTAATCACCTTGTCGACGCCCAGGCTGGCGATATCCCTGAGCGTAGTCTGCAGATGGTTGCCGGAGGCCGTAGCATCGAGTTCGAGGTTGGCCGGCAGCGCGGCGTGGAGCATGCCCGACTCGGTTAGTGAAGCGGCGAGTCCGTCGCTGATTTTTACCGCGCCCTGTTCCACCACGATGCCATGGATACCGGAATCGGTCAGCGCATTCACCAGGTCGCCGTACTTGTCGGCACTGGTGAAGCCACTCAGTAAGTCGATACCGTGGAGTTGCGCATCGAGGCTGGTCATAGTACTGGTGCCGACAATATCGATTTCGAAATCGAGGCCGGTGGACTGGTTGAAGCTGGCGAGCAGGTGCAGCGTGTCGCTGTTAAGTTCATCCATTCCAAAGCTTGCGGCAATGTGGTCGATGCCATGCGCCTTGATCTGACCGAGCGCGCCGAGCGGGTCGTCGCCCAAGTCGCGGTTGCCGATGTCCAAAGTGACGTCCAGTTTGCTGTCGTAAGTGCTCAGGTTCGTGATATCGAAGTGCTCGCCGGAGATCTGATCATTCACTACGAGGCGGTCGACACCGAGCTTATGCAGGTCGTCGAAGCGGGTGGAGACGTGGGTGCCGGCGGCATTGCCGACTTCCAGCGCCACATGGTCGCTACTGTCAAAGCTAAGGCTGGCGTTAATCATGGCCGTTGCCTCAACATCGCTGACATGAATTTCAGCCGCCGAGCCACTGGCGTTGAATACGTCAAGCTTGTCGATATGGAAGCTACCAACGTTCGGCAATTCTGCCGCCTGGATACCACCGGCAAGTAGGTTGTGCAAAGCGCCGATGCCACCGACGTCGAGCGTGACTGCGTCCACGCCCGCATTCTGCAGCATGTCAGTGCTGATACCATTCAACTGCGCGAAGTTGCCGTGCAGTTGAATGTTGTCGATGCCGTGGATCTCGAGCGCATTAAGGTTGGCGGCTGTAACGGCGAGCTGGTTGGCGTTGATATCCAGCGTCACGTCCAGATCGGTGGCGAAGGTCGGCAGGTGAGCGTAGTCGATGCCCGCACCGCCAAGGTCGATGGCGATGTGCTCGCCGGCAGTGCCGGTAATGGCGTCCACGCCCAGCTTCTGCAACTCCTTGAGGCTGCTGGAGAGGTGGGTGCCGGCGGCGTGTGACACATCGAGCGTGACGTCGGACGCGGCGTCGAAATCTAGTCCGGCGTGGATGAGCTGGCTGGCCTGGGCAGTGTCGAGCACGAAGTGGTTAGCGCCACCGGCGAGATGATCCACGCCGAGCGCATGCAATGCGCTGGCCTCATGCACCACCGCATCCAGGCTGGTGACGCCAAGGTTAAGCGTGATGTCGTCGCCGCTGACGAATTTCAGGTCGGTGCCAAAATCGAAGTCGCCATCGTTGCCGAGCAAGGCGTTGGCTTGTGCTAGGGTAAGGTTGGCCAAATTACCATCGGCAAGATGGATATTGTCGATTCCAGCGCCTTGCAGCAGCGCTGCGTGCGAAGCGACATCGGCTATCTGGGCATCGGTGATGCTGAGCGTGACATCCAGATTATTGGCAAAGTGCGGCAGCGCGCTGTCGCCCAACGTACCGGCACCCAGGTCCAGCGAAAGATGATTGCCAGCGGACAGTGTAACGCTGTCCACGCCGAGCTTCTGCAACTCCTTCAAGCTGGTGGATAGGTGCGTGCCCGTAGCGTTGAGAGCGACGTGGTCAGACGCGCCATCAAAGTCAAGGCCTGCGTTGATAAAGGCGCTGGCGTCAGCATTGGACAGCATCAGAGGCGTACTGCCGATATGCAGATGATCCACTCCGAGGGAATGCAGGGCGGCTGCGGCATTGACCACCGCTGGCAACTCGGTCGGCTCGAAGGCAAGTGTGACATCGTCGCCGCTGACGAACTTGAGATCGCCCGCGTCGTACTTGCCGTCATTGCCGAGCAGGGCGTTGGCCTGCGTCATGTGCAGGTTGCCCAGGGCCCCACCATTGACGTGCAGCTGGTCTACGCCTGCCACACGGAAGGCCTCGGCATTGCCAGCCACGACGGCAATCTGGTTTTGGCTGAAATTCAGGGTGATGTTGTCGGCGCCGTCGAACTTGAGGCCGTCGCCGACCAGTTGGGACGCATCGGCGAGATTGACACTGGTAGTGCCAACCGATTGCAGCTGCGCGACGTTGAAGCCGACATTGTCGAGCTTACCCAGCCGCAGCGCCTGCTCCAGCGTCGCCTTGTCGGTGACGCTGACGTGCTCGGCGTTCTTCACCAGGTCGGGAGCGTCGGCATAGTTTTGGTCGATCTTGGCGGCGGTGCCAGAGATCGAGTAGACGCCGCCTGCCGCGCCGCCGAGAGTGTCGGAGTAAACATTGATCAGCGAGGCGAGCGCGTTGTCGTCGGACAGCCGGCTCAGCGCCGAGGCGTCATTGTTGACGACGGCCGAGGTGAGCGCATTCTGGGAAATCGCGGCGATGGCCGTCATGCTGGCCAGGGAAAGCAGGTCGCCACTGGAGAGCGCGCTGGCGAGGCCGGAATAGGCTTGGCCGATCTGCTCGTTGATGTTCTGCAGCGCGCTGGCCAGGGAAGCCTTCATAGCGCTGTAGTCGCCGCTGGCACCGGCGGTCGCGACATTCAGCGCAGCGCCGGTGGCATCGCCCAGCATGTCGGACAGGGTGGAGCCGGAACTGGCGACCAGTGCCTGTGCCATAGCGCCGGCCACGTCGGCGATGTCGGCGGCGTCTACAGCGGCTCCCTCCGCCGTGCCCTTGAGCGCGGACGCGGCCTGGATGACGGAGAATATTTCCTGGCCGATGGTGAAGGCCTTCTGCGCAAGAGCTTTCTGTTCCGCGGTGGCGGTGGACGACTTCATCACCGCGACCGGATCATAGCTGTTGAGATCCAGGCCGGTAAGGCCGAGCTTCTGGAGCAACGCCTTCTCGGAGATAGCGCCGCTGGCGAGCAGCGTGGTGAATGGGTTGACCGAGCTGTAGCCAGCTGCAGCCACCATAGCGCCGATTTTCTGACCGGTAAAAGTATCCGTGCCGCCCGCTTCGACGACGAAACGGCCGCCGTTCGTGGCGGTGTAGTCTTTGAGCGTGAAAGCACCGTTCTCGTCCGTGAAGGCAAAACTTTCGCCCTCATCGAGCTTGCCGTTGCCGTTGGCGTCGTAGAACACCTTGGCGCTTTTAACCGCGCCATCTATGACCTTACCAGAGGTAGTCGTGGTGGTTAGCAGCGAAGGTGAAGGCGTTGGTGCGGGAGAAGGTGACGGCGTCGAAGAGGCTGAACTGCCGCTCAGCACGGTACCTAAGCCAAGCGCAGCAGTAGTGATGCCGGCCAGGCTGCCGATCGAGATTCCGGCCAATCCGGCGCCTGCACCTGCGGCGACGGACGAAACGGCGGCATCTGAAGCTGCAGTTAAGCTGGCGGCGGAAGCGGAAGCATCGGCGGCGGCAGCTTCCGCCTGTGCTAGCAAATCAGTCGGTTCCACCGAATAATTCGCACCGCTGGCGGCCAACTGATCGAACGTCGGGAACTGATCGTCGAGCGCAGCAACGACTAGGGGCTCATCCGGGGGCAAGTCCGCAGCGGCAAGGCCAGCGGGCGCATTTTCGGACGCTTGTGCGTCTGACGCGGCCTCCTGCGATTCTACCGCCTCGGCAACGGCTTCCCAAGCGAGCTGTTCGGACGTCGCTTCACTCTTGCGATCGATGTCTTTTTCGCCAGCAATTGCCTTTTGACCGAGCAGCACGCCGGCTGCGGTCATTAATCCGTGGACCAGTCCTCGCTTTGCCTTAGGGCTCGCCGCACTTTTCTTTTGCTTTTTCTTCGCTGCCATAACCTTCCAAACTTTCAACTTGAGGCCCGTTGACCATTCGATCAATCGTCCGAACTAATTTTCCATTCACCAGAAAACAGAAGCGAAACCAATCTTTCTGAATTTCCAATACGCAACAAAGACGTGATACTACGCTCATCTGACTGTTAGTTACATACCTTCTGGAAGGTATTTCGATATTGTAACAATTTCTTTTTATTAATTGATGAATATCAATGAAAATGCGTTAAGATCTTGCGGCATGGGAAAATGTGTAGGTAAGCATAGTAATTAATCTCCTTAACGAGCTGTAAGCAAGTCTGTTTTTTCAAAAAAAAAAGACCTTACGGCGACGGAGCCGCAAATGCCAAGCCGCTAAAGGAGGAAGTAATTGCATATCGTCCCGAACAGCAACCGGATTCGCTGTTGAGCAGGAACTGCAACTTAGAGAACTAAGCTAAAAGAGGAGTGACTTCGAATTGGGGACTGATCGTCGCCCGCAGCTGGTTATTTCGCCTTTCGGCGATGTTCAGCTTCTGCGGCGTAGCTGCCCAAGGGAATAGAACGTCCCTCTCCAGGTAATCCCGCCGCGTGACAGCGTTAGCAGGCTGGCACGCCACCACATCGCCAGCGAAATCAGATTCACCACCGGCAGATACAGCAGCGCGCCGAGGGGATAACCCGCCAGCCGGGCACTCGCAAGAAACACCCCGAATTCCAGCAGCACGGTGGCGAGGTTCATCCACCATGCGCTGCCGTGGGTGACGACGAGGCCGGCCCAGGGCCATACCCGGATCAGCAGCACCAGCACGGTGGCGGCGCCGAGCAGGCTGAGCCGGTAATCGAAGCCGGCGAACAGGTTCTTCTCCATGCCGCGGAACATCTCCGCCGCGCTGTGGTACCACGCCACCGATACCAGGCCGGTGCCGAGCATGACATCCTGACGGCATCCCTTTTCCTTCATGACCCGGCCCAGCATCAGGTCGTCCAGCACCTGCATGGCGATGGCGGCATGGCCGCCGGCGTCGCGGTAGGCCGACGTCTTCACCAGGTTGAAGGCGCCAAGGCCGAGGAAATGGCCGGCCGAGTCGCGCACTTTCCAGGGCTTGAAGCGCAGCATGAAGGTGACGCCGAAGTTCAGCATCAGCATCGCCAGCAGGCGATCCTTGACCGGGGTGTCCGGGAAGACGGTGAGGTGGTCGAGGCGCTCCTCCAGGCAATGCGCGACGGCGCGACGGAGCGTGGTGCGCTCGAAGACGACGTCGGCATCGGTGAACAGCAGATAGTCGCCGCTGGCCGCCTGCGACCCGCGATGCAGCGCATGGTTCTTGCCGAGCCAGCCTTCCGGCAGCGTGTCGACATGCACCACCTTCAGGCGCGGCTCGCCGCTGGCCATGCGCTCCAGTATGGCCGGCGTGGCATCGGTCGAGCGGTCATTGATGACGATGATCTCCAGCGCCGGGTAGTCCAGCGCCAGCACGGATCGCAGCGCCGGTTCGATGGTGTGAGCCTCGTTCAATGCCGAGAACACGATCGATACCGGCGGCAGCGGCGTGGCTGTCTCGTCGGGTCGCACATCGCGCAGGTGGCGCAATTTGCCGGCGCCGAGCATCAGCTCGACCGAGCTGGCGACGGCCACCACCAGCGCGATGAAGGACAGCCAGAACAGGAAGGTCATGGGGGGGCCCGCTAGCAAGGGGATGCCGCATCATACCCCGCGGCGGCCCGACCCGGACGGTAGCTACTCGAGCGGGGCGGCGGCGCCGGTCTGGTCGGAAGCATCCTCGCGCGGCTTGCCGGCCTTGGCCATCTCCACCTGCATTTCCAGCATCTCCTTGCCGAGCGCATGGCGCTGGTCCTCCGGCATCAGCCGCGTCACCTTCGGGAAGAGATGCTCTTCCTCCTCGCGATGGTGATGCTCGGCCTGTTCCTTCAGCACCTTGAATTTCGGCTCGTAGGTGGTTTCATTCGGATCCAGCGCCAGCAGGTCCGCCAGCAGGCGCTTGAGCGAAAGATGCTCCTCCAGCGACTCCAGCAGGATGTCCTCGGTGCGCGCCGCCCTGACGGCCGGATAGAAAATCTTCTCCTCGGAAGTGAGATGCACCATCAACTCGTCGCCGGCGCGGTTCACCAGCATCTGTTTCTGCTTCGCGTCCTGCTCTTCCGCCGCTTCCTGCAGCAGGCGTTCCAGCGCCCGATGCTGGATGGTCAGCAGTTGCACCGCATCCATTTCCCTTACGCTCATGTTTCGCTCCGATATGGTCTTGCCGGTTAGAGAAGACAGGGATGCACTGGTTCAGCGGCGTCGGCCTTCACCCGCCGCGCGGGATCAAGGTTCGAGAGGAAATGCGGCTTGCGCGTGCGTTGGGCGGGACGAGCGCTTGCTGCGGAAAAATTTTCCCGCAGCATGAGAATCGGACGATGCCGAGTGTTGCCTGCTCAACCGAACAGGCCCGCCTGGTAATCGCGGATGGCCTGGTGGATCTCTTCCCGGGTATTCATCACGAACGGCCCGTGGGAAACCACCGGCTCCCGCAGCGGCTGCGCATGGCACAGCAGCGCCAGCGACGGCTGCAGCGCCTGAATCTCCAAGCCGTCCCCTTCTTGCGTGAATTCGGCCAGATGGCGCACCGGCACCTCTCCGCCGCCAACCGCCACGTCGCCGCGCACGACGTAGAAAAAGATGCTGCGCCCCGCAGGCACCGGTACGGCCAGCCTGCCATCCCGGTCCATCTCGATCGACATCACCGCCACGTCGGTCAGCGACCGGATCGGCCCTGCCTTCTCGCCCCATTCGCCCGAAGTGAGGTGGATACGCACCCGGCCCGCATCCTCTTCAATGACCGGGATCTGGTCGCCCTGCAGGCCGACATAAGCCGGCTCCGTCATCTTCAGTCGCGCCGGCAGGTTGACCCACAGCTGCAGGATTTCCATCGGCCCGCCGCGCACCTTGAATTCCGCCGACGACACCTCTTCATGCACCAGCCCGCGCCCGGCCGTCATCCACTGCACGCCCCACGGCCCGATCACGCTTTCATGCCCGCCGCTGTCGCGGTGGGCGATGTCGCCATCGAAGATGAAAGTCACTGTCTCAAAACCGCGATGCGGATGCGGGCCGAACGGCAAGCCTCTGTTGCCCGGCGGATAGACTTGCGGGCCGTGATGGTTGAGGAAGAGAAAGGGATCGACCATGTCGATGTGCTGAGTCGGCAGGGCGCGGTAGGTGACGAGGTCGGCAATGTCGTCGCGAACGGCGGGGTAGATGCGGGTAATTTGGTGGAGGGTCATGGATTTAGTTTGTTTTGCAATAGCACGAATATATTCAAAGCTATACCTATTTGCAGACAGGTGCTGGTTTTTGCCATTCGAGTGGCACGGTTTCTGCTGGGAACAAAGCTCAACGTGCGGAAATTTAACCAACTCGGCACAGGGGGACATAATGCCAACGAATGACAAGCTCGGGCCATACTCGAGGAATACCACGGATCTGCTTTTGCCTTTGCAACCGAATCAGACGGTTCCGTCGCTCCCTTCTTCTTCGAATGAACCCGCTCCGGTCCCAGTTAAGCAATTTTCAGGGCCGGATGCGGCGAAGGCAACGCAATCGAATTCATCTCCGCCGGTCGCAGGTTCAGCAAAACCACCGGTAAACAAGATTAACCTGCCAAGCGAGTTGGTGAGCAAGACATTATTAGCGAAGGAGTCAACCGTTTCTCAGCCCACTTCACCAAGTGGCGATTTTCATGCAAGCGGTAACGTCCTGCTTCCTGATTCGGCTAAGACTCCCCTGCCGCCTTCCACTGCATTCACTCCGAGTGTAAGTTCTCCTGGAGCGAACACCGGCAAGATAAATCTGCCAAACAGAACGACATCTAAGGGTTCAGTCAACGTATTTGGGCAATACAACCTAGATGTCAAAGTTCGCATAGATAAGCTGAATCGAAATCAGTTGAATGCTTTAGCATCTCCTGGAACTGGAACTGGAACTGAACTACCCGACTTGAATGTAAATCGTCTTGAAGTGACTGCGCCTATCACCGCAGTTGAGAAAGCGACCGGCGGCCTGTTCAAACTTTCCATTACAGATCGTATTGAACCATATATTTCCTTTAATTCTGGTGGGGTAAAGAACCGAATTGCCGCAGCACTTAGTTTTAATCCGATCAAAGGCCCCACGAGCCTAAGTCTAAATTTTATGGGCTATAAACAATGGAATATTGGATTCAATAAAGATAGCAACGTACCCTTCAATGAAGAGCAAGGTTTTACCATCGGCGTAAGCGGTTCGTCTGGAAAATTAAATTTTGATGCACTTTATGGTTATTCCGTAGTCAGTACACTTAAAAAATTCAATCTAATCCAAACGGGCAGCTCTTGGGTAGAAGGGGGATTTACCTCGCCAGTCTGGGGCAACATTGAGGTGACTACGCGGGCTGCGTATGGTTTGGAAACTAAAAACCTAGGCACTTATGTTTTGATAGGATCAAAGACTTTAAAAGGTGGTGGCGTCTACAATCGCGGACCAGAAAACGAATCTCTGCAAGGCGCCATCATGTGGAATTTCTGATATACGCGTCCGGTTCTCGAATGCTACCTCACAGCCACTTTTCCATATGAATTAAAACTCAACCGAGTTTGTAGTCAGCGAAAAGCATCACACGCTGTCACAATAGCGGCACAAAAATGTGCCGCTATTGTTTTGCGGCCCTCATATTCACAAAAGAGGAGACCCATGCCCCCCAGCCGCAAGCCGCCGGATGCCTTCGCCATGTCCACCATGATTGCTCTCTGCCTGTTGTGGGGCATGCAGCAGGTGGCCGTCAAGCTCGCCGCCCACGACATGTCGCCGGTGCTGCAGATCGGCCTGCGTTCGGCCCTGGCGGCGCTGATGGTGTACGGCCTCATGCTGTGGCGACGCGAGAAGTTTTCCCTGGCCGACGGCACTCTGCTGCCCGGCCTCGGCGCCGGCCTGCTGTTCGCCATCGAGTTCCTGTGCGTGTCCCTCGGGCTGGAGCACACCACCGCCTCCCACATGTCGGTGTTCCTCTATACCGCGCCGGTGTTCACGGTGCTCGGCCTGCACTGGCTGGTGCCAGGCGAGCGACTCGGTCCGCTGCAATGGGTCGGCGTGGGTGCGGCTTTTGCCGGCATCGTGGTCGCCTTCTCCGGCAGCTTTGGTACGAGCAGCAAGGAAACCGGCGACCTGCTGCTGGGCGATGCCTTCGGCGTGCTGGCAGGCTTGTTCTGGGGCGCGACCACCGTGCTGATCCGCCGCTCGCGCCTGTCGGAAGCCTCGCCCTCGGTCACCCTGCTCTACCAGCTCGGCAGTTCCGGCGCGCTGCTGGTTTTGGTGGCAGTGCTGACCGGGCAGGCCTTCCGCTTCTCGCTGACGAACGCCGTGCTCGGCAGCCTGTTCTTCCAGACGGTGATCATCGGCTTCGCCAGCTTCCTGGTCTGGTTCTGGCTGCTGCGCACCTATCTCGCCTCGCGCATCACCGTGTTTTCCTTCCTGACACCTCTCTTTGGCGTTGCCTTCGGCGTGCTGCTGCTGCATGATCCGGTGGGGCTGCAGTTCGGCGCCGGTGCGCTGCTGGTGCTGGCTGGTATCATTCTGGTCAATTTCAAGGCGAAGCGCGCCTGAAGCCGCCGTCCTTCGGCCTTCGCGGCGCGCCCGCCCGTGCCGCAGCCGCATTTGCCTGCGGCATTCATCCGCCGCATTTTCATGACACCCCATGGCACTAGTTTCAATCAGCGAAGCCGCCAAGCTGGTCCGCAAGAACCGTACGACGATCTATCGCGACATCGAGAAGGGCCGCCTGAGCAAGACCGTTTCCCCGGAGGGAGAAACGCGCATCGACACGTCCGAATTGCTGCGCGCCTACGGCCGCCTGCATCCGGACGATGACGCGAACCCAGCCCAGGACAAGCTGGCCATCGCTTTGCTGGAGGAAAGGAACCGCTCGCTGGAGCGGGCGCTGGCGCTGGAGGCGGAACTGCGCAAGGTGAAGGATCAGGTGACCAACGAGCTGCGGCAGCGCCTGGCGGACAAGGACAATGTGATCCGGGTGCTGGAGAGCAAGGTGCTGCTGCTGGAGTACGACAAGCAGGTGGCCAGCGCGCCGCCGCCGATTCCCGAGCTGACGCCCACGCCGGCTTCGCCCCAGCCCACACCGGCGGCACCTGCGCCGCAGGCGCCCGCGCCACCACAAGCGCAAACCCACCCACAGCCGCAGGCCCAGCCTCAGCCGAATCCACCGGCGCCCTTCCCGCCAGCGCCGCCCGCAAGCCACCGTCGGCCGTGGTGGAAGCGGCTGATGGGCCGCTCCTGATTTATTTCGCGTAAACGTTTAGAGAAAGCGGTCCAGCAGCTTGCGGCTGTGCCGGTCCAGCGCCGTCAGGTCGCGGATCAGGAACTGGATGCCGTGGCTGTCGGCGATCAGCAGCGCCGACTGGCCGATGCGGCGGATGTTCTCCTCGCCTTCCAGCACGAAGCTGGTGGCGCCGCGGTCGGTTTCCACCTGCCAGGTGCTCGGCGTGGCGAAGCTGGAAACCGAGTCGATGCGGCTGATCACCGGCAGGAACTCCCGGCCAGCCAACTCTTCCTCGATCAGCCGGCGCGCATCGGCCGGCACCTGCTGCAGGCTTTCGATCCACACCAGCTCATGGCCGTCCGCATCCATCAGCGAGATGCCGTGATCCGGCGCGGCGATGGGAAAGGCGCGCACGGGCACCACGCCGCCATGCCACTGGCCGTCCTCGCCGAGGAAGGCCAGGCGGCCGAAGGCATCGCGTTTCAGTTCGAATGACAGGGTGGCGCTCATGCCCGCAACTCCTCGGTGGTTTCCTCGTTGGCGGCTTCGTTCTCGGCGACGCGGGCCTGCGCCTGGTGCAGCCGATAATAGGCGCCTTCCCTGGCCAGCAGTTCGTCATGCCCGCCGACCTCGACGATCTGGCCGCGGTCGAGCACCACCAGGCGGCTGGCGCGGCGCAGCGTCGAGAGGCGGTGGGCGATGGCGATGGTGGTGCGGCCGCGCACCAGGTTGTCGAGCGCCTTCTGGATCTCGCGCTCGGTGGTGGTGTCGACCGAGGAGGTGGCTTCGTCCAGGATGAGGATGTGCGGATCGATCAGCAGCGCCCGCGCGATGGAGATGCGCTGGCGCTCGCCGCCGGAGAGGGTCTGGCCGCGCTCGCCCACCAGGGAATCGTAGCCGTGCGGCAGGCGCAGGATGAATTCGTGCGCATGGGCGGCGCGGGCGGCGGCGATGATTTCCTCGCGCGTGGCTTCCGGCCGGCCGTAGGCGATGTTCTCGGCGATGGTGCCAAAGAACAGGAAGGGCTCCTGCAGCACCAGGCCGATGTTGCGGCGGTAGTCGGCCACGCGGAAGGAGCGCACGTCCTTGCCGTCGATGAGGATGGCGCCTTCGGAAATGTCGTAGAAGCGGCAGATCAGGTTGACCAGGGTGCTCTTGCCCGAGCCGCTGTGGCCGACCAGGCCGATCATCTCGCCCGGCGCGATGTCGAGATTCACGCCGCGGATCACCGCCCGGTTGCCGTAGCGGAAGCCGACGTCGCGCAGCTGGATGCGGCCTTCGACGCGCGGCAGCGGCACCGGATTGACCGCCTCCGGCACGTTGGAGACGTGGTCGAGGATGTCGAAGATGCGCTTGGCGCCGGCGGCCGCCTTCTGCGTCACCGAGACGATGCGGCTCATCGAGTCGAGCCGGGTGTAGAAGCGGCTGATGTAGGCGATGAAGGCGGTCAGCACGCCCACGGTGATGTGGTTCTGCGAGACCTGCCAGATGCCGACTCCCCACACCACCAGCAGGCCGATCTCGGTGAGGAAGCCGACGGTGGGCGAGAACAGCGACCAGACCTTGTTGACGCGGTCGTTCACCGCCAGGTTGTGGCGGTTCGCTTCGCGGAAGCGCGCCGCTTCCCGCTTCTCCTGGGCGAAGGCCTTGACCACGCGGATGCCGGGGATGGTGTCGGCCAGCACGTTGGTGACTTCCGACCAGATGCGGTCGATCTTCTCGAAGCCGTGGCGCAGCTTGTCGCGCACAACGTGGATCATCCAGGCGATGAAGGGCAGCGGCAGCAGCGTCACCAGCGCCAGCTTGGGATCGATGGACACCAGGATGGTGGCCGTCATCACCAGCATTAGCACGTCGGTGGCGAAGTCGAGCAGGTGCAGCGACAGGAACACGCAGATACGGTCCGTCTCCGAGCCGATGCGGGCCATCAGGTCGCCGGTGCGCTTGCCGCCGAAGTAGTCGAGCGAGAGGTTGAGCAGGTGCTCATAGGTGGAGGTGCGCAGGTCGGCGCCGATGCGCTCGGACACCAGCGCCAGGATGTAGGTCTTGGCCCAGCCCAGCACCCAGGCCACCATGGCCGCGCCGAACAGGCCCGACAGGTAGAGCGCCGTCAGCGAGACGTCGATCGGCTTGCCGTTCTGGTAAGGGATCAGGACATTGTCCATCAGCGGCATGGTCAGGTAGGGCGGCACCAGGGTCGCGGCGGTGGAGGCCAGCGTCAGCAGGAAGCCGGCCAGCAGCTGGCCGCGGTAGGGACGGGCGAAGCGCCACAGCCGGAACAGGGTCCAGGTGGAGGGCGGCGTATGGGCTTCGCGGTTGCAGGCCGGGCAGTCCTCCTCGTCCGGCGGCAGCGGCGCCTTGCAGGTGTCGCACAGCGCCTGCGGCGGCTGCTCGGCGACCCGGCCGGCGACGGCAGCGTCGCGGTGCAGGTTGAATTCGCCGATCAGGCGCAGCGCGGCCGGATTGCGGCCGAGCGTGTAGCGCCAGCAGGCCAGGCGCTGGCGGCTGTCCGCCAGGTCGAGCGTGCCGACACCGGCATGGTCGTGCGCCGACAGCGTCATGTCCGGCTGGTAAGCCCAGGATTGCCAGGCGCTGGTGCCCGCCGGCCGGCTCAGCAGGCGGCGGTCGGTAAGCACCAGCAGGCCGGTCTGGAAACGCAGCTCGGCATCGAGATCGATTTCAAGAAAGGCAACGGCCCGCTCTCCTTCCTGCAGTTGGGACTGCAGATCGGCGCGCCAGGAATCGGGCCAGGAGTAATTTGTCGACAGCATCAGGATGAATAGTGTGGTAAGGATGTCGCGGAAAGCGGCATAATCCGCCGGCGGCGCACAGCGGCACGCATGGCGCTCATGCTTATATGTTGCATGAGCAGCCCTGTCAACCGGAAATCCGTGGAATGTGCCACAGGAAAGAACTTTTGAACTTACTGTAAACCAATCAGGATTTCGGGCGTTATTGCAGCTTGCGTCTTTAGTTTATGCTTCGCTTTTACGGCCCGCACTTGTCACTTGCTTAACATGAGAAAAAAAGCCATCGAGATCACCAAGGTGATGTCTCTTCGGGGGCCCAATATCTGGACGTATCGCCCGGCGCTGGAAGCCTGGGTCGATATCGGCGAATTGGAGGACTACCCCTCCAACAAGATTCCCGGTTTCTATGAACGGCTCACCGCCATGCTGCCCGGCCTCGCCGAGCACCGCTGCGGCGTGGGCGAGCCCGGCGGTTTTCTGCTGCGCCTGCGCGAAGGCACCTGGCCGGCGCACATCATGGAACATGTGATGATCGAGCTGCAGAACCTGGCCGGCATGCAGACCGGCTTCGGCAAGGCGCGCGAGACCTCCAAGCGCGGCGTCTACAAGCTGGTGGTGCGCGCCCGCCATGAGCGGGTCAGCCGCGCCGCCCTGCAGGTGGCGCGCGACCTCGTCATGGCCGCCATCAACGACGATCCCTTCGACGTGCCCGCCGCGGTCACGCCGCTGCGCGCCATGGCCGACTCTGTCTGCCTCGGGCCGAGCACCGCCTGCATCGTCGATGCCGCCAGCGAGCGCCAGATCCCCTCCACCCGCCTGAACGACGGCAATCTGGTACAGCTCGGCTACGGCATCCACCAGCGCCGCATCTGGACCGCCGAAACCGACCGCACGCCGGCGATCTCGGAAAGCATCTCCAGCGACAAGGACCTGACCAAGACCCTGCTGCGCTCCTGCGGCGTGCCGGTGCCGGAAGGCCGCGCCGTCGAGAGCCCGGCGGATGCCTGGGAAGCCGCGCAGGACATCGGCCTGCCGGTGGTGGTCAAGCCGACCGACGGCAACCATGGCCGAGGCGTGGCCACCAACCTCACCACGCAGGAACAGATCGAAGCGGCCTACGAGGTCGCCATCAACGAAGGCAGCGAAGTGCTGGTGGAGAAGTTCATTCCCGGCCACGAGCACCGGGTGCTGGTGGTGGGCGGCAAGGTGGTGGCCTGCGCCCGCGGCGAGATCGTCACCATCACCGGCGACGGCCGCTCCACCGTGGCCGAGCTGATCGAGACCCAGGTCAACACCGATCCGCGCCGCGGCGACGAGGAAGAATTCCCGATGGACAAGGTGGTGCTGGAGCGCGACCACGTGATCCGCCTGGAGATCAACCGCCAGGGCTTCGCCGCCGATTCCGTGCCGCCGGCCGGCAGGGAAATCGTGGTGCAGCGCACCGGCAACATGGCGTTCGACATCACCGAGCAGGTGCATCCGGACGTCGCGGCGATCGCTTCGCTGGCCGCGCGCGTGGTGGGGCTGGACATCGCCGGCATCGACCTGGTGACGGAGGACATTTCCCGTCCGCTGGAAGAAACCGGCGGCGCCATCGTCGAAATCAATGCCGGCCCCGGCTTGCTGATGCACCTGAAGCCGGTCAACGCCGCGCCGCGTCCGGTGGGCGAAGCCATCGTCGAGCACCTGTTCGGGCCGACCGAGAACGGCCGCATTCCGGTGGTCGGCCTGTGCGGCAGCCACGGCACCGCGCTGGCGGCGCGCCTGATTGCCCGCCTGCTGCACCTGAACGGCTCCTTCGTCGGCCTGGCGGGCAGCGAAGGCTTGTACCTGAACCAGCGCCAGGTCGAGAAGAACGACTCCGACAACTGGGAGTCGGGACGCCGCGTGCTGCTCAACAAGTCGGTGGACGCCGCGGTGATCGAAAACAATTGCCGCACCATCCTGTCCGAGGGACTGGCCTACGACCGCTGCCAGGTGGGCGTGGTCACCAGCCTGGACCCCGCTGCGACCCTGCCCGAGTTCGACATCAACGATGCCGAGCAGCTTGCCAAGGTGATGCGCACCCAGGTCGACGTGGTGCTCGAAGACGGCGCCGCGGTGCTGAACGCCGCCGACGCCAACGTGGCGGCGCTGGCGCCGCTGTGCGACGGCGAGGTGGTGTTCTACGGCGTGCAGCCGGACCTGCCGCAGCTGCAGCAGCATCTCGCTGCCGGCGGCCGCGCCGTGTTCATGCGCGACGGCCTGATCGTGCTGGCGCGCGGCGCGCAGGAAGAGGTGCTGTCCGACGGCCTGCCGGTGCCGGATGGCGCCACCGACGACCTGCCGGTCCAGCTCGAGGGCATGGTCGTGGCTGCCGCCGCGGCCTGGGCCTTGAGCCTGCCGGTGGAGCTGATCCGCAGCGGCATCGAAACCTTCGCCGACGAATTGACCAGCCAGCGCCGGGCGCGGGCACAGAAGCGCACGTAATACCGTATCAGCGCCGGCGCCCGCTCGGCGCCGGCTCATCTGGAAAGCCAACCATGGAAATAACACGCATTCGGGCCCTGCGCGGCCCGAACCTGTGGAGCCGTCACACCGCCATCGAAGCCGTCGTGCGCTGCAGCGACGAAGAGCGCTCCATCGTCAACCTGAAGGGCCTGGACGCCCGCCTGCAGGACCGCTTCCCTGCCATCGATTTCATGCGCCCGCTGGACGAGGCTCATGCCTTTTCCCTCGCCCATGCGCTGGAAGCGGCGGCGCTAAGCCTACAGGCCGAGGCCGGCTGCCCGGTCACCTTCAGCCGCACGGTCGCCACGGTCGAACCCGGCACCTACCAGGTGGTGGTCGAGTACACCGAGGAAGAAGTCGGCCGCCTCGCCATGGAACTGGCCGAAGCGCTGTGCCGCGCCGCGCTGGAGGACCAGCCCTTCGACCTCGCCGGCGCGCTGGAACAGCTGAAGTCGCTCGACGAAGACATTCGCCTGGGACCCAGCACCGGCTCCATCGTCGACGCCGCCCTGCGCCGCGGCATTCCCTACCGCCGCCTCACGCAGGGCAGCATGGTGCAATTCGGCTGGGGCAGCCGCCAGCGTCGCATTCAGGCGGCCGAGACCGACCATACCAGCGCCATCGCCGAATCCATCGCCCAGGACAAGGAACTGACCAAGATGCTGCTGGCCGCCGCCGGCGTGCCGGTCCCCAACGGCAAGGTGGTCTACAGCGCCGAGGAAGCCTGCGCCGCCGCCGAAGCCATCGGCGGCCGCGTCGTGGTCAAGCCGCGCGACGGCAACCAGGGCAAGGGCGTGGCGGTGAACATCGCCAGCCGCGAGGAAATCACCAAGGCTTTCGAGGTCGCCAGCCGCATCAGCACCGACGTGATCGTCGAGCGCTACCTGCCCGGCCACGACTTCCGCATGCTGGTGGTCGGCAACAAGCTGGTCGCCGCTGCCCGCCGCGCACCGCCGCAAGTGATCGGCGACGGCGCCAGGACGGTGCGGGAGCTGGTCGAGATCGTCAACAAGGACCCGCTGCGCGGCGACGGCCATGCCACATCGCTGACCAAGATCCGCCTCGACGACCTGGCGATCGCCACCCTGGGCAAGCAGGGCTTCACCCTGGACAGCGTGCCGCCCAAGGGCAAGCATGTCGTCCTGCGCAACAACGCCAACCTCAGCACCGGCGGCACCGCCACCGACGTCACTGACGACGTGCATCCGGAACTGGCGGCGCGCGCGGTGGAAGCGGCGCAAATGGTCGGCCTCGACATCTGCGGCGTCGACGTGGTGTGCGAGAACGTGATCACGCCGCTGGAGGAACAGGGCGGCGGCATCGTCGAGGTGAATGCCGCGCCCGGCCTGCGCATGCACCTGCAGCCTTCCTACGGCAAGGGCCGGCCGGTGGGCGACGCCATCATCGAATCCATGTACGCCGACGGCGACGACGGCCGCATTCCGGTCGTGGCCGTCACCGGCACCAACGGCAAGACCACCACCGGCCGCCTGATCGCGCACATGCTGGCGGCCAACCACCTGCGCGTCGGCATCACCGGCACCGAGGGCGTCTTCGTCAACGGCCGCCGCATCGACACCGGCGACTGCAGCGGTCCGCGCAGCGCCCGCAACGTGCTGATGCACCCTGACGTGGACGCGGCGGTGTTCGAGACCGCGCGCGGCGGCATCCTGCGCGAAGGCCTCGGCTTCGACCGCTGCAACGTCGCGGTGGTGACCAACATCGGCATCGGCGACCACCTCGGCCTGAACTTCATCAATACCGTGGAAGACCTGGCGGTGGTCAAGCGCGTCATCGTGCAGAACGTGGCGCCGAACGGCGTGGCGGTGCTGAACGCGGCCGACCCGGTGGTTGCCGCCATGGCCAAGTCCTGTCCCGGCTCCGTGACCTATTTCGCCGCCGACCGCCACCATCCGGTGATGGCGGCGCACCGCGCCAAGAAATGCCGCGTGGTCTATCGCGACGGCGACCACCTGATCGCCTGCGAGGGCAAGGTGGTGGAGAAATTCGCGCTGGCCGAGATTCCGCTGACCCACGGCGGCGTGATCGGCTTCCAGGTCGAGAACGTGATGGCGGCGATTGCCGCCGGCTGGGCGCTGGGCATTGAATGGCCGGTGATCCGCTCGGCGCTGGCATCCTTCACCAGCGATGCCGCCACCACGCCGGGCCGCTTCAACCTGTTCAGCTACCGCGGCGCCACCCTGATCGCCGACTACGGCCACAACCCGGACGCGATCCAGGCGCTGGCACAGGCAGTCGAAGCCATGCCCGGCAAGCGCCGCTCGGTGGTCATCAGCGGCGCCGGCGACCGGCGCGATATCGACATCCAGCGCCAGACCGAGATCCTGGGCGATGCCTTCGACCAGATCGTGCTGTATGAAGACCAGTGCCAGCGCGGTCGCGCGGATGGCGAGGTGATTGCGCTGCTGCGTCAGGGCTTGGGCCGGGCAAAGCGGGCCAGCGACGTGCGCGAGATCCGCGGCGAATTTCTTGCTATCGATACGGCGCTGGAAAGCCTGTCGGCCGGCGACCTTTGTCTGATCCTGGTGGACCAGGTGGAGGAAGCGCTCGGCCATATCCGAAAGCGGATTGCGGAAGCTACTCAATGACAGCATTCACCGCTGGCGTAAGTGAGCGCTAACGGTGAGCGCTTCGAAGGACGCCTTCCTGGATTGAAAAACGCCTTTTAGAAAAACGCCTCTTAATAAGGCGTTTTTCTTATCCGACGCAATTATTTTTCTCGATGTTAACAAGCAGGCATTGCTTGTCTTCACTGCTTTAGTACAATCCATGCTGGAAATTCGATTGTCATATCTCAATGAGGCAGGCATGGAAAAGACTATCAGCAACGCAGAAGCACTGAACCACGACGCAAAGGGCTTCAACTTCGCCAAGCTGCAAGCCGTTCTGTGCATGGCTGCTTCAGCCGCGGTGAGCATCAGCCTGCTGGTCTGGGCCTGCAAGAGCTTCCTCTGACGCCTCACCCGTTTTCCTGCTCCGGCGCGACTGTCCTTCCCTCCTAGTCGGCGCGGATATTTCCCTCCCGGATCACTTTTCCCCATTTTTCGATTTCGCTGCGCATGGTTGCGCCGAAATCGGCTGGCGACCCCGTCACCGGCACGGCGCCTTCGGCAGACAGTGAAGCGCGCAAGCGTTCCGATGTCAACGCCCTGGCGATCTGTCCATGAATCTCCCGGACCACCGGCTGCGGCGTTCCCTTGGGCGCGAGGATGCCGTAGGTCAGCGTGCTTTCGTAGCCCGGCAGGCCGGCTTCCGCCATGGTCGGCACGTTCGGCAATAGCGGGCTGCGGCTCCTGCCGGTAACGGCGATGGGGCGCAGCTTGCCGGACTGAATATGCTGCAGCAGTCCCGGAATCACGCCAAAGCTCATCTGTACCTGGCCGCCGAGCAGATCGGTGGTCGCCGGGGCGGTGCCCTTGTAAGGAATGTGGGTCAGGCGGATGCCGGCCATGCGGGCGAACATTTCGCCCGACAAGTGGGAGCCGGTGCCGCTGCCGCTGGATGCGTAATTGATTTCCCCCGGCCTGGCCTTCGCCAGCGCGATCAGTTCCGTCAGGTGGGCCGCCTTCACGCCGGGATGCACCGCCAGCACCAGCGGTGTCGAGGCCACCATGCTGACCGGCTCGAAATCCTTCAGCGGATCGTAGGGCAAGTTGGCGCCGTAAAGGCCGGGATTGATCGCTAGCGTGCCGGTATGCCCGAGCAGCAGCGTGTAACCGTCAGGCGCAGAGCGCGCCGCGGCAGCGGTGCCGATATTGCCGCCGGCCCCGGGCCGGTTGTCGATGATGACCTGCTGCTTCCAGCTTTCCGACAGCATCTGGCCGATCTGGCGCGCGAAGGCGTCGTTGCCGCCGCCCGGCGTGAAGGGCACGATGATCTTGACCGGCTTGGCGGGAAAGCCCGCCTGCGCCCGGGCGGCCGGGACAGCCGCCGCCAGCATGAGCACGGCAAGGCCGCAGGCAGCGCTGCGGCGCTGGCGATCGATGGGCATCCTGTCTCCTTGCAGTCGTTTTTCCGGGATGCCCATTATAAGAGCCGACAGGCAGTCAGCGAAGGCCGGGGTTAGCGCTGCATCAAGCGATTTTTGCATCCAGGCAAGACTCGTTTCGGCGATAATTCCTGTCCGCCAAGAAATACGCCGAAAAATGAAGAAGACACGACGAGCGGCCGCATTCATCTGGCAGCGCGGCTACCGCGGCCATACGCTTTGGCACAAGGAGGAATGTGTCGGCCGCATCAGCCTGGGCCAGACCGATGATTGGGATGGGGTGTATCGCTGCCAGGCCGGCACCCTGACTGGCGAGACCACGTCGCTCAAGGAAGCCAAGCGCTGGATCAGGGAAAAGGCAAAACTCAACCTGGTGCAGTTGTCGCTGTTTTAGCGCAGGGATGAACGAGCCAGGGCTGCGCCGGCTTGCGGCGCACGAGCTGACTCTTCCGGCTCCGCAGCATGAACTATCCCGGTGCAAGCCGGCGTCACGCGCCCGAATTTTCCTTGATGATTACCCAGCGCCCGGCCTGTTTTTCCAGCACCAGCGTCTTCGGGCTGCGCTCGGCGAGCCGGCCGGCACGGTAGATCTGCTCGAACCGCACGGTGGCGGTATCGCCGTTCCACTCTACCCGCGGCGTTTGCACCGTAACGCTGATGTCCTTCTTGTTCTCGATGCGGTCGGTGCGCCGGCTTTTCCACTGCTCCCGGCTCATGCCCTGAGGCGGCGCGAAGCGGTCGCCATAGGCGAAGAAATAGCCTTTCAGATCGCGGTTGCTCCAGGCGGCCGCCCAGCGCCTTACGGCATCCAGCACCTCGCCGTCCGGCCCGGCCGCGCCGCCGGACTGGCCGCGTGATGTGACGGATAACTCGCGGGGAGTGGCGGCGACGTTGGCCACCGAGGATGCGGCGGCCGGCGACTGCGCCTGCTGCATGGCGCGTATGCCTGCCAGCTTGCTGTCGATGCCGCTCGCCTTGGGCTCCAGCAGCTTGACCGTCTCATAGGTTTTCCGCGCCAGCCGCAGGTATTCCTCGCGCCTGACGCTATCGCCGACGCGGCGGGCCAGTTCGGCGTAGACATCGGCCAGGTTTTCCTGCGCCACCGCATAGCCGGGATTGATCGACACCGCCTTCTCCAAAACGGCGCGCGCCCTGTCGAGCTGCTGCCGGGCTGCCAGCACCACCGCCAGGTTGTTGTAGGGCTCGACCAGGTTGGGATATTTTTCGGTGAGCTGGGTGAAGGCTTCGATGGCGGCATCCTGTTCGCCGCGCTCGATGCGCACGACGCCGAGCAGGAACAGCAGCTCGGAGTCATTGGGTTTGGCCTTCAGGAGGTCGTTGACCGTTTTCAGCGCCTGGTCGTAATCGCGCGCACGGAGCAGGCCATTGACTTTTTCGGCGTCCGGCGACGGTGCCGCGGGCGCCTGCTGCGCCAGGACCGGCCCCGCAAGCGTAGCCAGCAAGGCCGCCATGCCGGTAAAGCGCGGCAGCGAAAATCCACCTGACATCCGCGCGATCAATCGCGGTAAAGCGGCTAACCGATTTTCCATCCTGGGCTCCCGATCTGAAATGCGCTGCTGCGTCTGGCTTGCCGTTGCCTCGCCTGTCGTCACTCGTCACTCAGTCGATACTTGGCTTCAAGGCAACGGTTCGTGGATTATCGAACCGCCTGCAGGCAAGCGATAGATGACTTTTGGCAGGGTGGAACGGCGCCGGGGGCCGGGCGGGATCGGACGCCAGTGCTGCGCGGCGCCGGGAAGGACGATGGGGAGAAGGAAAGCGCCGGCGTGAGCCGGCGCTGCGGTCAGGCCAGCGGCATGGCCAGCAGGACGATGGCCGGCAGATTGGTATGGTTGAACAGCTGGCGCTTTTCGCCCGGTGCGATGCGGCAGGAGTCGAACCTGCCCAGCTTCTGCTCCGACAGCACGCCGTCGAGCTCGGTGCGGATGGTCAGCTCGCCTTCCAGCACCACGTAGTGCTTCTCCACCGGCGAGCCGTCCAGGCTGGTGCCGCCGCCCGGCAGCAGCTGCGACATGCCCAGCCACAGCTTGTCGCTCGGGCCGGCTTCCTTGCCTTGCAAGCGCAGGCAGCGCATGTCGTCATGGTTGGGCGCGAAATAGGTCGGCGCCTCGGCGATCCGGGTCAGGTTCATAGTTCGAGCATCACCCTTTCCTTGCTGCCCGACATGACCTTCTTGTAGGCGGTCACGGCGTCGTCCAGGGTGTGCACGTTTTCCGGGTTGACCGGGAAGGCTTGCAGCGTGCCCTGCTCGAAGCCGGGCCGCATCTGGTCGAGCAGCACGGCGCACTGGGTCGCATCCAGCGCCAGGGTGTCGATGCCGACGAAGGTGTGCTGGCCGCGGTAGAAGGCAAGGATGTCGAAGGGAATGGCGCGATCCAGGGTGGCGATCAGGATCTGCGTCGCGCCGATCGCCATGGACGCATTCGCGGCGGCGAAGTAGGGGCTGCCGACGGTGTTGTAGACCAGGTTCGCGCCCTTGCCGCCGGTATGGTCGCGCACGTACTGGTTGACGTCGGTGGTGCTGGCATTGATCAGGTGGATCTTGCCGTTGGCATGGCCGCCATAGGGTTGGGACGAGCGCTCCACCGCGAATACCGTGGCGCCGGCCTGGGTGGCGAGCTGGATCGCGGCCTGGCCGACCTTGCCGTTGGCGCCGAAGATCAGCACGTTGTCGCCGGCCTTGGGCATGCCGCTGCGGCGGAAGCCTTCATAGGCAGTGACGAAGGGCACGCCGACGGCGCCGGCGGCCTGCAGCGTGATGCCGGCCGGCTTCTCGCGCACTGCCGACTCCGGCAGCACCAGGTAGTTGGCATGGGTGCCGTTGCGGCGGATGCCGACGTCGCCGCCGGTGCCCCACACTTCCTTGCCGATCAGGGCCGACGGGCCCTGCACCACCACGCCGGCGTAATCGCGGCCGGGAGTGCGCGGCCAGGTGGCGTGCGGCATCATGCCGAGCATGGCCTTGACGTCGCTCGGGTTGATGCCGGCGCTTTTGACTTCGACCACGACTTCGCCGGCCTTTGCCTGAGGCACCGGGACGTCGATCAGGTCCACCTCGAGCGCCTCGAGGGACGGGGATTTTTGCGTAACGCGGATGGCGCGGGACTTCATGCGTGGATTCTCGCTTCGATTCAGGAAACGGCGACCATGGGGCGCCGGGTGTCAGTCAGGCCGATGATTTCTCGGGCTTCGCGCGGGCTGGCGATCTGGCCGCCCAGGTATTCGGTGATCTGGCGCGCGCGCTGCACCAGCTCGGCATTGCTCTTGGCGAGCACGCCCTTCTCGAGGTAGATGTTGTCTTCCATGCCGACGCGCAGGTGGCCGCCCATCAGCCAGGCTTGGGCGACGATGGGAAACTCGGTGCGGCCGATGCCGAAGGCGGACCAGATGGCGCCCGGCGGCAGCATGTTCCGCGCATACATCACGGTTTCCGGCGTCGCCGCGAAGCCGTACTTCACGCCGAGCACGAAGGTGTAGAGGCCGGGGCCGTCCAGCGTGCCGTCCTTGATCAGGTCCAGCGCCAGGTTGAGGTCGCCGGAGTCGAAGATCTCCAGCTCCGGCTTCACGCCGGCGGCGCGCATGGCCTGCGCCATCTTGCGCACGTTCTTCGGCGTGTTGATCACCACGTCCGGGCCGCTGTTCATGGTGTTCAGGTCGAGCGAGCAGATGTCCGGCTTGAGCATCTCCACATGGCGGATGCGCTCCAGCGGCGGCAGCAGCGAAGTGCCCGGCGCATACACCTTGGGATCATCCTCGCTCGGCACGAAGCGGCCGCCCGGGCCGGTGGTGAGGTTGATGATCAGCTCCGGCGACTTCGCGCGAATGCGTTCCATCACCTCGCGGTAATGTTCGACCGCCATCGACGGCTTGCCGGTCTGCGGGTCGCG
Organism: Noviherbaspirillum humi; assembly: GCF_900188095.1. GTDB lineage: Bacteria > Pseudomonadota > Gammaproteobacteria > Burkholderiales > Burkholderiaceae_D > Noviherbaspirillum > Noviherbaspirillum humi. Next base: position 72,521 of record NZ_FZOT01000014.1, on the reverse strand, counting down.
CACATGAATGTGCACCGCCGCCGCGCCCGCCGCTTCGGCGGCGAGGCATTCGTCGGCGATCTGCTGCGGCGTGATCGGCAGGTGCGGCGTCTGTTCCGGCTTGACGAGATTGCCGGTGACGGCGCAGGTGATGAAGGTTTTTCCGGAAAAATTCATAGCGAGCGTCCTCCGTCGACGACGATGGTGTTGCCGGTCGAAAAGCGCAGCGTGGTGGCGCAGGCTTCGATGGCGGCGGCGACATCCTCCACCGTGCCGACCCGCTTGAGCGGCATGGTGGCGGCGGTCTTGGCGTTGAAATCGGGGCCGCGGCCCGGCACGAAAGTGGAGTCGACCACGCCCGGTGAGACCGTCAGCACCCGCACCTGGGGCGCCAGGCTGCGCGCCAGCGATTTGCCGAGCACGTCGATGCCGGCCTTGGCGGCGGCATAGGCGAGGTTGCTGCCGACGCCGGTGAAGCCGGCGATGGAAGACACGTTCACCACGAGGCCGTCCGGCGCTGCCTTCAGGAGCGGCACGAAGGCGCGGATGGTGGCGAACACGCCGCGCCAGTTGGCGGCGAAGATGTCGTCGATCAGTTCGTCGGTCAGCGCTTCCAGGTCGGCCGCCGGCACCGGCTTGGTGAAGCCGGCGGTGTTGACCAGGATGTCGGCGCGGCCGAACTGTTCCTTCACCTGCTCGGCGGCGCGCTTGAGCTGGGCGCTGTCGGTGATCGATGCCACCACCTGGCCATGCTTGCCCGGCAGGGTGGCGAGGAAGGCGCGCGCCTCGTCCTCGCTGCCACGGTGCAGCACCACCACGCTGGCGCCGAGTTCGGCGAAGCGGCGGGCGCTGGCTTGGCCGATGGCGCCCATGCCGCCGGCGATGACGGCGACAACGCCGTCCAGGCGGTTGCGCGGCGCGCGTTCGATATCAGTCTGATTTTCCATGCGTCTCGGATCTGTGGTTGGTTATTCAGGGGATGGGAGGAGCCGGGAATTTCTGCTCGCCCGGTTCCAGGATGAAGTCGTATTGCAGGGTGGCGCGGCGCTGTCCCTTTTCATCGGTGGTTTCCGCGAAGCGGCCCACCAGCGACTGCACCACCGCGAATACCACGTCGGAGTTGAGATGCTCGGCATCGTCCGCAAACACCTGGGTGACGAGCGTGCGGTAGCCCGGCGCCGAGACCATGAAGTGCACATGGGCCGGGCGGTAGGGATGGCGGTTCTGCGCCCGCAGCAGTTCGCCGCAGGGGCCGTCGGTCGGCACCGGGTAGCCGGCCGGGCGCACCGAGCGCAGGGAGTAGCGCCCCTCGGCATCGGTGGTGAACACGCCGCGCAGGTTCATGTTCGGCTGGCTCGGATCCTGGTTCTCGTAATAGCCGATCGGATCGGCATGCCAGACGTCGACATGGGCGCCGGCGATCGGCTTGCCCTGCTTGTCCAGCACGCGGCCGCTGATGGCGAGCGGAATGCCATGGGTGGCGCTCTCACCGCGGGCGATGTTGTCGCCGTTCTCGCAATGTGGCGCATTGGCGCGCCAGAACGGTCCCAGCAGGGCGGACGCGGTGGCGTCGTCGCCGCGGTGATTGTTGATCAGCGACACCATGCTGGAAATACCGAGGATATCGGCCAGCAGCACCGCTTCATTGGTCTTCTCGCCGGTGGCCTTGCCGATGCGCACGAGGAAGTCCAGGCCTTTCTCGAATTCCTCTTCGGTCAGCCGGGTTTCCTGGACGAAGGCGTGGGCATGCCTGACCAGGCTGGTGACGATTTCCAGCAGGCGCGGGTCGGTCGTGCCGGCCATGGCTTTCAGGACGATGGGGGTCAGCGAAGCTTCGTCGGTGACGATGCCTTCGGTGGACGAATGGGCCGGCGCCTGGATGCCGGCAGCATTGCGATCAGGTGCAGAAACGGTCATGGCGGCTTTCCTCTTTGTGCAAACGTGTGCATAATAGGCCCGAGCCTTTTTGCATGTCAATCCAGAAGAACGAGATTCATCGTAGAATCCCTCAGGCATTTGCTTAGTATCGCTATTGACGAATTGAAAGCAATCGATTGCACGAATGACCGACACCCTTGCGCCACGCCGGCGCCCTACCATCCGTGACGTTGCCCAGCATGCGGACGTCAACGCTTCCACCGTTTCCCGTGCCCTGAATCCGGACACGCGGCATCTGCTGGGCGAGGAAGTGGTGAAGCGGGTGCTGGAATCGGCACGCCATCTCGGCTACCGGCCGAACAAGGCAGCGGCGGCCCTACGCGGCGGCCGCTCGCACCTGATCGGCATGCTGCTGCCGGATATCACCAATCCGGTGTTTCCGCCCATCGTGCGCGGACTGGAAGAGGAATTGCGCGGCCACGGCTTCTCGGTCATGGTCGCCAGCAGCGGCGGCAACAGCGCCGAGCAGGACCAGCTGCTGGAGCGGATGATGGGCAGCATGGTGGACGGCCTCGTGATCGCCACCGCCTCGCGCCAGGATTATCTGGTACAGCGCTGCCTGCAGGAAAACATGCCGGCGGTGCTGGTGAATCGCGGCGAGGATGCGCGCCATGTGCCGGAAGTGGTGAACGACGACTTCCTGTCGATGAAGCTGGCGGTCGACCATCTGCTGGCGCTCGGCCATGCATGCATCGCTCATTTGTCCGGTCCGGCCCGCCTCGCCACCGGCGCCGGGCGCAGCCTCGGCTTCCGACTGGCGATGGAAGCGGCTGATGCCGAGGGCATCGAGCTGGCCTGCGCCGAATTCACGCGCGAGGCGGGCGCCCTCGCCTGCGCCGCCCTGCTCGACCGACATGCCGGCATCACCGCCATCGTCGCCGCCAACGATCTGATCGCCCTCGGCTGCTACGACACCCTGAAGGCGCGCGGCCTGCGCTGCCCGCAGGATATTTCCATCATCGGCCACAACGACATGCCGCTGGTCGACATGCTGGATCCGCCGCTGACCACCCTGCGCATCCAGCACCTGGAGATGGGTCGCCAGGCGGCGAGGCTGCTGCTCAACCATTTACAGAATCCGGGGACAACACCGGTACGCATCACCCTCGCGCCGCAACTGATGGCGCGCGGTTCCACCGCTCCGCCTGCACGCCGGCACAATCCGGCGACGGGCTAGGCCGCACCCTAACCACACCACACCCCATCATGAGGAGGAGACACCCATGAAGCTGCAACACCTGCCCCGCCTGTGCCTGAGCGTACTGGCCGCCTCGTTCGTCCATTTGTCGGCCCAGGCCCAGGCCCCGGCTGCGCCGACGCCGGCCGCCCCGGCGCTGAAGCCGCTCAAGCTGATCGTCTTCGACGGCGGCTGGAACCTGCCGCTCTGGGCCGCCCAGCGCCAGGGCTATTTCAATGAAGCCAAGCTGGCCGTCGACATGACCAACACGCCGAACTCGGTGGTGCTGGTGAAGGGCATCATGGAAGGCCGCTACGACATCGCTTTCGCCGGCATCGACAACGTCATCGGCTATCAGGAAGGCCAGGGCGAGGTGCCGCTCGAGAATCCGGACATGTTCGCCTTCATGGGCGGCGACAACGGCATGCTGTCGGTGATGGCGGCACCGGCCATCAGGAAGGGCGAAGACCTGAAGGGCAAGTCGCTGTCGGTGGACGCGATGAACACCGGCTTCGCCTTCGTGCTGCGCGACTTCGTGGCGCGCAGCGGTCTGTCGCAGGATGATGTCAAGTTCGTGCGCGCCGGCAGCACCTCGAACCGCTTCAAGACCCTGCTCGCCGGCGAGAACGACGCCACCCTGCTGCGCACGCCGTTCGACCTGATGGCCAAGGAGAAAGGTTTCACCGAGCTGGCAGCCGGAAAGTCGCTCGGCAACTATCAGGGCACGGTGGGCCTGACCACCCGCCGCTGGGCTGCTCAGAACGAGGATGCGCTGGTGAATTTCATCCGGGCCTACCGCAAGGGACTGGAGTTCATCTACGATCCGAAGAACCGGGCGATTTCGGAAGCGCTGCTGGTGGCCAATACCCGCGACATCACGCCGGAACTGGCCAAGTCGGCCCTGACCCAGCTGCTGGAAAACGGCCTGCAGCGCAATCCCGCCTTCAACGTGGAAGGCATCCGCACCGTGCTGGCCCTGCGCAGCAAGTACGGCACGCCGCAGAAGCAGCTGACCGATCCGATGAAATACATCGATAGCCGCTACCTGGAAAAGGCAGGCACGCAGTAACCGGCTGACCGGCTGCGGCGGACCGGGCGCTTGAAGCGTTCGGCCCGCCGCAGCCGGCTTTTCCTTTTTGGATGCCGGTTCGCGGCATCCGATTCGAACAGCGAGACCCTCATGAGCATCTCCGTCAAAGTCAACGGCCGGCAGCGCCAGAGCGACGCCGAGGCCGACACTCCCCTTCTCTACGTCCTGCGCAACGACCTGGAACTGAACGGCGCCAAGTTTGGCTGCGGCATGGCGCAGTGCGGCGCCTGCACGGTGCACGTCGACGGCAACGCGGTGCGCTCCTGCGTCACCCCGGCTTCCGCCGTAGCCGGCAAGGAAGTTACCACCATCGAAGGCATTGGCAGCGCCGACAAGCTGCATCCGCTGCAGCGCGCCTTCATCGAGGAACAGGCGGCGCAGTGCGGCTACTGCAGCGCCGGCATGATCATGTCGGCCAAGGCCCTGCTCGACCGCAATCCGCTGCCCACGCCGGACCAGGTGCGCGAGGCGCTCGCCGGCAACCTGTGCCGCTGCGGCACCCACACCCGCATCGTCCGCGCCGTGCTGCGCGCGGCCAGGGAGATGGCATGAAGAACCGCATCCTTTCCCATGACGCCTCGCGCCGCAGCTTCCTCAAGCGCAGCGGCGCGCTGACCATCGGCTTTACCCTCTTTCCCGTGCTGCAGGCCGACGCGCAGCAAGGCCCGGCCAATGCCATGAAGCCGGTCACCGATGAGGCCGGCCATCGCTTCGACAGCTGGCTGCGGCTCAACCGCGACGGCAGCGTGGTTTTCTACACCGGCAAGGTAGAGCTCGGCCAGGGCATCCTCACCGCCTTCTCGCAGATCGTGGGCGATGAGCTCGACGTCGCCATGACGCGCCTGCGCATCGTCTCCGGCGATACCGCCCAGGGGCCGAACGAAGGCGTAACGTCCGGCAGCCAGTCGGTGGAAGTCGGCGGCCGCGCGCTGCGCACCGCCTGCGCCAAGGCGCGCGCCCGGCTGCTGCAGGCGGCCTCGCAGAAGCTCGGCGCGCCGGCCACGGCGTTGAAGGTGGCGGACGGACGCATCAGCGCGCCGGACGGCAAGACGGTCACCTACTGGCAGCTGCTCGGCGAAGACCTGGAAACCGCCGCGCCGGCGGAAGCGCCGGCCAAGCCGGTGGCGCAGTATCAGCTGGTCGGCACCTCGGTGCCGCGCCGCGACATTCCGGGCAAGGTCACCGGCGCGCCCGCGTATTTGCAGGACATGCGGCTGCCCGGCATGCTGTTCGCCCGCGTGGTGCGGCCGGCCTCGCCCGGCGCGAAGCTGCTCTCCTTCGATGAGGCCGGCGTGAAAGCCCTGCCCGGCGTGGTCGCGGTGCTGCGCGACGGCAGCTACCTGGCGGTGGCGGCAAAGCGCGAGGAACAGGCGATCAAGGCCATGCGCGCGCTCAAGGCGAGCGCCAAGTGGGAAGAAACCGACAGCCTGCCGCCATCCGGCATGGACTTGGTCGCCGCCATGATAAGCGCCATGCCGGTGCAGACCACCGTCATCAACGAGAAAAAGGGCGAAACGCCGGCCGGCGCGAAAACCCTGGAGGCGCTTTATAGCCGGCCCTATCAGGCGCATGCCTCGATCGGCCCATCCTGCTCGGTGGCCCGCTTCAGCGACGGCAAGATGGAAGTCTGGAGCCATACCCAGGGTGTCTTCAACCTGCGCACCGATTTGTCGAAGGTGCTCGGCCTGCCGCTGCAGAACGTGATCGTGCGGCACCGGGAAAGCGCCGGCTGCTATGGCCACAACGCGGCCGACGATGCGGCGCTGGACGCGGCGCTGCTGGCGCGCGCCCTGCCCGGCACGCCGATCAAGCTGCAGCTGATGCGCGAGGATGAATTCGGTTGGGAGCCGTTCGGCTCGGCGATGGCCATGCGCCTGCGCGGCGCGGTGGACGGCTCCGGCCGCATCGTCGACTGGCAGCACGAGGTCTGGAGCCAGCCGCACTCGATGCGTCCTGGCGACAGCGACGGCATCAACCTGCTGTCGAGCTGGTATCTGGCGCAGCCGTTCAAGGCGGCAAGCGCGAAGAACGTGCCGCCGCCGTCCGGCGGCAGCGACCGCAATGCCGTGCCGCTGTACAAATTCCCGCAGCAGAAGGTGGTGAACCATCTGATCACCTCGGCGCCGCTGCGCGCCTCCTCGCTGCGCACCTTGGGCGCCTACGGCAACGTGTTTGCGCTGGAAAGCTTCATGGACGAGATGGCGGCGCTGGCCGGCGTCGACCCGGTGGAATTCCGCCTGCGCCATCTGGAGGATCCGCGCGCGCGCGCGGTGATCCAGGCGGTGGCCGACAAGGCGCAATGGAGCAGCCAGCCAGCGCGCGGCAGCCTGCAGGGCCGCGGCATCGCCTTTTCCCAGTACAAGAACCAGGCGTCGTATGTGGCGGTGATCGCCGACGTCGCGGTCGACCGCGCCAGCGGCGATGTCCGGGTCTCGCGTCTGACGGCGGCGGTGGATGCCGGCCTGGTGGTCAATCCGGACGGCTTGCGCAACCAGATCGAAGGCGGCCTGATCCAGTCGGCCAGCTGGACGCTGCGCGAAGCGATCGGCTTCGACCGCCGCCGCGTCACCACCGCATCCTGGGCAGACTATCCCGCCCTGCGCTTCCCCGATGTGCCGGCGGTGGACGTGGTGCTGATCGACCGGCCCGACCGGCCCTCGCTCGGCGTGGGCGAAGGCGCCCAGGGTCCGGCGGCGGCGGCGATCGGCAATGCGCTGGCGAATGCGTTGGGCAAGCGGTTGCGTGACCTGCCGTTTAATGCAGCGGGCGTGAAGGCGTTGATAGCTTGAACTGACTTCATGGATGTGCCCCGGTCGATTACGGCCAGGGCACATGGCGCCACGTTGAAGCAATTGTTCTCCCCGGCTGATGCTAATGGTTCATCGCGCAGAGCAACACCTCGCCATCGAACGCAGATCCACTCACATCCGTTGGCCTTGTCCAGGCATGTCAGCCATGCGCGAATGAGATTGATACCAGATTCGATAAGACTGCCCCCTTTCGCCAACGCCATCGCTCGACCAGCATGAATTCAATTAACAGTCGGCTGCGCATCGAGGGAATTCCAATGGTTGTTGGCTTAGGAACGGCCAAATACCGAAAACCTGGGACTATCAATCAGAGTTTGATCAGCAGATAATCCTGATGCTGCCTGTAACCCGATAAGGCATCGTCCCAAATCCATAAAGCTGAATACTTCTTCTACGGCAATTGGCATTTAATTTGCTCTTTGGAATGGAGTCAAAATTCAATGAGTTGAGAAATTGGACAAAACGTTGCCATCTCGCTCAATCAGCAAAAGGGAGAAATCAAACTATGAGTATCACCGACATCGGATGGGGCACTTCCGCGCTCCCCTCCAGAGGACAAAAGTCCGAAGAAAACAATCCATCGATAAAGGTGCAGGCCGGGGTTATATCTGCGGCAAATCTCACCCCTGTTGCCGCAACCAAAATTCCTCCCAATGTGACACAAGCTCGCATTTGGCTGGACAAGCTTGAAAAGCTTGTTGATGAAAAGGGTTTTCCAGTTCGAGAAACACCATCCAACTCGACTGGCACAGCCCGTGTTTTTGCTGCATTAGATGCCTCCCTTCGACTCTTACGCAAAAATCCAGCTGAAAGGGCAAATGTAGAAGCACTGGTACACAGAGTCATTAAAGCTGCGGAATTAGCGGGCTGGATATCAGAACCCCGGTTTACATGGGCTTCGTTTGTTCAATCAAACAATAGTCAAACCTGATAGACGAGCGATAGACGAGCATTTGAATTCGTCAGAAACAGCATCGGTTATGCCGGCGCGCAAACAATGGGCACCTGTTTAATATTTCGTTAGAAAATGGTGACGCGCTCCAGCATGCCGCAGCAAAAACTGCAGGAAATGGCCAAAAATTACTGGAAAACTAGCGAAACCAGTAACGAATGTCACCCAATCGCGACGTTAAGCGAAATAAACCGCGAAAAGCCCCTCTGTTTTTATGTTTTGCCATTTCTTTTTCCAAGTGGCCGCTCATAGAATCTGGAAACCCTAACTAGGTGCACCGAATGGAAAAAGAAGACGCAATCAAAATCATGCACCACCTGGCGGACAAGCTGGAGGATTCGCTTGCCATCGAGGATCTGGTCTCGCCCTTTGCCGAGTTCATGGCGCATGTGCAGCCCGGCCTGTCGGAGGAAGACTTTGCCTTTCTTGCCACGGTGGGCGCCATGATCTACCGAAGGGGCTCGGAGCATTACGATTCCGGCCTCGAGACCGCCCTGCTCATGGACAGGCTGCGCGCGGTCAAGCTCAACAACTGCTGATGTCTGCCTGACACTTCCCCGATTCTTCTCATCCCGCCATGGCGACACATCACCATGGCGGCCCGCCGGGTTCCACCCGCCGCGCAGTCCTTCATCATTCAAAATCGATAGGCCAGCTCTGCCGTCACCGTCCGTTGCGGGAAGGGATGGAAGAGGAAATAGCGCCTGTCGTTCAAATTGTCGACACCGACTGCCGCGCTCCAGTGGCGGTCGATGCGGTAGCGCAGCCTTGCATCAAATACCACGAAGCCTTCGAAACCCTGATAGGTGGCCGGATTGACATCCGTGTTGTCCACCGTCGCATACAAGCGACTGCTGTACCTGCCTGCCAGGGTGTAAGCCAGCCGCTCGTCCGGACGCCAGGTGGCGACAAGGCTGGCCCGCCATGCCGGCACATAAGGCGTGCGCTTGCCCACTGACGTGGCGCCGGGGGTGGCGGGCACATAGCCGGGATTGTCGGTGATGCGGGCATCGACATAGGTCAGGCTGCCCTGCAGTTCCAATCCCTTGATCAGCACGTCGCGCCGCCCTCCGGACAGTTCCACGCCGCGCTGCCGGGTGCGGCCGATGTTCTGCACGAAGGACACCGGCGCCGCCACGCCGGCCAGACTTGCGGTCTGGGCCACCAGCGCATCCTCGACATGTTCCTCGAACAGCGACAGCCGCCATCTTCCCGCGGCATTCTCATGCGCCAGCGCCAGTTCCGCCGCCAGCACCCGTTCCGGCTTGAGGAAGGGGTTGGCCTGGGTAAAGGTCGAGCCGGTCTGAACGTTCTGATACAGCTCGCCGACGGTCGGGAAGCGCAAGGCCTTGCCGAGCGAACCGGTCAGGCTCCAGTCGCTCGCCGCCTGCCAGGCCAGGGACAGCTTGGGCGACAACCCGCTGGCATCGACTTGGGGCTGGACCACGGGGAAAGCCGTGCCGCTGCCATTGACGGCGAAGTTGTAGCCGTCGTAAGCCTGCCAGCGCTCGTAGCGCGCGCCGATCGTGGCGGCGAGAGCCGGCTGCAGGCGCCAGCTATCCTGCAGCCAGAGCGCCGTGGTGCGGGTCTTGCCGCGCGAATCGCTGAACAGGTTTCCGCGATCCTCGTTGCGCCAGTCGCCGACCGTGTAGGTTGGGCTGGCCAGACGATACTGGTCCCAATGAACGCCGAAGGCGAGCTGATGCTGCCGGGGTCCGGCGCCGGCGCGCCAATCGCCTTTCACATCCAGCGTGGTCCAGCCGGTGCCGGCGGCATCGGTCACCCGACCGGTTCCGCCGCCGGTTGCTGTCGCATACGGGCCGGTGGAAAGCCGGCTGATGTCCTTGCCATAGCGGAAGTCGGTTAAGACCGCTTCCCAGCGCAGCGTCTCGCTTTGCTTTCTCTTCAGCGAGAACGCCTGCATCCAGTGCTCCTGCTCGGCGCTCGCCGCGGAAAACAGGCCGGCGATGGCGGCGGCGCCATAGGCATTGCCGCCGATGTTGACGCTGCCCGATGTGCCACTGTAATAAGCCGAGCCGTTGCCCGACAAATAGCTCTCCGAGCGGCTGCTGGCCTGATTCTGCCAATAGCCGAGGGTGTATCCGAATTCCGTGCCGGGATTGAACGCGTAAGCCAGCTTCAACCGGGCCGAATCCTGTACCGTCTGCGTCAGGCTGCCAGCGCCGATGACCTGGATCGGTCCGCCGGTACGGTTGCGGTCCGCGAAGCCGCCGGCAATCACCGGCAAGGCAGCCCCGGCCGGCGTGCCGGCATTGTTGAGCGTGAGATAGGTCACCGGCTGGCTGAAGCTCGACAGATGGTTGGCGCTCAGCCACCAGGACAGGTCGCCCTGGCGGTTGCCGATGTCCATGCCGACTTGCGCGGCGGGATAGGTATCGTTGGTCCCATACTGGCTGAAACGCTGCTGGCTGGCGCTGGCCTTGATGCCTGCCTCGAAGCCGGCCGGCATGCGGGTGGTGATTTCTGTCACGGCGCCATAGGAATTGCCGGGATAGGCGGCGGAGAAAGGGCCATAGGCGACGTCGATATGGTCTATCTGCTCGGGCGTCACCATGAACCATTGCGGCGACCCGTTCTGATTGTTGTTGTTGACGAGCGCCGAGAGCAGGATGCCATCGACATAGATGAGGCTGCGGGCGCCGGCGTTGATGCCGGTGGTGCGCGTGGCCATGGGCGCCTGGGTATCGCCGGCGTAGCGCTTGCGCACCAGGATGCTCGGCAGGTATTTCAGGGCATCTTCGGTGGTAGCGGCATTGATGGTATCGGTGATGCCGGCGGCATCCAAAGTTTCGACGGTGGCAGGCATCGGCGCAATGCGGCCCGCGGAACCGACACGTGGCGCTTCCACGCGCACGTCGGGCAAAGTCTTTGCGTCGGGCTCGGCCGACAGCGTGGCGGCCGGCGTGGCGCAGGCGAGCGCCAGCAGCGGCCATGGCCGCCGGCGGGATGAGAATGGCTTCATGGTTTTCTCGGGATGAATCGGCAGGCGTCCGCTGCCAGCAAGCGGCAGGCGCGACCGCACGCGGGCGCATCACGATGGCATTGGACGAAGAAATTTACCGGGGCGAGAAAACCGCGGGGGGTGCGCGCGGCTGGGCCGAAAGCCAGATGAACAGGGGCTGCGGCGCCAGATAAAACAGCACCGGAAAGACCGCCACCGCCACCGCATTGAAGAAACGCTGCGCCAGGCGGGGCGCCAGGCCGAAGGAACCGGCATGCGTCAGGCAGAACGGACAATGCTCGAAGTGAAGCTCATGTCCGGACGAAGAAGGTTCGGGCTCCTGCGCGGCGGGCGAATCGAGCGCGGCGGCATGATGCGCTTCATGGTCATGATCGTGGTCATGGCGGACATCATGCCCAGCGCCATGTGCGGCCACCATCTGGTCAGCCTGGATTCGCGCCGCCAGCAGATGGGAAACCGTCGGCGCGAGCGCCGCCACCAGCACCGCAAAGGCAGCAAGCCATGCAGCGAGAGGGTGGGGAAGGCGCAAGCGGATCATCGCCGGATGTTACCACGCCGGCAACTTCCATCCGGGCCTTCGCTCCGAATGCCGATGCACGCCTGCTTCAATCGTCCATCCGCATCCAGCGCAATACGCGCGCGATGGCAAAGCCGGCGACGAGCGCGGCGGCGATGATCAGCAGCAGCAGAATGACAAGATTCTCCATGCGTAAACCCGAGGTCGTTCGAACTGGTCGATGAAACCCGTGTTAACCCGGGGTTGGAGAAAAGTGTAGCCCGGCAGGCGCCGAAGGCTTTGATCCAAGCTCAATACTCGGCATGCAGTCGCAGCGAGGCAATCGACACCGGGCCGCGGTCGGCGTTGTAGGCGGGATTGAGGATGCGCTGAAAATCCAGGGTCAGGCGCACCCGGCGCGCGGCGGCGAAGCTGTAGTAGCCTTCGAAGATGGTTTCGGGCCGGTAATTCAGCCGGCCGTCGCCGATGAAGGCGCCGCTGCCGCCGGCCGCCAGGTAATCGCGGTGGACGCGCGACAGGCCGTTGCGGGCGAAGGCGATGCCGACGGCGTCGTCCGGCCGCCGCCAGGAAGCGCCCTTGACCACCATGCCCGCGGAGACGGAGCGCTCGATCTCGGTGAAGGCATAGGTTTCCGACTTGCCGTCGTTCCAGCTGGCGCGGGCGAACATGCCGACGTCCGGCGACAGGCTTTGCTCGGCATTGATGCCGTAGCCCACCTTGCTGCGTTCGCGGCGCACGTCGGCCACGTCCGGCGCTCCCCCGGCCAGCGCGGCGGCATCCAGGGCATCGCGGAAGCCGCCCATGTTGGCGCGGTTGCGGAAGGCGAGCAGGCGCACCGTCCCCGGCTGGCCGCCGATGCGATGGCCATGTTCGACTTCGACCTGGTCGCCGTAATGCGCGAAGATGCGCTTGTCGAGCGGCAGGCCGTTGGACTCGGCCGGCTGCATGAAGCGTCCGGCGCGGAAAGCCCAGTCGTCGTGGAAGTATTCGAGCGCCGCGCCCCAGCTGAAGCCGCGGGCATCGGCGGCGTAATCGTAGGCGCCATTGGCCATCAGCGACCAGTTCAGAAATTGGGTGCGCGGATCGTGGGCGTAAACGTTGTTATCGAAGACGTCGATCACCGCGAAGTTGCCCGCGGTGAGCGTCAGGCGTCGCCGGGAAACGAGGCCGGCAAGCTGGTTCACATCCGACTCCACCGCCTCGCTCTCGCCGCCGAGATCCCAATGCTGGCGTAGGAAAAGACGCGCCCGGTAGAAAGTCGGATTCGGTCCGCTGGTTTTCTGCTGCTCTCCATTGCTCATGCCGCCCAGGCCGCTCAATCCGGACAGCGGCACGCCCTGCACCACCTCGGGATTGAAGTAGAGCTCGGTATTGCGCCACGGACGCCAGCCGAGCGCCGCGGTGGCGCTGAAGGAGTAACTGGTCTCGCGGTCGCTGCGCAGGCTCTTGGGGCCGGAATAGGCCGCCGGAAAGGAAGGCTTGGCTTGCCAGATATAGGTCGCCTGGAAATGCGCCTGGAAATTTTCCTGATCCGCGTCCGCGGCCAGCGCGCAAAGCGGCAAGCCGGCCAGTAACGGAACGGCCCGGCGGCAGATCAGCGTCAGAAAATTTCTTACTCGGGGCATCGGGTTCTCCAGTCTTGGGCACGGACCAGCGGCCCCAACCTTGTCGCGGCGGCAATCATACCGCCATCCGGCGATTTGAATGGCCTTGCCGGGCAGACGGCCCAGTCCTGAAATGGTTCTGGCGAACGGGCCGGTTACCATGCGCGGGCCGGGTCTGGACGAAAAAAAGCCCGCTCACCTTGCGGTTGCGGGCTGAATCCAATTCAAGAGAGTTGGAGGAGACAAGTGCAGAATAATGTTTCCCCAGGCGAATGTCCGCTTTATTGTGCGAATACCAGATATATATATTTCATATATCATGCGCCGCCTCATATTCCACCCGACTTGAGCAAGGCATTGCCATGCTGGCGCGCCACCTCTTCCGCTTCCTCCTCGCTGTCGAATAAAGCCTCTCCTGCCACGCGTTCCTTCTCCCGGACGCAGACGAAATCGCCCCGCGCGTCGTCGAAGCGCTCGATCATTAGATAGGGCGCCCACTTTCCGGCCGCCGACGTCTGGAAGGCGATGAGATGCAGCTTGTACTTGCCTACGGTTTCTTCGGCCATGGTGGCTCCTTTTGTGAATGGCTGCATGCTAAAGCACAAACACTGATTTGCCTTGCGCTGCCTCACGTGCCTGTCTTGATGTTCGCTTGCTCTCATCGACTATGGATTCGCAGGGGTCGGGCGCATCCCGCTATTGCTCTGGAAGTTTGGAATAGCAGCGAAGGCAGGCGATTAAAATCAAACTCCGAGCTTGGCAAGTCGACAAGATGGCGCTTCGTTGACTGATGGCACCGCCGGCTCAGCTGTGCTTCTCCGTCAACGCTGCTTGTCCAACCCGCACAAGAAAGGATGCTTCATGTCGTTTGTTTCCGCATCACCCAATACCACTCCAGCTATCAGTTCATCTTCAACGCTTCCCTCGACGTCATTGCCCTCACCATCGCCATCTCAAACCGTTGCCTTCGTTGACGAGACCGCTGAGCTTGCGCGGACAGGTGCTTGGCTTTTGCAAACCATGGTGGGTTTAGGATTAGCCGTGGGCGGCCTTTTCGCCTATTTGGCTAACCGGTTCAAGCAAAAGCCGCCACGCACCTTGGATGACTTCAATAGAACCGTCCTGCAAGGCGATCCTTCGAAACTTCCGGAGCGAGTCGACAAGCTGGTCGCCAAACTGAGTGTCAATCCCGTTATCAAGCGTAACGTAGCGACTTTGGGTGAGCAATTCAAGCAGGCGCTCAACACCGGTGACCAAGCCAAGGCCAAGGAAATACTCTCAGTCCTTTGTGTGTTGGAGACCGGGCACACACCAACGGTCACAATGGACGCATTCCTCGGACGAGCGCTCCAGGCTTTTAAGGAGAAACAAATTGGAGCCATCCGCCAATGTATCTTGGAAATCGTTCCCAAGGAGACCACAGAAACTAACGACCGATTCGACCTCAAGCTCACGGCAATAAGCGGCAACGAAGCCGATCCATCTGCCACTGCCCATTTGAATACAACTGCAACAACGACCTCTTACAAAATACGGGACATTACCAAGCCTTATTCAATAAACAATCGAGTGAAGCTCAATGAAGTGTCTCACAAGATTGAAACCGAGCCAGCCAACCCGGTCATCTTGCATGTGAACATGCAGGCAAAGCGTGACCCGGCGAAGGGTCTTTACGATGAGGAGAAAATTGAATCTGGAGGCGCATGTATTTTCCCGGAAGGCACTATGTATTCGACGCCTCGAAAGGTGGTGAAAACATGGTCGCCCGTTCCAAGAGATAGGAAAGACTAGTCGACCTCTTTGCTGGATCCACTTGTAGGCACTCGGGAATAGCTGCCATCCGGCTTACTGAATTGACTGCTCGAGAACGAAGTTTCGGCTCGCTTGTTTAACTGCATGCGTACACGGATGCAGTGTTTAGCGCAATTCTCTTCCCAGCCTTATAAGCCGGAACTTCCAGAGAGAACAAGTCTGTAGCCTCCGGTATTGCTTGACTCAAACCGACCGCTTTGCCCGGCATGGAACAAGGTCACATGGCTTAAATCGGCTCGTCGACGGTATTGTCCGCCGAGGAAAAGCGTGGAAGCAAATCGGCTTGAAAACGTTTGATCAAGTTCTCAGGACTTGGTCTATGCGGGGCTGCTTCTCATTCTTTCTCAGGCTAGATGGAAGTGAGCACCCGGGTGCCAAGTCTTGACCTTGAAAAGGTGCTCGGACCTTCCCGCTATTGTTGGATGATCGAGCCCAATCAGAATAGTAATTATGCACGTTCAGCCATTCCCAATAGGACACTGTTGCGTCGTCGCTCCGGAGGGTTGGAATACTACTCAGTCCATGCGACAAAAATCAAACCAGTCATCCGGCAAGTCGACAAGATGGCGCTTCGTTGACTGATGGCACCGCCGGCTCAGCTGTGCTTCCCCGTCAACGCTGCTTGTCCAACCCGCACAAGAAAGGATGCTTCATGTCGTTTGTTTCCGCATCACCCAATACCACTCCGGCTATCAGTTCACCTTCAACGCTTCCCTCGACGTCATTGCCCTCACCATCGCCATCTCAAACCGTTGCCTTCGTTGACGAGACCGCTGAGCTTGCGCGGACAGGTGCTTGGCTTTTGCAAACCATGGTGGGTTTAGGATTAGCCGTGGGCGGCCTTTTCGCCTATTTGGCTAACCGGTTCAAGCAAAAGCCGCCACGCACCTTGGATGACTTCAATAGAACCGTCCTGCAAGGCGATCCTTCGAAACTTCCGGAGCGAGTCGACAAGCTGGTCGCCAAACTGAGTGTCAATCCCGTTATCAAGCGTAACGTAGCGACCTTGGGTGAGCAATTCAAGCAGGCGCTCAACACCGGTGACCAAGCCAAGGCCAAGGAAATACTCTCAGTCCTTTGTGTGTTGGAGACAGGCAAAGTGCCAGATACTGTTAATCAGGCGATCCTTGAGAGGCTTTTGCATCAGATTGTGCACGAGCCAAACAACTCCGGACCACAATGCGAATTAAAGGGCGAGACCATACTGGAAAATCCGAATGCCTTTCAATTCAGAATTACGTTAACTGCAAAACGCGACGGCAAACGAGACGAGAAAGTTAGAGCCGTCCTAAAGCTGGATTCATCGGTTGGCGTTTACGATCGGCCTGATGGCCAAAGACCTTACTCGGCAACAAACCGAAGGGAAATAAATCACTTTACGAACTCGCTTTTAGTCGATGGCAATCCAGTCGTCCGAACGCTCGATTGGGTCAGAACTGATTACTTCGATCAAAAAACCTTTTCCAATCACTTCGCTCACTACCAAAGCGTTGCGACCGGCACGTGCTTCTTCCCTGAGGGCAAGATGGATTCGACCCCACGTAGTTTGAGCATCACGTGGCCACCCGTGCCAAAGGATAAGAAAAATTGACTCCACAAAGCAAGGTCGTATTGTTGAAGGCAGGGAAGGTATTTGCACCAAGAGAACGAAGCACATTCATCGTGGTCTCACCCCCATCGACCACGCGAAACCTCCACATGAACCCGATGATCTGTGAGGCCATCGACCAGCGCCACATTCTCGAACTGCGCTATCACGGCTATTCCCGCATCGTCGAACCTCACATCTATGGCGAGGACAGGCACGGCAATGAAGTGCTGCGCTGCTACCAGCTGGCCGGTGGCAGCGCCAGCGGGGAACGGGCTGGATGGAAGCTGCTGTATGTGCAGGACGCGGTATTGGTGCACCTGACCGAAACCGAATTCATGCCCCGTGCCGACTACCGGGTGACGGACAAGGTGGTGGTCAACGCCTATTGCCGGATCGGGCTGCAGAATCCGGCTCAGCAGGACATGGCGGACCACCGACAGGGGGCACCCTGAGGATTGCTTCAACGACCGCAGCGCCTGCTACGAGGAACATCGCGCTGCGGGAAGAAAGGCGTCGGCTAGCTGAACGACTCCGCCGGTTTCGGTTCCGGCGGCAGCGGAATCCACTCGCTCTCGTCCGGCACCTGGCCGAAGGCCTGCTGGCGCCATTTTTCCTTGGCGGCCGCGATCGCATCGCGGCTGCTGGCAACGAAATTCCACCAGATGAAACGCTCGCCTTCCATTTTCGCGCCGCCGAGCAGCATCAGGCGCGCGCCGTCCTGGCTGGACAACTCGATCTCCCCGCCCGGCTTCAGCACCGCCATGCGATGCGCCTCCAGCGGCTGGCCATCGAGGCTGAGGTCGCCCTCGACCAGGTACACCGCCCTTTCCTCGTGCTCGGCCGGCAGCTTGAAACGGCTGCCGCCTTCCATGTCGCCCGCCAGGTAAAAGATCGGCGAGTAGGTGCGCGCTGGCGCCGACTGGCCGAAGGCATTGCCCACGATCAGCCGCAGCGTGACGCCCGGAAACTTGATCACCGGCAGGGTGGCGGCGGGATGATGCTCGAAGGCGGGCTCTGCTTCTTCATCGGACACAGGCAGCGCTACCCAGGTCTGGATGCCATGCAGGGTGCCGCCGCGCTCGCGCAGGTCCGGCGGCGTGCGTTCCGAGTGGGCAATGCCTGAACCCGCAGTCATCCAGTTCACGTCGCCAGGCCTGATGGCCTGGCGCGTGCCCAGGGAGTCTCGATGCATGATGGCGCCATCGAACAGGTAGGTCACCGTCGCCAGGCCGATGTGCGGATGCGGGCGCACATCCATGCCTTGGCCGGGAGAAAATTCCGCCGGGCCCATATGGTCGAAAAAGATGAACGGCCCGACCATCTGATGCGGATGGGCGGGCAGCAGGCGCTTCACGGTGAAGCCGCCGATATCCTTCACATGCGGCTTGATGAGATCGAAGCCCGGTCCGGTGTCGGGAATGGCTGGAGGCATGGGATTTCCTTTCGTTGCTGGCAATCGGGTCGCCCAAACGGTGTACGGAGCGAACCCGATGGCAGCATACTCTCCCCTGGACCGGGCTTTCGCCAAAAATCGGACTCGCCTTGCGCCAGCGCAGGCGGTGCGTAAAACTGGAGAATGGTACCTCGGCTACGAGGCTGCAGCATTCGAGCTAGGAGAAAGCATGAGCAGTCAGCGCATCGAATTCCAGGGCAGCGACGGCCAGCAACTGGCGGCGCGGATGGATTTTCCGGACGGGGCGCCGGCCACCTACGCGCTGTTCGCTCACTGTTTTACGTGCAGCAAGGATGTTCTGGCCGCGAGCCGGATTTCCCAGGCGCTGACGCGACATGGCATCGCCGTGCTGCGCTTCGACTTCACTGGACTCGGCGGCAGCGACGGCGAATTCGCAAACACCAATTTCTCATCCAATCTGGACGATCTGGTGGCGGCAGCCCGCTATCTGGAAACGCATCATCGTCCGCCCGCCTTGCTGATCGGCCACAGCTGGGGCGGCGCGGCGGTGCTGGCGGCGTCGGCTCGTCTGGGCGGCACCCGGGCGCTGGTGACGCTCGGTGCGCCGAGCGATCCCGCCCATGTGCTGGCCAGCTTCGGGGCCAGCCTGTCGGAGCTCGAGCGGGAAGGCGAGGCGACGGTGATGCTGGCGGGAAGGCGCTTCCCTATGCGCCGACAATTCCTGGAGGATATGGCGCACCAGCGACTGCTGGCCCATTTGAGGCAACTGCGGGCGGCGCTGCTGGTGCTGCATTCTCCCGAAGACGGCACGGTGCCGATCAGCCACGGAGAGGCGATATTCAACGCTGCGCCGCATCCGAAATCCTTCGTGGCGCTGCCGGGAGCCGATCATCTGCTGACACGCCGGGACGATGCGGATTATGCCGCCGGCCTGATCGGGTCGTGGAGCCGGCGATATGTGGCTGGCGCGGCTTGAGCGGCTAGCCCAAGCCGGTCAGGCGCGGTCCGTGGTGAAAATAGGCGAGATGCGGCGGCAGCCAATCGCGCAGCAGCCAGATGCAAAAATCGGCCACCCCGCCGCCGAGGGCCGTGCCCAGCGCCAGGACGCCGGCGGAGGCTTCCTCCATGCCGGGAAGGGACAAGCGGTGCAGCTGGGCCAGCATGTCGGCGTTTTGATCGAGGAAGATGACAAGCAGGGATTGCAGCGCTTCCGTATCCCTGCGCGCCTGGTGGAAAGCGTCGGCCCAGATGCGGAAGAAGTCCCCCATTCCAAATATGCCCGATAAGCCAAGCGCCCGCTGCAGGCAGCGCCGCTGCGCCCGGGAATAGTTCTGCACCGGATTCGGTGTGCGTCCCCCGCGCCAGAAATCGTTCACCGCCAGGTTTCGGAAGAAATTCCTCACCTCGGCATCGATACGCGTGTTTTCGTCGATGCGGTAAGGCACGCTGCCGTCGGCCGCGACATGGCGGGTAAGCCAATGCGGCTGTTCAAGGTCGGGATAGTTGGTTGAGGTTTCCCGCCCCAAGCATGATGCAAACATTCCGGACATCTGCCTGCTCCCATCGTGGATGAATCCGCTTCTTGTTATCGTATGCCGCGCTTGTTTCCGGCTTCACGCAAAAGCGCGACGGGCAGGAGAAGGCGGTGGCCTTGGCGCAACCGAAGCAATTAGTCTGCCCGGTCGCGTCAGGCAGGCATTCAAGGCCTGTCGGACGACCAGCGGACGACGAAGGAAGCAATCTCTTCACGCAGCGCCGGCGGGATCGCCGCATGGCCGCCGGGCTTCACCTGCTTGAGAACGACCTCCAGCCGGCGCGCTTCGGCACCGAGCTCGGGCATGCCATATACGCCAGCCGAGCCGGCCAGGCTGTGCAGCAGCCGGTGCAGCGTTTCGACATCCTCCGGTTGCATCGCCTGGCACCGCTCGGCGGCCGCTTTTATTTGCGCCAGGCGTCCAGGCAGTCCGGCATGGTAGCGGCGGCGCAGCGCCTCCAGCTTCTCCTGCACGGCGCCCGACCCAG
Organism: Noviherbaspirillum humi; assembly: GCF_900188095.1. Classification (GTDB taxonomy): domain Bacteria; phylum Pseudomonadota; class Gammaproteobacteria; order Burkholderiales; family Burkholderiaceae_D; genus Noviherbaspirillum; species Noviherbaspirillum humi. The sequence continues at coordinate 52,632 of NZ_FZOT01000014.1, read as the reverse complement.
ACTCAATCATGCGCATCCCGCCAGAGCTGCTGTACCTGCTCCGGCAAGAGCATGGGATCGAACGGCTTGGCGATGACGCCCAGCACGCCCAGCGATTTGTAGTAAGCGATCTCGTTCGGCTGCACCTTGGCGGTGACGAACACCGCCGGGGTGGACCTGGTTTCGGGAAGGCGTCGCAGCGCATCCAGAATCATCGGGCCGTCGGCCTCCGGCATCATCACGTCGAGCAGCATCAAGTCCGGCGTGAAACCGGCATTGATCACATTGAAGGCCTCGATGCCGGAATTGCAGATGCGAACCGAGAAGCCGCCGACTTCCTCGAGCGAGATCTGGGCGATGGTCTGTATGTCGGGATCGTCTTCCACGTAAAGAATGGAGTGCAGAGCAGGCGCCGTCATGAGGAAGCCTTTCCGGGAATGAGAGGTGGGATGGTCATGCCTCGGCCTCCGTGACGTGCGGCGCCGCAGGCGGCTGATCGAGGGCTCCCGCAACCGGCGCGGCGGGTGAAGCAGCGGCGGCGCCATCGCCGGCAGGATTCATCAGCGCAGGAGACGGCTGCGGCAAAAGCGCCAGTTCCACCGGCGCCAGTGGCAGTTCGAAATAAAACTCCGTCTCCACGCCGGGTTCGCTGTAGAAGCCGATGTGGCCGTAGTGGCGCTCGATGATGGACTTGGAAATGCTCAGTCCCAAACCGGTGCCGCCCTTCTGCTGGGTGGCGCTGGCATCGGCACGGGCAAAGCGCTGGAAGATGCGGTCGCGGAACTCCTCCGGTATGCCGCAGCCATGGTCGATGACGGCGAAGCGGATGCCGGCTTCGCTGCGGCTGAGCGTGGCGCGGACCGTGCTGTCGGGCGTCGAGAACTTGGCGGCGTTGCCGAGCAGGTTGACCATGACCTGCAGAATGCGGTCGCTGTCGACCTTGGCGATGATGTCGTCGTCCGGCGGTTCGAATTCGAATTCCACCTGATATTGCTGGGCGTAGGGCTGGGTGGCGGTGATGGCCTGCTCGACCAGCGCGCGCAGATCGCAGGTCAGCATATGGAAATTCATGTGGCCGCTGCGTATGCGCTCGGCGTCGAGCACGTCGTTGATCAGCCGCGTCAGGCGGTCGCAGTTATTGCGCGCGATCGAGAGCAGGGATACCGCGCGCGCGCTCAGCTCACCCGCCATGCCGCCCACCATCAGACCAAGCGATCCGCGGATCGACGTCAGCGGCGTGCGCAGCTCATGCGAGACGGTGGAAATGAACTCGTCCTTCATGCGCTCGATCTTCTTGCGCTCGGTCAGGTCGTAAGCCACCGCGACATAACCGACCATTTCGAGCGCCTCGTTGCGCAGTGCGCTGACCGACATCATCACCGGCAACCGGCTGCCGTCCTTGCGGATGAAGGTCCACTCATGCTCGTCCACCAAGCTGCGGCCGGGCTTGGCGAAGAACACGTCGATGCCCGGGCGGACATGCATGTCGAGTTCGCCGGACAGCTGCTGGGCGCGCAGCATGATCTCGTCGGGATCGTGCAGCACGACCGGCGATTGCACGCCCACCATTTCTTCCTCGCTGTAGCCGAGCATGCGCTGGGCGCCGACATTGAAGGCGCGCAGGGTGCCGGTCATGTCGACCGAAAAGATGGCGAAGTTGGTGCTGTTGAGGATGGCAAGCTGCAGCGCGGAGGTGGCCACCAGCTGATGGTTCAGTTCATGCAGCGCTTCCTCCGCGCGGCGGAAGCGGGTGATGTCGGTGCCGACGCCGCAGATGCCGTAGACCACGCCGCTCTCGTTGCGCAGCGCCGAGCGCACGAAGAGATGGATCAGCGGACGGGTCTGGTCATGATGCAGCACTTCTTCGGAAATGGAGAAGCCTTCGCTGCAGACCCGATGGAAATGATCCAGGTATTCCTGCGCAACCGCCTCGCTGAAGATGCTCCGCACATTGCGCCCGACCAGCATGCCGCTCGGCAGATTCAGCAGCATTTCGAAGCGCCGGTTGGCATACAGGAAATTGCCGTCGGGGTCGCACACGTACACGGCAGAAGAGGTGCTCTCCATCACCGCCTGCAGCATCAGCATGTTCTCGCGCTGCTTTTCCTTCTCCCGTTTTTCCTGGGTGATGTCCACGCCGACGATGCAGACCCCATACAGGGTGCCGTCTTCATGGAACAGGGGCGACTTGGTGATCATGAAGGTGCGCAGCCCGGGGAAGTTGGCTGCCTGCAGTTCGATTTCCTCGCGCACATTGGCGGCGCCTTGCAGAACCTCGCGGTCGGTGGCGATATCCCGGCCGGCGCTCTCCGCGCCGAAGACTTCCTCGAGCGAGCGGCCGATGAGATCTTCCTTGTCCCAGCCGATCATGTCCGCGTATTCGCGGTTGACGTAGAGGAAGCGCGATTTGGTATCGCGCACGCAGAGGAAAGTGGAACTGCCTTCGACCAGCACCCGCAGCATGCCAAGGCTGGTGCGCAGCTGATCCCGGCTGGCATCCAGTTCGCGCGTGCGGTGTGCGACTTCGCGCTCTACGTTATAGGAGTGGCCGCTGATCTGAAGCAGATACATCGCCATCATGGCAGCGAAGAACATGCCTCCGCTGAGGGCCCACCATGAGCGCCAGCTCAACTGGCCGCCGCCGAACTCCTCGGCCGGCACCGCACTGAAGAGATACGTCTTACCGCCGAAATCGAAGCTGGTGTTGACCGCGGCCCAGGTGCGCGGCAGATTCGACTCACTGCTGCGGTAGAGCAGCGCCATCGAACCTGCCGGACTGGACTCGGTGAGGGAAAACTGCACCCGGCGCCGCTTGTCCAGTCCGACGGCATTGCGAACCAGGGTGTCGATATCGAAGGTTGCCACCAACGCACCGAGGAAAGCGCGCCGCCGTTCCGCCACGCTGCCGCCGTCCACACCGCCGCGGGTGACCGGAATGATCAACTGCAGTGCGAGTCGATTGCCTTTCTCGGACTGCAGCCGCAGCGGAGCGCCGGCGCTCAGTTCACCGCTATCGCGTGCTTCCTCGATCAGCCAGCGCAATTCCGGGATGGCGGCGAGGTCGGTTCCGGTCTCATGCACGGGGCCATCCGGCGCCTGCGCATATTGCACCGGCATGCGCAGCCGGCCGGCGCCCGCCTTGCCGCGCTGGCTGCCGCCTGTCCCGGCGCCAGGCGCCCAGACGACTCGGTGCAAGGCGGAATAGCGCTCCATGAGGCGGCCGGCGTTGGCCCGGAATTGCGCCTCGCTGACTTCCGGCGCGGAGCTGATGAAGTTGGCCATGCCATGCAGCATTTCGCCACGCAGGTTGAGCGCGGTTTGCATGGTCTGGGCAATCGAGAGGGCATCATCCTCGAACTGGCCGAATCGGTATTCCTGCTCCACTTCCCGCACGATGACGAAGCCCGTCACCACGACGGAAATGCTGACCAGAAGCGGCAAGCCGACGGTGTAACGCCGGGCCCGCCACAGCCGTGCCGGCTGTCCCTGCCAGATCAGCACCAGGGGCAGGGTCACGAGAACGCCGAGCGTGTCCCCCAGCCACCAGTTGAATCCATAATCAGCCAGCTTTTCCATCGGTATCAATCCTGCCGGCGCCAGCGCCAGCATGCCGATGCTGGCGCCTGTCAGGCAACTCGCCGGCGCCGCAAGGAAAAGAAATTGCAGCAGCGTGCGGGGCTTGTCGAGCGGCGAGGGATATTCGCCGTAACGCTTGATGAGCCAGGCGCCCAGCGCGGCCTGCAGCATGGCGCCCAGTGCGGTGATGCCGGCCGGCAGAAAGTGCTCGGGACCGAATGTGCCGGTGCGTTGGTAAATATGCCAGGTAATGAAAACCAACCAGCCAAGACCGATGCCGGGCAGGCAGCGCCAGCCGCGGATCAAGGTCAGGCCCAGCGCGAAACCGGCCGCCGGGAAAAAGGCAATGACGAGGTCGGGGGGCACCGCGAGCAATTCGGACAGCCAGGCGAGCGCTGCGTAGGCACTTGCGATGCGAAAAGTCTCCGCCACCTCAAGGCTCAATGTCCGTTTACCTAACGTGCGCACGTTGCCCATGACTCGCCGATAACCAACGTTATGGAATGTTTCTGCCCGGCATCAGAGTAACACCGATTATCTTGGATTTGGGTTTTTGCCGGACACGAATGCCGCTGAAATGACGAAATGGTGAACGGGTTGCGCAAGAAATCCCATGAATATGGGAGCGAAACGGCACGACGCCGTAAGCAGGGATGCGCTTACAGCAGGAATGGAATATGAAAGCAGACCGCTTGCTCCGCCCAGACCAGGCGCAAGCGGCGTGGCGCACTTTCGAGCGGACGGCGGGGAATCAACCGGCCCGGCCGAACGCCGGGCCGGTTGACTTGGTCAGAGCCGCTCGATGACGGCGGCGATGCCCTGGCCGCCGCCGATGCACATGGTGATCAAGCCATGGCGTCCTCCGGTGCGCATCAGTTCATACAGGCATTTCACCGTGATGATGGCGCCGCTGGCTCCGAGCGGATGGCCGAGCGCGATGGCGCCGCCATTCGGGTTGGTGCGGGCCGGATCGAGATCGAGCCCGCGGCATACGCCGAGCGACTGCGCGGCGAAAGCTTCGTTGGATTCGATCACGTCCATGTCCGAGAGCTGAAGACTTGCCCGCTGCAGCGCCAGCTTCACCGCCGGGATGGGACCGGTGCCCATGATGGACGGGTCCACGCCGGCCACCGCATAGGACACCAGTCGCGCCAGCGGCTTGACGCCGGCGCGGGCGGCCGCCTCGGCCGACATCAGCACACAGGCGGCGGCGCCATCGTTCAGGCCGGACGCATTGCCGGCGGTGACCGTCCCGCCTTCCTTGCGGAAAGCCGGCTTCAGCTTGCCCAGCGACTCGACCGTGGTGCCTTCCTTCGGATGCTCGTCGGTGTCGAACAGCTCCACGCCCTTTCGTGTCTTGATTTCCACCGACACGATCTGCGACTTGAAGTGGCCGGCGGCGATGGCAGCCAGGGCCCGGCGCTGGCTTTCGGCGGCGAAAGCATCCTGCTCCTCGCGGCTGATCCCGAACTGGTCGGCGACGTTTTCGGCGGTGATGCCCATGTGGCCGGCGCCGAAGGGATCGGCCAGGGCGCCGAGCATCATGTCCAGCACCTTGGCGTCGCCCATGCGGTTGCCCCAGCGCGCCGACTGCATGATGTAGGGTGCGCGGCTCATGGTTTCAGCGCCGCCGCCGACGGCTACCTCGGCGTCGCCGAGCTGAATCGCATTGGCGGCGGTGACGATGGCCTGCAGGCCGGAGCCGCACAGCCGGTTCAGCGTGAGCGCCGCCGATTCCTTGGCCATGCCGGCGTTCAGGCCGGCCACGCGCGACAGGTACATGTCGCGCGGCTCGCAGTGGATCACGTTGCCCATCACGATCTGCCCGGCCTGGGCCGGATCGACGCCGGCGCGGGAAAATGCTTCCTTCACCACGATCGCGCCGAGGTCGGACGCGCTGAAGTCCTTCAGCGTCCCGCCGAAGGTGCCGATCGCGGTACGGGCCGCGCCGACGATCACGACATCTCTGTTGTCTGCCATCTCTTGCCCCTTGGTCTCTGATATTGATTGCCGGCAGCGCCTGAAGGCATGCCGATGGAGTGTGTTGGCGCACTGTGTTGCGCTGCCACATTATGCGCCATGGACGGCGCCGGGTCCATGCAGGCCGGCGATGGGAAATTATCTGCCGGCCGGAGTAGGCTTCACCTGGCGCGACCAGACATGGCCGGTGGCGATGTCGAACACGATCTGGCGATGGCCTTCGCCATACAGGCTTTGCGAGACCACCGGAATGCCGTGGGCCTGCAGCAGGCGGCGCGCGGTTTCGCCGTTGCGGCGTCCGATCTGGAAGTTGATGTCCCGCTGCTCCGGGAACATGCTGGCGCCGCCGAATATCTTGCCCTCGCACTCCTGCAGCGCCGCGCCGAGCCGCTGCAATTCAGCCGCCATCAGCGCCATCGCGTCCTCGCCGTAGCGCGCGTCCGGCGCGCCGCATCGCATGTTCAGGGGCGCAGGGAGCAGGTAATGCGACATGGCGCCGATCCGCAGGCGCGGATGCCAGAGCGTGATGGAGACGCAGGACCCGAGGAGGGTGCGAATGGAAAAGTCTTCTCCGCCGACGAAATACTCGCCCGGCTGCAGGAAAATATCGATCGTGCTGCGGCCCATGCTGGTTGGCTTGAGCGGATGCCCCGGGGCGGCGCTAGCTTGCCGCCGCCGCGTCGAGCGCAGTCTGCAGATCCCGATCGCAGAACACGCGGGCCACGTCGATTAGAATGACGAAGCGCCCCTCCACCTTGGCCATGCCGGCAATGAAATCGCGCGCGATGCGCGCGCCGAAGGCTGGCGCCGGCTCCACCTGCTCCGGGGCGATATCGAGCACCGCATTGACGGCATCTACTACCACGCCGATCACCTGGCTGCGTCCATCCGCCGGCGAGCCGAGTTCCACGATCACCACGCAACTGCGCCGCGTCACCGGCGCCAAGGGCCAGCCGAAGCGCTGCGCCAGGTCCATCACCGTGACGGCGGCGCCGCGCAGGTTCAGCACCCCGCGCATGCAGGGCGCCATCATGGGCACGTCGGTCAGTTCGGGATATTCGATGATTTCACGCACGTTCATGATGCCGATGGCGAAGCGCTCGCTGCCAAGCGTGAAGCTAAGATACGGCATGCTGCCGGCTTGGATCGGCCGGCTTGCGGAAACGGTGGGACGCTGAACGTTGCGCCGAGCGTCGGGAACGGGATCATGCATGGAGGCTCCGTAGGAATAGGCATTAAGGCATGGCGAAGACAGCGTCCGATCTCGAAGCGAAACGGAATGCGGAGTTCATGGTCCGGGCGAGACGTTTGCCGCGCCTGCGCCGGCACCGATTTCCGCCAGCGAAAACACGCGCGCGATGTCCAGCAGGATGATGAAGCGGCCTTCCACCTTCGCCACGCCGGCGATGAATTCCGGCCGGATGCGTGCACCGAAAGCGGGGGCCGGCGCAATCTCCGCCTGCGGGATGTCGATCACCGCATTCACCGCATCCACCACCATGCTCAATATCTGTGGTTCGCCGCTCTCTTCGGTCTCGACCACCACCACGCAGGTGCGGCGGGTGAGCGGCGCGGGCGTGCGCTCCAGGCGCCGCGCCAGGTCGACCACCGTCACCAACGCACCCCGGAGATTCATGACGCCGCGCACGCAGTCCGGCATCATCGGCACCGGCGTCGGTGCCGGATAGCTGATGATTTCCTTCACCGCCATGATGGCCAGTCCGAAGACTTCGCCGCCGAGCGTGAAGGTCAGGCATTGCGTCGAAGCGCCTCTTCTGTCCATGGCCAGCTCCGTCGATGCCGATGCAGACGGGCCAGTGCTCAATGCAGGGCGCACAGCGGGATGGAGCGGCATGTCGGCAATGTCAAAAGCGGATGAAATCATCGTCTTCGAACGGCGCTTCCGCGGTCTCGGCCGCCATGCCGGGCTTGGCGGGCTTGCGGGGAGCCGGCCGGCCGACGTCCGGCGTGCGTAGCGCAGGACGCGTTGGCGCAGTGCTGCGCGCTTTAGGTTGCGGCTGCGCGCCCTCGGCGCTGATGCGGAAGAAAGAGACGGTATCCTGCAGTTGCTCCGCCTGAGCCGACAGCTCTTCCGCCGTGGCCGCCAGCTCCTCCGAACTCGATGCGTTCTGCTGCGTCGCCAGGCTCAGATGGCTCACGGCGGAGTTGATTTGCCCTACACCCGCGCTTTGCTCCTGCGAGGCCGCGGTAATCTCTTGCACCAGATCCGACGTCTTCCGGATGTTGGGCACCATCTGCGCCAGCAGGTGGCCTGCGCGCTCCGCAAGCTCGACGCTGGAGCTGGCAACCGTGCCAATCTCCTGTGCCGCCACTTGGCTGCGCTCGGCCAGCTTGCGCACTTCGGCCGCTACCACGGCAAACCCGCGCCCGTGCTCGCCGGCGCGCGCCGCCTCGATCGCCGCATTCAACGCCAGCAGATTGGTCTGGTAAGCGATGTCGTCGATGATGCCGATCTTCTGCGCAATCTGATTCATCGCATCCACCGTCGCCTGCACCGCCTCGCCGCCTTCGCTGGCCTCGCCCGCGGCCCGGCTGGCCATGCCGTCCGTGATCTTGGCGTTCTCGGTGTTCCGGGCGATCGACGCCGTCATCTGCTCGATGGAGGCGCTGGTTTGCTCCACGCTGGCGGCCTGCTGGCTCGAGGCCTGCGATAGCGATTGCGCCGTGGCGCTGACCTGCTGCGACGCGCTGGTGAGCGCGGCTGTCGCCTGGCTGACTTCGCCGACCACGTGCGAGAGCCGATCCACCACCTGCTTGACCGCATGCATCATGCTCGAGCTGTCGCCGGTCCGGGTCTGCACCTGCACCGCCAGATTGCCGCCTGCCATTTCCTTGAGGATCGACGCGGCATAGGACGGTTCGCCCCCGATCTGCCTGAGGACGCCGGCCTTGATCAGCGCGGCAATTATCCCGCCGAGGACAACGGTGAAGATGCCGCCGTAAAGCAGGATGGCCTTGGTACGGGCTTCCTGCTCGAGGCTTTCCTTGCCTCGTTCTCCCAGCAGCGCGGATTCGGTGCCGGCGATCTCCGACAAGAGCGCCCGCATGGCATCCATGCCCTTTTTGCCCTTGCCCAGTCGTACGTAGGCAAGCACGCCTTCCAGTTTTTCCCTGGATTCGCCGGCTTGACGCCGGAGCTGCAATACAGGTTCGATTCCTTCGGCATACCATTGCTTCTGCATGTCGAGCAAGCGGCTCAGCCGCTCCTGCTGAACGGGCTCATCGCTGGCAAGCGACCTGGCCTTTTCAAAATGCTTCTTGAAATCGGCATTGCCTGCATTGAGCGACTCCAGCGACGATTCATTGCCGGTAATCACGTAGCCACGCTCGCCGGTCTCGATATTGATCAGGCTCTCCAGAATGGCATCCACTTCCATCAGCACCTGATAACTGAGCATGTTCATGCGGTTTGCATGCGACAGGCTGGTCAAATTGATGTAAGCAATCGAAGTCAGGCCGATCAACAATGCCAGCACCGCGCCGAAGCCGGCAAAGAGCCGGGTCCCGATTTTCAAGTTAGCGATCATCATGTCAACCTCATCAAATGGACGGCGTGGTAATTAATTGGCGAATGGCGAGGACGGACGCCTCAGGCAGGCGCCGGCAGGGCGGATTCGATGTCCTGGCGCGGCCGGACGGCGCTCGGCTGCGCCGCCTGGAGCAGCGCCGGCACGTCGAGTATCAGCGCGACTTCACCGCTGCCCAGGATGCTGGCGCCGCTGATGCAAGCCATGCCCTGGAACATCTTGCCGAGCGGCTTGATCACGGTCTGGGATTCGCCGAGCAGGCTGTCCACCACCAGGCCCGCGCGCTGGCCGGCATAACGCACCACCACCACGCTGCGCCGGGCAAGGGAGTGCCGCTCCATGTCGAACAAGGTGCGCAGGCAGATGAGCGGCAGCACCTCGCCTCGCAGATTGCTGTAGTCGTGTCCGGGCTCCGCGCTGAATTCGATGCACTCTTCCACCATGTCGAGCGGCACCACGAACACCGAACGGCCGATGCCGACCTGGAAGCCATTGATGATGGCCAGCGTCAGCGGCAGCCGCACCGTCACCGTGGTGCCGCGGCCTACCTCGCTGCGCACCTCCACGCTGCCTCGCAGCGCATTGATATTGCGCTTGACCACGTCCATGCCCACGCCCCGCCCGGAGAGGTTGGTCACCTGGTCCGCGGTGGAAAAACCGGGTTCGAAGATCAGGGCGAAGATCTCCTCGTCGGCCATGCTGCGCCCCGGCTCCACCAGGCCGCGCTCGATCGCCTTGGCGAGGATGCGATCCCGCTTCAGGCCGCCGCCGTCGTCGCTGACCTCGATCACGATGGTGCCGGAATCATGGAAGGCATTCAGGCCGATGCGGCCCCGCGCCGGCTTGCCGCTCCCGCTGCGCGCCTCGGCCGGCTCGATGCCGTGGTCGATCGCATTGCGTACCAGATGGGTCAGGGGATCGGTGATCTTTTCCACCACCGTCTTGTCGAGCTCGGTCTCCTCGCCTTCGATGACCAGCTCGATATCCTTTCCCAGCTCTCGCGCCACGTCATGCACCACCCGCTGGAAGCGGTTGAAGGTGGCGCCTATCTTCACCATGCGCAGCTGAAGCGCGCTGTTGCGCACCTCCTCCACGAGATGGGATAGCACCGATCCGCACTCCTGGAGTTCGGCATTGCCGGCGCGGCGGGCGATCAGGTTGGCGCTGGCGACGCTGATGATGAGTTCGCCGACCAGATTGATCAAATGATCCAGCTTGCCGGCGTCCACCCGCACCGAGCTGTTTTCCAGGCTGCGCGCCTCGCGCGTGCGGCTCTGGCGCGCCAGCGCTGCTTCCACCACCGGCGCCGCCGCCGCGCCCTGATTGACGAGAATGGACCCCAGGGGCTGGGCTGGCGATGCGGCGGCCTGGCTCGCCAGCGCCTCCTCCAGTTCGCGCTCGGTGATGGTGCCGACCTTGGCCAGCATCTCGCCGAGGCGGACGTTTTCATCCGGATACTCCGCAATCAAGCGCAGATATTCCGTGACCTGGCTATGCGGCGGGATGATGCGCAGATGGCAGTCGTCCCGCACGAAATCGAACACGCCTTCGATCGTCGGCTTGTCGGCGGCGCTCGCGAAGGCGATCTCGAAACCGAGGTAGCAGCTTTCCGGATCCATTTCCTGCAGCGACGCCAGCCGCTCATGCAGAGTGGCGATGCTGACGATCCGGCCGAGCGTGCCAAGGTAACGGATGAACGACATCGGGTCCATGCCATGGCGCAGCACCTCGCTGCCGAAGCGCACCGAGATATGCCAGTGGTCGCCGCCGGCGCGGGCGCCGTCGATGCGCTCCACCGGTTCGGCTTCCGCCTCCCGCAGCGCCACCGGCGTGGCGAGCGGGCCATCCGCCGGCCGGGACGCCACGAATGCCGCCAGCCGCGCCAACAGTGGCTGGCCTTGCTTCTGCCGCTCCGGATCGGGCGCCATCGCGCCGGCTTCGACGTCGTCCAGCAACAGGCAAATATGGTCCCGGCATGCCAGCAACAGGGACATGAGTTCCGCATCGATCGCCATCACGCCGTCCCTGACCTGATCCAGCACGCTTTCCATCACATGGGTAAAGGAGACGATATGGTCAAGCCCGAACAGGCCGGAGGAACCCTTGATGGTATGCGCCGCCCGGAAAATGGCGTTGATGACGTCGGCCGAGAGCGGGCCGGCATCCGCTTCCAGCAGCCCGTTCTCCATCTCCTCCAGCAGCTCGCGGCTTTCGAGGAGAAACGTCTGCAGCGCTTGTTCCATGTCCATCGCGTGTCCTCGTGGCTCCGCCGTTAGCGTTCCGCCGGTATCAGCACCGGGTCGCCGAAATAGCCGGCGAGATCGAAGAGTTCGAAGACCTCGATCACCGCCGGGCTGTGCTTGATGAGATTCAGGCGCGTGCCCTGCTGCCGCGCGGTCTTGTGCGCGGCGAGCAGCAGCTGCACGCCGGCGCCGTCGATTTCTTCCACCGTCGACAGATCGATCTCGAGGCGGATCGGCACGCTGGCGCGAGGCACGAGCGCGTCCAACAGGATTTCCCGTACCTCGGCTGCGCGGTAGATCGTCAATTCCCCGCCCAGCGTCAAGGCGGCAGACTCATCAAGGGTCTCGTTCTTATCGGTCATGCTGATACAAGTCTCACGGCAGGATCAGTTTCTGGACGGCGGCAAGCAGCACTTCCGGCTTGAACGGCTTGACCACCCAGGCCTTGGCGCCGGCGAGCTGGCCCTGCCGCTTCTTCTCGTCAGCCGATTCGGTGGTCAGCATGATCACCGGCGTGAAGCGATAGGCTTGCATTTCCTTGACTGCCTTCACGAAGCTGATGCCGTCCATGTTCGGCATGTTGACGTCGCTGATGATGAGATGAACCTTCTGACCGTTCAGCTTGCTCAAGGCGTCCTTTCCATCCCTGCCCTCGACCACCTGGTAGCCGGCTCCGCGCAACGCGATGCCGACCACCTCCCGTACCGAGGTGGAGTCATCCACCACCATGACCAGCTTTGCCATGCGACCCTCCTGTCATCCTTGTTCTGCGCCGGCTGCCGCGGTCTTCCCGCCGGCACAAGACCGCGGCAAGCCGTAACGCGCCGATCCCTTCACCACGCCATGCCACTTCCGGTGCCAGGCAGGAGGCTAGAAGAACGTGACCTCGCCACCTGCATCCTGTCCGCCCGCGCCATCAGCATGGCTGTCGTGCTCGTCCGCCATGGTGTAGCCGGTGCTGAGCTCCTGAAGCCAGTCTTCGGCCGTCGGCGCCGAACCCAGAGACGCCGCATCGCCCATGCGAGCCACGTCCCGCTCCAGCATTTCGAGTATCTGGCGTATCCGATCCTGGAACTGCAATGCCACGAGCAGCTTTTCCACCTCGCCGCGGATGATGCTTCCGTGTTGCCGCATCTGCTCCGCCGAATCGCCCAGCACCCGCACATGCCCGAGCACATCTTCCATCACATGGCCGGACGAGGTGATGGCTTCGCGATCGCTCTCGTTGGCGCGGTTGGCTGAGTCGAGCGTGAGCGCCATGGTTTCCGATACCTGCCGCATGCGGCCGTTGATGCGCCTGCCTATGTCCGCAGAGAGCAGAGACAGTTTCCTCACCTCGCTGGCGATGACGGCGAAGCCCCGGCCGGCTTCTCCGGCACGAGCGGCTTCGATCGACGCATTGATGGCCAGCAGATTGGTCTGGGCCGCGATCTGGCTGACGTCATCCGCGAGCACCGTCATTTCCGTGGTCGCTTCGGACAGGCTGTGCACATGACGCATCAGCTCCACCTTGCTCTCCACGATTTTCTCCAAGCAGAAGATCACCGGACCCAGTTCACGCTCGCACAGGGTCAGCAGGTCTATCGTCACGCGCCGCTTCTCCGCCTGGTGGCCGACGCCTTCAGCGCTCGTGAAGCCCGCCTGCTCGAATTGCTGCACCAGGGCGGAAAAGCTTGCCACCAGATCGTTGACGGCTTTTTCCGACTGCTGCTGAACCAGGCCGAGATGACGCCGCCACACCGGCATGACCTCGGCTACCAACGCGGCGAATTGATCCTTCCCGTCGGGCGGGACGATCGGCATCGGTACCGGCGCCGAACGCTGCCAAGCCAGCCAGACGCAAGCCAGCGCCACGCCCAGAACGCTCGCGTACTGAAGCCCTTCCATCTGCTTCAGCAAGGGCAGGGCCGCAAACAGCGTTGCGATCGCCGCCGCAATGAGACGCCCCCATGGCATCGACGACCGTGCCGGCGTGCCTTGCCCTGCCTGTTCGATATCGCTTGAAGCCATCGCTTTCGCCGTTTCATCCGGAGAGATTTCGCTTGGTCCCGGTGCATGGCACGCGCAGGCCCGTACATCGCAGGATTACATTTACCGACGTAGTATCCTCAAGACTTGCCGATTTGTTTATCCCAGACTTATGGTGGAATGACAAAAGGCATTGCGACTCCAGGCAAGCGCGGCGCATGCGCTCGCAGCGCGCACTTGTTCAGGGCGCGCTGCGATCGGCAAAGGCAGTCATGGCGCCGTTACCGCCGGCGCCGAACAGAATCAAGCGGCGACGGCTTTCGCAAGCAAAGATTCCAGCGTCGCGGGAAATCGGCTTGGCCAGGGAACCCAGGATGTTGAGCCGATGGAAGCGCGCCATCAGCTGCGCCGAGTTGATGACGCGTTCGCCCATGCCGGACATGAGCACGACATTGCCGACATAGCGGCGGTCGGCAAGCATTTCCATGAACTGGAAGCCGTCCTTGTCCGGCATGTTGAGATCACAGATGACGAGATCCGGCCGCTTTTTCCCGCTTTCGAAGGCAGCAATGCCGCGCTTGCCGTCGAGGGCGGTCGCTATCTGCTTGACACCGAGGTCAAGGAGCATGTCGCGGACCAGCTCGAGCATGAAGCTGTCATCGTCCACCAGCAAAACCTGAAGCGCTGCGAGCGGAATGGCCTTGCTGGTTTTGTCGTCGTTCATGTCGGCTCGGGTCGGGTCTAGGAAAGTCGTCTCGCTGGATGCACCAGCCAAGACAGGTAGCCGGATTATGGTGTAAATGCCGCCTTCCGGCGTCCCATGTTCATGGCTGATCGCGTGAACGAGCAAGGGAGCCAAGCCAACTCCGGCGCTTCGCCCGCCGCCCGGCGAAGCGCCATGACCCAACCAACACGTCTCAGGAATGCTTGCTGGTCGTAGCGGCGCGAATCTGGACGGCAATGCGTTCCAGCATCGGCCGCATCTGGAGGATTACCTGTTCGGCCTGGACAAGGCTGGCGCATTCCTTTTCCAGCGCCAGGCACAGGCGAGCGAAAGCGCTCGCGCCTACTGCGTTGGCCGACGACTTGAGGCGATGCCCGAGCGCCTTCAGCCTGGCAAGGTCCTGCTGCCGGAACACCGCTTCGATTTCTGCAATGGAAGCGGTCGCGGTGTCGATGAACATGAATGCGAACTTGGCCAGCTTTTCCGGATCCGATCCCACCATTTGCGCGAGGACGTCGAGATCGATTAACGGCGGCTCCTTGGGCGCTGCGGCTGGCGCCGAAACGTTCGAATCGCCGCTTTCCTCTTCCCCGAGCAGCCAGTGGGCAAGCGTCCGGTACAGCTGGTCCGGATCGATCGGCTTCGAGAGGAAACCGTCCATGCCCGCCGCAAGGCAATTTTCCCTGTCCATGGCAGACGCATTGGCCGTCATCGCAATGATCGGCAGGTTGTGCCACCTTTCCCCGGATCGGATGCGGCGGGTCGCCTCCAGTCCATCCATGACCGGCATCTGCACATCCATCAGAATGCAGTCGATCGCCCTGGTCTGCATGATTTGCAGTGCTTCCTCACCATTGTTGGCGACGACCACGCCGAGATCGGCGCGCGCCAGCAATTCCATCGCCAACTCCTGGTTGAAGGCATTGTCTTCCACCAGCAGGACCGTCGCGGCGCGGAAGCGGGGCGGCGCGCCGGCTTGCGGCAGTGGGTTGTCTTCCTGAGGGATGGCTGGGGCGGCCAACGGGCTTTGCCCCTGGCTGGCCTGCACCGGCTGGTTCAGCCTGATGTTGAAATGGAACCGGCTTCCCGTGCCTGACTGGCTCTCGACCCCGATCGTGCCATCCATCGCCTCCGCCAGTTGCTTGCATATTGCGAGACCGAGGCCGGTGCCGCCGAAGCGCCGAGTGGTCGAGGTATCGGCCTGCTGGAAAGGCTGAAACAGCTCCGCGGCCTCGGCCGCGCTCATGCCGATGCCGGTATCGCTGACGCTGCAGTGCAGCCGCCAGCCCTCGCCTTCCGGCGCCACCTTCTCGATGGCCAATCGGATGTGGCCCGATTCCGTGAACTTCACTGCGTTGTCGAGCAGATTCCCGAGGATCTGCTTGATCCGCAGCGGATCGCCGATCAGGTCCGGGGGAATGCCGGGCAATGGAGAGATCGCGAAACCGATGCCCTTCTGCTGCGCCAGCGGACCATACAACGACAGGCAATCCTGCAGAATCGCCGCGAGGTCCACCTTGATCGCCTCGATCTCCAGCCGCCCTGCTTCCATCTTCGAGTAATCGAGCACGTCATTCACGATGCGAAGCAGATGCTTGCCCGCCTGCTGGATCATGGCGATATATCCACGTTGCTGGGCCGTGAGTTCGGTTCCGAGCGCCAGGTAAGCCATGCCGAGGATGCCGTTGAGCGGCGTGCGGATCTCGTGGCTCATGTTGGCGAGGAATTCGGTCTTGGCGCGGGTGGCAGCTTCCGCCAAATCCTTGGCGGCGGCCAACTCACGGGTACGTTCCGCCACCCGCTGCTCCAGCGTCGCCGCATCCAGTTCCGCCTGCTTCTTTGCCTGCAGCAGTTGCCGCTCGTAGTCGCGGCGATCGCGGGCGCTGAAGATGGAAACATAGATCAGCTGCGGCACGCCGGCCGCATCCCGCTTCAGGCGGGCATTGAGCAGGACCGGCAGCGGCTTGCCATCCCGGCCTCGCAGGTCGAGCGCAATCCCGTTGATGAAGCCTTGCAAGTGCAAGAGCGGCGCGTAATGGGTATCGTAAAAGATCCGGCCGCCGGCGCTCATCAAATCCTGAAGCCGCAAGCCGCCAATCAGCTCCTCGCGGGTGAATCCGGTCCATTCACTCAAGGTACCGTTCGCGCGGGCGATGCGGCCATCGAGCGACGTGGTCAGATAGCCGCAGGGCGATTCCTCGAAAAAGTCTTCGGCGCTGCCTTGCAGCAGTCGGTGTGCCTCGGAGGTGAAGCCGGTCAGGTCGCCTGAGGCGGGATGCTGGGAGTCGGTCGTCAAAGCGGGGCCCTGATTGCTGTGGTGTTAAGTATCGGTGTGGATGACGTTCGGTTTGCAGAAGGCGCCTGGTGGAGGTTGCGACTGCTGTCGCCAGTCGCAAACCGCTGCATGACTTCACGGGCAGCATCAGCAGCAAGCGGATCTTTCGAGCCCATCTTCTGCCAGGTGCGGCACGCAGAACCCCGGCGGCTCGGCGGTCGAGACGACGATACCGGTTCGTCAGGGTTGGGTTATCCGTCATCACCACGGTTAAGGCTGAATGGATGAGTGTAGTCAGACGCCACCATTCCGACGGCCTCACTGCTGTCCCGGCCGATCATTGCGGAAAAGCGACAACTTTTCAAGCGCTTTCGCCGACCGATGCAATCTTTCCAGCCGACTGGCGCGACAACATTGGCTGCGTGGCGAAAGCACCACGATATCAGGCCAGCGACAAGTCTTTCGATGGGACGAAATTAGCCCGCCCGGTCTCGGTCGTCAATATGGCCTAATTCCTGAAGACTGAAGCGCAGCGCGGGAGATACGCAGTTGAGCGAAGCGGCTTCGCTTCAGTTTTCGCGACTGAGCGTGGTCGATCGACGGCGAGGAAAGTAGCAAAGGCAAGCGGTCAGCATCCACGAACGGAGCGAGCGAGAGACTTGGTGGGAAAAGAACAATGCGCTGCCTGATTGAGAAAAAGCGGTGCGGCAAGCCATGTTTGGCTGCTGCCAACGCTGAAGAACCGGCAGGGGCAGGCCGGTCAATGTATCTGGGCGAAAACGCGCTCGTCGTTCCGGTGACACACCTACCTTGCAGCACCGCCGTATTGGTATAGATTCATGTACGAGTTGAAGTAATTCGCGTCTATTCTGGTGTCATCAATGCGGACACGGTCCTTCCTGAATTGATTGAAGCGCGCTTTGGGTACCGATGTCCCATCAGGAAGAATGACGGACTGAACATTTGGGTTCTTTAAATTCGAGGTCAAGCTCTCCAAGAATGGATGCCCGAAGGACAGCCCAAGCTGGTTAGCCAATTGCGCGTAGATTGGAAGCGCCAAATGCTTGTTGGTTTCCGCTAGCATCAGCAATAGACCTACGAGCCGGTTCGCGTCGCTATTTGAGGTGATTTTCATGCAGTGGCCCAGAAAACCGTAGCGTCGCGCCGTCATGATGACTCCCATCAGCGCATCGAGCAGCAAGTCGCCATGAGATTTTCCCGGGCCTTTCGGATTGTCGATGACGGCATGCGGGACTTGCCAAGCAGACCCTCTCAACTGCGACCACATGATTTCAATATTGCCTCGTGCGACGTCGATATTTCCGTAATTGAGGCCGGTCTGAAGCATCGTCGAGTCCCGCGCCGGGCGGGTATTCGGCGTAGGGCATGAAACCGCTGGGCCGTTCGACTTCGAAACATGGTGCTTGGCTAACGCAGGCTGGATTGAAAACCCCATAGCGACTCCTCAGTCAACGAGAAACAAGTGATATCGGCCGGCTTACTTCCTCGCCGGCGGCTTCGGCGCGCAGGCTGGCGGTACCTTGCCGGGCATATCCCCTGGATAACGCGTACCGCCACTGAAGATATGGCGAATCGCCTTGTAGTCCGCAGGCGGCCTGTCTCCTGGCAGCAGGAGCGGAGTCAAGCCCAACTCGGCCCGCATCCCGATAAGGTCGCTTACCTCCCAATTGTCAGTACGGCCCTGCCCCATATTCGCTGGGTTGCCGGCTTGATTCACCGCCTTGATGCGTCGGTAAGCCTGCCCGAGTAACTGGGAACCGAAATTCAAGTCGTAGGTATTCATCAGGCGGGCCAAAGTCATGAGATAGGCCCGTTGGAAGAACTGCCTCTCGACATCGTTCTTTGCGCCTTGGATGGCAATCTGCGCCTTGCGTAATATCCCCTCCGCGATCCGGCCAGCGTCTGCGTTGTTTTTGATCTGGTAACCCGGCTCAATGACGCGATAAGCGACGCCAAGCTCATAGAACGGCTCAGTCACCGCCGTTGCGCGATTGCCGTGGTTCAGCACGTCGATCGTGCCGTTTCGGACCCGGATATCTTTTCCATCTCGGCGAATCGCCAGGTATCCCACCCGCCAAGGGCTCTCGCCGCTGAGCATGGCCTTCGAATCATTGACCGAGGCCACGGCCGCATCGCCGCGATTCGGCCTCGCCGGGAATCTGACGCGGGGGGGCGGCTTCACGGGTGGGCAGTTGGCAGCCTGCTCCAGCGCTTTTGTCGGGTTATCCATCGGAATGGTGAGATGGCCGACCTTGATGCTTTCTAGCTTGCCGTTCTTGTAATTCAAAGACGCGACCGACCACGCCAGGCCAACCCATGGCTTGGCGGCCATCGCCCTACGCGCCCCGGCGATAACTTTGCCAAAATTCGGAATGAGGTTAAGTGCGGCGTCTATCACGGCATCTGGCGCGGAGAAGCAGACTCCAAAGGTTATCTTCAACCCCATGAAATTGCCTTTTTGTATGCGATCCATCATCTGCTGCGGGGACAACAACTGCTTGACACCTATAGCATCCTGACGAAAATTCAAAAATACAAACACATCACCGAACTTGCGGCTTAATCCGATGCCGGCCTGGTTATTCCCGTTCCACGCTGTTCCGACAACACCCACCCCCCAACCGCCAAATACGCGGGGAATATCGGTTACCGCCTTGCTTCCGAAGTAGGCAACCCTGGCGTTGTCCGTGGAAATGAGCGCGAAGTTTCCGCCCGAATGTAATAGCGGTATCGCCACGTTATATCCATGCGTCTCGCCGATCGCCACGGCGGCTGGCGTCACCGCTTTGCCAAGACTTTCCAGCAGCGGCGGAAGCTTGGGCAGTTGAAAGGAAATGGGAATGCTCGACAAGGCGAAAGGCGGCTTCACCGCTTGCCTGACTGATAGCGAAGAATGAGGCGCGAGGAGTGTACGCCTTTCCGCGCCTTCGGAGATATAGCTCAATGGCGGCATGATGTCTCTCTTATCTCTTGAATCGACTATGGAAACCGCTGTCGTTGTTCGCCAGCAGGGGTCCCTGTTTATTTATAGTCTTTGTCCGAGGGCTGGATTTAGCCGCTTCGCCTTTTCGTGAAGGGAAGTTACTTTATCCGGGATTCGGTCTGTTGGAGGCTTGCAAGTTGCGTGCCAAAAAATTGAGGCGCAATGTCGCTTAGCTTGCCACCTTAAACGGGGGTTTTATTTTGCAGTAAAGTTCGAGAGATCGTTACATGTCTGATGGAGCTTGTGCTTTGCTCGATCGATTGGTCGTTACATGTTGAAGAAGATTTTCTGAAACAGCCGGAGTCCTAGACAAGAATCAAGTAACGCTGTCACCGATGATGTTAGTCAATCCTCCAAAAGCATTGGCGAACACCGGACAAGCGCTAGTATCTGCAATACGTTGAATAGAAATATTGAACTATTGAGGGCGCGATCGCGGTCATCACTTCTTCAAGCTGATACAGCGGCAGCGCGCTAAGGAAGGTGCACTACGTCCTTTGCTGGCCAGTTAACTGACCTGAATTCTTCTACCTTTAGTCGGCCGACACAATGGGGGTTTCGATAAGGTCGACGTCGAATTTGCCAAGAACATCTCGGCCAACGTTTCTGCCACCGTATCAACTTTCATGTCGAAAGTCGGTAAGTTTGAGATACCGTCCTACCATCGAGCGCTCGCTCTTTCGGGTCCAAGCTCTTTATGAAGCCAAAGTTCTTGGTTCTTCAAGTGCGCACAATAAATGCTGGCATGCTCAAGCTGATGTTTGCAATTACTGCAGCAATCCTTCCAGCCCCCTTGATGCTGTACCCAACTTCTGAAAGACCCATTATTGAACTGATCTCTCATCGATTTGGCGTTTCGGAGGCCGAGTCCGGGCAGCAGCTTGTCGGTCTAATGAGAGTGTCTACTGTGCAAAATACGCGCCACAGATTTTTCACGATGGAGAAAAAGATTTCAATGAGCCTAGTCTAATCCGGAATGCAAGGGAGACCTCATAAAAACGAGCCGATAGAACATCAATTTGCTTTTTGACGTACATCGACCTTGCACTCGCTTCAAGGCGCCAGATAAGCGAAGGCCCGTGCCCCCATATATTTCTCATATGCGCCACAAAAATTGGCCAATCACGAGAAGAATTTACTGAAGTTGCTTTTTAGGGTATTTCGCGCCTGGTCAACCAAAGCAAGAATTGGATTGAACTTTGCACCAATCTTCAAAATTGGATCGGCAAATTGATTAACTTTTGCGAAGAGATTTTTAACTGCTTTACCTGCGGAAAACAATCCTCCTTTAACTGCGGAAAACAATCCTCCTAAAAAGCCGTGTTTTTTTTCTTTAACTGCAGCTGGCTTCTGACCAGGAGTTATTTGATTCAACCATCCATAATCAGGTGACGGAATAGAGTTTTCTGACTGTTCAGTCGCTCCAAGCGTAGGAACATCTAGAGAGGATCCAGAAGTGGGAAGAACCACATCACCTCTACTGTAAATTTCGTAGCCCATGTTTACTCCTTTAACAGAACCATCTAACCGTTTTTATCAACCTTGCTGAAATCTCTTAAACGCTGCAATCTTGATGATGAAATTAACCAACTCCTCGACCTAATGTCGCGGTAGCGGACAGCGATGACATCACAAGATTCAGCATTGTTATGATGTCTTTTACCCTGATCGCAAATAATTGTGCTTTAGTTTTTTCTTCCGCAGTGAGCGTTCCTTTATTCGCCTTATCCTGATAATCTAAAAGTTGCTTGTTCAGACTGTCGATTGTTGAACCCGCCCCAATAATTTTTTCTTTGGTTGCCTCTGTCAGCAGATTATTTGCAACATGCAGTGAACCATCGCCACGCCTCACCAATTTAAGTTTCTGCAAAAGATCGACTGCCGTATCGACGTCCTTAGAGATATTGTTTAAAAATCCCCCATTACTTTGGGAAGAGCTGTTTGAAGAACTAGCTTTTGGTACGGAAAATTTTTTCCCGCCGGCCCAATCGCCACTGATTTCGGTTGGGGCGCTTTGCTTCAGTGCGCTTGCTGGCAAGGTAGGCCCTGATTGCGCCGATTTAGATGTTGAAGAAGGCGGGTTTAGCGAAGATACAGACATATCGTTAGGCATTGTCAACTCCTTTTCATGAACTTACTGTATGCAGGCTTGCTGAGAATTCAATGTTTTCAATTTAAGCTTAATAATGAGTTTCATCTAGGAGCCCCTGGATTTCTTCACTATCTTTCTTTATCCGCTGCTCTTTTGTCAGTTGTTCTTGTGTTGGCTGACTCTCTGTACTTTGTTGCGAGGAATTCGATTGTTGAGATGCATTGGGTGTTCCAGAAGATATACCATCCCTTCCGCCATCAATCTCCGATGTCGATTCAGCATCTGTATTCAAATTGCTTTGCGTTGGCTTAAAACTTAAGTTGTTTAGCTTTGACCCATCGCCTTTCGGGAAAAGCTCCCGCACTGAAGCCAATTTCGGGTCCTGCTGTTTCAACTCAACGCCAAAAACTTCACGCCATCGATCACGTGCAATACCCAAGTTCAGACCAATCGATCCACAGATTTCAGCGAGTGCTTGGAAGGGGCCGGCATTCACAAACGTGCCATCCTGATTTTTGCTGCAAAGTTTCGTTATATTTTCTCTGATAAACCGCACCATGTCTTCATGGCTCTTTACCCACTCTGGCACCTCCAGCGCAACGTTCTTTGCAGCTTGCTTAATAGTTGCATAAAGATCTGCAGCAGTCTTTAGCATGCCACTCGGATCTTGCTGATTGAGCTCATCTACTGTTTTATCACTGTAGTCCCGAAGAATCTTATATAGCCCTACCGAGCTAGCTTGTCGTTTTAGCTCTGAAAACGGATCCCGCTGCGATTGAGACACTACAGGCGATACAGCATCATTTGATGGTGCTTCCGTGTCCTCTTGCGCAGCTTGCTCTTTCGCGATCCTTGTTGTGGCCGCCTTGCTCGAGGAATCAGCGCCATAAATGTTGAAGGTGCCTGAACTGGGGTTAATGAAAGGATTTGTCCCTTGACCTTCATCTGGCTTTTTATTTCCAAAGTCGGGTAGCTGAGGAAAAGTGCCGCTTTGCGGAGTTCCAAATGCTCCTTGATTTGGGACTGTGGGTTTTGTCGATTGGCTAGTAATTGGGTTACCCATAGTAAATCCTCATCTGCGTTTCCGATTCATCACTTACCGTCTTTAGCATTCAAGCCAGCAAAGATATTTCTAATGCGCTCGTTGATTTAACGCTCATTTACTTCACCAAAGCCTCTGATGATTGCCTTTTTGTCTAGCACTTTCGATGCCAACAAATTCTCGAAATTTCGGCCTGTCGCCGATCAGAGAAGTCAGGTCTTGTTGAGCAGATCCACCACAAAATCCCGATGCGACGGCCCGACCGCCTGCTCGATGCGGCACACCGGCCAGAGCTCTCGCATGAGGCCGGAATCGCGCGTCACCCGCATGCCGCTGTTCTCGGCGGCGGTGACCACCCGTTCCGCCGTGCTGCCGGTAGCCATGACGAGCACCAGCGGGTCGGGGTTGAAGCTGGGGTTGTAGTAGAGGCCGAGGACCCGTCCGCCGTCGGCCAGCAGCATCTGGCAGAAGCTGAGGTTCTTGAACATGCGTTCGGAATCGGTGTCTACCTCGGTGAGTTCCTTGCGCGCCTTCTTGATCTTGGGATCGCCGTAGTTTTCCTTGTTCTCCCGCTTGACCTCCGTCTTGGTCATCATCACCTGCTTCATCCAGGCGCGGTGCTGGATGACGTAGTCGGCGATGGAGACGACGATCAGGAGGATGACGCTCCACAGCATGGTGCTGGCGAAGATGTCGAGCGAGATGTCGAGCGCCGAACCCATGTCGGCGCGCGGCACGGCGAGCAGTTCCTGGGCATAGCGCGACAGCACCGAATACAGGATCATGCCGACCAGAAACGTCTTCACTAAGTTGACGACGAAGGTGGAAAGCATCTTCCCGGAAAAGATCTGCTTGAAGCCGTTGATGGGGTTGATTTTTTCCGGCTTTGGCGACGCCGCCTTCCACGACGGATGCAGCCCGACTTGGGCGGCATCGCCGGCGAGCGAGGCGAACGTGGTGAGGATGAGGATCGGCGCGATGATCACCGCGGCGACAGACAATGAAACCCAGAACGCCTTGATGATCAGTGAAATTGATACCGGCTGCTCCGCCAGGGTGAAAATCCAGGCGAGCAGGGCAAAGGCCTGCTCGACGGCGGCGCGGAAGGCGAAGAGAAGCAAAAGCGCGACAGCGGCGAAGACGATGGCCTTGGTGACTTCCGGGCTGCGGGCGACCTGCCCTTCTTCCCTCGCCTTCTTCAGCCGCTGCGGCGTGGGTTTCTCGGTTTTCTCTTCGCCTGCCATACTGCTCCTTTGACGGCGCTTAGCGCAGTATCTGGCGGGTGATGTCCGCCAGGTGAGGAAGCAGGATCAGGCTACGCTCGGCGACAAAGCCGATCACCGCCAGCAAGATCCACCAGACCAGCGCATTCTTGATCGGCAGCACGACATCGCTGACCGGGAAGCGTGGAAAGCTGTGTCCGATGACGGCTACGGCCAGTTCGACGAGAAGCAGTATCAAGACCACCGGCGCGGCAAAAAGCAGCGCCAGCGTGAAGATGGCGTGCGTCTCGAAAAGCAGCGTGCGAAAGACCGAGAACGTGAAGCCGTGCGGCAGGATCTCGGTGATCGGCCAGGCGCGGTACGACAGAAAGAGCGTATCCAGAAACAGCAACAAACCGCCCGCGGCGATGAAGAGCATGGAAAAGAACTTCATCAGGAAGGAAGCGCTGATGCCGACGGAGTTGCCGTTGAAGGGATCGGTGATCTGGGTGAAGGTCAGGCCGGACTGGAAGTCCACGAGATGGCCGGTGATTTCCAGGGCATAGAACGGCAACGCCCAGACGATACCGAGCAGGAGACCGAGCACGGCTTCCTTTGCCACGAGCCACAAGAGCGACGCCTCGACCTCCCCAGGATTGAGCGGTGCCCAGAGCTGGGAGGCGAAATAGGCAAAGGGAATGGAAATGGCGACGCGCGCCAGGGGCGGGAACATCTGCCCGCCCATGAACGGCAAGAGAAACAGTGCCATGCCAAGGCGCGGCAGCGCCAGCATGACCTGAACCGCTTCGACGGGAAAGCTGGAGAGCGTCATGGCACCGCTCAGCGCCGCACGGCTTGCATTTGCGTGAACACTTTATCGCCGAAGCGTTCGATCTGGCCGCCCATCCAGCTCGCGCC
Organism: Noviherbaspirillum humi; assembly: GCF_900188095.1. GTDB lineage: Bacteria > Pseudomonadota > Gammaproteobacteria > Burkholderiales > Burkholderiaceae_D > Noviherbaspirillum > Noviherbaspirillum humi. The sequence goes on along the minus strand of NZ_FZOT01000014.1, from coordinate 28,081 downwards.
CACGCCCATGACGACGATGGCGACCACCAGCTTGATGGCAAAGGAAGAGCTGTTGTCCTGCAACTGGGTAACCGCCTGGAAAAGTGCCCAGATAAGTCCGATCGTGGCGACAGTCAAGACCACCGGCGCAACCGTCCACAAAACGATCAGCAAAGTTTGCTGGGTGATGGAGATGACGCTGTCGGGAGTCATGGGCGTGCCGGTTCCGACGTTCAGTATGAGTAGAGCAAGGCGGAGAACAAGCGCTCCCAGCCGTTCAGTATGACAAAGAGCAACACCTTGAATGGCAGCGACAGCGTGGTCGGCGACATCATCTGCATGCCCATGGCCATGAGCACCGTGGCGACAACCATGTCGATCACGACGAAGGGCAGGAACAGCAGGAAGCCGACCTCGAAGGCTTCGGTCAGCTCCGTCAGCGCAAAAGCCGGCACCAGCAGCACCAGATCGTCCGTGCGCAGGCTTTGCCTCGCCTTTTCCGGCATCATGCGGCGGGCGGTTTCGCTGAAGAAGCGACGCTCATGGTCGCCTGAATTCTTGACAAGGAAGGCGCGCAGCGGCTCCTTGATGGTGCCGGCGATGGTGAACAGCTGCCCTGGGCGGCGGTCCTCCAGCACGTTCGGCGGCAGTTTCTCGACATCGCCATAGGCGGCAATGAAGGTGGGATACATCACGAACACCGAAAGCACGACCGCCAGGCCGTTGGTCACGGTCGGCGGCGGCACGTTTTGCAGGCCGAGGGCGTTGCGCAGCAGCGAGATGACGACGACGATCTTGGTATAGGAAGTCGCCATCACCGCGATGAGCGGCAGCAGGGAGACGCCGGCGATGACCAGGAAAACATAAATCGGATCGGCGAACAGGGCTTGGTTCATGGCATCCGGCGGTTAGCGCCGATCCTCCTGATGGTGCAGCACCTCCACGCAGACACCGATGGCATCGCCAATCGCCAGAAGCGACCCGCGCCCGATCTCCTTCCCGTCAATCTTCAGGCTGACCGGACGCTCCGCCAGCAGGCGGCCAAGATTGAAGACATAGCCGGCTTGCAGTTGACATAGCTGCTCCAGCGTGAACGTGACGGAGCCCAAGTCGAAACTGATGCGCAAGGGCGCTGATTGGAGGCGCTGCGCCATCGCATCCTTCCGGCTGGCCCCATCGGCCCCGCCGCCAAAGGAATCGGCAAACGAAGCCATCGGTCCGGCGTTCATGGCGAAGCCAGGGTCGGCATGAACATCCTCTTCATTCATGCCTTCTTCGGTCAGGAAATCGTCCGATGTGCCGTCCGCATCATCGATCATGGCTACCCCCTTTTCCAGGTCATAGAGCGCGCCGAACCCCAGGCGCATGGTGAGGCCGGCGAGATTCAACCGCAGCACGGCCGGCGTACCGCCGCTGGCGATGCGTATCCAACAGCCGGTATCGATGCGCGCCGCATCGTCTCGGCTCAGCTCGGTACAGCCGAGGCGAACGGCAAAGCCAAGCTTCAGCGCCTTCATCGCCGAGGCAGGCGCGGCCGGCATCGCGGCCCTTTCCGGCGCGCGGGCGAATTTCCAAAATTCCGGTTTGCCGCGCAGGCGTCCCCTGATGCCGCGAATCGCGCCGGGGCGCTTCCATTCAAACTCCAATGCATGCGAGGCGGCTTGGCTATCGCTCGGCGGTTCCGCCGCGGTGTTCAACTTCACGCTTTTCACTTCCAGCGCAGATCCGACGAGCTGCTCCAGGTGATCCAGCAACGCTGCGCAAAGCGCTTCGGCGACCAAGGCCAGATCGCCGGCGGGAATATGCGCCAGGGGACCGCACAGCTCCGGACCAAGGGGAGCGGTGCTGTCAAGGTCCAGCTCACCGGCACAGCCATGCGTCCCAATGACGGCCGACATTGCCGGCGCCCAGGTCCGTTCCGAGGAACGCCAGCAAACCACGCTGTCGTCGGCAAGCTGAAACCCGGCCCGTCCATAAAGGGAATTTGCCAGCGCCGCCCAGTCCGCGGATATCGTGGGCAGTGCCAGCGTCATTGCGGCCCCCTGAGCAGCGGGCGCCAGATTTCGGCGGCATCTTCCTCGAAATTGATTTCCTGCCGGCGCGCATGCTCATCCATGAGCCGCTTGAGCATCTGCTCCGCCCGCTCCCGTTCGCGCCGCGCCCGCATATAGCCCATGCGGGCTTCATCCCAGGCATCCTGAGCATCGAGCCGGGCGCCCTCCGCTTCGATCGTCTTCGCCTCCCAGTACATGTGCAGATTGTCGGCATGCAAGCGGCGCAGGTTGTAGTCGGCGATATCCTGGGCGGTGAGCATGTTGCGCGCGCCGAGATCGGCGATGTGCTGGCGCAGCGCAGCCAGCGACTCGCCCACCTGCTCCCGCTCCGTTTCACAGCGGCGCTGCTCTGCCTCGCATTCGCGCAGCGCTGCCAGACGGGTATCCAGCAGGCGCTGCGCCCGCTGTTCGCGCATGATGCGCAGCTTGACCAGGGTGCGGAGACGGTCGATCACGCGGCCAGCTCCTGCAGATGCGCCAGGGTGGCATCGAAGCTGGCGGTCTGGCTGGTTCTCTGCCTGAGGAAATCGCGGATGAAGGGATGCCTTTCCACCGCCGTGTCGGCGCGGGGATCCTCGCCGCGCTTGTACTCGCCGACCTGGATCAGAATTTCCAGGTCGCGATAAACCGACCATAACTCCCTTACCCTGAGCGCACTTTGAATGTGCTCCGGCGTGACCACCTGCGGCATCACCCGGCTCGCACTGGCAAGCACGTCGATGGCCGGAAAATGCCCGGATTCCGCCAGCTTCCGCGACAGCACGATATGGCCGTCGAGCAGGGATCGCACTTCTTCCGACACCGGATCCATGCCGTCATCGGTTTCCTCGAGAACGGTGTAGAAGGCAGTGATCGAGCCGCTGTTCGACTGCCCCGCCCGCTCGAACAGGGCGGGAAGGCTGGCGAAGACGGAAGGCGGAAAACCGCGCCGGGCCGGCGGCTCGCCGGCGGACAAGCCGATCTCGCGCAGGGCGCGGGCATAGCGGGTGACCGAATCGATCATCAGCAGGACCGCCTTGCCCTGGTCGCGGAAGTACTCGGCGATGCTGGTCGCCACCTGCGCGGCCCGAACGCGTTCCATGGCGGAGCAGTCCGACGTGGCCACCACCACCACGGAGCGGCGCATGGATTCCGGTCCGAGGCTGTGCTCGATGAATTCCGATACCTCGCGGCCGCGTTCGCCGATGAGGGCGAGCACGTTGATGTCGGCGGAGGAGTGGGATGCCAGCATGCCGAGCAGGGTGCTCTTGCCGCAACCGGCAGGCGCGAAGATGCCGATGCGCTGCCCTTCGCCGCAGGCCAGCAGGCCATCGATCGCCCGCACCCCAGTCTCCAGCGGCTTGCGGATGGGCTTGCGGGACAAGGCCAGCGGCGGCGGACCGACCACCGGCCGGGTTTCTTCGCTCGCCAGGCGGCCGCCCTGCGCGTCGACGAAGTGCATGCCGAGCGCGTCCACCGCCCGTCCAAGCAGATGAGGGCCGACGCCCACCTGGTGAACAGCGCCGGTGGCCTCGATGTACATGTCCGGCGCCACGCCCTGCATGCCGCCCATGGGCGCCAACAGGGCTTCGCCGCCGGCGAAGCCGACCACTTCGGTCATGAGCGGATCGAGGCCGGGGCGGTGTACCAGGCACACCTGGCCGATCGAGGCATTGACGCCTACGCCGCGTATCAAGGTGCCGACCGCGCCAACGACCCGGCCGCCGGCAGCGTAGGGAGTAAAAGCCTGGATTGCGCGGTCGAGATGCTGAAGTCCGGCATCGCCGCCGGACGGTCTCGGCCTGCCGAGGGATTCACGCATCGGTCGGCCTTTCCCCTGCATCGGGCTCGACGGGCATGTCTGCTTCGGCTTCCACCTTCAACAGGTTGAAGAGTTCCTGCAATTGGATCGCCAGCACGCCGCGGATGATGGTTTCCCCAGCCTGCACCCAAACATCAGCATGTCCGACGCGAGGATCGCCCTCGAGCGACAGATTGAGTTGCAGTTCACCAAATGCACCCTCCAGGGCGGAGCGTACTTCGCCCAGCTTGGCGGGATGCACCCGGACCAGCAAGGGCGAAACGTTGACCTGGGAGCGGACGATGGCCAACGCTCTCGCGGCCAATGCATGATCCGGCCCGATCTCGCCGAGCATTTTCTTGAGGCAGTCCACGACGAAACCGGCCACCTGTTGCTGCATTTCCGCTTGCTGCTGGCGAAAGTGCAGTTCCAACTCAAGGCGTTTCTGGGCGAACTGCTGCATTGCTGCGTCGTAGCCAGCAGCATATCCCTTCTTCTCGGCCCGCCGCGAGGTCAGCCGCGCCGAGTCCACGATATCCCGTGCCCGATGCTCCGCTCTTTCGAAAAGATCCACCGCGCTGGACACGCCGTCCAGCTCCGCAGAGGAAATGACGTTTCGCGACGAGGCGACGTTGAACAGGTCGCCTTCCAGCCAATAGGCGAGCCGCCTCATGCCGCCATCTCCAGCTTTTTCCGGACGTCCAGCTTTGATTCGGAGAACAAGGGCCCCGCGCCGGCCCGGCGAGAAATTTCCTCGCTTCCGACCCAGGCATCGAGCAACGGTGAGAATGCGCGGTTCCAAGGCCAGACGGCATCGCAGGACCACGCCTCCGATTCATCTCTTAATGCCAGGCGAACTGCGAGACCAGGCGCTTCGTCATGCAGGCGAGACATCATGCAGCCGCGTGCCCAGCGCAGCGCTTCCTCGCTGCATCGCCACTGCAAGGGATTCTCCTCGCCCAGCAGGGCTGCCAGCGATGAAACGTCGGGGGGCAGAGATTGAGAAAATCGGAACTCGTCCTGTCCCATCCATTTCGACAAGGCGCTTACCTGGTGACGAGTCACCGCCTTTCTTGCCAAGACACTCGAGCTTGCCAGGCAAAGATTGGCCGCCACGGTTTCGAGGATCGGGATTGGCCACTGCCACCAGGATAAGGTGGCAGGAATGCGCTCGGGATACTGGATGCCGTGAGCTCTGACCAGACGGGCGACTGCCGTACGATCTGCTCTGCCCGATGGCAGTGCTGCAGATGAACAAGCCTGGATCGGTTTTGGGAGTCGGGCAGGCACGACTTCCTCAAGAAAGCACCATTTCTCCCGGAAGCTCTCAAGCGCTTGCTCAGCGTTCCTCATGCGTCCGCTTCCTCTGAAGCTTTCTCCCGATCCGTTGCAGGCTTGGCATTTTTACGGTTCATCGCGCTGAGCACTTTATCGGACCAGGGATTAGGCGCGCGCTAGCCGTTATGTGCATCCTTCTTCAGCCACGCGCCGGACTTGATGGGGCCATCGCGGCGCGGCCAGAAGAACATGGAGACCGCCAGCAGCACGAACAGCACGACGGAGGCGCCGGCAAGGATTTGCCAGGCGAGGCCTCCTTCCCGTGTTTCCGCATTTTTCGAGGTCTCGCTTGGCGACGCGGAGAATAAGGAAATGCTGAGCGCATCGGGCTGCAAGCCTTCAACGCCGTGCAGAACGATGGCGCGGATTTTGGGCAGCTCCGGTTGGAGATCGACTCCGTGGCGTACCTTGATGAAGACCGAGGCGGAAGAAGGCTGGGGCTTGTCGGAAAGCTGGTTGGGCACCGGGATGACCACATGAACCCGCGCATCCAGCACGCCGTCGATGTAGCGCAGCGTCCTTTCCAGTTCCTGGGACACCGCCAGCATCAGACGGGCTCTTTCCTCGAGCGGTGTGACGAGCAGACTGTCCTTCTTGAACATCTTGCTCAGGCCTTCGTAGCCGAAAGCGGGAAGGTTCTTCTCCTTCATCAGCACGACGGCGCGGGCGAATTCCGAATCGGGTACCTTGACGATCCAGCGCTTGTCCTTCTGCTGCACCTTGTCGGAATCGATTCCTTCCATGCGCAATACGGAGACGATCTGATTCGCATCCTGCTCCGACAGGTCTTCGTAGAGCTGCTTGCTGCAGCCGCAGAGTAGAGCAAGGAGCAGTACCCACGATAGGCATTGCCTTATCGGGTCGAGAAAGGTTCGCATCGTTGATTGCGGTGCCGAGTCGCTTTGATTGAGGAATTGGAACTGCCTCACAAAGATTATTTCTCGTTAATCATTTTGTCACGTGCTGTCTTGAATTCCGTATGTAATGACTGAACGGTATTTGTTTTGAAGCTGAAATTGACCACTTCCATCTGTAACTTTGCAACGTCCACAATCGACATCTGGCTGGAGAGCTCGAAGCCTTGTGGCAGGTTCAAGGTGCCGACACCATTGGTGAGCAGATCCTGAGCCATCGCCAGGACGTGGTTGTTTTGCATCCCGCCCGCATCCACGGGCGAGACATGCTGCAAGGGCTCAAGGTCGACATGGCCGAATTGCGTCATGTACGCGTTGTCAGCTTGGGATGGCGCGTTGAGCAGACTGATCGCGTCGATTGCCGAGGTCATAGACTTCTCCCTGAGGTCAGCTTGATTAACTGATGTGTACGAACTGGAGGTTGCTTCCGTTGGAGACAACCGGATCGAGGTACTGCTTGCGAATGGCGGCCACGGCGTCGACGGCATTCTTTCTCAAGCTTCCCTTGGTTGCCCCGATGACGATGCGAGCCAGGTCAAACGCGCTCCGCAGGTGACCGATGAAAGCAAGTAGCCGGACGGCGCGCAACAGGATCAGCACTTGCTCAACCGGACCCTTGGTGGGAAACCGGATGAGATAGCGGATGGCAGCGAGTCCGCTGGAATGCAATCGAATAGCCACCAGCGCTGCGCTGAGCACATCGCCGATGCGGTTGCAGCAATATCCTATCGAATGCAGCACGAGAAAAGCAGAACGAGTCATGCCGAGGTTGGCCAGCAGTTTCCCGATTTCAGACAGCAAGCCTTCCCGACCGGCTGCATTGACCATCTTCTCGACAAAAGCAGCGTCGTTCTGTTTTTTTTTCTCCTTTTGATGCATCTCCAGGTAATCCCGCAGATCTTTCAAAATATTAAGAACCATCTCCACGACATGGACCAAGCGCTGATGGCCGGAAATCCGCAAATCCAGCAGCGCCCGGGTCCGTGCATCGGGCTTCTTCAGCCATTTCCTGATGTGAGTTGCGCAGCCCCTGACGACTGCCGCATCGCCGCCGCGCACCCGGTTCTCCAGCTCGCTTTCCGGAAAGGTCTTCAGTCGGGGCAGCTTGATGGCGGGCTTGGCGGCAATCTGCATGTCAGGTCGTGTTGGCCGAAGATTCAGATTAATGGAGCGTGATTGCGATCATGCGCCGGCTTAGCGATGTTGTGCAAACTGAGCGGACTGTTCCATTACCTTGCGCAGCAAACCTGCCGCCGCGGTGCGGTTCTGAATTTCCGCGTTCAGCACCTGCATGCGCGCAATCGTTGCGGCGGTGAAGTTGGTCTTGCCCTGATCGCCGGTATTCGGGTCTTGCTTCAGCAGCGCTGCCATTTCATCCTGCAGGTTCTTGATGATCTCGGCGTTGCCTTGATAGGTCAGCTCAAGCTTGTCGGAGATGCTGCCGGTGTTGACCTGGTCGGCGTACTTGTTGACCCATTTATACACCGGGTTGCCATCGACGGTCTTGATCGAGCCATCCGCATTCCGATCAGCCTCATACGAATTCATCTTCAGACCATTTTGGTCGATATCGAAATTGATGGTGGTGGTGGGGTTGTTGTTGTTGAGTGCCATGATTGGGTCCCTTTCGATTGGGTCTTACTGACTGTTCAAAAAATGAGCGTGGGCTGTTCCGTTGCTTTAAGCTTTTTTGTTGCTGGCTGAAGCCATTGCCGCGTTCACGGGATCAATGGTCGCCGCAACGATCGAACCGGTGAAGGCGCCGGAGGTGGGAACGGCTTGGTTCACTTCACCGTCCTTATCTTCTTCATCGTTGTCAACCATCATGCTCTTCAGGTAAAGCGATGACAGGTTGAAGCCTTTGGCGGCGCCGTCGCCTATGCCTTGCATGTTGAGGTTGTTGACCAGCAGCTTGCCTTCCATCTGCTCCTTATAAGTCCAGTTCTCGCGCGGCGTGGTCAGGCTGCCTTTCGTTACCGCGCCGGTGTGATCGATGGCGGTGCCTTGGCTCATGTGATTCCAAACCCCGTTCTTGTCGGCGACGAACAGATCGCCGCTCACGGACGGGTTCCATTTGAGTTCAGTCAGTGGCGCTTCCTTCTGGATGGCTGCGCGCGTCACCTTCATGCCATCGGACACTGTCAGGGTGCCGTTTTCCATGTAATCGATGGAGAAGGTGGCAGCCGTGCCGTTGGTCCGCTGGAAGGTGATGCTGGCTTGATCGTTCACGACGACGGCGGAGCCGGGCGAGGTTTCCTTGACTTTCATGTTGACGCTGCTGACCGAACTGTCGAGCGTGTAGTTGGTTTGTACGTCCCAGGTAGCCTTGTATCCGGCGGTATCGAGATACTGCCTGAGCGCCTCGGCGTTGGTGATTCCTTTGACATCCTTGAAGCTCATGAAGTGCGGGTCGCCCCAGCTGCAGGCGATGGTGTCGTAGTCGCCATTGCCGTCGGTATCAATGGCTTCGGCAAGGACACGTTCTTTGCTGGATGCGATCCAAAGCTGATCTGCCTTTCCGCCTGTCTCGGTGATTGCGCAAAAGCCGTTCGACAGCGCGTTCACGTTGACCGAGCCGTCCGCCAGGCTGACAGCCTGCCCATTGACCAGCTCCGATGTATTGACCGTTACTGTTGACATATCTCACTCCAAAAATGTGCTTGAGAGGGAAGGTCAGGTTGCCGTAATCCACATCTCCATTGCCTGACCATCGCACGAGAAGTGATGCACCTGGCATGCCAAAGTCACAAGTTGGGTGGATGGCAGTCGCTTGCGCGAGAAACTACTGAAGCCCATGCAGCACATCAGGGAAAACACCCTCAGCGCAGTGGATAAGCCCTCAGCACGGGGCCGCGTCGGAGCATCACGGCGCCAGAAACAACTTGATGGAGATAGACATCGTTGCCGAGATGCGCCCCCACCAGGACGCGCTCCCCGTTCTGCAGCACGAGCGCCTGGCTCGGCTGCGTCTGCAGGCGGACGATGCGCCGATAGCGCTCTGCGAGCGTCGCCTGCGGGAGATGGATGGCGATTTCACGGCTGGTTTCGTCGGCCGGGCCGTCGGCATTGAAGCGCGCCGACAGAAGCTTTCCGGAGTCCTTGTCCCAGGCATCGGTGAAGTCGAAGACCACTTCGCGAAGCGCCGTCTTGTCGCCATCCCATTTCGCCAGCCGCTCGCGTACTGCCGGCCATTGCGCACTCGCGAGCGTGATCGCATAGCCGCCTGCGCCATCGGGCCGGACCGGTTCGGCAATGCCCAACTTGAGCAATTGCGCGGACAATTCGGCCGCCACCTGTTGCGCGTTATGGATTCGGACATTGACCCGCAACGCAGAGGCGGCCGCAGCACGGCGGATGCCGGCTTCCACCGCGTCGTCCGCGACATAACCGGAAACCACCAGTTCCCCCTGTGGGGTGACGTCGATCAGAAGCCGCTTTTTGACTTCCTGAGGCAGCTTTTCGAGCAGCTTTTGACGAGCGCGTTCGGGCTTGGAAAGGGATATCTGCGATGTGTCGGGATTTTGGGATTGGTGCCAATATACGGCTCCTGCCGCCAGCATCAAGGCAAGCGCCGAGGTGGCGATTACCGCCACCGCCCTTCGGCCGAAAAATTGTCGCTTTGATAATACTTCGCCTGACGGACCGCCTGCAACGATGCCGGCCCATGCATCCTGCTCTATGCCGATGCCAATGCCGAGGGTCACGTCCCCTACCGTCAACCACACCGGCAAAGGAAGTTCCCTGGACATGCCGATGGCTAGCGTGTCGCCATTAACGGAAACATTTCCCAGGATTGCGGTAATGAACAGGCGCTCGGGCAGTGCTTCCTCGGCGGGGCATATCCGCACCAGAGCGCGGCCGTCTCCCGCGTCGCGGAGAATCACATCGTCATGGGGTTGCGCGCCGATGATGTAGTTGTCGTCGGCGGCGAGCTCGAGGCCGACGCCGGATTGAATGCCGCTCAGTACCGTAAGAAACGGCAGGGGAGACTTGCTCATTGGAGACGCCTAGTCGCTGTACTGCGTTCTCGCAAGGGAACGAGCGAGTTTCAATGAATAGGACTGGGCCGGCGGATCGATGGCAGGGGGTGAGGCGCTGCCCACCTTGAGGATGCGCGGAGTGATCAGGAACAGGCGTTCGGTGCGGCGGCTGGTTTCCCGCTTCTGCCCGAAGAGCCAGCCTATGACGGGAATGTCGCCAAGATAGGGCACCTTGCTGTTGGCGTTTTCCTGCTGATCCACGACATAGCCGCCGATCAGCAGGCTCTGCCCCTGGCTGATCACGCCCTGGGTATTGATCGCATTGCGGGTGACCGCCGGCACGCCGTCGACCGTGACGCCGGTGGTGCTGCCGTCACTGATGTTGACCGTCAACCGGACGGAAGGCTGGTCTTCGGTGCCGACGATGGTCGGGGTCACCCTCAGGTTGAGGCCGTAGGCCACCGTGAACAGATCCGCCTGCCTTTCGCCCGCCACCCGCACGTTGAACTCATTGGTATTGCTCAATGCACCGGGCTGGTTGTCCACCGTGAGCACCCTTGGGCGGGAGACGATGCGGGCTTCGCCTTTTTCGGCCAGCGCCTGCACCCGCGACATCAGGAATTCGGTCTGGCTGCCGATCAGCGTCGTCATGACGAGGCCGGAGCCGGCCGACGTTGCCGGCGGCGACAGCTCCACGCCACGTCCGGAGGGAGAGGCCAGCACATCGAAGCGGTTGCCCCGCAAGCGCCAGTCGAATCCGAGCTGCTCCAGCTGGCTGGAGTTGGCATCGATGATCGTCGCTTCGATTTCAACCATGCGCGGCTCCACGTCAAGTTGCGCGATCAACTCTTCATACAATTTCATCCGCCGCTCCTCGTCCCGCACGATGATGGCGTTGAGGCGCGGCTCCACCATCACCACCGGGCCGGTGAAGGTCTCGAACAGGGTCTCGCTTTCCTCCATATCGGCCTCATTGCGCGGCCGCCGGCGCTGGGCATCGCCCATCTGGTAATCGAGGCGCATGCCGGACGAGCCGGCGTTCTGGGGCGCTTTGCCGTCCATGACTTCGGGAGGCACTGGCGGCAGGTCGGCGCCCGCTCGAGGGCCGATCGAAGCAGACGTGCCGCTCCCGCGCTGGCCAAAATTCCGGCGGTCGCCTCCTTCGGAATCTGGCAAGGGCAGCATCGATTCGGCGCCCGGCTGGCGAACCGCGCTTTCGCGCTCGAGCCGCGCAAGCCGCCCTTCAGCCCGTGTCGCCGTCCCGGAAGAATTCGGCTCGCGTCCGATGCCCGCTCCCGGCAAGGCCTGGGCCCCAACCAGGCGGGCGAGGATTTGCGCGATGCCCGGTCCTGCGGGCGAATCAGCCGCCGGGGCGTACTTCAGACGGAAAACACGCGTGCGGACCAGCTTCGCCTGTCGCTCCGGCGAGCGCCGTACGAATCTCGCCAGATCCAGGACGCGTTGGATGTAGCGCGGCGGCCCGGCGAGCTGCACATAGCCGTCGGCGGGCGACGCGTTGAAAACGAAACGGCTGTCCGCCACCTGCATCACGTTCATGAAATGCTGCAGCTGCTGCATTTCATCACCCTGCATCCACAACAGGCGGGATACGGATTCGGAGGCGCGCGTGATATAGACCGTGTTGAGTCCATCGTAATACCACACCAGGCCAAACTGGCGAACCACGTCGTCGACGATCTTGGCGACCGGCGCATCGAAGCGGGCGGTGATCGAGCCTGTGATGCCGTCACTGACGATCGCTGCCACGCCCTGCTCGTTCAAAATGTCGGTAAGCAGCTTGGACACCGGCATCTCCCGGACATCGATCTGAATCGGCCGGGCGCTGGTCGGCAGCGGCGCCGCATGCGCAACCATGGCCGCCATCTGGAACAGCACGCCTGCCAATACCCTCCTTACCGATATGCCCGCTTGCGACTTCTTTTCTGCATTCATGATTGTCTTCGCCTGAGATGCGTATTGCTTCGCGCTATTGATCTGTAATTGCGTTCTTGGAGACGATTAACGACATGGACGGCAACGGCTTTCGAGTCTGCGTTTTGGAACAAGCGATTGGCGATCCGCTTTCACTGGCACCTTTCTTGCGCAAACAGCATGTGTACTTCGCGCTTCATAGATTGACACTTTTAGTCGCGCACTGCATCTCGGCGCCCTCATTCATGAACAAGGTCACAGAAACAAATACAACATCGGCCGGCGCCGGGCAGTTTTATTTCTCATTTAAAAATGAGATGTGATTAATATCTGGAGCATTCATGGATGTTGTTTTATATCGGGTTCCTCATTCAAGAAACGTCTTTTAGCACATCTGCTTTTGCGTTTCGATATCAAACCCCGGATGGGGCCTTTTTTGACAGGTAACCTCAGACGCAAAGTCAAAATAACCAGTCATGCAAACCAGCACATCACAAGCTTCAAATCCGCTTGGCAAATCAAACCGCGTTCAAGACCTGGCATTGCCCGTCCTGATCGTCTGCGCAATCGGCCTGCTGGTTTTGCCTTTGCCGCCGTGGGCGCTCGATGGATTGATTTCGGTCAACATATGCTTCGGCATCGGGCTGCTGGTCTATTCGCTCAACGTCAAGTCGCCGTCCAACCTCTCGACCTTCCCCAGCCTGCTGCTGTTCACGACGGTGTTCCGCATCGCGCTCAACGTGGCTACCGCTCGCCAGATTCTCCTGGTCGGCGATGCCGGGCATATCGTCGAAGCCTTCGGCCGGTGGGTCGTCGGCGGCAATATCGTCGTCGGCCTCGTCATCTTCTTCATCATCGCGCTGGTGCAGTTCATCGTGATCGCCAAGGGCGCGGAACGGGTGGCGGAAGTGGCGGCGCGTTTTACCCTCGACGCCCTTCCCGGCAAGCAGGTCAGCATCGACTCCGACTTGCGGTCGGGCCTGCTGACCCAGGACCAGGCGCGCAATGCGCGCACCATGCTCGGCGTGGAGAGCCAGATGTTCGGCGCCATGGATGGGGCGATGAAGTTCGTCAAGGGCGATGTGATCGCCGGCATGGTGATCGTGCTGATCAATCTCCTGGGTGGCATTGCCATCGGCGTGGTGTATTTCGGCTTGTCGGCGGGCGAGGCCGCGAACAAATATGCCGTGCTGTCCGTGGGCGACGGCCTGGTGTCGCAGATTCCGGCGCTGCTGATTTCGATGGCGGCCGGCATCCTGGTCACGCGGGCAACGAATGAAGACGGCGCGCCGCATCTCGGCGGCCAGATCGGCGGACAATTGCTGTCCCATCCCAAGGCCATGGTCCTCACCGGCGGCATGACGCTGCTGTTCTGCCTCGTGCCGGAACTGCCCTGGCTTGCGTTCCTGATCGTCGGCGGCGCGGTCACCTCGACCGGCGTCGTCCTGCTGCGCCAGATGAATGCCCGGGCGACGGCATGGAACCCGCAATCCTCCGCGCCGGTACGGGATGGCAGTCCCGAGCGCCGCCCGATGCTTGTGGACGCGGATTCGATCGACTACGCGCCGATTCTGCTGGAGCTGTCGCCGCAGCTGGTGGCCACCCTGTCACCTTCCCAATTCGAGCATGAGCTGCTCCTGGTTCGGAAGCGCATGCACAAGGACATTGGCCTGCCCTTCCCCGGCATCGTCATACGCCAGCTCAAGGAAGCCAAGGGCATGGAGTGCTGCCTGTGGCTGCACGATGTGCCGAAGGTGAGGCTGGAGATACCGGCGCAGAAAAGCCTGGCGATAGCCAGCCAGCAGCAACTGGCAGCAGCCGGCATTCAGGTCGCGGCCGATGCCTTGGCCTACGGCGGCTCGGCCTGGCTCGCGGAGGAACAGACCGCCTCGGCCCGCAATAGCGGAATCGAGGTCCTCTCGACTGCCCCGGCGATTTCCTGGCTGGTGGAAGCCTTCATCCGCGACCATACCCATGAGCTGTTAAACATCGAGGACGTGCAATCCATCGTTGCCCGCGCCAAGCAGAGCTGGCCGGAGTTGTCGAACCAGGTCGGTTCCGCCGTGCCGATCACCCGCCTGACGCGGGTATTGAAGAACCTGTTGCGGGAGCGGGTTTCCATCCGCGACATTCCCACGATCTTCCAGGCGCTCATCTACGCCTCGCAATTACCGAACGACGATGTATCGCTGACGGAAGCGGCGCGCAAGGCGCTCGGCGCGTCCCTGTGCTTCAAGCTGACTCAGGGAACCAACCGTCTAGATGCCGTCATGATCTCGCCGCAGATCGAGGAAATCCTGCGCGGCGCGATCAATCACTCGGTCGATGGCCCAGTTCTTTCCCTGAATCCGGAGCAGATTCAGCAGATGCAGGATGCGCTCGGCGGCGCGCTCGTTTCCGCCACCAATTCCCAGCCCTCGCTTCCACCCGTGAGGACGGTGCTGACGGCGCCGGACCTGCGCTGGCACATCCATCTGCTGGTGATGGACAAGCTGCCCGGCGTGGCGGTGGTCTCCACTGAAGAAGTGCCGGCGACCGTCAAGGTCGAGGTGAGGGGAATGATCGAAGGCGGGGCGGGTGAATAGCATGAATGCCGGCTTCCGCCTTTATATGCGAAGCGCACTTCAGGCGCTGTTTTCGATGCTCATGGATTGATGAAACCGACGATGTCTTATCGAACCTTCATTCTCATCGCTGCCTTGCTGGTGTCAGGTTACAGCGCCAATGCGCAGGCGCAGGCAGCTTCATACGGAAAATATACCGACGCCTATTGCCTGGACTCGGCGGCGGCCTATCACCAGGTCAATCCCCTCATCTTGCGTGCGATCGCCTGGCAGGAGTCGCGCGGCAACCCGAACGCCTTTCGCGGCAATACCAATGGCAGCTACGATATTGGGATGATGCAGATCAATACCATCCATGCCCGCGAGCTCGGCCGCTACGGCATTCAGATGGGCCATCTGTACAACCCCTGCATCGCCGCCTATGTCGCCGCCTGGCATTACCGGCGCCAGATCGACCGCTACGGCAATACCTGGGCCGCGGTGGGAGCCTATCACTCGCATACGCCGCATCTGCGTGACAAGTATGCGGGGCAGGTGAAGCGCATCCTGGAGAAGTGGACGCTGCAGCGGTAGCAGTCCACACCCGCCGAGCGCATCCACACGACGCAAGCTTGCGCGATCTAACTTGCGCCGCGCCAGGATCCGAAGAATCGAAGGTTTCAGGCTTCAGCTTTTCTTCGCACCCGCCATCGGACGGCTTTGCTGGACTACTCCCGCATTGCCGTCCGCCTAACTCCCGAGTTTTACGGTGCCAATGGCGACTACGCCTTCAACGCCGCCAGCACCCGCTGCGGCGTCATCGGCGCCTGCCGCAGCCGCACGCCGGTGGCATCGAAGAAGGCGTTCGCCACCGATGCAGCGACGATGCGGCAAGTCGCTTCACCGGCGCCGGTGGGCGGCGCTTTCGGGTGGTTCAGCAGCACGATGTCGATGGTCTCCGGCGCATCCTTCGCCTCCAGGATGGGATAGGTGTTCCAGTCGACGCTGGTCACCATGTTCTCGTCGAACTGCACTTCCTCGAACAGGCTGCGCGACAGTGCCTGCACCAGTCCGCCTTCGATGGTGGCGCGCAAGCCCTGCGGATTGATGATCAGCCCGCAGTCGTGCGCGACGGTGAAGCGGCGGCCCCAGATGCGGCCGGTCTTGCGTTCGACTTCCACTTCCGAAACGATGGCGAGAATGGAACCGCCGCGCTGGGCGTAGGCAATGCCGCGGCCCTTGAGGAGGTCGCCGGACCGGTCCGGGTTGGGACCGACGCGCGGCTGCCAGCCGGCCCTGTCGGCGGCGGCCCGCACCACTGCCTTGTCGCGCGGCGCAGTGAGATATTTCAGCCGGAAGGCGACCGGATCCTCGTTCGTTGCCAGCGCCAGTTCGTCGATGAACTGTTCGCTGGCGAACTGGATCTGCGGACCGATCGGATCGCGCATGTGCGAGGTGCGCAGGGGCGAGGCGCGGTCCAGCAGGGGCGGAATCACTTCCCAGCCCAGGCGCTTGTTCTCGAAGCCGTAGCTTTCCAGCGGCGTGCCGAAATGGGCGCCGGGCTTCAACGGCAGGCCGAGCTCCATGCCGAGCAGGCTGTCGCTCGGGTCCGACTCGTTGGTCTCGATGTTGGCGCGGGAAAAGGCCTTGGTGATGAAGTCATAGCCGATCACCTTGCCCGAGGCATCCAGCGCCGCGCGGCAGCGATGCACCGAAGCCGGCGCCTTGGGATCCCAGGCGGTGCCGTTCACCCGCATGCCCTGCAGCCTTACCGGCCGGCCGGTGAGCTTGGACAGATAGGCCGCTTCCAGCACCGCGTCGCCGGCATCGTTGCGGCCGTAGGATCCCGGTCCCTTGACCCATATGGCGCGCACTTTCTCCGCCGGCATGCCGAGCAGGGCAGCCACGCCGTCGCGCGCATAGTGCGGCTTCTGGGTGCCGGTCCACACGACCGCGCTGTCGGCCTTCACGTCCGCTACCGCGCAGGCCGGCCCCATGCTGGCATGCGACTGGAAGGGCCACATGAATTCCGCTTCGACGATCTTCGCCGCATTCTTGAACGCAGCCGGCACGTCACCGCGCTTGACCTCGTCCTCGCGCTTGACCACCGGCGCATTGCGAATATGGTCATGCAGCTTGTCCATGGTCGGGAAGGGTTTCTTCGCTTCCGACCAATCCACCTTCAGCATCTGCGCCGCCTTCACCGCATCCCACTCGCGCTCGGCCACCACGGCGAGGAAGTTCTTTTCGCGGATCACGCGGGCGCCCCTGATGCCGGCGATCGACGCCTCGTCCACCTTGACGGGCACGCAGCCCGCGCGCGGCGTACGGATCACCCGGGCATGCAGCATGTTGGGCAGGGAGACGTCGGTGACGAAGGACTTTTCCCCCGAGGCCTTGGGGTCGGCGCCGAAGACCGCCCATTCGACGTCACGGCGCGGAATCGGCTGGCCCACCACCTTGTACTCGGCGGGCGATTTCGGTTTGGCCTTGGCGGTGATCTCCAGCGGGTTGCCGATCTTCTTGTTCCACTCGACCTGCGAGTGAAAATATTTGCCGCCGATCAGATCCGCATAGGAGACCCGCTTGGCCGGGTTGCCGGCCACGCTGACCACGCCATCCGCCACGGTCAGGCGTTCCACCGGGGTGTCCAGCCTCTTCGACGCCATCTCCAGCAGCAGGCGGCGCGCTTCCGCCGAGGCATTGCGCAGCGGCTTGGCGCCGGCCTGGATGCCGAGTGCGCTCGATGCGCCGCCCTGATTGCAGGAAGTGGCGGAGTCGCCCATGACCACTTCAACCCGATCCACCGGCACGTCCAGCTCTTCGGCGACGATCTGGGCAATGGCCACCTCGAGCCCCTGGCCGAGGTCGACCTTGCCGAAATAGGCTTCGACATCGCCGTTCGGCAGTATGGCCACCCAGGAATCGAGCTGATCGGGCGTCAGGGCCGGCTTGCCGGCGCTGCCCGCCGCGGCCGCGGCCTGGGCAAAGGCCGAGGCGGCTGCCCAGGGCATCGAAACCGACACCACCAGCGCGCCGGTGGTCTTGAAGAACTGGCGGCGGCTGAAGGAAATGCCGGCCGCATCGTTTTGCTTCTGCATCGTCTCCATATCCCTCCTCCTCACGCCGACTTGGCGATTTCCGCCTGCGCGCGCTTGATGGCGCGCAGGATGGACACCTGGGTGCCGCAACGGCACTTCAAGCCGCCCAACCCATCGCGGATCTCGGCGTCGGTGGCGTTCGGCTTCTCCTTCAGCAGGGCGGCTGCGGTCATCAGCCAGCCATTGATGCAGTAGCCGCACTGCGGCACCTGCTCCGCCACATAGGCTTTCTGCAGCGGGTGCGGCTTGTCCGGCGTGCCGAGGCCGTAGATGGTGGTCACCTTCCGGCCCTGCACCGCCGATACCGGGGTGACGCAGGAACGGGCGGGCTGGCCGTCGATATGCACGGTGCAGGCGCCGCACTGGGCGAGGCCGCAGCCGAACTGCGGGTTCTTCATCTTCAGGTCGTCGCGCAGCGCGTAAAGCAGCGGCATGTCGGGATCGGCGTCGACCGTCACCGGCTTGTTATCGACGGAAAAGGGAATGCTGGCCATGTCTCCTCCTTGGCAATGCATGCGGTTCCCGGGCGGGAACGGTTGTCTCGGGATGGTTGTTATCGGCGCGGGAGAATTGGTGCGCGCCTTGGCGTGAAGCGGCCTGACTAAGGTTTTACCGTTGCGCCGGAAGGCTGTCAACAAAAGGCGAACAATGTTCCATGTACCGGAACACCGGGTTTTCCTGCGTCAAAGTTTCTGCGGCCGGGCTGATGGCGCAGGCGCGGTTGCGGCGAACGGGTCAGTCCGCTGCGGCGCCCGGCCGCTGGCTGATGGCATCGGCGAACACCGGCGTGAACTGGTAGGCCAGCTGGCCGTCGCGTACGCCGAAGGATTGCAGGATGCGGAAGTTGAGCCAGTTGGGCTCATGGGCGATGGTGATTTCGGCGTCGAAGATTTCGCGTACCAGCAGCAGCGTGGGATTCCAGTTCTCCGGCTCCACCGGGAAATAGAACATGCCGGTAAAGTCGCCGGGTCCGCTCACCAGCGCGTGCGCCGCGAGCGTATCGAGCAGCTCGATCGCCGCTTCGCTCACTACTTCTCGCACCAGTCGGTTCAGGTTCATGGGTCGATGTCGTCGGATGACGGGATTACGGCTGGGCGGGCTTGCTGCCCGCCGCAGGGTGAGTCAGCGCAGCGCCGAGTAGGCGGTCGGCGTCAGGATCTGGTTCTCGATGCGCTCGACGATGATGGCTTCGGCCTCGGTGGCGCTGCGCTTGGCGATCCAGTCCGGGTCTCTCGAAAAGGCGCCCCACTTTTCTTCGCGCTCGGCCAGGCTTTCCCACTGCAGCATGTAGGTCAGCGCTTGATTGCTGCTGCCGATGAGGGTAGTCCAGAAGCCCACCGGGCGGATGCCGTATTTTTCCCAGAAGCCGAGGGTGATGGTCTCGAAGCGCTGGTTCAGGGCCGGCAGGCGGCCGGGCGCGCAGTGATAGGTTCTCAGTTCGTAGAGCATATTGCTTTCTGCAAAAAGGGCGCAGCGGAAACGCCAGTGGAAAAACTGGGATGATAGCCGCAAGCGCCACGCTTGTGCCGGAACTCGCGTCCGGCGCTCCGGTCCACTCGCCTTTTGGGACATGCTTCTTCCCGCCCTTTTGCACTGAAAGGATAGCCATGCTGCAATCCCTAGGCTACGGCGCCACCGGCGCCACCACGCCGCTCGGCCTGCTGCGCTTCGAACGCCGCGATCCGGGTCCGAAGGATGTCCAGATCGAGATTCTCTATTGCGGCGTCTGCCACTCCGACCTGCACACCGTGCGCAATGAATGGCAGAACACGATCTACCCGGTGGTGCCGGGCCACGAGATCGTCGGCCGCGTGACCCGGGTCGGCAGCGAAGTGAAGCGCTTCAAGCCGGGCGACATGGCGGGCGTGGGATGCATGGTTGATTCCTGCCAGCACTGCGCCAGCTGTGCCGAAGGGTTGGAGCAATACTGCGAGAACGGCTTCGTCGGCACCTACAACGGCGAGGAGATGCACGCCGGCGGCATGACCTTCGGCGGCTATGCGAGCAATATCGTGGTAACGGAGAAATTCGTGCTGCGGATTCCGGATTCCCTCGACCCGGCCGCCGCCGCGCCGCTGCTGTGCGCCGGCATCACCACTTGGTCGCCGCTGCGGCACTGGAAGGTCGGCGCGGGGCAGAAGGTGGGCGTGGTCGGGCTCGGGGGCCTGGGGCACATGGGCATCAAGCTGGCGCATGCGCTCGGCGCCCATGTGGTGCTGTTCACCACCTCCCCCGGCAAGCGGGAGGATGCGCTGCGCCTCGGGGCCGACGACGTGGTGATCTCGCGCGACGCGGCGCAGATGGCGGCGCACGAGAACAGCTTCGACTTCATCCTCAACACCGTGGCCGCGCCGCACAGCCTGGATGCCTTCCTGGTGCTGCTCAAGCGCGAAGGAACCATGACGCTGGTCGGCGCGCCGGCGGAACCGCATCCCTCGCCCCAGGTGTTCAACCTCATCATGAAGCGCCGCCACCTGGCCGGCTCGCTGATCGGCGGCATCCTTGAAACCCAGGAGATGCTGGACTTCTGCGGCGAGCATGGCATCGTCTCGGATATCGAGATCATCCCCATTCAGCAGATCAACGAGGCTTACGAGCGCATGCTCAAGAGCGATGTGAAGTACCGCTTCGTGATCGACATGGCTTCGCTGAAACGCGAAGCGGCCTGACCAACGCGGCGGACCGGCGCAGGGCCGTCCGCCGCGCCGGAAATCACTTGCCGCTCTTCATCGTGTTCTGGAAGGTCTTGATCCACTTCTCGTTGTTGTCCAGGGCCTGGACCGGATCGACATATTTGATATTGGTGCCCGCCGGGATTGGCGACGGCACTACCTTGCTGGTGGGGACGAACTTCAGGTCGGCCAGGATCTTTTCGCCCTCGGTCAGCATGAAGTCGTAGAACAGCGCGGCGGCGTAGGGATGCGGCGCGCGCTTGGCCATGGAGATGCTGCTGAACTGAGCCACCACCGGATCGATCAGGAAGCCCTGGATCGGCGCGCCCTTTTCCTTCATCAAATCAGGCGTCCAGCTGTACGCCGACAGCGCCAGCGGCACCTCGCCGGAAGCCACCAGCTGGGCCAGCAGCGAATGGCCCTTGCGCATGGAAATGCCGTTGGTGGCGACGATGTCGGAGAAGAGCTTCAGGCCCTGCTGCTCGCCCATCAGGCCGACCAGCGTGTTGAACCAGCCCTGGTCTTCCGCTTCCACCGCCAGCTTGCCCTTCCATTTCGGGTCGAGCAGATCCTTGTACGACTTCGGCAGGTCTTCCTTCTTCACGCTGTTGGTGTTGTAAGCCGCCGAGTACACGTCCATGGCGATGCCGACCCAGTCGCCATGGGCAGGGATGGCGGCGGGCATGATGTCCTTCAGGTGCGGCGACTTCACCGGCTGAATCAGGCCCTCGCGGTGCAGCGCCTCGCTCTCGGGCGCATTGTTGTGGATGATGTCGACATCGAACTTCTTGCCGCGCGCCTCGCTGACCACCCGCTGCAGGATGGCTTCCGAGCCGGAGCGCCAGTTCTTCACCTTGATGCCGTACTTCTTGGTGAAGGCGGCGGTGACGTTCGACAGCTGCGGGTAGGCATGGTAGACGGTGACCTCGCCCTCCTTCTTCGCGCCTTCGAGCAGGCGCTCCTCACGGTCGGCGCCCTGGTAGGTGGTGATTTCCTGCACCGGCATCGGCGGCTTGGGATCGGCGGCGTGGCTGGACAGGCTGGCGGCTGCGAACAGCAGCGCGATGGAACAACGGATGAAGGGCTTGAACATGGTCGTCTCCTTGAAACTGGCTTATTGTTTTTGCAAATCGTCACGCTTCTTTGGGCGGCGCAGGCGGATGGGACTGCCCTGCCCCGCCCTCGTCGTCAATCAGCCTTGATATTGGCGGTTTTCGCCACCGCCGTCCACTTGGCGATGTCGCGGCTGATCACGCGGCTGAATTCTTCCGGCGTGCTGGCGGCGGCATCGACGCCGAGGCCGGCCAGCCTTTCCTGCACGTCGGGCAGCTTGACCACCCGTGCGATCTCTTCCTGCAGGCGCTGGATGATAGGTTGCGGCGTGCCGGCCGGCGCGAGGAAGCCGGCCCAGAGGGCGATATCCATGTCCGGCACGCCGGATTCCACCAGCGTGGGCACGTCCGGCCAGGAGGGATGGCGGCTGGCGGCGGTGATGGCCAGCGGCCGCACGCGGCCCGACTTGGCCGGGCCGACCACCACCGGCGGGTCGGCCAGGGTCATGGTGATGTCGCCGCTGGCCACCGCGTTCACCGATTCATTGCTTCCCTTGTAGCCGATGTACTGGAAGGCGGTGCCGGTCTTCTGGTTGAACAGTTCGGCGGCGAGCTGAAACGGCGCGGCGCTGGCGCCGTAGTTGGCCTTGGCCGGGTTGGCCTTGGCGAACTCCACCAGCTGTTTCACGTTCTTGGCGGGACTGTTCTGCGCCACCGTCAGGATCAGCGGAAAGGAGCCGATCATGGCGATCGGGGCGAAGTCCTTGGTGGAGGAATACGGCAGCTTGCTGTGGATGGCCGGGTTCATCGAGATCGGCCCGGTCGGCGCAAAGAACAGCGTGTAGCCGTCCGGCGCCGACTTGGCGACGAACTGGGCGGCGATGATGGATTGCGCGCCGGGCTTGTTCTCGATGATGATCGGCTGCTTCAACCCTTCCGACATCCTCTGCGTCAGCACGCGGGCGATCAGGTCGGTGCCGCCGCCCGGCGCGTAGCCGATGATGACGCGGATGGGCTTGTCCGGATAGCCGGATTGCGCTTGGGCCGCGCCGAGGCCGGCTGCGGTCAAGGCGATGGCGAGGGATGCGGCGAGTGCGGTACGGCGCTTCATGTCTGTCTCCTTTAAATTGTTTTCCGGCCGGTCCGCTGCTGTGGCGGCCGGTCACAGATTACATCGGCGTGACCCGGGCGCACAGCACCGCCGCCTGGCCGCGGTCCAGCGCCGCCATGCAGCGCGCCAGCGCATCGCGCAGCAGCGCCGGATCGTCCACCGTTTCCGCGTGGGCGCCAAAGGCGGCGCCGACCTGGGCGAAGTCGCGCCGCTCGCCGGCGAGTCGGGCCTGGAAGTCGTTCGCGGCCGCCGCCGCGCCATCCGGATAGACGCGCAGCACCGCTTCCTTCACCGCCTGCCAGCCGCCATTGTCCAGCACCACCGTGAGGATGGGCAGCCGGTACTGCTGGGCAACCGCATACACCGCGGTCGGATTCGAGAAATGGAAGCCGCCGTCGCCGACCACCTGCACCACCCGGCTCTTCGGCCGTGCCAGCTTGGCGCCGAGCGCTGCGCCGCCGCTGAAGCCGAGGCCGCCGCCGGCGAGGCCGACGTAGGACTGCGGCCGGCTGCGCGGAATCTGGTTCAGCACGGCGAAGGTATTGCGGATGGCTTCGTTGACGACGATGTCGTCCGGCTCCATCAATTCGGCGATGGCGGCGCAAAGATAGTCCGGCGAGATGGCGCCAACGCCGCCCGGCTCGGCGCCGGCGGCGGCGATGCGCTGCCGGCGTTCCTGGCGTTCGCCCTCCCAGCCGGCGATGCGCTCTTCAACGCGCCGCCGGAAACCGGCGTCGGCGCGCTGGCGCACGATCTCCAGCACCTGGGCCAGCACCGTGGCGCAGTCGGCCTGCAGCCGCATGTCGCTCGGAAAGCCCCACATCGGGAAATCCTTTTTCACCGGATCGATGTCCACCTGTATCCAGCTCAGGGCCGGCTTGTCCTGCACATACTTCGGCAGCCATGGCACGTCCACATCCAGCAGCAGGCCGAGGTCGGCCTCCGCCATCGCCGCCTTCGCGTCGTAGCCGGCGAAGCAGGGAGAATCGCGCGGGATGTTCAGGTGCAGCGGATTGAATTCGAACACCTTGATGCCGCATTCGCGCGCCAGCGCATCGAGCAGCATCACCGCTTCCGGCTTGCGGCCAAGGTAGGAGGTGATGACGATCGGGTTGCTCGCCGCCAGCAGGCGCTCGGCGATGCGCATGGCCATGGCGGCATCGGCGCCGCCGACGGACACGGCGCCGTAGCGGTTTTCCGGATAGCTGCGGATCTGTTCCTCGCCCCAGCTTTCCGCCAGCGTTTCGCGCGGCAGCGTCATGTAGACCGGGCCCGGCGGGTCGCTCTGCATCATGGTATGGCCGCGGCGCAGCGCCTCCTTGGCCACCACGCCGGTCGGCAGGTTGTACTCCCACTTCACATAGGGCCGCACCAGGCTGCCGATGTCGTAGGGGTCCTGCACGAAATGCACGAAGTTATCGCGCGAGCCCGGCAATTCGCCATGCAGGGTATGCGGCGCCTTGCCGGCCATTAGGAACACCGGCAGGCGCGAGCGGAACAGGTTGTGCATGCCCATGACCGCGTTGGCGGTGCCGGCATCCACATGCACCATCACCGCTTGGCCGCGGCCGGTGAGCGCGGCATAGCCGCCCGCCATGTGGATGGCCACGTTTTCGTGCGGGCACAGCACCATCTCAGGATGCTTGCGGCCGTCCCGGTCCCATTCGGCCAGGGCTTCGATCAGCGACACATGGTCGGTGCCGAGATTGGAAAAGACGTACTCGATGCCGGTTTCCGCCAGGCCCTCGAGGAAGTAATGCGCAGTCGTGTGATTGGTCATGGATCTCGTCTGTTATCGGATGCGCGGCTGCGATGGCCGCGCACCGTCTCCTTCTCTGTTTTGTTTCAAGCCGCGCAAGGCGGCCGCGTTCAGGTTTCGAAGTAGAAATGCTTGGTCTGCATGAAATCGTTCATGCCTTCGATGCCGTGCAGCTTGCCGTAGCCGCTGTCGCCATAGCCGCCGGTCTCGGCTTCGGCGAACAGCTTGTTGTGCGAATTCGACCACACCGAGCCGAACTTCATGCGCATGGCCATGCGCCGCGCCCGGGTGCCGTCGCCGGTCCATACGCTCGACGCCAGGCTGTAGCGGGTGGCATTGGCGCGCAGGATGGCATCGTCTTCGTCGCGGAAGCGTTCCACCACCAGCAGCGGCCCGAACAGCTCCTGCTGGATGAACATCGAGTCCAGGTCTTCCACTTCCACGATGCTCGGCCGGATGAAGGCGCCCTTGGCCAGCGCCCCGCCCGGGATCTCGCCGCGCAGGATCACTTTCTCTTCCTTCTGCGCCCGCTCTACCAGCCCGGCGATGCGGTCGCGGTTGGCCATGTCGATCAGAGAGCCCATCTGCGAACTCGGGTCGTTGCCCGGCCCTACTTTCAACGCCTTCAGCGCATCGCTCAGGCGCGACACGAAGCCGTCGTACAGCTTGTCCTGGATCACCACCCGCGCCACCGCCGTGCATTGCTGCCCGGCCATCACCATGCCGCCGGCCACCACCCCGGCCACGGTCTTGTCGATGTCGCAGTCGTCGAACACGATGGCCGGCGCCTTGCCGCCAAGCTCCAGCGACAGGCGCTTGAGCGTATGCGCCGACGCCTGGGCGATCAGCTTGCCGACCCGGGTCGAGCCGGTGAAGCTGATCACATCCACGTCCGGCGTCTCGCACAGGAAGCGGGAAACGTCCGCGCCGGCTTCGATGACGGAGTTGATCACGCCCTTCGGCAGCCGCTCGTCGTTCACCAGGGTTTCCAGCACCAGGTTGTTGACCAGGGCGGTCTGGTGGGCCGGCTTGATCACCACCGTGCAGCCGGCGGCAATCGCCGGCGCCAGCGAGCGCACCAGCAGCGTCACCGGGGCGTTCCAGGGCAGGATGATGGCGGCCACGCCGGCGGCTTCGCGGTCGAGCGAGGAGTAGCAGCCGGGATCGATGTTGACGATGCGCCCGGCCAGGGTGCGGGCCACGCCGGCGTAGTAGCGCAGCTCCGAGACGCCGGCCATGATCTCGCCGATGGCTTCGCGGCGCAGCTTGCCGTTGAGGGTGACGAGCCAGTCGGCGATCTGCTCCTTCTTCTCTTCCAGGCGGCTGGCGAAGGCCAGCAGGATGTCGGCGCGCAGGCGCGGGGTCTGGCGCCAGGTCGTCTGGTCGAAGGCCTTGCGGGCGGCGGTGACGGCCGCCGCCGCTTCATCGGCGCCGCCGTCGGCGTAGCGGGCCGCGACTTCGGAAGTGGCCGGGTTGAGATTCTCGCCGAAGCGCTCGCTGCCGCCGGCCGAGCTCATCCACTCGCCGTTGATGTAATGACGTGCTGTTTCCATGCTTGCTCCAAATGAATCCGAAAATGATCGGGATAGATCCTGATTGTTGGCAATGGCAGCCTGTATACTGCCTGCGTTTCCCGGCCCGCCCTGCTCGCGCAGCAGCAGGCCTTCAATTTGTTCTTACCTTCCCCCGACATGACCATGCAATCGAAGAAGACAGTGAGACGCGACGCGGGCGCCGACCTCTCCAACGACCTCTATGACCAGCCCGGCCACCTGCTGCGCCGGGCCCAGCAGATCGCCGTGTCCCTGTTCTTCGACGAGATCAGCGAAGACATCACGCCCATCCAGTACGCCGTGCTGCGTACCATCATGGAGCATCCTGGCGTCGACCAGGTGACCATCGCCGGACTGGTGGCGATCGACACTTCCACCGCCGCCACCGTCGCCATCCGCCTCGAAGAAAAGGGCCTGCTCAGCCGCGACATCGATCCCGCCAACCGCCGCCAGCGCCAGCTGCATCTCACGCGCCAGGGCGAGCATCTGCTGGAGACCCTGATTCCAGCGGTGCACCGGCTGCACCAGCGCATCCTGGAACCCTTCACCGACGCCGAAAGCCGGCAGTTCATGAAGCTGCTCGCCAAGCTGGTGCACGTCAACAACGACCACAGCCGCGCGCCCCTGACGCTGAAGTCGCCTGCGGCGGCCGCCAAGAAGGCGGCGCGGAAAGCGGCTTCGAAATAATCTTTCTTCCCGATACGGGCTGCCGGCAACGATGCGCCGGCAGCCCGCTTTCATCGATGCTTAAGCGGCCTTGAGCATCTGGTGCGGATCGATAACGAATTTCTTCGCCGCGCCGGCATCGAACTCGCCATAGCCCTTCGGCGCCTCGTCCAGGCGGATCACCTGCACGTTGACGATCTCGGCGATGTTGATGCGGTCCCACAGGATCGCCTGCATCAGGTTGCGGTTGTACTTCATCACCGGCGTCTGCCCGGTATGGAAGCTGTGCGACTTGGCCCAGCCCAACCCGAACCGGATCGACAGGCTGCCATGCTTGGCGGCATTGTCGACGGCGCCCGGATCGTCGGTGACGTACAGGCCCGGGATGCCGATCTTGCCGGCGGCGCGGGTGATCTCCATCAGCGAGTTCAGCACCGTGGCCGGCGCCTCGTGCTGTGCGCCGTCATGGCCATGGCCGCGCGCCTCGAAGCCGACGCAGTCCACCGCGCTGTCGACTTCCGGCGTGCCCAGGATCTGCTCGATCTGCTGGCCCAGCGTCGCATCCTTGGACAGGTCCACCGTCTCGAAGCCCATCTTCCTTGCATGCTCCAGGCGCGCCGGGTTGACGTCGCCGACGATGGTGACCGCCGCGCCCAGCAGGCGCGCCGAAGCGGCCGCCGCCATGCCGACCGGTCCGGCGCCGGCGATGTACACCGAGCTGCCGGGACCGACGCCGGCGGTCACCGCGCCGTGGTAGCCGGTGGGCAGGATGTCGGACAGGCAGGTCAGGTCGCGGATCTTGGCCAGGGCGCGGTCGCGGTCCGGGAACTTGAGCAGGTTGAAGTCGGCGTAGGGCACCAGCACGTACTCGGCCTGGCCGCCGATCCAGCCGCCCATGTCGACATAGCCGTAGGCGCCGCCGGCGCGGGACGGGTTCACGTTCAGGCACACGCCGGTGTGCTGCTCCTTGCAGGTCTGGCAGCGGCCGCAGGCAACGTTGAACGGCACCGACACCAGGTCGCCCTTCTTCAGGGTTTCGACGTCGCGCCCGACTTCCAGCACCTCGCCGGTGATCTCATGGCCGAGCACCAGGCCGACGGGGGCGGTGGTGCGGCCGCGCACCATGTGCTGGTCGGAGCCGCAGATGTTGGTGGATACCACGCGCAGGATCACGCCATGCTCGATCTTGCGCCCGCTCGGGTCTTCCATCTTGGGAAACGGGATGTCATGCACCTCGACCTTGCCGGGACCCATGTACACCACGCCACGATTGTCTGCCATTGCTTTCTCCTCTCTCTGGGATGATGAAGCTGCTCTGCGGCGCGCTGTCTTCCCTCACCGTCGCAGCGGATTTCGCGCGGCGCCGTCTGCCGGCGGGCCGCGCTGTCAAAGGAAGCGGCCGGCCGGGTCGCCCTGCGCCGGCCGCTTCCCGGATTGCTAGGCTGCCTGCGGCACCTGGCGGCCCAGGCGCTCGATGATGCGGCGCGCCCGGTTCGGGCCGATGTCGACATGGATGTCGATCTGCGGCGCGCCCGGGAAGCGCTTCATGTTCTCCCACTGCGCCTCGATCACCACCTTGTCTTCCTCGAACGTCATCGCCGTCTGCTCGTACACCAGCTCGGTGATGTCTTCCTTCTGCGGATGGCT
>NZ_FZOT01000045.1 GCF_900188095.1 Noviherbaspirillum humi | reverse complement strand
TCACCGAAGTCGTGGCCGTGTCCTGCGGCGTGACCCAGTGCCAGGAAACCCTGCGCACCGCCATGGCCATCGGCGCCGACCGCGGCATCCTGGTCGAGACCACCGAAGAACTGCAGCCGCTGGCCGTGGCCAAGCTGCTCAAGGCCCTGGCCGACAAGGAGCAGCCGCAGCTCATCATCCTCGGCAAGCAGGCCATCGACGACGACTGCAACCAGACCGGCCAGATGCTGGCGGCGCTCTTGGGCTGGCCGCAAGCCACCTTCGCCTCCAAGGTCACGCTGGAAGATGGCAAGGCAACCGTCACCCGCGAAGTCGACGGCGGCCTGGAGACCGTGGCGCTGAGCCTGCCGGCGGTGGTCACCACCGACCTGCGCCTGAACGAGCCGCGCTACGTCACCCTGCCCAACATCATGAAGGCCAAGAAGAAGCCGCTGGAAAACGTCAAGCCGGCCGACCTCGGCGTGGACGTCACGCCGCGCCTGAAGACGGTGAAAGTGTCGGAGCCGCCCAAGCGCAGCGCCGGCATCACCGTGCCGGACGTGGCCACGCTGGTGGCCAAGCTGAAGAACGAAGCCAAAGTCATCTAAGTCATCCAAGTCATCTAAAAACATTCGGACCGCGCCACGTCTGCGGTTCGCGCCAACGAGGAAAACACCATGGCTGCACTTGTCATCGCCGAACACGACAACGCGTCCGTAAAGGGAAGCACGCTCAACACCGTCGCCGCCGCCACCCAGTGCGGCGGCGAGGTCCACCTGCTCATTGCCGGCCACCAGTGCGACGGCGCGGCCGAAGCCGCCGCGAAGATCGCCGGCGTGTCCAAGGTCATCGTCGCCGACGCGCCGCAGTTTGCCGACGGCCTGGCCGAGAACGTCGCCGAGCAGGTGCTAGCGCTGGCCGGCGCCTACTCCCACATCCTGGCCCCGGCCACCGCCTTCGGCAAGAACGTGCTGCCGCGCGTGGCCGCCAGGCTCGACGTCGGCCAGGTCTCGGAAATCACCAGGGTGGTCTCGCCCGACACCTTCGAGCGGCCGATCTACGCCGGCAATGCGATTGCCACCGTGCAGTCGATCGACCCGGTGAAGGTCATCACCGTGCGTACCACTGGTTTCGATGCGGCGGCTGTCACCGGCGGTTCCGCCGCAGTCGAGAAGGCCACCGCGGTGGGCGACTCCGGCAAGTCCAGCTTCGTGTCGCGCGAGCTGGCCAAGTCGGATCGTCCGGAGCTGACCGCTGCCAAGATCATCGTCTCCGGCGGCCGCGGCATGGGTTCCGGCGAAGCCTTCAAGGTGCTGGAGCCGCTGGCCGACAAGCTCGGCGCGGCGATGGGCGCCTCGCGCGCGGCGGTGGATGCCGGCTTCGTGCCGAACGACTGGCAGGTGGGCCAGACCGGCAAGATCGTGGCGCCGCAGCTGTACATCGCGGTGGGCATCTCGGGTGCGATCCAGCACCTGGCCGGCATGAAGGATTCCAAGACGATTGTCGCCATCAACAAGGATCCGGAAGCGCCGATCTTCTCGGTGGCCGACTACGGCATCGTCGGCGA
>NZ_FZOT01000018.1 GCF_900188095.1 Noviherbaspirillum humi | reverse complement strand
ACCGCTCACGGTGACGGCCTGATTCGCCCCGGCGTTCTTGCTGCCGAAGACGGCGCTGGCGTAGCTGGTGGAGAGGATGTCGCCGGCAATGCGGTCATCCGACAAGGTCACCGTGGCGGCAGCGGTGCCGTCGTAGGTCTTGTTCTGGCCGGTAGCAGTGACCGTAAGCGGCTTGGGGTTGATGGTGCTGCCGGTATTGCTGGCGTAAGTCACGCTGTAGTTGCCGCCGCCATTGCCATCGTTGACCGTCACGCCCGAGACGCTCACCGTCTTGCCGGTGCCGGCGTTCTTGTCGAGGAAGGCGTAGCTGCCGCCGGATAAGGTATTGCCGTTGTAGAGAGCGCCTGACGTAACGATGGGGCTGCCCGCCGCAGTGGTGGTACCGTCGTAGGTCTTGACGACGTTTGCAGTGCTGACGGTGATGGGCGCCGGCGTCACGCTCAATGTTCCAGGCGCATAGCCGATGCTGTAGTTGGAAGAGCTGTAGCCGCTCGGCGTAACGCTGTAGCTGCCCACATTGGATGCGGCCGTCGCCGCTGTGGAGAAAGCCAGCACGCCGCCTAGTGATGCGGAGATATCACCATTTTTGAAGCCACTATAGGAAGCAGTAAATACGGGATTCGACAGCCCATACTGGCGGCTCGTATTGTCTGCGGACACCGTCAACGGTGCCGGCGTGATACTGAGCGTGCCGGGCACATAGCTGATGCTGTAGTCGCCGCTGATGTGGCCGCTTGGTACGATGACGTAGCTGCCGACATTCGATGATGCGGTGGCTGGCGTGGCGAGGCTCAGCGAGCCGGCCAGGTAGGCAGCGGTATCCCCGCCCACCAGACCGCTATAGGTAGCGGTGAGCGACGGATTGGCGTCGCCATAAGTCCTGGTTTTGCCGTCCGCCGTAATGCTCAGCGGCGCGGGAGAGACGTCGGCGCTGGCGGTTGTGCTCGACGCCGCGAGGACGTAGTTCCCCGCGTCGGCGCCGCTCTTGGCCAAGCCATTGATCGTGATCGCCTTGCCCAAGCCGGCATGCTTGTCGGCAAAGCTGGCATTGGCAAAGCTGGTGGACAGCGCATCGCCGGCGATGCGGTCGTCGGACAGCGTCACGATGGCGGCGGTCGTGCCGTCATAGACCTTGTCCTGGCCGGTGGCGGTGACGGTCAGCGTCTTCGGCGTGATGTCGGCGGATGTCGTGGCGCTCAGGTTGGGCGCATAGTTGCCGGCGTCCGGCCCCGACAAGCCGATGCCGGCAACCGTGACCGTCTTGGCAATGCCGGCGTTCTTGTCAGCGAAGGTGGCCGATGCGTAGCCGGCGGATAGCACGTCGCCCGGAATGCGGTCATCGGCAAGCGTGACGGCAGCTTGTGTCGTTCCATCGTAGACCTTGTTCTGGGAGGTAGCCGTAACCGTCAAGGCCTTCTGCGCAATCGTGCTGCTTGTATTGTTGGCGTAGGTAACGCTGTAGTTGTTGCCGCCATTGCCGTCGCTGACTGTGACGCCTGAGACGCTCACCGTCTTGCCGGTGCCGGCGTTCTTGTCGAGGAAGGCGTAGCTGCCGCCTGACAGCGTGTTGCCGTTGTAGAGAGCCCCTGAAGTAACGATGGGACTGCCCGCCGCAGTAGTAGTGCCGTCATAGGTCTTGGTGACGTTGGCGCTGCTGATGGTGATGGGCGCTGGCGTGATGCTCAGCGTGCCGGGCACGTAGCTGATGCTGTAGTTCGATGAGGTGTAGCCACTCGGCGTGACGCTGTAGCTGCCCACATTCGAGGCTGCCGTTGCAGCCGTCGAGAACGCGAGCGTACCGCCCAATGCAGAAGCCATGTCGCCGTTCTTGAAGCCGCTGTAGGAGGCGGTGAATACCGGATTGGCCAGCCCATACTGTCGGCTGGCATTGTCCGCAGTGACCGTGAGCGGCGCCGGCGTGATGCTGAGCGTGCCATCGACATAGCTGATGCTGTAGTTGCCGCTGCTCTGCCCGCTCGGCGTGACGGCGTAGCTGCCGACGTTCGAAGCCGTATTGGCAGGCGTCGAGAAGGACAAATTGCCAGCGAGGCCAGCCGCCGTATCGCCATTCCTGAAGCCGGCATAGGACGCGCTGAAAGCGGGATTGGCGTCACCATACAGACGGCTCTTGTCGTCGGCCGTCACGGTGAGAGTGGCCGGCGTGACGGTAAGCGTGCCGGGAACATAGCTGATGCTGTAATCGCCGCTGCTCTGGCCGCTCGGCGTGATGGCATAGCTGCCGACATTCGATGCCGTGGTGGCCGAGGTGGCCAAGCTGAGCGTGCCGGTCAGGGCAGCGGCGGTATCGCCGCCGACCAGGCCGGTATAACTCGCCGTCAGCGCCGGATTGGCATCGCCATAGGTCCTGCTCTTGTCGTCGGCGGCGATGGTCAATGCTGCCGGCGTGATGTCGGCCGTGGTGCCGGCGCCCGTGCTGGCCAATACATAGTTGCCGGCATCCGCGCCGCTCTTGCCCAAGCCGCTGACGGTGACAACCTTGCCGATGCCGGCATGCTTGTCGGCAAAGGAAGCGCTGCCATAGCTGGTGGAGAGCAGGTCGCCGGCAATGCGGTCATCCGCCAAGGCAACCGTGGCGGCCGTTGTGCCGTCATAGACCTTGTTCTGGCCGTTGGCGGTGATGGTCAGCGTCCTGGGCGTGATGTCGGCGGTGGAGGCGGCGGAGTTGTTGGCGGTGTAGTTCAGCGCATCGGCGCCGGACAGGGCGATGCCGGTGACCGTGACCGGCTTGCCCGTGCCGGCGTTCTTGTCGCTGAACGTCGCGAAAGCGTAGCTGGCCGAGAGTACGTCGCCGGCAACGCGGTCGTCGCTGAATGTCACGCTGGCAGCCGTCGTGCCGTCATAGACCTTGTTTTGCGCCGTGGCTGACACCGTCAGGGCCTTGGGCGTGATGGTGCTATTTGTGTTGCTGGCGTAGGTAACACTGTAGTTGTTGCCGCCATTGCCATCGTTCACCGCGACGCCTGATACGGTCACCGACTTGCCGGTGCCGGCGTTCTTGTCGAGGAAGGCGTAGCTGCCGCCGGATAGCGTGTTCCCGTTGTAGAGAGCCCCTGAAGTAATGATGGGGCTGCCCGCCGCACTGGTAGTGCCGTCATAGGTCTTGGTCACGTTGCCGCTGCTCACCGTGATCGGCGCTGGCGTGATGCTTAGCGTGCCGGGCACGTAGCTGATGCTGTAGTTGGAAGAGCTGTAGCCGCTCGGCGTAACGCTGTAGCCGCCCACATTCGAGGCCGCCGTCGCAGCCGTCGAGAACGCCAGCGCGCCGCCCAGCGATGATGCGCTATCGCTGTTCTTGAAGCCGCTGTAGGAAGCGCTAAAGGCGGGATTGGCCAGCCCATACTGGCGGCTGGCGTTGTCTGCAGTGATGGTAAGAGGCGCCGGCGTGACGCTCAGCGTGCCGTCAGCGAAAGCAAAGCCATAGCCCAGGTCGGAGGCCAGCGAACCCTGGCCGATGCTGATGGCGTAGCTGCCGACGTTGCTGCTCGGCGTGGCGGTGGTACTTAGCACAGGCGTACCGCTGGCGGCGGTGCCGAGCGCATCGCTGCCCACCAGCCCGCTCACGCCGTAGCTCAGCGATGGATTGGCATCGCCATACAGCCGGCTGGCGTTGTTGGCGGTGTAGGTCAGCGTCGGCGCGAGGCTGTAGATGAAGCGGCTGCCGCTGCTGGTGATCGTTGCGGGCGGATCGGCGGCATAGGACTTGTTGTACAGCGGCAGGGCGTTCAAGCCGCCGAGGGTGTTGAGCAGCGGCGACTGCGAGTACACCAGGTAGCGCCCGGCGCCGGGGTTGATGGCGGAAGAACCGGCATTGTTGACGAAGTTGCCGCCGGCGGCCAGCACTACCGAGTTGCCGCTGGCGGTGGCACTCACTGTGCCATTGAGGGTGATGTTCGAGCCGGTGGGCGTGGTGGCGGTAATGGTCTTGCCCTGGACCTGCTGCAGCGTCATGTTGCCGTAGCTCTTGTTGGTCTTGCCGGCGCCGTCCTCGATCTTGAGCAGCACGTTGCCGGTGCCGGCATTGAGCGCCGTGCCGCTGGCCATGGACAGCACCGCCGTGCCGGGATCGCGGTAGGCATCGACTACGCCGGAGGACAGCTTATCGTTGGCGATGAGGGTGAGGTTGCCGTTGTCGGTGGTGATGCTGGCATTGAGATTGACGCTGCGGCCGGCTTGCAGCGTGAGCGCGCCGCCGTTGCCGGAGGCTGAGGTAGTGACTGCGCTATTTAGCGTGATATCGTTGTTAGCCTGCAGGATGAGGGCTGTGCCGGTGTTGGTGATCTTGGTGAGGTAGGCGGGATTGAGGTAGATGTCGCTGGCTGGATAGGTGTTGTAGAGGATGTTCTGACTGTTTGGCACGATGACGGACACGCGACCTGCATTGCTTGTCGTGCCGCTGCGCGATGACGAACTGCCGACCAAGACATTGCCATTGGAAAATTCTAAAACGATTGACGAGCCTATTCTATCGTTCGCATAAGTGCCAATAAAGCTATTGCTGGCACTTACGAACCCGGTCAGTGAAGTACTACCGTTAGCCCATGTGACTGCCCCCACTTGAGTCAAAGTTCCATAACTCCAGAGCGCGCTTTGCACGATGTAGTTACCGTTCGCAAGAACGATGCCGCTGCTTCCAACTCGGTCGTTTGCTTGAGAGCCTAATAGGCTATTAGTGCTAGAAATAATACCGCTCATGCCGGCATTACCATTTCCCCAAGTTACTGCACCAACACTGGTTGCGGTGCCATTACTCCAGAAATCGCTCATGACCACATAATTTCCATTGGCGAGCGCGTAAATATTATGTCCGACCTGGTCATTCGCTTGGGCACCTACCAAGCTATTGGTACTCGATATTGTCCCGCTCGTGCCGATACTCCCGTTGCCCCATGTCGCTGCGCCCGCTTGGGTGGCAGTACCGTTGTTCCAAAAATAGCTTCTGATTACATAGTTTCCGTTTGTTAAAGGAATTACACTTCCATATCCGATCTTATCGTTTGCCTGAGTACCTACGATGCTGTTGGTGCTGGAAACGACCCCAGTAATGCCAGTCGATCCACTGCCCCATGTAATTGCACCGGCAAATGTTGCCGTGCCATTTTGCCAGTTCGGGCTGTTTACTAAATAATTTCCATTGGATAGCAGGATGAAATTTGATCCGACCCCGCTCGAGCTTTGGGTTCCAACTAAGCTGTTAGTGCTGGAAATTACGCCGCTTAATGGTGAAGTGCCATTTGCCCACGTCGCTGCACCAGCGGCTGATGCAGTTCCATTTGCCCAATAATAACTTCCTACTACATAACTTCCAGAATCTAGTGGATTTATTAATACTCCAACCCTATCTCCAGCTTGGGTTCCTACTAAGCTGTTTGTGCTTGAGATATTGCCTGTAATACTTACAGAACCGCTGGCCCACGTAACTGCTCCAGCATTAGTCGCGGTTCCGTTTTTCCAAAAATTGCTGCCAACAACAAAATTTCCATTGGTGAGAGCAGTAACATTCAATCCAACCTTGTCGCCGGCTTGCGTACCGACCAAACTGTTAGTGTTTGTTATAAAACCCTTGGCGCCGGTTGTCCCGTTTCCCCATGTCACAGCGCCTGCTGTCGTTACTGTGCCATTAGCCCAATTGTAGCTACTGATAACGTAATTATCATTACTTAACGACGTTATCGTGCTTCCTACATTATCGTTGGCTTGTGTCCCAATTACGCTATTGGTGCCAGATATCAAGCCGGTGATGCCGGTTGTTCCGTTTGCCCATGTGGCAGCACCGGCTTTAGTTGCCGTTCCATTTGCCCAGTTGCTGCTCGAAACAACGTAGTTTCCATTACTCAGTGCGACAACTCCACCATTTCCAACTTGATCATTGGTTTGCGAACCAACCAAACTATTGATGCTTGATACCGCACCATAAGTTCCAGATGTGCCGTTCCCCCATGTGGCTGCACCGGCCGAAGCTGCCGCGCCATTTGCCCAGCTTGTGCTGGCTACGACATAGTTTCCATTGCTTAGAGCAGTGATGCTTTTATTGCCGACCAAATCATTCGCCGCCGTGCCCACCAAGCTATTGGAGCTCGAGACGAGTCCAGATATGCCGGTAGCACCACTTGCCCATGTTGCCGCACCCGCCTTGGTCGCCGTACCGTTCGCCCAGTTGAAGCTACGTACGACGAAATTGCCATTACTGAGCGCCTTAATACCGCCAGTACCGACTTGATCGCTAGCTTGCGATCCGTTCAACGTACTGATAAGGGCGCCACTCGTCCCATTGAAGACATACACCGCACCTGCATTTGTGGCGATAAAGCTGTCATTCGGCTTCGCAATCACCACATTATCGTTCGAAAGAACAACCGGTTGGTTATTAAGTGACCTAATTCCAAAAGCGCCCCCGGTCTGGGGATTGGGATCAAGCAGATCAAACGCGGCAATCCCGCTGCCACTACTGTCGATGACAATGTTCTTCGGATCCAACAGCAGCACGCCGGCCTTGCCCGCTACCGCGCTCGCATCGCCCATGCCGCCGAACGTCAGCTGCGCCTTGCCCGACACTTCGATCGCGCCGCCGTCGCCGCCCTGCGCGCCGCCCCGCGCACTGGCCGTGCCGTAGAAGTTGGTCTGTCCCTCGCTCCATACCACCACCTTGCCGCCGTTGCCCTTGTCCGTGGCATCCGCCGTGAGGGTGGCGGCGTGGGTGACATAGGTCGTCTGCGCGCGCTGCAGCTCGCCGCTGCCCTGCCAGTCGCCGCCGATGCGGATCGTGCCGCCCTGGCGCGTGCCCGAGGCATTCAGCGCGGCGCCATTGAGGGCGATGTCCTGGCCCAGCAGGTCGATGGTGCCACCGCTCTGGCCCCGGGCTTCGTAGCGGCCGGACGTGAACAGGCGCCCGCCGCTGCTCTGCATAATGATGCTGCCGCCCTGGCTGGCGCCATTGGCGCTCAGCCTGGCCGCGGCGGTTTCCAGCAGGCCGCCGGTAAGCTGCGCATCGATGCGCCCGCCGTTGCCGCCATTGGTGCCATTGGCGCTGATCTGTCCCGCGCTCAGCAGCTTGTCCAGCGTAAGGGCGATCTGCCCGCCCGCTGCGCCATTGCCATCCGCGTTCATGGTGCCGGTATGCACCAATACCCCGACCGGCCTGTCTGCATCCGCCCGGTTCGCCACCTCGATGCGCCCGCCCGCTGCGCCGGCATCACCGGCCGTGCTCAGCGTGCCGCTGTTGTCGATCACGCCGCCATTGGCCTCCAGCCGGATCATGCCGCCCCGGTTCACCAGCGAGGTCGCCTTCACCGTGCCGCTGTTGCTGACCATGACGCCGCCAAGCGCGCCGGCGGCCTTCGCGGATAAGTAGACGGTACCGCCTTCCGCGATCACCATCTGCCTGTTTTCCACCAGCGTCTTGACGGTGGCTGCATCTACTGACACGCCCAGCACGCCATCGCCACGAAAGTCCAGCGAGATGGCTTCGCCGGCGGCCATGGCTACCGTGCCGAGCCTGGCGGTAATGACACCCTCATTAATGACTTCCGGCGCCAGCAGCGCGATGTAGCCGGCATCGGCGGCAGTAAGTCTGCCCTGGTTGACAACAGAGGCGGTGCTGCCGTTGCGCTCGAAGCGGTAGTTCCCGCTCAAGAAGTCGGCATCGCTGATGGACAACGTGGAGGCGGCCAGGCCCCCCACATTCACCTGAGCGGTGGGGCCGAACAGGATGCCCTGCGGGTTGACGAGAAAGATCTGGCCGTTGGCATTGAGCTGGCCCTGGATCTGGCTGGGCGAGACGCCGACCACCCGGTTCAGCGCCACGGCATCGCGGCTGGGCTGGTTGAAGGTGACGGAAGCGGACGGGCCGATGTCGAAGCTGTTCCAGTTGAGTATGGCCTTGGGGGTGGACTGCGTCACCGTCATGGCCGAGCCGGACTGGGCGATGTTGGCGGAACCGGCAGAGACTTGGCCGCCGGTGGGCAGGGCATTGGATGCGACTTGGGCCTGGGCCAACGCCGAGACGCCGAACAAGCCGACGAAGGCGCGCAGCAGCAAGCGTTGCCACAGCACAGAAGGCCGCTTCCTCGGCCGCCACACCAGCGTCAGCCGGGTGCGTCCCAAGCGAAGACGCAGGACGCGCGACTTGCCCTGGCGCTGCGGGGAAACTCCGCCTGGCGTAGGGTCGAGTCGATCATCCGGGGGGAAAGGCATCCGAGGTCTCCTGGGTCCCGCGAAAAGCGGGAGCATGAGAACTCAGCATAGGGAGGGCATGACAACCGCACAATATGAATCATGGCAGGTCGGTTTGCGCAACTTCCAATGAAAACGGCGCCCGAGGCGCCGTCGTTTTTAGCTATCACACAGGCCTGCCATGCCATGCATCGCGGCCCGCCAAATCAACGCTCAGTCGAGCTTGATCTTCGCGTCGTTGATGACCTTGGCCCAGTTCGCCACTTCGGTCTTCATCCAGGCGCCGAATTCCTCCGGGCTGCCGGTCTGCACTTCCGCGCCCTGCGCCGCCAGTTTCTCCCGCACGTCGGGCATCCGCACGATCCTTGCCATCTCGGCGTTGAGCTTGTTGATCACCGCCCTGGGCGTGCCGGCCGGCGCCATCACGCCCTGCCAGCTGCCGGTGACGAAGCCTGGGATCATCTCGCTCACCGTCGGCACGTCCGGCAGCTGCGGAAGGCGTTTGCTGCTCGCCACGGCCAGCAAATGGATCTTGCCCGCCTTCACATGCGGATAGGTGGCGACCATGCCATTCATCGTGACGTCGACCTGGCCGCTGATCAGGTCGGTGAGCGCCTGGGCGCCGCCCTTGTAGGGAATGTAGCCCCATTCGGCGCCGGTCTTCTGGGCGAACAGTACGCCGGCGAGGTGGGCGGCGCTGCCGGTGCCGGCGGCGGCGGCGAAGTTGAGGCGGCCCTTGTTGGCTTTGCTGTAGGCGACCAGCTCGCTTTGCGACTTCACCGGCAGGCTGTTGGTGGTCACCAGGATGTGCGGCGAGAAGGCCAGCATGGTGACCGGCGCCAGGTCCTTCAGCGGATTGAACGGCAGCTTCGGATACAGCGTCGGGCTGAGGGTGAGATTCCCCATGTCCATCAGCACCAGGGTATAGCCGTCCGGCTCGGATTTGGCGACGAGGTCGGCGCCGATGTTGCCGTTGGCGCCGGCGCGGTTGTCGATGATCACCGGCTGGCCCCAAGCTTCGGTCAGCTTCTGCCCGACCATGCGGGCGATGACGTCGGAAGTGCCGCCGGCCGGGAAGGGCACGACGATCTTGATCGGCTTCTTCGGATAGTCGGTGGTCTGGGCGAAGGCGGCCTGGGTGGTGAAGGCGGCAAGGCTGACGGCGATGCAGGTGGCGAGGGTGAGGCGGCGGAGGTTATTCATTGTTGTGGTTGTGGTTGGAGGTTGAAGGGCTTTTAGTGCGCTTGCAAGCGCTGCTATGGGTGGAAATGAGGTTCTTTCGAAATCAAAGGACATTCTTTAAGGGCAGCAGAAACCCATCCCTACCCACAGCAGCGCTTGCAAGCGCTGCTGGCTGCGCAGGCGCGGAGCAATGCTCCGCGAAACCCCTGCTACGCCCCTATCCCTCCCCTTGAAAGGGAGGGGACTTTCTTTGTGCTTGAACCTATCCACGATTGCGCTTGCAAGCGCAACCGGCTCCGCGAGTGCAGAGCAGTACTCTGCGAAACCCTCCCCGAGGAGAGGGCGAAAGATTCGCTGCTCGACCTTAGCTTCCATCCGCCAACCGCATCGCCGGTGTGATCTGCCGCGGATCGACGCGCAGCTCGAGCAGCGCAGCCCGTCCTGCCTGGCGTGCCCGCTCGAAGGCCGCGGGGAAGGCGTCGGTGGTTTCCACCAGCTCGGCGAAGGCGCCGCAGGCTTCCGCCATTTTCACGAAGTCCGGCGTCTGCAACTGCGTGCCGCTGACGCGACCCGGAAAATGCTTTTCCTGGTGCATGCGGATGGTGCCGTACATGCCGTTGTTGACCACGATGACGATGACCGGAATGTCGTACTGCATGGCGGTGGCCAGCTCCTGCGGGTACATCAGGAAGCAGCCGTCGCCGGCGAAGCAGATCACGGTGCGGTCCGGGTGGCGCATCTTGGCGGCGAGCGACGCCGGGAAGCCGTAGCCCATGGCGCCGCAGGTGGGCGCCAGCTCGGTGCGGCCTTGGCGGTATTGATAGAAGCGGTGCACCCAGACGGTGTAGTTGCCGGCGCCGTTGGCGAGGATGGCGTCGTCCGGCAGGATGCGGTTCAAGTGCGACACCACTTCCGCCATGTCCACGCCGCGGTGTTCCGGATGGCGCGCCGGCGGCTGCGAGAAGGCTTCATGTTCGCCGCGGGCGGTGGTGGTCCATTCGTTCCAGACCGGGCTGGCGGCGCCAGGCAGGGACTTCAGCATGGCCGCCGCCTGCGCCACGCCGGCGTGGATGGCGAGGTCGGGCTGATATACCTTGCCGAGTTCGCCGGCATCGGCATGGATGTGCACCAGGCGCTGCGGGATGCGCGGCGGCTCAAGCAAGGTATAGCCGGAAGTCGCAATGTCGCTCAGGCGGGTGCCGACGGCGATGATGAGGTCGGCCTGGCGCACCCTGTCGGCCAGCTTCGGGTTCATGCCCAGGCTGAGATGGCCGATATAGCCGGGGTGGCGATTGTCGAGCACGTCCTGGCGGCGGAAGGAGGCGGCCACCGGGAGGTTCCAGGCGGTGACGAAGGCGGCGAAATCGCGGCGCGCCTGCTCGGTCCAGTTGGAACCGCCGACGATCACCAGCGGGCGCTGCGCCCGCGCCAGTTCGGCCGACAAAGCCGCCGCATCGGCATGAGCGGGAGACGCGGCGACCGGGCGATAGGCGAGCGTATCGGCCACATCGGCCATTTCGCCGAGCACGTCTTCCGGCAGGGAGATCACCACCGGGCCGGGCCGCCCCGACGTGGCAGTCTGATAGGCACGGGCAATAATTTCCGGGATGCGCCCGGCATCGTCGATTTCCGTCACCCACTTCGCCATGCCGCCGAACATCGCCTGGTAATCCACTTCCTGGAACGCTTCGCGGCCGCGATGGCCGCGCGCGATCTGGCCGATGAACAGGATCATCGGCGTGGAATCCTGGGCGGCGATGTGCACGCCGATGCTGGCATGGGTAGCGCCAGGTCCGCGGGTGACGAAGCATATGCCGGGACGGCCGGTGAGCTTGCCTTCGGCCTCGGCCATGTTGGCGGCGGCACCCTCATGTTTCGTGACGATGACGCGCATCTCGGGATGGTCGTAGAGCGCATCGAGCACGTCGAGAAAGCTTTCGCCGGGCACGCAGAATAC
The DNA here is from genome assembly GCF_900188095.1 of Noviherbaspirillum humi. Taxonomy (GTDB): domain Bacteria; phylum Pseudomonadota; class Gammaproteobacteria; order Burkholderiales; family Burkholderiaceae_D; genus Noviherbaspirillum; species Noviherbaspirillum humi. The sequence continues at coordinate 94,656 of NZ_FZOT01000018.1, read as the reverse complement.
GCGGTCGGCGCCGTGCACGCGCAGGGCATCGACCAGGAGACGCCCGCCGGAGCGAGGACCTGGAGAGGCCTTGGCCTGGTCAGTCAGTTGGGGAGTCGGCACGGGTGCATTCATGGCGCAATAGAGAAAGAGTGTGAAGGGATGAGCGGGAGACCGCGGCGGTTCATTTCCGCCAGGCAGAATCGGCGCATCGACGCTGGTCCCGCCTGCATGAGGCATGCGGCATCGTTGCGAAATTATGGCCAAGCCCGGTCTCGCCAGCTCCCGCATTTGCGCATTTCAGTTATGTGCCCGGCGCAAAAGCGGACGAGCCAATCCCGTGTACATTCGGCACATCGGCGCAGGCAGCCCCACGATGACGGCAGCCGCGGCCGGCACATCAAAACAAACGCAGAACAGAAGGAGACAGGCATGAACTTCAAGCGCGGACTTATCGTCCTCACCTGCGCCACGGCCCTCGTCGGCATGCATCCGGCCCAAGCGCAGGAGGCAGCGAAATGGCCGGCCAAGCCGATCACCTATGTCGTGCCGTTTGCGGCCGGCGGCACCACCGACATCCTGGCGCGCCTGATCGGCAGCAAGCTCGGGCCGGCGCTGGGCACCAGCGTCATCATCGACAACAAGCCGGGAGCCGGCGGCAACATCGGCTCCGATTTCGTCGCCAAGGCGCCGCCGGACGGTCACACGATACTCGGCGGCACCATCAGCTCGCATGCGATCAACGTCAGCCTCTACGCCAGGATGCCGTACGACCCGGTGAAGGACTTCAAGCCGGTATCGCTGATCGGCACCCTGCCCAACATCCTGGTGGTACGCGCCGACAGCCCGTACAAGAGCGTAAAGGAGCTGATCGACGCTGCCAGGGCCAAGCCGGAAGCGCTGTCCTTCGGCTCCTCCGGCAACGGCACCTCGCAGCACCTCTCCGGCGAGTTGTTCCAGTCGCTGTCCGGCGCCAAGATGCTGCACGTGCCGTACAAGGGCAGCGCGCCGGCGATGCAGGCGCTGCTGTCCGGCGATGTCAACATGGTGTTCGAGAACATCCTGGCGGCGGTGCCGCACATCCAGGCCGGCAAGCTGCGCGCGCTCGGCGTCACCTCCAGCAAGCGCTCCAGCAGCGCGCCCGATGTGCCGACGCTGGCCGAAGCCGGCCTGCCCGGCTACGAGATCGTGTCCTGGCAGGCGGTGTTCGCCCCGGCCGCGACGCCGCAGCCCATCGTCGACCGACTCGCCGGCGAGATCGGCAAGATCCTGCAGGACAGCGAAGTCAAGGCGAAGCTGAACGGCCTCGGCGTGGACCCGTCCGGCGCCGGCCCGAAGGAACTCGGCGCCTTCCAGAAGGCGGAAGTGGCGAAATGGGCGCAGCTGATCAAGGCGGCGAACATCAAGCCGGAGTAAGCCCTTGCCCAGCGCCCGCGGACCCGGGCGCCCTCCTTTGTTCATCAAGCATCGTCGACAACCGTGGCACACCATCTCATTCCCACTCCCGCCCTGCACCGCTGGGTCACCGATATCTGGCTCGCCGCCGGCTCGAACGAGAACGAAGCGCGCCTCACCGCCGACCATCTCGTCGGCGCCAATCTCGCCGGCCATGATTCCCATGGCGTCGGCATGGTGCCGCGCTATGTCAACTCCTGGCTGGCGGACGAATTGCAGCTCAATCGCCAGCCGCAGGTCGCGCAGGACGGCGGCAGCATGCTGGTACTGGATGGCTCGCGCGGCATGGGCCAGTCGGTGGCGCACGAAGCGATGCGCATCGCCATCGAGCGCGCCCGCGAGCAAGGCGTGTGCGTGATGGGCCTGAAGCATGCGCACCACATCGGCCGCATCGGCCATTGGGCGGAACAGGCGGTGGCGGCCGGCATGGTGTCGATCCACTTCGTCAACGCCGTCAGCAAGCCGATCGTGGCACCCCATGGCGGCACCCAGGGCCGCTTCCTCACTAATCCCTTCACCGTCGGCATCCCGGTGGCCGGCGGCGAACCCATCCTGCTCGACTTCGCCACCAGCGCCATCGCGCTCGGCAAGGTCAGAGTGGCCTACAACAAGCAGGTGAAGGTGCCGCCCGGATCGCTGCTCGATCGCGACGGCAATTTCACCGACGATCCGGCGGTGATGTTCCCGCCCGCCGGATCGCCGCCGGGCGCGCTGGTGCCGTTCGCCGGCCACAAGGGCTATGCGCTGGCGATGGTATGCGAACTGCTCGGCGCGGCGCTGATAGGCGGCGACACCACCCGTCCGCCGAATGCGCAGATGAAGCACGCGATCTGGAACAACATGCTGACCATCGTCTTCGATCCGCAGCGCATGGGCACGGCCGACCTGTTCGGCGGCGAGTTCAGCGCCTTCGTCGATTGGGTGAAGTCGGCGCCGCTGCAGGACGGCAGCGACGGCATCCTGCTGCCAGGCGATCCGGAACGCGCCATGCGCAAGGCTCGCGCGGAAGCGGTTCCGATCGATGACGGCACGATGCAGCAGATGGACCAGGCCGCGGCGCAGGTGCAGCAGGCAAAGGGCCGCAGTCCCGGACCCTTGTCAGCGCTGGCGATGCAGGCTTAAGGAATTTATTCGGCCGGCTGCGCGTCCGGCCAGTGGCCATCGGCGACGATCTGGATCACCTCGTGCCGGATGGTCTGCATCACACCCCACAGCTGGCTTACTGGCGGACGGTTCCTGGCGGTGGCCATGGCGACTTCGCGCACCACTTCAGGCCCCGTCAGGCGGGCGGTGCGCAGGCGGCCCTGCGCCACTTCGTTCTTCACCGAGGCCAGCGGCAGCAGGGTGCAGCCGCAGCCTTCCTCCACCAGGCGGTGGGTGACGTTGGTGGAGGCATCGCACTCCATCGCAATGTCGAGCGTGACGCCGGTCTTCTGCGCCAGCGATTCCGCCAGCAGCCGCAGGCCGTGAGGCGTGCTCGGCAGCACCAGCGGCACCTCGCCCAGCTGCCGCACCGGGAACTCCGCGCCGATGTGCGCGAAGCTGGCCGGCGCGACGAGGCGGATCGGCTCGCGCAACAGCATGTCCACCTTCAGGCTGTTGGCCGCATGCATGGGCACATACAGCAGGGCGATGTCCACCTCGCCCGCCGCCAGCCACTCCATCATGTGCGAACCCAAGCCTTCGACGAAGCGCAGGCGCGTTTTCGGAAACTGCTTCTTCAATGCCCGGCCGACCGGGCCGAAAGTCATGCGGGCGATGGTCGGCTGGGCGGCGATCACCACCCGGGCCGGCCCCTGGTCGGACAAGGTATGCACCACCTGCCGCGCCTTCTCCAGCGCCGCCAGCACTTCGCGCGCTTGGGCCAGCAAGGCCATGCCGGCGTCGGTGAGGACCACGCCGCGTCCGCTGCGGTGGAACAGCCGCGCCGCCGAGTCGGCCTCCAGCCGCGCCATCTGCCGGCTGATGGTCGACTGGTCGCTGCCCAGTTCCATCGCGGCGCGGGAAATGCTGCCGCACTGGGCGACGCGCACGAAGCTTTCTAGATCGTCGGAATTCATCGCTGCTTTTTGCCGGCTCAGAACGGCGTTACATGAATGCAAAAACTATAGCACGCGGGCTTGCGTGCGATTTTCAAAGGTTCCGTGTTCTGCCAGGCCCACTCTGCGAACCCCGAGCTTATTAACGCGATGCATCGCCGGCGGCGGGCTGATCGGCAAACCGGGATGAACTTTTCATACCGCCTGGCCTCCTAATACTGTACATATGTACAGCCATATTTAGCGGAGAGAAAGCAATGGACAAGCAAACCCAAGCCAACGCCGACCACAGCAACATGGTGAAGGATCCGAAGGACTGGACCACCGGCGACGAACCGATGACCGGCGCACAGCAGTCCTATCTCAAAACCCTGTCGGAAGAAGCCGGCGTGGAAATGGACGAGAACCTCACCAAGGCTGAAGCCTCGAAACGCATCGATGAGCTGCAGCAGAAAACCGGGCGCGGCACGCAGGGCGGACAGAAGCATTGATGGCCGGCGTTGGGCTTGCCTTCAGCCGACGGCGCTTCTGAACGCCGAGGCTGCGAAGCTCGCTTCGACAGCGTTGAAGGTCAAGCGGCCAGGGCATGTGCCTAGCCGCTTTTTCGTCACACATTCCATTGGCATCCGCCACATAAATTTCATTAGTCAGACGGCATGCGCAGGATGATTTCCGTCCTTGCTCGCGCGACGAGTCTCGACTCATGCGCAGGACCGGCTGCATGCCTGTTCCACTGGGCAGAACCGTGCTTGGACAAAACCTCCTTCTGCTAAGATGAGCGACCCTTCAACTTCACCGATGGCCCTGGCCGCCACGGCATCCCGCCCATCTCCATGCAAGCCAACGCATCGTCCCGTCCCCGCCTCATCGTAGGCATCAGCGGCGCATCCGGCGTCATTTATGGCATCCGCTTGCTGCAGCTGCTGCGCCAGCTGAATATCGAGACCCACCTCGTGATGAGCCGCTCGGCACAAGTCACCCTTGCCCATGAGACCGACCTCAAGCTGGCCGACGTGCAGGCGATGGCGGACGTGTGCTATCCCAACGCCGACATCGGCGCGGCCATCTCCAGCGGCTCCTATCCGGCGATGGGCATGGTGGTGGCGCCCTGCTCCATCAAGACCCTGTCCGAGATCGCCACGGGCGTCACCGGCAGCCTGCTGTCGCGGGCGGCGGACGTCACGCTGAAGGAGCGGCGCCGGCTGGTGCTGATGGTGCGCGAGACGCCCTTGCACCTCGGTCATCTGCGCAGCATGACGGCGGTGACGGAAGCCGGCGCCATCGTCTATCCGCCGGTGCCGGCGTTCTACGCCAGGCCGGCGTCAGTGGAAGAGATGGTGGATCACACCGTCGGGCGGGTGCTGGATTTGTTTGGGCTGGATTCGAAGACGGTGAAACGTTGGGTGTAGCAGGAGCGTAGCAGGTGTTTCGCAACGCATGCGTTGCGCCTGCGAAGCCGGGTGCGCTTGCAAGCGCACCCGTGGGACGGAGCACTGCTCTGCGCTCGCGAAGCCAGCCGGGCATGCAGGCCCGGCCGTGGGTGAGGTCGAGCCATAAAGAATGCTCCCTCTCCTTCAGGGAGAGGGCTGGGGTGAGGGTGGGTTTCCGCAGCATTTAAAGGAAATTCTTTATGTTTGGAAGAAACCCATCCCCGTCCCAACCTCCCCCTTGAAAGGGGAGGAGTAATTCAAGAGGCGCGACCTCAACCACGTCTTCGCTCACAGCTTCCCTAAAATCCCCGCAAACTTCTCCTCCACCCTTCTCCTCAACTCCGGCGTCGCCCGCGCCACCTCGGGGAACTCCGCCAGCATCTCCCAAGGCCGGCAGGCGTCGATGATGGCACGCGAGTTGTGGGTCGTGCCCTTCTTGATGCGCGGGTCGAGCGGGCCGCTCCAGGCGCGGCGCATAATCTCGATATCCTCCGCCGGATCGCAGCGCGTGCACATGGCCCAGGTCACCTGGAACAGGTTGGTCGGGTCGATGTCATCATCCACTACCACCACGAAGCGGCCGAGGTAGGAGCCGGACTGGCAGCTCGCCGCCAGCATGCCAGCCTGGCGCGCATGGCCGGAATACGCCTGCTTGACGGCGATGACGTTGAACATGCGCGCCGCGCCTGCTTCATGGCACCACACGCCGGTGACGCCGCCCAGGCCGGCGCGCTCCACCTCGTCCCAGATCATGCCAGCCTTCATCACGCATTTGCTGAACGAGAAGTCGGACGGCGGCACCATCGGCGTGGCCATGGTAAGGATGGGATCGTTGCGGTAATAGACGCGGCGGATTTTCACCACCGGCTGGTCGCTCTTGCCGCCGGCATAGTAGCCGGTGAATTCGCCGAACGGCCCTTCCGGATGGGTCTCGCCGGGATACATCTCGCCTTCCAGCACCACCTCCGCATGGGCCGGCATGGGCAGGCCGAACAACTCGCTCTTCACGACGTCGAACGGCAGGCCGCGATGACCGCCGGCATAGTCGTATTCGGAGAGGCCGAAGCGCAGCTCGTTGCCGCCGGCGAGGAACAGCAGCGGGTCATGGCCGACGCTGATCAGCACCGGGCAGGGCTTGCCCTGCTTGAAGTACTTCTCGCGAATCTGGCGGCCCTGCTTGCCGGGCGACATCCAGAGGCCGACATGGTTCTTGTCGTGCACCTGGGAGCGGTAGGTGCCGCAGTTGACCCAGTCTTGCTCCGGATCGCGCATGATGACGATGTCGTCGGTGCCGATGTAGCGGCCGCCATCCTTCTCGTGCAGGAAGGGCACCGGAAACTTGTACAGGTCCACATCGTCCTCGCGGTCGACGTTTTCCATTACCGGCCCCGTCTCCACCACGCGCGGCGGAATCGGCTCATGGGTCTTCATGCGGTCGCGGTAGGAGCGCACCACGTCGAGCGGATTCTTCGGCACCGGGAAGCCGAGCGTGATCGCCAGGCGCTTGGAGGAATTGGTGGCGCCGGACAGCACCCGGAAGCCCTTGGGATAGCCGGGGATGTCCTCGAACAGGATGGCCGGCGGATTGTCGGCCTTGCCCTGGTAAACCGCTTCGGCCAGGGTCCCCATCTCGAGGTTCCAGTCGGCGCCCGGGATGCGCAGCAGTTCGCCGGCGCGCTCGGCGCGCTCGATGAACTCGCGCAGGTCCCGGTGCGGCGCGTCGTACTCGTTGTAGACGGCGCCGGTTTTCTTTTTCATGTCCATGTCGTTTTCTCTTCTTGGTGATTATTCTGGCTTGATGCCGGCCTGCGCCACCACGCGCGGCCAGCGTTCCAGCTCCATGCGGATGAGTTTGGCGAACCGCTCCGGCGGTCCGCCAGCGGTGACAAGGCCCTGGTGGGACAAGGTTTCCTTGATGTCCGCCGTGGCGAGAAAGCCGTCGATTTCGCTGTTCAGCTTGTTGATGATGGCCGGCGGCGTCCCGGCCGGCGCCAGCATGCCGTACCAGACGTCCACCTCCAGGTTGGGCAAGCCTTCCTCCGCCATGGTCGGAATGTTCTTGAACACCGGCGAGCGGTTCTCGCTCATCACCGCCAGCATCCGCATCCTGCCGGACTGGAGAAAGGGCGTGAGCGTGTGCACCGGCGCGATCATCGCATCGACATGGCCGCCGGCGAGATCGTTGGTGGCATTGGCGCTGGCCTTGAACGGCACGTGCACCAGGTCGGCGCCGGTATTGAGCTTGAACAGTTCCATCGCCAGATGCTGCGGCGTGCCGACGCCGGAGGAGGCGTAGGTCACGCTGCCCGGCTTGGCCTTGGTGGAAGCCACCAGCTCCTTGATCGTCTTCGCCGGAAAATCGTGGCGCACCACGAAGCCCATGTTGGCGGTGGCCAGCAGCGACACCGGCACGAAATTCTTGACCGGATCGAAGCGCAGGTTCTTGTTGAGCGCGGAATTGGTGATGAAGGTGGTGGCGGTCACCAGCAGGGTATAGCCGTCGGGCGCGGCGCGCGCCACCGCCTCGGCGCCGATGTTGCCGCTGGCGCCGACGCGATTGTCGATCATCACCGGCGTGTTGAGCTTCTGACTCAGCCGCTGCCCGAGGGAACGCGCCAGGATGTCGGCGCCGGTGGCCGGCGAAAACGGCACGATGATGGTGATCGGCCGGTTGGGATAGGTTTGCTGGGCCAGCGCCGGCCCGGCTTGGCCGAAGGCGGCAAGGCCTGCTGCGGCGGCGATCGTTCGCAGCGCAAGGCGGCGCGTGATGCCGTGGCTTGGCTCGGCCGCCTGCGCCCGATGGTGTCTCCTCATTTTCACTCCGTCTGAAATTGCGAAGCTTGCCTCCGCCATGAGTTCTTTTATGCGGAACGGAGGTCCATTAATTACCAGAGGAGATAGTACCGAATTTGGCGTCGGATGGCGAATGGAAAACTACTGGATTGCGCCGCGATACCAAGATCGCGGCGGTTAGCTTGATTTAGCGGTAGTGGACAAGTGGGCATTTGGCGATGGACTGCCCTTATTGGCGTTAACGACTTTCGTAGTTACGGAGTGTAAGGACAGACCGAAAGGCAGTTCGCTGCTGACGAGAGCGCCGGCAGGCAACGAACCTCTCCAGCCCTATCAGGGAGATGTTTTTTAGAAAGCCGTGACACTTCAAGAACAGATTCAGCGAGCCGGGAACCTCCATTTTCCGTTCCTATAATCCATCTCCGTCGGTCCTGTGAGACCATGTTTTTTCTTAAATCTATCGACTGTAGTGCATGTTTCGGTTGCAATGATTTGGGGATCGCCATACGGGGTTTTGATCAAGGCGAACGAGGTCTGGTTACGCGATGAAACAATGAGGTAAGGAACCCCATTCTCGCTGGTGGAAACGAAATTCCCTTGGTTTACCCAGTATCCGCGGTTCGTGGCCAATTTGGCTACTAATTGATTGGGAAAAGTAAGCTCCGCTTCCATTTTTTTTGCCTGCGCCTCGCTCAAACCACCGGGAGACGCGAGAACAAGTGGCCCTATATGCCGCGGAGCAGGCTCATTGAAAATGCGCGTTAAAGGATTATTTGATACCGGGCAGCTATTGTTAATAGGCATACTTAACTCCTGTAAAAAATTGAACAGGAGAATTAGCAAAACTGATGCCAGCAAGACTCATCTTCGAGTAAATGCCATGATGCAATCAGACGTAATCAATCCTCATCTTCGAGTAAATGCCATGATGCAATCAGACGTAATCAATCTTTATTGCTAGCCTCTATTACTCCTCCCCCCGCGTTCCACCTGTCCGTCCCTCATCCGGCGGCTGCACCAGCTCGCCCGCATCCGGCAGGGGCGTGTCGCTGCGTTCCAGCTGGTTGGCATCGAGCTGGTGCGAGAACTCGTCCACCGAATCCAGCCGCCGCTGCCGGTCTTCGGAGCGGGCCGGGCCGCTCTGCACGTACAGCGCCAGCAGTTCCGCCAGGTGCACCAGCACCGAGAGGTGGGTGCGCTCGTAGCCGTGGGTGGCGTCGGTGCCGAAGCAGACCAGGGCGGTGCGCACGTCGTGGCCGGCGCTGACCGCCGCGCCGGCATCGGAATGATAGAAGCGGAACACGTCGCGGTAGCTGGGAATGCCGTGATCGTCGCACAGCTTGAGCATGCGCCGCGTGAGGTGATAGTCGTGCGGCCCGGCGGAGTCCATCAGCGGGATGGTGACGCCGTGCTCGCGCGACCCCTGCCCCGGCGCCACCGGCGCAATGTCGATGCCGATCACCTCGCTGACATCGCTTTCGATCACCGCCCGCGCGCCGGAGCCGACTTCCTCGGTGATGGTGAACACCGCATGGCAGTCCATGGGGACCGTCACGCCGCTGTCCACCACCGCCTTCAACGCCGCCAGCACCGCCGCCACGCCCGCCTTGTCGTCCAGGTAGCGGGAAACGATGAAGCCGTTCTCCAGCAGCTCCGGCGTCGGGTCGAAGGCGACGTAGTCGCCGACCTGGATGCCGAGGGCGCGCGCATCGTCGGCATTGTCGATGGTTTCATCGACCCGCACTTCGACCTGGTCCCAGGTCACCGGCTGGGTATCGATGGCCTCGTTGTACACATGGCCGGCGGCCATCAGCGGCAGCACCGAACCGCGGTGGCGGCCGTGCTCGGTGAACAGGGTCACGCGGCCGCCTTCGGCCCAGCGGCTGGACCAGGTGCCGATCGGACTCAGCGCCAGCCGCCCGCTCGGCTTGATCTCGCGCACCATGGCGCCGAGGGTGTCGAGGTGGGCGACGATGGCGCAGGCCGGCATGTTCTTGCGCCGTTCAGGGATGTTCCGGCGCAGCACGGCGCGGATGGTGCCGCGCCGGGTCAGTTCATAAGGCACGCCGATGGCATCGAGCTGGGTGCCGGTGTAGTGCACCACGGCATCGGTCAACCCCGCCGGGCTGGGAATGGCCAGCAGTTCCAGCAGGGTGGTCTTCAAATAATCGGCGTCTATCTTCAGCTTTTCCATGGAACGATCAGGCGGTGAAGGGGAACAGCAGGTCGATGAAGCGCTGCGCCGTCGGCTGCGGCTCATGGTTGGCCAGGCCGGGGCGTTCGTTGGCTTCGATCACCACATACTCATCGCCCTCCGGCGAAGGCACCAGGAAGTCCAGCCCCACTACCGGAATGCGCAGCGCCCGCGCCGCGGTTTCGGCGGCATCGCGCAGCGCCGGGCTGAGCTCGGGCGTGACGTCATGGATGGTGCCGCCGGTATGCAGGTTGGCGGTCTTGCGCACCCGGACTTCGCGCCCGTTCTCCGGCACCGACTGATAGTCCAGTCCCTGGCCGGCGAGGCAGCGCTCGGTCTCGGCATCGACCGGGATGCGGCTCTCGCCGCCGGTGGCGGCGGCGCGTCGGGCGCTCTGGCGCTCGATCAGCTGCAGCACGGTGGAGACGCCATCGCCCACCACCTCAGCCGGGCGGCGGATGGCGGCCGCCACCACCTTGTAGCCGATGCAGACGATGCGCAGGTCCTGGCCGGGGCAGTAGTCTTCCAGCACCACATGGCCGCCATACTCGGCAGCGCGCTTGATCGCCTCATGCATGTGCTCCTCGGTGCGCACGTCGATGCTGATGCCCTTGCCCTGCTCGCCCAGCGCCGGCTTGACCACGATCGCCTCGCAGCTCTTGAGGAAGGCGGCATTCTCCTCGACGCTGCCGGCCACCGCCTGGCGCGGCACGCGCAGCCCGACGGAAGCCAGGCGGCGCAGGGTCAGCACCTTGTCCTGGCACCAGCTCATGGCCACGCCGCCGGTCAGGTCGGTGAGCGACTCGCGGCACAGGATTTCATGGCCGCAGTGGCGCAGCTTGAAGATGCCGGCCGGCGCATCCAGCACGTCGACGCTGATGCCGCGCCGCCGCGCTTCGTCGACGATGATGCGGGCGTAGGGGTTCAGGCCGCCGAACTCGGCGGTGTCGACGAACAGGCGCTCGTTGATGGAGTTCTTGTGCTTGACGACGAAGCCGCCGGCTTGTTCGAAGCCGAGCTTGCGGTACAGGCCGATGGCGGTCTCGTTGTCATGCAGCACGGAGAGGTCAAGCGAGCGGCGGCCGCGCTCGGCGAAATGGTTGATGAGGAAATTCACCAGCGACTGGCCGGTGCCCGACAGGCCGGTCTGCGGGTCCACCACCACGCACCACAGGCTGCTGCCGCCCGCGGGATCGCCGAAGGCCACCATGTGGTCGATGCCCATGGCGGAGCCGATGATCTCGCCGGTGCGCTCGTCCTCGGCCACCACATAGGTCAGGGCTTCCGAATGCCGCTGCGCCCAGACGGTGCGCTGGTCCACCGGCACCATCTGACGCATGCTGTACAGGCGGTTGATGGCGGCGATGTCGGAACGGGTGGTGAGCGGCCGGATCACCACGCCGGGCGCCGGGGCGGCGGCGGGCTGGTTCGGATCGAGCATCCTGCGGAAGATGAGCGACGGATCGAGAAACAGCCGCGACGGCGCTTCCGCCAGCAGCAGCTGCGGCGCCTCGACGTACAGGGCGATGTCGCGGTGCCCCGGCTGCTCCTGCTGCAGCGCCTCGGCCAGCTCGCGCGGCGAGTCGAAGGACGGCGCGTACAGCAGGCGGCCCCAGCCGCAGTCGAGCATGGCGTTGCGCGGGCGCGGCAGCTCGGTAGAAGCGCCGTTCATCTGGGCGGCCAGCATGCCGGGCGCGGCGCCTTGGGTCATTGCATTCAGGTTGGCGAGATTCATGTCGTTGTCTTTGCTAAGGGATCGTACGCTGTCCTGCGCCCACGGGCATCAGATGCCGTTGGTCTGCAGCCAGGCTTCCAGCAGCGCCGCCTGCCACAACTTGGAGCCGCGCAGCGGCGTGATGTGGCTGTCGGGGGACTGCAGCATCTGGTCGATGGCTTCGCGCCGGAACAGACCGCGCTCGCGGGCTCGTGAAGAATCGAGGATGTCGCGCACGTAGTGCAGGAAATCGCCGCGCAGGTACTTCAGCGCCGGCACCGGGAAATAGCCTTTCGGCCGATCGATCACTTCAGCCGGGATGACGGCGCGCGCCGCCTCCTTCAGCACATGCTTGCCGCCCTCGGCGATCTTGTGCCGCGCCGGGATGCGCGCCGCCAGCTCCACCAGCTCATGGTCGAGGAAGGGCACCCGCGCTTCCAGGCCGAAGGCCATGGTCATGTTGTCGACGCGCTTGACCGGGTCGTCCACCAGCATCACCGTGGTATCGAGGCGCAGCGCGCGATCGATGGCGCTGTCAGCGCCGGGCCTGGCGAAATGCTGCTCGACGAAATGGGTGCTGGCATCCTCGATCGCGAAATCCGGATTCAGCAGCTGGCGCATCTCGGCATGGTCGCGGTCGAAGAACACGCGGCGGTAGGCCGACACGCCCGACTCCTGATTGCCGAGCCCGGCCAGCGGCGGGTACCAGTGATAGCCGCCGAACACCTCGTCGGCGCCCTGCCCGCTCTGCACCACGCGGCTGTGTTTCGAAACCGCCTGCGACAGCAGGTAGAAGGCGACGCAGTCATGGCTCACCATCGGCTCGGCCATGGCGGCGATGGCATCCGGCAAGGCCTGCAGCAGATCGGCGGCGGGAATGTGCAGCTTTTCGTGGATGGTGCCGTAATGGCGCGCGATCAGGTCGGAATAATGGAATTCGTCGCCCGCTTCCTGGTCCACCGCCTCGAAGCCGATGGAGTAGGTGCGCAGCTCGCTGCCGCCGGCTTCGGCCAGCAGGCCGGTGATCAGGCTGGAGTCGAGGCCGCCCGAGAGCAGCACGCCGACCGGCACGTCGGCCACCAGGCGCCGTTCCACCGAGCGGCGCAGGCTGTCCAGCACCAGATGCTTCCAGTCGTCGAAGCTGCGCGATTCGTCCTCGGCGCTGCGCTTGAATTCGAGGCGCCACCACTCCTTGTGTTCGCAGCGGCCGTTCGGATGCACCGTCATCATGCTGCCCGGCGCCAGCTTGCGCACGCCGCGCAGGATGGTGTGCGGCGCCGGCACCACCGCATGGAAGGTCAGGTAGTAGTGCAGGGCCTGCGGGTCGAAGGAGGTATCCACGCCCTTGCCCTTGAGCAGCGCCGGCAGGGCGGAGGCGAAGCGCAGGCGCTGGTTGTCCAGCGTGTAGTAGAGCGGCTTGATGCCGAGCCGGTCCCGGGCAAAATAGGTGATGCCGCTGTCGCGCTCCCACAGGGCGAAAGCGAACATGCCGTAGAAGCGGTTGAGCGCCTCCGGTCCCCAGGCATGCCATGCCTTGATGATGACTTCGGTATCGCCGGTGGACGCGAACTGGTAGCCCTTCTCGCTCAATTCCCGCCGCAGTTCATGGTGATTGTAGATGGCGCCGTTGAAGACGATGCCCATGCCAAGCTGGTTGTCGACGAAGGGCTGGTGCGCCCGCTGGCTCAGGTCCATGATGCTCAGCCGGCGATGGCCGAAGCAGCGCGAACCGAGGCTGAAGATGCCTTCGCCGTTGGGGCCGCGGCGCGATTGGGCCTCGGTCATGTCGACCACGGTGCGCACGTCGGCGATGTTATCGTCGAAACGAATTTCTCCTGCAATACCGCACATGAGGTAGATACCTTGGAAGTGGATGAAAAGGAACGGGCACGGTGCGGTGCCAAAGCATTCTATTTACCGGCTCGAAGAGCCGGCGTGCCCGGGAGGCAAGAGAGCGAGGCAGTGCATGGCTGCGTGCTTGTTCTTTTCCTAAGAGGACGGGCTGGGGAAATCGTTCCCCGTTCTTTAAAAACGGGCAACGTTTTGGTCCAGGGCTAGAGCGATGCGCAACTGCCGGAACCCGAAAGAAATTTTTTTGTCTCTGCAATGAGCAAGGCACCAAGGTTTCATCGGAGCATCCAGGCGATGCCGGCTTGATTCGGTGACCTACATTGAGGAGCGTTGATGGAAACAAGGGAAACAGGAACGGTCCGCGTCGTTGACGGCGCCCGCTCCGCCGATGACCTCGGCAAGCTCATCCTGCGCATCATGCTGGCCGGCCTGCTGCTGTTCCATGGCATCGCCAAGGTTTTCAGCGGCCCGGGCTTCATCATGGACGTGGTGGCCAAGGCAGGGTTGCCGTCCGCGCTGGGCTATCTGGTGTATGTCGGCGAGATCGTCGCGCCGCTGCTGATTCTGTTCGGCATCATGACCCGGGCGGCCGCGCTGGTGGTGGTGGTCAACATGGTGGTGGCGGTGGCGCTGGTCCACGCCAGCCAGTTCCTGGACATCAGCAAGACCGGCGGCTGGGCGCTGGAGCTGCAAGCCTTCTACTTCTTCACCGCGCTGGCGCTGGTGGTCATGGGCGCCGGGCGATACAGCGTGGCGGGGATCAACGGGCGCTGGAACTAGCGCATCCGGGGCAATCGGGCGTCGGCTGGCATCGGCCCGTTCAATCTTCGATTGCTCTCTCCAGCCACCGCTTCGCACCCTGCAGGGACTTGAAGTCGCTCACCGAGCGGCAGGCAATCTGCGGATTCCGGGCGGCGACCATGCGCGCCAGCGCATTGCCGGGCCCGAGTTCGAGCGCCACCGTCACGCCCGACTCGGCCAGGGCATCCATGCAATCCTTCCAGCGCACGGTTTCGGCGACCTGCCGCGCCAAGGTGAGCCGCGCCAGCGGCACGCTGCTCACGCGCTCGGCGCCGATACCGGACAGCACCGGCACGGCGCAAGGCCGCATCGGCTCTTGTTCCAGCATGGCGGCGAAGGCGCTGGCGGCCGCCTGCATCAGCGGCGTGTGCGACGCCACCTCGACCGGCAGGAGATGGCAGCGTCCGCCCAGGCCCTCGGCGCGTAGACGCAAGGCCTCCAGCGCCGGCAGGTGCCCGCCGAGGATGGCGCTGTCCTCGCCGGTTTCGATCGCCACGTCGACGCCTGCTTCCCGCGCCAATGCGCGCTGCTGCGCGACCAGCATGCCGGACACCGCCAGCAAGCCCTGCGGACCGTCGGCTTCGCGGCAGGCTTCCATCAAGGCCGCCCGGCGCACGGCGACGGACACGGCTTGCCTCGCGTCGAAGGTGCCGGCGACGGCATGGGCGCTGATCTCGCCGATGCTGTAGCCGGCCACCAGCGCCGGCGAAGGCAGGCCGTCGCCCAGGGCCATCCATGCCGCCAGGCTGGCGGCGACCACCAGCGGCTGGGCCAGCCGGTTGGCGAAGAGATCCGCCTCGCCGCGCTGAATCGCCTCGAGCGACGGCGACGCATCCAGCATGGCGAGGCTGCGCCGCACGAATTCCGCCGCGCGGACGTCGGCCAGGGCCAGGTCGAACATGCCGGCATGCTGGCCGCCCTGTCCCGGACACAGGATGGCCAGCTTGGCATTCATGCGCCGTCCGCTCCGGGGAGCGGACGGCGGCAGGCTTCATGCACCAGGCAGGTGGCGCCCAGCAGATCCGCCGCGCCGCCGGGCGAGAGCCGGTGCCGCACGAGCAGGCGATGCATGTCCAGCGCCCTTTCCTCCCAGCCGGCGGCCGCGGCGCCGCCGGCCTGCAGGAAGCCTGCCGCCTGTTCCCGCACCATGTCGGCCCCGGCCGCGCCGCCGCGAAAGTAGACATTGGTATCGCTCATGTGCGCCATCAGCGCGAACAGCGCATCGATGCGCGCCAGCCGCATGTCGCCGCTTCTTTGATAAGTCGCTTGCAGGCGCGGCAGCGCCACGTCGAACACCGACGGCAGGCCGAGCGCCATTTCCTCGCGCGCGCCGCTGGCCGCATGGCGGCTGGCGACGATGGCGCCATGGGTCTGCGCATCGCGCGCGTCCGCATGGCCCATCAACGCCGCGCCCCATTCGCGGCGCAGGGTGGCGCGCAACGCTTCCGGCGAGGGCTGCGCGCCGGAGGCGGCGATGCGGCCCAATGCCGCGCACAGCATGCCGAGGCAGAAGATCGCGCCGCGATGGGTATTGATGCCGCCGGTGGCCGCCAGCATCTCGCGCTCGGCGCGGATGCCGAGCCGCTTCAATTCGTCGAAGCAAGCGCCGGCCATGCCGGCGGCAGTGATGCGCAGGAAGTAATGGCGCAGGGAAAACAGGCTGCGCATGAAGGTGCGCGCATCCATGTCCTGATGACTGCCGCTGTCGATCAGGGAAACCAGTCCGGGCTTGGGATAGAGCACCAGCTCTTCGTAGAGGCTGCGCACCGCCAGGCGGCCGGCGGCGGCGCAGAAGGCTTGGTCATGCGCCGCATCTGCATGCAGCGGAGAGGCGGACGGGACGAGCGAGCGTTCCAGCGGCGTCATGCGCTGGCCATTTCCGCCGGCAATTCCGCCAGCAATTCGGCAGGCAAGGCCAAGCGCACCGTGTGCGCCTGCTTCACCAGCACCCGAAGGCATGATGAGCCGGCCTTTCGCGCCACCATCCATTCCTTCCAAGAGACCGCCGCTCCGGAGGGAAATATCAGTTCGCCGTCCAGCGGCAGTTGCATCGACCCCGTTTCATACAAGATGCAGGCGGATTCCAGCGCGCTTCGATCGGCAGGACGGCACAGAAGATCGATGTCGGACGCCGGCGTCACATAGGCCTGCCCGGTCAGCGCTTGCCAGGAGAGCGAGCCGAACACCCGCAGGCCGATGCCGGCGTCGCGGGCCTGTTCTTCCAGCAGGCTGAGCTTCTGCTGCCAAGCGGGCGGCGCCTTGTCGATGACCGCGCTCAGCGGCAACGCGCCGCAGCGGCGGTCGAGCGCCGACAGCGGCGCGCGCAGGGCGATGCGCGGCTTGCTGCCATCGGCTTGCGGCGGCAGGGCGATGCCGCCGCAGAGTTCGTCATCGGCCGCATCGGCGTCGCGGCGCCGCGCCACCACCGGCCAGTCCCGCTCGCGCCAGCGCAGCGCCGCTTCCCGCGCCGGGCCGCTCAAGCCATCGATGGCCCGCGCCCAGCCGACGCCGGTCAGCCAGAGCAGGTCATGCCGTGCCAGCGATGCCATCATTCATCACCGCCTGCATCACGCCATGCGCCAGCCTGCGACCGCCGCGCTCCTCGCCCAGCGCCGCGCGCCGGTCGTGCGGGTCCGCCTTTTCCAGCGCCTCCTGCATCTGCTGCGCGAGGTCGCCTTGCCAGAGGGCCTGCACGCCGCCCATCAGGAAGTAGTTTTCCGCGCCGGGCGCGAACACCGGATTGGCCTTGGCCAGCTCGGTGAGCCGCTCCAGCGGCACCTTGGTGATGCGCGCCATCGCCGGCAGGCCCATCACGCGGATGGTGGCGTCCGGTAGCGCGTAGCAGGCGTCGGCCATCAGGCCGCTGGTGATGAAGCCGCCCGACAGCGCCTGGTCGTACACCAGGCCGATCACCTTGTGGCCGCGCCGGCGCGCCAGCTCGATGCACTTGCCGAGGTGCGCCATGTAGCTGTTGATGCCCAGCATTTCATCCCGATGGCGCAGCCGCTGGCCCTGGGTATCGACCAGGATCACGATCGGCCGGCCGGGATAGTCGCGCACCGTGGCCAGCACCGCCTGCGCCTGCGCCTGCGCGATCTCGATGCCGATCGGCGTGTGCTCGGTGGTGCCGATCACCGTCACCGTCTGATGCCCGACCTGGGCGCTGCCGGACAGGAAGCATTCGCGCTCGGCGATGTCATGACCTTGCGGGAACAGCTGGTTGACGAGTTCTTTCCAGTTCATGCTTTGGCTCCAAGGCGGTGGGCATTGGCGATGGCAGTGAAGGCGTCGGCTTCCAGCATTGGTATCTTCTTCGCCTGCGGCACGCCGAGGTCGCTCCAGATCTCGAGCGGGTCGGCGCAATCGCCGAAGCGCTGGATGCGCTGCTCCAGCAGCAGCTGCTCGCCCTCCAGTTCCTGCAGCGACAGTTCCACCTCGCCGGCTTTCGCCTCGTCGATGGCGTCGCTCGCGGCATCGCGGAACGCGGTAACGTTATCAGCGACGATCCGGTGGCAGTCGCCCAGCAGGTAGCGGTGCTTGCCGCCGGTGGTGCGCCACACCAGCGCCCTGTCCCGCGAATCGAATTCCTCCACGCCGTTGGCGGTCTCGATGACTTCGGGACCGGACATGGCCAGCCGCCCTTCTTCCGACATGATGATGCGGTTGGCGCAGCGGGCGACGATGCCCATGCCGCCGAAGCAGCCGTTGGCGCCGCCCACCAGCACGATCACCGGGATGCCGGCATCGCGCACGTCGAGCACGGCGCGCATGACTTCGGAGACCGCGATCAGGCCGGCATTGGCTTCATGCAGGCGCACGCCGCCGGTTTCCACCAGCAGCAGCACGGCTTCGGCGCCGTCGGCGACCGCCCGCCGCAGCAGGCCGACCAGCTTGGCGCCATGCACCTCGCCCACGCCGCCGCCCATGAAGCCGCCTTCCTGCGCCGCCGCGTACACCATCCTGCCGCGCAGGCGGCCGCGGCCGATGACCACGCCGTCGTCGAAGGACACCGGCGTATCGAGCTGTTCCAGGTGCGGGCTGACGATGCGCCGCGCCGGCGGCAGAAACTCTTCGAACGTGCCGGCATCCAGCAATTGATGGATGCGCTCGCGGCCGCTGGCTTCCAGATAGCTGCTCATGGCTGTCCTCCGGTCGGTGCCGACGCGGGCGGTCCGCCGAGCAGGGTCTCCACCGCCTGGTCCAGGCGCAGGCTGACCACCGCCGGCGTGGCGCCCATGTCGTTGATGGCGATGCGGGTGTCGGCCAGCTGCCAGCGGTCGTGGAAATCGCTGATCACCGCTTGCCAGATGGCGCCGAAGCCGTGGGCGGCGGTGCGCACCTCGATGTCACAGCCGCCGTTGAGGCTGGCCGGTTCGATCAGCACTTCCAGGTTGCCGGAGCTGACCACGCCCACCAGCTGCGGCTGGCCGCTGGACGGCCGGGTGCCGCGGTCGAAATGAAATGTCAGGGTTTCCATATGCGTCCTGTAGGCGTCTTACCAGTTGCGGAAGCGCTTGGGCGGGTCGTACAGGCCGCCGGAAGCGCGCACCAGGTCCTTCATGGTCTTGGCCGCCAGCAGGTCGCGGCTGGCCAGGCGCTTGTCGATGCCGAGGTCCTCGGCGCGGCGGATGACGCCGCGGTCGCGCAGGTTCTCCACCATGCGCTTGTCGCGGCCCAGGCCCACCGGGGTGTAGCCGGCCACGCCGCGGATGGCTTGCTCGCGCTCCTCGTCGCTGCGGCACAGCAGCAGGTTGGCGATGCCTTCCTCGGTCAGGATGTGGGTAACGTCCTCGCCGTAGATCATCACCGGCGGGATCGCCATGCCGGCCTGCTCGGCCAGCTGCCAGGCGTCGAGGCGCTCGACGAAGGCCGGCTGCATGTGCTCGCGGAAGGTCTCCACCATCTGCACCACCAGCTTCTGGCCGCGCGGGATGCGGTTGCTGCCGGCGCGCGCCTGCTCGCCGGCCTTGAGCCAGGCGGGGCTCACATGGCGCCGGCCGCGCGCATCGGAACCCATGTTGGGCGCGCCGCCAAAGCCGGAGATGCGGCCCAGGGTGGCGGTGGAGGAGTTGCCCTGCAGATCGATCTGCAGCGTGGAGCCGATGAACATGTCGCAGGCATAGTGGCCGGCGGCCTGGCAGAAGGCACGGTTGCTGCGCATCGAGCCATCCGGGCCGACGAAGAAGACGTCGGAGCGGGCGCGGATGTAGTCTTCCATGCCGAGCTCCGAGCCGAAGGAATGCACCGACTGCACGAAGCCGGCCTCGATGGCGGGAATCAGCGCCGGATGCGGATTCAGCGCCCAGTGGCTGGCGATCTTCCCCTTCAGGCCGAGGGAGGCGGCGTAGGTCGGCAGCAGCAGCTCGATGGCGGCGGTGTCGAAGCCGATGCCATGATTCAGGCGCTCCACCTGGTATTCGGCATAGATGCCCTTGATGGCCATCATCGCCATCAGCACCTGCACTTCCGAGATCTGGGCCGGGTCGCGGGTGAACAGCGGCTCGATGTAGTGCGGCGTGGGCGCCGGCACCACGAAGTCGACCCAGTCGGCCGGGATGTCGATGCGCGGCAGCTCATCCACCACTTCGTTGACCTGGGCGATGACGATGCCGCTCCTGAAGGCGGTGGCTTCGACGATGGCCGGCGTGTCCTCGGTATTCGGGCCGGTGTAGAGGTTGCCGTAGCGGTCGGCAGACTGTGCCGCCACCAGCGCCACGCGCGGGGTGAGATCGATGAAGTAGCGGCCGAACAGCTCCAGGTAGGTATGGATGGCGCCGATGTTGAGCTTGCCGGCGGAAGCCAGCCTGGCCAGGCGCGCGGCTTGCGGCCCGGAGAAGGAAAAGTCCAGCCTGGAGGCGATGCCCTTGTCGAACACATCGAGGTGTTCCGGCAGGGCCAGCACCGACTGCAGCATGTGCAGGTTGTTGACTCGGGCCGGGTCGAGGGCGGCCAGCGCCCTGGCGAGGAAGTCGGCCTGCTTCTGGTTGTTGCCTTCCAGGCAGACGCGGTCGCCGGGCTCCAGCACGGCGTGCATCAGGTCGGCGATGCGGGCGGCGGGGCATTGCTTGCCGGCGAGGTCGGCGCCGAGCGTGCCGGCGGCGCGCTGCAGGCGGCGAGTTCGGTTCTCTTGCTGATGATTCCAGATGCGTTCGGGCGCGCCCATCGCTTTCCTTCGCTAGAAATGGCGTTGTGGTTTGAAAATCGGATGGCGGCCGGGCCGATCAGCCGGACCGCCCGGGAGAGCGGATCAGTCGAGCTTGACGTTGGCTTCCTTGACCACCTTGGCCCAGAGGTCGATCTCCGACTTCACCATCTTGCCGAAATCGGCGCGGTACATCTGCGGCACTTCGCTGCCGTTGCTGTGCCAGCGCGACTGGATGTCCGGATTGGCGAGAGCGGTCTTGAGCTCGTTCGCCATGCGGTCGACGATGTCCTGCGGCACGTTCTTCGGCGCCCACAGGCCATACCAGGTGGAGACGTTGTAGCCCGGCACGCCCGCTTCCTCGGCGGTCGGGATGTCCGGGAAGCCGGGCGCCCGCTTCTGCGACGCCACCGCCAGCGCCTTGATGCGGCCGGCCTTGATGTGGCCGGCGGAGGAGCCGAGGCCATCGAACATGGTGTCGATCTGGCCGGCCATCAGGTCCTGCAGCGCCGGGCCGGCGCCCTTGTACGGCACATGGGTGATCTGGGTCTTGGTCTGCAGCTTGAACAGTTCGCCGGCGAGGTGGTGCGAGGTGCCGTTGCCGGCCGAGCCGAAGTTCAGCTTGCCCGGATTCTTCTTGGCGTAGTCGACGAAGGATTTCAGGTCGTTGACCGGCACGCGCTGGCTGTTGATGACGATCACCTGCGGCGGGGTGGCCACCAGTCCGATCGGCGTGAAGTCCTTCTCGATGTCGTAGTCCAGCTTCGGATAGATGGCCGGGGCGATGGCGTGATGCACCGCGCCCATGAAGAAGGTGTAGCCGTCCGGCGTGGACTTGGCGGCGATATTCGCGCCGAGGGTGCCGCCGGCGCCGCCGCGGTTGTCGATGATGACCTGCTTGCCGAGCTGCTTGGTGAGCTGGGCAGCGAGCGGCCGGGCGAAGGTATCGGTGCCGCCGCCCGCCGGGAAGGGCACGATGACGGTGATCGGGCGCGCCGGCCAGCCGGATTGGGCAAAACAGGAAGCGGACAGGGCAACACCGGCCGCAAGCATCACTACGCGTTTCAAAACCATGGTTGTCTCCTCATTTTGTTTTGGATGGAAATCGCAGTCTATCGACTATGTTGCTTTATTGAAAGTTATTGTTTATGCCTTACCTCCCATCTTGTATACAAGAATAGCTTTAAAAAATACTTTTGCAAGCGGCTGTTACACATTAAAGTAATGAAATAGGTATTTGATCAGGGAAGCCATGAAAAACCGCTCGGAAACGCTGCGTGACTCCATCGAGGAGATGATCGCCACCGGCGCCGTCCGGCCCGGCGAGCATCTGGATGAGACCGAGCTGGCGAATCGCTTCGGCGTGTCGCGCACGCCGATCCGGGAAGCGCTCATCCAGCTGGCCTCGGTGGGTCTGATCGTCATCCGGCCGCGGCGCGGCGCCATCGTGGCCGAGATACCGCCGCAGCAGCTGGTGGAAATGTTCGAGGTGATGGCGGAGCTGGAAGCGATGTGCGGCCGGCTGGCCGCGCGGCGCATGTCGCCAGAGGAGCAGCAGCGCTTGAAGGAAGTTCACCTCGCCTGCCGCGAAGCGGCCGACAACCGCGATCCGGATGACTATTACTACCGCAACGAGGATTTTCACGAAGCGCTGTATGCCGGCAGCCACAATGCCTTCCTCGCCGAGCAGGCACGCATCCTGAGGCGGCGGCTGCGTCCCTACCGCCGCCTGCAGCTGCGGGTGCGCGACCGCATCGGAAATTCCTTCAACGAGCACCAAGCCATCGTGGATGCGATCGGCGAAGGCAATGGCGAGCGCACGGCCGAGCTGCTGCGCGGCCACATCATGATCCAGGGCGAGCGCTTCGCGGACCTGATCGCCTTCCTGAACCAGCTTGCGCCGCGCACCGCCTGACCCCGGAAAGTAGAAAAGCCCGCATCTTGCGATGCGGGCTTTTGCTTGTCTCCTCATCTTCCTTTGAGATGGATTTTTTTGACTGCTGACGCATTCTGCATCAAAAAAAAGAAAAAGCCAATAGAGAATAACGTTCCAATAAGTGGGATTTTCGCCACGCAAATTTGCCGAATAAACAGTGACTTAGCGAGAGCAAGCTTTATTGCAACATGGAAATTTATTGACTATTATCAATGCCACTGTATAAACACGCGCGGCGAAAACGACTTGTTGAACGCGCCGCCGAAAGTCAGGATATATTGCACTTAGTTAATAAAATAAATGCTGGAAAACAAGGCTCCAGATGATGGGCGCCTGATGCGGATCCCTCCCGGCGATCGGCCAGCGAGACAGAAATGACCAATTCAACCGATATGGCGTCTTGCTCCGACGTGAGCCGGCGCATGCTTGCGCGCAGGCTGACGGACGAGGCCGAGATGATCATCTGGGAAGCAGACGCCGATGGCCGCTGCGTGTACCTCAATCCGGGCGCGATGAAAGGACTGGAGACGCCTTGCCTTGTGCACATCGCCGACTGGCAGCCCTTCATTCATCCGGAGGATCTGCCGCGGGTGACGGCGGTGGTGCAGGAGGCGAAACGGCGGCAGGCCGAATACCAGGTCCAGTACCGCATTCTGCGCAGCGACGGCAGCGAACGCTGGATGCTGAGCAGCGCCGCGCCACGGCTGGACCCGGCCGGCCGGCTGACGGGTTATCTCGGCGCGCTGGTCGATATCACCGCGACCTATGAAGACCGCAAGCGGCTGGCGCACAGCGAGGCGGAGCACCGGCTGCTGACCGAGAACGCCCTGGACCTGATTTCTCACTGCGACGCCGCCGGCAACTATGTCTACGTTTCGCCTTCGCACTTCGACATTCTCGGCTATCGGCCGCAGGAGCTGATCGGCACCCGGGTCTACGACCACATCCACCCGGACGATCTCATCCTGAGCAGCCGGCCGCCAGCCCCCGGCACGTCGCGCCTGCGCCTGATCAACCTTCGCTTCCGCCACAAGCTCGGGCACTGGGTATGGCTCGGCACGAGCACCCGCACCATTCGCGACGCCAAGACCGGCGAGCGCAGCGGCATCGTCGCGGTGGCGCGCGACATCACCGCCCAGCTCGAGGCGGAGCGGGAACTGGTGCGGCGCGAGGAACGCTTCCGCAGCCTGACGTCGCTGTCCTCCGACTGGTACTGGGAAACCAATGCCGAGGGCCGCTTCACGTTTTTCTCGGACGGCTTCTACACCCGGCTGCGGCTTTCGCCCGAGCAGCTGCTCGGCACCACCTTCCATGACACCACCGCCGACCATGACGACCCCGGCTTCCTTGCCTGCATCGATGCCATAGTCAAGCGGCGGCCGTTCCGCGATGTGACCTATCCGGCCCTGGCCCCGGGCAATCCGGGCATGGTGCGGCATATCCGGATGTCCGGCGAACCCTTCAGCGAAAACGGCCTGTTCTGCGGCTACCGCGGCGTCTCGCGCGACGTCACCGCCGAAGTGAAGGCGGCGCGCGCGCTGGAGCGGCTGGCCACCCGCGACGTGCTGACCGAGCTGCCGAACCGGGCGCTGCTCGACGAGCGCCTGAAGCAGCGCCTGAACGACCGGCGCGGTGCGGTGCCGCAGGCGGTGTTCTTCATCGACCTCGACGACTTCAAGGAAGTCAACGATTCCTTCGGCCATGCGGCCGGAGACCGTCTGCTGCAGACGATCGCGCGGCGCCTGACGCAGAGCGTGCGTCCCGACGACATCGTGGCCCGTCTCGGCGGCGATGAGTTCGTGGTGGTTGCCGAGTGCAAGTACGGCGCCACGTCCGCCACCCGCATCGCGCAGAAGCTGTGCGCCGCGGTGGAGGAACCGGTCAGCGTGGACGGGCATGAGATCAAGGGCAGCACCTCGATCGGCATCAGCCTGTATCCGCAGGATGGCGAAAGCAGCGAAGTTTTGCTGCAGAACGCCGATACCGCGCTCTACCGCGCCAAGGCCGGCGGCGGCGGCAGCTATTGCTTCTTCACCGCCGAAATGGGCGCCGCCATCCGCACCCGGCTGCTGCTGCAGTCGGCCTTGCGGCATGCCATGCAGCGCGGCCAGTTCGAAGTGCATTACCAGCCGCGCATGGATCTGCGCACGCTGCAGATCGGCGGCATGGAAGCGCTGCTGCGCTGGACGCATCCGGAACTGGGGGCGATTTCGCCGGCACAGTTCATCCCGCTGGCCGAGGAAACCGGCCTGATCGACGAGATCGGCGCCTGGGTGCTGGGGCAGGCGGCGCGCCAGACCCAGGAATGGAACCGCCGTTACGGTCTGTCTCTCCAGGTGTCGGTCAACCTCTCGACCCGGCAGTTGCGCAGCGCCGAACTGGTGGCGACGGTGGCGGATGCGCTTCGCGTCAGCGCGCTGCCGCCCCGGCTGCTGGAACTGGAGCTGACCGAGACCTGCATGATCGAAGACCGGGACCGCGCCGCCAGCATGATGAAGCAGCTGAAGGCGCTCGGCATCCGCCTCGCGGTGGATGACTTCGGCACCGGCCACTCTTCCCTCGCCTACCTGTGCCGCTTTCCGCTCGACTGCGTCAAGCTCGACCGCTCCTTCCTGCTGCACGAACATCCGGAAGGCATCAGCCCCGATCAGCTGGTGCAGGCAATGATCAACCTCGCCCACGCGCTCAAGCTGTCGGTGGTGGCGGAAGGCGTGGAATCGAAAGAGCAGCTGGAATTCCTTCGTCGCCAGGCGTGCGACGAAGCCCAGGGCTTTTGCGTCAGCGCGCCGCTGGCGCCCAATGCGTTCGAGGCGCTTTTGCAGGAAGGATGGGAGAACAGACTGGCTGGCTCGGGACGGCAAGCCGAGGCGGGAATGGCTTTGCTGCCATGAGCCGAGCGCCCAACCGCTCTCGGCAGGAAGACTGAAGCCGCTTTCCCCGGGAGGCGAAGACGGGGTCGGCGCGAGGTCGGTACTATCGCTCCCGGCCGATCCGAAATGCTAGGCGGTCGGCTGCGGCCCGCTTCCGCCATGGAGCGAAGGCAGCTTGGACAGGAAGGCCTGGAGCGAGCTGAGGTTGGCGACGATCGGACCAACGAGCCGTTTCGATCCGATCGCATCCATGCATCCGGCGATGATCAGGTCGCTGATCTTGCGGCTCAGTTCCTGCCGTTGCGCCTCCAGGCTTGCCGGCAACGCGCCTCGGTGGAGGTCCCACTGGTTGGCAAGCTGCTGGATATCTCGTTCGATCTTGGCCACCTCTTCCGCGAAGGACTGGGGATGGGGAGAGGAACCGGCCGTCATGGCGGAATTGGGCGCCATGCCCGGGACGACAGGCCCGGACGCGGATTCGCCCAGGGGAATGCGGGGGACATCGTTGAAAGCCGTTGAGCAGCGCGTCATGGTGAACACCGTAGAAGTATATGGATGTCTCTGGATCGAGACTGAAGGCAGCCAACTGCTAAAGATGACAGTCAGCCTTGCTTTATGGCATTAATGACAACATTGTATATTTAACAATGCTATTTTGACAACGACACACATTCGTTTTGTCGCGTTTGCCACACTCGGCCGGCCGATACCCGCAGACCAGCCGGCCGAAAACCTCACATCCCCAGCTTTCTCCGCATGACGGCCGTCAGTTGTTGCTTCTTCAGGAAGTAGTCAGCCCAGGGATCGTGATCGAGCGAGGCCATGCGTGCCGGGAGCGTATCGATATTCCACATCGCCGCGCCAGTGAGCGAATCGAGCTCATCCCATGCCAGCGGCGTTGCCACGCCCAATCCCGGACGCGCCCGCAGTGAATAAGGCGCCACCGTGCTGGCATAACGCTGATTGCGCAGGTAATCGACGAATACCCGCCCGACCCGGTTTTGCGCGCCCATCTTGGCGCTGAAGAGATCGGGATGCGCCTGCGCGAGGCGACGCGTCACCGCCTCGGAAAACTCGGTCACGTCTTTCCATGGATGGCGGCGCGCCAGCGGCACGACCAGGTGCAGCCCCTTGCCGCCGCTGGTCTTGAGGAAGCTGCGCAGGTCGAGTTCATCCAGCAGCGCCCTGGCCTTCAGCGCCGCTTCCTGCATCCGCTCCCACGGCAGGCCCGGATCGGGATCGAGGTCGAACACCATGCAATCCGGCCTGTCGATGCGGTCGGCGGTGGCGCCGCACAGGTGGAATTCGATCACGCCCATCTGCGTGGCGGACACCAGCGCTTCCACCGAATCGATCGCCAGCAGCGGCGGATGCGACGGATCGATGGCCGGGTCGAGCTGCCGCACGCCGGAGATCGGCGTGCGTCCGAGATGCTTCTGGAAGAACTTCTCGCCCGCCACGCCTTCGGGCGCGCGCAGCAGGTACACCGGCCGGTTGGCGAGGAAGGGCAGCATGCGTTCCGCCACGGCTTCGTAATGGCGGGCGACATCGATCTTGGCGCGGCCGCTCGCGCTGTCGATGATGCGCTCCGGATGGGTGATGCGAACGCCGGCCACATCGGCAGGGGCATCGTTCTTCGCGCCGGAGGTTTTTCTGCCGATGCGGCCGGCCGGACCGGCAACCGCTGGCTTGACCACTGCAGCCTTCGCCGTGTCCTCCCTCGGCGCGACGTTTGCTGCCGCGACCGCCTGCTCGCGCCGGATCTGCGTCGCCGGCTTGTCCTGGCGCAGGGCATGGAACACCGCTTGCCGCACCAGGCCGCCGCGGGTCCATTCGGCGAAGGAGATTTCCGCCACCAGTGTCGGCTTCACCCAGTGCGCGTCCAGCCGCCGGGCCGCCGCCGGCAATTCGGCGAATGGCGCCCGTGCCTGGCCGAGGCGCTGCAGCTGCCGGTACACCGTTTGCAGTCGCGTTCGATCGAAGCCCGTGCCGACCCGGCCGGCGTAGTGCAGGCGGCCGTCATCGTCATACACGCCGAGCAGCAGCGAACCGAACAGTTCGCGCTTGCCCTGCGGATCGGTATAGCCGGCGATCACGAATTCCTGGCGCTTGCGGCACTTCAGCTTGATCCATTCGGCGCTGCGGCCGCCGCGGTAGCGCGAATCGGCCAGCTTGCCGATGATGCCTTCCATGCCCATGCGGCAGGCGCCGTCGAGCAGCTGCTGCGGCGCTTCCCGCATCGGCGCGCTGAAACGCAGCGGACCATCCTGCGGCAAGCCTGCCAGCAGCGCTTGCAGGCGCGCGCGCCGTTCCATCAATGGCAGCTGCCGCAGGTCATGCCCGTCCTGATGCAGCAGGTCGAACAGGAAGTAGAGAATCTGCGCGCCGCGCTTTTCGTCGAAGGCATTTTGCAGCAGCTGGAACGAGGGAATGCCCTGGCCGTCCATCACCACGATCTCGCCGTCGAGCCAACCGTCCTTCAGCCCGAGGGCAACGATCGCATCCCGTATCGGCGCCAGCTTCGCGGTCCAGTCCTTGCCGTCGCGCGTTACCAGCCGCGTTTCGCCGCCTTCTACACGGGCGAGGATGCGATAGCCGTCGAACTTGAGCTCATAGATCCATTCGCCCTGCTCCGGCACGCCATCGACGAGCGTCGCGAGCTGGGGCATGACCATTTCGGGCAGCGCTGCGAAAGGCGCATGGCTGCTGCGGCCGGCGTCGCCCGAGGTCGAATTGGCAGTCGAACGCTTTCCTGCGCCGCGCGATGCCTTGGCAGCGTTTCGGGCAGCCGAGGGTGCCGTCTTCGCAGCCGGCATCGCCGATGCATTCGTTTCAGCCGGCGGCTCGGCCGTCACGTCGACGTCGCGCGTCGAGCGCGCCGCCTCATCCTTCTCCTTGATGAGCAGCCATTGCTCCCCGCCGCCCTCCTTCTTGCCCGGCATGCGGGTCCGTATCAGGTTCCACCGCCCCTGCAGCCTGGTCCCGTGCAGTTCGAATTTCAGCTTGCCGGTACGCAGGCCCCGCTCCGGATCGCCATCCGGCTGCCAGGTGCCGCTGTCCCAGACCGATACGTCGCCCGCGCCGTACTGGTCGTCCGGAATGCGGCCTTCAAAGGCGATGTAGCTCAGCGCATGGTCCTCGACCTGCACCGCCAGCCGCTTCTGCACAGGATCCAGGCTGGGCCCTTTCGGCAGTGCCCAGCTCTTCAGCACGCCATCGAGCTCCAGCCGCAGGTCGTAGTGCAGCCGGCTCGCCGCGTGGCGGTGCACGACGAAGCGCGATGCTTCCTGCGCCGATGCGGGCTCGTTCGGAACGTCGGGCGCAATGGGGAATGTGCGTTTCTCGCGGGTGAGGGAAACTTTGCCTGGCATGGAAGCCTCCTTGTCGCCGGATCAATGCATGCCGCTTTTCGCCGCCCGCGTGCGGGCCGGTTTCCGCGCCGATGGCGGCGGCATGCGCGCGGGCGCGCCGGTGCGCGGCGCGGTCATGCCCTGCAGGCTTTGCCGAAGCAAAGCGGTGAGATCGGTCTCGGTTTCCTCCGCCTCCGCTTCCGGCTCGGGCGGCGTCTCGATCACCTTGTCGGCCTGGCCCTCGGCCAGCTTCCTCTCCACCATGGCCATGATGTCGTCGCGGAAGGTATCGCGGTAACGCTCCGGGTCCCACGGCTCGGTCATGCCGTCGATGAGCTGCGTCGCCATGGCGATCTCGCGCTCGCTCAAGCCGGCGCCGCGCACGCCTTTCGGCGGCAGCGCGAGTCCCTCGGTGTCGTTGACTTCGATGGCCCAGCGCAGCGTGTTGAGCACCAGCGCCTGCGGCGTCGGAATCACCGCCGCCAGATGCTGCTTCTGGTGCAGCACGATCAGCGCAATGCCGATCTTCCGCGCCCGGAACAGCGCTTCGCGCAGCAGCGCGTACACCTTCTCGCTGCCCTTGGCCGGCTGCAGGTAATACGGCGTCTCGTAGAACAGGAAATTCACGTCCTCCGCCGGCACGAAGCACTGGATGGCGATGCTGTGCGCGGCCTTTACGTTCGCCGAACGTATCTCCTCGTCCGACAGCAGCACATACTTGCCGCCTTCGGTCTTGACCGCCTTGACGATATCCTCCCGCGCCACCTCCTCGCCGGTTTCCTTCACCACCCGCTTGTAGCCGACCGGCTGCAGCGTGTCGCGCTTGAGCCAGTCGAAATCGATTTCGTCCTGATGGGTGGCCGGCATGAGCGACACGGGCGCGTTAAGCAGGCCGACGTTGAGAGCGCCTTTCCAGATGGCACGGGGCATGATGGGAATGTCCTCGATGAAGTCGATGGCGACGTTGTCATTACGACAGCAGGCGAGAAGTGAAGTTCTTTGGCGACAATCGCCTCGCACATCGGCGCACAGAGTTTGGCGAAGCGATTCGACAGAGATGCGTCGATGCGCTGCCTCGTCATCGGCGCGAGCGCACTGCAAGCGAGCTCCCCACTTCACCGACCACTACCGCGCCGCCGCGCAGACAGATACATCGGATACAAACTCGCTACATGAAACCCCGGTTCCTCTCCTGCCGATTTGTTATCGCCTTGGTAAAATCGATCGTCGCTGACCTCACCAATAACCATCAACAGCGACACCACCCCAAGGAACAAGGAGCAAGTCATGTCACACCAAGTCAACTCCCGCCGCCGCACCCTGCTGATCGGCGGCACCGCGGCCGTCGCCGCCGGCATGTCGCCGCTGGTCGCCTTCGCCGCCGACCCGGTCAAGGTCGGCCTGATCCTGCCGATGTCCGGCCCCTTCGCCTCCACCGGCAAGGAGATCGAAGCCGCCGTCAAGCTCTACCAGCAGAAGGTCGGCGACAGCGTTGCCGGCCGTAAAGTCGAAGTCATCATCAAGGATGACGGCGGCGTCAACCCCGAAGTCACCAAGCGTCTGGCGCAGGAATTGGTGTCGCGCGACAAGGTCGCGGTGCTCGCCGGCTTCGGCCTGACCCCGCTGGCGCTGGCCGCCGCGCCGGTGGCCACGCAAGCCAAGGTGCCGATGGTCGTCATGGCCGCCGCCACCTCCATCATCCCGCAGCGCTCGCCCTACATCGTGCGCACCGGCTTCACCGTGCCGCAGATCACCGCCCCGCTGGCGCAGTGGGCCACGAAGAACAACATCAAGAGCGCCATCACCCTGGTCAGCGACTACGGCCCCGGCCTGGACGCGGAGAAGACCTTCACCAAGTTCTTCACCGAAGGCGGCGGCAAGATCGCCGAATCGCTGCGCGTGCCGCTGCGTAATCCCGACTATGCGCCCTTCCTGCAGCGCGCCAAGGATGCCAAGCCGGAAGCGCTGTTCGTCTTCGTGCCGTCGGGCGAAGGCGCCGGCCTGATGAAGCAGTTCAACGACCGCGGCCTGGCGGCCGCCGGCATCAAGCTCATCTGCACCGGCGACGTGCTCGACGACGAACTGCTGCCGTCGATCGGCCAGCCGGCGGTGGGCGTCATCAGCAGCCAGCACTACTCGGCCGCGCATCCGTCGCCGGAGAACAAGGCCTACGTGGCCGACTTCATGAAGGCCAATCCCGGCATGCGTCCGAACTTCCATTCGGTGGGCGGCTACGACGGCATGCATGCGCTGTACGAGGCGCTGAAGAAGACCAATGGCGACAGCAACGGCGACAAGCTGCTGGCGGCGATGAAGGGCTTGTCGTGGACCAGCGTGCGCGGCCCGGTGACCATCGACCCGAACACCCGCGACATGGTGCAGACCATCTACATCCGCAAGGCGGAGATGATCAACGGCCAGCCGTGGAATGTGGAGTTCGACAAGATTGAGAAGTTTGCTGATCCGGGAGCTTGATTTCTAGGCGACGATTGAAACAGCTCAGCGATTTTTAACCGCCCCGTCCCGCATTGCGGGCGGGGCGTTTTCAATTTCGGAGAAAGCAATGTTGTTCTTTGCTTTTGCTCGCAACTTCCTGATCAATCAGTTAGTTAATGCTTCAAAGGGAAGTATTCAATTCGTTTTTTTCGGTTGCTGATTTGTGCATGCACGCACTGCAGCGTCATGTCTATTCATCATGAGCGCAATGGATGAAAAAGTTCCCACTAGACTACTCACAAAAACTTTGGCCCAGCCCATGTGAAAAGAAATACCAAGTAAAGCTCCATTGACTGCGCCACCCCATACCGCCCCCTTAAACTGATTCATCGCCTTTTCACATTCCTTGCTTTTTGAAATTGCTTCCTTTGATAAGTTGGGAATGGGAGATGAACTTTTGCTGTGGGAAGTTTTCGCAATTACGTTGTTTACTTGCATATCAATATGGCCCTATTAAAGGAGATATTAAAAGGTGCTCTTTAGCGGCTGAGTAAGAGACATCCCCTCAAGCAAGGCATATGCCACAGTGTAAATTTATCTAATCTATTACGAAGTTTTTCGAAGGTCGGTTGGCAAAGAGCGCCTTGCAAAAGAATTGCAGAACGAGCTGTGTGATGTTTTCCAGCAACTGATAATGTAGTTTTAATTGCAGAAACGTTTCCTGCATCTCGGTATGCTTTCCGTAGCACGCTCGAAGGCTCCGCTTTTGATGCTGTTAACCGAAGCTGCATTCGACCACCAACGGCTTTGGCCAAGATGGCTGCCGTGCTAAGGCTAATTCAAGTTCTCTTTTCAGTCGGACGGATTTAAGCAGTGGCGGCGGCAATAACGACTGACCGATCTACCACACTTCACCATTAAGCAGTTCACAAGCTAAGAAGTCTCTGCACCTAATAGATCGATCAGACCATTGGACCCCAAATTCTAGTGCGGTCAGAAGCCAAGGTTGATGTGCTATATAGAAGCTTGATCGCCAAGCGCTCCCGACGCTATTTACCTCTCGAATCATCTGCACAGGCGCGTAATGGTAAACATTGGTGCGTCTCGAGAAGTCAAGCAACACGCTCCTGACAAATCCGATGCGGACAGTTAGATCTCAAGCCCGCTTAATCAACGGCGCCCCCACCACCTGATCCAGCGCATCCGCATTGCGCAGTGCCAGTTCCAGGTTCTTGTGGGCGATGCGTGAATGTTCCTTCACCAGCGCCTCCACCCGCGCGCTGGAGCGGGCTTCGATGGCGTCGACGATGTCGTGGTGCTGCATCTGCGCCACGCGCAGGATGGCGAGCGAGCCCGGCAGAATGGCCTGGGCCGAGACGAAGGCATTGGGCGAGGCGAAAGGCAGCGACACTACCCGGCCGAGCGCCCGCTGCACCATGTCGCTGCCGGAGGCTTCCATGATCAGCGCGTGGAAGCGCTCGTTGTACTGCGCATACTGGCGCAGCTGCTCCTCGTCGCTGAGGGCGTCGTCGAACACCGCATCCATCTTGGCGACGCAGTCGCGCATCTGCTGCAGCAGCAGGCGCGACACGCCGCGCTCGGCGGCAAGCCGCGCCGCCAGCGCCTCGATGGTGCCGCGCACTTCGATGGCGTCGGCGATGTCGGTCTGGGAGAAGGCGCGCACCATGTAGCCGGTGGGCTGCACCGGCTCCAGCAGGCCCTCTTCCGCCAGGCGCTGCATGGCGGCGCGGATCGGCGTGCGCGAGACGCCGAGATGCTCGGCCACCTCGACCTCGGCGATGCGCTCGCCGGCCTTGAAGCGGCCGCGCAGCACCGCATCGCGCAAGCCCATGATGGCGCGGTCGGTCTGCGAGGCTTCCCGGCCGGCGCCGGCCGGCTTGAGTTCCTGGACGTCCGGCATGGCGGCTCCCGGCATGCCTGCTTAGCCGACCAGGCTGCGGGCTTCGCGCTCTTCCGCCAGGTAGCGGTCGATGACGCGGCGCGACTGCACGCCGCCGGCATCGATGTTCAGCATCAGCAGCTTGCGGTCCGGGTACTTGAGGATGTTCTCCTGCTGCTTCTCCAGCATCTCGCGGTCTTCGCCGAAGATCTTGCCCTGGCCTTCGCGGATGGCGGCGGTGAGTTCCGGGTCCTGCGGCTTGAAGTTGCGCGCCATGCCCCAGAAGTACCAGTGCGAAGTCTCGGTTTCCGGCGTGATGAAGTCGACCACGATGGAACTGGCCTTGTATTGCGGATCGGCGTTGTAGCCGCCCTTGCCGGCCACCGCCACGCCGACCTCGATCAGCACATGGCTGGGCGGCAGGAAGTGGCAGATCTGCCAGCGGTCCACCGGCTCGTCTTCCGGCAGGCCGTTGAAGCGCAGCGCCTGCTTCCAGAACGGCGGCGCGATGATGTTTTCCATGAAGCGGCTGGTGACGACTTCGTCACCCTCGGTCTTGGTGATGACCGGCGCTTCGTCGATCTCTTTCTGGCCGATGCTGGTGGAGTGCACGTAGGTTTCGTGCGTGAGGTCCATCAGGTTGTCGACCATCAGGCGGTAATCGCACTTGATGTGGTACAGGCCGCCGCCATAGGCCCAGTCCGGGCTTTCGGCCCACGCCAGGTGATGCAGCTTGGCCGGATCGGCCTTCTCCTTTTCGCCCGGCCAGACCCAGATGAAGCCATAGCGCTCGATCACCGGGAAGCTCTTGATGCAGGGGAAGCCGCGCACCCGCTGCAGCGGCATGGAAATGGTCTTGCCGTCGCAGCCCATCTCCAGGCCATGGTAGCCGCAGACCAGCTGCTCGTCGCGCACGAAGCCGAGCGACAGGGGAGCGCCGCGGTGCGGGCAGAAATCTTCCAGCGCGGCGACCTTGCCGCCGGGACCGCGATAGAACACCATCTTTTCGCCGCAGATCTGGCGGCCGAGCGGCTTGCCCTCGATTTCATCCGGAGTGCAGGCGACGTACCAAGCGTTTTTCGGGAACATGTCTTACCTCTGTGTTGAATGGGTTGAGCGATTCTGCACAGGATGTTTTTCGATTTTATCCATGCAATAAAACATACTGTATACAACTCAGATGCGAAAGTCCATATTTTCTTCCGAAAAACGCCTTCATCCAGGGATTATGTAAGTTGTTTGGCGATATTTGTATACATCTTTGTCTAACCGAGAGAAGCCCATCGAACGGAAGGCGGGCCGCGGCAAGTGCCCAAGCAATGAGGCCAAATGAGATTCCCTGGCGGTTCAGCGGAAAAGGAAATGGCAGGAAAAGCGCAGGATTGCGCCCGAGCCATCGCACGGAGGCGATCAGGTGGGAAAAGGGGAAGCGCGGCGAACCGGCAGAGCGGGAATGAATGCATCGCCGGGCAACCGCCGTGGGGGACGGCTGAGCCCGGCTTCAGGCCGATGGAGAAACTGCGAAGAACCCGAAGGGTGGCCCCGTTCAGCGACGGGAGAACTTCTCCACCAGCTGGCTCAGCTTCTGCTCGCGCTGGCGCTCCACCTGTTCCTGCTTCTTCTGCGCCTCGCTCGCCTTGCGTTCGGTCTTGCGGCGCTCGGCATCCTTCTTCAGCCGCTCCTGCAGCATGGTGGTCGCATGCTCGCGATGGGCATCGGTGATCTCGCCGGCGGCGTTCTCGTCGAGGTCATGGCGGGTGGTTCCCTTCTCCATGGCCTTCAGGTAGCGCATCGAATGCGTGTGAATGCCGAGCGCAATCCGCAGCACGCGCCGGTTGACCTCCGGCATGCGGCCGATGATCTGCTTGTCGATCCCGGTGGCCAGCGGCAAGCCCTTGCGGAACACCGGGAACTTGTCATTGAGCTCCTTCAGCAGGAGGCGGGCGGATTCGAACGGCGTCGGTCCCTGGGCGGGCGTGGCGCCTTGCTCGGGCGTGGGGCTGGTGTTGTCCATTACGTCAATCTTGAAGCGGAAAGAGCGGCGGGCAATCACAATTGATGCCTGCCTGAATCGAAAAACGCTCACTTTACACGGTAGTGCGACAGTCGGCAGCGGTTTGCCGCAGATTTTCAGCCGGGACGTGGGAAAAAGGCGTTTTCCCGGCGGTATCGCCGTCCAGGGCGTGGTTTTGCGCGATGTCGCGCAGGCCGCAGTCAATTCGGGTAAGGTTTGGGCTGATTCAACAGCCACGACGAAAGACCATGGAGAAGAAAGCAAAAGCCGTTGTCTGCCGCGGCGTCGGTGAGCCGGTCACGGTGGAGGAGATCACGGTGGAAGCGCCGCGCCGCGGCGAAGTGATGATCCAGCTGGCCGCCTGCGGCGTCTGCCACAGCGACCTGTCCGCCACCAACGGCACCATCCCGTTCCCGACGCCGGTGGTGCTGGGCCACGAGGGCGCCGGCATCGTGATCGAGGTCGGCGAGGGCGTCACCGGCTTCCAGGTCGGCGACCATGTGGTGAGTTCCTTCGTCAGCATGTGCGGCAAGTGCCGCTATTGCCAGACCGGCCGGCCGCAGCTGTGCGACCAGGCCGCCAAGGCGGCCACCTCCCTGCCCGACGGCAGCCTGCGCACCCGGGATGCGTCTGGCCAGCCGCTGCATGTGTTCTCCGGCTGCGGGGTGATGGCGGAATATGCCACCCTGCATGCCGACAACCTGGTGAAGATCGACAGCAGCATGCCGCTCGACAAGGCGGCGCTGATCGGCTGCGGCGTGATGACCGGCGTCGGCGCCGCGGTCAACACCGCCAAGGTGGACGCCGGCTCCATCACCGTGGTGTTCGGCTGCGGCGGCGTCGGCCTCAACGCCATCCAGGGCTGCGCCATTGCCGGCGCGCGCATGATCGTGGCGGTCGATACTTCCGATGCGAAGCTGGAGATGGCGCGCCAGTTTGGCGCCACCCATGTCCTCAACAGCAGGAATGAAGAAAACCCGGTCAAGGCGCTGCTGAAGCTGACCGAAGGCGGCGCCGACTATGCCTTCGAATGCGTCGGCTATGGAGAAGTCGCCGCCCAGGCTTACGGCGTACTGCGCAAGGGCGGCACGGCGGTGGTCGTGGGCGTGGCCAGCCCGAAGGACACCACCACCATCAAGACCGCCAGCCTCACCTTCGGCGAGAAGACGCTGACCGGCAGCTATTTCGGATCGGCCCGGCCGCGCGAGGACTTCCCGCGCCTGATCGGCCTGTACCGGGCGCACCGATTGAAGCTGGATGAACTGATCACCCGAACCTACCGCATCGACGAGGCGCCGCAAGCCTTCGCCGACCTGCAGGCCGGGCGCAATGCGCGCGGCGTGATCCTGTTCTAGCACGCTGATGCGAGGCCCGGTGCCATCGCCGGGCCGGTGCTACCATGCACCAGCCATGACCGCGGCCAACGCGGCGCTCTTCACCACGGAGACAACACCATGCAGCAACGCGACAAGCTCTACATCAACGGCCAATGGGTCGCGCCCTCCGGCCCCAAGACCATCGACGTCATCAACGCCTCCACCGAGGAAGTGATGGCCACCATTCCCGAGGGCGACGAAAAGGATGCGGATGCGGCGGTGGCCGCGGCCCGCGCCGCCTTCGACAGCTGGAGCGCCCTGCCGCCGGCCACGCGCGGCGACTGCCTCGCCAGGATCAAGGAAGGCCTGAAGGCGCGCAGCGAGGAGCTGGCGCAGGTCATCAGCGGCGAGGTCGGCATGCCGCTGAAGCTGTCCGCCGCCATCCAGGTCGGCTCGCCCATCGCCAACTTCGGCTACTACGCCAAACTGGCCCGGGAATTCACGTGGGAAGAAGTGACCGGCAATTCGCGCATCGTGCGCGAGCCGGTGGGCGTGGTGGCCTGCATCACGCCGTGGAACTATCCGCTGCACCAGATCGCCGCCAAGGTCGCGGCAGCGCTGGCCGCCGGCTGCACCGTGGTGCTGAAGCCGTCCGAGGTGGCGCCGCTGAATGCCTTCGTGCTGGCCGAGGTGATCGATGCCGCCGGCCTGCCGCCGGGCGTGTTCAACCTCGTCACCGGCACCGGCCCGGTGATCGGGGAAGCGCTGGTGCGCCATCCCGAGGTCGACATGGTGTCCTTCACCGGCTCGACCCGCGCCGGCAAGCGCATCTCCGAGGTCGCCGCCGCCGGCGTCAAGCGGGTGGCGCTGGAGCTGGGCGGCAAGTCGGCCGCCGTCATTCTCGACGATGCCGATCTCGCCGCGGCGGTGAAGGGCACGGTGAATGCCTGCTTCCTGAACAGCGGCCAGACCTGCTCCGCCCACACCCGCATGCTGGTGCCGGAATCGCGCTACGCGGAAGCGGCGAAGCTCGCGGCCGAGGCGGCGCAGAAGTTCACGGTCGGCGATCCCTTCGGCGGCAGCGCCAAGCTCGGCCCGCTCATCTCCGAGGCGCAGCGCGAGCGCGTGCGCGGCTACATCCGCACGGGCATGGAGGAAGGCGCCGAGCTGCTGTGCGGCGGACCGGATGCGCCGGCCGATCTGCCCAAAGGTTATTACGTGAAGCCGACGATCTTCGGCCGGGTGCGGCCGGACAGCACCATCGCGCAGGAAGAGATCTTCGGCCCGGTGCTGTCCATCATCACCTACCGCGACGAGGAAGAGGCGGTACGCATCGCCAACGGCACGCCATATGGCCTCGCCGGCGGCGTGTGGGCGGGCAGCGACGAGCGGGCGCAGAAGGTGGCGCGGCGCCTGCGCACCGGCCAGGTCGACATCAACGGCGGTGCCTACAATCTGTTCGCGCCCTTCGGCGGCTACAAGCAGTCCGGCCATGGCCGCGAGATGGGCGTCCACGGCCTGGAAGAATTCCTGGAAACCAAATCCCTCCAGTTTCGTCCGGATGCGCCGAGCTTGGCGCCGACCGCGCCCTACTGATACAGTTCGCCGCTTCGCCCCCGGGTGAAGCGGCGAACTTATTGCCGCCCGCGATGGTCAGTTGCTTCGCATACCGGCTCACCCCAAAGACTTATCCTGACAAGTGCCAGCAATGAAGAAAAAAGAATCAACCCTCTCCGAAGACGACGGCTCCATCTGGGTCGTCTATGAATCGCCCGTCGACTTCCCCGACCAGTACGTAGCCCGGCGTCTCTACCTGAATCAGCCGACTAGCGATTTCGTGGTGGGCGATACGCTGATCGACGTGCGCAGCAAGCTGCCCAAGGGCCTGTTCCGCATGGAGCGCAGCGAGCGCGACGATCCGCAGGTGCGGGAATCCTGGATTTGATTTCCAGGGTTTGACGCGGCGGTTCAGCCTGCCGCGCCAGCGCCGCCCTTCCCGCATTCCAGCGCCGCGAGGCGCTGCTTCAACTGCTTCTCCTCCGCCCAGCGCGCCGTCTCGTCGCGGATGATGGCGGCAATCGCCGCCACCTTCCCCGCCTCGTCCTTCAGCATCGTGACGGTAAAGGCGATCGACAGCGCCCTGCCATCCCGGTGCAATGCCGGCACCCGCAGCAGGTCGTCCGCGCCGTAGCGGCTGAAGCCGCTTTGCATCGCCTGATCGTAGCCTTCCCAGTGCCGGCGCCGGAAACGTTCGGGGATGATGATGTCCAGCGAGCGGCCCAGCGCTTCCTCGCTCGTGAAACCGAAC
Source organism: Noviherbaspirillum humi (assembly GCF_900188095.1). GTDB lineage: Bacteria > Pseudomonadota > Gammaproteobacteria > Burkholderiales > Burkholderiaceae_D > Noviherbaspirillum > Noviherbaspirillum humi. The sequence goes on along the minus strand of NZ_FZOT01000018.1, from coordinate 56,128 downwards.
AGCCGCTCGGCCGCCGCGTTCCACACCGTGATGGCGCCGTTCGGCGCGGCGATGACGATGGCATCCGCCGCCTGCTCGATGAAGGTGGCGGCGTCAATCTGCGCATCCATGATGCGTCCCTCCTCTTGCTACCAGTAGGAAACCAGCATCTTCGTCGCCAGCACATACAGCAGGCAGGCGAAGATGCGCCGCAGCGTCAGCACCGGCAGGTGGTGCGCCATGCGCGCGCCGTAGGGCGCGGTGAGCACGCTGCCGGACACCAGCCCGATCAGCGCGAAGGTGGAGATGAAGCCGACCGCGTCGCGCGGCAGGCCGGGCACCGACCAGCCGGAGATCAGGTAGCCGATGGTGCCGACGACGGCCACCGGAATGCCGATCATGGCGGCGGTGCCGATGGCGGTGCGCATCGGCACGCCGCACCAGAGCATGAAGGGCACGGTCAGGAAGGCGCCGCCGGCCGACACCAGCCCGCACACGATGCCGATGAGCGTGCCGACCGCGATCAGCGCCGCGTTGCCCGGCAGGCTGCGCGCCGCCTTCGGCTTGCGGTTGAGGATCATCTGCGTCGCGCCGAGGTAGACGATCACGGCGAAGCTCAGCGCCAGGTGCCGCTGCGATATCCAGCCGGATGCCACCGTCGCCAGCAGGCTGCCGGCCACCATGCCCACCGACATGCGGCGCACGATGGCAAGGTCCACCCCGCCCAGCTTGAAATGCTCGCGCACGCTGGAAGTGGACGTGAAGACGATGGACGCCATGGCGGTGCCGAGCGCGAGGTGCACCACGTGATCGGGGGCGAACTGCTGGGCGGCGAACATGGCGGAGAGGATCGGCACCAGCGTCATCCCGCCGCCGATGCCGAGCAGGCCGGCGAGGAAACCGACTAGGGCGCCGGCGATAAGGTAGAGGGAAAACCAGAGCATGGGAGGGACTTTGTTTTTTGTCTTGTCCTGAAGACTATAGCTTGAAACCCGGCACCCCGCCTTACCGTGGCAGACTTCCAATCCGAATTCCCGCGGGAATGAATTCCCCTGCCTCGGCCTGCGCCTCGTCAAACCCAGGCAGGACACAACACATACACTGTGCAGGTTCCGGTAGGCGCCCTGCGCCGCATGTCAATCTCCGCCACCCGGCTAGCCCTCCCTGATATGGCGCCACGCTCAGGCAAGCTCCGAATTCGTCCTGCAGCCAAGGACCTCTGGCATTTCCGTTCGCCGGTGTCGTTCTCGCTGGCATTGGCCCTGCTCTTTCTCTCGCTCTACAACGTCCGCTTCTGGCGCGAAGCCGGCGCTGCCTTCTGGACCGGCCATCCCGCGGATGCCTTCTACCTCGCCGCCCTCGCCGGCGTGCTGCTGCTCTTCCTGACTGCCCTGCTCCTGCTCATTCCGGGCAGCCTGCTGCCACGCGTGGCGGCGGTCGTGCTGATTCCGCTGGCCGCCATGGCGGCCTTCTGCGCCGACAGCTTCGGGCTTGGCCTGGACCAGGAAATGTTCCGCAGCTTCGCCGCGGCAGATAGCCAGGAAGCGTCGAGCATGCTGAGCGTGAGACTGGTGGCTTACACCCTGCTGCTCGGCATCCTGCCGCTATTTTTCGTCGGGTGGTCGCGGTTGGCCGTGCTCAGCCTGCGCCAGCATGCATGGCATCGGCTCCTGTTCATCGGCCCGGCAATCATCCTCGCGGCGGCCCTGATCGCGGCATTCCCCGACCGCTTTCGTGCCTTCGCCGATGAACACGCCAGGCTGCATTACCTCCTCGTACCAAACGCCGCGGTGAAGGCGTGGGCCGGCTATGCCATGGCGGACCTGAAACGCCTTGAAGATGACAGATCCCTTGCCTCGGCAACGCCGCCGCGCCGGCTGAACCGGCCCCCGGGCGCCAAGCCGCTGCTGGTGTTCCTGGTGATCGGTGAAACCGCGCGCCACCAGAACTTCCAGCTGGGCGGTTATGCGCGGCCGACCAATCCGCGACTTTCCGCCATCGACCATGTCTTCTACTTCGGCCATGTGGAATCCTGCGGCACCTCCACCGCCGTGTCCCTGCCCTGCATGTTTTCCTACCGCGGGCGGCAGCGCTTCGATGTCAATTCCGCGCTGAAGGAGCGCAATATCATCGACGACCTGATCGATGCCGGCATCGATGTCGAATGGCGCACCAATAATTCCGGCGGCAGGAGCGCGGCGCGTAGGGCGAAGCTGATCGACTTCAGGCAGAGCCGCACGCCTGGTCTGTGCGAAGGCGAAGTGTGCTACGACGAGGTGCTGCTGCAGGGCCTGGAAGAAAGCCTGGCGACGAAGAAGGATGACACGCTCATCGTCTTCCACCAGATCGGCAGCCACGGGCCGGATTACTTCAGGCGCTATCCGCCGAGCGCGGAGATTTTCAAGCCGGCGTGCCGCGGTGAGCTGACGTCATGCAGCGGCGAGGAAATCGTCAATGCCTACGACAACACGATCGCGTACACCGATCGCTTGCTGGCGGATCAAATCGGATTACTGGAAAAAGTCGCTGACAAATTCGACACCGCGCTGTTCTACCTGTCGGACCACGGCGAATCGCTCGGGGAGCATGGCGTCCATCTTCACGGCGCGCCCGCAGCCGTCGCTCCCCCGGAGCAGAAGCGCATCCCGCTGCTGTTGTGGATGTCGCCCGGCTTCATGCAGCGCCATGGCATCGACTTGAAATGCATGAGCAGCAGGACGAGCATGCCTGCAAGCCATGACCAGCTCCCTTATACCGTGTCCGGCATGATGGGGCTTTCACAGGCCAGGCCGCGAAGTGCGCCGAATCTGGCGGCGCCGTGCATGACCGATGCCGGACAGAACGAGGCACCGCTCGAGCGATGACGACAAGGATCGCCGCGCTTCATCGCCAGGGCGCACCGCAAATTGCGCTTAGTCGGTCAATCGCTCACAGGAGCTGGACGCGGCCGGGATTCCTTTCAAGCCACTTCCCCACGATCCGATACACATCCACGTCAAAGCGCCGCTTTCCCGTCGCCACCAGCGCCGCCGCTTCTTCCAGCGTTTCCACCGTGCCGTAATAGGCCCAGCCATCAACCACATGCAGGCCGCCGTTCTCGCGCAGCGCCACCGCGCCCTCGTAAGGCCAGGGCTGCACCTGCCACGGTTGCATCGCTTCCAGCACGCGTGCATTGTGCGCGTCGGACGGCTCGCGGCCGTCGCAGGCGCCGAGGCATTTCTTCACCTGGCTGGCGAAGCAGGCGCTGCGGTCGCGCAGCTTTTCCAGGCCGAGCACGACGTGGCAGAGCGCATGCTGGTCGGCGAACGACTTCAGCGCCGCCTTGGCCTGCCGCTTGTTGTCGAACAGGCCGTAGAGCTGCGGGTCGTGGGCGAAGAACATGTCGTCGGTGCCGACCAGCGTCGCCTTCAGCTGGCCGTTGCGCGGGTACAGGCGCCAGGCGCAGATCTCGCGGTTGTCGCGCAGCAGGACGTTATGGCTGGGCATGAGCTGCTTCACCAGCCGCGCTTCCTGCAGCAGCGCGCCGAGTTCGCCGACGGCGGGAATCCAGTCGATGCGCTCGGTCTGCTGGCTGATCTCCAGCTCCTTCGACGCCAGGTGGTCGCCGCTGAAGTGGGACAGCACCCGCCGCCGCAGATTGTTGGCCTTGCCGATGTAGAGCGGCATGCCGTTGGCGCCGTAGAACAGGTAGACGCCATGGGTGGAAGGGATGGCCTCGATCTGCGCGGCGTCGAGGTGCGACGGCAGGCTGGGTCGGCTGATGAGCTTGCTCACCGTTTCCTCGACCGCCTCCGGCGCATGCTCCTCGTGGATCTTTTGCCAGAACTGCCACAGCAGCTGGGCGTCGCCGAGCGCCCGGTGGCGCTGCGTCACCTGCAGCCGATGGCGCTCGGCGATGGCATCGAGACTGTGGCGGGCGAAGCCGGGGAACAGCTTGCGCGACAGGCGCACGGTGCACAGCACCGCCGGCCGGAAGGCATGGCCGGTGCGCTTGAATTCGTTCTTCAGGAAACCGTGATCGAAGCGGGCGTTGTGGGCGATGAAGATCTTGCCTTCGAGCCGGGCGCTGATCTCGTCGGCGAGTTCGGCGAAAGTTGGCGCATCGGCCACCATCTCGTTGCTGATGCCGGTGAGCTGCTGGATGAATTCCGGAATCGGTGCCTGCGGGTTGACCAGGCTGCTCCATTCGCGCACACCGTCGGCATCGACTTCGATGATGCCAATCTCGGTGATGCGGTCGGCGGTCGCGGCGCCGCCGGTGGTTTCCAGGTCGACGAAGGCGATCGGGAAGCGGCTGGCAAAGGGCAAGGATGCGGAGAGGACGGCGCTCAAGACGGTCTGCGGGAGAGTTGACGAAGTGGCCATGCTTGCGGTTCCCGGGGCGATTCGCCGGTAAAGGAACGACCAGAGCAGGCATGATATTGGAAAACCGGAAGCCGCATTGGTTTCCGGTTTTTGCATGCCGAACGGAAAATATTTTGCGTTCCGGTCAGGCCATCTTCAATTCGATCGCCGCCACCGCCCCGCTTTCCAGGAACGCTTCGAAGGCATCGACGGGCAAGGGGCGCGAGAACAGATAACCCTGGGCCTCGTCGCAAGCGACATCGCCGAGGAAGCGCAGCGTGTCCACCGTTTCCACCCCTTCAGCCACCACCGAAAATCCGAGGCTGTGCGCCATCTGGATGAAGGCCTGCACCACGCGCCGGTTGCTGTTGTCCGCTTCCTGCGGTTGCACTAGGGAGCGGTCCAGCTTGAGCACGTCAAGCGGGAAGCGGCCGAGATAGGCCAGGCCGGAGTAACCGGTGCCGAAGTCGTCCACCGCCAGCGAGATGCCGAGCGCCTTCAGGCGCCGGAACACATCCACCGTGAGGTTGACGTCATCGACCAGAGCGCTTTCGGTCAGCTCCAGCTCCAGCAGTTGCGGCGGCAGGCCGCTTTCCGCCAGCGCCTTCCGCACATCGCCGACCAGGCTTTCATCCTTGATCTGCCGCGCCGACAGGTTGACCGCCACGCGCAGCCGCATGCCGCTTTTGTCCATCAGCCTGCGCGCTTCGCGGCACGCTGCGGCCAGCACCCAGGCGCCGATCTGCTCGATGAAGCCGGCTTCCTCGGCGATCGGAATGAAGTCCAGCGGCGGCACCATGCCCAGCTGCGGGTGGCGCCAGCGCAGCAGCGCTTCCATGCCGGTGACTTCCATGCTGTGCAGGTTCAGCTTGGGCTGGTAGTACAGCTCGAACTCGTTTCGCTCCAGCGCCCGGTGCAGCGAGCTCTCTATCATCAGCCGGCGCTTGGCGTCGGCGCTCATTTCGGAAGCAAAGAAGCAATAGCCGTTGCGGCCTGCCGCCTTGGCGCGGTACATGGCGGTATCGGCGTTCTGCAGCAGGTGCTCTTTCGTCACGCCGTCGCGCGGATACATCGCAATGCCGACCGAAGCGCGGACGAACACTTCATGGCCGCCGATGTGCATCGGTTCGGCCAGCGCGGCGAACAGCTTCTCGACGATGCGGGCGGCCGACACGTCGCCTTGGCTGCAAGGCGCGGCGACGACGAATTCGTCGCCGCCGAGCCGGGCCACCACGTCGTCCGGACGGAGATTGCCGCGCAGCCGGCGCGCCACTTCGTTGAGCAGCTCGTCGCCCGGCGTGTGGCCCATGGAGTCGTTGACTTCCTTGAAGCGGTCGAGGTCGATGAACATCACCGCCACCGGCAGTCGCTCGCCGGCGATGGCGAGCATGGACTGCAGCCGTTCCGACAGCAGCGCCCGGTTCGGCAGGCCGGTCAGGCTGTCGTGCGTCGCGAGTTCGCGCAGCCGGCCCTCGGCGCGCTTGCGCTCGGTGATGTCGGTGACGAAGGCGGTGATGGACAAGCCGTTGCCGTCGGCATCGCGCTCGATGTTGGCATTGACCAGAACGAAGAGATCCCGGCCATCCTGGTGGCGCACGATAGCTTCGCGGCCATGCACCGAGCTGACGCCGCCGCGTTCGAACAGCGCGCCGCCGCAGGGGCAGACCGGCAGCAGCGTTTGCAGATGCCGGCCGACCAGTTCCTCGCGGCGGTAGCCCGCCATCTCGCACAGCGCCGGATTGGCATCGAGGATGAGGCCGGTGGCGTCTCCCAGCACATAGCCGGACGGCGTCATCTCGATCACCTTGCGGAAGCGTTCCTCGCTGGCGCGCAGGGTTTGTTCCGCCTCGCGACGGGCGGTGATGTCGTGGAAGTAGACCGAGATGCCATCCTCGTTCGGATACACCCGCACATCGCACCAGGCGCCGGCGGGCATCCAATACGCCTCGAAGAAGGAAGGCTGGCCCTCGTCCATCGCGCGGCGGTAGTACTCCATGAAGACGGAATTGCGGATGTGCGGCACGGCATCCCACAAAACCTTTCCGATCAACGAATCGCGCGGCTGGCCGATGAAGTCGGCGGTCTTCTGGTTGACGTACACCGCGCGCCAGTCGCGGTCGAGCGCGAAGAAGGCATCGCCGATGCTCTCCAGGATGGAAGCCATGCGGTCGCTCGATTTGTCCAGCGCGGCCCGGGTGAGGTGGGCTTCGGTAATGTCGCGGGCGGTGGCGTACATCATCTTCTGGTCGTCGGCCCAGCGCACCGAGAGCGAGAGATGGACGATGCCGCCACAGCGCTTGATCCAGCGCGTCTCGAAATTCTGCACCGTGTTGCTGCCGGTGCGCAGGCCGGCATCGACCGCGCGGGTGCGCGCGATATCGTCCGGCACGAGGAATTCGATGTAGCGCTTGCCCAGCATGTCCTGCGGCGCGTAGCCGAGGATGTCCAGCGTTGCCCGGTTCAGCCGCAGGAAGCGCCCTTCCGCGTCCAGCAGCGCCATGATGTCGAGCGAATTCTCGATCAGCGCCCGGTTTTCCTCCGCCAGGCGCGACAGCTGCTGCGCCAGCTCGATCTGCTCGCTGATGTCGCGGCCCACGCCGCGGTAACCCAGGAAGCGGCCATCCTCGAATACCGGCTCGCCGGAGATCGACGAATGCCGCACCGTGCCTTTGGACTGGACGAAAACCGAATACGCCAGGTCGCGGAAGGGCAGCCTCGCGTCGATCATTTTCTGGTACTGGATCAACCCCGGCTGGTCGCGGTCCGCCGCACGCTCGATGCGGGTATGGCCGAGCACTTCCTCGGGCGCGAGGTCGAACAGCCGCTGCAGGCCTTCCGAGACGAAGGTGAATCGGCCTTCGGCGTCGGTTTCCCAATACCAATCGGAGGAAAGGTCGGTCAGGCTGCGAAAGCGCGCCTCGCTGCGGCGCAGCGCCTCCCGGGCGGCGCGCTGCGCGGTCACGTCGCGCGTGACCGCCACGGTGCCGAGCTTCTCGCCCGTCACATGATGCAGCAGGACGCGGGCATTCGTGCTCACCCAGATGTAGTGCCCGTCCTTGTGCCGCACGCGGAACTCCACCAGCTGGCTGGCATCGCCGCTCTTCGCCTGGCGCAGGACTTCGGCACGCACCAGCGTCTCGTCGTCCGGATGCAGATAATCGTAGACCCGGGTGCCGAGCAGTTCCGACGGCTCGAAGCCGAGCATGCGCGTGGCCGAGGGCGACGCATACAGATAGACGCCGCTGTCGGGCGCATGGTGGCTGATCAGGTCGCTGCTGTTCTCGGTGAGCAGGCGGTGGGCTTCCTCGCTCTTGGCCAGCCGGTCCAGGGCGGCGTGATGGCTGGTGGTATCGATGATGGCGCCCACATAGCCGAGAAACTCGCCCTGCGCCGACCAGCGCGGCGCGCCCGATCCGCGCACCCAGCGCACCTCGCCCGGCTTCAGCGCGATGCGGTACTCGACCTGGTACTCGCGGCGCTCAGCCACCGCCTGCCGATACATCGGCGCGATACGCTCGCGGTCGTCCGGGTGCATCGCCGCCGTCCAGTCGGACAGCCGGAAATCGGCCGGGTCGCCATACAGCGCGGCCACCTCGGGATTGAGATAGATGCAAACGCCATCGGCATCGGTCATCCAGACCAGCTTGATGGCGGATTCGGCAAGTTGCTGCAACAGGGGGGCGGGCCAGCCTCCCGGGCAAGGATTGTTCATCGTGATTCGGTTGCTCGCTTCTCGGCGTCTGGCTGGTTCTGATTTGATGTACGAAGGACGCACTTTTTCCGGGAAGCAAGCTTACATGGCCGCCGGCCAATTTTCTATAGACGAATTGACCAATACCGGGCCGCTGCTGCCCGATCCCGGAACAGGTACTTCGGCACGAGGCAGAAAAACATGCAGGCTTAAAACAGCGACGACGCTGGAACATCTGCCTGCAATGGCATGGTGGTTGCGTTTCTGCCCACGGTGGATGCGCTGGTACGCCGTCAAACGCCCCGCGCGTCACATCACCGCTGATTTCCCGCTCCAGCTCCATCCCTCGGTGAAGACAGCCTTCTTTTCCACCTCACACCTGCTTTTCTTTGGGAGTAGTCATGCATCGGCATTTCCGGCTTACCTGTTCCGCATTCGCCATCCTCACTCTGCTGTCCGCCTGCGGCGGCGGTGGAGAACAAAACGGCAAGCCGGCGGGCGACGCCACGAACATCGCGATTGAAAACACGGGAACCGCTCCGCCCGTCGCTGCAACGGGAAATTCGCCTTCTGCCGGGGGAAGCGTGCCAGGGGGCGATTCGGCGGGCCTGTCCAACCCCGGCGCGACCGCCGGCCCGGGAAGCATCGCGCAGGCATCCGCACCGGCGGCATCGGGCACGCCCGCCGGAAGCACGCAGGGCGGCAATGCCTCGGGCAGCCCCTTCGCCGCCGCCAACACGCCCGGCGGCATGGCGACGACCTCGCCCATTGCGACGACCGGTTATACGCCGTCCGCTGGCCAGGGCGGCACAGCCGCCGCCGTGCCCGCGACAGGTTGCCCCGGCACGCTGTCGCCGCCGTCGAACGCTTCGTCCCTCAATACGCGTGCGGCCACCTACCTGGGCATGGGTGCGCAGGATGAAGCGAATGCCGTCGAGATCGACACGAACTGCTCCCTGCTCGTTGGCGGTCGCTTTACCGGCACCGACTTCGCCCGAACGGCCGTGGACCTGATCGGCGGCGGCACCGGCGGAGCCGTGCTTAGACTGAACGCGAGCGGCACCACGGTCCTGGCCGTCATCCGAGTCGGAGGTCTGGTAAGCGACCTCGCGTTGCGGCGGGCAAACGGCGACATGGCGATCGCCTCCGATGCCGGCGTGGTGGTGGCAGGCGCCGATGGAAAAACGGTGCGATGGAAGCACACCTCCGGCGGCGCGGCGCAGCGGGTGGCGATTGCAGAGGATGGCCATGCGGCAGCGCTCTTCGGCAAGACGCTGCGGGTGTTCGATCCTCAAGGCCAGCTCAAATTCGAGAGAGCCTTCGGCGATTCCGCCGTGAACGATGTGGCCATCGACAGCGCGAGCGGGCTCGTCTTCGTCACCGGCTTCGCGCAGCGCAACGGCGCGCCCTGCAGCCAGCTGCAGGTTGCCTGGATACGCAGCTATACCCTTGCCGGCGCCGCCGCCTGGAAGGCGTGGGACTGGTCCAAGGATGAGGCAGGCGCCGGCAGCAATTGCGCCGACACGCGCGGCCTGCGGGTGGCGATGGGGCGGGACGGCAAGCTCTACTTCGCAGGGGAGAGCGCGGGCGGCAACACCATCTACCGCTGGCTGCCGACCGACCTCTCCAAACCGGCCCCCAATGTTGCGAATGACAGCTACAACACCGAGTACAACACCGCCTCCAATCACATCACTTATTTCGCCCGGCTGAATCCCGCCACCGGAACGCCGGAGAAAGGACAGCTGCTATTGACCCGCCTCGGAAGCGGCAAGGGCAATTCCATCTTTCCGAGAGGACTCGCCGCGGACGAGGCAGGCAACGTGTACGTCGCGGGGAACGCCGCTTATGCGATTGCCAACCGGACCAGCCTGAGCATCAACGGCAAGACGCTCGCCGCTTACGCCGGCGGCGACCCGTTCGTGCTCGTGGTCTCGCCGGATTTCGCCACGCGGCGGCTATGGATCACGCCGGCCGACGGCGGCAACGGCGATGGACGCGCCGTGGCGGCTTCGGGAGGCGTCGCCGCCCTCGCTTCGGTGGGCCGCCTGCTGCCCTTTGCCCTCCACAATTCGCTGCAATCGCTGACGGGCGGCGGCGGAGCGGCCGGCACGAGCACCGGACACCTGATGGTGTGGGATGGCTTTGCGAAGTAACGCCGGGCGTTGGGCGCCATCATTCATGCCGCGGCGACGGACGGGAAATGGTGAAAGCCGTGCCAGCGCCGGCGGCAATCAGTGCCGCCTGGCCTTTTCCTGCGCGATCTGGAAGGCCTCCACCAGCGCCTCGAACGCCCTCGCCTTCGCCTCCTCGTCCGGCACCCGCAGCACATAGGAGGGATGATAGGTCGCCACGATCCAGCGGCCTTCGTGCTCGAAAGGCTTGCCGATGAGTTCGGTGAGCCCGGCCTTGCCGGTATGCAGCACCGATTTCAGCGCCGTGCTGCCGAGCACCACGATAACCTCCGGCCCGACCTGGGCGACTTCCTGCTCCAGCCAGTAGCTGCAGGCGTCCACTTCCTTCTGCGCCGGCGTCTTGTGCAGGCGCCGCTTGCCGCGCGGCTCCCACTTGAAATGCTTGACGGCGTTGGTGAGATAGACCGTGTTCCGGTCCAGTCCGGCCTTGCTCATCGCGCTGTCGAGCAGCTTGCCGGCCGGGCCGACGAAGGGATGGCCCTGCAGGTCTTCCTGGTCGCCGGGCTGTTCGCCGACCAGCATGATGCGCGCGCTGGCCGGGCCTTCGCCGGGCACGCCCTGGGTGGCGTTGCGCCACAGCTCGCAGCGGCGGCACTGGTCGAGCGAGGTCGGCGCCTCGCGTTCCGGCTGCGCCGCTTCCGGTTGGATATCGATGGTCGCGCCCTGCCGCGCGCCGACGCCGCGCGCCTGCGCCACCTTGCGCGCGCCGCTGCCGGCCTGGCTGACGAGATCGGGAATGAGCTTGCTTTCCGGCAGATTCTTCCAGTAGCGCACGGGCATATGCATCTCCATCGCAGAGGTGTTCAGTCGCGCCGGATTGAAGGTGCTGCGGTAGTAGGTCAGCCACAGCGCCTCGGCCCGGTCCTCACCGTCGGGCGGCGTGCCGGCGGCTTCCGGATCGACCTCCAGCCGCTCGCCATCCCAGCAGGCGATGCCGCGCGGCGTGGCGATCAGCCAGGTGCTGCGGCCCATGCGGTGGGCGAAATGCCGCGCCACCCGCGCCAGGACGTCGTGCTCCGGTTCGAACCAGGCGACGAAGCGCGGCGCGCCGAGTTCCGGCGCGCGCTCGCGAAAGCGCAGAAAGGCTTCCATCTTGTGCGCTTCCCGATGCACCGCCTTGGCCCAGGCATGCAGCCGGGCGCCATCCTCGTCGGCCGCCGACAGCACCTCCGTCTCGCCGCTGGTCCAGCGCCACAGCACCCGGTACAGCAACGCCCAGCGCTCCGGCGTCCGGAAGCAGGCGGCCTCTTCCAGCAGTTCCAGCAGCTTGCGCGGCACCTGGGCCGCCGGCATGCTGGCTTGCGCCTCGGGCGCCTGTGGGTTGGAGGAGATAGCGAAAAGATCGTTCGCCTGCGGGCCATCCGACCATTGCACTTCGTGCGGCGGGATGCCGCGGCGCAGCAGGCCGCGGGCGGCCTGGCGCCAATCGTTGAAGTTTCCGGCGCATGCCGACAGGCTCATGCCGCTTCCTGCAGCGCCGGAAACAGCTCCATCTGCGGCGTCTTGTCGGCCAGCGCCCGGCGCAGCAGTTCGGACGGCGCGCTATCCTGCGCCGGCCGGTAGTCGGCGGTGACAATGAAGGGCTTGAGCTTGTCCATGGCGCAGCGCAGCTTGGTCAGGTCGGCATAGCGGATGCGCCGCGAGCGCCGCAGCTGGGCCAGCCGCTTCGCATTGCGCAGGCCGATGCCGGGAATGCGGGCGATCATGGTCTCGTCCGCCCGGTTCAGGTCCATGGGGAAATGCTCCCGGTGGCTGAGCGCCCAGGCCAGCTTGGGATCGATGTCCAGCGGCAGGTTGCCGCTGCCCGGCAGCAGCTCGCTGGCCTGGAAGCCGTAGCCGCGCACCAGGAAGTCGGCCTGGTAGAGCCGGTGTTCGCGCAGCAGGGGCGGCGGCCGCTGCGGCAGCACGCTCGGGCCGGCCGGGATGGGGCTGAAGGCGGAGTAGTAGACGCGCTTGAGCTTGTACGAGGAATACAGCGTCTCGGCGGTGTGCAGGATGGCGCTGTCGTCCGCGCTGTCGGCGCCGACGATCATCTGGGTGCTCTGGCCGGCAGGGGCGAAGCGTGGCGCCTTCGGCTCTTCCGCCTTTTCATCGAGCTTGCGGCGGATGGAACCCATCGCCAGCTTGATGGTGCGCACGCTCTTTTCCGGCGCCAGCCGTGCCACCGAGTTTTCGGTCGGCAGCTCGATATTCACGCTGAGCCGGTCGGCATAGCGGCCGGCGCGCTCGATCAGCTCGGGCGAGGCGTCGGGAATCGTCTTCAGGTGGATGTAGCCGCGGAACTGGTGCACCTCGCGCAGCTGGCGCGCCACCTCCACCAGCTGCTCCATGGTGTAGTCGGGCGAGCGGATGATGCCGGAGCTCAGGAAGAGGCCATCGATGTAATTGCGAAGATAGAAATCGATGGTCAGCTTGACCACCTCCTCCACCGCGAAACGGGCGCGCGGGACGTCGCTGCTGCGGCGGTTGACGCAGTACTGGCAGTCGTAGAGGCAGAAATTGGTGAGCAGAATCTTGAGCAGCGACACGCAGCGGCCGTCAGGCGTATAGCTGTGGCAGATGCCGTTGCCCGTGGTGGCGCCCAAACCATCCTTGCCCAGTGAACTGCGGCGCGGCGCGGCGCTGCTGGCGCAGGACGCATCGTACTTGGCGGCGTCGGCCAGGATTTCCAGCTTGTCGGTCAATTCCATGGGGCGTGAATGACTGTATATGAATACAGTATTTTACGTGAAAACGACTCCATCCCCAGGCCCAAGACCGGTACACATCCGGGTCACGGCGCCGCTCTGAAAATACCGAAATGTCAGGAAATAAGCAGTCCGAGCTGGCGCATCTGGCTCGCCGAATCGCGCGCTCCCCAACGCCGCCTGATCTTGCCGTCGGCGATCTCGATCCACTCCATCGCGACCAGTTCATATGATTTGCCGGTCGGCTCGTGACCGAAGGCCGGGGCGCGGAACACACCGGACTCGGTATATCGCACCGCCACCACATTGCCCTCGGCGATCATGCCTTCTATCTTCAGCTGCATGCCATAGCCTTCGATCAGCTGGCGCCAGATCGGCCCCACCTTGTCGAACAGGCCCTTGCCCATCACGCCCTGAATCTCCGCATCGTCCGCCAGCAGGTCGCGCAGCGCGGCGAGGTCGCCGCGGTTGAAGGCATCGACATAAAGCCGCACCACCGCCTTGCTTTGTTCTTCGACTGTCATCGCTTTCTCCTCCTTGTATGATGTCTTGCATGACCGGCATGCGCCTCATCGCGGCATGATACGCCCGCTGGCGCGCTGCGGTCCGAGGCAGTAAGCTCGCATGCAGCGCAGAACGCATAGCCAAGCACAGGAGGAAGACATGAGCGAGAACACCGGACACCACGACTGGCGCGACGACGGCGTGCGCGTCATCAAGGGCGACAACCTCGACACCAACACGGCGCAGACGCCCGGCATGCACCGCGCCGCCGCCATCAATCATGCGCGCGTCGGCGCGCAGAAGATCTGGGCCGGCACCGTCACCATCCATGCCAAGGCCAAGACCGGCGCCCATCATCACGGCGCGCTGGAGAGCGTGATCTACGTGGTGCGCGGCAAGGCGCGCATGCGCTGGGGCGAGCACCTCGAATACACCGCCGAAGCGGGGCCGGGCGATTTCATCTATGTGCCGCCCTACGTGCCGCACCAGGAGATCAACGCCAGCGACGACGAGGCGCTGGAGTGCGTGCTGGTGCGCAGCGACAATGAAGCGGTGGTGATCAACCTCGACATCGATGCGGTGGAAAAGCCGCAGGAAGTGCATTGGGTCGATCCGATCCACAAGCATCCTTAGGGCTGGCATCCGCAGGGCTGACGACCCGGCATGCCCGGGCCTGCCGGGCTGGCATAGCGCCATCCATTTCCATAGCCAGGACGCCGGCCCGCTCCGACCTTCCCTTCGCTCCCCTCAAGCCGGCGCAGTCCGGACTGCATTCCGCGCACTGCGCCGATCGGCTCCTCCCCCATCCCCTTTCGCGGTCATTGGCGGCACCCGCCGGCGCCCGGCCGGCTTCCAGCTCTGGCAGCGCGCCAGCGATGTTTGCAGATACACCATGGCATCGTTTGGTATGAACCAGCGTCATTACGACTGGTAACAAAAATCGCTCCTACTGCTATTTCCATGTGGCAATATTTGCGCAGCGCACATGGATGCCATCGCACCGCCCCGCCCACTCGGGACATTGCCTGAAACACATGATGACCGCGGCATCCGTTCTTCGACGGTGAATGCCGTTGCGTTGCCTGCAAGCGCAGGCGATGCATCAGGGCTTTCCATGCTGCCCGTTCTGGCAAACCGACCTGCCAGTGCCCTTGACCCAATCACGCAGCTGCCCTCATGACAAATCGCCTTTCAAACATCGCCCTCGGCCTGCTCGCCTGCGCCGCTTCCCTTCCGTCCTTCGCCAACGCGCCCGGCAAGACGACGCCGGTCATCGTGGTGTTCCAGGAAGCCACGCCCTTTCACCAGTTCAAGGGCAATGCCCATCCGGATGAGCGCGCCATCGCCCATGCCGCGGCATGGGATTATCTGGACCGCGGCGTGATGGGGGCCGCCCAGCGCCTGGAGAACCTGCACCGGTTCAAGTCGAAACATGTCTTCAGCCATGCGGTGAAAGGCTTCGCCGCCGACCTGAGCACTGAGCAGATCGAAGCGTTGAAGGCAGAGCCGACCGTTGCTTACATCGAAGCCGACCTGCCGGTGACCGCCGATGTGCAGAGCCTGCCCTGGGGCGTCGACCGGGTGGAAGCCGATGTCAGCTCGACCCTGGCAGGTAACGGCAGCGGCAGCGTCGCCGGCGTCAACGTCTACGTCGTCGACAGCGGCATCGCCACCCACCAGGACCTGAACCTGGTCAAACACGTCAACTTCGCCGGTGGCAGCAACACCGACTGCAACGGCCACGGCACGCATGTGGCCGGCACCATCGGCGCGGCCGACAATGCGGTCGACGTCGTCGGCGTGGCGCCGGGCGTCCGCCTCATCGGCGTGAAGGTGTTGGATTGCAACGGCAGCGGCACGACCTCGACGGTCATCAAGGGAATCGACTGGGTCACGGCCAATGCCGTCAAGCCGGCGGTAGCCAACATGAGCCTCGGCGGCGGCGTGAGCCAGACGCTGGACGATGCGCTGCGGCGTTCGGTGGGTGCCCAAGTCACCATCGCCCTTGCCGCCGGCAACAGCGGCGTCGATGCCTGCAACAGCTCGCCCGCGCGCGCCGGCTACAACGCCAACGGCCTCGACAACGGCATCATCACCACCGCCGCAACCGACACGTACGGCAAGGAAGCCTCGTTCAGCAACTACGGCCAGTGCGTCAACATCTGGGCGCCCGGCGTGAACATCGTCTCGACCCGTGCCGGCGGCGGCACCGCCACCATGTCGGGCACGTCGATGGCATCGCCGCATGTGGCCGGCGCCGCCGCGCTCTACCTGTCACGCAAT
The DNA here is from genome assembly GCF_900188095.1 of Noviherbaspirillum humi. Lineage (GTDB taxonomy): Bacteria > Pseudomonadota > Gammaproteobacteria > Burkholderiales > Burkholderiaceae_D > Noviherbaspirillum > Noviherbaspirillum humi. The sequence goes on along the minus strand of NZ_FZOT01000018.1, from coordinate 40,445 downwards.
CCGTCCGCCACGCCGGCGCAGGTGGAATCGGCGCTCAGGAGCTTTTCGATGACGCCTGGCACGGCCAGCAAGGATGGCCGTGCCATCCAGGTGCTGCAGGTCAACGCGTTCTGAGTGGCATCGGCCGCCGAGATCGGCGGCCGAACTTTTTCAAGCCAGGGTTGAGATCAATACGTCTTGTACGGCAGGAATTTGCCGCTCAAAACCACGTTGACCCGGTCGCCCTTGGGATCCGGTTCGCGCTGGATATCCATGGAAAAGTCGATGGCGCTCATGATGCCGTCGCCGAACTCCTCATGGATCAGCTCCTTGATGGTGGTGCCGTAGACGTTGACGATCTCGTACCAGCGGTAGATCAGCGGGTCGGTCGGTACGGCAGTGGGCAGGGAACCCTTGTAGGGCACGATCTGCAGCCAGGCGGTTTCCTCGTCGGTGAGGCCGAACAATTCGCGCGCCACCTCGGCTTGCTTCAGGGTCAAAGTCATCTGGCCGAGCATGGCGGCGGTCGTCCACTCCTTGCTCTCGCCTATCTTCTCGGCGATGTCGGCCCAGCGCATCCGGTTCCGCACCTTTGCGGCGATGATCTTCCTGGTCACGTCGTTGCGATCCATGTTCCATCCTTTGCTTTGGAGTTGAAAAAGCCGCCGGCTGTGGCGGCGGTGCTCCGCATTCGCAAGGCTTGTGCCTGCGCAACAATGTGAAAAATCCGGCGGTTTTGCGCTTTTCGGCCCGCTCAATGGCTCATTTGGGTGCAAAAACACGGCAATGCGGTCGAGCCTAGGCACTGTTTGGAGGCAAACCGGTCTACCCCGGAAGAAAGACGTGCAGGGGGTTGCGGTGTGCGCACCGTCGAGCTTTCGTCTATGCTTCAGCCCAGCAATCGGAAACCCCTCCCGTTCGCTGGAAGCGGCCCGATGACCTTACCGTTTTGACAAGGAAAGATCTCCACAATGGAAGTGAAGCAGTTCTCCGATGAAGATTGGCGCCGGTTTCTGGAAAGCCTGGGCGAAGACCCTGACCGGCCCGGCCTGGTGGAAACCCCGCAGCGCGTCGCCAAGGCCTGGACCCATTGGGCTTCCGGCTATGAACAGGACCCTGCGGAAATACTCAAGGTATTCGAGGATGGCGCCGAGCAATACAACGAACTGATCGTGGTGCGCGGCATTCCGGTCTACAGCCACTGCGAGCATCATCTCGCGCCGTTCTTCGGCTTCGCCACCGTCGGCTACACGCCGCGCGGCAAGATCGTCGGACTGTCGAAGCTCACCCGGCTGGTGGATTGCTTCTCCAAGCGCCTGCAGGTGCAGGAGCGCCTGACCATCCAGATCGCCGAGGCGCTGATGACCCATGTCGAACCGCTGGCGGTCGGCGTGGTGATCCGCTGCCGTCATTTGTGCATGGAAAGCCGCGGCATCCGCACGCCCGGCGAGGAAACCGTCACCTCCGCCATCCTCGGCGAGATGCGCACCAACCCGGCGCTGCGCGCCGAATTCCTGGCGCTGGCCCGGGAGCGCGAAAAAGTCTGACCGGGTCTTACCGGTTCCGACCAGGCCCGGCCGCCGACCCGCCGCCGGGAGCAAGGCTCTATGCTTTGCGTCATCCCGGCAGGCTTCCGGACTGGCTACACTGCCAGTTCGACTGCTCCATCCATTCATCGTCCATGCGCATGGTCGCTCCCGAAACGCGGCAGATGCTGAGCCACCCGCTCATCTTCACGCTGCGCGTGTCCAAGGCTTTCCGCGCCAACCAGGGGTTGCTGCTGGCCGGCGCAGTGGCGTACTACGCGCTCCTGTCGATCGTGCCGCTGCTGATCCTGATCATGATCACGCTGTCGCACGTGGTCGATCCGGCCGAGCTGCTGGAAGCGCTCGGCCGCTACCTCGAGTGGCTACTGCCCAGCCAGTCGCGCGCCATCATCACCGAGCTGGCCAATTTCCTCGCCCACCGCGAAGTGGTCGGCTGGGTGCTGCTGGCCACGATGCTGTTCTTCAGTTCGCTGGCCTTCACCGTGCTGGAAAACGCGATGTCGGTGATCTTCTTCCACCGCGTGGCGATCAGGCGCCGGCATTTCCTGGTGTCGGCGGTGCTCCCGTATTGCTACATCTTGTCGCTTGGCATCGGCCTGCTGGTCGTGACCCTGGTATCCGGCAGCCTGCAGGCCCTGGGCCAGGAAAGCATTCATTTCCTCGGACGCGAATGGTCGCTCGGCGGCATCTCGGGCGTGCTGCTCTACGGCCTCGGCGTGGCGGGTGAAATTTTCGTGCTGACCTCGGTCTATCTGGTCATGCCGGTCGGCCGGCTGCGGCTGCGCCATGCGCTGGTGGGCGGCGTCACCGCCGCGCTGCTGTGGGAAATCACCCGCCATGTGCTGATCTGGTATCTGGCGACGCTGTCCCAGGTGAACGTGGTGTACGGTTCCCTGACCACCGCCATCATTGTGCTGCTCAGCCTGGAGCTCGGCGCCATCCTGCTGCTGTTCGGCGCCCAGGTCATCTCCGAGTATGAGCGGCTCGGGCATGAGCTGGCGGGGGAATCGTCCGAGCCGACGCCCATGCATACCGATTGAAAGCCGTGCCGCCCGTGTGCGGCGCCAATCCCCCTCCCCGCGCACTTCCCTATCTTGACGCCTAATCAGCGTTTTCGGCCCTGCGGCGATATTTCCATGTCCTCGATGTCGCGGTTGCTTCGTTTCCGGAGAAAAAATCGCGCTTCCGCCTCGCATTTACCACAAAGATGAGATGCGAAAGAACCGGTTGCTTGACTAGAATTGACCGCGAATCGACGCAAAGGGGCAAGACCCATGATGTTCGAACCAACACACCCGGGTATGGAACCCGGCCGCAAGGCATTGGAAAAGGCGCGCGGATTGCATGGCGCCGGCCAGCTCGACAGCGCGGAAGCGATCTACCAATCCCTGCTGAACGACCCTGCCTGCCGCCCGGACGCGCATTTCCTGCTCGGCGTGGCGCGCAGCCAGCGCAACCGGCATGACGAGGCGGCCAACCTGCTGCTGCAGGCGATTCGGGATGGCGGCCCGAAGCCGGAGTACTGCGCCAGTTTGCGTTCCACCCTCGCCTGCCTGCCGGCATCCCGGGCGCTCGACTTCATGGTCCGGTTTTCCGATGTCCTGCTGCAGCAGCGGCTCTACCCGGAGGCGCAGCACCTGCTGCGGGAGCTGCTGGCCAGCCATCCGCGCCATGTTCCGGCCATCATCAACCTGGCCCAGGCCTGGGAAGGCATGGGCAAGTACCGGGACGGCATCGCCTGCCTGCTGCCGCTGATGGAACACTATGCCCGCCGCGACGAGGGCATCGCACAGGTCATGGGGGTGCTCGAGGCCGCGCTGGGCGAGCTGGACCTGCCGTCGCCGGCGGCCCTGGCGTTCGACGCCCTGCCCTTTCCGGGACAGGCGGCCCAGGTGCTGAACAATTTCGCCAACTGCCTGCAATGCCTGGGTTATTTCGCCGAATCCGAACCGCTGTACCAGCGCGCGGCCGACCTGTCGCCGCAGCACGGCCTGCCGCGCTGGAACCTCGCGGTGACCCAGCTGCTGCTGGGCGAACTGAAGCGGGGCTGGGCCAATTACGAGCTGCGCTGGACCTGGAAGGACTTCGACTTCCCCAACCGGATGCTGCCCCAGCCGCGCTTCGAGGGCGGCGAACTGCGCGGCCGGCGCCTGCTGGTGTATGCCGAGCAGGGACTGGGCGACACCATCCAGTTTTGCCGCCTGCTGCCGCGCCTGGCCGAAGCCGGCGCGCGCGTCTGGTTCGAGGTGCAGAATGAGCTGTTCTGGCTGATCCGCTACACCTTCCGCGACATGCCAGCGGTCGAAGTCATCCCGCGCATGCGCGACCCGAGCCAGGTCTACGGCAGTCCGGAGTTCGACATGCATTGCTCGCTGATGAGCCTGCCGCATCTGCTCGGCATCGATCACGCGGACCTGCCCGCCGGCTGCAACTATCTCGGCGTCGAGCCCGCGGCGGTCGATCATGCGGCATCGCTGTTCGCCGGCCAGCCCGTACTGAAGGTCGGTCTGGCCTGGGCCGGGTCGCCTGGCCATCGCCGCGACGGCGAGCGCTCCATGGATCTGGCGACGCTGGCGCCGCTGTTCAATCTACCGGAGGCGCGCTTTTTTTCCCTCCAGGTCGGCCCGGCGCAACGGCAGCTCCAATTCGGCGCGCCGGTGGTGGACCTGGCAGCGAAGATACGCGACTTCTACGATACCGCCGCCATGCTGATGCACCTCGACGTGGTGGTGACCGTCGATACCGCAGTGGCGCATCTGGCCGGCGCGCTCGGCCGCCCGGTGATACTGATGCTGCCGCGCCTGCCGGACTGGCGCTGGATGCTGAAGCGGCAGGATTCGCCGTGGTATCCGCGCACGCGGCTCGTGCGCCAGACCGAAGCCGGGAACTGGAAGGGCGTGGTGGCGGAAGTCAGGGCACAGCTGCTTGCCCTGTCCACTACGCGCCAGGACATGCACGGACTGCCCCTGCCCGCGCAATGACCGCCGCGATGCCGCCTGCAGCGCGGCATCCGCTGCATCAAGACGGTCCGGCGCCGCCGTCGGCCGGCGCGCCATAACCGCCGCCGCCCGGCGTCTCGATCACGAACACATCGCCCGGCTGCATCGGCGTCTTGCCCACATGCGGCAACGCTTCCACGCGGCCATCGCTGCGGATCACGAAATTGCGTCCGCGCTGGCCGCATTCTCCGCCGGCCATGCCGAAGGGCGCATGCACCCGGTTGTTGGACAGGATGGATGCGGTCATGGCCTCCAGGAAGCGCACCTTGCGCACGCCGCCGCTGCCGCCGTGCCAGCGCCCCTTGCCGCCGGAGCCCGGCCGAATCTCATAGCTGTCGAGACGCACCGGGAAGCGGAATTCCAGCACTTCCGGATCGGTGAGGCGGGAGTTGGTCATGTTGGTCTGGACCACGTCGGTGCCGTCGAAGCCTTCGCCGGCGCCGGAGCCGCCGGCAATCGTCTCGTAATACTGGTGGCGTTCATTGCCGAAGGTGAAGTTGTTCATGGTGCCCTGCGCGGCCGCCATCACGCCCAGCGCCCCATAGAGCGCATTGGTGATGCAGGTGGAGGTCTCGACATTGCCCGACACCACCGAAGCGGGATAGCGCGGGTTGAGCATCGAGCCTTCGGGGATGACGACTTCCAGCGGCTTGAGACAGCCGGCGTTGAGCGGAATGTCCTCGTCCACCAGCGTGCGGAACACGTACAGCACCGCCGCCATGCACACCGCCGCCGGCGCATTGAAATTGTTCGTCTGCTGCGGCGACGTGCCGGTGAAGTCGATGCGCGCGCTGCGCGCCGCCTGGTCCACCGTCACCTTCACCCGGATGACGGCGCCGTTGTCCATCGGATAGTCGAAGGCGCCGTCCCTGAGCGCGCCGATGACGCGCCGCACCGAGGCTTCGGCGTTGTCCTGCACGTGGTCCATGTAGGCCCGCACAACGTCGAGGCCGAAGTGTTCGATCATGCGCCGCAATTCGTCAACGCCCTTCTGGTTCGCCGCCACCTGGGCGCGCAGGTCGGCGAGGTTCTGGTCCGGATTGCGCGCGGGATGGCGGGCGCCCTGCAGCAGCGCCCGGGTTTCCCGTTCGCGCAGGCGGCCGGCCTCCACCAGCTTGAAGTTGTCGATCAGCACGCCCTCTTCCTCGATATGCACCGAGTCCGGCGGCATGGATCCGGGCGTGGTGCCGCCGATGTCGGCATGGTGGCCGCGCGAGCCGACGTAGAACAGGATCTCGCCGCCGGCATCGTCGAACACGGGCGTGATCACCGTGACGTCCGGCAGATGGGTGCCGCCGTGGTAGGGATCGTTGAGCATGAACACATCGCCCGGCCGCATGCGGCCAGCGTTTTCCTGCATCACCGTCTTGATGCTCTCGCCCATGGAGCCGAGATGCACCGGCATGTGCGGCGCGTTGGCGATGAGGTTGCCGCCGGCATCGAAGAGCGCGCAGCTGAAATCCAGCCGCTCCTTGATGTTGACCGAATGCGCCGTGTTCTGCAGGCGCATGCCCATCTGCTCGGCGATGGACATGAAGAGGTTGTTGAAGACTTCCAGCATCACCGGGTCGGCTTCGGTGCCGATGGCGCGGCGCCGTTCGCGCGGCACGACCCGTTGCAGCACCAGATGATCCCGTTGCGTCACCCGCGCCTCCCAGCCCGGCTCGACGATGGTGGTGGCGGTGGCTTCGGCGATGATGGCCGGCCCCGCGATCGCGTCGCCGGACCGCGTATCCTCGCGCCGGTACAAGGCGGCGTCATGCCAGCGGCCGCGCGAATAGAGGCGCACCCGCCGTGCCGGCTGCAAGCCGTGCGGACGCGCCGGCCGCTCCGGCGGCTTTTCCGGCGGCGCGTCCGACGGCCCGAGGGCTTCCACCGACACCGCTTCCACGATCAGGGCCTTGTGCGACATGAGGAAGGAAAAGCGCCTGCGGTAGGCGGATTCGAAAGCCAGGCGCATCTCGTCCTCGGCGCCATGCGCCACGATGAGGGCGGTATCGGTGCCGTCGTAGCGCAGATGCACCCGGCGCAGGAGGCGCAGCCGCGAAGCTTCCACGCCCTGCCGCGCCAGCTCGGCGCCCGCTTCGGCGGCAAGCTCGTCCAGCCTGCGCGCCAGCGGCGGCAGCGACGCCGCCTCCAGCCTGAGTTCGAGGGCGGCTTCCCGCATCACGGCGCGGTCCGCGAGGCCCATGCCATAGGCCGAGAGCACGCCGGCGAGCGGATGGGCGAAGACCTGCGTCATGCCCAGCGCATCCGCCACCAGGCAGGCATGCTGGCCGCCGGCGCCGCCGAAGGTGGCGAGCACATAGCGGGTGACGTCGTGGCCGCGCTGCACCGAGATCTGCTTGATGGCATTGGCCATGTTGCCGACCGCGATATCGATGAAGCCTTCCGCCACTTCCTCGGGCGCCGGGCGGCGGCCGGTGGCGCGGCCTATCTCGTCCGCCAGTCGTTCGAAGCCGGCTGCCGCCGCCTGCGCATCGAGCGGCTGGTCGGCCTGCGGCCCGAACACATGCGGAAAGAAATCCGGCTGCAGCTTGCCGGTCATGACATTGGCATCGGTCACCGTCAGCGGTCCGCCGCGGCGGTAGCTGGCCGGGCCCGGATCGGCGCCGGCGCTGTCCGGCCCGACGCGGTAGCGGTCGCCGTCGAAATGCAGGATGGAGCCGCCGCCCGCCGCGACGGTGTGGATGCTCATCATCGGCGCGCGCATGCGTACGCCGGCGATCTGGGTATCGAACACGCGCTCGAATTCGCCGGCGTAGTGGGAGACGTCGGTGGACGTGCCGCCCATGTCGAAGCCGATCACCTGGCCGAAGCCGGCCGCTGCGCCTGCCCGCGCCATGCCGACGATGCCGCCGGCCGGCCCGGACAGGATGGCATCCTTGCCCTGGAAGGCGCGCGCGTCCGTCAGGCCGCCGCTGGACTGCATGAACTGCAGGTTCACGCCCGGCAGTTCCCGCGCCACCCGGGCCACGTAGCGCTGCAGGATGGGCGATAGATAGGCATCGACCACCGTGGTGTCGCCGCGCGACACCAGCTTCATCAGCGGGCTGATCTTGTGCGATACCGACACCTGGGTAAAGCCGATCTCCCGGGCGATGCGCTCCAGCGCCGCTTCATGGACGCAATGCCGGTAGCCGTGCATGAAGACGATGGCGATGGAGCGGAAACCGGCGTCGAAGGCTTCGCCCAGATCCGCGCGCGCCTTCGCCTCGTCCAGCGGCAGCACGATGTCGCCCTGCGCGCCGATGCGTTCCTCGATCTCGACGACGCGCTGGTAGAGCAGCTCCGGCAGCACGATGCGCCGGTCGAACAGGCGCGGCCGGTTCTGGTAGGCAATGCGCAGCGCATCGCGGAAGCCGCGGGTGATCGCCAGCACCGTCGGCTCGCCCTTGCGTTCCAGCAGCGCATTGGTGGCGACCGTGGTGCCCATCTTCACCGCCGCGATCCGCTCCACCGGGATCGGCTCGTGCGGCTTCACGTCGAGCAGGTGGCGGATGCCGGCGATGGCGGCGTCGGCATACCGTTCCGGGTTTTCCGAGAGCAGCTTGTGCGTCACGATGTCGCCCTGCGGACGCAGCGCGACGATGTCGGTGAAGGTGCCGCCGCGGTCTATCCAGAATTGCCAGCGTTGCATGAGGGGCCTGATCGTTCGCTAGGGATCAGGCGATTGTCGCATGGCGGGCCGGCAGGGCGCGCTCCGGCCTTACCTGGCATTGCCGCTGTTTCCGCCGCCCGCCTTGGCATCGCCCTGCGGAGCATTGCCGGAACTCTGCATGCCCGGCGCCGGCATCTTCGCCAGGCTGTTCGGGTCCGACGGCACCTTCGAGGCATTCGCCGGCTGCTTCTCCGACACGCCCTGGGTCGGCCCGGCCTGGATGCGGCCGCTGCCGGCGGCATCGAAGCTGGCGACGTACTGCCGCACGTCATTCTTGAAGGCGGCGCTGTTGATGTCCGGCCACGTGTTCTTCTCGAAGCTGCGCGCTTCGCCGATGCGGTCGCGGGCGATGTTGATGATCGGATCAAGATCGGTGCGGCCGGGGAAATCGATGGCCTTGAGCGGCAGGACGACCAGCTTGCCGTCGGGGCTCCATGCCTTGTCGAAGGCCACCACCACATACTCCACCTTGCCATTGCCAAGGTTGACCACGACGTCGTCGATCTTGCCGGCATTGCGGCCGGAACGCTCGTTGATGTTCTTGCCGACCATCTCGGAGGCGCGCCAGAGCTGGCCGACCTCGCTGCCGGCCTGGGTGGTCTGGCCCTGGAAATAGCGGTTGAGCGCGCCGCGGGTGGCGTTGTCGTTGAAGTCCGGCCATTTCTTCTTGTCGAAGCCGGGCGCGTTCTTCAGCTTGTCGCGCTCGACATTGAGCACGAGATGGTTGTCCTTGCCGCTCTGGAAGCTGTTCGGCGGAAAGGCGAAAAGCTTGTCGCCGAGGCCGAGCGCGCCGCCGAATGACAGCACTACGTAGGGCACATATTCGCGCTGCATGTCGACGACCAGGTCCTCGATGTCGCCGATCTTCTTGCCCTTGGCATCCTGCACGTCGCGCCCCTTGAGCTTGCTGATGCGGACGTCCGGCGCATTCTGCTGCGCCTGGGGCGCGGCCGGCGGCGCGGTCATCGGCCGCGGGGTGGCGGCGCTGGTCTGCGCCTGCGATGGTGCGGTCGCCGCAAGCGCAAGCGCGGACAGCAGCGCGGGCAGAACGAGGTTTTTCCTTGGTGAAAGCGACATGGCGATTCTCCTGGCGAGATGGACGGTTTCCGATGTCCATCAGATGCCAGGAAAGCAAATCAGTTCGGCAACATGGGACCGCGCTCCACATCCTCGCCGGAAAAAATCCTGGCGCTGGCGTACACTGAAAGCCATCTTTCAACGGCCGTTCAATGGAGTCCATCATGTTCAAGAGCATCATCCTGGGCGCGTTGTGCGCCGTATCCGCCGCCGGCGCGATGGCGCAATCCGCACCCCAGCGTCCTTCCGCTCCCGCCGCGACGCCTGCCGGGCCGGCGGCATGTCCGGCGATTCTCAATTACCGCTTCAATCGCCTGCAGGACGAGGCGCCGCAGAATCTCTGCCAGTACGCCGGCAAGGCGGTGCTGGTGGTGAACACCGCCAGCTACTGCGGCTTCACCAGCCAGTACGAAGGACTGGAGGCGCTGTACGCCCGGTACAAGGACAAGGGACTGGTGGTGCTGGGCTTCCCGTCGAACGACTTTTCCCAGGAGCCGGGCAACGACAAGCAGATCGCCGACTTCTGCTACAACACCTACGGCGTGAAATTCCCGATGTTCTCCAAGACCTCGGTGCGCGGCAAGGAAGCCAACCCGCTGCACAGCGCCCTCGCCCAGCAGACCGGCACCGCGCCGAAGTGGAACTTCTACAAGTACCTCATCGACCGCAATGGCAAGGTGGTGGGCAGCTACTCCAGCATGACGTCGCCGGATGACAGGAAGTTCGTGGCGGATATCGAGAAGGTGTTGAATGTGAACGGGTGAGGTGGCTTGACAGGGCGGTGGCGCGCATCGCCCTTATCAGTTGACGATGACTCTGGAATTGCCGACTTGATGGCATCCGCATATGTTCTGCTTGTCGCGTCAGGCCACCATGGAAAGTGGCTGGCTCACGGCGATGGATGAATTCTGAAAGCTTACTTCTTCGGCAGAACATCATTGCACGGATTCGGTTTCCGCTCCGTGTAGCCCCTGCCGAAATTCACAAAGCTAAGGAAGGCAAACAAGATACCCAATGCGCTGAGCGGAGGAGTCTTGGCAAGTGCTCCGACAAAAGTGAGACTTAGTCCTCCGAAAGCGCCTTTGGCACCCTGCTCCATATCTGCTATCGCCGCCTTGTTGTCCGGCGGCTGACAGGACGCCACGCTGGGGAGCGGGTTTTCATTGGTTGATACGACTCCCTGATCCAGCCTTGCTGGTGTGATTGATTCCATTCCTGGCTCCATGAAGTGAAAGGTTAGCGACACAAGCGCTTGGCGCAGCGTTAAGCCCCAAGAGCGCCCCCGCCCTTAGCAACTCATATGCCAATGATGTTTGCTTGATCGCGGTTGGCTTTCACAGGCAGAAGAGACTTTTTGCGTCAATAACGGACCATCGCTTTTCTGCTTGATTCTGCTTGAAGGCGCTGGCCAAACCGATACGAATCAGGCCCTCAGGAGAAAAGCCCGTGATCGGAACTGAAACTGCGCTTTGCCTCGACTCGAATCGTCGAACACGCCGGATGCAGCGTATTGATCACCGCATTGGCCGCTTCCCGGATCACTGCCGATGGCACCAGCAATACCAGCTGTTTAGGCGACGTCAGCCATTGCCGGCCATCGTCTTGAGACGATGCCACGTCGGTCATGTCATCCCAGACACCTCAGCGCCTCAGCACCTCAGCACCTCAGCGCGTCATCACCCGCCGCAAGCCGAAGCTCACCGCATCCACCAGCGCCACCAGCAGCAGCATCGCCAGGATGACCGTGGCCGCCTGGTGCATCTGGAACAGCGACAGGTGGTACTTCAGCATCTGCCCGAGGCCGCCGGCGCCGACCACGCCGAGGATGGCGGCGGCGCGGATATTGTTTTCCCAGCGGTAGAGGGTGTACGACATCATCTGCGGCAGGGTTTGCGGCAGGCTGGCGTAGAAGAAGGCCGCCATCGGCGCGGCGCCGTTGATGCGCAGCGCGGCTTCGGCCTGGGGCGATTCGTTTTCCAGGGTGTCGGCGAACAGGCGGCCGAGCACGCCGGTGGTGTGCACCGCCAGTGCCAGTGTGCCGGCGAAGGGTCCGAGGCCGGCGGCGATCAGCAGCACCGCCGCCCACACCAGTTCCGGCACGCTCCGCAGCACATTCAGGATGAGGCGGATGAAGCCGCGGCCGACGCCGCCGAAGCGGCCGCTGGCCGGCAGCGCCAGCGCGAGGCCGAGCAGCGCGGCGATGCCGGTGCCGAGCGCCGACATCGCCAGGGTTTCGGCGATGCCGCCGGCCACTTTCCACAGGAAGGCAGGCGCCGTTTCCGGCGGCGCGAAGCCGCGCAGGAACTCCATGCTCGTTGCCGCCGCGTCGGCGGAGAACAGTCCCTGCCATTGCAGGCGCAGGGTGGCGAAGCTGGCGATCGTCAGTGCCGCCAGCGCGAGCAGCACCAGCAGCACCGAGAGCGGCCGGCGCGGTGCCGGCGGCAGCGCCTTCATGCCCGGCTCGCGCTTCATGCCAGCCGTCCCCGCAGCAGCTTGCTGACGCCGTCGGCGCAGGCCACCAGCAGCACGAAGATGATGAGCATGGTGCAGACTTCGTCGCCGGCCAGCATCTTCATCGATTCATCCATGCGCTGCCCGAGGCCGCCGGCGCCGACGAAGCCCATCACCACCGAGCCGCGGATCGCGCATTCCCAGCGATAGATGGTGTAGGAGACGAGTTCCGAAGCCGCTTCCGGCAGCATGCCGTAGACCAGTGCGCCGAGCCGGCTGCCGCCGTTCTGCAGCAGGCTGCGGGTGGCGTGCGGGTTGGCCGATTCCAGGATCTCGGCGTACACCTTGCCGAGCATGCCGCAATAGGTGAGCGCAATCGCCAGCACGCCGGCCGTCGGGCCGAGGCCGACGATGCGCACGAACAGCAGCGCCCACACCAGTTCCGGCACGCTGCGCAGCAGGATCAGCAGCCAGCGCACCGCCTGCCGCACCGTGCGGCCAAGCCAGCCGATGCGGCCGGTGCCGATGCGCGACACCGACAGCTGCTCGGTGACGATCAACGTGAAAGGAATGGCGCCGATCAGCGCGAGGGCCATGCCGGCGGTCGCCATGGCCACCGTCTGCCAGGTGGCTTCCGCCGCCAGGGCGAGGAAGTCGAGCGAGTGCGCCGGCGGAAAGAAGGCGGCGAGGAAACGGCCAGTGGCTTTCAGGCTTTGTTCATCGAGCAGGATCCACGGCTTGAATTCGCTCCACGCCAGGAGCGGCCACAGAATGATCGCGGCCAGCAGCGTGCCGATCAGGCGGCCGCGCCAGGCGGGATCGCCATGAGGCAGGGAAACGGCTGGGGATGGCATGAAACGGCTCAGAAGCAGCGCGTCGCCGGGCGGCGCAGCACGGCGGGCGTGGGCGAGTCCGCCAGTGCCGGCACGGCCTCATGCGCATTCTGGTAGAGCGCGGCGATCATGGCATCGCTCACCGCCTCGCGCGGCGCGTCGAACACGATGCGGCCGGCGCGCAGCCCGACGATGCGCTCGAAATGCTGGCGCGCCAGGTCCACCTGATGCAGGCTGCAGACCAGGGTGGCCTGTCGCGCCTTGGCTTCCTGCTGCAGCACGCGCAGGGTTTGCCGCGCCAGCGTCGGGTCGAGCGCGGAGAGCGGTTCGTCGACCAGGAAGGCTGCCGCTTCCGATACCAGCAGCCGGGCCATGCCGCAGCGCTGGCGTTCGCCGCCGGACAGGCGGTCGACGCGGTGATACAGCTTGTCCTCGAGATTGAAGCGGGCCAGCGCCTCGAAAGCGGCGCGCGGGTCGGCCGGCTTGACCAGCGACAGCAGCGCCTGCGCCAGGCTCCATTGCGGCAGGCGGCCGGCCAGCACCGCCGTCACCACCCGCTGGCGCGGCGGCAGCGGCGGCGTCTGCGGCGCCAGGAACAGCCGGCGGCGCAGCGCGTGGCGCGCTGCGTTATCCAGCTTCCAGGGGTCGGTGCCGAACAATTGCAACCCGCCGGCATCGGGACGCAAGGCGCAGGCGAGCGTATGCAGCAGCGTGGTCTTGCCGGCGCCGGAAGGCCCGATCAGCGCCACCTGCTCGCCCTGCGCAATGCCGAGCGCCAGGTCGGACAGGGCGAATGCCTGTCCGGCCGCGACCGACGGATGGCGCACCGACACGCCTTGCAGCTCGAAACTCATGGTTACTTTAGCAGGCCCGCCTGACGCGCCGCTTTCTCGATGGCGTCATAGTTCTCGGGCCGGGTCGGCACGAAGCGGGTGGCGCGCTGCAGGTCGAGGATCTCCTTGCCCTGCGGGTCGTTCTTGTTCAAGGACAGGAAAGCTTCGGTCAGCTTCTGGCGCAGCGCCGGATTCATGTCGGAACGCACGCTCCAGTTGTAGTCGTAGTAGCCGGGGGTGGTGTAGAACACCCGCACCGTCTTCGGATCGACCTTGTTCTGCGTCACCAGCTTCTCCCAGACCGAAATGTTGACCGCGCCGGCATCGACCTTGCCGCCGGACACGGCGGCCACGGTGGCGTCATGCGCGCCGGAGAAGGCGACGCGTTTCATGTCGGTGTCGGGGTTGATGCCGGCATTGAGCAGGAAATAGCGCGGCATCAGGTGGCCGGAGGTGGACGACTCGGAGCCGAAGCTGAAGGTCTTGCCTTTCAGGTCCGTGAGCTTGTTGATGGCCTTGTCGGTGGTGACGAAGACCGACTTGAACTGTTCGTCTTCCTCGCGCTGCACCAGCGGCAGCACCTTGCCGCCGCTGCGCGCCTTGGCTTGCACGAAGGTGAAGCCGCCGAACCAGACCATGTCCAGCTTGTTGTTGATGAGCCCTTCGACCGAGGCCGCATAGTCGGTCACCGGCATGAATTCCACCTTCATGCCCAGCTTCTGCTCCAAATAATTGCCGAGCGGCTTGAACTTGCGCTGCAGTTCGGTCGGCGCCTCGTCGGGAATGGCGGAGACGCGCAACACCTGTTGCGCCTGCGCCAGGCCGGCGCAAAGCGTGGCGGCCAGCGCGAGACCGATGACGGCCAGGGAGCGGAAGCGGGGAAGTCGGATCATGTTGTTATGGTGGTGGGTTGAAAATTCGTCCGGTCACACGCCAACGGCGACGCCGGCCGGGCCTTCGGTCATCTCGCCGATGACGGCGGCATGGGCGAAGCCTTCGCGCCGGAACAGCGCCAGTACCTCGTCCACCGCCTGCGGCGCGCAGGACACCAGCAGGCCGCCGGAGGTCTGCGGATCGGTCAGCAGGCTGCGCTGCACGTCGCCGATGTTGGCGTCGAGCCTGACTTCATGGCCATAGCCGGCCCAGTTGCGGCCGGACGCGCCCGTGACGTAGCCCTGCTCCGCCAGCGCCTGCACGTCGGGCAGCAGCGGCACCTGGTTCATGGCGATGCGGGCCTGCAGCTTCGCGCCCCGCGCCAGTTCCAGCGTGTGGCCGAGCAGGCCGAAGCCGGTGATGTCGGTCAGCGCATGCACGCCCGGCAGGTCGGACAATGCCTTGCCCGGCTTGTTGAGCTTGGTGGTGTTCTCGATCATGGCGGCGTAGCCGGCGGCGTCGAGCGCGTTCTTCTTCAGCGCCGCCGACAGGATGCCGACGCCGAGCGGCTTGCCGAGGATGAGCTTGTCGCCGGCGCGGGCATCGGCATTGCGCTTGACCTTGGACGGATGCACCAGGCCCATCACCACCAGGCCGTAGATCGGCTCCACCGAATCGATGGTGTGGCCGCCGGCGATCGGAATGCCGGCTTCGGCGCAGATCGATTCGCCGCCCTGGATGATCTTGCCGATCACGTCCACCGGCAGCTGGTTGATCGGCATGCCGACCAGGGCCAGCGCCATGATCGGCGTGCCGCCCATGGCATACACGTCGGAGATGGCGTTGGTGGCGGCGATGCGGCCGAAGTCGAAGGGATCGTCGACGATCGGCATGAAGAAATCGGTGGTGGCGATCAGCGCCTGCTCGTCGTTGAGCTTGTAGACGGCGGCGTCGTCGGCGGTCTCGATGCCGACCATCAGTTCCTTCGGCACCGGGAAGCCGCTCGACTTCTTCAGGATTTCGGCCAGCACGCCGGGCGCGATCTTGCAGCCGCAGCCGCCGCCATGGGAAAAAGAAGTGAGTCGGATGCCGAGATCAGCCGGTGCATTCATGTTGGTGTCAGCCTGAATAGGAAGAAAAAGGACCGCGGGTCGGCGTGCAAGCCGGGCCAGTCAGCGAGCGGGGTCGGGAAAAATCAGATTATCCAACAATTGCCTGAGCGCCGCTCGTTCCCGCTCGGGCGCGAACAGGCCGGCGCGGGCCGCGCATTGCGCCCGCAGCAGCGCCAAAAAGGCGTCGTCGGCGGCGACGCGGTCGATCAGCCGCGCCAGCGCGGCGCTGTCGCCGGGCGGAAAATAGCCGGCATAGCCGTCGCCCAGCATGCCGCGGTTGCCCGGGATGTCGCTGGCCAGCACCGGCACGCCGCTGGTGACTGCCTCGATGATGACATTTGCGCCGCCCTCCATGCGCGAGGCGATTGCCATCGCCAGGCTGCGGCGCAGCCGCTCGCGGGTCTGGTCATGCGGCAGGTTGCCGAGCCAGCGGTAATGCGGCAGGCGTCGCGCGGTGGCTTCGGCACGTTTGCCCAGTTCCGGCTCCAGCGCGCCGCCGACGTGGATCATTGCCACGCCGGGTGCTGTCACCCGCTCCGCCGCCTGCATGAAGGTCTGCGGGCATTTCTCTTCCCGCAGATGGCCGATCATGATGACCTCACGCGAGCGCTCGCTTGCCTCGATCGGCGGCAGCGCCGGCGCCGACTGGTAGATCACCGTGGTCTTGCCGCGCAGGAGCGGGTCCAGCCGCCGCAGGCCATCCTCCTGCAGCACCACCAGGCGGGTGGAGAGCGCCAGGGAACGCTTGGCATCGTCGTCGTCCAGAATGTCGCGGTAGAGATCGGTGCCGGTCAGCACCGTCACCAGAGGCAATGTCGGGCAGGCCGAGGCAAACTCGAAAATGGAAGGCGCCGATCGGCGCGCATGCAGGGCGATCAGGGCGTCGCACGCTTCTCCTTGCCAGGCCGGCAGCAGGCTGACCCGGCAATCGGGCTCCAGGAATCGCGCCCAGCGGCTGGCGGTCTGCCAGTTGCCGTTGTTGGCATTTGCCATGGCCGGACTGATAATGGCGACGTGCGGCCGGGAAGCTCGATGGCCGGCTTGCTGATTGGCGGACTGACCAGACGACATAGCGGATGAACGATTCCTTCAGAACGGCGGCGCCGGACCGGCTGGCGCTTGCCCTGCAGCATACACGCGCGCGCAACATCGCGCTGTACCGATGCTTCGCCGCCGCCGCGGCCGACCGGCCGGAGGGCGTGCCGCTGCTGCCCACGGTTAATCCGCCGCTGTGGGAGATCGGCCATATCGCCTGGTTCGCCGAGTGGTATATCCTGCGCGGCGCCGCGTCGAGCGCGCCGGGGGCGGCGCAAAGTCCGGCCATGATCCGCAGCGCCGACGGCTGGTTCGATTCCAATGGGGTGGCGCACGACGCGCGCTGGCAACTGGACCTGCCACCGGCCGGCGCCATCAGGACTTACTGCAGCGAGGTGCTCGACCGGGTGCTGGACAAGCTTTCCCGCGCCGAGGCCGATGACGCGACGCTCTATCCCTACCGGCTGGCGCTGGCGCACGAGGACATGCATGGCGAAGCCTTCCTCTACACCCTGCAGACGCTCGGCCTGCCGCTGTCGCCGGAAGCGCGCGAGTTCGTCGACGCGCCAGCGGAGGCGATGGCCCAGAGCGACATCGCCTTCCCCGGCGGCACGCTGCAGGTCGGCAGCGACGATGCGGAGTCCGGCTTCTCCTTCGACAACGAGCGCCGGCGCCATGCCTGCCACGTGCCGGCGTTTTCCATCGATTCCAGCCTGGTCACCCATGCGCAATACCGCGAATTCGTCGCCGACGGCGGCTACGAAAATCCCGGCTACTGGAGCAGCGCCGGCAAGGCGTGGCTGATGGCGCAGGAACGGTCGGCGCCGGCTTACTGGTGGCGCGAGGGCCGCGGCTGGCAGTGCGAGCGCTTCGGCCGGCGCATCGCCCTGCCGCTGCATGAACCGGTGCGCCATGTGAACCTGTACGAAGCGCAGGCTTACTGCATGTGGGCCGGGCGGCGCCTGCCGACCGAGTTCGAATGGGAATATGCCGCCCGTTCCGGCCATCCGGCTTTCCAGTGGGGCAGCTTGTGGGAATGGACCTGCTCGCCGTTCGAGCCCTATCCCGGTTTCGAACCCGACGCCTACCGCGAGTATTCCGCCCCCTGGTTCGGCAGCCACCAGACGGTGCGCGGGGCTTCCTTCGCCACTGCGCCGCGCATGCGGTCCCCGATCTTTCGCAATTTCTATCTCCCGCAGCGGAACGATATCTTCGTCGGCTTCCGCACCGTCGCCGCCTGAGTTTGGGCAAACCTGCGTCGAGGATGTTTGATCTAGCGCAGACGCGGTGAAGCGGCCACGCTGGACATCGGCACCGAAGCTGCCAGACTGAATTTGCACCGCACCATCGCGGCAGCGATGCCGGCGGGCACAAGCCTGCCGTTCATGCTCACCGACGCGGCGCCGCTTGCTGGCGCCCGGCCGCTTGTTTCCGGCGTCTTCCGGACACATGCGGCGATGTCCGCCTCCACTGCGCAAACATCGACCGCAGGCGACTCGACGCCTTCCGCGCCCGCTTCTTCCAAGGAGAAGAACATGGCCACCATCGACTGGCGCCTGGAAGGCGAATGGCTGAAGAACTGCATCTGCGCCTACGGCTGTCCCTGCGACTTCAATGCCCGCCCCACCCACGGCAAGTGCGAAGGCTTCCTCGGCATGCGCATCACCCGGGGCCACTTCGGCCCGACCCGGCTCGACGGCCTCGGCTTCTTCGTCACCGTGCACTTCCCCGGTGCGCTGCATGAAGGCAACGGCCAGGCCCAACCCATCATCGACGAACGCGCCAGCCCGGAGCAGCGCGAGGCGTTGTTCCAGATCATGTCCGGCAAGCACTCGCACGAAGGCACGCTGTTCCACATCTTCAGCCTGATCACGGCGACGCTGCATCCGCCGGTGTTCGCGCCTATCGAATTCACGTTCGACCAGGAAGCGCGCCGTGCCCGCCTGCACATTCCCGGGGTGCTGGAATCGACGGTGGAGCCGATCCGCAATCCGGTCACTGGTGCGCCGCACCGCATCCGAGTGGTGATGCCGGAAGGCTTCGAGCATATCGAGGGCGAAGTGGCCTCGGCCGCGATAGACAGCAGCGGCGCGATCCGCTTCACCAGCCGCGATTCCCACAGCACCCTGGCGCATGTGACGCAGACGCCGGAAGGCGTGACCGGCTGACCATGGATGCCGCCGGTAATGTGCGCGCCGGCGCGCGGCATTGGGTTTGGCCGGCGCTGCGCTGGGCGTTGCAGCGGGAGCATGCGCTGACGCCCCTGCTGCTCGGCGTCGCCATGCTGGCCTGCTGGGCCTATCTGCTCAGCGGCGCCGGCACGCTGCAGGACATGGGCGGCATGCAGATGCCGATGAGCGTCTGGCCATGGACCCCGATGCATGCGCTGCTGATGCTGGCGATGTGGCTGGTGATGATGGCCGCCATGATGCTGCCGGCGGCGGCGCCGGTGATCCTGCTGTATGGCAGCCTGGCGGCGCGCATGCAGGCCGGGTCGGCGGCGGCATTGATGTTCGCGGGCGGCTATCTCGCCGCCTGGAGCGGCTTCAGCCTGGCGGCAACCGGCCTGCAGTTCGCCCTGGAAGCCGCCGGCTGGCTGACGCCGATGATGGAAGCCGGCAGCGACCGGCTGGCGGCCGGCATCCTGCTGGCGGCGGGCATTTATCAATGGCTCCCGGCGAAATCCGCCTGCCTCGATCATTGCCGCTCGCCGCTGGAGACGCTTGCCGCGCACTGGCGGCCGGGCCGGCGCGGCGCCTTCGCCATGGGCGCGCGCCATGGCGCCTATTGCCTCGGCTGCTGCTGGGGCCTGATGCTGCTGCTGTTCGTCGGCGGCTTGATGAACATGGCCTGGATCGCCGGGCTGGCGCTGCTGGTGCTGATCGAAAAACTGGCGCCCGCCGGACGGCTGACGGCGCGGCTCGCCGGCGCCGGGCTGACTGCGTGGGGCATTCTACTGCTGGCGCGCCAGGCCGGCGCGATGCCCGGGATGGGATGATCATGTTGACCTTTTTCATGGTGGTGGCCGGCATCGGCGCCGTACTCGGACTGGCGGAGCCGATCGGGCTGGTCGTCAGGGAAATCCTGGAGCACCTGCGCATCGGAAAGGGCGACTAGCGCAGCCGGATGGCAAACCGGCAAGCATCAGGGACCGCATCGGAATTTCAGCAGCGGAGCGGCCGCCAACCCCGTAAAATGGCGCCACCATGCAAGATTTCCGTCAATACGATCTGATCATCGATGCGCGCAGCCCGCACGAGTATGCCGAGGACCACATCCCCGGCGCCATCAACCTGCCGGTGGTGAACGACCAGGAATTCGCCGAGGTCGGCACCCTGCACCGCACCGATCCGCTCGCCGCCTATCAGCTCGGCGCGCGTTACTCGCTGAACAATATTTCGCGCCACATCGGCGAACATCTCGCAAACCGGCCTGCCAAGAGCAAGATCCTGGTGTACTGCTTCCGCGGCGGCAAGCGCAGCAAGGTCTGGTTCGACGTGCTCGACACCATCGGCTACCGCGTCGAAAAGCTCAAGGGCGGCTGGAAAACCTACCGGCGCTGGGTCAATGAGCAGCTGCTGGAGGCGCCCACCCGCTTCAACTACATCGTGCTGTCCGGCCCCACCGGCTGCGGCAAGACGCGCCTGCTGCAGGCGCTGGACGAAGCCGGCGCCCAGGTGCTGGATCTGGAAGGCATCGCCGTGCACCGTGGCTCCATGATCGGCGCGGTGCCGGGCAAGCCGCAGCCGACGCAGAAGATGTTCGACAGCCTGCTGCTGCAGCGGCTGTCGGAATTCGACCCGTCGCGCCCGGTGTGGGTGGAGGCGGAAAGCAAGAAGATCGGCCAGGTGCAGATCCCGGAGTCCATGCTCGTGGGCATGCGCCGCAGCCTGACCATCGCCATCGAAGCGCCGATGCCGCAGCGGGTGCAGCTGCTGCGCGAGGATTACCGGCATTTCGAGGAAGATCCGATGTCGCTGCTGGATCGCCTGCGCTTCCTGCGGCCGCTGGTCAGCGGCGAGGAATTCTCGACCTGGGAAACCCTGGGACAGGAACGCCGCATCGCCGAGCTGTTCGAGCGGCTAATGCGCAGCCACTACGATCCGGCCTACCGCCGCTCCATCCTGCGCAATTATCCGGAGATCGACAGGTCGCCGCAGATCGTGCTGGACGATTTGTCGGTGCCAGGCCTGCTGCCGGTGGCTCGCCGCCTGCGCGCGCAGTTCGAGGCGCCGGCCGCGGCGGAGCAGGCCGCCGCGCCGGACGCGACCGCGGCCTGACTTAATTGAAGTCGAGGAAGTGGCCTAGCTTTTCCTGCTTGGCCCGCAGATAGGCGATGTTGTGCGGCGTGCGCTCGGTGACCACCGGAATGCGCTCGACGATGTGCAGGCCGTGCTCGGCCAGCTTGCGCATCTTGCCGGGATTGTTGGTGATCAGGCGCACCGTCTTCACGCCCAGCTCGCCGAGGATGCTGACGGCCATCTGGAAATCGCGCGTGTCCACCGGCAGGCCGAGCGCGAGGTTGGCTTCCACCGTGTCCTGTCCCTGGTCCTGCAGCGCGTAGGCCAGGATCTTGTTGCCCAGGCCGATGCCGCGGCCTTCGTGGCCGCGCATGTAGACGATCACGCCTTCGCCAGCCTCGGCGATCAACGCCATCGCCTTGTCCAGCTGCTCACCGCAGTCGCAGCGCATGGAACCGAACACGTCGCCGGTGAGGCACTCCGAATGCGCCCGCACCAGCACCCTTTCCTTGCCCCTGACATCGCCGCGCACCAGCGCGACATGCTCGATGCCGTCATCCGGGCAGCGATACACGTGGATATGGAACCCGCCGTGCCTGGTCGGCAGCAGTGATGTCGCGACATGCTCGATCACCGGCGCCGGGGCAGCCGCGGCCGGGGTTTCTTTTCCACCAATACTCATTTCTCGTCCTATGTGATTGAAGCGGTAAGCCGCATGCGCGGGCGCCGCTGGCGCGGGCCGCGTTTTTCACGCGCATATCGGATTATCGGCGATTTGGCGGGAATGGTCATGCCGCCGCGTATTCCGCGCGGCGCGCCGCAATCACAGGGACGGATTGCCGCAGGGGCAAACCGAAGCGGGAACGTGCCAAGGCCCCAAGCCGGAACCGCGACCCGTCAAGCGAAGGGACGCCTGGTCAGATCACCGGCAGGATGTTTACGTAAGGCAGGGAGCGCACGCAATCGAGTTCATTGCCCTCCGGATCCTTTTCCGCCAGCATGTGCACCCAGCCGAGCACCTCGTCGACGCTGACCAGGCCGCTCAGCAGGCTGGTGCGCACGCGCTCATAGGTAGCCATGATCTGTTCCGATTCCTCGCGCGCCTTGCCTTCCGTGTCCAGCTCGGTGCGCTGGATCAGCCGGTCTATCGTCGCGAGTTCCGACACGAGGATTTCACGCAGGGCGCTGACGCCGGCAACCGCATCATCCGTATCCTTGACCCGCATCTTTTGCATGACGATTCGTCTCCGTGTTTGGTGAGTGAAAACACATACCTAGAAAACCGCCGGACCCGCTTTGATCCCGCCGCGCCGCCGCGCGTTGATCTGGCTCAAAATTGATGGAATGCATGCCGCTGGCCGGCCCGGCCATGGAAGCCATAGACTGCGCGCCTGCGCGGATGTTCACCCGCCGTTGCCCGGCACCGCTTCGGTTTGCGGCTCGTCGCGGCGTTCGGGCAGCGCCGGCTTGGCTCCGCCCTCGGCATGGACGGCAGCCGCGGCCGGATGATCGAACTCGGCCATCAGTTCATCGGCGATCAGCTGCAGCAGCTTGGTGTCGCGCGCCGACAGGCTGCGCGGCCGGGTATCCATCACGCACAGCGAGCCGATGGCGTGGCCGGAGGAAGTCTTGAGCGGCACGCCGGCATAAAAGCGGATGCCGTGTTCGCGCAGCAACGGGTTGTTGGTGAAGCGCCGGTCGCGCGCCAGGTCTTCCACCACCAGCGGCAGCCCGGAGGCGACGACATAGGTACACACCGACGTGTCGCGCGACGTCTGGCGGCTCTGATTCAAGTCCGGCGGCAGGCCGGACGCCCCTTTCCACAGCTGGGACCTGGCGTCGATCAGGCTCACCAGGCCGATCGGCGCATCGAAGGCATCCGCCAGGCGCTTGGCAACGCGGTCGAGGTGGTCGCCGGCGGGCGTTTCCAGCAGGCCGCTGGCCCGCAGCGCTTCCAGCCGGTCGCTCTCCTGCGGCGACACCGGCATTTCCTGCGCGGTTGCCGTGTCGGTATCGTCGAGCAGGGATTCGATCACCTCGCGCAGCTCGTCCAGGCTGGTGACGGCGGCGTCGGCCCCGACCTGGGTGGCGAACTGTTCCGCCGAACCCTGGTCGGTGCCAAGGTTCCAGGCGCCGATGATCACCTTGAGTTGCGCCATGCGGCGCTTGAGACGGCGGGTGACGAAGCGGGCATAGGTATGCGGCTCCGGCGTCAGGTAGCACAGGCAGACGACCGATACCCCGGCCAACTCGAGCGAGCCGATTGCTTCCAGCGACACCGCGGTGGCCGGCAGCTGGCGCGCGCCGATGCCGCAGCTCTCCAGCGCGTCCACCGTCATCGCCGCCGAGGCGGCGTCGAGCTCGCTGCGGCCGCCGATGCACAGCACCGGCATGCCGTACCAGCGCGGCACCGGTCCGGAACTGCCCGCCGGCGCAGCCGCCGCCTCATCGCGCCGGTCGCGATGGGCGCCGAGCTCCCGCACGACGGCGCGCACGCCGTCGGCGACCCGCCTGCGGTCTTCCGGCGACGCGCCGCGCTGGCGGTCGTTCTCCGCCAGCTTGAGCGCCGGCAGGCAGACTTGGTCATAGAAAGGCAGCAGCGCCGTCTCCGCCACCTGCAATTCGGCGATCTCCACCGCCTCTTCGATGTTCCTGGCCAACAGGCGCTGGTAGAAGCGCTCTTCCGGCGCCAGCACCGGGTCGCTGCCGAGCAGCACCTCGAGGAATTGCAGCTGCGGCACGTAGCGCCCCATCACCACCAGGCACACCGTCAGCGGCGTCGCGAGGATCAGCCCGATCGGCCCCCACAGCGTGGTCCAGAAGATGGCGGCCAGGATGACCGCCACCGGCGACAGGCCGGTGCTGGAGCCGTACAGCCAGGGCTCGATGAAATTGTTGCTGATCAGTTCCATCGCCACCAGCAGCGCCACCGTCCACAGCAGCATGCTCCAGCCGGGATCGACGCCGAAGGCGAGCACCATCGGAAAGAAAGCGGCGATGAAGGGGCCGAGATAAGGCACAAAGCGCAGCAGCGTGGCCATCAGACCCCACAGGAAGGCGCCCGGCACGCCGATCATGTACAGCCCGAGGCCGACCGGGATGCCGTAGGTGGCATTGACCACCAGTTGCATCAGCAGGTAGCGGCTGACGCGCCGCGCCGCCTCGTTCAGCGCCTCGGTGGTGCGGTGCAGGTCGCCGCCCATGAGGCGGATGAAGCGATCGCTCAAATCGTTCCGCTCCAGCAGCACGAAGATGATGAACACCACCACGATGCCAGCGGTGCCGACCGGCCCGAGCAGCGGCGCGATCGCCTTCTCGAGATTGCCCAGCGCCTGATTGTCCGGCGGCTCGATGCGCACCGGAATCGGCTCCTTCTGCGGCTTGGCCTTGGCCGGCGCGGCGCCGGTGCCCTTCACCTCGTTCGGTGTCGACAGCTCGCGCCCGAGTGACTGGAACACTTCAGTCGCTCGGTCGAGCACGCCGCCGCCGGGCGCGGCATGGCGGAGCGAGCGTATCTTGTCCCGCATCGTCTGCTCGTAGGTCGGCAGGTTCTCAGCGATGTGTATCACCTGGCTGCCGACCAGCACCGACAGGCCGCCGATGAAGGCGAAGGCGGCGACCACCACCAGGATGACCGAGGGCACCCGCGGCACATGCAGGCGGCGCAGCCAGGCCACCAGCGGCGCCAGCATGAAGCTGAGCAGCACCGCGAGCGCAAAGGGAACGAAGATCTCGCGCCCGAAATATAGGGCTGCGATGGTCAGCAGCAGCAAGGCGGCCGTCATCACCCCGCCGCCCTGCGCCGGTCGGGCGACGTCGCGATCGTCGCCGATACCGTCCAGGTTTTCAGGCTCGGCGGGCAATGGCGGGCGGGGGGAGTTATCGGACAGCGCAGTCTCTGAACGCACGGAAGCGGCCTCAAGTACAGGGGATACCTTTTTGGCAGCCGGGGCAGGAAAGAGTTTCAGCTTTGCAAACGTGATGCCGTGTAGCGCAAAACCCGGCGCAGGGTCTCGCACCCGTTCTTGCATTGTGAACAAATGGAAATGGAGGAACAAAAGACCGGTGCATGCTGCCTATATGACAACTCAATTGCATCCGGTTCCGCTGCGGCGGACCGGGTTTCGTAAGAAGGACGGGACCATGAAGGCATCTAAAAAACATGCGCCGCAAGGCAAGAACATGCTGGACGTGATGCTGGCGCTGGCCAATGTCGCCACCGCCGCCTATGGCATGTACCGCCGCCGCCATGCGCCGCCCGAGCCGCGCATGCCTCAGCCGGCGGTCAATCCGGAAGCGGCAGGCTCCGCTCCCCTCGCGCCGACCACGCCGGTGGCTTCGCCGGCGAAGCACCAGGAAAAACGGCAGGCGGAAGAGGTCGCGCGGGCGACGCATCAGAATGGCTCCTATGCGAAGTCGCTGCTGCACGTGGCCATTGCCGCCGCCAAGGCCTGGGTGGCGCATCGAGCCGCCAGCAAGGGCGCGGCGCTGGCGCTGTACACCCTGTTTTCCCTAGCGCCTATCCTCATCCTGGTAGTCACCCTCGCCGGCCTGTTCTTCGGCCGCGAGGCGGTCACCGAGCTGCTGCTTTCCCAGATGAATTCGCTCATGGGCAGCCAGGGCGCAGATGCGGTGCGCACCATCATCGCCGGCAGTCAATCCAAGAGCACCGGCATCGCCGCCGGCGTGGTGTCCTTCGTGTTGCTACTGGTCAGCGCCACCACCGCCTTCGCCGAACTCAAGGACAGCCTGGATGAGCTGTGGGAGGTCAAGAAGAGCGAAACCTCCGGGATCATGGGGCTGCTCAAGGAACGCTTCCTGTCGGTCGGCCTGCTGCTGGTGCTGGCGCTGATGCTGCTGGCTTCGCTGGTGGTGAGCACGGCACTGTCGGCCCTCGGCAACCTGTGGAGCGGCTCCGGCTCCTCCGAAGCGTTCGAGCTGATCGCCAAGGCGGTTTCCACGCTGGTGTCCTTCGGCATCGTCACCGGCCTGTTCGCCGTCATCTTCAAGTACCTGCCTGCCGTGAAGATCGCCTGGAAGGATGTGTTCATCGGCGCAGTCCTCACCGCCCTGCTGTTCACGGTCGGCAAGATCGGCATTGGGCTGTACGTGGCCCACGGCAATTTCAGCACAGCCTATGGCGCGGCCGGTTCGGTGGTCGTGCTGATCACCTGGATCTACTATTCGGCGCAAATCTTTTTCTACGGTTCGCTGTTCACCCATGAATACGCGATGACCATCGGCAGCCGCAAGCAGGAGCATGATCAGCTGGTGCAGCAGGAAGCCCGGAACGCCAGTGCCGTCGCGCAGGCTGGCGCCGCGCCGGCAACCGGTGCGGCGCAATAGGCACCGCCCCCAGTGACGGCAGATCAACGCCAGGCAACCGGGTTTCACGAGGCATAGGTGCATGTCGGCCGTCTCCTGCGGCTAAACATTGCACGCGATTCGATTGGACATGCTCCTTCCTTGGAGAGAGCAACGTGCTGACCGATGCCAATATTTGCGCAGCGCAGCAAAAGCAGCGCTGCAAAGGCCGGGCATGGCAGACCTGCCCCACTTCGCCGAGTGATAGTCGATCACTTTAATCAAAGCCGGCCTGACAAGAGCATTTTCTCTATAAAAATTGATGTTCTTTCTTTGATGGTTATGGAAGAATCCGCCTAAGTCGATCATGCAACATGCGGGCGCAATCAACTGCCACCGACTCTTAAGAGAATCAAATCAATAAACAGGCATCGAACGTCTGGCCTGCATGGATTGACCGGACCACGAAAAGGAGATCACATGAAGAACATGCTTCGCTTTACCTTGGCCGCTGCGACCCTGGTGACTGCCACCGCCGCCAGCGCCCAGACCTATCCCACCAAGCCGATCACCATGGTGATCCCGTTCGCCGCCGGCGGCCCGACCGACGTGGTCGGCCGTCTGATCGCCCAGTCGATGAGCAAGACCCTGGGCCAGCAGGTGATCGTGGAGAACACCGTCGGTGCCGGCGGCACGATCGCCGCGGCCCGCGTCGCCCACGCCCAGCCGGACGGCTACACCATCCTCCTGCACCACATCGGCCAATCCACCGCGCCCAGCCTGTACCGCAAACTGTCCTTCGATCCGCTGACCAGCTTCGAGACTGCCGGCCTGGTGACCGAGGTCCCGATGACGGTGGTGGCGCGAGGCAATTTCCCGGCCAAGGATTTCAGCAGCATGGTGCAGTACATCAAGGCCAACAAGGACAAGATCAACCTTGCCAATGCCGGCACCGGCTCCGCTTCCCATCTGTGCGGCATGCTGTTCCAGCACGCCATCAACACCCAGTTCACGACGATTCCGTACAAGGGCACCGGCCCGGCGATGAACGACCTGCTCGGCGGCCAGGTGGACATCATGTGCGACCAGACCACCAACACCACCAGCTATATCAAGTCGGGAAAGATCAAGGCTTACGCGGTGACCACGCCGAAGCGCCTCGCGGTCTTCCCGGACCTGCCGACCACCCGCGAGGCGGGCGTGCAGAACTTTGAAGTCTCGGTCTGGCACGGCCTGTATGCCCCCAAGGGCACCCCGCGTCCGGTGATCGACAAGATCAACGGCGCCCTGAAGGTGGCGCTCAAGGACCAGCTGGTGATCGACCGTTTCGCCGGCCTGGGCACCGAGCCGGTGGCCGAGAACCGCACCTCGCCCGAGGTGCACAAGCAGTTCCTGCAGTCCGAGATCGCCAAGTGGAAGACGGTGATCCAGCAGGCAGGCGTGCAGCCGGAATAAGCAGGCTGCTCGGCTTTAGGAAGGACCGCCCCGGCGGTCCTTCTTCTTTTTGGGCGTTGGATTCAGGCGGCTTCGGCGGCAATGCGCGCCCGCATCTTTTCATCCGGCATGCGGCCCATGCCCGCCTTCATGTTGTCGCGCAGATGCTCGACACGGGCGGTGGCCGGAATGGCGCAGGTCACGGCGGGATGCGAGACCACGAACTTCAGCAGCAACTGAGCCCAGCTGTCGCAATCGATCTCGGCGGCCCAGCCCGGCAGCGGCTTGCTGCGCAGGCGCCGGAACATGTCGCCGCCGGCAAAGGGCCGGTTGATGATGACGGCCACGCCGCGGTCGCGCGCCAGCGGCAGCAGGCGCCGTTCCGCTTCGCGCTCCCCGACCGAGTAATTGATCTGGATGAAATCCACCGGCTCGCCGCTGATCACCCGCGCCACCGCATCATGCGCGCTGGCGGCGTAGTGGGTGACGCCGATGTGCCGCACTCGGCCGATCTGCTTCCATTCCCGCAGCGTAGCGAGATGGGTGGAAACGTCGACCAGGTTATGCACCTGCATCAGGTCGATCGGATCGGCGCGCAGCTTGCCCATCGAATCTTCCATCTGTTCGATGCCGGCACGCTTGCCGGAGGTCCAAACCTTGGTGGCGATGAACAGCTTTTGCCGCAAGCCCAGAGCCGCGGTGAGGTCGCCGGCCACGATTTCCGAGTTGCCGTACATCGGCGAGGAGTCGATGAGACGGCCGCCGAGCGCAACGAATTCCTTCAGCACCGCCTCCAGCGGCGCCCGCTCGGCCGGCGCGGTGCCGACGTCGAAGGTTTGCCAGGTGCCGAGGCCGATCATCGGCAGCGATTCGCCGTTGGATGGTATGCGCCGTGCCAGCATGCCTGGCTGATCGGCGCCGTTCGCCGCGCCCGCGCCGTCCGGCAGGACGCCGATGCCGCTGATGGCGGCGGCCGTCATCAGGCGCAGGGCGTCACGCCTGTTCATGGGTAAGGCTGTCATGGTTTCTCCCGAGTGAGTAGGCGACCCAAAGCCAGACTGCGGCGACCGGCAGGCCGACCGCGAGCATGGGGTCCGCGCCGCCCGTGCGCACGGCGGCGATGAGCCAGCCGCTGGCAGCGTCGCTGGCGCGGTAGACCGCGGTATCGATGAAATTCTTGGCCTTGTAGCGGCTTTCTGCATCCACGGTGGTATAGACCATTTCCCGGCCCGGCTTGGCGATGGCGAACTCGCCCGCGCGGTGCAGCACCTGCAGCGCAGCCACCGCGATGGCGCTGCGCCAGGCGCCGAGTGCGAGCAGGCCGGCGCCGATGACCAGCGGCGCGAGGCTGAGCGCGACGCGCAGGCCGGCATGCTGCACCAGGCGCCGGGTGCCCAGCAATTGCAGCGCCAGTGCCAGGCCGTTGACCACCAGGTCGAGGGTGGCGAAGAAAGCCTTGCGCTCGCCGGAGTCCGCATAGCGCTTGCCGGCCAGGTCCACCAGTTCGATGTAGAGCAGGGTCGACACGGTGGTGTAGGACACGATCAGCAGCATCATGCGCCGCAACTGCGGCCGGCGCAGGGCGAGCGGAATGCCGGCCAGGACGGAGCCGCCGATTCTGGCGGGAGCAGGCGCCCCAGGCGCCGCGCGGCTCGCGCTCGCGGAACGCAAGGCGGCCATGCACAGCGTTGCCGCCAGCAGCAGGATGATGGAGACGAGCAGCAGCTGGCTGGTATGGACATGGCGCGCAAGCAGGGCGGTCAGGGCGGGTCCGGCCAAGGCGCCGGCGGTGCCGCCGGCGGCGATATGGCCGTAGCTGCGATGCGATTCCTCGGTGCTGAAGGCGTCGCTGCAGCCGCTCCAGAACAGGGAGACCACCAGCAGATTGAAAACACTGAGCCAGATGAAGAAGGCGGCCGCGGCGGGGCGGCCCGGGACCAGCAGAAAGACGAGGGCGAAGCCAGCCAGGTTGGCGATCAGGAAGCCGTACACCGTCGGCAGCAGCCAGACGCGCGGCAAACGCCGCACGGCCAGGCCGATGAGCGGCACCATGCCCAGCGTGAAAAGAAACGTGCCGGAAAACAGCCATTGCAGGCGCGAGGCGCCGAACTGAACGGCCATGTCGTCGCGCACCGGGCGCAGCACGTAGTAGCTCGACAGCAGAAGGAAGTAGGCGGCGAAGGCCAGTGCGACCCGCTTGCGTTCAACGCCCTGGCCGGCAATGCTCAGCATGCGGCTGCGCCGGAAATCCGGTCCGGCCGGTCGCCCCCGCTGCTGCCCTTGCCTCTGCCCGATCTGTCGCGCGCTGTCTGCTGCATGCCGGCCCCGATGTCGAAGAATCAGGCCATTTTATTTCTGAACGCAATTCCTGTCCGTGCTCTTGCACTTGCCGTCGGCGCGGCCCTGGCTCGCCGGCGGCGTGCGTGCGCGATCCGGCTTCATGCGGGAATCATCCGGCGCGGTCTTGATGCCGGGATCGACCTCCGGCGGCGGCTTGGCGATGGAACTGGCGTCGCCGGCGGAAGGCGGCGTCACCACCATGCCGGGCGCCGGCGCGGCCCGGCCGGTGCCCGGCTTCCCGGTATCGGAAGGGGTCGGCATCTGCGCGCCAGCGCTGGCGGCCAGCAGCAGGGAGCCGGCCACCAAGGCGATGCGACCATAATCGGTTGAAGCGAATGTGAGCGTCATGGGGATTCCTCCAGACTGGGAAAGGACGCGCGCGGGCGGCCTGAACTTCCCGCGCGGCGCGGGTTCTGACAGATGACGAACATGCAAGTCCTGAGGGTAGGAGGACCGATGCCGATGCGAGTTCCGCGCCGGCGTACCGCATGCCGTCTTTCACAGGAGTCGTTCGAATGGAGTTCCGCATGCATATCAATCCCGCGTCACCGCCGGAAATGCCTTCGCCGGGCGGCGCACCGGAAATCACGCCGTCCACGCCGATGGAACCGGAAATTCCGCCGGCGCCGGAAAGCCCGACCGGCCCGCTTGGTCCCGATGGCCCGGAAGTGGTTCCGGACACCAGCCCGGCCGAAGTGCCGCAGACCGAATGAAACATCCCGCCCGGGCGGCCACCGCCGCCCGCTTCTGTCCGGTTCGCCGCCCGGCTTGAACTTTGGCTTTTCAGCATCATCTTGAAGTTTCCGGGCGCCCTGCCCTTTCCCCGCTCCATCATGATTTCCCGAACCTTCGCACTGGCGCTGGCCATCGTAGCCGCGCTGCATGGCTATATCGGCTGGCGCCTGCTGCCGGCCTTGCCGGGCCAGCCGTGGGCGTCGATCGCCGGCACGCTGTTCCTGCTGGCTTCCCTGGCGGCGATCCCGGCCGGGCTGACGGCGCATGGCATTCGCCGCCAGTCGCTGGCGGACCGCATTACCTGGGTCGGCATGCTGGCCATGGGATTGTTCTCGACGTTGCTCGTCACCACGCTGCTGCGCGACCTGGCGCTGCTGGCGGCGGGCTTGCTGCTGCTCGACGCTGACCTCAACGTCTGGCGGCGCTGGAGCGCGCTGGCGGTGCTGGCCGCGAGCGGCCTGATTTCCCTGATCGGCTTCGTCAATGCCCGACGCGTCGCGCGGATACGGCGAGTGGATGTGCCGATTGCAGGCCTGCCGCAAGCATTGCATGGTTTCAGCATCGCGCAGATCAGCGATATCCATGTCGGACCGACCATCAAGCAAGGCTATCTGGCCCGGATCGTCGATGCGGTGAACCGCCTGGAAGCGGACATGGTGGCCATCACCGGCGATCTGGTGGATGGCAGCGTGGCAGCCCTGGGTTCGCACGTCCTGCCGCTGGAACGGCTGAGCGCGCGTCATGGCGCCTACTTCGTCACCGGCAACCATGAGTACTATTCGAACGTGCATGCCTGGCTGCCGGTGCTGCGTCGCCTCGGCCTGCGCGTGCTGATGAACGAGCATGTGATCCTGAGCCACAACGGCGGCCGCCTGCTGCTGGCCGGCGTGACCGATTACAGCGCCCACCACTTCGACCGCTCCCACCGCAGCGACCCCCAGGCGGCGCTGCAAGGCGCCGATCCGGACCATGCGGTCAGGATCCTGCTGGCGCACCAGCCGCGCACCGCGGCGGCGGCCGCCGAAGCTGGCTTCGACCTGCAGTTGTCCGGCCATACCCATGGCGGCCAGTTCTTTCCTTGGAATTTCTTCGTGCCGCTGCAGCAACCGTTCGTGGCCGGCTTGAACCGCCTGCAGCAGCTCTGGGTCTATACCAGCCGCGGCACGGGCTATTGGGGCCCGCCCAAGCGCTTCGGCGCGCCTTCCGAGATCACCCACATCCGCCTGGTCCCGGCCTGAGCCTGAACGGCGCACCCGTGCCGCAAAGCGGTTTCGGCACCCCCATCTCCGTCCAGAATCCGTTGCGAATAAGCCGCGGCAATGTCGCCGCGCCGCAACTGGAATGTTGTTTTTTTCATAAAAGTTTCCTGCAGGCTTGCCATTTCGACAACACAAAGAGAATAATTCTGCATCTTCGTTCCAATTGGAAATAAGCATGCAGCTATTGCCTCATTCGATCACTTCCGTGCGCGTCTTCGAAGCAGCCGCGCGTCATCTTTCCTGCTCCCGCGCAGCGGAGGAGCTGTTCCTTACGCAGAGTGCCGTCAGCAAGCAGCTGCAAAGCCTGGAGGATTTCCTCGGAGTGCGATTGTTCACCCGGGTGCACAAGGGCCTGGCGCTGACCGAGGCAGGAAAGATCTACTGCGAGGCGATCAAGCCGGCACTGATGATGCTCGCCGACGCTACCGTCAAGGTGCGTGCGCTGCAAGCCAACAACACCACCATCATCCTCGGCGTGCCGCCTACCCTCGGCCAAAAGTGGCTGATTCCGCGCCTGTCCGGCTTCACCGAGCGCCATCCGGACGTCCGCATCCAGTTTTCGCCGCGGGTCGCGGATGAATCGGGATTCAGCTCGCTGACCGCCGAACTGCGCTTCGGGCGCGGCATCTGGCCCCGCATGCGGGCGCACTATCTGTTGGGCAGGGAGCTGTACCCGGTATGCAGCCCGGCACTGGCCAAGCGCATTCCGATCAACTCGCCGCAGGACCTGCTCAAGCATCAGCTGATGGAACACATCCAGTTGCCCCAAGTTTGGGAGAAATGGTTCATCGCCCGCCGCGTGCCCGGCTATCACCCGCGCAAGGCCCAGCGCTACGAACAGTTTTCCGTCATGATCCCGGCACTCCTGGCAGGCCTCGGCGTTGCCATCATGCCGCGCTTCCTGGTCGAGGAAGAAATCCAGCAGGGCAAGCTGATTTTGCCGTTCGACCAAGGTCTCAAGAGTGACTACGGCTATTACCTCGTCTACCCGAAAGACCGCCAGCCCTCCCCCGCCTTCGAAAACTTTACCGAGTGGCTAGTGGACGAGGCGTCGCACCATACCCATCTGTAGCCAGTCGATGCTGCGGGCGGTCCATAACCCGCAGCATTTCTCCCGCCTTGCGCAAAATCCGCTTCGCTTGCGGCTCACTTTTCCCCTGCCTGCTCTGTCGTTTGGCGCCATAAGCGCCTGAAAGCTTCGGCGCTCTCTGCCACGCTGGTTGAAGCCTAGAGCCGAGACTGGGGTGCGCGGCACGGCTTGCCTGTTCAGGCAGCATGCCGCGGCGCCGCCTTCTTCGGTTGCGCACTCGTTCGCCATTCGAGCCAAACCAGGTGCCGGCCCGCTGCTGTCCGGCCTCACATAGGCCGGGTCCGGCACCCATCTGAATAGCGGCGCGAACCAGAAACGCGAATGAATACATGCTAATCGGACTACTCGGTCGCGGCATGCCAGCAAGGCGCCATCGCCAGGAATCCGCCGCAAGGAGGCGAAGCAATCAAGAGCATCTCGTTCGATCACGGCTTCTCATGAGCTTTGGATTTTAAAATTTCGAAATCCGAACTATTTGTGCCGGCACCTTTTTACTGCTTGTCTGTGTTTGGAGCGACCCGAACTGCCGTCCGCATCGCCAACCTGGAGCGCGCCAGGCATCGGTCGCAACGGCGTTTGCCGATAGTTCGTTTAAAGGGAAATCGAATCAGTGCTCTCATCTTCGTGCCTCATCCATGAGCTTGCACAAGAACCCATGCCTTAGCCGTGACTCAATGCGAAATAGCCGATGTTGTTGGCTTCATGCAAAGGTACATGCATAAGCCTGCTCGGCGACAAGTTTTGGTATAGTCCAACGCTTTGCATCGGCCTTCCGCTCCCATGATTCGATTCCTGCACACCGCTGACTGGCAGATCGGCACCCGTTTCGGGCAGTTCGCCGCCGAGGAAGGTGCGCTGTTGGCGGAAGCCCGTTTCGAGACGGTGGAAGCCATTGCCAGGCTGGCGGTGGAGAGGCAGGTGGATGCGGTGCTGGTGGCAGGCGATGTCTTCGACCAGCAAACGGTCACCGACAAGGTGATCCGGCGCCTGTTCGCTGCCCTTTCCTTATTCAGCGGACACTGGATCATGATTCCGGGGAATCACGATGCGGCGATCCCGGAAAGCGTCTGGACCCGCGCCATGCGCCTCGGCTGCGTGCCGGCCAACGTCCGCCTGCTGCTGCAGCCCCAGGTCATGCCTTTCGCCGAAGGTTTTTCCATCCTTGCCGCGCCGCTGACCCAGCGCCGGACTTTCGACGATGTCACCGAATTCTTCGATGGCGCCGACACGCCGCCCGGCCATTTCCGCATCGGCTTGTCCCATGGCAGCGTCACTCAGCGCCTGGCGGAGAGCATCGATTCCGGCAACCCGATCGCCGCCGATCGGTCGACCCGTGCCCGGCTCGACTATCTCGCATTGGGAGACTGGCATGGCGTCTATCAAGTCGATGAACGAACCTGGTACGCCGGCACGCCCGAAACCGATCGCTTCCGCAATAACCGCTCCGGCTTCGTGCTGGAGGTGGCGATCGACGCGCCCGGCGCGCCGCCGCACATCACCGAGCACCGCAGCAGCAAGTACGCCTGGCACCAGTGGGAAGAAACCCTTGCCGTCGGCAGCGACGTCGAACGGCTGATCGAGCGCCTGAAAAGCTTGGGCGGACGCGACGTGCTGTCGCTTAGCGTGGCAGGCAGCATCGATCTGTCGACATCCCAGCGGCTGGAAGCCGCGCTGGGAGAAACCGCGGCTTGCGTGCGGGCGCTGCGTTCGGACCTCGGCGCGCTGCGCCTGCTGCCGACGGAAGAAGACATGGCTGCCCTCGGCACGCGCGGCGGCTACATCGGCAAGGTGGTCACCCGGCTCGACGCCGCCCAGGACGATCCGGCGCAGCGCGCCCTGGCGGCGGAAGCGTTGCAGCTGCTGGCGCGCCTGCAGCGCGACCTGGGAGCGCGGCCATGAAGCTCAAGCGCCTGCTGATCGAGGATTTCAAGCAGTTCACCGGGCAGGTCCGCATCGACGACCTGGATCCCGGCCTGAACATCTTCACCGGCCCCAACGAAGCCGGCAAGACCAGCATCGCGACCGCGGTGCGCACCCTGTTCCTGGAAAAGCACCGTTCCAGCACCCTGCGCCATCTGGTGCCGTGGCAGGCATCCTCGGGGCAACCCCGGATAGAAGCCGAATTCGCGGTCGGATCGTGCCACTACCTGTTGCGCAAGAGCTTCGTGGTGCGTTCCCGCTGCGAGCTGATCCACGACGGCCAGCATCGCATGGAGGGGGAAGAAGCCGAAGAAGCGCTGGCCGAGTTGCTGCGCTTCTCGCGGCCGGTGCGCGGTTCGGCGGCGCCGGAGCATGGCGGCGTGCCCGGCCTGCTGTGGGTAACGCAGGGGCAGGCGCAGGACGTGGAAAATCCGGTCGGCCATGCGGCGACTTATCTGCGCGATGCGCTGAACCAGCTGTCGGGCTCGCGTGTGGAGGCGGGCGAGGATGTGCTGATCGCCGCGGTGCGCCGCGAACTGCATGAGCTCGTCACCGAAAAAACGAGAAAGCCGACTCAGCACTATGCGGCGGTCGAGGCCGACCTGGAACGGGCGCTGCGCGACCAGCAGCAATTGCAGCTGCAGCAGGCACAGTTCGAGGCCGAGATCGATCGCCTGAGCAAACTCGAAGCCGACTATGATGACCTGTCCCGGCGCAAGCCCTGGGAAGCCCTGGAACAGAAGGCCGAGCAGGCCAAGGTATCGGTCGCGGCGCTGCGCGACGCCAGGGTGCGGTTGGAGCAGCTTCAGTTGCTGCGCGCCGGCGCCCATGACCGGATCAGGTTGCTGCAGGAGCGCGAGCGACAGCGGCTTGAAGCGTTATCGGCCCTGGCGGCGCTCGAAGCCGGACAAAGCCGGACTGCTATTGAAGCAGCCGAGGCGGCGGAAGCGCTGGCGCAGCTCGGCGGCGCCATGGGACAGGCCGAGCATGCCATCCAAGTCTCCCGCGACGCGCTGCAGCAGGCGCTGGCTGCGGAACAGGCGCAGGAATGGCGGGAGCAAGCCGGCCTCAGACAAAAGGAAGTGGAACGGCTGCAGCAGCAGCTGGCGCAGTCCCGGGACATTGGCGAACGGTTACAGGCATTCACCCTGGCGGCCCATGCCGATGCCGTCGATGTCGACGCCCTGCATCGCCTGCGCCAGCTGGAAGCGGAGCTCGCCGCGCTGCGGGCCAGACTGGAAACCGGCGCCACCCGCATCGAATACCGGTTGCAGCCCGGCCGCGCCCTGCGCATGGATGACCAGACCCTCGACGGAACCGGCCAGGCACTGATTACCGGTCGGACGCTGTTGCACCTGCCGGATCTAGGCGAAATCAGCATCGTCCCGGCCGCTTCGGATGGCGCCGTGTTGGCGGCCCAGGCTGATGATCTGGTCATCGAACGCGCCGGCCTGCTCCAGGCGCTCGGCGCGCAAAACCTGGCCGACGCCGAAAACAGGTTCCAGCGCTGGCAGGATGCCCGGCGCGAGATGGAAAGCCTTGAGCGTCTGCTGCAGGCGCATGCGCCGCAGGGCTGCGACGCGCTGGCGCGGGCAGTGGAGAACGAACAGCTCATGCTGGCCCAGCTGGCGCAGCGGTTGGCGCAGCTGCCTGACGTCGGCACGGCGCCGTCGCGGCATGATGCCGAGGCAGCGGTCGCCGAAGCCACTGCGCGGCTGCAGCAATGCCAGCGCCGCCAGCAGGAATTGCACACGGCGCGCGCGGCGGCGGAAGCCAGGCTGCGCATGCAGCAGGAGCAGTCGGCG
This sequence comes from Noviherbaspirillum humi, assembly GCF_900188095.1. Classification (GTDB taxonomy): domain Bacteria; phylum Pseudomonadota; class Gammaproteobacteria; order Burkholderiales; family Burkholderiaceae_D; genus Noviherbaspirillum; species Noviherbaspirillum humi. The sequence goes on along the minus strand of NZ_FZOT01000018.1, from coordinate 3,917 downwards.
GCGATGCGCGCGCGCATGGAGGCGGACGGCGACGCCGACGCGCGCCAGGCACAGCAATTGGAACTGGCCTCGGCCGTCGCCGCCGAGCAGGCGCATGCACGGGACATCGAGCAGGCCCGGGCGGAGCTCGATCGTCTGGCGGCGGAAACCGGGGAGCAGGACGTCGATCGCTATCAGCGCTCGGCGGCGCTGCAGCGCGAAGCGCATACCCGGCAGAAGGTGGCGCTGGCCGAGCTGCGCGGCAAGCTGGAGCAGCTCGGTGCTTCAGGACTGGGCGAACGGCTGGCCGATGTCAATGCCGAGGTGGAGCAGCTGCAACGGCGCCGGGCGGAACTCAAGCTGCGTGCCGACGCGCTGGCGATGCTGCACGACATGCTGGTGGAAGAACGCGACCGGACGGTGCAGCGGCTGCAGGCGCCGCTGGCGGAGCGCATGGCCCATTATTGCCGCCGTCTGTTTCCGCAATCCGACCTCAACCTGCAGGACAACCTCGCGCCGGCACTGCTCAACCGCGATGGCTGGGGCGCCGAACTGAATTACTTGAGCTTCGGCACCCGGGAGCAGCTCGGCATACTGACCCGGCTTGCCTATGCCGACTTGCTGAAGGAAGCCGGCGTGCCGACCCTGCTCATGCTCGACGATGCGGTGGTGCATACCGATGCGGCACGGCGCGAACGGATCAAGCGTGCGCTGCTCGATGCCATGCAGCGGCACCAGATCCTGTTGTTCACCTGCCATCCGGAAGCATGGGACGATCTCGGCGTGGTCCCGCGCAGCATCGGCTCGATGCGGGTAGTCGCCTGACCGCGCCGGCAGCGATGCCGGCGCCGCCTCTTTACCGAAAACATGGCATGTGGAGTCGACGCGGTTATCGTAAATTGTCCTAGACACGCGACATGGCCCGAACCGCTTTTCCTGCGCCTTTCAAAGGCCAGGCCAGGCAGCGGCCATTGCGCAATCACTAGGACATGAAGGGGACCATGATGACACCACAGCAGATGATCGAATATCTCGGTCACCAGTGCCAACTTATTTACCATCTAACGCCTTGATATTTAATATTTCTCTGCAAGGCAATCACTACCAGTACCAACACTTTGACCAACGTGCGATTTCATACAACGCTGGACCCCAAACTGCCGCCGCTATACTCTGCCATCCTCTGTCCAACCCACTGTATCCATGCACGCACTTGCCGTCATTGAAAATGCCTGCCTCGAAGTCATCGAGGAATACACGCCTGAGGGCTAATCCGCATTCCGCGACGTCGTTGATCCAAGCTCTGCCTTAGAGCTCGTCCAAATAGCCCAGGCCGCCTGGAGCGATGAAGAGAAGAAGGCGCTCGGGGAGCTGCTGCGAGATCTAACCGACTTCGCCAGGCGGTCGCTGGCGTCGACCGAGCGGGATGACCTAGTACAGCGCTCGAAGATGCTGCGCGGATTGATGGAGATCTAACTGACCACTTGCGTCAGGAGTAGGGTCAGAGGTGCATCGGTGACCAATGGGTTTGCCCGGCCTTGCAACACGCCAGGTGTTATATTCCAACTTCCCCTATCGATAGAAATCTCGCGGGTCATATTTTGAGGTCACGAATGCTGACCTCTGTGATTTCATTGACCCTGATAAGTAGACCTGCGGGCACTGGCAATATCCCATTCCGGATATGACAAAGTAAGAGTTTGCCGGTTAAAAGCAAAACCCGCCGAAGCGGGTTTAGAAGCATTATTCTCTAGTTGTTTTAAGACTTGCGGCGCCGCGACATCATAAAACCGAACAACCCGAGACCAAGCAGTGCTGCGGTTCCTGGTTCAGGCACTTCGGATGGCATCCCTCCCCAGTTGAGAATCCGGGAGCGCTCGTCTTGGTTGAGACCGTCTAGATAAGGATTTGCAACCAAATTAGCGGCTGTGTTGGTTGCTAATGCAACATCACCAGATCTGTCATTATTATCTCTGGCCAAGAAAACGAAATTTAGTAAGCTAGCGCTCTGGCCGGCATCTAAGGTAAGCGTCGTTGAAATATTGACATTGTCGTAACAGCTCCACTGACCCTCTGGACCGCAATACCATGAGGAATTCATGCTTGTGCTAGCGAAGGTGTTATTCCCATAGATATAAGCGCCTACCGGGTCATATCCATTGTTGTCTACGTTGATGAAAGAACTACCTGGACCGGCATAGGTAGTTTGGTATCCATCAGAGCCAAGATTACCCCACCAGTTAATGGTTTGTGTAATGGTCGAACCAGTATTGTTGGTGAAAGTGTCAAACCATCGGTATAGATTCAAAGATTGAAACGCTTCAGTTCGGCGAGTGACGCTTAAAGAGCCGGTATTGGATAAGTAGCCCATACCATCAAAAGCATCATAGCCGCCGTCACCCACGGAACCTCGAGCATCGTTGACGGAATTTGTCGGATTGCCACCATCTCCGGAATACGAAAAACCATATCCGCTGTTGGTCACGACATCGCTGCCTTGGATGCTGAACTGAGTCGCATGAACCGAACCCGCGCCAAGCAATAAACTAAGCATGCAAGCAAGCTTAAAGTTTTTCCCTACAAAATTCATGATTTCCCCTGTTTTTATAGAAACCTCGGTGTAGCATTTTTTGTGCCCACAGGAAATTCTAAATAAAACAAAGGGTTAAAAAAAACATCGCAACTTCTGTAAATTCTTTCGACAGCTGCTTTTACTCTCCATTAAGGTTACTTTCACTTTTTTACCAAAGTCCTTGGCGGCTGAGGCTCGCTTCAAGAGTTTGGTTTTAAGGCTGCTTTTATTGGTTTACCAAGCCAAATGCCATGATTACTCCCAAGCCGGGGGTCAGCTGCTCAGCATTAGCAATACCACGTTGCTACCACTATCCTTTAATTCGCCAGCTATTATCCCGACCATGATTCCGAACTACTCCGTAGTTCAAGGGGAGGAATACCGCATAAACACTGGCCTTCCAGTGAGTCTGTATCACTTCTGTATGACCCACTTCCTTGCAAGTAATTATGAGATGCGTCTGCGGCTATAATTGGACGCTCCTCCACGCTGCTGATTCCCATCCATGCACGCCCTTCCGGTCATCGAACAAGCCTGCCTCGAAGCCATCGAGAAAGATACCCCGCTGAGCCGAGCCACCTTCCAATCCATCGCCGATCCTGAAACCGTACTGGAGTTGGCGAAGGTCGCTCAGGCCGCGTGGACCGACGAAGAAAAAAAGGCGATCGGCGAGCTGCTGCGGGACCTGACCGACTTCGCCAGGCGGGCGCCGGCGTCGACCGAGCGTGATGACCTGGTGCAGCGCTCGAAGATGCTGCGCGGGTTGATGGAAATCTAACTGGCCGCTTGTGCGGGGAGTAACGTCAGACGTGCAACAAGTGACCAAAGCGATCTGCCCGGCCTCGAAAGACGCCGGGTTTTTTGCGCTCTTTGAACCGATTGGGTTCCTCGAATGCAGAAAAAATGGCTCGTAAAACATTTTTGGTTTAGCATTGATTGACGCAAATCAACACTGATAGCCATGAAAGACATAGCGACTCAAGCTGGTTCGCATACGGAAGAGCTTTTGATCCATTTCGATAAGCTCTCGCAAGCCGAACAGAACGCAATGATTTGCTTCGCCGAGCTGCTCGCAAAGCTGCCAGCGGATCGGGAACGCACGAAGGAAACTATGGACGTTCTATGGGAAAAAGCTCGCCGCTATGGGCAAGCCGAAGCGGCTGGTTTAGGCAATTTCGAGGGCAATTTACCCCTAAGTTTTCTTAGATAAGTGGTATTACCGCCTTCTCCCGCTCGTCAACGAAATCGCTCCAATTAACTCCCGAGCGAGCTTTTCAGACGCCAGCAGCATGTCAAGAGCATCCTCTGATTCCAAGTCTGTAGAGGCTATCCCTATCGGCACTCCGCCTTCATCGGGATGGCCGTC
>NZ_FZOT01000002.1 GCF_900188095.1 Noviherbaspirillum humi | reverse complement strand
CTCGGCTGGCTCGGCCATGCGCGCACCGACGGCAAGGCCGCGCCGCGCGGCGAAGGCATCGAACTGCGCACCGATGCCGCCGCCGCCATCCGGGCCGCCAGGGGCCTGCTGCTCACCGCCGAATCCCAGCCGCATGCCAACGGCGTACAGCTGGAACGGCAAGCGCTGCTGCAACTGCTCGACGCCGCGCTCCAGCTGGCCGAACGGCAAGGCGAGCAGGCGCTGCACCAGCAAGCGAACCAGCCGGAGACCGGGCACGGCAACCAGCGCATCAACGACGATGCGGTACCCGTCGGCAGCAGCGAGCAGGGCCACCAGGCGCATCTGAGGCAAGCGCTGCACGACCTGGAAAACGGTAGCAATACCGCGAAACAAAAAGCCAACGGCGGCCAGCGCATCATCGCCGCCAGCGGCCCGGACGGCATTGCCATCGCCAGCGGCCAAAGCATGACGATGACCGCGCAAACCAACATCGACCAGATCGCCCAGCGCGACAGCAACCAGACCACCGGCCGGCGTTGGATCCACAACGTCGCCGAATCGATCTCGCTATTCGTCGGCGGAGCAAAAGCGAAGGTGAAGGACACCTTCAAGCTGATCGCAGCCAAGGGCGGCATGACGCTGCAGGCGCAGGACGGACCGATGAGCCTGGCAGCGCAGCAGGAGCTCACCATCAGCAGCGTGGGCGGCAGGGTGGTGATCCAGGCGCCGCAGGAGATTCTGCTGGCGGCCGGGGGCGGGTATATCCGCGTGGGCAAGGATATCGAAGTGCATTGCCCGGGGCTGCAGTCGCAGAAGGCGGCGAAGTTTGATTTGAGCGGACCCGTCAAGGAAGCGCTAGCCATCTCGCCACTGCCCAAGATGGCGACCGAGGAAAGCTATAGCCAGCGCATCAACCTTTCCCAGGTTATCGGACTGATCCCAGGCGGAGCGAAAGTGCTTGAGCAAGCGCCCTACGAGATCCGCTCGTCATCAGGCGCCTTGTTAGCCAAGGGAACGCTGGACGAATTAGGCCGCACCCAGACGGTGGTCACCGCACAGAAGGAAAAACTTACTGTCTGGGTGGGCGATGGGCAGTGGCGCATTTTCGGCGATCGAAACCATTGACGAGAAAGGAGCGAATTCATGGCCGACGTCAGTGAACAGGAGGTGCAAGGCAATCCAGGCTTGTCTTCTTTACCCGATGGAGAACCATTCGGCGGCGAGGGCTACAGGAAAGATGAGCCCGCAGTTGAAAAGATTACCAAGGAAGAGGGAATAAGCGCAGCTACTGCGTTTCCAGATAATGCAGAACAAGGTGAAGCGTTTTCTTCAACAGCCGAGGGTCAGGAGAATCCGAGCGAGCCTGCGGACACCGCAACACTGAGCATGTCGATCATCGACTTTGCCATGCAGCCGATTCCCGGCTTGAAATATCGCCTCAAGACACCGACAACTACCATCGCCGGGGTCACCAAGGACGACGGACGCCTCGAACTACTGGTCGATCTCGATCCCTCGACCGAGGTAGAACTGTATGTCTACCGGGAGCACGCATGCGACTACAAGTATGTTGGAACGTTGTTGGCCGAAGCGGGATGGAATGGCTACTCCATCGTAAGTCCCAAGGTCAAAGCCGAAGTCGAAACCGAGCTTCATCATGGAGAACCGGGAAACGCGGAACAGCAACTTCCAAAACCATCTGCCGATGAAAAGAAAGCCGCCCCGGCGCCATCCGGTACGTCCGCCTCTTCAGCACCGCAAGGGACAAAAAATCTGGAAAAAAATGCGACGGGTAAAGGCAGCTCAAATGATAAAGCAACGAATCCATCCTCCAAGCCGACAACTGCACCGAACCAGACGGCTGTAAAAGTTGTGAATGACCGTGACAGTCGGGGCCACCCTCAGGCAACGGTACAGGACTCGACGCTGGATTGGCTTAAGCGAAAGGTTCTGGCTGCATTCAACCTTTGGACCTGGAAGGATTTCCATATCAACCCGTCGACCCCCAAAGCAAAACCAGCGGCACGGCCCGCAACTCCTCAGCCGCAGAAAAAGAATGCGACGCCCAGTTCCCCGGCTCCAGTGCCTCTACCTGTGCCGCAAGCCCATCCCAAATTACAACCAAGCATTGAAAAGCCGGTGGCAGTGAATACACAAGACGCGGTGGAACAGGTAAAGCGCCTTGTTGAGTTTGCTGAGAATCAGCTCAGCCTCGATTACACGCCATATAAGCGTGCCGGTGCGCCAACCATCAATGTGCTTGCGAAATACGCCCAGGAGAAGGATCCAAAATTTGATCCTAAAGCTCCAACCAGTCCCAAAGGGATTTGTCTTGTCTATGTCAAGGTTGCGCTACACCGCAGTGGTTACACCAGTGGTCACGGCAACTCACGGCATGCAAAGGAATCAGGAGCTGATTGGATCAGTTACGGGTTCACCGACATTTCACAGCAGCTTCCAAAGATTGAGATTCGATATGAGGATGTCTCAAAGTCCATCAGTGTCGGCGTAATGAAGGCGGATAGTGACACAGCAGTTCCTGAGAAGTATTTCGCTACTTATACGCAGCCCGATCTAATGTACACAGCTCCGGGAGACATTATCGTTTACGAACAAGTCCATCCTTATGATCCAACTGCGTCAGGACATATTGATATACGAACCTATCACGGGTTCGTCAGTGACTTTTCCTGGAGGACCATACCTTCATTAGGTGGACAAAGAAGAGATACAAAGAGATACCGGGTGACGGGTATATACAGAAAAATAAGCGATCCGGCATCTTTTCGTAACGTTGATGCTTTTTTGCGGATATTGCGCGAATTAGAAGCGAAGGATTATCAGAAGCCCTATCAAGCGTTACGAAGAGAAAATAGAAGAGAGGTAACTTTCGACTCTTGGGAAACACACCCTGGAACAAAACTTGGACAAAAAGTTGTCGCAGGAGCTTACCAGATTATGTGGGCAACATGGAACTCGATAATTAAGAAAACTGGATGGCCGGAATTATTCAACCCACAGATGCAGGACCGAGTCGCCCTTTATTTGCTTCAAGAAAGCACTTCAAATGAACCTGACCCCAAAGGAATAAAACGCACTGCGCTCGGTTATTTGATGGAAGGGAAAGTCGAAGAAGCTGTTGAGAAATGTAGTTTATATAAAGTGTGGGCTTGTTTACCTGGCGGCGGAAAACAACAGCAGATCACCATGCCAGACGTATTGAAAAAACACGCTAGCTACGTTAAGGAGGCATAGTGATAAAAAGATTGCTTTGTGTGCTTATTCTTTTGGCTGCATCGGCCTTTTCAAGCGCAGCCACTAAGGTAAGCTCCGAGGACCTCTTGGCTGCAGAAAGTCTTATCAAATCGTTCGTCGCTATAGATCCGGAAACGCTACTTTGTAGCACCGGAAAACCGGACAGCAGAAGAGGCGAGAAAGCTTTTTTAGATCCACTCTCAGATGCCTCAACCCAGCTCTTCCCCACATACAAACGCTATTTTAGTAAAGATTTTCTGAGTCTCTTTATGTGGGTACAGTGTCTAGTACCAGAAAAGCCTGAAATGCCAGTGCCAGCGCATCTTATTGATAAAAAATTGGTGCACAACGATTATTACCTTGATTTCAGATTCGGAACACGGCCTGAGGAATTTGACACCGTGATGAAGTTTTTGAAAATTGGCACTGCGAAAATTAACGGAAGCTCAGTCACTTTAGTAGTGCGTTATAAATATTGGACTTGGCCATCTTGGACACGCTACTCCTTAGTAAAAGAAGACGGTAGATGGAAAATCGATGATATCGCGCTTAACCAAGAAGATAACAGTATGGAAGTTCTAAAGTGGGGAAGCAAAAGCATCAAAACTGAATGGAAATTACTTCGTGAGTATACAACTTCGATTCATCAAAAGTATAAGGTCAAAAAACAATTAGTGGTTCGCTGAGACTCTCCCACTAAATGCATATGTAAAATTAAGTTGGATGTGGTCCCCTTTGGTCGACCAAAGACCCTAAGAAATATTTTAAGTTCTGGAAGATTTAGAATGATAGCTTGAAGATTAAAGCCACTTTTTTGACGCATTAGAGTGCTCCTAGGCGAAAGCCTTTGGCAGACATCGCTTCTTCACGAGTGCTGAAACTCTAAAGATCAAAATTTATTTTCGAGCTTGCAAAAGCTACCTGAAAGATTTGTGAAGGTATGGTCTTCAATGAATAAATATGACGACTCTGGATCGTGCAACGCTACCCTTTGCAAAATCTTTGCCTTTCTCTTCTTAACAGCATTGTTCTCCGGCAGCGCACATGCGAGAGAAGGCGCCGACCTTAAGCTATGCAAATTTTTTATACGTTCCCGCTTCAAAGCGGTCCTGCTTGATTCGAAAAGCCGTATCGTCAAGCGGATGGACATGGGGGCTTTGTCAATGCGCAGCAGCCCACATGACCAAGACTTCGTTCTTTCGACTGAACGATATAGGTTGATCGTCTTTCCCAAGCATCTCGAGGTACAGGAAGGATGTTCAATGGCCGATTGTTACTTCAAGAAGGCTGTTGAGCCCCGCTGTCGAGGGACCTCGGACCATGAGATCTGGGGTGGCATTGTCGCTCACAAGTTTGGCCCAGGAAATTTTGAAAACGATCTTCTTATCTCCGTAATTGATCCAAATCTCGATTTCCCTGACCAGATAGACGTTAATTTTCTTTTCGAGAAAAAGTAACAGGGTCGCTCTCGATGCCTTGGCTAGAAATAGAAGACCGCGATGAGCTTAAAAGAAACCTTACGTTTCTCTTCTTCAGCAACAACAGTCGTGACCGAATAAAGGTACCCATTGTGAATAGAGGCACAGAACCGGTCACTCTCAAATCTTGGATGGCCATCTCGCGCAATAACGAGGAGCTCGCCGTTGTCCCAGCATCATGCAGATCCCGAACATTGAAACCCGGCGAAAGTTGCAGCTTCCATGTGAAGAAACTCAGGAACGCGAGGCTGACGGGAGGGCTGTATATGTGGTACTTCGATTCAGATTTTTTGGGGAGCTCGCTGTACTTTAGTATCGACCGCTTTTCCAATGACAATGTGGTAGGTAGCCTCTATAACCACTGAGCAAGTGTACAAGAGTGATTTTACGCTGCACGGCGCAACCAAAAATGTTTGCGGTGCAGAGGTAGACGCAAACGCAGTCAACATACTAATTGCGGCAAACGTAGTTTGCCCAGCCCCAGCCCCCAGCCAATAGCCAATAGCCCTACATTAAACTCCTGTAAGTCGTGAAAAGCCTTTCTACTTCTCCACCGGCCTCCGCTCATCCGCACACCACTCACTCCACGACCCCGGATAAAGCGCCGCCCCCTGTAAACCCGCCACCTCCAGCGCCAGCAGACTATGGCAAGCGGTCACGCCGGACCCACATTGCATCACGCCCTGTTCAGCCGCCGGCAACAGCGGCGCGAACTCCTGCTTCAACTGCTCCGCCGGCTTGAATCGCCCGTCAGGCAGCAGGTTGTCCTTGAAGAAGCGGTTCTTCGCGCCGGGAATGTGGCCGCCGACCGGGTCCAGGGTTTCGTTCTCACCGCGGAAGCGGTCCGGGGCGCGGGCGTCGATCACCGTCAGTTCGGCGGTGGCGAGATTGGCCGTCAACTCGTTGACGTCCACGGTGGACGTGAGGGAAGGCCGCAGGGCGATGTTGCCTTCGGGGCGCGCCGATGGTGCATCGGCGGTGACGGGCAGGCCGAGCGCCTGCCATGCCTGCAGGCCACCGTCCAGCACCGCGACCGCTTCGTGGCCGACCCAGCGCAGCATCCACCACAAGCGGGCGGCAAACATGCCACCGTGGGCGTCATAGGCGATGACCTGCGAATCCTGGTTCACGCCCCAGCGGCGCAGGGTGGCGATGAAGGCGTCCTGGCTTGGCAGCGGATGGCGGCCGCGGAATTCGCCGTTCGGGCCGCGGGCATGGTCGGCGAGGTCGCGGTCAAGATGGGCGAAGGCGGCGCCGGGGATGTGGCCTGCCTGCCATGCGGCCTGGCCGGCATCCGGGTTGGCGAGATCGTGGCGGCAGTCGAGCACGATCCAGTTGGGTTCCTCCAGGCGGCTGGAGAGATTCTGGGCGGTGATCAGGGTGGTGAAGGACATCGCGGTCTCCTTGTCAGGCTTCGGTAGCGATCGGGTCGTTGGCGGTGGTCACGTCAGGCTTGGCGACTTGCGCGCCGGCGCTGCGGGCATTGTAATAGGTCGCGGCGAGGCCGCTGACGAAGATGATGCCGATGCCGGCCCAGCCCATCCAGCTGATGCGGTCGTTCCACAGCAGCACGCTCCACAGGCTGGAGAAGAGGATGCCGCTGTACTGCAAGTTGGCAGTGAGCAGGGTCTTGCCGAGGCGGTAGGCGCGGGTCATGGCCATCTGGGCGATGACGGCGCTCAGTCCCATGCCGAGCAGCAGCAGGATGCCGCGGCCGGTATGGGCATGCCAGGCTTCGGCCGGATTGCCGAGGGCCTGGCCGGCGAGGGCGCCGACAATGCCGGCGGCGATGCCGGTGGCGGAAAAGAAGAACACCACCCGGTACTCCGGCTCGCCCATCAGGCCGAGCTTGCGCACCTGCAGATAGGCCATGGACGACAGCAGGCCGGAACACAGGCCGAGCAGGCCGCCCAGCCACTGGTCGGCATGGAAGGCGGGCTGCAACAGCAGGGTGACGCCGGCGAAGCTCATCAGGATGGCCAGGGTCAGGCCGAGTTCGAAGCGCTTGGTGCCGTGCCACCAGCCGGCGACGAAGAGGATGGCGGCGATCCAGATCGGCGCGGTGTAGTTGAGGGTGATGGCGGTGGCCAATGGCAGCTTGCCGATGGCGTAGAACCACAGCCACAGCGAGACTACGCCGATGAAGCCGCGCCAGGCATGCTGCCGGGGGTAGGCGGTCTTCAGGGTGCCGCCCTGCAGCCGGATCAGAACAAAGAGCGCGACGACGCCGATCAGGCCGCGGTACATCACCATCTCGGAGGTTGAGTAAAGGCTGGAACCCAGCTTCACGCACACGCCCATGATGGAGAACATGAAGGCGGCAAACAGCATCCACAAAGATTGCATCGGAACGAACTTGAAAACGGGAAGGAAAGGAAGGCGGGGCTCATGCCGCCGGCGAAAGAAAAAGCCCGTCATGCGGACATGACGGGCTGGCTGGGTGTGTGGCTTACAGCGCCGGCTTGGCGCTTTCGGGGTCGAGGTGCTTGCGGTACCACTCGTGGAAGTGCTGCATGCCATCCTCCATCGGCGACTGGTAGGGGCCGACTTCGCTGACGCCGCGCTCCATCAGGATGCGGCGGCCGGCATCCATGCGCAGGCCGATCTCATCGTCCTCGATGCAGGTTTCCATGTAGGCTTCGCGTTCCGCTTCGACGAATTCGCGCTCGAACAGCGCGATCTCCTCAGGATAGTAGAACTCCACCACGTTGACCGTCTTTTGCGGCCCCTTCGGCCACAGCGTCGATACCACCAGCACGTGGGGATACCACTCCACCATGATGTTCGGGTAGAGCGTCAGCCAGATGGCGCCGAAGGCGGGCGGCTCGCCGTTGCGGAACTTGAGCAGCTGCTCCTGCCACTTCTTGTACTTCGGCGTGCCGGAACGCTTGAGCGCATGGTTCACGCCCACCGTCTGCACGCTGTAGTTCTCGCCGAATTCCCATTTCAGGTCGCTGCAGGTGACGAAGCTGCCCAGGCCCGGGTGAAAAGGCTCGACGTGGTAATCCTCGAGGTAGACCTCGATGAAGGTCTTCCAGTTGTAGTCGCATTCGTGGACTTCGACGTGGTCGAGCATATAGCCGCTGAAATCGAGGTCCTTGGTGACGCTGAGATTGCGCATCTGCTCGGCGACATTGAAGCCGTTCTGCTCGAACAGCAGGCCGTTCCAGTTCTGCAGCGGCGTCCTGGAGAGATTCATGCACGGCGTTTCGCCGAAATGCGGCGCGCCGATGAGTTCACCCTTGAGATCGTAGGTCCAGCGATGCAGCGGGCAGACGATGTTGCGGGTATTGCCGCGGCCGTCGAGCATCTTGGCCTGGCGGTGGCGGCAGACGTTGGATAGCAGCTCAATGCCTTGCTCGTTCCGCACCAGCATGCGGCCCTCGTTTTCCCAGGCCAGCGTGGCGTAATCGCCGGCATTAGGCACCATCAGTTCATGACCGGCGTAGCGCGGACCCTGCTGGAAAAGTTTTGTGATTTCCTGCTGCAACAGCGCAGGATCGAAATAGACGTTGACCGGAAGTTGCGCGTTAGAGCGCGCGAGCTTGGCAAGTTGAGCCAGATCGGACATCCCCACCCCCAAATTAATTTGCACCAACCTAAGAGAGAAAGAATCCGCAAAAACCAGTATTCAAAAAAGATGAAACGGAAATTTTGGACAGAACGCGGGATTATACCCGAAGCGCCGTTTCCGTCCGTTGATTCGGGATACGGGAAAATGCCGAGCGCGGGGAAACGTCCGCAGTATGGAAATGACAATCAAATTACGCCAATTTCAGCGCAACGGCGGAAAAAGCGGTGACAAAATGAACAGGCAACGGCGCGCGCCGTGCCGCCCCGCGCGGCTGAACAATGCCCCAAGGAAAATCCCGCCAGCAAGGGATTCCTTGACCGGCGGTGGATTGCTCTAAAATAGAGGGCTTACTTTCTTTTATCCCCGGTATGCCTACTCAGCCCTCAATAGCCACGGGTCAGCCAGCGTCTTTCGAGGAAGCGATGGCGGAACTCGAAAACCTGGTGTCGCAGATGGAAGCCGGCGAGCTGCCGCTGGAAGCTTCGGTGGCCGCCTACAAGCGCGGCTCGGAGCTGGTGAAGTTCTGCGCTTCGCAGCTCGAGCGGGTTGAGGGCCAGGTGAAGGTACTGGAAGGCGACATGCTCAAGCCCTTTCCGCTGGATGGCGAGGAAGACGGCGAGGCCGATCTATGATGCCCGATCCGGCATTCGCCGAATGGATGCGGGCCGTGCAGGTGCGCATGGAGGCGGCGCTGGACGGCTTCCTGCCGTCCGACACCGAGGCGCCGGCGCAGCTGCATGCGGCCATGCGCTACGCCGTGCTGGACGGCGGCAAGCGGGTGCGTCCGCTGCTGGCCTTTGCCGCCGGCGCGGTGTTCGAGGCGCCCGAAGCCGCGCTGGCACGCGCCGCCGCGGCGGTGGAGATGATCCACGCCTACTCGCTGGTGCATGACGACATGCCCTGCATGGACGACGATGCCCTGCGGCGCGGCAAGCCGACGGTGCATGTGCAATTCGGGGAAGCCACCGCGCTGCTCGCCGGCGATGCGCTGCAATCCCAGGCCTTCCTGGTGCTGGCCGAGGGAAGCGACGCCGTGGATCCGGCGCGCCGGGTGGCCATGCTGCGCCTGCTGGCGGACGCCTCCGGCTCGCGCGGCATGTGCGGCGGCCAGGCGATCGACCTCGCCAGCGTCGGGCTGACGCTCACCCTGCCGCAGCTGGAGCAGATGCATCGCCTGAAGACCGGCGCGCTGCTGCGCGTCTCGGTGATGCTCGGCGCGCTGTGCGGCAAGACGCTGACGCCCACCGAAGAAGCGGCGCTGAACGACTACGCCGCCGCCGTCGGCCTGGCCTTCCAGGTGGTGGACGACGTGCTCGACGCTACCGCCGATTCCGGCACCCTGGGCAAGACCGCCGGCAAGGATGCCGCCGACAACAAGCCAACCTATGTCTCGATGCTCGGTCTTGAGCAATCGCAGGCGCTCGCAAGAAAACTGCGGGATGATGCCCACAAGGCGCTGGCTCCCTTCGGAGACCGTGCCCATCTACTGCGCGAACTGGCCAACCTGATCGTGCAGCGGAAAGCCTAGTATGAACCTGCTAAACAAAATCGATTCCCCCGCCGACCTGCGCCAGCTGTCGCGCCTCCAGCTCAAGCCGCTGGCCGACGAGCTGCGCGCCTTCGTGCTGGACTCCGTCTCCAAGACTGGCGGACACCTGTCGTCCAACCTCGGCACGGTGGAGCTGACCATCGCGCTGCACTATGTCTTCAACACGCCGGAAGACCGCATCGTCTGGGACGTCGGCCATCAGACCTATCCGCATAAAATCCTCACCGGCCGCCGCGACCGCATGGGCACCCTGCGCCAGCTGGACGGCATCTCCGGCTTCCCGCGCCGGGCGGAGAGCGAGTACGACACCTTCGGCACCGCCCATTCCTCCACCTCGATTTCGGCCGCTCTCGGCATGGCGCTGGCCGCCCGCACCAAGGGCGAGAACCGGCATGCGGTGGCGGTGATCGGCGACGGCGCCATGACCGCCGGCATGGCCTTCGAGGCGCTCAACAATGCCGGCGTCTATGACGACATCAACCTGCTGGTGATCCTGAACGACAACGACATGTCGATCTCGCCGCCGGTGGGCGCGCTCAACCGCTATCTTGCGCGGCTCATGTCCGGCAAGTTCTACGCCGCCGCCCGCAACGTCGGCAAGTCGGTGCTGCCCGGCCCGATGCTGGAGCTGGCCAAGCGCCTAGAAGAGCATGCGAAGGGCATGGTGATGCCGGCCACGATGTTCGAGGAGTTCGGCTTCAACTACATCGGCCCGATCGACGGCCACGACCTCGACGCTCTGGTGCCGACGCTGCAGAACCTGAAGAACCTGAAAGGCCCGCAGTTCCTGCACCTGGTCACCAAGAAGGGCCAGGGCTACAAGCTGGCCGAGGCCGACCCGGTGCTGTACCACGGCCCCGGCAAGTTCAACCCGCAGGAAGGCATCAAGCCGGCCTCCGCCTCCAAGCTGACGTACACCCAGGTGTTCGGCGACTGGCTGTGCGACATGGGCGCCGCCGACCAACGCCTGGTTGGCATCACGCCCGCCATGCGCGAAGGTTCCGGCCTGGTGGAATTCGAGCGGCGCTTCCCCGACCGGTACTACGACGTCGGCATCGCCGAGCAGCATGCGGTCACCTTTGCCGCCGGCATGGCCTGCGAAGGCTTCAAGCCGGTGGTGGCGATCTACTCCACCTTCCTGCAGCGCGGCTATGACCAGCTGATCCACGACGTGGCGCTGCAGAACCTGGACGTCACCTTCGCCCTCGACCGCGCCGGCCTGGTCGGCGCCGACGGCGCCACCCACGCCGGCAACTACGATCTCGCCTACCTGCGCTGCATTCCCAACATGGTGGTGATGGCGCCGTCGGACGAAAACGAAAGCCGGCAGATGCTTTCCACCGCCTATCAGTACAAAGGACCGGCGGCGGTGCGCTATCCCCGCGGCGCCGGCATCGGCGCGGCGGTGCAGCCGACGCTGGACACGCTGCCGCTGGGCAAGGGCGAGATCCGCCGCGAAGGGAAGGGCATCGCCATCCTGGCCTTCGGCACCATGCTGCATCCGGCGCTGCAGGCGGCGGAAAAGCTGGACGCCACCGTGGCCAACATGCGCTTCGTCAAGCCGCTCGATGCCGAGCTGGTGAAGCAGCTGGCGCAGGATCATGAAGCGCTGGTGACGGTGGAGGAGGGCTGCATCATGGGTGGCGCCGGATCGGCGGTGGCGGAAGCGCTGGCCGAAGCCGGCATCGTCAAGCCCATCCTGCATCTCGGCCTGCCGGATCGGTTCATCGATCATGGCGATGCGGCGCAGCTGCTGGCGGCTTGCGGGCTGGATGGCGCTGGCATCGCGGCGTCGATTCGCCAGCGGTTCGGCAAGGATCAGCCGCGGCTGGTGGTGAATAATTGAGTCGGTTGAAGGAGCAAGGAAGTTTCTTTCCCATCTAGGGGCATAGCGAGGATTTCGCAGGGCACCGCCCTGCGCTCGCGAAGCCAGTCAGGCTTGCGGGCCTGATCGTGGGTGAGGTTCAGGACCTGACTACCCAGTCCCCTCCCCTTCAAGGGGAGGGTTTGGGGCGTAGCAGGGGTTTCGCGGAGTATTGCTCCGCGCCTGCGCAGCCAGCAGCGCTTGCAAGCGCTGCTGTGGGTGGGATGGGTTTTTGTCGCGCTTAAAGAACATCCGTTAAATGCGGAAGAAACCCATCCCCCTCCCAACCTCCCCCTTGAAAGGGGAGGAGTTTTCTTTGCTGCGCGACCTTCCCACAGTCGGGCTTGCAAGCCTGACCGGCTCCGCAGGAACAGAGCGGCGCTCCAAAAACTACCTGCTACGCTCCCGCTCCCACAACACATCCCCTCCGCCCGCATAACGGTTCAGCACCCGCGACAGCACGAACATCAGATCCGACAGCCGATTCAGATATTGCCGTGGCGCCTCGTTCACCGCTTCCACCCGTCCCAAGCTGACCACGCTGCGCTCGGCGCGGCGGCAGATGGTGCGGCAGACGTGTGCCAGCGACGCGGCGCGGGAGCCGGCCGGGAGAATGAAATCCTTCAGCGCTGGCAGGTCGGCGTTGTAGTCCGCCAGCAAGCCATCCAGCCGGGCGACGTGCGCCTCCTGAATGAGCGTGTAACCCGGAATGCACAGCTCGCCGCCGAGGTCGAACAGGTCATGCTGGATCGATACCAGCTGCTCGCGCATGGCTGGCGGCATGTCTTCGCACAGCAGCAGGCCGAGGTGGGAATTGAGCTCGTCCACGTCGCCCATGGCGTGCACGCGCGGGCTGTCCTTGTCGGTGCGGCTGCCGTCGCCGAGGCCGGTGGTGCCGTCGTCGCCGGTGCGGGTGGCGATCTTCGAAAGTCGGTTGCCCATGTTGTCGTCTGTCCCTTGAGGTGGAATCAGCCGGAGGATAAGCCAAATCCGCCGTGCCCGCTTCCGGGAGTAAAATCCGGTGACGACAATGCATCAGCGGAGGCAGCATGAACCATCCCACCCCCCTGGCGGAGCTGAGAAAGCCATTGCCCGAAGCCCTGCTCGATGCGCTGCGCGCAGTCTTCGGCGAGCGCCTTTCCACCACCCAGGCCATGCGCGAGCACCACGGCCGCGACGAATCCTCCTACGATCCCATGCCGCCCGACGCGGTGGTATTCGCCCAGTCCACCGAGGAGGTGGCGGCGGCGGTGAAACTCTGCGCCAGCCATGAAGTGCCGATCATTCCCTACGGCACCGGCACCTCGCTCGAAGGCCACATCCTGGCGCTGCGCGGCGGCGTCACCATCGACCTGTCGCAAATGAATGCGGTGGTCGCCATCCATCCGCAGGACCTGACGGCAACGGTGCAGGCCGGCGTCACCCGCAAGCAGCTCAATGCCGAACTGCGCGACACCGGCCTGTTCTTCCCGATCGATCCCGGCGCCGACGCTTCCCTCGGCGGCATGGCGGCCACTCGCGCGTCCGGCACCAATGCCGTGCGCTACGGCACCATGCGCGAAAACACCCTGATGCTGACGGTGGTCACCGCCGACGGCCGCATCATCCGCACCGGTTCCCGCGCCAAGAAATCCTCCGCCGGCTACGACCTGACCCGCGTCTTCGTCGGCAGCGAGGGCACGCTCGGCATCATCACCGAAGTCACGGTGCGGCTCTATCCGCAGCCGGAAGCCATTTCCGCCGCGGTCTGCTCCTTCAATACCACCGCCGACGCGGTCAACGCGGTGATCCGCACCATCCAGATGGGCGTACCGGTGGCGCGGGTGGAGTTTCTCGACGAAAACGGCGTGCGCAGCATCAATGCCCACGACAAGCTGACCCTGCCGGAAAAGCCGCTGCTGCTGTTCGAGTTCCACGGCAGCGACATGGGCGTGGCCGAGCAGGCGCAGACGGTGCAGGAAATCGCCTTCGAGTTCAATGCCCTCGGCTTCGAATGGGCGACGCGGCCGGAAGACCGCTCCCGCCTCTGGCAGGCGCGGCACAATGCCTATTTCGCGATGCTGCAGATGCGCCCCGGCGCCCGCGCCATCTCCACCGACTGCTGCGTGCCGATCTCCAGCCTGGCCGAATGCATCCTGGATACGCAGGCGGACTGCGAGCACCACGGCATCATCTACTCCATCATCGGCCATGTCGGCGACGGCAATTTCCATGTGCTGCTGATGGTGGACCCGAACGATCCGGAAGACGTGGCGCGCGCCGAGGGCGTGAATGCGCGCATGGTGGGCCGGGCGCTGTCCATGGACGGCACCTGCACCGGCGAGCATGGCGTCGGCCTGCACAAGATGGATTTCCTGGTGCAGGAGCATGGCGAGGAGGCGATCGACGTCATGCGCACCTTGAAGCATGCGCTCGACCCGAAGAACATCATGAACCCCGGCAAGATCATTCGCTGGTAAGCCCGCCGGCTCCAGGAGAACAAGAAAAAGGATTGCATGGCGACACGTCTGCCCCCGGTTCACGCCCTGTCGGCCTTCGAAGCCGCCGCCCGCCACGGCGCCTTCGCCCTGGCGGCGGAGGAACTGTGCATCACGCCGTCGGCGCTGTCGCACCGCATCCGCCTGCTGGAGGAATTCGTCGGCGAACGCCTGTTCATCCGCGACGGCCGCAGCGTCAACCTGTCGGAGTTCGGCCGCCGCTACCTCGACGTGGTGCGGGCGGCGCTGCGCACGCTGACCGACTTTCCCCTGCCGCACCGGAACACGCCGGCCCAGCCGCGCATCAAGATCACGGTGCCTCCCACCTTCGCCCGCTACCTGCTGGTGCCGCGCCTGGCGGAATTCCAGTCGCGTCATCCGGACATCGTGGTCGAGATCTTCCTCTCGGTGCCGCTGTACGATCTCAGCCTCTCGGAGAGCGATGTCGAGGTGCGCTTCGGCGCCGGCAAGTATCCCGACATCCTGACCGAGAAGCTGTTCGAGGAGCCGGCCTTCGCCGTCGCCACGCCGAGCTACGTGGCCGGCATCGGCGGCCTGCAGACGCCGGCCGATCTGAAGAAGGCGACCCTGCTGCGCTCGGCGCTGGAACCGTGGCAGCCCTGGTTCGAAGTGGCCGGCCTGGATTGGCCGGAGCCGTCCACCGGCCTGCGCCTGGACGATCTCGGGCTGCTGCTGGAAGCCATCCGCGCCGGCTACGGCGTCGGCCTTACCCGCCAGCATTTCGCCGCCGAGCAGCTTGCCTCGGGTGAACTGGTGCAGCTTTTCGATGTCTGTCTGACATCGCCGCCGCATGCGTACTACGTGGTCTACGAACCGGAAGCGCGGCGCCGTCCGGAGGTGGCCGCCTTCGTCGACTGGCTGTTCGATACCTTCAAGACCTTGTAGGGAAACGGCCGGAGCGCGACGCCGCCAAGCCGGCCGGGTGAAAAATATTCAAGCGCCGGCCTCAAGCTTTTCAGCCTGCGCCGCCGCATAATCGGCCCAAGCGTGTGGCGCTTTTCGCTACACTCTGCACATCTGAAAATCCGCCGTTCTGGCGGACTGTCAAGGATTCCGCCATGAACGCCCCGACCCCGAACCAAGCCTTCAGCGCCGCGCGCCAGCGCGAAGTCGCCGCCGCGCTGGACCGCATCCTGCCCGACGGCAGCGTGCTGTTCAACGAGGAAGACACCCGGCCCTACGAATGCGACGGACTGACCGCCTACCGCCAGCTGCCGATGGTGGTGGCGCTGCCGCAGACCGAGGAGCAGGTGATCGCCATCCTCAAGGCCTGCCGCGAGCTGCAGGTGCCGATCGTGCCGCGCGGCGCCGGCACCGGCCTGTCCGGCGGCGCCATGCCGATCGCCGACGGCGTAGTGCTGTCCACCGCCCGCTTCAACCGCATCCTCAAGCTCGACCCGTACGCCCGCACCGCCGTGGTCCAGCCCGGCGTGCGCAACCTCGCCATCTCGGAGGCGGCCAGCGCCCACGGCCTGTACTACGCGCCCGATCCCTCGTCGCAGATCGCCTGCTCCATCGGCGGCAACGTGGCCGAAAATTCCGGCGGCGTGCATTGCCTGAAATACGGCCTCACCGTGCACAACGTGCTGAAGGTGCGCATGGTCACCACCGAGGGCGAGGTGGTGGAGCTCGGCGGCGAGTCGCTCGATGCGCCCGGCCTCGACCTGCTGGCGGTGTTCATCGGCTCCGAAGGCATGCTCGGCGTGGTCACCGAGGTCACCGTCAAGCTGGTGCCGAAGCCGCAGCTGGCGCGGGTCATCATGGCGTCCTTCGACGATGTCGCCAAGGGCGGGGATGCGGTGGCCAACGTGATCGCCGCCGGCATCATTCCGGCCGGCCTGGAGATGATGGACAAGACCTCCTCGCGCATGGTCGAGCCCTTCGTCAACGCCGGCTACGACACCGACGCGGAAGCCATCCTGCTGTGCGAATCCGACGGCACGCCGGAAGAGGTGGAAGACGAGATCGGCCGCATGGCCGAGGTGCTGCGCGCCTCCGGCGCCACCGCCATCGCCGTGTCGGAGAACGAGGCGGAGCGGCTGAAGTTCTGGTCCGGCCGCAAGAACGCCTTCCCGGCCGCCGGCCGCATCTCGCCCGACTATTACTGCATGGACGGCACCATCCCGCGCAAGCAGCTCGGCCTGGTGCTCAACAGCATCGCCGACATGGAGCAGCGCTTCGGCCTGCGCTGCGCCAACGTCTTCCACGCCGGCGACGGCAACCTGCATCCGCTGATCCTGTTCGATGCCAACCAGCCGGGCGAATTCGAGCGCGCCGAAGCCTTCGGCGCCGCCATCCTGGAGCTGTGCGTGGAAGTCGGCGGCACCATCACCGGGGAGCACGGCGTCGGCATCGAGAAGATCAATTCCATGTGCGTGCAGTTCGCGCCGGAGGAGCGGGAAGCCTTCTTCGCCGTCAAGCGCGCCTTCGATCCGGCCTTCCTGCTCAACCCGGACAAGGCGATTCCCTCGCTGCACCGCTGCGCCGAGTACGGCAAGATGCACGTCCAGCGCGGCCTGGTGAAATTCCCCGATCTTCCCCGCTTCTAAGAACAACGACGATGGAACCCATCATCCAAGAATTCAGGCAGCGCATCCTCGATGCCGGCAACAGCCGCCAGCCGCTGCGCATCCGCGGCGGCGGCAGCAAGGACTGGTACGGCCAGGCCCTCAACGGCGAGGTGCTCGATACCCGCGCCTACAGCGGCATCGTCGCCTACGACCCGACCGAACTGGTGATCACCGCCCGCGCCGGCACGCCGCTGGCCGAGGTGGAGCAGGCGCTGGCGCAGCACAACCAGATACTGGCCTTCGAGCCGCCGCACTTCGGACCCGGCGCCACCATCGGCGGCGTGGTCGCGGCCGGCCTCTCCGGCCCGCGCCGCCAGGCCGCCGGCGCGGTGCGCGACTTCGTGCTCGGCGCGGTGCTGATGGACGGCAAGGGCGACATCCTGCATTTCGGCGGCCAGGTGATGAAGAACGTGGCCGGCTACGACGTCTCGCGCCTGCTGGCCGGCTCGCTCGGCACGCTCGGCCTGATCCTGGAAGTGTCGCTCAAGGTGCTGCCGCGCCCGCTGATGGAAACCACGCTGCGCTTTTCCATGGAGCGCGAGGAAGCCATCCGCCGCCTCAACGAATGGGGCGGCCAGCCGCTGCCGATCTCGGCCAGCGCCTGGCATGGCGGCGTGCTGCTGGTGCGCCTGTCCGGCGCGCCGGCGGCAATCGAGGCCGCCATCGCCCGCATGGGCGGCGAGCAGGTGCCGGACGCCGACGGCCTCTGGCTCAGCCTGCGCGAGCAGAGCAACGATTTCTTCGGCTCCCTGCAGCCCGCCGCCAGCCTGTGGCGCCTGTCTCTGCCCACTCATGCCAAGCCGCTGACGCTGGACGGCGACGAGCTGATCGAGTGGGGCGGCGCCCAGCGCTGGCTCAAGACCACCGCGAGCGCCGACGCCATCCGCGCCGCCGCCAAGGAAGCGGGCGGCCATGCCAGCCTGTTCCGCGGCGGCGACAAGGCCATCGGTGTCTTCCATCCACTGCCGCCGGCGATCGCCCGCATCCACGGCGGCCTCAAGAAAGCCTTCGACCCGGCCGGCATCTTCAACGTCGGCCGCCTGTATCCCGAATTCTGACCATGCAAACCAATCTCGCTGATTTCATCAAGGACACGCCGGAAGGCAAGGAAGCGGATGCGATCCTGCGCAAGTGCGTGCACTGCGGCTTCTGCACCGCCACCTGTCCCACCTATCAACTGCTGGGCGACGAGCTCGACGGCCCGCGCGGCCGCATCTACCTGATGAAGCAGGTGCTGGAAGGCAAGCCCGCCACCCGCAAGACCCAGATCCACCTCGACCGCTGCCTCACCTGCCGCAACTGCGAAACTACCTGTCCCTCCGGCGTGCAGTACGGCCGCCTGGTCGACATTGGTCGCAAGGTAGTGGAGCAGCAGGTGCCGCGCCCGCTCAAGCAGCGCCTGGTGCGCGAGGCGCTGAAGGAAGGCCTCACTCGCAAGTGGCTGTTCAAGCCGGCCATGGCCGCCGGCCAGACGGTGCGCGCGGTGCTGCCGCCGGTGCTGCGCAACAAGGTGCCGGCCCGCGTCGGCTCAGGCGACTGGCCGCGCACCCAGCATGCGCGCAAGATGCTGCTGCTCGACGGCTGCGTGCAGCCGGCGATGGCGCCCAACATCAACGCCGCCACCGCCCGCGTGTTCGACGCCCTCGGCGTGCAGCTGGTGGTCGCGCCCAAGGAAGGCTGCTGCGGCGCCATCCGCTACCACATGAACGATCACGACGGCGGCCTCGACGATGCCCGCCACAACATCGACGCCTGGTGGCCGTATGTCGAGCAGGGCGTGGAAGCGCTGATCATGACCGCCTCCGGCTGCGGCGTGATGGTGAAGGACTACGGCCACCTGCTGGCCGGGGACCCGCGCTACGCCGAGAAAGCCCGGCGCATCTCGGAGATGACCAAGGACCTGAGCGAACTCCTGCCTGCCTTCGAGCAGGAACTGCTCGCCAAGCTGGACGGCCTGCCCGCCAAGCGCGTGGCCTACCACCCGCCCTGCACCCTG
This sequence comes from Noviherbaspirillum humi, assembly GCF_900188095.1. Taxonomy (GTDB): domain Bacteria; phylum Pseudomonadota; class Gammaproteobacteria; order Burkholderiales; family Burkholderiaceae_D; genus Noviherbaspirillum; species Noviherbaspirillum humi. Next base: position 680,270 of record NZ_FZOT01000002.1, on the reverse strand, counting down.
CAGCACGGCCAGAAGATCCGCGGCAAGATCGAGCAGCTGCTGCGCGCCGCCGGCGTCGACGTCCAGCTCTGCGCCGATAGTCACCTCTGCTGCGGCTCCGCCGGTACCTACTCGGTGCTGGAACCGGACCTCGCCTACCGCCTGCGCGACGACAAGCTCGCCAAGCTGGAAGCGACCCAGCCGGAGATGATCGTATCGGCGAATATCGGCTGCCTCACGCATCTGCAGTCGGGGACGCAGACGCCGGTGCGGCATTGGATTGAGTTGATTGATGGGGCGCTGAGCGGGAAGCAGGTGGCGCAGGCGGCTTGATGTAGATTGATGTTGTTTGAATGGAAAAGCCCCATCGCCTTTAGAGTGGTGGGGCTTTTTTGCTTTTATGAAGGAACGCTTGAATACTGCAATGATTACCAGATGCTGTGGTAAATCGATTCAGAACTGTGGACCAAGCTTAAATGCTGGAAGATTTTCTATGACCGCAGTTCCCAAGCCACCAATTGCGGCAGCAGTACCAGCAGCCGTTCCTATTAACCCGGAAAGCACCCTTTTCGTTGTATTGATGACTGCAGAAATATCTATGTTCGAAGGCTTGTTTGCAATCTGCCGCCATGCATCAAGATTGGCGGCCGTGTCGAAAACTGCGATTCGCTTATCATCTTTGCAACTCTTCTTAAGGCCTTCAGCACGCTTAAGGAGGTCCTCAATTCTTTTATTGATCATTGTCTTATGCAGCCGTGCATATGTGGCAGGATCTTTTTGCAGCATTAATTCATGTATTAATTTCCAATAATCAGAAATATAAGGGTCGTAATCTTTTCCGCAACTCGTCGGTGTTTTACTCACTTCTGCTTGAGGCAGGGTTGGACAAGTGCTCTGATTTCTTGAATGGTCTCTAATGCTTGTTGATTGCTGATCGCAAGGTGATGTGAATCCCATAAATGCTTCTCCATTAAATAAAAATAGTAGAATAAATAAATTTGAGGTGATTTATGAAAACTATGGTTAATCAACTAATAAATCATCCTGCAAAGCGCCATTCTTTTAGCAAATAACATGCCGTGTATTTTGAGACGACAAAGAAAAAATAAAGGACACCGGGAGGGGCCTGTTTGATTTTGCAAGACGAAGATGGCATTAGTTGTAGGATGTTTGACCATCTTAAATAAGTATTTCACTTCCTTTATATGTTAATCAAGATATCCTTGGAGCGTCGGCAAGTCACTCCGACGTTAAATGAATGTCGCTTCGCTTAAGCAGAGAAGCAAAATCATTTTCCAGAGACAACTTATGTCTGACCATATTAATTTAAGGATATGCCAAGCAATGCGTGATTGGGCACGAAGACTTGAAGCGGATTTTTTCCTCGAAGAGCCGTTTCGTGTTGCGCCTTGCAACTAAATCGAGAGCCTCCGCTTTGCCTTTTTCGACCTTACTTCTCTAATACCCACCACTTTCAAGGGGTATATTTCTTAGATATTGGTTTAGCTGAGTTTCAATGAATTGTTTGATGCGTTCCAAGCCCGGCTCACTGTCCGCGGACGTTACACAGTTTTTAGGTAGATTATTAAAAGACTCATTAACTTTTTGGAGCTGAGAGCCTAGGGCAGCTTGCGAAGAGCCTGAACTGTTAGCACTGGGGGTAACCATATTCTTGTTTAAAGCGATAATCCTTGATTGCAGATTGGCTATTTTCGCATTCCAAGAATTAGCCGAACTGCAGGTGCTTGTTTCGAGTTTTTTAATCTCTTTTAAGATGGCGTCAATTTCCGATTGGATGGCAGATGTGGATGTGTTGTTTCCACCCTTCAAGCTTGATACCCTTCTAGATGAATCCAAAGAAATCGCGGGAGCGGGACTGCCTGCAATTAAATGCGTTTTCATGCCAAGTCTATTGCTAACTTCCATTTTCGTACCCCTTCGGATATTTACATTGATTGCTTTTTTCCGTTCATTGAACGTCAATTATTGATGTCGATTTGAATAGATAATTGCTCAATTGAAGTAATTGAGGTGATGAATCACCCAATCGAGATGGTCGCGCTATTTTCCGTTTACTTCGGATCTCTTCGATATCTAGAATTCGTTCGCATTCAATCTTCTGTAAGTTGATCTAAAGCGTTACCTTGCCGTGATGACAGCGACCCAGGATCATCTATTTTTCGCTAGCTTGTTTAAGCGCGGAGCCAATAGTTGAATTAATTGCTGCCCCCGTCGCTGTTGCAATGCCAATAGATGGCAGTGGGATTGCTATGTTGATCAACAAAGAAGATGGGAGATTGAATTTCAGCCGATCGAACGTTGGAAAAGATAAAGCTTCAGGTTTATGTGTTGACTGCTCTGTTTGAGCGGGTCGATGGATGTCTTTCACAGGTTGTTGCTGTGCCGGAGTCTTTCGATGAAGCGGAGCTTTCAGAAGTGTCAGTTCTGGTAAGAGGTTACGCAACGCAGGTGCATTGCCGCTAGTTGCTGCATTAACTTGTGCCATTGTGGCTTCTCCTTTGTTGATGAGAAACGACGGTTATTAATGTAGATGAAATGCGCTATCGAAGATCCAGGATTAAAACTAGCAAGTTCCGTCGCCTTCCGCTTGTACTGCTCCTTTCCATTTCATTTGGATCTAGACTCCTTATTTGGGAAAAATAAAATTCCAGAAACCTTGTTGTTGTTGCTGTGAGGCTTTCTTACGTTTCAAAATGGCCCGCAGCTCTTCCGACCAAGACTTGAGCGTGTCAATTTTCTGACTGATGTCACGAGAAGCCTTTACTTCATTAATCGGGAGTGATTTTCTGAGTGCCTCCGCAGTTTTGATCAAGCACTCAACTTCCGGCAACAATTTGCCGATGTACTCCGTATTTTTGTGAGCTGCGACTTCTGGGGTAATGACCTTGTTGCGTAATTCAGAAAATTGCTGATCGAACAGAGTCGAGGAAACCGTACAGCTCTTCGTATTGGCATTTGCCTGAGCGGTAATGATCGGATTCTTCGACTGCTGAGTAATGTAAACAGCGTTTGACGGTGATGAGGTTCTATCAGCGAGACTCATTTTTGCCTCTCAAGCAATCAAGTAAGTAGACGAGTTAGGTGATCAGCTTGAGATGACCTTGCGACTAATTAAGGAGTGCAGGTGGTGCAATTCCTTTAATCTGCTGAAGGTTCTGGCTCAATGACGATCGGTGTGAGCAACTTCCTTTACGTAGAAGTCAGTAGCACCTCCCGAGATGCAATTTGAATGCCAGTAATTTGGATTTTTAAAGAGCTGGCGGCTTTCTTATATTGCTATGTGCCATTCTTAGCAGTGAAAATTTGTCCGTGCATGTCATGCGAACCTAATATCGAGAAGGTATTTTTTGCTTCTGTAGCTTCTGACGCTGGTTCTTAACACGGCCCAGTTGCAAGCCATCCCGTACTGTTTTCATCATACGGATTGCGGTTGTCGCTGTTTAAGAACGGCCGCGTTTGTCAAATGTCGTCATCCCTTGAGATACGATGATGTTCAAGTCAATACAAGATGATGACTGCCCATTAAACCAGCGTTAAAAAGCCCGCCAAAGCGGGCTCAACAAGTCACAAAACCCGATCAATGCCGAGCCGGCAGATCCATCACCTCTTCCACCTTGTCGTAAGGCAGGGACGCTTCTTGGTTCACTCTCTCCACCGCTTCCCGGCTCTGCGCCTCGAACAGGCAGGTGCAGCGCTGGTCGGCTGGGAAGAAGTTGCTGCGGATATAGGTTACCGGGTCGCCTTGGGCGGAAACCGCCTTGGCGGCTTCGATCGCCGCCTGCTGCGCGGCGGAAAGCTGTTGCAGGGTGATGCCTTGCAGGTGTCGCTGGACAGCATAGGTCGTCATGTCTCGCCTCCGTTGGTGTGATCCCCCATCTCCCTGCGGCAGATGCTGCGCCGGATGCGGCGGGAGGGCTTGCGCAAGATCACGGGCGCCAAGCAAAAAGCCCATGCCCGCGGTTGCGGAGCATGGGCTTTCAGAGAAGCAAGGAGCGAGAGAAACGCTCAGCGCGCCTGGCTGGCGTAGTTGGTGGTGCTCTTCAATCCGCCGCCTAGGGAGCGGTAGAGGTCCACGCTGTTGGTCAACCGCAGCAATTGTGCCTGCACCAGCGACTGCTGGGCGGAGAACAGTTCGCGCTCCGCGTCCAGCACGTCGAGCGAGCTGGAGATGCCGTTGCGGAAGCGCTGGTCGGCGAGCTTCAGGCGGTCGGCCTGGGCGACCTGCACCGCGCGTTGGGCTTCGATCTGCTCTTCCAGGTAGCCGCGGGCGGTGAGGGCGTCCGACACTTCGCGGAAGGCGGTCTGGATGGTCTTCTCGTAATCCACCACCGCGAGATTGGTGCGCACCTGCGCCAGGTCGAGGTTGCCCTGGTTGCGGCCGCTGTCGAAGATCGGCAGCAGCAGCTGCGGGCCGAAGGACCAGTTGCCGGAACCGGCGCTGAACAGGCCGGACAGCGCCGTGCTCGCGGTGCCGAACGCCGCGGTGAGCGAGATGCGCGGGAAGAAGGCGGCGCGGGCGGCACCGATGTTGGCGTTGGCGGATACCAGCCGCTGCTCGGCGGCGCGGATGTCGGGCCGACGCACCAGCAGGTCGGAAGGCAGGCCGGCCGGGATGTCGTTGACGATGTTCTGTCCCGACAGCGGCTGAGGCGCCGGCAGGTCGCCGATGGTGTCGAGCGGACGGCCGACCAGCAGCGTCAGCGCGTTGATCGCTTGGGCGCGCTGGCGTGCCAGGGTGGCGAGGGTGGCGCGAGCGGTCAGCACCAGGGTCTCATTCTGGCGCAGGTCGAGGGCGGAGGAAGCACCGACTTCGAAGCGCTGCTGTGCCAGGCGGTAGCCGTTCTCGCGGCCCTGCAGGGTCTGGCGGGCCAGCTCGTGCTGCTCGGCGAAGCTGCGCTCGGCGAGGTAGGCCTTGGCGGTTTCCGCCACCAGGCTGATGCGCGCCGCCCGCGCGGCTTCCTCGGTGGCCAGGTACTGCGCCAGGGCCGCCTGGTTCAGGCTGCGCACGCGGCCGAAGAAGTCCAGCTCGAAGGAGGTCAGGCTCAGGCCGACCTGGTAGCCGGTGGTGAGGATGGGCCGGCCGCTGGCATTGAGTTCGCCCGGGGTGCGCGAGCGGGTCACGCCGCCGGCGGCGTTCAGCGTCGGCAGCAGGTCGGCCGACTGGATGTTGTACTGGGCGCGGGCTTCCTCGATGCGCAGCGCGGCGGTGCGCAGGTCGCGGTTGTTGTCGAGCGCGGCGGCGATGAAGGCCTGCAGCCGGCGGTCGGGGAAGAAGTCTTGCCAGCCGATGTCGGCGGCGGGCGTGCCGGCATTGGCGGCCGGGGTGGCCGGCGCGGCGATGCCGGTGGGCGCGGCTTCCTGCGGGAAGGTCGCGGCGACCGGGGCTTCCGGCCGCTGCAGGGTGGGCGCCAGGGAGCAGCCGCCGAGCACGCCGGCGGCCAGCAGGGACAGGGTAATTTGCTTCAGCATCTGGATCAGCTTTCGTTGCCTAGGTTTTCATGGGCATACATGCGGCGCTGGCGCTCGCTGCCGGGGAAGAACTTGCGCACCACGACGAAGAACACCGGCACCAGGAACACCGCCAGCACGGTGGCGGTGATCATGCCGCCCATCACGCCGGTGCCGATGGCGCGCTGGCTGGCGGAGCCGGCGCCGGTGGCGATCACCAGCGGCAGCACGCCGAGGATGAAGGCGAGCGAGGTCATGATGATCGGCCTGAAGCGAAGGTGCACCGCTTCCAGCGTGGCTTCGATCACGCCCTTGCCCTGGGCTTGCAGGTCCTTGGCGAACTCGATGATCAGGATCGCGTTCTTGGCCGACAGGCCGATGATGGCGATCAGGCCGACCTTGAAGTAGACGTCGTTCGGCATGCCGCGCAGGGTGGCGCCGAGCAGGGCGCCGAGGATGCCGAGCGGTACCACCAGCAGCACCGCCACCGGGATGGAGGCGCTTTCATACAGCGCCGCCAGCACCAGGAACACCGCGATCAGCGACAGCGCGAACAGCGCCGGCGCCTGCGAGCCGGAAGTCTTCTCCTCGAAGGAGGTGCCGGTCCATTCGAAGCCGAAGCCTTGCGGCAGCTGGCCTGCCAGGCGCTCCATCTCCGCCATCGCCTCGCCGGTGCTGCGGCCGGGCGCGGCGTCGCCGGAGATCTTCATCGCCGGATAGCCGTTGTAGCGCACCAGCTGCACCGGGCCGGTGACCCAGCGGATGTTGGTGAAGGCCGAGAACGGCACCATGTTGCCCTGTGTATTGCGGACGTTGAGCTTGAGGATGTCCTCCGGCTGCAGGCGGTCCGGCACGTCGGCCTGCACGATCACCCGCTGCTGGCGGCCCATGTTCGGGAAATCGTTGATATAGCTGGAGCCGATGGTGTTGGTCAGCGCGGCATTGATGTCGGAGTAGGCGATGCCGAGGGCGCTGGCCTTGTCGCGGTCGATGTCGAGCTGCAGCTGCGGCGTGTCTTCCAGGCCTTCGGGGCGGGCGCCCTTGATGACCTGGCTCTGCGCCGCCATGCCGAGCAGCTGGTTGCGTGCCGCCAGCAGGGCGTCGTGGCCGAGTCCGCCGCGGTCCTGCAGGCGGAAGGTGAAGCCGGTGGCGTTGCCGAGCTCGCGGATCGGCGGCGGATTCACCGGGAAGATGATCGCATCGCGGATCTGGGACAGGGCGCCGAAGGCCTTGCCGACCAGGTCGCTGGCGGTTTCGCCGGCGCCGCGTTCCTTCCAGTCGATCAGCGGCGTGAAAACCAGGCCGGCATTCTGGCCGCTGCCGGAGAAGGAGAAGCCGGTGACGGCGACGATGTTCTCGACGATCTTCTGCTTCTTGTAGAAGTCTTCGACCTGCTGCACCACCTCCAGCGTGCGGTTGGCGCTGGCGCCCGGCGGCAGCTGCACGTTGGTGACGATGTAGCCCTGGTCCTCGCTCGGCAGGAAGGAGGAAGGCAGGCGCGCGTACAGCAGCGCGACGCAGGCGATGATGACGCCGAAGATGATCATGTAGCGCAGCGCCTTGGTCAGCATGCGCGCCACCATGCCCTGGTAGCCGGTGGCGGTGCGGTTGAAGCTGCGGTTGAACCAGCCGAAGAAGCCGCGCTTTTCGTGGTGGTGGCCGGCTTCCACCGGCTTCAGGATGGTGGCGCACAGCGCCGGCGTCAGCGACAGCGCCATCAGCGCCGAGAGCAGCATGGACGACACCATCGACAGCGAGAACTGGCGGTAGATGGCGCCGACCGAGCCGCCGAAGAAGGCCATCGGGATGAACACCGCCACCAGCACCAGGGTGATGCCGACGATGGCGCCGGTGATCTGGCCCATGGCCTTGCGCGTGGCGTCGCGCGGCGACAGGCCTTCCTCGCTCATGATGCGCTCGACGTTTTCCACCACCACGATGGCGTCGTCCACCAGGATGCCGATGGCCAGCACCATGCCGAACATGGTCAGCACGTTGATCGAGAAGCCGAAGGCGGCCATGGCGGCGAAGGTGCCCATCAGCGCCACCGGCACGACGATGGTGGGGATCAGGGTGTAGCGGATGTTCTGCAGGAACAGGTACATCACCAGGAACACCAGCACCACCGCCTCGAGCAGGGTCTTGACCACTTCCTCGATCGAGATCTGCACGAACAGCGAGGTGTCGTAGGGGATTTCGTACTTCACGCCGGCGGGGAAGTAGCGCGACAGCTCGTCCATCTTGGCGCGGATGGCCTTGGCGGTCTGCAGCGCATTGGCGGTCGGCGACAGCAGGATGCCGACGGCGGAGGCGGCCTCGCCGTTCAGGCGGGCGGCGGTGGCATAGGTCTGGCCGCCGACCTCGATGCGGGCGACGTCGCGCAGCCGCACGGTGGAGCCGTTCGGATTGGCGCGCAGCACGATGTTGCCGAATTCCTCCGGGCTGGTGAGCTGGCCGCGCACCACCACCTGGGTGGCGATCTGCTGGGTGATGTTGCTCGGCAGGTCGCCCAGGGTGCCGGATGCCACCTGCGCGTTCTGGGCGCGGATGGCGGCGGAGACGTCGGCCGGCGAGAGCTTGAAGCCGACCAGCTTGTCCGGGTCGATCCAGATGCGCATCGCGCGCTCGGTGCCGAACAGGGTGGCATCGCCGACGCCGGGCACGCGCTTCAACTCGTTGAGCACGTTGCGCGACAGGTAGTCGCCCAGCGCTACCGGATCGAGCCGGCCGTCGCTGGAGGAGAGGGTGGTGAACAGCAGGAAGTTGCTGCGCGCCTTGGTCACCTGCACGCCTTGCTGGGTCACCGCCTGCGGCAGGCGCGGTTCGACCCGCTTCAGGCGGTTCTGCACGTCCACTGCGGCGAGATCGGGATTGGTGCCCGGCAGGAAGGTGACGGTGATCTGCGCCTGGCCGTTGGCCTGGCTCTGCGATTCCATGTACTGCAGTCCGTCGGCGCCGTTCATCTCCTGTTCGATCAGGCTGGTGACGCTCTCGTCCAGCACCTGGGCAGAAGCGCCAGGGTAGGTGGCGGTGACGACGACCGACGGCGGCGCGATGGTCGGATACTGGGCAACCGGCAGGCGGGTGATGGCGATGCCCCCTGCCAGCAGAATGAAGAGTGCGACCACCCAGGCGAACACCGGGCGGTCAATAAAGAACTTGGCCATGAGGCGGCTTCTCCCTTAAGACTTTTGAGCGGCGTTGGCGGCCGGCTGCTTCGCCGGCTGGGCTGCCGGCGCGCCGCCCTGGGCGGCGGCCGGGGCTTGCCACGGCACGGCGCGCGCTGGCGCGCCCGGCTTCACTTTCTGCAGGCCTTCGACGATCACCTTCTCGCCGCCCTTCAGGCCGTCGGTGATGATCCACTTGTTGCCCTGTGCGGTGCCGGTCTTGATCGGGCGCGGCGCGACCTTGCCGTCGGCGCCGACCAGCATCACGTAGGCGCCTTCGGTGCCGCGCTGCACCGCCTGCTGCGGCACGGTGATGGCCTGCTCGTCCACCGCCTGCTCGATGCGGGCGCGGGCGTACATGCCCGGCAGCAGGGCGCGATCGGAATTGGGAAATTCGGCGCGCAGAATCACCGAGCCAGTGCTTTCCTCCACGGTGACGTCGGAGAACAGCAGCTTGCCGCTGATGCCGGTGTTCTTGCCGTCCTCGGTCACCAGGGTCACCCTGGCGCCGTCCTTGCCGACGCTCTTGAGCTGGCCGCTGCGCAGCGCTTGCTGCAGGCGCGCCAGTTCGGTGCTGGACTGGGTCAGGTTGACGTAGATCGGATCGAGCTGCTGGATGGTGGCCATCAGCGTGGCTTCGCCCTGGCCGACCAGCGCGCCCTCCGTCACCAGCGAGCGGCCGATGCGGCCGGAGATCGGCGCGGTGATGGTGGCATAGCCGAGATTGAGGCGAGCGGTCTCGCGCGTCGCCTTGGCGGCGGCGAGGTCCGCGGTCGCCTGCTTGGTGGCGGTGACGGCGTCGTCGTATTCCTGCTTGCTGATGGCATTGGTTTCCACCAGGGGCTTGTAGCGCTGAGCCTTCATATTGGCCTGAGCCAGATTGGCCTCGGCGCGAGCGACGGTGGCCTCGGCGCTGTTGAGGGTGGCCTGATAGGCGGAAGGATCGATACGGTACAGCACGTCGCCCGCTTTCACGTCGCTGCCTTCACGGAACGCCCGCTTCTGCACTATGCCCGGCACCCGCGCCCGCACCTGCGCCACGCGGGTGGCTTCGAGCCGGCCGGGAAGTTCGTTGAAGATGGCGAGGCGCTCCGGCGTCACGGTGACGACGGCGACTTCGGGCGGCGGCGGTGCGTTACCGGGTGCCTGCGCATGGGCGGCCTTTTCGCCGCAGCCGGCGACGGCGGTCATGATCAGTGCGGCGGCGGCAATTCCGGTGAGGCGGTAAACAGGACTCATAAGTACTCGCTCGGTTTTCGATAATTGATCTTGGGTGAGGCGGAGATACTGCAAGGACACCCATACTAAGCGTCCATCGCCGGTGGCAGGCTGGCAGTATAGTTCTTATTTGGGGAACAAGCTGGTATTATACATACATACGTGAATGTATGTATGTGACGCCCGAACGGCGCACGCCGGGCCCGCCTCGCTTCGTAGCGGAGCGCGCCCCGCCGCCTTGCGCTTTCCCGGCGCGAATCGGCCGGGCATATGCTTCAATGCATCAACAGTCATCGGATGGATACGTCCATCTCGAGTCACTCAAGGATCCCCATGGCCCGCAGTACCAAGGAAGAAGCGCTCGAAACCCGCAATCGCATCCTCGATGCGGCGGTGGAGGTGTTCTACGCCAAGGGCACCTCGGCGACCTCGCTTGCCGACGTGGCCGAGGCGGCGGGTGTCACTCGCGGCGCGATCTACTGGCACTTCAAGAACAAGAGCGACCTGTTCGACGCGATGTGCGAACGGGTGCGGCTGCCGATGGAAGCCATGACGGAGGCGGGCGCCAGCCAGGAACAGGAGGATCCGCTCGGCCAGCTGCGCGCCTCCTGCATCTTCGTGCTGCGGCAGGCCGCGGCCGATCCGCAGACGCGAAAAGTTTTCGAGGTGCTGTTCCACAAGTGCGAATACGTCGAGTCGTCCGGGCTGATCCAGGCCCGCCAGCAGGAAGCCTTCCGCCGCGGCGAGGCCCGCATCGAGCGCATTCTGCGCAATGCCATCACCCACGGCCAGCTGGCGCCGGAACTCGACGTGCACCTTGCCGCCACCGCGCTGCATGCCGCCGTCATCGGGCTGGTCAGCAACTGGCTGTTCGCCAAGGACACCTTCAACCTGGAGAAGCAGGCGGAGCGCCTGATCGATGCCAGCATCGACATGCTGCGCTATGCGCCTTCGCTGCGCAAGCCGGCTTCCCGGTAGATAATTGGTTGCCCCCCGCTTTGCTTTCGAGGCAGACATGACCACCATCGCGAACACGCCGGCGCCGCCTTACTATGCGGTGATCTTCACTTCCATCCGCACCGATGCGGACCAGGGTTATGCCGACATGGCGGCAAGGATGGTGGAGCTCGCGGCACGCCAGCCCGGTTTTCTCGGCATGGAGTCGGTGCGCCAGGAGGTGGGGATCACCGTCTCTTACTGGAAGGACCTGGAATCCATCCGCGCATGGAAGGCGAATGCGGAACATCTGCAGGCGCAGCAGCTCGGCCGCAGCACTTGGTATTCGGCGTTCAAGACGCGCATATGCAAGGTGGAACGGGATTACCGCTTGTGAGGATTCCCGTATCCATCGAAACGAAAAAGCCGGCATCAGCCGGCTTTTTCATTGGCGAACAGGTGTTGGCTATCACGGCGCCGCAGCCAGCAGCGCATTCACCTGTACCAGATCCTCTTCCTTCAGCACGCCGGCGGCCGCCTTCAGGCGCAAGCCGTTCATGATGGTGTCGTAGCGCGCCCGGGCGAGGTCGCGCCGGGTAGAGAATAGCTGCTGCTGGGCGTTGAGCACGTCGATATTGATCCGCACGCCGACCTGGTAGCCGAGCCGGTTGGACTCCAGCGCCGACTGGCTCGATACCTCGGCGGCTTCCAGCGCCCGCACCTGGGCCAGGCCGCTGTTGACGCCTAGGAAGGCCTGCCGCGCACCCTGGGCGGCGGTGCGGCGGGTGTTTTCCAGGTCGGAGCGGGCCTTGTCTTCCAGCGCGATGGTTTCGCGCACCCGGCTCTCGGTGCCGAAGCCGGAGAACAGCGGGATGGCGACCTGCACGCCGACGTTGGTGCTGTTGACGTTGCTGCCGAAGGCGGAGGTGACCGTGCCGCTCTGGTTGGTGCGGTTGCGGCTGGCCACCAGATCCACCGTCGGATAATGGCCGGCGCGGCTGCGCTTGACTTCGCGCTGGGCGATTTCCAGCGCCAGCTGCTGGCCGACCACGCCGAAATTCTGCTGCTCGGCGCTGGCTACCCACTGGTCGGCCTGGGCCGGCTCCGGCGCATTCAGCTTCAGGCCGGGCTTGAGGGAGGCGAGGTCGTCGGGCGCGCGGCCGATGATTTGCTGCAGCGCGGTGCGCTTGATCTGCAGATCGTTGGTGGCCGCGAATTCCTGCGCCACCGAGAGGTCGTAGCGGGCCTGGGCTTCATGGGTGTCGGTGATGGTGGCGGTGCCGACCTCGAAATTGCGCTTGGCCGAGGCCAGCTGCTCGGTGATCGCTACCTTCTGCGCCTGGATCGTGGCCAATGCATCCTGCGACACCAGCACGTCGAAATAGGCCTGCGCCACGCGCACGATCAGGTCCTGCTGCGCCTGGGCGAACTGCGCTTCGCTCGCCGCCACTTGCAGCCGGCCCTGCTGATAGGCTTCCCAGTTGGCGAGCCGGAACAGCGGCTGCGACAGCGACAGGGTGTAGCCGTTGCTGCCGAAGTTGCGGTCGAGGGGCACGGTGCCGACGGCGCTGCCGGCGCTGCCGTCGAGATAGGATCGGTTGACGTTGCCCGACAGGCCAACCTGCGGCAGCAGGCCGGCGCGCGCCTGCACGCTGCGCTCCTGGCCGGCGGTCAGGGAAGCGCGGGCGCTGGTGAACTGGGGATCGTTGGCCTGCGCCTCCCGGTAGACCTGCAGCAAATCGACTGCCTGCGCATTGAGCGACAGGAAGGCGCCGGCCAGCATTGTGGCGACTAGGCGGGCTCGCATGACATCCTCTCCTTATTAGATATTGTTTTTCGTGGCCGCATTTCGAGCGGCCGCGCTGCCGCGGCTCAGTAGGTCGGCATGGCGCCGTCCACCTGGCGCGCCCAGGCGTCGATGCCGCCCGTCAGGTTGACCACCTGGGTGAATCCGTTCCGCTCCAGGAACGCTGCCACCGCCATGCTGCGCATGCCGTGGTGGCAGATGCAGACGACCGGGTTTTCCTCCTCCAGCTCGGTCAGCCGCGCCGGCACCGAATTCATCGGCATCGGCAGCGAGCCGTCGATGTGGCAGGTCTGGAATTCCCAGGGCTCGCGCACGTCCAGCAGCAGCGGCTTGGGCCGGGCGGGATCCGCCAGCCAGGCGGCGAGTTCGGGAGCGGTCATGGATTGCATGGCTAGCCTCAGAACTTGAAGTGGCTCGGGGTCACCGCATCGCGCAGCGGCTTGACCACGGTTTCGAATACCTGGACGGAGCGGTAGCCGTCGTCCGACATGCGGGTGGTGATCCGGGCTTCCATCACCGGCTCCTCGCCGATTATGGAGAAGATGCGGCCGCCGACCTTCACCTGCTTGAGGAAGGCGTCCGGCAGCACCGGCAGGGCGCCGGAGATGACGATCACGTCGTAGGCGGCTTCGGCGCCGTTCGCCGGCCAGCCCTGGGCGCCGTTGCCGAGCACCACGTCGACGTTGTCGATGCCGTTGTCGGCCAGGTTGCGCTCGGCGAACTGCTTCAGCTCCGGATCGATCTCGACGGTGGTCACGTGGCGCGCCTTGCAGGCGAGCAGGGCGGCCATGTAGCCGGAGCCGGCGCCGATTTCCAGCACGTTCTCATGCTTCTTGACCGCGACTTCCTGGAGGATGCGGGCTTCCAGCTTGGGCGTGAACATGCACTGTCCGCCCGGCAGGGGAATCTCGGTATCCATGAACGCCAGGCCGCGGTAGGCGGCTGGCACGAAGTTCTCGCGCTTGACCACCTGCAGCAGTTCCAGCACGTCCGGCTGGGTCACATCCCAGGTGCGGATCTGCTGCTCGATCATGTTGAAGCGTGCTTTTTCGATATTCATTCGGGTGACTCGGATCGTGGAATTGGATTTGGGAAACGAGCTATTCTATCAAAGGCCATCCTCATGTTTCGCATGCGGGGCCGCCAGAATTTCGCCGCCGCGCGCCGGTTCCGCCGCATGGGCCGCGGGCCGGCCGAGCTTGCGCCGGGCCCAGGCCGCCAGGTCGTCGAGGTAGGTGTACACCACTGGTACCACCACCAGGGTCAATAGTGACGAAGTGATAATGCCGCCGATCACCGCCTGGCCCATCGGCGCCCGCTGCTCGGAGCCCTCGGCCAGGCCGAAAGCCAGCGGCACCATGCCGAACACCATCGCCAGGGTGGTCATCAGGATCGGGCGCAGCCGCACGTGCGCCGCCTCCAGCAGCGCCGCGCCGCGTTCGGCGCCGGCCTTGCGCGCCTGATTGGCGAAGTCCACCAGCAGGATGGCATTCTTGGTCACCAGGCCCATCAGCATGATGAAGCCGATGATGGAGAACATGTTCAGCGTCGAGCGGAAGAACATCAGGGCCAGGAAAACGCCGATCAGGGTGAGCGGCAGCGAAGACATGATCGCCAGCGGCTGCAGGAAGCTGGCGAACTGCGACGCCAGGATCATGTAGATGAAGATCACCGCCAGCGCCAGCGCGGACAGGGCGTAGCCGAAGGATTCCTGCATGCTCTTGGTGGCGCCGCCGACCTGGTAGCGGTAGCCGGGCGGCAGGTTCATCGCCTCCAGCGCCTGCTTGACGTCGGCGCTGACCTGGCCGGCGGAACGGCCGACCACGTTGGCCGACAGCTCCACCTCGCGGTTGAGGTCGCGCCGGTTGATCTGGTTGGCGCCCAAGGCCGGCTTGATCTCCGCCACCTGGCGCAGCGGCACCATGCGCGGCGAGCCGTCGGCATTGGTCTGGGTGCTGGCCAGCATCAGGCGCGACAGGTCTTCGGTATTGTCGCGGTCGGACGGCGCCAGGCGCACGCTGACGTCGTAGTTCTCGTCGTCCGGCGCGCGCCAGCTGGACGCCGCCTCGCCCGCCAGCAGCGGCCGCAGCGCATTGCCGATCTGGCCGACGCCGATGCCGAGATCGGCGCCGATGTCGCGCCGCGGCTCGATCGAGATGGTGGGCTTGGCCGCCTTCAGGCTGGAATCCAGGTCCACCAGCCCGGGAATGGCGCGCAGCCGCGCCTGGGCATCGTCCGTCAGGCGCGCCAGCTGCTTGAGGTCCGGGCCGAGCAGCGACAGGCGGATCTGCTTGTTGTCGCCGCCGACGCCGTCGAGCGAGCCGATATGGGTGACGGTGATGCCGGCGATCTGGTTCAGGCGTTCGCGCAGCGGCACGCTCAATTCCTTCGTGCTGCGCTGCCGCTCGCTGCGCGGGGTCAGGCGCACGAAAGTGGTGGCGTAGCTCTTGCCCTGGGCGTTGCCGGTGTTGATGGTGGTGTAGAGGTCGCGCACCTCCGGGAATTCGCGCAGCACCGCTTCCACCTGGCGCGCCTTGCTCTCGGTGAATTCGATCGAGCTGCCGATTGGCGTGAAGAAGGTGACGCCGGTTTCGGAGTAGTCCGCCTGGGGCACGAATTCGCTGCCGATCAGGCCGCTGGCCGGGATGGCGAAGCCGCCGAAGAAGGTGGCGAGGGCGATGACCAGCGTGGCGACGCGGTGTTTCAGCGACCACTTCAGCATCACCTGGTAGGTATCCGACATCCATTGCACCATGCGCTCGAACTGGTGCAGCAGCCGGCCGATGGTCCTGCCGTAGAGGCTGTTCCTGTTGCCATGGTCGCCATGCACCGCCGGGTCGGGCCAGATGGAGGACAGCATCGGGTCCAGCGTGAAGGAAACGAACATCGAGATCAGCACCGCCGCCGTGACGGTGACCCCGAACTGGTGGAAGAAGCGGCCGATGATGCCGCCCATGAAGCCCACCGGCAGGAACACCGCGACGATGGAAAAGGTGGTGGCCAGCACCGCCAGGCCGATCTCGGCGGTGCCTTCCAGGGCCGACTGCTTGTGGCTCTTGAAGCGGCCGTTCACCTTCATCGCCGCGTGGCGCACGATGTTTTCCCGCACCACGATGGCATCGTCGATCAGCAGGCCGACGCACAGCGACAGCGCCATCAGCGTGATCATGTTGATCGTGAAGCCGAAGATGTACATGAACAGGAAGGTGCCGATCAGCGCCACCGGCAGGGTGAGGCCGGTGATGACGGTGGAGCGCCAGGAGTTCAGGAACAGGAACACGATCAGCACCGTCAGCGCGGCACCTTCGATCAGGGTGCGGCGCACGTTGTCGACGCCGACGCGGATCTGGCGCGAGCTGTCCTTGATGACTTCGATCTTCACGCCAGGGTAGAGCGCCTTCATGGTCGGGCCGAGGTCGCGGATGGCGGCGTTCAGACCGTCGACCACGTCGATGGTGTTCTCGCCCTGCGCCTTCAGGATGTCCAGCGCCAGCGTGCGCTGGCCGTTGTACAGCGCCAGGGTTTCCTGCTCCTCCTGGCCGTCGACGATGTTGGCGATCTGGGACAGCAGCACCGGCTGGCCGCCGCGGCGGGCGACGATGATGCGGCCGAAGTCTTCCGGATTGCGGATGCGGCCCTGCACCTGCACCACCTGCTCGTTGTCTCTGGAGCGAATCGCGCCGGTAGGCAGTTCCTGGTTCTCGCTGCGCACCGCATTGATCACCTGGTCGACGCCGATGCCGAGCGCTTCCATCTCCGCCGGGCGCACGAAAATCTTGATTTCCCGCCGCACGCCGCCCACCAGCGTCACCGAGCCGACGCCGCGCACGTTTTCGAGGCGCTTCTTCACCACCTGGTCGGCGATGGTGGTCAGCTCGCGCAGATTGCGCTGCTGGCCGTTCGCCTCGTTGGCGACCGAAACCGAGAAGATCGGCCGGTCGGCCGGGTCGAAGCGGGTGACGCGCGGCTCCTTCACCTCCTTGCGGAAGAGCGAGCGGACCAGCGCCACTTTCTCGCGCACGTCCTGCGCCGCCTGGGCCGGATCGACGGTGAGCACGAATTCGACGATCACCACCGACGAGCCCTCGTAGGAGCGCGAGGTCAGGCTGTTGATGCCGTTGATGGTGTTGACCGCTTCCTCTACCTTGCGCGTGACGTCGGATTCCACCGTCTCGGGCGAGGCGCCGGGATAGTCGGTCTGCACCACCACCACCGGAAACGTCACGTCCGGGAACTGGTCCACGCGCAGGCGCTGGTAGGAAAACAGGCCGAGCACGACGAAGGCCACCATCATCATGGTGGCGAGCACGGGATTGCCGATGCTGATGCGGGTGAACCACATGGTGTCTGTCCCTCAGTGTGCCGCGCCGGCGAAGGGCGCGGCGGAAATGGGTGTCATGCCGTCCGACTGTGCCGGGCTTACTGCGGCTGGGCGGCGCCGGCCTTGGCGGCGGGCGCGGCCGCTTCTCGCTGCTGGCCGCCGATGCGGGCGAAGCGCACCGGCGCGCCGGACTGCAGGTTGCCGAGGTTGGTGCGCACCACGGTGGCGCCGTCCTCCAGGCCGGAGGCGATTTCCACCGCCGGGCCGTCGCCGTCGTCGCCGCGGGCGCCGAGCGTCACCGGCTTTCTGGCCAGCTTGCCGTTCTCGATGGCGTACAGGTAGTTGCTGCCGGCATCCGACTGCACCGCCGACTGCGGCACCGTCAGCACGCCGGCCTTGCGCGCCAGCGTCAGGCGCGCGTCGGCGAACATGCCGACCCGCAGCGCGCCGTCGGGATTGTCGACCTGGATGTAGATCAGGATGGAGCGGGAGCCGGCCTGGGTCGCCGGGCTGATGCGCGCCACCTTGCCGGGCAGCGGCTGCGCCAGGCCTTCGATGCGCAGCTGCACTTCCTGGCCGAGGGAGACGTTAAGGATGTCCGCCGCCGGCACCGCCGCTTCCAGCTCCATCTGACGCAGGTCGACCACGTCGAGCAGCTTGTTGTCGGGCGATACCTTTTCGCCCGGCTGCACGCTGCGGCTGCTGACGATGCCGCCGATCGGCGCCTTGATGACGGTGTCGCCGAGCGATTTCTGCGCCACGTCGAGCGCGCCGCGCGCCGATGCAACGTTGGCACGGGCGATGTCGAACTGGCTGGCGGAATTCTCGAACGCATTCTTGGAAATGAAGCCTTTCTCCATCAGCGTCCGGTTGTTGTCGCGCGCCTTGACGGCGATGTCGAGCTGGCCTTCGGCGGCGCGCAGCGCGCCCCTGGCCTGGTCCAGGCGCGCCTGGTATTCGGTGGCATCCATCTTCACCAGCACCTGGCCAGCCTTCACCGGCTCGCCCTCGCGCACCAGCACTTCCCGCACTTCGCCGCCGACCCGGGCCTTGACCGATGCCTGGTTCACCGCCCGCAGCGAACCGGACAGCGGCAGGATCTGGCGCAGGTCGCGCCGCTTCGCCTGGGCCACATCCTGGGGCAGGAATTCGAGCGCGGCCGGCGCCGGCGCGGCGGCCGGCATCGCCGCCTGCGCCGCGCCCTGGCGCTTCTTCATGACGGCCGCGCCGCCGCCTGTCAGGAGCAGGGCGAGGGCGATGATGATCCAGGTACCGCGTCGTTTCAGCATGATCTTCCTGTGGATGAATGGGTTAGGCGTTGCCGGCGGGGGCGGGGATCACCAGGCCGTTGAGCATGACGTCGATGAAGCTGTCGAGGTAAGCCTGCACTGACAGCGGCTTGCCCTGACGGCAGAAGGCGAATGAATGCTTGGACATCATCAGCATCAGCATCGGCGCCACCACGATCTGGGTGACCTGCTCCGGATCGACGCGGCGGAACTCGCCGCGCTGCATGCCGCGCTCCAGCATGCTGGCCACCATGGCATTGGCGCGCGAGATCACTTCATCGTGATAGAAGCGCGCCACTTCGGGAAAGTTGGACGATTCAGCCATCATCAGCTTGGTGATGCCCGACAGCGGCGTGTTGCCGATGCGCTCCCACCAGCCGAGCACGATCTCGCGGAACAATATCGCGCTGTGGCCCTCGAAATGCTCGATCGCGCTTTCCGCCTCGCCCAGCACCGGCAGCATGTTCTCGCGGATCATGGCCTTGAACAGCTCTTCCTTGTTGGCGAAGTACAGATACAGGGTGCCCTTGGAGACGCCGGCGCGGGCGGCGACGTCGTCCAGCCGGGTCGCGGCATAGCCGCGTTCGACGAACAGATCGAGCGCGGCGGCGAGCAATTCCTGGGGGCGCGCATCCTTGCGGCGTTCCCAGCGCGGTTTGGTGTCTGGCATGGCCTATGAAATTTCGAGTAACTTACTTTTCAGTCAGTAATATAGGGGCCTAGTTGGGCAGCGTCAAGAATGCGGCCCCGATTTATTTCTAGGCGGCGCTTTGCCTTCAGCTATCATCGCAAGCCGTCCGGGCAATTCCGCCTCGCTGTTTCCCGAATTCATGAAGCTACCATCTTGCCGCAGCGGCTGCGGCGCCTGCTGCATCGCGCCTTCCATCTCCTCCGCCATTCCCGGCATGCCGCACGGCAAGCCGGCCGGTGTGCGCTGCGTTCAGTTGGACGACCAGAACCGCTGCCAGATTTTCGGGCATCCGGAGCGGCCGGCTGTCTGCGCCAGCCTGCAGCCATCCGTTGAAATGTGTGGCGGCAGCCGGGAAGAGGCGATGCATTACCTGGCCCGGCTGGACGCCTTGACCTCATCCTGACTGCCGGAGCTCGTGATGAAACTCTCACTTTTTGCCGCCGTCCTGCCGGCGCTGCTGCTGACTTCCTGCGCCAGCCTGGTGGGCCAGCGCCAGGTCGACATCCCGCTGGAGAAAATCCAGGACACCCTGTCCTCGCGTTTCCCGTTCAACAACCGCTATCTGGACCTGATCGATGTCAGCGTGTCCAATCCGCGCGTCAGCCTGCAGCCCCAGAGCAACCGGCTGCTGACCAGCATGGATGCGGCCATCGCGCCGCCTTTCCTGAAATCGTCATGGAAGGGCAATATGGCGATCTCCGGCCGCCTCAAGCTGGATGCGGCCCGCAACGCGCTGCTATTGGCCGACCCCAAGGTGGAAAGCATGAATGTCGACGGGCTGGGCAGCGCCTATTCCGGCCCGATGGCCAAGGTGGCCGGCTTCCTGGCGGCGGAACTGCTCAACGATGCGGTGCTGTATACCTTCCGCCCGGGCGATCTGCGCTATGCCGGCGTGCAGTTCGCGCTGACGGCCATCGATACCACTGCCAGCGGCTTGCGGCTGACTTTGGAGCCGGTCCGGTAGCAGGATCAAGAAACAGCGCTGCGCCATCGTTTACAATGACGCGCTCTTGCTTTCAAAAAAACCCGCAGTCATTTTCTGCGGGTTTTTTCTTGACCCCCCAACCCATATCAAAAACACATGGATCTGATTCTCGCGATCAAGGCGCTCATCATGGGCGTGGTGGAAGGACTGACGGAATTCCTGCCGATCTCCTCCACCGGCCACCTCATTCTCGCCGGCAGCCTGCTGAATTTCACCGGCGACAAGGTCAAGGTGTTCGAGATCGCGATCCAGGCCGGCGCCATGCTGGCCGTATGCTGGGAGTACCGCGCCCGCATCGCCGGCGTGGTCGGCGGCCTCGGCAGCGACAGCCGGGCGCGCCGCTTCGCGCTGAACCTGATCATCGCCTTCCTGCCGGCGGCGGTGCTGGGTTTCCTGTTCAACAAGGCGATCAAGGCGCATCTGTTTTCGCCGGTGCCGGTGGCCTTGGCGTTCATCATCGGCGGCCTGATCATCCTGTGGGTGGAGAAGCGCAACCGGGCCAACCCGGCCGCGGCGCGCATCGAATCGGTGGACGATATGACTTTCGCCGACGCCCTCAAGGTCGGCTGCGCCCAGGCCTTCGCCTTGATCCCCGGCACCAGCCGCTCCGGCGCCACTATCATCGGCGGCATGCTGTTCGGCCTGTCGCGCAAGGCGGCCACCGAATTTTCCTTTTTTCTTGCCATCCCGACCCTGTTCGCCGCCACGATCTACTCGCTGTACAAGGAAAGGGGCTTGCTATCCGCCGCCGACGTCCCCATGTTCACCGTAGGCACCGTCGCCGCCTTCGTTTCCGCCTTCCTGTGCGTGCGCTGGCTGCTGCGCTACATCAGCTCGCATGATTTCACCGTCTTCGCCTGGTACCGGATCGTGTTCGGCATCGTGGTGATCGCTACCGCCTACAGCGGCCTGGTGGTCTGGGCCGACTGAACCCGGGGCCACCGACGGCCCGGGCGCATTCCTCGTTTCCTTGCCAAGCATGTTGAATCCCGCATCTTCCGATCCCGCCCTGCATGTGCTGCAAACCGTCTTCGGCTACGCCTCGTTCCGCGGCCAGCAGGCCGACATCGTGAACCAGGTGGCGCGCGGCGGCGATGCGCTGGTGCTCATGCCCACCGGCGGCGGCAAGTCGCTCTGCTATCAGATTCCGGCGCTGCTGCGCGACGGCGTCGGCGTGGTGGTGTCGCCGCTGATCGCGCTGATGCAGGACCAGGTCGATGCCCTGGCCGAACTCGGCGTGCGCGCCGCCTTCCTGAATTCCACCCAGACCTTCGATGAAGCCATGCGCACCGAGCGGGCGGTGCGCAACGGCGACCTGGACCTGATCTACGTCGCGCCGGAACGCCTGATGACGCCGCGCTGCCTGGACCTGCTGGCGGCCTCGAAGATCGCCTTGTTCGCCATCGACGAGGCGCATTGCGTGTCGCAATGGGGACATGATTTCCGGCCGGAGTACATCAAGCTCTCGGTACTGCATGAGCGCTTCCCGGAAGTGCCGCGCATCGCGCTCACCGCCACCGCCGATCCGCAGACCCGGGACGAGATCGTGCACCGGCTGCAGCTGGACGACGCATTGCAGTTCGTCTCTTCCTTCGACCGGCCCAATATCCGCTATCAAATTGTCGAGAAGACCAATGCCCGCAAGCAGGTGCTGGACTTCATCCGCGACGAGCATCCCGGCGAGGCCGGCGTGGTCTACTGCCTGTCGCGCAAGAAGGTGGAAGAGACGGCAGACTTCCTGAACCAGAACGGCGTCGAGGCGCTGGCCTACCACGCCGGCATGGAGCTGGCGGTGCGCAGCGCCAACCAGGCCCGCTTCCTGCGCGAGGATGGCATCGTGATGGTGGCCACCATCGCCTTCGGCATGGGCATCGACAAGCCGGACGTGCGCTTTGTCGCCCACCTCGACCTGCCGAAGAGCATCGAGGGCTACTACCAGGAAACCGGCCGCGCCGGGCGCGACGGCGAGCCGGCCGACGCCTGGATGGCCTACGGCCTGCAGGACGTGGTGCAGCAGCGCCGCATGATCGATGAATCCGAAGCCGACATCCAGTTCAAGCGCCTGCAGACCGCCAAGCTTGACGCCATGCTCGGCCTGTGCGAAACCCTCGGCTGCCGCCGGGTGCGCCTGCTCGATTATTTCGGCCAGCCCTCGGACCCCTGCGGCAACTGCGACACCTGCCTCAATCCGCCGGTGTCCTTCGACGGCACGGTGCCGATGCAGAAGCTGCTGTCCGCCATCTACCGCACCGAGCAGCGCTTCGGCGCCACCCATGTGATCGACGTGCTGCGCGGCGTGGATTCCGACAAGATCAAGCAATGGCGCCACGACGGCCTGTCGGTGTTCGGCATCGGCGCCGACGTCGGCGAGGCGGAGTGGCGCGCCATCATCCGTCAGGCCATCGCCCTCGGCCTGATCAGCATCGACCATGATGCCTACAGCGCCCTCAAGCTGACGGAGCTGGCGCGGCCGGTGCTGCGCGGCGAGCAGAAGGTGCAGCTGCGGCATTACCAGAAGCCGCAGAAGAGCCGGCGCCAGACCGGCCGCTCGGCGGCCGCCTTCGACCAGGCCGGCCTGTCCGGGCCGGAGCAGACCATCTTCGAGCGGCTGCGCGCCTGGCGCGTGGAAACGGCGCGCAAGCACAACGTGCCGGCCTATGTCATCTTCCACGATGCCACCATGCGCGAAATCGCCCGCACGAAGCCTGGTTCGCTGGAAGAACTGGGCAGCGTGCAGGGCGTGGGCCAGCACAAGCTGGAAACCTATGGCGAGGAAATCGTTGCCCTGATCGCGGAACTGGGCTGACCTGGAACGTGAGTGAATTGATTTGAACCCGACATGACCGAAGACGACATCCCCGACCTGTCCGACCGTCCCTGGATCGTGCTCGACACCACCTACGACGTCGAAGCCTGGATGGACAGCTACAACCGCGACCTGCAGCGCGTGGCGCGCGAAGCCGGCCTCAAACCGAATGCCACCGGCTACGGCATTTGCTTCGGGCTGGGCCACGGCGGAGAAATCTACATGCATACCATGCCGGAAGGCGACATCGTGCTTGACGTGACGCCGGAGGCGGAATGGGTTGCGCCGCTGATCGCCGCCGCTACCGGCACCGAGCCGCCGCGCGGTCAGATCTGGCCGCTGCCGGGCGAGAAGCTGACCCAGCTGGTGCTGGGCCTGAGCAGCCTGATCGCGACGACGCGCATCGTGCTCGACCACGACTTCCGCATCAGGAAGCGCTGGTAAGGGCTTCCTTTTCCTTCCTATTTCTTGACGAACACCAGGTCCCACACGCCGTGGCCGAGCCGCAGGCCGCGGTTCTCGAACTTCGTCACCGGCCGGTAGTCCGGCCGCGGCGCGTAGCCCTCGGCGGTATTGCGCAGCGCCGGCTCGTCGCTCAGCACCTGCAGCATCTGCTCGGCATAGTCCTGCCAGTCGGTGGCGCAATGCAGGTAACCGCCCGGCGCCAGGCGCGATGCCAGCAGCTGCACCAGCGGCCCCTGGATCAGGCGCCGCTTGTTGTGGCGGGCCTTGTGCCAGGGGTCAGGGAAGAATACATGCGCGCCGGCGAGCGCTTCGGGGGCGACCATGTGGGTCAGCACTTCCACCGCATCGTGCTGCACGATGCGCAGATTGGAGAGGTTGCGTTCGCCGATCAGCTTGAGCAGGCTGCCGACGCCGGGCGTATGCACTTCCACGCCGAGGAAATTTTTCACCGGCATGCCGGCGGCGATGGCGGCCGTGGTCTCGCCCATGCCGAAGCCGATCTCCAGAATGGTGGGCGCGGCGCGGCCGAAGGCGGCCTCCAGGTCCAGCCTGTCCTTGGCATAGGGGAGGCAGAATCGCGGACCGAGTGTCTCGATGGCCCTGGCCTGAGCGTCCGACAAGCGGCCGGCGCGGGTGACGAAGCTGCGGATGCGGCGCTCCGTCGGGTCGTAGAACATCGGTTTGCCGGAGGCCTTGGGGGTATGGGAGTCGGACATGCGGGTTGGGCGGAATGCGCGGCGGAAAAGCGGCGTAGTTTACCGCAGATGAGGTAGGCCCGACCGATTCCCGAATCTTCGGTCATTCCATGCTGCCGCCACATCAGGACCCCGCCGCCGGCGAGGCATCGCCGTCTCGCCGCACGCTCTCGCCCGACTGCGCGCAAGCGCCAACCACCCGTTTCCGCAAGGCCCGCTAGTCGCTGAGCGCCACCAGCACCATCAGGCCGGCGCCGATGCTGACCGGCACCCCGATGCGGTCGAGCAGGGTTTCCTCGCCGGTGCTCACCACTTCCACCGGCACGTGGGCGCGGGCGATGACGGTGTTGATGATGGAGCCCTGCAGCCAGCGCGCCAGCGCATGCTTGGGCGCGGTGCCCATGACGATCCTGTCGCAGCGGGTTTCGCTGCAGCAGGCAAGAATGGCTTCCACGATCCTGCCGCGCCGCACGTGCACGGAGTAGGGCAGGCCTGCCTGCTGCAGCATCCCGACCGCGCCGGCCAGCGCACGTTCCGCACGGTCCGTCTGGAAGGCATGTACCTCGCGCTCCCGCAGAAACCGGGTGATGTGCTTCGAAAAAACAGGCTGCACGTTCAACAGGCGCACCGTGGTCGGCTGCGGCTGGAACGCGCTGTTCTTGATGACTTGCTTGACCGCGCCCAGGGCGCTCAGCGAACCGTCGATAGGGATCAGGATGTTTGCCACGTCAATGTCCTCCAAGCTTGCGGTTGGGTGAATCGATTGATCGGGCATTCGCCGCACCGGCGAAGAGACATGTGAGGAAGGGGCGAGCAAGCCTTTACCTCGAGCCGGTAAAGGTCTTGCCACAACGTTGCCGTTGCCTGCAGGCCGGGGAAGATTCCCGTATTGACGGCTGGTGCAGTGAGGCTACTCCCCTTTGGGAATGCTGAGCCTCCAACTTACGAGCGGCGTGCCGAATTGTCAAGCCGGAAAACGTGATGATGATCGCGCTGGCGGACGGCATCTTCAATGAAAGCCGTGGCGGCCGGAAAAGGCGGGAATGGGGCGGATGCGGTTGACTGGAGCGGGTGAAGGGAATCGAACCCTCGTCGTAAGCTTGGGAAGCTTCTGCTCTACCATTGAGCTACACCCGCATGTATGCCATTTTACGTGCGATTTCGAAGCGCATGCAAACCTCGGGGAAATATTTCGTGGGACTAACATGGCGTGCCGGCCAAGCTTCGCATCGCGCCGGGAGCGGCAAGGCGAACCTTGGCCGCAGCTTGCCATCTGAGTAATATTGATTGCCCGTCAAGGAGTCTTTTATGGCCGCCGCAAGCCTGCTCGCGTTGCTGGACGATATCTCGCTGATCCTGGATGACGTCGCCACCATGACCAAGGTGGCGGTGAAGAAAACCACTGGCGTGCTCGGCGACGATCTAGCCCTCAATGCACAGCAGGTCACCGGCGTCCGGGCCGACCGCGAACTCTCCGTGGTATGGGCGGTGTGCAAGGGATCGCTGCTGAACAAGCTGATCCTGGTGCCGGCGGCCCTGCTCATCAGCGCCTTCGCGCCGTGGGCGGTGACGCCGCTGCTGATGATCGGCGGCGCCTTCCTCTGCTACGAGGGCTTCGAAAAAGTGGCGCACAAATTTCTGCACAGCCGCGGCGAGGACCAGCAGCACCATGCCGAACTGGCGAAGGCGGTTTCCGATCCGGAGGTCGATATCATCGCCTTCGAGAAGGACAAGATCAAAGGCGCGGTGCGCACCGACTTCATCCTGTCGGCCGAGATCGTCGCCATCACGCTCGGCACGGTGGCGGACGCGCCTTTCTGGACCCAGGTCATCGTGCTGAGCAGCATCGCCCTGGTGATGACGATTGGCGTGTATGGCCTGGTCGCCGGCATCGTCAAGCTGGACGATGCCGGCCTCTACCTGAGCCGCAGGGACGGCGAGGGGCAGCGCAGAATCGGCCGCCTGATCCTCAAGGCCGCGCCCTACATGATGAAGACGCTGTCAGTGGTGGGCACCATCGCCATGTTCATGGTCGGCGGCGGCATCCTCATCCATGGCATACCGATGCTGCAAGCCTGGGTGCATCATTCGGAAGAAGCCGTCCATTCGATGCCGCATGCCGGCGCCATCCTCGGTGGCCTGGTCTCCATGCTGCTCAACGTCGCGGTCGGCATCGCCGCCGGCGCCATCGTGGTGGCCGTCGCAAGCTTCGGGAGCAAGCTGTTCGGCAGGAAAAAAATGCCTGCTTGAAGACGGTTTCAGAGCAGACGTTTCAGACTAAGCCGGTGTTGAAGATCGGTGCAATAAACCTGGCAACAAATTGGGTTGCATGCCTGGGCCCTCAGGCGGCGTCGACGCGCAGCGCCGGATAGAAGAACTAGCGAAGGAAAAGCTGCTCATTGTCGAGCCGGTTGCCTGGCGGGGTGCATGCCGCCGCGCAGGCCAGAAAGCCATCGAGCGCTGCCCACAGGGCCAGGGCCTCCAACTCCGCCGACTTCAGATGGAGGTGGAACACGCCTTCCTTGAGCCGCGCCAGATTCAGCATGGCATGCAGCCGCTCCATCCAGCCGACGTGCCGCAACGCCAGCCGCAGGCCGGCGCAGCGTTGCGGCCAGCCGCCGTGGCCGAGAAAGCTGCATAGATAGACGCCGCGGAAATGCGGGTAGAACTGCATGGTGACCGGCATCTCGAACGGCGTGCTGCCGGCATCGATGCGCAGCGTCGTCAGGTTGCGCGCATAGCGGAAGCCGCAGGCTTTCACCAGGTCGATCTCGCGCTGGCGGTACGCGCCTTTGGGATAGGCGAAGCCGCTGACGGCGCGTCCCAGGTGATCTTCCAGCCGGCGCTTGCTGTCGAAAATGTCGCTGCCAGCTTCCCGCGCGCTCAATTCCGTAAGCGGGCGCTCGCTGCGCGCGAGCGAGCCGAGCTCGAAGCGTTGTCCCAGTTCGCGCATCTGCTGCCGCGTGAAAAACGGCTGGCCGGCGCGGCGGCGCGGCGGAATGAAGAAGGTGGCGCGCACCTCATGCTTTGCCAGCAGATCGGATACGCGCAGATCGGCGGGGTGACCGCCATCGACGGAGCAGGTGAACAGCAGGCTCATGAACAGGCTCTCCTTGTCGCGCAAGACGCCCGCCGATGCTGGCAGGCCGACGCGCCCCCACGCGGCGCGTCCGAGAGTGCTGCTGTATGTTAATTCGCCGTCGCGGCGCCGCATCCGAGATTTTGGAATGCGCCGATGCGGCAGCACCGCCCCAGTTACCGCAGTGCTCAGGAATTCAGTTGCGGGCGATCGGGCTGTGCCGGCGTCGAAATGCGTTCCAGCGTGTGATCGACTTCGGCCGAGTGCTTGGTGGCGAGGTCGCCGAGCGACACGATGCCAACCAGGTTGCGGGTTTCGTGGTCCATGACGGGAATGCGGCGGATCTGGGCATCGCGCATCTGGTTCATCACTTCGTCCACCGGCTGGTCGTCGTAGCACCAGCGCACGTCGGCGCTCATCACGTCCTGCACCCGGGTCTCATCCGGCGACTGCCCGGCGGAAGTGGCGCGCACGGTAATGTCGCGATCAGTCACCATGCCGATCAGCTCGGCGCCGTCGCATACCGGGATGGCGCCCACATTCAATTCGTCCATCAACTGTGCCGCGCGGCGCACGGTTTCCTGCGGTGAAATGCTCATGACGTCGCGGGTCATGATATCGGCAACGGTCTGCATGAAGTTCTCCTCTGCGGTAATGAAGGAATCCCTGCTCGCACTGCGGCGGCGGGTAGCAGGGACGGCCGAAGCAATATCGGTGCCGATCGCCGGCAGTCGCAACCCCGCCAAGCGCCACGCCGTACAGGCGTTCCTTCGACCTGCATCAGCGCCTGCCGTGCCGACGCGGATGGACGCAGCCGTTGCCGGCATCGGGCATGCGCTACATCGCCATCTGTAAATTCGACATGGTGGAACGATGGGGCGATTCCAGAGAGCCGATAGCGAATCCGTGCCGCCCGGATGAAGAAAGCTTGCGCTTAATCTATCGGATCATTAATGCAGAGCATGATTAAAAAAATGGCAATGCGATAGGGTGGGGTTTTGCATCCACGCTTGATGTGGTTCCGTGTCGCCACATTGCTTCCCTTATGCAAGCGCAAGCGGCAACAAAAAGTTCAACGTTACCTTGAAGCCAAGCCCGGCTTCGCATGCAGGATGAAGCCGGTCCGTAACGTTTTCTTGGAGTTGTCATGCAAAAGCTAATTGCCGCAAGCGCGCTCGCCCTGATTCTCGCCGGCTGCGGCGGTGGAGGCGCCGACACCGGCGCCGCATCATCGCTTTCCTCCGCATCCGGTAATCCGGTGAGCGCCCCCGCATCGAATTCGAAGCCGTCCGCCGCGAACGATGACGCCAGCACCGCCTCGAGCCGTGCGCTGGCAGCGCGCTTCAACAATCCGGATGGCATCGCCGTCGATGCGCAAGGCAATCTGTTCGTCGCCGACAGGCGCAACTTCACCATCCGTCAGATCACGCCCGACGGCAGGGTGCTGACTCTGGCCGGACGCGCCGGCGTGGCGGGCAGCAATGATGGCGCCGGCAGCGCCGCCACCTTCACCAACCCGCGCGGCATCGCCATCGACAGCGGCGGCAATCTGTACGTCACGGACATGCATGCGGTGCGCAAGGTCAGCCCGCAGGGCGTGGTCACCACGCTCGCCGGCGCGGTGGCGGCGAGCGGCGACGCGGATGGCGCAGGCTCAGCAGCCCGGTTCAACTTTCCCCACGGCCTGGCAGTGGATGGAGGCGGGAACGTTCTCGTCGCCGATGCCGAGAATTACCTGATCCGCAGGATCGCGCCGGATGGCGCGGTCAGCACCGTCGCCGGCAGCCGCGGCCTGCGCGGCAGGAGCGATGGCCCGGCCGGCAGCGCCAGCCTGATCGGTCCGCATGGCATCGACGTGGCGAGCAATGGCGACATTTACTTCACCGACTGGCTCGGCCCGCCGGCGCAGAACATTCCCGAGGGCAGCGCACTGCTGCGAAAAGTCTCGTCGCAGACCGGTACCGTGTCGACGGTGCTGGGGAACTACCGCAGCGACACCGGTCCTGCGCTGTTCAGCAATGCCTTCGCGCTGACCGTCGATGCCGCCGACAACATCTATCTCGTCAATGACGAACTGACCATCCATCGCATCACGCCATCGGGTCAGCATCAGCAGGTAGGCGGTCCGTTCGCCGTGGCGCAGCCGATCGGCGGCATCACCATCGACCGATCGGGCAAGCTGTTCATCACCGGCTCCGGCACGCACACGGTGGCCAGCGTGGATGCATCCGGTTCAGCCACCCTGGTGGCCGGCAAGGTGAACGAAAGCGGCAGCGTGGACGTTGCCCAATGACGGCGCGACGCCCGCCATGCCGCCAGGCGTCGCGGGCGTCGTCATGCCGGGGGTGAACCCGGGAGGCTGATGCCGGTCGAACCGGATCAGCCATCTCGCGAGGCACGACATGGATACCCCGGGACGCCCCGATACCGGCAAGCCGGCGCCGATACAGCCGCGCACCGACCAGCCTGGTCAAGATCCGCTCATCAATCCCGCCTACCATCCGATTCCGCAGGACCAGCCGTCGACGGCGGAACCTTCCTCCGAGCCCGCACCCGGGAAGCAGTCGATTCCATCCCGATCCGGTCAACGGCTTTGAGCTGACGCAACATGCGGCTCTTTCGCTACCGCACAAGGTGGTTTGCGTGAAATCAGATTGCGCGCAATGTTTGTGAAAAATCATGGGCAGCCGAACTGAACCTGGCGTCTCGAGCCTGCAGCGCAGGCATCAAGCAACGCCAGCCGGCGCGAAAAGATTTCCTCAGCTGTGCTGACGCAAACATCGATTCAACTTTTTTCCAGGTGGATTCGAATTTTGTCTGCTGTCAAATTTGCCAGCAGGACTCTTCGATAACTTCTGTCCTGTGCCCGCTTCGCAAGCAACAAGCAGCATGAAGCGGACAACGTTGACAAACCCCATTTGGAGAATTCTATGAGTCGTCGTGCCCCAACACGTAAGCTTCTGTCGCTTCTGGTCACTCTCGCCGTCGTCGGCTGCGGTGGCGGCGGCGGATCCGATTCCACTTCGGCAGCTACCGACAGCACCAAGAACAATACCGGCACCAATACCGGCGGCACCAACACGGGCGGCACAAACACCGGCGGCACCAATACCGGCGGTACCAACACGGGTGGCACGAACACCGGCGGCACGAACACCGGCGGCACGAACACCGGCGGTACTGCGACTGCCGGCCCGGCTGCGGTTGCTGCCGGCACCTCGCTGGTGATGAGCTGCGCCGATGGCACCGAATATCAGTGCAGCGGCAGCAGCGTCATCCGCGTCGACAACGGCATCGGCCTCTCCAGCTCCGGCGTGCAGGCCTATGGCAAGTCGACCACCGACACTGCCGCCACCATTGCCGACCCGGCCAACCCGACCGGCTTCGATGTCGCCACCGGCGGCGTCTCCGAAGTGCGCGTGGCCAAATCCACCGCCGGCGTGATGTCCAATCCGCGCCTCATCCTGAGCAAGCTCGGTGGCACCTATGACGGCCGCACCGAAGCCCCGACCACCGTTGAAACCTTCAACGACGGGACCGGCCGCGTCACCCTGGGCAGCGATGGCCGCATCGCGATCAGCGCGCTGCCGGCCGCGTCGGACACCTCCTTCTACAATTACAACTCCGCTACCAAGACAGGCACACAAACCAACTACGCCAACAATATCTATTTCGCGACTGCCACAGGCCAGCCCTCCCGCGTCCAGTACTCGCCCGGCGAATGGCGCGTCAACCCCACCACGAGCAGCATCCCGGACAGCCTGGTGGCATCCCGCATGCACGAGGATGGCGACATCCATGCGCCGACTCCGCCGAGTGCCGGCACCAAGGGCTTCCGCAGCCTGAGCAACTACGCCTTCAATTACGGCAACCTCGCTCAGTGGATCACCCAGGATACGGTACAGATCGCCGAGTGGGGCGCCACCGGCGCCGAGCATAACCAGATCCGCCGCGGCGTGAATGCCTTCGGCAGCACCACTCCTGTCGCCGCCATCCCGACGACCGGCACGGCGTCCTACAGCGGCAGGGCGTATGGCTGGTACACTGATGCCAAGGACAAGGAGCCGACCAGCTTTTACGGCGACGTGACGGTCACCGTGAACTTTGCAACCCGTGAGGTAACTGTCGCGTTCCTGGCACCGAAGACCTTTAACGATGCTGGAACCGCACTGCCGGCGGTGGCCTTCACCAACAAGGTGCTAATGGGCGCAGCGGGTTCGAACGTCACTAACTACCTGAACGGTACTGCCACAATCGGCAGCGGCGCTTCCGCGCTGAACGGTGGCCTGAGCGGTCGCTTCTTCGGCCCGGCTGCCGACGAAGTCGGCGGCGCTTTCTCGATGAACAATGCCAATGCCGCAGTCGTAGGCGGCTTCATCAGCCGCAAGCAGTAAGGCTTCCTCTGCAAGCGCGCCGGCGTGGCTTCCATGCCGGTCCGCTTACCCCGGTTGGGGTGCGTCACGGGGGTCGGGTGAATAGCCTGGCCCCTTTTTATTTTTTATAAGCCTTCCTGCTTGCGGTGCCTCGGTGTCAAGGGTTCGGGACGGGGACCAGCCGGCTTCCCCATCTTGCATTTCCGCCTCCCTATTTTTTACGGTGATGGCCGGCCTCCTGCAGCAAGCAGCTGCCGCTTTGTTAAGCAATGTTGTGGATGAGCAACGCGATTCTCGCCACCCGGGCGCTCTTCCATCTGCCGCGTTGCCTTTGCGCTTGGTTCTCCACTAGCATCTCTGCGGCGGCAACGATCGCCGGCGACCGCATCATGCGCATGCGGCGCCCCAACCCGAGAGAGAACAAATGAAAGTGATGACTTCCGCGCTGGCCCTGTCGCTGGCATTGCTCGCCGCCGGCAGCGCTCAGGCCGTCGGCCTCAGCGCCGAGCTCGGCACCACCGGCCTCGGCGCGCACCTGAGCGTGCCGCTGCAGGAGAACCTGAACGCCCGTTTCGGCGTGAACGCGCTGAACTACTCGTTCGACGGCAGCACCTCCAACGTCAACTACGACTTCAAGCTCAAGCTGCAAACCTTCGACGCGCTGCTCGATTTCCATCCGATGGCGGGCGCCTTCCGCATCAGCGCCGGCCTGGTCTACAACAACAACAAGATCGATGCGGTCGGCCGACCCAACGCCAGCGGCAGCTTCACCCTGAATGGCACCACCTATACCGCCGCCCAGGTCGGCACCTTGAACGGCAACGTCGACTTCCGCAAGATGTCGCCCTACCTCGGCATCGGCTGGGGCAATGCCGCCGCCAAGGACAAGGGCTGGGGCTTCACTTCCGATCTCGGCGTGCTGTTCCAGGGCTCACCCACCGCCCATCTGAGTTCCAACTGCAATGCCGCCACCTTCGGCCAGGCATCCTGCGATGCGCTTGCCAGCAGCGTGCGCGCGGAAGAAGCGTCGCTGAACGACAAGCTGCGCAATTTCCGCTTCTACCCGGTGGTGCGCGTCGGCGTTTCCTATCGCTTCTGACCGGTGCTTCCCGTGTCGATGAAAGCCAGGCCGCATGCCTGGCTTTTTTGTTTCCGGAATCAGCAGCCGGCGCAAGTCGTCATCCGGCGAACTAGGCTAAGATGCCTTTTTGCCTACAGGAGCGTGGGATGCCCAGCATACTCGGCGTGCTCGGCGGCATGGGCCCGCTGGCCACGGTGGATTTCATGCGCAAGGTGATCGAGGAAACCGGCGCGCGAACGGACCAGGACAATGTGCCGATGATCGTGGACAGCGTGCCTCAGATTCCCTGCCGCGTGGCCGCCGTCATGGAGAACGGCGTGTCGCCGCTGCCGCAGCTGCTCGAGGGCTTGCGGCGCCTGCAGCGCGCCGGCGCCGGCGGCGCGGTGATCGCCTGCAATACCGCGCATCACTGGTTCGACGACATGGCCGACGCCGGCATCCTGCCGCTGCTGCACATCGTCGATGCGGCCGGCGAGGAACTGGCACGGCGGCATCTGCTGAATGCGCCGGTCGGCCTGCTCGGCACCGAAGCGACGCTGGCAGCCGAGGTCTACCAGCAGCGTCTGGCGCTGCAGGACATCGATTTCATCCTCAACACGCCGCAGGAGCGCGCCGAACTGGTGCTGCCGGCGATCCGCCTGGTGAAGGAAAACCGCGCGGCCGAGGCCGGTCCCTTGCTGGAGCAGGCATTGCGGCTGCTGCGCGAACGCGGCGCCGGCAGCAGCATCCTGGCCTGCACCGAATTGCCGGTGGCGCTGGATGCGATCGCCTCGCCGCTGCTGGCCGACAGCGTCGATCCGACCCGGGCGCTGGCGCGCGCCGCGGTGAACTGGACACGGCAAGGCTTCCCGCCCATCTCCGCGGTGCCGGCCTGACGGGTCGGCCTGCCCATTTTTCACTTTCCAACACGCTTCCAAGGAGACTGTCATGCATCTTTCCCGCTTCCCCCGCGTCAGGCTGGTCCACGGGCCGACGCCGCTCGAACCGATGCCGCGCCTCTCTGCGCATCTCGGCGGTCCCACGCTTTACATCAAGCGGGACGATTGCACCGGCCTCGCCAGCGGCGGCAACAAGACGCGCAAGCTGGAATTCCTCATCGCGGACGCGCTGCAGCAGGGCGCCGACGTCGTCATCACCCAGGGCGCGACCCAGTCCAACCACGCGCGCCAGACCGCGGCGGCGGCGGCCAAGCATGGATTGGACTGCAAGCTGCTGCTGGAGAAAAGGGTGTCGGACTTCGGCGAGGATTACGAGCAGTCGGGCAACGTCATGCTGGACAATCTGCTCGGCGCCGAGATCGTATCCCGCCTGCCGGCCGGCACCGACATGCAGAAGGCGATGGAAGACTTCGCCCAGGAACTGCGCGCCGCCGGCCGCAAGCCCTATGTAATCCCGGGCGGCGGCTCGAATGCCATCGGCGCGCTCGGCTACGTGGTCTGCGCCCAGGAAATGCTCGGCCAGTCCTTCGACATGGGCCTGCGCATCGACCATGTTGTGCATGCGACCGGCAGCACCGGCACCCAGGCCGGCCTCGTCACCGGTCTGCAGGCGAGCAACAGCCGCATCCCGGTAATGGGCATCAGCGTGCGCGCGCCGAAGCAGGCGCAGGAGGAGAACGTCTACCGCCTGGTGCAGGCGACCGCGAAGCATCTCGGCATGACGCATGAGATCCCGCGCGAGACGGTGGCCGCCAACAGCGACTATGTCGGCGCCGGCTACGGCCTGCCGACGCCGGAGATGGTGGAGGCGATCCGGCTCACCGCCCGACTGGAGGGCATCCTGCTCGATCCGGTGTACTCCGGCAAGGGCATGGCCGGCCTGATCGGCCTGATCCAGCAAGGCCATTTCGGCAAGAATGACAACGTGGTGTTCGTGCATACCGGCGGCTCGGTCGGCCTGTTCGGCTATCGCAATACCTTTGCCTGAACTTCTTTCCGGGACCGATCATGCCGACGCCTTCTTCATCCGCAGCCATCCGCATCGACGTCTGGAGCGACTATGTCTGTCCCTTCTGCTACCTGGAATTGCCGGCGCTGAACCGGCTGCAGCGGGAGGAGGGCAGCGCGCTGGAAATCGTCTGGCATGCCTTTGAACTGCGGCCGGAGCCGAAGCCCACGCTCGACCCCCATGGCGAGTACCTGCGCACGACGTGGGCGCGTTCGGTTTACCCGATGGCGGAGGAGCGCGGCCTGGCGCTGAAGCTGCCGCCGGTGCAGCCGCGCAGCCGGCTCGCCTTCCAGGCGGTGGCCCATGCGCGCGAACAAGGCCGATTCGACGCCATGCATGAAGCGCTGTTCCGCGGCTTCTTCGAGCAGGGCCGGGACATCGGCCGGCTGGAAGTCTTGCTGGAGCTGGGTAAGGAGGCCGGCGTGGAGGAGGCCGGCCTGCGCGATGCGCTGGAGAAGGGCACGCACCTGCAGCAGGTGCTGGACGATGAACGCATGGCGCACGACTTCGGCATCACCGGCGTGCCCATCATGCTGATGCGGCCCGCCGGCGCGCCATGGGAGCAATCGGTGGCGCTGCGCGGCGCGGTGCCGGAAGCGCAGCTGCGCGCCGCCCTGGCCCATGTGCGGACGCAGGGGCGTTAAGCCGCTTCCTGCGAACGCGGGATGCCGGTGTCCTCGCGCATCGCCTTCTTGCAATGCGGGCAGGAGAAGGCGGGAATGTAATACGGCGAGAGCTGCTCGCGCGGCGTCACCACGGCGCGGCAGGCGAAGCACTGCACGGTAGCGGTCGGCTCCAGCTTCGGATTGAGGGCGGTGCGGTAGTCGAAGACGAAGCAGTCGCCGTGGTAGTGGGCGCCGCCCACTTCCTCGAAGTACTTCAGGATGCCGCCTTCGAGCTGATACACGCTGTCGTAGCCGACGTTCTGCATGTAGATCGCCGCCTTCTCGCAGCGGATGCCGCCGGTGCAGAAGGTCACCACCGTCTTGCCGGCGAATTCCTCCCGGTGCTTCTCGATCACGTCCGGAAACTCGCTGAACTTCTCGATGCGGTAATCGACGGTCTGGTCGAAGGTGCCGACGTCGACCTCGAAATCGTTGCGGGTATCCACCATCACCACCGGCTTGCCCTGGTCGTCGTGGCCCTGGTCCAGCCAGCGCTTCAGGGTCTTCGCGTCGACCGCCGGCGCGCGGCCCTTTTCCGGCTGGATCAGCGGGTGCTTCATGGTGATGATCTCGCGCTTGAGCTTGACCAGCATGCGGGTGAACGGCTGGCGGTCGGAGAAGCTTTCCTTCGGCTCCAGGTCGGCGAAGCGGGCGTCGCTGCGCAGCCAGGCGAGGAAGGCGTCGATCTCGTGGCGCAGACCGGCGAGAAACAGGTTGATGCCTTCCGGGCTGAGCAGAATGGTGCCCTTCAGATTGAGTTCCTGGCATCGCGCCAGGAATTCCGGGCGCTTTTCAACGGTGTCGTCGAAGGTGATGAATTTGTAGGCGGAGATGTTGACGTACTGGTTGGCGGACTGCATGACGTTGTCGATATCAAAAATGCATGAGCGCTGATGCGGAGCCCGGGTTCGCCATGGGGCGGTCCGGGCGCCGGACTTGAGCGCGTGCAAGGGAATGAGGATAGGAGCCTGTTCAGTATCTTTGTGGCATGTGCGTTCAAGCAGGAAGGTATGCAGTGCAAGGCGCGGCGCGCCGCTCAGGGTGGACCCCTGCGCAAGCGCCGCAACGCCGCAATGCGCCCTTCCTGCTTGAACCCTTCGGGCAGCCACGGGAACCGGCCGCCTGCGTCGTTGCGGCTCCTTGCCGTAGCCCCGCTACGTCGCGTCGCCGCGCCTAGCATTCGACCGGTTCGCGTAGCTGCGAACATGTCACAAAGATACTGAACAGGCTCCAAGTCTTTGATTGGCCGCCATTATAAACGGCGGGGTAAAAACCCACATTTTTTCGAGGGGTATTTTGCCGTTTTGAAAACAGTGAATTTTGCTTGCGCTGTTGCACGGCAGAACGGGTCCGGCGCGGTAAAATGGCGAGATGACCGCGCCGCAATTCATCCACCTCCGCCTGCACTCCGAATACTCCATCGTCGATGGCCTGGTCCGCATCGACGATGCGGTGAAGGCTGCCGCCGACGACCGCCAGCCGGCCCTGGCGGTGACCGACCTCGCCAACCTGTTCGGCATGGTGAAGTTCTACAAGGCGGCGCGCGGCAAGGGCATCAAGCCGATCTGCGGCTGCGATGCCTGGATCACCAATGACGACGACCGCGACAAGCCCTCGCGCCTGCTGCTGCTGGTGAAGAACCGCACCGGCTATCTGCAGCTGTGCGAACTCCTGACCCGCGCCTGGCTCACCAACCTGCATCGCGGCCGCGCCGAGATTCGCGCCGAATGGCTGGAGAATGGCGCCGCCAGCGGCCTGATCGCGCTGTCCGGCGCCCACCACGGCGACGTCGGCATGTGCATCGACAACGGCAACCCGGCAGCGGCGGAGAAGCATGCGCAGCGCTGGGCGCGGCTGTTCCCGAACAGCTACTACATCGAGATCCAGCGCGCCGGCCAGCCCAACATGGACAACCATGTGCGCCAGGCGCTGGCACTGGCCGCCAGGCTCGAGCTGCCGGTGGTGGCCACCCATCCGGTGCAGTTCCTGAAGCCGGAGGAGTTCACCGCCCACGAGGCCCGCACCTGCATCGCCGAGGGCGAGATCCTGGCCAATCCGCGCCGCGTGAAGCGCTTCAACGATGAGCAGTACTTCAAGAGCCAGGAAGAGATGGCGGCGCTGTTCGCCGACATTCCCGGCGCCATGCAGAACACCATCGAGATCGCCAAGCGCTGCAACCTGACGCTGGAACTCGGCAAGCCCAAGCTGCCGAATTTCCCGACGCCGGAAGGCGTGACCATCGACCAGTTCCTGGTGATGCAGTCGCAGCACGGACTGGAGGAGCGGCTGCACAAGCTGTATCCGGACGAGGCCAAACGCAACGCCGAGCGCCCCCGCTACGAGGCGCGCCTGAAGTTCGAGACGGACACCATCATCAAGATGGGCTTCCCCGGCTACTTCCTGATCGTGGCCGACTTCATCCAGTGGGCCAAGAACAACGACGTGCCGGTCGGCCCGGGACGGGGCTCCGGCGCCGGCTCGCTGGTGGCCTACGCGCTGAAGATCACCGACCTCGATCCGCTCGAGTACAACCTGCTGTTCGAGCGCTTCCTGAACCCGGAGCGGGTCTCCATGCCCGACTTCGACATCGACTTCTGCCAGGAAGGCCGCGACCGCGTCATCCAGTATGTGAAGGAGCGCTACGGCAAGGAGGCGGTGTCGCAGATCGCCACGTTCGGCACCATGGCGGCCAAGGGCGCGGTGCGCGACGTCGGCCGCGTGCTCGACTTCAGCTATACCTTCTGCGACGGCCTGTCCAAGCTGATCCCGTTCAAGCCGGGCAAGCTGGTGACGATCGCCGACGCGCTCAAGGAAGAGCCGCTGCTGGCCGAGCGCATGGAAAAGGAGGAGGAGGTCAAGCAGCTGCTCGACCTGGCGCAGCAGGTGGAAGGCATCACCCGCAGCGTCGGCATGCATGCCGGCGGGGTGCTGATCGCGCCGGGCAAGCTGACCGATTTCTGCCCGCTCTACACCCAGGGCGGCGATGCCGGCGTGGTGTCGCAGTACGACAAGGACGACGTGGAGGCGGTCGGCCTGGTGAAGTTCGACTTCCTAGGCCTGACCACCCTCACCATCCTCGACCGCGCGGTGCGCTACATCAAGCGCCTCGACCCAGCGCTGCAGGAC
Organism: Noviherbaspirillum humi; assembly: GCF_900188095.1. Lineage (GTDB taxonomy): Bacteria > Pseudomonadota > Gammaproteobacteria > Burkholderiales > Burkholderiaceae_D > Noviherbaspirillum > Noviherbaspirillum humi. The sequence continues at coordinate 642,171 of NZ_FZOT01000002.1, read as the reverse complement.
TTCGAGCTGGACAAGCTGCCGCTCGACGACCGCGCTTCCTACGAGCTGCTGACCAAGGCCAGGACAGTCGCCGTGTTCCAGCTTGAAAGCCGCGGCATGCAGGGCATGCTGAAGGACGCCCGTCCGGACCGCTTCGAGGACATCATCGCGCTGGTGGCGCTGTACCGCCCGGGCCCGATGGACCTGATCCCCGACTTCTGCCGCCGCAAGCACGGCGAGAAGTTCGACTATCCCGATCCCCGCACCGAGGGCATCCTGTCCGAGACCTACGGCATCATGGTCTACCAGGAGCAGGTGATGCAGATGGCGCAGGTGATCGGCGGCTACTCGCTCGGCGGCGCCGACCTGCTGCGGCGCGCGATGGGCAAGAAGAAGCCGGAGGAGATGGCGGAGCACCGCCTGATCTTCCGCGAGGGCGCCGCCAGGAACGGCCTGTCGCAGGAAAAGGCGGACGAGATCTTCGACCTGATGGAGAAGTTCGCCGGCTACGGCTTCAACAAGTCGCACGCCGCCGCCTACGCGCTGCTGTCCTATTACACCGCCTACCTCAAGGCGCACCATCCCGCCGCCTTCATGGCCGCCAACTTGTCGCTGGCCATGGATGACACCGACAAGATCAAGATCCTGGTGGAAGATGCGATCGATGTCTGCGGCCTGGAGCTGCTGCCGCCCCACATCAACCAGTCCGACTACCGCTTCAAGCCGGTGGGCGAGCCGGGCAAGCGCGCGACCCAGGTCCGCTACGGCCTGGGCGCGGTGAAAGGCACCGGTCAGGGCGCGGTGGAAGCGATCATCGCCGCCCGCCGCGAAGCGCCGTTCACCAGCCTGTTCGACTTCGTCAAGCGCGTCGACAAGCGCCAGATCAACCGCCGCACCATCGAGGCGCTGATCCGCGCCGGCGCCTTCGACTGCTTCGGCGTCGACCGCGCCACGCTGATCGCCTCGGTCGGCCTGGCGATGGAAAGCGCCGAGCAGGCCGAAGCCTCCGCCAACCAGGTCAGCCTGTTCGGCGGCGACGACGAACTCATGAGCGGCCCGCCGGAGTATGTGAAGACCGCGCCCTGGAGCGACAAGCAGAAGCTGACCGAGGAAAAGGCGGCGCTCGGCTTCTATCTCTCCGGCCATCTGTTCCATGCCTACGCGCCGGAAGCGCGCCGCTTCGCCCGCACGCCGCTGGCCAAGCTGGAGCCGTCGCGCGAGCAGCGCACGATCGCCGGCGTGATCACGGCGGTGCGCACCCAGATGACCCAGCGCGGCAAGATGGTGATCGTCACGCTGGACGATTCCAGCGCCACGGTGGACGTGACGGTGTTCAACGAGCTCTACGAGCCGAACCGGGCGCTCTTCAAGGAAGACGAATTCCTGGCGGTGCAGGGCAAGGTATCGGAGGATCGCTTCTCCGGCGGCCTGCGCATCTCCGCCGAGAAGGTGATGGACATCGCCAGTGCCCGGGCCGCCTATGCCAAGGCCTTGCGCCTGTCGATGAACGGCCAGGCCGATGCCCGCAAGCTGCGGGAACTGATCGAGCCGCACCTGGCGCCCTCGGCCTGCCCGGTGGTGCTGCAGTACACCAAGAACGGCGCGCTGGGCGAACTGCGCCTGTCCGACGACTGGCGGGTGCGCGCCGACGACAGCCTGCTCGCCAAGCTGTCACAGTGGCTGGATCAAAAGAACGTCGGGTTCGATTACTGACGGAGGATTCGGACGGGAGGCGATTCACTTTCCTTGCCTGGGCGCGGCTCACTGCGCCAAACTGCCCCATCGGCATGCTTTTTCGGGCGCGATCCGGCCAACGGCCATCCTGGCGTAGCGCTGCCTTAGTCTTTGCCGCGCATTCCGATACCGGGACTGACATCGCAACTCGGTTTCGGTATATGCACGTTTCGCGGCAATTGGCGGTCTTTTGAACATGTTCCGAAGCCGTTACAATGATCGATACTTCTGAATAACGCTTTCATGTTCACTCAATTGATTCCCCCCGCTTTGCTGGAGAAATCCGACAAAGTCCTGTTCATTGCGCATCTTGCCTTGGGCGATTTCACTTATCTGCAAAATTGCTTCCAGGCTTTCGCGCACGCATTCCCGCATATCAAAATTCATCTGTGGGTGGATGAACGCCGCCGCACCCGCCGCGCATCCGAATGGGCGCATTTGAAAAAGTACTCGCTGTACGACTGGCTGGCTGAATGTCCATACATCGAGAAAGTTTACAACCAGACATACAGTCCGGCTTTATTCAAACAATCGATCGAAGAAGCCCAGTCGCATGACTATCCGATCGTCGTCTCGTTAGCCGTCCTCGAAAGACATAAATACGCGATCCTTGCACGCAGGATAAGCCGGCGCGGTTTTGTCGTGGGCCAAAAAAAGCGTGTGAGACCCTACGACTTTCCAAAGCATCTCATCTACCGCAAGTTGGATGCGTTCATTCCGGCTTATGTGACGGCTGACGGTGGTAATCAGCATATCAGCGATATTTACGCCGACTGGTTCCTGAAACTCTTCGGTATCGCCATTTCGCCGGCATCGCGTTTTCCTTTCGTGCAGATTCCGGAAAAATGGTTGGACTACGCCCGGCAGCAATTCGCCGCGTGGGGTTTTTCTTTGAATGATGGCAACGGCGGTGAGTCAGGCAAGGCCGTATTTCTCAATGCTTTCTCCAAATCCGACGAGCGCAGCTGGCCGCTTGAGCGAGTGATCGAGCTGATTCAGGCGCTGCGCAATCGGGACGGTTGGCGAAAGACCGGCTTCATTGTGAATGTCGTACCGGAGGAGTTGAAACGGGCCGAGAAGCTGTTTGCACGGCATGCGCTTGCTCATGTCCATCTGTTCAGTGCGGAAGAGAACTTTTTCCAACTGCCCGCCATATTGAGCCTTTGCGGTCTGGTTGTATCCGTCGAGACCGCCGTCATGCATCTCGCCAATGCGGTACATGTCCCCGTGATTGCGCTCATGCGTCAGAAGAACCCGGAATGGGCGCCGATCGATCAGGCAAACAGCGTGGTCATCACCGTGAAAAACCGCGATGACTGGGTAGACAAGATCACGGTCGGGGAGGTGGTGGCCGTGCTGGAGAACGCGCATTTTTCCAAAGCGGAACCTGCCATATCGGCAGCTGGCGAAGGAAAACTTACGCTCAGATCCTTGTGAGCCGTAGCGTGCAATCAAAGAATCGAATCTTCCCGTTCGACTGGATTGTCTTTTCAATCCTCTTTTCAACGTCGAGCCTGATACTTATCGGCCGAAAGGTCGGCAATCTCGGCTTCTACTCCCTGCTTTTTGTTGCAGTGGTCTGCATCCTCTTTCGAGCCAATCATCATCTCCCCGAATTTGTAGGCTTTGTACGCAAATTCTGGAAATTCCACTTGGCCATGGCGGGGATGTTCCTGGCGATCCTGGCGAATCAGTTGATCTCCCAGGATTTCGCCGTGCGATCCTTTGATTATCCATCGCGGATGGCCTTGTTCTTCTTGGTGGCGTGGGTCTGCCTGCTGTGCGGCGAGAAGATGTTCCGATGGCTTCAATGGAGCTATGTCCTTGGCGCCATCCTGTCTACTGTCAAGATGTACATCATTACGGATGGGGGGACTACCCGGGCGCAGTACGTGGACTTTATGCCCATTATCGAATTTGCCGATATGGCGCTGCTGCTGGGGTGCTTCTCCATCTTATCGATCAAGTACCAAAGCGGAAGCGCGCTGGCGCAACGCATCGGGATCGCAGCCAAGATTTTGGCAGGCGTTGGCACGCTTTACGCGGCTTATCTTTCAGACACACGTGGCGCATGGCTGGCGATTCCATTCTTGTGCGCTATCGTGGCCATTGTCCTGTTTGACCACATTGAACTCAAGAAGAAGCTCATCATCACGCTGCTCGGCGTGGCAGTGCTGACAGGGTTGTTCCTCCTGAGCCCGAGGGTGCAGAACCGCATCCATTCCGCCGAGCAGGACATCAACGTGTACGCCAAGGACAGCGCGTCTGATACATCGGTCGGGACGCGTTTCGGTCTGTGGAAGACATCCATGATGCTGTTTGCCGAGCATCCGATGATAGGCATCGGCAGGGAAAACTTCAGGCCGACCTTGCAGCGCTTGGGGCAGGAAGGGAAGATCTCTCCCGTAATCGCGCGCCAGATCCACTCTCACAACGAAACCTTCTACAACATGGCGACGTTGGGCAGTTTCGGGCTCATCGGGCTGATGGCGCTCTACATCGTCCCCTTGCTGTTCTTCGCCAGGAAGCTGCGGCACGAGGACAGCGAGCTGCGGGCGACGGCGGGAATGGGCCTGACGCTTAGCGTTGGCTACATGATTTTCGGATTGACGGATGTCATGTTCATGTGGGGCGCATGTGACAACTTCTATGCCTTGTTCATGGCGATCATGTTCTCCCACCTCCATCAGCGCGAGAGATTGCTGGCGCTTTCGAAAGCTGCGGCCTGACACGATCGCCGCGCCAATCGCTGCGCCGAAATCACCCATTCAACGGCACGAACATGCTCTCCTGGATACGGCAAAAAATTCGCAAGAAAATCTTCAAGCTCGGCTTCCCCTGGTTCGGCAGGGTAAAGAAACTCGAATTGCCCAATGTGACGCTGATCGTTATCGACTGCGTGAATTATGAAAGGGCCAAACGCGCGTTCGACCATTGCCTGTTCTATTGTAATTTCGGCGCTGCCAAGCTTCTGACGCACTTCGACTCCAGCGACCCGTCGACGATGAAGATCGAGCAGCTTCGCTCCATCCAGGCCTATTCAAGATTTGTGTTGAAGGATCTGGACCGTTACTTCGATACGGAATATGTGCTCGTTGCCCAATGGGATGGCTTCGTCTGGAAGCCCGCATTGTGGGACCAGGCATTCCTCGACTACGACTATATCGGCGCGCCGTGGCCCGTCCATCTGACGAAAGGTGAAGCGCACCGTGACCACCGGGTCGGGAATGGCGGCTTTTCTCTTCGCAGCAAGCGCTTGCAGCATTTCCTCGCAAACGACGAGCGCATACAGGCGACCGATAACGAGGACGTCGTCATCTGCCAATACCAGCGGCCCTATCTTGAACAGAACGGCTTTCGCTTCGCGCCGGTGGAGGTGGCAGCCCGCTTCAGCTGCGAGGGAGAATTGAAGTATGCCTTCGGACACCACGGACATCGGGGCGCGAACATGCCGTTAAGCCGATGGTGGCTGAATATCTACCGCTTCTTTCACCGGAATGAAGCGTAGCCACGGCAAGCCGTGGGCCCTGCGCTGAAATTGCCTCGGCAATGCGCCGCATGAATTCCCAGCGCAGCGTCTGAATGCAGGACGTCCAGATGCAGGGAAAGAAGGGTCAGCGAGCCGATATGGCGGCCGGTTGAACAGAGGCGGGCCCGTAGCCGATTGTCTTCATGACAGGGCTTCCATGACTTGTTCAACGGTGATGGCCTTCACCCATTCGCTGCGGCGGCCAACGGTGATGACGGTGCTGTGCTCGCGGTCGATCGGCACCCACTCCGGATTCTTCTGGCGCATCAGCGCGATCACCGGCACATGCACCGCATTGGCGAGATGCATGACGGCGGTTTCCACCGAAATGATGAGATCGCATTCGGCCAGCATGGCGGGCAGCTGAAAGAAGTTTTCGCCGGCGGTGAACACCACTGTCCGCTCCAGCTTGCGGGTTTCCAGGAACTGGCGGGCGCTGGCCAGTTCCTGCGGCACCGCGTTGATGATGAAGCAGGCATCGCGCCATGCTTCGCGCGACCGCATGGCGTTGATCAGTTCCGCCACGCGCTCCAGCGGCCAGCAGCGCTTGTGGGTCTTGGCATAGGGGTTGATCAGCACCAGCTTGCCGCTGCGCGGCTGGAAGCCCCAGTCCGCCAGCCGGCGGCGGGCATCTTCTCGCCATTCCGGCGGCACGTGCACGAAAGGAAAGCGTCTGGCTTCGGGAATGTCGAGCCCGAACAATTCGCGGAACCAGCCGGCGTAGACGGCGCTGATGTGCTGCGGGTCGTCCGCCGCCACGACATACGGCGGAATGCCGGCATCCAGCTTGCGGTAGGCGAGACGGTGATGCAGCGTCAGCAGGCCCGCCGGTTTGGTCATGCCGGCGACGAAGCCGTCGGGGCTGATACGGCGCGCCAGCGTTGCGTACTGGTGCGGCCGCAGCGTGGCCAGTGAAATGACGATTGGGTAGTTTTCCTGCTGCGCCTCGCGGATCGATTCCTCGAACAGCGCCGGGCTGTAGGTCCGGGTATATACCCTGGAAAAGCAGGGGCAGGCCCTGACCCAGTCGTAGAGCGAGTATTTGCTCAACTGCTCCCATTGCGAGGCATCGGCGGTGCGGCGCACCTCATCCACCCAGAGGTGGACCTGGATGCCGGGATGCGCTTCGGCGAAAGCCTGGAAGCAGTTCTGCAGATAGGTGTAGTCGCCGATCGCCAGATGGGCGATGAAGAGGATCTTTTTCGCCCTGCCGAGCAGGTCTGCCGGTACCAGGCTATTGTTCGCGGGGAGGGAAGGGGCCGTTTCGGGAAGTGCCATGGAAGTTGTCTCGGCGCTCAATGGTTGAGGCAGTTCATTGCGCCAGCGGTACAGCGACCGTGGCTTGCTGATGGAATTGGAGGCGATGCAGGTTGGCGTAAACGCCTTCTCGCGCCAGCAGTTCCGCATGGCTTCCCATCTCGACGATGCGGCCGTCGGCAAGCACCACGATGCGGTCGGCGCGCTCGATGGTAGAGAGCCGGTGGGCGATGACGAGCGTCGTGCGCCCCTGCATCAGCTCGTCCAGCGCCGCCTGCACCGCCCGTTCGGATTCGGTATCCAGGGCGGAAGTGGCTTCGTCCAGGATCAGGATCGGCGCATCCTTGTATATCGCGCGGGCGATCGCCAGGCGCTGGCGCTGGCCGCCGGAAAGGCGCGAACCGTTGTGCCCGATGCGGGTCTGTAGGCCATCGGAGAGGGCGGCAAGCATGTCCGTCAGATGCGCCGCCTTGGCAGCGGCGGCGATCCGCCCCTGGTCGGGTTCGGCGTCGCCATAGGCGATGTTGTTGGCGATCGTGTCATCGAACAGCACCACATGCTGACTCACCATGGCGATCTGGGCGCGCAGGCTTTTGAGGGCAATGTCGTCGATAGGCGTGCCGTCGAGCAGGATCTGTCCGCTGGAGACGGCATAGAAACCGGGCACCAGATTGACCAGCGTGGACTTGCCGCTGCCCGACATGCCGACGAAAGCGACCGTCTCGCCGGGCGCGATGTGCAGATCGATGTTGCGCAGCGCCGGCCGCGTCGTTTCGGGATAGACGAAGCCGACATCGGCGAATTCGAGCCGGCCCGAGCTTCTGCCCGGCAGCGTCTTGCCCTCGCTCCTTTCGGTCGGCTTGTCGATCAGGCCGAATACCGCTTCGGCCGCCGCCAGGCCGCGCTGCAGCGGTCCGTTGACTTCGGCGAGCTGCTTGAGCGGCGTGAGCAGCATCAGCATGGCGGTCACGAAGGAGACGAAGCCGCCGACGGTGACATCGCCATTGTGTGATTGGACGAGGGCCAGCACGACCACGATCGCCAGGGCGCAGGCGGTCATCAATTGCGTGATCGGCACTGTCGCCGAGAAGGTGCTGGTCTGGCGCATGGTGTAGCGGCGCAGATTGTCGGAGCGCTCCTGGAAGCGGGCTTTCTCATAGGCCTCGCCGCCGAATATCTTGATCACCTGCGGCGCCCGCGTCACTTCCTCGATCACCTGCGTCAACTCCGCATTCACCCGCAGCGATTCCTCGTTCAGCATCTTCAGGCGCTTGCCGGTGGTGCGCACCACCAGCGCCAGCAGCGGCAGCAGGATCAGCGTCACCACCGTCAGGGCGGCATTCAGATACAGCAGCCACACCAGCAATCCGACCACCGTCAGCGCGGAGCGCACGATCGAGGTGAACACCTTGGTGATCATTTCGATGATCTGCTGCACCTCGAACATCATTGAATTGATGACCTTGCCGATGGTGTTGTCATGATAGAAGCCCAGCGGCACGTCGAGCAGGCGGGCGAACATCTGGCGCCTGAGCTCGTTCAGCAGGCGCGTGGAGACCCAGGTCATCATGTAGCTGCTGGTGAAGGTGGACATGCCGCGTATGGCGAAGATGCCGATCACCGTCAGCGGCACCAGCCAGAGGGAAAAGGTCGGCTTGCCGGTGAATCCCTTGTCCAGGAGCAGTTTAAGCAGGTAGGGCACCACCGGCTCGGTGGCGGCGGTGATGATCATTGCCAGGAAAGCCAGCGCAAGGCGACCTTTGTACGGACGATGCAGCAGTGCGAGTCGCTTGACGCTAGAGGGAAGAATCATATGAGTGGCTTGTAACGAAACTGGGGAACGCCGGATGGCTTGCCAGGCTGCTTGGCTGAACGAGGACGGGGCTGCGAAACCGGAAAACGACGGCAGCAGCCGCCATCATCATGATTGTCTTTTTGCCCACGAAACCCCCTGAACAGGGGACGCCCTCGTCGGCGAGTCCGGGCAATCGGCGGGCCCTATTGTAATCGAATGTGCCGGGGCGAATGCCTTCGCGGTCTGGATGGCGCGGCAGTTCGACGGCGAGTCTGCTGCATCGATGTCATGGCGATAATCTGGAATGCGCCGGGGGCAGGCCTTTCCTGGCCGCATCGTCAACGCCGCTTCCGCAGCATCGGACTGAAGGTGCGCGCGCCGACGAACACCGCATCGCCCGGCGCCAGGTCGGCAACTTCATCTTCCGAGGCCAGCACCTCGATGATGTCCTGGCCGATGAGCAGTGCCACCACGAACACCACTTCCTCCCGCCGCACCGCCAGCACCTGGCCCTGCAGCGTCAGCTCGCCGGCGCCGCGGCGGCGCAGAAAGACCGCGTCCGGGGCGCCGCTGCGGGCGATGCGCCCATCCTCCAGGCACAGCACCTCGGACGACAGCTTGAACACTTCGCCGAGGTCGTGGGTCACCATCAGGGTAGTAAGACCGAGCTGCGCATGCAGGCGGGCGAGATCATCCTGCAGGCGGCTGCGCAGGCCGGCGTCGAGCGCCGACAGCGGCTCGTCCAGAAGCAGCAGCGCGGGCTTGCGCGCCAGCGCGCGCGCCAATGCCACGCGCTGCCTTTGGCCGCCGGACAGCGTGTCCGGGCGGCGCTGCCGCAACTCGGCCAGCCCGATCATTTCCGTCAGCTCGTCCACCCAGCCGGCATCCCGCCTGTCCGCCCCGTAGGCAATGTTTTCCCGCACCGTCAGGTTGGGAAACAGCGCATGGTCCTGGAACACGTAGCCGATGGCGCGCCGCTGCGGCGGCAGGTCGATGCCCTTTTCGCCATCGAACCAGGTCTCGCCCCCGATCACCAGGCGGCCGGCGTCCGGCTGCGTCAGGCCGGCCAGCATGCGCAACAGGGTGGTCTTGCCGGCGCCGGAAGGGCCGAACAGGGAGGCGAAGCTGCCGCCGGCCAGCGTGGCGCGGACATGCAGCCGCATGTCGCCGGCCGGTCCGCGCAGCGCCTTGCGCAGATCGATTTCAACGGGGAGCGTCATGCGCCGGCCCGGCGCCAGCCGCGGTTGGCGAGGTGCACTGCCAGCAGGATGACGAAGCTGAGCGTGAACAGCACCGCCGCATGGAAGTGGGCGGCGGCGTAGTTCAAGCCTTCCACCTCGTCGTAGATGGCGATGGAGGCCACCCTGGTCACGCCCGGGATGTTCCCGCCTATCATCAGCACCACGCCGAACTCGCCGACGGTATGGGCGAAGCTGAGCACCGTGCCGGTCAGCAGCGCCGGCTTGATGTTGGGCAGCATGACCCGGAACAGCGTCGCCAGGTCCGACTTGCCCAGGGTGCGCGATGCTTCCAGCAGCGAGGCCGGCAGCGCCTGGAAACCGGCCTGCACCGGCTGCACCATGAAGGGCAGGCTGAACAGGATGGAGCCGAGCACCAGGCCCTCGAAGCTGAACACCAGCTTCAGGTGCAGCCAGCGGTCCAGCCACTGGCCGAAGGCATGCTGGGGGCTGAAGGCGAGCAGCAGGTAGAAGCCGAGCACCGAGGGCGGCAGCACCAGCGGCATGCTGACCAGGGTTTCGAGCACCGCCTTGAATCGGCTGTTCATGCGCGCCAGCTGCCACGCCAGCGGCACGCCGAGCAGCAGCAGGAAAGCGGTCGTCATCGCCGCCAGGCGGAAGGTCAGCAGCAGCGGCTGCCAGTCGTGGCTCATGCGGCCTCTCCCGGCAGCAGGCTCATCTCGTTCGCCTTGACCAGTCCCTCCACCTGGTCGCCGACCGCCAACTGCATCGCGTCGCAGGAACGGGCGGTGATGATGGATTCCAGCGCATGGCCCTCGAAGTCGAGCATCACCCGCGCCAGCAGGCTGCCGCGCTCGATGCTGCGTATGGTCCCGGGCAGGCGGTTGCGCAGGCTGATCATGCCGGAAAGGTTCTTGGCGAGCGACATTTCGCTGCCCTTGAACAGCAGGGTCACGCCCATGCCCGGCGGCCAGGCGGCGGCTTCCTCGCCGGAACCGACCAGGGTGGCGGTGAAATGGTGGCGGCCCACTGCCACCTCCACCAGCGCCACGCTGCCGGCGGCGTCGACCTTGACGATTTCGCCCGGCAGCCGGTTCATGGCAGCTGGTAGCCGTAGCGCTGCAGGATGGCGCGCGCCGGCGGCGCGGCCAGGAAATCCTTGAACTGCCGCGCCGCCTCCCGGCTGGCCGGCGTTGCCGCCTTCAGCAACACCGTGCCCTGCGCGATCGGCTGGTAGGAACCTGCGGGCAGATCGACCCACTTGCCCTGGCCTTTCATCTCCGGCGACAGCACCACCGATTTGGCAGTGAAGCCGGCATCCACCACGCCGGAGTGGATGTACTGGCTGGTCTGGGCGACGCTCTCGCCGAACACCAGTTTCGGCTTCAGCGCCGCTTCCAGCCCGAGGGTTTGCAGCGCCCGCAGCGCCTCCCGGCCATAGGGCGCGCTGCTTGCGCTGGCGACGGCGATGCGGCTCACCGCCGGCGAGGCGAGGGCTTTCTGCCACTGGCCGAGATCGATGTCCTTCATGGTCCAGAGCACCACCGCGCCGTAGGCATACACCTGCGGCGGGCCGTCGGTCAGGCCCTCCTTGTGCAGGCTTTCCGGGTACATCATGTCGGCCGAGAGGAAGAGGTCGAACGGGGCGCCGTTCTTTATCTGGGCGACGAAGCGGCCGGAGGAGTTGAACACCGGCTTGATCTCGTGACCGCTGGCTTGGCGGAAGGCAGCCTGGATTTCGCCGAAAGCCGGTTGCAGGTTGGCGGCCACGGCGGCCGTCAGGGTGGCGGCCGATGCCGGAAAGGCGAGGAGAAGGATGAGACAGGCAGGCAGCAGGCGCGTCGGCGTCATGGCGTCACATCAGGATGATGTCGTACTGCTCCTGGTGGTACACCGTCTCCACCTGCAGCGAAATCGGCTTGCCGATGAAGTCGCCGAGCATGGCGAGATGCTGCGACTCTTCCTCGAGGAACATGTCGACCACCACCTGCGAGGCAAGGATGCGGAACTCGCGCGGATTGAACTGCTTGGCTTCGCGCAGCAGTTCGCGCAGGATTTCGTAGCAGACGGTGCGCGCCGTCTTCACCTGGCCCTTGCCCTTGCAGGCAGGGCAGGTCTCGCACAGGATGTGGGCCAGCGACTCCCGGGTCCGCTTGCGCGTCATTTCCACCAGGCCGAGCGCCGAAAAGTTCGACACCGACACCTTGGTGCGGTCGCGCGCCAGCGCCTTGTTCAGCTCCGCCAGCACCGCGCTGCGGTGCTCGGCATTGTCCATGTCGATGAAGTCGAGGATGATGATGCCGCCGAGATTGCGCAGTCTGAGCTGGCGCGCGATCGCATGTGCCGCTTCGAGATTGGTCTTGAAGATGGTGTCGTCGAAGTTGCGGCCATTGACGTAGCTGCCGGTGTTGACGTCGATGGTGGTCATGGCCTCGGTCTGGTCCACGATCAGGTAGCCGCCCGACTTCAGGTCGACCCGGCGGCCGAGGGCGCGCTCGATTTCCTCTTCCACGCCGTACAGGTCGAACAGCGGACGCTCGCCGGTGTAGTGCGCGAGCTTGGTCAGCACCGATGGCGTGTACACCTTGCCGAACTGCTGCAGCTTCTGGAAGTTTTCGCGCGAGTCCACCTGGATGGTGGCGGTATCTTCGTTGACGAAGTCGCGCAGCACCCGCTGCGCCAAACTCAGGTCCTGGTACAGCAGGCTGGGCGCCGGGCGGGTGCGCATCTGCTGGCTGATGGCAGACCAGGTCTTGCGCAGGTAGTCGATGTCCATCTGCAGGTCGGCCTCGCTTGCATCCTCGGCCATGGTGCGGATGATGTAGCCGCCTTTTTCTTCGGCAGGCAGCAGGCGCTGCACCCTGCTGCGCAGCTGCTCGCGCTCAGCTTCGTTCTCGATGCGCTGCGAGATCCCGATGTGGGAATCCTGCGGCAGGTAGACCAGCATGCGGCCGGCGATCGAGACCTGGGTCGACAGGCGCGCGCCCTTGGTGCCGATGGGATCCTTGATCACCTGCACGATCAGCGACTGGCCGTCGTACAGCAGCTTCTCGATCGGCGCATGGCTGCCGTTGGCGGCTTCCTGCGAACGCGCCTCCCAGATGTCGGCCACGTGCAGGAAGGCGGCCCGCTCCAGGCCGATGTCGATGAAGGCCGACTGCATCCCGGGCAGCACCCGCACCACCTTGCCAAGATAGATGTTGCCGGCCAGGCCGCGCGACTGGGTGCGCTCGATGTGGAGCTCCTGCACCGCACCCTGGAGCACGAGCGCGACCCGGGTTTCCTGCGGGGTGATGTTGATGAGTATGTCTTCGCTCATAGGATCGGGATGCCGGCCTGCATCAGCAGTTGCGCCGTTTCGTGCAGCGGCAGGCCCATGATGCCCGAGTGGCTGCCGCCGATGTTGGCGATGAAGACCGCGGCCATGCCCTGGATGCCGTAGCCGCCGGCCTTGTCGTAGGGCTCCGGCGTGGCGCAGTAGGCCTGGATCGCCGCATCGCTGAGCGTGGCGAAGGTCACGTCCGAGCGCTGGGTCGTCTGCCAGACCTGCTCGTCGCGGCTGACGACGACGCTGGTCAGCACCTGGTGGGTGCGGCCGGAGAGGGCGCGCATCATCGCCACCGCTTCAGGCGGATCGGCCGGCTTGCCGAGGATGCGGCCGTCGATGACCACGGTGGTGTCGGCGGTGAGCACCGTGCGCATCGGCAGGCGGCGCCAGACCATGGCCTTGGACGCGGCTTCGGCCTTCTCGCGGGTGACGCGGGCCACGTATTCGTGCGGCGGCTCGTTCGGATGGACGTCTTCGCTCACTTCCGGACCGCGCGGGCCCTGGTCGCGCAGCAGCAGCAGTTCGAATTCGACGCCGATCTGGCGCAGCAGCTCGCGCCGGCGCGGGCTCTTGGAAGCCAGATAGATTTTATGATCAGGGGGTTTCATGGCCGGGTAAGGCAGCTCAGCAACGTAAGATGGTTACACCCGGTGATAAGGGTGGTTCTGGGTAATCGACCAGGCGCGGTACAGCTGTTCGGCCAGCAGCACGCGCACCATGCCGTGCGGCAGAGTCAGGCTGGAGACGCGAACCAGCATGTCGGCCGAGGCCTTCAGTCCGGCGTCGAGTCCGTCCGCCCCGCCGATGAGGAATGTAACATCCCGGCCATCCTGGCGCCACTGGCCGAGCAGTTGCGAAAGCTGCATGGTGGTGAGGTCGCGGCCGCGCTCGTCGAGGGCGACGATGCGCGAACCCTTCGGGATCGCCGCCTCGATCTTGCCGCGCTCGGCCGCCATCACGCTCTCCGCCGTGCGCCCGCCGGAACGCTCCACCGGCTTGATTTCCTTGAGCAGGATGCGGCAGTCCGGCGGCATGCGCTTGGCATATTCGGCGAAGCCGGACTCGATCCAGGCGGGCATCCTGTGGCCCACCGCGGCAATGATCAACTGCATGAGGTTGCCCGCCAGGCCGAATTATTCGGCAGCCTTCTTCCTCGCGGGTGCGCGCTTGGCGGCGGTCTTCTTCGGAGCGGCGCTCTTGGCGGCGCTGACCCGAACCGTCTTGCCGACAGGGGCCCGCGGCGTCTTGGCGGCGGTCTTCGTGGCGGCGGACTTGGTCGCAGTCTTGCGCGCCGGCTTCTTCGGCGCGTCCTCGTCATCGTCGAGCGTGGTCTGGACGGCGGCATTGTGGCGCGAGACCTTGCGCGCGGGCGGCGCTTCGCCGTCGACCGCGGTTTTCTTCGCGCCGACGCGCTTGGCGGCGCCGACCTTCACTTCCTTCTCGCCCCATATCTCTTCCAGGCGGTAGTAGTCGCGGATGGCCGGCTGCATGATGTGCACGACCATGTCGCCGAGGTCGACCAGCACCCATTCGCCGGTCTCCGCACCCTCGATGCTGACGACGGTGCCGCCGTTTTCCTTCACCTTGTCGCGCACCGAGGCGGCCAGCGCCTTGGTCTGGCGGTTCGAGGTGCCGGAAGCGATGGCGAGGCGGTCGAACATGCTGGTCAGGTGGACCGTGTCGAAGACGCGGATGTCTTGCGCCTTGACGTCCTCGAGGGAGTCGATGACGAGGGCTTGCAGTTTTTTGATGTCCATTAGTCCTGGTATAGGTGATGTGATTTTATATAGTCTAGCACCGCCCCCGGAATGAGCGCGGCGGGCGCTTCGCCGCGCCGGAGCGCGGCGCGGATGTCGGTGGCGGCGATGTCGATGTCGAGATTGCCCGCGAGATAGGTGAGCCCGTGCGGCGTGTCGCGCAGCTGCTGCGGCGTGCCGGCGCGGCGCGCGAATTCCCGCCGCACCGCTTGCGGCAGGTGCGCCTCGTCGACCGAAAAGCCGGGCCGCGCGGCGGCGCAGATATGGGCCAGGTCGAACAGGCTTTCCCACTCGACCCACGTGTCCAGCCGCTGCAGTTGGTCGGCGCCAATCAGGAAAGCGATGGCGGCATCCGTCCCCAGCTCGGCGCGCAGCGACTTGAGCGTGGCGATGGTGTAGGTCGCGCCCTGGCGCCGGATCTCCTGCTCGTCGATCACCACCGGCACCGGCAGGCCGCGGAAGGCCAGCTTCAGCATGGCGATGCGGTCTTCGGCGCTCGCCTCCAGCGGCTGCTTCTGCCAGGGGTTGCCGGCCGGGATGAGACGCAGCGTGTCGGGAAAGAGCAGCCTGGCGAAATAGCCGCCCAGCGCCACGTGACCGTTGTGCACCGGGTCGAAGCTGCCGCCAAGCACCGCGATGCAGGGTCGGCTCACGTCGTCACACCCAGTCCTTGCGGATCAGGAAGTCGGAATACAGCCTGGCCTCCTCGCTGCCCGGCTCCGGCGTCCAGCTGTAGCGCCATTTCACCAGCGGCGGCATCGACATCAGGATGGATTCGGTGCGGCCGCCGGATTGCAGGCCGAACAGCGTGCCGCGATCCAGCACCAGGTTGAATTCCACGTAGCGTCCGCGCCGGTAAGCCTGGAAGTCGCGCTCGCGCTCGCCGTAGGGCAGGTCCCGGCGCCGCTCCAGGATGGGCAGGTAGGCATCGAGGAAACGATCGCCCACGCTGCGCATCATGGCGAAGCTTTGCTCCAGCCCGAGTTCGTGGAAATCGTCGAAGAAGATGCCGCCCACGCCGCGCGGTTCCTGGCGGTGCTTGAGGAAGAAGTACTCGTCGCACCAGGTCTTGAAGCGGGCATGCAAGCCTTCGCCGAAGGGCGCCAGCGCGTCGCGGCAGGTCTGGTGGAAATGACGGGCGTCCTCGTCGAAGCCGTAATAGGGCGTCAGGTCCATGCCGCCGCCGAACCACCACACCGGCTCCTGGCCTTCCTCGGTGGCGATGAAGAAGCGCACGTTCATGTGCACCGTCGGCGCATAGGGATTGCGCGGATGGAGCACCAGCGACACGCCCATCGCTTCCCAGTGGCGGCCGGCGATCTCCGGCCGGTTGGCCGCCGCCGAGGGGGGCAGGCGCGAGCCGCTGACATGGGAAAAGCCCACGCCGCCACGCTCCAGCACATTGCCATCCTCCAGGATGCGCGAAATGCCGCCGCCGGCAATCGGGCCGGCGCCGGCGGGGCGCTCCCACTGGTCGGTGATGAAGGACTTGCCGTCGATGCGCTCCAGGCTGGCGATGATGCGTGCCTGCAGATCGAGCAGGTACTGCTTGACGTCGCTGGCGGAGACGGTGGCGTTTTGCATGCGCGGCCTGGTTCAGTGCGGGCGCTTGAGCGCGCGCCAGCCGATGTCGCGGCGGAACTGCATGCCGTCGAAGCGGATGCGTTCCACCGCGTCGTAAGCATGCTTCTGCGCCATGCGCACGTTGTCGCCGAGGCCGACCACGCACAGCACGCGGCCGCCCGAGGTCTGCAGCTTGCCGCCATCGAGCACGGTGCCGGCATGGAAGGTGACGCAGTCGGCGGTCTCTTCCGGGATGCCGGTGACGGTGTCGCCCTTGCGCGGCGCATCCGGATAGCCGGCGGCGGCCATCACCACGCCGAGCGCGGTGCGGCGGTCCCACTCCAGCGCGACCTGGTCCAGGGTGCCGTTGACCGCATGCTCCATGACGGTGACGAGGTCGGTCTTGAGGCGGGCCATGATGGGCTGGGTTTCCGGATCGCCCATGCGGCAGTTGAATTCCAGGGTGCGCGGATTGCCCTGGGCGTCGATCATCAGGCCGGCGTAGAGAAAGCCGGAGAAGGGAATGCCGTCCTTGGCCATGCCCTGCACCGTGGGATTGATGATTTCGCGCATCACCCGCGCATGCAGCGCCGGCGTGATGATCGGCGCCGGGGAATAGGCGCCCATGCCGCCGGTGTTCGGACCCTGGTCGTTGTCGAGCAGGCGCTTGTGGTCCTGGCTGGTGGCCAGCGCCAGCACGTTCCGGCCGTCGACCATGACGATGAAGCTGGCTTCCTCGCCGGCGAGGAACTCCTCGATCACGACGCGGGCGCCGGCGTCGCCGAGCTTGTTATCCGACAGCATCATGTCGACTGCCGCATGCGCTTCCTCCAGCGACATGGCCACCACCACGCCCTTGCCGGCGGCGAGGCCATCGGCCTTGATGACGATCGGCGCGCCCATCCGGTCGATGTACTGGTGCGCCGCCTGCAGGTCGGAGAAGGTCTGGTATTCGGCGGTGGGAATCGCGTGGCGCTTCATGAAGGCCTTGGCGAAGTCCTTGGAGCTTTCCAGCTGCGCCGCTTCCTTCGTCGGGCCGAAGATCTTCAGGCCCTGCTCGCGGAAGATGTTGACGATGCCCGCCGCCAGCGGCACTTCCGGGCCGACCACGGTCAGCGCGATGTGCTCGCGCTTGGCGAATTCCGCCAGCTCGGCCGGATCGGTGATGGCGAGGTTCTCCAGACGCGGGTCGAGCGCGGTGCCGCCATTGCCGGGCGCGACGTAGACCATCTGAATCCGTTCGGATTGGGCCAGTTTCCAGGCCAGGGCGTGTTCGCGGCCGCCGGAGCCGACTACCAGAATTTTCATGAGACGAGTGACTGATGATGAGGGCGCGGACGGATCCGTCCGCGCCGCGAGAGGTTGCTTGGGCTTATTCCGAGATGACGGCGTTGGTGTAGACCTCTTGAACGTCGTCGAGGTTTTCCAGCGCGTCCAGCAATTTCTGCATGCGCTGCGCATCCTCGCCGGTGAACTCGGTCTCGGTGGACGGTTTCATGGTGATTTCGGCCACTTCCGCCTTGAAGCCGGCCTTTTCCAGCGCCTCCTTGACGGCGGAGAAATCCGGCGGCGCGCACAACACTTCGATGCCGCCTTCCTCGTCGGTCACCACATCTTCGGCGCCGGCTTCGAGCGCGGCTTCCATCAGGGCGTTCTCGTCGGTGCCGGGCGCAAAGAGGAACTGGCCGCAATGCTTGAACAGGAAGGCGACCGAGCCTTCGGTGCCCATGTTGCCGCCGAACTTGGAGAAGGCATGGCGCACTTCGGCCACGGTGCGGACCCGGTTGTCGGTCAGGCAGTCGACGATGATGGCGGCGCCGTTGATGCCGTAGCCTTCATAGCGGATTTCCTCGTAGTTGGCTCCTTCCAGGCCGCCGGTGCCGCGCTGGATGGCGCGGTTGACGTTGTCCTTGGGCATGTTGGCGTCGGCCGCCTTTTCCACCGCCAGGCGCAGGCGCGGGTTGCTGGCCAGTTCACCGCCGCCGAGGCGGGCCGCCACCGTGATTTCCTTGATCAGGCGCGTCCAGATCTTGCCGCGCTTGGCGTCGGTCGCCGCTTTCTTGTGCTTGATGTTGGCCCACTTGCTATGTCCAGCCATGGAGAACTCTTCCCGGATTGATGTTCGACAATGTGTTTGATGAAGCCAGTCTGAAATGAATTTCGGCCCTTGCAGGCCGTCAAAAATCATGTTGTAAGACTGAAAATCAATCTACAATTTTAACACAGCGACCTCCCCTGAAACCCGCCCATCCATTGCCACGCGCCATGCCCGAACCTCTCCTGATAGCAAAAAACCAAGACACCGACCTGTTCCTGCTGCCGGCGCTCGCCAACCGCCACGGCTGCATCACCGGCGCCACCGGCACCGGCAAGACGGTTACGCTGCAGACCATGGCCCAAGCCCTGTCCGGCATCGGCGTGCCGGTGTTCATGGCGGACATCAAGGGCGATCTGTCGGGCCTCGCCAAGCCGGGCAGCGCCACGCCGCGGATCAAGGAGAGGCTGGACCAGCTCGGTTTCGACGAGCCGGCCTGGAGCGGCTGCCCGGTCACCTTCTGGGACGTATTCGGCGAAAAAGGGCATCCGGTGCGCGCCACCATCTCCGATCTCGGGCCGCAATTGCTGGCGCGCATGCTCAACCTGAACGAGATTCAGCAGGGCGTGCTGCAGCTGGTGTTCAAGGTGGCGGACGACCATGGCCTGCTGCTGCTCGACCTGAAGGACCTGCGCGCCATGCTGCAGCACGTGGGCGAAAACGCCGGCGAGCTGCAGACCGAATACGGCAACATCTCGTCCGCCAGCATCGGCGCCATCCAGCGCGGCCTGATCGCCATCGAGGAGCAGGGCGGCGACCGCTTCTTCGGCGAGCCCATGCTCAACATCGAGGATTTCATGCAGACCGACCAGCATGGCCATGGCCTGGTCAACATCCTCGCCGCCGACAGGCTGATGAATTCGCCGCGCCTGTACGCCGTCTTCCTGCTGTGGATGCTGGCCGAGCTGTTCGAGCAGCTGCCGGAAGTGGGCGACCTCGACAAGCCCAAGCTGGTGTTCTTCTTCGACGAGGCGCACCTGCTGTTCGACGAGGCCCCCAGGGCGCTGGTGCAGAAGATCGAGCAGGTGGTGCGGCTGATCCGCTCCAAGGGCGTGGGCGTCTACTTCGTCACCCAGAATCCGATCGACATTCCCGACACGGTGCTGGGCCAGCTCGGCAACCGGGTGCAGCACGCGCTGCGCGCCTACACCCCGCGCGACAAGAAGGCGGTGCAGGCGGCGGCGGAAACCTTCCGCCCCAACCCCAAGCTCGACACCGCGCAGGTGATCACCGAGCTCGGCGTCGGCGAGGCGCTGGTTTCCTTCCTCGACGAGAAGGGCCGGCCGACCATGGTGGAGCGCGGCTTCGTGCTGCCTCCCGTCTCGCAGATCGGCCCGATCAGCGACGAGGAGCGCCGGCAGCTGATGGAGACTTCCATCGTCGCCGGCGTCTACGAGCAGGCGATCGACCGCATGTCGGCCTACGAAAAGCTGAAGGGCCGGGTGGAACGGCAGCCGGCGCAGCAGCAGGCGCCGGCGGCGAAGAAGCCTTATCCCGGCCGCGCTGCGCCGCCATCCGCGCCCGGCACGGCAGCGCATGCTCCGTCGGCACCGTCCGCGCCGAACAGCGATGGCTGGGGCAACAGCGGCGCATCGACGCCGCAGGCGCAGCCCTATCCGGTGGACCAGGCGGCCCGGGAACCCGCGCCGCGTGCGACACCGCAGGCCCGACGGCCGCAGCGCCAGCCAGAGCCCGAACCGGCGCCGCAGGAACCGGCGCCGGGTTCGTCGATCGGCGACTCCGTGCGCGACATGATGGGCGGCCTGTTCGGCGGCTCCGGCGTGGCACGGCGCAAGGACACGGTGGTGGAAGCCATGGTGAAGTCGGCGGCGCGCAGCATCGGCTCCCAGGTCGGCAGGGAAGTCATACGCGGCGTGCTCGGCTCCCTGATGAAGCGAAAGTAAGCGCGCCGCTTCCCGTGCCCGCCGCGGCTCCCTGCAGGTAAGAAATGCCGGCGCGGCGTACAATCGCCGGCTATGACCACCAGCACCATGCAGCCTGCCGCGCGGCAGGCGTTTCTTGCCGGCCTCTTCATCGCCATCAGCGGCGCCATCCTGTTCTCGGCCAAGGCCATCGTCGCCAAGCTGATCTACCGCTACCAGGTCGATGCGGTCACCCTGATCGCGCTGCGCATGCTGTTCTCCCTGCCTTTCTTCGCCCTCGTGGCCGGGTGGCGCGCCCGCCGCGACGCGCCGCTGGCGACTGCGGACCGGCTGCGCATCGTGTTCCTCGGCCTGCTCGGCTACTACCTCTCCAGCTTCCTCGATTTCATCGGCCTGCAGTACATCAGCGCCGGCCTGGAGCGGCTGATCCTGTTCCTGACGCCTTCCTTCGTGCTGATCAGCTCGGTGTTCTATCTGAAGAAAAGGATTTCCCGGGTCGAGTGGCTGGCGCTGGCCACCGCCTACTCCGGCACGGTGCTGGTGTTCCTGCACGACGTGCGGACCGGCGGGCCCGACGTGGCGCTGGGCAGCGCCTTCGTGCTCGGCAGCGCCATCAGCTATGCGATCTACCTGCTGCTGTCGGGAGAGCTGGTGCGCCGGGTCGGCGCGATGCGTCTGGTGGCGTATGCAATGTGCGTCTCCAGCATCGCCTGCGTCGCCCAGTTCTTTCTGCTGCGCGCGCCGGAAGTCTTGATACAGCCGGCGGCGGTGTACCAGCTGTCGCTGGTGAACGCGGTGTTCTGCACCGTGCTGCCGGTGTTCCTGACCATGGTCGCGGTGGACCGCATCGGCGCGCCGACCACCTCGCAGGCCGGCATGATCGGTCCGGTTTCCACCCTGTTCATGGGCGCCGCCATCCTCGGCGAACCGATCACGGTGTATCAGATCGCCGGCACCGTGCTGGTGCTGTGCGGCATTTATTTGTTGTCGAAGAAAAAAACCTAGGAGGAAACACAGATGGATTTCGGCATTCGTGGCAAGACGGCGCTGGTGTGCGGCGCCAGCAAGGGACTGGGACGCGGCTGCGCCGAGGCGCTGGCGGCCGAGGGCGTGGACGTGACGCTGGTGGCGCGTGGCGCCGAGGCGCTGGAAAAGACGGCGGAGGAAATCCGCCGTGCCACCGGCGTGAAAGTGACGACGGTAGCCTGCGACGTCACCACGCCGGAAGGGCGCCAGCAGGTGCTGCAGGCCTGCCCGCAGCCGGACATCCTGGTGACCAACGCCGGCGGCCCGCCGACGGGCGACTTCCGCACCTTCAGCCGCGACGACTGGATCAAGGCGATCGACGCCAACATGCTGACCCCGATCGAGCTGATCAAGGCCACGGTGGACGGCATGATCGCGCGCCGCTTCGGCCGCATCGTCAACATCACCTCCAGCGCGGTCAAGGCGCCGCTGGACGTGCTGGCGCTGTCCAACGGCGCCCGCTCCGGCCTCACCGGCTTCATCGCCGGCCTGGCGCGCAAGACGGTGCCGCACAACGTCACCATCAACAACCTGCTGCCGGGGCAGTTCGCCACCGACCGCCTGCAAGTCACCATCGGCGCCGCCGCCAAGTCCGTCGGCAAGCCGGTGGACGAAGTGTTCGAGGCGCGCCGCAAGCAGATTCCGGCGCAGCGCTTCGGCACGCCGGAAGAGTTCGGCGCCGTCTGCGCCTTCCTGTGCAGCATGCAGGCCGGCTACATGACCGGCCAGAACGTGCTGCTGGATGGCGGCAACTATCCGGGCACCTTCTGATCCCCGGAACTGCGATGCCGCAGGCGGCGGCCCGGAACCTTTCCCGGCCGCCGTCCTCGACAGGTTTTCATTGAGACTTCGATGGAGATTCGCCGTGAAGAAGCGCATCGCCCTGATTGCCCATGACCACAAGAAAGACGAGATGGTGGACCTGGCGTCCGAGTACGCCGACGTGCTGCGCCAATGCGTGCTGGTCGCCACCGGCACCACCGGCAAGCGCCTGGCCCAGGAAGTCGGCCTGACGGTGGAGCGCAAGCTGTCCGGCCCGATGGGCGGCGACCTGCAGATCGGCGCCGAGCTGGCCGACGGCCGCATCGACTGCGTCATCTTCCTGCGCGATCCGATGACGCCGCAGCCGCATGAACCGGACATCAATGCCCTGGTGCGCGCCTGCGACGTGCATGACGTGCCCTGCGCCACCAACATCGCGACCGCAAGATTGCTATTATCCCAACTGGTGCCGCATCATCCCGGCCATCATTCCCACCATTCGCATAATCAGCCATAACTAGAACGGAGAAAGAGAGCAACCATGACCAAGGCGATCCGCATTGCCGCCAACGGCGGCCCCGAAGTGCTCGAGTATGTCGATGTCGAGGTAGGCGAACCGGGACCGGGAGAAATCCGGGTGCGCCACAAGGCCTGCGGCCTGAACTACATCGACGTCTATTTCCGCACCGGCCTCTATCCGCAGCCGCTGCCCGCCGGCCTCGGGATGGAAGGCGCCGGCATCGTCGAAGCGGTTGGCCAGGGCGTGAGCCATCTCAAGACCGGCGACCGCGTGGCCTACGCCAGCCGGCCGCCGGGCGCCTATGCCGAGGCGCGGGTGATGAATGCCGCCTACGTGGTCAAGCTGCCGGAAGGCATCGATTTCGAGACCGGCGCGGCGATGATGCTTCAGGGCCTCACGGTGCAGTACCTGTTCCGCCGCACCTTCCCGCTGCGCGGCGGCGAGACCATCCTGTTCCATGCGGCCGCCGGCGGCGTCGGCCTGATCGCCTCGCAATGGGCGCGCGCCATCGGCGTCACCATGATCGGCACCGTCGGCTCCGACGAAAAGGCGGAACTGGCCAAGGCGCATGGCTGCGCCCACGTCATCAACTACAACACCGAAAACTTCGTCGAGCGCGTCAAGGAGATCACCGGCGGCAAGGGCGTGCCAGTGGTGTACGACTCGATCGGCAAGGACACCTTCATCGGCTCCCTCGACTGCCTGGCGCCGCTCGGCATGATGGTCAGCTTCGGCAACGCCTCCGGCCCGGTGCCGCCGTTCAGCGTGAACGAGCTGGCCTCGCGCGGCTCGCTGTTCATCACCCGGCCTTCGCTGTTCAACTACATTGCCAAGCGCGAAGACCTGGACGTCATGGCCAACGACCTGTTCAGCATGGTCCTGAGCCACAAGATCAAGATCGGCATCAACCAGCGCTATGCGCTCAAGGATGTGGCCCAGGCCCACCGCGACCTGGAGTCGCGCAAGACCACCGGCTCCACCATCCTGATTCCCTGAGCCAGCCATGGACGAGCAGGAGCGCAATCCGATGAACCATCCGGAGGAACAGCCCGCCGGCACGGATGGCGCGCCGAAGTTCGGGCGCTTGCTGATCGTGCTGGTGGCAGCGGTGGTGCTGATCGGCATCATTACCCTGCTGACGGAGCGGATGTACTCTTGAATGCTCGCCCAGCGTAAAAGTAAAGAGAGCCGGCATTGCCGGCTCTTCTTTTTTGCGATCCCTTATCAGGACTGCATCTTCAGTTCCACCTGGCGCGGCACGCTGTTCGGTCCCGGGAAGTCGGCGAAGGCGCTGCGGATCATGTAGGGCATGACCGCCGCCAGCGAGGGATTGGTGCCTTCGCTGACCACGGTGTTTTCGTACAGCCGCTTGCCGGTCCTGATGTCGGCCATGACGATCTTCAGCTGGCGGTTGTAGATCTGGTAGGTGGTATCGCGCTGCTCCACGATCGGCGGGCTGTACCAGAAGGGATCGTAGAAGGGGCCGTAGTAGCCGCGCCAGTAGGGGTGCGGATAGAAGGGGCCGGGCCAGGCGCTGCCGACCACCACCGGTTCGATCACCCGCAGGTCGCGCACCGTGACGGCGTAGTTCAGCGTGACTTTTACATCGGGCGCGCGGCCCTCCTGCGCTTCGGCGAAGCCGAGGCGGCTCAGTTCGCTCCGCACCTGGTTCTCGTAATTGCGGTACTCCAGATTGTTGTTCTGCTCGGCAGTGCGCTCGAACACATAGGTCTTGTTGCGGAAGTCGGCCGGCAATTCATGGAAGGCGGTGACATTGGTGCGCACCACCTGAGAAGCACAGCCCGCCATCAGGCTCAGTACCATCAGGGACAGGATGATCCAGGCCCGTTTCATAGGTTTTCTCCAGCGATCAGAAGTTGAAATTTAGAATAATGAGGGAGCGCAAAAAATCCGTAATTGTTTGTAACCGAAAGGCTGCGTGCAGGCGCGACTCAACGCGGGCTTTCGAAGAATACATAGTTGGTGCCGTAGTCGCTGACCTCGAAATACACCTTCTTCTCGCCCGGGTCCGTGACCATGTTCAGGTTCTCGTCGAGTATGCCGTAGCCGAACCGGTAGGGCCGGGCGCTGCCGCCTTCGGTGGCGCTGGCGGTGGTCATTTTGTCGATGTGGATGAAGCGGCGCACCAGCTTGTCGCCCGAGTAGATTTCGAGCACGCCGTTGGTGCCGGTCCAGTTCTGGACCGAGCGGCTGATCTTGTTCTGCTGCTCCTGGGTGCAGGATGCAAGCAGGAAACTGGCGGCCATCACGAAAAGCGCAAACGATGCCCTCATGGGGAAAGCCTCCTCGATGGTTGGTTGTAGAATGCCATTTTGCGTCAAATCCAACCGTCCGACACTTCCCTATGCGCACCGATACTCCCCAGACGATTTATCGCAAGGATTACACGCCGCCCGCCTACTGGGTCGACACCGTTGAAATGGGATTCGACCTCGATCCCGCCGAAACCCGCGTGGCTACCCGCATGACCATGCGCCGCAATCCGGACAGCCGCGCCCGCAACCTGCTGCTCCATGGCGAAGGCCTGCAGTTGGCGCAGCTGCGCGTGAACGGCAAGGCGCTCGGCCCTCGTGCCTACGCGCTCGGCCAGGGCACGCTGGAGATCTTCAATCCGCCGCAGAACGTGGTGCTGGAAATCGAGACGGTGATCAAGCCGGACCAGAACACCTCGCTGATGGGCCTCTACGTGTCCAACGGCAATTTCTTCACCCAGTGCGAGGCCGAGGGCTTCCGCAAGATCACTTACTTCCCGGATCGCCCCGACGTGATGGCGCGCTATACCGTGATGCTGCGCGCCGACAAGGAAAGATATCCGGTGCTGCTGTCCAACGGCAACCTGATCGACCAGGGCGACCTCGGCGACGGCCGCCACTACGCCACCTGGGAAGACCCGTTCAAGAAGCCGTCCTACCTGTTCGCGCTGGTGGCCGGCAATCTGGTATGCCATGAAGAGACCTACCGCCTGCAGTCCGGGCGCGAGGTGCTGCTGCAGGTGTGGGTGGAAGAGGGCAACCTCGACAAGACCCAGCATGCGATGGAGTCGCTGAAGAACAGCATCCGCTGGGACGAGGAGCGCTTCGGCCTGGAACTCGACCTGGACCGCTTCATGATCGTCGCGGTGGGCGACTTCAACATGGGCGCGATGGAGAACAAGGGCCTCAACATCTTCAACACGAAGTATGTATTGGCCAACCCGCGCATCGCCACCGATGCCGACTTCGCCAACATCGAGTCGGTGGTCGGCCACGAATATTTCCACAACTGGACCGGCAACCGCGTCACCTGCCGCGACTGGTTCCAGCTGTCGCTCAAGGAAGGGCTGACGGTGTTCCGCGACCAGGAGTTCTCGGCGGACATGATCGGCACCGACACCGGCCGCGCGGTCAAGCGCATCGAGGACGTGCGGGTGCTGCGCCAGGCCCAGTTCCCGGAAGACGCCGGCCCGATGGCGCATCCGGTGCGGCCCGACTCCTACGTCGAGATCAACAACTTCTATACCGTCACCATCTACGAGAAGGGTTCGGAAGTGGTGCGCATGTACCAGACCCTGCTCGGCAAGGACGGCTTCCGCAAGGGCATGGACCTGTACTTCCAGCGCCACGACGGCCAGGCCGTCACCTGCGACGACTTCCGCGCCGCCATGGCCGACGCCAACGGCCGCGACCTGACCCAGTTCGAGCTTTGGTACAGCCAGGCCGGCACGCCGCGGGTGAAGGTCGAGACCCGCTACGACGCGATCGGCAAGCAGTACGAGATGACGCTGTCGCAAAGCTGCCCGCCGACCCCGGGCGAGGAAAGCAAGCAGCCCTTCCACATTCCGGTGGCGGTCGGCCTGCTCGATGCCGCCGGCCGCGACATCCCGCTGCGCCTGGCCGCCAGCGGCGCCGGTCCGGACGCGCCGACCACCCTGGTGCTGGAACTGACTCGGGACAAGCAGACCTTCGTCTTCACCCATGTGCCGGAACGGCCGGTGCCCTCGGTGCTGCGCGACTTTTCAGCGCCGGTGATCCTGGACATCGACTATGCGGACGAGGAACTCGCCTTCCTCATGGCCCATGACAGCGATGCCTTCAACCGCTGGGAAGCGGGCCAGCGCCTCGCCATGCGGCGCATGCTGGCGCTTACCGAACAGGTGGAAGCCGATCCGGCGGCGTTGCAGAATCTGGATGAGCCGATGCTGGTGGACAGCTTCCGCGCCACCCTGAACGACGAGGCGCTCGATCCCGCCTTCCGCGAACTGGCGCTGACCCTGCCGTCGGAAACCATCATCGCCGAGCAGATGGCGGTGGTGAATCCGCAAGCCATTCACGCGGTGCGGCGCGCGCTGCGCCGCCTGCTGGCGCAGCAGCTGCGCCTGGACTGGCGGGTGGCCTATGAAGGCAACCGTGACGCCGGCCCCTACAGCCCAGATGCTTCTGCCGCCGGCCGCCGCGGATTGAAGAATCTGGCGCTGGGCTATCTGGCCGAGCTGGACGATACCGAGTCCCATCTGCTGGCGCAGTCCCAGTACGACAACGCCAACAACATGACCGATCGCATGGCGGCGCTGGCCGCCCTTGCCAACGGCGGCGCGCCGGGCCGCGAGGACGCCCTGGCCGGCTTCTACGACGAATTCAAGGACGAGGCGCTGGTGGTGGACAAGTGGTTCACCCTGCAGGCGATGGCGCGCAATACCGACGTCGCCGCCGTCCGGGCGCTGATGAGTCATCCGGCCTTCACCCTGAAGAATCCGAACCGGGCGCGCAGCCTGATCTTCAGCTTCTGCAACGGCAACCCGCCGCAGTTCCATGCCACCGACGGCAGCGGCTACGGCTTCTGGGCCGAGTCGGTGATCGCGCTCAACCGCATCAATCCGCAGGTGGCGGCGCGCCTGGCGCGCAGCCTGGACCGCTGGCGCAAGTTCACGCCGCCGCTGCGCGCCATGATGCAGGACGCGTTGCGCCAGGTGGCGCGCTCCGGCCCGCTGTCCAAGGACGTGCATGAAGTGATCACCAAGTCGCTGGCGGAGTGAGCCGGGCGCCGATAACAATCAAATGCAAATCATCACATCACAAGGGAAGAGAACATGAAACGTGTCAGCCTGACCCAGTATCTGGTCGAGGAACAGCGCCTGCACAACAGCATACCGGCGGAACTGCGCCTGCTGATCGAAGTCGTGGCGCGCGCCTGCAAGAGCATCAGCCATGCGGTCGGCAAGGGCGCGCTGGGCGAGGTGCTCGGCAGCGCCGGCAGCGAGAACGTGCAGGGCGAAGTGCAGAAGAAGCTGGACGTGCTGTCCAATGAAATCCTGCTCGAGGCGAACGAATGGGGCGGCCACCTCGCCGCCATGGCGTCGGAAGAAATGGAGACCATCCACCCGATCCCGAACCGTTATCCCAAAGGCGAGTACATGCTGCTGTTCGATCCGCTCGACGGCTCCAGCAACATCGACGTCAACGTCTCCATCGGCACCATCTTCTCGGTGCTGAAGGCGCCCGAAGGCATGGGCGAGCCGACCGAGCAAGCCTTCCTGCAGCCGGGCACGCGCCAGGTCGCCGCCGGCTATGCGGTCTACGGCCCGCAGACGGTGCTGGTGCTGACCACCGGCGACGGCGTCAACTGCTTCACCCTGGACCGGGAGATGGGTTCCTGGGTGCTGACCCAGCGCGACATGAAGATTCCGGAAGACACCAGGGAATTCGCCATCAACGCTTCCAATACCCGCCACTGGTACCCGCCGGTCACCCGCTACGTCAATGAACTGCTGGCCGGCAAGACGGGTCCGCGCGGAAAGGATTTCAACATGCGCTGGATCGCGTCGATGGTCGCCGACGTGCATCGCATCCTGAACCGCGGCGGCATCTTCATGTACCCGGCCGATGCCCGGGAACCGGACAAGCCCGGCAAGCTGCGCCTGATGTACGAAGCCAACCCGATGGCCTTCCTCATCGAACAGGCCGGCGGAGCCGCCACCAACGGCACCCAGCGCATTCTCGACATTCAGCCGAAGAAACTGCATGAGCGGGTGGCGGTGTTCCTCGGCTCGAAGAACGAAGTAGAGCGCGTCACCGGCTACCACCAGCAGTAAGCATGGCGGGGGAGTTGCCGGTCCGTGAAGACTGGCAACCGTCGGCAATCGGGTTGTCGGATTTCAATGGAATTTGCATGGCATCAAGTTCAAAAATCCGGCAAAGCTGATAGAATCACGCCCTCAGAACTGCTTTCGAATCCGGTTTTTGCGGATTACGCACAGCAGTGCCGCTGTAGCTCAGTCGGTAGAGCAGCGCATTCGTAATGCGAAGGTCACCAGTTCGATTCCGGTCAGCGGCACCATCAGGTTCCGAAAAGCCCAGCCCACAAGGCTGGGCTTTTTTGCTTTGGTGCTCTGCATGGGAGCAAAGCGTACAGCCGTTCCGACACGCCTTCATCATTCATTCGATCAATCGAACCGGAAAGACCGTCAACG
Organism: Noviherbaspirillum humi; assembly: GCF_900188095.1. Lineage (GTDB taxonomy): Bacteria > Pseudomonadota > Gammaproteobacteria > Burkholderiales > Burkholderiaceae_D > Noviherbaspirillum > Noviherbaspirillum humi. The sequence continues at coordinate 613,278 of NZ_FZOT01000002.1, read as the reverse complement.
AAGACGAGATGCGCTCTCTTGAAGCCACTTTGCCGGCATGGCCGACATGTACGCCGCTTGCAGTCTGCGTTGCGCAAGTAACGCGTCAGTACGTTTCCCAGACCCCAACGCCGAACGCCGACGATTCCCGATGCCAGCCAGTTGTTGCTGCATTGACTAGATGAAAAGTCATTGCTAGAGTTAGCCCCGCCTGGCTTCCCGGGCACGTTTACTGGTGGTGGCGATTGTCGGCGGATCTAATGCAAAGGATGCTTGTGAACCCAATCTCAGCTCGTGCTCCCGAACATGCTCAGGCATCCAGATTTTCTTCGGCCCTCGATCAGGATCCCACGAATTTCGTCCCGGAGACCGAGGTTGATCCCGCCCGCTTGAATTGGCAGATCGGCGCCTTGGTCACGCTCGAGCCGGTCTCGGCGCCAGGCATGCTGCACGAAGCGCGGTTGATCGGTTGCGCGCCGGGGCAGTCGCTTCTCATCACGCCTCCTACCCTGAACGGTTGCCCGGTCAAGATCAAGGAGTCGCAGACATGGGGCATCCGCGTGCTGGTCAATGGCAATGCCTTCCGCTTCGTTTCAAGCGTGCAATGCGCTCATAAGAAGCCGTTCGAGTATGTGTGCCTTACCTATCCAAACATCCTGATGCAAGCCAAGCCGCGGCGTCATGCACGTCATGCGGTGTTGCTGCAGGCGATCCTGCGCCACAACATGGGCCATGGCCGCCGCGAGGGTCACATAGTGAACTTGTCGGAAGGCGGCGCCTGCTTTGCCACCAGCATGCCGGCGGCATCCTGGGGCTCGCAGGCCGTCCTGGATCTCGACTTGTCCGACGGCACGCAGCTGTCGCTCCAGGTGGCGCTGCGCACCGTGCAGCCGCAAGTCGACAACGGCTTTCGGGCCGGACTCGCTTTCGAGGATGTCGATCAGTCCGCCCGGGCGGCGCTCAACCGCTTCCTCGCAAGCCTGAACACCAACCCCAGCGAAGCCCGGCCGACGGAAGCTGCCTAGCTTCCCAGGCCGGAAGTAGGAGGCATCCGAGCCGGCGAGGCAGGGGACGGGAGCCGCCATGCCATCGCAGGCGATGCCGCGGCCCGCATGCGGGCTCATGCGTTTGCACAAAGCGCCCGGGCGCCCGGTTCGGACAATATTCGCTAACCACACCGGCCACGCCGCCTCTTCCTTTCCCTTGCCGCCATGAAGCAGCCCCATGTCGTCTTTGCCACTGCAGGCTCGCTCGGCGATCTGTATCCCTTCCTCGCGCTCGGGATGGAACTGCGCCGGCGCGGACATCGCGTCAGCGTCGCTACCAGCACCGACCATCGGACCCGGGTGGAAGCGGCCGGCCTCGAATTCCGCCCGATGCGTCCCGACCCGCCTGGCACGCCGGAATTCTTCGCACGCTACATGCATCCGAAGACCGGGGCGGAGTTCGTCTACCGGTCATATCTGTCGCCTGCGATCCGCGACAGCCATGCCGACCTCTTAGCGGTGGTGCGCGATGCCGACCTGCTGGTTAGCCAGTCCCTGATGGCGATGGCCGCGCCGCTGGTCGCCGCCGATACCGGCATTCCCTGGATCTCCGCCGTGTTCCAGCCCATGACCCTGTTCTCGCTGCATGACCGGCCCAGCTATCTGCCGGTGCCGCTGCTGGCCGACCTGTGCGCGCGTTATCCCGAGGTCCATGCGCGTGTCGTCCATTACGTGAAAAAGCATACGCGCCAGTGGGTGCAGCCCATCATCGAGTTCAGGCAGGAGCTGGGACTGGATCCGGCGCCGCATCCGATGTACGAAGGCCAGCATTCGCCCAGGCGGGTGCTGGCGATGTTCTCGCCGCTGCTGGGCGGGTCCCGGCCGGACTGGCCGACCGCGGCGATGCAGACCGGGACAGCGACCTATGCCGGCGGAGGCGAGCCCATGGCGGAGCCGCTGCGCCGCTTCCTGGCGGCGACGGACCAGCCGCTGGCCATCTTCACGCTTTCCTCGGCGCCCGGCTTGCCGGGCGACTTCTACCGCCATGCGCTGAGTGCGTCGGCGGATGCGGGCATGCGGGCCCTGCTGGTCACCAGCGGCCTGTCCGCCTCGGCGCCATTGCCGGACCCGTTGCCCGACGGGGCAATGCGCGTCGATTACGTGCCTTTCGAAGAGGTGCTGCCGCACGCGGCGGTTCTCGTGCATGCCGGCGGCATCGGGACCATGTTCAAGGCCATGCAGGCCGGCATCCCGCAGGTCGTCATGCCGCAGGCGCACGATCAGGCCGACAATGCCCTGCGCCTGGCCAGGCATGGCGCAGCCCGCATCATTCCTCCAGGCCGCTTCGGCCGGCGCAGCCTCGTGCGCGCGCTGCGTGCCGCCATCTCCGGCACGGCCATGCGGGACGCTGCCGAGGCGCTGGCGGCGCGGGCGCGCCGCGAAGACGGCGTTGCCCGGGCTTGCGACGAAATCGAACGCCAGCTGGAAGCGTCCCCGCGCGCAGCGGCCTACTGAGCGCGGCGCGCCTGTCGCTCAGGCGACGGCCGTCAGCGATACCCCTTGTCGATTTTCATGCCGGCTGCTGTTTCATGCGTCGGGTTTTGCGTATCATGCTCCCTTCAAAAAAGAATCATTTGGAGGGCTTGGGATGAGCGACGAGATGTTCGCGCAGCGTTTGGCGTCACTGATGGAGCAGCGGGGGATGACGGCGGCCGCGCTGGCGGAGCGCCTCACTATCACGCCGCAGGCCGTGCACAAGTGGCTCAACGGCGCGGAAATCTCGCTGCCCAACCTGCGCGAACTGGCCCGCCTCCTGAAGGTGAATTGGGTATGGCTGCGTTTCGGCGAGGAGGCGGTGGACGAGATGGTGCTGCCGCAGCACGGCACCGACTCCGTGGTCGACCGCCATCGCGCGCGGCTGGTGCGTGAACTGATGGACAGCGAGCGGCGGCACCGCTGGGCGCTGGACATGCTCGACATTGGCGTGTGGGAGATCGACCTCGCCACGGAGCGCCGCATCTGGAACCGCACCATGCGCACCATCCTCGGCATCCCGCAGGACCTGCCGGCCAGTTCCGACGCGATCTACCAGATGATGGGCGCGCACATGATCCCCGTCATGGAAGACATGGTCGCGCGTTCGCTGAACGGCGAATGCGTGGTTGGCACGTTCGACATCCTGACGCGGCCGGGCGAGCAGTTCGAATCCATCTCCGCCCGCGTCGACGATGCCGACGGCCTGCCGGTGAAAGTGATGGGCATGGTGCGGCGCATCGACCAGCAGGCCAGGCCGCTGACGCAGATGCTGGCGGCACTGCGCAACTGATCCGGCCGGTCGGCGCCATGCGCGCGGCGCACGCCTGCGCTTAGCGTGGCTGGCTTATTGCACGAAGCCCTTGCCCGGAGCGGCATCGATGGCCAGGCCGGGATCGGCGGCCGATACGGGAAGCTGGAGCTCGGCCGCCGCCTGGTCGATGCTGTTGCGGTACATCGCCGCCGCCAGCAGGATCAGCCGCCGCACGTCGGCTTCGTCGATCCGGTCCTGCAAGGTTGCCAGCGTGTAGGCGAAGACTTCCGCCACCGTGCCGGGGTCGACCTCGGCGGTCTCGATCGAGGTGATCTGCTGAAGTATTTCTTCTGGGTCCATGAATTGATTCCTTGCCGAATCGGATGCCGGCGCTGCGGGAGTCGTCCGCGTGCGGAGATGACTGCGCGATCGCGGCGATGGTTCCAGCATTCGGGAGGGACGATGCGCCACCTCAGCACTTCGCCCGCCGTCCCGCCGGGCCTCCCGCATGGCAACTGCCGCCAAGCGCCGTGCAAGCGGCAGCCGAACCCGAAGTTTCATCTTAGAATGCCGGTTTCCGCTGCGGCCGCGCTGCCATGAATCTTCCCTATCATCTCGACTTCTATCTCGCCGCCATTCCCGCCGTGCTGCTGACCGGCATTTCAAAGGGCGGCTTCGGCGGCGCGCTGGGCGGCGTGGCGGTGCCGCTGATGGCGCTGGTGATCTCGCCGCGCGACGCGGCCAGCATCATGCTGCCGATACTCTGCCTGACCGACTGGTTCGGCATCCGGCTCTATTTCCGCAAATGGGACAGCAGCCATCTGCGCCTGCTGCTTCCGGGTGCCATGCTCGGCGTGGCCATCGGCGCGCTCACCTTCGGCATGCTGAGCGAAGCGGCGGTGCGGCTGCTGGTCGGCGCCATCTCCACGCTTTACGTGATCGCCAACTGGGTGCTGCCGGCGCTGGTGCAGAAAGCCGCGCATGCCAGGCCGCGCATCACCGGCTCCTTCGCCGGCATCGCGTCCGGCTTCACCAGCTTCGTCGCGCATGCGGGCGGCCCGCCGGTGGTCATGCACCTGATGGCGCAGAACATGGAGAAGGTGGCCTACGTCGCCACCATCAATATCTTCTTCCTCATCACCAATGCGGTGAAGCTGCTGCCCTATGCCTGGCTCGGCCAATTCTCAAGCGCCAATCTCTGGACCAGCGCCTCGCTGATTCCGCTGATCCCGATCGGCGTGTGGACCGGCTACTGGCTGCAGCAGCGCATCAACCATGTCTGGTTCTATCGCATCGCCCAGATCGGCCTGCTGGTCACCGGCATACAGCTGATGCTGGAGGCCTGATGCGCGTGGCGGATGGCCGCCGCTTGACGGCAGTCATGCCCTTGTCACACTCGCTTTTTATAATGGATCCCATACCAATCAGAAGCGGGCCGAACTGCCATGGGACGCACCTTGCATAACAAGATCAAGCTGAAGAAACACTCCTCCTTCGTTGAATTCATGCTCGCGGCGCTGCGCCTCTTCCGGCTGTCGTCGCAGCGGCATTGACCTTTCCTCTCAAGCCTTCATCAGCCGCAGGACGGGTGCATCCCGCATGCGCCTTGTCCGGCAAGCGCACATCGTCGTGCGCGGTTTCGGGTCTGAGGTCATGACCTGGCTCTCGCGGCACGAGCCGTTAGCGAGGCATCGTCCCGCAATCCAGCCTGGCGCATGGATGCTCGTTCGCCGATGTGCCCGGCGAACTGATGAACACCCGGCGAGGCGATGAGGGAAGCGGGGAAGCCGACGCCGAAAAAAAAGCCCCGTCGAAACGGGGCGAAGATCGCTCTTTCGCGCTCGGCGCGCAGTTCAGTTGAGCTTCACCTGGCTGCCGTAGGTCCAGGCGCCGATGTCCATCAGCTCATCGGTCTGCAGATTCTTTTCCGCGACGTCGCAGACGTCCAGCACATCTTTCGCCCATTGCGGATATAGCATTTCCTGGCCCAGCTTGGTGCCGTTGGCATAGCGCTCAAGCGCATGAGTGGCCAACGCCCGCAGGCGCTTGATCTGATCCATGTCATCTCCCTTTTTTCGCCATGATGAAAGCTTTGCCCAAGCCAACATTGACAAATCTCAATCATCTTCGCGGCCTTCCGCGCCGGTGTAGCTGCGGTCATGGCGACGAGATGGAAAAGTTGAAATAATCATGCATCTTTATCGTGAAAGGATCCGCCATGCGCCGTGCGCTTGCCATGCTGCTCTCCCTGTGTTTTTCCGCTGCCGCTTTCGCCGCTCCCGGCGATTCGGGCGGCTCCACCGCCGGCAATGCGAAGGAGCAGGCGAGGACGTGCAATGCGGAGGCCCGCAAGCAGAAGCTGAAACGCGCCAAGCGCCGCGAATTCCTGCGCGAATGCATGGCCGGTGCCTCGAATGCCACCGTCGCGCCGCAAAGCCAGGGGGACAAGAGCAAGCCGGCGCTGGAATCGGCCAAGCCCTGACGCCACCGCTGGCCACATCAACATCGCCATGCCGCCAGGCCGGAGCCCGGCGGCATGGATGCCCTCCGAAGGTATGACACGTTGCTGAAGCTACCCCCGGCGCTGGCGCGCCTGCTTCCTTTCCTGCGCTGGCCCCGTCCGAGTGCCGAGGCGCTGCGGCGCGATTTCTGGGCCGGCTTCAGCGTCGGCCTGGTGCTGATCCCGCAGGCATTGGCCTATGCCACCCTGGCCGGCATGCCGCCCCACACCGGCCTCTACGCCGCGCTGCTGCCGGCGGTGATCGGCATCCTGTGGGGCTCCTCGCCGCTGCTGGCGGTAGGCCCGGTGGCGCTGACGTCCATCCTCACCTTCGGCACGCTCTCGCCCATGGCCGCGCCCGGCAGCGCGCAATGGGTGGCGCTGGCGATCTGGCTGGCCATCTACGCCGGGATCATCCAGTTCCTGCTCGGCGCCCTCCGGCTGGGAAAAGTCGCCTACCTGGTGTCGCAGCCGGTGGTGACCGGCTTCATCAATGCCGCCGCGCTGATCATCATCCTGTCCCAGCTGCCGCAGTTGCTCGGCGTGCGCCTGTCGGCCGCCGATCCGGCGGCGTCGCTGGCGCGGCTGCTGTCGCCTTCTCCCGCGGCGTGGATGACCATGGTCTTCGGCGCCGGCGCGCTGTTGCTGCTGCTCGCCTTCAAGCGCTTTCTGCCGCGCTGGCCCGGCATCCTGGTCGTCACCATCGCCGGCATCGCCGCCAGCCGGTTGGTCGACTACGGCGGCCATGGCGGCGCCATCGTCGGCGCGCTGCCGTCCGGCCTGCCGGGGTTGTCGATGCCGCCGGCGATCGCCTGGGAGAGCCACCAGATGCTGTGGCCCGCGGCGCTGATCCTGGCGGTGATCAGCTTCACCGAAGCCATGTCGAGCTGCCGCGTGCTGGCGCGACGCCAGAACACGCCCTGGGACGAAAACCAGGAACTGATCGGCCAGGGCCTGGCCAAGGTGGCCAGCGGCTTCTCCGGCGCCTTCCCGGTATCGGGGTCCTTCTCCCGCACCGCGCTCAACCTGTATGCCGGCGCCACCAGCGCCTGGGCGTCGCTGATCGCGGTAGCCTGCGTCGTGCTGGCGCTGCTGTTTCTCACCGGCCTGGTCAGCTACCTGCCGCTGTCGGTGCTGGCGGCGATGATCATGGTCCCGGTGTTCAGCCTGATCGATGTCGGAGCGCTGCGGCGGCTATTCCGGGTCTCGCGCGACGACGGCATGGTGGCGCTGGTGACCTTCGCCGTCACGCTGGCGTTTGCACCGCGCCTGCACGTGGGCGTCTTCGCCGGCATCGCGCTGACCATGGTGTCCTTCCTGTACCGCCGCACGCATCCGCGCATTGTCGAGGTCGGCCGTCATGCCGACGGCACGCTGCGCGACCGCAGCCGCTTCGCGCTGCCGCCGCTGTCCCCGGACGTGGTCGCGGTGCGCATGGATTCGGCGCTCAACTTCCTCACCGCCGCCAGCCTGGAGCGCGCCATCAATGCCGCCTGCGCCGCGCGGCCGCAGACGCGCCGGGTGCTGCTCTCGGCCAGCGGCATCAACGACATCGATGCCAGCGGTGCGGACATGCTCGCCGCTCTCCACGAGAACCTGCGCGGCAAGGGCATGGAGCTCCATCTGTCGGCGGTGAAGAAGCAGGTGTGGGACGTGCTCGAGCGCGCCGGCATGATCGAGGCCATCGGCACGGGCCATTTCTTCGCCACCGACCGCGAGGCCATGGCGGCGCTGCAGGACGGCGGCGCGGCACAGAACGCCAGGCTCGATGCGCTGTCCGAGGGTGAGTGATGGGCATGGTGTCGCCCATTCCCCACGCTGACCTATTCTGGAGGACGCATGCGAGCGCTCGACAGCATCAAGCAAGCCTGTTCCGACGCACTGCGGGATGACGATTCGCAGGCGCTGGCGCGATTCCATGCGCAGGTCGATCCCGGCTCGGTGCTGGAGATGGCCGGCCTGATCGAATCCCTGCTGACTTATCTCGAGGAAATCGATGACCTCACCGCGCGCGAACTGGTCGCCAGGACGCGCCATTCGCTGCAAGGCGAACCCGGCGGGGGTGTGTGATTCCCGAATGAACAAGGCAGGGTGCGGTTCTTGCTACAAGGCGGGCATCAACCACTTCCGCGGACGCCCGATGCAGGGCGGTCCCAAGCCTCGCCATGAAACCCATCCAGCACGCCAGCGTGCCGCCGCTAGCCCGCGAAGAGTCCGCCGACGGGCATGTAAAGAATGCCGGTGGCCGGCAAAAAGCGCATCGGGCCGTGGCCAGCTATTTCTGCCGCGAGAATGCCGGCCCGAACGGCCATGAATGCCTGACCCAATGCGCGCTCGCGCGCCGTCTGGCAGCCTTGAAGGGCGTGGACTACGCCGGGCTGCATCCGCCGGGCGAGGCGCACGACGGCAGCATGTACATGGTGCCGAGCGATACCCTGAGCGCGGCCGATGCGGCCCGGCTCGGCGTTACATGCGAGCACGACCTGTTCGGCGGCGTCGTGCCCCATTTTTTCGCCTCGACCAAGGTCATCACTCACGACCTGCCGCAGCCGGGCAAGTCGCCGGCGCCGGCGCAATGGTCCTCGCGCTTTCCCGCTGCGGTGCGCGCGGCGGTGCTGCCGGGGTTCACGGTGTTTTCGATCGAGGATGCGCTTCATGCGGGCGAACTGCTGCTGCGAGACGGCCCGGTGCGCTTGAAGAAGCCGAGCGGCATCGGCGGGCTGGGCCAGTCGGTCGCCGGCGATGCGCAGGAACTGCGGGCGCAGCTGCAGGCCATCGACCCGGCGCGGCTGGCGCAGGAAGGGCTGGTGCTGGAACATAACCTGGTCGAGGTCGATACCTGCAGCGTTGGGCAGGTCGTCATCGCCGGCATGGTCGCCACCTATTGCGGCACCCAGCGCCTGACGCGAAGCAATCGCGGGCAGGAGGTGTACGGCGGCTCCAGCCTGCTGGTGGCGCGCGGCGGATTCGATGCCTTGCTCAGCCTGCCGCTGGAGCCGCACATGCATACCGCCATCGAGCAGTCCCGCATCTATCACGCGGCGGCGCTGGCGGCCTTTCCCGGCATGTTCGTCTCGCGCAGCAATTACGACATCGCGCAGGGCAGGGATGCCGGCGGCATTTTCCACTCCGGCGTGCTGGAGCAATCCTGGCGCATCGGCGGCGCCAGCGGCGCCGAGATCGCCGCGCTCGAAGCCTTCGCAGCCGACCCCGGGCTGCGCGCAGTGCGCGCCTCCACCACCGAAGTCTATGGGAAGTCGCCCGACCTGCCGCGCGATGCGCTGGTCTATTTTCAGGGCGAGGATGAAAAGATCGGACATATCACCAAGTACTCGAGGATCGCGCATGCCGACACGTGATGAAAAGCTCAATATCCAGGTCGATGAGGAGACCATCGCCGGCACGCTGGTCGTGCCATCCACCCGTGTTCCGGGCGTGCTGTTCGTGCACGGCTGGGGCGGCAGCCAGGAGCAGTACCTGGCGCGGGCGCGGCAGGTGGCTGCCCTCGGCTGCCTCTGCCTCACCTTCGATCTGCGCGGCCATGCCGACACGCAGCCGCAGCAGGGCACGGTCTCGCGCGAGAACAATCTGCGCGATGTGCTCGCCGCTTACGACCGTCTCGCCAGCCATCCCGGCATCGATCCGGATTCGATCGCCGTGGTCGGCAGCAGCTACGGCGGCTACCTCGCCGCCATCCTCACCGAGCTGCGCCCGGTGCGCTGGCTGGCGCTGCGGGTGCCGGCGCTCTACATGGACAGCGGCTGGGAGGTGCCCAAGCTGCAATTGCATCACGACCAGGATTTGAAATCCTACCGCCGCAGCCTGATCGAGGCCGGCGACAACCGCGCGCTGCGGGCCTGCGCCGCTTTCAAGGGGGACGTGCTGATCGTGGAATCGGAGAACGACGACACCATTCCGCATGAAGTGATCGTCAACTACATGGAGGCCTGCATCCAGCCGAAATCGCTCACCTACCGGGTCATCAGCGGCGCCGATCATGGCCTGTCCCAGGAAGCGAGCCAGCGCGCCTACACGGCCTTGCTGGTGAGCTGGATGAGCGAGATGGTGCTCGGCGCCAGGGGAGGGAATGCGTCGACCCAGACGGAAACGGCGGGTGGCGCCGTCTTGCCTGAGGCGCCTCCGCGGCCGGGCTGATGCGCGGCCCGGTGCGAGTGCCGTTTCATGGCCCGCCCGGGGCCATCCGGGCTCATCTGCGCTGGAACGCTACGCTCGGCGTATCAGCCTGAGCAGCACGACGAGAACGATGGCGCCGACGGTTGCCACCAGGATGCTGCCCAGCATGCCGCCGCCCGAAGACAGGCCGAAGGTGCGGAACAGATAGCCGCCGACGAAGGCGCCGACTATGCCGAGAATGATGTCCCCCAGAATGCCGAAGCCAACGCCGCCGACAATGGCGCCGGCCAGCCAGCCGGCAATCAGGCCGACCACGATGAACCAGATGAAATCCATACCTGCCTCCTTGTAAGAATGCTCGAGAGCGACATTGCTAAGATGGCAAGAGCCCCGCAAAGTTCTGATCCTTGCGCAGCAGCTTCGGATTAAACGCAAAGAGCCAATCAGCGCTTACAACTCGATACATGACTTACATTGCCTGACGGACGGCGCTTGATTCGCCTCATCCCGAGAAGCGGCGGGAGGCGAAGAATGGACCCGGTCTTTCACCTCACTACCGGAAGTCAATGATGAGTGCAGAGGATTTGGTTGCCTACATCCTTCTGGCCATCGTCTTCATTGCCGTCGTGGCGGCTTTCCTGCTCGGCAATTGATCGACGATGGAGACATGGCAGATTGCAGCGAACGGCGTCGGCAGCATCGCCTCCGATGCGCCTCGATCGAAGATGGCTCGGCGCGGATTCTTCCGCAGCAAGGCCGCGCCGCATTCCGATGTCTTGCCGAAGTGCCATCAACTGCCTTTCTTCAGGGTGCTGAACGAATTGATTGAGGTCAATGCGTCCCATGAAGGATTCGTTACGCTAGGAAACATCGAGGCGGCCAACTGCTGCTCCGTGACGTAAATTCCTTCATCCGGTTGTTTCCTCGGTCCAGCCTTATCATGTATTTTCGGCGTTGCATCAACCCTTCCTGCAGTCGTCCCTTTCAGGTGAATCGATTCAGCACCAAGCTCGATACCCTGATGGAACTCGGCAAGATCACTTGTCCCCATTGCGGCCTCTCGGTCAACGATGACCGCAACTTCATTTTCCTTACCCATGCGCTTTCAGTGGATGAGGAAAACGAGTTCGAGCACCGCTTCCCGGTGCGAATGGCCGACTTCAAGGGCGGGGAGGCGGGCGACATCCCGGGCTGAATCCTCTGCGCCGGTGCCGAACCCGTGTCAAAGCTTGTGCCATCTCAAGCCGCGCCCGCGTGAAATACTTATCCTTCGAGGCTGATTAACCCAAGGCATCATTTCCTACAGACAGGCCGTACCATGGATTTTCTGCGCTGCCCCAGCTTGGATTGCAAGCGACCGTTCCAGGTTAATCGGTTCAGCATCAGCCTGGATGGCGGAATCGAGCGGGCACGATCACCTGTCCGCATTGCGGCGCAGCGATGGCCGGCGACCGGGCATTCGTCTTCCTGACGCATGCGCTGCTGCCGACGGAAGAAGCCGAGTTCGATGCCATCTACCCGTTCCATGCCCCGACGCCGAGCGTGGAGAGGCTCCTGGCCGCGGTCGGGGAACGCCATGCCTGCCGGAGCGGCCCGCTCGCAGCGGCAGGCTGAACGCAGCCAGGCGCGCGCATCCGCCGACCGTCGATTTCCCGCTTGCGCAACTCGCTGCTTGGCGAACCTCAAGAGGCGGGCAGGTGGTTCGGCGCAGGATTTCGAAAAGCGTTACCATTGCGGCTTTTCATTTTTCCATCCTGCGGCTGGAGTTTGCCTTGGCTACATCCCGCGATGAACGGCTGGTCTTCCTGGACTTGCTGAAAACGGTCGCCTCCCATCTCATCGTTCTGCACCATCTCTGCTTCTACGGGCCGATGTCCGAGGTCGCCCATCCGCTGGCGCCGCGGCTGATCGACTGGCTGGGGGACAAGGGCCGTTTCGCGGTGCAAGTGTTCCTGGTGATCAGCGGCTTCATGCTGGCGCGCGCGCTGTCAGGGCGTGATGCGCCCGGCTTGGCCGGCACGGTGAAGCTGGTGGCCAGGCGCGCCGCCAAGCTGGTGCCGCCGTATTTCGCCGCAGTGCTGCTGGCGGTGCTGGCTGCGTTCATCGCCCGTCACTGGATTTCGCACGACTCCATCCCGCCGGCGCCCACGCTTCCGCAACTGGCGGCCCATGCCGTGCTGCTGCAATCGGTGCTCGGCTTCGACGGCCTCTCGGCCGGCGCCTGGTACATCGCCATCGATTTGCAGCTGTATGCGGTCATGCTGTTTCTGCTGCTGGCCTGCCGCCGTCAGGCGGCAGACCGCCATGCCATGTTCGCGCCGCTGCTGGTGGCAGGTGCGACCGGCGCCTCGCTGCTGTATTTCAACCGCGATCCTGCCTGGGATGCCTGGGCGCCTTACTTCATCGGCAGCTATGGCTTCGGCATGCTGGCCTGGTGGGCGGGCGAAAGCCAGCGCTCGGCTCGCGGACGCTGGCTGCTCATCGGCATCATGCTTGCGCTCGCCCTGATCGCCCAGGCGGTGGACTTCCGCGGCCGCATCCTGCTGGCGCTGGCGATTGCGGCCGCCCTGATGCTGACGCGCGGCGAAACCCGCTTCGGCACCGGGCATGCGCCGGTGGCGCTGCTGCGTTTCGGCGGCCGCATTTCCTACTCACTGTTCCTGGTGCATTTTCCCGTCTGCATGGTGGTGAACGCCGGCTTCATGCGCTTCGCGCCGCACCAGCCGGCAGTGCAGGCGATCGGAATGATCGCCGCCTGGGGATTGTCGGTGACGGCCGCGGTCGCCTTCCAGCGCAGGGTGGAAGCGCCGCTCGGCAGCTTCGCCTCCGGCCTGCTGTTCAAACCGGCCTCCCGCGCCGCCCAGCCCGCCACGGCGGACCGGCGTTCAGCGACGCCGGGCCCGGCCCGCGTCAGGCATGCCGATTGAAGGCGCGCTTGGCGAAGTAGGTGCCGGCCAGCACCGCGCCGGCTGCCATCAGCATCGAGCTGGTGGGCATGCTGTGCCAGGCGTTGGCGGCGATCTCGCCGGCGCGCGGCGTGGCCAGCTGCATGCGGCGCTTGGTCATTTCCATGCCGAGTTCGCCCAGCCGCTCGCTGGATAGCACGCGCTCCGCATCCGGCAGCATGGTGGTTTCTTCATCGGCCACATGGTGCATCACGTCGCGCATCAAATCCATCACGGTCTGATCATAGCCGTCGTCGGTCGGCTCCATGCTGCGCAGCTTGGCGATGAGGCGCCGCATTTCGTCATGCTCCGGCACGTTCTTCTTCAGCACCGCATTGTCGGTGCCGGCACTGCGCATCACCGGATAAAAGATTTCCTCCTCCAGCTGGGCATGGATTTCCAGCGCCATGCAGATGGTGGCCACCAGCGCCTTCTTGGTCTTCGGGTTGGAATCGATCTCGTACTGGTGGAAGGTCGTCATGACGTGGCTGTGGTCCATGCGGATCATGTTGGTGATCGATGGCGTCAGCTTGTTGCCGAAGCTTTTCATGTTTTCAGTCAGGTCGGCGGTAAATCCGGGTTTCATATTCGCATCCTCCAATTCGTTGTTGGGCACTACGGAACCTCAGGCTTGTGCAAGTGCCATGCCCAAGCGTCGACCGCCCCGCCGTTTCCCCTCCCTGCGCCGCCAAGCAGGCCGCCCGGTCGGACCGGCCCGCCCCGGCGCCCGCCCCGGCGCCCGCCCCGGCGCGAAAGGACAAGCCTTGTCCCCTTTTGCGACGCAAGGCGTTTGAACAAACGTAAAAGCCGATGTGCAATTTGTACAACGCCTCCGAGCGCATTCGACGCGTGTTTCCTGCACGGCGCCTTAGTTTCCGTTGCTAATCGGCACGGGCAGGGCGCGGTATCGCGATCATGGGATGTGGAACGGAAAGCGCGGGAATATGATCGCCGGCAATCGGAGGCTACAGGAAACCGCCATGAGCACATCCGTCATGTTTTGCGCAGCCTATCGCATCTCGTCCGGATCCGACTTTTTCATGGCGCGGCGCCCGGTGGTCACGCGCGAGGAAAAACTGGCGGCCTTCGATTTCCTGTTCTGCCATCTGGCCGGCGGCCTGAGCCCGGCCTCCCGCCAGCTTCCCGAAGGCGGCGAAAGCGCCGAACTGGATGCCATCCATGGCAGGATGCCGCACCTATGCGGCCAGCATCCCGCCTATCTCGCGATGGACATGGAACTGCTTGCCGGAGACGGCTTGCGCCATGCCGATGCCCACTGGCTGGTCCCCACCATCGCCGCCACCATGGCGCCCTCGCCGGCACTGCTGGTCCATCTGCGCGAACTGAAAGACCGCGGCTTCCGGCTGGCGCTGGAAGTGCAGGCCGATACGCCGGAACTGCAGGCCATGTTGCCGCTGATCGACGTGGTGCGCATCGACCTGAAAGGCCGCGATGCGAAGCAATTGCCGGCGCTGGTCCGCGCCTGTGCGGGCAAGGGCAGGATGCTGCTGGCCGAGCATGTCGATACCCGGGTGCAGTTCGAGGTGGCGCGCAAGCTCGGCTTCGCGCAGTTCCAGGGGTATTTCTTCGCCCAGCCCCAGCCCGGCGCCGCCATGGCGCCGTCGCAGATCGCCCTGACGGAAATGATCCGCCTGGTGAATGGCGATGCCGACATCGGCGAACTCGAGCATTGCGTCAAGACCGACGTCACGCTCGGCCTGCATCTGCTGCGGCTGGTCAACAGCGCGGCCGCCGGCTCGCGCCGCATCGATTCGATCCGGCAGGCGTTGATGGTCATGGGCCGCCAGAAGCTGGCCCAATGCCTGCAGGTGCTGCTGTATGCGCAGTCGGCGGGACGGACGGATTCCGCGCTGACCTTGCAGGCTCTGAATCGCGGCCGCCTGCTGGAACGCGTCGCCCTGCATGTCTATCCGGGCAACCTGAGCATGGCCGATACCGCCTTCACCGTCGGCATCATGTCGCTGATGGATGCCCTGTTCGGCATGCCCATGGTGGACCTGCTGCAGCAGATGCCGGTGGTGGAAGAGGTGGCCGAGGCGCTGCTGGAGCGCAAGGGCTTCTTCGGCCGCCTGCTGCAGCTGGCGCAGCACACCGAATGGACGGAGAAGGGCGATACCATGCTGGTACCGCTGCTCGACTTCTTTCGCCTGTCCTGCGGCGAGCTCTACCTGATGCAGCTCGATGCCTTCGAATGGAGCATCACCGCGCTGCAGCGCATGCGCTGACGACCCGCATGTGTTTCAGGAACGATTCTCCACCGGCGGCTCGGTGCTGCCCGGCGTGCCGGGCGGCTTTGCGCCGGGATTGCGCGCTTCATCCGGACTGACGCCGGGCGGCAGGCCGGTGCGCAGCGGATGCTTCACGATGTTTTCGTCCTTATCCCTGGCTTCCGGTTCCTGTCCCGGCGGAAATCGATCGCTCATGGCGTTCTCCGATCCAAAACCGCTTGGATGAGCGCCGCGCGCGAATGTTCACCCGAACCAATCCGGGCTGATGGCGTCTACCGGGAAACATGGCAAGGAGTCATTCATGGCGCAACCATCTCCGCAGCAGAAACCCCATCCCAACGATAGAGGCGTGCTGGTGCCGCCGCCGGAAGGCGATTCGCTGGAGAACGTCGGCGTGGCCCAGCCGGGCACCGGCGAGCAGCCCGGGCCGGAGGGCGGCAAGGAAGACGAGGAAAAGGGCAGCACCACCCGCGCCGACGTGCCGACCACGCCGCCCAACAATCCTTGACGCTGGTTTATTTCTTCGAGATGAAGGGATTGCCGGCGATGTAGAAGCGCAGTTCCTTCTCCGCCCAATCCCTTGCATAGGCCACGCCGATGCGCGGCCGGCTGACGATCTGACGTGACGGCACCTCAGGCGCGTCGAGGATGTGGAAGGCGTCCGAATCCATGGCGCAGCGGTTGAGCGTCAGATCGATGCCCATCGCCCGGCACAGCAGGCCGGGTCCGCGGGTATTGCCTTCGACGTTTGCCAGCGGCTCCACGGCGCGCAGCAGCACCGCGCAGCCCTTGCCTTCCGGCTCGGTGACCACGTTCATGCAGTGGTACATGCCATAGATCAGGTAGACGTAGGCAACCCCGGGCGGCCCGTACATCACCTCGGTACGTTTCGTGACGCCCTTGGAAGAATGCGAAGCCAGGTCGTGCACGCCGACATAGGCTTCGGTCTCCACGATGCGGGCGCGGCGCGCCTCCCCATCCACCACATGCACCAGTTCCTTGCCCAGCAGCGCGCGCGCCGCCTGCATGGTGTCGCGCTGGTAGAACGCGCGCGGCAGCCGGGTCGCCATGGCCTTACGCCAGCTGGCTGGCGTAGGCTTCGAGGTGGGTGTCGGTGCTGCCGAACTGCAGCTCGATGGCCATCAGCCGCTTGAAGTAGTGGCTGACGTCGAGTTCGTCGGTGACGCCCATGCCGCCGTGCAGCTGCACCGCCTGCTGGCCGACGAAGCGGCAGGCCTGTCCCACCACCACCTTGGCCGCCGACAGGGCGCGCCGGCGCTCCGCAGCATCGGCATCCGCGCAGCGCACCGCCGCGAGAAAGCTCATGGAGCGCGCCTGCTCGATGTGCAGCACCATGTCGGCCATGCGGTGCTGCAGCGCCTGGAACTTGCCGATCGGCTGGCCGAACTGCTTGCGGTTGCGGGCATATTCGACGGTGGCGGCGAGCAGCTTGTCCAGCGCGCCGACGGCTTCGGCGCACACTGCCGCGATGCCTGCCTGAATGATCTGCTCCAGCGCGCCTTCCGCGTCGCCGGCCTCATGGCCTCCATTGCCGAGCAGCGCCGATTCCGGCAGGAAGGCCTGATTCAGCCAGACCTCGGCGGCGCGGGTGCCGTCGATGGTATTGAACGGCACCGTCTTCACGCCGGCCAGTTCGCGCGGCACGGCGAACACCGCCATCGGGCCATGCTCGCCGACCGCCGCCAGGCGCGCCGTCACCAGCAGGAGGTCGGCGCTGCCGCCATGCGGCACCACGCTCTTGTGGCCGGTGATCACATAGCCGCTGCCGACGCGCCATGCGCGGGTCTCGATGCTGCGCCAGTCGAAGCGGCTGGCCGGCTCGTCATGCGCCAGGGTGGCGATCTTCTCGCCGGCGGCCAGCGCCGGCAGCAGCTCGGCGCCCTGCTCGCCGCTGCCGAGCAGGGCGATGGCGCGGGTGGCCAGCACCGCGCTGGCCAGGTACGGCTCCAGCAGCAAGCCTTCGCCGATGGCGTTCATCACCAGCATGGTGTCGATGGCGCTGCCGCCGAGGCCGCCTTCCGCTTCCGGCACGTTCAGCGCCAAGAGGCCGATGTCGGCCAGGCTCTGCCAGGCTTCGCGCGAGAAGCCCTCGGGCGCGCTTTCCCTGATCCTGCGCCGCGCCTCGAAGCCGTAATCCTTGCCGACGAAGCGGCGGGTGGTGTCGAGCAGCATCTGCTGCTCTTCGGTGTAGCCAAAGTCCATGATCGTTCCTCCCGCTTACAGGCCGAGAATCATCTGCGCGATGATGTTCTTCTGGATTTCGTTGGAGCCGCCGTAGATCGACAGCTTGCGCATGTTCAGGTAGTTGGCCGCCAGCGGCACGCTGTAGAACGGCCCCACCGGGTCGCCCTGGTAGCCGGCCGCCATCGCCTCGCGCCGCAGCTGCAGTGCATAGGGGCCGGCCACCTGCACCAGCATCTCGGTGATGGCCTGCTGCAGCTCGGTGCCCTTGATCTTCAGGATCGAGGCTTCCGGCCCCGGCGCGCGGTGCGCGGCTTCGGCCGACAGCACGCGCAGGTTGGTGATCTCCAGCGCCGTCAGGTCGATCTCGATCTGCGCGATGCGGGCAGCGAACAGCGGGTCCTTGATCAGCGGCCTGCCATGCTTGGTCTCCAGCGCCGCGATGCGCTTCAGGCGCGCCAGCTCGCGCTTGGCGATGCCGATGCCGGCGATGTTGGTGCGCTCATGGCCGAGCAGGAACTTGGCATAGGTCCAGCCGGCGTTCTCCTCGCCGATGCGGTTCTCCACCGGCACCTTCACATCCTCCAGCCAGACCTCGTTCACCTCATGCGCGCCATCCATGGTGATGATCGGGCGCACGGTGATGCCGGGCGTCTTCATGTCGATCAGCAGGAAGGAGATGCCGCGCTGCGGCTTGGCTTCCGGGTCGGTGCGCACCAGGCAGAACATCCAGTCGGCGTACTGGCCCTGGGTGGTCCAGGTCTTCTGGCCGTTGACGATGTAGTGGTCGCCCTCGCGCACGGCGCGGGTCTTGAGCGATGCGAGGTCGGAGCCGGCGCCCGGCTCCGAATAGCCCTGGCACCACCATTCGTCGGCCGACAGGATGCTCGGCAGGAAGCGCTGCTGCTGTCCCGGCGAGCCGTACTGCATCATCACCGGCGCCACCATCTTCAGGCCGAAGGGAATGGCGCGCGGCGCGCCGGCGGCTGCCGCTTCTTCCTCGAAGATGTACTGCTCGGTGGCGCTCCAGCCGGTTCCGCCGAAGTCGCGCTTCCAGGAAGGACCGCCCCAGCCCTTCGCATGCAGGATCTTCTGCCAGCGCACGTAATCGTCGCGCTCCAGGATCATGCCGTTGATCACCTTGTGGCGGATGTCGGCGGGAAGCGATTGCGCGAGGAAGTCGCGCACTTCCTGGCGGAAGGCGTTTTCCTCGGGAGTGAAGTTCAGGTCCATGCGGGTGTCTCCGGACGGCGTTGTGTTGCGGGTCGTGGATGGGTGGTCGGGCAGGGCGGACAGGAAAACGGGCCGCAGATCGGCAAGCCCGTTTCCCGAGCGGGCGGAGATCTTCGCCCGCTGCCTGCCTGAAACTTAAAACGCGGCGATGCCGGTCTGCTCGCGGCCCAGGATCAGGGCGTGGATGTCGTGCGTGCCTTCATAGGTGTTGACCACTTCCAGGTTCACCATGTGGCGGATCACGCCGAACTCGTCGGAGATGCCGTTGCCGCCCAGCATGTCGCGCGCCATGCGCGCCACGTCCAGCGCCTTGCCGCAGGAATTGCGCTTCATGATCGACGTGATCGCCACCGCCGCCGTGCCTTCATCCTTCATGCGGCCCAGGCGCAGGCAGCCCTGCAGGCCGAGCGTGATCTCGGTCTGCATGTCGGCCAGCTTCTTCTGCACCAGCTGATTGGCGGCGAGCGGCTTGCCGAACTGCTTGCGGTCGATCACGTACTGGCGCGCGGTATGCCAGCAGGCTTCGGCGGCGCCGAGCGCGCCCCAGGCGATGCCGTAGCGGGCCGAGTTCAGGCAGGTGAACGGACCCTTCAGGCCGCGCACTTCCGGGAAGGCGTTCTCTTCCGGGCAGAACACTTCGTCCATCACGATCTCCCCGGTGATGGAGGCGCGCAGGCCGAACTTGCCCTTTATCGCCGGGGCCGACAGGCCCTTCATGCCCTTCTCCAGCACGAAGCCGCGGATGGCGCCTTCGTCATCCTTGGCCCACACCACGAACACGTCGGCGATCGGCGAATTGGAGATCCACATCTTGGCGCCGGTGAGGCTGTAGCCGCCCGGCACCTTGCGCGCGCGGGTGACCATGGAGCCGGGGTCGGAACCGTGGTTGGGCTCGGTCAGGCCGAAGCAGCCTATCCACTCGCCGGTGGCGAGCTTCGGCAGGTATTTCTGGCGCTGGGCCTCGGTGCCGAATTCGAAGATCGGCACCATCACCAGCGAGGATTGCACGCTCATCATCGAGCGGTAGCCGGAATCGACGCGCTCGACTTCGCGCGCGATCAGGCCATAGCTGACGTAGTTCAGGCCGGGGCCGCCGTACTGCTCGGGGATGGTCGGGCCGAGCAGGCCGAGTTCGCCCATCTCGCGGAAGATGGCCGGATCGGTGGTCTCGTGGCGGAAGGCTTCCAGCACGCGCGGCTGCAGCTTGTCCTGGCAATAGGCATTGGCGGCATCCCGCACCATGCGCTCTTCGTCGGTGAGCTGCTGGTCCAGCAGCAGCGGATCATCCCAGTGGAACTGCGCTTTCTGTGTCATGTGTGTCTCCGGTGAGGATTCGAATGCGTGAATGAGCGTGAATGGCGGGGTCAGATTTCCTGCTGCAGCAGCGGCAGGCCGAGCAGGGCGCGGCGCTGCAGCCAGGGGCTGGGGCGGTAGCGGCTGTCGCCGGTCTGTTCCTGCAGATTCTTCAGGATGGTCAGCACCATCATCGGGCCGAGCCTGTCGCCCCAGGCCAGCGGGCCGACCGGGTAGCCGAGGCCGAGGGTGACGGCGCGGTCGATGTCCTGCGGCGCGGCGATGCCCTGCTGCGCTATCTCGCAGGCGATGTTGATGATGTGGGCCACCACGCGCTGCGTCACCAGGCCGGCGCTGTCGCGCACCACCGAGACCGGGATGCCGCTGGCGCCGAACAGGCCGCAGGCCATGGCCACGGCGCCGGCCTCGGTGGCGGGGGTGGTCATCACCACGCGGCGCTTGCTGGCGTCGAACAGCGCTTCCACGCCGACGGTGCGGCGCGCATCCAGGCCTTCGCGCACGCAGCAGGTGGTGGCATCGTCGCCGAGCGGCGTGACGATGCACAGCGCGTCGGGCGAGGGCAGTTCGTTGCTCTCCAGCGGCACGCCGGCGGCGGCCACCAGGGCGGCGATGCGCTCGGCCAGTTCCGGACTCTCGCGGCTGAGCCAGACCGAGGAGGGCATCTCGCTGGCCTGTTCCTTCTCGGGAATCGGCTGCTTCTTGCCCTCGGCATCGTAGCGGTAGAAGCCGTGGCTGGTCTTGCGGCCGAGGGTGCCGGCGGCCAGCATCTGGCGCGTCAGGCCCTGCGGGCGAAAGCGCGGCTCTTCATAGTATTGCTGGTAAATCGATTCCATCACCGGGTGCGACACGTCGAGGCCGGTGAGATCCATCAGCTCGCAGGGGCCGAGACGGAAGCCGGCGGTGTCGCGCAGGATGGCGTCCAGCGCCGGAACGGTGGCGACGTTTTCCGCCAGCAGACGCAGGCCTTCCGTGCCGTAGCCGCGGCCGGCATGGTTGACGATGAAGCCGGGGGTGTCCTTGGCGCGCACCGCCACGTGACCCCAGTGCGTGCCGAGGGCGAGCAGGTAATCGACCACCGAATCGTCGGTGAGCAGGCCGCCGATGCACTCGACGATCTTCATCAGCGGCACCGGGTTGAAGAAGTGGAAGCCGGCCACCCGTTCCGGATGCTTCAGGCCGGCGGCAATGGCCGTGACCGACAGGGAAGAGGTGTTGGTGGCGAGGATGACGTCGGCGCCGAGCAGGTTCTCCAGCGTGGCGAACAGCGCCTTCTTGGCGTTGAGGTCTTCCACGATGGCTTCCACCACCATGTGGCAGCCGGCGAGCTCAGGCAGGCCCTTGCAGGGATGCAGGCGGGCGGCGGCGGCATCGACGGCCGCCGCGTTCAGCTTGCCGCGCTCGGCGAGCTTGCGGAAGGTGGCCATCAGCTCCGTCTTGGCGGCTTCGGCCGCGCCTTCGCGGGAATCGGTCAGACGGACGGTGGCACCGGCCAGGGCGGCGATCTGGGCGATGCCGCGGCCCATGACACCGCAGCCGATGAGGCCGACGACGACCTCCGGGGAAGTCGCTTCCGGACGAATGGCAGCTTGCATCGATGTCTCCTCTTTGCTGTTGGCGCCAATTCTGCTGTGCAGAATTAAATATCGTGAAATGGAACTGTATTATTGCGTCTTCGTGCTGTCAAGGCAACCGGCGATGCTGTCCTGCCGGCTTAAATTATGAAAGAAATGGCAGAGAAGGCGCTGGATGATGAACCCCGTGCAAACGATTCAACCTAGGTAATGCAGTTCTGCAATGCAGAACATAATTCTGCGTTTTCATTGATTTTCACATGCTGCTATGACATCATCATTTTCCACTGGAGCCAGTTCAAGGCTCTGAAGCGAGACAAAGCCGTCAATTCCGGCAGACAGAACGAGGAGATCCAATGTATCAGGACGCGCAACAGGCTGCCACGCCGCGCCGCATCCACGAATCCCTTCAACGCTGGGCGGCCAGCCATCCCGGCGCGCCGGCGCTGGCCGACGCCGCCATCGGCCTGAGTTATGCCGAGCTTGCCGCCGCCGTCGAAGCGGTCGCGGGGCGCTTCACCGAGGCCGGGGTGCGGCCCGGCGACCGCTTGCTGCTTGTCGGCGAGAATTCGGTGGCGCTGGCGGTCTGCATCCTCGCCGCCAGCCGCATCGATGCCTGGTCCGCCACCGTCAATGCCCGCCTCTCGGCGCGCGAGATCGACAATTTCCTCCAGCATTCGGGCGCGCGCCGTGCCCTGTATTTCGGCGCCGCCTCGCCGGCGGCCCAGGCCCATGGCGAAGCCCGCGGCGCTCAGCCCGTCGCGTTGCCAGGCATCGGCGAAGTGCTGCTCGGTCCGCTCAACGAGACGGCCGAACCGGAGCCGGTGCAGGAAGACGGCGCGAGGCAGGTCGCGGCCCTGGTGTACACCTCTGGCACCACCGGCGCACCGAAGGCGGTGATGCTGACCCATGCCAACATTCTCTTCGTTGCCGGCAACAGCGCCCGCCTGCGCAAGCTGGCGCCGGGCGACAAGGTCTATGCGGTGCTGCCGCTGTCGCATGTGTACGGCCTGTCCTCGGTGCTGGTGGCTTCGCTGCTGGGCGGCGCGGCGGTGCAGCTGGCGGCGCGCTTCCAGGTGCCGGACCTGGTGCGGGCGCTGGCCGAGGGCGTCAGCATCCTGCACGGCGCGCCGGCGATGTACGCCAAGCTGATCGAATACGGCGAGACGCAAGGCAACCGCATTGCGGCGCCGCGCCTGCGCCTGGCCCAGTCCGGCGGCGCGCCGCTGACGCTGCCGCTGAAGCAGGGTTTCGAGCGCCTGTTCGGCATCCCGCTTCAGAACGGCTACGGCATGACGGAAGCCTCGCCCTCCATCTGCCAGACGCGCGGCGATTCCCCGCGCAGCGACTGCTCGGTCGGCCTGCCGGTGCCGGGCATCGAGATCCGGCTGCACGAGGCGGAGAAAGACCCGGACGGCGTCGGCGAACTCTGGGTGCGCGGCCCGAACGTCATGCTCGGCTACTACCGCGACCCGGTGCAGACCGCCCAGGCCGTCACCGAGGACGGCTGGCTGCGCACCGGCGACCTGGCGCGCATCGAGGCCGACGGCGCTGTCCATATCGTCGGCCGCAGCAAGGAGCTGATCATCCGCTCCGGCTTCAACGTCTATCCGGTGGAAGTGGAGCAGGTGCTCAACGCCTATCCGGAGGTGGTGCAGTCGGCGGTGGTGGGCCGGCCGGTGGAAGGCAACGAGGAAGTGGTGGCCTTCGTCGAGCCGGCGCAGGGCGCGGCCATCGACCTGGATGCGCTGCGCGCCTACCTGCGCGACAATCTTTCGCCCTACAAGCAGCCGTCGGAGATCATCATTCTCGACCAGCTGCCGGCGGCGGCCACCGGCAAGGTCATGAAGATGGAGCTGCGGCGTCGCGCCGCCGCTGCCAGGCAATCGTAATCGCGGAAGGAAACCAGCATGGCGAATCAGCCCACCGGCGGCGCGCGACGGCAAGAGGAAGCGCTCCTCGAGGATGAGGCCGCGGCGCAGGACGCGCCGAAGTCGAATGCCAAGGAAGACCGGCATTTCGTGACGGCGCTGGCGCGCGGACTGGAAATCCTTTCCTGCTTCCGCTCCGGGGAAAAGATGCTCGGCAACCAGGAACTGGCCGACCGCAGCCGCCTGCCGAAATCCACCGTGTCGCGCCTGACCTATACCCTCACCAAGCTCGGCTACCTCGACTACGACGGCGACATCGGCAAGTACCGCCTCGGCACCGCCTCGCTGGCGCTGGGCAGCGCCATGCTGTCCAAGCTGGACATCCGCCAGCTGGCCCGGCCCTGGATGCAGGAGCTGGCCGACTTTTCCCACGCCACCGTTTCGCTCGGCATGCGTGACCGGTTGAGCATGATCTATGTCGAGAACTGCCGCAGCCAGGCGGCGCTCACGCTACGGCTCGACGTCGGCGCCCGCATCCCGATTGCGCTTACCGCGATGGGCCGGGCCTACCTCGCCGGTGCGCCGGAGGCGGAACGCAGCGAGATCCTGGAGCGGGTGCGCGAAGCGGACGAGTACCGCTGGCCGTCGATCCAGGAAGGCGTGCAGCGTTCCCTGGAAGAGTACCGCACGCTCGGCTGCTGCACCTCCTTCGGCGACTGGCAGGCGGACGTGAATGCGATCGCAGTGGCGTTCCGGCCTGCGAACGGGCAGGGGGTGTTCAGCATCAACTGCGGCGGGCCGGCGTTCAGTTTGAAGCGGGAGTTCTTGCTGGAGGAGGTGAGGCCGAGATTGCTGGAAGTGGCGGAGCGGTTGAGGCGGGTGTAGCTGGGACGGAGCAGGCGGCGGAGCCAACCGGGCATGGAGGCCCGGTCGTGGGAGGGAGCACTGCTCCACGCCGGCGGAGCCGGTCAGGCATGCAAGCCCATCACGACCTTCCCTCCGCTGCAGAGCGACGTCGAAATTGCCTCGATCCGCTCCAGCTTCACCAAACCCACCCCCATGCAGTACCACGCATGCGTCACCAGCGGCGCCTTGTGCACGGCGCACGATGGCGGCCGGCGGGTCGTCTCCGAAGCGCGTTTTTCGGAAATTCCATGCCGACACGCGGATCGTGCATTGGCGGGAGCAAAGGCTGAAAAAAATCAAGCTTGCGTCGGGTTGCCTACCAGCCTTCAACAGCACTGTCACAAAATGGAGCACCGGACTGCATAAGCTTTTGCGGCTTGTTCCCTCTCCGTCAACGACAGGCGTGGCCTCCGGTACAATCGTTGCCACGACGCCGCGCCATCGAGCGTGACGGCATGCTCCTTGCTGCCCGCCGGCAGCGCGAGCATCACAAAACATCAGGGAGACGCAACACTCATGAGCACTTCGACGCCGGCAACCGGCCAGCCCACCATCCTGACGACCATGCAGGGCGCCGCGTTCCTGCTGACGCTGAGCTGCGCCGGCGTCGCAGCGGCCCAAAACGCCGATGCCAATCCCAAGCAGCTCGAAGACGTGGTCGTCACCGCCAACCGCAGCGAGCAGCGCCGCTTCGATACGCCGGCCTCCATCGACGCGGTGCCGGTCGATCCGCTGCGCCTCGGTTCGCCGCTGGTGAACATGTCGGAGCTGCTGTCGGTGGTGCCCGGCATTCAGGCGCGCGAACGGCAGAACTATGCGCAGGACCTGCAGATCTCGGTGCGCGGCTTCGGCTCCCGCTCCACCTTCGGCGTGCGCGGGGTGCGCATCCTGATCGACGGCATTCCCGCCACCCAGCCCGACGGCCAGGGCCAGGCCGCCACCGCCAGCCTGACCTCGGCCAAGCGCATCGAGGTGCTGCGCGGCCCGGTGGCCCAGCTGTACGGCAATGCGGCCGGCGGCGTGGTGCAGGTATTCACCGCCGATCCGCCCACCGACGGCCGGGTGCATCTCGGCGCCTCCGCCGGCGCCGGCAGCTACAACCAGACGCAGATCGAAGGCAGCATCGCCGGCGGCAATGATGTGATCGGCGGCCTGCTCGATGTGTCGCAGTACGCCACCGACGGCTACCGCGACCACAGCGCGGCGCGGCGCAACCAGCTCAATGCGAAGCTGGTGGCCAGGCCTTCGTCCGACACCACCCTCACCGGGGTCTTCAATGTGTTCGACCAGCCGCTGGCACAAGATCCGCTCGGCCTGACCCGGGCGCAGTTCGATCAGAACCCGCGCCAGGTGGTGCAGCCGGCGCTCACCTTCAACACACGCAAGACCATTCGCCAGCACCAGGGCGGCGTGGTGCTGGAACAGCGCCTGTCGGCCAGCGACACCATCAATGCCCGCGTCTACGCCGGCACGAGGCAGGTGTTCCAGACCCTGGCGCTGGCGGCCAACGGCGTGGTCGACCTGGATAATTCCTACGGCGGCGCCGGCCTCAGCTGGACCCGCAAGACCAGCGTCAACGGCATGCCGCTGAACTGGACGGTGGGCGTGGAATCCGATCGCCTCGACCAGGAGCGACGCGGCTTCAACAACGTCAACGGCACGCCGGGCGCGATCAGCCGCAGCGAGCTGGACAAGGCGCAGAACACCGACTTCTTCGGCCAGCTGGACTGGACCTTCCTGCCGCAGTGGAAGGCCAGCGCCGGCGTGCGCAGCAGCCGGGTGCGGCTCAATATCGACGACCGCCTGACCCCGGTCAACAACGGCACGGTGGATTACCGCAATACCAGCCCGGTGCTCGGCCTGGTCTGGTATGCGCGCGAGGACCTCAATTTCTACGGCAACATCGGCCGCGGCTTCGAGACGCCGACCCTGGCCGAGTCGGCTTATCGCAGCACCGCCACTGCCAGCCCCGGACCCAACCTCTCGCTGCGCGCCTCGCGCAGCCTGCAGGGCGAGATCGGCGCGAAATACCGCAGCGGCCGCCACGTCGCCGACCTGGCGCTGTTCGACGCCACCAGCCAGGACGAGATCGTGCCGCTGTCCACCCTGAACGGCCGCACCGTCTACCAGAACGTGGACGAAGTGAAGCGCCGCGGCCTGGAGCTGTCGCTGCAATCCGGCTGGGGGCAGGTGAGCACCCGCGTCGCCTATACCTATCTCGATGCCCAGTTCGGCAAGGCTTACGTCAATGTGCAGAACGGTGCGGTGGCCGCCGGCAATCGCCTGCCCGGCGTGCCGGCGCATAGCCTTTCCACCCAGGTCGAATTCAAGCCGACGCAGCAGGCCACCGTCGGCGCCGAGATGCGCCTCGACAGCAAGGTCTACGTCAATGACATCAACAGCGAGGCGGCGCCCGGCTACGCGATTTTCAACCTGCGCGGCGCCTACGAATTCCGCGCCGGCCCGTCGCGGATGTTCCTGTACGGCCGCCTCGACAATGTGTTCGACCGCCAGTACGCCGGCTCGGTCATCGTCAACGACGGCAACCGCCGCTTCTACGAACCGGCCGCCGGGCGCCGCCTGTTCGTCGGCCTGCGCACGCAGTTTTGAGGCGCTTTTGCCTGCGCTGGCCGTTGCCGCCGCATGAAACAACAAGCATGGAGACATCGCGATGACACTCAAACCCATCCTCCTGGCCGCTGCGCTGGCCGGCGCGGCAGCCGGCGCGTGCGCCGCGCCCTTCGCCTACGTGCCGAACGAGAAATCCGGCACGGTATCGGTGATCGACGTCGCCACCGACGCGGTGGTGAAGACCATCCCCGCCGGCAAGAAGCCGCGCGGCATCACCGCCAGCAAGGACGGCAAGCGCATCTACGTCAGCGACCAGACCAGCAATGCGCTGCTGGTGATCGATGCCGACCAGGGCGAGGTGGTGGAGCGGATCGACCTGGGCGAATCGCCGGAAGGCGTGAGCATCTCGCCCGCCGGCGACTGGGTGGTGGCGGCGAGCGAAGTCAGCAACAGCGTGACCTTCGTCTCCACCGCGACCAACAAGAAGGCCTTCAGCGTCAAGACCCAGGGCAAGAACCCGGAGCATGCGGTGTTCAGCCCGGACGGCAAGTGGCTCTACGTCAGTGCCGAGGAGGCCGATTCCATCGACATCGTTGATGTGGCCAGGCGCGAGCAGGTCAAGTCCATCACCCTCGGCGACCGGCCGCGCGGCATCGGCTTCCTGCCGGACGGCAGCAAGGCCTTCGTCGCCGCCGAGATCGCCAGCACCGTCTACGTGATCGACGTGCCGGCGCAGAAGGTCGCGGCGCAGATCAAGGCCGGCAATTTCTCCAACGGCGTGACGGTGGCGCCGGACGGCAGGCGGGTGTTCGTTTCCAACGGCAAGGACGGCACGGTGTCGGCGATCGACGCCGCCAGCAATCAGGTCCTGGCCACGGTCCCGGTCGGCAAGCGGCCGTGGAACATGGATATCTCGCCGGACGGCGGGAAGCTGTACGTCGCCAACGGCCGCTCGAATTCGGTGTCGGTGATCGATACGCGGAGCAACCAGGTGGTGAAGGAAGTGCCGGTGGGGGAGTTGCCCTGGGGGGTGGTGGTGAGGTGAGGATTCAGGTGAACGAGGGGTTGCTGCAACCGCGCTTCCTGCATGCGGACTCTCGCCCTCGGCATGAACTCCTTCCCTTCGGCGCAGGCGCCGTTTCGCTGGCGCGGGAGATGAAGGGCATCGACGTGATCTTCGTCGACAAGGCCGGCGAGGTCGGCAGCCATGCGCCGCGCTGCGTCCGGGACGATGGCGGCGGGCTGGGAATTTCCGCATCCGGCGGGCTGAGGTTTTCCGGCGGCAATCGGTTGCTTGATGCACTCGAGCCGGAACCTCCTGTCCGGTTGGCACGGCGCGATCAGGCCCTATATTGGGTCTAACCGTTATCGATTTCTGACAGGACCTCCATGAAATTCAAGGATTACTACGACATTCTTGGCGTGGACGCGTCGGCCACGCCGGACCAGATCAAGCAGGCTTACCGCAAGCTGGCGCACAAGTACCATCCCGACATCTCCAAGGACCCGGCCGGCGAGGAGAAATTCAAGGACATCGCCGAGGCCTACGGCACCTTGAAGGATGCCGACAAGCGCCAGGAGTACGACCAGCTGCGCGACAGCCTCAACCGGCAGGGCGTGGGCGCCGGCGCCGACTTCACCCCGCCGCCCGACTGGCAGCAGCATTTCCACGCCGGCGAGGGCGCATTCGAGGACGTCGACCTGGCCGACATTCTTTCCGCTTTCTCCGCCGGCCGGCGCGGAGGCGGCGCCGGCGGCACGCGCGGACGGCAGCATTTCGCGATGCCGGGCCAGGATTACGAGGTGGTGGAGCCGATCACGCTGGAGCAGAGCTTTTCCGGCGCCGAGATCGACGTGCGGCTGGAACTGCCGGAGTACGATGCGCAGGGGCTGCTGCACCGGGTGCCGCGCACCTTCCGCGTCACCGTGCCCAAAGGCGCGATCGACGGCCAGCGGCTGCGGCTGGCGCGCAAGGGCGGCCAGGGCTTGAACGGCGGCAAGGCGGGCGACCTCTACATTGCGCTGAAGATCATCCCGCATCCCTGGTACAAGGTGGAAGGCCGCGACCTGACCATCGAGCTGCCGCTGGCGCCGTGGGAAGCGGTGCTGGGCGGCACGGTGCAGATCCCGACCCTGGCCGGTCCGGTGGAGCTCGTCATCCGGCCCGGCACCACCGCCGGCCAGAAGCTGCGCCTGTCCGGACGCGGCCTGCCGGCGCCGAACGGCACGCCGGGCGACCTCTATGCGGTGGTGAAGATCGAGGTGCCGAAGACGGTGTCGGCGCAGGAAAAGCAGACGTATGAACAACTGAAGACGGCATCGGCATTCGATCCGCGCGGCCGCTTCAAGACAGCGTTTGGCGGAGGCAAGGCATGAAGCTCACGGTCACCGAATCGGTCTGGCTCAACGATGCCGGCACCTGCAGCATCGATCATCTGGCGGAAGTCTCCGGCCTGTCGCTGGAGGAAGTGGCCGACCTAGTGCAGAGCGGCATCCTCGACGCCGCCGACGAATCGGCGCAGGCCTTCCACCTGCACCACGTGGTGACGGTGCGCCGGGCGCGCCGCCTGCGCGACGACTTCCAGCTCGACCGCAACGGCCTGGCGCTGGCGCTCGTGCTGCTGCGCCGTATCGAGGAACTGGAGCAGGCGCTGAAGGGAAAATGACGGGGGATATGATCGCGGGAAAACGAGGCCGCGGGCTGCGGCCTCATTCGGTCGAAGGCTGATCTTATCCGAGCCGCACCGGCACGAAGATGCGCGCATCGCCGCGCTGCACCAGCACCGCCAGCTGCTTCTCCTTCGCCACCATGCGCTGCAGCTCGCCCGGGTTGTTCACCGGCGCGCCGTTGACGGAGACGATGATGTCGCCCGCCGCCAGGCCGGCGCGCGCCGCTGGGCCGCTGGCCTGCTCGATCACTAGGCCGGAAGCGAGCTTGGCCTGGCGGCCTTCCTCCGGCGTCAGCGGCCGCACCGCCACGCCGAGCCGGCCCTGGGGCGCGGCGCCATCCTGGTTGTCGGCGGCGGCTACCTGGTCGCTGGCGCCGGCCAGGGTCGCGTTCAGCTCGACGTTCTTGCCGCCGCGCCAGACTTCCAGCCGCGCCTTGTCGCCCGGCGCCGACATCCCGACCAGGGCCGACAGGTCGCCGGAGCGGTCGATCGGCCGGTCATTGAACTTCAGCACCACGTCGCCCGGCTGCAGGCCGGCCTTGGCGGCGGCGCTGCCGGGGGATACGCTGGACACCAGGGCGCCGCCCGGCTGGCTCAGCTTGAAGGAATCGGCCAGCGGCTGGTTCACGTCCTGCACCGTCACGCCGAGGCGGGCATGGCGGACCTTGCCGGTGGAGACGATCTGGTCCTTCACCTTGAGCGCGACGTCGATCGGAATGGAGAAGGACACGCCCATGTAACCGCCGGTACGGCTGTAGATCTGCGAGTTGATGCCGACCACGTTGCCGGCGGCGTCGAACAGCGGGCCGCCCGAGTTGCCGGGATTGACGGCGACGTCGGTCTGGATGAAGGGCACGTAGGCGTCGCCCGGCAGGGAGCGTCCCTTGGCGCTGACGATGCCGGAGGTGGCGCTCTGCTCGAAGCCGAACGGCGAGCCGATGGCCAGCACATAGTCGCCGACCTGCAGCTGGCGCGGATCGCCGAGGCGCACCACCGGCAGGTTGTCGGCATTGATCTTCAGCACCGCGACGTCGGTCTGCCTGTCGCTGCCCAGCACCTTGGCCTTGAATTCGCGCCGGTCGCTCAGCTTCACCGTCACCTCGTCGGCATCCGCCACCACATGGGCATTGGTCAGGATCAGGCCGCTGCCGTCGATGATGAAGCCGGAGCCCTGGCCCATCACCGGCACCTCGGCCTGCGGGCCGCGTCCGCGCGGCGCCGGCATGCCGAAGAACTGGGAGAAGGGATCGTCGTCATCGGCATCGGGCAGGCGCCGCGCCGCCTTCACATGGCCCTCGGTATTGATGCCGACCACCGCCGGACCGAAGCGCTGCACGATGGCCCGGTAGTTCGGCGCGCTCATCGGCGCGATCGCGTCAGTCGCAGCCGGCTGTGCGGCCGCCTGGGGCGCGGGCGAGGCGAGGGCGGTCTTGGCCTGGAACCAGTCCGACGGCTTCCAGCCGGCCGCGCCGGCGCTGCCGGCGCCGATGATGATGCCGGCGGCAGCCAGCGCCAGGGGAATGGATTTGATCTTCATGGCTTTCCTTTCGAGAGCAAGCGAATCGGTATGCTTGGCAGTCTAGGAGGGAAGACTTAAGGAAGACTTAAGGCAGGCTGGCGGTGGCGGAGTCCGGCGCGGCGGCGGCCGATTCGAGGGGAAATCGCACTTCCGCCTTCAGCCCGCCCAGTGCGGAGCGGCCCAGGCGCACATCGGCATGATGGCGTTCGGCAATGCTGCGCACGATGGACAGGCCGAGGCCGCTGCCGCCCGGCGCGGCGCTCTGGCCGCGGTAGAAGCGCTGGAACACCTTGTCCCTTTCTTCTTCGGGAATGCCGGGGCCGGAGTCTTCCACCGCCAGCGTCACGCCCGTTTCGTCCTGGCCGAGCCGGCCGCGCACCTCGCCGCCCTCCGGGGTGTAGCGCAGCGCGTTGTCGAACAGATTGCGCACCACCGCCCGCAAGCCTTCCGGGTCGCCGGTCAGCACCAGACTGTCGGGCGCCTCCAGATCGAGGCCGATGCGGCGCTGCTGCGCCAGCGGAAAGGCCTCCGCCATCACCCGGCGCGTCAGCTCCGCCAGGTCCACCGGCGCCATGGCCGGCGTGCTGTCGGCCTCGCTGCGCGCCGCCAGCAGCAGCTGTTCGATCAGCCGGCCGGCGCGCTCCACGCCGAGGTGCAGCTGGGCCAGGGCGCCGCGCCGCGCCGACTCGTCCGGCGCCCGCTCCAGCAATTGCAGCTGCACCCGCAGCGCCGTGAGCGGCGAGCGCAGCTCATGGGCGGCGTCGGCCATGAAGGCGCGCTGGGCGGCGAAGGCGTCCTTCAGGCGCCACAGTAGCGCATTCAGCGCCTGCGCCACCGGGGCGATCTCGCTCGGCAGGCCGGCAGCGGCCACCGGCTCCAGGCTGCCGGCATCACGCTGCTTCACTTCCCGCGCCAGGCGCTGCAGCGGCCGCAGCGCCAGCGTCACCTGCCATCCGATCAGCAGCGCCAGCAGCGGCCCGAGCAGGAGCAAGGGCCGCAGGCTGCGCCAGGCGGCCGCCGCCGCCAGGTCGCGCCGCAGCTCGCGCGGCTGCGCCACCTGGATCACCCTATCGCCGGAGAGGAAGCTGTAGACGCGCCAGCGGCGGCCGCCGGCATCGACATCGCTGAAGCCGAGCGTGGCCCGGTCGGGCAAGGCGCTGCCGGGATGAGACAGGTAGAGCACCGCGCCGTTGGCGGTCCAGATCTGCACCACCACTTCGCCCTGCTCGCCGTTGAAGCCGGGCGGCAGGCCGGCGGCCACGCCCTGGTCGCGCAGGGACAGCGCGGTCTGGCGCAGCTGATAGTCGAACAGGTCTTCCGCCTGCTGCAGGGTCTGGCGATAGGTGAGCAGGCCGATGGCCAGCGCCGCCGCGACGGTGGACAGCAGCAGGAAGAGGGAGAGGCGGGCGCGCAGCGACTGCATCATGGTTTCCCCGGCTTGGGGATGAACCAGCCGACGCCGCGCACGTTCTGGATGAAGTCGGTCCCGAGCTTGCGGCGTATGCCGTGGATGTGGACCTCGACGGCATTGCTTTCCACCTCCTCGCCCCAGCCGTACAGCCGCTCCTCCAGCTGGGCGCGCGATAGGATGGCGCCGGGACGCTGCGCCAGCGCCTCCACCAGCGCATACTCGCGGGCCGACAGCGTCACCGGCTTGCCGTCGCGGCTGACCTCGCGCGTGGCGGGATGAATCCGTACGCCATGCAGCGCGATCTCCGGCGCCGCATTCCCGCCGCTGCGGCGCAGGGCGGAGCGGATGCGCGCCGCCAGTTCCTCCAGGTCGAAGGGCTTCACCAGGTAATCGTCGGCGCCGGCATCGAGGCCCTGCACCCGCTGCTCCACCGCGTCGCGGGCGGTGAGCACGATCACCAGCAGGCCGGCGCCGCGCCCGCGCAGCGCGCGCAGCACCTCGATGCCGTCCCTGCGCGGCAGGCCGAGGTCGAGCAGCAGCAGGTCGAAATGCTCGGTGGCGAGCGCCGCATCGGCGGCCGCGCCGTCGCGCACCCAGTCCACCGCATGGCCATCCTGGCGCAGGAAGGTGCGCACGCCTTCGCCGATCATGGGGTCGTCTTCCGCCAGCAGTATGCGCATGAGGGGGCCTGTCATGGGTTTCGTTGACGTAATGATAGCGACTGCCTGCGAAGCAGAGAATTATTCGTCCGGCATGCAATTTTTCTTGCTTGCCACGGTCTCAAGAAGCGTTTGCGCCGGAACAAGGCTAGCCTGATCGACTTGTGTCAAGCAGGTATTTTTCGCAGGCGTATAATGAAAGGTTATCCGAAGCGCTGGGGCAGGACCGCGGCGCTTCCCGGCCCCGGCCGGCGCAGCGCGGGCATGGCCTCCATCGGCCATTGCCGCCATCGGTCCTGATCCTTTCATGTAGCAAGGCAATGCCGTCGCGGCGGCGATTCAAAGAGACCATGTCCGACACCCAGTTAGCAACCGAGCAGAAACCTTCCACCGCAGTGCGCTTCGACGATTTCGGCCTGGCGCCCGCCATCCTGCAGGCGCTGACCGATCAGGGCTATATCCACCCGACCCCGATCCAGGCGGCGGCGATCCCGATCGTGCTGCAGGGCCGGGACGTGATGGGCGCGGCCCAGACCGGCACCGGCAAGACCGCCGGCTTTTCGCTGCCCATCATCCAGCAGCTGCTGCAGCATGCCAACACCAGCGCCTCGCCGGCGCGGCATCCCGTGCGGGCGCTGATCCTGACGCCGACGCGCGAGCTGGCCGACCAGGTCGCCGACAACGTCGCCGCCTATTCCCGCCATACGCCGCTGCGCTCGACGGTGGTGTTCGGCGGCGTCGACATGGCGCCGCAGACCACCGCCCTGCGCAACGGCGTGGAGATCCTGATCGCCACCCCGGGCCGCCTGCTCGACCATGTTCAGCAGAAGACGGTCAGCCTGGCCCAGACCCAGATCCTGGTGCTGGACGAGGCCGACCGCATGCTCGACATGGGCTTCCTGCCGGACCTGCAGCGCATCATCAACCTGCTGCCGCAGAAGCGCCAGAGCCTGATGTTCTCCGCAACCTTCTCCCCGGAAATCAAGAAGCTGGCCAATACCTTCCTGCAGAACCCGACCACCATCGAAGTGGCGCGCAGCAACGCCACCGCCGACAACGTCACCCAGGTGCTGTACAAGGTGGACGAGGATGCCAAGCCCGATGCCGTGAGCCACCTGGTGCGTTCGCGCGGGCTGAAGCAGGTGATCGTGTTCTCCAACACCAAGATCGGCGCCTCGCGCCTGGCGCGGCACCTGGAGAAGGAAGGCATCAAGGCGTCCGCCATCCACGGCGACAAGAGCCAGCTGGAGCGCATGGCGGCGCTGGACGCCTTCAAGCAGGGCGGCATCGAAGTGCTGGTGGCGACCGACGTCGCGGCGCGCGGCCTGGACATCGCCGAGCTGCCCTGCGTGATCAATTTCGACCTGCCGTACAACGCCGAGGATTACGTGCACCGCATCGGCCGCACCGGCCGCGCCGGCGCCAGCGGCGATGCCATTTCCCTCTACACCGACAAGGACGCGCGCTTCCTGGCCGATATCCAGAAGCTGATCAAGCGCACCCTGCCGCCGCTGGAGCTGGAAGGCTTCAATCCGGTGCGCGAGGTGGAGCGGGAGCGCCGCCCGCGCCGGGAAGAGGGCGCCGTGTCTTCGCGTCCCGCCCGCAGCGACCGTGGCGGCTACGGCGCGCCGCGCCGGGAAAAGATCGACCCCTGGTTCCTCAAGCCCTACGAACCGCAGGAGCCTTCCGATGCCGACAGGCGCGAGGAGGAAGAGCGTGCGGCGCCGACGGCGAAGAAGCCGAAGGTGGCTGCGCTGCTGGGGGGGTTGGGGAAGCGGTGAGAGAATGCGGTTTGAGCATGCATAGGTTAAGGGTCTGACTACCAGTTCCCTCCCCTTCAAGGGGAGGGGCAGGGTGGGGATGGGTTTCTGTAGCGATTAAAGGACGTTCTCAAGTCGCAGAAGAAACCCATCCCCCTCCTAGCCTTCCCCTTGAAAGGTGAGGAAATCCTTTATGGAAGCGTAATCCTCCTTTTCCATCCCGCCACCGCCCGCTCCCAAAACGCCTCCACCGAGCCCGCCTCCACTCCCAACCCCAGAAACCGCGCCGCCGCCATCAATCCGTCCAGCGGCCGCCCGACATCCAGCGCCAGCGCGCCGGTCTGCTTCGACAATTTCTCCCCGGCCGCATTCGTCACCACCGGCACATGCAGGTAGGATGGCTGCGCCAAGCCGAGCATCCGCTGCAGGTAAATCTGCCGCGGCGTCGACTCCAGCAAATCCGCTCCGCGCACCACATGGGTCACGCCCTGGTCGTCGTCATCCACCACGACCGCCAGCTGATAAGCCCAGAAGCCGTCGGCCCGCCTGAGCACGAAGTCGCCGACCTCGCTCGCCAGGTCCTGGCATATCTCGCCGAGCCAGCGGTCGTCGAAGCAGATGCGGTCGCTGCCCGGGTCGGGCACCCGCAGGCGCCAGGCCCGCGCCGCCTTGCCGGGCGCCAGGCCATGGCGGCAGGTGCCGGGATAGATGGCGGCGCCGTCCGACGCCACGCCGAGGCGCGAGTCCGCAATCTCGCGCCGGGTGCAGCCGCAGGGATAGGCATGGCTGCCGAGCCGGGCGAAGGCCGCTTCGTAGAGCGGCTTGCGCCGGCTCTGCCAGACCACTTCGCCGTCGGCCTGCATGCCGAACGCCGCCAGCGTGCGCAGGATATCCTCCGCTGCGCCGGGCAGGGCGCGCGCCTCGTCGATGTCCTCGATGCGCACCAGCCAGCGTCCGCCATGGGCGCGGGCGTCGAGATGGCTGGCGAGGGCGGCGACCAGCGAACCCTGGTGCAGCGGCCCGGTAGGCGAGGGCGCGAAGCGGCCGACGTATGCGCTCATCGCCTCATCCTCCCAGCATCGCTTCCTGAAGATGGGCATCGCCCAGCCGGTTCAGGAACCATTTCAACGACTTGCCGCGCGCATCGGCGCGCCAGGCGATCTGGCGCTGGCTGACGCCGCGGGTTTCCACCGTCGCCTTGGCCACCAGGCGGCCATCGGCGAGGTAGGGCTGGGCGAGGCGGCGCGGCAGGTGGCCGCAGCCGAGGCCGGCGAGCTGCGCCGCCAGCTTCGCCTGCACCGAGGGCACCGTCAGCGTGTCCTGGCCGCTCAGGAGGCCGGCATTCATCAGCGGCAGGGTGCGGCTGGTATCGCCCACCGCCACCGCCCGGTGCTGCTGGATCAGGCTGGCCGGCAGCGGTTCCGTTTCCGCCGCCAGGGGATGCCCGGGCGCCACCGCGAACACCCATTCGATCGGCGTCAGGTTCCGGGTGCGGAAGCCGCCGCTCATGCGCACCGCCTCCGGGCCGTCGTGGGCGGCGCCGATGGCGAGGTCGGCGCGGCCGGTCAGCAGGGCTTCCCACACGCCGGACAGCACTTCCTGCGAGAAGCGCAGCCGGGTGCCGTAGCCAGCTGCGTCGAACTCCGCCAGCAGCGGCAACAGGCATTCGAATGGAATCATGCTGTCGAGCACGATGCGCAGCTCCACCTCGCAGCCGCTGGCGGCGCGCTTGACGCGGCGTTCCAGTTCGTCGGCGGCGCGCAGCAGGTTGCGGCCCTCGCTGAGCAACTCCTCGCCGGCGGGTGTGAGCCTGGCGCGATGGCCGCGCCGGTCGAACAGCAGCACGTCCAGCTCATCCTCCAGCTTGCGCACGGTATAGGTCAGCGCCGACGGCACTTTGTCGAGTTCGGCGGCGGCGCCGGCGAAGCTGCGCCGGCGATCGATGGCGTCGAGGATGCGCAGGGCTTCCAGGGTCAGGGTCATGTCTTCAAAAAATTTGAATGAATCGTACTGAAAACTGATCTTTTTATTATGCTTCGTCGTCCTTATAGTAGTACACGTCACACCAGACATGCGCAAACAATTTGCACGAAAGGACAAGAAAATGATCGAACTACGTCGCAGCGAGGAACGGGGACATGTCAACCACGGCTGGCTGGACTCGCATTTCAGCTTTTCGTTTGCCGAATACTACGACCCGCAGCACATGGGTTTCGGCCCGCTGCGCGTGATCAACGACGACTGGATCGAGGCCGGCCGCGGCTTCGGCATGCACGGCCACCGCAACATGGAAATCATCAGCTACGTGCTGGAGGGCCGCCTCGCCCACCAGGACAGCATGGGCAACGGCAGCGTCATCAAGCCGGGCGACGTGCAGCGCATGAGCGCCGGCACCGGCGTCATGCACTCGGAGTACAACCATGAGCGCGAAGGCAAGACCCACCTGCTGCAGATCTGGATCGAGCCGAACGTCGTCGGCATCCCGCCGAGCTACGAAGAGAAGAATTTCTCGACGGAAGACAAGCGCGGCCGCCTGCGGCTGATCGCCAGCCCGGACGGCAGCGATGGGTCGGTCACCATCCATCAGGATGCTCGGGTGCATGTGGGCCTGTTCGACGGCGACGAGAAGGCCGCGTTCGAGCTGGCCGAAGGCCGCCGCGCCTATGTGCATGTGGCGCGCGGCAAGGTCACGGTCAACGGCGTGGTACTGAAGGAAGGCGACGCGCTGAAGGCGGTGCAGGAAGCCCGCATCGAAATCAGCGACGGCGAGCAGGCGGAAGTGCTGCTGTTCGACCTGGTTTAACCACCCTGGCTGTTATCAAGACGCGCGATGCCCGCCCGGCGGGCAGGGCATCGCTTTACCCGGATTTTTTGGAAGGAAAGAACATGAAGAAGATCGCCATCGTTTACCACTCCGGCTACGGCCATACCAAGAAGCAGGCCGAAGCCGTGCAGGCAGGCGTGCTCGACGCCGACGCCCAGCCGGAACTGATCGCCATCGACGCCGACGGCAACATCGCCGAACAGGCCTGGGCTGCGCTGCAGGCCGCCGACGCCGTCGTCTTCGGCACGCCCACCTACATGGGCGGGCCGTCGTGGCAGTTCAAGAAGTTCGCCGATGCCAGCTCCAAGCCCTGGTTCGCCCAGGCCTGGAAGGACAAGATCGCCGCCGGCTTCACCAACTCCGCCTCGATCAACGGCGACAAGGCCGGCACCCTGAACTATCTGTTCACCCTGGCCATGCAGCACGGCATGATCTGGGTCGGCCCCGGCGTGCTGCCGTCCAATACCAAGGCGGCGCAGCGCAACGACGCCAACTGGCTCGGCTTCTCCACCGGCCTGATGGCGCAGAGCCCGTCCGACTCCTCGCCGGAGGAAGGCCCGCTGCCCGGCGACCTGGCATCCGCCCGCGCTTTCGGCGAGCGGGTGGCGCGCACCGCCGCCGCCTTCAAGCACATCGGCTGATGCATTGGCAGACCCTATCTGAAAGCAAGGCGCCCGCTACCGGGCGCTTTTTTTATGCCACCGCCGCTTGTTTGTAGGCGAACACCACCTCATGCACGAAGCGCAGCTTGTCGATGACGGGCGTCGACAGGGTGAAGGGATACGGGTCCGGCATGCCGACGCTGCGGTTCAGGCTGTTGAGCACATAGGACAGCGCAAACCAGTCGGAGAGCATGTCGTCGAAGGCGGTGTTGCGGGTGGGCGGGGTGGTGATCGCCATCTCCGGTTCCTGCGGCTTGCGCGGCTTGAGCATCATGCCGCAGGCGAAGGCGGTGTCCAGGGTATCGAACATGTGCAGGAAATGCGCCCAGGTTTCAGCCCAGTCTTCCCAGGGATGCATGGTGGCGTAGGCGCTGATGTAATTCAGCGCCCAGTCGGCCGGCGGGCCCTGTTCGTAATGGCGATTCAGGCTTTCGGCGTAGTCCTGCCGCTCGTCGCCAAACAGCGCGCGGAATTTTTCTTCCCACGGCGTGCCGGTGATCAGGCGATCGAAATAGTAGTGGCCGCTCTCGTGGCGGAAATGGCCGAGCAGGGTGCGGTAAGGCTCGTGCATCTGTTCCCGCACCCGTTCCCGGGTGGCGGGATCGGCCTCGGCGATGTTGAGGGTGATCACGCCGTTGGCGTGGCCGGTCAGCACCCGCGGTCCGTTCGGCAGGTCTTCCAGGAATTCGAAGGCCAGGCCCTGCTGGGGATCGTCAGCCTTCGGCGTGGGCTGGAGCTGCAGGTCCCAGAGCGAGTAGAGCAGGCGGCGCTTGGCGGCTTCCAGGCGCTGCCAGAAGAGATGGTTCTTGGGCGAGGTGAGGGCGGGGATCACATGGGTCAGCTGGCAGGAGGCGCACAGCTCGCTGTGTTCTTGCGCGCCCAGCATCCAGTTGCAGACGTCTTGCTCCGCATAATTGCGGCACTGCTTGTAGAGCATGCCCTCGTTGGCCTGATTCAAACTGCGCCAGAGCCCGCCCTCTACCGGCTCGAAGGTGCTGATGGCGCGATGCTCGGGTTGGTACCCGAGCATGCCGCCGCAGTTCTCGCAGCGGGTGTTCTCGAAGAACACCTGCTGGCCGCATTTGTCGCAGTGGAAAGTCCTCATCGTCGTCCTTGCCTTGGAAAGCCAACAAGTCAGAGGCGGGAGCCGGGCTTTAGTTCTGGCCGGACAAGCCGGCGATCACCTGTGCCGCGTCATTGCGGCGCGGCCGGCGACTCGCCCTTGGGCAGGGCCGCCTCGCGCCGGTTGAAGCCGGCCACCATGTCGAAGCGGAACAGGCGGCACTCCAGCGCGCCGTTGAAGAAGGGCGTCTTGCGCGCTTCCTTGAGCCGCAGCAGCTTCGGCAGGCCGAGGTCGGCGGTGAACAGGAAGACCTTCCATCCGGCGAAGCGCTGCTTGAGCGTGGTGCCGAAGGCGCTGAAGAAGGCGGTCGCCATCTCGTCGTGCTCGACGGTGCTGTCGCCGCGCACGCCGATGCGCTCGCCATAAGGCGGGTTGGTCAGCAGGACGCCGGGCGTCTCCGCCGGCGGCTTCACTTCCTGCGCCTCGATCTGCTTCAGCGGCACTTCGAAGGGAATGCCGGCATGGCGCAGGTTGTTGCGGGTCATGACGATCATGTCGCCCGAGATGTCGCTGCCGAACAGCGTCGGCGCCGCCGGCAGCGGATTGGGCTTGAAGTCGCCCTTGATCGCCAGCCACTCCGCGCTCTTGAAGCCGAGGAACTTCTCGAAGGCGAAGCTGCGCCGCGCGCCCGGCGGGATGCCGGCCAGGATCTGCGCCGCCTCGATCAGGATGGTGCCGGAGCCGCACATCGGATCGAACAGCACCGTGCCCGGCTGCCAGCCGGAAACCCGCAGCAGGCCGGCGGCCAGGTTTTCCCGCAGCGGCGCGTCGCCGGTTTCCTGGCGCCAGCCGCGCTTGAACAGCGCCTCGCCGGAGGTGTCGAGGTAGAGGGTGTAATTGCGCGCATCGAGGAAGCCGACGATGCGCATGTCCGGCGCGCGGGTGTTCACCGAGGGCCGCTTGGACATCAGGTCGCGGAACCGGTCGCAGACGGCGTCCTTGATCTTCAGCGTGGTGAATTCCAGGCTCTTCAGCGGCGACTTGATGGCGGTGATGTCGACGCGGATGGTCTGGTCCACCGTGAACCACTCTTCCCACGGCTGCGCCAGGGTGAGGTCGTAGATATCGTTCTCGTTGACATAGCTCGACTGGGCGATGCGCAGCAGCACGCGCGAGGCGATGCGGGAATGCAGATTGAGTCGGTAGGCATCGGCCAGGGTGCCGGAGCAGTGCACGCCGCCCGGCACCTGGTTGTGCACCTTGAGGCTGAGGCTGCGGCTGCGCTGGGCGATCTCGGCGATCTCCTCCGCCAGCGCGGCTTCGAGACCGCGCGGGCAGGGAAGGAAGAATGAATGCGACATGATGGGGAACCCTTTGTCCGTGGTGAAACTGAGTGATTGATGTGATTCAGACCGCCCTTGCGGCGGCGAGTGCCGGCCTGTCGCCGGCGCGGCGTTAGAGCTTGCCGAAAGCGCGCTCGACGAAATCCAGCCGGTCCTGGCCCCAGAAACCTTCGCCGCCGACCACATACCAGGGCGCGCCGAAGACATTGGCGGCAATCGCCTCATCGGTATTGCGGTCGTATTCCTGCTGCACGGCGGCGGTGTCGGCGCTTTGCAGCAAGACTTTGCCGTCGAGGCCGGCATCGGTTGCCAGGCCGGCCAGGCAGCCGGCATCGGCGATGTTCTTTTCCTCTGCCCAGACGGCGCGCATGATGGCGCCGGTGAGGCGCATCGCGGCCTCGGTGCCATGAGCAATGCGGGCAGCGATGATGAGCTTGGCCGCCGCATCGCCCGACACCGGGAAGAACTTCGGCTGCAGGTTGAGCGGCATGCCGAGGTGTTCGCTCCAGCGCTTCAGTTCAACCAGCCGGTAAGCCTGGCGCTGCGGCGCGCGCTTGGCCAGCGGCAAGCCGCCGGAGACGCTGAAGACCTTGCCCATGTCGCAGGGCTTGATGCTGATCTGCACGCCGTATTGCTTCGCCAGCGCGGCGAAGCGTTCATGGCCGAGATAGGCCCAGGGCGATTGGGGAGTAAAAAAGTAGTCGCAGGTTTTTGCCATGGCGGGCTCCGTGAATGGGTTTCAGAACGGCTTGACGACGACCAGGATGACAACGGCGAACAAGGCCAGCACCGGCGCTTCGTTGAAGAATCGGTACCAGGTGTGGCTGCGCCGGTTGCGGCCTTGCTCGAACTTGCGCAGCAGGCTGCCGCAGGCATGATGGTAGCCGATCAGCAGCACCACGATGGCGAGCTTCGCATGCAGCCAGTAATTGCCCGGCCCCTTGCCGATGCCGTATCCCAGCCACAGCCAGAGGCCGAAGACGAGCGCCGGCACTGCCAGGATGGTCATGAAACGGTACAGCTTGCGCGCCATGAGCAGCAGGCGGGCGGTGGCGGTGGCGTCGGTTTCCATCGCCAGGTTGACGAAGATGCGCGGCAGGTAAAACAGGCCGGCGAACCAGGACGCGATGAAGATGATGTGGAGGGATTTTATCCAGAGCATGGTGGGGTTCGCAGGGAATTGTCTTCTGTAGTCTTCTGTAAGTGTTGTTCGCGGCGGCAGAAGTGGCCGTCGATGAGGCTGAGCAGCCAAAACTCATAGAGAAAGACCCTCCCTTTCAAGGAGAGGGGCGTAGCAGGGGTTTCGCGGAGCACCGCTCCGCGCCTGCGAAGCCGGTTGCGCTTGCAAGCGCAACCGTGGGTGAGGCTCAGGACCTGACTACCCAGTCCCCCCTTCAAGGGGAGGGTTAGGGGCGTAGCAGGAGTTTCGCGGAGCACCGCTCCGCGCCTGCGAAGCCGGTTGCGCTTGCAAGCGCAACCGTGGGTGAGGCTCAGGACCTGACTACCCAGTCCCCCCTTCAAGGGGAAGGTTAGGGGCCTAGCAGGGGTTTCGCGGAGCACCGCTCCGCGCCTGCGAAGCCGGTTGCGCTTGCAAGCGCAACCGTGGGTGAGGTTCAGGACCTGACTACCCAATCCCCTCCCCTT
Source organism: Noviherbaspirillum humi (assembly GCF_900188095.1). Taxonomy (GTDB): domain Bacteria; phylum Pseudomonadota; class Gammaproteobacteria; order Burkholderiales; family Burkholderiaceae_D; genus Noviherbaspirillum; species Noviherbaspirillum humi. The sequence goes on along the minus strand of NZ_FZOT01000002.1, from coordinate 570,976 downwards.
CAAGGGGAGGGTTAGGGTGGGGATGGGTTTCTGTGGCGCTTAAAGAACATCCGTTAAATGCGGAAGAAACCCATCCCCCTCCCGGCCTCCCCCTTGAAGGGGGAGGAGTAAAGACAGGGGAAGGGAGGCTAGGAGGTAACAGCCTCGGCCCACCTCACTCCCTCACCTCCCCATGCCCGAACACCACATACTTCAGCGACGTCAGCCCCTCCAGTCCCACCGGCCCGCGCGCATGCAGCTTGTCGTTGGAGATCCCGATCTCCGCCCCGAGGCCGTATTCGAAGCCGTCGGCGAAGCGGGTGGAGGCGTTCACCATCACCGAGGCCGAGTCCACCTCGCGCAGGAAGCGCATGGCGCGGCTGTAGTCCTCGGTGATGATGGAGTCGGTGTGCTGCGAGGAGTAGGTATTGATGTGCTCGATCGCCTCTTCCACGCCGGCGACCAGCTTCACCGCCAGGATGGCGGCGAGGTACTCGGTGCGCCAGTCTTCCTCGGTGGCCGCCGCCAGGTGCGGATAGCCGGCCAGGATGGCGCGCGCCTCGTCGTCGGCGCGCAGTTCCACTTCCTTGCCGGCGTAGAGGTCGGCCAGCTTCGGCAGCACCTCGGCGGCGATGCCGCGCGCCACCAGCAGGGTTTCCATGGTGTTGCAGGTGCCGTAGCGGTGGCACTTGGCGTTGAAGGCCACGCGCAGCGCCTTCTCGATGTCGGCCTTGTCGTCGATGTAGACATGGCAGATGCCGTCGAGGTGCTTGATCATTGGCACCTTGGATTCCTTCATCAGGCGCTCGATCAGGCCCTTGCCGCCGCGCGGCACGATTACGTCCACGAACTGCGGCATGGTGATCAGCTCGCCGACGGCGGCGCGGTCGGTGGTCTCCACGATCTGCACCGCGTCGGCCGGCAGTCCGGCGCCGGCCAGGCCTTCCTTCACCAGCTTGGCCAGCGCCTGGTTGCAGTGGATGGCTTCGGAGCCGCCGCGCAGGATGGTGGCGTTGCCGCTCTTGATGCACAGGCCGGCGGCGTCCACCGTCACGTTCGGGCGCGCCTCGTAGATGATGCCGATCACGCCCAGCGGCACCCGCATCTGGCCGACCTGGATGCCGGTCGGGCGGTACTTCATGTTGGAGATCTCGCCGATGGGATCGGGCAGGGAGGCGATCTGCTCCAGGCCCTCGGCCATGGTGGCGATCGCCTTGTCGGACAGCGTCAGCCGGTCGAGCATGGCCGGCGCCAGGCCGTTGGCGCGGGCGGCGTCGAGGTCCTGCCGGTTGGCGGCGCGCAGCGCCTCGGCGTCGCGGCGGATGGCGGCGGCGATCAGCGCCAGCGCGCGGTTCTTGGCGGCGGTATCGGCCTTGGCCATGGCGCGCGATGCCTTGCGGGCGCGCTGGCCGACGTCGTTCATGTAATGCTTGATGTCCATGGTATGTCCGTGTGTCGAAATCTGTTGGGGCAGGGCGCTCATGCGGCGAGCTTCAGCCCGAGCTGGAGCAGCGCATCCCAGGGGTCGCCGGCGAACTGCTTCGCCCGCAGCCCCTTCACCATCTTATCGATCTGGGCCGCTTCCTGCAGCGCCGCCTGCAGGCGCGGCAGGCTGAGCCGGCGCAGCGCCGGTTCCATCAGTCGCTCGCGCGGACCCCAGATGCGGTATTCCTTCAGCAGCGCGCCCACCGGCCGGCCGAGCGCCATGCCGGACTTCAGCTTGAGCAGGGTGCGGATTTCCTCCGCCACCGCCCACAGCACCAGCGGCAGGGCCTCGCCTTCACCCTTCAAGCCCTCCAGCATGCGCACCAGGCGCCTGGCATCGCCGGCCAGAAGGGCCTCGCTGAGCTTGAAGACGTCGTAGCGGGCGACGTTCAGCACCGCGTCCTGAATCTGCTCGGCGCTCAGCTTGCCGCTCGGATAGAGCAGGCCGAGCTTCTGGATTTCCTGGTGCGCCGCCAGCAGGTTGCCTTCCACCCGTTCGGCGATGAAGTCCAGGCCGGCGCGGTCGGCGCTCTGCTGCTGGGCGGCGAGGCGAGCGCCGATCCAGCCCGGCAGCTGCGCCCGCTCCACCAGCGGAATCTCGATGTAGACCGCCGCCTGCTGCAGCGCGCCCACCCAGGCCGACTTGGCGGTCTGCCAGTCCAGCTTGGGCAGGGTGATCAGGGTGACGTTGTCCGGACTCAGGCCGCGCGCATAGTCCTGCAGCGCCTGGCCGCCATCCTTGCCCGGCTTGCCGGTCGGAATGCGCAGCTCGATCAGCTTGCGCTCGCCGAACAGCGACTGCGACTGGTTCGCCGCCAGCAGTTGTCCCCACTTGAAGCCGCGCTCCACCACCAGCACCTCGCGCTCGGAAAAGCCCTGCCCGCGCGCCGTGCGGCGGATGCGGTCGGCCGCCTCCAGCGCCAGCAGGTGCTCGTCGCTGCTGATGACGTACAGCGGCGCCAGCGTCTTGGCGAGATGGCCGTCGAGGGCGTCGAGCTTGAGCTGCATTCCGGCTTTCCCGTGTCGTCTTACGAAGCGTCGGGCTTCGGGATCGCTGCCATGCGGCGCAGGATCTGCTGCACCGCATCCCCCTGCATTTCGCGGAACAGGAGTTCGTCTTCCTTTTCCTTGGCCAGCACCTGGTTTTCGTTGAAGGTGATGTCGCGCTTCTGCACCAGTTCCACCGGCGCCAGCAGTTCCTTGCCGGCGTTGTCGCGCACGCGGAAACGCAGGCGGTAGAACAGCGTGTATTCACGGATGCGGCCCTGGGTGTTGAGCAGCGGCGCGCTCTGGTCGCGGCGTTCCGACACCACTTCGAATATCGCCTGCGCCTGCTTCGGGTCCGTCACCACCTGGGTGCCGCCGGCCCGGAGGTAGCGCCGCAATTCGACGCCGAGCGGCGCGTTCGGCGGCATGTTGACGAACACCGTCTGGAAGGGCAGTGCCGCCTTGCCGTCGGAACCGCGCAGGTGGAAGCCGCAGGCCGACAGCACGATGCTGGCGGCAAGCAGGAGCGGCAGCAGGATTTTCAGGCGCATGCGCTTTCCTTCGCTTTCCTCATGAGCCGTCGCCTCAGGCGACGATGTTGACCAGCTTGCCCGGCACGATGATGACCTTCTTCGGCGCGCCGGTGACGAACTTCTGCACATTCTCGTTGGCCAGCGCGGCAGCTTCGATGGCCGCCTTGTCGGCTTCCTTCGGCACCTTGACGCTGCCGCGCAGCTTGCCGTTGACCTGCACCATCAGCTCGATCTCGGCCTGCTCCAGCGCGCCGGCATCGACCTGCGGCCAGGGCGCGTCGAGGATGTCGCCGAACTGCGCGGCGTAGCCGAGCTCCTGCCACAGCACATGGGTGATGTGCGGCGCCACCGGATACAGCACGCGCAGGAAGATGGACAAACCTTCGGTGATCACCGCGGCGGAGGCGGCGGACTCGTCCAGCTTCGCGCCTTCCAGGGTGTTGAGCATCTTCATGCAGGCCGACACCACGGTGTTGTACTGGATGCGCTTGAAGTCATGGTCCGCCTGCTGCAAGATCTTGTGGATCTCGCGGCGCAGCGTCTTGTGCGATTCGGACAGCTCGGCGGCATTGGTCGCGCCGGCGCCGGCCACCTTCGCCGACTGCGCCTGGGCATAGGTCCAGACGCGGCGCAGGAAGCGGTTGGCGCCCTCGACGCCGGCGCCCGACCATTCCAGGGTTTGCTCGGGCGGCGAGGCGAACATGGTGAACAGGCGGGCGGTGTCGGCGCCGTACTGGTCGATCTGGGCCTGCGGGTCGATGCCGTTGTTCTTCGACTTCGACATCTTCTCGGTGCCGCCGATCATCACCGGCTTGCCGTCGGTCTTCAGCACCGCGGAAACCGGCCGGCCCTTGTCGTCGAAGGTGAGCTCGACGTCGGCCGGGTTGAACCATGTTTTCTTGCCGGCCTCGTCCTCGCGGTAGTAGGTCTCGTTGAGCACCATGCCCTGGGTCAGCAGGTTGACGAAGGGCTCGTCGAACTTCACCAGGCCGAAGTCGCGCATCACCTTGGTCCAGAAGCGGGCATACAGCAGGTGCAGCACCGCATGCTCGATGCCGCCGATGTACTGGTCCATCGGCATCCAGTAATCGTTGCGCGCATCGACCATGGCGTCGCTGCTGCCCGGGGAGCAGTAGCGCATGTAGTACCAGGACGAGTCGACGAAGGTGTCCATGGTGTCAGTCTCGCGCCGCGCCGGCTTGCCGCAGCAGGGGCAGTCCACCTTGAGGAAGGCTTCATGCTTGTTGAGCGGATTGCCGCTGCCGTCCGGCACGCAGTCTTCCGGCAGCACCACCGGCAGGTCCTTCTCCGGCACCGGCACGTCGCCGCAGGATTCGCAGTGGATGATGGGAATCGGCGTGCCCCAGTAGCGCTGGCGCGAGATGCCCCAGTCGCGCAGGCGGTAGGTGATCTTCTTCTCGCCCAGGCCTTGCGCGGCCAGATCGGCGGCGATCGCATCCACCGCGGCCTGGTAGCTGAGGCCGTCGTACTTGCCGGAGGCGATGCAGCGGCCGTTCTCCTTGTCGGCGTACCACTCCTGCCAGGCATCGGTGGAGTAGGCCTTGCCTTCCACGTCGATGACCTGCCTGATCGGCAGGCCGTATTTCTTGGCGAAGGCGAAATCGCGCTCGTCGTGCGCCGGCACGCCCATCACTGCGCCGTCGCCGTAGGTGATCAGCACATAGTTGCCGACCCAGACTTCCACTTGGGCGCCGGTCAGCGGATGCGTGACGAACAGGCCGGTGGGCATGCCCTTCTTCTCCATCGTCGCCATGTCGGCTTCGATCACGCTGCCCTGCTTGCATTCGGCGATGAAGGCGGCCAGCTGCGGGTTGCTCTGCGCGGCGTGGGCGGCCAGCGCATGCTCCGGCGCGACGGCGCAGAAGGTCACGCCCATGATGGTGTCGGCGCGGGTGGTGAACACCCACAGCTTGCCGTCGTTGATCGGCTCGCCGGCATGGTTCCGGATCTCATGCGGGAAGGCGAAGCGCACGCCGGTGGACTTGCCGATCCAGTTGGACTGCATGATGCGCACCCGCTCCGGCCAGCCGGGCAGCTTGTTGTCGACATGGTCGAGCAGCTCTTCGGCGTAGTCGGTGATGCGGGCGTAGTACATCGGGATCTCGCGCTTCTCGATCAGCGCGCCGGAACGCCAGCCGCGGCCGTCGATCACCTGCTCGTTGGCCAGCACCGTCTGGTCGATCGGGTCCCAGTTCACCGTGCCGGTCTTCTTGTAGATGATGCCTTTCTCCAGCATCTTCAGGAACATCCACTGGTTCCACTTGTAATACTCGGGACGGCAGGCGGTCATCTCGCGCGACCAGTCGATCGCCAGGCCCATGGCCTGCATCTGCGTCTTCATGTACTCGATGTTGGAGTAGGTCCACTGCGCCGGCGGCACGCCGTTGGCCATGGCGGCGTTCTCCGCCGGCATGCCGAAGGCGTCCCAGCCCATCGGCATCAGCACGTTGTAGCCGTTCATCCGCAGGTAGCGGTACATCACGTCGTTGATGGTGTAGTTGCGCACGTGGCCCATGTGCAGCTTGCCGGACGGGTAGGGCAGCATGGAACAGGCGTAGAACTTCGGCTTGTCCTTGCCGGCCTTGTCCTTCGCGTTCTCGACGGCGCGATAGGCGTCGACGGCTTGCCAGTGGGCCTGCGCCGATTTTTCCACCTCGGCGGGAATGTATTTCTCTTGCATGACGGATGGGAGCGACAAAAGTGAATGTGAACCGGTGATTATACCGGGTCGGCCGCCGGCATCGGCGGCGCGATGCGCGCGGGAAAGGCCGAAAATGCCGGGAAAATGCCGGCGGAAAGGGGAAATTCGGGGATCAGCGCAGCGTCAGCGCCAATGCCGGCTTCTCGCCGTAATCCTCATAGCGCTCGTTGATCATCTCGACGCAGTCTTCCAGCGTCGGCAGGATGTCGGGCGCTTGGCGCCTGAGCGCATCGGCGTTGGCGATCTCGATCTGCAGCAGCTCGTCCGGCCCGAGCTGGAAGCGGGTCATGCCCTCGTCGTCGCGCAGGTAGCTGAGGCAATCGACCCAGGCATCCATGTTGTTGCCGTAGAAGTCGGGAAAGCCGAAGGCGTCCCGGCACTGGGCGTGGAAGGCGGGCCAATCGGCGATCGCCGCGCCGTCGAGGGTGACTGTTGCCATAGTGCTTCCTATTTCGCCGGGGCGGCGTTGGCGTCGGTGACGAAGCCCATCTTGGTCATGCCGCTGGTCTGGGCAGCCGACATGACCTGGGCGATGGTTTCGTAGCGAGTGGACTTGTCGGCGCGCAGCTGCAGGTCGGGCTGCGGCTTCTTCCGTGCCGCCGCCGCCAGCCGCGCGGCCAGTTCCTCCTGCGTCACCGGATCGTTGTTCCAGAAAATCTTGTTTTCGCCGTTGATCGACACCGAGACCGTCTCCGGCTTTTCCGGCGCCGCCGGCGACTGGGCGCTCGGCAGGTCGAGCTTGATCGCGTGGGTGAACAGCGGCGCGGTGATGATGAAGATCACCAGCAGCACCAGCATCACGTCGACCATTGGCGTGACGTTGATGTCCGCCATGGGCGCCTGCTTCTTGTCGTCGTTAAATCCGCCGAAAGCCATGGAAACTCCTGTTGATGGGCTTACTTGCTGCCGACGCGGGCGCCGGTGGTCAGATAAGCATGCAGATCGTGGGCGAAGGCATCGAGTTCCGCCAGCGTGACGCGGTTGACCCGGGTGAAGGCGTTGTAGGCCAGCACCGCCGGAATCGCCACCACCAGGCCGAGCGCGGTCATGATCAGCGCCTCGCCCACCGGGCCGGCCACCTTGTCGATCTGCACCGTGCCGGCGGTGGAAACCGCGATCAGCGCATGGTAGATGCCCCAGACGGTGCCGAACAGCCCGACGAAGGGAGCGGTGGAGCCGACCGAGGCCAAGAGCGTCAGCCCGCTTTCCAGGCGCGACGAGACGCGGTTGATTTCCTGGCGCAGGGTGCGGGTGATCAGTTCGCCCGGATCGGTGGACGCATTCAGCGAGCCGCCCTGGGCCGAGATGTTGGCCGCCTCGGCGCCCTGGGCGGCCAGCGGCGCGTAGACATTTTCGGCATCCGACTGCTTGAGGCCGGCGACCGCATCGCCCAGCGTCGGCGCCTTCCAGAATCCTTCGACCGCGCTGGCGCTGCGGCGGATGCGCCAGGAACTCCAGGATTTCGAGAAGATGTAGTACCAGCTGACGACCGACATCAGCAGCAGCACGTAGGCCACCGCATGCGAAATGGCGTCGCCTTGCGACCAGTAATGCGCGAATCCCAGGGTTTGATTCATGGTGTTGATGGTAAAAAGTTAATTCTGGAGTTTAAACGGAACCGATAGCTGATACCACTGGCCCACCGGCTTGCCATCCTCCGTGGCGGGGTTGAAGCGCCACGACTGCACCGCCTTCTGCGCCGACTCATCCAGCAGCGGATAGCCGCTGGACGACTTCACCTTGACCTCGCCGGCGGCGCCCTCGGCGGTCACGAAGACCTGCAGCACCACCGTGCCCTGTTCCTCGTAGCGGCGCGACATCGCCGGATACTCCGGCTTGCGGTTGCTGGCGGCGTAGCTGGCCGGGATGGAGACGCCGGTCCTGGCCGGTGGCGGCGGGGGCGCGGGAGGGGCGGGTGGCGCCGGCGGCGCGGCCGGAGCGGGCGCCGGCACGGCGGTGGTGTTCGACGGCGACGGCGCGGGCGAGAAGGTCACTTCCGGCGGCTTGACCTGGGGCGCCGGCACGGGTGTCGGCGCCGGGGTGGGCTTGGGAGCGGGCGCCGGCTTCGGCGGCCGCTTGGGTTCCGGCCGCTTCTTCTCGGGCGGCGGTGGCGGGGGAGGAGCCGGCGTCGGCGGCGCTGCCGGCAGGGGCTCCGGTTCGGTCTTCGGCGGCTTCAGCAATTCCACCGTCATTACCGGCGGCGGCTTGGGCGCCTCGCTGCCGGCGTTCAGCCCGGCCACCACGGCAGCCACCAGCGCTGCATGCAGCGCCATGGTGGCGGCGACGGCGGCACCGAGCCGGACGGGTTTCATGGGCGGCAAACCCTCCGGATCGCCGCTGCCGGCTTACTTGAGGCCGAGCACATCCTGCATGTCGTACAGGCCGGTCTGCTTGTCGGCCAGGAAGCGGGCGGCGCGCAGGCTGCCGTGGGCGTAGGTGACGCGGCTGGCCGACTTGTGGGTGATCTCGATGCGCTCGCCGATGCCGGCGAACAGCACGGTATGGTCGCCGACGATGTCGCCGCCGCGGATGGTGGCGAAACCGATGGAGGAGGGATCGCGCTCGCCGGTCACGCCTTCGCGGGCGTAGACCGCCACATCCTTCAGGTCGCGGCCGATGGCATTGGCGATCACCTCTCCCATCTTGAGGGCGGTGCCCGAGGGGGCGTCCACCTTGTGGCGGTGGTGGGCTTCGATGATCTCGATGTCGTATCCGTGGGAGAAGCTCTTCGCCGCCATCTCCAGCAGCTTCATGGTGACGTTGACGCCGACGCTCATGTTGGGCGCGAACACGATGGCCACCTTTTTCGCCGCCTCGGCGATGGCGGCCTTGCCGGCCTCGTCGAAGCCGGTGGTGCCGATGATCATCTTGATGCCGTGGGCGGCGCAGTATTCGAGGTGCTTCAGCGTGCCTTCGGGCCGGGTGAAATCGATCAGGACCTCGGCATGGGCGAGGCCCCTGGCCAGGTCGGATTCGATGGCCACGCCGGCCGGCTTGCCGAGGAAAGCGGCGGCATCGGTGCCGAGCGCCGGGCTGGCGGGAACGTCGAGGGCACCGGCGAGGGTGGCGTCATCGGCCTGTTGCACGGTTTCGATCAGCATGCGGCCCATGCGGCCGGATGCGCCTGCGATTGCGATTTTCATGGATGATTTGAACGGTGCGGTGAGTTCTTGTTGCAGCGTGGCTGTCTTATTTATTTTGCCCTGACGGAAGGCGTATCGCCCGGCGCCGAGCCGGAAATCATGGCCAGATATTCTTTTTCCGTCGGCAGGTTGCCGCCGTCGATATCCACCAGCTTGTTCCCCTGGAAGTGGGCGGTGACATGGCTGGTCAGCACTTCGCCGTTGCGCTTCTGCAGGCGGAACACGTAGTCCCAGCGGTCGGCGTGGAAAGGGTCGGCCAGCAGCGGCGTGCCGAGCACGAACTTGACCTGTTCCCGCGTCACGCCGTCGGGGCTGCGCATGCCTTCCTTCAGCTGGTCGACGGTTTCGCGCGACACGAAGTTGCCTTGCTGGACATCGACGCGGTAGGGCGAGAGCACGCCGAGGAAGCGGCGCAGGCCTGTCGGTCCGGTGCGCTGGGCGCCGTCCGCGGCCATCGAGGGTGCCGCAGCCGGACGCGCGGTCGCCTGGGCCGGCGCATCGTCCATCAGCGGATTCTTGGAAGCGCAACCGGCGACGCCTGCGACGAGGGCCAGGCACAGCAGGCTAGCCAAGGCTGGTGTACGATCTTTCGAAAACGGCATTTGCATGTAAGTCTCAATTCGTTGAGCAGTAGTGCCAAAACGCTATATGATAAGCCAGATACTCGCTATCCTACCAACAACATGCCGAACAATCCCTCCGAGCTGAAGGCCAGCGGACTGAAAGCCACCCTGCCCAGGCTCAAGATCCTCGAGATTTTCCAGAACAGCAATGTGCGCCATCTGAGCGCCGAGGATGTCTACAAGATCCTGCTCAGCGAGAACATGGACATCGGCCTCGCCACGGTTTACCGGGTGCTGACCCAGTTCGAGCAGGCCGGCCTGTTGCAGCGAAATCATTTCGAAAGCGGCAAGGCGGTGTTCGAGCTGAACGAGGGCTCGCACCACGACCATCTGGTGTGCCTGGACTGCGGCCGCGTGGAAGAGTTCTTCGACCCCGAGATCGAGCAGCGCCAGCAGCGGATCGCGCAGGATCGGGGCTTCAGCATCGCAGAACATGCGTTGGCCCTGTACGGCCATTGCACCAAGACCGACTGCCCCCACCGTCAGCGGTGACGACACCGGAGCCGGCCCGGCTTACCTCGGAAGAGTCGCTCAGGAATGGCTTAGGGCGTTGGAAAGCAGCTTCGCGGTGATGTCCACGATCGGGATCACCCGCTCGTAAGCCATGCGCGTCGGGCCGATCACGCCCAGGGTGCCGACGATCCTGCCGTTCACCTCGTAGGGCGCGGTGACGACGCTCATGTCGTCCATCGGCACCAGCTGCGATTCGCCGCCGATGAAGATCTGCACGCCGGAAGCCTTGCTCGAGACGTCCAGCAGCTGCAGCAGGCTGGTCTTCTGCTCGAACATCTCGAACAGCTTGCGCAGCGAGGTCATGTTGGAGGAAAGGTCGCTCACGCTCAGCAGGTTGCGCTCGCCCGAGATCACCACCTCGTCGGCCGTGTCGGCCATGGCGTCGCTGCCGGCTTCCACTGCCGCATGCATCAGCTGGGTCATGTCGTCGCGCAGCTGGCGCAGTTCGTTCTGCAGGCGCGCCCGCACCTCGTTGAAGTGCAGTCCGCCGAAATGCTGGTTGATGTAGTTGGCCGCCTGGGTCAGCTGCGCCGGGGTGTAATCCACCTCGGTCAGCAGCAGGCGGTTCTGCACTTCGCCGCTGGGCGCGACGATCACCAGCAGGATGCGCCGTTCCGACAGGCGCAGGAATTCGATCTGCTGGAAAACCGATTCGTGCTTGGGCGTCATGACCACGCCGGCGAACTGCGAGAGCGACGACAGCACCTGGGCGGCGTTGGTGATGATGCGCTGCGGCGAAGCGCGCAGCGTGGGATGCAGCTTCGATTCCACCGCGCTTTCGTCGATGTGCTGCACGGTGAGCAGGGTGTCGACGAAGAAACGGTAGCCCTTGGGCGTGGGCACGCGGCCGGCGGAAGTGTGGGGGCTGGCGACGAAGCCCATCTCCTCGAGGTCCGACATGATGTTGCGGATGGTGGCGGGAGAGACGTCGAGGCCGGAGATCTTCGACAATGCGCGGGAGCCGACCGGCTGCCCATCGGCGATGTACCGTTCGACCAAGGCCTTCAGGAGGGTTTGAGCGCGCTTATCGAGTTGCATGGGATCATTCTAGCGACCAGCCGGCTGGGGCGGCAACACAATCATGCGTCCGCTCAACCAATTTTCAAGATCGAACAACGTTGTACAGATGGCATCCGGCTGCACTTCCGGCGGCAGTTCCCGCGCCGGACCGAGTTCCGGCCGGTTCAGCCAGAGCGCATGCAGGCCGGCCTGTTTTGCTCCTTTGACATCGAGCAAGGGATCGTCGCCGACATACACCGCTTCCGACGGTAGCACGCCGAGCGACTCGCAGGCGGCATGGAAGATGGCCGGATCGGGCTTGGCGCTGCCGAAATGACATGCCGCAATCGATGTGCTGAAAAAATGGGCAAGGCCGATCGCTCCCAGGTCCGCCACGCCGTTGGACACGGAGCCGACCAGCACCCGCCGGCGCAGCGAGGCCAGGACCGGCAGCACGTCGGCGAAGGGCTCCACCCGGTTGCGGGCCGTCGAGAACACCTCCAGCGCCGCGTCCACCTTGGCCAGGTCTTCGCCCACGTGCCGGAACGCCTCGGTCAGGCCGGCATGGCGCAGCGCCTTCAGGTCTAGCTGGTAGACCGGATCGGTCTTCATCAGCGCCATGCGCCGCGCGCGCAGGCTGTCGATGGTGAATTCCCGCGTCACCGCCGGCGCGTGCCGTTCCAGCCAGGCGAACATCTCGTCTTCGGCGCGCCGGATCACCGGCACGATGGGCCAGAGCGTATCGTCGAGGTCGAACAGAACGGCCTTGATCACCGCGGGATTGTTGGCAGGCATGATGGATATTTGGCAAGCATCCAGATAATTGATGCACGAATTATGGTCTAATCCGGAGCATGTCGCCTTCGCAAACCCCAACCTCGTCATCCCGGTTTCACACCGTCGCCATCATCGGCAAGTACGGCGCCGCCGGCATCGAGCAGTCGCTGTCCGACATCGCCGATTTCCTGACCCGCTCGGGACATGAGGTGGTGTTCGAGGCCGAGACCGCCCGCAACGTCTCGTTCGCCAATGTGCGCGCCATGACGCCGCAGGAGATCGGCCTGCATGCCGACGTCGCCATCGTCGTCGGCGGCGACGGCACCATGCTCGGCATCGCGCGCCAGCTCGCGCCTTACCATGTGCCGCTGATCGGCATCAACCAGGGCCGGCTCGGCTTCATGACCGACATCCCGCAGGATGGCATGATCCCGGTGCTGGCCGACATGCTGGCCGGCAAGCTGGAGTCCGAAAACCGCAGCCTGCTGGAAAGCAGCGTGGTGCGCGACGGCGCCGCCATCTTCGAGGCGCTGGCCTTCAACGACGTGGTGGTGACGCGCGGCGCCACCACCGGCATGGCGGAGCTGAAGGTGGAGGTGGACGGCCGCTTCATGTACAACCAGCGCTCGGACGGCCTGATCGTCTCCACGCCCACCGGTTCCACCGCCTACGCGCTGTCGGCCGGCGGCCCGCTGCTGCATCCCAGCCTGGGCGGGCTGGTGCTGGTGCCGATCGCGCCGCATTCGCTGTCGAACCGGCCGATCGTGGTGCCGGACACCAGCACCATCGTCATCGAAGTCATGGGCGGACGCGACATCAACGCCAACTTCGACATGCAAGCCTTCACCAGCCTGCAGCACCACGACCGCATCGTCGTCAGGCGTTCCGCCCACACAATCACCTTCCTGCATCCGGCGGGCTGGAGCTACTACCACACGCTGCGCGAAAAGCTGCACTGGCATGAATATCCGTCGGCCGAAGGCCGGCTAAAATAGCGTCTGCCGATGCCATGGTTCAACTGCGCCATGGCCGCACCACCAACCCAAGCGGCTGACTGAAAAGATCCCCATCATGCTTCGAACCCTCTCGATTCGAGACTTTGTTATCGTTGATGCAATCGAACTGGAATTCTCCCCCGGGTTCACGGTATTCACCGGCGAAACCGGCGCCGGCAAATCCATCCTGATCGATGCGCTGGCCCTGACCCTCGGCGGCCGCGGCGACGCCAGCGTGGTGCGCGAGGGCGCGCCGAAGACCGACATCACCGCCGAATTCGCGCTCACCGACGATGCCCGCGCCTGGCTCGATTCCCATGAAATCAACAGCGAGGAGGGCGGCGTGCTGCTGCGCCGGGTGATCGACAATGCCGGCCGCTCCAAGGCTTACATCAACGGCATCGCGTCCACCGCCGCCCAGCTGCGCGAACTGGGCGAGATGCTGGTCGACATCCATGGCCAGCATGCCCACCAGTCCCTGCTCAAGACCGATGCCCAGCGCATCCTGCTCGATTCCCAGGCCGGTCTGCAGGACGATGCCCGCGTCGTGGCCGCCGCCTATCGCGCCTGGCGCACGCTGGCCAAGCAGCGCGAGGAGTTCGAGATCAATGCCCGCAACGTGCTGCTGGAGCGCGAACGTCTCGAATGGCAGGTGGGCGAGCTGGAGAAGCTGGCGCCCAAGCCGGGCGAATGGGCCGACATCAGCAACGAGCACAGCCGCCTGTCGCATGCGGCCAGCCTGATCGAGGGCGCCCAGGAAGCGCTGCACATGATTTCCGAGGCCGACAACCCGATGCTGTCGCAGCTGTCGGTGATGACCCAGAAGCTGAGCCGCCTGGCCGACATCGACGCCACCTTGAAGCCGGTGATCGAGGCGCTGGAGCCGGCCGCAATCCAGCTGCAGGAAGCGGTCTACTCGCTCAACGATTACCTGGGCCGGGTGGAACTCGATCCGGAACGCCTGCATGAAGTGGAGTCGCGCCTGGACGCGCTGCATTCCACCGCCCGCAAGTTCCGGGTGGCGCCGGACGATCTGCCGCAGGAGCTGGCCACGCTGTCCGAGCAGCTCAGGCAACTGGCCGACGCCAGCGACATCGAGGCGCTGCGCGCGCAGGAGGAAAAGCTCAAGGCGACGTATATGGGCGCGGCGCAGAAGCTGTCCAAGGCGCGCGCCGCCGCCGCCGCCAAGCTGGGCGAGGCGGTCACCGCCGCCATGCAGGAACTGAGCATGGCCGGCGGCCGCCTGGAAATCGCGCTGAACGCCTGCGAGCCGGCCGGCTACGGCCTGGAGCAGGTGGAGTTCATGGTGGCGGCCCATGCCGGCACCACCGCCCGGGCGCTGGCCAAGGTAGCCTCCGGCGGTGAGCTGGCGCGCATCTCGCTCGCGATTTCCGTCATTACCTCCACCGCCACGGCGACGCCGACCCTGATCTTCGACGAGGTCGACACCGGCATCGGCGGCGGCGTGGCGGAAGTCGTCGGCCGTCTGCTCAAGCGCCTCGGCCAGGACCGGCAGGTGCTGTGCGTCACTCATCTGCCGCAGGTCGCCAGCCAGGCCAACCAGCATTTCCAGGTCAGCAAATCCAGCGCCAGCGGCCGCACCGTTTCGCGCATCGAGGCGCTCGATCCGAAGGCGCGCATCGAGGAAGTGGCGCGCATGCTCGGCGGCATCGAGATTACCGCCACCACCCGCAAGCACGCGCGGGAATTGCTCGCGTCCTGAGGCTTTCACGCATCATGCGATGGCGGCCGCAGGCGCCGCCATCGCTTTCTCCAACCGAAAGGCCCAAGCATGGCTTTCAAAAAAGAGCCGGAGTACCGGCATGGCACGCTGCCCAGGACCGCGGTGGTGCTGGTCAACCTCGGCACGCCGGATGCGCCGACGGCCGGCGCGGTGCGTCCCTACCTGAAGGAATTCCTGTCCGACCCGCGCGTGGTGGAGATTCCGCGCTTGGTCTGGTCACTGATCCTGCACGGCATCATCCTGCCGCTGCGTTCCGGCAAATCGGCCAGAAAGTATGCATCGATCTGGATGAAGGAAGGCTCGCCGCTGAAGGTCTATACCGAGCGCCAGGCCAAGCTGCTGCAGGGTCTGCTGGGCGAGCGCGGCCACGAGGTGAAGGTGGTCTACGCCATGCGCTACGGCGCGCCGTCCATGCCGCAGGTGCTCGACCAGCTCAAGACTGAAGGCTGCGACCGCATCCTGGTCTTGCCGGCGTATCCGCAATACTCGGCCACCACTACCGCGTCGGTGTTCGATGCCGCCTTCGCTCACTACGCCCAGGTGCGCAACGTGCCGGAGCTGCGCCTGGTGAAGCACTACCACGATCATGAAGGCTACATCGCCGCCCTGCGCGATTCGGTGCTGGCGCACTGGGAGCAGAACGGCCGCGGCCAGAAGCTGGTGATGAGCTTCCACGGCGTGCCCAAGCGCACCCTGCTGCTGGGCGACCCTTACCACTGCGAATGCCACAAGACGGCGCGCCTGCTGGCGGAAAGCCTCGGTCTCGGACGCGACGACTATCTCGTTTCCTTCCAGTCCCGCTTCGGCAAGGCCGAGTGGCTGCAGCCCTATACCGCGCCGACCCTGGTGCAGCTGGCAAAGCAGGGCGTGGAGCGGGTGGATGTGATGTGCCCCGGCTTCAGCAGCGACTGCCTGGAGACGCTGGAAGAGATTTCCATGGAAGTGCGGCATGACTTCCTGACCGCCGGCGGCAAGGAGTTCCACTACATTCCCTGCCTGAACGATGCGCCGGGCTGGATCCGGGCGCTTACCGACATCGCCGAGCAGCACCTGCTGGGCTGGCCGACCATGTCGAATGCCGCCAGCCGGGAACAGGCGGCGCGGGAGGCGGAAGTGTCGCGCCGCCAGGCGGAGCTGATGGGCGCCGAGCGCTAAGCTAGAACGGCGGGCCGACCCGCGACAGGGCCGGCGAAGGGAGGCTGGCGATCCAGGCGGCCGCCAGCACGACATAGACCACCACGATGCCGGCTATCAGGGGTAATCGCATCGTCTTCTCCTTGTCGGTGGTGATGTCATTCATGCTAGCCGCCCTTGATCAAACCCACCATCGTGCCAACGTAAAGTCTGTAACCTGCTGTTAATTTTTCATGCATTTCCAAAGGGACAGCATGTCCTCAAGAAAAATTGTTGGAAATCCCTTGAAAACCTTAGGGTTATCCCCAACTAGCGTCCTAACTTGACTAAGTCATTGATTGCTGGAGATTTTTGTGATGCAAGAACAAGAGAAAACGCAGGACCCGACCTCCCAGCCGATCGAGGCGGGCGAGCCTCAGGCTTCCGAAAGCAGCCAGGCGGAACAGGCTTCCGCCGCATCCTCCGGTCATGAACAGAGGCTGGCGGCCGCCGAAGCCAAGGCGAGCGAGATGCAGGATGCCTTCCTGCGCGCCCGCGCCGAAGCGGAAAACATCCGCCGCCGCGCCCAGGACGATATCGCCAAGGCGCACAAGTTCGCCATCGAGAGCTTCGCCGAGGCCCTGGTGCCGGTGAAGGACAGCCTGGAAATGGCGCTCAAGCTTGAGACGCCCTCGATCGAGTCCCTGAAGGAAGGCGTGGAAATGACGCTCAAGCAGCTGTCCACCGCCTTCGAGCGCAACCGCCTGGTGGAAGTCAATCCGCAGCCGGGCGAGAAGCTGGACCCGATGAAGCATCAGGCCATCTCCATGGTGCCGGCGCAGCAGGAGGCGAACACCATCGTCAGCGTGCTGCAGAAGGGCTACATGATTTCCGACCGGCTGCTGCGTCCCGCGCTGGTCACGGTTGCGCAGTAAAGAAATCGGGAGTCGGAGCGCGGCGGGTGCTTGAAAGCGCCGAATTGCTCTACATATACGGAACAAGCAACAATATCCAATTAACAAAGGAATACGATCATGGGCAAAATCATTGGTATCGACCTGGGAACGACCAACTCCTGCGTCGCCATCATGGAGGGCGGTCAACCTAAGGTCATCGAGAACTCGGAAGGCTCCCGTACCACGCCTTCCGTCGTCGCCTATCAGGAAGACGGCGAGATCCTCGTCGGCGCGCCGGCCAAGCGCCAGGCCGTCACCAACCCGAAGAACACGCTGTTCGCGGTCAAGCGCCTGATCGGCCGCAAGTTCGACGAAAAGGAAGTGCAGAAGGACATCAACCTGATGCCTTACCAGATCGTCCGCGCCGACAATGGCGACGCCTGGGTGCAGGCGCGCGACAAGAAGCTCGCGCCGCAGCAGGTTTCCGCCGAAGTGCTGCGCAAGATGAAGAAGACCGCCGAAGACTATCTCGGCGAAACCGTCACCGAAGCGGTGATCACCGTTCCCGCCTACTTCAACGACGCCCAGCGCCAGGCCACCAAGGACGCCGGCCGCATCGCCGGCCTGGAAGTCAAGCGCATCATCAACGAGCCGACCGCGGCGGCGCTCGCCTTCGGTCTCGACAAGACCGGCAAGGGCGACCGCAAGATCGCCGTCTATGACCTCGGCGGCGGCACCTTCGACATTTCCATCATCGAGATTGCCGACGTGGACGGCGAGATGCAGTTCGAAGTGCTGTCGACCAACGGCGACACCTTCCTCGGCGGCGAGGACTTCGACCAGCGCATCATCGATTACATCATCGACGAGTTCAAGAAGATCAACGGCGTCGACCTGTCCAAGGACGCGATCGCCCTGCAGCGCATCAAGGCTTCCGCCGAGCGCGCCAAGATCGAGCTGTCCTCCTCGCAGCAGACCGAGATCAACGAACCGTACATCGCCATGGCCAACGGCGCGCCGATGCACCTGACCATGAAGATCACCCGCGCCAAGCTGGAGTCGCTGGTCGAGGAACTGATCGAGCGCACCATCGAGCCGTGCCGCATCGCCATCAAGGATGCCGGCGTCAAGGTGTCCGACATCCAGGACGTGATCCTGGTCGGCGGCATGACCCGCATGCCGAAGGTGCAGGAAAAGGTGAAGGAGTTCTTCGGCAAGGAGCCGCGCAAGGACGTCAACCCGGACGAGGCCGTGGCCGTCGGCGCCGCCATCCAGGGCTCGGTCCTGTCCGGAGACCGCAAGGACGTGCTGCTGCTCGACGTCACCCCGCTGTCGCTGGGCATCGAGACCCTGGGCGGCGTGATGACCAAGATGATCCAGAAGAACACCACCATCCCGACCAAGTTCAGCCAGGTGTTTTCCACCGCCGACGACAACCAGCCGGCCGTGACCATCAAGGTGTTCCAGGGCGAGCGCGAGATCGCCGCCGGCAACAAGCTGCTGGGCGAGTTCAACCTGGAAGGCATCCCGCCGGCGCCGCGCGGCACCCCGCAGATCGAGGTGACCTTCGACATCGACGCCAACGGCATCCTGCACGTGAGCGCGAAGGACAAGGCCAGCGGCAAGGAAAACAAGATCACCATCAAGGCCAATTCCGGTCTGTCGGAAGAGGAAATCCAGAAGATGGTGAAGGACGCCGAGCTGTATGCCGACGAGGACCGCAAGCTGAAGGAACTGGCCGATGCCCGCAACCAGGGCGACGCGCTGGTGCACTCCACTCGCAAGTCCCTGACCGAGTACGGCGACAAGCTGGATGCCGGCGAAAAGGAAAAGATCGAAGCCGCGATCAAGGACCTGGAAGAAGCCCTCAAGGGCAACGACAAGGCCGAGATCGATGCCAAGGTCGCCGCGCTCACCACCTCGGCGCAGAAGCTGGGCGAGAAGATGTACGCCGACATGCAGGCGCAGCAGGCTGCGGCCGGCGGCGCGGCCGGTGCCGGCGCGGGCGCGGGTGCGGGTGCAGCAGGCGCATCGTCCGAAGCCAAGCCTCAGGATGACGTCGTCGATGCCGACTTCAAGGAAGTGAAAGATAAATAAGATCCGTCACGCGGCTTGGCCGTGATGACCCGCCGAGTCGTAGCGATCAGCTTCTGATCCTCGACTCGGCGTTTTCGTTTTGAATACAGGATGCCGACAAATGGCAAAGCGTGATTTTTACGAGGTGCTGGGTGTAGCGAAGAACGCTTCTGAGGATGAGATCAAGAAGGCGTATCGCAAGCTCGCAATGAAGTTCCATCCGGACCGCAATCCGGACAGCAAGGGCGCGGAAGAAAAGTTCAAGGAGGCGAAGGAAGCCTACGAGATGCTTTCCGACCCGCAGAAGCGGGACGCCTACGACCGCTACGGCCATGCGGGCGTGGACCCGAACATGGGCGCGGGCGGATTCGGCGCCGGCGCGGGCGGCTTCGGCGGCTTCTCCGACGCCTTCGGCGATATCTTCGGCGACATCTTCGGCGCCAACGCCCGCGGCGGCGGCCGCGGCGGCCCGCAGGTGTACCGCGGCGCCGACCTGCGCTACAACCTGGAAATCTCCCTGGAGCAGGCCGCCAACGGTTTCGATACCACCATCCGCGTGCCTTCCTGGGACGAGTGCGATACCTGCCACGGTTCCGGCGCCAAGCCGGGCACCTCGCCGACCACCTGCGGCACCTGCGGCGGCCAGGGCCAAGTGCGGATGCAGCAGGGCTTTTTCAGCATTCAGCAAACCTGCCCGAAGTGCCACGGCAGCGGCAAGATCATCCCCAATCCCTGCGGCACCTGCGGCGGCCAGGGACGCATCAAGCGCAACAAGACGCTGGAAGTGAAGATTCCTGCGGGCATCGACGACGGCATGCGCATCCGCTCCTCCGGCAATGGCGAGCCGGGCATGAACGGCGGCCCGCCGGGCGACCTGTATGTGGAGATCCGCATCAAGCCGCACCCGGTGTTCCAGCGCGACGGCGACGACCTGCATTGCGAGATCCCGGTGTCCTTCGCCAAGGCGGCGCTGGGCGGCGAGATCGAGGTGCCGACGCTTAACGGCAAGGCTTCCTTCTCGCTGCCGGAAGGCACCCAGTCTGGCAAGACCTTCCGCCTGCGCAGCAAGGGGATCAAGGGCGTGCGTTCCGGCTATGCCGGCGACCTGTTCTGCCATGTGGTGGTGGAGACGCCGGTGAAGCTGACCGACCGCCAGAAGGAACTGCTGCAGGAATTCGAAAAGCTGACCAATGACGGCGGCGCCAAGCACAGCCCGCAGACCAAATCCTGGAAGGACAAGGTCAAGGAGTTTTTCGAGTAACACGCCGGAAAGCGGCGGGCGCGACGCCTGCCGTAATCGCGAGAACCGCCGTTCGGCCTGCCGACGGCGGTTTTTTATTGCCGGTTGACTGGCCTTGCCGGCACCGAAGCGCGCGACTCTCGGTCGAATATGGGCGCGCGCGCTTTCCGCTAGAATGGCGAACCTTCATTTCCGGCAAGCCCTGGCTTGCCTGTCCCTCTCAGCACTCTCCGTTACAGGCCGATTCATGACCGACAAATCCATCGACGCATCCGACGACCACCAGCTCGAACCCCTGTTCCGCAACAACCGGGCCTGGGCCGCTGCCATCAAATCCGAAGACCCGGATTTCTTCAGCAAGCTGGCGGCCCAGCAGGCGCCCGAGTATCTCTGGATCGGCTGCTCGGACAGCCGGGTGCCGGCCAACGAACTGCTCGGCCTGCTGCCGGGCGATGTCTTCGTCCACCGCAATATCGCCAATGTCATCGTCCACAGCGACCTCAATTGCCTGTCGGTGCTGCAGTTCGCGATCGATGTGCTGAAAGTCAAGCATGTGATCGTCTGCGGCCATTACGGCTGCGGCGGCGTGCATGCGGCGCTCACCGGTCGTCGCATCGGCCTGGCCGACAACTGGCTGCGCCATGTCCAGGACGTGCACCAGAAGCACGGCCGCTACATCGTCGAGACCCTGCCGGAACCTGCCAGGGTGGATCGCCTCTGCGAATTGAACGTGATCGAGCAGGTGGTCAATGTCTGCCAGACCACCATCGTGCAGGACGCCTGGGAGCGCGGCCAGGAATTCACCGTGCATGGCTGGATCTACAGCCTCAAGGATGGCCTGCTGCAGGATCTCGGGATGGAAATCGGTTCGGCGGCGGCGCTGGATGAAAGCCTGAGCAACTGTCTCAAGCAATATGAGGACCTGAAGCGCTGATCAGCGCTTCGGAGCGGAATCGCCTTCCGACCGATCAGGCAGTTCGGAAGGCGAACGCATCAGGAGCGATTTTTCAGAAGCAGTGTTCCGGCGCCGGGAAGGAGCCATCCTTGACCGCGCCGATGTAGGCGCGCACCGCGCCTTCGACGCTGGTTTGTCCTTCCATGAAATTGCGCACGAAGCGCGCTTTGCGGCCGGGGAACACGCCGAGCATGTCGTGCATCACCAGCACCTGGCCGGCACAGTCCGGGCCGGCGCCGATGCCGATGGTCGGAATCGTCAGCGACTCCGTCACTTCCTTCGCCAGTTGGGCCGGAATCGCTTCCAGCACCAGCATGGAGGCGCCGGCGGTCTGCAGCATCAGCGCGTCATGCTTGAGCTGCCGGGCCGCTTCCTGCGTCTTGGCCTGCACCTTGAAGCCGCCGAACTGGTGCACCGACTGCGGCGTCAGCCCGAGATGGGCGCATACCGGCACGGCGCGTTGCGTCAGGTACTGCACCGTGTCTTCCAGCCAGATGCCGCCCTCCAGCTTCACCATCTGCGCGCCGGCCTGCATCAGCCGCGCCGCGTTCTCGAAGGCTTGCTGAGGCGTGGCGTAGGTGCCGAAGGGCATGTCGGCAATCAGCAGGGCGCTGCGGTTGCCGCGCGCCACGCTGGCGGTATGGTAGGCGATGTCCTGGATGGTCACCGGCAGGGTCGAGGCATGGCCTTGGCACACCATGCCGAGCGAGTCGCCCACCAGCAGCGTTTCCACGCCGCAGCGGTCCATCAGGGCGGCGAAGCTGGCGTCGTAGCAGGTCAGCATGGCGATCTTTTCGCCGGCTTGACGCATGGCGATCAGGGCGGGCACCGTCACCGCCTTGCTGCGCCCGGCCGGCTGATTGTCCTGAAGGTATCCCGACATGCTTACTCTCCCCGGTTGAAAAATTCGCGCTTGCCGCGCATGTTGCGGATGCGAGCCAGCAGCAGCTCGAAATCCTCCGGATTGTCGATCGGATTCAGATGCTCGGTGTTGACGATCAGCAGCGGCGCCGCATCGTAATGATAGAAGAAGCGGCTGTAGCTTTCACACAGCCGGTAGAGGTAAGGCTCGGACAGGCCCGCTTCCATCGCCACGCCGCGCTTCTTCACGCGCTCGATCAGCGTCTCCGGCTGGGCCTGCAGATAGATCACCAGATCCGGCTCCGGCGCCTGCGGGCGCAGGTGATCATAGAGCTGCTGGTACAGATTGAGCTCGTCGTCGGAAAGCGTGAGGCGGGCGAACAGCGGATCCTTGGCCAGCAGGAAGTCGGAGATGACGCGGGAATTGAACAGGTCGGTCTGCGCCAGTTCGCGCAGCTGGTTCATGCGCTGGAACAGGAAGAACATCTGCGTCGGCAGCGCATAGCGGCCGGCGTCCTGGTAGAACTTTTCGAGGAAGGGATTTTCCTCCGGCCGTTCCAGCAGCATCTGCGAATGCAGGCTCTCGGCCAGCTTGCGCACCAGCGTGGTCTTGCCGACGCCTATCGGACCTTCGACGACGATGTATTTGTATTTGTCGATACTCATGAGCGGAAAATGAAATAGACCGCGCCGACGAGGCACAGCGCCGCCCAAACATAATCGAGCTTGAACGGCTGGTTCATGTATAGCATGGCGAAGGGAACGAACACGCTGAGCGTGATCGCCTCCTGCATGATTTTGAGTTGCGCCAGGCTGAACTGGGTATAGCCGATCCGGTTGGCCGGCACCTGCAGCAGATATTCGAACAGCGCGATCGACCAGCTGATCAGCGCCGCGATCCACCAGGCCTTGTTCTCGAGCTTCTTCAGGTGGCCGTACCAGGCGAAGGTCATGAAGACGTTGGACAGGGCGAGCAGGCCGGTGGTCTGGACGATGACGGGAATCTGCATGGCGGCGTTCTCAGAGCTTGCTGATGGCCTGGTCCGCCAGCGCAGGCACGAAGGCATGCGCCGGACCCTGGCCGGGAATGTCGATGAAGGGATCGATCTGCAGCAGCGGAATCAGGACGAAGGCGCGCTGCGTCATGCGCGGATGCGGCACGGTCAGGTTCGGCGTATCGATGCGCTGCGCGCCGTAGAGCAAGAGATCGAGGTCCAGAGTGCGCGGGGCGTTGCGGTAAGGCCGTTCGCGCCCGAAGGCCTGCTCCAGCTCCTGCAGCGCGTCGAGCAGCTGCGCGGCGGGCAGGGCGGTGTCCAGGCGGGCGACGGCGTTCACGTAATCGTCGCCGTCGGCGTCCACCGGTACGGTGCGAAACAGGCTGGAGCGTGCCGACACCCGGGTTTTCGCCAGTCCGTCGAGGCGGCGCAGCGCCTCCTCCACGGTGGCTTGCGCCGCGCCCAGGTTGGCGCCGATGCCGACATAGGCGGCCACCGATGTCATGCGCCGGCCGCCGGGTCGTGGGAAGGCGCGGCAGCTTCCTGCATCGGCTCGCCCTCCATCCGGGATTTGTTGCTGCGGCGGCGACGGCGCTTCTTGGCCGGCGCCTGTCCTTCGCTTTCGCGCGGTTTGCGCGTCAGCAGGGCTTCGCGGCCGGGGCCGTCGGCATTGATGAACTCGGTCCACCATTCGCCGATCTCGGCATCGATCTCGCCGGAGGCGCAGCGCAGCAGAAGGAAATCGTAGCCGGCGCGCATGCGCAGGTGTTCCAGCATCTTGTAAGGCGACTTGCCGCTGCGGCGCTCGAAGCGCGGCTGCATGGCCCAGATGTCGCGCATATCGGAAGCGATCTTGCGCTGCAGGGCCAGCTTTTCGGTCTGGGTGTTCAGCACGTCGTCGGCCGCCAGGTGCAGCGCCGGGATCGGGTACTCGCCGGCGGCCTTGTAGGCATTCCACTTTTCCAGCACCTGATGCCAGAGCAGGGCGGCGAACAGGAAGCCGGGCGAGACCGGCTTGCCTTCACGCACGCGTTCGTCGGTGCTGTTCAGGGCCAGGGTGACGAACTTCTCGCCCAGCGGCTGTTCGAGCACCACGTCCAGCAAGGGCAGCAGGCCGTGATGCAGGCCTTCCTTGCGCAGCTGCTGCAGGCAGGCCAGCGCATGGCCGGACAGCAGCAGCTTGAGCATTTCATCGAATACCCGGGCTGCCGGCACATTGTTGACTAGCGGCGCCATGACGGCGATCGGCGCCTGGGTTGCCGGGTCGATGGTGAAATTCAGCTTGGCGGCGAAGCGCACCACCCGCAGCAGGCGCACCGGATCTTCCCGGTAGCGCGCTTCCGGCACGCCGATCATGCGCAGCGTGCGGTTGCGGATGTCCTCGATGCCGCCGTGGTAGTCCAGCACCGTCTGCGCCGCCGGATCGTAGTACATGGCGTTTATGGTGAAGTCGCGCCGCACCGCATCCTCATGCTGCTCGCCGAAGGTGTTGTCGCGCAGCACCCGGCCATGCTCGTCCTTCGGCGCATTCTCGGAGGAAGTGCCGCGGAAGGTGGTGACCTCGATGATGTCTTGGCCGAACATCACATGTACGATTTGGAAGCGGCGGCCGATGATGAAGGCGCGGCGGAACAGGCGCTTGACCTCTTCCGGCGTGGCGTTGGTGGCGACGTCGAAATCCTTCGGCTTTATGCCGAGCAGCAGGTCGCGCACGGCGCCGCCGACGACGAAGGCCTTGAAGCCGGCGTCCTGCAGGGTTTGGGTGACCCGCACCGCGTTCGAGGACAGCAGCTTGGGGTCGATGTGATGCTCGTTCGGTCCGAGGATGACCGGCTGGTTGGCGCGGCTGGCGGCTTGCGCCTTGTCGCCGACGCCGAGGATGCGGCGGATGAGCTTTTTAATCATTGAACAGATTCAGGATGGGCCAGCCCTGCGCCATGGCATGGGCTTTCAGCCGGGCATTGGGGTTAGTGGCGACTGGATGGGAGACGACCGACAGCAGCGGGATGTCGTTCTGCGAATCGCTGTAGAAGGTGCTGCGCTCGAAGTCTTCCAGCTTCTTGCCCATGGCGGCCAGCCAGTCATTGGTATGGGTGATCTTGCCTGGCCCGGAGGTCGGAATGCCCTTGAGCTTGCCGGTGATGTTGCCGGCATGGTCGAGCTCCGGCTCGGCGGCGATCAGGTTCTGCACGCCGAGGGCGCGGGCGATGGGCGCGGTGACGAAGCGGTTGGTGGCGGTGATGATGGCCACCAGCTCGTCGGCATCGAGGTGGCGTTTCACCAGGTCCAGCGCCGCCGGCCTGATCGCCGGCTGGATGACTTCCTGCATGAATTGCCGGTGCATTTCGTCCAGCTGCGCGCGCGGGAAGCAGGCCAGCGTGCCGAGCGCGAACTCGAGGTATTCGACCGGGTCCAGCGTGCCGTTTTCGTACTGTGAGTAGAACTCGGCGTTGCGGCGGGCGAAGGCTTCGCCGTCGACCGCGCCGATGCGCACCAGGAACTGGCCCCATTCATAGTCGGAGTCCAGCGGCAGCAGGGTATGGTCGAGGTCGAACAGGGCGATATTCATGTGGCTTCGGGTGCTTTCGGCTCGCCTTCCAGCTGCAGCAGGTCGCGCAGCAGCGGCAGGGTGATCGGCCGCTGGGTCTCCAGCGAATACCGGTCGAGGGCATCCAGCATGGCGGAAAGCGAGCGCATGTCTCGATGGAAATGCGTGATCAGATAGGGTAACACGCCGGCGGCCAGCGCCATGCCGCGCGCCTTGGCGGCCTGGGTCAGGGCATTGATCTTTTCCTCGTCGGTCAGGCTGTGCAGGCGGTAAGCCAGGCCCCAGCCGAGGCGGGAGCGCAGATCTTCGCGCAGCTTCAGCTGCGCCGGCGGCAGGCTGCCGGCCGCGACCAGCAGGCCGCCGCTTTCCTTCACCTGATTGTAGAGGTTGAAGGCGGCCACCTGGTTGCCGGCGCTGAGCTGTTCGCAGTCGTCGACCAGGTACAGCTCGACTTCCGGCACCGGCTGAAACTCCGCCCGCTTGGCCTTGGCGCCGCCGATGTAGCGCGCGCCTTCCATTCTGGCCAGCGCCCGCAGCAGGTGGCTCTTGCCCGAGCCGGGTTCGCCCCATACGTAGATGAAGCGCTCTTCGGTTGCCGCCGCGCCCGGCGTAAAACCCTGCAGGCGCTGCAGCAGTTCCGCGTTCTGTCCGACGACGAAGGTATCCAGGGTCTGCGGCTTTTCCGGACCCAAATCAAGCAGCATCTGTCTCATGTCGGCTTTCGCGATGGCCGGAAGGCGGGACGGGATGAGGCATCGGGCTGCGGAGGCGTCCATCCCGGCGGTACTTGCCGGCGGCCGGACGTGGAAGAAAATGACATGAAAGACTGGTTGAAGGTGCGGTTTGTTAAAATAGCGGTTTGGCCGAGCCAAAACATTACCTGAGCTTGTCTATTTTACCGCCTTGTTCCCACTATTCACATCATGAGTTCTCCCACCAACGTTTCCCTTTCCTATCGCGACGCTGGCGTCGACATTGACGCAGGCGACGCCCTGGTCGAGGCAATCAAACCTTTTGCCAAGCGCACCATGCGCGAGGGCGTGATGGGGGGAATCGGCGGTTTCGGCGCGCTGTTCGAGATCGGCAAGAAATACCAGGAGCCGGTGCTGGTGTCGGGAACCGACGGCGTGGGCACCAAGCTCAAGCTGGCTTTCCATCTGAACAAGCATGACACCGTCGGCATCGACCTGGTGGCGATGAGCGTCAACGACATCCTGGTGCAGGGCGCGGAGCCGCTGTTCTTCCTCGACTACTTCGCCTGCGGCAAGCTCGACGTGGCAGCCGCCACCGACGTCATCAAGGGCATCGCCCAGGGCTGCGAACAGGCCGGCTGCGCGCTGATCGGCGGCGAAACCGCCGAGATGCCGAGCATGTACCCGGACGGCGAATACGACCTGGCCGGCTTCGCCGTCGGCGCGGTGGAGAAATCCAAGATCATCGACGGCAGCAAGATCGTGCCGGGCGACGTGGTGCTGGGCCTGGCATCCTCCGGCGCCCACTCCAACGGCTACTCCTTGGTGCGCAAGATCATTTCCGTCGCCCAGCCCGACCTGAACGCCGATTTCCATGGCCGGCGCCTGGCCGACGTGCTGCTGGAGCCGACCCGGATCTACGTCAAGCCGCTGCTGGCGCTGATGCAATCCATGGAAGTCAAGGGCATGGCCCACATCACCGGCGGCGGCCTGGTGGAAAACGTGCCGCGCGTGCTGCGCGACAACCTGACGGCCGTCCTGCACCGCGACGCCTGGACCATGCCGCCGCTGTTCACCTGGCTGCAGCAGCATGGCGGCGTGGCCGATGCCGAGATGCACCGCGTGTTCAACTGCGGCATCGGCATGGTGGTCATCGTCGCCCAGGAGAACGCCGACGCCGCCCTGGCCCAGCTGAAAGCCGCCGGCGAGACGGTGATGCGTCTCGGCGAGATCCGCGAACGTCGTGGCGACGAAGCCCTGACCATCGTCATCTGATGCCGGCAGGCGCCTGGCGCGCATAGCGCGGACAGCGCAAAAGAAAACGGCTGCGAAGGCAGCCGTTTTTCATTGGGGCGCCGAATCGATGCCGTCAGTGCTGGCGGTTGCCGCCGGATTGCTGCGCCAGTGTCTGCAGCGCGGCGGGATGCGTGTCGTCGGCGGAAAGCCCGGCCGGCGGATCCACCCGCATCGGCCGGCTGAACAGATTGGTGGTCGCATGCCCGCCCACCGGCGACTCCGGCGCGCTGTGCCAGACCGGGTCGGCGATGCTTTCGAACACGCTCTTGAGCTGCTGGCCCCAGGCGGTGCGGATCATCTGGAAATACTGGTTGCGCTCGTCGATGGTAACGAAGCGGTTCACCGCCAGGCTGTCGCTTTCATACACCAGCAGATCGAGCGGCAAGCCGACCGAAATATTCGAGCGCAGGGTGGAGTCCATGGAAATCAGCGCGCACTTGGCGGCTTCGTTCAGCGGCGTGGCGGGCGTGATGACCCGGTCGATGATGGGTTTGCCGTACTTGGACTCGCCGATCTGGAAGTAGGTGCTTTCGCTCTGCGATTCGATGAAGTTGCCGGCGGCGTACACCTGGAACAGGCGGCAGCGCTCGCCGCGGATCTGGCCGCCGAAAATGATGTTGATGTTGAAATCGACGCCGAATTTCTCCAGTTCGACCGCGTCGCGCTCATGCACCCGGCGCACCGCCTCGCCGACCAGCTTGGCAGCATCGTACATCGAGGTCACGGTCCAGATGTTCTGGCCGCTGGCGGAAAGCTGTTCGCTGATCAGCTGGCGCACGGACTGGGAAATCGAGAGGTTGCCCGAAGTCATCAGTACCATCATGCGGTCGCCGGGATTCTCGAACACTGTCATCTTGCGGAAAGTGCTGACGTGGTCCACGCCCGCATTGGTGCGCGAGTCGGATAGGAACACCAGTCCGGCATCGAGGCGCATCGCTACGCAGTAAGTCATGATCGCAATAAAGAATTGAACGCTGGCAATCGATTTTACAGGAAGGCGCCAGGGGACCGGGCGAAAATGCCCGCCTGCATAGGGAATCAACGCATCACGGGCCGGAAAGCGGGACGGCGCGATGCATGCTCACCACGCTCGTTGCGAGCCTGAAATTCAAGATAGGAAACAATGGCGATTCAGGCAATGCGGATCAGCGTACCGTCACATCCACCTTCACGCTGAGGGCTTCTAGGCCGCCGCCATGGCGAACGCCGCGAATGGGCGCCGCGGAATCATAGTCGCGCCCCACGGCGAGCCGGCACAGGTGCTCGGTGGCGAAGCGGGCATGGGTAACGTCGATGCTCACCCAGCCGGAGAAATCGTTGTCGTTTACCCAGACGTCGACCCAGGCATGGCTTTCCGCATGATCGCTGCTGCCGGTATCGATGTAGCCGGACACATAGCGTGCGGGCACGTCGTGCGCATGGCAGCACGCCAGGAAAAGATGGGCGTGGTCCTGGCAGACGCCTTCACCCTGCATCAGGGCGGCATTGGCGGTGGTGTGCACGCCGGTGCTGCCGCTGCGGTAGGCAACCGCGCCGCAGATGGCTTCGGCCAGGGGCAGCAGGGCGGCGCTGTCCGGATTCGGCTTCAGGTGGCGCAGGGCGAATTCATGGAGTGCCGGTTCCGCGCTGGTGAAGCGGGTGGGGGCGCTGAACACCAGCGGGTTGATGCCGTCCACCGTCATCAGGCGGCCCTGGTCCAGCGGCGAAACGTCCACCTCGCCATGCGCGACGATCAGCACTTCGTCGTGCAGGCCGGTGACGGTCAGGATGTGACCATGATTGCCGAAGGCATCGACGAAGCCGTGGCAGCGTCCCGCCGACCCGATGTGCCAGGACAGCACATGCTGATGCGGCTCGCTGCGCGGCCACAGCCGCAGCTGCTGGATGGTGTAGCTCAGCGGCGCGGTGTAGCGGTACCGGGTTTCGTGTCGGATCGAGAGCTTCATCGCTTCAGGCCGCCACCGGCATGATGAGGAAGTCGCGCCCGATGCGATTGCCGAGATCGAACATGGATTCGAGGAAGCGGGTCAGGTAGTCATGCAGCCCGCCTTCCAGGATTTCCTCGATGTGGCCGAACTTCAGCTCCGCATGCAGCTTGCCGGCGAAGCGCTCGGTGTCCGCCGACACGTCGTTGCGCACATGGGCCAGGTTGGCGACCACCTCATCCAGGCAGGCCAGCAGCGAGCGCGGCATGTCGCCGCGCAGCATGAGCAGCTCGGCCACTCGCTCCGGCGTGATCACGTCGCGGTAGACCTTGCGGTAGATTTCGAAGCCGGACACCGAGCGCAGCACCGCCGCCCAATAGTAAAAATCCAGCTCCGGGTTTACATCCTTGCCCTCGTCGGCGCCGTGGAACTTCACGTCCAGCAGGCGGGCGGTATTGTCGGCCCGCTCGAGGAAAGTGCCGAGGCGGATGAAGTAGAAGGCTTCGTCTTTCAGCATGGTGCCGATGGTGACGCCGCGCGACAGGTGCGAGCGGTATTTCACCCATTCGAAGAACTGGCTCGGGTCCTGTTCCAGCAGCGCGCCCATGCGGCTCGGCATGCTGAGCCAGGTGGCGTTCTGGGTTTCGAAGACTTCGGTGGTCAGCGTGCCGCGCACCGCCCGCGCATTCTCGCGCGCCTTGGCCAGGCAGGAAGCGATGGAGGACGGATTGTTCGGATCGCGCACCATGAAGTCGAGCACGTCGCGCGGCGTCAGCAGGCCGTACTTGCGGTCGAAGGCCTCGGTCAGCTCCGAGATGCCCAGCACGGCGCGCCAGCCCTGTTCGGCGGCATGGGCGGACAGCGGCAGCATCGACGTCTGGATGTTGACGTCGAGCATGCGGGCGGTGTTTTCGGCGCGCTCGGTATAGCGCGCCATCCAGTACAGGTGGTCTGCGGTGCGGCTCAGCATGTCATTTCTCCAGAACCCAGGTGTCCTTGGTGCCGCCGCCCTGCGATGAATTCACCACCAGCGAGCCTTCCTTGAGCGCCACGCGGGTCAGTCCGCCCCGCACCATGGAAACCGTCTTGCCCGACAGGACGAAGGGCCGCAGATCGATGTGCCGCGGCGCAATGCCGGCCTCGACGAAAGTCGGGCAGGCCGACAGCGCCAGGGTCGGCTGCGCGATGTAGCCCTCCGCCTTGGCCAGCAGGCGCTGGCGGAAGGCTTCGATCTCCGCGGCGGTGGAGGCGGGGCCGACCAGCATGCCGTAGCCGCCGGCGCCATGCACTTCCTTGACCACCAGGTCGGGCAGGTGCGCCAGGGTGAAGGCGAGCTCCTCCGGCTTGCGGCACTGGTAAGTCGGCACGTTGTTGAGGATGGGCTGCTCCGACAGGTAGAAGCGGATCATGTCGGGTACGAAGGGATAGATGGACTTGTCGTCCGCCACGCCGGTGCCGATCGCATTGGCCAGCGTGACGCGGCCGGCGCGGTACACCGACAGCAGGCCCGGCACGCCGAGGCTGCTGTCGGCGCGGAAGGCGAGGGGATCGAGGAAGTCGTCGTCGATGCGGCGGTAGATGACATCGATGCGCTTCGGGCCGCGCGTGGTGCGCATGTAGACGCGGTTGTCGTTGACGAACAGGTCCTGCCCTTCGACCAGCTCCACGCCCATCTGCTGGGCCAGGAAGGCATGCTCGAAGTAGGCGGAGTTGTACATGCCGGGCGTCATGACCACGACCGTCGGATCGGTCACGCCGGCCGGCGCCACCGAGCGCAGATTGTCGAGCAGCATGTCCGGGTAGTGGGCGACGGGGGCGATCTTGTGGCGCGCGAACAGCTCGGGGAACAGCCGCATCATCATCTTGCGGTTTTCCAGCATGTAGGACACGCCGGACGGCACGCGCAGGTTGTCTTCCAGGACATAGAACTCGCCTTCGCCGGCGCGCACGATGTCGACCCCGGCGATGTGGGCGTAGATGTCGGAGGCGACCGAGATGCCCTGCATCTCCGGCCGGTACTGCGCATTGCGGAAGATCTGCTCCGCCGGGATCACGCCTGCCTTGACGATGTTCTGCTCGTGGTAGATGTCATGGATGAACATGTTCAGCGCCTTGACGCGCTGAACCAGGCCGGTCTCCAGCACGCTCCATTCGCCGGCGTGGATGATGCGCGGGATGATGTCGAAGGGGATCAGCCGCTCGGTGCCGGCATCGTTGCCGTACACCGCGAAGGTGATGCCGACGCGGCGGAACATGAGGTCGGCTTCGGTGCGCTTGAGCGCCAGCGTATCGACCGGCTGGCGGGAAAGCCAGTCCCCGAATTCGCGGTAGTGCTCGCGCACCGCGCCTGGACTGGCGTACATCTCGTTGAAGCTGTCGGGCATGAAGATAAGCAGTTAGGTGAATGGACACGTACTAAACAAGAAATATGCCATGCAGCAAAACCGAAAATGCGCCAATCTGGTGCCGCTCCATGCAGCCGCCATCCGCTAGGGCTGCCGGATATGCGCCACCAGTCGATTGCTTTCCGGTGCCGGCGCCCGGGTCAGCAGGCTGACCAGCACGGCTGCCAGCAGGCCCGCCGGCACGCCGAACACGCCGGCCGAAACCGGCGCGATGCCGAACCATTGTCCGCTGGCCGAGCCGCCCAGCGTCGGATGGGTGTGCACCATGTAGTAGATGCACACCGCGAGTCCGGCCGCCATGCCGGCAAGCGCACCTTGCTGGTTCGCCCGCCGCCAGAACACGCCCAATACCAGTGCGGGAAACAAAATGGAGGCGGCCAGTGAAAACGCGGTGCCCACCATCGACAGAATGTCGCCCGGCTTGAGCGAGGCGGTGTAGGCCGCCACCAGCGCCACCACCAGCAGCAGCAGCTTGGAGATGGTGACGCGCTTCTGCGTCGATGCGGTCGGGTCGATCACCTTGTAGTAAGTGTCGTGCGACAGCGCATTGGAGATCGCCAGCAGCAGGCCGTCGGCCGTGGACAATGCCGCCGCCAGGCCGCCGGCGGCAATCAAGCCCGAGATCACATAGGGCAGGCCGGCGATCTCCGGCGTCGCCAGCACCACCATGTCGCCATCCAGCGAAATCTCGGCCAACTGCACTATCCCATCCTTGTTGATGTCGGTAATGTTCACCAGCGGGTTGAGCTTGTCGATGCTGGCCCAGTACGACACCCAGGCAGGCAGCCTGGAAAAGCTGCTGCCCACCAGCGAGGTATAGATGTCGTACTTCACCAGCGCCGCCAGCGCGGGTACTGTGGTGTAGACCAGCATGATGAAGAACAGTGCCCAGAAAACCGAGGTCCGGGCTTGATCTACCGAAGGAGTCGTGTAGAAACGCGCCAGGATGTGGGGCAGGGCGGCGGTGCCCATCATCAGGCAGAAAACCAGTGCCAGGAAATTGATGCGCTTGTTGTCGGAGGCAGCCTTGTCCTTGCCGACGAAAGGCTTGGCATGAGCCAGCACCGGCTCCGCATGCGCCAGGTTGGCGGCGCGCGCCTCGATCCACTTGCGCCGCGCCTGGTCCGGCGTGGCCGGGTAGGTGGCGAGCGCCCGGGCGGCGGTGCGGATCTCGACCAGGGATGCATTGCCGCGCTTGAGGTCGTCCAGATGGCGCTGCATCTCTTCCCGTCCTTCTTCCCAGGACTTCGGCAGGTTCTTCAGCTTTTCCTCGTAATCCCCGGCGCGCTCGCGGAACACCTCGCGGATTTCGAGCTCTTTCGGATCGACCATCAGTTCCCGCTCGCGCCGTTCCAGCTTTTCCAGCAGCGGACCGTAGGACACCTGCGGCACCGGGATCTGGGTGTGCTTCACCGATAGCCATACCACCGGCGTCAGGTAGGCGATCAGGATGATGATGTACTGCGCCACCTGGGTCCAGGTGATGGCGCGCATGCCGCCGAGGAAGGAGCAGACCAGGATGCTGGCCAGCGCGAGGAAGATGCCGACCGAGAAGTCGATGCCGGTGAAGCGCGAGGTGATCAGGCCGACGCCGTAGATCTGGGCGATCACATAGGTGAAGGACACCACGATGGTGGCCGCCGCCGCCGCCATTCGGACCGCATTGCCGCCGCGGCCGTCGGCGTAGCGCTCGGCGAGGAAGTCGGGGATGGTGTATTGGCCGAACTTGCGCAGGTAGGGCGCGATCAGCAGGGCCACCAGCACGAAGCCGCCGGTCCAGCCGATGATGTAGGCGAGGCCATCGAAGCCGTAGAGATAGAGGCCGCCGGCCAGGCTGATGAAGCTGGCGGCGGAAATCCAGTCGGCGGCGGTGGCCATGCCGTTGAAGATGCCGGGCACCCGGCGCCCGGCCACGTAGTACTCGGAAACGTCGGAGGTGCGGCTGATCACGCCGATGCCGGCATACAGCACGATGGTGGAAAAGATGAACAGGTAGCCGATCCAGACGCGCGGAAAGCCTTCCTTCTCCAGCATCGTGAGCGCCCCGAGGAAGAGGGCGAAGCCGACGGTGTACCAGAGATAGTAGCCGGTGAGGCGGGAGCGGAAGCTGTTAGGTGTCATGCGTCTTTCCCTGGCGCTGGCCGAGCTTGCGGTCGAGGCGCCGCATGCCGGTCATGTAGACGGCGACGATCAGGACGTAGGCGATCATCAGGCCCTGCGAAGTCATGTAGTAGGAGAGCGGCCAGCCGAAGAAGGTCATTTCGGACAGCGGCTGGGCGAAGTAGATGACGCCGAAGGTAAGCCCGAACCAGACCAGCAGCAGCGCGGCGGTGAAGCGCCGGGTGTGGCGCCAGTAGGCGTTTGCATCGAAGGCGGCGGGCGGCTGCAGGAGTTCGGGCATGGCGGCTTATCTCAGGTCGTCGATGAATTCGGCGCGGTGCTCCAGGCGCAGGGTGACCCGGAACAGGCTGCCGGGAAGCTTGGCATCGAGGCTGCGCGGATTGTGGAAGATGTCGACCTCGGCATCGTGCTGCTGCGCGATCTCGCGCACGATAGACAGGCCGAGGCCGCTGCCTTCCACGTTGGTGCCGAGGATGCGATAGAAGCGTTCGAAGATGCGGCCGCGCTCTGCCGCCGGGATGCCCGGGCCGGTGTCCTCCACCTCCAGCATCGCCAGCCCGGCGCGCGGATTGTCGCGCACCCGGATGGTCACGCTGCCGCCGGGCGGCGTGTAGCGCAGCGCGTTGTCGACCAGGTTGTTGAGCAGCTCGCGCAGCATGATGCGGTTGCCCATCACCATCACCGGATGGCCGGGCTGTTCGAAGCCGAGATCGATGCGGTGCTGGAAGGAAGGCTGCACCCATTCCTGCACGATGTCGCGCGCCAGCTCCACCAGTTCCAGCGGCTCGAAGGGCTTGGCTTCCGGCGTCTGGTTCTCCGCCCGGGCCAGCGCCAGCAGCTGGTTCACCAGCCGGGTGGCAGCTTCCGAGCTCTTGGCCAGCTGCTCCAGCGAACGGTGGATTTCCGCCTGGTCGGTCTCGCGCAGCGCCAGCTCCGACTGGGTGCGCATGCCGGCCAGCGGCGTTTTCATCTGGTGCGCGGCATCGGCGATGAAGCGCTTCTGGGTTTCGATGTTCTGCGACAGGCGATCCAGCATGTCGTTCAGGGAGCGCACCAGCGGCGCGATCTCTTCCGGCACCTGGCCGGAGTCGATCGGGCTCAGGTCATCCGGCCGGCGCGCCCGGATATGGCTCTGCAGCTCGGCCAGCGGCGACAGGCCGCGGCTTAGCGCGAACCACACCAGGGCCAGGGCGATGGGCAGGATGATGAACTGCGGCAGGATGACGCCCTTGATGATTTCATTGGCCAGCTGCAGACGCTTTTCCAGAGTTTCGCCGACCTGCACCAGCGCCAGGCGCGGCTCGCGCTGGCGCTGCGCCTCGCCTGGCGGCGCGAGGCGGTTCAGGTCCACCATCACGTAGGCGATGCGCACGTCGACCCCGCGCATGGCCTCATTGCGAAACTGGACGAGGCCGGGCTGGGGCTTGTCTTCCTCCAGGGCCGGCACCGGCATGTCGCGGTCGCCTTCGATGAATTCGCCGCGCGGGCCGATGACCTGAAAATAGATGTTGTCGATGTCGTCGGCCCGGAGGATGTCGCGCGCCGAACTGCTGAGCTGGGCCGACACCTTGCCGTTGACCTCCCGCACCTGCTGCGCCAGCACCGTGACGTTGTCGTCCAGCGCCCGGTCGAAGGGGTGGTTGGCGATGGATTTCGCCACGAGATAGGTGATGGCGATGCTCATCGGCCACAGCAGCAGCAGCGGCACCAGCATCCAGTCGAGAATTTCGCCGAACAGCGAGCGCTGGATGCGTTCTTCCGGCTGGGTGGGGATGGAGGCGTAGGGCTCGGGGGCGCGGGCGGCTTCATCGGCCGCCGGCGCGACGGGGGGCGGGCTCGGCTCCGTCATGACGGTCAACCCGCGGCCGGGGCTGACTGCGCGCTATCGTTGAATTTTTCCAGGCAGTAGCCCAGGCCGCGCACGGTGGCGATGCGCACGCCCCCGATCTCGATCTTCTTGCGCAGGCGGTGCACGTACACCTCGATGGCGTTGTTGCTGACCTCCTCGCCCCATTCGCACAGATGGTCGACCAGCTGCTCCTTCGACACCAGCCGGCCGGTGCGCTGCAGCAGCACTTCCAGCAGGCCGAGTTCGCGCGCCGACAGGTCCAGCATCTGGTCGTTCATGTAGGCGATGCGCCCGACCTGGTCGAAGGATAGGGGGCCGTGCCTGATCACCGTCGGTCCGCCGCCGGCGCCGCGCCGGGTGAGGGCGCGCACTCGCGCTTCCAGTTCAGACAGCGCAAAGGGCTTGGGCATGTAGTCGTCGGCGCCGAGGTCCAGTCCCTTGACACGCTGCTCGATGGAGTCGCTGGCGGTGAGAATGAGCACCGGGAGCCGGGAATTGCGCGCCCGCAGCCGGCGCAGGACTTCCAGTCCGGCCATCTTGGGCAGGCCGAGGTCAAGGATC
This sequence comes from Noviherbaspirillum humi, assembly GCF_900188095.1. Classification (GTDB taxonomy): domain Bacteria; phylum Pseudomonadota; class Gammaproteobacteria; order Burkholderiales; family Burkholderiaceae_D; genus Noviherbaspirillum; species Noviherbaspirillum humi. The sequence continues at coordinate 534,943 of NZ_FZOT01000002.1, read as the reverse complement.
AGCAGATCGAAATCCTGGGTCGACAGGGCGGTGTCGGCTTCGACGCCGTTCTTGACGCAATCGGTCGCGTACCCGGATTGCCGCAGCGAGCGGGTCAGTCCATCGGCAAGTACACTATCGTCTTCAGCAAGCAGGATGCGCATGGCGGCAGGGGGATCCAGGTGATCGTTCAGTCTATTGTTTTTCCGCAAGGCCAGCAAGATAAGGGCCTATAATTCATGGTCTTATATTAATAAATCTCAGCGAAATATCTGTGGTTTTTCGCCGATTTTGCTTGCAAAAAGCACTGGATTTTTATACAGTATCGGTTGTGGCGATAAAGCGGTTTTCACCTGAAAATCGAAGCTTGAGAAAGCTTCCTTCCAGTCCCGGAAAATCCCCGGCAAACTGTTCAGTCGCTGCTGCCAGCCCATCCCGGAAACCTCCGTTTCGATTGCCCAGGCGATCGGTTCTCAAGGTTCTCTCCATTCAACCGTCGAAAGAATAGACACATGGACGACAAAAAATCCGCAATCAATTCGGATAAAAGCAAGGCGCTAGCGGCCGCGCTGGCGCAAATCGAGAAACAGTTCGGCAAGGGTTCCGTCATGCGCATGGCTGACGGTGCGGTTGCGGAAGAAGTACAGGTGGTATCCACCGGCTCCCTCGGCCTCGACATCGCGCTCGGCGTCGGCGGCCTGCCGCGCGGCCGTATCGTCGAGATCTACGGCCCGGAATCCTCCGGTAAAACCACGCTGACCCTGCAAGCCATCGCCGAGATGCAAAAGCTGGGCGGCACCTGCGCCTTCATCGACGCCGAGCACGCGCTCGACACCGTCTACGCGCAGAAGCTGGGCGTGAACCTGTCGGAGCTGCTGATTTCCCAGCCGGACACCGGCGAACAGGCGCTGGAAATCACCGACGCGCTGGTGCGTTCCGGCAGCGTCGACATGGTGGTCATCGACTCGGTGGCGGCCTTGACGCCGCGCGCCGAAATCGAAGGCGACATGGGCGATTCCCTGCCCGGCCTGCAAGCCCGCCTGATGTCCCAGGCGCTGCGCAAGCTGACCGGCAGCATCAACCGCACCAATACCCTGGTCGTGTTCATCAACCAGATCCGAATGAAGATCGGCGTGATGTTCGGCAACCCGGAAACCACCACCGGCGGCAATGCGCTCAAGTTCTACGCCTCGGTCCGTCTCGACATCCGCCGCACCGGCTCCATCAAGTCCGGCGACGAGGTGATCGGCAACGAGACCAAGGTCAAGGTCGTCAAGAACAAGGTCGCCCCGCCGTTCCGCGAAGCGCACTTCGACATTCTGTACGGAGAAGGCACCTCGCGCGAAGGCGAGATCCTCGACCTCGGCTCGGAAGCCAAGATCGTGGAGAAGTCCGGCGCCTGGTACAGCTACAACGGCGAGCGAATCGGCCAAGGCAAGGACAACGCCCGCAACTACCTGAAAGAGCATTCGGAACTGGCTCGCGAAATCGAGAACAAGGTTCGCGCATCCCTCGGCGTCCCCGAGCTGCCGCCGGTCTCGGCAGCCGAAGCCCGTCAGGCTCAAGAAGAGGAATAATCCTTGATCGGATGAAGGGAAGGCAGGTCAGCAAGGCTGACCTGCCTTTTTTTATGGCTGCTCATTTTCCATGCCGCCTGTATTGTCTGGTCCAAGCTGAAGGAGGCGAAACCCCGGGATGTGATTGCTGCCCGAATCAAGCGCGAAGATAATGTCGGTTTGGCTACGAACCAGCCCGAAAGGCCAACCACTTTTTGCATCAAATCCATGGCAAAACTGCAAATGAGCCTGAAGGCACGGGCCTTGAAATATCTTTCCATGCGTGAGCACAGCCGCATGGAACTCGGACGCAAGCTTGCTCGCTATGCCCAGGACGACGATGATGTCGAAGGTCTGCTGGACTGGCTCGAAGCGTCCAAATTCCTTTCCGCCGCCCGATTTTCCGAATCGCTCGTCCACAGGCGTGCCGCCCGCTTCGGCAACAGCCGCATTCTTTCCGAACTTGGCAGCCATGGCATCGCCGCCGAGGTGGTGGAAGAAGTCAAGGAACAGCTCGTCCAGGATGAAGCCACGCGTGCCTTCGAGGTATGGCAGCGCAAATTCGGCACACCGGCCGAGGACGCCGCCGGACATGCGAAACAACTTCGCTTCTTGCTGCAAAGGGGATTCTCGCAAACCTCCATTCAGAAAATTTTCCGCGCGGTAAAGGCAGGCCGCAACACGCTGGAAGATGACGAGTAAGCCAGTTCGCGAACCAGCTTGCTGGTATCGTCGCTTTCGCCCGCCGATTTGCGCCGGCCATTTCGCCTCCATCGAGCCGGTTCCATGATGTGGGAACGCATTCCATTGGATTACTATTTGCAGCCTGACCTGTGCTAAACTGCGTCGGTTTTTTGCCGTCCTGACAGCGTGATGATGCGCTGCACGAGAGCCGCAAGCCAATGCAAAAGCAGCAAATACTCCTATTACATGCTGCATCGCAACCGAAACCATGCCGTTAGCGCCGCCATCCCGCCGAAGCCTAAAGCACACCCGCTCCATCCAGATCGAGGCCTACGCCCGTGAAGATGGGTTGTGGGATATCGACGCGCAGATTACCGACGTCAAGCCGCGCGAAGTGCGCCTGGAGTCCGGCGCGCGCCCGGCCGGCAGTCCGGTGCATGATCTGCGTCTGCGGCTGACGATCGATACCGAGTTCAATGTGGTGGACGCCCAGTCTGCCTCCGACGCCGTCCCCTATCCGGGCTATTGCGACACCATCGGCCCCGCCTACCGCCGCCTCGTCGGCTTGAATCTGGCGCGCGGCTTCCGCCATGGCGTCAAGGAGCGTCTCGGCGGCATCCAGGGCTGCACCCATCTCACCGAACTGGCCCAGGTCCTTCCGACCGCTGCCATCCAGGCCTTCGCCGGCGAAGTCATCGACACCCGCGGCGCCGGCCAGCATAGTGAAAAACCATTTCAGCTTGACCGTTGCCATGCCTTGCGCACGGATGGCCCGGCGGTTGCGCGGTATTACCCACGCTGGGTCGTGAAGACGCCGGCAGAAGCGCCATCCAATTAACCAATCCGATTTATTTCATATCAGTGTCTGAAGGGAAGCTCGCATGAAAATCCATGAATATCAGGGCAAAGAAATCCTCCGCAAAGCCGGAGTGACCGTTCCGCGCGGGATCCCGTGCTTTTCCGTGGAAGAGGCGGTCAAGGCGGCTGAAACCCTGGGCGGCCCGGTCTGGGTGGTGAAGGCCCAGATCCACGCTGGCGGCCGCGGCAAGGGCGGCGGCGTGAAGGTGGCCAAGTCCATCGAGCAGGTGCGCGAGTATGCGAACCAGATCCTCGGCATGCAGCTGGTTACCCACCAGACCGGCGCTGAAGGCCAGAAGGTGCGCCGCCTGCTGATCGAAGAAGGCGCTGACATCAAGAAGGAACTGTATGTGTCCATGGTCACGGACCGCGTCAGCCAGCGCGTGGTGCTGATGGCCTCCAGCGAAGGCGGCATGGATATCGAGGAAGTCGCCGAAAAGCATCCCGAGCTGATCCACAAGGTCATCATCGATCCGGCCACCGGCCTGACCGATGCCGATGCCGACGCCATCGCCGCCAAGATCGGCGTGCCGGCCGGCTCCATCGCCGACGCGCGCAAGCAGCTGCAAGGCCTCTACAAAGCCTACTGGGAAACCGATTCCTCCCTGGCCGAGATCAACCCGCTGATCCTGACCGGCGACGGCAAGGTCATCGCCCTCGACGCCAAATTCAACTTCGACTCCAACGCGCTCTTCCGCCACCCGGAAATCGTTGAAATGCGCGACCTGGACGAAGAAGATCCGGCCGAAGTCGAAGCGTCCAAGTTCGACCTCGCCTACATCTCCCTCGACGGCAACATCGGCTGCCTGGTGAACGGCGCCGGCCTGGCCATGGCCACCATGGACACCATCAAGCTGTTCGGCGGCGAGCCGGCCAACTTCCTCGACGTCGGCGGCGGCGCCACCACCGAGAAAGTGACCGAAGCCTTCAAGATCATGCTGAAGAACCCGAACCTGAAGGCCATCCTGGTCAACATCTTCGGCGGCATCATGCGCTGCGACGTCATCGCCGAAGGCGTGATCGCCGCATCCAAGGCGGTATCCCTGAAGGTGCCCCTGGTCGTGCGCATGAAAGGCACCAACGAAGACCTGGGCAAGAAGATGCTGGCCGAATCCGGCCTGCCGATCATCTCGGCCGACACCATGGAAGAGGCAGCGCAGAAGGTTGTTGCGGCCGCCAACGGAAAATAAGCGAAGGAACAGACATGTCGATTCTGATTAACAAAGATACCAAAGTCATCACCCAGGGCATCACCGGCAAGACCGGCCAGTTCCACACCCGCATGTGCCGCGAGTACGCGAACGGCAAGAACTGCTTCGTCGCCGGCGTGAACCCGAAGAAGGCAGGCGAGGATTTCGAAGGCATCCCCATCTTCGCCAACGTCAAGGCAGCCAAGGCTGAAACCGGCGCCAACGTCTCCGTCATCTACGTGCCGCCCGCCGGCGCCGCCGCCGCGATCTGGGAAGCCGTCGAAGCCGAACTCGACCTGGCGATCTGCATCACCGAAGGCATTCCCGTGCGCGACATGCTGGAACTGAAGGACCGCATGGCCAAGGCCGGCAGCAAGACCCTGCTGCTCGGACCGAACTGCCCGGGCCTGATCACGCCTGACGAAATCAAGATCGGCATCATGCCGGGCCACATCCACAAGAAGGGCCGCATCGGCGTGGTATCCCGCTCCGGCACGCTGACCTATGAAGCCGTGGGCCAGCTGACCGCCCTCGGCCTCGGCCAGTCCTCCGCCGTCGGCATCGGCGGCGACCCGATCAACGGCCTGAAGCACATCGACGTCATGCGCATGTTCAATGACGATCCCGATACCGATGCCGTCATCATGATCGGCGAAATCGGCGGTCCGGACGAAGCCAACGCCGCGCGCTGGATCAAGGACAACATGAAGAAGCCGGTGATCGGCTTCATCGCCGGCGTCACCGCGCCTCCGGGCAAGCGCATGGGCCATGCCGGCGCGCTGATCTCCGGCGGCGAAGACACCGCTGACGCCAAGCTGGCCATCATGGAAGCCTGCGGCATCAAGGTCACCCGCAACCCGTCCGAGATGGGCCGCCTGCTGAAGTCGGTTCTCTAAGCGTCGGCTGGCCGGCGGCGCCCGTCGCCGCCGCAAAGGCGACGAACCGAACCTGAAGCACGAGCGGGGAGCCGAGGCTCCCCGCTCGTGCTTCTGACAATAACAATATAAATACACGACAAACTTAACCTTCACGAGACATCATGGAATTCTTATCCTCCCCGATTTTTTGGGCCGCATTGGGCAATATCATCCTGATCAACATCGTGCTGTCCGGTGACAATGCGGTCGTGATTGCGCTCGCTTCCCGCTCCCTGCCGCCTCATCAGCAGCGCAAGGCCATCGTCTTCGGCAGCGCCGCGGCGATCGTCATGCGTATCATCCTGACCATTTTCGCGCTGAAGCTGCTCACGCTGCCCTACCTGAAGATCATCGGCGCCTTCCTGCTGCTCTATATCGGTATCCAGCTGCTCGCCGAAGGTGATGAAGATGCCGACGTGAAGGAGCATTCCACCATGGCCGGCGCGATCCGCACCATTCTGGTGGCCGACCTCGTCATGAGCCTCGACAACGTGCTCGGCGTGGCCGCCGCCGCCAAGGGCGACATCACCCTGCTGGTGCTCGGCCTGGCCATCAGCATCCCGCTGATCATCTTCGGCAGCGCCATCATCCTGAAGCTGATGGAGAAGCTCCCCATCATCATCACCCTGGGCGCAGCGCTGCTCGGCTATCTTGCCGGCGAAATGCTGATTTCCGACACGGCGCTTTCTTCATGGGTTGCGGCCAACTTCCCGCATCATGAAATCTTCGGGCTGAGCATTCCCGGACTGGTCGGCGCAGCCATCGTGGTCGCTGTCGGCCATTGGCTGGCCAACCGTTCCGCCGAACCCAAGGAAGCATGATCGACCCCGGGCCTTGAACGCCCGGCAGCGCTTCCGCCCTGTTCGTTCCAGCCAGTGGCGGAAGCGCGTTCCGAAAGGTATTCGAACCGATTATTCGCTCGTATAATCGTTTCATGGAACACCCGATCGGATTGGAATTCTTCGCCGAGACAGACATCGGCCTCGTGCGCTCCCGGAACGAAGATGCCTTTGCCATCAGTCCCGAGCAAGGCTTCGCCATCCTGGCCGACGGGATGGGCGGCCACAATGCAGGCGAGGTCGCCAGCACCATCGCCATCAAGACCATCCGGCGCCAGCTGGAAAATTTTTTCCCCGCCTTTCACGCTTCCCTCGGTGCGACGACTGACGACACGTCGCTGCAACCGTTGTCGTCATGCCTGGATGATGCAGTCATGCAGGCCAATGCCGCGATCCTGCGCGCCGCCGAAAACAATCCCGAGTACTTCGGCATGGGAACCACCGTCGTGGTGGCCGCATTCCACGGCGGCTTCGTGACGATTGCCCATGTCGGCGACTCCCGGCTGTATCGATTGAGGGAAGGGCGCCTGGAGCAGCTCACCCTGGATCATTCACTGCTGCAGCGACAGATAGACCAGGGCCGGTTGACCACCGAACAAGCCGGCTTCCTGCCCGTACCCAATCGCCTGACTCGCGCGGTGGGCGTCGCGCCGGCACTGGAGATCGACATACAGCGGCATGCGATTTTGCCGGGCGATGTGTATCTTCTCTGCTCGGACGGCCTGACCGACATGCTCAGCGACGCCGACATCAGGCAGGTGCTGGCCCAGGAATGGCCGACGCTCGCCGCCGCCAGCGCTGAACTCATCGTGGAAACCAACACCCGCGGCAGCCGCGACAACACCACCATCATCCTGGTCCGTGCGCTTGCCTTGCCCGGCGAGCGCGGAAGGCAAGCGTAATCATGGCGAAGATCATTCTGCTGTCGGAAGACATGGCGCGGCAGGAACTGCTGCTCACCGACGTGCCCCTCACGCTGGGACGGAAATCCGAAAACGATCTGGTGCTGGAGCATCCGGCCGTCAGCGCCCGCCATGCCGAGATCGTGCCGGAGAACGACGGCTATTGTCTGCTGGACCTGGACAGCACCAATGGCACGCTGGTCAACGGCGCGCGAGTAAGGCGCCATCTGCTGCGGCATGGCGATGTGATCGAGATCGCCTCCTTCCGCATCGGCTTTGCCGAGCCGGACAGAAAAGGCGCAGACAAGCCGTCAACGGCAGCCGCGCCGGTTTCCCCGGCCCCCTCGCGCGCCGCGCCGCGCCTCGGCGTGATCGAAGTCCTGGACGGACCGAATGCCGGCAAAACTCTCACGCTCACCAAGACCCTTGCCACCATCGGCTTGCCTGATACCCAAGTTGCGGTGGTCTACCAGCGCGGCGATGCGTATTACCTGATGCATGTGGAAGGCCCTGCCAGCCCGCGGATCAATGGTCGGGCGATCGGCGCCGAAGCCTGCCTGATGCGGGACGGCGACCTGATCGACTTTGCCGAGACGGGGATGCGCTTTCGCATGATTTGACGGCTACGGATATTAGAGCGGTCGGCAGGAAGCGCAACCTCAGCCGGCGCGTCATGCGCAAGATGACAAGCCGTGGAAGTCCAGTGGACGAGACTTGTCACCTTCATCACCTTTCAGCGTCAGTTTCCTTGTAAAAGAAATAAGAAAAACGCGTTTTTCCCGTGTCAAGGCCATGGCACGGTCGCTGCAATATCTCCCTCGAGGCAGAAATTGTTCTACTCAACTTCTCAAGGGAGATAAAACATGGCACCGAAACTGATCAAGAAGGCGCAAAGCGGTTTTACCCTCATTGAATTGATGATTGTGGTGGCGATCATTGGCGTACTGGCGGCAGTGGCAATACCTCAATATCAGGACTACACCCTGAAAGCCAAGTGGTCATCGAACGTCGCATCGATAGACGGCATGAAAACCGCGATCTTCGCCTGCATGAACGAGAATCAAAATGACGGCTCGCAATGCGATTCCGTTACCGAACTTAACGGCCACGGCTTCCCGGGTACGGCGCTGCCGACACCAAACTATGCAACTGGTGCCGTCACATTGGCAGGTACGGCGGGCACTGGCGGTGCCTCTGGTAACGTAACCATTACGTTTGCCGGAAACGCAGAAGCCGGAGGCTACACATATAAAGCCGCTTGTGCTGGCACCGCCAATGGCACTATCAACTGCCAGTCCGTTTCCGGGGATACGCTGCCAAGCAAATCGGGATACAAAACTGGTGCAGGCAATCCGCGGTAATTCCATATGCGGCTTGCTTGCCTAAACCGTGCCCCAAATGCACGCTAAGGCAGGAATGCAAAACGCCCCATCACTGGGGCGTTTTTGCTTTGTGGCGTCACGCCACTCGGGAGACCGGATTAGGTCTTCGGCAGGTACTTGGAATTCACGGTGCTGTTGGTGGTGTCAACCGTGGTGGTGCACTGGGCGCCGGCGACGCAGGTGATGCTGTAGACCACCAGCTTGCTGTCGACGGAAGTGTCGTTGGTGCCCTGCATCTTGACTTCGACGGTGCCGGCGGTGGCGCTGGAGCCCTTGGCAGTCACGGAAGTGACGTACTTGCTCTTGATGGTGGTGTCGACCGGGAGGTTGAAGATGTTGCCAGTGGCGGTATTGTCGGTGTTGGCCGCCAGCGTGCCTTCATTGAAGGCCTGAGCGATGGCCAGACGCGCCGGTGCGGAGATCGACGTGGCTTCGCTGACCTTGGCTTTCATGGTGTAGTCGGAATAGGCCGGGATTGCAACGGCGGCCAGAATGCCGATGATGGCCACGACGATCATCAGTTCGATCAGGGTGAAGCCCTGTTGTGCCTGCTTTTTGAATTGAGCGACTTTCATGTTAATCCCCTAGATGTTGTCAAACGGTAGATTGGCTGTCCTGCCAATGCCAAGTAATATGCATCTTGCGTGCCAGCAATAGAACAGGTGAAATACCGCAAACCGGGGTGTTTTAAGGCGCGATTGCCGCCTGTTTTGCCTGGACACGCATGGTTGCCGGCGAGAAACCCATGCCAACTTCTCGTGGCAACCTGCAAACCCTTGTCATTGGATTGCGGAACGGACCCATCGTGAGAACCATCAGCCTTGCCAGCTTTGCCACATTGACCGAACAAAGCGAACGCACCCTGCGCCGGCGCATTGCCGACAAATCCCTGCCTTACCTGCGGGATGGCGGCGCGCTGAACAAGGTCCTCATTCCGCTGGATGAAGTCCGTTATCAGATCGCCATGCCGATCGATGACGACGATCTTCATCTCATCCATCAGGCCGATGCGGGCGACTCCCGTTCCCAAACCGACGTGGCGCTGCTCTTTCTGGAGCATGGCAAGCCGGAACAAGCCATCTGGTGGCTGGAGGCTGCCGCCAAACAGGAAGATGCCGAAGCCATGCACTGGCTGGCGCGCTGTTTCATCGACGGCATCGGCGTTCGGCGCGATGCGCATCTCGGCCTGATGTGGCTGTCCCGGGCAGCCGCGCGTGGACACGAGATTTCGGCTGCGCAGATTCAATCGATTCTCGCCAGCGTGCCCGCGCAACCGCGAGAAGCAAGGGAAGCCGCCGCCGTCTTCTGACCGCTGGTTGCCAATCAGGCAAAGCGGCAGACAGACCGTTTGCCGTGATAACCAAATTCAATTCCCATAGGAACCTTTTCCGGCCGGTAACCTCATAAACGCATGAGCCGCGTTGATTCGCGGCATGCAAATTGAGGAAGGAACCGGTGTTGAAGAAGTTTGAAACCCATGCCAAGCCCGTCTCGGTGGCATTGATTTCTATTGCATTGACCACCTGCCTGACTGGCTGCGGCGGCGGTCCGCTGGAAGACGAGGCATCCTTGGGCGCTCAGCCGGCGCGCAAGGTTACGTACAGTGCGCAGCGCGGCGTCGTTCCGGTCGAAGACAATTTCGGCAATTTCAATCCCTCCATTTGGAATGAGCGCAACTGGTATGACTGCGATTGCGGCCGCCACCAGGCGCCTTCTGCTCCCACGCCCTGGAAGCAGGGCAACTGATGTACGGGGCCGGCGCCATGCCGGCCCAAGCCACCCCGCCGGCCGGGCTGAGCCAGATTAAGAAGCGCTCATGGCCGATGAATCAAGTCTTCCGACCATAGTCGAAACGTCATTTCCACCTTCAGCAGCATGCCGCCCCATGCCGGCATCTGAGCCGTCAGGAACCCGGGATGACCATGCGCGACAATCCGAACGAATACGCCGACGACGCGGCGCTGCTCGCCGACCGCGATGCGGCTCTGGTGGAGATGGTGCGCTGGCTGGCGGCGCGCTCATATCGATTCACCACCGTCACGCCCGCTACCCACCGGCGCGTCAACGATCGCCCGGAAAACCGGGCCGCATCCAGTCTGGAAGACATCTTCGGCTGGAGCCGTCCCTTCGATGCCGCCATCGTCCCGGATGAACTGCTGGCCTTGATGCGCCGGGCCGGCATCGTTTTTCAGCACGATGATGCATGGCGCTGCATGGCGCGCGTCTCGACGCTGGGGCCATGGCGCCTGCTGCATTCCGCCTTCCCGACCGACGCGCCCGACGCGGTTTTCTTCGGGCCGGATACCTATCGCTTTGTCAACGCGCTGCAGCGCCATCTCGATCTGGTGGAGCCTGGCCTGCGGATCGCCCGGGCGGTGGACATCGGCGCCGGCGCCGGTCCCGGCGCGATTGCCATTGCCGCTGCCCGGCCCGGCGCCGAGGTACTGGCAGCCGACATCAATCCGGCCGCCGTTCGCTTCGCCGCGCTCAATGCCCATCTTGCCGGCACATCCAATGTATCGGCCTGCCGCAGCGACCTGCTGCGCCAGGTAAGCGGCGGCTTCGATCTGATCGTCTCCAATCCGCCCTACCTGGTCGACGCCGGCGAACGAACATACCGGCACGGCGGCGGACCGCTCGGCGCGGGCTTGTCGCTGGCCATCATCGACGCGGCACTGGAAAGATTGAACCCTGGCGGAACGCTGCTGCTGTACACCGGCAGCGCCATCGTTCGCGGTCAGGATGCGTTTCGCGAAGCGGCCGTCGAGCGGCTGGCCAGAGCGGGATTTGCCTGGACCTACGAAGAATTGGATCCGGACGTCTTCGGCGAGGAACTGGAACAGGAGGCGTATGCCGGCGCCGATCGCATCGCCGCCGTCTGGCTGACGGCGAAACGCACGACATGAATGCTTGTCAAGCCAACATGATCTGCATCTTCCCGACGTTGACGTGGGGAGGGGCCATGCAGGCTTATGCAAAATTACAACATTCGATTACACTGCTCCATTACAAGATCCTTACCTCTGGAATGAGCAGAATTTTCCTCGTATTGGCCGGCATCCTGCTGTCGCTCCCCGTCTTCGCCCACAAGGTAATCGGCATCGCCGACGGTGACACGCTTACCCTGCTGGTGGACAAGCAACCGCTCAGAATCCAGCTGGCCAACATCGACGCGCCGGAGCGCGGCCAAGCTTTCGCCTCGGCGGCATTGAAGTCGCTATCGGATCTCTGCTTCGGGAAGGATGCGGAATACCGAACCGTGGATGTCGATAAATATGGCCGCACGGTGGCGATCGTGTCCTGCGAGGGCGTGGAAGCCAACCGGGAGCAGGTGGCGCGCGGCATGGCCTGGGTCGACCCCCGTTTCAATCAGGACCAGACCCTGGCTGTGGTGGAAGAGCAGGCGCGCAAGGAACATCGCGGCTTGTGGGTCGATCCCGATCCGGTGCCGCCCTGGGATTACCGCAGCAATCGCCAGCGCGGCCGGCACAACGACTGATTCGTTTCTGCAGCGGCAGCGCATGCCGCGCCGTGAAATTGAAACCTGCCGGGGCAGGGGCTGGACAAGGACGGTCTCAGCCGGCCACCCAGTCCCCCGACTTTCCGCCGTGCTTCTCCAGCACCTTCACATCGGTCATCACCATGCCGCGGTCCACCGCCTTGCACATGTCGTAGATGGTGAGCAGACCGACCTGCACCGCCGTCAGCGCTTCCATTTCCACGCCGGTCTTGCCGTAGGTTTCGACGCGGGCGGTGCAGTGGATGCTGGAAGAGGCTGCATCGATATCGAAATCCACCGCGACGCGCGTCAACGCCAGCGGATGGCAGAGCGGAATCAGGTCGCTGGTGCGCTTGGCGGCCATGATGGCGGCGATGCGGGCGATGCCGATCACATCGCCTTTCTTGGCGCTGCCCGACTGCACGATGGCCAGCGTTTCCGGTTTCATGCGGATGGTGCCGCCCGCCAGCGCGACACGATGGGTTTCGTTCTTCGCGCCCACATCGACCATGTGCGCCTGGCCGCCCGCATCGAAGTGAGTGAGGCCGCCCTGCGCGTTTTCGGCATTGCCGCTATGCTTGCTGTTATCCATGGTAAAGACCTGTAAAGAGAGTCGGGGCTGCTTGAACGATCCGTCGGGGCGGGTATCATAACATCGTGAAAACGAAACTTTTCCAGCATGGCCATGTCGGTTCCGGCCGGCGCCTCGTGGCGCTGGCGCTGGCCATTGCCTGCGCGGTGCCGGCCTCGCTGGCGCCGGTCTCCATCAGTGCGCAGAACCTGCCGAATCTCGGCGATACCGACCGGGAAGAGCTGTCGCCGCAGATGGAGCGCAAGCTGGGCGAGGAAATCATGCGCGACATTCGGCGCGACCGCGATTACCTCGACGACGGCCCGCTCAATGAATACCTGAATTATTTCGGCAGCAGCCTGGTAGCCATCCATCCGGAGGCGCGCGGCGAAGCCGGCTATGACTACAACTTCTTCGCCGTGCGCGACCCGATGCTGAATGCCTTCGCGCTGCCGGGCGGCTTCATCGGCGTGCATTCGGCGCTGATCCTCGCGGCGCAGAGCGAATCCGAACTGGCCTCGGTGCTGGCGCACGAGATCGGCCACGTTTCCCAGCGCCATATCGCCCGCATGATCGGCCAGCAGAAGCAGGACGCGCTGATTCCGCTGGCGGCGATGGTCATGGCGGCGCTGGCGGCCCGCTCCAGTTCGAACGCTTCCGCCGCGCTGATGATGGGCGGGCAGGGCTATGCGATGCAGCGCCAGCTCAGCTTCAGCCGCGATGCCGAGCGCGAGGCGGACCGGGTAGGCCTGCAGATTCTCGGCCAGGCCGGCTTCGATACCTCCGGCATGATTTCCTTCTTCGGCCGCCTGCAGAACGCCACTCGGGCCTACAACGACAGCGCGCCGGCGTATCTGCGCTCCCACCCGCTCACCACCGAGCGCATCGCCGACATCCAGGCCCGCACCCGCAACCAGCCCTATCGCCAGCATGCAGACACACTGGACTTCCATCTGATCCGCGCGCGAACCCGGGTACTGCAGGACCTGTCGCCGCAGGGCTTGCGCGATGCCGGCACCGCGCTGGAAAACCAGCTGCAGCAGAAAAACGCGATCCAGACCGCGGCGGCGAAATACGGTCTTGCTTTCCTTGCCCTGCGCCAGGGCGCGCTCGACCGCGCGCAGACCCTGCTGCAAGAATCGCAGGCGTCGGCGCGCAGTTCCGGCGCGGCGATCAAGACCTCAGCCTATCCAAGCCTGGCGATCGACATCAAGCTGGCGGCGCGCCAGCCGGACGAGGCCCTCAGGGAGGCGAAGGCGGCGCGCGAGCGCTATCCGCTGTCGCGCGGGCTGGTCTGGCAATACGCGGATGCGCTCATCGCCGGCAACAAGTTCGACGAGGCCATCACCTTCCTGCGCGACCAGGCCCAGCTCTACCGCAGCGAGCAGCAGCTGCAGGATCTGCTGGCCCGCGCCTACGCGGCGCAGGGCAAGCAGGCGCTGCAGCACATGGCGCTGGCCGAATCCTATGCCTTGTCCGGCAGCCTGCTGGCGGCGCTCGACCAGCTCGGCATCGCGCGCCGTTCGCCGGATGCTTCGTTCTACGACCAGGCGGTGATCGACGCTCGCGAGCGCGAACTGCAGACGCGCTGGCGCGAGGAATCCAAGGCAGGGCAGGCGGGACAGAAAGGGAAGTAGCCCGGAAGCGGGTCAGCCCGCGTCCGGGCTGGGAATGCGGGTATAGCCAAAGCGGCGCGGCAGTTCATCCGATGCCACTTTTTCCACCGGGACCGCGCCCGCCGGAAGCGCCAGCGACATGCGCGCCGTCGACGCCGCATTCTCCACCCAGGCCAGCAGCTGTTCGTCGCTCACCGCAACGCCGTCGAGCCGAAGCAGCGGCAATACCTGGGCCATGTCGCGATCATCCAGCTGCGCCGTTCTGTCCCCGGCGACCAGCACCAGTTCTCCCTTCTCGGTGATGCAGGCGGTATCCACTTTTTCGAGCGCTGCGCCGGTCTGCAGCAGGAAACCCCGCGCCGGGTCGGTGCGGGCGATGAAGGGCGTGGCCTCCAGGTTGACGTAGACCCGCTGCGGCCCGTTCTGGAAGTACCAGCGGCCGGCGCCGTCATGGGTGTAATTGCGGTTGATGAAGCCCTGCAGCGCCGCATTCATGATGCGGTCGCCCGGCAGGTTCAGCGCCTGCGCCCGATCGTCGCGCATGCGCCAGGCGCCGCGCGCGTCCAGGGCCAGCCAGCCGAAGCAGTGCGGAACGTTGGGCCATTTGGCCATGGCTTGCCTGACGATCTCATCCATCGCTAGCCTCCGTTGACGAGGAACCGGTGTATGCGCTGCGGCAGCCAGGCAAGGCTGCCCGGCGGGCCGCCGGTGGCGAAGCCGACATGGCCGCCCTCGCGAGGATACTCCAGCCTGACGGCAGCCGATGCCGACTGCGGCAAATGCCGCTCCGGCAGGAAGGGATCGTTTCTGGCGTTCAGCACCAGCGTCGGCACGGTGATGGCGTCCAGCACATGCCTGGCGCTGGCCCGGTGCCAGTAGTCGTCGGTGTCGCGGAAGCCGTGCAGCGGCGCGGTCACCGCATTGTCGAATTCATACAGGTTGCGCGACCTGAGCATCGCGTCGCGGTCGAACAGGTCGGGGAACTGTGTCAGCTTGGTGAGGCACTTCGGCTTCAGCGTCTGCAGGAACACCCGGGTGTAGATCATGTTCACGCCGCGCGAAAGCGCTGCGCCGCCGCCGGCCAGATCGAGCGGCGCGGAAATGGCGCAGGCGGCATCGACGAATTCCGCTCGATGTCCCGATTCACCCAGCCAGCGCAGCAGCGCATTGCCGCCGAGGGAAACGCCGACCGCATAGAAGCGGCTGGCGGCTGGATCCTGCTGCTTCCGCTGCTGCGCCAGGCGCCGGATGATCCAGTCGATCTCTTCGGCATCGCCCGAATGATAGAAGCGGGGCGCGGCATTGATCTCCCCGGAGCAGCCGCGGAAATGCGGCACCGCGCCGCTCCAGCCGAGCGCGCGGATATGCGCCATCAGTGCGCGCGAATAGTGGCTGTCGGAGGAGCCTTCCAGGCCGTGGAACAGCACCAGGAAGGGCTGGCCTGGCTCGCCGTCGACGAAATCGATGTCGATGAAGTCGCCGTCGGGCGTGGGCCAGCGCTCGCGCTGGTAATCCACCGCCGGCTTGGCGATGCATTTGGCGGGATAGATAGTTTGCAGATGGCCGCCGGGCAGCCAGCCTGGAGCAATGTAGTTCATGTCCTGCATAGGGAGGCGGCCGGCATCGGCATCAATGCAGCAGCGTCGCCACCGGCACGTCCGCCGGCGCTTCGCCCGGCACGACGGACGCATGGTGAGCCACCAGGCGCCAGCCGCGGTGGGTGTTCATGTAGACGTTGGTGGCGAGGATGTGGATGTCCTGCGGCGTGGCGCTGGTGCGGTGCACTTCCTCGATGATGTTGTGCACCGAGGTCATGACGTTCTGCACCACTTGCACCTGCACCGGACTGATGTCCACGCCGCCCTGTTCGAAGATCTGCTCGAAGGCGGCGCGGATGGCGCCATGGCCGACCAGGCGCGGCGCGCCGGGGTGGATGCAGACGATGTCTTCCTCATCCGCCCACAGGCTCATTACCGCCTCGATGTCGGCGCGGCGGATGGCGTCGTAGAAAGCGGCTTCGGTTTCCGCCGGTGTCTGGAACAGGCTGGAGGGTTCTGGCATGGTGCGCCTCTTGTTGGCATTGGCTGAAGGCAATGCCGGGCGCCGTCGGCGCCGGCATGCATGCAGGCAGTATAGGGCAGTGGGGTTGTCCGGTCCGGCGCCCGGCACGCGGGGCATGGGGCCGGAAAACGCCGGAGGAATGAAGGAACGCCGGACAGCGTCCCGTGGGTGCTCAGTGGCCGTGGACCTTGGTGCCCGGCTTGATGCGGTACACCGTGCCGCAATAGGAGCATTTGCCTTCGCCGTGGGCGTCGAAGGGGATGTAGATGCGCGGATGGGAAGACCAGACGGGCATCGAAGGGTTGGGGCAGAAGGCGGGCAGATCCTTGCCGTCCAGTTCCACGAAGCTCATCTGCTGTTGCGTTGCGTCGGTCATGATGGTGCGTTTCCTTAAACCAGGGTAAGCCAGTGCTGATATTGCGGCGCCTTGCCGGCGACCACGTCGAAGAACAGGGATTGCAGCTTCTCGGTGATCGGGCCGCGCTTGCCTTCGCCGATCTGGCGGTTGTCGAGCTCGCGGATCGGGGTGATCTCGGCGGCGGTGCCGGTGAAGAAGGCTTCGTCGCAGCAATACATCTCGTCGCGGGTGATGCGCTTCTCGATCACCTCGATGCCCATGTCGCGCGCCATGGTCAGCACCGCGTCGCGGGTGATGCCGTCCAGGCAGGAGGCGAGGTCGGGCGTGTAGATCTTGCCGTTCTTGACGATGAACACGTTCTCGCCGGATCCCTCGGACACGTAGCCTTCGGTGTCGAGCAGCAGCGCTTCGTCGTAGCCGTCGGCCAGCGCTTCCTGGTTGGCGAGGATGGAGTTGATGTAGTAGCCGCAGGCCTTGGCGCGCACCAGGGAGACGTTGACGTGGTGCCGGGTGAAGGACGAGGTCTTGACGCGGATGCCGCGCGACATGCCTTCCTCGCCGAGATAGGCGCCCCAGGGCCAGGCGGCGACGGCGACGTGGATGGTATTGCCCTTGGCGGCGATGCCCATCTTTTCCGAGCCGATCCAGACCAGCGGCCGCAGGTAGCAGGACTCCAGCCGGTTCTCGCGCACCACCGTCTTCTGCGCCTCGATGAGGTTCTCCATGTCGAACGGAATCGGCAGCTGGAAGATCTTGGCGGAGTTGAACAGCCGCTGGGTATGTTCCTTCAGACGGAAGATGGCGGTGCCCTTGTCGGTCTTGTAGGCGCGCACGCCTTCGAACACGCCCATGCCGTAGTGCAGGGTGTGGGTGAGCACGTGGACGGTGGCGTCGCGCCAGTCGATCAGCTCGCCATCCTTCCAAATCTTGCCGTCGCGGTCGGCCATGGACATCGTCGTATCTCCGGGAAAGTGCAAAGCCTCGATTCTAGCGGATTCGGGCAGGACGGAAAAATCATCAGTACAATGAACGGCTTTGCGCCGCGGCGGTTTCGCAGCATCGACCCGTTGCACGGCCGTCCCTTATTTCCATGAAGATCGCATTTCGTCATCCGCACGGCGGCGCTGGATCCGCCGCATGAACAGCAGCCCGGCCAGAACCGCTTCCACTCTCCGCGCCATGCGCGACGGCGCCTACCGCGAGGGCGTGCGCGCCTGCCTGCCGACCATGCCCGGCATCTTCGCCTGGGGCATGGTGACCGGCATGGCGATGGTCAAGTCCGGCCTGACGCTGTGGCAGGCGCTCGGCATGACCTTCGCCGTGTTCGCCGGCTCGGCCCAGCTTGCCGCGCTGCCGCTGATCGCCGCCAACGTGCCGGTCTGGGTGGTGTTCCTGACCGCCATGGTGGTCAACCTGCGCTTCGTCATCTTCGCCGCCGTGGTCGGCCCGCATTTCGCCCATCTGCCCTGGCACAAGCGCCTGTGGTACGGCTACCTGAATGCCGACATCACCATGGGCATCTTCCCGCAGCGCTTCCCGTCCGCATCCAAGGTCGACAGCGCCGGCAGGATCGCCTTCTTTTCCGGCATCGGCTATACCAACTGGTGCTTCTGGCAGGCGGGTTCGGTGGCCGGCATCCTGCTCGCCAGCCAGATCCCGCAGAGCTGGGGCATCGGCTTCGCCGGCACGCTGGCGCTGCTGGCCATCCTGATTCCGCTGGTGGTGAACATGGCCGCGCTGTCCGGCGTGGTGGTGGCCGGCGCGGTGGCGGTGGCTGCCGCCGGCTTGCCGTATCGCCTGGGACTGCTGCTGGCGGTGATCCTCGGCATGGCCTGCGCCATGCTGGTGGACAAGCTGATCGACAGTGAAGGGAAGACTTCATGAGCAGTGCCGATTTCTGGATCACCATCGGCCTGTTGACGCTGGCCACCTTCCTTACCCGCGGCTCCTTCTTCCTGCTCGGCAACGCGGTGAAGCTGCCGCCGCGCCTGCAGCACGCGCTGCGCTATGCGCCGGCGGCAGCCATGGCGGCCATCATCGCGCCCGACCTGCTGCTGGCGCCAGGCAGCGTTGCCCTGGACTGGTTCAACCCGCGCCTGCTGGCGGCCATCGGCGCGGCGATCTTCTTCCTGGCGACCCGGCGCCTGCTCGGAACCATCATTGTCGGAATGGCATTGTTCACCGTTTTTCGGTTTTTAATGTAAATCCAAATTCGCAAGGAAAATGGCTTTATGCTCATTTCCCTGCGGTAGAATGGCGGACTTTTAATTCCACACACGCTTCCGTCCGCCCGCCATGCAATTCAATCGCCTGAGTGATCTGATCGCCCGCAACCAGCTGCAGGGCAAACGCGTCTTCATCCGCGCCGACCTCAACGTGCCGCAGGATGATGCCGGCAACATCACCGAAGATACCCGCATCCGCGCTTCGGTCCCCGCCATCAGGCAGGCGCTCGACGCCGGCGCGGCGGTGATGGTCACCTCCCACCTCGGCCGTCCGACCGAGGGCGAATTCAAGCCGGAGGACAGCCTGGCGCCGATCGCCAAGCGCATGTCGGAGCTGCTCGGCCGTCCGGTGGAGCTGCGCCAGAACTGGGTCGACGGCGTGGAAGTCGCGCCCGGCCAGGTGGTGCTGCTCGAGAACTGCCGCGTCAACAAGGGCGAGAAGAAGAACAGCGACGAACTGGCCAAGAAGATGGCCGCGCTGTGCGACGTCTATGTGAACGACGCCTTCGGCACCGCGCACCGCGCCGAAGCCACCACCCACGGCATCGCCAAGTACGCGCCGATCGCCTGCGCCGGCCCGCTGCTGGCGGCGGAGCTGGATGCGCTGGGCAAGGCGCTGAACCAGCCGGCCCGTCCGCTGGTGGCCATCGTCGCCGGCTCCAAGGTCTCCACCAAGCTCACCATCCTGAAATCGCTGGCCGACAAGGTCGACAACCTGATCGTCGGCGGCGGCATCGCCAACACCTTCATGCTGGCCTCCGGCCTGAAGATCGGCAAGTCGCTGGCCGAGGCCGACCTGGTCGAGGAAGCCAAGACCATCATCGACATCATGGCCAAGCGCGGCGCCTCGGTGCCCATCCCGGTGGACGTGGTGTGCGCCAAGGAATTCTCACCCGCCGCCGCCGCCACGGTGAAGGCGGTGGCCGACGTCGCCGACGATGACATGATCCTCGACATCGGCCCGCAGACCGCCAAGCAGCTGGCGCAGCAGATCGCCATGGCAGGCACCATCGTCTGGAACGGCCCGGTGGGCGTGTTCGAGTTCGACCAGTTCGGCGAAGGCACCAAGACCCTGGCGATGGCGATCGCCCATTCCGAGGGATTCTCCATTGCCGGCGGCGGCGATACACTCGCGGCCATCGCCAAGTACGACATCGCCGACAAGGTGGGCTACATCTCCACCGGCGGCGGCGCCTTCCTCGAGTTCCTCGAAGGGAAGACCTTGCCGGCCGTGGAAATCCTGTTGCAGCGCGCCGCTGCCTGAGCGGCGTCCTTAATCGCCAGCAACCGGATCAAAGGAAGTCCATGAGGCAGAGAGCCACCAAGATCGTTTCCACCATCGGCCCGGCATCGAGCAGCCCGGTCATCCTGAAGCGCATGATCGAAGCCGGCGTCAACGTCGTCCGGCTCAATTTCTCCCACGGCAAGGCCCAGGATCACATCGACCGGGCCGCGCTGGTGCGGCAGATCGCCGCCGAGTGCGGCCGCGAGGTGGCGATCATGGCCGACCTGCAGGGGCCGAAGATCCGCGTCGGCAAGTTCGAGCACGGCAAGATCAACCTGCAGAACGGCAGCAAGTTCATCCTCGACGCCACCTGCGAACTGGGCAACCAGGCCATGGTCGGCCTCGACTACAAGGAGCTGCCGCGCGATGTCCGGATGGGCGACGTGCTGCTGCTCAACGACGGCCTGATCGTGCTGGTGGTGGACCGCATCGTCGGCAGCGCCATCCACACCACCGTGCGCATCGGCGGCGAGCTGTCCAACAACAAGGGCATCAATCGCCTCGGCGGCGGCCTGACCGCGCCGGCCCTGACCGGCAAGGACATGGAAGACATCAAGACCGCGATGAGCTTCCAGGCCGATTACATCGCCGTGTCGTTCCCGAAGAGTCCCACCGACATGATCATGGCGCGCCAGCTGGCCAACATCGCCGGCGAGCTGCACGGCCACAAGCCGCAGATGATCGCCAAGATCGAGCGCGCCGAAGCGATTCCGGTGCTGCAGGAAATCCTGGACGTCTCCGACGGCATCATGGTGGCGCGCGGCGACCTGGCGGTGGAAGTGGGCAATGCCGCCGTGCCGGCGCTGCAGAAGCGCATGATCCAGATGGCGCGCGCCAGCAACAAGCTGACCATCACCGCCACGCAGATGATGGAGTCGATGATCCAGAACCCGGTGCCGACCCGGGCCGAGGTGTCGGACGTGGCCAATGCGGTGCTGGACGGCACCGATGCGGTGATGACCTCGGCGGAAACGGCGTCGGGCAACTATCCGATCGAAACCGTGGAAGCGATGTCGGCGATCTGCCTGGAGGCGGAGAAGTCGGCGGTGGTGAAGCTCGATGCCGACTTCATCAATGCCACTTTTACCCGCATCGACCAGTCTATTGCTTACGGCGCGCTGTTCACCGCCTTCCACCTGCGGGTGAAGGCGATCGTGGCGCTGACCGAGTCCGGCTCGACGGCGCTCTGGATGAGCCGCCACAACATCGACATTCCGATCATCGCCATGACGCCCAGCCAGTCGACGCAGCGCAAGGCTGCGCTGTTCCGCAATGTCTGCACCCTGAGGCTGGAGCATTCCACCGACCGGGAAGCGGTGCTCAAGGCCGCGCAGGATTTGCTTTTGGCTAAAGGCATCGTGCAGAAAGGTGACAATATAGTCCTCACCTTGGGCGAGCCCATGGGGCAGACCGGCGGCACCAATGCCCTGAAGATCATGAAGATCGGCGAATACTGACAGGGAAGCGTCAAGCGTTCACACCGCTAACGATCACAAAAGTTTTTTTATAGTCTGGAGATTAATCATGCCACTCGTTTCCATGCGTCAATTGCTGGACCACGCCGCCGAAAACGGCTATGGCCTGCCGGCCTTCAACGTCAACAACCTGGAGCAGGTCACCGCCATCATGGAAGCCGCCGAGGAAGTCGGCGCGCCGGTGATCATGCAGGCATCGGCCGGGGCCCGCAAATACGCCGGCGAAGCCTTCCTGCGGCACCTGATTTCCGCCGCGGTGGAAGCCTATCCGCACATTCCCATCGTCATGCACCAGGACCACGGCCAGTCGCCGGCGGTGTGCATGGCCGCGATCAAGTCCGGCTTCTCTTCCGTCATGATGGACGGCTCGCTGATGGAAGACGGCAAGTCGGTCGCCAGCTATGAGTACAACGTGGAAGTGTCGCGCAAGGTGGTGGAGTTCTCCCACGCCATCGGCGTCACCGTCGAGGCCGAACTCGGCGTGCTCGGCTCCCTGGAGACCATGAAGGGCGACAAGGAAGACGGCCACGGCGCCGAAGGCACCATGACCCGCGAGCAGCTGCTCACCGACGTCAACCAGGCCGCCGACTTCGTCAAGCAGACCCATTGCGATGCGCTGGCCATCGCCATCGGCACTTCGCACGGCGCCTACAAATTCTCGCGCAAGCCGACCGGCGACATCCTCGCCATCGAGCGCATCAAGGAAATCCACGCCCGCATCCCCAACACCCACCTGGTGATGCACGGCTCCTCCTCGGTGCCGCAGGAGCTGCTGGCCGAGATCCGCCAGTTCGGCGGCGACATGAAGGAAACCTATGGCGTGCCGATCGAAGAGATCCAGGAAGGCATCAAGCACGGCGTGCGCAAGGTGAACATCGACACCGACATCCGCCTCGCCATGACCGGCGCCATCCGCCGCTTCTTCGCCGAGAACCCGTCCAAGTTCGATCCGCGCGAGTATCTGAAGCCGGCCCGTGAAGCCGCCAAGAAAGTGGTCAAGTCCCGCTTCCTGGCGTTCGGCTGCGAAGGCCAGGCTGCCAAGATCAAGGCGATTTCCCTGGAAAAAATGGCTGAAAAGTACAAAAAAGGCGAACTCTCGCAGATCGTGCAGTAAAATACCGCCCTTGAATGTCGCCACGCCCGGCAACGGGGTGGCGTCCCGGAAATTTCCGGTACGGGCATAAAACCAGCCGGCGGCGTGTCATGCACCCGCCGGTTGTGCTTTTTGGCTTCCCATCGAGCATTTCCCGCCGCCTGGTTTTCAGGAACCGCACCCGGCACCCGCTTGTCACCGGATCATATCGAATAGGCTCCGCATGAACAGTTTGTACCAATCCACCCTCCATTCCCTGCCGCTGCTCGGCCGCGGCAAGGTGCGCGACAACTATGCCGTCGGCAACGACAAGCTGCTGATCGTCACCACAGACCGCCTCTCGGCCTTCGACGTGGTGATGAACGAGCCGATTCCTTCCAAGGGCCGCGTGCTGAACCAGATGTCGGATTTCTGGTTCGAGAAGCTCGGCCACATCGTGCCGAATCATCTGACCGGCATTGCGCCGGAGAGCGTGGTGCAGCCGGACGAGGTGGAGCAGGTCAAGGGACGCGCGGTGGTGGCCAAGCGCCTGCAGCCCATCCTGGTGGAAGCGGTGGTGCGGGGCTACATCATCGGCTCCGGATGGAAGGATTACCAGGAGACCGGCGCCGTCTGCGGCGTGACGCTGCCCCAGGGCCTGCGCCAGGCCGACAAGCTGCCGCAGCCGATCTTCACGCCGGCGGCCAAGGCCGACCTCGGCGAGCATGACGAGAACATCAGCTTCGCCGACATGGAAAACCGCATCGGCAAGGAATTGGCTGCGAAGATTCGCGACGTCAGCATCCAGCTGTACCGGACCGCCGCCGACTATGCCGCCACCCGCGGCATCATCATCGCCGACACCAAATTCGAATTCGGCCTGGACGACGACGGCGTGCTGCACCTGATGGATGAAGTCCTGACCGCCGACTCTTCCCGCTTCTGGCCGGCGGATTCCTACGCGCCCGGCATGTCGCCGCCGTCCTTCGACAAGCAGTTCGTGCGCGATTACCTGGAAACGCTGAGCGACTGGAAGAAGACCGCGCCGGCGCCGGCCCTGCCCGCCGACGTGATCGAGAAGACCGGCGCCAAGTACCGCGAAGCGCTGGAGCGCCTGACCGGCGAGACCCTGAAGGACTGAGGCCGACATGACGACAGCGAACCAGCAAACCGCGACGCCGCTGGTCGGCGTGGTGATGGGATCGTCCTCCGACTGGGAGGTGATGCAGCATGCGGTGGCGATGCTGAAGGAATTCGGCGTGCCGCATGAAGCGCAGGTGGTTTCCGCGCATCGCATGCCGGACCAGATGTTCGCCTATGCCGAAGCCGCGCGCGGCCGCGGCCTGCGCGCCATCATCGCCGGCGCCGGGGGTGCTGCCCACCTGCCGGGCATGATCGCCGCCAAGACCATCGTGCCGGTGCTCGGCGTGCCGGTGCCGTCCAAGTACCTGCGCGGCGAGGATTCGCTGCTGTCCATCGTGCAGATGCCCAAGGGCGTGCCGGTATCCACCTTCGCCATCGGCGAGGCCGGCGCCGCCAATGCCGCGCTCACCGCCATCGCCATGCTGGCCGCCACCGACGATTCGCTGGCGCAGAAGCTGGAGCAGTTCCGCCTGAAGCAGACCCAGGCGGCGCAAGCCATGACCCTGCCGCTATGAACGACAAGCCGTTTCCCTTCCTGCCTTCCGCCACGCCGGCCACCTGGCTCGGCGTGATGGGCGGCGGCCAGCTCGGCCGCATGTTCGCCCATGCGGCGCAAGCCATGGGCTACAAGGTGACGGTTCTGGAGCCGGCACGCGACTGCCCGGCCGGCCATGCCGCCGACCATCTCCTCTCCGCCGGCTACACCGACGAGGCCGCCCTGGACGAGATGGCCCTGCAATGCCGCGCGGTGACGACCGAATTCGAAAACGTGCCGGCGCAGAGTCTCGCCTTCCTGGCCGAGCGCTGCGTGGTGGCGCCGTCCGCCGCCGCCGTCTCGGTGGCTCAGGACCGCATCGCCGAGAAACGCTTCTTCACCGCCTGCGCCGGCCAGTCCGGCGTGCTGCCCGCGCCGCACAAGATCATCGGCAGCGCGGCCGACATCGACGCCATTCCTGATGAACTGCTGCCCGGCATCCTGAAGACGGTGCGTCTCGGCTACGACGGCAAGGGCCAGGTCAGGGTCAAGACGCGCGAAGAAGCGCAGGCCGCTTTCGCCGGCATGAACGGCGTCGAGTGCGTGCTGGAGAAGATGCTGCCCCTGGCGTATGAAATTTCGGTGCTGGCGGCGCGCGGCGCCGATGGCGCCTCGGTGGTGTACCCGATCGCCGAGAACGTGCATCGCCACGGCATCCTGTTCACCACCACCGTGCCGGGCCCGAACGTCTCCGCCGATTGCGCGCACAAGGCGCAGGACGCGGCTCTGGCCATCATCGCCGCGCTCGACTATGTCGGCGTGCTGTGCATTGAATTCTTCGTATTGCAGGACGGTTCGCTGGTGGTCAATGAAATGGCCCCGCGGCCGCACAACAGCGGCCACTACACCATCGATGCCTGCGTCACCAGCCAGTTCGCGCAGCAGGTGCGCGCCATGGCCGGCCTGCCGCTGGGCGACGTGCGCCAGCACTCGCCGGCGGTCATGCTCAACATCCTCGGCGACATCTGGTTCGAGGACGACGGCGACGAACCGCGCGAGCCGGCCTGGGACCGCATCCTGGCCATGCCGGGCGCCAACCTGCACCTGTACGGCAAGGACGATCCGCGCCGCGGCCGCAAGATGGGCCATGTCACCTTCATCGCGCCGACCCTGGCCGAAGCCCAGGCCAACCTGCAGGCGGCCTGCGCCATCCTCGGCATCCAGCCCTGAGCGATAGGGACAGACAGCTCATGCAGGACAGCCGCATCGACACTGCCGACACCGCCGACACCGCCGACATCGACGCCAGCGCGCGCCTGCTGGAGCAGGGCGAGCTGGTGGCCTTTCCGACGGAGACGGTGTACGGCCTCGGCGCCGATGCCGAGAATCCGGCGGCGGTGGCGCGCATCTACGAAGCCAAGGGCCGGCCCGCCAACCACCCGGTGATCGTGCACCTGGCGCCGGAAGCCGACATCCGGCACTGGGCTGGCGCCGTGCCCGAGGCGGCGCAGAAGCTGATCCAGACTTATTGGCCTGGCCCGCTGACGCTGATCCTGAAGCGCGCGCCGCACATTCCCGACGCCGTTTCCGGCGGCCAGGATTCGATCGGCCTGCGCTGCCCGTCGCATCCGGTGGCGCAGGCGCTGCTGCGCGCCTTCAAGGGCGGACGCGGCGGCGTGGCCGCGCCCTCGGCCAACAAGTTCGGGCATGTCAGTCCGACCACGGCACAGCATGTGCGCGACGAGTTCGGCGAAGGCGAGGGCAGTTCGCTCGCCGCCATCCTCGACGGCGGTCCGAGCGAGGTCGGCATCGAATCCACCATCGTCGACCTGTCCCGCTTCGATACGCATGGCGCGGTGCTGCTGCGGCCCGGCCGCATCAGCGTCGAAGAGATCGAGCGAGTGATCGGCCAGCCGCTCGGCCAGCCGGACAAGCAGGCGCCGCGCGCTTCGGGCACGCTGGAGGCGCACTACGCGCCGGGCACGCCGGTGGCCTTGATCGCGCCCGAGCAGATCGCGGCTACCTTGCGCAAACTGGAAGCGGCGGGACATCGCGCCGCGCTCATTCTCCACTCCGCCGAATTGGCATCATTGGTAGCCGATCATGTGCTGCTCCCCGCCGACGCCGCCGGCTATGCCCATGGCCTGTATGCCGCCCTGCGCGACATGGACCAGCATCAGGCGGCGATCATCCTGGTCGAAGCCACGCCAGGCGGCGGCGAGTGGCAGGGCGTGAACGATCGCCTGCGCCGCGCCGCGCATGATTCGCAGGGCGTGCTCGACCGCCTGCTGCCACCGCATTCTTGAAACGTCGTCCAGGAAGCCGAGCGTCGTTTCCACGCACCATTTCATTTCAATTCAGACAAGTCAGCCCAACCCCCGTGACATAATGTCGAGCGGAAATATCCGTTCATCAAAGGATCGCCTGCTTCGCGATCCACATCACTTTCCGGGGGTTCGATGCGCGCGAAGGTCATTGCGGCTGCGGCACTGTTTGTCGCGCTGATTGCTGGTGCCTACTTCTATGTTTCCGGCAAAGGCGGCGATGGAAATCGAAGCGCCGATCCGAACGCGCCGCTTGCTTTGGTGGATGCTTCCGACCGCAGCTTCGACGGTTCCCCCGCCATCGCGCTGACCTTCAGCCAGCCGCTCGACCCCAAGACTGCCTACGACAAGTACATCCGGGTATTCGAAATGCCCGGCGCCGTGATCACCAAGCCACAAAACGATGAAGACGATGCTGAGCGCCAGGCGGACAATGCCGGCGCCCGCGTCAGCACCAAGCCGGAGGACACCAATTCCGAGAATGGCAAGGCGGTCTCCGGCGCCTGGGTGGTGGGCGAGAACCCGCGGCTGCTGTACTTCCCCCATATCAAGCCAAGAACCCGTTATGTGGTGACCGTTCAAGCCGGCTTGCCGGGCGCCGGCGGCAAGAAGCTGAACGAGGAAGCGCGCTACTCCATCCTGTCCGCGCCGGTCTCGCCGGCCTATTATTTCGCCAGCAACGGCATGGTGCTGCCGGCGCGCCAGAACGGCGGACTACCGGTCGTCACGGTGAACGTGCCGGAAGTCGATATCCAGTTCCTGCGGGTGAAGAACGAGCAGATGCCCCACTTCCTGGACAAGGTGATCGCCGGGCCGCGCAACAAGCCGAGCACGGAACGGGATGATGACGATGGCGACGGCGAGGAGAACGAAGAGCGTGGCTACTGGGACCGCGCCTCGCTGCGCGGCGCCGTCAGCCTGTACCGGCTCGATGAGTTGCGCAACATGGCCGAGAGCGTCTACCTCGGCCGCTTCCTGACCGAGCAGAAGGCCAACCGGCGCAGCGTGACCTACATCTCGGTGGAAGACATCAAGGAACTCAAGGAGCCGGGCATCTATGTAGCGGTGATGAGCCAGCCGGGGCGTTTCCGCTACGAATACCAGACGACGTATTTCTATGTCAGCGACCTCGGCCTGCATGTGCGCCGCTTCGGCAAGAGCGCCGACGCCTTCGTCAGCTCGCTGGCCGACGGCAAGGCGGTGAAGGGCGTGGAGGTGGACTGGCTCGACGCCCAGGGCAAGGTGGTCGGCAGCGCCGAGACCGACGGCGAGGGCCATGCGGTCTTCGCCGAACGCCCGCGGGACGCGAAGGTGGTGGTGGCGCGCAAGGACAAGATGACGTCGCTGATCGCGCTGAAGGAGCCGGCGCTCGACCTGTCGGAGTACGACATCGCCGGCATGCCGTACAAGCCGGTGCGGCTGTTTGCCTACTCCGGCCGCAATCTGTACCGGCCGGGCGAGAGCTTCGATCTGTCGGTGCTGGCGCGCGATGCGGATGGCCGCGCGGTGCCGGCGCAGCCGGTGCAGGCCATCCTGCGCCGGCCGGATGGCAAGAGCGTGTTCACCGCCATGTGGCGGCCGGATGCGCGCTTCCCCGGCTATTACACGCGCCGCCTCGACATTCCGGCCGATGCCCAGACCGGCTTCTGGACGCTGGAACTGCGCGGCGATCCGGGCGACAAGGTGCCGGCCACCGTGTTCCGCTTCGGGGTCGAGGAATTTCTGCCGGAGCGCATGAAGCTGGACCTGGTCAGCCGCCAGGCCAGCCTGTCGACCGACGCGCCATTCGACATCGATGTAAAGGGCGTCTATCTGTACGGTGCGCCCGCCGCCGGCAACCGCCTGCTGGGCGTGGCGCAATTCGAGCGCGACCGCAATCCGCTGGCCAAGCAATTCCCGGGCTTCGAGTTTGGCAACTTTGCCGACGATGCGCTCAAGTCGCGCAGGGAGCTGGATGAAACGACCCTGGACGACAAGGGCGATGCACAGGTCAGCATCGACCTGGATGAGGCCAAGGGCCGGGAGTCGCCGGTGCTGGTGCGGGCCACGCTCAGCCTGCTCGAATCCGGCGGCAGGCCGGTGGTGCGCAGCCTGGAACGGACCCTGTGGCCGGCGCCGGCGCTGGTCGGCGTGCGGCCGCTGTTCACCGGCGCCTATACGCCGGAAAACAGTCCGGTCGAGTTCGAGGTCATCCGAGCGGACAGCAGCGGTAACATGAAGCCGCTGGCCGGCATGCCGGTCAGCCTGTTTCGGGAGGATCGCAACTACTACTGGCGTTTCGACGACCAGCGCGGCTGGCATTCTGGTTTCACCGAAAGCGATGAACTGGTCGAGACCGCCGCCGTCACCGTGCCCGCCGGCGGGCGCGGCAAGCTGCGGCTGCCGGTGCGCTACGGCCGCTACCGGCTCGAAATCAGCGATCCCGACACCGGCCTGAAGACGGCCTACCGCTTCTACGCCGGCTGGAGCGCCCGCGACGATGAAGCGCAAGGCGTGCGTCCGGACCGCGTCTCCCTCAAGCTGGACAAGGCAGCCTATCGCGATGGCGAGACGGCGCGCCTGACCATCACGCCGCCGCACAAAGGGGAAGCCCTCATCACCGTGGATGGCGACAAGGTGATATGGACCAAACGCGCCAGCGTGTCGGCCTCCGGAACGACCATCGACATTCCGCTGCAGGCGGAGTGGAAACGGCATGACCTGTATGTGAACGTGCTGGTGCTTCGGCCCGGCAACGAAGGCGACCGCGTCACGCCGGCGCGGGCGCTGGGCGTCGTTCACCTGCCGCTTGAGCGCGGCGACCGCAAGGTGGCGGTGAGCCTCGCCGCGCCGCAGAAGGTGAGGCCGGAGACCACCGTCAAGGTCCGCGTCAAGGCACCGGACATGAAGGGACAGAAGGCGGTGGTGACCTTGTCGGCGGTGGATGTCGGCATCCTCAACATCACCCGCTTTGCTTCACCCGATCCGCATGGCTTCTTCTTCGGCAAGCTGCGCTATGGCGCCGACCAGAACGACGTCTACGGCAGGCTCATCGAAAAAATGCAGGGGCAGAAAGGCAAGCTCAAGTTCGGCGGCGACAG
This sequence comes from Noviherbaspirillum humi, assembly GCF_900188095.1. Lineage (GTDB taxonomy): Bacteria > Pseudomonadota > Gammaproteobacteria > Burkholderiales > Burkholderiaceae_D > Noviherbaspirillum > Noviherbaspirillum humi. The sequence goes on along the minus strand of NZ_FZOT01000002.1, from coordinate 505,452 downwards.
CGCGCCGAAGCCGACGCGCAGCCTGCCGAAAAAGGTTAAGCTGGTCGATCTGTTCAGCGGTCCGGTCCAGCTCAACGATCAGGGCGAGGCCGAGATTCCCCTGGCCTTGCCCGACTTCAACGGCAGCTTGAGGCTGATGGCGGTGGTGGCCGGCGCCGAGCGCTTCGGTTCCGCCGATGCCGAGATGACGGTGGCCGCGCCGCTGGTGGCCGAACTGGCCGCCGCCCGCTTCTTGTCCTTCGGCGACCAGGCGACGGTGGCGCTGGACCTGCAGAACCTGTCCGGCGCCAGCCAGTCGCTGAAGGTGGCGATACGGGCCGGAAACGCGCTTGCCTTCCAGGATGCCGAACGCTCGCTGACCCTGAAGGATCAGGAAAAGCGAACGCTGCAGTTCAATGTCGATGCGCGCGCCGTGCCCGGACTGCACAATATCACGCTGCAGGTCTCAGGCGACCAGATCAAGCTGGAGCGCAGCTTTCCGCTCACCGTGCAGGCGCCGACGCCGCGCCAGGCGCTGGTGCGGCGGTATACCGTCGAGCCGGGGAAGACGCTGGAACTGAAGGATGCGGAATTGTCCGGCTTCCATCGCGATACGGTGGCAGCGCACATGGTCGTGTCCGACAAGCCCCCGATCGACGTCCGCTCCGCCGTGCAGGGGCTGCTGACCTATCCCTACGGCTGCGCCGAGCAGACCACCAGCACCGCCTATCCGCATGTCTTCATCGACGAGGCGATGGCGCGGCGCTTCGGCCTCAAGCCTTACAGCCGGGAACAGCGCGTCGACTTCCTGGACAAGGCGGTCAGCCGGCTGGGCTCCATGCAGGCGCCGAACGGCGGCTTCAGCCTCTGGGGCAACATCGCGGAGCATGAGTACTGGCTGAGCGCCTACGTCACCGCCTTCCTCCAGGATGCGCGCGACCAGGGCTTCGCCGTCCCGGAAGCCATGCTGTCCAAGGCCATGGATTTCCTGCTGCGCGGCCTGCAGGATGGCGCCGCGTCTCTGCCCCAAAAGCCGGCGCCGGAGAATGCGAAAGGCATGTTCGCCGACGGCAATGGCGCCTCCAACCAGCGTTTCGGCGCCCTGGCCTATGGTGCTTATGTACTGGCCAGGGAAAGAAAGGCGCCGCTCGCCACGCTGCGGCAGATGCATGATCTTCGCTTCCATGCGCACTCCAACCTGCCGCTGGTGCAGCTCGGCATCGCCCTGCGCCTGATGGGCGATCCGGCGCGGGGCGACGTCGCCATCGCCGAAGGGGTGCGCAAGCCCAGGCTGGAAGGCTACTGGTGGTGGGACTATGGCAGCCCGCTGCGCGACGCGGCGCTCTCGCATGCGCTGCTGGACCGGCACAAGATCGCGGACGCCAGCCGGGATGCGCTGCTGACCGCGATGCTGACCGACATGGAGAAGCGCCGCTACTACAGCACCCAGGAAAAAATGGCGCTGTTCATGGTCGGGCAATCCTATGACAGCGCGAAAGGGGAGGCCTGGTCGGCCGAAGTGGCACCGAAGGCCGGCAAGGCGGAGCGCCTGAGCGCCAAGGGCAGCGTCATGCGCGAAATGCCTGCGCCCGAGCTTGCCGAGGGCATCAGCCTGAACAACACCCATGCCGGCAAGCTGTATGTCGAACTGGCGCTGTCCGGCAACGCGCTCAAGCCGCCCGCGGCCAAGTCGGATGTGATCTCGCTGACGCGCACGCTGCATGACCCGGAAGGCAGGGACATCTCGGGACGGGCGCTGAAGACGGGCGAGACCGTGTTCGTGCACGTGATGGCAAGCTCGCGCACACCGATCGGCACCGGCATGATCGTCGACTCGATACCGGCCGGCCTGGAAATCGAGAACCTGAACATCGTGCAGGGCGAGCGCAACGGCGTCGTCACCATCGCCGGCCAGAATCCGGCCGAGGCGATGAGCAGCGACCGGATCAAGCATGTCGAGTACCGGGACGACCGCTTCGTCGCCGCCGTCAAGCTGACGGATCAGCCGCTGCACCTGTTCTACCGCGCCCGCGTGGTGACGCCGGGCCGCTTCGTCGTGCCGCCGGTCTATGCCGAAGACATGTATCGCCCGGAGCTGTATGGGCTGGCAGGCGGCGGGGACTTCCTCACGGTGACGAACCCGTTGCTGGCGCGCGCGCCTGCCGCCAAGCCGGCCGCCAAAGCGAAGGCGGACTAAGGCGATTGCGATCGGCGGCATGATGAGCGACTGGCGGCGCAGGCTATCGATGCCGGGGAGGGTCAGGCGAGTGGCCGCCGGCCTGGCTGCCGCCGCGCTCGCGCTGCTCGCCTGGGACCGCCTCTGCCCGCTGCCCACGCCGGGGCGCGATTCACCCTATGCCCTGGTGGTGCTGGCGCGCGACGGCACGCCGCTGCGCGCCTTTCCCGACAAGGACCACATCTGGCGCCATCCCGTCCTGCTCGACGAGGTGTCGCCGCTCTACCTGCAGGCGCTGATCAATTACGAAGACAGGGCGTTCTGGTGGCATCCCGGCGTCAATCCATTCGCACTGGCGCGGGCCGCATGGCAGCGGCTGGCCAGCGGGCGCATCGTGTCAGGCGGATCCACGCTCACCATGCAGGTGGCGCGCATGATCGATCCGATGCCGCGCACCCCGACCGGCAAGCTGCGCCAGATGCTGCGTGCCTTCCAACTCGAATGGCACTATTCGAAGCGCGAGATCCTCGGGCTCTACCTCAACTACGCACCGATGGGCGGCGTGCTGGAGGGCGTGGAAGCCGCCAGCCGGGCCTATCTGGCCAAGCCGTCCAGCCGCCTTACCCATGCGGAAGCGGCGCTGCTCACGGTGCTGCCGCAGATGCCGTCGATACTGCGTCCCGACCGCAACCCCGAGCGCGCCCGCGCTGCCCGCGACAAGGTACTGTCGCGCATGGAGGGCACATGGCGTGCGGCCGAGATACAGGATGCCCGCACCGAACCGGTGATCGTGCAGAACCTGCGCGAACCCTTGCTGGCGCCGCTGCTGGCGCAGCGCCTGAAGGCGGGCGCCGGCGGCCGTACCCGCATCGACAGCACCCTCGATGCCGCACTGCAGACCCATGTCGAAAGCCTGCTGCAGAGCCGCACCCATGTACTGCCGCCGCGCGTCTCGCTGGCGGCGCTGGTGATGGACAATGCCACGCTCGAGGTGCTGGCCTATGCCGGCTCCGCCGACTTCACCGATCGCGACCGCTTCAGCCATGTGGACATGGTGCGCGCGTCGCGCTCGCCCGGTTCCACCCTCAAGCCCTTCCTGTATGCCTTCGCGCTGGACGAGGGCCTGATTCATTCCGAATCGCTGCTGGCCGATACGCCCCAGTCCTTCGCCGGCTACCAGCCCGGCAATTTCCAGCAATCCTTCCATGGCCCGGTCAGCGTGTCGGAAGCTTTGGTGAAATCGCTCAACGTGCCGGCGGTGGAAGTGCTCGACCGGCTGGGCCCGACCCGCTTCGTCGCCATGCTGCGGCAGGGCGGCCTGAAGCTGGATTTCCCGCGCGGCGCCGAGCCCAACCTGAGCGTGATCCTCGGCGGCGCCGGGGCGCGGCTGGAAGACATGGTCGGCGCCTATGCGGCCTTCGCACGCAGGGGCATGGCGGCAGTGCCGCGCTTCACGCCGCGCTCGCCGGTTGCGGAGCGGCGCATGATGAGCGAAGGCGCCGCCTTCATCGTCCGCGAAATCCTGGAGGGCGGCGGTACCATCGCCGATGCGGCGGAAGGCCAAGGCAGGCGCCGCGGCATCGCCTGGAAGACCGGCACCAGCTTCGGCTTCCGCGATGCCTGGTCGGTCGGCGTGAGCGACCGCTACACCGTCGGCGTCTGGGTCGGCCGGCCGGACGGCACGCCCAATCCCGGCTTCTTCGGCGCCAACGTGGCGGCACCGCTGCTGGTCGACATCTTCAACATCCTCCCCGAAGCGCCTGCCGGGCGCGTCATCCCGGCCAGCGTGAGCCAGGAAAAGATCTGCTGGCCGCTCGGCCAGCGCGCTTCGGAACAGGACATTCGTCTCTGCCCGCTGCAAAGAACCGCCTGGCTGCTCAACGGCGCGGCGCCGCCCACCTTTCCCGATCGCATCCGCAGCGGCGCGCCGACGCTCGCCTATTACGTCGACAGGCAGACGGGCTTGCGGGTGCAGCCTGGCTGCGCGCGGCATGCGGTGGAGCGGATCGAGGCGGCGCGCTGGCCGGCAGCGCTGGAGCCGTGGCTGGATGAGTCGATGCGCCGGCGATTGCCGCCGGCCTTGGCGCCGGAATGCGCATACGAACGATCGGCCGAAGGCAGCATCAGAATCGTCGGTCTTACCGACGGCGAGGTGATGGTCAAGCCGAATGCGGAGCGCAGCCTGAGCGCGCGGGCGGAAGTGAGGGGAACGAACGAGGAGGTGACCTGGCTGCTGAACGGCAGGCAGATTGCCGTCACGAAAGGAGCAAGTGGTCCGGTGCTGGATTTCCGGGAGCCGGGCCGTTACGACATCACCGCCATCGGGGCAGCGGGGCAGCATGATCGCATCAGCATCAGCGTGCTGCCGGGCCGGCAGGCGCGGTGAAAGGTTGCGTTGCGAAGCGAAAGGTCAATCACCCGGCCGCGGCACGGTGGCCGAAAAGCGCCCGCCATGAAACACCAGCGCCGGCCGCGGTTCGACCTCGCAGCGTTCCACCTCGCCGACGAAGATCACATGGTCGCCTTCCGGGTAGCGGCTGCGGTTGTGGCATTCGAACCAGGCGCTGACGCCGGTGAGGATGGGCAGGCCGGTCGGGGAGAGCACGAAATCCACGCCTTCGAAGCGGTTCTCGATGCGCATGGCGAAGCGCTCCGCCAGCGCCGCCTGGTCGCCGGCCAGAATGTTGATCACGTAGTGGGAATTGCTGGTGAACACCGGCAGGCTGCTGGCCCGGGTGGAGAGGCTCCACAGCACCAACGGCGGGTCGAGCGATACCGAATTGAAGGAACTGGCGGTGATGCCAAGGAAACTGCCGTCCGCGGTGATGGTGGTGATCACGGTGACGCCGGTGGCGAACTGGGACAGCGCTTGGCGGAAGTGGGCGGTATCGAATTCAGGCGGCAGCGCCTGGGGTGAACGTGTAGACATCGAGCATCCAGGAAATTTCGGTCATTATGCCGAAAAAGCGCCGGGCATGGCGGCGCGCCGGCCCTCTCATGCCAAGAGGCATGCGGCGCGATAACGCCAGGAAACCGGCGCGCCGCGCCATTGTCCAAGCATCAAGACGGTCCGCCGCGGCGCGCTTGCTTCGATTGCGCTACAGTCGGCGGTTGACTCAACTTCTACGGAGTGCAGCGATCATGGCAAGCGAAACGGCAACCCTGGGCGGCGGATGCTTCTGGTGCCTAGAAGCGGTCTATCAGGAAGCGAAGGGCGTGCAGCATGTGGAGAACGGCTACACCGGCGGCCAAGTGCCCAACCCGACCTACGAGCAGGTGTGCAACGGCAACACCGGCCATGCGGAGGTGGTGCAGGTCGTGTTCGATCCGGATGTGATCAGCTACCGCGAGATCCTCGAAATCTTCTTCACCATCCACGACCCGACCACGCCGAACCGGCAGGGCAACGATGTCGGCACCCAGTACCGCTCGGCGATCTACTATCACACGCCGCAGCAGCAGGAAACGGCGAAGCAGGTGATGGCCGAGATGGCGCATGTGTGGGATGCGCCGCTTGTGACCGAGCTGGAGCCGCTGGGCGATTACTACAAGGCGGAGGATTACCACCAGAATTACTTCCGCCAGCATCCGCTGCAAGGCTACTGTGCCTTCGTGGTGGCGCCGAAGGTGCAGAAATTCCGCAAGACCTTCAAGGATAGGCTGACGACGGCTTGATGATCCGTTGCCTTGGATACTGATCAGGCGCTCAGGGCTGCAGGCGCTGCCTGACCCAGTGGCCGTCGCCTTGGCGCAGGTAGGCGATGCGGTCATGCAGGCGCGAGGGCCGGCCCTGCCAGAATTCGAGGTAGTCGGGCACCAGGCGGTAACCGCCCCAGTGCGCCGGCCGCGCCGGCTGCTCGCCATACTGCTGCTCGACCTCGGCGAAGCGCTGCTCCAGGGCTTCCCGGCTGGCGATGGGGCGGCTCTGCGCCGAGGCGATCGCGCCGAGGCGGCTTCCCAGCGGGCGGCTCCGGTAATAGCGCTCGCTTTCCTCTGCCGCCACCTTTTCCACCCGCCCTTCGATGCGTACTTGGCGTTCCAGCTCGATCCAGTGGAACAGCAGGGCGGCGTAGGGCCGCGCCGCCAGTTCCTCTCCCTTGCGGCTGTCGTAGTTGGTGTACCAGGTGAAGCCGCGCGCATCCACGTCCTTGATCAACACGATGCGCGACGAGGGCCGGCCGTCCGCGTTTACGGTGGACAAGCCCATCGCGTTCGGCTCCGGCAGTTCGGCGGCGAGCGCTTCGCCGAACCATTTGCTGAACTGGGCGATCGGGTCGTCCAGCACGTCCGTTTCGCTGAGGCTGGCCCGACTGTAATCCTTGCGCAGATCCGCTATCGACATCGCTTGTTCCCGTTATCCCTGTGATGAGTTGATGCCGCGCCGGGCCTGCATCGCCTGGCCCAGTGCGGCCATCTGCCGTTCGCTGAAGAGGCGCTTGGCCATCGGCGCGATATGGCCTTCCTCGGTTTCCATGTGGCCGGCGTACATGGCGGCGAAGCTGCGCACCGCGTCTGCGGACAGCTCGCTGCCGCTGCCATCGGCAATCGCCTGCAGTTGCGGCCGCAGCACGGTCCACGCCGTTTCCATCTCGCGGTGCTCGTCCAGCAGGCGCGGCATCAGCTGCTTCAGCAGCGCCGCATCCTCTGCAACCGCGGTGGATTCTAGCATCGGCAGCAGGTCTTCTTCCTCGTCGGCATGATGGTTGTGGGCGGCGGTATCGAAGTATTTCAGCACCGCCGCGGCGGCCTGGCATGCATCGGCATCGGCGCCGTGCTGCGGCAGGTGCTGCAGCAGCTTGTCCAGCGTGGAGAGCTGCTTGCGGATGCGATCGTGGCAATGCTTCAGCACGGCGATCGGCTGGTCGAAGCCGGGCGCGGAATCGAATAGGGCAGTCATGGTGCGTCCTTGCGTTGCTGGGCTGCATTGCGCCAGGCGATGGGCACGCCCGCGCCGATCAATGCGCCCATGGTCCAGAAAACCGGCGACAGGCCGAGCGATGCGCCGGCGCCGCCGAAGATCAGCGGCAGCAGCACCTGGCAGGCATTGCCGATGGTCACGCGCACGCCCACCGCTTCCGCCGCCCGCCCCGAGGGAGCGGCATGATGCAGCAGGGCCAGCATGTTGGGCTGGCTGGCGCCGACCGCCAGGCCGAGCAGGGTGGCGACGGCGGTGATGGTCGCGACATGCCGCATCAGCGGAAATACAGCATAGCAGAGCACCGACAGCAGCAGCGCCGCCACCAGCACCTGCCATTCGCCATGGCGGCGCGAAATCCACGGCATGGCCAGGCGCACGCTGAAAGTGGCGATGGAGAAGCAGCCGAGAATGAGGCCGATGGTGGAGGCGGAAAAGCCGAGGCGCGAGGCATGGATGGGCAGCACGAAGGTGAACAGGTCCCAGGCGGCGGAGAGCAGGGTGCTGACGAAATAGATGCCGCGCATGCGCGGCTCGCGCAGCAGGTCGAACATGCCGCGCCGGACCGCATCGGCGGAACGCTCGCCGCGATGGATTTGCAGCCGGCGCAGCGGCCCGATCACGATCAGCAGCAGCGTTACGGCGGCGAAGCCGAGAAACACGAGATAGGACGCGCGATGGCCGAGATGGTCGATGACGAAGCCCGCCGTCACCGGCCCGGTGAAGCCGGAGATCGAATAGCCGAGCGCCAGCCAGCTGTAGTTGAGCGAGCGGTTCTGCAGGCTGCTCATCGTGCCGACGGTATGCTGGGCCGCGACCTGGGTCACCATGAAGCCGCTGCCGGTCAGCACCGCGCAGGCATAGCCCGAGGCGAGCGACGGAAAGGCGGCCGGCAGCACGCAGCCGATCATCATGACGACGCAGCCCAGGGTGACCGGCTTGACGAAGCCGATGCGGTCCATCCAGCGCCCCGCCGCCACCGCGAAGGCGGCCGGCAGCAGGGCGAACAGCGCCACCAGGCTGCCGATGGTCAGTTCCGACGCATGCAGCGAGATGGCATACAGCGAGGTCGTGATGCGGGCGCCGGCGAGCGCGATGTGCGCGGCGATGGCGAGAAGAATGAGTTGCAGCAGGGTAGGGGAAACAGGCACGGCGACACGATACAGGTTGATGGCAAATGCGGCAAGGTCTTGATTTGATTGATATCAATCGACATTCCCGCTGAAAACTTCCCTTACTCTCCGTTAAAATAACGGGATGACGACCGTAATCCCGCTCCGCTCCAACGACGCTTCCTTGACGCTTTCGCAAGCCGGGGAAGACATCGATTTCGACCGCCGCTTCGGCGGCATCGCCCGCCTGTACGGCAAGCCGGCCCTCGATCATTTCCAGCGCGCCAGGGTGTGCGTGATCGGCGTCGGCGGCGTCGGCTCCTGGGTGGTGGAAGCCCTGGCCCGCAGCGCCGTCGGCAACATCACCATGATCGATCTCGACAACGTCGCCGAGTCCAACATCAACCGCCAGATCCACGCCCTGACCGATACCCTCGGCAAGGCCAAGGTCACGGCGCTGACCGAGCGCATCGCGCAGATCAACCCGTATTGCCGCGTCACCGAGATCGAGGACTTCATCACCGCCGACAACATTGCCGGAATGATAGGCAGCGGCAACTTCGATTACGTGGTCGATGCGATCGACGACGTGCGCGCCAAGACGGCGCTGATCGCCTATTGCCGCGAGCAGGGCATACGCCTGATCACCATCGGCGGCGCCGGCGGCCAGACCGACCCGACCCGCATCGAGATCCGCGACCTCAACCGGACCGAGCACGAACCGCTGCTGGCCAAGGTACGCAAGCGCCTGCGCGCCCACCACGGCTTTCCGCGCGGCGAGAAGCCGAAGTACGGCATCGACGCGGTGTTCTCCACCGAGCCGCTGCTGTTTCCGGAAAGCGCCGAGGCCTGCGACATCGGCAATTCGGTCACCGGGCTGAACTGCGCCGGCTTCGGCTCTTCCGTGGTGGTGACCGCCTCCTTCGGCCTGGTGGCGGCCTCGCATGTGCTGCGCAAGCTGGCGGCGGAAGCGTCGGCCCAGCCGGATTCGCTTCCCGAGCCGGCCGGCGTCGCGCTCTGATCCAGGCGAGACGCCGGCATGCGGCCGGCGGTTGCCGCCTCCCTCAGCTTTCCCGCGCCGCTGCGCCGGCCGCATCCTGAACCGTCACGTCCTGGTCGATGGCCCGCTCCGCCAGCACGGTGTAGACCGGGCCGCCCGCCTTGGTCAGCGATTGCACCAGCGCCACCCGGTTCGCTTCCCAGGTGAACGGCGTGAAGAAGGTGTCGGGCGGCGGCGCCGCATCCCGCGCCAGGGTCACATGCGGCTTGAACTTTCCCTTGTCGTCGCAGGCGATGCCTTGCTCCTTCAGCAGGCGCGCCAGTTCCCGCTGCAGGCCGAACAGCGCCTCCGGCGTCTGATGCATGCCGGCCCAGGCGATGCGGTTGCCGTTGAAGTAGGCCATGCGGTCGACGGTCAGGCCGAGCCGAGTTTTCGGCAGCCGCCGCAGGATGTCCTTCAGCGCCGGCAGCGCGCCGGCCGGCTGCTGGCCGAGGAAGGCCAGGGTGATGTGCAGGTTCTGCTGCGGCACGATGCGGCCCTGAAGCAGGGTCTGCAATCCCATCAGCGACGCGCGGACGTTATCGTCCGGCCACAGGGCGTAGAAAAGGCGCAGTGACTCGCCGGCTTGTCCTGGCATGGTTTACCTCGCATTGATGTGCCTGTCGTTCAATGACAAAGGCCGACGCCCTCGTCGCTATAGCCCTCGTGACGCGCCGGCAGGAAAGTCCATTCATAGCCGGTATCCTTCAGCACCAGGCGCAGCACGCCATGGGTGTTGTTGTTGCGTTCTTCGGTGCCGTCCTGCGGCAGGCGCAGCGGGCTGAACTGGGCGCCGCCGGTGCCGACCACGAACTGCCGCATCCCGCGCCGGTCGTCGCGGCGGCCATCCGCGTCCAGCGGCGCGAAGCGCTCGTAATGATGATCGTGCCCGGCCAGCACCACATCCACGCCGGCTGCGTGCAGCGTGCGCCAGATCGCCTCCATGCGCGGATTGTCGCTGTGGCCGCCGGAACTGAAGCGGGGGTGGTGGAGGAAGGCGAGGGTGCAATGCATCGGATGCTGCGCCAGGTCTTCCTTCAGCCACGCCAGCTGCGCCTGCATGGCTTCCCCCTTGAGTTCGCTGTTGAGCGAGACCACATGCCAGCCGCCGAGGCGGAAGCTGTAATAGCCGCGCCGGTCCGGCCCGGCGGCGGCGCCGAAATAGCCGTAGTAGCCGGGCGCGCCGGCGGTGTAGTACTCATGGTTGCCGGGCGAGGGATAGGTGCGGGCCTTGAATCGGCCCCAGGTCGGCTCATAGCAATCGCGGAATTCCGCCAGCGTGCCGACCGGATAGGTGTTGTCGCCCAGCGTAAGCACCACCGCCTGCGGATCCTGGCGCAGGTGACGCAGGACCAGTTCCGACGTCTCGTAGGCGCCGCTCAGGTGAGGCAGGCGATAGCGGCAGTCGGCGATGTCGCCGGCGGCGTAGACCGTCACGCCGCTGCCTGGCAGCACTCCCGCCTGGCGCTGCGGCGGGGCGACGCAGCCAGCAAGCAGGGCTGCGGCGAACAGGAAGGCGGAAAGGCGCAACGGCATGGATGAGATGATGATTGGCATGGGCTCCTCGCGAGACTGGAACGCGACCCCTGTTGGGGTTGATGACACGCTCTTGGGAGCCAAAATGGTACAGGCGTTCCATGCGCGACGGCATGAAACGCCTGCGCCTGGAGCAAGCGTCAGAACTCATGCTCCTTGAAGGCGCGCTGGGCCCGCTCTTCCGCCGCCTTCAGCGCTGCTTCGGCGGTCGGATGGGTGCCCACCGGAATATAGGTCTCGGCCAGTTCCGGCTCGCGCGTCAGGCGCACGAAGACCTGCGCCTCGTAGGTGCCGTCCGGCAGCTGCGGCGCGGCGATGCGGGCGATGTGGGTGCCGCTCTGCAGCACCTTGCCCGGCGCGTCCGACTCGCCGGCGCCCATGATCGGCCTTTCCTCTTCCGGCCGCGGACGCTGGTTGGCGTAGTCCTGCTCCTCGATCACCTCGTGGCCGAACTGGCTGCCATCCTGCGGCCGGCCGACGTGCGGTAGCGGCACGTTGACTTTCTGGGTTTCCCTATCGATATCCTGCTGCGCCGGCGAACGTTCGCCGCTGCCGATATCTGCTTCATCGATGAAATGCTTTCTGTCTTCTGCCATGCGGGTCTCCTTGCGGCACGGGTGCCTTGTGGACATATCGCTAAGATGGCAAGGCGGCGGGATAGTTCTTTTCCGCCATCATGGCATTCGGCTTGCGATGCCGGTTTCTTGCCCCGCGGTTATGATGTTCGTTAGCCCCAAGATTCGGCGTCGGCGGCGGAACGAAATGTCATGGGCATTCTCAACAACAAGAAGGAGGCACCTACTGTGAACCAGGAAATCTGCCTGATGAGCGCCAGCGACATGGCGGCGCAAATCCGCGCCGGCCAGCTCTCCGCGCGCGAAGTCATGAACGCCCACCTGGCGCAGATAGCGCGCATCAATCCCCAGGTCAATGCCATCGTCACCCTGCATGCGGAGCAGGCGCTGCAGGAGGCGCTGGCGGCCGACGAGGCGCAGGCGCGCGGCGAGCCGCTCGGTCCGCTGCACGGCCTGCCGGTGGCGCACAAGGACTTGATCCTGACCAAGGGCATGCGCACCACCTTCGGCTCCAAGGTGCATGAGCATTTCGTGCCGACCCGCAGCGCCCTGATGGTGGAACGCCAGCAGCAGGCCGGCGCCATCAGCATCGGCAAGACCAACACGCCGGAATTCGGCGCCGGCTCGCAAACCTTCAACGCCGTCTTCGGCGCCACCCGCAATCCCTACGACCTCGGCAAGACCTGCGGCGGCTCCAGCGGCGGCGCGGCGGTCGCGCTGGCCACCGGCATGGCCGCGCTGGCCGACGGCACCGACATGGGCGGCTCCCTGCGCTGCCCGGCCAACTTCTGCAACGTGGTGGGGCTGCGGCCCTCGGTCGGCCGGGTGCCGCAGGTGCCGGCGCAGAACGGGTGGGCCAATCTTTCCGTGTCGGGCCCGATGGCGCGCACGGTGCAGGACCTGGCGCTCTATCTCTCGGTGATCGCCGGGCACGATGCACGAGACCCCATGGCCATCGCCCAGGACGGCACCCAGTTCCGCGCGCCGCTGGAGCGGGACTTCAAGGGTGCGCGCATCGCCTGGGGCCTGAACATCGACGGCATGCCGGTGGACGGAGGCGTCAGATCGGTGATCGACGCCCAGCGCGGCGTGTTCGAGCAGATCGGCTGCCGCGTCGAGGAAGCCAGCCCGAACTTCCACGGCGCGCACGAGGTATTCATGACGCTGCGCGCCCATGCCTTCGAGCAGCAGCTCGGCGCGGTGCTGGACCAGCATCCCGGCGTGCTGAAGGACACCCTGGCGTGGAACATCCTCGAAGGACGCAAGCTCAGCGGCCCGGACGTCGGCCGGGCGGAGAAGCTGCGCACCGCGCTGTTCGAACGCATGCACCGCTTCATGCAGGATGTCGACTTCCTCGTGCTGCCGGTGAACCAGGTGCCGCCCTTCCCGGTGGAGCAGGCCTACGTCACCGAGATCGACGGCGTGGCGATGGAAAGCTACATCGACTGGATGCGCTCCTGCTACTACATCACCGCCACCAGCCATCCGGCGATCTCGGTGCCCTGCGGCTTTACCGATGACGGCCTGCCGGTCGGGTTGCAGATCGTCGGCCGCCACCAGGGCGAGCTGGCGCTGCTGCAGATTGCGCATGCCTTCGAGCAGGCCAATGGCGCCGGTCGCCGGCGTCCGGCATTGCTCGGATAAAAGCCTTCGGATCGTCAGGCAGCCGGCGCCGGGTGATTGAACACCTGGCGCAGGTAGGCGAGGAAGGTTTCGTCGCGGGTGATGGTCTTGCCGGGCGAATCGGACAGCTTGGCCACCGTCTGGCCATTGCAGGACAGAAGCTTCATCACGATGTTGAGCGCCGGGATGCCCATGTCGTTGGTGAGGTTGGTGCCGATGCCGAAGCCGGTCTGGATGCGGTCGGCGAAATGCCGGTACAGTGAGAACGCCTTCGGCAGCGTCAGCGCATCGGAAAACACCAGGCGTTTTGTATGGGCGTCGATGCGCAGCTTCGCGTAATGCGTCAGCGCCTTCTCGCCCCATTCCACCGGATCGCCGGAATCGTGGCGCAGGCCGTCGAACAGCTTGGCGAAGTAGAGATCGAAGTCGCGCAGGAAGGCATCCATGCCGACCACGTCGGTGAGCGCGGTGCCGAGGTCGCCGCGGTACTCCTGCACCCAGTCTTCCAGGGCTGCCTTCTGGAAGTCGCGCAGGCGCACGCCGAAAGCCTGGAAGGATTGCAGGTATTCATGCGCCATGGTGCCGATCGGCACGATGCCGTGCTTCTTCGCCAGCCAGACGTTGGATGTGCCCTTGAAATGCTGGGGCACCTCGCGCGCCAGCGTTTCCACCACCTCGTCATGCCATTCGCCGGAGAAGCGCCGGCGCAGCCCGAAGTCGAAAAAGGAGAAGCTGTGCCGCCGCTGCGGCTCCCGCTCGAACTCCCGCAGCAGCGCGATCTTCTCCTGCAGGCGCTTGCGGCCTTCTTCCATCGCCGCTTGATGGTCGAAGCGCCGGAAGTAGAGCTCGTTGACGATGTACAGCACGTAGATCTCGAAGCCCATCACATGCACCTGCGGACCGATGGCGCGGATCACCAGCTTCTCGCCTTCGGCATGGACCCGGATGAACTTGCGCTGAAAGCGGAACACGGTGAGGAAGTCGACGAAGTCGCTCTTCATGAAGCGCAGGCCGCGCAGGTAGGCCAGCTCGTCTTCGCCGAAGCCGAGCGAGCAGAGATGGTCCAGCTCGCGGTCGATGTCATCCACCAGCTCGGCGAGCGGATAGGACGGGGTGTTGCGGCAGGCGAACTCATACTCGGCCTGCGCGCCGGGATGGCCGTGCAGCAGCGCCTGCCACATGGTGAACTTGTAGAGGTCGGTTTCGAGCAGGCTGCGGACGATGGGCATGGCGGTTCCTTCAGTCGATGGGCGTCGGCGATGGTAGCGCAAATACCCGGTCCTCGGCGGCCAGGAACAGGCGCTCGCCCGGCAGCGGCGTCACCGCATGGCCGCCGGTGAAGGCGCCGAAGGAAGGCAGCATGCCGCGCTTCGGCCCGAACAGGAAGCAGGGCAGGCGCAGCGAATCGCCGCCGGCGGCGAGCCGGAACACCGGATGCACATGGCCGGCGATCACATACGCCTCCTCGCGCTCTTCGGGATGGTGGCAGAACAGGAACGGGCCGACGCGATGCGGCTCGTCCACCACCTCGATGTCGAGCGAGGCTGGCGGATCGCCCGCATGGCTGTCATGGTTGCCGCGCACCAGGGTCAGCGCCAGCCGCGCATGCCGCTCGCGCCAGGCCTGCAGGGCGGCCAGCGTGGCCGGCGCCCGGCCGGCGCGCGCGTGCAGGAAATCGCCGAGGAACATCACTTCGTCGATGTCATGCGTGCGCAGCAAGCGGTCGAGCGCCTCCAGGTTCTGCAGCGTGGTGCCGGCCGGCACCGGCACGCCGCCGGCGCGGAAGGCGGCCGCCTTGCCGATGTGAATGTCGGCCACCAGCAGCATGCGCCGTGCCGGCCATAAAGCCGCCCGCTGCGGCAGCAACTGCAGCGTTTCGCCGGCGACGGCGAGTTCGGCATGGGGCGTGAGCGCAGGCGCGGGCATGGCGGCTTCCTTCTCAGCGCGTCCTCGCAGCGCGCTTCATGGGTCCGACCTCGGCCGCCTTTTCGAGTTCGCGCAGCATGCGCGCCACCCGGCCCGACAGCTTCTCGGTGGACAGCTTTTCGCGCAGCCTGTCGATCAGCAGCGGAAAGGCGAAGGGCGTGGCGCGGGCGATGGCATGCACGTCGAGCCGGCGCCGGCGCAGTTCGCGCAGGGTGTCGCGCAGCCGGCCGATTTCCAGTTCCTGCTCCAGCACCTCGCGCTGCGCCTGGTCGAGCAGCAAGTTGCCGGCGTCGTGCTGGCGGAACACCTGGAAGAACAGGCTGGACGATGCCTGCAGCTGGCGCGCGTTCTTGGCCTGGCCGGGCGGGCCCTGGAAGACCAGGCCGGCGATGCGGGCGATCTCGCGAAAGCGGCGCTGCGCCAGTTCGGTGGCGTTGAGGCTGGCCAGCACATGCGCCAGCAGATCGTCCTCGGAGAGCAGGGCGCCTTCCTCCAGCAGATGGCGCCAGGGCAGGTCCTCGGCGCAGAGCAGTTCCAGGCCGTAGTCGTTGACGGCGATGGAGAAGGTGGCCGGCTGCAGGCGGGCGACGCGCCAGGCGATCAGCGCCGCCAGCCCGACATGCACCGAGCGGCCGGCGAAGGGATAGAGGAAAAGATGATGGCCTTCGCGGCTGGCCATCAGCTCCGCCACCAGCGTGTCGCGCGTGGGCAGGGCCGACCATTTGGACTGCAGCTCCAGCAGCGGCCGCGCCGCCTGCATCTCGGCGCCGTCGAAGCGTCCCTGCGCCGCCTGCTGCAGCCTGTCCAGCATCGCCTCTGCCAGCTGCGAGGACAGCGGCAGGCGGCCGCCCTGCCAGCGCGGCACCGCCGCCGTCGAGCGGTTGGCGAGCCGGACGTAGGCGCTCATCTCATGGATGCGCACGAATTCCAGCACCCGCCCGGCGAACAGGAAGTGGTCGCCCGGCTTCAGGCGCGAGATGAAGGATTCCTCCACCGAGCCGAGCCGCTGCCCGCCGAGAAATTTCACCTGGATCGAGGCGTCGGCGACGATGGTGCCGATGTTGAGCCGATGGCGGCGGGCGATGGCCGCATTGGGCACGCGCCAGACACCCTGCTCGTCGGGCTGCACGCGATGGTATTCGGGGTAGGCGGTGAGGCTGGCGCCGCCGCGCGCGACGAAATCCAGCGCCCATTGCCACTCCTGCGCAGTCAGGTCGCGGTAGGACCAGGCGCCGCGCACTTCCTCATGGAGCGCATCGGCCAGGAAGCCGCCGCCGAGGGCGATCGTCACCAGATGCTGCGCCAGCACGTCCAGCGGCTTGGCCGGCGGCTGGCGCGACTCCACCTCGCGCCGGGCGACGGCATCGCGCGCTGCGGCGGCTTCCAGCAGTTCCAGGCTGTTGGTCGGCACCAGGCTGACGCGCGACACCTGCCCAGGCGCATGGCCGCTGCGGCCGGCCCGCTGCAGCAGTCGCGCCACGCCCTTGGCGCTGCCGATCTGCAGCACCCGCTCCACCGGCGCGAAATCCACGCCGAGGTCGAGGCTGGAGGTGCATACCACCGCCTTCAGCGCGCCGCTGCCGATGTTTTGCTCCACCCAGTTGCGGACTGCGCGGTCGAGCGAGCCATGGTGCAGGGCGATCAGGCCGGCCCAGTCGGGACGGGCGTCGAGCAGGCTCTGGTACCACTGTTCGGCCTGGGCGCGGGTATTGGTGAACACCAGGGTACTGGCATGGCGCTCGATCTCGGCGATCACCTGCGGCAGCATCTGCATGCCGAGATGGCCGGTCCAGGGGAAGCGCGAAGGCTGCGGCGGGATCAGGGTGTCGATCTC
Source organism: Noviherbaspirillum humi (assembly GCF_900188095.1). Classification (GTDB taxonomy): domain Bacteria; phylum Pseudomonadota; class Gammaproteobacteria; order Burkholderiales; family Burkholderiaceae_D; genus Noviherbaspirillum; species Noviherbaspirillum humi. The sequence goes on along the minus strand of NZ_FZOT01000002.1, from coordinate 488,737 downwards.
GATCGCCTTGCGGGTTTCGCCCTGCACCAGCAGGCCTTCCGGGCCGATCAGGGCATTGCGCGCCAATGCCAGGTTGCCGAGCGTGGCCGACAGTCCCCACACCACCAGTTCCGGGTTCCAGCGCCGCAGCCGCGCCAGCGCCAGCTGCACCTGCACGCCGCGCTTGCTGCCGATCAGCTCATGCCATTCGTCGACGATCACCATGTCGAGCGAGCGCAGCTGCTGCTCGGCGTCGGCACGGGCCAACATCAATGACAGGCTCTCCGGCGTCGTCACCAGCGCCGGCGGCAGAGTCTTCGCCTGGCGCGCCCGTTCGGAAGACGAGGTATCGCCGGTGCGCTGGCCGACCCGCCAGTCCGGGATCAGGTCGGGCAGCGGTGCCTGCAGCGCCCGGGCGGTATCGGCGGCGAGCGCCCGCATCGGCGTGAGCCACAGCACCTGCAGCGACTTGCGCTTGCCGGGCGGCTTGTCGAGCGCCCGGGCGAGGGCGGCGAACCAGAGGGCGTAAGTCTTCCCGGAGCCGGTGCCGGCATGCAGCAGGCCGGAGCGGCCGGCGCGGGCCGCGTCCCAGACCTCGCGCTGGAAGGGAAAGGGCGCCCAGCCGCGCGTGGCGAACCAGGCGACGAGCAGTCCGGCCGGATCTTCCGGATGCGGCGTGGCGGAATGCGGCAACGTGCTCATGCGTTCAGCATGCCCTTGAGCGTGTCCAGGGTATCGGCTTCCTCGATCGGCTTGTCGTCGCGGATGCGCAGGATGCGCGGAAAGCGCACCGCGATGCCGGCCTTGTGGCGCGGCGAGGCGGCGATGCCTTCGAAGCCGATCTCGAACACCATGCTTGGCTTGACGCTGCGCACCGGGCCGAACTTCTCCACCGTGTTGCGGCGTATCCAGTTATCGATGCGGCGGATTTCCTCGTCGGTGAGGCCGGAGTACGCCTTGGCGAAGGGCACCAGCCGGCGCTCGCCGGCCTGCTCGTCCCAGACGGCGAAGGTGTAGTCGGTATAGAGCGAGGCGCGGCGGCCGCTGCCGCTCTGCGCGTAGATCAGCACCGCATCCACCGAATACGGATCGATCTTCCATTTCCACCAGGTGCCGACATCCTTGGTGCGGCCGACGCCGTATTCCGCCTCCATGGCCTTCAGCATCAAGCCTTCCACCGAGCGCGAGCGCGAGCTTTCGCGCAGCTGCGCCAGCTCGTCCCAACGCGTCGTCCGCACCAGCGGCGACAGCTTCAGCGCCGGATGATCGATTGCCGCCACCACTTCCTCCAGCAGCAGCCGGCGCTCGGCCTGGGTCTTGCGGCGGATGTCCTCGCCCTCCAGCTCCAGCAGGTCGTAGGCCACCAGCACCGCCGGCAGTTCGGCCAGCAGCTTGGCCGACAGCGTCTTGCGGCCGATGCGCTGCTGCAGGGCGGAGAAGGGCGCCGGCATGCCGTCCTGCCAGACCAGGATCTCGCCGTCGATCACCGTGCCGTCGACGGCCGGGATGGCGGCGATCTCCGGGAAGCGCTCGGTGATCAGGTCTTCGCCGCGCGACCACAGCCAGGTGCCGCCCTCGCGCCGCACCAATTGGGCGCGAATGCCGTCGTACTTCCATTCCGCCTGCCAGCCGGCGATGTCGCCCAGCGTCTGCGGGTCGGCCTGCAGCGCATGGGCCAGGAAGAAAGGATAGGGCTGGCCGCCGCGCTGCGCCTGCTCCTGATGCGAAAGCGGCGCGATCAGCTGGAGATAGCGCTCGCCGGTCGGATGCACCCGGCCGTCGGTCCAGCCCATCAGCCGCTGCGCCACCAGCTTGGCATCGACGCCGGCCAGCTCGCTCAGCGCCCGCGTCACCAACAGGCGCGAGACGCCGACGCGGAAGGCGCCGCTGATCAGCTTGAGGAAGAGGTAGCGTTCCTGCGGTTCCAGCTCGTTCCAGTAGTTGAAGAGGGCGGCGCGGATGGCTTCCGGCGCGCTGCCGCGCAGCGGCGCGATGCGCTGCTCCATCCATTCGGCCAGGCCGATGTCGCTCTGGTGGCTGGGCGGCGGCAGGATATGGGCAATGGTCTCGGCGAAGTCGCCGACGGCGTCGTAGCATTCGTCGAACAGCCATTCGTCGATGGCGGCGAACTCGATCGCGTACTGGCGCAGCAGCTTGGTCGGCACTAGCTGGCGCGGCTTGCCGCCGGCGAGGAAGTAGACCGCCCAGGCGGCATTCTCCGGCGCCGCCGCGCCGAAATAGCGCTTCAGCGCCTGCAGCTTGCGGTTGGTGGCGGTGGTGGCGTCCAGCTCGGCGTAGAGGCGGGCGAATTCACGCATCGTCCGCTCCGGCTTCCTGCGTGGTCTCCTGCGCCGCGCCTGCTTCCGGCGCTGCGTCGTCCTCATCGCCGTATTCGGTGTCGAAGGCGCCGGCATCCAGGCCGTTCTGGCACAGCCAGCGCACCATCACGCCGACCTGGCCATGGGTGACGACGACCCGCTCCGCCCCGGTGGCTTTGATCGCCGCCATCAGGCCGGGCCAGTCGGCATGGTCGGAGAGCACGAAGCCGCGGTCCACCGCACGACGCCGGCGCGCGCCGCGCAGCTGCATCCAGCCGCTGGCGAAGGCATCGCTGTAGTCGCCGAAGCGCTTCATCCAGGGCGATCCGGCGGCCGAGGGCGGGGCGATCACCAGCGCCCGCTTCAGCTCGGCCTTGTCCTTGATTTCAGTGACGAGGCGGGTCGGCGGCAAGGCGACGCCGGAAGCCCGGTAGGCGCGGTTGAGCGGCTCCACCGCCCCGTGGCAGAGGATGGGGCCGATGCTGGGATCAACGCCCGCCAGGATACGCTGGGCCTTGCCGAACGCGTAGCAGAACATGACGCTGGCGCGGCCTTCCTCCGCATTGGCGCGCCACCAGTCGTTGATGTCGGTGTACAGCGTTTCCTGCGGCTGCCAGCGGTAGATCGGCAGGCCGAAGGTCGATTCGCTGATGAAGGCATGGCAGCGCACCGGTTCGAAGGCGGTGCAGGTCGGATCGGGGCCGGTCTTGTAGTCGCCGGACGCGACCCACACCACGCCCTGGTGCTCGACCCGCACCTGGGCCGAGCCCAGCACATGGCCGGCGGGGTGCAGCGAGATGGTCACGCCGTTGTGCACGATGCGCTCGCCGTAGGGAAGGGTGTCGAGATGGATGTGGCCCAGGCGTGCCCGCAGCACGCCTTCGCCCTCCGCCGAGGCGAGATAGCGGCCGTGGCCGACGCGGGCATGGTCGGCATGGGCGTGCGTGATCACCGCACGTTCGACCGGACGCCAGGGGTCGATGTAGAAATCCCCTGGCACGCAATACAGGCCTTCGCGGCGGGCGACGATCAGATCTTTCATGCGCTCTCGATGAGGGCGCCGGCTCTCATGCCTGCCTCCGGCCGGCGCCGGTTGGATGGATTTACAGGCTGCTTCTGATCAGACCAAGGATGTCGAGCGGAGTTTTCGCGATCGCGTCGGCTTCCCAGGTCACCGGCTCCGACTTGCCGCAATAACCCCAGGCGGCGGCGACGGTCGGCATGCCGGCGGCGCGGCCGGCCTGGATGTCGCGCAGGTCGTCGCCGACGTACCAGCAGTGTTCCGGCGCCAGGCCGAGGCGGCGCGCCGCTTCGAGCAACGGCTCCGGGTGCGGCTTGGAATGCGGCGTGGTGTCGCCCGATACCACGCAGCCGGCATGCAGCAGGCCGATCAGCGGCACCAGCGGATCGGTGAAGCGGGATGCCTTGTTGGTGACGATGCCCCAGGCCAGGCCATGGCCGTCGAGCGCCGCGAGCAGTTCGCCCACGCCGTCGAACAGGCGGGTATCCACCGCCAGGGCACCGGCATAGGTATCGAGGAAGTCGACCTTCAATTCCTCGAAGCCTTCGTCCCCGGGCGCCAGCCCGAATGCGGCGCCGATCAGGCCGCGGGCGCCGGCCGATGCCACCGGGCGCAGGATGTCATACGGCGCCGGCTCCAGGCCGCGCTTGATGCGCACCCGGTTCATGGCGCCGGCGAGGTCGGGCGCGGTATCGGCCAGGGTGCCGTCGAGGTCGAACAGAATGGCGCGCGGCGCCGGTAGCGGCTGAGAAGACATGCTGGGCAATCGTTGAGTGGGCGGGATGCAATCCGGTCAGGCGGGCCGGGTGCAGGCGATCATGTAGTTGACGTCGGTATCCTGGTTCAGGGAATAGACCCGGGTCAGGGGATTGTAGGTCATGCCCTTGATGGCCGCGAGTTCCAGACCGGCGTTGCGCACATGCTGTGCCAGTTCGGCCGGCTTGATGAACTTGGCGTAGTCGTGCGTGCCGCGCGGCAGCAGGCGCAGCACGTATTCGGCGCCGATCACCGCGAGCAGGTAGGACTTGGGATTGCGGTTGATGGTGGAGAAGAACACATGGCCGCCGGGCTTGACCAGGGTGGCGCAGGCGGCGACCACCTTGGCCGGATCGGGCACGTGCTCCAGCATTTCCATGCAGGTGACGACGTCGTACTGGCCGGGCTCGCGCGCCGCCAGGTCTTCCGCAGAAACCAGTTCATAGCGCATCGGGATCTCGGCCTCCAGGCTGTGCAGGTCGGCCACCTTTAACGCCTTTTCCGACAGGTCGATGCCAGTGACAGTTGCACCCTTGCGCGCCATGGATTCGGCCAGGATGCCGCCGCCGCAGCCCACGTCCAGCACCTTCTTGCCAGCCAACGGTACCCGGGCATTGATCCACTCCAGCCGCAGCGGATTGATTTCATGCAGCGGCCGGAATTCGGAATTGGGGTCCCACCAACGGTGGGCGAGGTCACTGAATTTCTTGAGTTCGTTGGGATCGGCATTCATGGCCAGAATGATAGCGGGTCTGTGCGGGTTTTGCTCCCGCCGCATTGGGACAAAAGCGGTACGGCAGGCGAAAAAAAACCCCGCCGAAGCGGGGTTCATTTCGAATGCGTCGATTACTTGTTGCGGGTACCGACGACTTCGATTTCAACGCGGCGGTTCTTGGCGCGGCCAGCGGCGGTCTTGTTGTCAGCAACCGGCTGCTTCTCGCCCTTGCCTTCGGTGTAGACGCGGTTGGCTTCGATGCCCTTGGAAACCAGGTAGGACTTCACTGCCTCGGCGCGACGCACGGACAGCTTCTGGTTGTAGGCGTCGGTGCCGACGGAGTCGGTGTGGCCAACGGCGATGATGACTTCGAGGTTCATGCCCTGCAGCTTGGAGACCAAGTCGTCCAGCTTGGCTTTGCCGTCGGCTTTCAGAACGGCCTTATCGAAGTCGAAGAAGGTGTCGGCAGCGAAGGTGACTTTCTCGGAAACCGGAGCCGGAGCAGGTGCGGGTGCCGGAGCAGGTGCGGGTGCCGGAGCAGCAGCCGGGGCCGGAGCAGCGGCGCGAACCAGCTCGCCGTCGCAGCCAGGAACGGCGTCAGCCGGAGTCCAGGTGCCGGTCCTCCAGCAGAGGCCGAACGGATCACGAGCTACCACGCCGCGAGCGTCCTGCAGGTAGGTGCTGTTCGGGGTCCGGGCCATGACGTCCTGATTCGCCGCTGCCTGTTGCGCCGATGCCGAGAAGGACACTACTGCGGACGCAGCAAAGACGAGTTTTGCTAATTTATTCATATTTTTCCTCTTGGTTGGAGAGATCCGCAGATGAACTGCGCAACAAATAACAAACTTCAAAAATAGATACTACCACATGCTATTAGAACATCTTTGAATAAGGTTGTTCTGATGCAATGATGTTTGACTAACACCATTCTGCCATAGCCTTGATTTAGAACGAATTCGAGCTGCAAGAGCTGAGCCTGTTTTTAATCTTCTGTTGTGACTTTGCAACGGAAAATTAAAAACAAGTAGCTTTTTCCGAAATTCTATTTAGGCACTAAATGCCGAAAAAATGGCAGTTACTAAAAGCTAGGCGACGGCGCCTATTCCCGCAACGTGCAAAGCATCGGTAGCGGAAAGTTTATCATGGGAAAGTTTTGTCGCCGAGCCTTGTTGTTTCATTTTCAATAAATCGACTCGACTGCCAGCTTCATCCCTCAGTTCAAATCTTCATGCCCAAACCTTCAGAGCCAATGATGAGTTTTAACGGGTAGTTATTGATTTATTGGAGGAATTTAGACTTTTATTCCGCTGGGCTGCCGGCACGCTGGCTGGCTCCCATGCTAAAATTCAATGTTCGGCAAAGTGTGGCATTTAGGCCTCAGCTTTGTTTTTCCGCAAATCCCATCAAAGTCGACCCGTAATGGATCAATTCGCTAAAGAAACCATCCCGATTTCGCTCGAAGAAGAGATGCGCAAGAGTTACCTCGATTACGCAATGAGCGTAATCGTGGGCCGCGCCTTGCCCGATGTGCGGGATGGCTTGAAGCCGGTGCATCGCCGCGTGCTGTATGCCATGCACGAGACGAACAATGTATGGAACCGGCCCTATGTGAAGTGCGCGCGCGTCGTCGGCGAAGTGATGGGTAAGTATCACCCGCACGGCGACCAGGCCATTTACGACACCTTGGTGCGCATGGCGCAGGATTTCTCGCTGCGCTACACGCTGGTCGATGGCCAGGGCAACTTCGGCTCCATCGACGGCGACAATGCCGCGGCGATGCGCTACACCGAGTGCCGGCTCGACAAGATCGCCGGCGAGCTGCTGGCGGATATCGAGAAGGACACGGTCGACTTCGTGCCCAACTACGACGGCAAGGAGAAGGAGCCGTCGGTGCTGCCGACCCGCATCCCGAACCTGCTGATCAACGGCTCTTCCGGCATCGCGGTCGGCATGGCCACCAACATCCCGCCGCACAACATCACCGAAGTGATCAACGGCGCGCTGCATGTGCTCGGCACGCCGGACTGCACGGTCGATGAACTGATCGAGATCATTCCTGCACCCGACTTCCCGACCGCCGGCATCATCTACGGCGTTTCCGGCGTGCGCGACGGCTATCGCACCGGGCGCGGTCGGGTGGTGATGCGGGCCAAGACCCATTTCGAAGAGTTCGGCCGCGAGGGCCGCACCGCCATCATCGTCGATGAGCTGCCTTACCAGGTCAACAAGAAGTCGCTGCTGGAGCGCATCGCCGAGCTGGTGCGTGACAAGAAGCTGGAAGGCATCTCCGACATCCGCGACGAGTCCGACAAGTCCGGCATGCGCGTGGTGATCGAGCTCAAGCGCGGCGAAGTGGCCGAGGTGGTGCTGAACAACCTCTACAAGCAGACCCAGCTGCAGGATACCTTCGGCATGAACATGGTGGCGCTGGTCGACGGCCAGCCGAAGCTGCTGAACCTGAAGCAGATGCTGGAGTGCTTCCTGTCGCATCGGCGCGAGGTGGTCACCCGCCGCACCGTATTCGAGCTGCGCAAGGCGCGCGAACGCGGCCACGTGCTGGAAGGCCTGGCCGTGGCGCTTGCCAACATCGACGACTTCATCGCCATCATCAAGGCCGCGCCTACGCCGCCGGTCGCGAAGGCCGAGCTGATGGCGCGCGCCTGGGATTCCTCCGTGGTGCGCGAAATGCTGGCCCGCACCGCCGGTGAGAATATTGGCGGCATCGATGCCTTCCGCCCGGAAAACCTGCCCAAGCACTACGGCATGCAGGCCGATGGCCTGTACAAATTGTCCGACGACCAGGCGCAGGAAATCCTGCAGATGCGCCTGCAGCGCCTCACCGGCCTGGAACAGGACAAAATCGTCAACGAGTACAAGGACGTGATGGCGCAGATCGCCGATCTGCTCGACATTCTGGCCAAGCCGGAGCGCGTCACGGCCATCATCAGCGACGAGCTGAACTCCGCCAGGAACGACTATGGCATCGGCGCCAAGGACGAGCGCCGTTCGCAGATCGAGCTGAACCCGACCGACCTCGGCACCGAAGACCTGATCGCGCCGCAAGACATGGTGGTCACGCTCTCGCATTCCGGCTACATGAAGTCGCAGCCGGTATCCGAGTACCGCGCGCAGAAGCGCGGCGGACGCGGCAAGCAGGCGATGGCGACCAAGGAAGACGACTGGATCGACCAGCTCTTCATCGCCAATACCCATGATTACATCCTCTGCTTCTCCAACCGCGGCCGCATGTACTGGCTGAAGGTGTGGGAAGTGCCGCAGGGCTCGCGTGCCTCGCGCGGCAAGCCCATCGTCAACATGTTCCCGCTGCAGGATGGCGAGAAGATCACGGTGGTGCTGCCGCTGTCGGGCGAAAACCGCACATTCCCGGAAGATCGCTACATCTTCATGTCGACCGCGCTCGGCACCGTGAAGAAGACCCCGCTGACCGAGTTCAGCAATCCGCGCAAGGCCGGCATCATCGCCGTCGACCTCGATGAAGGCGACTACCTGATCGGCGCCGCCCTCACCGACGGCAAGCATGACGTGATGCTGTTCTCCGATTCCGGCAAGGCGGTGCGCTTCGACGAAAACGATGTGCGCCCGATGGGTCGCAACGCCCGCGGCGTGCGCGGCATGAACCTGGAAGACGGACAGCAGGTGATCGCGCTGCTGGTGGCCGAGAACGAGCAACAGTCGGTGCTGACCGCCACCGAGAACGGCTACGGCAAGCGCACTCCGATCACCGAGTACACCCGCCATGGCCGCGGCACCAAGGGTATGATCGCCATCCAGACCAGCGAGCGCAACGGCAAGGTCGTCGCCGCGACGCTGGTGGAGCCGAACGACGAGATCATGATGATCACCACCGGAGGCGTGCTGATCCGCACCCGCGTGGCCGAAATCCGCGAGATGGGCCGCGCCACCCAGGGCGTGACGCTGATCGCCGTGGAGGACGGCACCCGCCTGTCGGGCTTGCAGCGCATCCTCGAAACCGATGCCGATGCCGATGCGGATGACGAGGCTGGCGGCGTGGAGGAGTGATGAGCCAGGTATACAACTTCTCCGCCGGTCCGGCGGTCCTGCCGAAGGAAGTGCTGCAGCAGGCGGCCGAGGAAATGCTCGACTGGCACGGCAGCGGCATGTCGGTGATGGAGATGAGCCACCGCGGCAAGGAATTCATCTCCATCTACGAAGCGGCCGTGCGCGACCTGCGCGAACTGCTGGCGGTGCCTGCCAACTACAAGATCCTGTTCATGCAGGGCGGCGGCATCGGCCAGAACGCCATCATCCCGATGAACCTCGTCGGCCTGAAGACGCAGCCGGCCACGGTGGATTTCATTCTTACCGGTTCCTGGTCCGGCAAGTCCTTCAAGGAAGCGAAGAAGTACTGCAACGCCAACCTGGCCGCCACCGCCGAGGATAGCAAGTTCACCGCCATCCCGGCACGCGATAGCTGGCGCCTGTCGAAGGATGCGGCATACGTCCACATCTGCACCAACGAAACCATCGACGGCATTGAATTTCAGGACGCCCCGGACGTGGCGGCCGATACCGGCGGCGCTCCCATCGTGGCCGACATGTCGTCCCACATCCTGTCGCGCGCCGTGGATGTCTCGAAATACGGCGTGATCTTTGGCGGCGCGCAGAAGAACATCGGCCCGGCCGGCGTGACGGTGGTGATCGTGCGCGAAGACCTGCTTGGCCATGCGCTGCCGATCTGCCCCTCGGCCTTCAACTGGAAGCTGGTGGCGGAGGCGGACTCCATGTACAACACGCCGCCTACTTACGGCATCTACATCGCCGGCCTGGTGTTCCAGTGGCTCAAGCGCAATGGCGGCGTGGCGGCGATGGAGCAGCGCAACATCGAGAAAGCCAATCTGCTCTACGGCTATTTGGATTCGACCGAGTTCTACATCAACCGGGTCGACAATTCCTGCCGCTCGCGCATGAACGTGCCGTTCTACCTGCGCGACGAAAGCTTGAATGAGGCCTTCCTGGCGGGTGCCAAGGAACGCCGCCTGCTGCAGCTGAAGGGCCACAAGTCGGTCGGCGGCATGCGCGCCTCGATCTACAACGCCATGCCGATCGAAGGCGTGACGGCACTGATCGACTATCTCAAAGACTTTGAAAAGAAGCACGGTTGAGGATCTTGCGCCGGGCGCATGCGGCGCGGCGCGGGGCCTGCAACCGTCATAACGATAATGACGGACGACAAACTGAAACCGCTGCGCGAGCAGATCGATGCCATCGACGCGCAGATCCTGGACCTCCTCAACCGCCGCGCCCGCATCGCGCAGGAAGTCGGCCATGTGAAGGCGGAAACCAACGCGCCGGTATTCCGGCCCGAACGCGAGGCCCAGGTGCTGCGCAGCGTCGCCGAGCGCAATCCCGGCCCGCTGCTCGCCGCCGATGTGCAGACCATCTTCCGCGAGGTGATGTCGTCCTGTCGCGCGCTCGAGCGCCGCGTCACTGTCGCGTTTCTCGGCCCACAGGGAACCTTCAGCGAACAGGCCGTGTTCCAGCAATTCGGTCATGCGGTGGAAGCCTTGGCTTGCGCTTCGATCGATGAAGTGTTCCGCGCCACCGAGGCCGGCAGCGCCGACTTCGGCGTGGTGCCGATGGAAAACTCCAACGAAGGCGCCGTCAACCGCACGCTCGATCTGCTGCTGCAAACCACGCTCTCGATCAGCGGCGAGCTGTCGATCCCGGTGCATCACAGCCTGATGACCGCCAGCGGCGCCATGGATGGCGTACAGCGCATCTGCGCCCACTCACAGGCACTGGCCCAGTGCCAGGGCTGGCTCAACCAGCATTATCCGAACATAGATCGGCTGGCGGTCGCGTCCAATGGCGAGGCGGCGCGCATGGCGAGCCAGGATCCATCGGTCGCCGCCATTGCCGGCGAATTTGCCGGCCAGCGCTACGGCCTGCGGGTGGTGCAGGGCCATGTGCAGGACGATCCGCACAACCGCACCCGTTTCGCCGTCGTCGGCCGTCTGCAGCCCGGGCCGAGTGGCAAGGACCAGACTTCACTCATCCTGGCGGTACCCAACCGCGCCGGCGCCGTCCATAGCCTGCTGGCGCCGCTGGCCCAGCATGGCGTGTCGATGACCCGATTCGAGTCCCGTCCGGCGCGTCTCGGCACCTGGGAGTACTACTTCTACGTCGACATCGAGGGACACGCGCTGGATGACAAAGTTGCGCCCGCCCTGGCCGCGCTGAAGGAGAACGCCGCCTTCTACAAGCTGCTCGGCTCCTACCCGTTCACCCTGTAAGCGCGCCGCATGCCTCGATAGTATTGCCTTACCGGCGCGGCGCCCGGCCCCTTGCCGGGCCGGCCTGTCCGCCGGGATTCTCTCAACCGTTTCAAAGCGTCCACACCATGTCCATCCAATTCGGCCCCGAATATGTCCGCGCCATCGCCCCTTACCAGGCCGGCAAGCCCATCTCCGAAGTCGCGCGCGAGTTCGGCCTGGACGAGGCATCCATCGTCAAGCTGGCGTCCAACGAGAATCCGCTCGGCATGCCTGAATCGGCCAAGCAAGCGATGCTGGCCGAAATGAAGGAGATCGGCCGCTATCCCGACGCCAATGGCTTCCAGCTGAAAGCGGCCGTCAGCGAAAAATACGGCGTGCCGCAGGACTGGATCACGCTGGGTAACGGCAGCAACGACATCCTCGAGATCGCCGCCCATGCCTTCGTCCAGCCGAACCAGTCGGTGGTGTATGCGGAGTATTCGTTTGCCGTCTATGCGCTCGCTACCCAGGCGGTCGGCGCCCGGGCCATCGTGGTGCCGGCGAAGGACTTCGGCCACGACCTGCAGGCGATGACAAAGGCAATCCAGCCGGACACGCGCCTGGTGTTCATCGCCAATCCGAACAATCCGACCGGCACCTTCCTGCCGGCGGCAGAACTCGAAGCCTTTCTCAAGCAGGTGCCGCCGAATGTGGTGGTGGTGCTGGACGAGGCCTACAACGAGTATCTCGACCCGTCGCTGCAATACGACTCCATCGCCTGGGTGAGGCAGTATCCCAACCTGCTGGTGTCGCGCACCATGTCCAAGGCCTATGGCCTGGCCGGCCTGCGCGTCGGCTTTGGCATCGCCCAGCCCCAGCTGACCGATCTGCTGAACCGCATCCGCCAGCCTTTCAACGTGAACTCCCTGGCGCAGGCGGCCGCCGTCGCCGCCCTGAACGATACCGCCTTCCTGCGCAAGAGCGCCGAGCTGAATAGGTCCGGCTATCGCCAGTTGACGCGGGCCTTCGAGGTAATGGGACTGGAATACGTGCCGTCCTTCGGCAATTTCGTGCTGGTGAGGGTAGGGCAGGATGACGGCGCCGGCGCCCGCGTCAACCTGGCGCTGCTCAAGCAGGGAATCATCGTGCGTCCGGTCGGCGCCTACGGCCTGCCGCAATGGCTCCGAATCTCGATCGGCCTGCCGGAAGAGAACGAAGCCTTCCTGGCGGCGCTCAAGCGCACGCTGGGTTGAGCACACCAGGGGAGCGCACGGCATGCTGAACAAAGTCGTCATCTTCGGCGCCGGCCTCATCGGCGGTTCCTTTGCGCTCGCCCTGAAGCAGGCGGGCGCGGTCGGCGAAGTGGTCGGCGTCGGCCGCAGCCGGACGTCCCTGGAGCGGGCGCGCCAGCTGGGCATCATCGATGCCGTCGCCGACTCAATCGAGCAGGCGGTTGCCGGCGCGGACCTGATCCTGGTCGCCGCTCCGGTGGCGCAGACCGAAGCCATCCTGGCCGCCATCGCGCCGCATCTGCGCAGCGGTACGGTCGTCACCGATGCCGGCAGCACCAAGACCGACGTGGTCGCCGCCGCGCGCCGCGCTCTGGGCGGCAAGATTGCCCAGTTCGTGCCGGGACATCCGATCGCCGGTCGGGAACAGAACGGGCCGGATGCGGCCATTCCCGACCTCTATATCGGCAAGAAAGTCGTGCTGGCGCCGTTGCCGGAGAATGCGTCTGCCGACGTTGACCGGGTGGCAGCTGCCTGGCGCCTGTGTGGCGCCATCATTCACCGTCTCTCCGCCGAAGAACATGACAAGGTGTTCGCCTCGGTCAGCCACCTGCCTCACCTGTTGGCTTTCGCGCTGGTGGACGACATTGCGCGCAAGCCGCATGCCGACCTGCTGTTCCAATACGCGGCGAGCGGCTTCCGCGATTTCACCCGCATCGCCGGCTCCTCGCCGGAGATGTGGCGCGACATCTCCCTGGCCAACCAGGCGGCGCTGTTGACGGAACTGGATATTTACACGCAGCGATTGAGCGAGATGCGGGAACTGCTGGCAGCCGGTGACGCCGCCGGCCTGGAAGCGATTTATGCCAACGCCCAGCGCGCCCGTCATGACTGGATCAAAACCATTGAAGCCGCGGAAAAGCAAAGCCGCGAAGGTGGCGACTGATGAAAAAATACCCCCATTATCTTGATCTCCAGCCGGCGCGCCGGGTGCAGGGCGCGGTACGCCTTCCAGGTTCGAAGAGCATCTCCAACCGCACTCTGCTGCTGGCGGCGCTGGCGCAAGGCGATACCGATATCCGGGAGCTGCTGGCGTCCGACGATACCCATGTGATGCTGATGGCCCTGCAAAAGCTTGGCGTGCGCTGGGAGCAGAAGGGCGCAAGCCAGGATTACCTGGTGCATGGCGCCGGCGGCACGCTGCCGGTACACAGCGCCGATCTGTTCATGGGCAATGCCGGCACCGCCATCCGGCCGCTGACGGCGGCGCTGGCGGTCATGGGCGGAGACTACACCCTGCATGGCGTGGCGCGCATGCACGAGCGCCCGATCGGCGACCTGGTCGATGCGCTGAACGGCATCGGCTGCCGTATCGACTATACCGGCGAGCCGGGCTTCCCGCCCCTGCACATCCAGCGCGGCCATATCGCCGATCGCCGCCTGAAAGTACGCGGCAACGTTTCCAGCCAGTATTTGACAGCGCTGCTGATGGCGGCGCCGCTGATGGCCAAGGAGCAGGCGGTGACGATCGAAGTCATCGGCGAGCTGATTTCCAAGCCTTACATCGAGATCACCCTCAATCTGATGCAGCGCTTCGGCGTCGAGGTGGTGCGAGACGGCTGGTCGGCATTCACGGTGCCGGCCGGCAGCCGCTACGCCAGCCCGGGCGCGATCCATGTCGAGGGCGATGCATCGTCTGCGTCGTATTTTCTTGCCGCCGGCGCCATTGCCGGCGGACCGGTGCGGGTGGAGGGCGTCGGCCGCGACAGCATCCAGGGCGACGTGCGCTTCGTCGATGCCCTGCGCCAGATGGGCGCCGACATCAGCCTGGGCGACAACTGGATCGAGGCGCGCTCGACCGGCGCGCTCAAGGCCATCGATGCCGACTTCAACCACATCCCGGACGCGGCCATGACCGTCGCCGTCGCCGCCCTGTATGCCGACGGCACCAGTACCCTGCGCAATATCGGCAGCTGGCGCGTGAAGGAGACCGACCGCATCGCCGCCATGGCGACCGAGCTGCGCAAGCTCGGCGCGGCGGTGGAAGAGGGCGCCGACTATCTCCGGGTAACGCCGCCGGAACGCCTGCAGCCGGCAGCCATCGATACCTATGACGACCACCGCATGGCGATGTGCTTCTCGCTCGCCAGCCTGGACGGCGCCATCCGCGCCGGAACCACGGTGCGCATCAACGATCCGAAATGCGTGGCCAAGACTTTCCCGGACTATTTCGATGCCTTCGCCGGCATCATCGGCCGGTCCTGACTCTTCACGCTAGGTTTCCGCACAATGACTGCCAAACCCATTCCGGTGATCACCATCGACGGTCCCACCGCGTCCGGCAAGGGCACGGTCGCGCACCGCGTGGCCGACCGTCTTTCCTTCCATTATCTCGATTCCGGCGCCCTGTACCGGCTGACGGCTTTGGCCGCCCTCGAGCAGGGCATCGCACTCGACGATGAACATGCCCTGGCAGAACTGGCGCGCGGGCTGCCCTGCCGCTTCCAGGCGCAATCGGTGCTGCTGGCGGGGCGGGATGTGAGCGAAGCGATCCGGGCCGAGCAGGTAGGCAATGCCGCCTCGCGCATCGCGGTGCTGCCGGCGCTGCGGCGGGCGCTGGTCGGCCTGCAGTTGAGCTTTCGGCAGGCGCCCGGCCTGGTGGCCGACGGCCGCGACATGGGCACGGTGATCTTCCCCGACGCCGACCTGAAAGTGTTTCTCACCGCCAGCGTCGAGGCGCGTGCCCAGCGTCGATATAAGCAATTGATTGACAAGGGTATTTCTGCTAGTATGGACGATCTTCTGAAGGATTTGAAAGAACGGGATGCGCGCGATTCCAATCGCGCGGTTGCGCCTTTGAAGCCGGCAGAGGGTGCATATCTCCTGGATACCTCTGAAATGACCGCCGATCGGGCGGTCGAACAGGTCCTCGGCTGGTATGCCGAAGCCGGGAAACTGGCGCAATAATCGCAGCACTCTAGTAACCGATTGGTGTCCGTCACGGCGCAAGGCCCTGGCGGACGTTGATTAACTTAACCCAGTATCGACTGCATCCAAGACAAGCAATCGCTGCTGGCCAACTCTCAAACTTTATGTCTACTGTTTCCAATTCCCCCGCATCCTCCGGCGCCGAAAGCTTTGCCGCCCTGTTCGAAGAATCGCTGTCGCGTCAGGACATGCGCTCCGGTGAGGTGATCTCGGCGGAAGTCGTGCGCATCGACCACAATTTCGTGATCGTCAACGCCGGCCTGAAATCCGAAGCCTTCATCCCCATCGAAGAATTCAAGAACGACAACGGCGAAGTTGACGTTCAGGTAGGCGACTTCATCACCGTCGCCATCGAATCGCTGGAAAACGGCTTCGGCGACACCATCCTGTCGCGCGACAAGGCCAAGCGCCTGGCTTCCTGGCTGGCCCTGGAAAAGGCGATGGAATCCGGCGAGCTGGTCACCGGCACCGTCAACGGCAAGGTCAAGGGCGGCCTGACCGTTTTGACCAACGGCATCCGCGCCTTCCTGCCGGGTTCGCTGGTCGACACCCGTCCGGTCAAGGACACCACCCCGTACGAAGGCAAGACCCTGGAATTCAAGGTCATCAAGCTGGACCGCAAGCGCAATAACGTCGTGCTGTCCCGCCGCGCCGTCATCGAAGCATCGATGGGCGAAGAGCGCGCCAAGCTGATGGAAACCCTGAAGGAAGGCACCATCGTCACCGGTATCGTCAAGAACATCACCGACTACGGCGCGTTCGTCGACCTCGGCGGCATCGACGGCCTGCTGCACATCACCGACCTGGCATGGCGCCGCGTGCGTCACCCGTCGGAAGTCCTGTCCGTCGGCCAGGAAATCACCGCCAAGGTCCTCAAGTACGATCAGGAAAAGAACCGCGTCTCGCTGGGCGTCAAGCAGCTGGGCGACGACCCCTGGACCGGCCTGTCCCGTCGCTACCCGCCGGGCACCCGCCTGTTCGGCAAGGTCACCAACCTGACCGACTACGGCGCGTTCGTTGAAGTCGAGCAGGGCATCGAAGGCCTGGTGCACGTCTCCGAAATGGACTGGACCAACAAGAACGTGGCGCCGAGCAAGGTCGTTCAGCTGGGCGACGAAGTCGAAGTCATGGTTCTCGAGATCGACGAAGAGCGTCGCCGCATCTCCCTCGGCATGAAGCAGTGCAAGCCGAATCCGTGGGAAGATTTCGCGATGAGCCACAAGAAGGGCGACAAGGTCCGCGGCGCCATCAAGTCGATCACCGACTTCGGCGTGTTTATCGGCCTGCCTGGCAACATCGACGGTCTGGTTCACCTGTCCGACCTGTCCTGGACCGAAGCCGGCGAAGAAGCCGTGCGCAAGTTCAAGAAGGGCGACGAGCTGGAAGCCGTGGTGCTGGCCATCGACGTGGAGCGCGAGCGCGTTTCCCTCGGCGTCAAGCAGCTCGAGGGCGACCCGTTCAACAACTTCGTTGCCATGAACGACAAGGGTGCAATCGTCTACGGTACCGTCAAGTCGGTCGAGCCTAAGGGCGCCGTGATTCAGCTGAACGAGGAAGTCGAAGGCTATCTGCGCGCTTCCGAGATCTCCCGCGATCGCGTGGAAGACGCCGGCACCCACCTGAAAGTGGGCGACAAGGTCGAGACGATGATCATCAACATCGATCGCAAGTCGCGCGGCATCCAGCTGTCGATCAAGGCGAAGGAAAACGCCGAGACCCAGGAAGCCATGCAGAAGATGTCTGCCGACTCGAGCGCCGCTTCCGGCACCACCAGCCTGGGCGCGCTGCTCAAGGCCAAGCTGGACAACAAGCAGTAATCGTTTGACTACAGGTTGAATTGCTAGATGACAAAGTCGGAATTGATCGCACGTCTGGCTGAGCGTTATCCGCAGCTGGTTGCAAAGGATGCGGACTACGCCGTCAAAACCATTCTCGATGCCATGGCCGACGCCTTGGCGAGCGGCCAGCGCATCGAGATACGCGGTTTCGGCAGCTTCGCGCTGAACAGCCGGCCGCCGCGTATCGGCCGCAATCCCAAATCCGGCGACAAGGTGATGGTGCCCGAGAAGCGGGTGCCTCACTTCAAGCCGGGCAAGGAGCTGCGGGAACGGGTGGACGCCATGGTCGGGCAACCGATCAAGGAAGACTAGTTATTCGCAAGGAAATCAAAAACGGCATCCCAGGATGCCGTTTTTTTTCACGTACAATTTCACCTTTCCGAAAAGCCTCTTTACGGAAACCAAAATTATTTCCCGCGATCAAAAATCCGTGCTCGAGAAAGCTGCGTCATGAAAATCGTCAATCGCATTGTCGCGGTGCTCCTCTTCATCGTTTTCTTTGGTTTCGCCTTGAAGAATACGCAGGAAGTGGCCTTGCAATTCTTCTTTGATTACCGGATCTACGGACCGTTGGTCCTGATCCTGCTCGGCTTCTTCGCTGCCGGCGCGGTACTGGGCGTGTTCGCCATGCTGCCGTCGGTGCTGCGCCACCGGCGCGAGATCACCCGCCACAAGAAGACCATCGATGTGATGCAAAAGGAGCAGGAAGCGCTGAAGCAGGCGCGCACCCAGCCGCCGCAGCCGGACAGCGTAACCAACCTCTGACATAACAACACAAGAACAACCCGCATGGAATTTGAAACCTGGTGGCTGCTCGGCATCCCGATATTTTTTGGACTTGGCTGGATCGCCGCCCGCGTCGACATCAAGCACCTCGTCTCCGAATCCCGCAGCCTGCCGCGCGGCTATTTCAAGGGCTTGAATTTTCTCCTCAATGAACAGCCGGACAAGGCCATCGATGCCTTCATCGAGATCGTCAAGCTCGATCCGGAAACCATCGACCTGCATTTCGCTCTCGGCAACCTGTTCCGCCGCCGCGGCGAAATCGAGCGCGCGATCCGCGTGCACCAGAATCTGCTGGCCCGCCCTGATCTGCCGCTGGACACCCGCGTGCAGTCGCAGTACGAACTCGGCCAGGATTACCTGAAGGCCGGCTTGCTCGACCGCGCCGAGGAAACCTTCAACCAGCTGGTCGATACCCAGTTCAGCGGCCAGGCGCGCCGGGCGCTTCTCGAAATCTACCAGCGGGAGAAAGAGTGGCCGCGCGCCATCGAAGCCGCGAAAGCGCTGCAGGAGGCGGGCGCCGGCGCGCGTCAGCGCGAGATCGCGCAGTTCTACTGCGAACTGGCTCAGGATGAACTGGTGCATACCCATCCGGACGCGGCGTTGGCGCTGCTGGAGCAGGCGCTGGCGGCGGACCGGAAGAACGTGCGCGCCACCATGCTGATCGGCGATGCCCATCTTGCCAAGGGCGAGGTGGAGCAGGCGCTGCTGGCGTGGCGCCGGGTCGAGCAGCAGAGCGTGCCGCACGTGGCCCTGGTGGCGCAGCGGTTGATGGATGGCTACCGTGCCGTCGGCCGGCAGCAGGAAGGGGTCAACCTGCTCAAGAATTATCTGAACGAAGCCTCGTCCATCGAATTGCTCGATGTCGTGTTCAAGGCGGTGCTTGAACTCGACGGCGTCGATGCGGCCAAGCAGCTCATCGTCGATGAGCTCAAGCGCACGCCCACGCTGCTCGGCCTCGACAAGCTGCTTGAAGCGCGGATGATGGATGCGCCGCCTGAAATCTGGGAAGAACTGTCAATGGTGAAAAACCTGGTGCATGGCTACACTCAAAAGCTGTCGCGCTACCAGTGCAGCCATTGCGGCTTCAAGGCGCGCCAGTTCTACTGGCAGTGCCCTGGCTGCAGCCAGTGGGAGTCCTACCCGCCGCGACGCACCGAAGAATTGAACGTAATGTCCTGATGCCGGCGCGCCTCGGGCGCCTGCTCTCACTTTAGAGGAAATCCTGATGAAGATAACCATCATCGGTACCGGCTATGTCGGTCTGGTCACCGGCGCCTGTCTGGCGGAAGTAGGCAACGACGTCTTCTGTCTCGATGTCGATCAGCGCAAGATCGATATCCTGAACAGCGGCGGCATCCCGATCCACGAGCCGGGCTTGAGCGATATCGTCGCCCGCAATATCGCCGCCGGCCGACTCAAGTTCAGCACCGACGTCGCCGCCAGCGTGGCGCACGGCGAAGTGCAGTTCATCGCTGTCGGCACGCCGCCGGACGAGGACGGCTCCGCCGATCTGCAGTATGTGCTGGCCGCCGCCCGCAACATCGGACGCCACATGAACGGCTTCCGCGTCATTGTCGACAAGTCCACCGTCCCGGTCGGCACCGCTGACAAGGTGCGTGCCGCCATCGCGGAAGAACTCAAGAAGCGCGACCATAATTCCGGCTTCGCGGTCGTTTCCAATCCCGAGTTCCTGAAGGAGGGCGCCGCGGTCGAGGACTTCATGCGGCCCGACCGCATCGTCATCGGCATCGACGAGCATACGCCGGACGGCCAGCGCGCCCATGCGCTGATGAAGAAGCTCTACCTGCCGTTCAACCGCAACCATGAACGCACCTTCTGGATGGACGTGCGCTCGGCCGAGTTTACCAAGTATGCGGCCAACGCCATGCTCGCCACCCGCATCTCCTTCATGAACGAGCTCGCCAACCTGGCGGACAAGGTTGGCGCCGACATCGAGGCGGTACGCCACGGCATCGGCTCCGACCCGCGCATCGGCTACAACTTCCTGTATGCCGGCTGCGGCTACGGCGGTTCCTGCTTCCCCAAGGACGTGCAGGCGCTGGAGCGCACCGCACGCGAGTATGACCAGAACCTGCTCGTCCTGCAGGCGGTGGAGGCAGTCAACGACCGTCAGAAGCGCATCCTCGGCGCCAAGATCATCGAGCGCTTCGGCCAGGATTTGTCCGGTCGCCATTTCGCCATCTGGGGCCTGGCATTCAAGCCCAATACCGACGACATGCGAGAAGCGCCGTCGCGGGTGCTGATCGAGCAGCTGGTCAGCCGGGGCGCCACCGTGGCCGTGTACGACCCGGTAGCCATGGAGGAAGCCAGGCGGGTGCTGACGCTGGATTTCGAAAGCCGGCCGGAACTGCTGCAGCGGATCCGCTTCGTCGATACGCCGGTCAATGCACTGGAAGCAGCCGATGCGCTGGCCATCGTGACGGAATGGAAGACGTTCCGCAGCCCGGACTTCGATCGTCTGAAGTCGATGCTGCGCCAGCCGGTGGTGTTTGATGGCCGAAACCTGTTCGAGCCCGAGATCATGGCCGACGCCGGCTTCGAGTATTACGGCATCGGCCGTTCCGTGAAGGCGCGTCAGGAATGAGCGTCCGTCCTCCCGCCTCAGCCATGCCGCGCCTGCTGGTGGTCGGCGATGTCATGCTCGATCGCTACTGGTTCGGGGATGTCAGCCGCATCTCGCCGGAGGCGCCAGTGCCGGTGGTGCGTATCGAACGATGCGAGGAGCGGCTCGGCGGCGCGGCCAACGTCGCGCGCAATGCCGTCTCGCTCGGCGCCCGAGCCGGCCTGCTCGGCGTGGTCGGACAAGATGAAGCGGGCGATGCCGTGCAGCGCCTGCTGACCGAGCTGCGCATCGACAGCCATCTCAATCGCGATCCCGGCAATCCCACCATCATCAAGCTGCGCGTGATCGGTCGGCAGCAGCAGCTGCTGCGCATCGACTTCGAAAGCCCGCCGGCCGACACGGTGCTGCGCAACAAGCTCAGCCAGTTCAACGCGATGATGCCGAATTTCGACGTCGTCATTCTTTCCGATTATGCCAAGGGCAGCCTGGTAAACGTGGCCACCATGATCGCCGCAGCCCGACAGGCCGGCAAGCCGGTGCTCGTCGATCCCAAGGGAGACGACTTCACCCGCTATCGCGGCGCCACCATGATCACTCCAAACAAATCGGAATTGAAGCAGGTCATCGGCGGTTGGAAGGATGAGGAAGAGCTGACCGGCAAGGCGCAGCGCATGCGCCAGGAACTCGACCTCGACGCCTTGCTGCTGACGCGCTCGGAAGAGGGAATGAGCCTCTACACCGAAGGCAAGGTGGCGCATTTCCCGGCGATGGCGCGCGAGGTCTACGACGTTTCCGGCGCCGGCGATACCGTGATTGCCACCGTCGCGGTCATGCTGGGCGCGGGATTGCCTCTCGAAGAGGCGGTCAGCATCGCCAATCAGGCAGGCGGCATCGTGGTCGGCAAGTTGGGTACCGCTACCGTCACCATCGATGAGCTCTTCCCTGAGCAAAAAGCCATATGAATTTGTCATGGCAGTAAGGTCAACCACGCTCTTGTCGTTTCGTTAAGGGGCGCGGGGCTTGCTTCTGCACGTCCCGACCTTTGATGAACTTCACATTGAGAGAGCACTATGATCAAAAAACTGCTGCTGACCTTGGCTACCTTCATCGCGACCATGTCCTTCGCCTTCGCGCAGGTGGATGTCAACAAGGCGGACCAAGCCGCGTTGGACGGCATCAGGGGCATCGGCCCTGCCATGTCGAAGCGCATCCTCGACGAACGCAAGAAGGGCGGCGACTTCAAGGACTGGGATGACCTGCAGACTCGCGTAAAAGGGATCGGCGAAAAGAACGCAGCCAAGCTGTCCGCCGCCGGCCTGAACGTAAACGGGCAAGCCAAGTCGGGCGCCTCCGCCTCGGCGAAGGAGCACAAGAAATCGGCCAAGGGTGAAGGCAAGCGGAGCAAGTCGGCAGACATGGCAGCGCAAGACGGCAAGACGGTCGATGCCAAGGATATGAAACCTGCTTCCGCGGATGCCAAGGAAGCCAAAAAAGGCGACGCCAAGAAGTAAGCGTAGTGAAAGCCTCGTCCATGCTGACGGGGCTTTTTCATTTCAGGCCGAGGCTGATTGAGCGTTCAAGGCGTCTAGCAGCGACTGCGATTAAAATGCTGTTTTCATTCGCAGTTCTTTGAAAGCCATCATGCCTTACCTAACCATCGAAGACACCATCGGCAATACTCCTCTCGTGCAATTGAAGCGGATTCCCGGAGAGGATGCGCAGCGTCGCAATAACGTCATTCTGGGCAAGCTTGAAGGCAATAATCCGGCCGGGTCCGTGAAGGACCGCCCCGCCTTGTCCATGATCCGGCATGCCGAGGAGCGTGGCGATATCAAGCCGGGCGATACGCTGATCGAGGCCACCAGCGGCAATACCGGCATTGCACTGGCAATGGCTGCCGCCATGCGCGGCTACAAGATGGTGTTGCTGATGCCGGAAAACTTGAGCGAGGAACGCCGCCAGAGCATGGCTGCTTATGGCGCCAAGATCGTGCTGACGCCCAAGAGCGGCGGCATGGAATATGCGCGCGATCTCGCCGAGCAGATGCAGAAGGAAGGCAAGGGCATCATCCTCGACCAGTTCGCCAACCCCGACAATCCGCGCGCCCACTACGAAACTACTGGACCGGAAATTTGGCGCGATACCGAAGGACGCATCACCCATTTTGTCAGCGCCATGGGCACAACCGGCACCATCGTTGGCGTGTCGCGCTATCTCAAGGAGCAAAATCCGGAAATTCGCATCGTCGGTGCTCAGCCGGAGGAAGGGTCCCAGATTCCGGGCATCCGCAAGTGGCCGGAAGCCTACCTGCCGAAGATTTTCGATAAAACGACGGTGGATCAGACGGAGTCGGTGAGCCAGGCTGCAGCGGAGCAGATGGCGCGCCGCATGGCGATGGAGGAGGGGATCTTTTGCGGTATTTCCGCGGCGGGCGCCTGCGAAGTGGCGTTGCGGATTTCACGCCAGGTCGAAAATGCGACGATCGTCTTTATCGTCTGCGACCGGGGCGACCGCTATCTGTCGACAGGAGTCTTCCCGGCCTGACGCCGATTCGGATCACGCTTCTTCGGTGATGCCGGTCTCTTTCGGCTTGAACTGCTTATCGCTGATCCGGAACTTGTCACGGCGGTCTCCCATCAAGGTGCGCAGTTCCTTGATGCTGAGATCGCTGACTTCATGCATGCGAATCAGCAGTGAAGCGCCGACCGGCAGACGGCGGTGGCGAATCTTGCTGATCACCGGCGGTGCGACCTCAAGTGCGCGCGACAGCGCGGCATCGTTCTTGAGATTGAGCTTCTCGATAAGCGCATCGAGCAGGTTATTCGGATCATAGTTGACTTGATCCGCAAGTCGGGTACCGGTCATGGCGTTATCTGGCTGAGTGGTCATAGTATTAATAATTCCATATTGCAAGATTATTGTACAGAAAAAATACTATCTGAATGACAAAATAAATCGCATTCCATTGTCTTGCTATCAATAAATGCAGGATTGCCAAATTTGACAAAAAGCCGTGTCACAGGAGCAACGATTTGTGCGCAGGAAATAAATTTGGCTTTCAAGAAAGATGTTTGCACACACTTCAATTGCTATAACGCAAGTGTACTCTTGAACTTGTTTTGTATAGGTAACAATTTGAAGCCGCGCGTTGCGAACGGAAGACAGTTCAACCTAGCGGGCTGAAATGAGTCAGGCGGCGAGAGCGCGGGGGAGCCGAGCGGGTCACCGATGAGGGAATCACCATGACCGCGTCGGCAAGGTGATTTGAAAGGACTTTACTTGTGTCCGAAAAGCGCATCCCAACCGGCTTTGCCCAAGCTTTCCAGAACATCCATATTTCGCTCGAAGATGGCCGAGGCTTCCGGATAGGCATCGACTGCCCGGTCGATGCTGGCTTCACGCAGCAAATGGAGCGTGGGGTAGGGCGAGCGGTTGGTGTAGTTGCTGATGTCGTCTCTCGCGGTGCCGGCGAACTGGTAGTCGGGGTGAAAGCTGGCAACCTGGATTTCCCCGCTCAAGCCGAGCGCGTCCAGCATGGCATCCGCCTCGTCCAGAAAGTCGTTGAAATCCAGGAAGTCGTTCAGCACGGCCGGATGGATGAGCAGCGTCGTCTCGATTTTGGCAGGGTCGCTCTGAGCGAGGAGGGACAGTTCTTCCTGCAAGTCCCGCGACAGCTGCTGTAGATCCTGCGCGTGGGTTACCCGATAGCGTATCTGGTCCTTGACATGTACCGCCTTGGCGAAGGGACACAGGTTCAAGCCGATGACCGCTTTTTCCAGCCAATTCCGAGTGGCGGCAATGATGGCATCTTCGCTGGCGTCGGCCGGCTGCTGCATGATGAAATCCTTAGCGCTTGCGCGTGTCAGCGATTGCGTGCAGTGCGCACCGCGCGTCCCAGCTCAAGCACCGACATGGCGTAGAAAAAGCTGCGATTGTACTGGGTGATGGCAAAGAAATTGTCGGTCGCCAGCCAGTAGTCGGTCTGCTCGCCGCCGTTCTGCAGGTCCACCAAGCCGTAGGGCAGGTCTTCCGGCACCGGCATGCTTGGATTGACGCCGGCCGCCCGCAGTTCCGCCAGGGTGAATTTGGCTTCGAGTCCCTGGGCAATGAACATTTCCCAATTGCGCGACCCCGGCGTCTCGTTCAGCGTCGTCGGAAAGGCGACCGGCTGGCCGCGTTTCCATCCATGCTCGGCGAGGAAGTTGGCGACGCTGCCGATGGCGTCGACCGGCGAGCCGCGCAGATCCACCTTGCCGTCGCCGTCGAAGTCCACCGCGAACTTGCGCACGCTGCCAGGCATGAACTGCGGCCAGCCAATGGCGCCGGCGTAGGAGCCGAGCAGACTGAAAGGATCGATGCCGGTATCCCGCGACAGCAGCAGGGTGTTTTCGAGTTCGCCGCGGAAGAAACTCATGCGCGCCGCGCGCGTCGGGGTATTGGGATAATCGAAGGCCAGCGTCGTGATGGCGTCGAGCACCCGGAAATTGCCGGTGTTGCGGCCGTAGACCGTTTCCACGCCGATGATGCCGACGATGATCTCCGCCGGCACGCCGTAGGTCTGCTCGGCGCGCGCCAGCGCCTCGGCATGCGTATCCCAGAAGGCGACGCCGGCGTTGATGCGCACCGGCTCGACGAAACGGGCGCGATACGCGCGCCAGTTCTTCGGCTTGCCGGGAGGCGCCGGCTTCATCAGCTGGATGGCGCTGTCGATATAGCGGATCTTGCCGAAGGTGGCTTCGAGTTCGCTGCGGGTGAAGCCGTGGCGGCTGACCATCTGGTCGATGAAGTCGCTGACTTCCTTCCATTGCACGAAATTGGCGAATTCGCTGGGGTCTTCCATGGCTACCTTGCGCAGGCCGGCGTTTTTGGGCGCGGCGCCGGCGGGCAGGGAGAGAAGCAGAGGGAGCAGCAGCAGGGCGGTACGGTGAAGCTTGGCAGGGATCATCGGCATTCCAGAAGCAGGGACTTGAGTTGCGACGCCGCGCCCGGAACGGCGCTGGGCGGACCGTAGCGGGCAGCTTCATAGCATGCCAGGAAACGGGCCAGCGCAGCCTTTTTCTCGGGCGCATAAGGCGATTCTGCTGCCAGACGTTGCGCAAATGCGCGCGGTCCTTCATGCGGCAGCCGGGAGAAACCCTGGCGCGCCAAGCGCCGGCAGAACCGGGCGTAGAGCGCTTCCAGCGGATCGAGCCGGGGCCGGGTCATCAGCAATGGCACAACGACAATGCCGAGCGCGACACTGCCGGCGGCCAGCAGCAGAAGCGTTAATGTACGCCAATCCGCGTCGGCAAAGCCAAGCGACTCGATGAAATTTTTCTGCTTTTCCGGCGTGTAGTTCAATACCCACTGATTCCAGGCATTGCTCATGGCGTCCAGCGTTTGGCGCATCGCGCGCAGGCGCTCCAGCATGCTGCCCTTGCCCGGCTCCAGCATGAACAGGCCGCCCAGCACCGGTCGCGGCAGGATGCTGGAGAGATTGCGCTCCACGCGTTCCGGCGCCACTGCCGCCGTGGGGTCGACACGCACCCAGCCGCGACCATTGAGCCACACTTCGGCCCAGGCATGCGCATCCGATTGACGAATCGTCATGTAGCCATCGGCCGGATTGATTTCTCCGCCCTGATAACCGGTAACCACGCGCGCCGGGATGCCCATGCCGCGCATCAGCACCACGAAGGCGCTCGAATAGTGCTCGCAGAATCCGGCCCGGGTGTCGAAAAGGAATTCATCGACGCTGTGGTGCCCAAGCGTCGGCGGCTGCAAGGTATAGCGGAACGGCTGTTCGCGGAAATGGCGCAGCACCGCATTCACCCGCTGCGCATCGCTGGTCCAGCGGCCATGGATTTCCTGCGCCAACGCATGCGTGCGCGGATTGACGCGCTGGGGCAGTTCCAGCCAAGGCTCCAGCGACATCGGGTCGGCATGGGGCTGCAGGCTGTAGCGCAGGTAGGACGATTGATCGTAGCGCAGCCGGTTGGTGACCGGCGCCAGCGACTGCACTTCCATCTCCGGGCCGAAGCGCGTGGCGCTGTCGACGAGGAGCGGCGGCTTGTCCGGCATGTCGAGCGCGAACAGCCAATGGCCGCCATGCGGCTCGAGCGTCAGCTGATAGCGCACCGGCTTGCCCTGCAGCTGCAATGAAGGCGCGCGCCGCGTCGAGGCAGCGGGCAGGGGTGTCCAGGTGCGGCCGTCGAAGGCGGATAGCACCGGGCCGCGCCAGTAAAGGGCAGCGTTCGGCGGTGGCGGTCCGTCAAACTTCACGCGGAAGGCGACGGCTTCAGAAAGCGCCAGGTTGGCAATATTGCCCGGGCTCATGAAATCGGACATGCCGGTGCGCCCGCCCGGCGTGTCCACCGGCATGCCCCAGAGCGGCCCCTGGATGCGCGGGAACAGCAGGAACAGCACCACCGTCAACGGCGCGGCTAGCAGCAGGATGCTGGTGCCCAGGCGCAGCCTTTCCCTCAGTGTCGGCATCAGCCCGGCATACTGAAAGGAGACCTGGGTGGTGAGAATGGCGGCGACAGCGGCTATGACTGCCAGTGCAGTGGCCAGGGTCTGGGAGTAGAAAAAGCCGGTAAGCAGCAGGAAGAAGCAAAGGAAGATGACGACGAACAGATCGCGCCGGGCGCGCATTTCCAGCAGCTTCAGGGTCAGCAGCAGCACCAGCATGGAGACGCCGGCGTCGCGGCCGAGGAAGGTGCGGTAGGTGAGGTATACGCCCGCCATGGCGAGCAGGCAGATCGGGAACACCAGCCAGGGCGGCGGCAGCCGATTGCCGCGCACCACGATCCAGCCTCGCCACAGCAGGATGAAGCTGCAGGTGCCGATGATCCATCCGGGCTGATGGCTGGCATGCGGCGCCAGCACCAGCAGGCAGCTCAGCATGAGCAGCAAGGTATTGGTCTTGTCGTCGGACAGCGGCCGACCCGCCATGCCGGCCGAATCCTTCAAGGTAGCGAACAGGCGTTTCATGCCTCCCCCTTGCCGTACAGGGCGAGCGCCTGCAGGCAGGACTGCTGGTGGCCCGGTCCGAATGCGGCATCGAAGCAGACCGGCCCGAGGCGCAGCGCATAGGGCAGCCCGGCCGCTTCGGCATCCAGCACCCAGCGCGTCAGGCGCGACAAGCGCGCTTCCAGATCCATGCCGGCGGGCAGGGTCTGCAGGTCGAGCATCACTTCTGCCGCGGCCGTGCCCTCGAAATGCTTGGTCACCAATTCACCGCCCAGGTCGGCATCGAGGCGGGCGATCTGGCGCCAGGCAAGGCGGCGCAGCGAGTCGCCGGCCTGGTAGTTGCGGATGCCGGCGAAGTCGTCGCTGCCGGCCTGCGCCATGCCGTCGCCATCGCGACTGGCTGCCAGCGGCAGGGGCGGCGCCTGCTCTTCCGGCCGCGGATAAACCAGGGCTCTCACGTCCGGCTGCCAATAGCTCCAGGCGCGCAGCAGGCCGAGCGGAAAACGGGTTTGCAGGCGCACCCGCGGCGACTGCATCCAGCCGCGCTCCCGCGCCGGCGCGCTCAGGATCACGCTGCTGCTGCCCTTGCCCGGCACATTGGCGACCTGCGCCACGGTTTCCATGCCTTCGCCGACGAAGTCGATCCAGATGGCATAGCGCATATGCCGCCGCCGGTTGATCAGATGCAGTTCGAAGCGGGCTTCCTCGCCGGCGAAGACGTCGCCGGCACGACCGGCGGCAAGATGCAGATGCGCCAGGTTGCGGAAGGTGAGATGCATGTCGATCAGCGCGCAGGCGGCGACCAGAAACGTGAAGGCGAAGCCCAGGCTGAGGTTGTAGTTCATGGAACCGATGAACAGGGCGATCAGCACCACGCTGAAGAACAGCCCGGGATGGGTCGGCACGATGTAGACCCGGCGCTGGTGCAGGAACACTTCGCCCGGCTCGGGCGCGCGCGAGCGTTGCAGCCAGCGGTTGGCAAACCTGCGCAGCCTGTGCTCGATGCGCCCCAGCATGGCGTGTCCTACACCGGCACCGACTTCAGGATCTGCTGCACCAGGTCGCGGCTGGCCAGCGCCGAAGAACCGGTCGATTTCAGCGGCCGCAGCCGGTGGGCGACGGTCGGCACCAGCACGTCCTGCACATCTTCCGGAATCACATGGTTGCGTCCTTCCAGCGCGGCCCACGCACGTGCAGCCTGCAGCAGGGCGATGGCGGCGCGCGGGCTCATGCCTTCGGCGAACAGACCGCCTTGGCGCGTGGCCTGGGCCAGCGCCTGCACATAATTCACCAGCGGCGCCGAGACGTGAATCTCGCGCAGCGCCTGCTGCGCCTGCAGCAGCTGCTCGGGGTGCATCGCCACCGGCAGGCTTCTCAACATGGCGCGCCTGTCTTCGCCCATCAGCAGCGCGCGTTCGGCGGCGGCGTCCGGGTAGCCGATGGCCACGCACATCATGAAGCGGTCGAGTTGCGACTCGGGCAGCTGGAAGGTGCCGATCTGGTTGGCCGGGTTTTGGGTGGCGATGACGAAGTAGGGTTGCGGCAGGTCGCGGGTCACGCCTTCCACCGTCACCTGACGCTCCTCCATCGCCTCCAGCAGGGCCGACTGGGTCTTGGGCGTGGCGCGGTTGATCTCGTCCGCCAGCAGCACCTGGGTGAAGACGGGGCCGGGATGGAACACGAAATCGTTCTTTTCCCGGTTGAAGATGGAGATGCCGATCACATCCGCCGGCAGAAGGTCGCTGGTGAATTGCAGGCGGTTGAATTTCAGGCCGAGCGAAATCGCCAGCGCATGCGCCAGCGTGGTCTTGCCGACGCCGGGCACATCCTCGATCAGCAGGTGGCCGCCGGCCAGCAGGCAGGCCAGCGCCTGGCGTATCTGCAAGTCCTTGCCGACGATGACGTGTCCAACCTGGCGGGCGACGGCATGAAGTTTGTCGAACATGAGCGGGATCAGTTGGGGAAGCGCGTTGATGAGGGATTCAGCCGGGTGTCAGTATGCCACCCTCGCGTCCATTCCCCCACTGGACTACAATGATTCCAGTCAAGAAACCACAACAGGCGTCGCCAAATGACCACTGCCATTTTCAGCCACCCCGACTGCAAGCGTCATGAAATGGGGTCTTGGCATCCGGAATGTCCCGAGCGCCTGCAAGCCATCGAAGACCAGCTCATCGCCAGCCGCATCGACGGCCTGCTGGAGCGGCGCGAGGCGCCGGAAGCCAGCCTGACCGACATCGCCCGCGTGCATGACATGCGGATGATCGAGGCGATCCGCGCCAGCGTGCCGACGGAGGAAAGCAGCGATCCCTACTTCCCGCTGGATCCCGACACCTTGCTCAACCGCCACAGCTGGAACGCCGCGCTACGCGCCGCCGGCGCGGCGATCGCGGCGACCGATGCGGTGATCGCGGGCGAACTGGAAAACGCGTTCTGCGCCATCCGTCCTCCCGGGCACCATGCCCGGCCATCGACGGCCATGGGCTTCTGCCTGTTCAGCAATGTCGCCATCGCGGCGCGGCATGCGATCGAGGTGCATGGGCTGGAAAGAGTGGCGGTGGTGGACTTCGACGTACATCACGGCAACGGCACCGAGGAAGCCCTGGCCGGCGACGCACGCATCCTCATGGTCAGTTTCTTCCAGCATCCTTTCTACCCATACAGCGGCGAGCCGCCGATGGCGAGCAACATGCTGAACGTGCCGGTGCCCGCCTACACCAAGGGTGACGAAGTGCGCCGTCTGGTGACCGAAAGATGGCTGCCGGCGCTGCATGCACACCGGCCGCAGCTGATCTTCGTCTCGGCCGGCTTCGATGCCCACCGCGAGGATGAGCTTGGGCAAATGGGCCTGGTTGAAGCGGACTATGCCTGGATCACCCAGCAGCTGAAGGACGTGGCGAAGCAGCATGCGCAGGGCCGCATCGTCAGCTGCCTGGAAGGCGGCTACAACCTCTCGGCGCTCGGCCGCAGCGTCGTCGCCCATCTGAAGGTGCTGGCCGATCTGGAGTGAGGCGCTGCCGCATTGCCTGCCGTGCGACCGGGTAAACACCCGGTGCGGGTACAATAGCGGCATTCCTTTCACCTCTTGTTCACTGGCGCCGGCATG
This sequence comes from Noviherbaspirillum humi, assembly GCF_900188095.1. Classification (GTDB taxonomy): domain Bacteria; phylum Pseudomonadota; class Gammaproteobacteria; order Burkholderiales; family Burkholderiaceae_D; genus Noviherbaspirillum; species Noviherbaspirillum humi. The sequence continues at coordinate 458,230 of NZ_FZOT01000002.1, read as the reverse complement.
CCTGTCGCCGCCAGTGTAATCCCAGCATGTCCATTCAATGGTTCCCCGGTCACATGAACGCCGCCCGCAAGAAAGCGGCGGAATCCATGGAAAAGACCGACCTCGTGATCGAGGTTCTCGACGCCCGCCTGCCTGAAGCCAGCCGCAATCCCATGATCGAGGGCCTGCGCCGCCAGCGCCAGCGGCCCTGCCTGAAAATCCTGAACAAGGCCGACCTGGCCGACCCGGCAGCCACCCAGGCCTGGCTGGCGTATTACAACCGGCAGAAGGACGTGCAGGCGGTCGCCCTCAGTTGCAAGAAGCCGGCCGACGTGGCCAAGGTTCCCAGCTTGTGCCTGAAGCTGGCGCCGCATCGCGGCACGGCCCTGAAGCCGTTGCGGATGATGATCATGGGCATCCCCAACGTCGGCAAGTCAACGCTGATGAATGCCCTGCTGAAGAAGCGGGTGGCGGCGGTCGGCGACGAACCGGCGGTGACCAAGACCCAGCAGCGCCTCTACCTCAACAACAACATGGTGCTGATCGATACCCCCGGCATGCTGTGGCCGAAGATCGAGCATGAGAGCGACGGCATGATGCTCGCTGTCGGTCATGCGGTTGGCGTGAATGCGCTGGTGGAGGAGGAGATCGCCGCTTTCCTCGCCGATATCCTGCTGCAGCGCTATGCGCCGCTGCTCAAGGCGCGCTATGGTTTCGTCACCGAAGGGCTGGATCCGGTCGGCGTCATTGAGGAAGTCGCCAAGCGGCGCGGCTATCGCCTGAAGGGCGGCGACGTGGATTTCGAGAAGGCGGCCCACACCCTGCTGCAGGATTTTCGCAGCGGCGCGCTGGGGCGCATCAGCCTGGAGACACCGCAGAGCCGGGAGCGGATGCTGGCCGATGAACGCGCCAGGGCGCAAGCCGAGGCCATCGAGGAAAGCGAGGAGGAAGATGAGCAATGACGCCGAAGGGAGCGGGTCTCCCTGCGTGCTGCGCAGCGATGACGACGGCGTGGCCACGCTGACGCTGAATCGGCCGGAGCGCTTCAACCCCCTGTCCGAGGAAATGATGGCGGCGCTGGCGGCGCATCTGCGCGCCATCGCCGCAGACGAGTCGGTGCGGGTGGTGGTGCTGGCCGCGCAGGGCAAGGCTTTCTGCGCCGGCCACGACCTCAAGCAGATGCGGGCCCAGCCTTCGCAGCAGTACTACAAGCGCCTGTTCGACCAGTGCAGCAAGCTGATGCTGGCGATTCAGAAATTGCCGCAGCCGGTGATTGCCCGCGTTCAGGGTATCGCCACCGCCGCCGGCTGCCAGCTGGTGTCGATGTGCGATCTGGCGGTGGCTGCGCAGGATGCCCGGTTCGCGGTGTCCGGCATCAATGTCGGGCTGTTCTGCTCGACGCCAGCCGTGGGCTTGTCACGCAATGTGCCGCGCAAGCAGGCGCTGGAAATGCTGCTGACCGGCGATTTCATCGACGCCGAGGTGGCGCGCGAGCGCGGCCTCGTCAATCGCGTGGTGCCGGCCGACAGGCTGGATGCGGAAGTGGGCAAGCTATGCGACAGCATACGTGCCAAGCCGGCGGTTGCGGTGGCGATGGGCAAGGCGGTGTTCTATCAGCAGCTGGAAATGGGCATGGCCGCTGCCTATCAGCTGGCCGGCCAGACCATGGCCTGCAACATGATGGACGAGGCCGCGCTGGAAGGCGTGCAAGCTTTCATCGAGAAGCGGCCGCCCGCGTGGCCGCAAACAGGAAAACAATAAGCCTGAAGCTGCTCCGAGCCCAAGCATCGTTTAGGACTTCCCAATGAAAAACGCCTCGCTGAGCGAGGCGTTTTGCTTGGTGCCGGCAATGCAGGAAGATCAGGCGAAGTTCTTGGCCACGAAGTCCCAGTTCACCACGTTCCAGAAGGCTTCGACGAACTTCGGACGGGCGTTGCGGTAGTCGATGTAGTAGGCGTGCTCCCACACGTCGCAGGTCAGCAGCGGCTTGTCGGCGCTGGTCAGCGGGGTGCCGGCGTTGGACGTGTTGACGATGTCGACCGAGCCGTCGCCCTTCTTCACCAGCCAGGTCCAGCCGGAACCGAAGTTGCCGACGCAGGACTTGGTGAACTCTTCCTTGAACTTGTCGAAGGAACCCCACTTGGCGTTGATGGCATCGGCCAGCGCGCCGGCTGGAGCGCCGCCGCCGTTCGGCTTCATGCAGTTCCAGAAGAAGGTGTGGTTCCACACCTGGGCGGAGTTGTTGAACACGCCGCCGGAAGACTTGCGGATGATGTCTTCCAGGGAAGCGTTTTCGTATTCGGTGCCCTTGATCAGATTGTTCAGGTTGGTGACGTAAGCCTGATGATGCTTACCGTAATGGAACTCGAGCGTCTCCTTGGAGATGTGCGGCTGCAGCGCGTCCATCGGGTACGGCAGGGGCGGAAGGGTATGTTCCATGGCTTTCCTTTCTGTAGGGCGGGTGTTATCGGATGTTCTTTTTAAAGGAGCATCATTGTAAGACGTCTACGGGATGCGTGCAGCGCGGCTTGATCTGCGCTAATCGAGCTTGTCCTGCACGCTGGCGATGCCAACGTCGGCGCTGCCGCCGGCCAAGCGCACGGTCACGGTGCCGCGCGGCTTGAGCTGTTTCGGTGCCCGCACCAGCCTGCCCTTGGCGTCGGTGATGATCGCGTAGCCGCGTTCCACCGTGCGCTGCGGATTCAGCAGTTCCAGCTGCGCCGTCAGCCCGTCCAGCGCCTGCCGCCGCAGGCTGGCCTGATGGCCGGCCTCGGTGGCCATGCGCCGTCCGAGCGATTCCAGCCGGGTCTTGTGCGGTTCCAGGTTCGGCTTCTGGCAAGTCAGACGGCCGTTGAGCCGCTGCAACAGATGCCGTGCCTCCGCCAGCGGCATGCAGGTGGCATGGCCGAGGCGGTGCTGCAGTTCGCGCAGCCGCAGCCGCTCGCGGGCGATGTAGGCGCGGGGGCTGACCAGTCGCCGCGACAGCCAGTCCAGACTCTGGTTGGCATCCGACAGGCGCCGCTCCATCCCCCGGCGCAGCAGATAGCCATGGGAGTGGAGCGTGGCAAGCCAATCGGCCAAGGGCGTGGCCGCCATCTCCGCCGCCGCAGTGGGCGTCGGCGCCCGCAGGTCGGCGGCAAAGTCCGCGATGGTGAAGTCGGTTTCATGGCCGACGCCGACGATCACCGGCATCGCGCAGGCGACGATGGCACGCGCCACCGCTTCGTCGTTGAAGGACCAGAGATCCTCGATGCTGCCCCCGCCGCGGCAGACCAGCAGCACATCGCATTCAGCCCGACCGGAAGCGAAGGCAATGCTGCGCGCCACCTTGTCCGCCGCTCCTTCGCCCTGCACGGGGGTGGGGTAGAGGATCACCCGCACGTGTGGCGCGCGCCGGCGCAGGGTGGTGAGAATGTCGCGCAGGGCGGCCGCCTGCGGGCTGGTGACGATGCCGATGGTGCGGGCGAAAACCGGGAGCGGCCGCTTGCGTGCCGGGTCGAACAACCCCTCGGCATTGAGCCGGTCGCGCAGCTGCAGGAAGGCTTCATACAGATTGCCGACGCCGGCCCGGCGGATGGCTTCCACATTGAGCTGGTAATCGCCCCGCTGCGCGTAAAGCGTCACCAGCGCCCGTACTTCAACCTTGTCGCCCTCGCGCGGCGTGAAGCCGGCGTACTGGCAGCGGCCGCGAAACATCACCGCCCGCACCTGAGCGCCGCTGTCTTTCAGCGTGAAATACCAGTGGCCGGAGGCCGCCTTGGTGAAATTCGATATTTCGCCGGATACCCAGGCCAAGGGAAAGCTGCGCTCCAGCAAGCGCGACACCGCCTGATTGAGGGCGGACACGGTCAGCACTTGTTGCGATGATGCCACTACGGCATCGTCACCATCATTCGTTGTCGGTTCATTCAAGGGTTGACTATCCACAGAGTCTCTTGTAGGAGTGTTGCAATAACGCATTATTGAGAGGTTTCAATATTTCCCTTAAGCCAATGAATTTGAAGGGAAATTTGAGCCTTATGGACAAGTGTCGAACAAAAACCTTGCAAGTTCTCAAGATCTTGATCTAATCCCGGGAAGTCTTGCCCACAAAGTTATCCACAGCTTGGGCAAGGACGGCTTCAGAAGTCGTCCGGAGCCCCGCAGCGCTTGCCGGAGGAAAGCCGCTACGATACATTCCTGCATCCCACGATTTTTCAAGGAGCCGAGTTTTGCTCGCGATTATTCAGGCGGCCGGCTGGCCCATCTGGCTGCTGCTGATTGCTTCGGTCATCGCCCTGGCGCTGATCATCGAACGGCTATTGTACCTTCGCCGTCGCCGCATCCTTCCACCCAATCTCCTGGATGAAGTCGTCCGTGTTTATCAGAACGGCAAGGTGCAGCCGGAAGTGATCAAGAACCTGGAGCAGAACTCGCCGCTGGGCCGGGTGTTGGCTGCCGGTCTGCGCAACGTCAATGCGCCGCGCGACGTGATGAAGGAATCCATCGAGGAGGCCGGGCAGGGCACGGCCCATGAACTGGACCGTTTCCTGACCACCCTCGGCACCATTGCTACCCTGGCCCCGCTGATGGGCCTGTTCGGCACCGTCGTCGGCATGATCGAAATCTTCGGCGCACAGGACGCCTCCGGCACCAACCCGGCGCAGCTGGCGCACGGCATCTCGGTCGCCCTGTACAACACCGGTTTCGGTCTCGCCATCGCCATGCCGACCCTGGTCTTCTATCGCCACTTCCGCGCCCTGGTAGATGGCTTCGTCGTCGAAATGGAGCAGCAGGCGGTGAAATTCGTGGACATTGTCCATGGCAACCGCAAGTAGGAAGGACGCGCCATGAACTTCCGCAAGGGCAAGGGGCGCGATGACCCGGAAATCAACCTGATTCCCTTCATCGACGTGCTGCTGGTGATTCTCATCTTCCTGATGGTGACCACGACATACAGCAAGTTCACCGCCCTGCAGATCACCCTGCCCACTGCCGATGCCGAGAAGGCCATCGAGCAGCCGCAGGAAATCAACGTTGCCGTCGATCCCCAGGGCCGCTATGCCGTCAACAACCTGCGCATCCCGGCGCGCGATGCGGCCGGCCTGGCGCAGGCGCTCAGGGAAGCGGCGGGAACCGACGGGCAGCGCAAGGAGCCGGTCATCATCATCAATGCCGATGCAACTGCCGCGCACCAATCGGTGATCAATGTGCTGGAAGCCGCGCGCCTGGCCGGATTCGATCGCGTGACTTTCGCCGCCCAGTCGAGCGGCGGCAAATAGCGTGATGGTTCTGCTGCGGCATCCCGCGTCATCCTCCCCGCGGGCGGGCTGATTTGAGTTCCTCCTCACACTTCGAATCCGGCTTTCAGCGGCTGTGGTCCAGCCGCCGCCATCCGTCCGGCTGGCTGCTGCTGCCGGTTTCGCTGCTCTTCCATCTGCTGGTGCGGATGCGGCAGGCACTCTACCGGCTGGGCTGGCTGAAAAGCAGCCGCCTGCCGGTGCCGGTGATCATCGTCGGCAATATCTTCGTCGGCGGTACCGGCAAGACACCCCTCGTCATCTGGCTCGCGCAGCAGTTGCGCGCGCGTGGCTTGCATCCGGGCGTGGTGTCGCGCGGCTATCGCAGCGAGGACAGGGCGCCGCGACTGGTGGGGACGAACGCATTGGCGACAATCGTTGGCGACGAACCGCTGCTGATTGCACGCCGCGCCGGCTGCCCGGTGATGGTCGGCGCCGATCGGGTGGCGGCCGGTCGGGAACTGCTGGCGCGTCATCCGGAGATCGATGTGCTGCTTTCCGATGACGGCCTGCAGCACTACGCGCTGCAGCGTGACGTGGAAATCGTCCTGTGCGATAGCCGCGGCAACGGCAACGGCTGGCTGTTGCCGGCCGGGCCGCTGCGCGAACCGGCGTCGCGCCGGCGTGACATTTCGGTCGTCAATGGCCATACCGTGCCGCCGGGCGTACCCGACGACGCTTTTCTCATGCAACTGGACGGAAGGTTTGCCGAACAGCTGGTCGACAGGCGCCATCGCATTCCCCTGGCGGGATTGGCACAGTCAATCGACGGAACGAGTCCGCTCCGACTGCTGGCTGCGGCCGGCATCGGCAACCCGGCCCGCTTCTTCAGCCTTCTGCGGCAGGCCGGGCTGCATTTCGACGAGCTGCCGCTGCCCGATCATCACGACTTCGCCAGCAATCCCTTCGCCGGCCGGGATGTCGATGTCATCCTGATCACAGAGAAGGATGCAGTAAAATGCGAACAATCAGAACAACTCAAGAACGACCCGCGTCTGTGGGTCGTGCCGGTTGAGGCGAATATCGATGCCTCTCTGGTCGAAACCATCATGGAGAAATGGCGTGGATGCCCGATTGCTTGATATCCTGGTTTGCCCGATCTGCAAGGGACCGCTCCAGTACGACAAGAATGCCCAGGAACTGATCTGCCGGCCGGACAAGCTGGCCTTCCCGATACGCGACGGCATTCCCATCATGTGGGCCGACCAGGCGCGCGACATCGACCCCGCTGCCAAGCCGGTGCCGCCGGCGGCCTGATTGCCATCGGGCTGGCAGCGCCAGCCTTCTTCTTATCTTGATTCAGCCTGTCCGCCTTCGGCGGTGCGGGCGATCCGAACGCTTATGTCCTTCATCGTCATCATCCCGGCCCGCCTGGCGTCAACCCGTTTGCCCAACAAGCCGCTGGCCGATATCGCCGGCAAGCCGATGGTGGTGAGGGTGGCAGAGCGGGCCGCCCTGTCCGGTGCGGCGGAGGTCGTGGTGGCTGCCGACAGCCAGGCCATCATCGATGCCTGCGCACGGCATGACGTGCGCGCCATGATGACGCGGCCGGATCATCCGTCCGGCACCGACCGCATCGCCGAAGTCGCTGCCGCAATGGGTCTTTCGGACGATGCGGTAGTGGTGAACGTGCAGGGCGATGAGCCGCTGATCGATTCGGCCCTGGTGCGCGACACCGCGTCGCTGGCGGGCGCCGGCGTGCCGATGGCCACCGCTGCCCATCCGATCGCCGATGCGGCCGATGCCTTCAATCCGAACGTCGTCAAGGTGGTGCTCGACCGGCACGGCCGCGCGCTGTATTTTTCGCGCGCCACCATCCCCTGGCATCGCGATGGCTTCGCCCAAAGCCGCGATGCGCTGCCGGCCGGCTACCAGCCGCTGCGGCACATCGGCCTGTACGCCTTCAGCAATGGTTTCCTTCAAACCTATCCGACGCTGGCGCAATCGCCGCTGGAGCAAATTGAAGCGCTGGAGCAGCTGCGCGTGCTGTGGCATGGTTTTCCGATCGCCGTGCACGTCACGCCGAGCGCGCCCGCTGCCGGCGTCGATACGCCGCAAGACCTGGAGCGGGTGAGGGCTCTCTTTCCCGCCGAATGAAGGACGACAGTGCACAAGACTGTCGGAAAACAGGGTTTCTGTGGTAAGTTTCGTGCAAAGTTAATATGGTAAAACACGGCGTGAAGCATGCAGCCGCCTCGGTAGCGACGAGTCCAGGCGCCCGCAAGCCGGCAAGCCGGCAAGCCGACAGAATTCAAAACTCGATTAGGGAAATCTCATGCGCCTCATTCTCCTCGGAGCGCCCGGTGCCGGAAAGGGCACGCAAGCCAATTTCATCAAGGAAAAGTTCAACATTCCGCAGATCTCCACCGGCGACATGCTGCGCGCCGCCGTCAAGGCCGGCACGCCGCTGGGCCTGGAAGCGAAGAAGGTCATGGATGCGGGCGGCCTGGTTTCCGACGACATCATCATTGGTCTGGTGAAGGACCGCCTGAAGCAGGCGGACTGCGCCAACGGTTATCTGTTCGATGGATTCCCGCGCACCATCCCGCAGGCCGATGCGATGAAAGAGGCTGGCGTGGCCATCGACTACGTGTTGGAAATCGACGTGCCGGACGACGCCATCATCGAGCGCATGAGCGGCCGCCGCGTGCATCAGACGTCCGGCCGCACCTATCACGTCAAGTACAACCCGCCCAAGGTCGAAGGCAAGGATGACGTCACCGGCGAGGAATTGATCCAGCGCGACGACGACAAGGAAGCGACCGTCATGAAGCGCCTCGCGGTGTACCACGAGCAGACGGAAGTGCTGGTCGACTATTACAACAAGTGGGCGCTGTCCGGCACCCCGGGCGCGCCGAAATACCGGAAGATTTCCGGCGTCGGCCCGGTGGAGGAAATCCGCGACAGGGCTCTCGCGGCGCTGGCCGAATAACTGGAAGGAAGAAAAGCGGACCGTGGTCCGCTTTTTTGTTTTAGGACAAACGAACGCGCTGGCAATGGGAGCACATTAGCCGAGATACGCAAGTCCATCATGCACCCGAACATGAGTTTTGCAGCAGGCAATGCAGTACTGGAAGGGGAAAAAGACGGCAAGTCCCGGTCGGTGTATTGACCGAGGCCTTGCCGGTCTCCGCAGGTGTTGTTGTTTCCGCTCTGTATATAACTACATGGAGATTCAGCATGGCTATTGGCTTAATGTTCGCTTTGGTGTGCGGCCTCATTGCCGTCATCTATGGACTTGCGTCGCGCAGTTGGATATTGAAGCAGGACCCTGGCAATCCGCGCATGCAGGAAATTGCGCTCGCCATCCAGCAGGGCGCCGCCGCCTATCTCGGACGCCAGTACCGCACCATCGCCATCGTCGGCGTGCTGCTCTTCATCGTCATTGCACTGCTCCCCGGCCTAGGCCTGTACACCGCGCTCGGTTTTCTCATCGGGGCCGTGCTGTCCGGCGCCTGCGGCTTCATCGGCATGAACGTGTCGGTACGGGCCAACGTGCGCACCGCGCAGGCAGCTACCCGAGGCATGAATGAAGCGCTGAATGTCGCCTTCAAGAGCGGCGCCATCACCGGCATGCTGGTGGTGGGGCTCGGCCTGCTCGGGGTCTCCCTCTTTTACTGGGTGCTGACTCGCGCCATGCCCGCCGAGTCCACGGCGGCGGTGCATGACGTGATCAAGCCGCTGATCGGTCTCGGCTTCGGCGCCTCGCTCATTTCCATCTTCGCCCGCCTCGGCGGCGGCATCTTCACCAAGGGCGCCGACGTCGGCGCCGACCTGGTGGGCAAGGTCGAGGCCGGCATCCCTGAAGACGATCCGCGCAATCCGGCGGTCATCGCCGACAACGTCGGCGACAACGTCGGCGATTGCGCCGGCATGGCGGCCGACCTGTTCGAAACCTACGTGGTCACCCTGATCGCCACCATGCTGCTGGGCGCGCTGATGATCAAGGGCGCAGAAGCGGAGGCCACGCTTTATCCGCTGATGCTTGGCGGCGTCTCCATCCTCGCGTCCATCATCGGCTGCAGCTTCGTCCGCGCGCAGCCCGGCAAGAAGATCATGTCGGCGCTGTACACCGGGCTGTGGTGGTCGGCCGGCCTGTCGCTGATAGGATTTGCCGCGGTGACCTGGCTGCTGCTGCCGGAAACCATGCGACTGCCGATGATGGGTTCGGCAATCGTCGGCATCGTGCTCACCGGGCTGATGGTTTATATCACCGAGTACTACACCGGCACCGAATTCAAGCCGGTGCGTCACCTCGCCCAAGCCTCCACCACCGGCCATGGCACCAACATCATCGCCGGCCTTGGCCTGTCGATGAAGTCAACCGCCTACCCGGTGCTGGCGGTGTGCGTTGCCATCATCATCGCCTACTGGCTCGGCGGCCTGTACGGCGTGGCGATCGCGGCGACCTCCATGCTCTCCATGGCAGGCATCATCGTTGCCCTCGACGCCTATGGCCCGGTGACAGACAATGCCGGCGGCATCGCCGAAATGTCCGATCTGCCGGCTTCGGTGCGGGCCATCACCGATCCGCTGGATGCAGTGGGCAATACCACCAAGGCGGTCACCAAGGGCTATGCGATCGGCTCCGCCGGCCTGGCGGCGCTGGTGCTGTTTGCCGACTATACCCATGCGCTCGACTCGGCCGGCAAGTCCACCACCTTCGATTTGTCCAATCCGATGGTGATCATCGGCCTCTTCATCGGCGGCCTGATCCCTTATCTGTTCGGCGCGATGGCGATGGAAGCGGTAGGCCGTGCTGCCGGCGCGGTGGTGGTCGAGGTGCGGCGCCAGTTCCACGAGATCAAGGGCATCATGGACGGCAGCGGCAAGCCGCAGTATGACAAGGCGGTCGACATGCTGACGGCGTCGGCGATCAAGGAAATGATTCTGCCTTCATTGCTGCCGGTGCTGGTGCCGGTGCTGGTCGGCCTGCTGCTCGGACCGGCGGCGCTGGGCGGGCTGCTGATGGGCACCATCGTCACCGGGCTGTTCGTGGCCATCTCCATGACGACCGGCGGCGGCGCCTGGGATAACGCCAAGAAGTACATCGAGGATGGCCACCATGGCGGCAAGGGCTCGGATGCGCACAAGGCTGCCGTGACGGGCGATACCGTCGGCGACCCGTACAAGGATACGGCCGGCCCGGCGGTCAACCCGCTGATCAAGATCATCAACATCGTGGCGCTGCTCATGGTGCCGCTGCTGCCCTCCGTCGGCATGCAGTCTTCCGACAGCGGCAACATGGTGCTGCCGATCGCCAGCTCGGCCGAACCGGGGAAGAAGATTGTCACGCCGCCGGCCGAAGCGGTGAAGGTCGCCCAGCCCAAGCAGTAAGCGTCCAACATCCGGCCGGCGGTTGACAGGCATCCTTTCCCGTCTGCGGCAAGTCCGTTAGAATCAGCGCGGTTCACGTTAACGTAAACGTCACGACAAACGTCCCAACGGACTTGCCAAGGAGGAGAAGGATGCAAATCGCGAACAACGTCTTCATCATCACCGGCGGGGCATCGGGCCTCGGCGCCGCCACCGCCAGGATGTTGGTGGAGAACGGCGGCAGGGTGATGCTCGCCGACGTGCAGGTGGAAGCCGGCGAAAAGCTCGCGGCCGAGCTCGGCGGACGCTTCATGAAGTGCGACGTAACCCAGGAAGCCGATGGCAAGGCAGTGGTAGAGGCGGCCATGCAGATGGGACAGGTTCGCGGCCTGATCAATTGCGCGGGCGTGGCGCCGGCGGTGAAGACCGTTGGCAAGGATGGCCCGCATCCGCTCGATGTGTTCCAGCGCGTGATCAACATCAATCTGGTCGGCACCTTCAACATGGCGCGCCTCGCCGCCGAGGCCATGTCGCGCGGCGAGCCGAACGAGCAGGGCGAGCGCGGCGTGATCATCAACACCGCATCGGTCGCAGCCTATGATGGCCAGATCGGGCAGGCTGCCTATGGCGCTTCCAAGGCCGGCGTGGTCGGCCTGACTTTGCCGATGGCGCGCGACCTGTCGCGCAGCGGCATCCGCGTCATGACCATTGCCCCCGGCATCTTCGAAACCCCCATGCTGCTCGGCATGCCGCAGGAAGTGCAGGATGCGCTCGGCAGGATGGTGCCGTTCCCGCCGCGCCTGGGCAAGCCGGCCGAATACGCGCATCTCGCCCGGACCATCATCGAGAACACCATGCTCAATGGCGAAACCATCCGCCTCGATGGCGCCATCCGCATGCAGCCGAAGTAGGCGCTGCGGCACACTGAGAAACCGGCGCCGATGCGCCGGTTTGTTTTTGGCCATACCGTTTCCAATTCATGTCTCCCTTCCGTATATTGCCCCTCACCGCGCTGCTGGCCGTGCTCGCCGGTTGCGCCGCACCGCCATCCCTGCCTACCGCGAGCGAGGTCACCGAAACCCTGCGTCCGCCGGAAGCGGCCACAGGCTATGCGGAGAAACCGGGGTGGGTCGCTCGGCGGTTCATGATCGTCGCGGCCCATCCGCTCGCCGCCGACGCAGGCCGCCAAGTGCTGAAGGCCGGCGGATCGGCCGTGGATGCCGCCATCGCCGCCCAGATGGTGCTGACCCTGGTGGAGCCGCAATCCTCCGGCATCGGCGGTGGTGGCTTTTTGCTGCACCACGACGGCAGGAAAGTGCAGGCCTTCGATGGCCGCGAGACCGCACCCGCTGCAGTCGATGAAACGCTGCTGCAATCCGGGCCGGGCACGCCGCTGCGGTTTCATGAAGCGGCGGTGGGCGGCCGGGCGGTCGGCGTGCCGGGCCTGCTGCGCATGCTGGAGCAGGCGCATCTTCAGCATGGCCGGCTGCCATGGGCAACGCTGTTCGCGCCAGCGATCAATCTGGCGGAAAAGGGCTTCCCCGTCAGCCCGCGCCTGGCGCGCATGCTGCAGATCGACCCTTACCTGAAGCAGGATGCCGCCGCCGCTGCCTACTTCTACGATGCTGCCGGCAAGCCCTGGCCAGCGGGCCATCTTCTGAAGAACCCGGCGCTGGCCGCCACGCTGCGAGAGATCGCCCTCGAAGGCGCAGACGCCTTTTACCGCGGCCGCATTGCCCGCGATATAGAGGCAAAAGTGAGGTCGCATTCACGCAATCCCGGCAAGCTCGCCGCCTCGGACCTTGCCGCCTATCTGCCCAAAACGCGCGACCCGGTGTGCAGCGATTACCGTCGATGGACCGTGTGCGGCATGCCGCCGCCGTCCTCCGGCGGCATCGCGGTGGCGCAAATGCTGGGGATGCTGGAACGCCGCAATCTGGCTTCGCTGCCCCCGGCCGATGGCGTGCCGGCGGCGGAAGCGGTGCATCTGATCAGCGAAGCAGGACGTCTTGCCTATGCCGACCGGGCGCGCTATGTGGCCGATACCGATTTCGTTCCCTTGCCGGGCAATAGCGTCGAGCCGCTGATCGACAAGCGCTACCTGGCCGAGCGGGGGCAATCGATAGGAGAGCGCTCCATGAGAATGGCGCCGCCCGGGCAGCCGCTGGGCATCAAGCTGGCGCAGGGCGAAGATACCTCGCCGGAGCTGCCCTCCACCTCGCATATTTCGGTGGTGGATGCCGCCGGCCATGCGGTAGCAATGACCAGCTCGATCGAGGACGCCTTCGGTTCCCGCCAGTTGGTGCGCGGCTTCCTGCTCAACAACCAGCTCACCGACTTCTCGTTCCTGCCTGCCGATGCCGACGGTCCCGTTGCCAACCGGGTTCAGCCGGGCAAGCGTCCGCGCAGCGCCATGGCGCCGACCCTGGTATTCGACAAGGCGACCCGCAAGCTGGTGCTGGCGGTCGGCTCGCCAGGGGGCTCGTCGATCATCAACTACGTTGCCAAGACCTTGATCGGGACCCTCGATTGGGGGCTGAACATGCAGCAGGCGATCAGCCTGCAGAACTTCGGCAGCCGCAATGGTCCGACCGAACTGGAGCAGGGCATGGCGCCGCCCTCCCTGGTGCAGGCCCTGCAGGCAAGGGGGCATGTCATCCGCCTCGCTCCTCAGACTTCGGGGCTGCACGGCATCATGCGCATGAACGTCCACGGGGAGGACATGTGGTTCGGCGGCGCCGATCCCCGCCGGGAGGGCGTCGCGGCCGGCGAATGATGGCGAATGATCAGGTCGCATGCGGCGCCCATCGCCTTCCTTGCGACATGAGTGTTGTTTTTCGCTGACCTGTCCGTTTTTACCGTGCGCAACTGGGTTTCGGCTTGCTAACCTCGACGGATGAAAGCAAACCAGAAGACCGGCTTGATTCTGACCGGCGGCGGCGCCCGTGCCGCCTATCAGGTCGGTGTGCTGCAAGGCGTGTCCGACATCTTGCGCCAGGCTGGCCATTGGCCGGATCGCAACCCCTACGACATCATTTGCGGCACCTCGGCCGGTGCGCTCAATGCCGTCGCGCTCGCCTGCCAGGCGGCCGAGTTCGACGCCGGCCTGGAACGGCTCAGCGACATCTGGTCTTCATTCACCGTGGAGCAGGTCTACCGCGCCGATTCCCTGGGCGTGCTTCGCTCCGGCGCGCGATGGATGTCGTTGCTGTCGTTCGGCTGGCTGCTGAGGCAGTGGCGCAGCAATCCGCCTACCTCCCTGCTCGACAACACGCCGCTGGTGACACTGCTGCATCGGATGCTTTCGTTCCCGAAGCTGGATGCCGCCCTGGCCGACGGGCACTTGCAGGCGCTGGCGGTGACGGCATCTTCCTACACCAGCGGCCGCCACATCACCTTCTACCAGACCGAGACGGCGGTGCAGCCCTGGCGGCGCAGCCAGCGCCTGTCCATGCCTGCCCAGATCGGCATTGAGCACCTGCTCGCCTCGTCCGCCATTCCGCTCATCTTTCCGGCGACGCCGATTTACTGCGACGGCCGCCGCGAATACTGCGGCGATGGCTCGATGCGGCAGACGGCGCCGATTTCGCCCGCCATTCACCTCGGCGCGGACCGGGTACTTGTCATTGGCGCCGGACGCCTGACGGAGCCTGCGCAGGAGGTGCCGGAAATTGGCGTCTATCCGAGCCTGGCCCAGATCGCCGGCCATGCGATGTCGAGCATCTTTCTCGATGGCCTTGCCATGGACATCGAGCGCATGAGCCGGATAAACACGACCCTGGCGCTGCTGACCGAGACACAGCGTGCGAACCAGGCGTTGCGGCCGATCGACATGCTGATCATTGCGCCCTCCCAGCGCCTCGACCAGATCGCCAGCCGCCATGTCGGCAGCTTGCCGCGGCCGATTCGCCTGTTGCTCGCTGCCATCGGCGCCACCGACGGCCGCGGCGGGGCGCTTGCCTCCTATCTGCTGTTCGAGGCGAGCTACACGCGGGAATTGATCGAACTGGGATGGCGCGATGCGCAGGAAAAGCGCGGCGAGGTATTGCGCTTCTTCGGTGTGGATGAGGAGGCAGGCAGGCGGTCAGCCTAGCGATTCAGGCTGACCGTTAACCGAAGCGACTGGAGTGACTGGAGCGACTGGAGCGGCGAATGCCGCAATCCAATCAATAGCCGTAGCGGTAATAGGGCTGAGGGTGGTAGTGATGGTGGTGATGCCTGTGCGGCGGTCCGTACTGGAGCACCGCACCAGGGGGAACCACGACCACCGGCGGCGCGACATAAGCCGGCTGAGTTTGGTAATAAGTAGGCCCGACATAAACCGGTTGGCGCGGGTCGATATAAGTAACGGAAGGCTGCGGCTGGACATACACCTGAGGCGGCGGGACGTACACCGGGCGTGGCGCCGGGAATGCCGTGCCGACGTTGACCGACCAGTTCACATGACCGTTGGCGAACGCCAGCGGCGTACCGGCAACGAGCCCCAGTGCAATCGCAAACTTGGCGAAACGGGCGAGGGAAAGTTTCATGATGGCTCCGAAATGTTCTATGTTCATTTAACGCGCGAGACGTCACAAAGGACAGGAAAAGCCGGTTCAACAGCAGTAATTATTGCAACAAAATGTATCTATTGCTGTTGATAAAGCCAGTTACCGTTTCTTTACCGCATTTTTGTGAGTTTTGATGGGCAAATGCTTTTATCATAGCCATTTGTCAAGCTAAAGGTCTTGTCAGAAGGTCAACCACCATGCGGAACTTTATCGTTGTCTTCCTCAGGTTTTTCATCCTGCTTTGCCTATCCCTCGGCGTCGCTTTACCTGTGCATGCAAGGCAAGATCCTGGATTACCAACGATCTCGATCGGCGAATTGCCGGAAGAAGCACGTCACACCATCCTGCTGATCCGGACCGGCGGACCGTTTCCCTACCCCAAGGATGGTGTTGTTTTTGGCAATTATGAAGGGGTTTTGCCCAAGCAAAAGCGCGGGTATTATCATGAATTCACGGTAAAAACCCCTGGCGTTCGCAACCGCGGCGCGCGTCGCATCATCACCGGTGGGGAAGTGAGGGCACCTTCGGAGTTTTACTATACGGAAGACCATTACCAGTCATTCAAACGCGTCAAAGAGTGAGTCATGCGAGTCGAATCCCTGCAAACGGAACCAGCGAAAATGCTTGCGCCAGTCGAGGAAGACATGAGCTTGTTCAGGACCGTTCCTCCCAACGTCGTGCAATCGATCCGCGCATTCAGGGTGCCTGAACTGCAACAGGAGGCGGCGAGGCTGGGCTACCATTTCCTCTATGCCTATTGCGCCGAAGCCGTGACGAAGCAACAGGTGCTGGCCTGCATCGCCGAGGCGTTTCACTTTCCCAGGCATTTTGGCAAGAATTTCGACGCCCTGGCTGACTGTCTGACCGATCTGGCTTTCAAATCAGGCCAGCAGCCGGGTTTCCTAGTCGTGATCGAACAATTGCCCAATACGCCCAAGTTCGACCGCGAAGCGCGTGAAACCCTGCTCGACGTGTTCCGTGATGCCGCTGACTTCTGGGCGGAAAAGAAGGTACCGTTCCGCGTTTTCTACTCCTTCCAGTAAGCACTTCTCATCGCCTGACTTCCCCCGCAATAGCCGGCTCCGCGCCGGCTTTGTGTTTTGGTCCTTACGGTACAATGCGCGCCATGAAAAACATCGTTATCCTCATCTCCGGACGAGGCAGCAACATGGAAGCGATCGTTCGCGTCGCCCGGGAACAGGGATGGCCTTGCAAGATCGCTGCCGTCATCAGCAACCGACCGGATGCTTCCGGCCTGGCTTTCGCCGCCGAACATAGCATTCCTACCGTTGCACTCTTCCACAAGGAGTTCCCCAGCCGCGAAGCGTTCGACGCCGCCCTGCAGCGCGAGATCGACGCCTTTCAGCCAGACCTCGTGGTGCTCGCCGGCTTCATGCGCATCCTCACGCCCGGATTCGTGGAGCATTACGCCGGCCGCATGCTCAATATCCATCCTTCCCTGCTGCCAAGCTTTCCCGGCCTTGCAACTCACCGGCAGGCGCTGCAAGCGGGCGTCAAAGTGCATGGCGCGACCGTGCATTTCGTCACGCCCGACCTCGACCATGGCCCCATCGTTGCTCAGGCTTGCGTGCCGGTTTTGCCGGACGACAGCGAGGAAAGCCTTGCCGCCCGGGTGCTGGAACAGGAGCACCTCATCTATCCGCAGGCAGTGCGCAGCTTCGTCGAAGGCCGCCTGTCCCTGCAAAACGGCGTCGTTCGGATCGCAGAACCGGCCGAAGCATCTGCCGTCATATAAAGAAAGACTTCCATGAGATTGCCACCCTTTGTCGTTTCCCATACCGAGGAAGTCCTGCGCGAGATACTGCGCTTCACTGGCCCGGCCGACGTCGTTCTGTCGCGCTACTTTCGTGAGAATCCCAAGCTGGGCGGACGGGAGCGCGGCGCGGTGGCCGAGGCGGTGTATGCCGTGCTGCGCAACAAGCTGATGTACGCCAGCTTCGCAGAATCCGGCGTCGGCCCGGCGATGCGCCGCCAGGCGCTGCTTGGCCTCGGTGAAACCGTCGGCGCCGATGCCATCGGCGGCCTGTCCGAAGAAGAGGCAGCCTGGCTCAAGCGCATCGCCCAGATCGACCGCACGACTCTGCCGTTGGGACTTCAACTCAATCTTCCGCCCTGGCTTCAGGAGCGCTTGACGCAGCAGCTCGGTGAAGCGCAGTTGCTGGCGCTCACCGGGGCGTTGAACCGGCAGGCACCGCTCGATCTGCGCGTCAATGCGCTGAAAGCGAAGCGCGAGCCGGTGCTGGCTGAGCTGACGGCGGCGGGCATCGTCTGCGAGGCCACGCCATTCTCGCCGCTCGGCATCCGCATCCGCCGCAAGCCGGCGCTGCAGAACATGCCGCTGTTCCAGGACGGCGCGATCGAAGTGCAGGACGAAGGCAGCCAGCTGCTGGCCCAGATCACCGGCGCCAAGCGGGGCGAGCTGGTGATCGATTTCTGCGCCGGCGCTGGCGGCAAGACCCTGGCGCTTGGCGCCGCGATGCGCAATACCGGTCGTCTTTATGCGCTCGATGTGTCGGAGAAGCGCCTGGCCAAGCTCAAGCCGCGCCTGGCGCGCAGCGGCCTGTCGAACGTGCATCCGGTCGTCATCGCCCATGAGAACGACACCAAGGTCAAGCGCATGGCGGGCAAGGCTGACCGCGTGCTGGTGGATGCGCCGTGCAGCGGCCTCGGCACCCTGCGCCGCAATCCCGACATGAAGTGGCGCCAGACGCCGGAGTCGGTGATCGAACTCAATGCCAAGCAGCAGGCCATCCTGGCGAGCGCTGCGCGGCTGGTGAAGCCGGGCGGTCGCCTGGTGTACGCCACTTGCAGCCTGCTGGAAGAGGAGAATGAAGCCATCGCTGCGCAATTCATCGCCGCCAATCCCGCGTTCCGCCTGGTGCCTATGCAGCAGATACTGGAAGAGCAGAAGATTGCCCTCGAAATGGGCGACTACCTGAAGCTGCTGCCGCAGGTGCACGAGACCGACGGCTTCTTCAGCGCGGTGTTCGAACGCAGCGCATGAGGACAAGACTGGCGCTGATCTGCCTGCTGGGCGCGGTCGGTCTGCCGGCCGGCGCGCGCGGCAGCGATTCGGTGCCGGTACTGCCGCTGCATGGCACCGTCCAGGCAGCGTTTGCCCCTTGGGATGATTCCGAAGCATTGATCGAAGATGCGCTGGGCACTGCCCGGCGCGACATCCTGGTTCAGGCCTATCTGCTGACGAGCAAGCGGATTGGCGCCGCGCTGCTCGCCGCGCATCGGCGCGGCGTGGCGGTGCGCATCCTGGCCGACGCCGATCAGCATGAAAAGACGCCTTCCAGCCAGCTGCCGAAGCTCGCTGCCGCCGGCTTGCCGATCTGGCTGGAAACCCGCTACCAGAATGCCCACAACAAGATCATCGTGATCGATGCCCACGGCGCCGAGCCGGCCGTCATCACCGGCAGCTACAATTTCACCTGGACCGCGCAGCACAAGAATGCGGAAAACCTGCTGATCATACGCGGCAGCCCGGAGCTGGCGCTGCGCTATGCTTCGAACTGGGAGCGGCACCGGCGCGACGCCATGCCCTACAAATAATGAAAAACACCCTGCTGTCCGAATTCGTCGCCGACATCTGGAGCGATCTGCATGACGCCAGCCTGCTGTGGCAGCTGGCTGCCCTGGCATTGTGCTTCGCCATCGGCTGGGGCGTTTCGCGGCTGCTGCATGGGCGGCTGAAGGGACGCGGCGATGGCAGGCGGGCGGTGCGCCTCGGGCTGGAGGGCTTCGCCCGCATCCTGTGGCCGCTGGTAACGCTGGCCCTGATTGCCGGCGTCACGCCGCTGTTCGCGCAGTGGCGCCATGCCAACCTGCTGCGCCTGGCGATACCGCTGGTGGGATCCTTCGCCGTCATCCGCCTGGTATTTCACGTGCTGCGCCGGGTGTTTGCCCGCGGCGGCGAAGCGGGGGCGCTGCTGCTGCTGGCCGAGCGCATCTTCGCTGCCCTCGTCTGGGTTGGCGTGGCGCTCTATGTCACCGGGTTGTGGCCAGAACTGGCGCGCTACCTGGATCACAATACCTTGCCCATCGGACGCCACCAGGTTTCGCTGCTGGTCATCCTGCAGGCGGGGGCATCCGTCGCGGTGACACTGATGCTGGCGCTGTGGGCTGGCACGCTGTTGGAAGAGCGGCTGATGCGCATGGACAGCCTGCATTCCTCGCTGCGGGTGGTGATGGCGCGGGCGGGAAGGGCGCTGCTGATCCTGGTGGCGGTGCTGCTCAGCCTGTCGCTGGTCGGCATCGACCTGACCGTCCTCTCGGTGTTCGGCGGCGCCCTCGGCGTCGGCCTCGGCCTCGGTTTGCAGAAACTCGCCAGCAGCTACGTTTCCGGCTTCGTCATCCTGCTCGAGCGCAGTCTCGCGATCGGCGACATCGTCACCATCGACAAGTATTCCGGCCAGGTGACCCGCATCAATACCCGCTACACCATCGTGCGCAGCCCGGACGGAACCGAAACGGTGATACCGAACGACCTGCTGGTGTCGTCTCCCGTGCAGAACTATTCGCTTACCGACCGCACCTTGCGTCTGGCTACCCGGATCACGGTGTCCTATGAGACCGATATCGAGGCGGTCATCACTGTGCTGGAGCGCGCCGCTGCCTCAGTAGCCCGGGTGGCCGCCAGCCCGGCGCCAAGTGTGCTGCTGGTAAAGTTCGAGCCGGACGGCATCGAACTCGAAACCGGCTTCTGGATCGATGACCCGGAGAACGGAAGAGGAAATGTGCTGTCTGAAGTGAACCGGGCCATATGGAAAGCCTTCAAGGCCCACGGCATTCAAGTGCCTTATCCGCAAAGGGAAATTCGTTTAGTTGATGGACGTGCCAATCTGCAGAACGAAGCCGTGCCCTTGTCAGAAAGAACGTCCAGCGATTAATCAAAAGGCGTACAATCTGGTGCAAAATGTTGTATGCCGGTTGCTTGTTTATCAAGTTTCCGGCGGCAAAAACTTTCGTTCGTATGATTGGAAAAACAATGTTAGATGCAGTCCTGGAGTTTCTGTCCAACGGTCTGGCCAAAGCCAGCGCCTGGCAAATCATTGCCTGCACGCTGATCCTCACCCACATCACCATCGCCAGCGTCACCATCTTCCTGCACCGCTGCCAGGCGCATCGCGCGCTTGAATTGCATGCGATTCCGAGCCATTTCTTCCGCTTCTGGCTCTGGCTGACCACCGGCATGGTGACCAAGGAGTGGGCGGCCATCCATCGCAAGCACCATGCCAAGTGCGAAACCCCGGAAGATCCGCACAGCCCGCAGACGCGCGGCATCAAGAAGGTGTTCTTCGAGGGCGCCGAACTTTACCGTGCCGAATCCAAGAATCGTGAAACCATGGAGAAGTACGGCCATGGCACTCCTGACGACTGGGTCGAGCGTAATGTTTACAGCAAGTACCAATGGCAGGGCGTGGGCCTGATGCTGATCATCGATGTCATGCTGTTCGGCGTGGTCGGCCTGTCGGTCTGGGCGGTGCAGATGCTCTGGATCCCGGTGACCGCCGCCGGCATCATCAACGGCATCGGCCACTTCTGGGGCTACCGCAATTACGACTGCAGCGATGCATCGAGGAACATCTTCCCGATCGGCATCATCATTGGCGGCGAGGAACTGCACAACAACCACCATACCTTCGGCACGTCGGCCAAGCTATCGTCCAAATGGTATGAGTTCGACATCGGCTGGCTGTATATCCGCATTCTCGAGACCCTGGGCCTGGCCAAGGTGAAGAAGGTCGCGCCGGCACCGAAGTTCGACCGCCAGAAGCTGAGCGCCGACTTCGATACCCTGCAATCCGTCATCGCCAATCGCTATGACGTCATGTCGAAGTATGCCAAGTCGGTGAAAGCCGCCTGGCGCGAGGAAGTGCAGCATCTGTCCACCAAGGTCGAGCCCATGTTCCTGAAATCCTCGCGCAAGCTCCTGCAGCGCGAGCCGGCCAAGCTGGAAGCTCCGCAGCAGCAGCAGTTGGCGGAACTGCTTTCCCACAGCAAGGCGCTGAAGACCATGCACGACATGCGCGTGGAACTGGCGGCCATCTGGGAGCGTTCCAATGCCAGCCGCGAACAGCTGCTGCACCAGCTTCAGGACTGGTGCGTCCGGGCCGAAGCCTCCGGCATCAAGGCGCTGCGGGATTTCTCCCTGCGCCTGCGCAGCTACGCTTGAACAGGAAACGGGCGGCGCGCTGCCGCCCAGTAGCTTATTCTGCCGATGGGGGCGTAGAAGCCCGCGCTGGCAAAAGCGAAAGAAGCAGCCCAAAAAACAAAGCCCCGCATCTGCGGGGCTTTTGCTTTGTACTGCCGGAGGCGGCTTACTTGATCTTGGTTTCCTTGTAGATCACGTGCTTGCGCGCCTTGGGATCGAACTTCATGATCTCCATTTTTTCCGGAGTGGTGCGCTTGTTCTTGGTGGTGGTGTAGAAGTGACCGGTGCCGGCGGTGGACTCCAGCTTGATCTTGTCGCGGTTGGTTTTTGCCATGATAGTTTCCTAGAAATGTCCGCTTAGATTTTTTCGCCGCGTGCGCGCATGTCGGCCAGAACGGCGTCGATGCCGACTTTGTCGATTACACGCAGGCCGGCGTTGGAAACGCGCAGCGAAACCCAGCGGTTTTCGGATTCAACGAAGATACGGCGGTTTTGCAGGTTCGGCAGAAAACGGCGCTTGGTCTTGTTGTTGGCGTGGGAAACGTTGTTGCCCACCATGGGGCCCTTTCCCGTCACTTGGCAAACACGTGCCATATCAAACTCCTTAGAAAGCTTTCCGAATTTGGAAAAAACGAGAGTGTATGGGAAAAATCGATCTTTTTCAATGACTTGCGAAAAATAAGTGTGTCAATGAACTGATCGTGATTTAACAATTGGTTTTGCGCTCCGGCGTTGCGCTAGATTTGCCCATGGTCGGCGAAGGAATAGGCTTCACTACCAGCGATGACGAGATGATCGAGCAAACGAACATCAACCAGCGTCAGGGCCTGCTTCAATGCCTGCGTCAGGTGCAGATCGGCAGCACTCGGCTCGCAGGAGCCGGAAGGGTGGTTATGCGCCAGGATGACGGCTGCGGCATTATGCGCCAGCGCATCCTTCACGACTTCGCGCGGGTAGACGCTGGCATGCGTCAGCGTGCCACGGAACAGTTCTTTCGAGGCGATCAGCCGATTCTTGACGTCGAGGAAAAGTACGGTGAAGGACTCATAGGGCTTGCGTGCCATCGATAACTGCAGGTAGCGCTGCACCGCTTGGGGACTGCTGAGGGCACAGCCGGCCTTCAGGTCCTCGCCGAGCGCGCGCCTGGCCAGCTCCATCACCGCCTGCAGTTGCGCATATTTAGCCGCTCCCAAGCCCGGTATGGCGGAGAAGTCGCGCAGGGAGGCGGAGAAGAGCCGGTTCAGCGAACCGAAGTGCATCACCATCTCCCGCGCCAGATCGACCGCGCTCTTGCCGGCAATGCCGACTCGCAGAAATACGGCCAGCAATTCTGCATCCGACAAGGCATCGGCGCCATGCCGGATCAAGCGCTCGCGTGGCCGCTGGTCCTCCGGCCAGTCAGTGATCGCCATTGAAGCTATCGGCATTCATGAAGTCTGCATCCCTATGCATCTGCATTCCCATCCTTTCGAGCCGCATAAAGTTTCAAATTTTACAACAATGTCCCTGCTTCCAGCCTGCCGTCGGCGGGTAGCTTAGAATAGCGGCCTAGCTCTTTTTGGAACTACCATGTCTTCTTCCCCTGTCGTCACGCCCAGCGCTTATCTCACTCTGCATTACCGTCTCGCTTCCCTGGATGGGGAAGACATCGTCAGCACCTTCCAGGACACGCCGGCGACGCTTCAGCTCGGCACCGGTCAGCTCGCGCCATCGCTCGAGGCCTGCCTCCTCGGGCTGGAGGAGGGCACGCATCGTACTTTCGAGCTCGCGCCCGAGCAGGCTTTCGGTCCGCGCAATCCGGAACTGCTGCAGCGGGTATCGCGCAAGACCCTGGAGGAAAACTCGCAGCTGGGCGAGGAATACAGCATCGGGGACTTGGTAGAGTTCGCGGCGCCGGGCGGCGGCCGCTTCGCAGGCGTGCTGCGGGAAATCGATGCCGACGGCGCGCTGTTCGACTTCAATCATCCTCTGGCGGGCCAGCCGGTGAAGTTCGAAGTGAAAATCATCGGTGTAATGTGACGGAGCGAGGAACGGCCATGGAAAAGGAAATCCTGCTTGCCCAGCCGCGCGGCTTCTGCGCCGGCGTGGACCGTGCGATCGAGATCGTGGAGCGGGCGCTGGCGGAGTTCGGCGCCCCGGTTTATGTGCGCCACGAGATCGTGCACAACGCGTATGTGGTGAACGACCTTCGTACCAAGGGCGCGATATTCATCGAGAAGCTGGAGGATGTCCCGTCCGGCAGCATTTTGATTTTTTCCGCGCATGGCGTGTCCAAGGCGGTGCAGGATGATGCGGCACAGCGTGGCCTCAGGATTTACGACGCCACCTGCCCGCTAGTGACCAAGGTCCACGTCGAGGTCGGCAAGATGCGGCGCGATGGCCGGGAGATCATCATGATCGGCCATGCCGGACACCCGGAAGTGGAAGGCACCATGGGTCAGGCCGACGCCGGCATGCATCTGGTCGAATCGGTGGAGGATGTGGAACGGCTGCAGGTCGCCGATCCCGATGAGCTCGCCTATGTCACGCAGACCACGCTCTCGGTCGACGATACCGCCGACATCATCGCCGCCCTCAAGCGTCGCTTCCCTGCCATCGCCGAGCCGAAGAAGGGCGATATCTGCTATGCGACCACCAACCGGCAGGAGGCGGTGAAGTTCATGGCGCCGCAGGTCGATATGGTGATCGTGGTCGGCAGTCCCAACAGCTCCAATTCCAACCGGTTGCGCGAAGTCGCGGAAAAGCGCGGGACCACCGCCTACATGGTTGACAACGCCAGCCAGATCGATCCCGCCTGGCTGGAGGACAAGCGCCGCATCGGCGTCACCGCTGGCGCCTCCGCGCCCGAGGTGCTGGTGCAGGCAGTGATCGAGCAGCTCAAGCATCTGGGCGCGCAGAGCGTGCGCACGCTTGAAGGCGTGGAGGAGAACGTCACCTTCCCGTTGCCCAAGGGTTTGTCCGCCGCCCGTCCCGCCTGACTCCGCGATGCCGGCCATGCCGGCGCCGGCATGCCCTCCGACATGACCGCGCTCCAGCCGGATGGCTGGAGTCTGCGCATGGCCAATCCGCCTCGATAATTAATTGTTCATCCTCATCCCCGCCATTACAATGCGGATGCCCGCGCCTGAGCACTGGCTGCGGCGCATGACTCCGCGCCGCTTTCTGATCCGGAAAGGTGCGTGGCGGTGGACTGAAAGTTGCTAGCCAATAAAGGCCGCGCATCGAAGCATGCGCTCCATGAACAACCGCAGAAAGGTGTTACCGATGTCGAACGTCACGCGAACTGCGCAGGCGGCTCCACCCTGCCTTAAACAGGTCCGGCATGCTTTTCCCGGCGTTGGGCGCTCCATCCGGTTCACCGCAAGGGGATAGTCAATGGAAGTCCTTCTGCAGCAGATCATCAATGGCTTGGTCCTGGGCAGCATGTACGCGCTGGTGGCGCTCGGCTACACCATGGTCTACGGCGTGCTCAACCTGATCAACTTCGCACATGGCGACGTGCTGATGATAGGCGCGATGGTCGGCACCACCATCCTGCGCATCGTCCAGGAAGTGGCGCCCGGCTTGCCTGGTGTGGTCAAGCTGCTGATCGCCATCGTCGGCGCCATTCCGGTGTGCGTGGTCGTCAACGTGCTGATCGAGCGCATCGCCTACCGCCGCCTGCGCAATGCGCCGCGCCTGGCGCCGCTGATCACCGCCATCGGCGTCTCCATCCTGCTGCAGACCTTCGCCATGATGATCTGGGGCCGCAGCCCGGTCCCCTTTCCGCAGGTGATGCCGACCGATCCGCTCAACATCGGCGGCGCCCTGATCTCGCCGACCCAGATCATGCTGTTGGCGCTGGCGGCCCTGTCGATGATCGGCCTGGTGCTGCTGGTCGAGCGCACCCGCATGGGCCGCGCGATGCGCGCCACCGCAGAGAATCCGCGTGTGGCCGGGCTGATGGGCGTGGATGCCAACCGTGTCATCGTCTTCACCTTCGCCATCGGCGCCGCGTTGGCGGCCATCGCCGGCGTGATGTGGGGCGCCAACTATGCGTCGGCACAGTTTGCCATGGGTTTCGTGCCCGGACTGAAGGCCTTCTCCGCGGCGGTCCTGGGCGGGATCGGCAACATTTACGGCGCCATGGTGGGCGGCATCCTGCTCGGCCTGATCGAAAGCCTGGGCGCCGGCTACATCGGCGATTTCACCAACGGCTTCCTGGGCAGCAATTACCAGGACATCTTCGCGTTCATCGTGCTCATCATCGTGCTGACGCTGCGCCCATCCGGCATCATGGGCGAACGCGTCGCAGACCGCGCCTAAGGGGGCAGCATGTCCTACCTCTTCGATACCCGCCACAATCCGCGCAAGGCCATCATCAGCTTCGCCATCCTCGGCGTCGTGCTCCTGGCCTTTCCCTTCATCGCTTCCCAGTTCGGCAATTCCTGGGTGCGCATCATGGACCTGGCGCTGCTCTACATCATGCTGGCGCTCGGACTCAACATCGTGGTCGGCTTCGCCGGTCTGCTCGACCTCGGCTATATCGCCTTCTACGCCCTCGGCGCCTACATGGCCGGCTTGCTGGCCTCGCCGCAATTCGCCACCGTGCTCGAATCGATCGTCAGCCAGTATCCGGACGCCGGCAATGCGCTCAGCGCCCTGGTCGGGGAAGACGTCACCAAGAATGGCATCCATCTGTCGGTGTGGCTGATCGTGCCGTTGAGCGCGGCGGTGGCGGCGCTGTTCGGCGCGCTGCTGGGCGCGCCCACGCTCAAGCTGCGCGGCGACTACCTCGCCATCGTCACCCTCGGCTTCGGCGAGATCATCCGCATCTTCATGAACAACCTGAACGCGCCGGTCAACATCACCAACGGTCCGCAGGGCATCAACATGATCGATCCGGTGCGCATTGGCGGCCTGTCGCTGGCGGGGGAGGCGGGATCGCGCGCCACGGTGCACCTCGGGCCGATCTCCATGCCCTCGGTAAACGCCTATTACTTCCTGTTCCTGGCATTGTGCGCGATCACCGTCATCATCTCGGTGCGGCTGCAGCACTCGCGTCTGGGCCGTGCCTGGGTCGCCATCCGCGAGGATGAAATCGCCGCCAAGGCGATGGGCATCAACACCCGCAACATCAAGCTGCTGGCGTTCGCCATGGGCGCTTCCTTCGGCGGCGTCGCCGGCGCCATGTTCGCCGCCTTTCAGGGTTTCGTCTCGCCGGAATCCTTTTCGCTGACCGAGTCCATCGCGGTGCTGGCCATGGTGGTTCTCGGAGGGATGGGCCACATTCCGGGCGTCATTCTCGGCGGCGCCATCCTCGCCGCGCTGCCTGAAGTGCTGCGGCATGTGGTGGAGCCGATGCAGAAATCCATTTTCGGCCAGGTGCTGATCGAAGCCGAAGTGCTGCGCCAGCTGCTCTACGGCTTGGCGATGGTGGTGATCATGCTGCGCCGTCCGGAAGGCCTGTGGCCGTCGCCGCGCATGGAAGACCGCATGACGGCCAGCGGCAAGCCTGCCGACGGGAAGAAGGAAGCCACCGCGCTGGCGGGCTGAGGAGAAGCATGGAGCGACCAGTCATACTCAACATCGCCGGCGTCACCAAGCGTTTCGGCGGCCTGCAGGCGCTGTCGGATGTCAGCGTGAAAATCATGCAGGGCCAGATCTACGGTTTGATCGGCCCCAACGGCGCCGGCAAGACCACCTTCTTCAATGTCATCACCGGCCTGTACCAGCCGGACAGCGGCACCTTCGAGCTGGCCGGCAAGCCTTACTCGCCGTCGGCGCCGCACGAGGTGGCCAAGGCCGGCATCGCCCGCACCTTCCAGAATATCCGCCTGTTCAGCGAAATGACGGCGCTGGAAAACGTCATGGTGGGCCGCCATGTGCGCACCCGCCAGGGCGTGCTCGGTGCGATCCTGCAGCACCGCGCCGCGCGCGAGGAGGAGGCGGCGATCCGCAACCGGGCGATGGAGCTGCTTGACTTTGTCGGCATCGCCCAGTTCGCGCACCGCACTTCGCGCCATCTATCCTACGGCGATCAGCGCCGGCTCGAGATCGCGCGTGCGCTGGCCACCGAGCCACAGCTGCTGGCGCTCGATGAGCCGGCTGCCGGCATGAATGCGACCGAGAAGCTGGCGCTGCGCGAGCTGCTTCTGAAAATCAAGGCCGAGGGCAAGACCATCCTGCTGATCGAGCATGACGTCAAGCTGGTCATGGGCCTGTGCGACCGTCTCACCGTGCTCGACTACGGCAAGCCGATCGCCGAAGGCATCCCGGCCGAGGTGCAGAAAAATCCGGCGGTGATCGAAGCGTATCTCGGAGGGGGCCACTGATGCAGCAGAATGTCCTCAAGGTCAGCGGCCTGAAGATTGCCTACGGCGGCATCCAGGCGGTAAAGGGCATCGACCTCGAAGTGAATCAGGGCGAGCTGGTGACGCTGATCGGCGCCAACGGCGCCGGCAAGACCACGACCCTCAAGGCGATCACCGGCACCCTGCCGCAATGCCGGGTCGAAGGGCAGATCATTTATGGCGGCGAACCGGTGCAAGGCATGAATTCGTTCAAGCTGGTTCAGCGCGGCCTGGCCATGGTGCCGGAAGGACGCGGCGTGTTCACCCGCATGTCCATCCATGAAAACCTGCTGATGGGCGCCTATCTGCGCGACGACAAGGACGGCATCGCCGCCGATGTCGACAAGTGGTTCGGCATCTTCCCGCGCTTGAAGGAGCGGCGCGACCAGCTTGCCGGTACGCTCTCCGGCGGCGAGCAGCAGATGCTGGCGATGGCGCGGGCATTGATGTGCCATCCGAAGCTGTTGCTGCTGGATGAGCCGTCGATGGGCTTGTCGCCCATCATGGTGGAAAAAATCTTCGAGGTGGTGCGTACCGTTTCCGCCCAGGGCGTCACCATCCTGCTGGTGGAGCAGAACGCGAAACTGGCGCTGCAGGCGGCGCACCGCGGCTATGTGATGGACTCGGGCCTCATTACCATGCACGGCAAGGGCCAGGACATGCTGGACGATCCCAAAGTCAGGGCGGCCTATCTGGGTGAAGCATAGACGCGCCGTTCGCTGCAACGAAAACGCCCGCCGATCGGCGGGCGTTTTGCATTCGGGAATGAAAGCGGAGATCGGGTCAGTTGCGCGCCCGTCGGAATGACCAGCGCGACATCACGCGTTCGGTTGCGTTGCGCGCTTCCTGCAAGGCCGGCTGCGGCAGCAATTTGAGCAACGCCGGAACGCCGAAGGCGAGCAGGGTGACGTCATCCACCAAGCCCAACAGCGGTATGCCGTCGGGCAGCAAATCGATCGGGCTCAGCGCATACAGGCCGAGCAGCACTGCGGCCAGCTTCAAGCCGCCGGGCGTGCCGGGGTGGCGGATGGCGAACCACAGCGTCACCAGATCGCGGCCAGTGGCGCGCAGCAATCGGCTCAGACGATAAAACATGGCAATCCTTTCGCATGGGGTTGTCGATACTTCATCCGCCCGCCGCGGTGTTCCGCCTCGGGCCACACCTATATGCGGACCGGCGGCGAAATCAAAAGACCTTTTTGCGTCCGTCCTGCCATACGCGCCGCACTTGCCAGTGGCATAATCGAACGCTTGACACAACAACATCCATCCAGGAGGCAAGATGAGTTTCGTTTTCCCGCCCAAAGCCCCAGCCGCAGTGCCGGTGTTCAACAGCGCTGACCAGTTCCCGGTGCATCGCATCTACTGCGTCGGCCGCAATTACGTCGAGCATGCCAAGGAAATGGGCTTCACCGGGCGCGAGGCGCCGTTCTTCTTCCAGAAACCGGCCGACAGCATTTTGCCGGTGCCGTATGGCGCGACCGGTGAAATGCCTTACCCGCCAATGACAAGCGATCTGCATCATGAAATCGAGCTGGTGGTGGCTATCGGCAAGGCCGGGCGCAACATCGCTGCCGCCGATGCGCAGCAGCATATCTGGGGCTATGCCGTCGGTCTGGACATGACCCGCCGTGATCTGCAAGGCGAGGCGAAGAAGCTTGGTCGCCCTTGGGATACCGGCAAGGCCTTCGACCTGTCGGCGCCGATCGCGCCGCTGCATCCGGTGACGCAGACAGGGCCGCTGAATCAAGGTGGCATTACCCTCAAGGTCAACGGGGAAATGCGCCAGAACAGCGATGTCGACAAGCTGATATGGAACGTGGCGGAAACGATCGAGCACCTGTCGAAGTATTTCGAATTGCAGCCGGGCGACCTGATCTATACCGGCACGCCGGAAGGGGTGGCGGCGGTGAAGCAAGGCGACCTGCTGGAAGGCGCCATTGCCGGACTGGGCGAACTCAAGGTCCGTATCGTTTGAACATCTTGATGCAGGCCGGCCATATCCGGCTCGGCCCGCAGGAAGAACGCATGAAACTCTACAGTTATTTCCGCAGCTCGGCTTCCTACCGCGTGCGCATCGCGCTGAACCTCAAGGGCATGGCGCACGACATCATCCCGGTGCACCTGCTGAAGAACGGCGGCGAGCAGTTCGCCCCCGAGTTCCGCAAGCTCAATGCTGACGCCCTGGTGCCGGTATTGGTGGATGAGGAAGCCGACGCCGATGCTGTTCGCAGCGTGCTGACCCAATCGCTGGCCATCATCGAATACCTCGATGAAACCCACCCCGAGCCACGCCTGTTGCCGGCCGATCCGCTGGACCGCGCTCATGTGCGCAGCATTGCGCTTTCCATCGCCTGCGACATCCATCCGCTCAACAACCTGCGCATCCTGCGCTACCTGGTGCGGGAGCTGAAAGTAAGCGAGGACGACAAGAACGCCTGGTACCGCCACTGGTGCGAACAGGGCTTGGCGGCGCTGGAAGCCCGCTTGGCGAATGACCCGCGCACCGGGACCTTCTGCTATGGCGACACCCCGACCCTCGCGGATTGCTGCCTGGTGCCGCAGATCGCCAATGCCAAGCGTCTGAATTGCGACCTGTCGGGCATGCCGACGCTGCTGCGCATCAGTGATGCCTGCAATGCCTTGCCGGCGTTTGAACAGGCGGCACCCGGCAATCAGCCCGATGCCGAATAGTCGCTGACGTATCGGCAAACAGGAAACGCCGGCGCGTCATGAAAAGGCAGCGCCGGTAAAGAGCCGGCGTTCGGCGGTCGTTACACCGCTTTCCGAGTACACCGATTCCCGAGCGCCTGCCTTGTTTTTGAATGAAGGCGGCACGCAGCCCCCGAAATTGCGTCAGCGGGTGCCGCCTCCCATGCTGCCGGGGGTGGTCGTTCCCATCGACGAGCCTCCCGATGGCCGCATGCCGCTGCCCGAAGGCGGTGAGGCGGCCGAGTCGGACGATGTGCCGCCGGACATTGGCGTGACGCTGCTGCGGATGCCGCCGGCGGTCCCGCTCGAACCGGAGGCGGTATCGGGATTCTTCATCGCATCCTTGGCATAAGCCAAATCGCTTTGAAGGTTTTGTTTGGCCTCCTTCATGCAGGAAGTCCGCTCACCGGCGCTCATGGAGCGGCATGCGGCCAAGGCTTCCTGGTAGGCGGCCTGCGCTTCCTTGCGGGAGGTGTTATAGCGCTGCTGCGGCGTACTGTCCGGCACCATTTGCCGCGCTTCGGAGCGAGACATGGCTGTGTTCGAGGCATCGGCGGCGCTTGCTGCCAGCGGCATGCTGCAAAGGGCAGCGGCTGCCCAGGCAGCGGGGACTATCAATCTTGTTGCCTTCATGGTCATCTCCTCAAAGCAAATCCACATGACACGGACCCTCTTGCCAAGGCCCGACTTTCAACCATTTGCTTAGAACAATGACAAGTGACGGAGTTCGGATGTTCCATTCCTTTGCCCGCCATACCGGCGTGGATGTCAGGGCTGCTTGAGAAACCGCACTTCACCGGCGAAAGCTGCGGTCGTAATCAAATGGCTGGGCGCGGTCAAGGCCTGAGCGCACATGGACTGCGGTCCAGGGGTTTCTTCCTGGTAGCGTACCGTCATCACGCCCTGGTCCAGTGTGATTTCGCGTACCTGGATGCCATGGCAACCGTTCGGCTTGGTGCCGGCGAATACGCCGATCACCATCTGCCGTGCCAGATCGACGGATGGCTGGGATGGCGCCGGAGTGATCAGCCGGGTATGGACCCGCCAGAGATCCGACCAGCCGTTTTGATCGCGCACCACCGTGAGCAGCGGTTGTTCGACTCCCGAATAGCTGCTTCGATCCAGCGTCTCGAAGGGTAGGCTCTGCACCGGCGCCGTACCGGAAAGACTTTGAGAGGCCTGGAAGGATGAATTGGATGGCACCGGTCCGGCGCCTCCGCATCCGCCAAGCAGAAGCGTAAAGACGCAGAGCGCGAAAACGCCACGGCGGGAGGAGAGTGGCTGTCTTGAATGTCGATGCATGCTCATGATGAACCGGGCCTTTGTCGCTGTTGCAATCAGGGAAGATCAATTGGACACCCTGCCTCCGGTCTCCGCCTTAAGCAGGAACAAGACCGGCGCGGGGAGAACTGTGACGCCGGACGGCGTGCGCACGCATGCATGCCGTTCGTGGTCACAAGGTTGATGCAGATGACATCTGCCCGTGCCTGGCAGTGATACATTTCGATTTTTTTCCTCTTCCGCCGCCATGTCATTAGTCATTTCCGGAACCTTCAGCCACGATTCCTTGCAAGGCTTCGCCGGCATTCGCTTGGCCGATCGCGCCTCCTCTGCATTCGTTGCCCGGCAAGGGGCGCAAGTCCTTTCCTGGAAGGCGGTGGATGGCAAGGAACGCCTTTACCTGTCGCCGATCTCCGG
Organism: Noviherbaspirillum humi; assembly: GCF_900188095.1. Lineage (GTDB taxonomy): Bacteria > Pseudomonadota > Gammaproteobacteria > Burkholderiales > Burkholderiaceae_D > Noviherbaspirillum > Noviherbaspirillum humi. The sequence goes on along the minus strand of NZ_FZOT01000002.1, from coordinate 426,183 downwards.
CGGCCGCAGGGCAGGAGATGATGCGGCTCGATTGGCAGCGGCCATCCGGGGCGGGTCTCCAGTCTGCTTTCCGCAGTTTTCGGATCGCGGTCCGCTTCTCAAGCATGGTTTTGCCAGGGCGCTCGACTGGAGGCATGAATCCGCATCACCGTCAGCGAGATTCGTGCTCGCGGATGACGAATTGACGCGGCAGCATTGGCCCCATTCGTTTCATGCAGAGATCGCCGTCTCGCTGGAAGCAGATCGCTTGACCATCGCCCTCCATGTCCGAAATACAGGCGAATCTCCCTGGTCGTTCACCGGCGCCTTGCATACGTATCTGGCGGTGGACGACATCCTTCGCACGCAAGTCCAGGGGCTTGAAAACACCAGGTATCAGGATGCCACGGCGGGAAATGTGGAGCGGGTGCAGCAGCAAGCGCTGCTGGCAATCGACGCGGAAGTCGATCGCGTGTATCTCGCGCCGTCGAAGAAATTGATGCTGCTGGAAGCGGGACAGCCGACATTGGCTGTGGAGCAGGAAGGGTTCGAGGACACCGTGGTCTGGAACCCCGGGCCTGAAAAGTGTCGTGCCCTGAAGGACATGCCGGACGAGGACTGGAAGCGGATGCTCTGCATCGAGGCGGCGCAGGTGGCAAGACCGGTGCTTCTTCTGCCAAGCCAGGAATGGCGCGGCAGCCAGTCAATGCGCTTGGTGCGGCAAGCCACGGCAGGATGAACCAAGAAGCCTGATTTATCGCCTAAACGATGATCCGATCGCAGAGGTCAGTAGAACCGCCGCGCGGCGAGCGCTGAGAGAGGTGGTCCCGCCGCCGGGAATCGAACCCAGATCTAGCGCTTAGGAGGCACTCGTTCTATCCATTGAACTACGGCGAGACACGTTGATGCCGGCCGGCATGCCGGTCGGAGACGAGATTATAGCCGAGTGTGAACCCGAATTTGCTTCCATGGCATCGGCTGTCGGTACAATGCGGCTTCTTTTTTCAATTGTCCCGGCGCGCCGGGCGTACCAGGTTCGTTTATGGCGGTCATCTCCTTAACCAATGCACAACTCGCGTTCGGCCACGTGGCCTTGCTGGATCATGCCGAGTTTTCTCTCGAAGCCGGCGAACGGGTCGGACTGATCGGTCGCAATGGCACCGGCAAGTCTTCCTTGCTGAAGATTATTGCCGGCCGGTCCAGGCTGGACGACGGCCTGATGGTAATGCAGCAGGGCGTGAAGATTGCGTACGTCGAGCAGGAACCGCAGTTCCCGCCGGAGATGAACGTGTTCGATGCGGTCGCCTCGGGCCTCGGCGATACCCAGGCACTGCTCAACGAGTACAACGACATCGCCGGTCGCCTCGGCGGCAGCGACGATGCGGCGCTCATGGAGCGCATGCACGACCTGCAGGTGAAGCTTGACGCGACTGACGCATGGAACATGTCGAACCGGGTGGAGACCACGCTGGCACGCCTCAACCTGTCGGGCGATGCGCTGATCGGGACGCTGTCGGGCGGCACGCAGAAACGGGTGGCATTGGCCTGCGCGCTGGTCGGCCTGCCGGACGTGCTGCTGCTGGACGAGCCGACCAACCATCTCGATTTCACCTCCATCCTGTGGCTGGAGAACCTGCTGCGCGAGTACAAGGGCTCGGTGCTGTTCATCACGCACGACCGCTCCTTCCTCGATAACATCGCCACCCGCATCGTCGAACTCGACCGCGGCCGCCTGCTGTCCTTTCCAGGCAACTTCAGTACCTACCAGCAGCGCAAGGCGGAACAGCTGGAAATCGAAGCGATTGAGAACGCCAAGTTCGACAAGTTTCTGGCGCAGGAAGAAGTCTGGATCCGCAAGGGCGTGGAAGCGCGACGCACCCGCAATGAAGGACGCGTCAGGCGGCTGGAGGAATTGCGCCGCACGCGCGTTGCGCGGCGTGACCAGCAGGGCCAGGTGAAGCTGGATGTGGCCACCGGCGAGCGTTCCGGCAAAGTGGTCGCGGAACTGATCGGCGTATCCAAGCGCTACGGCGACAAGGTCATCGTGCGCGACTTCAGTTCAACCCTCCTGCGTGGCGACAAGATCGGCCTGATCGGTCCGAACGGCGCCGGCAAAACCACGCTGCTCAAGCTCATTCTCGGCGAGGAAGCGCCGGACGGCGGCACGGTGAAGCAGGGCAGCCGGCTGCAGATCGCCTACTTCGATCAGATGCGCGCCCAGCTGAACGATGAAGCCAGTCTTGCCGACACCATCTCGCCGGGCAGCGACTGGGTCGAGATCAATGGCCAGCGCCGGCACGTGATGACTTATCTCTCGGACTTCCTGTTCGCACCGGAGCGCTCACGCTCGCCGGTGAAGTCGCTCTCGGGCGGCGAGCGCAACCGGCTGCTGCTGGCGCGCCTGTTCGCCAAGCCGGCCAACGTGCTGGTGCTTGACGAGCCGACCAATGACCTCGACATCGATACCCTGGAGCTGCTGGAAGAGCTGCTGCAGGACTATGCGGGAACGGTGTTCCTCGTCAGCCATGACCGTACCTTCCTGGACAACGTGGTGACCCAGGTCATCGTCGCTGAAGGCGATGGCCTCTGGCGTGAATATGTCGGCGGCTACAGCGATTGGGAACGGGTGCGTCCGGCTGCCGCGCCAAATGTGCAGGCGAAGCCGCAAAAGCCGGAACCGAAGGCGGAAAACAGGGCTGCCGAACCGGCTGCCTCGGCTGTTAAGGCGAAGAAGCTGAGCTACAAGGAGCAGCGCGAACTGGAAGCGCTGCCGGCGCTGATCGAATCGCTCGAAACCGAGCAGCAGGACATTACCCGGAAGCTTGCCGACCCCGACCTGTACCAGAAGGATCCGGCAGCGGCGCAGCGCCTCAACGAACGCTATGCCGAGATCGATGAATTGCTGATGGAAAGCCTGGAGAAATGGGAGGCGATGGAGGCGCGCGCCAAAGGCTAGCCAACGCCGCGCCGGCGTTCATTACTGCAGGCGCCGCAGCGCGTCCCGCAAGCCGGGCAGGCGCCGGCGAAGGTCTTCCGTGTCCGAGGCATGAGGCCGTTCGTCGATGTAAGCCTCCAGGTCGTCGAGCGCTTCCCGCGGCGCGTCCAGGTGGGCATAGGCCAGGCCGCGGTCGCGGCGCTCGGTCACTTCGCCCGGCAGAAGGATAACCAGCCTTTGCTGGACGCCGAGCAGGTGCTGCCAGCGCTGCTGTTCCGTGAACAGCATTTTCAGGTTGCGCAGCATGCGCACCAGGATGTCGCGCGGATGCGCTGCATGCAGGTAAGCGCCGATCGGCAGCGTGGCAGGATAGGCCTGGTTGCGGGTGAAGGGCTCCAGCCGCTCTTCGAGGTCCTCCCGCGACAGGCTGATGCCGTTGAACGGGTCCAGCACCACATCGCCAGACTGTACAGACAGTTTCATCAGGAAATGCCCGGGAAACGAAATGCCCTTGACGTTCAATCCCACCTGCTGCGCCATCTCCATGTAGATCACCGCCAGCGAGATCGGGATGCCGCGCCGGGTATGAATCACCCGGTGAAGGTAACTGTTGTCCGGGTCGTAGTAATTGTTGACGTTTCCCGCGAAGCCCAATTCCTGGTAGAAGTAGTGGTTCAGCATACGCAGCTTCTGGATGCTGGAGGCATCCGGCGCCAGGCGCTTCTGCAGGCGGGCGGCGAAGGTATCGACCTCGGCCTGCACGGCTGCCAGGTCGAGATAGGGATCGGCGTCCTGGGCGATCGACAGGGCAGCCTCGAACAAGGGGATGGAATCGTCCTGCTGCACCAGTGATGCAAAGTAATCGAGCGATTGGATCATCATATAGAGACCATCATAGCCGCTCGCAGTTGCGATGACAGGGCCGCTGCCCGAAAAAACGGGACGTCTTACTTGCTGGTACGCTTGAAATCCCGTGCCCGGAATCCCATGAGTAAGAGTGCGCCGAAATAACTGATGCCGCAGGCCACCATCACCCCGGCCAGCATGCCGGCGCGAAGCAGCGGCTGAGCGCGCATGCCTATCCAATCCACTTGAGCGCCGGCCCAGAGCGAAACGCCGCCGAGCAAAAACAGCGCGCCTGTCAGTTTCAGCAGGAAACTGGTCCAACCCGGGTTGGGCACGTAGATGCCGCGCCGGCGCAGGCCATTGAACAGGAAGAGCGCATTGACGCAGGCCCCAAGTCCGACCGACAGTGCCAGTCCGGCATGGGCAATCCAGGGGACGAAGGCCAAGTTCATCAGCTGGGTAAGAATGAGCACGATGATGGCGATCTTGACCGGGGTGCGGATATCCTGTTTGGCGTAGAACCCAGGCGCCAGGATCTTGACGAGGATGAGGCCGATCAGGCCGACGCCGTAGGCGATCAGCGCCCGGCCGGTCATGACCACGGATTGCTGATCGAATTTGCCGTAATGGAAGAGGGTGGCGGTCAAGGCCTCGGACAGCGTGGCCAGCATGACGGCGGCCGGTAGAGCCAGCAGGAAGGTCAGGCGCAAGCCCCAATCGAGCAGGGACGAATACTCTTCGGTATCGCCGTCGGCATTCGCCTTGGCCAGGCTGGGCAGGAGGATGGTGCCCAGCGCCACGCCGAGCAGCGCGGTGGGAAACTCCATGAGGCGGTCGGCATAGGACAGCCAGGATACGCTGCCGTTGTCGAGGCGCGAGGCAATGTTGGTATTGATGATCAAGCTGATTTGAGCCACCGACACGGCGGCCGTAGCCGGCACCATTTGCTTCAATACCCGCTTGGTGCCGGCGTCGGCGAAGGCTTCCCGCAGGCGGAAGGAAATGCGCGGCAGCATGCCGATGCGGCGCAATGGGGAAATCTGCAGCGCGATTTGCAGTACGCCGCCTACGAACACCGCCAGCGCCAGCGCATATACCGGCTGCGCCAAATAAGGCGCGACGAACAGCGAAGCGAAGATGAATGACAGATTCAGCAATACCGGCGTGAAGGCGGGTATCTTGAACTGGCGCCAGGTATTGAGGATGCCGCCTGCCAGCGCCACGAAGGACATGAAGCCGATATAGGGGAACATGATGCGCGTCATCACGACCGAAACCCGGAAGGCTTCAGGATCGGACTGCAAGCCGGTGGCGATCAGGTAGACAAAGGCGGGCGCACCGAGAATGCCAACGGCGCAAGTCAGCACCAGGCTCCAGGTCAGCACCGTGGCGACATGGTCGGTGAGCCGCCGGGTGGCATCTTCTCCCTGGCGATTCTTGTATTCCGCCAGGATCGGCACGAATGCCTGGGAAAACGCTCCTTCGGCAAACAGCCGGCGCAGCAGGTTGGGGATGCGGAAGGCGACGAAGAAGGCGTCGGTGTAGGCCGAAGCGCCGAAGGCGCGGGCGATCAGGAATTCACGCAGCAAGCCCGTGACGCGCGAAATCATGGTCATGCCGGAAATCGCGGCAAGCGTTTTGTGCAGATTCATGGGGCGCCATTATAGCGGCAGGGTTGCCCGCCGGATTCGGGCCTCCAAATTTCAGATGCTGATCTGTTCCTGCGCCACGAATGACGGCATGTTTCTGGGCGCTATCGGAAGGCCTTTCCGAAGCTGCCCCAGGATCATAATTGCCTGACTTCCAAAAAGCCGATATAATCAACGGCTTTACAGAATTTTGTGTCGCGATTTCACTAGGGATTGCGAACTCATCTCCGATCTCGTTTTAGGAAATATTCATGGCAAATACCGCACAAGCGCGCAAACGCGCTCGTCAAGCAGTCAAGCAAAACGCACACAATTCCAGCCAGCGCTCCGCTCTGCGCACCGCCATCAAGGCCGTCCGCAAGGCAATCGAAGCCGGTGACAAGGCCGCCGCTTCCCAGGTGTTCCAGTCTTCCGTGTCCGTGCTTGACCGTATCGCCGACAAGAAGATCATCCACAAGAACAAGGCTGCGCGCCACAAGAGCCGCCTCGCCGCTGCCCTGAAGGCAATGTCCGCTTAATAGGACTTGTTCGGTTCGCGGCGAATCGCCGTTGAACCTGCTGAAAAGCTGATATGACGAAACCCGCATGAGAAATCGTGCGGGTTTCGTCGTTTGTGTTGTCTTTTCTTGGACGCCTGCCTTTTTTGTTCTTCGTTTAGGCGCAGCGGTATGGCCCGCCCGCCGTGCTGTCCTTGGCGCCGAGTCGTCTTCAGGTCAGTCAATCAGCGCGGCAGCCCTTCGATTCGCATGCCTGGCTTGATGTTCTTGCTCTTGAACCAGCCCTGGTTCATCTCGAGCGCATAGCGTACCGGCTTGCGGGCGCAATGCGAATCCAGGGTTTGGGGTTGCATGTCCTCGATGTTGACGATTTGCCCATTTTCGTCGATAAAAGCGACCGACAATGGAATCAGGGTGTTCTTCATCCACATGCAAACGCCGGCTGGCGCCTCAAATAGAAAAACCATTCCTTCGTTGGCGCCCATCTTTTCCCGAAACATCAATCCCTGCTGGCGCTCCGCATCGCGTGCAGCAACCTCCGCGCGGATCACATACATGCCGGCGTTGAGCGAGATTACGGGAAATTTGGTCGCTTGCTGAGCCAATGCGATGCTGGAGGCTGCCAGCGCTAGGCAGCCGGCAGCCATGCGAAAGTAACGAGGGAAAAGAGCCATGTCGTGAGAATGATGGAGTTAATAGGCTGTGGCTGACGCTACGCGGGCAGACTGGCTGCCGTATCGTATTGTACGGGGCTGGCAGGGAAGGGATGTGTCGTCGGCATCGACGCAAAAGAAAAAGGCAGGCGTTTTGCCTGCCCTTGACCGATCGAAGATCGTATTACTTGGCTGCAGCGGTGTCGCTGGAAGCAGCCTTGGCTTTCTTGGACTTCTTCGCCTTTTTGGCTTTTTTCTTCGGGGCGGCGGCGTCGGCTTTAGGTGCATCGGCAGAAGCAGCAGCGGGCGCGGCGGGAGTAGCAGGAGCAGCGGCAGGAGCACCGGTATGCGCAGCGGCGAAAACAGAGGTGGCGAACAGGCTTGCAACCAGAGCGGCAATCAGTTTATTCATTTTTATTCCTCTAATTAACGTGTAGGTGATTGGGTGATTCACTTGAAGCAAATAAGTTAACGTCAGTCAACACACCCGGTTGACACATTAACATAAAAATTTGCCTGCAAAAACGATGGGTGAGAATCAACTGAAGACGGATTGAACTGAGCTCCTCATTGCTGTGGCCACGAGCCGTTGCTATGATGCGTTTCCTCCTGGATTTCATTTCGGGCAATGTTCGGGCGCTCCCTTTCATGATATCGGTTCGTCTCCTCGTTCTATGCGCAGGCTGGCTGCTCTTGCCCTCGGTTTCTCCGGCCGCTCCTCACGTGCCCGACTCGGATCAGCAGGTGCTGGAGAGATTGCCGTTTCGGCCGAACGACCCAATCGCCCGCGAACTCTCCGATCTGCGAGCAAGGCTGAAAGCCAACCCCAATGACATCGATTCCGCCATACGCCTGGCGCGCCGCTACTACGGCTTGGTGGGTGAAGAAGGTGATCCGCGCTACCTCGGCTATGCGGAAGCGGCGCTCGCTCCATGGTGGAACTTGAACCCGCCGCCGGAAGCGGTGCAAATCCTCCGGGCCAGCATTCGCCAATTCCGGCATGACTTCACGGGCTCCCTGGCCGATCTCGATGCCGTCCTGGCCCGAAATCCACGCAATGCCGAGGCTCGCATCCTGCGTGCCATCATCCACATCGTGCAGGCGCGCTACCCGCAAGCGGCAGCTGATTGCGCCGCTCTCGATGGATTGGTCAGTCCGGTCGTGTCCGCGGGATGCGGCGCCATGGTCGACGGATTGACCGGCAAGGCGGCAGCTGCCTATGACCGGCTCACGACGGTGCTCGATCAGCATCCGGAAGCTTCGCCTTCCGACAAGCTGTGGGCCAATATTCGACTGGGCGAATTGGCGTGGCGGCTTGAAAACACCAAGTTGGCCGAACGGCATTTCCGCCAGGCGCTGTCCTATGACATCACCGACGGCTTCCTGCTGGCAGCCTATGCTGACCTCATGCTGGATCAGAAGCGTGCCGCCGAGGTGCTGCGCCTGCTGAAGAATCGCGAGCGTTCCGACGTGCTGCTGCTGCGTATTGTCATGGCCGAGCAGGCGCTCGATCTGCCCACCGCCAAGGAAAAGGCGGATGCGATGGAAGCGCGCTTCGTCGCGTCCCAGATGCGCGGCGAAAACGTTCACCAGCAGGAGGAAGCGCGGTTTCATCTCTACGTGCGCAAGAACCCGAAGAAGGCGCTGGAACTGGCCCGGGAAAACTGGACCGTGCAACTGGAGCCGCGGGACGCCCGCATCTATCTCGAGGCAGCCCTCGCCGCCAATGATCCGGCCGCTGCCGCGCCGGTCGTGGGCTGGGTGGAAAGCAGTCATATCGAAGACCGCTACCTGCAGGACTTGGCGCGCCGGCTGAAGGGCGGCCGCAAATGAGGTGGCAAGTCGCCTTATTGTGGCTAGCCGCCTGCCTGCTCGCCAACCCCGCGCAGGCGCACAAGCCGAGCGACAGCTATCTGGCGCTGGCCGTCGATGGCAGGGCGGTAAATGGGCAATGGGATATCGCACTGCGCGACCTGGATTTCGCCATCGGCCTCGACGCCAACGGCGATGCCGCGATCACGTGGGGCGAAGTCAAGGCAAAGCACGCTGAAATCGATGCCTATGCGCTGGCACGCTTGCGGCTGGGGAGCGACGGCGCCGATTGCCCGACCCAAGTCACGGATCATCTGATCGACGACCATACCGATGGCGCCTATGCCGTAATACGCTTCCGGGCCGATTGTCCGGCGCCGGTCGGCGTTCTCGAGGCAACCTATCGCCTGTTCTTCGACATCGATCCGCAGCACAAGGGCTTGCTGCGCCTGGAATACGGCGGCGCGGCCAGCACCGCCGTATTCACCCCCGAGAAAGCGAGTCAGCGCTTCACTCTCGAAAAACCCAGCGCCCTCGGACAGTTTCTGGATTACGGCCGGGAGGGCGTCTGGCATATCTGGATCGGCTTCGACCATATCCTGTTTTTGCTGGCATTGCTCCTGCCGGCAGTCGCCTACCGGCAAGCAGGCAAATGGGAGGCGGTGGCCGCTTTCCGTCCGGCCTTCGTCTCGGTATTGAAGATCGTGACCGCTTTCACGATTGCCCATTCGATCACGTTGAGCCTGGCGACATTGAAACTGATCAGCCTGCCGTCGCGGCTGGTCGAGTCGACCATCGCGGCATCCGTCGTGGCAGCGGCGCTCAACAACGTGTTTCCGCTGTTCCGCGAGCGGCGCTGGGCAATGGCTTTTCTGTTCGGCCTGATCCACGGCTTCGGCTTCGCCAGCGTGCTGGCCGATCTCGGTCTGCCGCAGCAGGCGCTGGCGCTGGCGCTGGTGGGCTTCAATCTCGGCGTGGAAGCTGGCCAGCTGGCCATCGTGGCGGTTTTCCTGCCGATTGCCTATCTGCTGCGCCGTACGGCTTTTTACCGCCGACTGGTTCTGATCGGCGGCTCGCTGTTGATTGCCGCACTGGCCGCGGTATGGCTGGCGGAACGGGCATTCGATCTCAAACTGCTGACGTTCTAATCACTCAGGTGAATGCGTCTGACGGCACTTCCCGCCATTCGCCCGGCAGCAGCGGATGGCTTTCGAGCGAGAAAGGGCCGATCGCAATGCGCACTAGGCGCAGGGTGGGCAAGCCGACAGCAGCCGTCATGCGCCGCACTTGGCGATTCTTCCCTTCAGACAGGGTGATGGCCAGCCAGCTGGTTGGCTGATTGACGCGCCATCGCACCGGGGGATGACGTTCCCACAGCCATTCAGGCGGGAGGATCTTCACGGCATCACATTCCTGCGTCACAAAATCGCCGAGGTCGATGGGCTGACGCAGGCGCTTCAACTGTTCCGCACCCGCTTCACCCTCCACCTGCACGATGTAAGTCTTGGGCTGCTTGCGCTGCGGATGGCTAATGGCATGCTGCAGCTTGCCGTCGTTCGTCAGCAGCACCAAGCCTTCGCTGTCGGCATCGAGTCGCCCGGCGGGGTATATGCCGGGCAGGTCGATATGGTCGGCTAGGGTCGGCCGTGTCGGATGCGCCGAAAACTGGCACATGACGTTGTAGGGCTTGTTGAACAGGATCAGCGGCATTCGGTTGGCTTGCGCGGAGGTGGAAATCAGGATTCTACCGGCCGGCAAGCGGTGCCAGGGTTTGCACGTCATCTGTGCCAGTGGCGGCGCGATGGCGGCGGGGCGGGCCTTCATGCATAATCAGAAAGATTATCCTGTGTCTTATACATAACCGCTCGTCCGCGTTTGCCGGTCTCGAGCCATTTCGGCGCTTGTTGCTGTCACTGTCGTTGACCCGTGAAATCCATGCCGGTGCCGTTGCGATAGGAAATTGAAAAGCGCATACCTATAATCGATATCAGGACCCAGCCCCATCTCAATCCGGAGCCCATGATGTATCAACATGTCAAAGTCCCCGCCGACGGCCAGAAAATCACTGTCAATGCAGATTTCTCGCTGAACGTTCCTGACAATCCCATCCTGCCCTATATAGAGGGGGATGGAATCGGCATCGATATCAGTCCGGTGATGCTGAAAGTGGTGGATGCGGCCGTTGCGAAGGCCTATGGCGACAGGCGCAGGATCAGCTGGATGGAAATCTATGCCGGCGAGAAGTCGACTCAGATATATGGACCAGATGTCTGGCTGCCCGAGGAAACGCTGCAGATAGTGAAGGATTACGTGGTTTCGATCAAGGGACCGCTGACGACGCCTGTCGGAGGAGGCATCCGCTCGCTCAATGTGGCGCTGCGCCAGGAACTGGATCTCTATGTTTGCCTGCGCCCGGTGCGCTACTTCAAGGGCGTTCCTTCGCCGCTGCGGGAGCCGGAAAAGACCGATATGGTCATCTTCCGCGAGAACTCCGAGGATATCTATGCCGGCATCGAGTGGTCCGAAGGATCCGAAGGCGCGAAGAAAGTGATCGACTTCCTGGTGCGCGAGATGGGCGTGAAGAAGATCCGCTTCCCGCAAAGCTCCGGCATCGGGATCAAGCCGGTATCGCGCGAAGGCACGCAGCGCTTGGTGCGCAAGGCAATCCAGTATGCCATCGACAACGACAAGCCCTCCGTGACCCTGGTTCACAAGGGCAATATCATGAAGTTCACCGAGGGCGGCTTCCGTGACTGGGGGTATGAGCTGGCGCTGAGGGAATTCGGCGCTCAGCTGATCGACGGCGGACCTTGGTGCAAGTTCAAGAATCCGAAGACCGGCCGCGACATCACCATCAAGGATGTTATCGCGGATGCGTTCCTGCAGCAGATCCTGCTGCGTCCGGCGGAATACAGCGTGATCGCCACGCTGAACTTGAACGGCGACTATATCTCGGATGCATTGGCGGCCCAAGTCGGCGGCATCGGCATTGCGCCTGGCGCCAATCTTTCCGATTCGGTAGCCATGTTCGAAGCCACCCATGGCACAGCGCCGAAGTACGCCGGCAAGGATTACGTGAACCCCGGCTCGCTGATCCTGTCGGCCGAGATGATGCTGCGGCACATGGGTTGGGTGGAAGCGGCCGATCTGATCATCGCCTCAATGGAAAAGGCTATTTCTTCCAAGCGCGTCACCTATGACTTTGCCCGCCTCATGGAAGGCGCGACCCAGGTGTCCTGCTCCGGCTTTGGCGAAGCGATGATCGAACAGATGCAGGTGGAGTGAGTTCATAAAAAAAGCCGGACGATGTCCGGCTTTTTCTGGCGGCGCAGGTTTGCTGCAGGTTGCTATTTGATGATCGTCTGCTCCAGCGCAAAGCGGATCAGGTCGGCCTGCCCCTCGATGCCCAACTTGCGCTTGATGTTTTGCCGATGCGTTTCCACCGTTCGCACGCTGAGGTTGAGCTCCCGGGCGATATGCTTATTGGATTTGCCGGTCGCAATGGAGTGCAGCACTTCCTTCTCCCGCGGCGTCAGCAGCGTGGCGGGCGGGATGGGTTGCGCCAGTTGGCGTGCCAAGCCCGCGCTGTAGTAAATACCTCCTGACATGACGGTGTCGATGGCGGCGATGATGTCGGCTGCTGGCGCATCCTTCAGCACATAGCCGCGAGCGCCAGCCTGCACCGCCTGCATTACGTACTCGGCCTTGTCGTGCATGCTGAGCATGAGGATGGCAATTTCGGGAAACAGGGTGTTGAACCGTCCGGTCAGCTCAATGCCATTCATGCCGCCGAGGCTGACATCCATCAACGCCAAGTCGATGGTGTTGGACTCGGCATGGCGAAGTGCCTCCTCGGCATTGCCGGCCTCGGCCACGACGGTGAAGCGTGGCACGCTTTCCAAGCGGGAACGCAGCCCGTCCCTGACCAGAGGATGATCGTCGATCAACAGGATATGGACATAAGGCTGGTTATACATAAGCTCGTAGTCTTTTTGGAAGAGTAGCGATGACCTGGGTGCCCTGGCCGGAAGACAGCAATTGCAGGTTTCCGCCGACTGCTTCCAGGCGTTCATGCATGTTGCGCAGGCCGATGCCGTGCTTGGGGTGGCCCGTGACATGCTCGAGATCGAAACCGGCGCCATCATCGGAAATCGTCATCCGTACCCGTTCAGCCGAACCCTCGATCAGTATTTGAGCATGATGGGCTCCGGCATGGCGCTGAATGTTGGTCAGGCTTTCCTGCGCAATTCGGAACAGTACCGTTGTGCCGACGTCGCTGAGATCCTCCAGCGATCCCTGCGACTTGAAGGCAGTGGGAATCGAAGCATGTTCGGAAAACTCTTGCGCCAGGTGATCCAGCGCTGCTGCCAGTCCCATATCATCCAGTAAGGTGGGCCGCAAGCCATGGGAAATTCGGCGAACTTCGCCCAAGACATTGTTCAATTGCTCGGCGGCCCGGTTCAGGGCGGTTTGGGCGTTGGCCGCATTGGCAGGGGCAAGATTCAGCTTGGCGATGGCTGCTTCGACTTGCAATTTGATTGACACGAGGCATTGGCTGATACCGTCGTGCAAATCCCGCGCAAGCCTCGCTCTTTCTTCTTCTTGCGAGCGCACCACTCGTTGCGCCAGCATTTTCAACTTGGCATCAGCCACCCGATATTCGCTAATATTCAGCACCAAGCCCGACATGGTGATCAACAAAGCCCCGGTGATGGCAATGCCGGCGATCCACAACATGGTGTTTTGGATATTGCGAGAAATTTGGGCATCTATCTTGCCGATCGCTGTATCGACATCATCCAGATAAAGGCCGGTGCCGAGCATCCAGCCCCAACGTTCAAGGGGCACGACATAGCCCAGCTTGGGCATGATCTTGCCTGTTGACGGTTTTTCCCAAAGGTATCTTTCAAAACCTCCGCCACTCTTCGCACGGGAAATCAGGTTTTGTATGGTAAGACGGCCGTTGGCGTCTTTCATGTCCCACAGATTTTTGCCGATCAATTGGGGCTGACGAGGATGCATCAGATTATTGCCGGCCATATCGTATAGAAAGAAATAGCCGTCTTCTCCAAACTCGAGCTTGGCAAGAATGCGCTTTGCCTCTTCCAGTGTCGCTTTGTCGGACCGCCCCGATTTATACAAATGAGCAATCGCCTGGGTCGCCAGTGCTGTGTAATGCCGAAGCTCGGTTTCTTTGATGGCCAGATACGCGCTCTCAACCGAGGCACGTTGCTGTTGCGCCAGGATATTGGCTTGGTGGCGGACCGCAATGGCAATCGACACCATAGAAAGAACCAGCGGCGTGATTGCAAAGAGGATAATTTTTTGGCGGAGGGTCATGACGCGCTACTTTAGGCGAAACCTTCCCTAAAGCAAAGCTAACTGCCATGGCGCTTGCAAATCGTGCAGGACTTTTGAATTCCTTACCACGAAGCCTATTCGTACTCGGGCCAAGTAGGACAGGCGAAAAAAAACCCCGCCAGCGCGGGGTTTCAGCTTTTTGGCAATCCGGTAAATCAGGCTGCTGCTTGGATGTTCGAAGCCTGCTTGCCTTTCGGGCCCTGCGTGACTTCAAACTGAACTTTTTGACCCTCTTTCAGGGTCTTGAAACCTTGCATCTGGATCGCGGAAAAATGGGCAAACAAATCTTCACCACCATCGTCCGGAGTGATAAATCCGAAGCCTTTGGAATCATTGAACCACTTGACGGTACCTTTTGGCATAAAAGCATCTTTCAAAGAATAACTAATTACACGAGCCGTATAAGCAAGAAGCCTCGCGTAACGCTGCCCCCTCCTAAAACTTGCTCACTCCGTATTGACAAATGGTTCAAAACGGCCCCTTGTCAATAAACTCATTCTTCCTGCAAAAATTATAAAAGTCAAGGGACGGAACAAGGAGTTTTTGACTTAATGCAATCTTTTCCGGGGTCCGCACCATGAAAGAGGGCTTGATTTAGTCATTTTCAGCATCATCTGCGCCGTAAGAAGAATCGGCGTAAGATGAAGTGACGAACCACTATTTTCTTGACTTTTCGCCTACCGCGAAAAAATTACGTGATTAGAATCCGAGCATGGTAACCAGGGAAGAGAACGGTACGGTACTTGCTAGGCAAAAGGAGAAGCTGAAGCCGCCGCCGATGTACCAAGTGCTGCTTTTAAACGATGACTACACTCCCATGGAATTTGTAGTCGCGATCATCCAGGAGTATTTCAACAAGGATCGAGAAACCGCGACGCAGATCATGCTCAAGGTGCATCGTGACGGAAAGGGCTTATGTGGCGTGTATCCTAAGGATATTGCGTCGACCAAAGTGGAGTTAGTGTTAACCCACGCTAGAAAGGCAGGGCATCCCCTGCAGTGCGTGATGGAGGAAGCATGATTGCGCAGGAACTGGAAGTAAGTTTGCATATGGCCTTTGTCGAAGCTCGTCAGGCAAGGCATGAGTTCATTACAGTCGAGCATTTGCTGCTTGCGTTGCTGGACAATCCGTCCGCAGCGGAAGTGCTTCGCGCATGCGCAGTCAATATCGAAGATCTGCGGAAGACGCTGACGAATTTCATCAGCGACAATACGCCGACCGTGCCTGGCACCAGTGAAGTCGACACCCAGCCGACCCTCGGCTTTCAGCGGGTGATTCAGCGTGCCATCATGCACGTGCAATCCGCATCCAATGGCAAGAAAGAAGTAACCGGCGCCAATGTGCTGGTGGCCATTTTCGGCGAGAAGGATTCCCATGCCGTCTATTACCTGCACCAGCAGGGGGTGACTCGCCTGGATGTGGTGAATTTCATTTCCCACGGCGTGCGCAAGGACCAACAGGCCGAACCGCAGAAGGGACCGGAAAGCGGAGAGGACACTCAGGTCGAAGGCCAGCAGAAGGAAAGCCCGCTGGACCAGTACACCCAGAATCTGAACAAGATGGCGGCCGAAGGCAAGATCGACCCGCTGATCGGGCGCGAGCAGGAAGTCGAGCGCGTCATTCAGACCTTGTGCCGCCGGCGCAAGAACAACCCGCTGCTGGTAGGCGAAGCCGGCGTCGGCAAGACCGCCATCGCCGAGGGTCTGGCTTGGCGCGTGACTCAGGGCGACGTTCCCGAGATTCTGCAGAATGCCGTGGTGTATTCGCTTGACATGGGCGCACTGCTGGCGGGCACCAAGTATCGCGGCGACTTCGAGCAGCGCCTGAAGGCGGTACTCAAGCAGCTCAAGGACAATCCGAACGGCATCTTATTCATCGATGAGATTCATACCATCATCGGCGCGGGATCGGCTTCGGGCGGCACGTTGGACGCCTCCAACTTGCTGAAGCCGGCGCTGTCGTCCGGCCAGCTGAAGTGCATCGGCGCCACGACTTACACCGAGTTCCGCGGCGTCTTCGAGAAGGACCATGCGCTGTCGCGTCGCTTCCAGAAGATCGATGTGACGGAGCCGACGGTGGAGCAGACGGTGCAGATCCTGCGCGGCCTGAAGTCCCGCTTCGAGGAGCACCACGGCGTCAAGTATTCGGCCTCCGCGCTGACCTCGGCCGCCGAACTGGCTGCGCGCTTCATCAATGACCGCCATCTGCCGGACAAGGCGATCGACGTCATCGACGAAGCAGGCGCCGCCCAGCGCATCCTGCCGAAGTCGAAGCAGAAGAAAACCATTGGCAAGTCCGAGATCGAGGAAATCATTTCCAAGATCGCCCGGATTCCGCCGCAGTCGGTCAACCAGGATGACCGGACCAAACTGCAGACCATCGACCGCGATCTCAAGAACGTGGTCTTCGGCCAGGATCCGGCTATCGAGGCGCTGGGCTCCGCCATCAAGATGGCGCGCGCAGGCCTCGGCAAGACCGACAAGCCTATCGGTTCCTTCCTGTTCTCCGGTCCGACCGGCGTCGGCAAGACCGAGGTGGCGAAGCAGCTTGCCTTCATTCTCGGCATCGAGCTGATCCGCTTCGACATGTCGGAGTACATGGAGCGCCATGCGGTGAGCCGCCTGATAGGCGCGCCTCCGGGCTATGTCGGTTTCGACCAGGGCGGCCTGCTGACCGAAGCCATCACCAAGAAGCCGCACGCGGTGCTGCTGCTCGACGAGATCGAAAAGGCGCATCCGGATATCTTCAATATCCTGCTGCAGGTGATGGACCACGGCACGCTGACCGACAACAATGGTCGCAAGGCCGATTTCCGCAACGTGATCATCATCATGACCACGAACGCGGGCGCAGAAGCGCTGCAGAAGCGCGTCATCGGCTTCACCGAGCAGCGCGAGACCGGCGACGAGATGGCCGACATCAAGCGCATGTTCACGCCGGAGTTCCGCAACCGCCTGGATGCGATCATCAGCTTCCGTGCGCTGGACGAGGAAATCATCCTGCGGGTGGTCGACAAATTCCTCATGCAGCTGGAAGAGCAGCTGCACGAGAAGAAGGTCGAAGCGGTGTTTACCGACAAGCTGCGCAAGTTCCTGGGACGGAAAGGCTTCGATCCGCTCATGGGCGCACGTCCGATGTCGCGCCTGATCCAGGACATGATCCGCAAGGCGCTGGCCGACGAACTGCTGTTCGGTCGACTGGTTTCCGGCGGTCGAGTGACCGTGGATCTGGACGACAGCGAGCAGATCAAGCTGGACTTTGCCGAGGGCGATATCGATCCGCCGCCGGCACCGGAAGAAACGCTCGAAGTCGAATAATTGAGCTTCCCAACAAAAACCCGGTCTTCGCATGAAGACCGGGTTTTTTATTTCAAGAAGCTGAAAGCAGTAACAGAAACGTGCCGGCAACACCAGCCGAATTCAGGCGTGCTGGACTGTACGCAGCGCGGCGGCGCATTCCCGTATCAGTGCCGGACCGCGATAAATCAGGCCGGTGTAGAGCTGGACCAGCGAAGCGCCGGCGTCCAGCTTGGCCCGCGCATCATCTCCGGACAGGATGCCGCCCACGCCGATAATTGGGATGGCGTTGCCGAGTTCCTGCTTCAAGGCGCGGATAACGGTATTCGACATGTCGAATACCGGAGCGCCGGACAGGCCGCCGGTTTCCTGTGCATGCGGCATGCCCTGCACCGCATCGCGCGAAGTGGTGGTGTTGGTGGCAATGACGCCATCCATGCGATGATCGAGCAGCGCGGCGGCAATCTGCCGAATCTGATCCTGCTCCACATCGGGAGCGATCTTCAGCGTGATTGGCACGTAGCGGCCATGCCGGTCCGCCAGCCGCTGCTGCGCTTGCTTCAACTGCGAGAGCAGGGCATCCAATTCGGAGCCGCCCTGCAACTGGCGCAGGTTCTTGGTGTTCGGTGAAGAAATGTTGACCGTGACATAGCTCGCATACGGATACACCTTTTCAAGGCAATGCAGGTAATCCTCGGCCGCGCGCTCTATCGGCGTGGAGGCATTCTTGCCGATGTTCAGGCCAAGCACACCTTGCTTGTCCTGGTAGAAGCGGGACTTCTGCACGTTGGCGACGAAGGCGTCGACGCCGCCGTTGTTGAAACCCATGCGGTTGATGATGGCGTTGGCGCGCGGCAGGCGGAACATGCGCGGCTGCGGATTGCCGGGCTGCGGCTTCGGGGTGACGGTGCCGACTTCGATGAAGCCAAATCCGAGAGACGCCAGCCCGTCGATGTAGGCGCCATCCTTGTCCAGGCCCGCCGCCAGGCCGACCGGATTGTCAAAGCGCAGGCCCATCACCGTGCGTGGGTCGCTCGGAACAGCCGGGAAGGCCTTGGTCAAGCCGAGGCGTTCCGCCTTCTTCAACGAGGGCAGGGTGAGATGATGGGCGGCTTCGGGGTCGAGCGAGAACAGGAGAGGGCGCGCCAGCGCGTACAGGAGTCGGTCGGACATGGCTATCAACAATCGGCCGGCACCGGCGCCGTGTCATCCAAGGATTGAATGGCGCGGAATGCCCGCAGTTAAAGCGCCGTATTGTAGCCGTATATTGACTGCCTCAGCTTTGAACCGAGCATCAGGTCCAGTTTTCCCATTTCCCCTGGCGCAGGCCTTCGAGCGGCTTGAAATTGACTTTGTAGGCCATTTTCGCGCTGTCCTTGATCCAGTAGCCGAGGTAGACATAGGGCATGTCGAGGCGCTTGGCCTGATCGATCTGCCACATGATGTTGAAGGTGCCGAAGGACGCGCCCGGGACATCGGGGTCGTAAAAGGTATACACCGAGGACAGGCCGTCGCTCAGCACGTCGATGATGCTGACCATGCGCAGCGTGCCGTCGGTATCGCGGAATTCCACCAGGCGGGTGTTGACCTTGCTCTGAAGGAGAAATTGCGCGTACTGGTCGCGGCTGTCCTGATCCATGCCGCCGCCGGCATGCCGTGCCGCCTGGTAGCGCAGATAGAGCTCGTAATGCTCCGGAACGTAAGCCAGGGTAGTCACCCAGGCGTCGAGACGATGATGGCGGCTCCAGGCGCGCCGCTGGCTGCGGTTGGGCAGGAATTCGCCGGTTTTCACCCGCACCGGGATGCAGGCATTGCAGCCGTCGCAATAGGGCCGGTAGGTGAAGATGCCGCTGCGGCGGAAACCGTTCTTCACCAGCTCGGAGTAGACGTCGGCATTGATCAGGTGGGATGGCGTCGCCACTTGCGAGCGTGCCTGGCGCTCCTCGAGATAACTGCAGGGGTAGGGTGCCGTAGCGTAGAACTGGAGCGCGGCAAAGGGTAGGTCTTTCAGATGCGTCATGGGCGTCTTACCTGACTACGATGCGGACAACGTTAATTTACACGGTCTGCCGGTCCGTTTGAAAACTTTCCTTCGGTTCGAGCGGCGGCACAGGATTCCACCTTTCGATCTGCGGAAAGGCGATTGCGTTTCGCAGGTGGGAAATAAATTCGTGACGCGGGATCGGAGCCGCGCCGAGCGAGGCCAGATGGCCGGTCTCCTGCTGACAGTCGATCATTTCCACCCCATGGAGTTGCAGGAAGCGGACCAGATAAGCGAGCGCAATCTTGGAGGCATCGGTAACGCGGGCAAACATCGATTCGCCGTAAAACATCCGGCCGATGCTCACGCCGTAGGCGCCGCCGACGAGTTCCCCGTGCAGCCACACTTCGGCAGAGTGGGCGAAACCACGCTCGTGCAAGGCGGTATACCCGCGAATGATGTCTTCCGAAATCCAGGTGCCGGTGCCATCGCGGCGTGGCGCCGCGCAGGCGCGCATCACGTCGGCAAAGGCGGTATCGAAGCGAATGCTCCAGGGTCCACCATCCGCCCGATTCTGCTCCACCTTGCGCAAGGTTTTGCGCAGGCTGTGCGACAGCTTCAAACGGCTGGTATAGAGCACCATGCGCGGATCGGTACTCCACCAAAGGATGGGCTGACCTTCGGAAAACCAAGGAAAAATGCCATTTTGATACGCATATAGCAAGCGTTCTGGAGACAGATCGGCTCCGGCAGCAAGCAGTCCGGGTGCGCCGTCAAGCTCGGTCAAGGCCCGGGACACATCCGGAAACGGCGATTTCTTCCCAAGCCAGGGAATCATGAACATTCCTTTGCACCAAAAAAACGCCCTGCCATAGTGCGACTTGGAGAGAACATTGCCATGAACTTTATCTAATTCGTAAAGGAATCAAGAACTTGCAATTTTGCACCATAATGGAATAAATCTTGCTCTATCACAGCTCTTTTTGCCGCACAGTGCACAATTTTAGGGAGATTGGTCTTTCATGGATGCATTTAAAAACGGTTCCGATGCAACATTCATCTTGCTAGGGGCAATTATGATCCTGGCAATGCACGCGGGTTTCGCATTTTTGGAACTAGGCACTGTCAGGAAAAAAAATCAGGTCAATGCGCTCGTCAAGATCTTAGTGGATTTCGGCATCTCCACCATTGCGTATTTCTTCATCGGTTACACCATTGCCTACGGAATTCATTTCTTCGATGACGCAACGACGCTCGCCAACCGCAGCGGTTTCGAACTGGTGAAGTTTTTCTTTCTGCTCACCTTTGCTGCGGCGATTCCAGCCATTATTTCTGGCGGCATTGCCGAGCGCGCCAAATTCCATCCTCAACTTGTGGCGACGGCGCTGCTGGTCGGTTTCGTCTATCCCTTCTTCGAAGGCATTGCCTGGAACCACCGATTCGGCATCCAGGATGCGCTGAAGAACATGTTTTCGGAAGAATTTCACGACTTCGCTGGCTCCGTGGTCGTGCATGCGGTAGGCGGCTGGGTTGCCCTGCCTGCGGTGATGCTGCTCGGCGCGCGCCGTGGCCGCTACTCCAAGGATGGCGCGATTGCCGCCCATCCCCCTTCGAACATTCCCTTCCTTGCGCTTGGCGCATGGATTCTGACGGTGGGCTGGTTCGGCTTCAACGTCATGAGCGCACAGACCCTCGACAAGATGAATGGCCTGGTGGCGATGAACTCCCTGATGGCCATGGTGGGCGGGACCCTGGTGGCGGTCCTGATGGGCAAGAACGACCCCGGCTTCGCCTACAACGGCCCGCTCGCCGGTCTGGTGGCGGTATGCGCCGGCTCCGATCTCATGCATCCGCTCGGCGCGCTGGCGACCGGCGCCATCGCCGGCGCCATCTTCGTCTGGATGTTCACCTTGGTTCAGAACAAGTGGCGCATCGACGACGTGCTGGGGGTGTGGCCGCTGCACGGCCTGTGCGGCGCGTGGGGCGGCATCGCTGCCGGCATCTTCGGCCAGAAGGCCTTGGGGGGTATCGGCGGGGTGTCGCTGGCGTCGCAGCTGGCCGGCACCATTCTCGGCGTGGCGATTGCGGTTGCTGGCGGCCTTGTGATCTACGGCGCGTTGAAGAAGACGGTCGGCATCCGTCTCGATCCGGAGCAGGAATTCGACGGCGCCGACCTGTCGATCCACAAGATCAGCGCTACGGCGGAGCGGGAGACGAGCTGGTAAGCAGGAAAGGGACGCCTGACCGCCCTACGGCAGAGTTGGCGTCCCCCGTCGGCAAGACCTTGGTCGGGAATCAGTCCGTGGACCGCATCGGCCGGGTGATGTCTGCGGTATGCAGACGGTAGCCGCAATCCTTTTCACTTGCTTGCGCCGTATCGGCGAAAAAGGACTTGAGGGTGTATGCCACGGTCGGGAAGGCAATGTCGGCCCACGGAATTTCGGATTCGGTGAACAGGCCTACGTCCAGGCTTTCAATGCCGGCGCTGTAGTCAAGGTCCAGCAGCGATGCGCGGTAGAACATGTGCACCTGGTGCACATGCGGCACATTCAGCAGGGAGAACAGCCCATGCAGCTGGACGCGCGCGCCAGCTTCCTCCAGCGTTTCGCGGATCGCCGCATCGCTCGTGGTCTCCCCATTCTCCATGAAGCCGGCAGGCAGGGTCCAATAGCCCAGCCGCGGTTCGATCGCGCGCTTGCACAGCAGGATCCGCAGTTCGCCGCCTTCCTCCCATACCGGAATCGAGCCGATCACCATTTTCGGGTTCTGGTAGTGGATGGTGCCGCAGTTGGCGCAGACAAACCGGGGGCGGTTGTCGTCGGGGGGAACCGTCAGCAAGACCGGGTGTGCGCACTCGGAGCAGAATTTCATGAAGAGAATGGCCTTGTGGTTGAGCGCCGTCAGCCGTACGCGGCGAACCGGGCCCGAAGTAATCAATGTATCAAGCAACGGCAGTGTAGCATCGGCCGATGCAGGAAGAATGTCCGCGCCTCAAGGAAGGTTTTTTCCGCATTGGTTTGCGTTGGGGCGGCAACCTCTATATAATCCACCTCTCCAGACGCGGGGTGGAGCAGTCTGGCAGCTCGTCGGGCTCATAACCCGAAGGTCGCAGGTTCAAATCCTGCCCCCGCAACCAATTCCTGGTCTTTGCTTTCCCGCTCACTCAATACACTCCTCGAAATCGAGCGGCGGAGCCAGCTTCACACGGGTTCTCCGGCCGGGCATCCTCTCGCCCCGGGCAGCATCTACAACGATCTCTGCAAATTGTTATCTAACAAGACGCATACCACCGCACATGAACATTCTTGAGGCGAAGAAGGTCCTCGAAACCGCATTGCTTTGCGCGCATGAGCCCTTGTCGATCAACGACATGAAGAAGCTCTACCTGGATGGCGAGGAAGCGGTCGAGCCGGAAATTGGTGTCGATGCCATCCGTCAGATGCTGGAGGAGCTGAAGAACGACTGGGCGGACAAGGGCATCGAAATCGTCAGCCTGTCGACCGGCTGGCGTTTCCAGAGCCGTCCGGAGATGAAGAAATACCTGGAGCGCTTGAATCCGGAAAAGCCGCCGCGCTATTCGCGCGCGACGATGGAAACGCTGGCGATCATCGCTTACCGTCAGCCGGTGACGCGCGGGGACATCGAGGAAATCCGTGGCGTGACCGTCAACTCACAGACCATCAAAATGCTCGAGGATCGCGGATGGATCGAGGCCATCGGCCATCGCGACGTCCCCGGCCGGCCAGCCCTTTTTGCCACGACCCGGCAGTTCCTCGACGATCTCGGCCTGACCTCGCTCGACCAGTTGCCGCCGCTGCAGCAGGTCAGCAAGGATGGCTTGCTGCCGGAGGCGCAAGCGCTCGGCGCCGGCATGGCGGCCAGTCCGAGTCAGACGGCCATGAACTTTGCGGCCGAAACTGCTGTCACTGACAACGAGGCTGCCGATGGTACCGGCCTCGCCGGCACGCCTAGCGGTGCCGAGCCGGGATCGCTGGCAGGCGGCTCGGCGCAAGCTGTGCCTGTCGATGCGCAGCAGCCGTCTGAATCCGCCGAACCCGCGGATCGCTCCGATTTCCAGCAGTCCACCGCAGATGCCGCGATTCCTCCGGAATCCGATACGGCATCCGAACCGCTCAATAAAGAACCAAACAATGAATCCAGCGCTTCCCAATGATGATGCAGCCCTCGCTGTCGCCGCTTCCGAGCCTAAGGAGGGCGACTCCTCCGATCGTCCGGAATCCGGTGCGGAGCAAGGTGCGGGCGATGAGGCGAAAGCGCGGCAGCAGAAGCGCGGCGTGCGTGGCCCGCGCAGCCTGAGGCGCGCGCGTGCTGCGCGCAATGCCGAGCCTGGCGCCGCAGGCGAGCCAGCGGTCGAGTCGATGGACGCCGATCGGGCAAGTGCGCCCATGCCGGCGCGCCAGGCCGAGGATGGCAGCAGGAATCGCCGCCAGAAGAATGAACGGAACGAGCGCGGCCCCAAGCCGGCCGGCGCCAAGGCCAGGCCGAACGGCGCCCGTGGCCCCGGCAAGGATGCCGGCAGCGCCCAACGCGGCAAGCAGCATGATCCGGACGACGTGTTTTCTTTCGTTACCTCCGATGCTTACGATAGCCATGACGGCGGGGACGGCGGCCGCTCCCAGGCGGCGCGCGCGGTCCGCCGCGACCTGACGGCGGAGGACGATGCGCCCAAGCTGCACAAGGTCCTCGCCGACGCGGGCCTCGGTTCGCGGCGCGACATGGAAGAGTTGATCATCGCGGGTCGCGTGTCGGTGAACGGGGAGCCGGCCCATATCGGCCAGCGCATTCTCGCCACCGATCAGGTACGCATCAACGGCAAGCTCATCCAGCGCAAGGTGAGCAAGCGCCCGCCACGCGTGCTGGTGTACCACAAGCCGGCCGGCGAAATCGTCAGCCATCAGGATCCCGAAGGCCGGCCATCGGTGTTCGACCGCCTGCCGACCATGAAGGCGGCGAAGTGGCTGGCCGTTGGCCGCCTCGACTTCAACACCGAGGGCTTGCTGCTGTTCACTACCTCAGGCGACCTGGCCAATCGCCTCATGCACCCGCGTTACAACATCGAGCGCGAGTATGCGGTGCGCACCCTGGGCGAACTGGAAGAAGGCATGCGGCAGAAGCTGCTCGCCGGCGTGGAACTGGAAGACGGTTTGGCCCAGTTCTCGCGCATCATCGATGGCGGAGGCGAGGGCGTGAACCGCTGGTACCGAGTGATCATCGGCGAAGGTCGCAACCGTGAAGTGCGCCGCATGTTCGAAGCGGTCGGCCTGACGGTGTCGCGCCTGATCCGCACCCGTTACGGCGCCATGACCCTTCCGCGCGGGCTCAAGCGCGGCCGCTGGGAAGAATTGGACGAAAATGCCGTGCGCGAGCTGATGACGGCGAGCGGCATGGAGAAGCAGGCTTCCGCCGGTGCCAACCACGGCAATCATGCCAACGGCAAGGCCAAGGGCCGTCCGCAGCAGCGTGGCGACCGCAACGGCAATACCCTATCCGATCCTGCCCAGTCGCAGAAGCGGGGGCCGGGCCGCGGACAAGGCCAGGGTCAGGGCCAGCAGCGTAGCCGCCAGCCCGATCCGCTGCAAACGGCGCTCGGCTTCCCCGGCATGGGACAGCAACGCCGCGGCGGCGGCGCGCGCGCCGGCGTGGCGATGCAGGGGATGAACCGACGTCGCGGCCGAGGCTAAGGCAGCGCGGGCTTGAACCAGGCGCTTCAGTGCCTATATGGGGAAGGCCTGAGTCGTTTGGAACTGATGCGACGGTTGGCGCTTCTTCCGGCGAATCGATGAATTTGCCGGGAATTAAGCGCTCATGCCGTTGCGATGGCTAATGTTTTTGTTTATAATTAGCCAGTTACGTGTATTTGAAATGAAGAGCCGCCCGTGCGGGTAACGCCGCGACAGGGAATGGGATGGCTGCAATGACAAAAAGATGGGCAATTGCCCATTTTTTTTTTGTTTCTCAAATTGCAGCATCCATTTCCGGCCCGGGCCGCTCAATGCGGAGAAGCGCCTTGCGTTTGCAGGAACTGATTGAAACAACCATCACCGGCATGGGCTATGAACTGGTCGACCTCGAGCAGGCCGGCCAGGGCCTGCTGCGCGTGTACATCGACTTCGTGCCGGAAGAGGCGGATCGCGGTTTCATCACCGTGGAAGACTGCGAAAAGGTCAGTCATCAGCTGTCACATGTCCTGACGGTCGAGAACGTGAATTACGAGCGGCTGGAAATATCTTCGCCCGGCCTGGACCGGCCGCTGAAGAAGCTGGCCGACTATGCGCGCTTCGCCGGTCAGGAGGCCGTGGTGAAGCTGCGCATGCCGATGCCTGGCACGCCCAACCGCAAGTCGTTTCAGGGCGTGCTGCATGCGCCGGAAGGCGAAACGCTGAAACTCGAATTCGAAGGTAAAGAAGGGCCGGCCGTGCTGGAATTCACGCTGGCCGATGTGGACAAGGCACGCTTGGTGCCGAAAGTAGACTTTAGGAGTCGCAAAGCATGAGTCGCGAAGTTTTATTGTTGGTCGATGCGCTGGCGCGTGAGAAGAACGTCGATAAGGAAATCGTCTTTGGAGCGCTGGAGCATGCACTCGCCCAGGCAACCAAGAAGCGCTATGAAGGCGAGGTAGACATTCGCGTCTCGATCGATCGCGACACCGGCGAGTTCGAGTCCTATCGACGCTGGCGCGTGGTGCCTGACGAGGCGGGCCTGCAGCAGCCGGACCAGGAAGTGCTGCACTTCGAAGCCCGTGAACAGATTCCCGATATCGAAATCGACGACTTCA
This sequence comes from Noviherbaspirillum humi, assembly GCF_900188095.1. Taxonomy (GTDB): domain Bacteria; phylum Pseudomonadota; class Gammaproteobacteria; order Burkholderiales; family Burkholderiaceae_D; genus Noviherbaspirillum; species Noviherbaspirillum humi. The sequence goes on along the minus strand of NZ_FZOT01000002.1, from coordinate 400,377 downwards.
TCGAAGAGCCGATCGAGTCGGTCGACTTCGGCCGCCGCTTCGCCCAGGATACCAAGCAGGTCGTGCTGCAGCGCATTCGCGACGCCGAGCGCGAACAGATCCTGGCCGACTTCCTGGCCCGCGGCGACACCCTGGTCACCGGCACCATCAAGCGCATGGAGCGCGGCGACGCCATCGTCGAATCCGGCAAGATCGAAGCCCGCCTGCCGCGCGACCAGATGATCCCGAAGGAGAATCTGCGCATCGGCGACCGCGTCCGCGCTTACATCCTGCGCGTGGACCGCAATGCCCGCGGCCCGCAGGTGATCCTGTCGCGCACCGCCCCCGACTTCATCATGAAGCTGTTCGAGCTGGAAGTGCCGGAAATCGAGCAGGGCTCGCTGCAAATCAAGTCCGCCGCTCGCGATCCGGGCGTGCGTGCCAAGATCGCCGTCTACACCAGCGACAAGCGCATCGATCCGATCGGCACCTGCGTCGGCATGCGCGGTTCGCGCGTGCAGGCGGTGACGGGCGAGCTCGGCGGCGAGCGGGTCGACATCGTGCTGTGGTCGGAAGATCCGGCTCAGTTCGTCATTGGCGCGCTGGCGCCGGCCAATGTCTCTTCGATCGTGGTCGACGAGGAAAAGCATGCGATGGACGTGGTGGTCGACGAGGAAAACCTCGCCATCGCCATCGGCCGCGGCGGCCAGAACGTGCGCCTGGCGTCCGAGCTCACCGGCTGGCAGATCAACATCATGACGGCCGAGGAATCCGCCGACAAGGCGGCCGCCGAGAAAGCAGCGATCCGCTCGCTGTTCATGGACAAGCTGGACGTCGACGAGGAAGTGGCCGACATCCTGGTGGACGAAGGCTTCACCAGCCTCGAGGAAATCGCCTATGTGCCGATCACGGAAATGCTCGACATCGAGGCCTTCGACGAGGATACCGTCAACGAGCTGCGCAACCGCGCCCGCGACGCCCTGGTGACCGAGGCCATCGCTTCGGAAGAGGGCCTGGAAGGCATGGAAGAAGCGCTGATCAACCTCGAAGGCATGGACCGCACGACCGCAGGCAAGCTTGGGCTGTCCGGCATCAAGACAGTCAAGGCTTTCTCCGAGCTGGCCTATGACGAATTTGGCGCAATCCTGGCACTGCCTACCGAGCGCGCACGCGAACTGATTGAAAATGAATTCAAGGATGTGACCGACGACGAGATGAAACTGATCGATGCGAAGTACGACGATCATGCGAAGGCGTTGCAGGCAAAGGCCTGGGAACTGGCCGAAGCCCAATGATCGTAATCGCATCCCACTCATCTGCCCTGTCACATAGAAAAGAGGACTGAATGGCGAGTAACAACGTAGCCCAATTTGCCACCGAACTGAAGATGCCGGCGGATCTGCTGCTGACGCAACTGCGCGCGGCGGGCGTCGACAAGAGTTCGGCGTCCGATCCGCTGTCGAAGGAAGACAAGGACAAGCTCCTCAGCCATCTGCGCCGCTCGCATGGCGCGGCGCCGGACGGCGAGAAGAAGAAGATCACCCTGACGCGCAAGGAAACCACCGAAATCAAGCAGGCTGATGCCACCGGCAAGTCGCGCACGATCCAGGTCGAAGTGCGCAAGAAGCGCACCTTCATCAAGCGCGACGAGCCGGCCGTGGAAACGGCTGCGCCGGCGTCGGCCGCCCCGGTGGTGGACGAAGCCGAGCAGGCCCGCCGCGCCGAAGAAGCGCAGCGGCAGGCCGAGCTGCTGGCGCGCCAGGAAGCCGAGCTGCGCGAGAAGCAGGAGCGACTGGCCAAGCTGGAAGCCGAAAAGGCCGCCCAGGCCAAGGCCATGGCTGAAGCCGAAGAGGCTCGCCGCCGCGAGGAAGAGGATAAGACCCGGCGCGAGAAGGAAGCCGCCAGCAGCGCCGCGGAAGCATCCGCAGACGCAGCCAAGCGCCGCGCGGAAGCCGAGGAAGCCAAGCGCAAGGCCGCCGAGGCAGATGCCAAGGCTGCGGCCGAGCGCGCTGCCGCCACCGAGCGCGCCCGCCGCGCCGTGGAGGAAGAAGTCGCGCAGATCAAGGCCATGATGAATGCGCCGCGCCGCGTCATGAAGGCGCCGGAGCCGGCGCCCGCACCCGCGCCGCAGGCGAAGGCCCAGGAAGGCACCCTGCACAAGCCGGCCGACAAGAAGCCGGGCGACAAGCCGGCGGACAAGAAGCCGGCACCGGGGGACAAGAAGTCGATCAAGTCGGCCAATGTCTCCTCCACCTGGCAGGACGACGCCAAGAAGCGCAACGCGATCAAGACCCGCGGACCCGGCGCGCCGTCAGGCGGACGGGACGGCTGGCGCAGCGGCCCGCGTGGCCGCCGCTCTTCGCACGATGACCAGCGCGAAAGCAATTTCCAGGTGCCGACCGAGGCCGTGATCAAGGACGTCCACGTGCCGGAGACCATCACCGTGGCCGAGCTGGCGCACAAGATGGCGGTCAAGGCATCCGAAGTCATCAAGCACATGATGAAGCTGGGCCAGATGGTCACCATCAACCAGGTGCTGGACCAGGAAACCGCGATGATCCTGGTGGAAGAGATGGGCCACAAGGCCTACGCCGCCAAGCTCGACGATCCCGAAGCGCTGCTGGAGGAAAGCGGCCCCCACACCGATGCCGAGGCTCTGCCGCGGGCGCCGGTGGTCACCGTCATGGGTCACGTCGACCACGGCAAGACCTCGCTGCTGGACTACATTCGTCGCGCCAAGGTGGCGGCGGGCGAGGCCGGCGGCATCACGCAGCACATCGGCGCCTATCACGTCGAATCGGCGCGCGGCATCATCACCTTCCTGGACACCCCGGGTCACGAGGCGTTCACCGCCATGCGTGCCCGCGGCGCGAAGGCGACCGACATCGTCATCCTCGTGGTGGCGGCAGATGACGGCGTCATGCCGCAGACCAAGGAAGCGATCGCCCACGCCAAGGCGGCCGGCGTTCCCATCGTCGTGGCGATCAACAAGATCGACAAGCAGGGTGCCAACACCGACCGCGTGACGCAGGAGCTGATCGCCGAAGGCGTGGTGCCGGAAGCCTATGGCGGCGAAGCGCCGTTCGTGCCGGTGTCGGCCAAAACCGGCCAGGGCATCGACGATCTGCTTGAAAACGTGCTGCTGCAGGCCGAAGTGCTGGAACTGAAGGCGCCGGTGGATGCGATGGCCAAGGGCCTGGTGATCGAAGCCAAGCTGGACAAGGGCCGCGGTCCGGTCGCGACCGTGCTGGTGCAGACCGGCACACTTAAGCGCGGCGACGTGGTGCTGGCCGGTTCCTCTTATGGCCGCGTGCGCGCCATGCTGGATGAAAACGGCAAGAACATCGCCGAGGCCGGTCCTTCCATTCCGGTGGAGATCCAGGGCCTGACCGAAGTGCCGGCCGCCGGCGAGGAAGTCATGGTCATGGGCGACGAGCGCAAGGCGCGCGAGATCGCGCTGTTCAGGCAGGGCAAGTTCCGCGACGTCAAGCTGGCCAAGCAGCAGGCGGCCAAGCTGGAAAACATGTTTGAGCAGATGGGCGAGGGCGAGGTGAAGAACCTGCCGATGATCATCAAGGCCGACGTGCAGGGTTCCCAGGAAGCCATCGTGCATGCGATGCAGAAGCTGTCGACCGAGGAAGTCCGGGTGCAGATCGTGCACGCGGCGGTGGGCGGCATCAGCGAATCCGACGTCAACCTCGCGGTTGCCTCGAAGGCGGTCATCATCGGCTTCAACACCCGCGCCGACGCATCCGCCCGCAAGCTGGCCGAAACCAGCGGCATCGACATCCGCTACTACAACATCATTTACGATGCGGTGGACGAGATCAAGGCGGCGATGTCGGGCATGCTGGCGCCCGAGAAGCGCGAGAACACGCTCGGCCTGGTGGAAATCCGTCAGGTCATCCACGTCAGCAAGGTCGGTTCCATCGCCGGCTGCTACGTGCTCGACGGTCTGGTGCGCCGGGGCGCGCAAGTCCGGCTGCTGCGCAACAACGTGGTGGCCTGGACCGGCGAACTCGACTCGCTCAAGCGCTTCAAGGATGACGTGCGCGAAGTCAAGGCCGGTTTCGAGTGCGGCCTGACGCTGAAGAACTTCAACGACATCCAGGAAGGCGACCAGCTGGAAGTCTTCGAGGTGCAGGAAGTCGCCCGTACGCTGTAATCCGCCGTCGCCCGGCGATGGCAGCAACCGGAAACGGCGCCCGCGTGGCGCCGTTTTTTAACCCTCCTTCATTCGAACACCGCGCTGCGGCATGACGGAACGGGGATTGCATGATTGCGGTCCTTGTCTACACTGGATGCACCTTCACGCATCCTTCCGGCCTTGAGCGCGGCCGTTTTACCTGACAAGAACAGCATGGCCAGACACAGCAAATCCATACCCGGGCGCGGCCTTCGCGTTGCCGACCAGATCCAGCGCGATTTGTCGGAAATCATCGCCTTCGAGCTGAAGGACCCGCGCGTCGGCATGATCACCATCACCGAAGTGCAGGTGACCCCGGATTACGCCCACGCCAAGATTTTCTTCACGACCCTCAACGACAGTGAAGAGGCGGTGCAGAATGCGATCACCGGCTTGCACAAGGCATCAGGCTTCCTGCGCGGCCAGCTCGGCCGGCGCCTCACCATCCACATGATCCCGGAACTGCACTTCGTGCATGACCGGTCGACCGCGCGCGGCATGGAACTGTCGCGCCTGATCGACGAAGCGAATGCCAGCCGCGCCAAGGATGCGGACGAGTAAGCGTTCGCGATTGCCCTTCATCCCTGCCCATGCCGCCCACCCGGACGGCTTTCTCTTCCATGTCCGCCGTACCCAAGAAAAACCGGCGCGCCCTCGACGGCGTGCTGCTGCTGGACAAGCCGGTCGGCCTGTCCAGCAATGATGCCCTGATCCGCGCCAAGCGCCTGCTGCTGGCGCTCAAGGCTGGCCATACCGGCACCCTAGACCCGTTCGCCACCGGCCTGCTGCCGCTCTGTTTCGGCGAAGCCACCAAGTTCTCCCAGGATTTGCTGGAAGCCGACAAGACCTATGAAACCGTGGTGCATCTCGGCATCGAAACCGATACCGGCGATACCGAAGGACAAGTGGTCGGCAGCAAGCCGGTCGATGTGTCGCTCGCCGACATCGAGGCCGTGCTGGCGCGATTCCGGGGAGCCATCGAACAGGTGCCGCCGATGTATTCCGCCCTGAAGCGTGACGGCAAGCCGCTGTACGAATATGCGCGCGCCGGCGTCACCCTGGAGCGGCAGGCGCGCGCCGTCACCATCCACGCGCTCGACTTGCTCGACTGGCAAGCGCCTTTCCTGAGCCTGCGGGTCACCTGCAGCAAGGGCACTTACATCCGGGTATTGGGGCAGGACATCGGCGCGGTCCTCGGCTGCGGCGCACACTTGAACGCCTTGAGGCGCACCGGCGTCGGCGCATTGACCTTGGATGGTTGCCAGACGCTGGAGCAGCTGGAAGCGACGGCGGAAGCCGAACGGGAAAAACTGCTGGCGCCGGTCGATGCCTTGCTCGGCACTTTTCCGGCGCTCAAGCTGTCAGATGAGCTTGCCCGCCGATTCCTGCATGGACAGCGCCTGGCGCTAGGCCAGACCGATGTCGAATTGCCCGCAGCGCCGGGCCGGGTCCGGGTCTACGAACAGACATCGAACCGTCTGCTCGGCACCGGCCAGCTCGAATCGTTTGGCGTGCTCCGGCCGGAGCGCCTCATCGCCACGGCTGCCAATTAGCGTCGATATCGAACCATCCATACCACCGAACAACCCTGGGAAGACCCGTGCAGGCTGCGCAACCCGTTGAAAAGCAAAAGGTTTCTTCGGTTCGTGCAGCGCAGCATGCTATAATCGTCGGTTTTCCCGTCTTTGCAGGCCACGACCATGTCCGACACCAAACGCGCCCTACGCAATATCGCCATCATCGCCCACGTTGACCACGGCAAGACCACTCTGGTGGACCAGCTGCTGCGCCAGTCCGGCACCTTCCGTGAGAATCAGCAGGTCGATAACCGCGTGATGGACTCCAACGACCTGGAAAAGGAACGGGGCATCACCATTCTGGCGAAGAACTGCGCCGTCGAATACGAAGGCACCCACATCAACATCGTCGACACCCCGGGCCACGCCGACTTCGGCGGCGAGGTGGAGCGCGTGCTGTCGATGGTCGACTCGGTGCTGCTGCTGGTGGACGCGGTCGAAGGCCCGATGCCGCAGACCCGCTTCGTCACCCGCAAGGCGCTCGGCCTCGGCCTGAAGCCCATCGTCGTGGTCAACAAGATCGACCGCCCCGGCGCCCGTCCGGACTGGGTCATCAATGCCACCTTCGAACTGTTCGACAAGCTCGGCGCGACCGAAGAGCAGCTCGACTTCCCGGTGGTGTACGCGTCGGCGCTGAACGGCTACGCCAGCCTCGACCCGACCGTGCGCGAAGGCACCATGAAGCCGCTGTTCGACTCCGTACTGGAGAACGTGCCGGTGCGCGACGACGATCCGGACGGCCCGCTGCAGCTGCAGATCTCCTCGCTGGACTACTCCTCCTACGTCGGCAAGATCGGCATCGGCCGCATCAAGCGCGGCCGCGTCAAGGCGCTGCAGGACGTGATCGTGATGAACGGTCCGGATTCCACTCCGATCAAGGCCCGCATCAACCAGGTGCTGAAGTTCAAGGGCCTGGAGCGCCAGCTGGTCGATGAAGCCCAGGCCGGCGATATCGTGCTGATCAATGGCGTCGAGGAAATCGGCATCGGCTCCACCGTCTGCGCGCCGGATACGCCGGATGCGCTGCCGATGCTGAAGGTCGACGAGCCGACCCTGACCATGAACTTCCTGGTCAACAGCTCGCCGCTGGCCGGCCGCGAAGGCAAGTTCGTCACCAGCCGCCAGATCCGCGACCGCCTCGACCGCGAGCTGAAGTCCAACGTCGCCCTGCGCGTCACCGACACCGGCGACGACACCACTTTCGAAGTGTCGGGCCGCGGTGAACTGCACCTGACCATCCTGCTGGAAAACATGCGCCGCGAAGGCTACGAACTGGCGGTGTCCCGTCCGCGCGTGGTGTTCAAGGAAATCGACGGCGTCAAGTGCGAGCCGTTCGAGCTGCTGACGGTGGACGTCGAGGATGCCCACCAGGGCGGCGTGATGGAAGAGCTGGGCCGCCGCCGCGGCGACCTGCAGAACATGGAACCGGACGGCAAGGGCCGCGTGCGCCTCGAGTACCGCATTCCGGCGCGCGGCCTGATCGGATTCCAGTCGGAATTCATGACGCTGACGCGCGGCACCGGCCTGATGAGCCACATCTTCGACGACTACGCGCCGGTCGACGCCAACAAGCCGGAACTCGCCGGCCGCCGCAACGGCGTGCTGATTTCGCAGGATGACGGCGCCGCCGTCGCCTACGCCCTGTGGAAGCTGCAGGATCGCGGCCGCATGTTCGTCAGCCACAACGATCCGGTGTACGAAGGCATGATCATCGGCATCCACTCGCGCGACAACGATCTCGTCGTCAACCCGATCAAGGGCAAGCAGCTGACCAACGTCCGCGCCTCCGGCACCGACGAAGCAGTGCGCCTGGTGCCGCCGATCCAGCTGACCCTGGAATACGCGGTCGAATTCATCGAGGATGACGAGCTGGTCGAGATCACGCCGAAGAGCATCCGCCTGCGCAAGCGCTTCCTGAAGGAGCATGAGCGCAAGAAGGCGTCGCGCGAAGCGGCATAAGCGAAGAATTTCTGAACTGAATCGGGCAGCGGCTGTCGCAGACATGCCGTTGCTTTTGAAAAAGCCCGGCTTCCTTACCAGGATACCGGGCTTGTTTTTTACTCGGACCATGAAATCCCTGACAATCCACCAGCGCAGCATCTTGCTGATGATCTGCGCGCCGGCTATGTGGAGCATTGCCGGCGTGTTCACCCGCCATCTCGACGCCGCGCGCGATTTCGAGGTGACGTTCTGGCGCAGCCTGTTCTCCGCCCTGTTCGTCGGCGCGGCGCTGGTCGCGCAGCGGGGGCTTGCCGGCACCTTGGCTGCCATTCGCGGCGGCGGCTGGCGCATCGTCGTCTCCGGGCTGATGTGGTGCACCATGTTCAGCTGCTTCATGATCGCGCTGACCCGCACCACCGTCGCCAACACCCTGATCATGCTCAGCATTGCGCCGCTGCTGACCGCTTTTCTATCCTGGCTGATATTGAAGCAGGCGGTGGCGCGCCGCACCTGGCTGGCGATTGCCGCCGCCTTCGTCGGCATGGTGTGGATGTTCATCAACGGCATCAGCAATCTCGGGCCGTCGCATCTGATCGGCATGCTGATCGCGCTGGCGGTGCCGGCGGCTTCGGCCACCAACCTCATGATCATCAAGAAGGCGGGCCAGGACGTGGACCTGATGCCGGCCATCTTCCTCGGCAGCGTGTTTTCGGCGCTGCTGATGCTGCCCTTCGCCATGCCGCTGCGCGCTTCCGGGCACGACGTCGGCATCCTCGCGATGCTCGGCGTGTTCCAGTTGGGCCTGCCCTGCATGCTGATGCTGCGCGCGACGCGTACGCTGTCGGCGCCGGAAGTGTCGCTGCTGTCGCTGATCGAAGTGCTGCTCGGCCCGGTCTGGGCCTGGCTGGGCGCGGGTGAAGCGCCTGGGTTCAATACCGTGATCGGCGGCGGCGTGGTGCTGTCGGCGCTCGTGGGCAACGAACTGGCGGCGCTACGGGCACGCGGCGCGCTTGCATCCGATGCGGCCTGTCGACCGGCGAAGCCCGCGCCCGTTCTGGCAAGCGCGGACGCCGGCTGAGATCTCCTGCCTAGGCGTCAGGGCAGCTGTTCCACCGCTTCCGGCGAGGGCGTTGCCTGCTGATGCTTCAGCACGTCGCCGATGGCGCCGAACAGCTCGTCGATCTGCGGCTTGTCGATGATCAGCGGCGGCGACAGGGCGATGATGTCGCCGGTGGTGCGGATGAGCACGTTCTTGTCCCAGAAGCACTTGAGGAACACATCCACCGCCCGCGCCGTCGGCTTGCCGGGCACGCTTTCGAGTTCGATGCCGCATACCAGGCCGAGGTTGCGCACATCCTTCACCCAGGGCAGGCCCTTCAGGCTGTGCGCGGCATCCTCGAAATAGGGTGCCATCGCCGCCGCCCGGTCGAACAGGCCTTCCTCCCGGTAGACGCCGATGGCGGCCACCGCTGCCGCGGCGGCGAGGGGATGGCCGCTGTAGGTATAGCCGTGAAAGAACTCGATGGTGTTTTCCGGCGCCGCCGCCATGAAGGCGTCGTGGATGTCCTGGCGCACGATCACCGCGCCCATCGGCACGGCAGCGTTGGTCAAGCCCTTGGCGCAGACGATCATGTCCGGCACCACGCCGAAGTAATCGGCGGCGAAGGCCGTGCCGAGGCGGCCAAAGCCGGTGATCACCTCGTCGAAGATCAGCAGGATGCCGTGGCGGTCGCAGATGGCGCGCAGCTTTTGCAGATAGCCCTTGGGCGGCAGGATGACGCCGGTGGAGCCCTGCAGCGGCTCGACGATGACGGCGGCCACCGTCGACGGATCATGCAGCGCCAGCAGGCGCTGCTCCAGTTCGTCGGCGATCTCGGCCCCATGCTCCGGCAGGCCGCGCGAGAAGGCATTGCGGGCGATGTCGAGCGGATGGCGCAGGTGATCGACGCCGGCCAGTGTCGGACCGAAGTGCTTGCGGTTGCCGGCGATGCCGCCCACCGCGATGCCGCCGAAGCCGACGCCGTGGTAGGCCCGCTCCCGTCCGATCAGCCGGGTGCGCAGGCCGTCGCCGCGGGCGCGGTGATAGGCGAGGGCGATCTTCAGCGCGCTGTCCACCGCTTCCGAGCCGTCGTTGCAGAAGAACACCCGGTTCAAGCCCTCGGGCGCGATCGACACCAGGGCGCTGGCCGCCTCGAAGGCGCGCGGATGGCCCATCTGGAACAGCGGGCCGTAATCGAGAGCGGCCGCCTGCTGCTGTATCGCCTGCACGATCTTCGGATGGCCATGGCCGGCGTTGACGCACCAGAGGCCGGCGGTGCCGTCGAGGATGCGGCGACCGTCGTCGGTGATGTAATGCATGCCCTGCGCGCCGACCAGCATGCGCGGCCGCGACTTGAACTGACGATTGGCAGTGAAGGGCATCCAGAAATGCTCGAGATTGATGTTGTCCGGCATGGCTCACCTTGCAAGATTGGCAGTCGACGGTCCATGGTAGTACGTTTGCTATCATCGCGCTCGGCGCGGCCGCAAGGCGCGCTGACCGTTGTTCGATGTCCGCTGCCGCCAACTTTGCTATCATGCGCGGCCCTGCCGCACCCATGCCGGCCGCCTTGCGGTACCGGAGAAAAGATGACGATGAATTCGAACCAGCCCGACACCCAGCAGACCACCCCCGCGCTCGCCGACACCACCGCCGCACGCGGACTGCCGCCGCGCCGGATTTCGGTGGCGCCGATGATGGACTGGACCGACAGGCATTGCCGCGTGTTTCATCGCCACATCACCCGCCATACCTGGCTGTACACCGAGATGGTCACCACCGGCGCGCTGATCCATGGCGACGTCGAGCGCCATCTCAATTTCAGCCAGGCAGAGCATCCGGTGGCGCTGCAGCTCGGCGGCAGCGAACCCGAGGACTTGGCGAAGAGCGCAAAGCTGGGCCAGCAATGGGGCTATGACGAGATCAATCTGAATTGCGGCTGCCCGTCGGAGCGGGTGCAGAAGGGCGCGTTCGGCGCCTGCCTGATGAACGAGCCGCAACTCGTGGCGGATTGCGTCAAGGCCATGCGCGATGCGGTCGACATCGACGTCACCGTCAAGCATCGCATCGGCATCGGCCGCAGCGAAACGTATGGCTTCGTGCGCGATTTCGTCGGCACGGTGGCCGAGGCCGGCTGCGCCACCTTCATCGTTCATGCGCGCAACGCGATTCTGGAGGGATTGAGCCCGAAGGAAAACCGCGAGATTCCGCCGCTCAAGCCGGAATTCGCCTACCAGCTCAAGCGCGAATTTCCGCAGCTGGAAATCATCATCAACGGCGGCATCAAGACCCTGGAAGAAATCGATGTCCACCTGCAGCAGGTGGATGGCGTCATGCTCGGCCGCGAGGCGTATCACAATCCCTGGCTGATGGCCGACTTCGATGCGCGCTACTACGGCGACGATGCCTTGCCCAAGTCGCGCCTCGACGTGCTGCAAGCCATGGCCGATTACGCACGCGAACAGCTGGCCCGCTATGGCCATGGCGCCGCAGCAGGCGGCGGCCTGCGCCTGAACAGCATCACCCGGCACATGCTGGGCCTGATGGCCGGCATGCCGGGCGCCCGCGCCTTCCGCCAGACGTTGTCCGACTCCAAGAAGCTGGCTGCCGGCGATCCCGACCTGCTGCTGCAAGCCTACACACGCACTCAGGCACGGGCCGCGTAACTTTGATCCCTGCCATGTAATTTCGCGCGCTCGATGCATGGCATCGGGCACCGGCGCTGCCATGTTCACGCTGTTGATGAATTGTCATCCAGTGGCATGGAACCTGCTAAACGACGGCTTTTCACGCCAGACAGCAGGAGGCCGACATGGCAAACCATGAGAAATCCATCCCCCCTCAGCACCAGGACCATCAACCCGGCGTCGAGGCGCAGATGACGCCGCGGCCCGACTCCACCGAGCGCGAATACAAGGCGGCCGGGAAGCTGCAAGGCAAGGTCGCGGTCATCACCGGCGGCGACAGCGGCATCGGCCGGGCGGTGGCGATCGCCTTCGCCAAGGAAGGTGCGGATGTGGTGATCAATTACCTCGACGAGCAGCAGGACGCGGACGAAACCAGGCGCCTGATCGAAGCGGAAGGGAGGAAGTGCGTCAACATGCCGGGCGACATCGGCAGCTCCGCCTTTTGCAAGCAGCTGATCGAAAAGGCGGTCTCCAGCTTCGGCAGGCTCGATATTCTCGTCAACAATGCCGCGCAGCAGTACCCGCAGCAAAGCCTCGCCGACATCAGCGACGAACAGCTGGAAAAGACCTTCCGCACGAACATTTTTTCGATGTTCTATACCGTCAGGGCAGCGCTGCCGCATCTGAAGGAAGGGGCGCGCATCATCAACACCACCTCCGTCACCGCCTATCGCGGCAGCGGGCATCTGCTCGATTATTCATCGACCAAGGGCGCGATCGTCGCCTTCACCCGCTCGCTCTCGCAACAGTTGGCGGAGAAAAAAATATTGGTGAACGCGGTGGCGCCGGGTCCGATCTGGACGCCGCTGATCCCGGCGACCTTTCCACCGGAACAGGTAGAGAAGTTCGGCAAGAGCGTGCCGCTGGGCAGGCCGGGACAGCCGGACGAAGTGGCGCCGGCCTATGTGTTCCTCGCTTCGGAGGATTCGTCCTACATGACGGGCCAGGTGCTCCATCCCAATGGCGGCGAGGTGGTGAACGCTTGATGGGCAATGATGGGAGACGCCCGGAAACGGGCGCTCAGTTCACGATCTGATATTCCTTGAGCCGGTTGTAGAGCGTCTTCAGGCTGATGCCGAGCGCATCGGCGGCAAGGCGCTTGTTGCCGCTGTAGTGCTTGAGCGTGGCGAGAATGATTTCCTTCTGCGCGTCGGCCAGCGGCGTGCCGACGAAGAAGTTGAGATAGCCCTCATGCACCGTCGGCTTCTTCGCCGCCAGCTCCGACACGCAATCCTCGATGTCGAGTTCGTCGCCGGAAAGAATGTAGGCGCGGTGCACCACGTTTTTCAATTCGCGCACATTGCCCGGCCAGGAATAGGAGCGGATCACGTCGAGCGAACTGCGGGAGAAGTTTTTCCTGGTCTGATTTTTTTCATTCAGCGACTCGAGGAACTGTTGCGCCAGCAGTTCGATGTCGGCGCCGCGCTCGCGCAGCGGGGGAATCCTGATCGGAAACACCGCCAGACGGTACATCAGGTCTTCGCGCAGGTTTCCCTGCTTCACTGCCGACTCGAGGTCGCGGTTGGTGGCGGCGATGAGCCGCACGTCGACCTTCACTTCCTGATCGCCTCCGACGCGCATGAAGGTGCCGGACTCCAGCACCCGCAACAGCTTGACCTGCATGTCGACCGGCATCTCGGTGATTTCGTCGAGAAACAGCGTGCCGCCGGAAGCATGCTCAAAGTAACCGATGTGCTGCTTGACGGCGCCGGTGAAGCTGCCGCGTTCATGGCCGAACAAGGCCGCCTCGATCAGGTGCGCTGGAATGGCGCCGCAATTGACGGCCACGAAGGTCTTGTCGTTGCGCTTGCTGATCTGGTGGATGGCCTTGGAGATCAATTCCTTGCCGGTGCCGCTTTCACCCACCAGCAATACGGTCGCATCCGTGGCGGACACACGTTCGACCTGCTGGTAAAGGCGTTCCATGATGGGCGAGGACCCATACAGGATGCCATAGCGTTTGAGTAGTTTGTCTGAAGGCATGTCAGCGGTGATCCAATCTTGCGGAGGACGGCATGCAGGTCGTGCCTCTGCAGGTTTCCCATTCTTGCATCGGGAGTCCGACCGACGCTTGCGTTAATTCAGTAAAGCACCGAATAAGTACGCCGAGAAGCCGGCATCACGCCGACCGATCGCAGATGTTCGAGTCTGTCATGTGGGCATACGAACGGAATCGGACTCTTGACGTCGGGACAGGTTCGATATGGTGTCCCCGAACGGAATCACAAGAGCAGTTCATTTATTCGCCACGGCCAGAATGGGGAACGATGCTGCGCGGAACCGGAGCGCGAGGCTTGCCGATGCGCGGCGCTCATGTTGGCTCGGTCTGGTATGAGAACACTTTGCCGAAACGCCAAGAACTTATCGCAAATGTAATGGTCAAGACTCGGACGAACGGTCGATAGAAAGGATGTGGCATGAAAGCAGTGAACAACATCACCAAAACCCTACTCGTTGCAGCAGCTCTGACCCTCACCATGGCAGGCTGCGGCCAGCGCAATGCTTCAGACCAGAGTGCCGGCGCCACCGGCGGCGGCACGCCCGGCAGCGCTTCCAGTTCATCCGGCGGTTCGGGCACCATGGGGTCTTCAGGCGCTGCAGGCGGTTCGAGCGGTTCCAGCGCGAAATAACCAACCAGTGAAAGGGCAGAGCATGAACACACTACGTCAAACTTCGAAGATTTTGCTGCTGGCAGCGGCATTGAGCATGACCATGGTCGGCTGCGGCCGCCAGGCAGGCGGTAGCTCGGATCAGGGCTCCGGCGCTTCGGGCGCAAGCTCGTCGGGCGCATCCGGCACCAAGGGTTCGGGCGCATCGTCCGGCGGCATGTCCAGCGGCAGCTCTGGTGGTACCGGCTCTTCCCGTTGATCCGATCGTCGGGAATTGCAGACGCCTTTCCGGGCGGATTTGCATCCCGGCACTGCACTGAGGAAAATCCGCGCGGCAGTGCCGTGTTCAGTACGCGGCGGCCGCGGGATTTCCTCCTGCCATTTCGAGAAGGCTCCGCGATGCGCGGTGTCTTCTCCGATCAAGCTTTTATCGGGTTTCCCGCTTCCGCGGGTGAACCTGTCTCGTCCCATGCAGTCTTTACACCGTGTGCCCCATTTTCCGATCGGGACATCGCCCTGTGCCGCCCCGCGGACGGTCCGGCGCTCTCGGGAAAATACGCAGTACGCAAAAGAAAAGCGATAAGCATTGCGAAAGCCGAATTGACGAGGTCGGGCTCTAGGCGATAATAAAAGCGGCTTCAGTATGGGAGCCGATGACGAGCAAGGCTTTTGTCTGCGTGATGGAGATCAGTTTCCGACGAACATGCATGGCGAACCAGGCGACTGCAATGGCGTTTCGCGCAAGCGCGCCGCTTCCTGCAAGAGTCTGTTTGCGCGGCCTGTTCTCCATGGCGCCGCCCAGGCCGGATCAGGCGTTGCGTTCGGATCGATGATCGCAACACGTCCTTCTCTATTTTTTACCTATAACCAAGACCTGGATACGGCAGCCGTGACGACGCCAGCCATGCCGTCCGCAACGCTTGCCGCATACCGGTAACCTGTCAACCATACACGGATAGAGATAACGACTTATGCCTCATGTGCTAATCGTCGATGACGATGTCAATACCAGGGAAGCGCTGGCCGAGATCACCGGCGCGGAAGGCTTCACGGTTGCCGTCGCCGGCAGCATCGCGGATGCCAAGGAACAGATGCAGCAACGGCGTCCGGACGTGGTGCTGATCGATCTCAAGCTGCCGGATGGCAGCGGCATGGACTTGTTCAACGACATCGAATCGCGGGCGACCACTGAAATCGTGCTCATCACCGGCCATGCCAGCGTGGAGACGGCGGTGGAGGCACTGCGCCTCGGCGCCGCCGACTACCTGACCAAGCCGATTAACTTCCGCCGCCTGAAGGGCTTGTTGTCCCGCGTGCCGCGCACCGACGATCTGAAGAAGGAGATCGGCGAACTGCGCAGCGAATTGCGCCGCCTGGGCCATTTCGGCCAGATGCTCGGCGCGGCGCCGGTGATGCAGAAGCTGTACAACCACATCAGCCGCGTCGCCCCGACCGAAGCCACGGTGCTGCTGCTCGGCGAAAGCGGCACCGGCAAGGAACTGGCCGCCAAGACCATCCACGATCTCAGCCTGCGCAGCAAGCATCCCTTCCTGCCGGTGAACTGCGGCGCCATCTCGCCGCAGCTGATCGAGAGCGAAATCTTCGGCCACGAGAAGGGCAGCTTCACCGGCGCCGACCGCCAGCACAAAGGCTATTTCGAGCGCGCCAACGGCGGCACGCTGTTTCTCGACGAGATCACCGAAATGCCGATCGAGCTGCAGGTCAAGCTGCTGCGGGTGCTGGAGTCCGGCACCTTCATGCGCATCGGCAGCAATCAGGAACTGGAAACCGATGTGCGGGTGGTCGCCGCCAGCAACCGGGATCCGGAAGCGGCCGTCGCCGAAGGCAAATTGCGCCTCGACCTGTACCACCGCCTGAACGTGTTCCCGCTGCGCATCCCGCCGCTGCGCGAGCGCCGCAATGACGTGGAATTGCTGGCCCAGCATTTCCTCGATGAACTCAACGCGGCGCATGGCGCCAGCAAAGTGTTCGCACCCGATAGCCTGTCGTCCCTGATGAACTACCACTGGCCGGGCAATGTGCGCGAGCTGCGCAATCACGTGCAGCGGGCATTCATCCTGTCCGACCAGGTGATTGATGCCGCCGCGCTGACGCCGGTCACCACCAGCCAGTCGCCGGTGGGCTTGACGCTCGCCATCCCGGTCGGCACCTCGCTGGCCGACGTCGACCGCAAGCTGATCTACGCAACCCTGGAGTTGTGCGGCGGCGTGAAGAAGCGGGCGGCCGACATCCTCGGCATCAGCCTGAAGACGCTCTACAACCGGCTCGAGGAGTATGGTCCCTACGAGGGCGTGCCGAAGAACGACGATTCCACGCTGCACAGCAGCGATTCGATGCACTGAGCGACGCGGGCGCCATGCCCGCATCATCGCCAGCCAATGAAAAAGCCGGCTGCCGCAAGGCGCCGGCTTTTCCGTTTTGCAGAAGTTGCTTTACCGGCGTGTGCGGTCGTGCGGCGCCAGCGTATCGATCACCACGATTAGCTCTTCCGGAGCCACCGGCTTGGTGACATGCATCTGGAAGCCCGCGGTGAGGGCGCGGATGCGATCCTCGCGCTGGGCGAAAGCGGTCAGCGCCAGGGCCGGCAGGCGTTGCAGCGGCGTGGCGCCATCCTGCCGCTGCCAGGACCGGATGCGGCGCAGAACGGTGTAGCCGTCTTCGCCCGGCATCGCGATGTCGCTCACCAGCACATCCGGATACTCATCTGGCGCGAGGGTCGCGAGCCAGGCCAGCACTTCCTTCGCGGTGCTGGCGGCGAACACCCGGGCGCCGGCGGAAGACAGCACGATGGTGAGTGATTCGCGCGCCTCCTCCTGGTCGTCCACCAGCAGCACCCTCAGACCGGCAAGCGAGGGCAGCGGCATCGCATTGTCGTCGATGTTGGTGGCGTGGATCGCCGGGATGTATTTCTCCGACGGCTCGCGCAACGGCAGGTACACCGAAAACTGCGTTCCGCGCGCTTCGCCCTCGCTCTCCGCAGTGATGCGGCCGCCATGCAGTTCCACCAGGCTGCGCGCCATGAACAGCCCCAGGCCGAGGCCGTTGTGGCCGCGCGTGCTGGAGGTGTCCTTCTGGCTGAAGCGGTCGAACAGGAAGGGAAGGAAATCCGGCGACACGCCGATGCCGTCGTCGCGCACGGTGATGCGGATCTCGTCGCTTGAGCAGGTGGCGGTGACCCATACATGTCCATGCTCGCGGGTGAACTTCAGCGCGTTCGACAGCAGATTGCGCAGCACCTGCTGCAGCCGGTCGGAATCGCCTTCCACCTGCTCGGTGGTGATGCCGTAGGTGCATTGCAATTCGATGTGGCGGGCGGCGGCTTGCTCCCGCATGGCGTCGACCGTCGATTGCAGCACCGGCAGCAGGGTCAGCGGCTGCTTCACCAGGCGCAACCTGCCGCTCATCATGCGGGTCACGTCGAGCAATTCCTCGATGAGCCGCACCTGTTGGCTCACGCCGGTCTTGATTCCCTGCAGCGCCCGCCCCACGAGAGGCGAACTGCTCGCATCCTTGACATAGTTTTCCAGCACGTGAGCCCAGCTCTGGATGCCGTTCAAGGGCGCGCGCAGCTCATGCGATACGACGTTGAGAAATTCGTCGCGGGCACGGGCGGCGGTCTCGGCCTGGATGCGTGCGGTGCGTTCCCTTGCGAGCGATTCATCCCTTTCCCGGGCGATGCGGGCGCGCTCGGTGACGTCATAGGCGATGCTGATCACCGATTCCACATGGCCGGCCCCATCGGCTTCCGGCACAATGCGGCCGGAGAAATAGCGCAATTCCCCCTGGATGACATGCTCGAATTCAAGCTTCTGCTCCCGCCCGCTGGCGAAGGCCGCCGCAGCTGCCTTGTCCCAGGGCGCCGCCACCGATTCAGGGAGGCCGGCTTCCGCCTTGGTGCGGCCGAGCAGCGCCGCGGCCGGCTGACCGGTCAGGCGTTCGATCGCCGGATTCGCGTAGAGATGGCGCATGCCGCCATCCATGCGCAGGATGATGTCCGGCGAATTCTCCACCAGGGTCTTGAATTCCCGCTCGCGCAGCCTCAGCCGCTCCTCCGCTGCCTGCAGTTCGCGTTCGCGTTCCCGCAGCGCCTGCTCGGCATGGCTGCGCTCGGTGACGTCGACGGCGATGGAACAGAAGCCGATCACCTTGCCATGCGCGTCCCGGTCCGGGATATAGAAGCCGGTGAGCTGGCGCGCGCCGTGCCGGGTTTCGATGCTCGCTTCGTAACGCACCTGCTCGCCGCGCAGCGCCTGCTCGATATGCGGCCGCATCTGCGCGTAAGCCATGCCGTCGAGGTCTTGCAGGCGGGCGCCGACCAATTCGGCGCGCGGGCGGCCGAACCATTT
Organism: Noviherbaspirillum humi; assembly: GCF_900188095.1. Classification (GTDB taxonomy): domain Bacteria; phylum Pseudomonadota; class Gammaproteobacteria; order Burkholderiales; family Burkholderiaceae_D; genus Noviherbaspirillum; species Noviherbaspirillum humi. The sequence goes on along the minus strand of NZ_FZOT01000002.1, from coordinate 381,992 downwards.
CTCGTAGGTGGCGCTGACATAACGGTAGCGGCAGGCTGCGTCGAGATAGGCAACCAGTGCCGGACTATCCTCGCAGATGCGTTGCAGCAGCGTGGAGGCGGCCTCGGTTCCGATGGGCATGATTGGCTTCTGATCCATGTCAGCGCTTTCTATCCCGTCGTGCCTCATGGCGCCTGCAGGAGCCTTGAACCGAGGATCGTTGCTGCTGGTTTTCGCAATGTTGCCGAATGCTGCCATGTATGGCTGGCTCCCTGTTTTCCCCGGCCGCAGCAGCGGCAGGGGGAAGATTCAAATTTCATTAACGATGAGTGCCGGGCAGGACGCGGCTTGCAAACCGCATTCTCTGCCCCCGTTCCATCATAGGCGCGCCCTTGCGCCCGGTACTGATGCCATGTCGAAGAAGATGCGCGCAAGGCTTGAGCCCTCTTAAGCTTGATGCCCTGCGGATGTTCGCCATGCAACGATCTCCTGACTTTTGGTAACCGTTCGCCCTGGTCGGCTGCGAGTAATCATTACATCGGCCTGAGCTTATTTACATGCAGCGGGGCCACGCAGCGCCTCATGCATCCGGCCAGCCGGCCGAGCCGGGTAATGGTTCATCGCCAGGGCAGCCATGGTTTGCCGCAGCTTGCCGCCGAGGTTCCGGTCTGCACCAAGCAGGAAGCATACCGATGAGCGGAGATGCCGGTTTCCGGTTGAGGAAGATCAGGAGAGGGGCCCGCCATGGTCCGTATATTTGTGCAAGGGCGAATGAATGCCATCGCACGAAGAACCGGCACGGGAATTGCACCTGCAGCAGGGTTTGTCGTGACAGACAGGCGCCTGAGCCTGGCGGCAACGAAGCGCTCGCGGAAAGGAGCCAGCACAGCAGCGAAACCACTTTCGACATTCCGCCATGCCGGCGGCGAACCAACAGGCAGAAGACAGGCAGCGACACGATGCGCCGGTCCCGGACCGACGATTCGCATCGATCACTGCTGCATCGAATCAACAGCTGATCGGCCCAGAAATTCCCGCACACACCCCATGCAGCGCATACGGCATTCCAGCGAAACAGGCGGCGTTCCCAGCCCGGGGAGCGCAGACGTATGCGGCATCACTCCGATTTCAATCATTGCCCGGCGGCGCGCTCGCCCGCCGCTTCATGCGTCTCGCCGCGTTGGCCGCAAGGCGTCCATGAAATCAACACGTCAACAGGCAAGGAGATAGTATGGCTTCTGCAATCATCGTCTTTTCTCACCTGCGCTGGGATTTCGTTTATCAGCGGCCGCAACATCTTCTGACGCGCCTGTCCAAGCATTTTCCGATCGTCGTGGTGGAGGAGCCGATCCTCCACGATGGCGAACCGTTCATGAAAACCTATGCGCCGGCGCCCAACATCCTGGTCTGCCAGCCGCATACCCCGGTCCGCATGCCGGGCTTCCATGACGATCAGCTGCCGCACCTGCAGAAGCTGGTGCGGCAGGCGGTGCAGGATTACGACGAGCATATCGCCTGGTTCTATACGCCGATGGCGTTGCCGCTGCTGCAGGCGCTGCGGCCGCGTCTGGTGGTGTACGACTGCATGGATGAACTTGCTGCCTTCAGGAACGCGCCCAAGCAGCTGCTGCAAAGGGAAAGCGCGGTGCTGAAGCTGGCCGATATCGTATTCACCGGCGGCCCCAGCCTGTACCGCGCCAAGCGCGACCGCCATCCGAACGTGCACTGCTTTCCGAGCAGCGTCGACGTGACCCACTTCAAGCAGGCGCTGGACCGGGCCAACTCCCATCCGGCGCATCGCAGCATCCCGGGCCCGCGCCTTGGCTTTTATGGCGTGATCGATGAGCGCTTCGACGTCGATTTGGTAGGCCAGCTAGCCGATGCGCATCCGCAGTGGCAGATCGTGCTGGTCGGCCCGGTGGTGAAGGTCGATCCTGCCATCCTGCCGCAGCGTCCCAACATCCATTATCTCGGCCCGCAGCCGTACGAAGTGCTGCCGAATTTCCTCGCCGGCTGGGATGTATGCCTGCTGCCGTTCGCCATCAACGAGTCCACCCGCTACATCAGCCCGACCAAGACGCTGGAGTACATGGCGGCGGAACTGCCCATCGTCAGCACGCCGGTGGCCGACGTGGCCGACAACTACAGCGACATCGTCGCCATTGCCGGCGATGCCCCCGCTTTCATCCGCGCCTGCGAGGCTGCCCTGCTGGCGCCGCGCCAGGAACTGCTGGAGAAGGTCGAGAAAATGCGCGCCGTGCTGGCCGCAACGTCCTGGGACGCGACGGCGACCAGGATGCGTGAACTGATGGAGCAGGCCGCAAGCCGCCGTGTCGAGCCGTCTGCCGGCGAAAATATTGACGTGAACCCGCTGCGGCGGCAGGCGGTGCTGCGGGATGCCGCACCCGCGCGGCGGCACGTCATCCTCGGCGCGGGGCCCGCCGGCCTGTCCACCGCCTTTCACCTGGGCGCAGACACCCTGCTGCTGGAAAAGCATGACCGCGTCGGCGGCTGGTGCCGCTCGATTCACGACAAGGGCTTCACTTTCGATCAGGCCGGGCATGCGATGTTCGCCAGCGATCCCTACGTGATGGAGATGTATCGCGTCCTGCTCGGGGAAAATCAGCACTGGCAGGAGCGGGAAGCCTGGATCTACAGCAAGCAGACCTACACCCGCTATCCTTTCGAGCGGGCGCTGTACGGCTTGCCGGCCAGCGTGGTGAACGAATGCATCCTGGGTGCGATCGATGCAGCCTATGGCGCCGGCGCGACGGTGGATGCGTCGGGCCGGGTGACGCCGCTGGAAAGACGCGCGCCAGCCAATTTCGAGGAATTCATCCATCAGCTGTGGGGCGTCGGCATGGCGCGGCATTTCGTCCTGCCCTATAACCGCAAGCTGTGGACGATACCGCTGTCCGAGATGGAAGTCTCCTGGCTGGGACAGCGCTCGCCGCGGCTGAACCTGGAAGAAGTGGTGAGCGGCGCCCTGCAGCCTTCCGTTCGGCAGGGCGGCGCGGCAAACTGCATCGGCTATCCCCTGCGGGGCGGCTTCCAGGCGTTGATGGAGGGCTTCCTGCCCCACATCAAGGGCGATATCGAACTGAATGCCGACGTGGTGAAGATATGTCCGGGCGAGCACGAGGTGGCGCTGGCGGACGGGCGGCGCTTCCGCTACGACAGCCTGGTCAACACCATGCCGCTGCCTGAACTGGTGAAGCGGATGGGCGACGAGGCGCCGCCCGAGGTTCGGGATGCAGCGCGCGGCTTGCGCCATGTGTCGGTGCGCAGCGTGAACCTTGGCATCGCCCGCGAGAACATCACCGACAAGCACTGGATCTACTATCCTGAAGACACGGTGTTTCACCGCATCTTCGCCCAGGGGAATGCGAGCCCCGCCTGCAATCCCCCGGGCGGCTTCGGCCTGACCTGCGAAATCACCTATTCCGGCAGCAAGCCGCTGCCGGCCGATGGCCAGGAACTGATCGCGCGCTGCATCGCCGATTGCATCCGCGTCGGCCTGCTGCGTCCGGAAGACGAGGTGCTCACTGCCCATCAGGTGGACATGCCTTATGCCTATGTGATTCACGACCATGAGCGCACGCGGCGGGTGGCGCTGATCCGGGACTGGCTGATCGAACAGGACATTCTGCTCGCCGGCCGCTTCGGCGAATGGGCGTATTACAACGCCGATCATGCCTTCCTCGCCGGCAAGCGTGCCGCGGAAGCCCTGCTCAACTGGGAAGCGCCGAAGAAGAGCGCCGGCGCAGAATAGCGCCGCGCCGGTTCCACTTCGCTTCCACTTAGGAAGACCCGGCAGGCCATGCCGGGTCTGATAGCACCTGCCGTTTCCGTTCAGGCCTGAACGCGTCGGTAGCGCGGCTTCATCGCCCGACGATGAGGCAGGGCGTCAACCTGACGCTGCGGCGCCGGCGGCCTCGGCCTGACGCGCTCGACATACTGCGCGTCGGTGTCGGCTGCCGCGCGCATGGCAGCCGGCTCGCCGGAACGGACCCGTCGCCGTACCAGGGAAAGGATGTCGTCGCGGAAGGCAGGATGGTACTGCCCGATATCCCATTTTCTGGTCATGCTGTCCACGAGCCTGCAAGCCGTTTCCAGATCCTGCTTGCTCAGTTCCGGTCCTCCCGGTTCATGGCGCATCATGTCGTCGCCCTGGCCGATGTCCCAGCGCAGCGTATTGAGTATCAGCGCGGGACCGCAGGGGATGAGCGCCGCGAGCTGCTGGCGCTGGCGGATGACGACGTGGGCGATGCCCACCTTGCCGGTGCGGTTCAGGGTTTCATGCAAGAGATGATAGTCCCGCTCCTCCCCTGGCGCGGGCGTTAGGTAAAACGGCGCTTCGAACTGGCTGAGCGGAATGTCGTCTGCTGCGACGAAGGCGAAGATATCCACCGAATGGCAGGCTCCCCATTTTTCGCTGGACACGATCACTTGGTGTCTCTCCTTTTTGTTCTTCAGACGCACCGCAGCGATTTCCGGCGCGTCTACTCCTGTTGAGGTCTTGCCGAACCTGGCTGTGGAACGTGAAGCGCCATCCCGCGTCGTGCGCGAATTGGCGCTGTCCCGCATGCGTATCAATGCAGATTGCGACGGGCCGGCTTGTCGGCCATGTCGTCATCCATGCCGGCGGCGCCCCGGTCCAGACCGAGTTCCTCGCGCAGCTCCTGCTTGCGCTGCTGGATCTGTTCCGCCAGGCCGGCGAGGTCAAGCTTCGCGCGCTTCACCTTCGGAAACATTTCCTTCTCTTCCTCTTCGACGTGGTGCTGCACGTATTCGCCCAGCACCGAGAACTTTGCCTTGTACAGGTCATCGCCCGGCCGCATGGCGGCAAGTTCGGTGATGAGCTGCTTGGCCGAAGCATGCTCGACTTCGGCTTCGTCCAGAAGGTCTCCTTCCTTCAGGGCTGCACGGGCCGCCGGATAGAAGATTTCCTCTTCCACCTGGGCGTGAATGGTGAGCTCGGCGCAGGCGGTTTCCACCAGCTTCTGCATCTCTGCGACCTTGTCGTCCTTCTTCTTCAGCTTCTCGAACTGGTCGAACATCTTCTTGACCTTGGCATGGTCTTCCTTCAGCAGAAGCAGCGCGTCCTTGGCGGCCGATGCAGTCTTGCGCGGCGCGGCGCGCTTGGCCGGTGCCTTCTTCGCTGCGGCCTTGAGTGGCGCCTTGGCAGGCGCACGGGTAGTGGTCTTGGTAGCGGCATTGCGAGGCATGCGTTTCTCCTTGGCTTATCGGTTTTCCGGGTTGATCCAGAGGCAAGCTTCGCAAGCTCCATGCCAACGATGCCTTTTCAGAAGCGCCTTGGCGAGCCCGCTTCGCGGCGGCGTTCTTTTTGAAACTTCCCTTGAAACACAAGCCGTTGAAGCAGCCATCGCATTCAATCGCGAACTCAGTTCGCCGCATAGTTCCCGCAGTCATTGCGAAATGAAAATCCATTTTTCAAGAGCACGGTAAAACTTACAGCGAAGCGAGCGATTTCGAAAGCGCGTTCTTTCCTTGCCGCCCTCTGATAGCCAAGCGTGCCAAAGTGGCATGCAATCTGCATTCGTTACGTGCAAGGCGATTCCTGGCAGGCGAAAAAGTTTGCCTCGATGAATCGGTTCACATCCACGAAGGAGATTAATCATGATTGACCTCAAGATCAAAACCGGCCTCGCGGGAATGTGCCTGCTGGCTCTCACCGCTTGCGGCTCTACCGGCGGCAACATGATGGGCGGCAGCCCCATGGGCAGTAGCAGCATGGGCAGCGGTTCCATGCCGATGAGTACCAGCAGTGCATCAGGCACGGGCGTCGTTCAATCGGTGGAAGTGGTTCCGCGCGACAATCCCGGCATCGGCCTCGGCACGGTGGCTGGCGCGGTCGTCGGCGGCCTGCTCGGCAATCAGGTAGGCAGCGGCAACGGCCGTACCGCGGCAACGGTGGCCGGCGCAGCCGGCGGCGCCTATGCCGGCAACCAGATGCAGCGCAATAGCCGCGCCGCGGGGGGCGAAACCTATCGAGTGACCGTGCGCATGGATAACGGCGCGGTGCAGACGCTGGCTCAGGACAACGCCGGCATGCTGCAGGTGGGCGAGCGGGTGCGCGTCGCCAACGGCCAGGTCGTCGAGCGCTTCCGCTAGCCTGGCTCGGCCCGGCCGGACAGCGTCGCAGCGCCGGTCGGGCGGCCATTCACCATGCGCTCTGGCGCATGATCGCTTGCGCGGCTTGGCCGACATGGCCAATGACTGAACCGGCCCATCGGTGATCCGCCGAGCGCATCGCCGGGCCGCCATGCCAACAGAAAAGACTGCAAGCGAAGGGAGAAGAACTCGATGGCAAACGAGGTGCATTACACCGGCCGTCAAATCGATGCGCTCGACCATACCGGAAATGCCATACGACGTCCTCTTTTGCCGGCGATACGGTGGGGCGCGGTGCTGGCCGGCGTTGCCGTCGGCATCTCCGTGCAGCTGGCGCTGACGCTGCTCGGCATTGCCGCCGGCCTGTCCAGCCTCGAGCCCGCCGAAGGCAATGGTGGGCCGGGCGTGGGCTCGCTGCTATGGGCCGGCCTGACCATGCTGGTGTCCGCCTTCGTCGGGGGATATGTGGCAGCCCGGATGTCGGGCCTCAAGCGGAAATCGGACGGCGTGCTGCATGGCGCCGTATCCTGGGCGGTGACCACCATCCTGTTCGCCGTGATGGCGACCTCCATTGGCAGCAGCATGCTGAGCGGTGTCTTCAGCAACATGGGGCAGATGGCGCGCGGCGCGCTGACCGTGCCCGACTCGCCCCTGGCCGCCATGCTGCATAGCCAGGCCGGAAGACTCGATGCCGCTGCAATGGCCGATCTGCAGCGTGCCATCCGCAGCGGCGATCGCGAAGCGGCGGTGCAGCGGCTGACGCTTGCCGGGGTGCCGCAGGAGCGGGCCGGCATCATTGCCGACCAGGCTTTGATCATATCGGGATTGCCTGCGAATGCCTCCGCCGGCGGCAGAGCCAACGCCGATAATGCTGTCAGGACAGTCGGCGCGACCGCCTGGATCGTTTTCGGTGCGGTGGCACTGGCTCTGGTCCTCGGCATCAGCGGCGGTGCGCTCGGCGCCGCCGGCTCGCGCCGGGTCAGCTGGGCCGCGGAAAGGGCGGGCCGGCCATCCTGAACCAGCACAGGGAGGCTCATGCTTCATTCACACACCGGCAGCCTGACGGGATCGCCCATGGCTGCCACTGCGCGCCGGCTGACGCGGGTGCATGCAACGCAGTCCGGCGTGGCGCGCATGATGGAAGGCTGCAGCGTTGCCATGCGCGATGGCACCGTGCTGGGAAGCGTGCTGCACATGATGATCGACGCACGCACTCAGCAGCTGCGCTACGTGGTGCTGGCATGCAATGCGGGCGGCGAACTCGCCATCCCGTGGAAGTCGCTGTATTTCGATTCGGCCGCATCCCGTCTCGTATGCTGGGCCTGGTGACTTCCCGATCGTTTCCTGCGCCGCCGCTATAGCAGGGCACTTCGAAAGCGCAGCGCGCCGACGATGCGCCAGAATACCGCGACCGGCGGCATCAGCAGCGATGTCAGTATGACCCGCCCGGAATCGCGGTGCGCCGCCGACTGCGCGGCAATGCGGCGCAGACACAGCCGCGTCGTCATGATGGTCCACACCGTGGCGCTCATGGCCATCGCATCATACGCATGCAGCCACAGGCTGGCTGCGAACACGCCGAGCATGGCCACGATCAGGTAGAAATGCCAGGGCACGCTGGCGCCCAGCTTCTGCCGGAAAAAATCCGGATGCTTCTTGAAGAGCAGCGCGTCGTATTGCATCTTGCGCAGATCGGCCAGTTCGCTCGAGATGGCCCGGTTGAGCGGCGTGCGGCTGATCAGCGCTTGCGGCGCCTGCGCCACCCGGGCTTCGCTCTGCAGCAGGCGGAAGTAGAAGTCCGCGCTCTCGCGCCAGCCTAGCGAGAAGCGCTCGTCGAAGCCGTCGATCTCATTCAACACATGTCTGCGGCAGAAGAAATTGGATGGGATGACATCGCCCGCTTCGCCGTCGCCGTCGCCGCGCGGCTCGGGCTCATGGCGCGCGGTGGCCAGGCGTCCCCAGGCGGCCTGCACGTTTCCGCGAAAGGCCTGCAGCCCATGGGCCAGCCAGTCCGAGCGCGCCACCGCATCTTCATCGATGAATGCCACGATGGCGCCGCGCGCCACGCGCCAGCCGCGGTTGCGGGCAGCAGCCAGGCCTTCATGCGCCGGCGACGGCAGCGAGATGATGTGCGGGCCGGTCAGCGCGGTATGGACTCGCCAGCGCTCTATCACTTCCCGGGTGGCTTCGTCGGCCCGCATGTCGACCACGATCACTTCGAAGCGCGGGCAATCGAATTCCTGCAGGGCCAGGCTGGCCAGGCAGCGGTTCAGCATTTCGGGCGACGCCATCGCCGGGACGATGACCGAAGCCAGAAGCTCCGGCATGCCGCCGTGATCAAGCCGGGCGCTTCCGGCATGCATCGCAGCCAAGTCGCCGTTCATGCGGCGCGACCCATGCCAAGCAGCCACGCCCAGCAATTGCTCTTCGTTGACGATGAAAGGACGGCGGCGGCTTCGGGAGAAAGTAAGGACTTTAGACATGACCCATATCCTGCGTGAATTCCGGTGCAATGCCGCGGCGTTCGACATCCATGCCGCGCGGCCGATGGCAGGCGAGATGCAAGTCCTGTTCCACCGCAAATGGGTTTCAGGCCGGAAAGCCGAGGTCGGCCACAAGGCCGATGAGCACTTGCCGGAGCAAGCGGAAAGCACGCTGCGAGCAGACGCCGCGCTGCGGTGTTCGTTGAGCGCCCATCGCGGATATAGCTCTGTAAGACTTACATGGAAGGAGCGGGCGGTAACGCGCGCATGCGCGTAAAAGGCAATGGTATGGAACTTGCAAAAATGCTTCGCCCGTCTTGCATGCGGCAATCATGCGTGTGGCGTGACACAGCACTTTTTCCGAGGAGACCATCATGGCCAGGATCGCCCAGACTATCGACGTCAATGCATCTCCGGATATCGCCTACCGCGAGCTGACGCGCTTCGAGGAGTATCCGCAGTTCATCAGCGACGTGATCGAGGTGCGCCGCGAAGACGAGCGGCATCTGCACTGGCGGGCAACGCTGGCCGGCCATGATGTCAGCTGGGAAATGGAGATCACGGACAGCCGGCCGGGGCAGGGCTTCGCCTGGCGCGGATTGCGCTTCCCGCACGAAGGCCGGGTGGATGTCACGCCGAGCGGCAATGGCGCCCGCATCGCCGTCTCCATCGACGGCGATTTCAGCCTGCCCCAGGACAACGCAGGCGCCATTCTGAGCCAGCGCCTGCAGCAGGACCTGGTCCGCTTCAAGCGCCACCTGGAAAGCCGGCATGGTGCGCGGGCAGCACATGCCGCCGCTTCGGCCTCCGCTTCCAGCGCCGCGGCTTCTTCTTCGTCCTATGCGGCCGGCAGCGAGGGCGGGGACGGCAACGAGGATCCGGGCATGGCGGTGGTGTCATCCACGCCCGACAATGCCGGTCAGCTCGGCCGCGGCAGCCAGCCGCAGAGCACCGGGCTGCAGCCGGGGAATGCGGAGCAGGGCCAGGCTGCCGGTGCCGCTACCCAGTCTTCGTCCTCGCTGTCGCGCATGGATGCGCTCGCCGGCATACCGAAGGATGAAAGCGGCTTCCGCGTCGCCGAGGAAGTCAGTCTGGACCAGCAGTCGCCGCAGGCGCGGCGCGTGGGCCAGATGCCGGAAGCGCCGGTGGGCGCACCGGTGTCCGGCGGCGCCAGCCCGGCCGACGCGATGGCGCAGTCCATGCGCGGCGGCGCTGAAAGCCAAGGCGCGGCGGCACGACCGCAGGACCCGGCTGCGGGAACCGGGGCGGAGAAGGAGTCGTCACAGTCGACCCATTCTGCGCATTCGGCGCATGCCGGTTCGGGCCGCCAGCAGTCAAGCCATGCGAGCGAGCCTTCGTGGCTGCCGAACCTCATGCAGGCGATCGAGGAACCGATGGCCGCGATGCGCAAGATGTCCGGCGAGGTGGACCAGCTGTTCGAGCGCTTCGTCGGCCGGCCGATGTTCGGCGGCCGCGCCGCCCAGCCTGCCGGCGCGGCGCCGGACCCGCAAGGCGCCGAGCGCGGCGAGGCACGCAGCGAATGGATGCCGGTCGTGGAAGTCAGCCGACAGGGCGACAAGGTAGTGGTGTGCGCCGAACTGCCGGGCGTGCAGCGCAAGGATGTGCACGTCGAGGTGCAGCACGACGCGCTCATCATCGAGGGCGAGCGGCATGACGAGGCCCAGGGCGTGCGCGGCGACAGGCTGCATTCGGAACGATCCTATGGCCATTTCTATCGAATGATCTCGCTGCCGCGCGGCATCGATCCGGATGCCGCGTCGGCCGCCATGCATGACGGCGTGCTGCAGGTGACGCTGCCGATCCGTTCGGCGCCGACCCAGGGGCGACGCCTCGACATCGGCGGCTGAGGGCATGACAACCACGAAACACGAAAGGGAGGGACATGCTTACTGATGTCATCGGCTGGATCAGCTCGGCCATACTGGTGCTGACCATTTCTCGGCAGGTCTATTCGCAATGGCGCAGCCGTACGGTGCAGGGCGTATCGCGCTGGCTCTTCATCGGGCAGCTGGCGGCATCCACCGGATTCACCATCTACAGCTACCTCGTTGAAAATTGGGTGTTCGTGTTTTCCAATTTTTTCATTCTGCTCACTGCCGTGGCCGGGCAATTGGTCTACATGCGCAACAAGCGCCTCGATGAGCGCCGAGGGGCGCAGCGGCAGGCGCGCGCCGCCTGATTCATCGTGCGGGAACGGTGTTTGCATTCATGTCGGATTACCGGCAACGCTCCATCACTCCGAAGCGCATGACATCATGAATACCCGCTCCCTTCTTCGCATTGGTTCACGCGGCATGGCCCTGGCTGCCGTGCCGCTTCTTCTGCTGGGCGGCTGCGGCCGCCATTCCGATCTTCCGGGACCGGGATACACGCCCAGACCGACGACATCGGTTGCCCGCCATGTGAAGACGGCGCAGATGGACATGGCTGCGCGTCCCGCGCCGCCGGCGCCTGGCGCCATGTAATTGCTGTCGCGCGCAACAGCCTGAAAAGGGAGCGAAACGCTTCCCATGAACTTGCCACAAGGCCAGTGGCATGGCGCTTGCGTTAACCGCGTGCATCCCTTATCCCTTTTTCAGGATTTTTGTCCATGAGCCAACTTCAATGTCCTCGAAGCGGACGGGCCAAGCGAGGGAGCGACCAAGAATGCACCTCCCGACTTCCCGCCGGCCAGCAGGTCGATCCTGCATGGCGGCTGCGCTTGCGCGGCGACAGGTACTGGTTTCGTCGCGCGCGCCGGGCGCTGTGCACCCGTCACGGCGCCATCGCTTCCATGCCTCATCGGCCACGTACTCTGGCACGGCGGCCCAACTGCCGGCATTTCGCCGCCATCCGGTTCTGGTAACGGCATGCCGGCGCGCGACGGCGCGATGGCACGTGAGAAGATCATCGATTCGCGGGAGCGCGTCGGCCGTTCCCGGCATGCACGCGAACGCATGGAGTTGACGGGGAAAAGGAGGTTTCCGGTGCGCCCGGTCCATCGGGCGACCGGGCCATGGCATGAGGGCGGAAAAGGTAATGCGGGAGGACGCCGGCCAGGCGTCCTGTGGCTGACGAGCCGGTCAGACCTCGAGGTGGCTCTTCAATTCGCGGATGCTGATGCCGGTTTCCTCATGCAGCGCGATCAGCAGTTCGGCGCTGACCCGCTCGCGGCGGTTGCGCACCTTGCTGATGTAGTAGGGCTTGACTTCCAGCCGCCGGCACAATGCTGCATCGTTCGGCAAGTTCATGCGTGAGAGAATGAAGTCGAGCAGCGGATGCGGCTTCAGCCACGGCAGCCGGCGCCGGTTAGGCGGGATGCTGGCTTCAGCCGGCTTGTCTTCTTGTTGGCCTTGGGGGCGATTCGCGGTGCCGTTCCAAGTTTGTGCTTGGTGTTCCATGATGGGACTCCACAGGTAGATCGAACTGGGTTCGTTCGCCCGGCTTTGCATGGCCGGACCTCTATTGCGAATCCAGTGTATTGGAAGCAATTTCACGAACCTAGGTGACATATGGCATGGGCAGCGCCAGTCTTTCAATTCAGGACCGAGCCGGGAATCCAGTGGTTAAAACAGGTAGAACCATTGCTCGATTGCGAACAATTGCTGTCGCATTCAAGGCAAATCGCGATTGGGAAAAGATGAAAAATACGGCCGGGACGTATTCCGGATTCAGCCAGGCTGGCCATCCGGCCAGTGTTCGAGGGCGTCTTCCAGACTGCGGATGAGGGCTTGCCGCAATGCCGGCCAGGCACTCTCGGTTCGCACGCAGGCCTGATTGATTTCGAGTTCGATGCCGGCGTAGCGATCCGCGCCGAAGCGCTTGCGCAGGTAGACGGTGAATCCGTCCGACGTGCCGCGGTAGGGATAGTTCATGCGTACCCGCAGCGCCGGCATGCGCCGCAGCAGCGCCGCGCGCCAGTGCCGGCAATGCGCCGCTTCGCCGAGGCGCGACGGGTCGTACAGCAAGCCGATGTCGGCATTGCGCGGCTTCCCGTCCAGCACCGGCGTGAAGCTGTGGCAGGACACATGCAGCACCCGCTTGTCCGCCGCCACCGCCGCGCCTACCGCCGCTTCCACGCCATCGCGGTAGCGGCGGTAATGGTCCTGCAGGAGATCGGCCCGGACATCCTGCGGGAGGTGGCGGCTGAACTCGGAATACAGGCGAGGATGATGCGGCGAGCGGTTGAGGTCGATCAGCAGGCGCGAGAGGACGGCGGCATGCAAGGGCGCCTGGAATGCCTGCGCCATCTCGCGCGCCATGCGCAGCGCCCCGGCGTCGTAAGCGCGATGGGTATGCAGCACCGCCTCATGGCCGATGAAAGGCCCGCGACAAGCCGAGGGAATGCGGTTGCCGCCGTGTTCGCAACTGAATAGCAGGAAGGGCTTCAAGATTGCGGCGGGAAAAACAGTCGGTCTTCCGCCAGGCAGGCGCACAGTTCCCGGTAGACGCCGGCCAGATGCGCCCTCGATGCATCCGTGCCGATGGCCAGCATCAGGCGGCGCGCCAGCGGTCCGTGTTCCAGAATGTGTGCCAGCGGTGCCGCCCAAGCCGTGCCGCTGCCGGGCCGCGGTACGCGTTGCGGGTCCAGCACGTCGGCCAGCACATGGCGCCAGAGGGCGCCGGCGCTGCATTCGGCCTCGTCCACGCCCATCAGTGCGAGATAAGGCTTGTGGCGGATCACGGTCTGGTCGGCATCCCGTATGCATGCCTGCAGCAGCGCCGCGAGCTCATCGGTCGGAATGGCCTGCAATTCGGCCAGCCGGTCGGCGCCGGCATCATACAGGCGACGTACCAGGTGCACGGCAGCGGCGGCCACCGCCAGGTCGGCGCGCGGACATTCCTGGGTATCGATGACGCGAATCTCGATGGCGTTGCGGTCGAAGCGGGCAATCGCGCCGCGGGAATTGAGCCACTCTTCCTGCAGCACGCCATCCGGATCATGCGGCGCGATGTCGCGATACATCGGCGCCAGGATCAGCCGTTGGTAATCCGCTTCACTGGATACCGTTTCCGGTACCACCTTGCCGGCGATGGAAGGCAGTTCGTCGGCGTTGCGGCAGTAGACCTGCATCCGGTAATCCAGGCAGCCGCTGACGTTGCCGTCGGCGACCGGCGAGCTGGCGGCCAGCGCCGGAAGGAGCGGCAAGGCCAGGCGCACCGCCGCATGCAGCCGGGCGAACTCGTCGTCGTCGGCGAACGGCAGGTTGATATGCATGCTCTGCAGATTGGCCCAGCCGTGGGTGCTGGTATCGAAGATGCGGGCGTAGGCGTTATAGATGGCATCGTTCTCATGCGGCCACAGCCGGGTCTCGCTGCGAGGGTCCATCCAGGGATGCATCGCGCCCGGCATCAGGCAGGCGTCGAACGCCTGCAGCAGCTGGTTGATATGGGCCGTCTCGCGCAGGAACAGATCGGGCAGCGCGTTCAGCGCGGTCATCGGCGCCAGGTTCTTCACTTCGATCACGTGCAGCACGAATTCATTCGACCATCCCATCGGGCCGCGCCTGACCTCGCTCGCCGGCCTGCCGGCGCCCAGCCTGAGCACTTGATCGGCGATCGGCATCACGTCCAGCGTCTGCCGGTTCACGATCATGTATTCCAGTTCGATGCCGTAGCCGGAGAACGCCGGCAAGGCATTGGGCATTGCGCTCATGCTGTGCTGTTTCCCTTGAGGGCCTCGATGCGCTTGCGGAACACGCCCATGACCTCGCGGTAGAGGGCATCCCCCAGCACGCCATCCTCGTTGCCGGCGTCGACGTTCGGGTTGTCGTTGATCTCGATGACGTAGACCTGGCTGCCGACCTGTTTCAGGTCGACGCCGTAGAAGCCGTCGCCGATCAGCGCCGCGGCCTGCAGCGCGATGCGCACCACGTCGTCCGGCACTTCGCCCACGGCCAGCGCCTCGGTGCGGCCTTCGCTCATCTGCTGCTGCTCATGCTTGATGATCTGCCAGTGCCCTGAGGCCATGTAGTACTTGCAGGCGAAGAGCACCCGCCCGTCCAGCACGCCGATGCGCCAGTCGTAGTCGGTGGGCAGGTACTCCTGCGCCAGCACCAGCTCCGATTTTTCCAGCAGCGCCTCCACCGTCGGCAGCAGCTCCGCCTCCGACTCGACCTTCACCACCCCGACGGAAAAGGCGCCGTCCGGCTGCTTCAGGATGCAGGGCAGGCCGAGCGCGCCGCCGATCTGGTCGATATTGCCGCGATGGACCAGCATCGCCTTCGGCGTCGGCAGATGGTGGCGGATCAGCAGCTCGGACAGATAGATCTTGTTGGTGCAGCGCAGGATCGAATCGGGATCGTCGATGACCACCAGCCCGGCATCGGCGGCTTGGCGCGAGATGCGGTAGGTATGGTGGTTGATGCCGGTCGTCTCGCGGATGAACAGGGCATCGAAATCAGCGAGCCGGTGGCAGTCGCGGGCGGTGAGCAGTTCGGTGCGCATGCCGAGCTGGCGCGCCGCGACAGCGAATTTCTCCAGCGCGGCCCGGTTGGAGGGCGAATCGGCGCGCCGGGGATCGTGCAGGATGGCGACCGCCGGTCGCTGTCCGGGCGGCCGCGCCATGCGTATCTTCTGCTGCTTCAGGTAGCTGCGCGCGGCGTCGGTCGCAAGCTCATGATGGCTGCGGGGGACATCGCGCAAGCTGCCGGCGTGGACGCTGCACAGCCGCCACCGGTCGTTCAGGCGCTCGAGCCGCACATGCAGCAGCGGCGCCCGCAGCAGCTCGAACAGCCGGCGGCACAAGTGCTCATGGCGTCCGCCTGCGTCGCGGCCGAAGTAGATGTCCAGATCGACGACGTCCGCTTCGACGCGGGACAGCGAGCAGTCGATCAGGTCGCCCAGCTTGGCGCCGAGGTCCGGCAGCAGGTCCTCGGACTGCAGGTCGCGTATTGCTTCCACATCGGGCACCGGCCTGTGGCCGCGCGCCTCGGCCAGCAGCGAAACATAGTAGCCGTCGTTCTGGTAGCGGTAGGCGCGGCAGAGATTGAAGACTTTGGTCGGACCGCATTCGCCATAGGCCGGATCCATCAGATAGGTTTGCGCGGAGATTGCTTCTATGCCTGGGATGTCGAACGGCCAGTCCTGCTCTTGGCTGACGACGAAAAGGATGTTCATGGCTATTCCTGTCGCCCCTCGGGCGGCTGAATGATCAGCAAGTTGGCGTCATGGGTGACGATGCCGAGCAGCACGGCACCAACGACGCGCTCTATGCTGAGCCAGTATTCATGCGTGCTGGCATAGGGATTCTGCTGGTAGGGATCGACCACCAGCAGACGGCGCCGGCTGCGTTCATAGCCGGCGATGATGACGAAATGGCCCGATGGCAGGCCGCGGATGTCGTCCGGCGTATCGTCCGGGCCGAATTCGCGCGGCACGCGGTACAGATAGGTCGAGCTGAGTCCGGTGATGATGGGAATGCCGCGCCTGAGCATGCCGTGTATCAGGCCGCGCGACAGGTCCAGCAGCCGCAGCCGTCCGCCGAGCTTGAGAAACTCCAGGTAGCCGGTAGTGGCATGCTGCAGGCGGTAATCCATCTTGATCTCGCGCTGGGCGCTGAGGCGCTCGGCGATGTCCACATCCCCGCGGGTGAACCAGGTCGGATCGAACACATTGAGGTTGTAGGTATAGATGGTGGCGCGGTAGCCCTTGCGCAGGGCATCGCAGGCGAGAAAGACGGCGAAGGTGCCGCCATGTTCCAGGCGGCCGGCGCGATTGATCACGCCGGTCAGCTCCTCGCTTTCACCCCAGTAACGGTAAACCGCCTGCAGGCAGGTCGGGCCGCAGGTGGTTTCGTCGGGCTGCGGCAGTATCTTGACGGGTAGGACGAGTTTGTCGGTGATCACGTATTCCACTCATGGTCCGCATCGGTCCGGTCCTCGCCCGCATCGCTTCCTGCGGCGGGGCCACCCCGGTTTCGTAAAGAGCTTTGCCGGATGCAAAAGTTTCAAATGCATTGCAACCGTCTGCAACGGCGGAGAGCTGTTTTCACACGGCTCAGGCATGGTCGATGCAGCACGAATCCTGCCAGCCCGATGCGTGGAAGAACATCATGTTCAAGCGAAACTTCGTGACGATCGCCTTGTGCGCCGTCCTGCTGCCGGAGACGGGAATGAGCCAGCCTGTGAGCGCTGACGCGCCGGTCGATGAATTCGGCATGACGCACAGGCGCACGGCGAACGGGATCGGGTATCTCTGCGGCGGCGTCGGCGAGGACGAGGCGAAGGCGATGAAGGAGGCGGCCTCTGGCTACGATCTGCTGCTGACTTTCGCGGCCCAGGATGGCGCCTACCTGGCGGATGTGCGGGTGGACATTGCGGATGGCAGCGGCAGGCCCGTCATGGAGGCGCATTGCGACGGTCCGATGATGCTGGTCGACCTGCCGTCGGGCACCTATCGGGTCCGCGCTGAAGTGAAGGGACGCATGTTGAGCAGGATGGTGCGCGTATCGAGGAACGGCGAAGGGAACGGCCTGGCGCGGACGGTGATGGCGTGGCCGCGGGCCGCAGCGGACGAAGCGAGTGGCGGCGGCACGCGCCTCCCGAGCGGGTCTGCGGGCGGAGACAGTGAGGATGTTCAGCCGGCAATGAAATATTGAGCACGGCATGTAAGTCCTACATACACGGAGCTCGACCTGCTTGAGAAACTAGGGGTTCGATCCGCGCATCCCAAAAAAGAAAAAGCGCCGATGGGCGCTTTTTCTTTCAACGCTGGCAGGCCAGCGCCACATGGGCTGCGGCCAGCCCGAGCGCTTACTTGCTCATGTTCTGCTGGCTGTTGGTGGCTGCGCCCTGGACTTTCTCGCCACCGCGCTCGATGTCGCGGCCCATGCCACGCATGGTGTTGCAGGCGGTGAGTCCGATGGAGAACAGCAGAACGGCGATGATGGAAGCGGTCTTTTTCATGGTGAGTCCTTTCATGGTTTGGTTTTCAGGAACTGCGCTCATTCGGATTTGCAATCATCGTGCCAGCAGATTCTCGAGAGACATGACGTAATGCAACGCTCTCTTGCCGGCTGGCTTCAGCGGGGATAATTCGGAGTGCGGTCACGCTGCATCAGGTTGGCCACCGTGGTCAGGATATTGACCAGGGTCTCGAAGTTATGCCGATGGGCGGTGAAGCTATTGCCCAGGCCGCTGATTCTGTCGCCGCTGGTGCGTACCGCCCGCCCGATGCGGTTCGGCCCGATGGCGACGACGGCAGCCACCGCGGCGGCGCATGCCAGCGGATGCGTCTCCATCCACTCCAGCGCAGGATTGGCGCGCAGGGCCGGCGCGCGGCGCGGCATCACGCTGACGGTGTGGACGGTGGCGGTGCTGGCCATTTGCGGACTGGCGGCATGCACATCGGCATGGGCGGCCTGATGCGGATGGCCATGCGTGTCGATAACCGGCTCGACCATCACCAGGTCCACCGGTTCACCGGCCATCATGCGGCGATAGCGCTCCCGGCTGGTCCGCATCCGGGCCAGGATGGCTTGGCGTTCCGCTTCCAATGCGTGTGGTGCGCTCATAGGCTTTCCTTGATGGTTTGAATGTCGTGACGCAATTCATTGCGCAGCGTGTCGGTGAGCGATACCGGTTCGCTCTGCTTCAACGCGTAGATCACCCCCGCGGCCGCGATGCCGCCATACAGCAGGACCACGAACCAGGCGGCGAGGGCGCGATAGTCGGACTCCCAGAAAGTGATGATGATCGCCAGACCGAGAAAGACCGTAGCCAGCAGGCCGAACAGGCCGGCGACGGCGAAGCCGGCAATGCGTATGCCCATTTCGGCGCCGCGGATCTTCATCTCGACGCGGAACAGGTCGAGATAGTCGTGGACCCGGTCGAGTGCCAGATTGGTTACCTGCTTCGACTTGCGCAGGGCGGAGAACATGGTCGCGCTTTTCATGGATTCGATGAGGTTAGCGTTGAGGAAGCCGCGCAATCAGCGGCGCTTGAGCAGCATGCCCAGGAACAGGCCGGCGGCTACCGCCATCGACACCGATTGCCATGGCTTGTCATTCACATAGGTGCTGGTGTTCTCCATGCTGCGGTTGAACTGGCGCTGGGCTTCGCTGGCAATGCCCTTGGCCGCGTAGCGCAGGGAGCTGAATTGCGTCATGAGGCGCGCATGGGCTTCGGTGAGTTCGTCATCCGAAAGGCTCGGCGCCCGGTTCATCAGCGCGTCGAGATCGGTTTTCAGGGTTTGCAGCTCGGTGCGCAGTGTGGCGGCCGTGCGCTGGGCGGCGCGCTTTGCATCTGACTTGAGGTCCGCCATGGCTTCCGTGTTCTCGTTCCCGGCCGCGCCCGAGGCGGCGGCCCCGGAACTGCGGCCGGATGATTGGGGGCTATTGTTGTAGTCCATGCAATGCTCCTCTTGATGAATTCATACCAATGCAATCGTCGCCACGGCAAGTTCGGGTACTGACGGTGCTCGACATGGCTTCAGGCAATTCCGGTGCAAGGCTCGTGCCATCTTTCCTGCAGGGAAAGCAGCCGGTAATGGCTCAGGCTTCGTCTCTTGAGGACGCGAGACGGAAAATTAGAGCGCGAATCGAGCTGAAGGTTTTGTATGTACGGCATGTAAATATTGCAATGCACTGTGTTATCGACGTAGCGCAAGCTCTTTTCACGATGGAAATCCTTCTCGGAGCATGGAGGAAAACCAAGGCCGTGCGGCTATAATGAATTTCCTCCTGGAATCGCCAATGAACCCTGCCGCCTCGCCTTATGTATTGATCGTGGAAGACGATACGCAGATCGGCCGTCTGCTATCGTTGCTGATGACACGGCAGGGATACCGTATCGAACTCGAAACGGATGGCCTCGCGGCGCTGGAGCGCATCGGGAAGGCGGAAGCGGTGCCGGCGCTGGTGCTGCTGGACTTGATGCTGCCCCGGCGGGATGGCTACGAAATCGCCAGCTTCCTGCGTACCTGTCCGGGCTGGCAGCAGGTGCCGGTGATCATGCTCAGCGCCCGGAACGGGCAACATGATGCGGCGCGGCGGGAGCAGGCCGGCATCGATGAATTCATCGCCAAGCCTTTTCAGCCCGCCGAGCTGCTGCAACGCCTGCAGCCCTACATGAAGGCGGCGGGTTCCGCCTGAGGACGCTCATTCCGCGGTTGCCGCGGCGTGCGCCGCAGCCAGCGGCAGGTCAACGAAGAACGTGGTGCCATGATCGGCGTCGCTCTCGAAATGGATGCGGCCGCCATGCTGCTCGACGATGCTCTTGCAGATGCTCAGGCCGAGGCCGGTGCCTCCCTTTTGCCGCGTATCGGTGGCATCGGCCTGGGCGAACTTCTGAAAGATGCGGTCCCGGAACGCATCGGGGACGCCGCAGCCATGGTCGATCACCGCCAGCCTGCCCTGGCCCTCCGCGCGGCTGATCACCACCTCCACCTCGCCCCCCCGAGGCGAAAACTTGATGGCGTTTGAGAGCAGGTTGACCGCTACCTGGGTCATGCGGTCGTCGTCGGCCATCACGCGCATGCCGGGCGCCTGGTTCACCAGCGTGAGCCGGATGCCGAAGCCTTCGGCGTAAGCCCGGGTGGCTTCCATGGCCTGCCGCGCCACGTCTTCCAGCGGCAGCGCGCGAATGCGGAACGCCATCTTGCCGGACTCGATCTTTTCGATGTCGAGCATGTCGTTCACCAGGCGCACCAGCCGCTCGCAGCTGTCATTCGCGATCTGCAGCAATTCCTTCGCTTCCGGATCGAATTCGCCCACCATGCCGTCGGCCAGCATGCCGAGCGACGCGCGGATCGAGGTCAGCGGCGTGCGCAGCTCGTGGGAGACGGTGGAGATGAATTCATTCTTCATGCGTTCTACCTGCTTGCGCGCCGAGATGTCATGCAGGAAGACGCTGAGAAAGGCGGTTTCGTCGGTGCCCGCCAGGCCCACCGTCATCTCCACCGGGAATTCCTGGCCGCTGCGGTTCATCACCACGCGCTCCAGGCGGCGATTGAGGGCGCCGGTCATGCCGGTTTCATTGACTTCGCGCAGGGAGCGCTGGTAGCTGTCCCGGAAGCGCTGCGGCACCACCCGGTCCGCCAGCGGATGCCCCACGGCTTCGCCGCGCGTCCAGCCGAACATGCGCTCCGCCTGGCTGTTCCAGTCGGTGACGTTGCCATGCAGGTCGACGGCGATGAAAGCATCCTGGGCCGTCTCGGTGATGGTCTGGATGCGGCGTTCGTTCGCCTTCACATTGGCGAGCGCGCCAGCCAGTTCGCGGGTGCGCGCTTCCACCCGCTGCTCCAGCGACTGGTTGAGTTCCTGCAATGCCGCCTTCTGGTAGAGCAAGTCGGTCACCAGCGAACGCAGCGACGTGGCCAGGACCTTGCTCTCGTAGTAGTTTTCCGCGCCGGGATCGATGTCGGCTCCCTGCCCGTACTGGATGCGCTGCGCCGACTGCGCCAGCCGCAGCAGCGGCTGGGTAATGCGCCGCGCCGCCAGCAGGCCGATCAGGGAGAACAGGATGGCGATGCCCAGCCCGGCCCACAGCACCTGGCGCTGCATGGCCTTGACCGGCGCGAAGGCGCTGTCCACGCTTTCCAGCACCAGCACCGTCCAGCCAAGATCGGTCTGGCCCTCATGCGCCGGGCTCTTGCTGAAACCGACCACGAAGCGGCCTTCCCGGTCCCAGGATTCGATGGTATAGCCGCGCCTGCTCTTCTGCGCGGCGCGCAGGCTGTCGAGGTTCAGCTTTTGCCCCAGCATGGCTTCCGGCCCCCACAGCACCAGGCCTTCGCGGCTGACGATGAAGCCCTGGACCTGGCGCCGCGCCGCCACCGGCTCGATCACCGACAGGCCGACTTCGCGCGCCCATTCCCATGACAGGTGGACCCCGAGCACGCCGGCGATCCTGCCGGTCTGATCGGCATAGGGAAAGGCCAGGTCGAGAAAGCGCAGCGGCCGCCCTTCCGGATGGGGGAGACGCTTGGACAGCATGACGGCATCATGTACGTCGCCGATGTAGGGCGCCTGTAGCGCCTCCTTGAACCAGGGGCGGGTCGATACGTTGCTGCCTTCCAGCATTCCCTTGGTGGCCACCTGCACCGTGCCGTCGGTGGCCACCAGTCCGATCCAGGAATAGAAGGGGTAGGTCTCCTGACGCGAGTCGAGCACCTGGCGCTTCTCGCGGCTGTCGGTCGCGGCGCCGCGCAGATCGGGACGCATCGCCATCAATTGCACTTCGCGATAGCGTTCGAACATGCTGCGATCGAGCTTGTCGGTGGTTTGCAGCGCGAGGTCGGCCAGGCTGTTGCCGATGCTGCCGCGCGCCTGTTCAGTGGCGACGACATCGATGACTTCCACCAGGATCAGGGTCAGCACCACCGACAGCAGCGAGAAGGCCAGCGCCAGATAGGCGCCGAGGCCGCGTTCGAAAATATAGTCTTTGAGCTTCATTGCGGAACGCTGTCGGCGCGGGCGACGACGGACGGGAAATGTGACGCGGCTGAAATGGTTTGCTTAGCGTAGCATATCGGCTGTTTTCGACACCCTGCCATCAGAGACTTCGATGCCCGACCGCAGCGACTCCATCCGATCCGCCAGTACCAGCGTTGCCGTGGCCAGCGCCGGACTGTGCGCGCTGGCCGTGGCCATGGGCATAGGCCGCTTCGCATTCACGCCCATCCTGCCGATGATGCTGCACGACGCCGGCTTGACGCTGACTGGCGGAAGCCTGCTGGCCTCGGCCAATTACATCGGCTATCTCATCGGCGCGCTGATGGCCACCCTGGTCCGGGTGACGCCATCGACCGCCATCCGCGGCGGCCTGCTGGCGATCGCGCTGACCACCCTGGCCATGGCGTCGAGCCTGCCGTTGCCGCTCTGGATGGCCTTGCGCCTGCTGGCCGGCGTGGCCAGTGCCTGGGTGCTGATTTCCGTTTCCTCGTGGAGCCTGGGCGCGCTTGCCCGCTTTCAGATGCCCTGGCTCGGCAACCTGGTGTTTGCCGGCGTCGGGCTCGGGATTGCCAGCGCCGGCGTGCTGTGCCTGCTGCTCACCGCCTGGGGCGGCTCCGCCGCCGAAGCCTGGCTGGCGCTCGGCGGGCTGTCCTTGCTGGCCGGACTGCTCACCTGGAACCGCTTTGCGCTGCCGACGGTGGCGGCGAACGATTCGATGCAGGCGCCGCCGCCGGGCCTGGACGCCGCCGCCTGGCGCATGATCCTGTGCTACGGCGTATATGGTTTCGGCTACATCATCCCGGCCACCTATCTGCCGCTGATGGCCAAGCAGGCGCTGCCCAATCCGGCGCTGTTCGGCTGGTCCTGGCCGCTGTTCGGCCTGGCTGCCGCCTTTTCCACCGTGGGCGCCGCGCCGCTGCTGCGCCGATTCGGCGCGCGGGCGGTGTGGATGGGCTGCCATTTCCTGATGGCGCTCGGCGTGGCGCTGCCGGTGTTCGCGCCGGGGCTGGCAGGCATTTTCCTGGCGGCGGTGCTAGTGGGCGGCACCTTCATCGTGGTGACGGTGTGCGCGGTGCAGGACGCGCGCCGGGTAGCGGGTCCGGCCGCCACCCGGCTGATCGCCGCGATGACCGCCGCCTTCGCCGTCGGCCAGATCGCCGGGCCGCTCTGCGCCGCCTATGTGCTGGATACCGACGGCGGTTTTTCGCATTCGCTGCTGGCGGCCGGGGCGCTCCTGCTGGCCAGCGGCGTGGCGCTGCGCCGCACCTGATGCCCGGCGCTTGAGAGAGCGCAATCGCCTGCGCGGACCGCCCGCAAGCGCGGCCCCAAGGTATAAGATACGGTGGCTGTCGTCCGCCCGAGGCGCCGTGTTTTCAGGCGCCAGTGCCGGTTATCCGCTGGTCAGCCGCTTCCTTGAGGAGAGTCGCCATGTATAGCAAGATCCTGGTCGCCTACAATGGTTCGCCTGAAAGCCGTCACGCCCTGCAGGAATGCATACGCCTGAACCCGGGGCCGGCGGCGGAAATCCATCTCCTGGTGGTGACGACGCCTCAGCCGGTGGTAATCGCCGCCGATTTCGCGGTCGCCGCCTTCTACAACGCCGATCAGGAAAAGGCCGAGCGGCATGCGATGGAACTGGTGCTGGAATCCGGCATGACCTTGCTGCGCGAAGCCGGCCTGAGAGTGATCAACCATCTCGAGATCGGGGAGCCGGTGGATGTCATCTCCGACATGGCCAACCGGCTCGGCGTGGAACTGGTGATCGTCGGCCATTCCTCGCGCAAGCCTTTCGCCGCCCGCTGGTGGCGCGGCTCCATGGATGCGATGCTGATGGAGAAACTGCGCTGCAGCATGCTCATTGCATCCGAGCCGCAGTCCGCCGCCAGGCGCGGCTGACCTTTCGCGGCCTCTAGGTGGCCGCTGCGGCGCTCGGGCGCAGCATGCGCGGCAGCTCGCCGCTGGCGATCAGCTTCTGCAAATCGCCGGCGCCGCCGATCAATACGCCATTGACGAAGACCATGGGAAAGGTGGGCCAGCCGGTCCACATCTTCAGCGCGCTGCGGCGCCGCCACTGGCTGAAATAGCTGCCGTACTCCAGATAGCGGTAGGCCAGGCCGGCTTCCTGCAGCAGCTTGCGGGCCTTGCGCGGAAAGGGGTTCTGCGCCATCCCGACCACCACGATCGGATTGGCGGCAATCGCCGCCTGCACTTCCGTGATGATGTCGGCATGATTGTCGGCGATGGTGCCGCGGATAGCGGGATGGATCTGCGCTTCATCGAGTACCGGACGGCTCATGATTCCTCCTGGCGAATGGGGAACTGCGGTAGAGAACTGCGGGGGATGTCTGTGGCAATCGGCTAGCATGCTATACCCGCCGGCGGGGGCTGGCAAAACCGTTCATCCGCCCGGCGGCTTCAATCCTGCTGCGCCAGCGGCAGGTTGAGCAGCAAATTCTGCGGCTTGATGCGCAGGATCTGGCGCTCGTTCATCGCGCAGCCGAGGTAGACCGGCCGGCCCGCCATGTCCGGCAGCAGCGCGGCGCCGTCGGCGAAATCCATGCGGAACAGGGCCAGGATGCGGCGCGCCCGTTCCTGGGACAGGGCCGTGCCGCGGTACAGGTCGTTGAGCAGGGCGGTGGCTTCGGCATCCAGGCCGATGTGCCAGCGCCACTGGCTGTCCTCGATGGACGCCCTGGATTGCACCGTGACTTCCAGTCCGGTGAAGTGCCGTACCCATTTCTCCAGCACGCGGCAGAAGGCGGCCAGCGCATCGCGGCCATGGTTGAAGGCGATCGCGGTCTCGTGCGCCTCGCTGCGCAGCCAGTACGCGGCGGCGTTGTCCTTCTCCAGCAGATCCAGCTCCACCCGGCGCGGCGTGATCCTGGCCTCGGCCAGCAGCCTGCCCAGGTCGCCGTATATGCCGCCGGTCTGGTGCCGCTCCACCGTCTCGGCATCGGCCAGCAGGATGGCGCCGTCCTGCAGCGACACCTTCTGCGGCCGGAAGAACAGTTCAGCGGCCCGTACCTGCAGCGGATCGTCGCAGCCGTCGAGCGTGGCGTGGACAATGAGGCGGGCCAGCTGGTCGATCAGCGCCGGCGCGGTGGTGACGGCGCCGCCCTGGAAGATGCCGAGATAGGCTTCTTCCAGCGTCGGCGCGGACAGCAGCCTGTCGCGCCATGCCAGCATGACTTCGTAGTTTTCGACGGCATCCGGATCGCCCAGCGCGGCCAGTTCGCTTGCCGGCACCGGCCGCCTCGGCTGCGTCAGCAGGGCGGCATGCAGCGACCGCTCGGCATCGCCCGACTCGGCGATGGGCGCCACCTCGGGGCGCTGCCACCAGAAGCGCAGCAGGTCGTCGGTGAGGAGGAGCCTGCCATCGGCGCGACGTTGCGCGTGGCAATAGCCGGAATCGGACCAGAAATCGGGCATGGGGGAAATCAGGTATCAAGCGGGACGCCAGTATCCCACAGGAGAACGAAACAGGTGGGACGAAACGGGCAGGGCGGTGCAGCAGGCAAGGCGCACAGCCGATGGCATCGGCTGCGGCTGCGGGCGAGGTCGGGAAGCGGGTGGCTTATTTCTTGATGCGGGGCGGCCGCTTTTCGTTCAGCCTGACATCCGAGCGGGTATTCATGCGGCGTTGATGAATCAGTTCACGTGACGCCATGGAACGGCGCACGACGAAAATCCCGACCACCAGCATGGCGGGCACGAGGGGCAGCATGGTAAGAAAGTCGTCCATTGAATCAAGTCCTGTTGAAAATGGCTCAGACACGCCGAGAAGCAGATTGTTCCTGGAGGAAAGATGCGTTGTGGCTTCCGCTTACTGAAAACGCGGCAGCGCGCGACTCGTTGACCTTACCCTCGGTTCCCATGATCAAGACCAAGTGCTTTGAACGGTTATCCACAATTTCGGTGGGCAAACCTGTGAACAAGCTTTGAATCATTGCTTTATATCACTGATTTGCCTTGGATTTTCAAAATTGATCCGGATCAATTGTTTTTCATTGTATTGATCGGCCGGCCCTGTCGTAACCATGAACGAAGTCATGGTCCGGACCGGCGGGTACCGGTTGAAAGGCCGATAAAAAAGCCGGCCTCGCGGCCGGCTTCGGTCTCGCCCCAAGGGCTGTGGCTTACGGGTTGCGCTTGGCGATTTCGTTGCCGACATAGCCGCCGCCGACGGCGCCGGCGATGGTTGCCAGCGTGCGGCCATTGCCGCCGCCCACCTGGCTGCCTAGCAGACCGCCGACCACCGCGCCCACGCCGATGCCGACTGCGCTGTTCCGGGCGGCTGGCGCAGGAGCGGGAGCCGGCTGCTGATAAACCGGCGCTGCCTGGGCCTGGCGTGCCGGCTCGCTATAGGCAACCTGCTGGGAACGAGCCGGCGCATGGTGGCGAGCCGCCTTCTGGCTGGGCTGATGGACTGCAGGCGCCGCATCCTGCGGGGCCAGGCTGGCAACGGCAGCGGGCTTGGCTTCCGGCGCAGGAACCACTGCGGCGAGCGGAGCGGCCGGGACCGTCGACGCGGCTGGCGCGACGCTGCCTTGCGAAGTCGGCAGGATGCCGGTGATGGCAGCGGCGCCGAGGAGACTGACCAGCATGACCGAGGCGGCAGCGCCGGCGACGAGCGGATGAATGCGGCTGGTGGAAGTGGCGGTGGTTTGCATGGCTTGCTCCGATACGGAAGTCAGGTATTGATGGAAAGCATCGTAGCAAGGCAGGGCACGGGCGTGATCGAGGAATCGGTTTCAGTGGTAAGCAGTTGTAACCCGGCGCCGGGAGCATGGCACCCCTGCAGCGCATTACAGGGCGGAAGGCAGAAACCATTTCGGCAAGATCGGCTGAGTATCGGTCGGCGGCAGGGGGCGGGAGACGAAGTAGCCCTGGATCTCGTCGCAGCGCAGCGATTTCAGGATTCGCAATTGCGCTTCGCTCTCCACGCCCTCGGCCACCACCCGCATGCCCAGCGCGTGGGCCATGGTGACGATGGCGGTGAAGAACACCTTGCCCTGTTCCGTCTTCCCGAGTTCGGCGGTGAAGGCGCGGTCGACCTTGAGCACGTCCACATCCAGCCGCTGCAATTGCGACAGCGACGAATAGCCGGTGCCGAAGTCGTCCACCAGCAGCTTCACGCCCATGCCGCGGATGGCGGCGATGGTTTCGGTCAGTTCGTCCGTATCGGTGAGCATTGACGATTCCGTCAGCTCGATCTCGATCAGGCTGGGTTCCAGTCCATTGCGCTCGATGGCGGAACGGATCACCGTCGCCATGTTGGCCTCGCTGAACTGCCGCGGCGAGACGTTCACCGACACCGGCACCAGTTCCTGGCCGCTGCGCGCCCAGAACGCCAGCTGCGCGCATACCTTGTCGATGATCAGTTCGCCCAGCGGCAGGATCAGGCCGGTATCCTCGGCGATCGGGATGAACTCGCTCGGCTCCACCAGGCCGCGCAGCGGATGCGCCCAGCGCACCAGCGCTTCCATGCTGGAAGTGACGCCGGTAGAGATGTCGACCCGGGGCTGATAGTGCAGCACGAACTGGTCATGGTCGATGGCATGCCGCAGTTCCGACTCCTGGCGCAGGCTGGCCATCAGCGCGTCATAGAACTTCTGGTCGTAGAAGCGGTAATTGCGCTTGCCGGTGGTCTTGACCGAGTACATCGCCACGTCCGCATGCTTGAGCAGGGTATCCACGTCGCCGCCATCCTGCGGATAGAGACTGATGCCGATCGAGGTGCCGATGGCATGGGTGGCGCCGGCGACGTGGAAGCGCTCTTCGAAGGATTGCAGGATGCGCTGCGCCACCTGGGCCGCGTCTTCCTTGCTGCCGATGCCCTCCAGAATGACCACGAACTCGTCGCCGCCCAGCCGCACCACGTGATCTTGCGGCCGTACCGCCAGGCGCAGCCGCTTGGCGGCAACGCGCAGCACCTGGTCGCCGGCCTCATGACCCATGCTGTCGTTGACCGTCTTGAAGCCGTCGAGATCGATGAACAGAAAAGCGAGGGTGGCGCCGCTGTGAGCCGCCGCCGCGATCGACTGCGGCACATGCAGGCCGACCCAGTGGCGGTTCGGCAGGCCGGTGAGCGCATCATGGTTGCTGCGCTGCTCCAGCTCGGCCACGTGCGCCTTGGCATCGGTGATGTCGCGCAGGGTGACCGCCAGATTGTCCTCCGCCCGCAGCGCCTGCAGCGCGATCCAGCGCGGTTCATCGCCGCGCCGCGATGCGAGCGGCAGCTCCGCTTCCTTGCGACCTTCGTGCCAGGCCTGGGTCAGCAGGTGGAGGAAGCGGACGCCCTGCTCGCCGGGATGGCAGCTGCTCAGGCGTATGCCGATGAATTCCTCCCGCCGGGACCCGAAGAACTCGGCGCCGCGCCGGTTGCAGTCCATGACTTCGAAATCGGCAATGCCGCCATCGGCGGCGCGGACCGGATGCGCGATGTAAAACCCTTCCGTGCCGGCTTCGGTGGCGAGTCGGTAGGTGGTTTGCAGGACCGTCACCTGCTGCTTGCGCCACGCCAGCCGCAGCGAAAGGACGGTGGCGATCGTAGCGAATGCCAGCAGGGCGAGGCTGGCAAGCGTGGCGTAGTACATGGAGGCGTCGGCGTTGCGCTGATACGGCGCCAGCACTTCTTCCCGGTCGAGGCCGGCGAAGGCGATCAGGGGATAGCCGTAGACCGCCTGCCAGGCGACATAGCGGGCGCGGCCGTCGGCGAACCAGCGCCGGCCCTCGAGCAGGCCGGTGCCGCCGAGCAGGGCATTGGCCGGCGCCTGCATCAGGAAGCGCTCGCCCGGGGCGCTCACGCGGTGGCCGACGCGCATGGTGCGCTCCTGGCCGTCGTTGCTGGACATGCCGAGGAAGCCGAGGCTGCCCATCACCACCGGATCATAAGTGGCGGTGAAATAGCTGAGGGTCACGGCCACCAGCACGACGCCGGCGAAGCCGCCGCGCTCGTCCAGCAGGCGGCGCGAGACGTGCAGGACCTGGCGCCCGGTGCCGCGGCCATACACCGGCTCGCCGATGAAGACGCTGTCGGTATCCGCCTCGCGCTGCAGGCGGAAATAGCCGCGGTCTCCGATCTCCAGGCCGCGCAGTTCCGGCAGTGTGCTGGTGACGATGCGGCCGTCGCGGTCGGTGATCGCCAGGTAAGAGTAGGAGGAGGGCGGGAACAAGCCTTGTGCGTTCAGGGCATCCAGGTGCAGCTTGCCCTGCGACTGCTGCCAGGCATACCGCACGTGCAGCGTGACCTGGTCTATCGATTCGACGGTGCGGCTCAGGTACTCCGCATGGCTGTTGGCGAAGGCCGTCGCTTCGCGCAGCGCATTGCCCTCGATCGCCGCCCGGTCCTGGCGCAGATTGGCCAGCAGCACGGACCATCCCGCCAGCGCCAGCAGCAGCGCAGCCAGCGGCCAGAATAGTACGGCGCCCATGCTGCCGCGCGGGATGATAATCCGTCTGGAACGGACGTTCGGCTCGAGAAAACGATTGAGGAAGCGCACGTCGGCTGTTGCCTCGAGGGATGGGCCAATGTCATTGGACCATTCGTGCGGCCAGATGTTGCAGCCACAGTTCCATGTCATTCGATGCCTGCCACGAGCAGGTCTGGCCCTCTCCGATGACCGGGATCGCGGCGGGAGGCTTTCCGCCCGTCTTCCCCTTTCTTCGAAATCGCCGCTACCGGGGCTTGCGCAGCCCAGGAAGGAGGTGTTCGCCGAGCGCATAATTATTGGAACAAGGTTCCATATAAAGGAATTCCGAGCTACAATAGTCGCACGGTGTAAGAACATTTCTTAAAAAATCATACGGCGCGGACTTGCAATGGTTAAGATGCCAAGCTTTTGCGCCGACAATAAGACTGTCGGCCCTCCGTCTGGCTGACAAAACGATAGAGACAACCCATGGTTCCTGCCGCAGAAGCATGTTTTCCATCCCGCCTGCCGTTCCGTTTGATGCCGCTTCCCGCCGCGCTGGCTTGCGCAGTGCTCGCCATGTCCATGGCGCGGGCGGCCGAGCCTGAGCGCACCCTGCCATCGGTGGTGGTGGAAACCTCCCGCAACAGCCAGCTCGGCATTGCCGACACCGCCAATGCCGGCATCATCACCCAGCAGCAGCTGGAGGCGCGCACCGTGTACCGCACCGGGGAACTGCTGGAAGCGATGCCGGGGCTGATCGTCAGCCAGCACAGCGGAGAGGGCAAGGCCAACCAGTTCTACCTGCGCGGCTTCAACCTCGACCACGGCACCGACCTGCGCACCACTGTCGACGGCATGCTGGTCAACCAGCGCAGCCATGCGCACGGCCAAGGCTGGACCGACCTGAATTTCCTCATTCCGGAACTGGTCACGCGCATGGAGTACGCCAAGGGGCCGTACAGCGCCTCGGAAGGCGACTTCGCCACCGCCGGCAGCGCCAGCATCGTCTATGCCGACAAGCTGGCGCAGGGCATTGCCAGTGTCGGCATCGGCCAGAACGGCTACCTGCGCACCTTGCTGGCCGATTCGCCCAAGGCGGGCAACGGCAACCTGCTGTACGCGCTGGAACTGTTCCACAACGACGGCCCCTTCACCCGGCCGGACGATTACCGCAAGTTCAACGGCGTGCTGCGCTACAGCGAGGGCAATGCTGCCAATGGCTTCAATCTCAGCGCCATGGCTTACCGCGCCAAGTGGAATGCCACCGACCAGATACCCCAGCGCGCGGTGAATGGCGGGCTGCTCGGCCGCTTCGATACCGTCGATCCCACCGACGGCGGCCAGTCCCACCGCTACAGCCTGTCGGCCGCATGGCGCCGCAGCACCGCGCAGGAATCGAGCAGCGTGAATGCCTACCTCATCCACAACAAGCTCGACCTCTTCTCCAATTTCACTTATTTTCTCAACGACCCGATCAACGGCGACCAGTTCGCCCAGCCCGACCGCCGCACCACCGCCGGGATGAATGCCAGCCACACCTGGCGCGGCAACTGGCTTGGTCGATCCATGGAAAACACCATCGGGCTGCAGCTGCAGAACGACAATGCCTTCAACGGCCTGCTGCAGACGGCGGCGCGGCGCACCCTGTCCACGGTGCGGCAGGATCATGTGGTGGAAAGCAGCGCCGGCATCTATTTCGAAAACCGCACCGGCTGGAACGATTGGTTCCGCACTGTGGCAGGCCTGCGCAGCGACCATTACCGCTTCAACGTCAAGAGCGACAAGCCCGCCAATTCCGGCACCGCGACGGACAGCATCGCCAGCCCCAAGCTCAGCTTCATCTTCGGGCCCTGGGCGAAGACCGAGTACTACCTGAACGTCGGCACCGGCTTCCACAGCAACGATGCCCGAGGAGCCACGATTTCTGTCGATCCGGCCAGCGGCAATCCGGTCAACCGGGTCACGCCCCTGGTGCGCTCCAAGGGCATGGAAGTGGGCATGCGCAGCGAAATCATCCCGGGCCTGCAAAGCACCCTGGCGCTGTACCGGCTCGACTTCGACTCGGAGCTGCTGTTCATCGGCGATGCCGGCACCACCGAGGCGAGCCGGCCCAGCCGCCGCTACGGCATCGAGTTCAACAACTACTACAAGCCGACCTCATGGCTGACGCTGGATGCGGACATCGCCTTCGCCCGCGCCCGGTTCCGCGATGCCGACCCGGTCGGCAGCCGCATCCCCGGCGCCGTGGAAGGCGTCGCCTCGGTGGCCATGGCGGTGGATAATCTCGGTCCCTATTTCGGCGCGCTGCAGCTGCGTTATTTCGGCCCGCGGCCGCTGATCGAAGACAACAGCGTGCGCTCGCGCTCGACGACCACGCTCAATGGCCGCATCGGCTACAGGATCAATCCGAAGATGCGCGTGGAGCTGGAAGGCTTCAACCTGCTGAACCGGCGCGACTCCGCCATCGATTACTACTATGAGTCGCGCCTCGCCGGCGAGCCGCCTGGGTCGGCCACGCCGGACGTGCATTTCCATCCGATCGAGTCGCGCTCCTTCCGCGTCACCCTCGTCACCAACTTCTAACGCCGCAGCGCTCCCGGGATTTCAGGTCTTGGGATGGAAGTGCGGATGCTGGTGCTGTGCCAGCGTCGGCGTTGCCATGTCCACCGGCACCAGATTGATCTGCCCATGGCGTACGCCGCTCTGGGCGATGACGCTGTTGGCGAAGGCATGCACCTGGCGGTAGGGGCCGCGCAGCACGATGGTTTCCAGGCAGTCGTCGTGGTCCAGGTGCACGTGCATGCTGGAGACGCAGATGTCATGGTGTTCATGCTGCAGCGCCGCCAGCCGGCTCGACAATTCCCGTTCATGATGGTTGTAGACATAGCTCAGGCTGGCGATGCAATAGCGCGCCTGGTAGGTGCTCTTGCGCTCCTGCTCCAGGCGGCCGCGCAGCAGGTCGCGGAAGGCTTCGGAGCGGTTCTCGTAACCATGGCGCTCGATCAGCTGCTCGAACTGCTCGGCGAGGGAATCATCGACGGAAATGGTAATGCGGCGCATGGGGTCATGCCGGCCTGGCCGGCGCTTGTCGGAATGAACGCAATGGTAACGTCGAATCGGACTGCGGGGCAGGCGTACCCGCGCAATTGACTTCCGTCCGGCGCTTCGGTAGCATGAATTGAAAAAGAGAACATCGTTCCATATAAGGGAACAAAAGCGACCGGTAAAAATCTGCGCCGAGATGGATGCGACCGGTACGCCCCGCGCATAACAACAAGCCAAACCATTCGAGCAGGAGACGACAATGCCGCATGACAAGGACCAGACCCACTGGCATGAGCCGGCGGGGAACAAGCGCGCCGGCTTCGGCGAATTCCGCAAGCAGCCCACGCCCTATGACGCCTTCATGGAGTCGGAAGGCGTGCCGGTGTTCCGCGACATCGGCATCCGCAAGGTGCACGACCTGCCGCTGGTGCCGTGGAAGCGCAAGGGCGGCCGCGGCCATTACATCCAGCTGCTCGGCACCGAAGGCAAGTGGGGCTGCTACGTGGTCGAGGTGCCGCCGGCAGGCGCCCTGAACCCCGAGAAGCACATGTACGAGGAGATCTTCCTGGTGCTGGAAGGGCGCGGCACCACCGAGGTCTGGCAGGAAGGCGACAGCAAGAAGCATGTGTTCGAATGGCAGAAGGGCTCCATGTTCTCCATTCCGATGAATGCCTGGTACCGCATCGTCAACGGCTCTTCCGGCGGCGCGCTGCTGCTGGCCGGGACCACCGCGCCCAACGTCATCAACCTGCTCAACAACTACGACGCGGTGTTCAACAATCCCTTCGTGTTCCGCGACCGCTTCAGCGGCGCCGACGACTTCTACAAGCCGAAGGACGACATCGAGCCGGACCCGGTGCGCGGCCTGGCGATGCGGCGCACCAATCTGATTCCGGACGCAATCAACTGCGACCTGCCGCTGGACAACCGGCGCTCGCCCGGCTACCGCCGCATCGAGCCGTTCATGACCAACAACTGCTTCTACTTCTGGATCGGCCAGCACGAGAACGGCCGCTACTCGAAGGCGCATGCGCATACCTCGGCGGCGGTGCTGATTTGCCTGAAGGGCAAGGGCTACACCTACACCTGGCCGGAGAAGTATGGCGAAAACCCCTGGCAAACCGGCCATGCCGACAAGGTGCGCCGGGTGGACTACGAACAGGGCGGCATGGTGACGGCCGCTCCCGGCGGCGCGCGCTGGTACCACCAGCACTTCAGCGTGTCCAAGGACCCGTTCCGCCTCACCGCCTGGTTCGGCCCGCACAATCCCGGCCGCGATCCCGGGCCGCCGGGCGAGAAGCACACCGACTACACCGCGCGCGAAATCAACGAAGGCGGCACCGCCATCCCGTACTGGATGGAGGATCCCTTCATCCGCAAGGAGTACGAGGAAACGCTGCAGCGCAACGGCGTGCCGAGCCGGATGGACCCGGCCTGGTACGTGAAGCCGTCCGACGTCCCGCAGAAATAGGCCGGCTGCCGGCGCCCGTGCCGGCGCAATTCGAAGACGATCCACGGCGGCCGCATCATCGCGCCGCCTTTCCTGATTGACGCTATCGAGTGCCATGACTACAGAATCCGGCGGCCGCATCTTCTTCAGCAATGTACGCAGAAGCCTGGAAGAGGAGGATGAAATCCGCCTCACCAGCGTCGGCGTCGACATCGGCTCATCCACGTCCCATCTGGTGTTTTCCCGGTTGCTGCTGGAGCGGCTCGACAACCGCTACATCGTCTCGGAGCGCGAAATCCTGCATGAATCCGAGGTGATGCTCACGCCATACGCCGACGACCACACCATCGACGCGGCGGCGCTCGGCGCCTTCATCGAGCAGCAGTACCGGCTGGCCGGCATCCTGCCGGAGGCGATCGACACCGGCGCCCTGATCCTGACCGGCGTGGCGGTCCGCCGCAGCAATGCCCGCGCCATCGGCGAGCTGTTCGCCGCGCAGGCCGGCAAGTTCGTTTCCGTCAGCGCCGGCGACGGCCTGGAAACCACGCTCGCCGCCTTCGGTTCCGGCGCCGCCGCCCGCTCCATCCGGGACGGCGTGCGGGTGATGAATATCGACATCGGCGGCGGCACCTCCAAGATCGCGCTGTGCGAAGCCGGCGAGCTGGCGGAGCTCACGGCGGTGGATGTCGGCGCACGCATCGTCTGCCTCGATGCCGGCGGCCGCGTGCAGCGCATCGAAGAGGCGGGGCGCCGCTTCGCCGCCGAAGCCGGGATCCCGCTGGAGATCGGCATGCGTCCGGCCGACGCCGACCTGGACCGCATGGCCGAATGCATGGCCAGCCGCCTGTTCGCCGTCATCAGCCAGCCGGCGCTGGATGCCCAGACGGCGGCACTGCTGCGGCTGGACGCATTGAGCAATCGCCATCGGCCCGACGTGATCACCTTTTCCGGCGGCGTGTCGGAGTACATCTACGACAAGCAGGCGCAGGGCTTCGGCGATCTGGGGCCGCGCCTGGCGCGTGCCATTCTCGCCAAGGTAAGGCAGTGGGGCGTGCCGGTGGCCGCTCCGGAACAGGGCATACGGGCCACCGTCGTCGGCGCCTCGCAGTACACGGTGCAGGTCAGCGGCAGCACCATTTACGTCGCGCCGCTGGAAGCGCTGCCGCTGCGGAACATCGCCGTGGTCACGCCCGATCTGCCGCTCGCCGACGAAGCGCTGGACCCGGCCCGCATCGCCGCCGGCATCCAGGCGGCGCTGCGCCGGCTCGATCTGCAGCATGGCGAACGGCCGGTCGCGCTGTGCTACCGCTGGCAGGAATCGGCCACCTTTGCCCGCATGGACGCCTTCTGCCGCGGCGCCGTCGCCGGGCTTGCGGCCTTGCTGGAGAACGGCCATCCGCTGATCCTGGTGGGCGACGGCGATATCGGCGGCCTGATCGGCATCCATTGCGTGGAAGAGCTGAAGCTGGCCAGCACCATTGTTTCCATCGATGGCGTGACGCTGAAGGAGTTCGACTTCATCGACATCGGGGCCATGCTGGAAACCTCCGGCGCGGTGCCGGTGGTGATCAAGTCCCTGGTATTCCCAACTTCGGCCGCGCTCGGGCGGCCGGTCGCAGCGGAGGCAGCATGAGTCTCTTCTCTCGTTTCACACCGCGCCGCCGCGTGCTGACGGCAGCGCTGGCGCTCGCCCTGTCCGCGGCGGCGGGCAGCGTGCCGGCGCAGAACGCCGGACGCAATGACGCCGTCTTCCAGTACCGTGGCGCCGACCGCGATCAGAAGCTGGTGGAGAAGGCGAAGCAGGAGGGAACGGTGACGCTGTACACCTCGCTCGCACCCTCCGAATCCATGCCGCTGGCCAACGCCTTCGAGAAAAAGTATGGCATCAAGGTGGAGCTGTGGCGGGCGGTGAGCGAGAAGGTGGTCCAGCGTACCGTCACCGAGGGCAAGGCCCGGCGTTACGCGGTGGATGTCATCGAAACCAACGCCCCTGAAGTGGAGATGATCGCGCGGGAAAAGCTCACCGCCGAATTCTTCAGCCCCTATCTGGCGGATCTGCCGCCCGGCGCCATTCCGTCACACCGGCTCTGGGTTTCCGACCGGCTGAATTACTTCGTCGTCGCCTACAATACCGCCAAGATCAAGCGCGAGGATCTGCCCAATTCCTACGAAGGTTTCGCCGATCCGAAGTGGAAGGGGCGCCTCGGCATCGAAGCCACCGACAGCGAATGGATGGCCGCCATGGTGAAGAAGCTCGGCGCCGAGCGCGGCGCCCAGTTTTTCGACAAGCTGTCGGAACTGCGGCCGGATGTGCGCAAGGGCCACATCCTGCTGACGGAGCTGGTGGCGGCCGGCGAAGTGCCGGTGGCGCTGACGGTGTACAACTCGGTCGCCGAATCGCTGAAGCGGCGCGGCGCGCCCATCGACTGGGCGCCGATCGAGCCGGTGATCGCGCGGCCGCAGGCCCTGGGCGTGGCCCGCAATGCGCCGCATCCGCATGCGGCGCTGCTGTTCGCCGACTACGTGCTGTCGCCGGAAGGACAGGAACTGCTGAAGTCCATGGGCCGCATACCGGCCAGCACCAAGGTCAAGAGCGAACTCAACAACTTTCCTTCCACCATGATCGATGTCGGCGAGGTGCTGGATGAAAGTGAGAAGTGGGAGCGGAAATGGAGCAGCCTGTTCCTGAAGCGGCAATAAGAACGCCGGCCGCTCCGGCCGCACCGATCGAAATGCATCAATGAAAAGGCCTCGCGCCGGGTGATCCGGAGCGAGGCCTTTGTCTTATGGGTTAGCGGGGGCTGCGGGTGGAGCGCAGGTTGTAGCTGACGCTGGCGATGATGATCAGCACCACCACCACCTGCGCCGCCACCGACTGCAGCGAGGGATACATGCCGAGCAGGTCGATGCGCGGCATCGGCACCGGCGTCACGCCCAGCATGCCGGCTTCCTGCAGCGCCGCCACGCCCTTGCCGATCAGGACGAAGGACAGGATGGCGACCAGGGCCGAGCTGGCGGCGAAGAATTGCGAAATCGGCAGGCGCGAGCTGGTCTTGAGCATCACCAGCGCCACGCCCGCCAGGATCAGCAAGCCGGTGCCCAGGCCGGACAGCAGATAGATGCCGTTGCCCTCGGTCCAGAGGGCGGCGTAGAACAGCACCGTTTCGAACACTTCCCGGTACACCGTGACGAAGGCCAGCACGAACAGCATCATGGCGGAGCTGCGGTTCAGCGCCGAGGACAGCTTTTCCTTCACATAGGCTTGCCAGCGGCCGGCCAGGCTCTTCTGATGCATCCAGACGCCGACGCTCAGCAGCACCACGGCGGCGAAGATGGCGGAGAAGCCTTCGGTGAGCTCGCGGCTGGCGCCGCTCATGTCGACCAGGCTGGTGGCGATGAACCAGGTCAGGCCGCCGGCGGCCAGCGCCGAGGTCCAGCCGGCATGCACATAGCGGATCACGTCCTGGCGCTGCGCTTTCTTCAGGAAGGCGATCATCGCCACCACGATCAGCAGCGCTTCCAGTCCCTCGCGCAGCAGGATGGTCAGCGCCCCGATGAACACGCCGAGCGGATCCTCGCTGGTCGAGGCCAGCGCTTCCTGCGCCTGACCGAGCATGCCCTGGAGCTTGCCTTCGATGGCGGCGGCGCCGGCCATGTCGCGCGCGGTGACGGCATTGCGGAAGCTGCCCATGGTTTTCTCGATCTCGTCGAACAGGTTCTTGTCCTTGACCGCCAGCGCCGGCTCCACCGGCTCGAAGCCGTCCAGATAAGCGGATAGGGCCAGCCGCACCGCCTCGGACTGCTTGCCGTCCTGCAGCGCCGCCAGGCTTTCCTTCAGGCGCGATTGCGCCACCGCCAGGCTGTCGTGGCGCGACTGGGCGAGGTTTTCCGGATTGCTGCGCAGGAAGGCGAGGGCGGCGCGGGCCTGGTCCGGCGGCAGCTTTTCGGCCAGCGCCATTTCCGACAGCTGGGTCAGACCGGCGATATTGGGAATGGCAGCCGCGATCCCGACCTTGTTTTCCTTCCACAGCTTCTGCCCGGCCTGGCGGTCGGCATCGGTATAGGAAAGGCTGGAGACGAAGAAGGCGAGCGCCCAGCGCTCGTCATCGGAGAGCTGCGAAAACGCCGGCATGGACGTGCCCGAGATGCCCTGGGTGACGATCTGATGCAGGCCGAACAGGCTGCGCTGGCTGGCACGCTCATGGTCGGTCAGGTCGGCCGGCGGCGGCGACAGCCTGGCGGCCAGCGGACCGTTGCCCCGCCCCTCGGCGCCGTGGCAGGAGGCGCATTGCGCCTGGTACAGCTTGGCGCCGGCTTGCAGATCGGGCATCTTCGACGGCGCCACCGGCACCGGATAGGCGGCGAGCAGGGCGGCGGCCAATCCGCGGGCGCGCCGGCCGACCTGGTCCTGGCCGGCCTTGGCGGCAATGTCGTTCTTCAGCGCGGCCGCTTCCTGGAGCAGCCGGGCCTTGGCGGGACCGTCGGGCAGTTCCGCGAGGTTGCGCTCCGAAGTCTGGGCGAATTCCTGCATCTCGGCATACTCATCCGCGCTCTTGACCTTGCCGTCCTCCACGGCGCCGCCATAGTCGACAGCCAGATAGTCGAGGATCTGCCAGGTTTGCCGTGTCTTCTGCTCGCTCGCCGAATCGGCGCGGGCGGCATTGCACAAGCCGAAGAGGCAGATCAGCAAGCCGACGGCCAGTCTGAGGGAGGATGTCATGATCGCGCGGAGATTCTAGAGAATGAGAATCATTATACTTCTGGCGGATACTTTTGCATTCGCCGCAAGACTGGAATCGATGAGTGTTTTCAGGCAATTCCGGGACAAGCCGGCGCAAATCACCGTGCCGGCGCCTATGGTATGCTCCGCGTCACCTTTTCATTGCCGCAAAGTAGCGTCCGTCCTTCGTCCGGCAGTGATCCTGACGGCAGAAACCGGTGCGCCGCCGTGTCGGCCAGCCAGTACAGCGGGCGCGCAGTTGCCGTCCGGCCGTTCCCAGCATCCAGCATGAAGACCCAGCTCACTCCATCCACTGCGCTCCTCCTCGCCGTTCCGCCGCTGCTCTGGGCAGGCAATGCCATCGTCGGTCGGCTGCTGCATGACATGGTTCCGCCCATCACCCTGAACCTGCTGCGCTGGGCCATCGCGCTCGTGCTGCTCGCGCCGCTCGCCGCCTTCATCTACCGGCCGGGGAGCGGTCTGCTGACCCATTGGCGCCGTTTCTCGGTGCTGGGGCTGCTCGGCATCGGCCTCTACAACGCGCTGCAATACCTGGCGCTGCAGAGTTCGACGCCAATCAACGTCACCCTGGTGGCGGCGTCGATGCCGGTGTGGATGCTGCTGATCGGCTGGCTGTTTTTCGGCGCCCGCGTCAGCCGGCGCCAGACCATGGGCGCGGCGCTGTCCATGGCCGGCGTGCTGATCGTGTTGAGCCGGGGCCAATGGCAGCAGTTGCTGTCGCTGCGCCTGGTGCCGGGCGACATCTTCATGGTGCTGGCCACCATCGCCTGGTCCATCTACAGCTGGCTGCTCGGACGCCCCGGCGTGCCGGACGGCATACGCAACGGCCACTGGGCCAGCTTCCTCGCCGCCCAGGTGACGTACGGCGTGGCGTGGTCGGCCGTCTTCGCCGCCGGCGAATGGAGCCTGGGCGACCATCACGTGGAATGGGGCTGGCCGCTCGCGGCGGCCCTGGCTTATGTCGCCATCGGCCCGGCCATCATCGCCTTCCGCTGCTGGGGCGTGGGCGTGCAGCGGGTGGGGCCGAACATCGCCGCCTTCTTCAACAACCTCACGCCGCTGTTCGCTGCGATCCTTTCCTCAGCCATCCTGGGCGAGATGCCGCATGCCTACCATGCGGTGGCCTTCCTGCTGATCGTCGGAGGAATCGTGCTGTCGTCGCGCAGCTGATCAATGACGCAGCAGCGCCTCGTCCTGGCGCAGCAGCTCGGCGAACTCGCGGGGCGGCAGGGGGCCGCTGAAATAGCTGCCCTGGACTTCGTTGCATGAAACGCTTTGCAGGAACTGCATCTGCTCGTCGCTTTCCACGCCCTCCGCCACCAGGTTCAGGCCGAGCGCCTTGCCCATGGCGACGACTGCCCGGACGATCGCCTTGTTGGCCCGGTTGACGGTGACGTCGGCAATGAAGGAGCGGTCTATCTTCAAGGTATTGATCGGAAAATGCTTGAGCTGGCTCAGGGATGAGTAGCCGGTGCCGAAATCGTCGATGGCGACCGACACGCCCATGGCCTGCACCCGGGCCAGCACCCGCGCCGCCTTCTCCGCATTGCGCGTGACCGTGCTTTCCGTAATTTCCAGCTCCAGCACGCCCGGCTGCAGCTGATGCTGGATCAGCGCCTGGGCGATGTCGGCGATCAGGTCTTCGCTGTTGAACTGGCGCGGCGAGAGATTGACCGAAATGCGCAGCGGCGGCAGCCCCTCGTTTTCCCAGCGCTTGCTCTGCGCACAGGCTTCCTGCAGCACCCAGGCGCCGATGGATTCGATCATGCCGGTTTCCTCCGCCAGCGGAATGAAGACCGACGGCGGCACCATGCCCAGCTCCGGATGCGCCCAGCGCAGCAGGGCTTCCATGCCGCTGATGCGTCCGCTGTCCAGGCTCACCTTGGGCTGATAGTGCAGGCGAAGCTGGTTGCGTTCCAGCGCCTGCCGCAGTTCCGCTTCCATCGCCAGGCGGCTGGAAGCGTCGCGGTCGATCTGCGGCGAATAGAACTGATAGTGGTTCTTGCCGCTTTCCTTGGTCTGGTACATGGCGATGTCGGCATGCTTCATCATGACCTGCGCATTGTCGCCATTGTCGGGATACAGGCTGATGCCGATGCTGGCCGAGACCTGATATTCCTGCGCGCCGATGGTGAACGGCCGCAGCGCCGCCTCGTTGATCTTGCGCGACACCACCGCCGCCTCGCGCGCGTCCTTGATGCCTTCCAGGAGAATCACGAATTCATCGCCGCCGAGCCGGCCGACGGTATCGCTCTCGCGTATGCAGGCCTTGAAGCGGGACGCCATTTCCGCCAGCAGCTGGTCGCCGGCTTCATGGCCGAGGCTGTCGTTGATGTGCTTGAATCGGTCGACGTCGATGAACAGCAACGCCAGGCGGGCGGCGGAACGGCGCGCCTTGGCCAGCGCATGGTTGAGCTGCTGCACGAAGAAGGGTCGGTTGGGCAGGCCAGTCAGGGCATCATAGAAGGCGAGATACTGGATCCGTTCCTCCGCTTCCTTGCGACGATGGAACTGGCCGACCTGGATGCCGATCGCCTGGGCCGTTTCGAGCAGCGTATCGTCCGGCTGCCGGATGGTGCGGCTGAAGAATTCGAGGGCGCCCAACACTTCCTGGCCGTCGACGATCGGGAAGGCGAAGATGGAGTGCAGCGCGGATTCGGCGCCCAGCCGGGTGCGGTGATGCCGGTATTCAAGGGTGGCGCCGATGTCGGCCACCCAAACCGGAATGCGCTCGCGCCAGACGGTGCCGAGGTGGCCGGCATTGCGTTCATTGGTCAGGCGCGAGAGGAAGATGGCCTTCTGCCGCGTTTGCTGGACGAAACTGCTGTCGGTCAGCCTGTCGATGCTCCACAAGGCGCGGCAGTTCACCATCCGCGTCTGCGTATCCATGCACCAATAGCCGCCGTAATCCCAGCCCAGGGTCTGGCAGACGGTCTGGATGATGGCCGGCATGGCCACTTCCACCGTGTCGGACTCCGACAGCAGCCGAGTGACGATATGCTGCATGACCTGCCGCGACTCCAGCTGCTTGCGCTGGCAAAACAGGCCGATCTGGTTGCCGACCGTGGTCAGGCTGGCCAGCAGCGAGGCTTCCACTTCGCGCATCGTGCGGCTGTAGAACTCCATCACCCCATGGGTCCGGTCGCCGATCACCACCGGGAAGGCGAACGCGGTGCGCAGTCCGAGTTCCTGTGCCTGGCCGGCGCGCTGGAACGCGGGCTGCAATGAGAGATTCTGTATCGACACCGGCTGCTGCCCCAGCCAGGCCTTGCGCACCACGTCGCCGTCGTTGCCGCCGGCGTTCTCCCGGCTGGCGACCCAGCTGCTGCCGCTGCCGACGAAGCGCTCGGCGGCGAGGTCCGGCACATGCCAGACGTAGAGCTGGCGGATCAGCTCGTTCTGTCCCTCGGCGCCCCAATAGGCGCCATAGTCCCAGTCGAGGGTTTCGCAGATCGCCTGCAGGATGCGCGGCAGGGCCGAGACGACGTCGCTGGCCTCGGTGATGACGCGCACCACCGCATGCTCCAGCGCCGCCTGCTGCTCCATCTGCTTGCGCTTGGTGACGTCGCG
The DNA here is from genome assembly GCF_900188095.1 of Noviherbaspirillum humi. GTDB lineage: Bacteria > Pseudomonadota > Gammaproteobacteria > Burkholderiales > Burkholderiaceae_D > Noviherbaspirillum > Noviherbaspirillum humi. The sequence continues at coordinate 339,781 of NZ_FZOT01000002.1, read as the reverse complement.
GCCGATGCCGCGGTAGCCCTTGAAATTGCCGTCGCCATCGTAGAAGGGAGCGCCGCTCAGGCTGGTGTAATACAGATTGCCCTTGGTGTCGTAGCGCTTGAGAATGAAGTCGTGAAAGGGCTGGTGCGCACGCAGCAGCGCCCGATGCGCTTCCCATTCGGCTTCGGTGATGCCGACGTAGGGCAGGTCCCAGCGCCGCTTGCCGATGCTCAGGCTGCGCGGAAAGCGTTCTTCGGACAGGGAATTGCGGCTGATGTGGGTGAACCGGAACTCGGCATCCTGTTCCCAATACCAGTCGGACGAAAACTGGGACAGGAATTGAAGCCTCTGCTCGCATTCCATGAGTCTGGCCTTGAGATCTTCGTCCGCTGACACGTTCGTCTCCGCCTGCATGTCCTCTGTAAGCGCCGCTGGCAGCTGCCGTCATCGGCCGAGCGGGCTGGTGGTTTTTGTCTCTGGAGAATTGTAATTTCCCCTCGGAAATATGCTATCACGTTGTTGCGGAAAAAACCTACTCTCGGGGAAAAAATGACGTGGACTTGCCGCGCGCCGGCTGCCATCTTCTGGCTCGGGATTGAGCATGCGGGTTGAACAGATCGGCCCGTCCTTCGTCCAATCGGGTAGCCGCCGCGGCGAGGGCTGCCCGAACACGGCGCCGGCAGGCGATGTGAAAGCAATTTGAGGATTCGGATGCATCGATGAGCACAGGCAGCAAACGGGAAGAGGATGGCGCCAAGCCGCTCGACGTTCAGGGCGGCGGACAAAGCGCGGGCGTGCCGGCATCGGGCGAACTGGAGGGAAACAGCTTCGACCCGCTCGGCAATCCCGGCCTCCGGCACTGGCAGGCCAGCTTCATCTCGCGCCCCGGACTGGACCAGCGCAACAGCGTTTTTTTCGCCGCGGTGGAAATGACGCGCATGCCGATGCTGGTGACCGACCCCAACCAGGAAGACAATCCCATCGTCTTCGTCAATCGCGCCTTCCTCGACATGTCGGGCTACGAAGAGACGCAGGTCATCGGCCGGAATTGCCGCATGCTGCAGGGTCCGAACACCGATCCGGACACGGTGGCCGAAATCCGCGCCGCCGTCCGCGAACACCGTGCGGTGGCGGTGGACATCCTGAACTACAAGGCGGACGGCTCGCCGTTCTGGAACGCGCTTTTCATCGGACCGATCTTCGATGCCGAAGGCAGGCTGACCTACTTCTTCGCTTCCCAGCTCGACATCACGCAGCGCCGGGTCTCGGAGCAATCGTTCCGCCAGGCGCAGAAGATGGAGGCGATCGGCCAGCTGACGGCGGGCCTCGCCCATGACTTCAACAATCTGCTGCAGGTCGTGACCGGCAATCTGGAACTCGCCAAGCACCAGGCCAGCGACAATCCGCGCCTGCGCGATGCGCTCGATCGCGCCGAGCAAGCCGCTTTCAAGGGCGGCAAGCTGACCCAGCAACTGCTCACCTTTGCCCGCAAGCAGCGGCTGGAACCCAGGCAGGTCAATCTCAATACCCTGGTGGTGGAATTCAGCGAAATGCTGGCGCGCACCCTTGGAGAGAGCGTCGACCTCAGGCTGCAACTGAAGCCAGGCCTGCCGGCCTGCATCGTCGATCCCACCCACATGGAGATGGCGCTGCTGAACGTGCTGATCAATGCCCGCGACGCCATGCCGGGCGGCGGAAGGGTGACCATCGCCACCGGCACGGTGAACGGCAAGGAAGGCGCGGGCAGCCAGCGGCCGCTCGCCGGCAATTTCGTCAGCCTCAGCATTACCGACGAAGGCGCGGGCATGACGCCCGACGTGCTGGATCGTGCCGTCGAGCCCTTTTTCACTACCAAGGTGCCGGGCACCGGCCTTGGACTGGCGATGGTGCACGGCTTCGTGCAGCAGTCCCATGGCCGGCTCCACATCGACAGTCACCCGGGAAAGGGAACGACGGTACAGATGATGTTCCCCCTGGCGTCCGAGCATGGCGTCGGCGCGGCGCCGCGTTCGTATCCAGCTCCAGGCCAGGCCGCGGCTGCGACGCGCACCATCCTGCTAGTGGAGGACAGCGACGACGTGCGGCAAGTGGCGGAAAGCACCTTGCTGTCCCTCGGCTTCCGCGTGCTGTCGGCAGCCAGCGGCGAGCAGGCGCTGGACATGCTGGATCGGGCGCAGCGCATCGACCTGCTGTTCACCGATCTCGTCATGCCGGGCGGCATGAACGGCCTGGTGCTGGCGGAGAAGGTGCGCAAGCGGCTGCCGGATGTGCCGGTCCTGCTCACCACGGGTTATATGGATGAACTCTCTTACCAGAAGGAGGGCGCCGGCTCGATGGATATCCTGAGCAAGCCTTACCGGCGCGCCGAACTGGAGGAGAAGATTCGCGCCGTGCTGGACCAACCTCCCGGCGGTGCGACGACGATGGTGGCCGATACCTTCGGCCACAGGCATTGAACCGACGTCACGCCGATACGCCGCATGGCGGTTTCCGCCGTCACCGCATTTGCCGCATAATCCCTCCGCGCCGTGCAGTTCACTCGCCGTATTGAGCGCCCGTAAAGGGTAAACCGGCTTATCCACAGTTTTGGTGGGTAAGCTTGTGGACAACCCAGGGGCAAGCACGCCAAGTACTTGATTCCGCTCAAGATCGTCGCCTTGATCTTTCTCAACCCAGTAGGGTGGCGGTCGAATTCATTGCATGACTTTGGAGCTGGATGGACACCGCTTTTTTCCTCGCATCCAAGCTGGCCTGGTTCATCGTCTCGCCCAGCAGCGTGATGCTCGTCGGCCTGGCGCTGATCCTGCTCCTTCTGCGGACGGGCAATCTGCGGCTGGCGCGCCGGGCTGCGGCCTTCCTTTTGCTGGCATTGCTGCCGGTCGCGTTTTTTCCGGTCGGCGAGTGGTTGCTCTTTCCACTCGAGAGCCGCTTTCCCGCAAACCCGGTTCTGCCGGAAAGAGTGGACGGCATCATCATGCTGGGCGGGGCCGAGCGGGCTGGCCACAGTTCCGTCTGGCGGCAGCCGGAATTCACCGCGCATGCCGAACGACCCATGGCTTTCATCGCGCTGGCCCGCCGCTATCCCCAAGCCAAGCTGATTTTTTCCGGCGGGTCCGGCCGGCTGGTCGACCGGGATTACCGGGAGGGGGAGGTGGCGCGCATGCTGTTCGCGCAGATTGGGCCGGATCCCGCGGGGGTGACGTTCGAAATCGCGTCGCGCAACACCGTCGAAAATGCGCTCTATTCGAAAAGACTGGTCAGCCCACGGCCAGGAGAAAACTGGGTGCTGATAACATCCGCCGCGCACATGCCGCGCGCTATCGGCGTGTTCTGCGCGCTGGGCTGGCCGGTGATTCCCTATCCGGTCGATCACCAGAGCTGGCCCGGCCATCTGCTGCGGCTGGATCTGAACCTCGGCGCCAACCTGGCCGAACTCGACAGCGCGGTGCATGAATGGGCAGGGTTGGTCAGCTATGCCGTGACGCGGAAGACGCCTGCGGTGCTGCCGCGGCCATGCAATGCGGCTGCCTCGGCTACGCAGCCTTGATGGCTTGATGATTTGAAGAAAATCTGGTCGGTGGGACCTTCCTTATCTGTCAGGTCAAGGCCCACCTCTTCGCCGCCATGCCTATCGATGGCCTGTGCGGCGAATGGAGGCATCATAAGCGGCGAATGTGACGCCGTGATGACGGCGCCGATCGCGCTTGCTCCAATGGATTGAACACATAGTCACGCAGCGCCGCCATGCGCAGCGGCAGCGCGCTTCAATCGGAATTCACGGGCGGCTATCTGACGCTCATCCGGAAGCCCTCGGAGACGGCGGCAGGCAGCAGCGGCCTGCATGGAAAGGGCGCTTATTGGCAGAAAATAAAGGCCAGCATGGCGGCATCGTCAGCCAGCATCAGGGTGAGGCGCACCGACCACACCAGGAAAAGACCGTACAGTTGTTCCGACATGGATGGTTGAAGCGGGCAAGCGGAAAGGGCGCCAGTGTAGCAGTTCAGCCCGCGTCAATGACGACGCAGATCAGTCGCGGTTCGCAGCAGGGCATGGCTGCGGATGCGGTTCGACTTGCCGCGCTGCGCGCTGCGGTTTCGCGTCCGCCAAAGAAAACGCCGCCGCTGGACGCTTCCAGCGGCGGCGTTTCGGCCAACTGCTCAGGCAGGCTTCCCTGTCAGTCCCGGTAAGTCAGCGCCTTGTTCAGGCTCAGTGCGGCAAGCGAGCAGCCGGCGCCCGACAGCAGGTAGAGGCTGACGTAGGCAAGACCGAAATTCGCGGCCAGGAACAGCGCGATCAGCGGCGCGAAGCCGGCGCCGACAAGCCAGGCGACGTCCGAGGTGAGCGCCGCGCCGGTGTAGCGGTACTTGCTGGCGAAGTTCGACGTCACGGCGCCGGCGGCCTGGCCATAGGACAGGCCGAGCAGGGCGAAGCCGGCCAGGATGAAGATGTTCTGGCCAAGGATGCCGCCATCCATCAGGGTCGGTATGCAGGCGCTGAACAATGCGATCAGCACGGCCAGCGTGCCGAGCGTGGTGCGGCGTCCGAGACGGTCGGCGATCAGGCCGGAGGCGACGATGCCGCCGGCGGCCAGCACCGCGCCCGCCATCTGCAGTGCCAGGAATTCGCTCACCGAGCGCTGGGAGTACAGGCTGATCCACGACAGCGGGAACACCGTCACCAGGTGGAACAGGGCGTAGCTGGCCAGGGCGGCGAGGGCGCCGATCAGCACATTGCGACCCTGGTTGCGCATCATGCGGATGGCGCCGGCGGGCTGCAGCTCGCGTTCATTGAGCAGGCGCTCGTACTCCGGCGTCGTGACCAGGCGCAGACGGGCGAACAGTGCCACCACATTGATCGCGAAGGCAACGTAGAAGGTATAGCGCCAGCCCCATTCGAGGAAGTCGCGCTGCGACAGCTCCGCCATCAGGTAGGAGAACAGGCCGGCGGCAAGGATGAAGCCGACCGGTGCGCCGAGCTGGCCCAGCATGGCGTACCAGCCGCGGCGGTGCGCCGGCGCATTCAGGGCCAGCAGCGACGGTAGGCCATCCCAGGCGCCGCCGAGCGCCACACCCTGGCCGATGCGGAACGCCGCCAGCAGCCCGATGGCCGCCATGCCGAGATGGGCATGATTGGGCAGGAAGGCGATGCCGGCGGTGGAGGCGCCGAGCAGGACCAGCGCCAGGGTGAGCTTGACTTCGCGGCTGAAGCGGCGCTGGATGGCCATGAAGGCCACGGTGCCGATCGGCCTTGCCACAAAGGCTAGCGAAAAGATCATGAAGGCATACAGTGCGCCGGTCAGCCTGTCCGCGAAAGGGAAGAAGACTGAGGGAAACACCAGCACCGAGGCGATGGCGTAGACGAAGAAATCGAAGTACTCCGAGGCGCGTCCTATGACCACGCCGATGGCGATCTCGCCCGGAGCGACATGTCCTTCCTGGGTGTCGGCGCCGAACGCGCCATTGTCGGCCGAATGCGGCCCGGCATCCGCCGGAAAGCTGCCGCGATAAGTGATGGTTCCAGCCATTGTTGTCTCCTCGGCTACAGTGTATCGGTACTGTGTATCGGTTTAGCGATCTCCGCTGCCCCTTTGTTGGCAGGGCATGCGAAGGGTGGGACAAAACGTCCAATCGGCAAGACGCCCCATCGACGGTAAACTCGCGCGGTTAGCTTCCCTCTACTTCTCTTCTAGCCACCGCATGATTTCCCAGATAGTTCGTCGCGGCTTATTCTTATTGCCTTCAGTTCTGCTCGCCGGATGTGAAACGGTGGTGCTGAATCCGTCAGGCGATATCGCCGCTCAACAGGGCCGACTTGTCATCATTTCTACGGCCTTGATGCTTCTTATCATCGTTCCCGTGATCGCCCTGACGCTCATCTTTGCATGGCGCTACCGGAAAAACAATACCTCGGCCAAATATGAGCCTGACTGGGATCATTCCACCAAGCTGGAGTTGATCATCTGGGGCGCTCCGCTGCTGATCATCATCGTCCTCGGCCTGATCACCTGGATCAGCACCCACAAGCTCGATCCCTACCGTCCGCTGGATCGCATCGATGCCAGCCGGCCGCTCGCCGCCGACCACAAGGCGCTGGAAGTGCAGGTCGTGGCGCTCGACTGGAAATGGCTGTTCATTTATCCGGAGCAGGGCATCGCCACCGTCAACGAACTGGTCACCCCGGTCGACGTGCCGGTGCGCTTCAAGATCACCGCTTCCAACGTGATGAACGGCTTCTACGTTCCCGCGCTGGCCGGCCAGATCTACGCCATGCCTGGCATGGAGACCCAGCTCAACGCCGTGATCAACAAGGTCGGCGAGTATGAAGGCTTTTCCGCCAACTACAGCGGCGCCGGCTTCTCGCACATGCGCTTCAAGTACCGCGGCGTCGCCGCCGCCGACTTCGACAACTGGGTCGCGCGCACCAAGTCCGAGAGCAAGCCGCTGACCCGCGCCGACTACCTCGCGCTGGAAAAGCCGAGCGAGCGCGAGCCGGTGCGCCGCTATGGCGGCGTCGACAACGGCCTGTACACCGCCATTCTGAATCGCTGCGTGGAACCGGGCTCGACCTGCATCAATCAAATGATGGCCGACGATGCGAACCGCATCCGCAACGCGGCCGCGAACCTGAATGCACATGAAGCCGGTGCAGCCAGCGCGGCGAAGCCGGAACAACCCGCCGCCGAGGCTGCCCACGCCGGCCATGCCGGCCACGTCGCCCAGAACGGCGCCGACACGGTGCACCCGGCAAATCATTTCCATAAAGAGTAATCATGTTAGACAACATCGATCTGACCAAGCTTATCTTCGGTCGGCTGGGCTGGGATGCGATTCCCTTCCATGAGCCGATCCTGATCGGCACCTTCATCATGGTGGCGATCGGCGGACTCGCCGTCCTCACCCTGCTGACCAAGTTCAAGCTGTGGGGCCCGCTGTGGCGCGACTGGTTCACCAGCATCGACCACAAGAAAATCGGCATCATGTACATCGTGCTCGGCCTCGTCATGCTGCTGCGCGGCTTCGCCGACGCCCTCATGATGCGCGCCCAGCAGGCGGTCGCCTTCGGCGACTCCGCCGGCTTCCTGCCGCCGCACCACTACGACCAGGTCTTCACCGCCCACGGCGTGATCATGATCTTCTTCGTCGCGATGCCGCTGGTGACGGGCCTGATGAACTATGTCGTGCCGCTGCAGATCGGCGCGCGAGACGTCGCCTTCCCGTTCCTGAACAACTTCAGCTTCTGGATGACCACCTTCGGCGCCGTGCTGGTGATGGCCTCGCTGTTCGTGGGTGAATTCGCCCGCACCGGCTGGCTCGCCTATCCGCCGCTGTCCGGCATTCTGGCCAGCCCCGACGTCGGCGTGGATTACTACATCTGGGCGCTGCAGGTGGCGGGCGTCGGCACGCTGCTGTCCGGCGTGAACCTGATCGTCACCATCATCAAGATGCGCGCTCCCGGCATGACCATGATGAAGATGCCGGTGTTCACCTGGACCTCGCTCTGCACCAACGTGCTGATCGTCGCCGCCTTCCCGGTGCTGACTGCCGTGCTCGCCATGCTGTCCCTGGACCGCATGTTCGGCATGAACTTCTTCACCAATGACCTCGGCGGCAACGCCATGCTGTACGTGAACCTGATCTGGATCTGGGGCCATCCCGAGGTCTACATCCTGGTTCTGCCGGTGTTCGGCATCTTCTCGGAAGTGGTGTCCACCTTCTCCGGCAAGCGCCTGTTCGGCTACAAGTCCATGGTGTACGCGACCGTGGTCATCACCATCCTGTCCTACCTGGTGTGGCTGCATCACTTCTTCACCATGGGTTCGGGCGCCAGCGTGAACTCGTTCTTCGGCATCACCACGATGATCATCTCGATCCCGACCGGCGCCAAGATCTTCAACTGGCTCTTCACCATGTACCGCGGCCGCATCCGCTTCGACGTGCCGATGCTGTGGACGGTGGGCTTCATGATCACCTTCGTCATCGGCGGCATGACCGGCGTGCTGCTGGCGGTTCCGGCGGCCGACTTCGTGCTGCACAACAGCCTGTTCCTGATCGCCCACTTCCACAACGTGATCATCGGCGGCGTGGTGTTCGGCCTGTTCGCCGGCATCAACTACTGGTTCCCGAAGGCCTTCGGCTTCAAGCTGGACGAGTTCTGGGGCAAGGTCTCCTTCTGGTGCTGGCTGGTCGGCTTCTACCTCGCCTTCATGCCGCTGTACGTGCTCGGCCTGATGGGCGTCACCCGCCGCATGAGCCACTTCGAGGATCCGTCGCTGCAGATCTGGTTCCAGATCGCCGCCCTCGGCGCGGTCCTGATCGCGCTCGGCATCGGCGCCATGGGCATGCAGTTCTACGTCAGCTTCAAGCGCCGCCATGCGCTGGCCGACGTGACCGGCGACCCATGGAACGGCCGCACCCTGGAATGGTCGACCTCGTCGCCGCCGCCTGACTACAATTTCGCGTTCACCCCGCGCGTCTTCGACACCGACGCCTGGGCCGACATGAAGAAGGCCGGCTACGTCCGCCCGATGGAAGGCTTCGTGCCCATCCACATGCCGAAGAACACGGGCGCCGGCTTCATCATCGCCGCACTGTCCGCGCTGGTCGGCTTCGCCCTGATCTGGCAGATGTGGCTGGTGGCCGGCATCGGCTTCGTCTCGATGCTGACCGCGATCATCGTCCATACCTTCAACTACAAGCGCGACTTCTACATCCCGGCGGACCAGGTGGTCCGTACCGAAGCCGCGCGTACTCGAATGCTGGAAAGCCATGTCTGAGATCCTCGCCACCCCTGAAAGCGCCATCAGCGCCGACAAGAGCTCCCGCTTCTATGTGAAGGAGCACCATCCGGAAAACGGCACGCTGCTCGGCTTCTGGATTTACCTGATGAGCGACTGCCTGATCTTCGCCTGCCTGTTCATCGGCTATGCGGTGCTCGGCCGAAATTACGCCGGCGGTCCGAGCGGCGCGGAGCTGTTCGACCTGCCGCTGGTGGCGCTCAACACCGCCATGCTGCTGTTCTCGTCGATCACCTACGGCTTCGCCATGCTGGAGTCGCAGAAGAAGCGTCTCGGCAGCACCCTGATGTGGCTCGGGGTCACCGGTCTGTTCGGCCTGGCCTTCCTCTCGCTGGAACTGTATGAGTTCGCCCACCTGATCCACGAAGGCGCCGGCCCGCAGCGCAGCGGCTTCCTGACCGCGTTCTTCTCGCTGGTGGCTACCCACGGCCTGCACGTGACCTTCGGCATCGTCTGGCTGGTGACGCTGTGCTTCCAGCTGAACCGCCACGGACTGATCCCCGAGAACCGCCGCCGCCTGATGTGCCTGTCGATGTTCTGGCACTTCCTCGACGTGGTCTGGATCGGCGTCTTCACCTTTGTCTACCTGATGGGAGTTCTGCCATGAGCGGACATCACGCACAACCGGCGCACGGCGCCCACGAGCACCACGGCCACGGCGATCACCATGGCCATGACGGCCATGACCACGGCAGCCTGAAGAGCTACGCCGTCGGCTTCATCCTGTCGGTGATCCTGACCGCCATCCCGTTCTGGCTGGTGATGGGCAAGAAGATCGACAGCTCCGGCACCCTGGGCATCGTCCTGCTCGGATTTGCCGTCGTGCAGATCGTGGTGCATATGATCTACTTCCTGCACATGAACTCGAAGGCGGAAGGCGGCTGGTCCATGCTGGCAATGCTTTTCACCGTGCTGGTCGTCGGCATCATGCTGGCCGGCTCGATCTGGGTCATGTACCACATGAACCACAACATGATGCCGGGCATGGGCCCGGACGCCGCGCAGCACGTGCACAAGCTGCCATGACGCAGCGGCCGGCGCAGGGCGGGGAAGGGGCTTTCACCGAAGCCCCGCCCCGCTCGCGCTCCCGTACCACCCGCGTGGTGCTTGCCATCCTGGCGGCGATGTTCTTCGCCGCCTTTTGCGCTTTGGGGACCTGGCAGGTGAAACGCCTGCACTGGAAACAGGACCTGATCGAGCGCGTCAACCAGCGCGTGCATGCCGAGCCGGTTCCCGCGCCCGGCCCCGAGCGCTGGCCTGCCGTCACCGCCGAATCCGACGAGTACCGCCATGTGCGGCTGTCCGGCGTTTTCCTCCATGAACACGCCGCCCGCGTCCAGGCCGTCACCGACCTCGGCAGCGGCTACTGGCTGCTGACGCCGCTGCGCCAGGCCGACGGCAGCATCGTGCTGGTGAACCGCGGCTTCATCCCGCCGGGACAGATCATGGCCAAGGAGCCGCCGGCCGCCGACAGGCCGACGGTGACCGTCACCGGCCTGCTGCGCATCAGCGAGCCAAACGGCGGCTTCCTGCGCAAGAACGATCCCGCCGCCGACCGCTGGTATTCGCGCGACGTGCAAGCGATTGCCGCTGCGCGCCGCCTGGAGCGCGTCGCTCCCTATTTCGTCGATGCCGACGCCAGCCAGGCCGATGCCGAGGCACAAAACGCCGGCGCAGGCGGCGTGCGGCCGACCGGCGGACTCACCGTCATCGCCTTTCACAACAGCCATTTGGTCTATGCCGTAACTTGGTATGCTCTTGCCTTGATGGTCGCGGCCGCCTTCTTCTGGGTGGTCCGGGACGAGCGCAAGCGGCGCCGGGGCTGATGCTGTCCGGATGCCGTCATCCGGGAATGAAGAAATGCTGACCAAGTCGAGATACGCTGGCGCCGCCGAGCAGGCCAGCAAGCCATGGACCGCCGAGTCCACGGTGGAGCGGGCCGCCGGCCACAAGAACATGCAGCAGCTGATCCAGCTGCGCTGGATCGCCGTCATCGGCCAGCTGACCACCATCGAAGTCGTGACTTACGGCTTCGGCATCGAACTGCCGCTGCAGAACATGCTGATCGTGCTGGCTTGCCTCGCCGCCTTCAACGGCGTCAGCGAGCTGCGCTGGCGCATGCAGAAGCCGGTGACCAACAATGAGCTGTTCCTGGCGCTGCTGGTGGACGTCGGCAGCCTGACGGCCCAGCTTTACTTCAGCGGCGGCCTGACCAATCCCTTTGCCTTCCTTTATCTGCTGCAGGTGATTCTCAGCGCGGTGCTGCTGGAAGCCTGGTCGACCTGGACCATCGTCGCCATCACCAGCGCCTGCCTCGCCGGCTTGGCGCTGTTCTCGAAGCCCCTGATCCTGCCGGCGAACAACGAGCATCCCATCTTCAGCCTGTACGTGCAGGGCGTGCTGATCTGCTTCATGCTGAATGCGGGGCTGCTGGTCGCCTCCATCACCCGCATCTCCGCCAACCTGCGCGCCGGCGACGCCATGCTCGCCAACCTGCGCCAGCAGGCGGCGGAAGAGGAGCACATCGTGCGCATGGGACTGCTTGCCTCGGGCGCGGCGCATGAGCTCGGCACGCCGCTGGCGACGCTGTCCGTGATCCTCGGCGACTGGAGACGGATGAAGGAATTCAAGAGCAACCCGGAGCTGCTGGAAGAAATCACCGAGATGGAAACCCAGCTCAAGCGCTGCAAGTCCATCGTCAGCGGCATCCTGCTTTCCGCCGGCGAAACCCGGGGAGAATCCTCCACCAAGACCACCATCGCCACGTTCCTGGACGACATCGCCCGCGAGTGGCGCGCCACCAGGCCGATTCAAACCTTCGTCTATGAAAACCGGATCGAGGACGACATGCCGGTGGTGTTCGATTCGGCGCTGAAGCAGACCGTCTATAATCTGCTGGACAACGCGATCGAAGCTTCGCCGCACTGGCTGAGCATGATCGCGCGTCGCGAAGGGGATTCCCTGGTGCTGATGGTCAGCGACGATGGCCCGGGGTTCGCGCCGGAAATGCTGGCGCAGTTCGGCAAGCCCTATCAGTCGACCAAGGGTCGCCCGGGCGGCGGTCTGGGCATCTTCCTCGCGGTGAACGTCTCGCGCACGCTGGGCGGCATGCTGACGGCGCGCAATCGCGCCGAGGGTGGCGCCGTCGTCCAGCTGACCCTGCCGCTGTCCCGCATCGCCCTCCCGGAGGAAGAGAAGCATGTCAGCCGATGAAGAACGCGTGCTATTGATCGTCGAGGACGATGCCGCTTTCGCACGCACCCTGGGCCGTTCCTTCGAGCGGCGCGACTACAAGGTGCTGGTGGCGTCCAGCCTGGAAGAGGTGGAAGCGATGCTTGAGCAGCATTCCCCTGGCTACGCGGTGGTCGACCTGAAAATCACCGGCAATACCTCCGGCCTTGCCTGCGTGCAGTTGCTGCACAAGCACGATCCGGAGATGCAGATCGTGGTGCTGACCGGGTATGCCAGCATCAATACCGCGGTGGAAGCGATCAAGCTCGGCGCCTGCCATTACCTTGCGAAACCATCGAACACCGACGACATCGAAGCGGCGTTCGGCCACGTCGCCGGCACCGAGCCGGTGGAACTGACCAACCGCGCCACCTCCATCAAGACGCTGGAGTGGGAGCGCATCCATGCGACCCTGGCCGAGACCAACTTCAATATTTCGGAGACCGCGCGCAGGCTTGGCATGCATCGCCGCACGCTGGCACGCAAGCTGGAAAAGCAAAGAGTGAAGTAATGTGCGGCATAGGGATTTTCCGATGCGTGTAACAGGCGGCGATGCTGCAAGGGAGACCTGGTTGCCCTTGCTTTCCTGCGGTGCCGTGCACAGAAATTCCCTTCGCTGACCCGGCACTGCCCTGCAATGCAGCGTGAGATTTCCCTCATCTGCGGTGTGCTTGCGTTGGGTGCTGTTGCCGCCGGAAATCGCGACTCCTCAGGCATCTTTTCGCCGGCTGAGGAATAATGGCTCCTTGTCTTTCACGCCATTTGCAATATTCCATGCCTAACCCCTCGCCACGGTCCTCTTCGTTCCTGTGGCTCGCCACAGTTGCAAGCATTAGCGTGCTGTTACTCGCGACGCTGGTGCTGACCAAGAGCATTCAGCGCGAAGCGGATTCCTGGCAATGGGTGGTACATACACGCGCGGTGCTGGAGCGACTGCAGATCGTCCTCACGCTGACCAGTGAAGCAGAAGCGGCCCAGCGGGGCTTTCTCATTTCCGGTGCAGAGAGGCAACTGCTTATCTACAGGCAAGACAGCGAAGGGGTGACGGCTGAAATAGATGCACTCAAGAGCCTGACCCACGATAACCCCGTTCAACAGCAGGCCATCGGAAAATTCAAGGAGCTGGTGCTGCAGCGGCTCGGGCTCCTGCACAGCACGCTGCAAATGAAGTTGGACGGAGCCCCTTTTGATCCTGAGCTTCTCGAATCGGGCTTTCGCGTCAAAACTGCGATCCTTGAGCAAGCTGCGAAGATCAGGGCAGAAGAACAGCGTCTGCTCAATGAGCGCGAAGCCCGGGTGCTGCGCGCCAGGACCGAACTCATCGTTTCCGTCGCCGCGGTGTTTGTGCTCTCGATCGGACTGCTGGTCTTTCTGCGACTCCTTTACGAAAAAAATGCGGCGAGCCTCCTCGCGGAAAGAGCCCAGCTCAGGGAGGCGCAGCGCCAGCTCCAGGAGGCGAATCAGCTGCTGGAGCAGCGAATCCAGGAACGAACCCAGCAAATCGCGGAAGCCAATGCCGAACTGCAGGGCTTTGCGCATACCGTTGCGCACGACTTGCGTGCACCGCTGCGCAACGTAGAGGGATTTGCCTCTGCGCTGCTGGAGGATGAAGCCGACCGCATGTCTGATGACGGGAAAATGTTTGCCGGCCGCATCTGTGCCGCGGTCGTGCGCATGGACCGGCTGATCACCGACCTTCTTGCCTATAGCCGCCTTTCCCGCAGCGAGCTCAGGCTGCAACGCGTCGATACGAGCGAGGTATTGAAAGCCGTTCGACGCGACCTGGAAAGCCAGATAAGCGAAACGCAGGCGCAGATCATCGTCGATGAGCCGCTGCCGGCCGTGCAAGCCAACCAGGCCGTATTCATGCAAATTATCTCTAACTTATTGGCGAATGCGCTAAAATTTGTTGCACAGGGGAAATTACCGCGGGTGCGAATCCATGGCGCCAGCGTCAATGGCATGAGCCGGATCAGTATCGAAGATAACGGCATCGGCATCGACCCGGCGCACCATGACCATGTGTTCGGGGTTTTTGAGCGTCTCCATGGTCAGGAGCAATATCCGGGTACCGGCATCGGCCTGGCGATCGTCAAGAAGGGAGTGGAACGGATGGGTGGCCAAATCAAGGTGCAGGGCTTGCCGGACGGCGGAACCCGGTTCGAGGTCTTTCTCCCTTCAGCGGAAAAGAACGCCGATGAGCAGCGATGAAGTCATGCCGCTGGAGGCGGGCGTTCCGTCCGTCATGCTCGTTGAAGATAATCCGGACGACGTGCTGCTGACGCGCCGGGCGGTGCGGAAAGCCGGCCTGCGCATTTCTCTCAGCGTCGTCGGCGACGGCGACGACGCCGTCGCGTATCTCGAAGGCAGCGGCGCCTATGCCGACCGAGGCACATTTCCCTTGCCTGCGCTGATCCTGCTCGACCTGAAGCTGCCCAAACGCTCGGGACTCGACGTGCTGCAGTGGATACGTGCCCGCCAAGCGCTCGCCACCACGCCGGTCATCGTGCTGACCTCTTCGACCGAGGAGGAAGATATCGAGCAAGCCTATCGGCGCGGGGCCAACTCGTACCTGCAGAAGCCGGTGGCATTCGGCGAATTGGCAAGAATGCTGGTCGTCCTCGGATCGTACTGGATAGATACCAACCTGACGGCGCCACGTTCGGCTGCCGGTTACTGAGAGACTCATGGCCTTATCGATTCTTCTCCTGGATGACAATCCCGATGATCGCGCCCTGTCCCGCAGGGAGCTTGAACGGCATTTTCCGGGCTGCGCGATCCGGGAAGCGGGGGACCGTGCGGCCTTCGAAGCGCAGATGGCGGCCGGACTGGCCTACGACGTAATCATCACCGACTACCAGATGCGATGGACCACCGGGCTGGATGTGCTTCAGCGCGTGAAGGCGCATGACGCCGAGCGGCCAGTCATCATGTTCACCGCAACAGGCACCCAGGAAATCGCGGTCGAAGCCATGAAGCTCGGGCTCGACGACTATGTGATCAAGAGCCCGCGCCATTATGCGCGGCTGCCGGTAGCGGTGCGGACCTGCCTGGACCGCGCAGAGATTCGCGCCCGCGCCATCCGTTCGGAAACCCGCCTTTCCGCCCTGCTGGAGAACATCCATCTCGGCGTGTTCCGCATGTCGCTCGACGGCCGCGTCGAGGAAGCCAATGCGGCGCTGCGAACCATGCTGGGCCGCGACCTGAGCCCGGCAGAAATGGCTGGGCATCCGCTCCTGGCAAAAGTCAGGGAAAAGCTTCCGTCGCTTGCGAAGACCCTGGATGCGGCCGAAATCCAGGCCCAGTTCGAAAGCGACCCCGCTGGCTTCAGGTTTTATGTCGTCAAGCTGCTGCGGGTCCGGGTCAATGGACATGACGCCATCGACGGAATCGTGGAGGATGCGACGTCGCTGCGGCGCGCGGATGCCGAGATTCATCGCCTCAACGCCGAACTGGAGCAGCGCATCCTGGAGCGGACCAACCAGCTTGAGGAGGCCAACGAGGCGCTCGAGGCCTTCGGATTTTCCGTATCCCATGACTTGCGCGAGCCGCTTCGCACCATTCAAGGATATGCGCACGCACTGCGCCAGGACTTCGGCGCAGGCGAGTTAGATAACCTGCGCAACTACATCGACCGGATCGACGTGATCGCCAGGCGGATCGACCTGATGGTCTCCGACCTGCTCGAGTTCGCCCGTCTCTCCCGCGCGGAAATCCCGACGGAGATCGTGCGGGTGGCTGCGGCCGTCGGCGAAGCTCAGGCAGTGTTGCAGGCTGAACCGGCTTACCGCCAGGCCCGCATCCAGGTCTGCATGGATCCGGAGCTCTCCGTGAAGGCGCATCGCCTGACTCTGGTGCAGGCCTTGACCAACCTGTTGTCGAACGCCTGCAAATTCGTTCGCGCCGGCCAGTCGGCGGCAATCGTCATCCAGGCCGTACCCGAAGGGCGAAAAGTCAGGATAGCGGTGCAAGACAATGGCATCGGCATCGACGAAGCGGCATTGGGGCGTATCTTCAACGTGTTCGAGCGCCTTCACGGCGAGGAGGAATATCCCGGCACGGGAATCGGTCTCGCCATCGTGAAGAAGGGCGTCGAGCGCATGGGAGGCAGCGTCGGCGTCGAGTCGACGCCCGGCACGGGATCCACGTTCTGGATCGCGCTCGAACGTCCCTGAAAGAAGACCGGAACATGACAACGCTAACCGTCCTGCTGGTCGACGACAATCCCGACGACCGCGCCTTGGTGGCGCGGGAACTCGAACATCACATCGCCGGCGTGCGGGTCGAGCATGCCGGCGATGAGCAGGCGCTCAACGAGGCCATCGGCAGAAACCGCTTCGATCTGGTGATTACGGATTACCGCTTGCGCTGGTCGACCGGCACCGAAGTTTTGCGCGAGATGAAGCGTCGCTTTCCGAAGAAGCCGGTGATCATGTTCACTGGCAGCGGCAACGAGGAAGTCGCCGTCAACGCGATGAAGGGGGGCCTGGACGACTACATCACGAAGACGGTCAAGCACTACCCGCGCATCCCTTATGCGGTCCTGTCGTGCGTCGAGCGCGCCCGGCAGCGTGAGCAGCTGAGCCAGGCGCTGGAGCGGGAAACCCTCGCCAAGGTGCGGCTCGAAATCGCTCTGCAATCGGCACGCATGGGCACCTGGCAGTTCGACGTGCAAAGCAACGGAATCATTTATTCGGATGCGATCGGGCCGATGTTCGGCCAGCCGGAAGGTTTTGTCCACGCCAGCTTCCAGCATTGGCTCGGTGATGTCCATGTCGATGACCAGCCCGCGGTCATGGCGGCCTGGGATGCGGCGATGGCCGGCGGCGATGACTATCAGGCCCAGTTTCGGGCAATCGGCGCCGATGGCCGGACGCGATGGATCGCCTCCAGCGGAAAGATCATCCGGGACGAAGGGAACGCGCCGAAGCTGGTGATCGGCGCAGCGCGCGACGTGACCGACGAGGTGGCCGCTCGCGAGCGCACGCAGCGGCAGCAGGAAGAATTGCAGACCATCCTCGACGTGCTGCCCGTCGGCATCGCGATCAGCCGCGATCCCGAGGCGAATGGCATCCAGTTCACGCCCTATCTGGCCGAGTTGCTCGGCGTGGCGTCCGGGGCCAATGTCTCGTCCACCGGGGCGGGCGTGGCTGACCTTCCGTACCGGGTCTTCCGCGATAACGCGGAAGTGTCCCCCGACGACCTGCCGATGCAGCGTGCCGCGCGGCATGGCATCGACGTGCGCGGCGAGGAACTGGAAATGCGGCTTGCCGACGGCAGGTCGATCGTCCTGTTGATCAATACGTCTCCATTGCGGGATGGCGCTGGAAAGGTTCGCGGCGCGGTGGGCGCGCTCATGGATGTGACCGCGCTCAAGCAGACCCAGCATGAGCTGGAGGAGGCAAACCGGCAAAAGACCGAGTTCCTGTCGGTGCTGTCGCATGAACTGCGCAATCCCATGGCGGCGATCGGTTATTCCATTGATCTGCTGAGGCATGTCGGCTCGCCGGAGGTGATCAGCAAGGCGCGCGCGGTGATCGAGCGGCAGACGGCGCATATGGGCAGGCTGCTGGACGACCTGCTCGACCTGAGCCGCATCACCCGCAACAAAATCGATCTGGATATGAAGCCGCTCGATCTGCGGCGGGTGATCGAGCTTGGGTACGAGAGCGCGAAGCCCATGATCGACCCGTTCAGCCATGACGTGGTGCTGGTTCTGGCTCCCGAGCCCATCCTTGTGCAGGGCGACGAAGTCCGGCTGACTCAGGTGCTGACCAACCTGCTGAGCAATGCGGGAAAATTCACGCCGCCGGGC
Source organism: Noviherbaspirillum humi (assembly GCF_900188095.1). GTDB lineage: Bacteria > Pseudomonadota > Gammaproteobacteria > Burkholderiales > Burkholderiaceae_D > Noviherbaspirillum > Noviherbaspirillum humi. Next base: position 321,962 of record NZ_FZOT01000002.1, on the reverse strand, counting down.
GGACGCATCGAGGTCAAGGCGTTTCTTGCCGCCGGCAAGGCCGTCGTCCAAGTGGCCGACAATGGTATCGGCATCGATCCAAAGAAATTGGACAAGGTCTTTGAAATGTTCTTCCAGGGGCAGACCAAGGCCAGCGGCGGGGCCACCGGCCTTGGAATCGGCCTGGCGGTTGTCCACAAGCTGGTCACCCTCCACGGTGGAACCGTCAGTGCTTACAGCGATGGTGCGGGCCAAGGCGCCTGCTTCCGGATGGAATTGCCCATTCAGTACCGGGGAGAGGCCAGCCCGGCCACGCTGTCGGAAGGCGAGGTGTGGGAAGCGGGGAATGGCCGCATCCTGGTTGCCGATGACAATGTCGATGCCGCCAACCTGCTGAGCGACGTGCTGCGCCTGGATGGATACACCGTGCAAACGGTTTATGACGGCCAGTCGGCCATCGAGTTGTCGAAGAAGGAGGTTCCCGATGTCGCGATCCTCGATATCGGCATGCCGATTGCCACGGGCAATGAAGTGGCGCGCTGGATGAGAAGCCAGCCCTGGGGCGGCCGGGTCGCGTTGATCGCCGCCACGGGATGGGGGCAGAAGGAGGATCGGATCGCCACGATGGAAGCCGGATTCGATCATCACCTCGTCAAACCAATCAATGGCCGCAAGATTGCCCGACTCGTCGCGGAAATGCTGCGTCAGCGCAGGATGGGAAACTGAGGCAGGAACGATCTCTGCGACGGGACATCATCCGGAACGAACGTTCTGCTGGAAACCGGCTTTGCTTTGAAATCGCAATTGAATCATCCGGCGAGCCTCGACCCGATGAACGGTGCCCATCGACAAGCGGCTAGTCTGGCCGCTGAAGCGCCGCTTCAAATCGCCATCGCATCACGCAGCAAGCGATCCCCGCCGGCGAGAGCATCCCGGCCCCCGGAGCGGAGAACGCGACAGAGTGCCGCCCGGCTTTGGAATGATCTCCTTGGTATTGCCCGGGAAACCGAATGGGGAAGCGGCCGGAGCAGCGCAGTGCCCACCAAGGTAGGCGCCAAAACAAAAAGGCCCGCGTCAAAACGCGGGCCTTTATTCCAGGCTCGATGACTTTTCCGGAAACTGGAAGTCATCTTGAAAAGACCCAGGCATCGGGCCTGAGTCTTGAATTTTGGGGTGGCCGATGGGACTCGAACCCACGACGACAGGAATCACAATCCTGGAAAAGTATTATTCATTGCTGTTGATAAACATGCTTAAAACCTTGTAACCCTATAAAAAACAGACACATAACAGGAAATACTCCTGTCGTTGCGTTGACGAAAGTTGATTGCTATACTCGAAACCGGGTTACATAGGGGTTACACGGGATGGCAATTCAATGTCAAAAGTGAAATTTACGGCGGGCCGGGTAGAGGGGTTCCAGTGTGAACCGGGTAAAAGCCAATCTTTCCTTTGGGACACAGAAGCGCCGGGCTTAGGACTCCGTGGGACTGCCAGTGGTGCCAAATCCTACATCTTTCAAGCCAAGCTGAACGGACAGGCAATTCGCATCACTATTGGCAACCCTAAGACCTGGAGCATTGACGATGCTCGCACTGAGGCGCGTCGTCTGAAAGTCATAATCGACAGCGGGAAAGACCCGCGCCAAGTGCAAGCCGATGCGCTGGCCGCTGACCAAGCCGCTCGCGATGAGCGAGCCGCCCAAGCTGCAGCGCGTGAGTTTCAAGCCAGACGCGAAGCCGTAACCCTTGGTATGGCGTGGCCGATGTATATCGAGGCCCGCCGCAGGAAATGGGGACAATGGACCATTCGGGACCATGAGACGGTCGCCCGCCGTGGAGGCGAACCAAAAAAGCGTGGCAAGGGCCTGACCGAACCAGGACCGTTGGCATCCCTGCTTGACGTCAGATTATCCGACTTAACCGGCAAGCGCATTGGGGAATGGCTGGTCGCTGAAGCGGAAAAGCGCCCGACACAAGCTTCGCTGGCTTTTCGTCTGCTGTCAGTGTTCGTCAACTGGTGCGACTCTCAAGGGGAATATGCGGGCTTGGTGCCGCCTGGAGCCTGCAAATCGTCTCAGGTCCGGGATGAGCTGCCCGCCAAGAATGCTAAGCAGGATGACAGCCTACAGCGCGAACAACTCCCTATGTGGTTTAAAGCCGTTCGCGAAATGGCGAATCCGGCGCAATCGGCTTACCTGCAAATCTTGCTGCTGACCGGAGCCCGCCGCCGTGAGCTGGCCGCCCTGAAGTGGGACGACGTAGATTTCCAGTGGCAGAAAATGACCATCCGGGACAAGGTGGAAGGGGAACGGACCATCCCGCTTACGCCATATGTCGCGCATCTTCTACTGGCACTGAAGGCACGAAACGACGCGCCGCCGACCGTCCGATGGTTGCGAACGCTGGAGCAGCGCAATGAAACATGGAAGCCATCGGAATGGGTTTTTTCCAGCAAGGCGGCATCCAATGGTCAGTTAGTAGACCCAACTCCGGGTCATAAGCGGGCGCTCAAAGCTGCGGGGCTGCCTGACGTCACGTTGCATGGCCTGCGCCGCTCCTTTGGAACGCTCGCTGAATGGACGGAAGCGCCTGCCGGTGTGGTGGCACAAATTATGGGGCACAAGCCAAGCGCCATTGCAGAGAAGCATTACCGAAACCGCCCGATTGACCTGTTGCGCATGTGGCACGTCAAGATTGAGGCATGGGTGCTAGAGCAGGCAGGAATAGAGTTTAAGACGGAAGAAAAGGGGTTAAGGGTAGTTACCGCTGCCTGACCGAATCCAGAAATGTTAAAGCGCCAGACTATCCCGACGGGGAGAAAAGCAGGTTCCTTCGCCTGCATGTCTGGCGCCCCAATTACGAAGGGCGGCGCAGCGAAGGAGCGCAACTTTGGAAGAAAAAAATTACTTTGCTTGGCTATCCATCGATGATGGCAAGCCGGTGAAGTTTGCCGAGCTGGCGGATATGATGGCGAAAGCCCTGCATCCAAGCGATGATGAATGGATGGATTATGGCGTTGCGCGGGTCAATCTAGAGCAGGAGTTACCCCAAGCAGTGCAGCGAGGTGAGCTTGTCGTTCGAAACCCCGCTGGCCTTGGTCGGCATACGTTCCCTGTTGGTCAATCGCTGAAAAGCTCGGTAGTCCTCCCTCAAGATTTAATCCCTTTCCTTGGTGCCAGAAGTATCGGGCTGCGTATTGTGAAACAGCAGGCGGAGGCAAGAAGCATTGACTGGGAATACTGGCGCGCCATGCGAAAGGCCAAAGAATGGCAAGCTTGCGCCTTGTCGCTGGGCCTTGACCCCGACTCGATGAAAGGCCATCCGCAGGCTTGGATGGCAGGCCCAGGCAGTGGGCAGCTTTTTACTTCAGACAGCTTTCCATCTACCGACGCGCAAGTAAAGTTCGAGAAAAGACTCAGGCTGCTTCGTGCTAACCGATACGACCGTGCAGTATTTACTCCACCGCTGACGCAATACAGCAGCCTTGGTCCCGATGAAGTGCTTTTGTCGGAGTTCGCCGCTTGGGGGCAGTCTGTCGGCTGGCCTGACATGCCGCCGGAGCTAGTGGAGATGGCAAAACCGGTGGCTCTCCCGCGTTCGACAAAAGAAGCCAAGCCATTCGCACCAAAGACGCGCATCGAACCGCAAGGGGGAGACTCACTGACACCGACGATTTGGACGATTTGCTATGACCTTAGGGACGCGGGCAAGAAGGTTACGGCCGGCCCGGTCATGGCTGAATTGAAGCGGATGGCAACACAAAAAATCCACCCGTTGACTTGTACGACGGCTGGCGGGGTGAAGTACGAATATGAGAAGGGAGACGAGCAGGAGCTAACGGCGCCACAACTGGACAAACGTGTACAGGAATGGAGAAAAGTCGGAGGCTAGCCGGAAGGTAATCGGAGGGAGGCGGAGGGCTGTCGGAGGGTCTATCGTCACCACGCTTCCCCGTGCATAAAGTTTGTATCGCCTGCGCTTCACCGCGAATCAATCGCAGTGGCGCTATACCTCTAGAAAGGAACATGGCGATGCAAATTTCCATCTCTCTCCCGCCCGCACTTGCCGCAATCGCGGCAGGCCGAGACCACATTCAAACTTCCGAGTTTGCCCGCGCAACAAATCGCGCTAGCCAAACCCTCAGGAAGCATTATTGCCTCACCGGGCATTGCTTCGGCATCCGACCCGTCAAGTTCGGCAACCGCCTGCTGTGGCCCGTTGCCGAAATTGCCGCGCTGCTGAACGGGAGCGCAAAATGAAAAACCCGGAGAGCCGCCAAGCATCAACCGGGTTTGAGCAATTATCGTTCTTGCCTGAGCCTGATTTTAATCCCATTTGGCCGAACCATGCGACGCAACCTGGTATTGCTTTGGCTCGAATGCTTAAAGGTGAACGCCTAACCCAGCCTAGCTATGGGCTGCGCTGCTGGCGACTGGCCGCATACATCAAAGAGCTTGATTATCTAGGATGGCCCGTCGAGGCCCAGGATGTACCTTGTCCCGACGGATGCGGCACTGGCCGCCCTATTCGTGAATACTGGTTGTCGCAACGTGTTATTGCCGCCGTGTCGGGCGACAAGGGGGTGGAATGATGGTTGCCATTGGTTATCTTGCAATGGTGCCTCCTGACGTCGCCTTGCTGGTGCTGGTGGTGTTGTCTGGAGGTGTCGCATGATGCAGGAACAGGACCGCGCCGCATCTGCCCTGAGGCACCTTGATTCCAGTTGCCCGCGTGAGGAATGGGTAAAAGCTGGCATGGCCGCGAAAGCTGCCGGACTCTCCTTTGAGACGTTCCACGACTGGAGCGCATCGGCTGGCAACTATTCCAGTGAACGCGACTGCCTGACAGTCTGGAAGTCGTTTAGCGAGGACGGGCCGGTGACGGCAAATTCACTCTATGCGATGGCTTACGCGCAAGGCTGGCAAGACCCGGCAAAGCGCCTCCAAGCTGCGAACGGCGGCCAGGCAAGCATTGTCCCCGCCGCACCAAGGAAAGCGCCTGTAACGCCGATTAAGCAAGCCGAGAGCGCCAAGGCTGCCGAGGTGTGGGGCCGCTGCAACCCCGCGCCCGCTGACCATCCCTACATTGCCCGAAAAGGCGGTTTGCCGGATGGCCTGCGGGTTTATCCCACCGATGCGCCGCCGTTGGTCATCCGTGAGCGGAACGTGGCCGGGTGCTTGGTAGTGCCAAGCCGCGACCTTGGCGGCAAGCTGCAAACGCTGCAATTCATTCCAGAGCAGGGCGACAAGCTGAATCTGCCAGGTGCGAGCTTCGGCAATGGCTGTCATTTGGTGGGTGAGATTGGCGACCGGATTTATATCGTTGAGGGTTTGGGGCAGGCGTGGGCCGCCCATGCGGCAACGGACGCCGCTGCTTTGGTTTGCTTCGGGGCTGGACGGATGAAAACTGTAGCCGCTGCCGCTCGTGAGCAGTACCCCGCCGCCCGGCTGGTTCTGGTGCCTGACCGGGGCAAGGAGGCGCAAGCCGCTGAGATAGCCCAAGCAGTCAATGGCGAGTGGTGCGAGCTGCCCGCCGACAAGGCCGCCAATTACGATGCGAACGATTACGCAATCGAGTATGGAGCCGATGCGCTGGCATCCCTTCTGGAGCGAACCAAGGAGCCGCCCAAGCCAGAACGGCGTTTCAAGCTGCTGGGAAGCGCCGACCTTCACGCCTTGCCGCCGCTGCAATGGCGCGTTCGTGGGGTGCTGCCGGCTGCTGGCGTGGCTGCCCTGTACGGGCCGAGCGCATCCGGGAAATCGTTTCTAGGCTTCGATATGGCCGCTGCTGTGGCGGGCGGTCGAACTTGGTTCGGGTGCCGTGTAGAGGCCGCGCCAGTGGTATATGCCGCGCTCGAAGGGGAGGCTGGGTTCCGGTTGCGGGTGGCCGCATGGGAGGCGCACGAAGGCCGCAAGCTGCCCGATTCGCTGCGCATGGTGCTGCAACCGTTCAAGTTGACCGAGCCGGGCGACGTGCAGGACCTTGCCGCCGTCGTGCCCGCTGGTGCCGTGGTTTTCATCGACACGCTGAACCGGGCCGCGCCGACTGCCGACGAGAACAGTAGCCGCGACATGGGCGAAATTCTGGAAGCCGCCAAGCGATTACAGGCGATGACGGGCGGGCTTGTGGTGCTGGTTCACCATACCGGGAAAGACTCGACTAAGGGTCTACGCGGGCATAGTTCCCTATTTGCTGCGATGGATGCCGCCATCGAAGTATCGAGAGATGGCGACCGCCGTGAATGGAAGGTGGCGAAGTCCAAGGACGGTGAGGACGGCAATTCTCATGCCTTCAGGCTCCAAGTGGAGGCACTCGGGGAGGACGAGTTCGGCGACCCGGTGACTTCTTGCGTGGTGGTTCCTGATACTGCTGCCCATGACGTCAAGCGCGTGAAGACGCCAAGCGGTGGGAATCAACGTCTTGTTACCGATGCCTTGCGTCCCTTGTTCATTACTGGCGTAACCGGCAAGCCAGGAGCGCCGCCATCCCGCCCCTGCATCGAACTTGAACGGGCCGTCACTGCTGGTGCTGCAAGCCTGACATGCCCTACAGATAAGCGAACTTCCCGCGCCAGAGAGGCAATCACTGGGCTGATTTCCCGTGGTTATCTTGGGTGCAATGAGGGGTGGCTATGGGTAAGGTGAAACGCCGAAATTCTCCATTTTCTCCGTTTTCGGAGAAGTCCGACGCCGAAATTCTCCTCCCCCCTTATATAGGGGAGGAGAAGACCGGAGAGCTTTCCGGCAATCGGGCTTGCACTGATTTATTGAGTGATGACCTTCCTCTAGTACGAAGCAATGCCAAGCCCGGAGCCGCCGCGCTGGTGGAAGTGCTCAAGACCTTGCGAGCGCATCCGATGGTGGCATGGTGCGAACGGATAAACAGCAGGGCCGCTACGGTAGGAGGCCGGTTCATTCGGTTTGGCTGGCCCGGCTGCCCTGACGTGCTGGGACAACTGAGGGGTGGCCGGTTGCTGGGCGTGGAGGTGAAGGCCGCCAAGGGGAGGCTGAGGCCGGAACAATCCGCTTTCCTGAAGCGCATCCGGCCTGCCGGTTGCGTGGCACTCGTTGCGAAGGATTGCCGCGATGTCCTGGCCGAACTTGGGCCGTTAAAGAAAGTGAGAATCGAATGACCAACAACCCGAACAAGCGTAGCCCCAAAAAGGAAGATTCACGGGCCGCAAATCCAAACACTCTGCAAGTAACACAGCGGGAAGGGGAGACGGAGGGCAGAGCCCATTCCCGGATGATGGCAAGCCCAACCGTGAACGCTGCTGTGACCATGTTCAACTTCCACCCCATGAAGGCGGGGGCAAATATCACTGATTTGGTTGACGAACTGGGTAAGCAGGTATTGACCATCCGTGGCGACTGCATGGACCGCCCGGAAGCGATGTTGGCAGCCCAGGCACATGCGCTAGACGCCATGTTCACCTGTTTGGCTCAGAAGGCCGCAGCCAACATGAACGCGGGTTATCTTCCGGCCTCAGAAACCTATCTTCGGATGGCGTTGAAGGCGCAATCTCAATGCCGCACAACCTTAGAAGCTCTGTCAGAGATTAAGTACCCGCGCTCTCCAACCTTCATTAAACAGCAGAATGTGGCGCAACAGCAGCAAGTCAACAATGGTCCGATGAACTCTGCGTCCAGTACGCGCACGCACGAGAAAGATATAAATCCGACGAACGAAATATTGGAGGTTTCAAATGGCAAACGGCTGGACTCCGGAGCGACGAGCTCGACAGGCAGCATTAATCAGGAATTGGCGACCATGGGAACAGGCGACCGGACCCAAGACAAAATCCGGGAAAGCAGTTAGTAGTCAGAACGCGTTTATCCATGGCGCATATAACGCCGAAACTAGAGAAGCGAGAAGACGGGTCAATGATTTGCTAGAAGAAAACAAACGGGCATTAAGGGCTGTTCTAAAGTAAGAGGATTCAGTCTAATCACGCCCGTTTCCTTACCTCTTTTAGAAAAGGTTGTTAAACCGGACTCCGTAAAAGGCAATGATTCTTTATCGGGAAACATCCATCCAATATCTGAACGGAGGAATTGGACATAAGCATCGTGGAATCAGCATAAGAGTTAACCGGTGTGTTGCTGTCTTGGAAAAGCTTTGCTAGAAATTGCCTGAACTTTTACGCCTCGTTTACGCCTTTTCTACTACGCTACATTTATCGCAACGAGGAGGGTGCAGATATATCACCCGGAAAGTTGCATTCTAGGAAACGAGCGTTAAGTGAGTCATTTCTTATTACACTGGGCAAGCTATCTAGCTCCAGAAGCTAATTCCTCTGGTAATAGGGGGGTTAAACCTTCTTTGGCTTACCTAGGCGCCGCCGCAATTCCACTCCTGTGCGCAGTGACTGCAACCCCGCTACTCGCATTCCTAGACTTGGCCAACATAGTAATGCTGTTCTTGCTCAGCGTGGTCGTGGTCGCTGTTTTTTATGGGCGCGGGCCGGCTATTCTAGCGACGGCAGTCAGCGTTGCTGCGTTCGACTTCGGATTTGTTCCGCCGCGTTTTTCGTTAGGTGTGTCCGACATCCAATACCTCGTGACCTTTGCCGTGATGCTCGCCGTTGGCCTCCTAATAGCTCAGTTGACTAGCCGTTTGCGCGCTGAAGTGCTTGCCGCGGACAAGCGGGAGGCCGAATCCACAGCACTCTACGAATTCGCACGTGACTTGTCAGGTGCCCTTCAAACCGAGCAAATCGTGGAGGTCTCCAGCAAAGTTATCAGGACAACCTTTCGTATGCGCTCTTTCATCCTGCTACCAGATGCGGATGGGCGACTGACTCTGCCACCTATACCGGCAACTCATCCGGCTGAAATCCCACTGTTGACCGTCTTAGATTTGAGTATCGCTCAATGGAGTTTTGACCGAGCGAAACCTGCCGGTGCCGGGACAGCGCTGTTGTCTGCCTCAGAATTTGCATTCTATCCATTGGTTTCGCCATTGCGTACTCGCGGCGTGCTAGCCCTTCGCTGTGAGCACCACGAGCAAGCCGCATTGCTTGGCCACGCCAATCAGGTCATGACCTTTGCCGCCCTAATCGCAATCGCACTCGAGCGGCAGCATTACCTTAAAGTGGCCCAGGATACCGAGTTGCAAGTGGAGTCCGAGCGGCTGCGTAACTCATTGCTTGCAGCCCTCTCGCACGATATCCGAACCCCATTAACTTCCATCGTGGGGCTGTCGGAATCACTGGCAAGGTCCAAGCCACCTTTGGCCACGCATCAGCAGGAGGTCGCCTACGCGCTGCGCGATAGCGCTTTGCACCTGAACGACATGGCCTCTACGCTGCTAGAAATGGCTCGCCTTCAGAGTGGCAAGGTGAGCCTGAATCTTCAATGGCAACCCTTCGAAGAGGTGGTTGGTAGTGCTCTCCGGACTTGTAAGACAGCCCTAGCAAACCATAAAGTCCGTGTAGACCTGCCTTATAACTTGCCGCTGGTACGGTTCGATGCCGTCCTGGTGGAGCGGGTGTTATGCAACCTACTGGAAAATGCTGCTAAGTACACACCGGCCGGCTCTCATGTGACCATCACCGCGGAAAAGTGGGATAACGACCTTCGCGTGGCAGTACTTGATACGGGACCCGGGCTACCAACTGGACAGAAGCAGGACATCTTCGAGAAATTTGTTCGCGGTAATCGGGAATCCGCTCTACCAGGCGTTGGTCTCGGATTAGCCATCTGCCGGACTATCATCGAAGCGCATAAGGGGACGATTCATGCATATAACGTCCCTAAGAGCGGGGCCTGCGTTGTTTTTACGCTGCCACTCGAGAACCCTCCGGCTTTGCCTGACATAGAAGCGTCAGAAGACTTGGGCCTAGGTGTTGCAAATGACTGAATCCGCCAAAGTTGCCGTTGTGGTGGAAGACGAGCCACAAATCCGGCGCTTCGTAAAGCTATCTTTGGCTGAGGAAGGATGGCAGGTGCACGAAGCGGAGACACTACGGCGAGGGCTCGCTGAGACTAGTGCGCGCAAACCAGACCTCATTGTCCTGGACCTTGGCCTACCGGATGGAGACGGCATCGATTTCATCAGCGACATCCGAAGTCGGTCTACCGTCCCCATTATCGTGCTGTCCGCCCGCACCATGGAAACGGAAAAAGTCCGGGCACTGGACGCGGGCGCTGATGACTATCTTACCAAGCCGTTCGGCGTCGAGGAGCTTCTTGCGCGCGTACGCTCAATGCTACGACGCCAGCAATATGCCAATCAGCCTTCGACTTTAGTTTCCTTTGGCGATGTGACGATTGACACCCAGACGCGGCTGGTAAAGAAAGCCGGTCAGGTGGTGAAGTTATCGCCAACCGAATATCGCCTCCTAGCCGCACTTATCGCCAACGCTGGCAAGGTGGCGACTACCCAACACCTCTTGCGCGCTGTTTGGGGTCCTGCACAGGCAGAGAACGCCCACTACCTCAGAATCTACATGAGTCACCTCCGGCAAAAGCTGGAAGAAGACCCTACTCAATCGCAATACCTGCTGACCGAAACTGGCGTCGGCTATCGCTTGCTTCTCCCGGGCTGACTTTCTTCGTACCCACGATTATCACCTCACAAAATGCATACCGCTGCCATCACTGCTCCCCATGAGCTGCATAAGTCCAGTATTGCCACCCTGACCCTCGCCGCTATCGGTATCGTCTATGGCGACATTGGCACCAGTCCGCTGTATACGATGAAGGAGGTTTTTTCTCAGGAACACGGCTTGCCGCTGACAGAAGCGAACCTGCTGGGGGTGGTTTCTCTCATCCTTTGGGGCCTGACCCTCATCGTATCGCTGAAATACGTGACGCTCATCCTGCGCGCGGATAACCGGGGCGAAGGCGGCATCATGGCCTTGGTTGCCTTGGCCCTTGCCTCCGTGACGTCTAAATCGCGCTGGTATTTCTCGCTTACGATGGTCGGCCTCATTGGTGCGGCGCTCTTTTTTGGCGATGGCGTCATCACCCCCGCAATCTCCGTACTGTCTGCCGTAGAAGGCTTGGAAGTCGCAACACCTGCTTTGAAACCCTATGTGGTGCCACTAACCGTAGTCATCCTGTTTGCACTTTACGCCTTGCAGCGCCGAGGAACGGCAGGTATAGGCAAGTGGTTTGGCCCCATTGTGGTTGTGTGGTTCATTACCTTAGCGGGTATGGGTTTGGTCAATATTTTGGCCAACCCGCAAATATTGCATGCACTGAATCCTTGGCACGCAATTCAGTTCTTGGTCAGGAACGGCTGGCTGGCCTTTCTGGCCCTAGGTGCGGTGGTGCTTGCCTTCACTGGTGCAGAAGCACTGTATGCCGATATGGGGCACTTCGGTAAACGACCCATCCGCCTGGCTTGGTTCATAGTGGTGTTTCCGGGGCTGGCGCTGAATTACCTTGGCCAAGGTGCGTTACTACTATCGAACCCTGCGGCTGTCTCAAACCCGTTTTACCAGCAACTGGGGCCATGGAGCATTTATCCACTCGTAGCACTTTCCACGGTCGCCACGGTGATTGCGTCGCAGGCGACCATTTCCGGCACTTTCTCCATTATCCAGCAGGCGATTGCACTTGGATACGTTCCTCGCATGCGGGTTGTCTACACCTCTGAGCGGGAAATGGGGCAAATCTACATCCCTTTTATCAACTGGCTACAGTTCGCAGCCGTGGCGGCGGCCGTAGTGGGGTTCGGCGATTCGACCCATCTTGCCTCGGCTTACGGCATCGCCGTGACGGCCACCATGCTACTTACGACCATCCTAACGTTCTTTGTCGTGCGCTATGGATGGGGGTACAACCTTGCCATCTGCTGGCTCGCTACCGGCTTTTTCCTCCTCATTGATTTTGCATTCTTTGCTGCCAATACCTTGAAAATTGCGCACGGAGGCTGGTTTCCGCTTGTATTGGGTGCCGGCGTAATGACCGTCATGCTGACCTGGAAGCAGGGTAGAAACCTAGTATTCGAAAATCTGCAGCATCATCTTGTGCCGCTCAGTGACTTCCTACAGTCGCTTTTTGTAAGTCCCCCTACACGAGTCGACGGAACGGCAATTTTCTTCCGGATGGAAGGCGATGGTGTGCCACATGCGATGCTGCACAACCTCCTGCATAACAAGGTACTTCACGAGCGAACCATTTTCTTGACCGTGCTGAACGCCGATATCCCGCGAATACCCGAAACACAGCGAGTCGAAGTGGAAAATCTGGGGGAGAACTGCTTTCAGGTTAATGTCCACTATGGCTTCATGGACGAGCGCGACATCCCACGTGCGTTGGAGTTGTGTTCACAAAAGGGCCTAGAGTTCAACCCCATGGAGACATCCTTCTTTGTTGCTCGGCAAAACGTCATACCGAAAGTGGGCAGTGGCATGGCGCTCTGGCGTGAATCGCTATTTGCAACCATGGCGCGTAACGCCCGAGATGCTGCCGATTATTTTCGTATTCCGGCAAACCGCGTTATTGAAGTCGGTACGCAAGTAGAGATTTGATGCGCAGTTATCAGCACAGGAAACCACGATGCTTCATATCCTTTGGCAAAGATGGGCCTGTTTGACTGGGAGACATCGAGGAAATAACTTTTGCGCCTACTGCGGCAAACAGATACGGAGCTACCCCGTTTATCCTTTTCGGGTTTATAGCTTGGACGGCAAGGTGGACGTGAGGGTTTATGCGCTAAACGCTCATCAAGCAAAACGTAGATTTCTGCAGAGTGGACGCACCATCAGCTTGATAGTAGAACGCTTGCCTACAGTCGATTAGATGGCCCCAAATGAGTGGTTGCCTTCACTGCTCAAGGACGCAAGTTTGGACTTTGTAAGTGCACGTGAGTGCAAAGCATTCATAGTTGCTAGATTACGAAAGCGAAGAGCAGGGTGCAATCATCGCTGCCTTGCTGTCCTAACAGGAAATAGTAGGACGCAGTAGAGATTGGTCGATATTTCCCAAATCGGGTTACACAGCGGTTACACGAGGTTTTTTAGGAAACCAGAAAGCAAAAAGCCCAGTCCGAAAACTGGGCTAAGTGCTTGAATTCTTTGGGGTGGCCGATGGGACTCGAACCCACGACGACAGGAATCACAATCCTGGACTCTACCAACTGAGCTACGGCCACCAATGAAACTGCTTGTCCCTGCGTCGCGATGCCTTTCGGCATTGCGCTGCGAGGGAGCCAATGATTATACAAAAGACCGTTGAGTCTGGCAAATAAATGCGCCAGGTTTTTCCATGCGGTCAGCTGGCGGTCTTCAACGCCATGGATTGAACCCGCATGCCGAGCAGGCGGTGGAAGGCGGCGTCGAGTGAACCGGCGCTGCCGGTCGTGAAGGCGTTGATGCTGCCGGGGCCTTGCGCCGCATGCAGACAGTCATGTGCAGACAGCAGGCGGGCGAGCTGGCGCGCCACCGCTTCGCCGGTGTCGATCAGCTGCACCGGCCGGCCGGCCCGGTTGGCGATGGCATGGATGAGCTCGGCGACGAAGGGATAGTGGGTGCAGCCGAGCACGATGGTATCGGCGCCGGCTTCGAGCAGCGGCATGAGGAAGCGAGTCAGCAGGGCGGCGGTGTCAGGGGAGCGCAGCTGCCCCGCCTCGATCGCATCGGCCAGGCCGGGGCAGGGGCTGCAGACGAAGCGAACCGCGCTTTCGGCTTCAAGACGCTGCCGCAGCAGGCGGAACTTCTCGCTGGCGACGGTGCGTTCGGTGGCGAGCACGCCCACCACCGTGCTGCGCGAGGCGGCCGCCGCCGGCTTCAGGCCCGGTTCCACGCCGACCACCGCCCAGTCAGGATGCAAGGCGCGGAGATGGGCGATGGCCGCCGCCGTCGCGGTATTGCAGGCCACCACCACCGCCTTCGCGCCGGACTGGCGAAGGAAGCCGGCAATGGCGGCGCTGCGTTCCAGGATCTCGGCTTCCGGCTTGCCGCCGTAGGGCGCGAAGCCGGCATCAGCAAAATACAGCAGATTCTCCTGCGGCAGCAGCGCATGCACGTGCCGCAGCACCGACAGCCCGCCGATGCCGGAATCGAAAATGCCGATGGGGGCATCCAACGGCATGCGGTTCGGCTTGCCGTCAGATGCCCCCATCGGGTGCTTGCCGCTGTCGATTGCCGTCATCCGGCGAAGCGCGTCAGGCCGTGGCGACCGGGATATTGCCGATGGTCGAGGCGATGCGCTCCTGCCATTCCTTCGGTCCGGTGTTGTGGACCGACGTGCCGTTGGCGTCCACCGCCACCGTCACCGGCATGTCCTTCACTTCGAACTCGTAGATGGCTTCCATGCCGAGGTCTTCGAAGCCGACCACCTTGGCGGTCTTGATCGCCTTCGACACCAGGTAGGCGGCGCCGCCGACGGCCATCAGGTAGGCCGACTTGTGCTTCTTGATCGACTCGATCGCCACCGGGCCGCGCTCGGCCTTGCCGATCATGGAGATTAGGCCGGTCTTCTCGAGCATCATGTCGGTGAACTTGTCCATGCGGGTGGCGGTGGTGGGGCCGGCCGGGCCGACCGCTTCCTCGCGCACCGGGTCCACCGGGCCGACGTAGTAGATCACGCGGTTGGTGAAGTCCACCGGCAGCTTCTCGCCGCGGGCCAGCATGTCCTGGATGCGCTTGTGGGCGGCATCGCGGCCGGTCAGCATCTTGCCGTTCAGGAGCAGGGTCTGGCCCGGCTTCCAGGAAGCGACTTCTTCCTTGGTCAGCTTGTCGAGGTCGACGCGCTTGGACTGCTCGGTGTTCGGGGTCCATTGCACGTCCGGCCACTCGGACAGCGCGGGCGGTTCGATGTAGGCGGGGCCGGAGCCGTCCAGCACGAAGTGGGCGTGGCGGGTGGCGGCGCAATTCGGGATCATCGCGACCGGCTTCGAGGCGGCATGGGTCGGATACATGCGGATCTTCACGTCTAGCACGGTGGTCAGGCCGCCGAGGCCCTGCGCGCCGATGCCGAGCGCATTCACCTTTTCGTACAGCTCGAGGCGCAGTTCCTCGGTCTTGTTCTTCGGGCCGCGCTGCTTCAGCTCGTACATGTCGATGTCTTCCATCAGCGATTCCTTCGCCATCAGCATCGCCTTCTCGGCGGTGCCGCCGATGCCGATGCCGAGCATGCCCGGCGGGCACCAGCCGGCGCCCATGGTCGGGACAGTCTTCAGCACCCAGTCGACGATGGAGTCGGACGGATTGAGCATGACGAACTTGGACTTGTTCTCGGAGCCGCCGCCCTTGGCCGCGACCTGCACGTCGACGGTATTGCCCGGCACCAGTTCCATGTGGATCACGGCCGGCGTATTGTCCTTGGTGTTCTTGCGCTCGAACTGCGGATCGGCCACGACGGAGGCGCGAAGCACGTTGTCCGGATGACCGTAGCCGCGGCGCACGCCTTCATTCACGGCGTCGGCGATGGAGCCGGAGAAGCCCTCGAAGCGCACGCCCATGCCGATCTTCAGGAAGACGTTGACGATGCCGGTGTCCTGGCACAGCGGGCGCTTGCCTTCGGCGCACATCTTGGAGTTGGTCAGGATCTGGGCGATCGCGTCCTTGGCGGCCGGGCTCTGCTCGGTCTCGTAGGCGCGGGCCAAATGCTGAATGTAGTCGACCGGATGGTAGTAGCTGATGTACTGCAGGGCTGCGGCCACGGATTCGATGAGATCTTCTTGCTTGATGATGGTCATGATGGGTTTGCCAGGTCAGTGAGAGTGCTTGTTGGTGCCGTTGGTGCCAGCCATGATGCGGTCGCTGGCGGCGATCGCCATGGCGGAGAACAGGAACACGACATGGATCACCGTCTGCGCGATGAGCGTCTTGGCGTCGTAGGCGTTGGCGTTGATGAAGGTCTTGAGAAGATGAATCGACGAGATGCCGATGATGGCGGTGGCCAGCTTCACCTTCAGCACCGACGCGTTTACGTGGGAAAGCCACTCCGGCTGGTCGGGATGGGTTTCCAGATTCATGCGCGAGACGAAGGTTTCGTAGCCGCCGACGATCACCATGATGAGCAGGTTGGAGATCATGACCACGTCGATCAAGCCAAGCACCACCAGCATGATGGTGGTTTCATTGAGCTTCGTCGGGCGGGCGGTGCCATCCACGGCCACTGCCGTCAGCACATGTTCCAGGGCGGCCTGGTTGCCCATGGCTGCGCCGATCAGATCGACCAGTTCGACCCAGAAGTGGTACACGTAGACGCCCTGCGCCAGGATCAGGCCGAGGTAAAGCGGAAGCTGCAGCCAGCGGCTCATGAAGATCAGGTTCGGCAGGGGACGGATCCGGCCTTCGCCCGTGCGGCTCGGCGATACTTTCATATCCATGCTGTGTGAATGCCTAACGGAATACAAAGCTCCGCATTCTACACCCAAGGCGTCATGCCGGCCGGAATTCATGCATGCAAACAATGGCAACAC
The DNA here is from genome assembly GCF_900188095.1 of Noviherbaspirillum humi. Classification (GTDB taxonomy): domain Bacteria; phylum Pseudomonadota; class Gammaproteobacteria; order Burkholderiales; family Burkholderiaceae_D; genus Noviherbaspirillum; species Noviherbaspirillum humi. The sequence goes on along the minus strand of NZ_FZOT01000002.1, from coordinate 305,601 downwards.
TGATGATATAGGTCAAGATTTTAAGGGTGGCCGGCAGTATAAGTAGATTGGCAAGCTTCCCAATGCGGGATGGCGCAGTGCCGCTTGAAAACGGAGCGGTCGCATGGCGCCGATTCGTACGGCACGGCTGCCAATGCTCGCCAAGCACGACGACAGGTGGCCAGCAAGGATAATGGCAGCAATCGTTTTGCGTCATTGCCAGCCGCTGGACTGGAATTTGCCTGTAAGGACTGAGTAAGAGTGAACGCTTAACTTCATGCCAAGTTATTAATCGAGGAGACAAAGATGTCAGAGATCGAATCCGCCAAGCAGGAAACCCGCATCTTCAATCCGCCCGCAGAATTCGCCAAGAACGCGACGATCTCCGGCATGCAAGCTTATCAGGCGCTGCGCGCGGAGGCGGAACGCGATTACGAAGGCTTTTGGGCCCGCCTTGCCAGGGAGAACATCGAGTGGCACAAGCCGTTCACCACGACACTGAATGAAACGGAAGCGCCGTTCTACAAGTGGTTCGAGGACGGCCAGCTCAACGTTTCCTACAACTGCCTGGACCGCAATCTCAAGAACGGCAACGCGGCCAAGACCGCGATCATCTTCGAAGCCGACGACGGCAAGGTCACAAAGCTCACCTATCAGGAATTGCACGGCCGCGTCTGCCAATTCGCCAACGGCCTGAAGGCGCTCGGCATCAAGAAGGGCGACCGGGTCGTGATCTACATGCCGATGTCGATCGAGGGCGTGGTGGCGATGCAAGCCTGCGCCCGCATCGGCGCCACCCATTCGGTGGTGTTCGGCGGCTTCTCCGCCAAATCCCTGCAGGAGCGCATCATCGACGCCGGCGCGGTGGCGCTGATCACCGCCGACGAACAGGTTCGCGGCGGCAAGCAGCTGCCGCTGAAGGCCATCGCCGACGAAGCCATCGACATGGGCGGCTGCGAGGCGCTGAAGAGCGTCATCGTCTACAAGCGCACCGGCGGCAACGTCAAGTTCGTCGAAGGCCGCGACCTCTGGATGGAAGACGTGGTCGCCAACCAGCCCGACCAGTGCGAGCCGGAGTGGGTCGACGCCGAGCATCCGCTGTTCATCCTCTACACCTCCGGCTCCACCGGCAAGCCGAAGGGCGTGCAGCATTCCTCCGCAGGCTACCTGCTGTGGACCATGCTGACGATGAAGTGGACCTTCGACCTCAAGCCGAACGACATCTTCTGGTGCACCGCCGACATCGGCTGGGTTACCGGCCACAGCTACATCACCTACGGCCCGCTCGCCGTCGGCGCCACCGAGATCGTGTTCGAGGGCGTGCCGACCTACCCGAACGCCGGCCGCTTCTGGGACATGATCGCCCGCCACAAGGCGACCATCTTCTACACCGCGCCGACCGCGATCCGCTCGCTGATCAAGGCGGCGGATGCCGATGAGAAGGTGCATCCGAAGAACTACGACCTGTCCAGCCTGCGCCTGCTCGGGTCCGTCGGCGAGCCGATCAACCCCGAAGCCTGGATGTGGTACTACCGGAACATCGGCCGGGAGCGCTGCCCGATCGTCGACACCTTCTGGCAGACCGAGACCGGCGGCCACATGATCACGCCGCTGCCGGGCGCCACGCCGCTGGTGCCGGGTTCCTGCACGCTGCCGCTGCCGGGCATCATGGCGGCGGTGGTGGACGAGACCGGCCAGGACCTGCCGAACGGGCAGGGCGGCATCCTGGTGGTGAAGCGCCCGTGGCCGTCGATGATCCGCACCATCTGGGGCGATCCGGAGCGCTTCAAGAAAAGCTACTTCCCGGACGAGTTCGGCAACAAGCTCTACCTCGCCGGCGACGGCGCCATCCGCAACGAGCAGACCGGCTACTTCACCATCACCGGCCGCATCGACGACGTGCTGAACGTTTCCGGCCATCGCATGGGCACCATGGAGATCGAGTCGGCGCTGGTGGCCAATCCGTTGGTGGCGGAAGCGGCGGTGGTCGGCAAGCCTGATGAGACCACCGGTGAATCCATCTGCGCCTTCGTCGTGCTCAAGCGCTCCCGTCCCACCGGCGACGAAGCCAAGCAGATCGCCAAGGAACTGCGCGACTGGGTCGGCAAGGAAATCGGCCCGATCGCCAAGCCCAAAGAAATCCGCTTCGGAGACAACCTGCCCAAGACTCGTTCCGGCAAGATCATGCGCCGCCTGCTGCGCGTGCTGGCCAAGGGCGAGGAAATCACCCAGGACGTCTCGACGCTGGAAAACCCAGCCATCCTGGATCAGCTCAAGCAGGCGCAGTAAGGTCTTCGGCAGCAGGTTCAGGCAGCAAGGAAACGGCGCAGCACATGCTGCGCCGTTTTCGTTTCCAGCAGTCTTGAAGATGAGCATCAATTCGCTCAGCAAAAAGGAAAATCTTTGCTATAATGCGGGGCTTCGCGCAACGCGAACACAAATCCAGGAGAGGTGGATGAGTGGTTTAAGTCGCACGCCTGGAAAGCGTGTATAGGTTAATAGCCTATCGGGGGTTCGAATCCCCCCCTCTCCGCCAAGTTTCACCCATGTCGTTCATCCCTGCCCGCCAAGCTAAACCGGCGGTGCATGCCGGGATAGCCAGTCGTTCAGCTCCGTGGTGCAGGCCTTGTAGCACGCATCCGTTCAGGTCGCATCAGCAGGCACATCTTATCCATGTTCACCTTCGTCATCGCATCCGTCGTCTGGACGGCCATTTTGGTCGGCGCCGGCTATTCCCACTACCGCTATCGCGTCGAGCACAACGAGCAGTATCGCGATCAGTTCGGCGCCAATTACACCGGCGGCGTCTGGTAAGACGACGGCCGCTGTCGGCAATCATGACCGCAGGGATGGCCAGTCATCACATGCTGAGCCGGCGCTGATGAACACACATCGATCAGCACGGACGCAGAACAGCCAGCGCTGACAAGCCTGCCTGCAACACAGCCTTCCTGTCACGACGCCCCGGTCGTTCGCGGCGGGCGCCATCCCTGCTTTCCCTTGGTAAAGCGAGGGACGTAACCTTCACGTTGCTGCCTGACGCCGACCCGCATAAAAATCTTCCACTTCTTAACTTTTGGCCATCGTGTTAAGGCAACATTCGCCGTAATATTGGTTTCCGCAAGGAAACTATGCGGCATCGACCAAGGCATCGCATGAATGCCCGCCAAAAGGAGAATCAACACAGTGAAGCAGTGGACAAAGCAGGGCGCTGTCATCCGGCAGCCATGGCCCATTTTTTCTCAGGATTTGACCAGGAAAGTCTTTCCTCTCCGGGTGCAATGACGCTGCAGGAGAGTTGAGGGCGATACGCCGTCAAACCATTCTGATCCGCCCAGCCGGGCGAAAACCCACTCCAAGTCTTGCCGAAAGCGGCGTTCGCCGCCGGGCCCTTGCGTGTCCGTCGTTTCATCGCCGGGCATGCAGGCTGCCGCGCAAGCCATGAACCATCAAGCAGGAAATCGCAATGACTCTTTCCAATCTCCGAATCGGCAATCGCCTGGCGCTCGGCTTCGGCGCGATCTGCCTCATGCTGATCTTCATCGTCGGCTTGAACATCACCATGCTCGGCCGGATCAGCGACGGCACCGACGTGATCGTCCATGACCGCATGCCGAAGATCCAGATGTCGAACAATCTCCAGTCGAACGTCAATGACATTGCCATCGCGATGCGCAATGTCATCCTCATCGACGACAAGGCCGACCGCCAGAAGCAGATGGATGCGGTGCTGGCTGCCCGGCGCGAGGCGCAGCAGACCCTGGATGAAATGAAGCGCACCATGACCATCCCCAGAGCGAAGGAGATCCTGCAGCGGATGGCGGAGCTGAACGACAGGTACGTGAAAGGCCAGGATGAGGTGTTCAGGCAGGTGAATGCGGGCGCCGTCGACGATGGGAAGCGCTACCTGATCGTGGAGCTGCGCCCGCTGCTGGTGGAGTACAAGAAGCTGATCGCCGAGGAGATCAAGCTGCAGAGCGATGCGACGCAGGAGGCCGCCGACGTCGCCGCGCAGACCTACAGCAGTACCCGAAACCTGATGATCGGCCTGGGTCTCGGCATTCTCGCCTTCGCCGCCGCGGTGGCTTACCAGATCACCACGTCGATCACCCGCCCGGTGGCGCAGGCGCTCAAGGTCGCCAATACGGTCGCTGCCGGCGACCTCACCAGCCGGATCGACGCCGACACCCGCGATGAAATGGGCCAGCTGCTGCGCGCGCTGAAGGGAATGAACGAAAGCTTGGCGAAGACGGTGAGCACGGTACGGGCCGGCACCGAGACCATCGCAACCGCCTCGTCCGAGGTGGCTGCCGGCAGTCAGGACCTGTCGGCACGCACGGAGGAGCAGGCGAGTTCGCTGGAAGAGACGGCTTCTTCCATGGAAGAGCTCACTTCCACCGTCAAGCAGAACGCCGACAACGCCCGCCAGGCCAATGCGCTCGCCGAAGCCGCCTCGGGCGTGGCGACGAAGGGGGGCGCGGTGATTTCCCAGGTGGTCAGCACAATGGACGAGATCAACAGCGCGGCCGGCAAGATTGCCGACATCATCGGCGTGATCGATGGCATCGCCTTCCAGACCAATATCCTGGCGCTGAATGCGGCGGTCGAAGCGGCCCGCGCAGGCGAGCAGGGCAGGGGCTTTGCCGTCGTGGCGGCCGAAGTGCGCAGCCTGGCCCAGCGTTCCGCCAGCGCGGCCAAGGAAATCAAGACGCTCATCGGTGATTCGACCGAGAAAGTGGAAAGCGGCAGCCGCCTGGTTGGCGAGGCCGGTGAAACGATGCGGGAGATCGTCGACAGCGTGCAGCGCGTGACCGACATCATGCGGGAGATCACGGCTGCCAGCCAGGAACAGACTGCCGGCATCGAGCAGATCAACCAGGCCATCAGCCAGATGGATGAGGTGACCCAGCAGAACGCGGCGCTGGTGGAGCAGGCTGCTGCCGCTTCGGACGCCATGCAGGAGCAGGCGGCGCGCCTGGCGCAAGCGGTGGGCGTGTTCCGCATCGACGCCAGCAACGTGCCGGCCGCCGCCAAGCCCGCCCTGGCGGCTCGCTCTGCCATCGTGCGTCCATCGCCGCGCCTGGTTTCCGTGCAACGGCAGGAGAGCCATGCGGCAGCAGACGGATGGGAAGAATTCTGACGAAAGCGTGACTGAACAGCGCGACGGCGGGTGCCAAGGGCTTATTCGCTGGGCGGACCGGAAAGCACCGCATCTCGAGCCAAAACGATGGCTCTTCATGCCGAGGTTTCAATGGCCGGGTCGAAAAGGCTTGGTTTTCCTGCCGTTGAAACGGTGAAGGAAAGCGGTTCACGTCTATTCGATTCGCCGCGGACGGCGGTCAGTGAAAAACGCCGTTCGGGCCGTCGGTTTCGACCGGTTATGCACCGTAGAAACATTTTGTAACGTAGTTGTCATATATTTTCGTGCTTTGCGATAGGTTCAACATTGCGTACGCTAAGCCATTGATTTTACTCAGATCAATTCGCTGCTCATCAAATTGGCAATCTATTGGAGCCCGCATGTTTCCTGCCTTGCGGGCTTGTCAAGAGCGACTTGCCCACAAACTTATCCACAGGAAATGTGGAGTTCTGGAAATATTGATTTTGATCAAATAGTTAGGTGCATTTTTACTGTTTCAGGACATCCATATCTGCTCAGTCCAGTTAGAGTGTTGCTTCAAAGAAATTACAATGTTAAGGTGAGGCCCGTCGTCGAATGGAGACAAAAATGGCTCGGCGACATCAGCTCTTTTAAGCAACCAACACCCATAACGATAAATTTCCCATGTCGCTAGAAAATCTGAAGATCCGAACCCGTATCGGCATTGGCTTTGGCGTGGTGCTGCTGTTCCTTGCGGCCATCCTGATTCTTGCAACCTTGAGCTTCCAGCGCATCGATGATGCCAACCGGCAGATGGCCGGCCCCGGACGGGATGCCACCGAAGCGGTCGCCGCGGTCAATGTCGCCATCACTAGCAGCGCCCGCCATGCCATCGAAATGATGGCCAAACCCGAAAAGGAACACGCCGCCAAACTCGGCCGGGAAATCGAGGCGGAAACGAAATCCCTGCAAACCGCCCTGCAGACCCTCGATGCGGTGGCGGGCGACACCGACAGGGCCGCCATCGCCGCGCTGCGTGAGCAGGCCGGCAAGTACCTGGGCTCGCTGGCCTCAGCCGCTGGCCAGATGGCGCAGGGCAGCAGCGACGAAGCCACCCGCGCCGTCCTCGCCCAGACCATCCCGGCCCTCGCGGCCCTTCAAACCCAGGTACGCAAGCTGGCGGACCTGGAAGAAAAGCGGCTGGAGGAAGTGTTCACCCATCTCAGCCAGAGCGCCGCAGGCACGCGCAACCTGATGCTGGGACTGGGCCTGGTCGCACTGGCGGCGGGCGTCGGCCTGACCTTGTGGCTGGTGGCCGGCATTGCCAAGCCGCTCGAGGAAGCGATCCACATCGCCGAAACCGTCAGCTCAGGCGACCTCAGCCAGGAGTTCGAAACCTCCCGCGGCGGCGAATTCGGCCAGCTGCTGTCGGTGCTGGGCGACATGGAAGACCGCCTGACCGATCTCGTCGGCCGCATCAAGGTATCGAGCGACTCCATTCTGGTGGCGTCGGAACAGATCGCCGCCGGCAATCAGGATTTCTCGGAGCGTACCCGCGAGCAGGTGGATTCCCTGGAGAAGACCGCGGCCACCATGGAAGAGCTGACGGCCAATGTGAAGCGGAACGCCGACAGCGCCAGCCGTGCCAACGAACTGGCCCTGTCCACGTCCACCTTGGCGGCGAAGGGCGGCAGCAATGTGTCGCAGCTGGTCGAGACCATGAGTTCCATCACCGCCTCTTCCAGGAAGATCGTGGACATTATCGGCGTCATTGACGGTATCGCCTTCCAGACCAACATCCTGGCCTTGAATGCCTCGGTCGAAGCGGCGCGCGCCGGCGAGCAGGGCAGGGGCTTTGCCGTGGTCGCGGGTGAAGTGCGCAACCTGGCCCAGCGCGCGGCCGCCGCGGCGCGCGAGATCAAGTCGCTCATCGGCGATTCGGTCGAGAAGGTGGAGCAGGGCAGCAAGCGCGTCGACGAAGCCGGCCAGACCATGGAGCAGATCGTCGCCAGCGCCCGGCGCGTCACCGCCATCATGGGAGAGATCAGCGCCGCCAGCCAGGTGCAGGCGACCGATATCGAGCAGATCAACCTCACCATCGCGCAGATGGACAAGGTGGCGCAGCAGAACACCGCGCTGGTGGAACAGGCCGCGTCGGCCGCCTCGGCGCTGCAACAGCAGACGGGCAATCTGGTCGAGGTGGTCGGCAGCTTCAAGCTGGATGATGATGAGCAGGAAGGCCAGCCGGCGCTCCTGCCATCCGGCGCGCTGCCAGCCTTGCCGCGCTGAATCGGCCGGCAGGCCGGCCTACTGACTTAGGGCAAGGCCGGCGCCATTTGACTGAACCGGACGCGAGCGCCGACGTCACACCGGGAAACATCCGCTATCCCGTTCAGCCAAGGTGACCCTTTCCAGCGATCCAGATCCGGCGTCGGAGCAGCTTTCTCCGGCCGCCGTGCGCATGATGCAGCTGCGCGAAGCCGTGCTCTCGGAATGGGAGCGGCGCGCCCGCTCGGCAATCGCCGAGGCGGGCAGCCTGCCGCATCCGCTGCTGATCAACACCATGCCTACCATGTACGCCAACCTCGCCCAGGCGCTCAGTCCGGCCCATGCGCGCGCGGACGGCGAGGGCAATACCGTGGCGTCGGAACACGGCGGCGAAAGGGCTCGCCTGACCAACTATCACCCGCAGTCGGTGGTGCAGGAGTACCAGCTCCTGCGCTGGACCATCTTCGACGTGCTCGGTGCGCACCAGCTGGTCCTCGACCAGCGCGAGTCCGGCATCGTGAATGCCTACATCGACCGCGCGATCCGGGAAGCGGTCGCTGCCTATGCGCTGGTGCAGTCGGCGCTGCGGGAACGCTTCGTGGCGGCGCTCACCCATGACCTGCGCAATCCCCTCACCACCGCCAACGTCGCGGCGGAACTGATCCGCCAGGACGCGGAGTCGCCCCGGTTGAAGGACCTGGCAGAGCGCATCCTGGAGCAGCACGGCCGCATGGATCGCATGATCCAGGATCTGCTCGATTCGGTGGTGTTCCAGAGCGGCGAGCGCTTGCGGCTCAGGCTCTCGCGCTTCGACCTCGGCGACCTGGTGGTTGAGGTGTGCCGGCAGTCCATCGCAGCCTACGGGCCGCGCATGGAATTTCCCGGGGGCTGCGCCGAAGGCTGGTGGGACAGGGAGGCGCTCAAGCGGGCGCTGGAGAACCTGGTCGGCAATGCCGTCAAATACGGCGACGCCGAAGCGCCGATCCATCTCTCGCTCAACGTCCATGACGAGCGGGTCCAGATGAAGGTGCACAACAGCGGCCCGCCGATTCCGGAGGAACAAATGGAGTCGGTGTTCCAGGTGTTCCGGCGCACCGAGGCGGCCCGCGAAGGCGCGCAGCAAGGCTGGGGCATCGGCCTGCCCTATGTACGCAGCGTGGCCGAAAGCCACGGCGGCAGCATCGGCGTGGACAGCGGCGCCGAGCGCGGCACCACCTTCGCCATCGACATCCCGCTCGACGCGCGCCCATTTCAGAACGCACCGACGCTCTAGCGTCTACGCTTGCCTGCGCTGCTCGCTTTCCCGCGTCATCCGCCGGCACATGCTGCCATTGACGCCGGTACCGGCCGCTGCTGCGGCGGCGCCGCAAGGGAAGGCATCATTTCTTGCGGATGCAGGTGATGCCGGCGTTGTCGGGACCGGCCGGCCGCCTGGCGCGGATGCGGCTGATGACGAATCCGCTCGCCGGCAGCGTCGGCATGCGCGACAGCGGCACCGACAGGTCCTGCTGCGGCACGTCGTAGTCGATCTCTCCCGCCAGCAGGCAGAGCGCAGTCTTTAGCAGGCCGACGGTGATGTCCTCGCCCGGGCAGCGGTGGCCCTGGTGCGGATCGCCTGCGCCTTGAGGAATCAGATCGAAGCCGCTGCTGCGCCAGCCGCGAAAGCGTTCCGGGCGGAAGGCTTCCGGGTCGCGCCACAGCCTGGCATCGTGGTTGGTGCCGTAGAGATCGAGCAGTACCCAGTCTCCCGCGCGGAAATGGTGGCCGCTCCAGTCGAATGCCTGCAGCGCCCGGCCGCCGACGGCGGGGATGAAGGGATAGTAGCGGCGCACTTCCTGCGCGAACATTTCCATGAACTCGGCATCGCCCCTGGCCAGGATGGCGCGCATTTCGGGATGCTCATGCATGGCCAGCGCGCCGAACACGATGAAGCGCGCCACGGCCACGGTAGGCCGCAGCACGTTGATCAGTTCCACCGCCGCCACCTTCACGTCGAGGAGGCGACCATCCGAATCCTCGTGGCCGGCCATGACGGCCAGCGCGCTGCCGGCCGGCGGCTGCAGCTTGCCCGCACGAACCTCTTCGATGAGCGCCCGCGCCCAGCGCTCGGTGTGCCGGCGCAGCATCAGGCCGCGCCAGTTGCGCGGTCCGGCGGTGCCGGCGCCGTCGATCATGGCGGCGAACTCGCGCGTGCGCGGCACGGCGGTGCGCTCGTCCAGCGGAACGCCGGCCCATTCACAGGCGGCGCGGCACAGCACCGCCTGAGCTTCCTCATGCAGGACGATCCGGCTCATGCCTTGCCACTGCGCGAAGCGGCTGCGCCACTGCGCCGCGCTCAATTCCATCAGCCGCTGCACGCTGTCGGGCGCCATCAGCGCCATGAACATTTCCTTGCGCCGGTGATGCGCCTCGCCATCGCGCATGACGACGCTGCCGAGATCCTGCAGCAAGAGCAGTGCGTTGGGCGGCAGGGCCAGCTTGCGGGTGAAGCGGCCCGGCGTGTAGAACATGCGCGCCGCGGATTCGCCGTAGACGCAGATGGCGCTCTGGAACATCAGCCTGGTGGCGAAGATGTCGGTGCCATGCGCGGCGAAGCGGTTCGGCATGTAGCGGTAGCCTTCGCGCAGCAGGGCGCGGGTATGGTCGAGGCCGGGTTCGCGCGGTATGGAGGACGCCGCGTCGCCGGTGGCTGATGGCGCCTGGAAATTGAGCATGGACATGGGGTGATGCAGGAAGCGTCGCTGCGCGGAAAGCGGTGCAGCGCCGTCTCGGCGTTGAGAAAAAATCTACTTGCGAAGTTTGAACTGCCCATGCGGCCAAGGTTCCAATGGCTTCGACGCGGGCGAGCGCATCCGGTGGAAAATGCAGGCCATCATCCCCGCCGGGCTCGGCCGTTCCATTCCACGCCGCATGTCATGCGGCGATCACGCATAGGAGCCCATCATGACACTGTCGAAACCCAACCGGACTCGCCAACAGTCCGCGGACCGCAACGAGATGCAGGAAAAGCAGTCGGGCGACCAGCACATCCTGCCGATCGACGAATCGGAAGCCGATCCGCATCGTCCCCATCGCACCAACCGCCAGGACATGCAGAAGACGATGCAGGGCGGCAGCAACAATTCAGGACAGGGGCAATAGCAAGGGAGAGAAGCGTCCGCGCGGCTCCGCATCCGTCCCGGCTAGGTTCCGCCGGCTTTGCCGGGCGGCAGCGGCTGGCGGCCCGGCAAAGCCGCGGCCCGAGGAATATAGCGGGCGCCACCTCCTTCCGCCGCACATGGCGGCGCGGCAGTGAGCTGGTTGCTTGAATCGCTCCTAGTGAGTCTTTCAAGGCAGCGGGTTCAGTCCGAAATCCTGCCATTGGCGCCTCGTGCCGCCGGACTGGGCCTGCGGCGTCGAAGCCGAACCGCGTTCCTGCCGCCCGCATGCCGGCTCGCTCGTCCTGGCTGCGGCCGACCGCACTTCGTTCAGGGCCTGTTCCATGAATTTCCTCCGGCTGATGTCTTCCACCGCGCAGATGATCTGGCTGGATTGGGCGTCCGCGATATGCACGCGGGTCAGGGTCATGCCAGCCCAGAGCGGGCGGCCGAAGCGGGCACTGAGCTTCACCTCGATCTGGCATGGCTGTCCGGACTTGAAAGTGCGCGCGGCATGGCGGTACAGCCGCCGCGCTTCACCGGCGCTCATCAGTTCATCCGGCGCCATCGTGAGCAATTCCGACTCGGTGAAATCGAGGAGCGCGCTCAAGGCCGGATTGCAGGCAAGAATGCGTCCGCCCATCGAAAGAGCAACCATGCCGAGCGGCGCCAGTTCGAAGGTCTTCCGGAAACGCTGGCAATTGGCGTCGAGCGCCGCCACCGAATTGCGCCGCCTCAGCAAGGCTTGATGCATGGCGCGGTCCAGTGCGGCGCTGTTGGCGGGTAGCGACAGATGATCGCAACGGAAAGGCAGAGCAGGGAGCGGCCTGGCCGACGTGGTGACGAGCAGCAGCGGAAGTTGCAGCGGACTGGCTTCGGCCAGCATTTTCCGCAGTCGGCGTCTGTGGCGTTGCGCCGCAACGGCATCGATGATGAGCAGGTCGATGCCGTCGGCGGGCAAGTCTTCCACGGTGAAGAGGCGGATGGTGTGGTTGGTGGCTGCCAACCTCTGCCTAAGCTGAAGGCGCAACTTGTCGTCGCAGGCGAATATGCCGATGGCGCTTGGCATCGCTGGGGCAGGCAGGCCGCTTTCCTGCGCCGTCATCTCGACCTGCGCCGAACTGACCCTGTGTGTCGTGTTCATTGTTCGCTCCCCGTAGCCGTAGAGTGCGCGGTATGCCGGGCGGATGGTGCCGACCGCTTTGTTCAATTCCGAGCCACAACTTGCATTCAGCAGTGAGCCACAGCGGGGAGAAAAAATTAATCCCAGGAAAATGGGAATCTGTTTGCGGGCGCAACAATTCGGTTTGACGATGCCTAACGACTTGCCTGCGGCAGCGTCACATGCCGAAAGAACGCGAGATTTGGTATACGAATGGTGAATAGGTGTAATCAGATATTGAAAGTGGAATTATTTCTCGAAAGCTTCATACTATCGTTCAAGACAAAACGATTTACGCAAAGGAGCTTTCCATGTCTACCACTCAATTCACCGCCGGCCAGCAATTCGGTCAACCGGTTTCCTATGGCGAGAATCTCGGCCGCGCTTTCCGCGCCTTCATCGCCGCCCTCGTAGCCGGTCGTCCTGTCGATGCTTCCCTGAAGGCGCAAGCCGTTGCCGAAACCAGTGCGCGCAAGCGCGTATCCGGCCTGCGCCAGCTGTATGCGCTGGCCAGCCAGTATGATTCGGTCAGCCCGAATCTCGCCGCCGAACTGCGCTTCATCGCTGGCCGCGACTAAGCCGACCACCTCGAAGCCGGCATCCCTGGCGGGTGACGGTAATTTCCTCCTGCATGGTCGGCAATGCGTGCAGGACGCGATGCGAAGGCATCGCACTTATGAAGGACATTCACGCTTCGACTGCGCGAATGTCCTTTTTCCATTTCAGGGACGGTGCACGTCCACTTTGCAGCCGGTTCAGGCGATGCGGCGCAGCGCCGCCTTGCCATTCGCTTCGCCTTCCCGGCCAAGGCCGGCGTGGTAAAGCGCCGCGACCACGTCGGATTGCGCCAGCATGCCCACCAGCCTTTCATTGGCATCGATGATGGGCAGGGTGTGCACGCCGCCATCGGAGAACAGCGGCACCAGGCTGGTGACCGCTTCATGCTCGAAGGCGGTTCGGGTCGTGCTCATTATTTGTCCCACCACCTCCGGCTTGTCGGAATTGGTGCCGGGGGTGCGGGCGATGAGGCGCCGCAGGCGTCCCGCCAGTTCCGCCGGCTGGCTTCCACCCGCATGGCGGAAGAAATCGCGCTCGCTGATGATGCCGATCACGCGCTGGAACCTGTTCACCACCGGCAGCACTTCGAGGCCATGGACGCGCAGCAGGCGCCAGGCTTCTTCCAGGTCGGTGCCGAACTCCACTTTCACCACGTCGCGCGACATCAGGTCGGCGCAGGTGATCAAACCGAAGCGGCGCTGGTGCGCCTGCCGTTCGGCCCGAAGCAGGATTTCCTCGAGATCGTCGTGGCTCACGTCCAGCACCTGGTTGTACTGACGCAGCACCATGTCGAGGTCGGCGGCGGTGACGCCCAGCCGGTCGGTAGGCAGCTTGTCCCTTGTCTGGTGCTGGTTCGCATGGTCCACCGTTCGATGCGGATAGCGCCGGCCGCACAGGTTGTTGTAGGCAACCGCGGCCAGCACCAGCAGCAGGGAATTCAGGGCAAGCGGCCCGAGCGTGAACAGGAAGCCATGCTGCGCCAGGGCCGGTCCGCCGAGCGCGCTGCCGAGGGCCACCGCCCCGCCCGGCGGATGCATGCAGCGCAGGGCCATCATGATCAGCAGGGCGGACGCCAGCGCCAGGCTGGCGGCGGCCAGCGGCGCGCCGACGAAGCGGGCGCAGGAAAGGCCGACCGCCGCCGACAACAGATTGCCACCCATCACCGACCACGGCTGAGCCAGCGGACTCGCCGGGACGGCGAACAGCAGGACGGCGGAGGCGCCCATCGGTGCGAGCAGCCAGGGCAGGTCCGAATCCGCGCCGACTATCGTCCGGCTCAACAATCCGGTGACGAATATCCCCAGCGCGGCGCCAAGAATGGAGCGGGCTTTTTCCCGGGAATCGATGCGGGGAGCGGTCGGCAGATAACGTTGCAGATGCGAAAGCAGACGGGCGAGCATGAAAAAGACGCGTTTTCGACAAAGCCGCTATGGTAGCCGACTTCCAGGCAATGAAGAGCCTATGGCATTGCCTTGAAAAGCAATACAATTGATTGGATGCAATCCGTGTCTATTCCATATGTAAGGTATTGACAACGGGAGAGCCGGCTGCCGGAAAAATGGCTTTGGCATCGGGAAAATCGGGGACTTACGCACAATGTCGTTCAAGAAATCACGATTGACGATTCTGGTTGGTGCTCAAAATAAAATTCCTTGTTTTTCAAATACTTATTAAAGTGCCTAAGGAATAAGCAATTTATTGCAAGCCGCGAATTTGCTAGCTTGGCAGGGTGCAAGATTTGATTATCCACAAAGTTGTCCACAGGAACTGTGCATAGCTGGATTTCTTTATAAAAATCATCGGCTTAAGAATTTCCGGCAATCAGTAAGAAAAATCCTACAGCCGTGTCGGCTCTTCCGGTAGCCGAGGTCGCAGTACACCAAAAGTGCCGGCTGAAACCTACTTTTCTCGCTGATCATGGATAAAAGTTCCTTCAAGACATCCCTGCTGCGTCGTGACATGAATGCACGGGCCGCCCTGTCGACGGTATTGCTGTGCGCCGGCGTCCTAGCGGCGGCATGGGTGGCGGCCCTGGCCGCCCTGATGTGGCAGGACAGCCTCTTTCGGGACGCAGTGGCGTGGCGCGAAGCCGACTTCCTCGCCCGGCACGCCGGACAACGCCTGACGCTCCTCCAGCAGCGCATCGAACGCCGCAAGGATGAATTGCTTCGCGTGCTGGAACAGGGTGAGGATGAAACACGGGCACTGCTGGCAACCCGGCTGGCAGACATGGCCGATACGGCCGGCATCCCGGTGCATATTGCCCTGTTCGAGCACGACGGCGAAACCGTGATCGATAACGGCGCACCGGCGCTCACTTCGAACCAGCGGGCCTGGGTGCTCTCCACGCTTCGAGATGGACAGGGAAGCAGCAGCATCGTGATGCATGGCAAGTCAGGAGAGCTGCTTTCGCTTCTCACTCTCCACCGTGCCAGCGACAAGAAGCCGCTGGGAGCGCTCGCCTACCGTCTGGCGCTCAACGATCTGCTGCCTATCGACCAATCCGCCAGGCTCGTCTGGAACGGCCAGATCAGGAATGACCGCGGCGACCGCAGCGGACCGCCAGCGGCATCGGTGCCGGTGCCCCTGCCGGCGCAGTTCCAGCCGCTGGGCTTGCGGGTGGAATTGTCCGGTCGTTCCCAGGAACTCGACACCGGCATCCTGCTGCCGGCGGCGGGGTTACTGGCGGTGCTGCTGTTGCTGGTGGCTGCAGCATGGCCCCTGGCGCGGCGCTTGCAGACGCGGGTGGGAGCCGACCTGCAGCGCCTGGTCGATCAAGCCAGCGCACTCAATTCCGAGGGCGGCACGCGGCTCTCCGGAGGCGCATCGGCCCAGACCAGCGAACTGGCGCGGGTGATCAACCTGCTGCTGGATGTGCTCGACGACCGCAAGCAGCAGCCGAGTCACGACTACGATGCCCGTTATCGCCAGTTGTTCGAAGAAGCCCGGGTGGTGATGCTGCTGGTCGATCCGATCGACAGCCGCCTGGTCGATGCGAACCCGGCCGCGGTAGCGTTCTACGGCTACAGCCGCGAGCTCATGGTGGGCATGCACATGTCGGAAATCAACGTCATGTCGGATCTGGAAATCGCCGAGGAAGTGCGTGCCGCCGACCGCGAACGGCGCAAGCATTTCAACTTCCGGCACCGTCTTGCCAATGGCGAAGTGCGTCCGGTGCAGGTGCATTCGGGCAGCGTTGAAGTCGGCGGCCGGTCCCTGCTGTTTTCCGTGGTGCATGACATCGGACCGCGCTGGCGGGAACCTGATTTGATTCAGCAGGACAAAATAAGGCGCGCGCTGCAATCCCTCGCCGATGCCTGAAGAAGCCATTGCTGCGCCCAATTTGCCGAAAGGAAGTGCCGCCGTGATGACCGCTCGCCTTGCATCTGCCCGCCGTTCGCCTGCTTTTCTCCCGCGCTCGGGTCCGCGCGTTTCCCGCCAAGGCAACGTCCATGGCGAATGAAGCGCTCGAACGGATTCTTTACATCGAGGACAACGCCGACATCCGCCTGCTGGCGCGCATGGCGCTGGAGCGCCTCGGCAAGTTCACCGTGCGCGCCTGCAGCTCCGGCCGCGAAGCGCTGCAGGCGGCAGGCGAGCCGGATTACCGCCCGGATCTCATCCTGCTCGACGTGATGATGCCGGACCTGGATGGTCCGGCCACCGTGGCGCAACTGCGCGGCCTGCCCAACACCGCCGCCGTTCCCTTCATCTTCATGACCGCCAAGTCCGACCCGTCGGAAATCGCCGGCTACCGTGCGCTCGGCGCGCTCGGCGTCATTGCCAAGCCTTTCGATCCGCGCCGGCTGGTGCCGGAAATCCGCCGCCTGTGGGAGGGCCGGCATGAGTGAGGATGCCGAGTTCGAAGCGCTGCTGAAGGCGCTGGAACTGGAGTTCAGCGACCGCCTGCCGGCCATCCTGCATGACATTGCAGCCAGCCTGGACACGCTGCGCGCCGCGCCGGCGGATGCCGAGGCGCTGGAGACGGCGTATCGGCAGCTGCATTCCCTGGCCGGGTCGGCGGGCACCTTCGGCATGCCGGACCTCGGGCTGGAAGCCAAGGAACTGGAGCGCATGGTCACCGCCGCGCGCGCGGCCGGCCGGCTGGAGGCCGCGGACATCTCGCATCTTGAGCAAGGTCTGACTGCATTGAAGCGATACATGGCATAAGGCAATGATGTTCGATCCGCCCCCCATCCGCGCCCTGGTCGTCGACGACGATCCCCTCATCCTGAGGCTCATCAGCTTCTTCCTCAAATCCAAAGGCTATGCGGTGTTCGAAGCCAGCGACGGCCATGACGCGCTGCGCCTCCTGGAAGCCGAAGACATCAACCTCGTCATCACCGACTGGGTCATGCCCGGCATGGACGGCCTGGCGCTGTGCCAGGCGGTGCGCAGCAAGCCGCGCGATGCCTATGTCTACCTGATGATGCTCACGTCGCGCGGCAACGCCGGTTCGCTGGTGGAAGCGATGGAAGCCGGCGTGGACGATTTCCTGGTGAAGCCGTTCAGCCCGCCCGAGCTCGGCGCCCGGCTGCATGCGGCGCTGCGGGTGCTGGCGCTGGAGGCCGGACTGGAGAGCCGCAACCGCAAGCTCGCCGAAGCCTACAACCAGTTGAGCCGCGAGCTCGACATCGCCCGCAAGATGCTGCTCGGATTGCTGCCCGACCCAAGCAGCATCGGGCCGGTGAGCTTCAACTGGTTCTTCAAGGCATCGAGCTATGTCGGCGGCGACAGCTTCGACTATTTTCCGATCGACGGCCGCTATACCTGCTTCTACGTGGTCGATGTCGCCGGCCATGGCGTCTCCGCCGCCATGCTGGCTTTCAACACCCGCAACCAGATCCGCTCCGCCGTCGGCCAGATCGCCGCGCTGCTGACGCAGCCGGGCAGCGACATCGGCGCGGTGGCGGCGGCCAGCGTCACCGAATTCAACCGCCGCTTCATGCAGATGAATGAAACCAGCCTCTACTTCACCATCATCTTCGGCATCCTCGATGCGGAAAGCGGCCGGGTGGCGCTGGTGCAGGCCGGGCATCCCGCACCGCTGTATTTCCATCCCGGCCGCCGGAGCATGGAACCGATAGGGGAGGGCGGCTTGCCGATCGGCTTTCTCGACGAGGTGGAGTACGAAGCCAATGTGCTGCAGCTGGAGCCCGGGTCGCGGCTGTATCTGTATTCCGATGGCGTCACCGAATGCGCCAATGGCGCCGGCGAGCTGTTCGGCCGGGAGCGCATGGAAGAGGTGCTGCGCGAATGCGGCGCCGCGCCGCTCGACCATGCGGCGCAGTCGCTGGAACGGGCGCTGCAGCAATGGCGCGGCAGCGCCGAGGCTTACGACGACGATGTCACTTTCCTGGCGCTGGCGTATTAGCGCCCTGGCGGGCCTCGCCATATGGAGCACGGCCGCCGGTTCGTGGACCCTGACGCACGAGGAAGACTTTTCCCGCGCAAGCGGCTTCGACACCCGTTTCTGGTGCGTCGAGACCGGCATGCATCGCAACCAGGAACGGCAGTACTACACCGACCAGAATTTCCGGGTCGAGCAGGGCGCGCTGCGCATCGAGGCGCGGCGCGAGCGCATGCCCAATCCTGCCCGGCGCCCCGGCGCGCGCGACTGGGCGCAGTCACAGCGCGAGGCGGCCTATACCTCCGGCAGCCTGGTGTCCTGCCAGCCGTTGCGCTTTGCCCGCATCGAGGTCAGGGCGCGCATCCCGGCGGGCCTTGGCGTATGGCCGGCGATCTGGCTGCTCGGCATCGCGCCCGGCCAGTACGGCGAGATCGACTTCATGGAGCATGTCGGCAAGCATCCCGATACCATGTTTGCCACCATTCACTACGGCAGCCGGGCGGCGCGGCGCAAGCAGCGCTCCACGTGGCGCATCCTGCCCGGCCTTGCCGGGCAGTGGCACAGCTATCAGCTCGAGTGGACGCCCGACCGCATTGCCGTTGCAATCGACGGCCAGCCGCTGCTGGTGATGAATCCGGATGATGCCCGCGCCGGCGATGCCGATCCGCTGCGCCAGCCCATGCAGCTGCGCATCAACCTGGCGCTGGGCGGCACATGGGCAGGACCGATCGATGAGGCGGCTCTGCCGGCCCGATTCGACATCGCCTCCATTCGCATCTGGGGGTGGGATGGAAAGGCGTCGGCACCCGAGCCCTTCGCCGCGGCGGGGTCGCCCGGAATCGCGCCGTTGCCACGGGCCCAGGCAGCCGCAGCCGTCGAGGTGGAAACCCCATCGATGCTGCGGCGCTCTCCTGGCGGCATGGCCGTCGGCGCATCCGATGCCGAAACCGTCGTGCCGAACGAGATGCCGGCAGCGGCGCCGGAACAGGGTTCAGGGGATGCGCCGCCGGTTTTCCGCTGGTCGCGCTGACGGACCCGGAATGCCTTGCGCACCAGACCATCCGATCATCAGAGCCAGATCATGCCGCGGGCGGATTGCCGGATCGGCGGGCTTCGATGCGGTCCATTGTCCAGTAGAATCGTCACGCCCGGCGGGCAGCTCGCCGATATCCAGGAGAACCAGCGGATGACCTCGCGCCGCGCCATCGCAGCCCTGTTTTGCGCCGTCCTGGCGACGGCCGGCGCACGCGCGTGGGGCGCCGGCATCGAGGATGAACGGCCCCAGCAGGAGCGCGGCGAAGTGTGGAAGGGCATCATGAGCTCCTTCGATCTGCCTTTCGGCGACCTGCTGAAGGAAAGCGCGGACGCCACGCCGGAGCATCCCCTGAGCGTGAGCGTCGGCCTCGACTATCCCTTGCAGTCGAATGTGTCGGCCCAGTCCGGCCTGCAATCCCAGGGAGCGAACACGCTGACCTCGCCGACGGCGGTGGTGAATCTGCGCTACAACCCGCTGTCCTACTGGTTCTTCAACTTCACCGCCCGCCGCTACTTCCTCCCGGATCGACAGCAGCCATGGAACCCGGACTTCACCTATGCCTTCGGCTACGACGATTGGCATCCGTACACCCTGAGCCTGATCTACGGCAATTATGGCGGCAACCGCTTTTCGCCCGATTACGGCCGCGGCGAGGCGCGCACCCGCTTCAACCAGGGAACCTTGTCCTACGCCTTCAAGTTCCCGATGCCCAAGCTGCTCGAGCCGCTGTTCCTGATCGACGAGAAGGATCAGGTCAATTGCAGCGTCGGCGCCAACGTCACGCCGCGCTATACCGACCTGAAGACGCTCTCGCTCAAGGCTTACAAAAAATCCCTCGCGCTCGGCTGCCGCTACACCACCCCGGAGAACTGGTACGCCAACATCACGCTGTTTTACTTCCCGAACCGGGAACAGCAGCAGCCCTGGGACCCGGACTTCACCTACGGCTTCGGTTACTTCGACTGGCATCCCGGCACCATTTCGGTCCAGTACAACAACTACTCCGGCAACCGCTTCCCGGGACGGGAAACGGCGCCGGGGCAGGGCGGCTTCCGCAACGGCAGCATTTCGATCACCTGGTCCATCCCATGGTAAAGAACATGCCGGCCGTCTCCCCCATCGTTCGCAACGGAAAGGAAATCCATGTCAATGATCGACCTTAGCAAGGAAGGCGAAGTGGCTGTCGCCAGGCTGCAGATGAAGCGGCTCGACGCCGCCAATGCCCTGGCGTTCAAGGAGGCCATGGTGGAGCGCATTCAGGCAGGCGAGCAGCGGCTGGTGCTCGACATGGAAGGCGTAGACTTCGTCGATTCCAGCGGCTTGGGCGCGCTGGTGTCGGTGCTGAAGGCGCTGGGCGGCAAGGGCGCGGTAGTAATCTGCAACGTCAGGGGCAACGTGCAGAACCTGTTCAAGCTGACCCGCATGGACAAGGTGTTCGCCATCCTGCCGAGCCGGGACGAGGCGGTGCAGAGGGCCAGGGGATGAATGCCGATGCTTCCTCCGGCGCGCCCGGCCATGCGCCGCGCCGCGCCAGCTTTTCCATCGCCGCCAGCCTGGACGACCTCTCGCTCGTCGCCCAGGCGCTGAAGGCCTTCATTTCACGCCGGGTGCCGGCGATCGACCGGGATTCCATCGAACTCGCGGTGGTGGAGGCGGTGACCAACGTTATCAAGCATGGCTATCCGTCCGGAACTGCCGGCGTGGCTGAAATTTCTTACGAAGAGCATGAGCACGGCGTTACGGTTGAAATCCACGACCGCGGCCGGCCGATTCCGGCGTCGGCGCTGGAGCAGGCGGATGGAAGCGTGTTCGGTTTCGATCCGGCCGACACCGCCAGCTTGCCGGAGAGCGGCATGGGCCTGTCGCTCATCAAGGCTTCATTCGATGAAGTCCATTACAAGACCGAAAACGGGTTGAACCGCCTCATTTTGTACAAGAAATGCTGATTTTCAGTTGATTTCAAAAAGCAAACTAGGAATCATTTCGCCTGGACGCTGGTCACAAGCAGGAGTCTGGTTTAGGTTTCCGCACCGAGTCCGCCTGCGCGCGTGCGACGCCGGCAAGAAGAACATATCGTGGAGAGACCCCGTTGGGCTTTTACTTTGAGAAATTCGAATCGCGCCAGCCACCCGAACCCGTTCCCTATTCCCCCACGATAGAGCTGATCTGGCAGTTCCTCGTGGTGGTCGCCTTGATTCTCGGCGCCAATTACATACGCTGGCGCTGGATGGAATCCCTCAATTACGACGCCCTCTGGTTCTCCATCCCGGTAGCCCTGGCCGAAACCTTCGCTTACATCGGCCTCATCCTCTTCACCATCAACCTCTGGATGACGCGCGACGAGCCGCAGCGGCCGCCGCCGTTCACCGTGGGCGAATGCGGCGACGACCATTCCGAGTCCGACCGGCCGATCTCGGTCGACATCTTCATCACCACCTACAACGAGGAAGAGGAACTGGTGCGCATCTCCATCCGCGATGCGCGCGCGGTGCGCTATCCCCATCCGATCGACATCAACGTGCATGTGCTGGATGACGGCCGCCGTCCGCTGATGCGGCAGGTGGCGGAAGAAGAGGGCGCCAACTACATCACCCGCAGCAACAACATCGGCTTCAAGGCCGGCAACCTGCGCAACGCGATGGAGCAGACCAGCGGCGACTTCATCGTGATCTGCGATGCCGACACCCGGCTGCTGCCGACCATCCTGGAAGACACGCTCGGCTATTTCCGTGACAAGGACATGGCCTGGGTGCAGACCCCGCAATGGTTCTACGACATTCCGGAGGGCGTGCCGCTGCCGCGCTATCTGGAAGCGCGCCTGGGCCGGCCGGGACGCTGGCTGGGCCGTCTGGTGGAGCGGGTCGCCGGCAAGGTGAACATCGGCGAGGATCCCTTCGTCAACGACCCGAAGATGTTCTACGACGTGATCCTGCGCCGCCGTAACTGGGCCAATGCCGCCTTCTGCTGCGGCGCGGCGTCCATCCATCGGCGCGAGGCGGTGATGCAGGCGGCGCTGCGCGCCTTCGCCGTGACCATCGACCGCGAGGTGGAACAGTACGCCAGGCAGGTCAAGCATCCGGAGCTGCGCGAGAACCTGAGCGAGGCGATGCGCACCCAGGCCGTGCTGGACACCGAACTTACGCCTTACAAGTTCCACGTCTCGGAAGACATTTACACCTCCATAGTGCTGCACAGCGATCCGGGCCGGCGCTGGCGCTCGGTGCTGCATCCGAAGGTGGAGTCGAAGATGCTGTCGCCGCAGGACCTGCTGACCTGGATGATCCAGCGCTTCAAGTATGCCGGCGGCACGCTCGACATCTGCTTCCGCGACAACCCGCTGTTCCGCGGCCGCATGACGCTGGCGCAGCGGCTGATGTACCTCACCACCTTCTGGTCCTACCTCGGCTGCATCTGGAACTTCGTGTTCCTGGTGGCGCCCATCATCTACCTGTTCACCGGTGTGCCGCCGCTGAAGGCCTACGCCATGCCGTTCTACCTGCATGTCATCCCGTTCATCATCATGAATGAACTGGCCTTCATGTTCGGCACCTGGGGCATACGCTCCTGGGAAGGGAAGGCTTCCTATCTCTCCTTTTTCTCGATCAACTTCCGCGCGCTGTGGACCGTGCTCAAGGGCGAGAAGATCAAGTTCCACGTCACGCCCAAGGACAGGCAGGAAGGCAATTTCCTCGGTCTCGTCGTGCCGCAGATCGCCATCGTGGCCCTGACCGCGGTCGGCCTGCTGTATGCCGCCTATCAGGTCTTCATCCTCGGCCACCAGGAAAAGCTGCAGAGCCTGGTGGTGAATGCCGCCTGGGGATTGAACAACATCATTTCCATGCTGCCGATGATACGCGCGGCGCTGTGGCAGCCGCCGGACGAGGCGGACGTGGGCAAGGACACCGCCGGCGCCGCCGCGCCGGCTTCAACATGACATGATCGGATGAAGGAAAAGCTATCCATGAACAAGCATGCGCGGGGCGGGCAATGAGCGGCAATCTCGTCAAGGCCAGGAGTTCCATCATCTTCATCCTGGCGGTGATCCTGTCCTGCTGGGCGGTGTGGGAGATCGAGCAGCACAGCAGCATGTCGCTCGCGGCCGCGCAGCCGGCCGGGATTCAGCGCAGCGCCGACCTGCCGGCGGCAAAGCCGGTGCGGCCGCTGAACGACCAGGAGCGGCAATGGGCACAGGCGGCCTGGAAATATTTCGAAGCCAATACCCATCCCGACACCGGGCTGGCGAACTCGGTCGCCGGCTACCCGGCCGCCACCATGTGGGATACCGCTTCCTATCTGCTCGGCCTGATCTCCGCCCGTCGCCTCGACCTGGTCGGACAGCAGGAGTTCGACCGGCGCATGGCGCGGGCGCTGGAATCGCTCGGGCGCCTGCCGCTGTTCGACAATGCGCTGCCCAACAAGTCCTACAGCACCGCCGACCTGGCGATGGTGGACTACACCGGCAAGCCGACGGAAAAGGGCATCGGCTGGTCGGCGATCGACCTCGGCCGCCTGCTGGTGCCGCTCAATGCGGTGGTCTGGCAGTACCCGCGGCATGCGGCGGCCGCGAGCAGGGTGCTGGCGCGCTGGGATACCAGCCGGCTGGCGCGCGACGGCGAGCTGTTCGGCGCCCTCGTCGAGCCGGAAGGCAATGTCGGCGTAGTCCAGGAAGGCCGGCTCGGCTATGAGCAGTATGCGGCCCATACCTTCGCGCTGATGGGACTGGATGTCGCCCGCGCCGCCGATCCGCGCCAGCATCTGGCCTATGCCGACGTGTTCGGCGTGCAGATTCCTTACGACAGCCGCGATCCGAAGAAGCTCGGCGCGCATCAGTTCGTGGTGAGCGAACCCTACATGCTGGATGGCCTGGAATTCGGCTGGGACAGTCATTTGCGGGAGTTCGCGTGGCGCGTTTTCCGCGCCCAGCAGGAACGCTTCCGGCGCACCGGCGTCCTGACCGCCGTCAGCGAGGACCATGTGGACCAGGCGCCATACTTCGTCTACAACACCGTGTTCAGCGACGGCAAGGCCTGGAACACCGTCACCGAAAAGGGCGAGCCGGTGCCCAAGCTCAGGACCGTGAGCGTGAAGGCGGCCTTCGCCTGGCATGCGCTGTACGGCAATGAGTACACCGCGCGGCTGGTGGAGTCGCTGGCCGACCTGCAGGATCCGGACAAGGGCTGGTACGCCGGCCGCTACGAGGAAACCGGCCAGCCCAACAAGTCGGTGAATGCGAACACCAATGGCATCGTGCTGGAGAGTCTGGCCTACATCGCCACCGGCAAGCTGCTCGGGCGCGCGGCGGCTGCAGACGGCAAATAGCGCCTGGCCGCGGGTCATGCGAGGGAAGGAAATTCAAACAATCATGAAGAGCTGTATCAGAAACCTGCTGGCGGTCCTGCTGCTGGCGCTCGCCGGGGCAGGCGCCTGGGCATCCTGCGTGAGCGGCGATCTGCCGGCGCGGCGCTATCCCCAGCGCTCCGGCCCGCTCACCGAGCAGGAGACGGCCATGGCGCGCACGGCCTGGAAATACTTCGAAAACAACTACCATCCGGAGTCGGGCCTGGTGAATGCGGTGGATGGCTATCCTTCCACCACCATGTGGGACACCGCCTCCTACCTCGGTGCCCTGGTGGCGGCGCGCGAACTGAACCTGATCACGCCGCAGCAGGCGGACGAGCGGTTGTCGCTCATCCTCAGGACCTTCAACCGCATGGCCTTCTTTCGAGACGAGCTGCCCAACAAGGCTTACCACGCCAAGACGGTGGAGAAGGTCGACTACGGCAACAAGCCGGGAGAAATCGGCTTTTCCGCCATCGACCTCGGCCGCCTGCTGATCTGGCTGAAGATCATCAAGGAACGCTATCCCCAGCATGCGGAGGCGGTCGACCGCTTCGTGCTGCGCTGGAATTTCGATCATGTGGTGGACCGCGAAGGCACCATGTTCGGCGCCAACATCGACAAGGAGAAAAAACTGCAATACGTGCAGGAGGGCCGGCTGGGCTACGAAGAGTACTCGGCCAAGGGCTTCGAGCTGTGGGGATTGTCCACCGCCGCGGCGTCCAAGCCGGAGCCCTATGACACGATTCCCATCTTCTGCGTCGAGGTGCCCTACGATACGCGCGATCCGCGCAAGTTCTACCAGCACAATTACGTGGTGTCGGAAAGCTATGTGCTCGACGGCGTCGAGTTCAACTGGGACATGGCGCTGGACCGCGACACCAACGACGGCCGCCACAGCCTGGCCTGGATGGAGAACTTCGCCCACCGCGTCTACCAGGCGCAGGAGAACCGCTACCGGGAGACCGGCATCATCACCGCGCGCTCCGAGCACCAGCTCGACCAGGAGCCGTACTTCGTGTACGACACGGTGTTCACCGACGGCTTCCCCTGGAACACCATCACCGACACCGGCAAGCACATGCCGCAGTACGCCGCCATCTCGCTCAAGGCGGCGCTCGGCATGTGGGTGCTATGGAAATCCGACTACACCGATCTGCTGTTCAACACCATCGCCAAGCAGTTCGATCCGGCCAAGGGGTTTTATGAAGGCATCCTGGAAAGCGGCAAGGGGCCGATCAAGGCCTTCACCGCCAACAACAACGGCATCATGCTCGAAGCCTTGCTGTACAAGGCGCAGGGCAAGCTGCTGAGATGGAGTCCGCAGAAGCAGGGCAAGAGCCTGTGGGAGCGCAGCATCGAGAGCCCCTATGGATCCGGGGCGAGGCTGAAGCAGAACTTCGCCAGCGCGCAGCGCAGCGCCAACGACTGCGCGAACCTGCTGCCGCTGGGGCCGCGCGAGCCTGCCTCGGACAGCGAGAACCGGCCATGCTGACGCCTCGTGATCAACAAAGCGGCGCGACCGTGAAACGCCTGCTGACGGTTTTCGTGCTGGGACTCAGCCTGGCCGCTGCCGGCTGCGGCGTGGTCGCGCGCGGCGTAGCCAACGTCGCCGACCATGCCCGGCATGCCGGCGGCATAGGCCGTGCCGGCAAGCTGACCGATAAGGAAACCGCCTGGGCCAAGGCGGCGTGGCGCTACTTCGAGGCCAATACCCATCCGCAGACCGGGCTGACCGGCGGCACCGACCGCGCCCTGACCCTCACCATGTGGCAGCTCGGCGATACCCTGGCCGCGACGGTGGCCGCCTACGAACTCGAGCTGATCGAGCAGCGCGAGTTCGACACCCGCATCGCCAAGATCCTCAACTTCCTCTACAAGATGCCGCTGTCCTATGGCGCGGTGCCGGCCAAGGTGTACAACATCGAGTCCGGCGCCATGGTCAACTTCGGCAACCAGCCGGAGGACATCGGCTGGTCGGCCACCGACATCGGCCGGCTGATGATGTGGATGAAGATCACCGGCGAGCGCTATCCGCGCTTCCGCGAGTATTTCGACAAGGTGGTGTTCCGCTGGAATTTCTGCAAGGTGATCGACGACTGCGGCACGATGTTCGGCGCATCGCGCAGCCAGGGCCAGTCCACCGAATACCAGGAAGGCCGGCTCGGCTACGAGCAGCTCACCAGCGCCGGCTACGCGGTGTGGGGCTTCGATACCAAGCATTCCGCCTCCCTGGAAGGCATGGAAGCCTTCAATATCTTTGGCCGCCGCATTTACTACGATGCGCGCGACCCGCGCCTGACCAAGGCGCAGGCGCCGGTGGCGACCATGCCCTACGCGCTGATGGGCATGGAATTCGGCTGGCGTTATCCGAGCAGGCTCGCCATGAGCGAAGCCGGCGGCATCGATCTGCGTAAGCTCGCCAACGATGTCTACCAGGTGCAGGAAGAACGCTACCGGCGCGAGAACGTGTTCACCGCCCGCACCGACTACCAGATCAAGGAAGCGCCGTATCAGGTGCTGGACTCGGTGTTCGCGGCCGGCTATCCCTTCAACACCATAGGCAACGACGGCAAGGAGTATCCCGATCTGGCGCTGGTGTCGACCAAGGCGGCATTCGCCATGTGGGCGGTATGGCCGACCGGCTATACCGACGAGCTGATCAAGGTGGTGCAGTCGCTCTACGATCCGGAACGCGGCTGGTACGAAGGGCGGCTGGAGAAGAGCGGCGCGATCCAGGAAAACATCACGCTGTCGACCAATGCGGCGGTACTGGAATCGCTGATGTTCAAGGCCTGGGGCCAGCTTTATCCGGGCGATGCCACGCCCGGTTATTTCCAGGCGCAGCAGCAGGATGCGTTTGCGCCGCCCAACCGGTGCTATCCCATCGAGCGGCCAATCTGCGATGCGAAATTGCCGAATACCCGCCTCGGCAAGCGGCAGACGCTGTCGGGGCAATGAACATGAAGCCGGCGCAGCGTGCATGCGGACCGCAGGATACTGCCGGGAATGTGCTCACATCATCCAGTCGGAGTTAACCGTTGATCCTGGTCCCGCCGACCGCCTCCGCCAGCCCGGCTCTGCCTGCCGACAGCTGGCGCTATCGCGATACCGGCGGCACGCGCGACCTGCGCATCGATTTTCTGCGCGGCTTCGTGTTCCTGCTGCTGTTCACCGCCCACTTCAACTATTTCTCCTGGTTCGCGCTGATCGGTTGGGAGAGGATAGGGGTGGTTTCCTCCGCCGAGACCTTCATCATCCTGGCCGGCGTGGTGACGGGGGCCGTCTACGGCAAGAAGTTGAAGACCGAAGGCCTCGCCACCTGCACCTGGAAGCTGGTCAGGCGCGCCTGGACCCTGTACCGGATCGCCTTCATCGTCGCCGGGTCCATCGCGCTGCTGCGCCTCGTGCCCGGCCTGGATACCAACGCGCTCACCACCTTCACCGACCCGGTCACCGGCCAGACCTATCCGCTCTATCCCGACCTTCATGAGCGGCCCATCGTCACTTTCTTCTACGTGTTCTTCATGAAGGCGGGACCGCACCAGTTCCAGATCGTCGGCCTGTACGTGGTGCTGTTCCTGCTTACGCCGCTCATTTTCTGGGCCATCGACCGCGGCCATGTGCGCCTGCTCATGCTCGCCAGCTGGTTGGCCTACCTGGTCAACTATCTCGCGCCGGAAGCCACGCCGGGCACCGCCGCCATCCGACTCACCTGGGCCGAGTTCGAGTACGCCTTTCCTTCACTCGCCTGGCAGCTGCTGTTCGTGCATGGCGTGCTGGCCGGCTACTACAAGAAGCAGCTGCTGGCCTTCTTCCGCACCGGTACCGGGATCTTCCTGGTCTGGCTTTGCGTGCTGCTTTCCGGTCTGATGATCGTTTTCTCGCTGAACCACCCGCTGCCGCAGCTGCCCGACTGGGCGGTGATCGAAGTCATTCCGGCCCAAACCTTCGGCTGGTGGTACAGGCATTTCTTCCTCAAGTACCAGCTCGGCCCGGGCCGGGTGCTGAACAATGTGGTACTGCTGATCGCGCTCTACGCGCTGCTGACGGTGGCATGGAAGCCGCTGGACCGACTGCTCGGTTGGCTCTTCATCCCCCTCGGCCAGGAATCGATGTACGTGTTCTTCATGCATATCTACCTGATTCTCCTGGTCGAGAACACGCCGCTGCCCGGCATGCACAGCATCGCAGTGAACACGGCCATCCATGCCGGCGCGCTCTTACTCATCTGGCTCATGATCCGTACGCGGTTCCTGTTCCGCTGGATACCGCATTAACCAGGCAGAATCTCAGCACGCTGTCTTATTTCTACAAAGAAATGCAGCCACCTCTTTACTGAATTGATTTCTGTGTGGCAACATTGTTGCTTATAAACACTGCTCTCCTGTCATCTTGGCAGAGGCAAGTGGCAGCACAGCAAAGGAATCAAGATGGTGAAGTGTCGAAAACTGGCTGCCGTATTGGCAGCCGCCGCTTGCCTCGCAAGCCAGGGCGCCCGTGCCCAGACCAATCAGGTCTTCTACGATAGTTTCGACACCAAGGGCGGCCTCGGCAGCGCCTGGCAGATCAGCAGCTGGGTCAACGGCCATCCCTTCGGCTGCACGTTTTCCAGCCAGGATGTCAGCAAGAGCAAGGGCATGCTCAGCCTCAGCTTCAGCGGCAGTTCGGGCAAATGCGCCGAGGTCCGCACCGCCAAGGCTTGGCAGTACGGTTCCTTCATCGTCAATATGCAGCCGGCCAATGTCGGTGGCACCATCAGCTCCTTCTTCCTGTACACCGGCACCGCCGGCACGGCCAGCCATTTCGAGATCGACATCGAATTCATGGGCGGCACCAGCACGCTGCACACCAATTACTGGGTAGCAGGCCAGCAGAATCCCTTGGACATCGACCTGGCTCAGTACGGCATCAATCCCTACGGCGGCATGCGCAATTACAGCATCGAATGGCGGCCGGACAGCATCGCCTGGTTCGCCTACTCCGATGCCGGCCAGTGGGTGGAATTGCGCCGGGTCGCCACTGGCGCCGTTGCGGTGCCGATGCAATTGATGATGAATGCCTGGTACGGCGACAACCAGGATTGGGCAGTCTATTTTCCGGGTTACTACAACGGCGAGGCGGGTGTCGCCAAGTATGGCTCGGTCTGGATCGGCAAGTAAGCAGCGCGCGCCAGCCCAAGCGCCATGAGAAGTGTGCCTGGGCCGGAACCGCTCCGGCCGACGACGGTCAAGGCAGCATGCCTTGTTCAATGAGAAGAAGCGCCGCGGCGAATCGCGTTTCCGCACGGTCGATCCGCAGGATGGCCGTGCTTGCCTCATTTCCATTAGTGGCGTTGCTGCTGGCGGCTTGCGCAACGCCTGAAGCACGGCAGGCAGCGCCGGCCCTTGCCTGCGCCGATCTTGCCGGCAGCGTGGTGAGGCCGCAGCAGATCGGCCTGCCGACCGGCGGCGCCACGGTTCTGTCCGCCGAGGCCATCCGGGATGAAAGCGATGCCCGCCGCTTGAGCGATTACTGCCGGGTCACCGCCAGCATCCGGGCACTGGAGAGCGACACGCCCGAGATCCGCTTTCAGCTCAATCTGCCGCTTCAGTGGAACGGCAAGGCGGTGCAGATGGGCGGCTCCGCCTACAACGGCGCTGTGGTGACCGGCACCGGGCCCATTCCCTTCGCCTCGTTGACCGCACCGCTGTCCCAAGGCTATGCCACCTACGGCTCCGATTCCGGCCATGCCGGTGCTGGCGATGATGCGCGCTTCGCGCTGAACGACGCGGCCCTCGCCAATTTCGGCCATGCCCACATCAAGAAGGCGCATGACGCGGCGCTGGCGCTGATCCGGCTGCATTATGGCCGCGCTCCCCGCCGCTCGTATTTCGCCGGCGCGTCGACCGGCGGACGGGAAGCCATGACGGCGGCGCAGCGCTGGCCGCAGGACTACGACGGCGTGCTGGCCATTGCGCCGGCCATCAACTTCGTCGGCGTGCGGCTGCATGGCATTCGCGTCGGGCAGGCGGCCTATGTGGAAGGCGGCTTCATTCCAAGGGAAAAGCAGGCGCTCATTCGCGCCCGGGCGCTCGCCTCGTGCGATGCGGACGACGGCATCGCCGACGGCATCATCGGCGATGTTCGGGCCTGCCGGGCCAAGGCGCCGGAAATTTTCGCGGCACTGCGCTGCCCGGGCGGCAGGGATGGCGCGGCGAGCGCCTGCCTGTCCGATGCCCAGCTGCGCGTGGTGCGCGCGCTTGCCGATGATCTGCTGCTGCGCTATCCGCTGGCGGCCGGCGTGGACCGCCACCCGGGGTACAACATTCTTCAAGGCGCGGACTTCTCCGGCAGCCTGGGCCTCGGCACGTCACCGCGCCTGACGCAGCCGCCAAACGTGTTCAGCAACGGCTATCTGTTCGCCCAGGGCGATGCCTTCTTCCGTCATTTCGTCGCCCGCGATCCGGCGCGTTCGTCGCTCGCCTTCGACCCGCGCGAGGGTGGTGGCTTCCGGCAGCGGCTGAGGGGGCTGTCGAACGAAGTCGGCGCGGCCAACCCCGATCTTTCCCGCTTCCGGGAACGCGGCGGCAAGCTGCTGCTGATGCATGGCTTGGCGGACGAGGTGATCAGCCCGAACGCCACCATCGCCTACTACGAAGGCCAGGTGCTGCGCTGGGGCAGGGAAGAAGCAAATGCCTTCATCCGCCTGCTGACGGTGCCCGGTTTCGGCCACGGCGGGGGTGCCTTCGTGCCGGCCTGGGAGGCGCTCGATGCGCTGGACACCTGGGTGGAACGTGGCAGCCTGCCTGCCACCATGACGGGCGTCGACCTGAACGCCGCGACGCGAGGCAGGGCGCGGCCCTTGTGTCCCTATCCGCAATGGCCGCGGTACCAGGGCGGGGATGCGGCCGCAGCCGGCAGCTTCCGCTGCGTCGGCTGAGGCAGACCGGATAGGTCGGTCAGCGTGCCGGAGCGGTATTGCCCGAGTTGCCGTTAGCAGCCGTGCCGCTGGTGCCGCTCGTACCGCTGGAGGCGTTCGCATTGTTCTGCGCCGCCGTGTTTTCAGCCTTTTCCTTCTTGTTGGCGCGGTGACGTCCCACCGCGCAGCCGGCCGCCGCACCCAGCACGCCATGATTGCCGGCCACATGGCCGGCCACGCCGCCGACCGCAGCACCCTTGAGGCATCCCTTGCCTTCCGCCGTGCCAGTCATGGCGAACAGGGACAGCAGCAGGGAGGCGGTGAAAGCGAATTTTTTCATGATGCTCCTCGTGATGAAATGATGGTTCATGTGCATTGGAGGGCAAATCATGCAATTGATTCAATGCGGGTCTCTGAAGCACGTTGTGCGGCAGGGTGGCATTTGTCCAGCGGTGGCGTAGACTGGATTGAAACGGCATGCGCCGGATTGGCTGGCGATGAGGATGCGATGACGCGATTCTGGCTTACCCTGGCAATCCCGGGGGCATTGTGCGGCTGCGTGGCGGTGCCGGTGGACGGCTATACCGCCTATCAGGCGGTGCCGATGAGCTATCCCACTTATTATCCGGCGCTGCAGACGCCGTCCATTCCGCCATCCGGCACAGCGGCAGGCGCCGCGCAAGCCACGCCGCCATCCACAGGAACGGCAGCGCCCGTTCCCGCTCCGGTCTACGTCATGCCGGCACCGGTCTATACGGTGCCCGCGCCGGTCTATGTCGGGCCGCCGATGTACTTCAACTTCGGCTACGGCAGCCGCCACGGCGCACGATTCGGCTTCGGCTTCGGCTGGTGAGCGGCGCGGTCCAGGGGGTCAGCCTTCCAGCTTCCGGTCCTCGCTCTTGGCTTGCTGCATCGCTTCCGGCTCCAGTTCTTCCGCCGCGCGGTTGAGCTGGATGAACCAGCCCCAGCAAGCCAGCAGCACCGCGGCGCCGATCAGCGTCGATGCCGCATGCGGAAGATGGGCGATGTTCTCGTGCAGCGCCTTGACGGTCGCCACCAGTCCCTCGATGGCAATGGCCACCACGACGACCACCATGAAGCGCGACAGATAGCGGCGTACCCGCGTCGGCGCGCTGATATGGGCATCGCGCACCACTTCCTCCTCAACAATGGTCTGGGCGATCTGCAGCGCCATGACCGCGATCGCCATCAGGCCGATGGCTTCGATGATGTCCTGCGCCGCATTGGGCGTGAGCCCGTCGCTTAGCGCCGACCATGCTGTCATCACGGCGATCGCGACCAGCAGCAGGGCAACGGCGACGAAGAAAACGGCCGCCAATCCGTACAAGCCGGAAAACATCCGGATCAGGTGTTTCATGTGGGCTCCCGCGGCGTACGCATCATGATGTCGTTTTACCATTTTCCCTGCGCCGTCCCGTTGACGGGCGCCATGGTTGGGCTTGCCGGTCATCGCCTTCCATCGCATCCATAAGAAGAATCGATTTATCAGGCACATTGTGGTGATGTAGTTTGTCTAAATGGTTCGACAGGTTTTTTGCTTTCCGTGAGAGAACTAAAGTTGAATGTCGAAAACTAAGCTCCCTTTGGGGGGAATATGAGCCAGAACAAACCTGATGAATCTGACCACGCCGCCGTCTTTTCCCAATTCATGAAAAGAGTGGCTTCGGGTACGCATCCAGACCAGGCGCGGCGCTATGGGGAGCTGGATGCCCTCGTCGCTTCCGGATGGGGCAACAAGACGATTGTGGAAATCACTGAGGAATTGCTGCGTCAGGTGCGCACGCGACCGAATGCATGACGCAGCCTGAAGTCGGATGGCCGCGAGGCCGTTTTCCCTTCGCCTGCGCCCTTCGGGCAAGGAAAACCGGGAAGGCAAAGAAAAATCCCCGCGGCTCGCGCTGGCGGGGATTTCGTTTTGGCCGCTGCGGCCTAAAGGCCTGAAGCTATTTCGCGATGATGCGTCCGACGCGGAACTTCATTCGCCGGTCGCCGAGCAGGGCGCGCAATTCGGCCATGCTGATGCCGGTGGCTTCATGCATCCACATCAGCATGGATGCGCCAACCGGCATGGTGCCAAGGCGCATGCTGTTGATGACATTCTTGGCAACCTTGAGTTTCTTGGAAAGCCCGGTATCGCTGCCGACCTTGAGGCGCTCAATGAGCGCGTCCAGCAATCGATTCGGATTGTAGGTGGATGTGACTTGTTCTAGCTGCTCCATACAGGACCTCATCAATCGTTACGGTGTATTGACACCTTGACAAGGACCAGGTTCCCTAGATTGGTGCAGCTGAACGGCTCGACCGAGCGCGGAGAACGCGTGGGGAGCGGCCGTTCAGGCCATTCCCCTACATGCGGGGAAACAGCATTCGGGAAAATCGGCCGAGCATCATTCTCAGCTTTTCCATCGCCGAGCCTGAACTTCCCCCGGATTTGCGGCGCACGCGCTTGCGCACCGCATGGCGGCCCTGCGTCCGCTGTTCAGCGCCCATGCCGCTCGACCCATGGAAGAAGGGCTTGCCGCTTCCGCGCTGCGAGAAAGCGCCGGTGCCAGCTTCCGTGCGGGCGATCCACGCATCGTGCTCCTGGCGCTTCACCGGATCGGACAATACCTCGTAAGCGCTGTTGATGATCTGGATGATGCGTATCGCTTCCGCGTTGCCGGGATTGCGGTCCGGGTGATACTTCTGGGATAGGGTCTTGTAAGCCGCGCGAATGACTTCCGGTGGGGCGTCGCGCGCCACCTTGAGATTGTCGTAATGCGTATGCACTTGGGCCATTGAGACTATCCACGAAAATTGCCGAAGCCCTCGCCTATGGGTATCCCTATGGCGGCGAAACCGGCGAGGGCGCTATTTTCTTCATTAACAGGACCTGATTGTAAAGACATTACGCAGCCGGTTTCTGTGAGTAATCAAGAAGCCGTGCAAATCGATTCCTCCAGGCATGGTGCCGCCTCATCAAGAAAACCGGCCTACTGCGAGGACTGGCGGGATGACAAGCGGGCGCGGTTGATCGCTTCCATTGCTTCGTCATTTGCCCATAGTTCTTGATAGCCCTTTTGGTAGCAGGTCATGGCGATATCCATCAACGAGTAGAGCTCATCTTCGCTGAGCCGATCGGAGATGGCGACCAGCTGCCTCGAAAACTGGGACAAAAGCACTTCCCAAGATGCATTCCCCTTGAGTTTGCACTTGATGATCAGATCATGCATTTCCCGGTCAGTCATAGAATTTCCTCTTGGCAAAGATGGATAGGCAAGCGAAAGCCGAAATAGTTCTCCAGAGACATAGGATTTTTTCCTGGAAGATAGAAATCGACTTGCGCTTTCCCGTCTCGGCCTTAGTCACCGGCGAAGACATAAATGAAACCCGTTCCTGCCATGCGCCCTGCATCGCCGCTTCGTCAAAACCTTTCACTCGTTTCTGGGCAGGGCTCTTCCGGAATTGGACAGCGAATTCCGCCATTCGTCACTGCGCAGGCGCGTCAACCCAATACATCACGGGCATGGCTGCGATAAATCTTTAATGCAGGCTGGATTGTTCACTCGATGCCTTGCCGGCCATTACAAAAACGAGTCGGCTTTTCCCGTTTGCCATCGCGGGAAGCCAACCAACTTCCTTGCTTGAACCAGTACAGGCGAGCGCAGAATATAAATTCATTGAACTGAAGAAATTTCTTGCGGTCTATGTCAGCCGGTATCCGAAATATGAACGTGTTAAAGCCATCGTCACGCAAAGGCTTGCGACCTCTTACCTTCTTCAGATGAAAACCAAGATATTCGCTCTCAATAAAATCCTGGCTGGCGCAAGCTGCGTACTGATACTTGCCGCGTGTGGCGGAGGCGGCTCATCGGCAAACCAGAATCCATCGAGCGTCAATGCCGGCGCCCCACGGGTAAGCACCGGGACCGACACCCCCGCTTTCTCCGCCGCGCCCATCGCCAGCGAAACCCCGCCGGCGGGCGCCACCATCAACCTGTCGGGGATAAACTTGATGCCCGCCGCCTACGGCGACAGCTGGCTCTATGATCAGGCCGACGCAGGCGGCGGCGTCATTGGCAGCGGAAACCGGCTGGTGACTTCCCTTGCCACGACGGCAGAGGGCGAGCAAGGCGCACTTCTCGAAATCGATAACCAGAATCCGGGAGACAGCAGCGTCTTCGTGCGCAAGGCAGATGGACTCTATATCGACTACACCAGCGATGCCTCCATTCCGCCAGCGGCGGCTCAGCAGATCGGGCTGATTCGGGAATATGCATTCCCCGCTTACGCCGTCGATGAAACCCGTACGGTAATCCGGCAGGGGACCTGGGACCAGGATGTGGATGGAGACGGACGCAGCGAGAGTTTTCGCATCGAATATGCGCAGGTCTTCCGCGGCTTTGAAAACCTGGCGCTGCCGTGGGGTACCGCCAGCGTGGCGCATTTCTCGAATACCTATCGCTTCTACCTCATCGTTTCCGGCACGGGGGAAAAGCGGGGCGTGGTGAATTCGGAAGAAGCTTATTTCGCCCCTGACCTCGGGCCGGTGAAATATGTGCGGCATGCCGAGGACGCGGCCGGCAACAGCATCCAGGCGCTGCGCACCTGGAACATCAAGTCGCTGCAGGTAGGCGGAAGAGTACTGCCCTGAGCCCTGGGCTTATTCTGATTCGGAAATCGGGGGCGCAAAAAAAAGCCCGCAAACTTGCGTTTGCGGGTTAAGCCATCCAAGGAGGAAGAGATTTACTGCGCTTTCACTATATTAAGCCTATGCCTTGGATGCCATATGACCTATTTCCTGTTTGAATCCGAAGTCGGGAAATGACGGGATTGAGGGAAGGTTTTGAAGAAAACCGAAGACCCGCGGGGAATTGACGCAGCTCAACTTCGCCAACTCCCGGATTGATATTCTGCATCTTCCTTCAGCATACAGGGTGGTCGGCATGGACAGCTATCAACAGGCACTTGAACTCAATCAGGCTTTCATCGACGCCGTCATGGAGTTCTGGACGATCGCCGCTTTTCCCGCCCTTTACCTCGCCAAGGGCTTGTAGCAGGCTTCCAGCCGAGTTGATTGCGGCTGGCCTGCGAACGCCAGGCATGAAGGCGCGGTATGGGAAAAATCACGCTTGCGGCGCTGGCGATTCTCCTATCCGCCTGCACTTCCGCCAGCATCAAGCCGCGCGGCGAACCGCTGCCGGTGTCCGCTTTTCCGCCTGCGCAGCATCGCGGGGCAGCACTACCTTCGGCGCCACCCGCGGCATCTCGGCTGATCGTCGACGGGCAGCCGGTTCTTCCCCCCGGTCCCGGTCAGCAGACAGCGCCGCCGGCCTCCCTGCCCGCAGTACCTGCCGCGCCGTCGCCGCCCGCGCCGGTGAACACCGGCATCTGCGACGCTTCGGGATGCTGGAGCACATCGGGCCAGCGCTACGAAGGCGGTACGGGCAATGTGCTCCTCGGTCCTGGCGGACGCAGCTGCCACTTGCTGAACGGTGTAATGCAGTGCTTCTAGCGTGAGGAAACCGGATGCGGATTGGGCACCGGTTCCTTGTCTGGCGTCGGTCCCTGATCGGGTATCGGATCGTCGTCCGGACTCGGTTCGGAAGGCGGGCGATGCTGATTGGCTGGTTTCATGGCTGGGTATCGGTGATACGCCGGTGATCGAGGAGGCCGGCGGGCAT
The DNA here is from genome assembly GCF_900188095.1 of Noviherbaspirillum humi. Classification (GTDB taxonomy): domain Bacteria; phylum Pseudomonadota; class Gammaproteobacteria; order Burkholderiales; family Burkholderiaceae_D; genus Noviherbaspirillum; species Noviherbaspirillum humi. The sequence continues at coordinate 269,088 of NZ_FZOT01000002.1, read as the reverse complement.
CCTCGATGTCAATCGACCTGGCGTGATGGGACAGGGCGGGCCAGGCGCAATGGCCGCTGCGGCGCTGCCAGCAGGTGCCGGAGAAAGCGCTCGCATGTGCCCGCTGCAGTTCTTCCCAGTCCCTGCTTGGCCGGCATGGCACCTGCCTGAATGGAGACGCCGCCACGCCGCAATTCTGCAGCGCATGAGGCAGGCAGCGCATACTGCCTGCGGATAGGCCGGCCCGTGCCGCCTCAGGCGTGCGCTTGCGCTGCCTTGGGCTTGAACTGCTTATCGCTGATGCGGAATTTGTTGCGGCGGTCGCCCATCAGTTCGCGCAGGTCCTTGATGCTGAGATCGGACACTTCATGCATGCGGATCAGCAGCGAAGCGCCGACCGGCAGGCGGCGATGACGGATCTTGCTGATCAGGGGCGGCGCCACTTCGAGCGCGCGCGACAACGCGGCATCGTTCTTCAGATTGAGCTTCTGGATGAGGGACTCCAGCAAGTGGTTCGGATCATACTGGAGCTGCTCGTTCGATTTCGAAGTTTCCATGTCTGCTCCTCGGTGGTGTGAAGCCATTTGCGTTCGTCGTATTGTGACCAAGACAATATATAGATTTTTGATAATTCTCATTGAACCCCGCACGTTTTTGCGGTGAATGCTGCGGATTTGATTTGATTAAAAAATAGGCAGCAGCGAGACAAGGAGAAAATCATGCTGCGTGAAAACGCGGCAACCGGCAAAGAGGAGGGGACATGCCGAACGCTTTGCCGGGCAAGGCGATCGGCGAGTGCAGGCAAGAGAGCGGACAGGAAGGCGAGCCGCCGGAGCGGGATCCTGAACGGCGGCGTGCGCCGCGGTTCAGCAGAATCAACGCATTGATGTAATCGATGCAGTCAGTTGAAGCTGGAGGCGAACAGCACGAGAGGCGACCCGGAAGCGCCCGCCACCACCATGCGCCGCGCCACCGATTGAATCCGGTCTTCGAAGGCGCGGTAGGTATCGAGCAGGTCCTCCTCGCTGCTGCCGGTACGCCGCAGACGCGTCAAAGCATTGCGGGACACCAGGCATTCGCGCTCGCGAAAGCCGACTTCCACGGTGAAGAGCACGCCTTCTTCGGTGGCCTTAGGTGCGGTAGCGACTCTCATTTCATCCCCCATGTAACGATTGTCCATCAGGAAAACCAACATGCTTGATGGTAATGAGGGCTTTCACCGCCTCCTTGACTGCAGTCAACCCGTAACGGGGTGAGGGCTTGAGGCAGATCGATGGAAGCAGCAGGGCAGGACAAGCTCAAGGCATGCCGGGCGCCTTGAAGAGGGTGAGCTCCCACAGGCCGGAGCCGCTATCGAGTCGCAGAATGTAGAGCGCATCGTCGCTGCCCCGCACCTTGAAGTAGGCATGGTCCGGCGCACGCCAGCGATCGATGATGGAAACGACGTCGATCTGCCTTCCACCCAGCTGGAAGCTGGCGGGATCCGGATCGCCATGCAATCCGGGACGGGATTCGACAACGAGCTGCATGCATCAGCCTGGTTGAGTCGCGGCGACTGCATGCGCCGCCGCGATGCGGTTGCTTCAGTCGACCTTCGCGCCGGAAGCCTTGACGACGGCGGCGTACTTCTTGAGTTCGGACTGAATCAATGCACCGAACTGCCCGGGCGTGGTCGGTGCCGGTTCGGCAGCAAGGCGGGCCATTCGTTCCTTCACGTCGGGCGCATGCAGCGCATGGACGATTTCCGCATTGAGCCGATTGACGATCGCTTCCGGCGTCTTCGCTGGCGCCAGCACGCCGAACCAGGTCGAGATGTCGAAGCCCGCCAACCCTTTGTCCTCGGCCGCCTCGGCGATGGTCGGCAGTTCCGGCATCAGGCTGGAGCGCTTTGCCGTCGTCACCGCCAGTGCCTTCAATTTGCCGGCGCGGATGTTCTGCGATGCCGAAGCCATGTTGTCGAACATGAGGTCGGTCTGGCCGGCCAGCAGGCCGAGCTGGGCCGGGGCCGCGCCGTTGTAAGGGATATGCAGCATGCTCGCCTTGGCCGACATCTTGAACAGTTCGCCGGCGAGGTGGCCGGCGCTGCCATTGCCTCCGGATGCATAGTTGAGGCGGCCGGGATGCGCGCGGGCATAGGTCACCAGTTGCTTCACCGAGCCGATGCCGAGCCGGGCTGCGGTATCCGGGTTCAGCACCAGGACGTTGGGCACGGTGGCGACCAGCGACACCGGTGCGAAGTCCTTGACCGGATCGTAGGGAAGCTTCGGATACAGCCAGGGATTGATCGCGTGGGTGGCGACCGCGCCCATGACGATGGTATAGCCGTCCGGCGCCGACTTCGCCACCAGATCGGCGCCGATGTTGCCGCCCGCGCCCGGCTTGTTTTCAACGACGACGACCTGGCCCAAGCCATCCTTCATCTTGTCGGCCAGCATGCGCGCCACCGCGTCGAGCGGGCCGCCCGGCGGATAGGGCACGACGAAGCGGATGGGCTTGGAAGGATACGCATCCGCGCGGGCGGGAAGGGCGGCAATGATCCCGGCGAGGGCGGGAATGGAAATCAGCAGCAGCCGTCGGAACGATTTTTTCATTGAGAAATTGACGCGGTAAACGGACAATGGCCAGAAAACGGAAATGCAGTGTAATGGATTACTAGGAGCCAAGCATGTACCTCAACCATCCCGCCATCACCGCCACCAACAGCAGCACCGAGCCGGACCGTCTCGAGCGGTTGAACCGGGTATATGGCTACGCCGTCGGCCTCGCCGATGCCGCCGGCAATGGCGGCTTCCTCGGCAAGATCCGCCACATCCATGACCACAAGGGACGCCTGCTGGTGGCCTGGTACGAGCAGCCTTCGGAAGAGGAAAAAGCTTATTTCCTGCGCGCGTGGCAGAGCAAGGTGGGCGACGAAAGCGCGGAGGTCGAGCATTCGATCGAGCCGGTTTGAGCCTTGCCGGCCGGTTGCAACCACGGATGCGCGGGGCTGGCAATCACCACGAGGCCGGCCGGCGATGCCGGATCGAGGTTGAATGATGCGCGTCAATATTTGGCCAACTTGGCGCATCGACGGTAGGCATGGAAAGGCTTTGTTCCTATACTTCGCTCAAGCCGTCCGGAGACCCGCCACGACCCGCTGTGGCGCCGTCCCGCCGGTTCGGCAACGGTCAAGTTTTCCTATTGGTGGCCAATCATGGACGATGCAACCCCGATTGACAGTGGCGCTCTCCAGGGCACTCAACTTCCGGACGTGATGAAGGCAACAGCCAGCCTGAAGCCGAAAGGCGCCTGCTGGTATTGCAATCAGCCGCTCGACAGCGTCAAGCGCTTCTGCAACAAGACCTGCGCCATGGACTACCTGACCGAAGAGGAAGTCTTCCGCGACCAGTCGAGCTGAATCGATCGCACCCGGTGCCGCAACCTGATCGGCACGAGGTACGCCGCGCTGCTGTTGCCGGAATTGCAATCCAACCTTTTCAAACGGCGCTGTCGTCAGCGTCTGCCATCCGGCGCCGAACGCGAATCAATCCTTCTCCTTGCGCAGTCGCGGTTTCACCGGAAGGCCTTCCCAGCGCTTTTACAAATCCTTACATCTCCTGCGTCACCGACTTTTTTGTTTCCTGCGTTTAATCGATATCATGTCGTCGATTTCGCATGCACAGGAGAGTTCATGAACAAGCGCATTCCCACTTCCGCGGCCCTGATGGCTATGCTTTTCACCGCCGCCGGCGTACAGGCCGCCGATTTCGAAGAATACGGCCGGGTCGTCGCCGTGGCGCCGCAAACCGAGCAATACAATCAGCCGCAGCAGGAGTGCCGCACCGAATACGTTCAGGTACAGCAGCCCCAACCGCAGCAGCGCGGCATGGGCGGCTCCATCCTCGGCGGGGTGGCAGGCGGCATCCTCGGCAATCAGGTCGGCGGCGGCAATGGCCGCACGGTGGCGACCGCGGTGGGCGCCATTGCCGGCGCGATCGCCGGCGACCGGGTCGAGAACAATGGCGCTTATGCAGCCGCGCCCAATACCGTCTACGAGCAGCCGGTGCAGCGCTGCCGCATGGTGGATCACTGGCAGACCCGCACCAACGGCTATGCCGTCACCTATGAATACCAGGGCCGCACCCATACCAGCGTGCTTCCCTACCACCCGGGCGAACGCATCCGCCTGCGCGTGTCGGTCGTTCCGCAGTTGTGATTGACGCGGAGAACCGGGCGCATGCCCGTGTTCTCCCGTGCTTTTCCGCCGTGCCTGGGCAGCCATGGCAGGGCGCGCCAATCGCCTTGCCCTCGGGCCGCTTGAACCTTCGCAATGCCGCCTGCGCCAGTTTGGGCACACTCTGACCTGATTTCAACTTCCGGTCACCATACATGCCCACGACATCACCGCAACGGTCGCTGGAACTTTGGGGCGGACTCGAATGCACGGTCGTCCGCATCCAGGACAGCTACCGAAACCAGATCGAGGAAACCGGACATCATCGGCGACTGCAGGATCTGGACGCCATCGCGGCGCTCGGCATACGAACCTTGCGCTATCCGGTCCTGTGGGAAACCGTCGCCCCCGATCGCCCCGAGGCGTGCGACTGGCGCTGGCATGATGCGCGCCTGCAGCGCCTGCGGGAACTCGGCATCGCGCCCATCGCCGGACTGGTTCATCATGGCAGCGGCCCGCGCTACACCAGCCTGCTGGACCCGGCATTTCCCGACCTGCTGGCGCGGCACGCGGAACGGGTGGCGCAGCGCTACCCCTGGATCACCCGCTTCACGCCGGTCAACGAGCCGCTGACCACCGCCCGCTTCAGCGCCCTGTACGGCCACTGGTACCCGCATGGACGCGATGTGGCCACCATGCTGCGCGCGCTGTATCACGAGTGCCGCGGCACGCTGCTGGCGATGCGCGCCATCCGCCGCGTCACGCCCGAAGCCCAGCTGATCCAGACGGAGGACATGGGCAAGGTCTTCAGCATGCCCAATCTGCGGCACCAGGCGGATTACGAGAACGAGCGCCGCTGGCTCAGCTTCGACCTGCTGTGCGGCCGCATCGACCGCCGTCATTCCTGGCATCAAGCCTTCCTCGAGGCGGGCATCAGCGAGGCGCAGCTGGCGGAGTTCGTCGATGCGCCCTGTGCGCCGGACATCATCGGCATCAACCATTACCTCACCAGCGAACGCTTCCTCGACCGCCGCATCCGCGATTATCCCGAGCCTTTCCATCCCAACGGCCATCCGCGCTACGTGGACGTGCAGGCGGTGCGGGTGCCGCAGGTGGATGGCCTTACGGGGCCCGACCTGCGGCTGCGCGAGGTGTGGGAGCGCTACCGGCTGCCGATCGCGGTCACCGAAGTGCATCATGGCGGCGCCCGCGACGACCAGCTGCGCTGGCTGAAGCAGGTGTGGGACGCCGCTGCCGGACTGAAGCAGGAGGGCGTGGACATGCGGGCCGTCACCGTCTGGTCGCTGCTCGGCTGCGTCGACTGGAATTCGCTGCTGATCGAGCGCAACGGCTTCTACGAAAGCGGCGCCTTCGACGTGCGCTGCGATCCGCCCCGCGCCACCGCCGTCGCCGGCGCGGTGAAATCGCTGGCGCACACCGGCGACTTCGATCATCCGGCGCTCGACGGCCTCGGCTGGTGGCAGCGCGACGACCGCTACCTCGCCCCGGTGCCGCGGGAAGGCGAGCCGCGCGTCATCCGCACCCATCGCAAGCTGCTGATCACCGGCAGCACCGGCACGCTCGGCCGGGCCTTCGCCCGCATCTGCGAATCGCGCCATCTGCAGCACGAATTGCTCGGCCGGGCCGACATGGATATCGCCGATCCGGCGTCGGTGCAGGCGGCGCTGCTGCGCCACCGGCCGTGGGCGGTGATCAATACCGCCGGCTATGTGCGGGTGGCGGACGCGGCGAAGGAGCCGGAGCGCTGCTTCCGCGAAAATTCCGTCGGCGCCGAAGTGCTGGCGAAGGCATGCGCCGAACTCGGCATTCCCTATGTCACCTTTTCGTCCGATCTGGTGTTCGACGGCAGCCTCGGACGGCCCTATGTCGAGAGCGATGCGGTGGCGCCGGTCGGCATCTATGGCCAGAGCAAGGCGGAGGCCGAACGCCGGGTGCTGCAGGCCTGCCCGGACCATGCGCTGGTGATCCGCACCAGCGCCTTCTTCGGACCCTGGGACCGGCACAACTTCGTGCATCTCGCGCTGCGCGAGGTTGCCGCCGGCCGGCCCTTCGAGGCAAGCGACGGCGTCATGGTGTCGCCGACTTATGTGCCGGACCTGGTGCATTCGACGCTCGATCTGGTGACCGACCATGAGAAGGGCATCTGGCACCTGGCCAATCCCGGCATGGTGTCATGGTACGAATTCGCCCGGCAGGCGGCGCAGCAGGCGGGACTGGACCCGGGCCTGGTGCGCAGGAGCGCCGATGCCGGCCGCGCCGTCACCGCGCTGTCGAGCGAGCGCGGGCTGATCCTGCCCGGCTTCACCAATGCCCTGCAGCGCTATTTCAGGGAGAACACGCTGCCCTGGGAAGCGCAGGAAGGAAGCCGCGCGGTGGCATGAAGGTGGAAATACCGGCCATTTCTTGCGCGGAAAGCGGGAACAGCCTTGCCGGTAAATACTCCAAACCGGGTGATCATCCTTGCAAGGAAAATTAAATGGCTGATACCGCCTACCCGCGGCCGCAACTCCAGCGCGAGCATTGGCAATCGCTCAACGGCCAATGGAAGTTTGCCTTCGATAACGAGAAGAAATACAAGCATCCGTCGGATCCGATCAGCTGGACGCATCAGATCAACGTGCCGTATCCGCCCGAATCCGAAGCCAGCGGCATCTGCGACCGCGGTTTCCACCGCTCCGTCTGGTACGAGCGCGAATTCGACGTCAAGGCCGAGCCGCACGGCAGGGTGATCCTGCATTTCGGCGCGGTCGATTACCGCGCCCGGGTATGGGTCAACGGCCATCAGGTGGTGGACCATGAGGGCGGACACAGCTCTTTCCAGGCGGATATCACCCGGGCTCTCGGCGAAGCCGAGAAGCATACGCTCACCGTCTGGGTGGAAGACGATCCCCACGACCTCGCCAAGCCGCGCGGCAAGCAGGACTGGCAGCTGGAACCGCACTCCATCTGGTATCCGCGCACCACCGGCATCTGGCAGGCGGTATGGCTGGAAAAGGTGAACCACACCTACATCCGCAAGCTGCGCTGGACGCCGCATTTCGAGGGCTTCGAGATCGGCTGCGAGACCTTCGTCTATGGCGACCTGGAGAACGACCTCACCGTCGACGTCACCATCCGCAACGGCGACAAGATCCTGGCCGACGACCATTACCAGATCATCGGCGGCGAGGCGCACCGCAAGATCGCGCTGTCGGACCCCGGCATCGACGACTCCCGCAATGAGCTGCTGTGGAGCCCGGAGCGGCCGACCCTGCTCGACGTCGACATCGTCCTGCGCTACCACGATGAAGTGCTGGACAGGGTGAAGTCCTATACCGCGCTGCGCTCGGTGGCCATCAACCGCGACCGCTTCATGCTCAATGGCCGGCCTTATCATCTGCGGCTGGTGCTGGACCAGGGCTATTGGCCGGAAACCCTGCTGTCCGCGCCTTCCGACGATGCGCTGCGGCGCGACGTCGAGCTGGCGAAGGAGATGGGCTTCAACGGCGTGCGCAAGCACCAGAAGATCGAAGACCCGCGCTACCTCTACTGGGCCGACAAGCTGGGCCTGCTGGTGTGGGAAGAGATGCCCTCGTCCTATCGCTTCAGCCCGCTGGCCATCACCCGCATGGTGAAGGAGTGGGCCGAAGTCATCGAACGCGATTACAGCCATCCCTGCATCATCGTCTGGGTGCCGTTCAATGAATCCTGGGGCGTGCCCAATCTGACCTCGACCCAGGCCCATCGCAATGCCGTGGAAGCGCTGTACCACCTCACGCGCACGCTGGACTCGACCCGGCCGGTGATCGGCAACGACGGCTGGGAAGCGTCGGCGACGGACCTGCTCGGCATCCACGACTACGATCCGGATGCGGAGCGCTTGCAGGCGCGCTACGGCAATGCCGTCACCACCCAGGAACTGTTCGACCGCCGGCGTCCGGGCGGCCGCATCCTCACCCTGGATGGCTATCCGCACCGCGGCCAGCCGATCATCCTGACCGAATTCGGCGGCATCGCCTACCGCAAGCGGCCGGAGAAGGGCGTCAATGAAGTCTGGGGCTATTCGGAGGCCGAGAGCGACCAGCAGTTCCACGATGCCTACCGCCGCCTGCTGGAGGTGGTGAACGAAACGCCGATGTTCAGCGGCTTCTGCTACACCCAGTTCGCCGATACCTACCAGGAAGCCAACGGCCTGCTCACCGCGGACCGCACGCCCAAGCTGCCGATGCAGCAGATCCACGACGCCACCCGCAACATCAAGCCCGGTGCCAAGCGGACTTACGGCATCTGATGCTGTGGCAAAAAAGCGGCAATCAGGATTGAACTGATTGCCGCTTTTTCAAGTTTTCCGCTTTTTACTAACCGTCCTTCCAAAAAACCATCACGCTCGTCAGGAATTCTGGTGAGGCAGCGGCATATCGTCTAATATATTTCCATGTGGAAATAGATTGCGCCTACGAAAACTCATGCCCTCCCTGCCTTTTCAGTCACAGAAGCGCCGCGCCGCCGGCTTCACCCTCGTCGAGCTGATGGTCGCCATCGTCATCCTCGGCATCATCATCGGCATCGCCGTTCAAAGCTATTCAGGCAATGTGGCGCGCGGCCGCCGTGCTTCTGCCCAAGCCTTCCTGATGGAGGTGGCCCAGCGGCAGCAGCAATACCTGCTCGATAGCCGCGCCTACGCGCCGGACCTCGCCACGCTGAATACGACCACGCCAAGCGATGTCGCCGCCTATTACACCATCAATTGCTGCAATACCGGCACCAGCAGCGCCAATCCGGTCCCGGTGTTTTCGATCACCGCCACCCCCAAGACGGGCACCTCCCAGGCTTCCGAAGTGACACTCAGCCTGGACAATACCGGCGCCCGCCTGCCATCGTCCGCCTGGTGAGGCGCCATGTCCAGTCCCTTGATGCCATCCCGTCGCGGCTTCGCCTCCCCTGAAGAACAGGGCTTCACCCTGGTCGAGATGGTCGTGACCGTGGCCCTTGCCGGCACCCTGGCGGCGATGGCCGCGCCTTCCTTTTCCGGCTTCGTCGCCGGTCAGCGCGCCAAGAATGCGGCCACCGAAATCTATTCGTCGCTGGCGCGTACCCGCAGCGAGGCCATTACCCGCGGCGGCGACGTCACCCTGGCGCCGAAGAATGGCGCCTGGGTGAACGGCTGGCAGATCACGGACGCCAACAGCAAGGCCAGCTCGAAGGTGCTGGATGACAAGAGCGCCTTCAGCGGCCTGACGATCGCCGGACCGACCAGCGTGGTGTACCGCAGTTCCGGCCGCCTGCAAAGCGGCAGCGCGCCCATGTTCGTGGTGCAGAGCGGGACGGGTTCCGGCAACGGGAATCAGTGCGTCTCGGCCGATCCGAGCGGCCGGCCGTACATCAAGGCGGGGACGACATGCTGAACACGGCTTGCCAAACCGGGCGCCAGCGCGGCGCCAGCATGATCGAGGTGCTGGTCACCGTCGTCATCCTGGCTTTCGGCCTGCTCGGCCTTGGGGCGCTGCAAAGCAAGATCCAGGTGGCGGAGTTCGAGGCCCATGAGCGTACGCAAGCCGTGGTGCTGCTGGCCGAGATCAGCGAACGTCTTTCGGCCAACCGCGCACTGGCATCCAGCTACCTCAATGCAGGCACCATCGGCACCGGCGACAACCAGCCTGCCTCCTGCGCCACCCTTGCCACCGGTCCGGCGCGCGATCTGTGCGAATGGAGCAATGCGCTCAAGGGCGCGGCGGAGCAGAGCAAGGGAGCGAGGCAGGGCGCCATGATCGGGGCGCGGGCCTGCATCACCCAGGTGCAGGCGCCGGATGCCACGACCGGAGTCTGCGCGCCCGGCATCTACCGCGTCACCGTCAGCTGGCAAGGCATGAGCCGCATCTCGGCGCCCAGCCTGACCTGCGGACAGGGCTCGTATGGCAGCGACGACGCCTATCGGCGCGCCATCGCCACGGACGTCAGCATCGGCCTGCCGAGCTGCCTGTGAGGACCAGAACCATGCAACGATACTTCCGGCCCGGCGCCCCTTCGTCCGCCAGCAAGGGCTACTCGCTGGTGGAGTTCATGATCGCCATCACCATCGGCCTGATCATCCTGGCGGGGCTGATCACCATCTTCGTGCGCAACAACCGGACCCGGGACGACATCGAGCGCGCCAACCAGCAGAACGACAACGGCTTGTACGCGATCCAGACATTGGCCGACGATCTGCGCAATGCCGGATATCTCGGCGAGATGAACGTCAAGCTGCTGGCCACGCCGGCTGCCAAGCCGGATGCCTGCGCCACCGATCTGGCGACGCTGCAAGCCGCGCTGCCCCTGGGAGTGCAAGGCTATGACAACAGCGCCAATGCGCCGACCTGCCTGTCGGACGTGCGCAGCGGCACCGACATTCTCGTCGTGCGCCGCGTCAGCACCTGCGCCGTGGGCGAGACCGGCTGCGATGCGGCCGTCGCCGGCGCGCCTTACTTCCAGGCGTCGGCCTGCAGCAACGCCAGCGAGCTGTCCGCGACGACTGTCGCCAGCTACTACGCCCTCGACACGAACGCCGCCAATCTCACCCGCCATGCCCGCGACTGCGCGACCCTGGCGCCGATCCGGCAGTTCCGCACCCACATCTACTTCATCGCCAACAACGACAAGAGCGGCGACGGCATACCGACCCTCAAGCGGGCGGAACTGGGCGCCAACGGCTTCACCGTTTATCCGGTCGCGGAAGGGGTGGAGAGCATGCAGCTGGAGTGGGGCCTGGACTCGGGCACGGTGGCCAACCAGCCGACGACCGGCACGCCCGGCGTGTACACCGCCGATCCCGACACTTACAACGGCTGCAGCGGCCAGACCTGCGTCGGCTACTGGCGCAATGCGGTGGCCGCGCGCGTCAGCCTGCTGGTGCGCACCCGGACGCCGGCCCCCGGCTATAGCGACGGCAAAACCTATACCCTCGGCTACAAGGCCGACGGCAGCGACAACACGTTCACGCCCTCCGCGGGCGACGGCTACAAGCGCCGGGTGTATTCGAGCACCGTGCGCCTGAACAATGCCGCCGGAAGGAATGCATCATGACGATGAATCGACAGCGCGAGCGCGGCGCCACCCTGCTGGTCGGCATGATCATGCTGCTGATGATGACGCTGCTGGCGGTGACCGCCTTCCGCATCAACAAGAACGAATTGCAGATCGTCGGCAATGCGCAGCAAAAGGCGCAGATGCTGCCGGCGGCGCAGGCGGCGATCGAGCAGACGGTCAGCAGCACGCGTTTCATGACCACGCCGGCCAATGCGATCGCCAGCCCCTGCAACGGCGCCAATACCACCTGCAGCGACTTCAACGGCGACGGCGCCAGCGACGTGGTGGTGAAGGTGACGCCGACCTGCGTCTCCACCCAGATCCTGCCGGTGGGGGCGCTCGACTATGCCGACCCCAACGATGCCGGCTGCCTGATCAATGTCGGCCAGGACTTCGGCGTGGTCGGCGCCACGAACAACAATTCGATGTGCGCCAACATGCTGTGGGACATCCAGGCCAAGGCCACCGACACCGTCAGGGAAACGCAGATCACCGTCAACCAGGGCGCCGCCATACGCGCCGAGGCGATCAATCCCTGTCCCTGATTCCATCATCCAGCACTGCGAGTCCGAACCATGCGCCAGCTTGCCCGGTTTCTTTCTTCCCTGACGCTGCTTCTGCTGTGCGGCCCGCTGCCGGCGGCACATGCGGAGGACATCGATCTGTTCATCGGCGGCGGTGGCGGCAGCACCAGCGTCGCCAACGTCATGATCGTGCTCGACAACACCTCCAACTGGTCGGCCAACAACCAGGGCTGGCCGGGCGGCATCACCCAGGGCCAGGCCGAGGTGCAGGCGCTGAGCCAGGTCATCTCGACTCTCGACAGCAGCATCAACGTCGGGCTGACGCTGCTAACCACGACTGCCGGCAATCCGGGCGGCGTGGTGGTGTTCGACCTCGCGCCGATGACCGCCGCCAACCAAGCCAAGTGGGCCAGCTGGCTGACCGCCCGCTACAACAACATCACCGATCCCACCTGGAAGGCGGCCTCCAGCGCCAACTATGGCGCCGTCATGTTCGATATGTTCAAGTACTTCGGCGGCTTCACCAGCCCGGCTCATGCGACCGACAACGTCGCCGGCTCCCCGGTCGCCCGCAGCTATTTCGGCAATGCCCGCTATGCCGACATCGATACGTCCATCGCCGATCCAAGCGCCTACACCAATGGCTTCTCCCTCTACAAGTCGCCATCGCTCGGGCCTTGCCCCAAGAACTACATCGTTTTCATCGGCAACGGCTTCCCCAATGCCGATGATCCAACCCTGCTGTCGAACGTGCAGGGAAATACCAGCGCCATTGCGCCGAATCCGATGGACGGCGGCAACAAGAGCTACACCGCCGACGAGTGGGCACGCTTCCTGTACACCACCGACGTCAGCCCCGTGGCGGGGCAGCAGAACGTCATCACCTATACGGTGAACGTATTCGGCACCAAGCCGCCCCCCAACCAGCCGGAGCAGCGCCAGTACCTCTACAACATGGCGGTTGCCGGCGGCGGCACGCCGTTCACGGCGCAGAGCAGCAGCGAAGTCCTGAGCGCGCTGCAGAAGATCTTCGTCGAAGTGCAGGCGGTCAACGGCACCTTTGCCTCCGCCTCGCTGCCGATCAACACCACCAACCGCGCTCAGGACAAGAACCAGGTCTTCATTCCGCAGTTCCGGCCGGATCCGGACGCCAAGCCGCGCTGGTACGGCAATCTGAAGCAGTACCAGCTGATCGATACCGGCGGCACGGTGCAGCTCGGCGACGTCAACGGCGAGGTCGCGGTCAACTCGCAGACCGGCTTCCTCACCGACTGCGCCACCAGCTTCTGGACCACCGACTCGGGCAGTTACTCCGCCGTCACCGGCGCTTACTGGGCCACCGTGCCGGGCAACCCGATCCCGCGCGGCAAATGCACCGCCACCACCTTCAATGCCTTTTCCGATGCGCCCGACGGGCCGATCGTGGAGAAGGGCGGGGTGGCGGAGGTCATCCGCAAGGGCAACAACCCGCCGAGCACCAATACCACGCCGACCTGGCAGGTGAACCGCACCCTCTACACCCAGTCGGGCAGCGGCCTGGTCACCTTCGACACCACGTCTTCCGGGCTGTCGGCCAGCCTGGTGAATTTCATCAGCGGCAAGGATGTCAACGACGAGAACGGCAACAGCAATGTGACCGAAACCCGTCCGTCGTTGCACGGCGACGCGCTGCATTCCCGTCCGCTGCCGGTGGACTATGGCAGCTCCGTCACCGTCTATTACGGCACCAACGACGGCATGCTGCGGGCGGTGAACGCCACCACCGGCGCCGAGCGCTGGGCCTTCGTGGCGCCGGAATTCTTTTCGCGGCTGCAGCGCCTGTCGGACAACAGCCCGCTGATCAGCAATTACTTCGCCGATCCCACCAAGGTGACGCCGACGCCGGTGGCCAAGGATTATTTCTTCGACGGCTCCATCGGCCTGTATCAGGCGGCGGATAACTCCAAGGTCTGGATCTACCCGACCATGCGCCGCGGCGGCCGCATGCTGTACGCGTTCAACGTCACCAATCCGGCGTCGCCCAGCCTCATGTGGAAAGTGGGCTGCCCCAGCCTCGCCAACGACACCGGCTGCAGCAGCGGCTTCTCCGGAATCGGCCAGACCTGGTCCAAGCCGGCGGTCGCCACCGGCATACTGGGCTACAGCAAGCCGGTGCTGATCGTCGGCGGCGGCTACGACAACTGCGAGGATGCCAACACAAGCTCGCCCAACTGCGGCAATACCAAGGGCGCGGCGGTGTACGTGATCGATGCCCAGGACGGCACGCTGATCAAGTCCTTCAGCACCTCCAGGAGCGTGGCGGCCGACGTGGCCCTGATCGCCACTGCGGGCGACGGCGTGGTCGACCACGCCTATGCGGTCGACACCGGCGGCAACATCTACCGGATCGATTTCGCCGCCCAGACCAGCAACTGGAGCATGAAGCGCGTCGCCTATACCAACGGCGCCGGCCGCAAGTTCATGTACGCGCCGGCGCTGCTGGTCGGCCCCAACAGCAAGGTCTACCTGGCGCTGACCTCCGGCGACCGCGAGCATCCGCTGGTCTCGCAGTATCCCTATGCCAACGTCACCAACCGGATGTATGTCTACCTGGACGACCTGACCGCGACCAGTGCCACCAATCTCGACGACACGGCGGTCATGGGCAATTTCACCAGCCTGACGACCTGCAATACCACCGGCGTGCTGCCGACCAGCACCCAGAAGGGCTGGTTCATGGACCTGAATCAGAACGGCGCGGGCGAGCAGGGCGTAACGTCGGCGGTGATTGCCGGCGGCATGGTGGCCTTTTCCACCAACCGGCCGGTGCCGCCGGCGCAGAACAGCTGCTCCACGACGCTGGGCGAAGCGCGCGGCTACTGGGTGAATCTGTTCAACGGTTCCGGCGCCATCGGTGTGCAGGGCAGTTGCGGCGGCAGCCGTTCCAGCGTCTTCGCCAGCGGCGGCCTGCCGCCGTCGCCGGTGATCGGCACGGTGCCCATCAACGGCGTGCCGCAAACGGTGATCATCGGCGCCAGCCAGCGCGCCGGCGGCGCCAACAGCCCGATCGCGCCGCAGAAGGTGGCGCCGACGGTGACCGCCAAGCGCAAGACGATTTACTGGAAATCCTCCGCCATGCAGTAAAGGCGGCGGAGGCTGCGCTCAGGCGTCGCCGCTGGCGGCGCCGCAGCACTTCTTGAATTTCTTGCCGCTGCCGCAGGGGCAGGGATCGTTGCGGCCCGGCTGATCGCCGGCTTTCCGGACCTGGGTGACGGCGGACTTGCGCTTCGGTTTCCAGTAGCGGTAGATAGGCAGGATGGCGGATTCGAGCTCGATGGCCAGCTTGTCGCGCTGGACCGGCGACTCCACCTGCGCCATGTCCTCTTCCTCCAGCTCCTCGGCGCCGAGCAGATAGACGGGACGCATCAGGTCCGCCAGTTCCGAATCCCAGATCGGTTCCCAGGCGTCGGCGCGCAATTCCATGCCTTGCCAGAAGCCCCAGGCCCACGCCTCCGGATCGAGCAGGGTGCGGCCTTCCCACTCCATCTCGCAGTACAGCGGCTCGAACTCCTTCGGCGCCACTTCCAGCGTCATCAGGATTTCATTCATGTAGCGCGCGATCAGGCCGGTGATGCGCTTGGCCTGCTTGTCATTGTCGAACTTCGGCCCCTTGTCGGCGAATTCACCCCACACCCGGGGCAACCATTCGGCCATCAGCACTTCCTCCGGGCCGATGGCGAGCGCGGTCAGGTAACCGTGCAGGGTGTCCATGGTCATGCCGTCCTCGGCGCAGCGGTCGGAAAGCAGGAATTGGTCGAGTTCGTTGAATTCCTTGTCGGATAGAGGATCGTCGAGATGCATGGCGGGAATCGGGCAGAGAGAAAGACCAAAGTGTAGCCTGCTTTGCCGCGGCGCAGCGGCAGCCTGCCGGTCGCAGGGCAGGGAAGTGGCTACAATGGCCGGATGAATGCCAATCCGCCCGCTTCCTTCGACGGCCTCGATGCCGACCTCGTGCTCGACGCCCTCGACAGCGTCGGCCTGCGCGGCGACGGCCGCCTGCTCGCGCTCAACAGCTATGAAAATCGGGTGTATCAGGTCGGCATGGAGGAAGGTCCGCCGCTGGTCGCCAAGTTCTATCGGCCCGGGCGCTGGAGCGATGCGGCCATCCTGGAAGAGCATGATTTCGTGCGGGAACTGGTGGAACAGGAAGTGCCGGTGGTGCCGCCGATGATGCTGCAAGGCGGCGCCACCCTTGGCCATCACGGCGGGTTTCGTTTCGCCGTCTTTGCCCGCCAGGGCGGACGGGCGCCGGAGCTGGAACAGCCGGGGACGCTGGAATGGCTGGGCCGCTTCATCGGACGCATTCACGCCATTGGCGCCGGCCGTCCGTTCCGGCAGCGCGAGACCCTGGACATCGACAGCTTCGGCGAGCACGCCCGAACTTACTTGTTGAGCAACGGCTTCATTCCGGCGGAATTGCAGGAGGCTTACCGCAGCGTCAGCGCCCAGGCGCTCGATGGGGTGCGGCATGCCTTCGAACGCGCCGGCGAGGTGGCCGCGCTGAGACTGCATGGCGATTGCCACATCGGCAATGTGCTGTGGACCGATGCCGGGCCGCATTTCGTGGATTTCGACGACAGCCGCAACGGCCCCGCGCTGCAGGACCTGTGGATGCTGCTGTCGGGGGAACGCTCGGAGATGTCTGCCCAGCTGGCCGATCTGCTCGCCGGCTATGAAGACTTCCGCGAGTTCGACCCGCGCGAGCTGCATCTGCTGGAAGCCCTGCGCACGCTGCGGCTGATGCATTACTCGGCCTGGCTGGCCCAGCGCTGGACCGATCCCGCCTTCACCGCTGCCTTCCCCTGGTTCAATACCACGCGCTACTGGCAGGACCGCATACTCGAATTGCGCGAGCAGGTCGCCCTCATGGACGAGCCGCCATTGTGGCCGTCCTGACGGTGGTTGTTCGAACCTTCAGACCTTTTGCGCGTCGCCAGCCAGGCGGTCGATCTCGGCAATGATGTCGTCCGCCGATTCGCGGCAATTGGCGATCAGCACCGCGCGTTCGATCGCGTCGTCACGCCGGGCGCGTGAAAAATACCCCAGCAGGTAATCCCCGTTCTCGACCACGCCGTGGCCGCGGCGGTCGTCCCGCGCCAGACGGCGGACATACCAGACCGCGTAGCCGTTGGCCTCCTCGCAGCAGTAGATTTCGGCCGAGTGAAACGGTCCGAGGGGAGAGAGATCCGGATCGGTGTGCCAGATGATCTTGCGCCACAAGTGGCTCTTCTTGGATTCGGGAATGGGAGTCATGTCTTTTTTGCTAAGCGATTTGGCCACGGCGAAATGCCGGTCCGGTTCAGCGTCAGTGTGAAGTCATCCTGACTCGTCCCTCATTGTGCCCGACAAATTCCCTCCGTCAATCATGCCGGAAGCGTTGTAGCCGCGCCGCCATGGCCCATTTGTCAAATGGCGTGCGTAGGGTAGAGCGTATAAAATGCCGACTTTCAACAGATTGTCGGTAAGTGCCAGCCCGTTGATCGCCTGCCTGTCCTGGAAAGGCTTGAAGGCGGATCGCGCGGCGATGTCCGGCAACTCCCGATGCATGGACGTTGCGCTCCCATTGCAGAACCGGATTACTCCAATCATGACTTCCAGATCACGCATCTTGTTTGCCACGCAGAGACCTCTCGCCAAGCTGCGCAAGCGCGTGATTTCCGTACTGGCCGCCTCCCTGGCGCTGTCGATGCCGGCGTGGGCCGATGACGCCGCCGATGTCGGGCGCCTGCTGCGCGCCGGCCAGCATGCGGAAGCGCTCGCCAAGGCGGACGCTTTCCTGGCCCACAATCCGCGCGATGCCCAGATGCGTTTTCTGAAAGGATTGATTCTGGCGGAGCAGAACCGCAGCGCCGAAGCCATCGCGGTATTTGCCAAGCTGGCCGAGGACTATCCGGCCCTGCCTGAGCCGCTCAACAACCTGGGCGTCCTTTATGCCGCCAATGGCCAGCTCGACAAGGCGCGCGCCGCTTTCGACGCCGCGATCCGCACCCAGCCTGCTTACGCCGCCGCTTACGACAATCTCGGCGACGTGCATGCCCGCCTCGCGGCCCAAGCCTACAGCAAGGCGTTGCGGATCGAAGCCGCGGACGCGCCGGTCAAATCCACCCTGGCGCTGGTGCGCACCCTGCATGCGCCGAATGGCGCCGCCGCGCTGGCGCAGGCAAAACCGGCGCAGCTCACGCCGCCAGCCAAGCCTGCCGTGGTGACGGTGGCACAGACGCCGGCCTCCGCGCCGGCCGCGGTCGCGACTGCCGCCGTTCCTGCCGGCACGACGGCACCCCCCAAGCCGGCGCCCCAGGTGCCCACCGCAAAACCGGACCCCAAGACCGAACCCAAGCCGCCAGCCATGCAGGTCGCCATGGCCAAGCCGGAATCCAAGCCGGAGCCCAAACCGGAGCCCAAACCGGCTCCCCAGGTTGCCATGGCGAAGCCGGAAGCCAAGCCGCTGCCGCGCATCGACATCAAGCCGGAGCCGAAGTCCGACCCGCGCCCGCATGCCGAGCGCGAGGAAGCATTGAGTCTGGTGCATGCCTGGGCCAAGGCCTGGAGCGGGCAGGATGTGAAGAGCTATCTCGCTTACTACGGCCCCGACTTCCAGGCACCGAATGGGCAGGCACGCAAGACGTGGGAAGAGGAGCGCCGCAACCGCATCGCCGGCAAGGGCCGCATCAGCGTCAAGGTCGAGTCGCCGGAGGTGACGGTGAACGGCAACTCGGCGACGGTGCGCTTCCGGCAGATCTATACCTCCGACCGGCTGACGGCCAATACCCGCAAGACCCTGGTGCTGGCGCGCCACGCCGGCAAGTGGCTGATCCGGCAGGAACAGACGGGGGGCTGACGATGGGATCCCGCCGCTGCCTAAGCCGCCATGCCGGTGCCGCCCTGTTGGCGGCTGCGGTTGTCCTGGCTGTCCCCAGCCACGCCGCGCGGCGCGATGCCGGGTCGGCGGCAGCGCGGACGGACCCGGAAGTGATGCTCATCGAGGTGTACAAGGAGCTCGCCGCCAATCGTCTCGCCTCGGCGCAGGCCAGGGCCGAAGCCCTGGTGAATGCCTATCCCAACTTCCATCTCGGACAGCTGATCTACGGCGACCTGCTGCAGATGCACACCCGGCCCGTCGATACCCTGGGCGCCGTCGGCAACGCGCCCGCCGAACGCCTTGCCGACCTGCGGGAAGAAGCCATGGTGCGCCTGCGGTCGCTGCGCGAGCGGCCGGCGCCGGATCTGATGCCGCGTCCCCTCCTGCAACTGCGCGATGACCAGAAGCATGCCCTGGTGGTCGACGCCAAGCGCTCACGGCTCTACGTATATGAAAACCGCGGCGGCGAATTGAAATTCGTCAGCGATTACTACATCAGCCAGGGCAAGCTGGGCGTCAACAAGCTCAAGGAAGGCGATCAGAAGACGCCGGTGGGCGTGTATTACATCACCCGCCGCCTGCCTGGCGTGCGCCTGCCGGATTTCTACGGCCCGGGCGCCTTGCCGATCAACTATCCGAACGAATGGGACCGGCTCAACGGCCGCAGCGGCTCCGGCATCTGGCTGCACGGCACGCCATCCGACAGTTACAGCCGTCCGCCGCTGTCGTCTGACGGCTGCGTCGTCCTGACCAATCCCGACCTGAAGAAGCTCACCGCCTCGGTGGAGATCGGCAAGACGCCGGTGGTGATCGCGGAAAACATCGAATTCGTCAACCGGGCCAAGTGGGCCAGCGAACGGGAGCTTGCCGCCGGACTGGTGGATCAATGGCGGCGCGACCTGGAAGGCCAGGACGCCGGCAAGCTGGCGCTGCATTACTCCAGTCAGTTCAAGTCTGACCGGGGCGAGGATTTCGCCGGCTGGTATGCCCGCAAGCAGCTGCCTGCCTTTAATCCCCGCGGATTCAGCGTCAAGCTGCGCGACGCCACCCATTTCCTCTATCCCGGCCGCGGCGACATGATCGTCAGCACTTTTACCCAGGAAGTCACGGCCGGAAAATTCCGCCACACCGCCCGCAAGCGCCAATACTGGAGCCGCGAAGGCGGCCAGTGGCGCATCGTCCACGAAGCCGAAATCTGACGCGCTTCGCAGCAGGTCCGCGCCTGATCCATGCGCGGACCACGGCAAATGCGCGTGTCCCCATGAGCCGCCTCAAGCCGGCCATCTCCGCCTTTTTTACAATCGGATAACGATTTTCCGCCGATGCGCAGCGGCTTGCCGAGTCCGCAATGAACTCCGGCATGTCGCTGCCGTCTCTATCTGTATGGCTTTTCTTCCGATTGCATCATGAGCTCTTCGCCTGGTCCGCCGAAGGAAGCACCCACCGCGCAGCGCAAGCCGCCAACGGGGCACGCAGCCGCAGCGGCAAGCAAGGCGTCGGCCATCCAGTTCCCGCGGATCGCGCCGGAGTTGGCGGCCGACTATGAGCGCAGCATGCAGCGGAAGCGGCAGCCGCGCTGGCCGGCGAAGATGGGAGTGGCATTGCTGGTGTTCCTGATCGGCGCCGGGGCCGGCCTGTTTGGCGCATGGTGGGGCGGGCTGGGATTCGAGCTGGAGCCCATCGAGGGCCGCGCCATGACGGAAAGCGAGGCGGCGCGCGCCGCCATGGGCGCCGATGCGAGCGGGTCGTCTGCCGCCGCATCGAGTCCTGCGCCACGCTTGCCGACGCCGATGAGCGCGCGTAACGGCATGAGTCCCAGCGAGCTTCCCTACGATGGCAGCAGGCATCGGGAAGCGGCGGCTGCGCGCGTGGATCCCGCGCCGGCACCTGCACCGGCATCGGCAGGCGAAAACAGCTCGGGCGCATCTGCCGTTCCGGCGACGATACAGTCTTCAGGCGACCAGCCGGCCGAGGAAACGCCAATCTCGCCGGCAACCGCTTCCGAACAGCCGGCTGCTGCGGCCGCCGCTGCTACCCAGGGCGCCCGGCAGCCGGCAACGCAAGCCCGTAATGCGGATATCAAGCCGACGCCGGTGGAAAGGCGGTCAGCCGCGCCGTCCAAGCCGCGTGTATCGGAAAGCGAGCGCCTCGCCAAACAACGGGAAATAGAGCGCATCCGGCGCCAGGCGGCGGAAGAATTGAAGCGCAAGAATCAGCTGCAGCGCCAGAACGAGCAGGCGCGGCTGCGCCAGCCCGCGCCGGCGCCGGCGAAGGCGGGCGACATCCAGATGGCGAATGTCCAGCCATCGGAGCCGGCAAGGGCGTCGGCGCGGGTGGCCGAGTGCGAGGCGGCGCCCAATCTGTTCCAGCGGGAAATCTGCAAGTGGCAGCTTTGCTCCGGTCAGTGGGGCAAGAACGGCTGCCCTTCCTACAGCAAGGCGCCATCGGCTTATTGAGCTTTGCTGCCTGGCCGAAACGTCGCTTGCGGCGTCACGCAGTCATTCGAGCAGGCAGAAGCAGGCATCGCTGGCATCGGCGGTGGAAGGGCGGCTCAGTAGCCAGCCGTCCTGTCCCAGTCTGGTGGCCTCGCCATCGGACGACAGCCGCGCCGCCGTAATCGCATTCGCCTGCATGAGCACTTTCAGGTCGCAGGCGAATTCCTCGCCGCAGCAAAATCGCATCAGCGCCTGCAACCTGCGATAACCGCTGCTGCCCGGCAGGTGCTGCCGGAAAGCGTCGCCCGCCAGCGGGCCTAGCACGATGCGAACCTTCAGCTGCCTCTCCCAGGCGCGAACGCCAAGGCAGGCGCTGCCGCTTAGGGTGGCTGCCATGCCGCCCAGCCTGGCCTGCTGTTCCGGCGCCACGGTGATCCATTGTCCGACGAATTGCTCCAGCCGGACCGGTACGCCGAGGGCATGCCTCACCAGTGCTTCGATGCTCGCCGCCGGCAGCGGCCGCTGTGCCAGCAGGCCGGAAAAATACGCAGGGAGTTCCTGGGGAAACTCGCCTTCCGAAACATTCGGCGCTGCCTGCGCCGTGGACAAGCCGGCGCCCGCCAGGTCCAGCAGATGATTCATGAAGCGATCCCGTTCCCCCAGTTCCCTGGCGTGGGGAAAGCGGTGCTTGACCCAGGCCGCGTGGAACAGGCTGACGGCGCGGTGGGAAAAGATATCGAGGAAATCCTGCGCCGCGAGGTCGCGATGCAGATGCCGGCGGGCGAGCAGCGCTTCGGTGTAAACCGGCGGCAAGGCTCCTCCAGGGCCGGTCATGCCCATGAAGCTCACCGTCATGCGCAAGCGCGGGAGATCGGCATCCTCGATGGCTTGCAGCGACTGCACGTCGCTTGCCGGAAACGCCTGACTGAGCAAGCCGGCGAAGCGCAACGCCGGCACCTCGTCGGCGTCATCGGGCACGCCGGCGCCACAGCCTCAGGAGCCGCACTGCCTGGAAGAATTCGAAGCGTGGCGCCTCGGCGAACAGCTCGCCGATCAAGTCACGATCGTGTTCGCGTTGCGGGCCGGCCATCTGGCGATCACCTGTTTCTGGTCATGGGAAAGCAGCGTCAGGCGGGTGAAGCTGTTGGGCCCGCAGCAAAGCGCCAGATAATGCTCCAGCACGCTGCCGAAGAGGAGCGGACCGGTGCCGACGAATGCCGCCTCGTCGAGCGTGACGGTGAAATCGGTGCCGCGGGCGAATCCCGAGAAATGCGGCCCGGCGACGCGCACCACTGCCGGAGCGCTGTCCACCGCCACGATGCCGCCGATCTGGCGCGCCGCCGCTGCCGATTGGCCGAAGTCATACAAGGACAAAAGCTCCTGCAAGGCTTGACTGCCAGCGGCGAACGCAGCGTGGTTCAGCGAAAGGTGCGAAATCAGCCGCCATGCCAGCCCCTGCTTGGCCGGCGGGCGCAGACTGACGGTTGGCTTGCGCAGCAGGCGCACCCGCTTCACCACGGTGGCTTGGGGCAGGGTGAAATCGGTGCATGGGCCATCGCCGCCGAAAGCCAGGCTGGCCGGCAGATCGCGATTGCTGCACAGAAGATCGAGCGAAAGAACTTCCGCCGCCGGTCGCCGGGGCTGGAAATCCAGGTCGACGAAACAGATTTCCAGTTCGGTCCCGCGGTCATGTTCCCGAACCGAGGCCTCCCGGCTCGCATGCCAGTATGCGTGGCGGGCGCCATCCGCAGCGCCATGGCGCAGGGAATAAAACGGCAGCACCTCATGCGCCGCGTCCTGGCTGCCCTGGCGCTCCGCGCTCCTGACGGCCGTGATGGCGATCACTTCGTAGGCCAGCGGGCGGCGGCTGTCCACCTGCACCGGATAACTGCTGCGGCGGTGGGTCAGCCGGATCGGCTCGGCAGCGCGCCGGAACAGGTTGATCGCCGGCGTGCAGCCGAGCTTGAAATTGCCGGGATGGAGGGATCGAAGCAGCCGTTGATGGCGCTCGTTCTCGGGCAGAGGGGAAAGCAGGATGCCGATCTCCAGCGTGCCCTGCAGCGCCTCAAGCGGCAGGCGCTGCAGGCCCTGGATGTCGAGAAAGAGAAACTTGTCCGGAAAGGCGAAATACTCGCGGAGCAGGTGATGGCCGGTGAAAGACCGCTCATCGCCGTCGAGCAGGCGATCTTCCTCTGCGAAGCCGACCGCCTTCAATTCCGGCGCGCCGCCAACCGCCTGGATCAGGCGGCCGCTGCCGTCGCCAGCCTGGACCCGCAGCGCATGCCGCAGCAGCAGGTCGCGCAGCAAATGCATCTGCGCCGGATCGCCATCAAGAAAAAAGCGCAGGCGATCCAGCCCCATGCCGGCCAACGGCAGGCCGCCCTGCGCTTGCAGGCGCAGCGTCAGGACCGCCGCTGCATCTGGCGCGCTGGCCCGCAGCGCCGGCGACTCCTGGGCGACCCGCAAACCGACCGCACTGACCTCGAGCGGAAAGAGATCCACCGGGTAGCAGGTGCGGAACTGGCAGGAAATGCCGCCCACCGCCGGCGATGTCACTGGTTGGTGGCGCGGGATGGTATGGCGGCCGGTCATGCCGGGCTTGTCGCCGCCGGTGTCGAACTGCAGGATGGTGCAGGCAGGGAAGGGCTGCAGGTAGTGCGGATACAGCACTTGCATGAAGCCCTCGGCGATTTCCGGAAATTCCGCATCGAGCTTGCGGTGGATGCGGGCGGCAAGGAAGGCGAACGCTTCCATCATCCGTTCCACATGCGGATCGTCGCTCTGCTCGCCATCAAGTGCCAGCCGGCGCGCAACCTTCGGATAGCGTCGCGCGAACTCACCCGACAACTCGCGCAGGAATGCCAGCTCTCTCTCGTAGTAGGGAAGCAGTTCGTCAAGCATGGTCACTCCGGTTCAGCGGCATCGGGATGTCAGCAATCGCGCACGCGGCAGGCGCTCGAAGCGAGCTGCAGCATCGCGTCGAAGCTGACCGGCGGTTTGCCTGGATGGACCTTGAGCACCGCATCGACGCGAAAGCGCAGCGAACGCTCATTGCTGCCGGGCGCATCGAGCGCCACTCTGACCTTCGCCAGCCGCGGTTCATGGCGCTCGATCGCCAGCCTGAGGCGGTCACGCAGCAGGGCGCGGTGGTCCGGATCGAGCAGGCTGAGGCTGGAGAGGTCTTCAATGCCGAAGCGCAGTATCGAGGCATGCGCTTGCGGATGCAGGTCGTCATCGCCATCAGCCGGCATGTTGCGGCTGTTGAGCAACCATTCGAGGTCGCGGGCGACGGTGCGCTTGTAGGCCGCGAGGTCGAAACCCGGCAGGCTGGCGTCGGCCTCGCTGTCGGGCGCATCGTCGAACAAGCGATCGAGCACGGACGGGAGAATGA
Source organism: Noviherbaspirillum humi (assembly GCF_900188095.1). GTDB lineage: Bacteria > Pseudomonadota > Gammaproteobacteria > Burkholderiales > Burkholderiaceae_D > Noviherbaspirillum > Noviherbaspirillum humi. Next base: position 244,643 of record NZ_FZOT01000002.1, on the reverse strand, counting down.
GCGCTTGGCGTGAATGAGGCTTCATGAAGGCATCGGCCAGGAAGTAGTAGTGAACTGGAACATGGTCTGACAGGCGCTTACAGCCCTTGCAGGCGCGTGAATGCGGAGGGGTATGCCGATCCGCATGGCTGGCGATTGCGCTCGAACCCGACGCCGGATCGATACCTCGCACCAATCAGGATATGAGCCATGCATGAATGGTTCTTACATTTGCGGGCGGGCCGGCTGCGGACCATTGGCCGGCGTGTTGTTCTGCCCGTCGATCCTCATGAACAGCGGCCGGTCGGCGGATTGCCGGACGAATCCGCCGGCCTCGCGATCGAGCAGCCAGGCAAAGGACAGGAACACCGTGGCACCCGCCAGCGCAAGCAGGGCAAAGTAGGTCCAGAGCGGCAACTCATGCTTCAGGTACTGCTGCAGGCGCTGCGGCAGCCGCCAGTGCGGCGCAAATTCCGCCTTGCCGCCGCGTGCTTGGATCAGCTCCTGTTCCAACCGTGCAGTCAGAAGCTGCAGTTTCTCCGTGCCCTCGATCAGATACTTGCCACGGAAGCCCAGCAGCAGGCAGGTGTGGAAGACTTCCAGCACTTCGAGGTTTGACTTCGGATCCCCGCGCAAGGCGTCGAGCCGCTCGAAGAAATGCTCCCCGGCGAGATGCTCCCCGAAAAGCTGCAATTGCAGCGGCGCGCCTTCCCAGGCTGCGCGCATGTCGAAGCTGGACGACAGGATGACTTCATCAAGCAGGGCGCAGAACGCATACTTGGCGGAAGACACGGCCGTTTCATCCTTGCCCAATTTGCGCGCATTGCTGTCGAACTGCGCCAGGAAGGTTTGCACCTGCTGCGCGAAGGCGGCGCCGTCCTTGGGCGCATTCCCTGCCTGCAGGAGCAGCAGCAGGTAAATCCCATCTTCCAGCATGTCCTTCAGGCTAAGCGAGTGACGCAATTGCCGCGACGACGGCAGCGTGTTGGCGGGAAGGGCAGTTGATTGCGACATGGTGTGGCCTCCAGCGATCATCTGAAAACGGCGATCAGTTCAAGCTTGAGCGGGGGCAGCGCCTGCGGAACGTAGACGCAGATGCTGCGGCTGCGCAGCATGCGTTCGAAAATCTGCCCCTGCGGCAGCAGCGCGAAGTAATGATTGCCGATCCGGACCGGCAGGCTGGACGGGGTCTGCAGCGCATGCACCAGACGCACGCCGGGCAGGGCGGAATGCAGGATTTTCTCCACGTCATCCGGCGCACCGATCTTGAATTTCATCGGGATGGTTTCGGTCAGGCCGGGTGTCGGCGTGTCGCTGGCAATCGAGAGATAGAAGTCGGCGCCCTCCAGCATCCGTTCGCTTTCCAGCCGGCCGATGAAAAAGGATGGCTTGACATTGTCCAGCGGGATCATGGCGTGCCGGGTGGAGATGACCGTATCGAGCAGCGCCCTCAGCCGGGCATCGAGCTGCTGAAACATGGGACCGGGTTCGTCATGGGAATAGGGAGGGATGTCCTTCGCCGACATGTCCGAGGCGAAGGTGGTGAGCTCGCCGCACAGCTGCGACAGCGCGAGATACAGCCGCTCCGGATGGGCGCCGGCTCTCAGCAGATGGGCGAGCAGCGGAATGCTGCGGTTGATGGCATTGAGCAGCCAGAAGGAACCGACGTCGGCCGGACCGAATTCAAGAACGCTCTTGGCGCGCTCACGGTGGCGTGACGCCAGCGCTTCGCTTTTGACATGCAGGATTTCCAGGAGCCGGCGCAGCATCGTTTCGATCCAGCCGGATTTGAGGGTCGACATGAGTGGCGGAACGTGGCTTTCATCCTGCTCCCATCCGTGGCTGGCATGGCGGCGCAGCCGCGTCAGCGGCACCGAATCGTAACCATCGCGAATCTCGCTGTCCAGGCGCAGCACGAGGCGAGGCTGCAGCACGCCGACCTCCGCTTCCAGGGCGTCGGTGTACAGGTCCGGAAACGTCTTCTCATGCAATGCGTATCGGGATGCCTCATCGTCCGCCCGCCGCGCCAGGTTGCGGCCGGCGGCATTGAGCGTAGGGAGGCAAACATGGATCAGCACTTCGTTCGCAGCTGCTGGAACCGCATCCAGACTGCGTGGCGCCGGCAATTCCGCCTGGGATGGGGCGCGGATATGCGTGCCGTCGCGGAAAAAGATGTCGAGCGATTCCAGCCGCAGCAGGCCGGACTTGAGGGCATCTTGGTCGAATCCTGCTTGGCACAAGCCCCAGGCATGGTTTTGCAGAGCCTGCTGCAATGAGAGGATACGTTGCTCCAGGAACTGTTCCTGTTGCTGAAAATGCTGGGGACGAAGGAACAGGCCCTCTCCCCATAGGATTCGATAGGCAGGCAAAGCAATCTCCCTTGTATGAGGCGAACCCGGTGCTCAAGGCGCCTTGCTGATGGCTGCACGCGGCAGAGCATCGCAGGTGGGCGGCGTAAATGCCGGCTGCCCCGGAATCGGATGCGGCGTGGGCTGCGACAGCATCAGGTAGCAATCGCGCACCATGAATTGCAGCCCCGCCGCCCGCACCTTGTCGGCATCGACCAGAAAACGCCAGTAATGCGGATCAGGCTTGCGGAACAGCGAGACGATGCCGAGGTAGCGGGTGTCATCCTTGAGCTTGGCAATTGTCGTTTGCTGGCTGCGCGGGACCATGATCAGTTCGGTCCTGTCGATCAGGTCCGCGCCGAGCAATTCGGCATCGGTACGGTTCGAGGCGAGGCTGTCGAACGTCAGGCGCGAGAACTCGGTCGCGCTTTTCAATTGGTAGATGCGGATGGCGACGGACAGCGGCTTTCCCTGGCTGTCGCGATTGATCACGGCGTCGGCACTGGCGCGGATGTCCGCTGCCGCAGGCTTCGGCGCGGTGGCGCAACCGCCCAGCGATAAGGCTGCCAGCGATGTTACCCACGCCAATCCGCTTGCCTTTCCGATTGTTTTTCTGATCCAGCCGAAAGCCGCCATCCCTGTCCTCGCCGTTTTTTGTAACGCCTAAATTTCAGCTTGCATACCGAGTTAACTATTATACAATCTTGCCGTTTTTTTAATGATTATTTGATAATTATTTAGGCAAGGCGTTTACATCGTGCTGCGAAGAGTCGCTTTCCATTTCACCGCGCTGCGCAGTTCAAACCCGCGCCGCCATCCCGCATTCTCTTCTCGAGGCTGAATTGAGTGGCTTTTGCAACCGTCCTTCTGATTCTGGCCAGCGGCTTCGTCCTGCTGACATGGATCGCGTGGCACTTCTTCATTCGAAGCGAGCTGAATGCGATACGTGGCGGCCGTCAGCCGGCGCCGGGGAGGCCCGGGTCCGAAAATACGCCGGACCAGTGCAGCGGCACGTCGGCACCGAAACGGAACGGACCGCCTGCCATGCTGATGCTGATCGGCTTGTCGCTGTTGACGCCAGTACTGGCGATTGCAGTCATGCTCTCCATGGCCGAGCAATACGTGCCCGAACCGCTGATTGCGCTCGCTTCCTATCGCGGCTCCCATGTACGCACCGTGCTGACCCTGGAGAAGCTGGTCCCGCCGCCGCCTTTGCCACCAGCAGTTTTCCTCAATACCGAACGTCCGAACCTCGAGACGGCCGATCGCGACTGGAACCGGCTTCATCCGGATTTTCTGCAACAGGCATTGAGAGTGTTCGCCCGCATGGAAGCACGCGGATTTCCGCTGGCGCTGCTGGAAGGCTACCGCAGCCCGGAGCGGCAGGATCGGCTGGCCGACATGGGCGCCCATGTGACGCAGGCGCGCGCATTTCAGAGCAAGCATCAGTTCGGCCAGGCGCTGGACGCGGCGCCGCTGCGGCAAGGTCAACTGGTGATTTCCGAGCGGGACCCTTGGGCGATGCAAGCCTATCAGGCGCTTGGCGAAGAGGCGGATCGGGAGGGGCTAATCTGGGGCGGGCGCTGGAGCATGAAGGATTACGGTCATATCGAATCCGCGCAAGGGCGGCGCTGATGGCCGCTTCCACGACAACATGAGGAGCGAAGCAGGCATGTGGAAATGGTTAATGCATCCCAAGGTGATATCGGTCATTGGGATGCTTCTCCTGCTGGGGATAGGCTGGTTTCTCAGCCCCTATATCGGCGTGACATCGAAGGAATATCGCTTTCTCATCGTGTTCTGCATCATGCTGGTCTGGGTGGCCGCACTCATGATGGGGCGGGCGCTGACCGAGCGCGCCGGCGGCGCGCTGGAGAAATTTCTGCGCCTTCAGGCGGACGAGGCGGTGATCTCCGCCAGTCACGACAGGCGTGCCGAGATCACCCGGCTGCGCCAGCGCATGCTGGCTGCAATCGATACGCTGAAGTCGTCGCAGATCGGCAGAACGCGCGGCCGCGCCGCGCTGTACGAGCTGCCTTGGTACATGATCATCGGACATCCAGCCGCCGGCAAGAGCAGCGCCATCCTGCGGTCCGGATTGACTTTCCCTCTGGGCGACCGGCAGATCGTTCAGGGTGTGGGCGGGACCCGGGATTGCGACTGGTTCTTTTCCACCGAAGGCGTGCTGCTGGATACCGCCGGCCGCTACGCGACCCAGCGGGAAGATCGGTCGGAGTGGCTGGCCTTTCTGCGCCTGCTGAAAAAATACCGGCCGCGCGCGCCGGTCAATGGCGTCCTGGTTTCAATGAGCTTTCCCGAGCTGCAGCAATTTCAGTCGGAGCAGTTCTCTCTTTACGCCCGCCAGATGCGCGAGCGCATCGATGAGATTGAACACGCGTTCGGCATGAAAGTGCCGGTGTATCTCATTTTCACCAAGGTCGATCTGCTCGGCGGCTTTGCCCAATTCTTTGAAGGCGCCACCGAAGAGGAGCGGCAACAGGTGTGGGGCGCGACGCTGCCGCATGAGCAGCCGGAGGACTTCGATGCGCGAAGCGCGGTGCTCAATCATTTCGACATCCTGGTGCGCGGACTGACGCATCTCGCGAATGAGCGGCTGGCGCAACCGATGGCGGAAGCCCGCCGGGCTGCGCTCTTCTCCTTTCCGATTGAATTCAACGGCCTGCGCGAGGCGGTAGGACGGTTCGCTGAACTGCTGTTCCAGAACGACACTTTCCATGCCAGGCCACTGCTGCGCGGCTTCTACTTCACCAGTGCGTTGCAGGAAGGGCTGCCGCGCATTGCGGCAGGTGCCCGGGTGGCAGCCAGGTTTCATTTGTCCCGGCCCGGTTTCGAGCAGACGCGCGCAGCGACATCCTGCAGCTATTTCCTGCGCGGCCTGTTCCAGCAGGTGCTGTTTCCCGACCAATTCCTGGTGACACGCCAAGGCGCGACGCGCGGTAGCCGTGCCCGCATCACGGGAATCGCCGCGGGCATCGCGGCACTCGCCTGCGTCGCCGGAGCCCTTGCCTGGTCTTACATCGGCAATCACAAGCTGATCGAGCAAGCCGCGGAGGAGCGAGCGGCGGCGGCTGGGCTCCTGGCGAGCAGCGAGTTGGCCGATCGTCTCAAGGCACTCCAGGTGCTGCAACTGCGACTCGAACAGCTCGATACCTATCGCCGGCAAGGTCATCCGATGCGCATCGGATTGCGGCTATACCAGGGCGAGAAGATCGAGAAAGCACTTCGAGCCGACTTCTTCGCTGGCATGCGTCTGCTCATGCTGGAACCGATCTCCGCCGGCCTTGAGCAGAAACTGTCGTCATTGCAGGCCGCGCCTGCACCAAGTCCGCCGGCCTCCGGCGACGCGGCAGCCAGCACCAAGCCGCCGGCGCCTCAAGCGCCGCCACGCACCAGCCGCCCGGTCCAGCCGGCCAGGCCGTCCGGCCTGCCTGTCATCCCCATCTTCTTCGACCGCGCGACCGGATTCGCCGACGCGCGGGTCATGCTGGTCGGGAACGTGCCTGCCGGCGGCCCTGGCGCAGCGTCTAGCAGCCGTCCAGCGCCCAGAACCGAGTCGCTTGCCGCGAGGCCGTTGCCGCTGGAAATCAAGCCCGCAGCCAGGAACCTAGACGACGGCTACAATGCGCTCAAGACCTACCTTATGCTCGGGCTGCGTGAACGCATGGACGCTGCCCATCTCGCCGATCAACTTCCCCGTTACTGGCGCCCCTGGCTTGAAGCCAATCGCGGCAAGGGCAACATGGAAGACATCAGCCGCCTGGCCGAACGCCTGATCGGCTTCTATCTCTCCCAGCTCGATAGACCGGACCTGCCCCTGATCACGCCGCGCGGCGAATTGGTTGCCGCCAGCCGCACTGCGCTTCGCGGCGCGATGTCCCGCCTGTCGGCCAAGGAAAGGGTCTATAACGAATTGAAGTCCCGCGCCAACACGCAATTTGTACCGCTGACTTTGAGCAGCATGCTTGCGCCGGCGGATGCCAGCCCGCTTGCCGCGAGCCGGGTCGTTCAGGGCGCATTTACCCGGGAGGCGTGGGAGAAGTACTTCCGCGGCGCCATCGAATCCGCCAGCAAGGGCGTGATAAAGGGCGACGATTGGGTACTCGCGACCATGACTCAGGACGACCTCGCCAAGGAAGGCTCGGAAGAGAAGAACCGACGCGAACTGGAGGCGCTCTACAAGGCGGACTATCAGGCCGAGTGGGCCGCGTTCCTGCAAGGTGTCACGGTGCGCGAGGCCGCCGACCTGAACGCCGGGGTACAAGCCTTCGCCAGGTTGTCGCAGGCTCAGCAATCACCCATCCACCTTTTGCTGCAGCGGGCTGTGCAGGAAACCTCCTGGGACAATCCATCGCAGCTCAGCCGGTCGCTTGATCAAGCCAGGAAATCAGTGATCGAGCGAACCGAACAACTGATTCTCGGCACCCGCAGCGCGCCGGCCGGTACGGCCGACGCACAACTGGGAGAGACGGGCCGGAAATTCCAGGTTCTGCATTGGCTGAGCGCCGCATCGAACGACAAGCCTGCGCCGCTCGCGGCCTATTTCGATGCGCTCGGCAAGATTCGATCGCGCATGGCGCAAATCGCGGCCAGCGGGGAGGCAGGCGCATCGGCGCGGCAATGGCTCCAGGCCACCCTCGCCGGGAGCGGTTCGGAACTGGCCGATGCGCTGAATCTGGTCGATGCCCAGCTGCTTGCCGGCATGTCGGAGGAGAGCCGATCCCTCGTCCGGCCCCTGCTGGTACGACCGCTGATGCAAGCCTATGCGCTTATGCTGCCGCTGGTGGAGCAGGACCTGAACCAGGCATGGCAGGCCGATGTGCTTGGCAGTTGGCGCGGGCTGGCAAGCAAATATCCATTTGCCGATTCAGCCAGCGAAGCCACATTGCCGGATATCGCCAAGTTCCTTAAGCCGAAGGAAGGCATCCTGGCACGCTTTATCGACAAGAATCTGTCCGGCCTTGTCATGCGGCGCGGCGAAGCGCTGGTACCCCGCACTTGGGCCGGGCTTGGGATCAACTTCAATCCCGCCTTTCTTTCAGGCGTGGCACGGTTTTCCGCCGCGGCAAGCGCGGCATTGCAGGAAGGCGAAGCTTCCCGCTTCGAATTGCAGCCGGTACCCACGCCAGGGTTGTCGGAGATTTCGCTTGAAATCGACGGCCAGGCGGTCAAATACCGCAATGGCCCGCAGATCTGGACCGGCTTCAGTTGGCCCGGCGTTCCCGAAGGCGCGGCTCAGGGTGCCAGGATACAAACTGTGTCCTTCAGCGGCGCGGCCAATACCGTCGCCGGGTTCGATGGTCGCCTTGGTTTGCTCCGCTTGCTTGCGGCGGCCAGAAACGAAAATCCCGGCGCCGCCACCGTTCAGCTCGAATGGCGCCATACAGGCGGACGCGGGGCAGGGGAAAAGGCAACGATCGGCCAGCGCCCGGCGGGCGGCGACGGCGACGCGGGAGTGGTTCGTTTCAACTTCCGCATGGTGAGCGGTGCCAATCCGCTTGCTTTCGTTGGATTGCGTAACCTCGCCCTGCCAGACAAGGTGGCGCTCCAGGAGCGTGCGCCATGATCCTGTCATTCAAGCGGCATGAGGCCAGCGACGAGAAGGGCTACGTCATCTATGGAAAATCGCCGCGTCACGCAGATTTCATTCGGGTGAACGCGGAGCATCCGGCCTTGCTGGAGCTGGATCGTTTGCTGCAAGCCGCTGTCGAGGACAGTTGCAGCGACTCATTGAGCCGGTACGCCGCTCCCTGCTGGTTTCAGTTCGCCACAGCCGATCGGCGCCATGCGCTATTGGGTGTATTGGCGCCCAGCGTCGACCAGGCCGGCAGGCGCTATCCCTTGCTTGCCGCATTGACGTTGCCTGCGCCAATCGTGGCAGGCATGGCCTGCATCTCATCCGTCGCGCTGGAAATCTTTGCGGCCGGCCTGCTTCAACAATTCGAACAGGGCTCCGGCCAGGGCATAGCTGCCGCGCCGGCCTTCGATGTGTTCGCCTGTCGCCAGTATCTGGAATCTTCTCTGCAAGCCGCAGACACGCTGGGGGATGCGGTGTTGGCCGAAAGCGTGTTGGCGCGCTACATGGAGTCCACCTCCACCCGTTATTTCGGCGGCTTGCTGGATGATCACATCGGCAGCCGCGACGCACTGGCGCAAGCCTTGTTGAATCTTCTTTTCTATCGGGCCTTCCTGCGCCGCTTTCCGGGCCAGGAAGCCCATCAAAGCATCATGCTGCCTCTGCCTCCGGATCGCGGCGAGCAGGTATTGGCGGCAAGCGCCTGGCTGCGTCTGCTCGAAGCAATTCGGCAGGGGAACGACGACGACCTGCCGTGGCTGGCGACTTTCCTGATCAAGCAGGAATCGAGCAGCCGTTTCCTGTTGATGACCGGCTTCCATGGTGCGGACCGGCGCTTGTTGGCGCAAGCGCTGCAGCCAGCGCTGAACGACGCTCATCGGCTCGACCTGGGATCGCGGCAGGAGGCGTGGTGCAGGCATCCGCTCTACGCCGAGGTCGCCTATGCGCTGGACCGCCTGTTAGCCGATCCGGCTTGCAGCTTGAAGCGGCTGGCGTGGTTCCTCGCCGACGTCAGTGCGAAGCTCGATGACCGGCTCGATGCATGATCGCCGACCTCTTGCAAATCCATCCAACCAGCAGAAAGGGAATCCGAATGGCCAAGGAAAGCACTCAGAAGAAGTTGTCGCGCGTTCGTCCTCCGCGCGTACAGATCACCTATGACGTCGAAGTCGGCGACGCGCTGGAAACCAAGGAGTTGCCTTTCGTCCTCGGCGTGCTCGGTGAATTCGCCGGCCAGCCGGCGCAAGCCCTGCCCAAGCTGAAGGAGCGGAAGTTCGTCGAGATTGATCGTGACAATTTCGACGAGGTGCTCAAGGGGATGGCGCCGCGTCTGCAGCTTGACGTGGACAACCGCCTGGCCGGCGATGACTCCCGGCTCAGGCTGGCGCTGAATTTCAGTCAATTGCGCGATTTCGAACCGGACCGCATCGTCGAACAGGTCGAGCCCCTGCGGCAATTGCTGGAAATCCGCTCCCGGCTGTTCGACCTGCGCAACCGGATGGCCGGCAACGACAAGCTGGAGGAAATGCTCGACGAGATCGTGCGTGATACGGACAAGCTGCGCCAGATCCAGGCCGATTCCGTTCAACAGGAGGAATAAGGAATGACGAAAGACGTCCTACCCGACCATGCCGCCGCGGAAGCCGTGGTTGCCAGCGGCACCCATTCGCTGCTCGACGACATCATCGACGGCTGTCGCCTGGCGCTGACGCCCAGAGAGAATGCCAGCGCGCGGGAGCAGATAGCCCAGCTCGCCGGCGAAGTGCTGTCCGGCGCGCTGGCGGTGTCCCGCGATCTGGCCGCCGGCATCGACATGCGCATCGCGGAAATCGATCGCATGCTGTCGGAGCAGGTCAACGCCATCATGCATCATCCGGACTTCCAGCGCCTCGAAGCCTCATGGCGCGGCTTGCATTACCTGGTCACGCAGTCCGAGACCAGTTCAATGCTTAAAGTCCGGGTGCTGAATGCGTCCAAGAAGGATTTGGTAAAGGATTTCCGCGCAGCCCCGGATTTCGACCAGTCGGCGCTCTTCAAGAAGATCTATGAAGAGGAGTACGGCACCTTCGGCGGCGCACCCTATGCGGCGCTCATCGGAGACTTTGAATTCTCGCGGCATCCGGAGGATTTCTATCTGCTGGAGCAATTGTCCCACGTCGGCGCGGCAGCCCATGCTCCGCTCATCTCCGCCGCGGCGCCGGGCCTGTTCGGGCTGGAGAGCTTCAATGACATCGGCAAGCCGCGCGACCTGGCGAAAGTCTTCGACACGGTTGAGTACGCCAAGTGGAAATCCTTCCGCGAGTCGGACGATTCCCGCTATGTCGGGCTGGTGCTTCCCCACGTGCTGGGCCGGCTGCCCTATGGCGCGGATACCCTGCCGGTGGACGCCTTTCATTTCGAGGAAGACGTCGATGGCGCCGACCATGACAAATACCTCTGGACCAATGCCGCGTATGCATTCGCCGCCCGCCTGACCGATGCCTTCGCCAACTATGGCTGGCTGGCCGCCATCCGGGGCGTGGAAGGCGGCGGATTGGTAGAGGGTTTGCCGACTCATGCTTTCAAGACTGATGAGGGCGAGGTTGCGCTCAAGTGCCCGACGGAGGTGGCAATCACCGATCGCACCGAGAAACTGCTGTCCGACCTCGGCTTCATCTCGCTGGTGCATTGCAAGAACACCGATTACGCCGCCTTCTTCAGCGGCCAGTCGGTGCAGAAGGCCAAAACCTACAACACCGACGCCGCGAATGCGAATGCCCGCCTGTCGGCGCAGCTGCCCTATGTATTCGCCACGTCCCGCATCGCGCATTACATGAAGGCGATCGTGCGGGACAAGATCGGCAGCTTCGCTTCGCGCGAAAGCGTGCAGGATTTCCTCAATACCTGGCTGGCGCAATACGTGTTGCTGGACGATTCCGCTTCTCAGGAAGCCAAGGCCAAGTATCCCTTGCGCGAAGCGCGTGTCGAGGTGGTGGAAGTTCCGGGTCGGCCCGGGGTGTATCGAGCGGCAGCTTTCCTGCGGCCACACTTTCAGCTCGACGAATTGACCATTTCGCTGCGCCTCGTGGCCGAATTGCCGCGCAACGCCAGATAGTTTTTTACAAGTAGGCATCACGTCCCGGGCGCCTCGGGACTCGGATGAAGGCCGCCTCACGGCGGCAAGGCGCCGCTACATTCAACGGACTTTCCATCAGGGAGGAAACATGGCATTTGACAGCTTCATCAAGATCGACGGCATACCTGGCGAATCGAGCGATCACGCCCATCAGGATTGGATAGAGGTGCTTTCTTATGACCACAAGCTCGAGCAGCCGGCGTCCAGCACCGCCAGTTCGGTAGGCGGAGCGACCGCCGAACGTGTCCAGCACGGCACCTTCAATTTCGTGCATCACCTCGACAAAGCCAGCCCCAAGCTGCATGACGCCTGCTGCACCGGCAAGCACATCAAGGAAGTGGTGGTCGAACTGTGCCGTGCCGGCGGCAACAAGATGAAGTACATGGAAATTCGGATGGAGCAGGTCATGATTTCCAGGATAGAGGAACAGGGCGCGGCCGCCGGCGACAGCGGCTTCCCGAGCGAGAAGGTGGCGCTGTCCTACGGCAAGATCAAATGGACCTACACCCAGCAGAAACGGGAAGACGGGTCCGGAGGCGGCAACGTCAGCGCCGGCTGGGATCTCACTGCCAACAAGGCCATTGCCTGAGCGGCGGTTTGCGCGGGCATGCATGCCGCTGTGCCACACGGCGGCATGGTTTTCATGATTCGAACAGGTAGTTCAAGGACAGGTCGCATGGCTAATGCTTTACCCCGGTTTTCAACCTCCGTTCCAGCTTCGACGAATCTCTCGGCCTTCGTCATGGGCGCCGCGCTGCTGGGCGGTTGCGCGCAGTCCCCGGCGCCCCAAGGTTCCGTCTCGAACGAAGCGCCGCCCATCATTGCGCAGAAGGCAGTTGGCGCCAGCACCATGGCGGAACCGCGCGATGTAAAGTCCGCCAGTCTGACGGCCAATCCGGTGCTGGTCCCCTTCGAAAAACTCAGCATCAAGCTCGACGAGGACGCGCGCAAGCTGATTGCCCAGTTGGCCGACCGCGCGAAGTCGTCGAGCCGGCTGACGATCACCGGCTTTTGCGACCGGCGGCAAGTCGGCAATGCACGTGACGCAGCCATCGCCCGAGCCGCTGCGGTGAGGGATGAGCTTGCCAAGGCAGGCCTGTCAATTAAAAAGGTACAAATCAAATACGTGACTGAAATCGGCGACAAGCATGCGGCCGAGGTCCAGTTCCATGGCGGCTGATTCGTTTGGGGCAATTGATGCCGGCAATGCAGGGGAAGGGGAGAGGCAATGACGGTTGAATTGAAGGCGCTGATCGGCAGAATGAGTCCGTTGTCGCGCCAGGCGATGGAGCAGGCGGCGGCTGCGGCCCGGTCGGCAACGCATCATGAGGTCGATGTCGAACACCTGATGCAGGCGATGCTGCATCTTCCAGGTAGTGATTGGTGCCGGGCTCTGACATCGGCCGGCATTTCCTGCTCGCAGCTGCAGGAGGACATGCGGACGGAAGTGGGCGGCTTCCGAACCGGCAATCCGCGCAATCCGGTATTGTCCGCGCAGCTGCAGGCATGGCTGCGCAGCGCCTGGCTGGTCGCCAGCCTAGAGTACGGCATGGCGAGCATCCGCAGCGCGCACCTGCTTCACGTCATGTTGGCCGATGAGACGTTTTCCAGGCAATGGAAGCCGGTCATGCCTCCGCTGGCAGGACTGGCGCAGCCGGCGCTGCGCGAGGCGATGATGCTGGCCATGAGCGGTTCGGAAGAGTCAGCCGGCATGGGTTCGGCGCGACGGGATGAGGATGGATCCGGCCTGCCAGGCGCGGGCCGGCAAAGCGGCGCATTGGCTGCCTATACCACCGACCTGACCACCCTGGCCCGGGCCGGCAAGATCGATCCGGTGACAGGCCGGGAGGGCGAGATCGCGCAAGTGATCGACATCCTGCTGCGGCGGCGCCAGAACAATCCAATCCTGACCGGCGAGCCGGGTGTGGGCAAGACCGCTATCGTAGAAGGGTTGGCGCTGCGCATCGTCAACGGCGAGGTGCCGGCAGCAATGCGCGACTTTGCGATTCATGCGCTCGACCTGGGCCTGCTGCAGGCTGGGGCCAGCATGAAAGGCGAATTCGAGGCAAGGCTGAAGGCCACCATCGACGAAGTCAAGGCCAGCCCGCACCCGATAATGCTTTTCATCGATGAAGCCCATACCCTGGTTGGAGCTGGCGCCGCCGCGGGGCAGGGCGATGCCGCCAATCTGCTCAAGCCGGCGCTGGCCCGCGGCGAGCTGCGCACCATTGCGGCAACGACCTGGTCTGAATACAAGCGTTACATGGAGAAGGATGCTGCGCTGGCGCGGCGCTTCCAGGTCGTGAAGGTTGCCCAGCCGGACGAGGAAACTGCCATCCGCATGCTGCGCGGCATCGCGACGGCCATGGAAGCCCATCATGGCGTGCGCATCCTCGACGAGGCGCTGCAGCAGGCGGTGACGCTCTCGAGCCGGTATCTCAGTGAAAGGCAGCTTCCCGACAAGGCGGTGAGCGTTCTCGACACGGCCTGCGCCAAGGTAGCCATTTCCCAGACCGGCGTGCCGCGCGATATCACCGACCTGCGCCAGCTGATGCATGGCGCCGAGGCGGAAATCGCTTCCCTGATGCGGGAAGAAAACGGCGACCACGCCGAGCGTATCGAGACATTGCGAGGCCGGCATGCCTTGCTCGGCAGCGAACTCGAACGGCGGGAAGCGGCATGGCGCGGACAGCAGGCCTTGTACCGCCGCATTGACGCCTTGCAGTCCGAAATCAATGCCGCTGCGAACGATGCTGCAGATCCGGCGCCGGAGAAGGCGGTTTTCCATTCCCGCTTGAACGAGCTCCGTGCCGAATTGACCGAAACCACGGCACGCTTGCGAAGCGCCGTAGGCGGGCCGATGGTGCATGACTGCGTCGACAAGGGCGTCGTGGCACAAGTCGTTGCCGAATGGACCGGCATCCCGCTCGGCCGCATGCTGGCAGCGGAATTGGAGTTGGTCCGCGAACTGCGTCAACGCCTCGAGCTGCGCATCATTGGCCAGGACCACGCGTTGGACGAAATCAGCCGACACATGCTGATTGCAAGGGCAGGCCTGGAAGACCCTGCCAAGCCCAAGGGCGTATTCCTGCTCGCCGGCCCATCCGGCGTAGGCAAGACGGAGACCGCGCTGGCTCTGGCCGAGATGCTGTATGGTGGCGAGCGGCATATCGTGACGATCAACTTGTCCGAGTATCAGGAAGCCCACAATGTCGCGACCTTAAAAGGCGCGCCGCCCGGCTATGTTGGCTACGGTCAGGGAGGCGTCCTTACCGAGGCCGTGCGGCGACGCCCGCACTGCGTCATCCTGCTGGATGAAGCGGAAAAAGCCCATCCTGATGTGCTCGAACTCTTCTTCCAGGTGTTCGACAAAGGCACGTTGGACGATGCCGAGGGACGCCAGGTGGATTTCCGGCATGCCGTCATCCTGCTCTGCTCGAATGCGGGTAGCGCCACCGTCATGCGTGCGGTTGACGCCGGCGTGAAGGTAGGCGATGCCTGCCGCCGGCCGACTCCTGACGACTTGCGGGAATTGATCAGACCCGAACTGCAGCGCATCTTCAAGCCAGCTTTCCTCGGCCGGCTATCCGTGATCCCTTACTATCCGCTCGATGAGAAGGCAATGAGCCGCATTGTCGGCCTGAAGCTGCAGAAAATACGCGACCGATTGCAGCGGCAGTACGGCGCCGCGTTTCTAAGCGATCCGAAACTGTCCGAAATGATCGTGGCACGTTGCAGCGAAGTGGATAGCGGCGCCCGGAATGCGGATGCCATCATCTCCAGCGGACTGCTGGCGGAGATCTCGCAGCGAGTGCTGGAGAAACTGTCGGTGGGCGAACCGATACGTCAGGTGGAAGCTCGGGTAAGGCGTCAGCGCATCGAAGTAGTGGTTAGCTGAAACCCTGGAAGCGGCCCCCTGAACAGTTCGGATTTTTACTCGCGGTCCAGGGTGCTCGCTGCTGTCGAGCCGGTGCTCAGTCACGTTGCTGAGGCATGGAGGCGGGTGAAGGCAGGGCGGGAGGAGAAGCGCTAGGCCTAGTCTTAGGGCACGTGAGTCCAATCAACAGCGGATTAGATGGCTTGGCGCTCGCGCCTTTTGTCATCAGGCTTGCCGGTCGCGCGGCAGGTCGAGCAATTCCCTTAGCTGCTGCAGGGTAGCGGCGTCCTTGACGACCGCTTCAAGCCATTGATCGAGTGGCATTTCCGCCCACTTGGCGGCCCGTTCGACCAGCGGTCCGACCGGGCTGTGCGGCTCCTGTTCACGAAAATATGACGCAACGAGGCGCAGGTGGACGACGGCCTCCCGGCGGGAAGTGAGCATTACCCCTTGGTTGGCAGCGCCGGTGACCACAGCCGTTTCGGGCGGCACTTGCAACGAGGCGTTTGTCGCAATCGGCGTAAAGATTTTGGCGGGTACGACGGTATCGACCGGCGAGGTCGCTTCATCGACCTCCTGCACGCCGCCAAGTTTGGCAATACTCCGGCTGACGACCGACCGGCAATCCGACAAGGCTTGCCTGAGCATGGGAAGCGTAGGGGCATGCTGGCCGAAGGCGGTATCGAGACGATCTTCAATCTGCGCCACGAGCCGTGCCGCTTGCGTCAGCGTCGAGTTCATCGATTGATAAAAATTCAGCCCGCTTTCCATTGCCGCCCGGTCGAATTGCTCTCCACTGATGGCGCCATCCCTGGCTGCGGCCTGACGCGCGGCGGGATCTTTCAGTGCGAGATTGTCTAGCGTCATCGCCGCCTGCCAGGTCAGCCAGGAAAATCCTGTTTCCTTGCCGGTCAGCGGCGCTTCCCGAACTGCGGCGGCCGCTTCCCTGTCCAGCCAGACGAGGCGGGCGGCACGTTCTTCCGGATCTGATGGATCGAGCGGTGGATAGAGGAACTCCCAAAAATCGCTCAGCAGGGCTTGCAGCACCGTGAGGCCAAAGACCAAACCGGAAAAGCCTTGGGTGCGAATCAAGGCGTCCGTGTACCAGCAGGCGGCCTGCAAGTCCTTGCTGCGGTTTTTGAGCAGGTCTTCACAAAGCCGCGCAACCAGCGGCCATTGTGCTGCTTTGGGCGCAGTCTGCCACTCCCCCTGGGACAAGCCGGCGTCGTCCTGGCGTCGTGCCTCGCGAATGGCATCGAATTCGCGCGAGAACGACATGTCTTCGCCGCCAGGATGGCCCCCCGGAATAGGGGCCAACAGATCGTCAAGTAATTGCGTATTCATGATTCTCCGGTTCTGAAGCAATGCATCAGCCACGCTCTATAGGCGGCAGGCTCGAAGCCAGCGCTGCGCCGCAGCTGGTGCGACGGCTTTCCTGGGGCGCGGGCCAGCTACTGCGCCGCCAGCCGGGGACGCCTTCTATGAGGGTACAGTCCTGGTGCCCGCGCATCGTGCAGGCGCGGGAATCACCCATGCGGGGAATGGGCCCGCCCGCGGCGAGGACTGCAGATGCGCCGCCTGTGACGCCTACGCCAAGGCCGGTCGGGGCACCGCGAAAATTGATTTTCTTCATGGTCCCGTTCCATCGTCGGAGGATGGCATGATGAAGCGCAGCGCCAATCTGCCGTGAGGCAGGAACGCGGCGCTCAGGGTTGCTCGGCCGGTTTCCACAGTCTTCGCAACGGCGCAGGCCAGCAAAGCGACTTCGCTGGCCGTGCCGAGGTCTCCGATCAGGTCGGTCAGATTCAATGCATCCGGCCCGACCGGCTCGAAATCGATTTCGGCGGCATGCAGTGCCGATCCCAGGCAGGCGAGCCGCTTGCCACAGTGGGCAATATTGCCGGCATCGTGAACGAGGCCGAGGAACGCCATCCCGCTCCCGACACCCGCATTCAGCAGCGCCTCGTTCATCAGGGTGGTGGTGCGCCGCGTTTGCGTCAGCAGGCCAGGACTTCCAGTTTCCACATCATCGCAGGCGGCGCGGTGGATGCGTGCGAGTACCGGTAGCTGAGCAAGCCTGCGCCACTCTGCCAAGTTTGCAGTTGTGGTGGATGCATGGCTGTCGCTGCTCACGTGCTCCCAGTAAGGGAGTAAGGCGTCAACAGACTTGCCATGCGTGCCGGATTCCACCTCAATGTCTGATACGTGCTTTATCGCAGGCGACATCAGCAACAGCGCAGAGGCGCCCTGCGCGGGCGGCATGCGGTCGGGGGAAAGCGTAGATTCTTCATCAAGCAAGTCGCTGGAGTCGGAGTCAGATGCGTCGACAGCGATCAGCAGCGCAGCGCCCAGTTCAGGCAGGGTGTCGAACAGCGTCGCCAACCCGTCGGACATGCTGCGATCCAGCGTGAAGATGGCGGGCTGATCGTCACGCTTCAAGCCGGTCTGTGCCGGCATCGTGGCAATCGCCTGCTTCAACAGTGACTTGGCGTGTGCGTCCGATACACCGGTCGGCGTGACGATGAACATGGGTAGCATCAGACAATCGGGCTCGATATGCGTGATGCCTTCGAGCGCCTGGCGCATGAGCAAGGAAAGGCGGCCGATTCTGTCGGCACCGTCGGCATGCGGCCCGGCGGACGTGAGTTCCCATTCGACGCGACAGTTATCGCGCGAAGCGGGGAAGGCATCGATGGCCTTCGCCGTTCCCAGACCGCTTATGCTGACCGCACGGCAGTCAATAGAGCGTTCCCGCTCGGCACGACGCTTGTCCGCTTCCACCTGTTCCGCGCGTTGCCGTGCACGCTCCCGGGTTTCCGCCTCCAGTGCGGCAGTGCGTTCCCGTTCCATCCGCCTGCGCCGAACGAAGACTGAGCAGCCCATCCAGGCCGCGCAGGCGAACAAGGGCGGGAGCAAGTGGAGGGCGATGATGCTGGTTGGCGCATGGCGGGTGAAATCCATGCTGGGGCCCAGCCATAGGAAAGCCAGCCAGGCGCTGAACGTTGCCAGCAATGCGAATGCCTTGGTTACCATGAATGCATCGTCGCGGAAATCGGGTTCGAAGGAAGTCACCGCATTATCGGAAATCGCAGTGCCGCTCGTTATGCTATTTGCAAGTGACCATCAGAGAAAAATTCATTCGGCCCGATGGCATGGAGGGTTGGGACAAGCCATGCAATGCATCGTGATGTATGCCCAGCGACTGTGCCGTCATTGAATGTGCAGGGATGCCGCTGTGGCTGAACCGGAGGCAAGCCGGAAGCGGCCACAAATGGGTTTGGAAGAGAGAGATGGGGCGAGACGGAAAAGAAAAAGGGTTCAGGCTTTCACCTGAACCCTTTTGCAATTTGGTAGGCCGTGCGGGATTCGAACCTGCGACCAACGGATTAAAAGTCCGCTGCTCTACCAGCTGAGCTAACGACCCGAAAGACCGCTATTATAAGGATATCCTGGTCTTGCTGTCAAACAGGACTTTCCCGGTGTTACCGTTTTCCCTGTGCGGAGCATGGAAAACGGTCCAGGTGCCCGCTTACCGCAGCGCAGCCAGTCTTTCCTTGGCGGTTTGTGCCGCTGCCGAATCCGGGTACTTGTGCGTCAACGTTTCCAGCGTCTTCTTCGCAGCCGCCTTGTCTTTCAGCTCCAGCTGGCAGCTGGCGATGTTGAGCAGGGCGTCGGCCGCCTTCGGGTTATCTCCGAAATTGTTGACCACCACCTGCTGCGCCGTGATTGCATTGCGGTAGTCGCGCTGCGCGTAGTAGGTGTTGCCCAGCCAGTACTGCGCCGAGGGCATCAGGCCGGACTGGGGATAGCGGCGGGTGAAGTCGTAGAACGCCGCGCCGGCGCTCTTGTAGTCGCCTGCCTTGAAGTAGGCGAGGGCGGCATCGTAAGCACGCTGTTCCGATTGCTCGACGCTGATTTCCTGACCGTCGACCGTGACCTTCTGCGGCTCCATCTTGCGGATCCGGTTGTCGAGGTCGACATAGAAATCCTTCTGCCGGCGCTGAGTGTTCGCCAGTTCGTTGGTCAGCAGTTCGATCTGGCCCCGCAGTCGGGCGATTTCCTGGCGCAGCTGCTCGTTCTGGTTGTTCAGATCGAGGCTGTTGGTCTTGTCCGCCTTGGCATTGATTTCGTTCTGCATGTTGTCGAGGCGGGCGCGGATGGCGAGTATCGCCTTGCGCGCTTCCTCATCTTCAAACAGCGCGGCATTGGCCTGCAGCGGCGCATAGGAGAATGCGGCCAGCAAGGCCGCGGCGAGCGAGGATCGGAACAGTTTTTTCATGATTACTGGTAGACGATGTCGGAACGACGATTTTCGGCGAAGGCCGCCTCATCGCTGCCGGTGGCCTTGGGCTTTTCCTTGCCGAAGGATACCGCTTCCATCTGGTTGTCGGAAACGCCGAGCAGCGCCATGGCACGACGGACGGCTTCGGCGCGCTTCTGGCCGAGGGCGAGGTTGTATTCGCGGCCGCCGCGCTCGTCGGTGTTGCCCTGGATGATGATCTTGCGGGCCTTGTTGGCGTTCAGGTATTTCGCGTGGGCCTCGACCACTGGCTTGAACTCGTCCTTGATGGAGTAGCTGTCGTAGTCGAAATAGATGCTGCGCTTGGCCAGCACGCCTTTCGGATCGTTCAGCGGATCGGTGGAGTTGGCGCTCAGCGGTGCGACGGTGCGGGAATCGGTGGTGGGGTTGTTGCCGGCGAGGGCGCCGGAACGGTCTTCCACCTTCACGTTGTCGTCCAGCTTGACGGAAGAGCCGCAGGCGGCCAGCACGAGGGCGGTCGAAACGGCGAGGGTGAGTTTGCTCAGTTTGCGCATTGAATTCTCCTGATTAATGCTGTTGGAATAGGGGTGATGAATCATTTCATGAACGGACCCCAGGTCGGCTCTCGGACGTCGCCTGCCTGGGTGGTCAACCGGTGGCGCACGCGGCCGTCGACCGACACGACCGCGAGCGAGCCGCGGCGGCCGGACTCGGTCGCGTACATGAGGTATCTGCCATTGGGCGAGAAGCTGGGCGCCTCGTCGCGCGGACCGTCCGACAGGCGCAGTTCCTGGCCGCTGGCCAAGTCGAGCGCATACAGCTGGAAGCGGCCTTCGCGGCGCGAGATGTAAGCCAGCGTCTTCCCATCCGGAGCGATGCGCGGGCTGATGTTGTAGATGCCGTTGAACGTGACGCGCTGCGCTTCGCCGCCGCCAGCCGGCATCTTGTAGATCTGCGGTCCGCCGCTGCGGTCGCTGGTGAAGTAGATGCTCTGGCCGTCCGGCGAGAATTGCGGCTCGGTTTCGATGCTGTTGGTGTTGGTCAGGCGGCGCAGGCCGGAACCGTCGGCATTCACCACATAGACCTGGGTCAGTCCCTCGCGCGCCAGGGCCAGCGCCAGCTTGCTGCCATCAGGCGACCAGGAGGGCGCAGAGTTGCTGCCCTTGTAGTTGGCGATGGTGACGCGCTGCCGGCTCACCAGATCCTGCACATACACTACCGGCTTCTTGCTTTCGAAGGAAACATAGGCGACCTTGGTGCCGTCCGGCGACCAGGCCGGCGAGATGATCGGTTCATTGGACCGCAGCGCGATCTGGGTGCCCTGGCCATCCGAATCGGCCACCTCCAGCCGATATTCGTTGCCGGCCTTGGTCACATAGGCCACGCGGGTGGAAAAGTCGCCGCGGATGCCGATCAGCTTTTCATAGATGTCGTCGGCGATGCGATGGGCGGCGAGGCGCAGCCGGTCGTTGCCCGCCGCCTGGCCGAAGCCGGACAGCGGCGCCTGCTTCAGCGTGTCGAGCAGGCGGTAGCGCACGTCGTAGCGGCCGTCGGCCAGGCGCTGCACGCTGCCCACCACCAGTGCATCGGCGCCGCGCGACTTGATCTCGCCAAAGTTCACCGGCGTGGTTTCGGACATCACGCTGCCGGTGTCGATGATCTTGAAGTAGCCGCTGCGCGTCAGGTCGTCCTTGATGATGGCCGTCACCTGCTGCGGCGACAGTCCTTCATCGGCGAAGCTGGCGATGGCGATCGGAATCTGGGTCGCGCCCACGCCCGAGGTTTCGACCCTGAGCTGGGCATGGACCGTCAGGGCCTGGGCCACGCCGAACACCACGATCGCGCGAGTGAGGATTTTTTTGATCATCATGGCTAATGTCCTTGAGTGCTTGTTGCGCTTACTGGTCCTTGGGCTTGTGGATGCCGATGAAGCTTGACGGCACCGAGCCGGATTTGTCCTTGGGGAAGGGCGCCGAGCGCTCGATCGCGCGCCGCACCGCTTCGTCGAAGCCCTTCACGCCGGATGACTTCACCTGGGTGATGCCGGCGATGGAGCCATCCGGCAGCAGGTCGACGCGGAATTCCGCCGCCGGATTGCCCGCCAGGTCATCCGGCACGTTGAAGGTGATGTTGGAGCGGATCTTGGCGCCGACGCGAGCCGCATACTCGCTGTTGGCGCGGCCGCCGCCCTGCGATTTCGGAGCATCGCCGCTGCCGCCGGTGCCGGCGACACCGCCGGCCATGCGCTTCATTTCCTCGTTGCGCATCTTGTCCAGCATGTCGCGATCGGCCTTTTCCTGCGCCTTGCGCTTGGCGTCGGCAGCTGCCTTCTCCTTGGCGAGCTTGTCGGCCTTTTCCTTGTCAGCCTGCTCCTTCGCCAGTTTCTCGGCCTTGTCCTTCTCGGCTTTTTCCCTGGCGAGCTTGTCGGCTTTCTCCTTGTCCGCCTTCTCTTTCGCCAGTTGCGCGGCTTTTTCCTTTTCAAGCTTGGCGCGCTCGGCTTTATCCTGCTCGAGCTGCTTCTGCTTCAATGCTTCCTTGCGCTTGAGTTCCTCGCGACGTTCTTCCTCTTCCTCGCGCCGCTTTCTTTCCTCCGCCTTGCGCTTCTTCTCCTGCTCGAGCGCGATGTCCGGCTTCTCGACCGGCTTCGGCTCGGGCTTGATTTCCTGCTTCGCCGGCGGGGGCGGGGAAACGTCGGGTGTCGGCCTGGGCTCCGCCCTGGCGATCGGCTGAGGTTCAGGCTCTGGCTTGGGCTCGGGCGCCGGCGCAGCTTCGCGCGGCTGCGGCGACCAGACTTCGGCTTCCACGGCGACCGGCGTTTCGTTCTGCCAGCGCACGCCGATCCAGAGGAAAACCAGCAGCAAGCCGTGCACCAGCGCAGCCAGCGCCAGGGCGCGCCAGCGGCCGGGCTCCTTGGGAACTTGATAAGGCGTGGTGGAACTATTGCTGCTCATGATTACTGCTTGGTGGCGAGGCCGACCCGGCTGATGCCGAGCTTCTTGGCTTCGGAAATCACCTGGATGACTTCATCGTAACGGATATCCTTGTCGGCCGAGATCATCACCGCCATCTCCGGCTCGGCCTCATGCATGGCCTTCAGCCGCTGAACCAGGATTGCCCGGCCGCCGACCTTTTCCGGCGCTGCGCCGCCGGTCTTGCCGCCGTTGATGCCGATGGTCGCGCTGGTGTCGGGCTGCAGGTTGATCTGGATATACTCGGACGGCGGCAGTGACGACTTGGCTGCGGTCGGCAGGTTGATCACGCCGGGATTGGCCAGCGGCGCCGCCACCATGAAGATCACCAGCAGCACCAGCATCACGTCGATGTAGGGGACGACGTTGATCTCCGCCTTGAACTTGCGGCCGCGGCCGCCGCGCATGGTCGAGCCTGCCATCAGCGCGCCTGCCTCTGCAAGATGTTGGAGAACTCTTCGATGAAGCTCTCGAAGCGAATCGCCAGCCGGTCGATGTCATGCGAATAGCGGTTGTAGGCCACCACCGCCGGGATGGCGGCGAACAGGCCGATGGCGGTGGCGACCAGCGCCTCGGCGATGCCGGGCGCCACCGAAGCGAGGGTCGCCTGCTGCACGTTGGCCAGGCCGCGGAAGGCGTTCATGATGCCCCAGACGGTGCCGAACAGGCCGACGTAGGGCGACACCGAGCCGACCGACGCTAGGAAGGCGAGATGGGATTCGAGCGCATCCATCTCGCGCTGGTAGGCGGCCCGCATGGCGCGGCGGGCGCCGTCGATCAGCGCGCCGGGATCGGCAGCGCCCTTGCTGGCGTAGGAAGCGCGAATCTTCTGGAACTCGCCCATGCCGGAAGCAAAGATGCGCTCCAGCGCGCCGCCGCTCTTGCCGCGGTTGGAGTTTGCGCCTTCATAGAGGGCGCTGAGGTTGCCGCCGGACCAGAAGGCCCGTTCGAATTCCTCAGTCTGCACCTGGGCGCTGCGAATCGCGAACAGCTTGCGGAAGATATAAGTCCAGCTGAAGATCGACACCAGCAGCAGAATGGCCATCACCAGCTGCACCAGCAGCGATGCGTTGGAAATCAGGGAAACGAAGGAAAGGTCTTGTGTAACGCTCATGAATTGATTTGGATTCGATGACTAAACCGGCTTGCGGCCGCTGGATGGCGGATTTCGGAGCGGGACCGAGCGGGTACCATGGGGTTCAAGCACCCATGCTGCCAGACTGGCGTATGCCAGCCATGACGGCGTCGGGAATGGGAGAGGGCCGCAGGGCTTTCGCATTCACGCAGCCGACCTTGATGCTGCCGCTGGCGAGCAGGGTCTTCTCGGTGCCGGCGACGCGCCAGGCTTCCTGGTAGAAAACGACCGAAGCACGGCCGAGCTTTTCGACCCGCACCGACACACTCACCACATCGTCCAGTTTCGCGGGTGAATGATAATCCACCGCGGTGCTTTTGACGACAAACACGACATCATGCGTTTCCGACAATGCCTGCTGGCTAATGCCGGCTGCACGCAGCCATTCGGTGCGGGCGCGCTCGAAGAACTTCAGATAATTGGCGTAGAAGACGATGCCGCCGGCGTCGGTGTCTTCGTAATAAACGCGCAAGGTCCAGTAAAAATCCGCCGCCGGAGCGGCGGCGGGACTGGCCGAGGAAAGCATCATTGAGTTGTGGTCCAGTTGCTGCCGCCTCAGGGATTGCGCTTGACGGCGAAGGGAGCGAAGCCCTGGCAGGTCGGCATCATCTCGATCGAGTTGATGTTGACGTGCGGCGGCAGGGTGGCGATCCAGTAGGCCGCCTCGGCGATGTCGGCGGCGGTCAGCGGCACCGTGCCTTCGTAGACCTTGGCCGCAGCGGCATCATCCTTCAAGCGGACGTTGGAAAATTCGGTGCCGCCGCACAGGCCGGGCGCGATGTTGGTGGCGCGCACGCCGGTGCCGATCAGGTCCGCCCGCAGATTCAGCGTGAACTGCTCGACGAAGGCCTTGGTGGCGCCATAGACATTGCCGCCGGGGTAGGGATAGCTGCCGGCCACCGAGCCAAGGTTGATCACCAGGCCGCTGCCGCGCGCCACCATTTTCGGCAGCACCGCATGGGTCATCGCAACCAGGCCGCGGCAGTTGGTGCTGATCATGGTGTCCCACTCTTCCAGCGAAGCCTTGTAGGCAGGTTCTATGCCGAGCGCAAGGCCGGCATTGTTGATCAGTACGTCGATGTTTTGCCAGTCGGCCGGCAGGCTGCCGAGCGATGTGGTGATGGAGGCGGTGTCGCTGACGTCCAGCACCAGGGGCAGCAGGGACGGGCCGAGCTCGGCCGCGAGAGCGTCGAGGCGTTCCTTGCGGCGCCCGGCAGCGATCACCCGGTGACCATGCTGCACGAATTTCCTGGCCATCTCTGCGCCGAAGCCGGCGGTGGCGCCCGTTACCAGAACGATCATGGGTTTTCCTCACTGAATTGTTGGGACCGGCAAAATTGTAGCCCATGGCGCATTTCATTGCGCCGGCCCAAATTTTGCCGCTATTTTTGTCCGTACTTGAAGAAATAATCTCGCTCCCTTACAATTTCACACCATTTCGTCTCACGTGACTGGCGAAAAACCGGGCCTGCTCCCGGTACAAGGTGGATATCCACCGGGGAACGTGAGGCTTCTCCGCCGTTCGCCTGGGCAGCCCAAAATGGAACGCACGACTGAGGCTGCCTGTCATTCCCCCTGGCCCTCTTTCGATTCAGGCAACGCCGTTTGCATATTCGTTTGCATACTCAATCGTTTGGAGTCACTTCATGTTCGCAAAAGACCATACCCTCGCCAAGACCGATCCTGAACTCTGGTCCGCCATCCAGAAGGAAAACCAGCGCCAGCAGGACCACATCGAACTGATCGCGTCCGAGAACTACACGTCGCCGGCAGTGATGGAGGCGCAGGGCTCCCAGCTCACCAACAAGTATGCGGAAGGCTATCCCGGCAAGCGCTACTACGGCGGCTGCGAATTCGTCGACGTGGCGGAAACCCTGGCCATCAACCGCCTGAAGGAACTGTTCGGCGCCGAGGCTGCGAACGTGCAGCCCAACTCCGGTTCCCAGGCCAACCAGGGCGTGTTCTTCGCCATGCTCAAGCCGGGCGATACCATCATGGGCATGTCGCTCGCCGAAGGCGGCCACCTCACCCACGGCATGGCGCTCAACATGTCGGGCAAATGGTTCAACGTCGTTTCCTATGGCCTGAACGAGAAGGAAGAGATCGATTACGAGCAGATGGAAAAGCTGGCGCGCGAACGCAAGCCCAAGCTGATCATCGCCGGCGCCTCCGCCTATGCGCTGCGCATCGACTTCGAGCGCTTCGCCCGCATCGCGAAGGAAGTCGGCGCCTATTTCATGGTCGACATGGCCCACTACGCCGGCCTGATCGCCGCCGGCGTGTATCCGAATCCAGTGCCGTTCGCCGACTTCGTCACTTCCACTACCCACAAGTCACTGCGCGGTCCGCGCGGCGGCATCATCCTGATGAAGGCCGAGCACGAGAAGGCGATCAACTCCGCCATCTTCCCAGGCATCCAGGGCGGCCCGCTGATGCACGTCATCGCTGCCAAGGCGGTGGCGTTCAAGGAAGCCCAGGCGCCCGAGTTCCGCGCCTACCAGGAGCAGGTAGTGAAGAATGCCGACGCATTGGCCAAGGCCCTGATCGCGCGCGGCCTGCGCATCGTATCCGGCCGCACCGAATCGCATGTGATGCTGGTCGACCTGCGTGCCAAGAAGATCACCGGCAAGGAAGCCGAAGCCATCCTCGGTTCGGCCCACATCACCTGCAACAAGAACGCAATCCCCAACGATCCTGAAAAGCCCTTCGTCACTTCCGGCATCCGCCTAGGCAGCCCGGCCATGACCACCCGCGGCTTCAAGGAAGCGGAAGCGACCAAGGTCGGCAACTTGATCGCCGACGTGCTCGACAACCCGCACGACGCCGCCACCATCGAGCGCGTCAAGGCAGACGTCAAGAAGCTGACCGACGCCTTCCCGGTCTACGGCTGATGCAGCACAGAGGCCACCGGCGCGGCCGCCGGTGGCCTTTTTCATTGGCGGCCGAGGTTCGCCAATGCCGGTTTTCCGGTGAAAATATGTTAACGTTGAGCCTGGATCATCACTGAGATCGCTTCATGAAATGTCCCTTCTGTCATCACGAAGATACGCAAGTCCTTGACACCCGCGTGTCCGAGGAAGGGGATGCCATCCGTCGCCGTCGTCGCTGCGCGCATTGCGACAAGCGCTTCACCACGTTCGAACGGGTGGAGCTGACCATGCCGGTGATCGTCAAGAAGAATGGCAACCGGACCGAGTTCGATGCCGGCAAGCTGCGCGGCAGCCTGATGCTGGCATTGCGCAAGCGGCCGGTGGCGGCCGAAGCCGTGGATGGCGCGGTTCAGCGCATCAAGGAGAAGCTGCTCACCAGCGGCGCGCGCGAAGTGCCGTCAGGTCAGGTGGGCGAACTCGTCATGGCCGAACTGAAGCTGCTCGACAAGATTGCTTATATTCGCTTCGCCTCGGTTTACAAGAGCTTCGAGGACGTCGCCGAATTTCAGGATGCGGTCGCCGAAGTCGGCCACGAACGCAAGCCCGGCTGATTGCCGCTCAGCGGCATTTCTCACTCTTCATTTTCCTTTCTGATCAGCGGGCATCGCTTGCCGACTAGAGGCAAAGTGCTGGAAACCGCCCTCCCTAAAATGCAACCTTTTCGTTGGCAAAAAGACAAGGGGAGCGCATGTATTCATGCCGGCTGCGGGGTTTCACTTTAATCGAAGTCCTGGTATCGATTCTTCTGCTCGCAATTGGCGTGATCGGCTGCGCCAACCTGGTCCTGCAAGCCCTGCGCAGTCAAAAGCAATCCGGTTATCGCTCTGCCGCCGTGCAGCTTGCCTCCGAAATGGCCGACATGGTGCGCAACCGCACCGTGCCGCTGCCGCAAAACGGCGGCGGCGACTATGAGTTCGATGCGGCCCGGCCCGGCGCCATTCCTCCGACTTCCGATTTTTCCTGTTTCACCTCCGTCTGCGATCCCGATATTGCCGCGGGCCAGCACCTTGCCGACTGGCGCCAGCGGGTCGCATCTGCCTTGCCGGGCGCCCGGGTGGTGATCTGCCGCGACAGCGCGCCGTGGGACCGCGCCTCCCGCAAGTTGAAGTGGAGTTGCGATCACCGTGCCGGTGCGCCCCTAGTCATCAAGATCGGCTGGCGCAGCTGGCAGCAACCGGCCGATTTACAAGACGGCGATCCGGAACTGGCCCTGAGCATATAAGCCGACCAGAATGGCGACGCGAACCATGAAAGCGAAATTCAGGTGCACTCGCCGGTGTGGATTCACGCTGGTCGAATTGATGGTGGCGACTGCGCTCGGCATGCTGATTGCGCTTGTCGCCACGGCTGTGATGCTGTCCACCCGGCAGGCATTCGCCGCCAATGATGATTACGCCGAACTCGAAGAAAATGGCCGCTTCGCCCTCCAAATGATCGGTCGTGCCATTCGCCAGGCGGCTTTCGACAACTGGGACGGTGGCGGCGGAGCGGCACTGATTGCCGGAAGCGATGCCAGCCCGGCCATTTTCGGGCTGGATGATCGCAGCTTGAAAAGCAACAGTCCGGCGCTGGACCGTCCAACCACCGGTGTCAACGGCAGCGACGTGCTGGCAATCCGCTTCGTCGGCAGCGGTCCTGCGCCTGGCGGAGATGGCACGGTATTCAACTGCGCCGGCTTTGCGGTGCCGCAGCCGGAAGACCCCGACGCCGGCCGCGGCTGGAGCATCTTCTACGTTGCCCTATCCGACGGCGAGCCGGAACTGCGCTGCAAGTACGCCAACGCAGACGGAAACTGGAATTCGGTGGGCATGGTTCGCGGCGTAGAGACTTTCCAGGTGCTGTATGGCCTGGATCCCGACGGCGACGGCAAGCCCAACCGGTATGTGCCCGCGGGGGAGATCGAGCGCCTGGCGGATGCGACACCCGCCGCCGGTGTTGGGGCAAACCCTTGGAAACAGGTGGTGGCGGTCAAGTTCGCCATGCTGATGCGGGGCAGCAGCGGGAACCGGGCCGACGCCCCGGACAATCGCTACGATTTGTTTGGTCCGGCTTATGCGCGCTCGGCCGGCGCTTCAGACCCCGGCTCCAGCATCAGCGAACCGGAACTGCCTCAGGCGAGCCGCCACCGCCTGCGCAAGACTGTTTCGGCAACGGTCATGCTGCGCAATGCTGCTGGAGGGGGTTGATCATGCACCCACGCCAACGCCAGATTCTGCCGGCACGCGGGGGCAGCCAAGGGGCAGCGCTGGCCACCGCGTTGATCATGCTTCTGATCGTGCTGTTGCTCGGCGTCTCCGCCAGCCAGGTTGCCCTCCACGGCGAAAAAGGTTCGCGCAACGACCGCGATCGCCAGATTGCCTTTCAGGCGGCCGAGGCGGCTCTGATCGATGCCGAGGCAGATATCGAGCAGTCTACGGGCGGGGGCGGTCGAGGGCTGGTTTTCTCCAGTCGCAGCGCGGAGGGTTTCCTGCCTGGCTGCGGCAGGGGATTGGAAAACCGTCAGCTGGGACTGTGCCTGCCGACGAATGCAGGCATGCCGCCCGTCTGGGATGCGGTGAATCTGCAGGAGGACCAGCCTTCGTCCGCCGTCTCGGTACCCTATGGCCATTTCACCGGACGCAGCTATCCGAATGGCGAGGGCGCGCTTCCGGGACGGCTGCCACGCTACATCATCGAACTCCTGCCCTACGCCCGTCCCGGCGCTTCAGCCGACAGTGCGGGACTTTCTTATCTCTACCGCATTACAGCCATCGGCTTCGGACCGCGTCCATCGACCCGGGTAGTGCTGCAAGCCGTCTATCGGAAGACGGACGATTGAGGCCCGCATGGCATCGACAAGCATGAGAAAAATCACCCACCGCGCGATCCTCGCTTTTCTGTTTGCGTGGAGCCTCCTGGCGCGGGCGGAGCTGCCAACGGTTGATCTGAGCCAACCCGCGTGGCACACCCAGACTGCTCCATTGCCCAATCTCCTGCTCGGCCTAGCGCTCACCCCGGCCAGCGCCGGCGCAGTTTATACGGGCGCGAGCGAGTATGACCGCGGCATGCGCTACGAGGGCTACTTCAATCCGGACAAGTGCTATGCCTATTCCACTGCGCCGCTGACTTCGGATGCCGTCGTCCGCACCCCGTCACCGGCAGCAGCAGGCCCGGCTGAGGAGGGGTACTTCTACATCCTGAAGAATGCCGACGCGCGCAGGGAATGCGGCGGCGATTCCTTCGCCGGCAATTTCATGAACTGGGCGACCGCATCCAAGCTGGATCTGCTGCGCATGGCATTGACCGGCGGCGACCGCGTGATCGATACCCTTAACAGAACGGTGCTGCAGCGGGCGGTGCTGCCAGCGGATCCGGCCTTTTTGATTTCTCATTTCCCGCCAAAGCGCCTGGCCGTCACGGCTAACGGCACTCCGCCGGACCGGCTTACGCCATTCCGCTCCGCCACCTTGCATATCGCGTCCTGCCGGCACCAGGTGATCTTCAGCGACAAACCGGCAGCGGGCACGTGCACTGCCGCCGGCTGGCTCCCTGAGGCGCGCGGCGCACCCATGAACGCAATTTTTCAGGTCCGGGTGCAGGCATGCGATGGCGTGGATGCTGTGAGCAGGCCCGACCTCTGCCAGCGCTATGGCAGCACCTTCAAACCGGTGGGCGCCCTTCAGCGCAACGCGCAACGCCTGCGCTACGGCGTCATTTCTACGTTGCCCGAAAACGGGAGTGATTCCTACGGAGGGGTGCTGCGCGCGCCAATGAAGCAGATCGGGCCGATGAAAAACGATCGACCCGGTAGCGGCCCTGTGCCCAATGAGGCGCTTGAATGGGACCCCGACAGCGGCGTGTTCAGACCAGATCCGGACCGGACTGGCAGGAAAAGCGGCGTCGTCAATTACATCAACCTGATCGGCAGGGATGGCATTTATCCCGGGTTCAATCCGCTCAGCGAACTGGTGTATGAAGGCACGCGGCTTTTCCAGGGCCGGCAGCCCAGCGTTCCAGCCCTCAAAGGCATTCGTCTGCCGCCTCGCGACGGGTTTCCGGCGGCGGAAAGTTGGACCGACCCGGTTTCCGCATCCTGCCAATCGAATGATTTCATGCTGATTGCCAATGCGGGCACCTCAAGCGACCGGGGCGTGCCTGGCAACAGCAAGACGGACGGCCGCAATCGCGGGATGGTGCCAGAACCCGCAACGACAAGGCTGCCGGCGCTGGATGCGGAGGCATGGCTGCGCCGGCTTGCCGGTCTCGAAATCAATGCGGCCAAACGCGGCCGCACCCAATCCCAGAACGGGCTGACCGACCTCGTCGCCCGCGAGACCGGCCCGGCACATGGCAGCTTCCTTGCCGCCGGCCTGGCTTACTGGGCAAGCCAGAATGACATTCGGCTCGACCGGCCGGTGCGCTTCGGAACCCGGGCGGTCGATCTCGGAGAAGTCGCCGATGCCGATTCGAATGTGCTCCACCTAGCGGCCAAATACGGCGGGGGTGATGACATGAACGGCGCTGGCACGCAGTTGCCGTCATACCTGCATGTCGGACCGACCGGCGGGCGCGTTTCGGCGCTGCAACAGATGGTGGCGACGGTGGGCGACCGACGCTGGATGGTAACCGGAGCGGCATCCGACGATGCCAGCCGGAGCGGGACAAGATATGTGTATGAAGCCGGCTTTCAATCGGGTACCTGGCAAGGCAGCCTGACCAGGCGGACGGAGCGCATCGTTGGCGATTCGGGGGCGGTCGACACAAGCAGTCCGGATTGGGATGCGGGCAGGGTACTCACCGAGGGCAAACCGGAGGCGAGGAAGATTTACATCGGCGCGCCCATGGCAAATGGCGGTCTGGCGACGTTGGAGTTTTCCTGGTCCGGACTTCCCGCGGCATACCGGACTTTCTTGAATCGCAATCCCGGCGGCGATGCGTCGGACGGGCTCGGCCGCCAGCGCCTTGACTGGCTGCGCGGCGCGCAGGGGCACGAGGTCACGCGCCCTGGCGGCATCTTCCGCGCCAGGCAGCGCCTTCTCGGCGACATCATCGGCAGCAAGCCGGCCTTCGTCGGCAAGCCAAGCCCGAAATACGGGGATGCCGCCTTTGCCGATTTCATGGCCCGCAACGGCAAACGGGCATCCATGATTTACGTCGGCGCGAACGACGGCATGCTGCATGGCTTCGATGCCGTCAGCGGCGAGGAACGCATGGCCTATATTCCGGCCATGCTGGCGGAGCGCCTGCCCGAGCTTACACGTCCCGATTACCGCCATCAGTCTTATGTCGATGGACCGGTGACGGTGGAAGACCTGCATTTGGAAGCTGGCTGGAAAACGATTCTGGTCGCCAGCCTTGGCGCTGGCGGGCAGGGCGTATTCGCGCTGGATGTAACCGATCCTGACCGTTTCGGCACTTCCGGCGGCGCGCTGTGGGAGTTTTCCGATCGCGACGATCCGGATATGGGAAACCTGCTCGGCCCCGTTGTCATCGGCCGCTTCAACATGGCAGTGACCGGGGCGCCGCCGATCTATCGCCATTTCGCCATGGTGGCATCGGGCGTGAATGCCTACGCGAACGACGGCAGCGGCCGCCGCGCGAAGGATGCGAAAGCCGCCCTGTTTCTGCTCTCGCTCGACAAGGAAAAATCGGAGCCATGGCGGTTGAATCGCAATTACTTCAAGCTGCGCACTACGGATGCCGATGAAACGCTTCCCAACGGCTTGAGCACGCCGGCGCTGGTTGCGGGCGCCGATGGCGCGACCCGGCTTGCGTATGCCGGCGATTTGCAAGGCAATCTGTGGCGCTTTGACTTCGACGCGTTTTCTTCCCGGGGCAGGATGCCGGCGAACGCGGTCCGTCGCATTTTTACGGCTGTCACCGGCAATTCGATGCGGCAACCGATCAGCAGCGCGCCCGCCGTGGTGTACGCGCCTAACGGCGGCTATGTGGTGCTGATCGGGACCGGCAAACTGATGGAAGCCCGGGATGTCGATCCTGCCGATTACGTGCAGCAATCGCTTTACGCCGTTCTGGATGTGCCGACGCTGGAGCCCCGCCCGCTCGGCAGAAGCGATCTCGCACCCCGCGCCGTAAAAAAGAGCGATGGAAACCCGGGCTACAGCGTATCCGGGCCGGCGTTCCGCTATGGCGGCGACAGTCCGCGCTATCGCGGCTGGTATATCGACCTGCCTGACGCAGCAAGCCGTGGTGAACGCAGTATCCATGCCCCAGCCGTCCTGGACGGGAAGGCAATCTTCAACACGGTAATGCCGGGCGCGGAATGCGGCAGCCTGACCCAGCGCCTTTACTATCTTGATGCCTTGAGCGGACTGGACCTCGATGGGCGGCTGGCGAGCATGTCCACGTCGCTGGTCTGGCCTGCGCCGCCTTTGCTGCTGCCAGCCCAGTCTGCCGCCACCACGGAAGGCGCCGCCGGGCGCCGCCTGGTTACCCGCGACCGCATCATTCTGCAGCCAGGCGCAGCCGCAACCGGCACCGATTCGGCGCCCACGACGCCCGGAAAAGAGGCAAGAAAGCGGGTTCACAGCGTTTCTGTAGCAGGCCGGCTTAGCTGGCGGGAACTGATCAATTGGGGAGAAGGGCACCATGCGGCGTCGACGAAATAAAGCGATTGCCGCATGCCAGGCCTCTTTCGGCTGGACCTTGATCGAGGTGCTGGTGGCGCTGGTGATTGTCGTCCTGCTCGCGATGCTGAGTTACCCAAGCTATCAGCAGATCGTCATCCGAGCGCGCCGGGCCGAAGCGAAGTCGGCGCTGCTGCAACTGATGCAACAGCAGGAGCGCTTTCATGCCCAGCGCAACACCTATGTGGAATTCTCGGCGGACGCCGCCAGTGCGGACGCCCAGCGATTCAAGTGGTTCATTGGATCGAAGCATCAGGACAGCGCCTATCAGATCGAGGGAATCGCCTGTCCCGGCGAGAGCGTCGACGCCTGCATCCTGCTGCGGGCGACGCCAGGCGGACCCAGGGTCAACCGCAGCTTCAGCGATGCGGAATGCGGCCGACTCGGCTTGACCAGTACCGGCGTGAAAACGGCGGAAGGGGATTTGGCGCGATGCTGGTAGCAGGGCGCCAGGGCCGGCGGATTCCAGCCGCCGGCTTGACGATGGTGGAAATGCTGATCACGGTGGCGGTTGTGGCCATCCTGCTTGGCGTAGCCGTGCCTGCCTTCCATGCGCTAATTGCCCGGCAACGCATTGCCGCGGCGACCAGCGATCTGCATGCGGCCATCCTGCTCGCTCGGTCTGAAGCGATCAAGCGCGGGCAGCGTGTGGATCTGGCACCCGTGGGCAAGGACGGCGACTGGGGCGCCGGGTGGGCGGTCTTCATCGACGTCAACCGCAACGGCGTGGCGGATGCCGGCGATACCGTCATCCAGCAGCATGGCGCGCTGACGCCGCCGCTCGGCCTCGCCAGCGCCTTCACCGACAGCCGCCGCAATTACCTTGCCTACCAGGGTAGCGGCCGCACCCGTATCGATGCCAGCGATTAGGTGCCGCAGGTCGGCAGCTTTCGGCTCAGCCTGGCGGGGAAGGTGGTACGGGAGATCAAGATCAATTTCAGCGGCCGTCCACGCATTTGCGACACCGAGCGCAATCCCGCCTGCTGAGCGCCGCCTCCCGGCAAATCCATTACAATCCGCCAGCGGCCCCTGCTTGTCCGCTTCCTTTGCCAATTCGCTCCCCGTCCATGATTGCCTTTGCCGATATCGACTACATGAAGCTTGCCCTCGACTGGGCGGCAAAAGGCATGTTCATCACCATGCCCAATCCGCGCGTCGGTTGCGTGATCGTGAAGGAGGACAGGGTGATCGGCGCCGGCCATACCCAGCCGGTCGGGTTCGATCATGCCGAAATCCAGGCCATGAAGGATGCTCGCCAGCGCGGCGCGGACCTGCGCGGGGCGACTGCCTACGTCACGCTGGAGCCGTGCAGCCATTTCGGGCGCACGCCGCCCTGCGCCGATGCGCTGATCGAAGCCGGCCTGGCGCGGGTGGTCGTGGCCTGCAGCGATCCGAATCCGCTGGTGGCCGGCAGAGGCGTGGCCCGCTTGCGGGCCGCCGGCATCGCGGTAGAGACCGGCGTGCTGGAAATCGAGGCGCGGGAACTCAACATCGGTTTCTTCGCGCGCATGCAGCGCGGCCAGCCATGGGTTCGATTGAAAGCGGCGGCCAGCCTGGATGGCAAGACCGCCTTGCACGACGGCCGCAGCCAATGGATTACCTCGGCCGAGGCGCGCAACGACGGCCACTGGTGGCGGGCGCGCGCCTGCGCGGTGCTGACGGGCATCGGCACCGTCAAGCTGGATGATCCCCAGCTGAATGTGAGAGCGGTGGAAACGCCGCGCCAGCCGCGCCGCGTCGTAATCGACAGCGGGTTGGAAATCGATCCGGCGGCCAAGATTCTTCAGGGCGGCGGCGCCTGGATCATTGCCGCGCGTCCCAATCCGGACAAGGAGGCGCAACTGCGCGACCTCGGCGCCGAGATTCTGATGCTGCCCAATCAGGGCGGCAAGGTTGATCTGCCGAGCCTGCTACAGGAACTCGGCCGGCGTCAGATCAATGAATTGCATGTGGAAGCCGGCTTCAAGCTCAACGGGTCTTTCGTGCGCGAGGGCTGTGTCGACGAATTGCTGTTGTATCTGGCGCCCAGCCTGATCGGCGATGCCCAGGGCATGTTCAACCTGCAGGCGCCCGCCTCCCTGGATGAACAGCGCCGCTTGCGCTTCCATGAAGTGAAGCAGATCGGGCGGGATTTGCGTATCCTTGCACGTTTCTCTTGAAGCGATAGAGCACTATGTTTACTGGAATCGTCGCCGCCGTCGGCAGGATCACCTCCATCACCCCGCTCGGCAACACCGGCGCCGACGGCGTGCGCCTCGTCATCGATGCCGGCGGATTGCCGCTGGCCGATGTGGCCATCGGCGACTCGATCGCCCTCAACGGCGCCTGCATGACGGTGGTGACCAAGGCCGAACACGAGTTCGCGGTGGACGTGTCGCGCGAGAGCCTGAACCGCACCGTCGGCCTCGATCAGCCCGGCGAAGTCAATCTGGAAAAGGCGCTCACCCTGGCCGAACGACTCGGCGGACACCTGGTATCCGGCCATGTGGATGGCCTCGGCGTGGTGCGCAGGTTCGAGCCGGTGGGCGAATCCTGGGAGCTCGTCGTGGAAGCGCCGCACGATCTGGCCAAGTATCTCGCTTACAAGGGCTCCATCGTGGTCAACGGCGTGTCGCTGACGGTCAATCGCGTGGCCGATACGGCCAGTGGTTGTGAATTTTCCATCAACCTGATTCCTCACACCATCGAGGTCACCACCCTCAAGCATTTGCAGCCGGGCGCCAAGGTCAATCTTGAAATCGACCTGATTGCGCGTTATGTCGAGCGGATGCTTTCTTTGTCTCAAGTAGATTGATTTTTCATAAAAATCAATCGCTTATGATTTTTTGCTGTCTCACTTGAGCTTGTGGTATCTCAAGTAAACGACGGTATTTAACGGTATTTTTACGGTATACATCTGCCGCCGTGAGTAAATACCGTTATGCCGCTTACCGAACTCCGCATTCAAGCCATCAAGCCAGCCGCACGTCCGCAAAAGATCACGGACGCGGATGGCTTGTATCTCTATGTGTTGCAATCTGGAACTAAGTCGTGGCGGATGGATTACACATTCGCTGGCAAGCGGTTCACGTACACGCTTGGCAAGTATCCGCAACTGACGCTCGCAAAGGCACGGCTGAAACGCGGCGAAATCAAGCAGAAGTTACACGACGGCATCAATCCATCGGTGGAGAAGAAAGCGCGCAAAGCGGTTGAGCGTGCCTTGGTTGAAGATACGTTTTCTGCTATTGCTGACGACTGGTATCAGAGCAAATCGGACAAACGCTCCAAAGCTTGGCGCGAAGCAAACAAGCTTTATCTGGAGAGGGATTTGAAGCCATCACTTGGCAAGCTGGCCATCCGCAACTTTGATGCACGGCTTTTGCTGACGGTGCTGGAGCAATGCGCCCAAGAACGCGGCATCAAGACCGCTGATCGTGTGCGGCAGACTGCACTGCAAGTGTTCGAGCATGCGATTTTGAAGTTCAAAGCGGAGACCAATCCGGCGGCTAAGCTTAAACGCTGGGCCGAAATTCCACCACGCACCAACCGGCCACATCTGGTTGAACATGAAATCCATGATCTGGTCGATGCCATCGACGCTTATCCCGGTCATCTGACCACCAAGCTGGCGGCGAAGCTCTTGCTGCTGACATTCGTGCGGAAAACCGAACTAGTGGAAGCAAATTGGAGCGAATTCGACTTGGCCAATGCGAAATGGATAATTCCAGCCGAACGCATGAAAATGAAAGAAGCGCATGTCGTGCCGCTCTCGAAGCAAGCATTGCAGACGCTCGAAGCCCTGCGCCCGCTTAGTTGTGGTTCGGACTATCTCTTTCCGAAAAGCAGCACCATTCTGAAACCGATTAACCGTGCAACGCTCAACAACATGTTTGCCAACATGGCAAAAGGAAAATACCAAGGCAAGTTCTCGCCGCACGGCATTCGTGGCACTGCCAGCACATGGCTCAATGAACGTGGTTTCCGACATGACGCTATCGAGCGGCAGCTTGCGCACTCCGAACGCAACCAAGTCCGCGCCAGCTACAACCATGCCGACTACATGCCGGAGCGTCGGCAAATGATGCAAGCATGGGCCGACTTTCTGTTTCCGGCTGAAAGCTCATTAAAAAGGATGCTGCATGACGACTAGAACGCTGATCAAGCCATACCATGCTGACTGGCGCGATGCCAGTCAGTATCCGGAATATGGCTCGCAAGACTATGAGCGCATTGCGTGGGAATTCATACGGAGAAGCGATAAATATGCTGACTTGATGACCATCTTCAGCGGTCTGGCAGACGGCGAGTACCAAAATGGAATCAAAGAAGATTCCGATACCATTTTGGACGGACTGGAATGCGTGCCGAAAGCAAAAGCAGGCGAGACTGCACGCGAATACTATGAACGAACTAAGAAGCGGAAAAAAAGAGGACGCATACTGCCGCCAAAATGGCGACTGAAAAGTCGTTGGTATATGGAGCCGGCTGAGCTTTTGTTGCCAAGCTATGAGTATGATCCATACAAGACCAACTTTGTCCCGCATGTGGTTGCGATGCGTGCTCCAAAGGGCGAATCCGTGACTACATTCTCACTGCCGCTCTGGCCGGATGAAATCGCCTTCCGGCTGCGCTTGGATGTAAGCTTTGAAAAGCAGTTGCGCGATGTGCGCGACCGCTTCAATAGCGCCAGAGCCGATGCCGGCTACAAAGAATATGCCAAGAACGTCCAGCTAAAAGATGCGCATTTCTGGCTGCGTGCTTTTGATGCGTACCATGCACTGGTAAAGGCTACAGCAAAAAACCAGAAAGAGCCGGGAACATGGACAAGCAAAGTACGCGAGCGTCTGCCGCAGTACTTTGACCCACTGCTTAAGAAGCAAATCACGGTCACCGACCATAAGGTTGCGGAATGGCGCGCAACGGCTGACACTTATATCAGTAAGGGTAAGTTCGCGACGCTACTTTACAAACGAGAAAAAACGACTGGCGACGCCACAAAAATCGTTCAAAAGATGGTGAAGTCGTCTCAAGTAGCAGCATCCCCAAAAGGGCGCACCGCAATGCGATAGACCCTTTTGTTTCAATGGTGGCTCCGTTCAACAACTGGAGTCATCATGAAAGACAACTTTTCAGCCAAACCAGCCGTACTAGAATCCAGTGCTCCAAAAGCTACCGTTCACGGTATCGGTCCTAATGGCTATCTCAAGATGGATTTTGAGGGCGAGAAGTGCATTGGCGTTGGCACGCTCTCTGCCGTCGAGGAAACGATCGGCACTGATGGTCGTATTACGATATTTTGCCGACTGGTGCACACGACTCCCACGGAGTTGGCGCCTCCTCGCCAAACGCCTGTTTCATTTGAATGCGTTGGAGCCGACGACCAAAAGTTGTACCGTTTTCGCGGACTGCTGAGACGTAAGAATCGCAGCGCACCACCCCACCCTAAAAGAAGCGAATTGCTGACGGCAGCCAGTCGTCAGCTTGCCGATCCGCAATCCCCTTTAGCACCGTCAAACTGCTTGTCTCCAGCGGAGCGAAAGACGGATGCTGTCAATGCAAAGACAAAGAAGAGCAATTGCGAACGGCAAAAGAA
Organism: Noviherbaspirillum humi; assembly: GCF_900188095.1. Taxonomy (GTDB): domain Bacteria; phylum Pseudomonadota; class Gammaproteobacteria; order Burkholderiales; family Burkholderiaceae_D; genus Noviherbaspirillum; species Noviherbaspirillum humi. The sequence goes on along the minus strand of NZ_FZOT01000002.1, from coordinate 206,235 downwards.
ACGCCGCCAGCCAGAGGACACAGAGGCAGCAATCGCGGAACTGAAATGGGTCAACGCGATGACCGAAGCCGGAGTCGATGCGAATATAAAAATGACCACTATATCGCTGCATACGAACGAGTCACGGGCAACATTGGAACGCAAGCTGAAACAGGGTCTGCTTCCACCACCACGCATACGAGGGCGTCTACGGTACTGGTCGCTTAAGGACGTGAATGCCTACTTAACCGGACGATGGCCGCCAAAGCCAGAGTCAGGAGACACCGCCGGGCAATAGAAGCGACTGCGAGGCTAAGGCTGAGCCGTGCAAACGCAAACATCGCCAAGCACGGTTCAAATTTTCTGCACATAGCGCGCTGGCCTGCCGACACCATCAAAAAACTCGCTGTTTTCTCATGTGGTTGATGGTTTCCGACGCGCTGACCGAAGTGACGTAAATCCAATTCTGTAAATGCCAAGCACGGTCGAACACCGTGCAAATTCAATCCAACTCGTTCCGGCTATCGCATCTATTTTTGGTGAAAACGCGATGACGTTACAGCGGTTTATGTGGCACGACCGGAACATTACCAAGGAATTTCAACATGGCGACGAAAACGAAATCTGCAAATAAGAACATACATACTGTTAGAGATAAGAGAAAGAATAATGAGATGAGAGAAGAATCCAAATCAATTCACAATACGAATACCGCTCGTATCAAGCAAAAATCGAAAAAAGAGAAATTACGTCCTCTGTCCAATCATGCTGAAGCGAAAGCGGATGGGTATCGGACAACGGCGGTTACGCCCAAGTACAAGCGTACCGGCCCCACTAGCGTTGCGCAGCCTGCAAAGGAGCCGAATGCTGCACCAAACAAGATGCCGCCAAAGAAGGCGATAACGAGCGCAGTGAATTCTGTTGTGGCCGCGAAGCCGCCGCTGCGAATCGACAAGCTCACACTTGCCGTGCTGATGGACGACGTGAGCGAAATCGAACGCACAGTCGTCAGCAAGCAGTTTAGGACTTGGCTGAAAGCTGGCACGGTTCAGCGTGGCTCCACCAAGGGCAAGGGATTCAAGCATTCTTATGTCTGCTCGTTCTCGGATAAATCCAACTTGGAGTTTCGCGTAAACCCGTCTCGTTCTCAAGTTGCGAAGCAGTTCATGAACGTGACGTTAAATCCAGACTATTTGAACGACCAGCATGTTGAGGATCTGAAAGCGATGCTTAGCAAGCTATTCCCTGGTCGGTCGGATGAAATAATTCGCCGTTTGCGGGTGTACCGCATTGACGTGCGAGCCGACTTCCCCGTTGATGTGAATTCGCTAATCATCCGGCAGGGCCGTGCCAAAAAGGAATCGAAGTTTTTCGTGGCCACCGACAAGGAAGGACGAGTGGAGACCATCTACCTGGGATCGGTTTATTCCGAAAAGCATAGCGTCGTCTACGACCAAAATGCCAGCGATGATTTCAAACGCAAAGTAGGCGAGCCGACCAACTTGCCACCTTTGGAGCATGTTCGTGTTGCACCGAAAGACGATGCGGAAGTGGTGATCAGCCGCACGCGCTTTGAAGTTCGGCGTGTTTATGATGACTTGCCCCACCTAGACGTGCTGGAGCGATGGACTGCGCCGTTCGACCGCTGGGACGTTTGGCAGATTAGAGACATGCCGCAGTTGAAAAAAGATGCCGCGTTCTGGATGTACCTGGACGTAGTGCGCTGGCGCGGCTTCGCTGGCGCGCGGATGTATTTGACCGCCCATGGTTGCACGGAAGTGGATCGGTTTGAAAAGCTGCTGGAGAAGTTCAAGGTCAAGTGGTGGCAGCCGGAGACAATGGCGCTGGAAATGCAAAGCGCGTTCCGAAGCTCCAAGCTCTGGGAACTTCTGAAGCGTTGATCAATTTAAGAGGGAAGGGCGTGCTGTGATGGACCCACAGCACGCCAACTTCTTTTCTACGTGTGTGTTCAAACTCAGTCCAGCAGTGGTATTGGCCAACATGAAAGATGTTTTAATTGCAATATTGACCATAATAAACTTGGTTTGGTTTTCCACGCATTAGAGCCGTTTTTCTTACCGCTGCCATTGTGGATCCATGTGTGCATGAAAACGGCTCTAATCGCTTTTTGATCGGTCTAGTGCGGTCTCTCTCTTCATTGCTGACACCAGTACAACAGCCGCATGTTGTTAATAGATAAATATTTCCATAAAGAAACCAATTGATGCCAGTGTTTGCTAGCTTGGCTGCATGTGGTACTCATGACAACGACTAGAGTACTGATTAACGTAGTTGCTGAGCTTGTGTGAAGTCGGAAAAAAATCCACAAGCTTGTCACATGTAAGCAAAGAGTTTCCGGCACGCGCGTCAGGGCGCCCGCGCATACGCTTTAGTGCATTTGATACAGGACGACAGCCCGTCTTGCGCTCTATCTTGATGAGCGTATGTGCGCTGCAAGTGCCGTGGCAAGCTCAACATAGGCTCGCGCGTCGGTCTCACTAAGATCAAGCTCCTCTGCATGCGCAGCTTTGTTCCGCAGATGCCGTAGCTTATTAAATGTTTCCAATTGTGTGCTACTTAAGACCTTGCATTGAAGCAAGTACTCGCCTAGTCGCGAGTAGTTCCTCATGATTTCGCTCGGTCCTTGGTTCCAAAAAGAACTCGCTACTTCATTTGCCGCCGTCTCAACCTCAATCCAAGCTTCCATGATAGCTGCACGTGGAGAAAAATTTGCTAACTGGAGAAGCCGGCCATCGGTGGGTTTGGACACTACACCCTCCACCGGCGTGGGCTCGGGTGCCGCTACTGACGCTTTAAGGTCGGCTACTTCCTTTGCGAACTCCATTTCCAACTCTTTATATTTCAGCCGCCGTAGGAGAGGGATTAGCTCAGTGAGTGGATTCTTGAGCATGAAAGCCAGGAAGACTACAGCCGCAGGCCAAGCTAAGGCTTTAGCTAATTCCGATATAAACGTCAAAATATCCATAGTTTCCAGCAAAGACTGATGATCATTCAAACAACCCTGATATTCGCGTATTATTGATTGATGCGCACGTCGATTACGTCACGTGCAACGCAAACACCATCTTTAATAACATACGCCTCAACAAAGTGCTCACCATGGAAGTCGGTGCGCTCACGTTGCTCTTGCTTTCCATGATCAAAGAAAATCTGCCCCCGGATACAGTCCCTGCGCTCCGCTTCTGTTCCTACGTTCCTGATTTTCCACATCAATTGATACGGACGCGGAACATCGCATTCGACTACATGGAAACGGAGTGAGCGCCCTTGCGGAAGCCAAAAGAAACGCTGTGCCAGCATACGAAGCCGACCGGCATTGGCTCCTTCGTGAAGCACATCACTGTCGATCGTTAGATCGAATCGAATATCGACCGGATACATGTCTTCAATGAACTGCTCAGTGGTATAACGCGATGTGTCGTGTTGAGCAACCGATTCAGACTTGGCCGATGTGACAATCTCTGTCGGGAAGGAGCGTCCAAAGACTTCACGCCACAACTTTACTTTTTTCTTTTCCTTGTCAGTCTCTAACGCTTCCTGGCACTTGGCAGCCGCTTTTTTTGCTTTCGATTGAAATTTACCCTTGCTGTGTACGCGCTGGCCGCTACCTGGCGCTGCCCAATAGTCTTGATGATCCAGACCGCCAAGATAAGTAAAAAGTGCTACGAAGAGCTTGTCATATGCGGCATAGCTCTTGTCGTTGTACTCGGAATTTTGGCCAAAGAAGTTGTATGCCAGCGTATCAATGAGCAGCCCGCCCATATTCACGCCATGCGTGTTCTTCCACGCGCGGAGCATTTTGCAGACGTGCTTGAGATTCCGGTTTGTGGCAATGTTGCGTTGGTCAACAGCATCCATTTCCTGAACCGGCTTGCATAGTTTCCATGAGCCGCCATTGTTTGCATCACCGAAGCGATAGCCGTCACACTCTTTGTCAACGAATGCAGGCAGTACTTCCACTACGAATTTGGAAAACTCGATTACCACTACTTGACCATCCCCCTTGATTTCTGTTTTCCGGTAACGAGCCTGAAGCGACTTTCTAACGGCTTGCAGCAACTGGGAGGGACCATTGCCTTCATATGCTTTGTAACGTTCGTACAGCGGCCACGGTAGCTCGAAGACCATGTCGAGGTCACTGATGCCATGGATCGCCGTTTTTCTGCCGTATGAGCCGACTTGCCGTCGATGGTACACATCGGATTCCTGATTCCAGAAATCTTTGTTAAGCCGCGTAGTGATACTGGCGTATGAAGTAGAAATGTCAGAAGCGTTCTGAACGCTCAAATTTTCGCGAAATTGTTGAAAGAAGGCAGCACTCATTATCAGCCGCAGAAGTTTTTAAGATAGGCGACAGCATTCGGCAGATATAGCGCAGCCACGAGGATTGAAATAGCAACAAAAAGAACCTTGGCACTGAATGGTATCTTGTCTTTAATAAAGCCAAAATGCAGTTGCTCATCCATCCAATCGGTTTGGCTTTGGCCGAAAAACTTGATGTGAGCGTACCAGTCACTCAAGAAAATGTGTTTGCTCATTCCAAACTGCAGGGCTTCTTGTTGAATTCGGCTGTGTTCTGCAAGGTAAGGAGTCAAGCCAACAGTGGCTGTTAGGGACTTTACGGTTTGGTAAAGCGATCTTAGTTCATGGAACTTGCCGGTCAATGCGATACCGGTTTGATTATATTGGTCCTTCTTTTCATTGTAAGAATTGAATGTCAATGCTGCTATGCCAAGGATTGTGAATGCTGCAGTGACATACTTCTCTTCTAGTTCTTTGATAAACAGCGCAAGCACACCAGCAGTCAACGATGCTAATCCAATCCAGCCAGGAACCTTTTCCACTATGTCAAAAGTGGCGAAATGCTTTTTTGCACCAAATCCGATGTTGTAGCTGCTTTCCGCAATCAGCTTCAGTAAGGCTTGTTTATCCATCTATTCTTCACGGTTGGTTGCTAAGTCATGATAAGGCGTTATTGACGTTTATCAACAAAGGCGCCTAATTTTCCCTAGTATTTCCATACTGTATCATCATGGCGCATTGGAAATAATTGTTTGGTTATGGCTACTTTAGATATTCTTTTGACACAGTTGGATGACGTTGGTGTTATCAATAATACAAGGAAAGAATTGATTGTGCTGATTCGTCACATCATTGACGAAGAATGGGATTTGTTGACAGAGCAGCAGAGGACACATCTCGCTAACGCAATAGGTTCACTTGCACTCAACGTTAATGCGATTGTGCAGCCCACCAACGCATGGCTCCGGCTTTGTATCAGCGATTTGCAACGAGTAGCTGGACAAAGATTGTCTGGTGATACCCACAGAGACAGTGAGCTTGATAAAGTTACTAAAGCCGATCTGATAGCCGCAATCAACTCCGTTTCTCTAAAGCTGACGGACGCTTGAAAACTATTCTAGAATGCAGCCATATCAAGCTGGCAAGCTAATACTGGGAAGGATTTGTTCTAGCCATTCGGACTGGTCAGAAGCTGTAGAAGTGCGGAGTCAAACTCTTCGGACGAGATTTTTCCGGCTTTGAACTGGTTTTCCAGTGACCAGAGGATTTCAACTTGGTCATGTTCAAGCGCGTACTGCGTAATTTTACGATGAATGCGGCGGAACCATTGTCTGTCGTGGTGCGACGAAGCAAGTGCATCCCGAGCTTGTCTCAACTCGTCAACTAGCTTTGCTGCTTCCGCGGATGTATATCGCTGCATTACCTACTTTTCTATAACGCTGATCGGTTTATTGGCAGTGGTGATGCTCACCTCGCCGAGTATTGCAGCAAGAGCCACCATATCAACTGGTTTGACTAGATGATGAGAAAAGCCAGCGGCTTGGCTTCGTTCCCGGTCCTGTGCTTGTCCATAGCCGGTGACGGCAATAAGCGTTGAGTGCGCTACTTGTGGAAGGGCGCGCAAGTGCCGCGCAAGTTCATAGCCGTCCATATCCGGCAATCCAATGTCCACTAGAAATACTTGCGACGTTTCGACCACAGCTTGGCGCAGCGCAGCTTGTGCTGTGTAATGGACTGAGACTCGGTGTCCAATGGCGCGAAGCAATGACGCCAGCCCGTTTGCCGCATCCATGTTGTCGTCAATAACGGTCAAATGCAGCGCCGCCGCGTGCGTGTCTTGTGCATCTTGACGACCGACATTGTTCGTTAAGTCAGTAATGTGGGATTCATCTGCCATGGAAGCTGCCAATGGTAAAACAATGGTGAATTCACTCCCTTGCCCGGTTCCAGCACTATATGCAGAGACGCCACCACCATGTAGCTCAACCAGCTTCTTGACCAGCGCAAGACCTAGACCTAATCCGCCTTGTGAACGCGCCAGTGTACGGGTTCCCTGTGTAAATAGCTCAAACACGTCTGGCAGCAATTCGGACGCAATGCCAGTGCCGTTATCTTTGATATGTAACTGAAGCTGGCTTGGCGTAGCGTCCAATTGCAGAACAATGTTGCCGGCTTCTGGCGTGTACTTTGCCGCGTTATTAAGAATGTTTGCGACTGTTTGTACCAGCCGGGTTTCGTCACCATGGACGTAGATGGGGACATGTGGCAGTTGCAGTGTTACACGATGCCGCTTTTCGTCAATGAGTGGTTGCGCCTGAGATAATGCACTTGTAATAACATCGCGGAAATCTAGTGTCTTCTTATGAAGTGTGACCAGATCGCGTGTGACACGCGACACATCCAACAGGTCATCAACTAGCCGCGTCATGTGCGCAACTTGACGGCGGATGATCGTGCTGGTTTGGTGCACCCGTGGTTCACTGGCATAAAGCATGTTCAAAAGCTCGGCTGCACTACTAATTGGTGCTAAAGGATTGCGTAGTTCGTGTGCCAGCATGGCCAAGAATTCATCTTTCATCCGACTTAACCGCTCAGCCTCCGAGCGCGCAGAGCGTTCTCGATGCAACAAATTTTCGCGCTCTTCCGCTGCTCTTTGGGCTTGTTCGTATAGGCGCGCATTGTCAATGGCAACTGAAGCTTGCGCGGCCACCGCCACAATGAGCCGTTCTGTACGTTCAGAAAAGACACCAATGCTGGAATGACCAAAGAATAAACCGCCAATTGCTTCTCCGGAGCGGGAAACGACTGGCACGGCTAGATAGCTGCGTACTGGCGGATGCCTGGGCGGCATACCATAGTGTGGTTCCCATTTTCCATAACGCGCATCTTTCGTAACGTCGTCACTACGAATTGGCGGCTGTCCATTAAATGTTGGGCCGAAGAGAGGTGTCGCGCGCGGATGACCAAACCGCTCGAATGCTTCACGTGGAGCGCCGGAAAGCGTGAATAGGGACATTACATCGCCTTGCTCGTCTTTCGTGCTGTAAAAGAATGCGCCAAACTGTGCGCCACTGAGTTGCGTAGCCGTGTCTGTAATTGACTGCACCAAAGTCTGCATGTCCAAAGTTGATGCAACGATTTGGCCCGTCTGGTTCAGTAGTTCAAGAATGCGCGTCTCGTCGCGTAAGTCCTCTTCTGCACGTGCTCGCTTGACGGCTTCCCATGTGCGCCGCGCCACGTCTTCTACCAACGTGATTTCTTCATCAGTCCAAGGGCGCTGCGTAGATTCATGCAAGTACAGTATTGCCGTAAGGCGATGATCTTCTATCAATGGAACAGCAAGCATTGAGCACACGCCGATACTGGCATATCCGGCTGCATACGGAGCAGAACGCTGGTCCTCGGCCATATCGTCCAAGCGTAATGTTCTGCCACTTCTTAATTCATTGATGATGGTCGGCCCAAAGCTTTCTAATGGTCTGGATTCTCCAGCCAAGCTAGCCATCGCGCCATTTGTCCAGTCGTCATGCACACTGACGGTCTTCTCGGCTGGGTCGATTTCGCCGTAGCCAACCCTCCCTACACCGAAATGCTCGCCAATTAAGCGACTTGCTGCTTTCATGACTTCATTCGGCTTAGCTAAAGCACGCAGACTTTCTGCCATCTTAAGCTGGAACGCCTGACGTTCAGAGACTCTACGGAGTTCGTCGTCAATACGCATCTTTTCGGTAATGTCGCGAATTTCAATTGCAGTCGCGATCGGACGACCATGCTTGAAAATTGGACTTGCGGCACACATCACCGAAAAGGTACTGCCGTCTTTGCGAAAAAATAAGTCTTCATGCGCGCGGACTTCAAAGTTTTCAGGCAACGCACGGTCGATCGGGCATTCATTCATTGGATACGGGCGTCCATCGGGATAGTGATGGTGCACCAGGTCGTGCAAGGGCATCGAACCAATCTCCGCAGCCGTGTAGCCAGTCATCTGTAACCACGCACGATTGGCATAGATGCAGTAACCGTGCTCATCCATCATGGCAAACCCTTGTGTAGAGTTTTCCGCAATAGTTAGGGCTAGGTCGTTACGCGAAATCTCTCTATTGCTAAGAAGATTGGGACTTTCTTCGATGAAGACATTGACTGCACCATCTAGTAATTGGGCTTTCCATTGCCCGACCAGATCCACGTTGACGCCATACCGCTGCGCAATTTCAGCAACACTTTCTTTTGCTTGGATTGCAGCTAGTGCTACCGCGACTTGAAAAGTTGCTGGGTAACCGTGTTTGTCCCGAGTGGTTTTGTTCTGATTTTCCAATGTGAAACTCGCTATGGCTACTTTGCAAGATGTTAACCTCTTAGTATAGCTTGCAGCGGAACAGGGTTAAGTGTTGCAGTCAAAGAGTTGGACGTTTATTGACCGAAGAGTTGCACGTTTATTGACCGTATTGAATGAACGTTCAGCAGCACGTACGTACGTGCTGCTGATTCTACGAAATGGATACGTCGTCCACTTAGTAGGGTGACTAACAATCATATTTAGATGGAAACACGGTTTGCATGCCTATGCGTTTCCAGCCGTGCTTCCGATTGCCAGTGCACTCGTCAATGTCACCGCCAGCTTTGTGCCATCCGCACACCGATACCGGACATAGGATGCGTTACGCGGTGGAGGATGTGCAGTGAATTCCAGCCGGCTGTTATAGCAACTCATCCACGGGGCCTCAAGCGACGGGTCTAAACACAGAAGAGTAGTTGGCGTGAAGTCACTTCCACGCTGTCGGCCTTCGGTGCCAATGATTGTACAAAAATGATGTTGTTGGCCGCGCCGGCTATGCCAGCTAATGATTACCGCGCTTCCTCGGTTGAACTGCGCAAGCACGAAATCTAGACATTTTGCGTGTCGTCCGGCGCAGACAGTAATTTTTCTTTCCGTGCCCATGTCTTCGATCATCGCTGCTAGCTCATCTACGGTTACGCCGTCAAAGTATTTTGCTCGCGCAGCTTTCCACAACCGCGCTGCCACACCATTGCGCCGCTCCGACAGCACGGCCACGTCATGGATTTCGCCAGTCAGTGCCATAGCGGTTGCAGCCGCATGTGCGCCGCATGCGCTGTCCCAGCCCCCTTGCTGGCAATGGATTGGCATTAGCTGCTTGCCACGCAAGACGGACGGCTCAAAGCCGATGCTCAAATTTGGATGAAACCTTTGTACGAGATAGTCATGCTTCATGTGGATACCTCCTGGAGAGCGAACGGACGAACGCTCCCCTCCGAGGTATCGGATGCCTAATTATAAAAAACAGCGGAGAAGCTATCCGCAAGCGTGGCAGCTAGAGGATAGGCGGTCGTACGATCGGGGTTATGGCCGCAGTTGTTCGGGCGACCGAGAATGGGTACCAAACGACTTGCCGGTTGCATTGCCACGCATGTACACGGCAAGCCGGCATATCTGGTCATCTTGGTTTATTCGGTAAGTAGCGACCGAGATGCACCAAGAAGTTGTTAGTATACCATGTGCGGTTTTTGCCGATGCTGAGCGTCATGGTTGGACACTAAAAATTTTGCACGGTCTCAGTTGGTATCAAGTATCCAAATGAGTTGTCTCATGTGCTTATAAAATTCCACGGTATTTTCTACGGTACATTTTTACCGTATTTCGTAAAAATCCAGTGAGAACAAATAGTTGCGGAATCGTGAACGTAATTGCGCGCTACGTCGAGCGGATGATTTCCTTACGCGCCCACGGCGACACTGACGCCGGCTAACGCATCGCCGGCAATCCTTTCCGTTTACAGCCGGTTCGCACCCTTATTCGGCGCCAATCCGGTGGGTTCACGGCAGGCAGGGCGCGCAGCCTTGCTGCCACCGTTTTCCCATGCGGTTGCCGCATTGCGTCGGGGATTCTCTTCAAATCCATTAGAATAGCGGGCTACCCAGGATCCGAATCATGTCCATTTCAACCACACAAGAAATCATCAGCGAGCTACGCGCCGGCCGCATGGTCATCCTCGTCGACGAGGAAGACAGGGAAAACGAAGGCGATCTGGTTCTCGCCGCCGAGTTCGTCACGCCGGAAGCGATCAATTTTATGGCCAAGTACGGCCGCGGACTGATCTGCCTGACGCTCACCGAAGAGCGCTGCAACCAGCTCAACCTGCAGATGATGACCAGCCGCAACGGCACCGCTTACGGCACCGCCTTCACCGTTTCCATCGAGGCGGCCGAGGGCGTGACCACCGGCATTTCCGCCGCCGATCGCGCCAAGACCGTCCAGGCTGCAGTGGCGCGCAACGCGAAGCCGAGCGACATCGTCCAGCCTGGCCATATCTTCCCGCTCAAGGCACAGAAGGGCGGGGTGCTGATGCGCGCCGGCCATACCGAGGCCGGCTGCGATTTCGCCGAGCTGGCCGGGTTGATGCCGGCCGCCGTGATCTGCGAGATCCTGAAGGACGACGGCACCATGGCACGCCTGCCGGACCTGATCGAGTTCGCCCAGGAGCACAATCTGAAGGTCGGCACCATCGCCGACCTGATCCATTACCGCAGCCAGAACGAAAGCATCGTCGAGCGCATCGGCGAGCGCGCCATGCGCACGCCGCACGGCGAGTTCCGCGCCATTGCCTATCGCGACAAGCCGAGCGGCGGCGCGCACTTGGCGCTGGTGCATGGCGACATCGAGCCCAAGCGCGAAACCCTGGTGCGGGTGCACCAGCCGGTGTCCATCCTCGACCTGCTCGAGACCGAAGCCACCACCCATTCCTGGAATATCGCCGCCGCCATGGCCACCATTCAGGCCAGCGAAAGCGGCGTAGTGGTGCTTCTGAACTGCGAGGAGTCGGCCGAGCAGATGTTCTCCCAGTTCGACGCCCTCAACAATTCGAACAACCAGCCCCAGCAGCGCGCCGCCCGCATGGATCTGCGTACCTACGGCATCGGCGCACAGATCCTGCGCGACATCGGCGTGTGCCGCATGAAGCTGCTGGCCAACCCGCGCAAGATGCCTTCCATGACCGGCTTCGACCTGGAAGTCACCGGCTATCTGGAAAAGCCGGCTCAGTAGTCTCCGGCCGCTCAGGCGCAAGAATATCCGGCGGCCTGTCGCCGTCCCGGCTCGCCGGGATAAAAAACTTGCAATTCGACAGGCCGCACATTAAAAACAAAGCGCCCCCGGCGCAAAAAGGAACAGCGATGACAGTAGGAACCTATGAAAGCAACCTCGACGGAGAAGGCCTGCGTATCGGCATCGTGCAAGCGCGGTTCAATGAGGATGTCTGTCACGGCTTGCTGTCCGCCTGCCTGGCTGAACTCAAGCACCTCGGCGTCGCCGACGAAGACGTGCTGCATGTGACGGTTCCGGGCGCGCTCGAAATTCCGCTTGCCCTGCAGAAAATGGCCCAGACCCAGCAGTTCGACGCCCTGGTGGCGCTCGGCGCGGTGATCCGCGGCGAAACCTATCATTTCGAACTGGTATCGAACGAATCCGGCGCCGGCATCACCCGCGTTGCGCTCGACTACAGCATTCCGGTGGCCAACGCGGTCCTGACCACGGAAACCGACGAGCAGGCCGAAGTGCGCATGGCGCAGAAGGGCATGGAAGCCGCCCGCGTGGCGGTGGAAATGGCCAACCTGTCCATGGCCATGGATGAACTATCCGCCGGACCCGACGAAGAGTAAGCGTTGCGGCCGCCCCGCGGCATCGCTTCCTGATTGATGAATTCGCCACGCCATGCGGCGTGGCTTTTGCAGTTTACCGCCATGACCCAGAAAACCGTTCACGCCAATCCCAGCAAAAACCGGACGCCGCGCCACCGCGCGCGCGAGTTCGCCCTGCAGGGCCTTTACCAGTGGCTGCTCAATCAGGAAGATGCCGGCGTCATCGACGCCCACATCCGCCAGGCGCATGGCTTCGACAAGGCCGATGCCGAGCATTTCGACACGCTGCTGCACGGCACCATCAAGCAGGCGGCGCAGTTGCGTGAAGGCCTGATGCCGCTGATCGACCGGCCCATCGACCAGCTGTCGCCGGTGGAACACGCGGCCCTGCTGATCGGCGCCTTCGAGCTCAGCAATCACATCGAGATTCCCTACAAGGTCGTCATCAACGAAGCAGTCGAACTGACCAAGTCCTTCGGCGGCGTCGACGGCCACAAGTACGTCAATGGCGTACTTGACAAGTTTGCCGCCAAGGTGCGCGAAGCCGAGGTCGGCAAGCGCTGAGGTTTGCATGCCCGCGCCGCGAACGGCGCCGGCATTTCCTTGATTCAATTCCTCTGGCCGCCGGCGGCCGCATTCCATGAACGCCCCCAGGATCCCCGACAACCTCGCCTCCCGGCTTGCCCATATCGAGCCATTCCACGTCATGGAGCTTGCGAAGATGGCGACCGAGCTCGAGAAGGCCGGCCGCTCCATGATTCACATGAGCATCGGCGAACCGGACTTCACCGCCGCGCCGCCGGTGCTGCGGGCGGCGGAACAGGCGATGCGCGAGGGCAGGCTGCAATACACGGCGGCCACGGGATTGCCGGAATTGCGCGAAGCCATCTCGGGGTTCTATCGCAATGTCTATGGCATCGATGTGGCGCCGCGCCGCATTCTGGTCACCGCCGGCGCCTCCGCCGCCTTGCTGCTGGCCTGTGCCGCTCTGGTCGAGCGGGATGCCGAGGTGCTGATGCCGGACCCTTCCTATCCCTGCAATCGGCATTTCGTGGCGGCCTTCGAAGGCCGCGCCACCATGATCCCGAGCGGGCCGGAGCATCGCTTCCAGCTTTCCGAATCCATGCTGCGCCAGCACTGGAATGACAAGACGCGCGGCGTGCTGCTGGCATCGCCGTCCAACCCGACCGGCACGTCGATCGAGCATGGCGAGCTGGCGCGCATCGTCGGCGCAGTGCGGGAGCAGGGCGGTTTCACCATCGTCGACGAAATCTACCAGGGCCTGACCTATGACGATGCGCCGTTCACCGCGCTGTCACTGGGTGAAGATGTCATCGTCATCAACAGCTTTTCCAAGTACTTCAACATGACCGGCTGGCGGCTGGGCTGGCTGGTGGTGCCGGAAAGCCTGCTGCCGCAATTCGAGAAGCTGGCGCAAAACCTGTTCATCTGCGCCTCGACGGTGGCCCAGTACGCCGGCGTGGCCTGCTTTTCGCCGGAAGCCATCGCCATCTACGAGGAACGCAAGGCCGAGTTCAAGCGGCGGCGCGACTACATCGTGCCGGCGCTGCGGGAGATCGGCTTCGACATTCCTGTCGTGCCCGATGGCGCGTTCTATGTGTACGCCAATTGCCGCAAGCTGGCGGACGATGCCGACGCGCTGGCGCTGGAGCTCATGCGCGAGGCGGGCGTGGTGATGGTTCCGGGCCTAGATTTCGGCTCCTATACTGCCCGCGACTATGTCCGGATCTCGTATGCGACGTCGATGGAGAATTTGCAGGAAGCGGTGCGGCGCCTGAAAAATTATTTTGCTAGCCGGAAGCGGTGACCCGTTCCGAGCTGCGCCGAGGGGTGGGGCGGCTGAATAATGAAGAAGGGCCAGCGGATGCTGGCCCTTCTTCATTCAAATGCGGCTGATGCCCGTTCAGCTGCGATGGTCGGGCGCGTCGTAGGCGTTGATCAGCATGGAAGCGTCATTGTTCTTTTCCAGCTGCACCGTGGTTCCGCCTTCCTGCTTGATTTCCGGCGACTTCGGTTTCTGGATCGCCGGCGAAGGGTTGGACGGGGCGGTGAACGTGGGCACGCTCTTGCCCATGGCGACATCCTTCAGGCGCCGATACTCGGCCATCACCTTGCTGCCGTAGCCCGAATCGTTCTCAAAGGCGCCAGCGCCGACATAGAGCTTGAGGCCAGCTTCGACCGAGCCGCCGCGCGAGACGTAATCCTTCAGAATCATGGAGCCGACCTTGATGTTGGCGATCGGATTGAGCGCAGCAGCGGGACCGCCATGGCGCTCGAACTTGTCGCGGTGTACCTTGGACATCACCTGCATCAGGCCCTGGGCGCCCACCGGACTCTCCGCAAAGGGATTCAGGCCGGACTCGATCGCCATTACCGACAGGATAAGCAGCGGATCGAGCTTGATTTCTCGTGCCGTCATATAGGCGGCCGATACCAGCATATGGGTGGCGTCGGTGGCGACGCGATAGCGCTTGGACAGCCAGTTGGTAACCCATTGCTCCTGCTTGGAATTCGCAGCCGCCTTGGGCAGGGTTTCCGGCAGCGGCGATGGCACGGCAACGGGCTTGGCCTGTGCCGGTTCCGTCGCAGTCGCGGCCTTCGCTTCGGAGGGCGCCGGTTTGGCTTCGGTCAGCGCGACTTGCTGCGGTTCTTCCTCGATATCCTGCTCGGCTTCCACGGCGAACGGGGAGAGTGCCTTTACGTGGTCCGCCATGTCCGGATTGACAAACAGAATGCCGAGAGTGCCGAGGGACAGCACACCGAGCAGCATGACTGTATGGTGGGCGGTTTTGATGAACCGGTTGACGGTTTCGCTGGTGACGACGACGAGCGTCGCCGTTTGCCTGCCCTGGCGGCGGGCGAAGTCGGACGTAGCCCTGAAAAAACGATTGACCATTGAACCTCCTGAATCATCGCGACAAAAAGATCCCGAGACGGGCTGGTAAGCCAGTCTTGATTGCCGTGAATCAGAAACAATCACTTGCCGAAGCAGTTGGGTGGCGCGTTCGGCAAATGTCGGAGCCGCTTCATTACGCTGTTGCAGATGACTTGCATGCTGCGCAACAGGAATTTGCAACTTGGTTCGGGGAGTAAGGCAGACGCCTTTTGAGAACACTCCTTAAAATGTTACGTGGGACCCCGATTCCCGTGAATGATTGTCAGACCGCAAAGTAGCCAAAGATGCATGTTTGACGATTTGGCCGAATTTTAGGGGTGGGTTTATATCAAGTCAATACTAAAGAGTCATTCCTTTATAACATAGAGGTATAATAGCATTCTTATTAAAAACCAAACACTATTAAAATCAGTGACTTGCCGCAGAGCGTTAAAGAAGCGACAGGTGCAAAAAGTTTGATACCCATCATGAAATACTCAGATCTCCGGGACTTCATTTCCCAGCTTGAGCGCTTGGGAGAGCTCAAGCGAATCAATGTGCCGGTTTCCACCCGCCTCGAAATGACCGAAATCGCCGATCGGGTGCTGCGTGCCGGCGGCCCGGCGCTCCTTTTCGAGCGACCGGAAGGCCACGACATCCCGGTGCTGGCCAACCTGTTCGGCACGCCGCGCCGCGTGGCGCTCGGCATGGGCGTGGACGACGTGGGCGAATTGCGCCGCATCGGGCAGGTCCTCGCGCTGCTGAAGGAGCCGGAGCCCCCCAAAGGTTTCAAGGACTTGCTCGGCCTCGGCTCTCTGGTGAAATCGATCTGGGACATGGCGCCGCGCGAGCTGCGCAGCGCACCCTGCCAGGAAATGGTGTGGGAAGAACGGGATGTCGACCTGGCCAGCCTGCCGATTCAGCATTGCTGGCCGGGCGACGTGGCGCCGCTGATCACCTGGGGACTGGTGATCACCAAGGGACCGCACAAGAAGCGCCAGAACCTCGGCATCTACCGCCAGCAGGTGCTGGGCCGGAACAAGGTCATCATGCGCTGGCTGGCGCACCGCGGCGGCGCGCTCGATTTCCGCGAGCATGCCATCGTCAATCCCGGCAAGCCGTATCCGGTGGCGGTGGCGCTCGGCGCCGACCCGGCCACCATCCTCGGCGCCGTCACGCCAGTGCCCGATACGCTGTCGGAGTACCAGTTCGCCGGCCTGTTGCGCGGCAGCCGCACCGAACTGGTCAAGGCGATCGGCAGCGAACTGCGGGTGCCGGCCTCGGCCGAGTTCGTGCTGGAAGGCCATATCTATCCGGATGCCAGCCATCCCAGCGGCTACGAGCATTCCCTGGAGGGGCCTTACGGCGACCATACCGGCTACTACAATGAGCAGGACTGGTTCCCGGTCTTCACCGTCGATCGCATCACCATGCGCCGGCAGCCTATCTATCACTCCACCTATACCGGCAAGCCGCCCGACGAGCCGGCCATTCTCGGCGTGGCGCTGAACGAAGTCTTCATCCCGCTGCTGCAGAAGCAGTTCACCGAGATCACCGACTTTTACCTGCCGCCGGAGGGCTGCAGCTATCGCATGGCCATCGTCCAGATGAAGAAGGCGTATCCAGGCCATGCGAAGCGCGTGATGTTCGGCGTCTGGAGTTTCCTGCGCCAGTTCATGTACACCAAGTTCATCGTGGTGGTGGACGAGGACGTCGACATCCGCGACTGGAAGGAGGTGATCTGGGCCATCACCACCCGGGTCGATCCGACGCGCGACACGACCCTGGTGGACAATACGCCGATCGACTATCTCGACTTCGCCTCGCCGGTCAGCGGCCTCGGCAGCAAGATGGGCATCGACGCGACCAACAAGTGGCCGGGCGAAACCTCGCGGGAGTGGGGCACGGCGATCGCCATGGCGCCGGAGGTCAAGCGCAAGGTCGACGATATGTGGGATGAACTCGGGTTGTAGCGCCTTTTGCGCTCTTCGCCTGCGCGATCACATGGACAGCCTCGCAATCAAACGCTACGCTGTAGCGGCTTTTCCGGATGCATCACGGTCTGGCTCTGACAATCAACCAATGAAAAGGAGACTCGCCATGAAAACGATTTACGCCATGCTGGGCATGCTTGCCCTGGCCGCCTGCCAATCCTCGCCGATGCAGGCCGCCGGCGCAGGCAAGGGCGCCCGCGCCACGCTGGAACCGCGCAGTGCATCCAGCGCTGCCGGCGACGTCAGTTTCGCCGAGCGCGGCGACCGGCTGCTGGTGACGGTGAAGGCGAGCGGCCTCAAGCCCAACAGCGCGCACGGCTTCCATGTGCATGAGAAGGGCGACTGCTCGGCAGCGGATGCCACCAGTGCCGGCGGCCATTTCAATCCGGACGGCCAGCAGCACAACCATCCGAACCAGCCCAGCCGCCATGCCGGCGACCTGCCCAACCTGATGTCCGATGCCCAGGGCAATGCCAACGTCTCGTTCGAGGTCGGCATGCTCACCCTCGACAGCGGCAAATACGGCATCCTCGACCGCGCAGTGGTGATCCACGCCAACCCGGACGACTATGCCTCCCAGCCGGCCGGGAATTCCGGCGGCCGCATCGCCTGCGGCATCATCAAGAAATCCTGACCGAAAGTAATCTTTCGCGCCCCGCCGCCCGGTGACGATTCCTGCGGCGGCGGAAGCGCATTGCTGGTACAATTGTCGTCGGCGGGCCCCTGCGCATTGTGGCATGGTCAACCTGGTCAGGTCGGGAACGAAGCAGCCACAGCCATTCCCCGCAAGTGCCGTAGACAAGGCTCGCCCCTTCAGCTTCACCATCATTTCTTCCGCTGCGGCGGTTCCCCCGTTTTCCGTTCTCTCGCTCCGCTGGCTCGCAGCCGTCTTTCGGCCATGCCTGTCCGACGGGTAACTTCCGGCACGGTCAGACCCGAGCGGGTCAGGTAAAATGCCGGTTACCTTGCATTCCGGCTCGCCTATGTCCTATCAAGTCCTTGCCCGAAAATATCGCCCGAAAAGCTTCGAGACGCTGGTCGGCCAGGAGCACGTCGTGCGCGCGCTCACGCATGCGCTCGAGCATCAGCGCCTGCATCATGCCTACCTGTTCACCGGCACCCGCGGCGTGGGCAAGACCACGCTGTCGCGCATCCTGGCGAAGTCGTTCAACTGCGTCACCGGCGTCACCGCCAAGCCCTGCGGCGTGTGCGAGGCATGCACCGCGATCGATGCCGGCCGCTTCGTCGACTACATCGAGATGGACGCCGCTTCCAACCGCGGCGTGGACGAGATGGCGCAGCTGCTGGAGCAGGCGATCTACGCGCCGTCGAATGCCCGCTTCAAGGTCTACATGATCGACGAAGTCCACATGCTGACCAACCACGCCTTCAACGCCATGCTAAAGACGCTGGAGGAGCCGCCGGAGCACGTCAAGTTCATCCTCGCCACCACCGATCCGCAGAAGATTCCCGTCACTGTGCTGTCGCGCTGTCTGCAGTTCAATCTGAAACAGATGCCGCCCGGCCACATCGTCGGTCATCTGCAGAACATCCTTGGCCAGGAAGGCATCGCCTTCGAACAGCCGGCGCTTCGCCTGCTGGCACAGGGCGCCCAGGGCTCGATGCGCGATGCGCTGTCGCTGACCGACCAGGCGATTGCCTATGCCGCCGGCGAGGTGACGCTGGAGGCGGTGCAGGGCATGCTCGGCGCGCTCGACCAAACCTATCTGGTCCGCATCATGGATGCGCTCGCCGCAGGCGATGGCGCGGCACTGATGCAGGTCGCCGACGACATGGCATCGCGCAGCCTGTCCTACGGCAATGCACTGCAGGACCTCGGCACGCTGCTGCACCGGCTGGCGCTGGCACAGCTCGCGCCTGAGGCGCTGCCCCAGGACGTGCCGGAGCGGGAACACATCCTGCGCCTGGCGCAATGCTTCACGCCGGAAGACGTGCAGCTGTACTACCAGGTGGCGGTCCATGGCCGCAATGAACTCGGCTTGGCGCCGGACGAATACGCCGGCTTTTCCATGACGCTGCTGCGCATGCTGGCTTTCCGGCCTGTCGATGGCGGCGGATCCGAGCAGACCGACCAGGCACCGGCACGCAGGCCCGCGGCGGTTCCTTCTGCCGTCAAGGCACAGGTGCAATCGGCCTCAGCCGTTAAGCCTGCTCGGTCCGCACCCGCTGCGGCCGAGGCGGCGTCCGCCGTGACGGCTGTCGAGCCGGTGAAATCCGCTGCAATGAGCCCGGCCCGCGCAGCGCTCGCTGCAGCGCGAGGCGGAAAGGCGGTGACGCCGGCCAGGTCGGCGCCGGCTGCGATGCCGGCCGAGCCGGCGCCGGCCCGGGCGTCGGCGTCGCTCGTGCCGCCTTGGGAGGAGGGCGATAATCCGCCGCCGATCGAACTGCCCGACGAGGCCATCGCTCAAAAAAAAAGTGAGCCGCCGTCCCTAGCCGAACCTGCTTTCCAACCTGCCCCTGCCGCCAAGCCCGCCGCACCGGCCAAGCCATATCTGCCGCAGGCCATTCCTGCGCTCAACTGGGATGGCAACTGGCCGCAGCTGGCCGCTGCATTGGCCCTGCGCGGGGTGGTGCAGCAACTGGCGCAGCAAAGCGAACTCCTGCGCTGCGAACCGCTGGGCGACGGCTACGCCTTCACCCTGAGGATTCCGCTCGAAACCCTGCGTTCCGCCGGCAGCATCGACAAGCTGGCGGCTGCGCTGACCGATCACTTCGGCCGGACGATCCGCGTCGATACCGAGATCGGCGCGGTCGAGCACACCGCCAATGCGCGCCTGCTGGCCGAGCAGGAGACGCGCCAGCGCGAGGCGGAGCAGACCATGCACAGCGATCCGTTCGTGCAGACGCTGATGCGGGAATTCGGCGCGACCATCGTGCCGGGCTCCATCCGCCCGGTTTGAGCGCGGATGGCGCATACTTGTAAAACGAACCACCTAGACGATTCAGGAGAAACACCATGATGAAGGGCCAACTCGCGGGACTGATGAAGCAAGCCCAGGCGATGCAGGACAACATGAAGAAGATGCAGGAGCAGCTGGCTTCCATCGAGGTCGAGGGCCAGTCCGGCGCCGGCCTGGTGAAGGTGGTCATGACCTGCAAGAACGACGTCAAGCGCGTGTCCATCGACCCGTCCCTGCTCGGCGACGACCGCGACATGCTGGAAGACCTGGTGGCGGCCGCGTTCAACGATGCGGTGCGCAAGGCGGAAGCCACGTCGCAGGAAAAGATGGCGGGCATGACCGCCGGCCTGCCGCTGCCGCCGGGATTCAAGCTGCCGTTCTGACGGTCCAAGCCTGCATGCGCACCTCGCCTCGCGGGACATGGGTCGACGCGGCGGGCGCCGCTTTTCGTATGGAACAAGAAGCACAGTGAAATCACCCTCCAGTCTGGAATTCCTGGCCGAAGCGCTGCGCCGCCTGCCGGGCATCGGCCCCAAGTCGGCGCAGCGCATGGCCTACCACCTGATGCAGCACGACCGCGATGGCGCGGCCCTGCTCGGCCGGGCGCTGGCGCAGGCGGTGGAAAGAATCCATCACTGCGCGCTCTGCAATACCTTCACCGAAGCCGAGATCTGCGAAACCTGCAGCGATCCGGAGCGGGATGCCGAGCTGCTGTGCGTGGTGGAAACCCCGGCCGACCAGCTCATGATCGAACAGACCCTGACCTACAAGGGACTGTATTTCGTGCTCATGGGCCACCTTTCGCCGCTGGACGGCATCGGTCCCAAGGACATCCATCTCGACAAGCTGGTGAATCGGGCCGGCGACGGCATCGTCACCGAAGTGGTGCTGGCCACCAATTTCACCAACGAGGGCGAGGCCACCGCCCACTACATCAGTGAAACGCTGAAGACGCGCGGACTGAAGGTGAGCCGGCTGGCGCGCGGCGTGCCGGTGGGCGGCGAACTGGAATACGTGGATGCGGGCACCATTGCCCGGGCGATGCTGGATAGGCGCGCTACCTGACGCTCCGCTTCGGCAACCGCATGCAGGCGCCTTCGGGGCGCCTGTTTTCATTGGGCGCTCGATTCACTGTGACAGGCAGAGTCGGTCGGGCATAATACGTTTCCATTTTTGAACGGCGGAGCCAGCGGCAACGCGGGCGCACCTCGGCTGCATGCCAACCCGCCAAGCCAGGGCTGGGGTATGATTGCCGACAAAAACATACTGCCGAACAAGCAATTCATCAAAGGAGACGACTTCATGAACCGCAGATTCTGGAAGCAGTTTGCCATCGCGCTGGCGCTTTTCCTGGCCGGCTACTTCACCTTCAATTCCAAGGCTTTTTCCCAGACGGTCGAGAAGCCCAAGGTCTCGATCGCCGTCGGCGGCAAGAATCTCTTCTACTATCTCCCGCTTACCATCGCCGAACAGCTTGGCTACTTCAAGGAAGAGGGCCTGCAGGTCGAGATCAGCGACTTCGCCGGCGGCGCCAAGGCGCTGCAGGCGCTGGTGGGCGGCAGCGCCGACGTGGTGTCCGGCGCCTATGAGCACACCATCAACATGCAGGCCAAGGGACAGCCGATCACCGCCTTCGTGCTGCAGGGCAGGGCGCCGCAGATCGTGCTCGGCGTGTCCAACAAGACCATGCCCAACTACAAGTCCGTCGCCGACCTGAAGGGCAAGAAGATCGGCGTCACTGCGCCTGGTTCCTCCACCAACATGATGGCCAACTTCGTGTTGGCCAAGGCCGGGTTGAAGCCGAGCGACGTCTCCTTCATCGGCGTCGGCGCCTCGGCCGGCGCGCTGTCGGCGCTGCGTTCCGGCCAGATCGACGCCATCTCCAATCTCGATCCGGTCATCACCATGCTGCAGCAGAAGAACGAGATCAAGGTGGTGGCCGATACCCGTACGCTGAAGGACACCAACGAGGTCTTCGGCGGCCCAATGCCGGCGGCGACGCTGTACGCTTCCGAAGCTTTCCTGAAGAAGAACCCGAACACCGCGCAGGCGCTGACCAATGCTATGGTGCGGGCGCTGAAGTGGATCCAGAAGGCCGGCCCGTCCGACATCATCAAGGTCGTACCGGAAAGCTATCTGCTGGGCGACCGGGCGCTGTATATCGAAGCGTTCATGAAGGTGAGGGAAGCGATGTCGCCCGACGGCATGTTTCCGGAAGCGGGTCCGCGCACCGCGCTCAAGGCGCTGCAGGCTTTCGAGCCGGACCTCGCGGGCAAGAGCATCGACCTGTCCAAGACCTTCACCAACGAGATGGTGAAGAAAGCCAATGCCAAGTATCACTGAGCTCGCCGAGCGGAACCGGCATGCCGGTTCCAGCCGAGATGCAGTGAAGATGCCATCCCGACCGGATGGCATCTTTTTGTGCGGTCGGCATTTACCAATACATGAAAACCGAGATCGCAACCCCAGATGATCCCAGCGCTTTCCCTCGACAACATCACCTGCACCTTCGTCTCCAAGGACGACCGGTCGCAGCGCTATACCGCCGTGGCAGATACCACGCTCAACATCGCGCCGGGCGAGTTCGTCTCGGTGGTCGGGCCCACCGGCTGCGGCAAGTCGACCCTGCTCAATGTCGGTGCCGGACTGCTGGAGCCGTCGTCCGGCACGGTGAAGGTATTCGGTCAGCCGCTGAACGGCATCAACAGCCGCGCCGGCTACATGTTCCAGGCGGAGGCGCTGATGCCGTGGCGCAGCGCGCTGCAGAACGTCATCGCCGGCCTGCAGTTCCGCGGTGTGGCCGAGGACGATGCGCGCCGCCAGGGCGAGGAATGGCTGACGCGGGTCGGCCTGCAAGGCTTCGGCGACCGCTATCCGCACCAGCTCTCCGGCGGCATGCGCAAGCGGGTGGCGCTGGCCCAGACCCTGGTGCTCGATCCCGACATCATTCTGATGGACGAGCCATTCTCGGCGCTCGACATCCAGACGCGCCAGCTGATGGAAAACGAGGTGCTGGACCTGTGGAACGCGAAGAAGAAGGCGGTGCTGTTCATCACCCATGACCTCGACGAGGCGATCGCCATGTCCGACCGGGTGGTGGTGCTGTCGGCCGGCCCGGCTACCCGTCCGATCGGCGAATTCGTCATCGACCTGCCGCGCCCGCGCGACGTCGCCGAGATCCGCACCCAT
Organism: Noviherbaspirillum humi; assembly: GCF_900188095.1. Classification (GTDB taxonomy): domain Bacteria; phylum Pseudomonadota; class Gammaproteobacteria; order Burkholderiales; family Burkholderiaceae_D; genus Noviherbaspirillum; species Noviherbaspirillum humi. The sequence goes on along the minus strand of NZ_FZOT01000002.1, from coordinate 183,280 downwards.
CCGCGCTTCGTCGAATTGCATGCGCAGATCTGGGGCGTGCTGCGGGAGGAAGTGCTGAAGGGCTACCAACAACAAAAGCAAAAGGTCTGATCCATGTGGAATGCAATCAAACCGAACCAGCGCAACCTGCGCCTCTGGCAGCTGCTGGTGGCGGTCATTTTCTTCGGCGCATGGCACCTGGCCACCCGCGATGCCCAAGCCGCCTTCTTCTTCGGCGAGCCGCTCAAGGTCATGGCGCGCATCTGGCAGTGGTTCACCGTCGGCAACGGCGCGCTCGAAGTCGGCATCGGCGACAGCACCTGGTTCACGCTCAACTTCCCGGCGGAGATCTATCCGCACTTGCTGATCACGCTGTCGGAGACCATGCTCGCCTTCGCCATCGGCACGCTGCTCGGTCTCGCCTTCGGCCTGTGGCTCGCCTTGTCGCCGATGGCCTCCGCCATCCTCGATCCCTACATCAAGGCGGCCAATTCCATGCCGCGGGTGATCCTGGCGCCGATCTTCGCCATGTGGTTCGGCCTCGGCATCTGGTCCAAGGTGGCGCTGGCGGTGACGCTGGTGTTCTTCATCGTCTTCTTCAACGTCTACCAGGGCGTGAAGGAAGTGAGCCCGGTGGTGCTGGCGAATGCGCGCATGCTGGGGGCGAACAAGCGCCAGCTGCTGCGCCAGGTGTATCTGCCGTCGGCAACCTCCTGGGTGTTCTCCAGCCTGCATACTTCCGTCGGCCTTGCCTTCGTCGGCGCCATCGTCGGCGAGTATCTGGGCTCGGCGCGCGGCGTCGGCTACCTCATCCTGCAGGCGGAAGGCACCTTCGACATCAACACCGTGTTCGCCGGCATCCTGGTGCTGACGGCGTTCGCGCTGGTATTGGACATGCTCGTCGGCATGATCGAAAAGCGGCTGATGAAATGGCAGCCGAAGTCAGGCGAAACCGAGAAGCTTTAGCGCTCGATTTGGCGCTCGACCGAGGGACGATAAAAAACCGCGGCCATGGCCGCGGTTCTTGTTGGTGCCGCCGGAAATGCGAAGTCGCTCAGCGCTTCAGCGCTTCCACCAGCTTCTCCAGCTTCACCGCATCGGCGCAGAACAGGCGAATGCCTTCCGACAGCTTCTCGCTACCCATCGCATCTTCGTTCAGCATCAGGCGGAAGGCTTTTTCATCCAGCGTCAGCTTCTGCAGGTCGCTGGCCGCCGCTTCCTCCGGGCTCAGCTTGCGCGCGACCGGCGCATCGGTTTCGGCCAGCTTCTGCAGCAGTTCCGGGCTGATGGTGAGCAGGTCGCAGCCGGCCAGCTCGACGATCTGCGAGGTGTTGCGGAAGCTCGCGCCCATCACTTCGGTCTTGTAGCCGAACTTGCGGTAGTAGTCGTAGATGCGCTTGACCGACTGCACGCCCGGATCCTCCGCGCCGGTGTATTCCTGGCCGGTGGATTTCTTGTACCAGTCGTAGATGCGGCCGACGAAAGGCGAGATCAGCTGCACGCCGGCGTCGGCGCAGGCCACCGCCTGAGGCAGCGAGAACAGCAGCGTCATGTTGCAGCGGATGCCTTCCTTCTCCAGCACCTCGGCGGCGCGTATGCCTTCCCAGGTGGAGGCGATCTTGATCAGCACCCGCTCGCGGGCGATGCCTGCGGCTTCGTACAGGCCGATGAGATGGCGGCCCTTGGCGATGGTGCCTTCGGTATCGAAGGAGAGGCGGGCGTCGGTCTCGGTGGAGACGCGCCCCGGAATGATCTTCAGGATTTCGGTGCCGAAGGCGACCAGCAGGCGGTCGATGATGTCGCCGGTGGATTCGCCGGCATGGTCGCGCACCGCCTTTTCCATCAGCGGCCGGTACTCATCCTTCTGCACTGCCTTCAGGATAAGCGAGGGATTGGTGGTGGCATCGCGCGGCGCGAACGCCTTCATCGCCTGGAAATCGCCGGTGTCGGCGACGATGGTGGTGAATTGCTTCAGTTGTTCGAGCTGGTTCATGGAGACGACTCAAGGGCACGGTGAAAAGGAACGACACATGATAGCCGATTGGCGGCGGCCCGCCGGCAATCGGCCGAGGGCGCCGCGTCAGAGGTTCAGGCAGGCCCGGGCACGCGCGATCAGCGCATTGGTGGAACTGTCATGCAATTCCGGCCTGGGCTGGCCTTCGAGTTCGGATTCGATGTTCTTCGCCAGCACCTTGCCCAGTTCCACGCCCCACTGGTCGAAGCTGTTGACGTCCCACATCACGCCCTGCACGAAGGTCTTGTGCTCATACAGCGCGATCAGGGCGCCGAGCGCGGCCGGCGTCAGCGCTTCCATCAGGATCATGTTGCTCGGCCGGTTGCCGGGGAAGGTGCGATGCGGCACGAGCTGCTCGACCTGTTCATTGGAAAGCTTCTGCGCCTGCATTTCCGCGCGTACCTCATCCGCCGTCTTGCCCTTCATGAAAGCCTCGGCCTGGGCGAAGCAGTTGGCCAGCAGCACCGCGTGATGGCCGGGCAGCCCGTGCGCCGGCGTCAGCGCAGCGATGAAGTCCGTCGGCGTCACGTCGGTGCCCTGGTGCAGCAACTGGAAATAGGCATGCTGGCCGTTGGTGCCGACGTCGCCCCAGATCACCGGGCAGGTATCGATTCCGACCGGACCGCCATCGAAGGTGACCTGCTTGCCGTTGCTTTCCATCCCCAGTTGCTGCAGGTAGGCCGGGAACTGGCTGAGATCCTGGTGGTAAGGCGCGATCGAGACCGAACCGTAGTGGAAGAAATTGCGGTACCAGAGGCCGATCAGGCCAAGCAGGACCGGCATGTTGCGCGCCAGCGGCTCGGTACGGAAATGCTGGTCCATCGCATGCGCGCCGTCGAGGAACTCGCGGAAGCGCTCGAAGCCGATGGCCAGCGCTACCGGCAGGCCGATCGCCGACCAGACCGAGTAGCGGCCTCCGACCCAGTCCCAGAACGGAAACATGTTTTCCGGATCGATGCCGAACTGGCGCACGCCGTCGGTGTTGGTCGATACCGCCACGAAATGCCGTGGCAGGTCGGCTTCGCCGCGCTTCTTCAGGAACCAGGAGCGCGCCGAATGGGCGTTCATCATGGTTTCGCGGGTAGTGAAGGTCTTGGACGCAATGACGAACAGGGTGGTTTCCGGGTCCAGCCCCGAAAGCGCCGCATCGAGGTCATGGCCGTCGACGTTGGAGACGAAATGCAGCGACAGGCGCGGATGAACGAGGGGCCGCAACGCCCGCGTCACCATTTCCGGCCCGAGGTCGGAGCCGCCGATGCCGATGTTGACGATGTCGGTAATGGCCTTGCCGCTGCAGCCCAGCCACTGGCCGGAGCGCACCTGCTCGCTGAAGCGGCGCATGTGGTCCAGCACCGCATGAACCTCTTGCGTCACATCCTGTCCATCCAGCGTCGGTCCGGCCCCGCGCGGCGCCCGCAGGGCGGTATGCAGCACCGCGCGCTGCTCGGTGGCATTGATCTTTTCGCCGGCGAACATGGCGTCGCGGCGCGCTTCCAGGTCGCGTTCTTGCGCCAGGCGCAGCAGCAGGGCGAGAGTTTCCTCGCTGATCCGGTTCTTCGAGTAATCCAGCAGCAGGCCGGCCGCCTCGACCGAGAAGCGCTTGAACCGCTGCGGATCGCCGGCAAACAACTGGCGCAGCTGCCACTGGCTGGCATGCGCATAGTGGGCTTGCAGATCGGCGAAGGCGGGAAGGCTGGTCAGGGAAGGGTGGGGCATGTCGGCAACCGGAGTTGTAAAATTGGAATATACAATAGCAGGACGCAAATTCCCTACATCATAGGCAGCCAGCCCGATTCGCCTTTGACTCTGATCATCAGCGGGCAAAGCCGCCGCGCCGCCGTGCAGATCCTGGCAACCAGCGCGCACCGATATCATCCATCCGCCATTTCCGGAAAGGTTCCAGCATGACTGTGCACAGCACGCTATCCCGCGTCACCGATCGCATCATCGAGCGCAGCCGGCCTTATCGCGCGGCCTATCTCGCGCGGCTGGAGGCCGCCCATGGCGAGGGCGTCAACCGCGGGTCGCTTTCCTGCACCAATCTCGCCCATGGCTTTGCCGCCTTCGAGCCGCACGACAAGCTGATCCTGAAGCAGCAGCGACAGCCTTCGCTGGCCATCGTCTCCGCCTACAACGACATGCTGTCTGCGCACCAGCCCTTCCACCGCTTTCCGGACCTGATCCGCGAGGCGGCGCGCTCGGCCGGCGGCGTGGCCCAGTTCGCCGGCGGCGTGCCGGCGATGTGCGACGGCGTCACCCAGGGACGGCCCGGGATGGAATTGTCGCTGTTCTCGCGCGATACCATTGCCATGTCCACTGCCGTCGCCCTGTCGCACAATATGTTCGACGCCGCCGTCTATCTCGGCGTGTGCGACAAGATCGTGCCCGGGCTTCTGATCGGCGCGCTGCACTTCGGCCATTTGCCGGCGGTATTCATTCCCGCCGGGCCGATGACCACCGGCATCGGCAATGCGGAAAAGGCCCGCACTCGCCAGCTGTATGCGCAAGGCAAGCTCGGGCGCGACGAACTGCTGGAATCGGAGGCGCTGTCCTACCACGGCCCCGGCACCTGCACCTTCTACGGCACCGCCAACAGCAACCAGATGCTGATGGAAGTGATGGGCCTGCATCTGCCGGGCGCGGCCTTCATCACGCCCGGCACGCCGCTGCGCGACGCGTTGACGAAGGCGGCGGCGCGGCGCGCGGTGGAGATCAGCGCCCAGGGACAGCATTACATTCCGGTCGGCCGGATGGTGGACGAGAAAGCCATCGTCAATGCCATCGTCGCGCTGCTGGCCACCGGCGGTTCCACCAATCACACCTTGCATCTGGTGGCGATCGCCCGCGCGGCCGGCATCGTCATCGACTGGAACGACTTCGATGAACTCTCCGGCGCGGTGCCGCTGCTGACACGGATCTATCCGAACGGCGAGGCCGACATCAACCACTTCCAGGCGGCGGGCGGACCCGGCTTCGTGATCCGCGAACTGCTCGACGCCGGCTTGCTGCACGACGACGTGCTGACGATACTCGGTCGCGGCCTGCGCGCCCATTGCGCCGAACCCTTCCTCGACCCGGCGCAGGAAGTGGTGTGGAAGCCCGCCACGCCCGTCAGCGGCGATGACAACGTGGCGCGTCCGGTGGCGGCGCCGTTCGCGGCTGACGGCGGCCTGCGGCTCATGCAGGGCAATCTCGGCCGGGCGGTGATCAAGATCTCGGCGGTCAAGCCGCAGCACCGACTGGTGGAGGCGCCGGCCCTGGTATTCGATTCGCAGGAAGCTTTCCTGCGCGCCTACAAGGATGGGAAGCTGGAGCGGGACTTCGTCGCCGTGGTGCGCTTCCAGGGCCCCAGGGCCAACGGCATGCCGGAACTGCACTCGCTCACGCCGGCGCTCGCCAATCTGCAGGATGCCGGCAGAAAGGTGGCGCTGGTGACCGACGGCCGCATGTCCGGAGCATCCGGCAAGGTGCCGGCGGCGATCCATGTGTCGCCGGAGGTGCTGGCGGGCGGCCCGCTCGGCCGGATACGCGACGGCGACATGATCCGCCTCGATGCCGAGGCCGGCGTGCTGCAGGCGCTGGTGCCGGAAGCGGCGTGGCAGGCGCGCACCATTCCCGAAGCCGACCTGTCGGCCCACCATGTCGGCATGGGCCGGGAGCTGTTCGCCATGTTCCGCGGCACCGTCGGCGCGGCGGAGGAGGGCGCGGCCACCTTCGGCCTCCCGCCGGCCGACGCATCGATGCCGACCCGCGTGGAGGAAATCGCGTGAACACCCTGCTCGACATCATGCATGCCTCGCCGGTGATCCCGGTGCTGGCTTTCGACGACCTGGCGCAGGCGCTGCCGGTGGCGCGGGCGCTGGTGGGCAATGGCATCCGGGTGCTGGAGGTGACGCTGCGCACCGAACACGGCTTGCCGGCGATACGGGAAATCGCGAGCAAGCTGCCCGAAGCCATCGTCGGCGTCGGCACCCTGACTCGGCCGGAAGAGTTTCGCGCCGCGCGCGATGCCGGCGCAGTGTTCGGCGTGTCGCCCGGCCTGACGCCGGCGTTGATTGCCGCCGCTCGCGACAGCGGCCTGCCGCTGCTGCCGGGCGTGATGACGCCGTCGGAGATCATGGCGGCGCGCGAGGCCGGCTTCTTCCAGCTCAAACTGTTCCCGGCGGTGCCGGCGGGCGGCATCGGCATGCTCAAGGCCATCGCCGGACCGCTGCCGGATGTGACCTTCTGCCCCACCGGCGGCGTTGGCCCCGAAAATGCGGCGCAGTTCCTGGCGTGCGGCAATGTGGCCTGCGTCGGCGGTTCCTGGCTGACGCCGAAGGAGGCGCTCGCCGCCGGCGACTGGAATCGCATCGGTGAACTGGCACGGGAGGCGAGCCGGCTGAAAGCGGGCTGAAAGGCATGCGGATCGTGTTCCGGCGGCCTTGCGCTTACAATGTCGGGTTTATTGCCCGAACCAAGCACCTATCATGACCCAGGATGAACTGAAACAGGCCGTTGCCCGCGCGGCGATCGATTATGTCGTCGACGGCGAAATCATCGGCGTCGGCACCGGCTCCACCGCCAACTTCTTCATTGACGAGCTCGGCAGGATCAAGGACCGCATCAAGGGTGCGGTGGCATCCTCCGAAGCCACCGCCGCCCGGCTGAAGTCGCACGGCATCCCGGTGCTGGGCCTGGACCAGGTGGCGCGCATGCCGGTCTACATCGACGGCGCCGACGAGATCACCGCCAGCGGCGCCATGATCAAGGGCGGCGGCGGTGCGCTCACCCGCGAAAAGATCGTCGCCTCGGCGGCCGACCGCTTCATCTGCATCGCCGACGAATCCAAGCTGGTCGACGTGATGGGCAAGTTTCCACTGCCGGTGGAAGTGATTCCGATGGCCGTGCCGGTGGTGACGCGCCAGTTGGCTGCCCTGGGCGGCACGCCGCATCTGCGCATGAAGGATGGTCAGCCCTACATGACCGACAACGGCTGCATGATCATCGACGTCGCCGGCCTGCAGATCGCCGATCCGCTGGCGATGGAGCGGCAGGTCAACAACATCGCCGGCGTCGTCACCGTCGGCCTGTTCGCGCTGCACGGCGCCCATACTGCCTTGCTCGGCACGCCGTCCGGCGTGCGCACGCTGACTTTCGGCTGAAAATAAACTGCATTAGCACGATGCGAAAGCCACCGCGAGGTGGCTTTTCCTTTTTGACCTGGACAAGGCGCGGGACGATGGTTGATGTCCAGCGCTGTTGTGGTTTTGACCGGCGTTTGTCGATACTGCAAGCCCCGCGGTCGAGGTTCCAAGGCCGTGGTGTTCTAGAATCGGCGTAGACAAATTTCAACGGGTTGGCGTGTTCCGGCACGCCGCTCTCCCTTTTCTTCGCCAGCGCCCGCATGCATCGCAAGCCCCATCTGCCCACCAGGATCTGCCTTGTCTGCGGCCGTCCCTTCGTTTGGCGCCGCAAGTGGTCTGCCGTCTGGGAAGAAGTCAAATATTGCTCTGAGCGCTGCCGCAGGCGGCGGCCCGCTGCCGGAGGGGCGCGATGACGGTGCTGCGGCTGGTGCTGGGCGACCAGCTCAACGCTGGCCACAGCTGGTTCCGCGCCGTGCGCGGCGATGTGGTCTACCTGCTGATGGAAACCCGCAGCGAGACCGATTACGTGCGCCACCATGCGCAAAAGGTGCTGGCCATCTTCGCCGCGATGCGGACCTTCGCCGCTGCGCTGGAGAAGGCTGGCCACCAGGTGCGCTACCTGAAGCTGGGGGATGTCGCCAATGCCCAGAACTTCAGGGACAACCTGATGCGCATCGCGGCGGAGACGGGTGCGGTCCGCTTCGAGCGCATGGAGGCAGACGAGTGGCGCATGGAACAGGCGCTGCGGACCGCCGAAGAAACCCTTGCCGCACGAGGAATCCATTCCGTCGTGTGCGATGCCGAACATTTCCTGGTGGGGCGCAGCGAAATCGCCGCCGAATTCCGAGGGCGGGTGCCACGCATGGAGTACTTCTATCGCGGCATGCGCAAGCGCTACGGCATCCTGCTGGACGGGAATGAAAAGCCGGCGGGCGGCAAGTGGAACTACGATGCCGAGAACCGCGACAAGTGGCGCGGCGACCCGCCGGCTCCCGCATGGCCCTGGTCGGGGCATGATCTCTCATCGCTGTGGCGGGAAATCGTCGAGGCCGGCGTGCAGACCATCGGCACGCCGCATGAAAACGCGTTGCGCTGGCCGCTCACGCGGCGCGAGGCGCGTACCGGGCTGGCGCGATTCGTCGAGCAGGTGCTGCCCCATTTCGGCCGCTTCCAGGATGCGATGAGCCGGGAGTCAGCCTTGCTGTTCCATTCCGGGCTGAGCTTCGCCCTCAACGTGAAGCTGCTGCATCCGCTGGAGGTCATCACCGCCGCGCTGCAGGCATACGAGGCGGGCAAGGTGGAACTCGCCAGCTGCGAAGGCTTCGTGCGCCAGATCCTCGGCTGGCGCGAATTCATGCGCGGCGTCTATTGGGCGCGCATGCCGGGCTATGCCAGGCTCAACGCGATGCAAGCGGACAGACCGTTGCCCGCTTGGTACTGGACCGGCGAGACCGGCATGGCGTGCCAGCGGGCGGCGATCTCGGCCTCGCTCGACAAGGCCTATGCGCACCACATTCAGCGGCTGATGGTGACCGGGAATTTCGCATTGCTGGCCGGCTGCGATCCCGACGAGGTGGATGCCTGGTACCTCGGCATCTACATCGATGCCTTCGAATGGGTGGAAATGCCGAACACCCGCGGCATGAGCCAGTTTGCCGACGGCGGCGTCGTGGCGAGCAAGCCTTACGCCGGCGCCGCCGGCTATGTCGGACGGCAATCGGATTACTGCAAGGGCTGCCGCTACGACCCGAAACTGCGCCATGGCACTGGCGCCTGTCCTCTCAATTCCCTTTACTGGCATTTCCTGGACCGGCATTCGGAGCGCTTCGCCGGCCACCCGCGCCTGGCGGTGGTGTACAAGAGCTGGGCCGGGATGCCCAACGAAGAGCGGGAAGCAACGCTGGCCCAGGCAAAGGCCTATCTGGAGAAGATTGACACCTTGTGAAAGCGGGGCGGAAACAAACTCATCCAGAACTGACTGCAGGCGGTATCGATTTTTCGTGGATATGTATTAACCGCACGGCAGTTCGTTTCCCGGACTATGGCGGCCGGGCGCCTGGGCGCCCGGCTCGAAGCGCACTCAATGCAAGCGGCCAAGCGCGTGGCCAGGCACATGGCCAGCCGCGATGGACGGCGAGGCGCGAAGCAACGTTGACGAGCAGGCGGGACGCTGGCTGGCGGATGCCGCAATCGACCGGCACCTGCGGCAAGCGTCGTCGGGTCAATCGGCGCCCAGCGTCGGATAGCCGTTCTTCCTCAGGAAGTCCAGCACCGTGCTGCGCCATTCCGCAGGCGCCGCGCTGAAGAAGCCGTGGCCGTTCTCCCCATGGGCCGGAAACCGGACGAATTCGCCGTTGCCGCCTGCGGCGCGAAAGGCGTCGAACCATTCGCGGGGCAAGGCCGGTCCCCAGTACTTGTCGTTTTCGGTGTAGATCCACAGGGTGGGCAGGCGAGCCGTGGCGCCATAGCTCGCGAACAATTGCTTCATCTGATGCTGGCCGCAAGGATTGGCGGGACGGTCGATGGGATTGCCGCCACCACCGCCGGCGAAGTTGATCGCGGCTTGCACACCCGGTACCGCCAGCGCCGCGATCCCGATCGACATCGCGCCGCCGAAGGATTGGCCGATCACGAGCGTGCGCTCCTTCTCGACGTCCGGACGCTTGCGCAATGCTTCCATGACGGTGACAACCTGGCCGATCCCGGCCGCATAGCTGGGTCCATACTTCTTGGCGTTGCATGACCCGGAATCTTCCACATCGTCGCCGCCGCTCTCGCCATAACCGATCCGGGTCGGCAGCGCGACCACAAAACCGAGCGACGCCAGCCAGCGCGACACCGCGCTGTAGCGGGCCCTGCCCAGGGCGATCCTGTCCTTCGCTTCCGCGGCGCGGCCATGATTGATGATCGCGAGCGGCTGCGGGCCGGTGCTGGCGTCATCGCGGAAAAGCGTGACGACGATTTCCTGGGATGTCGCCTTGCCGTACAGGTTGGCCGCCTCCACGGGAACGCGGATGACTTCTTCCACCAGCTTGGCCTGGGCGTCGTGCATCAACAGCAGGGCGGCGTTTGTGAGCGCCAGAAGAAAAATGCGCATGCGGTGTCTTTCCAAATGAGTCGAAATGGTTGGTCGCGAAACAGCGCAGCGCGTGTCGCCGGCTGTGTTTGACCGTATGCAATCTTAAGCTCAGGAAAGCGGCTTGGGAAATGCCCTGTTCGGGTCAAGAAGCCGCGAGGGCGGACTGTTGAAGGGTCTATCCCCACCCGGACTGCCGCCAGCACGGTGCGCCGCTGCGCGCATCTGGCGGACGCCGGAAACGAAAAAGCCCGCGGCATCGCTGCCGCGGGCTCATCAAGCCATGGGTGCGAAATGGCGTTATTCCGTCGGCGGCACGTAGCCGGCGGCGGCGTCCGCTCCGGAGCCGAAAAAGTGGTTTTCCATCTGGGTGGCGAGATACTTGCGGGCGCGCGCATCGGCCAGGTTCAGGCGGTTCTCGTTGACCAGCATGGTCTGATGCTTGAGCCAGGCTGCCCAGGCTTCCTTCGAGACGTTTTCATAGATGCGCTTGCCGAGTTCACCGGGGTAGGGCGGGAAATCGAGGCCTTCGGCTTCGCGGTTGAGCTTGATGCAGTGGACCATGCGGGCCATATTGACTCCTTGATGTTCAGTCACGCTCCGGCTGAGAGCGTATCGGGTGGATGAAATTCAGAGTTGCTTGATGAATACCTGGGATTTGCGCTGCCAGTTGTACATGTGCTGCCTGTCCTTGGGCAGCGCATCCACGTTGGCCGGCATGAAACCGCGCTTGAGGAACCAGTGGGCGGTGCGGGTCGTGAGCACGAACAGCCTGGTGAAGCCGGCGGCGCGGGCGCGGTTCTCGATGTGCTTGAGCAGGCGCTCGCCGTCGCCCTGGGCCTGGGCGTCGGGGCTTACCGTGAGGCAAGCCATCTCGCCCATCTTTTCCGAGGGGAAGGGGTAGAGCGCGGCGCAGCCGAAGATGACGCCGTCGTGCTCGATGACGGAAAAATAGTCGATCTCGCGCTCGATCAGCTCCCGGCCGCGCTTGACCAGGGTGCCGTCCGCTTCCAGGGGCTCGATCAGCTTCAGGATGCCACCCACATCCTCGATGGTGGCGTCGCGCAGGCTTTCGAGGTTCTGGTAGGTGACCATGGTGCCGATGCCGTCGTGGGTGAACAGCTCCAGCAGGGCGGAGCCGTCGGTGCTGAACGGCACGATGTGGGCCCGGGACACGCCATTGTTGCAGACCTGGATCGCATGACGCAGGTAGAAAGACGCATCCGGCGGCAGGAAGCCGGCCTGCAGCACGGCCTGAGCCTGATGGGCGGAGAGTTCGCGCAGTTCGGTACCGCCGGAATCGGTCATCAGCGGCGTCTCGGTGATGAAGATCAGCTTGTCGGCGCGCAAGGCGGTGGCGGCGGAGACCGCCACGTCTTCCATGGTGAGGTTGAAGGCTTCGCCGGTGGGCGAGAATCCGAGCGGCGACAGCAGCACCATGGCGCCGGCACTTAATATCGGATGGATGGTCTCATAGGCAATCTTGCGCACGATGCCGGTCAGTTCCAGGTCGACGCCGTCGATCACGCCCATCGGCCGGGCGGTGACGAAGTTGCCGGAAATGATGCGCACCGCGGCATGGGCCATCGGCGTGTTCGGCAAGCCCTGGCTGAAGGCGGCTTCGATGTCGAGCCGGATCTCGCCGGCGGCTTCCTTGGCGCACTCCAGGGCCGTGGTGTCGGTGATGCGCACGCCCTTATGAAAGCGCGGCTCGACCTTGCGCAGCGCCAGCTGTTCTTCCACCTGCGGCCGGCTGCCGTGCACGATGACGACCTTGATGCCGAGTGCGTGCAGCAGCGACAGGTCCTGCGCCAGCACCGGCAGCGCGCCGGCCTGCACCAGTTCGCCGGGGAAGGCGACGACGAAGGTCTTGCCGCGGAAAGCGTGTATGTACGGCGCGACCGAGCGCAGCCACTGAACGAACTGAATAGGGTTTTCCATGATGGGCATTATAATTCGCCCCGATATGTCTGCATCCCAGCCTTCCAAAAAAACCGGCCGCCCGGACCGGCAAAACACAGCTACTCCCGCCCCGCCGCCCGAGCGCAACGCGCTGCCCCCGATAACCTTCCCGGAAGAGCTGCCGGTCTCGGGACGGCGCCGCGAGATCGCCGAGGCGCTGCGCAAGCATCAGGTGGTGATCGTCAGCGGCGAGACCGGTTCCGGCAAGACCACCCAGCTGCCGAAGATCTGCCTCGAACTCGGGCGCGGGCAGGCGGGCCTGATCGGCCATACCCAGCCGCGCCGCATCGCCGCGTCCTCCACCGCCAAGCGCATCGCCCAGGAACTCGGCACGCCGCTCGGCGAGAACGTCGGATTCAAGGTGCGCTTCACCGATACGTTGTCCAAGGGCGCCTCGGTGAAGCTCATGACCGACGGCATCCTGCTGGCGGAGACGCAGACCGATCCGCTGCTCAAGCAGTACGACACCATCATCATCGACGAGGCGCACGAGCGCAGCCTGAACATCGATTTCCTGCTTGGCTACCTCAAGGGCTTGCTGCCGCGCCGGCCGGACCTGAAGCTGATCATCACCTCGGCGACCATCGATGCCGATCGCTTCGCCCGCCATTTCGGCAGCGAGGACAAGCCCGCGCCGGTGATCGAAGTGTCGGGCCGCCTCTATCCGGTGGAGATACGCTACCGCCCGGTGGAGCAGGACCAGGCCGGCGAAGCGCGTGCCAATGCCGGCGGCAGCGGAAACAGCAAGCGCGAGCAGCGCGACCTGATGGAAGCGGTGGTCGATGCGGTCGATGAACTGGCCCGCCTCGGCTCCGGCGACGTGCTGGTGTTCCTGCCGGGCGAGCGCGAGATCCGCGACGCCGCCGAGGCGCTGCGCAAGCACCATCCGCCGCACGTCGAAATCCTGCCGCTGTTCGCGCGCCTGTCGGTGGCCGAGCAGGAGCGGGTGTTCAAGACCTCGAACGCGCGCCGCATCGTCCTGGCCACCAACGTCGCCGAGACTTCGCTCACCGTGCCCGGCATCCGCTTCGTCGTGGACACCGGCCTGGCGCGGGTGAAGCGCTACAGCTACCGCAACAAGGTGGAACAGCTGCAGATCGAGCCGGTCGCGCAGTCCGCCGCCAACCAGCGCGCCGGCCGCTGCGGCCGGGTCGCCGCCGGCGTCTGCATCCGGCTCTACGAGGAGGAGGACTTCCTCAAGCGGCCGCGCTTCACCGATCCGGAAATCCTGCGTTCCTCCCTCGCCGCCGTCATCCTGCGCATGAAGTCATTGCGCCTGACCGATGTCGAGACTTTCCCCTTCATCGAGCCGCCGCCGGGCCGGGCCATCGCCGACGGCTACCAGCTGCTGCAGGAACTGGGCGCGATCGACGACGACAATGTCCTCACGCCGACCGGCCGCCAGCTGGCCAAGCTGCCCCTCGATCCGCGCGTCGGCCGCATGATTTTGGCCGCCCGCGACCAGGCCTGCCTGAGCGAGATGCTGATCATCGCCTCGGCGCTGTCGGTGCAGGACCCGCGCGACCGGCCGCTGGAATCGCAGCAGGCGGCGGACCAGGCGCACAAGAAGTTCGCCGACGAGAAGTCGGAGTTCATCGCCTTCCTCAAGATCTGGAAATGGTTCGAGGACGCGATCGCGCACAAGAAGTCGAACCGCCAGCTGCAGGACAACTGCCGCGCCAATTTCCTGTCGCAGGTGCGCCTGCGCGAATGGCGCGACGTGCACTCCCAGCTGCTGACGCTGGTGAAGGAGCAGGGCTGGCGCCTGAACGAAGCGCCGGCCACCTATGAGCAGCTGCATGCGGCGCTGCTCACCGGCCTGCTCGGCAACATCGGCTTCAAGTCGGAGGACGACGGCATTTACCTCGGCGCGCGCGGCATCAAGTTCCACATCTGGCCCGGCTCCGCGCTGGCGAAGAAGGCCGGCCGCTGGATCATGGCGGCCGAACTGGTGGAAACCAGCCGGCTGTATGCCCGCACCGTGGCGCAGATCCAGCCGGAGTGGCTGGAGCGCATCGGCGGCCACCTGCTGAAGAAATCCTACGGCGAGCCGCGCTGGGAAAAGCGCGCCGCCCGCGTCACCGCCTATGAGCGGGCGACCTTGTACGGGCTGGTGGTCTACAGCCAGCGGCCGGTGAACTTTGGCAGCTTCAATCCCAAGGAGGCGCGCGACATCTTCATTCGCGACGCCCTGGTCGGCGGCGACTACGACACCCGGGCGCCGTTCTTCGCCCACAACCAGAAGCTGGTGCGCGAGATCGAGAACCTGGAGCACAAGTCGCGCCGCCTGGATGTGCTGGTGGACGAAGGACTGATCGCCGCCTTCTACGACAAGCTGGTGCCGGTCCACATCAACAACGGCCCGGCCTTCGAGAAGTGGCACAACGAAGCGGTGCGCGACAATCCCAAGCTGCTCTACCTGAACCGCGACGACCTGATGCGGCACGAAGCCGCCGGCGTCACCACAGACTTGTTCCCCAAGACGATGACGGTAGCCGGCGTCGCCATGGCGCTGACCTACCACTTCGAGCCGGGCAGCCCGCGCGACGGCGTCACGCTCACCGTGCCGCTCTATTCGCTAAACCAGGTATCGGCCGAGCGGGCCGAATGGCTGGTGCCCGGCATGATCAAGGAGAAGGTGCATCTGCTGCTGAAGTCGCTGCCGCAGAAATTGCGCCGGCATTGCGTGCCGCTGCCCGACTATGCGGCCGGCTTCAGCGAGCGCGCCGACTTCGGCCGCGGCAGCCTGATCGATGCGCTGATCGCCGATGTGCGGGAGCAGACCGGCGTGACGGTGAAGACCACCGACTTCAAGCTGGAGACGCTGCCCGCCCACCTGTTCATGAACTTCAAGGTGATCGACGAGCATGGCCGCCAGCTCGACATGGGCCGCAACCTGGCGGCGCTGCAGGCGGAGCTCGGCGGACAGGCGCGGCAAAGCTTCCAGCGCCTGGCGGAGACGGCGACGGTGACAGCGGCGGAGGGCGGCGATGGTGCGGCGCGCGATGCCGAGCCGGCCCCTGCCGCGAAGCCGGCACAGGGGACGAAAGGGGCGAAGGTTGCGGAATCGTCCGCCCCAACGGAACAGCAGAATCTCACCACCTGGTCCTTCGGCGAGCTGCCCGAGCTTCTTGAAATCACCCGCGGCAAGCAGACGCTGATCGGCTTCCCGGCGCTGGTGGACAAGGGCGCCCATTGCGACATCGAGGTGTTCGACGACCCGGCCGAAGCCGCCAGGGTGCACCGGCTCGGGCTGCGCCGGTTGTTCTCGCTGCAGGTAAAAGAGCAGCTGAAGTTCCTGGACAAGAACATCCCGGGCCTGCAGCAGATGGGCATGCAGTTCATGGCCCTCGGCACGCAGGAGGAATTGCGCGATCAGATCATCGGCGCCGGCATCGAGCGCGCCTTCCTGCAGGATCCGCTGCCGATCAATGCCGAGCAGTTCACCCGCCGCCGCGACGAGGGCAAGGCCCGGCTCAACCTGCTGGTGAACGAGATCGCGCGCCTGGTGGGGCAGATCCTCGCCGAGTATCATCCGCTGCCGAAGAAGCTGCAGGGCGCCAAGGGCCAGCCGCAGGCGGTGGCCGACATCGAGGCCCAGCTCAGGGTGCTGATCGGCAAGCGCTTCGTCGCCGACAACGAATACGAGCACCTGGTGCATTTTCCGCGTTACCTGAAGGCCATCCACATCCGCCTCGACAAGCTGCGCGCCGACCCGGCGCGCGACACCAGGCTGATGGCGGACTGGCAGTCCGCCGCCCAGCCGTGGCAGCGGGCGCAGAAAGGGCAGGGCGGCCGCGCCGATCCGCGCATGGCGGAGTACCGCTGGATGCTGGAAGAGCTGCGGGTCTCGCTGTTCGCGCAAGAGCTGCGCACGCCGATGCCGGTGTCCGTGAAGCGGCTGCAGAAGGTGTGGGAAGCGATGCAGAGGTAGTCGCGGGGCGTAGCAGGGAATTCGCGACGCATGCGTCGCGCCTGCGAAGCTGGTCAGGCTTGCAAGCCTGACCATAGGGAACCCCAAAGTCCAATTATGAATTCCAACCCCTTCAAGGGGAGGGTCAGGAGGTGGATGGGTTTCTTTCGCGGTTAAAAACGTTCTTTAGTCTCAGAAGAAACCCACCCTCACCCTCGCCCTCCCCCTGAGGGGGAGGGGATTTCTTTGCTGCGCAACCTCACCTCACGGGTGCGCTTGCAAGCGCACCCGGCTACGCAGGCGCGAAGCGATGCTTCGCGAAACCCCTGCAGCGCCCCTTGAAAATGAAGGGACGACGTAGTCAGGCCTTTTCTGACTCCGTCATGCCCCGTTGCGCCATTTTTACCACCTATAACCTCCTGCAACACCTATCGCCCAGCCCCCACGGCAAATCATTCTTGATCCCGCCACCGACCGTATCGCCTTCGGCCCGCCTTTCGCACGCCTGACCGCCTCCGCCCAGTTCCCCTCACCCGCATCGAACTTGATCCACCTCATGGTCTGCTTCCTGGACAGGCATACCGTGGCAGCAATATGAAAGACCGAACATAAGATAGTTCGGCGTACGTCCCACGGTCTTGTACTGCCCGGGAAACCCAGTTCGCAGGAGACGACATGCAAAAATCCCTACACATCAATCCCGACAAATGTACCGGCTGCCTGCAGTGCGAGATGGCCTGCAGCTACGAGCACTATGGGATGTTCAATCCCTCCAAGTCGGTGATCAAGGTCTTCGAATTCCACAACACCGGCAAGAAGGTCCCTTATACCTGCACCCAGTGCGCCGAAGCCTGGTGCCTGCATGCCTGCCCGGTGGATGCCATCAGGCTCGATGCCGCCACCGGCGCCAAGCTGGTGTTCCAGGATGTCTGCGTCGGCTGCAAGGTGTGCACCATCGCTTGTCCGTTCGGCACGGTGAACTACGTGCAGGACACCGGCAAGGTCCACAAGTGCGACCTGTGCGGCGGCGACCCTGCCTGTGCCTCGGCCTGCCCGACCGGCGCCATCACCTACGTCGACGCCGACTGGACCGGCCTGGACAAGATGCGGCAATGGGCCGCCAAGCTGGGCAATACCGAGGCCGCGGCTTAAACGGAACGACGAGGAGAATGAGATGGGATGGACTGGAAAAATCCTTCGCGTGGACCTGACCGCGGGAACCTGCAAATCCGAGCCGCTGAACATGCAATGGGCCAGGGAGTACATCGGCCAGCGCGGCCTCGCCACCAAATACTTCGTCAGCGAGGTCGATCCGAAGGTCGAGCCGCTGTCGCCCGAGAACAAGATCATCTGGGCCACCGGCCCGCTGACCGGCACCATGGCTTCCACCGGCGGCCGCTACTCCGTCATCACCAAGGGCGCGCTCACCGGCGCCATCGCCTGCTCCAACTCCGGCGGCTACTTCGGCGCAGAGCTGAAGTTCGCCGGCTGGGACATGATCATCTTCGAAGGCAAGGCCGCCAAGCCGGTCTACCTCTACATAGAAGATGAAAGAGCGGAGTTGCTGGATGCCTCCTGGCTGTGGGGCAAATCGGTGTGGGAGACCGAGCCGGCGATCAAGACGCACCACCAGGATCCGATGATCCGCGTTTCCACCATCGGCCGCGCCGGCGAGAGCGGCGTGCTGTATGCGGCGGTGGTGAACGATCTGCACCGCGCCGCCGGCCGCTCCGGCGTCGGCACCGTCATGGGCAGCAAGAACCTGAAGGCCATCGCCGTGCGCGGCACCCGGGGCGTGGGCAACATCCGCGATCCGCGCGCCTTCATGCAGGCCACCGTCGCCGCCAAGAAGGTGCTGGCCGACAATGCGGTGACCGGCCAGGGCCTGCCGAAGTTCGGCACCCAGGTGCTGATGAACGTCATCAACGAGATGGGCGCCTCGCCGACCCGCAACCACCGCGACGTCCAGTTCGAGGGCGCGAAGGACATCTCCGGCGAGAAGATGCATGAGCCGCGCCCGACCGACGGCAAGGCCAACCTAGTGACCAACCAGGCCTGCTTCGGCTGCACCATCGCCTGCGGCCGCATCTCCAAGATCGACGAGACCCACTACACCGTGCAGAACCGGCCGCAGTACTGGGGCGCCTCCGGCGGCCTGGAATACGAAGCGGCCTGGGCCCTGGGCAATGCCAACGGCGTCAACGACCTGGAAGCGCTGACTTACGCCAACTTCCTCTGCAACGAAGATGGCATGGACCCGATCTCCTTCGGCGCCACCGTCGGCGCGGTGATGGAGCTGTACGAGATGGGCGTGCTGACCAAGGAGCAGATCGGCATCGAAGCGCCGTTCGGCAGCGCCAAGGCCTTGACCTACCTGACCGAGATCACCGCCCGCGGCGAAGGCTTCGGCAAGGAGATCGGCCTGGGTTCCAAGCGCCTGTGCGCCAAGTACGGCCATCCGGAGCTGTCGATGAGCGTGAAGGGCCAGGAATTCCCGGCCTACGATTCGCGCGGCATCCAGGGCATGGGCCTGACCTACGCCACCTCCAACCGCGGCGCCTGCCATCTGCGCAGCTACACCGTGGCTTCCGAAGTGCTCGGCATCCCGGTGAAGACCGACCCGCTGGTCACCGACGGCAAGCCGGAACTGGTGAAGGCCTTCCAGGACGCGACGGCGGTGTTCGACTCGGCCGGCGTGTGCGTGTTCACCACCTTCGCCTGGACCATGGCCGACCTGCAGCCGCAGTTGCAGGCCGCCTGCGACGAATCCTTCACGATGGAACAACTGGGCCTGATCGGCGAGCGCATCTGGAACCTGGAGCGCGACTTCAACAATCGCGCCGGCTTTACCAGCAAGGACGACACCCTGCCGAAGCGGCTGCTGACCGAGCCGGCCAAGACCGGTCCGGCCAAGGGCATGGTCAACGGGCTCGACAAGATGCTGCCGGAGTATTACCGCATCCGCGGCTGGACAGAGGATGGCCAGTTGACCCCGGCGACGCGGGAACGCCTGTCCCTGTGAGAAAGGCGGCAGGCGGCGGGTCTCGCCTCGACACAGGCGCGGCCCGCCGCCGGCGACCATCAACGCTGCAGCAGGAAGACTCCGATGAGACATCTGATCATCGGCAATGGGCCTTCGGGCGTCATTGCCGCGGAAACCATCCGCAAGAACGCGCCGCATGACGAGATCGTGATGCTCGGCGACGAGCCCGAGCCGTCCTACTCGCGCATGGCGATTCCGTATCTCCTGGTCGGCAACATCGACGAGAGCGGCACCTACCTGCGCAAGAACGCGGGGCATTTCCAGCATCTGCGCATCGAGCAGCGCAGCGGCCGCGCTTCGAAAATCGACACCGCTGCCCGAAAGGTGACGCTGGAAGACGGCGGCACCATCGATTACGACCGCCTGCTGCTGGCCACCGGCTCGGTGCCGGTCAAGCCGCCGGTCGCCGGCATCGACCATGCGAACGTCCACCATTGCTGGACGCTGGAGGATGCGCGCAACATCATGAAGCTGGCCAAGCCGGGCGCCAGGGTGATCCAGATGGGCGCCGGCTTCATCGGCTGCATCATCATGGAAGCGCTGGCCATGCGCGGCATCGAACTCACCGTGGTCGAGATGGGCGACCGCATGGTGCCGCGCATGATGGGCGCGGGCGCCGGCAGCATGATCAAGCAGTGGTGCGAGAAGAAGGGCGTGAAGGTCTTCACCGGCACCAGCGTGCAGGCCATCGGGGACGGCATCGGCGCGCCGATGAAGGTCAGGCTGTCCAATGGCGAGGCGCTGGATGCCGACCTCGTCATCTCCGCCACCGGCGTCAAGCCCAACATCGGCTTCCTGCAGGGCAGCGGCATCGACATCGGCCGCGGCATCCTGGTGGATTCGGCGATGCAGACCAATGTGCCGGGCGTCTACGCCGCGGGCGACTGCGCCGAAGCCTTCGACTTCGCCAGCGGCAAGACGGTGGTGTCGGCGATCCAGCCCAACGCCGCGGACCAGGCCTATTGCGCCGGCATGAACATGGCCGGCAAGAACCTGCGCAAGTTCGACGTCACCACCATCAACGTGCTGGACACGCTGGGCCTGATCTCCACCTCATTTGGCTCCTGGGAAGGCGTGCCGAACGGCGAGAAGATCGAACTGGCGGATACCGGGAATTTCAAGTACCTGGAACTGGCTTTCGACGGCGACGTGCTGATCGGCTCCAATTCGGTCGGCCATACCGACCATGTGGGCGTGATGCGCGGCCTGATCCAGCAACGGGTCAAGCTCGGCGACTGGAAGCAGAAGCTGATCGAGGATCCGACCCGGCTGATGGAAGCCTACATCGCCTGCTCGCAGCAGCAGCATGCCTGGCAGCGAGCCTGAGACCGCTTGCGAACCAGGCCGGGACGGTTCGCAACGCGTTCCAGCTTCTGCCGGCAAGGGTAGAATGGCGCGGCCGATGCCGCGGGGTTCGCCTTTCCGACCGAACATGAAAATCACCTTCAAACTCTTCGCCACCCTGACCGATTACCTCCCGGCCGAGCGCCAGTACAACGCGGTCGAGCTGGAAGTCGATCCCGCCACCACCATCGGCAGCCTGGTCGCGCGTTTCAACCTGCCGGAGAAGCTGGTGCACCTGGTGCTGGTCAACGGCGTCTACGTCGCGCCCGAGGAACGCATGGCGCGCGCGCTGGTCGACGGCGATACGCTCGCGATCTGGCCGCCGGTCGCCGGAGGTTGACCCGTTTTGTTTCTCCCATCCGCCTTTCCATGCCCGATGCCGCCGATCCGTCAGGCGTGACCCAACTCAGCCGGGAAATGGGCTGCACCCGCGCCGAGTTCGAGCGCTGGCTGCCCGGCGCCATCCGCCATGCCGCCATCGAGTCCGCCGGCAACCTGCACCGGGTGAGCACCGGCGCGGGCATCGTCGAAATTCACCTCGACCTCCGGCCGCCGCGCCGCATCGCCAGCGTCGAATTGCCGGTGCTGGCGGTGACCTTCCGCTTCCTCGGCATGAGCGAAGCGGCGCGCCGGGATTTCCTCGCCTACTTCGACCACTACACCCGCCGCGGCGGCGGCTGAACAGGCTTCACCGCCCGAAGTTTGCGCCATCCGGCATGGCCCGCCGGCCGCGCTTGACGTTGTGCAAATTGCAACCACCCCTGCCGTCTATATTGGACCGGCGTGATCTTCATCGGGAGGAGCAATGTCGGAGTACCGGATTCAACGGCAGGAACGGGAGCGGGCGGCATGAGGCATTTGATACTCGGTACCGGGCCCGCCGGCATCACCGCCGCCGAAACCATACGCCAGCATGCGCCGGATGACGAGATCATCCTCGTCGGCGATGAACTGGAGCCGCCTTACGCGCGGGCGCGCCTGCCGCAATGGCTGAGCGGCGCCATCGGCGAGCAGGACCTTCGCCAGCGCACCCATCCCGACCATTTCCGCCGCCTCGGCATCCGCCTGCGCCTGGGCCGCGCCCGCCGCATCCAGACGCAAGCCAACAGCGTGCTGTTCGAGGATGGCGGCAAGCTGCCCTACGACCGCCTGCTGATCGCTACCGGCGCGCGTCCGGTGGCGCCGGTGATCACCGGCCTGCGTTCGCCGGGCGTGCATGCCTGCTGGACCATGCAGGATGCGCGCGACATCCTGGCCCGGCTGCGCCTGCGGCCGCGGGCCCGGGTGGTGCTGATCGGCGCCGGCTACATCGGCTGCGTGCTGATGCAGGCCCTGGCGGCGCGCGGCGTGGAACTGACGGTGGTGGAGAAGGGCATGCGCATGATGCCGCACCTGATCGGCGAGGGCGCCAGCCGCGTCGTCCGGCAATGGTGCCAGACCAAGGGCATCCGGGTCGTCACCGGCACCCGGGTGCGGGCCATCGCGGCCAGTTCCGACGGCACGCAGTTGCCGGTGCCGCCGTCTGCGCCGCTGGCGGCATGGCTCTCCAGCGGCGAGGTGGTGCAGGCGGACGTCATCATCCATGCCACCGGCCATGCGCCCAACACCGCGTTCCTGCAGGAGAGCGGCATCCGCTGCGCCAGCGGCATCCTGGTGGACGACCGCATGCAGACCAGCGTGCCGGGCATCTTCGCCGCCGGCGACTGCGCCGAGGTGTTCGACAGCGAACTGGGCCGCACGGTGATCTCCGCCATGCAATGGAATGCGGTGGAGCAGGCGCGCTGCGCCGGGCTCAACATGACCGGCCGCCACGCCACCCAGCACCGGGTGCGGCAGGTGGACATGATGGAACTGCTCGGCCTGCCGCTGGCCTCCTTCGGCCACTGGCGCGGCGTCTCGGGCGGGCAGTGGGTGGAAATGTCGGATGAGCGCAACTTCCGCTATCTGCGGCTGGAATTCGGCAAGGACGTGCTGGTCGGCTCGAATGCGGTCGGCCTGTCCGATCACGCCGGGGTGCTGCGCGAGCTGATCCAGCGCCGCATCGCGCTGGGCGAGTGGAAGGATCGTCTGCTGCACGACCCGAGCCTGCTGGCGGATGCTTACCGGGCCTGCACCGGGCAGCGGCAGTCGCACGCCCGCTGAGCCGTGCGGGCGGAGCGGTGTGGCGCGCAAGGTTAGAAGCGCCGGGGGAATTCGCGTACAATCGCAGCGCATCATGGGTTGACCAGAGGCAAGCACCGATCCGCAGTCCGGCGGGGCGCCGCAACCCCGAACCCCACCCGGAAAGCGCCACAACATGAGCATCAAATCCGACCGCTGGATCCGCCGCATGGCCCAGGAACACGGCATGATCGAACCCTTCGAGCCCAGCCAGGTCCGCGCCTCGGACGGCCAGAAGATCGTCAGCTACGGCACCTCGTCCTACGGCTACGATATCCGCTGCGCCAACGAATTCAAGATCTTCACCAACATCAACAGCACCATCGTCGATCCCAAGAACTTCGACGAGAAATCCTTCGTCGACTTCAAGGGCGATGTCTGCATCATCCCGCCCAACTCCTTCGCCCTGGCGCGCACCGTCGAGTATTTCCGCATTCCGCGCAACGTGCTCACCATCTGCCTCGGCAAGTCGACCTATGCGCGCTGCGGCATCATCGTCAACGTCACGCCCTTCGAGCCGGAATGGGAAGGTTATGTGACGCTGGAGTTCTCCAACACCACGCCGCTGCCGGCGAAGATCTATGCCGGCGAAGGCTGCGCCCAGGTTCTGTTCTTCGAGAGCGACGAAGTCTGTGAAATCTCCTACAAGGACCGCGGCGGCAAGTACCAGGGTCAGCATGGCGTGACCCTGCCCAAGACCTGATCATCCCGCGTTGAAAAACGTTCCGGCAGCCAGTCTGCCGAACCTCATCAAGCCCGCCCGGCCACCCGCGCGGGCTTTTTTCTTGGCCGCAGCGCAAGGCCAGAATGACAACGGTTTTTCCACACGGAAATTTCCTGCCGTTAGAATCGATTCCATGTCTTCCTCCATCAGTGCAGTTTCTCGTCCACGGATTCATCGATCATTTTGCTTTTATTGAATAGGAGATGTCATGGGAGCCTACAGGCCGAATACCCGCAACGCCACGCTGCCCTTGATCGCCGCGATCGTTGCCCTGCTGGGCGCCTGCAGCGGCGGTGGCGGCGCGGTCAGCCAGGCTGACACGCCCGCGGCCGGCTCGGGCAGCACGCTGTCGGGCACGGTGGCGGTCGGTGCCCCGATGCTCGATGCCACGATCACGGTCAGGGATGCCAACGGCCAGACCGCGACCGCCAGCGCGGCGGACGACGGCAGCTACGGCAACCTCCCGGTGGCGGGCATGACGCCGCCGTTCACGATCCAATCCTGCGGCCTGGTCGGCGCCAACTACACCTGCCTGTACTCCGTGGTGCAGGACGCGGGCACCGCCAATGTCACGCCGCTCACCCATGCCGCGCTGGCGCTGGCCGTGGGGCAAGACCCGTCGGTGCTGTTCGACGGCGCCGCTGCCTTGCCGTCTGCGGACAGCATCAAGGCCCAGGCGGCCAAGCTGAAGACGGCGCTCGGCGACCTGGCGAGCAAGGCCGGCATCGCCGATGCCGACTTCGCCACCACCGCCTTCAGCGCCGACCGCACCGGCATGGACAAGCTGCTGGATGCGGTCAGGTCAGCACCGAGCTCGACGGCGCCACCGGCAAGACCTTCGTCCAGCTCGAGGGGCGCATCGGCGCCGGCAGTGCCTACCTCGACCAGGACAGCGCCACCGGCGCGGTGACTGCCGATGCCGGAATGGATACCGACCTGCGCGGCATTTCCCGCGTCTTCGTCGGCGGGATGAACTACGCCATCGGCGCCTCCAGTCTCGAGACCTGCGTTTCGCGCATGGCGGGCGCCGGCATCTTCGACGACCAGTTCTCGCTCGACATCGGCGGCGGAGCGCTGAACAAGTCGACTGCGGCGGCCGCGTTCTGCCAGTTCGCGAGCATGAACAACCTGCTCGGCGGGAAGGTCATCGATCCGGTGCTGCGCGACTGCGATTTCTCCACCGATCCGAGCGCCAAGACTTGCGAGGTCGGCTTTTCCATGGTCAAGGGCAGCCAGGCCTTCGAGGGCGCGGAACTCGCCGTGGTGCTGCGGCCGGGCGCCGACTGGAAGCTGCTCGGACGGTCGTCGCCGTATGAGATCCATATCGGCTCGGCGGTGCAGCGCACCGTGCGCCTCGATCTGCCGGGCGTCGATCCGGCATCGACCGCCACCTATACCCGGGCGCTGACCTTCGACATCGCCGGCAGCGACGGCAACAGCAGCACCGGCATCCGGGCCGCCAAGGTCTTCCAGCGCAATCTCGACAACTCCGGCTGGGAAGCCACGCCGCTGGTCAGCCTGACGCTGAGCGATGCCTGCATCACCCAGGCGGCGCAAGCCAGCGAGAAGCCGCGCCTGGCCGTCACCGGTTCCTCCTGCGGGGCGTCCTGGCTATCGCTCGGCGACAACGGGGCCGATGCTCAGGCCGGCGACAGCCTGATCGACAACTTCTATCGCCGCGGCCGCAAGGTGAAGATCGAGCTGTACAACAACGTGGCGGCCACCGGCACGCCGGTGTCGGTGATCAAGCGCGTCGACGGCGTGCCGCCGAAATTCGCGGCGCTGCCATCTTTCCCTTGGCTGGAACTGGAAAGCAAGACGAAACAGGCCCTGGTGAAGTACAGCGGCGAAACCGCCGTGTTCAGCGCCAGCTGGGCGCGCAATGGCGCGGTGTCCGGCAAGGACGTGACCTTCTGCACCAGTTCTAACTGCTCGGGCATGGGAAGGGCAGCGCACGACGAGATCCTGGTTGGCCAGCGCAGCATCGACCTGACGCTGAGCAGCACGCCGACCGGCGCTTCCAGCTACAAGCAGATCAGCCTGTACGGCCGCACCCGGGAAGACGTGGGCGTGTCGTCGAACTATGTCAGCTGCGGCGGCGCGACGATGTGCAACTAGGCTGATGCGCCAATGCCGGCCATATCGGCGGTGCGGCCGCGCATGCCGGTTGCGGCCGGTGTTCAGGCGGCGTGGTGGATTTCGATCGTCGAATGCACGATTTCGGGATGCACCGACAGCAGTTCATGCATGCGCGCGGGCGTCAGGCCAGCGTCGTCGGTGATCAGGCTGAGGGCGCAGGCAAAGGATTGCTTGCCAACCCGCCAGACATGCAGGTCGTCGATGCGCAGGCTGCGCCCCGTGGCTGCATCGGCCACCACCTCGCGTATCTCGTCGACGATGGGATGGTCCATTTCCCGGTCAAGCAGGATCTTGCCGGTGTCGGCGATCAGGTTGCGGGCCCAGGCCGCCACCAGCACCGCGCCGGCGATGCCCATCAGCGGGTCCAGCCAGGCCCAGCCATACAGCCAGCCGCCGGCCAGCGCCACGATGGCCAGCACCGAGGTGGCGGCGTCGGTGATGACGTGGACGTAGGCCGCCTTCAGGTTCAGGTCGTGATGATGGCCGTGCTGCTCATGGCGGTGATGCTCGTCATGCCCATGGTGATGGCCATGGTGATGACCATGTTCGTGTCCGTGATCATGGGCGCCGCCGAGGATGAAGGCGCACACCACGTTCACCGCCAGGCCGATGGCGGCCACGATCATCGCTTCTTCGTAGTGGATCGCTTCCGGGGCCAGCAGCCGCTCGATGGACCCGAACACCATCAGGCCGGCGATCCCGAGCAGGAACACCGCGCTGGTGAAGCCGGCCAGGATCTCCATCTTCCAGGTGCCGAAGGCGAAGCGCGGATCATGCGCATAGCGCCGCGCCGCGCCATAGGCGAAGGCGGAGAGGCCGATGGCGAGCGCATGGGAACTCATGTGCCAGCCGTCGGCCAGCAGCGCCATGGAGTTGAACCACCAGCCGGCGCCGATCTCCACCACCATCATGGCGGCAGTGATCCACATCACCAGGCGCGTGCCGCGCTCGGCCTTGCGGCTGGTTTCGTGGAAGGTATGGCGCCGGGAACAGACGCCGTGCATCTCTTCAGTGGTTTTCATCTTTGACAGGGAGTGATGGAATGCGGCATGGCCGCATGCCGCATTCCATCCTTACTTCACGCAGTCGACGTAGTAGCCGCGCTTGCCGTCCACCACCTGGGTCACGAGGCCATGCACATCGGTCTCGAAGCCGGGGAACTTCTCGTTGAAGTCGCGCGCGAACTTGAGGTAATCGACGATGGTCTTGTTGAAGCGCTCGCCCGGGATCAGCAGCGGAATGCCCGGCGGGTAGGGCGTCAGCAGGATGGCGGTGACCCGGCCTTCCAGTTCGTCGATGGAGACGCGCTCGATCTCGCGGTGGGCCATCTTGGCGAAGGCATCGGACGGCTTCATCGCCGGCTGCATGTCGGACAGGTACATCTCGGTGGTCAGGCGCGCCACGTCGTAGGCCTTGTACATGTCGTGGATGCTGTGGCACAGGTCGCGCAGGCCGATGCGCTCGTAGCGCGGATTGGCGGCGGCGAACTCCGGCAGGATGCGCCACATCGGCTGGTTCTTGTCGAAGTCGTCCTTGAACTGCTGCAGCGCCGTCAGCAGGGTGTTCCAGCGGCCCTTGGTGATGCCGATGGTGAACATGATGAAGAAGGAATACAGGCCGGCCTTCTCCACGATGACGCCATGCTCGGCGAGATAGCGGGTGACGATGGACGCCGGAATGCCGGTGTCGCCGAACTTGCCGTCGAGCGACAGGCCGGGCGTGACCACGGTGGCCTTGATCGGGTCCAGCATGTTGAAGCCGCGCGCCAGCTTGCCGAAGCCATGCCAGTCATCCTCGGCGTTGATCATCCAGTCTTCCTGGCTGCCGATGCCGTTCTCGGACGTGACGTCCGGGCCCCAGACCTGGAACCACCAGTCCTGGCCCCATTCCTGGTCCACCTTCTTCATCGCGCGGCGGAAGTCGAGCGCCTCCAGGATGCTTTCCTCCACCAGCGCGGTGCCGCCCGGCGGTTCCATCATCGCGGCCGCCACGTCGAGCGACGCCATGATCGAATACTGCGGCGAGGTCGAGGTGTGCATCAGGTAGGCTTCGTTGAACATGTCCTGGTCCAGCTTCACCGTCTCGGATTCCCGCACCAGGATCTGCGATGCCTGCGACAGGCCGGCCAGCAGCTTGTGGGTGGACTGGGTGGAGAAGATCATCGACTGCTTGGCGCGCGGACGGTCCTTGCCGATGGCGTGCATGTTGCGATAGAAGTCGTGGAAGGTGGCGTGCGGCAGCCAGGCTTCGTCGAAGTGCAGGGTGTCGATCTCGCCGTCCAGCATCTGCTTCAGCGTCTCGACGTTGTACAGCACGCCGTCATAGGTGGACTGGGTGATGGTGAGGATGCGCGGCTTCTTGTTCTTGGCTTCGCGGGCGAAGGGGTTGGCCTCGATTTTCTTCATGATGTTTTCCATCTTGAACTCTTCCAGCGGGATCGGGCCGATGATGCCGAGGTGGTTCCGGGTCGGCATCAGGAAGACCGGGATGGCGCCGGTCATGATGATGGAGTGCAGGATGGACTTGTGGCAGTTGCGGTCCACCACGACGATGTCGCCGGGGCCGACGGTGG
This sequence comes from Noviherbaspirillum humi, assembly GCF_900188095.1. Lineage (GTDB taxonomy): Bacteria > Pseudomonadota > Gammaproteobacteria > Burkholderiales > Burkholderiaceae_D > Noviherbaspirillum > Noviherbaspirillum humi. Next base: position 155,228 of record NZ_FZOT01000002.1, on the reverse strand, counting down.
AGTGCCACACCATCTTGTTCGAGGTCGAAGTGCCGTTGGTGACGAAGTAGCAATGGTCGGCATTGAAGATGCGCGCCGCATTGCGCTCCGAGGCGGCCACCGGACCGGTATGGTCGAGCAGCTGGCCGAGTTCCTCCACCGCGTTGCAGACGTCGGCGCGCAGCATGTTCTCGCCGAAGAACTGGTGGAACATCTGGCCCACCGGCGACTTCAGGAAGGCGACGCCGCCGGAGTGGCCGGGGCAGTGCCAGGAGTAGGAACCGTCCTGCGCATAGTGCACCAGGGCGCGGAAGAAGGGCGGCGCCAGGCCGTCGAGATAAGACTTGGCCTCGCGGATGATGTGGCGCGCCACGAACTCCGGCGTATCCTCGAACATGTGGATGAAGCCATGCAGCTCGCGCAGGATGTCGTTCGGGATGTGGCGCGAGGTGCGGGTCTCGCCGTAGATGTAGATCGGGATGTCGGCGTTCTTGTGGCGGATCTCGCCGACGAAGGCGCGCAGCGACTTCAGCGCCGTGTCGACTTCCTCGTCCGAGCCGCCGCCGAATTCTTCGTCGTCGATGGACAGGATGAAGGCCGAGGCGCGCGACTGCTGCTGGGCGAACTGGGACAGGTCGCCGTAGCTGGTGACGCCCAGCACTTCCATGCCTTCCTTCTCGATCGCATCGGCGAGCGCGCGGATGCCGAGGCCCGAGGTGTTCTCGGAGCGGAAGTCTTCATCGATGATGACGATGGGGAAGCGAAATTTCATCAGGGTCTCCAGTGAGAACGGGTGACGCGGTGCTGCGGGTGCGACCGGAAAATGCGGCTGGCCCGGCGCGCCATAGCGGGCGCGCGGCCGGCGTCAGAAAGGCAAAAGCGGGATTTTCGCAGATATGGGGAAACTTGGGGGATTCGGCGTATCTGCGGATTCGGATGAGCCGGCAGGGCTTTCCTGTCGGCTTGGAGTGGCGCCGCCGCCAGGAATTCCTGGCGGCGGGCGGTCCGGGGGAATGGTCAGATGTGCAGCCAGGCCAGCGCGCCGAGGGCGAAGCCGACGGCAGCCACGCCGTAGGCGGAGAATTGCAGCCACTTCTTGCGGGTGAGGAGGGCGATCGCGGCGAGGGAAATGGCGATCTGCTCCGCCGTCATCGCCTGCGCCCATCGATGGTGTTGGTGGATCTGCTCGTCCGACTGCTTGTCCCAGTCGAGCGATACCGCTTCCAGCTTCTCGGCATCCACCTTGATGTCATTCTTCTCCTGCTTGTAGCGCTCCACCTCGGCCTTGTACTTGTTCACGTCGACGCCGGGCAGGGCCATGGCCAGCTCGGCCAGGTTCTGCTTGCTCGACTTGGCCTGGTAATAGTTCCACTGGTTGGAGGCTTCGGTCTTCTTGATGGCTGAGTTGTTCTTGTACAGGGCGGCGTTGTTCTGGGTCGCGCCGGCCTGGTAGCCGAAGATGGCGCCGACGGTAGCCAGCACCGCCGTCATCACCGCGATGCGGCTGGCGAAGGAATCGGCGCCCCCATGAGACGCGGCATGCTCGACTTCATGATCATGCGGGCCGTGAACGTGAAAACCGTGACCGGACATGCTTACTCCTCGACTCTTTCATAAGTGACAAATGCATAGTCGAAACCATGCTCGGCGGAATGATACCCTTCGCGCGCCACTTCCTTCCACTGTTTCCAGTCGATGGTCGGCAGGAAAACATCGCAGTCGAAGCGCTTGCCGATCTCGGTGAGCTCCAGCCGTTGCGCAAGGGGCAAGGTCTTCTCGAAGATCTGCGCGCCGCCGATGACATACGCCTGCAATCCGTCCACCAGGGCCAGCGCCGCCTCGATCGAGTTCACCGCCTCCACCTTGTCGTGCTGCCATGCCGCGTCGCGGGTGATGACGATGTTGCGCCGGTTAGGCAAGGGCCGGCCGATGGAATCGAAGGTCTTGCGGCCCATGATGATGGGATGGCCGGTGGTGAGCTGCTTGAAGCGGGCCAGGTCGGCCGGCAAATGCCAGGGCAGCTGGTTGTTGATGCCGATGCCGCCGGCGCTGTCGGCCGCGACGATGAGGGTGAGCTTGGGATCGGACATGATGGTCATCCCGCGGCGGCGGGAGTGGGACGGATGATGGGAAAGGCGAAAGGGCGGCGGCATGCGCCGGCCGCCCGCGAACCGGAACTTATACCGCCACCGGCGCCTTGATGGCGGGATGGCATTCGTAGCCGACGATCTCGAAATCCTCGAAGCGGTAATCGAAGAGGGAGTCCGGCTTGCGCTTGATGACCAGCTGCGGCAGCGGGAAGGGCTTGCGCGACAGCTGTTCGCGCACCTGTTCCATGTGGTTGGAGTAGAGGTGGCAGTCGCCGCCGGTCCAGATGAATTCGCCGACGTCCAGGCCGGTCTGCTGCGCCACCATGTGCGTCAGCAGGGCGTAGGAGGCGATGTTGAACGGCACGCCGAGGAAGATGTCGGCGCTGCGCTGGTAGAGCTGGCAGGACAGCTTGCCGTCGGCGACATAGAACTGGAAGAAGGCATGGCAGGGCGGCAGCTTCATCTGCGGAATGTCGGCCACGTTCCAGGCGGAGACGATCAGCCGGCGCGAATCGGGATTCTTGCGGATCTGGTCCACCACCTGGGCGATCTGGTCGATGTGCTGGCCGTTCGGCGCCGGCCAGGAGCGCCACTGGTAGCCGTAGATGGGGCCGAGATTGCCCTCGGCATCGGCCCATTCATCCCAGATCGAGACGCCGTTGTCCTTCAGGTACTTGATGTTGGTGGAGCCGGCCAGGAACCAGATCAGCTCATGGATGATGGATTTCAGGTGCAGCTTCTTGGTGGTGACCAGCGGGAAGCCTTCCTGCAGGTCGAAGCGCATCTGGTAGCCGAACACCGAGCGGGTGCCGGTGCCGGTGCGATCGGTTTTTTCGGTGCCGTGTTCGTAGACATGGCGCATGAAATCGAGGTATTGACGCATGGGGATCCGCAATCCGTGAAGGTTGCCCGTATTTTACCGGCAAGCGGATTGTCGGGGAGAATTCAGGAGGGACGTTTTTTGCCGGTCAGCATGGCCTTCGGCAGGTTTTCGCGGTGCCGGATGCTGACGAAGATGACGGAAGCCACATGCAAGCCGATGCAGGCCAGCAGCCCGTAGCCGATGACTTCATGGAGAATCTCCAGCCATTCATCGCCCCAGAAGGCATCCAGGCCCATCATCCAGCCGCTGATGCCGAGCGCCAGGATCAGCAGCCAGAGCAGCACCGCCATGCAGGCGCCGGCCGGATTGATGCCGAGGAAGCGGGGGGCGCGTCCGGCGCGGCTGGCGGCGAAGTAGGCGCGCAGGCCGGCGATACCTGGCCACCAGCGGGAAAAGCGGGCATGGCCGCGGCTGAAACGGCCCCAGGCGAGGCGGGTGAGTACCAGCGTCGCCGTCGCATAGCCGGCATAGCGGTGCCAGGTTGAGCCACCCTCGTTCAGGAAATTGAACGCCACGAGCGCGGCCACGCCCCAATGGATGAGGCGGACCAGCCTGTCCCAGACCAGCACCATGGCAAGCGCTCTCCGATGCTTGCGCTTATTTCTCGACTTCGGCCTTCACCACGTCCAGGGTTTTGGTGTCGAAATAGATTTCCACTTTCTTGCCTTCCTTGTTATGGCCGTAGATTTCATAGCAATTGCCGTCGACCTTGAACTTGCGGATCTTGTAGCCTTCGGCTTCCAGCTTGGCCTTGGCGTCCTCTTGCTTCATCCATTCGGACTTCGGATGGGCGGCGCACTTGGCGGCGGCGAAGGCGGAGCCGGACAGGGCGATCAACAGGGAGGCAAGCAGGACATTGCGCATGGATTTCCTCTTTCGTGAGTGAAGGGTTGATGGAATGAATTCAGCAAATTGCAAGAAAACTCAGTATATGCAAACGAGAATTATTTGCAAATAGAGTTTTGCGGAACCCATTCTTCCGTTAACCCGAAGCATCGGGCGCAAGTATCAGCCCAAGCCGAATTGCAGGGCCGCCAGGCTGGCATAGAGGCCGCCATGGGCGACCAGCTCAGCATGGCTGCCGCTTTTCACGATGCGGCCATGCTCCATCACGATGATGCGGTCGGCACGCTGGATGGTCGCCAGGCGGTGGGCGATGACGAGCGTGGTGCGGCCGGCCATGGCCCGCTCCAGCGCTCCCTGCACCAGGCGCTCCGATTCGGCGTCGAGCGCGCTGGTGGCTTCGTCCAGCAGCAGCAGGGGCGGGTTTTTCAGCAGGGCGCGGGCGATGGCGATACGTTGGCGCTGTCCCCCGGACAGGCGCACGCCGCGCTCGCCGAGAAAGGAGCGGTAGCCTTCCGGCAAGCGCTCGATGAACTCGTGCGCCGCCGCCATCTTCGCCGCCGCGACCACTTCCTCGTCGTTCGCCTCCGGCCGGCCGTAGCGGATGTTGTCCAGGGCATTGGCGGAGAAGATCACCGTGTCCTGCGGCACGATGCTGATGGCGCCGCGCAGGTCGTGCAGGGCGAGCCGGCGGATGTCGATGCCGTCGATGGCGATGCCGCCCTGCTGGGGGTCGTAGAAGCGCAGCAGCAACTGGAACAGGGTGGTCTTGCCGGCGCCCGAGGGACCGACCACCGCCACCGTCTCGCCCGGCCTTGCTTCCAGGTTCAGGTGGGACAGCGAATTCTGCTGCGGCCGCGAGGGATAGTGGAAGCAGACGTCGCTCAGGCTCAGCGCCGCGCCATTGCCCCGGCGCGCCGGCGGCGCAAGCGGCGCGGCCGGCGGCTGCACCGGCGAGCTCAGCGCCAGCAGTTCGAGCAGGCGTTCCGCCGCGCCGGCGGCGCGCTGGGCATCGCCCATCACTTCCGACAGCGCGCCGATGGCGCCGGCGACGAGCGTGGCATACAGGATGAACTGGCCCAGCTCGCCGGGGGTCATGCTCTTGTCCATCACCGCATGCGCGCCCAGCCACAGCCCGAACACGATGGCGCCGAACACCAGCAGGATCGCCGTCACCGTCAGCAGCGAACGGGCGCGGATGCGACGCATCGCGGTGTCGAAAGCCTGTTCCACGGTATCGCCGAAGCGCCGCGCCTCCCGCACTTCCTGGGTATAGGCCTGCACCGTCGGCATGGCGTTGAGGATCTCGCCCGCCAGGGCGGAGGCATCGGCCACCCGGTCCTGCGACTCGCGCGAGAGCTTGCGCACGCGGCGCCCGAAAATCACGATGGGCAGGATCAGCACCAGCAGCATGACGAGGATGATGGCCGACAGGCGCGGGCTGGTGACGAACAGCATCGTCAGGCCGCCGGCGAACAGCAGCGAATTGCGCAGGCCCATGGAGATGCTAGTGCCGACCAGGGTCTGGATCAGGGTGGTGTCGGTGGTCAGGCGTGACAGCACCTCCCCGGTCTGGCTGGTTTCGAAGAATTCCGGGCTCTGCGTCACCACGTGCGAATACACCGCCCGGCGCAGGTCGGCGGTGACGCGTTCGCCCAGCCACGACACCATGTAGAAGCGGGCGGCGGTGGCGACTGCCAGCACGCAGGCGAGCGCGAACAGGCCGATGAAGTAGGCGTCGATGTGGGCCGTCTTGCCGCTCTCGATGGTGTTGAAGCCGACATCCACCAGGCGCCGGAAGGCGTAGGGCATGGCCAGGGTGGCGCCGGCCGCCACCACCAGCGCGAAGCCGGCCAGCAGGAAGCGCTTGCGGTAAGGTGCCATGAAGGGCAGCAGGCCCTCGAGCGTGGCGAGGCTGCCCTTCGGGCGGAGCTGGCTGGATGGCGTCATGAGGAGATCAGAGTTTCATCGGCTTGGCGTAGCCGGTCATTTCGAGATAGCCGCGCCCGGCCCGCTGCCCGCCGCGCAGCAGAGTGGTCGCGCCTTCCCAGTAGATGGCGCCGGTGGACTGGCGCGAATCGAGTTCCTGGTCGTCCTGCAGCGGCTGCAGCTCCCAGGCGATGTCGCCGGTCACGAGGCGCTGCGCCACCGGATAGCTGGCGCCGGTGCGCGGCGACTGCCAGCGCCGCACCGGCTCGAAGGCGACCTCGTCGGGGCCGAACTGGCGCAGCTTGCCGTCAGGGCTGCGCAGGGTGGCATGAGCCCAGCGGCGGGCGCCGTCGCGGCTTCGGATCTGGAAAGCCATCAGGGCCGAACCGTCGTCGAGGTTGGCGCCGATCCAGTCCCAGCCGGCGGCATCGGCGTCGAGCACGCTGGTGGACCATTCATGATCGAGCCAGGCGCTGCCGGTCACCGTGAGCGGCTGGCCGTTGCGGACGATGCTGCCGCCGACCTTGAGCTGGGGTTCGCTGTAGTAGTAGCTTGCCTGCTCCGGGCGCGGCCCCTTGCGCGAATATGCTTGCTCGCCCTGCAGCAGCAGCGGCTGGGTCGGCGCCATGGCGAGGTCGAATTCGAATTCCCGCGCACGCAGCTGCGCCCGGTAGCGGCCGTCGGCTTCGCGGAAGAAGCGCCAGCCGTTCAGCGCCACATCGGTGGTGCCCTCCTTGGCGTAGGCGAGGTCGAAGCCGGCCCGGGCGCTGCGCTGGTCGTGCAGCAGGCGGCCGGCGGCCGGGTCGGACAGCGCCGCGTGGGCGATGATCAGCTGCTTCGGCGCCAGCCGGCTGGGATTGGCCGGATCATGGTCGGTGGCGGAGCGGAAGAAGGTGACCTGGAAGCCGATCGGCTTGCCGTCCGGCGTCTGCAGCCAGCCGGTGACGTACCACCACTCGGTGCGGTAATCGGGATGGGCGCCGAAGTCGCGCGGGAAGGCGAGGGTCTTCCCGGGCGTCACTGCGCTCAGCCGTGGCGGCGCGGCGAGACCGGCCTGCAGGCTGACCAGCAGTAGCAGGCCGGCGAGGAGCATGCGCTTGATCATCACCAGTCCTCCCGAACGGCCCGCACCGCGCTGCCGGCTACCGCCTGCCGGCCGGCCAGCAGCGCGGTGAGGCCGGCCGACAGCAGCAGGGCGGCGGCCACCGCCATCAGCGAGCCCCACGGCACATGCAGTTCCATGGTCCAGTGGAAGGATTGCGGGTTGACGATGTAGACCAGGATCAGGCTGATGCAGCCGCCGAGCGCGAAGCCGGTGAGGATGCCGAGCAGCGCCAGCATGCCGCCCTCGGCAGCCAGCATGCCGAGTATCTGGCGCCGGGTCACGCCGACATGGCGCAGCATGCCGAACTCCCGGGCGCGGGCGAGGGTCTGGGCGGAGAAGGTGGCGGCCACGCCGAACAGGCCGATGACGATGGCCACCGCCTCCAGCAGGTAGGTAATGGCGAAGCTGCGGTCGAAGATCCTGAGGCTGACGGCACGGATCTCGCCCGGCTGGGAAATCTCCAGCGCCGGTCCGAAGGGCAGCCCGCGGATGCGCGCGATCACCGACTCGGCGGATGCGCCCGGTGCCAGCCAGATGCCGGCATCGTTCACATCCGTATCGCCGCTCAGGTGCCGGTAGTCTTCCAGGCGCATCTGGATCGCACCGCCCTGGCGCGCATAGTCGCGCCAGATGCCGGCGACGAGGAAGCGGGTACCGGCCGGACCGAAGGGGAGGGAAACCTCGCGCCCGGCAGCGTAGCCATACAGATCGACCATGGCTTCCGAAATCCAGACGGGCACCGCGCCGGCAGGCAGGATAGGCGGCGTTCCCTTGCCAAGCAGCGGCAGGGTGCGTCCAGGGTCGCCAGGATCGATAGGCCGCGCGATCAGGGCCACAGGCGCCTGTCCTGCCGCCAGGGTCAGCTGCTGCGCCTTGAGGAATTCGATGCGGCGCACACCGGGCGTGGCGGCCAGCGCCTGCTGCTGCACCGGCCCCAGCGCGCCGGTGGTGGCACCGCCGCTGGAAGCGCGTACATAGACGTCGGCCGACAGCACCTGCCCGAGCCATTCATCCACCGAGACGCGGAAGCTGTCCACCATGATGGCCATGGCCACCATCAGGCTGAAACTGGAGAGGATGCCGCCGAGGGCAATGGACGCCTGGTTGGGCGCGTTCGCCAGCCGCGCCAGGGACAGCGCCGGCACCACCCGGTCGCTGCCGCGCCGCGACAGCGCGCCGAACATCAGCGCCGCCAGGCGCGGCATCAGGCCGATGCCGCCGATCAGCAGCAGGGCGACGGCGAGATAGCCGAAGATCGGCAGGCCGGCCACCGGCGGCAGCTGGCTCAGCACGGCGCCGAGCAGCAGCAGGATCAGGGCCGGCCAGGGCTTGGCCAACCGGGACAGCGCCACGTCCTCGCTGCCGGCCTTCAGGGCGGCGGCCGGCCGCGCCCGGGCCGCTTCCCAGGCCGGGCTGGCGCAGCCGAGCAGGGCCACGCCTATGCCGAGCAGCAAGAACACCAGCGCCGCCACCGGCGCGAATTGCACCGAGGGGCGGATGCCGGGAAAGAAGCCGCCGCCGAGATCGCCGCCGAAGAAGCGCAGCGCCAGCGCCGCCAGCGCGTAGCCGAGCGCCAGTCCGAGGACCGCGCCCGCGACGCCGAGCAGGCCGCCTTCCAGCAGGATCTGCAGCAGCACCCGGCGCCGGCTCAGGCCCAGCACCCGCAGCAGGGCCAGCTGGCTGCGCCGGCGCAGCACCGACAGCGCCTGGGTGGAGAACACCAGAAAGGCGCCGGTGAACAGCGCCACCAGCGCCAGCACGTTGAGGTTGACGCGGTAGGCGCGCGACATGTTGGCGCTGCGCTCCTGCTGCTCCTGGCTTTCAGTCACGAGCAGGCCGGTGCCGAGTTCGCGCGCCAGTTCCTGCCTGAAGCGTTCCCGGTTCACGCCTTCCGCCAGCTTCAGGTCGATGCGCGACAGCTGGCCGAGGCGCTTGAAGCGCCATTGCGCCGCGCCGACATCCATCACCGCCAGGCGCTGTCCGGGGCGGGCGCTGGCGATGCCGCCGGCCACCCGCAGGTCCACCGTGTCGGTGCCGCTGCGCAGGGCCAGCCGGTCACCGGTTTTCACGTTCAGCCAGGCCATTGCCGCCGGGGACAGGAAGATCGCATCGTCGGCCAGCGCATCGAAAGGCTTGTCTTCCCCGGCGCTGGGCAGCAAGTCGGGCGCGACCAGCGCGGCGCGGAAGATGTCGATGCCGAGCAGGCGCAGCGCATTGCTCTGTCCCGGCACCACCGCATCCAGTTCCAGCACCGGGCTCGCGACCGTCACGCCCTCGTGCTGCGCCAGCTGCGGATAGCGGTTTTCGTCGATGAAGCCTGACGCGGCGCGCACCTGCAGGTCGGACTGGCCGGAGAGACTGCGCACCGCGGCCGAGAATTCATTGAAGGCGGCGGCATTGATGAGGTGGATAGCGAAGCCCATGGCGACGCCGAGGGCGATGGCGGCGATCGCCATCAGCGCCCGCAGCGGATGGGCGGCCCATTCGCCGCGCAGCAGCCAGCGGTTGAGCACCCAGGAGGGTGATGCCATGCCGCTCATCGGGCCCGGCGCAGCGGCGCGTCCGGCGCCAGCGGATGCAGGCCATGGCGGGTGAGTTCCAGCACCCGGTCGGTGCTGGCGGCGGCGGCATAGGAATGCGTCACCAGCAAGCAGGACGCGCCATTGGCTTTGATCTCGCGGCGCAGCAGGTCCAGCACCTCGTCGGCGGTTTCCGGATCGAGGTTGCCGGTCGGCTCGTCGGCCAGGATGAGCCGCGGCTTGTGCACCAGGGCGCGGGCGATTGCCACCCGCTGCATCTCGCCGCCGGAAAGCTGGCGCGGGAAGTCTCCGCCGCGCCCGTCGAGGCCGACCGCCGCCAGCATCGCGCGGGCGCGCTGCGCGGCTTGCGCCGGCTCGCCATTGAGCAGTAGCGGCAGGGCCACGTTCTGCACCAGCGTCAGATGCGGCAGCACGTGGAAGGCCTGGAAGATGAAGCCGAAGCGCCGGCGCCGCAGCAGGGTGGCGGCTTCATCGTCCAGCGCGGACATCGGCCGGCCATCGATCAAAATCTCGCCGGCGTCCGGCGCATCGAGCCCGGCGATGAGATTGAGCAGGGTGGACTTGCCGACGCCCGACTCGCCCATAATGGCGACATACTCGCCCGCGCTCAGCGCATAGGAGAGGCCGGAGAAGATCTGGCGGCCGCTGCCGTAGGATTTGCTGATGTCGCGCAGTTCGAGCATGGAGGCTGTTTGGGGATAGGGGGGTAGAATGGCCGCACGGCGTTTCATTTGCGAACGGCAGGGCGTGCCGGCGGGCAAGCTTTGCAGATCATGCGACTCATTAACCGACAAGGAATCCGGCCGCCTATGATATCCAAATTCTCCTCGCGCCATCCGATACCGTCCGACCGAATCACCTCCGTCAGCGTCCTGGCTGGCGATGCGCTGGAGCCGCATGCGGAATTCATCCAGCTCTACCGCGAGGATGCGGAAGCGATCCGCGCCGAGCTCGCCGCCGGGCTGCTGGCGCCGCAAGCTCATGCCAGCCCGAAGTACCTCTATGATGCGCTCGGCTCGCGCCTGTTCGAAGCCATCTGCGAACTGCCGGAGTACTACCCCACCCGCACCGAGGCGGCCATCTTCGCCAACCATCTGCTGGAGATCGGGCGCTCGGTCGGCCAGGGCGCGACCATGATCGATCTCGGCGCCGGCAACTGCGCCAAGGCGGCGAGGTTGTTCCCGGCGCTGCAGCCGGCGCAGTACGTGCCGGTCGACATCTCCGTCGATTTCCTGCGCGAGGCGGTGGAGCGCTGGCAGCGCAAGTTTCCGGCCCTCGACATGGTGGCGCTGGGCATGGACTTCTCCAGCGAGTTCGTGCTGCCGCCGGCGGTCTCGGAGCATCGCCGGTTGTTCTTCTATCCCGGCTCCTCGCTCGGCAACTATGCGCCGGACGAGGCGCTCGCCTTCCTGAGGCGTCTGCGCCAGTCCTGCGACGAGGATGGCGGCCTGCTGATCGGCATCGATCTGGTGAAGGATGCCGCCGTGCTCAACGCCGCCTACGACGACGAACTCGGCCTGACCGGCGCCTTCAACCTGAATCTCCTGCTGCATCTCAATGCGATGCTGGGCGCCGACTTCGAACCGCGCCAGTGGCGCCACGTGGCTTTCTTCAATCCGGACGAGAGCCGCATCGAGATGCACCTGGAGGCGCGCCAGGATCTCGCCGTGCAATGGCGCGATGGCCGGCGCCGCTTCGCCGCGGGCGAGCGCATCCATACCGAGAACAGCTACAAGTACACCCGCGATCGCTTCCTGTCGCTGCTGCACCAGGCCGGATTCGGCGCGGCCCGCACCTGGACCGACGAGCGCGGCTGGTTCATGGTCTGCCACGCTCGGGCCATCTGACGCAGACGGAAAGGAAGACCGCGATGCGCGACTTCAATCCCGATCTGCGCCACGCCTTCGCCGCGGTGAGGCGGCATACCGTGGCGCTGGCCGCGCCGCTGTCGGAGGAAGACTGCTGCGTGCAATCGATGCCGGACGCCAGCCCGGTGAAATGGCATCTGGCGCATACCACCTGGTTCTTCGAGACCTTCATCCTCGAGCGCTTCGAGCCGGCCTTCCAGCCTTTCCATCCGATGTTCCGGGTGCTGTTCAACTCCTACTACAACGGCGTCGGCGACAAGTATCCGCGGCCGCAGCGAGGCATGCTCACCCGGCCTGCGCTGGAGGAGGTGAAGGCCTACCGCGAAAACGTGGACCGGCGCATGGCTGCGCTGCTGGACGGCGCGCACGGGGACCGTGCAGAGCTGGCCCGCCTCCTGGAACTTGGACTGGAGCATGAGAAGCAGCACCAGGAGCTGGTCCTGACCGACCTGAAGCACCTGCTCTCGCTCAATCCGCTGCAGCCCGTCTACCGAACCGGTCCGGAAGAAACGGGAAAAGCCGGGCCGCTTTCCTGGCTCGGCTTCGACGGCGGCATCGCGGGCATCGGCCATTCAGGCAAAGGCTTTTGCTTCGATAATGAAACGCCGCGCCATCGCCAGTTCCTGGAGCCCTATCAGCTGGCATCGCGCCTCGTGACAAACGGCGAGTATGCCGCCTTCATCGAAGCCGGCGGCTACCGGGATCCAGGGCTGTGGCTGTCGGAGGGATGGGACTGGGTGCAGACGCAGCGCATCGCCCATCCGCTCTACTGGCGGGCGACGGAAGCGGGCTGGGAGGAATTCACCCTGCATGGCTCGCGTCCGTTGCGCCTGGATGATCCGGTCACCCATGTTTCTTACTTTGAAGCGGACGCTTATGCGCGCTGGAGCGATGCACGGCTGCCCAGCGAATTCGAATGGGAGCATGCGGCGGCGGGCACCGAGCAGGGCGTGCCGCCGCATGGTTTGCAGCCGACGGCCGACGGCCGCACGGGACTGGGCCAGCTTTACGGCGCCGGCTGGCAATGGACGGCGAGCAGCTATGCGCCGTATCCCGGATACCGGCCGGCGCTCGGCGCCATCGGCGAGTACAACGGCAAGTTCATGGTCAACCAGTATGTGCTGCGCGGTTCGTCCTGCGCCACTCCGGCGCATCACAGTCGCGCCACCTATCGCAATTTCTTTCCGGCGCCGGCGCGCTGGCAATTCACCGCCATACGGTTGGCTCGGTCAAGCTAAAGCTAAAGCCGCTCAGCCCGCATCCGATCCTGGAGGCGAAAAAAAACCGCCCGGTTCGACCCGGGCGGTTTGACTGATGCGTTTGCGTGGGCGGGAATCAGCGATCGCCGAAAGCGCGGCGGGCGCCCTCGCTGCCACGACCCTTGCCATACCCGCCGGAGCCGCCTTCGCGACGCGGCGCGCCCGGCTTGCTGAAGCTGCGCTGGCCCGGCTTGGCGCCGCCGCGACGGTTGTCGCCCGGCTTCCAGCCGTCCGCCTTGCGGGCCGGACGTGCGCTGCGCTTCGGCTCGAAGCCGGCGATCACGTCGACCGGGATCGTCTGCTTGGTGAAGCGCTCGATGCGGCGCACGTTCATGTTCTCTTCATGGTTCGCCAGCGAAATCGCCAGACCCTGGCGACCGGCGCGGCCGGTGCGGCCGATGCGGTGCACGTAGTCTTCCGGGAACTTCGGCAGGTCGTAGTTGAAGACGTGGGTGATGCCCGGCACGTCGATGCCGCGAGCGGCGACGTCGGTGGCCACCAGCACCTGCACCTGGCCGCGGCGCAGCGCATCCAGGGTGCGGTTGCGGGCGCCCTGGTGCATGTCGCCATGCAGCGCGGCGGCGCTGAAGCCGGCGATGTTCAGGCGGTCGGCGATGCTGTCGGCATCGCGCTTGGTGGCGGTGAACACCACCGCCTGGTCGATCGAGGTATCGCGCAGCAGATGGTCCAGGATGCGGTTCTTGTGCGACAGGTCGTCGACGAAGTGCACGCGCTGCTGGATGTTCTCATGGCGCGTGGTGGCGCTGGCGATCTGGATCACCATCGGATCGCGGGTGATGCGCTTGGCCATGCTGCCGACCACGCCGTCGAGCGTCGCCGAGAACAGCATGGTCTGGCGGGTTTCCGGTGTCGCGTCGACGATCTTCTCGATGTCTTCGATGAAACCCATGTCCAGCATGCGGTCGGCTTCGTCGAGCACCAGGACCTGGAGCTGGGAGAAGTCGATCTTGCCCGACTCCATGTGGTCGATCAGGCGGCCCGGGGTGGCAACCAATATTTCCGGATTCTTCGACAGCAATTGCATCTGCTTCGGATACGGCATGCCGCCCAGGATGGACACCGCGCGCACGCGGCGCAGATGGGCGCCGTACTTGGTGGTCGCGGTGGTGACCTGCAGCGCCAGTTCGCGCGTCGGGGTCAGCACCAGCATCTTCGGCTGGGCCGGCTGGAAGCGGGGACGTTCGCCGCGGGCGCGGGTAGCCTGGCGCTCCTGATTGGAGGTCTTGCCCTGGGGCGCTGATTGCTGCTCCGCGAGGGCGAATTTGTGCAGGGCCGGCAGCATGAATGCGGCAGTCTTGCCGGAGCCGGTCTGGGAAGAAACGAGCAGGTCGCGGCCTTCGATGGCCGCGGGCACCGCCTGCGCCTGCACCGGGGTCGGCGCAGTGTAGCCTGCTTCGGTAAGTGCCATGAGGACGGACGTGTGCAAGCCTAATGCTTCAAATGTCATTATTTACTTTCGTAGTTCAATACGTTGCGCTGCCGGACCAATGCGGCAAACGCGGAAAATGCAACGCCAACCAACGAAACTGCTGAGAAAAAATCTGAGAGATTTCGGCACAAAGCTTTGCGCCGGGACGGTGTTCTAATGCGACACCAAAGGGCGGGATGGCTTTATCGAGATGCTAAAGGGTTCGCGATGCGGCGATGTGCGATGAATTGCGCACAAACAGAATTATACAGGCTTATCGAACTGCGTGTTTGATTATATGCCTCTTAAAGATCTGTTTTCTTGTGAATATCCCTCCTGATGACGCACGAAACCTTGCTGAAGGAAGCAAGGTTTCTCGCATGCATTAACGCTGGGCAAGACTTACTCTTCGGGGCTGTACATCACCTGAGAGAAACCGCCGTCCACATAGGTGATTTCTGCAGTGATGCCGCCGGCGAGGTCGGATAGCAGGAAGGCCGCCGCATTGCCGACATCGTCGATGGTGACGTTGCGGCGCAGCGGAGCGTTCTTCGCCACGATGTTCAGCATCTTGCCGAAATCCTTGATGCCGCTGGCGGCCAGGGTCTTGATCGGGCCGGCGGAAATGCCGTTGACGCGTACGCCGCGCTTGCCCAGCGATTCGGCGAGGTAGCGCACGCTGGCTTCCAGCGATGCTTTCGCCAAGCCCATGGTGTTGTAGTTGGGAACGGAGCGGATGGCGCCGAGATAGCTCAGGGTCAGCAGCGCGGCGTTTTCATTCAGCATCGGCAGCGCGGCCTTGGCCATGGCGGGAAAGCTGTAAGCCGAAATGTCGTGGGCGATCTTGAAGTTCTCGCGGGAAAGGCCGTCGAGGAAATCGCCGCCGATCGCCTCGCGCGGCGCGAAGCCGATGGCGTGCACGAAGCCATCGAACTTGTCCCACGTCTTGCCGAGGTCGGCGAACAGGGCATTGATCTGCTCATCGCTGCCAACGTCGCAGTCGAATACCAGCTCGCTCTCGAACTCCTTGGCGAAATCGGTGATGCGGTCCTTGAAGCGCTCGCCGACGTAGGTGAAGGCCAGTTCCGCGCCTTCGCGCTTGCAGGCCTTGGCGATGCCGTAGGCGATGGAACGGTTGGAGAGGAGGCCGGTGATGAGTAATTTCTTGCCTTGCAGGAACGCCATGTTGACTCCAGGTGGATCCGCCTGCGCAGCGCCGCCACGTTGCAGCGAAAGCGGAGGCGGAAAGCGGATGGGTTGATATCGCGGGTAATGCGGAATGGGCGAGATTGTAGGCGCTTCGGGGTTGTCAGGGCAATATGCGCCGTCGGCGACTGCCTGACGCGCCGCTGGCATCATGTCCGCATCAACGGTTTTTCCGATGGGGAGGAATCTTTGCCCGGCCCGAAATGTCTTTCGGTAAAATGGCCCCACCTACCGCCAGCCCCGGCAAGAAAAAACCGCGAATGCGCACATTCTTTCTTTCCCTACTGTTCTGCAGTTGTCTCGGCCAGCATGGCGCCGCCAGCGCAGCGCATGCATTTTCCCTGTACGACACCCCGAAGTACCCGAAGGACTTCACGCATTTCGGCTACGTGAATCCGGATGCGCCGCGCGGCGGCGAGCTGTTTCTCGCCAATCCCGACCGCCGCACCAGCTTCGACAAATTCAATCCCTTCTCGCTCAAGGGCGTGGCGGCGGCCGGCGTCTCCAACCTGATGTTCGAGACCCTGGCAGCCAGTTCCGCTGACGAGGTGGCCACCATGTACGGCTTGCTGGCGGAAGACATGGAACTGGCGCCGGACCGCATGGCGATGACCTTTCGCCTCAATCCGAAGGCGCGCTTCAACAATGGCGACCCGGTCACCGCCGCCGACGTCAAGCATTCCTTCGACACCCTGATGGCCAAGGGTGCGCCGCAGTTCAAGATCGTGTTCGCCGAGGTCAAGCAATGCGTGGTGCTGGACGAGCGCACGGTGCGCTTCGACTTCAAGAGCCTGAACCATGAACTGCCCTTGATCGTCGGCGGCGTGCCGGTCTTCTCGCGCAAGTGGGGCGCCAACACCAGCTTCGACAAGATCCAGCTCGAGCCGCCGATCGCCACCGGACCCTACCTGATCGAGCGCTACGACGTCGGCCGCTCCATCACTTACAAGCGCAATCCGGCCTACTGGGGCGACGCCGTGCCGGCGCGGCGCGGCATGTACAACTTCGAGCGCATCTTCTACCGCTTCTACAAGGATGACGTCGCCCGCCTCGAAGCCTTCAAGGCCGGCGAGTTCGATGTGGTGGTGGAGTACAGCGCCAAGAACTGGGCGCGCGCCTATACCGGGCCGAAGTTCGAGAACGGCGAAATCGTCAAGCGCGCGCTCCAGCATTCCAACGGCGCCGGCATGCAGGGCTTCGTGATGAACCTGCGGCGGCCGCAGTTCCAGGACGTCCGGGTGCGGCAGGCGCTCGGCCTGGCGCTGGACTTCGAATGGATGAACCGCCAGCTGTTCTATGGCCAGTACAAGCGCATCTACTCCTTCTTCAACAACAGCGAACTGGGCGCCACCGGCATGCCCGGTCCGGATGAACTGAAATTGCTGGAACCGCTGCGCGACAAGCTCGATCCGGCGGTGTTCGGCCCGGCGCCGGTGCCGCCGTCCACCGATTCGCCGAATTCCCTGCGCGCCAACCTGATGAAGGCACGCGAGCTGTTCAGGCAGGCCGGCTGGGAGTACCGCGACGGCGCGCTGCGCAATGCGAAAGGGGAGCCTTTCGTGTTCGAGATCCTGGACGACCAGTCGGCGCTGTCGCGCATCATCAGCGTGTATGTGCGAAACCTGCAGAAGCTCGGCATCCAGGTCAACCAGCGCACCGCCGACTTCGCCCTGGTGCAGAAGCGCATGGAGGAGTTCGACTTCGACATGACCAGCAACCGCTTCCCCGACGTCAACAGTCCGGGCAACGAGATGTTCGACATGTTCGGCTCCAAGGCGGCGGATGAAAAGGGTTCCTCCAACACCTTCGGCCTCAAGGATCCGGTGGTGGACAAGCTGGTGGAAGCCCTGGTGGCCGCCACCAGCCGCAAGGAGCTGGTGGCGGCGTCTCGTGCGCTGGATCGGGTGCTGCTGCACAAATTCTTGGTGGTGCCGCACTGGTATTCGTCGACCCACCGCGTCGCCTACCGCAATCGCTTCGGCATCCCGCAGCAGCCGCCGCTCTACTATCAGGCCGATCCGTATGTGATCTCGACCTGGTGGCAAGCCAAGCCGCGCTGACGGCATAGAAAAGGAAAGCCATGAATCTCTGGTCCTACATCGCCAAGCGCCTGCTGCTGATGCTGCCGACGCTGATCGGCGTCGTCACCATCACCTTCGTCGTGATCCAGTTCGTGCCCGGCGGCCCGGTGGAGCAGGCGCTGATGGAGCTCAAGACCCAGGGCGGCGGCGGAGAGGCCTCCGGCCGCGGCGCCTCCGACTACCGCGGGCGCCAGGGCATCGACGCCGAGCGGGTCAAGGAAATCAAGGCGCTGTACGGCTTCGACAAGCCGGCGCCGGATCGCTTCCTGCAGATGCTCAAGGGCTTCGCCACCTTCGACCTCGGCCAGAGCTTCTACCACCACAAGGATGTGTGGTCGCTGGTGAAGTCGAAGCTGCCGGTGTCGATCACCATCGGCCTCTGGACCTTCTTCCTGACTTACTTCATCTCTGTTCCGCTCGGCATCGCCAAGGCGATGCGGGAAGGCAGCCGCTTCGACGTCGCTACCAGCATGCTGGTGCTGGTCGGCTACTCCATTCCTGGCTTCGTGCTCGGCGTGTTCCTGCTGGTGATGTTCGGCGGCGGCAGCTTCGTCCAATGGTTCCCGCTGCGCGGACTGACCTCGGACAACTGGGAAACCCTGTCGTGGTTCGGCAAGGTCGCCGACTACCTGTGGCACATCGCCCTGCCGGTGACCGCCTCGGTGGCCGGTTCCTTCGCCGTCATGACCATGCTCACCAAGAACACCTTCCTCGAGGAGATCCGCAAGCAGTACGTGCTGACCGCCCGCGCCAAGGGTTTGAGCGAGCGCACGGTGCTGTACAAGCATGTGTTTCGCAATGCGCTGATTCCGCTGGTGACCGGCTTCCCGGCCGCCTTCATCGGCGCCTTCTTCGCCGGCAGCCTGCTCATCGAGACCCTGTTCTCGCTCGATGGCCTGGGCCTGCTGTCTTACGAGTCGGTGGTGCGGCGCGACTATCCGGTGGTAATGGGCACGCTCTACCTGTTCACCCTGATCGGCCTGGTGGTGAAGCTGCTGGGCGATCTCTGCTATGTCTGGGCCGACCCGCGCGTCCAGTTCGAAAGCCTGAGCCGATGAGCACCGTCACCACCCACGCCTCCAACGAGGATGTCACCGCCCGAGCCATCCCGGACCTGAAGCCCTCGATCTCGCCGTGGCGCCGCATCTGGCTGCGCTTCCGCCAGAACCGGCGCGGCTATGTCAGCCTCATCCTCTTCGCCGTGCTGTTCGCGCTCAGCCTGATGGCGGAAGTGATTTCGAACGACCGGCCGCTGCTGGCCCGCTACAACGGCCAGATGTATTTTCCGATCGTGAAGACTTATTCGGAGCAGGCCTTCGGCGGCGACTTCGCCTCGCCCGCCGACTACCTCGATCCCTTCATCCAGGACCAGTTCCGCAAGCCGGGCAACTGGGCCGTCTACCCGATCAACCACTATCGCTACGACACGCTGAATTATTTCGCCAAGTCCCCCAATCCGGCGCCGCCTTCCTCCGAAAACTGGCTCGGCACCGACGACCGCGGCCGCGACGTGTTCGCCCGGCTGCTGTATGGCTTCCGGGTATCGGTGCTGTTCGGGCTGGCGCTCACCATCACCGGCGTCATTCTTGGCTTGATCACCGGCGCGATACAGGGCTACTTCGCCGGCCGCACCGACCTCTTCTTTCAGCGCTTCATGGAGATCTGGGGCTCCATGCCGGAGCTCTACCTGCTGATCATTTTTTCGTCCATCTTCGAGCCCAGCATTGGACTGCTGCTGGTGCTGCTGTCGCTGTTCGGCTGGATGGGCCTGTCCGATTATGTGCGCGCCGACTTCCTGCGCAACCGTAACCTGGAGTATGTGCAGGCAGCCCGGGCGCTTGGGCTGTCGAACCGCCAGATCATCTGGCGCCATGTGCTGCCCAACAGCCTCACGCCCGTCGTCACCTTCCTGCCGTTCCGCATGAGCGGCGCCATCCTGGCACTGACCAGCCTCGACTTCCTCGGCCTCGGCGTGCCGCCTTCCACGCCCAGCCTGGGCGAGCTGCTCGCCCAAGGCAAGAACAACCTCGATGCGTGGTGGATCGCGCTGTCGACCTTCGGCGTGCTGACCGTCACGCTGCTGCTGCTGACCAATATCGGCGATGCGCTGCGCAACGCCCTTGACGTGCGGAGGAAGGCATGAGCCTGCTGGATGTGCGCAACCTGCGCGTGCGCTTCGGCGAGGCCACCGTGGTGGACGACGTCAGCTTCTCCATCGCGCCTGGCGAGAAGTTCGCACTGGTGGGAGAGTCTGGTTCCGGCAAGACGGTGACCTCGCTCTCGCTGATGCGCCTCAACCAGGACGCCGCCTATGAAGGCAGCATCCTGTTCGAAGGGCAGGACATCCTGCGCAAGTCGGAGCAGGCGATGCGGGCCGTGCGCGGCAATGACATCGCCATGATCTTTCAGGAGCCGATGACGGCGCTGAATCCGCTGTTCACCATCGGCAACCAGATCGCCGAGGTGCTGATGCTGCACGAGGGGATCAATGCGCGCGAAGCGGCGAAGCGGGCGGTTGATCTGCTCGACAAGACCGGCATTCCGGAGCCGGCGCGGCGGGCGCTGGCCTATCCGCACCAGTTGTCCGGCGGGCAGCGGCAGCGGGCGATGATCGCCATGGCCCTGGCCTGCAAGCCCAAGCTGCTGATCGCCGACGAGCCGACCACCGCGCTCGACGTCACCATCCAGGTACAGATCCTCGAACTGCTGAACCAGCTGCAGCGCGAGGAGAACATGGCGGTGCTGATGATCACCCATGACCTCAACCTGGTGCGGCATTTCGCCGACAGGGTGGGGGTGATGGAAAGCGGCCGGCTGATCGAGACCGCTTCCACTGCCGAACTGTTCGCCAATCCACGCGAGCCCTATACCAGGAAGCTGCTGGCCAGCCATCCGCAGCGCATGGTGGCCGCCGTCGGCGACGAGGTGCCGCCCCTCCTGTCGGCTGAAAAAATGCGCTGCACCTTCATGATCAAGCGCGGCTGGTTCAAGCAGACGCCTTTCGTCGCGGTGGACAACGTCGACCTGCGTCTGCGGCCGCATGAAACGCTCGGCATCGTCGGCGAGTCGGGCTCCGGCAAGTCGACGCTCGGCATGGCGCTGCTGCGGCTGTCGTCGGCTCAGGTAGAAGGCAGCATCCGCTTCCGCGATCACGCCATCAGCGACATGAACAGCACTGCGCTGCGGCCGCTGCGCTCCCGCATGCAGGTGGTGTTTCAGGATCCATTCGCTTCCCTCTCGCCGCGCCGTACCATCGAGCAGATCGTCGGCGAGGGCCTAGCGCTGCATCAGCCGCAGCTCGGGCGCGTCCAGCTGCGGGATGCGGTGGCCCAGGGCCTGCACGAAGTGGGACTGGCGCCGGAAATGATGTCGCGCTACCCGCATGAATTTTCCGGCGGCCAGCGTCAGCGAATAGCGGTTGCCCGCGCTCTGGTGCTGAAGCCGGAGCTGATCCTGCTGGACGAGCCAACCTCGTCACTCGATGTCTCGGTGCAGAAGCAGGTGCTGCAACTGCTGGCCGAGCTGCAGCGAAAATACGGCATGGCGTATCTCTTCATCAGCCATGACCTCGCCGTGATCCGCGCCATGGCGCATCGGGTGATGGTGATGAAGGACGGGAAAGTGGTGGAGAGCGGCATGACGGAGGACGTGCTGTCCAATCCGACGCAGCCTTACACGCGCCGCCTGCTGGCGGCTTCGACTTACTCGACCGAGCTGGCGCCCGCCGGGTAAGTCGCCGGGTTCAGCCTTGCCGCTTCTTGGCCGGCTGCTTGGCCGGGGCGGCAGTCTTCTTCGCTACCTGAGTCTGCTTGGCGGGAGCGGCGACCTTGCGTGCCGGCGCGGGACGCGCCACGTGGCGGGCCGGCGCCGCGGCGCGCTTGCTGGAGGCGGTCGCCACGACCGTGGCCGGCCTGGCCGGCTCTACATGCTTCGCCGACGCCGTGCGAGTCGCGCCGCCCTGGTTGAAAGGCACCTGCAACTGCAGGCTTTGCCCCTTGCTCAGCTTGTTCTGGTGCAGGTTGTTCCAGCCCCGGATCTGTTCCACGCTCACCTTGTAGCGGCTGGCGATGGAATCCAGACTATCGTGCTTGCCCACCTTGACGAAGATCTTGCGGGTGTCGGGCACGTCCGGCTCGATCGCCAGGCGGGCATTGTCGGCCACCTCGGGCGCGATGTCGGCTTCGGCCAGCTGATCGGTCTTCGGCACCAGCACCGTGGAGCCGGCCTTCACCCGCATGCGCGGCGGGATGTTGTTGACTTCGCGGATCACTTCCGGCGTGGTGCCGAACTTGGAAGCGATGGTCTCGATACGCTCCCGCGCGCTGGTGACGGTGTGCGCCGTCCAGGAAGACAGCGCGCGGCCCCATTTCGACAGGTTGGCCTTGAACTTCTCCGCATTGCTCTGCGGCAGAAGGATCTGGGTGTTCGAGCTGCCGGTGATCACCGGCCGGTTGAACTGCGGATTCAGCGCCTTGAATTCATCCACCGACAGCTCGGCGAGCTGGGCGGCGACCTTGATGTCGATGTCGCGCGTCTTGCCGATGGTGACGAAGTAGGGCTGGTTGTCTACCTTGGGCAGGGCGATGCCGTACTGCGCCGGCGCGGCGATCAGGTTCTTCACTGCCTGCAGCTTGGGCACGTAGTTGCGGGTTTCCGCCGGCATCAGGGCCGACAGGCTGTTGAAGTCGGTCGGCAGGCCGGCGGCCTTGTTCTTGTTGACGGCCCGCTGCACCGACCCTTCGCCCCAGTTGTAGGCGGCCAGCGCGAGCTGCCAGTCGCCGAACATGTTGTACAGCTTCTGCAGGTAGGCGAGGGCGGCGTCGGTGGACGCCAGCACGTCACGGCGATCATCCTTGAACGTGCTCTGCTTCAAATTGAAGTCGCGGCCGGTCGAGGGAATGAATTGCCACATGCCGGCTGCCTGCGCCGGCGACAGCGCCTGCGGATTGAAGGCCGATTCGATGAAGGGCAGCAGCGCCAGCTCGGTCGGCATTCCGCGCTTCTCCAGTTCCTGCACCACATGGAACAGATAGCGCGAGGCGCGGGTGGTGGTGCGCTGAATGTAGTCAGGACGCGAGGTGTACCACTGGATGTGGTTGGCCACCAGCGGATTGTCCAGGTCGGGGATTGCAAAGCCGCGCCGGATGCGGCCCCAGACATCGACCTCCTCCATGCTGAGGAGCTGAGCGACCGGGTCGTTCGGGTCGTAAGGCAGGTCGGTGACTAGACTTTGGGACCAATTCTGGATCGGAAGGGAAAGGTCTGCGGCTTGGGTACTGGCGATGGGTGCGGCAAGAAGAAGCAGCGCTGCAAATGGAAATCTTCGACTTTTCAGCGTGTGCATGTTTCCTCTCTGGGGTGGGGCTGGCAAACTCCAGCCGTAAAGGATGGGAAGTTTACGTAATCGTGTTTTCCTGCGTCAAGATTTATCGGAAGTAATCGCGATGATTACACAAAAGTAAAGACTATCTATTGCGTTAATTCAACGGAAATTGTTCTTCCATTCCCGTAGAGCGGCGAAGGCCGAAATTGGTTCCTCTGAAGAAATCTTTTTCTCGTCGGAAAGCTTGCGCAGGATGTCAGGATGGGTATGGCGGAGGAAGGGATTGGTGGCTTTTTCAAGGCCGATGGAGGAGGGGACGGTGGGAATGCCTCGTTCGCGCTTGTCCTGTTCGGACTGCATGCGGCGATTGAGCGGCTCGTTGCCGGGTTCAACGGCTTGGGCGAAACGCAGGTTGGAGAGCGTGTATTCGTGCGCGCAGTAGACGGCGGTATCGTCGGGCAAGGCTGCCAGCTTCGCAAGGGAACTCACCATCTGCTCGGGCGAACCCTCGAACAGGCGGCCGCAGCCGCCGGCGAACAGCGTATCGCCGCAGAACAGCCAGCGCTGTCCGCTGGAAAAATAGGCAATGTGCCCGCGGGTATGGCCGGGCACTTCGATGACGTCGAAGTCGAGGCGCGGCTCGTTCAGGCTGACATGGTCACCCTCCCCGAGCGGCCGGTTCACGCCGGCAATGGCTTCCTTGCGCGGCCCGAAGACCGGCACCGGCATGCGGTCGGTCAATTCGCCCACGCCCCCGACATGGTCAGCGTGGTGATGTGTCAGTAGAATAGCGCTCAGGGACAGGTTCAGTCTTGCCAGCGCATCGAGAATCGGCGCCGCGTCGCCCGGATCGACTACCACCGCATGCTTGCCGTCATGGATCAGCCAGAGATAGTTGTCCTGGAATGCGGGAACCGCCAATACGCTTAACATAAATGCACACTCCGTCCTCAGGGAAATCGATTATATCGCTCGGCGCCTGGCTGGATACGCCTGCGGGACAATACGTGCGCGCCTGGCAGCAGGCCCGCTTCGATGCCCTGACGGCGGACATCTTCGGCTTCAACGCCATCCAGGTCGGTCTGCCCCAGGTGGACGCCCTGCGGGCCAACCGCATGCCGAACAAGTGGCTGACCGATACCCGCATGCCGGCGGAAGAGGGCGGCCGACCGCGCATCGTGGTCGTGCATGATTTCGCCGAGCTTCCTTTCGCCACGCAAAGCCTGGATCTGGTGGTGCTGCCGCATGTGCTGGAGTTCGCGCAGGAGCCGCATCAGGTGCTGCGTGAAGTGGAGCGGGTGCTGATCCCGGAAGGGCAGGTGATCGTCTGCGGCTTCAACCCGGCCAGCCTGTGGGGCTTGCGCCAAGTGGCGGGACGGCTGACCGGCGCGCATTTCCTGCCGCAGAACGGCGAGTTCATCGGACTGCACCGGCTCAAGGACTGGCTCAAGCTGCTGAGCATGGAGGTCAATCGCGGCCATTTCGGCTGCTATGCGCCGCCCTGCCTGACCGACAAGTGGCTGCGGCGCTATGGCTTCATGGAGCGTGCCGGCGACCGCTGGTGGCCTTACCTCGGAGCGGTGTACATGGTGCAGGCGGTCAAGCGGGTACGGGGCATGCGGCTGATCGGTCCGGCCTGGGCCAAGCAGGGCGTGAAAGCGGCGCGCGGCGTGCCGGTGACGAACAAGATCAAGGAATTGACGGACGAGTAATGGATAAAGTGGAAATTTTTACCGACGGCGCCTGCAAGGGGAATCCCGGGCCCGGCGGCTGGGGCGCGCTGCTGGTTGCCGGCAGCCACCGCAAGGAACTGTTCGGCGGCGAGCTGAACACCACCAATAACCGCATGGAGCTGCGGGCCGTGATCGAGGCGCTCACCATGCTCAAGCGTCCCTGCGAAGTGATCGTGCATACCGATAGCCAGTATGTGCAGAAGGGCATCAGCGAGTGGATCCATGGCTGGAAGGCGCGCGGCTGGAAAACCGCCGCCAAGGAACCGGTGAAGAATGTCGACCTGTGGCAGGCGCTCGATGCCGCGCTGGGCAGCCACAAGGTCGAATGGCGCTGGGTCAAGGGGCACGCAGGACATGAAGGCAATGAGCGCGCAGACGCGCTGGCCAACATGGGCGTCGCCTCCGTCGCCGCCGCGGCGTGAAGTTTTTCCTACTCCGTTTTTTTAATTCATCATGCGCCAAATCGTCCTCGACACCGAAACCACCGGCCTTAATCCACGCTCCGGCGACCGCATCATCGAGATCGGCTGCGTCGAAATCGTCAACCGCCGCCTGACCGGCAACAACTTCCACCGCTACATCAATCCCGAGCGCGACTCGGAAGAGGGCGCGCTCGCGGTGCACGGCCTGACCACCGAGTTCCTGAGCGACAAGCCGAAGTTCGCCGAGATCGCCGACGAACTGCGCGACTTCGTCAGCGGCGCCGAGATCATCATCCACAACGCGCCCTTCGACCTCGCCTTCCTCGATGCCGAGTTCGATCGTCTCGGCCTGCCGGCCTTCAAGACGCATGTGCATACGGTGCTGGACACGCTGGTGCGGGCCAAGGAAATGCATCCCGGTAAGCGCAATTCGCTCGATGCGCTGTGCGACCGCTACGGCATCTCGAATGCGCACCGGGCGCTGCACGGCGCCTTGCTCGACGCCGAACTGCTGGCCGAGGTCTACCTCGCCATGACGCGCGGCCAGAACAGTCTGACGATTGACCTGATCGGCGCGGAAGAAAGCGGCAGCGGCGAAGGCGAAACCGAGCCGGCGCAGCTGGCGGAGATCCTGGTGCTGTGCGCCGACGAGACCGAGATCGCGGAACACGAGGCGCTACTGCAGAAACTCGACAAGGACACCAAGGGCAAGTGCCTCTGGCTGACGAAGCCGGCCGAAGAGAATCCGGCCTGAGTTGTTTGATGGATTGCAGGTTTTGTGAGATAATTCGCGCCGCTGTCGAGAGATGGCGACGCAGTTTTCCATAATCTGCCGCGGTGCTTGAAAGAGTCCTCGGCACGACGACATGGTCGGTTAACTCAGCGGTAGAGTGCCACCTTCACACGGTGGAAGCCACTGGTTCGATCCCAGTACCGACCACCACTCCACTTATTCCGTTTTGCGCACTGCCGGTTGTTTCGAGCGGGTTTCGGGTATTTGCCTTTACTCCTCAGTGACCAGTCGTTCGGTCGAACGCTGAAATGAAAATGCGCCCCGCGGGGCGCATGTCATGGCAAGCCGCGATGCAGGCAGCCTTGTGGTTTCCCGTTCGGGTTTCAAACCACCTTGACCGACAAATTCGGCAAGCCGTCGATATGGCCTTCCATGACATCGCCCTTGACCACCGGGCCGACGTTTTCCGGCGTGCCGGAAAAGATGATGTCGCCCGGCATCAGCTCGAAAGCTTCCGACAGCTTGGCGATCTGTTCCGCCACGCTCCAGATCATCTGGCTGAGGTTGGCATCCTGCTTGGTCTGGCCATTGACCTTGAGCCAGATGCTGCCCTGCTTGAAATGGCCGGTCTGGGCTACCTTGTGGATGGGGCCGATCGGCGCCGACATGTCGAAGCTCTTGCCGATCTCCCATGGTTTCTTCTGGTCGCCCATGCCGCGCTGCAGGTCGCGCCGCGTCATGTCCAGACCGATGGCGTAGCCGTACACCAGGTCGAGCGCTTTTTCCACCGGCACATTCCTGCCGCCCTTGCCGAGCGCGGCCACCAGTTCGATCTCGTAATGGTAATTCTTGGTGAGCGTCGGATAAGGATGATTGGCGGTGGTGCCGGGGGCGACGTTCTGGATGGCGTCGGTCGGCTTCTGGAAGAAGAAGGGCGGTTCGCGGGTAGGGTCGGAGCCCATCTCGCGCGCATGCGCGGCATAGTTCCTGCCGATGCAGTAGATGCGGCGCACCGGGAACATTTCATCGGAGCCGACGATGGGAATATAGGTGTCGGCAACGGTGAAGGGCGTGCGCGGCTGATTGCTGGCTACGGTAGGCGCGGCGCAGCCGGCGATCGCGCCGAGCGTCATGGCAGCGGTGGTGTGCAGCATCTCGCGTCGTTTCATCGACGTCATTTTTATCTCCTTGTGTTTGTGGTTATGAGCCGCTTCGCGGCGCTGGGCTGATGGCCCGGAGCTAGTCTACCTTGTCTTGCCGTCCCGGGATATCCCGCCCACAGGGCAGCCGCATTTCGCCGCTGGAACTCCCGTATTGCTTTGTCATCAAATCCGCTCGATCAATTCGCGAGCAAGGAGCGGCATCATGCAGATGAATGAAATCCGGCAGCGCGTCCAGCACGCGCAGGCTGCCATCGAGCAGGCATCCCGGCTGTGCCAGGAAGAATTGCTGCTGCCGATGGAACTGAAGGACAGCATCCAGCAGCTCGATGAAAAATCCGGTCAGATGAGCAATGTGCTGGCGTCGGCCGATGAACAGGCCCTGCGCCAGTGCGTGGACGACCTGGAGCAGCTCGGCGACCGTGCCCGCGATGCCTGCAAGACCGACGCGCCGGTGGCGGAGGAAGTGCGCCGCGCGGTAATGCAGGCTCATCGCGAACTGTCGGACCTGAAGCACAGCCTGCATTGAGTCCGCTGCGCCGGCGGCGTGCAATCGCCGCCATGGCCTGCGATGACGACCGATCGGCTTTGTGGATGCCAAAAACAAAAGGCATTGTCCCGACGGGGCAATGCCTTTTCATTGCGCGCCAGACGAACTGGCGCTTCACATCCGAGTGATCAGCTTGCCGGCTTCGCAGCAACGTCCGGCAGCACCACGTTCACATCGAGCACTTCCAGATTGCCCTGGCGGTCGAGCGAAATCTTGATGTCGTCGGGATTCACGTTGGCGTACTTGGAAATGACCTGGATCAGTTCCTTGTGCAGCTGCGGCAGGAAGTCCGGACCGCCCATGCCATTGCGCTCGCGGGCGATGATCACCTGCAGCCGTTCCTTGGCCGCGACGGCGGTCTTCGGCTTGCTGTTGAAGAGGAAGGAAAGCAGCGCCATCGATTATCTTCCCTTGAAAATGCGCTGGAACAGGCCAGGCTTTTCATAGGTGGTGAAGCGCAGCGGCACTTCATGGCCGAGGAAGCGCGAAACCACGTCCTGATACGCTTCGGCCACGTCGCTGTCCTTTATGTGGATGGCGGGTGTGCCCTGGTTCGAGGCATGCAGCACCGACTCCGATTCGGGGATGATGCCGATCAGCGGGATGCGCAGGATTTCCTGGACATCGGAATAAGACAGCATCTCGCCGGCTTCCACGCGCTTCGGCACGTAGCGGGTGATCAGCAGATGCTCCTTCACCGGCTCGCCGCCGTTCTGGGCGCGGCGCGACTTGGCCTGGATGATGCCGAGGATGCGGTCGGAATCCCGCACCGAGGACACTTCCGGGTTGGTGACGATTACCGCTTCGTCGGCGAAGGTCAGGGCCATCACGGCGCCGCGTTCGATGCCGGCGGGGGAGTCGCACACGATGTACTCGAAGCCCATGCCGTCGAGGTCCTTCAGCACCTTCTCAACGCCTTCTTCAGTGAGGGCGTCCTTGTCCCGGGTCTGGGAAGCCGGCAGCACGAACAGGTTCTCACAGTGCTTGTCCTTGATCAGCGCCTGGGTCAGCGTGGCTTCGCCGTTGACGACATTGATCAGGTCATAGACCACGCGGCGTTCGCAGCCCATGATCAGGTCGAGGTTGCGCAGGCCGACGTCGAAGTCGATGACTGCGGTCTTGTGTCCGCGCATTGCCAGTCCGGAAGCGAAACTGGCGCTCGATGTCGTCTTGCCGACGCCGCCTTTGCCAGACGTTACCACGATGATTTTTGCCACGAACAAACTCCTTTCACAAAAATTATTCAAGCGCGCAGGGTAAGCGGCAGCATCTCGATGCGATCGCCGTCGAGACGGATCTGGGCCGCGTTGCGCTCGACATCCGCCGGGATGCCGTTCTCAAAGGTCCGATAGGTGCCGGCGATGGATACCAGTTCGGCTTCCATGCTTAGCGCGAAGATGCGGGCGCCGGCATCGCCGCGTGCGCCGGCGAGCGCGCGACCGCGCAGCGGAGCGTAGACATGAATGCTGCCGTCGGCGATCAGCTCGGCGCCGCCGTTGACCACCGCCGTGACGATCAGATCCGCTCCGCGCGCATAGATGCGCTGGCCAGCGCGAACCGGGGTGTCGATGATCATGGCGGGGACGGGCGCGGCCGCCTGCGGCGCGGGTGCCGGAGCGGGAGCAGGGGCCGCAGGCGCGGGAGCCGGTGCTGCGGCAGCGGCCTCGCGGGCGCCAGCCTGAGGCGCGACCACGTCGATGCTCAGGCCGTTGGCGACGATGTCTGCTTCCATGTCGGCCGGGGCATTGCGTACTGCCACCGGGTTCAGGCTGAAAGACTTGAAGAGCGCGATGAGTCCAGGCCAGTCGAGCGCCATGTCGCCGCATCCGGCGAGGTCAAGCACCGCGAATTCATTGTCGAAATAATCCGGCGTGCCTCCCGTCAGCTTGCGCAGTTCCTGTTTCAACGTGTCGAGATCGGCCGTGCCGAGCAGGGCAGCGACGGCGACGACCGTGGAAATCTTGATTTCGAGAGGCTTGCTAGCAGACGTCTGTGACATAGGAACCGACAAGGAATGGTGCGCGTGAATGACAGGTGCCGGATGTTGGCAAACCGGGCCGGTCGATCTCTGGACAGATTGCCGGAAGGCTGAATCTGAGGCGGATCAAGGCGGGTCGTATTATAACCCTTGGGTAACAGGCGATTTGCAGCCTGGCGACAAGATTTTGAAGAAATTCCCGGATTCGTTGAACGTGGCAAGAGCGGCAACGCCCTCATGCCGGCTGGCCGTTGCGGCACTGGAGGACCTTGGAACGGGGCGGGGGCGGCGCATTTGAAGCATGGCGTTTATGGCCATTTTGAAAAGAAAAAGCCCTCCGAAGAGGGCTTGGCCAGGCTAATGGTGCTAGCCGGATCAGGCGCTGGCGCGCTGGTCCCAGCCCTCGGCCGGCGCTTCCTGCGCTTGGGCAGCTGCGGCCTTGGCCTTTTTCGCGGCGACCTGTTTTGCGCGCGAGCTGGAAGGGGGCAGGCGGCGCAGCGTCCGCAATGCTTCCGCATCCTTGATGCCGATGGAGCGCTGGTCGACGGTGATGAGGCCGATCTCGTTGAAGGCTGACAGGGTCCGGCTGACGGTTTCCAGGGTCAGGCCGAGATAGCTGCCGATCTCATGACGTGTCATGCGCAGGTTGAACAGTTTGCTGGAGTAGCCCATGTCGGCATAGCGCTCCGACAGGTTGACCAGGAAGCGGGCGACGCGGGCTTCGGCGCTGAGTGCGCCCAGCATGCTGACCATGCCCTGTTCACGCACCAGTTCGCGGCTCATGACGCTGTACATCGCATGCTCGAACTCGGGATGGATGCGGCCAAGCGCGGTGAGCTTCTTGAACGGCAGAAGGATCAGGTCGCAGTTGGAGAGGGCAACGGCTTCCGACGCATAGCGCTTGGTGTGGATGCCGTCGACGCCGAACAGGTCGCCCTTCATCGGGAAGCTGAGCACCTGCTCATTGCCGAACTCGTCGATCAGGACCGTCTTCAGGAAGCCGGAGTGAACGATATACAGCGTATCGAAGGGCTGGCCGATGGTATGGACCCGCTGCCCGGTCTTGAATTGCACATGCTGGAAAAGCAGCTCTTCTTCGGTATGGGCCGTGACCTGGGGGATGTGGAGGATGTCGCACAGTTCCTTCAGGTTGGACCAGAGCTTGCCCTGCCGTTGCCAGCCCGCTTCGAGAGATGAGGAATGCAGAGTCGAATTGACGACCTCGCCGCGGGAATCGGACGCTTGCGTTGACAACATAACCATCTCCTATTTCAAAAATCCAGTGTTTTGGCGGAAGCGCCGTGGGATGCGGCTTCGGTCTTTTTCATCGTGGCGCGGGAGGAGGCGACGATGCGGTTCGCAGGTCAGCATTTGCTGTCTGACACTGTTGCGTTTTAGTGAATGGCTAGTATCGCAATAGCAACCGGCCTTTACTATCGGGAGTGGCTGAATCAGGATGTAGGACTACCGCCTATTGGGTAGGAAAATTCCTACCCGGGACGGTAAATTTCACTGACGAAAAAAGCGGCAGATTTGATTTTGATTAAGAAAAAACCCGCGCTGGCGGGCTTCAGGCTGCCGAAGCACGGAATTTCGAGTGCTTCCGAGGTAAGGAAAGGACTACAACCAGAGGCGCGGGTCAGACCTTGAGCGGGCCCAGCAGCCTATGCTGCACCGCATACTGCACCATTTCCGCAAGCGAGCTCATGTTCATTTTGTTTAGGATGCGGGTTTTGTGGGTACTCACCGTCTTGGCGCTCAGGTGCAGCGATTCGGCGATCTCCGTGATCGACTTGCCGCTCACCAGCAGCGTGAAGACTTCGAACTCCCGGTTGGAAAGCTGCTTGTGCGGCAGGTCTTCATTGGCAGGCATGGCATCCATGGCCAGCTGTTCGGCAACCTCGAGGCTGATGTAGGGGCGGCCGGCTGCGACCTTGCGGATGGCGCTCACGAGCTGGGTGCCGGCACTCTCCTTGGTGAGATAGCCTTTCGCGCCGGCGCGGATGGCGCGTACCGCATACTGCTCCTCTTCGTGCATCGTCAGGATCAGGATGGGCAGCTTGGGCATCTCGTCCTTGATCTGCCGGATCAGTTCGACGCCGCTGCGACCGGGCATGGAGAGGTCGAGCATCAGCAGGTCGAACCCGCCCTTGCGGACTTGAGCCAGTGCCTCGTAACCGTCGACGGCCTCACCCACGACTTCAATATCGTCGGCGCCTTCGAGGATTCGCTTCAGGCCTTCGCGCATGATGGTGTGATCGTCGGCGATAACAATACGGATCATGGATGATTCGGGCTCAGCTAGCGGGGAGTGGGTCGGCCGGCATCGTAGCGCGGATCGCTACTCCTCGGGGGGATTTGTTCATGATGGTGATTGTACCTCCCAAAATGAAAATTCTTTCTTGCATCGTTACCAATCCGTAAGAGTCCTGGGTGCTTGACGCTTCGCGCGGCACGCCGATGCCGTCATCCTCGATGATCAGCTCCAGCTTACCGGCCGCATGCGTCAGGCGTATGTTTACCATGCTGGCATGATTCTGCCGCTCGATGCTGATCAGCGTTTCCTGAACGACGCGAAAGATGGCAGAGACTAAAGGGTCGGCAATGGGCAAGCGCAGGCCGCTGGTATCGAGTCGGCATGAAATGCCAGTTTTCTTTTCAAATTTTTCGGTTATCCATTCAAGTGCCGGCAGCAGCCCGAAGTCGTCCAGCAGAGGCGGACGCAGCGAAGATGCCATGCTCTTGGTGATGCTGATGACATTATCGAGCATGCCTTGCATCTGCGTGATTCGAGCGAATACCGGATCATTGCCTGCTGGCATATGTTGGTCCAGCCACTCCAGGTCCAGTTTGAGAACGCTCAATCTTTGCGCAATATCATCATAGAGTTCCTTCGATACGCGCTTCTTTTCCTGCTCGTGCGCCTGCTGGGAGGATAGGGCCAGGCGGCGCAGCTCCGCTGCGCGCGGATACTGGGTGCGCCGATTGCGGCCGCGCCGCAGGCGCATGTCGGCACGGATGACGAGGGCGATGTAGGCATTCTCGTGCATCGGCAGCCGCGATACATAAGCGCTCAGCGGCACTTCAACCCCGTCCATGCGCACGCCTCGCAAGCCGCACCGGCTGCGGCGCGCCGCAGCGTCTGGCGAACCGAGCTGATCGATCCTCTCCCTCGCTTCGGCATTGCGGTCGAGCGGCACGAGCCGTTCCAGCGGTTGGCCTAGCAATGATCCAGCGGGGTAGCCGAACATCTGTTCGGCGCGACGGTTCACCAGTACTACCTGCAGCGTCTCGTCGATGATGAGCACGCCGTTGGCGCCGGAATGGATGTTCGTCAGAAGCGAAGGCGCAAGGCTGGCGATCTCGAAGTGAGTCATGGCGGCACTCGAGGACATGTCAGGCGCATGGCTGCGCTGGGGCTGGATGGTCATTTTCTGTCTCGCTGGGGTTCTCGGGGTGCGGCTGGTTCAGGGAAGCAATCTGTGAAGGCAATGCGGCTTGGTGGGCTGGAGACTGGCGCGGGGAAGAGCGCCATGCTCCGGGGTAAGCCAGGGCAATCGGATGCGCCGGATCAGAGGCGCATATGGCTGGATGGACAGGAAATCGCGTCGATTGCTCCGGCTTCCCGCAGCGTGGAACAGAGAAAAATCAAACCGGCGTCATTTATGTGCCGGATGGAGGCCATCGCGCAACAGCCCGGTCCGACCGGCGCCGCAGGATAGAATGGCGGCGGCCAACCTTGAAGAAACGCGATGGAAATACAAATCGGTAACGTCAGCCACATCATTCAGCTTTCCGTAGCGCCGGTATTCCTGCTTACCGGCGTCGGCACCAATCTCACCGTTCTCACCAACCGGCTTGCGCGGATCATCGACCGTTCGCGGGTCCTGGATGACCGCATCGGCTTGGCGGACTCCGGCGCCGATCCGGAAATGCTGGCGGAACGGGACACGCTCCATCAGCGCGCCCACCTCATCAACCGCGCCATCACGCTCAGCACCTCGTGCGCGCTGTTGATCTGCCTGGTGATCGCAGCGCTGTTCGTAGGCGATGCGCTGGGGCTGGGATTGGCTGCGCCGATCGCCTTGATGTTCGTGCTCGCCATGCTCTGCCTGATCGGCAGTTTCGTTTTCTTCCTGCGCGAAATCTTCGTGGCCACACGATCGATGTCCGTCGGAATTTCCCGGCCGCCGCAGCGCCATTGATCGTCTGCATGCCGGGCAAGGCGCGACCCTCCATGCAATTCTGCATCGCTCCGGCAGGCAGGTGCCGGTTGCCATCTGCGCGCATTCGCAAAAGAAAAGGCTGCAGCCTGGCGGCATGCAGCCCGAGATGAAGCGAATGCCGGCGACGCGCCGGCAGCCTTGATGGATCAGACGTCGAAGAACACCGTCTCGTTCTGACCCTGCAGCACGATGTCGAAGCGGTAGATCACCTGACCCTTTTCCTCGATACGCTCGGCCAACAAGGTCTTGCGGCGTACTTCCCATTCGATCAGGTTGAGCACCGGATCCTTGCTGTTGGCATCGGTTTCGTCGGAGAAGTACATGCGGGTGTTGAGGCCGATGTTGATGCCCCGGGCCACGATCCAGAAATTGACGTGGGGCGCCATGACGCGGCCGTTACGACCCATGACCTGCCCAGGCTTGATGGTCTCGAAGGTGTAGGTGCCCGTTTCGAAATCGGTGCAGCCGCGGCCCCAGCCGCGGAAGGTGGGATCGAGATCCTTTTCCTGACGGTCGGCCGGATGGTTGTACTTGCCGGCAGCGTTGGCCTGCCAGATTTCGATCAGCGCATCGCGCACCGGCGTGCCCGAGCCGTCGATGACGCGGCCCTGGATCACGATGCGCTCACCCTTGGTCTGGGAGGTGGTCAGCACATTGCCGAAATTGTTTTCGAAAATGTCGAAGCCTGCCTGCTTGGGTGCCAGGCCGATGTGCACGTACGGGCCGGCGGTCTGGGAGGCGGTTTCCTTGAGCATGGTGACTTGGTTCAGCATTATTTGGCTCCCTGGAGGCGGTTTTCGAACAGCGTGGCGCGGCTGCCGCGCAGGACGATGTCGAAGCGGTAGGCGAGGCTGTCGAGCTGGACCACGGCGCTGCGGTCGAGCTTGCTGATCAGGCCGCGCACCGCTTCCTCGTTGGTGATGGTTTTGAGGATGGGATCGTGCGGAATCATCGGATCGCCCTCGAAATACATCTGGGTGATCAGGCGCTGCGCCCAGCCGTCGCCGGAGATGGCGTAGTGGATGTGCGCCGGCCGCCAGTCGTTGACCTGATTGCGCCATGGGTAGGGACCCGGCTTGATGGTGCGGTAATAGTAATAGCCGTTGTCGTCGGTCAGCATGCGTCCGCAACCACCGAAGTTCGGGTCGATCGGAGCGATGTACTGGTCCTTCTTGTGGCGGTAGCGGCCGCCGGCATTGGCTTGCCAGACTTCCACCAGGGCATTGCGCACCGGGCGGCCGAGTTCGTCGCGCACGTAGCCGTGCACGATGATGCGCTCGCCGATCGGCAGGCCGTCCTTGGCATAGTTCATGATCAGGTCGTTGTCGAGCGGACCGAGCTCTTCCGGGCGGAAGATCGGCGCGGTCACTTCGGACAGCGACTGCTGCAGCGAGATCAGGGAATTGCGCGGGGAGCGCAGCACGGTAGTCTTGTACCCCGGCGCAAAAGCGGGCGGATGCACGCTGTAATCGCGCTGGAGGAATTCACCGAATTGGTCGATGGGACCGGGCATGGATATCTCCTCTATGTGTGGCATGAAGGGTTGAGTGGCGCCACTTTAGGCTTTATGGATTTTCAAGTAAATTGAAATCTTCCCGAAAAATCATTAACCTCCGGTTATGAATAAGCCGAGTTTTCTCCACCGCATCCGGCTGCGCCATATCCAGTGCTTCGTCGCGGTGGCCCAGGAACGCAATTTGGGCCGCGCGGCCGAACGTTTGCGCATCAGTGCGCCAGCGGTCTCCAAGACCTTGTCGGAACTGGATGAAATCAGCGGCCAGCCCCTGTTTCAGCGCAATCGGATGGGCGCCCGCCTGACGGCGGAAGGCGAGCGTTTCATGCCGCATGCGCTGCGCATCATGGAGGCGCTTGACGGCGCTGCCGCGTCGGTCGACATGGCGGACGAGAAAAGTGCCGAGACCGTGCAGATCGGCGCCTTGCCCAGCGTCGCGCCCGATGTGCTGCCGCCTGCCTTGAAGCGTTTCCGGCAGCTGCATGCCGATGCCCGGGTCGTGATCCATACTGCGGCCAATCAGCCATTGCTGGAGATGCTGAAGGCGGGCGAGATCGACTTCGCCGTCGGCCGCATGTCCGACCCGCAGATGACGGTCGGCCTGACCTTCGAACTGCTCTACATGGAGCCGCTTGCCCTGCTGGTCAGGGAAGGGCATCCGCTGAGCGCGGCCGGCAACGTGACGCTCAGCGACGTGCTTGCCCATCCGCTTGTCGTCTCCCCCACCGGTACCGTACCGCGCCATCACACCGAAAGCTTCGTCCGTTCCCAAGGCTTCCGCATGCCGGACAATTGCGTCGAGACCCTGTCGGTGGCGCTGGCCCAGCGCCTCGTGCGCGATTCGGATTCCGTCTGGTTCGCTCCGCTCGGCGTGCTGGGCGTGAATGCCGGCAAGCGGGAAGCTGGATTGGAAAGGCTGCCGCTCGCCACCACTGGCACCGAAGAACCGGTAGGGCTTCTGCGCAGGGCGGAAGTTGGCCTGCCGCAGGCGGTGCAGGAGTTCATCGAAGTGCTGCGCTCCGTTTCGCAGGAGCGCCAGCTAAGTGCCGCTTGAGGCGAGCAAAAAGCGGGAGATTGTTTCACTTTTCGAAATTACATATTGCTGAGAGCCAGGTTTTTCTGCTGAGGGAGAAACACTACACTGGGTTCATCGATGCAGGACATGCCTGCCAACCACCCAAGCAGATACCCCTTTGACCCAGGAGCCGAAAATGAAACGCCATCTCGCCATCACCGCCGCCCTCGCTCTGATCATGACCAACGCCGCTTCTGCTCAGGAAGCCATCACTCGCAACGTGACGCGCGAGGAGGTCCGCGCCGAGCTGGAGAAGGCTTATGCCGAGAACCCGTCCTCCCTCGGTTCCCTCAACGGCATGGCAGGACAAGACCAGTTCGCCGGCAATGCCAAGCGCATCGAGCCGCGTGCGACCGATACTGCCAAGGCCAATGCCGTTCAACGCAGCAAGAACGCCAGCTGATTGCCTTCGTCTTCGAGAAAGGCCGCGCTTCATGCGCGGCCTTTTTGTTTCAAGGTGGACCATTTGGCGGTTTGCTTGCTGCAATCCTGCACGGCAGATGCATTTGCATTTTGAAAAGATGAAGCCAAAATTCGTTGAACAAATGGTTTCTTGCTGGTGATCTCCGGATTGGCTTTCCTCCTCGATGTCGACCGCAGCCATGGAGAGGAAAAGAGCCGGTTGCCCTTGCACGGGCATAATTGACCGACCGGTCGTCCTGGCAGCACGCGGGCACAGTGACAACCGTACGCCGAAAGGACGGCACAAAAGAAGGTGCAAGCGCTTGGTCTGTCAGGACGGTAGGTGCGTCGGTCCAGTCATAGGAAGGCTTCGCCTCATGAGTCCTTGGCATGGATGTATGGGGCCGGACTGGCAAACTTGCAAGAGACGGCAGTTGACAAAGCCAAGCAGCCGGCAGGCCGCTGCCTTGCAGTGACGTCGGTCATCGAGCTGGCGGGCGGGATGGCTGCAAAGGAAACATGGCACTGGTGGATTACGCCAAAAGCAAAAAGGCCTTCCAAAGAAGGCCTTTTTGCAGAATTTTTGGCTCCCCGACCTGGACTCGAACCAGGGACCTGCGGATTAACAGTCCGTCGCTCTACCGACTGAGCTATCAGGGAACAGAGAAAGCATTATAGGGTGAAACTGTCTTGCTGTCAAAGCGCGGGAAGCGCTTGTGATCCTGACGCGCCGCAAGCAGCGGCGCATCAGGACGATGTGCTTAGAGCACCTTGGCGATGGCGCCGACGACGGTGTCGATGTTGCGCGAGTTCAGGGCGGCAACGCAGATGCGGCCGGTGTCGATCGCATAGATCGAGAACTCTTCGCGCAGGCGCTGCACCTGCTCCTTGGTGAGGCCGGAGTAGGAGAACATGCCGCGCTGGCGGACGACGAAGTCGAAGTTTTGGCCGGGGGCCTTTTCCTTGAGCTTCTGCACCATGGCCTGGCGCATTTCGCGGATGCGAACGCGCATCACGGCGAGTTCCTCTTCCCACATCTGGCGCAGTTCCGGCGTCGA
Organism: Noviherbaspirillum humi; assembly: GCF_900188095.1. GTDB lineage: Bacteria > Pseudomonadota > Gammaproteobacteria > Burkholderiales > Burkholderiaceae_D > Noviherbaspirillum > Noviherbaspirillum humi. The sequence continues at coordinate 117,843 of NZ_FZOT01000002.1, read as the reverse complement.
CAGCACGGTGGCCACCACCTGGCCGCCGTGGATCGGCGGGTTGGAGTAGTTGGTGCGGATGACGCGCTTGAGCTGCGAGAGCACGCGGGCGGCTTCCTCGGCGCTGACGGCGGCAATGCTGAGCGCGCCGACGCGCTCGCCGTACAGCGAGAACGACTTCGAGAAGGAGTTGGAGACGAACAGCGGGCCGCCGGCGTCGGCGAAGCGGCGCACCACCTTGCCGTCGGCATCGATGCCGTCGCCGAAGCCCTGATAGGCCATGTCGAGGAAGGGGATCAGGCCGCGGCTGGCCACGACGCGGATGACGTCGGTCCACTGGTCTTCGGTCAGGTCGGCGCCGGTCGGGTTGTGGCAGCAGGCATGCAGCACGACGATGGAGCCGGCGGGCATGGTTTCCAGCGCCTGTAGCATGCCGGCGAAATTCACGCCGCGGGTGGAAGCGTCGTAGTACGGATAGGTGTTGACCACGAAGCCGGCCGATTCGAACAGCGCGCGGTGGTTTTCCCAGCTCGGATCGCTGATCCAGACCTGGGCGTTCGGCGAAAAGCGCTTGAGGAAGTCGGCGCCGAGCTTGAGCGCGCCGGTGCCGCCGAGGGCCTGGGCAGTCACCGCACGTTTTTCTTGAACTACGGCGCTGTCGGCCCCAAATACTAATTCCTGGACCGCCTTGTCATACGCCGCCAAGCCGTCGATCGGCAGGTAAGTGCGCGGCGCAGCCTTTTCCATCAGCTGGGCCTCGGCCTTGCGAACGCATTCGAGCAGGGGCACCTTGCCATTGTCATCGTAATAAACGCCCACGCCAAGATTGACCTTGGCCGGATTCTTGTCGGCGTTGAATGCTTCGGTGATGCCCAGAATCGGGTCGCGCGGCGCCATCTCGATGGCGGAGAAAAGGGAGGCGGGAAGGGATTGGTTCATCGTGATAACATGAAAAGTTGGCTGCGGAGCTCTGCTTGTGCAGCGGGTTGTTATCGGTGCAATGTGGTGTTTGCAACTGGCGCCACAGACTCACCGAAGTGCAACCAATTATTCTACCAAAGGTCGAATGCCCATGGCAGATTTATCCCAGGTTACCAGCACCGTCGACGAGTCCAAGATCGTCACCTTCCCGAATTCCCCTTTCCGGCTCTACCAGCCTTTCCCGCCCGGCGGCGACCAGCCCGCCGCGATCGAAAAGCTGGTGGAAGGCGTGGAGGATGGTCTTTATTTCCAGACTCTGCTCGGCGTGACCGGCTCGGGCAAGACCTACACCATGGCCAACACCATCGCCCGGCTCGGACGGCCGGCGATCGTGTTCGCCCCGAACAAGACGCTGGCGGCCCAGCTCTACAGCGAGTTCCGCGAGTTCTTCCCGCAGAACGCGGTGGAGTACTTCGTCAGCTACTACGATTACTACCAGCCTGAAGCCTACGTGCCGCAGCGCGACCTGTTCATTGAAAAGGACTCGTCGATCAACGAGCACATCGAGCAGATGCGGCTGTCCTGCACCAAGTCGCTGATGGAGCGGCGCGATGTTGTCATCGTGGCCACGGTGTCGGCCATCTACGGTATCGGTAATCCGAACGAGTACCACCAGATGATCCTGACTTTGCGCGCCAAGGACAAGGTCAGCCAGCGTGACGTGATCGCCCGCCTGATCCAGATGCAGTACACCCGCAACGAGGTGGATTTCGCCCGCGGTACCTTCCGCGTGCGCGGCGACACCATCGACGTGTTCCCGGCAGAACACGCCGAGCTGGCGCTGCGCATCGAAACCTTCGACGACGAGATCGACAGCCTGCAGCTGTTCGACCCGCTCACCGGCCGGGTGCGGCAGAAGATCCCGCGCTTCACCATTTATCCCGGTTCGCACTACGTGACGCCGCGCTCCACCGTGCTGCGCGCCATCGAGAGCATCAAGGAAGAGCTGCGCGACCGGCTGGAGTGGTTCCGCCAGCAGAACAAGCTGATCGAGGAGCAGCGCCTGGAGCAGCGCACCCGCTTCGACCTGGAAATGATGGCCGAGATCGGCTTCACCAAGGGCATCGAGAACTACTCGCGCCACCTGTCCGGCGCCAAGCCGGGCGAGCCGCCGCCGACCCTGGTGGACTACCTGCCGCAGGACGCCCTCATGTTCCTCGACGAGTCGCACGTGCTGCTGGGCCAGTTCAACGGCATGTACAACGGAGACCGGGCGCGCAAGGTGAATCTGGTCGACTACGGCTTCCGGTTGCCGTCTGCGCTGGACAACCGTCCACTGAAGTTCGAGGAGTTCGAAAGCAAGATGCGGCAGACCATCTTCGTCTCTGCCACGCCGGCCGACTACGAGAACCAGCACGCCGACCAGGTGGTGGAGCAGGTGGTGCGGCCAACGGGCCTGGTCGATCCGGTGATCTCGGTGCGTCCGGCCAGCAGCCAGGTAGACGACCTGATCCAGGAAGTCACTCAGCGCATCGAGAAGGACGAGCGGGTGCTGGTGACCACGCTCACCAAGCGCATGGCCGAGCAGCTGACCGAGTTCCTGAGCGACAACGGCATCAAGGTGCGCTACCTGCACAGCGACATCGACACGGTGGAACGGGTGGAGATCATCCGCGACTTGCGCCTCGGTACCTTCGACGTGTTGGTCGGCATCAACTTGCTGCGCGAAGGCCTCGACATTCCCGAGGTGTCGCTGGTGGCCATCCTCGACGCCGACAAGGAAGGCTTTCTGCGTTCCGAACGCAGCCTGATCCAGACCATCGGCCGGGCGGCGCGCAACCTTCACGGCATGGCGATCCTGTATGCCGACCGGGTCACCGATTCGATGCGCCGCGCCATCGACGAGACCGAGCGCCGCCGCGCTAAGCAAATTGCCTTCAACCGCGCCAACAACATCACGCCGGTGGGCGTGAAGAAGCAGATTCGCGACCTGATCGACGGCGTCTACAGCCAGCAGGAAGCGAAGCAGGAACTGCAGGCGGCGCAGGAAGTGGCGAAGTACGAGTCGATGAGCCAGAAGCAGGCCGGCAAGGAAATCAAGCGCCTGGAAAAGCTGATGGTCGAACACGCGAAGAACCTGGAGTTCGAGAAGGCGGCCCAGGTGCGCGATCAGCTGCGCATTCTGAAGGAGGGCCTGTTCGGCGCGCCCGGCGCCGACAATGTGGTTTCCATCATGGGCAAGTGACGGAGCGCGCGGAAGCGGGCAGGGCGCTACAATCGCCCCTGTCCGCAGCCACTTCACCGCGCCTTCTCCATGTCACCGACTTCCGCCGCCATCCCCCCTTCCATCCTCGACGCACTGCAAGCCGCAGACCCTTCCTGGCATGACTGCCTGCATGCGGGCCTGCAAGCCATGATGCAGGCCGAGCCCGCCTATTTGCCCCAATTGGCGCAAAGCCATTTCCTGCCGACCCGGGGGCGTCTGTTCGCTGCCTTCAGCCTGCCGCTCTCCGAAGTGCGCTACGTGCTGGTTGGGGAAGGGCCTTATCCGCGCGAGGAAAGCGCTACCGGTGTCTGCTTCATGGATGGCGCGGTGGAAGCGCTGTGGTCGGAGAAGGGCTTGTCGAAGCCGGTGAACCGCGCCACCTCGCTGCGCAATTTCATGAAGATGCTGATGGTGGCCGATGGCATGCTGCGGCCGGAAGATACCTCGGGCGTCGCGGTGGAAGCGGTGTCTGCGCGGGCGCGCGCCGCTGGTTCCGGCTTCATCCAGACATTGACCGAAATGCAGGCCAACCTGCTCAAGCGCGGTTTCCTGTTGCTCAATGCCTCGCTGGTCTACCGCCCCGACGTGGCGCCGTTGAAGGATGCCAAAGCGTGGCAGCCGCTGCTGCAGGCGGTGTTCGAGGCGCTGGCCGAGCGCGGCGGCAAACTGCCGACACTCGTGTTGTGGGGAAAGATCGCCGAGCAGCTCAAATCCGTGCCCGCCACAAACGCCTTTCCCAAGGCGGTTTCCGAGCACCCTTATAACCTTTCCTTCATTCGGCATGAACAGATGCAGGCGCTGTTCGGACCGATGCATCTGCTCAAGGCCTGAACCGGTTGCCCGGTCCTCCCGCGTGCCGTATGGGTATTTGAGCGAGCGCAGGAATATTGTCGAGGCGTCACGAACCCGAGCGGGCGTTTGATCGCGAATAATCCGGCGCCCACACCAAGCGCACAGAATGGCTGAAACCGTCCCGGTTTGCCTGACGGCAGGCCGGCAATGCTTTCTGCCAACGGAGCGCGACATGCCCGAGGAAACCACCACATCGATCCTGTTCGTCTGTACCGGCAACATCTGCCGCTCCCCGACTGCCGAAGGCGTCATGCGGCACATGGTTGCCCAAGCGGGCCTGTCGGCACACATCGCGGTCGATTCGGCCGGAACGCATGATTATTTCATCGACGAGCCGCCCGACTTCCGTGCCCAAGCTGCGGCCCGGCGGCGCGGCTACGCCCTGGGTGCGCTGCGCGCGCGCCAGGTTGCCCAGGCCGATTTTGAGCGCTTCGACCTCATCCTCGCCATGGATGGGGAAAACCTGACGCACCTGCAAGGCATTTGTCCCCCCGAACACCAGCACAAGATCGGCATGTTGATGGAGTACGCGCGCCACAGCCATTGCTCGATCGTGCCCGATCCTTATTCGCGCGGTTTCACCGCCTTTGAACGCGTGCTCGACTATGTGGAAGATGCTTGCGCCGGACTGCTTGCCGAACTGCGGGCTGGAAGGACGCATCATGCCGCTGAATCGGCAAGTTCTACGGCGGCCAGGCTATAGACATGGAAAAGTTGTCAGAGAGGGAAGATGGGTGAAAATTTTACAAAGCCTTCCTTCGAGCCTGTCTGGATTTGTTACTGGCGTCGGCAGCTCGGCCGGCTTCCACGCTGGTAATTCTTGAAGCAGTGACGAAGAGGTTGATTTAGTGCTCCATGGTATGGAAGTTGCACCTGGCCTAGATATCGACTCAATGGGCTGGGCCCGCAGGAGGTGGCAAATGAAGCCGGTTTCCCTGTTTGTTTGCAGTGTCATGAGCAGTGTTTGCATGGATGGGTTTGCTGCGATGGAACCCGCTGAATCCATCTCCGGCGTGGGGCTGCGTCCAACACGGAATGTGGCGTGGCTGACCGACTCCGGCACGACCAAAGAAGCGCGCTTGGGCAGCAATGCGACGGGTGCCGGCAAAGAGGCAGGAGCCGGAGGCGGCATCAGCCTGGGCCGATATGGCCGGCTCTTCGGTTACGCCGGCGCAGGGTCCGAGAGCTTCAGCGACCCCTGGGCCTCAAACGCCGACCGCTTTCATTCTTTCGGCCTCGCTACCGAGCAGCTTGCCTCCTCTGCGGATGATGCCTCCAGCGTCTTTTCCAGTGGCATCGTCAGCCGCGCGGAAATGCTTTCATTGGGCTATGCCTGGCGCAACCTGCGTGTCGAAGGCGCCGCCTACACCCTTCGCCCGAAAGCCGGCGAACACCTTCAACGCGAAACCCCGCGGCTGGACTCCACATCGGGCAAGGTTACGCTTGCGCCGACGCCCGGCTGGGCGCTGCAGTTCACCCGCGGCTCAGTCAGCACCCTGGACCAGATCGATGCCGGCGAACGGCTGCGCCGCACCGCGCTTTCGGCGACGTATCGCCACCCGATGCAGCAGGGCATGCTGCAGACCACCTTCGCCTGGGGCAGGAGCATCCGGCAGGATCGCGATGTCACGACTGGATATCTGGTTGAATCCATCTACCGGGAGGCCGCCCACTCACTGTTCGGGCGCCTGGAGCAGGTGGGCAGCGACGCGCTGGCACGGGACGATGCCGCGCCGCATCAGGCCTTCAAGGTGAACAAGCTGTCGGTCGGCTATCTCTACGAAGTTCATGCGAGCGGACCGGTCAGGTACGACCTCGGCGGCATGATGAGCCGCTACATGGTTCCAGCCGATGCGAGCCCGGTGTACGGTGGCGACCGTAATGGCTTGCTGCTTTTCATGCGCCTGCGTTTCCAGTAAGCAGATACTTTTCCCTTTCTTTCCCGGCCTTGCGCTGCGGCCCAACGGACGCCGATCGCGTCCTCTCCCGTATCGTTTTGCTTCCTCAAGCGTCTATTGATGAGACGCAAGTATTTTGCTGATATGAAATAATCCCGTCTTGCTATTTGATGAGGGCGCAAAGCGACGAAAAATCTTCCGGTTCGAGAACCGCAAGCACTTGAATTCCTGACGAATTTACTCAACTTTGTTATACTTGACTAAATCGTTCGGGAAATACCGGACGCAGCGTAACCCGACCCGGAGTTGAAGTATGCGTCTTACCACCAAGGGCAGATTTGCGGTCACCGCGATGATCGACCTGGCGCTGCGTCAGGAGAACGGTCCGGTCACGCTCGCCGCGATCAGCCAGCGCCAGGAAATCTCGCTTTCCTACCTCGAACAGCTGTTCGGCAAGCTGCGCCGCCACGAGATCGTCGAATCGGTGCGCGGCCCGGGCGGCGGCTACACGCTGGCGCGCAAGCCGGAAGAGGTGACGGTGGCGGACATCATCATCGCCGTCGACGAGCCGCTCGATGCGACCCAGTGCGGCGGCAAGCAGAATTGCCACGGCGCCGAGCATGAGCATGGCGTGCGCTGCATGACCCATGATCTCTGGGCCACGCTGAACGCAAAAATGGTCGAGTACCTGAATTCGGTTTCGCTGAAAGACCTGGCGGACCAGCAGAAACAGAAGAACGAGGAACGGGGCGTCGTCGTCGTGCGCCGTTCGCAGATCACAGCCTGATTGGAGTGAAGTCAAGAATGAATGCCCCCCTGGAAAAAAGCCTGATCGACACCATCAAGGCGCCGCATTTCCCGATCTACATGGATTACTCGGCTACCACGCCCATCGATCCGCGCGTGGCCGACAAGATGATTCCCTACCTGCGCGAGCAGTTCGGCAATCCGGCCTCGCGCAGCCACATGTACGGCTGGGAAGCGGAGAAGGCCGTTGAAGAGGCGCGCGCCAATGTCGCCGCCCTGGTGAAGGCCGACCCGCGCGAAATCATCTGGACCTCGGGCGCCACCGAGAGCAACAACCTCGCGCTCAAGGGCGCGGCGCATTTCTACAAGACCAAGGGCAAGCACATCATCACCGTCAAGACCGAGCACAAGGCGGTGTTGGACACGGTGCGCGAGCTGGAGCGGGAAGGCTTCGAGGCCACCTACCTGCAGCCGCAGGACAATGGCCTGATCACCCTGCAGCAGCTGGAAGAAGCGATCCGCCCGGACACCATCCTGGTCTCCGTCATGCTGGTCAACAACGAGATCGGCGTGATCCAGCCCATCCCCGAGATCGGCGAGCTGTGCCGCGCCAAGGGCATCATCTTCCATTCCGACGCCGCCCAGGCCACCGGCAAGGTCGAGATCGACCTGGAAAAGTGGAAGGTCGACCTGATGAGCTTCAGCGCCCACAAGACTTACGGCCCGAAGGGCATCGGCGCCCTGTACGTGCGCCGCAAGCCGCGCGTGCGCATCGAAGCCCAGATGCACGGCGGCGGCCATGAACGCGGCCTGCGCTCCGGCACCTTGGCAACCCACCAGATCGTCGGGATGGGCGAAGCCTTCCGCATCGCCCGGGAAGAGATGGCGTCGGAGCTCGAGCGCATCGGCGCGCTGCGCGACCGCCTCGCCAAGGGCTTGCTGGAAATCGAGGAAGTCTATGTCAACGGCGACATGGCGCACCGGGTGCCGCATAACCTGAACGTGAGCTTCAACTTCGTCGAAGGCGAGTCGCTGATCATGGCGATCAAGGACATCGCCGTATCGTCCGGTTCGGCCTGCACCTCGGCCAGCCTGGAGCCGTCCTACGTGCTGCGCGCCCTCGGCCGCAGCGACGAACTGGCGCACAGCTCGATCCGTTTCACCATCGGCCGCTTCACCACCGAAGAAGATGTCGACTTCACCATCCGCCTTCTGAAGGACAAGGTAGCCAAGCTGCGCGAGCTGTCCCCGCTGTGGGAAATGCACAAGGACGGCATCGACATCAGCACCATCCAATGGGCTGCACACTGACACGCTGACAGCCCGCTGCAAGGCGGGCCCGAACATACAAGGAGCATCAACATGTCTTACTCGGAAAAAGTTCTGGACCACTACGAAAACCCGCGCAACGTCGGCTCCTTTGAAAAGGGCGACGAAACGGTCGGCACCGGCATGGTCGGCGCCCCGGCTTGCGGCGACGTGATGAAGCTGCAGATCAAGGTGGGCGAGGGCGGCGTGATCGAAGACGCCAAATTCAAGACCTATGGCTGCGGGTCGGCGATCGCATCCTCGTCCCTGGTGACCGAATGGGTGAAGGGCAAGACCTTGGACGAGGCAATGTCGATCAAGAACACCCAGATCGCGGAAGAGCTGGCCCTGCCGCCGGTGAAGATCCACTGCTCGATCCTGGCCGAAGACGCGATCAAGGCCGCGGTGCAGGACTACAAGGCCAAGCACGGCAGCGACAGCAAGGAAGCCGCATGATTTGAGCCGTCCGGCGGGACGGCATGAAGGATGACGAAAGCACCATGGCAATCACACTGACCGAAAAAGCTGCAAAGCATGTGGGCCGCTACATTCAGAAGCGGGGCAAGGGCATCGGCCTGCGCTTCGGCGTGCGCACCACCGGCTGCTCCGGCCTGGCCTACAAGCTGGAGTATGTGGACGAGAGCGCGCCCGAGGACGCAGTGTTCGAATCGCACGGCATCAAGGTGTTCGTCGATCCGAAGAGCCTGCCCTACATCGACGGCACCGAACTCGACTTCGCGCGCGAAGGCCTCAACGAAGGCTTCAAGTTCTACAATCCGAACGTGAAGGACGAGTGCGGCTGCGGCGAGAGCTTCCGCATCTGATATGCAGGCCGCTGCCGGAAACGGCCGCGGCCTTTTGTTCGACCGGAAGCGGCATACCTCGCTTTCAACCAAGCCTGTTGGTACAAACGGGCTTTTTATTTTCGACATGCAAAACCACTTCGATTTATTCCAGCTGCCGCAGCGCTTCTACATTGATATGGCGGCGCTGGACCGGGCATACCGCGAGGTGCAGAACCGGGTGCATCCCGACAAGTTCGTGCAGGCTGGCGATGCGGAGAAGCGGGTGGCGATGCAATGGGCGACCCAGGCCAACGAGGCTTATCAGACGCTGAAGAATCCGTTCAAGCGCGCCGCCTACCTGTGCGAACTGAACGGCGTCGATCTGCAGATCGAATCGAATACCGCGATGCCGCCGGCTTTCCTCATGCAGCAGATGGAGTGGCGCGAAGCGCTGGAGGACGCGCGGGCGGAGAAGGACATCGATGCGCTGGAAGGCATCGAATCCGAGCTGCGGTCGGCGCGCAAGGCGCAGATCGCGCGTCTCGGTCTGCTGCTCGATGCCGGCGATTTCGCCCAGGCCGGCCAGGAAGTGCGGCAACTCATGTTCCTGGAAAAGTTTGGGGAAGAAATAGGCCGCATCCTCGAAAGCCTGGATGCCTGAAAATTCGAGCGACCGGGGAAGTCCGGGCCGCCCTGCATGACTCACGCGGCATGACTCCGTCACGCCGGAAAACGACTTAACACATCATGGCTTTACTGCAGATATCCGAACCGGGCATGTCCACCGCCCCGCACCAGCACCGGCTGGCAGTGGGCATCGACCTCGGCACCACCAACTCGCTGGTCGCCACCGTGCGCAGCAGCGTGCCCGAAGTCATCACCGACGAGGAGGGCCGCGCGCTGCTGCCCTCCATCGTGCGCTATCTGCCCAGCGGCCATGCGAACATCGGCTACAAGGCCCAGGCCGCCCAGACCACCGACCCGAAGAACACCATCGTCTCGGTGAAACGCTTCATGGGCCGCGGCTTGAAGGACATCGCTTACGCCGAGAACCAGCCCTACGATTTCGTCGACGCGCCGGGCATGGTCCAGATCCGCACTGTCGCCGGCGTCAAGAGCCCGGTGGAAGTGTCGGCCGAGATCCTCGCCACGCTGCGACAGCGCGCAGAGGATGCGCTCGGCGACGACCTGGTGGGCGCCGTGATCACGGTGCCGGCCTACTTCGACGATGCCCAGCGCCAGGCCACCAAGGATGCGGCCCAGCTGGCCGGCCTGAACGTGCTGCGCCTGCTGAACGAACCGACCGCGGCCGCCATCGCCTATGGCCTCGACACCGCCTCGGAAGGCGTGTTCGCCGTCTACGACCTCGGCGGCGGCACCTTCGACATCTCCGTGCTGAAGCTGTCGAAAGGCGTGTTCGAGGTGCTCGCCACCGGCGGCGACTCGGCACTCGGCGGCGACGACTTCGACCACCGCATCCTGTGCTGGATCATCGAACAGGCCAAGTTGTCGCCGCTGTCCGATCAAGACATTCGCATGCTGATGGTGAAGTCGCGCGAGGCCAAGGAACTGCTCTCCGGCCGCAACGAGACCCATATCGATGCGGCGCTGGGTTCGGGCGAGGAAGTGCATCTGACGCTCACCGCCGAAACCTTCGGCCAGATCACCCAGCATCTCGTTTCCAAGACCATTACGCCGACCAGGAAGGCCCTGCGCGATGCCGGTCTGTCGGTGGACGATGTCGACGGCGTGGTGCTGGTTGGCGGCGCCACCCGCATGCCGCACATCCGCAAGGCGGTCGCCGATTTCTTCGGCAAGACGCCGCTGGCCAACATCGACCCGGACAAGGTGGTGGCGCTCGGCGCCGCCATCCAGGCCAACCTGCTTGCAGGCAACCGCGCTGCCGGCGACGACTGGCTGCTGCTGGACGTGATCCCTCTGTCGCTCGGCGTCGAGACCATGGGCGGCCTGGCGGAAAAGATCATCCCGCGCAATTCCACCATTCCCTGCGCCCGCGCCCAGGAGTTCACCACCTTCAAGGATGGCCAGACCGCCATGGCCATCCACGTGGTGCAGGGCGAGCGCGAGCTGGTGAGCGACTGCCGCTCGCTGGCGCGCTTCGAGCTGCGCGGCATTCCGCCGATGGCCGCCGGCGCCGCCCGCATCCGCGTCACCTACCAGGTCGATGCCGATGGGCTGCTGTCAGTCGCGGCGCGCGAGATGCGTTCCGGCGTCGAAGCCTCCATCACCGTCAAGCCTTCCTACGGCCTGAACGACGACGACATCACCCGCATGCTGCAGGATTCCTTCAACGCCGCCGACGCCGACATGCAGCAGCGCGCGCTGCGCGAAGAGCAGGTGGAAGCGGAGCGGATCATCCTTGCCACCGGTTCCGCGCTGGAGGCGGACGGCAAGCTGTTGTCCGCGGAGGAGAGGGCGAACATCGAGGCGCTGGTGGAGCAGGTCAGAATCGTCGCCAAGGGCAATGACCATCACGCGATCAAGGCAGCCGTCGAGGCGCTGGCCCACGGCACCGAGGATTTCGCCGCCCGCCGCATGGACCGCAGCGTGCGCGCCGCCCTTGCCGGCAAGCGCCTGGATGAGATCGCCGAAGACGCCCAATAAGCGCCGGCCATAGAACGTTAAACGAAAGAGGTTTAAAAGTGCCCCAGATAGTAGTATTGCCGCATGCCACGCTGTGCCCGGAAGGCGCCGTGATCGAGGCCCCCGTTGGACAAACGATTTGCGATGCGCTGCTTGAGCATGACATCGACATAGAGCATGCCTGCGAGAAATCCTGCGCCTGCACCACCTGCCACGTCATCGTGCGGGAAGGTTTCGATTCGCTCAATGAACCTGAAGAGAAGGAAGAAGATTTGCTGGATCGTGCCTGGGGGCTGGAAGCGAATTCGCGGCTGTCCTGCCAGGCGGTGCTGGCCGATGAAAACGTGGTGGTGGAAATTCCCAAGTACACCATCAATCATGCCAGCGAGAACCACTGATCATCGATGGACATGGAAGGGAGGGAAGCATGAAATGGACCGACACCATCCGCATCGCTGAAGAACTGAATGACAAGCATCCGGACGTGGACCCGCTGACGGTGCGGTTCACCGATCTGCACCGCTGGATCTGCGAACTGGAAGACTTCGACGATGAGCCTTCACGTTCCAACGAAAAGATCCTCGAAGCAATTCAGATGGCCTGGATCGACGAGGCGAAATAGCGTTCCCATGCTTGGTTGGCGATGACGCTCGCTTCACGGCGGCAATAAAAAAGGGCAGCGTAGCACGCTGCCCTTCTCGTTTTCCCTGAGCGAAACCCGTTCTTTATTTTTTCTTGTCAGCCGCGCGAGGTCAGCTGGCCATTCACCACGCGCACCCGTTCGCCGACAGCCCAGGCGGGCTGCTGCTGATACGGGAAGCTGCGCACCGATCCATCTTCCATGCGTACCCGGACCTCGTAGGAAGTGGTGCCGCGGGTACGGCTTTCCACCTCGTTGCCGGCATATCCGCCGCCGACCGCGCCGGCGATGGTCGCCAGGGTGCGGCCGTTGCCGTTGCCGACCTGGTTACCGAGCACGCCGCCGAGCACCGCGCCGGCCGCGATGCCAAGGCCGCTCGGCTTGGCCGCCTGGCGCACGGCGTGAACGTCTTCGATGGTGCCGCAGCTGTTGCAAACCGCGGCGGCCGGCGCGGTTTGCGTCACCGGGATGCCCTGGCCGGCGCCATAAGCGCCGCTGCCATAGCTGCCATTGTCATAGACGCCGTTGCCGCTGCTGCCATAGCCAGAGGGTGCCTGCGATGCAGGCTGAGAGGCTGTATGAGTGTTGCTCGCCACATGGGTCTGGGTACGATGACGCGGCGCCGGCGCCTTGGCGGCCTTCGGCGCGGGCGCCTCGGTTGCGTCGGCTTCGCGGCTGGCCGGCTTCTGCTCCAGCAGCGCGGCGGGCGAGGTAGCGGCGGTCGCCACGGCGGGCGCGGTCTTCCCAGTGATGGGCGGCGCCGCATCGGCGCCGGCCACCGGGGCGACCGGCGCATTGTTGCTGTGTGAAGTCGGCAGAATGCCGGTGAGGGCGGCGACGCCGGTCAGGCTCACCAGCATGACGGAAACGGCGGCACCTGCGACCAGCGGATGGATGCGATTTGTTTTTTTGGTGTCTTCCACGATGCTCTCCATTGAGAACCGGCAGCCCATGCTGCCACACCTCTATTATTGGGCCGGGAAGGCGGGAAAAAAATCGTTGCCGTGTATCGTCTGTAAGGCTTTGTAACCCCCGACGATTCGGCTGCATCAAATTCTGTCCGAAAACAAAAAAGGAGGCCGGCGGCCTCCTTCGATCGAGCATAAGCAGATCAATCTTCCCGCCGCAGGTGCGGGAACAGGATCACGTCGCGGATGTTGGGCGAATCGGTGATCAGCATCATCAGGCGGTCGATGCCGATGCCGCAGCCGCCGGTCGGCGGCAGGCCGTATTCGAGGGCGCGGATGTAGTCGGCATCGTAGTACATCGCTTCCTCGTCGCCCGCGTTCTTGGCGGCAACCTGGGCCTGGAAACGGGCAGCCTGGTCTTCCGGATCGTTCAGCTCGGAGAAGCCGTTGGCGATCTCGCGGCCGGTGATGAACAGCTCGAAGCGCTCGGTGATGCCGGGCACCGTGTCGGAGGCGCGCGCCAGGGGCGACACTTCCACCGGATAGTCGATGATGTAGGTCGGTTCCCACAGCTGCGCTTCGGCGGTCTCTTCGAACAGCGCCAGCTGCAGGGCGCCGAGGCCGGCGCCGGCCAGCGGCTTGACGCCGAACTTCTTCAGCTCGGCGCGCAGGAAGTCCGCATCCTGCAGCTGCGCTTCCTGGTAGTGGGGCGCATGCTTGTTGATCGCCTGCACGATGGTCATGCGGGCAAAGGGCTTGGACAGGTCCAGTTCGCGGCCCTGGTAGGTCAGCACCGCGGTGCCGTGGGCGTCCACGGCGGCCTGGCGGATGACGGCTTCGGTGAAGTCCATCAGCCAGCGGTAATCCACGTAGGCGGCGTAGTACTCCATCATCGTGAATTCCGGATTGTGCCGGGGCGACACGCCTTCATTGCGGAAATTGCGGTTGACCTCAAACACCCGGTCGAAGCCGCCGACCACCAGCCGCTTCAGATACAGCTCCGGCGCGATGCGCAGGTACATTTCCATGTCGAGCGCATTGTGGTGAGTGATGAAGGGCTTGGCTGCCGCGCCGCCGGGAATGACGTGCAGCATCGGCGTCTCGACTTCCATGAAGCCGTTCTCGGCCATGAAGCGGCGGATCGACGACATGGCGGCGGTGCGCGCCTTGAAGGTGCGGCGGGTGTCCTCGCTCATGATCAGGTCGACGTAGCGCTGGCGGTACTTCAACTCCTGGTCGGCCAGGCCGTGGAACTTGTCCGGCAGCGGGCGCAGCGACTTGGTCAGCAGGCGCAGGCTGGTGACCTTGATCGACAGCTCGCCCACCTTGGTCTTGAACAGGATGCCTTCGGCGCCGAGGATGTCGCCCAGGTCATAGTGCTTGAAGGCGGCGTGCGCCTCCTCGCCTGTCAAATCGTTGGTGATGTAGAGCTGGATGCGGCCGTCGGCCTTGATCCCGGAAGCGTCCTGGATGGTGGCGAACGACGCCTTGCCCATCACCCGCTTGAGCATCATGCGGCCGGCGACGCTGACCCTGATCTGCCTGGCATCGAGTTCCTCGTTGGCCAGCTCGCCGTACTGCTGGTGCAGGTCGGCCGCCTTGTGCTCCGGGCGGAAGTCGTTGGGGAAGGCGACACCCTGTTCGCGGATGGCGGCCAGCTTGGCGCGGCGCTCGGCGATGATGGCGTTTTCGTCGTGCGGCACGTCGCCCTGGCCGTGCTGCTCGTGTTGTTGTTCTGTGGTCATGGATGAATATCGATAAGGTTCCGGTGGCGCTTACACGCCCTGCTTCAGGGAAGCGGCGATGAAATCGTCGAGATCGCCGTCGAGCACCGCCTTGGTGTTGCCGACCTCGTGGTTGGTGCGCAGGTCCTTGATGCGGGACTGGTCGAGCACGTAGGAGCGGATCTGATGGCCCCAGCCGATGTCGGTCTTGGCGTCTTCCATTTTCTGCTGCTCGCTCATGCGCTTGCGCAGTTCCAGTTCGTACAGGCGCGACTTCAGCATGGCCCAGGCCTCGGCCCGGTTGCGGTGCTGGCTGCGGTCGTTCTGGCACTGAACCACGATGCCGGACGGCGCGTGCGTGAGACGAACCGCGGAGTCGGTCTTGTTGATGTGCTGGCCGCCGGCGCCGGATGCGCGGAAGGTGTCGGTGCGCACGTCGGCCGGGTTGATCTCGATCTCGATGGACTCATCCACTTCCGGATACACGAACACGCTGCAGAAAGAGGTGTGGCGACCGTTGGCGGAGTCGAACGGCGACTTGCGCACCAACCGGTGCACGCCGCTCTCGGTGCGCAGGAAGCCATAGGCGTATTCACCCTCGACCTTGATGGTGACGGTCTTGATGCCGGCCACCTCGCCCTCGGAAATTTCCAGGATCTCGGTCTTGAAGCCCTTGCGCTCGCAATAGCGCAGATACTGGCGCATCAGCATCGACGCCCAGTCCTGCGCCTCGGTGCCGCCGGCGCCGGCCTGGATGTCGATGAAGCAATTGTTGGGGTCCATCGGGTTGCTGAACATGCGGCGGAATTCCATGCCTTCCACCTGCTTCTTCAACTCCTCGGCGTCGCCTTCGATGGCCTGCAGGGTGTCGTCATCGTTTTCCTCGCGCGCCATCTCGAACAGATCGCTGGCGTCGCGCAGCTCGGATTCGATCTTCTGCAGGGAGAGGACGATGGCCTCCAGGGATTTCTTTTCCTTGCCCAAGTCCTGCGCCCGCTTCGGGTCGTTCCAGACGTTGGGGTCTTCCAGCTCGCCGTTGACTTGCTCGAGTTTCTCCGACTTCACATCGAAGTCAAAGATACCTCCGAAGTTCGGCTTCACGGCTGCTCAGGTCGGAGAGCAGGGCGGAAAGGGCGTTCAGGCGTTCAGCTTCCATGGTCGTCTAAGGTATGAAAAATCAAACCTTGCATTATAACCCGGCAGCGGGGTTCCATCTCGGTCGCCGGCGCGAATCTGGACGCTGTTGCGCTGAAGATCAGGCCGGTTCGGCGTGCTCGACGATCAGCTGCACCCGGGTGATGCCATTGTATTCATTGGCATCCAGGCGGTAGGCGATGCGGGCGACGTCCGGCAGGCTGTCGACATGGCCGAACCAGATGGCGTCGTAGCGGCGGCCGTCCTTTTCCAGCAGCAGCTTCAGGTGCTTTTCCTTCAGGATGCGCTGCGACAGCACGCGGAAGTCGTCGCAGAACAGCGGCGGCGCGAAGCCCTGGCCCCAGACCTGGGAATCCAGCAGCTCGATGAACTGCGGGGTGAAATAGGCATCTTCCAGCGGGCCGTCGGTTTCCACCACCCGCTCCAGCATGTTTCGATCCAGCCAATCCCTGCCCACGGTTTCAAAGGCGTCGGCGAACGCATCGAAAGCATCGGCCTTGATCGACAGGCCGGCTGCCATCGCATGGCCGCCGAACTTGTCGATCAGGCTGGGCGCGTTCTTCGATACCAGGTCGAGCGCATCGCGCAGATGAAAGCCGTTGATGGAGCGGCCGGAGCCCTTGATCACGCCATCGCCGGCCGGGGCGAAGGTGATGGTGGGTCGGTAGAACTTTTCCTTCAGGCGCGAGGCGACGATGCCGATCACCCCCTGATGCCAGGAATCGTCGAACACCGCGATGGTGGTGCGGTCCTCCGGGTTGTAGCTGTCGAGCAGGGCCAGCGCGGTTTCCTGCATGCCGGCCTCGATATCGCGCCGCTCGCGGTTGATGCCGTCGAGCTGCTGGGCAATGGCCCAGGCGCGGCCTTCGTCGTCGGTCGTCAGGCATTCGATGCCGAGCGACATGTCGGCCAGGCGGCCGGCTGCGTTCAGGCGCGGGCCGAGGGCGAAGCCGAGGTCGAACGGGGTGGCGCGGCGCGGATCGCGGCCGGCGGCGCGGAAAAGGGCGGCGATGCCGGGATGCATGCGGCCGGCGCGCATGCGCTTCAGGCCCTGGGCTACCAGGATACGGTTGTTGCCATCCAGCTTGACGACGTCGGCCACGGTGCCAAGCGCCACCAGATCGAGCAGGGTGTCGAGCTTGGGCTGGGTCTCGGCGCTGAACACGCCACGGCGGCGCAGCTCGGCGCGCAGCGCCAGCAGCACGTAGAACATGACGCCGACGCCAGCCAGGTTCTTGCTGGGAAAGCCGCACTCCGGCTGGTTCGGATTGACGATTACACGTGCATCCGGCAGGGTGGCGCCGGGGAGGTGGTGGTCGGTCACCACCACGTCGATGCCGCGCCGGTTGGCTTCCGCCACGCCGTCGATGCTGGCGATGCCGTTGTCCACGGTGACGATGACGTCGGGCGACTTTTCCCGCACCGCCAGTTCCACGATTTCCGGCGTCAGGCCGTAGCCGTATTCGAAGCGGTTGGGCACGATGTACTCGACGCGGGCGCCGAGCATGCGCAGCCCGCGCAGGCCGACGGCGCAGGCGGTGGCGCCGTCGCAATCGTAGTCGGCGATGATCACCAGCTTGCGTCGCGCATCGATGGCATCGGCGAGATAGGCAGCGGCAGCGGCTATGCCCTTCAGGCCCGTCGGGTTCATCAGCCCCTGCAGCTCGCTCGCCACGTCCTTCGCGTCGCTCAGGCCGCGGGCCGCATACAGGCGCGCCAGCACCGGATGGATGCCCTGCTGGCGCAGCAATTCGGCAGTGCGGAACGGGTAGGAACGGGTAGCGATGCGGGTCATGGGGCGAGGCGGGCGAGAGAAGGTTTCACCCAGAATTTTCTCAGGGAATGGCGGGTGGCGGCAAATGTGGCCGACTTGCCATCGTTCGTCAGCGTCAGCGACAGCTGGTCCAGCTTGGCGCTGCGCAGGCCTTCCAGCAGCGGGGCGAACCAGTCACGCTCGAAGCTTTCCATTCGGGCCGCCCAGTCGCCCCAGTCGTTGGCCAGCGCCGGCTCGATCAGTTCGTCCAACACCAGCAGGCCATTTGCCGGCGGGTTGGCCAGCAGGTCGCTGCCGGTGCCGGCCGGCGCATGCTGTGGCAGGCGAGTGAGCAGACTGCGCAGCCAGGGCGTGGCGGCGCCGTAGCCATGGGTGTAGCCCGCTGCGATGCCGGCTTGCGCCTCGCTTCCGCCCCAGAGCCAGAGCGAATTGACCGGCTTGGCGCCGGCCGCCTCGCGCCGCGCATTCAGCGGATGGGTGAACCAATGCATCTGCACCTCGTTCTGCAGCTTGCGCCAAGCGCGCGCGCTGTCGCCGCTGGGCATCCAGATGTCGATGTTGCGGCCGCTGGCGGCATCCGGCGTGGCGGTCTGCAGGCCGCGCCAATCGTCGGCGCGGGCGAACCAGGTGCCGGCATCGCCGTAACGCAGCGGCTTGCCCGCTTCCTCGAACAATTCCGCCGCCATCGCGAATAACTGGCGCGACTCTTCCTCGCCGAGGCCGAGGCGGCGCGAGTCGGTCAGCACGATATGGTCCTGGGCGATATGGAAATGCACCGGATTGAGCATGAACCAGTATCCGGCTTCAGGCGGCTGTCCGGCGGCATGCATCACCGGGCTGGCCACCGCGGGGCTGCCGCGTCCGCTCAACCCGAAGCGTTCCGCCACCCAGGCTTCATGCGGCAGAGCGCGGGCAAACTGCTCGCCATTCATGTTGCCTGTGGAGAGCGTCGGTGCCGATTTGGCGAGGAGGGCAGCTAGCGCCGGCAGATTCAGCTGCCGCAGCAGATCGTTTGCGAATTCCGGCGGCGGTAATCCGAAGGGAACGAGAATGTCGAGGTGGGTCATGGCGTGGATTGTAGGGCAAAGCCCGCGATCCGACGCCGATCCACCAAACGCGGTCAGGCGGCGCGCTTCTCCCGACGCGCTGCCCGGACGGGCCTCGATGCGCGGACAGGCAGCCGCAAGATCTTCGCCAGCCGTGGCTGGCGACTTCCGGCCCCAGTCGGAGGAGGCGAATCGCATGCCGTATATTCCGGCACGAAACGCAATACCAGCATATGCCACCCCAGCCGTGCGGCGAGGCTCAGAAACTTGAGGGAATTCAGGGTCAGTCGCATGGCTACAGTAGGTAGAGTGATCGCGAGTCGGTTTCGCTTCACCACTTTATGCCTGCCGTCGGGCATGTATTTGATGGCTGACAACGAATCGGCCTCGGCGGCCTGATCCAGATTTGTCATGACGTCAGTAGCAGGTTGTTGCCCCTTCGGCACTCCGGCTTGCGCCAACTCCGGTTCTGCCGCGAGCTTTGTGGCACACTTCGGTCTGCGCGGCAATTGCAAATCAGGCCATCCCCGGCGCGGCTCATGCAGCGCCCACTTGCCCGGGTTCCAGGAGTTTTCTATTGAGTATCGTTAAGAACATGCCATTCGAATGGCTGGTCGGCATGCGCTATACCCGCGCCGGCCGCCGCAATGGCCGCAACAGCTTCATCTCCTTCATCTCGCTGATCTCCATGGCCGGCATCGCCCTGGGTGTCGCCGCCCTGATCGTGGTGCTGTCGGTGATGAACGGCTTCCAGAAGGAAGTGCGCGACCGCATGCTGTCGGTGCTGTCCCATATCGAAGTGTTCGACGCCACCGGCTCCATGCCGGACTGGCGCCTCACCGCTCAGGAAGCCTTCCGGAACAAGGAAGTCAAGGGTGCCGCGCCCTATGTCGCCGCCCAGGCCATGCTGACCCATGGCGACACGGTGCGCGGCGCCATCATCCGCGGCGTGCTGCCGGAGGAAGAACCCAAGGTGTCGGACGTCGCCAAGCAGGTGAAGCAGGGCAGCTTCGACGACCTGAAGCCGGGTGAATTCAATATCGTGCTCGGCAAGGAACTGGCGCAAGGCCTGCGCCTGCAGGTGGGCGACAAGGTGACGATGATCGCGCCGCAGGGCACCGTTACGCCGGCCGGGGTGCTGCCGCGGCTGAAGCAGTTCACCGTCGCCGGCATCTTCGAGGCCGGCCATCATGAATACGATGCGGCGCTGGCCTTCGTGCATATCGACGACGCCATGCGCCTTTTCCAGCTGAGCGCGCCGTCCGGCCTGCGCCTGCGCATCCAGGACATGCAGCGGGCGCCGGAGGTGGCGCAGGAGCTGTCGCGCATCCTTACCGGCAATGTCTACATCCTCGACTGGTCGAAGCAGAACAAAACCTGGTTCGCGGCGGTGCAGACCGAAAAGCGCATGATGTTCATCATCCTCACCCTGATCATCGCCGTCGCCGCGTTCAACCTGGTGTCCACCCTGGTGATGACGGTGACCGACAAGCAGGCCGATATCGCCATCCTGCGCACCATCGGCGCCTCGCCGACGTCCATCATGAAAATATTCATGATCCAGGGTGCGCTGGTAGGGCTGTTCGGGACGGCGATCGGCGTCGGCCTCGGCGTGCTGGTGGCGCTCAACATCGACGTCATCGTGCCTTTCATCGAGCATCTGCTGGGCGTGCAGTTCCTGTCCAAGGACATTTACCTGATCACCGAACTGCCTTCCGATCTTCGCTGGGCCGATGTCTATACCATCGGCGGCGTGGCGGTGGTGCTGGCCTTCGTCGCCACCTTGTATCCCAGCTGGCGCGCGGCGTCGGTGAAGCCGGCGGAGGCGCTGCGCTATGAGTGACCTTCGCACGGATCAGGCGGTGCTGTCCTGCCGCGGCTTGGCCAAGACCTACACGCAAGGCAAATATGCCGTGGAGGTGTTGCGCAGCATCGATTTCGAGGTGCATCGCGGCGAGCGCGTGGCCATTGTCGGCGCCTCGGGCTCCGGCAAGTCGACCCTGCTGCACGTGCTCGGCGGACTGGATTCACCGAGCAGCGGCAGCGTCAGCCTGCTCGGCCAGGATTTCGCCGCCCTCGGCGACAAGGCGCGCGGCGAGCTGCGCAACCGCGGTCTCGGCTTCGTCTACCAGTTCCACCACCTGCTGCCGGAGTTCTCGGCGCTGGACAATGTCGGCATGCCGCTGATGATTCGCCGCACGCCGCGCAGCGCGGCGCACGAATCGGCGCGGGTCATCCTGGAACGGGTCGGTCTGGGCAAGCGGGTCAGTCATGTGCCGGGCGAGCTGTCCGGCGGCGAACGCCAGCGGGTGGCGCTGGCACGGGCGCTGGTGACCCAGCCGGCCTGCGTGCTGGCCGACGAGCCGACCGGCAACCTCGACCGGCATACCGCCCACGCCACCTTCGACCTGATGCTGGAGCTGTCGCGCACCCTCGGCACCGCCTTCGTCATCGTCACCCACGACATCGAACTGGCGCGGCGCTGCGACCGGGTGCTGCGCCTGTCCGATGAAGGCTTGCAGCCGTATGTGGACTGACACCCACTGCCACCTCGATGCCAGCGAGTTCGGCCCCGAATCGGGCGAGGTGGCGGCGCGGGCGGCGGAGAACGGCGTGTCCTGCATCGTCATTCCGGCGGTCGGCGTGGTGAACTTCTCTGCCGTATCGACGCTGTCGGCGCAGCATGACAACTGCGTCCATGCCCTCGGCATTCATCCTATCTTCGTGCCGCAGGCGGAGGAAAGCGATCTCGATGCCCTGCGCTCGGCGGTGGAGGCTGCCATCGGCGATCCGAACTTGGTGGCGATCGGCGAGATCGGCCTCGATTTTTTCATTCCGGCGCTGTGCACGGCCGAGATGCGCGACAAGCAGGCGCATTTCTACCGCGAGCAGCTGCGCATCGCCCGCGACTTCGGCCTGCCGGTGCTGCTGCATGTGCGCCGCTCGCAGGACGTCATACTCAAGCACCTGCGCCAGATCCGTCCCGCCGGCGGCATCGCCCATGCCTTCAACGGCAGTTTCCAGCAGGCGCAGACTTTCATCGACCTCGGCTTCCGGCTTGGCTTCGGCGGCGCCATGACCTTCACCCGGGCGCTGCAGATTCGCCGCCTCGCCACCTCGCTGCCGCTGGACGCCATCGTGCTCGAAACCGATGCCCCGGACATTGCGCCCGCCTGGCTGCATCCGGGGCGCAATACGCCGGAAGAATTGCCTCGCATCGGCGCCGCGCTGGCCGAGCTGCGCGGCATGACGCCCGAGGACATCGCGCTGGCCACCAGCGCCAATGCCCGCTCGGCGCTGCCGAGACTGTCCGCGCTGAACTGATCCATGCGCAGCGCCGTCATCGGGTTGACGATGGGGGTGTTTCTGCTGCAGCGGCAGGCCCGCTTGCCCACGCTTTCCGAGGCGTGTCTGCTGGCGGCGGCTTTCCTCTTGCTGTTCATCCTCTCAGGATTTTTGGGCAAAAAACGCCGCTGGGCCGGGGCGGTCTGCCGCCTGCTCGCCGGCCTCGTGTTCGGCTTTGCCTGGGCCGCCGGCCTCGCCCAATGGCGCCTGTCGGAAGGCTTGCCGCTGGACGTGGAAGGCAAGGATGTCCGCGTCACCGGCATCGTCTCCAGCCTTCCGTTTCGCTTCGAGGACGGCATTCGCTTCAACTTTCGCGTGGAGGCGGTGCAGGCCGGCGCCGATCCCTCGCTCTTGCCGAAAAACCTGGCGCTCGCCTGGTATGGCGGATTTCGCGGCCGGCCCGGGGAAGCGGTGCCGCATCTGAAGCCGGGCGAGCGCTGGCAGCTGACGGTGCGCCTGCGGCGACCGCATGGCAATGCCAACCCGGATGGCTTCGACTATGAAGCCTGGATGCTGGAACAGGGACAGCGCGCAGTCGGCTATGTGCGACCGTCGTCGGCTACCTCTCCCAACCGCAGGCATGATGATTTCGTCGCCGGGTTCGGCACCCTGGTCGAACGCAGCCGCGGCTGGCTGCGCGACCGCATCGAGCATGCCCTTGAAGGGAAGCGCTATGCGCCGGTCATCGTGGCGCTGGTCATTGGCGACCAGCGCGGGCTCGATGGCGACGACTGGAAGCTCTTCACGCGCAGCGGCATCGGCCACCTGATATCGATCTCCGGACTGCACATCACCATGGTGGCGGGCATGGCAGCGGCGTTCGCCGCAGCACTGTGGCGGCGCTCCTTCTTCACCCGCGCCAGCCTGCCGCTGCTGCTGCCGGCGCAAAGCGTGGCGGCGCTGGCGGGCGCGCTGGCCGCTCTGGTGTACGTTCTGCTCGCCGGGTTCGGGGTGCCGGCCCAGCGCACCCTCTACATGCTGTCAGTGGTGGCGCTGGCGATGTGGAGCGGCCGCATCGTCAGCGTGTCCCATGTGCTGTGCCTGGCGCTTGCGGTGGTCCTGTTGTTCGACCCCTGGGCCGTGCTGTGGCCGGGATTCTGGCTGTCCTTCGGCGCGGTGGCGGTGATTCTCTATGCGTCGGTGGGACGCATCAATGAAGGCCATGCGAACGATGCGCCGGCCTGGCGGCGCATCTTGCGCAGCGCCGCCCATACGCAGTATGCGGTCACCGTCGGCCTGGTGCCGCTGACCCTGCTGCTGTTCTCGCAGATATCGCTGATCAGCCCGCTGGCCAATGCCATCGCCATTCCGCTGGTGAGCCTTCTGGTGACGCCGCTGGCGCTGGCGGGCAGCATCCTCCCGGCGCCGCTCTGCGCCTGGCTGCTGCAAGCGGCGCATGCGCTGGTCGCCTGGCTGGCGCAGGCCTTGTCCTGGCTGGTCGATACACCGATGGCGGTTTGGTCGGCGCCTGCGCCTGCCTGGTGGATGTTTGCCCTGGCCTGCATCGGCATGCTGTGGCTGCTCGCGCCGCGCGGCTGGCCGCTGCGCTGGCTGGGCGTGCTGACCTGGCTGCCGTTGTTGCTGCAGGCGCCGGCACGGCCTGCCGCCGGTGAATTCTGGGCCACTGCCTTCGATGTCGGCCAGGGCATGGCGGTGCTGATCGAGACCAACGGGCACCGCTTGCTGTACGACACCGGTCCTGCCTATTCGGGCGAGTCGGACGGCGGCAATCGCGTCATCCTGCCTTATCTGCGCAGCCGGGGCATCCAGGCGCTGGATGGCATCGTCGTATCCCACAGCGACAATGACCATTCCGGCGGCGCGCTGTCGCTGCTGCGTGAGTTGCGGGTGGATTGGGTATCGTCCTCGCTGCCGCCTCACAACGCGATCGTGCAAGCCAGTCCGCGCCATGAACGCTGCCTCGCCGGGCAAACCTGGGAGTGGGATGGCGTGCGCTTCGAGATGCTGCATCCGTCCGCCTCCATCTACGAAAGCGTCAAGTGGAAGCCGAATGCGCGCAGCTGCACCCTGCGCATCAGCCGGGGCGGCCGGTCGCTGCTGCTGCCGGGCGACATCGAGGCGGTGCAGGAAGCCGAATTGCTGGAGGGGGCAAGGGAGCGCCTTGAAGCGACGGTGCTGCTGGCGCCGCATCACGGCAGCGGCACCTCGTCCACCGCCGCCTTTCTGTCAGCGGTGAAGCCGGAGATCGCGCTGTTCCAGGTCGGCTATCGCAACCGCTACAACCATCCCAAGGCGGAGGTGTATGAGCGCTATGGCCGGTACGGCATCCGGCGCCTGCGCAGCGACGAGTCTGGCGCCATCAGCCTTCGCTTCGGCAAGGAACTCCAGGTAAGCGAATACCGCCGCGAGCAGGCGCGGTACTGGCACGGACGATAGATGAGGTCGCCGGTTGTTGTGCGCAGGCGCTGAACAGGCTCTAAAATGCCAGTCGCCAACAACAATCGACACCTTGCGCCACACATGGACCGCCCCGTTCTTCAATTCGTGCATGCCAACAGCTACCCCGCGGGCACCTATCACCAGTTCTTCAGCCATCTGCGGCGCCACTTCGAGATCCAGGCGCTGGACATGCATGCGCACGACCCGCGCTATCCGGTGCAGAACGGCTGGTCGGCGCTGGCGCGCGAACTGCTGGACGACATGGCGGAGCGGCAGGCCGCGATGCAGACGCCGCAGCCGGTGATCCTCGTCGGTCACTCCATGGGCGGCATGCTGAGCCTGATGGCGGCCAAAGCCCGGCCGGAGCTGGTGCGCTGCGTGGTGCTGCTGGATTCCCCGGTAGTCGCCGGCTGGCGCGCGCTGCTGCTTCGCTTCGCCAAGCGCGGCGGACTGGACCGCCGGTTTCCGCCGGCGAAGGCGTCCCAGGGCCGGCGCAACGTGTTCCCGGATGCCGAGACCGCCT
The DNA here is from genome assembly GCF_900188095.1 of Noviherbaspirillum humi. Classification (GTDB taxonomy): domain Bacteria; phylum Pseudomonadota; class Gammaproteobacteria; order Burkholderiales; family Burkholderiaceae_D; genus Noviherbaspirillum; species Noviherbaspirillum humi. Next base: position 92,968 of record NZ_FZOT01000002.1, on the reverse strand, counting down.
ATCGTCATTACGCCGCCAAGCCGATGTTCGCCGCCTGGGACCAGAACGTCTTGCGAGACTACATCGCGCATGGGCTGAAGCCGCATCCGCAGGGCGTAACCCTGCGCTTCACCCGCGAGACCGAGAACATGGTGTACCGCACCTTGCCGGATCATCTCGGCGCCATCACCCGGCGCGGCTTCCCGGTGCCGGTCGGCTTCATCGGCGGCCTGGATTCGGCGGAGTGCCGCCAGGCAGGCCTGGCCGCCACCCGCAAGCTGGTCGGCCGCCATTTCCAGCAGGTGCCCGGCGGGCATCTGTTTCCCATGGAGTCGCCTGCCGCCGCCGCCAATGCGGTGCATGCGATGATCCGTTCCCTGCTTGGCGTTTGAACAGGACATCCGATGATGCTTAAGCTTAATCCAGGGGCGGCCGTCGCGGCCGCCAGCTTTGCGGCCCTGTCCGCGCTCCCTTTCGACGCCTCCGCCGGCGTGGTCGACGACTTTCGCCAGGCCCATGCCGCCGGAATTACGACGCATGCGGCAGAAATCGACAACGACTCCCTGCTGCTGAAGCGCGACGACGGCTTTTACACGAGCGGGCTGCGCTACACCCAGCAGTGGACTGCCAGCACCGCGGGCGGCATGGTGAGAGGCGGCTGGCGCGTCGGCCAGGAGTTGTACACCGCCTCCGACATCAAGCTGCCGCCGGCGCGGGTGGGCCCGCCCGACCATCCGTATGCCGCGTGGCTGTATGCCGGCGTCTTCAGCGAACGCCATGCCGCCGATGGCAGCCATGCCCGGGTCGGCGTCGATGTTGGCTGCCTCGGTCCCTGCGCTGGCGGCGAGCGCACCCAGAACACGCTGCACCGCATCCTGAACCAGCCGCTGCCGCAGGCATGGAGCAGGCAGGTGCGCAATGAAGTGGGCGTGGTGCTGCACGGGGAGGTGGCGCCGATGCGGTGGACGCCCGCCCCGTTCCTCGATGTCACTCCCAGCATCAAGGGTCGTTTAGGCAATATTTACACCGACGCCGGCTTCAGCGTGCTGGCGCGGGCAGGGCGCTTGAACCTGCTGCCTAACCAGCCCACGCTGCATGGCTACCTGCGCCTGGACGGCCGCTGGGTCGGCTACAACGCCAGCCTGCAGGGCGGCTATTTCTCTTCCGGCAATCCCCACACCGTGGCGCCCAAGCGGCTGGTGGGCGAGGCGGAAGCCGGCGTGGCCTGGCTGCAGGGGCCGTTCGAGGCAATGGTCGGCGTGGTCCGCCGCAGCAACGAAATCCGCGACCTGCCGAATTCCTTCGGCAGCCAGAACTATCTGCGCCTGATCCTTTCCTATACCCATTGAGCGCCGCCCCAGCCTCGCCGCATCGTCCCGATTTCCTGAACGGACCGGAAATTTCCCAAAAGACGGCCCGCGGACGGTTTGGGGTATAATTTGAATTTCCCGCAAGTGCCGTCCGGCACATTCAGCAATGACCAAGTTTGTATTCGTCACTGGCGGCGTCGTGTCGTCCCTGGGCAAGGGAATCGCCGCCGCATCTCTGGCTGCCATCCTCGAATCGCGCGGCCTCAAAGTCACCCTCCTGAAGCTCGACCCGTACATCAACGTCGATCCGGGCACCATGAGCCCGATGCAGCACGGCGAGGTGTTCGTCACCGACGACGGCGCCGAGACCGACCTCGACCTCGGCCACTACGAGCGCTTCATCACCGCCAAGATGCGCAAGGTGAACAACTTCACCACCGGCCAGATCTACGAATCCGTGATCCGCAAGGAACGCCGCGGCGAGTATCTCGGCAAGACGGTGCAGGTGATCCCGCACATCACCAACGAGATCCAGGAGTACATCCACCGCGGCGCCGAGGGCTTCGACGTGGCGCTGGTGGAGATCGGCGGCACCGTCGGCGACATCGAATCCCTGCCGTTCCTGGAAGCCGCGCGCCAGCTCAGCCTGCGCATGGGCCGCAACAGCAGCGCCTTCGTGCACCTCACCCTGGTGCCGTACATCGCCTCCGCCGGCGAGCTCAAGACCAAGCCGACCCAGCACAGCGTACAGAAGCTGCGCGAGATCGGCATCTCGCCGGACGCGCTGCTGTGCCGCGCCGACCGCCGTATTCCGGACGACGAGCGCGCCAAGATTTCCCTGTTCTCCAATGTGCCGGAAGACGCCGTCATCTCGGTCTGGGACGTGGACACCATCTACAAGATCCCGCAGATGCTGAACGACCAGGGCCTGGATGCCATCGTCTGCGAGAAGCTCGGCTTGTCCGCCAAGCCCGCCGACCTGTCGGTCTGGAACCGCCTGGTGCATGCGCTGGAGAATCCGAAGAACGAAGTCACCATCGGCATGGTGGGCAAGTATGTCGACCTGACCGAGTCCTACAAGTCGCTGACCGAGGCGCTGCGCCACGCCGGCATCCATACCGAGAGCCGCGTCAACATCGAGTACATCGACTCGGAAGAGATCGAGGCCAAGGGCACCGCGAACCTGAAGAAGTACGATGCCATCCTGGTGCCGGGCGGCTTCGGCAAGCGCGGCGTGGAAGGCAAGATTGCCGCCGCCCGCTTCGCCCGCGAATCCCAGGTGCCTTACCTGGGCATCTGCCTCGGCATGCAGGTCGCGCTGATCGAATTCGCGCGCCACAAGGCCGGTCTGGCCAAGGCCAATTCCACCGAGTTCGATCCGGATACCGAGCAACCGGTGGTGGCCCTCATCACCGAGTGGCAGAACCATGACGGCAAGGTCGAGCGCCGCGACGTCAATTCCGACCTCGGCGGCACCATGCGCCTGGGCGCCCAGACCTGCGCCGTCAAGCCGGGCACCATCTCGTCGGAAGTCTACGGCGCGGTCGTGACCGAGCGTCATCGTCATCGTTACGAGGCGAACAATCACTACCTGGATCGCATCGAGGAAGCAGGCCTGGTGGTTGCCGCCCGCACTCCGACCGAAGACCTGTGCGAGATCATGGAAATGCCGCGCGCCGGCGAGAATGCCCATCCGTGGTATGTCGGCGTGCAGTATCACCCGGAGTTCAAGTCCACGCCGCGCGACGGCCATCCGCTGTTCATCTCGTTCATCAAGGCGGCGCTGGCCCACAAGCAAAGCGCATCGCAAAGGAAGGCAGCATGAAACTCTGCGGCTTCGAAGTCGGCCTCGACAAGCCGTTCTTCCTGATCGCCGGCCCGTGCGTGATCGAGTCGCAGCAGATGGCGCTCGACACCGCCGGCCAACTGAAGGAAATCACTAGTCAGCTCGGCATCCCCTTCATCTACAAGTCTTCGTTCGACAAGGCCAACCGGTCCTCCGGCACATCCTTCCGCGGCCTCGGCATGGAGAAGGGCCTGGAGATCCTGGCCACGGTGAAGCGCGAGATCGGCGTGCCGGTGCTGACCGACATTCACGAGATCGACGAAATCAAGCTGGTGGCGGCGGTGGTGGACGTGCTGCAGACGCCGGCCTTCCTGTGCCGCCAGACCGACTTCATTCGCGCCTGCGCCCAGTCGGGCAAGCCGGTGAACATCAAGAAGGGGCAGTTCCTCGCGCCGCACGACATGAAGAACGTGATCGACAAGGCGCGCGACGCGGCCCGCGAAGCCGGTCTGCCCGAAGACAACTTCATGGCCTGCGAACGCGGCGTATCCTTCGGCTACAACAACCTCGTGTCCGACATGCGCTCGCTGGCGATCATGCGCGAGACCGGCTGCCCGGTGGTGTTCGACGCCACCCATTCGGTGCAGCTGCCCGGCGGCCAGGGCTCTTCTTCCGGCGGCCAGCGCGAATTCGTGCCGGTGCTGGCGCGTGCCGCGGTTGCGGTCGGCATCGCCGGCCTGTTCATGGAAACCCATCCGAATCCGGCCGAAGCCAAGTCGGATGGCCCCAACGCCGTGCCGTTGGCGCGCATCAAGAACCTGCTGGAGACGCTGGTTAAACTCGACCGGGCCGTCAAGGAAGCCGGTTTCGCCGAAAACGACTTTTCATAAGAAGGCCGCGCGCCTCGCTGCGCATACCGCCACCAGCCGCGCCGGCCTGCCGCGCGGCGACAAGAATTCTATTTGCTTTGGGAGATTGAAATGAGTGCAATTGTTGACATCATCGGCCGCGAGATCATCGACTCGCGCGGCAATCCGACCGTGGAATGCGACGTGCTGCTGGAGTCCGGCGTCATGGGCCGCGCCGCCGTGCCGTCGGGCGCCTCCACCGGTTCGCGCGAAGCGATCGAACTGCGCGATGGCGACAAGAGCCGCTATCTCGGCAAGGGAGTGCTCAAAGCCTGCGAGAACATCAACACCGAAATCTCCGAAGCCATCATGGGCCTGGACGCCAATGAACAGGCCTTCCTCGACCGCACCCTGATCGATCTCGACGGCACCGAGAACAAGAGCCGCCTCGGCGCCAATGCCATGCTGGCCGTCTCCATGGCCGTGGCCAAGGCCGCCGCCGAAGAAGCCGGCCTGCCGCTGTACCGCTATTTCGGCGGCTCCGCCTCCATGCAGATGCCGGTGCCGATGATGAACGTCATCAACGGCGGCGCCCATGCCGACAACAACCTCGATCTGCAGGAGTTCATGATCATTCCGGTGGGTGCGCCGACCTTCCGCGAAGCGCTGCGCTACGGCGCCGAAGTGTTCCACGCGCTGAAGAAGATCCTGCACGACAAGGGCCTGACCACCGCCGTCGGCGACGAAGGCGGCTTTGCGCCTTCCGTGGAAAACCATGAAGCCGCGATCAAGCTGATCCTGCAGGCCATCGAACAGGCCGGCTACGAGCCGGGCACCCAAATCGCGCTCGGCCTGGACTGCGCCGCCTCCGAGTTCTACAAGGATGGCAAGTACCACCTCGACGGCGAAGGCCTGCAGCTGTCGTCGGCCGACTTCACCAACCTGCTGGCGACCTGGTGCGACAAGTACCCGATCATCTCGATCGAGGACGGCATGGCGGAGAACGACTGGGAGGGCTGGGCGACGCTGACGCAGCGCCTGGGCAAGCAGGTGCAGCTGGTGGGCGACGACCTGTTCGTCACCAACACCAAGATCCTTCGCGAAGGCATCCAGAAGGGCGTGGCCAACTCGATCCTCATCAAGATCAACCAGATCGGCACGCTGACCGAAACCTTCGCCGCCATCGAGATGGCCAAGCGCGCCGGCTACACCGCGGTGATCTCGCACCGTTCGGGCGAGACCGAGGACAGCACCATCGCCGACATCGCCGTCGGCCTGAATGCGCTGCAGATCAAGACCGGTTCCATGTCGCGTTCCGACCGCATGGCCAAATACAACCAGCTGCTGCGCATCGAGGAAGACCTGGGCGACATCGCCACCTACCCCGGCCGCGACGCTTTCTACAACCTGAAATAAGCCTGTTTTTCGGGTCGATTTCCGATCGGCCCGGAAGGCATTCCCGGTGTAGCATAGTGCCATGCGCCTGATCATCCTGAGTCTCTTCGCCCTGTTGTTGCTTGTCCAATATCCGCTCTGGTTGGGGAAGGGCGGCTGGCTGCGCGTCTGGGATCTCGACGGCCAAGTAACAGCCGCGAAGCGCAAGAACGACGAACTGCGGGCGCGCAATGCCAAGCTCAATTCCGAAGTCATGGATTTGAAGGAAGGCACGGGAGCCATCGAAGAGCGGGCGCGTTATGAACTCGGCATGATCAAGGAGGGCGAAGTCTTCGTCCAGATCCTGGAGAATAATGGCCAGCCGCTCAACATATCGAGCGCCGCGCCGCCGCCGAACAAGAAGTGACGCCTGTAAAAAAGCCCGCTCAATGCGGGCTTTTTTTTGCCAAGGCTGATCGAGCCGGCCGGGGGGGCCGGACTGTCAGTGCCGGACGCTGCCTGGCGGCCGGATGGCGCTGCCGGTGAGATCGGTGGCGAACAGCTGCGCGCAGTCGACCGCGTCGAATTCATAGTGCTGGCCGCAGAAGTCGCAGTCGATGCCCAGCTTGCCCATCTCCTGCAGCGCCGATTCCACTTCTTCACTGCCGAGCATCTTTAGCATGTTGCCGACTTTCTCGCGCGAGCAAGTGCAGTGGAATTCCGGATGGCGCGGGTCGAATACGCGGATGGTCTCTTCCCAGAACAGACGGCGCATCAGGGTGGCGATATCGGTCTCCAGAAGCTCATCGCGCTTGAGCGTATCGCCCAGCATGACGGTGCGGTTCCAGGTGTCGACATCGTCGGTCGGACCGCCGATGCCGCCTTCGCGCGGCAGCTTCTGCAGCAGCATGCCGCGCGCCACCTGGCGGTCGGCCGCCAGCCACAGCTTGGTATCGAGCTGTTCGGAACGCAGCATGTAGTTCTCGATGATCTCCGCCACCGAGCCGCCGTCGAGCGGCACGATGCCCTGATAGGGCTGCTGGCCGGGCAGCTTGTCCTTCGGATCGAGCGTGATCACGAAACGGCCCTGGCCGCTCACGTTCACCAGTTCTATCACGCTCTCGTCGCCGCGCAGTGAGGCATCGGGATCCAGCTTGGCGGTGGCGCGCATATGCAGGGCCGCATCGCATTCCACCACCAGCAGGCGCACCGGGCCGTCGCCATGGATCTGCATGATGATGGTGCCGTTGAACTTCAGGTTGGCCGACAGCAGGGCGGCGGCGGCGAGCATTTCGCCGAGCAGGTTGCGCACCGGTTCGGGATAGGTCTGCCGCGACTGGACCTGTCGCCAAGTCTCGGAAATCTCGACCAGCTCGCCGCGCACGGCCGAGTCTTCGAACATGAATTTTTGCAGCGTATCCATCAATCAACCAATCTTTTTCAATTGCTCCCGGAAGATCTGACCGCGCTTCACATAGCCGTCGGCGTTGCGGCGAAGCTTGGCGACTTCCTCGTCGGTAAGCGTACGCACCACCTTGGCCGGTGTGCCTATGATCAGGGAGTTGTCGGGAAATTCCTTGCCTTCGGTGACGAGGGCGCCGGCGCCGACCAGGCAGTTGCGGCCGATCTTCGCGCCGTTCAGCAGCACCGCCTGGATGCCGATCAGCGAGCCGTCGCCGATGGTGCAGCCATGCAGCATCGCCTGGTGGCCGACGGTGACGTTCTTGCCGATGGTGAGCGGAAAGCCGGGGTCGGTATGGGCGACGGTGTTTTCCTGCACGTTGCTGTTCTCGCCGATGCTGATCAGCTCGTTGTCGCCGCGGATGGTCACGCCGAACCAGACGCTGGCATTGGCCTCGATCTTCACCCGCCCGATGACGGCAGCGGATTCGGCGATATAGGCGGAAGAATCGACGTCGGGGGTGTTGTCTCCGAGTTGGTAGATGGCCATGGTTTTTCGTAGAATGAGTTGTTTGGTTTTCACATTCTACCGTTCATCGGATGCCGGCACTGGCTCCGGTCCCTGATTACTCCCATGAAAGCTCCCTCAGAACTGCGCCAGGCTGCGCTGCACTGGCTGGCGTGCCGCGATGCCGGCGACAAGGCCGACGGCGTGGCCGAACTGAGCCTTGCCTGGACCGACGGCAGGATCGATCTGCAGCCTGCCTTGCGACTACATTGCGACGAAGCGTTGCCGGGCCGGCCCGAGCGCCCGATGCTGGTACCGCCGCTGTCGGTCAAGCGGCGCGCGATGCATACCCTCGAAGGCCGGTCGATCCTGATCCATGCGCTGTCCCATATCGAATTCAATGCGATCAACCTGGCGCTGGATGCGATCGCCCGCTTCGACGGCATGCCGCCCGACTACTATGCCGACTGGCTGAGAGTCGCGGCGGAGGAAGCGCTGCACTTTTCGCTGCTGCGTGCCCATCTGCAGACGCTGGGCTACGACTACGGCGATTTCCCGGCTCACAACAGCCTGTGGGACATGGCGCACAAGACCGCCGCCGACATCCTGGCGCGCATGGCGCTGGTGCCGCGCACGCTGGAGGCGCGCGGCCTGGATGCCTCGCCGCCGGTGCGCGCCAAGCTGGCCCAGGCCGGCGACATGGATGCGGCGCGCATCCTCGACATCATCCTGCGCGACGAAATCGGCCATGTGGCCATCGGCAATCGCTGGTTCAACTGGCTTTGCGAGCAGCGCGGCCTGGATCCGTTGGCCGCCTATGCCGACCTCGCGCAGCGCTACAAGGCGCCGGCATTGCGCGGACCGTTCAACATCCAGGCGCGCAGGGCGGCCGGATTCACCGAAGCTGAACTCGACCGGCTGCTCAAACTCGACGGCGCCAAGGCTTGACGCCTTGCCTGTCAGGAAACTTTGATCTCCCGCGATGGTCTTTCATCCAGGGGCCGAAGGTGTTCGGCCAGCATGAACATGGAGGGAGAAAATGAGCTTGAGAGACGCACTCACGGCCGGCGCGATGCTGGCAGCAGTGGCGCTATGCGCCTGCCAGAAAACCGATACCGCCTCGGGCCCGGGCCCGGCGGAGAAGGCCGGCCAGCAGATCGACAAGGCCGCCTCCCGCGCCGGCGATGAATTGAACAAGCTGGCAGACAAGGCCGGCGAGGGAATGAAGAACGCCGGCGAGAAGATGCAGCAGAAAGCGCGCGAGGCGGAGGCCGACAACGCGCGCAAGGATGCGCAGAAATAGGCGCGCCTGAATCCGGGGTCTTCAGGCCGGAGCGGCTTCCCGGCGGGCGCCCCGATTGCGTTCCGCTTCCAGCAGGCGCAGGACCCGGCGCTGTACCTTGCCGGTGGTCGTCATCGGCAGCGCATCGATGAATTCGATTTCCTTCGGATATTCGTAGGGCGCCAGCTTGCCGCGCACATGAGCCTGCAGTTCTGCGATCAGGGCGGCCTCGGCCTCGGCGCCGCGCCGTGTTTCCGGCGTCAGCACCACGAATGCCTTGACGATGTTGCCGCGCTCCGAGTCGGGCTTGGGCACGACCGCCACGTTCGCCACCGCCGGATGCTTCACCAGGCAGTTCTCGATTTCGGACGGGCCGATGCGGTAGCCGGCGGCCTTGAACATGTCGTCGGCGCGGCCCTGGTACCAGAGATAGCCCTCCTCATCCATCAGCGCCAGGTCGCCGGTGCGGCACCAGTCGCCGCTGAACTTGTTGCGCGTCGCTTCTGGATTGCGCCAGTACTCGAGAAAGAAGATCGGGTCGGGATGACCGTGGATGTCGGTGCGGCACACGGCCACCTCGCCGACTTGGCCAGTCGGCACCATCTGGCCGGCATCGTCGATCAGCGCGATCCGGTGGCCGGGGTAGGGCCGGCCCATGCTGCCGGGCCTGGCCGGCCATTGCCGGGCGCTGTTGCCGACGATGTAGTTCATCTCGGTCTGGCCGAACATCTCGTTCGGCACCACGCCCAGCGCATCGCGGCACCAGGTAAACACGGCATCGCCGACCGCCTCGCCGGCGCTCATGATGGCGCGCAGCTTCAGCTGATACTTTTCCCGAGGCGCGGGGCAGGCCTTCATCATCATCTTCAGCGCCGTCGGGAACAGGAAGGTGTTGGTCACGCCATATTTCTGCATGAGGTGAAAGGCGGTGTCGGCGGAGAAGCGGCCGCGGTAGCCGACGATGGGCTTGCCGAAATACAGCGTCGGCAGCAGCGCATCCATCAGTCCGCCGGTCCATGCCCAGTCGGCCGGCGACCAGAACACGTCGCCTTCCTGCGGGAACCAGTTTTGCGAGGCGACGAAGCCGGTCAGGTTGCCGATCAGCGCGCGGTGCGGGATCAGCGCTCCCTTGGGGGAGCCGGTGGTGCCGCTGGTGTAGATGAGCACCGCAGGATCGTCGGCCCGGGTGCCCACGGCTTGCGGCAGCGGTTCGGCCTGCGCCAGCAATCCTTCCCAGCCATGGTGGCCGCCGCCGACATCGTCCAGTGCGACGACAGCCTTCAGCGCCGGGCAGGCGGGCAGCACTTCCTCCAGGTTGGCGATGCCGGCGGCATCGACCAGCGCTACCACCGCGTCGCTGTTCTGCAGGCGGTATTCGAGCGCCTCGGGTCCGAACAGGATGGACAGCGGCATGGCGACGGCGCCCAGGAGATGGCATGCCATGTGCGCGACCGCGGTTTCGGGCCGTTGCGGCAGGATGAGGGCGACCCGATCGCCGCGTTCGACGCCGAGCGTGCGCAGGGCGCCCGCGCAGCGCAGGGCTTGCGCATGGAGATCGGCATAAGTCAGGATGCCGGTAGCGCCGCTCTCGTCTTCGTAATGAATGGCGATGCGGTCGGCGTCGTTCGCCCAGCGCACACAGCAGACATCAGCGATGTTGAAGTCGTCCGGCACCTGCCAGCGAAATTCCTGGTACAGCGCTTCATACCGGTCGGCGCACGGTGTGGTCGGGAAAGGCGTAATTGCGGGACGCGGGGAAGGCATGGGGTCTCCGGTATAATTATCGAACGATCGTTCTATTAATTGGCGAATTTCAATCAGATCCGCTACCTCATCGCAGCGCATTCCATCATCATGAAACCATCACGTTCAGAATTTATCATGGTCCGCGGCCTCCGTTATCACCTGCGTCACTGGGGCAGCGAAGGCGCGCCCAAGCTCTTCATGATGCACGGCTGGATGGATATGTCCGCTTCCTTCCAATTCGTGGTCGATTGCCTGCGCCGCGACTGGCATGTGATCGCCGCCGACTGGCGCGGCTTCGGACTGACCGAGACGCCGGCTGCCGACAGCTACTGGTTTCCGGACTACCTCGGCGACCTCGACGCCATCCTCGACCATTGCGCCGGCGCCGAACCGGTCAACCTGCTCGGCCACAGCATGGGCGGCAATGTCGTCACGCTGTATGCGGGCGTGCGGCCGGAGCGCATCCGTCGCCTGATCAACCTCGAAGGCTTCGGCCTCCCGGCGGCGGCGCCCGAGAAGGCGCCGGCCCGCTATCGGGAATGGCTGGATGAGCTGAAGCAGGATCCGGCGCTTCGGCCTTATGCCAGCCGCGCCGAGGTGGCACAGCGCCTGCGCAAAAACAATCCTCGTCTGACGCCGGAGCGGGCCGAGTTCCTGTCCGGCTATTGGGCGGCAGAAAACGCCGACGGCAGCTGGCGACTCCTGGCCGACCCGGCGCACAAGCGCGTCAATCCCATCCTCTACCGGGTGGAGGAGGTGCTGGCCTGCTGGCGCGGCATCACCGCGCCGGTGCTTTGGGTGGAAGCGGACGATACGACCGCTTGGCGCTGGATGGGACCAAAGGACCAGGCGCGGGCCGAGATCGATCGCCGCATCGCCATGATTCAGGACGTACGTACGCTGATGGTGGAAGATGCCGGCCACATGCTGCACCACGATCAGCCGGAGATTCTCGCCTCTGCGATCGAGGAATTTCTGGCCTGAATTGTGGCGGCAAGCCGGGCATGAGTTTGGCGCATTGAAATCCGCTATCCACGTACAATAGTGAGTAATCAGGCATCGCTTTTCCAGGCACCAGTTTCGTCACGACCCTGTGGCGAATGACGCCGGAGCACCGCCTTACGGAGACCCAACTTGCCTTCATCCAATGTCGACCTGCATTCGCACTCCTATGTGTCCGATGGCGCCCTGTCGCCATCGGCAGTGGCGGCGCGCGCTCATCGCAACGGCGTCGAAGTCTGGGCCTTGACCGATCATGACGAGGTCGACGGCATCCCCGAAGCGCGGGAGGCTGCGCAGTCGCTCGGCATGGGCTTCGTTCCCGGCGTCGAGATTTCCATTACCTGGGCCGGCCGCACGGTGCATATCGTCGGTCTCGGCATCGACGAGAAAAACGAAGCGCTGATCCAGGGACTGGCAATGACCCGTTCCGGCCGCGAACGCCGGGCGCACGAGATGGCAGCGCAGCTGGCGGCGGTCGGCATTCCGAATGCCTTCGAAGGCGCGCTCAGGTACGTCGGCAACCCGGACCTCATCTCCCGCACCCACTTCGCCCGCTACATCGTCGAGACCGGCACCTGCAAGGACACGGCCGAGGTCTTCGCCAATTACCTGATCGAAGGCAAGCCCGGCTATGTGCCCCACCGCTGGGCCACGCTGGAGCAGGCGGTGACATGGATACGCGGCGCTGGCGGCGTGGCCATCGTCGCCCATCCCGGCCGCTACGACTTCAACGATCTGGAACGGGACGTCTTCCTCAATGAATTCAAGCGCCTCGGCGGAACCGGTGTGGAAGTCATCACCGGCAGCCACACGCCGGACGAGTACGAAATCTATGCCCGAGTGGCGCGGCAGTATGGCCTGCTGGCGTCGCGCGGTTCGGACTTCCACGCGCCGGGCGAATCGCGCGTCGACCTCGGCAGGCTGCCGCCGTTGCCGGCTGACCTTAAGCCGGTATGGAGCGACTGGAAGGTTTGACATGCCAGCCATCGGCGCAGGCTGTCGCATTACCCTTGAATTTTCTTGAAAGAACCATATCTTAGAGGCGCACCTAAAAAGGAGACCTCCGCATGAAACGAATTTTCCTGTTCATCCTGACCAACCTCGCTGTCATGGTGGTGCTGTCGGTCGTGCTGTCCTTGCTCGGCGTTAACCGCTACCTGACGGCCAACGGGCTGAATCTGAGCACCCTGATGGTGTATTCGCTGGTGGTCGGCTTCACCGGCTCCATCATTTCACTGTTGATGAGCAAGACCATGGCGAAATGGTCCACCGGCGCGCGCGTGATCGATGCGCCGTCCTCATCCACCGAACTGTGGCTGGTGGATACCGTGCGCCGCCTCGCCGATCGCGCCGGCATTGCCATGCCTGAAGTGGCCGTCTACGATGGCGAGCCGAATGCCTTCGCCACCGGCGCTTTCAAGAACTCGGCCCTGGTCGCCGTGTCGACCGGCCTGCTGGAGAGCATGACCAAGGATGAGGTGGAAGCGGTGCTCGGCCACGAGATCGCCCACGTCGCCAACGGCGACATGGTGACGCTCACCCTGATCCAGGGCGTGGTCAACACCTTCGTCATCTTCCTGGCACGGGTGGTCGGCTACCTCATCGACAAGACCGTGTTTCGCAACAACGATGACCGCGGTCCCGGCTTCGGCTACATGATCACCGTCTTCGTCTGCGAGATCCTGTTCGGCATCCTGGCATCCATCATCGTTGCCTGGTTCTCCCGCTACCGCGAATTCCGTGCCGACGCCGGTTCCGCCAGGCTGCTCGGCACGCCGCAGCCGATGGTGAAGGCGCTGGCCCGCCTTGGCGGACTGGCGGCTCCGGAAAGCATGCCGCAGAATTTCCGCTCCTTCGGCATCAACGGCGGCCAGTCCGGCTTCGCGGCGCTGTTCTCGACCCACCCGCCGATCGAGGAGCGCATCGCTGCATTGCGCGGCGCCCACTAAACCCTGTTTCGGCGGCGGCGGTTCACAGGAACCGCCGCCGCTTTTCTTTTCATGAGCCAATTTTTCCAGATCCATCCCGACAACCCCCAGGCTCGCCTCATCAAGCAGGCCGCCCAGATCGTCCACGGCGGCGGCATCGTGGCCCTGCCCACCGACTCCTGCTATGCGCTGGTTTGCCACCTCGACGACAAGAACGCGGTGGAGCGCCTGCGCCGCATCCGCCAGGTCGACGACAAGCACCACCTGACCCTGCTGTGCCGCGACCTGAGCGAGATCGCCCAGTACGCCCGAGTCGACAACCGCCAGTACCGCATGCTCAAGTCGGCCACGCCCGGTCCCTATACCTTCATCCTGGAAGCGACCAAGGAAGTGCCGCGCCGCCTCAGCCATCCCTCGCGCAAGACCATCGGCCTGCGCGTGCCGGAAAATGCCGTCGCCCAGGCGCTGCTGCAGGAACTCGGCCAGCCGCTGATCGGCACCACCCTGATCCTCCCCGACGAGGAGGATCCGCTCACCGACGCCGACCAGATCCGCGACCGGCTGGAGCGGCAGATCGAGCTCATCATCGACGGCGGCGCCTGCAGCCTGGAGCCGACCACAGTGATCGACCTCACCGGCGACGAGCCGGAGCTGCTGCGTCAGGGCAGGGGAGACGCCGCCATCTTCGGCCTGTAACCCCTTGCTTTCACCCTGCAAGCCGGCATGGCTCGCGATTGCGCTCTGATAGAATGCGCCCATGAATGAAATCATCCAGACGATCGCCGTCTACGCCTTGCCCGTGATCTTCGCCATCACGCTGCACGAGGCGGCCCACGCCTACGCCGCCAAGTATTTCGGCGATGCCACCGCCTATGTGCAAGGCCGCATGAGCTTGAACCCGATGCGGCATATCGACCCCTTCGGCACCATCGTCATCCCGCTCATCCTCTACGTCGCCACCAGCGGCGCCTTCCTGTTCGGCTATGCCAAGCCGGTGCCGGTGGAGTGGCGCAACCTGCGCAACCCGAAGCGGGACATGGCCTGGGTTGCTCTGGCCGGCCCGGCGATGAACTTCTTCCAGGCGCTGCTGTGGATGGTGTTCGCCATCACGCTGTCGGCCACGAATGTCAATGAACCCTTCCTCACCGGGATGGCGCGCGCCGGCATCCTGTCGAACCTGGTGATGTTCGCTTTCAACCTCTTTCCGGTGCCGCCGCTCGACGGCGGCCGCATTCTCACCAGCCTGCTGCCGAACCGCGCCGCCTACAAGTTCGCGCAGATCGAGCCTTATGGCTTTTTCATCGTCATGGGCCTGGTGATGCTCAACGTGCTGTCGTTCTGGATGATGCCGGTGATGCTGGCCGCCCAGTCGGCGCTCTCGCTTCTCGTTTCGCCCCTGAACTTCCTCTTCCGCTGACCTTTTATGCAATCAGATCTCGTTGTATCCGGCATGCGTCCGACCGGCGCACTTCATCTCGGCCATTACCACGGCGCGCTCAAGAACTGGGTGAAGATGCAGTCGGAATTGCCCTGCCTGTTCTTCGTCGCCGACTGGCATGCGCTGACGACGCACTATGACGATCCGAGCATCATCGAAAGCAGCACCTGGGAAATGGTGATCGATTGGCTCGCCGCCGGCGTCGATCCCGAGAAGGCCACCCTGTTCATCCAGTCCCGGGTGCCGGAGCATGCCGAGCTGCATCTGCTGCTGTCGATGGTGACGCCGCTGGGTTGGCTGGAGCGGGTCCCGACCTACAAGGACCAGCAGGAGAAGCTGGCCGACCGCGATCTCGCCACCTATGGCTTCCTCGGCTATCCGCTGCTGCAGGCGGCCGATGTGCTGATCTACCGCGCCACCCTGGTGCCGGTGGGCGAGGACCAGATTCCGCATATCGAGATGATGCGCGAGATCGGACGCCGCTTCAATCATCTCTACGGCAAGGAAAAGGGCTTCGAGGAAAAGGCGCTGGAAGCGGTGAAGAAGCTGGCCGGCAAGCAGGGCAAGCAGTTCACCGAATTTCGCACCGCCTACCTGGAGCAGGGCAGCCATGAGGCGCTGGAGCAGGGCAGGGCCATCCTCGCCGGCTCGCAGAGCCTGTCCGCCGCCGACCGCGAGCGCCTGCAGGGTTACCTCGAAGGCAAGCGCAAGATGATCCTGACCGAGCCGCAGGTGCGGCTGACCGAGGCATCCAGGCTGCCCGGCCTCGACGGCGGCAAGATGTCGAAAAGCTACGGCAATACGATCGCGCTGCGCGAAGACCGGGATTCGGTGATCAAGAAGGTTCGCACCATGCCGACCGACCCGGCGCGGGTGCGCCGCACCGATGCGGGCGATCCGGAAAAATGCCCGGTCTGGCAGCTGCACAAGGTCTATTCGGATGAGCCGACGAAGCAGTGGGTGCAGCAAGGCTGCCGCTCCGCCGGCATCGGCTGCCTCGAATGCAAGCAGCCGGTGCTGGATGGCATCCTGAAGGAACAGGAGCCGATGCGCGAACGCGCCCAGCAGTACATTGACAATCCGAAGCTGGTGCGCGACATCGTTTTCGCCGGCTGCGACAAGGCCCGGGCACTGGCGCAGGAAACCATGCGCGAAGTGCGCGACGCAATGGGCCTGTCCTACCGCTGAGCCGCATGAGCGACGTCCATCTCATCCAGGACCAGCCTTCCCCATGGGTGCGGCGTTTCGCGCCGCTGATTCCGCCTGGCGAGGTGCTGGATCTCGCCTGCGGCGGCGGCCGCCATGCGCGTCTGCTGGCCAGCCTCGGCCATGCGGTTCTGGCGGTGGACCGCGATCCCGCCGCGCTGGCGGCGAGCGCCGGCGAAGGCATCACCGTGCTGCAGGCGGACCTGGAGCAAGGCGGCGAGCGCGACGGCTGGCCTTTCGAGGAAGCCCGGTTCGCCGGCATCGTCGTCACCAATTACCTGCACCGGCCGCTGATGCCGCATTTGTTGCGCAGCCTGGCGCCGGGCGGCGTCCTGGTGTATGAAACTTTTGCCCTCGGCAATGAGCGATTCGGCAAGCCGTCCAACCCGGCCTTCCTGCTGCGGCCGGGCGAACTGCTCGACATCTGCCGCCTGCATGGCGGCGCGGCCATACATACGCTGGCATTTGAGGATGGCCATGTACGGCAACCGAAACCGGCCATGATTCAGCGCCTCTGCGCGGTTCGCCGCGATGGCGCCGCACTGGCGGCCTATCCCCTTGGATAAGCCCGATTTCCCGGACGCTGCACGGCAGGGATTTGGTTCCCTTGCTGTGTCACACCGGCAGGCTATCCGCTACAATCCACGTTTTATTCCTTTCGCACCGACATCATGATTCAGGGCAGCATAGTAGCAATCGTCACCCCGATGCATCCCGATGGCAGCCTGGACCTGCCGGGCCTGCGCAAGCTGATCGACTGGCATATCGCCGAGGGCACCGATGGCATCGTCATCGTCGGCACCACCGGTGAATCGCCGACGGTGTCGGTGGAGGAGCATTGTGAACTCATCAAGGTGGCGGTCGACCATGTCGGCAAGCGCATTCCGGTCATTGCCGGCACCGGCGGCAATTCCACCACCGAAGCGATCGAGCTGACCGAATACGCCCGCAGCGTCGGCGCCGATGCCTCGCTGCAGGTCGTCCCCTACTACAACCGGCCCACCCAGGAAGGCATGTATCGCCACTTCCGGCAGATCGCCGAAGCGGTCGACCTGCCGGTGATTCTCTACAATGTGCCCGGCCGCACCGTGGCCGACATGAGCAACGACACCGCGCTGCGCCTGGCGCAGGTGCCGGGCATCGTCGGCATCAAGGACGCCACCGGCAACATTGCCCGCGGCAGCGACCTGATCCGCCTGGCGCCGGAAACCTTCGCCGTCTACTCCGGCGACGACCCGACCGCGATGGCGCTGATGTTCTGCGGCGCCAAGGGCAACATCTCCGTCACCGCTAACGTCGCGCCGCGGGCCATGCACGAGCTTTGCTTCGCCGCCATGGCTGGCCAGGTGAAAGAAGCGGTCGCCATCAACAACCGCTTGCTGCCGCTGCATAACAAGCTGTTCGTGGAGCCGAATCCGGTTCCGGTGAAATGGGCCATGGCGGAGATGGGCCTGATTCAGCATGGCCTGCGCCTGCCGCTCGCTCCCCTGGGAGACGATTTCCACCAGACCGTCCGTGCCGCCATGCGCGAGTCGGGCGTATTACAATAAGCGCCGGTTTTCCGGCTTACAACTGACTTTCCTCCGGCTTCAAGATGACCAAGCAATCCAAAACTACCGTGGCACAGCGTGGCCTCGCATTCGCGCTGGCCGCCGGCCTGGCAGGCTGCAGTTCGATCGGCTCGATGCTTGAGCCGGACCGGATCGATTACAAGAGCGCCGGCACCGTCAAGACGCCGTCGCTGGAAGTGCCGCCCGACCTGACCCAGCTGCAGCGCGACAACCGCTATTCGATCCCCGAAGCCGCACGCGGCACGGCGACCGCTTCCAGCTACAGCCAGCAGCAGGTGACGCGCCCGGCAGCGACCGTCGCACCGGCAGTCATGCCGGTTGCCGGTGCCGCCAGTGCAGCCAGTGCTCCGAATGCCACGAATGCTGCCAGTGCCGCCAACGGCATGCGCATCGAACGTGCCGGCAATCAGCGCTGGCTGGTGGTGAAACAGTCGCCGGAGGTGCTGTGGGAGCAGGTCAAGGAGTTCTGGCAGGATTCCGGCTTCCTGATCAATTCCGAGTCGCAGCAGACCGGCATCATGGAAACCGACTGGGCCGAGAACCGCGCGAAGATTCCGCAAGACTTCCTGCGCCGCACACTTGGCAAGGCGCTGGATTCGCTGTACTCCACCGGTGAACGCGACAAGTTCCGCACCCGCTTCGAGCGCACGCCGGATGGCGGCGCCGAGATCTACATCAGCCACCGCGGTGCGCTGGAAGTCATCAACAGTCAGAAAGACAGCACTACCTGGACGCCGCGCCCGGCCGATCCCGAACTCGAAGCCGAGTTCCTGTCGCGGCTGATGGTCCGGCTCGGCGAAGACACCAATCGCGCCAAGGCAACCGTGGTGAATGCGCCGGCCCAGCCCGCCAAGGCCCAATTGGTCAAGGCGAGCACTGGCGGCGTCGTGGAGGTGAACGAGGGCTTCGATCGCGCCTGGCGCCGGGTGGGCCTGGCACTGGACCGCGTCGGCTTCACGGTGGAAGACCGCGACCGCAGCAAGGGCTTGTACTACGTGCGATACGTGGACCCGAACGCCGAGGCGCAGACCAAGGCGGCCTCCGAAAAAGGCTTGCTCTCGCGTTTGTTCTCCTTCGGTTCGGATGACAAGGCCAAGTCCGCACAGCGTTACCAGGTCGCCGTCAAGGAAGCCGGCAGCGTCACCCGCGTCGGCGTGCTGAATGCGGAAGGCGGACCGGACAACTCGCAGACTGCCGAACGCATCCTGTCTCTCCTGAACGAACAGCTGAAATAAAGTCTTCCCTTGAAGTTTGCCAGCCTGGGCAGCGGCAGCGAAGGCAATGCCTTGCTGATCTCCGCTAGCGACGCTGCCCATTCCACCACCATCATGCTCGATTGCGGTTTCGCGGTGCGCGAGACCGAGCGGCGGCTGCAGCGCCTGGGCTTGCAGCCCGACGCGCTCAGCGGCATCTTCGTCACCCATGAGCACAAGGACCATGTCGGCGGCGTTTTCAAGCTGGCGCGCCGCTACGGCATCCCGGTCTGGCTCAGCCGCGGCACCTTCCATGCGGTGCGGTCCGATTCATCCGGCGTGGACGTGCGCTTTTGCCGCGACGGCGACCGGATCGAGGTCGGCGGCCTGCAAATGGCGCCCTATACCGTCCCGCATGATGCCCGGGAACCCATCCAGTACGTCGCCACCGACGGCTGCTATCGCCTCGGGGTGCTGACCGATGCCGGCCAGGCGACCACTCACCTGATTCAGCGCTTGGGCGGCTGCGACGCCCTGATGGTGGAGTGCAATCATGACCTGCAGATGCTCGCCGGGTCCAGCTATCCCGCTTCGCTCAAGCAGCGCATCGGCGGCGCCTACGGCCATCTTTCCAACAGCACCATGGCGGAAATTCTTTCCGCGCTCGACAAGTCCAGGCTGCGCATGGTCATCGGCGCCCACCTGAGCCAGCAGAACAATACGCCGGAACTGGCGCGGGCATCCCTGTGCGAAGCCATCGGCGATCTGCCGGCGCGGGTGATGATTGCCTGCCAGGAGCAGGGCTTCGACTGGGTTGAACTCGCCCATCCGGAACTGGCGGTCGTCGAAGCCTGATTCAGGCACGCTGCCGATCCAGCTTCTTCAGGCTTTCGCCTGAATCTACCTCCCCATTGCTTTACTTCGGCAGCACCTCGAACAGTTTTTCCGCCGGCCGGCACAGGCGCGTGCCTTTCTCGGTGACGACGATCGGGCGGTTGATGAGGATGGGATGGGCCATCATCGCATCGAGCAGCTGCTCGTCGCCGACGGCAGGATTGTCCAGGCCCAGGGTACGGAAAAGGGCCTCCTTGTCGCGGGCTGCTTCGCGAACCGTCAAGCCGGCTTCGGCGATCATCTTGCGCAGGGTTTCCCGGTCTGGCGGTGTCTTCAGATACTCGACCACCTGCGGCTCGACGCCAGCCTCGCGGATAGCCTCCAAGGTTTTGCGGGAGGTGCTGCAATTCGGATTGTGATAGATGGTGACGCCCATGTTGTCTCCTTTGAAGTTGTCGAGGATTGTACTGCCATAAAAAAAGCCGGCCCGAAGGCCGGCTTTTGAATCAAGCGTCCTGAATTACTTCGAAGCAGCCGGAGCAGCGGCGGCCGGAGCGGAAGCAGCCGGAGCAGCGGCAGCGTCAGCAGCCGGAGCGGAAGCGGCCGGAGCAGCAGCAGCGGGAGCAGCGGAGGAAGCAGCAGCGTCAGCCGGAGCGGAGGCAGCCGGAGCAGCGGCAGCAGCCGGTGCGGAAGCTTCGGCCGGTGCGGAAGCAGCCGGGGTTGCGGTGGAAGCGGCCGGAGCAGCGGCTTCTTCTTTTTTGCCGCAAGCAGCCAGAGCAACAGCCAGCAGGGAAGCGATCAGGAGGGTCTTTTTCATGGTTTTTCCTTCAAAGATTGATATCAACAGAACTTTTTGCGATGAATAATTACCGGTAATTATCGCTCTATAGGCGTTTTCGCAGATCTTCGCAATTTTTTGCTTTGCCTTGCATTGAAAACTTCCTAACTCATAATTATAACTTTTTTTTTGCGGCAAAGCATCACGGATTTTGCACCGCAGTAAGCCACCTGTAAGGAAACGTCGGGAATTTTGTAAGAAACTGTGTCTAACTTCGGGTTTCTGCACTGCTGAGCGGGATCTGGCGGAATCAGGCAAATAGCCATCCGCTGGCATGCCATGCGTGCAACGCCTCGACCACGTCAGCCGAGGCTGATAAGACGTCTTCCGGCCCGAGACGGCGCTGGTCGGCGAGCAGGGCCAGCACTTTTCGGTCGGCGCGTCCAGCGTTGAAGGATTCGCCGTTGATGAAAACATGCTTGCCGCGATACAGCATGCGGGTTTTCGGTGAAAGCGCGAGACCGCGCTTGCTTGCCGACTGCATGAAGCGGTCCAGACTGAGCTTGCGTGAAGGCGGCTGGAAAAATACGTTCGGCTTGGGTTCCGACAGAAATTCGCCAAGGAAAATCGCGATGTCTTCATCGTCGAAGCGAATCTTCCTGATTTCTTCGGCAATCCGGCTGACCATTGCATCGCCAATCTCCGCGGGCCTTGCGGTCGCGGTCAAATCAGGATCGGCATAGCGTCCCGGGATTTCGATGGAATCCGCCATGAACTGCAGAAACGCTTCTCCCAGTTCCTGATACGCCGGCGCCCGGAAGCCGATCGAGTAGGTCATGCATTCGCCGACGGCGACGCCGTCATGGGCGAAGTGCGGCGGCAGATAAAGCATGTCGCCCGGTTCCAGCACGAACTCTTCCTGGGGCTTGAAGCGCTTCAGAATCTTCAGCGGCATGCCCTCGATCAGGTCGAGGTTCTTCTGCGCGCCGATCTGCCAGCGGCGCTGGCCGTGGGCCTGCAGGAGAAAGACGTCGTAGGAATCGAAGTGCGGGCCGACGCCGCCGCCGTCGGTGGCGTAGCTGATCATCAGATCATCGAGTCTGGCGTCGGGAATCAGGCGAAACTGCTGCAGCAAGGCATCGGCTTTCTCGTCATGCAGATTGACGCCCTGGACCAGCAGCGTCCACTGCGGCTTGGCAGGTGAGGGAAGCTGGTCGAACGGACCATGCTGCATTTCCCAGTGATTGTCGAAATGCGTGATCAGCCGGGATTCGACTTCGTCCGAGGCGGCCAGTTGGAAAAGCGCGTCACGCGGGACAGGCGCCTTGAATCCTGGAAAGGCATTGCGGATGAGGAGCGGCTTCTTGTGCCAGTAATCGCGGAAAAACTGCTGTGGCGTGACATCGCCGAAGAGTGAGGATTTTTTCATGGCGCCATTATAGTCAGGCGTCGCGCGGGGGCATGGATAAAACTTGCGCCGGGCCTTTGAGTCCAAGCCCAACACCGCGATCTGGTACAGACTGTCAGCGCCAATGCGGCTCCTGGCCCATCCCATTGCATTGGTTATAATCACTGTCCCGAAAATTGAAAGGAAGAATCATGAAGATTGCCAAGAACTCCGTAGTGACGCTGCACTACAAGCTGTCAGATGCTCAAGGCAATCTGATCGAGGAAAGCCGGGAGCCGATGGTCTACCTGCATGGCGGCTATGAGAACACCCTGCCGAAGATCGAGGAAGCTCTCGACGACAAGGATGTCGGCTACCAGGCCATGATCCAGGTCGAGCCGGAAGATGCATTCGGGGAGTACGACGCGAACCTGGTGAAGATCGAGCCGCGCAATCGCCTGCCCGAGCCTATCGAGGTCGGCATGCAGTTCGAGGGAACGCCGGACGACGAGGATGACCAGGAGCCGGTGATCTTCACCGTCACCGACATCGCCGACGACAAGGTGGTCCTCGACGGAAATCATCCGCTGGCCGGGATGGCCTTGCGCTTCGATCTGAAGGTGATGGACGTGCGCGCCGCCACAGAGGAAGAGATCGCCCACCAGCATGTGCATGGCGAACATGGCCATCATCATGACCACGGCCACGATGACGACGACGAGGCCGGCGACCAGTTCCGCACCATCAATTTGCAGTAGGTTCTTCTCACGCCGGCCTTTAGTCCCGACGGATGGCGGCCGGCGCTTGCACTAGCGGTGCGAGCCCGCCTTCATTGGCCCAGGTGGGCTTTCCATCATGAATGGTACAGGCTGACCCGGCGTCACTTTCAGCCTGGTCCAGCCTGGCCCCACCGACAGCGCTCCCAGATTCCCTCTCCAGAAGATTTTTCCAGTCGATTCATCGCTGCCGGCTTGCGCGTGCACGAGCAGCACCTTGCCGCTGAACCCGGCCGCCAGGGTTTCCATCTGCCGTCGCACTTCCTGATAGCCATCCCGCTTGAACGCCGTCTTGGGCGGAGTGGCCAAGGGATTGCCGTCGCTGAACACGACGATGGCCTTCGCCTTCTTCAACCTGGCATGCGCGGCGAGGCGGTGCAGCCAATCCTGATTGGCCACCAATCTGTCTTCGAACTCGCTATTGCGGCCGGCTTCCGCACGGAAGTTGTTGTTCGGCGCCGGCAGGTGCAGGGTGGCGAACAGCAGGCCGTCCCGTTCCCAGCGCATGTTTTCGGCGAAGCTTCGGAAGCGGGCGGTCGCCGACTGACGCACCGGATTGAGGGCAATGGCGGGAATGAAATCATCGCCATGGAACAGTTCACGCAAGCGGGTCAGGCGCTCGACGGCAAGGCCCCTGCCGCTGTCCGACTGGCATTCGGACCAATCGCTGCCGGCGGACACCAATGCGATCGGATGCCGGGATTTTTCCAGCAAGGCGCGGCGCTCGAGATAGAGCTCGTCGGAGCAGGCATCGTCCACGGCCTTTATGCGCGTCACCACCAGGAAGGCGAGGCTTACGTCGTCGGCGCGCTCCACCGCCGAAGCGAGCGCAGCCTCGGTCTGCGCATTGACGATCCCAATTTGGAAACCTGGTTGCGCCGCCTTCGCGCAACCGAGGGTCAGGCAAAACAAAATCGCCAGGCCCTGCCGCTGAATTCGGCCGATGCACAAGGCCATGTTCAACCCTCGCCGGCCAGGTCCTTGAGGCGGTACAGCGCGTCCAGCGCCTGACGCGGCGTGAGCGTGTCCGGATCGATCTGCGCCAGCGCGTCGGCCAGCGGAGAAGTTTCGGGTAATGTCGGCACTGGCTCGTCCTCCGGCTCGGGCATCCCGCTGGCGAACAGGTCGAACTGCGGCGTCTGCTGCACCGACTGCGCTTCAAGCACCGCCAGATGCTTGCGGGCGGCGCGAATCACCGGCTGCGGCACGCCGGCCAGCTGCGCCACCTGCAGGCCGTAGCTCTGCGACGCCGGCCCGGGCTGCACCGCATGCAGGAACACGATGCTGTCCTTGTGCTCCACCGCCGAGAGATGCACGTTGGCCGCGCTGGGATGGGTCTCGGGCAATTGCGTCAGCTCGAAATAATGCGTGGCGAACAGGGTGAAGCTGCGGGTGGTATCAATCAGGTGGCGGGCGATGGCCCAGGCCAGCGCCAGGCCGTCGAAGGTGGAGGTGCCGCGGCCCACTTCATCCATCAGCACCAGCGACTGCTCGGTGGCGCCGTTCAGGATGGCGGCCGATTCGGTCATCTCCACCATGAAGGTGGAGCGGCCGCCGGCAAGGTCGTCGGACGCGCCGATGCGGGTGAAGATGCGGTCGATCGGTCCAATGGTGGCGCTTGCCGCCGGGACGAAGCTGCCGATGTAGGCGAGCAGCGTGATCAGCGCCACCTGGCGCATGTAGGTCGATTTGCCGCCCATGTTCGGGCCGGTGATCAGCAGCAGCCGGCGCTCGCCGGAAAGCGCGCAGTCGTTGGCGATGAAGCGCTCGATCTGGCTTTCCACCACCGGATGGCGGCCCTGTTCGATGGCGATGCAGGGCTCGGCCACCAGCTGCGGCGCGCTCCAGTTATGGCGCACCGCATGGTCCGCCAGCGCCACCAGCACGTCGAGGTTGGCCATGGCGCGGGCGATTTCCTGGATGGTGCCGATGTGCGTGCCGAGGTCGGCGAGCAGCTGCTCGAACAGCATCTTCTCGCGCGCGAGCGCGCGTTCCTGCGCCGACAGCGCCTTGTCCTCGAACGCCTTCAACTCCGGCGTGATGTAGCGCTCGGCATTCTTCAGCGTCTGGCGGCGGCGATAGTCTTCCGGCACCTTGTCGGTCTGGCCGTGCGTGACCTCGATGTAGAAGCCGTGCACCTTGTTGTACTCGACCCGCAAATTGCCGATGCCGGTGCGGGCACGCTCGCGAGTCTCGAGATCGACCAGGAATTGGCCTGCGTTCTCCGACAAGCCGCGCAGTTCATCCAGCTCGGCGTCGAAGCCGCGCGCGATCACGCCGCCGTCGCGCACCATCGCGGCCGGCTCCAGCGCCACCGCCCGCTCCAGCAGGTCGAGGCATTCGACCGGCGTGGTCAGCGCATCGTGCAGGCGCTTGAGCATCGGCGCGTCGGCGTCGCGGTTGCACATGGCGATGTAATTGCGCAGCGTAGGCAGTTGCTGCAGGCCGGCGCGCAGCCCGGCGAGGTCGCGCGGACGGGCGGAACCGAGGGCGATGCGGGTGGCGATGCGCTCGATGTCCGGCACCGCGCCCAAGGTGCCCGACAGGCCGGACGCGGCGTCGGCGCGCATCAGCGCATTGATGGCCGCATGGCGGGCGCGGGCCACGCGCTGGTCGCGCCGGGCATGGTGCAGCCAATGTCGCAGCAGGCGCGAGCCCATCGAAGTGCGGCAATGATCGAGATGGGAAAAGAGGGTGGGGCAGGCGGCCGTGCCTTCCTGGCCGCGTATGGTTTCGGTCAGCTCGAGATTGCGCCGGGTGGCGGCATCCATGCCGATGTACTCGTCGCCCGATTCCACCGCCAGCGCGCGCACGTGGCGCAGGCCTTTGCCCTGGGTGGATTCGGCATAGGCAAGCAGCGCGCCGGCGGCGCCGATGGCGGCTTCCATGTCGTCGGCGCCGAAGCCGGCCAAAGTCGATACTTCCAACTGGCGATGCAAGGCATTGCGGCCGTTCGCGCCATCGAAATGCCAGTGCGGCACAGTGGTCTGCTTGCCGCAGGCGAGATTGGCCAGCCACTCCGCGGGGAAATCGCTGACCAGGGTTTCCGCCGGCGAGATGCGTTCCATCTCCTGCCTCAGGCGTGCCTCCACCGTCTTCGGGTCGCCGGACAATTCCATCAGCTTCAGGGCGCCGCTGGCCATGGCAAGCCAGGCCAGACCGACGCGCGGCTGCCTGCACTGCGGCAGCAGGCAGAGCGCCAGCAGCGGCCGCTCCGATTTCTCGGGAAGCAGGTCGGCATCGGTCAGGGTGCCGGGCGTGACGACCCGCACCACCTTGCGTTCCACCGGGCCCTTGCTCGTTGCCGGATCGCCGATCTGCTCGCAGATGGCGACCGATTCGCCGAGCTTCACCAGCTTGGCGAGGTATTGTTCGGCGGAGTGGAAAGGCACGCCGGCCATCTTGATCGGGCTGCCGTTGGAATTGCCGCGCTGGGTGAGGGTGATGCCGAGCATGCGCGCGGCGCGTTCGGCATCGTCGAAGAACAGCTCGTAGAAATCCCCCATGCGGTAGAACAGCAGGGTGTTCGGATGCTCGGCCTTGATGCGCAGGTACTGCTGCATCACGGGCGTGTGCTTTTCCGCGCTGGGGATGGTGATTACGGGGGACTCGTTGTGGCCGGCGCCTGGCTGCCGGATGGCGATGGAGGACGACATTCAAACCCTTTGCTGCTGACACCTTGTCAGTCCGCCATTTTACCTCGTGGCGGCCCTGCGGCGGCGGTGTCGACCAGGGGTTTGCGCGCTTCAAGACGCCGATATGAAGCCTTGAAGCGCGCGGCAAAGGCAGGAATCAGCCTGCCTTCTTGATGCTGCCGGAGAGGAGGGCGCCGGGAGACTTCTGCCCGCCCTGAGGACGGGGCGCCGGGCGGCTCTGCTGAACCGGAGCCGGACGGCCATGCTTGGCTGGCGCTGGCTTGGCATGCTGGCCCTGAGCCGGCTTGGTCGGATGAGCCGTCTTGCGCGCCGGCGAGGCCGGCTTGGCGCCGCCCGCTTCATGCGCCGGCTTGGACGCGCGCTGGGACCGGCCCTGACCTTGACCATGGCGGCGACCGCCGTCGCCGCTGCGCAGCTGAATCGGTTGAGGTTTCTCGTTCAGGTCCGGCTCGAAGCCCGGGATGACTTCACGCTCGATGCTGCGCTTGATCAGCTTCTCGATATCCTTCAGCAGGTGGTTCTCATCGACGCAGACCAGGGAAACCGCTTCACCCGTGGCACCGGCGCGGCCGGTGCGGCCGATGCGGTGCACATAGTCTTCCGGCACGTTAGGCAGGTCGTAGTTCACCACATGCGGCAGTTGATCGATGTCGATGCCGCGGGCGGCGATGTCGGTGGCTACCAGCACCTGCAGCGAGCCATCCTTGAACTCGGCCAGGGCGCGGGTGCGCGCCGCCTGGCTCTTGTTGCCGTGGATCGCCATGGCGCCGATGCCTTCCTTGCCGAGCTGCTCCACCAGCTTGTTGGCGCCATGCTTGGTGCGGGTGAAGACCAGCACCTGGAACCAGTTGCGCTCCTTGATCAGGTGCGCCAGCAGCGGATGCTTGCGGTTGCGGTCGACCGGGTGGACCTTCTGGGCGATGACTTCCACCGTCGAATTGCGGCGGGCGACTTCAATCATTGCCGGATTGTTCAGCAGGCTGTCGGCCAGGGCCTTGATCTCGTCGGAGAAGGTGGCGGAGAAGAGCAGGTTCTGGCGCTGTTTCGGCAAGAGGGCCAGCACGCGCCGGATGTCGCGAATGAAGCCCATGTCCAGCATGCGGTCGGCTTCGTCCAGCACCAGGATCTCGACGGTGTCCAACTTCAGCGTGCCCTGCTGCACGTGGTCGAGCAGGCGGCCGGGCGTGGCCACCAGGATATCGACACCGCGTCGCAGCAGGTCGATCTGCGGATTGATGTTGACGCCGCCGAAGATGACAGCGGACGACAGCTTGAGGTACTTGCCGTACAAGCGCACGCTTTCCTCGACCTGAGCCGCCAGTTCGCGGGTCGGCGCCAGGATCAGGGCGCGCACCGGACGGCCGTTCTTGTGGCCGTTGTTCTGGGGAGCGGACTTCGCGCTCAGGCGCTGCAGGATGGGCAGCGTGAAGCCGGCGGTCTTGCCGGTGCCGGTCTGCGCGCCGGCGAGCAAGTCGCCGCCTTGGAGGACGGCGGGGATGGCTTGTGCCTGGATTGGTGTCGGCTGGGTATAACCCTGTTCGCTCACCGCGCGCACGATCGCGTCGGTCAAGCCAAGTTCGGAAAATGTCATGAATGCTCTTTGCAAAGGGGAGGCTGCCGGCGCTGCGGCCGGCTGGCCTGTCGGACGAAAGGGCGTTGAGCGCCGTTTCGCATGGGATTGCCGGTGGCGCGGCATCAACCGCGCGTCCGGCCTCGAATGTTGCAGCTTGAGACGGGCTTACTTCTTGAAAGGCGCCAGCAGGTTGACCATCTGCGCGAAGATCTTTGGCGAGGCGGCAATCGCTTCGCCGCGGTGCAGGTAGTCCGCTTCGCCCGAATAATTGCCCATGATGCCGCCAGCCTCGGTAACCAGCAGCGAGCCGGCCGCCATGTCCCACGGCTGCAGGCCGCGTTCGAAGAAGCCATCGAGACGGCCGCAGGCGACGTAGGCGAGATCGAGGGCGGCGGCGCCCGGACGGCGCAGGCCGGCGCACTTGGTCGTCATGACCTTGAAGATCTCGACGTACTCGTCCAGACCTTCCTTCTCGCGGAAGGGGAAGCCGGTGCCGATCAGGGCATCGGCAATCTTGTCGCGGCGCGAGACGCGGATGCGCTTTTCATTGAGATAGGCGCCGGCACCCTTGGTGGCGGTGAACAGATCGTTGCGGTTCGGATCGAACACCACCGCCTGCGTGATCTGGCCGCGCTGCTGCAGCGCGATAGAGACGCAGTATTGAGGAAAGCCGTGGATAAAATTGGTGGTGCCGTCGAGCGGATCGATGATCCAGACGTTCTCGCTGTCGTCATGCAGGTTGTCGGAAGCCCCGGTTTCCTCGGCCAGGATGGCATGGTCGGGATAGGCCGTCTTCAGGACTTCGATGATGGTCTGCTCGGCGGCATGGTCGACCTCGGTCACGAAGTCGTTGTGGCGCTTTTCGCTGACGCGGACGCGATCCAGGTCGAAGGACGCGCGGTTGATGATGGCAGCGGCGCGGCGGGCGGCCTTTACCGCTGTGTTCAGCATGGGGTGCATAGGGCTTCCGTTAAAATGGCGGCACCGACGCCTGCCGCGCTCGGAACCGCATGAGTAATTGGATAAGAACAAAGCGGCAGGACGATGTCATCCTGCCGCTGAATACCGCTATTTTAAATGAACCAGCCACAAACCAGTATTCCCGTCTTCAAGCGCCTGCGATTCGTGCTCGTGGAGACCAGCCATCCGGGCAATATCGGATCGGCGGCGCGCGCCATGAAGACCATGGGATTTTCCGATCTGGTGCTCGTCAATCCGCGCTTTCCGGATGCGGCCAAGCATGAGGAGGCTATCGCCTTCGCCAGCGGCGCGCTGGATGTCTTGACCGCGGCGCGGGTCGTCGGTTCGATCGACGAGGCGCTCGAAGGCTGCAACTTCGCCGCCGCGCTCAGTGCCAGATTGAGGGAATTTTCACCTCCGGTGGAGACGCCGCGTCGTCTTGCCGCCGCCATTGCCGGCAGGGAAGGGTTGAACGCTGCCTTGGTGTTCGGCAATGAACGCTATGGCTTGCCGAACGAAGCGGTGACCCGCTGCAATGTCCTCATTAACATTCCTGCCAACCCGACGTATTCATCCCTGAATTTGTCACAGGCAGTGCAGGTGCTGGCTTATGAAATGAGGATGGCGAGCGAAGAGGGCGTGGCGCCGGCCGCCGGCGTGGGTTTCCAGGGGGAGGCGGCGCGTCTGGCGGACATCGAAGGCATGTATGCCCACCTCGAGCAAGCCCTGGTGGCGATCGATTTCCTCGATCCGGCCAATCCGAAGAAGCTGATGCCGCGCCTGAAGCGACTGTTCTCCCGCACCGGCATTGAGACCGAAGAAGTGAACATTCTGCGCGGCATCGCCGGCAGCATCCTCGCCAAGTGCAGGAAATAGGCGGTCGCGCGAGCTTGGCTGGCA
This sequence comes from Noviherbaspirillum humi, assembly GCF_900188095.1. Lineage (GTDB taxonomy): Bacteria > Pseudomonadota > Gammaproteobacteria > Burkholderiales > Burkholderiaceae_D > Noviherbaspirillum > Noviherbaspirillum humi. The sequence continues at coordinate 63,532 of NZ_FZOT01000002.1, read as the reverse complement.
CTAATGGGATTGGCTTGAGACAAAGCCAAGACTGGGTCGTTGGTGAGGCAAAGCGCAGTCCACGTCGTGCGCCTGTACGTGCCGACAAGGTCTCTGCACCGCCATGAAGAGGCCGGCCGAACATCCACTTTAGGCCGGCCTGTATTCAGGCTAGAGGTGAAGTGTCAGCCCCAGGCGCGGAGCAGGCCGACTGCCAAACCTTCCAATGCGAAATTGTCGCGCATCGGCTCGACCCGGATTGGCTCGAAATCGGGATTTTCAGGAAGCAATTCGATCAGCGAACCGGTTTTCTTGTAACGCTTGACCGTTACTTCTTCTCCGAGTCGGGCGACGACGATCTGGCCGTTCTTAGCGTTGTCCACCTTCTTCACTGCCAGCAGGTCGCCGTCCATGATGCCGGCATCGCGCATGGAAAGGCCGCGCACCTTGAGCAGGAAATCCGGCTTGGCGGAAAACAATGAGGCATCGACGGCATAGGTGGCTTCTATATGCTCTTCCGCGAGAATGGGCGAGCCGGCGGCGACACGGCCGATCAACGGCAAGCTCAATTGGACGATGGCCGGATGCGGCAAGGACATCTGGCGGCCGAGCGTAGGCCGGTAGCTTTCCCCCATCGCGTCCAGAAGACGGATGCCACGGGAGGTGCCGGGAGAAATTTCGATGGCGCCCTTGCGTGCCAGTGCCTGAAGATGTTCCTCGGCGGCATTGGCGGAACGGAAGCCGAGTTCGCTGGCGATTTCGGCGCGGGTCGGCGGGAAGCCCGTGTTTTGGATGGCTTCCTTGATGAGATTGAGGATCTGTTCCTGCCGTGCTGTCAGCTTGATCATGGGTTCCCGCTAAACTGGGTTTAAAGACAGACTGTATTTTTATACAGTGAGGTCGGGATTGCAAGCATCTTCCATGGATTTCCGCCGATTTCACCGCCAATCCGGCGCCGTTCTTCAATAAATCCTTGAATGTATTGAGCTATTCCAAGTTTCGGGTTATCATCGAGGGCTTTCCTCTTCCCACACCCGTGTTGACGCCGGGGTGGGCGATTCGTTAATCCGTCCATAAGGAGATTACATGCGTCATTATGAAATCGTTTTTATCGTCCACCCGGACCAGAGCGAGCAAGTCCCGGCCATGATCGAGCGCTACAAGGGCATCGTTTCCAGCCGCGGCGGCAAAGTGCATCGCGTGGAAGACTGGGGCCGTCGCCAGATGGCTTACATGATCGAGAAACTGGCCAAGGCTCACTACGTTTGCCTGAACATCGAGTGCGACAGCGAGACGCTGGCCGAAATCGAAACCGGCTTCAAGTTCAACGACGCCGTCCTGCGCCACCTCACCGTCAAGATGAAGCGCGCTGAAACCGCGCCGTCGCCGATGATGAAGGCCGTGCAGAAGGAAGACGCCGCCAAGTCCCAGCGTTCCGAAGCAGCCGCCCAGTAAGGCAGCGGCACCAGGAGCGTGAACCGGCTGGAACTGGTGGCGTGCATCGCCGAACGCGATGCACTGCGATACACCCCGGCAGGCATTCCGATCGTCGCAGTCAAGCTGCAGCATGAGTCGGAACAGTCGGAGGCTGGCATGCAGCGCCAAGTTTTTCTCGACATCTCGGCCATCGCGGCCGGAACGATCGCGGGAAGACTCAACGGCGCGGAGCTCGGCAAGCCTTACCGGTTCAGCGGATTCCTGGCGCGGAAGAATCGCAACAGCAAAAGCCTCGTGCTGCACATCGTCGATTTCGACTGAGTGCAGCGGACCAAGCAGAACTCAAAGATTAGCTACAGGAGCCAACCATGGCATTCGGTAAAAAATTCGATAAAAGCAAACTCAAGCAAAAGCGCCAGCAGCAGAACCCGCTGTTCAAGCGCAAGAAATTCTGCCGCTTCACCGCCGCCGGCGTTGAACAGGTGGATTACAAGGACATCGACACCCTGAAGGACTTCGTTCAGGAAAATGGCAAGATCATGCCGGCACGCCTGACCGGCACCAAGGCTCACTACCAGCGTCAGGTGGACACCGCGATCAAGCGCGCCCGCTATCTCGCGCTGCTGCCGTACACCGATCTGCACAACGCCTGATTGACGACTGAATAGGAGAAAAACATGCAAGTCATTCTGTTGGAAAAAGTCGTCAACCTCGGCAACCTCGGCGATATCGTCAAGGTCAAGGACGGTTACGCTCGCAACTTCCTGATCCCCCAGCGCAAGGCACGCCGCGCTACCGAAGCCGCCAAGGCTGAATTCGAAGCCAAGCGCGCCGAGCTGGAAAAGGCCGCCGCCGAGAAGCTGGCTGCTTCCCAGGCCCAGGGCGAACAGCTCTCCGGCAAGCAAGTCCAGATCGCACAGAAAGCCGGCGTTGACGGCCGCCTGTTCGGTTCCGTGACCAACTTCGACATCGCCGAAGGGCTCGGCAAGATGGGCTTCGCTGTCGAAAAGGCCCAGGTCCGCATGCCGCAAGGCCCGATCAAGACCACTGGCGAGCATCCGGTTTCGGTTGCCCTGCACACTGACGTGGTGGTCGACGTCACCGTCGTGGTGACTGGCGAACACGCCTAAGCTGCCTCATTGCTGGCGGATCAGTCCGCTGGCGACAGCCAAAAAAGCCGGGCTTGCCCGGCTTTTCTCGTTTACCGCATTTCATTCTCTGATCCCGCACTTCTGGACCTTTTGCTGCCAATCCTCATCGGCTCCGCCAATCCAGGCCACAGCCCGGCCACGTCGAGGTCCCAGCCAGGTCTCACGTGTACCTTGAACACATGTCTAGCCGTTTCGATGGCAGCGTACCGCTGCCATCGCCTCATCCGTTCAATGCCCCATGGGCGCTCCCGTCATCTTCTTCGGCTTCATCAGCCATACCAGACCAATCAGCAGGAAGAAGCCGAAGCCGCAGATCATGAAGAACTCATTGGTGGCCAGCATATAGCTCTGGGCGCTGATGGTGCGCTCGATCACTGCATATGCCTGTTCCAGCGTCAGGCCACCGGATTGAAGGCGGTTCAGATAATCCACGCTGACTGGATTGAACGCGTTGACGTTCTCCATCAGCCGCGCATGGTGATCGGTGGCGAGATGCTCCCAGGCGGTGACGCTGATGGCGGTACCCATGGCGGCGCCGAGCGTGCGAAGGAAGTTGGAGAGGCCTGAGGCTGCCGCCATGCGGTCCGGCGTGATGTTGGAGAGCATCAGCGACTGCACCGGCATGAAGAAGAACGCCATGCCGATGCCTTGCACCAGGCGCGGCTCGATGATGGTCCAGATGTCGACGTCGAGGGACATCAGGCTGTTCCACAGCGATACGCCGCCCATGATGATGAAGGCCATCGTCGCCAGGAAGCGCAGGTTGAGGCGGGCGATGTTGCGCCCGATGATGGGCGACAGGATGAGGGTGAAGATGCCGATCGGCGCCATCGCCATGCCGGCTTGTGCCGAGGTATAGCCCATCACCACCTGCAGCCAAAGCGGAAAGATCACCACCGAGCCGAAATAGGTCATGAAGCCGATCGACAGAACGATCACGCCGTAGCGGAAGTTGAGGTCGCGGAACAGCTGCAGGTCGACCACCGGATGCTCGGAGTACAAGGTCCAGGCGATGAAGAAGGTGAGGGCGACAACCGATACGACGGCGAGGGCGACGATGAAGGGCGAGGCGAACCAGTCGTAGTCCTTGCCTGTCTCCAGCATCAGCTGCAGGCTGCCGATGCCCACGACCATCAGCGCCAGGCCGATGCCGTCGAGAGGTACCTTGAGCGTGGCCGAATCGCGCCTGCGCATCAGCGTCCAGATGGTCAGGCTGCCGAACAGGCCGATCGGAATGTTGATCAGGAAGATCCAGGACCAATGGAAATTGTCGCTGATGTAGCCACCCATGAGCGGTCCGGCGATGGGCGCCAGGATCACGGTCATCGCCCACAGGCCGAGTGCTGCCCCGCGTTTCTCTGGCGGGAAGTTCCGCACCAGCAGCGTTTGCGACAGCGGCACCATCGGGCCTGACACCAGCCCTTGCAGGAGCCGAAACAGGACCAGCATTTCCAGATTTACCGAGAAGGCGGCCAGCGCCGACATCAGGGTGAATGCCAGCACCGACAGCACGAACAGCTTCACCTCGCCGATTCGCCGCGCCATCCAGCCGGTCAGCGGCACCGCGATCGCTGCCGCCACCGAGTAGGCGCTGATGATCCAGGTTCCCTGGCTGGTGGATACGCCCAGCGAGCCGGCAATGGTCGGGATCGAGACGTTGGCGATGGTGATGTCCAGGATCTCCATGAACGTCGACAACGCCGCCGCCACCGTCAGCAGCAGCAGCGCCGGGCCCTTCAATGGCGCCGGCTGCGCTGAAGCGCCGGCGGTGGAAGAGGAAAGACTCATGACTTCAGGTTAGCGGTGATGATGGATGCGATGCGCGCCTTGGCCTTGTCGTCGATGGCTGCGCTCGGCGCGGCGGAAACGAGCGGCGTCGGCGCGCTGGTGTTGTCGCCGACCGGTCGGCCGCGCTTGTCATGCAGATCGACTTCCGCATGCATGGACAGGCCGACGCGCAGCGGGTGCTCCTTCAAATCCTTGTCATCGATGGCGATGCGCACCGGGATGCGCTGCACCACCTTGATCCAGTTGCCGGTCGCATTTTGCGCCGGCAGCAGGGCGAAAGCAGAACCGGTGCCGGCAGCCATGCCGACGATGTGGCCGTGGTACTCCACCTTGCCGCCGTAGACATCGGAAGTCAGTGTCACCGGTTGGCCGATGCGCATGTCGCGCAGCTGCGATTCCTTGAAATTGGCATCCACCCAGACCTGGTCCAGCGGAATGATGGCCATCACCGGCGTGCCCGGGTTGACGCGCTGGCCCACCTGCACGCTGCGCTTGGCGACTTCGCCGGATACCGGCGCATACAGCGTGTTGCGGCTCTGCGCCAGCATCGCTTCCTGCAGCCGTGCCGCAGCGCGTTGCACATTCGGATGGTTCTGCACCGAAGTGCCTTCGGTCAGCGCGCGGCCGGAGGCGAGCTGTTCGCTGGCGGCATTCACCGCCGCCTGGGCTGCGGTGACGGCGGCTTCCGCATGGCGGATCTCTTCGGCCGAGACGGCGCCGGAGCCGGCCAGCGCCTTGCGCCGCGCCAGGTCGTCGCGGGCCTTGGCAAGTTCCGCTTGGCGCATGGCGAGCGTGGCGCCCGACTGGGCTTGGGAAGCAAACAGGGTGCGGACTTCACGCACCGTCTGCGCCAGCTGAGCCTCGGCCTGGGCCACCGCCACGTCGGCATCGGCGCTGTCGAAGCTCACCAGGGGCTGGCCTGCCTTCACGGTATTGGTGTCGTCGGCATGGATGCGGGTGACGGTGCCGGCCACCTGGGGCGTGACCTGCACCACATTGCCCTGCACGTAGGCGTTCTCGGTCTCTTCCACATAGCGGGCGAACAGGAACCAGTACAGGCCGTAGAGGAGGGCCGCCAGCACGAAGATCGTGGCTATCGTCAGCAGCACCTTCTTGCGTTTCTGCGGACGTGCGGCGGTGTCGTTGAGAGTCGTGGTTGCGGTATTCATGGTCGATTCTGATCTCTGGTTTTCTTCGAATGGTGTCAGCGGCCGGCGCGGGCCAGGGGCGCAGGCTGCGCGTCGGTGAAGCCGCCGCCCAGCGCGCGTACCAAGGTCACGTGCAGATCCTGGCGGCGCGCGCGGATCTCGGCAGCGACGCGGCGCTGGGCCAGCACGCCCGTCTCGGCGCTGAGCACGGTGAGAAACGGCGAAAGCCCGCCCTGGTAGCGCAGCATCGCGAGGCGATAGGCTTCCTCGGCAGCGGCGAGCGCCTCGGCGGCGGCTTTCTCCTCCCGTGCCAGGCTGGCGATGCGGGCCAGCTGTTCGGCGGCATCCTGGGCTGCGGAAAGGATGCTGGCGTTGTACTGGCTCACGGCCAGGTCGATGTCGGCCGCCCGCCCCGCATGGTTGGCCTTCAGCCGCCCCTGGTCGAACAGCGGCAGGCGCAGCGCCGGACCGACGCTGGTGATCAGGCTGCCGGGGGAAAGCAGGTTTGGCAAGCCGATTGCCTGCACGCCGGCCAATCCGTTCAAGCTGAGATTGGGGTAGAACTGGGCGCGGGCTGCGTCGAGTTCGCCGAAAGCGGCGGTGAGGCGCTCCCGCTGGGCGGATACTTCCGGACGGCGGCCGAGCAGGTCAAGCGAAATATCCGGCGGAAGGTTGAATGCCGCCAGCGCCAAGCGCGGGCGCCGTATGGCCGCCGCGGCGCCCGGCAGATCGCCGCACAGCGCGGCGATCTGAAGCCGGGTGACTTCGATCTGGCCCTGCAGCTGAGCGATGTCGACGCCGAGGGCGGCTTCGCCGCTTTCGGACTGCTTCAGTTCAACCTTGGTATCCAGGCCGTTCGCTACCCGCTTGGCCACCAGCTCACGCATGGCGCGGCGTTGCTGCAGGGTCTGCTGCAGCACCTCCAGCATGTCGTACTGGGCAGCCAGCTGGCCGTAGGCTCGGGCGACGGAAGTGGAAAGCGCCAGTCGGGCGGCATCCTGGTCGTAGCCGGCCGCCTTCAGTTGTGCCTGTGCTGCCTGTACCAGCGTGCCGTTGCGTCCCCAGAAGTCGAGGTCATAGCTGAAATCGACGGCGGCGAGTCCCTGACTGATCGATTCTCCGCCTTTGCCCAGCGGCGGCTTGGGCAGGATGTAATTCTCGGATTGACGGCCATATGAGACATCGGCGCTGCCGTTGAGCTGAATGCCGATCGCCGACTGCGCGCCAGCCACTGCGGCCTGGGCACGGGCGATGCGGGCGCGAGCCGATGCCAGACTGGGGCTGGCGTCGAGCGCCTTTTGCATCAACGCGTCGAGCTGTGGGTCGCCATAAGCGCGCCACCAACCATCGGACGGCCAACTGCGGTCGCCATCCGCCGCCGGTACGGCAAGGGCGAGGTCGGCTGCAGAAAGGGCTTTCGGCTGCGACGGCATGTCGGGCAAGCCGGCGCAGCCGGCAAGGGCGACGGCAAGCGCAATGGCAAGTGCCGCAGGCACCGGGCAAGGCGGCGCCAGGAAGAATCGTTTGGCTTTCATGGGTTGTCGCTGTTGATTGGCTGATTGCAGGCGTTGGCGATCATGCGGCCGAGGAAGCTCCGGAAAAGATCCACTTCTTCGGCGCTGAAGCCGCGCAGATGGTGGTTCAAGGCCGCAACCGCGACCTCGGTCATGCGCCCGGCCGCCTGAACGCCTTTGTCGGAAAGCGCCACCTTGATGACACGGCGATCCGATTCACTGCGGCTGCGCACGATGAAGCTTTTTTCCTCGAGGCGATCGAGCATGCGCGTCATGGCGCCGGTGTCGGCCACGACTTCGCGCGCGAGGTCGGCTGCCGTCTTGACGCCGGCATGATGCACCTTGAGCAGGATGCCGAATTGGGCGTGGGTGATGTCGAATTCGGCAAGCGCCCGATCCAGGTTGTTCGCCATCAATTGGCCAGCACGCTTGATCAGGAAACCGATGCTGGTGTCCGGGGAGTAAGTCTGCGTAGAAAAGAGAGGAGGCATGGGCATTTTCGCGAATATACGCCAATATAGCTGCCTAGGCAGTAATTGTCAAGGCAGCCGAATGCCATATAGGAAAAATGGCGGTTTGCTAGAGGAAGCAAGTGGTTTTGGCAAGCGCTGGTTGTTGCTCGCAGCCATTGCGGCGAGTCATTTCTCCAGAGATAATCCCGCCCATGAACTCCCGCATCGAATCCCGCGAAACCCGCTCCGATCCTCAGATCGATTCCCTCCGCATCCCGCCGCACTCCATCGAAGCTGAGCAATCCGTGCTCGGCGGTCTGCTGCTCGACAACGCGGCGTGGGACCGCATTGCGGACTTCGTGCGCGAGGACGACTTCTATCGCTACGACCACCGCCTCATCTTTCAGCACATCGTCAAGCTGATCAACAGCAGCAAACCGGCGGACGTCATCACGGTCTATGAATCCCTGAACGTCAGCAACAAGGCCGAGGAAGTCGGCGGTCTGTCCTACCTGAACGCGCTGGCCCAGAACACGCCCTCCGCCGCCAACATCCGCCGCTATGCAGAGATCGTGCGCGAGCGCGGCGTGCTGCGCCGCCTGATCACCGTGTCCGACGAAATCGCCACGCAGGCCTTCAGTCCGCAGGGCAAGGAAGTGAAGCAATTGCTGGACGAGGCCGAGTCGAAGATTTTTGCGATCGCCGAAGAGGGCGCCCGCGGCGCCCAGGGATTCCTCGAGATTCAGCCGCTGCTGACCCAGGTGGTTGAACGCATCGACGAGCTCTACAACCGCGACAACCAGAATGACATCACCGGCGTGCCGACCGGTTTTGCCGACCTCGACAAGATGACCTCTGGCCTGCAGCCGGGTGATCTGGTCATCGTCGCGGGACGTCCCTCCATGGGTAAAACCGCGTTCTCCATCAACATCGGCGAGCATGTCGCGATCGAGAGCGGCCTCCCGGTGGCGGTGTTTTCCATGGAGATGGGAGGCGCCCAACTGGCGATGCGTATGCTCGGCTCGGTTGGCCGGCTCGACCAGCACCGGCTGCGCACCGGCCGCCTGAACGACGAGGATTGGCCGCGTCTGACTTATGCCATCCAGAAGATGAACGACGCCCAGTTCTTCATCGATGAAACGCCGGCGCTGAGTTCCATCGAATTGCGTGCCCGCGCCCGCCGCCTGTCCCGGCAGTGCGGCAAGCTGGGCCTGATTATCATCGACTACCTGCAGCTGATGTCGGCCAACTCGGCCGGCGAGAACCGCGCTACCGAGATCTCGGAGATCTCGCGCAACCTGAAGGGCTTGGCGAAGGAACTGAATTGCCCGGTGATCGCGCTGTCGCAGCTCAACCGCTCGCTCGAGCAGCGTCCCAACAAGCGCCCGGTGATGTCCGACCTGCGTGAATCCGGCGCCATCGAACAGGACGCCGACGTCATTTTGTTCATCTACCGTGACCAGGTCTACAATCCGGACTCCCCGGACAAGGGCACGGCCGAGATCATCATCGGCAAGCAGCGTAACGGCCCGATCGGTACCGTCCGCCTCACCTTCCTCGGCGAGTACACCAAGTTCGACAATTACACTGGCGGCCAAGCCATCTTCGGCGGCGAGTAAAATCGCGCTTTCTTGCCATTTTGAGCTTCGCGCCGTATTCGCAGTCAAACGCCTCAGGGTACAATGCGCGGGTTTCGCGGCAGCCTGCCGGAATTTGATTACTTTGAGAGAACATTATGTTTGGACGACTCATGCCCACCGAGGGCAAATTCTTCGACCTGTTCGAGCAGCATGCGGATTACTGCGTCAAGGGCGCCAAGGAAATGGTGGCGCTGATGACCAATTTCGATGACCTCGACAACCGCGTGCACGCGATCGAAGGCGTCGAGAAGCAGGCTGACAAGATCACCCACCAGACGCTGGACCTGCTGCACAAGACGTTCATCACGCCGCTCGACCGCGACGACATTCACCAGCTGATCACGCGCATGGACGACATCCTCGACCTGCTGGAGGATGCCGCCCAGACCATTTCCCTGTACGACATCAAGGCCATCACGCCCGAAGCCAAGCGCCTCGCGGAACTCTGCCTCGCCTGCACCGAGAAGGTAAAGTCGGCGGTGACCCTGCTGCACAACATGGACAATTCCGGTCAGATCCTCGGCATCTGCGAAGAGATCGACCGGCTCGAATCCGATGCCGACCATGTCATGCGCTCCGCCATGTCCAAGCTGTTCCGCGACGAGCCGGACGTGCGCAATCTGATCAAGCTGAAAGCAATCTACGAAATCCTGGAGACGGTCACCGACCGCTGCGAGGACGTGGCCAACATCATCGAAGGCATCATCGTCGAGAACGCCTGATCGGGGCTCCGTGGCCGCCGGTTCGCCGGCGGCGGGATGCCGGCGCCGCAATGCGGAGCTAGTCCGCGCCTGCGCCGCGCCGGCTGAACAAGATCAACAACACCCATGAATACACTCCAGATTAGCCTGTACACCCTTGCGCTGCTGATCGCCCTCGCGCTGCTGTTCGACTTCATGAACGGCTTCCATGATGCCGCGAATGCTATCGCCACCGTGGTTTCCACCGGCGTGCTGCGCCCGCAGACGGCGGTGGCCATGGCTGCCTTCTTCAACGTCGTCGCGATCTTCTTTTTCCAGCTCAAGGTGGCATCGACCGTCGGCAAGGGAACGATCGAGCCCTCCATCGTCGATCACTACGTCGTGTTCGGCGCGCTGGTCGGGGCGATTTTCTGGAACGTGCTGACCTGGTACTACGGCATTCCGTCGTCCTCTTCCCATGCCCTCATCGGCGGACTCGTCGGCGCTGCGGTGGCCAAGGCTGGCACCGGCTCCCTGATCTCGGGCGGCCTGATCAAAACCATCAGCTTCATCGTGCTGTCACCGCTGCTGGGGTTCGTCTTCGGCTCTCTGATGATGCTGCTGGTGTCGTGGATCTTCGTTCGCTCCACGCCGCGCCGCATCGACAAGTGGTTCCGCCGCCTGCAGCTGATCTCCGCTTCCATGTACAGCCTCGGCCACGGCGGCAACGACGCGCAGAAAACCATGGGCATCATCTGGATGCTGCTCATCGCCGCCGGCTACACCACCGCGCAGGATCCGCTGCCGTGGTGGGTGATCATCGGCTGCTACACCGCCATCGGCCTCGGCACGCTGTTCGGCGGCTGGCGCATCGTCAAGACCATGGGTCAGAAAATCACCAAGCTCAAGCCGGTGGGCGGATTCTGCGCGGAGACCGGCGGCGCGATCACGCTGTTCCTCGCCACCGCGCTCGGCATCCCCGTGTCGACCACCCATACCATCACCGGCGCCATCGTCGGCGTCGGCTCTTCCCGCAAGATGTCGGCGGTGCGCTGGGGCGTGGCCGGCAACATCGTCTGGGCCTGGATTCTTACCATCCCGGCATCGGCCTTCGTTGCCGCCATCGCCTGGTGGATAGGCACCAAGATCCTTTGATTCGAATCCAGAAAAACAAAGGCCCGCATCCTTCCGGATTGCGGGCCTTCTTCATTGCGCCGCCCGTCGCGGGCGGCTGCAAGCAAGGCTACAGCACGTCGCTGGCGTGATCCGCCAGCCTGGAGCGCTCGCCCCGCGCCAGCGTCACATGGCCGCTGTGCGCCCAGCCCTTGAAGCGGTCCACGACATACGTGAGGCCGCTGGAGCCTTCGGTGAGATAGGGCGTGTCGATCTGCGCGATGTTGCCGAGGCAGATGATCTTCGTGCCGGGACCGGCGCGGGTGACCAGGGTCTTGATCTGCTTCGGCGTCAGGTTCTGGGCTTCGTCGACGATCAGGAACTTGTTGACGAAAGTGCGCCCGCGCATGAAATTCATCGACTTGATCTTGATGCGGGAGCGGATCAGGTCCTGCGTCGCGGCGCGGCCCCATTCGCCGGCATCGCTGTCGGTCTTGTTCAGCACTTCGAGGTTGTCGTCGAAGGCGCCCATCCAGGGCGACATCTTTTCCTCTTCGGTGCCGGGCAGGAAGCCGATGTCTTCGCCCACCGGCACGGTGACCCGGGTGACGATGATTTCATTGTAGAGCTTCGTCTCCAGCACCTGCGCCAAGCCGGCGGCGAGCGCCAGCAGGGTCTTGCCGGTGCCGGCCTGGCCGAGCAGGGTGACGAAGTCGCACTCCGGATTCATCAATAGATTCAGCGCGAAGTTCTGCTCGCGATTGCGGGCGGTGACGCCCCACACGCCGTTCTTGCCATGGGTGTAGTCGCGCAGCGTCTGCAGCACCGCCGTCTTGCCGTTGATCTGCTTGACCTGGCCGTAGAACGGCGCCTCGCCATTGCTCGGTTCGAGGAACACGAACTGGTTGACCAGCATCGACGGCACCGTCGGACCGGTGACGCGATAGAAGGTATAGCCGGTGCCATGCTTGTTCTCCTGCCACGACTCCATGCCCTTGGCATGCTTGTTCCAGAAGTCGTCCGGAAGCTGCAGGATGCCGGAATAGAGCAGATCGGTGTCTTCCAGCACATGGTCGTTCAGGTACTCTTCGGCCGGCAGGCCCATCGCACGCGCCTTGATGCGCATGTTGATGTCCTTGGACACCAGCACGATCGGGCGGTCGGGGAACTGTTCTTCCAGCGCGCGCACCACGCCGAGGATCTGATTGTCGGCCTTGCCGCTGGGGAGGCCTTCGGGAAGCGTCGTCGGCTGCAGCTTGGTCTGGAAGAAGAGACGGCCCTTGGCATCCTTGTTGCCCAGCTTGGACAAGGGAATGCCGCTCTCTATGTCTTCTTCCTGCACGTCGGCGACCAGCGCATCGAGCGAGCGCGATACCTGGCGCGCATTCCTTGCGACCTCCGACATGCCCTTCTTGTGGTTGTCGAGTTCCTCCAGCGTCATCATCGGCAGGTAGACGTCATGCTCCTCGAAGCGGAACAGCGAGGTCGGGTCATGCATGAGCACGTTGGTATCGAGTACGAACATCTTGGTGATACCGGCCTTGTCGGCCGAGCGGCTGGTGCCGGACTTCATCAGGCTGGGCACTGCGCGCGGCTTGGTGGCAACCGCCTTGACGGCCGGCTTCTCGGCGATGCGGCCGCGCGCCTTCGGCGCTTCCACGGCTGGTTCTGCGGGTGTCGCGGGCGGCTCCACGAGGGAAACCACGGGTTTGACGGACTTGCCTTTTTCTGCCTTGGGATAATCTTCAGGGGACAGCAGTGTTGCGGGTTTCGTCGGTATTTTTGGCAGTGGCATCAGAACCTCAACAGGAAATTGTCTGAAATAGGGTCAAGACTCGACGATGGTCGTCGACGACTGCAGGTGGGCCGCAACGTCCAGCGCTGCGGGAAGGGGTTGATGAAGGGACGACAAACGGAAAAAGGAAAACCGGTTTTCGCAAACAAAAAAGCCGTTTGGGAAGGCTGCACGCCACTTCCGCAAACGGCTTTCGAGAGGAAAAATCTGCTGGATTCAAATCGGCTCGTCAGTTCAAGCCAGAGACCCCACGAACTCCAAAACTTCGTCGATGTGCCCTGGCACTTTCACTCCACGCCATTCTTTCACCAAATTGCCAGATGCGTCAATGACAAAAGTGCTGCGCTCGACGCCCCTTACCTTCTTGCCGTACATGTTCTTGACCTTCATCACTTCGAACAGATTGCAGAGCTTTTCGTCCGGGTCGGAGATGAGTTCGAAGGGAAGCTCGAGCTTGCCCTTGAAATTGTCATGGGAAGCGATGCTGTCGCGGCTGATGCCGAAGATTTCCGCGCCGCGCTCCTGAAATTGCGGATACAGGTCACGGAAGTGCATGCTTTCCGTGGTGCAGCCGGGCGTGTTGTCCTTGGGGTAGAAGTACAGCACCAGCTTGCGGCCGCGATAATTCTGCAACTGGAACTCGGTACCGCCGGTCATGGCGCCGGAGAAGTCGGGAACGGGGGCGCCGAGCGCCACTTGGTCGGTCATGTTAACTCCTGCAGATTGATTGTTCTTTTCGTTTTGCTCGCTCAAGAGGGACGGGCGGGCTGCTGCCTCGCCGGCTCGATGATCACTTCGCCGGAGCGGCCAGGCAATTCGCCCCAGGCAAAATCCCGGACCGGAAGCCGCTGCCCTGCGACGTGTTCATGGTACTGCCGCATCGATACCAGATCGTAGCCCTGGTCGCGCCAGCCGCCCAGCAATTGCTCGAAGATGGGGGCGAGTTTCTGTCCTTCAAGCTCGGCGTGCAGGGTAAAGACATGATCCCGCCGCGTTTCCGTCAGGCGCAGCAGATACTGCGGCAGGTTGTCCAGGTTGATGGTGGTGCCATTGATGTCGCGGCCGAGCACTTCATCCAATGTCGGCAGCGTGGTCGGCAGCTGGACACAATTCAGCTCTTGGCCTTCCACGCGGAGGCGATAAGGGCCGGCCGAAGCATCGGCCAAGCTGCCATCTTCTTTCAATTCGGAACGGCCGTCGGATGCGTAGCGCATGCCGTAGGCATCAAGCTGGCGGAAGGCATGTTCGTTCATCTGCCAGCCGGCGGCGCCATGGGTCTGGGGCGCCGCGCCGAAGATGGACCGAAAGCGCTGAAACGCCTCGTCCATCTGGTTTCGGGTCCATGCGGCGTCGCGCTTGCGCACATTGTCCTGCCAATAGACATGATCCCAGGTATGGATGCCGCATTCGAAGCCGTCCTTAGCCACCGCCCGCATCTGCCCGGCGCAGGTGCGGCCGATGTCGGGGCCGGGAAGCAGCACGCCGTACATCAGCGTCTTGATGCCGTAATGCTCCACCACCGACGTACGCGACACCTTCTGGAAGAAGCCCGGGCGCAGCGCCCGGCGCAAGGCCCAGCCGGTATGGTCCGGACCGAGCGAGAACAGAAAGGTGGCATCGGCCCGGTGCCGGCGCAGCATGCGCGCCAGATTGGGCGTGCCTTCCCGGGTGCCGCGATAGGTGTCGACGTCGATCTTGAGGGTCAGCAGCGGCACTGTCTCAATCCATCAGGGCGCGGGCGTCGGCCACCTGACCGCGATAAGCGTCGAAGATGTTGCGCAGGGTGGCTTCCATGGTGGTGGTGGGTTTCCAGTCGAGTTCCTCGCAGGTGTTGGTGATTTTCGGCACGCGATTCTGCACGTCTTGATACCCCTTGCCGTAGTAGGCGGCAGAAGTGGTCTCCACCAGCTGGACCTTCTTGGCGGTGTCGGCGTATTCCGGGTACTCGGCAGCGAGCTTGAGCATCATGGTGGCCAGTTCGCGGATGGAGTAGTTGTTGGTCGGATTGCCGATGTTGTAGATCTTGCCGCTGGCGACGCCATCCTTGTTGGCGATAATGCGCATCAGGGCGTCGATGCCATCGTCGATGTAGGTGAAGGCGCGCTTCTGCTGGCCGCCGTCAACCAGCGAGATGTTCTCGCCGCGCACGATATGGCCGAAGAATTGGGTGACGACGCGCGAGCTGCCTTCCTTCGGCGTATGGATGGAATCGAGACCCGCACCGATCCAGTTGAATGGACGAAACAGGGTGAAGTTGAGGCCGCTCTCCATGCCGTAGCCCCAAATCACGCGGTCCATCAGCTGCTTGGCGCAGGAGTAGATCCAGCGCGGCTTGTTGATCGGGCCGCAGATCAGCTCGGATTCTTCGGGGTCGAATTCCTCATCATGGCACATGCCGTAGACTTCGGAAGTGGACGGGAAGACCAGATGCTTGTTGTACTTGGCGGCAGAGCGGACGATGGGCAAGTTGGCTTCGAAGTCCAGTTCGAACACGCGCAGCGGCTGCTTCACATAGGTCGACGGCGTGGCGATGGCCACCAGCGGCAGGATGACGTCGCATTTCTTGACGTGGTACTCGACCCACTCCTTGTTGATGGTGATGTCGCCCTCGAAGAAGTGCATGCGGCTCTTGTAGCTCTCGTTTTCCAGGATGTCCGTGATGCGGTCGGTCATCATGTCCATGCCATAGACATGCCAGTCGGTGGTTTCGAGAATGCGCTTGGACAGGTGATGGCCGATGAAGCCGTTGACACCGAGAATGAGGACTTTTTTCATATCGATTTCTTAATGTGGAGCCGCCGGACGAGCGGATTGACGATTTACAGGAGTTGCTGCAGCTCAGCCGGCGTCACCGTCTTGCCGTCGGAAAGCAACGTAGAGATCTGGATGGCGCGGCCATCGCCGCCCACGCCAAATATGCGATTATCCACCACAGCCAAGCCCGGGAGCAAATGCGGCATGGTTTCTTTGGCAAGACGCGCCTTGCCGATGATGAAGGTGCGGCCGTTCAGGACGGTCCAGGCGCCGGGGTAGGGCGGCGCCACCGCGCGGTGCAGATTGTAGATTTGCTGGGCGCTCTGCTGCCAGTCGATGCGCCCGTCCTCCGGCTTGCGTCCGCCGAAATAGCTGCCCTGGCGGAGGTCATTTTCCTGGCGCGAGATGCGGCCGGCGATCATTTCCGGCAGCGCCCGCCACAGTGTCTGCTCCGCGGCGACCGTTACCTTGCCGAACACTTCATGGGCCGTATCGTCCGGCAGGATGGGCACCGCGGTTTGGGCCACGATGGCGCCGGCATCCGGCTTGGCCAGCATTTCATGCAGGGTGGCGCCGGTCTCGGTCTCGCCATGCAGCACCGCCCAGTTCACCGGCACACGGCCGCGATATTTCGGCAGCAGGGAGCCGTGCATGTTGAAGGCGCCCTGCGGGGCGAGTCCCAGCACGTTCACCGGCAGCATGTGGCGGTAGTAGAAGCTGAAGATCAGGTCCGGCCGGGCGGCCTGCACCTGGTGCAGCAATTCTTCGGATTTCGGATCGTCCGGCGTGATGTAGGGAATGCCCTGTTCTTCGCAGACCGAGGCGACGGATTCGAACCAGATGGTTTCGGCAGGGTTGTCCTGATGGGTCACGACCAGAGCGACATCGACGCCGCGTGCGAGCAATACCCGCAGGCAGCGCACACCGACATTGTGATAGGCGAAGACGACGGCGCGCATGGTTCAGCCTTTCGTGCCGTTGACCGGCTCCACAATGTGCGCCGGTTCGACGGCGGCGCCTTCCTCGAGAATGGCCTGAATCACGAAGCGCGGCCGGCCGCGTACCTGCTGATAGATGCGGCCGACATACTCGCCGACCAGGCCGATGCCGAACAGCACCACGCCGAGCAGGAAGAAGGTGATGGCGAACAGCGTGAACACGCCCTCGACCTCGGCGCCGAACAGGAAGCGCCGCGCCAGCAGCACCACGAAGAGCGCTGCCGAGACGAAGGACAGGCCGATGCCGAGCATGGAAAACATCTGCAGCGGCACCAGCGAGAAGCCGGTGATGAGATCGAAATTCAGCCGGATCAGGCTATACAGCGAGTATTTCGATTCCCCGGCGGCGCGCTCCTCGTGCTCCACGATGATTTCGGTCGGACGGCGGGAAAAGGTGTAGGCCAGCGCCGGGATGAAGGTATTGACCTCGCTGCATTGATTGATCAGATCAATCACGTTGCGGCCGTAAGCGCGCAGCATGTTGCCCTGGTCGGTCATCTTGATGCGGGTGATTCTTTCGCGCAGGCGATTCATCACGCGGGATGCAACGGTGCGCCAGGCCACGTCCTGGCGCTCGCGGCGGATGGACCCGACATAGTCATAGCCCTCGCGCACCTTGGTCACGAGGTGGCCGATTTCTTCTGGCGGGTTTTGCAGGTCGGCATCCAATGTCACGGTGATGTCGCCACGGGTAGCCTGGAAGCCGGCCAGGATGGCCATGTGCTGGCCGTAATTGCCGTTGAACAGGATGACGCGGGTGACGTCGGGTCGGAGCCGGAACTGCTCCGACAGGATGGCGGCCGAGCGGTCGCGGCTGCCGTCGTTGACGAACAGGACCTCATAGGAAATGCCAAGCTTGTCCAGTGCCGGATACAGGCGGGCGAACAGCTTGGCCAGGCCGCTTTCCTCGTTATAAACGGGAATGACTACGGAAAGTTCGGGTTTCATCAGGGCAGAAATCGGACGGTCTTATTTTTGAAGTACGGATTTTACAGCCTCGACCGCGCGCTCCACGTCCCTGTTTTCCATGGCGAAAAACATGGGCAGGCTGACGATGCGCTTGCCGACCCGCTCCGCCACCGGGAACATGCCTTCCTTGAAGCCGCGCTCGCGGTACAGGCTGAAGAGGTGGATGGGCGGATAGTGGTAGCCGATGCCGATGTTCTTGGCCATCATTTTTTCCATGAAGTCGGCCCGGGTGATGGTTTCCGGCAGCACCAGCTGGTACATGTGCCAGTTGCTGTTTTCAAAATCCGCCACTGGCAGCTGGGCGCCGAACTGCTCCTCGAAATCGGTGCCGAAGCAGTCGAAGTAATGCTTCGCGAGGGCGCGGCGCTTGGTGGTCACCGCATCGATGTGGGCGAACTGGCCGAGGCCGATGGCAGCCGCGACATCGGTCATGTTGAACTTGCCGCCGAGGACGTCGACATCGATGCCGTCGAAGCCGCTGCGCGTCACGCCCTGCAGGCGGATCTTCTCAGCCAGCTTCGCTTCTTCCGGCGTGTTGACCACGAGGCAGCCGCCTTCTGAGGTGGTGATGTTCTTGTTGGCCTGGAAGCTGAAGGACACCAAATCGCCGAAGGCGCCGATGCGGCGCCCCTTCCAGGACGAGCCGAGAGCCTGTGCCGCATCCTCCACCACGCGCAGCTTGTGCTTGTCGGCGATGGCGTACAGCCGGTCCATGTCCACCGGCAGGCCCGCCAGGAACACCGGGATCACCGCCTTGGTGCGCGGCGTGATCGCGGCTTCCAATTTGTCCAGGTCGATGTTGCGGGTAACCGGATCAATGTCGGCGAACACCGGCGTCGCCCCGACTTCCAGGATGACGTTGGCCGTGGCCACCCAGGAGATCGGGGTGGTGATCACCTCGTCGCCCGGGCCGATGCCGGCCAGCCGCAGCGCGATTTCCATGGTGCAGGTGCCGGAGTTGAAGGTGCGCACCAGGCGCCCGCCGAAGTAATCGGACAGCTGGACTTCGAAGGCCTGGACCTTGGGGCCGCTGGTGATCCAGCCGGAGCGAAGCACTTCGCCGACGGCGGCGATGGTGGCTTCATCGATGGTGGGCTTGGAAAACGGCAGGAAAGATTCGCTCATGATGACTGGCTTTGAAGTTCGTGGTTCGGATTGGCGTGCTGGACAGGCAGGCTAGCTGCGCGCCAACAGGGCGACGCCGACGATGATGATGCCGATGGCGAGCAGGCGCTGGGCGCTGACCGCTTCGCCGAGAAAATACCAGGCACCGATGGCATTGATGATGTAGCCGAGGGATAGCATCGGATAGGCGATGGTGACATCCACCCGCGACAGGCCGATGATCCACACCACTACTGACAAAACATAGCAGGACAGCCCGCCGATGATGGGCAGCTGGGTGGCCAGCTTGATGCCGGTGCTGAACCAGTTCTCCGCCGTCAGGTGGATGGCGCCGACGGCATTGGTGCCGGCCTTCAGCAACAGCTGCGCGACCGCATTCAGGCAAATGCCGGTGAAGATGAAGCCGAAGGTGGCGAGGTTCATTGGCCGGCCGCTCCATTGTCGCTGACGACGATGACGCGGCGCGGGTCCTGTCCAATGACCCGCATCGGCACGCCCTGCTGCTTGAATTCCTCATAAATGTTCGGCCGCATGATGGCAATGGATTTCTTGCCGGCTTCCGTATCCGCGCGCCACTTGCGCACGAAATCGTCACGCTTCGGAATCCAGAGGCGCGGCTCCTGCTCCAGGCCGAAGGCCATCTCGTCCGCATGTTCCACCAGCGTCATGGTGCGGCGCAGATAGAAGGGCAGGGCTTGTTCATAGCGGCCGACAAGATAGATGGGCGTGTCCTTCGTCACCTCTTTCTCCAGGGCGGGCAGATGGTGCACGCCCGCGGCATAGCTGCCGAGCGGCTCGTGGCCGATCATCAGCAGCTGGCTGCATAGAAATCCGGCAGCCGCCAGCACCAAGGCCGCCAGTTCCTTGCGATGCATCTTGAAAGCGATCCAGAAGGCAGCCAGCGCGCCGAGCAGCGCGAGCACCGTGCCGCGGTAGACCCAGGGCATGTAGGCTTCGTACAGGGGCACGGCAAAGGCTTCGTCCGTCATCCCCGGCATACGATGCACGAAGGCCAGTCCGATGAGGGCGATTGCCGCGGTCACGCCCGAAGCAATGGCGACGGCACGCGACGACGCCTGATCGAGATAGGCGGCGATCAGCAGCCCCAGCGCCGGGAAGATCGGCAGGATGTAGGAGGGCAGCTTGGAGCCGGAAACGCTGAAAAAGAAAAAGATGAATACGGCCCAGACCAGCGCTATCTTCTTCGGCTGGAAGCCCGATCCCGGTTCGCGCGCCGCCTGCCACAGGCTTTGGATGAATATGCCAAGCCAGGGCACGATGCCGGCGATCAGGATCGGCAGGAAATACCAGGGAGGGCCCGCGCGGGAGTGCACCTTGCTCGTAAAGCGCTGGAAATGCTCGTGAATGAAGAAGAAGCGCAGGAATTCCGGATTCTTGATCGAGACCAGCACGAACCAAGGCACGGTGATGAGGAAGAACACCAGCAGGCCGGCGCCGATATGCAGCCGCTTCCAGATTGCCCAGTCACGGGCCACGAAGCTGTAGATCACCAGCACGGCACCAGGCAGCACGACGCCGATCAAGCCCTTGGAAAGCACGGCCAGGGCCATGCCGGCCCAGCAGGCGAGCATCCAGCGCCGCCGCTCGCGCGGGCCGGCGCCTTTGCGCTGCGCGATCAGGAGGCCGCATAGCGCCAGGGTCATCATGCCGGACAAGCCCATGTCCAGCGTGTTGACATGGCCGAGCGCCGCCCAGAAGAAGGAGGAGGCGAGCACCGCGCCGGCGAGGAAGCCGGTGCGGGCATTGAACACCCGGGCTCCCGCATATGCCGTCAGCACCACGCCGAACAATCCGCACAGACCGGTCCAGAGCCGGGCCTGCCATTCACCCAGGCCGAAAAGCGCGAAGGTGAGGGCGTTCATCCAGTTCTGCAGCGGCGGTTTCTCGAAGTACTTGATGCCGTTCAGGCGCGGCGTGATGAAGTCGCCGGTGGCAACCATCTCGCGCGCCATTTCGGCGTAGCGGCCCTCGTCGGTCGGCACCAGGGTGCGGGCGCCCAGGGCGTAGAACCAGACGATGCAGAACAGCAGGAAAACGATCCAGACGGTGGTTTTCGACTTGTGAGGTTCGGTCATGCTGCTCCCGATCCCGTGGTTGCCTGTTCGAAGATCAGGGCCAGGGCGACCTTGCGGCCTTCGCCCATGAGAATGTTGTAGGTGCGGCAGGCGGCGGCATTGTCCATGCACTCGACGCCGACCTGGCGCGAAGTGAGCGGCTTGGTCAGGCGCGGATGGATGAAGCGCTGGCGTTCGCCAGTGCCGAGAATCACCACTTCGGGGCCGAGCGTGTCGATCTGCTGGAAGCTCTCGACGGTAAGCGCGTCGAACGACGTCACCGGCCAGGCAACAGGCTGGGTCTCCGGCAGGATAATCAGGCTGTGAGCAAATCGAACGGCATTGACCTCGACGCTGCCCGGTTCATAGGCAGTGACGGTCTGGTAGTGCTGGGTTGGGTTGGCGTGGAGTTTCATGGTGTGTTCTCGCCGGGAGGTCGGACGGTATTGCGCAAGCAGGCGGGCGCCAGGCCGGATTGGGACATGGCAGGCATCGAAACCGGTTCCGACACATTCCCGTGCTTGAAATTCCGGCAATGCGATCAAAAAGATGCCGCATTGTAGCGTTTTCCATCCCAAAACAGGACTTCATACATTGATAAAACAGGTTGCTTTCGGCAAAATGGCCGTTTTGGCGGTGCAGCATGGCCGCTTGGCATTGCAATGTTCACCGGGGAAGCGCGCGTGCGGTCGATTCAGAAATCCAAGAAATTAGCAGACGTTTGCTATGACATCCGTGGTCCTGTGCTTGAGAAAGCCAAGCAGATGGAAGAAGAGGGCCACAAGATCATCAAGCTGAACATCGGCAACCTGGCCGTGTTCGGCTTCGACCCGCCCGACGAGATCGTGCACGACATGATCATCAACATGGGCAATGCCTCCGGCTACACCGACTCCAAGGGCCTGTTCGCGCCGCGCAAGGCGATCATGCATTACACCCAGGAAAAGCGCATCGCCGGGGTGGGCATCGACGACATCTTCATCGGCAACGGCGCGTCCGAACTCATCGTCATGGGCATGAACGCCCTGCTCAATTCCGGCGACGAAGTGCTGGTGCCGGCGCCCGACTACCCGCTCTGGACGGCGGCGGTCAGCTTATCCGGCGGCAAGCCGGTGCACTACATCTGCGACGAGGCGGCGGACTGGTATCCCGACATCGAGGACATCAAGCGCAAGATCACGCCGCACACCAAAGCCATCGTCGTCATCAACCCGAACAACCCCACCGGCGCCCTCTATCCAGTGTCGCTGCTGAACGAGATCGTCGAGCTGGCGCGCCAGCACCAGTTGATCGTGTTCGCCGACGAGATCTACGACAAGACCCTGTATGACGACGCCGAGCACACTTCCATCGCCTCGCTCGCCGACGACGTGTTGTTCCTCACGCTGAACGGCCTCTCGAAAAATTACCGCTCCTGCGGCTACCGTGCCGGCTGGATGGTGGTATCCGGCGAGAAGCGCCACGCCAAGGATTACATCGAAGGCTTGAACATGCTCGCCTCGATGCGCCTGTGCGCGAACGCGCCCGGCCAGTATGCGATCCAGACCGCGCTCGGCGGCTACCAGAGCATCAACGACCTGGTGGGCCCCGGCGGCCGCCTGCTCAAGCAGCGCGACCTGGCGCACAGCCTGCTGACCGACATCCCGGGCGTCTCCTGCGTGAAGCCGAAGTCGGCGCTGTACATGTTCCCGCGCCTCGACCCGAAGATCTACCCGATCCAGGACGACCAGCAATTCGCCTACGAGCTCCTCGCGGAGGAAAAGGTGCTGATCGTGCAGGGCACCGGCTTCAACTGGGTCGCGCCGGACCATTTCCGCGTCGTGTTCCTGCCGAATTCCGACGACCTCACCGAAGCGATCGGCCGCATCGCCCGCTTCCTCGAGCACTACCGCAGGCGGCACGGCACGCTCTGAGCGCGGCCCGCGTCGACAGCAGATAACCCTTTCCATCCGTCGCAGAAAAGAATCATGAAACCCATCAAAGTAGGCTTGCTCGGCATCGGCACCGTCGGTTCCGGCACTTTCCAGGTACTCAAGCGCAACCAGGAAGAGATCCGGCGCCGCGCCGGACGCGGCATCGAGATTGCCATGGTCGCCGACCTCAATGTCGAGCGTGCGCGCGAATTGACCGGCGGCGCCTGCGAGGTGGTGGCCGATGCGCGTCAGGTGGTCGAGCATCCGGACATCGACATCGTGGTCGAGCTGATCGGCGGCTACGGCATCGCCAGGGAGCTGGTGCTGAAGGCCATCGCCAATGGAAAACATGTGGTTACCGCCAACAAGGCGCTGCTGGCCACCCATGGCAACGAAATCTTCAAGGCGGCCCAGGAAAAGGGCGTGATGGTCGCTTTTGAAGCGGCGGTCGCCGGCGGCATCCCCATCATCAAGGCGCTGCGCGAAGGCCTGACCGCCAACCGCATCGAGTGGATCGCCGGCATCATCAACGGCACCACCAACTTCATCCTGTCGGAGATGCGCGACAAGGGCCTGGACTTCGACGTAGTGCTGAAGGAAGCACAGCGCCTGGGCTATGCCGAAGCTGACCCGACCTTCGACATCGAAGGCGTGGACGCGGCGCACAAGGCCACCATCATGTCGGCCATCGCGTTCGGCATTCCGGTGCAGTTCGACAAGGCCCATGTGGAAGGCATCACCAAGCTGCAGGCTACCGACATCCGCTATGCCGAGCAGCTCGGTTACCGCATCAAGCTGCTCGGTATCGCCAAGCGCGCGGAGGTCAATGGCGTGGCCGGCATCGAGCTACGCGTGCATCCGACCTTGATCCCGGCCAAGCGCCTGATCGCCAACGTCGAAGGCGCGATGAACGCGGTGCTGGTGCAGGGCGACGCCGTCGGCGCTACGCTGTATTACGGCAAGGGCGCTGGCGCCGAGCCGACGGCTTCCGCCGTCATCGCCGACCTGGTGGACATCACCCGACTCGCCACCGCCGATCCGGGACACCGCGTGCCGCACCTCGCCTTCCAGCCCAACGCGATGACTGACACGCCGATCCTGCCGATGTCGGAAATCACCACCAGCTACTATCTGCGCATGCAGGTGGCCGACCAGCCGGGCGTGCTGGCCGATATCACTCGCATCCTGGCCGATGCCACTATCTCGATCGACGCCATGCTGCAGAAGGAGCCGGCGGAGGGCGAGAGCCAGACCGACATCATCATGCTGACGCACCAGACCCGTGAAAAGCATGTCGAGGCTGCGATCGCCCGCATCGAGGCGCTGCCGACCGTGGCCGGCCAGGTCACCAAGATCCGCCTGGAACAGCTGAGCTGATTCCCTTGCACCTGCCGCCGCTTTTCCCCGCGGCGGCTGACGGCGCCGGCGCCCGACTATAATGGGCGCTTTCCGCGCAACCGAAATCGTTTTCCTCCGCCTCTATGCAATACGTCTCTACACGCGGCCAGTCGGCCCCGCAGTCGTTTTCCGAAATCCTGCTCGGCGGCCTGGCCCCGGACGGCGGCCTGTTCCTGCCGGCGGAGTATCCGCGCATCAGCGGCGCCGAACTGGATGCCTGGCGCAAACTGTCCTACGCCGACCTTGCCTTCGAGGTGCTGAAAAAGTTTGCCACCGACATTCCGGAAGCCGATCTGCGCGCGCTCACTGCCAAGACTTATACCGCCGAGGTCTATCGCAACGTCCGCGCCGGCGAGGACGCCGGCCAGATCACGCCGCTGCGCCGGCTGGAAGAGCGGGGCGGCGCCACGGTGTTGCTGCAAGCCCTGTCCAACGGCCCGACCCTGGCCTTCAAGGACATGGCGATGCAGCTGCTCGGCAACCTGTTCGAATACACCCTGGCCAAGCAGCATGAGGAACTGAACATTTTCGGCGCGACGTCCGGCGACACCGGCAGCGCGGCCGAATATGCGATGCGCGGCAAGCGCGGCATCCGCGTCTTCATGCTCTCGCCGCACAAGAAGATGAGCGCCTTCCAGACGGCGCAGATGTTCAGCCTGCAGGATCCGAACATCTTCAACATCGCGGTGGAAGGCGTGTTCGACGATTGCCAGGACATGGTGAAGGCGGTGTCGAACGACCTGGAATTCAAGGCGCGCCAAAAGATCGGCACCGTCAATTCCATCAACTGGGCTCGTGTCGTGGCCCAGGTGGTGTACTACATCCGCGGCTATCTCGCCGCCACCACCAGCAACGACCAGAAGGTGTCGTTCACCGTCCCCTCCGGCAATTTCGGCAATATCTGCGCCGGCCACATCGCCCGCATGATGGGCGTGCCGATCGACAAGCTGGTGGCCGCCACCAACGAAAACGATGTCCTGGACGAATTCTTTCGCACCGGCGTCTACCGGGTGCGCAAGTCGGCCGAGACCTATCACACCAGCAGCCCGAGCATGGACATCAGCAAGGCGTCGAACTTCGAGCGCTTCGTGTTCGACCTGCTCGACCGCGACGCCGACCGGGTGCGGCAGCTGTTCCGCAAGGTCGAGACCGAGGGCGGCTTCGATTTGTCCGGCCGTCCCGGCAGCGACGGCGACGAGTTCAGGAAGGTGGCGCAGTACGGCTTTTTGTCCGGCAAGTCGGTGCATCGGGACCGCCTCGCCACCATCCGCGATGTGCGCGAGTCGTCCGGCATCACCATTGACACCCATACCGCCGACGGCGTGAAGGTGGCGCGGGAGCACCTGACCCCGGGCGTGACCATGATCGTGCTGGAAACCGCCTTGCCGGCGAAGTTCAACGAAACCATCCGCGAGGCGCTCGGCCGGGATGCGGAGCGTCCGGCCGGCTTCGAGAACATCGAGAGCCTGCCGCAGCGCTTCGAGGTGATGCCGCCGGATGTGGAGCGCATGAAGGCCTTCATCGCTGCAAACACCGGACTGTAAGCCGGTTTGTCGGAACAGAGGCGCGCTGCGCGCGCCGGAGTGGAGAGCGAGACATGAATAACAAGAAGCCCATGCTCAGCGTCGCCGAGGCGCTCGACTTCCTGATGGCCGCAGCGCGGCCGGTGACCGAAACCGAATCCGTGCCCACCCTGTCGGCCAACGGCCGGGTGCTGGCCCAGGCGCAAAGCTCCCAGCTCAACGTGCCGCCGATGGACAATACCCAGATGGATGGCTACGCGGTGCGCAGCGCCGACTGCGCCAGCGGCCAGGCGCGGCTGACGGTGTCGCAGCGCATTCCCGCCGGCCATGTCGGCGCGCCGCTGCAGCCGGGCACCGCCGCCCGCATCTTCACCGGCGCCATGATTCCCGAGGGCGCCGACGCGGTGGTGATGCAGGAAGTCTGCGAGGCCGACGGCGATGCCGTCATCGTCAGGCACGCGCCGGCGCCGGGGGACTGGATTCGCCGCACCGGCGAGGATATCCGGGCCGGCAGCGTCATCCTGCCCGCCGGCACCCGCCTGCGGGCCCAGGAACTCGGCCTGGCGGCGTCCGTCGGCCTGGCCAGCCTGCCGGTGGTGCGGCGGCTGCGGGTGGCGGTCTTCTTCACCGGCGACGAACTGGCCATGCCGGGGGAAGAACTGAGGCCGGGCGCCATCTACAATTCCAACCGCTTCCTGCTGCGCGGCCTGCTGGAAAACCTGGGCTGCGTCATCACCGATTACGGCATCGTGCCGGATTCGCTCGCCGCCACCCGCGATACCCTGCGTGCCGCCGCCGAGGAGCATGACCTGATCATCACCTCCGGCGGCGTGTCGGTGGGCGAGGAAGACCACATCAAGCCGGCGGTGGAAGCGGAAGGCAGGCTCAACATGTGGCAGATCGCCGTCAAGCCGGGCAAGCCGCTGGCTTTTGGCGATATCCGGCGGCCGGGCGGCGCTGGCGAGGGCGATGCCGCCTTCTTCCTCGGTCTGCCGGGCAATCCGGTTTCCAGTTTCGTCACCTTCCTGCTGTTCGTGCGGCCCTTCATCCTGCGCATGCAGGGCGTGCCCCATGCGGCGCCGAAGTCGTTCCAGGTGCGCGCCGATTTCGACTGGCCGAAGCCGGACCGGCGCAACGAATTTTTGCGCGGAAAGCTCAATGCCGACGGCGGGCTGGACCTGTTCACCAACCAGAGCTCGGCGGTGCTGACCTCCACGGTCTGGGGCGACGGCCTGATCGACAATCCGCCGAGAAAGGCGATCGCGCGCGGCGACATGGTGCGCTTCATTTCCTTCGGCGAGCTGCTTTACTGATCGAACATCGCGCGCGGATGGCACCCTAGACGGAACCCTACTAAGGGCAAAAGGCGTCGAAACAAGATGAACCCCTGCCAGTATTTGGCCTGATTCCATGAACATACAACTGCGATTCTTCGCCAGCGTCCGCGAGGCGCTCGGCACCAGCCAGGAAGCCGTCGTGCTGCCGGAAACCGTCCGCACCGTTGGCGAGGTTCGCGCCTTCCTGCGCGAGCGCGGCGGCATCTGGGCCGAGGTGCTGGGCGAAGGCCGCGCATTGCGCATGGCCTTCAACCAGCAGATGACCGGCCCCGACACGCCGATTGCCGAAGGCGGCGAGGTGGCCTTCTTCCCGCCGGTGACCGGCGGCTGATTTTTTGCCAGGAAATTCCATGCCGATCCGCATCCAGACAGCAGATTTCGACCTCGGCGCCGAAGTGGCCGCCCTGCGCGCCGGCCAGAAGGGCATCGGCGCGGTATGCAGCTTCGTCGGCACGGTGCGAGACATCAACCAGGGCGAGCGCATCGGTGGCATGGAGCTGGAGCATTATCCGGGGATGACCGAGAAGGCGCTGGAGGACATCGTCGCCCAGGCCCGGGCGCGATTCAGCATCATCGACGCATTGGTGATCCACCGCGTCGGACCGCTGAAGCCGCTGGACCAGATCGTGCTGGTCGCTGTCACCTCGGCACACCGGGGCGAATCCTTCGCCGCCTGCGAGTTCATCATGGATTACCTCAAGAGCGAGGCGCCATTCTGGAAGAAGGAAGACACGCCGGGCGGAGCGCGCTGGGTAGATGCCCGGGTGGAAGATGACAAGGCGCTGGCGAAATGGGGCATCGCCTCCGCCAACGCCGCCCAGGGCAAGCCGAGCGCATGAACTGGGCAGCGGTCGGCATCGGCGCGGCGCTCGGCGCCTGGCTGCGCTGGGGGCTGGGGCTGTTGTTGAATGCGGTTCACCCCTGGCTGCCGCTCGGGACGCTGGCGGCCAATTTGATCGGCGGCTACCTGATCGGCATGGCGCTCGGCTTCTTCGGCCAGCATTCAGAAATCGCCCCGGAGTGGCGTTTGCTGGCAGTCACCGGCTTCCTCGGCGGCCTCACCACCTTTTCCACCTTCTCCGCCGAAGCCCTGGTGCTGCTGCAGCGCGGCGACTATGTGCCGGCGCTGGCACATATTGGTCTGCATTTGGCAGGCTCCATCCTCCTCTGCCTGGCCGGCCTTTTCACTTACCGAGCCTTCGCGGCCTGACCGCGAGACCGGCCAAGTCAGCGCCGTGCCTCCCGGCATGGCAGGCGCACCATGCGCCGGGTAAGCCGATCCCGCACCTCTTTCGACTCTCCGTCGCCCGGGATGATTGAGGCGCGGAACCATGGCTGATTTTCTGCAAAGCGTCAGGTCGTCCGGACTTCATGTAATTCCATCAATTTTGGAAACATTCGGCGGCTAGATCAAAGCCATGCTTGAAAAGTGGTTTTCCGGCCTTAAGTTGTTGCCATACGATTTACTGGAGATCATTCCATGCGTCTCGACAAACTCACCACAAAACTACAAGAAGCATTGCAGGATGCCCAGAGCCAGGCTGTGGGCAACGACAACCAATACATCGACCCGATTCATATCGTCTCGGCGCTGCTGGCCCAGGATGACGGCGGCGCGCGCTCGCTGCTGCAGCGTGCCGGGGTAAATGTGGGCGGTCTGGCCAGCGCCCTGAAAAGCGGCGTGGAGCGTTTGCCCAAGGTCACCGGCACCGGCGGCGAAGTGCAGATCGGCCGCGAATCGGTGGCCCTGCTCAATCTCGCCGACAAGGAAGCGCAGAAGCGCGGCGACCAGTTCATCGCCAGCGAAATGGTGCTGCTGGCGCTGACCGAGGACAAGTCCGACGCCGGCCGAATCGCCCGCGAGAACGGCCTGACCCGTAAGGCGCTGGAAGCGGCGATCGATGCCGTGCGCGGCGGCGGCAACGTTTCATCGGCCGATGCCGAAGGCCAGCGCGAAGCGCTGAAGAAATACACCCTGGACCTGACCGAACGCGCCCGCAACGGCAAGCTCGATCCGGTGATCGGCCGCGACGACGAAATCCGCCGCGCCATCCAGGTGCTGCAGCGCCGCTCGAAGAACAATCCGGTGCTGATCGGCGAGCCGGGCGTGGGCAAGACCGCCATCGTCGAAGGCCTGGCCCAGCGCATCGTCAACGGCGAGGTGCCTGACAGCCTGAAATCCAAGCGCGTGCTCTCGCTCGACATGGCGGCGCTGCTCGCCGGCGCAAAGTACCGCGGCGAGTTCGAGGAGCGCCTGAAGGCGGTGCTCAAGGAAATCGCCCAGGACGAGGGCCAGACCATCGTCTTCATCGACGAGATCCATACCATGGTCGGCGCCGGCAAGGCCGAAGGCGCAATCGATGCCGGCAACATGCTCAAGCCGGCGCTGGCGCGCGGCGAGCTGCACTGCATCGGCGCCACCACTCTGGATGAATACCGCAAGTACATCGAGAAGGATGCGGCGCTGGAGCGGCGCTTCCAGAAGATCCTGGTGGACGAGCCGAGCGTTGAAGCGACCATCGCCATCCTGCGCGGCCTGCAGGAGAAGTACGAAGTCCACCATGGCGTGGAGATCACCGACCCGGCGATCGTCGCCGCGGCGGAACTGTCGCACCGCTACATCACCGACCGCTTCCTGCCGGACAAGGCCATCGACCTGATCGACGAGGCCGCCTCCAAGATCAAGATCGAAATCGACTCCAAGCCGGAGGCGATGGACAAGCTCGACCGCCGGCTGATCCAGCTGAAGATCGAGCGCGAGGCGGTGCGCAAGGAAAAGGATGAAGCGTCGCAGAAGCGCCTCGGCCTGATCGAAGACGAGATCGGCAAGCTGGAGCGCGAATACGCCGATCTGGAAGAGGTGTGGAAAGCCGAGAAGTCGGCGGTGCAAGGCAGCCAGCACATCAAGGAAGAGATCGAGAAGGTGCGCCTGCAGATGGACGAAGCCAAGCGCCGCGGCGACTGGCAGAAGATGTCGGAGCTGCAGTACGGCCGGCTGCCGCAGCTGGAGGCCCAGCTGAAGCAGGCCGACCAGGGCGAGGCGACGGCGGAAAAGCCGAAGCTGCTGCGCACCCAGGTTGGCGCGGAGGAGATCGCTGAAGTCGTGTCCCGCGCCACCGGCATCCCGGTCGCCAAGATGATGCAGGGCGAGCGCGACAAGCTGCTGCAGATGGAAGAGGAACTGCACAAGCGGGTGGTGGGCCAGCATGAAGCCATCGTCGCGGTGTCGGATGCCATCCGCCGCTCGCGCGCCGGACTTGGCGACCCGAACCGGCCGTACGGTTCCTTCATGTTCCTCGGCCCGACAGGCGTTGGCAAGACGGAGCTGTGCAAGGCGCTGGCTTCGTTCCTGTTCGATACCGAGGAGTCGCTGATCCGCATCGACATGAGCGAATTCATGGAGAAGCATTCGGTGGCCAGGCTGATCGGCGCGCCGCCGGGCTATGTTGGCTACGAGGAGGGCGGCTACCTGACCGAGGCGGTGCGGCGCAAGCCCTACAGCGTGATCCTGCTGGACGAGATCGAGAAGGCGCATCCGGACGTGTTCAACGTGCTGCTGCAGGTGCTGGACGATGGCCGCATGACCGATGGCCAAGGCCGCACGGTGGACTTCAAGAACACGGTGATCGTGATGACGTCCAACCTCGGCTCGCAGAAGATCCAGTCGATGGAAGACAGCGATCCGCAGCTGGTGAAGCTGGCGGTGATGGCGGAAGTGAAGGGCCATTTCCGGCCGGAGTTCATCAACCGCATCGACGAGATCGTGGTGTTCCACGCGCTCGACGAGAAGAACATCGGCGCCATCGCCCGCATCCAGCTCAACGTGCTGGAGAAGCGGCTGGCGAAGATGGACATGCGGATGGAAGTGTCCGACGCGGCGCTGCAGAAGATCGCGGAAGCCGGCTTCGATCCGGTCTACGGCGCCCGGCCGCTCAAGCGGGCCATCCAGCAGGAACTGGAGAATCCGCTGTCGAAGCAGATCCTGGAAGGCCGCTTCGGCCCGAAGGACACGATCCATGTCGATACCCGCGGCAGCGAACTGGTGTTCGAAAAGCGGTGATTACGCAGCAGCGTGAGGCAGGTACCGAAAGGGTGGCGCAAGCCGCCCTTTTTCTTTTGGCGCGGCTAACGAAATTTCGATTGCCTGCCGCAAATTAACTGAGTGCGCTCAATTTTGATTACACTCTTGTTTTTGCCGATTCAGGACCCACCGCATGAACCAGATTGCCGCACCGACGCTGCGCCAGGATGCCCAAGTCATCGGGCTGGTCGGACTCGCTCACAGCGTGTCCCATTTCTTTCACCTGATCCTGGCGCCCCTCTTTCCGTGGCTCAAGCCGGCATTCGGCCTGTCTTATGCCGAACTCGGCTTCGCGATGACCATGTTTTACGTGGTTTCAGGCACCGGCCAGGTGCTGGCCGGCTTCGTAGTGGACAGGATAGGCGCACGCCGGGTCCTGCTGGGCGGGCTCGCGTTCATGGGCATCGCGGCGGTGATCCTCTCGCAGGCGCAGAACTACGCCATGCTGATCGCCGGCTCCATGCTGGCGGGCCTTGGCAACAGCGTCTTTCATCCGGCCGACTTCACCATTCTCAACCAGCGGGTATCCGCGCCGCGGCTGGGCCACGCCTTCTCGGTCCACGGCATCACCGGCAATCTCGGCTGGGCGGCCGCACCGGTATTTTTGCTGGCCGTCAACGGCATGGCCGACTGGCGCACCGCCTTGCTGGCCGCCGCTTGCATTCCCTTCGCCGTGTTGGCGCTGCTCTTCCTCCATGGCGATGTGCTGGAGGGCGTGGGGCGGCGTACCTCCGCCGGCGTGGCGCCTGCCGGCGAAGCCGGACCGCATGCCCTGGCTTTCCTGAAAGTGCCCGGCGTTTGGATGTGCTTCGGTTTCTTCTTCATCACCGCGCTGGCGCTGGGCGGCATCCAGAGCTTTGCCACGCCCAGCCTGCGCAATCTGTATGGCATGTCGCTGCCGCTGGCGGCCGACTGCTTCACCGCC
This sequence comes from Noviherbaspirillum humi, assembly GCF_900188095.1. Classification (GTDB taxonomy): domain Bacteria; phylum Pseudomonadota; class Gammaproteobacteria; order Burkholderiales; family Burkholderiaceae_D; genus Noviherbaspirillum; species Noviherbaspirillum humi. The sequence continues at coordinate 31,737 of NZ_FZOT01000002.1, read as the reverse complement.
TACATGCTGTGCTCCGCGCTCGGCACCATCTGCGGCGGCTTCATCGCCAGCCGCGCGGCGCGCCATGAACGCACCATTGCCATCGCTTTCATCAGCGCCGGCCTGATTTCCATGCTGGTCGCCAGTGCCGCGCTGCCGCCAGCCGTCGTGCTGATCCTGATGGGTGCAATCGGCTTCGGCTCCGGTGTCGCCGGGCCGTCGCGCGACCTGCTGATCCGTTCCACCGCGCCGAAGAATGCCACCGGCCGCGTCTATGGCGTGGTGTATTCGGGCCTGGATGTGGGCATGATGCTGGCGCCGCTGATGTTCGGCGCCTTCATGGATGCCGGCCGCCATGCCTGGGTGTTTTTCGCCATCGGCTTCTTCCAGATACTGGCGATCTCGACCGCCGTGGGCATCGGCGCCAGGGCCGACCGCGCCCCGGCCAGGCCGCAGGCGGCCTGAAACGGGACCATTCGCGCAGCTTCAGTGATGATGCCGATGATGGGCGTCAGGGAAGTGGGGATGCTTGTGCACCAGCGGCGCATGTCGATGGAAATGGATATGCGGCTCGCTGCCGTCCCAGGCGCCGTCGTGAGGGTGCTGGTGATGCTCGTCGTGCGCATGGCTGTGGCTATGCGCCAGCGGCTCATGGCGGTGGGTATGGCTGTGCCGCTCGGTCAGATGCAGCCAGATGCCCGCCGCCATCAGCAGCGCCGCCAGCCAGAACAGCGGGCCGGGCTGGTCGCCGAGCAGCAGCAGCGACAGCGAGGCGCCGACGAAGGGCGCGAGCGAGAAATATGCGCCGGTGCGTGCCGTGCCGAGATGGCGCAAGGCCAGCACGAATAGCACTAGGCTCAGGCCGTACCCGGCGAAGCCGACCAGTCCGGCGGCGGTCGCCTGCGGCAGCGCCGGCAAGGGATGGTTGAGCCAGCCGAGCGCGATGCCGAGATTGACCGCGCCGGCCGCCAATCCCTTGATCATCGCAATCTGCAATGCATCGCCATTGGCCACCTTGCGCGTCAGGTTGTTGTCTATCGCCCAGCACAGACAGGCGGCGGCGATGCACAGCTCGCCCCACGGCATGCCGAAGCCGTTCACCTGGTTCCATCCCGATTGTCCGGCCAGCACGAGGCCGGCGGCAATGATCAGCACCATGCCGATGAAGATGCGGCGGTCGAACTGCTCTCGGAATACGAACCAGGCGAGCAGGGCGGTCAGCACGCCTTCCAGATTGAGCAGGAGGGAAGCGGTGGACCCCTGCACCTGCGCCAGCCCCGTCATCAGCATCACCGGCCCCAGCATGCCGCCGCTCAGAACCGCCCCGGCCAGCCATGGGTAGTCTCCCGCAGTCAAAACGCCCGCTGTTTCCGCCGCACGATCCGGCCGAGCCCGCCGCGCCAGCAGCCAGATGCCGAGTCCGATGCCGCTGCCGGCATAAAGCAAACCGGCAAGCAGGACCGGCGCAGCCTCGGCGCCAAGGATTTTCGCCAGCGGGGTGCTGGCGCCGAACAGGACGGCGGCAAGCAGGGCGAAGGAAATGCCTTTGTTCATGAGGGTGGCGGCGCGCCGGCGACGCCTTTCGCTTTTGTCAAGGTAGGCGAATGGTAGCGCTTATCCCATCGAGCCGGTTTGCCATGGAATTAACGCAGCTGCGCTTCAGTCATCAGCCGATTTTCATGACGCGAAAACTGCGTTTCATAATGCGAAAACATGGTGTGCAGAGCATCATCGCCATTTTTCATTTCAAGGAATCGCTTTCCGCATCGCGAAAAAGAATATCTAAGTATCTGAAATCATGGATTAAAAAAATGCTTATATGTCTTATATAAGAGTGTGTTGCCCTGCAAAATAGCCTTTAAGATGATTCCAACGGTCGACGTTTTATTTTCTTAACAGGAGGAATCACCATGGCATCTCGTCAGGAGCAAATCCAGGCATTGGAAAAGGACTGGGCGGAAAATCCGCGCTGGAAGGGCGTCAAGCGCAATTACACCGCCGAGGATGTGGTTCGCCTGCGCGGCTCGCTGCAGATCGAGCACACCCTGGCCCGCCGCGGCGCCGAAAAGCTGTGGGGCCTGATCAACGGCAAGGCCAAGAAAGGCTACGTCAACTCTTTCGGCGCCATCAGCGCCGGCCAGGCGATGCAGCAGGCGAAAGCCGGCCTGGAAGCGGTCTACCTGTCGGGCTGGCAGGTGGCTGCCGACGGTAACACTTCCGAAACCATGTACCCCGACCAGTCGCTGTATGCCTATGACTCGGTGCCGACCATGGTCCGCCGCATCAACAACACCTTCAAGCGTGCCGACGAGATTCAATGGCAGCGCGGCATCAATCCGGGCGACGACGGCTTCATCGATTACTTCCTGCCGATCGTCGCCGACGCTGAAGCCGGTTTCGGCGGCGTCCTGAACGCCTTCGAGCTGATGAAGAACATGATCGCCGCCGGCGCCGCCGGCGTGCACTTCGAAGATCAGCTCGCCGCCGTCAAGAAGTGCGGCCACATGGGCGGCAAGGTGCTGGTGCCGACCCAGGAAGCGGTCGAGAAGCTGACCGCCGCCCGCTTCGCCGCGGACGTCATGGGCGTGCCGACCATCGTGCTGGCCCGGACCGATGCCGAAGCCGCCAACCTCATCACCTCCGACCATGATGCCAACGACAAGCCGTTCCTTACCGGCGAGCGCACCGGCGAAGGCTTCTACCGCGTGAAGAATGGCCTGGAGCAGGCGATCAGCCGCGGCGTCGCTTACGCGCCGGTTGCCGACCTGGTCTGGTGCGAGACCGGCACGCCCGACCTCGGCTTCGCCCGCGAGTTCGCCCAGGCGGTGCATGCCAAGTGCCCCGGCAAGCTGCTGTCCTATAACTGCTCGCCATCCTTCAACTGGAAAAAGAACCTGGACGACAAATCGATCGCCGAATTCCAGGAGAAGCTGTCGGAGCTGGGCTACAAGTATCAGTTCATCACCCTGGCCGGCATCCACATCAACTGGTACAACTCCTTCCAGTTCGCCCATGCGTATGCCCGCGGCGAAGGCATGAAGCACTACGTCAACATGGTGCAGGAGCCGGAATTTGCCGCCCGCGAGAAGGGCTATACCTTCGTCTCGCACCAGCAGGAAGTCGGCGCCGGCTACTTCGACGAAGTCACCACCGTGATCCAGGGCGGCACCTCCTCGGTGACGGCGCTGACCGGTTCTACCGAAGAAGAACAGTTCCACTGATCCGCCTTGTTCGACCGCCGCGGCAGACCGCCGTGGCGCCGATGCCGTTGGCCGCATCCGCGAGGATGCGGCTTTTTTCTTTCCACGGGCGCAGCGGTCCGTCTTGCGGGAAATGGGGAATTGCTACAATGCGTGTCCCTTCCATTCACTCCCCCGAAAAGTTTCCATGCTGAGTTACCGCCACGCCTTCCACGCCGGCAATCATGCCGACGTGCTGAAGCACATGATCGCCATCCAGTTGATGCGCTACTTCGGGCAGAAGGAAACGCCGACCATGTACATCGACACGCATGCCGGCGCGGGCATTTACGCGCTCGACACCGGCTATGCGGCGAAGAATGCGGAATACGCCAACGGCATTGCCAAGCTCTGGGACAGGAAGGATTTGCCGGCGCCGCTCAAGGAGTATGTCGACCTGGTGAAGGCGCTGAATCCGAGCGGCAAGATGCGTTACTACCCGGGCTCGCCGTATTGCGCCGATCGCGCCCTGCGGCCGCAGGACCGCATCCGCCTGTTCGAATTGCATCCGAGCGATGCCAAGATTCTCGAGGACAATTTCCGGAAGTTGGAGCAGGGAGCGGCAGCGAGCGGCCAGCGGCCTGCCGTCCGCGGCAAGCGGGTGATGGTGGAAAAGGGGGATGGCTTCACCGGCCTGAAGGCGTTGCTGCCGCCGCCGTCGCGGCGCGGCCTGGTGCTGATCGATCCGCCGTATGAAGTCAAGGAGGACTACCGCCGCGTGCGCGATACATTGGTGGACGCGCTCGGCCGCTTTCCCACCGGCACTTACGCGGTCTGGTATCCGGTCCTGCAGCGCATGGAGTCGCGCCAGATGCCAGAGAAGCTGATGCGCCTGCCCGCCCAGGACTGGCTGAACGTCACCCTCAGCATTCGCACGCCGACCCCGGATGGCTTCGGGCTGCACAGCAGCGGCATGTTCATCCTGAATCCGCCCTGGACGCTGGAGCCCATGCTGCGTGAAGTGCTGCCCTATCTCGTGTCTGCACTCGGTGAGGATGAAGGCGCGAGTTTCACCCTTGAGGTTGGCGAGGGCGGCACGCCGGGCAAGGTCAGGCAGCCGATGGCGCGGGAAGTGGCCGCGCCAATGAGGGATAGCCGCCCGGGTGCGGGCAAGGCTGGGTCACCGCAGCGCCCGGTTCAACGAACGAACCCATTGGGAAAGGCAGCACGTCCAGGCTCGCCTTCTGCACCACGCCGGACGGCAGGAACGGGCAAGCCGCCCCGTTCCCGCTGATACGACGTCTGTCAGGAAGCGTCTGTCAGGAAGAAAAATTCCGGCGAGGATCGGCATGTGTCTTGCTAGTGATTCTCATGAGGGAGCGCCATATCGCTCCTGCCAAGCGGGCTATGCTAGGCCCATCTGATTCCTCCTCCTGACGCTGCTTTCATGGATGACCTGATCCGGAAAACGCTGGAAAAACCGATTGCGCCGGCGCCGCGCCTGCGGGAATTCTTTCTCGCGCGGCAGCCGATCCTGAACCGTGACCAGACCCTGGCCGCCTATGAGCTGCTGTTCCGCGCCGCCGCCGAAGGGCCGGCGAACGTGGTCGACCATCTTTCCGCCACTGCTGCGGTGATCACCCATGCGGCCGAACTCGGCATCGAAAACGTCCTCGGAGGATCGGTGGCCTTTCTCAACGTCGACGCAGCGATGCTGATGAGCGACGCCATCCGGCTGCTGCCGAGGCAGCGAGTGGTGCTCGAAATCCTAGAGACGGTGAAGGCCACCGACGCCGTGCTGGCGCGCGTCGACGCTCTTCGGAAGGAAGGCTATACCATCGCCCTCGACGACGTGATCGCCGCCTCGGCCGATGTGCAGCGCCTGCTACCCCTGGCTGACATCATCAAGCTCGATCTCGGCGGCGCCGACATGGAGCAGGTGGCGGCGCTCAGCCGCCGCTTCAAGCAGGAAGGCAAGAAGCTGCTGGCGGAAAAGGTGGAGTCCATGGAGCAATTCGAGCGCTGCCTGGAACTCGGCTGCGACTACTTCCAGGGCTACTACTTTGCGCGGCCGCTGGTGCTGACCGGCAAGCGCCTCAGCCCGTCGCAGATGACCATCATGCAGCTGATGCAGCAGATTGCCGCCGGCGCCTCGATGGATGAGATCGAGCGCACCATCAAGCAGGATGCCTCCATGGGCCTGATGCTCATGCGCCTGCTCAACAGCGCGTCGGATCACGAACGGCGGCGCATTCGTTCGCTCGGGCAGGCGCTGCGCCGCATCTCGCCCGGCCAACTCGGCAGGTGGCTGCAGATCCTGCTGTATGCGGAGGCCAGCAGCGCCGGCGGACCGTCGCCGCTGCTCAATCTCGCGACGACGCGTGGCCGCCTGCTCGAACTGATCGCAGCGCGCGCCGATCCGGCGAATGCTCCAGTGGCCGATACCGCCTTCACCGTCGGCATCATGTCGCTGATGGATGTGCTGTTCAGTCTGCCCATGGAAGCCATCGTCGAGCGCATGTCGGTCAGCGCCGAGATCGCCGGCGCGCTGCTGCGGCGCGAAGGCAGGTACGGCGACATGCTGCTGCTGGCGGAGCTGATCGAGCGCGACGAGGCGGCGGCATGCGAAGCCCTGCCGCTGCTGCACAAGCTGGGCCTGTCGCTGGATGATTTCCGTCTGCTCCAATTGCATGCCTTCGACTGGAGCGACCGCATCAGCGGCTGTTCGATGGCGGAGCCGGCGACCGGCGAAGTTTAGTGAGTTTCGTGATTACAATAGCGGACTATGAACAAAGCATTCGTCAAAGAGGGCGACGGCGACGATGACGATCTCGAGTCGCCCGCGATCCAGATTCCGGCCGGGTCCAAGAATTACATCACGCCCCAGGGTCACCAGCGCCTCAAGGATGAGCTGCTGCACCTGATCGACGTCGAACGCCCGGAAGTGGTGCGCATCGTGTCCTGGGCCGCCTCCAACGGCGACCGCTCGGAGAACGGCGACTACATCTATGGCAAGCGCCGTTTGCGGGAAATCGACCGCCGCATCCGCTTTCTTACCAAGCGCCTCGACCTGGCGGAAGTGGTCGACCCCAGCGTGCACCATGGCAGCGACCAAGTGTTTTTCGGCGCTACCGTGGCTTATGAAAATAGCGCAGGCGAAGAGCACGAGATCACCATCGTCGGCATCGACGAGCTCGATCCGCTCAACGGCAAGATCAGCTGGATCGCGCCGGTGGCCCGGGCACTGACCAAGGCACGGGAGGGCGACACCGTCACGCTCAGAACGCCGTCCGGCGTCGATGAACTGACCATCCTGAAAGTGAGCTATCCCGCACCCTGATCGGCTCGATCTGCGCATGCAGGTCCGCATCGAAATGGTCTTGTGCCTGCGGCGGGAAGAGGAGTCCCGCTGCAGGAGAAAAAACGAATTCAAAAACTCAGCAGACCCGTCATGTCCATCGCCTATTCAAGCTTCAACCACCCGCTGCGGGTGCCCCTTGCCGCCGAAGTGCATTCGCGCCCTTATCTGCGACTCGACGTTCCGGAGAACATCAGCCACCTGGCAGTGTATGCCGGCGATGCGGTTGTTTCCGGTGAAAGCAATGCCGCCATCCAGCACCGGCTGCTGGCGGATCTGTGCGCGCATTTCGGGGTTGCCGCGCCCGGCACCGACGCCAAGTACTTCTTCCACGACTTCGGCCGCTTCCGGCTGAAGTGGGAAAGCCATACCGAGTTCGCCACCTATACCTTCGCCCAGCGCGGCGAGGAGGGCGGCGGTGCGCAGGACCCGTTCAGCGCCATGCCGCTGTCCAACGTGCCGCAGCGCTGGCTGCTCGGCCTGGAAGGAAAGATCATGGTGGCCGCGCATGTGCTGATGGAGCGCTCGCGCGAGGCGGTGCCGGAGTTCGTGCAGCGCCTGCCGCGCATGTTCGAAGGCGGCTTGTGGGTCGGCAGCCGCGTACTCGGGGAAGGGGAGGTCTGGACCGATTTCCAGATCCAGTCCGATGGCTTCACCCGCTTCGTGGTGCGGGATCATGGCTTGTCGGAGCAGCAGCATGGCCGGCTGGCGCAGCGGCTGCTGGAGATCGAAACCTATCGCATGATGGCGATGCTCGGCCTGCCCAAGGCCCAGGCTGCGCTGCCTGTGCTGAACCAGATCGAGGCGGAACTCGCGACCCTGACGGCGCAGATGACGGACGCCCGGCATGGTGACGTGGCGGAGCGCAGCGAAGAGGATGCCGACGGCGAGAGCGCGCTGCTGACCAACATTACCGGCCTGGCGGCGCGGCTGGAAAAGATGTCGGTGGAGAACGGCTATCGCTTCTCGGCCTCGCAGGCGTATTTCCGCCTGGTGCATGCGCGCATCGAGGAATTGCGCGAACAGCGCATCGCAGGCTATCCGACCATCGGCGAATTCATGGAGCGGCGTCTGACGCCCGCCCAGAGCACCTGCGCGGCCGTGGCCCGGCGGCAGGAAACCATGGCGGCACGCATCGCCCATACCAACGACCTGCTGCGCACCCGCGTCGGCATCGTGCAGGAACAGCAGAACCGCCGCATCCTGCAATCGATGAACGCTCGCGCGGCCCAGCAGCTGCGGCTGCAGCAGGCGGTGGAAGGACTGTCGGTGGCGGCGATTTCCTATTACATGATCGGCCTGTTCGGCTACGCCGGCAAGGCAGCCAAGGCGGCCGGCCTGCCGATCAATGCCGACATGCTCACCGGCCTGCTGGTGCCGGTGGTGGCGGTAGGAGTGTGGCTGGGATTGCGCCGCATGCACAAGCAGATGCATATGCACGAGAAATAGGCGTCGAGCCATGCGCGTTCATGCATGGCTCAAGCCGGACGGCAATCGGCGTGATGGAAAAGCCGGCGCAAGGCCGGCTTCAGTCAGGCGCGTTCGCGCAGGATGCGCGCCACCCGGGGCACACGGCGGACATTGCGCATCAATCGCGCCAGATGCACCCGGTCTTCCACTTGCACGGTGAAGCGGAGCTGGGTCATGTCATGGTCGCGGTCATCGTCCATGCCGACATGGGTGATGTTGGCGTCGGATTCGCCAATCTCGGCGGCAACCCGGGCCAGCACGCCTTTTTCGTTCTGCACCAGCACCTTGATGCGGCATTCGAAGCGGCGCGTCAGGTCATTGCCCCAGGCCAGCTCGATCCAGCGGTCCGGCTCCTTGGCGCGACTGCGCTTGGCTGGTTCGCAATCGGTGGTATGGACCGTCAGGCCCTGGTCGCGACGCAGCTGGCCGATGATGCCGTCGCCGGGAATGGGATGGCAGCACCCCGCGAGCTGGACCGAAACGCCCTCGGTGCCGGTGATGATGACCGGATCGAGCTTGCCTGTCGCGGCGCTGTCCGCCGGAGCGGGCAGGGCTTGCACAGTTTCATTCTCGATCAGGTTGCGGATGTGCCGCGCCACCAGTGTCGCCATGCGCTTACCGACGCCGATGTCGGCATACAGGTCGTCCAGCGACTTGGCGCTGGATTCATTGAGCAGCTTTTCTTCCATCTCGGTTGGCAGCGCCGGGCTCATGTTGATGGCGGTGAGCGCCTGGGCCAGCAGGCGCTTGCCGAGCGCGGTGGATTCCGACAGGTTGACCGTGCGCAGGTAATGGCGGATGGCGGAGCGCGCCTTGCCGGTGCGGACGAACGTCAGCCAGTTCGGGCTCGGCCGGGACGAGGAGGCTGTGATGATTTCCACGATGTCGCCATTGCGCAGCTCAGTGCGCAGCGCCGCCTGCTCATGGTTGACCTTGGCAGCGATGGCGTGGTCGCCGATGTCGGTGTGGATGCTGTAGGCGAAGTCCAGCACCGTGGCGCCGCGGGGCAGGGCAATGATGGTGCTCTTCGGCGTGAACACGTAGACCGAGTCGGGGAAAAGATCGACCTTCACATGTTCCAGAAACTCGGCGGAATCGCCGGTCTGCTTCTGGATGTCGAGCAGGGATTGAAGCCAGGCGTGGGTGCGCTGCTGCAGATCGGTCAGGCTCGCATCCTGGTTCTTGTACAGCCAGTGCGCTGCCACGCCGGATTCGGCCACCCGGTTCATCTCCGGCGTGCGAATCTGAAATTCGACCGGCGTGCCGTAGGGACCGATCAAGGTGGTGTGCAGCGACTGGTAGCCGTTGAGCTTGGGGATGGCGATGTAGTCCTTGAATTTGCCCGGCATCGGCTTGTACAGCGCATGCAGGGTGCCCAAGGCGACATAGCAGCTGGCGAAGTCGTCGACGATGATGCGAAAGCCGTAGACGTCCAGCACCTGGGAAAAGGAGAGGCGCTTGTTGCGCATCTTGCGGTAGATGCCGAACAGGGTCTTTTCCCGCCCATGGACCTGGGCATTGATGTGGTGGCCGGTGAGCGTCGTCTTGACCGACTCGAGGATCTTGCTGACTACCTCGCGCCGGTTGCCCCGCGCCGCCTTCACCGCCTTGGTCAGCGTGCGGTAGCGCAGCGGATAGAGATGGGCGAAGGACAGGTCCTGCAGCTCGCGGTAGATGTTGTTCAGGCCGAGGCGATGGGCAATCGGCACATACACTTCCATGGTTTCCCGGGCGATGCGCCGCTTCTTCTCCGGCGACATGACGCCGAGCGTGCGCATGTTGTGCAGCCGGTCGGCGAGCTTCACCAGGATCACCCGCACGTCGCGGGCCATGGCAAGCAGCATCTTGCGGAAGTTTTCCGCCTGGACCTCGATCTGGCTCTGGAACTCGATCTTGTCCAGCTTGGACAAACCGTCCACCAGGGTCGCCACCGGCGCGCCGAAGCGCTCGATCAGCTCATCCTTCTTGACGTCCTGGTCTTCCATCACGTCGTGCAGCAGGGCGGCCATGATGGCCTGGGCGTCGAGCTTCCAGTCGGCGCAGATCTCGGCGACGGCGATCGGATGGGAGATGTACGGCTCGCCCGACTTGCGCATCTGTCCGAGATGCATCTCGTCGGAAAACCGATAGGCTTCCTTGACCTTCTTCAGTTCGGAAGGCGTGAGGTAGTCGGCGAGCTTGGTGTAGAGATCGGACAGCGAGGCGACGCCGGCCGCAGGGGCTTCGGTCTTCTGTGCTTCGCTGGGGCGGTGAGTCGGGCGGTCTGACGCCGCCCGATTAGACTGGGCAACTGGTACAGTTGAATCTGCAGGAATCAGGTTCATGGGCAAAGCATACCAGCGCCATGGGAAGGCGTGGGATCAGCTCGGGACTTTTTTCAGCATTTCGATGCCGACCAACCCGCCGGCGATTTCACGCAATGCCAGCACGGTCGGCTTGTCCTTGGCGTCCACCTTCGGGGTATGTCCCTGCAGCAGCTGGCGGGCGCGATAGGTCGCGGCGAGGCAGAGCTGGAAGCGGTTGGGGATTTGGTCGAGGCAGTCTTCTACGGTGATACGGGCCATTTTCACTCCTAAAAATTCGATGGAATAGCGAATCAGTTCAGCGTGCCGTGTATGCCCAGCTGGGCGAACAAGGAAGCGTTGCGCGCGGCTTGCTGGGCAAACCGGCATCGGGTCGCTTTGACAACTGCGGTCAACTCTGACAAAGCGGTTGCAAACTCTTGATTAATAATAACATATTCGAACTCGGGCGCGTGTGCGATCTCGCCGCCGGCGGCCAGCAGCCGGCGCGTGATGATGTGCGGCTCGTCCTGCCCGCGCTTCTTCAGGCGCTCCTCCAGCACCGCGATCGACGGCGGCAGGATGAAGATGCCGACCGCATGCGGAAACTGCTTGCGCACCTGCTGCGCACCCTGCCAGTCGATTTCCAGCAGCACATCGGTCCCGGCCTTCATCTGCTCGGCGATCAGCAGGCGTGATGTGCCATAGTAATTGCCATGGACTTCCGCCGACTCCAGAAATTCCCCGGCTTCGCGGCGGGCGAGGAAATCATCGACGGTGGTGAAATAGTATTCCCGGCCATGCTGCTCCGCCGGACGCGGCGGCCGGGTGGTATAGGAAATCGACAGCTTGATCGCCGGTTCCTGGGCGAGCAGGGCATTGACGAGGGTGGATTTGCCGGCGCCCGAGGGGGCGACCACCATGAACAGGCTGCCGGAAACGGGGGTGGCTGGATCGGAAAGCGACATGGATGAGACTCCGGTCATACGGTTATGCGGGAACAGGCGGTTCTGAAAAAGGGCAGGCTCATTCGAGGTTCTGCACCTGTTCGCGCATCTGTTCGATCAGCAGCTTCATGGCCATGGAGGCATCGGACAGTTCCTTCAGCGCCGCCTTGGAGCCGACAGTGTTGGCCTCGCGATTGAGTTCCTGCATCATGAAATCGAGGCGCTTGCCGACCTGGCCGCCTTTCTTCAGGATGGCGCGGGTCTCGGCCAGGTGCGCCGACAGCCTGGACAATTCCTCCGCCAGATCGATGCGGATGCCGTACATCGTCACTTCCTGGCGGATTCTTTCCATCGCATCGTCGCGCGAGATGGGGGTGGCGCCACCGCTGGCCTGGGCCGCCAGGGTCAAAGCTTCTTCCAGGCGGTCGATGGCACGCTGCTGGAACTGGGTGATCGCCTGCGGCACCAGCGGCGTGATGCGGGCGACAATGGCTTCCAGTTCATCCACCCGCGACAGCAGCATTGCCTGCATGGCGGCGCCTTCGCGCCGGCGGCTTTCGAGGAAGGCTTCGAGCGCTTCCTGCATGGCCGCAGCGACATCTCCCTGCAGCGAGTCCTGGCCGGCGTTGGCATCTTCGATAATGCCCGGCCAGCGCAGGACCTCGGCCACCGTCAGTGGGGCGGCCTCCGGCAGGCGCTGCCGCACTTCCTGCTGCATGGCGGCCAGCGACTCCAGCAGCCCGCCATTGAGCGACTGCGAACCTGCCGCTGCCGCGGCGCGGCCAAAACTCAGGCGGCATTCCACCTTGCCGCGGTTGAGGCGTGCCATGAGCGCTTCCCGCAACACCGGCTCGAAGCTGCGCAAATCGTCATTGATGCGGAATTGGAGATCGAGGAAGCGGGAATTCACGCTCTTGATCTCGATGGTCACGGTGCCGGCCGGTCCGTCACGGGAAGTGACGGCATAACCGGTCATGCTACTGATAGTCAAATTAGGTCCTTTATTTCTTCTTTACAAAACAGGGATTTATCCACACAATCTTCAGAACCCTTTAAGCGTGGATTGCCTTGCAGATGCTGGTCGTTTCGCTAATTGGGAACTCGAAAATCATCACTTCAGTCATGGCCGTTCAAAACAATGCCCCATTGCCTGACGGACTTGAAATTGCCGGATATCGCATTGTAAAGAAGATTGCGTCCGGCGGGTTCAGTATCGTCTATCTCGCCCACGATGAAGACGGCAATGCCGTCGCCATCAAGGAGTACCTGCCGAGTTCGCTGGCTTTGCGCGAGCCCGGGGAACTGGTGCCGGCCATCTCGGCCGAAAACCTTCCTGTCTTCCGCATGGGGCTGAAATGCTTCTTCGAAGAGGGCCGAGCGCTGGCCCGGATATCCCATCCGAACGTGGTCAGCGTGGTCAATTTCTTCCGCGCCAACGACACCGTCTACATGGTGATGGCTTACGAGTCGGGCCGCTCGCTTCAGGAACACATCCTGCGCCGCCGCGACAAGGGGGAAAAGCTGCTCGTTTCCGAGCGCTTCATTCGCAAGATGTTCAACCAGGTCATGAACGGCCTGCGTGAAGTGCATGCCAGCAAACTGCTGCACCTGGATTTGAAGCCGGCGAACATCTACCTGCGTATGGATGGCACGCCCATCCTCCTCGATTTCGGCGCTGCCCGACAGACGCTGACGACCGATACGCCCAGATTGTCCCCGATGTACACGCCGGGATTCGCCCCTGGTGAGCTGCATATGCGTGATGGCAACCTCGGTCCCTGGACCGACATCTACAGCATCGGCGCTTCCATGTATGCCTGCATGACCGGCACACCGCCGCAGCCGGTGGACCAGCGCAAGAACAACGACCGTCTCGACGAGCAGTTGCGCCGTCTGGAGCCGCTGTATTCCCGACAATTGCTGGACGTGATCCGCTGGAGCCTGCATGTCGATCCGCAGCAGCGCCCGCAAAGCGTCTTCGCCCTGCAGAAGGCATTGCGGGAGCCGGCGGAGGCGGTCGCCGAGCCGAGCCCCGTGCTGGCGCCGGCCGGTTCACTGGCGCAGCGGCTGAAGGGCTGGCTGGGGCTGCGGACCAGGGACAAGGCCCCGGTCCGCAACGAAGCGACGACCGAGCAACCATTTCCCTGAGGTGATCGGCGATGCGATTTTCGGTTTATCAGGAAAGCCAGATCGGCGGCCGCAAGAGCAACCAGGACCGCATGGGGTACAGCTTCACGCGGGACGCCGCCCTGCTGGTGCTCGCCGATGGCATGGGAGGGCATATCCAGGGCGAAATGGCGGCCAGCATTGCGCTGCAGACCATTGGCGCCCGATTCCAGAAGGAAGCGTCGCCAATGGTGGCCAAGCCCGAGCGCTTCCTGGAAGACAGTTTCTTTGCCGCGCACCGCGAAATTCACCGCTACCGCGCCGTCAATAATCTGCCGGAAACGCCGCGGACCACCATCGTCGCCTGCCTGATCCAGGAAAACGGCGCCTACTGGGCACATTGCGGCGACTCGCGCCTCTACTGGCTGCGACGCGGCCAGCTCCTGGCCCGCACCCGCGATCATTCCCGCATCGAGATGCTGATTGCCGAAGGCAAGGCAGACCCTTCGGAACGCGAGACTCACCCGGACCGCAACCGGCTGTTCAACTGCCTCGGCGCCTCGGTGCCGCCGGTGGTCGAGGTTTCCCGGTGCGCCAGCCTGCAGACCGGCGACGTGATCCTGCTCTGTTCTGATGGCTTGTGGTCGGTGCTGCCCGACAATCTGATTGCCCAGAACCTGGCGGAAAGCACGGTGGTGCGGGCAGTGCCGGAGCTGATCGGCATGGCCACTGCGATCGGCGGCAAAAACGGGGATAATGTCACCGCTCTGGCGATGATGTGGGAAGGGGCCTACAACCTCGAGGATGCCAGCACCATCGCCACCCATACCTTGCCCGTCGGCAGCATTGCAACGACGATTCAGGCGCCGTTGCATCCTGACCTGGAACGGCCGGATGTTTTCGACGACGCCGAGATCGAGAAGGCAATCGACGAAATCCGCAAGGCCATCGACAAGACATCCCGCATCACCTCAAAGAACTAGACAACTCATGCCATTCGAATCCCGTCCCAGCGGCCGCGCTCCCGCCGCGCTGCGCAAGGTCGTCCTGACCCGTCACTTCACCCGCCATGCCGAAGGTTCGGTGCTGGTCGAATTCGGCGATACCCGCGTCATCTGCACCGCCAGCATCGAAGACAAGGTGCCCGGTTTCCTCAAGGGCAAAGGGCAGGGCTGGCTGACGGCGGAATACGGCATGCTGCCGCGCTCCACCCATACCCGCATGGACAGGGAGGCGGCCCGCGGCAAGCAATCGGGACGCACCCAGGAAATCCAGCGCTTGATCGGCCGCTCCCTGCGCGCCGCCTTCGATCTGGAGGCCTTCGGCGAACGCACCCTGCATCTGGACTGCGATGTGATCCAGGCCGATGGCGGTACCCGCACCGCCTCCATCACCGGCGCGATGGTGGCCGCCTATGACGCCTTCGCCAAGCTGCAGCAGCAAGGCCTGGTGGAGAGGATTCCGCTGCGCCACTTCGTGGCGGCGGTGTCGGTCGGCGTCTACCGCGGCATGCCCGTGCTGGACCTGGATTACCCGGAAGATTCTGATTGTGATACCGACATGAACGTCGTCATGACCGACGCCGGCCATTTCATCGAAGTACAGGGCACGGCAGAAGGCGAGGCTTTCGATCGCCGTACCATGAACCAGATGCTCGACCTGGCAGACGGCGGCATCCGCGAGCTGATCCGCCTTCAGCGCGAGGCGCTCGGCATCGCAGCCTGAGATTTTCCATCCATCCCGGGCGCCGCTTCCTTGTTGGAACGGCGCCCGCTTTGCTTTATCCAAGAACCATGACGCAAGAAATCATCCTCGCCTCGAACAATGCCGGCAAGCTGAAGGAATTCGGCCAGCTGCTCGGTCCGCTCGGCTTCGCGCTGCGGCCGCAAGGCGACCTCAACATCCCGGAAGCGGAAGAGCCGCATCCCACCTTCGTGGAAAACGCGCTGGCCAAGGCACGCCATGCCGCCCGCCTGTCGGGCAGGCCGGCGCTGGCCGATGATTCCGGCGTCTGCGTCACCGCGCTCGGCGGCGCACCTGGTGTGCTGTCCGCGCGTTTTGCCGGCGAGCCGAAGTCGGATGCCCGCAACAATGAAAAGCTCATCACGGAGCTTGCCGCGCATGCCGACAAGTCGGCCTATTACTACTGCGTGCTGGTCTACCTGCGCCACGCCGACGATCCGCAACCGGTCATCGCCGAGGGGCGATGGGATGGGGAGATCCGCCCGGAAGCGCGTGGCGCCGGCGGATTCGGCTACGACCCGTATTTCTGGCTGCCGGCACTCGGTAAATCGGTTGCCGAACTTTCCGCCGAAGAGAAAAACCGGCTGTCGCATCGGGGACAGGCATTGCGCCTGCTGGTCGAGAAGCTGAAATGATTCCGATCAAGCCGGTCGCGCCGGTCGCCATAAGCGATGGAAAGCGGGCGGACGCGGCGCAGGCCGCCAATGCCTTCCTCAAGCCGGGGCTGATCAACCTCGCCAGCCTGCCGCCGCTGTCGCTGTATGTGCATTTCCCCTGGTGCGTGCGCAAATGCCCCTACTGCGACTTCAATTCACACGAGGTGCGGGGCGACTTCCCCGAGCGGGACTATCTGGATGCGCTGCGCAGCGACCTGGAGCAGGCCTTGCCCCTGATCTGGGGCCGGAAGATCTACACCATCTTCATCGGCGGCGGCACGCCCAGCCTGATGTCGGCCGCCGGCCTCGACCGCCTCATGTCGGATATCCGGACGCTGCTGCCGCTCGACGGGGCGGTGGAAATCACGATGGAAGCCAATCCGGGCACTTTCGAAGCCGACAAGTTTCGTTCCTATCGCGCCAGCGGCATCAATCGCCTGTCGATCGGCATCCAGAGTTTCGACAGCCGCTATCTGGAAAAGCTTGGCCGCATCCATGATGGCGGCGACGCCCGCCGGGCAGTGGAAATCGCCCATGCAAACTTCGACAATTTCAATCTCGACCTGATGTATGCGCTGCCGGGGCAGAGTCTGGCAGACGCGCGTGCCGATATCGACACGGCGATCGCCATGGCCCCGCCACACCTGTCGCTCTATCACCTGACGCTGGAGCCCAATACCTATTTCGCCAAATTCCCGCCTGCCGTACCTGACGATGACCAGAGCGCCGAGATGCAGGACATGATCGAGGCGGCAACCGCCGATGCCGGCTATGGGCATTACGAGGTGTCGGCCTATGCGCAGCCGAACCGGCGCGCCCGGCACAATCTGAATTATTGGCAGTTCGGTGATTACCTGGGCATCGGCGCCGGCGCGCATTCGAAGCTGTCATTTCCGCACAGGATCGTGCGGCAGATGCGGTTCAAACAGCCCAAGGCGTATCTCGATGCGGTGAGCAAGGGTGCACCGGTGCAGGAAGAGTTCGAAGTTGGGCGGGATGCGCTTGGCTTCGAATTCATGCTGAATGCCTTGCGCCTGGTGGATGGCTTCGATGTCAATCTCTTCAGCGAACGCACGGGCCTGAGCATCAATGCCATCGAGCCTGCCTTGAATCGGGCGGAAACGAAAGGGCTGCTCTACCGCGATCATCGCGTCATCAAGCCAACGGAGCTCGGCAAACGCTTCCTGAACGACCTACAGGAAATTTTTCTGCAAGATTGATAGACGTTTCTTCCCGTGCTGCAAAAAAGAATGACGAAGGCGGGGGAATCCAGAGAAGGCCGGCCTTGGCTCGTCGTACGGCTTGAGCAGGAAGATGAGGCGACGGCGGGGAGATTGGCGGAAGCGGTGAGATTCGAACTCACGAACGGGTTGCCCCGTCGCCAGTTTTCAAGACTGGTGCCTTCAACCACTCGGCCACGCTTCCACTGGAGTCCGAGATTATGCCACCGAAATGACGCTCTCACAATTTGAGAGCATTCCGCTCGGAAAATATGACTCTGCAAACTGCGAAAGACCGGTGTAACCGCAAGTGGAGAACCAGTAAGCAATTTCCTAATGTCAGAAGCGTATTTTCCTAATCTTTGTAGGATTATTCCGAAAAAAATTTGACGCTACTCAAGTGCCTGGAGGCAAATTGGCCGCAAAATGCATTCATCGAACTCACCTAAACGATTGGGGTAATGATGAGCGCAACTGCGATGACGACGTCTGAAATGATCGAATCCATGATCGATGCCACGCTGGGCGAAGAAGCAGGCGTGCGTGAAAAACATACGATGCGCGAGGCGTTGCGGGGTCTGGTGCGGCTTGCTAAGGCAGAGGGGCTGATGGAGAACGGCTTGCTGGAGAGTGAGTGCCTGATGAATCGCCTGATGGCGATGGCGGCTTGACGGCTGGCTTCAGGAATCGATTTGCAGGTTTTGGCGCTGTGCGCGAGCCAGCAGCGCCGCAACGCTGGCGACGTTCAGCAGCTCATTGTCCTCGCCGAGCAATTGCCGGCGATTGCACAATTCATGGATCACCGTGAGCAATTCCATCACGATTCCGTATTCGCACGCCGCATCTACCAGGTTTTCCAGCTGATAGGCGGTATCGTCCACTCGCGCCATTTTTCGCTCCGGCTCACTGTCTTAAGTACTTCGTAATGTAAGTGCTTGGTAAGACCGCATGCAAAGAAGTTCACAGGCCGGCAAAACAATTTTGCGATTGCCCTGCTTTTATTTTATAGCAAAAAATTCAACAACTTGCATTTTTTAGACGCAAGCAGGAGCGCAAAGGTCTGGCCTTTGCGCTCTTTTAGTTTGCGGACACGATTGCAGTCTTATTGCTGCATCGGGCTGGAGCTTCCCGCATCGGTGCTGCCAGGGCCCGAAGCGCCCACGCCGTTACCCTCTGTCGGCATTTTCTTTCCATAGGTATCGCTGGCGCGATACTTGTTGCGGCGATCGCCCATCAAATCCCGCAGTTCGCGGATGCTGAGGTCGGATACCTCATGCATGCGGATGAGCAACGAGGCGCCAACCGGCAGGCGCTTGTGGCGGATCTTGCTGATCACCGGAGGAGCGACCTCGAGCGCGCGCGACAGGGCAGCATCATTTTTCAAGCGCATCTTCTCCCGCAGGGTGTCCAGCAAGCGGTTGGGATCATAGGTTTCTTGTCCTGCTAATGCATGTTCAGCCATGGCATGTTCTCCGGAAAAATGTAATCTGCAAAGCAACCGTAGCTAATGACCAATTGATCTGGGTAAAGTTTCCTATTGCGCTATGAATTTCTTCATCGCTATGTGCAGATTTGCTTTTTAAGCATCTTTATGACGCCGGTAAAAGGATTCTGTTCCAAAGAACATTGATTTATTGAAGGCGATTTTCGGATTTTTGTTGTTCGTGACGAACAGAGCGAGCCGCGATGCCGACTTGCAACCGGATTAGTGCATCGCAAGGCATGGAAGGCGCGGCTGGATAACATGGCAATCGGTTCCAACCCACCGATGTCGTCCCGGGTGCAGGATGGCAACCGCCGTCACGCACACCTCAAGAGAAAGCCAATGACTCGAATCGCCATCGTCACCAATGTGCCACCGCCTTACCGCATCCCGGTATTTCAGCGCATAGGCGAAATGCCGGAGATCACGTTCCAAGCCATTTTTTGCAGCCGGCGCGAGCCGAACCGCTTGTGGGATCTGCCGCCGCTGCGCTTCGATCATGTCTTCCTGCGCGAACGGTTCAGCACGGTCGACGGACGCTACATTCACAACAATCCCGACGTGTTGGCGGCGCTGCGGCGCTTTCGCCCAGACGTCGTGATCACCGATGGCTTCAATCCGACCCATCTGTACGCCTTCGGCTACGCATGGCTGCAGGGATTGCCCCATGTCGCGATGACCGACGGAACCGACGTTTCCGAACAGGGACTGAGCCGGATACACAAGCTGGTGCGGCGCTTCATCTATGCCCGCACGCGCGCCTTCGTTCCGGCAAGCGCCGGCGGCGAGCGCCACTATGCCTCGTACGGCGTGCCGGCCGCGCAGTGCTTCCGGTCCTGCCTGTGCATCGATAACGCCGCTTTTGATCCGGGCGCGGCTCCAGAAGCAAAACGCTATGACCTGATGTTCTCCGGCCGTATCGAGGAGGTGAAAAATCCCGGCTTCGCGCTTGACGTGGCCATCGCCGCTGCCCGGCGTCTGGGAAGGAAGGTCAGCTTGCTGTTTGCCGGCGCAGGCAGCATGGAGGCCGGCCTGAAGCAAAAGGCCGAGCGGCATGCCGACAGCGTCGAGGTCGCCTTTCATGGATTCGCCACCCAGTCCGAGCTGCCATCCCTCTACCGCTCGGCCCGCCTGTTCCTGTTTCCGACGCGCTGGGACCCATGGGGCGTTGTGGCGAACGAAGCCTGCGCCGCCGGCCTGCCGGTACTGGTATCGCCGCAAGCCGGCGTGGTTGGTGAACTGGTGCGCGACGGAGAAAACGGAAGGGTGCTGCCGCTGGAAGTCGATGCCTGGAGCGAGGCGGCAAGCCAATTGCTGACGGATGACGCGCTCCGGATGCGGTACGCCGCCAACAGTCTGCGTCTGGTTCGGGACTTCACCTTCGACACCGCGGCTCAAGGCCTGGTCGAGGCCTGCCGGTTCGCGCTCGTGTCGCAGGCACCGATGAACATCCGCATGCCGGCGTGAGCCGTTCGAGGGCAGCAGGCAAAGCGCCCCTTGTCGGGGCGTTTTGTTTTTGGGCTTGACCTGTTTCGACGTCCTGCAGCCATGTGCGACGCCGTCCTGCGCTTGCCATGGTAGAAATAAAATTCCGCGATCGATAAAACTATTTCAACTAGGTGCTGCTCTAAAAAAAGCCTTTTGAATAATGCTTTGCGGAGAATTGATGGGAGTTTTGTTTACCTGTTCCATCGACGATGGCCATCCACTGGACTTGAAGACCGCCGAACTGCTGGACAAACATGGCTTGTCGGGAACCTTCTACGTACCGA
Organism: Noviherbaspirillum humi; assembly: GCF_900188095.1. Lineage (GTDB taxonomy): Bacteria > Pseudomonadota > Gammaproteobacteria > Burkholderiales > Burkholderiaceae_D > Noviherbaspirillum > Noviherbaspirillum humi. The sequence continues at coordinate 11,542 of NZ_FZOT01000002.1, read as the reverse complement.
TCAAGAACCGCGAGGGGCCCGAGGTCATGAATCCTCAGCAGATCAGGGAGTTGGGGCGCCGCTTCGAAATCGGTTCGCATACTTTCGACCACTGCTATCTGAAGCACACCAACATCTGGGAAGCCTATGATCAGATCATGGATGGAAAGAAGATGCTGGAAGACGTGCTCAACAAGCCTGTCGCCGGCTTCTGCTATCCGGGCGGCAAATACCAGCGGCGCGATGTGAAGCTGGTCGAAGCGTGCGGCTTCGATTATGCGCGCACCACGGTCAATCTCCGCTTCGACAGCGGCAATGCGCGATACGAGATGCCGACCACGGTGCAGTTCTTTCCCCATGACCGGTCGGTCTATCTGCGCAATTTCGCCGAGGCGGGGCAATGGATGTCGCGCCAGGAAGGATTGTTTCTCGCGCTTCAGCATGAGGATTGGACCGAGCGCATCTTCGCCATGTTCGATCATGCGCGCGATACCGGTGGCGCCTTCCATTTGTGGTGGCATTCGGTCGAGATCGAGCAGGTCGGCGCCTGGCAGAAACTCGACGGTTTTCTCGCCTACGTAGCGGCAACCATCTCCCGGGAAGACAGAATCACCAACCGCGAACTGGCGGCGCTGCAGTGACGCTCTAACCGCGCAGATAGCCCTTCACGCCTTCGGGATTGAGCACCTTGCCCCACGATTCAATGTGGTAAACCTCGCCCACCTTGTGCAGCGACACGCCGAATTCTTCGCGCAGCCTGTTGACTTCCTGGTCGATGGTATCGCGGTCATGGCTGGTGAGATCGGCGATGGCCGAGACGGTGGGGCGCTCCAGCAGATCGATGGCGCCGAGCAGCACGAAGAGCCGGCGCGTGTCGGTCGAGGGATATTGAGGCACGCCAAAATGGTTCTTGGGGAAAGCCATGCATGTCTCCTTTCCGACGAGTAGCAGACGCAATGCGGGGCTTGACTGCCTGGATGAGAAGGCGAGAGCTGATTGACAGCATATCGCATCGGAGACGAAACCGCGCCCGATTGTTCCAGACCCCGCGAGCAGGGTTGGGGCATCTGGCGCCGTGAAAAAACGCGCATGACAAGAGTAAAAATTTCACCGCATGCAAGCCCGGCGCAATTCCTGCGATCCAAACCGCCCCGATTTCCCGGGCATGGTTTTCGCTGCAATCGCGCCGAAAGGAGCCTCGAATGGGAATTCGCTTGAAGAAGCTTTCCGAGCAGGTAGTTGTCATCACCGGCGCCACCAGCGGCATCGGCCTCACCACGGCGCGCATGGCGGCCAAGCGCGGCGCGCGGCTGGTCTTGTCCGCCAGGAATGAAGACGGTCTGAAGCAGCTCACTCACGAACTCGCCAAGCAAGGCTGCGAGGCCGCTTACGCGGTCGCCGATGTCGGCGTGGAATCGGACGTGCGTCGCATCGCGCAAGTCGCCGTCGAGCGCTTCGGCGGCTTCGATACCTGGATCAACAATGCCGGCATTTCGATCTTCGGACGCAGCGAGGATGTGCCGATGGAAGACCAGAAGCGCTTGTTCCAGACCAATTTCTGGGGCGTGGTGCATGGCTCTATGGTGGCGGTGGAACATTTGAAGCAGCGCGGCGGCGCGCTGATCAATCTCGGCAGCGAATTGTCCGACGTCGCCGTGCCGCTGCAGGGCATGTACTCGGCATCCAAGCATGCGGTCAAGGGCTTCACCGACGCGCTGCGCATGGAACTGGCCGATGAAGGCGCGCCGGTGTCGGTGACGCTGATCAAGCCGGCCGGCATCGATACCATGTTCCTGGAGCATGCAAAGAATTTCATGGACGTCGAACCGAAGCTTCCGCCGCCGGTATATGCGCCGGAAGTGGCGGCGGATGCCATCCTGTACGCCGCCGAAAACGCCCGGCGCGACATCTTCGTCGGCGCCGCCGCCAAGCTCGGTTCCGTCGGCGGGCAGTTCGCGCCGCGGATATTCGACCAGATCGGGAAACGGTTCCTCATCCCGGCCCAGCGCTCCGACATGCCGGCCACCGACCGCGAACGGAACAGCTTGTATCAGGCCGGCTCGGAACTGCGCGAGCGCCAGGGCGTGACGGCGCCGGTACTCGAGTCCAGCCTTTACACCAAGGCGGTGATGAATCCGAAGGCCATGATGACCATCTGGCTGGGCGTGGCGGCCCTGGCCGCGTTGTGGCGCTATCAGCAGCGCCCGGCCCGCTGAACCGACGACAAGCCCTTCAACTTTGCATACGGAACGACCATGTCTACCCTGAACAAGCAGCAACTGGATCACCTGAAGGACCTGCTGGACCGGCGCGAGACCGATCTGCGCGCCGATGTCAGCCGGGAGAACGGCAGCCGCGATTCTTTCGTCGACGTTGCCAGCGAGATTCCGGACCCGGGCGACTCGTCTTTTGCCGATCTGTCGGTCGATCTCGACAATGCCGCCATCTCCCGCGACATGATCGAACTGCGCGCCATCGAAGCGGCGCGCAATCGCATGACGGAGGGCACTTACGGCGATTGCGTCGACTGCGGCAACGAGATCCCCTATGCGCGGCTGGAGGTGCAGCCGATGGCGGAGCGCTGCGCTCCCTGCCAGGAAGCGTTCGAAAAGCGGCATCTGGATGCGGGCAGGGGCGCCACGCTTTGACCTGGCGGCCGGGAAGAAGGGAATACACGCGAGAAGGGAACTGGCCTTACAATCACGGCAATACTCCCTCGCCGGATCTCTGGCGGGACGCCGGCCGGAGCGTCCGGTCTGCAGGCATCAACCGGTTGACGGGTCCGGCGTTCGAGGAGTCCATGATCATAGGTCTCTTACATGGCTGACACCCTGCACCGGGTTCTGCGAGGCATGCCCAAGGCGGAACTGCATATCCATATCGAAGGCTCGCTCGAACCCGAGCTGATCTTCGCGCTTGCCCAGCGCAACAATGTGCGGCTCGATTACGCGTCGGTCGAGGACCTGCGCCGCGCCTATGCATTCACCGATCTGCAGTCCTTCCTCGATATCTACTATGCCGGCGCAAGCGTGCTGATCACCGAGCAGGATTTCTACGACATGACCCGTGCCTATCTCAAGCGGGCGCATGAAGACAATGTGCGGCATGTGGAGATGTTCTTCGATCCGCAGACCCACACCGCCCGCGGCATCGCCTTTGCAACGGTGATCGACGGCATCTCCCGGGCCCTTGCGGATGCCCGTTCCGAATGGGGCATCTCGGGCGGCCTGATCATGTGCTTTCTGCGCCATCTGTCGGAGGAGGAAGCCTTTGCCACGCTGGAGCAGGCGCTGCCGTACCGTGACCGCCTGCTTGGCGTGGGCCTGGATTCCTCCGAGCGCGGCCATCCGCCGGAAAAGTTTGCCCGCGTGTTCGCCCGCTGCCGCGAACTCGGCCTGCACCTGGTGGCGCATGCCGGCGAGGAGGGGCCGCCCGACTATATCCGCACCGCGCTCGATCTGCTGAAGGTCGAGCGCATCGACCACGGCGTGCGCTGCCTCGAGGATCCAGAGCTGACCCGGCGCGTGGCGAAGGACGGCATCGCGCTCACCGTCTGCCCGCTGTCCAACATCAAGCTGTGCGTGTTCGACGCGCTGCATCAGCACAACATGCGCGCGCTGCTCGATGCCGGCTTGAAGGTAACGGTGAATTCGGATGATCCCGCCTACTTCGGCGGGTACATCAACGACAATTTCCTGCAGACCTTTGACGCCCTCGGGCTGGATGCGGGACATGCGCGCCAGCTGGCGCGCAACAGCTTTTCGGCCGCCTTTCTGCCTGCATCGGAAAAGCAGAAGCGGCTGGACGAAGTGGATGCTTATTTCGCGGAAGCGGGACTGGCATGACGCGCGCGGCGTCCGGGCGGGTGAAAGAAGGCCGCTCCGGACCCGGCGTCTTGCACCGTGTCGATGCGCGGTGTACGCCCGTCCTGTCCATTCTGGATGGAGGGCCCAATGGTTGAATCGGTTTCCACCGCGGCGCTGGCCAGCGGACTTTCCTGGGCGAGCGGCCTGCGCCTGTACATGACGCTGTTCATCGCGGGCCTGTTCGCCCGCATCGGCTGGATCGAACTGCCGCCCGCGCTGCAGGTGTTGGAGTCGCAGTGGGTGATGGCGACGTCCGGCCTGCTGATGATGGCCGAATTCCTGGCCGATAAGATACCTGGCCTGGATTCGGTCTGGGACGCGATCCAGACCTTCATCCGCATTCCGGCCGGCGCGGTGCTTGCCGCTGCTTCCCTCGGCAGCATGGACCCGACCCTCACCACGATCGCCGCCGTCATCGGCGGCACCTTCGCTGCCGGCGCGCATGCGACCAAGGCGGGCAGCCGGGCGCTGATCAACACTTCGCCCGAGCCGTTCAGCAATTGGGCCGCTTCGTTGTCGGAAGATGCGGCGGTGGCGGGCGGACTCTGGGCCGCCTTCTTCCATCCCTGGCTGCTCTTCACCTTCCTCGGCCTGTTCTTCCTGCTGGCGCTGTGGCTGCTGCCGAAGCTCTGGCGCGGCCTGCGCTGGCTCAGCAGCCGATTCCGGATCTAGTCCATGTTCCTTGCGCTTCGAATGACGGCGCGCGACTGGCGCGCGGGAGAGCTGCGGTTCCTGCTGGTGGCGCTGATCGTCGCGGTGGCGTCGCTTTCCTCGGTCGGCTTTTTCGTCGACCGCATGCGCGCCGGGCTGGCGCGTGACGCCAATCAGCTGCTCGGCGCCGATCTCGTGCTCAATGCCGACCAGCCCCTGCGTCCGGCGTGGAAGGAGGAGGCGGCGCGCCGCGGCTTGTCCAGCGCCGAAACCGTGGTGTTTCCCAGCATGGCGCTGGCGGGCGAAGGCGATGAGGCAGCCTCCCTGCTGGCGTCGGTGAAAGCGGTGTCGACCGGCTATCCGCTGCGCGGCAGCCTCAAGCTGGCGCAGGGCACCGGAGAGGAACGCCCGACGCGCGACATCCCGGCGCCGGGCACCGTCTGGGCTGACGCCAATCTGCTGGCCGGCCTGAACATCGCCAAGGGCCAGACGCTGCGGCTCGGCGACGCCAGTTTCAAGGTGGCGCAGGTGATCGCGGTGGAGCCGGACCGCGGCGCCGGCTTCATGAACTTCGCGCCGCGCGTCATGCTCCAGCTCGACGAGCTGGCGGCCACCGGGCTGGTGCAGAATGGCTCGCGCCTGACTTACCGCCTGCTGGTGGCGGGCGCGCCGCAGGCTGTCGCCGGGTTCCGCGACTGGCTGCAGCAGGACATTCGGCAGGCCAATGTGCGCGGCACGCGCATCGAGACGCTGGAGAGCGGCCGGCCGGAGATGCAGGCGACCCTGGAGCGGGCGGAGCAGTTTCTGTCTCTGGTGGGACTGCTGTCGGCCATGCTGGCGGCAGTTGCGGTGGCGATGGCGGCGCGCCGCTTCATGCTGCGCCACATCGACGCCTGCGCCATGCTGCGCTGCCTCGGCATGACGCAAAACGCCGTCACCCTGATGTACCTGCTCGAATTCCTGTTGATCGGCGTGGCCGGCAGCTTGCTCGGCGTGGCGGCCGGCTTCGGCGCGCACTTCCTGCTGCTGGAATGGCTGGGCCGGCTGGTGACGACGGAGCTGCCGCCGGTGAGCATCGTGCCGGCGCTGCAGGGCGTGACCACCGGACTGGTGCTGCTCATCGGTTTTGCGCTGCCGCCGATTCTCCAGCTGCGCAACGTGCCCCACAACCGCGTCATCCGGCGCGAGCAGGAGCCGCCCAAGGCCGGTGCGCTGACGAGCTACGGCACCGGCCTGCTGGCCTTCACCGGCTTGCTGCTGTGGCAGGTCGGCAAGCCCAAGCTGGCGCTCCTGACCGCCGGCGGTTTCCTTGGCGGCCTCGCCGCATTTGCGCTGGTGGGCTGGCTGTGCATGCTTTCGCTCAAGTCGCTGAGAACCGCCTTGCCGTATCCCGGCTGGCGCTTTGCCGTCACCGCACTGCAGCGGCGCACGGGCGCGACGCTGATGCAGATCGTGGCGCTGGCGCTCGGGCTGATGGCCTTGCTCCTGCTGACCGTGATCCGGGAGGATTTGCTTGACGCCTGGCGGCAGTCGACGCCGGCCGACGCGCCAAACCATTTCGTGATCAACATCCAGCCCGACCAGAAGAACGAGATCGAGGCCCGTCTCAAGGCGCAAGGCATCCGGGACGCCGCCTTGTATCCGATGATCCGCGGACGGCTGGTGGCAATCAATGGCCGTCAGGTGAATGGCGACAGCTATGTGGAGGACCGGGCGCGCCGCCTGGTCGAGCGGGAGTTCAATCTATCCACCATGGATGCCATGCCGCCGCAAAACCAGCTGACCGGCGGCGCCTGGTTCAGCGGCGGCCGGGCCGAGGCGTCGGTGGAGCAGGGGCTGGCGAAGACGCTCGGTCTTCGCCTCGGCGACCGGATACGCTTCGACATCGCCGGCCAGATGGTGGAAGCGCCGATCACCAGCCTGCGCAAGCTGGAATGGGGATCGATGCGGGTCAATTTCTTCGTCATCCTCAGCCCGCAGGCGCTGCAGAATGCGCCGCAAACCTGGATCACCGCATTCCATGTGCCGCAGTCGGCCGAGGGTTTTGTGCGGCGTCTGACGCAGGATTTCCCGAACCTGACGGTGGTCGACATCGGCAGCGTTTTGCGCCAGGTGCAGTCGGTACTCGATCAGGTCATCGCCGCGGTCGAGTTCCTGTTCCTGTTCACGCTGGCGTCGGGCTTCCTTGTGCTGTATGCCGCGCTCGCCGGCTCCCAGGATGAGCGCATGCGGGAAGCCGGGCTGCTGCGAGCGCTCGGCGCTACCCGGCGCCAGCTGTCGCGGGCCCAGTGGATCGAGTTCGCCCTGGTCGGCGGCGTATCGGGCGTGCTGGCGGCAACCGGCGCCGCCGTGGTCGGCTGGCTGCTGGCAGACCAGGTCTTCAACTTCGAATGGGGCTTTCGGCCGCTGGTCTGGCTCATCGGGGTCGTGGTTGGCGCGATTTGCGCATTCATCGGCGGCATGGTGGGACTGCGCAACGTGCTGGCGCGGCCGCCGCTGCAAACCCTGCGCGAAGGATGAGCGGAAAACCTGCGTGCCGGTGCCATGCCGCATGCAGGGCAGCCCGCTTCGCCATGGGCAGCGTTTAGTCGAAGGCGGCGTTTTCCGAAGTTTGGTTCCGTTGCATTCGCCGTCGCTCGGTCGCCGCTTCCACTTCCCGCTCCGGGCTCCTGATTTACCTTTCTTCAAAGTTTAATCCAGCTTAATCCCTGGCCTCTCCGGCCATGTCGCCGCGCAAGACCGGCAATTCCCCTTTCTTCTATCTTTCCCACATGCAGTGCAGCCGCGAAGCGGATGTTCGGCAGATCGGAAATGCATGCTGATTGACAGCTTTTTTCGCGCCGCATGATGCGGACTTATGCATCGACAAATGCGACTGTTGGGCCATTTCGGTTTGTGATAGGGCGTTGACACCGCTCAAAACAGCGAGGGGATGCTTACGTAAAGTTGTACATCAGATAATAAATTACTGTCTGAAGGAAACATTCGAAGGAAACACTCGAGCAGGCCAACCTGCCATCTGACATGGATTGGAAAGACAAGGTGCAAGGGCGATTTTCGATACCGCCAGTGGACCGGAACTCGTCAATGTATCGGAACGCGCTTTTTCAATTTCGCATTGCCGGCACGTCGTTTGGCGGCTCTGTTTAATCTAGTGGGGTAATCATTATGCACTTCGATTCCAAGGCATCTCTGAAAAAATGGAGTGTGGCTTTATGCCTGCCATGGCTGGCAGCCTGTTCCAATGTCGCGCCAGGACTCCATTTCGACAGGAACGCGGCCAGCTCCGGTTCCAGCAACGTCAATGCGTCGGCGGAGGGCGGCGCGGAAGCGACGAATGCGGTGCTCAAGCCGATCACGCCGCAGCTGGTCAAGCAAGAGCTCGAAATCCGCGAGAAGATGGCGTCCCAGGACATCACCAACCTGCTGGGCAAGCCCGCCCCTTACAAGATCGGCACGGGCGACGTGCTTTCGGTCGTCGTCTGGGATCATCCCGAGTTGTCCAATACCGCCACTACCGCGATGGGCGTGGTCGCGGGCACCGGCGCCGATGCCTCCAATACCGCGACCAACGCGCCGCCAGCCGGCTTCATTGTCGACCATGAAGGCGTGATCCAGTTCCCCTATGCCGGCACGCTCAAGGTCGCGGGCCTGACCCAGGACCAGGCGCGCAATCTGCTGGCGCAGAACCTGTCCAAATACCTGAAGAATCCGAAGGTGACGCTGCGCGTGCAGTCCTACCGCAGCAAGCGCGTGTATGTCGACGGCGAAGTGCGCACCCCGGGCCTGCAGGCGATCAACGACATCCCGATGACGCTGGTCGAGGCGATCAACCGGGCCGGCGGCGTGCTGCCCACCGGCGATCAGAGCCAGATCGTCGTCAACCGCGCCGGCACCAATTACGCCATCAACCTGCCGCAGCTGGTGCAGCGCGGCGTCAATCCGGCCAACATCCTGCTCGCCGACGGCGACGTGGTGCGGGTGCGCTCGCGCGACGAGAGCAAGGTGTTCGTCTCCGGCGAAGTGGTCAGCCCGCGCGCGCTGACCATGCACAACGGCCGGCTCACGCTCAACGAGGCGCTCGGCGAGTCCGGCGGCGTGAACCCGCTGAGCGGCGACGGCAGCCAGATCTACGTGATCCGCAAGAACGGCAGCGAGCAGACGGTGTATCAGCTCGACGGACGGGCCAACGGCGCGCTGGCGATGGCCGAGGGCTTCGAGCTGCGGCCGCGCGACGTGGTGTACGTGGCGGCCACGCCGCTGGCCAACTGGCACCGTGCGATCAGCCTGATCCTGCCGAGCGCGCTGTCCGGCGCGGTCGGTGCGGTGACGCCGGTGGCCAATCCCCGCTAACCCTTAACGATGCCCATGGCGCCGCAGCAATGCAGGCGGCGCCAGCCTGGAGTGCTGAACGGGAGGCAGGCTTCCCGGGCGGGCGGCCGCGGTTTGCCGCGAGAAATGCACCTACAACCATGTACTAACCATAAGAGAACACTTTTATGATGAACCAATCCATACCGCAGTTGACCGGCCCGGCGCGGCAGGAAGAAGAAGAGATCGAGCTGGCGACCTACTTCGACATCCTGTGGGAGAGCCGCTGGCTGATCGCCACCATCACCCTGATCGTGGCGCTGCTGGGCGCCAGCTACGCCTACCTTGCCAAGCCGGTGTATGAGGCGAACATGCTCATCCACGTCGAGGAGGAAGGCCAGAAGGAATCCAAGAACATCATCGGCGACCTGTCGTCGATGTTCGACGTCAAGACGTCGGTGCTGGCCGAGATGGAACTGCTGCGCTCGCGCCTGGTGGTCTCCCGGGCCATCGACAATCTGCGCCTATACATCAGCGCGAAGCCGAAATACTTCCCGCTGGTCGGCTCCTGGATTGCCAATCACAACAAGCAGCTTTCCACGCCCGGCCTCTTCGGCTACGGCGGCTATGCCTGGGGCTCGGAGAAGATCGACGTCGGCGTGTTCAACGTGCCCGAATCCCTGCTGAACAAGGAATTCGTGCTGACCGCCGAAGGAAACGGTCAATTCCGCCTCAGCCAGAACGAGGCAGAGATCGAGCTCAGCGGCAAGATCGGTGCGCCGCTGGTGTTCGAAACGCCCAAGGGCAGCATCGAGCTGCGCATCGACCAGCTCGCCGCGAACCCCGGCGCCGAATTCAGCCTGTCCCGCACCTCGCGCCTCGCTTCCATCGAAGGCGTGCAGACCGCGCTGCTGGTGACGGAGCAGGGCGGCAAGACCTCCAATGTGATCAATGCCACCCTGCAGGGCTCCGATCCCAAGGTCATCAGCGCCATCCTCGGCGAAATCGGCAAAGAGTATGTGAAGCAGAATGCCGCCCGCAAGACCGAGGAAGCGGAGAAATCGCTGGCCTACCTGAACAAGCAGCTGCCGGAGCTGAAGTCTCAGGTGGAGCAGGCCGAGTCGCGCTACAACGCCTTCCGCAACAGCAACGGCACCGTCGATCTGAATGAGGAATCCAAGCTCAGCCTGCAGCAGTCTTCCGCCGCCAAGCTGCGCAAGATGGAACTCCAGCAGCGCAAGATCGAACTGCTGGCCCGCTATACCAACGACCATCCGCTGGTGCAGGGCATCGACAGCCAGATCCGCGAGGTGAACCAGCAGATCAACTCGATCAACGACCACGTCAAGACGCTGCCGATGATCGAGCAGAACCTGCTGCGCCTGCAGCGTGAAGTGAAGGTCAACACCGACCTTTACACCGCGCTGCTCAACACCGCCCAGCAGCTCAAGCTGGTAACCATGGGCAAGGTCAGCAATGTGCGCCTGGTCGACAGCGCCATGACGCCGGAGAAGCCGGTCAAGCCGAACCGTCCGATGATCCTGGCGCTGGCCGTGCTCGGCGGCCTGTTCATCGGCGTGATGATTGCCTTCCTGCGCAAGTCCATCAAGGGCGGCATCGATACGCCGGAGCAGGTGGAGCGCATCGCCGGCCTGCCGGTGTACGCCACCATCCCGCACAGCAAGCGCCAGAAAGAGCTTTATGCGCAGGCCGGCACCAAGCATAGCCACAAGGTGCCGCTGCTGGCGGCGGTGTCCTCCAACGACGCGGCGGTGGAAAGCCTGCGCAACTTCCGAACCGCGCTGCAGTTCGCCCTGCCGCAGTTCAAGAACAACGTGGTGGTCATCTCCGGCGCCACGCCGGGCATGGGCAAGTCCTTCGTGTCGGCCAACCTGGCCGCCATCATGGCAGCCACCGGCAAGCGCGTGCTGCTGATCGACTCCGACTTCCGCAACGGCCTGCTGCACCTGTACTTCGGCTTCGGCCGCCAGGACGGCTTCTCCGATGCGATCGCCGGCGCCCGCACCCTGGAACAGGTGATCCACCATGACGTGATCGAGAACATGGACTTCATCTCGACCGGCACGCTGCCGCCGAATCCGTCGGAGCTGCTGATGCGTCCGAACTTCGCTGCCTTCGTGCAGGACCTGTCGAAGCGCTATGACCTGGTGCTGATCGATGCGCCGCCTATCCTGGCCGTGGCAGACACCATGATCATCGGTGCCCAGGCAGGCGCGATCTACATCATGACCCGCGCCGGCGTCACCACCGCCACCGAGATCAACGAGTCGCTCAAGCGCCTGGCGCAGGCCGGCCTGGAAGCCAAGGGCGTGCTGTTCAACGATCTCAAGGTACGCCCAGGCCGCTACGGCTACGGCTATACCTACGGCGGCGCCTACCACAACGAAACGCCGCCGAAGGATACGCCGCTGATCGGCGCGCCTTCTTCGTCCTGATAACGCATCAAACGCATGCAAGGCTGGTAATCACGATTGCCAGCCTTTTTTCATTCTGCGCCGGTCGAGCGGCGCCATCCTTTCAATCACCAGACTGACGAGCAATGAATATCTCCCCCAGCATCTTCAAGGCCTACGACATCCGCGGCATCATCGGCAAGACCCTTGACGCCTCGGTCGCCAGACAGGTCGGCCAGGCCTTCGGCGCCGCCGCCCGCGAGCGCGGCGAATCCACCGTCATCATCGGCCGCGACGGCCGCCTCTCCGGCCCCGAGCTTT
>NZ_FZOT01000019.1 GCF_900188095.1 Noviherbaspirillum humi | reverse complement strand
CCGCTGGACCCCGGTTATCACTTCCACTTGCTGCATTCTTCCTGAAGGCATAGGCATATCCATAGCTGTATTCCTAGTCGTTAGTGTAAGGAATACCGCCAGTCCGGTCTTTCAGGGGGCTACTTCACCCGAACATCTGCTCTTCCGAAAAACGCTTCTTCATGTCCGTCTTCTCCTCCGAAAACGAACTGCGCTAGCTTCCTCTTAACCCGATTAATTGGGAGTAGGTCACAATGTGGCTGCACCTTATCCTACTCGCGAGCCGTTGTAGAAGGAGCGTGGCGGAGGCGCCTTGACGATTGCCGGATTGATTGACGATGGTCTTCCACCCGAGGAGGATTGAACGCCAAGTTTCGATTCGCAAGTATGCCGAGGCCATTTGTGACCTGGTGAACGGGTCCGCATGTACATAAAATGGGACTCAAGTGACTGCGGTCGCACCACGACATTCGCGAGCAGATTGCATTTGATGAACACCCGACAGCGCTCGATCGTCACGTTCGCCACTTTAGCTGTTTCCTGTCGGGTTCACGACCGAACATCAACAAGCCTCACAACTTCACAGGCACCATGCTGCTGCATATGCCAGCTCGTCTGATCAGGCAATCTCAATCCCATCATAAAGCTTGCAGCTACGAGTAATGATATCGACCCATTTCCGGAGGGAGTTATGTGCAATTTCATTCCCGCCTTTATCCCTGCTGAAGCGTCATTGCCGCGTATTGGAACGCACTTCAAGCAAGCGAATTTGGGTTTCCGTATCTTTGAAAATCAGCACATGGACGCCAAGCTCAATGACAAATGGGTAAAGGTGTGCACCACCCGTGGCTTCTGCGATTGTGGCAGTCCGCTCGGTTCGCGCCAAAAGCCCTATGACAGTAATGGAGAAGAAAAAATTGCCGCGCTCGTACGCAAAGGCTGGAGCGGAACCCGAATCAAACGCTATCTCGAATAGAAAGCGGCGTCTTCCGAACGCAAAGCAGAAGCACGGATGCACAATGCAAATATTCACTTGAGCGCAGCCGATTGGGTGCGACAGATTTCCGAGCCCTTGCTTGAAGGCTGGACTAATCGATTAGGTTTGATGCTGCATCCTGGCCATGAATTCGCTGAACGACGATGGCCGGTATGGCGGTCGATCAACGTTCAACTGGAGCAGCTATGCGAAAACCAGTTGCTGCAGATAGAGGAAGCGGTATTTTACGAGTACCGCACCTAGTCGCATTTCCGGCGTTATGCATTGTGCATGCCTGTCTTCGCCACTTGAATGCCTTCCGAACCTGCGCTATTTGAGACGCGACATGGCATAGAGCCATATCCTTGATCGCGCAAAACTTGGCACTTATCTCCGATAAGCGAGTAAGCCTGAGCATTAAACCGCCTGGGCTGCGCAAGGCCGGATGCCGATACGCATAAACCGTCGGCGAATTTCCCGGCGCGCACTGCCAGTGACAGGTGTAAAGCAAACGCATGAGCGGGACACGCGCTTTGCTTCGCTGTGTGCAGCTGCCAGCAGGCCGGGAGGCAACGGTTAATCAATAGGCGCAATTACTCTTCAGCGTGTGCCGCTCGAACTGCCCGAGCCGCTGCCCATCGTACCGGTTCCACTGCCTGTGGTACCTGAGCCGGTAGTGCCGGAACCCATGCTGCTGCCACCCAGCGCGCCACTGCTGCCGGTGCCGGACGTGCCGGTGGTAGAGCCGGTGCCGGAACTCCCGCCCGATGTGCTGGAGCCGGCGGTACCCGTGGAGCCCGAGCTTCCGCTGGTGCCAAGCGTGCCGCCGCTGGCGTCGGTCGAACTGCTGCCGGTCCCGCTGCTGCCGGCGGTTCCGCTCAAATCCGTGGAGCCGGAAGAACTCGAGCCGCTCCCCGAAGTGCCGCTCGATCCGGAACTCGACGTTCCGGACATATCGCTCGTGCCGGTTGGCGAGCTGCTCCCGTAGCTGCTGGTCCCGCCTGCGCCGCTGCCCATGCTGCCGGATGTGGCGCCACTGCTGCCGCTGGACGAACCCATGCCACTGGAACTGGAAGGCGAGCTGGAACTGGTGCCGCCCATGCTCGAACCGGCTGTGCCGGAAGTTTGGGCAATGGCCGAACCGGCGATGCCGGCTGCGGACAGAAGAACTGCCAGTGTGAGCTTCTTCATGAGGTACTCCTTATGACGTTGCTTGAGAAAAGCCACCTCGCCGCGACGAGGCTTCCAACGTGGAAAGGTGACATGCCAACCAGCCGTTCAAACTGGAACCTGTTAGAGCGGACACTTGATCAAAGTTCAATGTATTGACAGCGGACCGTGGGCCAGTGGAAACGCAGCGCGAAGCAGGACTTCATGACGAATCGGTACGCCAATCAAACGCGGTCACGCGTAGAGCGTCTTGCCTGAAGCGGCTTTTTACCGGCCAGACCGCGCAAAGCTGAGTGGTTTTACCCATGGAGCCGAGTTGACTGAGTGGTTCAGCAAAGGTCGCATAGCCTGCCAGGCAAATCACAAAAGATGTAATTGGCAAAGGCTCAGCCGACGACAATAAGTCTCTCGCAGGTGAGCGACGCAAAGAGGCAGGATGAAACAAGAAAATGCAAATCCGCGTCGATGGCAATGCAGCGGGGAAATCGTCGCGATCACGTTGAAGCGGCGCGAGCGCAGGCGTGGGCATCAGGACCGATCGACATAAGCGTTAGGCAACAAGCCGCTACGAAAGCGCGTTCAGGAGACATCAGGAATCTTGCTGCGACTCGGCGCAGCATAAGACATAAGCGCATCCGCCTTGCCAGGCAATCTGCCAGTGGAGCAGCGACAGCTGCAAGTGAGTAGACGCATGTCACACGGACAGAGGGTGCCTGCCTTACCGCCGCGCATTTTCCTTCAGCGAAGCGGCTTTTTCCGGTGATGGCGCGCGCGGCTTCTTACCCGCATCTTTCAGCAGAACACTGCAAGGCGGGTCCTCGCCCGGACCGGGATTGATAAGCGCAAGCAAGGCGGCGAAGGGCGATGCCACCGTGCCCAGCACCGCCGCTGCGCCTGCTTTCAAAGCAACGATCCCCTTGTCTATCCCAACATCCGGATGCTTGAACGTGCCCGCGACGTGCAGGGGCGAGCGCAGGGAGATGATGCGTATCCCCTTGCTGTCGGGACGGATATGCAGATCCAACTGCTCCTTGGCAAAATTGATGCTGCCGTCGACGAGTATGGTGGCGTCCTGCGTATCGACCACGAAGCTGCGCGTCGCCATCAAGCCGTTGGTGACGCCAAAATCCGCCGCCATGCAGTTGAGCTGTACCTGGCGGTCGCCGAAGAGTTTCGCCACCACGGCGCTGCCGATGTTCAGCCCCATTGCCTCCAGAATGAACTTGCTGACGCTGCCTTGCGTGATGAGGGACTTCACTTCGCCATTCGATGAGGCCAGCAGATCGGCGAAGGAATTTCCCGCCGCCGAAAGCTGGGCGTCGCCATTGAGTTGACCGATACTGGCGCGCATCGATTGCACGGCCGGGAACAGCTGCTTTAGCTGCAAGCCACGCGCAGCCACGTTCATTTTCGCCTTGGCCGGCTCGCCGCTGCCATCGATGACCAGATCGGTCGTCAGCCTGCCGCCGGCGACTCCGAAATTGAGCGGGTTCAGGGACAGCACGCCCTTGTTCATCTTCACATGCGTGGAGAGATTATCGATCGGCAGGTCTTCGGAGCGGATGATCTTCTTGCCGCTGAACTTCACGTCGACGTCCATCTTGCGCCAGCGGTCGGTCTTGAAAGGCTCGACCGGCAAGACCTTGTTCGCAGGCTGCTGCTTGACGCCGCCGGATTTCTTTTCCTTGTTACGCGGATCGGTGCTGACCAAGGCACCGAGGTCCTTGAAATTCAGATAGTTGGAAACCACCTCGCCGCTCAGGAAGGGACGCGGATCGCGCTGCCGGTATTCCAGCGTGCCGCCGATGTCGCTGGAGCCGACCTTGCCCTTGAAGTTTTCGTAGCGCAGATGGAAATCGTCGCGGGCCACGCTGCCGACAACCCGCCCTTCGGTGGAAAACTTGGGCGTTGACGGCAGCAGCACGCCGGACAGCGGAAACAGGTCGGCCATGCTGGCGCCGAGTATCTTCAGATTTACATCGAGTGCGCTCAGGTGCGCCGGATCGGTCAATGTGCCGTCCGCCGTGATGGTGGTTTCGCCGACTTTCACTTCGGCCTGAACCGGATATTTGACATCCCGCGCCTGCAGGGACATCAGCCGCCCGGCCTTGCCGCTGCCGGTGAGTTTTTCATCGTTGAAGTCGCCGGCCAGTTTCCAGGTGACGCTGCCATCTTCCAGGGTGTCGATGCGCGCGTTGATGTCGGCCCGCTTCTCGGCATCCACATAGCGCACCGTGCCCTTGGTCAGCGCGATGTCGTCGAGGTCGAACTGCCAATCCGATTTCTTTTCTTCCTTCTTTGGAAAAGTCCAGTTGCTGCGGCCTTGCTTATCCTTTTCCAGCACCAGGTTGGGTTCGGTGAGCAGGAGCGAGCGGACGACGATGTGCTTTCTCAACAGCTCCAGCAGGCTGACGGTGAAGTCCACCTGCTGTGCGTGGGCCATGCGCGGGCCGGTGCGCGCCCAGTCCGGGTTGCCGAGAAAAACGTCCTGCGCGCGCAGGTGAGGCCAGGGAATCCAGCGGCGCCAGCCTTCCTGTTCCTGGGGCGGCCTCTCCCAGCGCAGCGAGAGGTCGCCGTTGATGGCGAACTGCCGTTCCGTTGCTACGCTGACTTTCTCATTGATCCAGGGTTTGACCCGGTTCCACGGGAAGACGGCCAGCAGGGCGAACACCAACACCACGAGGCCGATCAATCCGCCCAGGGTCAGCAAAATGATTTTGAGCGCGCGTGTCATGCCATTTTGATCACGAGACGCGTTGTAGGTTCAGAAATGCTGCCGCAGAGAAGCGTCCACCGACATTAAACCAGTTACAAAAATGTCAATCGAAGCATGACGTCCCAAGGAGAACCATCCATGATCCTCGATACTGCGAAAGATGTTCTGCGCCGCCTGGCGCATGAAGTGGCGGTCGACATCGACGAAAGCGAACTCGGCGCCACGGCTCATGAGGAAGCCAATCTGACCGAAACGCCCCACCTCGGCGCCATCATCGTCTCCGATGCGGAAGCGCCGAATGGCGACAGCCTGCGCGTTCACGCGTTCATCGAACTCTACGACAATGAAGACAACCAGTACGAAGCGGAGATCGAGGGAGAGTTCGAACGGCTGGCCGACGGTCGGGACCAGTGGCGCAAGAAGATGATCCGGGTGCTGGATGCGGGACCCTTGCCCAAGGGAGGCTGATTCCGCATCGATGGATGGTGCCCGCGACGGCATGCCGAAAGCTGGCTTACGCTTTCTGCCGAAGGAGGACCAGGCCGAGCACGATGCCCAGCAAGGCGGCTCCGCCGGTCACCCACAAGGTGTCGCGCCAATCGCCGCTGGAGGCCACCAGCATGGCGATCAGCGGCGGGCCGATGAAGGAACCCAGGTTACCGCACTGCATGAAAAGCCCCTGCAGGGTGCCGATTTGTTTCGGCGTGCGAGCCAGGCTGGCCGAGGCCGATAGCACCGATGCCGGAATCAGGCCGCCGATGAAGGACAGCAGCAGGCAGAAGCCGTAGCGAACGATGTCAGGAAAGAAGTCGAGAAAAATCCCGAGGCCCGACAGGCCGGTCAGCAGGCTGCCGAAGGCAATCAGGCTGCCGCGCCGTACCCGCCGCTGCAGCAGCGCTCCGCCGATCAGGTTGGCGGGAACGTTTACCAAGACCATGAGGCAAGACAGCAGCGAAACCGCAAGCGGATCCAGACCTCGCTGTTCCTTGAGGAAAGTGGGCAGCCAGACGATCAGCGCGAAATGCTGCACCGTCCACGATCCCATCGCAAATCCGAGCAGCCATGGCGCCGGTCGTGCCAGCGCTTCGCGCACGCTGGCCAGCGTGGCCCGGTCCTGCTGCGCCGACGGCGGCAGGTGGTAAGCCTGGCGCGAGGCATAGAGCGCCAGCATGGCGGCGCCGATCGCTGCGGTCGTCACCAGCCAGAGCATTTGCCAGCCGCCGGCATGGATGGCCGGCGGCGCGATCAGCATGACGAGGCCAACCCCGGCCGGCATGTAGCTGCTCCAGATGCCCAGCGCGAAGCGGCGCTGTTCGGGTATGCAGGCCGCGCTCAGCAGGGCCGGCGCCGATACCACCACCGCTACCATGCCGGCGCTCTCCGCCAGTCGCGACAGCAGCAACCCGCCCGCGCTGCCGGCGAACAGTGCGCCGACGCTGCCCAAGGCGCTCAAGCCTAGGCCGGCAAGGCACATGCGAAACGCGCCGACGCGATCGCCGATGACGCCGAACAGCAGGGCGCTGGTCACCGCCAGCAGATTGATCATCGACGACACCCAGCCGGCAGTCACCAGCGACAGCCCGAATTCGGCGCGCAGCAGCGGCAGGGCGATCGATACCTTGCCGACATTCATGGCGACTGCGATGCCGCAGAAGGCGGCGGCAAGGACGGCGGCCCAGTTGGTGCGGGAAAGCGTGGTGGACTCGGTCAGCTTCATCAGAGGGTGCAATGCATGGACGCCGGATTGTAGCGCGGGACATTGCCCCATTGTGCCTGTACGTGTGCCTGTACGCTCGGAAGCCGTGCGCCAGCCGCCCGTCATGCGCTTGCCCGGCGATCGGGGTTTCGGCGGCACTTTGGCCGCATGCCGGCATCAAACGGCTTTCCAGTTTGAACTGCGGCAATGATGCCGCCCCGCACACATGGATATGTCTCGACTCGGGCTGGTTTGCATCACGACGTCAGATGACGTTCGCTATCGCACCATCACCCGCAAGCGCTTGCTCCAGCATGAGCCGGAAGCCCAGCAGCAATTGCTGGCGGAACTGTATCAGGCGAACCTGCAGCGGCTGGCACAGGCGCTGGCCTATTGCAGGCAGGAAGGCATCACCCTTTACCGCATGCCGTCGAGCTTGTTCCCCTTCTCGGATGAGCCGGTGGGGCGCGACGTGCTGGAGCGCATGGCGGACGATGTCGCCGCCGTCGGCCGGCAGGCGCTGGCGCACGACATCCGCCTCGTCATGCATCCGGACCAGTTCGTGGTGCTGAGTTCCGACTCCTCCGGCGTGGTCGCCAACAGCATCAAGATCCTGGACATGCATGCCAACATCATGGACTTGCTGCAGCAACCGCGCTCGCCGTGGGCGGTGCTGGAAATCCACGGCGGCAAGGGCGGCCGCAGCCGCGAGATGATGGAACGCATCGGCGACCTGCCGGACGGCATACGCCTGCGCCTGGCGCTGGAGAACGACGAGTACGCCTATGGCGCCGAGGATATCCTGGAAATTTGCCACGCTACCGGCGTGCCGATGGTGTTCGATGCCCATCACCATGTGATCAAGGAAAGCCTGTCCAGCTATGAGCATCCGAGCGTGGGCGAGATGCTGCGACGGGCGCGCGATACGTGGCCCGATCCCGGCATGCAGCTGGTGCACATTTCGAATGGCCGGTCCGCCTTCAACGACCGCCACCACTCGGACTTCATCGACGCCATGCCCTCGTCCTATGCCGAGGCGCCGTGGATCGAGATCGAAGCCAAGCTGAAGGAGCAGGCCATCAGGCGGCTGCGCCAGCGTTGAGGCCGAGACCGGGTGGCGGCGTGAACTCGGCGCCGCCGGGTTTCACCGGCCGGTGCTGCGCCACGAGCCGCCACGCTCGCTGCGCAGCGCATGGCCTTCCGCTTCCAGCTTCAGCAGATGCGCCAGCAGGGAGCGCAGCGCCATGGCATGGCGCGCCGCCGGGACGTCATCGTACACCGTCGCCAGCAAGGTTTCTGCTTCCGCTTCGCCATGCTGCCGCAATGCGTCCAGCACTTTCGCCTCGCGCTGCAGGCGATGCGCGCGGATGCGCGCTATCACCTGCTTCGGATGCGCCATGAGGAAGCCGTGGCCGGGCGCGAACCAGTCGATGCCCAGGCTTTCGATCGCCGCCAGCGACGCCAGGTAGGCGCGCATGTCGCCATCGGGCGGATTGATCACCACCGTCGAGCCTTGCATGATGTGGTCGCCGGTGAACAGCAGCCGCTCGGACGGCATCAGGTAACACAGGTGGTTGGAGGCATGCCCGGGCGTATGCAATGCCTGCAGCCTTGCCGCGCCGAGTTCGACGATCTCGCCATCGCGCAGCACCTGGTCCGGCCGGTAGGCCTGGTCCTGGCGCTCGGCGGCTGGCGCCGGCATGCCGAGCAGCTGCGCCCCCGTTCGCTCGCGCAGCCGCTGCGCCGCCGGCGAATGATCGAGATGGGTGTGGGTAGTCAGCACCCAGCGGATCCTGCTGCCGGCATGGTCGAGCAGCGCCTGCACATGGCCGGCGTCATCGGGCCCCGGATCGATGACGGCGAAGCCGTCGCCGCTGTCCAGCAGATAGCTGTTGGTGCCGGGGCCGGTCATGAAGCCGGGATTGGGCGCCGCAATGCGCCACAGCCCGGGCGCCAGCCGGGTCGCCACGCCGGGCAGGATTTCGCAGGAGGCGTCGCCGCGCCCTTCCGGATCGAGCCGGCCGATCTCGGCATAGGCGGCGTCGCCGGGAATCAGTACCTTGCGCCCGGCGCGGCTGGCGCAGACGCGCGGCAGGATCATGCTGATGCCGGTAAGTTCGCGCGCATGCTGCAGCAGCGCGTCGGCAGTCTCGAAAGCCGCCAGCTTGCGCAGCGTGGCGACGGTGGCAAACATCATGCTGAACTCGCCGCTGCGCTGCCGCTCCAGCGCGTCGGCCGGCCGTATCCAGCAATGCGCGATGGTTTCGCCGTCGTCATGGCTGCCGGTCTGGCGCGGCGGCGCGACGGCGACGAAGAAGCGGGTATCGAAGCGCCGCGGCGAGCCGAGCGGCGTGGTCCAGTGCGCCAGGTAGGCGAGCCTATCGAAGGCGAGGCGCCAGCCATGTTCGGCGCAGAGGGCGGCGAAACCGATATCGCCGCCGGCGATGCGGCGGCGCAGGCTGTCCACCATTTCGCCATCGGCCTCCCCGAATTCCACCAGGGTTTCATCGTCGCCCGTGGCCAGCAGCAGGCCGGCTTCCTCGAAGCATTCGCGGATGGCGGCGACGAAGAAGGCAAGGCCGCCGGCGGGCAGGGACAGCATGGCGCTCGCCGCCGCATCATCGAAGCCGGGGCAGTGCGCGGCATAGGCGGGATCATGGTCGCTGTTATCGACCGCGCCGCCCGGAAACACATAGCCGCCCGGGACGAAGGCGGCCTGGTGGGTGCGCTGCATCATGAAGACTTCCAGGCCTTGCGGGCCGTCGCGCACCGGGATGAGGGTGGCGGCGGGGCGGGGCGTGCCGGCGGGCTGATTCATCGTGATCCTTGCTTCTGACCGAAGCAGGGATTGTAGAGCGGTTTGCCGGCGGCCGTGGGGCTAGATGTCCCGCTCGCCGTCAGGCCAGGCTCGCTACGGCGCTGAACATGAACAGCGTGACCAGCAGCCCGGCGGCGAACATCAGCCAGGGGCGCCGCTTGACATGGCAGCCGGGGCATTCGCTGTCGTTCCATTCGTTCTGGCGGCCGCACTGGTTGCATTTCTGGATCAGTGCGTTGCCGATGCGTGTATAGCTCATGATGTCTTTCCGGTTTTCTCGTTTTTATCGTGTGAGATGGGGATCAGCGCTGCGTCAGGCGCTTGGTCTGCACGCGCAATTCATGCAGGTAGCTGAACTGGCGGCCGATCTCCGCTTTCTTGCAGACTTCCAGCGCGTCGTTGACCCAGCGCGGGTAGGAAGGATTGCGCCCTGCCTGCATTTCGCGGTAATACTCCACGATGGCTTCCCGTGCCATCGCCCGCAGCCGTTCGATTTCGTTCATGCATGCTCCCTGGTGGATGCTTGTGGTTGCCCGACATGAAAAAGTATAGGGACGGGGCCGCCTGGAAATTTGCGAGCGCTCATGCGCGCGGACGCGGCGCCATGAAGCAGGACAAGCGCGTTCGGCAGGAAAATCATGCGGATGAGATTAAGCAAGGCGCGGCTGGCCGTTCCGCCCAGGGCGGAGCCGAGCGCCGGTCCGGGAAGGCCGCGCGCATCCCATCCGATCAGGCGCCGGCGGCCGTTATCGGACGCTATCGGCCGACGCCGACGTCGAGAATGGCGGTGATCTGGCGCGCGAGGTCGTCCACGCTGAACGGCTTGGTGATGACGCTGGCCTGCTGGTCCAGCCGGCCGTCGAGCAGCGGCGTCTTGTCGCCGTAGCCGGTGATGAAGATGATCTTCAGTTCGGGTAACAGCGCCCGCGCCTGCGCCGCCAGCTCGGCGCCGCTGACCCCGCCCGGCAGTCCGATGTCGGTAATCAGCAGATCGAAGCGGTGCCGGCCGCGCAGGCAGCGCATTGCCGAAGCGGCGTCGTGCGCATGCAGCGCGTCATGCCCGAGCTCGGTCACCAGTTCAGACAGCAGCAGCCGCAGGTCCGGTTCGTCGTCGACGATCAGCACCTGGGCCCGGCGCATGCTTGCCAGCGGTGCCGCCGCCGTGCCGGCGCCCAAGACGGCGGCATCCTGGCCGGCGTGTCGCGGCAGGTACAGCCGGACTTCGGTGCCTGCTCCCGGCGCCGAATGGATGCGCGCCTGCCCGCCGGACTGGGTGACGAAGCTGTAGATCATCGCCAGGCCCAGGCCGGTGCCCTTGCCGCTGGGCTTGGTGGTGTAGAAGGGTTCGAAAGCGCGCCGCGCCACTTCCGGCGGCATGCCGGAGCCGCTGTCGGCCACCGCCAGCATCACGTAGTCGCCCGGCGCCAGATCGGCGTCGTGTTCCTGGCCGGCGGCGGCGCGGCGTTTGCCGCGGCCGCGCGGAACGGCGACGTTGGCGCTGACGATGCGCAGCAGGCCGCCGCCGGGCATGGCGTCGCGGCTGTTGATCGCCAGGTTCAGCAACGCGTTTTCCAGCTGGTTCGGGTCGCACAGCGTCAGCCACAGGTCGGGCGCGAGTTCGGTGCGGACCTCGATGCCGGGACCGACGGTGCGCTGGATCAGGTCCTGCAGCGACGATGCCAGGCGATTTACGTCGGTCGGCTTGGGCGCCAGCGTCTGGCGGCGCGAAAAGGCCAGCAGCCGGTGCGTCAGCGCCGCCGCCTTTTCCGCCGAGGCGCCGGCGGTTTCGATATAGCGCGACAGGTGGTCAGGGCGCCCCTGGGCGAGGCGGATGCGCATCAGGTCCAGGCTGCTGACGATGCCGGCCAGCAGGTTGTTGAAGTCGTGCGCAATGCCGCCGGTGAGCTGGCCCAGCGCTTCCATCTTCTGACTCTGGTGCAGCTGTTCATGCGCATGCGCCAGTTCGGCGGTGCGCTCCGCCACCCTTTCCTCCAGCGTGTCGTTGAGGCGGCGCAGCGCCTGCTCCGCCCGCTTGCGCTCGGTCACATCGCGGAAGAACACCGCCAGGCCGTCGCCGGACCAGTAGACCCGGACATCGAGCCATGCCGGCGCGCCGTCCCGCTCCTGCACGTGCTCCATGCTGGCCGGGATGCGCAGCGTGACCGCGCGGCGGAAGAATTCGCCCAGCGGGCCATGCTCGATTCCCGGCCAGACCTGCCACAGCGGCAAACCGAGGACGCCGGCGGACGTTTCCGGCAGCAGGCGCAGCCCCTCGGGATTGATCTGCAGGATGCGCAGGTCATATGCCAGCAGCATGAAGCCTTCGGTCATGGTTTCCAGGATGGCGCGGCTGCGGTCGCGCTCGATGCGCAGCGCGCTCTCGAAGCGCTGGCGCGCCAGCTGCTCATGCCGCTCCAGGATCAGTCGGCTGAACTCCATTGCCGCTTCCAGGTCCAGCGGCCGCCAGCGGCGGGTGTGCCCGCGTACCTGCTCCTGCCATTGCGCGAAGGATTTGCGCGGATGCAGCCGCGCCTTTGGATCGTAATCGACCGGCTTGTTGGGATTGCCGGCCCAGATGCGCGACTCGACGATCTCGCGCCGCAGGGCCAGCAGGTAGCCATGTTTGTCCAGCCGGGTATAGAGCGCGCCGCTGGCCAGCGGCGCCACCGCCGAGAGGCTGGCATCCAGACCGGCGAGGTGGCGCGTGTGGACGATCTCGGCGGATTCGTCGCGCGCCATGGCCGCGCGGATGCGTTCCAGCGCTTCCTGCGGCAGCGGCGTGCCCAGCTCGATGAGGTGGCCCTGCAGGCTGATGGCGACGGTATCGCTGTCGAGCGCCGTCAGCACTTGCGAAGCGATGGCCTCCATGCCGTCGAGAATGCGGTCATGGCTGGCAAGCCAGTCGCGAATGCGCGCCAGTTCCTGGCGCCGCTGATCGGCGATGGCGGTGGTGCGCCGGCGGTCGATGTCGCTGATGGCGTAGGAAGCCAGCTCCGCCAGCACCTTGCAGCGCAGGCGCGCCGCCGGCTCCGGCTTGTAGGGCGTGGCGTGATGGCAAGTGACCATGCCCCACAACCGTTCGCCATGCATGAGCGAAATCGTCAGCGAGGCGCGCACGTCCATGTTGGCCAGGTATTCGAGGTGGATCGGCGAGACGCTGCGCAGCAGGCAGTAGGTCATGTCCAGCGGCTGCTCATCCCCCGGCGTGCGCGGCGGCACCAACGCCGCCGGCTGGTAATGGATGTCCGGAATGATGCGCAGCCGATTCAGGGTGAACAGCTTGCGCGCCGGGACTGGAATGTCGGAAGCGGGGAAGTGGTGGCCGAGAAAGGATTCCGCATAGCGGCCGTTGTCCTCTTCGGCGATCACCACGCCATGCCAGTCCTCGTCGAAGCGGTAGGCGATCACCCGGTCGTAGCCGGTCAGGCGCCGCACCTCGCGGACCATCAGCGCGCACAGCGCTTCATGGCTGTCGCATTCGTCGATCTCGCGGAACGGCAGGTCGCCCTGCAGCGGCGTGATGCCGGCCTGCGGATCGATGTCGATCGGCTCGAACTCCGCCAGCAGGTGCTGATTGCTGACGTGGTAAAGCAGATGGTAGAGGCGGCCGTTGCCGGGCAGCCGGATGCGCGCCGGCGACACCGAATGCAGCTCGCCTTTTTCCAGCACCGTCTGCAGCTGCCGCGTCACTTCGGCGCCGATCACCGCGTCGAGCGGCGCGCCGAGCGCCTCGTCGAGGCGCATGCCCAGCATGCCGGGGAGGTTGTCGCTTGCCTGCACGATGCGCCAGGTCGCCCGCTCCACCACCAGCAGCGCGCCGAACGGCTGAATCATGCCGGGAATGTGGATCGGTTCCTTGTCGCAGTTGCTGAGGTCCGTTTCTTTGATTGGCTGCATGGATGGAAAGGCGCGCGGTGACTGGGGAGTTCGTGCGCCAGGCCGCTGCCCAGGCAGCGAGCGGAACGGCGGAAAACGACTGGTCGCTTGTACTTGACCATTTGGCACGGCATTTGTTTCGTTGCCAACTTCTCTCGGGCTGGCCCGGCCCCGGGAGGCGTTTGCTAGCGGAAATCGGCGGCCTTGCCGGTGTCGGCGGGCTCGGGCGACGCTTCCGGCGCCGCCGGGTCGAAGTCGAGATAGCGGTCCACTAGGGAAAAGAAGTCGTGATAGAACTTGCGCGAGGCGATGGTCTCGCTGGCGATCTTGACCATCATCTCGTTGCTGGTGCCGAGCGGGAGGGAGAGGGAGCCGAGCACGCTCACGCCGAGGTTGGCCGACTGGATGGATTTCTTCAGCGAGTAACGGTCCTTCACCGCATTGGCGAAGGCGGTCGTGGCATTGCTGCCCTTGCTGTTGGGCGCGCACACGACGTTGAACTCGATCTTGATGTGCTCGTCGCTTCCCTGCTGGAAATTCTTGTTGCCGCGCACCGAGTCCGGACGCGCTTCATTGATCAGGTAACCCTGGCTGAGCAGGGCGCGCCGAGCAGCTTCGCATGCGGCCTGGGGCGGGCCGGCGAAGCTGTAGCTGTAGATGTCGGTGGTGGTGAATTCGTCCTTCAGCGTATCCGACCCAGCCTGCGGCGTGACGGTGGAACAGGCGCCCAGTGCCAGCAACGCGCCTGCCAGCGGAAAGCCGTATCTTGCCTTTTGCATCATTGCTTGTTTGCCTGCGCCGCGGCGGCGCTTCACGGGTGACAGTCTTCGGGACCGACAGTATAGCCGGGGAAGAGGCGGCCAATGCCGCCCGGAAGATGCGAAGGAGGAAAGAGGAATCGGGGCGTGCTGGCGCAAGGCGAAATCGTCCGGCGGCCCGAAGCGGCATTGACGGAAGCGTCAACCGGCCTCGTAGGCGGAGGCGCGGCGCTCGAACAGCGGATGCGTGCCCGACAGGTCGATCCTGCGCCGGCGCGGATGAGATCCGAGCGGAAACAGGTTGAGCGGATTGCGGCGCTCCACCAGGCGGTCGCCGTAGCGGCGGTCGCGCGGCAGGTTGTGCTGGCGCCGCAGCAGCGACAGTCCGATGAACACCGCCACGCCGGCGGCCGTGCCCATCAGCAGCGAACGCTGCGAGAACGGACCTTCCTCCCTGACATAGGCGGCATTTTGTCTTTTTCCGAGTTTCATGAGTACACAGCCTTTCCACTGAGCTAGCTTTGCGATTGAGACCGATTGAGACCGATTGAGACCGATTGAGACCGATTGAGACCGATTGAGACCGATTGAGACCGATTGAGAGCGATTGAGAGCGATTGAGAGCGATAGGGGCCGATGGAGACCTTCGGGCAGCAACTCGTTCCCGGGCGAAACAAGGCTGCGCTTCCATTCTTCACGATCTGCGCGTTCGGCTTCTGCGTGCGCGCAAGGCGCGATGCCGTTGCCTGCATGATGCTGCGCATGCGGCGTCCATGCGGGACGGCCGCTTCGCTCAACTCTCGCCTGGACCGTTATGGAATCTCCCGCCGTTCTTCGCCATGTGGTGCTGTTCGCCTTCAAGCAGGAAGCCAGCGCCGAGCAGGTCAACGACACCGTCAGCCGTTTCGCCGCCCTGCCGCAGGCCATGCCGGGCATCCGCCAGTTCGAATGGGGCAGCAATGTCAGCCCGGAAGGCTTGAATGATGGCTTCACGCACTGCTTCACGCTGAGCTTCGCCAGCGCCGAGGACCGGGATGCCTATCTCACGCATCCGGCGCATCAGGCCTTCGTGGCGCGCCTCGGGGAGTGCCTGGCGCGTTCCCTGGTGATCGATTACTGGGCAAGGGCGTCGGCCTGATCCGGTCCGGCCGCGACCGCGCCGGCCGCCTCAGGCCGACAGACCGCCCCGCGGCGGCCCGTCCTGGCGCTGGCCGGGTTCCTGCACCAGCATGTCCTCGTTGTCGGCGGCGGCCTGGATGTCCTGCGGGATGTCGGCGTTTTCCCGTGCCCGATCCAGCAGCACGTGGACGTTGCCGATCTTGCGCTCCACCGTTTCGGCCAGATTGCGTACGGTAAGCGGACTGGGCAGCAGGAAATCGCAGTCGTCGGCCATCCGCACCAGCGGGTCGTCCTGCGCAAGCTCGCGCTGCGGCTCGGCGCGATTGCGGCCCAGCTCATCCTTCAGATGCTGGAGGCGCGAGAGAAGTTGTTCGAGTTGCTGCACGCTGATCGACATGGTCTTCCTTCAAGTGCATGGTTGGGCCAACCTTACCATCCTGACCCGCGCGCCGTTTGACCTCTATCGACAACCCTTCATCAACCTCGCGCCGGAGCGTCAGGCGGCCTGCGACTCCGGCCGTGCGGCGCGCGGCGCATACACCCGCTTCCAGGTGTCTCCGAAGTAACGCACCTCGGCGCCGTCCAGCATGCCGAGGCGGCGCAGTTCCCGATGCAGGCGCGGCAGGTGGTAATGCGGCACGGCCGGGAACAGATGGTGTTCGACATGGTAATTGACGTGGTGCGGAAACAGCAGCAGACGCAGCAGCGGACCGGGCAGGTTGGTGCGGGCGGCGGTCAGCGGCGAGGCGTAGCCGGCGGGCGCGCCATGCTCGGCGATGGCGCGCAGGCGCAGGATGGCCTGCAGCACGGTGAGCGCCGGCAGCACCCACAGCACCGCATACTTCAACAGGGCGCCCGGGCCGCCGATGGCCCATACCGCCACCGGCAAGACGGCCTGGGTGGCGAGCACGCCCCAGCGGTCGCGCAGCGCCGCCTGCCTTAGCGCCGGCGAGGTATCGTCCAGCGGCCGCTGCGCCTGGCGGGTTTCGGCATTGGCTGCCGGGGCGCCGAAAAAGTATTTCAGCGTTTTCCAGGCGGTCAGTCCCGCCAGGTCGGTGGCCACCTTCTTCAGCAGATAAGCCTTGCCGCGCGGATAGCCGCCATGCAGCGCAATGTCCGGATCCTGGGGGCCGTAGAGATGATTGTGGTGCAGGCGATGGATGACGCGGTAGGCGCACATCGAGATGCCGGCGGAGCAGCCGATGGCACGGCCGACGAGATCGTTGAGGCGGCGATTGCTGAACAGGCGGTAATGCGCCGCCTCGTGCGCGAGCACGAACATCGCATGCTGCTGGGTGGCAATCAGGAAGACGCCGGCCAGCGCCGCCCACGGCGACCACCAGGCAACGGCGGCAGCCAGAATGGCGGCGGTGAGCAGCAGGGTTTGCGCCAGCGCCAGCGCCGAGCGCCGGTCGTCGAGCGCGGTGAGGGCCTTCAACTGCTCCGCCGGCAGCCGGCGCATGGAGGCGCGGCGGTCATCGTCGCGGAACTCCTCGCCGGTGATGCCAATGGTGCCAAGGGCGGCTTCTTGCTGCCGGTTCGAACCGTGTTCCATGTCGTCTCCATGCGCCAACGGGGATGGCTGTCTTTTTGAATATATATGGATGGTAGACCGGTTTTCATCCCGGCGGTTGCCGGCAGGGGGACCAGCCGGAGGCAAGCCAGGCGCGGCGCTACAGCCCGGACAGCTCCGTGGCCAGCAGGCGAGTGTCGACTGGCTTGACCAGATGGCGGTCGAAGCCGGCGGCGCGGGATTGCTGCATATCGGATTCCTGGCCATAGCCGGTCAATGCAATCAGCGTCGCGCCGCAGGTCTGCCCGCATTCGCGCAGACGTCGCGCCAGCTGGTAGCCGTCCACTTCCGGCAGGCCGATGTCGAGTATGCAGACTTCCGGCGGTTCGCTCGCCGCCAGGGCCAGCGCCTGCTCGGCACGATAGGCGGTGCGCACCGCATGCCCCTGGGAGCGCAGGAACAGCGCCAGCGTCTCGGCGGCGTCGATATTGTCATCCACCACCAGGATGCGAAGCGGCCGTGCCGGCGGCAACGCGGTGGCGCTAGCGGCGGCCATCACGTTGCCCTCGCTCGCCGCGCGCGGCAGCCAGACGCTGAACTCGCTGCCGGCGCCCCGCCCGTCGCTGCAGGCGGCGACGCCGCCGCCGTGCAATTCGACCAGGCTTTTCACCAATGCCAGGCCGAGCCCGAGGCCGCCCTGCGAACGATCGGGCGAGCGTTCGCCCTGGGTGAACAGCTCAAAGACGTGCGGCATGAGCTCCGGCGCCATGCCGATGCCGTTGTCCTTCACCCGCAGCTGCACCCTGTCCGGCAAAACCTGCACCGCCAGGGCGATGCGCCCGCCTTCCGGCGTGTATTTGGCGGCGTTGGTGAGCAGGTTGGCGACGATTTGCACCACCCTCAGCCTGTCGGCATGCACCAGCGCCGGTTGCGGGTCCAGTTCCAGGCAGAGATGGTGGCGCCGGTTTTCGATCAGCGCGCGAGCCTGCTCCGCCGCGTCTGACACGGCGCTCTTCAGGTCCATGGTTTCCTTGCGCAGGGTGACCAGGCCGCGCGTGACGCGCGATACGTCGAGCAGGTCGTCGACCAGGCTGGCCATGTGCGAGGCTTGGCGCGCGATCACCTGGCTCGCATGCTGCACCCGCGACGCATCCAGCGGCGCCAGCGTCAGCAGGCGGGCCGCCATGCTGATCGGCGCCAGCGGATTGCGCAGCTCATGCGCCAGCATCGCCAGGAATTCATCCTTGCGCCGATCCGCCTCCCGCAACGCCGTCTCGGCGCGCTTGCGCTCGGTGACGTCGCGCACGATGGCGATCAGGATCTGCTCGCCGTCGATGGACACCACATTGGCCGATGCCTCGACCTCGATGATGCGGCCGTCGGCGGTGCGCAGCCGGCCGGGATAATCCTTCACCATGCCGTCGCGGCGCAGCAGCTCGGCATAGCGGATGCGCTGCTGTTCCTCCCCGTCCGGCCAGATGCCGACGTCGAAGGAAGTGCGGCCGACGACCTGCTCGCGGCGAAATCCGAGCAGGCGCTCGAAGCCGGGATTGACGTCGATGAAGGTGCCATCGGAGAGGCGGCTGAAGGCGATGTAATCGGGCGAGGCGTGAAATACCCGGCGGTAGATCTCCAGCTCCTTGTGTTCACTCAACGCCATTTCGTCTCGCCCCCGTCGCTTGTTGATGGCGCTCAATCATCTTCTGCAGGCAAGCATGCCTGATCGTCGGCGCGGGAGCTGACAAAATGAAACGGATTTAAGCGGAATCAATTAGCGGGCGCGATTATGAAATTCCCCCGGTTCGACTCGCGCTTTCTTGGCCTTTTGTCATCTTCAAATCTGTCCAGCCCCGGCAGTGCCAGTATGTAACCAACCTTCGCTCTCAATCGCGCCAAGTTCTGAGCTTTCTCAAAGTTTCCTGCAGGACATGACGTATTCTGTGACCGTTTCCCGAAAGAAATCTCGGGACCGCCGCTTTTTCGGTGCGCCATCAACGACAAAAAGGATAACGATGACTACTCTCGACTTCGCCGACATCCACAGCCTGGACCAGATCGCCGGCGCCAGCCTGCAGCAGCTCGACCGGCTGGAGTTCGGGGTCATCGGCTTCGACGACGAGGGCATCGTGCGCTTCTACAACGCCACTGAATCGCGCTACTCCGGCCTGTCGGTGGAAAAGGTGGTGGGCATGCATCTGTTCACCGTGGTGGCGCCCTGCATGAACAACTACATGGTGGCGCAGAAGTACGAGGATGCCCTGGTCCATGGCCGCGAGCTGGACGAGGCCATCGACTATGTTCTCACGCTCAGGATGCGTCCGACCCTGGTCAAGCTGCGCATGATGGCCAGGCCCGGCCTGCCGCTGCGCTATCTGCTGCTGCACCGCTGCTGAGGAGCTTTCGTTGAGCGACCATACCGAGCTTCACGACGCGCACGAGGCGCTGCTCCAGTTCCTGTACCTGGCCCCCGTGGGCTTGGTGCAGATGACGCTCGACGGGCGCGTCACCATGCTCAACCCGCTGTCGGCGCAGCTGCTGATGCCGCTGGCGCGCCAGGGGGACGGCCTGTCCAACCTGTTCGACACGCTGGAACCGATCGCGCCGGAACTGCGCTACATGGCGGTCTCCTTCCAGCCACCGCGCGGCACCATATGCGAAGGCTACCGGCTGCAGGTATCGGCCGGCGTGCCCGGCCGCGAGGATGCGCAGGTGCTGTCGATCACCCTGGTCAAGCTGGATCCGAAGCGGCTGATGGTCGTGATTTCCGACGTGTCGCTCGCCGTCAAGCGCGAGCGCATGCTGCGCCAGAACGAAGCCTGGTTCAACGCGGTGATGGTCGGCGTGGCGGACTATGCGCTCATCACCCTGGACGCCAAGGGCGATGTCAGCGAATGGAACCCCAGCATCGGCCGCCTCACCGGTCTGACGGCGCAGGATGTCTGCGGCCATAACGTTGCCGTGCTGTATCCGGGCGATTGCATGACCGCCGACCGGGTGCTTGACCGCCTGCGCGAGGCCGATGCCAACGGCTGGAGCCTGGATGAAGGCTGGCACCTGCGCGCCGACGGCAGCCGCTTCTGGGGCAGCAGCATGATCACCCCGCTGCAGCAAAAGACCGCCGACGACGGCTCCCTGATCTCGAGCGGCTATGCGCTGATCGTTCGCGACATCACCGAGAAGCGCAAGTCCGCCGAGAGCTTGCTGCATTCCATCTCCTGCGACCATCTCACCGGCATCGCCAACCGCCGCGCCTTCTTCGAGGCGGCGGAGCTGGAGCTGCGACGGCACCAGCGGGTGCCGCGCCCGATTTCGCTGCTGCTGATCGATGCCGACCACTTCAAGCAGATCAACGACGACCATGGCCATGCGATGGGCGACACGGTGCTGCAGAAGCTGGCGCTGATCCTGACCCAGTCGGTGCGCGGCATCGACGTGGTGGCGCGCGTCGGCGGCGAGGAATTCGCGGTGCTGCTGCCGTCGACCTGGATGGACGAGGCGGTGGACATCGCCGAGCGCATCCGCAAGGTGGTGGAGATGCAATCGATCAATGTCGGCGGCGCGGACCTGCGCTACACCGTCAGCATCGGCGTGAGCGTCATCAGCAGCACCATCACCAGCCTGGGCGAACTGATGGATGCGGCCGACAAGGCGCTCTACCTCGCCAAGCGCAGCGGGCGCAACCAGGTGCGCACGCTGGCCGACCTGCCGCGCACCGCCTTCGGGCTGGAAGCGTTCTCCGAAAGCGTGTGACGAATTCACCCACGGCGGGCGCCCCCTGCCGTTTTCAGGACATCGGCGGCTGTCCATTGGATGCGGTCAAACCGCCGTCGATGGGCAGGTTGACGCCGTTGACGAAGCGGGCGTCATGGCTGGCGAGAAAGGCAATGACGTCCGCCACTTCCTCCGGTTCGGCGCCGCGTCCCATCGGAATGCGCTCGTTGAACTTGGCCATCAGTTCCGGCTCGCGGTACATGTCCTCAGTCAGCGGCGTGCGCGTCAGGCTGGGGCAGACGGCATTGACGCGGATGCCGTCGATGCCATGGTCCATCGCCAGCGCCCGCGTGAAATTGGTCACCGCGCCCTTGGCGGCGTTGTAGAAGCTCAGGCGCCAGTCGCCGCCGAGGCCGGATACG
This sequence comes from Noviherbaspirillum humi, assembly GCF_900188095.1. Taxonomy (GTDB): domain Bacteria; phylum Pseudomonadota; class Gammaproteobacteria; order Burkholderiales; family Burkholderiaceae_D; genus Noviherbaspirillum; species Noviherbaspirillum humi. The sequence goes on along the minus strand of NZ_FZOT01000019.1, from coordinate 69,489 downwards.
GAAGACACGTTGATGATGCTGCCGCGCGTCTTCTTCAACTCGGGGATGGCGCAGCGGCAGCAGTAGAACACGCCGTCGAGATCCACCGCCATGACTTCCTTCCAATCATCGACGCTGGCATCGGTGATGTAGCCTTCCGGCGCCACGCCGGCATTGTTCACCAGCACGTCGAGCCGGCCGAAGCGCTGCAGCGTCGCCTGCATCATCCGCTCCACCTGATCGAGCCGCGCCACATCGGTTGCGCACACCAGCGCGCGCTCGGCCGGCAGGCTGCGCGCCACTCGCTCCAGCTTGTCCGCCGTGCGCCCGGCCAGCACCACGCTGGCGCCTTCGGCGGCGAAGCGGCGCGCCGTGGCCTCGCCGATGCCGGAACCTGCTCCGGTCACGATCACCACCTTGTCCCTGAACCTGTCCATCGCTTCTCCTTTGCATATGGCCAACCTGCAGATGGATGCGCAAAACCGCCGGCAGTTCAGCGCAGCGGCGCAAGATGAGGTGAGGAAAGGCGGTTCAGCGGTCGGCGCCGGCATGCGCCAGTGCGGCTTCCGCCGCATGCATGGCGTAGTCGTCGAGCAATGCCGCAGCGCGCTGCGTCATGCCGTCGATGACCAGGTTCCTGCTGGCGACGAACTTGAGGAAATAGGGCGAGGCGTCCTGCTGTTCAGCGAGCGAGCGCAGCTCATCGCCGCTGAAGTGCGCGGCATAGGTTTGCGCGAGGAAACGGTTCCAGCGATCCTGGTAGGTCGGACGCAGGCGCTGCAGTTCATTATCCAGCAGCGCGTCGGCACGCTCGGCGCTCCGACGCTGCAGCATGCCAAAGCTTTGCTGCGACCTCGCAAGGACCCGGGCGGCGCGGGGCAGGGTGTCGCCGAGGCGGTGCTGCTCGACGATCTGCAATGCCAGCAATTCGCTGCGGGCGCGGTAGCCGCCATGGCCGATGGCGCCGATCAGGAGGCCGACGGCAAACATCAGCCATAGCGGCAGGCGGTTCAGTTTCAGCCGTGTAAGGGTAAAGCGCCTCGCATGCGATTGGATCAAGCGGCCTCCGGAAGGAACAAGCGCAACGAACCATGGGCAGTGAATGCGCGCCGCTCGGCGCGAACCGGGCGCGAAAACGTCTCGATATTGCCGCCGGCCTATCCGGCCGGCAAGCGCGCAGCGCAAGCTTCGTCGATCCGCGTTGTATTCAGGATGAAACGCGATCGAATGGCGATGGCGCCCTCCCATGGCCATGGCATGAACCATGGCCGGGGCGCCGGATCATAGTTGCGGATGCATCACTGGAGCGCGAGATGGAACGCAAGCACGACGACAGGCAGGTGGCCCAGCCGGCCGAGGAAGAGATCAAGAAGCATGGCGACCAGCTGCAGCGCCAGGTCAGGGATGCGGCCGGCGGCCCGCCGCAGCCGCAAGGGGATCAGCAGGCACGGCAAACCGATGCGCCGCGCAGCGACCGCCGCTGATTGATTTCAGCCCTTGGCGCGCAGGCGCCAGAGCGAAGTCACTTCCTTCGACCGGGCCGCATGCAGCGGATCGTCCGGGTCGAAGGCCTTGCCGTGGGTGGGCCGGGCATCGAGCCGGCCCGCCACCTCCAGTCCGGCCGCGTCGATTGCGGCCAGCAATTGCTCGCGCGAGCGCATGCCGAGCAGCTCCGCCAGGTCCGACAGGATCAGCCAGCCTTCGCCGTCCGGCGCGAGATGTTCCGCCAGGCCATTCAGGAAGCCGAGCAGCATGCGGCTGTCGGGATCGTACACCGCATGCTCGATGCCGCTGCTCGGCCGCGCCGGCAGCCAGGGCGGATTGCACACCACCAGCGGCGCCCGGCCTGCCGGAAACAGGTCGGCGCGAATGATGTCAACCCGATCGCCAAGACCGAGCCGTGAGATGTTTTCGCCGGCGCAGGCCAGCGCCCGGTCGTCCTGATCGGTGCCCACCACCCTGCCGATGCCGCGCCGGGCCAGCAATGCCGACAGCACGCCGGTGCCGGCGCCGATGTCGAAGGCGAGCGAGGTGTCGCGCGGCAGCGGCGCCTTGGCCACCAGTTCGATGTATTCGCCGCGCACCGGCGAGAACACGCCGTAGTGCGGATGGATGCGCGCGCCCAGCGCCGGTATCTCCACGCCCTTCTTGCGCCACTCATGCGCGCCGATGACGCCCAGCAGTTCGCGCAGCGTGGCCACGAAAGCTTGGCCCGGGGCCGGTCCCCAGGCTTCGAGGCACGCCTGGCGCACATCGGGCGCGCGGCGCAGCGGAATGGCGTAGTCGCCCTCGAAGGGAAGCAGCAGCATGCCGAGCACGCGGGCGCGCTGCGCCTGCGCCTGGCGGTGCAGATTGAAGGCATCAAGGGGAGAGGCGGGCGGCTTCGGCGCCGCTTTGCCGCGCCGCTTGCGGTCGATGCGCCGGCCCAGGGCCTGCAGCAGCTGGCGGGCGTTGTGGTAGTCGCCGCGCCACAGCAGGCCGGTGCCTTCGCAGGCGAGGCGGTAGGCGGCGTCGGCATCGAGGCGGTCGTCGGCCGGCACGATGCGCTTCGGCGGCGCCATGCTTTCCGAGCGCCAGCGAGCCGAGCGAGGTTCTCCCTCCTCGGTCCAGGAAATGTCGGCGGGCTGAGTCATGGCGTTCCTCGCGGTCCTTCGATGAAGGACCGGAGTGTACCCTGATCGCGTAAGCTCCGCCGTGAGGCGGCTTAGATCAGCGCGGCGATGGCCTTGCCAACGTCGGTGGTGTTGCCGTTGCCGCCCAGGTCCGGCGTGCGCGGGCCTTCCACCAGCGATTTCTCGATGGCGGCGACGATGGCGTCATGCGCGGCGCGGTAGTTGGCGTCGCCCTGGCCGAGGAAGTCCAGCATCATCGCGCCGGACCAGATCATGGCGATCGGATTGGCGATGTTCTTGCCGAAAATGTCGGGCGCGGAGCCATGCACCGGCTCGAACAGCGACGGCAGGGTGCGGTCCGGGTTCAGGTTGGCCGACGGCGCGATGCCGATGGTGCCGGCGCAGGCCGGACCGAGGTCCGAAAGGATGTCGCCGAACAGGTTGGAAGCCACCACCACGTCGAAGCGTTCCGGGCTCAGCACGAAGCGAGCGGTAAGGATGTCGATGTGGTACTTGTCCCACTTCACGTCCGGATAGGTTTTGCCCATCTCCGCCACGCGCTCGTCCCAGTAGGGCATGGAGATCGAGATGCCGTTGGACTTGGTGGCGGACGTCAGGTGCTTCTTCGGCCGGCTCTGCGCCAGGTCGAAGGCGTACTTCAGGATGCGGTCCACGCCCTTGCGGGTGAACACGGCTTCCTGCAGGACGAGCTCACGGTCGGTGCCTTCGAACATCTTGCCGCCGACGGAGGAGTACTCGCCTTCGGTGTTCTCGCGCACCACGTAGAAGTCGATGTCGCCCGGTTTCTTGTTGGCCAGCGGGCAGGGCACGCCGGGCATCAGGCGCACCGGGCGCAGGTTCACGTACTGGTCGAAGTCGCGGCGGAATTTCAGCAGGGAACCCCACAGCGAGATATGGTCGGGCACCTTCTCCGGCCAGCCGACCGCGCCGAAGAACACCGCCTCGAAGCCCTTGAGCTGCTCGAACCAGTCGTCCGGCATCATCTTGCCGTGCTGGACGTAGTAATCGCAATGCGCCCAGTCGAAGGTGGTGAATTCCAGGCTAATGCCGAAGCGGCGCGCCGCCGCTTCCACCACGCGCAAGCCTTCCGGCATCACTTCCTTGCCGATGCCGTCGCCGGCGATGACCGCTATCTTGTGAGTCTTTGCCATTCTGTCTTCCGTCTTGTTAGTGTGGGAAGCGCGCCAGCGGGTGCGCATTCCAATGAATTGTTCAAGTATCCATCATACTGCCTACAGCGCACGTATAATCCATTGATTCGTGACATCAATGACTACGCGCCGTGAACAATACGCCATCGCTCGAGGATTTGCGCCTGTTTTCCGTGGTGTCGCGCAAAGCCAGCTTTGCCGCCTCGGCGCTGGAACTCGGCATGTCCAAGGCCTTCGTCAGCAAGCGCATCGCGGTCCTGGAAAAATCCCTCGGCGTTACCTTGCTGCATCGGACCACGCGCAGCGTCAGCCTGACGGAAAACGGCCAGGTGGTGCTGCAATGGGCGCAGCGCATCCTGGAGGATGTGGACGGCATGACGGATGCGGTCAGCCATACCCGCCAGTCCGTGCGCGGCCTGCTGCGCCTGTGCAGCAGTTCCGGCTTCGGCCGCAACCACCTGGCGCCGGCGCTGTCGACCCTGGCGCGGCAGTATCCGGAGCTGGAAATCCAGCTCGAGCTGCTCGACCGGCGGGTCGATCTGGCGGGCGAGGGCTTCCATCTCGACATCCGGCTCGGCCAGGTGCAGGAACCGGACATGATCGCGCGCCGCATCGCCCGCAATGCCCGCATCCTCTGCGCTTCCCCTGCCTATCTGAAGGCGGCCGGTATGCCGGCCACGCTGCAGGACCTCTCGCAGCATCGCTGCATCGTCATCCGCGAACGCGACCAGGATTTCGGCCGCTGGCGCCTGAAGGGGCCGAACGGCATCGAGAGCGTGAAAGTCAGCGGGCCGCTGTCGGCCAATAATGGCGAGATCGTGCACCAGTGGGCGCGAGACGGGCATGGCATCATCCTTCGTTCCCGCTGGGACGTGGAACCAAGCATCGCGCGCGGCGACCTGATGCATATATTGCCGCAGTACGAACAAGAGGCGGATGTGTGGGCGGTTTATCCATCGCGCCTGACGACGTCGGCCAAGGTAAGTGCCTGCGTTCAATTCCTCGAGCAATGGCTGGCGCGCCGCAATTGACGCCATGGGTACGGCAATCAAATCAATGAGGCAAGGAGATTCATGCGGTTTTCAAGCAAGCGGGGTGGCATGATGCCATTTCTGGTTCGGATGCTGTCTGTGGGCATGCTGGGCCTGTGGCTGGCGGCCGGCAGCGCCGGCGCGGCGCCGGCCGGCGGTGGAAGCTCGCAGCCGGTGCTGGTCGGCATTGACGGCGAATTCGGGCTGGCCAACAGCACCTCGGCACAGGCGGTGGAACTCGGCCTGCGCGCCGCCGTCGCGGAAATCAATGTCGGCGGCGGTGTGCTCGGCGGGCGTCCGATCGAGATCGTGGTGCGCGACCATCGTTCCATGCCGGCGCGCGGCATTCGCAATATCGAGGAATTCGCTTCCATGCCGGGTCTGGTGGCGGTATTCGGCGGCCGCTTCAGCCCGGTGGTGATCGAGGAGCTGCCCGCACTCAAGCGCACCCGCGTGCTGTTCATGGCAGTCTGGTCCTCGGCCGACATCATCGTCGACAACGGCATGCAGCCGAACTACATCTTCCGGCTCTCCCTGCGCGACAGCCTGGCAATGCCGGCCATGCTGAAGAGCGCGGCGCAGCGCGGCTTTGGCGAAGTCGGCCTGCTGCTCACCAATACCTCCTGGGGGCGCAGCAATCTGGCCGCGGCGGAGAAATTCTTCGCCGGCGTGAACTCGCCGCGCCTGGTCGGCACCCGCTGGTACAACTGGCGCGACACCTCCCTGATCGACAAGTACGAGAAGCTGCGCGCCGCCGGCGCCAAGGCCATCGTGCTGGTGGCCAACGACGACGAGGCGGCGGTGCTGGTGAAGGAAGTGGCGGCACTGCCGCCGGAACAGCGCCTGCCCATCATCAGCCACTGGGGCGTGACCGGCGGAGAATTCGTGCAGCAGGCCGGCCCGGCCTTGCAGCAGGTGGATTTCTCGGTGATCCAGACCTTCAGCTTCTTCAATGCCGACCCGAAAAGGGTGGAGCGTTTCCTGCAGTCGGCATCGAAGGTGTCGAACGTGCGCCGCATCGAAGACATCCAGGGGCCGGTGGGCGCGGCCCATGCGTATGACATGATGCATATCTTGGCCAAAGCCATCGATCTCGCCGGCTCCACCGAGCGCGATGCGGTGCGCAAGGCGCTGGAACGGGTCCCCGAACATCGCGGCCTGATCAAGCATTACCGCCCGCCCTTCGCGCCCGGCCGCCACGAAGCGCTCGGCGTCCAGGAACTGCTGATGGCGCGCTATCGCGCCGACGGCGTGCTGGTGCCGCTGAAGTAAGCCGCCATGCGTTTCATCATTCCCGCCCAAGGCAGCCTGGCCCGGCGCTTCGCCGTCGCCGCCGCGTCGCTGGCCACCATCGCGCTATTGCTCACCGCGGTCGCTTCCTGGTGGCTGGTGAGCCGCCAGCATCTGGAAGCCGAGCGGGCGCTGCTGCAGCGCCAGGCCGACTTCCACGCCGCCGCCGTCGCCACCAACCTGCGCGGCATCGCTAACCGTGTCGCCGAAGTGGCCGGCAGCAGCATCCTCGCCACCGGCCTGGTCGACAGCGCCGGACGCGAGACTTACCTGGCGCCGTACCTCAACGGCATACGCCAGGTCAACGCGGTGCCGATCCAGATCCTGTTCACCGATTTCGAGGGCACGGCGATCGCCGACAACGGCGCCGCCCGCTTCACGGCGCCGGAGCTGGCATGGCTGCGCCGGCAGCTCGACAACGGCCAGCCGGCGGTCACTGTGCTCGGCGGCGAACAAGGCATGCAGCTGCTCGGGGTGGAGATGCTCGGCTATTCGCGCACCCGGTCGCCGGAAGGCGCGCTGCTGTACAAGGTGGCACTGCACGACCTGCAACCGGCGCCTGAAACCCGGCTCTCATGGCGCGGCGCACCGGCGGCCGGCGTCTCTGGCGCATCGGCGGCGGTGCCTGCTCCGCCGGCATTTCAGCCGCTCGGCTTCGCCGTGAGCGAGATTCAGCGGGCGCTGCCCTTGCAAAGCCTGGCGCCGCAATATGCGGCGATTCTGCTCGTCGCCCTGGCGCTGGCGGCCGGCGTGCTGCTGCTCGGGGTGCGTCTGTCGTTCAATCTCACCGACGATCTGCAGCGGCTCGATGCATTCGCGCGCCGGGTGGTGCAAAGCGGATTCAGCGCGGAGCGCGCCATGCCCGGCGGCAGCAATGAAGTCTCCAGCCTGGCGCTCGCCATCAATCACATGCTCGACCGGCTTCACGAGCAGCATGCGCAGCTGCTGGCCGAGCAGGAGAAGCTGCGCCTGCTGGCCAATACCATTCCTCAGCTCGCCTGGATCGCCGATTCCGAGGGCCGCATCCATTGGGTCAACCAGCGCTGGCATGAGTACACCGGCACCACACTTGAAGAAGTGAAGGAAAACGGCTGGCAGCGATTGGTGCCGCCCGACGTCCTGCCGCGCGTGCAGGCCCAGATCGCGCACAGCCTGCATACCGGCACGCCGTTCCAGACCCGCTTCCCGCTGCGCGGCGCCGATGGCGAGTACCGCTCCTTCTTTGCGTCGTCCGCGCCCTTGCGCGATGCCGACGGCCGCATCGTGCAATGGTTCGGCACCAACACCGATGTCTCGCCCCTGGAGAACGCCGAGCGCAGCGCCCGTGAAAGCGAAGAGCGCCTGCGCGAGGGCATGGTTGCCGCCCGCATGGCGGTCTGGGACTGGAACCTGGACACCGATGCAATCGCGTTTTCCGCCAACGCGGTCGAGATCTTCGGCACATCCTGGAACCACGCGCCGGCCGGCATGCGGCTGGTGCATGCGGACGATGTCAAGCCGCTGCAGGAAGCGATCGAGCAGGCACGCACTGGCAGCGGCCAGTTTCACTGCACGGTGCGCATGATCCGGCCCGACAATCATCAGCAGATCTGGGTGGAGGTGCGCGGCAAGGCGGTGTGCGATGCCGAGGGCAGGGTCCGCGCCATGCGCGGCATTTCGCTCGACATCAGCGAACGCCGCCGCGCCGAGGAAGAGCTGCGCATCGCCGACCGCCGCAAGGACGAATTTCTCGCCATGCTGGCGCACGAGCTGCGCAATCCGCTGGCGCCGATCAGCACTGCCGCCCAGCTGCTGAAGCTAACCCAGATGGACCAGCAGCGGCTGCGCCATACCAGCGACATCATCGCGCGCCAGGTGCAGCACATGACCGAACTGCTGGACGACCTGCTCGACGTGTCGCGCGTCACCCGCGGCCTGGTGACGCTCGACCGCAAGCCCCTGAACGTGGCCGACGTGGTCAAGGACGCGCTGGAGCAGGTCAGGCCGCTGATGGAGGCGCGCCGGCATGTGCTGCAGGTCGGGCTGCCGTCGGAACCGGCGCAGGTGGAGGGCGACGCCACGCGGCTGGTGCAGGTGATCGCCAACGTCCTCAACAATGCCGCCAAGTACACGCCGGAAGCCGGCCGCCTCCGGCTGCAGCTGACGGCCACGCCGGAGCGGGTGAATGTCGCGGTGAGCGACAACGGCATCGGCATTGCGCCGGAGCTGCTGCCGCATGTGTTCGAACTGTTCACGCAGGCCGAGCGCTCCCCGGACCGCTCCCAGGGCGGCCTCGGTCTCGGCCTTGCGCTGGTGAAGAGCCTGGTGGAACTGCACGGCGGCGGCATCACCGCCCGCAGCGACGGGCCCGGCGCCGGCAGTGAATTCCTGATCACGCTGCCGCGCCTGGCGGCTACCCAGGAGCAGGCACTAGCAGCAACGCCGCCGGATGCGCCCGTGCTGCCTCCGCCGATGCCAGGCATGCGGCTGATGGTGGTCGACGACAATGTCGATGCGGCGCAAAGCCTCGCGATGCTGCTCGAGGCCGCGGGCCACGAAGTCGAGACCCACTACGATGCCGGCAGCGCCCTCGCCGCGGCGCGCGCAAGGCCGCCGCAGGTCTTCATGCTCGATATCGGCCTGCCCGACATGGACGGCTACGAACTGGCGAAGCGCTTGCGCGCCACATCGCAGACGGCTTCGGCGACGCTGATCGCCTTGACCGGCTATGGCCAATCGCAGGATCGGGACCGCTCGCGCCACGCCGGCTTCGACCACCACCTGGTCAAGCCGGCCGATACCCGCCGACTCCTGGCCCTGCTGGCCACCATCGCCGGCCAGGATACGGGACACGGCAGCGTGGCCCTCCAATGAGGGCGCCGTCGCCCGCACCCTTCGGGCTGCGCGACTACGGCGCCGCCATCGGCATCGTCCTGATCTGGGGCTTGAACTTCGTCGCCATGAAGCTGGCGCTGCGCGACTTCACGCCGATGCAGCTCGGCGCCGCGCGCTATGTCTTCGCCTTCCTGCCGCTGGCCCTGCTGGTGCGGCCGCCGCGCATGCCGCCGAAGTGGCTTGCGCTCTATGGCCTGTGCCAGGGCGTGGGCCAGTTCGGCCTGCTGTTCCTGGCGCTGCAGGTCGGCATGACGGCGGCCCTGGCCTCGGTGCTGGTGCAGACCCAGGTGTTCTTCACCGCCCTGCTTGGATTTCTGTTCCTGCGCGAGCATGTCGGCCGGCCGCTGCAACTCGGCCTGGTGCTGGCCGCCGTCGGCCTAGGCTGCTTCGCCGCCAACTACCTCGCGCCCGGCGCCGGCGCGACCCAGGCCACCACGCCGCTCGGCTTCCTGCTCAGCCTCGGCGCGGCGGCGATGTGGGCGGTCTCGAATATCGTGGTGCGCAAGGCGCAGCGCGCCACACCCGAATTCAATGTGCTCGGCTTCATGGTCTGGACCAGCATGGTGCCGGTGCTGCCCTTCATGCTGCTGTCCTGGGTGTTCGATGCGCCGCAAGCGCGCTGGCGCTGGCTGCACGCCGCGCCATCCAGCTGGGCGGCGGTGGCGGCGCTCGGGTGGGTGGCCACCATCCTCGCCTATACGCTCTGGACCGGGCTGCTCAAGCGGCATGCGGCCAGCCGGGTGGCGCCTTTTAGTTTAGGCGTGCCGCTGGTAGGGCTGGCAGCGGGGACGCTGCTGTTGGGTGAAACGGTCAGCGGATGGCAGTGGGCGGGGATTGTGTTGTTGGCTGGGGCGCTGGGGATTGTGCTGCTGGGGCCGCGATGGCAGGGTTCATTCAAAACGAGGATTGGAAGCGCAGAGCGTGAACTCGAACAAGGTAAGGAAACGCTTTAGAATCAAGCTGCTCATCACCTGAGCTTCCAGCGACGCGATTAAGGCTCCTGCGCTTGCCCGAGAAACGGATCATGCTTTCTTCGTGGGTTTCCACGAAAGAGGGCGATGTCCATCTAGCGTCTACCTGAAGCGTGGAGCATCGACGTTCGCTCGAGACTTATCGTCCCCTTTCTTGATGATCGTTTGATAGTGTCGAATCAACTCATCGACGCTTGTCATGCCTGGATATAACCGCTTTACCTGCTCCAGGCCACCGATGACCGTCGCCAGCATCGCTCGGGTGCTGTCGCCTGACAGGGACAAATCGATCGACGTCCGGCGCGGCGCGATGCCGTTGTCGTACATGACCTTCAGCTTGCTGACAAAATCGAGATACCGTACAAAGTTGGCCCGTAACTCTTTTCTGAAGTGAGGATTCGTCGCGAGCAGTTCTTTGAATGCCAGTTTGAATGCGTAAATGATATTTGACGGCATGTAGTAGGTATAGGTACCTGGCTGCCTTGCGTCCGGTTCAATTTTTTCGGGGCCATTGTCAGCGAGGTTTTTTGCCTGCCGCCAATAATCAGTTCCGTCTACGAGTCCGTTGAACTCTACAAAATATCCGGTGCGTTGCCACAGATCGGCGAAAGCCGAGTCTACATTGACCTTCAATTGCAACTTGACTTGCTGTTCTTCCTGTTTAGACCTTCCATCGAGCAGGCGGTCCAGCTCTTGATCCTTCACGGGTAATGCGTCATATACGCTCCTGACGAAGCTGCCCGCTTCCTCCTGCAGTTGCGCAGCCAATCCAAACCCCATTGCCTCTATCAAAAGGCCATTGAAGTTTGCCGGTTGATCTTCTGACGTTGCACTTGGTTTGTTTGATGGATTAAGGCTTGTCGTTGAATCTACTCCAGCAGCGGTGCCTGGAAGTACGAGTTTCGGGTCCACCCCAATTCCAGACCCGAGGTGGATTAAATCGTGCCCCGGTTTGTCAAATCCAAATTCATGCACAAGACCATGGATAACCTGGGGGAGATCCTTCGTTTCTGAGTATTTGGCCGTTGGAGCAAACAATATTTCGCCATAAAATTTTCCGTATGGATTCGAAGGCTCCGTATTTGCTGCTTCCATTGAAACAAATCGAATGGACGAACGCACGTCGATAGGGAAAAGATTCTCTTTCTTTTCAATAGGGCCATCGACTGCCTGATCAAGCGGGCGTGAATGCGCGAGGGCGGCCGCAATGTTACGCAGTCGCTTATCAATTACTGACCCGAAGTTGCGATTGTCACGAAGTGCCTGCTGAATCGGCCAAGGCAGCTCATCGACATTGACTTCTGACAGCCAACTTTTCAGTACTTCGTAAGAGGCACGGCGAATCTCCTCGAGGATGGCATTGTTGAGTTGGTCGCTTGCATATGCCTCAATGGCCGTAATGGTGTTGCCAGGGGTTTGGTTTCTCGCATTGCGCCTGTCCGCCCTGCTGCCTCCGCCGGAAAACAGGACTTGGGCCGCCAGATAAGAAGCCGCTTGTTCGGCAGTCATGCCAGTGGCGTTCATCAGGCGCCGCACATTGTGCGCGGTGACCCCGTATTTCTGTGCCACTTCCTCAATGGAACCGCTGCCGCCTGCCGGGTTTGCAGGCGGCCTTTGCAGCGGCTGCGCAGGTTTGAATTCCTGTGAGCCTCCTTGCGGAAAGCTCAATCCTTGCCCCCGCAGCGGTATGAACGCGTCCTCGGCTAGGGCGCCGCCATCGCGTTGCGCCATCACATGCGCGGACAACCGCCGCATCCAGGCGACGTTTCGAGTGTCGCCTCCGGGAGGAACCAGCTCCTGCCTGCCGCCGGGGATAGGGTAGATGCGTGGCGGCCTCGCCTGCGGATTGCCGTAGCCGAACCAGGCACCGCCATCCCGCGTATAGAGTGTCAGTGTTTCGATATGAAAGCGGCCAGGCGCGCCATCGCTTCGCTCGAACGCTAAGCCTGGCCCGTTCTTTTCAACCCGCGTTACCGGTTGGGGCATGCCTAGGCGATCGAATATCACCGCCCTGAAGGGTGAACGGCTCCTGGCGGCCTGGATCTCGCCGTCGATGGCATCCTGCCACAACCTTCTTGCCAGATCGCTGAAACCTGCTTCGTTCATCGGTATGCCGTACAACTGCACCGCGCCGCCGTATCGGGCACTAATCAGGTGTATCCCCTTGATGATGTCGTCAACAGTTTTCAGTGGAATGGAAAATTTGTTGCCCGACCTTTCACCGAGAACGGCGTGAGCAAGCTTGTTGTAGATGGCCAGGACGAGCCTGTCGAGACAGACGGTGGCAAGCGGTGCCGGCAGGCCTGCCTTGTCGACTTTTTTCTTGCCAGCCTCGTACAGCGCCGGCAGGTTGCCTTCCATCAGACGAGACATATCCCATTTGATATCGCCGCTGAAAACGCCGGCGGCGAACTCGTTGACTAGTCGGGTCGCTCGGCTCTGCTGCTGCGGCGTGGGGGCTTCGCTAGGCTGGCTCGAGGTAAAGGAGGTGAAAACGGGGGCGGGCAGGGAAATCCGCTTGGCAGTTTCCCGATTTCCGGAGCCGGTGCTCGCGCGGCCTCCCTGCGCATTCTTACGGGCAGGCTTGCTGCCCGTGGTGGCGTAGCGGCGGTGAAGTTGTTTCATGCCACCGGGTGAGCCGAATGCAGTGGCCATGACTTGCTTGAACATGGTCAGAAAAGTCTGTTCGCGCTGTTTCCGGGAATCTGAAGTGAGAAGTTCTCCCAGTCCGGCAGCAAACCGGATCAGCCCGAGCTTTTGTTGGGTCGTGAGTGAATCTTGCTGCTCAAGCATGGGTAACGGGATATTGAGCTGCTTTGCTTTCTCAAGGGCGATGTCGGCCATCTGGCAATCGCGAAACGACAAGTCCCAGGGGATGGCGCCCGTTAGCTTGCCCAGGATGAATCCGGGCTCCGATCGGCCCGAAATGTTCAGCAGGACGGCGAGGATTCGCGCCACGCTTGTTGGCGCCTTGAGAGTGGGTGGCGTTAGCCTAGAGGCGGCGGGTTGAGCCCATGCCCGTTCAATAGCCTGAATGATCCCAGGCGACAAATTGGGGGGCGGGGTAAAGGCAGACTCTACAGGGTGTGGCAGCAAGGCAAGCAGCGGTTGCGCCGAAGCGGATCGGATTGAGCCTAGCACTGGGTTGCTTGCGCTGCCGGATTCAATAAATGCAAAAGATGCTTTGCTCCACATGGCAAATTTTCTTTCGAGTTAACCATTCCAGCGGCGAAGTGGGAGATGTCCGGTACGTATGGTGAATTCAAGCGATACCGAGATTTACAGCACCAGCTGCATTGCAATGCCCGGTGTAGATGCCAGCCAGTTTCGTGAAGCCGCCTCGAAGCGATAAGCCGTCATCCTGGCAAATCAAGGTGTGGATGCAGTTGCTCGCTGATTGCCTTGGCGGTGTCGCATTTTCCGCTGTCGGTGGATCATGGTGACCGTCAATTGCGTGCATGGCGGTCCGGGCGTAAGCCATGCGATGGATGGAAATGCGATTGCTGTGCCCCGTGCACGGGTGCTAGTGCTCCTCGTGCACTTCCTCCGCCCGAGAAAACAGGTCCCATACCGCGATGAACAGCGCCGCGATCACGGGGCCGATGACGAAGCCGTTCAGGCCGAACAGCGCCATGCCGCCCACCGTGGACAGCAGCACGATGTAGTCGGGCATCTGCGTATCCTTGCCGACCAGCAGCGGACGCAGGATATTGTCGACCAGGCCGATCACCAGCACGCCAAAGGCGATCAGCACCACGCCCTGCCAGATGGAGCCGGTGAGCAGGAAGTAGATTGCCACCGGCAGCCACACCAGGCCGGCGCCGACCGCCGGGAGCAGCGAGAGAAAAGCCATCAGCACCGCCCACAGCAGTGCCCCCTGGATACCCAGGATCCAGAACATGACGCCGCCGAGCGCGCCCTGCACCGCCGCCACCACGATGTTGCCCTTCACCGTGGCGCGGATGACGGTGGTGAACTTTTTAAGCAGGTAATCCTTGTGGCGGGCGTGCAGCGGTACCGCCTGGCGGATGCGTTCGGCCAGCTCGCGGCCGTCGCGCAGCAGGAAGAACAGCAGGTAGAGCATGATGCCGAAGCTGACCAGGAAATCGAAGGTGTTCTGCCCGATGCTCAACGCCTGCTTGGCAATCTCCTGGCTGCCCTGCTGGGCGCCGGCGGAGAGCTTGTCGCGCAGGCTGACCATGGTGGTCATGCCGAAGCGGTCCAGGATGTTCACCAGCCAGGAGGGCAGCGCATTCATGATCTGCTGCAGATACACGCCGAAGTCGATCTGCCCGCTCCGGATCCTGTTGTAGACCGTCACGCCTTCCTGCACCAGCGCACTGGTGATGAAGGTCAGCGGCAGGATGACGATCACCAGGCACAGCAGCAGCGTCGCAATGGCAGCCAGATTTTTCCGGGAATGCAGCGACGCCAGCATGCGCCGATGAAAGGGCGCGAACAGGATGGCCAGCACCATCGCCCAGAACACCGCGCCGTAGAAAGGCCAGAGGATCCAGCCGAATGCCAGGCTGACCAGCAGCAGCAGCAGCAGGAAGACTTTGTGGTACAGGCTGTCACGCTGCATGGCCGCCTCCGGAGAAAGGAAGGGCGGGCGCGTCGGAACGCGGGACGAGGAAGGAAACAAGCGGGTCACGGAGAGGCATGAACGAAATGACGCTCCTTTCAGGGTGGATGTCGGTAAAGAAAGCTGCTTATGCGCCAAGCAAGCTTACTTGAAAAATTGCCAAGACGCCGTTGCAAACCGGGTAGCGGAATGCCAAGACTTTGCTTCGATTAGCTTTTTGGTATTTATTTCCCAAAAATTTGTCAGTACTATGCTTTCCAGACGGAAACTCCCTTCTGGCCACGCCGGGTTTCCGTGCCATTGCACAACAATAACGACAACTATGGAGAGGAGACAGGCAAAAGCGCCCGCGCGGCGCGGCGCCGTAAGGCGGCCTGAAACACATCACTATGATCAGCATGTTCAAGAATCTTCGCATCAGCACCCGCCTCGCACTTGGCTTCGCCATCGTTCTCGCACTTTCCATTCTCTCCACCGGCGTCGGCATGTGGCAATTGCGCCAGGTGTCGGAAGAAACCCGGCAGATGATGGAAAAGCCGCTCGCGAAGGAACGCCTGGTGGCCGACTGGTATCGCAATGTCTTCGCCGCCATCCGCCGTACTACCGCCATCGCCAAGAGCACTGACGAAAGCCTGGGCGTGTTCTTCAAGGAAGACACCGCCGCCACCGCAAAGTCGTCGAGCGAGATCCAGAAGGCCTTCGAGGCTTACCTGGTGACCGATCAGGAGAAAGACCTGTACAAGCGCATCGGGGAGGTGCGGGAGAAGTACCAGAAGGCGCGCGATACCGCGATCAAGGAAAAGGTGGCCGGCAATTCGGCCGAGTCCACCCGCATCCTGGAGCAGCAGTACCTGCCGGCGTCGAAGCTGTATGAATCCCTGCTGATGGAACTGCTGCAGGTGCAGCGCAAGGCGATTGACGACAACGCCCACGCCATCGAGCAAAGCTACAAGAAGGGCTTCGAGCTGCTGGGCCTGCTGGTATTGCTGGTGCTGGCGTTCGGCATCACCTTCGCCTTTCTCATTGCACGCAGCATCTCCCGCCCCCTGGGCGAGGCGGTGGCCGTGGCGCGCAAGGTGGCCGACGGCGACCTGCGCGCCGACATCGCCGTCACCAGCAAGGACGAGACCGGCCAGTTGATGGAAGCCTTGCGCGACATGAACCTGAGCCTGATGCGCATCGTCGCGGAAGTGCGCGGCGGCACCGAGGCCATCACCACCGCCACGGCAGAGATTTCCAGCGGCACCATGGACCTGTCTTCCCGCACCGAGCAGCAGGCCAGCTCGCTGGAGGAAACCGCGTCCTCCATGGAAGAGCTCACCTCCACCGTCAAGCAGAATGCCGACAATGCCCGCCAGGCCAATACCCTGGCCGTGTCCGCCTCCGAAGTGGCGACCCGGGGCGGGACGGTGGTGTCGCAGGTGGTGCAGACCATGGGTTCCATCAACGATGCCTCGAAGAAGATCGTGGACATCATCAGCGTCATCGACGGCATCGCCTTCCAGACCAATATCCTGGCCTTGAACGCGGCGGTGGAAGCGGCGCGCGCCGGCGAGCAGGGGCGGGGGTTCGCGGTGGTGGCGGGCGAGGTGCGCAGCCTGGCGCAGCGCTCGGCCGCGGCAGCCAAGGAGATCAAGGCCCTGATCGACGACTCGGTGGAGAAGGTCGAGACCGGCAGCAAGCTGGTGGGCGAGGCTGGGAGCACGATGGACGAGGTGGTCAGCAGCGTGCGCCGCGTGACCGACATCATGGCCGAAATCATGGCCGCGTCCGAAGAGCAGAGCGCCGGCATCGAGCAGGTGAATCATGCCATCACCCAGATGGACCAGGTGACGCAGCAGAATGCCGCCCTGGTCGAGCAGGCGGCAGCGGCAGCCGATGCCATGCGCGAGCAGGCCGGCCATTTGACGCATGCGGTGGGCGTGTTCAAGCTCGACGGGGTGCAGCAGTCGGTAGCGGCGGCGCCGGTGCCGGTCAAGGCCAAGGCCAGTTCCCCTGCCGTGAAGCACAAGCCGGCGCCTGTCCGCGCGTCGAAGCGCCCGAAGATCGCCAGCGCATCGGCCGGCGTGCCAGTGGTGCGGACGGCAGCCGTGCCGCGCCCGCAGCCTGCAGGCGGCCAGGACGACTGGGAAGAGTTCTAACTTCTCGCAGGGCCGGCATGCGCCGGCCCTTGCCGGTGGCCTTGGGCGGAGTTGGGCATAATGCCAAGCAGCATATGCCCGCCAACCACCAAGGAGAACCGCCGATGAAAATGTCCCGCCTGCTGCTCGCTGTTTCCCTCGCCTTTGCCGGCACCGCCGGCTCCCTCGCTCCAGTCGCCCATGCCGCCGCGCCGATGGCCAAGACTTCGGCGCCCGCCTTTTACCGCATGATGCTGGGCGACTTCGAGATCACCGCGCTATCGGATGGCACCGTCGCCCTGCCGGTGGACACGCTGCTCACCAACATCAAGCCGGAAAAGACCCGTCAGGCGCTGGGACGCAGCTTTCTCAAGCCGCCGGTGGAAACCTCGGTCAATGCCTATCTCGTCAATACCGGCAGCAAGCTGGTGCTGGTCGATGCCGGCGCCGGCAAGCTGTTCGGACCGACGCTTGGCAACCTTGCTGCCACGCTGAAGGCGGCCGGCTACCAGCCGGAGCAGGTGGACGAAATCTACATCACCCACCTGCATCCCGACCATATCGGCGGCCTGGCCGAGGGCGAGCAGCGGGTGTTCCCGAATGCGGTGGTGCGGGTCGACAAGCATGATGCCGACTTCTGGCTGAGCCAGGCCAATATGGACAAGGCGCCCCAGGATGCCAAGGGCTTCTTCCAGGGCGCAATGGCTTCGCTGAATCCGTATGCAAAGACGGACCGCCTCAAGCCTTTCGAAGGCGAGACCGAGCTGACACCCGGCATACGCGCCGTCCCCGCTCATGGCCATACCGCCGGCCACAGCGTGTACATGGTGGAGAGCCGCGGGCAGAAGCTCGCATTGTGGGGCGACCTGATCCACGTAGCCGCGGTGCAGTTCGACGATCCCTCGGTCACCATCCAGTTCGACACTGACGCCAAGGCCGCCGCGGCGCAGCGCAAGCGCGCCTTCGCCGAGGCGGCGAAGCAGGGCTATCTCGCCGCCGGCGCCCATCTTTCCTTCCCCGGCATCGGCCACCTGCGCCAGCAGGGCAAGGGCTATGTCTGGGTGCCGGTGAATTATCAGCCGATGCGCTGAAGCTGTTTCGCCCGGACCGTTGTTTCACTGCGGTCCGGGCGGTTTCAACATCCCTTCAAGCTCAACCGCCGTACAGGTAGTTCGGCAGCCACAGCGTCAGTCCCGGCCACAGGTACATGAGCACCATGCACACGATCACGATCAGCATGTAGGGCATCATGCCGGCGAAGATCTGGTTGATGGTGACATGCGATGGCGCCACGCCCTTCAGGTAGAAGGCCGACATGGCGACCGGCGGCGAGAGGAAGGCGGCCTGCAGGTTGACGAACACCAGCGTGCCCCACAGGATCGGGTCGATGTTGAAGTGCTTCAGCAGCGGCAGGAAGATCGGCACGAAGATCACGATGATCTCGGTCCATTCCAGCGGCCAGCCGAGCAGGAAGATGATCGCCTGCGACAGCAGCATGAACTGCAGCGGCGTCAGATCCAGCGAGAGCACCCACTTTTCCACCAGCGCCTGGCCGCCGAGGATGGCGAACACCGCCGAGAAGATGGCCGATCCGACGAACAGCCAGCACACCATGGCGGTGGTCTTGGAAGTCAGGAACACCGCTTCCTTGGTCTTCTTCCATGTCAGCGTCCTCGCCTGCCAGGCGAGCAGGAAGGCGCCGGCGGCACCCACCGCGGCGGATTCGGTGGCGGTGGTGATGCCGAACAAGATCACGCCCAGCACCAGCAAGGTCAGGATGCCGAGCGGCAGCGTGGACGACACCAGCAGCTTCAGCAACTCGAACTGCTCCGCTTCCATCACCCAGTAGTAGTAGATGAGCAGCAGCGCCAGCAAGCCGCAGGTCAACGCAAAATACTTGTAGAAATCGCTGCTCGGGCCGGCCGCCTGGGTTTCCTCCTTGGAAGGCTCTTCCAGCGAACCCATCTGTATCGGGCCGTCGGATTCGCTGCTGATCTCTTGCGACGGGCTGGCCTGATCGATTTCCAGCGCCTGCGGCACGTCATCGGCCTGGGGCTTGGCTTCCTCCCGCGGCTGGGTGACGGCTGCGGGCGGCGGAGGCGGCGCATCGGCGGCGGGGCGCACCACCACATACCACCAGGTCGAGCCGAGGGTGGCCGCCACCAGCGCCAGCGGCACCAGCGCGGTAGCGAGGTTCCGCAAGATCAGGTTATAGCTGAGCTGGACGCCATCGGCGCTGAGGGCGAGCGCCTTGCGCGGCAACAGCGTGGCGCCCACCAAGGCCGGCAGCAGTTTCTTCGAGTAGGACGCTTGCAGCCGGGGCACCCAGGCTGGCACCGGGATATGCGTTTTCTCAACCGGCAGGCGCGGCGCGATCCTGGGATTGATGATGGCCCAGCCGATGATGTACACCAGGTAGAGCAGCGCCAGGAAGAAGCCCGGGAACATGGCGGCGGCGTAGAGCTTGACCACCGACTGGCCGGCCACGGCTGCGTAGACGATGATCATCACCGAGGGCGGGATCAGGATGCCGAGCGTGCCGCCGGCGGTGATGACGCCTGCCGCCAGGCGGGTGTCATAGCCGGCCTTGAGCATCGGATTGAAGGCAATCACGCCCATCAGCACCACCACCGCTCCCACCAGGCCGCTGGCGATGCCCCAGATGGTGCATACGATCAGGGATGCCACCGCCAGCGAAGCCGGCAATCGGCGGAAAGCGAACTGGAAGCTGTAGAACATCTTGTCCACCAGCGCGCCGCGTTCCATCACATAGCCCATCAGCACGAACAGCGGAATCGATATCAGCACGTCGTTGGTCATGGCGCCGTAAGTACGCTGGACCATCAGGTCGAATACCTTGTTGTCGATCCAGGACTGCGCCGGGTCGTAGAAAGTGTAGAAGCCGAAGGCGGTGCCCAGGCCCATCAGGGTGAATGCCGTGGGAAAGCCCATCAGGATGAAGCCGATGATCAACACCAGCATCAGCAGGCCGAGTGCGGGTTCGCTCATCAACGTTCTCCTTCCGCGGTTCCGCGAAGCTTGGCTTCGCTTTCGATTGAATGTGCCCGTTC
This sequence comes from Noviherbaspirillum humi, assembly GCF_900188095.1. Classification (GTDB taxonomy): domain Bacteria; phylum Pseudomonadota; class Gammaproteobacteria; order Burkholderiales; family Burkholderiaceae_D; genus Noviherbaspirillum; species Noviherbaspirillum humi. Next base: position 49,784 of record NZ_FZOT01000019.1, on the reverse strand, counting down.
TATCGCCAATTTTCTGTCCTCTTCGTCGACATAGGCGCTGTTGGCGAGCTGCTGTTCGATGACGTCGATTTCCTCGGCGTCCTTGAGACGGGCCGGCCATTCGCCGGTCTTCAGGCATACCACGCAGCGGATCATTTCGGCTATGCCCTGCAGCATCATCAGCGCGCCCGCCACCGGAATCACCGTCTTGAAGTGATAGACGGGCGGGCCGTCGGAGCTGGTGGTGGAATGTTCGAGAATGCGCCAGGAGTCGCGCGCATAGTCATAGCCTGCGTACATCAGGGCCAGGATGCCGGGGATGAAAAGCAGCACGTAAAGCACCAGGTCCAGGGCGGCCTGGGTTCTCGGCTTCATGTTGGCGTAGAAAAAATCGCCGCGCACATGGCCGTCCTGGGCCATGGCATAGGCCCCGGCCAGCATGAAGGCCGTTCCATAAATGATGTTGCTGACGTCGAAGATCCATGACGTCGGCGCGTTGAGGAAATAGCGTTTGAATACTTCGACGCAGATGACGATCATCAGGACCACCATCAGCCATGACGCCGCCTTGCCGACCCAGGTACTGATCCGGTCAGCGGCGGTTAACAGCGACTTTACGCTCATTCTTGTTCACCTGATCTTTCTTCGCAAAGACGGCGCAGCCGAGCCGGAGCCAAGGCCGAGCCGCGGCGTCTATTGCTGGCGTAATCGCCGCCGCGGCAGCGCATGCGCTGCCGCGGGCGGTTCGAGCTTCCAGCCAGCGGGGGTTAGGAAGTTTTCTTGGCGAAGTAGTGGTTGTAGGCCATGCGGCGCGGATTGTTGGTATCCATGTCCCACTTCACCGCGCGCTCGGCGAAGGCACGCATCGACTTCTCGACTTCCTGGAACAGCGGATTGCCCTCGCGCTTCTTCGCCACTACCTCATCCCAGATCTTGATCTGTTCCTGCAGCAGCGAGTCGGGGGTCTTGTAGAACTTGACCTTATCCTTGGCCTGCAGCTCGCGATAGTCGGTGGAGTAGCGGTCGACCGCCTTCCACGACATGTCGGCCGATGAGGCCTCCACCGCATTATCGATGATGGCCTTGAGCTTGGCGGGCAGGGCGTTGTACTTGTTCTTGTTGAAGCTGATCTCGAACTGTTCGGCGCTCTGGTGGAAGCTCTGCAGCATGCAGACCTTGGACACGTCGGGGAAGCCGAGCACCCGGTCGGAGGTGGCATTGTTGAATTCGGCGCCGTCGAGCAGGCCGCGGTCCAGCGCCGGCACGATCTCGCCGCCGGGCAGCGCATTCACCGCCGCGCCCATGGCGGTGAAGAGGTCGATGGCGAGGCCGTTGGTGCGGTATTTCAGGCCCTTGAAGTCTTCCTTCTTCGTGATCGGCTTCTTGAACCAGCCGAGCGGCTGGCTCGGCATCGGACCGGTGAGGAAGGTGACGACATTGGCGCCGATGGAGTCGTACAGCTTGGCCAGCAGTTCCTTGCCGCCGCCGTACTTGTGCCAGGCCAGTACCATGTTGGCATCCATGCCGTAGGCCGGGCCGGAAGTCCACAGGGCGATGGCCGCCTGCTTGCCGTAGTTGTAGCCCATCACGCCATGGCCGCCGTCCAGCGTGCCCTTGGAAACGGCGTCGAGCAGGCCGAAGGCGGGCACCACGGCGCCGGCCGGCAGCACGTCGATCTTGAGCTCGCCGCCGGTCATGTCGTTGACCTTCTTGGCAAAGTCGAGAGCGTATTCGTGGAAGATGTCCTTGGAGGGCCAGGTGCTCTGGAAGCGGAACTGGGTGGGGGTCTGTGCCTTCGCCACCATCGGGAAGGCGATTGCGGTTGCGGTGCCGGCAGCCGCCTTGCCGAGAAAGCGGCGGCGGTTGCCGGATGTCTGGTCTGCTGCCTTGACGCTTTTCTTCATGTTCAGTCTCCTCTTTTTGTCGGATGCATCAAAGAAAATGGCTCTACAGTGTTCCCTTACTTCATTCCGTCTTTTGGTTTAATGCATTGCAAGAATGAACTGTCCATGCAGATTGTCAAGTTGCAATGCACCACGGCAAGTATGGCCGTTGGATTCGGCTGGCCGCAGGGCGGCTTGAGGAGGGGATTTTCCAGTCCGGGCGCAGCGAATAGCGCCGGGAAAGCGTCAACCGATGGCGGACGGAGCGGACGCGGGCTTGGGCTGCAGCAGGGCGGCAAACGCGTCGGCCGGCGCCGGCCGGCCGAAGAGATAGCCCTGGAATCGGCCGCAGCCCATGGTTTCCAGGAAGGCTTTCTGCTCCGGCGCTTCCACGCCTTCCGCGATCACCGCCAGCCCGAGGTTGCGGCCGAGCGCGATGATGCTGCGGGCGATGATGGCATCGTTGCCATCGTCGAGGATGTCGCGCACGAAGGAGCGGTCGATCTTCAGCTGGTCGAGCGGCAGCCGCTTCAGGTAGGCCAGCGATGAATAGCCGGTGCCGAAGTCGTCCAGCGAGAAGCGCACGCCTTCCTGCTTCAGGCGGCGCATTTTGCCGATGGTGTCCTCGATGTCGTCCACCAGCACGCTTTCGGTCAGCTCCAGTTCCAGACCTTCGGACGCGGCCCCGTTCTGCGCAAGCGCGTCGAAAACGAGTTGCAGGAAATCCGGATGCCGGAACTGGCGGGCGCTGACATTCACTGCCAGGCTCAGGCCGGCCGTTGCCGGACTGGCCTGCCATTGCGCCAGCTGGCGGCAGGCCTGGCGCAGGATGATTTCGCCGAGCTGCACGATGAGGCCGGTTTCCTCGGCCAGCGGGATGAATTCGAGCGGCGCCAGCAAGCCGCGCGCCGGATGCTGCCAGCGTACCAGCGCTTCGGCGCCCACCACCCGGCCATCCTGGTCGACCTGCGGCTGGTAGTGGAGAATGAACTGGTCCAGCCGCAATGCCTGGCGCAGATCGCTTTCCAGGGCGGCGCGGGCGGTGAGCTCCGCTTGCAGGCTGGGATCGAAGATGCGCAGCGCATTGCGGCCGGATGACTTCGCATGCAGCATGGCCCGGTCGGCGCGCTTGACGCCGGCGGCCACGGTTTCACCGGAGGCCAGCGCCGTGATGCCGGCGGAAAAGGTGACGCGCAGGCCGGCGACGCTGGCGCAGAGCGTGCTGGAGGCGATGTGCTTCTGCATGCGCTCCAACACCGTCACCGCCAGCGACAGGTCGGCGCTGCGCAGCAGCAGCAGGAATTCCTCGCCGCCCCAGCGCGCCAGCACGTCGGTGGCGCGCAGCGCCGATTCGGCTTCGCGGGCGAAGTTGTGCAGGACTTCGTCGCCGACGGCGTGGCCGTAGGTGTCGTTGATCTGCTTGAACAGGTCGATGTCGAGCAGGGCCAGGCAGACCGACTGCCCATCCCGGTCCTGGCGTCTGTCTTCCGATTCGAGCAGCTCGCTCATGTAGCGCCGGTTGGCGAGCTGGGTCAGTTCATCGCGGGTGGCGAGCAGCTGGATGCGCGACAGGGCGTGGCCGAGCTCGTCCTTTTGCTGCTTCAGGCGCTGGCGCAGCAGGTTGAAGCGGCCGGTGAGGAGGGAAACCGATCCCATCAAGCTTGCCGTCAGCGTGAAATGCACCGCTTCGTGCAGCCATGGAAAAGGCTGGGCGGCCATCATGCGCATGGCGACGATGGCCGCGCCGAGCAGGCAGGTGGCGAACAGGCCCAGTTGATGCGAGCGGCGCGGCGTCAGGCTGAAGGCGCAGAACACCATCACCAGCACCAGAATGCCAAGGGTGGCGCCGCGCATCGGCCCGGCAATGGCATAGGCGCCGACAATGCAGGCAATGGCATAGCAGCCCTGCGCCAGCGCCAGCTGCGCCGGCGTCAGGCGCAGGCGGGAGCTGGCGCGCACCAGGACATAAAACAGCGCAAGGCCGGACACCATGGCCAGGCTGAGCCAGCCCGCCGCATCCCGCGCAATGTCGCCCCGCCACACGGCCAGCCACATCAGCGCCAGGCTCAGCAGGTAGAGGCCGGCAGTGGCGGCCCAGTAAGCCACCATGCGCCGCAGCCGCGCATCCCGTCCGAGAAAGGAGAACAGCGCCGGGTGAGGCAATCCTTTCATCTGCGGCCCCTCGGCACGGCGGAGCCGCATGCTTCCCGCCGCCGGCTTCCCGGGCCGGGCAGGCAGCCGGTGGGCATCATCGGGATGGGGCAAGCCTGCTGACCACGGGAAAGCATCGGGTACACCGCTTCGGCAGGACGGAATTCCATAAGTGCTGCAGGAAGGAAGGGAAGCCTGATTATTGCATGCGCAGAAAGCATGCGTCACTTCCTTCCGGAAATAACCGGCAAGCCGTGGCAATTATTGGGCGATCAGTAGCCGCGTTCCCGATCGATGGCGCCTGCCGCCGTTTCGCCCCGTTCCATGGCATGAAGGCGCGACACGATCTGCACAATGCTGGCGCCGCGTTCGGTGAGGGCCGAGACATGGGGCGTGATGCGGATGCGCGGGTGGCGCCAGAACGGGTGATCCGCCGGCAACGGCTCCTGCCGGAACACGTCGAGCGTGGCGGCGGCGATCCGGCCGCTGGCCAGCGCATCGAGCAGGTCCGCTTCCACCAGGTGTGCGCCGCGGGCGACGTTGACGAGATGGGCGCCGGCGGCCAGCCGGTCGAAGCAGGCGCGGTCGAGGATGTTCCCGGTTTCCGGCGTCAGCGGCAGCATGTTGACCAGTTGCTGCAGGCCGTTCAGGAACGCGGGCAAGGCGTCCTTGCCCGCGAAGCGGGCGGCGTCGGCTGCGCTGGCATCAAGCGGCTTCGGATGGCGGCTCCAGGCCCGCACCGGAAAGCCGGCCGCGCCCAGGGCCGCAATCACCTGCGCGCCCAGGGCGCCGCTGCCCATCACGCCTATCGGGTGTTCGGCATGTCGGCGCGGCGGCAAGGGGCGCCATATGCCCTGCCGCTGCAGCGCTTCATAGTCGTCGACGCGGCGGAAATGGCGCAGCACCGCCTGCATGACGTATTCCACCATCTGCCTTCCCATGCCGGCATCGTCCAGCTTGATGATCGGGACCGATGCCGGGAGCAGCTGCGGCTCCCGGCGCAGCAGGTCGAGCAAGGCATCCACGCCGGCCCCCAGATTGAACACCGCCTTCAGCCCGGTGCGTCCGCGCAGCAGCTCGGCCGGCGGCTTCCATGCCAGCAGGTAGTCGGCCGGCCGTGCGTCGCCCGGCGTCCATTGCCGGATTTCCGCTTCGGGACAGGCGGCTTTCAGGTCATGCAACCAGGCGTCGGCATCGTCGCCGGGGAGATGGAAAAGGATGCGCATGATGATGGCCGTTAAGGAGTGAGGCAGACTGGCATTATAAGGAGGCCGGCATCGCGATGAAACATACTAACTGCGAGCGACGTTTTGTTTGCGCCGAAAATGGCTGTGGCGGATCATGCAGCGAAGGTAGGCGAGTCGGCCGAGGCTGCATCGATTCGCGAAGGGAGAACGCTGACAAGCACCCATGACCGAATAGCCGACTCTTTGCGTCAGCACAAGCGCGCAGCGCAACCAGCCACCGCGGCGATCGCCGACGGCCTGCGGTTAGTTTCGGATTCAAGTGTTATTGTCTGATTTCGATGCATCCTGTCGTCCGGCTAGGGTGCCAACGCGTTAGAGACTGGCCAGGAGGAATGTAGCGCCATGTATCAGCTGTAATAAACGGCAATATCCGATTTTGTTTTGCGCCGTTTTCCTATACTGGTCACAAAGGAAAACCATCATGAAGACCCGTATCCTCACGCTCGTCCCTCTCGTTCTCGCCAGCCTGCTTGGCGGCTGCGCGGTCTACAGTCCGCCGCCGGTGGCGAGCGGACCGGTGATATACCGCGATGCGCCGGTGTATACCCAGCCGGCTCCGGTCTATGCGCAGCCTGCCCCGGTATACGTCCAGCCTGCGCCGGTTTATGTTCGTCCTGCTCCGGTCTATGTCGAGCCGCCTGTCTCTTTCCGCTTCAATTTCGGTTACCGGGGCGGTCGCGGATGGGGCGGCCACCATCATCGCTGGTAAAGATCGGCTCGTATCGCCTGGCGAAAAGCCATGGCAGCCATCGCGCCCGGCATTCGCAGCCCTTGCGAATGCCGGGCGTTTCCTTTTCTTGAAGAGGGGAAAGTTGAGAACCTATCAAGCGGAGCGCGTCTAACTCCAGAGCGGGTCATGAACCCAGCAGGTTTGCCTTCATGCGCGCAGGCGTCGGACGCCGTGCTGGTACGGGCCGGACGGCACCAGCGCGCCGCGCGGCGTGGATGGCATCCACGGCCGTTCTTGCACGGGTTTCCAACACGCTCGCATCCTCACATCCAATGACCGGCTATCCGCCACATCCAGAGAAACAAGGAGCGATCATGAAGAAGTTGCCTCTTGCTGTTTTCATTTCGCTGTTAGGTACCGCAGCTGCAACCTTTGCGCAGTCCACCACCACCACGACCACCAGCAACGACCCGGCCGCGGCTGCGTCATCGTCCGGCAGCAGCTCGCCATCGAGCGGCGCCGCCAGCACTACCACGACCACGACGACGACCACTGCGCCATCCAGCTCCGGCAGTTCAGGAAGCTCGGGCAGCTCCGGCTCCGGTTCTTCGAGCATGAGCTCCAGCCCGAGCAGCTCCGGTTCGATGGGCGGCGGATCGAGCTCCGGCAGCTCGGATACCAGCAGCGGCGCGGGGTCGAGCGGCAGCTCCAGCGGCACGTCGGGAAGCACGTCGGGCGGTTCCAGCAGCGGCGGCACAAGCAGCGGCTCCAGCATGGATACCACGTCCGGCGGATCGGGGTTAAGCGTTCCGCCGCCGCCGACCTACAGCAGCGGCAGCTCGTCGACCGGCTCCAGCGCCGATACGTCGTCCTCCGGCAGCTCGGGATCCTCGGGCAGCTCCACCTCCACCAGCCCGTCGTCGAGCTCGACCACGCCATCTTCGTCGGGCAGCAGCAGTTCGACGAGCCCGTCGTCTTCCAGCTCTTCGACGCCTTCCTCGTCGAGCAGCTCCGGTTCCGGCAGCCGCTAAGGGATCGGCAGCATCAAGCCAGCGCCTGCCGCCAGCGCGGACAGGCGCTTTTTAATGGGCGAATGAGTTCATGAGCGGAGCCTTGCAACGGCCTCAGCCTTCGTCATCGCGCTCCGGGATGGCCCGCGTCCACGATGCCGCGTCCTCGGGCGACATGTTGCCGTGCGGCTCGACGCGCGCATCGTGGAAGCCTTGCTGATGGATGTCGCTCAGGTACTGCTCGCGCGACAGCAGCGTGCCCTGGCACACGCCCTCGTCCTGCGGCGGCGCATGGATTTCCCGCCGCAGCCGCTCCACCAGGTCTTCCATCAGCCATGCCGGCACCAAGTGGCGCTCGGCCGGATAGATGAAGCCGAACAGCGTGAGGTGGCTGAGCAGCACCCGCCAGTGCGGATCGAAGCGCTGCAGCAGGCGGCGCCAGTCGATGGTGTCGGCGCAGGCGCGGATCATGTGGGCGATGTCGGCGCCGTCGTAGCGTTCGCGTTCCATGATGAAGGCCTTGGACCAGATCGACTCCTCCACCGGCGACAGCTTGACGGGGGTGTCGAGCACCACGGCATCGATGGCATGGTCGAACCAGCCGTCATCCACCTCGGAGACGCCGTTGCCGGAACTGAAGATCAGGTCGACGAAAGCCGTGCCGTCGAAGGCCTTGCCCAGCCAGTGCGGATAGGTCAGCTCCGCCTGATATCCCTCTCCGGCAAGCGCTGCGGCGACTCGATCGAAGTCGCGACGCATGATGAACAGGTCGAGGTCCTTGGTCTGGCGGCCGATGCCGGTGTAATGGTTGAGCGCATAGGCGCCGCCGACCAGGAAGGGAATGCCATGGCGGTTCAGCAGCCGCAGCACGTCCCGATAGAACCGCGCTGCCCCTGGCTGCATCGGTTCGCAGGTCTGCGGGGGATGGATGGGCATGGGTAGGGGCATGGCTGCTGACATGGGCGCTCCTTTGTCTCGATGTCCGGGAGGCAGGCCGTGATATCAGCCTGTTATGGCAAATTCAGCAAAACTTATGCCACTGATCCATGGTCTGTTTCCTCAGCATGCGCCGCATTGAAAGCTGGCATCGGCGCGCCGACCGCATCCGGCCGACTTTACTAGGAGGAAGAAGTGATTTCAGAAGACACCGTTCGATTCGCCGCCGTCGGCGACCTTCATTGCACCAAGTCATCCGCGGGCAGCCTCCGGCCCCTGTTCTCGCAGGCGGAGAAGGCGGCGGATGCCCTGCTGCTGGCCGGCGACCTGACCGACTACGGCTTGCCGGAAGAGGCGCATGTGCTGGTGGAAGAACTGGCAGCGGTCCGCGTGCCCATCGTGGCGGTGCTCGGCAACCACGACTTCGAATCGGGCCAGCAGGACAAGGTATGCGAGATACTGACCAATGCCGGCGTGCGGGTGCTGGACGGCGAGGCGTGCGAAGTGCATGGCGTGGGCATCGCCGGCGTCAAGGGCTTTGCCGGCGGCTTCGGGCGGCGCGCGCTCGGCCCCTGGGGCGAACGCATCATGAAGCAGTTCGTCGAGGAGGCCCTGCAGGAAGCGCTCAAGCTCGAATCGGCGCTGGCCAAGCTGCGCACGCCGCATCGCATCGCCTTGATGCATTACTCGCCGATCGAAGCCACGGTGCAGGGCGAGCCGCTCGAGATATTTCCCTTCCTCGGCTGCAGCCGGCTGGAAGATCCGCTGCTGCGCTATCCGGTCGACGTGGTGTTCCACGGCCATGCGCACCGCGGCCACCCGGAAGGCAAGACCGTGAACCAGATCCCGGTGTACAACGTCGCGCGGCCGCTGATGCAGCGCACTTATCCCGAGCAGCCGGCATTCCGGCTATTTGAAATGCAGCGCGAATCGGTCAATGTCTGAACCCGCCCGCGCCGGAATTCCTTTGCCGAAATGCGGGTCCAACCAAGTAGGCGTCGCAAGAAGCGGCAAGGTTTTCCGGTCGGCTTGAAAATATTGCCGGCCATATGACTCAAGGAGCGGTCAGGCGTGAACCGGCGTTGGACAGGCGGCAATCGATTTTCCCTGCTCGAGAACGGGGAGGAGTTCTACCCGAAGGTGTTCGAAGCGATCGCGCGCGCCGAGCGCGAAGTGATGCTGGAAACCTTCATCCTGTATGAAGACAAGGTGGGGCTGCAACTGCATCAGGTGCTGCTGGAGGCGGCGCGGCGCGGCGTGCAGATCGACCTCACCATCGATGGCTGGGGCTCACCCAGCCTGTCGCAGGAATTCATCGGCAGCCTGACGGCGGCCGGCGTGCGCTTCCATGTCTTCGATCCCGGCCTGCGCCTGCTGCGGCGGTTGAATCTGTTCCGGCGCATGCACCGCAAGCTGGTGGTGGTGGATGGGAAGATTGCCTTCGTCGGCGGCATCAATTACTCCGCCGACCATCTTGGCGACTTCGGCCCGGAGGCGAAGCAGGATTATGCCGTGCAGGCGGAAGGGCCGATCGTCGCCCAGATCCATGCCTTCATGCGCGCCGCCATCGCCGCCGGCCACGGCAGGCGCCACTGGTTCAGGCGCCGCCAAGCAGTCGCGCAGACGCCGGCGCCGGCGCCGGCGGGCGAGGCCGAGGCGCTGTTCGTCTGGCGCGACAACAATGAAAACAAGCGCGCCATCGAACGCCAATACCGCCTTGCCATCCGCCTGGCGCAGCGGCGCGTGGTGATTGCCAACGCCTATTTCTTTCCCGGCTGGGCCTTCCTGCGCGACCTGCGCCGCGCGGCGCGGCGCGGCGTGCAGGTGGACCTCATCTTGCAGGGCAACCCGGACATGCAGATCGTGCAGATCGCGGCCGCCATGCTCTACCACCACCTGCTGCGCGGCGGCGTGCGCATCTACGAATACTGCGCGCGGCCGCTGCACGGCAAGGTGGCGGTGGTGGACGACGAATGGGCCACCGTCGGTTCCAGCAATCTCGATCCGCTCAGCCTCTCGCTGAATCTCGAGGCGAACGTGATGATCCGCGACCGCGGCTTCAACCATCGCCTGCGCGAGCGCCTGGACTACCTGATCCGGCACAGCTGCAAGCAGATCCGCCCGGAAGACGTGCGCGAGCCGGAGATGTGGCGGCAGGTGCGCAGCTTCTTCCTGTTCCATTTCCTGCGCCGCTTTCCTTCCTGGGTCGGCTGGCTGCCGGCGCACACGCCGCGGCTCGATGCCCTGCATGACGAAACCCTGCCCGAGGGCGCCGATCGCCTGGAACACACCACCGTGCCATGAACGCCAGGGAAGCGGGCGCAGGCGAAGGCAGGCGGCAGGCCGGTCCGGCTTGGCGGCAATGGCTGGGCAGGGCGGCGAAGCTCGCCTTCTTCGCGCTGGTGGCCTGGCTGCTGCTGACCCAGGCGCGCGACATCGACTGGCAGCGCGTGCTCGCGGGCTTGCAGCAGCGCCGTCCCGCCAGCCTGTGGCTGGCCGGCGCACTCGCCGCCGCCAGCTTCGGCCTGTACAGCTGCTTCGATCTGCTCGGCCGCCACTACACCAGGCATGGCTTGGGCGTGGGCCGCACCATGGCGGTCAACTTCATCAGCTATGTGTTCAATCTGAACCTCGGCTCCCTGGTCGGCGGGGTCGGCTTTCGCTTCCGCCTCTACGCCGGGCTCGGGCTCGACACCGCGCGCATCGCCCAGATCACCGCGCTGAGCATGCTGACCAACTGGATCGGCTATCTGCTGCTGGCCGGCGTCGCCTTCGTGCTCTGGCCGCTGCGCCTGCCGCCGCAATGGCATGTCGGCCCCGCTGCCTTGCGCGTCATCGGCGGCCTGCTGCTGGGCGTGGTGTGCGCCTACGTGGCGCTATGCGCTTTCTCCCGGCGCCGCCAGTGGCGCTTGCGCGGGGTGGAGCTCCGGCTGCCGTCGCAGCGCCTGGCCGGCTTGCAGCTGCTGATGTCCTGCGCCAACTGGATGCTGATCGCCGCCATCATTCACGCGCTGTTCGACGGCGCGCTCGACTATCCGACGGTGCTGGCGGTGCTGCTGGTCGCCGCCATTGCCGGCGTCATCACCCACGTTCCGGCCGGCCTCGGCGTGCTGGAGGCGGTGTTCATCGGCCTGCTGGCGCCGCCCCTGGCGAAGGCCGACGTGCTGGCCACCCTGATCGCCTACCGCGCCATCTACTACCTTGCGCCCCTGGCGCTGGCGACCGTGCTTTACTTGCTGATGGAGGCAGGCAGCGCCCGGCGCCGGGGTTCGCGCTGAGTGGCCGCCGTCGAGCGACCTCCATTGGGCCGTCGCCGCGCCCTGTTGACCTAAATCAGAAGTCGAACGGTTGTTCCCGGGCCGTCTTCCGCCGCGCATATAGCATGGATGGCCGCCGCCATGAGGCAGTCATGGCGCAAGCTCGCCCGCCATAGGGCACAACCTTCAAAAAGGCAGGTCAGGGGAGACAGATGAGAACACACAAGATCGCCGCCATCGGCGCCGACGGCATCGGGCCGGAAGTCATCCGCGCCGGCCTGACCGTGCTGGAAGCCCTCGCCGCCCGCGACGGCGGCTTCCGGATGGAGGTGGAGAGCTTTCCGTGGAGCTCGGACTATTACCTGGCGCATGGCCATTACATTCCCGAGGGCGGGCTGGAACGGCTGAAACAGTTCGACGCCATCTTCTTCGGCGCCGTCGGCAGCCAGCAGGTGCCGGACCATGTATCGCTGTGGGGGCTGCGCCTGCCCATCGCCCAAGGCTTCGACCAGTATGCGAACGTGCGCCCGGCCCGGGTGCTGCCCGGGGTCAAGAGCCCGCTGCAGAATGGCGCCGGCATCGACTGGGTCATCATCCGCGAGAATTCCGAGGGCGAGTACGCCGGCAACGGCGGCCGCGCCCACCGCGGCCTGCCGATCGAAGTCGGCACCGAGGTGGCGGTGTTCACCCGCGCCGGCGTCGAGCGCATCCACCGCTTCGCCTTTGAACTGGCGATGAAGCGCCCGCGCAGGCAGCTGACCCTGGTCACCAAGTCCAATGCCCAGCGCTTCGGCATGGTGATGTGGGACGAGATTTTTTATGAAGTGGCGAAGGATTATCCGGCGTTGAAGACCGACCGCGAGCTGGTCGACGCCGTCACCACCCGCATGGTGCTCAAGCCGCAGACGCTGGACGTGATCGTCGCCACCAACCTGCATGCCGACATCCTGTCCGACCTCGCGGCCGCGCTGTCGGGGAGCCTCGGCATCGCCCCCACCGCCAACCTCAACCCGGAGCGGCAGTTCCCGTCGATGTTCGAACCCATCCACGGCTCCGCCTTCGACATCACCGGCAAGGGCATCGCCAATCCGGTGGCCACCTTCTGGACCGCCTCGATGATGCTGGAGCATCTCGGCGAGGCCGATGCGGCGGCGCGGCTGATGCGCGCCATCGAGGCGGTGACCGCATCCGGTCTGCATACGCCCGACCTCGGCGGCACCGCTACCACGGAGGACGTCACGCGCGCGGTGTGCGAGCACATCCGGCAGCATTGAATCCATAACGCAGCACACCGACCGCCCGCCACAGGGCGGCATAACCACGACGGAGACAAGCCATGACACTGCGCACCCTGCTGGCGGCCGCAACCTGCGCCGCCCTTGCCGCCTTTCCCTTCACCCAGGCCCGCGCCGACTATCCGGACAAGCCGGTGCAGTACATCATCCCGTTCACGCCAGGGGGAGAATCGGATTACGTGGCGCGCCTGCAGTCGGAAGTGTTCAAGGAAAAATTCAAGCAATCCATGGTGGTGCTCAACAAGCCGGGCGCCGGCGGCGGCCTGGTCTGGGGCCAGCTCAACAGCATGCCGGGCGACGGCTACACCATCGCCGGCGTCAACCTGCCGCACATCGTGCTGCAGCCGCTGGACGGCTCGGTGAACTACAAGACCGAGGACATCGCCGCGGTCTACTACTACCACTTCACGGCGGATGCGATCGTGGTGCCGGCATCCAGTCCCTACAAGACCTACCAGGACCTGGTAAAGGCAGCCAAGGAAAAGCCGGGCAGCATTAGCATGGCCGGTTCCGGCAGTTTCTCCGCCAACCACATGGCGCACGAGCGACTCAACAAGCTGGCCGGCATCAAGACCACCTACGTCCCCTTCAAGGGAACCGGCGACATCATTTCCTCCATGCTCGGCCAGCACGTCGATGCGGCGATGACCTACCTGCCCTTCGCCATCCAGCAGAAGTCGCAGATGCGGCTGCTGGCCGTGGCTTCCGAGAAGCGCCATCCCGCCTTTCCCGACGTGCCGACCTTCAAGGAACTCGGCTTCGACTGGGTGGATGGCGCCTATCGCGGCATCGCCGTGCCGAAGTCCACGCCCAGGGATGTGCAGAAAAAAGTGTCGGACATGATGGCGGTGCTGAACAAGGACCCGGAAACCAGAAAGCGCCTGGTGGAAGGCGGTTATGATCTCGTTGATATCCCGGTGGACCAGATTCCGGCTTTCATGGCGGAGCGCACCAAGGTATATATTCAGGATGCGAAGAACGCCGGCGTGATCAAGTAAGGCAAGTAAGGCGCCGCCGCGCGATCCCGCATCCATCCGAGAACGAGAGACAGACGACCCATGCGAGACAACCACGACGACAAGACTTTCTGGGATTACCCCTTCACCTCGCAGCGCCTGCCGCTGGTGGCGGCCAACGTGGTGGCCACCTCGCAGCCGCTGGCCTCCGCCGCCGGCCTGCAGATGCTGGCGCGCGGCGGCAATGCCATGGACGCGGCCTTGGCCACCGCCATCGCGCTTGCCGTGGTGGAGCCGTGCATGAACGGCATCGGCGGCGACGCCTTCGTGCTGGTCTGGGATGGCAAGGCGCTGCACGGCCTGAATGCCTCGGGCCGCGCGCCGGCGGCCTGGACCCCGGACTACTTCGCGAAGTACGACGCCATGCCTTACCGCGGCTGGGACTCGGTCACGGTGCCGGGCACCGTGTCGGCCTGGCGCGCGACCTGGGAGCGTTTCGGCAGCCTGCCGTTCGAGGATTTGTTTGAACCGGCGCTGCGCTATGCGAACGACGGCTATTTCGTGTCGCACACGGTGCACCGCCAATGGCAGGCCCAGGTGCCGGAACTGATCACGCAGCCCGGTTACCGTGACGCTTTCGCACCCAACGGCCGCGCCCCGCTGCCAGGCGAGCGCTTCATCTGCCCCGGCCAGGCGAGCACGCTGGAACGCATCGCGCGCAGCAAGGGCGACGACTTTTACCGCGGCCAGCTGGCGAAGGCGATCGCCGATCATGCGCGCGCTACCGGCGGCCTGATCCGCGAGGAAGACCTGGCGGCGCATCAGCCGGACTGGGTGGAGCCGATTTCCATCCGCTACCGCGACCTGGAACTGCGCGAGATCGGGCCGAACGGGCAGGGCATCGCCGCCATGATGGCGCTCGGCATGCTTGAGCAATTCGACATCGGCGCGATGCCCTTCGACTCGCCGCTGGCCTGGCACCTGCAGATCGAGGCGATGAAGCTGGCGTTTGCCGACATGGTCGAGTACGTGGCCGACGCCGACCGGATGACCGACGTGAGCGCTTCGCACCTGCTGGACCCGGCCTATCTGAAGCAGCGCGCCGCGATCATCGACGCCAATCGCGCTTCCGCCCCGCGCCCGGGCAGGCCGCACAGCGGCGGCACCGTCTACCTCACCGCCGCCGACGAGCGCGGCATGATGGTCTCCTTCATCCAGTCCAACTTCAAGGGCTTCGGCTCCGGCGTGGTGGTGCCGAATACCGGCATCGCGCTGCACAACCGCGGCTGGGGCTTCAACCTGCGTCCCGGCCACGTGAACGAAGTGGCGCCCGGCCGCCGCCCCTTCCACACCATCATCCCCGGCTTCCTGATGCGCGACGGCCGGCCGCTGATGAGCTTCGGCGTGATGGGCGGCTCGATGCAGGCGCAAGGCCATCTGCAGGTAACGAGCCACATCGCCGACCGCGGGTGGAATCCGCAATCGACGAGCGATGCGCCGCGCTGGCGGGTGATGGATGACAACGACGGCGTGGCGCTGGAATGGAACACGCCGCCGGCGGTGATCGAGGGCCTGCGCCGGCTTGGTCATCCGGTTACCGTGGCGCCGCGCTTCGACCTCGAGTTCGGCAGCGCGCAGATGGCGCTGCGGCTGGACAACGGCGCCTACGTGGCGGCATCGGACCATCGCAAGGACGGCTATCCGGTGGGGCTGTGAGGCGGACGCCCAAGTGGATGACCGGGCGGACGACCGCCTGGACGATGCGGTGACGGCGCGGGTGCTAGCATGGGCGATATGAAGTGGGCTTGCAAAGGTGCCCGGCGGCATGCAGTGCGTTTCGCGCTGCAGCCGCCAACCCGACCGCAAAGCCAGCGCCCATCCACCCGAGGTAAAAATCATGGAAAAACTTTCCGCCGAAGCCGCTGCCGGTCTGCTGGCCAGCCTGCCCCACTGGACCCATGACGCGCAGCGCGGCGCCATCCGCCGGCAATACCGGTTCGCCGACTTCGCCCAAGCCTTCGCCTTCATGACGCAGATCGCGTTGACGGCGGAGAAGCGCGATCATCATCCGGAGTGGTCGAACGTCTACGACCGCGTCGACATCACGCTGACCACCCACGATGCCGGCGGGCTGACCCAGCTCGACATCGACTTGGCCAGAGCGGCCGACGAGGCTTTCGCCCGTTTCGGCTGAGCGCCACTCCCTTCCAGCCACGAGCCGCACCGGGCGGCAACCAGGAGACGTGCAATGGATTTCCAGGACAAGACCGTGCTGATCACCGGCGCCGGCGGCAACCTTGGCCGGGCGGTGGCGCATGCCTTCGCCGAACGCGGCGCTCGGCTGGTGCTGGCGGACATCGACCGCCCAAGGCTGCAGCAGGCTTATGGCGGTGAAGGCGATGCGCGCCTGTTCGCGCCGGCGAATCTGCTGGATGCCGCGCAGGTGGCGGCGGCGGTGAACCAGGCAAGGCAACGCTTCGGCAGCATCGACATGCTGTGCAACATCGCCGGCGGCTTCCGCATGGGGCCGCGCGTACATGAGACGGCCGACGCCGATTGGGATTTCCTGCTTGGCTTGAACGCGAAGAGCATGCTCAACGCGGTGCGCGCGGTGGTGCCCGGCATGCTGGAGTCCGGCGGCGGCAAGGTGGTGAGCGTGGCCGCCAACGCGGCGCTGAAGGGCGTGGCCGGCATGGGCGCCTACTGCGCCAGCAAGGATGTGGTGATCCGCCTTACCGAGTCCATGTCGGCGGAATTGCGCGACAGCGGCATCAACGTCAACTGCGTGCTGCCGAGCATCATCGACACGCCGGAGAACCGCGCCGCCATGCCGGAAGCGGATTTCTCGCGCTGGGTGGCGCCGCAGGCGCTGGCCGATGTCATCTGCTTCCTTTGCTCCGACGGCGCGCGCGCCATCCATGGCGCGGCGCTGCCGGTGGTCGGGCGCAGCTGAGCGTTTTCATCCCCGCGCCCGGGCTTGCGCCGGCTCGACGCGTTGCCTGCCGTTACGCATTCAATAGACGCAGGTCAATCTTGCAGCCGATAAGCGCCGCAGCCGCGCGCCAGCGCATTGGCAGCTCGCAACCCTGCTATAGAATCGAACGCACGATTGTCTTCGACAAAGAGCGACAACATGCTAGCTACCGATGCCGCGGATTACGCTGCCAGCGACTGGATCGCGCGCAGCCGCGTCCGCATCGACCGGCATCTCGACCAACTCCTGGCGTCGGCTCATCCATCGCCGGTAATGGAGGCGATGCGCTACAGCGTGCTGGCGCCCGGCAAGCGGGTGCGTCCGCTGCTGACGCTGGCGGTGGCCGATTGTCTCGCCGGCAATGAGGATGCCGCGCTGCAGGTGGGGTGCGCCATCGAGATGATCCACTGCGCCTCGCTCATCCTCGACGATCTGCCCTGCATGGACAACGACCGCGAGCGGCGCAGCCGGCTGTGCACCCATGTCGCCTACGGCGAGAGCCTGACGATTCTGGCGGCGGTGTCGCTGCTGACCCAGAGCCAGTGCATCATCGCCTCGGACGACGGCCTGAACGGCGAGCTGCGGCTGAAGCTGATCCAGCTGCTGTGCCATACCGTCGGCCCCAGCGGCCTCTCGCTCGGCCAGTACCACGACCTGAACGCGCGCGGCGACAAGCAGAGCGCCGCCGCCATCACCGACATCCACCATCTGAAGACCGGCGTGCTGTTCCTGGCGGCTGCCCGCGCCGGCTGCCTGGTGTCTCATGCCAGCCCCGAGCAGGAAGAAAGCGTGATGCGCTTCGCCACCCATGTCGGCCTCGCCTTTCAACTCCGGGACGACATGAAGGACAAGGGCGAAGCCGCGCCCAACCTCGTGGCCCGCATCGGCGTCTCCAGCGCCGAGCGCAGGCTGGCCGACTACATGCAGGCGGCGGAAGATGCGCTCGCCGGCGAGGCCAACACGCTGGCGCTGCGCCAGTTTGCCGCTGCCTTCTTCCAGTAGCCCGGCGCGACGCTTCATTCTCCTGACGGCAACACCGCCATCCCGGCAGGCTGCATCCGACGCATCCTTCCGTTCGTTGCGAGCCTTGGCGCAATCGCCGCAACCGCGCCTTTCCGCATGCGGAACCTGAAAGTTCCATGCTTCGTGCCCGCGCTTTGATTGGGATCAGCGAAAACCGTTTGCGAGCCACGGTCTGCCGAACATAATTAATGTGCAGGCACCGCTTCGATCCGTTCGGGCGCGCCTCCGCGCAGACCCTTGCATCGGCTGCCGACCGTCATCGGGCATGGCCGAAGGGCAGGCAGAGAAAGCCGACGAGACGAAAGGACGACACATCATGAACAACAAGAAAGCGCCATCCTGGCCCAGGCTCGTGATGCAGTGGATCATGGGCATGGCGGCGATGCTCCTGTCCGCGCAATCCTTCGCTCAGGCGCAGAAGGTGGACATCACGGACAAGAACGCCGCAGTCCGGTACAAGCTGCGCGAGCCCTTCGATCTGAGCACCGTACCTTCCAGCCCCATCGTTTTTCCGGACATTATCGAGTGGACCGTCGATGGCCGCCGCATCGTGGTGTACCCGTCCATTCCGGGGAATTCGCTCGACGTCGAACACGTTCATTCCGGCTTGCATGTCGGACCGAACCAGATCCATGTCCAGGGCCCGCTGTTCGGTTACGCCGCCAGCGACGTGACCGGAGGCATCGTCTACAGCCTCACCGGCGGCGATGCCGGAAGCGGTTCTTCGCGGCTCACCGAAAAAGTCGACATCCGCAACAAGTCGAGCCAGCCGGTTTCCATCGACGCCATCAACGGCCTCGGCTGGCTGCCCGACAAATCGGCGCCGCACAACGGCAGCCTGGAAATCCCCGACCTGACCGGACTGACCGTCACCGGCACCACGGTCGCATTCGTCCAGGGCAGCGGCACGGCCAACGCGCTGCTCACCGATCCGCCGTTCCCACCGCTGACGATCTACCCGGCGGCGACGATCTCGGGATTCAACTCCTTTCTGGTCCGCACCGTCACGCTGCAGCCCGGCGCCACCCTGACCATCCTCACCGAGCTGAACGTCAGAAACACGCCCGCCACGCCGGCCGAGCCGGTCGCCTTCATCGAGGGAGAGAGCTTCACCAGCTCACGCGGCGTCACCATCGAAGGCGCCTATCTCGCCAGCCTCGACAATGGCGACTGGGCGGCCTACGACGACGTCAACTTCGGCTCGGGCGCGACGGTATTCGAGGCCCTGGTCGCGGTCGACCCGATGTTCGCCAATCAGAAGCTGGAGATCCGGCTCGACTCGCCCACCGGCACGAAGATCGGCGAGATGGTCATGCAGTCGACAGGCGGCTTTCAGAACTTCCAGATGCAGCGGGCGACGCTTACCCAGGGTGTGTCCGGCGTGCGCAAGGTCGTCTTCGTGGCGGTCGGCACGTATGGCGTAGGGAATGTCGACAAGTTCCGCTTTATTCCGGGGTGAGCAATTCACTGATTCGCGGGCGCGGACGGTCTGGGCTAATCGATGATGCGATGGTGTCTTCGACTAGCTTTCAAACAGGCGCTAACGCTTTGCCAATGAAGGAAAATACATCTTGAGTTATCAAGGCTTTTCGCTGACTGTATCGCGATCCACCGCGTAGAGCTGGCAGTTGACATAGGATCGCTTCTTGCAAAGGTACTTGCCTCGCTCCACCGGGTCTTTCGGTTCGTCGGGGCTGTTGCCAAAGGGTCCGGAAGTCGAAACCCACATGCCGCCTTCACCGATGAAGAAAGCTCTCGGAAACCGCTGGCGCAGCCACTTTTCGTAAGCGGCACGCCCTTTTTCGCCGAGATAAGGCACCGCATTAACATCGTCTATGTCGGCACGTCGCGCGAACCGGGTCGAACTTATTGGCACGCCGGTTGATGCTGCAGCCAGATTCAGTTCTTTCAAATCATTCAAAGCCACTTCGGGAGAACGCTCTTCCAGACCCGAGCCGAGGTAAAAAGAGTTTGCCAAAAGTCCGGTCTGAAAATTGAATTGATAGAACTTCTGCTCTCCGCTTTTTGCTTCAAACTTTTCAACACTCTGCTTGGCAAATACTGTCGTCGGACCCGCCATGGAGCTGGGATCGACTCTAAGACTATGGAGGCCTGGCTTCAGTTTGAACCATAGGTAAGAACCATTGTAGAGCTCTCCAACCTTTTCTCCATTCAGCAGAACCGTAAATGCGGTGGCATTGCTCACGAAGTTGGATGCTCGATAGAGATAGACGTTGCTCCAATTTTCCTCGACTTTAGATAAGCCATCGAATTTAGGCCCAGGAGCAGTTGCGCAACCGGCTAGCACTAAAAGAATAAGCGTGATATGTGAAATGAGCCGCATGGTTTTCATAGGAAATATCCAGATTTAATGTGCCTTCATTCGAAGTGCGAAACCGGGAAAAGGAGGTTACGTAGATTTCGAATTTTTGTGCAAGAAGTAACCGTTGATCATCGCACTTGATGTAGCTATTAGAATTAAATCCTACAATCTTCGAGACGCGGCTCTACAGTCATTTTTTCCGACCGCAGAGTCATAATTTGGCCAAGCTTTCGAAGCGAGCTTGTGTTCGCAGATTTTCCATAAGGTTAATGCTCGCGATCATTGCAGAGGGGCGTTTTGAGCAGTCGCGTTAATTGTTTCTTAAAAAAGTATGTTTTATAACTGGCCGAAAGCGAAATCTTCTTGCGCCCAACTGAGCAAAGCTAAAGCAGCTCTGTGGCTGAAGGCGAACAGCCGTAGACCTATTGTGCCTTTTCGATTCCTTGAGCCGTTTTCAAACAGGCTCTTATTCGCTTGAGATTTACCGCAGCAAAAAGCAATAGGGCAGGAACGATCGTCAATAGTGTAAAACTGAGAAGATTCCTGATTAGGTGTGCGTCGGAGGGAATCAACGAAGACCCAAAAGCGATGACGCCCCCGAAAACGATGCAGAGGATCGGGAAAATGGCGGTCCAAAGCAATCTATTGCCTCTCCCAGCCAAGGCAAGGCTGATCCCAAAAAGCAGCGAAGGTAGTCCAATACCTTTCCCTAAGATTGCCAAGAGCCCGAAAAGGCCTTGGGCGTCGGGATCGTCTTTTAAAAAAATAAAAAGCGAAGCACGCAGCAACAATCATGAAAACCATTAAAGCAATGGCGACATAGCATTTGCACATTCTGGCTCTCATAATATTTTATGTAATCATTAAAGTTGACCCCTTAATCTATCATTTAAGATATGAAATTAGTTGAGTTGGCAACCCAATTGTCTTCAAGGCGAGACAACTTTTATAGGGATGGCAGGGCAAATTTTGCCTGCCTCAATATCGTGGCGGTCTTCACCACGCGACGGCGTTACATCGCTTTTCAAATTAGCTTACGGGGTTGCCGCAGTGCTCAAACTATCCACGAGCATCGCTATTGCTTACGGTGTTGACCGCTTTTCTGAGGGCTTCATCGAGTGCGGTACGAGTACGAGCCTTGAGACTTCGAAGCTTTGTTTTCAACTTTGACCAGCAAAGCTCAATCGGTGACAGGTCGGGTGAGTAGGGTGGCAGGTAGATTAGCCTGGCTTTCTTTTCCCGGATCGCCTGCTCGATGCCATCGACCTTGTGAGCCCGCAGGTTGTCCATCACTACCACATCGCCCGGGCGCAGTCTTGGCGCTAGCACTCGCGTGACATAGGCTTTGAACACGGCGCCATTGGTGGCCCCTTCCGCGCTCATCACCGCATCTAACCCATACACTGACAACGCACTGAGAATGGTGACATTGCGGCCGTGGTTGGCCGGCGCCGTATCATGCACTCGTCTGCCGGCTGGCGCCCGACCATAGCGGCGGGTTATGGCGATATTGATGCCGGATTTGTCGACGAAGTACAGCTGTCGTACCGGCTGGCGGCTTATCTGCCGGCCGTAGCGCTGGCGTGCCTGATGTACCGCCTGGCGGTCTTGCTCACTGGCACGTAAGGTCTTTTTTTACGCCGCATGCCCATGTCCTTGAGCGTTCGTGACACCGTGGCCCTGCTCACCGCAATGCCAAGCTGGCGTTGCAGCAGCTCGCACAGCTCAACCAGTGTCGCATCCGGCTGCTGCTCGATCCATTGCCGCAGATGATCTTTGGCGTTGGCATGAATACTCGGTGAACGTCCCCGTGGCAGCGGATTGGGTTTAACCACATCCCCCGTTTCCCGGTACAGCCGCCACAGCTTTTCCACCGTAGCCAGGCAAACGCCGAAGAACTCGGCCACTTCCCGTTGACTGACGTTGCCACGCTCACAGGCGGCAATCAGCTTCCAGCGCAAATCTGTTGAGAGGGCGGCGGCCATGACCTCTCTCCTTCATCCCAAAGATGGCATAGAGTTCACACTCTTCGCTTAGTTCCTTATGCTTCAGCGTAAGTCGCGGTAATAAGATTCTTAGGCTGCGAACTTCTAACTGGGTTCTTTATACTTTATGGTAAAGCATTGTAAATCTTGTTGGATCCAAACCCGATAATTAGTTGTTCGAAACGTCGACTATCATTCGCTTTTCGTGGGTGAGTAGCCTGGAATCGACAGAGTGACTTCGAAGGTTGAAGAGCAATTTGTAGAATTAAGAACAGCCCCGCAAGAAACGGAATCTTTGGGCGTACCTGTAATTTCCCCAGTTTGAAAGTCAACGCTGATCCAGGGTACTGCATATTCTGGAGTTATAGAAAAGCGCATTGAACCTAAACAAGAATTCGGTACGCCGGTAATAGTGGGTTTATAAGTAGTTACTTTGTTTAACGGAAAATTTAAAGTAGTTATACCTTGGTATGTCCAACTTATTGCAAGGGCTTTCTCTGTTGAGCAAGCACTTTGTTCGCTGGTTCCACCGCACGCGAAGAGATTAGCGCATATTAAAAAAGGTGGAAATGAGCTTAAGTTGTTTGTACATTTTATGAGATCCATTAATCAGCTGCATTTCCGGAAAATTCTTTGAGAAGAAAATTCGCATATTGTCTTGATGACAAAAATAATGCCGCGTCTCAAGGAAAAAATCAGGGAAGACTATGGTGACAATATCATCCAGCTTCAATTATTTGAAAGGCTCAATTCAATGTCTTCAATTACATCATTTTCGTTGAATGAAATTGATAACGACTTGCGCTCAATTTCTATCTTACCGAAGGGCGCTGTCCTTCGAGCAGTGTACTGATACGAAATCGTCTTTTTAGACAGAGCCTTGCTCATTGGTGGAATATACGTGCCAGATGGCTCTCCGAGTAAAGCGATCACGTCTGAATGTGTGCTCTGCCCTTTCTTAAGTGTCGAAGCCTTTTCTGGATCGAAATTTGTATTGTCTGCATCGAATGAGGATATGAAAGTTTGACCAACGAGAGTGTTGTTGTAAAAGAAAAATGTTTGGACTCTCACTGGAATCATTCTCAAGTCACTGCCTCCTTGAACGGCAGAAAAACCATACGAGATTGCTTTAACCGCCTTGCCATTCTTCGTCATGTTGGTGGCTTTGTAAGAATCACCCATTTCCTTAACGATTTCATTCTGTGTGCTTCGACCAAGCTGAAACTTGCCTGGTTGAGGCCTGTTGAAGTTCACACCGGCGCAAGCGGCAAGAATTAAAGAACATACTGACACAACAATGTATTTCAGAGCATTTTTCATTCTTTGAAATATTACTTTTCAATTAAATTTCGTTAAATAGGGGTATATCGAACATAACCACCCGATTTGCATCTGCTAGATTGCCGCGGTAGCAGCAGCAAGGACTCTTAGGTCAATACATTTAATGAGAAGCAATTGACATTATTGGCGTTCTTTATGAATCGTGACAATAGTCAAATTCGCCGCTTGATTTAATGTAAGGCGATGTTAGTAAGAGCGCCTAGAAAAATGAGAAAACCGCGGTCTAACAGTCTTTCCGGTGAGTTGCCTGGAGACGCAAAATGCGTCGTGAACTGATGATGATGGGCTGTGGGAATTCGGTTAGCCCTTGCTACCCCCTACGCTGCTTCACAAATCGCCAGCAGGGCGAAAGCGCTTGGAAGACAGGCGCCTGCTAACTGGCATTATCTACATTCGGCAGACCGGTTTGCCCTGGCGGGTGCTGCTGCAAGAATTGAAGTGCGGTTCGGGCATGACCTGCTGGCGGCGGGCACGCGACTGGCGCCAGCAGGCGGAGTGTGGGAAAAACTGCACCGGGTTTTGCTTGCCAAGCTGCGTCACGCCGAGCGACTCGACTTCTTCCGCGTCATTGCCGACGGCTCGTCCGTGCGAGCGGTACACGGCGGAAAAAACAGGGTCCAACCCGACTGATCGGCGCAAGGCGGCCAGCAAGCACCATCTCCTCGTCGATGCCAACGGCATGCCACTGAACATCGTCCTCACCAGGCCAACTGGCAAGACCCCGCCCAACCCATGCCGCTGCTGGACACCATGCTGGCTATTGCTGGTCGCCGTGGCCGGCCTTTGAGTAAACCGAAGTGCGTGCAGACCGCGCTTATGACTGCAAACGCGACTGCTGTTTGCTTAGCAAGCGCAGAAACGTTCCGCAACTGACCAAGCGAGGCACTGAACATGGAAGCCACCTGAGCATGACACGCTGGGTTGAATTCCGCAGACTGTGGGGTGCGCTACGAGAGGCATGCCGATATGCATGCAGCATTGATGCGATTAGGCTGCGCTAATTTTGATGGCGAACGCTATATCGACCATTCCGCAACCTCGTCCCGTTCCTATTTTGTAAGACGCTCTTAGGTTTTAGTCCACAATCCTTCCCGCCGGGTCCCTGCTACCCCCCGCCGCACTACCGCATTCAACGCCAGCACGCTGCCCTGGCACAGCCGCAGCATCTTGCGCCTGTTCGACACTTCCATCCGTCGACTCCAGACATCGTCACCCGCGGCCTGCACCTGCAGGCCGATGTCGCGGTAGATCAGCAGGGCGCTGGCGATGGCCCAGGCGCTGCGCCAGGGCAGCTGCGACATGCCGATGCGCGCCGACGCATAGTAGGCTTCCGCCAGCTGCACCAGGTCGCAGGCGAGGGCATGGAGTTCAATCCGATGGCGGTCAAGGTCAATACCGTCGCGCGCGATGCCCCTGCGCTGCAGCCATTCCTCCGGCAGGTAGCAGCGCCCGATCTCCCAGTCGTCGCGCACGTCGCGGGCGATGTTGGTGAGCTGGAAGGCGATGCCGAGGTCGGCCGCGCGGTGCAGCACCTGCTCGCCGCGCGCGCCCATGATCTGCGCCATCATCACGCCGACCACGCCGGCGACGTGGTAACAGTAGCGCAGCGTATGGTCCAGCGTCGGGAAGCTCGCTTCGTTCGCATCGAGGGCGAAGCCTTCCAGCAGGTCGAACAGGTGGCGCCGCTCGATGCCGTGCTTGCGCACGACTTCTTGCAGGGCGGCGAAGGCGGGCAGGCTGCTGGTCCTGCCGCGGCAGACGCGCTCCGTCTCCTCGCGCAGCAGCTGCAGGCGGTCCAGTTTTTCCTCGCTGCTCAGCGCCCGGGCATCGTGGCCCAGGGTCTGGCCGTCGATCACGTCGTCGCAGTAGCGGCACCAGGCATACAGCATCATCACGCTCTGCCGCGTGTCGCGGTCGAACAGCATCGCGGCCTTGGCGAAGCTCTTCGAACCCTGCCGGATTGCGGTTTCACTGTAGGCGGCGAGGTTTTCCATCACGCGGCGCTCCGTTCCATCTGCTCGGCCAGGATGATGCCGGCGGTGGCCTTGGCCGAGCCGACCACGCCTGGGATGCCGGCGCCGGGATGGGTGCCGGCGCCGACGAAGTAGAGGCCGCCGATTTCCGGGTCCTTGTTGTGGGTGCGGAAGTAGGCGCTCTGCCACAGCACCGGCTCCAGCGAGAAGGCGGAGCCGACATGGGCGTTGAGCTCGTCGCGGAAGTCATGGGGCGTGAAGATGCGGCAGGTCACCAGGTCGGCCTTCAGGTTGGGGATGCACTGCCGCTCCAGGTAGTCGAGGATGCGGTCGCGGTAGCGCGGTCCCTCGGCTTCCCAGTCGATGTCGGCGTTGCCGAGGTGCGGCACTGGCGCCAGCACGTAGTAGGCGCTGTGGCCGGGCGGCGCCAGCGAAGGATCGGTCACCGTCGGCGCATGCAGATAGAGCGAGAAGTCGGCCGGCAGCTCCGCGCCGTGGAAGATGTCCTTGAGCAGTTCGCGATAGCGCGGGCCGAACAGCACGGTATGGTGCTGCAGCCCCGGCCGCGTGCCCTTCAGGCCGAAGTAAATGACGAACAGCGACATGCTGAAGCGCTTCTTCTTCAGGCTGGCGGCGCGGCGCTGCGCCGGCGCGCTACCGCGCAGCAGGCGATCGTAGGTATGCACCACGTCGGCGTTGCTGACGGCGAAGCGGCAGGGGATGCGCTCGCCGGACTGCAGCCGCACCGCCGCCACCCGCCCCTGTTCCACCACGATCTCGTCGACGCCGGCGTCGAGCCGGATCTCGCCGCCGAGGTCGCGCAGCAGCTTCACCATGCCCTGGATCAGCGCGCCGGTGCCGCCCTGCGGGAAGAACACGCCCCACTGGCGCTCCAGGGCATGGATGAGCGCATAGATGGAGGAAGTCTCGAAAGGGTTGCCGCCGACCAGCAGGGAGTGGAAGCTGAAGGCCTGGCGCAGGTGCGGGTCCTTGATGAAGCGCGACACCATGCCGTACACGCTGCGGTAGCTCTCCAGCCGGATCAGCTGCGGCGCCACCCGAACCATGCTGCGGAAGTCGGGGAAGGGCACATGGCCGAGCTTGATGTAGCCTTCCTCCAGCACCGCCTTCGAGTAAGCGAGGAATTCGCGGTAGCCCGCCACGTCGCCGGGCGACTTGAGCGCAATCTGGCGGTCCAGCTCCGCCTGGTCGTTGACATAGTCGAAGCGGTAGCCGTCTTCCCAGCACAGGCGGTAGAAGGGGCTCACCGGCAGCAGCCGCACGTAATCCTCGATGCGCCGGCCGGACAGGCGGAACAATTCTTCCAGCGCGGTGGGATCGGTGATGACGGTCGGCCCGGCATCGAACACGAAGCCCTGGTCTTCATACACATAGGCGCGTCCGCCCGGCTTGTCGCGGCGCTCCAGCACGAGCGTATCTACGCCTGCCGACTGCAGGCGAATGGCGAGGGCAAGCCCGCCGAAACCGCTGCCGATCACGATGGCTTTGATGATGGTTCCTTTCCGAAAGCGAACATGGCGCGCAGCGCGGCGCCGAGCGGCACCGGCGGCTTGCCGGACAAGATGCGAAGCTGGTCCCACGGCGTCAGCCGGCCGGCGTAGAAGCGCTCGATCAGCGGTTGCGGCAGGCGGTAGAAGCGCTGCAGGATGCGGTATCGCTGCGCCGGGGCGCTGGCGAAGAACAGCATGCGGTTCAGCAGGCGCAGGTAGGCCTGACGCTGCCACTGCCGCCGCGAGAAGTCGCTGATGCAGGCATGGAAGTCTTCCGGTTGGAGCGCGCTGTCCGCCAGGCGATCGGTCAGGCGCACGGCGAAGGGCAGGGAATAGCCGGTGGTGGCATGGAACAGGGCGGCGCGCAGGCCGCTGCAGGCCAGTCCCGCCGGCTTGTCGGTCCAGAAGCGTTCGATGTCGCCGTCCAGCGTCACCGGCAGCACGCCGGTTTCCTCGCGCCCGATGCGGTCGATGCGCCAGCCGCGCCCGGCGGCATAGGCGGCGATGCGGCCGCGCAGCGCGTCGGCGTCGAATCCCGGCTCGGCGCCGTAGTAGGTGTCTTCGATGAGCAGGCGGCGCTCGTCCAGCGGCAGGGTATAAACGAAGCGGTAGCCGTCGTCCTGCGCCACCGTCGCATCCATGATGATGGGCAGCGCCTGGCCATGCGGCTGCGCCATCGTCACTTCCTGGCCGAGAAACTTTTGCCAGGCGCAGCGCAGGTGGGCGGACGGCGCGGGGCCGCGCCCATCGATCACCACGCGGGCCTGCAATGTCTCGCCGTGCAGGCGCACACTGTTGGAGCCCACCCGTTCCGGCGCCGCATTCAGCCTGACCGACGTCTTCAGCGCCTGCGTCAGCACCTCATGGAAGCGTGCCGAAGCGATGCTGAAGCAGGGCGTGGACAACCGGCGGTGATGCGTCGGGAAGCGCACCTCGTAGCCGGGCCAGCGATGGCTGATCAGCGGCGCCAGCCAGGCATGCTGGGCCGGCGTCAGATCGGGCCCATAGAAGGACCAGGTATGGTTGCCGCCCAGCGCGCCTTCCCGTTCCAAAAGCAGGATGCGCAGGTCCGGCCGCTGCTGATTCAGGCGCCAGGCGATCAGGCCGTTGGCGAGGCCGCCGCCCACCAGGATGAGGTCATGCATGGACGAGCATCCTTTCCAGCGCGTCGCAGGCCTGGCTCACGCCATCTTCGCGGCGGCTGCGCTCGCCCAGCGCCTGCGCATGGCGCCGCATGCCGTCGTCGGCCAGCGCTTGACGCATCGCGGCGCGCAGCCGGCCGAGGCGCTTGCCGGTCACCACCTTTGCCACGCCGAGTTGCCGCAGGCGCAAGGCGTTGTCGAGCTGGTCGTGCGCATGCGGCACCACCACCTGCGGCTTGCCCGCTTGCAGCGCCTTGAAGCAGGTGGCCGAGCCGCCGGAATGCACGATCAGCGCTGCATGCGGAAATACCTGTTCGAAGGGCGCGTAGCCGATCCGCAGCGCCGTCGGCGGCAGCGGTTCCATGGCCGTTGATTCCGCCAGCCCGCCGGTGATGAGCAGCGCGCGCAGCCCGAGCGACTGCGCCGCCGCCAGCGCGGCGCGGTAGAAGCCGCCGGCATCGTTGCTGGCGGCGGAGGAGAGGGTGAACACGGCCAGCGGCGCGCCGCCGCGCGCGAGGAAGTTGCGCACCGTCGGCGGCAGGGCGGCATCGTCGGGCTGGTACAGCGCGGTGCCGGTCTGCACCGTCGGCGCCGGCCAATCCGGCTGCGGCCGTCCCAGCAGCGGCGAAAACATCGCCAGCACGCAGGCCGGCGAATGCTGGCCTTCGTACATGGGATGGCCGGAGCTGTCGATGCCGAGCTCGCGCTTGAAGTCCTGCACCGGCCGCATCCAGGATTCGGTGAATCGTCGCACGTAGCCGAACACCTTGCCATGCAGCGCCGGCGAACGGCCGCACAGCCAGGGCAGCAGCGGCAGCGGAATGTAATTGGGCCGCTCATGCAGCGAGAAGAAGCACATCGGCTGCAGCACCGCCGAGGCCCAGGGGATCCCGGTGCGGGCGGCCACCAGGGGCGCGGCCAGCGCCATCAGCGACTGGCTCACCAGCAGGTCGGCCCCGCGCGTGGCCTGCACCAGGTCGGCGTAGCTGGCCCGTATCGCCGGCCCGAGATAGTGTCGGTAGACGAACTCGCCGCCGGTGCGCGGATGCATGAAGCGGGCATGGAAGGCCGGGGTGTTTTCCGGGTCGGGGCGCATGTGGCGGAACTCGAGGCCGGCGGCTTCCACCTGCGCCCGGTGCACGGCGCTGGTGGCAATGCTCGCCCGGTGCCCGCGCCGCTTCAGCTCGCCGCCGACGGCCAGGAAAGGATGCAGGTCGCCGAGCGACCCGGTGGTGGCGAAGACCACATGGCTCGCATCCGCCATCTCAGCGCCTCCGCAGCGCCGGCAGGCGCCACCACGGCATGCCCGGCTCCAGGTGGTGCTCATGGTGGTAGCCGAAATGGAAGCAGGTCAGCAGCGACATCAGGTAGCCGTAGTCGTTGCTGCGGCTGCGGTGCCGGTCTGGGAAGCGGCTGCCCTGGTAGCCGGACTGATGCCGGTGCGGCAGGAAGGTGCCGAAGTAGAACAGCTGGATCGACGACAGGATGCCCGGCAGCGCGAAGAACAGCACGATGTTTTCCAGTTGCGCGCCCAGCAGCAGGTAGATGCCAACCCGCGCCAGCATCAGCAGCACCTCGCGCCGGCTGACATAGGTGGCGAGGAAGCGGCCGTACCAGGCCGCCGCCCGGCTCGGGCTGGCCGGCGCGAAATCCGGATCGTCGGCGGAGCCGGGATTGCGGTGGTGGGCATGGTGCTTGGGCAGCAGGCGGCGGAAGGAGAAGCAGGCGTACAGGGCCAGCGCCAGCGTGCCGACGGCGTCGCCGAGGTCGCGGCGCGCCGGGCAGAGGGAGCCATGCATGGCGTCGTGGGCGACGATGTACAGGCCGACCGACAGCCAGGTCTGGATGGCGACCAGCAGCAGCGCGGCAATGGGTGCCTCGGCCGGCCGGAAAAAGAAGATCCCGGCGATGTGCAGGCAGAGCCAGGCGGCGAGGATGGCCGCGGCCAGCCCCATGCCGATGCAGCTCTGGCGCAGGCGGCTCATGCCTGGCCGTTCCGGCGCCGCAGCTCGGCGCGCAGCTGTTCCACCGGTGGCGCGTACAGGAAGCCGAAGGAGACGCCGTTCTCGCGCGTCTTCACTGCATGGTGCATGTGATGGGCGGCGATCAGGCGCTGCAGGTAGCGGTTGCGCGGCTTCCACGCCAGCGGCAGGCGGCGGTGGATGAGCACGTCGTGCAGCAGGCCGTACAGCAAGCCGTAGAGGGTGATGCCGAAGGCGATCCACCAGACCGGGCCGTTCGGATCGCCGAGCGCGAACAGGGCGATGGCGGCGGCGGTGAACACCACCGCGTAGAGGTCGTTCCTTTCCCAGGCCGACGCCTTGCGCGGCTCATGGTGCGACGCATGCCAGGCCCAGCCGAAGCCGTGCATCACATGGCGATGGAACAGCGCCACCGCGAATTCCATGACCAGCAGCGTCGCGATGACGAGCAGAAGGTGGGTAAGGCTCATGCCGGGACCGGTTCCGAAAGGCAAGCCGGAAGACGTCTTCCGGCGAGTTCAGCAGGCAAGCCCGGTACGTGGCGATAAAGGCCGGCGCCGGGTCCATCGCCTTTCTACCGCGCATCCGGCGCCGCTTCGTTGATATTTGTCGACTGCGGCGCAAGCGGCCCCATGGACGGGGCCGCTCAACCGTTACGAAACCGGTACGCCGGCTTCAGTGGCGATGGTGATGCTGATGGGTAACCCGCTCGGCGGCATAGCGCACCGCATCCTTCACCTTGTCCCAGGTGCTGCCGGGATGGGTCGACTCCCAGTCGCTGCGCGCCTGCGGTTCCACTTCCGACCACTGGTAGGAGGCATAGCGGCTGTCCATGCCCATGGTGGTGCCGTAGCGGTAGGCGGCATCGTAATCCTCGTAGCGGCCGCCGGTGGAGGAATAGGCGGATTGCCAGTGGCGGCGGAATTCGGCCTCGTCGTTCAGGTCGGCGGTCATGCCATGGACGCCTGCGTCGTCCGTCGAGGTGATGCCGGATCCGCCGGCATTGCCGACGCTGCCGCTGTCCAGCGCCTGGCTCTCCACCGAAGGCCGGGTGCCGGCATAAGCCGCCGGCGCATCGCTGACCGAGGGACGCGTGCCGGCATACACCTGCGGCCGGGCGCCGGCAGCGCTTGCCGGATAGGCCGCCCGGTCGCGCATGATATCTTCCTCCGTCATGCGCGGAGCGCCATGGTCGTAGCCGGTCCAGCCCTGATTGCGCCAGTGCGCCGCCCGTTCCTCGATGTCGACATGGTTGTACTGGTTGAGGATGGCGGTGACATGGTCGACCTCTTCCAGGCTGGCGGCTTCCACCGCCACCACGAAATGGCCGCGCCGCACGGCTTCGGCGTAGATCTCGTGCTCCAGCCGGTGCTCCTCGTCGAGCCCGAGCACCCGGCGGAAGAAATGCACCAGCGGATTGTTCGAATGCTCGACCGCGGTGGTGGTGTTGATATCGCTCGACAGGGAAGCTTCGTTGGACGGATGCATGTGAATGTCCGCGCGCGAGATGCCGGCCTGGGCCAGCGCATTCACCGCTGCCTGGGCATCCTGCGAATTTTGGTACGCGGCAATAACGGTCTGATGGTTCATGAGCGTCTCCAGTCTGCGTTAGGAAAGCATGAGGAAAAAGTAGACAGTTAATTAAGTGGAAGATTCCGTTCGCACACGTCCTGTTCGAACCTTTGATGGAGGCGTTGTCCAAATTGCTTTTGCCGCGCCGCGGCAAGGAGCATGCGATGAAGAATCCCTGGACCAAGAAAAATCCCTTCCTGAGCATGTGGCTGAGCGGCGCCAATGCGGTGGCGGGCGCCGGCCGCAGCCGCGCCAAGGCCGGGGCGAAGCGCGCCGGCCAGGCCGCGATCGCGGAAGGCGTAAAGCAGGCGGCCGACTTCTGGACCGGCGCATGGCTGCAGCCGCCCAAGAAAAAGAAGCGGCGCAGGACGCGCTGAGGCGTCATCATCATTCCGCAAGCGGGTCGCTCGCCGAGGGCCTCCCGGGTGGCTCCCGTTGCGCCGTCCCGAGGCGGTCGCCCAGTGCCGGTTCGATGGTGACCTTCCCCAAGTGCTTGCCCGTTCCGTGCTGGTGCGCAGACTGGAGCGCGACGCGCTCAATCAGTGCAAGCGAATGCGCCTCGACAGTGCCGGCTCGGAGCGGCGTGCGGGCGCGATTCACCGCGTCTGATCCTGGCCTGACCCCGATTCTTCGTTTCTTCGCACTTTCTCAGTGCGGCGCAGCAATCAACGCTCCTCGAAAAGGCGTAAAACCCCCCATATTGATGCGCCACGCCGCCATTTATCCTGGCAATGCACCAGGGAATGCATGGCATGCCGATTGCTAAACCTATTGCAAGCAAGTCTGCGAAAGCAGCTTGAGCCCAACGTCGGGCTAACCGGGCAATGGTGTCCCGTGTGTCGGCATCGCAGCACAGGCTGCGGTCAAGGCGCGCGCTACTGGCTTGAATATCATGTCGAAGATCGCAATCACTACCGCGCTGTCCCGCAAGGCGGCGCTCATGAAGGGCAGCCGCCGGCAGGCGCGCCTTTCCATCCCTATCTCAGAAGCGACCGCCTCGCCGCAGTGCCGGCAGACCTTGGGCCGTGCGCAGGCCGCCGTGCGCCAACGCTGATCCTCTAGAAACGGAAACATCCTGGAAGACCCGAAGGGGCGATAGCCGCCTCGGGCAACGGCACCGCTTTGCCTGTCGATCCGACGATGCGTCACCCGCAGCCCGGCTGCGAACGACAAGAACACGCAACAACGCGCAACGAATAGCAACAACACGCATAAGGAAAACAGTCCATGAAAATCCTCGTCATCGGCCACGGCATGGTCGGCCACAAGTTCCTCGAAAGCCTGAATGAAGCCGGCATTCGCGACGCGGAAGTCACCGTGCTGTGCGAAGAGCCGCGTCCCGCCTACGACCGCGTGCACCTTTCCGAATTCTTCGCCGGGAAATCCGCCGACGACCTGTCGCTGGTGGCGCCGGGCTTCTTCGAGCGCGACAACCTGCTGCTGAAGCTGAATTCCCGCGCCGTCGCCATCGACCGCCTGGCCAAGACCGTCACCACCGCCGGCGGCGAGACGCTCTCCTACGACAAGCTGGTGATCGCCACCGGCTCCTATCCCTTCGTGCCGCCGGTGCCCGGCAAGGACCGCCCTGACTGCTTCGTCTACCGCACCATCGAGGACCTCGAAGCCATGCTCGAGTGCGGTGCCCGCGCCAAAAGCGGCGTGGTGGTCGGCGGCGGCCTGCTCGGCCTGGAGTGCGCCAAGGCCCTGCGCGACATGCACCTGCAGACCCATGTGGTGGAATTTGCGCCGCGCCTGATGGCGGTGCAGGTGGACGAGGCCGGCGGCCGCACCCTGCGCCGCAAGATCGAAGAACTGGGCGTGAGCGTGCACACCCAGAAGAACACCGTCGAGATCGTCGACGGCGAAGGCGCGCGCCATCGCATGGTGTTCGCCGACGGCACCTATCTCGAGACCGACATGATCGTGTTTTCCGCCGGCATCCGCCCGCGCGACGAGCTGGCGCGCCAGAGCGGCCTGGCGATCGGCCCGCGCGGCGGCATCGCCATCGACAACCAATGCCTCACCTCGGACGACGACATTTACGCCATCGGCGAATGCGCGCTGTGGAATGGCCAGATCTTCGGCCTGGTGGCGCCGGGCTACGACATGGCCCGCACCGCCGCCCGGCATATCGCCGGCGGAGCGGCGGAATTCGCCGGCGCCGACATGAGCACCAAGCTCAAGCTGATGGGCGTGGACGTGGCCAGCATCGGCGATGCCATGGGCAGCACCGCCGGCAGCCGCTCCTACCAGTACAGCGACGAGCGCAAGCAGGTGTACAAGAAGATCGTGGTATCGGAATGCGGCAAGCATTTGCTCGGCGCGGTGCTGATCGGCGACGCCGGCGAATACGGCGCGCTGCTGCAGATGATGCTCAACAGGATCGAACTGCCGAAGGAGCCGGAATTCCTGATCCTGCCGCAGGGCGACGGCAAGGCCAAGCCGGGCCAGGGCGTCGATGCGCTGCCGGCTGCGGCCCAGATCTGCTCCTGCAACAACGTTTCCAAGGGCCAGCTGTGCGACGCGGTGGCCGGCGGCGCCGTCACCATCGGCGACCTCAAGGCCTGCACCAAGGCCGGGACCGCCTGCGGCGGCTGCGTGCCGCTGGTGACTCAGGTGATGAAGGCGGAAATGAAGAAGCAGGGCCTGGCGGTGAACAACCACCTGTGCGAGCACTTCGCCTATTCGCGCCAGGAGCTGTTCCACCTGGTGAAGGTGAACCGGATCAAGACCTTCGGCGAGCTGCTGCACAAGCACGGCAAGGGCCTCGGCTGCGACATCTGCAAGCCGGTGGCCGCCAGCATCTTCGCCTCCTGCTGGAACGACTTCGTGCTGAAGAAGGAGCACGCCGGCCTGCAGGACTCGAACGACTACTTCCTCGGCAACATCCAGAAGGACGGCACCTATTCGGTGGTGCCGCGCATGCCGGGCGGCGAGGTCACCCCGGAAGGCCTGATCGCCGTCGGCCAGGTGGCGAAGAAATACGGCCTGTACACCAAGATCACCGGCGGCCAGCGGGTGGACCTGTTCGGCGCCCGCGTCGACCAGCTGCCGGCCATCTGGGAAGAGCTGATCGCCGCCGGCTTCGAGTCCGGCCATGCCTACGGCAAGTCGCTGCGCACGGTGAAGTCCTGCGTCGGCTCCACCTGGTGCCGCTATGGCGTGGATGACAGCGTCGGCCTCGCGATCGAACTGGAGAACCGCTACAAGGGCTTGCGCGCGCCGCACAAGATCAAGTTCGGCGTCTCCGGCTGCACCCGCGAGTGCGCCGAGGCGCAGGGCAAGGATGTCGGCGTGATCGCCACCGAGAAGGGCTGGAACCTGTACGTCTGCGGCAACGGCG
Source organism: Noviherbaspirillum humi (assembly GCF_900188095.1). Taxonomy (GTDB): domain Bacteria; phylum Pseudomonadota; class Gammaproteobacteria; order Burkholderiales; family Burkholderiaceae_D; genus Noviherbaspirillum; species Noviherbaspirillum humi. The sequence goes on along the minus strand of NZ_FZOT01000019.1, from coordinate 15,231 downwards.
GCATGAAGCCGCGCCATGCCGAGCTGCTGGCATCGGACCTCTCGAAGGCGCAGCTGGTGAAGTTCATCGACCGCTTCCTGATGTTCTACATCCGCACCGCCGACCGCCTGCAGCGCACCAGCGTCTGGCGCGACAACCTGGAAGGCGGCCTGGACTACCTGAAGGACGTGGTGGTGAACGACACCCTGGGCGTGGCCGCCGAACTGGAAGCCGACATGCAGCATGTGGTCGACACCTACGAATGCGAGTGGAAGAACGCCGTCACCGATCCCGAGACGCGCAAGCGCTTCCGCCAGTTCGTCAACAGCGACCAGCCGGACGAACACGTCGTCTTCGTCGAGGAGCGCGGCCAGATCCGCCCCGCCTCGCCGGAAGAGCGCAAGACTTATATCCCGATCACCGCCGAAGCAGCATAAGGAGAACCGCCATGAGCCACGACAACAAGACCACCTGGAGCGCCATCTGCTCTCTCGACGACATCGTGCCCAATACCGGCGTCTGCGCCCTGGTGCGCGACCGCCACGTGGCGGTGTTCCACATCGACAGCAACGAGCCGCAGCTGTACGCCATCGACAACTTCGACCCGAATGCGCAGGCCAGCGTGCTGTCGCGCGGCCTGATCGGCAATATCGGCGAGCGGGTGGTGGTGGCGTCGCCCATCTACAAGCATCACTTCGACCTGCAGAACGGCGAATGCCTGGAAGCGCCGGAGAAATCGGTCAAGGCCTATCCGGTGCGGGTGGAAAACCGCACCGTCTGGGTCGGCGTGTAAAGCCGCCGCGCGGCAACGCAACCGCAGCAACCTGATTCATCAATCGCAATCCAAAGGAAAAACATCATGGCTTACCTAGCGCCTTCCGAGTTCGTCACCAAGATGGTGGACGCCGGCGAATCGAAAATCTACATGGCGACCCGCGACGCGCTGATCCGCGCCTACATGGCCGGCGCCATCCTCGCGCTCGCCGCCGTGTTCGCAGTGACGGTGTCGGTGCAGACCGGCATGCCCATCCTCGGCGCCATCCTGTTCCCGGTCGGCTTCTGCATGCTCTACCTGCTCGGCTTCGACCTGCTCACCGGCGTGTTCGTGCTCACGCCGCTGGCGCTGATCGACAAGCGGCCCGGCGTCACGCTGAAGGCGGTGCTGAAGAACTGGGGCGTCGTCTTCATCGGCAATTTCGCCGGTGCATTCACCGTCGCGGTGCTGATGGCCATCGTCTTCACCAACGGCTTCCAGACGCCGCCGAGCAAGGTCGGCGAGATGATCGGCGTCATCGGCGAATCCCGAACCCTGGGCTATGCGAAGTACGGCGCCTACGGCATGCTGACCCTGTTCGTGCGCGGCATGCTGTGCAACTGGATGGTCTCCACCGGCGTGGTCGGCGCGATGATTTCCACCACCGTCGGCGGCAAGGTGATCTCGATGTGGATGCCGATCATGCTGTTCTTCGCGATGGCCTTCGAGCACTCGGTAGTCAACATGTTCCTGTTCCCCTCCGGCCTGCTGATGGGCGGTCATTTCTCGATCATGGATTACCTGATCTGGAACGAGATCCCGACCGTCCTCGGCAACCTGGTCGGCGGCCTGGCCTTCACCGGCCTGACGCTGTACACCACCCATATCAAGACCGCGCCGAAGCGCTCCTTCAACTAAACGCAGGCGACCGCGAAAAAGCCCCAGTCCTCCACGACTGGGGCTTTTTCATGAAAACGATGAGCAAACAGCTAAGGGTGGCGGTCGGACAGTTTTCCGACAAGGGATGCAAGGACATCAACCAGGACTTCCACGGCGCCTGCCTGCCGAAGGAGCCGCAGCTCGGCGCCAAGGGCGTGGTGGTGGCGCTGGCCGACGGCATCAGCAGCAGCGCGGTGAGCCAGGTGGCGAGCCAGTTCGCGGTGAACAGCCTGCTGCAGGATTACTACTGCACCTCGGATGCCTGGTCGGTGAAGACGTCGATCGAGAAGGTGCTGGCGGCCACCAATTCCTGGCTGCATGCGCAGACCCGGCACAGCCCCTACCGCTTCGACAAGGAGCGCGGCTATGTCTGCACCCTGAGCGCGATGGTGTTCAAGGCCGGCACCGCCCATCTGTTCCATGTCGGCGATGCCCGCATCTACCAGGTGCATGCGCACAGCCTGGAACAGCTTACTAACGACCACCGGGTATGGACCTCGCCGGAGCAAAGCTATCTGGCGCGCGCGCTCGGCATCGGCCCGCAGCTCGACATCGACTACCGCACGCTGCGGCCGGAGCAGGGCGATACCTTCCTGCTGGCGACCGACGGCGTCTACGAGCATGTGCCGGCCGACGTCATCATCCAGGTCATCGCCAGCCATGCCGATGACCTCGACCGGGCGGCCAGGCTGATCGTGGAAGAAGCCCTGCGCCGCGGCAGCACCGACAATCTCACCGCCCAGATCGCGCGGGTGGACGAACTGCCCGAGCCGCAGGCCGGCGAGATGGTCAGGCAGATGGCGCAGCTGCCGTTCCCGCCGGCGCTGGAGGCGCGGATGTCGTTCGACGGCTACCGCATCGTGCGGCAGCTGCATGCCAGCAGCCGCAGCCATGTGTTCCTGGCGCTCGACAGCGACAGCGGCGAGCAGGTGGCGCTCAAGGTGCCCTCGGTCGACCTGCGCGACGACCCGGCCTACCTGGAGCGCTTCCTGATGGAGGAATGGATCGCGCGCCGCATCGACAGCCCGCATGTGCTCAAGCCCTGCCGCCAGACCCGCAAGCGCCACTACCTGTACGTGGCGACGGAGTACGTCGAAGGCCAGACCCTGGCGCAGTGGATGGTCGACAACCCGAAGCCTGCGCTGGACGCGGTGCGCGGCATCGTCGAGCAGATCGCGCGGGGCCTGCGCGCCTTTCATCGCAAGGAGATGCTGCACCAGGACCTGAGGCCGAACAACATCATGATCGACCGCACCGGCACGGTGAAGATCATCGATTTCGGCGCGACCCGGGTGGCCGGCCTGGCGGAAGCCTCATCCGGCGCGGAGCGCTGCCACCTGCTCGGCACGGCGCAGTTCAGCGCGCCCGAATATTTCCTCGGCCACGAAGGCACGACGCGCGCCGACCAGTTCTCGCTCGGCGTGATCGCCTATCAGATGCTGTCGGGGAAGCTGCCGTATGGCGCCGAGGTCGCCAAGTGCAAGTCGGCGGCGGACCAGCGCCGGCTGCGCTACGACTCCCTGCTGGGGGAGCGGCGCGACATCCCGGTCTGGGTGGACGAAGCCATCCGCAAGGCGGTGCAGCCCAGCCCGGACAAGCGCTATGAAGACCTGGCGGAATTCATTTATGACCTGCAGCATCCGAACCAGGCCTACCTGCGCAAGGCCCGCCTGCCGCTGATGGAGCGCAATCCGGTGGTGTTCTGGAAGGGCGTGTCCTTCACGCTGATGCTGGTCATCGTCATGATGCTGAGTCTGAACGCGGCGGTGCGCTGAAGTCGCGTGAAAGCAGGCGGCGCCCCTTTTCGGTCAGCGACACCCGGCCCGACATGCCGGGCGCGGAATCGACCAATCCATCCGCGCAGGCATCTTCCCATATGGTGAGCCGCGGGCATGTGCTCTTCCAGACATCCAGAACTTCGGCGTAGGAACGCGCGCCTTCCGAAATCCAGCGCAGCATCTGCAGCGTCAATGCGTCATGCGGAGTCGCCATCGCTCTTCTCCTGTCCGACCTGCCGTTCGAATCCGAATGCCCGCGCCGCCGCCGTGCAGCGTCAGATTGTGTGGACGATCCCGGCCACTGCGCCCACAGCAATCAGCAGGACCGGATTCAGGCGCGTCTTCAGCACGATCAGCGCCGACAGCAAGGTCAGCAGGTCGGCGCGCCAATCCGTATTGGAGGCCCGCGCGAAGATCAGCGCGGTGGCGGCAAGCAGGCCGACGGAAATCGGCGAGAAGGCCTGCTGCAGCGCCTTCGTCAGGGCATTGCCGGCTTGCCGGGTGCGCACCTTGATCAACGCGAGGGTGAGCAGCGTCGAGGGGAGGATGATCGACAGGGTCGTCGCTATCGCGCCGAACCAGCCGGCCACCAGCCAGCCGATCAGCGAGACGAACAGCAGGTTGGGCCCCGGCGCCGCCTGGGCGATGGCATACGCCGCGGCGAACTGCTCATTCAACATCCAGTGCTTGCCATTGACGACATAGTTCTGAATCTCGGGCGCGATCATGATCACGCCGCCGCCCACGGCCATCAGCGAGAGCAGGGCGAGATGGCCGCATAATTCGAGTACGTGCGATTCCTGGTTCATGGCTTCTCCCGCATCAGATAAAACAGCGCCGTGCCGATCGTGGCCAGGGAACCGAACACCCAGATCAGGCGCCATCCGGCCAGGCCCAGTCCGATGAAAGCCAGCAGCAGCAACCCCGTCCGCACGGCTTGCCTCTGCCGGGGTTCCTTCTTCCGATACAGGGCCATGCCCATTTTCACGGCGGTGGCGAAGATCAACCCCGCCGCCACGGCGGCCATGCCATGCAGGGCATCGCGCACGGCCGGCAGGTCGCCATAGCGCTGGTAGAGAGCGCCGAGGGCGATCACCAGCAGGAACGGAAAGCAGATCATCCCGGCCAGCGCCGCGAACGCGCCGCGCATTCCGCGATACTTATGGCCGACCATGATGGCGATGTTGCAGATCGTCGGCCCCGGCAGCATCTGGCTCAGGCCGAGGAATTCGGCAAACTCCGATGGCGACAGCCAGGCCCGCTTTTCGACCAGGCCGCGATAGGCAAAAGGCAGCACGCCGCCGAAGCCGGAAAGCGCGATCAGGGAAAAGGCCCAGAACAGGGCGTAGGCGTCGATGTCAGGCGCGGAAACGGTTGCAGGGGTGCTTGTCACAGGGCTTTGCATGGCGGCATCAAAAACGGTGGGTAATCAGGCAGGCAGCGCACCCTTGAAGCATAGCGCTGCGCCATTCAAGCGTAAAATCAATTTATCTTCCAAATTCATTCATTTTTCTGATGAAAATCGACATCATCGGGGTGCAGGCCTTCGTCGCGATCGCCGATCATGGCGGCTTCCAGAAAGCGGCCGATGTCCTGAACATCACGCAAACCGCGATCACGCAGCGACTGCGCCATCTCGAGGATTTCCTCGGCGTGACGCTGATCGAGCGCACCACCCGCTCGGTCGGCCTGACGACCATCGGCGAGGATTTCCTGCCGCGCGCCAGGCGGCTGCTGCAGGAATTGTCGGCTGCGCTCACCGAGATCCGCGAGACCGGCAAGGCGCAGCGCGGCGATGTCTCGGTGGCCTGCGTGCCCACCGCCGGCATCCAGTACCTGCCCGCCATCATCCAGGAGTATTCGGCCCGCTATCCCGAAAACCGGATCAAGATCCTCGACCATTCCTCCTTCGGGGTGGCGCAGGCGGTGTTGCGGCGCGAGGCCGAGTTCGGCATCAACGTCGCCACGGCCAGCCATCCGGAACTGGTGTCGACGCCCCTGGTGGAAGACCAGTTCGTGCTGATCTGCCGGGACGATCATCCGGTCGCTCGCGCGGCTTCCCTGACCTGGGCGCAGCTGGAAGGGCATGCTTTGATCTTCGCCGGCCAGGTCAATGGAAACCGTCCCTTGCGCGACAGCCTGCTCGGCGGCACCGCCGACATCGGACCCATGCCGGTGGCCTTGCAGGCGCATTACGAAGTCCAGCGCAGTTCCACCGCGGTGGGCCTGGTGGCGGCAGGCATCGCCGCGGCGGTGGTGCCGAAGCTGGCCATGCAAAGCGGCGCCTATCCCCGGCTGCGCGTCATTCCGCTCCTGGACCCGGTCATCTCCCGCACGCTGGCGCTCGTCGTGCGCAAGGGCGCCAGGCTGTCGCCCGCTGCGCAGGTGCTGCATGACCTGATCCTTGCGCGGTCTCTGGAAGGCGAGCGGTCGCAGAAGGGCGTCACGTCCTCAAATGGCGCCCGTAAAAAAGCCCGCGTCAAGCGGGCCTCCAAAGCGTAAGCGCGGAACCACCTGCTACGCGGCCGAGCGGCCTTCCGAGATGCGCGCCAGGGCGTTCGCCGACAGATCCTTCAGCCAGGGATGCTGTGCATACCAGCCCGCGGCGAAGGCTTCGATGTCGGCCTTGTGCTGCAGCGATGCGCCGATCATGTCGAGGCCATTCAGGAACATCTGGCGGTGCCGCTCGCCGAGAGTGAACACCGAACCCAGCTTCGGACTGGTGACGGTGAGCTTCTCCACTTCGATGGCCATGCGCACCGGCTCGGGCGATTCCTGCAATTCGGCCAGGAACAGCTCGACATGTTCCGGCGGCAGCGCGACCAGCATCAGGCCGTTGTTCATCGCATTCGAGTAAAAGATTTCGGCGAAGCTGGGCGCGATGATGGCCCGGATGCCGAACTGCTGGAGCCCCCACACCGCATGCTCGCGGCTGGAGCCGCAGCCGAAGTTGGCCCCGGCCACCAGAATCGGTGCATGGCGGTACTGCGGCTGGTTCAGCACGAAGCCGCTGCGCTCGTTTCCATCGAGGTCGAAGCGGTAGTCGTAGAGCACGCCCTTATCCAGGCCGTTCTTGTCGATGCCGCGCAGGAACTGCTTCGGCATGATCTGGTCAGTGTCGAGGTTGGCGATGGGCAGCGGCGCAGCCACGCCTTCGATCAGGGATTTCTTGGCTTGATTCATGGCGCGATCTTTCGTACGTCGGTGATGGTGCCGGTGATGGCCGCGGCGGCGGCCATGGCGGGGCTCATCAGGTGGGTGATGGCATCCCGTCCCTGCCGGCCCTCGAAGTTGCGGTTGGTGGTGGAAGCGCAGCGGGTGCCCGGTGCCAGCACGTCGTCGTTCATGGCCAGGCACATGGAACAGCCCGGCTTGCGCCATTCGAAGCCGGCGGCGATGAGGCGGTCGGCGATGCCTTCCGCTTCGGCCTGCGCGCGCACCGCGCCGGAGCCGGGCACCACCATGGCGCGCACGCCCGGCGCCACCTTGCGGTCGCCCACCACCTCCGCCACCGCCCGCAGGTCTTCGATGCGGCCATTGGTGCAAGAGCCGATGAACACATGCTGGACCGGCAGGCCGTCGATCGGCAGGCCCGGCTGCAGCTTGGTGTAGGAGAGCGCGCGCTCGGCGGTGATGCGCTGCGTGCCTTCGCCCTCGGGCGCGGGAATCACGTCCGTCACCGGGATTGCCTGGTCGGGACTGGTTCCCCAGGTGACATAAGGTGCGACGGCGGCGGCATCGAACACATGCTCCACCTCGAAGGCGGCGCCGTCGTCGCTCTTCAGCGTGGCCCAATGTGCCAGCGCCTGTTCGCGCCAGGCCGGATTCGAAGCGAGGTCCGGGCTGTGCCGCAGGACGTAATCGATGGTGGTCTGGTCCGGCGCGATCAGGGCGCCGCGGGCCCCGGCTTCCACCGTCATGTTGCACAGGGTGAAGCGGGCCTCGGCGCTGAGCGCGTCGATGGCGCTGCCTGCGTATTCCACCACGAAGCCGCGCGCCCCCTGGGCGCCGATCTCGCGGATGATCATCAGCACCAGGTCCTTGGCGGTGGTTCCCTTCGGCAGCCGGCCGTTCACCACGATGCGCATGTCCTGCGCCATGCGGTACACCAGGGTTTGCGTGGCCAGCACATGCTCGACCTCGGTGGTGCCGATGCCGAAGCCGAGCGCGCCGAGGGCGCCGTAGGTGGTGGTATGGCTGTCGCCGCAGATGATCACCATCCCCGGCCGGATCATGCCGTGCTCGGGCGAGATTACATGCTCGATGCCCTGCATCGCGTCATTCGTATCGAACAGCGGGATGCCGTGGAAATCGCAGTTGCGCTTCAGGTTGCTTGCCTGGAGCGCCGAGGCCGGGTCCCGGATCACGCGCAGCTGGTCCGGGTGAGTGGGGATGATGTGACTGACGGTGGCCACGTTCAAGCGCGGCATCAGCGCCTTCAGGCCGCGTTCCTGCAGGCCGGCGAAGGCCTGGGGGCTGGTGTACTCGTTCATCAGGTGCAGGTCGGCGAACAGCAGCACGTTGTCGTCGTCCAGACGGGCGACGGTGTGCGAGTCGACCAGCTTGCGATAAAGCGTCTTGCGCATTGGTTGATCCTTCGTTTCTTGTTTGCTTATTCGGCCTTGATGCCGCGTTCCTTCACCAGCTTGGCCCAGATGTCCATTTCGCCGGCGAGCTTGGCTTTCGCCTGCTCCGGCGTGGAAGGCGCGGGGTCGATGCCTTCCTGCACCATGCGCTCTTTCAGCGCCGCATTGGTGAGCACCTTGTTGAGCGAGGCATTGAGCTTGTCGATCACCGGCTTGGGCGTGCCGGCCGGCGCGAACACCATGAACCAGGTTTCGAAGTTGTATCCGGGCACGCCGGACTCGGCCAGGGTCGGCACGTCTGGCATCAGCGGCGAGCGCTTCGGGCCGGTGACGCCGATGGCGCGCAGCTTGCCGCCCTGCACATGCGGCTGCGCCGCCGACAGCACCGGGAAGCTCATGTCCACCTGGCCGGCAATGGTGTCGACCAGGGCGGGGCCGCCGCCCTTGTAGGGGACGTGCAGGATATCGACGCCGGCCACCGACTTGAACAGCTCGGCCGCCATGTGGAAGGTGCTGCCGGGGCCCGCGGAGCCGTAGCTGTACTTGCCGGGATTCGCCTTGGCCGCAGCCACCAGTTCCTTCGTATTTTTCGCCGCGAACTTGTTGCTCACCACCAGCACGTGCTGGGACGATGCCACGTTGCCGATGGGCGCCAGGTCCTTCAAGGTGTCATAAGGCATTTTGGGAAAGATCGACGGATTGATCGCCAGCGACACCGTCTGCAGGCCGATGGTGTAGCCATCCTTCTCCGACTTGGCCACCGCATCGACGCCGATGTTGCCGCCGGCGCCGGCCTTGTTCTCCACGATCATGCTCACGCCGAGCGCCTTGCCCCAGTCTTCGGAAATGCGGCGGGCGACGATGTCGGCGCTGCCGCCGGGCGCATAGGGAACGATCAGCCGCACGGGCTTGGTCGGGAAGGCATCCGCCGCCATGGCGAGATTCGCCAGGGCCGCCAGGGTTGCTGCTGCCAGTACTTTTGCTTTCATCATTGCTCCACCTTTGCCGGTTGTATGTGCCTGTTCAGGTTCCAGGGTCTCCAGCCGCCATTCTATTCGTGATCCATCAACATATAATGTCGCTCAAAGACATTTATTCATTCGCCAAGGTTAATGATGGAACCCCTTTCGGATATCGCCTTTTTCTCGCTGGTGGTCAGATGCGGCAGCCTGGCGGCCGCGGCACAGGAACTGGGCGTGACGCCGCCGTCGGTGAGCAAGCGCCTGGCCGCGCTTGAAGCGCGATTGAAGGTGCGGCTGCTGAACCGGACAACGCGCCGCATCAGCCTGACGCCGGAAGGGGAAATCTATGTCGCCGAGGGCGAGCGCATCGCCGCCGACCTGCAGATGCTGGAACAGCGCATCAGCGGCGGCGCGGTGCGTCCGCAAGGCAGGCTCAAGCTCGGGGCCACGCTCGGCTTCGGTCGGCGCTATATCGCGCCGGCGCTGGCGGAATTCGCCCGGCGCTATCCGCAGATCGAGGTGCAGTTGCACCTGTCCGACCGCGTCTTCAATCTGGTGGAGGGCGGCTTCGACGCCATCGTGCGTTTCGGCGAATTGCCCGATGTGCGCCTGACGGCGCGCAAGCTGGCTTCGAACCGGCGCTTGTTGTGCGCTTCGCCCGAATATGTGGAGGAATTCGGCACGCCGGCGTCGCCGCGCGACTTGCAGAAGCATCGCTGCATCTTCATCCGCGAAAGCGACGAAATCTATGGCCAATGGCATTTCCGGTCCGGCGTGCGGCAGGAAACCATCAAGGTGCGCGGGCACATGAGCACCAACGACGGCGAATGCGCGCTGACCTGGGCGCTTGCCGGGCAGGGCATCGTCATGCGTTCGGAATGGGATGCGGCGCCCCTGATCCGTTCCGGCAAGCTGCAGGTGCTGCTGGAAGACTGGGACCTGCCGAATGCCGACATCTTCATCGTCTTCCCGACCCGCAGCCACCTGTCGGCAAAGACCCGGGTGCTGGTCGACTACCTGCTGGAGGTCTTTCAGCCTTATCACATGGTAGCCAATTCGAAGCGGGCCAGTCACTGGTAGCGGAAATGAAAAGGGCGCTCCGTTCTGCGGAGCGCCCGAAAGCGGGAGCGATCGCCCGGCGGCACGATCATCCGGCCGGCGGGCAGCTCTTCCTGCTCAATCCTTCATCAGCAAACCTGCTTACTGGCAGTTGAAGCTGGCGGCTTCCTCGATATTGCCGCTGCCGTTGTAGCGCGCCACCTGCGGGTAGAGGCAGAGCGGACGGGTGCGGCCGGGTGACCACGTGGCAGGCACTTCCGCGTTTACCGAAGCGGTCGGCACCGCGCCGGCGCCGCGCGCCTTGGCGATGATGCGCTCGGGCGCCTTGCCTTGCTCCACCCAGTTCACGATCGCATCGACGGCATCGAACTGATCGGTGGCCGGGCCGTTGCGGCTGTGGTTCATGCCGGGGACGATGAACAGCCTGGCGTAATCGGTGGCTTGCGCGCCATAGTTGGACTGGAAGCGCTTGTACCACTGGATGGTGTCATTGGCCGAGAACACCGGATCGCTCGTGCCGTGCAGCACCAGCAGCCGGCCGTTGGTGCGCACCAGGTCGGGCAGGGTGTCCACGTTCGGCGGCGTCATGAAGCTCATCGCCGACTCGGTGTACAGCGCATCGGTGGCGAAGATCTTCGGCGCGTCGGTGTCGACGTTGAAGTTCAGCGCATAGTCCAGCACGGTGTTGCCGGTGCCCGTGACGACGGAAGTCGATTGCGGCGGCGTGGTGAAGATGAAGGCCAGCGCGATCGGGTCGCGGGGTCCGGTGGCGTTGTCGAACTTCCAGGTGCGCCAGTCGGCGCCGGCCAGGCCGGCATCCCACAGGAAGCTGTTGTACAGCGCCGTGCCGGCGGAGTTTTTGGCGCCGGCCATCACCTTGGCGAGCACCGTCTTCTGCGCCGCGGTGAGGCAGGTGCCGTCCGGCGTGCCGGTGCAGGTGGCCACATCGGTGCTGATGTTGAATGCCGTCTGGCAGGCGGCGTAGTCGTTCACGCTGCCATCCTTGACGCCGTCGAGCGCGTCGCATTTCGCCAGCACGCCGTTGCCCACCGCCTTCATGTCGGCGGCGGAGAAACTGGTGCGCACGTCCGGACGGCTGGTGGAGGAGCTGATCTGCGAGATGGTGGCGAACTGCTGCGCGCCCCAGACCTGGTTGACCGCCGCCTTCGGCAGGTTGAAGCCGGGCGACGTGGCGAGGAAGCCGTCGTACTGGTCGGCGTAGCGCGATGCCGCCACCATGGCGTGCCGGCCGCCGTTCGAAGTGCCGACGATGTAGGAAGTGTCCGGGCCCTTGCCGTAGAAAGTCTTGATGAAATTCTTCGCCATCGGCGTCAGCTTGCCGACCGCCTGGTAGCCATAGTCCAGCCGCGCCTGCGGATCGACGCCGAAGGCGCCGCCGCCGATGCCCGGCGTCGATTCGGTCGCATGGCCGGCGTCGGAGCTGATGACGGCGAAGCCTTTCTGCAAGCCGTTGGTGGTGGGGCCGCCGCCGAGGATGTTGCCGTAAGCCGCGACCACGGTGCCGTCGGTGCCGCCGTTGACCTGATGGAAGAAGCGGCCGTTCCAGTTGGTCGGCAGCCGCATCTCGAAGCTGATGGCGTACGGCTTGTTGTCCACCGGGCTGATGCGCTGGTTGAGCTTGCCGGCGATGACGCAATGCTCAGGCATCGGCGTGTCGATGCCGGGCAGCGTCAGCGTGCCGGCGGCCACCGGCGTGACGGAACTGATGGTGGCATTCGGATAGCTGAACTTCTGCGCCGCGTCGGCGCAGGAAATGACGGAGGTGGCGGCCACCGCCGTCTTCGGCGTGTAGCCCGAGCCGCCGCCGCAGCCGGCCAGCAGCACGGCGGCGGATGCCGCCAGCAGCGCGCCGCCGCCCAGGGTGGTGTGAATGTGACGATTGAATTGCATCTCGCTCTTTCTCCCTTAGAGGATTGTCGTTGTAATCAATGAATCGATGGGTCGATTGGCCGCCTCCGGACGGCCCCTGTTTCATGCTCAGTCCGGCCGCACGTCCTTCAACACGTCGATCACCTCGTTCACCAGCTTGCCATTGACCTTCTTCACTTCGCGCACATACATGTTCTGCACGATGTCGCGGGTGGCCGGGTCGATGGTGATCGGACCGCGCGGGCTGTTCCATTTCATGCCCTTGAGCACTTCCATCGCCTTGTCCCCGGTCACGTCGCCATTGAGCTTGCGCACCGTCTCGGCAATCATGCCCATGGTGTCGTAGGCCGCCACGGTGACGAAGGTCGCCGGCGGGCGCTGCGGGTTGGCCACCGCATAGGCTTTCAGGAACGCCTTGTTGGCTTCGTTGTCCAGCGTGGCCGCATAGTTGAGCACCGTCACCGCGCCCAGCGCGCGCTCGCCCACCGCTTCCAGGGTCGGCACCTCGCTGGTGAGGTCGCCCACGCCGAGGAAGCGGATGCCGGCCTTGTCCAGGCCCTTGTCGCTGAAGGCCTTCAGCAGCTGCGCGCCATCCTCCGCGCCAGGGGCGAAGAAGAACAGCGCATCCGGCTTCTCATCCTTGATGCGCTGGATGAACGGGGTGTAATCCGGATTGGCCATCGGCGTGCGCGCCGACCCGACCACCTTGCCGCCGGCGGCGGTGAAGCCCTTGCCGAACTTGGTTTCCGCGTCGATGCCGGTGCTGTAGTCGCTCACCAGGGTGTAGACCTTGCCGATCTTGTTCTTGCCGGTCCAGGTGCCGAAGGGCTCCGTCATCTGCTGCATGGTCAGGCTGGTGCGCAGCATGTAGGGCGACTTGGACGTGATGCCGGTGGTCACCGCGTTCATCACGATCATCGGCGTCTTGCCCTGGGTGGCGATCGGCGCCACCGCGAGCGCGCTCGGCGTGAGCGAGAAGCCGATCAGGAAGCTGACCTTGTCGCGCGAGATCAGCTCCTGCGCGGCGCGCTTGGACAGGTCGACGTTGCTGCCGCCGTCGTCGCGGTAGATGATCTCCAGCTTCTTGCCGGCGACCTTGTCGCCGTACTGCTGGAGGTAGGTCCGGATGCCGTCCTCGAACGGCTTGCCGATGTTGGCGAAGGGGCCGGTGAGGGCGGCGATGACGCCGATGCGGATGGTGTTCTGGTCCTGCGCCAGGGCGCCGGTGAACGGCAGGCAGGCGAGCGTGGCGGCGATGGCAAGCGTCTTGAGTTTCATGGTGTCTCCGTTGTCGTTAAGCTGCTTTGATGAGGCCGGGCAGGGTCCCGGCGTAAAGGGCATCGACGGTGGCGGCGCGGCGCGCCAGCACCGCCGCCTGGTTGATGGACCCCTTGTCCGTCAGTTCGCGATGGTCGATCGAAGGCGGCTCGTCCAGCAGCAGCAGGCGATCGACCCGGCTGGCGGAACCGGTGGCGTCGGCATTCAGCCGCGCCAGCAGGTCGCGGAAAAAGCCTTGCACCGGCGCGCTGGCCAGTATCTCCGTCGGCGTGGCCGATGCCGGCAGGCCGGACAGCGGCAGGCAGTTCTCCAGCCGGGGGAAAATCATCAGGCCGATGCTGTCGCGGTTCAGGCCGGTGACCACCGCATCCTGCACATAAGGCGCGCCCTGGCTGATGACGCGCGCGCGCAGCGGGCCGACGCTGACGAAGGTGCCGCTGCTGAGCTTGAAGTCTTCGGCGATGCGGCCGTCGAACATGAAGCCCAGCTCCGGATGCGCATCGTCGTAGAACTTCAGCGCGTCGCCGGTGCAGTAATAGCCTTCCTCGTCGAAGCATTCCTGCGTCTGCGCCGGGGCCCGCCAGTAGCCGGGCATCACGTGCGGGCCGCGGAAGCGGGCTTCCAGCTTGCCGCCATGAGGCACCAGCTTGGCCTGGCAGCCGGGCGCCGGCACGCCGACATAGCCGGGCTTGACGATGGGCCCGGTGCCGAAGGTGCAGGAGGGCGAGGTCTCGGTCATGCCGAGGCCGGTCATGATGCGGATCGACTCGCCGCAATGGCGGATGGCGACCTGATCCAGGCGGTTCCAGGCGGCGTCGGACAGGCCGGCGCCGGCGCACAGGAAAAGCTTGACCCGGGAAAAGAAGCACGCCCGCAATGCCGCGTCCTGCTCCAGCGCTTCGGTGAGCAGCTCGAAGCCCTTCGGCACGTTGAAGTAGATCGTCGGCGCGATTTCCTTCAGATTGCGCAGGGTGTGCCCGAAATCACGCTCGGTCGGCTTGCCGTCGTCGATGTACAGCGTGCCGCCGTTGTAGAGCACGATGCCGACGTTATGGCTGCCGCCGAAGGTATGGTTCCAGGGCAGCCAGTCGACCAGTACCGGCGGCTCTTGCCCCATGAAGGGAAAGGTCTGGAGCAGCATCTGCTGATTGCTGTTCAGCATGCGGTGGGTGGTGATCACCGCCTTCGGCTTCTTGGTCGAGCCGGAGGTGAACAGGAACTTGGCGATGGTGTCCGGGCCGACGCCGGCGTTGACGTCATCGATGGCGCCCGGCGCGGTCGCCAGCAGGCTGGCGAAGCGGCTCGCCGGCCGGCCGGCGATGTCGCCCTGGTCCAGGATGAGCTCCACGTCTTCCGGCACCACCGCGGCGAGCGCCCGGGAATAGGCGATGCCATCGGAGGCGTAGATGGCGCCCGGCGTCAGTTGCGCGATCAGGTCCTGCAGCTTGGCGTAGTCGGTGGCCACCAGCGAGTAGGCCGGCGAGATCGGCGCATAGGGAATGCCGGCATACATGGCGCCGAGCGCCAGCTGGAAGTGCTGCAGATCGTTGCCGGACAGGATGACCAGCGGACGCTCGGCCGACAGGCCGCGCGCATGCAGCGCCTGGCCGATGCGGCGCACGTTCTCCAGCACCTGGGCATAGGACAGGCGAATCCATTCGCCATCCGGACCGCGCCGGGCAACCAGCGTGCGCTCGGAATGCTGCCGCGCCCCGCGCACCAGGGAATCGGTGAAGCGCGCCGGCACCGGGCCGAGCGGCGTGACCGCATCCACATGCCAGATGCCGTCCTGGCGGTAGGCGCGGATTTCCGGGTTGCCGAGATCGACCGGACGGCGCCTGACTGCCCCGCCGGGCGGGGCGGCGTTTAGCGACATGCTCATGTCAGTCTCGCTCTCAGAACGGATAGTGCCGCGGGGCGGTCTGCACCGAGATCCAGCGCAGGTCGGTGAACTCGGCAATCGCCGCCTTGCCGCCGAAGCGGCCGAAGCCGCTGCCTTTCACCCC
>NZ_FZOT01000021.1 GCF_900188095.1 Noviherbaspirillum humi | reverse complement strand
GACCAGGATGCCGCGGTCGGCGCCGATGGCCATGGCGGTGCGCAGGGTTTCCTGGCACTGGGTCACGCCGCAGGACACGGCCACGACTTCGGTGAGCTTGCCGCCTTCTTTCAGGCGGGTGGCTTCTTCCACCGCGATCTCGTCGAACGGGTTCATCGACATCTTGACGTTGGCGATATCCACGCCGGTGCCATCCGACTTCACCCGCACCTTGACGTTGTAGTCGACCACGCGCTTGACTGGAACCAGGACTTTCATGGGTCACTCTCCCCTTATTGATGAAAACGGCGCGGTGCGCCGGCACAACGATGGTGCCCGCCTCGAGACGAGGTTGAGCCCTATGATTCGGCAGCCCTGCCCACGGAGTCGCATGCTGCCCGCCGCTCCAGGCTTGGGTAAGCAGCATGAAGCGGCAATCGGGGACCCGGCTAGATCATCTTTCCGGGGTTCATAAGGTTCAGCGGATCGAGGGCCGACTTGATCGCCGTCATCATCCGAAGTTCGACCGCCGACTTGTACCGCTTGATTTCGTCGCGCTTGAGCGTGCCGAGGCCGTGCTCTGCGGAAATGGAGCCGCCGAAACGATGGGTGCTGTCATGCACGATCCGGTTGATCGCTTCCTGCCCCTGGATGAAGACGTCATCCGCGACGCCCTCCGGCGCCGATGCGTTGTAATGGAGATTGCCGTCGCCGAGGTGGCCGAACGTCACCAGGCGTATCCCCGGAAACGCTTCCTGCAACAGCGCGTCGGTCTCGCGGATGAATTCGGCGATCCGGGAAATCGGCACCGAGACGTCATGCTTGACATGCTTCCCCTCGATGGCCTGCGCCAGGGTGATGTGCTCGCGCAGGCTCCACAGCGCCTTCGATTGCGCGATGGAGGAGGCAACGATGGCATCGCCGAGCAGCTCGCGCTCCATCGCCTCGGACACCAGCGCCTCCAGCAGCCCGGTGGCATGCGCCTCCGACTCGCTGTCGGATATTTCCAGCAAGACGTACTGGGGAAATTCTTCGGAAAGCCCGATGCGCATCTGCGGAAAATGCCGGGTGACCAGATCCAGGCTGAAACGCGACATCAATTCGAACCCGGTCAGTCCCGCGGCACAGGTTTCCTGCGCAAGGCTGAGCAGTTCCAGGGCAGCCTGCGGCGACTGCAGCCCGACCAGGGCGGTCACCTGCGCCTTGGGGAGGGGATACAGCTTCAGCACGGCGGCGGTAATGATGCCGAGCGTGCCCTCCGCGCCGATGAACAGATCCCGCAGGTCATAGCCGGTATTGTCCTTGCGCAGGCCGCGCAGGCCATCCCAGATGTCGCCCTGCGCGTTGACGACTTCAACGCCGAGGCAGAGGTCGCGCGCATTCCCGTAGCGGAGCACGGCGGTGCCGCCGGCATTGGTTGCCAGGTTGCCGCCGATGGTGCAGCTCCCCTCCGCTGCCAGCGATAGCGGGAACAGGCGGCCGGCATCGCTCGCCGCGTTCTGGATCTCTTCGAGGATACAGCCGGCTTCGACCGTGATCGTGTTGTTCACCAGATCGACGCCGCGAATGCGGTTCAGGCGCTTGAGGGACACCACGACGGCTTGTCCACTCTGGTCAGGCACGCTGTTGGCCACCAGGCCGGTGTTTCCTCCCTGAGGGACGACCGGCACCCTTGCCTGCGCGCACAGCGCAACGAGGGCGGCGGTTTCCTGTGTCGTGGCGGGACGCACCACGGCCACTGCATTGCCGGTATAGCGGCCCCGCCAGTCGGTGAGATAAGGGGCCATGTCATCCTGGCCGGTGATCACATTACCCGGGCCGACGATCCCACGGCACCGCTGGAGGAAATCTTCGCCAGCCATCGGCCCGGCTTCAGACTGCTTCATTTTTCCACCCATGGGGATTCTTTCCAAAGCTGTCGGAACTGGACCTCTGCATCACGAAGTTCGGCCTCGTACTTCGCAGGGGGCAGGTAGCGCAGCGGCGCGAACATCTGGGCAGCCTTGCTCTGGAACTCCGGATTGGCGATCGCGCGTTCCGTTGCCTTGACCAGGCGTTCGCGGATTTCCACGGGGAGACCCTTGGGCGCGGCCATGCCGCGCAGGGAGTTGAGATTGATGTCGTAGCCCTGTTCCTTGAAAGTGGGCAGTTCCGGCGCAAGCTTGGAGCGCGCCTCGCTCATGACCCCCAGGTTGCGCAGATTGGTGCCGCCCTTCTGGAACTGCAAGGCCTCGCCGATGTTCACCGCCGCGACGTCGATCTGTTTGCCGGCCAGCGCGGTGCGCACCTCCGCGGCCCCTTTGTACGGAACATGGTTCAGCTTGATGTTCGCCGCTTTTTCGAGGGACAGCATCGCCAGGTGGTCGTCCGACCCGGTACCCGTGGTGCCGACGCTGACCGCGCCGGGATGGGCCTTGGCATGCTTGACCAGATCCTGCAGCGTTTTGATCGGGTTATCGGCATGGACGGCAAAGTTGTCCGGATCGTCCACGATGTTGCCGAGCAGGTCGAAGCTCTGCCAGGTGAAGCTGGTTTGCCGCTCGATCGGAATCGTCAGCACGTTAGGCGTATTGATGAGGCCGATGGTGTAGCCGTCCGGCGCCGACCGCGCCAGTTCGGTGAAGCCGATGGCCCCGCCCGCGCCGGGCTTGTTCGACACGACGATCTTGGCGTTGGGCCCGAGTTCCTTCTGCATATAGATCGCGAGCAAGCGCACGATCAGGTCGGAGCCGCCGCCCGGCGCGTAGGCGACGATCAGGTTGATCGGCTTGTTCGGATAGTCATTGGCGTCGGCTGCCGCTGCAACGCCATGAGCGGCGGAAGCCGCCAGCGCCGTCCCGACGACAAGGGATTTGAGAATGGTCTGCATCGTGGATCGACGTGCCGGATTGAACATGATCTGTCTCCTGTTTATTGGATGGTGCTTCTCTTCATGCGGGATGCGGCGCAAGCGGGATGCGGCGCCGTACCGAGCGTTAATCAGGCGTTTGCTGCCGATTGCAGTGCGTGCGCGAACCGCTTCGCATAGACCGGCCACACTTCGGGGTTGATCAGCCGCGCCGGCCTTTCGCCGTCGAGGACCTCGAGGATCTGTTCCGCCGCGACCTTGGCGATGTTGTACCGCGCTTCATGGGAAACGCCCGCGGTATGGTGGCTGGCGACCACGTTCGGCAGGCTCAGCAGCGGATGATCGGCGGGCGGGGGCTCGAAATCCCACACGTCCAGGCCGGCGCCCGCGAGATGGCCGGACTTGAGCGCATCGAACAGCGCCGCCTCGTCATGGATGCCGCCCCGCGCGGTGGTGATGAACAGGGCGCCTGGGCGCATGCCGGCAAACGCCTGCGCGTCGAACATCCGGGTCGTTTCCTTCGTCCGGGGGCAATGCAGGGAAACGATGTCCGACCGGGACAGCAATTCTTCAAAGGTCGCGGCGGCGGCGCCGCGTCGCGCGATCTCTTCGGCGTTCAGGTAGGGGTCATATGCCAGCACGGTCATGTTGAAGGCGCGCGCCAGCCTCGCTACCGCTGTGCCGATATGGCCCATGCCCACCAGTCCGATGGTGCGGCCGCCGATGTCGTGTCCCATCACGTCTTCCCGACTGAACTTCCGCCCTTCGCGCAAGCCGCGATCCTGCTCCATCAGGCGCCGGGAAACGCCGATGAGCAGGCCGATGGTTTGCTCGGCAACCGACATCGCATTGCCCCCCGCCTGGTTCACCACCGCCACGCCGGCCGCCGTGCAGGCGTCGACGTCGATCGTGTCATAGCCTGCGCCGGACGAGGACACGAGAAGCAGGTTCGGGCACCGGCGCAGCAAGTCTGCGGTCACGTGCCAGTGGCGCGGCAATTCATCTTTGGCCGCGAACACGTGATACACATGGGCCTGCGCCAGCTTTGCCCACGCCTCCTCATCGGCGCCCGCGATCTTGAACACGTCCAGATCGATGCCGGGCTGCTCGCCGAGCATCTTGTCGAAGATAGGGTTGGTCCAGGTGCCCGAGCGGACCACCTTCTTTTGCACTGCCATGGCTAATCCTTCCTTGTTGTTGGCTTCAGATGATGGGCGGCCGAAAGTCGTCGGCAAGCACCAGCCTGTCGGCGGTCATGTCGGCCAGGCGGCGGATGCCGAGCATCGCCATGTTGCGGGACACTTCTTCGCTCAGGAGCCGGATGCCGTGGCCGACGCCATCCTTGCCGGCAACCGCGGCGGCATAGGCAAACGGCCGGCCGACGAAGACCATGCGTGCGCCCAGGGCCATCGCTTTCAGGACATCGGAGCCGCGCCTGACGCCGCTGTCCAGCATGACCGGGATGTTCCCCGCTGCCTCGACGATGTCCGGCAGCATGCGCAGGGGCGCGACGCTGCCATCGAGCTGGCGGCCGCCGTGATTCGAGACGATGATGCCGTCGACGCCCGCCCGGCAGGCGCTGATGGCGTCGTTCCGGTTGAGCACGCCCTTGATCACCAGCGGTCCCTGCCATTGCGCACGGATGCGCTTCAGGTGTTCCCAGGTGAAGTGGCCGCGGTCCGAGAAGTCCCTCACCACGGTGGGCGACAGGATGGGCGCGCCGCGGATCGCATAATTGTTTTCGAAATGCGGCATGCCATGCTTGAGCAGCGTGCGCAGGAAGGTGCCGAACAGCCAGGAAGGCCGGGTGAGGCCATCCCAGGCCAGGCGCGGCGTCGGGCGCAGGGGCGTGGAAAAGCCGGCGCGCACGTTGTTCTCCCGGTTCGCCGCCGCCGGCGTGTCCACCGTGATGACCAGCGTGGAAAAGCCGGCGCGCCCGACCCGTTCGATCAGCGCCGTGATCTGGTCGGCGTGGCCTGGCAGATACGCCTGGAACCAGGTGCTCCTCGATGCCTGCGCCACTTCTTCCAGGCGGATCAGGGACGATCCGCTCATGATCATCGGGACGCCGGCCTGGTCCGCCGCCTGCGCCATCACGATGTCGCCGCGATAGGCCGACAGCGCGCTCAAGCCCATGGGGGCGATGCCGAAGGGGGAGGCGTAGGTGCGCCCGAACAGTTCCACCGCCTGCGAGCGCGTCGAGACATCGACCATGACGCTCGGCACGAACGCATATCGCTGGAAGCTGTCCTGGTTGAAGCGCAGCGACGCATTGGTCTCCGCCGCGCCGGCGATGTAGCCGAAGATGGGGTGGGGAAGATGCGACCGTGCCAGCACCTCGAAATCGTCCAGGCACAATACCTTGCGCAGTCGTCGGGCCGGCTTGGCCGGCGCCGGGATCGCGGGCGCCTTCCCGGCGCGATCAGTGGCGTCCATGGGTTCGGCATGCGTCGGCATGGCGGCGCCTTATCGAATCCCGCCGCAGCCTTTTTCTTTCAGCGCCGCGTCGACCCACGTCCTGTCCCAGCTGCCGTTCTCGATGTCGATGAGCGTCTGCTGCTCGGCTTGCGACTTGGCCCTGGCCTTTTCGAGCACCGCCTTGGCGTCCTGGGGCTGGATGACGACGATGCCGTCCGCATCGCCCACCACGATATCGCCGGGGTTCACCACGACGCCGCCGCACACCACCGGATGATTGATTTCACCCGGTCCGTCCTTGTAGGGACCGGCGGGCGTGACGCCGGCCGCATAGACGGGAATGCCGACGGAACGCAGGCGGGTGACATCGCGGATCGCGCCATCGATGACAAAGCCGCCGATGCCGAGCTTGATGGCCCACAGCACCATCAGCTCGCCGATGAGCGCGTTCGCGGTTTCGCCCTGCCCGTCGACCACGATGATGTCGCCGGGCTTGGCCATGTCGAGCGCCTTGTGCAGCAGGAGATTGTCGCCGGGCCGCACTTTCACGGTCAGCGCCGGACCGAGCAGGGGATTGTCGTTGAACGGCCGGATGGCGGCGTTCAGGCAGAACGTGCGGTTGATGCTGTCGCCGATGTTCGCGACGGGCAGGCCCCGGAATTGTTCGATCAGGCTTTTCTCGGGACGGACGATGCTTTCATTGATGCGCAGGCCCACGTTTGACATGGCGGTCTCCTTTGATTGTAGGCAGGGTCAGTGGGCCTATCATAGGGTTGCGCAACCTATCCGTCTAATATATCTTTTATCGTAATTCCATATTTTAAAAAGATAGGTCTCATGGAGCTGCGCCACCTGCGATATTTCGTTGCCGTTGCGGAAGAGCTGTCGTTCACGCGGGCCGCGGAGCGGCTGCACATCGGCCAGCCGCCGCTGAGCCAGCAGATCCAGGCGCTGGAAGAAGAAATCGGCGCGATCCTGTTCGATCGCTCCAAGCGATCCATCAGGCTCACTGAGGCGGGAAGGACCTTCCTGCAGGACGCGCAGAAGATTCTCGCCTTGTCGGCGAGCGCCGCCGATGCCGCCCGACGGGTGGAACGGGGCGAAATGGGCGAGCTGAAGATCGGCTTCATAAAATCGGCCGCGTTCACCCCGATTTTTCCCAAGATCATCAACGCCTATCGGCGCAAGTTTCCGAAGGTGAACCTGGTGTTGCGGGAGATACCGACATTGCTGCAGGTCGAGGCGCTTCACGACTACGCGCTCGATATCGGTTTCATACGCCCGCTGGAACTCGATGTTCCGCCCAACCTGGCGCTGATGAAGCTGCAGAACCACCAGCTCGCCGTTTTCCTGCCCGAGAAACATCGCCTGGCAACGGCCGCCCGGATCGACATCGGCGATCTCAGGAACGAGGAGTTCATCATGATTCCGCGCGACGAGGGAACCACCCTGAACCCTTATATCTTTCGCCTGTGCACCGAGGCGGGATTCGAGCCCAAGGTGGTGATGGAAGCGCGCGAAGCGGCCACCATCATCGGGCTGGTCGCGGCAGGATGCGGCATTTCGATACTGCCCGAGGTATTCGGCAGCATCGACATAAAGGGGACCCGGTTACGATTGATCGAGTCCGCTCAGGCCCTCACTCACTTTGCCCTGGTCCGCCGGGCGAACGAGCCGAGCGCACTCACCCGGGCATTCTTCGATATTGCGGAGGAAGTGCGCGGGGCAATGAAGCGAGAATGAAGTCAGCGCATCACGAACGGAATCACGCCGCACAGCATCGCGCCGAGGAACATCACCACCGATGCCGACAGCGACCACATCAGGGTGTAGCGCTGGTGGTCGCCGAACTCGACCTTGGCCATGCCCACCAGCAGGTAGGTTGAGGCCACCAGCGGGCTCAGCAGGTGCACCGGCTGGCCGACGATGGAGGCGCGGCCGATCTCGGCGGCGCTGATGCCGTACACCGCGGCGGCCTTGGCCAGGATGGGCACGACGCCGAAATAGAAGGCATCGTTGGAGATGAAGAAGGTGAACGGTATGCTGAGGATGCCGGTCACGGTCGCCATGTAGGGCCCGAGCGAGGGCGGAATCGCTTCGATCACGCTGTGGGCGATGGCATCCACCATCTTGGTGCCGGACAGGATGCCGACGAACACGCCGGCGGCGAAGATCAGCGCCACCACCGGCAAGGCATTGGCGGCATGGGTGGCGATGCGCTCCTTCTGCTCGTCCAGCTGCGGGTAGTTGATCACGATGGCGATGGCGAAGGCGACCATGAACAGGACCGGCAGCGGGAAGGCGCCCCAGATCAGCAGGCCGAGCAGGGCGACGGTAAGGCCGGCATTCACCCACAGCAGGTGCGGACGCGCGGTCGCGGGGTCGCTCAGCCTCACCAGGCTTGCCGAGGGCTGTTCGCCGGAACCGGCGCCGGGCATGGCGATGGTGCCGAGGCGGGCGCGTTCCTTCTTGCCCAGCATCCAGGCGACGAACAGCACCCAGGCGGCGCTGAAGATCATGGCCGGAATCATCGGCACGAAGATGGCGCCGACATCGACGCCGAGGGCGCTGGCGGCGCGCGCCGTCGGGCCGCCCCAGGGCAGGATGTTGAACACGCCGCCGGCCAGCATGATGACGCAGGCCAGCACCATGCGGTTGATGCCGAGGCGCTGGTAGAGCGGCAGCATGGCCGACACGGTGATCATGTAGGTGGTGGAGCCGTCGCCGTCGAGGGAGACGATCATGGCCAGCACGGCGGTGCCGACCACGATCTTCATCGGGTCGCCATGCACCAGCTTCAGGATCTTGCGCACCACCGGATCGAACAGGCCGGCATCGATCATGATGCCGAAGTAGAGGATGGCGAACATCAGCATGATGCCGGTCGGCGCCAGGTTCTTGATGCCGGACAGCATCATCGGACCCAGGTCCTTGCCGAAGCCGCCCATCAGGGCGAAGGCGATGGGCACGAGGATGAGGGCCGTCAGGGCCGGCAGCCGCTTGGTCATGATGAGGAACATGAAGACCACGACCATCGAATAGGCGAGCAGAGTGAGCATGTGAACGTCTCGTGAGGCAGCATTGTGGCGGGCTCCGCGCCGCGCCGAAAAGGCGGAAAGCCGAAAGCCGGTCGGCCGCAACGAAGCCGCCACAACCGGTCGGGTCGGCGCGCACTATAGCGATTCCAGCCTTTCAAAAGGCTTTCAGCGGAAAAAACGGATTTCAGCGTGGATGCGGGCGGGCGCCGCTTGGACGCGGCGTTTCATGATCGGAGGAAAGTTCCGTGCAGGACGAGGACGATGGGCGAACCGCCTCAGGTCCCGGTCTGGAAGGTGGTGCGCTGCGGCCGCCCCGGCAGGTGCAGCGTCGCTTCCTGCGGCGGATTTTCCGCCACCAGCCTGCCGCGCGAATACACCTGCAGGCAGGGCGCGCGCAGCCGGATCGCCTCGATCGGATCGCGCGCCTGCAGCAGCACGAAGCTGGCCGCCCTGCCCGCTTCCAGGCCGACATGATCCAGGCCGAGGATGCGCGCCGGGTTGACGGTGACCGCGTCGAAGCATTGCCGCATCGCCTGCTGGCCGGTCATCTGCGCCACATGCAAGCCCATGTGAGCCACTTCCAGCATGCTGGCGCTGCCGAGGCCGTACCAGGGATCCATCACGCAGTCATGGCCGAAGGCCACCGTCAGGCCGGCCGCCATCAGCTCCGGCACGCGGGTCATGCCGCGCCGCTTCGGGTAGGTATCGTGCCGGCCCTGCAGGGTGATGTTGATGAGCGGATTGGCAATCGCATTCAGCCCCGCTTCCGCCATCAGCGGGATCAGCTTGCTGACGTAGTAGTTGTCCATGCTGTGCATGGAGGTCAGGTGCGAGCCGGTGACCCGACCCTGCAGGCCGAGCCGCTGGGTTTCATAGGCGAGCGTCTCGACATGGCGCGACAGCGGATCGTCGCTCTCGTCGCAATGCATGTCCACCATCCTGCCCTGCTCCGCCGCCAGCTCGCACAGCAGCTTCACGCTGAGCGCGCCATCGGCCATGGTGCGCTCGAAATGCGGAATCCCGCCGACGACGTCCACGCCCATGGCCAGCGCGCGCTTCAGGTTCTCGAATGCGTTCGGCGCGCGCAGCACGCCATCCTGCGGAAAGGCCACCAGCTGCAGATCGAGATAGGGCGCCACCCGGCGCCTGACTTCCAGCAGCGCCTCCACCGCCAGCAGGCTCGGATCGCAGATGTCGACATGGGTGCGGATGGCGAGCAGGCCGCGCGCCACCGCCCAGTCGCAGTAGGTCATCGCCCGCTCGATCAGCGCTTCCTGCGCCAGCAGCGGCTTGAGTTCGCCCCACAGCGCAATGCCCTCCAGCAGGGTGCCGCTCTGGTTCACGCGCGGCAGGCCGTAGCTGAGCGTGGCGTCCATGTGGAAATGGGCATCGACGAAAGGCGTGCTCAGCAGCTGGCCCCGAGCATCCACAATCCGCCGCGCCGTCGCGTCCGATGGCGACAATCCTTCCCGCACGTCGACGATGCGGCCCTCGCGCACCGCCACGCCCATGCGGGTGCGGCCGTCGGGGAAGGTGGCGTCGTGTATCAGCAGATCGAGCATGGCGGGTCCGGGAGGGGGAATGCGTTGGCGGCAAGCGCCCGCCATCCGGCGGGCGCATCAGGAGGGATAGATTAGCATCCGCGGCGCCTGCGCGGCAGCCGCCGATATTGCCCCGCCTTCAAGCCATGCCGATGCGAACGCGCGGCGCAGCCCTGGCAAGCGCCGCGGGCAACGCAGGAGCCGCGGGCCTGGCCGGCATGCGAACCTGCGCGCCCTCGGCAGCGAGCCGGAACACCTGCACGACCTGCACCAGGCGCTGCGCCTGCTCGCTCAGGCCCTGCGCGGCATGCGACGCCTGTTCCACCAGGGCGGCGTTTTCCTGGGCCACGCCATCCATGTCGCGCAGCGCCGCATTAACCTGCTCGATGCCGCGGCTCTGCGCCTCGCTCGACGCCAGGATATCGCCCATGATGCCGGTGACGCGGCCGATCCCGGCCACGATGTCTTCCATCGTCGTGCCGGCATCGGCCACCAGCCGGGTACCGGTCTGCACCTTGTCGACCGAATCCTCGATCAGGCGCTTGATGTCCTTGGCGGCGGCGGCCGAGCGCTGGGCCAGGCTGCGCACTTCGGCCGCCACCACGGCAAACCCCCTGCCCTGCTCGCCGGCGCGGGCCGCCTCCACCGCCGCGTTCAGCGCCAGAATATTCGTCTGGAAGGCAATTCCGTCGATCACGCCGATGATGTCGGTGATCTTGCGCGCCGAGGCGTCGATCGAATCCATGGTCTGCACCACGCGCGACACCACCTCGCCGCCGCGCAGCGCCACGTCGGATGCCGACTGCGCCAGCGCATTGGCCTGGCGCGCGCTGTTGGCGTTGCCGCGCACCGCCTCCGTCATCTGCTGCATCGAGCCGGCGGTGGCGATCAGCGCCTCCGACTGCCGCTGCGTGCGGGCCGACAAGTCGGCATTGCCCTCGGCGATGTCGCGCGCCGCATCGGAGATGGCGAAGGACCCCTGCTGCACGGCTGCGATGGCGCCGTGCAGCACGCCGACCAGGTCTTCCAGCGCCCGGCCGGCATCGCTGCGGGTGGATTGCGGCGCCGGCCGCAGGTCGATCAAGCCGTCTCCGGCGGCGAGCTGGCCCACGCGCCGGTTCAACTCCGCCGATCGCAGCGCTTCGCGATGAAGCAGCAGCGACACATAGCAAAGCACGCCCGCTTCCACCACCACGTACGCCGCATGCAGGACGACCTCCGCCAGGCCGGGACGGGTGAAGCAGATGACGCCATAGCCCCATTCCTGCAGATAGCTGAACGACAAATGATGGACGGCGATGACCCCCGACGCCACCAGCACCACCCGCCAGTCTCGGTACACGACGAGGAAGGCGAGCAGCACGAACACGCCGAAATGCGCCTCGGTGACGCCGGCGGCCTGGTGAATGTGCAGCGCCTCGAAGGCCATCAGGCTGGCTGCCGCCAGGGCCCGCGTCGGAAAGGCGCCCGGCCGCAGCAGGATCAGGGCGCTCGGCGCCAGCGCCATCGGCAGGCCGAGCAGGAAGGCCCAGCGCCAGGTGTCGTGCAGCGGCGCAAGGCCGAGGCTGATGGCAAATAGTCCCCAGATCGCCCA
The DNA here is from genome assembly GCF_900188095.1 of Noviherbaspirillum humi. Lineage (GTDB taxonomy): Bacteria > Pseudomonadota > Gammaproteobacteria > Burkholderiales > Burkholderiaceae_D > Noviherbaspirillum > Noviherbaspirillum humi. The sequence continues at coordinate 46,421 of NZ_FZOT01000021.1, read as the reverse complement.
GAGCATCAGGCGGTCCGCCTGGCGGTAGGCCGCGGCGAGGTGTAGGTGGTCGTGGTTCGTCATGATGATGGTCTCCGATGTCTTCCCGGGACTTGCCTGATCGGCAAGCGCTTGTCGCGATCACTCATGAGGGAATGACGGCCGCTGCGCCCGGGATGGGTCGAAGGTCGCCTGAATGAAGGATGTGCCATTGTGACGAATTGCGGCATAATTGCCATACTGAAACATTGCATTTCGTCTGCGATTCATCCCTTTTCCTCCCATCCCTTCATCAACCCATGGACAGAATCTCTCCACTGCTCGGACGGCAGGCACTGCATGCCAGGGTTTTCTACAACGGCGGATTCTGCGGGGCGAACGAGTTTGTCGAGGACGGCAAAGCCGGCCATCTGCATGTGGTGCGTTCGGGTTGCGTGGTGTTCGAGCATGAGCAGGGGCCGCCGCTGCAGGTCGAACAACCGACGGTGGCGTATTACCCGCGCGGCATGAGCCACCGGCTTGTGGTGCCGGGAAAGGAAGCGCAGCTGCTGTGCGCCGCCATCTCCTTCGATGGCGGCGTCGCCAATCCGCTCATCCGGGCCTTGCCCGACTTCTTTCATGTCCCGCTGGCGCAGGCGCCGCGGCTGGGGCAGACGCTGGATCTGCTGTTCGGCGAAGCCGGCGGTGGCGGCGCCGGCCAGGACATCATCCTCGACCGCTTGTGCGACGTGCTGATCGTGCAGATGCTGCGCCATGAATTGGCCAGCGGCCGGCTGTCGTCCGGCATGCTGGCAGGCCTTGCCGACGGCGGGCTGGCGCGGGCCCTGAGCGCCGTCCATGAGCAGCCCCAGGCGGCATGGCGCCTGGAGACGCTGGCGGCGCTGGCCGGCATGTCGCGCAGCAAGTTCGCCGCGCATTTCCACCGCGTGGTGGGGCAGACGCCGGGGGACTATGTGACCGACCGCCGCCTGCAACTGGCCAAGGAATTGCTCATGCGGGGCAAGCCGGTGAAGTCGGTATCGGTGGAGAGCGGCTACAGCAGCCAGCCGGTGTTCAGCCGCGCCTTCGCCGAACGCACCGGCATGTCGCCGCGCGCCTGGCTGCGGCTGCAGGCGGTCGGCTGACCCGGCCGCCAGTTAAGCGCCGCTGCCGAATCAGCCGCCGTACATGTGCGGGTCGGGCGCCTGTCCAGGCTGACGGCCGCCCGATGGCATCGGCACGATGGGTATCGTCGGCTGGGCCGGGCGGCCGAACAGGCGGTCCCACAGGCTGCGGTTGTCCTCCACGTCGACGGACCGCACGGCATTGCCGGCGGCGTATTCCTGATAGATGAAATCGCCGTCGAGCTGGACGAGGCCGCCCGGCATGCTGCGCTGGGATTGCGGCTTGCCCTTCAGCGCCGCCCGCATGTAATCCACCCAGATCGGCAGCGCCACGGTGCCGCCGAACTCCTTGTCGCCGAGCGATCGGGGCTTGTCGAAGCCCATCCAGGCCACCGCCACGGTATCGCCGCCGTAGCCGGCGAACCAGCCATCCATCGATTCATTGGTGGTGCCGGTCTTGCCGGCGATGTCGCGACGGCCCAGGCGCTGGCTGGCGGCGGCGCCAGTGCCGCTGGTGACCACGTCGCGCATCATGCTGTCCATGAGGTAGGCATTGCGCGCATCCAGCACCCGGTTGGCTTCATCGCCGGCGCGGATATGCGCGAATTCGCTCAGCACCTGGCCCTGATTGTTCAACACCTTGCTGATCAGGAAGGGCGGGACCTGGTAGCCGCCGTTGGCGAATACGGCATAGGCGCTGGCCATCTGCATCGGCGTCACCGAACCGGTGCCGAGCGTCATGGTGAGATTGGCGGGATGCTTGTCCTGCTCGAAGCCGAAGCGGGTCAGGTACTGCTGCGCATAGGCCGGCGTGATCGCTTGCAGGATGCGGATCGACACCAGATTCTTGGAACGCTTCAAGCCGGTGCGCATCGTCACCGGGCCGTCGAAGCGGCCATCGTCGTTCTGGGGATTCCAGGCCTGGCCGCCGGCGTCGCCGGCATTCAGCATCAGCGGCGCGTCGTTGATCACGCTGCCCGGAAAGAAGCCCTTTTCCAGCGCCGCCGAGTAGATGAAGGGCTTGATGGTGGAGCCCGGCTGACGCCAGGCCTGGCCCACATGGTCGAACTGGTTCAGGCCGAAGTCGAAGCCGCCGACCATGGCGCGCACCGAGCCGTCGCGCGCATCCAGGGCCACCAGCGCCGCGGCGACTTCGGGCAACTGCGTGATCGCCCATTTCTTCTTCGCGTCGCGCACCACCCGGATCACCACGCCGGGCCGGATGCGGTTGCTGCCCTTGCCGGTCAGCGCGGAAGCAGCCAGGCGCAGCCCTTCGCCGCTCACCTCCACCTCCTCGCCGGAGGCCAGCGCCGCCCGCACCATGCGCGGGGTGGCGGACAACACCACCGCCGCCTGCAGGTCATCGCTGTCGGGATGCTTTTGCAGCACTTCGGCGATGGCCTGCTCGCGGTCGTCGGCATCCTGCGGCAGGTCGATGATGTCCTCCGGTCCGCGGTAGCCATGGCGCCGGTCGTAGTCGAGCACGCCGCGCCGCACCGCCTCATAGGCCGCCTGCTGCTCGGTGCTGGAGAGCGTGGTGTAGACGCTGTAGCCGTGGGTATAGACGTCGTCCTTGTACTGCGCCGCCATGTACTGGCGCGCGATCTCGGCCACGTATTCCGCATGTACGCCGAAGCGGCGCCGCTCGCCGCGCACCACCAGGTTTTCCTGCTTCGCCTGCTGGTACTGGGCATCGCTGATATACCCGAGGTCACGCATGCGCTTGAGCACCGCCTGCTGGCGCTGCTTGGCCCGGGCGGGATTCACCACCGGGTTGATGCTGGCCGGCGCCTTCGGCAGGCCGGCCAGCATGGCCGCTTCGGCCAGGCTGACGCGCTGCACCGGCTTGCCGAAATAGGCCCGCGCCGCGCTGCCGAAGCCGTAGGCGCGCTCGCCGAGATAGATCTGGTTCATGTACAGCTCCAGGATCTGATCCTTGGAGAGCCGGCTTTCGATCTGGTAGGCCAGCGCGATCTCGTGCAGCTTGCGGCCGTAGGTCTTCTGGCGCGACAGGAAGAAGGTGCGCGCCACCTGCATGGTGATGGTGGAGGCGCCTTGCGAGCGGCTGGAGCGAAGGTTGGCGAGGCCGGCGCGCAGGATGCCGGTGTAGTCCACCCCGCCATGCTGGTAAAAGCGGTCATCCTCGATCGCCAGCAGCGCCTGCTTCATCACCTGCGGCATCTCGGCGATGGGCACGAAGTCGCGCCGCTCCTCGCCGAATTCGCCGATCAGCACGTTGTCGGCGGTGTACACCCGCAGCGGCATCTTGGGGCGATAGTCCACCAGCGTATCCAGCGCCGGCAGGCTGGGCATGACGATCAGCGAGAGGTATCCGACCAGCAGCAGGGCGGCAAGGGCGACCAAGGCCACGCTGCCCAGCGCGACGCTGGCCAGCCAGCCGCGGCGCTTGCCGGACTTGGGGGACGATGACTTCTTTGACAACGAAAGACTCCAGCAGATTGATGCCTGCACTCTAGCAGGCGCAGCGCGAGCCGATGTAACGCCATGTAACGGTGGGCCGAGACCGTCCTCATGGTTAGCAGCCTCGGCGAAACGCGTCGATTGAGCGTACCCCTGAACAACGCCCGCTCGGTCGGTCAAGACGCTGCGCCTGTCCTCTCGACAACAGCATGCTTGCAGGAAAAGGTTAGCGCCGTTTTCGGTAAAGCATATTGTTGTACATCCAAACCCTTCAGAGCGGCACAAGCGTTACCGCAATCGGAGAATCGATCCAAACAGGGGCCATGCAGCAGCATGAAGCCGGCGACGCTGAGTATTCTCAAATCTCGCAGCAGTCATGCACGGATTCGGCCGAGGCGGCGCGCGGGCAACCAGGAGCGGCCTGCCATTGCCGCACTCATGCGGTTTTTGGCCAACCGCTGGCTCAATCATTCAATAGGATTTGGATCAATTTTTGCTTCCTAGACAATCTGTGCTGCTGATTGCTGAGGCAATCATTTTGAAAAGCGGCACAAAGGAAAAGTCAAAGCACCAAATCCAATCGATACCTTTTATGTCTTAACTTCAGGGGAAACAATGAGCTCTCTCACAATTCAAAGTCTGGCATCGCAGCAACCGCTTTCACAGCGTGGACTGCCTTCGCTTGGAAATAATTCCAATTTAAGAGACAACCCGGCTGATCGATCTTTGATCGCTCAATCAACTGTGCAAAGAAATAGGACCCGCCCAACAAATTACGGAAAAGCGAAAACCGCGCTGGACACCATGGGCGCTGCTTTGAAGCTTCCCTCGAACATGTGGGGACGCGATGGGGTCAACATCAATCTTTCGCTTAATGAGTCTCTTGAAATTGAAAAACATCCAGCTTCAGTGGCGGTTTATTACACCGATCCCTATCATAAGTCTAGCAGCCCAGTCAGGGCGATTAGCATCAGTTTCCAAGGACCACCTTCATCCGATACTTCGCCGGAAGTGTTCATCCAAAAAAGCAGCGGTGATCGGTATGTAATAACCGTGAGTAATGGGGCTATAGTTACAAATACACCGCTACGCACTTTTGTATGGACCCTCCCAAAAGAATACGTACCGTACTTCAATCGTGGAGAGAAGGGGAGCCTCACGCTCATGTTCAAAAACATGAAAACAAACCAAGCGATTCCTGCCAAAGATCTGTTCGAAAAAGAAGCGCCAAACCTATTTGATACGCTCAATAACCCGGCCCTGAAGCGGTAAATTCACTGCAAATCATAGCGGTTGACAAGTTACTGCAATGGATGCCCCGGGTGCCGGAGCCAGCCACGATTCGGCTAATCGCCGATTTTGTAGATGGGTTTTCCGATGGCTTCGTCCAGTGCCTGGGGGTACGGCTACTCAGCCCTCGTTGCACTTCCTTCAGCTTCGCCAAGCATGCTTCAACCGGCGTCAGGTCGGGTGGATATGGCGGCACAAAGACCAGCCTGGCAACGCTGGCCCGGCCCACTTGCTTGATGCCGCCGATCTTATGACGACATGGATGCTTGACGAGACAGCCGTTAAACGTCAATAACAGGAAATGAAATACGCGATCTCGCAATTCAACATGGAACCTTACCCATACCACTTGATCGATCAGAGTCACCATCGATCAAGCGCTCCAGGGTTCAACGGTGAACCAATCCATTCTTCTTCGTTCACCGGATTGGCGACAAAGAAAAATGAAAGAACCCAATTCAAGGTAAGTCCACACAAACTTGATCTCGACTCAATACTTCGGCGTTTGGAGAACAGCGTTCAAGAGACAAGCGAGAAAAAATTTGACATCAATCTCTCGCCGAATGGGACCAATGGCATCGACGCCAATCCAGTTTCCGTAGCGTTCTACAATGAAACGGCCAATAGCTCCAATGCGAAGCCAGTCAGAGAAATATATCTTACGTTTGAAGGAAAAACTGGAAATCGCTCGGTCCTGTGCATCAAACATCTCGGGTCAGATCAGTATGTTTTGGAGGCCAAGCTCGGTGAGACTTCAGGGCAGCGTTCCAACTGGACGGCGTGGCGGGTACCGAAAGGGTTCAAGCCAACCTTTCGACCTGAAGCGAATAACTCGCTTACGCTTATGTTTTACGACGAGAAGCAAAATCGACTCATTTCAGCGGCGGATTTCTTGAAAAGGGCTCCAGAATTGAGGCGAATCGTATTCATGGAAGCCCCCAAAAGTTTGATCAACCAACGATAAGATCAATCGCATCATTTGGAGCCCCTTGTCCCTGCATCTTCATCAATGAGTCCCACTTCGGCTGCTAACGCACGTCGAGTTGATGGTTGGCTGACTGGATTCGCCTTTCCGAGTTCAGGCTCATCTCAATAGCGCCGCGCTTCCACCACCACGCCGTTGATTCGAGCGCCGCCAATACTGAGATTCGCTGCCGCCCAGCGCAGGCTTGGCGCATCCACATGCAATGCTGCTGCGAGCCGGGCCATGGCTTCGTTGAAACCCATGGCGTCTGGCGCAATGCCGACAAACAGCCGACCATCGCGAGTCTGCCGCACTTTATAGGGCGCCATGGCCAGCACCAGACTCCGCCAAGGCAGCTCTACTTTCTCCTTTCCCACGCTTGTCGATTTGCCCTCGCGCCTGACCGGACCGGCCTTTCCGGCGGCCAGCGCGATGTCCGGCACGCCGAAGTTGATGCCATAAGCATTGCGCAGCAATAGCGGATCGATCCGGCCGGCGCGGATCTGCTCCGCCAGCCGCGCCTGCAGCCAGCGCTGCGCGTCCACGCGTGCCTTGGCGTAGGCGACGCCATTGCCGCCTGCCGCCGTGCGCTGAATCGCTTCCAGCCCTCGCATGTCAACGCCGGATTGGCGCAATGCATTCAGCGCGACGGTGAGCACGTCGAGCGCGGCCACGCCATGGTTGCGATAGAGGCCACCCGGTCCGGGGCGGATGCGCAGCAGCACATCGAGCAGCGCCGGCCCCAGCGCACCACCGCCGGCCTTGGCGGCGCGGGCGAGATGCAGGGTGGCCCAGCGGCCGGCGTCGGCCTGGCTGCCGAGGTTGAGCTTCGCCTGCCGGTCGGCATCGGTGTTGAGTTCGCAGGGCGAGGGCTTGAGCTTGAAAACGGTCACATGGCCGTCCGGGCTCGTGATTCTGAACTCGACTTCCTTCAACCCAAAAGGCGTCATCCCGAGCGCGAGGTCCAACTTGCCGAAATTTTCGCCATGAATGGTCAAGGGCAGGCTGCCCAGGCTCAGCTTCGCCTGCTTGCGGTTCACCACCATCGGCAGCTTGTGCGTTCTTCCGCCCGGCTCGCGCAATATGAGCTGGTAGCTGATGCCGTCCTTGCTGCTGCCCTGAAGAAGTTCGATGCCATAGCCGTTCGGCGCGGTCCATCGATAGCGCCGCGGCGGCACGGCCTTGAGCGCCGCGTCCAGCTGGTTCTGCCCGAGGCTGGTCAGGTAGCCGCCGGCCAGTTCGGCGGGATTGCAGCCGCCATCCTCGGTAATCTCGAAAAAGGACGGCCGGTCGGTCATCCATTTGTACCAATCGGGCAGGTTGTAGCCGATGTAGGCGCCCAGGACGACGCGCATGGCAGCGGTCAGCCATCCCGGCCCTGGACCCGTCGGCCCGGCGGGTGACTGCTTGATGACGCCGGGCGCCGATGGGGATTGCGGCTCGAAAGCGCCAGGCGGGAGGAAGGCCAGGGTCGAAAGCGAAGTGGTGGCGGGTGATGGCATGGTCGAATCGCAGGCCTGACCGAGCCGCGAAGGCTCGGTTGCTCTGCTCAACAAGTTGGGCTTTTACACCTGCCGTGCAGCGATGCACGGCATGGGCGACTTGTCGAAAGATTAATTACGGCGGATGACAGGATGATGACAACCACGGCAAGCTGTGGCGGCGGGGATGAAACGCGACACCTGTCTTGTCGCGCCTTCGGCAAGTGGCGGCGTCCGCACCCGGCTTGCCTGGCCTGATACAGCGCCTCGCCGGCGCGGCGGGAAAGCCGGGGAACGCCACTGTCCCGCCCGATGGCGATGCCATGCTGGCGGAGACGCCATGCACATGGCCATCGACGATGAAGCGCTGCTTGAAGGCATCTAGAATTTGAACGCGACCTTCCCGGCTTCCTCGGCGCCGCCAACGCTTTCCAGGATCTTGATGAATTCATCGCCGGTGACAAGGCCGGAAGTGTCGTTGACCTGCTTGAATCGGTCGACATCAATGCGGGCCAGGCCGACTTGGCTGCCGCAACGGCGCGCCCGCCAGAGGGCTTCGTCCAGCCGCGCTTCATGAGCCGCTGATTGGGCAGCCCGGTCGGGAAGTCGATGCGCGTCGGCTCGCGCAGCCGGCGTTCCTATTGCCTGGCGCTGGTGATGTCGGTGGACAGGATGTAGATGCCGACGACCTCGCCGTTCTCCAGATGGGGAATGTAGGCGCTCTGCAGGATGCGCGTTTCGCCGTTCAGCCTCGTCTCCACCTCGAACCTGATTTCTTCACCCGCCAGGCATTGGAGAAAGTAAGGCTTGCGCTTCTCGAAGGCATCGGCGCCGATCACGTCGGCCACCGTTTTTCCGACCATGTCGCGCGGGCTCATTCCCACCCAGCTGACGTAGCTGGCGTTGGCGAAACGGTACACGAGGCTGCGGTCGACATAGGAAATGCACACCGGCAGGTTGTCGGCGATCGTGCGCAGCCGCGCCTCGTTCTGCGCCTGCCGCAGTTCGCTGTTCTTGCGCTCGGTGATGTCCATGCCGAGCGCAAAAAAGCCGTTGGGGTTGCCGTCCGCATCCAGATCCGGCAGATAGGTGGCATGGTAGTGGACATTGCGCTGCCCGATCTGCCTCTCGCCTTCGAAGCTGACCCGCTCGCCCGCCAGCACCCGCTTGACGTAGGGACGGATCATGTCGTATTCCTGCTGCCGTTCGAGATGCGCGCGGCTGACATGCCTGCCGATGAGCTTCGCGCTGGTGGTGCCGTAATAGCGCGCCGCCAGTTCGTTGATGTAGAGGAAATGGCCGCGGCGGTCGACATGCGCGATCATTACCGGGAGGTTCTCCGTGATGGCGCGCAAGCGCTGAGCCGTGAGCCTGGCATGCTGTTCCGACTGCATGATCGCACCCGTGTCTTTCAGCGCGATCACTGCGCCGAGCCTTCCTTCCCGGGCATCGGTCATCAAGCGGCCGCTGGCCAGCAGATGGCGCGGCGGCCCGCCCGGCGGCGCGATCACCAGTTCCTGGTCCTGAACGATATCGCCCCTGAGCGCGCGCGCCAGGGGAAAATCGGCGGCATCGAGCGGGGTTCGGCCATCGGCGCCGTAGACCACGCATTGCCGGGCTGCTTCGCCCGGGTTTTCGGCAGTCGCATCGAAACCATGGAAGCGGCGCGCGGCGCGATTGAAAAGCGTCACCTCGCCGTCGGAATCGCAGGCCACCACGCCGATGTCGATGGCATCCAGCACGGCGTCGAGAAGGCGCTGCTTTTCTTCTGCCTTGCGCGCCGCCAGCTTGCGCTGGGTGCCGTCATGCAGGAAGGCGCCGAACAGCTTCGCGCCCTCGATCTGATAGACGGTGACCGTCGTCTCGACCGACACGTCGGCGCCGGATTTGGCGCGCACCGGCAGCTCGATGCGCCGGTTGAGGAAGGCGCTGCGGCCGCTCTTCACGGCTTTGGCGAAGCTGCGCCTGAATCTATCCCGGAAGCCCGGGGAGATGATCGCATCGGCAAGGGGCTGGCCGACGGCCTCGTTCCGGCGCCAGCCGAAAATGCGCTCGGACGCGCGGTTCCAGTCGGTGATGATTCCCTCGGCATTGACGGCGACGAAGGCGTCACCGGCGCTTTCGACGAGGGTGCGGAAGCGTTCCTCGCTGGCCTTGAGGCGAATGTCGGTGCGCACGCGGTGCTCCATCTCCGCCCGCAGCGCGTGATTGCTGTCCTGCAGCTCGCGGGTGCGCTGCCGGACGCGCTGTTCCAGTTCCGCGTTGAGCCGCTGCAGCGCGAGTTCGGCTTCCTTCTTCTCGTGGATGTTTTCGACCACGGAAATGAAATGGCGCACCCGGCCCGCGTCGTCCCGCAGCGCCGACACCGTCAGGTTGGCCCAGACGACCTTGCCGACCTTGGTGATGTAGCGCTTCTCCAGGGTGTAGGTCTGCCGCTCGCCCGCCAGGATTTCATCTACCAGCGCCACATCCCTTTCCAGGTCGAGGGGAAAGGTGATGTGCTGGAAGGTCAAGGCTTTCAGCTCGTCCGCGCTGTAGCCCACCAGGTCGCACAGGGCCTGGTTCACCCGCAGGAACGTACCGTCCGGCGCCACATGCGCCATGCCGACGACGGCCCGCTCGAAGGTGGCGCGGAATTCTTCGCCGGAAGCCGGCGGCGCTTCGGCGAGCGCTTCCTCGGCAATCCCGGCAAGGTCGTCCAGGGCCGCCAGTTCCTGTTCGCTCAATTGGCGCGAACGGGTGTCGAACAGGGACAGCGTGCCGAGAACCTCGCCCTGGCCGCCACGCAAAATCCGGCCGGCAAAAAAGCGGATGCCGACGCTGCCCGTCGCCAGGGGATGGTTGGCGAAGCGGGGATCGCACTGCGGTTCCAGGATGACGATGCCTTGGCTCCGGCCAAGCGCCTCCTCGCAGAATCCGATGGCATGCAAGGCGTCACCGGCGGCGAGCCCCGAGCTGGATGCCATCCGGTGCCCTCCATCGTCCGCCGCGCCGACGAGCGCGATCGGCATGTCGAACAGGAGCTGCGCCATCCGGATGACGCGGTCCAGGCGTTTCTTGCGTTGCTGATCGGCGGTGTCCGGATCGGGCCGGACGATGCGCCGGATTGCTTCGGCAGCGATGGCAGACATGGAATTCAAGGTCGATGAAAATGCTGAGGGCTTGCAGCACATTGTGGAGCGGTGATTTCAAAACTTCTGTCCTGCATCTCTCCTCCTTTTTGTAGTGGAACCATGACAGCCGCGGCGCCGGCCGGCGCGCCGCAGGACGGGCTTGTCAAAAAAGCTCCACGCTGCCGCTCACTTTCTGCGGTCGCAGGCTGCCGACTTTCACCAGTTCCTCATACCGGCATACCCGATTGCGCCCGTTCTGCTTGGCGTAATACAGCGCCCGGTCGGCATCGCCCAGGATGACGACGGGGGATGCCGTGCTGATCTCGGCGTAGCCGACGCTCACCGTGACCTTGCCCACCTGCGGGAAATCCTGGGCGGCGACGGCAAGGCGGAAGCGCTCGAACGCGATCCTGGCATGCCGCGGCACGGTCGACCGCAGCAGGATGACGAACTCTTCGCCGCCGAAGCGGAAGATGCGGTCCTTCGCCCGGAAAGACCGTTTCAGGATGTTCGCGAGAAGAATCAGGACCTCGTCACCATACAGGTGGCCGTAGGTATCGTTGATGCGCTTGAAATGATCGATGTCGACCACCGCGAGCCAGTTGGATTGTACCGGGCCGGCTTCCCGTCGTTCGCTGCCTTCCGGCGCGCCCGACGCATCCTGCGGCAGGCATTCGGAAACCAGCTGGTCGAAGCGGGAATCGAAGGTTTTCCGGTTGAGCAGTCCGGTCAGGGAATCCGTCTCGCCATACTCGATCTGCGCGAGGTGATTGCGGAAGATTTGCAGCACGCCGCCGACGAGTTCGAGGTCGTCGGCTGAAAAGGGACGCGCGCGGTTGAGGCGCACGACCGTCCCGCCACCCTGCTCCGCGCGCAGGCATTGCCACAGCTGGTGCACGCCTGCCGGTCCGACGGCAAGAAGAGGCGCCGGCTCGTTCGACGCAATCAGCACGCTGATCCGGTTCGCCGGCAGCACATCGGCATCGGCGCGGCGGGCCGTACCGAGATTTGCGGATTCATGGCGTTGCAGGTGCAGGCGGTCTCCCGTTCCGATCACGTCGAACAGATCGGCTTGCTCGGCGTCGGTCAAGTCGCGGAGTGCGTCCAGCAATGCGGCAACGAGCAGGCCCCGCTCTCGGCGGCGCGTCATCCGGTCGAGATGATGCAACAGGCTATTCATCGGCGGTCTCCATCGGCGGCTCGCCGGCGTACGTCGTTGCATCCCTCAGCCTGAAGCAGAAGGCGGCCGGGCCGTCCATGCCGAGGGTCATTTCCGCGTCCATGCCGAGCCGCCTACTCTTTCGCCGCCCTGCTCGACTGCGGTGCGGACTGCGCCGGGATCGGGCGGCCGCGTCCGAGGCGGTCCCGATGGAGACGGGACGGGAGCGCTGAAAAAAGGCATTGAAGGTTCCGGCACCGCCGCGCTCGGTTTCCGTCCAGGTTGCACGCATGGCTGGGTTCTCCTGCCAGGCCCGGCTGCAGTCTGCGGCAGCGAGATTGCCCTTGCAGGGAAAATGCCGGCGGAAGACGCCATGGGTCGGGCCGGCGGCCTGCATGACGTCGGCTACCGTCACCGCGGCGATGCCTTTCGCCCGAAAGGCGGCGATGGCGGCGATAGCGGCGGCTTCGATGTCGTCGCGATGGCGTTCGGCGGTTGCGCGGTCGGACCGTGTCATGGTTGCGTCCAGGAAAATGCTTTGGATGATACAGATCATCCGAGGAATTACAAGACGCGCTTCCCTGCGAATTGGAATAACCCGGGTCGTCTATATGACAGGGGTGATGAGCAACACGAAGCGCTGCTTTTTAACGGAAGAACGACTCGCAGATTTGCGCAGTCGGCCGGCAATCCCCGCCTGTTCCAGCAACGCCGCGGCTGCCGAACCTTCAGAGCAGGCCCGGCGACATGGCGGCGACCAGCACTGCCTGCTGCGTTTCCTCGTCATGGGTGAACCACCAGATGCCGCCCTTCTTCATCGGCCACTCTTCCTCGGTGTTAGCCAGCAGCAGCGCGGCGATCTGCCCGAGCGCCGGGTTATGGCCCACCACCATGACGGTGCCGGCGCCGGCCGGCCAGTTCACCGACGTCAGGATGGACTGCGGGCTGCGTCCCTGGGCCAGGCTGTCCACCGTCTCGAAGGCCATGCCGAGCGCCTGCACCGTTTCCTGGGCCCGGCGGAACGGACTGGCGAGGATGCGCACCTCCTTCGGCAGCAGGGGCTTGATCCATGCCGCCATCTTTTCCGCCTGCTGGCGGCCCTTCTTGGTCAAGGGCCGCTCGCTGTCGGGCATGCCCGGCGCGGCATGGGCATGCCGCCACAAGATGAGATCCATTTTCGCCTCCCTGATCGCCCTGTCTGCATGCACTGCCGCGCCGGGTGCGCGGCTTCCCGTTTCCACCTAACTCCGCTCGAAGAACGGCTTCGCCTGCTTCGCCTTGCGCCACCGTTTCGCCACCCGGCGGGCATCGGCGTCGACCAGCGCGGCGAGGAAGCCGCGCACGAAGCCGGCATCGGCTGCGAGGGCGGGATCTGCGGCCTGCAACTTCGGCAGCAGGCCGGCGGCCACTGCCGCATCGTTCAACCGGCCCAACTCGTCCTGCAGGGCGGACAGGCGCCTGAGATGCGCCCGCACCCGCCGTTCCGGATACAGCGAGGCGAAGAATTCCGACGCATAGCGCAGGCGCTTGGCGGCGATGCGGAAGGCATGCCGCGCTTGCGGCGACGCTTCCTCCAGCCGCTTGCCGCGCCTGCCCATCCGCTTCCAGCTGCGCGCCAGGAGGCGGTCGGCCAGCTTGCGCAGCGGCGCGGTGGCGTCTTCCGAGGCGGCGTTATCGAGTTCCAGCAGCCAGGCGGCGAGGCTTAGCATGAGGCGCGCATAGCGCGGCGACTTGAGCGCTTCCTGCATGTCCTTCAGACAAGTGTCGCGCTGCGCAAGCGCCGCGCGCTGCAGGCGGGCGCAATCGAAGGCGTCGCCCTGGCTTGCGCCTGCCGCAGGCAGCGTCTCGTGGGCGAAGACTTCCCAGTCGCGGGCGGCGCCCAGCTGGCCCGCGATCCAGCGCAATTCCTGGTCGAGCCCGGCGGGAACCTCAACCGCATCCCGGAACAGCTTCAGGCCGGACCGCAGGCGGCGCATGCCGACGCGGGCCTGGTGCACCGCTTCCGGATGCCGGGTCTGCAGCACGAGTTCGACATTGCTCTCGATCTGGCGCAGGCAGCTGGCGGCGATGGCCTTCAGCGCCTGGCGCGCATCCTGGCGGCGCTCCAGCGCGAATTTGGCGGCCTTCACCGGCTGCGCATGCCAGCCGCCGCTCAGGGCGTAGCCGCGGTGCGCCTTGCTCAGATTTTCTATCTGCAGCGGCACGGCGTCGAGCAGCTGCAGCGCCAGGCGGAACAGCGATGCGGGATTGCCTGACTTCAGCTCCATCTCGATCTCGCAGACCGCCAGCGCGCCCTTCTCATGCTCGATCGCGCCCTGGTCCAGCGCCAGCTCGACTTCGGCGCCGTCCTCCAGGCGCAGCTGCCAGGCGGTGCGGTCGATACGGGTGGTGAACAGCGGCTTCAGCGAGGCGGCCAGTTCGGGATCGCCCAGCATGCGGCCCCAGCCGCTCTGGCGGCCGACCCTGTCGCGCAGCGCCTCCAGATCGAAGCGGTTGCCAGCCACCGGCATTTCCCATTCATGGCGCTGATGCAGTCCGGCTTCGACCTGGCCGCCGGCCTTGAAGGTCTGCAGCCAGCCGTCGCCGGTCCGGCGCAGGCGCAATGCCGCCAGGGTCCGCCACAGGTCCAGGTCGGGGGTGTCGTAATAGGTGGTTTCGAGCGCTTCGCGCACGGGCTCATGCGGCGCGTATTGGCGAAGCAACGCCAGTTCGCGGAATTTCTCGACATCGGCTGGATTGATCAATAGCTTTAATTCTATTTCCATCAATATATGGGAGCCGAAAGGAATGGATAAATAGTATAAACGATATAGTCATTTATGCCTGTTCGCGCTAAAGGCTTCGCCCCGCCGGATCGCCCGCGAGCCCGTAACATTCCTGTCACAATCAGGCAGTACCATCCGGCTTCGATCCAGAAAAGCAACAAGACATGAACGCCAAACACTTCCAGGACGCCCTCAAAACGATTCCGACCGACGCCGCCGACATGCTGAACCGGGAATTGTCGCAGCTGGCGTTCAACCGGCGCGTGCTGGCGCAGGCGGAAGATCCGGACATGCCGCTGCTGGAGCGATTGCGCTTCCTCTGCATCGTCAGCAGCAACCTCGATGAATTCTTCGAAGTGCGGGTGGCCAGCCTGATGGCGCCGAACCGGCTGGAAACGCCGAACCGCCTGCCGGCCGCGCTGGATGCGGCACTGGAGCAGGCCAGCGTCGAGTGCCACCGGCTGGTGGCGCGCCAGTATGCGGTGCTCAACGACGAAATCCTGCCGCAGCTCGGCAAGCGCAGGATCCGCCTGCTCAACGGCAAGGAGCGCAACGAGGCGCAGCGCGCCTGGGTCAAGCATTATTTCGAGACGGAGGTGCGGCCGCTGCTCACGCCGATCGGCCTCGATCCGGCCCACCCGCTGCCGCAGGTGATGAACAAGAGCCTGAACTTCATCGTCGAGCTTTCCGGCCGCGATGCCTTCGGCCGCGACAACGCGATTGCCATCGTCAAGGCGCCGCGCGTGCTGCCCCGCGTCATCCGCCTGCCCGACGAGCTGGCCGACGGCGGCATCGCGTTCTGCCTGCTCTCCTCCGTCATCCACAGCCATATCGCCGATCTGTTCAACGAGCGCGAGGTGGTGGCCTATTCCCAGTTCCGCGTTACCCGCAACAGCGACCTGTGGGTGGACGAGGAAGAGGTGAAGAACCTGCGCCAGGCGCTGGTGACGGAATTGATGAGCCGCCCCTTCGGCTTCGCGGTGCGGCTGGAAGTGTCGAAGAACTGCCCGCCGCACCTGGTGGAATTCCTGCTCAACCAGTATTCGGTGGAGCGGCGCCACCTGTTCGCCGTCGACGGGCCGGTGAACATGGTGCGGCTGCTGGAGGTGGTCAACAACGTCAAGGATCCGGAGCTGCACTTCCCCGCCTTCCTGCCGGGCCTGCCGCGCCGCTTCACCGACGGCGACATCTTCGCCCTGCTGCGCAAGAACGACCTGCTGCTGCACCATCCCTTCGAATCCTTCCAGCCGGTGGTGGAGTTCATCCGCGGGGCGGCGCGCGACCCGAACGTGCTGGCCATCAAGCAGACCATCTACCGCACCGGCATGAACTCCGACCTGATGGATGCGCTGGTGATGGCGGCCCAGCAGGGCAAGGAAGTGACGGTGGTGGTGGAGCTGATGGCGCGCTTCGACGAAGAAGCCAACATCAACTGGGCCGAGCGGCTGGAGCGCGCCGGCGCACAGGTGGTGTACGGCGTGGTCGGCCTGAAGACCCACGCCAAGCTGGCGCTGGTTCTGCGGCGCGAGAACGGCGAGCTGCGCTACTACGCCCATCTCGGCACCGGCAACTACCATCCCACCACCACCAAGTTCTACACCGACTTCGGCATGCTCACCGCCCATCCGGGCCTCACCGCCGAAGTGCATGAAGTGTTCAACCACCTCACCAGCCTGAACAAGCCGCGCAAGATGGATTACCTGTGGCTGGCGCCGTTCAGCCTGCACAAGAACCTGATCGGCGCGATTCATCATGAAGCGGCCATGGCCAAGGCCGGCAAGCGCGGCCGCATCATCGCCAAGATGAACGCGCTGCTGGATGAATCGGTGATCCGGGCGCTGTATGAAGCCTCCGGCGCCGGCGTGAAAATCGATCTGATCGTGCGCGGCGCCTGCGCGCTGCGCCCCGGCGTGCCGGGCCTGTCGGAAAACATCCGGGTGCGCTCCATCGTCGGCCGCTTCCTGGAACATACCCGCATCTTCTACTTCCGCAACGGCGAGCAGCACGACGTCTACCTCGCCAGCGCCGACTGGATGAACCGCAACCTGTTCCGCCGCATCGAAGTGGCCTTTCCGGTGCTGGACCGGGTGCTGAAGAAGCGGGTCATCGTCGAGGGACTGAACATTTACCTGAAGGACAATACCGACGCCTGGGAGCTAGGCGCCGACGGCAGCTACCGGCGCCGCAAGCCGCGCGACAAGCAGCTGCAGGTGCGGGCGCAGCGCATCCTGGCGGAAAAGCTCGGCTCGCTCAATCTCGACAAGCCGGCGTGAGCGCCGCCCGGCCGATGCGGCGACGCCGCGGGCAAGGCCTGCCCGGCTCGGCCATCGGCGCCTATCCTTTTTCCGACGAGACTACAATTTCCAGCGGGAAGCCGCCCCGAACAAGCCTGCGCTTGAACAGTCTGACAATGGCCCGTAGCCGGAGCAGGTCCGGCTGCGGTTGAAATAACTCCCCAACAGCCATGGCGCAGCCGACCCGTTCTTTCCGGGCCGGCGCTGCGCCCCTCAAAGGATGAACGATGTTTGCTGCAGTCGACCTCGGTTCCAACAGCTTCCGCCTCCACATCGGCGAGCGCGACGGCGATGCCATCCGCATCGTGAAGACGGCGCGCGATCCGATCCGCCTCGCCGCCGGCCTGGATGACAAGGGATATCTCACCGACAGCGCCATGCAGACCGCGCTGCAATCGCTGCGCGACTTCCGCAAGCTGCTCGACGGCTATCCGCTGGACGCGGTGCGGGTGGTCGCCACCAACACCCTGCGCGTGGCCGCCAATGCGCGCGAATTCCTGCCGAAGGCGGAGCAGGCCATCGGCTATCCGATCGAGGTGATTTCCGGCGAAGAGGAAGGCCGCCTGATCTACATGGGCGTGGCCGGCGCGCTGGCCCAGGCAGACGAGAAGCGGCTGGTGATCGACATCGGCGGCGGCTCCACCGAACTCATTCTCGGCGAGGGCAGCGACATCCGCCATGTCGAATCCTTCAGCATCGGCACCTTCCGCCAGGGCGCGATGTTCTTCCCGCGCGGCGCCATCGACGCCCGGTCCTTCGATGCGGCGGTGCTCTCCGCCCGCTCCACCTTCGAGGATGCGGCGCCGATGTACCATCCCCAGCTCTGGCGCAATGCCTACGGCTCCTCCGGAACGATACGGGCGATCAGCGACGTCATCCAGAAGAACGGGCTCGGCGACGGCACCATGTCGCTGCCCAGCCTGCTGGCGCTGCGCGACAAGCTGATCGAGGCCGGGCACGTGGATGCCTTCACCCTGCCCGGCATCAAGCCGGAGCGGGTCATCGTCATGGTTGGCGGCCTGTCGGTGCTGATCGGCATCATGCAGCAGATCGGCGTCACCGGCATGAAGGCCGTCAATGCCGGGCTGCGCATGGGCGTGCTGTGGGACCTGCAGCTGCGCGGCACCAAGCGCGACCGGCGCGAGCGGTCGGTGCGCGAATTCATGCACTGCTTCCATGTCGACGAAGGCCGCGCCGCCCGCGTCGCCGGCATCGCCGCCATGCTCTACAACCAGCTCAAGCCCGACAGCGGCACCTACGTGCGCTACCTGTACTGGGGCGGACTGCTGCACGAGGCCGGCATGGTGATTTCCCATACCGGCTTTCACAAGCATTCGGCCTACATCGTCGAGCACGCCGACCTGCCCGGCTTCACCAACCGCGAGCAGGAAACCATGGCCCAGCTCATCCTCGGGCAGAAGGGCAACCTGCGCAAGGTGCGGGGGTTGCTGGCCGAACCGGATTTGGCCAAGGCATTGCTGGCGCTGCGGCTGGCGACCATGTTCCTGCATTCGAACATCGAGTCGGACGCCGGCGACATGAAGGTGAGGATGAAGAGCCGGATCGAGATCGATATCGAGCGGCAATGGCTGGACCGCCATCCGACGCTGTCGTTCTGGCTGCAGAAGGAAAGGGATGCCTGGGACGAGGTCGGCGTTTCCCTGACGGTTAGGCTGACTTGAGGCTGAGCAGTGTTGCCATCCCAATAATCATTTATACTATTTATATTGATTAAAGGGAAAACCATGTCCAAGACTTCCTCCAAGACCGACAAAGTGAAAGCGGCCAAGAAGAAACCCGTTGCCGAGCTGACCGCCGTGGCGCTGGCTGCGGAAATGCCGGAACCGGTGGCCGCGCCGGTGGTGGTGCCCGCCGAACCAGCCGAACCAGACGCGCCAGCCGCACCCGCTGCCGAGGCGCAGGAGCAGCAAGCCGATGCAACCCAAGAGCACGAGCAAGTGGCAGAAAAATCCAAGCCGCCCAAGGTCAAGCTGGTGCGCGACAGCTTCACCATGCCGGAAGACGAATACCGGGTGCTCGGCGACGTCAAGAAGGCTTGCCTCGCCGCCGGCTACGAGGTGAAGAAGAGCGAACTGCTGCGCGTCGGCGTGGCGCTGATCCGCCAGATGGACATCGACAAGCTCAAGGAAATCCACGCCACGCTGCCGGCGCTGAAGGCGGGCCGGCCGAAGAAGCACAAGTAAGCCATTCCGATTGCGTGGCGCCGGTTCGGCGGTACGCGAAAGACACGCTGGCCGCCCCGCCATCGGTCCGCTGCGCCGCGCTTAGGCGGCCACGCCGCCATCGAGCGCTTCCCTCAGGCTGCCGCCCCGCCCATTGGCGTTTGCAAGCGGTTCAAGCATCGCCGCCTCGCCGGACCCCATCACCAGCCTGACGTTTTCCACCGCCAGATAGGCATGCTCGCGCATCAGCGCTTCCGCCCGCGCCGCCTGTCCGGCGACCAGCGCCTGGTACAGGTTGAGATGCTGC
Organism: Noviherbaspirillum humi; assembly: GCF_900188095.1. Classification (GTDB taxonomy): domain Bacteria; phylum Pseudomonadota; class Gammaproteobacteria; order Burkholderiales; family Burkholderiaceae_D; genus Noviherbaspirillum; species Noviherbaspirillum humi. The sequence goes on along the minus strand of NZ_FZOT01000021.1, from coordinate 27,362 downwards.
GACTGGGCCTGGCTGAGCAGGTCGAATTGCCGCTGCCTGGTATCGGCGCCGTCGATGTCGATGGCGATGGCGCCGGCCGAGGCGAAGGGCAAATGGTCATTGATGGCGAGCGCATTGCTGACCGCCTTGATCCCGGCCGCGCCGACGAGCGCATCGTGAAAGCCGGTATTCAGCTCGGCAAACGCCTGCCGGTCGCTTTGCGTGAGGTAGCCCTTGGCCAGCAATGCCCGCCCCGCTTCCAGCGACGCTTCCAGGCATTGCCGGGTGGCGGCATCCATGCCCCGGGCAGCCACCGTGCGCGCCGCCAGTCCCTCCAGCGCGCCGCGCACCTCGATGGCATGCAGCATGTCGCGGTAGGAGAATTCGCGCACCGCGTAGCCGCGCGCGCCGTGGCTGATCGCCAGGCCCTCGTTTTCCAGGATCTGGATCGCCCGCCGCACCGGCGTGCGCGACACGCCCAGCGCCTGCGCCAGGCTGGTCTCGATCAGGCGCTGCCCCGGCCCGAGCGTGCCGTTGAGGATCAGCTCGCGCAGCCGGTGGACGATGGCTTCCTGCTGGCTCACGGGGACCCCTCCGGCTGCAGGGCGTCGGCGCCGCTCAACTCCAGGCTGTCGCGCGACACGTTGGCATGCTCGCGCATCAGGGCTTCCGCCCGTCCCGCCTCGCCGTCGAGGATGGCGCCGACGATCGCATGGTGCTGCATGTGGGCGTAGTTGAGGATGCGGTACTGGTGGCCGAGATCGGCGCGCCGGAAGGCGAAGGAACCGGCGTGGGCGAAGGGGATGCTGCCGTTGATGGCGAGGATGTGGCCGAGCGGATGATTGCGGGAAGCTTCGACGATCAGCCGGTGGAAGCCGGCATTCATCGCCGCATAGCGTTCCAGGTCGCCCTCCTCCAGCCAGCCCTTGGCGAAGATGGCGTCGCCTTCTTCGAGGCAGCTGCGCAGGTCCTGGCGCAGCGCATCGCCGGCGCCCTGTTCCGCCAGCATGCGCGCCGCCAGGCCTTCCAGCACGCCGCGCACTTCGATCGCGCCGCGCACGTCGTCGGCGCTGAAGCGGCTGACCACGTAGCCGCGCTTGTTGTCCAGCCGGGTGAGCAAGCCTTCCTGCTCCAGCACCGTGAGCGCATAGCGCACCGGCGTGCGCGACAGCTGCAGCTGGTCGGCGACGGCGGTCTCGGTGACGCGGCAGCCGGCCGGCAATCCGCCGTTGAGTATCATTTCGCGCAGCCGGATGACGGACTGTTCCTGTTGCGTCGCCATGATGTCGGAGGAACCTAGGCGGTGGCCGAGAGGTCGCTCTGCGCCAGGCCGAGCAGCGAACTCATGCGCGCCTCGTCCGCCAGGAAAGCCTCGCTGCTGCCCTGGTGCACGATGCGGCCGCGGTCCAGCACCACCACGTTGTCGGTGACCTCCAGCGCCAGGTGCGCATGCTGCTCCACCAGGATCAGGGTGAGGCCGGAGGCCTTGAGCGCCTTGATGGAATCCAGCAGCACATCCATGATGATAGGCGACAGGCCTTCCAGCGGCTCGTCCAGCAGCAGCAGGCTGGGATTGCCGACCAGCGCCCGGCCCATGGCCAGCATCTGCTGCTCGCCGCCGGAGAGCTGGTTGCCGAAATTGCCGCGCCGTTCCTGCAGGCGCGGGAAAAGATTGAAGACTTCCTGCACGTTCCACGGTCCCGGGCGCTGCGCCACGCGCAAGTTCTGCTCCACCGTCAGCGACGGAAAGATCTCGCGCTCCTGCGGCACGAAGCCGAGGCCGGCCTGGTTGCGCTGGTAAGCGCTCAAGGGCCGCAGGTCGGTGCCGCCGAGGCGGATCGATCCTTCGAAGACATTGGTCAGGCCCATGAGGGTGGCGAGCAGCGTGGTCTTGCCCACGCCGTTGCGGCCCAGCAGGGCCATGCATTCGCCCCTGTCGATGGCGAGCGACAGGCCGTCGATCACCACCGCATCCTTGTAGCCGGCGCGCAGGCCGTCGATGGTCAGCAATTTATCCATGATGGCGTCGTCCCAGATAGACATCCCTTACCCGCTGGTCGCCGCGGATCTCCGCCGGCGTGCCTTCGGTGAGCACCGCTCCTTCCACCAGCACCGTGATCTTCTTCGCGAAGCGGAACACCAGGTTCATGTCATGCTCGATGAAGACGATGGAGATGTCCTGCGGCAGCCGTTCCAGCAGATCGAGGATCATGCCGCTCTCGCCGTTCGGGATGCCGGCCGCCGGCTCATCCAGCAGCAGCACCTGCGGCTTCAGCGCCAGGGCGATGGCAATCTCCACCAGGCGGCGCTGGCCGTAGGCGAGATCGGAAATCTTCTTGTCCGCCAGCGGCAGCAGATGCAGCTCATCGAGCAGCTTCGCCACCTCCGTCACCACCTCGGCGCTGTGGCTGGTCTTGCCCCAGGGCAGCCAGCTCTTGCCGAGGCGCTGCGCCGTCGGAATGGCGAGGTTCTCCGCCACCGTGAGGGCATTGAACAGCGTATTGATCTGGAACGTGCGCACCAGTCCGTTGCCGACCCGGCGCTGGGGCGACACGCCGGTGATTTCCTTGCCGTTGAGCAGAATCGCGCCTTCGCTCGGCTTGAGCATGCCGGTGCACAGGTTGACGAAAGTGGTCTTGCCGGCGCCGTTGGGACCGATCAGCGCATGGCGCGCGCCCTGCTCCACCTTCAGGTCCACGTTCCTGGTGACCTGGATGGCGCCGAAGCGCTTGCACAGGCCGCGGGTTTCGAGAGCGTAGGTCATTGGCCGGCTCCTTCGCGCTTGCCGAACACCCGCATCCAGGGCTTGTCGCCGAGCGACATCAGGCCGCCGGGCGCGAAGCGCACCAGCAGGATCAGCGCCAGGCCGACGAAGAACATCCAGTGGAAGGGATTGATCGCCGCCGCCCTGTCCAGCATCAGCATGTAGAGAGGGATGCCGATGAAGGCGCCGTACAGCCGGCCGACGCCGCCGATGATCAGCATGATCAGGATGTCGCCGGAAAGCTGGAAGGTGAGGCGGTCCAGGCTCACCGTCTTGGTGATCTGGGCGCTCAGGCCGCCCGCGATGCCGGCCAGCGCGGCCGACAGGGTATAGGCGGCCACCAGCCGCAGGTGCACCGAAGCGCCCACCAGGTGCATGCGCTTGGCGTTCTCGCGGATGCCGCGGATCGACAGGCCGAAGGGCGAGTTGGCCACCACCCGCACGATGAGGAAGGTGAGGAACACCATGCCCAGCGCGTAGAGATAAGCTGTCTTGCCGAACAGGTCGAACTGGAACACGCCGAACAGCGGCGCCGGGCTCATGCCGGACAGGCCGTCGGCGCCGCCGGTAACGCTGGTCCAGGCATTGGCGACTTCATGCAGCAGCACGGTGACCACCATGGTCAGCATCAGCAGCGCCAGGCCATGCGTGCGCAGCAGCAGCCAGCCGGACAGCAGGCCGACCACCGCCGCAGCCGCCGACGCCACCACCAGGCCGGTGAAGGGCTCCGGCGACACGTTGAGCGCATACCAGCCGGCGGCATAGGCGCCGACGCCGAAGAAGGCGGCATGGCCGAGGGTATTGATGCCGGCGAAGCCCAGCGCCAGGTCGAGCGAGAGGCCGAAGATCACCATGATCAGGATCTGGGCGCCGAGGGAAAGATAGGTGTCGAAGGTGAAGAACACCGCCATCGCCACCACCCAGGGCAGCACGTCCATGATGCCGAGCCGGTAGTGCGGCAGCGAGCCTGCGGGCAGGACGTTTTTGATATCGAGTTTCATGCCGGCCTCCCGAAGAGTCCATGCGGACGGATGAGCAAGAGCATAAGCGTGGCGAGATAGATGACGATGCCGCCGCCGGACGGCAGGTAGTAGCGGCCGAGGGTGTCGACCATGCCGAGCAGCAGCGAGGCGAGCAGGGTGCCCTTGATGCTGCCGAGGCCGCCCACCGACACCACGATCAGCACCAGCACCAGGTAGTGCAGCGCATAGAACGGCTCCAGCGGGAAGATGTCGGAGCCGAGCGCGCCGCCGAGGCCGGCGAAACCGCAGCCGATGGCGAAGGTAACGGCGAACATGGCCTTGACGTTGATGCCAATGCAGCCGGCCATCCTGGCGTTGTCCACCGCGGCGCGCAGCTTGGCGCCGGCTTCGGTCTTCTCCAGCGCCAGCCAGATCGCCACGCCGCAGGCGGCGCTGACGACGATCAGGAACAGCCGGTACACCGGCAGGCCGAAGGAACCGATCTGCGTGGTGCCGCGCAGCGCACCGGGAACAGGAATGTTCTGGATGGAGGAGCCGAAGAAGGCGTTGGCGCTGGCGATCATCACGAAGGTCAGGCCGATGGTCATCAGCACCTGGCCCAGCTCGCTCTGGGCATACACCCAGGAGTACACGGTGCGCTCCAGCACCGCGCCGATGGCCATGGTGCCGAGCACCGCCAGCGGCACGGCGGCGGCGAAGGGCAGTCCGGCGACGGCGATCAGCGCATAGGTGAGATAGCCGCCGATCATCGCGAAGCCGCAATGCGCGAGGTTGACTACCCGCATCACGCCCATGGTGATGGACAGGCCGACCGAGATCAGGAACAGGATCATGCCGAAGGCGACGCCGTCGAACAGCACCGTCAGCAGGGAGGCGAACATGCTAGCGATCATGGCGGGCTCGCTTCGCGGAAGGCAGGGTGGGAAGTGCGCGGCGCGAGAGGCGGCCGGACCGCGCGCGGGTCGATGGCATGGATGTCTCCTGATCGTTATGCGTTTGTTGCTCGGTGCAATGTTCCCGGCGCACCGCGCCGGGAAGCGGAGGCAAGACTCAGGCCGATTCCGGCACTCTGCGGGTCTTGAGGAATTCCTCCAGGGTCTCGCCGCGCATCCTGGCGTACACCTCCAGGTTGGACATGCGCTGCACCCGGGCAAACTTCTCCAGCACGAAAAAGCTGACGCCGTATTTCACCAGGCCGAGCCAGTCCTTATTGCGCACCAGCTGCCGTTCTTCCTCGGTGAGCTTCAGCTCATCGAAGGCGGCTTCGAGGTCGCGCATGACCAGTTCGCGGAAGGCCGGCTCCCGGTGGCGCCAGAAGAAACGGTTCAGGTTGAGCGCCTTGACGCTGTGCGGCACGTCGAAGGCATAGGTGCCTTCGATCTCCTCCACGCCGGCCAGCTCGCTGTTGGAAATCGTTTTCACCGGCGCCGGCGGCGGACCGCTTGCCTCGTCCTGCTCATAGATCGCCACCGCCATGTTGGTGGTGGTGGCAAGGTAATGGTTCTGGTGCACGCAATTGATCTTGTTGGTGAGCGCGCCGCGCATCGCCATCCACATGATGACCTCGGCGCTCTCGGCGCCGCCGCGCCTGATCAGCTCGGCATGCGTCATGTTCATCAGGGCTTCCGGCTTTTCGACGAACAGGCGCAGGAATTCCTCATCCCAGTCGGTGTCGTTGAAGCCGGTGCGCTCGCCATGGATCTGGTGCGACAGGCCGCCGGTGCCGACGATCACCACCGTCAAATCTTCCGGATAGGATTCGACCGCGCGCCGCACCGCCTGGCCGAGCTTGAAGCAGCGCCGGGCCGTGGGCAGCGGATGCTGCAGCACGTTGATGGCGATCGGCAGGATGGCGCCGGGCCAGGTGGGTTCGTGCGGCCACATCAGCCCGAGCGGTGAATTGCAGCCGTGGTCGAGGTCGCGGTCCTGGAACACCGCCATGTCGAATTCGTCGTTGACGAGGCAATCGGTGACGTGGGCCGCGAGTTTCGCATGGCCCTTGACGCCCGGCAGCGGACGGCGGCCGGCGCCTTCGTCGGCCATCTCGAACTCGGGCGACACGCCGATGGAGAATGTCGGATAGCAATCGAAGAAGAAGCTGTTGGCATGGTCGTTGTAGAAGAACAGCAGCACGTCCGGCTTCTTCTCTTCCAGCCACTTCGCCACCGGCTTGTAGCCTTCGAACAGCGGCGCCCACGCGGGATCGTTCTGCCGCTTCTTGTCGTAGGCCAGGCCGATGGTCGGCACGTGGGAGGTGCCGATGCCCCCGATGATTCTTGCCATGTCTTCCTCTTCGATAATGCGTGGCGCCGGGCCGGTGTTCGGGCGGCGGCGGCCGGTTGCTGTTCGCGTGACCCGATGTGCCCCGGCCACGCGTCAGGCGGCGTCCATGCCGGCGCTTGCATCCGGCATGGGCACGCGCCCGGTGTTACTCCACCTTGGTGCCCGGGTCCTTGATCGCGTTGTAGGTCTTGAACGGCTTGTTGACGTAGGCGCCGTTCACCTTCTCCACCTTGCGGATGTAGATGTTCTGGATCAGGTCGCGGGTCTGCGGATCGACGGTGACCGGGCCGCGCGGGCTTTCCCAGGAGAAGCCCTTGATCGCTGCCATCGCCTTGTCGCCATCCTGCTTGCCGTCGGTCGCCTTGATCATCTGGAAGATCATGCTCATGCCATCCCAGGCGGAAATCGAGGCCACGTTGGGGATGCGGTCCTGGCCGTACTTCTGCTTCAGCGCGTTGACGAACTGCTGGTTGGCGGGCGTGGTGCTGGCCGGCGAGTAATGCAGCGCGGTGATGATGCCGGCGGCGGCGTCGCCATAGCCGGGCAGTTCGCTTTCCTCGGTCTCGGCGGTGGCTTGCAGCTTGATGCCTGCCTTGTCCAGGCCGCGCTCGACGTAGGCCTTGATGAAGGCGACCGAAGATGGGCCGACCGGCATGAACATGTACAGATACTCCGGGTTGGCTTCCTTGATCTTCTGCATGTAGGTGGAGAAGTCGGTGGTGTTGAGCGGAATCTTCAGCTCGCCGACGATGGTGCCGCCCGCATCGGTAAAGGACTTCTTGTAGGAGGCGATGGCGTCGTGGCCGGGCGCGTAGTCCGCCGCCGCCAGGAACACCTTCTTGCCGCCCTGCTCCGCCGTCCACTTCGCCAGCGGCGTGGCCACCATCCACTGGGTATAGCCGGAACGCAGCAGGTAGGGCGACTTGGCCAGGATGCCGGAAGTGCCGGCGTTATTGATCACGATGGGCACCTTGGCCTGCGTCGCGACGTCGGCCACGGCGAGCGACGTCGGCGTGAATTCGAGGCCGGCGATGTATTGCACCTTGTCACGTACCACCAGCTCTTCAGCCAGCTGGCGCGCGCGTGCCGGGTTGTTGCCGCCGACGTCCTTGTAAATGACCTTCACGGTGTGGTTGCCGACCTTGCCGTTCTGCTGGGCGACATAGGCATCGGTGGCTTCCTGGATATGCTTGCCCCAGGTGCTGTACGGGCCGCTGAACGAGGCGATCACGCCTACGCGGATCTCGTCTGCCTGGGCGGCACCCATTGCCGCCGCAAACATCATTCCGGCCACGGGCACGGCCGCCTTCATGAACTTGAACGCCATTGTCTCTCTCCTCTGTCTTTATCGAACGGATGCGGTCGGCACCCCCGCAATTCATCTCCGGCGCTTGTCGCGGACGATGGAATTGCAGTCATTATGCGCCGGGCGATTTGGGTTTTGTATCCAATCGTGGCCATTAAGGCATCAAAAAAGCTTATCGGTCCATCTGCTCGGGACCAACGTCGAACGGAACATGCATCATTCTCAAGATCGGTTCGAAAAAGCGTTTCTTCTTTGGTTTCAGGCACTTGCCCCGGCTGTTTTTGGACCCGCCGGGGGAATTCGATCGCCTTCACTGCTCTCATGCACGCATGCAGCCATCCACTCTGCATACGCTTTCTGGACTTTGCATTCTCGTCTGTGTACATTGGCTGCCTCTTTTTGCAATTCGTTAAGGCCTGTTCGTTCATGCAACCGGTGTCTCCCCTTATCAGCCTTCGGCACCTGCGCGCTTTCATCGCCGTCGCCGAGCTGGGCAGCGCGACGCGGGCTGCCGAACACCTCTACCGGGCGCAGTCGGCGGTGACCCGGTCCATCCATGAACTGGAAACCGGGCTGAACGTGGAGCTGTTCGAACGCCGGGCGACCGGCATGCTGTGCACCGCTTTCGGCAACGCCCTGCTCTATCGGGCCCGCCGGGCGATGCAGGAATTCGAGCTGGGGGCGCAGGAAGTCAATGGCAAGTCCGTCGAGACTCAGGGCGGCGTGAAGACCCGGGTCCCGAGCGGCTTGCTGAACGAGCGCCGGCTGGTGGCCTTCATCAAGCTGGCCGAGTCCGGCCACATGCCGACGGTGGCGAAGGCCCTCGGCGTGTCGCAGCCCGCGGTGAGCAGCGCCATCAACGACCTGGAAGAAAGCGTGGGCGTGGCGCTGTTCAAGCGCACATCAAAGGGGATGCTGCCGACCGATGCCGGCGAACAGCTGACCTTCCGGGTCAAGCGGGCCTTGACCGAGCTGCGCCATGTCGATGCCGACCTTGCCAACCTGAAGGGAACGGTGGAGGGCAAGGTGGTCATTGGCGCCCTGCCGCTGGGCCGCACCTTCATCCTGCCGAAGGCGATCAGCAACGTGCTGGCGCGCCATCCCCGCTTGCGTTTCTCCACGATTGAAGGACCGTTCGACACGCTGGCCGCCAGCCTGCGCGCCGGCGACATCGATTTCATCTTCGGCGCGCTGCGCCCGGCGGATTATGCGCGCGACCTCGTCGGCACGCCGCTGCTGGACGAGAGCATGGCCGTGATCGTTCGCGGCGGGCATCCGCTCGCCGGCAAGCCGGGCCTGACGCTGGCGGAATTGGCGAATGCGCAATGGGTGCTCTCCAGCATCGGCACGCCGGCAAGGGGGCTGCTGAATCAGGCTTTCGCCTCCCAGGAACTGAAGCCGCCGTCGCCAGCGGTGGAGACCAGCGACCTCGCCCTGCTGCGCGGCCTGCTGCTGCACAGCGACATGGTCACCGCCATATCCGCCAGACAGCTGGAATACGAAATCGGCGCAGGCGTGCTCAAGGCGCTGGACGTGGTGCTGCCCAATACCAGCCGGGTGATCGGCATCACGCAGCGTGCGGAGAGCCATCCTTCGCCGGGGGCGGTGGCGCTGATGGAGGAAATCCGGCAGGTCGTACTCCAATACGGCGCATAGCGGAGCCTTCGCTGCATCGTTGCGGCATTTACCACACAAGTGACCGTTATTGTCAGCACGCCGAATGGCGGACCAATTCCATCAGGCCGGTGCGCAGTGCGGCACGGTCGAAGCACTTGATGACGGCCGGGCGTCGCAATCATGGCACCCGCATTCCCCAATCGTGGCTTCAACTGCGCACAAGATCCCCCAATTCACCCCATCGAGAACCGGATTTCGCGTTTTCCATGCCCAAAAAAGAATGGACAGAATATTGCTTATGGAATCTCAGATGGCGTTTTCTTATACCTAGAAACGCCGCCCACCCCGAAAAATCTATTCGCTTTGCTTGAATTCTGCAGAAGGAGCAATCGCATGCGGATGCACTGGACACTGGCCTCCCTGGCTCTGGCGACGACTGTTGTCATCACAGCCTGCGGCGGATCGACAAGCCCCGCTCCACTTGCAGCAGACAGCGATGATGCCTCGCCTAGGGAAGTCACCGTCCCTACGCCTGCACCTGCTCCCATACCCGCAACTGCTTCGGACACCGCCATGGTTCCCGTCGCCCTGCGCACCCTTTATGTTTCGCCCACCGGCAGCGACGGCAACAGCGGCTTGTCGGAGACTGAGGCCTTCAAGACGATCCAGCGTGCCCATGACCTGAGCCAGCCGGGCGACCAAGTGCTCGTCATGAATGGCACTTACAATTTCGCCAACGTGACCACCATCAAGCGCTCCGGCAATGCCAGCGCTTGGATCTCTTACAAAGCCTATCCAGGCCACACGCCGGTCATGAATGTCGGCACCAATTCATGGGGCGGCTTCACCGTGGCGGGCGCATCCTACATCCTGATCGAAGGCTTCACGCTTGTCGGAAGCAAGGACAGCATCACCTACGCCTACGCCTATTCCGAGCGAAACAATCTGAACAATCCGGCGACCTCCGCCAACGGCATTCTGATCAATGCCCAGTACAGCACGCCGAGTCCGCACCATATCGTCGTGCGCAAGAACACCGTGCGCAAGTTTGGCGGCGGCTGCATCGGCACCCTGTATGCCGACTACATCACCATTGAAGATAACGATGTCTCCGAATGCGGCTGGTGGTCACCCTATGGCAATAGCGGCATCTCGATGTACGAGAACGTCGATGCGGACGGCGACACCGGACAAAAAATGATCGTCCGGCGCAATCGCGTCTACAGCAACTGGAATTACATACCCTTTTACGCCGTCGACGCTGTCACTGACGGCAACGGCATCATCGTCGATGACGGTCGCCATACCCAAATGCCGGATCCACGGTTCACCGTCGCTTACAAGGGCAGGACCCTGATCGAAAACAACATCGTCTTCAACAATGGCGGGCGCGGCATCCACATTTACGAGAGCGACAATGTCACCGTGCGGAACAATGTGAGCTACAGGAACAGCAACCATCCCGGCATCACGAATGGCGAGATCACGCCACTGTCGGTCTCGAATGTTCAGGCGTATGGCAACGTGATGGTGCCCAGATCGGATCGCCCGGCCAATGGCAGTTCCAACACGAGCGACGTCGTGTTCAGCTACAACATCGTCTCTGGAGGAACCGGCTTCAACACTTTTGGCGGCACAGGCAACCTCATCAATGTCGATCCGAAGTTTATCGACGCGGCCAACTACGACTTCAGGCTTGCCGCCGACAGTCCTGCGGTCGACATCGTGCCATTTGGCGTCAGCGCGGCGTATGACTTCGTTGGGAAGCCGCGCAATGCGAATGCGGACGCTGGGGCGGCGGCGGATGCGGGGGCTTATGAAGTGGTGAAGTAGGAACGGGTATCACCCTGCAGGCAGATTCCCGAGACAGGCGGGAATCTGCCAACTATGACAACAGCATAGCGAGGATTACACAGTAATTACTGCGGATCGAGATCAGAGGATTCACGCATGAATGATGGATACCCCCATACTTGTCCTGCATAGGGCTGGCAGTTTATCGGCATCGGATCTCAAAGTACGATACACAAGAAGCTTCCGGACATATTACTGATTGAGCAGTTCAATGGTCCTGCGAATGGATTGGAGCGTCTCCTTCAGGTTGCCAATGACTGGTGGTAGTGTTTCGAAATTTTCAGCCGGCGCCGTCTCCGGGCATCTTTGACTACTCTGGTCGTTTCCTAATCTTCTGGCTTCTTGTTCCAGTCGTTCCAACGCGTCGAATAATTTATCAGCACGGTCTTTGGTTAACGCTTTAACAGAGACGCATTCGTTAATGTGCCGCTTGATTGCCGCAATAGTGGCGTTCAAGTTTTTTATCTTTGCCTTTGTCACTTCTGGCCTTGCTTTTCCAACACAGGCAAACTTGATGTCCCGCATCAGATACCCTGCCGAGTCGGCGAGGGCAGCAATCGTTTCCAAACAACTGCTCTGTCAGTTCGGCGACTGCTGTTTCAGCTCCGGACCGGCATCTCCAGCCACTCCTCCATCACCTTCAGAATCGCCTCCGGCTGCTCCATCATCGCCATGTGGCCGCAGTCGTCTATCAGGCGCAATTCGCAGTGCGGCACATGCTTGGCCATCTGCTCGTGCCGCGCCGGCGGGCTCCAGCCGTCTTCCATGCCGCAGACGATCATGGTCGGGCAGGTGATGCTTTCCAGGACGCTGGTGGCGTCCGGGCGGGTCAGCAGCGCATTGGTCTGCCTGGCGTAGATCTCGGGCGACATGCGGCCGACCATGTCGAACACCGCCTTCACCAGCGCCTTGTCCTCGCGATGGGCCGGCGACAGCATCGGCAGGCCCCAGGGGCCGGCGATGGCGTCAATGCCTTCACGCTTTGCCAGGTCAACCATCACGCCGCGCTTTTCCGCCTCGCCCGCCGCCACGCCTTCGTAGCCGGTGTCGAGCAGCATCAGGCGCTCGAAGCGTTCGGGCGCACGGCGATAGACTTCCATTGCCACGCGGCCGCCCATGGAGTGGCCGGCGAGAGCGAAGCGTTGCGGTGCATCGGCCAGCACCTTTTCCGCCATGGCGGCGAAGGAATCGAGTCCTTCGAAGCTGACCACGCGCACGTCGTAGCGGGAGCGCAGCGCCCTGGCCTGGGCTTCCCAGACCACCGAGTCGCATAGCAGGCCGCACAGGAGATAGAGTGTCTTCATCGTCGTTCTTCAGTTTGGTGCGACATCGGCCAAGGCCGTGTCCGCAAATTTAGTCGATGTATTTCAGCCCGGCCTGTTCCAGCGGCCCGCGCATGTTGTACATGTCCAGGCCCAGCACGCCGGCTGCCAGCTTGGCCCGCTTCTCGCCCTCCAGGTCTTCCCGCTTCTGCGCCGCCTGCGCCACCCGCGCCGCATCCTCGCGCGGCACGATCACCACGCCGTCGTCGTCGGCGATCACCGCGTCGCCCGGGTTTACCAGCGTGCCGGCGCACAGCACCGGAATGTTCACCGAGCCCAAGGTGGCCTTGATCGTGCCCTTGGCGCTAACGGCCTTGCTCCACACCGGGAAGCCCATTTCCTTGAGCACCCGTACATCGCGCACGCCGGCATCGATGATCAGGGCCTTCGCCCCGCGCGCCATGAAGCTGGTCGCCAGCAGGTCGCCGAAGTAGCCGTCGGTGCACTCGGCGGTGATGGCCGCCACCACGATGTCGCCCGGCTGGATCTGCTCGGCCACCACATGCATCATCCAGTTGTCGCCCGGATGCAGCAGGACGGTGACCGCCGTGCCGGCCGCCTGCGCATCCGGATAGATCGGCCGCATGTACGGCTTCATCAGGCCGACGCGGCCCATCGCCTCGTGCACCGTGGCGCTGCCGAACTTGCCCAGGTGCTCGACCACGCTCTTCTCGGTGCGGTCGATGTTGCGCTTGACGATGCCGAGCTGGTTCATCAGAGGGATGCTCATGCTCATTGTCCTTTCTGTTGCAGCGCCTTATCCAGACGCGGGAACACCTTGCGGGCGTTGCCTTCATAGATCTTGAACCGGTCCTGCTCGCTCAGCCGGCCGGCGGCTTCGATGTAGCGCTTGGTGTCGTCGTAGTAGTGGCCGGTTTCCGGGTCGATGCCGCGCACCGCGCCGATCATCTCGGAAGCGAACAGGATGTTGTCCACCGGGATGACGTGGGTCAGGAGGTCGATGCCGGGCTGATGGTAGACGCAGGTGTCGAAATAGATGTTGTTCAACAGATGCTCGGTCAGCAGCGGTTTCTTCATCTCCTGAGCCAGGCCGCGGAAGCGGCCCCAGTGGTAAGGCACCGCGCCGCCGCCGTGCGGGATCAAGAACTTCAGGGTCGGGAAGTCCTTGAACAGGTCGGAAGTCAGGCACTGCATGAAGGCGGTGGTGTCGGCGTTCAGGTAATGCGCGCCGGTGGTGTGGAAGCAGGCGTTGCAGCTGGTGCTGACGTGGATCATCGCCGGAATCTCGTGCTCCACCATCTTCTCGTAGATGGGATACCAGTAGCGGTCGGACAGCGGCGGCGACGTCCAGTGTCCGCCGGACGGATCGGGGTTGAGGTTGATGCCGACGAAGCCGTATTCCTTGACGCACTTCTCCAGCTCCGGGATGCAGGTGGCCACATCGACGCCAGGCGACTGCGGCAGCATGGCCGCGCCGATGAAGTGGTCGGGAAACAGCTGCGACACGCGATGGCATAGCTCGTTGCAGATGCCGGCCCAGGTGGCGCTGGTGTTGAAGTCGCCGATGTGGTGCGCCATGAAGCTGGCGCGCGGCGAGAAGATGGTGAGGTCGGAGCCGCGCTGCTTCATCAGGCGCAGCTGATTGGCTTCGATCGATTCGCGCAGCTCGTCGTCGCTGATTTTCAGCTCCGAGACTTTGGGGCCGAGCTCGGGTGTCTTCAGGTTGGCGATCTGCTTGTTCCTCCACTCTTCCAGCGCCTTGGGCGCGGTGGTGTAGTGGCCGTGCACGTCGATGATCAGGGGTTGCTTCATGGGGTGTTCCTTGCGGTGGTTCGTTATTCGGTTGCGGCCTCGGCCGGAATCATCACCTCGCCGCGCATGAGCAGGCGCGCGGTGCGCAGCAGGGCGGCGCGGATGACGTTCTGCGAGTCGTTCGCATCGAGTTCCAGCTCGACGCTGAACTCGCCGGTGGGGTGCTCCACCGAAATGGTCTTGACCAGCCCGTCGCCGGCTACCGCCAGTCCCTCGGCCACCGAACCGGTCAGCACGCAGGCGGTGCCGACGGTGACGGCGGCCAGCACGCCGATGGCGTCATGGCACACATGCGGGATGAAGCAGCGGGTGGCGATGCTGCCCCCATGCTGCGGCGCGGCCAGCAGGCACATCTTCGGATAGCTCTTGTCGCGCACGTCGCCCAGGCCCATGAGCTGACCGGCGGCGAGCCGAAGCGCTTCGAGCTTCGCCTTCAGCTCGGTGTCGGCATTCATCTCGGCCACGCTCTCGTAGCCGGTGCGGCCCATGTCGGCGGCGCGCATGAGCACCATCGGCATGCCGTTGTCGATGCAGGTGACGTCGATGGAAAACGGCGCCACGCCTTCGCCTTCGACGTCGATGCGGTCCAGCACCTTGCCGGTGGGCAGCAGGCCCTCGCACACCGAGCCGGCGGTGTCGAGGAAGTTGATGACGATCGGCGCCGAGGTGCCGGGCACGCCGTCGATGCGCGCGCCGCCGCCGTACTGCAGGCGCCGGTTCGGCGTCTGCACAGTGATGTCGCACTGCATGTTGGTGTTCAGGGTGAGCACGCGGGCGGTGGTGGTACCGTCCTGCGCCTCGATGAGGCCGCGCTCGATCGCGAACGGCACCACGGCAGCGAGCATGTTGCCGCAGTTGGGGGTGGTATCGACGATGTCTCGGTCGGGCTGCAGCTGGGCGAAGAGGAAGTCGAGGTCGACGCCCGGGGTGCTGCTCCTGCGCACGATGCCTACCTTGCTGGTCAAGGGATGGGCGCCGCCCAGGCCGTCGATCTGGCGCTTGTCGGGCGATCCCATCGCGGCCAGCAGCACGCGGTCGCGCGCGGCACGGTCGGCCGGCAGGTCGCTTTCCAGAAAGAAGGGGCCGCGCGAGGTGCCGCCCCGCATCAGCAGGCAGGGAATGGCGCGCTGATCTGTCTCCATCATGTTTTCCATGGCGATGCTGGTTGCTGTCTATGTCGGCAGTATGGACAACTTCGCACGGCCCTGGGTTGCTTTGTAACGGGGGACGCGATCGAATTTCCTTATCGGCCGGCACGGCAGCCGGTTTTCTGCGATCCTTGCGCACTCGGCGAATCGGCCGGTGCGGACGCGGTCTTGCTTCGCATCAATCCGGAACGGAACAGTCATCTCGGGAGACGATCATGGATGGAAAAATGAAAATCGCCATTGCCGGGCCGGGCGCCTTCGGCGTCAAGCATCTGGAAGGCATTGCCCACATCGAAGCGGTGGAAGTCGTTGCGCTGGTCGGACGGGAACTGCCCAAGACCCGGGCCATTGCCGATCGGTTCGGCGTGCCGCATGCCACGACCGACCTGAACGAATGCCTGGCCCGGCCGGACATCGACGCAGTGATCCTGTGCACGCCGACCCAGGTCCACGCCGCCCAGGCCATTGCCTGTCTCAAGGCGGGCAAGCATGTGCAGATCGAAACGCCGATGGCCGACAGCGTGGCCGATGCGCGCGAGATCGCGCGGCTGCAACGCGAGACCGGCCTGGTCGCCATGGCCGGCCACACCCGGCGCTTCAATCCCAGCCACCAGTGGATACGCCGGAAGATCCAGGCCGGCGAACTGAAGATCCAGCAGCTGGAAGTGCAAACCTATTTCTTCCGCCGCACCAACACCAACGCCCGCGGCGAGCCGCGCAGCTGGACCGACCACCTGCTCTGGCACCATGCCTGCCACACGGTCGACCTGTTCCAGTACCAGACCGGTGAGATCGCCTCGCAGGTGCACGCGATGCAGGGCCCGATGCACCCGGACCTCGGCATTGCCATGGACATGTCGGTGCAGATGAAGGCGCCGTCCGGCGCCCTTTGCGCATTGTCGCTGTCTTTCAACAACGATGGCCCCATCGGCACCACCTTCCGCTACATCTGCGACAACGGCACCTACATCGCCCGCTATGATGACCTGTTCGACGGCAAGGAAAACCGGATCGACGTGTCCGGCGTGGCGGCCTCCCTCAACGGCGTCGAACTGCAGGACAGGGAATTCTTTGCGGCCATCCGCGAAGGACGGGAGCCGAACGCCAGCGCCATCAACGCCCTGCCCGCCTACGAAACCCTGGACCGGCTGGAGAAAACGCTGCAGCAGAGCGCCTGAGCGGCGCGAAGCGAAGCGGCCGTCCTTCGAGGACGGCCGCTGACATCGACAGACTCAGTCGACGTGGATGTTGGCCGACTTGGCGATCTCGGTGAATCGCGTAAGGTCCGACTTCACCGTCGCGGCGAATTTCTCGCTCGGACCGCCGCTGATGTCCATGTAGTTCTTGGTCAGGGTTTCCTTCACCTCGGGCATTTGCAGCACCTGGTTCACCGCGGTGTTCAGCTTGGCCACCACATCCTTCGGCGTGCCGGCCGGCGCGAACAAGCCGTACCAGCCGGGCAGGTCGTAGTTGGCGATGCCCGATTCCTGCACCGTCGGCACCTGCGGCGCCTGCGGCGAGCGCTTGGCCTCGGTGATGGCGAACGGCACCACCTTGCCGCTCTGCATATAGGTCACCACGTTGTTGATGCTGACGATGGCCAGGTCCACCTGGCCGCCGAGCACGTTGGTGGTGGCATCGGCGCAGCCCTTGTACGGCACATGCAGGATGTCCACCTTGGCGCTCTTCTTCAGCAGCTCGCCGGCGATATGGTGCACGCCGCCGTTGCCGCAGGAAGCATAGGACAGCTTGCCGGGATTGGCGCGGGCGTAGTTGAGCATTTCCGGCAAGGTCTTGAAAGGCAGCCCGGTGCGGCCGACGATGACGACCGGCGAGCTGCCGATCATGATCACCGGCGCATAGCTTTCCACCGCATGGAACTGCACCTTGGAATCGATGGCGTGGTTGATCACCATCGCGTTGGAGGTCACCAGCAGGGTCAGGCCGTCGGGCGGCGCCTTGGCGACAAAGGTGTTGGCGATATTGCCGGAGGCCCCCGGCTTGTTCTCGACGATGTAGGTGCCTTTCAGCTTGGCGGGCAGATGCTGCGCCAGCACCCGCGCCATCAGGTCGACGCCGCCGCCGGCGCTGAACGGCACCACCAGTTTCACCATGCCACTGGGATAGGGGTCGGCGGCGTAGGATGGCGCAGCGGCCACGACGGTGGCGGCCAAGCCAAGCGCGGCCGCAATCTTGCTTGCGAGTTTCACTTCGATGTCTCCTTGTCTCTCCGATTGCTTCGGACTAATTGGGTGCGTCAGGAACTATTCAGTACGCTTAAGGTGAGTATAACCGACGTCCAGCGCCAGGCGAAGCGTGAGAAACGCGGCCGCCCTTGTGCCATTTTCTGGCCGGGTTCGCCGCAGTCTGCCGCCTCGCCAAGCGTTTGCAGCTTTTCTAACGCATGGTAGAGCAAACGCCTTTCTTCAGGCGACAGTTCCAGAATCTTCCTGCCCTGGCTGCCTTGGCGACCGGCATCACCTTGCTGTGGATCACCTTGATGTCGACGGCGATATCCGTCAACCGCGAGGTGCGGCAAGCGGAAGTGCCGGCACGGCGCATGCTGTCGGACCCGATCCTTCGGCGCAGGAAGTACGCGAAGGCTTGAACGGCAACCTGTGCCGCTGCACCGGTTACACACAGATCGTCGCGTCCATCCTCGGCGCCGCGGAGAAGATGCGTGGAAATTGAAAAGACCCTGTTGCTAAACGCCCCGCCCGCGCGGGTGTGGGACCTTCTGCTCGACCCGAACGCCATGGGCGCCTGCGTGCCGGGTATGCAGTCGATCGACGTGCTGAGCAGCGTCGAGTACGTCGCCCACATCCATGTGACGATTTTCTTCATGAGCGCCAAGTTCAAGCTCAAGACCCGAATCGCCGACATGCGGGCGCTGCACTACCTGCGCGCCGAAGGCACCGGCGAGGACACTTCGGTGGCGAGTTCGCCGAGTAGGACAGCGGGAAGACCGAGCTGCGCAAGAAGGTGAAGGTGAATGTGTTCGGCCGCCTTGGCACCTTGGGCTTGGGGTGATGAAGACCAAGACCGATAACGCAGGTTCGCCGGGGTAGTGGAACCGGCACCGACCAAGCCGCTGCTGTCGGTAAATGGCGCACCGGCCTCGGTGGAGCAGACCACCGATCCGGGATGGTGGTCGCGGCTGATGCGCACCCTTTCGCTGGCGCCTGTCACGGGCAGCCGCAACATCCGCATCGAGATGCGCCACGCCGATACCGTGTTGACGGTTGATTGGCCAATGGAGAAGGCAGATGAGTGCGCGGCTTGGTTGCGGGAGGCGTTGAAGTAAAGGCCGGTTGCCGTTGCAGGACTATCTGTCCTCCGTTCCAGGCGAGCGGATACGCTTTTAATCAATGTCTCAAGTATAGAGAGCAAGGTGAGCGGATAACAGTCGAACAGCGATTCATCCGCTTTCACCGCCGCACCGAAACGACAGTTTTCAATGGGCTGTTCGCTGGGCCAGCCGCGCCCGGGGATTGCGGCTGGCCCTTTTAAAGCGATTAAAACGGCAACCCCCGCCCCAGCGTAGTCGCATAAAAGCTGTCATAAAAATCCAGCGCCGCGCGGAACGGCACGGCGCCCGGCGCTATCGTGTCGCCGATCACCATGGTCTGGCTGGCGGCGCTGGTGAAGGCCGGCCACTGCGGCAGCGTAGACCCTGCATCGGTACTGTTCGGATCACCCCGCCTGGCGAAGTTCACCAGGTAAGTGGAGGCCGCATCAGCGATGGCGCGGTCGACATCGGTATAGGGCCGGGCGGGCGCGCTGCGGTCGAGGTTGTTGTAGAAGTAGACCTGCTCCAGGCTGTGGTAGGCGCCGTAGCTGCTCGGCGGGTCCTGCTCGGCGAACTTCTGGTCCGCATAGTAAGTCGGCTTGCGATTGAAGAAGTAGAGGAAGGTCTTGGTCTTGGCCTTGGCGGCGTGGGAGCGGGCCATGGTCCAGGGCTGCCAGGCGAACAGGCTGTCGCGCATCGGCTGGTAGGCCATGGCAACGACGTCGGCATCGGTCGCCACCGGATACACCTGCCTGAACTGGCTGGCGAAGCTGCCGAAGCGCGCGTTCACCGCCGTATCGTAGGCGGCCAGGGTCTTGGCGAAGGCGGGATAGGGCGTGCCCTCGTCCGAGTTCCAGCCGGCCATCATCGGCACATCGTTGAAGTTTCCATTGGCGAGCATCAGGTCGAGCTGGTCCGGCAGCACATAGCCGTCGACGATGACGTTGCTGATGGCGCCGGCGGCGGCCATCACCTCCTGCGGCAGCCTGGCGCGCATGGCGGCGAGGTTGGCCGCGCCGAGGCTGGCCTGCACCGCGCTGCCGCCGGCTTCCGCCTGCGCCAGCGTGGTGTTCGGCGTGCCGGCCGGCAGGTTGGCCAGGCTTTCGAGCACGATGCGATGGAAAAGCCCCTTGGCCAGCGGCGACGCCATCAGCACCGAGGCATGCTGGGAGCCGGCCGACTCGCTGTAGAGCGTGACGTTGGCCGGGTCGCCGCCGAACTGGGCGATGTTGTCGCGCACCCACTTCAGGGCGGCGATCTCGTCCAGCAGCGCGTAGTTGCCGGAGGCATTGTTGCCGCTCTCGGCGGTGAGTTCCGGATGCGCCATGAAGCCGAGCGCGCCGAGGCGGTAGTTGAGGGTGACGACCACCGCGCCCTTGCTGGCCAGGCCGGTGCCGTTGTAGTTGGGCTGGGCGCCGGAGCCGAGCAGATTGCCGCCGCCATGCAGCAGCACCATCACCGGCCGCTTTTCCGTGGCCGAAGCGGCGCCGGTCCAGACGTTCAGGTACAGGCAGTCCTCGCTCTGCGGCTCGGAATCCTGGTAGAGGATGGAGTTGGGCGCCGAGAACGGTCGGTTGCCCATCAGGCAGGCCGGCGCGAAGTTGTCCGAGCGGCGCACGCCGCTCCAGGCGGCCACCGGCTGCGGCGCCTTCCAGCGCAGGTTGCCTACTGGCGGCGCGGCGAAGGGGATCGCCTTGAACACCCGGATGGCGGCGCTGGAATCGGCGCTGGCGGCGATGCTGCCGCCGGCCACCGTGACGATGTCGCGGGCGGTGGCATATGCGGCCGCGGCCGTGTTGTTCGAGTCGCCACCGCAACCGGCGAGGGCGAGGCTGCCCGCGCAAGCGGCGGCAGCCCATGAGGACAGCTTCATGGAAGATCCTTTTCTTGTTGGAGGAAATGGGAACGGCGGCGAAGGCCGCCGTGGGGTCAGGCGGTCTGCGTGGCGGGCGTCGCCTTTTCGCTTGGCCGAGCGACCGGATAGACGTAGGCGCCGAGCCGCAGCAGCAGATAGCTGGCGACGACGAGGCAGGCGGCGAGACCGAACAGCGCCGGCGAATAGCTGCCCGCCTTGTCGAAGGACAGACCCATCAGGTAGGGCCCGGCGCCGGAGCCGAGCACGAAGATGGCGAACAGATAGCCGTAGATCAGGCCGAAAGCGCGCATGCCGAGGTAGCGCGAGAGCAGGTAGGCGATCAGGTCCACTTCCGCGCCGAGGCCCATGCCGATCAGCACGATGGCGAAGGCGACATACTGGGTGCCGGCGCCGCTCAACAGGATCACGATGCCGGTCAGCGGCATGAGGAAGAAGATGACGCCGACGAAGGGCGCGAACAGGCGGTCGAGCAGATAGCCGGCGAACAGCCGGCCGCCGGTCAGCGCGAGGCCGGCGAAGGCCATGGCGGAGGCGGCGACGCCCGGCGAGATGCCGCGGTCCACCAGCAGCGGCACCACATGGGCGATTGCGCCGTTGGTGGCGAGCGCCACCGCAAAGAAGGCGAAGGCCAGTTTCCAGAACACGCCGCTGCGTAGCGCTTCGGCGCCGCTCAGGCCGGCTAGTGCGATCGGTTTGGAACCGGCTTGTGGCTTCGACGCGTCTGCTTCCTTCACTGCCAGGCCCACCGCGCTGAAGCCGATGATGAACACTGCCACCGCCAGGCCGAGGTAGGCCTGGCGCCAGCCGAAATGCGCGAGTAGGTATTGCGCATACTGCGGCACCAGCGCCGCGCCGAGGCCGACGCCCGACATGGCGATGCCGAGCGCGAGGCCGCGCTTGCTGTCGAACCAGGAAGCGATCGCCTTGGCATAGGGCAGCGGCGTCTGGCCGGCGGCGGCCACGCCCATCAGCGCATACAGCACCACGAAGCGGGTCGGCGTGGTGGCGAACTGGGAGACGGCGGCCAGGCACAGCGCGAACAAGGTGATCGCCGCTAACGTGACGCGGCGAATGCCGAAGCGGTCCACCAGGCGGCCGGCGAGCGGCACGCAGAGGGCGGTCATGGTCAGGCCGACGACCAGCGCGGAGGACATCGCCGCCCTGCTCCAGCCGAATTCCTGGGTGATCGGCAGCAGGAAGATGCCGAAGGTGAACTGCATGATGGGGCCGTTGCCGACCAGCAGGCCGAAGGCGGAGCCGACCACGACCCACCAGCGATCAAACGCTTTCATTGTTGTCTCCTGATTTTTCTATGTCTCATGCTGTAATTTGTTATATCCAAAGATGGAATCGAAATCTCGTAAGTAGCGAAGTTCCTTTAGATGTGGCGATTGAATCACAGGCGACGATTTCTTAAGCATGCGTCGTGACTGTAGGCGCATTGATAGGGGCAAGTTCACACATAAAGAAGTCCCCTCCCTTTCAAGGGGAGGGTTGGGGTGGGGATGGGTTTCTCTTGAGATTAAAGGACACTCTTTAGTTGCAGCAGAAACCCACCCTCACCCCAACCCTCTCCCTGAAGGAGAGGGAGCTTCCTTTGCAGTTTGACCTCACCCACGGTCAGACTTGCAAGCCTAACCGGCTTCGTAGGCGCAACGCATGCGTTGCGAAATCCCTGCTCTGCCCACGGCTACTCCTTCTCTCCCTGAAAGAGAACGAGCTCTCCTAATAACCCAACCGCCTGCGCCTATCCAAGCCGACCGCCGGCATCCCAACAGCCTACTTCGCCCGCTTCGACGCTTCCACGAATGCCGCCGCATCCTCTTTCAGCGCGGGAGTATTCAACAACCCGCCAGCCACCTCGGACACCGTGTCGAGATAGCGCTTGGCGTCGTCGGCACCGAACTCATGCACCTGGCCGCCGTTCTTCTCCCAGGTCTTGCGGCCGACATCGACTTCCTCCTGGCTCACCGCGGCGAAGGAGTTCTGCGCCTTGAGCGCTTCCTCGCGCACGATCTTTTCCAGGTCGGGGCCGATGGTGCGCAGAAACTTCTTGCTGGTGACGCCGCAGGCCATTAGGTAAGTCTTGGGCAGCACCGTCACGTTCTTGGTGACATCGAAGTACTTGAAGCCGATGAACACGGTATAGGCGGCGGCAACCGCGTCGATGGTCTTGTTCTGCATCGCCGGCAGCGCTTCGCCGATCGGCAGCGCCACCGGCGAGGCGCCGAGCTTCTTCAGCGGGTTGACCTGCAGCGGCGTGGTGCCGGGGGTGCGGATCTTCATGCCGTTGAAGTCTTCCACCTTCTTCAGCGGCCGGTTCGACGCCACCGCCATCGGGCCGTTGGCCACGCACAGCAGCGGCTCGATGCCCTTGTCCTTGCCATAGTTGGCGATGCGGCCGCGCACTTCCGGATCGAGATAAACCTTGTTGGCCTGGGCCAGGTTGTCGAACAGGCCTGGCATTTCCAGCACCTCGAAGCGAGGATCGTAGGGCGCGAAATAGCCGGCCGAGACGAAGGTCAGTTCGATGGTGCCGAGCGCCACGCCTTCCACCGTGCGCGGGATGGCGCCGAGCTGGTTGGCCGGATAGATCTCCACCTTCATGCGGCCGTTAGCGCGCGATTCGACGCCGGCCTTGAACTGCTTCATCCACTCGTGCGTGGCGTCGTTGATGGTGGGCGTCGACATCTTCATGGTGAAGGTCTGCTGCGCCGACGCGGGAAGCGAAGTAACGCCGGCAGCCAGGGCGGCTGCGAGCCAGAATGCAGTGCGTATCGATTTCATTTTTGTCTCCTCGTAGTGATACAGGTGATACGGTGCCAACATAACGGCGGGTGTGCGGTTAATACGAAAGCCGCGCCTTCGGTGCCTTACATCATCATCCGCATGCTGGCCAAAGTGATCGCCGGCAGATAAGTGATCAGGGCCAGCGCGATCAGGTAGATCACGATGAACGGCACGATGCCCTTGTAAATGGTTTCCAGCTTCAGCCCGAGCATGGTCTGGGCGACGAAGATGTTGATGCCGAACGGCGGATGGAACAGGCCGATCGCCAGGTTGACGGTGACGACGATGCCGAAGTGCACGGTATCGATGCCGGCCGCCTTCACGATCGGGATCAGCAGCGGGCTCAGCAGCAGGATGGCGGAAATCGGATCGATGAAGCAGCCCACCACCAGGAACAGGATGTTCAGCGCCAGCAGCAGCATGGTCGGCGAGACTTGGGCTTCGGTGAGCCACTGCACCATCGTGGTCGGCACCTGGTTGACCGTCAGCAGCCAGCCGAACACGCCGGCACAGGCGACGATCAGCAGCACCTGCCCCGAAAACATGACGGTGGCGACGGACGCCTCCAGGATGTCCTTCCAGCCCAGTTCGCGGAACACGAAGCGGGTCACCAGCGCCGCATAGATGGCGGCGATGACGGCCGACTCGGTCGGGGAGAACACGCCGCCGTAGATGCCGCCGAGGATGATCACCGGCGCGCCGAGCGCCCACACGCCCCGCCCCAGGGCGCGGGCGAAGGTCCTGAGCTGGAAGCGCTCGCCGGGCGGCACGCCTTCCTTCTTGGAGACCCAGACCACGTAGATGCCGATCATGGCGGCGATCATCAGCCCGGGCAGCAGGCCGGCCGCGTACAGCTTGGGCACCGATTCCTGCGCCGCCATGCCGTACACCAGCAGCGGCACGCTCGGCGGGATGATGACGTCGATGGCGCCCACCGCCGTGATCAGGCCGGCGGAGAACTTGTCGCTGTAGCCGGCGCGGCGCATGGCGGGCACCATGACCTTGCCGATGGTGGCCACCGCCGCCGAACTCACGCCGGAGATGGCGCCGAAGATGGTGGCGGTGCCGACCGTCGTCAGGCCGAGGCTGCCGCGCACCGAGCCGATGCCGGACTGCACGATGTCGACCAGCCGCTGGGCCACGCTGCCGCGCCCCATCAGTTCGCCGGCATAGACGAAGAACGGCACCGCCAGCAGCGCATAGGAATCGATGGTGCCGAACAGGTTCTGCTGCAGCGCCGCCAGCGGCACGTCCATGAAGAACACCAGGGCGGTGCAAACCGAAGTCAGCAGCACCAGGAAGATGGGGAAGCCGAGCAGCAGCAGAGCCACCGGAAGAAAGCCGAGAGCGAAGTTCATGCCGATCTCCTAGTGAACCACGCGCTGCGCCGGCACGAAGGCCCGGCCGGTGATGCGCTGCACCGCATGCACCACCGTCACCACGCAGATGAGGACCAGCCCGAGCGCGATGGCGCCGTGCGGTATCCACATCGGCACGCCGGCGCCATCGCTGCGGATGCCGAGTTCATACATCTGCAGCGCATACTGGCCGGACTGCAGGGCGGTAAAGCCGCAGCAGACCACCATCAGGATGGATTCGATCCAGCTGCGCACCGATTGCATGGACTCGGGCATGTAGCGGACCAGCACATCCATGCGCAGCGATACCCGGCGCCAGGCCACCAGCGCCGCCCCGAGGAAGGTGATGAACACCATGATGTAGGTCTGCAGCTCTTCCGCGCCGATCAATGAGTGATTGAACAGGTAGCGGCCCGCCACGTTGGCGGCATTGAGCAGCACCGCGATGATGAAGGCCACGCCCAGCACTTTCTCGAGCAGGGATGCGACCCGGTTTCCGACTCTCTCCAGCATGTTCGTCTCCTCGTTTTCGCCTCGGTCGCCAATGGATTGTCCAGTCGGCTGGCGCCGGGCTTTCAGGGGCGCCGGCCGCTGCCGGCCGCCGCTTTTGCTACAAGACCTCGAACAGCGCGGCCGCGCCCATGCCGCCGCCGATGCACATGGTGACCACCGCCAGCTTCGCGCCGCGGCGCCTGCCTTCGATCAGCGCATGGCCGGTCATGCGGGCGCCGGACATGCCGTAGGGGTGGCCGATGGAAATCGCGCCGCCGTTGACGTTGAGGCGCTCCGGGTCGATGTCCAGCTTGTCCCGGCAGTACAGCGTCTGCACCGCGAAGGCTTCGTTCAGCTCCCACAGGTCGATGTCGGAAACCTTCAGTCCATGCTGCTGCAACAGCCGCGGCACCGCGAACACCGGGCCGATGCCCATCTCGTCCGGGCTGCAGCCGGCGACCGCGATGCCGCGGAACAGGCCGAGCGGCTGCAGGCCGCGCTTCTCGGCGAGCGAGCGCTCCATCAGCACGCAGGCGGAAGCGCCGTCGGACAGCTGGCTCGCATTGCCGGCGGTGATGCTGCCGCCTTCCTGCACCGGCTTCAGGCCGGACAGCTTTTCCAGCGTGGTGTCGGCGCGGTTGCCTTCATCCTTCCGCAGGGTGACGGTATCGGTCGCGCCGTCGGCGCCGGGGCGCTGCGCCGCCAGCGGAACGATCTCCTGGTCGAAGCGTCCGGCGGCCTGGGCGGCGGCGGTGCGCTGCTGGCTTTGCAGCGCATACGCATCCTGGCGCTCGCGGCTGATGCCGTAGCGCCGCGCCACGATTTCCGCCGTCTGCAGCATCGGCATGTAGATGGTCGGCGCCACCTCCTTCAATGCGGCGGATTGGGCCTGGTAGGTGTTGGTGTGCTCGTTCTGCACCAGCGAGATGTTTTCCAGTCCGCCGGCCACCAGCACGTCGGCCTCGCCGCACATGATGCGCTGCGCCGCCACCGCGATGGCCTGCAGGCCGGAAGAGCACATGCGGCTTACCGTCAGTCCGGAGGTGGCATCCGGCAGCCCGGCCATCAGCGCCGCCTGCCGGGCGATGTTGGCGCCGGTGGCGCCCTCCGGCCGGCCGCAGCCCATCACCACCTCATACACTTCCTCGGGCGCGATGCCGGCGCGCTGCACCGCATGCCGGACCACATGGCCGCCGAGCACGGCGCCGTGGGTGTCGGAAAAAGCGCCCTTATAGGCGCGGCCGATCGGCGTTCGCGCCGTCGACACGATCACTGCTTCGCGCATCATGCCTCCTTACAGGCCGAGCACGCGCTCGGCATTCCCGTGGAAGAACTTGGCCAGGAACTCGTCGGTGAAGCCGATCTCGCGCCATTCCTTCAGCAGGCGCGGATAGGGAATGCTCGGATAATCGCTGCCGAACATCATCTTGTCCTGCAGGCGGCCGCGCATGTCGCGGATGATCTGCTGCGGCAGGTACTTCGGGCCCCAGCCCGACATTTCCCAGTAGACGTTGCCCTTGTGCAGGGCGACCACCGTGGTTTCGTCGATCCACGGGTAGCCGGGATGGGCCATGATGATGGTGAGGCTGGGGAAGTCGGCGGCGAGCGCATCGATCGCCTGCGGATGCGCATGGCGGGTCTTGGCGCCCATGCCGCCCGGCATGCCGGCGCCCATGCCGGTCATGCCGACGTCGATCATCACCGGCACCTTGAGGCCGGCGATTTCTTCCCACATGGGATAGTAGCGCTCGTCGTCCACGCTGAAATGCTGCATGATCGGATGGAAGTGGAAGCCGATCATCTTCAGGTCCTGCACCGCATGGCGAACCTCGTCGATGGCCGCCTTGCCCAGCGCCGGCTCCACCGCGCCCCAGGCGGCGATGATGCAATCCTTGTTACGATCGCGCATGCCAGCGACATAGTCGTTCGAGCACGGCGGCGTGTTGATGGTGGTGCGCAGGTCCAGCGCCACCAGGCACGCCTCGATTTCGTTCTCGCGGAACTCCTGCGCCACTTGCTCCTCGGTCTTGGCGCTCCAGTCCCGCTTCCAGTACTTGGCCAGCGCATCCACATAAGGGCCCTGGCAATCGATCCAGGACTGGGTGTTGGGATAGCAATGCAAGTCGATGATGCGCATGATGTTCTCTCTCCTGTTTTCTGCTTGATCGGATACGCGGTTAAGAGCCTGATCAGTATTTATTTGACATGTGCGCAGCCACGCGAACCGGTCGAATGCTAGGCGCGGCGACGCGACGTAGCGGGGCTACGGCAAGGAGCCGCAACGACGCAGGCGGCCGGTTCCCGTGGCTGCCCGAAGGGTTCAAGCAGGAAGGGCGCATTGCGGCGTTGCGGCGCTTGCGCAGGGGTTCGCCACGCATGCGTGGCCCCTGAGCGGCGCGCCGCCCTTGCAGGGCGCGTACCGGCTGATAAGCCGGTACCGCTCCGCAGGCGAGCGGCATGCCGCTCGAAACCCCTGCTTCGCCCTTGCACTGCATCCCTTCCTGCTTGAACGCACATGCCACAAAGAT
>NZ_FZOT01000022.1 GCF_900188095.1 Noviherbaspirillum humi | reverse complement strand
ATATAAACGCCAATAACAATGAATAGTCAGGTCGAACGTGAACAATTCAGCGAACGCCTCAGCGTCGCCTTGGAAACGGCGGGTTTCCAAAGTAACAGTGCAACCAGGCTTGCCGAACTCTTCAATAGTGTTAGTTCCGAGAACGTCAGTATCCACGCGGCTCGCAAATGGCTGATAGGACAGGCGATTCCCACCCAAAATAAGATTCGTGTGCTGGCACAAATGCTCAACGTTGAGCCTGAATGGCTCAGGTTTGGCACCCCGGTGCAAAATTCGGCGCCAGAGCCACAAGCAACGGATCTACTGACCGCCTCACTGTTGCACAACTTCACCCGCTTGGATGAAAAGCATAAAAAGGTAGCGGTCCAGATGCTTAGAATATTGGTGGAACTGGACTGAGCGCGACACAGACCGATTAGCGCGGGGCTTTCATTTCATTGCCGGCATATTCGCCAGCAGTTCCGTATTGCGGCCGCAACGCCGTCTCCCTTGCCTATAAATGCAAAACCCCGCTGTAAGCGGGGTCTGATAGCGTCTGCGGATAAGTCAGGCAGCTTGCTTCTTCGCCTTGCGCCGTGTGACAGCAAATCCGAGCAGTCCAATGCCAAACAGAGCGAGGGTCTCAGGCTCCGGCACGTTACCACCGTTTATAACAATCGACTGAATGCCACTGCTAACGCCATATGCGGTTCCACCGTAAATGTTGAAGTAAGTGCTACCGGCAGTTGGATCTGACAAGTAGAAATATGCTTGGCTTACGAACAGGTTAGACGGATCAATAGTACGGCTAATGTCTAAAGAGTTAGAGGATCCGACAAACGTGTTCCAGTAATCATAAGCGTATTGCTGTATTTCAACGTACGAACCGTTATCGGTAATTCCAGAGCCATAGGTATATACCTCGTCAATGTCGTAACTCGTGTTTCCTGTACTCACGCCATTGGCAATGAAACCTTGGCCACTATAGCTATTGCTGATAGTGGTTGCGTACGAATGTCCATCTACATTAACCGAAACGCTCATTGGAGCGTAACCATAGGAACTGCTGTACTGATTAGGATAACTTTCGTTCCAGTAATTATTATTAGTATCGAAACTGGTTGTTAGCGTGAAGGATTTGCCGAAGAGACTACCTCCACCGAAAAGACCTGAGTAATCGTAACTGTCATTGTAGCCACCGGAGATCGTCCCACTCGACGTATAGGTAAAGACGGTAGCAGACGCGGAACTGGCAACACCGACGGTAAGAGCGACGGCAGCAAGAATCGAAGTGATGGCTTTCATGAGGGCTCCTATTTTCAATAATTGTTCTATAGCAACTTACGGGCCAGCATCACAAATCTGATTAAAATCAAATGCTTGGTGGAAACACATGTGGAGGAAGCTCGGTAGATGTAAAGAAACTCGACACATCTCCCTATTTGCTTCTGGTAGCTTTCATTCATCACTTTGCTACCCCGTTGATCTTCTCGAAGGTACGCAAGCTTCCCAATCCCAGCATGCCGAGCAGCAGCTGCCACAGGTTGTCGTCTAGCCCGGGCAGCGGCGGTAGCGTGTGCCCTGTCAGTAGGGCTATCCAGGTCACGATCGGACGCAGCAGGTATTGATAGACCAGCGCGGCGCCGCAAACCCAACCGATAAACGGGCGCCAGCCCGACGTGAAGACGGAAGCGTTTGCCGCCTCGGCCTTGTTGATCTCCAGCTGCCCGACAATCTGCGTCAGCTCACCGGACTGGTTTAGCTTGAATAGCTCGAGCTTGGCGGCAGCCGCTTGGCCAGGGTCCGGCCACAGCCGGTCGATGACCTTGCTGCCGACGTCGAGCACGGCGGTGACGGGATCGAGTGCCATTACGCCGCCCCCAGCAGCAGATTGTTTGCGATTCGGTCCACCCAGCCGCGGGAAACGTCTGGCCATATCTGGCAATCCTTCATGTATTTCAGCCGGTAGGCATCAAAGCGCATGATGATTTTCATCGGGTCGGTCGACCGCACTGCCTTGACAGTCTGGGCACCGATCACGCCGTCGACAGTCACGCCGGCCGCCTGCTGCAGCCATTTCGCGGGATAGCCGCCGTTGTAGGCCGCGTCGATCACTTGGAACGCAATTCGGTCATCGAACTGGTCGCACTGGTACACGTCCCAGTACTTGGTCTTCGCGATCGCCTTGGCCATGTTCAGTGGCAGATCCTGCATGCGCCCCTTGTAGCCCCAGGCGCGCGCCACCGGCGCCGATACGCCCCACATCGTACCGTCGAGGGTGCCAACACCGACCTTCCCGCCAGACCAGTTGCCCGGGTCCTTTGGATTGTCACTATAGCGGCCCTCGTTGCCGATCAGCTGCTCAAAGGCTTGGTCAAAACTCACGTCCCGTTCCTCCCGTTGATGAGATGCATGATCCCGGTGATCGCTGCCCAGACGGCCGCCGCCTTCACCACAACCGTGCCGACGAAGTTGAGGAACCTTCCCCCCGCTTTCGAGACGCTGAGGATCTCGAGCATCTCCTTGATGCCCTTGCCCTGCTCTTCGTGACTTTTTTTGATGTCGGCAAAGTCTTCCTTCATCTCTTTCGTTAGGTCGGTGTTTTCCTTAATCTGCGCCGACATGGCGCCCATCCGCTCGTCACCCTCGCGCAGGCGTTTCAGTACCGCTTCCCGGAATTGCCGATGCATGTCTTCCGTAAAGCGCTCTTCCTGGTCCATTGGTGCCCCTTTCTTGTTATTGGCAATAAAAAAGCCCGCTTGAGCGGGCCTGGTAGGTGACGCCACCTAAAGCTTGAGCGTCTCGTCCGCCGCCAACAGCCGATAGCGGCCGTTATCCAGCACCACGGGCACTCCTTCGGACGCCACCCGGCGCCGCAGCCGGCCCTGGTAGAGCACGACCGGCTTGGCGCCGGTGCCGAGCGAGGCATCGGTGATCTGGCGCAGCCTGACGCCTTTCAGCAGCAGCGCATATTTCCCCCGGCCGAGCAACACGACCAGCGCCACACCGGCCAATGTGAGGCCACCGATGCCGGCTTTGGCCATGCTGCGCCGCACGCCCGCCGCACCGGCCAGCGCGAGACCACCGGCCGCCATTCTGGCCACGCCACGGCGCACGGTCGCGGCCCCCGCCAGCGCGAGCCCGCCGATCGGCGTGAGGACGCGCTGTTGCAGGGCGCCGGCATAGCCGACCGCCGCCGAACCAGCCAGCACCAGGCCACCGCTGGCCGCGCGTGCCGCACGCCGCAGGAAGGATGAAGTGCCCGAAAAGGCAATACCGCCTGAGATCGCCCGCAGCGCGCCACGTGCCAGGGTGGCAGCGCCGGAGAACGACAGACCGCCCGAAAGTGACGCAATGCGGCCGCGTAGCGTGGTGGCGGATCCCGCCAGTGTCAGGCAACCTGATGGCACGCGGGCCGCGCCGCGCAATTGGGACGAAGCACCAGACAAGGACAGGCCACCAGATGGCGACGGGATGCGGCCGCGCAGTTTAGTGGCGGCTCCTGTTAGAACAATGCCGCCGGCGGGTGAGCGGGCACCACCGCGCAGCTGGGAAGAAGCCCCGGAGAAGACAAGGCCGCCGGATGGCGTCACCGTGAGCGACGCAGGGCCGCCTCCACCGCCGCCACCGGACGTCGTCGCACCGGTACCCAGCGGCCGCGTACCGAACGAGGATGCGCCGAAACTCATTTAAATCTCCGGCCAACCGGTTGAAAAATCGTAGGCGGAAACTGCTTGCCAATCAGTGAGCGCCGCGACCGCATCACGATGCCGGCCCGCGTTGCCGGCGATGACCGCTTCCAGCATCGCCAATTGGTCGCTGTTGGCCTTGACCCGCTGCGCCAGTTCCAGCACCGTGATTTGCCGCGCCTGCGCTTCCATCGTCAGCATCGGCGTGTCGGCGCTGGCGTCAGCCAGGTAGGCAATGGCTTCCTTGACCTTTAGCGGCCAGGAGGACATTTCGGCGGGCGAGATGCCGGCAACCACCTTGTTGCGCAGCTTGGCGGCGTGCGCATCGATGGCCGCGACCTTGGCCGCGCGCGCACCCGCGGCAGCATCGAAGCTGTCGATGATCGCCTGCACGGCTTCGTCGTTCGACGAAATCCAGACGCCGTTTTCTTCATGCAGCCAGTGGCCGGCGGCGCGAATGGCCTGGTGCAGCGCATAGCCTTTTTCGATGTAATTGATCATGCGATCACCTTTAAGCCGATCCAGGCATTGCCATGACCAGAAGCGCCCGGATCATTCATCGACGCGCCGGACAGCGACGGTGTGGCTGGCAAGCCCGATGCAAAACTGCCGGCCACACGCAGCGTGTCGCCGTAGCCGTAGCCGTTCGAGCGGCAATACAGCGAGTCAATGTTATTCGTATTGCCGCCAAGGTCGATCTGCACGTCGCAAATCATGCCGATGACATACCAGCCAGGCGGCAGCCAAATCCCGTTGGCGGGCGCCCAGGAGGCGACGGCGGTATCGGTTTTGAGGCCGGTGGCGCTCAGGTTGACGTTGTTGAACGTGACCAGCTTGTTATTTGGAAGGCCATTGTGGCCGACATCGTACAACGCCCATTTCAGCGTGCCCGCGCCGGAAGTGGTTCTCAGGTCGATGCGGATGCCGGTTAGCAGGCCGGCAGTGGACATCTTATATCCGGCGTAATACTCGATATTCGGGTAAAACGTGCGCGCCGAGCCGTTGCTGCCGGCCTGCATGTGCTCCGAGATGGGATAAAGCGCCCACAAGTTGTCAGCGTCGGTGATCTGCTGCCTGCCCGGCTTGAGCGCGCCGGCGATCTCGGCCAGCGGCGCCATGCGGATCTTGATGTTGCCGCTCGCCGGGGTCGATCCGAATGCCAGGGCCGCGACCGAACTGGATGCATCCTTGTAAGTTGCGCCGTCCCAGGTGATCTGTGGCCGACTTCGGGTGAGGACGTTGGCTGCGACCGTGCCGATGCCGGACTCGAACTTCTTGTTCACCGTGTCCTCGATGACATAACGCACCGTGGTCGCGCCCGTGCCGAGCACCGTCGAAAAGCGCGGCGTGTTGGCAATCGCGGTCAGCGTGACCGCGCCGTTGCCGCTGGCGCCGGCAATGGCGGTCGTCGTTTCTTCGACATAGTTACCTGCTCTCATACCACTCCCCAATCGTCGGTTAGCCGCTGCAGCCACTCCAGCGGGATGCCCTCGCCGTCGGTCTTGTCCGGATGGATGTCGGCGTGTTCATGCACACAGCGCAGCAGCGTATCGAGCGCCAGCGGGTGCACCGCATGCTTCTTGTGTGCTTCGACTAGGTAGCGGTCACCTGGGCCGACGATCGATTCGATGCCATCGATCTCGACGCGGGCCGAACCGCGCACGCATTCCATCCAGTGGTCAAAGGTGTGCGCATGCAGGCGGGTATGGCACCCCGGCACGTCGAAATCCATCTCGATTACCACCGCACCGGGTACCACACTGATCGACGTCAGCGGGCCGTCATCATGGGTTCGGTACTTCATTTCATCGACTCCATTCGATTGTTGATGCAGTGGTCTTTCCACCGCGTCTTGTCCAGCAGCCCGCAGAACCAGGCGCAGAACCAGCACGGCCGGCGCTCGATGATCTGCCAGCCGCAACGCGAGGAAACGGTTTCCCGTTTCCCCTTCGCCAGCACGTTCAGCAGCACATCCAGCGCCCACCAGATGTTGCCGAGGTATAGCGCGAGCGCCCTCATCATTCCGCAGTGATTTGCGGCGTCAGCTGGATGTTGTCGCCGTTGGCGGCCGGGGTGAAGCTGGTGAAGGGTTCGGCCAGCACCAGGTCGCCCGAGGTCAGGCGCGTCGCGTAGTACCCGTAGATAGTCGGGTTGGTCGTCAGCGCGCCGGTAAAGGTCCAGGTCTGCTGCGCATAGGCCGCCGTTGACGGATTGCCGCCAGTGATGGTCCAGTTCGCGCCGGTGAGCGTCTTGGAAGCGTAGCCGCCGCCCGCGGCCTCGGTAAAGGTCGAAGCGGTGTCGGTCTCGGCCGGCGTGATGTTGTTGCAGAACAGGCGATACACCAAGTTTTCCGGTGCAGCCTTGTTCACGAGGTAGCTCAGGGCGATGACTTCGCCACTGTTGGCAACGGTAATCGTCATGCTGCACCTCCATGCTGGTAACCAAGGCTGATCAGGACGGCCTCGTCAGGCCGGCGCGGGGCCGGGATATCCTCGATGGTCGCCTGGCGCAGATCCGCCAGCTGCGACCGCACCACCACCGGCACCGGCTTGTCGTTCTGGTCGAGCATCATCAGCGTGGTGCCATCCGGCTTGGCGAAGGTCACTTCGCCCATGGCGTCAATGCCGCAGCCGGTCAGAATGCCGACGGCGCCGTCCTGGGTGACCACCCACATGCCCACGCGCAGGCGCGCCGCGGCGAGCGCATCCTGATGGATGAAGGGCCGGTTGAGCGCAATGGCGATGGACTGCGGCATGCCTTGCGCGGCGCTGTCGGACTGATCTGGTAATAAAGTCATTGAAACCCTCACAAAGTAATAGGGGTGGTGGGATGAAACAGCAATTCGGTTGTCGACAGCGCCGTGCCAATCGGCAGCACGACGTTGCCCGTGGCATAGGCGCCCGCCGTGGCCGCATCGACAATGCCGCCGGCCGTGGTACTCAGGTAATACGCCGCACCGGGAGTCAGGCCTGACAAGCCGGCCATCACGTTCCCAGCGAGGTAGACGGTGGCGGCAGCGCCCGGCGCCACGCCCGCTTTCACGAAGCCGACCGCCTCCTTGCCTTCGGCCACGGCGCTGGCGTTGGCAACCGTGCCGTCTGATTTCACGTAGACCAGCGCATTCGGGGCCAACGCTTCCGCGGCGGTCAGGGTCACCGCCGATTGCCCGCGCGCGCCTGGCGGTCCTGCGGTAAAGACCTGCACTACCTCGCGCTGCGGCGGGTCGACGACGATGACGTTGTAGGTGACGGGTGCGCTCATGCTGCCCTCGTGGTATTGACAACAATCAGGCCCATGCCCTGCGCCAGCCGCTCCACGACGACACCGTCCGCGATCAGCTCGACGTCGAACACGAAGCGCACCTCGTTGATCTGCGGCTGCAGCGCCACCGGCAATTCGAGGGCTTCAGTCACCGCGGCCGGAAAATCAAACTGAAAGGCGGGAATCGTCTCGCCATCAAGGTCGACCGTGGTCGGGCCGATCGTGCCGGCGCTCTGGGTCAGCTCGAACAGGACCGGGCGCCCCTGGCCCAGGCGCGCCTGCATGAGGATCTCGTCGTATCCGGAAAAGTCGCGGTAACTGGCGTCAGTCGCGTTCTGCAGCGCGAACGCGGCCTGGTACGGCGCGCCCTGATAAATCTTCGGCAGGCGCACCACGCCGGATAACGCCATCTGGCCGGGCGCCAGGTCGAACTGGATCGGGATCGGATTGGGCAGCATGGGGGTCCAAAAAATAAAGCCCGCGTGCGGCGGGCGGGTTACTTGCAATGTCGTCCGGATGGATCGAAAGCATCGAGCAGCGAATGGCAAATCCAACACCCGAGCGTGCCTCTCCAGCCGACGCCCGAGCGACAGTGGCGGGACACGCGCGCCGACACCAGCCATTCCCGCGGCAGCTCGAGGAAGAGCAGCGAGGCGACCATTACGTTGCAGGCGAAGTCGATGACCAGCCCGAGATAGAGGATCGGCAGGCCGAGCAGGTAGGCGGGCCTCGGGATCGTGCCCGCATCGCGGGCACGCTGCAGGCTCATCACGGCGAGGTAAAAAAGCCAGAGCAGGTAAGCGCCGGCGAAGCAGCCGGCCACCAGCTGCAGGCCGATCACAGGTCGACTCCGCGGAAGGCGGTCTGCACGTTCGCCGGCGTGGCCGCGACGATGGCGCCATAGGCTGCCAGGATGGCATCGCGCAGGCTGCTTTCATCGGTGGCGGCGAGAATGCCGGCATTTTTGGTGATGTCGAGCAGCGACTGGCGCGTGGCCACGATCGCCTGCGCGGTGGCGGCATCGCCTTCGGCCAGCGCCGCGAAGCCGATGCCGGCCAGGCGGTTCAGGATTTCCTCGCGCTTGATGCGCACGACATTCATGGCGCCGACGAACACGTCGGCATAGGCCGACGTTGGATTCTGGATGGCGGCGATTTCCGCTTCCGTGGCCAGCCGCATGTCGTCAGTGATGAACTCGTCTTGTGAACCATCGTCTTCAAAAGCGAACAATCCGCCGGCAGCGTTAATGTAATGTTTCATGCGTTACCTCCTTGTTAGCGCATCTCGCGCCATGCCAGCAAGTTTGCTTGGGTTGCAGACGCTTGATAGGTCGCCCCTGGGGGCACGATGGCTACCACCGCCAGCGCATCATTACCAATGCCTCCTGCCACCCGGCTGTTGTTCGCAATACTGCTCACGCCCCCAATGGTGAGCGCAAGTGCTACCGTGCTATTGGACACTGAGTTCGTAGCGCAGACCGAAATCATGATTGGCTTGCCGGTCGTATTGGTGTAGCTCGTGTTCAGCGCGCGGCTCGACGTGACGTCGGTCCAGCTTTGGCCCAGGCCGATGGCTGCCGCAGCGACGAACGCCGTGGTCGCGGCCTTGGTCGTGCTATCTCCCTGTGACTGGGTCTGGAACACGCCGGCCGAGCGCAAGGCGGTCAGGAGCTGCGTGTAGTCGCCCTTGGCCAACGCGATGCCGGCGGCGGCGATCACCGAGACCAGCGTCTCCTGCACGTCGTTGAGCCAGGCGGCGTCCAAGACGCTGGCCGGGATGCCCGAAGACGGATTGCCATCGGTAAAAAGATTCCCTACCGCATAACCTGCGGCATCGGTACGGTGCATGTGTTTCTCCTTACGAGTAAGCGAAGAGGACGGTCGTGTGCGCCGGCTTGAACCGGCTCAGCACGGCCTCGAGCAGCTGGTTGCCCCAGGCATTGAGCGGATCACCCGCCGCCGACTGGCCGGCCCGAAATGGCGTGACGGTGTTGAGCGCCCCGTTGACCTGCCAGGCATGCCGCCACGCGCCGTTGGTGAGCCGGGCGCCGCAGCGGCTTACCCCCGCCTGGAATGGTTTGAAATCGGTGATCGTCACCGTGTAGCCGAGCGCGCCGGCCAGCGCGATGAAATACGCCGGCGACTGCCCGCCGACGGTCGTCAGCCGGGTCACCAGTGCCGTTCTGCGCTGCGCCACGCTTTGCGACAGGCCGGCGACCACCAGCGCCGGATCCGGCAGGCCGGCATTTCGCTCCCAGTCGGCCAGCAGCTCGGCGGTGGTGCGCGGATCGGCTTCACTCACCAGCTGCTCGGAGCGGGCATCGATGCGCGCCAGTTCATCGGCTGCCGCCTGCAGCAGCCGGGTCAGCGCCGCGTCATCGTTTCTCGGCCAGACGGCGCCGTGCGGCAGCAGCGCTTGCAGCTGGCGCAGGTAGTCGATCGCACTTACAGCCATGTGATCGCTCCCATGACCGGCATGTGGCCGGTGGCGCTGACGACATCGGCGCTTGGCGACACCAGCACGTGATTCGCCTCACCGGCGGCGGCGCTGATGGCGGCACGGATATGCGACAGGTACAGCGTGCCGCCCGGCGTGGCTTCGCGCAGCAGCAGGTCCGCCAGTTCCGCCTGGATCGCCGCCTGCACCGCCGCCGTGTTAGGGCTCACCGCCTGAATCTGGAAATTCAGGGTATCGGCGATCGGCGCGGCCACCGTCACCTGCGCCGTCACCGGGCGCCGCGCATCGAGATACGCCTGCACCGTCGCCACCTCGCCCGCATCCGGGATCAGGCTGGTGTCGTTGTCGCGCACGAAGCGCACGGTCACCGTACCGGCGCCGAGCTCCTGCGGATACACCCAGGCGCGCGTGACACCGGCGACTTCCAGAGACCAGGACAGATAATCGTTGCTGCTGCCGCCATGCGGCGGGGTCTGGATTCTCGCCAGCAGCCGGGATCGCAGCGCGTCGTCGGCTTCGGCATCGGCCGCGCCGCTCAGGCCGCCGGTGGCCACGCTGGCCGACGAATTCACGCCCACGACCGGCGACACCAGCACCAGGACCACCCCCGCCGCGGTATTGGCGGCCGCGCCGCTGGCGATAGAGGTCACCGCGGCGGTGCCGGTACCGGCGGACAGCGTGACGTCGGCGCTGGTGCGGAATTGCTGGCCATCGGCGCGCTGCAGCAGCGAGCCGGCCGGCACCGTGGCGCCGGCAGATCCGGTCAGCGTGACGTTGCCGGTGGCAGGCGCCGCGGCGGTGCGGGTGACGCCCCAGATGCCGGCCCAGCGATCGAGGTATTCCTGCTCGCAGGTGTCGATCATGAGCTGCGCCGACAGCCAGTCGAGGTACCCGTACAGGCCGCTGGCCGCGCCGCCGTTGACGTAGGCCAGCACGTTCAGCACGCTGGCGGCCAGGCGGGAATCGCCCTCGGGCAGCCGGCTGTTCATGTCGGCCAGCGCGCGGTCGATCAGCGTTTGAAGGGTGGGACGGTTAAAAGGCATCAGCTCCTCACTTGGTTGGCATCGGTCCAGGCGAACTCGAAGCGGAATTTCTGCGGCGCGCGCCGCTCGCGAATCACCGTCACGGCCAGTCCGAGCACGCCGGGCGCCACGATTTGCGCATCGACCGTCACCCTGCTGGCGACGCCGTCATCGACGAGCCACTGCAGCGCCTCCTGTGCATACTCGCGGGCGCGAGCGACGATTTCGGGGAGTTGTTTTTCGCGGCCCAGCAGCCACAGCCGCGAACCGATGCGGCGCCCGGCGCCGACGCCATCCAGCGCATCGCCCCACCAGCCGCGGCGAGACGCCGCCGGATCCGGCAGCGCATCGTCGCCTTCGGCGCGGCGATCGGTAAATAGAGATAACAGCACCGCGGTCTTGATGTCGTGGTCGCAGGCTACGTCTCCGCCGGCAAAGCCGATATCGGCGCGCGCGCCGGGGCCATTCCAGAACAGTTCGATGTCCATTTACATTGCCTGATTCGGGGTATTGACGGTGCCGCCCTGCGGATCGTTGTGGGTGTGGCTGTTGTAGGTGCTGCGCATGGATGCCATCGTCTTGCCCGTGCCGCCGCCCTGGTCGGCGATGTTCTGGGTGGCGGTGATGTTCTGTTGGCCGACGATGTTCTGCGTCACCTCCAGCTGCGCCTCGATGCGCACCTTCGGCGTGTTGGTGAAGGTGATCTGCTTCCCGGCACCATCGACCACGATGCCGTCGCGGGTTAAATGCACCTTCTGGCCAAGGTCGTCATAAATTGCCACTTCACCGCCGGCCAACCCCGTCAGCCGATATCTCCGGTCGTCGACGGCGATGATCAGGCCGTGATCGCGATTGCCGCCGACAAACGCCAGCACCGCCTCGGCGCCCGGCAGCGGCACCGAGGTGAAGCCATACTCCTGGATGCGCTCGGCATCATCCTGCACCTCGTCGGCCAGCAGCTGCGCCTGCGCGGTCTGGATCGCGCCGGCATCATTGACGACGGACAGGATCGCCCGGCCCACCATCAGCCGCACGCGGTTGCGCATGTCCTCGGTCAGCCGGTTCACCATTTCAATCATTTTTTGACCACCTGAAATTTGCTGACTGTTGCACCCGCGGCGGGATCCGGGATTTCCGGCAGCTGGTCAAATGCCTTGTCCGACACCAGGGACAAATCCGCCGTGGAGCCGCCCTCGTCGAGCTTGTAGGTGACCGATGAAATCAGCCACCAGCCATCGAGCCGCATCCATGGGCATTTCACGCGCACCATCTTGTTGATCTGCCACAGCTCGCCGGTATCCGGCTCGCGCCAGCCCTGCACGGTGATGACCACCTTTTTCGACTTCGCTTCCCGGTTGGCCGCCTCCCATTCGGCGCGCAGCCGGCAGCGCCGGGCATCGGCCTGCGTCTCCGCCAGGATGATCAAGGGTCGATAGCGCGTGATCTGCGAGTTGCCCGTCTTTGCACCTGGTGCGCGGGCGACCGTCGCTTTCGGTGCGGCCGTGCTCAGATCAAATTTGCCGGCGCCGGCCGCCGCCGCCTGCCCTTTCACCGTGATCTCGCTGAACAGTGCCGCGTGGCTATGCTCGAACGACGCACGCAGGATATTCTTGCCCTGCTCGAGCACGGTGGCGCAATGGCCACCCATGCCGGCGCGCGTGATGACCAGGCCACCTTCGCCATCGGACACCAGCAGCACGCCTTCGTTGCGGGCCAGCTTTTCCAGCGTTTTGAACACCGTCTCGCCGTTCTGGCACGCCTGCTTCGGCACGTGCCCGGCAACCCGTGCTTTCTTCGGCGGCGTGCCCTTCTTGCCCGCCTTTTTCTGCTTGGTGGTCAGCTTCTTGCCACCGACCGTCTCGTCGAACACCTCGATGCCGTACGGCGTGCACAGCGCGCTGGCGATCTGCTCGAAGGTCTGATTGGCAAACGCCGTCGACGGCGCCGAACAGTCGACCAGATCGCCGGCCCGGTCCCGCCCGGTGACTTTGATGTCATGCGCGTTGGCGTCGTAGCTGACCGCCACCGCGTCGACATAGCCCGAGATGACCGTGTCGTCGCCGATTTCGATGGAGCACGCTTCCCCTGGCGGGATCACCCAGTCCTTCGGCTGACCGGGCCAGCGCTCGGTGATGCCGAGCTCGAAGGTGCCGGCCAGCTGCTCGATGCCGGTGCGCACGGTGATCGCCTTCCAGCCGGCGAACACCTGCCCGCCGACTCGCAGCGTCAACAGATTGGATGGCGTCATGGTTATTCGTTAATGAACTGCAGCGGCGCGCCGGCGGCAACGAAGCCCGGATGGCGCACCCGGTTACGCGCCACCAGGTCCGCATCGCGGGCGGCGTCACGCCAGGCATCGCCATAAAAATCGTGCGCCAGCACGACACTGGGCAGCACCGCGCGCGGCGTGATGCTCACCAGCTGCGGCACGCCGGCCGTCTGCCTGCTGAAGTGTTTAATCGCATCGGTGCGCAGCTGCACAATGGCATCGGCCGCATCCTGCGAAATGCCGTCGGCCAGCAGTACCGCATCGGCGCGGCTGACGATCTCGGCGCGCAGCATTCTCGCTTCCGTCAGGGTTTGCGGCTCGGTCGTGGCCAGCGTATACACGCGCTCGACCGCCGCTGCCTGCTGCACCAGGCCAGAGAGTGCGGCGCGGTTGCCGGCCTGCGCCTTTCTCGACGGCGTGACTGCGCTGCTGGCAATCGCCGGCAAGGCAAAGCCGAGCAGCGCTGTCAGGTCGGAGGCGCTGCGCACCAGCGCCAGGATGCCCCGCGCCAGCGCCGCCGGATTCAGCAGCGAGCCGGCGAGATTCTCGGGCAACAACGCGGCCAGCGCCGACACCGGATTGGCGCGCAGCATGGCCAGGTTGCCCAGCGCCACGCCGGGTAGCTTCAGCAACTTGCCAACCGAATCGAGCGCATCCTGCGCCACGAAATCCTGGACATCGTCGACCGAGAAATCGCTGGCGAAGCTGTCCGCAATCGCCTCGCCGCTGGCCTGCTTCTGGTCATCGAGCACGGCCCGGGTATCGGTGCTGGCCTGCGGCGTTTCCTGCTGGCCAGCCTCCACGAAGGTCATGGTCACCTTGACCATGCCGCCTTCGCGGGTGGTTTCCGTCAGCTGCACGTCACCGCTGACGACCACCGACAGGGTGCCGTAGTACGGGTGCACCAGCTGGCCCGGCCCCGCTTCCTCGATCGCGGCCAGCAGCCGGTCGCGGCCGGCCATGTAGTCGGCGCCGACGATCAGCGCCTCGACCTTGTATTCCCGCGCCTTGCGGCCCATGTCTTCCATGTACGGGATGTCGCGCTGCGGATATTCGTGCCGTGCCAGGCGCCGGCCAGCGTTCAGCGTGGCGCCATCGACGGAAAACGGCACACCGCGAAAGCTCGCCGGCCGCAGGTTATCTCGCCATGCCATCTATGCCCCCGCCATCATGATGCCGGCCATCACGTCGATATCCATCGCATCGCCCGTCTTGGTCAGTTCCGTCACCTTGGCCTGCCCGCCCTCGACCTGGATCTTGAGCGTGCCGCCGACCTCGGTCTTGTTCTTGGCCGCCTGCGCTGCCGTCATGCCGTTGGCGCGATCGGTGGCGAAGGTGAAATTGAAGTTTTTCAGCGCCTCCGGCATCAGCTTGTCCGGCAGGATCGACTTGATGATGCCGAGGATGCCGTTGCCCAGTGCCTGCCAGGATTCCATCCACAATTGGATGATGCCGTCGAAAAAATTGACGCTGAACACCGATTTGATCCGGTTCCACGCGCCGCTGACGTAGTCGACGATGCTGTCCCAGTTCTGGTAGACGATGACGCCCAGCCCGACGACGGCAGCGATGATCGCGCCGATCGGATGCGCGCGCATCACCACCCAGAGGGTTTTGAGCGCCGCTATCGCCGCCGGCGCGAACTGCCACGCCAGCATGCCGATCTTGACCGCCACGCCGCCCACCGCCCATGCCAGGCTGCCGGCCGCCAGGATCACCGGCGACATGATCCCGCCCAGCATCGCCAGCGTGGTGCCGGTCGGGCCCAGCACGCTGTTGAGCGTCTTGAATGCGCTGCCCACCAGCTGCGCCACGCCCCACAGGCCTTTGAACATCTGCACGCCGAGATCGATCATCGCCGGCAGCTTCTGCAAGAAGGCGTCGAACTTGCTGTCGATCAGCGCCCGGTTCGCCACCACCCACTTCTGGATGTTCTCGAACATCGGCTGCAGCTTTTCCGCCAGGCGCAGGCCCAGCGCCGTCTTGATGCCGTTGAAGGTGCCTTGCAGCCGCTTCCAGGTCTTGTCGAACGCATCGGCCTGCTGCAGCTGGTCTTCGGTGAACAGCCGGCCATCGGCCCGCATCTCGGCGAACTTGTTCTTGATGCCGTCGGCGCCGCGGTTGAAAGTGCCCATCATGGTCTGGCCATTCTTGCCCATGAGCTCCAGCAGCACCGCCTGCTTGGCCAGGTCGTTTTCCGACCCCTTGAAGGCGCCGGCCATGCGCTCCATCACCTGCTCCGGCTTCATGGAGCGCAGCTCGGCCACGGAGATGCCGACGCCGGCGAAGGCGGCGGCCTGCTCCTTGCCGCCATGCGTAGCCTCGTTCATGGCTTTCTTCAGCTTGCCGATCGCCGCCGCGGCGTCTTCCATGGTGCCGCCGTCTTCTTCGACCAGCGCGCCGAACACCTGCAGCGTGTTGGCGTGCACCTGGTACTTCTCGGCCAAGTCTCCGACCTGGTCGGCGGTCTCGGCGGCGGTAATGCCAAAGCGCAGGATCTCGCCGATGGTGCCGGAATACACGCCGGCAATGCCGACCGTACTGGTGGCCAGACCCACCAGCGACTTCGACAGGTTGCCGACGGCCGACTTGACCGCACCGACTCCCGTGGCGTCATACAGCTTGCCCAGCGCCTTGTGCACGTCGCCGGCCGGCTTGATCAACCCTTCCAGCTTGGCGCCGACCTGGTTCAGCGTCGCGGTCGCCTTGTCGACGGCGGAAATGACGATTTCGGTCTTGGTCTGCGCCATGGTTCGCTTTAAAAACAAAAAACCCGCCATCAGGCGGGTTTCGAAGGAATGAAGTCGGATCAGCTCGCCAGCAAGTGCGCGAACTGCCAGAGGAATCGGACGCCGACGAACGACACGCCGCCCAGCACCAGCAGGATTAACAGCGCCGGGATGAGCCCGAGCAGGCCGGTGACGTACGTCCCGGCAATCAGCAGGCTGGAGACGACGCCGCGCTTGGGGTCGGTGGGCAGGGTGACCGGCAGGCCGTTATCGATGTGCTTGTCCATGCGGACATGGTAGCAAAAAATAACGGACTGCAACGGTCAGTCCTGCGCGCGCTGCGCTTCCGCAATCTTCTGCGCTTCAGCAGCCCAGAAGTCGATCTCCGCACCATCCATCTCCCAGATGTCGCTGGGCGGGAAATGAAAGATGTAGGCGATCAGGACGACGGCGTCGCGCCAGTGCCAGGCGCCAAAAAATCGGCTGCCTCCCCGACGATCTGCAGCGCGTCGGCCGCATCGAGTTCATCCATCACCGCCAGCGGCACGTTCGACATGATGGCGACGTATTTCAGGATGCCGCCGACCTTGCCGTCGGCGGGGCTGAGATCGACCGCCTTCATCTCCTTGGCCTTCAGCCGACGCAGCGTCAGCTCGGTGATGGTGCCGCCGTCAGGCGCGTTGACCGGAAACGAGAGCGTGTAGGTCTTCATGCCTGCTCCGCGGCGCTGCCGATGAATTTCACCGACGCCTTGCCGTCACCGGACTGCGGCTTGACCGGCATGGCCAGGCTGGCGTTGCGCACGATGAACACCTGCCCGCTGTCGCACTCGAAGGTGACGCTGGCATCCGCCGTGCGGTTGAGCGCGACGATATCGGTGTTGGCGTCGACGATGATGTCGCACTCGATCTCGGCGTGTACCGGCTTCTCGGTATAGCCGAGAAAGCCGTAATCGCCGACCACCGGGGTGCGCTCGACGCCGCCCGGATCCAGCTTGCCGGTGCCCGGCAGGCTGGCCAGCGTCAGGCCGTTGACGCGGATGAAGGCACGACCAAACATTTTGGACATGGGGTTGACTCCTTACAGTCGGAATTGGATCTGCGCGGCGAAGACCCTAAATTGGTTCACAAGATTCGGCGGCAGCTGCACGTCGATGCGGTTGACATCGGTGCCGTTTCTCGCCACCAGCAGGTCGGCCTTGAACTGCTCGATGTCTTCCATCAGGCCGGCACTGACCCAGTCCAGCGCCAGCGCGATCAGCTCGGCGCGGATGATCTTCGGCGTCACCACGGCCTGACCGGGCGCGGTCAGCGTGCCGTCGCTGGCCAGCTTGTAGCGCGGGAACTTCTGCGAAATACGCGCGCGCACCTGGTAGCGCATGAGCGACAGCGTGTACATCGTTTCGATGTCGCGGTAGCTCGGGTCGACGATGCCGCTGCTGTTGGTCTTGTAGTTCGTCACCGCGCGCTCGATGACGACGTTGCCGCCGCCGTCGACGATGGTGGTGGCGCCGCCATACGACAGGATGTTGTTGCGCTCGGCGCGGGTGAACCGCTTGTCGGCTGAAGCCGGCAGGCGGCCCGGCAGCACCAGCGTCTGCAGCGGGCGGGCCGGGTCAATGGCGAGGTAATACGCCGACAGCGCGCCGGCCAGTGCCGCCTTTTCCCACACCGGGCCGGGCTCGCCGCCGGTCTCGCAGGTCCAGCTGGTGATGTGCGGGTTGTTGCGGGATGACAGCGCCGTGTTGAGCGAACCGACGGTGCCGCGCAGGCCGATGTGGCAGTGGCCATCGTTCTGGTACAGCGGACCCCAGCGCGTGTTCAGTTCGGTTTCCATCAACGCGACGTTGCTCGCGTCGTTGAACGCCATGATGATCGTGTTGTATTGCGTGGCGCCGATGTTGGCCAGGGCGGTCGCAATGCTCGGGTCGCCCGCGCCATTGGCCATGGCGGTAATGGCAATCGCGATGCCGGCAGGCGTGGCTTCC
Source organism: Noviherbaspirillum humi (assembly GCF_900188095.1). GTDB lineage: Bacteria > Pseudomonadota > Gammaproteobacteria > Burkholderiales > Burkholderiaceae_D > Noviherbaspirillum > Noviherbaspirillum humi. The sequence continues at coordinate 39,363 of NZ_FZOT01000022.1, read as the reverse complement.
GACAGCGGGTAATAGTTCAACCGCAGGTCGATGTCGTTGCCCAGCGTACCCTTGTGGCGGCTGGTCACGGTGACGTTGCCGGTGCTGCTGGTGGCGGTCACCGGCAGGTCGGCGTTGGCGTTGATCGCGGCGGCGATCGCGGTGGCAATCGTGGTCGGCGTATCGGACGTCGACACCGCCACCTGCACGCGCTGGCCGGCCACATACAGGTTCACTACGCCGGCCGCCGTCGGCGCGCCGGTGATGGCGAGTGATCCGGTGGCGGCCACGCCGGCGCCATTGTCGGCCACCGGCAGCACCCAGGTCTCGATCGCATCGGTGACATCGAACAGGCGCGACACCATGGCCGCGCCGATGGAGCCGCGGCCCAGGGCGGCGATGCCGGCGTTGGCCGAGCTGACCTGGAACGGCACGTTGGCCGACGCGGTGCCGGCGGCCAGCATGGCGGCGATCAAGAGGATGCGCTGCGGCATGTTGACCAGCCCGCCGATGGCGCGGCTGTTGTCGAATTCGACATACTGGCCAGGCGTGAGCAGGTTCACCGGGATCTGATTGAAAGAGATGGCGGCGTCAGACATCACTTGGCTCCTTGAGAGGCGTTATCGGCGGTTTGCGGCTGGGCGGAGACATCGCCATCGGCCAGACGGCGCAGCCAGAACGGATCGTTGTCCGGCACCTCGGTGCCGGCGGGGTCGGTCACTTCGCGGCCGGTTGCGGGGTCGCGCACCAGCCTCCCTGCGACGGGAAACACTTTCATGGATAGCTCCTATTGAGGAAGGGGGATGGTGGCGACGGCATCGATCTGGCCATCGGGACGGCTGGGCAGCTGCGGCTCGTTGCGCGGGCCGGCCATGTCGATGGCCACCTGCAAGGTGTCGAAACCCGGGAACGACTGCGCCGGCGAGCGGATGTAGCGCGCGGTATAGGTCATCTCCGCGTGCACCAGGTCGGCGCGGCCTTCGTCGCCGCCGTATTTCAGCTCGGTGTCGATATACGGGCACTGGTCGACCAGCGACACGAAGTCCGGCGCCGGCAACACGGATCCGTTCATCGCCGCTTCGATCGCATCCTCGATGGCGTCGCACAGGTCATCCAGCACGTCGTCGGCGTCCTGGTCGGCGCGCGCGATGACGACGATGCGAATGGCCAGATCTCGTCCATGGCGGTAGCCATCGATGTATTCGCCCGGATCGCGCTCGGTGTACACCAGCACGCACGGCAGCGCGCCCGGAGACTCCGCATCGACCGGGTGCGTGCGCGAGGCGAACACCCGGCCGGACAGTACCGGCACCGTGTCCAGCAGCTCGCACAGCGCGTGGCGGATCGCTTTCCGTTGGCTCATGTCTTGCCTATCTGGACGGTGCTGAAATAACCATCCGCTTTCTTGGTGGGCGTGCCGCGCACCCGGTAGACGTCGTTGCCGATGACGATCGTGTCACCCTGGCGCATCAGCGGCGCCCGGGCGGTCTCGAACTCAATCTCGACCTGCGACGCCTGCACGCGCTCGTCAAGCAGCAGGACGTCGGGCTGCACGAAGCCGACCTGCAGCGGTACCGGATTGCCGATGGCCGGCTGATACACCGCCGCCGTCAGCATGCCGGCATCGCTGAACGCGGCAAAGAAATCTTCTTCAGACCACGACACGTGCGTCTCCTGGGGGAATGCTGCCGGCGTCGGCCGGCAGCCGGGTCACGTCAATCCGCCCGATCAGGAGGGATCGGACAGGCGCACGCGGGCGGTGGTCTCGCCGTTGGCCTTGGCCTTGGTCAGCACGCCGATGAAGGTGTTGCCGGCGGAGGTGGTGGTGACGCGGAAGTTGACGTTGTCCCAGTACACCTTGGTGCCGACAGCGCCGGTATCGGTGCCGAGCGCGGTCAGGTCGAACACGCCTTCGGTGACGATGACGACGTCGGCGCCGTTGGCGGCGGAATCGACTGCCACGCCGAACAGGGAGACGAGCAGCACAAGCTCGCCGGCATTGACGGCGCGCGGGGCGACAACCTTGATGTTGTCGTCGTTTTGCACGTAGTTTTTCATTGCTTGCCTTTCTAAACTTGAAGGGGAAAAGGCGGCGCCAGCACGGCGCCGCGCGGGGCGTCAGTCGCGATCAGGCGCCCGGGTTCTTGTACATGCCGCGGAAGTCGATCGCTTTCGCGCCGATCACCAGGCGTGCCTTGATCTCGAGGCCGTCGACCTCGAAGCCCTGGCGCTGCTCGGTGAACAGGCCTTCCTCGCCCTCGAGGTACGCGTATTCGACGGTGTCGATCAGGCCGCCGGCCTGGCACAGCAGGTACCACTGGTTGCCCTGCAGGCGCTGCTCGGTCACGACTTCGAGCGAGGTGTTGAAGTTCGGATTGATGTCACCGGCCTTGGCGGCCACGAAGGACGCGCTGGTGTATTTGTTCGCCTCGACTTCCTTGTCCGGACCGACCAGCAGGATGGACGGCGCCAGGTTCAGCGGACGGCCTTTCGGCGCGGTCTGCTTGCGGATCGCGGCGCGACCGGCGCCCAGGCTGACGTCGGAGATCGCGGCACCGGCGCCGGCCAGGTTGGCATGGGTCGCGTGGAACAGCGCCACGCCGTCGGCCATCGCGGCGTTGGCCAGCAGCACGTTGTAGACGACGTCGCTCTCGGTTTGCGCGGCTTCGGCGCCCATGGCCATCGGGATGCGGCTGACCATGTCCATGTCGTCGTTGACGATGGTTTCCCAGGTCAGCGCGACGATCTCGCCGTATTTCTCGACAGAATATCCTTCGGCGCTGTCACCAAGGTTGCCATACGCGTAGTTCTCGCCGGCCTTGACCTTGCTGAATGCCGACAGGTCGGACAGCGCGGTGCGGGTCATGGTGCGGAAGTCCGGCGCGGACGACTGGCGGGCCCAGCGGGTGAAGGTGCGCGGCGCCAGCGCGTAGCCGTTGCGCAGCGTGCGGTTGACGGTGTTGGCGAGGATTGCCGGGAAGTCCGACACGCCCATCATGCCGGCGCGGGCGGCCAGGTCGCGGTCCAGACCCATGGCGATCACGGCGACTTCGCGCTTGTTCAGGCCGCGGGTGTTGACGCCCTGGTCTTCCAGCACGCGGCGGGCCAGCTCCGACAGGCCGTAGCCGCGGTACTGGCGGGCAGCGTCGGACAATTCGGCGCGCGGGTTGGAGCGGTGCAGCAGCGCCTCGGCGACGGCGGCGCGGCGCACGTCGGTCTGGTCGCGCACGGTTTCGATCTGGGCGGCGCTGCGCACGTCCTGCGCGGCCTGGCGCTCGTCGATCAGGCGCAGCACTTCGGCGCGCACGGCGTCGACCGAGGTGCCGGCATCGCGAAAGCGCGCGATCAGCTCGGCGCTGTTGTCCAGGCGGCCGGCGCGCACGGCGGCTTCGATGCCGACGATGCGCTCGCGCTCGGCGCGGGCGGCTTCTTCGCGCAGCTGGTCCTGGGCGCGCTGATTGTCAGCGGGCTGCTGGGGGGCGCCAGCGGTCTGGGTTGCCGCCGGATTCTGGCCTTGGGATTCAGGCATGTTGCTATCCTTTCTGAGGTGGTGGGTGGCGGCATCAGCACTGCCCGATGCCAAGGTGGTAACTTCAAAAACCGGGAGTTTCGAATCGGTGGCGCTCCTGACCTGCGCGCCGGGGTCGGCCGGGATCGGCACAATCGACAGCTCCATCGGCTCCCAGTCGATGGCGCGGTAGATCCAGTCGTCGCCTTCATTGGCCGGCGCGATCATTTCGCGCGCGTAGGTGGCGTAGCCGACGGAAATGTTGCGCAGGATGCCGTCCTGCACATCCTGGAAGATCGGCTCGACGTCGGCGCGCTTGGAAAACCGCACGGTTGCCTGCGCGCCGTCGGCGCTTTCGATCACGCCGATGACGTCGGACAGGTCGTACTGGCTGTGACTGTTGAGCAGCGGCGCGCTGCCCGACTGGAAGCGGCCCATGCGGATGTGCGCCGGGTCCAGGCTCAACTCTTCCATGTAGTAGCGGTCGCGGTACCAGTCATAGCGGCGCACGCCGGCGCCGGTGGTCCAGGTCAGCTTCGCGGTGCGCGACTCGGCGTCGACCGTGTTGACCGGCGCCAGGCGGTGCTGCATCGGCAGCGCTTCTCGCTGCTGTTGCTGTTGCTCTTGAGGCATTGCCTTCTCCAATGAAAAAGCCCGCGCAAGGCGGGCTGATCGGTTCAGTAAGCCGCCTTACTCGGCGGCGTTGGGCTGGAGCATTACTTCCTTCAGGCTCAGGCCCGCCGTCTTGTCGGGCGAGATGCCGAGCTTTTGCATGGTCTCGGTGTCGCGCTTGATTTCTTCCCAGACTTCCTGCGGGTCGTAGCCCATGCTGCGGATCACCTCCGACGGCGAGATCATGCCGCTGGCCAGCTGCTCCTTGAGCGCCAGCACTTCCTTCACCGGGTCGATGAACGGGCGTTTCGGCGTGGTGAATTTCGGCGTAATGCCTTTCACGTCCTTCTTGCCGACCAGCAGTGCCGCTTCGCCGAACGCACGAATCACCGGCTTCATGAACATCGGAATGAAGGTGAGCCACTGCGCCTGGTCGATCAGCGCATTGAATTCAATGCGGCCGCCGCGCATCGAGCTGAAGTTGGCCTGACTTAAGTCGCCGGTCAGCTGCTGGTAGGTGACGCCGGCACCGACCGCGATTGCGTGCAGCTGCGTGCGGGTGTATTCGCCGTACGCGCCGTTGGCCTGCGGATTGGCAAAGGTGATCTCTTCGCTGCCCTTGACATAGTTGATCATGCCGGGCGCGAGCTTCTCGATGCGGCGCGCGTCGGGCGTGTCACCCGGCGCGCCAATGGTGCGCACCGGATCATCGGTGCGCACGAACACGGAAAAGCACGCTTCGATCTTCTTGCGCACCAGCTCGGCGTCCTCGTAGTCGGACAAATCTCTCGTGCGCATCATCGACACGGCGAGTGCCGGCATGCCGCGCACCTGCTGCGGCCGATCCTTCTGGTACACGTGCAGGATGTCGGTGGCCGGGATCCGCACCCGCGCCTGGCTGCCGTTGTAGCCGGTTTCGCCCGGGTGCGTGCGCCACATGTGGTACGCCACACGCCGGCCAAGCAGGTCGTATTCGACGCCGGCGATGATGACGTTGCCGTTGGCGGTGAGCTCGTTGACCGTGATCAGGTAGTCCGGCTCCAGCACCTGCAGCTGCAGCGGTACCGACAGGCCGTCATCGGGCTTGCGGTAGCGCAGCCGCACCAGGGTCTCGCCGGATTCCTTCCAGCAGCGCGCGACCAGCGCCTGAATGCCGTTCAGGTCAAGCTGGCCATCGGCGTCGCACTCGTCGACCCAGCGGTTCCACAGGTCCTGCGACTTGCCCATGCCGACCTGGATCCCGGTGCCGACAATGCTGGTCGTGAGCACGCTGATGGCGCGCGCCGCATACTCATTGTTGCGCACCAGGTCGCGGGCGCGGTTGCGCACGCGCTCGAGCGCCGGGCCGATCTCGGTGTTGGCCGAGCTGCTCGGCGTGGTCCAGCCGGCAGTGCGGCGCCCGGTCTTGGCGGCTTCATAGGCGCGTGCGTGTTCCAGCGCCAGTCGCGCCTGCGCCCGCTTGACCCCGGCCACCGGGGCGACGGCGGCCACGATCTTGTCGAGTAGATTCACGTCAGTCCCGTCCGAAAGAAGCAAAGCTGGTGTTGCTGGTGCGCGAACTGGAAGACAGCTGCCCGGATTTTTCCAGTTCGCCCTGGATGAAGGAACGGGCCTCCATCATCTCGGCCATCGAACGATACTCGACTTCCTTGTCCGCATACTTCACGCGGCGGCGCCCGGTCTTGATCGCGTTGTCGAGGTTCTGCAGGTCTTGAACGGAAAATGCCATGTTGAAATCTCTATAAGTTGACCTCGAGGCCATCCAGCCAGCCGTTGCCGGCACTTCGACCCGAGGCGGCCGGGCGGGCGGACGGTGCCGGAAGCGCCGGCGCGGCCGGCGACTCGCCGAACAGATCGCCGTTTTTCGGCTGCACCACTTCTTCCAGCTTCTGCCACATGCGCTCGGTATAGCGGTGCAGGTCCAGCGTGTGCGCGGCGAAGATGCCGTACACCGTGCAGTCGAGCACCTCGTTGCGCTGCCGTACCTTCACCCAGCGGTACTGCTCGCCGGACGCCACCTTCTGCAGCATGCGCACTTCGGCGGTGAGCTGGTGATAGAACTCCGCCGGCAAATCCTTCGAGAAGTGCACGTAGCCAGGCCCGGGCTGCGTCACCTTCAGCCGCCCGAACAGCAGATCCTTTGCCGTGTCGGTGCCGACGTGCCACAGCTTGATGCCGTTTTTGATGACCTTGCCGCGCCAGTTCACGTCCTGCATCGACGCGCGGCCCTTGACCGGGTGGCCCTGCCTCGGCTCGCCGCGGATCGCGTAGATCCGGCTGCTGGCACCCGCATGGCGCACGAAGTTGTAGGCCTGGTGCGTGAAGTGGCCACCGGTGTCGAGCGCCGCCGCCTCGATGCGCAGGCTGCCGCCGGCGACGTGGTCAAATCTCGTGTCCAGGTACGTGCCCAGCTTGTCCCAGTCGCGCTCGTCGGCCGGGTTGGCTTCGATCACCATGTAATCGACGACCCACATCTCCTCGCCGCGCCCGATCGCCCAGACCACCACCTCGAAGCGGTTGTCCTGCGTGTCGACGCCGGCCACCAGCACCAGCCCGCCCATCTGCACCTGGCGCAGCGGGTAGCTTTCCGCCCGGGCCATCAGCGCATGCAGGTCGGCCTTCTCGACCTCCTCTTCCCACGTCTCGCCGAGCGTAGTGTTGACGAAAGTTTTCAGTTCCGACTTGTCACCGCCCGACGCCTTGGTCTTGGCCGACAGGAATTCGCGCACGATCTGCGCCCAGCTCGTTTGCGGGCTGTACGCGGTCCAGATGTGAAAGCCGATGCGCTTGGGCGTGGCGATCAGCTCGCCCGCCGCGTCGCGGTAGTTGCTCTGGTCGTCAATCCAGGTGCCGTCAGCGGCGATCCAGCGGCTGTGCTGCCAGCCTGCCAGATAATCCGCCTGCGACATCAGGCCGCCGCACTGCTCGCATGCATGCATGACGGTGTCCGGGTCGTCGTTCACCCATTTAAAGCCGAACGCCTTGTCCTTGCCGCCCCAGCGCAGGCGGATCATCTCGCCGCAGTGCGGGCACGGCACGTGCACGTAGAAGCGTTTATCAGCCTGATCGAAGCGGGCCTCGATCAGCGAGAAGCCTTTCAGCTTCGGCGTGGAGCCGGTCACCAGTTTCGGGAAGGTGGCGCCCTCGATGCGCTTGCGCGCCAGGGTCACCGGGCTGCCTTCCTTCTCGACGTCGATATCGAAGCCGTCGAGCTCGTCGAGGATGGCGACGTCGACCGACAGCCGGCGGTAGTTCTTCGCCGCCTTGCCGCCGCGCAGGTGCAGGCTGGATCCCAGGAAGCGCTTCTGCTTGAGCGTGTTGTCCTTGCTCTTGGCCAGAAATCCGGGAAACACCGTTTCCATTACCGGCACGTCGCGGATCATCGGCTCGAGTTCCGTCTTGCAGAACTCGTCGCTGTCGTCATCGGTCGGCTGCCACAGCGCCTGGTTCCGGCGCTTGTGCTCGGCGAAGTAGCCGATCGCCGCCAGGATCATCTTGGTGTACCCGACCCGCGCCGATTTCATGAACGTCACTTCTTCGATCTCGTCATTGGAGATCGCATTCATGATCGCGTGCTGGTACGGGTACGCCTGCCAGCGCTGCTCGACGTAGGAAGATTCCGCCGACAGGTAGAAATGCTTTGCAGCCCAATCGGACAGGCTGATCGGCTCGACCGCAGCCAGAGAACGCAGACCGGCACGTAGTGCCTTGTCAATCTCCGTCAGGTCCACCAGCCTCAGATTGATCTTCCGTCCCATCAGGGTCCTCTACGTCGTCCTCATCTAGCAAATCGAGGACCGTGATGCTCGCCGCCTGATTGCGAGCCTTGACGATCTCGCGGGTAATGAAGTCGAGGTCATCTGGCGTCAGACTGGAGCGGCGTTTCAATTGCACAGGGATCGCTTCGAGGACGCCTGATATGCGGCGCCCGGATCGGGCGACAACTTCCTGCAGAACATCGACAGATGCGAGCATGCGACGGGTAACCTCGTTCTGCATCTCAATTTTTTCGCGCTGCGCCTTAGCCAATCTTGCACGTTCAGCCGCCAGGTCGAGGTCACCGGCCGCAGCCCGGCCCGCCGCCTGCTCGCGCAAGTGGTGGCAATACTGGGCAAGCCAGTCGCCGGCAGTACCGCCAGGCTGGATGACGCCGCGAGACAGCATGTCGCTGACGGCCTGCTGGCTAATCCCGACCAAGTTGCCAAAGGCACCTTGTGTCATGGTCGCCTGCAGATCTACCACACAACCCCCTAAGCAAATTTTTGTAAGTAGCGCGCGATCGGGGTGCGAATTACCCGTGCGCCCGGGACCCCGCGGAAGGACCCGCGCACCACCCGGGCCTCATCGCATGGTGGCCACTGCCTTCGCAATGGCGGCGCTGAAGTGGCCATCGAAGGCTTTCGAGACAGCGCGCTGGCCGATCTCGGCGAACGGATAGCGACGCCGGTACTTCACCTGGTCCGCATACGCCACCAGCAGGATCACCTTGCCACCCTTGCGCTGATAGATGCCGGGCACGCCATCGACTTTGCCGCTGAAGACATCGGGCCGAGATAACAGCTTCTTGATCGCGCCGCGCGTCATGTTGCCGTATTGATTCAGGCGCACCCCTTTCGGGATCAGCAGCGCGCGCCGGGCTGGCGAGCGCACGCCGCCATCAATCTGAAACTGCAGGTATTTCAATTGCTCATGCCGCACGAACACGGTGGCGATCTGCCTGGCCTTGGTCGCTGGCGTATAGCCGAAGGCGCGCATGGTAAACGGCGTCGGCTTGTCGAACTGGTTCGGCAGCGCATCGGTCATCTTGATGCGCACTTCCTTGGCCGTGTCCGTCAACCCCTTGGCAATCGCGAATGGCAGCTGCGTCTTGGCCACGTCGTTCAGGCCTTTGACGACCTCGGCGATGTTGTGCTTGACGGAGGCGAAGAGCATCGGCGGCGATCGTTACCGGGCAGCTTGCGGCGGGTTGCCACGCTTGGGCGGGCGGATGGCGAAGTACTGGCGCAGGTGCGCAGGACAGAAGCCGTCGTGCGGCTGTTCCTGCTTGTCCTTGCATCCGGGATGGCCGCATTTCTGCGGCTCGCCGATCCAACGTGCTTTACCCATCGCCAATCCTTCAGGAATAAAAAAGCCGCCAGGCTGAATCAGCGTGGCGGCGAAATCCATCTCAAGGGAGAGCTGGAGGAGACACATGAAACTGGGATGCGGCGAGTTCGAAAATGTTCGGTTATTTCTTCATTTCGTACGCGCTGCAAAGTGTAGCGGAATCGTAGGGGTTTTCTCGGAGGGTTTCTAGCCCTCTGCTGCACGCCGTTTTCCAGAAAAGTTTCACGCGGCCCTGCGTACGGCTCTTGCGCGGCGCTCGGTTATATGCTTGTCGATCAGTTTATGCAGCGCGTTCAGGCGGTTGTACACGGTGTCGACGTGGCAGTGCGTGCGCCCAGCAATGGTGAGATTTGACAGGCACTGTACATAGCGCGCATAGGCGACGTCATACAGCTGTGGGCGGCGCAGTTTGATGGCGGCCAGCGCCGCATCAATTTCCATCTCTTCCCCATGCGCCAGCGGGTCCGGCGTGGCCGTGCTGCGCGCATGCACCAGCTGATACGCCGACGAGATGCCGCATCCGCCAATTCTCTGCCGGCCCGATGCCCATTCGCCCCAGCGCTCCAGGCGCACATGTACCCATTCGATCATTTGCCATCTCCTTGTTCATGTTTAACTTCCTGGCAGACCTTCGTGCCGAGCTCGATGCCGTTTTCGCGTGCATAGAAGGTTCGCTCGCCTTTCATGCCCTTGCGGATCTGAGCGTCGATCATTTCCTTGCCGAACGCATCCCGCAGCGAGTCGATGAAGCGGCTGACTTCCGGTATCTCGTTTCGCAAATCCTTCTTCACGTCCAACCTCCTAACCTGCCGTTTCAAGGTTAGACGGCTGCAAGCCTTTTAGAACATGGCTTCGTCTAACCTCCTAACCTACCTAACCTACTTTTTATTTCTATAGCTGTATTACGGCCCATGCCTCGCGTGTATACGTGGGAAACAGGTTAGGCAGGTTAGGAGGTTAGACGAAGCCTTATGCCATGCTGGTTTGCGCCGTCTAACCTCAAAACCGGAGGTTAGACGGTTGGACGGGTTAGACGGATTGCTGCTGCTATATTGGCAAATCATCTTCTACCCCTTGCTCCGCTGGCGCGACCGGCAGCTCCTTTGGCCGGGCGTAATACCACTCCCGGCGCCCGCTGGGCTGCCGTTTCTTTTCCCATCCCAGCCGCTTCATGACCGAAGCAATGCGCATGGTCTCGGTCTTGGCACCGCTGATCTTGCCGATCTCAATCTCCAGCGCCTTGGTGAGCAGCTCTTCCGAAGTCACCTCGTTGATCGCTCCACCGGCCGGCGGCGTGCCGCCCAGGTACAACGGCTGGCCATCGACATAGCGCTGGATGCGCGGCTCCCATGGATCGGCCAGCTCGCGTGCCTCCTGTTCCGGCTCGATCAGTTCGCGCTGCTCTTCGCGAGTTGGGTGCCACTTATGCCCCTGATCGATCAGGTTGACCGCCTCGGCAAACAGCTGATCGCGCATTTCGGCCAGTCGCTCCAGTTGGATCATGCCGCAGCGCACCGGCCAGCTACGCCGGTTGCCTGTGGAATCCTTCAGGTACTCGTCCTGGTTCGTCGTGGCGGCAAAGCAGGTGCGACGCAAGACGTTCAGCATGCGGCGCCCGTACGGCGCTCGGAAGCGGTCGGTTTTATTGGTGATGAAGGCCTTGATGGAGGTGGAGTCGGCCTTGTTGAACGAATCCAGCTCCGCGATTTCGTACAGCCACACGCCCTGGATCGCTAAATACGCATCCTTGTCGCCGATCTTGAACGGCGTCTCGCTGTACCAGTCGCCGCCGAGCACGCGCAGGGCTGACGATTTGCCGGCACCCTGCCCGCCCTCGAACACCGGCATGTAATCCATCTGGCAGCCAGGGTGGAAAGCACGCGCTACCATCGACATCAGAAACAACGTCCCGATCAGTGCGTTGTACCGGGTCGGCTCCGCGCCCATGGCCTCGGTCAGCCACAGATGCAGGCGCGGTTCGCCATCCCACTCTAGCGAGCGCAGATACTCGACCACCGGATTGAACTGATTCTCGCGTGCCGCCTGGGCGACTGCCTTTTCAATGGCGCCATCCGACTTGATCAGGATGTTGTAGTGATCGACCAAGTAATGGCCTAGCTTGAAATCGTCCGCTTCGGTCCACTCGCCTACCTCGCCACCCCAGGGCGGCACACGGCGTTTCACCTGCAGCTGGGAGAATTCATTTAGGGCAATCAGCCCCTTCAGCTGATCGTCATTCATCAGCACGATGTAGACGTTTTCCCTGCAATCCTCGAGGCCGCCGCGCGGCTTGACGATCAGGCCATCGCGCCACGTCTTCTCATCTTCATCGTGAGGACCAGGCGCCACCGCGCCAGCCGGGACAGGGGTAGAAGCGGCCTTCAGTGCCGGTACCGGCTTTTCTCGTGCCGGCTTCGGCGGCCGCCAGCCGCGGTCGACCGCCATTTTGTAGACTGTCGCTGCCGTGATGCTGCCGCCGCCGAAAGATTTCCAATGCGACTCCAGGTCTTTCAATCCGCCGTACTTGCTGGCTTTGGACGACCAATAGTCCCATACCCCTAACCCCGCTTCGCCGAGAGCGTCATAGATACCCATGCCGACCCGGATCCACTCGTCGTAGCCGCAATCGGCTGGGATCACCGCCAGCGCCGATTCCAGCTTGGCCCGCTCATCAACAGGCCCGACCATGGGAGCCGCTGCCGTGCGCGCCACATGCTTGGCGCCCTTGACGGTGATCCGCAGGCGGTTGAGCACGGTCGCCGAGATCGGCGCAATCTCGCTGCTGCACCCCATGTACGGCTTCGCGGTGAACGTAAAGTATTGACGTCCACAAAACACTTCCAGGCCGATCTCGTTCGACTTAAAGGTGTCGGATTCACCGGCCACGATAATGTGCACGCCGGTGCCCGACGGCGAATATTCGGTGTAGGAGGCGCAGGCGTCGATGATCTTCTGCGCCATTTCCGTGATTTCGCCGGTTTCGCGCTTGATGCAGCCATCGATATCGATACCGATCAGGCCGTCACCAGGCAGAAACGCGAAGCCAACGCCAGAGTAGCGGCCATTGCTGGCCTGAACCACCTGCAGCGCCTGGTCAAGCGTGACGAGCGCGGCGCGGTCGGCTTCATCGCCCTGCTTACCAACGCGGCGATTGCCGCTGGAGTAATACGGCATCTTCTTCGGCTTCTTGTCACCGGGCTCGAAGCGCCAGAGCAGCCACTGGCAGCGGCGCCGCAGAGACGCCGGCACCAGCGCAATGTCGATGATTGCGTCAGGCGTGGTCATGCGCCACCTCATCCGGGAAGTGCTCGCGCAGATCGTCCAGCACGGCGGTGACGGTCAGGCCGGGTCCGTAAATCGCGATTAGCGCGTCCGGATAACGCTGGTGGAAGGTTTTGAAGTGAAGCGAATTCATGTTCGACAGCACCAGGGCGCCGCCGTTGACGAATACGGCAAACGGATGCGGGCTGGACTTGGCGCGGGTGAGGATGCGCTGGATGGCATCGGTCAGCTGCGTGGCCGGCTTGCGCGAGCCGCGAAAACGCGGCATAGGGACTTTCTTCGGAATCGAGACCATCACCGCTTACTCCTTGGATCTGAGCAGGACGGTGTCGGTGTCGCGGCAGTAGGCGCGGAACGTCAGCGCCTTGATCTCGTCGAGCGTGCGGTGCATTGCATCGACCACGGCCGACAGGTCAGCGCGCTCGCGGGTGTCGATTTCGCCGTCGGCGGTCGCCAGGGCGAACTTGCCGCACCACTGGCCGAGTTCGACGTGCAGTTGATTCATCTTGGCCAGGATGTCGTCATTGTCGACGTGGTCCACGTTCGGCAGCTTGACGAAGGTGCCGCCGCTGATGGTGGCGATCGCTTCGGCGAAATGCGTAGTGTCGGAGAAGGACTGCATCTGCAGCGCGATCTCGACCAGCATCGACTGGCCCTTGCGCTCATAGATCCGGTTTTCCAGGCTGTCCTTAGAGGTGCCGAGCGCCGCGGCCATGGCATCCCAGCCGCCGGCGAAGGCCTTGATCATCGTTTGATACGCTTTGCGAAGTTCCACCGACCTCTCCCTTTCTTTGTGGTTTTGATATTTATTTTTGGCAACTAAACTGTAGGTACTTCAAATAGGGCGGGAGTTCCACCGTGATACATTGCTATTCCCCAACAACAACTTCTTAACGAAGAAACCCCCATGAAACTCGATCGCGCTCTACAAAGAGAGCTGCTTGAATTGCTTGCTGTCGAATATCCGAACACTCGTGAATGCGTCTTTACCCCCGAGTTGTCGGACGAAGTAAACGAACGCCGCATTGCCAACCTGCTTTACCTTGAGGAGCATGGATTGGTCGAATCTGGACTGCGGTCGTACATGGACGGCAACTACGCCTCGACCGGGTCCAGAATTACTGCGCGCGGCCTGGACTTCCTTGCCGACGACGGCGGCATGAGTGCCATCCTGGGTACGGTGACGGTTAAGCTTCATGACGACACCATCAGGTCTTTGATGGAGCTAACGATCGAGAAATCGGATCTCCCGCCGCCAGAAAAGAAGAAATGGACTGATGCGCTTCGATCGCTGCCTGCCGACGCCATAAAACACCTAACGATGAAATTACTGGGCATGGGGCTGGACCACACGCCGGACGCAATTCACGCAATGCGAACGTTCCTTTTCCCGTGATCGCTCTAGCTTCAAGCAGGACGAAGTGACCGTGGCCAATCTGGTCGCCAAAGTTCACCCAAAAGTCATCAACCGGAACCGAACCTTCGATGAAGACGCCGTTTTCATGGAAAACCACTGCGTCGACGTGTGCCCTTACCAGGTGAGTCATGACCCGACCTCTCAAAAGACTGACGAAACGGATGCGCGCGTTGACCGACCAGCGCATCGCACGACATGTGACCCGGCCGAAGCGGCGCTATTTCGCCCAGATTGCTGGACGGCGTGGACTATCAAGGAAGGCTTGGCTGCAGGTGCGTCGGCTGTTGAGGGAAGCGAGACCATCTTGACTGTCATGGAGCGTCCTTGGAAGGCAGCGTGATCGATGCGCGGATATAGCCCCAATCCACATCTGGACGGAGCTCTTCGCATCGCACGGCTCCATTGGTTAACCGCTCAATGCCAGGGCAATGCTCAGCTGGGACTTTTCTGGCGCTCTCCTTCCATTGCGAGACCGCTCCCTTAGTAATTCCCAAGCCTGCAGCCAAGGCGGTCGCCGAGCCGACGATAGAGATCGCTTCTTTTAAAGCTTCATGTTCAGTTCTTAGGCACATGATAATTTCCAATAGACAATTGCAGTATAGAACGCTATACCGAAAGGAGTCAAGCACTCTAAACCTCTATGTGTTTAGAGTGCTAAACATGTCTACACTTGCCGAACGGATACAAGAGGTCATCGATGCGGGTTACTCGCAAGTTGATCTCGCACGCGCTGCCAACGTCACTAAGGGCACTGCAAATCAGTGGCTAAATGGCGGCATTAAGTCGATCAAACTTGAATATGCCCAAGCGATCGAGGACTTGACCGGCTTTTCCGCTGTTTGGCTCGTAACAGGCAGAGGTGACAAGCGCCTCCCAGGCCGCGACAACCCAAGCCAACGCCCTCAGTTCGCTCCTGTCCAAGTCATTAGCGAACATGACATACCAGCCGGGGTAGTCAAAATAAGAAAGGTAAAACTTCGCCTCTCAGCTGGCATCTCAGGTTTCTCCATAGATGAAGTCGAGGAAGACGGAAACCCAATTTTCTTTCGTGATGATTGGCTTGCTGGGCGGGGCTACTACCGCGAAAACTTGATTGCCTTACGTGTAAAAGGCCAAAGCATGGAGCCAGGCCTTTATGAAGGGGATACAGTTGTTATCAACACCGCCGACACGAAGCCTAAAGATGGCTCGGTATTCGCTGTGAACTACGAAGGTGAAGCGGTCATAAAGAGGCTGCAGCGGGACATCGGCTTCTGGTGGTTGGTATCCGACAATTCGGATCAGCGACGCTATCCAAAGAAGAGATGCGAAGGAGAGGCATGCATTATTCTTGGCCGAGTCGTGCATAAACAAAGTGAACAAATTTAACCGCATTCCCTACGCAGATGGTCTAAGCGTGGAAAGAGCTATCAGGAACCATTTCGTCGCCGATCCAAGCCTAAATGCGACAGTAGAAGAAATTCACGAACTTTGGAATTCATGGCCAGATAAACCACTGCCCATCGAGTGGACTAGCTTTGCTGTGTCACGACTCAGCACCGATGGCTTCCTCGAAAATGCAATGGTTGGTACGAAAGTAGTCTGGTTTCGGTCAGATACCTTTAAAGGAAACGTATTCTAAACTTCGAAGTATAGTTTTCTTGACTGCATAAAGTTTAGCGGACTATACTGCATTCCATCGCGCAACATTCCGTTGCGGAAAACCGATGGAGGCTTGGATGTCCCTGCAATTCTTCAAGCGCTGCGCCCAGACGGTCGCCGCTCTTGATTCCCACGATCCCGCCATTGCCGCCCGCACGCTCCAGCAGCTGGAGCAGCGCGCCGGCCGCGCCCTTTCCTCTTACCGCTGCCGCCTGCGGCCGTTCGACGTCGCCTGCGCTGACGACTCGGCACTGGACGGCTTTATCCAGCTGAAAGCGTCCAACGCCGTCGAAGCGCAGCGCCTGGCGCACCACGTCACCGGCGCCGCGGTCATCGATGTCACCCGCATGGAGGGCTGAGCCATGCGCCGCTTCTCCGTCAAAGTACGCACCGAGACCGAGTTCCACAGCTTTATTGCTGTCGGCTCCTCTAGCGCAGATGTGCACAAGGCAGCCGAGGATCGCTTCGGCGGCCTCAGCTGCATTGTCGTCATTCCGCTGTAAGGGGGCAGCCATGGCCACCCTCTGCAAGCCGGCACCGAGCCGCTTCGCGCTCGAGCGCGCCCACCGCTTCCTGAAACTGACCCTGCCGCTCGACCAGGCGCTTGAGCGCACTGCGTTCCGCCTGATCCTCGAAAACGTCGCCCGCGGACCGAAGCTCTGCCCCACCCGCCTTGACGTCAAGAAGCTTCAAGCCAATGACCATGACTAATTCATCCATCACCCTCAAAAGCCGCGTGGACTTCGACAGCGACGACGGCCGCCATACCGGCACCGTCGTTGGCCTGCTGCGCGACATCAACAACGGCCGCGGCATCGCCCTGGTCGAGATCGACCACGAGCTGCCGGGCGTCGTCCACCAGGTCGCCATCGACCAGCTGCACGTCAGGTACCCCCATGTCGCGTGACAAGAAGAAGCGCACCAAGGTCTACCGGCCGAAGCACATCCAGATCCCGGTCATGCCGGATCTGCAGCGCGAGTTCATGCTGGCCGCGCATGCGTCGCTGGCCACCTTGCGCCTGGCGCCCAGCCTCGACGCATTCGACAACTTGGCCGACCTGTTCAACACCGTCTATGTCGCCGCACGCGATGCGGGCCATTCCATCACCGTTCTGGAGTCCGGCATGCGCGCATTGCAGACGGTCGGCGACCGCCATGACGAGAAAGGCGCGCTGGCGATCGCCCGCTTCGAGCTGCCGCCGATCGAGAACGCCGTCTTCGAATGCGAGCGCCTGGTGCCGCTGCTCGACATCTTCGGCCTGTACAAGGCACGGCTCAAGGCGCAGGCCCTGCAGCGCATGAACGCCCTGCAGGCGCCGCTGGAGGCTGCGTGAACACGAATTCCAACCAGCGCCTGTTCTATTGCCTCGACGCGTTCCCCTCCGGCGAGCGCGAAGAGCTGGTGCGCACGACATCGCAGCTGCACAACTGGCTGCCCATCACCAAATCTTCTCACCCTGACGCCGCCCTCTTCGTCGACGGCAAGTGTCGCTACCAGGGCCAATTTTCCGACGAAGCCATTGCCCAGATCGAAAGGGAAATCAGATGACCTCCGATGAGTACATTCCGCCTTGGCACAACGTGGCAGACCAGAAGCCGGACGTCGACACGACTGTCCTGATTTTCAACGCCGGTGCTAACGAGCCAGTCTGGCTTGGATGGTTCGATGGGGAGATATGGCGCTACATCGATGGCATGCCGGCCATGCCATCCCATTGGACTGAAATTCCCGGAGGACCGGAAGCATGAGCGCTACTGTTGAACTCTGGACTTCGAGCGCCCGGGATGCCTTTGGCTGCCGCTTTCGAGATGCTTGGCATGTCGTCGGCTGGGAAGAAGGCAAGCCGCCAGAAGGCTACGTTTGCTGGCTGCCGACCCAACATGAACAGAGAATGCCAGCGGCCATTAAGTCCGCTGCGCCCCAACTGGAGCTTTTTGAATGAATCACCGCGTATTGAAATTGCAGGAAGTGATGGCCAAGGTCGGCATGAAGAAGACGTCGATCTACCGCGCGATCTCGGTCCACGATTTTCCGGCGCCGATCAGCCTGGGCGCCCAAGCAGTCGGCTGGGTGGAAGCGGAAATCGATGCCTGGATCGAGTCACGCATGCAGGCGCGTCAGGTGTATAAATTTGGACTTGATCTGACAGGACATGTCGGATGAGAAGGCCGGTATCGACCCGTCGCTGCCCTACGCTTAGACATCTTGACGGGCTCCTCTTAGCGTAACATCGGACATCCAATAGACAAACAGGGGCGGAGGCTAGCCCCTCCGAAAGGGATTGATATTGGTGAATCAGAGGAGACAAGCAACCCGCTTTTAAGGCGGGTTTTGTTTTTGTATGGGTGTTACTACGCAAGTGATCCATTCCCTTAATAATCAGGAGACTATCTAAGCTTTTAGAATGGGATTAACAATTTTCGTGGGAGAGCAGTCGAAGCGAGAATATGGCTAATTAGGGACAATTCTTGGTTCCAAACCTACAACACCAGTTGAAGTCCCTCGCTCCTCGTCTTTCCGGTTGCCATAACTCTTGCAACTCTATCAGTTTGCAATCGATAATGCTTCTCTTCTCCGCAAGACCACTACCTGCTGACCCTCTTGTTATGTTTCTTAACAAAATTGTTGCACCTTCCTGCCTATTAGTCTCATAAGAGTTACCTAATCAAAAAGTCCCCAATACTGGCCAAAATTTGCAACTATAAATTGGAAGATCGTCAGTAGGCCGATAATTAGATAAAGAAAGACCACAATTTTTTTTCTTGCGGCTGGACTGGCTAACGCTGTTTGCAAGCGTGGCTGCAGATACCGTCTTGCCACATAAATGGCAATGGCAAAAATCAGAATATTGATGAAATGTATCATCGCGATACGGCTTGAAAAAACGTCTTACTAACGCAGCCCTCCATCTCTGCACCATGGAGATAAGCGCATACTTGATCGGCAGGCGATGCCAATGTCAAGCCCGACGGTAAACGCTTAAAATGCGAAGAAATTTAAGCGACGAAGAAAGACACCGCACAGCCGTCCAAGTCAGTCTACAGGCACTAAGAGGGCATTCCAGATATGACCGACCGACCCTTTTAGCGATTCGCCTAACTAGCCATTAGGCTATGGAGCAGAACGCGTTACATTTGCCGTCGGTGTCGGCACAATGCTAATGCGATAATATTGCGAATAGTCTAGAAGCGGGCTGTAATTCACATCCGCTGGGTTAGTTACACGGAAGTCAACCAAGCATAATTCACCGGCCGTGGTGACTCCAGGGTTTGGCGTGAACCAGAAGGCGCCATTAACGATGGTGATCGTCCCTACACCGAGGTTCGGCTGTATAGCAACCCCCGTTGGAACGGCAGTCGGAGAGCCAATCAGGCCAGGCAACCGGCACGGCGTATTTTGTAGTACCTCCACGCCAAACTCATAACCGTTGTATCCAAGGTTGCGGCAATCCGTTCCTGAAATAGGAGATGAATCCGTGCCCGGCACGGCTGATCCCAATTCCAAGGGCAAACTAACAACATTAGAATTAACGACTGAGGTATCGACATAAGCGAAAAGGTTGTCCTGTATTGGACCGGCACTTGTCGGAGTGAATGTCATCTGGTATTGCGTTCTTCTAGGTTCCCCCTGCACCGTTGCAAGGGGCGTCGCCGGCGCATCCCGCCGATACAGGCTGACGGATTTAATGACAGGAATTTCGTACACAGGAATTGCGATAGTCGAAGTATCCAGAGCTATGGTAACCGTCACGGGCACATCTGGCTGCAAAGTGGCTCTATCAGCAGTGATGGCCGTCGCTTTTGGCGAACCGAATAACACAATTTTCGGCACAGTAGCGTTAACCACAGAAGAACTAAGACTTAAAAATCTGAGCACGGTTAACTTGGCGGCAAGCTTTACTCCAAATTCACTGGTCACTTCATAGCTGGACGCATAAGACAAGTCTGCCAACTGAGTTGACGAAGTGGCGAAACTCCCATTTACGCCCGCTCCTCCCCTGACTGTCATAAATTCAAGTGAGAGTTTTCCCCCTAATACTCCCTTGATCTTTTGTGCGGCCCGCTTTAGCCATGGATTGTCTAGCGATAGAATTACGCCTCCGTATGCAAAGACCCTCGGTTCTACCCGTGCTTGAGGAGCAGAAGGCAAAACGATTTTGATCTCACCCGCCGTAATGTCAGGCTCTCCGTTCTTTACGTAAGTTTGACAGCTAGGCAGTGACGGTTCTGTGGTGAAGTCCGCTGCAAACGGAGGACATTGCATTCCGCTATTCAAGGTTTGTTTATATTTGAAGGGAACGCTGAACGTATCCTTGCCAGAGCTGTTCGATAATTTAAACTCAAAACCTATGACTGGCTTCGATCCAATAGCCACTTGCGCGAATGCACCAGGAAGAGGCACACTCGGAAAGGATGCCAGTTCCATCTTGCAATCCGCAGTAGCCTCGAGATCGGCTCCTGAGGCGAATTCAAGAGTCCCGTCAATCGCAATCGGACCTTTGATGCTTATGTCTAGTCTAGTAAGGGCAGTTGTTGTTCCCTTTACTTTTACATCATTGCGGAACTTCGGGACCATTTTGAAAGCAGCTTTGAGAAGGTCGATTGAAATGCCGGCCGTTGCTGTGCACACAAAACCAGTATCTCCCAAGCGAAACTGATTGGGCTCTAGTGGGGGCGCTGGCGTATCGCTGATCGTCGTATTGCTAAGCAGTTTCGGAGTATTGGCTGCAGCTTCCTTGGAGGTGAAAACGAGGTCTCCATCGGGGTCGGTAGTAATGGTGTAGCTGTCGGCAATTTCTCTTGGGATTACCGCGTCAGCATCAGCAAGCCTGAACCCCTCATCAATATCCAACTCGCGAAATAGCTGCATAAGCGGTATGGTTTCAATGATAATTTGCGTTTGGTTGTTTTCGACCTTTGACTCAACGACTTTGCCTGCCAGTGGAATCTCTCCCGTACCAATCAACACAGTTCCAGTCGGATAAGCCGTATTTCCCTTGAGGATCACACTGCCCCGGTACCCTATGTCATACTCGGCCTCTGGGTTCACCGGAAAAGGGCCTTCGGCAACTTGACTGTCTTCGATCAGCACTGCG
This sequence comes from Noviherbaspirillum humi, assembly GCF_900188095.1. Lineage (GTDB taxonomy): Bacteria > Pseudomonadota > Gammaproteobacteria > Burkholderiales > Burkholderiaceae_D > Noviherbaspirillum > Noviherbaspirillum humi. The sequence continues at coordinate 18,722 of NZ_FZOT01000022.1, read as the reverse complement.
CCAGAAACTGGCGTTGCGATTACTATGGTTGTAGGGGGTGACTTGACCCCGTTAGCCTCTGCCACGATCTGAGCCGACCCAACTGCTGCTACGGCAGTGACTTTGCCACTTGCGTCTACGGTAACTATGTCCGGCTTGGATGAAGACCATTGCGCGGTCGTAGGGGTGCTTGTGCCATCAGAACGGACAAAAGTTGCTTGAAGCTGTTTGCTGTCTCCTCTATCTGCAAACAGTATTGATCTCGGGCTAATAGTCAAAGAATTTGATGTGGCGGCGTTCTCCGTGGTTGTTGCAGTAGCCGCATTTTCATCACCGCCCCCCCCGCTGCCACAACCGGCAAGCCATGCTGCGAGAATGGCGACGATAACCCATTGAGCAATGAATGGAGCGTACTTCATGATTGTCTCCTTACTTACCTCTAGATTGTGTGCCTGTTGGCTTGATAGGTATCTGGATAACAAGCCAAAGCAGGGGTGGGCTGCGCACTGCGCAGTCTTAGATTTGTAAGTTGATGTTGGAGAGATTCGAGATGGAGCAGGATGCGGCCATTTTGCTGGGTCAGTTGGTAGCCGATCCAGCAGCCAATGGTTACCACTGCCCAGGCGAGAACAACCAGCAGGACCATAATGTCCTCTTCTTGCGCTTGTTTTTTAGACAGTCCGCTGGCGCTGCTCAAGAAAAGAACGCAGCCAGTAACCGCTAGTCGTTGGAGTCTAGGATGTACATGAGACGTTTCAAGATAGGCATGAGAGCGGAAGCCAGCGGATGAATAACCGCTTGACCTACATCAGACGAGGAGCGCATGGCGCGCTCCGGCTGCCAAGGCCAAACAGCAGCATTTACAACACAAAACGTTCCTATTGTTAACTTAAGAGCCAAAAGGTGTGCATCTATATGGTTTACCATTGACAACCAGTGGAGCAGCATAACAGCGTAGCAATACGATGACCTTAATCACCAAGCCTACGATCGACCATGGCAAGCCATACTCGTGTGCTATCCCGTTGTGGGTGCACGCTGGCGCAGGTCGCGCATTCCCATCTGGCCGCAACTCAACTGGCTACGAAAACGTTGACGCAAAGGGTTTGATCGCCATGCGCGCGGAAATCCAGTTGGTCAACTAAGTGGGTGCTCCTTATCTAAGGCGCAACGTCAGAAAAAGCGGCCTACCAAGCAAAGCTGTTGATCCTGTAAAACCGGTTCGATCCTTGCGGACGAGTCCTGACCAGCGCACGCGTAGAAAGCGCGACCAATGCTGTAGCCGAGGATCTGCTGGCGCCTTTGCTCGACACGCCACACCCTGTAGTCCGATCGTAATGTATGCGCGTACCAAATAAGGACATCTGTCGCGTCTGATTTGCTCCACCAAGCGAACGTTCAAAGCTAAAAGGTGAAGGCCGGCAACTGGCCGATTTCGGAAGCATGTCTAGTTTTCAGTTGCGATGAAATGTGACAGCGGTTAACAGACCGAGTCTGGTTCACTACGCGTCAGGCCATTTCCAGCTCGGCCACGGCCAGCTTCTCGATATAGTTGGACCAGTCCTGCATCATCTTCGTCCGCTGTTCCAGGAACTGAGCGCGGTCATATGCCTGGTCGACGCGGTTGCGCTTCACATGGGCCAGCTGCAGATCCACGATCTCGTGCTCGTACCCAAGTTCCTGCTTGATCGCCGACATGCCTAGGGCACGAAAGCCGTGCCCGGTCATCACATCCTTGTAGCCCATCCGGTAAAGCGCCATCAGTAGCGTCCCTGACGACATCGGCGTCTTCGGCGTGCGGGTGTTCGGGAACAGGAACTCGCTGCGCCCGGAGTACTCCCGCAGCTCCCCCAGGATCGCCAGCACCTGGCGGGATAGCGGCACAACGTGATCCCGCCCCATCTTCATCCGCTCCTTGGGAATTACCCAGAGCGCCCTCTCTAGGTCGAATTCCGACCACACCGCCGCCCGCAGTTCCTTGGTGCGTACGAAGGTATGCATCAGCAGCAGCATGGCGCAGTTGGTACTGTTGCGCATCCGGCCGCGGTTACGATAGATATCGCCCACCAGTTTTTTCAGATCCTCTACCTGTATGGCTGGGAAGTGACCTGCCTTGGGCCGCTTCAGCACTTCCTTCATCGGCCGCGCCGGATTCTCTGGACGCATCCCGAGCGCGATGCCGTAATCGAAGATCCGCTCGCAGTACCGCCGCACCCGGTGGCAGGTACTCAGGACGCCGCGCGCCTCCATGGCATCGAACGCCGCCCGCAGCTGCAGTGGCGACACCTGGGCGAAGGCGGTTTTCCCGACGTGCGGGAAGACATCATCCTCCAGCCGCTGCAGCACCAGGTCGGCTGTATGCTCGGTCCATTCCGGTGCTCGCAGGGCGTGCCATTCCCGGGCGACATGTGCGAACGTCTTCTCGGCCTCGCTCCGGCGCGCCAGCTTTTGCTCCTGCTTGGCCACCGCCGGGTCAACGCCCTGCTCCAGCTTTTGCCGCGCTTGATCCCATAAGCGGCGCGCCTGGACCAGCGTCACGTCCGGATAGACGCCCAGTGCTAGCGTCTTTTGCTTGCCCGCAAAACGGTAGGCGCCGCGCCAGTACTTACTGCCACTGGCGGAGACAAGCACGAACAGGCCCTGCTGGTCCGTTATCTTGTATTGCTTGCCGGTGGCCTTGAGATTACGGATGGCGACGTCCGTGAGCGGCATGTTGGTATCTCCGTGCTGAGCTTGTTGGTACGAGGCACGAATAATACCAACAAATTTCGTGGCTGCGGAGAAACGGAAATGGACTAATGGAAACTAGCGGAAATAGCTAAGTCGTTGATTTTAAGACGAGAATGAACGGGGTGAAACATCGTCGAACTGCTCTATTGCGCCCACCAGTGCCGCATCACCGGCGATGAACTGGCCGCCGCCCTCAAGCGCGGCGATGCCCAGGCGCTCAACGCCAAGCATGCAGAGGTCAAGTCGCGCCTGGAGTTCCTGCAGGGCTATGCCACCGCGATGGAGCATGCCGGCCTGATGCAAAAATCCGCCGCCGATGCCTTCTTCGCTGCCTGCGCCGTAGTACGACGATGACTCTGTAAGCTGGCCCCATTTTCCGCAAGCCCTGGCAGGCATGCCACGGTCCGGCCTGGCTCCTACAGCCAGCCGATGCGCCGGAAACGCCGGTACAGGATGACGCAGCCGATGGTGACCGTCGCCAGCACCGTCGGATACCCGTACTTCCAGTCCAGCTCCGGCATGGTGTGGAAATTCATGCCGTACAGGCTGAACATCATGGTGGGCACTGCCAGGATGGCACCCCAGCTGGCGAGACGCTTGACGACTTCGTTCTGGCGAATGGTGATGCCGGCCAGCGCCACCTGCATCGCCGCATTGATCATCTCCCGCATGCGGTCGCTGGTCTGGACGATGCGCGACACGTGATCGAGGATGTCGCGGTAATACACCCGGCTTTCCTTGGGAACGATCTCGCCGTGGAAGCGCAGCAGCCGGTTGCAGACGTCGATCAGCGGCGAAGCCGCCGACTCCAGCCCCAGCAGTTCGTTTTTGATCTGGTAGAAATCCTGCAAATAATCGTTCTGCGAAGTCGGGCTGAACAGTTCCTCCTCCAGGTAGCGGAAACGGGACTGCAGGTTATCCATGCAAGGCTGGTACTGGTCGACCACGAAATCGATGATGGCATACAGGACGTAGCCCGGTCCGGTGGCGAGCCGCTCCGGCAGGCTTTCGCAGCGTTCCCGCACGCGCCGGTAGCCGATGGAAGGTCCGTGGCGCACGGTAAGCACGAAGCGCGGGCCGACGAAGATATGGGTTTCGCCGAAGTGGATGGTGCGCTCAATCAGGTGGGCGGTATGGAGCACCACGAACAGCGTTTCCCCATACTCTTCCAGCTTGGGCCGCTGGTGGGCATTGCGGGCATCCTCCACCGCCAGCTCATGCAGCTCGAACTCGTCCTGCATCATGCGCAGCAGCTCTTCGTCGGGTTCCAGCAAGCCGACCCAGACGAAGGTGTCGGGCTCCTTCAAATGCTCGCTGATGGCGTCGAGCGAAACGTCTCCCAGTTTTCTGCCGTTCTTGTAGACCGAACAACTCACGACGGCGCTGTGTGCATTCATCAATACGCTTTCCGGATGGGTGGTGGCTGCACTTACATTAGACCAGAGGCGGCGTCCGGCGGCTTGAGGAATTTACAGGGTGTTACCGGCGCGCCCGGAGCGCGTTCGATTGGCGCCACGCGGCGGCCATCGGACCGGCCTCCTTGGCCCTTGCCCAGCGGCGCGAAGGTGCCCGCCGGCTCATCGATGCGTATTGCACCGCTCCGCAACACGGCCTGATGGCAGGCCCGTTAGGTCGCCGCCGGCTTCGGCCGCAAACTCGGCTCCGGATGCGCCGCAATCCACATCAACCAGGCTGTGTGGCCCCGGCACGATGCGTTGCAAGATCGTCGAGGATGGGACATTCCGGCCGCTGGTTTCCATGGCAGCAGTCCGCCAGATGCTGCAACTCGTCGCGTATCGACTGCAGCTTGCCGATCTCCCGGTCAAGTTCATCGATGTACTGGCGCGCCAGCTGCTTGACTTCGGCGCTCTTGCGTCCGCGATCCTCCCACAGTCCAAGCAGCATCTTGATGCGCTCCAGCGAAAAGCCGAGATCGCGCGAACGACGGATGAAGCGCAGGGTCTGCACCGCGTTCTTGTCGTACTGCCGATAGCCGGCAGGAGTACGGCTTGCCGCCTCGAGCAGGCCGACGCTTTCGTAATACCGAATCATTTTTGCCGTAACGCCGGATGCCTGCGCCGCTTCGCCGATGTTCATTGCGTTGTCTCCACATTGCTGGTGAATGCCAGATTAATCCTTCCCATGATAGGAAGGTAAACGCCTCATTGTGCCACTTCCATGCAGGTGCCTGCATTCAACGCGGCCGGCGCCGGCGGCGACGGCTTGACCAAAAGAATGACTGGCGAAATCTGCAAAACAGGCTATATACTGTATATGCATACAGCACATGATTTGTGCTTTTTCAGCTTCATTCTTGTCCGACTAATTATTTTCCAGCGCCCCATGTCAAACGCCCGTCTCATCGTCGCCGGCCCGGCGCCGCTCATTTCCCTTGCTGCAGCCGACGAACTCGATACGCTGCTCATGCTGATGCCAGCCATCAGCATCCTTGTGCCAGACATGGTGCGTCACGAACTGATCCAGCGCATCGATCAGCCCGGTGCGGTCGATGCGCTGGAGTGGATCCGGGCCAATGAATCCGGTCAGGTTTTCGTGCGCGCAACCGAGGAATTCGAGGAGTATGCGGTGCTCAGGACACGAGCCATGAAACCCGACAATAACCGCTGCGAATTGGCGGCGTGGGAAGTCATCGGCCGGGAATTGCAGCGCGATGCGGAAGCGGCGACCGTGGAGCCCGCAGGCTGCGCCACCACGGCGGGCGCATTGATCGTGCTATGCGACGACACGCCCGCCCTGCCGGCACTGTTGGCGCGACTTCCGGAAAGCGTCCTGGTATTTTCGACTTCCGGCTATCTGGAAAAGCTGCGCAGCCGGCAAGTCAAACCGATGGTGGATGCGCTGCTGCAGCGCCTGATGAACCTGGGGCGGTCGCATCGGGCTTGATTTCCGCATCACGCCAGCAGTGTCTGCCTGATTCAACCACGCGGATGCTGGCCAGCTCCAGGCTGCACCAGCTTCATGCCAAAGGCGCACGACTTTCGTGCGCCTTTTCTCTTTTTGCACGGATTCAGCCCGCGAAGCGGGGATCCATACGCACTCGGAACTGGCCCGTTACTTGCATTAATGAAGCGTGTCTCCTCTGGTTGCAAGGTAACCATTAAGCCCCAGCCCTGCTGGGGCTTTTTTTCGCTCATTGGGTTTGATTAAGCACGGGCTCAATTCTTCTATTTTTTTGAAATTAAAGCTTTCCTAGGCCAGATGCGGCAATGCGGCGGAAATAAAAAATCCACTTCGACACCTACTGAAAACGGTGCCCTTCTTCCGTGCCCGAGAAAGCAAGGAGCAGGATTCTTCTATTGTGTAACAGGCAAGCCTTTGGCTGTGACAAACGAGCTTTGCCTCGTGCCTGGCACGTTCGACTGACCTGAAATAAGGTTGATGAAAGCGCAAACCCATTCGGTTATCGGCGCTATGCAGTGCTTCAAGACTCCGCGCCTCAAATTGGTTTCTGTTGGCTAAAACGGGGCCGCCACTTCCACTCTGGAAAGCCGGTATGATTGACCGCCCTGCTCAACAAAAATCATGCCCTTTGGCATCGTTTGAAATCGTTGCCAACTTATGGAACATATTGAGTCTCTCCGGAGCGAAATTGCCGAATACCGGTTCCTGGTGGAGCTGGACGACCTGGTACGGCACCTGGTAGACCCGGCCGAAATCACGCTCGCTGCGGCCACGTTCCTCGGACAACATTTGGGCGCCAACCGGTGCGCCTATGCAGACGTCGAGGCTGACCAGACCACCTTCAACTTGACTGGCAATTACACCAATGGTGTGCCCACCATCGTCGGCCGTTATGACATATCCGCCTTCGGTGCCGAATACGTAAGGCTCTGCCATAGTGGCGTGCCATACGTCGTTGAAGACGCGGAGACGGATGACCGCGTAGCGCAGGTACGCGACGTCTATCGACAGTTGCAGATTCGTTCTGTGGTTTCCATTCCCATCATCAAGGCTGGCAAGTTCGTGGCCGGCATGGCGGTGCATCAGGTGTCATCGCGCCAGTGGCAAGCAGCCGAGATACGGCTAATCAGTATGGTGGCCAATCGCTGCTGGGAGTCCATTGAACGCAATCGCATTACCCGCGAACTGCATGAGAGCGAAGCGAAATTCCGCACCATAACCAATGCCATGCCCCAATTGGTTTGGACCGCGAGGCCGGACGGGTTTGTTGACTACCATAACGACCAATTGTTCGACTACGCCGGCGTACCGCGTGGGAGCACGTCTGGAGACGCGTGGGCAGATTTGATTCACCCTGAAGACCAGAAGCAAGCCTTCGAAGCTTGGAGCCACAGCGTGGCAAACGGTGTTCCCTATGAAACCACATATCGGGTCCGGCACCATTCGGGAGAATATCGCTGGACCCTGGCCCGCGGTTTGCCGGTTCGCGATGGGAGCGGCAACATAATCAAATGGATGGGCACCAATACAGACATCCAGGCGCAAAAGCGGGCTGAAGAGCTGCTGCGGGAAGCCAATCATCGCAAGGATGAATTTTTAGCGATGCTTGCGCATGAATTGCGAAATCCCCTTGCGCCTATCAGTGCGGCCGCTGATCTGCTTTCCATGACCAAGGCGGCAGACGCACAGGTGCAGAAAACCGCCGACATCATCCGACGCCAGGTCGACCACCTGAGCAGCTTGGTGACGGACTTGCTGGATGTCGCCCGCGTGACGCGGGGCACCATCCAGCTCGAAAGCGCGCTGTTCGACGTCAAGCAAGTCGTCGCGGACGCCGCCGAGCAAGTGCGGCCATTAGTGGAACAGCACAAGCATCACTTGGTGATGCATCTTGCGCCGGAAGCGGTATTTGTCATGGGAGACCAGAAGCGCTTAGTTCAGGTGCTAACCAATCTGCTCGACAACGCCGCGAAATACACGCCCGCAGGCGGCAACATCACCCTCAGGATGGCGGCTAGCCAGAGCGAAGTCATCTTGTCCGTCAGCGATGACGGCCTTGGCATGAAACCAGACCTCTTGCAGAACGTTTTCGACCTATTCCAGCAGGGGGAACGAACGGTAGAACGTTCACAGGGCGGTTTGGGCATCGGGCTGGCCTTGGTGAAAAGCCTGGTCGAGCAACATCATGGAACCGTGATCGCCAAGAGTGCCGGCCCTAGCCAGGGGAGCGAATTCGTCGTCCGTCTGCCCCGGGTCTACAAAGCCGAGGAACCCGTCGGCATGGCAAGGCCCACCCCGCAGCCACCTTCAAGGAAGCTGCGCATTTTGGTCGTTGACGACAACATGGATGCGGCCGAGTCCACCGCCACGCTGCTGAAAATGATGGGAAATGAGGTGGCGGTGGAGTTTGAACCGGGTGCTGCGTTGGCGCGCGTGCAGCGCGAGAAATTCGATGCCTATGTCCTGGATATCGGCCTTCCCGGTATGGACGGATACGAACTGGTCCAGCGGCTGCGCTCCTGCCAGGGAATGGAAAAGGCAGTCTTCGCGGCAGTTACCGGTTATGGCCAAGAGCAGGATAGGCAAAAATCTGCGGCGGCCGGCTTCGACCACCATTTTGTCAAGCCAGTCAACATCCATGCGCTTACCGAGGTGTTCAAAGTTCTGCATTGACGTACCCGTAAGACAACTCAATAAGCGGGCACAAAGACAGGGCTGGTTCTCAATCTCAATGCCTTGGCATCAAAACCTATTCCTGCCGATTCGATGATCAAAAGCGACGAAGACCCGGGGCTGTCAGCTGAATGAAATTCTTCAGGAATGCCAAGTAGGCTCCGCGCTCCTGGAAGTTGGGACGGTGAGCTCGAATAAAACCGCCGCCTCCGGATTGGCCGGTTTTCGCTGCCCAGTGCGATGGCGGCGTCCAATGCTCCCATCCGCGCACGCTTTTCCGTTTCATACTGCCATCGTAATGCGCTGCTCGCATTGAGCCGTTCCCGCATCTGGTCCAACGTCGCATACCGCTTCAGCAGCTGTTCCAAAGACTGGGTAACAGCGGAGGTTTGCCTTTGCAGATAGACAAGGTCGCCGGCAAGGGTGTCATGCGCGACAAGGCACCACTTGAGTACTGGAGGGGTTCCTTCGCTTCTGTCTGTCATAAGAATCAACAGTGCGGAAGTGGAAGAACCGAAAACATGCGTTTTCCTTGGTGTAACGCACAAAAAGGGGCTGTACGGAGTTTGGTGCGGCGTTTAATGACACCCCGCTCATTTCTTTGCTTGCGGGCTTACGACAACCTCACCGCTCGATTTTTTCTTCCCGATTCCGACATGTTATTTCGCAAACTTTTGGTAGAAAACCGAGTCGCAATGATGTCAAGGTGCTATGAGATAAACGAATCTTCATATCGGCATCTACCAGCCAATGGCCATGGGTTTCCTTTCCGCGAAGACGGCGCGCCTATCGGCGACGATGGGCCAGGTGCCTCGCCTTGCCGGTTTATGGACCAATTTGCGGCCATCCTTGATCTGGACGTCGCTTGTGCTGCTGCTGATGCTGTTTTGCTGGGCGGGCCTGCTCGACGTGCTGGAAAGGGAAAGGCGCGAACAGGAAGCCGACGCCCTGAAGGAAGCGGAGGTGTTGGCGCGGACTTACGCCGGACACCTGTACCGCTCGCTGGAATCGATCGACCAGATCACGCTGTATATCAAGCATGGCTGGGAAACCTCCAACGGCACGATCCGGCTGGAAAAAGTGGCGCCCGAAGGACTCTACCCGACGGATTCCGGGCTGTATCTCAGCATCATCGACCGGCGCGGCGACCTGGTCACGACGACCATTCCCTTCCCCAGCAAGGTGAATATCGCCGGCCAGCCCTATTTCACGCTTCACTTGGCGCGTGATGGCGAGTTCTACGTCGGCGCACCGCAGATCGGCCCTTTCTCCCGCAAGCCCATCATTCCCTTCTCCCGCCGACTGTCCGACCGGGACGGCGGATTTTCGGGCGTGGTGGTGCTGTCGGCGCAACCGCAGTATTTCATCGCCGGCTACGACAAGCTGACGCTGGGTCGGCACGGGTTGCTGGCCATTACCAATCCGGACGGCTCGCCCCGCATCGTGCGCGTGGGTGACGAAGTGTATCTGCCGGAGAATCAGCCGTTCCGGTCCAACCCGGTATTCGACAGCCGGTCGGGCAGCAGGCTGCTGCCGGGCATCGACTGGTTCAAGGATGGGCGCAGCCGCTACGTGGCGTGGCAAGTGACCGAACGATATCCCATGATGGCTCTGGCCGGCGTGGACCAGGACAGCTTTCTTTCGCCCTTTCTGAAGCGCCGCCAGCAGATCGTCAGCACGGCAGCCCTGGTATCGGTAGGCGTGCTGGCCATCCTCGCGCTGGTCATCGCACTCTCTCTCAGGCTAGCCCGGCGCCAGCAGGAACTGGCCACCATCCAGCATACCTACCGCATCGCCACCGAGGCGGCCAACGAAGGCTTTTACATTGCCGAACCCGTCCACGACTCGCGCGGAAACATGACCGATTTCAAGATCATCGATTGCAATCACCGCGGCGCTGATTTCCTACGCCATCGGCGCGACGACCTGGTCGGCAAGAAAGTCAGCGAGGTCTATCAGGGTGAAACTCGTGACTTCATCCTGGAGGTGCTCAAGCGGGCGATGATCAATCGCCATTATGAAGGCGAAATCGATCTCGGCGGACTGGGTGGGGAAGGACCACGCTGGGCCCAGCTGCGCATCCTGCGCCCGGAAAGCAACCTGGCGGTCAACATGCGAGACATCAGCGACACGAAGACGCACGTCGCCGAACTGCAGCGCATTGGCAACGAGGATGCGCTGACCGGTCTACCGAATCGTCATTGGCTCAACGGCTTTCTGCCCGATGCGCTCAAAGCAGCGGTTCATTCCCGCAAGAAATTCGCCCTGCTCTATCTCGACCTGGACGGATTCAAGAGCGTCAACGACAGCAAGGGCCATGAAGCCGGAGATGAAGTGCTCTGCCATGCCGCCCGGCGCTTGCGTGAGGCGGTGCGTCCGGAAGATCGGGTGGTCCGCCTGGGCGGCGATGAATTCCTGGTCATTCTCGAAAACCTCGCAGGCTCGCGTGATGCCGCCCATGTCGCCGACCGCATCCAGGAAGCGTTCCGGCCGCCGTTCCGCATTACCAAGGGCGTGCACTCGGTCGGCGCGTCCATCGGCATTGCCGTGGCACCGAAGGATGGCCAGGATTCCGATACGCTGCTCAAGCATGCCGACAGCGCGATGTATGCGGTCAAGAAAGCCGGCAAGCGCGGTTATCGCTTCTTCGACATCAGCGTCGCGGAGGAAGAGAGCAGCCGGGAAGCGCTGATGCGGGAAATGCAGCATGCATTGGACTACGATCAGTTCATCATGTATTACCAGCCTCGCGTCGACACTGGGAATGGCCACACCTGCGGGCTGGAAGCGCTGGTTCGCTGGGTGCACCCGGTGCGGGGACTGATGGAACCGCTCGAGTTCATTCCGCTGGCGGAGGAAACCGGCCTCATCGTCAGGCTGGGAGAGCAGGTGATCAAGAAGGTGATATCCCAGCTGGCTTACTGGTCGAAGAGCGGCTATCCATTGGTGCCCGTCTCGATTAACGTTTCCGTGCGTCAGCTGGAGGGCGGCAGCCTGGCGGACACGCTTTCGGTCTGGCTGCGCAGCTGCCGCATCGATCCCTCCCTGGTGGAGATCGAAGTCACGGAAGCCTCGGTTGCGCGCCATGGAGCAGATGTGCTGCAAACCCTGGCTGCGATACAGAACATGGGCATCAAGCTCGTGCTCGACGATTTCGGCACCGGCTACTCTTCCCTATCGCAGCTTCAGGAGATGGATTTCGACATGATCAAGGTCGACCATACCTTCGCCGCCCGGCTGGAGGACTCCGAGCAGGGTACCGCGTTGTTCAATGCCATCATCACCATGGCACATTCGCTCGACATGCGCGTCGTGGCCGAGGGCGTCGAAACACGACAGCAGGCAAGCACCTTGCGTGCGCTGGGGTGCGACGAGATCCAGGGCTTCCTCGTGTCGCCGCCGCTGCCGCCTGCCGAACATCCGCCGACGCCGCCGGTCACCTTGCCGGCTCCAGCCTGACCGTGATTTTGGCTCAAGGCACCTGGGAAGAAGACGCCAATTCCCGTGGCGGCTGGTCCGGCGGCACCGCCTCATGCGGCATGTCGGCCAGGGGCGTATCCACCGATTCAGGCGCCGGCTCGTCACCTTCCGTCCCGGCCGCATCCAGGACAGCCTCGCTCTGCCAGTCAGACGCCGGCTGGGCGCCCCCGGCACCTTGCGCAGGAATGTCGGCCGGTTCGGGGGCCGCGCCGGCAATCGAATGCCACGCCAAACGCTCGGCCGACAGGAAGTCGCGCAAGCGCTGCTGCCACAACTCCTTGTCGCTCAGGCCCGAATCGTCGCCGGCAGTGAAGACGCTACGCTCCCCGAAGAGCTGAGCCGCCTCGTAAGGCGGCAGGCCGAACACTTCTGCCATGGCAGCGGCTGGCGATGACGCATCTTCACGGCCATGCACCCGCAACCCCCGTCCGTCCGCCGACAGCGAGAGACCAAGCGCCTGGAACTGCGGATGCTGCGCCAGCCACCCTTCCGGCGAACAGATGGTTCCATTGCGCAGTGATGGCCCGCGCGCAGAACAAGGCGCGCCGAAGGCAATCTGCGCCTGCGGGATGCCATCGATGATGGCAAAGGCGTCGCGCAACAACTCATCCGTGTTTTTCATGGCCGTTCCTCCTGTCGAAATGATGGACGCAATGGCACTGCGGGCAGCGAAGCGACGCAGCCTGAAATGCCTGTCGTTACTCCATTATTGGACAGATGAATACCAGCCGCAATTCACTCGCCGGCCGGATTGCTCTTGCGCAGCGTGCAGTATGGAGAGCGATAGAGCGATCTTTTGGGTTGGCGAAAAAAACCGGAATTTGTGTTGTCACAGCAATAAAAGAGTCAAGAAAATCGTGAAGACGTGCGGCTTAATGAAATCCTTGTCCTTGATCGCAAAAGTTGATGTTGTGAGGGCATCAGGGCAAATCAGACGATGACCCAATTTCTTGCGGAAAATAAATCGATTTCATTTCGAACTCTTCGGCAGGTAATGAAAAGGATAGATGGCAGACTTTGCACGTCTAGTCCAGGCTGGCTCGCGGGCCCGGTCCAACCCACAATTATCGCTCTCAATAACACGCCTCCTATTTTTAGTTAGAAATGGCATAGCGACAGTAGGAATCCAGGCTTTAGCGCCTTAAAAGAAATCGGGAATTAAGGATAGTTTGGCGACCGGCTGCTATATCAAGCCTTCAAAGTACAAGGCCACCTAAAGAGCAGTCTATACATAAACTGGATTTAATTCATAACGGCATAGCTTAAGCTTATTGCGCGACAGAAAATAAGTCATTGGTATATTTCCATACCCCAATTCATACTTGGACACATAACAGTTTGGTCATCATAAATTTGCACAGTCGCATGCCCCATTTTCAAGTAGCAAATCCCTTGATTAGCTTATATTGGCATATACGTATTAATACGGTCATTCAAAGACCAATCAATTCTATGAAAGCCGAAAACCACAGCGAATGCCGCTTACTGGATTCACCACAAGCCAAGTCAGTCGATTTTTCTTCGGAAGGTTAACCGTCGCAGGTTTCTGCGGCGGTTAAAGTCACTGATATGACTTGCAGATAGCGTCGCTTTTAAAGAAAAGGCATCTCACCAACGATTTCCGGGCGCGAGCACTGTTGCATTCGAAGTCCAATTTTGCAAAAAGTTCATATGTCTATGGCATGCGAGGCGAATTCACTTGAGGCATATTTTGACCTCAAGCAGAACACTGGAGGCGCTTGGCAGCTATTCACCGCTTTCAGGCAAGCCCAGTCAAAAGATGTAGTTGGCGTTGTTATTTATGTCTTCAAACCTGAATCTTATTTTTAGAGCAAGCTCTTTTTGTCAAAGACAGAAATCGGCATCAGATTCGGCGAACCAGAAACCTAACCGGAGGCAAGCATGAGCGCAAGGCCTAACTTCGAAGCTTCAATTCCGCATTATTCCGGCATCGAGCCGATGACAACCATTTCCGTTAAACGAGAGATCGAAGTTTCTACGATTAGGGAGTTATATGGGAATGGCGAAGGAATCGATGAAGATGGATCCATGCATTTCAACTCCCATACTCTTGTTGTTTTCACCGAAGGCGAGATCTCGGCGAGCGTTGATGGGACGCAGTACACATGTCACCGCGGATGCGTGTTGAATGTTTCCCCTCATCAGAACAGCCATATGTGGGTGAATGCGGCATCGAACGGCGTAGTGATCACGTTTTCCAAGTCGTGGATTCTTCCTATCCTTGGCCAGACCAGCCATACTGAGCAATCGGAGCTACTACGGGTTTTGAGAATGACCTTTTGCGAGCTAAATCCAGAAGAACTTGCTCAGTGCCTGACCATTACCAATTCAATGCAAATGGCCCAAGGAAGGAATGGGTTCTCAAAACCGGTAGATGAAGCTCAGACTTACCGTCTGGCGCTGCTGCTTCTGACAGCACTCGGCAACAAAAGCGAGCAAGCTCAAACCAAGGCGCGCGAGAATCACAACTTCATTTATCGCGCTTTCCAAAAACATTTGGAGAGCAACGAACTCAATCTGCGGACCGCAAAGCAGATGGCAAGAAAGTTGAATATTTCCGAGAAAGGTCTGTACCGTGCAGTGCTTGCTTGTACCGGGCGTACGCCGAAACAACTGATTGACGACCGCACAGCCCTGGAAGCAAAAAGGCTTCTTCTGTTCATGAACTCCAGTGTCGAGTCCGTCGCCATGATGCTTGGCTTTTCCGACGCGGCCAATTTTGCCCGGTTTTTCCACAGAATGACCGGCATGACGCCCAGGGAGTTCAGAAAAGGAAACAAGTGACCGTTCGGAGCACTCCATAACGAAAACAATTGGCAGTCGGCTCAAATCCATGCGATCTGGTAAGGCAACAAAAGGCCCAGTATAGGATTCTGACTTGACGACATAGCATCAGCATTCCTTTACACTTTTGCTCAATACATAAGAATTTTCTGGTCGCATATGGAAAAAGATGCCGGTGCCAATTTGGGGATCCTGATACTGCTTTCCGACCGCTCGCTTGCAGAAGAGTTAAGCCTGACGGCGGCTCCGGCACTGCCGCCATTTGAAATCGCAATCTGGCAAGACATTGATGAACTAAAGCGCATTTCCGGTACTGCAGGGGCAGCCATTTCCGTGTTTGACATTGCGGCACAGGCTGAACCCGACCAACTCAATGGATCCAAATGGTTGCGATGCATGATTCCTGAAATCGACATCGTTGCTGTCATTGACTCGGAATCTCATGACTCGGCATTGAAAGCGCTGCAGCATGGAGCAAACCACTTTTCCCGCCGTGAAAATCTCTCGGAAGTCCTTGGGAGCGTCATCCTCGAACGAGCCCGATTGGGAAAACATCAACGGAAAGCAGCCAGCACGGATTACGGAATCTACACACGAAGCCGGGCTCTTCTAGACTTGATTGCTGATGTCTGTGCAGTGGCCGAATCGCGCTGCCACATCTTGTTTCACGGACCGACAGGCGCTGGAAAGGAGCTGTTCGCGCGCACCGTCCACAAGCACAGCAATCGATGCCATGGACCTTTTGTCGCTTTGAACTGCGCCGCTGTACCTGCGGAAATGATTGAAGCGGAATTGTTCGGGTTTTCAAAAGGCGCATTTACCGGTGCCATGTTTTCCAACGTCGGCTTGTTCCGGACGGCAGACAAGGGCACGCTTTTCCTGGACGAGATCGGCGATCTACCGCTTGGGCTGCAAAGGAAACTGCTGCGTGTCATCGATACCGGCGAGGTTCGACCAGTAGGGTCCAACGAGGTAATCCAAGTGGATGTTCGTGTCGTGTCTGCGACTCATCGGGACATTGCCCAGATGGTATTGTCTGGCAACTTCAGGGATGATCTATTCTTCCGCATCGCTGGCGCTGAGTTCAGTATTCCGCCCTTGTGCGATCATCCTGAAGACATTCCCGTCCTTGCGAATTGTTTCCTCTCAGAGCTATCCGTAGACGACTCGATCCAGGCCAGATATTTCTCTGAACAGGCCCTTCGATTTCTGCAGCAGTGCAAATGGCCTGGCAATGTACGTGAGCTCAAGAATTTCGTGGAGTACTGCTCCGCCATTTCCCGCTCCACAGTGATAGACGAAGTACTCGTCAATAAATTGTTCAAAGGCGAGAAGACATACTCGAGCTTGGTCGATGTTCTGCGTACGTTCGAGTTTGAACACCTTGCTTACTTGTTGAAGCTCACTGGCGGCAAGGTCGAAGAAGTGTCAAAACTGATAGGGAAGAGTCGGTCGTCAACCTATCGGCTGTTGAGCAGCGTCGGGATAGATCCGACTCAATATCGGCAATAACGCGCGGGCCTCTCGATGAGCTTCCATACGGGGCTTTTACCAAGAAATAGCGACGTGCGGCCGGCGTGGATGGTCAGGTTGCCGTTCTTCGGTCCGACCAGGCTGCGGGCCTGGCCGCTATTGCGTGGTGGTGCGGTGGTGTCGGTGGTGGTGGTGCGATTGCCGTAGTTGATGCCGAAGCTGCCGCCCGACAAGAAGCCGCTTTCTTCCACCTTCTCGAAACGCTTGTCGGTGCGGGTAGCGGTGGCGGCTGCCACGATGGCATCGCGCCCGCCTAAGAGCAGCACGTCGCCCTTGCCGGCGATGCCGCTGCCGGTCACCTTGATGTCGCGGCCGGCTTGCACTACCACGGTGTTGTCGGAGACGGCGCTGCCATGCGCCTGGTTCAGCGTGACGCTATTGGCCTGGGTAGTAGCCGTGGAGGAGAATAGGCCGCTGCTTTTGCTGTAGCGTTCATCGATGGCCACTTGCCGCGTGTTGCCGGCGTTGATGGTCACATCGTTGGCGGCGACCAGGGCGGCGCGGCCCTGTCCGGCGTTGACGTTGGAGCCGGTGATGTTGAGGTGGCCGTTGCCGGTGGCGCGCAGGGTGACGTTGTTGCTAGCCTAGATGTCGGTGCCGACCCGGGTTTGATTGTCGCAGGCGAAGCGGGTGTAGCTCATTGCGCCGATAACCTGCAAGGCGGATACGCTTCTGTTAATCTTCTTCAGTGCCAACAAGCAGCTCTGGTAGCCCGCCCGGCAGAACTCGTACACTTCTTGTTCATCCTTGGCGAACAATCCCGCCAGCCCGCCAATCGTCTTGATTGGGTAGACATTGCCTTCCACCAGCGCCTTGCAGGACTCCGTGGTGGTGCATTGTCTGACCAGGACATTCTGGGCATTTGACACGGCCAACACGTCCTGAAGAACAGTCTTCTTACAAGAGTGAACGCTTGAGTTCGCGGTTAATTGCTTGCAGTATTAATCGGAGGAGTGGAATTCGCACTGGTGGGTGACGCGTAAATCGGCTTCCACGAGGTGGTGAGCCGCAGAAAAATCTGCTACTGGAACAGGCTGTTCTACGGCACTGTCGACACCGGGACGGTCGCGCCGATTGGCACGGGATTGATTGTTGGATGGGTGTTCCCTGTTGCTGTAGCACAGCGGCAGCAGCGACTGAGGCTTCGGCAGTGGCCTTGCTGAAAACAAGGTTTTGGATGATGGTGGGGGTTACCAGTTTAGGCTGCCTACTCAATTGTAGGGCCTTCCCTTTTTCTGCCAGAGGGCCCGAGCCGATTCTAAGCTTTCACGATTTGCCCCCCCTGTATATTTCGGGTCAGCCGACTGAACTGGATCATCTTCCCAACCACACACTGAACATATCTCATAAGCCCCTGGCTCACTGATTGTCCGCTGCCCGCAACATGGACATAGTAGATGCTGATTGTTATCTGATTTTGTCATTGTTTATTCCAGTAATTGATTCCATCGGTAGGTCTAAACATCGTTCGTGGAGCACCGTCAGCCCTTTCACCAAAAAGTGTTTGTGTTTTTGTCATAGATTAAAGTATCCGCGCCGCGAGACTTGAACACTGCTCCTGCAGGAGGATTTGCAGCAAACGAATGAGCCGCTTCGACGTATTGCTTTGAATTAGCAAGTTCTGGAATTTCTTTTGAATGCTTTTCACAATGGCTAAAGGCGTTTTCGAGGGACGATTTGCTATTGGTCGAGGACCAAATCGGCGTTTCTTGCTTAATGCTTACTTTGTTTCCAGCAGCGGACCCCGCCAACGCCCCTGCAATTGCCGGCTCCGACATACTACCAGCCAGCATCGACGCCGCTTCTAGCGACAGCTTCAACCGCTGCTGCAGTTCCTTCGCCCCCTTCGTCTGCCCCACATTGCGCTCGTTCTGCGCCGCAAATAATTCCGGCGCCGCAGCCACTTTAGTTTGAGTTCATAACAAGCTTTAGTGGATGACAAGATGGCGTGACAGGACAAGATCACCACAGTGAACGGCTGAACTTGCCCTGGCAAACACCTGCATCGAACTGGGAAACTGTCAGGTCAGATTGCGTGCACTACGAACTAGAACTCATTTCATAAATATCGGTCTGGTTAATTTTCAGGCAAATGGAGGTCTGAAATGGCCGGCCGGCAAGGTGTAATGACCCATCGAAACCTGATCAAGTTAGGCTGCTAAAGCAAATACCTCGGCAGGCGTTTTCATGCCCAGCGCTTGATGCAGGCGCCGGGTGTTATAAAAGCCAATCCAGTCTCCAATGATTCGGCTCGCGTGCTGCAAGGTCTCAAATCGATGTCGGTGCACGCATTGTTCCTTCAGCGTTCGAATGACCCGCTCAACCATGCCGTTTTGCTCCGGACAATGCGGCGTAATGAATTCCTGCATAAGCCCATAACTGCGTACCAGAGCGGTATAGCTGCGGCTGGTGAAGACTAGGCCATTGTCAGACCTCAGCAGAAACGGAACTGTTACCTTGCCAAGTGTGCCATAGCGAGCAATCAGGGCCTGTTCCAGCGCCGAGTCGGCCGTCATCGCCTTGCCCGAGCGTCACAGGTGCCAGCCCAGCAGTTCACGGGTGTGGCAATGCATGACCAACGCCAGTACCGCCCAGCCGTC
>NZ_FZOT01000050.1 GCF_900188095.1 Noviherbaspirillum humi | reverse complement strand
AGAATGGCTTGCTTGAACTCCTGCTGGATGCGGTCCAGCGCCTGCTGGTTCTCGCCTTCGAAGCGCATCACCACCACCGGCGTGGTGTTGGACGGCCGCGCCAGGCCGAAGCCGTCCGCATACTCCACCCGCACCCCATCGATGGTGTTGATCTCCTGCGCCGCCGGAAACCTCGCTTCCTTCTGCAGCCGCTCCATCAGCGCGAAGTTCTCGCCCTCGGCCAGCTTCAGCTGCAGCTCCGGCGTGCTGCTCGACTGCGGCAAGGCGTTCAGCGTGGCCGACGGATCGGCCAGCCTCGAAAGCAGCTCCAGCATGCGCGCGCCGGCATACAGGCCGTCGTCGAAGCCGTACCAGCGGTCCTTGAAGAACACGTGCCCGCTCATCTCCCCACCCAGCGGCGCCCCGGTCTCGCGCATCTTCGCCTTCACCAGCGAGTGCCCGGTCTTCCACATCAGCGGCTCGCCGCCGTGCTGCTTCACCCACGGCGCGATGTGCCGGGTGCACTTGACGTCGTACAGGATCTGCTTGCCGGGATGACGGGTGAGCACGTCGGCGGCGAACAGCATGAGCTGGCGGTCGGGATAGATGATCTGGCCATCCTTGGTCACCACGCCGAGGCGGTCGCCGTCGCCATCAAACGCCAGGCCGATCTCGGCATCGGTGGTCTGCAGGCAGCGGATCAGGTCCTGCAGGTTTTCCGGGTGGGCCGGATCCGGATGGTGGTTGGGGAAGTTGCCGTCGACCTCGCAGAACAGCTCGGTGACCTCGCAGCCCATGCCGCGGTACAGGTCGCCGGCGAAGGCGCCGGCCACGCCGTTGCCGCAGTCCACCGCGATCTTCATCGGCCGCGCAAGCTTGACGTCGGAGAGGATGCGCTCCAGATACGCGGCGCGGATGTCGTGGGTGCGGTAGCTGCCCTGGCCGCCGGGGAATTCGTTCCTGACGATGGCCTGGTACAGCGCCTGGATGGCGGCGCCGTGGATGGCTTCGCCGGAGAGCACCATCTTGAAGCCGTTGTAGTCGGGCGGATTGTGGCTGCCGGTGACCATGATGCCGGAGGGCGCGCCGAGCACGTTGGTGGCGAAGTAGACCAGCGGGGTGGCGACCACGCCGAGGTCGATGACGTCCATGCCGACCGACTGCAGGCCGGCAGCCAGGGCGGAAGAAAGCTCGGGGCCGGAGAGGCGGCCGTCGCGGCCGATGATGACGGTGGATTCGCCGCGCTCGCGGGCGGCGGCGCCGAAGGCCTGGCCGACCTGT
>NZ_FZOT01000052.1 GCF_900188095.1 Noviherbaspirillum humi | reverse complement strand
AGACACCATGGGTAAAGAGTCGCACTACAACAGCAAGAAGGACCGCGTGTTCCTGCGCGCCATCGCCGGCCCCTACAACCTGAAGGCCGAGCTCGACCGGCTGCGCTCCATGCCGCGCGTCATCAAGGGCACCGAGCTGCTCTTCAACGACGGCCCGCAATCGTTCAGCAAGCACTTCGTCGAGCCGGTCGACGGCCTGACCCAGACCCTGCACATCCACCTGGAAGAGTACGGTCCCGGCGGACGCACCCAGAAGCACGGCCACGTCAACGAGGCGGCGTTCTACATCCTGGACGGCACCGGCTACGAGATCCACGACGGCATCCGCTACGACTGGAAGGCGGGCGACGTGGCCATCGTGCACAACAACTGCGTGCACCAGCACTTCAACGCCGATCCGGACAAGCCGGCGCGCGCGCTGGTGATGAAGCCCAAGCCCATGATGATGTTCATGAACCTGCTGTTCCAGAAGCAGGTGATCCCGAAGCCGACCGAGCCGACGCCGGGCGGCGCGGGCTTCGAGCCGCGCAACTTCGAGGACAACTACAACTACGCCGATTACTCCGCGAAAGAGTAAGGGCCAAGAAAGAAAGCCGGAAGGAGACCGAAATGGCATGGAGTGAATCGAAGGCCTGGCTCAAGGGCAAGCTGAACCAGGAGCTGTATGAAGGACTGCTGCAGGATGCGGCGGAAGCGCCGGCGCGCAATGCCAAGCGCAAGAAGGTGGTGACGCCGGAAGAAATGCCGTGGGAGATGTCGCGCCAGGGCATCCTCAAGCACCTGCTCAACGAGAAGATGAACACCCGCATGGAGTCGGTGGACGCCTACATGCAGATCATTCCGCCGGGCAGCCGCTCGGGCAAGCATAGGCATCTGGCGGAAGAGTGCGTGTACGTGCTGGAAGGACGGGGCTACGACCTGCACCAGGACTGCGACGTGGAGATCACCGACACGTACCACTGGAAGGCGCAGGACGAGGTCAAGCGCTTCGAGTGGGAGGCGGGGGATGTGATCTACATTCCGCCCAACACGATCCACCAGCACTTCAACGCTGATCCGGAGCGGCCGGTGCGGCTGATCTCGGCGATCAACCGCATCTACGAGAAGTTCGGGCTGAACGATCTGGAGCAGATCGAGGATGCGCCGGAGTAC
>NZ_FZOT01000051.1 GCF_900188095.1 Noviherbaspirillum humi | reverse complement strand
GCCTTCGCCGCCGCCGTGGCCGCCGAAACCGGCGGCTCGGCCATGTGGTCCGGCTTCAATGTCCATCTGGCCGCCGGCATGCTGCTCGAAGCCGCTTCCATGACCACCCAGGTCTCCGGCGAGATCATCCCCTCCGACGTGCCCGGCAGCCTGGCCATGGGCGTGCGCCAGCCCGCCGGCGTGGTGCTCGGCATGGCGCCCTGGAACGCGCCCATCATCCTCGGCGTGCGCGCCATCGCCATGCCGCTGGCCTGCGGCAACACCGTGGTGCTCAAGGGCTCGGAGCTGTGCCCGGCCACCCACGGCCTGATCATCGAAGCCATGCAGCAAGCCGGCCTGCCCAGGGGCGTGGTCAACTTCATCACCAACGCGCCGCAGGATGCCGGCGAGATCGTCGAAGCCATGGTGGCCCATCCGGCGGTGCGCCGGGTCAACTTCACCGGCTCGACCAAGGTCGGCAAGATCATCGCCGCCGTCTGCGCCAAGCACCTCAAGCCGTCGGTGCTGGAGCTGGGCGGCAAGGCGCCGTTCATCGTGCTGGATGACGCCGACATCGAGGCAGCCGTGAATGGCGCGGCGTTTGGCGCCTTCGCCAATTCCGGCCAGATCTGCATGTCGACCGAGCGCATCATCGTCGACGAGAAGGTAGCCGACGATTTCGTGGCGCGCCTGGCCGAGAAAGCCAAGGCCTTGCCGCTGGGCGACCCGCGCCAGGGACCGGTGGTGCTGGGCTCGGTGGTGGACATGAGCACGGTGCACCGCTGCAACGCGCTGATCGACGATGCGCTGGAGAAGGGCGCGAAACTGCTGTGCGGCGGCAAGGCGGAAACCACGCTGATGCCGGCCACGCTGCTGGACCATGTGACGCCGGCGATGAAGATTTACCACGAAGAATCGTTCGGGCCGGTTAAGGGCATCGTGCGGGTCAAAGGCGTGGAAGAGGCGGTGGCCTGCGCCAACGACAACGAGTTCGGCTTGTCGGCGGCGGTGTTCGGGCATGACATTGCGCGGGCGATGAGCGTGGCGCAGCAGATCCAGTCGGGCATCTGCCACATCAATGCGCCGACGGTGCATGACGAGGCGCAGATGCCGTTCGGCGGGGTGAAAGGCAGCGGCTTCGGCCGCTTCGGCGGCAAGGCGGCGATTGCCGAGTTCACCGACCTGCGCTGGATCTCGGTGCAGACCGCCCCGCG
>NZ_FZOT01000053.1 GCF_900188095.1 Noviherbaspirillum humi | reverse complement strand
GGCGTGATGCCGCCGATGGCCATGTTGGGACGCTCGTGATTATAGGTCCATAGCCATCGGGTTGCGAATTCCTGCACGTCCTCGATGGTGTCGAACAGGTAGTATGCTAACCAGTCATAACGCACCGTCCGGTTGTAGCGCTCGATGTAAGCATTCTGCTGCGGCTTGCCGGGTTGGATGAATTCGACATGAATGCCACGCCGATTTGCCCATGCCATCAGTGCGGCGCTGACGTATTCCGGGCCATTGTCACAGCGTATCCGATCCGGTCTGCCGCGCCATTCGATGATGCGCTCCAGTGAGCGGATCACCCGCTCGGACGGAAGCGAGAAATCTACTTCAATGTCCAGGCCCTCGCGGTTGAAGTCATCGATCACATTGAATAACCGAATGCTGCGGCCGTCCGACAGTTGGTCATGCATGAAGTCCATCGACCATACCTGGTTGGGTGCCGTCGGCTCGGACAGCGGCTCCGGTTTCTCGCGCACCAGACGCTTCTTCGGCTTGATGCGCAGGTTCAGTTCCAGCGCCCGGTAAATTCGATAAACGCGCTTGTGATTCCAGCCATAGCCTTTGACGTTGCGCAGGTACAGGAAGCACAGGCCGAAACCCCAGTTGCGCTGGTTCGCCGTCAGACGGATCAGCCAGTCTGCAATCTCACTGTTCTCTGAAGACAGCTTAGCTTGATGCCGGTAGCAGGTTTGGCTGATGCCAAACGCCTGGCATGCCACGCGAATGCTGGCAGCCTTGTCTTGTACGGCCCATTGCGCCATCTCGCGTCGCCGAGATGGCGCTACCACTTTTTTTGCAGTGCCTCTGCGACGATCTCAGCCTTCAGGCGCTCTTCGGCATACATCTTCTTCAGGCGGCGGTTCTCCTCTTCGAGTTCCTTCAGCCGTGCCATCATCGAAGCGTCCATGCCGCCGAACTTGCTACGCCAGCGGTAAAACAGAGCAGAGCTCATGCCGTGTTCCCGGCATAGTTCCGGAATTGGAGTGCCAGCGTCGGCTTGCTTGAGAATGGCAATGATCTGGCTTTCCGAAAAGCGCGACTTCTTCATGTAAAACTTCCTCGTTTTGATTAGAGAAAATTCTACCTTCATGCCCGCTTACTTTTCGGGAGGATTACC
>NZ_FZOT01000054.1 GCF_900188095.1 Noviherbaspirillum humi | reverse complement strand
TTCACCAAGCTTTCCGCCATGCCGTTGCTCTGTGGGCTGGAAACAGGTGTCGTCACCGGCTTGAGCCCCAGGCTGCGAGCAAAGGAGCGGGTTTCTCCAGCGGTATAGCAGCTGCCGTTATCCGTCAGCCATTCAATCTCGTCCGGTGCCGTCTGGTTGGCTCCGAAGCGCGACTCGACCGCTTGCATCATCAGGTCGCCTACCAATCCAGCATCGATGCCCTTCGTCGTCGCAACCCAGCTCATGACTTCTCGGTCGCAGCAGTCCAGCGCAAAGGCAACCCGCACCCGCTCGCCGTTGTCGCACGTGACTTCAAAGCCATCGGAGCACCAGCGGGTGTTGCTGGCGGCAACCGCAATCTTGCCGTCATGCTTACGTGCTGACACTGGCCGCTGCCCATGGCGATACAGCAGCAATCCATGCTCACGCATGACCCGATAGACCGTTTTGTGATTCACTGGCCAGGCCTGCTGATGCCGCAGTACGCCCCATACACGGCGATAGCCATACGTCCCCAGTTCGTGCAGCACCCGGCGGATGTCCTGCAGTAGCGGACCGTCATCGCGGCTGTGCCTAGCTTGGCGGCGGTCTTTCCAGTCGGCTGAACGACTGGTCAGTGCAAGAACATGGCTGCGCGCCACGCCAAGAGTCGAGCACACCAGTCTCATGGCTCTTCCCCGCATGGCAAGGGCGAGCGCGCAATCCACTTTTTTGCCTTGGCGAAATCCACCGCTTCCTTGAGGATCTCATTCTCCAGTGTCTTGCGGCCCAAGGCGGCTTCGAGCTGCTTGATGCGCTTCATCGCGTCCTGCAGTTCTGACGCCGGCACCACCGGCTCGTTGGCACCGACGGCCACCAACGAGCCTTCGGTATAGGCTTTACGCCACTGGAACAACTGGCTCGCCTTGATGCCGGCCTCCCTGGCCACCAGCGACACCGACATGCCAGGCTCCATCGTCCTCCTGACCCACTCCAGCTTCTGTTCCGGGGTCCAGCGTCTGCGCCGCTGGACCCCGGTTATCACTTCCACTTGCTGCATTCTTCCTGAAGGCATAGGCATATCCATAGCTGTATTCCTAGTCGTTAGTGTAAGGAATA
>NZ_FZOT01000055.1 GCF_900188095.1 Noviherbaspirillum humi | reverse complement strand
CCCGGCATGACCATCTCTTTGTCCTTCGGCAGCTCGATCGCGCCGGTCACGTCCGTGGTACGGAAGTAGAACTGCGGACGGTAGTTGTTGAAGAACGGGGTGTGACGGCCGCCTTCGTCCTTGCTCAGCACGTACACTTCCGCGGTGAAGCTGGTGTGCGGCTTGATCGAACCCGGCTTGGCCAGCACCTGGCCACGCTCGACGTCTTCACGCTTGGTGCCGCGCAGCAGCACGCCAACGTTGTCGCCGGCCTGACCCTGATCCAGCAGCTTGCGGAACATCTCCACGCCGGTGCAGGTGGTCTTCTGGGTGTCCCGGATGCCGACGATTTCGATCTCTTCGCCGACCTTGATCACGCCGCGCTCGACGCGACCGGTGACCACGGTACCGCGGCCGGAGATCGAGAACACGTCTTCCACCGGCATCAGGAACGCGCCGTCAATGGCACGCTCCGGCGTCGGGATGTAGCTGTCGAGCGCTTCGGCCAGCTGCATGATCGCCGCTTCGCCCAGCTCGCCCTTGTCGCCTTCCAGCGCCAGCTTGGCCGAACCGCGCACGATCGGCAGATCGTCGCCCGGGAAGTCGTACTTGGAGAGCAGCTCGCGCACTTCCATTTCGACCAGTTCCAGCAGTTCGGCGTCGTCGACCATGTCGCACTTGTTGAGGAACACGATGATGTACGGCACGCCGACCTGACGGGCCAGCAGGATGTGCTCGCGGGTCTGCGGCATCGGGCCGTCAGCAGCGGAGCAGACCAGGATCGCGCCGTCCATCTGGGCGGCACCGGTGATCATGTTCTTGACGTAGTCAGCGTGGCCCGGGCAGTCGACGTGGGCGTAGTGCCGGTTGGCGGTCTCGTACTCGACGTGGGCGGTGTTGATGGTGATGCCGCGCGCTTTTTCTTCCGGCGCGGCGTCGATCTCGTCGTACTTCTTGGCTTCGCCGCCGAACTTGGAAGACAGCACGGTCGCGATCGCCGCGGTCAGCGTGGTCTTGCCATGGTCAACGTGACCGATCGTGCCGACGTTCACGTGCGGCTTGGTCCGCTCAAACTTGCCTTTTGCCATTTT